>NZ_JALIRP010000009.1 GCF_022898935.1 Paenibacillus mangrovi | reverse complement strand
ATATATCCACTATTACAACCACAAACGAATAAAGGCAAAACTAAAACGCATGAGCCCGGTACAGTACCGAACTCATGCGTTAGAGGTGGCCTAACTATATAATGTCTAACTTTTTGGGGTCACTTCAAGAGATTGTGGTTCCTTTTATTTTTAACTTTAGATGTCTTCCTCCCGCTTCATATAACCTTGTGAAATCGCCTACTTTACTGATTATCTGTCATCCTTATAAACCCTTTAAATCTGGTTCCTTGATAAGTTAATTCGCCTTGATCACCAATTGAAATTAATCCATAGTGTTTGTCTCCTACATATAGTTCTTTTCGGGTATTATCTTCAAACTCAAATGTTATGTAATAATTTGTACTTGTACTGATATCATTTGATCCGCCCCATACTTGAGTTCGTTTATCTGTAACCTTACATCTCTTCTGTGTTATCTCCGATGCATTATTTGAAATCCAGGTTGATAGTACTTTTATTATGACGTAAGCAAATACACAGATTACGAATATAAGAATTAATCCTTTATAGGTTAGGAAAAACGGAGGAACTTCTAGTAGAAAAGCAAAAAAACTAGGTGGTCCACCAAAATTGTCCATCGTAGTCTCCCCTCTTACTATTTGTGATTTTTATAGCCCTTGCAATAATTTCGTGTAACGTTGTTGTATCTACGAACCCCATCAAAGATATTTTTGGTTTTTCTTCAATATTACTAGGTTTCCTTTCATTCCTTCATGGTTATAACCACGACCTGTGACCATTTGTAACGGAAGCACCGGGCCTCGATCAAAATATTGGCTAAAGTATCGATCAACCGATGTTTCAGTCACGAGAACAAAATGTCCATCTTCTTCCTCGTCACGACAACCTCGAAGTAGCATCATCCCACCAGGTTTGAGAATACGAGCAATCTCATTGACATATTGATCCCGGTTTTCTTCACCAATCGAATGAAAGCAACCGCGATCATTTACAAAGTCTATGAATTTATTCTCCACTGGTAAGTTCAGGATATCCCCTTGGCGCCAGTCAACTTCCACTCCAACCTCCTTTGCCCGTTCAGCAGCGATTCTAAGAGCCTCGGTGCTTATATCCACCCCAATTACATCCCAACCTTGTTGGGCAAGAAATATGGCTTCTCGACCAGCCCCGCATCCAACATCCAAAGCTACCTTCTTCCTCGGGAAGGTCATAGTAGCAATAAAAGCGACCAACTCTTGCGATGGATATGGAAGATCCCAGTTTGTAAAATTTCCACTTATATAATGTTCATCCCAGTTCGTCATGTGACTACCTCCTTTTAAATTTATTCTCAACCAATAATTCTTTGATCTTCTTGATCTTTTGACCAGGCTGCAGCGCAGCTGCTGTCCTTTGTTAGTATTTTCCGGAACTTACTTCAGGCTGGTACGAGCAGACATATTTTTTCGATTTCCATTCGTATTGAACCTTTAATTCGTCTTCATTGCGGTCGACAGCCATCATGAAGGGATCTGCTACGGGATCGCGGAGTGTAACCCGAATATCGTTTTCTTCCTTCTCATATGTCCCAAACCATACTTGGGTGAAGTTCTCAGTTGGTTCATCAATAGTTATAAAATCAGTTTTGGAAATTTTATCAAAATGGATTCTGGAAAAACAACCTTCCGATTGGGAACCAGAGGTAATTGTCCAAACTCCATCTAATTTCGACTTCGCCTGGCTACAACCCACCAGCAAGGTAATAGCCGATAATACAGCAATCATTCCTACTACCGGATTTTTCATAAAGTCCCTCCACATCTCGTTGTATTTAATCCCATTGATCAATGAAATATTATGATAAAGCTGAATAGCCCTCCTAATTTGGCGATAAGTTAGGTTGAGACCGAGAGCTGAACTACCCGAATCCTAACTTCTTTCTCAAAATCATACACAAATAATCCACTCATTGACACTCAATAATGGAAAAACAAACAAATATTGGACTTTACTCCTACTATATGTGAACAATGTAGTGGGCTGCTGCTCCCTCCTTGATCCCAAAAAAAAATGCACCCTTGGATGGCACAAGACTTCCTTAAAGGATTCCAATGCCAATTCCAAGGGGGCAATCACGATTAATGCCACCTATTCACTTCATTTCTATATCAACTTCCGTCTATACCATTTATCTCCCCTGAACCGCCACCAGAAAATAGCTCCGCGCACGCCCCATTCGGTGACCATCGCGACCCACACACCCATAATGCCGAATTTTAGCGGAATCGCAAGCACATAGCCCAAAATAACGCGCAGCACCCACATTGAGAGCAGAGATGTCAGCGAGGTAAAGTTCGAGTCCCCCGCTGCACGGAGTGCCGAAGGCAAAACAAAACTTACGGACCAGAAAAGCGGCTGCGTAATCGCGATGAGAAGCGTAAGATTAAAGATATCTGGAATAATTTCAGCCGGTGGCGAAAACAGGTTAACGATATACGGGAACAATGGCAAAATCACCGCTGCAATGAATATGAAAAAGGCCGTGGACAACCCGAGAAAGGACTTAGTGAACTTTCTGGCGTCCATAATGCTCCCATTGCCGATACATTGGCCGACAACCGTCACCACGGCGATGCTCAGCGCACTGCCCCCGATCTGGAACAGCATCGATATCGAACCGCTGATGGCGTTCACCGTAATCGCAAGCGTCCCCAGCTGCACGATGAAAGTTTGCGTCAGCAGCTTGCCGCCGTTAAAGAACATCTGCTCCGCCGCAAAGGGAATGCCGATGACCATAATTTTTTTGAGGATGGAAAAATCGATCTTCAGCGCATTTTTGATCCGGTACTGCATGGAATGATTCATTCGGATCATATAAAACAGCGACACCGCCATCCCGAGCACTCTCGCTGTGATTAAGGATATAATCAGTCCCTTAACGCCCATGTCGAATACAGTAATGAACAGGATATTCAGCAGCATATAGGTCACATTCAGGATCAGCGAAAGCCCCAGACAAGCCTTGGTCTCCCCTACACCCCTTAATGCACCGGTGACCGCTTGAAAAATCCCGATGAACGGATAAGAAATACAACTTCCGATCAGATAAATCCGGGCATTCTGGAACACATCAGCATCCGCCTGCCCGAATAACAGGTTCAGCACCGGCGTATGAAAAGCAATCACACTCACGCTCAGGAGCACGGACAGCACCGCAACCGCCGTAATGGCCTGCCCCGCAGCCTTCGATACCATCTCCTGATTCCCGCTTCCTTTATACTGCGCAACAATGACCGTTCCTCCGGTCGCCACAGCAATAAAGACATTGACTAAGAAAATATTCAGCGAATCCACCATACTGACTGCACTCACAGCCGCTACGCCCGAGGAGGAAATCATCGCCGTGTTCATTAGACTCATTAAAATAATAAAAGCTTGATCCACAAATATCGGAATGATGATCGCGATAATTTGCTTATAATCAAGCTTACTTCCAGTGAAGTACTTATTCAGAAACGTTTTCGTTTTTTGTTTATAATAGGGAGCTGGTGTACCCAAGTCATCATCTCTTTTTCAGTGTAATTAAATGCGTACACTATTATAGCATGGTTTCGGCGGATGGGACGTGATGGAAACATTTTTTTCGATCGTATCTGACTTACATCTTGATAAACACAATTTTCACACCAACAATCTGTTTCTCCCCGTTCATGGCCATATATACCCCGTAGGCTCCGTCTCCCATACCTGTGCGTGAAACCACGCCTCCATCCAGAACACCCGCTTCTTCCCCACTCTCGGTCATATCGCAGCAGGCGTAATACCATTCACTATCTGTATCCGAGCCTATGTCTTTAGCATCGGCATCAGGAATTCTATATTTTTGGATGTCAAAAATCCCTGCTTGTCCACTATCCACACCAACAATAAATGGGCATTTCACCCATTCCAAAGACGCCTCTTGTTCAGCGACGGAATGATGGTAAGCCGTTAATTTGGAGCATGCTTCGCCCCAGTCTCTGACTTCAACTTTCTCTACTTGACCCACCCAAGAGCCATTCAACACAGAATCTAACACACCCATAATAATGGTTTCGGTATTTAAATCATAACAAGGATCGGCTACAACCAATTGGCCGGAATTCACTTCAAAATTGCCTAGCTGAATCATCATGAGAATGCCTCCAAATATATAAGTAAGATTAATCCTATTTTATCATGTGTGATTCATCTTATCCTCAAAAAAGCTATGCAAAATAAGTGGATACTACATGCCGCGCATAGCAAAAGGGGCTGGCCTGAGGATTTATCCTTGACCAGCCCGCTATTTTTGCGGTCCACTTCGCTGCGAGACCAATTCTGCAACTGCATGCTATTTCGCTTCGATCTTCTCCGGTTCACCCCGAGTGAACACTTTGACACTGACAACTGGCTTGGGATCACCCTCGAATTTGCAGCTGAACGACAACGTCTGTCCGCCGGCAGCTACAGTCGGTACTACGGCGGATGTTTCCACGGTTCTTAGCAGGTTCCAGTTCTGATCATAGATTTTGCCTTCGGGGCTGCCGTCGCAGACAAGGTACTCATTGGCCGCGACTTCGGTTTCAAAGGTCATATAAGTCCCGTTCGTATAGAAAGTCGGACGCTTCACTGCAGCATCTTCATTGCCGTAAGACGGCATCACGCGCAGGCAGAAACGGAGCGACTGAGCCGCATACTTGTTGTAGAAGGTCCAATCTGCGCCTCCCGGCTGACCGGGTTGCAGCTCATCCGGGCTGCAAATGAACGGCCTCGAGATAGCAATCGGATACAGATTCCATCTCCCCGTTCCTGCTTCCTCCAAATGCCAGTCGCTTTTTGCATCGCAAAGCCGCTGACGCTGCTCCGCAGTAAAAGCCTTCGCATGCCGAGCTTCCTCCCAGACGCGCACGCTTTCCAGCAACACATTGATATTGCCGTTACGCTCAAGTACAGCCATGTCGGCCACCAGTGAGAAGCCGGCGTTGAATCCCGCCGCTTTGGACAGCACCCATTCAATTTCATCCAGCGTAGTCGCTTCAAAGCGTTCCGAAGCAGAACGGATCAGGAACCAGCCCAGCATAGGCGGAATGAAATTTCGTGCGAAATAGCGCTGGTTGCTGAGCCTCAGTTCAAGCTGGCCTTCGCGGGTGTGGGCGCCCCACGGTTCGCCCCAGTTGAAGCGGGTAAATATATGCCATAAATAATTGGGCACAACGATGCTCGCATCATTGATGACCTCGCTGCCCCAACGTTCATAGCACATATTCACAAACCGATTGACGCCGTAGCCGTCCTGTCCCGTGGCATACAAGCCTTCCAAACCGTCAAACGAAATTTGCTTTAGTCCAGCCTCGGACATAAGTCCGCTGATTCGTTCGCTGAATCGGTCCTGCAGCCGGATATTCGGGAACACAACATCATACGGATGATCCCATAAACGGCCGATTTCCGTTCCCGCCTGATGCGGGGCCGGGGCGGTTCCGTGCATGCCGCGTTTGACGCCTGTCAGCTTCCAGGGCGCACTCTCCGAAACGCCGTCATACTCGATGAGTTCCTTATCCATCATAGCCGTATGCCGGAACAAACTGGCTGTAAACGGGCGAGGATCTTCGATCCCGATCTCCTGGTCCAAAGATCCAATCGATGCTGTCAGCTTCGCAGTGCCGACCTTTTCCAGACCTGCATCAGGAACGGGAGAAACATAAGGATCGTTCAGCGTCGTGAAGTTGGACAAGGTATGAATGCCAACATGCACCCCTTCTTTCTCCGCCAGTTCAACACAACGCTTCAAGCTTTGGTCCCCGCCTTGGAAATACTTGGGCTTCAGCTTGAAATGCCCCCAATTCTCAAACGGATCAGGATGGTATACATAGTTCAAACCGGCCTGGCGGGTATACCGGACGGCCACCTCCATCGTCTTCTCAGAAAAATCGGTAATCAAATAAGACCGGGTAGCCGCGGGCGACGTCTTCCCCCAGGCACCGTCAAATTCCGGATGAGGCAGCCCTTCTCCAAGCTCAACCGCTTCAATCGTCGCCAGCACTTGATCAACCGGACAGCCGAATAAAGCGATTTTAGTGCCTGGAATGCGGGCGTCATCGCCGTCCATGCCCTCAACTTCTGCATCCGGCAAATTCCATACCGGACGATGCGCTGGTTTAGTCCGGTTGCGGGCGAATGACTGCAGCAGGCTCCCGCCCCTGACAATGGGCCATGCCGTACACACTTCGTAGTCGAACTTGTTGTCGGACAGCTGCCGTCCGCCGGAATCCGCATCGTCGCAGGCGGCATAGGTCGGCTGGACATATTCCATCCTTTGAAGCTCCGCTGGCCAGCCCCCAACCGTTTTCAAATTCAGTGCCTGCATCCCGATAGCGAAATCACCGCCTTGAACAACTCCTACCGATTCACCAATCGATGAGTCAATCGTCATGACGATCGGCCCCCAGATCAAGGTATCCGGGTCTGCGCCGTCGATACGGATCACCTCAAAGGTTGCATAGCGCTCCCTGCTTGCTGTGGCAACTGTCACTATAGCGCCACTAGGATAATTCAGCGTCAACTCCCCTGACGCCGCATGATATTTTGCCGCTGAAGGCTCTTCCAACTGCTGCCCGGTCGCAAGACGAATGAGCGGCGATTTGTACGCTGTGCTCACATACCGTTTCTCGCCTCCTGCATCCGAAAGTGCTGTTATTTCCCCTGTATCGCTTATTCGAATGGACATCGATCCAGCCTGTATATTAAGCATGTCTCCGTTTCCTCCTTAAAGACCTCTATCGTTTCAGGAAATGAAAGGAGGCCCTCTTCAACTAACGCCAGAATAAGGCCTCCCTCTTTGCTATCAGGTTATTTCTTTAAATTTTCATCATATACTTTTTGAGCTTCTTCCAGCACTTTGTCTCCGCCCATCTTCTTCCACTCAGCAACAAATTTATCGAATTCATCGAGAGATTTGCGGCCCGTAATAAAGTCGATGTAGGTGGTAAGCGTGAACTGCTTCAGTTTATCCTGATAATCGTTGTATACCGGCTTGTTGAACGGTGATAGAATATCGATCACTTGTGTACCTTTCGCCCGGGTATCTTGCGCTAATTTGCGCATGTCTTGATCCGACGTATAGGTGGTTTGGAAATTGTAATCGTTGAAAGAGCCCGGCAAGGAGAAACCGCCGATCCCCGCTTTTTTACGTTCTTTTTCATCATCGTACGGCGAGATGAAATCTATAGTACCTTTATCACTCTTCTTCCAGTGCTTACCTTCCACACCAAAGTTCATCAGCTCATACGTAGACGGATCAAACTCCGTAGCTTCAAATACCTGCATATATTTGATCATCTTGTTTTGATCCTGTGCCAGCTGCTTGCCGAACATGACGCCAGACGCGTAAGCCGGATTATATTGCGAAATGCCGTAACTGCCATCCGGACCCTTGACGCCGCCAACCGTATCAAAGTTAAAATCAGGATGCTTCTTTTTGAGCTTATCATACCATTGCTCGCCGCCCAGGAAAGCGTTTCCTGGAAGAAATGCCCACCAGTAGAACTCTATGGCACCGATCTTGTCGGCTAGCACTTTATCCTCAACGTTACTCCCTTTGTTAACGACAAACTCAGGATCGATCAATTCATTCTTGTACCAGCGGTTCAGCACGGTAAGCGCCTCTTTGGCTCCCGGCTCAATCTCGCCACGGACAATCTTGCCGTCTTTTTCCCGGAAAATATTCGGATAAGCATCAAAAGCGCCAAAGACGGAGCTGAACATCGTTTCGATATTATCCCCCGAAGCGGTGATGCCATAGGTGTCCTTTTTGCCGTTGCCGTCCGGGTCATCATTGCGGAATTTGGTAAGCGCTGCTTCCATTTCCTCCAGCGTTTCCGGCGTTTTCGTGATACCAACCTTCTTCATCCAGTCGCTGCGGAAGGCAAGCTGGAGGCCGTCGATTCCAATATCCCATATGACCGGCAGCCCATAGATTTTGTCGTCTCTTCTTACATATTTGAAGGGATCGTCGCCCAGATATCTTTTCAGCCATGCAACGTATTTCGGCATATACTGTTCAATAAGATTCTGCGGAATTTCAGCCGCAACGCCTTGCTGTATCAGCTTGTCGTAATCGGTAAAGTTCGGTTCCTTCCACCAGTCAGGGATATCGTTGGAAGCGATCATCAGGTTCAGCTTTTCTTTCATTGCATCTCTTGACGAACTGATAAAATCCATATCGACGTTGTAATCCTGTTTCAGCTTCTCAACAACGGGTGAATTCGTGGTTGTCGCATCATCCAAATTCCAGAATGTCAGCTTCGTCTTCTCCTCGGCCTTGGTTCCGTTCTCCGAGGTACTGCCGGCATCGGCTCCTTTGGTGGAATCCGTCTTGCTGCAGGCCGACAGGACCGAGATAAACAGGGCTCCTGCCAATATTCCGTTCAACCAGCTTCTCTTCAATTCAATCATCCCTTTCTTGAGATCGTTTTCAAAAATGAAAGCATTCAACCTTTAATGGCGCCGATCATAACGCCCTTAACGAAATATTTCTGAATAAACGGATACACCACTAGCATCGGAATAATGGAAAGCATGACGACCGTCGCCTGCAGCTGTCTGCCAGAGAAGATCGTCTCCTTGCCTATATTCTGGATCACATTATTGATATCTGTCATATCGTTCTGTATGATGATTTTGCGCAATACAATTTGCAGTACCTGCTTGTGCGGATCTGAAATATAGATCATACTGTCGAACCAGGCATTCCAATGCCCGACCCCAACCCACAGAGCAATGGTTGCAAGTACCGGTTTGGATAGAGGAATGACGATTTGAGCGAATATTCGAAGATAACCGGCGCCATCGACTCTAGCCGATTCTTCTAGTTCATGTGGAATAGATCTAAAGAAATTTCGCATAATCAGTACGTTAAATGATCCAATCATACCGGGGATGACAAGCACCCATATCGTGTTCAGCATATGAAGTTCCTTGATGATGAGGTAAGTAGGGATCAAGCCGCCGCCGAACAGCATCGTGAACAAGATGAAGCTAGTCAGCATCCGATTGAAAGGCAAATCCTTTTTGGCCAGCGGGTAGGAGGAGACCGCCGTGAAAAATACGGATAGAACGACGCCTACGGTTGTACGGACAATGGTATTCCAGTACCCTCTCCACAGTTCATCGAACTCCATAGCCAGTTTGTAGCTTTCGAATGTCCATTGCTTGGGGAAGAGAACCAGGCCCGTGGCATAAGCGGTTCCTTCCGTATCTGCTCCGTCAAGGGAAATGACAATTTGAGTCCAGAACGGATACAGCGTAGCAATCATGATCAGCAGCATGATCATATACAGCAGGGCATCCACCACTTTGTCCCCTGCTGTCTTCTTGATGTTAATCATACCGACCGCTCCTTCGTTAGAAACTCTACCATAATGCGTGCTCCTTCCCACCTAGGCGCTTCACTACAGTATTGACGGTAATAATCAAGAGCAAAGCGATTACCGATTTAAATAATCCTACGGCTGTAGCATAACTGTAGTTCATTTCAACCAGACCTTTGCGGTACACATAGGTGTCGATAATGTCCGCTACGTTATACACTTTGACATTGTACATATTGAAGATTTGATCGAATCCGGCATCCAGTATTCCTGACATGGACAGGATGAGCATGATAGCGATTACAGGAGCAAGCATAGGAATGGATATGTGGAACATTCGTTGAAAGCGTCCAGCGCCATCCATGACGGCCGCCTCATGCAGTTGGGGATCAATATTCGATAATGCTGCGAAATAAATGATCGAGCCCCAGCCAAAACCTTGAAAGATGCTCGTAACAACCAGAATCGTCCGGAAATACCGGTCATCTGCTAGAAAGAGCGCCTGCTCCCCGCCGAACAGGTGCACGATCATATTGACCGGACCCTCAAGCGAGAAGATGGTAAAGAAAATGCCACCTAATACAACCCAGGAGATAAAATGCGGTAAATACGATACCGTCTGTACCAACCGTTTGAATTTCATACCGGGCATCTCGCTCAGCAATAAGGCAAACAGAATCGGAACAGGAAAACCAAAGAGAAGCTTATATATACTGATAATGAGTGTGTTACGTAATACCGTGTAGAAGTAGGGATCTTCAAATACCATTTCGAAATGCTTGAATCCGACCCAAGGACTTCCCAAAATTCCCTGAGTAATCTTGAAATCCTTGAAAGCCAGCAGTACACCGTACATCGGAGCATAGTTGAAAATGATGTAATAAATAACCGCCGGAATCATCATCAGTAGCAAGACACGGTACTGCTTGATCTTCTTTCTGGTTTCTTTAGTCAGCATGTGTTCTGCACCTTGGATGTACACGATTCTTTCATTGTCATCACCCCTTTCTATAGTGAAAACTATAGCAGAGGCCCAAAATAAAGAAATTATCAAATATTTTGGAAATGATTCAGTTTTTTACGAACTTCGATATTGTGGAACGGTGATGGTCATGATCGTGCCTAGTCCGAGCTGGCTGCTAACTGAAATCCCGTACTCCGGCCCGAACAGAAGCTGTATTCGGTCATTCACATTTTTGAGCCCGTAGCCGGTGGAATGCACCGTCAGAATCCTCTCAGCCGTATCCGGCGGCATTCCCGGCCCGTTATCTTCCACGGCAAAGACAATCGTATTGTCGCTTATTCTCGCGCTCACTGTCAGCAGGCCGTGCCCCGCCTCCTTCTGGTCAATGCCATGGAGGATCGCATTCTCAACAAGCGGCTGGAGAATCAGATGGATCGTTTGGTAACCGTATACCTCTTCCTCAATTTCATATTTCACGTCAAAGCTGTAGTCACGCATGATCTGGATAATGTCCACATAGGACTTCATATTTTCGAGCTCGTCCCTTATAGAAGTAATGTTGTTCCCCCGGTTAAGCGCCGTACGGTAAAACTTCGAAAGAGAGGTTACCACGTCACTGATCTCATGAGATTCGCTTTTTATCGCCCTCCAGTTGATGAAAGACAGCGTATTGTACAAAAAATGTGGATTGATTTGCCACTGTAAAGCTCTCAGCTCCGCTTCCTTTTGCACAATTTTGCTGCGGTAGGATTCGTCAATCAGCTCATTCAGCCTAATCAGCATCCGTCCGAACCGGTTTGTCATCTCTCCGATCTCGTCTCTGGACGAGCTTGTCACCCGAAGGCTCAAATCCCCCATCTCTACCCGCTTCATCATGGAGTTGAGAGCATAAATACGCCGGATCATCGTTCTGGAGAAAATATAAATAATGACGAGCAGCCCCGCAATACAGAGCAGAATCAAGCCCATGGTGACACTGATAATTGAGCCGGCACCCTCGGATACCTTCTTCGAGGGAACAAAGCAATAGAAGGTCCAATTCGTCTGCTGGATCTCCTTCTTGACCAGAAAAAATGAGGTTTGCCCGCTCCTGATCATCCCCCCGTTTTCATTCAGCAAATCGCCGGACAGCAGACCTTGATGCTGGTTGGCATTCGGATTGGCATAGATCAGGCGATGATTCTCATCGGCAATGAAAATAGCATAATCCTGCAGTGTATTCGGAAAATGAAACAAATCCCTTGAATTGATCCTCATATAGACGAGGTTCGTATTTCCAATCGTATTGAATCTTGGGAACTGCGCAGTAACGATCAATCCGTCGTCGTAAAACCATTGATTCCGGATCGGGGCAGCCAGAAGGGCATCATTGTACCACCGCTCCTGGCTTACCCGTGAAGCAGAGAGAAGAGCATCGCCGTATTCCGGAACGGAGCTTTGGGTGTAAAACGTGATCTGTTCAATGTTCGGGTCCATGTTCTTCATCATGTTAAAATACGGCGTCAGGTAGCCGTTCAGATCGCGAGACAGATTAACGAGATCGATATAGTCGTTCGTCACAATTTTCTCAAAGGTAGCATTATAAATAATGGATCGTATCGAGTGATTGTATCGTTCCAGCGAGTTCTCGATGCTTGCCGTGATTGTACCCGCGTTCTTTTCAATCCCCTGCAGCCCCTGGTACTCCAACATTTGCTTGGATTGATGATAGGCGTACAGCCCTAGTACCAGAATCGGAATAATGATCACCGTCAAATAAGATACGAACAGCTTATGCTTGAATCGCATCCGGTCAAATAGCCAAAGACGCTCCCGTCTCATGGCTCACACATCTCCCGGTATTGTGACGGCGATACGCCGTAATGACTTTTGAACAGCGAACTGAAATAGGGGAAATTGCTGTATCCAACATCCTGGCTGATATCGATAATTTTGCGGTTCGTCGTCAGCAGCATCTCCTTGGCCTTCCCCATTCGGTACATGGTGATGAATTTGTTGATACTGATCCCTTTTTCCTTTTTGAACAAATAGCTTAAGTAGCTTGGTGATAAATAGACCTGCTTCGCCAGCCATTCCAGCGATAGATCGGTTTGGTACTTGGTATGTATCATCCGAACGACCTCCTCGATCGCCCTCGGCATCCCGTCCCTATAACCTTCAACGGAGGGTATAAGCTCATCCAAAATGGCCTGCATCACTCCACGCAGATCGTATAATCTGGTAGCGTTATTGATTTTCTCAAGCTCCTTCTTGAACAAGCCGGGTTTATTGAGTGAAGTCACGTCAAAGATCGATCTGACGATCTCCATACATACATATTTGATGTAGACGACGGAGAGCTGATTGCAGTTCTGCACGGTGTCGAACAGTTGCTCGAATCGCAGTCTGACAATACTCCAGCGGCTTAGCTGGACATACTGCTTGATTTCCTCCATTGCATCATTAACCGAAGCCATCATATCGCCTTCCCCCGTCAGGATCATCCGGTTTGCCTGCAGCACCGTTCCTTCCTCGAGAAAAAAAGCAATCTCCATGACTGGCTCCAGCTCCTGATACGCCTTAAACAGCTGATTGGCCTCATCAATCGGACCACTAACAGCTACCATCATGTTCTGGCCGTAATCCTCCTTGAGTCGGTTGATGATATCCTGACCCAGCTCCGTATATACCTGCACCGGCTCATCCACGGCCGCTTCAACGAGAAGCAGCCCCTGGAACTCATTCAAATGAATCAATTCAAACCCACGGTCCACCGCCTTCGCCAATTTCGCTTCAAAATCATCCCGGTCGAACAGACGGCTGCGCGAAGTCAGCATCAGCATTCGGATCAAGGAGTAGCCGCATATACTGCTGATCGGCACCGTCACTGCCTCCTCCAGGTTTTGCCCTAGAATGAGGCCCGCGAGTATCTTCTGCTTCTCGTATCGAACCTCCTTCAAATAAGCTTCCTGCATCCGTTCCTGCTTCTCCTTAAGCAGCCGCTCCTGTTCACACTGCTGAATCACATTGGACAATACCTTGATGAACTCGCCAACCTGAACCGGCTTCAGCAAATAGTGCACCGCCTCCAAGCTGATGGCCCGCTGGGCATATTCGAATTCTCCGTAGGCGCTCATGAAAATAACCTTGATGGGACGCCCGGATTCCCGTACTTTCTCCGCAAGCTGCAGTCCGTCCATTCCCTTCATCCGGATATCGGACAGCAAAATATCGACGTCATGGCGATCCAGATAGGAAATCGCTCCTTCACCGCTTCCCGTTTCGACAATTTCCAGATCAAATCCATATTTCTCTACTAAAAACCGGACACCGTCCCGTTCAAACTTGTCGTCGTCAACAACGAGCATCTTCAGCATTTCTTGCACCACCTTATATCCAAATATAATTACATATAAAGCGTTTACATAAGTAAAATTTGAAACAATTCTAACACAAATGGGCTTATTGCATAACAGCGACATTTCTCTCTATTCTCTTCATGAAATGAGGACTTTATATGAAAATTATTCCTAATCATATATCTTAGTGGTACAATACTAAATTAAGACATATTTCTCCAAAATACTGTCTTTATTCTACATAATCTAAGGAGAGAGTAAATGAAATGAAGAAATTTTTCACACGAAAAGTCTTAGCAGTAACTTCTGTAGTACTACTATTCTCAACCGTTGGCGCCGTCGCTTATGCCGGTTCCACGCTGAAGAAGATCGAAGCCTACCAAAATGCCGGTATCCGCATTGAAGTGGATGGCAAGAACGTGAACTTAGGCAGCGGCGCAAACGCTACATATCCCATCGTTTATAAAGGATCGAACTATGTACCCGCTAGGGCCGTAGCGGAAGCTCTTGGCGCATCTGTAAAATGGGATCCGAATCGGCAAGTAGTTAGCATCACTTCAGGTACTGGAGATCAGAATGCAAACAAGGGTAACTCCGGCAGCACAACACCTCCTTCAACTTCTTCATCAAGCGGATTTTCGAAAGTACTGGATAAAAATGTCGACATGAAAAAAGCTGCGGAAGATAACAAAGCTCAAGCCTTAAAAACATTTAAAGCCTATGCAAAAGCCGTTGCGACACAAGATTACTCCGACATCGACGCCATCATCTCAGCATCCATCGTAGATAAAGTCCAATACGATCATTACTGGAGTGGTCCTAACCCGTCCAAAGAAGGCATCCATAAAAATATCGCAGGCATTCGCAGCGCCAATAAGCAAGATACGTTAACCGCATGGAATAATGCTGTTCAAAAAGCTACAGTAAGCGATGTGAAAGTGGATAACACCAATAAGCTGGATTTGACTGCATTTATCAATTACTCGCTTGACGTCAAAGGCTTCGATGCCTTTTCAACCATTTACCTTTATATGACTTACTCCGTTCCATATCAAGAAACGGTTTATAGATTAGATACAATTAACTTCTAGAGTTTGACATCTGAAGAAACAAAGAATCCACAGCAAATGCTGTGGATTCTCGCTTTTCCACTTATTTCACGCTTGAAAAAGCGATCTCTCGGTAAAATTCGTCCAGTTCGATCGACTTGCCTTTTTGCAAGCGAGATTCTTCTGCAGCAAAAGCCATTAAATGGCTGCGTAAAGACACACTAGCCGAAGATAGGCTGGACACGCCCTCGTCGTAACTTCTGACTTCATTTAGGAAGCTTCTCATAATCTTCGCATCCCCTCCGCCATGTCCGCCAACAGGCTCGCTTAGACGAATAATGGTTTCATGCTTCGTAAGGAAGTTATACAGGGAGATGCTATTGTCTTCCATATTCCCGCGAATCTCTCCCTTCGTCCCCATAATCTGAACGATTCTTGTCTGTTCTCTAGTAAAACCACACATGCTGAATGTAGCCGTCGTCCCGCCTTCAAATTCCATATTTACGACTTGATGATCAACCACGTTATTATTCGATCTGTATACACATTTCCCGTAATCGGTCGTGTTCAGAGCGGAAATAATTCCTTCATTGGTATGATCCTCGGTAAACTTCTTCGCCCAGCCTTTGCCTTCACCCAGATAATATCTTCCGGCATGGAACGGGCAGTCGTTCTCTGCAGGACAACCATCCAAACAGCGCTCTGGCGCACCCTCTGGAGCGTTGCTCTCTTTAAAATGCATTAACGAACCGTAAGAGCTGACTCGCAAGCAAGGTTTATCAATAATCCAGGATAAAATATCCATATCATGGCAAGATTTTTGCAGGATCATCGGGCTCGATTGTTCTTTGTTCTTCCAATTGCCGCGAACAAAACTATGCGACATATGCATGTATTCAACATTTTCATTCAATTGTACCGAAGCGACTTCCCCGATTTGTCCTTCTTGAATCATCTTTTTAATGTTGGACCAAAATTCGGTGTACCGTAACACGTGGCAAATGGTCAGCAGTCGATTCTGCTCCCGAGCCACCCTTTCCATTTCAATACATTCAAGCGGGTCCGGAGACATCGGCTTTTCAAGAAGAACATGGTAGCCTGCCTTTAACGCGGCAATCGTCGGCTCCAAATGCATTTGATCCATTGTACAAACGATGGCAATATCTGCTCTTTGCGTACCATCTAGCAGCTCTTCCCAAGACTCGAAACCATTGTCCTCCGAAATATGATGCTGCACCATGACCTTTTGTCGTCTCTCCGCATTTGGATCTGCAACGGCAACAATTTCAAGTTCGTGTGGATTTTGAATCGCAAAAGGTGCATACGCACGTGCCCCTCTGTCTCCTGCTCCTATTAATACAGCAGTCGTTTTTTTCATGTAAGCTTCCTACCTTTCTAAACGATTTTTGATAGAATCTTATATAATGAAAATTTGGATGAACGTTTGGATGCGTGAAACCGCTATCATAACAATAAAAAAATAAAAATCCAGCTGTATTCGGAGTATATTTTTCTTTTTTTGGAGTCAACCTCCAAATTTTTCGCCTATATTCATGTTAATACAGAAACTTTTGGATTGTCAAACGTTATTTTTGGATATATTTTGGATGAAAACATATATTTATTGATTTCGATCGAAAGTAGAAGATTCCCTCACGATCAGGCTGCATGGCAGCAAAACTTTGGGTATAGATGGATACTGCCCGTCCAAATAATTGGCCATAAACTGAGCCGCTACCTTCCCAATTTCATATTTAGGAACACGTACAGAAGTAAGGGGCGGGCTTGTATATTGTGCAACCGAAATATCATCCATACCTACAAAGGCAACATCCTGTGGAATACGTCCGTTCTTTTCTACAACAGCTCTCATCGCAGGTATCGCCAGCAAATCGCTCGCACAAAAGAACGCTGTCGGCCACTCCGATTTCGGATGCCTTAACAACAGCTCCGACAACATGTTGTAGCTGTTATTTACGTTCCAATTGGTATCTATGATCCATTCCTCGGGTAGAGCAAGGTTTTTTTCGAGCATAGCAAATTTGTACCCCATGAAGCGTTCGTCATGGTCCATGTCTTTCGAATATGCCGGCCCACCGATAAAACCGATTCTCGTATGCCCTTGATCGATCAAATGCCGAACAGCAGTCCGCGCAGAAAAAATACGATCGCAATCTACGACCGGAATGGCAAGTCTATCATCATTCAAGCTAACCCCAAGCAAAGGAATGTTCATTCGATCCAGAAGCTTGAACAGTTCTTCATCGTACCAACCGATCGCGACTACCCCTTGAACGCCTGTTTCCGTGATGAAAGCTTTAATCCCTTCGGAGCCGCCAATCTCATCCGAAGTGCGCACAATGGCATGCAGCTGTCCAAGCTCATTCATTTGATCATGGATTCCCGCCAAAACCTGAGAAAAATAAGGATGGTCATCTATGAGCATCTGCGGAATAAAGCAGGCAATCTGCTTTAACTGCGTATCCTTATGGTAGCCAGATAGATTGTATTTTCCATTTAACTGGTATCCAAGTTCGATGGCTGCATCCATTATTTTTCGCTTCGTTTCTTCATTCACCGGGCGGTTCTTATCATTGCTGATTGCACGTGAAACCGTTGATATTGACACGCCTACCCGCTCAGCTATATCTCTAAGTTTTGTCAAAATGTCCACCATCCCTCTGCACCAATTTGGCTCCAAACATGATTCGATGCTTTGATCATACCATATAATTTGGATGAAAGTCGTGTTGTGATGGAGTGGTAGGAATAACCGTGAACTTATAGTAGGAAATTGGATCGGGTAAGCCGAAGTAATCATCAAACCATTCTTCCGCTACGCGGGAAAAGGAGGATGATATGATGGAGCCGGTGATCAGGAAGGAAAGAAAGGCGTTTACCTTGTTCGGGTGTTCCAAAGCTCACGATCCGGGCAAGCCGTACAGTGAGACGATTTTCGAATTGTTTGACCAGGTCTGGAGAGAAGTACGCAGCAAAGAACTCTCGCATAGGGGTATCAATCACGTCGTCTATGATCAGGGAAATTTGGTGTTTGCCGGGATTGAACTAATGACTCCTCTTAAGGAAGATTCCATCTTGAAGAAGAAAGACGTCGTTTTCGAAAAATATGCCTATGGCAAACACATCGGGCCATACAGCGAATTGGATACAACTTATCAGAGCATTCGAGCACTTGTCCAAGCCGCCGGAGAACAGCATGGGCTTCCCCTGATGGAGATGTATGGTCATTGGCATGAAGATGAATCCAAACTGGAGACGGAGATTTTCTATAACCTCATTTGATGGACTAAAGAAACGGTTCCTCGAACACTTTGCCGTGTTCACACGCATGCACTCCCTGAAATGGAATCAGGAAGAAGCCGTTTCTGAGGCATCTTCCTGATGTTGCAACTGGTTTCACCATTGCTATGTTTAATGACAATCCATTGATTTGACCATAATCACCTTCTAAATATAAACGGCGCCACCACCAGCGACATTAACAGCATCAAGATACCCGCTATGGTGGTCATTCCATATTGCTGAAGCCAAAGTGGAGCATCCTCGGCCTCATTGTAGAGCCATCCCCCGAGCATCGGTCCGATAAAGCCGGCAATTCCCGTAAAAGCGGAGAATACCGAAATGTACATGGGCCTTTCCGATTTCGGCGAATCGCCGATCAGGAAATTAAACGCAAGCAGATTATATCCCGCCAGCGCGAACCCTAGAAAGATATGGACAAGGATCAATACGGGCAGCAGCGAAAGAACGGACATCCCAAGCCACATAGCGCAGGAGATCGAAATCAGCGGGAAAGTCCATAAGAGCAGCGTATTGGTTGCATATTTGCTGTTCAGTATTCCCCAATAGTAATAACTGACCATCATGACGAGATTTTGCAGCATTACGATGAGGGTCACCGTGCTTGTGCCAAGATTCATGATCTCAAGCATCACGTACGAAAATAAAGGGATCACAACGTTTTGGACTAGAATGAAACAGGAAATAAACAAGGTTGCTGCGATGAAACGCCGATCGGAAAAGGGCCTGAGTAACATGCGAAATGAACTTCCATTCATGGACGTCTGGAACGGAGGGTTGGGATAATGTGCAAGATGCCATCCGTTCCATATAATGCACAGAGCACTGATTCCGAACAATACGGCGAATCCCTGTGCGCCCGGCAGCCATTCCATGATCTGTCCGCCCAGCAGAAGCGTGATGCAAACGACGGCCCAATGGACCATATTGCGTATTCCAAAATATTTACCCCGGATCTTAGGAGGTACAAAATCTGCCATAATAGATGCAAAAATGACGCCGCAGGCCTGTGCGCTCAAAAAGGACAACAGCCATACCACGATATAAACCGGTACCCACGCATCCTGTTTAAAGATCAGCGGGATCATCCCCGTTCCTACCCATAAAACGCGATGCGATACGCCCAGCAGAGTCATATAGTACCTGCGGTTTTGCCTCTTCTGCATGGCAATGGCCACGACGATTTGGATTAGAAGAGCGATCGGCGGTATGGCGAGTACGATCCCGATTTGAAAAGCCGTAAACCCCAAATAGGTCAAATAAATAGTCTGAAGAGGCCCGCCTAGAAGATTGGCCAATATATTGGCCGGAATCCCTTCCATCAGCGACACGCGCAGCCCTTTGCGAACCGCGGATTCCGCCCGGCGAACGGCAAGGGTTCGCCTTAATCCGTTTAGCATCGCATGCATCCGGTATTCCCCACAGTAGAAAGTATTCTTTCTTAGAAATGCGCTACGCTATTGTTGTGTTAGCATGATGTTTCGGCATAGGTCTTATAAGCCTCTTCATTGTATTCTGCGCTGCCCGGGAAATTGATGGATTTCAATATCGACGGCTTGATATTGCGTTTCATCAAAAGCTCCACCACTTCTGCCTCAATCGCCCACATGATGGAGGCAGCTGCAATGCCCGAAGCCGGACATATGGATACATCCAAGCCTGGTACCTCCAGCATCGCATCAAGCGGCGGCGCGCAATTATCGATGACGAGGTCGGCAACCTCGAATAATTTGTTGCCGCTCGAATGATCACTTATGAGCTGTGAGGAATAGGCGACGCTCGTTATGCCAATCACATATGCTCCCATTTGCTTCGCATGAATCGCTATATCTACAGGAAAGACCGTTTTACCTGATACGCTGCCGACGATCAGCACATCCCCCGGAAGAAGCCGGCTTGCACGTAGCACATGATTTATTAATCCTTCCATATTGCGATCCTTTTGTTTTTCTTCCTCACGCTCTCGTACCTCGTTATTCACATCAAACTGAAAACGCAGAGCCCGAAAAGCGGTTAGTCCGCCTGCACGGTTGATGAGTTCGCTATCGAGCATATGGCCCGTGTCAAAAAGATGCACGCATTTCCCGGCCGCCATCGCATCTGCAATCACTTTTGCCGCTTGCCCCATGGCATCGTTTTGAGTTTCTTCAATTTTACCGATCAGATGGTTTAGTTTCTGAAAGTACTGACTTCTCATCTTCTTCCCCTCCATATCATAGGTTAGCGATAAGTTTGCATCTTATAGCCTATATATATTATTTAGTATGATAAAGAAATGGATGAAATTCGGTGATTAAACGCTGCACGATCGCCTCATTCATCCGATCAGCCGATTCCAAGTTCATGGCTTCCCGTACGACACCACCCATGACAGGCTCAAACAATGGCAGAGCCACTGTCACACCGGGAAACTGGGTGATAAGGACCTCCTTAAATCTATCAAACATAAGAGGATGCCCATTCCATACACTTCCTGCTGCCATGATCGAAGTTCTCTCGTCAAATGCATCACGCCTCATCAGGGCGATGACCTGGCTGGCCAAGCTCTCTCCTGCTGCAGCGAAAATATGTTGTGCCACCAGATCCCCTTTCCTGGCCGCCCTTGATACAAGTATGGAGCAGGAAGCAATGACTTCACGTGTACTGCTGGTGCCGTAAATAACAGGGATGATATCTCCCATCTGCCCCAGATTCCATTCTTCCATAATCATATTTTCCATCATGGTACACGGTCCCCGGCCCTCAAAACTCTGAATGGCAGCCGCAATCCCCTGCCTACCTACATCATATCCGCTGCCCTCATCACCAAGGTGACTCCCCCATCCGCCAAGATGAGTCTCCATCTCATGCTTCACCCCGAACACCCCGGAACCCGTACCCGCCAAAGCTACAACCCCCTGCTGCCGCTGAATCCCTGCCAACAAGCACATACACCCTTCACTAAAAGTGTGCACCTCCGCAACACCCGCATATCTCCTGATGATTTGAGTCAGCAGCTCTACTGGACCAGGCATCGCTACATAAACCGCGTCCAGCATGAGATTGGCCCGATCCGCCAGACATTCCTGAATGCAAGCATTCATATTAGCCTCGACGGATTCAAGCTTCGTGAAGTTAGGATTAATGGGACCACTTTTGCCTACAGCCAGACAATTCAACTCTTGATCAAACAGAACGGCAATGATTTTTGTCCCGCCACCGTCAACGCTCAGGCTGTATCTCACCGGGTCACCCTCTTTCTATCGCTAACCCTTCACAGAACCTACCATGATGCCTTTCACAAAATATTTTTGCAGGAAAGGATATACGCAAATAATGGGCACAACAACGGTGATCATCGTGGCCATACGAATCGACTCTGCTGTAAACGTTTGAGCTGCATACGTCGCGCTGCGCTGCGCATCCGCTACATTAGTACCTGTGACAGCCGTCAGATTCGCTTTGTTAATGAGTTCCATTAACTGGAACGACACCGTCTTTAAATTTTTGTCCGTCACAAAATAGGCCGAATCGAACCAGGCATTCCAGTGGTGTACACCATTAAACAGGGCGATGGTTGCGAATACGGGCGCGGAGATCGGTACCATAATCTTAAAAAAGGTTCGCATATCGCTTGCCCCGTCGATCCTTGCGGACTCTTTAAGCGCCTCTGGCAGTTCCCGAAAGAACGTCATCATGATGATTACATTAAAAACGCTTAATAAATCCGGGATAATATACACAGCAAACGTGTTCATCAGATGCAGCTTTTTGATCAGAATGAAGTAAGGAATCAAGCCGCCGGAAAAATACATGGCAACGATCAATATCAGAAAATAAACATTTTTGAACATCAGGTCTTTATGGGCCAGGCTGTAAGCAACCAACGCCGTAAAGGTGACGCTGCATACGGTACCTACTAACGTTCTGGTGATCGTAACTCCATACGCTTTGATCAGCTGCTCATTGGAAAACACCGCTGCGTAATTATCCCAGGAAAACACCCGTGGCCACAAAAAGATACCGCCTCGCGAAGCATCGATCCCGTTATTCAATGAAATGATGAATGAGTAATAGAACGGATAGATGGTTACGATCATGACCAATATCAAAATCGTATACACAACGCCGTCTATGATGTAATCTTCCTTGGTACGTTTAAAACCGCGCTTCATCGATGACTCCTCCCCCGATTAGAATAATCCTACGCCAGACGCTTTCTTCGCGGAATAATTGCTTATTAATATCAGCGTTAATGAAATCACAGATTGAATTAAGCCGATCGCGGTCGCGTAAGAATATCTGCCTTGAGCAAGACCCATCTTCAGGGTATAGGTTTGGATAATCTCTGAAACACTGTTGTTTACGGGATTCCCCAATAAATATGCCTGTTCAAAATTCGATCCTCCCAGCCCTCCGCCGAACAGGTTACCGAGTGCCAGAATAAGCACGACAATAATCGTCGGTTTAATACTTGGCAGTGTCACATACAGAATACGCTGCATTCTTCCCGCTCCGTCAACGACGGCCGCTTCATGCAAGGTGGGATCAATACCGGCAATAGCCGCCAGAAAGATGATCGTCCACCACCCCATTTCCTTCCAGATATCACTAAGCACGAGCATCGGCCAGAAATAATCAGCGCTGGCTAGAAAAGATAAGGGCTTATCAATAAGTCCAAAGTTCATTAATAATTGGTTAATGACCCCATTCTGCGAATTCAGGAAAGAAAAGAGCATCCCCGATACGACGACCCACGATATAAAATGGGGCAAATAACTTGCGGTTTGCGCGAACCGCTTTAAACCTTCTTTTCGCACTTCATTTAATGTGATCGCAAAAAGAATCGGAATCGGAAACGTGAACACGATCTTCAGCAAGCTAATAACAACCGTATTTCTGATGATTTGCCAAAAGTTGATATCATGAACAAATTCCGAGAACCATTTGAACCCTACCCACTCACTGGTGAAAAATCCAGGAATGCCAGAAGATAATTTGAAGTTCTTAAAGGCAATGATTAGCCCGACCATTGGAACATAAGCAAATACTAGTAAATACCCAATGCCCATCAGTGCGCAGATCTGATAAAATTTCTGGTTCTGAAACCTCTTCCAAAACTTTTGAGTAGAATTCAAGCCCCCCACCTCCTGGCATCAGAATCACTTACACGTCTTGCACCTCACCTCTACATTGCTCTCTGCGATTTATGCATGAACAAAAACGGTTCCCTCTTCCATCAGCTGCTTGGATTTCTCCAGGCTCCGGCCTTCCCACAATGCGGTGATGCCTGCTGCTCTAACATCTGCAAAAAATTGATCGATTAGCTCCTGTCTGTTCGGAACGTCTTTCGGCATCGTGGAAAGCTGTACGTAACGGATCGGGAGTCTGGCAATATGAATTCTGTACGCAATCTCCTCGTTATCAGCCAGGATCTCAGCCCGGTCGAACAATGCCGCGGATTTCTCGATCAGCTCTTTGGATAAATACTCGCTGGTAGGCGGATCGTAAATTCCGGTGTGAATATGTTCTTGCTCCACTTTGTCGTGCAGCATATCGATATATTGACGCAGCGGAGCAGCGGCTATTCCATAGTAACCGGTCAAAAATTCATTAATGGCTATATCCACATTGTATTCCGGGTCCCACAGCAGCTTGGAAATCACATACGCTCGCAGTTCGGCAAATTCGCCGCCTCCGCCCTTTTCGTAGCTGCCCTGTTCGAAAATGCCTTTGACATGATTGCGGATAAAAAATTGGATATTCGGCTGCAATACGCGGATATTCGGGAACGGCATCACATAATTCGAGAAGTTCGTGACATAATCCCAAATATAGACTCGCTCACACACCTTGCCCCATCCGATTAAATCTTGAGCAAAGGAAGCGCCTGATTCTTCTCGGCTCCTGAAGGAAGCCAGCTCTTGGCATGTTTCCAGCGGATGCGCGAAGCAGCATTCGATACTGCACAGCCGGACGATCACATTATGCCGCGGCCGCACGAATTTCGGAGGCTTACGGGTATATTGGTACGCAAGGGTATCAATGGCTACCTCCGGATAATCCTGCTCAATGGCTTCCGCAACCTTGTTCACAAAATGGATCAGGCTTCCGCTGTAGCTGCCTTCGTGATCATCCACCGCACGGCAGGCCTCACATTGGCATGGATTGTACCAATCATTTTGCGATACCGATAAAATACGGGTTTCCGGATGCTGATCGAGGTATTCTTTTACCTTCACAATCATCAGATCCAGAACGTCCGGATGGGTCAAGCACAGCTGTGTTCTATCAGCAATCCGCTCCCCATTGACCTCTGAAAAGTATTCCGGATGCGTATCGAAATGCTCCTTAACCGGTATAAAGTGATCAAAAGTATGTACAAACAGCGAAGTGTATTCCGTCTTCCCGCCATGACGCTCTTCCAAATTCGGAAAGTTGCCGTTCGATTTATTGCGCGCCGCCCAGTCTCCGTCAAACGCACAGAAGAAAAAAGGCTCACGATATTCAAGCACAGGAACCTGCTCGATATCCATATTGCCGACCGATATACGACTTCGCTTCGGAATGCGGCTTACCGTAGAGCTGAACCATCTGCACCCTAAAAAGCTCTCCAAAAATGTATACACACCGTATAGCGTTCCGCGAAGAGCTCCTCCTGCGATAACGATACGATTTTCGATCGTACGAATCACAAATCCATCGTTGCCAAGCCGCTCGAAATCAATGGATGATGCTAGGTCGGACATATGAAGGTTAAAGCCTACTACGATTTCATTGGCTGAGACCGGGCCTTCATCGTTTTTGATCGGTACGGTTACACCCGATATTTCCTGTAAATACTTTTGCAATTCCGATCCTGCATAGATCTCCGATGGTGAAGCCTGCTCTCCGACAACGATCGTCCAATTCGTCGCACCTTTGTCAACCAGAATCCATTCGTTATTCATTGATCTCCCTCCATTGATAAGGATAATGAAGCAAAGGGGGATAAATCCCCCCAGCATATTTACTACTTTTTGTATTTCTTTAACGCTTCCTGGTACGCTTCATTCATGTAGGTTTCGAGCTTATCCATGCCGATTTTGTTAGCATCAGACATCATTTTTTCGTATCTCTTCATGGCTTCTTCTTCACTTGGAGCCGTAATAATCTCTACTCTTGCATTGGTGTATAATTCGGTCAATTTTACATTGATGTTAAACTCATCCGTATCGGCTTTCGGCTTCACAAACGCAAGTGCTGGATTACGTTCATATAACTTCTTTCTGAACTTCAACAAATCGACGGAGGAACTGTATTTAGGATTGCTGAGAGCGCCAGAAGATGTAGCAACACCCTCTCCGAGGCCGCTGGCCTCGAAATACCATGGCCCGATTCCCGTATCGGTTACCTTCAATTCATTGAATCCTTCCGGACGCACCAGCAGCTTATCTGCATTCAACGTGTAATGCTTGCCTTCAATTCCCCATTGAGTCAGCGCATCGCCTTCGGGACTTTTTAAGAATTCGATATATTTGATGGCTCGCTCAGGGTTTTTGTTGGTTTTGGGAACGAATAAACTTGCCCAGCCTACGGATGCATCAACCGGCTTCAGCTTCGCTTCTCCTTTGTACGTTAACGCCTTAAGGACAGGCACTAAATGAGCCTTGATGCTGTTCTCGTCGTAGACCTTGTTAATATCGTCGGCTAATCCGGCGTTGTAAGAAGCAGAGAAAACATTGCCACTTTTCATAATTTGTGAAAACTGCTCCGGCTTGTAAGCGAAGCTTTCTGCACTTAAGTAACCTTCACGGAACAGCGTATTCATGTACTTGAAATACTCCGCAAAACCCGGATTGTTGAAGCCAACATGTACTTTACCGTCTGCATCCACATAAGGACTCTGACCCGTCAATCCCATCATTTCCATCAAAGGGTTCGTCCATGTTGGATGCGGTAGGTAGACGATCATGTCAGGATGCTTCTCCTTCACCATCTTATAAATGTTCAGCAAATCTTCCATCGATTCCAATGGCGGATTGCCGAGTTCCTGCATAATGTCTTCCCGAACATAAAAACCGGGATCCCCGGGAGACGGAAGGTTTCTAGGATCATTCCAAGCTGCGTCGTTATTGTAGTGCGTTTTCAAAGCATAGAAGTGGCCGTCAGGCTGGGTATTGTTCGCAATTTCTACGGGATCGAGTAAATTCATCATTTCAGGGGTATATTTCTTGATTAATTCGTCGAGTGGATAAGCAATGTCGGGATTATAGAAGCGTTCTACCAAATTCGAAGTAAATACAAGGTCAGGCAATTCATTCGCGGCTATCAAAACTTGCAGTTGATTCAAGTCGGAGCTCTTCGTTACATTGAGGGATACGCCGGTTCTTTTCGTGATTTCTTTGGATACATCATCCTTGCCCCAAGTGTCTAACTGATACCAATCAAAATCAATATACGTATCGAAGCTTACAGGCTCAGTACTTTTTTTCCAGGACAAGTCCGGGCTGTCCCAACTGGTGATATTGCTGGTTTGACTCTTACCGTTATCCTCTTGCGCTGTTTTGCTTCCGTCTTCATTTGCGGGGCTGTCTTTCCCCGTGCATCCTGCCATAACAAGAACGACAATTAGAAAAAAGGATGTCATCGAAAGTACTCTCTTCTTCATTTTATTCCCCCTTAAAAGTCATTTTCGAAAATAAACTTTTGAAATAGAAAATAATCGAAGTACGAAAGCTATTTTATTTTCGAATTTGTTTCGATTATAGATTCCTGGAACTGGAAATGTCAATAAAAATAAATTGAATGCGATTACAAAATAAGAAATCGAAAATTATCACTTGTGTCGCTTTCGTTTTTGAAGGTTTGGACAAAAAAACTGCCCCCAAGTAGATCATATCTACTTCAGAGGCAGCCTCTTCTTCCAAACGTTACATCCAATCTTTAATCATCATGCGTATCTGCAACAATCACTCGAATGTTCTTTTCTGCAAAAATACTCATAAAAGCTTCATCCGGCCGCTGATCCGTAATAATCGTATGTACCGCATCAAAGCTATCAATCGGAATCAAAGTTCTATTGTTGTTGAATTTGCTATGATCCGCCAGCACAATCACTTCATTTCCTGAATCCATCATTCGTTTTCGAATGTCCGCTTCAACCATTGTGATATCACGCAGCCCCTCCAGCAATACGCCCTTGGGACTGATAAATGTTTTCGTAGCTCTGAGATCGTTGATCATCTTCTCCGCATAAGGTCCGACAAACGTTTGGGTTCTCGGATTTAAGCTGCCGGGGATGCCGATGAGCGTTGCCGTCGTGATTTCTTTTAACTGCTCAAAGATCGGAATGGAGTTGCTGATGATCGTAATATTTTCGATATTCCGGGCCAGCTTGGCCAGCAGCAGCGTTGTCGAGCTTCCGTCCAGAAACAGACTGTCCCCGGGCTGAATCAATTCAACTGCTGCTTGCGCAATGGCCGCTTTCGGTTCGCTAAGAAGCATTGAAGTCTCTGAGAATGACGGAGTTTCTAGCTCCTCCTTCATCATGGCGCCTCCGTAATTGCGTTCAATCTTCCCTTCCTCCTGGAGCATTCGCAGATCAGACCGGATAGTAACCTCAGATACTTGAAAGATGTCCTTTAACTCCGAAACACGTTTAAAGCCATTCTCTTTAATCAACTTCAGAATCTCAGCTCTACGCTGCATGCCGTACATCTCCTCTACCCCCATCTATCTGTATATAAGATTACTCTTTCCTTCAGCTTAGTAATGCAACTAATCATACTATACCAAGAAACCATTCGAAAGAGAACCGTTTGACAACGAAATGAATCGGAGATAAAATCTAACCACAAGGAAAACGAACGAAATGATAACATCCAATGGGCTGACCAAAATAGTATGCGGGGAGAGTGTGCTATGCAGCAAATTGAGCGTTATTTTCAAGCGGTAAAGGAAAACTTAGATCGTGTATTGCACGAACAATGTGGGGCGATGCAGCAGACCTCGCTTTTATTAGCAGATACCGTAGAACACGGAGGCTCGATTTACATTACGGGCTGCAGTCATTCCAGCATCTTCGCTCAAGAGGTTTTCTACAGGGCCGGCGGTTTTATCCTGGTGAATCCCATTTTTCTTCCGGGGATGACTTTGGAGACCTTTCCTTCCACCCGTACAACCAAATTCGAAAGAATATCCGGACTCGCCGAGGCAGTTCTTTCGGAGACGCCGCTCAAGAAAGACGATGTGCTTATCATCGCTTCCGTTTCCGGGCGCAATACAGTGCCTGTTGAACTGGCGTTGTGGGCAAGAAATAAAGGGGTTAAGGTGATCGCTCTAACATCGATGATCTACTCGAATGATGTTAAGAGCAGGCATTCCAGCGGCAAACGTTTGTTTGAATTAGCGGATATTGTTCTGGATGTCATGGGAGTGAAGGGAGATGCGGTCTTGTCGATCGAAGGATTACAAGTAAAAACAGCTCCACTCTCAACCGTCACCGGCGTCACGATGATGCATGCTGTTATTTCGCAAACGATCGATCTCCTGATCCAGCGCGGGATAACTCCGCCTGTCTTTCTTTCGGCTAATCTGGAAGGCGGCGATGAACACAACCAAAAGCTGCTGGAGCAATACAAGCAGCAGATTCATTATCAATAAAATGTAATTTATTTTCTTCATACTTAGGAGGCATCATGAAATTCAAATTAATCGCTTTGGATCTGGATGGTACAACGATTGATCGCCGGTTGCATCTAAGCGACATCAACCGCGAAGCCGTGAACCGAGTCATTAGCCAAGGTACCATCGTCGCCGTCATCACCGGGAAAATGTTCGCAGCAGCGCTGCCCTTTGCGCATAAATTTCAAGGCGCCGCTTATTTGTTCGCCAGTAACGGCGCCAACGTGTATGATATTCAGGCTCAAAAGGATCTTATATCCTATCCGATCCCGCCTGAATATATACACCACATCCTACATTCGATTGAGAAGCACCAAGCTCTTTATCGGATTTATACACGAGATGCCATGTTTGCAGCGCAAGAATCCCATTTGGTCGATTCCATTCGACGGGATTACCCGGATTTACCAGTGAGCGTTGGTCCGATCCCCCTGAATGAAACCTATTATAAAATCTTCGTTCAAGACGATGACGCTAAGCTTGCCGCCATTATCGAGGATCTTAAGGCCCTCCCGCTGCAAATACATCCGAGTGATAACCACAACATCGAAATTACCCATGTTCAGGCCAACAAAGGGGAAGCACTTCGTTATCTGAAGCAGCACCTCCAGATTGCCACAGAAGAAGTGCTAGCCATCGGCAATCATGATAATGATCTGCCTATGTTTGCTGAATCAGGTTATTCGGTAGCCGTGGCAAACGCGCCTGCCTACGTGCAGGAAAAAGCAAATATGGTTACGAAGCATTGTGAGGAGGATGGTGTGGCTTACGCTCTAGCTCAGCTTGGCGTGTTGTGCATGAAATAAATAAAGGGGGTGCCCCAAGTCGTTTTAGACTTTTGGGACACCTCCTTCAGCCTGCCTCAATTTCTGTCTACTTTCAAAGCTCTATCAGCGATCTCGATTGACAAAGTAATTCAGCAAGTGACGGAGGAACGCAATATTGCGCGGCAGGTCCTTCAATGCTTCCATCGCCAGACAGTAGTGCTCCCACATCTCTTTTCTGGCGCCCCCTTGGCCAAGGATGGACACAAAGTTCGAATTGTTATTCTGAGCATCCTGACCAACAGGTTTTCCAAGTACGTGCGTATCCCCTTCCAGATCTAACAAGTCATCTTTAATTTGAAAAGCAATCCCGGCATGATAGGCATATTTCTTTAGCGTTTCGATCTCTTTCTCAGGGATCTGAGCGAGAATAGCCGGCATGACAAGGGAGGCTTCAAAAGCGACTCCTGTCTTATAAAAACAAATCATATTCAGCTGATCGAGATTCAGCACCTTCCCCTTGGAATCAAGATCCATCGCTTGCCCCATGCACATTTCCTCTGTCTTATGCGCGGAATATTGCATCAGGGCGAGTACAGCCTTCGGATCAAAAGACTTAAGCGACGACTGCTCTTTAATCGCCCTTTGAATGAGTAATAGTCCTGTCAATTCGGCTGTCGCAATATTATGCACCTGATGCAGAGTTGGACGGCCACGCCTTATGGAGGCATTATCTTGTGAAGGCAGATCATCAAAGATTAAAGAGGCCGTATGCATATACTCAATGGATCGCAGAAGAGGCACAATCTCGGACGCATTCAGACCGAATGTGTTAACGGCTATAGTCCAAGACAGAATCGGACGCAACCGTTTGCCGTCACCTTCCAGGCTGTAATTGGCCGCATCGATAAGCGGCTCTTTCATGGGAGAGATACCGTCTTCCTTTGGTATCTTTAAGACGCTGTTGATCTGATCACGTGCTTTATCAATGGTGTTAAAGAATTCTTCCTTCTCCCTCTGATTATTACGAAGAGCTGTAACAAGTTGGTCTCGCAGCAGCTTATCAAAGAAGTCCACGTCATTCGCTTTCCAAACCATTTGCTGAACAAGCTTGTTAAATGTAGGAATTCCGGAAGCAAAGATATCCATGATTTCGTTATATTTTTCCGTTCCTACGCGCTCCTTGCAGCGCTTCAGACCATTAATGGCACGATCCAAGATCACCTCTCTTGTGCTGGAATCGGAATGATGCACGCCATGAATTAGGTGATGAATAACCGCCCAATATAATTCAAATGGATTCATGAGATCAGGACGCTGGTGTCGGTATTTTAAATAATAGGTATATGGAGTGACGGCACCGTGGTTCATATCGTCAAACATATCGGCAAAGTCATCTGCTAATTGATTGTAAAGGCCATAATAAAATGTGCGATGATCGAAGCCATCATCTACCGAAGCAGCAATGACGGATCGAACAACTTGTCGTGATGATGAAGACTTCAAAATAACCGGAATATAGAGCTCCTCATTGGTGTAACTTGCGTAAGCAAGGCTTTTGGCACGATCCTGTTCTTGAGATTGAAAAAAGACATAGGATTGCTCGAAGAAAACCTGCCTGGACTCTTCACTTTGAATATTCTCGATCGTTTCAAATGCTTCTTTAAGCTCTGCATGGATATATTGAATGAGCTCTTGATTACTTCCCGTCCATAATTTTATCTCTGGAACAATCCCTGTAAGAAGCGCACTGCGAATCATGTGCGAATATTGCTCCTTCTCCTCCGGAGTTAATACATGGGAATCCAACAGATCATCGATGAAGGGATAAGTTAGGCCATAGGAATAGCCAAGTCGAATCGCTTCACTGAGTTTCTGTGCCCTTACAGAAGGAGATACATCTGCATCTAATTCTTCGTATACATGCATCATGACGCCGATAATGATCTTGAGCAGCTTTCGCTCTGCATGTTCGGCGCTCATCCCCTCAGGAATATGGGCAGCCACTCCCCTGAGTTTGTCGATAAGCCAGATCGTAGATGCTTCAATCCCAAGCTTCTGCGACCCGCGATACAACTCTGCCAAGTCCAACGTCGCTGGAAGTTTATCGCTCTCTCCCGCTTTCAATTGCAGAACGTACCTCTTTACATCGGCAACAATTCTTTGAATACGGTTCTTCGTCTCAGGTGAATCCAAGGCTTTACCTAGATCCCTCATATAAATGTAAGAAACGCTTCGATCCAGATAATCATCTAGTTTGCCTGTGTAATTCAGCCATTGAATATATCGCCCATAGTCTCGCGAATCCGGCCCCTTCTTTTTCTTTGAAAACAAGGATAATAACGATGGCTTAGAGATATGATTTCTTTTCCAGAGCTGAATGTCATTGGTCAAGATGGGCAGGAAAGATTGATTCTTTACCTGAGCATTAAGAGTTGAAAAATATTGAGCTGCCTTCTCCTCTGCTAGACGATAGCTAGCATCGGGTCCGGCATGATTTATATAATGTGTATTCATATGATGTTCCCTCGGTTTCTAAAAGAGTTAGAGTCATATCCGATTCATAACCCGGGAATTTATGATAATTTAAAGGAAGAATGCTTGTTGCGCCAACTTCTTCTCAATGAAGAATCATACCTTTATACGAGGAAGATTGTTTTGGGTTGCACGAAATAATACTTTCCAACCCGTCATGATGAAGTCTAACAATGTATGCGGATTTAACGCCATTTGTTCACTTCATCCTCATACGAGGACGAGGACGCTTGCAATGAAAAAGAGATAACGCAAAATAACGTTATCTCTTTTCTTAGAATTGAATTTATCACATAACGATTATTGCTGCTTCGTTTTTTTAGAATTACCAGCCTTCTCTACATGCTCAGCCCGAACTTTTGGATCTGTGATATTTACCTCTAGCAATGAATTGTAGATTGTCTGAATATCCGATTCAGATAATTCTTTATCTAACTTCTCCACTTGAATCCGGTTCATTTTTCGCTGAATATATTCAGACAATTCAACATCATACACAATAAGATCATCCGATTGAATTTTTCTAAGTTCAGGGTCAACACTAAATCGGCAACGCATAGTAAAGGAAACCAAGGAGATAAATCGTATCTCTTTATATTTCGGAAGGTACCCCTTAATTGCCTGAATATGACCATAATTCTGCATGAAGGGGTTATACATTCTAAAACGATTACTTACCGTCCATGTTTTTTCTTCTCTTTTGCCTTTGATCTCACCTGTATAATTCTTCGTCTCAATCACAAACAAACCTTGGGGCGTGATCACCACATGATCAATCTGCGAATAACCCGTACGGGACTTAGTATTGGCAATCATCAAATCGCTCAAATACATACATTCCCTAGGTAGCTGATCCAGCTGAATATTTATTTTATATTCACCGAGTTCACCGATGCGAGTTGGTTGAACTTCGGGCTTGCTTCCTCCTGATGTTTTCACTTTATTCGTTGTTTGAACCGACTTCTTATTTGGAGCATCATGAGATTTAAACATGGACACTAGTTTTTTCAGCATGCGAGAACTCCATCCTTATGTATTGGTGTTTTATCCAATTCTTTTTTTCTTTTTCCTGGCATTTAACTTGTTCTCGAGCGCAATCCCATTAATCAAATGAATGTTTAATCGTTCAGCGTCTCTTCTAGCATCCTTGGTGAAATTACTCGTCGTAACTATCCATGCATCGTAACACCCATGCACTTGCTTTCCTGCTTTTAATCTAAGAACTATGTCATTCCCTACATTTTGCTTCCAGCGTTTACACTGTACTGCAATCTTATATCCTTCTTTACCACGAAGTATCAGATCAACCTCGCTATCGTCAGCAAAGCAAACAAGAAGATCCCGAAGATTATCACCTCACCGAACGAAATGCTTCATCGCATCACCTCCTTCACAAGGAGGAGTGCGCCCACTCAAGATGTGTATGGACCATCCAAATTATAGCATTCTACGAAAACAGATTCATTAACAATCATATATTTCGATCAATGCCAGACGTCCGCTTTTACTGCCTTCTATGAATTCCGAGCACACTCCTTGCCAAATCCACCTGCACATGATCAAGCTCCACTTTAACGGCATCCGCACGTCTTTCTTCTCGCCATTTGTGCAAGTCCTCTTCCGTCTCCAATTTTAGCTCTGCTATTTCTTCAGCCCTATCGAAAATATACTTGGATGTATACAGTGCCGTGTAAATGCCACGTCCACCCGAGACGATCAGCAATTCACGTAAACTATCTAATTATTGCATATCAGCTACACCAATCTATCGATATAACGCTTGTAGAACCAAACCGATCAAGTTTTCCTTTCATCAATGTATATAGCCCAAATCATTGAAACTATAATAGAATAAGATTAATTGCCGAATTCGCTATATATCAAGCTACATAACCGGAGGTATAATTTAAAATGAAAAAACATATTCATGTCGTTGGAGCTGTAATTATCGAAGATGGAAAAATTCTGTGTGCTCAGCGTGGAGCTACAAAAACATTAGCATACAAATGGGAATTCCCAGGTGGGAAGATTGAGGAAGGCGAGTCACCTCAAGCTGCATTAAAACGTGAAATCGACGAAGAAATGGATTGTACTATTGAGATTGGAGAGGCGATCGAAACAACCGTACATGAATACGATTTTGGCTTTGTTCATCTAACCACTTTCTATTGCCATCTGATAAGCGGAAAGCCTAGATTGACGGAACACATGGCTATCTCTTGGCTCTCACCAAATGAGTTAATGTCTCTGGATTGGGCACCTGCTGATATACCCGCTGTGAAAAAAATTCAAGAGAAGCTGATTAAATAAGATGGAAGACTCTATTCAGCATTTAAACAATTCCTTAAGCTGGGCGTTCATTAATCAAGAACAGGAATCTTTGGACAAATACAAGCCTAAGCTTCTGGTTAACAACATAGAGACCAGTAATTATGTGCTTACTCCTTTATTGGAGGAACTCGATCACTGTCGATCCTTCATTTTTTCCGTGGCATTTATAACTGAGAGTGGACTTGCCACGCTAAAGTCTCATCTGGCCGATCTAAAGATGCGTGGAATAACAGGTAAAATCCTTACCTCCAATTATCTAAATTTCAACCAACCAAAAATCTATAAAGAGCTGCTGAAGATCACAAATATTGAAGTTCGGTTGACGGATCTAAGTGGCTTTCATGCCAAAGGGTACGTCTTTCAACACGAAGGTTATTCCACGATCATTATGGGAAGCTCGAACTTGACAGCTGCAGCATTAAAATCCAACTATGAATGGAATGTGAAATTAACCTCTTTTAAATATGGTGGACTGCTGGAACAGTTTCAAAGCGAATTTGAAAAGATATGGGATAAAGCTATTCCACTAACGGAAAAATGGATCGATGCCTATCAAATTTTATATGAAGAGGTACAAAAGGCAGATCGAATGGCCCGCAGAGTGCTACCTCTGACTCCGGAGACCCCAAAGTCTGTCTTCAGCTCGATTATGCCAAATAAAATGCAGAAGAATGCGTTAAGGAACTTGCAGGATCTACGGAGGTCAGGGGAACATAAAGGCTTGGTTATATCCGCTACAGGTACAGGAAAAACCTATCTTTCTGCTTTTGACGTAAGAAACTTTGCTCCCAATCGGATGCTATTTATTGTGCATCGTGAGCAGATCCTGCAAAAAGCCATGATCGATTATCAGCGAATCATTGGCGGTAAAGACAGTGATTACGGCATTTTATCTGGAACTAGCAGAGATACAGATGCCAAATATCTATTCGCTACAATCCAGACGATTTCTAAAAGCTCAACTTTATCGAATTTTGATCCAGAGGAGTTCGATTATATTTTAATAGATGAGGTCCATAAAGCTGGAGCTAGCTCCTATCATAAGATTATTGATTATTTCAAACCTAAATTTCTGCTTGGTATGACGGCAACACCAGAACGAACAGATGATTTTAATATCTATGAATTGTTCGATTACAATATTGCCTATGAAATTCGCTTGCAGGAAGCATTAGAAGAAGATATGTTATGTCCGTTTCACTATTTTGGTGTTACAGATTTTGAATATAACGGTCAAACGATTGACGATACAACCATGCTCTCTCAGCTAGTTGCTAATGAGCGAGTCTCATATTTGATAGAGAAAATCGAATACTATGGTTATTCTGGAGAAGCTGTAAAAGGACTAATCTTCTGTAGTCGTAAGGAAGAAGCTATGCAGCTATCCGACATTTTAAATACTCGAGGCTACCGAACCAGAGCTTTGACGGGCGATGACAGTCAAGAAGAACGTACCCACTGCGTAACTGACCTTGAAGCTGGAGATCTGGACTATATCCTGACCGTAGATATTTTTAATGAGGGGATCGACATTCCTTGTATAAATCAAGTCGTCATGCTGCGACAGACCCAATCAAGTATCGTGTTTGTTCAACAGCTAGGACGCGGTCTGCGTAAACATTCAGACAAGGAATTCGTCACCATTATCGATTTTATTGGAAACTATAAGAATAATTATTTGATTCCAGTAGCTCTATCTGGAGACAAGTCTCAGAATAAGGACAACATCCGTCGTCATATGAAGGACACTAGTTATATTAAAGGTGTTTCGACGATCAACTTCGAAGATGTTGCAAGGCATCAGATTTTCCGTTCGATTAGCAATAGCAATTTGACAGCATTGAAGATACTTAGGGAAGCCTATTTCCAACTCAAAAATCGACTAAATCGAATACCTCGATTAATAGATTATGTTGAAAATGATTCCATTGATCCGCTAATTTTTACGGATGAGCACTCTAGCTATTATCATTTTTTACAGAAAATCAAAGAAACTATTCCGCAATTATCAGAGCAAGAACATAAATATGTCGTGATGTTATCTGCTGAGGTTCTAAGTGGAAAGCGTCGGCATGAAATCATATTGCTTGAATTGCTATTTAAGAAGGAACAAGTAACCTACGAGGAGTATGTTTACGCTCTTACTGAACATGGTTGCTCAACAGATACCCAAACGATTGACTCCGTCAAACGTGTTCTGGACATGTCCTTCTTCACAGAACCAACGCGGAAGAAATATGGAACAACCCCAGTCGTTATGTTTATGCAAGATGAGCAATTCGTGCTCCATCCGGTAATGAAGAATTCCTTGCAAAACAACTCTTACTTCAGTGAAATAGTATCAGATCTTATTCATACCGCTTCTCGTATAAGTGAACAATATGTATGTAGTGAGCAACTCACACTGTATAAGAAATATTCACGTAAGGATTCCTGTAAACTATTGAATTGGCATAACGATGAAAGCTCCACTATGTATGGATATAAAACGAAGCATCAGACCTGTCCAATCTTTGTAACCTATCATAAACATGATGGAGTCGAGGCAAGTACTAATTATCAGGAGGAGTTTGTTAGTTCTGAAGTGTTGAAATGGTCAACAAGAAGTAGACGAACGCTTGAATCCGAAGAAGTTAAAACCATTATTGAGGCTGACGATCGGATGATCGACCTTCATGTGTTCGTGAAAAAGGACGATGCAGAAGGAACAGAGTTTTATTATTTGGGAAAAGCACACCCGGATCAGGAAAGCGCCGTTCAGGCTTATATGCTCGACAAGAATGATGAATTCATTCCTGTCGTTCATATGAATCTAGTATTAGAGCGATCGATAGAGAGTAAGCTTTATGGGTATTTGACTGAGTCTTAAAAGAACTGATTGATAATTTTTAAGAATCCTATCCTAAAATCTTAGAAAATTAGAAAGCTGACGTCGGTTATAAATCGACGTCGGCATGCTTTTTACTTAGTTAATTGCTATTGAAAAATTCCGTTAATTATTCCACTGTGTAGTTCTACTCGAACTAGAGAGAAAAGACCAATTAAAAGAAAAAATCTTCATTTTAATACCGATGTTCTTCCTACGATTTAAAAATCAACCAATTTGAAATATCCCCCAAAAGTTGAATCCTATTCTCTCTTAAAAGACTACTTCGAACTAGTGATTTATCTAAATCCATAAGTAATAAAATAAGTTCACGTTTATTGAACCTAACTTTAACCTATGATTTTTAAAAACTTCGACAAGCCGAGCTCTTGAGATCGTAAAATATTATGTGTAAATAGTTAACATAACATAGGGAATACCCTTTCTTGTAGAATTAAGTCACCACAACACAATTCACAGAAAGAGGTCTTCCCCATGAATCATTTTACTTCAGATTTAGTCCAAGCTCTAGTCACTAAACAGGATGTGACCGAAGTATTCCGTCAGCATCTAGAATCAGCTATGAATCGTCTGCTTGAAACAGAATTAACTGCCTTCTTAAATTACGAAAAGTATGACCGTATCGGAGTGAACTCCGGAAGCTCTAGAAATGGTGGCTACACTCGTACATTACACACCGAATATGGAGACTTACAGCTCACCATTCCAAGGGATCGTAATGGTGAGTTCAAGCGACAAACCGTTGCACCTTACAAACGATCAAACGATACGCTAGAATCCTTCGTCATTCATATGTTTCAGAAAGGCGTTACGATGACGGAAATCACTGATCTTATCGAGAAAATGTATGGTCATCACTATACCCACAAACCGTGTCCAACATGACAAAAGCGATGGTGGAACACGTAGACGCCTTCGCTAAACGTGCGCTGGCTAAGCGTTATGTTTGTGTGTACATCGATGCCACATATATTGCCGTGAAACGTGAAACTGTCTCCAAGGAAGCAGTTTATCTTGCTGTTGGTATTCGTGAGGATGGATCCAAAGAAGTGTTGGCATACACCAATGCTCCTACAGAGTTTGCTTACGTATGGAATGAACTGCTACAGGATATTAGAGCTCGCGGCACTGAAGAAATTCTGATCTTCACTCCGATGGTTTGAAGGGCATCGTATCAGCTATTGACCAAGTCTATCCGAAAGCAAAATACCAGTCTTGCTGTGTCCATGTGGCGCGTAGCATCGCTAATAAAGCGCGTGTATCCGATCGATCTGAAATCTGTAACGACTTCAAATCGGTGTACCGTGCGGAAGACGAGAAAGTAGGTAAGGCTGCTCTTGAGGACTTCTGCGATAAGTGGAGAACTATCTATCCTAAAGTCGTTAAATCCTTACGTGAGAACCCGTATATCTTCACGTTCTACAACTTCCCAAAGTCAATCTGGAGAAGTATTTACTCAACGAATCTTATTGAATCTTTCAACAAGCAGATTAAGAGATACACCAAGCGTAAAGAACAATTCCCACACGAAGAAGCCCTAGAAAAATTCCTAGTGGCTCAGTTTGAGGACTATAACCAGCGCTTCGCCACACGTTGCCACATTGGCTTTGATCTAGCACGTGCTGAACTGCAGGCTATGTTCACAACCAAGGACTAAAACAGCTTCACCTACAAGACAAGGAAATCTCCATTTACACAAAATTCTTGACGCTACCTAAAAAAAGACCCTTGGTCTATTAAAAAAGCGAATCTGCAAAATACCAATCCTGATCTTTGTTATACCAAATAGTTGAGTCGTATCCCCCTTCTTCTGTTATTACTTTTAACATAACTCCTTCTTTGTCTTCATCCAGCCCGATAAAATAAATAGCCTGGGTATCCCTACCGTTATATTTAAGATTATGAAATAAGAACTGCCCTTCTATCTGTGCAATTAGCTGTTCTTTAGAATTCATTAATTAATCTCCCTTTAAATAGAAAATTGATTTTCCAATACAGAAAACTTTTTGGGCTTGTAGTACCTCTTGACCTGAATCTATATCAACAAAATTCTCATAAAGATAAGGGTTATATTTAGCCTTCCTATATTGCTTCAGCTCTAATTCGGTTGGAATAGCTAAAATCTTATCTCCAATAATAAAAGCATGAACGTTTTTCCTCTTCTCCCTTAGAACTCTTTCCCTTCCTTTTTGGCTTACTTTAAACAAAACATTTTCTAATAAAAGTGACTGTTCATGCGCAATAATCCTCCCAGTACGGTGATCTTTGACTGATAAACAGCGTTTATGAAGGTTATAGTAAATTGCAACTTTATGATTGCTCTTATTGTCCATATTCTCCACTCAGCCCATGGAATTTTTTATTAGTATGGCTATATGCACTATATTCAATACTTTCCCAATGGGTTCGTGATGAATTATTTGCTTTAATATTGTAATTTTCTGAATAAGTTAAAACAAAAAAGACTGCCGAGAAAATGATATGCTCCCCTTACGGTAGACAGGTGAAATAATAAAACCTGCACTGTGGTATTATCCCCTTTAAGTAGACACTCAAATAAACCTTCATGGTATCATGAAGGTTCGAGTGACACTTGGAGGGGATATTTTTATGGCTAAAAAGGGACAAACATTCCAGACGTATACAGAAGAATTCAAACGGCTTCACCGCTTCTCTTTGCCGCAAGCTCTCTTGTGAGATATTCTGCTGTCGTTGCTCTTCATACGAACGCATCGTTTTCCTCTCTCCTTTCGGTTCAGCCCTTCCGATTTCCGGCGTCCCGTACTCCCGTACTATGGCCTCTGCTGACTCCTGCGGGTTCAGCGTAACCTCTCAGTTACGGTTACGAAGGTACTTCGCATTTTTTTCCTCCCGCAGGCCTCCCCAGATAAGAGCGTCATCTTTCTGCCCGCAACCACTGGAGTTTACAAAAGTAGCCCTTGGCGACTTTGGATTTCGTCATGTAATGGTGACTTATCCGACTACCTCTGCCTCAAATCCAGTTCGTGTACCTTGGCTCGTGCATTTGCCTCCAGCTTCCTTCAGATTCGACCTCACGGATCGACCCTTGCTCTTGGCTAACGGTAAGCGTTCGCCAGCCCCCGTTCGGGACTTTCACCCTAGAGATGACGCCCATGCTGGGCGTACATCAAAAAGAGCACGCCGTAGCTGCGTGCTCTTTCAACCAATTTTTCCTAGTAAGGTCACACCGAAACGTCAATATGCTTTCCAAAGTTGGGGTCAACGCTCTTTTCCATCATCTGGATCAGATTCTGCCCCTGCAATTCCGCCTGACCTTTAGCCATCCGAAGCACCGACGGACTTGAGCCAATGCCGCCCGACTCATGGATGTAGACAAAGCCGCAATATCCATCATGTCACCTCCTTTGGTTTTAATAGAAATTGTAGAAAGAACAAAAATATTGTTATTGAACATTCGTTCGTATTCAATTAAAATTATCTACATTAGATAAAATTACGTACGTAATTGAGGTGATTGCCAATGAATTTCAGCTACACTTTTCCATCTTTACGAGGAATCCAAGCCGGCCGAGAGTTTTATACGATTATGTGTCCACTTCGTTTAATCCCAAAAATTTTTCTATTCGACGAGGAAGAAATTCCCGTTGAACACAGGGCTCAACGCCTCATGAATAAGTCTAGAATTCCCGAAATTACAAACTACATATTGGAGAATCCAAAAGATTATATTTTTTCTTCTCTTACCGCTTCGGTCGATGGCGAATTGAAATTTGAATCGCATTCGGAAGAGCTAAAGGACATCGGTTATCTGTCCATTTCTTTAGATTCGAAGTTTCTCATTAATGACGGTCAACATCGTAGAGCTGCTATTGAAGAAGCTTTAAAAGTTTCTCCCGAACTTGGTGACGAGACGATTTCCGTCGTTTTTTTTCACGATTTAGGTCTAACACGCTCACAGCAAATGTTCTCTGATCTAAATCGTCACGCGGTCAACACAACATCATCCATTGGGATTTTATATGATCATCGTGATCAGCTATCAATGATTACGAAAGGTCTCATTGTAGAAATACCTTTGCTCGAGCGCTACACAGATAAAGAAAAGGTCTCGCTATCGAAGAATTCTCCTAAACTCTTTGCTTTGAACCACATTTTTAATACAAACTGCAGATTGCTTGGAAAACGCAAGGGGGAGTTAATTTCAGAACAGGAGAAGCAATTTGTTTTTAATTTCTGGACAACACTGTGTTCAACCATAATAGAATGGCAAGATGTAATTAATAAAGTAACGACTCCAAGGGATTTGCGAATTAATTCCATCGTAGCACACGGTGTATTTCTTGAAGCGGTAGGCTTAATCGGGAACTACTTATACTACTATGTACCGGATGAGTGGGAATCTTGTGTTAAGAAACTTAGTCAAATTGACTGGTCCCGAGATAACAAAAATGACTGGCTTGGCAGGGCCTATGGTCAGACAGGACGCATCAATAAGACCAACGAAACAATTCAGCTCACTGCCAATTTGATTAAATATAAGCTCGGCCTTTCTTTAACTGAACAGGAGCAAAAAATCGAAAATAAACTAAAGGAGGCTCCCCCTCTTGGAACTTAACATATTTAATACGGGAAGCAAATTCGAAGAATCTAAATCACTTGTTAAAGAAGTTTATCTTATGGATGAAAGACCTTGGGTAATCGGATTCAGCGGCGGTAAAGATTCTACTGCCCTTGTTCAAATTGTTTTTCAAGCTTTGAGTGAACTCGACCCTAGTGAATTAAATAAAAAAGTGTATGTAATCTCATCTGATACTCAAGTCGAAACACCTCTTATTATTGATAAGATTACGCGCACTTTAGGAAGAATTCAATCCAAAGCACTCGAGCTTGGCCTTCCTTTTGAAACACAAAAAGTAAGACCTAAAGCAGAACAAACTTTCTGGGCTTCTATTATTGGTAAAGGCTATGCTACTCCAAGGCAAAAATTCAGATGGTGTACCGACCGTTTAAAGATTGAACCTGCTAACAAATTTATTCTCGACAAGGTAGATCAATTCGGAGAAGTTGTTATGCTTCTTGGGGTTCGAGATTCAGAAAGCTCTACCAGAGCCGCTGTTATGCAGTCCCATACCATTGAAGGCAAAAAGTTAATGCGGCATTCTACGCTTAGAAACGCCTTTGTATTTGCTCCGATTCGCACATTTGATTTAGATGATGTATGGGAGTTTCTTCTCCAGTATCCATCTCCTTGGGGAGATGATAATAACGAACTGTTGCAACTGTATCAAGATTCTAGCAGCGAGTGTCCTTTGGTAGTGGACAAGGAGGTTAAAGAAAGCGCCGGCTCATGCGGCAACAGTCGTTTTGGCTGTTGGACTTGCACTGTCGTAAATGAGGATAAAGCTCTTAGCGGTTTCATTAACAGCGGTGTAGAATGGTTAACTCCGCTCTATGAATTCAGGAATTATCTTGTCAATATTCGGGAAGACCGTTCTAAGCGACAAAAGCATAGAATGAACGGCGAAGTATATTTAACAACTAATCTTGGAGGAGTCACAGAAGAAGAGATTAGAGCAGGCAAGTATCAAAGTATCAAAAAATCCGAGATCAAACAATTCATTGAAGAAAATAATATCAATCTCGCAACAATAGAAGACCTTGAAGTATTTGTTGAAGATGAAGACGGAAAATTCAAACGATTCGGAGTCGGTCCATTTACCTTGAGTGCCCGAGAAGAAATGCTAAGAGAACTTCTACGAACACAAGAAAAAGTTCGTGAACTCTACGATTCAAGTATTGAATTGATTACTTTTGAAGAACTCAAGGTGATTCGTAAATACTGGCATGCTGACCTTCAATGGGAAGATCGCTTGCCGCAAATTGTAGAAGAAGAGACGGGTGAAGTCTATAATTGGCATAAAGATGATCGTCCTGTATTCAAAGAAGATCAACTAACTGACCTTGAAACACTCTGTCAAGAGGAAGGCGTAAACCTGAATCTGCTCAAGAAGTTAATTTCAGTTGAAAAAGATTATTCTGGTGTGAAAGTCCGCAGAGGTTTATTTCAGGCTTTTGACAAAACTCTAAATCAAGACTTCTTACATTTATAAAGGTGGAATAGATACTTCATGCAGATTAACAAACTGATTCTTCGTAATATCGGGGCTTATTACGGGGATCTTAATAACTTTAACTTCAAAACAAACGCTAACCATAACGTAGTATTATTGGGAGGAAAAAACGGAGCAGGTAAAACAACGATTCTGGAGTCTCTTCGCATTGTATTATTTGGTTCTATGGCGTATGGATATCTAACTGAAAATGAGCCCTATTTCAAAAAAATACGCTCTTTACTTAATCGTAAAGCCCTTCATGAAAATACACGGGACAGATATCAAATCATTCTTGAGTATGTATCGACAGAAGAATTTGAACCTGCTACCTACTCTTTAGTCCGGAGCTGGACCCTGAAAGAAAATAAGATCAGAGAATATTTCTCTGTTAAGAAAAATGATACCCATTTGAATGCACAGCAGATTTCAGATTTCCAAAACAAACTTAGAGAAGAAATGCCGCCAAGATTATTTGAACTCTGTCTGTTTGACGGTGAGGATATATCAAGAATTGTATCTGAGGAAAAAATCCCGGAGTACTTACAGGACGCAGGAAAAATTCTCTTTAATTTAGACCTATTTGTTAATCTTGAGAAGGATCTTCTAAATTATCGGCAGCAGTATGCTCAGAAAAATTTGGATGCTTCTAGAGAAATTGAGGCCCAAAGCTTACTTAAAACAGAACTGCTTAATTTGCAAAACCACTTGAATGCACTCAAAAATGAACTGAATGCTTATCAAGATGAAACTACTGAACTCACAGATTTGATCAAACAGGATAAAAAAGATTTTGAAATTCACGGCGGGCTAGTACAAGAAAAAAGGCAGCAGCTGATCCAACAGGTAAATGAGATTGAGCATCGCAGAAAAAGAAATTCAGATCAGATTAAGGCATTTATAATGTCACTTCTTCCCTTCTATATTGTTCGTGAAACATTATCCCAAGTTGCTGAACAAATTGCTGTTGAAAAACATTATGACTCCTATGAATACGTTGCTGCCACATTAGAAAAGGATCATTTATTTCAGCTGGTGAAGGATCTGACGCAGTCATCTAATTTTAATTTTTCAGATCAACAAATGGAAGGATTTCATAGCGGATTAATGGATCTTCTTAGACCGACAAATGCTGGTACTTTGCATAGATCTTCATTTGAACAACAGAATGAGATCTACATGATGCATAAACGGATCCAGTCACTCGATGCGCAAAAATATATTGAATTGTTTGATGAAAATGCGGTTTTGCTGGAAGAATCGCAGGAATTACGCAAGGCTATTGACCTAAATGACACTTCAAGCGAGTTTAAAGAACTTCTTCAACGTATTGAAGAACGGAACAGAAGATTAGAACAGATCAGAATCCAATCTGAACAAAACGCTGCAGAAGTTGAAGAAATCAATGAACAGATAAAAGTAAAAGACGCTACGCTAAATAAAATTAATGATAAGATTCGGGAGTATTATAAATCAGAAAGTTCTTACGTAATGACAGAAAAATTACTGACAGTAAGTCAGCGCTTCAGAGAAAGACAATGGCACAAAAAACTGAATGATGTTGCTAAAGAAGCTACCAAAATGATCAATATTCTGTTGAGAAAAAAAGATTATATTGACCGCATCAAAATTGATTCATCCAGTTTCGAAGTTCATCTATACAATAAACAAAAACAGGAAGTTACTAAAGAACGATTATCAGCCGGCGAGAAGGAAATGCTGATGCTGACTGTAATCTGGGCTATGTTTAAAGTATCCGAGTGGAAGTTGCCATTTGTCTTTGATACCTTACTCGGGCGACTTGATCAAGACCACAAAAAAGCACTCATTGAACATTTCATTCCAAAGTGCGGTGATCAGGTCCTAATTTTCACTACTGACTCGGAAATAGCATCTGAACAATTCGATATGATTAAAGACATTACTTCGTTATGCTATACGCTGGAATATAACCAATTTCAAGAAACAGCTGAAATCGTTCGGGGCCGCTATTTTAATATGACAAAGGAGACAAGCCCACAATGAATTTCACCTTAAGGACATCAAAATATACCAAAGATACTCTCTTACAACTTCAGGCTTCAACGGGAATAACACCAAATATTCTGATCCGATATGCTGTAGCTCTTTCTTTAAAAAAGGGAGATGTTTTACCTCTTAGCAATGACTTCAGTGATGGTCTAGTTCTTAACCGTAATACGGTGACTGGTGAGAATGACTATATTTTCCGAGCATTGATCACTCAAGTTGCTAATAAAGAATTGACCGATGAAGAATACTTTCCAGGATACTTCAATGCGCATCTGGAAAGAGGGATTCGTGACTTGGCAGCGGAATACAAGAGCACCGGAAACTATGAAAAATTTATTCGCGCTTTGCTAATCTAATGAAGGTGGGGATCATTAATGATCTATCTAGATAACAGCGCCACAACTAGAATACATCCAGAGGTTTTTGAGGCTATGCTCCCCTATCTTCAAGAGGAATATGGCAATCCGTCCAGCAAGTTTTACTCATTAGCTGAAAATGCTAAGAAAGCAGTGAAACATGCACGGGAACAAGTAGCAGAATTACTTGGATGTGAACCTGATGAAATTGTGTTTACAAGTGGTGCAACTGAGAGCAATAACATGATTATTAAAGGGGTACAGGACTTCTACGGAAGACAGCCTGGCAGCAACAATTACATGATCACGTCCCAAGTCGAACATCCTTCAATCATTGAAACTTTTCATTACCTAGCAGAACGGGGAACAAATGTGAGATTCCTTGATGTTGATTCCTATGCCAGAATTCACGTTGATGAACTGGAGCAAGAACTCAAGGAACAGCCTCTTCTCACTTCGATCATGTGGGGTAACAATGAAATCGGATCTTTGAATCCAATTGTAGAAATTGCTGAGCTGTTTAAAGAAACTGGTTTGTTCCTCCACACAGATGCTACGCAAGTCATTGGTAAAGTTCCTGTTTCAATGAGAGATATGCCTGATATAGGTTTCTTGTCCATGTCAGGTCATAAAATCGGAGGGCCCAAAGGAATAGGGGCTGCCGTAGTTCGTAAGCAATCAAAAGAAATCTACACGAAACTCACTCCTCTAATACATGGAGGAGGGCAGGAAAATAATTACCGCAGTGGTACACTCGCCGTACATAATATTGTGGGACTGGGGAAAGCAGCTGAACTTGCACGAAAACACTTAAATGAGAATATTGCCAAATTGGAAGAATTAGAGTCATATCTAATTAATCTACTCTCAGAGAGTTTAGGTGATAAAATAAAGTTCAACAGTGATTCTCAGAATAAAATCCCCGGTCTTGTCAGTCTACAGTTTATCGGAGTAAACAATGAGCTTCTTCTCAAAAGATTATCACCATTTATTGCTCTGTCGTCAGGATCTGCCTGCAGTTCTAGCAAACCAAGTCATGTCCTTAGTGCTGCCGGAAAATCACTTCAGGAAATAAGACAAACGATTCGAATTACCTTAAGCCCAGATCTGAATAAAGAGGATTTAGATATTTTCGGACAAATCAAATAAATAATAAATATTCTGTTTAACAGAGCCCGATCGAATCATATTTCTCGGGTTTTTTTTATCATTAAATATTTTTTTCATTATATTGGAGCGAGTATACAAACTAACCAACCGCATTTTTTGGAGTGGTTAGCCGGTATAACTTACATATGGTTATATCCAAAATCTTGTTCATAATATGCATATATGCCCCTAATGATTCAATATATGTGGTATAGTTAATAGGTAATATTATCTATATCATTTAACTATATAGGAAAGGTGATTTTCATGAATACACTTAGGCAACAGGAACGACAACTCTTAAAAAGCCTGTGTGATAAATATAATCTTCCATCTGATTTAATTAATATTCTTGTTAAAACTGCAGAAAAGCACATGTATGAAAATGTATCATCTTCAGAGAAACGTACCGATTACATCAACTTAGTGACCTATCATTCTAAAGGAAAGGAATTGCACTAGATGATTATCAAGAAACTAGTTCTTAATAACTATAAGACGTTTTATGGTCATCAGGAACTGGATTTAAACATTCCTGATGATTCACGTAATGACAATAAAAATATCATCTTAGTCGGCGGACTTAATGGTTCAGGGAAAACATCAATTCTAAAAGCGATACACTATAGTCTCTTTGGTCAACGTGGGATGACTTCTATTGAGTATAGGAGAGTATTTTCTAATGTAATTAATAACACTTTCTTTATCGAGGGTGGAAGAGAATGCTACATAAATCTTATTGTGGAAGTTGATAACCAAGAAGAATGGGAACTGAAAACCAAATGGATTTTTGATCATAATAAAGTACAGATCAATGAAACACGGGAGATTACAATCCGTAAACCAGGAGCCCGAGGCGGTCGTACTCAACTTGTAAACAATATTGATACATATAACCGTTTTATTGACCGGACTGTTCCCTATCATGTCGCACCTTTTTTTATATTCGATGGAGAAGAAATAAAAGAAGTCATATTAAGACAAAACAGTAATGAGATGAAGGAAGCAATCCAAAAGTTAAGCGGACTTGAAACTTATAGAAATTTAAAAATTGATTTAGAGGAATCCAGAGCTTTTCTGTATAAGAAAATGCTTTCTATTAAACGTACAAATTCTTCGCAAAAAGTAGATAACAGAAAAATCGCTACCAAACTTAGTGAACTTGTTGAAGAAATAAACGAACTATCAATAAAAAAAAACAATGAACTTTTAAAACAAAAAGAACTTCAAGAAAAAATAATGTTCCTAAAGAAGCAACGAGAAGAAAAAATCAAAATAAACTTTTCTTCTAGAGAAGTATATGTAAAAAAATTGACATCTAGTGAAACGAGATTACAGGAACTGGAAAAATCATACATCAAAGAGTTTATTGGGTCTGCTGTGCATATTCTATTGAAAGACCAGTATCTATTACTTCAGCAAGAGTTGAAAAAAGAAGATAAATATAGACAACAGAAAATAGTGAAGGAAGCCTCATTAATTCCATATCAGAATTTCATTTCAAACCTGTTAAATGTTGAGGTAATGCCGCCGCTCTCATCAATGCAAAAAGAGACTCTTCTTCGCGCAGGAGAAAAAATTTGGGCAGAACTAAACCAATTAAATACTGAAACTGAAGAATTAGACATTTTTCATGATTTGAATAATGAACAATATCGAAAGCTAATGAGTCTTCCGCTTATGACACCACAGCATTTAACGAACATCTATAACCAGATTGAAAAAGAGAAGAGCTTAACTACAGAATATGAATCGGAAATCAGAAACGCTCCAGATGCCGTTGACATAGAACAAGAAAATATTCAGATTGATAACCAGACTAAAAGTCTTGGTGAAGTAGAGATGCGACTCAAATCCTACACACGTAAGATTAACACATTAAGTGAAGAAAAAACACGTCTGAGTAAAATACTTACCCAATCAGAAATAAAAGCGGAAAACCATGATAATTCTCAAGAGCAATATGAACGTTTAGCAATAATAATTAACTTGCTTGATGAGTACATCACAAAATTGACGAAATTAAAAGCTAACTTTATACATGAACAATTTGAAATCATGCTTAATCAATTGTTCCGTAAACAAAATGAATTCGGTAAAATTGAATTCGACATGAACACCTACACGATCAGATTATACAACGATAAAAATCAAGAAATCAGTATTAATGACCGCTCTGCCGGGGAAATGCAGATTATTTCATCTGCACTAGTTTGGGCATTAACCAAATCTTCCCGCTACTCACTGCCGATGATTATCGATACACCACTGGGCAGACTGGACAGCTACCATCGCTCTTATCTGATTAATCATTACTACAAAGAATTGAGCGAGCAGGTTATTATTCTATCGACGGACACTGAAATTACAGAGGAATATATTAAACAGATTGAAGACAGCACATATAAACAGTTCACTCTTGATTACGATCAAAATAGAAAATATACACTGATTAAACCAGGATATTTTTTGCCTAAGGGGGTCTAAAAATGGCAGGTTTTAAGAGAAAGCATCTAAGCTCTACAGGAAAGCAACTTTTGGATTATTTCGTAGGAGCCCTGTCGGATCAGCTGCCACAAGAAAAGCCTGGAAAATCAAATGTAGACCGGCCATTTATTATTCGTCTTGCGTTGGCTAAAGGTTTATCATCTCATCGCAATATTGAAATCAACGATCAGAATACTGGAGACAAATGGGAAATCCCTGATATTTTCACTCCCGAAGAATATACGCTGTATTCTCATATTATTATCAACCAATCTAAGAGAGTATTAAATACTGATGAGATCAATAATGAAATCGCAATCCGAATTGAAAAAGGACTTCGAATACTTGATCAGATCCAAAAAGAAAAAAACTCACTTGATGATTTAAGGCTTGCAATATTAACTATGAATTAAAGAAGGGAGAAAATCCGTAATATGGATTTTCCCCCTTTTGCTTATATTCTCTCGTTCAATGGTGTAATATTAACGACAATTTCTGTTGGAGGGGAAAGCTCTCCTCGTTCAATTAACTGCGGCCCCTGTACAATACATTGACCTTTACGAAGATTATTCAACTTCTGTTCCCATTGCTTACGTTTGCCTGGTTCACTAGCTAATGAATTAGCTACAAAAGATACCTCCTGATCGGTTTGAGCAAAATACACTTTTTGAGCTGAATTTTGCATTCTCGCCAATTCATCGGCACCCAACTGCGATTTTAAAAATTGTGTCGCAAACCATCCCGACCATCCGAACTTACGACCTTCCGTTAATATTTTGGCAGATGGAGACTGTTCACGATGATCTAGATTTTGCGCTTCATCAAGAATCAGAGGTACGGGACTGGATTTACTTCCATTTCTCAAAAGATAGTTCCATAGATCCCACAAGATAAATTCAGTAATAATACGCTGTACATCATTAGGGTAACCAGTTAACTGAATGATGTTCACAGTCCCTCTATGATCTATCATGTCATTCCAAGAGAAGTCCTGCTCATTAATGAACACTTGTCGATCAATAAAAGGCCTAATTTGAGACAATGCTGTTTTTGACGCACTGCCTGTATCTTCCTCAAGCATATCTCTCATTACATTGAGATCCATCTGGTCTTGTGTCTGTTCTAGTCCTTTCAATACCGCTTCATAAATAGCATTTAACTGCTGTATTCCAAGAGATTTGTAGACAGAGGCAAATACACTCTTAATTCTCTCTGCAATATCCGTATTGGATTCAGGCAACGTTATTCCACCAATATCTCTTATGTTTCTTTTAAATGGATTAATAGGTACTTTTTCATTATAAACAACTCTTTGATTTAGCTTTGAACCTAAGAAATCAATGAACTCTGGTTCAAGCTGATTCGGTAAAAATCCTTCGGTATAATCAATGATAATACTAGAGATATTCTGTTTAGATAACTCCAGCAATAAACATTGCATAAAATAGGTTTTACCTTGACCCGATTTACCGGATATTAGCAAGTGTCTGTTGGCTAAGCCTGAATGGTCATATTCCCAATATATTTCTTTTGCACTATTCTCCGCAGTGCCAAGCAAGATTCTTAAATTTCGGCCTACTTCATTCGGAGTGTTTATCATCGCACCATCTGATATTGAAGTCTGTTCTACATCGGATTCAAGTTCTTCCAATGACTCGAATACTGCATTAAATTCTTCTTTTTCATCAATCTCGCCAGGTACATTTTCATGATTTAGTTCAACTGAAGCTGATTCCTCCTTTTCTTCCTGTGAAGGTTCCACTATCGATAAATCAATATCAATGGTTGTAATTTTAGCAGCAGCTGTTTCCTGGAGCGATTCAGTATTATGTCCAGACAGAATATTGTATCTACGTGACAACAAGTTTTCTTTAATCAAATCATTATTTTTATGCTGAATCCATTCGAACATCTCCTGCATGGATTTGATCAGACCATACAATCCATCAGATTCGGTTAAATTGAGATAGGTCACATTATCTTCAAACTCGGCAGATCTATGATAAGCATCTTTCTGAAATGAAATCACTGCACCTGCTCCAACAAGCCGGTCAATATCGAAGTTGACCTCCACCTGGTCATGAATCAGCTTATCAATAATATGGTAAGGCGTCTTATAATTTTTTTCAGGCCAGAAGTCGCTGGACTGAAGCTTTGCCGCATTTACTAGATATAGCTGTGCAAAGAAATACCGGTAAAATTTTGAAGTAAATGGCTTTTCTTCGTTACATAGTGCATCTTGAAATATCTTTTTTGTTTTCAGAACTTGATTAGCAGCTTTGTCCATAACATTCTGACTATTTACCCCTATTTTCACTTCCACAGGGTAGAAATGGATCCTCAGCTTTTGATCCCACTCTTCTACACCCATTAACAACAGGTCATCGCTATGAACACCTTTCAGCCCCAGATTCTTGGCTGTAAATATCCCATCGTTCTTACTCAAATTGGAACTTCCTGCTACTCTTAGAATTTCCTCTAGAGAAATTGGAACCCAACGGATATTAGAATGATCAAAATAAGAAAGTGCAAATTTAATAGCTGATACAATACTAAATTTCTCACGAGAGTAGTGTCCCTTACTTCCAATAATTCTAAGAAGCCATTCACCATTGAATGTATTAAAAGCTTTAATAATATCTATGACTTTTTCTTCACTTACATTTAATTGATGAGAGCCAAGATACTCACTGATGACTGAAAGGTAATGCGCTGCCTTATTTGTTACTGTAATAGCATCATAGCCATTAGAAGAATATTGGTCACTATAATGAATAACAAACAAATTCTCATCCAACTGATTAAAGTAACTCAAATCTAGGTGCGAATCAACAAAGGTAACCCAGTGAGAAGCATCAAAAATTTGCTGTAAAAATTGTTCATCTGCTGTCGTAGTTCGGGAATATATTGCTTCACCCTTATGAAATGAATCGTTCCCCTCATTTTTCAAGTTGGCTGCTAGCTCATTGAGTCCCATGCTGAGCTCAATTAATTGATTTTCCTCATGATTACCGAGGTAATATTTTGTACCGAAACCGGAGCGGTAATTTTCTTCATATTTAAAGGATGGTAAATACGAATATAAGCCGTTTAACGCTATACCTGCCGGCATTTCGTTCATCGGTTGAACAGCATAGCTTTCCTTCATGTTCATTCTATAGAATGATATATGAGCATAATCAATCTCGCTCTTATGATCAATATACCGTTTATAATACGAAATTGAATTTCGGATAAGCCTAAGTATGTGACTAGAATCAAGTTCCTCATACTTTAAGGAAACATTAAAATAAGCAGAAATATCTTCGGCGGTATCCAAGATTGATAAATGATCAAACTCTGTTTCCAGACTGTACTCGCGATACAGGTTAATATGAAGCTTCCGAAGATGATCGGCACCTTTTTTCTTGATTGTCTCCATAAACCACTGCAACATACCTCTAACAACTTCATGGTCATTTTCTATATTGATTATATTGATTTTGTATGGAGCCTTGATTTGATCGGTGAAAAGATACGAATAATGTTCTTCAAACTGTCTGAGCTTATGCATGACAATGAGTGATAAATATTTATTCGCATCTGTTACGCTAACTTTATTTACGTTTTTATAGATTATCCATTCATAAGCCTCAGAAATTGTATCAGATTTATATAGATTTTCTTCCTTCTTATTTTCATATATAAATGGAAGGAGGCTTTCTGGACGTAATCTATTTAGAATTCGATCATCTACAGGCTCGCTTTGAACATCCTTCGCTAGCTGGAGCTGATATGCAATATTTAAAGGATGATATGGAGTGAATATCACATCTTCATTATGATGAATAACACCTAATCTGAAGAGATCTCTTCCTTTTCTTCCAACCGATTTTCCTTCTTCAAAAGAATTAATTTCCATGATATATTCTTCGATGTATTCTCTAGCACGTTCAGCAATCTCCTCATTCATATAACACAAACTTGGAGTCGACTTATGAATTACATACGAATTGATCAATCGATTGTAAGCATCCATTAAAGTTGTACTTAATTCCAAATCTTCTGCATGCAACTGATCAGACTCCAGCGTTGCACTTTTTAGTCCACATTCTTTCCATTCTTCTTCCCATTGCAGGTATTTAATAAATTCATTGCTGCCATAATATACAGAGCTTCCGACTTTTAACTTACTGCCCTCTCTATGAAAAATTAATTTTTCTTCTCTTTTTCGCTTCCAGAGTCGAAATGCACTAATCGGAACTTTGCTCTTGTCTTCTATTATAAATTGAACAGGGACAATCACTCCCGAAGAAACAAAATGAATGTGAAGTGGCAATTGATTTTGTTCGTTAAAAAGCTCACTATTTAATGTAATTTCAAGTAAGTCATCGTTGTTGATCTTCAGTTCTTCCCCCGAAGCATTTATTTTTTCTTCCTTCTTTTGATATCCTGTACCAATTTGATATGTTTCCTTATCCGTCTGTATATTGATCATATGGTTTTTGGTATCTACAAAATAGTCCAGTTCAAAAAAAGAGCATTGCTGAAAGGACAGAGGAAGAACAGCGACATGCAATTCACATCCCACATTTGACTTTCCGTTATGTTTGTAACCCATTTTCATAAATGTAGGAAGATCAGGGTTCGAAAATATTAAGTTGAGACTTACATTTGTTCTGGCTACTTGATAGCGAACCTCTGAATCAGGCGTTACTTTGAAATTTTTTGCCTGAAGACTTTTACTCTCACCTTCAACTATAAAAGAAAGAGTCATATTGATTTCAGCTTGCCGCTCTGGGTTAAAAATAATCACATGACGTTTTCGCTCACCAGCTGTTGTTTCCTTGTGAGGTTTATTCCAGAATTGAAGCTGATCTTTAAGTTCAATATGTTTAAGTTCAACTATTTGTTGCCCTAAATTCTGTACTTCATCGTACGCTTTCTTTACATCTGTATACGGTGTGTTTGTCCAATCTTCCGTACTTCTTAGTTTTGGTGCTGCGCTTAAAGAGAGTTTTTTCTCCAATTCCTCGTTTTCGAAACCTAGATCATGAATCTGGCGCACAAATTCAAATAATTCTCGATTCTTCGATAATCTCTCTTTCATTTCTTTTTTACTGTATGTTCCCAAATCGGGATCCTCAAAGAGTCCGAAATCCTTATACTCTCCCTTATCAATTCTTCCTTTAGAAAGTGCAGTAAAAATTTCCTCAAAATCAAAAAAAGTAATTTGCTGAAAACTGGATTCAGATAATATTTGATCCATTCTCTCAGAAAGAATTGTCTGCTCAACTTTATTTAACACACTGCTATCAATTTGATCCTGCAATCCAGCTTCAAATGTTTTGGGATGCAGCGGCATTCCTTCTTTTTGCAAGTCTGTACTTCCGCCTTGTATGGAGTCTAACTGCTTGAAAACAATGCTTAATAGTGCAGTATCTTTCCAGATCCCTTGTTGTTCACCTACTTGATTTCGCAGAGTTACTAGAAAGTCAGGACTTACACCTTCAGATGTATACGCGATAACCAAATTAACTTTACCTATTTCAATACTGAATGACTGATACGCAGATCCTTGGTTATGCTGGTATACAAACGGAGTGCTTATGGACTGGTCTCGAAGTGATTCGACTAAAGAGATAACCTCCTCTTCATTTTCCAGTTGTAAGAAATACCGTGCTCCAGGCTGAATATTAATATCACTAAAAAAACTGATCAGAAGGTTTGACACATAATTATAAAATTGGTTTGACATACTGAGCATCCCCGCTATCACTTTTTTTATCAATGAAGTTTAAATTGTCTAGCATTTCAAGCACAGCTTTCTTCGAATGTCGGTCTAGGGCGACCCCTCTTTTTTCATATTCCGTAAACAGCTGATTAATAGGGATTCGTTTATCCTTCACAGAAATGGCGGTCAACAAAAGTAACATCTCGTGATTCAGCATGAGAATGGTTCCGCTGCTGCCTCTGATTCTTAAAAATTCGGATCCGATATTGTCAATACTGTTACCATAACTGATCCGGGCCCCTTCATTCATCCCTTCTTTGATACTTTCAAATAATAGACGGAATGCGGTAATAAGGTCCCCTGCGGATTCTTTTAGACTAACTCTTTCACCAAAAATATGTCTATATTGCTTCAGCCAGTTGTTTAGATCCTCTAAATACTCTTGTTCTTCTTTTGAATCTGTGAAACGTTCTAAAAGTTCCGGATACGTATAAAAGCTATTGCTTGTATTTCCTGTGAATGTACATAACTGCGACATTGTATGAATATGAGGAAATAAAAGCGGTGCCTTCTGCTTGATTCTTTTGAAACCTTCCAAATCGCTTGCCGCTTTTCTTCTTTTAGAAATAACCCCCTCCCAGTCAAGAGCATAGTAAAGAGGAGTAGCAGAAGAGTAATCAGCTTTTTCAAACTGCTCGAATTTAAGTAGTAACTGGCATACGTAAGTAAAAAAATAAAAATGAGTAAGTGTAGGCAGCGACTTAATAAAATAATCTTGATGATAACTTATATAAATAAGATCTTCGCAATACAACTCATTCAAAAATTCCAGCTTGCATTGATACACAGTCTCCGCAGAATGCTCTTGAGTCGAACGATTTAACGCACCGATAATAAGCTCAGATAGTACATCTTCTGTAGTTGTATTTTTGAAGATATTTGCTACTCGCTGATCATTATTAACCAATACATCAGAAGCGCACTTCGCTACTTTTCGGAATATATTGTCTGATTCAGCTCCTTGCAGATAGTTGTATATATGAGGATGAATTAACTTGATATCTTCTTTCTCTCCATACAAATAATATTGCAGAAATCTTTCAAGCTCATGCTGTAGTTGATCTCCTGCGTTAATGCTTTTTTCGATATTATAAATAAGAGGATCGACTCCCATTGCATCAAGTGAGCTACTTCGTTGTTTTTTTACATTGATCTGAGTAATATTACGGACATAATCTCCCAGAAGCGGCTGAAAACTTCCTTTTACATATTTTTTGGTTGTAGCAAACGGCAGAACTTTATTTATATCTCCCTCATGATGTGAAGGAGGTTTCTTCTTTGTTAAATTTGTGGATATTTCCTCCATTTTTAAAATTGGCACTACATATTCCCCCCGGTGAATAAGTATCCAGTAAATTCATCTTTGCTTAGATAGAAAATTTTGTTATCAGGAATATAATGGATAAGGAGCTGACTTTTCTTTTTTCCACTACGCATCAATTTCTCAATAAACTCAACAAAGTGAACCATTTCTTCCTCATCCTGTTTATTCGGTTTGTATCCATCAAGTACTCTTCTGAATAACTGAAATAGTGTAAAATCAATTTCCAAATAACTTGTATAATCACCGATATCAAAAGTAACCCTAATACGATCCTTAAATATTTCCAGGGATTCACCGTTCTGCATTTTGATATGACTAATATTCGGTTTAAGCTTCATTCTCTGAGCAAGTCTATATTTTTCATGCACAGGGGTAATATAAATAAAATCCTCCCTAGGGCTTTCCTTCCACTTATAAATTACGTTAGTAGTCTCTTTATAAATGTCACGGATGATGTTCATATCTTTTACATTGAACCCGTGAAGCCGTTGTGTATACAATTTATAATCCTGGTCACTAGTCTGGTTAGAGAATTTCTTATTCTGTAAATAAGTAGTTAGAATGACGGCATCCACAACTCTATTAAATGCATGATGTTCAACCTCTTCGTTCCCTTCCCAAAATGAAAGGAACCAGCGATTTGCAGTTTCATCGGTAATATATTCTTTTATGACATCTCTTTTATTCTGAAGGGAGTGAAGAGAGACAATCAGCTCGTCGATTTCTTTAGAACGAGTTCGATTGAGCGGACTAATCTCGTGGAGCCATTTGAGAAGAACAGAACGATCCTCTCTGTTGAATAACAAACTGGGTGTCATATTATCCAAAATTTCATATTCATCCATTTTCACAATGCTTACAGGCTGATCCGGCATTATTATATCGACAATAAAATTCAAGAAAGAACGCGCTGATATTACCAATTTATATTTAAGGATAATCTCAATAACAAGTTCCAAAATTTTATGTTGGACTTGTTCAATCTGTAAGAATTCATAATTATAATGAGCGATCGTATAAACACTCGATTTCACATCTTCCTGGTGAGCCAAATAAAACGGATTCATATCAGACTTCATAAAAATTTTATTCATTAATTCACTATAAAAGGAAGAAACGGGCCCCTCTGCGGTTAGTTGATATGGATGGTAATCTCCAAAGCTGACCAGATCAAAATGTTCGGATGTAAAATTCGGTGTAAGTTCCTGAGTGAATATATTACTTTCTTCGATAAATAAAGCTAGTTCTTTGAACTCCTCATTACTATGGTCGTAGATGAAATTATGAAGAACCCCCATATTAATAGCCAATATAACTCTTTTATTGGATGTTCTTAAATTTTGATCTTTGAAACCCTCAAGTTCCCTTACCAACGTTTCCATTGCATTCATCTCTGGTGAGTAACTCTCGGTTGCATCGTTAATAATCGTGTAATCCTTAATTAATTCCGGACGACGGGAACGCAAATACGCAAGCAAGTGAGATTTCCCATCTCCTACGCTTCCGCATATTAACAAAAGATTAGATCCTTGCTGATTAAATTTACGCTCCAGCATCTTTTCCACTTGCAGTTGCGGACCACGATCAACATGTAGATACTCCTTGTAATAGGAAAAAGAACCGGCTGATTCTACTGCTTCTTTAGAAGACTCCTGAAGACGCTTTAATTCTCTAATTAAATAACTATCCCCGACTGGTAGATTTTTATTTAGAATAGAGGCCTCTTCTTCATTATTCGTTTTTTCATCATCAACTAATTGATGTTCCTGAATCAAACCACTTTTTTTCAGATATGATTTAACCATCAATTCGATGTCCGGGGTCTTCAAATCGGATTGAGGCTTAGGTTCATCGTATTCCGGAGCCTCAAACTGTTCAGGTGAATAGAGTTCCATAAACCATACGGCAACCTTATGAGCATTTTTATGTGCAGAGAATACATCAGGATATGTAATATCTGAACTGTTATGTGCTCCCTTGTTTCCTATTTTTCGAACCGAGTTCATTGCCAGCTGAATTTCTTGGTCAAGAAAACCTTCTGAAGCAAGATAACTGATTTTGTCTGCGAGTGATGCATAATAAATGGATTGGATGTTTATGTTCTTCTTCTCATACTCAAGAACTTGATTAATAATCAATTCTAAAAAAGCCCTTGCTTTAACTGCGGCACTGCCTTTATCCTGAAAAAACAAGTTTTCTATTAGGTCATATTCTCTTGCTGCTTCCGGATATATGGAGTGAAGTATGTCCTTTAACGTTCTGCTGCTCATATTTATTACTCCCTCTTACATTTTTCACATTCCAACACTTTTACAGCGAAAATCACCAGGTAAAACGTTTTAAAGCTAACGAAGGACTATCCTTCAGTCATGTCTTTCCTCAGTTTTGTACATAGACCAGATTCGCTTAAGCTTCTCCCTAGTTTCTAAGCGAGCACAGGATTGTACTTTCGAGCAGGTTATGCAGCCTAATCCCAGATTTGTCGTTTCTCGATTGATTTCACGGCAACGTGGATGATGCTTTCCTAGTAAACGAACGCTCGTTCAGGTTGTTCACCTTAATTAATGAACAGTCTTCACTTTAACGCTTTGGGTTATATCTCCTATTATATACCTTTCGAATTTTATGTCACTTATGATAGTGACTAGGATTCAACTATACATACAGGAGCTAGTAGAGAACCATCTTTTCAGTCGACTGGCGAAGCTGCTGGGAATGGCGCAATAGTGCCGTTCACCTATTCTTGTTCATACTGTTTGATCCACTTTTCTAGCCGTTCTTTCATAATGTTCCGATAAGAGACCGGCGCCAAAATCTCTGCATCCGGACCATACTGGCTTACCCAGGCGATAAATTCCCGGTCATGGTTCAATGTGACCTCGAATAGAAGGCTGCCGTCAGGCAAATCCGTCATTCTTGGGCGCACGAACATCTCCTCTTCCTTTATGTAACGGGCTACGTCCGGCGAGAATTTCACTTTGAAGTGAATATGCTCATTACCCCTTTCAATAGACCAGGTATTTTTCATGTAATTCTTAACATTGAAACTTCCACGATTAAAGGTACGGCTGGTCATCTCCATTGAGCGGAACCTACTTAGCCGAAAAGTGCGTATATCTTGCGCCTGATGGCAGTATCCGATCAAATAAAAACGTTGGTCCCGAGGAACGAGGTAATAAGGATCAATTTCGCGTTCAGTTTCTTGATTTCGGTTCTGCGTATGATATACGGCATTGATTGTCTTCTCTTCCACAATCGCCTGAATAACATGAAACAGGTAATTCGGTGCATCCTCGCGGTAAGCGGGGGAACCCATCTGAATGATGTCCGTTACATGCCTCAAAATTTCCTGATCTCGGCTCTTTTGCCTGAAATGTGACGCCATTACCTTGTCATACGCAGTGTCAAACCCAGGTGGCATATTACTTTGGTCGACAAAGGAAGGCAGCATCGAAAATACAAGCATTTCCTGCTGTGTCCAATTGAATGGAAACATGGCAAAATTCCCCGCAAACGTATACCCCTTACCGTAGCCGTTGTTCGTAATCGGCGCTAATATATCTAGTGAACGTAAATCACGGTATATCGTTCTTTCATCCGTTTCACATCTGTCGGCCAGTTCCTTTGCATTTATTCCCGGCCTAGCTTGAATTGCGTAAATTATTTTAAACCATCTGAATAATTTGTCAGACATAGTTCTATTCTCCTACTTCGAATTTCATTTTGATATATACATCATTCGACAGCCACCCTCTGTGTCCTCCCATAGAACTAAAAACGATTGTATTTTTCCCGATTATGATAAAAAAACGATCTTCAACAAGATCAAAATATGCTAAAGTTCGCTATGATTCGCCATTATATGAAAGCAAAAATGCTACATACAATCAATGAGCAGACAGGTCTCACAGATATTTCTAAAAGTAGTAGCTGCCCTGATGCGTAAGATTGGTCGCCCAACCTGGAAGATAGACGAGAGAAATGTCCTTATCTTAGTGGGAATGAATCGCTCTCTGACAGATGAATCATATAAAATCCCTCAATATTCTCCACAAGCTCAACAATAGCCAGATCCTTCACAATAAACCGGATCACTCCACAAATTTGCTGATCAAATGAATCATAAATCCGTCCTGCGCTTCTGCAGCCTTTGGGCACCGTGTGCATGCTATTGGCGATATAACCGATCTTGCCGATTGGAGGTATTACAGCCTTGATAGCTTCCTGGTCATACGGATTCTCGGGATCCTTTACAAGGTGTACGACCTGCCCTGGTTTCAAAAAGCTCGTACCAAAATAATGAGTTGTACCTGTAATCGCAATATGAATCTGATGTTCCATGCCCACCACTCCCGAAAATTATATATTCTAACCGTTGTATAATGTTCTTATTGTATAATTTTTTATGAACAGCCGTTTGTCAGCGAATATACGTTCTAAAAAGAAAATCCCCTGCTTTCTGAAAGCAAGGGATTTCTTTAAAGGGAGAAGTGAGCCATTTTACAAAAAATCACTTCCATCCTCTCTCAATGAATAGTCGTATGATTTATCGTTGCGTAATATATTAATCCAACAATTTCAAAGCCTCATTAAAACCATCATTTCGCAGGCTGTTAACGCTTCAATCCGCTTTTTCCAGTAACGTCTCTGTGCTCAGCGTAAAGCCCTCAATGACGGCATCTTCGTCAACCTCAATCATAATGCAGCGTTTGCCTTGAAAGCTCACCTGTTTAATATACCTTAAATCCTGTGGACTGATCGTAATCGTGGCTACCTTGGTATCGATCTTGATCGATTTTGACGTGAATTTAGGGATAACGCTGTTCGCCTTCAGTTCATAGTTCTTATCGTCAACGATGGTCTCGAACGCCCGTTCCACGGCTTCCTTTGTTACATTGTCTATCCCGCTTGCGGTCAGCACGCGCTCCACATCGGTATAATCCAGCTTCGCGGGTTCTTCCTCATCCTGGTGGGATTCGATCACGTGATGGATCTCCTCGTACACGTGTGCGATCGTGGCGGAGTCCAGCTGTTCGCCCGCCACTTCCTTCACGATGTCTTCAAAGATCTCTCTCTCTTCCAGTGCCGTCACAGACCGTTCCGCATTCAAGACCTCGGAGATGAAATGCTCATTCGGATCATTCGATTTCCCCGTAGCATATAGAACCCGGTTCACGTCGGAATAATTGTCCGTCACGCTGGGATAAAAGAACCCTTGCTCCGGTGTGCTGAGCTTGATGATCGGATCTACAATGATATTGTACTTAAACTCTCTCTCCACATAGTCGAACAAGAGCGCCTTCCGCTGCTTCTCCGTAGAGTTCACGCTGCATAGAATGAACGGATGCCCGAACACTTCGTCATTCCCTGTCTCCTCGGCTTCCTCATTCCTCGCCTTGGTCGGCCGGTAGTATTGTCCGCGTACGAACGTAATGACCGTATCCCGTTCATACGTCGTGTCCGCCATCATTTTGTCCACGAGCAGCAGCATCAGATCCTGCCACTCCTCCGGATCTCCAGTCTGCAGAGCTTGATGAAGCAGCACCCGCGAAGGGTCTTTCTGATCTTCCGCTTCCTCCTGAAACTTGAGTTCGAACTGCTTATGATCCAATTCGCCGGTCAGCAGCTTTTTGAAATTGCCCATGTACAGCTCCTGCTTCAAGGTCAGCTTCGGACGATTAAAAAATACAAACAATTTATATCTTTACAACTTTAAACATTATTGTATAATATTTTCGAATTGTTTTTTTCACAAATTGTACATATTTGCGTTGAAGGTGGTGGCCACTTACAATTGTACGGCATGTTTTGAAAGCGCTTCGTTTTTGTACTATGCAGGTATATTAATTGAATGAGAGGGATTGCTGATGGCAAAAAAAAAGTTAACCGCCGATCGTGCGAGGCAGGAATTAACTCCCGAACAATACTCATCAATTGCGAAGTCAGATAACTTCAGAAAGCTGATTCGAACAAAGAAAACATTCATTATTCCTCTAACAATCTTCTTCCTTTGCTTCTATTTCGCCCTACCGATCCTTACATCCTACACTAACATCTTGAATCATTCCTTTTACGGCAGTATTACATGGGCTTGGGTCTTTGCCTTTCTGCAATTTATCATGACCTGGGCATTTTGTATGATCTACTACAAAAAAGCTACTAAATTCGATAGAATTTCCGACCAAATTGTAGCTGAGAAAGAGAGGTCGCTATGAACACTGCTGCATTTATTATGTTTTTAGTCATCGTTGCCTTGACACTCGTCATTACATACTGGGCTTCGAAAAAAAATAAATCTGCAAGCGAATTCTATACTGCTGGAGGCGGATTGACCGGATGGCAGAACGGGATGGCGATTGCCGGAGACTATATGTCAGCGGCTTCGTTCTTAGGAATTGCGGGATCGATTGCGTTAGCAGGATTTGATGGATTTTTCTACAGTATCGGATTCCTTGTTGCTTACTTAGTCGTACTTTTTTTAGTCGCAGAACCTTTAAGAAATTTAGGAAAATATACTTTTGCGGATATGATTGCCGTTCGCTTTAAAACTGCAAAAATTCGCGGATTTGCTGCGTTTAATACTATTGCCATATCCATCTTCTATATGCTTGCACAGCTTGTAGGTGCAGGAGCTTTGATCAAGCTGCTTCTCGGGATTGATTTTTCAACCTCCGTCATCATCGTAGGTGTTCTCATGACAGTCTACGTTACTTTTGGCGGAATGCACGCAACGAGCTGGGTACAGATTATCAAAGCAATTTTGCTTATGGGCGGAACGCTTCTAATCTCGATTATCGTGCTATACAAATTCAACTGGAGCATCACAGGCATGTTCGATCATGTCAAAGAAGCAACGCCACTCAAAGAGAATTTCCTTAACCCTGGTGTTAAATATAAAGATGGTCTGGATACACTGTCCTTGACGATGGGATTAGTACTTGGAACTGCAGGCCTCCCTCATATTCTTGTCCGCTTCTTTACGGTTAAAAATGCGAAAACAGCTCGCAGCTCTGTTGTATACGCAACTTGGATTATCGGTATTTTCTATGTTATGACGATTTTCTTAGGTTTTGGCGCTGCTGCCTTCGTTGGAAATGGTGATATTACCGTTGCGGATAAAGCAGGGAACATGGCTGCTCCGCTGCTCGCAAAAGCACTGGGTGGCAATATGCTATTTGCATTTATTTCTGCTGTAGCATTTGCGACCATTCTCGCCGTTGTAGCAGGACTTGTGCTTACCGCCGCTGCTGCCTTCTCCCACGACTTCTACAATCAAATCTTGAAAAAAGGGAAAGCGACAGAGAAACAGCAGATCAGTATGGCACGTTATGCTTCCATCGGAATTTCTATAATTTCCATTATTCTAGCCTTATTTGCTAAAAATCTTAACGTTGCATTCCTAGTATCGCTAGCGTTTGCCGTTGCTGCGAGTGCAAACCTACCTGTTATTCTATATACAATTTTCTGGAAGCGATTTAATACGAATGGTGCGATCTGGGCTATGGTGGTTGGTCTGATTAGCTCCGTGGGACTCGTTATCGTCAGTCCAAACGTATTTAATCCTGAAGCCGGAAAGGCGATATTCGTTGGACACGCGCTGTATCCTCTTACGACTCCAGGCATTGTTTCCATTCCGCTCGGCTTTATCGCTGGTTTTATCGGCACCATGCTGTCGCGTAAAACAGGAAAAGCAGACAATCAAGTCGAATTCGATGAAATTCTCGTACGCTCCAATACGGGAATCAATAACACGGTGTAATCCTAAATTTATATTTTGTTTATGCCAAAAAGCATCCGTTTTTCGGATGCTTTTTTAAATTACTGCTTTGATCTACTCTATCACCAGTATTCTAGGGGCTGTTTTGGCAATGCGAAATCCAATTCAAAGGCTGCTATCGCTTCAATCCGCTCTTTCCAATAACGTCTCTGTGTTGAGCGTAAAGCCCTCAATGACGGCATCTTCGTCAACCTCAATCATAATGCAGCGTTTGCCTTGAAAGCTCACCTGTTTAATATACCTTAAATCCTGTGGACTGATTGAAATCGTGGCAACCTTGGTATCGATCTTTATCGATTTTGACGTAAATTTCGGGATAACGCTTTTCGCCTTCAGTTCATAGTTCTTATCGTCAACGATGGTCTCAAATGCCCGTTCCACGGCTTCCTTGGTCACATTGTCCACGCCGCTTGCTGTCAGCACGCGTTCCACATCGGTATAATCCAGCTTCGGAGGTTCCTCCTCATCCTGGTGGGATTCAATCACATGATGAATCTCCTCGTACACGTGTGCGATCGTGGCGGAGTCCAGCTGTTCGCCCGCCACTTCTTTCACGATGTCTTCAAAGATCTCTCTCTCTTCCAGTGCCGTCACAGACCGTTCCGCATTCAAGACCTCAGAGATGAAATGCTCATTCGGATCATTCGATTTTCCCGTAGCATATAGAACCCGGTTCACGTCGGAATAATTGTCCGTCACGCTGGGATAAAAGAACCCTTGCTCCGGTGTGCTAAGCTTGATGATCGGATCTACAATGATATTGTACTTAAACTCTCTCTCCACATAGTCGAACAAGAGCGCCTTCCGCTGCTTCTCCGTAGAGTTCACGCTGCATAGAATGAACGGATGCCCGAACACTTCGTCATTCCCAGTCTCTTCGGCTTCATCATTTCTCGCCTTGGTCGGCCGGTAGTATTGTCCGCGTACGAACGTAATGACCGTATCCCGTTCATACGTCGTGTCCGCCATCATTTTGTCCACCAGCAGCAGCATCAGATCCTGCCACTCCTCCGGATCCCCCGTCTGCATAGCTTGGTGAAGCAGCACCCGCGAAGGGTCTTTCTGATCTTCCGCTTCCTCCTGAAACTTGAGCTCGAACAGCTTATGATCCAATTCGCCGGTCAGCAGCTTTTTGAAATTGCCCATGTACAGCTCCTGCTTCTCCCGGTCCACTAACTCAAAGGGACTCCGCTCCCAGTGATAAATTTCGTTCGTTTCCTTCATAATGTACACGTTAAGAATATCGTAAATATTCATCAAATGATTATCCAGCTTAAACTGCTTGCGTATGTGCGCGACTTCTTTCTTGTTCATGGTTCGTTAGACAACTCCTAGAAAGTAAATTGGCTTTATAAGTATAAACGATATAAAAACCCTTCGCTAGAAGGGTTTCTCGTCATTGCTTCTTTTCTCTATTTTATAGCCATGGATCGACGCGACGAAAGTTCTTTATTCTCAACATGTACTACGCCGTAGTTCATAGAAATACTGCACAATGGGATGCTTTAACTTCATCTTTTCGGACATGTTTAAAATTCGTTTTTTTCCAATTCGTCTGTCCACCAAAGCTAGAATATTCAATAAGATGTCATTGCTCTCGATGCTTTCTTCTATAGAAGTCGATAAAAACTTATTCGCTACAACGACAAAATTTGATTTGCTTAATGAAGCCTGTGCCGTCAAAAGCTCCTTTGCATATCCTGATATTTTTCTGTTTCTTGCAATGACTTTTAGACGATCCTCCGGAACGGTCCCCTTGGTATCCTTTCTGACTGCTTCCATTTCTTCATCGCTGATCGGAATTTGGAAACTTGAGTCATTCTTAATTTCCAGCTCCGTCTGATACCATCTGATTGAACTCGTTCTATCATTCATTCGGAGTACGTCCTTTTTATCTACAGAAATATAACAAAGCCCTGCTTTATCAGGTAAATAACGATAACCCGTTGCACGGTATTCAACCCTTCCATCTAACGCAGGACAGAGAAAACTCTCCAGTTGTTGCTTCAATTTACTCCAGGACATGTATCCTCCTATATTCTCAAACCCTGTCTATCCGTATTCGCGGCTGTTAGGCTCTCTTTTTTTGAAACCATATCTCGTTTAATTTTAACTGTCTCCGCCCTCATCCATATGTTGTGAAAATTCGTCCAGAAGCGCACGCACTTCATCTGTAGACGCTGTGCTCATCAATTGATTTCTTAGTTCGCTTGCCCCTCTAAACCCTTTGACATAAATCTTGAAAAAGCGATGAAGAGCTTTGAATGGACGTGTCTCTAATTCTTGGGAATACTGATCATGGAGATCCAGCTGCAATCTTAAAAGATCAAGGTATTCGGTACTGCTATGTTCCCTCGGCTCTTTTTCAAAGGCAAATGGATTTTTAAAAATACCACGCCCGATCATGATCCCATCCACACCATATTGTTCAGCTAGCTTCAAGCCCGTTTGACGGTCAGGAATATCTCCATTAATCGTCAATAGCGTATGTGGTGCCACACGATCTCGAAGTTTCTTAATTTCAGGAATCAGTTCCCAATGCGCATCGACTTGGCTCATTTCCTCTCTTGTACGCAAATGGATCGAAAGGTTAGCTATATCTTGCTTCAATATATGTGTCAGCCAGTCCAGCCATTCATCAACCCTTGTGAAACCAAGTCTGGTCTTCACACTTACAGGCAATCCTCCTGCCTTTGCTGCTTGTATGATTTCAGCTGCAATCTCTGGACGGAGAATTAAGCCACTCCCCTTCCCATTGGATGCCACATTATGAACAGGACAACCCATATTGATGTCGATCCCTTTAAATCCTAACTTCGCCATATCGATACTCATTTTTTGAAAATACTCAGGCTTATCGCCCCATATATGTGCAACCATGGGTTGTTCATCCTCGGTAAATAGTAAACGGCCACGCACACTATGATTTCCTTCTGGGTGACAATAGCTCTCCGTATTCGCAAATTCCGTAAAAAACACATCCGGTCTTCCTGCTTTACTCACGACATGACGAAAAACAACGTGCGTCACATCTTCCATTGGTGCAAGTACAAAAAAAGGCCGGGGTAAATCAAGCCAAAAATTATTGTTCACTTCAGACTCAAATCCTCTCATTAATCAAACTTTGACCCAAAATATAACGTCTAATGTTCGACTTCTTATCCACTTATATCATGCTTAATAACATAATTGATTAAACAATAGTACACTTGGACATCCAACCAAGCAACTGCTTCAAAAATAAATAATTTGTCCACAGCAGTGCTTTCTGACCATATTTATATTAAATTAAACAGGAAATTTTTATCTTGTCAGACTTTAAGAAAAAGAACGAATTCCCCAATCAGAAATTCGTTCTTTTTACATTATACTAATTCCAACCACGCCACACTCTCCACATGTGCCGGGTAAGCAGAGTCTACATATAAAAGGTGGGGAAGCATTGGATATCAGCGGCTTCCGCAATTGCTTTGTCCAACTTTATTCCTGAGGTGCTGGTTTTGCTTCTACAATTGAACGTAAGACCTCAACGTAATCTTTAAATGCAGTTCGTCCGGTTTCGGTGATTGCAAGCCAAGTTCTTGGTCGTTTTCCCACATAACCCTTAATTACTTCCACGTATCCTGCTGCTTCAAGGACGCTAAGATGTTTAGATAATAGGGAATCACTAACCTCAATGGCATCACGCAAAAATTGAAAGTCAACTCGTTCCGCCGGAGCAAGTGCCGCCATAATGGATAACCGCACCGGTACATGTATCAATTCATCCAACTTATGCCGAAAATGATTCTCCGATGAGTTCATGAACGCCACACCCGCCAAGCTGCATACCAGCATGGTATTGCTGGCAGAACTCCCAGAATTACTACCCAAATGGAGAGGTGATCAGGATGCATCGAAAGGCGAAAAATCACATCCACCAAAACAAATCCACAAAAAATCCAGGTAACAGGATATTGAATCCACTGATTGACTCGACTAACCACTTGCTGTCGCGCAGCGAAGAACAGTGCGAATATGCCTAGGACAGGCACTGCAAGAGTAACTACATATTGCAGCCACCCGGTCGTAACGGGAGGAGCTAATACGCCAAAAGCGGCGATAACGACCCCCATCATGAACCATAACCATCCGATCCAATGACCTCTTAATCGAACTTCACGTTCCAGTCGCTTGATTTCAGTGAGTGCACCTTGGACATCAATATTATCCTTTTCTCGGACCATCAATAATCCCCTCCATCATTCAATTAATTGAATGTTATCACATACTTTACTGTCATTCAAGTAATTGAACGGTCTAATTTAAAATTGGGCTGAAAGCCGGAATCCAGGCTAAAGCTTATCGTATAGACTGTTCCTAATGGGAACAGTCTATTTTTCGAGTACAAGTGGTTATCGGCCTGCTGTCCCAAGCAAGACAAAAAGAACCGCACCACGACGCGATTCTGTGCATTTTATGAATGGCACGTCCGATACCCGCCATCCTCGAGCACCCTCAAATCCCGTGCCAGCGTAGAAGGATTACAGCTCATACCCTACTCTCTCTGGCTTTATCTCCAGAATCGTCTCAAGCAGCTTCGGGTCGCAACCAATGGACGATCCTATATCAGTGAAGATGGTATCCAACCCATTGATAAAAGAAACTCCTCGATTTGCACCATATCATCCACTGATCAGGTCGTATGGTATAAAATCGATGGAAATCGAGCCATAACCGTTAAGGTTCCGGCAAGTGGGGGATTTAATAAATAAGTATGAACTGTCCCATCATTTACAAATTGGTTACCAATAATGCTGCAACAGATCAGCTAACGTCTCGGAGCTGGTATATTCTACAGGCCTCGAGGAAAACCATCCGTTCAGCAAACTGGCAGAGCTGTTGGGAAAAGCACAATAGTACCGTTCCATCTCTTAAGGCAAACCTCATTGAAATTCTTGCATACTCTAAGCTGCTTCCTGTTCAATACAGAAAGCAGCTTGTAGGATAAGGTGTTTTTTTCTTTTACTGAAAACAGGTCCTGACCCGCTTCCTTGAAGCGTCCAAAGGGCTCTGCTGTCTTTTATGCCAGGTTAATCGCTTTAATCTTTTCCAGCGGAATTTTAGGCTGTCGATCCTCGGTCAGAAGTCCGTTCACTTCTTGCTGCACGTCGGTCACTTGAGTATAGCAGTACCCGCAAATGTAATCCATGTCCTTGATGGCTTGCGTAATACGCTCGAACCGATCCAGGAACGCTTCCTCCGAGTCGACCTGGTTGCCGTAACCCCAGCCCTCTTCAGACTTGAAGGCGATGCCGCCGAACTCGCTGATGATAATCGGCTGGCCGCGGTATTCATAGCCCTGAGCGATCGCATACTTCCAATTCATATGCGAGATTTCGTTGCTCGTAATCGCGTCTTTGTTGGCATAGCGCTTCCGGAACCGCTCGCCCGACTCCTCGTAGTCGTGTAAGGTCACGATGTCGGAGACGGTATGCTCCCAACCATCGTTCACGATGACCGGCCGGTTCGGATCGATCGACTTGGTCAAGTGATAGATAGCTTCCGTGAACTGCTGCTGCCTCCGGTCGACGAACACGTTGCCGATTCCCCAGGATTCATTGAATGGAACCCAAGTGATAATGCACGGATGATTGTACTGCTGCTGAACGATGTCCAGCCACTCCTTGGTGAACCGATTGACGGCCCGGTCGTTGAATTCGTACGTGGCGGCCATCTCAGACCAGACGAGAAGTCCTTTCACATCGCACCAATACAGGAATCGTGGATCTTCGATCTTCTGATGCTTGCGCACACCGTTGTACCCCATCGCCATGATTTTATCGATATCTTCAATGATGGCTTCTTCGGAAGGAGGCGTCAGATGGCTGTCCGTCCAGTACCCCTGGTCCAGAATCAAACGCTGATAGATCGGCGCGTTGTTCAGAAGAACTTTGCCCTTCTGAATCGAAACCTTGCGTAGACCGAAATACGATTGCACCTTGTCCAGTACGGAATTCGCCGAATTCGTCAAGACGAACTCCACTTCGTAGAGTTTCGGATGCTCCGGACTCCACGTTTCCACCCTCCATTCCCGCGAATCGCTGATCAACTCCACGCCTGCGGTCAGTTGCGATCGATCCACCACGATGCTGGCCTGCTTAATAAGTCGCCCATCCATCGTTATTTTTGTCGTCAACAAGTGACTCTCATCTACGGCTTCATCGCTCATATGATAATCGAATCGAACCGAATTCGTGTCCAGGTCGGGCGTAATCTTCACGGATTGCAGATGCCGTTCGTCCACATACTCCAGCCACACCGTTTGCCATATTCCCGTCGTTTGCACGTACCAGCAGCCAAAGTTATCGGTTCTCCAGCGCTGCTTGCCCCGAGGCTGCGTGACGTCGTTGCTGTCTTCGACCTTGACGACGATTCGGTTCTCGCCGTCGTCCTTCCTCACTTTTGAAGTGATATCAAATGAAAAAGCCGTGTATCCGCCCTTGTGGTTACCAACGAAGTTGCCGTTGACCCATACTTTGGCTACGTAATCGACTGCTTGAAAATTCAGCATAATCCGTTTGCTGACGGCCTCTGCCGGAACCGTAAAGCTGCGCTGATACCAAACATACGGATGGAACTTAGAATCCCCGATGCCGCTGGCCTTCGTTTCGTAGACAAACGGAACGCGAATGCGCAGTTCCGTCTCATACGAATCGTACCAATGTTCACTCTCTCCCACATTGCCGTCGTCAAAGCGAAAATCCCATTCTCCATTCAGGTTGCTCCATGCAGACCGAACGAATTGCGGTCTCGGATAGTTTTGTCGATAGCTCTGAATACTCATGTTTTATCACAGTCCTTTGCGTACGTCTTCTTCGAAATTAATAGCCTTCAAGTTCTTGATGCATTTTAATGTTCCATCCGGCTGTTCCTTCAAGGTGTACAGGCCGAAAGTCAGCCGATCGTCCGAATCTCCATCGCCCGCATCATGCGGGGGTCGTCGGTTTATCGCTCTCCTGCTCCTCTTTATTTAGGATGAGAGTCATGATCTTGTGGGACTGAAAGACCTGCCCGTTATTACGCGGCGGCTTCGTAACAATCCAAACGCCGAAGCCTGTGATGGCAAGCAGAACGCCAGCAAGCCATAGACATTCTGCCTCGCCCAGCATCAAATTCGGTTGTTTGCTCTTCAGGGCAAAAATAAGCATATTGCTCATGACCAGAAACCACAGCACATTGCGTCCCATCGCTTCCAGTGGCGTCAGCGAAACCGGGATTCGATCCATGAGACGGGACAGCAAATAATAGCCATAGAGAATCAATGCGGAGCCGATGATCCACCATACCGAAGGCGGAAACCGTTCTGGCAAGACTTGATTTTCGGATGACACCCATCTCCAGACAAAGCTGCCCGAGGCTGCAGCAGCCGCAATCAGCACTCGCCAGTCCCACGTTATGCGGTGCTTGGCGAACAGGACGCCGGCAATGTAATAAGGTAAATATTGAAGCACGGGGAACGAAGCAAATTCGCGCGTTCCGATCAACGGTCCGAGCTGAGTGAGATGGACGGAACCGTATGGAATAAACGTAAAGATGAGCAGCATGCCGGCAACCGCGAAGCCGAGTGCTTTTCTTGCAGCCAACCAACGAAGCGGTACAAACAAAACCAATCCGATGATCATCAGATAGGTGAAGGAAATCAGGAACTCAGACCACCCCGGCATATCCCGAATCAGCAGAATCGGGCGAATGGTTTCCCAATCGAGCTCACGTCCATCGATGAAAATCCGGAACGCTGCGCCGGATACGTAGAAAGCCAGGATCGTCTTGAGCGCGGTTAGCACCATCCGGGGAGCCGCCTTCCGAAACGGCTTCGAATAATAGGCAAGCTGCGAAACGTACCCGAAGCTGAACACGAATCCGGAGAAAGTGATCAAATTAATAATGTCTATGATGCGCTGCCCATCAGGGTAAACCAGTTGATCGCTGAAAAATTGAAGCGTATGGCAGTAAACCATGCCGATGACGAGAAGTCCCTTGAAGAGATCAATCGCCCTTTCCCTCTTCTTGGCCTCCATCGGAGCTGCACTCATCCTTTGATCCCCGTCATGCTGATGCCCTTAACGATCTGACGTTCAAAGATAACGAACAGAAGAAGAATTGGTAGCGACGAGAGCGTATTAATGACCATTGGCTTCACATAATCCTCCGAATACTGGTTCATTAAGGTTGGAATTCCCATCGGAAGCGTGAAGAGGTTGTCGTCTGTTACGGACAGGAAAGGCCATAGGAAGTTGTTCCACGAGCCAATGAAGGTCAGAATTGCCATCGAGGCCAGGGCGGGCCGCGTCAATGGCAGCATGATAGACCAGAAGATGCGCCAGACCCCTGCTCCATCGATCTGTACGCTCTCGACCAGTTCGTTCGGAACGCCATCGAAAAAGCTTTTCAACACGATAACCGCCACCGGAGACGCAAGCGCAGGCAAAATAAGGCCTTGGTAGCTGTTCAGAATATTCATGTCCTTGGCCACTTGGTAGAGTGGAATAATCACCGCTTCGCCTGGAATAAGCAGACCCGCCAACACGAAGAAGAAGATAAAAGAGCGGTAACGGAACGGAATCTTCGAGATTGCGAAGCTCGCCATGGCCGCAATCGCCACGGTAAAAATCGTTACGAAGATCGCCACGAGGAAGCTGTTGAGCGTCCAGTGCATGAGCTTGGTTGTGCTCAGGATCTCATCGTACACCGCTAACGAATAGGGTGGCGTGAACCAGTCTCCAAGCGACACGATCTTCATGCCTTCTTCCTTGACCGATACAACCAGCATCCAGATGATCGGCGCAAGAAAGAAAAATGCCACAATCAGCGAGATTACCCGATATAGCCATTTCATCTAGATCTATGCCTCCTTCCGGTTGTTGATCCAATATTGGACGGCTGACAGAACGAGCAGAATCACGAACACCACGTATGACATCGTCGCCGCGTAGCCCAAATCATTCTTACGGAAGCCCGTCTGATAAATGAGCTGGATAATCGGCCGCGTCTTATCAAGCGGACCGCCGCCCGTGATAATGTAGATCTGCATAAAGACCTTGAACGAGCTAATAATCTGCAACATCGTGATGGTCTTCGTGATCGGGCTAAGGTGCGGGAACGTGATGTTCCAGAAGATATTCCAGTTGTTCGCTCCATCCAGCCGGGCCGCCTCATTAATCTCGTCCGGAATTTCCTGCATGGCTGAGAGATAAAGTATGAAATTGAAGCCGACCGTCCACCAGAGGGTGATAACAGCGACGGCCACCCAGGACAACCCGGTTTCCGTCAGCCAGAAGATCTCACTGCTCTCGGGAAGCAAGTGAATCCAATGAAGGAAGGTGTTCACGAAGCCCATGTAGGGTTGAAAAATAAACAGGCCAAGGAATGAAGCAACAGCCACGGAAAGAACGCTCGGGATAAAGAATACGGTCCTGTACAGCTTCTGCAGCCTCGACTTGCGATTGGCGATTAGCGCAAGTACAATTGCCAGCACGATCATCGTCGGCGTCGTTAGGATCACGAAAAACGTCGAGTGCCAAATCGCTTCCCACACTTCCCGGTCATGAAGCATACGATTATAGTTATCCCAGCCTACGTAAGACATCTTCTTAATCAAGGTCCATTTGTAGAACGTCATCTCGACACCCTTGATCATCGGCCAAATCGTGAACAAAACATAAATGACGACAAAAGGCAGCAAAAAAAGAAGGGCCAGCAAATCCGCTCTCAGCTTGCTTATTCTCAAATTACTCTCACCTCGCCGGGGCAGCTCGGCAAGCTTACGGACGTTGCCCGCAAGCTTGTCGGCTTCCTTGTATTCGGTGCTATTCGTCTAATACTTTCTGGATCGCATCCTGCATCTTCGTCATGGCGTCCGCCGGTGACATCTTGTTCGTCCATACTTCATTCAAGTACTTGAACAGGGCATTGTCGCGAATCTGCCAGTTCTTTGTTGAAGGCTTGTTGAACTTGACCGTATCGGCTACGGAAGCGTAGTCGCTGCGATATGGAAGGTCCTTGAATTCCTGCTTCTCGAGCACGGAAGGCTTGGAAGGAATATGTCCCGCCTTCGCCCAGGTCTGGCCGTTGGATGCTAGCCAGTCAGCGAAGATCATAGCGGCCTTGGCCTTATCCGGGTCTTCCTTTTTCGCTACAGGAAGGATTATCGTATGCGAATCCCCCCATGTTGCTGCCTGGTCGAAGATCTTCGGAATCGGCATAGCGCCAAATTCAAGGTCCTTCGTCGCTTCCCAGGTTCCCGTCGCCCAGACGCCCGTCATCATAATGGCTGCTGTTCCACTCTGGAAGTTCTTGTAGAAATCCGGGTCATTCTTCTTGATGTAGCCGTTCGAATATAGCTTCTGGATATAGTCGGCCGCCTTCGCGCCCTTGTCTGCGTCGAGCGCTGCCTTCTTGAGGTCGTCAGAGATGACGTCGTTGCCCCCGAGTTGGGAGTATAGCGCCCACCACAAGCGGTACGGATCGTCATTGGTATTGGACAACGCAAACGGTGTCACTTTAGACGGCAGCTTCTGCTTAAGCATTTCCAAGAAAGCGACGAAGCCGTCTGCGGATTGCTCCATGACCGGTTTGCCGTCATCTCCGAGAAGTCCTGCGTCCTTCAGCAGCTTCTTGTTGTAATACATAATGAACGGATGCGTATCGATCGGGGCGGCGTAATGCTTGCCATCTACGACGGTAGCGTTCAGCAAGTTGGAGTTATAAGAACTCCAGTCGACGCCTGCAGCTTGGGCCACATCGTCCAGCTCGCTTACGACGCCTTGGTTGATTAGATCGGGTAGGCGGGAGGTATGAGAAATTCCGACGTCGGGACCGTTGCCATTGCCGACAGCTGTGATTAGCTTCGTGTAATATTCTCCCCATTCCAGTTTCGTGTTCTTCACTTGAATGTCCGGATGAGTCTTGTTGAACTCATCGATCATCGCTTGCATGTTGTCACCGTCTCCCCCACTAAAGAGCGTCCAGAACGAAAGTGTGACCTTCTTGCCGCTGCCCGAATCGGAGCCCGGTGCGCTGGTTGTATTCTCGGCACCATCTGAAGTTTTTGATCCGGTATTGCTGGCGCCGCAAGCGCCAAGCACCAGAGCTAACGACATCAATGTCACTAATATTAAACCAAATTTTCTCCTCATATTTTCCTCCCCCGTCTTGGATAATCTCATTTCAAGGCACCAAAATTATTGTTTTATTTCAATTTTTTTGTACCTTTGAGGCTATAATAATTCCGTTTCATCATAATGTCAACGCTTTCATTCTAATTAATGGGATTAATAGGAGTAAAAAAGCTCTTGGTTACAAATAATCTGTAAACAAAAGCTTTTCGATATCATTATTCGGTTACATAATAGACTTTCACCATAATGTCCTGCTCGTAATCGCCAAAATGCCTTCCGAACAAATTCATACCACCCTGGTGAACCGCATCCGACTTCACGCCGACCCGAAGTCGGATGTTGGGGCGATGAATAAGTTTCAATTCGTCAATTGTCACCCCCGAGGTCTTCTCCATGTCCAGCGTCGTCAAATTTCGATCTATGCGCCATGTTTTCAGCAATCCGTATTGCGTCGACCAATCCGGCCACCAGGCCGGGTTCAGCTTGCCGCGCCGATCACCGAAGTCGCCCGGGCTCGTCCAGGTGCCGAGCTCAACGCCATTGATCCAAAGCGTGATGTCTGAAGGCCAATTGTTATCGTAATTCGGCGCCTCGGAGCACATTTCCATGGATATTTCCAAAGCGTCGATACGGGCATTGGAAGGGATTTCGAGAGGTAAAAGATACTCCAGGAAACCCTTGCGAAGCCAGATCATTTGCGCTCCGATATGCTTCGGATGGTAGAAGCTGGCCGGCTCATCCTCCCGGACGATCATACCTTCAGCACTCGCCATGCCGCATGTCGGATGAACCTCGCAGTCGCTATAATGACCGATCGGCATCTCCATTTCGTAGGTGCTGAGCATCCCTCTCGGGATCGTCTTCTCGACATTAAACGCGATTCGAATGTCATCATAATTACGGCTGCACACCTTCATCGCCCCGCGCGAAGCAGGGAGCAGCTCAGTACTGATCAGCTTGGCGGCCTCCAGCACCTTTACATTGTTGGCCACGGTCGAGACCGGCAGCTTTAGCGCTTCCGCGATCTCCACCACATTCATACTTTTGGTACTCAGTAGCTGAAGCATATCGACGCGGGCGCGAGTAGACAAGGCATGCGCGACGGTAACAAGCTTGTCTGGATTTTGAAAACTGAGCTCGAGCATGCTCGTTCTTCTCCTTTCAGCGATGCATTTTATTTCAATTATTTTACATGAATACATTTAAATTATCTATAATCTGAATTAAACTAAAATTTTTGTAGCTAATGAGCCGGCCTTATTTGTGGGAATAAATCGCTCTCCGACAGCTGAATTATAAAGAATTCCCCAACATTCGCCGCAAGTTCGACAATGACCAGGAAGTCTATCATCCGTTTATAAAAGTATTTTATATTTGAGAATGAACAGCTGTTTGTCAGCGAATACACGTTCTAAATGGAAGACTTTCAACATGAATCACAAACCAAAAAATCCGGGGCAATTACGCTCCGGATTCTTCTTGAAGATGCTATTTACCCTCCCGATCCTCCCATTCAGGAAACCGGCGTAATCGTCGGCGTGATCGGTCCGCTGCGCAAAGCGCGGGTGAGCTGCAATACGGCAAAATAGGCGAGCAACGAAACGAGCAGCGCTCCGAACAGCGCGACCGTCTGCCCCAAGTCCATGCGTATCAGAAAACGGTGAGCTGCCAGACTGGTAACCGTCATGACGATTCCTCCCGTTCCCGCCTTGAGCAGAATACGGAAATCTAAATAAAAACCGATCGTTCCGGCTACGGCAAAAAAATTCAGCACGGTGAGCAGCAGGATGCCCAGCCCGAATGCCATGGCGACGCCTTGGATCCCGATGTTGCTACCGAGCACGAAGATGAGGCTCACCTCAAAAATATTCGTCATGATATGGTTCCACATCACGGTAGACGCTTTACCCAGACCAAGTAAAATGGCCTTCAAAGGCGCCTCAAAATAATAAAGGAAAAATAGCGGTGCCAGCAGCTTGAGCAGTACGCCCGCTTCCGGTGCATGATAGATCACCGTCGTCAGCGGAACCGCCCATAAATATAAAATGATGGTGCAGGGCACGCCGACAAGAAGCCCGGTACGCATGGCCATGTCCATGCGGCTGTGTACGAGCTGGCTGTTGTTGTTCGCACTCGCTTCGCTGATCGCGGGAATTAATGCCGTTGATAACGATTGGGTAAAAAAGCTGGGGAGGAACAGCAGCGGAATGGCGTAACCTGCCAGCAGACCAAATTGCTTGGTCGCCATCTCGACACCGACGCCGAACAGCACCAGGCTTTTCGTAATCACCAGCGGAAGAAACGCATGGTAGATGGAATGGATAAAGCCGCTGCCAGTCATCGGCAAGCCGATGCGCAGTAGGTCTCGCAGCGTGCTGTCTCCTTTGAGCAAGGTTTTTGGCGTAAGCTGAGGTTTTTCCTTGACCTTCTCCCGGTTTGCCCATTTGAACACCGAAAACAAATAGATTAGACCGACTCCCTCTCCGATCACCGAAGCTCCCATCGCTCCTGCGGCGGCATAGGCGATCCCGTAGGGAAGCAGCAGTTTGACCACGCCGAAAATGACGACGATTTGCGCCAAATTCTCCAAGATGTCGGATAAGGCGAGCGGGTTCATGTTTTGTCTGCCGCGAAAATATCCCTTCAGCACGGCGGATATGGCGATAATCGGAATGATCGGGGTGATGGCGACCATTGCTAAATAGGCTCGTTGATCAGCTAATACAATCGAGGCGATCCACTTGGAGCCAAGGAGAGCCACCGTTGTCAATACGATGCTTAAGCTGCCCGTAACCGTTAAGGATACGGCGAGAATCCGTTTTATCCGCGCTTCATCCTGCCTGGCCTCCGCCTCCGACACCAGCTTCGAAATCGCGACCGGAAGCCCCAGTTCCGTCATCGTTATAAATAGCGGAAGCAGCGGATGAGCGATCATAAGCAGCCCGACTCCTTCCGCTCCCAAAAAACGCGCCAGCAATATGCCGTTTACAAACCCGAGCCCTTTAGTAAAAAATGACGATACGGTCAAAATAAACGTCCCGCGCATAAAGCTTTGCTTTTTTAATTCCATTGGTCGCATCCCACCTACTGTTTGTCCTGTTTACCTTTTTAAACTTATTCGGACAATGTCCAATACATGCAGACAAGGCTGTGAAAATGGTGCGCTACTTTTATTGATTAACAACCGATCTTCGAAATATAATGGATCTAATCTTTCAAATGAGGTGAAATGTTGGAAGGTGAAAAAATATGAATCCTCAAGAATATCAACAATTTTATGATAAAGTCGGTAAGTTAAACGGATGGGATTTCAGTCATGTGAAATGCGTGTCCGAAGGGGTAAAGTGGGATTTCTATAATGAAGTAACAAAGGCATGCAAAAAATCGGACCTCTTGCTTGACATCGGCACAGGCGGCGGTGAAGCCATTTTATCTATAGCTGAATCGCTATTGCTTCTCGTTGGGATCGACTGGTCGAGCGGAATGATTGAAACGGCAAACCGCAACGCCATGAAATCAGGTGTACCTAATGTTCGTTTTTTACAGATGGATGCAATGAAGCTGGATTTCCCCGCGAGCTTTTTTAATGTCGTTACCTGCAGGCATTCGCCTTTTTGTGCTAAAGAAATAGCAAAAGTGCTCGTGAACGGTGGGTTATTCCTCACGCAGCAGGTAAGTGAAAACGACAAGTTAAATATTAAAGAAGCGTTCGGAAGAGGGCAGGCTTCGGGGACGAAGCCTGGGACATTAAAAAAGCGATACATGGCAGAATTAAGCGAAGAGGGTTTTTCCGATATTCAGTTGTCTGAATATAATGCCACCGAATATTATCAGACGGACGAAGACTTGATTTTCCTGCTCAAGCATACTCAAACCATTCCCGATTTCGGGCAAAATGAATTGGATTATCAAATCCTGCAAAAATTCATCAAGGATCATCAAACGGAAAAAGGCATCCAGACGAATTCGGAACGTTTTATGATCACGGCCAAATTCCCGGGCTGCTGAAAATAACTAAAAAGCCAAGGCATAAAAGGATGCTCACAAATGCGGGCATCTTTTTTTTTCATGGAAGCTGAAGTCATCAAAAAATGAGCATATCACTTGTTTCTAAGCGATATGCTCAGCTCCTTTACTATCATGATACATACATTACGACAAAAATAATTAGGAAAAAACATCCTGGGTCATACTTCGTACTCGTCGTGTAATCGCCACCACGTGTATGGAGGTGTTTGCGGCCACCCTTCAGGTGAATCCTCCCAATCCTCCTGACGACCGTAAGGCGTCAGATCGAGGAGATTGAAATCGGCTCTGATCCTGTCTACACCGCGTGCCGTCGTATAATAGGTTCGAAACACACTATCGTCATTACGGAGGAAGATGCTCAAGCCAAATCCTTTGCCTGCGCCGCAGTCGATATTGAAATTGTCGCCGTTTGAGGAGAACCAAGGGAGTGTCCAACCCATACGCTTTCGAAAAGATTCGATCTGTGTAAAGGGTGCTGGCGAAACGAGGATGAAGGAAGTATCACGGGCATGCAGATGAGCTAGGTGACCAATGTTGTCGACAAAGGATGAGCAGCCGCGGCAGCGATGGTCGGATCCTGGATCCATCATGAAATGATAGACGATGAGTTGCCGACGCCCGTCGAAAAGATCAAGCAGGCTCGCTGTGCCGTTTGGCCCCTCGAACACGTAATCTTTTTCAATTCGCACCATCGGCAGCCTTCTGCGCTCCGCAGCAAGTGCGTCTAACGCGCGGGTGAGTTCCTTTTCTCTGACGAGCAGTTTTTGACGAGCAACCTGCCACTCTTCTTCTGAAACGATCTGAGGCATTGAAGAAATGCTCATATAATCCATCCTCCCTACATGAATTGGAAATTTTAAACATGCTGCAATGATCCCAGTATACGATTATTACTTTCATAATGCAAGTTATATTGCTTTTGTTATGCAAGTATGATAAATTGGTCTTATGAAACGTTCAGATCCTAAATCACACTGCCCGATTAATTTTTCTTTAGAGGCTTTTGGCGATACCTGGTCTTTGCTGATTATCCGAGACATCGTATATTTCGGAAAGAACACCTACGGGGAGTTCATTGAGTCTGAAGAGAGAATTTCATCAAATATACTGGCCAGCCGCCTTGCTCATTTAGAGTTGAAAGGCATTCTCGTTAAAAAGCCCCACGCTACAGATAAGCGCAAAGAGGTTTATTTTCTTTCGGACAAAGGCTTGGATTTAATACCAATATTGCTTGAGTTAGCCGGTTGGGGCGCCCTGTACGACCCTGAGACCGATGCGCCACAGAATTGGATTTCCGCGGTGAAAGCCGATCGAGAATCAATGATAAGACTTATTCGCGATACCGTTCGCAACGGCGGGTCCATTTTTTCTGGTCCCGATAGTGTTGTTAGTAAATTAGCTATCACTTAAAGGAAAACGAATGTGAAATGGACAAGAGCAGATCAAGAATTCCCATTTACGGTATAACCGAGGGCATTCGCGATTCGTGCCAATCCCCCCATAACGACCTTTTGAACAGTCACGGGAGGTCCGGCAATATATCCGTCCATGGATTTCCAGGCAAGCCCCAACCATAACGGATTCGAAGGGATCCCTTTTTTATTCATCTTCCCTTCAGTTTCTAACTTGTGAATGAGCGCGAACATTTGCCAATGGTTTCCGGGAGGGCGTATCTCATGCCGCATCATCAACTGTCCGTCACTCTCATTCCAAAATTGATGGACCTGGCCTGGCGTGACTGTCAGACGTTCGCCTGGACCGGCCCAAATGTCTTTCCCGTCCACCCTGAAGCGCATGGTTCCCTGTATTATGGTAAACGTCTCCGTTAGCGAAGGATGCCAATGCGCTCCGTTGATCGCACCATTCCGGCTGATGTTATGTTCAACCAGCAAATACTCCCCATGATCGTCCGTGCTCCATTCCAGACAGGTGACGGTCGTGCCGTCGGGATGAACCAGAACACCAGGGTTCGGTTGATGTTGCCTCATCGTTTAACCTCATTTCTCTTTCGTGTTTTGGTTCGCATTTCAAGATGGATGGTGCTACTATACTCACTTTAACATCAAATACGGTAAATTATTACAACAGGTTTGACACAAAAATCCTCCTCATGACCTCATCAAGCCATAATAGTACGCAACAAAGCAGCCATTCCCCGGTCTTCCCGAAAAATGGCTGCTTCACTTTCCGCACTCCAGTTACTTAAACCCCGCAAAAGCCGATCCGGACTGCATGAAGAGCTTGGCGCTCCTACATACCCTTACGGCTTCATCGCTTCTCTCAGATGGAAGCTCCCTTGTGGATATTCGGCTGTCTTCGCTTTTCACCGCTCGCTAGCCCTCATTTCGGACTTTCACCGTAGAGATGACGCCCATGCTGGGCGTACGCAGAAAGGGATGTCGAGATTTCTGATTACATTTGACAAAGCCCACAGATTGCCCCTACCGGATATTCGATTACGGCCCCGCTGTTTTTTTCGAAATTCATCGGCTCCATTAGCACTTTACCCCCAAGCTTTTTACACGTTTCCAGACTCGCCCTCAAATCGCTCACAAAGAAAGTGGAGATCCATACAGAGGGAACGTTGGCAAAAATACCAGCCTGATGATGAACCCCTGCAACTGGTTGACCGTCCGATGTTGTCATTCTATAGTCGGTATAATCTCCTTTATTCATCTCGATGTGGTCCCATCCGATGACCTGTTTATAAAAATCACGCACTTCTTCGGCCTGATTGACGGTCACTACTATTGCTCCAAACATTGTTCCCGCTTTGTTATTATCCATTGTTCTTCTCTCCTTTAAAAATAGGTTTTATAAAGTTTCCAGTACTTTCAAAACATCTTCGGGTTCGACACGACGCATAAAGTTGGGATCAATGTGCGAAAAACGGATAACCCCTTGGCAATCAACCACAAAAGTCGCAGGTACAGGCAACACCCATCGCTCCATGGAATTGTATTCTTCCAAGTTCCCACCAAAGCCCTCCAACACGCTTTTTAGCGAATCTTGAACGTCGAACAACAATTTGAATTGACTAGCTACAAGACCTTCGGTATCGCTTAAGACATGGAAAGTAAGCTGTTCCTTCTCTTTCTGACTTAAAGTGTTATCAGGATTTTGCGGCGAAATGGCGATCAGATTAGCGCCGAGTTCCTGTATTTTGGGAAGAATCTCCTGATAAGCTCTCAGCTGCAGATTGCAAAACGGGCACCAACCGCCGCGGTAAAACGTCAAGATTATGGGCCCTTTTGCCAATTCATGATAAAGGTGAATCTTCGTTCCTACTGCATCCTGTAAAACGAAGTCCGGCACATTCTCGCCGACCTGTAAACCAGACACGTTACTTAGCTGTTGCACGTCTTCTATCGATTGTTGGATGTTGTGAAAAACCTTGTCCGGGAGGTTTGCTTTGAGGCTTTGTTCAATGACTTCCAGTTTTTTATTTAAATTTCCCATCATGAGTTTAGCCCTCCTCTATTATTGGATTTTTACTTTGTTCATCATTGGAATAAACTTGAGGTTTGCGCAGAAAGATTCCGATGATGACACCGATTATTGCAATTCCGGCAGTCAAGTAGAACGTCTCATCAAAAGCGGAAACAAATGCGGCTAATTCATTGACCTCATGTCCTCCCTGACCTGTATGCACCGATGTTCTGGATGCAAGGAGCCCGGTCAAGCCAGCTACAGCTATCGAAGTAGCAACTTGCAGCGTGGAAGTCGTGAGTGGTGTAACTCGACCTACCAGGTTGTATGGGGCGGAACTGAGCACGTATGTTTCAAGTGTCATAACCGTGAGACCCATACCGGCTCCGATCAGAAATAACGGAAGAAGTATCCAAATAGGCGAAGTATTCTGCCCCAATTGTGCAAACATAAATAGCGCGATGGTTACGATTGTAAATCCGGCCAGTGATACCGGACGAGCGCCGAACTTGTCGTACAACTTGCCCCCAACTGAAATGAAAATCATGGCAGCGACTGCCTGAGGAAGCAATGTCAACCCCGTGTTAAAAGAAGTATAATGCTTGATGGATTGTAGGAAGAGAGGAATCAGGATATTAACTCCAAACAGGCAAATTTGCGCGAGCCACATAAGGAGTACCCCTCGGGTAAAATGCGGGGAACGAAATACGCGTAGTTCCAATAATGGTTGCTTATGACGAAGTTCAACGATGATGAAGAGAAGAAGTGCTATCCCACCAATGATGAGTCCTGCAAATGTTTCATTGGATGTCCAATTCGATCTGCCGCCTTCGGTAAAGCCGTATGCCAACGCTGTGAAGGCAATGGGAGCTAGGATCATCCCCAGAATATCTAATCCTGGAACTTGAGTTTTCTCGGATTCGGGCAAATGCTTCTTTCCTAGCAGGAAAGCGATAAATCCGATTGGCACGTTAATCAAGAAAATCCATTCCCATGATGCGAATTCGATCAACCAACCGGAAAGGCTGGGACCCACAATTGGTGCAATTAGCATAGGGACACCGAGCAACCCCATGACTGACCCGCGTTTATCAGGAGGTGCAAGCCGGAAAATGAGAGCCATTCCGATTGGTGCTATCATTCCTCCCCCGAGTCCTTGAATGACTCTGTAAAAGATGAGTTGTTGCATGCTCTGGGCCGAGGCGCATAGTACCGAACTGATTGTGAAAATCGAGATGGTTATCAAAAAGATTCGTTTGGATCCGAACTTGTCAGTCAGCCATCCTGCAAGCGGTATGACTGCGGACAAGGCCAGCGTATACCCAGTAACCGTCCATTGGGTTGTAGATATTGTACTGCCAAACACCTGCTGAAAATTGTTTAGGGCTACATTAATGACGGTGCTGTCCAAAATGACCATGATCATTCCGAAGACGATGGCTAAGAGTGGTGTAATGATTACCTTCATTGAGAACGGTTGATCAGTAGAAGATGTGGCTGTTATGCGAGTTGACAGTTTTAACACCTTCTTTCCATGATTTTTTTTACAGAGATGTCTTATACTTGATGAATATAGATCAATCTGTTATTATTACCGTACGGTTTTAATAAAAACCAATCAGTAATCTGTGGTAATAATATATTCTTCGGTTGATGAAATGTCAAACATTTTTTTGAAAAAGAGGTGTCTAGATGAGCTTGTTAAAGCAAAGGATCATGGAGTCCGCGATGCGGTTGTTCTCCGAGAAAGGGTATGCATCAACTTCTATCCAGGATATTGCGAATGATTGCGGTATAGCTAAACCGTCGCTTTATAAATTCTTTACTTCGAAAGAAGATCTACTCATTGAGGTGTACGGTGATCGTGTTCAACGAATGTATGAGCAGGCAGAAGCAATAAAAGCCGATGATACTCTTTCTCCGAGGGATCGATTTATCCGTGAAACGTTGCATCAGATGCAATATTTTACGGATCTTAAATTCAACATTGAGTATCATAACCTATTTGTCGAGGAGACAGGGAAGTTCATCCCCTTTTGTCATTGTTTGAGATCTAAACAGTTTAATTATTATAAAGATTGCATATTATCTGCATTTGGGGAGCAACTGGAACCGTATATTTGGGAGTTGGTTATTTCATATCTCGGATTGATGAAGGAATTTACTCAATTGCCCGTGGCTGTGAACCATCCTATTCATTTGGAGAATGCTGCAATTTATATTGTGGATCGGATGGGCGACATGTCGGCAGGTATTGTAAAAAATATCTTTTCTCAGATCGTTCAGCCTTCCATTATGTCTGAGTATGTTCGATTAGGACTGGAAGGGAAGGAGATCCCGTTCGATAAACATAGGGCGGATGTCTTCGAAAATCTATTGTCAAGCATTAAGGAATTGCCAGCACTGAATTCTAGGAAAGAAGATTTGAATGAAGCTGCTCAGTTACTTAAGGAGGAAGCAGCAAAAGAGGAGCCTAAACGGATACTCATTCGTGCTCTGATCGAGTTCTTGGAGTCTCAGCATGAATTAAGAAATATTGTTGGCCAGATTCAGAAGTTACTTTTGTAACGATTTCATAAGTCCCGAAAAGACAAAACAGCCATTCCCCGGTCTCCCCGAAAAATGGCTGCTTCTCTTTCGCCTCCAATCACTTAAACCCCGTAAAAGCAGATCCGGATTGCATATAGTATTTTTGCCCGAAAAAATAGAGCAAAATCATCGGAATCGCCATAATCGTCGACGCGGCCATTAGCTTCTCCCATTGCGCCCCGTGGTCCTGCTGGAATCCCTGCAAACCGAGCGTAAGCGTCCATTTGGCAGAATCGTTCAAGTAAATAAGCGGTCCCATAAAGTCGGTATACGCACCCACGAAGGTAAATAAGGCAACGGTCGCTAAGGCAGGCTTCAGTGTTGGCAGAATAATTTGCGCGTAGATCCGGAATTCCGACGCCCCGTCCATTTTTGCTGCTTCAGACAGCTCTTTGGGAACGCCTAAGAGAAACTGCCTCAATAAGAAAATATAGAATGGCGCTCCGAAAAAAGCCCCGATTGTAAGCGGTAGAATGGTATTAATCCATCCGAGCTTCGCAAAAATGATGTATTGCGGAATCAATTGCACCTGCGACGGCAAAATCATCGTAGCCAATACGATCGCGAAAATAATTTTGCTCCCCACCCATGGGATTCGAGAAATCGAATAGGCGACAAGCGGAGCGGCAAACAATTGACCAATAATACATACCACACAGATAACCAGCGTGTTCAGCATATAGTGGCCAAACGGCACGGTTTCAAATGCGGCCTTGTAATTCGACCATTGAAAAGATGCCGGTATGATCCGCGGTGGCAGCTCGAAAATTTCATTCGACGACTTGAGCGAGGTGAACACTAGCCATACGAAAGGAAATAGAAAAAATACGGAGAAAAGGATTAACATCGTATGCGGAAAAATTTTCGTTCGAAGTAGCTTTGCAGCACTCATCCGCTATTCACCTCCGTAATAGACCCAGCGTCTGGATGTTTTCAGAACCAGCAGCGTAATCAGCATGACAATAATAAACAGGATCCAGGCGAGCGCCGAAGCGTAGCCCATCTTCAGATTCATGAAGGCTTCCTGGTACAGATTAACAGCGTAGAATAATAACGACTGCCCGGGGCCGCCAAGGGAGTTGCCCGATTTTCCTCCCGCAAGAATGTAAGATTCCGTAAAAATTTGAAACGCGCCGATCAGACCCATAATGAGCTGGAATAAAATAATCGGCGACAGCGCCGGGACTGTAATTTTCCAAAACCGATACCACCAGTTGGCTCCATCGACCTCCGCTGCTTCATAATAGGTTTGCGGAACGCCTTGAAGAGCTGCCAGAAAAATGAGCGCACCCGCTCCAGAGCCCCAAAGTCCCATCAGAATCAGGGAAGGCTTAGTAAACTGAGGGTCTAGCAGCCATGCCGGATCGGGAAGGCCTACCCAGCGCAGAAAAATGTTGACGAGACCGAAGTCCGGATTCAGCATCCATGTCCAGAGCAGGGCGCTCGCGACACCAGGAATAACCGCAGGTAGATAATATATCGTGCGATAATAATTGATCCCTTTGACTTTGAAGTTCAGCAGCATGGCAATGAGCAAAGAGCAAAGCAGCGTGATGGGAACAGATATGAACGCCATAAACAACGTATTGCTGATGGATTTATAAAAGTTGTGATCTTTCATAATCGCCTTGTAATTGTCTATGCCCACCCATCTTGGGGCGTTAAACAGATCATATTCCGTCAAACTGAAGTATAGAGAGCTGAAGAAAGGATATACGGTAAAAACCAGGAAACCGATGATCCATGGGGAAGCGAAGATGAGTCCAAGCCAAAAGTAATGCCATTCCCTTCTCGTCCAGCCCTTTCTCCTTAAAGACGTTTTGCCGGAGATGGAGTCTCTCATCTGCACGTCCTCCTCGTGATCGATTGGATCTAACCCGGCGCTATGAGCGGCTGAGTTAGATCCTCGTCCGGATTATTTGACTAGAGGCTGAATCTTATCTTTCACCCTTTTCAATCCTTCATCCACGCTGACTTCTCCGCGAAGAATCGCATTGTATTGCGTCGAGAACTCCGTCATATACTCCGACGAAAACGTTGTAGCCGGGAAGGAGTGCAAATTCGGACTCGAAGAATATTGCAAAAACTCCTGGAAGCCAGGCACATCCTTGTAAATTTCATTGGATTGCAGCGAAGTTCTGGTAGGCAAATTGCCGATGGCCGCGGTAAACTCCGCCATTTGGTCCGGTTCCGTGATCCATTTCAAGAATTTCCACGATTCCTCCGGATGTTTCACGCCTTTAGGAATATAAAATACACTTGTGGATACGTTGCCCGGATTTTTGAGATTTGGATTATTTTCATCGTAAGGGATTGGCGCAATGCCGTAATTTAAGTTCGGAGCGAACTGTTTGATAAATGTCGGCAGCCATTCGCCATCGATCGTCATCGCATATTTGCCTGTGAAGAAAGGATTCTGAGGTGACATGTACTGACCCAGTCCAGACGCAAACCGATCCAGCTCACTGGATCCGAACTGATCCCAAATCCCTTTTCCGAACTCGATGGCCGCTTTGACGCCTGCATTATCCGGAGTCACCTGCTTTTTGTCCGCATCGTAATAAGATCCGCCATAAGCGTAGCTGAACGTAAAGGCATCAACCCCCGGCCATAGGCCCAGCCGCTGAAGTTTTCCTCCATTCTCTTTGACACTCAGCTTCGTGATGTATTCTTTGAGCTGACCCATCGTTTCCGGAGGACCGCTCAGACCTGCTTTTTCCAGCACCTCTTTGTTATAAAACAGCATCGAGACGTGCATGGCAATCGGAATGGCATACGTTTTCCCTTTGGACTGGGAGGAGCTGAGAGCAGCAGGTACAAAATCGCCCAAATCGACGTTATCCTTCTTGATGTAATCATCCAGCGGCATCATGGCGCCCCGTTCTCCCCACGGTACGACATCCTGACCGAAATTGGACGCGACATCGGGCGGATTGCCTCCCGTAATGGCCGTCAATTGCTTCTGATAATCGCTTTGCGACAACCCTTTCACCTTAATATCGGGATTGGCATCATTCCACTTCTTGATCAATTTTTCGAGCGCTTCTCCTTCTGGACCAGTCCATCCATACCAAAAGCTAAGCTCAACCGATTCTTTTTTGGAATCGCCGCCCTTCGTTTCGCCGCTTTCCTTCCCGGGGCTTGGAGTATCTTTCCCGCTGCAGCCGGATAAAATCGCAAGCAAAAATACGAAGATTAGACCTAATATACTCCCTTTTCGCTTCATGTCTCTTCCCTCCTCAACTTGTGATAGCAACACCAACGAACCCGCGTTTTGCTGCCATCAACTATCCCATATGTTAGCATGTAAGCGTTTTAGTTAATTTCACTTTTGTCTCTTAAAGTTGGACTATCGTTAAAATTTAAACCTACTTGTTCATGGCCTGTTTTCGGAACTGATTGGGAGAAATGCCGGTATACTTTTTGAAAATTCTGCAGAAGTAAGCGAGCTCGTTAAACCCTGTGGCATAACATACCTCCGTGACCGATAATGACGGACGCTGCAGCAGAACAAGCGCGTTTGCGATGCGCAAATCAACAAGATAGCGGTTGAAGGTCTTGCCTGTCCACTCTTTAAACAACCTGCAAATCGTCGGCTTCGACATATTGGATATGGCGCAAATATGCTCCAGCTTCATGTCCTCATGCGCGTTTTGATCGATATATTCGACGACTTTATTCATCGTGTCCCGATACCTTTCGATTTTTTGGAATCCCGCTTTCACGAGCTCCCCATTCACCTGACGAATGATGATCGATAACAGCTGCAGCAGATTCGCTTTCAGAATGATTTGAAAAAACGGCGTACGTTCTTCATATTCGCTCAGCATATCCTGAAGCAAATTTCGAATTTTCCCATCCGTTACTCCATCAAAAACAATCTGCGAATGATGAGAGCAGTCCGAATGCAAGAAGTGCTTCAAATAGTTGACGTCAAAAAACGTTTGATCCCCGGACGGATCGTCAAATCTCTCGTTGATGAAGGGCGGCATAAATTCACAGCCTAAAATTTCAACCTTCTCTTTCTCGAAAGCCTGAATGCGATGCAGCGTAAAGGGAGGCACAAGAAACAGATCCCCTTTTTTGATTCGGTATTGCCGCGTGCCGAGCGTGTGTAAAAATTCGCCTTTGGATACATACCATATCTGAAAATAGTCATGAAAGTGGGTGGACAAGCTGACGAGGGTATCCATTCGATACATCTTGCAATGCAAGTCTTCCAGCATCTCCAGCTTGGAGTTAAAATAGATCACCCCTAAGCGGGTTAATGGTTCGATATCGAGCTTTTTCATCTCCAATAACTCCTCTCTACATATCCCCTTTTTCGTAACACCTGCACTTCGGTTACTATTCACTTCGCGTTTTACAACTCGTTACGTTAGTACAATCATTCCTTTCTGAAATCGAATAAAATTGAACCTTGAAATTTACAAAAATACAGGGAGTTGAAGCCTTTATGGCATCGAAAATCGCTTATTTGGATGGTTTAAGAGGTTTGGCGGCTTGCGTGGTCGTTGTTTCACATTTTTTTCAGGTATTTGCGCCGTCAGTCTTTGAAGGAAAACAGGAGATTGTCCACTTTGCCTTTGAAAGCTTTGCTGCACGGACACCGCTGAACGTATTGTTCAACGGCAATTTTTCCGTCTGCGTATTCTTCGTGTTGAGCGGTTTTGTGCTCAGCTGGCGATATTTTTGCACAAAAGATAAGATACATATCTACTCCTCCGCGCTGCGCAGATTTTTCCGATTGGCCGTTCCGGCTGCTCTGTCCGTCATATTCGCCTACGTGGTCATGCTATTGGGTTTGGGTTATTTTGACGATATTCGCCAAACGACGTTGTCATCGATGCCTGATCCTTTTGTGGCCAGTTCAAATGTCCTCGTCATGATTCAAGAGGCTTTATTCCGCACTTTCTTCACTTATGGATCCGCTTACAATCCCGTGTTATGGACCATGACCTATGAGCTGCTGGGTTCCTTCCTCATCTTTGGATTTCTTTTGACCGTCGGAAAATTCAGGTTTCGGTTTATCGGATATACGATCCTCACCGTGCTGCTCATTGATTCGTATTACTTGGGCTTTGTTCTCGGCATGGTTCTTAGTGACCTGAAGTACAGCGGCCGAAATTGGCTGACCGTCATTCAGCGGCCTTGGATCACCCCCTTTCTTCTTTGCGCAGGCCTATATCTTGGCTCCTACCCTTACGTAGGCACCGAGAGCACTGTATATTCCGTCCTGGTATGGAAGACCTCGTCCAACTTTTCGTTCTTTGTGTTTTACCATACGTTAGGCGCATGTTTAACCTTGATAGCCCTTCTGAATTCTTCTCGCCTCCAATCGCTATTCAGCCGAGAACTGTTCTCCTATCTTGGGAAAATATCGTTCTCCTTATATCTGCTCCACTTTACGATCATCTGCTCACTGGGATCCTACATTTTCTACCGACTACACCCCCTGTTCTCTTACGGCCTTAGCGTTACTTTCACCGTTATGCTAACCACCCCCTTCATCTTTGCACTAGCTCACTTATTTTATCGATTCATCGATGCAAAAACCCTTTCCACACTCAGTCAGTGGAGCAAGCGAATCTTCGATCCATTGATTCAGAAAAAGGCACGCACTATGCAGGCTGAAAAAGCAAAGAGCATATAAGAAAAACGTCTATCGATGTAATTTCAAAGAAGACAGACCGCATTTAGCAGTAGTTTTTCTTGCGATATAAGGATGTGGGCCATCCTCCGATCAAATCCTGCTCTATGCCCGCTTCTAAACGGGCCCAAACAAAAAAAAAGCAGCCATTCCCGGTCTTCCCGAAAATGGCTGCTTTACTATTCATCTTGCTTACAAGCTCTCCGGCAGCTCAATCCACTGATAAGGCTGCTTTGCGGTGATAAGCCTTCGATTTCTTTTATATAAACAACTAAACTTCCGCTGCTTCTCAATCCTTCGCGGTATACCAATAAGCAATTCCCACGAACAAAATGCCCCCGACCATGTTGCCAAGCGTAACTGGAATCAAATTCGCGGCCATCCCTGCCCACGAAACCGTCTCCGGATGCGGGATGAACAACGAGATTGACAGAAGGGTCATATTCGCCACGCTGTGCTCGAACCCGGAGGTGATGAAGGCGAACAGGCACCAGAAAATCATGACCAGCTTCGCCATCTCTTCCTTTAGCTTCATCGAACACCAAACCGCGAGACAGACAAGCGTATTACACAAAATGCCGCGCATGAACAGCTCCATAAACGGTGCATTCATCTTCGCGCTCGCAGCGTTGTTGATGAAGTCGGCCGTGCTGCCCTTCGCAAGCCCGGTAAAAACGAACAGCGCCGCCACCAGCATGGAACCGGCAAAATTGCCGGCATAGCTGTAAAGCCAAATTTTGAACGTATCCAGCCAGGTCGTTTTCTTGTTCAACGTGCTGACCATCATGACCATGTTATTCCCGGTAAACAGCTCTGATCCGGCCATTATGACAAGGCTCAGGGCGATGCCGAAGCTGACCCCCATCACGATCTTCGTGCTATGAGCGGGAGCGAGCATTCCGCCAATCGTAAAAATCAGAATGATGCCAAGCCCGACGAATAAGCCAGCCAGCATGGAAGAGACGAGGTATTTGCCCAAACTCCGGTTCATCAGGTTGACCTTAGCCACGCCCGCGTTTTCAACGATTGGGATCGTGTTTTTCATGTTAGCTCAGCCCTCCAACGTAGACGAAACCGTCAATGACCGCCGTCTCGTATGTCTTGATGCAACCGTCATCCGGTTTTTGAACTTCTCCGGTTATCAGCGAGATTTTCCAGTCATGCAGCGGGCAAAAAACGAATTCCCCCGATACGATCCCCTCGGCCAGCGGCCCGTTTTTATGCGGGCATCGGTTGCTTACGGCACGCACCTCGCCGTTTGACAGCAGGAATAATGCGATAGATTGATCGAGCACGCGCACCTCCTTGCCGATTTGCGGCTTCAGATCCTCCAGCTTTATGACTTTCACCAGTTCTTTTGTAGCGCTCATGCGGCTCCCTCCCCGTTATGGTCTTTCCACCGTATACATGCTGCGGCGTTCCTCATTTTCCAGCGCGGTTTTCCAGGCTTCGCTGTAGGTTCTTTTTGCCGCTTCGAATCGGTCATTCAGCATAGCGATTTCCGCTTCATCTGCCAGCATTTGGCGCACCCAATCCGCACTCATCCGGTTCACCCAAGGGGCTGTCCGTTCGCCGTATATGCCTGTTTCCCGGTACAGCTGGACGTAAGCTTTAGCAAAACGAATCACTTCATCCTCCGTTGCCACGGTCGTCAAGCTGTCGCATTCCCGTACTTCGGTACCGCCGTTTCCGCCAAAATAAAGCTGATACCCGTTCTCCACACAAACCACGCCAAAATCCTTCGTCAGCACTTCGGCGCAGTTCCGCGGACAGCCGGTAACGCCCATTTTCGTTTTGTGCGGCGTATCGACCATCTCGATTTCCTGCTCGAGCCGAATGCCAAGCCCTAACGCATCCTGCGTGCCAAAACGGCAAAATCTCGAACCGACGCACGATTTGACATTACGCAGCGATTTGGAGTAGGCATATCCCGAACGCATTTCAAGCTCTTCCCATACTTTCGGTATATCCTCTTTTTTCACGCCGTACAAGCCGATGCGGCTTGCGCCCGTGATTTTGACCAGCGGCACCTCGTATTTCTTCGCCACCTCGCCGATGCGGATCAGATCCTCCGGCGTCGTTGTTCCACCGTACATCCGCGGAATGACGGAGAAGGTGCCATCATTCTGAATATTGCCCTCCATCCGCTCGTTGACGTACCGGGAGGCCTTGTCGTCGGCATACGTATCGGGACGCAGCATCCGCAAATAATAGTTCAGCGCTGGACGACATTTCGAGCATCCTTCCTCATGCTTAAACCCGAGGACCATGCGAACTTCCCGTGGCGATTGCAGTCCTTTCTCCCGAATTGCAGCGACCACTTCATCGCGGGAGAGCGTCGTACAGCTGCACATACCTGCAGCCTTTTGCGCCGATGCGTCAAATTTGTCACCGAGCGTATGCGCAAGGATCGCTTCGACCATGCCGCGGCATTTGCCGCATGAACCGCCAGCTTTCGTTAGCGATTTCACTTCATCAAAGGTAGTCAATCCATTCTCGAGGATTGCGCCGACGATTGTTCCTTTGGTCACCCCGTTGCAGCCGCAAATCGTCTCATTGGCACTGATCGATGAGATATCCAGCCCGCTATCTTCCCCGGCCTTATGCAGCACGGACGCGCTCGTATATTCCTGAATGTCGCTTCCTTTTTTCAGCATGTTGAACAGCCGAGTGCCATCCGATACATCCCCGTAGAGAACGACACCGACGACCTTCCCGTCACGAACCAGCACTTTTTTATAGGCTCCGGTGAATTCGTCCTGAACGACAATCGCTTTCGTATTCTCATCAGCATGAATTTCCCCGCCGCTAAACAGATCGCAGCCCGCCACCTTCAACTGCGTGGACAACACGCTGCCAGGGTACCCTTCCGTTGGCTGGCCCGTCATATAGTCTGCGAGCACGACTCCCTGCTCATATAACGGCGCCACGAGTCCATAAGCAATTCCGCGGTGCTCGGCGCATTCGCCGACCGCATAAACGTACGGATCCGAAGTCTGCATAACGTCATTGACTTGAATGCCCCGGCCTACTGTCAGCCCTGCTTCCCGCGCAATCGCGACATTCGGACGGATGCCGACAGCCATCACGACGAGATCGCATTCGACGCTTGTTCCGTCTTCGAATCTCAGGCCTTGTACCCGCCCATCGCCGCAGATTTCCGATGTCTTTTTCTCCATCAGGAACTTCATACCTTGGGCTTCAAGGTCACGCTGCAGCAGCTTCGCGGCTGCTGGGTCCAGCTGCATCTCCATCAGATACGGCAGCAAATGAACGACATGTACGTCCATTCCTTGATTCATCAGACCGCGCGCCGCTTCTAGCCCAAGCAATCCGCCCCCGATGACAACCGCCTTTTTATATTGTTTGGCCGCTTCCAGCATCATTTTCGTGTCTTCAATCGTCCGGAAGCCAACTACTCCTTCCAGGTTGTGCCCTGGCACGGGCAAAATAAAAGCACTCGATCCTGTCGCAATGATCAATTCGTCGTAAGGAACGACAGTCCCAAGATCCGTCTTAACCTCCTTAGTCCCCCGATCGATCGCCACGACACGCTCATTCTTCAGCAAATGTATATCATTGGATTGATACCAATCCCAATCATTGATCGTAATTTCTTCGAAAGTCGTTTTACCTTGCAGCACAGGGGACAGCATGATGCGGTTATAATTTGGATAAGGTTCGTCCCCAATCATCGTCACATCAAAGCGTTCGCGATCGCGGCGAAGAATCTCCTCGATGCACCGCGCTCCTGCCATGCCATTGCCAATCATCACTAATCTCTTTCTCATTGCCATGCCTCCCCTGCAACATTGTGAAATATATCACACCGTTAGCGTAGCCTATTTTTGTCTATTCTGGATGTGAAAAAGATCATAGAAATGAGAAAAAATTTTAAATTGAGGAAAAGAAAATTTTAGGGAGTGGATGTTTATCTTTTACAGTAATTGCCGACTGAAAGCCCATGGTTTTAATCGTGGGATGAAAGACGACTTTGCCAGAACATCCCTTCATGGGATGGGCTGGGAAAACACATAGCACATGTGCGTGTGTTTTTCTTTTTATTCAATTGTTGTAGTTGTACAGTTAAACTGATACAATTGTTTTATGGGACAAGAATATAGACGTACAACTACAACAGTATCTCTCATTAACTATCATTTTGTTTTCTGCCCTCGTTATCGAAGAAAAGTGTTAGTAAAACAAGTGGAAATTCGATTCAAGGAGCTATTGGCTGAAATATGCCATCAGAATAACTGGCTTATTGTGGCAATGGAAGTGATGCCCGATCATGTCCAACTGTTCCTGAACTGTCTTCCCACCGATTCTCCATCAGACGTCATGGCAAAAGTGAAAGGAGTGACCTCTCGAATATTAAGGCAGGAGTTTAAGCATCTTGCTCATTTGCCTAGTCTGTGGACACGTTCTTTTTTCGTTAGTACAGCAGGAAACGTATCCAGCGAAACAGTAACGCGTTATGTTGAAGAACAAAAGAAAAGGGGGTGAACACATGCAAGCTTTAACCATAAAGATACGCATATTTCCTGATCAACCAGCCATTCTACGTCAATTGGGAAATGAATACATTCGGGTAGTCAATCAACTAACCGAACAGGCTGAACAACTGGGGGCATTTCCGAAAATGACTACAAAAGATGTAGAAACAATTCTTCCGTCTGCCGTTTGTAATCAAGCGATTCGTGATGCCAAAAGTGTTTTCAGTAAAATCAAGAAACTTGGTGTTCGTCCAATTCTTAAAAAACCTGTATATTTCGTTAACAATCAAAACTACACGGTATCCGAAAATACAGTTGCTTTCCCGATCGTTGTAGATGAAAAGACGAAGAAAACAACGTTTCGTGCTACAACAACTAGTAGAGATATGGAGCTGTTAAGAAAAGCCAAACTTGGATTGATGCGTATCATTGAAAAGTCAGGGAAATGGTACGCTCAAATTTCGGTAGAAGTGCCTACAAGCGTAACCAACAACGAAAACATCATGGGTATTGATCTTGGATTGAAAGTTCCCGCTGTTTCTGTAACTTCTACAGGTAAAACCCGATTCTTTGGAAACGGCAGACAAAACAAGTACATACGAAGAAAGCACCAACAACGTAGACGTATATTAGGTAAACTCAAAAAATTGTCTGCCATTCGCAAGCTAGGTCATAGAGAGCAACGTTGGATGAAAGATCAAAACCATAAGATTAGTCGGCAAATTGTCGATACAGCCATTCAGGAAGGTGTGTCAATCATCAAGCTTGAACGACTAGAGAATATCCGCAAGACGGCAAGAACAAGCCGCAAAAACGCAAAGAATCTGCATCATTGGACATTCTATCAGTTTCAACAATTCATCTCCTACAAAGCAAACCTTGTCGGCATAAAGGTTGTGGAGGTAAATCCTGCCTACACTTCTCAAACTTGTCCTGCCTGTGGGGAGAAGAACAAAGCGAAAGACAGAAGGTACGAATGTCCATGCGGATTCAACGCTCATCGTGATCGAGTTGGAGCGATCAATATCATGAATCACCCTGTGGCAGATGGTAACAGTCTGTCAGCCTGAGATGCTATATGCACTGTCTTAGGACGGGCTGATGAGACAGCCCTGAACTTGGGGGAACTACGGTTAGCAGAAATGCACGACCGACTACCACCCAAGAATCCCAATGATACCGAAGGTGTCAGCTTGCGGCTTTAGCCGTGGGAGTCTCAAATATACAAGGTATATCGCAAACGGATTTAACATAAACATTCGTTTTAGCTATAAACCGCTCATTTTTGGAGGGGTATAGTAACAAATTTGAAATCGTGGAGAAGAATAAAGGAGGTATTTATGAATAAATATATGCGATTGTTTCAAGGTACTGCATTTTCTAGCAAGTCATCTAAAGAAATTCAAATATTAAAAGACTATCTGTTCTGCATCAATCGTGATGGGATGATTGAAAAAGTCATAGCGCCAGAGAATTCCGATTATCAACCATTACTTGATGCTTATCAAGGCAAAGACAACTTCCACCAGTTAGCTGAAGGCCAGTATTTCTTGCCCGGATTTGTCGATTTGCATGTCCATGCACCGCAATGGGCCCAATCCGGAACGGCATTAGACATTCCGCTTTATGATTGGCTGAACACGTATACCTTCCCGCTTGAATCCAAGTTCTCGGATCTCAATTTTGCGCAAGAAGTCTACGATGATTTGGTTGGCACCTTACTCGCAAACGGAACGACGACGGCCCTTTATTTTGCAACCGTTCATAAAGAATCCAGTTTATTGTTAGCCGAAATATGCGCCAAGAAAGGCCAACGTGGACTAGTCGGGAAAGTGGTCATGGATGATCCAGAGCAAAATCCGGAAAACTATCGCGACGCTGATACCCAGACGGCACTGGCAGATACGGAGGAATTTATTCTCGCTGTAAAAGATTTGGCCAAATCGACCAAACAAGGCGTTTATCCCGTCGTGACACCAAGGTTCATTCCAAGCTGTACGGATGATGCTTTAAAAGGTTTGGGAGAGCTGGCGGATAAATATGACGCGTATGTTCAATCGCACTGCAGCGAAGGTGACTGGGAGCACGGCTATGTACAAGATCGATTCCATAAAAACGATGCTTTTGCCCTGCATGATTTTGGGTTATTGCGCGATAAGTCTGTTATGGCACATTGCAATTTCCTGAACGACGATGACGTTGATTTATTTACCGAAACCGGGACGGCTGTTGCCCATTGCCCAATATCCAACGCTTATTTAGCCAATAGTGTCATCCCGGTAGCCCACTTCCATGCCAAAGGCGTAGAGATCGGCTTAGGGACTGATATTTCTGGAGGTTTTTCGCCTAGTCTTTTTGATAACCTCAGACAAGCCGTCATCTCTTCAAGAATGCTGGAGGATGGCGTTAACGCATCCCTTCCTGCCGGAAATCGCGGCGTACCGGGGTCACGCATTACGGTTGACGAGGCTTTCTACCTTGCTACTGCCGGCGGCGGGGAAAGTTTAAGCTTACCCATCGGCCGTATTCAAGAAAACTATGCATGGGATGTACAAATCATCGACACCAAACTTCCATCCGCCAAATTGCCGATTTTTAATGAAAATGAAGATTTGCATGACGTTTTCCAAAAAATCATGTACCTGACCCGGCCTGAACATATCCGCGAAGTCTGGGCTCAGGGCGAAAAAGTTCATTCACGTTAAAAACACAAGAAAAACGTCTATCTCGTATCTTCAAAGAAATGGCTTCGGAGATGCAGTGGGAGCCGTCGACCGTGACCACTTTTTGACGAATCTGATGCTGTACTGGCTGACTGGAACGGCAAATTGTTCGGCAATAATGTATTATGAAAGAGCGCATGATCTGGCAGCGATATCCGCCATTTCTTCAGCCGGTCCTTACACATATGGCTTAGAAAAAATGCTAGGAGAAGACAGGAGGCTGCTGCATGAACACAAAAAAGACGACGCGAAATTCGGGTTCAGGAAGTGAAAAAGAATCCGTCAAAGTACTCGATTCCCGCGCCTTGAATCGCGCCACGCTCGCTAGGCAAATGCTGCTCTGTCGCGCAGATATCCCCGTTTTGGATGTTGTCGAAAAATTGATCGGTCTGCAAGCTCAAGCTCTAAACGCGCCGTATTTCGCTTTATGGTCCCGAATGGAAAACTTTCAGCAGGAACAACTATCGGAGCTTATTCGGGATCGGAAGGTGGTACGCATGGCCCTAATGCGTTCCACCCTTCACTTGGTTTCTGCTCCTGATACCCTGCAGCTTCGCCCATGGCTGCAGGGCGTCATGGAGCGGAGCTTAAAGGGTGCCTATGGTCAACAGCTCAAAGATATGGATCTCGGGCAACTGGCTGCGCTCGGACGGAAACTAGTCGAAGACAAACCGATGACGTCCAGCGAATTGGGCCAGTATTTGCTAGAACATTGGCCTGAACTTCCTTCAAAGGCTGCTACGGCTGCCATACGGAATTTGGTGCCGCTTGTACAAATACCGCCGCGGGGGATTTGGGGCGAAAGCGGACAAGCCACGCATACTTCGTTGGAAGCATGGCTTGGTCAATCACTATGCCCAAGGCCTGATACAGAAATCTTGATACGGCGGTATTTGGCGGCGTTTGGTCCGGCTACAGTCAAAGACATCCAGGTATGGTCAGGACTTACCGGTTTAAATAAAACGATTGAAAGGCTTCGTCCTGAGCTGGTTACCTTCAGGGATGCGCAAGGGGCAGAATTATTCGATCTGCCCGATGCTCCGCGGCCTGATGGAAGTACCCCAGCGGAGCCGCGGTTTCTCGGCGAGTTTGACAATATCCTATTGTCCTATGCGGACCGCAGCAGAATACTGGATGACAGGTACCGCAGTCGCGTATTCACGATAAACGGAATTATCCGATCAACGATACTCATCGACGGATATGTTTCCGGAACTTGGAAGTTGATAAGTGAACGAAAGAAAACTGTTTTGAGCATTGAATCTTTCATTTCACTTTCCCAAAAAGAGACCGACGCTTTAATGACTGAAGGCGCGCGTCTGCTTCATTTCGCGGCACCGGAGAATCATTCCCAAGAAGTTATTATTCATCCCAAATAGCGGCAACTGGAACATGGCTTCACAGGAAATCTTCAGATGGAAGAAGAAGCTGAGCGAATGTCGTCAGCTTCTTCTTGCGTCTAGAACTCTGCTTGATCAGGATGCTTCTTTTTGCGGTGCCAGACAAATATTATGGGGTTTGCTTCACGTAAGTTCCTTTAATGAACTGATACATAAAGTCGTACAGCTGGCGCACTGCCGGGTCTTGGCTTCTCGCGCTGTCCAGTAGGGCTGTATTGCCCTGATAGTAGGCTTTGAATACATTTTTCATATAGCCGTAGTCAATTCCGCCGTTTAAGTATTCAATATATTTCTGCCGGAAGGAAGGATCCGTGTTCATCCGCTCGTCAAACTCCATCTCCACACCCATGTGATACTGCTTCGCGAGAGTGGCTGCCGTCTCAATACGTTCGATCGGGACTTCGTCGAAGAAATAATTCGGCTGCAGTGCAGCGACATCAAAGCCGAGCTGTTTCCCGGCATAGTTTTGGTTGCCAAAGAAGTAAGGAATCCAGTAAAATCGTTTCTTCTCCTTGTGCACCAATTGGCTTGCATATTGAATCAGGTTTCGGTCGTCTTCATCGTCCGCACCTTCCGCTACCCAGTACATGCCGGCCAGCTCCAGGTGGGAATACCCGGCGCTGCTCCAGCGCTTACGCAGCTCATTCATATACCACTCCACAGCTTTTTTCCGATTGGCGAATGCAGCTTCGTTCCCGACCTCTGCGGACACCATATTTTCCGAAATGCCGTCGCCATCGACATCACCGAAATCGCTAAGCGACTTTCCCGGATTCGGAATCATCAGCACCACTTTCGTTTTATGCTTGCGGTCTCCAAGCTTGACCGCCGTTTCCTTCGTCGCCTCATCCAGCTGCTTCAAATTGCCCTCCGGAGCAAAGGTTTTGTCTAGATACCACTTCCAGTTCGTCAGGTTTGCCGTGCCTGTTTCGTAGCTACCGCTCCAATGCTCGCCCCACAAGCCGAGATACAGCACGCCGTCATATAACCAATCTTTGGGCTGACCGTTCGGATCGACATAGCTGATGTAAGGGACGATGTTCTCTTTGGTCCAGTCGCCTTCCCCATGGTCATACCAGCCGTTGTACAGCAGCACCAGATTATTGATTCCTCCGGTGGTTTCAGCTTGGGCATAAGCAGGTTCGTCCACCGATATTTTGGCGGATTTCTTGTCCTTTCCATCAACGCCCAATACTTCAATTTCATCGAGGAAAGCAAACGTCCCCGCCACGAACGTTACTTTGACGTAACGCGCTTGAGCCATTACCGCATGTGGATTGCCGTTCGAAGGTACGCCGTCCGTTTCCCCATTCCATTGATAAAACTGATCGGTCGCCGGTCCCGGCTCCCATATTGGTATTTTCGTATTGATATGCGCCAACGTGCCCCAATGCTCGCCATCCATGGATACATACATAGACACCGTGTTCGGATAGAAAATGCCGACCTCGGAATGCTGCATGAAATGGGCCTTCACCTCGCTGATCGATTTCAATTCGCCCAGGTCAAAGACGACCTCTCTCACTTTGCCTCTCAAATGGCCCTGCCAGGCAGGGCTCGTAAATGTCAGGCTTGGATCGTAGACGCCATCGGTCAGTTCATCGTTTCGATCCGGGTAATTGTCTTCGGGATTCTCCGAAAGCGTATATGTCAAGCCTGCAACTAAATTTCTCGGCTGTGCCTGATCCCCTCCGGCCTTCACCATCGATGCATTCATAGTAAGCATCATTCCGGCGAGTCCCAAAAACAGCAGCTTACGTCCGATATTCCCCATGAATCTCATCGGTTCAACCTCCGATTATATTTTATAAGTTGCTAGAATCACTGGCTTGCAGTTCTGCTTCTGACTGTTTCTCGTAGGTCCCTTTGATGAATTGGTACATCCAGTTCATGCGCTCATCGCACTCGATTTCCACCCCCATTCCGTATGTTATCGCCAGCTCGGCCGTATCCTGAATTCTCTCCTCCCTTGTATCGTTAAAGAAATGATTCGGCTGCAGCACAGCTGCGTCGAATCCGAGCTGTTTCCAATGAAATGCACGGTTGCCGTAAAAGAACGGAATCCAGAAAAACTTCAGCCCCGCGCGATACACCACGCTGCTCTTGTAGCGGATCAGCTCTTCTTCGTGTGGATTAGAGTAGCTGACCACTTCGCTGAGCCAATACATGCCTGTCAATTCCAAATGATGAATATTGCCCTGCCTGCCATCGCACCTATGTTTACCCTCTTACTCTTCGCGTTCAAATCATTCCCGACTTCCTGATGAAGTAAAGTATAGCACTACCTTTTTCATCCTCTTTATATTTTTGTATGAAGTTTTTGGATTATCGTCCATTCACTTAAATACATATTACGGACGCTCGTCACATGTATACTTTTTCGCGAATAAGAGTCTCGGTTGTTTCCCAAAGATTCTTGCGGAATATCCCGTCATATACTTGCTCATGCGCCTGACTCGGCTGTATTTCGTTAAAATACTGACCGTTCACCCCCTCCAAATCAGCGGATAGAGCGAGGTGTAAAATGGCATCCGCGCCGACTTGAACCTCTCCTAAAGGGGAGAACCCGCTTTGATGCACTATTTTCGTATTAAGCTGGGTACCGGGATGTATCGCATTGAAAGTGACTTGTCGGCTGCCATATCGTTCGGCAAGCTCGATAGTCCAAGCGATCATGGCCAGCTTGCTTCGCGTGTATGCCTGCAGACGGGAATAATTTTGTTCCAGCATAAGATTGGTTAAGTCTACGAAACTCTGACCTTTCGACGCCACATTGATTGTTCTGGAGGATTCTTTAGTGAGAAGAGGAAGCAATTCGTACGTAAGCAGAAATGGAGCTAAATAGTTAACGGCTAACCGGTATTCGTAACCATCCTTGCTAACATCACGGATCGTTTCCTTCAGGTCTCCTCCGCCAACTCCCGCATTATTGATCAACACATCAAGCTGACGGTGAGTCGCTTTTATCCCTTCTGCCAGCTGTTTGACCTCGAGTAACGACGACAAGTCCGCCGCAAAGCAGCTGATTTTAGGATTGCCAGTCAGATTAATAATTTCATGCATAACTGCATCGCACTTTTCACTGCTTCTACCGTGTACAAGTATGGAAGCTCCTTTGCGTGCTAAATCAATCGCGGTTTGTTTCCCTATGCCATCAGTGGCTCCCGTAATCAGAATCACCTGTTCTTCTATTAGTTTCATGGCCGGCTCTCCTCTAAATTCAAATTTGAAATGAGCATAGCAGGCATTTTATAATTGAACCAGTTAGTAAAATAACTAGGATCAAGATGGTTCATGGAAGGTAACGATATGGACATCCAACAAAATCGAAAGCTATTGGGGAATTTCCTGAAGTCCCATCGAAACCGCATCTCCCCCGAGCAAGCAGGACTGCCCGTTGGTCATACGTATCGGAGAACTCCGGGCTTACGGCGCGAAGAAGTTGCGCACCTGGCGAATGTCAGCATCACTTGGTATACATGGCTGGAGCAAGGGAGAGAAGTTTCAGCTTCCCCGGAGGTTTTGGACAGCATTGGCCGTGTGCTGGATTTAACCGCAGCAGAGCGGGAATATATGCACAAACTTGCGGGGCGTTATGTCACTCAGGAACAAAGTACGGCTAGACATAAGTTAACTCCAGCTTTTACCCAAATGGTTCAAGATATGCCGTATCCATGCGTAGCCCTTGGAGCACAGAATGAATTGATCGCATGGAACGATTTGGCCTGCAAGATTCTGATCGACTTCTCGTTGCTGCCCGCGGAAGAACGGATCATGCTGCGTCTTAATTTCCTGAACGCCGAGCTGCGCAGCAAGATAGTGAACTGGGAGCAGGCAAACCAGATTTCATTAGCGTTTTTCCGAAAATTATACGCCCCCTATTCTAATCAAGAGTGGCATATTCGCCTAGTTGATGAACTTATAACAGGCAGCAAAGAGTTCTCCGAATGGTGGGTGAAGCACGAAGTGGCCGAGAAAAACGGTCTTCAGGTGGAGATTCGTCATCCTGTGGCCGGACACATGCACTTCGAGATTATTACGTTTAATCAGATCAACGATCTTGAAGGAACAATGTGTTGCTTGTATGCTCCATTACCCGGCTCAGGAACCGCCGAAAAGTTGTTACAAATCCAGTCAAAATCCCTCAAATGATCCATGTGGTTCAGTGGTTCATGGAGGGTTTTTCCTTTTTATGTCCTATATTGTGCGACTAAAGCTGCAGTCGAAGCATTGTCGGAGGGATATCACTATGAACTTTCCAGTTTCAGTATTGATTCCGTAATCATTGAACCGGGCCATTGTTCAACTCGATTAATTGGTAGCCAAGAGGATCCTGAGGATCGGTCGGTTTCGAACACCTACGGAGAGGTTGCCAAGCTTGCTACTAAAGTTATGAACGAAACAAAAGCTTTTCTTGAAAGCGGGGCAGTGAAACCGACTAATCGTGGGAAAGCGCTTCGCCTTCGATACTGGCTGACTGAAACGAGCGTTCAGACGCAAAAAGAAGCTGAGCGAATGTCGTCAGCTTCTTCTTGCGTCTCTTGGTAATGACTGCTTCATAATATCCCGCTTACTAGCTCTCCGGCAGCTCAATCCACTGATAAGGCTGCTTGGCGGCAATCAGTGCATGTTCAATAATGGTAATAATGACAATGGTCTCGGAGGACGGCACAGTCGCCTCTCCAGTCTCGAAGAACCTCACCAAATCTTGGATAAAGCCCTGGAAAAAATCCGATACCGGCTGCACCACCCGGCAGTCTCCCGAGTCGTAGTTGATGGACATCATGAACGGGGAGCCCTGACCCGGCTGCTGGATCGTTGCCTGCCTGCCGCCCGAGAACTCGATCAGCAAGGCTGGCGCAGCTTCCGTTCCGATGAACATGACGCGCCTCGCGCCTGTACCCATCAAGGCAATGATCGGCTCGATCTGGTGAATCGAGTAGTTTTCCATCGCTCCCGGTCCCCAAGCAGAGATCACCTTGATCCCTGCGCGCTCGACTTCTGCATATTCCGCAGCATACCTGAGCGCAGAAGAAGAATACAATGGAGTCTGATGCTTCGCGGCCCGCTCGAACAAACGTACCGCCGCTGCCCTGCCGGGAGCAAACGTCTTGTCAATGTAGGTCGGCTTCCCTGAAGTCAGCGGTAGCTCGGCAAGCGCTTCATGCTGCTCCGGGTTGTCAGGCGACAGCACGATCAAGTAATCGCTCTGTGCGACCACTTCCTCGATTGTTCCGCACCAAGCAATACAATGCTTCGCGCACCATTCCGTATTGCTGAGCCCCTGCTCGGCATCCTTCATACCATAAGCAAAAGCTACCTCCATCGTGCCGCCTGAAGCACTCCGAATCCATTCAGGGTATTGGTTCGCGTGCCATTCATCCAGATAGTAGTCGATAAAGCCTATTTTCTTCATGCCTGCACTCCCTGTTTCAGGAGCGATACTTCACGGCCTTCTTCAGAGGATTGATAAATGGCTTCGATCATTTGCGAGGACAAAATCACCGTATCAATGTGGGAAGGCTGCTTTTCGCCGGAATGAATGCCGGATATAAAGCGGTCAATCTCATCCTGGAAAGCGTTGTTCTGCGGATAGTTCGGGGTGCTTTCCAGCAGAGCGCCGTGCTTCGCCGAATACAGTGTAAACTCCTTACCGTACTGGAGACGAATACCCGCTTTGTCCCCGAGAAAATCAATATACATCTCTTCGACGCCGATATTTTGCGCCCACGCGCCATTCACCGTGATCGACGGTCCTTCCGTCCGGATCATCGCCGTCACGAAGTCATCCACATCATAGCTGCCCTCATAGTTTGGAGGACCTGCCCACATGTTCAGGTAAGCGTAATTCGGCATATCCTTGCCGAGCTTGGAATACGCCTGTCCCGACACCGTCTTCGGCTGCGGATCGCCCGCGCAATACATGACGATATCCAGGAAGTGAACGCCCCAGTCAATGAGCGCCCCGCCGCCCGCGACCGCCTTGGTCGTAAAGTCTCCGCCGAGTCCCGGAATCGAACGATGAGCGCGGAAGCTGACAACAACGTGGTACAATTCGCCAAGTTCTCCGCTTTCTATCAGCTGCTTGATCACGTTGACGCCTTTGTTGAAGCGGTTCACGACGCCGATATTCAGCGTTTTGCCTGTTTCATGCTGCACCTTCTGCATCTCCAGCGCTTCCTTGTACGTTCTAGCAGCCGGCTTCTCGCACAGCACGTGCTTGTCCGCGCGCATGCAATCCATCGCAATCGAGGCGTGAACATTGTTCGGGGTACAAATCGACACCGCCACCACCTCAGGATCGTCCAAAATGACCCGATAATCCTCTACTGCCGTGCCGCACCCATACTGTTGGGCCGCTTTCTCAGCCCGCTCCTTGCGAATATCGCAAAAATACTTGATCTCGACGGCCTCATTGGCCATGTATGCAGGGATATGTGCACTGTTAGCGATGGTTCCGCAGCCGATCACTGCTACAATCGTTTTTGTCATACCAAATTCCCTCCGATTATTTGAACCCGGTAAAGACAGACCCGGATTGCATAAAGTATTTTGACCGTTTTCGGCCAACTACCGCCATGTTATCATGCAAGCGGATGATTTGATTTTAATATCGTATGTAATAATAGGATTATCGTATTAATTTAGAAACTGCTTCGTTGCTGCCTGTTTGCGGAACTGATTAGGCGATATGCCTGTATAATTTTTAAAAATTCTGCAGAAATAAGACAGCTCGTTAAATCCCGCCAAGTAACACACATCGGTGACCGTTAAGGACGGATGCTGCAGCAGCCCAAGCGCATTGGAGATGCGGAGGTCAATGAGGTAGCGGTTGAAGGTCTTGCCTGTCCATTCTTTGAACAAGCTGCAAAACGTCGATTTCGACAAATTCGAAATGGCGCACACATCCTCCAGCTTAATATCTTCATGCGCGTTCTTCTGGATATATTCAACCACCTTCGTCATCGTATCGCGATACTTTTCCGACTTCTCAAAACCGGATTGGACAAGCTCCCCGTTCACTTGGCGAACGATGATCGATAATAGCAGCAGCAGATGGGCCTTCAGGACGATTTGAAAAAACGGCGTGCGCCTTTCATATTCTCCAAGCATCTCCTGCATCAAACCGCGAATTCGGCTATCCGTAACCCCGTCGAAGGTCATTTGATGCGAACTTACGCTTTCAGTATGCACGAAATAGGTTAAATAGCTGACGTCAAAAAAGGGCTGCTCCCCCGGCGGATCGTCAAAACGCTCGTTAACGAATGTCGGCAGGAACTCGCATCCCCAAATTTCAGCCTCCTGCTCGGGCGGGGCCTGAATGCGATGTATCGTAAAAGGAGGAACGACAAACATGTTTCCCTTTGAAATGTGGTACTGCTGCCCATTGATCGTGTGCAGGAATTCGCCTTTGGATACGTACCAGATTTGAAAATAATCATGAAAATGCGCCCACAAGCTGTTCAGCTTGTTCATCCTATACATTTTGCACGGCAGGTCTTCCAGCATCTCCAGCTTGGAGTTGAAAAACACGACCCCGGAACGGGTTAATTCATCGATATCTACCTTCTTCATCTTCATCAGCTGCCCCCCTCCCTTGTCTCTTATATTTATTTCATGTTTGCACCATAAATTCCTGTCGTTTGAACGCAAGACCCCCGGAAACACACGTAGGGCAGGACCTGCCTTATCAAAAATCAGAATAGGGACATGCATAACGCAAGTCCCCATTTCGTCACCCAACTACCCTCTAAGTTCCCTTCTGTAAAAGCTGCAAGCCCTGCGCGATGACGCCGTAAATCGGCTCCTTTTTCGCTTCGTCAATTTTCGCCAGAGGGGAGATGGCCCGGAATTTGTCCGTCAAACGGCTTCGTACAAATGGATTGTTCTGCAGGACGCCTCCCTGCAAAACAACCGTGAAAGCCGCAGTAATCATTCCAAGCCTTTCCATCACCGACAGCACCCCTAGAAACAGCTCGTCGGCTGCCATCTCCAGAATCAAGCGTGCTGTCTCGTCTCCCTCCTGTTCCGCTTCACTGACGAGCTTGCTGAGCTCGGCTGCTTTGTCCACACTGTATTCAGCGGAATAGACCCAGTTGAACAGTTCCTCTTCTGTCCGTAGTCCCAGATGATGGAGCAGCTTATCCGTTAGCACCGTCCGTCCTTCCCGTCTGTCGAATCCACGAAGAACAGCGTTGATCGCCTGCTTGGCGATCCAATAACCGCTTCCTTCGTCGCCGACGCGGTGGCCCCAGCCCCCTGCTCGTGCACTCTCGCCTTTGTTGTTGATCCCGTACACGATTGAACCGGTCCCGGCGATAATGAGGATGCCGGGCGCACCACCCGTTGCACCAATCAAGGCAGCCACTCCATCATTCTCGACAACGATGCGGTCTGCCGTCACATGGGTGCGGGCGAGCGCTTCCCGGACGAACTCCTCAATCACTTGGCGGTCATAGTCGGTATCGAGGCCGGCCAAGCCAAATACCGCGCACCCAACGTGAAGAGGTTCTTCTTTTTCCGTCATATTGGCTGCTTCCTGCGGTGCGAAGGAAACAGGGGTCACCCCGAACTTCGGCATCTGGTTTCCTGCAACCCCGATGTGAGGCGGCTGGCTTTCTTCCACGCCGGGCTTCAGCAGCTCACTCCCTCCGGCGGCGGACACAGACAGTTGATGCTTTGCCGCCTGAATCGCACGCGTTAGTTCAAGCGCCGCCGCTTCCCGGCTCGTTCCCTGGTAGTTGCACGATCCCGCCCGCCCGGTTGCCAGCATTTGGCCGGTTGTATCGGCGAACACAGCCAGGCATTTCGTTCCTCCGCCGTCTACAGCTAGCAGAGGGACTCTTGCTGTCATCATAAGCTGCCGCTCCAGCCAGCCAGCGTGCGGTCGAGTTCCGCAAGTGCTCCTTCCACCTGACCGCGGGCCGCATTCAGCCATTGCTCCTGGCTCTGCTGGCTCGTTTGCCGCTTCGCGATCGTACGCTGAATTTCGCTCGGAGCCGGTCCGCCAGGCAGTGTCCGGATGTCCACAAAATGGACCGGATCAAGTGACAACCGCAGCTGTTCCTCGGTCAGTGACAGCTTCCGGCCAATCACCTGAAGCGCGATCTCATTGACGAGGTCCAGCGTAATTTCGTTCGCAGCCATTCCGCTTGTGATAGCGCGCTTTACGACGCCGCTCACAATATGGTGGGAATTGCGGAAAGATAGGCCATCGGTGCGTACGAGCGTATCCGCCAGTTCAGTCACTGTCGCGAAGCTACCTTCGGTTCTCTTCCTAAGAACTTCTTTATTGACATCCATCGTCCCGATGACGCATGACAGAAGCCGATACATCCGGTCCAGTACTCCAAGCGCTTTCCAGGCATAAGGCTGCATATCGTCCTCGGTATCGACAATGTCCCCGAATGGCGTGTTATGCATCATGGTCAGCACGGTCTGGGTATTGCCGACGCAGCTGGACAAGAGCGCGCGCATATGCTCGAACGATACCGGATTCCGTTTCTGCGGCATGATGGAGCTGATCTGCACATAAGGATCGGCAGCACGCAGCACGCCAAACTCCTGAGTACACCACAACAAGAAATCTTGCGATGATCTGCCCAAATTAATGGCCGCCAATTGAACGGCAGTCATCATCTCACCAACATAATCGGCGCCGCCAATCGCGTCGTACGAGTTATACACAAGCTCATCAAAGCCGAGCAGCTCCTGCATCCGTTCCCGGCTGATAGCGAAACCAGAAGTTGTCAGCGCGGCAGATCCCATACTGCTCCGGTTACAATTCGCATAAGCAGCCTGCATCCGGCGGATGTCTCGGTCTAGCGAGTCCACCATCGCCATGATATAATGGGCCAGCGTTGTCGGCTGCGCCTGCTGCGTATGCGTATACCCGATCATAACCGTATCGGCATGTTCCTCAGCAAAAGCAAGCAGCTGGCTCTTCAAAGCAAGAGCTCCGCGAAGTGTCACGAGCAGCTTCTCCCGCAGTACGATTCGGTAAATGGCAATGCCCATATCGTTACGGCTGCGGGCCAGATGGAGATTGCCGGCGATGTCTCCGGCCGCTTGGAGCAGCTCATGCTCTACCTGGAAGAACAGATCCTCGAATTCCCCAGTATATTCCGCTTGGCGAAGCCCCTCCAGATCGAGGCCCCGAATGGCCGATGCAATTTGACCAGCCTCCTCCTCGTTTACCAGTCCCTGCTCCTTCAGCATGATAAGATGCGCTTTATTAATGGCCATCATAGGCGCTAGCAGACTTGTTTTCGCTTCATCAAAAGCAGGCTTCAGTACGGCTTCCGTATACGTGAGACCTGGGAAATGCCCGCCTTCTTCCTTTAAAATTTGTTCACGATTTCTCATGTTGTCAGATCCTTTCATGATTTTATGTATTTGCCCGTGAGCCTTGCGGCAATCCTCCGTCCGTTTGACGGCTGACAGAAGGTACGGCGCGAAGCTCATGGCTTCGCGCCTTTCCCTCGGCCAACTTTTTTTACGTTCTTGCTCAAATTACCACTTGGTATTCCTTACTTCGAAGAAGCAGCCGTCCCAGCTGATGCCGCTCCACTTTGCTTCAGGCTGATCATGTTGACGAACATCCGGATTGAACCTGGCACAAGGTTTGGCATTTCGCGGTACCAGACAAGGGAGCTATACGTGTAGGTTCCCTTGCCGTAATTGGCAGTCAGGAACGTACCTGTGAATTCTTTCTCCCCTGGATCTCCGTTCGAGATAAGCTGCGTATACTCCTTACCCCACTCGGACGGGTTATAAGCTGATCGGTCCTGAATCCAATTCTGCCAGTCGGCGTCCGTAATCTTATTCGGTGCATTGAAGATCGGATGCTCTGGCGCCAGCATGGTCACCTTGGAGTTCTCGTCCGTTACACGCCACTCGATCAGCGGCTCACCGATCTTGATCGGATATGGGGCGAGGTTCGGCGTCCATTTATCCTCAGGCTTGTGGTACTGAACAACCAGGTTACCGCCATTCTTAGCATAATCGAGTAGTCGTTGATTACTTGGAATAAGCTCCGGACGGAAAGCATAAGCCCGGATGCCGAGCACGATCGTATCGTACTGGGACAGATCGCCGAACTGGATCGCCTTAGCGTCCAGGTTCGTCACATTAACACCCACTTGACGCAGCACCTGATCGATATTGTCAAAACCGCTGGAGACATAACCGACCTTCAGTCCTTGCGGCACCTTCAGATCGAACGCCTGAATGGTAAGGTTGGCTGGCTTCACATAATAGGTCTTTCCGATATGCGGATACTGAATGACCTGAACCGTTCTACTGCTGTCCGACTTGCCGTCGTTTGCTATAGCCGCCAGACTGTAGCTTCCCGGCTTCACGTTTGCCGGTACTTTGACGCTAAACTCGGCCGCCTTGGTTTCGTTTTTCTTGGTGAAGCTCAATTCTTGTACTGCAGGCTCTACCGTCCAGCCCTCCGGTGTTTTCAGTGAAACGGTTGCTTTTTCTTCGCCCGGTGCATAATTCGTAGCTGTAATCTTGACCGATACGGCTTCTTCCGGCTTCAATGTATTCAGGATAGCCGCTTCCGGACTAAGCGAAAGCGCGACCGGCGGCAGTACCGCTACCGCATTGTCCGGAACCGCATGTAGCGAAGCTGCCGTCCCGAATGCTTCATACCCGATATCCGCAGTAATCATAGGAGCGGCATATGGATTGAAGTCTTCCACTTGCTTAGGTACGGTCACCTCGAACTCCGTTTTTACCGTCTGGTTCTTACCGAGCTTCCCGAACTGGGCCGCTCCTACTGCCTTCGCCGACCAGCCTTCCGGCACGTTCAGCTTCAGGCTGACGCCGCTAATCTCTACGCTGCCGCCGTTATAAGCGGTAACCGTCACCTTTGTCGTTTGTCCTGGAACCAGTTCGCCGGTCTCAGGCTTAACCTTAACGACGACGGATGTCGCCTCCTGGCTTGCCTTATTCAGTTGCTTCTCCTTAACTTCCAGCCGATGCAGCAGATCGCTCTTCACAGGCTGTTCCAGAGACGAAGTCTTCACTTGATCGATGGTTGTCTTTACGTCCGCCTTCATCTCGTGGACCTCGCGGGCAACTTCCGCGAATTTCGGATAAGCAGCGATTACCTCGTCCGTATCTTTTTGCAGCAGTTTCAGCTGCTTTACGACTTTATTATCCTTACCCTTAGCATCGATCTCTTGTGCCAGATCCTCGAACGTGAAGGCAATCCCGCCAAAAAGTGTAGTTTCCGTCTTCTGGCTCTGCTTCTTGCCGTCCGCCGATCCCTGCAGCTTGTAATACGCTGTTCCCTGACCTTCGTCAACCTGTCTTCCCATCCCTTGGCTCTTGTGCATGTACCGGGATTCTTCTCCCAGCTGGGAATAGGAAGCGCCGTACACCTCGTTATACTCACCTACCGAAAGAGCTACATCATAACTTTTATCCGAGGCCGGTACGTACAGCTTCTTCGGCTGCCATGGCTCAAGGCCTTCTTCCAGCTGCTGTGGGAATACCTTCGGATTCCCCGCATCCTTGAACGCCCGTTCGGTCAGCACGTTAACGGCACGGTGATGGCCATGCGTCGATGGTTCGTTCAGGAACGCCGGAATCAGCACATCTGGACGTTTCTCCCGGATTTGACGGATCAGCCGTTCGTAGGCAACGTCCTCACCCCATTTAGCCAGCGTCTCATCGGGGCTTTTGGAGAATCCGAAGTCATAGATCGGATCGTTCAGCTTCTGGCTGAGGTTCGACAGCGTAACATTGGTGATCTTAGACGCTTCCTGCAGCTCTCTGGTGCGGATAATCCCCAGCGCATTGCCGAGCTCGCTGCCGATTTCGTTCTGTCCGCCTTCTCCGCGATTGGCTATGACACTGTATGTATCGACACCCATCCCTAGAGAAAGATACGCGAGTGTCGCGCTGTGCTCATCGTCCGGGTGAGCTCCCGTGTTCATGGCACTTGCAACCGTGGTGAGGGGTTTGATTGCCTTCCATAAATCGACCACCCCACGTTCTGCGGAAGCCCTCTGGGGAGCGGCCGGAATGATAATAGTCCCGGCCATCACCAGGCTGACGGAGGCCGCCACCCACTTCTTCGTCCTGCGTTTTGTGCTTACTTGACTCAATCGTTTCTCCTCCTTCAAGCGTAAATTGCGGCAGGCACCGCTGAAGGGTACCCACCTTTATCATTATCGCGGGACGTCCGCCTGAATAGGCGTACGACCCGAGCGCAATGAATGTACGTCTTACGGTCAGCTCAAGAGGTTGTTCAAAAAGTCCGCTTTTGATCACGAAGTGAATCAAGAAGCAACTCGGCATCGAATCTTGAATTCAGCCGGGCCTTCCGGTGCTCACGTACCCAAAACGTACGCTCCGCTCCTCAGCCCCTAGCTTCATCCAACCTTCTCGGTGCTGAAAACCGGCCTTTTTGAACACGAACTTCATGAACATCTGCCGTTTTAAATCGCGGATCCGGTGTTTCCACCGGTCAGCTTACGGGAAATAAAGAGAACGAGAATAATCATGACAATCTGGAGCACACCATAGGCGCAGGCGGTCCCGAACTCAAATGCATACATCCGCTGAAAGATCTCAACGGAGATCGGTGTCGTCTCGTTGGTGTACAGCAGGATCGAAGCGACGAATTCGCCGATTCCTTCCACCAGCGCCAGCAAGGTGCCGGCAAGGATGCCGCTGAGCGCCATCGGAAATACAACGCGGCGGAATGTATACCACCAGGAAGCGCCTAGATTGCGCGCCGCCTCCTCGACCGATCGGTCCGTTTGCATCAGCGTCGATGAAGTCGATCGGAAGATGAGCGGTAGATGCCGGACGAAATAGGCGAGCGGCAGAATCCAGAAGCTGCCGATCAGCACCTGGCCGAACGAGAAGACATTCGGCTCGCTGAACGCCGAAATCAGGTTAACAGCGACGACTGTGCCGGGAAGTGCCCAGGGCAGCATGATCAAAATATCGAGCAGCGTCTTTCCTTTGAAATTCATGCGAACAATGGCGTAAGCCGCCGCGACTCCAAACAGCAGGTTGCCTATCGTCGCCGCGATGCTTATCTTGAAGCTGTTCGCGATCGGACGCCACGTCTTGCTGTCCGTGAATAAATCTTTGAAATGGTCCAGCGTATAGGATGGCGGCAGTACCTGAGTCGTCCATGTTCCGTCTTCCGAGAAGGCGAGCAGCACGATGATAAGAATCGGCAGCATGAGTACAAGCACACCGAGGAAGGATAGCACCATGGCGATGTTTCTGCCTGCTTTGCTCTTCACTTCGGTCCTATGAACGCTGACGCCCTTGCTCATGTTCTGGTAATTCCGTGCGCCCTGGTACCATCTCATCAAAATCAGGAACAGAATAGACACCATCGACAGCAGCGTCGATTGGGTGGCCGCCATATCCAGATCGCCGTTCGTGCGCGACAGGTAAATCTGCATCGTCATAGTCCGCTCGATACCAAAAATGAGCGGCGCGGTATACGAAGCCATCGAAATCATGAAGACGAGCAGCGATGCCGCGACGATTGCTGGAGTCAGCATAGGCAGAATGACCCGGCGCCAGATGGTCAACCGGCTGGCGCCCAAGTTGGCCGCTGCTTCCTCAAGCGATGGATCGAGTCCCTTGATCGCCGAAGAAGCCGTCATATAGAAATAGGTGTACATCGTGAACGTATGGACGACAAGCACGCCCCAGATGCCCTTCAGGACAAAAGGCGGCTGCTCCAAATGAAGCAGATGCTGCAGTCCCCGCGGAATAATGCCACTTGAACCGTACAGAAATTCAAAGGAGAGCACCCCGATCAGCGGCGGCAGCGCCATCGGCACGAGAGCAAGCACCGACAGCAGCTTACGGCCCGGAAACTCGTACCTCTCCAGTAGGAACGCCATTCCCACCCCTACGATGCCGCAGGTGATTACGCTCAGAACCGAGATGTACACACTCGTCCACAGCGCCTCCAGATTCGACGTATGCTCCAGACTGAAGAACCGGGAGTAGTTTTGAAGTGAAAAGCTCCCATCCTGCTTGATGCTTTGCAAGAACGTCTGGAAGAACGGATAGATGACATAAGCCAGCAGAATAAGAAAAAGCGGAGCAATCAGCACATAGACAAAATGCCGAGATGTCGTTATTGAATTCCAGCGGCTGTTCGGACGGACGTTAGGCGGTGTCAGTTGTGGTTTGATCATGGCTTGGTCCGCCCCCTTATCCTAAGAAATAGATGCTGTCCCGAGCGACGGTGAACAGAGCTTCCTCATCCCGCTGACGCATCCGTTGTCCTTGCCCAACGAACATCGCCTTGACGGAAATCGGTCCAGCCTCGGCGATGTAATTCATGCTGACGCCTGTGAACTCCGATAGCAGCACCTTGACCGCAAAGGTATTCGCTTTGCCGCGTTCCGACGGATCAGCTTCGCTGATGGCTTCTGGGCGTACCGACAACGTTACCTTCTGCCCTACAGCCAGCTTGCATTCCGGTGAAGCATTAGCTGCAAGTCCAGTAAGCAGCAGATCCGGCGTTAGACGAACTTGGGCGGTCTCGCCATCCATCCGCTCCACCGTTCCTTCCCACAGATTGGACTCACCGATAAACGAAGCGACGAAACGGTTAACCGGCCGGTTGTAGATTTCTTGCGGCGTACCGATCTGCTGTACGACGCCTTCCTTCATGACCATAATGCGGTCTGACATCGACATCGCTTCCGATTGATCATGCGTCACGTATATCGTTGTGATACCGAGCTCGAGCTGAAGCCTTTTGATTTCCTGTCTCGTCTCTTCACGCAGCTTGGCGTCAAGATTGGACAGCGGCTCATCGAGCAGGAGAATATTCGGTTCGATCACCAAAGCGCGCGCGAGCGCTACCCGCTGCTGCTGCCCACCCGACAGCTGGTCGATGCGGCGTTCGCCGTAGCCATCCAGATGCACAAGCTTTTGGGCACGCGTCACTTTTTCCCTAATCTCCGCCTTTCCCTGTTTACGGACTTGGAGACCGAAAGCAATATTCTCAAAAACGGTCATGTGCGGGAACAAAGCATAGTTCTGAAACACCATTCCGGTATTGCGTTTGTTGGGCGGCATGTTGGTGACATTGCGGTCGCCGAACAGGATGCGCCCATCACTCGGGTAATAGAATCCGGCGATCATGCGCAGTGTGGTCGTCTTGCCGCAGCCGCTCGGACCGAGAAATGTAAAAAATTCGCCCGGTTTGATTTGTATGTCTACGTTCTCCACGCCTCTGGCCTTGTCAAATTGTTTGCTAACGCGATCCAGCGTGACTCCTATCATAAGTAGTCCCCCTTCAGGTATTTTCTTTCTTCTAGATGCGGGTCTATCATGACCAGGCGGGGTTGCCCCCGCCCAGCGTTCAAGGTGTTACTTTGCGCCTTTGCCCTTGATATTCTCATCCCAGTACTGCATCCATTCTTTTTCCTTCTCGGCAAGAACCATCCAGTCCAGATCAAGCGACTTCGTGTCCAGCTCTTTGTACCATGCCGGGAACTCGTTTTTGTCTACGTCGGACCGGGTTGGAATCTGGAACAGCTTCTCTGCCTTATCCTTAAGCTGGTCCTTATCAAAGAGAAATTCGTAGAACTTCTTGGCGGCTTCCATGTTCTTGGCGTCCTTCACGATGCCGACGCCATCCACCAGAATCGGCGCTCCGCTTGCCGGATAGATGTAGTCGAACGGCTGCTTCTTCGTCTCCTTCTGGATCAGAATGTCCTGCAGGTTCCACAGCGAAATCGTTCCTTCCTGACGGGCCAGCTTCAAATACAGCTGCGTCGGATCCTGGGTGTACTCTTTGGTGTTCGCATCGAGCTTTTTGAGCCATTCGTAACCCTTCTCCGGGCTATTAGGGTCTTGGCGATAGATCATCGAGTCGTAGATGGTTCTCATCGTCCCGGAAGCCATCACGCCGCGGATCAGAATTTTGTCCTTGAATTTCGGGTCAAGCAGCTCATCCCAATCTTTAGGCGCATCCTCTTTTTTGACTGCATCCGAGTTGTACATGATCACTTCGGGCAGCAGCATCTCGCCATACCAGCGGTCCTGAGCGTCTTTGTATTCTGCAGGCACACTATCTGCGAAGCTCGGCTTATATGACTCCAGCAGCCCCTCATTTGCCGCCGTAATGAAGGATGATTGGGTGCCGCCCCACCAAAAGTCGGCCTGCGGATTCGCCTTCTCACCGCGTACCCGCTCCATAATCTGCTGGGCGCCCATCGTCATCACTTCAACCTTAATGCCCGGGTTCTTCTCTTCGAACTGCGGGATAATCTGATCGACGACATTCTTATCGCGGGCCGTGTAGATGACCAGCTTTTGCGAAGTATTCTTGCTGCCGTCATCTCCGGTGGCAGCCGGTTTTGCCTCATCTCCCCCGCCGCAAGCGGTCAAGCCGACCGTCATAGCCCCAACCAGCGTCAAAATGCCGCACTTCAACCAATTCTTTTTCATACAACGAACTCCCCCTGATATGGAAATAGATAATTACTTAGGATTTATATGCCATAATTGATGATGAATGCGTTTCCAATACACTGTGCACCGCACCAAACAAACCTGCACGTTCATGGAGCGCCGCCAAACGGATCTCCGGCACCACCGGTACCCAGTCTGATAGCAGCTCACGGATCCGGATCAAGCCTGCTTCGTTCAGATGCACCATCTCGCCGCTCAGAATCAGCATCTCCGGATCGAGTACGCTGACCGTATTCGCGATTCCCGACGCCCAGCCGTGGTACACTTCATTCAGCAATGTGCCTGCTAGCGGACTGCCTTCCTCCTCCAGCTTGATTAACTGCTCGAGAATGCTTGCCCCAGGGTCGACCTGAAGACCAAGAGACTCCGCCTTCCGGTAGATGCCGGCAACCGAGAAATTTTTCTCGAATACGCCGAATTCTTCCTTGCGCCGCCCGGGTGAATCGCCGATCCGCATATAGCCGATCTCGCCGGATGCCTCGTTGCTTCCCCGGTACAGCTGTTTGTCGATAATAATCCCGGCTCCGATCCCGGTTCCGACGTACATATATACCAAGCTGGATACGCCGGATCCCGCCCCGCCAAAGTATTCGCCCTGCGTCATCATATTGACGTCGTTGTCCAAGACTACCGGCAAGTTGAGACGCTCTTCGATCTCTTTGCCCACGGGAAGATCCATCCAGCCGGTGCTTGGAGCATAGCTGACGGTACCGCGCAGGCGCCGGGTAATCCCCGGTAGACCGACGCCGATACCAATGACTCGGTCACGGTCGATACCGCTAGTCTCGAGAAGCCGACCAAGCGTCGCCTCGAGTGCCTCAAGCGCTGATTCTCCGTCTACCGGCTGTTTTAGACGGGTATGTACTTGTGCAATCAGTTCACCTTTCATATCGGCCACCGCCATTTCGAGCTCGCTTCCCTCGAAGACGGCTCCGACAACCGCATACGCCTGCACATTGTATTCGAGCAGGATCGGCTTACGGCCCCCTTTTGATTCTCCTGTGCCAACCTCTTGAATGAGCCCTTCCTCAATCATCTCTTCGACCAGCGCAGAGACGCAGGGACGGCTGAGCCTGGTTTTTGCTGCCAATTCGGCTCGTGACAAGCGGGGCTCCTGCCGCAGCTGGTGTAATATTCCTTCCCGATTCATCTGCTTTACGAATTTGGTGTTCCCTGTTCTCCCCTTGCTGATCACGATCTGCTTCACCACCTTACTTAGTTAAAATAACTAACAAATTTTAGGATAAGTATATGAATGCGTTTTCATGTTGTCAATTAGCAAATCGCAAAATAGGAAATTTTTCCTAAATAACCCTTTGAATCTTGCTTATCGGTTTCCGGTGTCTTCCTCCTGGTTCAACTTCCCACAGCTGTACGGTTTTTCCACTGATTGCATCATCATTATTCATTGGCTGCTTCGCCATAAGCAATATTGTTACATCAATGGGATCGAATTGCTGATATCGAACTTTATGCCTATAACCTCTTCAGGTTTACGAACGGGATCGTTACGAAGATGTTATCTGATTGACAGAAAATTTCCCCATTATTATAATTTGAGTAATCACTCAAAAATAATATTCAATCTGTTCATGGACACAGAAAGGGACGCATTACCATTGGCCAAGTCAAAGAGCACAGACTCCAAGAAAGAACGTATTCTCGCCGCAGCACTGAAGCTATTCTCGCAGAAAGGATTTCATGCGACTTCAACGAAGGAAATCGCAAACGAATGCGGTGTGGCGGAAGGACTTATTTTTTACCACTATGGTGACAAAAGAAAGCTGCTGCTTCATATCGTCAAAAATTTTTCTTTTGCTCTACATGCCCAAAGGGGTGAAGGATACTTATCCGGGAAGACACTCGAGGATGCGCTGGTTCAATATGGTTTAGAATACCTGCAGTTCCTTAAAGACCATATCGATTACCTGATGCTAATCTGGTCACCTGAAATGATTCAAGATGAAGCGGTATCTCAAGAAGTTTCCCATCTCGTCGGCAGCATTGGATCTGCGGGCACCCGCATGCTGAAGCAGGGTATGGGACCGGAACAGCCGGCTGAAGCCACACTCGAAGTCGCTATGTCGATGATGACCTCCTCCATCCTTCTCTACTTTATGCTTCACTACCGTTTTGGCAAAAGCGCCTTTTCGTACGATGAGGAAACCTATGTCCGCGAGCTTGTGCAGCTTCTTCTTCACGGCCTATACGGACAATCGCAGCAAGGTTAGCACCCGGCTGATCGTAGTTTATACGTTACATACGGACTACGGCAGCTTTTTTTGTCGGTTATTTTTGAGTGAGTACTCAGTTTAAAATGATCGGAGTGAACGTTATGCATCGCCTATTGGAATTATACGGTAGTTGGGCATTGGTTACGGGAGCTTCCTCCGGGATCGGCGCTGAATTTGCGAGCCAGCTTGCTCAGTGCGGAATGAATCTGGTGCTCTCCGCTCGGCGGAAGGATAAATTACAGGAGTTGGCGGATACCCTGGCAGAACTGCATGGCGTCCAGGTAAAGATCGCCCCTGCGGATCTAAGCCAACCGGATTTTATTCAGGACATCCGCCGGGTCACCGATGGTTTGAACATCGGCCTTCTGGTAAACTGCGCTGGTTTCAGCGTTACCGGAACGTTGCTAAGCAACGACATTCAGACAGAGCTGGATATGCTCCACGTGAACTGCAGGGCACCGCTTCTTCTCTCCCATACGTTCGGCAAGGAGATGGCACGGCGAGGTCAGGGCGGCATCATATTCACTGCTTCTGTCGTCGCTTTTAGCCCGGCTCCATACTGGACTCATTACGCCGCTACTAAAGCATACAATTTCTTTATTGGAGAAGGTCTGGCTTATGAGCTGAAGAATTCGGGAATCGATGTGCTGACCGTATGTCCGGGAGCTACCAAAAGCGGATTCCAGGAGGTCGCCGGCATCAGCGATATCGGTACGATGAGCCCGGTCCCCGTGGTCCAGTCAGCCCTGCGTGCGCTTGGGAAGAGATCAATCATCATTCCAGGCTGGCATAATCGTGTACTGTTCAGAGGAATAAGCAGGTGGATTCCGCGCCGGATCAGGCTGGGTTTATTCGCTGGCAGTATCAAAAGGCTTCAATCTTGGGGGGCTTCGAAACAGTAATGATGAATGAAAAAAAAGACCAGAGCATCGGCTCTGGTCCTACTTTAAAGACTCAATTTATCTCCATTTCAGCTTTTTCAGCTTCAGCATATATATTGGCAGATATGCCGCTATGATCATGGGGATGATCAGCTTGATTGGGAATAACAGCATTAGAAGCAGTATAACGACTATTGGCTGTTTAAGGATCGCACTCGTAAGTGCAGTCGTGACAATCGTAATGGACGTTACGGGATCTACTGGAAATACTGCCGCAATTCCATATCCTAAGCTTACCCCTGCGAAAATAATAGGAAAAATATGCCCTCCACGCCAGCCTGAGGATAAACAAAATTCTGTAAGGAATAACTTTACAACAGCTAATATGACTAATAAATAAACGGACATCTCTGTCCAATCCGCTGCTAAATCGCTTAGTTCATGCTCTCCTGAAAACATCGTAAGAGGAAGCACTGTCCCTACTATTCCGAGTCCTAATCCGCCAATAACGGCTTTTGTGACTTTATAATTTTCAAGTGGTTTGAATAACTTGTGGAAAATATGGCCAGATAGTTCATACAATTTTGCAAGCAATACTCCAATGAGTATTAGTGGGATGATGGCCAGAATTTCATTTTTACCGAAAGTTGCCGGACCAAAATCAGCTAGAATAAATTGTCTGTTATCGATTTTGGAAAAAATCCAAAAAACGCCAAAGCCTGCAACCGTCGTTATGGCATACACAATGGACTTGACCGTCTTAATCACTTTTGGATCTTTCCGGTCTTCAAAGAATGTCGACACTCCAAATAGCGGTGCTCTAAAAATCATGCCAATGGTCGTCTCCACACTGTACTCTATGATGATATTTCCATATTCATTGACGACTTCTTTTTTCTTAATTCTGGATTTAAGAGCGTCTCCTACCCATGTGGAAAGACCGCCTACAATGCCAACCAAGGCCGCCTCGGGACCGAGACTGGCTCCAAAAGAAAGAACTATAAGTGCAGCGAGCGCGCTTTGAAATGTTAAACTATAATCAATTCTTTTGGTCGCCTTGAATTCTGCCATGACAGCTTCCATGTTGCGCGGGTAATTACCAAAGTACTTCTGGCACAATCCTACCAAAATGCCCCCGACCAAACACACGATGATGGTCCAATATTGAACATGAACTACACTCGGTAGAAAACCCCATATAAAGTGAGTCGTCAAAGAAGTAGCCGCTAAAAACGCCCAAGTTAAAAGGCCTGCAGCTCCCCCTAGAATGATGCTATATAGAACTACATAACCCATACCAAATAATTTCATCCTTTTGTATTTCCTCTCCTTCCTCTAGAGCCAAGCTCTAGCCCACCATTGTCCAAAAAAATAGCAATTACTCTCTTTACGCACGGTTTAAAAATAGTTATCTTTTTATTTTAACATGATAATGACCCGGGTACCAATAGCTCTAGTATAGACATTCAAATAGCTAGTATACCTGAAGGGCTGGCAAGCCTTCAGCTAACAGAGGCCTGCGGAAGGGAAGCGTCGTATGCAATCCTGTAACCGACAAATAGTCCCTATTCTCTGACGAGAAAGGGACTATTGTATCTTACCTATTCATATCTACTGTGATCTGTTATCTCTATTATTTTAATTTGCGTTCCATGCGGATAAGGTTGCCATAATTGTCGATTTTTCAAGAAATGCCTTGTCGTTGCCCTTCTGTGCTTTCTTCACAAGCTTATGTATATCCATGTCGCATCGTTATCTCCCTTCCCTCTCATATCATTAGAGCATGACAGAGAGGTTCTGGCATTAAGCTTCATAAAAATAATTCCACAAAAAAAATGCCCCCTTAGAATTCATCCGTTCTAAGGGGGCATTTCGGGGCTGTCTCAGAAGCGGTAAACCCGCTTTAAGAGACAACTCTATTTACTCAATTTCTTTATTAGTTTCTCCACTCGCTTACGTTTAGTGTCTTTCTCAATATCACCTAGCCGTGAGAAAAGTGTCTCTATGAAAAGTGCTTTGTTGTTATCGTTCACGATGGATATGGCATTCTCAGCTGATACAAGTTGTCAACAAGTTCCTGCACAGCTCCCCGATCATCTCGGTTGGCAATATCTTTAGCCAGTTCCTGATTAGGACCTTCGTCTTTGCGGCCCAGTGAGGTTGCTAGTTTGTCGATGATAGTCATGGGTTTTCCTCCTTTGAATTGCAGAGATATCTCACTTGGATATGCTGTGGATTTTGGGGCATTACTGGTTGCATAAAAAAGCCCGTTCACGAATGAATCGGGCATTGGATTCATTATCCTTTGATGGAACCGCTGGCAATGCCTTTGATAATTTGTTTCTGCATTACTAAATAAAAAATAAATATAGGCAATATTCCCAGTACGAGCATCGGGAACATATGCGTCCAGTCTGTTGAGAATTGGCCGACATTACGGTAGACTTCCAATAAAATAGTACCCTTATCCCGAGACTGCAAAAAAAGTAGAGGAAATACAAAGTCATTCCACGTGTTAAGCGATATTAATATTACAACCGTTGCTGTAGCCGGCCGAAGTAGTGGAAAAGTGATTTTCCAAAAGGTTTGCCCAACCCCGCATCCATCTATACGAGCGGCTTCTTCAATCTCAGTTGGAATCGTTCGAATGAAACCGTGGAAAATGAAAGTCGCCAGCGGCATAAATACGAACGTATAGATGATGATGACCCCGAATTGGCTATCAATCAAATGTAAAGTCTTCATTAATCGAAATAATGGAATGATGGCAATCTGATATGGAATCATAATTCCCGATAGAATAAGAAAGAATAAGGTCTTGTTCAATTTATGACGCCTACGTGCTAAAGGAAAGGACGCCATTGCACTGACCATTACAACCAAAAACACAGAGCTAATTGTGATAATTAGATTATTTTTTAGCACATTCAAATAGTCCATCGCGTTCCAAGCATCCACAAATTGTTGGAAACCAAAATGCGTAGGCAAGCGAAGCGGGTGTTCCAAAGCTTCCTGCGGAGTTTTAAATGTGGTCACAAACAAGTAGTAAATCGGTAAAGCTACGAAGACAGCTAACACAATCATCAATAGTTCAAGTACGAAATTGAACAAAGAAAAGGATTTATCTTTTTTCTTAATCACTGAAGTCACTATACCACCTTCTCCTCTCTGTGATGAAGATACTTGAGCAGAACCAGAGAGATTACAGCAGTTATCGCCAAGAACATAACCGCAATTGCCGAGCCGTAGCCATATCGATATTCTGTAAAGGATCGCTTGATTAAAATTGTTGTTATAGTCTCGGAGGATGAACCAGGCCCACCCTGCGTCATTGCCATAACGATATCGAATATTTTCAGGCTTCCTACCATAGAGTTTATAACATTAATCGTAATGGAGGGTGCCAGTAACGGGAGGGTAACATGGAGAAACTGCTTCCATCTGCCTGCCCCGTCAATTTTCGCAGCTTCATAATAATCCTGCGATATCCCTTGCAAATTAGCCAAATAAATGACAGCCGCCCAGCCGGTATACTGCCATACGGAAACGAAAATAAGAGAATACATGACGATCTGCGGATTGCCCAAGAAGTTGATGTGTAATCCTAAGGACCAAAACAGCCCCGTGTTCGGAGACATAAGATAAGACCACAGAAACCCGACAACTAAAGGACTCAGTACAGCTGGAGCGAAAAAAATCAATCTCAATACATTCTTTGTGCGTAAATTAGCGTCTAGGGCAACTGCCAAAGGAACAGCAAAAATATTTTGAATTAATGTCATCAATATCGCATAAAGAAGTGTATGTTTGACAGAATCCATCAAATCTGAATCTTGGAACAACTTGATATAGTTTTTTAGACCGACAAAATGAGACTCTGGATTCAGACCATTCCAATCCGTTAAGCTGTAATAAATACTAGAAGCTATAGGCCATATAAAAAACAGCGCAAGTCCAACTAATGCTGGGATAAGAAACGCCTCATATTTCAGCTCCTGTTTCACTTGCCGTAATGTTAGTTTCTTCAAAATACTCACCACCTAATTACAAAGGCAATGGATAGTATCCATCGCCTTTTCTTTTTTATATTCCTTACTTAGGAGCTGTTTCGAACATTTCATTACGTTTTTTATCCGCATTTTTTAGCACGTCAGACAATGAGCCCCCGCCCGCTAGATAGTTCTGCATCCCTTTTCCATATTCTAAGATGATGGCCTGAGCGCCGAACCACTCGTTCCATGGAGCGAAAATTCTTCCCTCAGCCAAAGCCTCTTTAGCTCCATCCATCGCAGGATCAAGCGGCGCGGTTACATCTTTGAGGAAAATCCCCCCACCGTATGTTTTTTGAGCTGCAAGCTGTGCTTCTGGAGTAGACCAGAACTCAAGGAATGTCTTTGCCGCGTCAATCGCCTTAGAGTTTTTGTTGATCGCCCATGCCGCTCCAGGTCCACCCATCAACCAAGGCTTACCTTCAATAGCCGGGATCGGGAAGAAGCCGAAATCGAGATCCGGATTTTTTTGCTTGATCGTATTAACGGACCAATTACCTGATTCCCACATTGCCGCTTTACCCGTAGCGAATTCATCTAAAGCTTGATCTGGATCCATACCAAGCATATCTGGAGTTAAGTAGCCTTGTTTCACGATTTCCGACCATTTTTCCAAATACTTATCAAAGGTGCCACTCATGTTCGCTTCTTTGTCACTAAATTTTGCATTCCAGTCTTTATTAGCCGGGGCAGAGAAGAAACCTGCGTTGACCAGATCAAGGGATTGTTTCATCATTGGTTCCCACGATTTGGCACCCATCGTTTGTGGTTTAATGCCGCTTTGTTTCAGCTTAGCGTGATCTTGCAGGAACTCATCCCAAGTCGTTGGCACTTGAGTAATACCTGCTTTTTCGAAAGCGGTTTTATTATAGAATATACCTTCGACCCAAGACATCCATGGAACCCCGTAGTACTTACCCTTGTAAGAAAAACTGGAAAGGCCGGATTCTTGATATTTGGAAATGAAAGGTTCGTCGCTCAAATCCAACGTGAAGTTAGCCGCCGCCAGATTGCGAATCTGAGCGCCTACTTCGAAAACGTCGGGCCCTGATCCCGATGCCAGCTTGGTATTCAGGATATTGTCATATTGCTTATTATCAGTAAAGCTGATATCCAGTTTGATTTCTGGATGTTTTTCTTTAAACAAGTCAAGCGCGCCTTTGATCTGTTCCTCTTTGTCCCAAATCATCAGCTTTAATTCTTGTTGCTTTCCATTAGAAGCCTTGGAATCGTTGCTTACTTTCGCATCATCATTCTTTGCATCTCCACAGCCTGAGAGGAGCATCGCAGAACCGATGACGACCGTGATGGCGGACAAAAAAACTTTTTTCATATTTTATTCCCCTCTAAGTCATATTTGGTAACGCTTTCATTGTAAATGTTATCATACAACGAATGAAGGGACGAAATTATGGTTTTATTGTCCGATATTACGCATTTAGGCTCTCGAGCTTCCTGCGAAAGATTAATTCGCATGAAATTTCAGCTTTAATGTTCTGATTTCACGAGGTCCAAACGGCAGAACAACCCGATTCTTATCCTTCAAACCGAGTTTCTCTTCTTCCTCTTCGATCAAGCTGCAGGTATAAAAGGAAGACCATGCCAGCTTAATTGCCCTTCAACAACTAGTTTCTCAACCCTTTGACGAATGCAGCTTGCCATGCAAGCAATGTTACTACGGTTTGCGATACAAAGAATTTCGATATTCAGATGGCGTCATCCCAATGATTTTCCGGAACACTTTACTTAAATAACCGGCATCCTCATAACCTACCATTAAGGCAATTTCATAATTTTTCATTTCTGTTCGAAGCAGTTCCTTAGCTTTCTCCACCCGTAGAATCGTCAAAAAATCCCAGAAGGTAAGTCCTGTCTCATTCTTGAACATATTGCAAAAATAATTTTTGCTGATGTTCACATAATCTGCTACCTCTTCTAGAGAAATAGCTTTATGCATATTTTGTTTTGCAAACAATTTGGCCTTCTCCACAATGGATTTTTCCGCACGAGTCGATTCGAGGCACAAATCTTGCTTTCGTCCATGCTCTTCCCTTTTCAAGATCGCTGCCAAATCGTCCAGCATTTCTTCCAATAAAACTTCGTCCAAAGGCTTGAGCAAATAGCCGTAACCGCCATAACGAATCACTTGCTGAGCGTAAGTGAAGTCTGGATAAGCGCTAAGAACGACAACTTTAGTGAGCAAACCAGACTCCTTCATCTGCTGGATCATTTGAATACCGTCCATCTGCGGCATACGAATATCTGTCAACACGATATCCGCTCCATGATTCAACAAATAATCGAGGGCTTTTTGTCCATCTCCAAAGCTTCCCTCCACCTTAAAGCCATGCTTTCCCCAATCAATGCCATGTTCTAATGCTTCAACGGTAAGCGGATTATCATCAACCAATACAACAGAAAACATAAGCGGTCTCTCCTTATTGGTCATGATTGTCTCGAAACGGCAGCGTCAGCCGAACATTCGTCCACTCTCCCGCGCGGCTGTCCAGAGACAGTCCATATGCCTTGCCGAACTTGTGCTTCAGCCGTCTATGAACATTAACAAGCGCGATATGGTTGCCTTGATCGCCAGTCGCCGCTTCCAAACTAGCTAGTAGGTGTGCAAGTCTGTCCGCTTCAATTCCGGAACCGTTATCCCAAATATCAATAACGGCTTGATCCCCTTGAACATGCCCGGTTATTCGAACCCGATATTTTCGATCCATTTGATGAAATGCATGAAAAAAACTGTTTTCCACAATGGGCTGAATGGACAGTCGCGGTACCTTGCAGTTATGCAAGCGCTCATCCATTTCTATATCAAATTCGCAGTTTTGGCTCAACAACTGGATTTGGATGTCCATATAATGCCTGAGATGAGTCAACTCTTCTTGGACTGAAACCATATAGTCCTCTTTGCCTATCGTATACCGGAAAAGATGGCCAAGAGATGTAACAACACGGCTTACTTCGGTATTTCTGCCTAACATGGCAAGTGACTTAATAGCCTGCAACGAGTTATACAAGAAATGCGGATTGATCCTTGCCTGTAGAGCCCTAAGTTCAGAGTCTTTTTGTTCAAGCTCCAATCTGTACGTCTCGTCGATCAATGAGTTGATTTTATAAACCATTTTATTGAAATGTTGACTGAGCACATCAATTTCATAGTAGCTGCGGGGCATATTCCTCCCAACCAACTTGCTGTGCTCAATCAACTTCTCGATTCCTACCATTTGGCTCATCAATTTTTTTATAGGGAAAGTGATTCGGCTGGATATGAAATAAACGATAAACCAAACAATCGGTACGAAAATGATAAAAATGAGCACCAGAATCCATCTAAACTGACTTATTTTCTTTGTCACTTCAGAAATAGGAATACCGAGTACGATACTCCAGTTATTAATTTTGGAATGTGAGTAGACTAGCAGCTGCTGATTAGCTCCTGTCCCCTCCATTAAGTAACCGCTTGCATAAGATGTGTTAAGCTGCTGAAGAAACTGATTGCTAGAAGGGAACTCCGAATCGTTCGTGTTCGCGTAGACCAAATCGTATTGATTATCCAGTATAAATATGCGAGGGGCAGGTGTTATCTCTAACCTCTCTAAAATTGACGAAATTTTGCTCATATTAATATTAACGATGACAGCGCCGATCTGATATTTACTTTTCCGTAAATCCCATATAGGAGAAACTGCCGAAACAGTTTGCGTGCTCATAGCCTGATGATCATAGTAATAATCCTGCATATGCGGTCCTACGAAAACGATTTGATCCGTTACATGGCTTAGGTCCGGAAACCATGCAGCTTGAGAAAAATCGTATGTCGGCCGCACCGATTTGTTCGCGGAATCGTACGCTTTTCCATCGGCACCTACAATAATAATGTCATCGATATCCGGCCTAAATATCGTCAAGTCATTGAGGAAATACTGGACCTCCCGAATATTATCCAGATAATCCTGCATTGTAGAAGGGGCTTTACCTTTAACTCCCGATTGAATCGCCGGGTTGGTGGAGGCATCTCTAAGTGTTTGCTCTACTTCATTAAAATAAAAATCGATGTTGGCCATAACCTCTTTGGCAATAGTCAGGTAAGCGGTATGCGATTGCTCAATTAAATATTTAGAAAAAAAAGTGTATGAAAGAAAAGAAACTGCAACTAATAAAATCATTATGATTATAAAAACATGAAACATTAAAACCGTTTTTATGGAATACTTCCGATTAGAAACCCCTCGATGTCGTTTCATAATCCACTTGATCCCATTCATTTTCTCACTTCAGAGGTCGATTGGCGGACAACCAGCTCAGGCGGAAGCACAATCCGTTGTTTAACCGTCTGCTCCTCTTCAAGTTCTTGAATCAAAAGATCGACCACCAGTTTCCCCATATACTCCATCGGTTGAGCAATGGATGTCAACGGTGGATCCGTGACGGAAGCTAAGATCGTATTGTCGAAACTAACAATGGAAAGATCCTGGGGAATTTGTATTCCCAGCTCTTTTGCCGCTTGCAAAGCGCCGACCGCCAACATATCGTTACAGCAAAACAAAGCGGAGGGCCGATCGACCTGTTGAAACAGCTCTAAAGCCTTCCTTTTCCCGTCCTCCATTTTGTAATCGCAAATCATCAAGTTTTCATCGGAAACGGATAGCCCTTCATCTTTAAGAGCCTGCTTAAGACCCCTTACTCTTTCGCGGCTGCTGCTGACCTTCTTGCTTTCCGACAAGATCCCAAAGCTGGTGTGGCCCAGCTCAAGCAAATGTTGGGCCGCGTGCATTCCACCGATAAAGTCATCGACAACAACGGTATGAACAGGTTCTGAAGAGAATTCCCTTGCAATCATCGCGACTGGAATCGATTTGGCGAGAAGCCGCTTCAATATTTCCGTATTTTCAATTCCCGTCCCAATAATAATCCCATCCACTCTTTTCTGCTCAAGCAGATCGAGATACCTTTCAGCACGGCCATCTTGGTTGTCGGTACTGCAAATAATAACGCTATAACCACGGTGGTGGCCCTGTTCCTCAACGGCACGAGCAATTTCCGCAAAAAACGGGTTGGATATATCCGGTACAAGCAACCCTATCGTATATGTCTTCTTTCCTGTCAACGCAGCGGCAATCATGCTAGGTCGATACTCCAACTCCTCCATGATTTTCAAGATATGGTCGCGTTTCTGTTTGCTAAGCTTGCCTTTGCCATTAACTACGTTGGAAACGGTGGCAATCGAAACGCCGGCTTCTCGAGCCACATCGTATATAGTAGCTTTCATAACTAATCCCTCATTCATTGGCAATGCTAATTGGGATGGTTCACATCCCCTTATTTGCATTTAAGATACATATAGAATATATCTTCACCTATTCTTTGTCGATTGGTTTCGACATTATCCAAGCGTGTGCGGGATCGTTGTGAAATCTCCAATACCTCATCGGACCTGCCATAACGTTTAAATAATAAACCTCATATCCCGGTGGCGCCGCAACCGGATGATATCCCTGCGGCACCAGCACCGCTTGCCCGTCCCGCACAATCATCGTTTCATCCAAATCGCCATCATCGGTATAAACACGTTGAACGGCAAAACCTTGCTCCGGTTTCATATGGTAATAATACGTCTCTTCCAAAAGCGATTCTTCCGGCAGCGCATCCCGATCATGCTTATGAGGCGGATAACTTGACCAGTGTCCGTCTGGTGTAAATACTTCTACAACCAATAGGCTGTCTGCCGCTTCATTTTCGGGTAAAATATTATGAACCAGTCTTTCTATGTTTCCGTATCCACGAACTTCTACTCCGACCTCACTCGGCGGAATTAAACGCGCTTTATGATTCCCTTGCCCTGGAGCCTTACAAACAGCCAACTCTAGATTCGTCAAAGCCGTGATCTCGTAATAATCGTCATTTGGTATATACACGGAATAGGGAGGTGTTTTTTCAAATATATCCATCCTGAGTCCGATACCGTTCCATGTTTCCTTCACTGTAGATATATCTGCTTTCCCGCTGATTAAAACCAGACACACTTCCTGATCTCCGGTTTCATTTCGTAAACATTCACCTGCTTGCAGTTTAAACACCTGAAATCCAACATAGCTCCAATTAGCGGATTCCGGGGTAATTTCAAGCACATTGCCCTTAGCGTCTGGCTTCTCTTTTGGGGATACAATCAAATTCGGCATCGCAGCGCAAACCTCCCTATGCTTTCATAGATTGCTGAATCGAAAGTTCAAGCGCTTCAGCAAGCTTTACAGGCCTATTCAGCTTCACCGACAAACCGGCAGCAAGCGCGGTTAACTCTGCTTGAAACCCGTCATTCCCATCTACCGGTACGTGCTGATCATTCAAAATGCATTCGATAAACAATTTCGTTTCTTCAATGTATGCCTCATTATATCTTTCCAAGAAAAAATTCAACGGTTTATCGCGCATAATTCCATCTACCGTGCTGATTTCCGCCGTATTCGGGTGATCGTTCGTGATTCCCACACTGCCTTTTAACCCAAATACTTCTACACGCTGATCATAGCCATAGACCGATTGACGGCTGTTATCGATGACGCCGATCGCTCCATTCTTGAAGCGAAGTGTCGCAATAGCGGTATCCAAATCCCCATGCGTTGTGAAAACCGGATCAATTAGTACGCTTCCATGGGCATAAACCTCTTCAATCTCGCTGCCCGATACAAACCTCGCCATATCAAAGTCATGAATCATCATATCCTTGAAGATACCGCCGGATACTTTGATATAATCCTCATGCGGAGGATTCGGATCGCGAGAAGTAATTTTAATCAAATGCGGATCGCCGATCGTTCCGTTCTGCACAATTTCGTATACACGTTTAAAATTGTGATCAAACCGTCTGTTAAATCCGATTTGAAGTTTAACACCTGCCGCTTCAACCGCTTGAAGCGCTTTTTGCGTTTGTGTAATATTCATACTTATCGGCTTCTCGCAAAAAATGTGCTTGCCAGCAGCAGCGGCTTGTATGATAAGCGGAACATGCGTATCCGTAGACGAGCAGATGAATACCGCATCAATATCAGGATTTTCCATAATGCCATTGCTGTCGGTTGTTATTTGTTTGATTCCTCTCTCGGCTGCCCACACTTCCAATTCGGGTCCCGCGAACAGATCACTTACCTCAACCACTTGCACATGTGGCAGCCGAAGCAAATTATCCGCATGAATTTTACCGATTCTGCCTGCGCCAATAATACCAACTCTGATCGTTTTCATGATAATTAATGACCTCCCACTTTTTTCTCCTGATTACCAGCGAGTCGTAACCATTTTCTTGCGCGTGTAGAATTCCACTCCATCTGTTCCGTTAGCATGGAGATCACCGTAAAACGATTTTTTCCAGCCGGAAAATGGGAAAAAGGCCATCGGCGCAGGTACGCCAAGATTTACACCGAGCATGCCGGCATCAATTGTCTCGCGGAATTGACGGACATTTTCGCCGCTCTTCGTAAACAAACAGGCGCCATTAGCCAGTTCTGAACGATTAGCAAGATTAATAGCCTCTTCTAAGCTGCCAACTCTTACGATGGATAGAACTGGAGCAAAAATTTCATCTTCCCAAATCTTCATACCACCCTGCACGTGATCAAAAATCGTAGGTCCTACAAAGTATCCCTCTCCATTTGATGCAGCGTCTTTACGACCATCGCGAAGGAGAATCGCACCTTCGTTTTCACCAATTTCGATATATTTCAACGTACGTTCTTTATGCGAGTCGCGAATGACGGGACCCAGGAAGATTCCTTCTTCCAAGCCGTTTCCAATTGTGATTTGATTGGCTGCATCCACCAGTCTGTCTACCAGCTTATCTCCAATCTCCCCTACAGCGACAACCACAGAGCACGCCATACAGCGCTCGCCTGCCGAACCGAACGAAGCATTGATGATTTCTTTAACCGTTAGATCCATATCCGCATCTGGCATCACGATGGAGTGATTTTTTGCTCCGGCTAGTGCCTGCACACGTTTACCATGAGCTGATGCCGTTTTGTATACATACTCTGCTACTGGCTGAGAGCCTACGAAAGAAACAGCCTTAATGTCTTTATGCTCCAGAATGCCGTTAACGACCTCATGAGCGCCATGAACAATATTGAATACTCCGTCTGGCAGCCCAGCTTCCTTGAATAGCTCTGCAAGACGGTTAGAAAGCAGAGGAGTACGTTCCGAAGGTTTCAATACGAATGTATTGCCGCATGCAATAGCCAGTGGGAACATCCAACAAGGAACCATCATGGGAAAATTGAATGGCGTTATACCACCTACAACTCCAATCGGATACCGATACATGCCAGATTCCAAATTGGAGGCAATATCAGGCAACTGCTTACCCATCATAAGCGATGGAGCGCCTGCCGCGAATTCCACGCATTCGATCCCACGCAGTACCTCTCCGTAAGCTTCGCTATAGCTTTTGCCGTTTTCTTCTGTAACCAACCTGGCCAACTCTTCCCAATGTTCTACGAGCAGTTGCTGGTACTTAAATAATATTCTCGCTCTGCGTGGAACTGGCGTACGGCTCCATTGCACAAATGCTTCTTTCGCATTGTCAACAGCGCGGGACACATCCTCCTGAACGGACAGTGGAACATAAGCCAGTACCTCTTCAGTAGCAGGGTTATATACAGGCTCGGTTTTGGCAGATACGGAATCAACCCAAGCCCCGCCGATCCAATTTTTTAATACTTGCGCCATAGTAATGTTCCCCTCTCCGATATTGAGTTTACGTTGATAGAATCGTGAAATGTCCCCTAAGAGGAGGTAATCTCGCCATTGTTGCAGCGTTCGATATAATCATGAACCTGAGCTGCGGAAGGCATCGCGTCTGAGCAGCTATGGCTGGAAATAACGATGCAGGCTGCTGCGCTTCCGAACTCCATAGAGGCTTCAATCGTCCATCCCTGCATCAAGCCATATAGGAACCCGGCTGCGTAAGAATCCCCTGCTCCGAATGTTTTGATCACCTTGGCCGGAAAACTTTTGGCGCGGAAGCTCTTTCCGTCTTGTGTGTAAGCGATCGACCCTTCCTTACCATGCTTGATGATTACAATTTTCGCCGAATAATCAAACCATTTGGCTGCCGTGACACGATCACTTCGCTCTGGATTTTGCTCAAATCGTTCCATCATATCGAACTCTTCGCGTGTACCCAAAATAATGTCGCATTTTTCCGCAGCCAGATTGTAGTAAACGGCTGTCTCCTCCGGTGACTTCCACGTATACGGTCGATAATCTAAATCAAACACGATGACTGCTCCTTGCTCTTTGGCATAGCAGAGTGCTTGAAACACCGCTTCTCGAGACGGACTCTTGGCAAGAGCCGTTCCCGAGACCAAAAACATTTTTGTCTTGGCAATAAGCTCTTTTTGAACCTCTTGAGGCATTAGATTGAGATCGGCGACATGGTCGCGGTACATCAGAATACTGCAGTCAGTTGGCGATTTAATTTCCGTAAAAGCAAGCCCTGTTACTGCCCCTGTGCAATCGGTTACAACATTGGATGTATCAATATCATTGCGGCGCAAGTAGTCGACAATAAACCTGCCCATTTGATCGTCCGCAATTTTACCGATAAATGAAGTTTTCATTCCTAGTCTGGACATCCCGATCGCGATGTTGGCAGGAGATCCTCCGACATATTTCGTAAATGTACTCGTTTGTTCCATTGGGCGATTAATTTCGTTCGCGTTCAAATCAATACAAAGCCGCCCGATAGCTGTGAAATCCACAGACTTTTCCATTGGAAAAGATACGTATGTCATAGCTCAATCCCCCTCATTCCTTTATTCATGAGGAACTCAATGTGCGCAAGCGCATTTCTCGCATACTCATAGGCCGGATGCTCCGCCGGGTCTTGCTCACCTTCCAGAAGTGCCCACCCGTCATAACCTCTTTGCACAAGCTCTAGAAAAATAGGCTCAAAGTCCAAACATCCGTTGCCCGGTACCGTAAACACACCACTGCGGATGCAAGTAACAAAGTCTGCTTGATCAGCGCGGGCTTGATCTAGCACATCCTGACGGATATCTTTCAGATGGATGTAGGCAATCCGGTCATAATATTTATTTAGGATCGTTAAAGGATCTCCCCCGCCATAATACGCATGCCCTGTATCAAAGAGAAGATACACAAGATTCGGGTCCGTCAGCTCCATTAATCTTTCAATTTCTTCAGGGCTTTCCACGACCGTTCCACCATGGTGATGATACGTCAGCTTCAATCCGTACTCCTTCGCAATAGCTCCGGCAGCATTCAGTCCTTCAGCCAGGTTTCTCCAACCCTCATCATCTAGGCGCTGTACGTCCCTCTCATTCGGCCCGCGACGCGGATCAAAATGCATCGAACCGCCAATCTCACACGTACTGATCACGGTACTTCCCATTTCCTTCAAGAATTCCACATGCTTGCGGTAAGCCTGTAATTCACTTTCCCTGTATGACGGGTCCGAGAAAAGCACCGATTTCCATTGTGAGACCAATTGGATGCCTCTTCGGGCAAGCTCATTCTTCAACACTGCAGGGTCCGCAGGAAATTTACGCCCCATTTCCGTACCCGTGAGTCCCAAGGCTTCAATCTCATTCACGATCTGCTCAAAGGTCGTATCGTTACCATGCTCCTTCACATCTTCTCCGACCCAGTTGATCGGGTGAATTCCTATTTTGAAAGGTAACTGTTGCAGCATACATGTCCTCCTCTCTTCCTGTTAAATGCTTCTGGCACGTTGAACTCGCGTCTTCATCAATTGACTGGCCTCAAGCACGGATTCGCTCACAGATACCTCCGGAACACCTACATGCCACCATGATTCGTAGCCGTCCGTATTAGTACCAGGAACAACGGCTATTTCAATAAGCGTCGCAACCGTCTCTTGTTTGGCCAATAGTAGCGCTTGCTCCAGATCTTCTACCGTACTTGATTTATAGGATTTAGCTCCCAAACTGCGCGCATGAGCTGCATAATCAATTGGCATATAAGCTCCTGTCAGCCCGTTCGTGTCCTTAGCTCGGTAACGGAACTCGTTGCCGAAGCCGTTGCTGCCATGGCCCTTTTGCAAATTGTGAATGCACTGGAATCCATGATTATTAAACAGCAGTACTGTAATCTTGCGATTCTCCTGCAGACTTGTAACCAGTTCAGAGTGAAGCATCAAATAACTGCCGTCTCCTAATACCGCATAGATATCACGGTCCGGTTCAGCAAGAGCCGCACCGAAGGCCCCGGCAATTTCATAGCCCATACAGGAGAAGCCATATTCCATATGGTACGTTTTGGGCTGTTCCGACCTCCAAAGCCTGTGCAAATCCCCAGGCAAACTGCCAGCAGCGGCTACTATCACCGCTGAAGCATCAATATTCTCGTTAATCACGCCAAGGGCCCGAGTCTGAGAAAGCCCCTCCGAATGCTCTACAGCGTACAGTCGGTCAACCTCATCGTCCCACTGTTTTTTCAACGTGCTGATGTCATTTGGTGCGTAACCGCTAGAATAACCTGCTGCTGTCAGTGCTGCTGTCAGTGCCGCTTGCAGTTCCCTAAGCCCTACCTTCGCATCTGCAGTTACCGCTATTCCGTTAAGCTTGACTGAATCAAAGCTGTTGACGTTCAGATTGACAAACTGCACATCCGGATGTGCGAACGCCGACTTAGAAGAAGTTGTAAAATCCGAATACCTGGTCCCGATGCCAATGATCAAATCTGCCTCTTTGGCAATCAGGTTTGCCGCTAAGGAACCCGTGACCCCGATCGCCCCTATTTGAAGCGGGTGGTTCCAGGGCAAAGAGCTTTTTCCAGCCTGTGTTTCCGCTACCGGAATGCCGAAAGCCTCGGCAAATGATGCAAGCTCCTTGGAAGCTTCCGAATACAGTACCCCGCCGCCTGCGATAATGAGTGGCTTTTTCTTCTCCAGAATCAGCTTAACAGCTCGTTTGATCGCATCCGCTGCAGGAGGACGGCGATCGATCGTGTAAACCCTTTTATCGAAAAATGAAAGCGGGTAATCGTACGCTTCTGCCTGTACATCCTGCGGTAAAGCCAGTGTAACCGCTCCCGTCTCGGCCGGATCTGTAAGCACCCGCATAGCTTGGAGGGCTGCTACCATTAATTGCTCAGGTCTGACTATGCGATCCCAATACTTGCTTACCGCTTTAAAAGCGTCTGTTGCTGATATCGAATAATCGCCGGGTACTTCTAATTGCTGTAAAACAGGATCAGGCTGCCGGGAAGAGAAATTATCGCCGGGCAGCAAAAGAACTGGAATGCGGTTAACTGTAGCCGTCGCCGCCGCCGTCACCATATTTAAAGCTCCCGGACCGATAGAGGTTGTACAGGCATAAATCTGCCTGCGATTGTTTTGTTTAGCAAAAGCTGTTGCGGCGTGAACCATCCCTTGCTCGTTCTTTCCTTGAATAAAATCTAAACTCACACTACTCCGCTCCAAAGCTTCACCGATGCCGGTCACATTGCCATGCCCAAAAATCCCCATGATACCTTGAACAAATTTTATTTCTTTTCCATCTACGGATATAAATTGTTGATCCAAAAACTTTATTAATGCCTGCGCCATGGTGAGACGAATCGTAGTCATCTCCAATGGAACCTCCCTTCAAAAATAAACTCATTAGTAAAGCGCTTTACCTAAAGTTAAAAAAAATAATCTAGAATATCAGCACCAGGAACTATTGTTTGAAATTTTCAAAACTATGAAATAGATTAAGCGCTTTACCCAATAATAATCGATCTTGATTCCGCTTACAATACCAGAATTAAAGAAAACAGGAACTTTTAGGCAGATAAATTCTAATCGCGATTAACAATCAAAGCCGCACTAGGATAATAAAGAAGGCGTACAGGAATGTCAGTAACCAGTTTACGCAGCAGCGCTTCTGCATAGAACTTCGTAATCATCATTTATCCAAAGCCCCCTAGCTACTTAAACATTTAGTACCATATATTACAAATAAATCCTTCCTTTGTATCTATTTTAATTTTACCAAATATACTATTATATTTAATCAAAGTTTTACATATTTTCTTTAAACTACTAATAGAAACAATCGAAAAAGGAGTTGGACAAGAAGATGTCAGTCAAACGAATCCGCTTGCCGAAGAGATGGATGACCCTATGTTTGGGAATATCCGTACTTTTCTCGGCAACAGCACCAGCAACGGTATTCGCCTCCACGCCTCAGCCTCCCAACTTTCCGGTCATTACGGGAGAGACAAGTACGGAAGTATTAGCCATCGCGCCGGGAATTACGCAGCAGCAGAATAACTTGACCACGGTCGACGGCCCCTTGCAGATCAATACAGTCAGTATCGATGTGACGAATCCAAACGTAGCACTCAAAGCCTTGATCGCGAAAGACAAAGTCTTCAACTACCAGGGCGAGACGGTCAGCGAGATGGCCAACCGTACTGGCGCCGTTGCAGGTATCAATAGTGATTATTTCGATATCGGCAGTACACAAGCCCCGATTAACATTCATGTTGCCGATGGTGAGATGTACCGCAGTCCCAACAATTGGTCGACGCTTGCCATCGATGCGCAGAACCATCCTACCATCACGAAATTCCAGTGGAAAGGAAACGTCGTTGTTCCCGGAAGCCAAGAGAATCTGGATGTTTGGAATGCAGCGGGTGGCACCAAGCAAAAACCTGCCGGTCAATCGGCCCCCCTAGCTGAGCTCAACTGGTTTCTGGAGAATAAAGGACTTTTTTTATACACGGACAAATTTGGATATGAGTATCCGGCCCCAAGCGGTGGTGTCCACAGGGCAGCAGCGCTCCTCGAGCAGATATCCGGAACCGAACTGTACGAAGTGAAATCGATTACTGAAAACGATAAGGTACCGCTCCTTGCAGCTAATCAGCGCATGCTGGTCGGACAAGGAACGGGGGCGAATTGGGTACTATCCAACCTTGTCGTCGGGATGAAGATCAATACCAACTTGACTACGCTGCCCGATTGGCACCAGTACAAGGAAATTGTCGGGGGCGGACCGACGCTGCTCAAAGACGGCGAAATCTTTAATGACCCTGACGTGCCGGGTGCGGGAGAAACCAACGAGCGGTATCCCGTGGTCGGGGTTGGAATCAAGGATGACACCATGTCTATGGTCGTTGTGGACGGCAGACAGCCGGCGCTCAGCATTGGACTGACGCGTCCACAATTCGCCGAGTATTTTAAAGCGCTCGGTTACCAAGATGCGATTGCCTTCGACTCTGGCGGATCCGCCGAGATGGTAGCCCGCATGCCAGGAGATTTCAAGGTCAGCGTATTGAACTCGCCATCAGACGGGTTTGAACGGAAAGTAGCCAACGGCCTGTTTGTTTACAATACGGCGCCTACCGGGGCTTTGAGCCAGTTGGTTGTCGATAAGGCAGCCGAGAAAGTATTCGTGAACAGCCATATGCCTTTACATGTAAAAGGCGTAGATGCTGGGTTGCAGCCGGTTTCCGTTGATCCATCGACTTTGACGTATACGACAACCGTGCCCGGGACGAAAGTGAAGGATGGCGTATTTACGGCAGGCGCACAAACGGGTAGCGGAGAGATCCGCGTCGCGCAAGGAAATGTAAGCACCCAGGTACCGATCGAAGTTGTCGATCAACTGAGTTCCGTACAGGTAACCCCGAACCCCGCCGTCGTTATGCCCGGCGCTTCGCAAACGTTCGAAGTGAAGGCTTATGACGAGCAAGATCACCCTGTCGCCATGGATGCCAATCAAGGAAAATGGACGGTTGAAGGCCCGATCGGCACGATCAACGAAGATGGTGTGCTGCAAACGACAGACCAGCCGGGAGAAGGCACCGTGCGGTTTGAGGCCGGAGGCGTTTCACAGGACGTAAAAGTCAGCGTCGGGAAAAAACCGGTCATGATTGAAGATTTTGAAGGTCCCGATGTGATGACGAATTGGACGGCGACCGCCATTCGGGCTACGGGAAAAATCAGCATGGCCAGCCGCCCGAACCCGGTAAGGAATGGCACGCACAGCTTGAAATTGGATTATGATTTCACCGGCCAACCTGGAACTTCCGCCGCTTATGCGAATATTGATGTGCCGAATGGCGGACGAACGATCGAAGACCGCCCTCTCTCCCTGGGAGTTTGGGTATATGGCGACGGAGGACAGCATTGGCTGCGGGGCGTACTCGTTGACGGTAACAATACGTCCAAGCCTTTCGATTTTACCGTAGACGGCGGCTTGAATTGGACGGGATGGAAACATCTCACCGTGCCGATCGATCCGAATGCTGTGCTGCCGCTTAAGATCAAGCAGATTTATGTTGTCGAACCTCACGGTGATCGCAAAAATAAAGGGGCCATCTATCTCGATGATTTGAGGGCCGAATATATTGAATCGGACGAAGACTTGGAGGGACCGGTCTTTTCGCAGATGGCACCGGTGCCAAATTCCAAGGTTTATACGAACAAACCGACGATATCCGTGAAATTGGAAGATGCTAAGAGCGGTGTAGAGCATTCCTCCATTGAAATGCATGTCGATGGCCAGCTTGTCCATCCTGACTACGATGAAGCTACGAGCATGATTACCTATACACATTCCGAAGCCTTGCCGGACGGTAAGCACCATGTCACCATTGACGCTTCGGATAAAGCAGGCAATCCGGCCCTTCCGCGCGCGGACTGGCAGTTTGCCGTATACACCGGTCCCGATCAAGACGCACCGGTGATCAACGTCATCAGCCCGATGGACGGCATTACCACCCGTACCGATCAGCCGAGAATTGCGGTGAAGGTAACGGATGAGTATACCGGAATCGATTATGACAAAACCAAGCTGATCATAGATGGAACTGAAGTTCCATACAAGACGGATGCAGCAAGCAGCGTCATTTCCTACACCCCTTCGAACAAGTGGGCGCAGGATTCAAAACACCAAGTGGAGATTCGGACATCGGATAAAAGCGGCAACCCGGCATCCCAACTCTTCTCCTTCACCATTGGCGCGCCACTTGGACAACCGAAGGACAAGGACCATTTTCAAATCAGCCTGATCGGGGATGGCGGTTACTTTACGGCCGGTCAGATCGGTGCTCCGGCTATTCTTCTTCACGAACAGATCGCCCGGATGAATCAGGAACCTTCAGAGCTGTTTGCCTATACGGGGGACATTGTTGAGAATGATACGCCTGAAAACTATGTAGACGCTTTGAAAGGACTAGGAGAGTTCACAAAACCATATGTGGTCACGATCGGAAACCATGAAGTGTCGGGTACGAATTCCCGTGTCAATTATCAACGCACATTTGGTGAGCCGACGTATGCTTATCAATACGGAAACATGGAAATCATCGGACTCGATTCCGCTTCCGGAGATGTCACGAAATCCGATGCATCGCAATGGTCGTGGCTTAACGAAACGCTAAATCAGACGCAAGTGAATAACATTATGGTGATGATGCATATCCCGCCGGACGAAATCAGCGCGGACGGACTCGACTTCAAAACTGGACACGGATTCCAGAATCCGGAAGAAGCGCAGAAATTTTATGATCTACTCGGTGCGTACAAAAGCAATCATCCGGAGAAAAACATCGTGGTCTTTAGCGGAGATCTGCATGCTTACGAGCATAAAGTCGTCCAAGGCGTCGATTACGTCATAACGGGCGGCGGCGGCAAATATACCCACGTTACTCCGGAACAGGGCGGATTTTATCATTACCTGAATATGAAAGTGGACGGCGATCATATTTCGTGGGACGTCATCCCTCTTCTCGAATCCATTACGTTTGACGACGCTCCGAAGAATGTAAAGAAAGGCGAGCCGTTCAAACTGCAGGCCACTGGCAAGTTTATGACGAGTACGAACGCTCCGATTGACATGCCGATTGCTGATCCGTTTAAACGGGACTGGGTATCCAGCAATCCGGATATCGCTTCGGTGGATGAGAATGGAATCGTCACTGCCAAGGCACCAGGTGAAGTAACGATTACCGTTAAGTCCGGGTGGCAGGAAGCGCAAACCACAATTGTCGTTTCGGCACCACCCAAATCAACAGTGACCGCTGACGGTTTGACCGGTTCCGGCACCTTTAACAACCACGACGTGACTCTCACATTCTCTGCTGAGGATGGATCCGCTGGTTCCGGGGTCAAGCAAACGAATTATCGCTTGGATGGCGGCAACTGGAATACGGTGACAGGCCCAGTTACTCTGAGCGATGAAGGAGTGCACACGATTGATTACTTCTCCGAGGATAATCAGAGGAATGTGGAAGATGTTCAGCAACTGATTGTGGGCATTGATAAAACGGCGCCGACTGTTGAACTGACGGTTTACGGGAGTCCATTGTCAGATGGAATGGAGTTCCTAGACAGCCAGCTAATCCAGGTTTCAATAAAAGCTTCCGATTCCTTGTCCGGTGTTGCCGAGCAAACCATCACGCTGGACGGCCAGCCGTATACACCTGACAGTTCGATCGATTGGGCGGGACAATTGGGTACCCATACGATCCATATTGAAGTGAAGGATAAGGCAGGGAACGTAACGAAATCAGAGGTTAGTATCCAAGTTAAAACAAGCGTCGCTTCGATGGAACAGCTGGTCGAAAGATACTTCGCTTCCGGCGACATAATCGGTTCATTTAAGAAACAGCTCCTGGATAGACTGGCGAATGCGCAAGAGAAATCCGAAAAGGGCAAATTTAAAAGCGCGATTGATGAAATGGAGCACTTCCTAGAGATACTAGATAAGCCGAGCAAGAAGGATTACATTTCTGATAGCGCCAAAACAGTTTTGACTGCAGATGCCAACGCAATGATCAAACTCTGGTCTGGGAACTCAAGCTCTGGAGACCGTGATCACGAACACGATCAAAATCAAAATCAAAATCAAGATCAAGATCGTCAAAATGGCAAGGATAATAGCCAGAAAGACGAATAAAATCAAACTGGTAAAGGAAGGGCTGTCCAACTTAGGACAGCCCCTTCGTATTATTAGGTCAACCAGTCTTTTTCTGGTTGGCCTATTTTTATGGTCAGTCATTCACTTTGCCATCCCCACGTCACCTGTTCCAAATTGAAAAACACCTGATTCCAAAATCAGGCGTTCCCCAAACCTTTCTATTAATTTCGTGCACAAATAGTATTATTTCTTGTTCAAGAAGTTGAGCAGCGTCGCGGTTGGAAACACGGTTTGCCCATTTTCAAGTTTGGCGGCGGATTCCAGCTTGACGTCTTTTCCGTTGATCTTCGCCGTATTATCACCCAACTTGACACTCAGCGTATTTTTGCCTTTCTTTACCGTTACACTGCTGTCTTTGTTCCAAGTGACTTTCGCTCCGGCTTTTTCCGAAGTTTCTCTCAGTTTCGACAACGATTTGTCGGAGTCTTTCCATGCAATCATCTGCTCTTCCGTAGGCAAACCGCTGATATAACCTACGGCACCCGCCTCCTTGCCGTCCCAGTACTTATCGATTAGCGGAGCTACCTGAGCCTTTAATGCGTCCGGCAAAATCATTTCATCGCCAGGGTGCTGGATGTTACTCATGATGTAACTAAATCCATTCAAGTTATCGACGGCCTGCAAGCCTGTCGCTTCCGCTCCAGCTGGCGTCGATAGAATGCGGGACAGTTTCTTCGTGTCCACATTGTACGCCCATACATAGTTGTTAGCATGCTTGCCACTGTCTTCACCGATGAACAATGTATGGAGTGACTCGGAGTACGAGATGTTATCCGGATTGGCGACCATATTGTCGTCTGCAGTATTGCCTTTCCAATCCGGATCCGCAAGGTCTTTGCCTGCGACCAAACCGGCCATTTTCGCAGCTGCGTATTCACTGTCAATTTTGCCGCCGGCGGAATCTTTCACGCCTGACTTCATGTCAAGTTCATAAACGGCGCCTGAGCTGAGTTTCTTCATCTGAATGTCATCAACCGGGTCAGCGTTCTTTGAATCAGCTTCCATCGCTTTTTCCAGATAGGAGATGACAACGTATGCTTTCTTATCCTTCGCGTTGATTGCTACGCCCTCCATTTTATTCCACTCTGCCGTAGCTCCTAACATGGCTCCATAACGGCGGGACTCAAGGAACGCAGCTGCTGTCTCCATGCCCGGTTTCACTTTCAGCCATTCAACTTTACCGCTCGGGTACGTTTTGATTTTCGTGAAGCCTTCCGTATCTTGATCAGTCGTCTCAAATATGTCGCTGAACTTCACGCCTTTGTCGATGTAGGATTTGATTTCGGCGTCTGTCGCATGGCCAAGGTTGATCCAACTCAAAGATCCAGCGCCACCGCTCGCGTCCGTACTCTTTTGCGTAAACTTCGCAGCGTACAGCGTGCCTGCGGACAAGTCCTTCGCCTTATCGGCTACGTACATGAACAGCATCGTGTTTCCGCCGTCGTCGCCGAAATAGACGGTTTTGTGATCCGGGGCAACTCTGCCCAACTCGTGCGAGAAGCGACCCATCGAATAGTGCTTGACGACGCTGTTCGATCCATCCGCTCTCACCGTAATTTCCGGCAAGAAGCCGTACGCATAAGGGTTGCCCATTTTTGTGTCATCTTGGTAATAGGCTTTGGCGAATGGATTGGTGAACGTTTGAGTCGGGTCCGCTTCGAACGCACGAGCATCGGGTTCGTATTCCTCGGAGCCGAGATGGGTGTTCCAAGGCGTCAGGGAACCGTTACAAGGAATCCACAAACCATCAACGCCGGAAAAATCAATTTTCTTCAAATCGGTAGCGACCAGTTCTCCGGTCGTTTTGTTTTGGTCAATCGTCGTTTGGCTCATCGAAGCCGGTACCAATCCGTAAGCCGAATTGCCCGCGCTGTCGGAAGTGATGTACTCGTAATGCGTAATCAGCGTAAGCGGATTTCCGCCTTTGGACGTAGCTGCTTGACCTCCGATTTTCATGAGAGAGTTGGAGTCCGGATCGTCGGATACAAACGGAACGGGTTTGTTCGGCACGCTCTTATCCATAATAGGGTTGCCATTCGCATCGATCGCGACACCTGCAATCGTGCTGCCCACTTTATCCGTTGTCTTAAACAGCTTCTTGTACGATAAAGGGAATGAACGTGTGGAGCCGTCCGTGTATGTCACTTGCAAAGATGCGGTCGTATACAGTTTCGCCATTTCTTCCGGCGTAGTCGGAGCAGGCATTCCTACGAATTCCACCGATTTTACTTTCACTTTTTCTGCAGCTACAGCACTCGTCGGGAAGACGGCAGGAGCCAGTAAGGCAAGGCAAAACACAGGAGCCAAAAATTTGCTTTTCTTCATAAAACGTTATCCCCTTTTTTAGGATATTTGAGATTCTTTATTTAGTATAGGACAGCATTATTTATCCAACGTAAACATAATAGACGTTTAATGTAAAATTTAGATTAATATATAGACCAATGGTAATTATCACTTTTTCCCGGCTATTTAGTTCGAAATCCCATAGAACCGACAAAAGTTTGCCTATTTACCTTATTCTACTTATCAGTCATATATTTCCCTATAAATTTACTCTAAGAAAATATAGAAATAATATTTGTACATTACAATACATTAAAGTGCTTGTTCAAAAAGCACCATTTTTAGTTTCATGAGAGCAGCAGAAGGAGAACATCAAGATTCCAATAAGGAAAATGAAAGGGGGATTCGAGGCTCGTAAGCAGCATAAAACAATATTTTTAAAAAATGGAGGTTCTATGTAATGAAAAGAATTTTATCGGTTACCCTCGTATTCTCTATGATATTCGCTATGTTATCGATCAACGTAAACGCAGAAACAGTTACTTCAAGCGCAATAACATGGAATTCATCAGATAAAGACGTAGCTAGAGAGATTGGTTATGAAGCGAGCTCACGTACAGACACAACGGGCGACAAGATCCCTTCTAACGATAACAGTTCGAATTTCCCGGGCATCTACTTTATTTGGAACGCCAAGCAAAAAGACAACGGTTATCTGAAGGTTTCCGCCGATGTATTCGAGAAATATGATAGCTTCGTTCTTACATCGAAAGAATCAAATAAATATTGGGATTTCAAGATTAAGGTGCAAGACGGTCAGAAGATGACAGATGACGGCAGTTATGTTTTCTTTATCCCTAAAGCAAATAATAATAAAAACATCAGTATGGTGTTCATCGGTAATTTCATCCCCAAAAATGCCAACCCTCTTATTGCATCGATTAAATTCGATAATAATTTGAAGGACGATGTAAATCAAAAAGATTTGATAGCAAATGGAAATTATAGTTTTGTAGATGGTGTATTACCCGGGACCAAAGCTCTGCACTTAGAAAGCGGAAACGGCAATTATGTCAGTACACCGAATAGCTTGAATTTTGGTGAAGAGAGTTTTACCGTATCTTTCTGGTATAAGGGCGACACGAACAATAAACAGGTCATATTATCAAACAAGGATTTTAGTAACGGCTCTAACGCAGGCTGGGCGATTTACACATCAGCTAATTCAATCAACATGAATTTGGGCTTCCCAACTGCAAAAGAAAAGAATATTTCCTTTGGGCGCAACACGTTCGATGCTTCCGATTGGCGTCATGTGACCTATGTAGTAGACAGAGAAAAAATGCTCGCATCGCTTTATATTGATGGTTATGAAATGGCTGAAACTACACTGAAGCTCGGATCGCTCGATACATCGAATCCATTAAATATCGGTTCCGACGGATTGGGCAATCTCGGCGGTAATTCATTCGATATCGCAGATCTGATGATTTGGAAAGGCGCATTAAGTAATGATGTAGTTCAAACAAATTATAATAGTTACGATGTAAATAAAGTAGATTTGACCGCACTTAACAACACCATAGCAGAAGCAAATGCAATCATAGCAGGTGGTCTCGGCAACGGCTTCAGCGAATCCGATTTTGATTATTTGAAAAAGGTTTTAAATACGGCAACGACGGTTGCAACAACGCAAAAAGAAAAATTATATACACAGGAAACGATCAATTATTACGAACGTGAACTAACTAATGCCATTTTCATCTATCAAAAAAGTAATAAAACAGCAACGCCCGCCGATTTAAATATGATTGTGGACAGCGACACGGAAATCAGTGATAATCCTGCGGCAATCGCGCGCGTGGAAAATGATTTCAGAACAAGCTTGAAATTATTCCCTCAAGCCGACGTTTTCTTGATTCCTGGCGACGTTACCGGCGGTAACAATGCCATCGAATATCTGTGGATGGGCGAGCTGACAAACGTCTACAATAAACTGAAAGCTGAAGGCTTATTTGACAATATCGCGCTTTATTTGGTACGAGGCAACCATGATATGGTTAAAGGTAGTGTCCAAGATTTAATTCCTGTCGGTTCGGCGGGCGCATGGAACGAAACTACGCAATCATTCGATAATAATTTCTTTAACGATGCTTATCGGGTCAAGATCAAGGGATATAACCTGGTGGTATTTGACGGCAACTATGACAACGACAACACGTCTGGAAAAGCGAAGAATTTCCTGGATCAAATTACAAAAGAACCGGATTATGATCCAACCAAACCGATCTTTGTCTCATCCCACTTCCCGATCAGCGGAACCAATTGGGGATCAGGATGGAGCACCTCGGCAAGTAATAATGTAGGTAAATATATTGCTGACAATAATTTGTCGCAGGTGGTATATGTGTCAGGCCATACGCATTACGATCCGACCGATGAGCGTTCTCTCTATCAAGGTGCGGCTTCGTATTTCGATGCTGGTTCGACGAATTACTCCAGTTATATTGACGCTGGTCCATACGGCGGATATATTGAAGGCGATTATATCAATTATCATACCACACCTCGCATCGCGAATTTCTTTGAGGTTTACGATACAAAAGTGATCATCAAGCATTACAATTTAAGTACAGATGAATTTGTAGGCATACCTTCTGTAGTCCACGTTGGTGAAGGCCAAGATGCCTTTACGTATAGCAAGAGCGATATTAGAGAACTCATCGCGCCGCAGTTTGATGAGGCTATTACGATCAATTCCTTAAAAAGCAACGAAGTTATTTTTACAATGAAGCAAGCGAATGACAATGTTCGAGTGTTGGAATACAATGTTCAGCTGATCAACAAGCTTACCGGGGAAGTTGACAAATCGTTCAACAGTCTATCACTGCCGCTAGACAAGCCATTCGATGAACACAGGGAATACAAGATTACAGGTTTGTCGCCGGGAACTCCATATACACTCCGAGTATTCGCTGCGGATTCCATGTATAACCGTTCGGTGCAGGACTTTGATATTACAACGGAGGGTGCTGTATTAAGCAGCATCACTGCACCAGCTGATAAAACAGCAGTGGACAACGGAACAGCAAAGACAGCGGCAGCTCTTGGTTTGCCGAAAACGGTGAAGTTGGTTGCCGATGATGGAAGCAGCTTTGATGTCAATGTGACATGGGATGTAGACGCATCAAGCTATGATCCATCTCTAAAGACTTCGCAAACCTTCACTGTAAATGGAGTTGTAGCCTTGCCTGAAGGGATAACAAATCCAAATAACGTACCATTAACAACAAGCATCAAAGTAACGGTAGATAGTGTACCGGCAGTCTTTATGAAGGCAGCTGACTACACTTCCATGAACAATGTACAGATTGAAGACTCCGGTGATATTGGCGGTGGCAAGTCTGTCGGATATCTTGCTGTAGGTTCCTGGATGGAATACACGGACATTGATATTCCGTCAACCGGAACATATATGCTGCAATACAGAGTGGCTGTCAATAATGATGGAGCAGCAGTCAGTTTTGAAGTAGATGGAGTTCCGCAAAAGACAACATCATTACCTAAATCGGGGGGCTGGTCGAGTTGGACAACAGTATCCGATCAGGTTACACTGACGGCCGGGAAGCATACAATAAGGCTTGCAGTACCAGCAAATGGATATAACATCAACTGGTTCAAGCTGTTTGTACAAGATAAGATATGATGCTTCAGAGCGTTACAACGCCAGAAGCGGTTACCGGAGTAACCAACGGAACGGCGAAAACAGCAGAGGCCCTCGGTTTACCTGCTACGGTCGAACTGGTTACTGATGCGGGAAGCGTGAATGCGAGCGTGACCTGGGATGTTGATCGCGCAAGCTATGATCCGTCCGTCCAAACTACGCAAACATTCACGGTAACCGGAACTGTAACCTTGCCGGAAGGTGTGTCCAATCCGAACAATGTAGCCTTGACAACAGACATCAGTGTAACCGTTGACTGAATATTAGCTGCAAGAACGCTCAATATGTATTGACACAAAAGTAGAGCAATCTGTTGAACGTATCGAAGTAAAAGCAGAAAAAACTCCGAAAATCTTTAATAGATTCTCGGAGTTTTTCTTTTATTTTTCAGCTTTTCTCACCAACACCGCCACACTCTCCACATGCACCGTCCATGGGAACATATCCACCGGTGTAACCTCCACCGCCTGATATCCTCCATCCTCTAGCACCCGCAAATCCCGTGCTAGCGTAGAAGGATTACAGCTAACATATACAACCCGCTCCGGCTTCATTTCCAGGATCGTCTCCAGCAGCCTCGGATCGCAGCCCTTGCGAGGAGGATCGACGACAATCACATCCGCCTCAATGCCCTGCTCTTTCCAGGTAGGGATAACGTCCTCAGATGCGCCAACCTCAAAGGTTACGTTGGTCATTCCGTTCAGTTCCGCGTTACGCCGCGCATCTTCAATGGCTTCCGGCACGATTTCTACACCGTATACCTTGCCGGCATGCTGCGCCAGAAATAATGAGATGGTGCCAATGCCGCAGTAGGCATCAATAACTTTCTCTTTCCCGGTCAGCTGGGCATACTCTACCGTTTTCCCATACAGTACCTCGGTCTGAGCCGGGTTCACTTGGTAGAATGACCGTGCCGAGATAGCGAATTTAACGTCGCCGATATAATCATAGATTACTTCGCGTCCCCAGAGGACGCGAGTGGTATCGCCAAAGATGACGTTGGTCTGTTTCTTGTTCACGTTCTGGCAGATGCTGACGACGGACGGCAGCTCGGCCCGAATCTCCTGAATCCACTCGTCCAAGTGCGGGATCTTGTTACCGTTCGTGACCAGGACAATCATCATCTCCCCGGTTCGGAAGGCAACCTTTACGACGACGTGGCGGAGCAGGCCTTGACCGCTCTCTTCGTCATAGGCGGAAATGCCGAGCTTGCGTCCAATAGCCTTCACGCGGGCAACGACCTCGTCGTTGCTTTCGTGCTGAATGAGGCAGGCTTCCATGTCGATGATGCGGTGGCTGCCGCGGGCATAGAAGCCGCCTACAAGGCCTCCTTCGGTTACGCCCATTGGCACCTGTGCCTTGTTGCGATAGCGCCACGGCTCACGCATACCCAGAGTGGGATGAACGAGCATGCCATCGCTTCCAGGCACTGAACCCGTTTGGCTGGACGCTCCAGTTGACTCTTGGTTGGCCCCCTCCTGCTCACGACGCAGTACAGGCTCCCCGCTCACCTGTAACTTCCCGATACGCATCAGGTTGTCCACGACAAGCTGCCGCTTCCAGGCTAGCTGGGCCGTATAGTCCATATGCTGCAGCTGGCAGCCGCCACACTGATCATAAATCGGGCATGGCGCGGCAATGCGGTCGGAGCTAGATTCGACCAGCTCCAGCAGCTTCGCGTAGCCATACTGCTTCTTGGTCTTCAGTACCTTCACGCGTACCTTCTCGCCTGGAAGAGCCCCTGACACGAACAGTGTATATCCCTCTGCCCGTCCTACGCCTTCCCCGTCATGGTTCATCCCGATAATATCGATCACAGCCTCGTCGTTTTTCGACACCGGCAGTCCGGTGATCGGTGCAGGCGTGCTGCGGCGGCCGGAGTTCCGGTGGCTTTGTCGCTTGTTCATGCTGGTCATGTCACTTCTTTCTTCATATATTTCCGGTTTGTTTTCAATATATTAACGAATCTGTATAAGCTCAAGCTGCAATAACTCCCAAAGGTCTATCTACGTAGTCGTCCATCGAAACACGTCATTTTATGCAAATTAAAATAGTTTTCTTTCAGAATACGTCATCTCACGCTGGAGCCATCCTTCATTCACCCTATTATACCAGACATCGCTCCAACGCAAAAAAAGATCAAGATGTCCCGCTACCAACCCTGATTCCGATGAACAGCGTCTGGACACCTTAACCTACGTGAACTTGCTGGTATGTATCGGTTAACGGCCGCTTGGGCCGTCTTTAAACCGCAACTTTCAATCTGGCTTAAAACCCCATAATTAACCTACGCAAAAATCTTCAAATGCTGATGCAGCACGGAAAAATGCCCCGGAAGTGTTCCACCCAACTCGCCATCGAGGTTAATCAGCACCTTGCCTGGAGAAGTAACCTCCATCGAAGGTGTACGGAAGTACAAGACCTTCTTATCGTTCAGGTGCTCGCCTCGTAGCGCAAGGGTTACGATCCGCACGAATTCCGCCAGGTTGCATTTTTTAAGGGCAATCACGTCCAGCATGCCGTCATCAATCCGTGCACCCGGCGCCAGCTTCTCGAAGCCGCCAACCGAGTTCGTATTCGTGATCAGGAATAGCATGAACTCGTCATGGATCGTCCCAAGCCCCTCTGCATTGATGATCAGCTCCTGCGGTGACAGGCTGACCATTTTCTCGATGCCCTTGATATAATAAGCCAATTGGCCGATCATCGTCTTTAGGCGGCTTGGCACATCATAGGTTAACTCTGTTAATGTCCCCCCGCCTGCAATGTTGATGAAATACCGGTCATTCGCCTTCCCCACATCAATCGGACGGGTCTGCTGCCGGATCACCAGATCGCAGTAGTCCTCCCAATTCCTCGGTATGCCGAGTCCGCGGGCAAAATCATTCGTAGTTCCGAGCGGGAATACGCCAAGCGGAGGCACATTCTCCTTGCCTGCCATCCCATTCACAACCTCATATAGTGTACCATCGCCGCCAGCGGCGATAATCATATCGTATCCGCGCTCCACCGCATCCGCTGCTGCTGCCGCTCCGTCGCCTTCACCAGTGGTCGCATGGCAGGAAGCCTCGATGCCGCCTTGATCGAGCCTCTGGAGAATATCCGGTAGACGCCTTCTCATTTCCTCTCGGCCTGAGGTGGGATTATAAATCAATCTTGCTCTTTTCATATAGCAAACGCCACCTATTTTATGATTTGCACAGTTTAACATCAAATAAACCATAAGTCCAATCTAGGCTCATGGAATGTCCATAGCTTATTTCCATCTCAATCTCATTCTATGTCATGAGAAAAACTTTTATCGACGTACTTTCACAGAAAATATAACTTATTGCTCCTCACATAACCAGTCTTGAATTTGCTCATCGATCCATACGGTCAAGAGCGGATGCGGAAGCAGCGACTTACCGGAATACCTATAGTTTAAGCCCTGAAGACGCTTCGGGATCACTTCCCTGATAAAATATCCCTCACTCAAAAAGAGCGGAGCCGCAATCACCTGCATTCCTCGTTCCTTCTGCCAATACTCCACGGTGGCACGCACGCTGTCCGGCCGCAGTAGCGCGTAGTCAGCGGCGCCAAGACCGCTGATCTCGCGGACTTGACCAGTAAGCCTAGACAGTCCTTGCTCCCAGCGCCGGCGGAAACTCTCATGGCTGCTGCCATGTCCAATCAGGACAAGCACTTCCTGCCCGGGATTACGGGATACCGCCTTCGCCTTGTCCCAGATCATTTCAGCCACATAAGAGCCATGCTCGATCGGCAAACCGTACGTGATACTCGCTTGGACGCGAAATGGCGCCAAATCGCTCTCGAAAGAAGGAGCATCAATGACGCCTAGCGCATATGCAATTTCATTCACATGTGTGCTCCCCGAGGAGACGAACAGCGGAATAACCAGGATGTCCGTGACGCCCTGGCTTTCAAGCAGGTCGATACCATCCTGAATAAGCCGCCCTTCTACAATTTCCAAGAACGAAGCCGCCACAGGGAGGTCTCCCCGCAGCGGCAGCTGATGGATCGCGTTATCAACAAGATCGACCCAAGCTTGCTCTCTTGAGCCGTGACTGATGACTAGCACGCCCCGTTTGCGCATGTTAGCGTCCAAGACGTTCTAAAGTCATTTTATACCCTTCGTTCCCATAATTCAAACAACGCTTCACACGGGAAATAGTCGCCGTGCTCGCACCCGTCTCAGCCTCGATCTGGTTGTACGTATTGCCTTTGCCAAGCATGCGCGCAACCTCCAGGCGCTGGGATAGAGACTGGATCTCATTCACAGTGCACAGGTCATCGAAAAAGATGTAGCATTCTTCAATACTTTTAAGCGTTAAAACAGCTTCGAATAGTTGGTCTATACTTTTATCATTAAGTTTCTTCAGTTGCACTGAATCATCATCCTCTACTATTACTATGTATTTTCATTGTACCCGAGCGAGTATGGACTTTTCAAGCATTAACGAATTCACGCACTACAGAGTCACAAGACAACACTGCCAACAGGAGCCCCTGTCGTCGCCCTTCTGGCGCCCGAAAAATCGCATGCTGTCAAATCCAGCCGAATGGCCTATCCATGAAAACGCTTTAATTATACCTCAGCACAGCATTAATGTATAGATTCGTAACGTAATTTTACAATACACCGCAGTGCAGCGTTATCCCGTCAACAAACCGAAAAGAACCCCTGTGCCCCTGGGTCCATATCCTGTATGGAATGCCTTTTCTCGCGATCCCTTCACGACCTGGGTATCCGCCCGTTTCCGCTCCTATCCCTGTCTACCGGGCATTCGTCCATACCTTATGTTTGCCTATGACATACAGTATAATAAAACATCACAAAAAGGAAAGTGATTATTCATGCCTGAGCATTACTACCACCGAAAGGCTCACAAAGATCAACGCTCGCTGAACGGCGGTCCTTTCTCCCCATATCCGTCCTCACCCTATCCGGGTATCCCTTATAGCGACTTCGCTGGCCCTGGCATGGGTCTTGCTCCATTCCAGGGCGCCGGGGCTATGGCAGGAGGTGCAGAAGTACTTGCAGGGGCTGAAGCAGCGTCCGGAGTAGCGACCGGAGTAGCGACCGGAGTAGCGACCGGAGCAGAGCTTGCTACCGCAGCTGCAGCAGCCGCACCGGTAGCTGAAGCAGCCAAAACAGGCTTCTCTCTCGCCAATCTCGGCGGCATTATCGAGCGGATGGGCGGCATTGACGGCCTTGTCAGTAATATCGGCAAGGTGCAGAAGGTTATGACCGGTGTGCAGCAGGTAGCGCCGATATTCAAGCTGTTCTTCAGCAAAGGCAAAACCAACAGTGCCGATGATGATGACCGTCCGCGCCGCAGAAGAAAATCCAAAAGTAAGAAATCCACCTCTCGCAAACGCAAAAACACCGCTTCAAAACCGAACAAATCCTCCGGCAAAAAGCGGGGTTAATCAAGACACATAGATCCATCTCTGTACTTGCAACGGGGGCATCATGCCCCCTTTTTCTAAGACTCACATTTCTCGCCAAAATTGTTCCGGTTGATCGATTAGTCTCCAGGCAAAACCCTACTTAAACCAGCCCCGCTTAATAAACCACAGCACCATTCCGGTGGCTAGCCCGAACATCAATAGCAGCACAGCCGGGTATCCATACTTCCAGCCAAGCTCCGGCATATTGGTGAAGTTCATCCCGTAGATACCCACAATCAGCGTCAGCGGCATGAATACGGTCGTAATGACCGTAAGGGTCTTCATGATTTGGTTCATCCGGTTTGAATTCAGCGATATATAGCTGTCCCGCAGATCCGCCGTCATTTCGCGATCCGCCTCGATCATGTCCGTCAGCTTCAGCAGATGGTCATAGATGTCAGAGAAATACACTTTATGTTCGGAGCTGCTTTGGACATGCTGGGAGTTGACGATCCGGTACAGCAGGTCGCGCATCGGCACCACCGTGCGGCGCAGCTTCAAGAGGCGTCCCCTCAGATCGAATACCTGGTTCATCAGTTCCTCGACCGATTCCAAGCCGCCCCGGTTTTCAAGCTCCGCCAGCTCATCCTCAATCCCGAACACGCTTGGGAAATACTTGTCCACGAGCTTGTCCATGATGTGGTAGGCACAGGATACCGGGCCACGAGACCAAATCTTGCGGTCATGAGCATGCTGGATAATCTCTGTCCAGGCATCATCCACCTCCTGCAATTCCTTGCTGTGGAACGACACGATCAGGTTATGGCCCAGAAACAGATCCACTTCCTGAGCTTGCAGCGTATCCGGGTCAAGTGCATGCAGCACGAAGAACTGCAGCTCATCATAATAGTCCAGCTTCGGACGCTGCAGCACATGCAGGCAGTCCTCCACCGCGAGTGGATGAAAATGGAAATATGTAGTCAGTAGCGCCGATTCATTCGGCGTTGGTGCGTTGAAATCCACCCACACCCAGGCGTAATCCTTGAGCTGGAGCTCCTCCAGCGGAATTCCGGTTACGACCTCATGCGAGTGGGTGATGGCCAGCGTGCGTATCATCGGTATTAGTGGACTCCTTCACCTGTTTGTTCTGTCAAATTCCATGTGTAACAGTACTCTCTATTGTACAGCATCGGCAGATGGAACACGAAATCCTGAGCTTTCGGGCATACAAAAAAGCCAACCTGATCGATTGGCCTCCACTTCTAATCCTAATTGTTTTTGTTTGTCTAAAATAAAATCTTAAAGATAATTCCTGCCAGTACGGCGGCGATCGGAATAGTAATAAACCACGTAATCACGATCCGTCCGGCTAGCGACCATTTCACTTCGGAGAAACGCTTCGAGCTGCCTACACCGAGAATGGCAGAGGTTACTGCATGGGTGGTGCTGACAGGCAGTTTCAGCAGAGTTGCGCCGAAGATGACGGAAGCGGATGTTAAGTCAGCCGCAAACCCGTTGATCGGTTCAATTTTGAAAATTTTCGTACCCATGGTCTTGATGATCTTCCAGCCGCCAACGGATGTGCCGAGCGCCATCGAGGTCGCTGCCGCTATTTTAACCCACAACGGTACTTCGAGACTATCCAGATGCCCTGAGGTTACGAGAGCGAATGTTATAACCCCCATCGCCTTTTGCGCGTCATTCGTACCATGCGTAAAAGACTGTGCCGCAGCCGTAATGACCTGCATCGAGCGAAAGCCCTTGTTCACGGTATGCGGACTCTTTTTCCCAAAAGTCCACTTGAGGATCGTCATGATGATATAACCGACGACAAATGCAATAAGCGGAGACAGTAATAGTGCTTCTACGATTCCTTTGAATCCAGCCCAATTGACATACTCCGGACCTGCTCCGACAAACACCGCTCCGGCCATAGCGCCAATCAGCGCATGCGAGGAGGAAGACGGAATACCGAGCCACCATGTCACGAGATTCCAGATGATCGCAGCCAGCAGCGCAGCTATGGTCACTTGAAGCCCGTTATCAAGCTTTGATGGATCCGCGACGCTGCCGCCAATTGTCTTCGCAACACCGGTAAAGAGAACCGCACCGACAAAGTTCATGATTGCCGCCAGGATAATCGCCGTACGCGGTTTGAGCGCACGCGTCGATACGGAGGTTGCTATGGCATTGGCTGTGTCATGGAACCCGTTGATGAAGTCAAAAGCCAGCGCTAGGAAGATAACAATGCCTAATACGAATAATGATGTTTCCATGTTTTAGTAGACCCCTTACGAGTTGCTCATAATGATCGATTCCAGCATATTGGCCACATCTTCACATGCGTCAGTGGTTGTTTCCAGCCGTTCGTAAATCTCTTTGTGCTTAATCAGCTCGATCGGGTCCTTTACTTTCGCGAAGAGCTCTTTAATGCAGATGCGGAGCAGCTCGTCCCCCTGATTCTCCAGATCGTTCAAACGGATCGTATATTCGCGAATAGCGAGCAGCTTCTTCTGCGATAGCAGGTGAATAGCCTTTTGCATCTCGTATGCCGACTGTCGCAAAATTTCCGCAAACTGTACGATGTATTCGTCAGAGTTCGGGAGATGATACATGTCGAACCTTGAAGCGCATGCCTCTAGTCCGTCCATTACATCATCCAAAGTGGTCGTCAAATCCATAATATCGTCGCGTTCGATCGGCGTTATAAACGTTTTGTTGAGTTCCGTAATAATGGTGTGTGTATATTCGTCACACTGCGACTCAAACTTCTTCATTTCATTGGCAAAAAGAAGCACATCCTGGAGATTGACTACATGCTGTGCGAAATAATCGGCAGCTTGTACAATCGTATCAGCCATATTCTCCAAAGTTTGGAAGAATATGTCCTTTTTCTTCAATTTCATACGATTACCCCTTTACTTAAAATTGCCGTGAACGCGCGAAGACAGAAATCTGACAACCTCAACTATTCTATCAATCCGCGGCGTGTTTTGTAAAGATAAGTGCCTTTCTATTTTAACGGAATGTAAAGGCACCCAGCAGGTTTGTATACATTAGACTACCCATTCTTACACAAAATCATCCAAGCGCTGGATTAAACCTTCCAAGATTTACACATTCCACTGCAGCTGAAAGCCTTATTACGGATGAATTTGGAGATGGCTGTCGAAGGTTGGCGCATTCGGTACGATATTGAAATAGGTGGTACCTGGATAGAGCGGCACCTCCTGACCGTCCTTCACGAAGCGGATGACATCCCCTTTGGCTCGCACCCACCGGCCTTTGATAATTTTGCCCCGCTGCAGCAGAACAGCCTCGCCGCCCTTTTCGACATCGACAGCCAGCCGTCCCACATCATCGAGCGTCTGATGATCCGCACCCAAAATGACAACATTCGCAGCCGTCAGCTGCTGTCCGTTGTTTAGATCGACATGCGGCTTGCCGTTTATGGATCGCTGGTACAATTTACTATCTTCATCATATTGGTAGGACACCTTGTAGCTTTTCAGCAGGAAGGTAATGTCGACTCCTGACGCATTCTCACCCTCTGGAAGGTCATTCTCGGCCCGGAACTTATAGACGGGTATGTTTACTTCCTTTTTGTAACCGCGCTTGTCAGCGCCCTCCCTGAGCTTGTCTGCGTTCGAATAGAGGTTATGCGGTGCCTTGCGCGACTTGTCTCTCCAAAAGTATGCCCCAGCATTGCTAATTTCATCGAGATCTTCCTTATGCTGCTTCTGCAAAATCGCATAGGCGTCATTGCTGCCCCCTGCATGGACAAGCACGCCACCGTAGCTCTCGCCAAGGTTAATGAGATAAGGACGGATACTGCGGATCGGTCCAATCGGTTCATCCGCTCCCTTGCTTTGGAAAATACCGATCAAACGCGTAATGCCGCCTTCCGCCAGCACTTCATATACGATATCCGCTTGAGTGAGTCCAGACTGCGGCCGTGCTGCCGGTGCATTGTTGATCATGACAGACAGCGGACGAGCCGTAGGCGCATGATCCATAGGCAGTCCTGTCAAAGGCGCGGTATAGTTAGCCTGCGGCTCTCCTGATGGTACCGGATCTTCCGGGGCCTGCTCTTCCGGAGGAGCCTGTTCTTCCACAATCGGAGCTGTCGGAGCATCCGCCTTGGGCTGTCCGCAGGCTGCGAGCATAGATCCGCATAATATAACAACAATGAAGCAGCTCCCAGCTTTGTACCACAGTTTTGTCCTTAGATCATTACTTGTCTTCATCTATTGATTTCCCCCTTATATTCTCTACCGATTCCTAAGTTTATCGCTTGTCTATTCTGTCCTTCTTGAGCATTCCGCTCTTCCTATTCTTCCCATTTAAGCATAAAAGGCTGGGTTTGTCTTGGTTTATGGGATGGCTTTCATTTCTTAAAATTCATAAATCAAAAAATAATTTTAAATTTTACTTAAAATTGTGATTTAAATCACATGTTATGTGAAATATTTCACATATAATAAAGACATGAAAGAGATGATCATCCTCCAACAACAAAAAAGAAGCTAACACCAAGAACAACAGCTTCCCAGAAGCTTCTGAAATACCCATTTATCAAATTTTAGGAGTGGATTGTAATGTTCAACAACTGGCTGAGAAATAACAAAGTTGCGATGTGGTTACTGACAGTGGTTCGGATCTACCTTGGATATACGTGGTTCAAAGGCGGTATTGGAAAATTGACACACGGATTCGATGCAGGAGGCTTCCTGCAAGGGGCCATTGCTAAGGCAGGTGGTGATCACCCTGCAGTGCAAGGCTGGTGGGCAAACTTCCTGCAGCATTTCGCACTGCCTAACGTGGATTTGTTCAACGTGATCGTCCCGCTCGGTGAAACGCTGGTCGGACTGGGACTCATCCTGGGTACCTTCACTACCTTCGCTGCCCTGATGGGTATGGTGATGAACTTCGCCTTCCTCTTCTCGGGCACCGTAAGCACTAACCCTCAAATGCTGCTGCTTGAGATCTTCGTGGTCGCTGCAGGTGTTAACGCCGGACGCATCGGATTGGATCATTGGGTAATGCCTTACCTCCGCGGCCTCTTTCACAAAAAAGGAAATACTCCTACTCTACCAGGCGGCATAACCAATACCAAAGGCGCTGCCTAAATAATCTAAACATAAAGAGAACCTTGAGAGAGAAACACAAAGAGCCGGGCTGGCCAGCCCGGCTCATTTTCGTTAAATTTAATGTTTTTCTACTTAGGAGCCGAACATCCAGCAGTTCAAACTGAGATTACCGTATTGGTAATCCTGAAACAGGCGCTCGGCCTTGCGGTCATCATCCGCTGCACCCATCGCATAGAACAATGGAATGAAATGCTCCACTCCGTAAGAAGGCACCGCCTGGCGGGCATAAGGAGCTTTTTTGTCGTAATCGAACAACTCATTGATCTTCCAGCTCTCCAGTTGCCCCGCGACCCATTCATCGAATTCGACGGCCCAATCATCGGTATCATCGGACTGGCCGAGCATGCGCAGATTATGCACGAGCCCGCCGCTGCCGATCACCAGTACATTTTGCTGGCGGAGCTCCTTTAGCATGGCGCCGATCGCATACTGCTCCGCGGGCGAACGTCTGGAATCGACGGACAACTCGACTACCGGAATATTGGCGTCAGGATACATTTTCTGCAAGATGACCCACACCCCGTGGTCAAGCCCCCGTCCTTGAACAGTCTGATACGGCAGATTACCTGCGTCAAAGAGCTGTCCAATCCGCTGGGTAAGCGATGCAGAGCCCGGAGCCGGATACCGCAGTTCATACATGGCTTCGGGAAAACCGTAAAAGTCATGCATCGTACCGTGGGATTCATCCACACTGACGGACTGGTCGGGACTGTCCCAATGCGCCGAGAACACAGCGATGGCCTCCGGCTTCGGAAGCTCCCGTCCCAGATTTTCCAGAAAACGTGTGTATCCGTTATCTTCCAGGGCGAGCATAGGTGAACCGTGCGCTACAAATAAAGATGGTAATGTCATCGATGTCAACCTCCACACGCCAGTATAAGTTGCTACTTATATTTTAACGTTTATGAAGAGATAATTCCAATCTCTGTATCACTGCTGGCTTCATTGATTTCTGGTAGTATATAACTGTTTGCATATTTACGCTTCTAGATCATCCAGTGCTGCCAATCCTGCTGCAGCGTCTTCTGCTCGTTTAACCATTCTTTGGTCCGCTCGATCAGCTGCCCACAGTGTGCTCCCGAGGAATAGGTATGATTCCCCTGGAAAATGATTTCCTTATCACAGCGGCCCTCGGAGCGCATCCAGAAAACCTTTTGATATAAAAAGGCGTAGTCCACCGGAATGGTATCATCCGACGTGCCGTGAACGACAAGGACATCGCCGCTGAACTTGATGGCCTCCTGAAACGGCTGATAGCTTCCGAGCGAATCGAAAAACGCAGGTGTAAATTCGAAGCCAAGATAATCCGATCTTCCAGTCTTTACCGCATAATCATATACATCTCGTCCGGTGATTTTCAATATATCGCTAAGCGGATATCCGACTGCCGACCACAGAATCAGGTTCTTTACCCTACGGTCACGCACGGCTGTCAGTATGGCTACGGCACCGCCAAGGCTATGCCCGATCAGCGTCACCTTGGATGGATCCACATTCCCGCATTCGAGGGCATAATCCAGCACGGTCCGGGTCTGGGCGATCATGGATTCGAGCCCTTCCTTCCCGTAATGACCGCTGCTTTCTCCGCAGCCCGCATAATCAAAGCGCAGCACCATATAACCTTCCTCGGCTAGTATCCTGGCTGTTTTCACGAACAAACGGTCCACGCCGACCCGGCTCCCCACAAATCCGTGGCAAATGACGACCAGCGGTGAACGCTCTTCACAGCGCTCATTTTCCCCTTCGGTCTGCGCCGGATAATGAAGGCTGGCGGTGAGCTCCTCCTGACCATGACGGATAAAGATTTGTCTTTCCATGACTCCAATCCCCCTTTGAATTAAAACTTTATATTATATTTAATAATTCCGATATGTTTAGTCTGTTTTAAGGTTTGAAGTCCATATTATCACCGCCGAATCGTCTGTGTCAATCCAAATCAGCATACCGTTCACACGAATTATTAGGAGACTGCATGGAATAATGAGGCATGGCGGAAAATACCGTCAGAACTATTGAAAGGGACATGCATATGTGGCAACAATGGATATCGCATATACTCGAACACCCTCTGTCCTGGGTTCTCATCGCCGGTGTCGTACTGGCAGTTATCTATGTGGCTGTTCACTATGAGAACCTCTTTTATGAGGAATAAGCCTGTTAAGACCTGTGGACCTTGAATTTGGCAGTTCTAGTTCCTATACTTGTTGTATATGGAGGAAGCGGATATGACAACAAGACAAATGATACAAGAGAACAATCGTCTGCGGGAACAGATGACTCCAGCGAACAGGGATTTTTACGAGGATATCCTCGTGCACGTGCGCGACAGCCGGGCGAACCGGCAGCAGGGTGAGGAACGCCTGCTTGAGCTGGCGAAGGAAGTACTCGCTGCACAGAAGAAAGGAAAATCGGCATCCAAGCTGTTCGGCGGCGACGCGGAGGCCTATGCCCGCTCAGTAGTTGAGTCGCTCCCTTCCGCCAAGCCTGTTGAAGGTACAGCTTATTACATCATGATTGCCTGGACCGCGCTCACCATCCTTTTTCTGATCGAGGCCGTGATCGGCTTCGGGGCGCAATTTGCAGGCTACAGCAGCAATTCGCTGAACCACATTAGTCTGCTAACGCTCATCCTGGTGCCTGTTGGCTCCATTGTGATCATGGAAGTCCTTATGAAGTCACTGGGCAAATCTCAGGAGCATGAGAACAACAAACCGGGAATCAATGTAAAGGCCATCGGCATCTACCTGATTATCATGGTTATTGTGGTGGTGATCGGCTTTTCACTGCGCAACATGCTGCCCGTGTTCACGATACAGCCATGGCTCAGCCTCGTCCTCTGCATCATCGGTTTCCTCGGTCTTCGGTTTATCTTTTTGCGCAAATCCAAATGATATCGTTTTGACAGAACAACTTAGTTCATTTATCTGAAAAACATCTTTGTGCTGACATCATGCTTTTTTGCTCAGTAAAGGATGTTTTTTTGTATGCAAATAACGAATTTTATGAAATTTTCCAATTTTCTTTCAAAAGTTTACAAGTCCGGAACAACACGCGCGTAATATGAGTGTATTAAAACCTTGGAGGTGCTTTAACAATGAAATTTGGCAAATCAGCAATTACAGCCGCTGCCCTTATAGCTGCAATCAGTTTACAAGCAGGTGCCGGAGTGATTCACGCAGAAGAAGCCAATGCCGCCACCAATACCGTTTCCGTATCCACTGCAGCTTCAGCTAAAGCGGCGCATGCGAACGCGATTTACAATCATATGATGAACTTGCTCAAATCCCCTGCCAAGCAGGCCGAAGCGGTCAGCTATATGGAAAAGAACATCTATCAAGTGACGCCTTATCAGGCTACCCTGATGGTACTGAAACTCGAAAACGCCGAAAAAGCGATCCTGGATGCCTGGAACGACAAGTTTTTTAAGGACAGTATCCAGACCAAGCTGCAGAAGCTCATGAAGCCCGGTGACGACCTGACTGCCCTGATTATCAAAACAAACGACAAAAACCTGAAAGCTCTGCTCAAGGGAGCCCGCGACAGCGGCTATCGCCTGGAAACCTCAGAAGGAATGTACTACCTCGTGCTCGATTACCCGAGATTCCAGAAGGTACGCGCCTACGTGTCTGCTGACATCAAGAGCTATATCGATATCATGACGGCAGAAACCAAAGCTCCGTTTGCGAATGACGCTGCCTTATCCATCAGCTGGACGGAAGTAACCAAGCGCTCCTTGTCGCAGGAGGCCTTCGTGAAGTCCTTCCCTCATTCCAACCGCACCGCCCAGGCCAAATCGCTGTACAGCCAGTACCTGAACATTTCCCTGTACGGCCTCAATAACACGCCAATGTTTGACTATGACACCAAAAAAGTCAATGCCAAGGCCAAAGCGGCCCTTGAAGCTGCTGTCAGCAAGGGAGATCCGTCCAATAGCGATTATCTGAAGAAGATAAAAGGCTTCCTCGACGTGCTCAAGAAAAACAATGACGTTCTGACGCCGGAAGTCGATAAGTACAGAAAAGCTGCCAGCGGCATCAAATAATGTTCGTGCAAAAAAGGCCTATGTAAGACCGCCACCCCGGCGGCTTACATAGACCTTTTCATTATTAAATCAAAATATTATATAAATTCGAATCCTTGTTCAGCTCGGTATACTGCAGGCCTTTTCGGTTCATGCGCTCGATTAGCGGCAGATAGTCCTCTTTGCTGTTCAGCTCGATGCCGACAAGGGCCGGGCCGTTTTCTTTGTTATGCTTTTTCGTATATTCGAAGTTGGTGATGTCGTCCCCAGGTCCGAGCACGTCCTGCAGGAATTCGCGCAATGCTCCGGAACGCTGCGGGAAATTGATCATGAAGTAATGTTTGATGCCTTCATACATCAGGGAACGCTCCTTGATCTCCTGCATCCGGTCGATGTCGTTATTGCCGCCGCTGATGATGCAGACGACGTTTTTGCCCTGAATCTGTTCGCTGTACAGATCGAGCGCCGCAACAGGCAGTGCTCCTGCCGGTTCAACCACGATGGCGTTTTCGTTATACAGGTCGAGGATCGTTGTGCAGGCTTTGCCCTCAGGCACCTTTACGATGTCGTCGAGATTGCTGGAACAGATGGAGTACGGCATGTCTCCTACTCTTTTGACAGCTGCGCCGTCTACAAATTTGTCGATATCCTGCAGCGTTACGACTTCTTGGCACAGCAGCGCTTCGCTCATGGATGCCGCTCCCGAAGGCTCGACACCGATCATCTGCGTGGAAGGACTCACCGTTTTGATGTACGTGCTCACGCCTGCTGCCAGACCGCCGCCGCCGATGGTCACGAACACGTAATCCGCCGGTACATCCAGGCTCTCCATAATTTCCATGGCGATGGTACCGTTGCCTGCGATGATTTTCGGGGCATCAAACGGATGAATGAAGGTCATGCCCTGCTCCTCGCAGGCCTTCATCGCTTCCGCGAAAGCATCATCGAATGTGTCGCCGATCAGGACGACCTCTACATTGCTGCCTCCAAAACGCTTGACCTGCTTCACCTTTTGGTTCGGCGTTGTGCTTGGCATATAAATTTTGCCCTGGATGCCCAGTGCATTGCAGGAAAAAGCCACGCCTTGGGCATGGTTGCCGGCGCTCGCACATACGATGCCGCTGGCCAGCTCCTCAGCCGACAAGCTTCGAATCATATTATAGGCGCCGCGAATCTTGAAAGAACGCACCACCTGCAAATCTTCCCTTTTCAAATATACATTGCATTTGTATTTAGCCGACAAGACCGCGTCATGCTGAAGCGGCGTTCGTACGATGACCTCGCGCAGCACATGATGCGCACGCACGATGTCTTCCATGGAAACAAAGTAGTCGATATTCTCGCCAGCCGGTTCGGCAATTGATGTCTGGGTAATCGTCTCTTGCAGATTTTCCTTCATCCTTTTCTCCTCACTCCATCAGCCACTGTAATGTTTGTTACACAGTAACGTACCTTTTTTGAGCCGTTTTTTCAAGGGTGTTTGTCCGCTATTCTAGCAAAAGACCTCTCGTCCTTTGCAGAACAAGAGGTTTATGGGTTCATTTAGAAGCGGTTATCCAGCCAATCGGAGGCTGCAAACAGCTCTCTTTTGCTCAGCTGATGACCTTGGTTATCCCAGTAAAGCGTTATCTCAGCGCCCGCCCCTTCGAGGAGGGACTGCAGCTCTTCCGTTTCGGATACGGAGCAGATCGGATCGTTTTTGCCTGCGCCGATGAAGACGGGAACGCCAGTCAGGACCGGTAGCTGCTTACCGCGCAGCGGTACCATTGGGTGCAGCAGAACTGCTCCCCACAGGGCATGTTCATAATGGAACAGCAGGCTCGCAGCGATGTTAGCACCGTTCGAGAATCCCACGGTAATCATGCGGTCGCGCTGCAGTCCATACTCCCTTGCGGCTTCATCCAGAAAATCATGCAGCTCCTTCGTACGCGCTACAAGATCCTCTTCATCAAATACGCCCTCCGCCAGTCTGCGGAAAAAGCGCGGCATACCGTTTTCCAGCACGTTCCCCCGTACCCCGAGCACCGAGGACTCAGGCGACAGCATTTCTGCTATTGGCAACAGATCGTGCTCATTACCACCTGTTCCGTGCAGCAGTACCAATACCGGCGCGGCCGGATCGGATCCCTTTTTAAAAATATGCTGCATGCTCAAATTGCTCATTTATATTCCCTCCACTTCACGTACTTCAATCTTAGGCAGTCCCTGTTCAATTAGATCCCGCTGTGGTTCGTACCATTCCGGCAGCATCAGATGCGTGCCCAGCTCCTCATCAGCCTCATCGCGCGCAAAGCCCGGAGGATCGGTTGCGATCTCGAAGAGGATTCCACCTGGTTCACGGAAGTATATCGCATTGAAATACTGCCGGTCAATAACCGGCGTCGGCTTAAAACCGACTTGCGCCAGCAGCTCACGCCACTGTTCATGCTCTACATAATCCTTGGCCCGCCATGCGATATGATGAACCGTTCCTGCGCCCGAATTTCCCCACGATGCGTTCTTGGCATTCACATCAATAATATTACCGATATCTCCGAAGCCTTGGAAGCGTACCAGCCCATTTTCTTCGCCCACGCGCTGAAGTCCAAGAACCTTCTCGAGTACCATCATGGTATGCTCTGACGACACGCTGCTCAGCATCGCCCCACCAAAGCCTTTAATGGCATGCTCTACGGGAATTCCGTTAAAGGACCAGCGGCTTGGTGTTCCCTCTTCGCGTTCGACAAGCTCAATTTGCAGTCCCGACGGATCGAAGAAGCGCAGGAAGCTCTCCCCGAAACGCGACGTCGTTTCATGACGGATTCCAAAGGAATCCAGACGCTTGGTCCAGAACTCCATGCTTCCCTTCGGAATGGCATACACGGTGATGCTGACCTGGCCGCCGCCGATCTTGCCTGTTCTTGCGTTCTCCTGCGGGAAGAAGGTGATGATGGTGCCTGGGCTTCCGTTTTCGTTGCCAAAATACAGATGATACACTTCCGGCGCGTCGAAGTTAATGGTTTTCTTCACCAGACGTAGTCCCAGGACACCGGCGTGAAAATCGACATTCTTCTGGGCATCATTAACAAATGCGGTGATATGATGAATACCTGCTGTTTTTAACATATTGATCTTGCCTCCTTAGATTTGATATTTCTTTAAATTAAGATTGTTTATTTTATAATATATCAATTGAAGATAAAAATCAAGCAGCTAACTTCTTGATAGTAAAAATTATTAATTCACACTGTGAATAGGATGCATCATGCCTTGTTATTTTATTTGAAAATAGTTCAGAAGGTTAAGGACGTTCCTCTCCAATAAAAAAGCCCCGCTCCTTCCATCTAAAATGAAAGTGCGGAGCTAAGCATGAATCATCTCAGCCTGTGTATTTGTTATTAAACGAGTGCTTTTGTGGCAATGTCCGTACGATTCTGCTTGCCTTTGAAGGTAATCTGCTCTGCCTGCTCGTAAGCCTTGTCGCGGGCTTCGGCAATACCGGCACCCAATCCGACGACGCCAAGCACGCGTCCGCCGTTCGTGACGAATTGACCCTCGGCATTCAAGGCCGTACCAGCATGGAACACAATCGCATCGCCTTCATTTCCTGCTGACTGCAATCCTTCGATCGGCAGCCCTTTCGGGTAAGAAGCCGGGTAACCTTCGGATGCGAGAACGACGCAGACTGTGGCTTCATCGCTCCACTCGATCTCCACATCCGCCAGTGTTCCGTTCACTGCCGCTAGGAAAACCTCGAGCAGATCGCTTTTCAGCCGTGGAAGCACCACCTGCGTCTCAGGATCGCCGAAACGGGCGTTAAATTCAACCGTTGTCGGCGTTCCATCCGGTTGGATCATCAGGCCGGCGAACAATACGCCGCGGAACGGACGGCCTTCAGCCACCATCGCCTTGGCCGTTGGCTTGATAATGTTCTCGATCGCGTCCTCGATAATGGCTGGATCTATATGAGGCAGCGGCGAATAGGTGCCCATACCTCCCGTATTCGGACCGCGGTCGCCGTCGAATACCTGCTTGTGGTCCTGGGCGGCAGGCATCGGATGTACGATTTCCCCGTCCACGAAGGAAAGGATCGACATTTCCTGTCCCTCCAGGAATTGCTCAATCACGACCTGTGCTCCCGATTCACCAAAAACTTTGGTAACCATGATATCCTGCAGCGCTTGATGCGCTTCTTCCATTGAGTGCGCTACGGTCACGCCTTTTCCTGCCGCAAGCCCGTCCGCTTTGATAACGATCGGGGCCTTTTGTGTATTCAAGTAAGCCAGAGCCGCGTCATAGCTGTCGAATTTTTCATACGCGGCCGTCGGAATGTTGTATTTATGAAGCAGGTCCTTCATGAAGGTTTTGCTGCCTTCGATTTCAGCCGCATTCTTCCGCGGTCCAAATACCGGAATTTCCTTCGCCTCGAACGCATCAACAATACCGTCCGCCAGCGGATCATCCGGACCTACGACCACCAGTCCGACCTGCTTCTCCGCCGCAAATGCCGTGAGCTTGTCGAATTCGTTAACAGCAATCGGTACGCACTCCGCAATCTGCCCAATTCCGGCATTTCCCGGTGCGCAGTAGATGCGGCCTGCCTTCGGGCTTTTTTTCAGCGCCCAGACGATTGCATGCTCGCGGCCTCCGCCGCCAATGACCAAAATATCCATGTCCGCCTCCTGTCCCCGTTAACTTTCAGGCTCCACCTGGGCTGCTTCAAGCCGCAGCAGGCGGAGCCTGGGTTCGATTTTATATGACTATTCTATTAGTGCTTAAAATGTCTAACGCCTGTGAATACCATAGCAATGCCGTACTCATTCGCGACTTTAATGGACTCTTCGTCCTTGATGGATCCGCCTGGCTGAATTACAGCAGTGATGCCTGCTTTGGCCGCAAGCTCCAGTGTGTCACCCATCGGGAAGAATGCATCGGAGGCCAGAACAGCGCCTTTGGCTTTGTCTCCGGCTTGTTCGATGGCGATTTTGGCGGAACCAACACGGTTCATTTGTCCGGCACCGACACCAACGGTCATGTTGTCCGCAGCCAGCACGATCGCATTGGATTTCACATGCTTAACGACTTTCCAGCCGAAGAGAAGCTGCTTCAGTTCCTCCGGTGTCGGCTGACGATCGGTCACAACCTTCAGATCGGCCTCATCCAATGAATGAACGTCGCTTTCTTGCACAATCATGCCGCCATCAATGGAGGTTACGACAAAGCTGCTCTTGCGTTCCTTGGAGGAACCGAATTCGCCCATTTTGAGCAGACGGATGTTTTTCTTTTTCGTCAGGATTTCGAGCGCTTCCTCCGTGAAGTCTGGAGCCAGTACGATTTCCAGGAAAATCTCGCTCAGCAGCTTCGCGGTATCGCTGTCGATAATACGATTTGCAGCCACGATGCCGCCAAAGATGGAGGTCGGATCTGCGCTGTAGGCTTTTTCATAAGCTTCAAAAATGCTTTCGCCCGCGCCCACGCCGCAAGGGTTCATGTGCTTCACGGCTACAACGGCCGGCTCGTCAAACTCTTTCACGATTTGCAGCGCTGCATTGGCATCATTAATGTTGTTGTACGACAATTCCTTGCCGTGAAGCTGCTCGGCAGTCGTCAATGTACCTTCAGGAGCAAGCGGTTTGCGGTAAAATGCCGCTTTTTGATGCGGATTCTCTCCGTAACGGAGGTCCTGGATTTTTTCATAGGTCACGGTGTAGCGCTCAGAAAGCGGCTCGCCGGTTACGTTCGACAAATAATCAGAGATCAGGGCGTCGTATGCGCCAGTATGGCGAAAGACTTTGGCTGCAAGCTGTTTGCGTGTATCGAGGGTGGTATCCCCTTGTTCGCGAATCTGTTCAATCACGGTGCCATAATCGCTCGAATCCACAACTACGGTCACAAATGCATGATTTTTGGCAGCCGAGCGGAGCATGGTTGGACCGCCGATGTCGATATTTTCGATGGCATCCTCATAGGTTACATCCGGCTTGGCGATGGTTTCCTGGAACGGATACAGATTAACAACAACCAGATCGATATAGTCCAGTCCCAATTCTTTCATCTGCTGCTGATGTTCTTCACTGTCGCGAACAGCCAAAAGGCCGCTGTGTACCGCAGGATGAAGTGTTTTGACACGTCCGTCCAGAATTTCAGGAAATCCCGTTACGTCGGAAATGCCGATCACCGGCACGCCTTCCTTCGCCAGCAGGCTCTTGGTTCCGCCTGTCGAAATAATTTCCACGCCAAGTGCAGACAGCTCACGGCAAAAATCTACGATGCCCTTCTTATCTGAAACGCTTACGAGTGCTCTTTTAATACCCACAGTATGTCTCCTCCTTTTAGTTGAGGATGGAACAATTCGCTTTCTTTAGCGGCTTCTTTCAGCCAAACCTGCTCATCGTGTTTTCCGTCAGTACGACTTCATTCGATTCAGTCTTCGCTTACTGCCTTGCTGAATTGCACCATCCTCATTTAAAAAACGCTAACTTTCGATGGACCGCTGATTATTTCCCGAGAAATATCGAATCTACCCAAAAAGCTGTATTTAAAACATTCAAGGATGACAAAATTTCGCGGAGGATGTGCCGAACTTGTCGTCTTAAACCTGTCCGCTTGTTCGTGAGACCGTCACCTGTCTGCCGTCAAGCTTCACAAAGCCTTGGGCGAACCAGGACACAACCTCCGGATACAGTTCTCTTTCAACACCGTGAACTGCCTGGGAAAAGGATTCAGACGTCTCACCGGAGACGATATTAATCGCCCTTTGTGCGATAATAGGTCCTGTGTCCATGCCTTCATCTACAAAATGAACCGTCACTCCGCTCACCCTCACGCCATAATCCAGTGCTTGTCCGATCGCATCCTTGCCCGGAAAAGCAGGCAGCAGCGACGGATGAATGTTGATGAGACGACCTCTGTACCGCTCGACAAGAACAGGCGTCAATAGACGCATGTAACCTGCAAGCACGACCAAATTCACTTGAAGCTCCTCAAGGCGCATCACGATTTCTCGTTCGTAAGCCTCACGGGAAACGTAATCCTTAGGGTTGAATACAAAGGCAGGAATGCCAAGCTGTTCGGCACGCCGCACAACGGATGCGGAAGGCTTGTCACAGACAAGCAGCGCAAGTTCCGCACCACCAAGCGCACCTGTATTCGCCGCTTCCGCCAAGGCCTGAAAGTTGCTGCCTTCACCCGAGGCAAACACAGCAATACGATAAGCGCACATTAGACGTCAGCTCCCGTAAAGGTCACAACGGATTCGCCCGCGGTCACCTTTCCGATGATATATGCCTCTTCTCCCTGCTCCTTCAGAAGGCTTACTGCCTTCTCCGCATGCTCCGAAGCTACGACAAGCACCAATCCGATGCCCATGTTAAAGGTTGTAAACATATCCCGATTGGTAATGTTGCCTTTACGCTGCATCAGCTCAAATATCGGCAGAATCGGCCAGGAGCCGTATTCAATGTCGACATTTACGTCATTCGGCAGCATACGCGGAATATTTTCGATAAAGCCGCCGCCCGTAATGTGAGCCATGCCTTTGACCTCCAATACTTCCAGGAGCGCAAGCAGCGGTTTGACATAGATTCTGGTAGGCGCAAGAAGTGTATCTCCCAAGGTGCCTCCAAGCTCCGGAATCGAATCCTGCAAGCTGAATCCCTGCTGTTCCAGCAGAAGCTTACGGACGAGGGAGAAGCCGTTGCTGTGTACGCCGCTTGAAGCCAGACCGATCACGGTATCGCCGGCTGCAATGGTTTGGCCGTTAATGATTTTTTTCTTGTCAACAATGCCAACGGTAAATCCGGCAATATCATACTCGCCTTCCGAGTACATACCAGGCATTTCAGCCGTTTCGCCACCGATCAGCGCGCAGCCTGATTGATGGCAGCCTTCGGCAATTCCCGCCACGATGGCTTCGATCTTCTCAGGCACGACCTTGTCGCAGGCCAGATAATCCAGGAAGAAGAGCGGCTCCGCACCCTGAACGACAATATCATTCACGCACATGGCCACCGCATCGATACCAATGGTATCATGACGATCCATGGCAAAAGCGATTTTCAGCTTCGTACCGACGCCGTCCGTTCCCGACACGAGAACCGGCTCCTCATATTTATCCTTGTTCAACCCGAACAGCGCGCCAAAGCCGCCGAGATCGGTCATGACTTCAGGACGAAACGTCCGCTTCACGTGCTTCTTCATGCGTTCTACCGCTTCATTCCCTGCCGCGATATCGACACCGGCATTTTTGTAGGCCTCAGACACTCCCACGACACTTCCCTTCAGCTAAGTTTTATCCATAAATCGAATTGGAACGGATCCCCATAACCCACCAATCCGCAACCTAATAAATATTTTATATATTTAACTATGAGTATAAATGGATCCTTAAAAGAACACTTAAATGGAGTTTTTAACAGCTGCAGCCGAACTTCTCTTCTCCGTCAAAGTCCAAACGCGTTGGGTAATCGTTATCGAAGCAAGCCATGCATAGACCGCCCTTATGATCCTCCGCGTTGTGACCTGCAATGGCTGTGATTAAGCCTTCAGGACTTAGAAAAGCCAGCGAATCCGCATTAATCTCACGACAAATTTCTTCGATGGATCGTGACGAAGCAATCAGCTCGCGCCGATCCGGCGTGTCGATGCCATAGAAGCAAGGATTTTTGAACGGCGGCGATGTAATCCGTACATGCACTTCCGTTGCTCCCGCTTCGCGGAGCAGGTTGACGATCCGGCGGGAGGTCGTGCCCCGCACGATGGAGTCGTCAATCATGACCACACGTTGTCCTTCCACCACGCGGCGAACCGCGCTCAGCTTCATCTTCACGCCTTGCTCGCGCAGCTCCTGGCTAGGCTGGATAAAGGTACGACCGGTGTATTTGTTCTTAATCAGCCCCAGCTCGTACGGAATGCCGGTCTGTTCAGCATAACCGATCGCCGCCGAGATACTGGAATCCGGAACACCAGTCACAATATCCGCATCCACAAACGATTCCAGAGCCATACGGCTGCCCATACGCTTGCGTGCCGCATGCTGATTCGAGCCGTTCATGTCGCTGTCCGGACGGGCAAAATAAATATACTCCATCGCGCAAAGCGCTTTGCGATGCTTTTTCTCATCAAACCGGCCTTCATGCAGTCCTTCACGATCCAGCACTAGTAGCTCGCCCGGCTCGATGTCGCGCACAAATTCCGCGCCGATCGTTTCAAAAGCGCAGGTCTCGGAAGCAAAGATATAAGCATCTCCAAGCTTCGCCATACTGAGTGGACGAAGACCATGTGGATCGGAGGCCACCAGCAGCTTCTCATTGGTCATAATTAGGAACGCATAGCCGCCGACAATCCGGTTAAACGCATCTTTGGCTGCTTCAACCAGATCTTTGGATGAACGGGCAATCAGATGGGCAATGACCTCGGTATCGCTTGTCGTTTGAAAAATCGACCCGCTCTCCTCCAGCTCGCGCCGGATCTTCGGTGCATTTACGATATTACCGTTGGTGGCAACCGCGAGATCGCCTGCACGGTACTTGAATATAAGCGGCTGGGCATTCGTCAGCTTGCTATCGCCGCTGGTAGAATAACGCACATGTCCAATGGAAATGGAGCCGCTAAGAGACGACAGCATATCCTTGTCGAATACTTCCTTCACCAAACCCATGCCGCGGTGGTAACGGAATTCCTCGCCGTCGCTGACGCAAATCCCTGCACTCTCTTCCCCACGGTGCTGCAAGGCGTGAAGCCCATAATAAGATAGAGATGAGGCATCCGGATGTCCGAAAACGCCGAAGACACCGCACTCTTCCTTCAGTTTGTCAAAGAGGCCTTCCTTACCGGCCCCTTCATTGTAATAGTCTCCGGTCCACAGCGTTTGCGGTGCTATTTCATGAGACATGGAATCGCATCCTCCCACACCTGACGCAGTCCTTCAACCGTTTCATTCAAAGCCGGCGCGTCGTTGATCTCTACCACCAGACTTTCTCCGCCCACAGAACCGATCAGCGTTACTGGAACGCCCTGTTCCGATAGATACGCCTGCAGCTTGTCCGCTTGCTTCTTCGATGTAGACAGCAGGATGCGCGATTGCGATTCGCTGAAGAGCGCCAGATCATTGCGGAGCTCAGAGCTAAGCGTTACATGGGCGCCGATCAAACCGCTGATGCAGGACTCGGCCAGTGCGACCGCGAGGCCGCCTTCGGACAGGTCATGCGCGGAATTAACCAGACCGCCTTGGATCGCGCCGAGTACACCTGCAAGCAGTTTTTTCTCAGTATCCAGATCAAGCTGCGGCGGGCGGCCTTCCGTTACACCATGAACCGCATATTGGAACTCACTGCCGCCGAGTTCGGCGCGGGTAGTACCGAGCAGGAAGATCACGTCGCCTTCCTGTTTGAAGCCTTGTGTCGTGATGTGATCCGTATCATGCAGCAGGCCGACCATACCAACAACCGGAGTCGGATAAATCGCTCCGCTTGCGTTTTCATTGTACAGGCTGACATTGCCGCCGATGACCGGCGTATCCAGCACGCGGCAGGCTTCTGCCATGCCGTCTACCGCCTGTTCCATTTGCCAGAAAATATCTGGCTTCTCCGGACTGCCGAAGTTCAGGTTGTCCGTGATCGCCAGCGGCTCTGCACCGGTACAGACGATATTGCGCGCCGCTTCGCTGACAGCAATTTTGCCGCCAACCTCCGGATCGAGATATACATAACGTCCGTTGCAGTCCGTGGTCATCGCGAGGCCTTTGCGTGTACCGTGAATGGTAATCACCGCCGCGTCCGAGCCGGGGCGTACCGCCGTACTGGTGCGAACCATATGATCATATTGATTGTATACCCATGCTTTGCTGGCTACGGTAGGAGATGCAAGCACTTTTTTCAGAGCGCCGCCCAGATCCGTTACTTCCTCATAGCGCTGGGTATCCACGTTTTCGTTCTCCACGTAATAAGCCGGAACGCTGGAAGGCTTTTCGTACACAGGGCATTCGTCCACCAGCGCCTGCACCGGCATGTCGCCAACCAGTTCACCGTGATGTAACAGCTTCAGGCGGCCATCGTCTGTTACCTTGCCGACTTTGGCGCAGATCACGCCCCAGCGTTCGAAGATTTCCATCGCCTGAGCTTCATCCTTCGGTTCAACGACGAACAGCATGCGTTCCTGCGATTCGGACAGCATCATCTCATAAGGCGTCATGCCTTCTTCACGCTGCGGTACTTGGTCCAGATACAGCTCGAGGCCATTGCCCGCCTTGCTCGCCATTTCGGCACTGGAGCAGGTCAGACCCGCTGCGCCCATATCCTGAATACCCAGAACGATACCGGAATCGATAAGCTCCAGACAGGATTCCATCACGAGTTTTTCCATGAATGGATCGCCGACCTGAACGGCGGTTTTCTTCGCTTCCGACTCTTCACTCAGCTCAACCGAAGCAAAGGTTGCACCGTGAATTCCGTCCCGTCCGGTAGGAGGTCCGACATAGAACACAGGATTGCCGACGCCTTTGGCGACGCCACGCTGGATTTTATCATGATCAATGAGACCTACGCACATCGCATTGACGAGCGGATTGCCATCGTAGCTGTTGTCGAACATCACTTCGCCTGCCACGGTCGGAATGCCGATGCAGTTGCCGTAGCCCGCGATGCCCGATACGACATGCTCAAACAGATATTTCACGCGGTCGCTCTCCAACTTGCCGAAACGAAGCGAGTTGAGCAGGGCCACAGGTCTTGCGCCCATGGAAAAAATGTCGCGGATAATGCCGCCGACTCCGGTCGCTGCGCCTTGGTAAGGCTCTACCGCTGAAGGGTGGTTATGGCTCTCGATTTTGAAAACGACGGCCTGGTTGTCGCCGATATCGACGATGCCCGCGCCTTCGCCAGGACCCATCAGGACACGCGGTCCGCTGGTCGGGAAGCGGTGCAGCAGCGGCTTCGAGTTTTTGTATGCGCAGTGCTCGGACCACATAACGCTGAATACGCCGATCTCTGTATAATTAGGCTGACGTCCCATAAACGAGCAAATCAGTTCATATTCACTGTCCGATACGCCAAACTGCTGATAAATCTTCTGCTCCGCAATCTGCTGTGCGGTCGGTTCCTTAGCGGACACTTGCTGTGCCATGGGTATCCCTCCAAGCCTTCAGGATTGATGTAAACATGCGTTTTCCGTCTGCAGAGCCGAGCAAATCACTTACCGCCCGCTCCGGATGCGGCATCATGCCAATGACATTTCCCTGCTCATTCGAGATGCCTGCAATATCGGCCAGGGAGCCGTTCGGGTTGTCTTTATACATAAATACGATCTGGTTATTCTCCTGAAGCTGCTTCAGCGTTTCTTGATCGCAATAGTAATTGCCTTCGCCATGTGCAATCGGGATGACGATCTCTTCGTTCAGATCAAAATCATTGGTAAACGGTGTTTGGTTATTAACGACCTTAAGCACCGTATCATGGCAACGGAACTTCATGGACGTGTTGCGCAGGAGCGCTCCAGGCAGGAGCCCCGCTTCCGTCAAAATCTGAAAACCGTTGCAGATGCCAAGAATATATTTGCCTTCTTCTGCAGCTTTGGCCACTTCATTCATGACCGGCGCAAAACGGGAAATCGCCCCGCAGCGCAAATAGTCGCCATATGAAAATCCGCCTGGAACCAGAATGCAGTCATATGCGGAAAGATCGGTAGCGGTATGCCACACGTAATCGACAGGCTCTCCAACTGCTTCTTCTACTGCTTTATAGCAGTCAATATCACAGTTGGAGCCGGGAAAGACGAGAACTGCAAATTTCATGGATGTTAGCCCTCCAATTCGTAACGGTAATCCTCAACCACCGTGTTTGCCAAAAGCTTTTCACACATCTGTTTGACTTGGCGCTCCGCCTCTGCACGGTCATCCGTGTTCAGGCTCAGCTCCATATATTTGCCGATGCGCACACTTTCAACTTCCTGAAAACCCATCGAATGCAGCGCTCCTTGCACCGCCACTCCTTGCGGATCAAGTACGCCCTGCTTAATTGTGACATAGACCGTAGCTTTCAACATATTCCTCTGGTTCCTCCTCAGGTTAGATAGAATGAGCTTATAATTTAGTTTCAATGATAAGTGCTTTGATGCGTGCATAGAGGCCGCTCCGGTTACGGATCGTTCTTCCGATCGCTGTTGCTTCTTCAGAACGATTCCGTCCCCTCCGCTGCTTTTGATCGTTTCAGACACCAATTCTGATTTGAAAATTAAAACTGCAATTCATAGAAATAATGAATCAAACCTCTGAAACCCTTAGGCCTGCTCGGTCAATCTGTGGTAGATATCCAAATAACGTCGTTTCGTTTCCTCCACCACTTTTGCGGGAAGTGGATCCGGCTGGCTGTTCTTGTCCCATGTCGTAGAATCCAGGTATACGCGTACAGGCTGCTTGTCCATACTGTCGATTTCGATGTCCAGCGCGTAGTTCTCCTTAGCCCAGAACCGGGAAGAATCCGGTGTGAAAATCTCATCGATCAGGATCACTTTTCCATTCAGAATGCCAAATTCAAACTTGCAGTCCGCCAAAATAATCCCGCGCTCCGCACAGTATTCCTGGGCAAATCTGTACAGCTTAAGACTCTTCTCCTGTAGCTCCAAAGCGAGCTCCTCTCCGATCATGGTCTTCATCTGCTCCATCGAAATGTCTTCGTCATGGCCGACGTCGTTTTTCGCCGCAGGCGTGAAGATTGGCTCCAGAAAAGCCTCGTTTTTACGCATGCCTTCCGGAAGCTTGATCCCGTTGACCTCACCAGTAGCCTGATACTGTCTCCAGCCGCCTCCGGTGATATAACCTCTGACCACGCATTCCATATCGATGCGCTCCGCTTTGCGAACAACCATGATCCGGTCCTTCAAAAGCGCTTTGTCCTTTGCAATATCTCCGAGGCGCTCCACATCGGTATGCACCACATGGTTGTCCATCAGCTCTCCGGTCTTTTCAAACCAGAATGCGCTGAGCCGGTTCAGAACGTTTCCTTTTTCCGGAACGGCCGGGTCCAGCACATAATCGTATGCGGAAATCCGGTCCGTGACGACGATGAGCATGTGTTCCCCCAAATCATACAGCTCACGTACCTTGCCTTTGTAAAGCAGCGGCGCATCAACAAGTTCCACAGCAGTGGATACAGCCGGTGATGTCATGTGAATCCTCCCCATTTTTCCTTCATCATCTATCCCAAGTCACTCTATCAAGCGATTGAAGCTTAAATCAGGCCCAGCTTTTTGAAAATGGTGTCGACATGCTTCAGGTGCCAGGAAGGATTGAAGGCATCTTCAATGTCTTCCGCGCTGAGCACGTTTGTAATTTCCGGCGTCGCTTCCACGATGTCGCGGAATTGGCGCTGCTCTTCCCAAGCCTGCATCGCGCGCGGCTGTACTGTATCGTACGCTTGCTCGCGGCTGAAGCCTTTGTCGATCAACTTGGTCATTACGCGTCCGGAGAACGGAACCCCGAAAGTGCGGCCCATGTTGCGCTTCATATTTTCCGGGAACACCGTCAAGTTTTTCACGATATTGCCGAAGCGGTTCAGCATGTAGTTCAGCAGCATGGTCGCATCAGGTAAAATAATACGTTCTACCGAGGAATGCGAGATATCGCGTTCATGCCAGAGCGCTACATCTTCGTATGCTGTCACCATATGTCCGCGGATCACGCGGGAAAGACCAGAAATGTTCTCGCAGCCAATCGGATTGCGTTTATGCGGCATGGCCGACGAACCTTTTTGACCCTTGGCAAAAGCTTCTTCCACTTCGCGGACCTCACTCTTTTGCAGGGCGCGGATTTCAGTCGCAAATTTATCGAGCGAAGTTGCGATCAGCGCGAGTGTAGCCATATATTCGGCATGACGGTCACGCTGCAGCGTTTGCGTCGAAATTGGTGCAGGGCTGGTACCCAGCTTTTTGCAGACGAATTCCTCGACAAAAGGATCGATATTCGCATAGGTGCCGACAGCGCCGGAGATTTTTCCAAACTCCACGCCTTTCGCCGCATGACGGAAACGCTCCAGATTCCGCTTCATTTCCTCATGCCACAATGCCATTTTCAGTCCGAATGTAGTCGGTTCAGCGTGTACGCCGTGCGTACGGCCCATCATCGGAGTATCCTTGTAGGCAATGGCTTTGTCCTTCAAAATGTCGATGAAACGGATCAAATCCTGTTCGATAATTTCATTGGCCTGGCGAAGCAGGTAACCCATTGCGGTGTCCACCACGTCAGTCGAAGTCAGGCCGTAATGCACCCATTTGCGTTCCTCGCCAAGGCTTTCCGATACGGTACGCGTAAAAGCAATAACGTCATGACGCGTTTCCTTCTCAATTTCATAAATACGATCAATATTAAAAGTGGCATTCTCACGCAGCAGCTTGGTGTCTTCCTTCGGAATAACCCCGAGCTCCGCCCAAGCTTCACATGCGCACAGCTCCACTTCAAGCCATGCCTTAAATTTGTTCTCTTCGGTCCAGATGGCCCGCATTTCCGGTCTGCTGTAACGTTCGATCATTGATTATCCTTGCCTCCAAATATGAGTTTGTTCTATCCAGTCCAGCGCATGCTGAACGTCCTTGCATAACAGATTGATATGGCCCATTTTACGGCCTATCTTGCTTTCATTCTTTCCATATAAATGAAGCTTAGGCACGACACCGAATTCATCAAGCGCATTGTCCGGTACGCCCGTCCGCTTCACGACCTCTTCCAAATGCTGTCCGAGCACATTCACCATCACGATGGGGCTCAGCAGCGTGGTATCTCCGAGCGGCAGATTGCAAATCGCCCGCACATGCTGCTCAAACTGCGAGGTAGCGCATGCTTCCATCGTGTAATGCCCAGAGTTGTGAGGACGCGGAGCCACTTCATTCACGTACAGCTCTCCATCCTTTGTCACGAACATTTCCACGGCGAGAAGACCTGCCACATTCAAGCTTTCCGCCAGCCGCTCCGCCAGCTTCCGCGCTTCCCGCTGGATGCTTTCTGCTATTCTAGCCGGCACAATCGACAAATGAAGGATACCATCCACATGGATATTTTCCGAAACAGGAAAACTCTTCACTTCGCCTTTGGGGCTCCGGGACGCAATGACGGAAATTTCCGCCTGAAAAGAGATGAATTTCTCGAGCACAAGCTCTCTTCCGGCAGCCGCTAATTCCCGGTATGCGGCTTCCAGTCCGCCTTCCGATCGGATGACCGCTTGTCCCTTTCCATCATAACCGCCGGTTGCTATTTTCAGCACGCATGGGAGGCCAAGCTCCTCTGCTGCTTGTGACAAGCTCTGTAAATCCGTAATTTCACGATATGGCGCCACGGGCACACCCGCGGCTTCAATCGCCCGCTTCTCCCGTAATCGATGCTGCGTGGTATACAGCAGGGTGCTTCCCTGCGGTACATGCGATTCAGATTCGAGTAGAGCGGCGACGCCTGCGTCCACATTTTCAAATTCATACGTAATGATATCGGATGCCAATGCCAGCTTCCTTGCCGCCGCTTCATCGCTGTAGGAAGCTTCGATCTGCGGTGCCACCTGCCCGCATGGCGCCGACGGCGTCGGGTCCAGCGTAATGAACCGGTACCCCATCGCCGTTCCGGCGAGCGCCATCATCCGTCCGAGCTGTCCTCCACCCAATACGCCGATTGTCGATCCTGGCAGGAGGGTTTTTGCATTCACCTGCTGACTGATTTGCTGTTCCTTACTCATAACGATTCACTGCTTTCCAGCACTTCATTGCGGATATGATCCCGCCGTGCCTGTATCCGGTTTTGAATGACAGAATCTGCGGCTCCAAGAATTTGGGCTGCCAGCAGTCCGGCATTGGTCGCTCCCGCCTGGCCAATCGCCACCGTTGCTACTGGAATTCCACCCGGCATCTGCACGATCGATAGCAGTGAATCCAGTCCGTTCAGTGCCTTAGTCTGCACCGGTACACCGATCACGGGAAGCACCGTTTTGGCGGCGACCATCCCTGGCAAATGTGCAGCTCCGCCGGCACCCGCGATGATGACCTTAATGCCCCGCTCCGCCGCTTCTTCTGCAAAGGTAAACATCAGATCCGGCGTACGATGCGCGGATACGACTTTTTTCTCATATGGAATATTCAATTCATCCAGCACCTTGCAAGCGTGCTGCATCGTTTCCCAATCCGATTTGCTGCCCATGATGACAGCGACCGATGCTGACATGATTACGACCTACTTTCCTGTGGTTTTTAGGATATCAAAGCCGAAAATAAGACCAAAAAGCCCGGTCCCAAGAAAAGTTGGATTTTCAGGATACCGGACCATGTCAGGAATACGTATGCTGCGTCAAACGATACATGCACAAAAGGCAGACGCCAAGGCGAAAGAGGCAGCTTGCAGCTTAAGCCTCCCTTGGGGGTATTCCCTCGTAGTCCGGAAATTTACGGTCTCCGGGTAGAAACTTCCGGGCCTTATTCCCGGCATTATACGAGCATTTTTCAATTGTTAGGTTGATGATTGTCGAAATCCTTCGAATGAAGGAGGCTTACATCTATCAGTTTAACAATCCCCTACATCACATGTCAACTAAAACACGAACAATTAAAAGAATCGCATATTTAATGTTCGTTTTTTACCTCATCCCGCCTAAAAAGCAAGCCAGCATACCTTTAACCTCCGGCACACTGGCTTACAATTTCTATTTTTTAGTTACTTAATAACAAGAACAGGTATACGGGCATGCTGCACCACGTTGTGACTGACACTGCCAAGCACGAATTCACGAATTCCGCCGAGGCCGCGGCTGCCAATCACGATGACATCCGAGCCTTTATCCTTGGCATAGTTCAAAATCGTTTCCGCAGGAGCTCCCTGGATCATTTCCACGTTGAAGTTCACGCCTTCGTCTGCGAGACGCTTCTTCGCTTCTTCAACCGTCTGTTCAGCCAGATCGTAGAAATCCTTGTTCACGGAAGCCGGAATCGGAGCGAGGCCTTCACCGATGAAGATACGCGGAAAGTCGAATACATGCACGACTTGAATGACCGAATCGGGATTCGCTTTAGCGAGCTCAATCGCGCGATCCATAGCCTTATTAGAAGCTTTCGAGCCATCATAAGCAAGAAGAATTTTGGAGAATAACATGTGAGCCACCTCTTCTTTTTCTATTTTGTTATACTAAACTGTTTAGCAGCAAAACTTAGCTTAGAAAATAAGCATACAGAACGGCATTCACAAACAACAACAGAGGGATGCCAATGCGGAAGCTCAGATGACGCGTCTTATGACGCTTGCGATACATCGCGATCCAAACACCCAGCGCCCCGCCAATCGCTGCAAGCAGAAACAGCGTTTTCTCAGGCACGCGCTCGCGCCTGTTCCTTGCCCTCTTCTTATCCTCTGACATCACCAGGTAGCCCACTGCATTGATGAAAATAAACCATACCCAAAGGGCCGTTCTCACCGGGGAACCACCTCCGTTCTTACTTCATTATAAATCCGAAAGCCTGCCGGAAACAATGTAAAACTATGAATGCACTTCAGATTCGTTAAAAGCTTAATAGATTCCATAGTCTAAAACATGGAGCCATGGTCGGAGTTACTTATCGTTTTTCTGCTCCATCGCCGCTTTCAGAAGCTCTCCCAGATTGGAGACAGCTGCAGACTCCTGACTAGAATATTGCTGCACCAGCTTGCGTGCTTCCTTCTTATTGACATGCTTGTTGTCTTTATTCATCGTTTCGGTAATACCGCACGGTAGACACTGCACATACAGTCCCGCCTTGCCTTCCTTGATCTCCATTTTCTTGTGGCACTGCGGGCAGCGGCGGTTCGACAAGCGCTTCTCATCCGAGCGGCGGTAGCCGCAATCGTCGCTAGGGCACACGAGCATTTTGCCGCGCTTGCCTTTTTTCTCAAGCAGACGCGTGCCGCACTGTGGACAATGGCTGTTCGATACATTATGAGGCTTATAGTCGGCAGAACTGTTCTTCACCCCGGCAACGAGCTCCATGGACATGCCGCGGATCCCCTGCAGGAAAGGCTCCGGCTGTCCCTGGCCGCGGGCGATTTTCTCAAGCTCGGCTTCCCAGCGGGCGGTAAGCTCCGGTGTACGCAGCTCCGAGGCCACCAGCTCGATCAGCTGCTTTCCTTTTCCCGTCGGATGCAAAAGATTGCCTTGACGCTCGATCGTATCCGAGTTAATCAGTTTTTCAATGATATCCGCACGGGTGGCAGGCGTACCCAGTCCATGCTTTTCCATCTGCGTGAGCAGGCTGGCTTCCGTGTAACGCTTCGGAGGAAGTGTTCTGCCGCTTTGTACATGGACACGCTGTACTTTTACGGAATCGCCCTCATGCAGTTCAGGCAGTAAGGAAGGGCTGTCATCGCTCTCTCCGTCATTGTCATCATCCGAGAGATCATCTGCATCAGCGCCATACACTTCCCGCCAGCCTGCATCCTTGATCGTCGTGCCTTTGACATGCAGCTGTTCTCCTTCAACCTGAACGATCACGCTCACATTGTCGTAACGTGCTGGAGGGTAGAACAAGCTGATAAAACGGCGCACGATCAGATCATAGAGCTTTCTCTCTTCCGTGTTCAGCTGATTGAGCAGCACGGTCTCTTCCGTAGGAATAATCGCGTGGTGGTCGCTAACCTTGGAATCGTCGATAACCCGTTTGCTGGTAGGCAGATTTTTGCGAAGCAGCGGCCGGGCAAGTGCTGCATATGGTCCAACAGCAACGCTCTCCAGGCGCTCCTTCAACGTATGTACCATATCGGAAGTCAAATAACGGCTGTCCGTTCGCGGGTAAGTAACCAACTTATACTGCTCATACAAACGCTGCAGCACATTGGAGGTCTGCTTCGCAGAAAAGCCGTACTTGCGGTTGGCATCCCGCTGAAGCTCGGTAAGGTCATAGGCTAGCGGATGCGGCTCCACCTTCTCCGTTTTCTTAACCTGGCTGACCTTGCCGTATTGACCCTCAAGCTTCTTCTTAAGCGATTCGGTGTTCTGACGCTCGAAAATGCGGGCATCCCCGTTTTTCCCCCGCCACGTTGCCGAGAAGTTTCCAAAGTCTGCTTTGAGCGTGTCATATTCCTGGGAACGGAAATTCACGATTTCATTTTCCCGGTCCATGATCATCCCGAGCGTCGGGGTTTGTACCCGTCCAGCAGACAGCTGTGCACCGAATTTGACGGTTAACGCGCGGGTAACGTTCAGCCCGATCATCCAATCCGCTTCCGCCCGGCAGCGTGCCGATTCGTACAGTCGGTCAAACTGGTTACCCGGACGCAAAGACGCGAAGCCTTCCTTGATCGCTTTATCCGTTTGGGACGATATCCATAGACGCTGGAACGGTTTGTTCCAGTGAGCCATTTTCATGATCCAGCGGGCCAAAAGCTCCCCTTCACGCGCCGCATCAGTTGCGATGATCAGCTTGTTTACATCCTGACGCTTGGTCAGCGACTGTACGACTCTGAACTGCTGGCCGGTTTCGCGCAGCACCTTTAGCTTCATCGTTTTCGGCAGGATCGGAAGATCCTCCAGATTCCATGTGGTATACTTGTGATCGTAATCTTCAGGCTCTGCGAGACCGACCAAATGCCCCAGTGCCCAGGTCACAATATATTGAGGGCCTTCAAAATATCCCTTGTGCTTTTCCCTGCTTCCCATAACCCGCGCAATTTCGCGAGCCACGGATGGTTTTTCAGCTAATACGAGTGACTTCATAACGCTCCCCTTTCTAAAGATATCAAATAGCATGATCTACTTAATGGATCCGCATTCTGATAACGCTGATGTCCATTATACCATTCATCGGCCTGCGTCATGAAATGTGCTGCTCTTTATATGTAAAAATCCCTTTCGGAACGCATCGCATCGCAGATACGAATCTCGCGAACAGTGCCGAAAGGGACTTCTATACCTTGTACCGCTTTTTGTTACCTTATACTTATATGAAAGATGCAAAGCTGCTTTAGATATTACCGCTCTTGTTTCGGAATTCCGTTCAGGCTGGGCGGAACCTTGGCTGCCTTATCCGGATCCAGCGTGATGACTTCCTCTTTTCTGCTGGCACTGTTCTGCTGGTTTTTGATTTTTAGCGATTTATGATGCGGCACGACTATCCCCCCTTTATGTTATGAATCCCCTAATTCAGTTTTCTTTATCCACGCAAACAAAATTAGTCCTTAGAGCCTATATAATGATGAATTATGAAAAGTGATTCTTCAAAATGAGATAAAATTATAGATATTTTTGTCTATTTTTGATAAGTTTAGATTGGTTATAAAAACCAATGCAGCATACGAAGGATAACAAGCCATATCATTTGAACTAGGCGGGGTGAACAAACAAATCCATTGTGAAATAAAACACATGATTTTCAGGGTACTTAGTCTCAGTCTAAACGCATCATGAAAACCATATATAGGAGGACAGACAGTGAAGGCTCGTCATATATCGTTAAAATACAAGCTGGTTTTATTACTTATTCCCTTTGTTATCGTTATATTTATGGTTGTTCTACAGTTAAACATCAACACATTAAAGGCAAGCTTATCCCGGGATTTGGAGCATGAGCTTGAAGGTGTCGGGAATTTGACGGCAATGCAGCTTGATCCGACTCAAATTAGTTCTTTAGTCAATCAGCCGGGTAAAGATAATCCCGATTTCGAAAAAGTACAAAACCAGTTGGACTATATAAAAAAAGTACAGGGGACCATGGCCTCCAGCTATGTATGGAAGATCAAGGAGGGCCAAGCCTATTCGGTTGTTTTTACATCCGATCTGAATGGGGAGGAAATTCATTTTAACAAGCCCGTGGACGGATTGTCGCCTGTTAATTTGAATGCAGCGGTACAAGCCTATGAAACCGGCACACGACAAATTACCGATATGTATACGGATACCTTCGGCTCACGGAGAACGATTATGATGCCCATTCGAAGTGAAGGAAAGGTCATTGCCGTTCTTGGAGTCGACTATTCCTCCGGATATATTAATGATATTGTGAACGCGTCCCGAACCAAGCAAATCATCATCACTCTCATTGGTATCGTCGTTACCGGAGCCATTATTTATTTTATTATCCACAGGCTGCTCATGCCACTTCAGAAAATCGTACAAATGGCTAATAAAATAGCGGATGGCGATCTCACCACACAAGATTTTACAGTGGATTCTAAGGACGAGATCGGACAGCTGGTCAACTCAATCGGCAAAATGAACAGCCATCTCCGTTCGCTTATCCACAATATTCAGGAGAAGGCCAAGCTCATGATGAGCTCCTCGGAGCAGCTTCAATCGGGTGCTTCCAAAACGGAGGATTATTCCTTATCCGTTACAAAGGATATTACCGAGGTTGCCGGACAGACGACAACGACCTCCAAAATTGCCGATGAAACGGTGATTGTTCTGGAGGAGACGTCCCTCGGCATTCAACGTATTGCCGAGTCCACCTCATCTGCTTCGGAGGAATCCAATCAGATGGCTGAAAACGCCGAAGCCGGTAACAAGGCGCTTCAGGAAATGACGAACCAGATGGAATCGATCCATGTCTCGGTCGGAAAAATCTCGGAAGCGCTTCATCAGCTAAACCTGCGTATTACGGAGATAGGGACTTTTACCAATCTGATTACAGAGGTCTCCCAGCAGACCAACCTGCTCTCGCTCAATGCTTCGATTGAAGCGGCGCGCGCAGGAGAGCATGGGGCAGGCTTTGCAGTAGTGGCAAGCGAAATCCGTAAACTGGCTGAAAGCACCAGTAAATCCGCGGCGGGCATCTCCGATCTGGTAACGCGCATCCAGGAGAGCACCCATGATTCGTTGGCAGCAGCAGAACATGGACAGCAGGAAGCCACGCGCGGCATGTCACTAACAGTGGAAGCCGGTCAGGCCTTCAGCCGCATTCTGAGCTCCACAAGCAATGTGGCGATGCAGATGCAGGAAATATCCGCTTCCCTACAGCAGATTTCTGCTTCATCTGAAGAAGCGACGGCATCGGTTACCGAACTGAAATATGAAGCAGGCAATATTTCCCGTACCTCTGGCCAAGTATCGGATGCCGCCGGTAAGCAGATGGATTTCATCCAGGAAATCAGCAAATCCACCCAGTCCCTAAGCCTCGTCAGCCGACAGCTGCAGGAACTGATTATGGTGTTTAAAGTTTAACTGCATGATTCGCAAAAAAAAGCCGGAGTGTAAGCTCCGGCTTTTCGCTGTATTGGGGATCAGATTCTTATTTTACCTGCATTTACTCCTCAGCTGTCACCAGACAGGCTTCAAAAAAGGAACCTCCATCCGGTGCTTGTCCCTTAAAATAAAGCGTTCCATCAGCAGCATCCGAACGGTAAACCGCTATTTCATCACCAGCTAACGCCTCATGCTGGTAGGTGATTTTAAAAGATTGAATCTTCAGTTGATCGAGTTCCTCTTTACGGAGTGCATCCATAACCAGATCCGCATAACGTGAATTGTTCAGATGCCCGTTTGCGTCAATGCCGCTGTAGCGGACAACCGAACGATATACCTCGTGCATGGCTTCATTTTCGGGGATTTTCACTTTATCAGGCGCCTCTCCTGCCGAATCATCCGCATTCATCGGTACCTCTATGGTAAATGCGGATGGACGCAGTACCTTGCGTTTTTCTATATCCACCAAAGCCCAGATACTGCAAGCTTCAGCAATCACTTTACCTTCATTGTCCAAGATCCGGAAATCACGCTGCCATAAAGCACCCTTCGATCCTTTGTTCCATGTATGTATCGAAATATTCTCCAGTGCCCGTGGTATGCGCTGAAAGCGCAGCTCCATCGTAATGAGCATCCATCCCATTCCCTGAGCAATCATCTCATCACGAGATGCTCCCAACCGTTCCAGGTCGGCATCAGCCGTGCGCTGCATCAATGCAAGAATGACGGACAAGCGTGCTTCCGATTTATAATCAATGTCATTGGAATGAATAAGGTAGTTCTCGTTCCATTTAATATCCATCAAGCGTTCACTCTCCTGTATTTTAATCATACCCTTCCTCACCCTTGAATACCAGGCCAAGAAGCAGAGTAAATATCGCCTAACGAAAATGAACGCTACGACAGTACCGGTGTGAACGCTAACACTCTGATATTCTGTATTTTCTGCCTTGAGTTATCCTCATGTTTATAACTGATCGGCAAAATAGCCGCGTCAGTTATTTTTTCATATAAAACTGTGTATTATGGGGATGAATTTGTGAATTTGTGGAGAACTTTTTGTGAGATTCTCTAAAGTAACAAATTTCGATTGATTTTTCTGTGTACAAGTCTTTTTTTCGAATGGAAAAGAGATGAGGTTGTGGATGAACTACAATCAATTTCATCAAGCTATCCACATATGGGGACAAAAAAACCACTGTCAATTATTCATCAACAGTGGTTCTTCGCTTGGCAGCTTCCTACTCTCCCAGGACCCTTCGGTCCAAGTACCATCGGCGCTGGAGGTCTTAACGGTCGTGTTCGGGATGGGTACGCGTGGAACCCCTCCGCCATCGCCACCAAACGAGATTTTTCCGGTCGATTCTCTCCCTGAAAATCTTCAGGAAAATATCTGACACTAGAAAAGTCATGCAGCTTAGACTGCAGTTCAGATGTTTGATCACCTGAAAACTAGATACGAAACGATTTGCATGTTTTAGAATTTGTTTTCGAAGCTGCTCCGATGCAAAGCGTAACGCTTCCGAAGCCAGTTTTTCTTCGAAAAACTTTTAGGATAAGCCCTCGACCGATTAGTATTGGTCAGCTCCATGCATTGCTGCACTTCCACCTCCAACCTATCTACCTCGTCGTCTTCAAGGGGTCTTACTAATTGGGAAATCTCATCTTGAGGGGGGCTTCACGCTTAGATGCTTTCAGCGCTTATCCCTTCCGTACGTAGCTACCCAGCCATGCTCCTGGCGGAACAACTGGTGCACCAGCGGTACGTCCATCCCG
>NZ_JALIRP010000008.1 GCF_022898935.1 Paenibacillus mangrovi | reverse complement strand
CGGGATGGACGTACCGCTGGTGCACCAGTTGTTCCGCCAGGAGCATGGCTGGGTAGCTACGTACGGAAGGGATAAGCGCTGAAAGCATCTAAGCGTGAAGCCCCCCTCAAGATGAGATTTCCCAATTAGTAAGACCCCTTGAAGACGACGAGGTAGATAGGTTGGAGGTGGAAGTGCAGCAATGCATGGAGCTGACCAATACTAATCGGTCGAGGGCTTATCCTAAAAGTTTTTCGAAGAAGAACTGGCTTCGGAAGCGTTACGCTTTGCATCGAAGCAGCTTCGAAAACAAATTCTAAAACAAGCAAATCGTTTCGTATCTAGTTTTCAGGGAGTCAATAAAGCTTTTCGAAGCTCTAGCAGCTTTGGAATGGAAAATTGGCTTTCAGCATTTGGCGATGCTGGATCCTGAATATAAGCATTTTGCAAAGAATGCTCCGTTTGGTGGCGATGGCGGAGGGGTTCCACACGTACCCATCCCGAACACGACCGTTAAGCCCTCCAGCGCCGATGGTACTTGGACCGAAGGGTCCTGGGAGAGTAGGACGCCGCCAAGCGGAAACCACTTTTGTGGTATTTTTTTTGCCCAATCCTTACATTTATTTATCGTTAATGTTCCCTGATAGCTCAGTTGGTAGAGCACTCGACTGTTAATCGAGTTGTCACAGGTTCGAGTCCTGTTCGGGGAGCCACATGTGGAGAGGTGTCCGAGCTGGCCGAAGGAGCACGATTGGAAATCGTGTAGGCGCCAAAAGCGTCTCGAGGGTTCGAATCCCTCTCTCTCCGCCAGCATTCATTTCCTACATATTGAGGCCCGTTGGTCAAGGGGTTAAGACACCTCCCTTTCACGGAGGTAACAGGGGTTCGAATCCCCTACGGGTCACCATATTACTTAGCTTCGATTGGGGATGAGAACCCAAAAGGGTTCGTCGGAGCATATACTTCGGTAGCACTGCTTCGCAGTCTCGAACGAAGTGAGAGTATCCCCTACGGGTCACAATTTCTTTAAAACCCATTTATATGGAGGCTTAGCTCAGCTGGGAGAGCATCTGCCTTACAAGCAGAGGGTCGGGGGTTCGATCCCCTCAGCCTCCACCATATATACTTTTTATTACTGACGCGGGGTGGAGCAGCCCGGTAGCTCGTCGGGCTCATAACCCGAAGGCCGCAGGTTCAAATCCTGCCCCCGCAATTACTTTCTATTTGAGAAAGTGCCTCTGTGGAACCGTGGTGTAGAGGCCTAACATGCCTGCCTGTCACGCAGGAGATCGCGGGTTCGAATCCCGTCGGTTCCGCCATTCATATTAGCTCCAGGGATGAGAATCCCATCTTATAAAAATTACACTTCGCCGGTGTAGCTCAATTGGTAGAGCAACTGACTTGTAATCAGTAGGTTGGGGGTTCAAGTCCTCTCGCCGGCACCAGATTTTCATATGGCGGTCGTGGCGAAGGGGTTAACGCACCGGATTGTGGCTCCGGCACTCGGGGGTTCAAGTCCCCTCGATCGCCCCATTTAACTGTTGGGGATTAGCCAAGCGGTAAGGCAACGGACTTTGACTCCGTCATGCATAGGTTCGAATCCTATATCCCCAGCCAGTTTACCTCAAAATTAAGAGCCATTAGCTCAGTTGGTAGAGCACCTGACTTTTAATCAGGGTGTCGAAGGTTCGAGTCCTTCATGGCTCACCAGTTCTTTAAAAGTGTGCGCGTGTGGCGGAATTGGCAGACGCACTAGACTTAGGATCTAGCGTCTTTGACGTGGGGGTTCAAGTCCCTCCACGCGCACCATGATATGCGGACGTGGCTCAGCGGTAGAGCATCGCCTTGCCAAGGCGAGGGTCGCGGGTTCGATTCCCGTCGTCCGCTCCATTTAACTGTATTACATTGCATCGGGATGTAGCTCAGCTTGGTAGAGCACCTGGTTTGGGACCAGGGGGTCGCATGTTCAAATCGTGTCATCCCGATATTTTAATTAAATTCTGCATATGCGGGTGTAGTTCAATGGTAGAACTCCAGCCTTCCAAGCTGGTAGCGTGGGTTCGATTCCCATCACCCGCTTAATAATATGAATCACCTGAAACCCTTGCTTTGCAAGGGTTTTTTCTTTGTTCCATTTTTACAAACGATTGAGGGACGGGCAAATCAATATCTTCCTTGGATCTGCCCTGATCCTGTTATCGGAGGTATTTCCGCCTGTTCCAGCTAGGGCGTATAAGAATCGCGAAATATAAAGGGAAATCCGAACAAACATCAGGCGAATAAGATGATCAGCCAATCCTATTCAGAAATGTTGCAGAGAATAATCAGACTGGTTTCGAGTTGCCAAACAAACAATTACGGCTTGTGAATCTGTGTGTTCCTTAATGGACCCGCAGTTCATAGGCCGTTATTTTTTGCGGTAAATATTTCTCAAAGGTTCTTTACGGACCGATTTACTGTAGCTGCTATGAGACGGCTTAGCCATTGTGATTAGCCGAAGCAAATAATCTAGCATAAGTAACTAAGTCCAAAAACATCCTATTTATACTATTGCCCTTACCAAATTCTGATTTTTTCATAAGATACAATGTATTTTAAATCAAGGGGGTGTTAAGGAATGAGTGAAGTTGTAGGAGTTGGCGTTGGCTATGGTTATGGATATGGATTAGGCAAAAGTACGGCATTTATCTTAGTTCTGTTCATCTTGCTGGTTATTATTACTAGATCCATTTTGTTTTAATTAATTAGCATTTTAGAGGCCCTGCCAGTATTGTGCTGGCAGGGTCTGTTTTGCCTGGGCTAATCTCATACACATTATTACTAAAAAGCCAGAAATACTGAAGACCCTGCTGGCAGAGTACTAGCAGGGTCTTTGCTATTTAAAATCCCTAGGTTTTGGGATAATCGCAAGTAAGATGAAGAGTACGAGAACTGTAAGATTAGTTTATATTATGAGCGTTCACTAAAATCGTATGGATAAATGAATTTGTTAAAATTCATATTTTTATAATCTTGGATTATAAGTCCGAAACTATGCTATAAGTTATTTAATTTATCTAAACACATTCCTCATTCCCAGTGTTTCCTCTATATCTATGTGAGTGTGGAATTCTTCCGTTTACTGTTGTGCAGCCTTCAAAGCAATGATAATGTCCTCCATTTGGCAAGAGGTAATAAAAAGGACGTGAGAATGCTCCAAACCAGGATCATTAGAATGAACGACAAAACCTGTTACTGGTATTTCCAATTAAAATCACCCTCCAATATCCAATTTTCATGTTATTAGCGAGCTGTAATAACCAATTCAACCCACATTGGTACCAACATATTGCATTTGCTTGATTCCAATATGCTTTAAAATTATTTCCTTCAAAAAGTAGGCTCAAGAACGTCGCTGACTAAGAGAAAATCTAAAGACCGCTTCACCACTCTTTATGCATGTATTAAGATTTGGCTAGAGTAGCGGATCAAATACGACAATAAAGAAGAATTTACTTCAATATTTGATGTATTTTCTATTAGATATCAATTTCTGAGCGCTCAGGTAAAAATATGAATATTGACATATTGCGGAAATCAGGCGAACATTAACTGAAAAGATATTTTCCCAGGAGGCTGCGATGAAAAACAAAATCAGAGTTGGTATGATTGGTTTGGGTGCCCGTGGTATGGGGCTGTTACAGGGTATTATCTTACATATGGATGATGTAGAGGTTGTGGCTGTATGTGATTTGTATCAGGATCGCTGCGATCAGGCGGCGCACAGAGTGGAGGAAACGGGCATTTCCCGTCCGCTGGCGACATGCGATTATCGCGAAGTGATGGCGATGGGCAATATCGATGCCGTGGTCATCGGTGCTTCCTGGGCTGATCATACGGAAATTGCCATCGCTGCAATGGAAGCAGGGATTTATGCGGCCTGTGAGGTAGGCGGAGCCTATTCGGTGCAGGAATGCTGGAAACTCGTAGAAGCTTATGAGCGTACCCGTGTACCGTGCATGATTATGGAGAATTGCTGTTACGGACGAGATGAAATGATGGTGCTGAATATGGTGAAGCAGGGAGTTCTCGGTGAGATTGTCCACTGCGCCGGCGGCTATCAACATGATTTGAGAGAAGAGATTGCTTTTGGCAAAGAAAACAGGCACTACCGCTTAAGCAACTACATTCATCGTAACTGTGAGAATTATCCGACGCATGAGATTGGCCCGATCGCACGTATTTTGAACATTAATCATGGCAACCGTATGGTGTCGCTGGTATCGATGGCTTCGAAGGCCAAGGGGATGCAGGCTTATCTCCGCAAGGCTAAAGGTGAGGATGCCGAACTCGCTCAAACCGATTTTATGCAGGGTGATATCGTTACTACCATCATCAAATGCGCGCATGGGGAAACGATCACCATCACACTGGATACTACGCTGCCGCGTTATTATTCCCGGGGATTCACCGTACGCGGAACAAATGGTATGTATACGGAGGACAACCAGTCGATCTATCTGGACGGCACGCACGTTGATTTTCATGCGGACTGGAAAGAGCAGTGGGGCAATGTAGAGCAGTTCAGAGAACAGTATGACCATCCGCTTTGGAAAAAATATATCGAGGAAGGTGTCAAAGGAGGTCATGGAGGCATGGATTGGCTTGTGTTCAAGGACTTTTTTGAAAGCGTGAAACATGGAACGCAAACACCGCTGGACGTGTATGACATGGCTTCGTGGATGTGTATTTCCACATTATCGGAGGAATCGATCGCCCTCGGAGGACATCCGGTGGCTATTCCAGACTTTACAAACGGCAAATGGATGACCCGTTAAATCAAATCCTATAACGCACTTATGAATAAAAGGCTGATAAGCGATTGCTTGTCAGCTTTTTTGCGTCCCCAATAAGTGAGAGATCGGTCTTTAGTGTTAACAAAGTATAATTCATGATCAAACATAGCAGAATAGGAAAAACTCATGTTAACCATAAAATGAATCATTATAGGGGGAAATTGAAGATGTCTAATGTGAAAACAGCCATTATTTACTACAGCTCCGGTGGTACAAACTACCAGCTCGCACAATGGGCTGCAGAAGGAGCCCAAGAGGCCGGATCCGAGGCTAAGGTTCTGAAAGTGGCAGAAACAGCACCTCAAGCAGCCATTAACTCTAATCCAGCTTGGAAAGCCAACTATGAAGCCACGAAGGATGTTCCCGAAGTGACACTGGCTGATCTGGAATGGGCAGACGCTATTATTTTCAGTGTTCCTACCCGCTTCGGCAACATGCCGGTTCAAATGAAACAGTTTCTCGATCTGACAGGCGGACTTTGGTTCCAAGGGAAGCTTGCAAACAAGGTCGTTAGCGCCATGTCTTCTGCACAAAACCCTCATGGAGGTCAGGAAGCAACTATTCTTTCCCTCTACACGACCATGTACCACTGGGGAGCAATTGTGGCTGCACCGGGCTTCACAGATCCTTCTATTTTCGGAGCAGGCGGCAACCCTTACGGTACTTCCGTGACGGTGGGTCAAGACGGCAAAATGGTTGAGGACGTGAAAGGTGCAGTCGTTCATCAGGCTAAGCGTACGGTAACCGTAGCAGACTGGGTCAAAAAAGGACTTAACGCAAACAACTAATTTTCGTGACAACGATAAAAGACTGGACTCGAAGCATCGATGATGTCTTCAGAGCCCAGTCTTTATGTTTGTCCGAGTATAAATGACGTCCTTTACTTCGGACGGTGTATACTTATTGCACCTTAATGACGATGGCATTGCTGATTTTGCGGCCAGGGGTTGTCAAGTATTTGCCGTTATAATACAGTCCGCTTGATGCGCCCCCGTCCAAATTCATTGCCTGGTAGGCACCTGCTTCCCGCATGATTTCTGCCAGCTGTGGAATGGTCGCTCCTCCGGTTGTCAGAAGAATGAGTTTATGGTCCTTGGTAATGCCAAGAGCGCTGCGTGCGCCCCCGCCTGTCAGAATCTTCGGATCCTTGAAGCCTTCCTGTTTCACGTTCAGCGATACTTTGCCGTCGACGATCAGGCGCGGTCCTGCCTGCAGCCCACCTTCAATAAGACCCTGATTATACTTGCCTTGGAAATCCGCGCCTGAGATCAGGCTTGCAAGCTGGTTTTCATCATAGGTGAAAATGACTCTCTGATCTCCGGAGCTTGCCATTTTGATAGCGCCTTTGCTCAGGATATAGCCATAAGGAGCCTTATAGCTGCCCGTCGTATAAGCGTCAAAGAAGGTCCCGTTAATAGCGACGGTTGCTCCGCTGCGTTTGGCGATGCTGCTGAGATCTTCGACCATCCCCGGGGTATTGCCGGCAAGCACCACGTCCATCTGAACCTGCGGATGCATAAGAGAAACGGTCACCATCTGTACGTTAAAGGACTTGCCGCCCACTTTAAAGGTTTTCTTTTCGCTGACAACTGGATTGGGGAGCGCTTGACCGGCAGTACGTGTGACCACAGGGAGAACGGAGGAAGCCTTCTCTGTGGAAATCTTCACCGCATTGCTCGTCTTCAGCCACTCCAGCTTGTATCCAAGCTCCTTGCTTAAGATTTGTAGCGGTACATAGATGGATCCGTTGTCCCTAAATGGCGCATCCTGCAGAGTAACAGCCTTATCGTTCACGAGTGCCGATTTTTGTCCTAGGGTCATTGCGATATGTACACTACCATGAGTAATTCCAATGCGTTTGGAGGCTTCATCCCACTCGATGCTGCTACCGTCGAACCCGTTCACGAAACGGACGGATACAAAGGAATGATTGCTCTTGGCATCCATGATGACCATGTTTTTGGGAGGTGCGGCCGCGAAGGCTGAAGGCATTAACAACATGAATACGAGAAATAGTAATGCGATTGATTTTTTCATCATTTTGGCGGATATTCCCCTTATTGTGTGATTTATTCCTGCTATTGTAATATCGGAAAAATCCTTCTTAAGTTGAAGGGGGGGGTGGGACTTTTATCTCTTGCCGGGGTACAAAGAACTAATAAAATGTAACATCAACAAGAGGGGGATGTCGTTGCGATAAGTGCTGGATTGCATGGGATTTTTTGCTATAATGTCATCAAGTAAGAGGAAAGATGGAAACGAGGAGACTAGATAATGAAAAAAGAAAGCTTCATTAAACCCGATCCTGCGAACTGGTTGAAAAAATTCCATTATTCCACCCCAATCAAAGTGCGTTACTGTGAGACAGATATGCTGGGACATGTGAATAACGTTAGTTATTTTATGTATTTTGAGCAGGGCCGCATTGAATATTTTGAGAATCTGGGCCTCTTTGGCTCAATGTTCGGCGGTGAAAAGGTGGCAGTTGTCGCGGATTTGGAATGCCAGTACCTGGCGCAAATGTACCGGAGCGACAAGGTGAATCTTCATGTGCGGGTGGCTTCGATAGGCAGATCCTCCCTGGACGTGGAATATGCCGTTGTGGTGGAAGAGCAGCTGAAGGCAGCCGGGCGCGGGGCAATCGTACTGATCGATACGGCAAGCGGGAAGAGCACGCCGATCACGGAAGAGGTCTGCGAGGTGATCGCCGCTTTTGAGAAGGAAGGATTAAACGGGCTCTAAGAAGTTCTCATGGGATTCAGGCGAAGGCACCTGTTTGCAGCAGGTGTTTTTTTGTGAGAAGATACTAAAGGCAAAATCTCAATCTTCTAAACATTGCAGTCTATTTTCACTTAAGGAGTTTTACATATGGCGAAATCCAAGTTCTACGTGGTATGGGAAGGGAAAAAACCGGGAGTCTACACCTCATGGCCTGAGTGCCAGGCGCAGGTGAACGGTTATACGGACGCAAAATATAAATCCTATGAATCCCGCACCGAAGCCGAGGCGGCTTTTAAAGGCGGATGGAAGGGAAACTGGGGGCAGGGCAAATCCTCATCCTCCAAAGGAACAGGAAGCAACAAATTTGCCGGCAAGAAATCTGAATCAGCGGATCAGGAAGAGATTATTTATGACAGCATCTCCGTTGACGTCGGCACTCGAGGCAATCCCGGACCGGTGGAGTACAAGGGGGTAGATACACAAACGGGAGAGATTCTGTTTTACGTCGGGCCGGTCGAGAACGGAACCAACAATCTGGGTGAATTCATTGCGATTGTGCACGGCTTGGCATATCTGAAGAAGCTGGGCAGCAGCAAAACGATCTATTCCGATTCGAGAACGGCTCTCGCCTGGGTTAGAAACAAAAAGCCGGCGACGACGCTTGTCCGAAACGAGTCCACACGCAAGATTTGGGAGCTGACCGACCGTGCGGTGGAGTGGCTGCAGAACAACAAGTATGAGAACAAGATCCTCAAGTGGAACACGGAGAAATGGGGAGAAATCAAAGCGGATTTTGGGCGGAAATAATAGGGGGATAGAGAGACAGAGAGCCGACGTACATGGTACGCCGGCTCATCCTATATCTAGATGTCAACAGCCATGCGAAAACCGATATTACCTGTGGAGCTGTCTGGCGTGTTACTGCTGCGGGCAGCGACGCGATAACGGTTGCAGTAAGATTGATGGCACAGATAGGAGCCGCCCTTCATGAGGCGAGAAACGCCTTCTGCAGGACCCTGCGGCTGCTCGGATGATCCGCGCTTGTCCGGATTCTGCGTAAACCAGTCGGCGCACCATTCCCACACGTTGCCGGAGACGTTGTAGAGCCCGTAGCCGTTTGGCTTGTAGGCATCCACCGGTGCGGTCCCAAGGTAGCCGTCACTCGCGTGATTTTTCGTCGGAAACACGCCCTGCCAAATGTTGCAGCGATGTTCGCCATCCGGGCGCAGAACGTCTCCCCAAGGATAACGTTTGCCTTCCAGACCGCCGCGGGAAGCCGCTTCCCATTCTATTTCGGTCGGTAGGCGTACACCCGCCCATTCGCAGTATGCCTGGGCATCATTCCAAGACACATGCACAACCGGATGATTCATGCGGTCATCCACGCTGCTGCCCGGGCCTTCCGGTACGCGCCAATAGGCGCCTTCAACACCATGCCACCACGGTGTCTGCTGCGGAGAACCGACAATGCTGACACGCTCTAGATCGGGGATCAGCAGATGAAAAACATAGGACCAGCCGAAGCGTTCCGCCTCGGTGACGTATCCTGTTGCGGCAACGAAAGCGGCATATTCAGCATTAGTTACGGTATAAGGCGAGATGCGGAACGATTTTACGTGAACCGGCCTTGCCGGTCCTTCAGCATCGGAGGGGAAGCCTTCGCCATCATTGGTACCGAGTATATAGATGCCTTCCGGAATGACTGGCCATGAGGATGTTTCGGGTCGCTTCATTGCATCTGCTGCTTCTATTTTTGCTTCCGGAACAGATGCAGTATCGATACGCTCAGGCAGCTTGTGTTCATGCTCCATGGATGGGGTTCCGCAACCGGATGAAGCTTGGGCGGCCATTCGCCTAGCTGCACAGCAGGAAGGTACTTTGTCCGGGGATGTATCATGCTCAGACCTGCTTGCCGGTATATCAAATTTGAATTCAGCTGGCACGGCGTTACACTCCTCTCTTGGTTAAAAAATGGCTGTATGAAAGATTAAACGGTAAGCTGACTCAGCATAAGCTGCGCGGCACCGATGGCTATAGCCTCTTCGCCGTAGGAGCCCTTGCTGAAAATAACCTGATATTTGGGATAATGATAGGTTTTGCGTATCGCGGTTTGGGTGGCGGTGTAAAAAAACAGGTTGGAGTCAGTCATCAGCGGGCCGCCCAAAATCACTTTCTCAGGATTCAGAATGTTCAGCAAATTGGCCAGACCGATGCCAAAATACGTCGCAGCCTGCGTCACGATTTCCGTGACCATCGAATCCATAGCCTTCAGCGCCTTCATGATATCCGGAAATTTGGCGGGTTCCCCGGGCCTCAGCATCTGGTGCAAAACGCTGCTTCGGCCGAGCCGCAGCCTGGAGTTTACCTCCCGCTCAATGGCATACACCGAAGCGTAGGTATCCAGCGCGCCATAGTTACCCTGCGCCGTACGGTAAGGGAGACCGTCCGCCTGGATGATCATCTGTCCGAAGGAGCCTTCCATATCGACGGCGCCGTGGATCAGCTTGTTATCCGTCATCATGCCAAGCCGTAGACCGGTACCTGCGTGAACATAAAGCATATGACGGAAATTCTTGGTCCGGTTCGCCCATGATTCGGCAATCAGCGCCGTGTTGGCCCCGTTATCCAGGATAACGGGGAAACCTAGACGATCCTCCAGCATCTGCACGGCCGGTACATGGTTCCAGCCTGGAGCGGCAAACCATTCGGGCTCCTCGATCACACCGGCTTCCCGGTTTAGCGGCCCGACCGCGCCAACACCCATGCCAATCACCTGTTCAAAAGAGATACGATGCTTATCCATCCATTCCTCTACCTGTACGGTGACCTGTTGCATAAAACATACGGGCGTGGTCTCTTCGGTCATGCGCCATTCTGTGGAATCAAGCTTGTTGCCTGCCAGATCCAGCAGCACCAACCGGGATATCACCCGTGAAATATCCAAGCCGAAAGCATAGCCGTAATCCGCCTTGACCTGATACAAGATGGGACGACGTCCTCCGGTAGAAGCTCCAAGTCCGCTTTCGGAGATGATCCCGATGCCGACAAGCTCTTCCAATACCCGGGTGAGCGTGCTTACGGTCAGGCCGCTTGAGACAAGCAAGTCGTTTTTGCCGATCTCCTGCTTGCGGCGGATGTCGTGGAACAGCTCCTTTGCTTTCGGCGAAGGAATGCGTTTTTCAGCGTCGATGCGCTGTTTTTTTTCGTTAAGCATATATAACAATCCCCACAATCCCTGATACCAAAATCATTGCCAGCGGATGCAAGCGAAAACGGATCATGGCGATCATTGCGGCCACAAAGATTGCGATGCTGGCAAAGGTGCTTATGGACAAACCTGTAATAAAGCCGGAATGTATGGTCATGGTATAAGCGGCGTAGGCAATCAAAGCGATGACGGCCGGCTTCATGCCGCTCAGCGCAGCCTGCACCCAATGATTATCATACACACGGTAAAAAATCGTAGCAACGAGAAACATAATAATCGCTGATGGCAAAACGATACCCAGCGAGGCAATCAGGCTGCCGATCCATCCGTCTGCGGTATACCCGACATATACGGCGATGTTCATCGCTACCGGTCCGGGAGCCATTCCCGCCACCGCGATAGCCTCTGTATACTGCTGCGCCGTCATCCAGCCTTCCTTCAGAGCCGCGTGCTCAATGACGGGAAGCATGGCATAGCCGCCTCCGAAAGACATAAATCCAATTTTAAAAAAAGTCCAAAACAGCTCAAGCATGACTTAACCTCTTTTCTGCGAATGAGGATTTGATATAAACCCTGAACGGTTGTGAGTGCATCTTATAGGTCGAGGCTACATTGAGTGGTACCGGCCCTGCTCCTTCTTTTTGCCGCTCGAACTTTTGGAGGTGTAGACGGCTTCGGCTACGAGGCCAATGACAATGCCGATGCCAAGAACAAACAAAGGCTGAACCGGAAAAAAGAGAAGTAAAATCAGGCAGGTAGCGGAAACGCCCCAGGTTACCGGATTGTGGAGTGCCTGCTTTCTCATTCTTATCGCTGCATATACGATGAGGGCAACGACCGTAGGTTTAATGCCATGAAGTGCGGCCTGTACATAGCGGTTGTCGCTGAAGCCTGAGGCTGCGGCGCACAGGATCAGCATGATGAGAATGGTTGGCATGGAAATGCCGATAACGGCGGAGAGCAGACCCGGAATGCCGGCAATGCGGTATCCTGCAAGCGCGGCCACGTTGACGCCGATTCCGCCGGGAGCCGCACCAGAAAGCGCGGTAATCTCACTCATTTCCTTGGGGGAGAGCCACTTGCGGTGTTCCGTTAATTCTTTATCAATCACCGGAAGGATGGCATAGCCACCTCCAAAGGTGGTTGGTCCTATTTTCAGAAAAGATACAAATAGCTTGGCGCTTAAGCTAAGCTTATTTTCATTATGAAGTTCCAGCATCATTTTTCCTTCTTTCGCTTCGTACTGTATGACTTCAAGAATCAGTATATCTCACTTAATTTCATTTTGGAATAAAGAAATAAAAAAATAGGTGAATTATTAAATATTCATACTTTTACAGGTGGAAAAATCCAATTATTCAATTCTCTTTTTATCAAATTGGGGGTTAGGAAATAGATGTAGAAGTTCTCAAAAATGGAGCTTCCCGGCTCCATTCCAATTTGCTAGGATAACATTAAAGGAGCTGATGACATGCTAAGTTTGGAGAAATATTGGGAAAATACGCAAACCCTTCAAGTAAACCGGCAACAACCGCGGGCTTATTACATTCCTTATGCGGACGCAGTATCGGCAAAAACAGGCAAAAGATCTAGATCTCCGTTTTATCGGACGCTGAATGGCGGCTGGAAGTTTAAATATTACAGCAATGTACATAACATCACGGAACCCTTTTACGAGTCTCATTTCGATGCTTCTGGCTGGGGCGATTTGTTAGTGCCTTCCTGCTGGCAGACCGAGGGCTATGACCAGCTTCATTATACCAACGTGAATTACCCGATCCCTTGCGATCCACCATATGTGCCAGATGAAAACCCGGCCGGATTGTACGTGCGCGATTTCCGGATTGCGGATTCGTGGAATGGCAAGCAGACCTATACGGTGTTTGAAGGGGTCAATTCCTGCTTTTATATATGGGTGAACGGCCGATTTGTCGGCTACAGCCAGGGAAGCCGGATTCCTGCCGAATTTGATATTACCCCGTTTGTGCAGCCGGGCGTGAACCGGATGGCGGTCATGGTGCTGAAATGGTGTGATGGAACCTATTTGGAGGATCAGGATTTATGGCGGTTCTCGGGGATTTTCCGGGACGTGTACTTACTCGGCAGGGATCCGTCGCATGTTCGCGATGTTTTTGTTAAACCGGAGCTTTCCGGTGATCATGCCGACGGCGTTCTCCGCTGTGAGCTGGACACAACCGGCCCGCTTACGATCAAAGCAGAGCTGCAAGATGCGAAGGGCAGCGTATGTGCGGTTGGACAAGTGCAAGCGCATGGACAGGCAGTGCTTACACTGAACCTGGCAAATCCGACTTTATGGAATGCGGAGAATCCTTATCTGTACGAGTTGTATTTGAGCGATGGGCAGGAGGTCATTCATTTTCCGGTCGGATTCCGGACGGTCTCCGTGGAGAAGGGCATATTTAAGATCAACGGGCAGGCGGTCAAGCTGAAAGGGGTCAACCGGCATGATTCCCATCCGGATCTTGGACAGACCGTGCCCCTGAATCATATGATTCAGGATCTCATGCTGATGAAGCGGCACAATATCAATACGGTGCGTACCTCCCACTACCCGAATGATCCGCGTTTCCTTGAGCTGTGCGACCGGTTCGGCTTTTATGTGGTGGATGAATCGGATCTGGAATGCCACGGATTGGCGGTATCTGGAGATTTCCATCAGCTGACACGGGATCCGGCCTGGGAGAAGGCTTTTGTGGACCGCGTGGAGCGGATGGTGGAGCGGGACAAGAACCATGCTTCTGTCATCATGTGGTCGCTCGGCAACGAATCGGGATATGGAGCCAACCATATCGCCATGGCCAAGTGGGCGCAAAAGCGCGATGATTCGCGTCTTGTGCATTACGAAGGAGCAGCGAAGAGATACGAAGGCGATGCGGATACGGAGGACCTGGATATCGAGAGCGAAATGTATCCTTCTCTGGCTTACGTGGAGGAATATGGTGCAGATGAGAGCCGCAGCAAGCCGCTATTTTTGTGCGAATATAGCCATGCTATGGGCAACGGCCCGGGAGATCTGAAGGAATACTGGGATTTGTTCTATCAATATCCGAACCTGATGGGCGGCTGCGTCTGGGAATGGAATGATCACGGGATCCGCGTTCAAACAAATGGGGGGACCGAGTATTTCGGATACGGGGGCGATTTCGGAGATCAGCCGAATGACAGCAATTTCTGCATCGACGGCCTGGTTTCACCAGACCGTGTTCCTCATACCGGACTGCTGGAGCTGAAACAGATTATTGCGCCGGTCCGCATTGAAGCAGAGGATCTGGAAGCCGGAAAATTCCGTGTGACGAACCTGTACGATTTCAGCACTTTAAGCCATCTTTCTTTCACCTGGAAGCTGGAAGCGGACGGGGAGCTTATCGAACAAGGCGTACTGGCTGTTGAAGCAGGACCGCATGAGTCGGCAGCAGTCATCGTGCCATTCAAGCAAAAAGTAGACGAAGGCCGGTATTTCCTGACGATAACGATTCACTTGAAAGAAGAAACACCGTGGGCGGAGGCAGGGTATGAGATTGCATTTGCCCAGTTTGAAATCGGCAAAAAAACGGCTGGATCGGATCAAGAGCAGGCTTGGCTGGATGAACTCAGACAGCGCCCGCTGGACATCCGGGAGGAAGGAAACCTCGTTACGGTGGAAGGGATGGACTTCTGCCATGTGTTTGATAAGGTAAAAGGTACCTTTGTCCGTCTATCGAAGCAGGGTGTGGAGATGATTCATTCGCCGCTTGGCTTCAGCATTTGGCGGGCTCCGACCGACAATGACCGCAACATCAAGCATCGATGGACGGAAGAGGGCTATCACCGTGCCGGAATGAAGGTGTATGCATGCTCGATCCGGAAGCAAACGGAGCACGACCTTGAAATCGCCGCCGAGTTCTCCATGGGTGGGTACATCAAGCATCCGGTGCTGAAAGGGCAGGCCATATGGCGGGTTGACGGTTCCGGTGAAGTTGAGGTCGCAGTTAAAATCAAGGTGAGAGAGGGATTGCCGTTCCTGCCTCGCTTTGGTCTTCAGGTGACCATGCCGCGAGGGAACGAGGAAGTGGAGTACTTCGGTTATGGTCCGCATGAAAACTATATCGACAAGCGTCATAGTACACGGATGGGTAAGTACCTGCTCCATGTAGACGATATGTTCGAGCCGTATGTAATGCCGCAGGAGAATGGTTCGCGATATGGGACGGAGTGGGCATCCGTCACGAATGAGCTGGGCATGGGACTGATGTTCACCGGCAGCGAGGCCTACTCATTCCATGCGTCTCACTATCTGCCTGAGGATCTTGATCAGGCGGGACATCAGCATGAGCTCGTGAAGCGGAAGGAGACGATCGTTCATCTGGATTATAAAATGAGCGGGGTCGGATCGAATTCCTGCGGTCCGGAACTGCTGGAGAAATACCGGCTAGATGAGAAGGAATTCGAATTCGCAATGCAGCTGCGTCCTGTGTATAAAGAAGACGAGTAGGATACTAATATATGAAAGAAAAAACGGTTCCTTTGCAGGAGCCGTTTTTTGCACATTCATCTTTAATTGGCGCGGATATCGAGCACTTCATACTTGAGTACACCCATGGGCGCGGATACGCTGACGATGTCACCGGCCACTTTGCCGATTAGTTCTTTGCCGAGCGGGCTTTCGTATGAAATCTTATTGTTATGCGCATCAGCTTCCGCCGGACTGACAATCCGGTATTCGACGATTTCTTTAAACTCGATATCATTAAGCTTAACGAAGGAACCGATGCTTACGGTGGAAGTATCGGTACTGTGAACGACCCGTGCTTTGTTCAGCGTTTTCTCCAGCTGCAGAATGCGCGTTTCCATAAACGCCTGGTCATCCTTAGCGGAATGGTATTCGCTGTTTTCCTTCAGATCGCCATAGCTGATCGCTACCTTTAGCCGTTCCGCAAGCTCTTTGCGTTTTACGGTTTTCAACTCTTCAAGCTCGGCCTTCAGCTCTTCCAGACCCTCGGGGGTCAAAATCAGTTCTTCATTGGACATATTCAACACCTCTTTCCTAAATTGTACACGAAATGGCGGCTGAAAGCGAAGAAATCAGAATAAACGGTTATAGCCAAACTTGCTCTGGAGGCAGGGTTCTTTTCTCGCGTATACTATTTTTAATATAAAAGGAGGTATGCCTGTTGCAAATGATGTTCGAATATAACTGGGACGTACGCGAGGACTGGTTCAAATGGTGCGGTGAAATCAGTGAAGCCGAGCTTCTTGAGAAGCGTACGGGCGGCGTCGGAGGGATCCTGCATACATTATTTCATATCATCGATGTGGAATGGAGCTGGATCCGGTCACTGCAGGGCAAAAGCGACTTCAACGAAAGTTTCGAGCAGTACCGGAGCATCAGGCAGGTCCGCGAGCTGGAAGCATCCTTCCGTCCCGAAGTGGAGGCTTTCGTCCTGAACTGGAATGACGGCTTGGAGAACCGGGAGTTCCGCGACGTCACACCTGACGGCAGGGAAGAACTGGATACCTGGGGAGAAGTCATGCGGCATATGATTGCCCATGAAATTCACCATATCGGCCAGCTGTCGGTATGGGCACGGGAGATCGACAGAAAACCTGTTTCGGCGAACTTGATCGGCCGGGGATTGGCATCCGGGATCCGCTAAATTCAGCGCTCTGCACCCTTCAATGCTTTGCTGCTACGGCTTACCATGGCTTATAGTCCAAAACCCGAAAGTATGACCACTTCGAATATCTTTTGCTGAGTGAGCTGGAAAAATACAGTCCCCCGGCAATCAATTCCCCTTGCGGACCATTTGCTGCTGAACCTGAACCCTGTGTTTCTATGAAGAATCACAGGGTTCTTTTTACATAAAGCTCTTATATATCAGTGGAAATCACCAAAAGAATCAGGGTATGATAGAAAGAAAGCGAACTTTTAGATTAGACAAACGAAAGAGCAAGGGGCTTACCTATGAAAAATGTGCTGGTGACAGGTTACCGCGCGCATGAGCTGAATATTTTCGGCCAGAAGCATCCAGGGATCGTATATATTCAAAAGGCCATCACTGCCAAGCTGATACAGCTGGCCGAGGAAGGGCTGGAATGGGTCATATCGCCGGGACAATACGGGGTGGATTTATGGGCTTGCGAAGCGGCGATTGCCCTGAAAGAACAATATCCCGATCTTAAAATCGCCATTATTACGGCTTTTGCGAACCCTGAAGAGAACTGGAAAGAGGACAAGAAGGACTATTATAACCGGATATTGCAGGGTATTGATTTTTACGAAACGGTAAGCCGTCAGCCGTATGATGGACCATGGCAGTTCAAGGCCCGCGACGATCTTCTGTTCCGCAAAACGGACGGCATCATTCTCGTTTATGACGAGGAAACAGGTGCAGGCAGCAGTGCCCGGTTTTACAAGGAAAGAGCCTTGAAAAAGCAGCAGGAGGAAGGATACTTCTTCCAGAGCATCAGCACCGAAGATATTCAAAGCCTGGCGGATGAGGATGCATCCAGCTGGAGAGACGAAGGCATAGATATCAGCTGACGATCAATACATATAAAGAAGGGATGAGTAGATTGATCCGATTCGGAACGATTGGCACCAACTGGATTACGGAACGTTTTCTTCACGCGGCGGAGGAGAATGATGAATTCTTACTAACGGCGGTATATTCCCGCACGGAGGAAAAGGGTCGGGAATTTGCGGCCCAGTTTGGCGGTCCTAAGGTGTATACAGATCTTACCGCCATGGCCTCAAGCGATGAGATTGACGCGGTTTACATTGCGAGTCCGAATTCTTTTCATGCGGAGCAGGCGATTCTGTTCATGAACCACGGCAAGCATGTCCTGTGTGAGAAGCCGCTTGCGTCGAGCAGCGACGAGGTGCGCAGAATGATTGCGGCGGCGGAGGCCAACAACGTGGTGCTGATGGAGGCGATGAAATCCACCCTGATGCCGAACTTCAGGGTCATGAAAGAGAATCTGTACAAAATTGGCCAGGTGCGGCGATATTTCGCTGGCTATTGCCAGTACTCCTCGCGTTATGACGCGTTTAAGCAGGGAACCGTGCTGAATGCGTTCAATCCGGAATTTTCGAACGGCGCTTTGATGGATCTGGGTATTTACTGCATTTATCCGATGGTGACCCTGTTCGGCAAGCCTGAAGCGGTGAAGGCCGTTGGTGTGATGCTGTCTTCGGGCGTAGATGGTGAAGGCAGTCTGGTGATGCGCTATCCGGACATGGATGCCGTTGTCATGTACTCGAAAATATCCGATTCCTTCCTGCCAGCCGAAATTCAGGGGGAAAACGGTACGATGGTGATCGACCGGATCAACCAGCCGTACGACGTGAAAATCCAGTACCGGGACGGCAGTATAGAAAATCTGACTCAGCAGCAGATTCATGAATCCATGTATTACGAGCTGGAGGAATTTATCCGCATGATCGGACGCGGTAGACTGAGCAGCAAAATCAATTCCCATGAAACCTCGCTGGCGGTTGCCGAAGTCATGGAGGATGCCAGAAGACAGATCGGCCTGAAATACGCGGCTGACACATGGTAATGTTCGACCCGACCATTTTCGATAATCTGAAGGTTGCCTTCGAAAATCAGCTGTATGACCTGGATAATCTCGATGGTGCCATCCGGATCACGGGCCGTACCGATCGCATGGAGATGTCCGTCATGGCCCGCGATTTTGCCATCCGGTTTGAATTGACGGGAGAACCGGATATTTCTGCCGAGATCCGTTTGGAGGCATCCCTGACTGACTTGGCCGCCGAGATTCTCGAGCTGAAGGGAGAGCAGCCTGGATGCTTTCTGACAATTGGATTCGGGATGAAGGTGAGCCGGGCGGAAGCGGAGCGGGAATGCGGGCAAATCGAGTCTATTTTGAAGGAGATCTGGCAGGAAATTCCGCTTGTGCAGACCCTCAGCCACGTCTATGGAGTGGATTCGGATATCTATCGTAACGAAGCGGAGCTGAGATTCCAGCGTAAAATCGATGAAGACCAGATGGAGGATATCCCAGAGCTGATTTTGCATGTGCTGCGTTCCATGGAAGTGCTTAAGAGTCATTTTTCGAGATGATATATTCAGGGAGGTACGATGATGAGTCATAATGAAGAATTGTGGGCGGGGCTGTCCCGGCATCGTGAAGTGCTGATTCAGCTTACGGAGCTGGTGGATGATGAGCATATTCATTTCAAACCGTGGGAAGGGGCGATGACTTTAGGCGAGCTTGTCGTTCATATAGCCACGTCCTTAGATATGTTCCTCAATCTGGTGATTACCGGAAATTTCGCGCCCCCGGCCAAACCGGAGTTTGCTGGAATAGACGATATCCGCCGCATTGTGGAGGAGTACACGGCTAAATCGAAGGCGGAGATTCTGTCTTTAACCCCAGAGCAGCTTAGCGGATTGGTCGATTTTAATCGCAAAAAATTGCCCGGCGAAAGTCTATTGCAGTTGTGCAAAGATCATGAGGTACACCATAAAGGCCAGCTATTTACTTACCTCCGAATAATTGGAATTGAGAAGCTGCCGTTTTTTATTCAGCCAGTTTGAAACATCCTTGTGGCCACTATGGTTTGTCGAGGCCTGCCCCTGTATGTTATCCTGAATCCCATGAGCCAAAGAGAACCGCATGCCGGAAGGCTGCGGTTTTTTCAGTTAAATACTATCTCTAGGAAAGGGGCAGTATAATGCTTTCTCAAATCATAGATATCGGAGTTAATTTGACCAACCGATCCTTTGACAAGGATCGCGAGGAGGTGCTGATTCGGGCCGAAGCCGCAGGAGTATCGCCACTTATCATTACCGGAACCAGTGTGGAGAGCAGCAGGAAGGCCGCGAAATATGCGGAACTGTACTCTGGTAAACTGTATGCTACAGCAGGCGTGCATCCGCATGATGTGAAGGAATGTGGTGGGGACACGCTGGACCGGCTGCGGGAGCTTGCTGCGCTTCCCCAAGTGGTGGCTATAGGAGAATGCGGTCTGGATTACAACCGGGACTTTTCCCCGCGGGATGTGCAGCGCCATTGGTTCCATGAGCAGATTAGGCTCGCGGAGGAGCTGGGGATGCCGCTGTTTTTGCATGAGCGGGAGGCTTTCGCCGACTTTGCGAGTATGATGCAAGATCATCCTGGGATGATCGCCAGGTCGGTTGTTCACTGCTTCACGGGAACGGGAGAAGAGCTTCATGCTTATCTGGATATGGGCTTCCATATTGGAATTACCGGTTGGATTTGCGATGAGCGGCGCGGGCAGCATCTGCGCGAGCTTGTGAAGGATATTCCGCTGAACCGTCTTATGATTGAGACCGATGCGCCCTACCTTACCCCGCGCGACCTTAGACCGAAGCCCCAAAACGGACGCAACGAGCCAGCCTTTTTAGCACATATCGTTAAGGTCATCGCCTCCTGTATGGGTCGTGATGTAGAGGAAGTTGCCAGCCAGACATCACGCACGACAAAGGCCTTTTTCAATATGGACTGAGTCCCTTTAATGCCGTTTGTCGGATTTTATCGCTTTATGATATATTCGTATCTTCAGCTCTAATGTATAATGGGTAATTGGATGCAGGTGACATCATCTTCCATACTTTTTTACTCAGGCGGGATGCGACTTTGAAATTTATCAAAAAGGGATTTACACTCCGGTTTACCATCAGTTTGCTCGTGATTACGGCGATTTTGCTGACTTTGCTGACGAGTATTATTTCTGCGGTGCAGGTCAACCGGTCATCCTTGATTAGCAATTATTTGAATAAAAATGAATCATATGCTAAGAAACTGGCTTCCAATACTAATGATCTTTTAATGACGATGCAAGGCAATATCTGGGCGGTAGCTCAAATTTTAGAACGCGAAGAAGCGACCGATGTTCAATTAATTGACGATCTGTTTCAGGAAAATACCCAGTACTTCAATTCCCTTGTGGTTGCCGATCATAACCGGGATATTCAGGCCATCAGTCCACACAACGTCGGTGTTTCCATCGGGGACAGGCTGACGTCTGAGCAAAGCAAGATGGCTGTAAATACGAAAAAAGCGTCTATCTCAGAGCCTTACCGAGCCACAACGGGGCGTTTAATCATACTCGTTTCCGCTCCGATTTTTGATAAAAATGGCATCTATAAAGGATTTGTGGGCGGCACCATTTATTTGGAAGAAAAAAACGTGTTGAGCGACATGTTAAAAGAGCATTTTTTCGGTGATGGCTCTTATGTGTACGTGGTGGATAAAAGCGGGAATTTGATTTTTCACCCAAATAATAAACGGGTTGGACAATCTGTTATCGAAAATGAGGTCGCCCAGAAAGTGATTTCGGGACAATGCGGGTCGCAAAGGGTGACCAATTTAGAAGGCAATGAGTTTCTCGCAGGATATGCCTACGAGCCAAACAGTTCATGGGGAATAATATCTCAGACGCCGGCACAGGTGGTAGACAAGCCTACGCATCATCTGGTTACAAGAATGCTTCTCTTCTCCTTGCCTTTCCTGCTTTTGATTTTGCTGCTAGGCTGGTGGATTGCAAGCCGGATAGCCAAGCCGCTCTACACGCTGGCACAATTCTCGGATGAAGCCACGCTGCGCCCTGTACCGGCAGAGAATATCCCGGAGATCCGTTCCTCTTATTATGAAGTCAGGCTGCTCTCACAAAGTGTGAAGATCGCGCTGCAAAATATGAACCAGGATTTGACGCATCTACGCCATGAGGTGAAGATTGACGAGCTGACCGGTCTTGCCAACCGCAGAGCCTTTGACGGCATGATGGCTGAATGGATAGCAAGCAACATGCCTTTTGCGCTGATCATGATGGATATTGATCATTTTAAGCTTGTGAACGATACTTACGGACATGTCATGGGCGATGAAGTGCTTCGTTATTTGGCCCGCATCATGCAGCTGATGTCGAACGAGGATGACCTCTGCTTCCGATACGGCGGAGAAGAATTTGGCATACTCGTCAAGCATTCCGGCCTTGGCAGAGCCAAGGAGATGGCGGATCGGCTGCGGGAACAGCTTGCGGTTACGAAAAGCCCGACAGATAGCTCCATTACGCTGTCAGCCGGCATCGCGGTCTTTCCAGTACATGGACGCTCCGCTCAGCAGCTGATCGAAAAAGCGGATGAAGCGCTGTACCAATCCAAGGAAAACGGCCGGAATCGGACCACGGTTAGTCAGCTGCCTGGCGCGTAAATGTTTTTCGATGGATCACTCATCATAAAAATTCGGAATTGTGAAATTGAAATATTTGTGCTACGATGGTAACAATTAGAATGATCGGAGGGTTTGTGAAGATGATTAATATTAATTCCGTTTCTTCACTTTGTGCCGCTAATTGAATAGTGCTCAAAGGCTCTGCATACTGTGCAGGGCGTACGGGATTGGTATGCATATCTTCGGATGAACCCAACTTATATGCATGCGTCTGCCAAGGCATCAGGCCTTAAGGCGCAGGGTTACAGCAGGAGAGGCTTCTTAGCCCCTCCTTTGCTGTCTTTGGATATCTTCGGCCGCTTTTTTTTACGGCTGTTTTTAGACACCATACCGGATAGGCGCGCGGGTCTCCCTTGCTTATTGTAGAGCAGGGCTTGATCCGCAGCAGCTTTCTATGTTCCGTTCGCTCAAACCACAGGCAGAGGCCTGCGGTTTTTTTGCATCTTAAGTAAACAATGATATTTGGAGGGATCAATATGAAACAACTTGAACAACTCGATATACTGGAACAACGCGCCGTACTCGTTGGCGTTAATCTGAATCAGCAGCAGGATTTTGATTATTCCATGGAGGAGCTTGGCAACCTAGCGGAAGCCTGCGGCGTGGAAGTGGTAGGGCAGCTCACGCAAAATATGGAGCGGGTCAACAAATCGCATTACATCGGAACAGGCAAGGTGGAAGAGCTCTCTGGCTTGTATAAAGGGCTCGAAGCGAATCTGGTTATTTTCAACGATGAACTGTCACCGTCGCAACTCCGCAACCTGGAATCGGACCTGGAATGCAAAGTTATCGACCGGACGATTCTCATTTTGGATATTTTCGAAAAGCGCGCTAAAACGCGCGAGGCTCAGCTGCAGGTTGAGGTGGCACAGCTGCAATACATGCTGCCCCGTCTGGTCGGGCTGCGTGAATCGCTCGGGCGCCAAGGCGGCGGTGTCGGCACGAAGAACAGAGGAGCCGGTGAAACCAGGCTGGAGCTGGACCGCCGCCGGATCGAGGAGAAGATTACAGCCCTGAATAAAGAGCTGGAATCTCTTGTATTTCAGCGTCAGACGCAGCGCAAGCAGCGGAAGAAAAACGCACTGCCTGTCGTCTCCCTGGTAGGTTACACCAATGCGGGTAAATCAACGATCATGAACGCCATGATTGAAAAGTTCGGAGCTGCGGGAGGCAGCGGAGAGAAAACTGTATTTGAAAAGGATATGCTGTTCGCCACGCTGGAAACCTCGGTGCGGAACATTCAGTTGGAGGACAACAAGAGTTTCTTGCTTACCGATACCGTAGGCTTTGTCAGCAAGCTCCCGCATCATCTGGTTAAGGCTTTCCGCTCCACATTGGAAGAAGTAGCAGAGGCGGATCTGCTGATTCATGTGGTCGATTACGCCAATGAGAAATACGGCCAGCTGATTCAAATTACCGAAAATACGCTGAAGGATATTGGCGTAACGGATATTCCTACGGTATTTGCATATAACAAATGCGATTTGGCGGGACATCCGATTCCCAAAGTTCAGGAGAACAGCATTTATCTGGCGGCCAAGCCGAGAATCGGAATCGATGAGCTGGTGAGTCTGATCCGGGGATCTATTTTTACGGATTATGTTCAGTGCGAGATGCTGATCCCTTATGACCGAGGGCAAGTGGTATCGTATCTGAATGAGCATGCCAATATTAAGAGTACCGAATATGAGAACGACGGAACCCGGCTTGCTCTCGAATGCCGGGAGATGGATTATGACAAATACCGTGAATATGTGATTGAATCGAAGTAAAAATGGCAGCGAAGCCTGGATGAACGCTATAGTTCATCTAGGCTTTTCTTTTTGGACACATAAGTTGTATCAGCTTCGTGGAATAGCCAGCATTGGAAAGGGAATATTAGGCAGTGAATATGATATACAACGAGGTGAAGAAGTGATGAAAATAACGCCTGAACAGCATGTGAAGCTGCATGGGTTCAATAACCTGACCAAATCCTTGTCCTTCAACATGTACGACATCTGCTTTACCAGAACCAAGCAAGAACGGGAAGCGTATCTGGAATACATTGATGAACAATATAATGCCGACCGACTCACCGACATTTTGAAGCATGTTGCGGACATCATAGGCGCGCATGTGCTGAACATCGCCAAGCAGGATTATGTACCTCAGGGAGCGAGCGTCACGATTCTCGTATCGGAAGGCCCCGTTGTGGAAGTTCCGAAGGAGTCTTATACGGAGTCGCCGGGGCCGCTCCCGGATTCGGTGGTTATAGCCCTGGACAAGAGCCATATCACGGTGCACACGTATCCCGAATTTCATCCGGATGAAGGCATCAGCACCTTCCGGGCGGATATCGACGTATCCACTTGCGGGGAAATCTCCCCGCTCAAGGCGCTCAACTATCTCATCCATTCTTTTGATACGGATATCATGACCATCGATTATCGGGTGCGCGGCTTCACACGGGATATTAACGGCCATAAGTTGTTTATCGACCACGACATCAACTCGATTCAGAACTATATTCCGGACAACATTAAGAATATGTACGACATGATCGACGTCAATGTGTATCAGGAGCATATTTTTCATACCAAATGTAAGCTCAGGGAATTCGATCTGGACAACTACCTTTTCGGATATACGAAGGACAAGCTGAACGCTGAGGAGCAGGAGGAGATCACTGAACGGATCACGCAGGAAATGGACGAAATCTATTATGGAAAAAATATGAGCTGAGGGATATCCCTCGGCTCATTTGAATGCGCTGCTGATTAGGGTGGCTAAGAAGGGAAAATAAGCTCCACACGATCGCCTATCTTAACCTGATTCTTAACCAAATCATAGTATGGACTATCCATATGGATCGAGATGACATAGCCGTTATCCGAAGGGATTTTTGAATCCCGGTCTGGATAATCGACTTTGTTCGTGACGACTCCATCGACCACCGTGAACTCGATTCCCCACTCATTCGAGCGGGTGGAATCACCGTATGCTTTGTCATAATACACGACTTTGGCCCCTTCACGGGGTTCATTGCATTGTTGGATCGGAATAGACAAGTCATTCACTTTGAGCTCTGTAGGGTAGTGATAAGGGACAAGCTCCTTTTTCGTATAAGTTCCCTTGATATATTGGTATAAATAGTCGTAATATTCACGCACTTGGGAGCTCTTATTGTTAGCCAGGTTCAATATGGTCTTGTTCCCTTGATACCAAGCTCTATAGGCATTCATGTAACCATGCTCTACTCCGCCGTTCAAATAATCCAGGAAGCGCTGAGCATAGTTATTGCTCGTGATCATGCGGTCATCGAACTCCATCTCAATCGCCGTATGGAACGTCTTGGCTAAGATCGCTGCATCGTCAACCCGGGATTTATCCGTGCCGTCGAAGAAATGATTCGGCTGGTACGCTGCATTGTCGAGCCCAAGCTCCTTCCAATCGTACGGCTGTCCGCCGTGGAAATAAGGAATCCAGAACAGCTTCTTGCCTGCACGATGAGATATTTCACTCGTCAGCTTCACGATTTCCTCGTTATTCGGCGTATCCACTTCTACGAACTCATCATTATAATACAGACCCGCCAGCTCAACATGGCTGAAATTAGCATTTTCCCATTTCTTCATAACCTCGTTAACGAACCACTCGATCGCCTTCTTCTTGTTCAGAAATGCAAGATCCGCACCCGCATTTTCAGAGCTGAAGTTCTCGGATACACCATCTCCGTCAACATCGCCAAAGTCGGTCTGCCATTCAGAAGCCGTTGGGATCGTCATTACGACCTTCACTTTATGATCTGGTTGACCCAGCTTCTGACCGATTTCCTTCACTGCTTCATTCAAGTGATCAACATCTCCGCCCTTGTCAAAGGTCTTATTCAAGAGCCATTCCCAATCACTCTTATCTGAAGGAGGAGCTATCGAGTTGAAGGCATGCCAGTTGGGTGAACGATAAGGCGCAATCAAATAACCATCAATCATCCAGTCGACCGGGTTTCCGTTCTTGTCGATATAGGCTACGTACGGAATGTAATCCTCCTTGCTCCAGTCTCCCAAATTCCCGGGATAATACCCATTTGGAATTAGTACAAGATCATGAATGCCTACTGTTGCATCTCCCGGCTGGAGGTAGGCCAATTTATCTGGTGGAAGATTCCGAGCATTCTTCTGTTTGCCGTCATAGCCCCAAATCTCAATCTCATCGATGAACTTGAACCAATCTGCCATGAACTGTACCTTCACATACCTGGCATAAGCCATCGTTCCGTTCCCGCCCGCATAACGGAAGCCATCCGTTTCTCCATTCCAGGCATACTGCTGTATGTTCGGCGGCGTATTTTTCCACAATTGCTTTTGGCTGCCGACGTGATTCAAGGTGGACCAGCGTTTCCCGTCATCCGACACGTAGAAGCTGACCGTTATGGGGAAAAATATAGACGCTGACGACTCTTGCAGGAACTGCGTATTGATCGACGCAATGGACTTGCGTGAGCCAAGATCGAACACCACTTCCTTTAGATGTCCTTTGAAGAACCCGACCCAATTCGGATCCTGGAAGGTTGCTTCCGCTTTTTTTCCGTCTGTCAGCTGGCCGCCGCGATCGGGATATTGCGAAGTTGGCTGCTCGGATAACTGATAAGGGAGACCGAGTGCCAAGTTTTTCAGCTGCCCCGGTTCCTCTTTAGATGCCAATCCTTTCATATCTACCGTATTTTCTATATCTTCGATTTCTTCCACTTCGTCAATACCTTTTGCTTCTTCAAGTTCTTCCATGCGGGTATTCTGTTCTATCGCTGTCAGTTTAACCTTTTCCTTGTCCGCCGCCATTTCTCCATGTACCGGTGTAACGGTCATTCCTATCAAAAAAATCACCAACAGAGTAGTCATCCACCGCTTTTTTAACATACGATGCCACCTTTCTTCATTTTTATAATCTTAACTACTGTTACTTTTTGGCCAAAAAAGCATCAATTTGCCGCTGCAATTCCTGCTGAATCCGCTTGAGTGAAGGTCCCGCTTCCGCTTCGAATTCCTTGAGTGTCTTATCTGGATCAAGAACCCCGTTGAACAATGCCGGATAATATTTGCCTTCGATCGTATTGTACTGGCTCAAATCATTTTGTACGGTGGAAGGATCGAATTCGAATCCCGTAAGAATATCCTTTGTAAAGAAGTCAGCATCGCGCATCTTGGCTTCAAGATCATCAAAGCGCTTATCCCGGTCGACATCCGTACGCTCATCGATCGGATTCCATACCCATACATAACCGAATCCCCAATAACCCTTCGTATCGAGCAGTTTTACCTCTTTGTCGCCGACAGGCTCCCAGTGCTTCCCTTGAATCCCGTACGAGAGCAAATCATAGTTTTCCTTCTCATTCGCCCAGTTCAGGAACATGATTGCACGTTCTTTATTCTTGCTTACTTTCGGAACCGCAAGGAAATTCCACTGCTTGTAGTTCGTCATATTGGCTCCCTGGCTACCATCGAAGAACGTAACCGTCTCTAGGTCACCGTTTGGAACATTATTTTTGAATTGCTGGTCAAAAGAAAGACCTGTACCGAACGATCCTTTCGTGACGATCGCCGCTTTGCCGCTCATGAATGGCTGCAAGAAGTCCTTGGCCGTCAAAATATCCTTATAAACGATTCCGTCTTTGTACAGCTGTCTGGCATCCTTCAGCCAAGTCATGATCGGCTCCCGATCCTCGAACAGGTTGTATACCTTGCCGTCATTGTTCTTATAGAAGAGCATCAGGCTGCTTCCGAGCGCGTGCGTGTAGCGTACATGCGTATCGTAGTCGTTCAGACTGCGGTGCGCCACGATGGATGCCTGCTGCAAGCCAGAAGTTCCGCCAGCTGTGAACGGCGCGATGCCGGGTACATTCTGCTTCACCTTATAGGCAAAATCGATTAAATCTTTATACGTTTTGATCGGAGGGACACCCAGCTTCTCACGGATATCTTTGCGCACGACATAGGCGTTGCCCGACATATACACGACCCCGAGCGGAACAGCCATAATCTTGTCGTCATACTTATTCGCCTCCCACATTTGATGAGGGCGCTTTTCCAGTACGGTATTGCCATATTTCGCCAGTAGATCATCCAGCGGCTCGTAGAATCCGTCCGCGATCATTTGATTGATGTGCAGCCAAGGCGCATCGAAGATGAGGTCAATATTTTCACCGGAAGCGAGCGTGACCTGCGTCTTCTGGCCTAAATCCGCCCATGGTACGAACGCAATGTCAAGCTTGACATTGATCGTATCCTTCATTCTTTTTTCCGCCTCGGCGATGACCTGATCCATATCCGGCGGACGATCTCCCGGAATCATGATTTTGAGTGTAATCGGTTCCAATTTAGTGCTTTTCTCTTCCGCCTGTTTTTCCTTGGGTGATTCTGCTGCCGGAGCCGGCTTATCATTCGATGCTTTCGAGCAGCCCACCGTTATAGATAGGATCAGCAGCAATACTAGCGAAAATGAAATCCAACGTTTCATTCGCATTTTTTCGTTCCTCCTCAAATTTGATCAGGCGTTATCCTTTGACTGAACCGAGCGTCATGCCCTTAATAAAATACTTCTGCACGAAAGGATACACGAATACAATCGGCCCAATCGTAATACACACAATGGCAAGCTGCATGCCAAAGGTCGGAATCATGATGTTGTAATCCGTTTGGCTACCGCCCACATAAGACATGGCATTCAAGTTGGATATCAGCTGGCGGATCATAATTTGCAGCGGATGCAGCCTGTAATTATCAATAAAGAGAAGCGACAGGTACCAGTCATTCCAATATTGAAGGGCATAGAACAGGGCAACCGTTGCGATAACAGGCAATGAGACCGGCCAGATGATCCGGAAAAAGATATACATGTCATTCGCTCCGTCCACGGTTGCTGCCTCATTCAATTCATAAGGCAATGAACGGAAATATGATACGAGAATGAACGCATAGAACGGGTTAAGCAGGTAGGGAAGAATAAGCGCCCATATGGAATCTTTAAGATGCAGCCAATTGGCAATCAGCATATAAAATCCGACGAGCCCCGCCCCGAACAGCATGGTGAAAAAGGTCAAAAATGAGAGCACATGACGATACTTTACCTTCGGATGGCTCAGGACATAAGCATAGGAGGCGGTAATGATGACTCCTAGAGTCGTTCCTACAATCGTGACGAACAACGTGACACCATAGCTCCTGAAAACTTGCTTACCAGATAACAGAAAAGAGTATGCATTCAAACTGAACGATGTGGGAAACAGCTGATACCCGGAGGTCTGAATATTCGCTTCGTCTGCAAAGGAGTTAATCAGCACAATCCAGAATGGGATGAAGCAGATAAGAGCAAACCCGATCAATAGTACGTAAACGAAATATAGGAACAATCGCTCCCGCATTTGAATCACACCTTAGAACAATCTAGAATCTGAATCGATCCTGCGCGCAAGCCAATTGAACAGAATGACCGTGATCAGCCCCATGCTTGACTGATACACGATGATCGCGGAGGACATACTGAAATTGCCCATTTGCCGCAAGGCGCGATACGCGAACGTATCAATAACGTCCGTCGTCGGGTACAATACGCCAACGTCCCCGACAAGGGCATAAATCATGCCGAAATCTCCGTAGAATATCCGTCCAATGCCAAGCAGCGTCATAATCATAATGACAGGGCGCAGCAGCGGCAGTGTTATGTAGATGATCTGCTGCATCCGGCTGGCTCCTTCAATCTTGGCGCATTCGTAATACTCTGATGAAATCCCTGTAATCGATGCGAGGAAGATAATTGAGTTATATCCTGCCATCTTCCAGACGTATACAAATGTCAAGATATACGGCCATACGCCAGGAGTTAAATACCAATCCACTCCTTGGAAACCAAGTGCAGTGAGCGCCTGATTCAGCATCCCTTCGGAAGAACTGAACACCGTTTGGACCATCATACTGACGACGAGCCAAGAGATGAAGTAAGGTAAAAAGACGAAGGACTGCACCGTTTTCTTAAACCACTTATTCGTTATTTCATTCAACAGCACGGCTAGCAGCACTGCGGTTCCTATGCCGAACACCAGAAACAGCCCGTTCAAGAACACCGTGTTCCAAGTCACACGCAGCCAATCTTTGTTCCCAAAAAAGAACTCGAAATTTTTAAATCCTACCCATTCGCTGCCAAACAGCCCGTCAGAGAGCCGATAGTTCTGAAATGCCAGCAGATGCCCAAGCATCGGCGTATATGCAAATATGAGCAGGAACAGCATGCCCGGCAGTGCCAGCAGATACAAGTACCGGTTCTTCACGATTTCATAGATAAATCCGCTTGCCCCGGCTTTATTGCTTCTCAATGTCTACCCTCCTTTATATCCGTGTGTTGATCGTTTGACGGAGTTATCGTAACAACCGCGAAGCAGTCATGGATAGTTCTCAATTTCCGAATAAGGTTCTCAAGCAGCACCTACATGGGTCATCATTAGGCCACTCGGGTTCTAAAACCGATCGTGAACTTTCACCCGCTCGCTCCTTCAAGATGCTGATATCGATACTGGGCTGGCGTCATGCCGGTTGCTTTTTTGAAAGCTGTGAAAAAATGGCTCTTTGTAAGGAATCCCGCTTGCTGCGAAATTTCAGCCACATTCATGTCCGTATGCTCAAGTAATTCCTTCACCTTTTCGATCCGCATATGCAGAATGTAATTGGATAATGACATGCCATACTGGTCGAGAAACAGCTGGCGCACATACTTAGCGGACAATGCGACGTGATCAGCAATGTCATCCACAGACAGCCTTGGATCGTGAAGATGACGTTGAATATATTCCATGACTTCCTCGACGTTTTTCCCTTTGCGATTCAAGCTTTTCTGGTCACCGAGCTGGGAAATGATCCGTGCAATCTCTTCTTTCATCCATCTATGTATGTCTTCGAGCTTCGTGAATTTTTTCAAAGTACTTTCAATCTCTTCGATACTGTGCAGGGTAGTCTGTTTGCTAAAAGCTTTGACGAAGGAGAAAAACAACAATCTCAGCTGGAATTGGCATTCGGAATATTTCATCGTCTGCAGCTGGGCAAACATTTGCGCAAGCAAGCTCAGGGACTGCTCCTCCTTGCCGATCCGTATCGATTGAATGAGGAGATCCAGTAAGGTATCATCCGGTTGAATCCGCAGCTCCGCATACCGATCATACTCTTGCTCCGTGTAAATTTTGTCGTCCCCGCTCACGAATTTGAACAGCGTCCATTCGCATAAGTCGTCGTAAACCGCACGCAAATCATCGCGGGCATATCTTGAAGTACTACATGCCACAGTGATGTTAAGATGAACATATTGCATAACACGGCGGCGCAGCTCTTGCAATTCTTCAATCACATCATCATCCTGCTCGGCAACACCGATCAGAATGAGCAAATGGTCGCCTCCGAAATCGACAACCTCGATGGAACGATTCTTACAGCTGAGCATCTCTTCCGCAATGTTCCCAATGGCATATTTTAGCAGTCTCCGGGAGGCGAAATCATATTGTTCGGAAATCTCATAGAACGCATCCATTTTGACAACTGACAGCCTTATCCATTCATAATCGAGAATCCTCGATTCACGGGAAAGAGCTTTTCTGGCTCTGTCACTCAGTCTTCCTTGCAATATCCATTGGCGCAAGTATTCTGTTTTAATGAGCGTATAGTGATCCCGCAATAGAATGACGCTCTGCTGAATTGCGTCATAGTCGTTTTTGGCGCGGACACGCAGCTTGCCATGGATTTGATTCGCTAGCATCCGCAGCGGCTTGAAGAAGATATGCGAATTCCAGAACGCGGCGAGCAGTAGAAGAAGCAGCAGCAGTATGGAATATAGCATGATCGTCTGGCGGAAGGACGTCGCCTGTTTACGGAACTGTTCCATTCCAGACAGCGAATAGATGGTCCAGTCCTGGGAATCCAAATCGGCATAATTCACGTATGCCGTCTTCCCGTCCGCCTGGAGCTCGAAGGAGCCTTGTCTGGCCTCTGTCCTCGAATGGATGACGTTCCCCATGACTTTTTCATCCATCTTCCCCAAAATCACCTGCCCGGAACGATCCAAGAGTGTTATTTGATTATCCGTTTTATTTCCACCTGAGATCAGGAACTGCTGCAGCGCACGTTTATTTAAGAGTACAACCAGATATCCATATTGCTCTTTCTTGACGTAAGAAGACGGAAGCAGCAAGGTAAGATACGATTTATTCCCTGCTTCATGGTCAGAATACCGCAATAAGGACGGAGCCTTCTGCTTAACCCGTTCCAACATGGCCGTATCAGAAAACTCTTCGAAGGGAAGAAGACCGACATTGAAATCGATCACTTTTTCCCTACGCATATTGAATAAGTAAGCGCCTTCAAAAAAGGATTCCTTCGATAAATATTTTGATAGCGTTTGAAGTGCTGCTGCATCCAGCAATGGGTCATCCTTTTGAGAATAAATCCAATTCTGAATCGTTTGATCCTCATACATATTCAAGCCGTACCATTTTAGCTTAGCTAATATGAATTCCGTTCGGTCTAATGTTTCTTCAATTTGGTCCCGGTTGATGAGTCCAATTTGAGAGGAGGCATAGCCTGCGAATCGCTGGATCAGAAATAATGAAAATGGAATGATGATCAGAATGATAAAGATACCGCTCCATACAAAAATGCGCAAATACGTTGATTTGAACATAAGCTGATCGCTCCCCCTTTACCTAACCTTGGATCATATGCTGAGCAGTATTATAGCCTAGCCCGATTGTCTTTGCCCAGTTCTCGTTCGCCTGTCAAGTTCTCAATTGCCCAATCAGAATGGAATATTGGTACCGGAAAAAAACGAAACGTTCGCTCCCGATCAAGATTGCTTCATGATCACGAATTTATCCTTTTTAAAGAGGATTTGCGGGTATGCGAAAATATACGATTGCATAATATGGTAAACGGTGGTAATTTCTAAATATGGAAATATATTACCAATCGATTGGAAGGAAGGTGATAGCTCAGAGAATCATTACATACGATGATTATTGCCTGATTAGCATGCATGAGACAGATTATAAATAATTTGGAGGTAATCTTATGCGCAGGTTCAGAGTGTTACTTTTGTCAATTTTACTTGTATTTGCCCAATTGATCCAAACAGGCGCAATGAGCAAACTGACTCCAACGGCCCATGCATTGAATGATGGACTGGCCCTTACTCCACCTATGGGATGGAACAGCTGGAACAAATTTGGCGGCAATATAGATCAGTGGAAGATTATGTCCATGGCCGACGCCATGGTAGAGAACGGCATGAAGGATGCAGGCTATGAATACATCAACATCGACGATAACTGGATGGCGGGAACCAGAGATGCGAACGGCGACCTCGTTCCTGATCCTATAAGGTTCCCTGACGGAATCAAGGGGGTTGCGGATTATGTTCACAGCAAAGGCTTAAAGCTTGGGATTTACTCCTCCAACGGAACGAAGACCTGTATGGGCCTTCCTGCGAGCCAGGGCAATGAGGAAAGGGATGCCGCAAAATTCGCGGAATGGGGAGTGGACTATTTAAAATATGACTTTTGCTATAATGAGAGACCCACTACCTATGCGCCGGATATAGATAAGATCGTTATATCAGATGGAAAGAACATCAAGACATATGAAGCGGAATCCCCTGACAATACACTTGTTGGAGACGCCAGAATAGCTGGATCGAAGGTTGGATATATCGGCAATAACTCAGGTGAATTAATTTTCAATAAAATCAATACACCTGCGGCAGGCAATTATACTTTAACCATTTACTATCATAATGGGGACGCCAGCAGAAATTTATATGTAAGCGTGAACGGCGGTACGGGAGAAGAATACACCCTACCTTCTTCAGGTAGCTGGAATACTGCGGCTACTTATCCTATTCAAGTTGCTTTAAAGCAAGGTGAAAATACGATCAAGTTCTACAACCCGGAAGATGGCTCCAAGATTTCGGCACAGCAGTACGGCGCCATGAGAGATGCGTTAGAGGCGACAGAGCGTCAAATCATGTTCAGTATTTGTGAATGGGGAGCAAATAAGCCATGGTTATGGGGTCCGTCGGTAGGACATCTCTGGCGCACGACCGGTGATATTTCCGACAACTGGGACAGCATGACAAGTATATTAGACCAAAATGCCGTACTTGCTCAGTATGCAGGCCCGGGACACTGGAATGATCCGGATATGCTTGAGGTTGGAAACGGCGGGATGACGGATACGGAGTATCGGGCGCATTTCAGCTTGTGGAGCATGATGGCAGCGCCTCTCATTGCAGGCAATGATATTACAGCCATGACGGATGCTACAAAGGAAATCCTTCTGAACAAGGAAGTCATTGCAATTGACCAGGACCCGGCAGGAATACAGGGAAGTAAAATAAGTGAAGATGGAGATCATGAAGTATGGGTGAAGCCGCTGGCTAACGGAGACAAGGCTGTATTGTTCTTTAACCGGAGCCAAGCATCGACAACGATGAGTTTAAACATTAGTGATCTCGGTTTAAAGAAAGCTCCTGTATACGTCGTGCGAGACCTGTGGGAGCATAGTGAAAGCGCAGCTACAAGCGTCATTAGTGCCGCAGTAGCGTCCCATGGGGCAGCGATGTTTAAAGTCCATCCGGGTACGCCGAATATGGCTCAGCCGGCAACGGATCTCACCATCACTTCAGATCCTTATGTTGAAGCAGGCCAAACAAGCAAAGTATCGATGACATTTACGAATAACGGTAGAATCGCTATAGAGAAGATCGCAATCCAATTACAGATTCCTGACGGATGGACAGCCGCTCCTGGAACACCAACTTCATTTCATAATCTTCCTCCAGAAAAGTCCATTACCATGACGTGGGATATGACAGTACCAGGTGATGCAAATCCTGCAGTTTACGACATCCATGCCAATGCAGACTTTCATTATGGAAATAACAAGGGACAAAAGCAGGCAGCAAACCAGATCAGAGTGTTTACAGCTCCGCCGTCAACCGACACCTATCTTAGCGATATTAGTTGGCTTGAATCAACGAACGGCTGGGGGCCTGTTGAGAAGGATATGAGTAATGGAGAATCCGGCTCAGGGGATGGAAAGGTCATCACCATTGATGGCACAACTTATGAAAAGGGACTCGGAGTTCATGCAGAGTCAGCAATATCCTATTACATCGGCGGAAAACTTTCCGAATTTAAAGCCGACGTAGGAATGGATGACGAAGCTGGAGACCATGGTTCTGTCGTATTTCAAGTTTGGGCGGATGGGAATAAGATCTATGACAGCGGCATATTGTATGGAAGTTCACCGTTACAGCATGTCGATGTCGATCTAACCGGGGCAAAAATGCTTAAGCTAGTTGTCACAAATAGTGGTGATGGTAACGCTTATGACCATGCAGACTGGGCCGGCGCCAAGATCATATATAACACCAATCCATAGAGTCATCCGAGCGGTATCACAAATGATGCGATATACCAAACCTCCGGGTGGCAGGCCAAGACCTGCCGCCCGGAGGTTTTCTCTATACGAAGGCGCAAACGTCATTCGGACTTTTAGACGACAAAAGGACTGCTCCATCAGGAGGTCAATGGTCTTATTTTTGAAGGCTAAAGTGGTTAAATACTCCTGATTTTTTTCCAGAGTCTGGATTATAAGGGGCCGATCATGTTTAATTTTAGAAAAAAGGGTAAGAGAGGACTGATGGTCATACCACGGTTATTCCGGTCTACCGTTCTTATGATGCTGATCATGATGATGCTGTTGGGAGGTTGCCAAAAAATGGATAAAACGGACAATGCCAGCCAGGTGCAGGAGGCCAAAACGATCGCCATCCAATATTTCAAGGATGAATACGGGCTGGATGTGGAGATCACGAAACAAGAAAAGCTGGCCCAATACATATCCCCGAAAATAATGATGAAAGGCCATGTGACCGGCCACCCGGACGAAACCTTTAACATATCGGTCGACTACGAGGATAAGAAAACGACCGATTTCGTGATGAGCCCGGAACTTGAGAAGGCCATCCGCGCCAAAGGAATCAATCCTTTCGCCAAGTAGGGTAAAACACTGTAGCAAAGCGGAAATCTGAAGTAGCAGCAAGGGAGGAGTACGTTTGAGCAAGGCGCCTGAAATTACGGATGAGATGTACCAAAAAATGTCGGACCTCGCTTACGCCGATCTTGAAAAGGGAAGCAAGCCGCAGGAGCTTCCGGGCTGGGAGGTGCTTGAAAATCCGGCCAATGACGACTCGTCGGGATTTGATGCCGTTACCTTCTACAATCCGGACACGAAGCAAGCGGTAATCGCATACCGGGGAACGGAGGGCGGGAAAGGCTTGAAGGACTCTCTTCCCGATTACCTCACCGACGGAGGCATAGGGGTTCGGGAGCTGGGACGCAAAATAGACCAAAGCCTTCATGTTAAATATCCTTGGGACGATACAGTGCAAACGATTGAGGATAAGACTGGCATTACTAAGGTAAAGGATTGGGCCGGTGAGGCGGACCGCTTTCTGGACAAAACCTTTAACGGGGACAAACAGCTATATCAGGCGGAAGATTATGCGAAGGAGATGCAAAAAAAGCATAAGGATCTGCATTTCTCCCTGACCGGGCACTCGCTTGGTGGTGCCAATGCGCAGTATGCTGCGGCCTATACCGGATTGTCCGCCGTTACCTTCAGCGCGCCTTCAGTTATGGGAAGCCTGTCACCGTGGGCTAAACGCCGGGCAGAGGCAGGAGAATACGACTCTCAGATTACTAATTACGCCCATCCGGGCGACATCATTGCGAGCGGCACGCTGGGCGGATTCGACCGTCACGTCGGTTCGACTTATTACATTGACTCGAATTACGAGGACGCGAACAAGGACGTCGGCATCATTGAGAAAGCCAAGAATACGCTGGGTGGCCCTTATTACCACGGGTTAAAGCAATATCAGTTTGATGCGAACGGCTATTTGTCCAATCCGCTTTATGATGGTGCGACGGGTGAGCTGGTGAACGGATCGCCGCGGCTGCCGGCATCGTTCCGGATTATGGAGAGCTGGAGAGGGGCTTTTGCCGATCAGGCGCGAATGCTGGGGTTGTTTGGCTTCTCTGCGGGCGGCAGGCTCGGAGGCGGGACGATCGGAGGCGGGACGATCCGCGTCACGCCTGAGGAGCTCAGAAGCGTCGCGGAAAAATGGAGCGTGAGTGCGCAGCAGGTTCACGCCGACTTGCAGACCATCAGAGCGAAGCTCATGAAGTATATGCATTCCAGCCATAGTCGCAGGCTGCAGCCGCTGGTCGCGCAGCTGGATGCCTCGATTAACGAGCTGACGCAGTGGCATGTCCAGCAAACGACGGAGTTTCTTGGCTTTATCCGGCTGAAGGCGGAGCAATTTATTCAGGCGGATGCGTCTAACAACGGAAAACTGCTGGGATAAGCAGGGGAGGGAATGTCTTGAACGGAGAAATCCTTGTCGAACTGGATGACCTGCTGCAGGCCGAGCGCGAGCTTAGCTGGCTGTTGGGCCGGATTCAAGCCGATGAGCAGGAGGCCAGAAGTCTTTATCAAAGGCTGGACGACTGGACTGGCTTGTCTGCAGGCGTCACGCGTGAGCTCGTGGAAGCTTTTTTTAGCGGCCTGGCCGGGAGGGTGCGATCGATTGAACAGCAAAAAGCGGAGCTCATAAGGTATGTGGAACTGATGAAGCAAGCGGATCAGATGCGGTAAACGTTCGAGATCTCGTTTTAAGAAATGCAAAAGGACTGTTCCGCCAGGGGGATACCCTTAGGAACAGTCCTCTTTGTATGTCTATGCGCACGGATTGTCGTGGCAGAGATGCTGTGCAGGCGCAGGAAATGACGCTTGGATTTGTTGATTAAATAATCCGTCTCCGCACCCAGCCTGAGACCAGATCGGTTAAGATGACCAGTACAATAATGCCCAGCAAAATAATACCGACTCGATTCCAGTTGCGGACTTGGAGTGCAAAGATCAGCGGTGTACCAATACCTCCGGCTCCGACCAGACCAAGTGTGGTCGCGGAGCGGATGTTAATCTCGAAGCGGTACAGAGAATAAGAGAGGAACTGCGGAATTACTTGAGGCAGCACCGCGTAGCGCAGCACTTGGAGCCGGTTTGCTCCACTGGCGATCAGCGCCTCCTGCGGTCCCCGGTCGATGCTCTCAATCGTCTCTGAATAGAGCTTGCCAAGCATGCCGACCGAATGGATGCCCAGCGCGAGCACCCCTGCAAAAGAGCCGGGACCTACCGCTTTGATAAACAGGATCGCAACGACAATCTCTGGAAATACGCGGATGACACTCAGTACGATTTTGCCGCTGCCGGATACGGCGAGATGGCGGCTCATATTCGTGGACGCCCAGAAAGCAAATGGAATACACACTACGGTGGCGACAACCGTACCGAGAATGGAGATGACCAGCGTATCCAGCAGCCCGCGCAGCAAATCTTCGCCTTCCGGAATGTAGACGAAGGACCAGTCCGGATGCAGGAACCCCTGCAATATGGATTTGGATACGGTTCCGGCCGTTCCTTGGATTCCCTCAAAATGTATCCCTTGGACGGACCAAAAGTAAACGGCGATGACAACCAGGGTGATGACCGCAAAACGAATCCGGGAGCCAAGCACGGAGCCGGATGTATTTCCGGATGCGGCAGACGTCGTATTTTTCATAGCAGTTTCCTCCGGATAATCGTGCTTCCATAATCGATGACCAGTACAATCACAAGTGTCAGCAAAACGATGATTGAGGCCCGGTCGTAGCGGAACAGCCCAAGCGCACGGTCCAGAAGCAGCCCGATGCCGCCTGCACCGACAAGTCCGAGGACAGAAGCGGCTCGCACGTTGACCTCGAAGGTATACAGCAGATAAGACATGAAGTAAGGCAAAGCCTGCGGAACAACGCCGAACATGATGATCTGCATCCGGTTTGCGCCAACGGCGCTCATCGCTTCAAGCGGACCTGGATCAATGGCTTCGATAGCCTCAAAGGTCAGCTTGGCGATCAGGCCAAACGAGAAGAATACCAGGGCCAGCATCCCCGCGAAAGGCCCGATGCCGAATACCGCCACGAAAATAGCCGCGAACAGCAGATCGGGAATGGTGCGGATCAGGTTCAGCATCATGCGTGCTGGCAGCGAGACAAAGCGGCTGATCCCCAAATTCGAAGCGCAGAGCAGTGCTACCGGAATGGCCAGCAGCCCGCCCAGCGTCGTGCCGAGAATGGCGATCTGGACGGTTTCCATCATCGGTCCCCAGATTGTAGGCAGGTAGCTCCAGTCCGGCGGAAACATTTCCTGCAGTAGGCTGCCCATCTGCGGAAGCCCGACGATAAGCTGGTAAGGGGTCACATCCGTCCGGATCGAACAAGCGATCAGCACGGCGAAGAGTACCAGCCAGCCGGCAAGCTGTTTGTATTTGTGCGGCGGACTAAGGTCAGGCGCTGCTGGATTGATCGGAGCTGTGGAAACAGGTGTCTTCATCATGCCCCTCCCAGTAGCTCATCCTGCATCACGGGACGGCCGTAGATTTCCGCGAAGGCTTCATCGGTTGCTTCCTCCGGCGTTCCGTCGAACACGACTTCTCCGGCGCGGAGGCCGACGATCCGCGTTGCGTATTCACGTGCCAAATCGATAAAATGCAGGTTGATAACCGTGGTTATATTCATATCCCGGTTGATCCGCTTCAAATCGTCCATCACCTGGCGGGTGGTCAGCGGGTCAAGGGAAGCGACAGGCTCATCAGCTAAAATGACCCGTGCCTCCTGCGCCAGCGCGCGAGCAATCGATACGCGCTGCTGTTGTCCGCCGGAGAGCTGATCGGCCCGGATGTATGCTTTTTCCCGGATATTCACACGCTGCAATGCATTCAGGGACAGATCAACGTCTTCCTTAGGGAACCAGCCGAGCATGGTCCGAAGCGTGGAGTGATAGCCGACGCGTCCAGAGAGGACATTACGGATCACAGTCGACCGTTTAATCAGATTGAAGCTTTGGAAGATCATGCCGATGTCACGCCGGATATGGCGAATCTGGCTGCCAGAGGCACGGGTCACCGATTTGCCGTTGACGCGGATTTCTCCCTCAGATATGTCTGTTAGGCGGTTGATGCTCCGCAAAAAGGTGGATTTGCCTGCACCGGAGAGACCCACGATGACGACAAGCTCCCCTTCTTGAATGGTGAGATTAATATTGCGCAGTCCGACCGTTCCATTCGGATAGACCTTGGATACTTTATCAAATTCAATCATGCCAAACCAACTTTCTGTTATGGTTTCTACAGGCTGAAGTGTCCTCATCACTTGTAATGGGAAACAACACCGCCATTAAACGTCATGGACGGTGCTGCCCTAGTTACTGCATGGATTTTAAAAAGTTACGACTTTACTTGATTTCCTGGCCTACAACTTCTGCGTATTCACGAACCGGATCGAAGTTTTTGTCATCGCCGGCAGTATAACCGACATGTGTATAAATGTCTTTAATGACTTTCGCGCCTTCCGCATCATTGGTGATATCGATGAAAGCCTGGCTGATCTTGTCTCTCCAGCTTTGATCCATATCATTGCGAACACTTACGGTATCATTCGGGATTTTGGCGGTGTAGTGGATGACACGAGTTTTTTCAAATACATCCGGAACGTCCTTTTTCACTGTATTACGGGCATCCTGGAACACGGCTACGGCGTCCACTTGATCGTTCAGCAGCGCCATAATTGCAGCGTCATGGCCTTTGATTGTTACGCCCTGCACATCCTTGTCCGGGTCGATTCCTTCCTTTTTAAGCTCGGCCGCTGGGAAGACATAGCCTGCGGAGGAAGTAACGTTTTGCCAGCCGATTTTTTTGCCTTTCAAGTCCTTCAGGCTTTGAATCGGAGAGTCTTTCTTTACCACGATCATGGATTTATAGAAGTCGACTTTATCTGTTGTGTCTTCACCGGTATCATCCTTCACGCCGTAACGCTGTGCTTGAAGCAGAAGATCAGCCGCTTTTTTCTTATCATGAGCCAGAACGTAAGCGTTCGGAGGCAGGAAGCCGACATCTACCTGTTTGGAGGCCATCGCTTCAACAATGGTGTTGTAGTCGGGAGATACGGTCACGTGAACCGGGATGCCGAGCTTATCGCCAAGGAGCTTCTCTAGAGGCTTTGTCTTGGCTTCAAGCGTATCCGCATTTTGAGATGGAACAAATTGTACATTAAGCTCTTTCGGCACATAAGCCGAAGACGCTGCTTCCGCAGTGCCTGATGCGGTGTCTCCGCTGCCGGCGCTTTTTGATCCGCATGCTGCAAGACTGGCTGCAAGAGCTAGCGTCATGCCGATGGTCAGTACTTTTTTAAACATCATGATCCCCTCCGTGTACTTTTCTTTTTTTGTTCAGGAGTGATACCGCCTGACAGGAACGAGCGTAACATAGGCTCATCGGACTAGGGTTAACGCAATGGGTTTCTTTTGTTGAATGTATGTTAATTTTTACGAGGTCTGGAAGTGATCTAGAGGCGTCTGGGATTTAATGATCACATACCTATATATGGAAGAAAAGCGATTTGAAGGATTTTACATCCGCTTAACGTTTGGGCGGTATAATGTGCGTAATCAATACAGATAGAGGAAAGAAAAACGTATATCAACGTACTTTTGCAGAAGCGAGGGCTGCGTTTAGTGAAAGTTTTTCTAAAAGGGAGTGGTGAACGGTGAACGGCATTCAAGATGAACGAGGGATGAACAAGCAAAATGACGCTGAGCCAACCATGAAGCTGCGGATCATGTCAACGACGGATGTGCATTCCTGCCTGATGGATTACGATTATTACCGGGATCAGCAGGATCCTTCGCTGGGACTTTGCCGTACAGCCACCTTGGTGAAGCAGGCAAGGGCGGAAGTGGAGAATACACTGCTTGTGGACAATGGGGATCTGATCCAAGGCACGCCGCTCGGGACGTTTGCCGCCCGGATCGACTCCTCCATCTTTTCGGAAACGGAGCCTTTCATCCATCCGGCTATTGAAGTAATGAATGCGATGGGTTATGATGCGGCGACATTCGGAAATCATGAATTTAATTACGGAATGGATTATCTGGATCAGGTGATTGCCTGCGCAGATTTTCCTTATGTAAACGCGAATATATATGTACATGAACAGGAATCTGGCAGTGAAAATGCTGTGAACCGCTACACACCGTATGCTATTTTGACGAAAAGCTGCATGGATAGCCGGGGAGAGTATCATGACGTTGGTGTCGGCTTCATTGGACTGATTCCTCCGCAAATTCTGGACTGGGACGCGGCTCATCTGGAAGGCAGGGTTCAAGTGAAGGATATGGTGCTGTCCGCACTGGAATGGATCCCGCGAATGAAGGAGGAGGGGGCGGATGTCATTATCGCGCTTGCCCATACGGGCTTTGATGCTGGCGTGTCCCTGAAGGACTGTAATGCCGAAAATGCAGTGCTGCCTCTCAGCCTGGTGCCGGGCATTGATGCCATCACGTTTTCACATACGCATCAAATATTCCCCGCCCCGGACTTCGCTTCGCTGAATCCATCTTTTAAAGATGAGAATGGGGCGCTGCTGCCTGCCGTTCATCTGGAAGAGGGCACCATCAACGGTCTGCCGGCCGTGCAGGCTGGTTATGGCGGTGCGCAGCTTGGTATCATTGATTTATCACTGCAGCAGGTGGACGGACAATGGCAGGTGGTACACGGAAAGTCCATGATCCGCGAAGTATATGACCGTCTTCGTGGCACCGAGCTTGCAGAGCCAGAACTGGAAATCACCAGAATGCTGCAGGAGGTGCACCAAAATACGGTCCTGTACGCGAACGCTCCCATTGGGCGGGTCGAAGCGCCGTTGCACAGCTATTTCTCCCTGGTGCATGAGGACGCCTCCGTCCAGCTTCTGAACCATGCGCAGTGCGCTTATGCCCGCCGATGGATCGCTTCCTATGCGCCGCATCTGCAGCATCTTCCTGTCCTGTCGGTGGGATCGCCGTTTAAGGCGGGACGGAACGGACCGAAAGAGTATGCGGATATTCCTGCAGGCCCGGTCGCTATCAAAAGCGCAACGGAGCTGTATTTGTTCGACAACACGATCAAGGGCGTTAAAATGAACGGGGCGGGTGTAAAGGAATGGCTTGAAATGGCTGCCGGCATGTATAACCGCATTGATCCGGAGGAAGCTGGAGAGCAGCCACTGCTGAATCCGCTGTTTGCGGTTTTTAATTTTGACGTTATCGGCGGCATCGCGTATCAGGTGGACGTTACCCAGCCAGCCAGATACAAGCCGGACGGGACGCTGCATAACGTTAACGCGGGTAGAATCGTAGATTTATGCTATCAAGGCAAGCCGGTTGATCCGGAGCAGCAATTTATTCTAGTGTCGAGCAATTACCGGGTATTTGGAGGCGGGAACTTTCCGGGTCTAAGGGAGGCGGAGCTGGTGCTGGATTCTGCGGATGAGAACCGCCAGGTGCTGATGGATTATATTGCCGAGCAGGGCTGCCTTGACGGGCGCACGGACCATAATTGGAGCTTCGTTCCTATTGCGCGTCCGGTGAATGTCACTTTTACCTCCTCGCCGGATGCGGTGAAATATATCAGCGATTTTCCGCAAATCGAGTATACGGGACGGGTTAATGAGCAGGGTTATGGCATTTACAGACTGGATTTGAGTGTTCAAAATACGGTGAACGCGGCTATTTCCCGGGAAAAAGTGTATCCATATTAATATACAAGATCTGACAGGGCGGACCTGATTTCATATTTACTATAGTTAACATATCCTATATTTTGTCAAAAAACAGAGGCTCAGGATGTCCTGAGACCTCTGTATTTTTTTACAAAAATAAGGAGTAAGGCGCTTATGAGATCCCTATTTTCTATTATAAAATCCTACTACCATAGTGCTGGAGGCGGTCTTATGAACATGTGTTAAGATTTTACAGATTCAGCAAATTGTAATAATAAATGGGTGCTACTTTTAAGGGGATCGTGAAATTTCAATAGAAATTGAGGAGGAACGAAAGGAATGAATATGGCCAATTCTTTGAAGATCCGTAACAGGAAGCTAGCGGGCTCTTTATTCGCAATGTTTTTGATTTTTTCCAGCGTGCTGGGCTACATACCGGCACAGGCGGCTTCTTCTGTACTTACTGTGGCACAGGCTCTTGCCAAGAACAACAGCGGAGAATCGGCAACGGTCGAAGGCTATATTGTCGGCGAGGTATACAATTCCAAGCTTATCTTCTCAGGATTTCAGGATGACCTGAATGTGCTGATCGCAGACTCCCCAAGTGAAACCAATAAAGACAAGCTTATCGATGTTCAAGTGTCCAACAACTACCGTTCCCAAGTTGGGCTGAAAGCGAATCCGGCTAATCTGGGCAAAAAGCTTCAGGTTACAGGAACATTGACCGCATACAGCGGCATGCCCGGTATTAAGAGTCCAACGGGAATGACCGTGGCCGGTGAATCCGGCGGCGGAGATCCGGGCAATGGCGGCGGAGGTAATCCTGCCGATCCAGGCAGCGAAAATATCGGCGTTCCGACCACGCTTCCGGACGGTACCGGCAAAAAGGTGCTTTTTGACGAGACTCATGGTCAAACCGCTGGTGCCGCTGACTGGGTCATTGATGGGGCCTTCTCCGATTTTGCCGACGGTCTGAGAAAAGCAAATTTCCAGGTCGATGCGCTTCAAAGAACTCTTCCGATGAATGCCCAGTCCTACGATAATCCAGCCATTACGCTCAGCAAACTGAAGCAGTACGACGTGTTTATCATTGGCGAAGCCAACATTCCTTTCAAAGCTTCCGAACAGGATGCGATGCTGCAATACGTGAAGGAAGGCGGCAGTATCTTCTTCATCTCTGACCATTACAACTCCGACCGGAACCTGAACCGCTGGGATTCCTCGGAGGTCATGAATGGCTACCGCCGCGGTGCTTTCGGTGATTCAACCAAAGGCATGCCGACGGCAGAGGCCGCTTCCAGCGCTATGAAGGACGTAACAAGCACAGATTGGCTCGGACAGAACTTTGGCGTCCGTTTCCGCTATAACTCCGTTGGAGACGTGACGAAGACAGATACCGTGAAATACGATCAAACTTTCGGCATTACGGCAGGTGTCAATGACGTTGAGATGCACAGCGGTTCGACACTCGTCGTTTTGGATCCGAAACGGGTCAAGGGCGTCGTATATCTACCGAAAAATGTTCCCGGATGGAACAACGCTGTCGAAAACAGTGACAAGAAAAATTTCCCTACCGGCGGTGTATACAAAAACGGTGGCGTAGATGAGGGCCCGTATGCAGCCATTTCCAAACTGGAAAAAGGCAAGGCGGCATTCATTGGCGACTCTTCCCCTGTAGAGGACTCCAGTCCTGCTTATGTCCGTGAGGATAACGGAGGCAAGAAAACGACCTTTGACGGATTTAAGAACGAAGGGCAAGATGCCGTATTCCTCGTTCAAACCGTTGAATGGCTAGCTATGCATGAAGATTACACAACTTTTGAAAATCAAGGCATCACGCTTGATTCAACAACCCCGCTGCTTGGAACGCTCGAGGACCCAGCCACTTCGGCTGAAATTCCGGGTACCGAGCCATGGACAACACCGGCAGCAGGTTATAAATGGTACGACCCATCCACATATAAAGCCGGAGCCTATGGATCCGGTGAATCCGGTCCGATCATAACCATTCCGGATTTGACCACGATTGCCAGTGCTAGAACGGCTGCAGATAACACCTATGTGACGGTTCAAGGCGTTATTACATCCGAGCCGGGCGTATTTGGTGGGAATGGATTTTATCTGCAGGACGGAACGGCCGGCATCTATGTATATCCGGGCAAGCCTACGGGATACCATGTCGGTGACAAGATTAAAATCACAGCCCAGAAGACCATCTACAACTCTGAGGTGGAGCTGACGAATGATGTTCAGGTCGCCAAGCTGGATGATCAGGCCAATATTCCGGCTCCTGTCGCTATCGTTCAAGATTCAGTTAACGACAGCAACCAAGGGCAATTGATTTCGCTAAAAAATGTTACCGTTCGCAATTATGCGACCGTAACCGGCTCGCTCGAATTTGATCTGGTTAACGGCAGCACAACCAATCATGTGCGCGTAGACAGCCGTACGGGTGTCAATGCAGACATATTGAAGCAATCATTCCCTGAAGGAACAGCGGTCGACATTACCGGTATTTCTTCAATATTTAAAAATGCATATCAGCTCAAACTGCTGAATCCGGGCGATATCCGTCCAGCAGGATCGTCACCAGGCAGCGAGGCCGATAATACGGCTACGTTGACAGGCCCGGCATCCGCTGTTGCAGGATCATCTATTGACCTGTCTGTTGGTGTCAGTAAACTGACATACACATTCACAGCGATGGACGTGACCATTCAATATGACCCATCCAAAATGACGTTCGACACACAAACGGATCAGGATGGGAATCTGATTCTCGCTGAGAATGCAATTACTTCCTCCAGGGAGGGTCTCAGCCTGCTCGCAACGGGCATCAAGCCGAATGATGGCCAAATTCGCCTTCTGATGGCGAGCACTGGGGAAGCACATGTGGTAAAAGACAGCGGTGAGCTGTTCAAACTGCATGGCAAGCTGAAGGCGGATGCTTCCGGTACAGCCGACTTGTCCGTGACTTCGTTTACAGCATCTTCAGACGGATCCTCGCAGGAAATCGGAACAGGAGCTGCTAGTGCTCATATTCAGGTCACAGCAGTTGATCGAAGCGCACTGCTGGCAGCCATTCAGAATGCACAAAAACTGGCTGATCAAGCGGTGATCGGAACGGATCCGGGACAATATCCAGCTGCTGCGAAGTCCGACCTGCTGGCTGCCATTCAAGCGGCGAATGCTGTATATAACAATGCATCGGCAACGCAAGAGCAGCTGGGTACGGCTCTGGCTGCTTTGACAAGCGCGGTGAACACCTTTAAAAATGCGGTGATTCCGTATCCATCCGAGCCGGCGGATAAAACGGTGCTGACATCCGTAATCGCTTCTGCACAAAGCATCTATGACCGCGCTGCTGCGGGTGACAAAGTCGGACAATATCCAGCTGCTGCCAAAACAGCGCTGCAGTCTGCGATCCAGTCGGCCGTAACCGTGAAAAACAATGCTTCCGCTACCCAGTCGCAGGTGGATACTGCGGTTTCCGCGCTGAATAGTGCGGTGGCAGTCTTCCAGACCAAGCTGATTACGCTTGTGCCAGGTGCAGGCAAAGTGTCCGTTCAGGACCTGTCCATTATGGCCAAATACTTCGGCATTAAATCGACTGACAGCAACTGGAGTCGTGTGGCACAGGCTGACATCTTCAACGAAGGGGAAATTTCGATCCGTGCTCTGGCGGCTGTAGCCCAAATGATTATCGGTGACTGGTATACGAAGTAATAACGATATTATTGAAAAAACGAATCGCAGGAAGCAGCCTTAGGCTGTTTCCTGCGATTTGCAGTCTGAAAGGATGAAACCCATTGGTGAAAAAAATAGCCACTATACTCGTATTTGTGATCATGCTAGGATGGATTGCTTCAGGAACGCAGGCATGGGCTGCGGATGCGGGTCCTTCCATATCTATGAAATCAACGGTCAGTGGAAACGAAATTACGGTCGTCGTGACCGGAGAACAGCTTAAAGATTTGTACGCTTACGACTTCATGCTGAAATACGATGTGCAAAAACTTGCCTATCAAAGCGCTTCTTCAGGCACCAGCGGCTTTTCCATCGATCCGATCGTCAAGAACGGGGAGATCCGGATCGCTCATACCAAGGTAGGGAAAATCGCAGGAGATAACGGTACGCTTCAACTGGCTGTCATTAAGTTTAAGAGACTGCAGACCGGAGCAGCACAGCTCTCGCTCCATGACGTCAAGCTGGTAGATTCCAAGCTGAACACAGGGGGAACGGCTATCAAACCCGTAATTACAGTAGAGGAAGGCTCAACATCTACCGATGTCGCTTTGAAAGATATCACAGGTCATTGGGCGAATACGGCTATTCTTCAAGCGGTACAGCAGGGCTGGATTACCGGATACGCCAATGGTACATTCCTGCCAAACAAGGAAGTGACGCGTGCTGAATTTGCCGCTATGCTGATTCGTGCTATTGGAACAGATGGAGGCAGTCATCAGCCGCTGCAGTTTACGGATGCGAAGCAGATACCTGCCTGGGCTCTATCCTATGTGGAAGAGGCGGTCAGTCGGAACATCATGAACGGTTATGAAAATGGCGCATTTGGACCTAACAAGCTGATTACCCACGCCGAAATGGCAGCTATGGCTGTTCGTTCGCTGAATGGAGCGGCAGCTCCGCAAGAATCCGGAAGCCTCAAGTTTGCGGACAGCAGCCAAATCCCTGCTTGGGCCAAGCCATATGCTGCGGAGGCAGCAGAGAAAGGGATCATGAATGGAAGAAGCGGCAATGTGTTTGCACCAAGCGCACATGCGACGCGCGCGGAGGCTGTTGTCGTTATTCTGGCTTTACTGCAGCAAAAATAATCGATTCAAACCTTTGATCGGATGGAAAAATGTCCTTTATAAAAAATCCGACACCATCACTGAGATATGTGCTATACTATCGTAAGTAACCAATGTGATGGCTTTAACATACGATGATGTGAAATCATGGTATGATCTGTCTAACAAATACTAAAATAAATGAATATGGATCTTCGGGGTAAGGTGAAATTCCTGACCGGCGGTGAACGTCCTTTGCGATTAAGCAGACAGACGTCAAGCCCGCGACTCGCTGTTTTTGAGGTTTGAAGCAGCGACTGACCTGGTGAGATTCCAGGGCCGACGGTAAAGTCCGGATGGGAGAAGATCAAAGCAATAAGTTTGTGCGAAATTTTACAATTTCGGCAGGCTTATTTGATCAGCCCCCGGTGTGTCGATTAAAGTCGATCAACGGGGGTTTTCCAATGTTGACTCCGTATTCAGGCAAGGAGATCAAGAAAATGGGAAACGTAAGCATTAAGTTGAATTCCGCCGCGTGCAAGCAGGCGGATCGTCCGAGAGCTGGCTTTTGGCTAGTTGTCCTCGGTGCAGCATTATGGGGGGCGGATCCGCTCTTCCGAATTATTTTGCTCCAGGAGCATATCACTCCTTCGCAGATTGTCTTGCTGGAGCATATCATTATTGCGCTGATTATGGCGCCGGTATTATGGAAACATCGCTCTGAAATGAAAGGTCTCAAACTGAGTCATATCGGCGCACTGCTCTTCCTATCATGGGGCGGCTCAGCCATTGCAACGATACTCTTTACCCAAGGACTGACTCACGGGGATTTGAACGCTGTGCTTCTGCTGCAAAAGCTGCAGCCGATTTTCGCCATTCTCATGGCGCGTATGCTGCTGAAGGAAAAGCTGCCGAAGCAGTTCGGATGGCTGCTGGTTTTGGCGCTCGCGGGTACGTACCTGCTGACCTTCGGATTTACGTTCCCCTTTGGCCATGTGAATGATTTTGTGACAGTGGGAAGCTTGCTTTCCCTCGGCGCAGCGGCACTCTGGGGCGGCTCTACCGTTATGGGCCGTTTGATGGTCGGTAAAATGGAATACGAGACCGTAACTTCACTGCGGTTTATTTTGGCTCTGCCGCTTCTGCTCGGCATTACGATCTACCAAGGCGATCCTTGGCAAATCCCAACAGGTGCGGGACCACTTGCGGCTGTGTCTCTCAATCTGCTGGGGCAGGCTCTTCTTCCAGGGCTGCTCAGCCTGCTGGTATATTATAAAGGCCTGACGACGACGAAAGCTTCGGTAGCGACTCTTGCGGAGCTGAGCTTCCCGATGGTTGGCGTACTCATCAACTGGATCGTATTTCATCAGATGGTGACCGTTGCACAGATCTGCGGATTCGTACTCATCTGGACCGCTTTATTCGTGATTTCACGCAGAAGCGAGGCATAAAGGCAAGGGTTGCAGTTTTTTTAAAGACGTCTACAAAGGCTGTCTCCACACTGATATGCTCCCCTAAAAGTAGTAGACAGGTTTAATTAAGTAAACCGCTACTCGAAAGGGAACATATCATGCTGTGGAACAGCTTTTTTGTGTTTGCCCAAGTCTTAAAATATTTCAGTCATGATTTGCGGAGGCAGACATACATTTGTACAAGAAAGCGCTTCCAGAATGCGTTTTAGTTAAAATTCTGGAGCTTTTTGAAGATGAGGTGTGAATGTGATGAATGGGGGAATTCTCATGAAGCTGAAACTTGCTTCCAAGCCGCTGGTCGCCTTATTTATGGCAGCGGTTCTCTTTGCAGGCTGTGAAAGTGTGCAGCCGCCATCGGCGACCGAACCACCGAAGACCCAGGAAGAGAACAAGACACCGGCCGATACATCGACGAAAGAGCCTGCCAAGGAGCCTGCAGCGGAATCGGCTAAGGGCGATGCGAAGGAAACGCCGAGAAATGAAACGCTGTACATCAACGGCCTGCAATGGGGGGCGCCGACCAACTTCAACCTGCTGAGCGGTAATTCGGCCTTTCCGATTAGCTACGGCAGCTCCAGAGAACTTGTGTATGAAACGCTCTTTATGATTAACGAGCTGAATGGCGCGCTCGAGCCGCTGCTTGGTACGAAGTATGAGTGGAAGGACGACACGCTGCATGTGGAGCTGAACAAGGATGCCAAATGGAGCGACGGCCAGCCGTTCACTTCGGATGATGTTGTATATACCTATCAGCTCGGCAAGAAATATGACATCAACTGGAGCAGCTATTGGGCGTATATTTCCGAAGTAACGGCTGATGGTGCGAACGCTGTCAATATCAAGCTGAACAAGGATAATCCGAATAAGCTGACCGTGCTTGACAGCATTGAGATTATTCCGATGCTGCCCAAGCATATGTGGGAAGAGATCGAGAAGAAAGCGAACAACGATCTGACGGCCATCCGCAAGGAAGTGAACGCTGATCCGGTTGGCACGGGTCCGTACAAAATGTACTTCTACAACGATCAGAAGATTACGATTGTCAGAGACGATAATTACTGGGGTCAATCCCTTTTTGGCAAGCTGCCAGCTCCCAAATATATTACACACGTGATCTACAAAGACAATGCAGCCGGAGACCTCGCATTCAAGAGCGGTCAGGTGGATGTGTCGCAGCAGTTCATTCCGCAGGTATGGAATATGTGGAAGAATGGAGCTCCGATCAAAACCTATCTGAAGGATGCTCCATATTATGTTCCGGGCTCTATGCCGTCCATTATCTTTAACATGTCCAAAAAAGGAATCGACAACGTCGATGTCCGCCGCGCTATTGCGATGAGCATCGATTACAAGAAAATTTCGGATCTTGCAATGAGCGGCTATTCTGCCGCGATGGAGCCTTCGCTGACACTGAATACCGAAGCGGAATCCAAATACGTGGATAAAGACGCGATCAAATCACTGCAATGGACGACGGATGTAAAAGCCGCTAACGACCTGCTGGACAAAATCGGAGCGAAGAAGGGCAAAGACGGCATCCGCGTCCTGAACGGCACCCGCCTCGGTCCATTTGATGTGGAATGTCCTTATGGCTGGTCCGACTGGAACGCCGCGCTGGAAATCGTAGCACAAAGCGCTAAGGCGATCGGCATTGAAATTCGAACTAAATTCCCTGAAGCTCCGGTATGGACGAATGATCTGCAGACAGGCAAATTCGATATTATTATGAACACGCCTGCCGGCGGCGTCAATCCGAGCCAACCATGGAGCAGAGCGCATGACATAATGTACTCCAAGAAGGTGGCTCCGATCGGCGAAATGGCGTTCTGGAACTGGGGACGCTACAAAAACGACAAAGCCGATCAGATTATCGACCAAATCCCTACCATCTCTGATGAAGCGCAGCTGAAATCCCTGTACACCGAACTGACGAAAATTTGGCTGACCGATATTCCTTCGGTGCCGCTGATGTACCGGCCATGGCTATTCCATACCGTGAATGAGTCGGTATGGAAGGGCTTCCCGGTTGAAGGGGACGGCAGCAATATTCCTCCGCAAATCGCCATGGATGGCGCAGGCATCCGGGCATTGTACCAGATTCATAACTGATGGCAGGGCGGCCTGCATAAGGAGGCAGCGCAACATCCACTCCTTATGCGGGCTCTCTTTCACTGGCTGCATCACTATTCGCATTTTGCCGGACCGTCTGAAGGGGGGAGCTTCTTGAACGCCTATTCGAGATATTTTTTCAAAAAGCTGTTTTGGTACCTGATGACCCTCGTGATTGCTATCGCCCTTAACTTTTTTCTACCGCGCATGATTGAAGGCAATCCCGTGAGCCTGATCGTATCGCAAATGTCCAAGGGCATGACGGACAGCGACACGATCAAGCGTGTCTATGAGACTTTCATGAAGGAATTCGGCATCGACAAGCCGATGTGGGAGCAGTTCGTGATCTATATTAAAAACCTGTTCATAGGGGATCTCGGAACTTCTTTCGGCTTGTATCCGAAGAAGGTAACGGATATTTTGACGTCTGCCATACCTTGGACCATCGGCCTGCAGCTGCCTGCTATCCTGGTGGGATGGATCCTCGGTAACCTTCTCGGCGCGGTTGCCGCTTATAAGAAGGGTGTATTCGACAAAGTCATTTTTCCGGTGGCGCTGTTTATCAACTCGATTCCTTTTTTCACGCTTGCCATTATTATGCTGTATCTGTTCGCCCTCACGCTGGGGTGGTTCCCGCTGTCGGGCGGGTATGATTTTCAGATGGTTCCAAGACTCAGCCTCGATTTTATAGGCTCGGTCATCAGGCATCATACGCTGCCGTTTCTCTCCATCGTACTGGTCACGATCGGCGGACAGGCGATCGGGATGCGGGAGATGTCCATTTATGAGCTGAATGCCGACTATGTGCTTTACGCTAAGTTGCTCGGCATCCGGGATTCGAAAATATCGAGATATGTGTTCCGCAACGCCATGCTTCCGCAAATTACGGGACTGGCTCTGTCGATCGGCACCATGGTGGGCGGCTCGCTCATCTGTGAAATTGTTTTCAGTTACCCGGGCCTGGGCACTTGGATGTTCACGGCGATTCGGCAGCTGGATTATCCGCTGATCTCCGGCTGTACGCTTCTCATTGCCGTGACCGTGCTGCTGGCCAATTTTACGATCGACATGATCTACGGACTGATTGACCCAAGAATCAAAGCTGCGCAAATGGAGGAAGAGTAAGATGAAAAATTCCTTCGTTATTCTCCTAAAGTCGCCCAAGTTCATGATCGGCGCGATCCTGTTCCTGCTGATGCTGGCCCTTGTGCTGATCTATCCGCAAATCAATCGGAAGGACCCGCTAGAGATGATCGCTCTGGCCTTTCAGCCGCCGGATGCCAATCTGTGGCTCGGCTCGGACAACTTCGGGAGGGATTTGTTTCTGGAGCTGATGTACGGCATTCAGACATCCATCCGGGTAGGCCTGATCGCCGGTGTATTCGCCACCGTGATCGGTCTCATTATCGGTCTTGCCTCTGGATATATCGGCGGTATCGTCGATAACATCCTGACTGCTATCACGAATATTTTTATCGTCATTCCATCCTTCGTCATTCTGATTCTTATCTCGGTCAGCATCAATTCCCGCAGCTCGCTGGTCACGGCGATCATCATCGGTATTACCAGCTGGCCGTGGACCGCGAGGGCTGTAAGGGCGCAGACCACTTCGCTCCGGGGCCGGGACCATGTCCATATCGCCAAAATATCCGGTCACAGCACGCCCAAGATCATCGTATTTGAGATTCTCCCTTATATCGCGTCTTACGTCGTCATGGCTTTTGTGCTGCAGACTGCGTCAGGCATCCTATCGGAGGCGTCGATCTCCATGCTCGGCCTGGGACCGTACAATACGATTTCGCTTGGCATCATCATGAACTGGGCACTGGTGTTTGAAGCACCGGTGGCAGGGGCATGGTGGGCATTTATTCCGGCCGCGCTGTCCATCGCGCTGATCACGTTTTCCCTCTACATGATGAACACGGGGATGGATGAAATATTCAATCCGAAGATAAGGAGCTGATCGCGTGAGCGCGAATATTTTGGAAGTCAGCGGCCTGAAAACCTATTATAAAACCCGGCTGAAAGAAAAAGTGTTTGCCGTGGACGGCGTCGATTTTGACCTGGAAGAAGGTAAAACGCTGGGAATTGCGGGCGAGTCAGGATGCGGCAAATCCACGCTTGCGCTCAGCCTGATGGGCTTTTATTTCCCGCCACTGCATTACGGCAGCGGATCGATTCGCATCCATGGCAATGACATCATGAAGCTGAGCAAGGAGCAGCTCCGTTCGAAGGTATCCGGGCGCGAGATCGCATATATTCCGCAGGCCGCCATGAATGCGCTGAATCCGACGCTGCGGATTATCCGCTTCATTGAGGATATTATGAAGGAGCACCGGCCCGAGTTATCCAAAAAGCAGGTGTGGGAGCTCGCTTCCGAACGATTCAAAACGCTGAATTTGCCCGAAAAAGTACTGAGGTCCTATCCGAATGAGCTTTCAGGCGGGATGAAGCAGCGGACCGTGATTGCAATCTCCACCATTTTGAATCCGAAAGTGCTGATCGCCGATGAGCCGACCTCAGCTCTTGATGTTACGTCGCAAAAAGCGGTCATCAAGCTGCTGAAGGATTTGCTGAATAAAAAGTATATCCGGTCGCTGGTTTTTATCACGCACGAACTGCCGCTTCTATATCATGTGACGGACGATATTATGGTGATGTATGCCGGAGAAATCGTTGAGCGGGGGACGGCGGAGCAGATGATTTTTGATCCAGTTCATCCTTACACGAAGAAACTGATGGGCTCCATTTTGGTACCGGAGGAGGGCATGAAAGGCCAGAAGCTTGCGGCGATTCCCGGCGCCCCGCCGAACCTGAAGCAGGTGCCGCCGGGCTGCCGGTTTGCGGAGCGATGCTCATATGCGCGTGACGAGTGCAAGGTCGGCAAGGTCCCGGTGCAGACGAACGGAGGCAACATGTACCGCTGCCATTTTGATACGGATACGCTGAAGGAGTGGTATGCGAATGAGCAATCGTGACCTGTTGATTCGAGGTCAGGATCTGACCAAGGTGTTCGGATACGGCAATCAGAAGACGACGGCCGTGGACGCGGTGAATTTCAATTTTCATAAGGGAGAGATCATTTCCATCGTTGGAGAGAGCGGAAGCGGGAAAACGACGCTGGCCAAAATGATCATGGGCCTCCTGAAGGAATCTGGCGGAAGTATTGAGTACAAGGGTCAGCCCCGCAGTTTGAAGTCCCATGCCGACCGGAAGCGATATTGGAAGGATATCCAGGCCATCTTTCAGGATCCGTTCTCGTCTTTTAATCTCTTTTATAGAGTGGAAAAGCTCCTCATGGACTGCATCAAGCTGCAGGGACTGAAGCTCAGCAAGGAGGAGCAGCAGCGGAAGATGAGAGAGGCATGTTCCTTCGTGAATCTGAAGTTTGAGGAATTGCACAACAAGTATCCGTTCGAGCTGTCCGGCGGACAGATGCAGCGGCTGATGATCGCCCGCATTTTCATGCTCCATCCCAAGGTGCTTATCGCCGACGAACCGACCTCCATGGTCGACGCCTGCTCCAGATCAACGATTCTAGATATGCTGCTGAAGCTGCGGGATGAGAACGGTATGACGATTATCTTTATCACCCATGATGTGGGGCTGGCCTATTATGTGAGCGACACGATTTATATTATGGAAAAGGGGAAAATCGTTGAGAGCGGTCCCGCAGAGGATATCATCCTGAATCCGCAGCATAAGTATACTCAGCAGCTCATTAGTGATGTCCCTAAAATCCATTCGGCCTGGGATCTGGGGTCATAAGGATCGCTGATGCTAGAGCGGCAACTGGGGGAATACCAGATGCAGAAAAGGATAGAGCCGGAGGATTCCGGACTCTATCCTTTCGTATGTATTGAGAGAATTATTTTGTAGTAAGAATTCACTCTATTTGGAAAAATTGTATATATCTAACATTTCTGATATGCCATTCATTTGCTTTTCCAATTGCTCATTCAGCTTCTGAAGAGCGACTTTGAAGGAGCGTTTAATCGTAGTTAGATCATGTGTCTCTAAAGCTTCAAGCAACTGTCTCATGCTTTCAATGAAAAAGACGGTTTTCCTTAAACTGCTTAGCACAATAATCTTTTTCAATTCCCGCGATGTAAAAACTCTATATCCGTTTTCCGGATTCCGCTTAGCGCGAATAAGCCCCTCCTTTTCCCAATGTCGAATAGCGGATGGGTTTACGCCAGCGATAACGGCGACCTCCCCGATGTTCAATTCATCCGTGACCTGAATATCCCTATACATGAAGAAGTCAGTTTGATGAATGAGGCTCATGACCTCCTCGACTCGTTGCTTCTCTACCTGGATGTTGTACTGTTCTAAATTGATCATCCAAAGCGCTTGTTCAACGTGACCTTTTTTTAATAAGTTCATGACATCGTAGGCGATAGGTAGATCGAATCCTTTGATCAAGGAACGTAAAGCAAGGAAAGCTTGAACATGGGTCGTTGTATAATATCTTCTATTACTGGCTGTCCGAGGTACGTCAGGCACCAAATCGAGACTTTCATATCTTCGCAAGGTTGTCGTGCTGACATGGAGTCTCTTGGCCATCTGTTTCGGTGTAAAGGTTTTGTCCACCTGCGACACTTCCTTAAAGTCAAACTCTAAAGTACGGCAACAACATTATAAGAGATAAATGGCCGTCCACACAAGGATACCTGGTATATCAAACGAAATCTTGCATGAATGTTATATGATCGAAGTTGGGATAAAAAATCGAGGAGGAAAACTTCATGGAAAAGGGGCATTTTGCTTTAACGTACCGGAACCTAAAACCCGGCGAATTCATTACGTTCGGCACGTATCCGCAGTCTGTAGACAGTAAAGAGTTACCGATTAAATGGCGTGTTCTTCAAAATTCAGGAAGTGAGTTGTTTGTTTTGAGTGAGTATGTTTTGGACTGCAAGAGGTATCACGGCAAGAGCGCGGATCTGAAGTGGCGTGATTGCACGGAAATTACGTGGCATGACTGTGATTTGCGTGAGTGGCTGAATGATGAATTCTATAACGCCGCATTCAGTGACCCCGAAAAGCGACTCATAAAGACGACTCATTGCACGGACAACGGAGAGGGCTGCCCGGATACGGAGGACAAGGTCTTGCTGCTTAGCGTTGCCGAGATAAAAGATTTATCTGAGATTCACGGCAAGGATTTGAGGCGTGCTGTTGGAACCGATTTTGCCAAGACGAAAAAGCCCGATGGATGCAGCTTATATGTATATGATAAAACGAACAAAGATAACTATATCATCAGAGACGGCGAAGAAGTGGGCTGTTCCTGGTGGTGGCTGCGAACACAAGGAAACAAGCCTTCACGTACGTTTTTTGTAGGTCCAGGTTGCAGTATTCGCAGCTATGGGAATAACAGTATAGACGGTTATGGTGTGCGTCCTGCTTTATATATGAATCTTTAAAATGAGCTTCTAAAACTATTATACGAGGAGATAAGACATGGATTACATTTCACCGAAAGAAGCGGCGTTAAAGGTGAAACGGTGGCCTAAATATACCATAGCTGCGGGTTGTCGTCATACCGTTGGTCTTAAATCTGACGGAACGGTGACGGCTGTGGGTGATAATAAATATGGCCAATGTAATGTAAGCTGCTGGCGCGGTATTGTGGCGGTCGCGGCTGGAAATGTTCATATGGCGACGAACACGGGAAATGCTCATACAATCGGGCTTAAATCGGACGGTACAGTGGCGGCTGTGGGTTGGAATAAGCATGGCCAATGTGATGTAAGCGGCTGGCACGATATTGTGGCGGTAGCGGCGGGTTGGCGTCGTACCGTCGGGCTTAGATCGGATGGCACGGTGGTGGCTGTGGGTCGAAATAATGAAGGCCAATGCAATGTAAGCGGCTGGCGTGATATGGTGGCGGTCGCGGTAGGTGACTGGCATACCGTCGGGCTTAAATCGGACGGCACGGTGGCGGCTGTGGGCAATAATCGGTATAGCCAATGCAATGTAAGCGGCTGGTGCGATATAGTGGTGACAGCGGCGGGTTACCTTCATACCATCGGGCTTAAATCGGATGGCACGGTAGCGGCTGTGGGTTGGAATAAGCATGACCAATGTGATGTAAGCGGCTGGAGCGGTATTGTGGCGATAGCGGCGGGTAGTCATCATACCATCGGCCTTAAATCGGACGGTACTATGGCAGCTGTGGGTTGGAATAAGCATGGCCAGTGCAATGTAAGTGACTGGCGCGATATTGTGGCGGTTGCGGCGGGTTGCGCTCATACTCTCGGCCTTAAATCGGACGGCACGGTGGTTGCTGTGGGTGATAATGAATATGGCCAATGTGATGTAAGCGACTGGCGCGGCATCCAACTGCCCGGTAAATAGTTTTCAATATTAATAATTCAACTTTCCAAGCGAATAAATGGGCCGAATCGCTGATGCGACAAGGGTTACGAACAAGGAGTCAAGTGCATGGACATCCTAAACTTACCAAAGTTCAACGTACTGGGCATTGCCGAAAATAAATACGATTTTCAAATTCGGACTTACCAATATGTGGAAATATTGTAGAACTTCTCATAAAGCGTCAAAGGTATCGTTGTAGAACAGCACTGAAGTCAGTGTCTTGGGGTTGGGAATGCTTTTGCTCAAATCACCGATGAGCCCCGATATTTTTTTGCCGGTTAGATCCGTGTATCCGAACATCAGCTGGTCTGGCGCGAAGCTCACCGGCAGGCGCCTTGGCTCTGGAGGCTGATCCGTTTGCCACAGCGGGCGCGGCAGTGGCTCCGGCGAAAGAGGCAAAGACCGATACGCACAGCAACAAGCTGAGCAGGGTGGCGAACAGTTGCTTTTTCATTTTACAGACCTCCTTAGTGGTATACTTCTACTGGAGTATACTGTTAATAGTAACGCTGGGCGAATTACATTTTGTTACACTAACCCCATAAATATGATCGAAAGGGCAAAGATTTTATATTTTGAATAAAAAAATTTAAACATCTTTAATTCGTAATAAGTAACAAAATTCCAACGATTAACGGATTCAAAGATGAGCTCGAATTGTTCAAAAGGGCAATATGGCGGCGAAAAAAACGAATGTACACGTTTAATTTTCTGGTAATAATTGTTTTCATAGCGCTTTCAATTTGCATATTTACATACGGAAGGTTCTGAATTAAAATAGAGAAGGACTTAAGTTGTCGACAAGTATACTTGTAGTCATAAATATATTTGGAGGATACAAACTTCATGAAACTGGGACTTATCGGTTTAGGTAAAATGGGCTTTAATCTCGCACAAAATCTGCTGTCGAGCGGCCATGAAACCGCTGTCTATGATGTCGATCCCGCGCCTGGAGAACGATTGGCAGGCAAGGGTGCTATTCCAGTAAGAAGCTTGCAAAAGCTGGTTGAACAGCTGGAAGCGCCGCGGATCATCTGGATGATGGTTCCTGCGGGAACCGTGGTAGGCAACGTGATTTCGGAATTGAAACCGCTGCTATCACCAGGCGATGTACTCATCGACGGAGGCAACTCCCATTACAAGGAATCGATGGCACGCGCCAAACAGCTGGATGAAACAGGCGTTCATTATTTTGATGTGGGCACATCAGGCGGAACCTCAGGCGCAGCCGAGGGCGGCTCTTTTATGATCGGCGGCAGCAAGGAAGTGTTTGAACGAATTGAGCCGCTGTTTCAAGACATGGCTGTTCCAAAGGGCTATCTCTATGCCGGCCCGAACGGCAGCGGTCATTTTCTGAAAATGGTTCATAACGGCATTGAATACGGCATGATGCAAGCGATTGCGGAAGGATTCGAAATTCTGGATAAAAGCGATTTCGATTTCAATTACGAAGAGGTTGCCCGGGTATGGTCGAACGGATCGGTTGTCCGGGGTTGGCTGATGGAGCTTGCGGAAAGCGCCTTTGCTAAGGATGCCAAGCTGGACGGAATCAAAGGCGTGATGCAAAGCTCAGGTGAAGGCAAATGGACAGTTGAAACCGCCATGGACCTTCAGGTCAGCGCTCCAATCATCGCCATGTCTCTGCTGATGCGCTACCGTTCGCTTGAAGAGGATACCTTCCATGGCAAAGTGGTAGCCGCGCTCCGCAATGAATTTGGCGGCCACAGCGTCGTAACAAGCGAATAATTTTTGGGCATAGGTTGGATCGACGCTGCATTGATGTGATAAAATCCTATTGATATATATTAATCAGGAGCTTTTTGCAAGCTCATTACATAGGAGAGTTGTCACATGCTGCAGTATCCTTCAGCCTGGTTGCAGAACGCGTCGCTTGGAGAAACGATTGCATGCGAACTCAGGCTCCGAATCATTAACGGAACGATCAAGACCGGCGAGGTCATTTCGGAGAATTGGGTGGCTTCCGAGTTCGGCACAAGCCGTTCTCCCGTCAGGGAAGCTTTGAAAACATTATCAAGTGAAGGATTAATCCGTCTCGAACGGATGGGTGCCGTGGTGATGGGGCTGAATATTACGGATGTGGAAGAGCTGTACGATGTCCGCTTTTTAATTGAAACCTTTGTCCAGCAGCGGCTGACCCAAACGGATATAACAGGGCTGCTTGCGAACCTGCGGCGAATCGTGGACAAAATGGAGCTGGCGATGAAGCATAATGACGCGGTGGAATTTTCATACCAGGATTTATCCTTCCATGAAGCGATCATTACGGCTGCCGATCATAACCGCATTTTGCATTTATGGAAAAGCATCCGGCCGATCGTAATGACCGTCATGCTGATTACGACGGAAGAGGTTTTTTCCAAAGGCGAAGTGAAGCTTCATGCCGTTGTCGATAAACACCACAACATTATGAAGGGACTGGAATCACGGAATAAAGATGTGGTGAAACAGGTAGTTCAGGATTACTTTGCTGATTCGAGGAAAACGCTTCACAACAGCATTCCGAGTCTATAATCTATTCATACAGCAAGCATGTTCCCAGGAACGTGTCACTTAAGTTGTCGACAAGTATACTGATTGAAATCAAATGTTAAATTAATGGGTAAGATAATCAAATAGAGAAATAAAAGGAATTCATTATTATATAGACAAAATATTAAGGGAGGGCATCTAGATGTCCAGTATTTTCGGCTTAAGTCACGATTGGACGCTCATCATTTGGACTCTGTTGACCATTGCGTTTCTGATTGTGCTTATTTCTAAATTCAAGTGGAATCCGTTTGTTAGTTTGCTGATTTCGGCCTTGATTCTCGGATTTTTGACTGGAATGAAACCGCTTGATATCGCAGACTCGATCACCAAAGGTATGGGTGGAACGCTCGGGACGACCGCCATCGTTATCGCTTTGGGCACAATGCTCGGCAAGATGATGGCTGAATCCGGCGGGGCAGAGCAAATCGCGACGACCTTAGTGGACCGTTTTGGCGTAAAACGTGTTCACTGGGCGATGATGATCGTCGGTTTTATCGTAGGTATTCCTGTGTTTTTTGAAGTCGGCGTTATTTTGCTAATTCCGATTATTTTTACCGTAGCACGCAAAACGAAAATGTCGCTGCTTCAGATTGGTATTCCGGTTTTGGCCGGCTTGTCCACCGTACACGGTCTGGTTCCGCCGCATCCGGCTCCAATGATCGCTATTGATGCTTATCATGCGGATTTGGGTAAAACAATCTTTTACTCTCTGATTGTAGGTCTTCCGACTGCGATCGTAGCTGGACCGCTCTTTGGCAAATGGATTGGCAAACGGATTCAGGTCGAACCGCCCGCGGAGCTCGTGGATCAATTCTCAGCAAGTAGCGATCGCAAGCTTCCGGGCTTCGGAATCACCTTGTTTACGATCATGCTTCCTGTTATTCTGATGCTGATCGGCTCGATCGCCACCATTATCGATCCGGAAGCAACGAGTGGCTTTACCGTATTCTGTGAATTCATCGGACACGAGATTATTGCACTGCTTATCGCGGTTGTGTTCTCATTTTTCTCACTTGGATTTGCCCGTGGATTCACGAAGGAGCAAATCTCCAAGTTTTCGAGTGAATGTCTGGCTCCAACAGCCACGATCATTTTGATTATCGGCGGCGGCGGCGCATTCAAGCAGGTGCTGATTAACAGCGGCGTCGGCGATGCGATCGCGCAGATTGCGACTTCCGCCCATGTTAATATCATTTTGTTCGCATGGTTTGTGGCTGCACTGATCCGCGTTGCTACCGGTTCGGCTACCGTGGCCATGACGACGGCTGCGGGCATCGTAGCCCCGGTACTGGCGCTGAATCCCGGCACAAACGTGGAACTGGTCGTTTTGGCCACAGGCGCAGGCTCCATTGTTCTGTCGCATGTCAATGACGCCGGTTTCTGGATGGTAAAAGAGTTTTTCAATATGTCCGTTCCGCAGACGCTAAAATCATGGACCGTCATGGAAACGCTGCTGTCGGTTGTGGCACTTGTACTTATTATGGGAATCAGCCTGTTCGTATAGGCAGGTGTTAGTGAAGAAGAAAGAAGGTTAAAGCATGAGCAGTAAAATGATGATCGGCATCGATATCGGAACGACGAGTACAAAAGCCGTTATTTTCGAGGAGAATGGAAACGTAGTGGCCAAGGGCAGTGAAGGATATCCCCTTCATACCCCGACTTCGTCGATTGCCGAGCAGGACCCGGATCAGATCTTTACCGCAGTGATACATTCGGTGAAGCAGGCTATGGAGAAAAGCGGAACACGTCCCGAGCAGGTCATGTTCGTTTCCTTTAGTTCGGCGATGCACAGCGTGATTCCGGTGGACCCGGACGGCAAACCGCTGATGAACTGCATTACCTGGGCGGACAACCGCAGTGCGGAATGGTCGGAGAAATTGAAAAAGGACTTGAACGGACATGAGATCTACCTGCGTACGGGCACTCCGATCCATCCGATGTCGCCTCTAACCAAACTGATGTGGCTGCGTCATGACAAACCGGAAATCTTCAACAAGGCTGGCAAGTTTATTTCCATCAAGGAATATGTCTTCGCAAAGCTGTTCAATCAATATATTATCGATTATTCGATTGCATCCTCGACCGGAATGTTTAATCTCGAGCAGCTGAAGTGGGATGAGGAAGCCCTCTGCGTTGCAGGCATTGGAACTGACAAGCTGTCGGAGCCGGTTCCGACCACCCATTCAGTAACCGGGCTGAATCCGGTATTTGCAGATGAGATGGGGCTTCTGGCCTCAACTCCTTTCATTGTGGGAGCGAGTGACGGCGTGCTGTCCAATCTTGGCGTCAATGCCATAGAGCCAGGCGTCGTCGCGGCAACGATCGGAACCAGCGGAGCGATCCGCACTGTCGTGGACCGTCCCGTGACCGATCCCAAAGGACGCATCTTCTGCTACGCGTTGACGGACAAGAAGTGGGTGATTGGCGGACCGGTCAACAACGGCGGTATGCTGTTTCAGTGGGTGCGAGATGAGTTTGCCGCCTCTGAGGTGGAAACGGCAAAGCGCCTTGGCATCGACTCCTATGATCTGCTGACACAGATTGCTGCGCAGGTGAATCCGGGCTCGGACGGACTGCTCTTCCATCCTTACCTAACCGGGGAACGGGCTCCTCTGTGGAATCCGGATGCACGTGGTTCCTTCTTCGGGCTCACGATGCATCACCGCAAGGAGCATATGATCCGTGCGGTTCTGGAAGGCGTCATCTTCAATATGTATACCGTGCTGCTCGCGATGGAAGAGATCATCGGCCGCCCGACCAAGATTCATGCTACCGGCGGGTTCTCCCGTTCTCCGCTGTGGCGTCAGATGATGGCGGATATTTTCGATCAGGAAGTGATCGTGCCGGAGAGCTATGAAAGCTCCTGCCTTGGGGCTGTGGTGCTTGGCCTGTATGCCCTTGGCAAAACCGATTCGCTTAGCATCGTATCCGGCATGGTCGGCTCCACCCACCAGCATAAGCCGGTCAAGGAAAGCGCACAAGTCTATCACCAGCTGCTGCCAATCTTTATTCAAATTTCACGTAAGCTGAGTGATGAATATAAAGCGATCGCGGATTTTCAGCGGAAGATTTTCTAGTTTTAGTCCTTAATATTGAGGCAAGCCTGCATGACGTTCGGGTCATGCGGGCTTTTTTTGTTGATCGAATGGATTGTCTTGAAAATAATGGTTGCGAGCTGCTGGACCTAAGCAAAAACAATGACGGCAGCATTAAGGCTGTCACCTCTGAAGATTACACAATCAACTATCAGGACGGTTCAGTAAAAAATAAGAAGTTCGTTTCGGAATATAAGCTGGTTACGATTGACGGCATGCTGATGGTACATCAGCTGGTCAGCACCAAAGAACAATAATAAACGGTAACGAGAGGCACTAAGCAAGAGTCGTCCCCAAGGGGGCGGCTTTTTGCTTTCTTCACGCATGTAAAAAATTAGGCTTTACAATATCAATGTCTTAGTGTACTATTCAACTATAACACTAATACAAAGGAGATGTGAGCATGAACCATCCATTAGATATACAGGCAGATGCCGCTGTGCTTTCGCTGAGGGGCGTCTCCAAAAAGATCGGAAGTAAAAAGATCGTGGACCAGCTGTCCTTTGATGTCCATGAAGGAGAGGTTGTTGGTCTGCTCGGGCCTAACGGCGCCGGGAAGACGACCACCATTCGCATGATCGCGGGACTCATCTCAATGACCGAAGGCGATGTATTCGTCCGCGGCAGCAGCATCCGCCATGAGTGGAAAAACGCGATCCGCCACATCGGCGCTATTATCGAGAATCCGGAATTTTATCCCTATATGACGGGATACGATAACCTGAAGCAGTATCAGCGGATGAACAGCTGGATCAGCAATGAGCGGATCAACGAGGTTGTTCGTCTAGTCGGTCTCGAGCATGCGATGAAAAAGAAAGTGAAGGCCTACTCCCTTGGCATGCGCCAACGGCTTGGCATCGCGCAGGCACTGCTTCACGAGCCGTCCGTGCTCATCTTGGATGAGCCAACCAACGGTCTGGATCCTGCCGGTATCCGCGAAATGCGCGATTACCTCAAAACCATTGCCCGGGAAGAAGGCATATCGATTCTCGTGTCGAGCCACTTGCTGCTCGAAATGGAGCAAATGTGCAGCCGGGTCGTTGTCATTCAGGACGGCAAGCTAGTCACCGTACGCTCCATTGGCGAGAACAGTGCAGCTGCACATGAAGAGAAAAATTTTGTGCGTGTCATGTTCCGGGTCGGACGTCTGGAAGAAGCGAAAAACGTGCTCGGGAACATGGATAATGCCGAGGTTCTGCAGGTAGCTGAGGAGCAAAGCGAATTGCTTGTGGCGCTCCGGTACAAGGATATTCCGGATATGGTAACTGCTTTGGGCGCTGCGGGGGTCCCGATCTATCAGATTACGGAGCTGAAACAGTCGCTTGAAGACGAATTCTTGAAATGGACAGGAGGAAACCGCATTGCGTAACTTCAATAATCTTGTCATAAACGAATGGCTTAAAATGTCCAAGAAACGCAGCTTCTTTATTCCTTACGCCATCATTGCCGTTGCCATGGTGGTGCTTGCCTGGGCGTTTAAGCGCTGGGCCGAAGACATGTTCGGAAACGCATTTGAATATACGGCAATGATGGCGAGTTCCAACGGCTTCGGTCATATCGTCGCTATGCTTGCCGTGATCTTCACCGCCGGCCTTGTTCCTAGCGAGCATGCCCAGGGAACGATCAAATTTCTGCTCATCCGCGGCCAAAGCCGTGGAAAAGTACTCGCATCAAAGTATGTGGCGGCACTGCTGTTTATTTTATCGATGTTCGTATGGCTGAATGTGTTCGGCTTTGCTTCAGGAGCCGTCCTGTTCGGAATGGAGCAGCCAGCCGGGGCATGGCGTGACATTCTGATTGCGACTGGAAGCTCGCTTGTATACAGTATCGTGTTTATGACGCTGACATTTATGTTGGGTGTACTGACCCGTTCCGCGGGAGCGGCGATGGGTGTTGGTACGGCGGCCCTCATGCTCAGCAGCTTGATAATCCCCAAAAGCTTTTACAAATACGTGCTGTTCCCGAATGCAGATTTGTCGGTATACAGTCACGGTGGACATCCGCCGATTGAAGGAATGACACTTCCTTTCTCAATCGCGGTGCTGGCAGTATATATAGTCTTGTTTCTTGGCGCCAGCTTTGTTACGTTTAAGAGACGTGATATAGCCTGATGCAGCCAAGGGCATAAAGCTGACGGCGAAAGGAGTCTAGCCACTTGAGCATCGAATTTGACAACAATTTGCCGATCTATCTCCAAATCATGAATCATATCAAACGGCAGATCGTTTCCGGGCTGCTTCAGCCCGGAGATAAAATTCCGTCCGTAAGGGAGCTTGCCGCGGATTTGCAGATTAACCCCAACACGATTCAGCGGACATTTCAGGAGCTGGAGCGCGAGGAAGTGGTTGAAACGAAACGCGGCCTAGGAAGATATGTGACAAGTGAGGAATCGAAAATTATGGCGATCAAAAAGGAAATGGCAGGAGATTTGCTTCACCAGTTTATTCACGGCATGCAGGAGCTGGGGTTCAAAAACCAGGATATCGTTACGATCGTAAAAGAAGCTGTTACAGCAGACGGCGGCAAGGACCAAAAGGGGGCTAATCTGGATGGACGCATTGCTGAAGGTTAATGGTGTATCCAAAAGGTACGGCTTCAAGCAGACACTGGATAACGTAAGCTTTGACATTGGATCAGGCAAAATTATCGGTCTGCTGGGTCCGAACGGAAGCGGGAAAAGCACGCTGATGCAAATGATCGCGGGTCTTACCCCTACGACAGCCGGAGAGATCTCGGTCATGGGTAAGAAGGTTGGCAGAGAAACGAGAAGCCTGATTTCTTATATGCCTGACCGTCCGATGACGGAAAACTGGATGAAGGTGAAGGATGCCGTCGCCTTTTATAAGGATTTTTATGCGGATTTTAATGTGGAAAAGGCCCTCGAAATGCTCGATTTCATGAACCTGGACGCAAAGAGCAGCGTCAGCGTTCTGTCCAAAGGTATGAATGAGCGGCTGCAATTGACGTTGGCCCTTTCCCGGAACGTGAATCTCTATTTGCTGGATGAGCCGATTGGTGGGGTCGATCCCGTGGCCCGCGGCAAAATTCTGGATGCGATTGTGCGCTTTTATAGCGAGGATAGCAGCCTTATCATCTGTACCCACTTGGTACGGGATATGGAGCGGATTTTTGATGAGGTCATGTTTTTAAATAATGGGAGCATCACGCTGTATGAAGAAGTGGAGAGTATCCGCATGAAGCATGGAAGGAGCGTCGACGACATGTTCAAAGAGGTGTTCGGCGAATGATCAAGCTGCTTAAATACGATCTGCGGCGCAATGCGACTCTTCTGCTCGGGGTAACAGCTGCGCTGATCCTTTGCGAACTGGTACTGCTAGGATCGGGTGCCTCTCTGGATGTGAAGATGGCTTTTACCGTTATCTTTTTCATTGTGGCCGCTGCCATCTTCACGATTAACAATGTGAATGTGTTCGATTACAACATTAAATCGATCAGCCGCCGGCTTCTTCCGGTCAATACTTTCTCCTACGTGTGGGCGTCGCTCGTTTACGGAGCGATAAATACCTTGGTTTTGTTCCTGATTGGAGCAGGCGTGACTCTTTATTTTGCCTTCCATATCGATACTTCCGTTTTAAGAGACGTTCATCTTCCTGCGTACGCATGGGCTAGTCTTGTGCTGGAGGCCATTTTTACGACCATTTACGGTTTTCTAACGATTTACATTATCATTGCGCTTGCGCGCAGCATCACGAGAAAAGGCGTATTTTGGGTCGGTTTCCTTCTGTTCCTGAGCATGGAGACCGTGATTACTTTTATTGAAAAGCTACTGTTCAATCAGGATACTAACCAGACTTTTAGTTTGGTGACCTTCCACGTCGAAATCATCAATGGTGTGTTAGCGTCTAAGCCGGTAACGGCGAGTACGAATTGGAACGCGCTAGGCGTATTAGGGTTTGAAGCTATACTCTGCGTCGTTTATCTCTTTGTGATTAAGTGGTGTGTGGAAAAGAGAATTGAAGCCAAATAGGACAGTATGGAAAACCTGCGTTAGGATGATCTATCGCGGGTTTTCTCTATGTGCAGCCCATGTGCATCCGCTTGCAAAGCGATCAATCAACCGAGTACAATAGGATTAACTTACAGGCGGAATTAACCTTCACATTATATTCGACTGGAAATATTCTCCCAGATTAGCATATATGTTTGAATGTTAATGAAAGAGGAAGGGGACGAAGGCTTTGCCAAGCATACAGGAAATGGGGAAAACGCTGCTCAGTATCCGGAGTCATTTTAACGGCTTGACCAAGACCGAGCAGAAGGTCGCGCAGTATATTTTGGAGAACGCCCAGGATTTGATCTATGATTCAGTAACTGAGCTGGCGGAAAAGGCGGATGTCGGTGAGACGACGGTACTACGGTTTTGCCGGAAAATGAAGTTTCAGGGGTTTCAGGATTTCAAGCTTTCCCTAGCTCAGGATTTGGTGAAGCCTACCGATCATATTCATGAGGAAATCGCGGAGGATGACGATCCCTTCACACTCAGCCAAAAAATTATTGGGACACATCTCCGGACGCTGGAGCAGACGCGTGAGCTGGTCAATGAGGATCAGCTGAACCAGGCGATCGATGTGCTGACGGAAGCTTCTAATATTCATTTTTTTGGTGTGGGATCCTCTGGCTTAACGGCAACACAGGGAGCGCACAGCTTTGCCCGGATCGGTAAAAACAGCATCGCGAACACAGATACCCATTTTCAGGCGATGCAGGCTTCGCTGATGAATAAGGGAGATGTTGCTGTCGGCTTATCAATTTCGGGGAGCACCAAGGATACGATCGATAACTTGAACATTGCCAAAAAAGCGGGAGCCCGCATTATTGCCATTACGAGCAATGCCCGATCGCCGATCACCAAGTTAGCGGATATCGTTCTCATTATGGTGGGCCGGGAAAATCCGCTGCAGGGCAGCTCGCTCGCAGCCAAAATCTCGCAGCTTGCGATTATTGATATTCTCAACGTCGCTGTATCGCTGAAAATGAAAAGCGAAGCGATCAAATACCGGGAAATCACGGCCAAGGCGACTTCGGACAAGCTGTATTAGAAAAGAAGCCGGGGGCAATAGCGCGGCGCGACTTGAAGGGCTAAATAACGAAAGGACTCTCGGCGAGAGTCTTTTTTGTATGAAGCACATTCCCGGTGATTCGGATGTATAGATTGCGTGCAACTTCTGTTTAAATATATTTTCAGCAAATTAAAAGGGAGGTAGACGTGATGCCGGAAATACCGGATCATCTAGATCATGGACTGTCCATTTTGTTTATTGGCTTTAATCCAAGCCTCTTGTCCGGAGAGACCGGTCATCATTACGCCAATCCGCGCAACAATTTTTACCGGATTCTGCATCGTGCAGGACTGACGCCCCGGCTGTATGATGCATCCGAGGATCAGGACCTGCTGAGGATCGGATACGGCTTTACGAATATTGTAGCCCGGCCAACGCGGGGCATCGACGATATCGACCGCAGCGAATACGCGGAGGGAAGAGAAATTCTGCACGCGAAGCTGATGAAATACCGTCCGAAGATTGCCTGCTTTGTCGGCAAGGGCGTATACACCGAATACAGCAAAAGAGCCAAAGTGAATTGGGGCTTCGAGCCAAATCCGGTGGTCCCCGAGATTCACGAGTTCGTGGCGCCTTCATCGAGCGGTCTGGTGCGGATGCCGATGGAGGAGATCGTAGGCATCTACCGCCAACTGGCGGAGTATATTGCGGAGCACGGGGAGTAAGCAGGATTAGGGGCTGGACAAATACGTCCAGCCTTTTTGCTGCAAGCGAAGTTGAGCCAGTGGCGTTTAAGTATTCAAGTCTTGCGTTTTTCTTCATACGAACACATAACACTGCACCAGCGGAGAGGCCGAACGATTGCGAAAAAGCGAAGCGGTCGCCTTTGTCACCGGATTTAATACAATAATGATTAATTCAATAAATCCGGTGACAACAGCGATTGTAGCAACGTTTGGTCGCGGAGCGCTGCTCAGGAGCTCAGACGTATAACGTTAACCGCAAAGCGCTGCCCTCAACACAAAAAAAGCTGCCCCTCACGGGACAGCCTTTTTCATATGATCAAACTTATGACATACCCCAAACCATCGTAAAGAGCGTACCGAAGATCGTTACGAGACCAACGAATACCGCATAAGCGATATTGATGTACAGCGTCTTTTTGGAGGAAGTCTCACCAATGTGCATGAACAGGACCAGCTGAAGCGATGCCTGAATCAATGCGCTGATGATCAGAATGACCATCGCACCGGTGAACGTGAGATCCCAGTAGATAACGCCCAGTGCCACAAGTGAAAGGACTAGCGAGAAGATATATCCCATCACGTGACGTATCGGGAATAATCGTGCCATATTACATCAATCCTTTCAAGTAGACAAAGCTAAAGATGAAGATCCAGACCACGTCAAGGAAGTGCCAGTACAGCGAGAAGATAAACGATTTGTTTGCCGTCGCATCTGTAAAGCCTTCGCGGTTGACCTGAATCAGGATGCTTGAGCCCCACAGGATACCCATGGTCACGTGAAGACCGTGAGTACCGAGCAGAATGAACAGACTGGACAGGAAGGCGCTGGTTTGCATCGTTGCACCTTCATGAACATAATTCACGAATTCGGTAATCTCGATGCCAAGGAAGCCAAGGCCCATCAGCAGCGTAATACCGAAGAAAATCATCATCGGTTTCTTCAAATTGAGGCGCATGGCATGAATACCGAGGCCGCAAGTAAAACTACTTGTCAGCAGGAGGAGAGTCTCCCAGATGACGCCGCTGACTTCAAAAATATCCTTTCCGGTCGGGCCGTTGCCCGTTCGGTTCCAGAGTGTAAAATACACGGCGAACAGCGTAGAGAACAGGGCAATCTCTGCACCAAGGAAAAGCCAAAATCCTAAGATCTTGTTGCTGTTCTCCTCTGTTCTATACTCGAGGGGCAGTGTGTCATTTATTTTCATACGGTATCACCCCGCAATTTCTGTTCGGTAGCGGCAATTTCCTTCGCTGAAATATGGTAGCCGTGATCGCGTTCGAAGGAACGAACCGCCAGCATGATGACCACACCGATCCCTGCGATGATCGCAGGAATGAACCAGCTGAATACGAGGAAGAAGCCAAGGAAAAACATGATTATGCCGAGAATAACCGGCTGCCCGCTGTTGCTAGGCATATGAATCTCTTCATAAGGTCCGTCTTCATAGAGCGGAACTTTTTGCTTTTTGGAGTACCAGAAAGCATCTTGAGAATTCACGATTGGCATTTTTGCAAAGTTGTACGCAGGTACCGGGCTTGGTGTGCTCCATTCCAATGTACGTGCATCCCACGGATCTCCGTTTTCGTCGCGAGGACTATGACGGAAGCTGTAGTAGAAGTTGTAGCACAGAACGACGAAGCCGATGGCACAGACGAATGCGCCGATGGTGGCAACCATGTTCAGCGGTCCATAGCCTGTGGCTGCGGAGTACGTGTACGTACGGCGTGTCATTCCGTCCAGTCCCAGGAAGAAGAGCGGCATGAAGGCCGTGTTGAAGCCTACAACGATCAGCCAGAAAGCCCATTTAGCCAAACGCTCGTTCAGGCGGAAGCCGAACATTTTAGGGAACCAGTAGTGCATACCGGCCACTACCCCGAATACCGTACCTGGAATGAGCACATAGTGGAAGTGGGCCACCAGGAACATCGTATTGTGATACTGATAGTCGGCGCTTGCCATGGCAAGCATAACGCCGGTTACGCCGCCGAAAGTAAAGATCGGGATAAAGGCCATCGCGTACAGCATCGGTGACGTGAACGAGATCTTGCCTTTTCGGAGCGTAAACAGCCAGTTGAAGATCTTAACCCCGGTCGGAACAGCAATCGCCATCGTGGTGATGGAGAAGAAGCTGTTGACCATGGCTCCGGTACCCATCGTATAGAAGTGATGCGCCCATACGAGGAAGGATAGGAACGAGATGGCCACCATACTGACAACCATGGATTTGTATCCGTACAAATTCCTTTTCGAGAACGTAGAGATTACATCACTGAATATACCGAAAGCCGGCAAAACAACGATGTATACCTCAGGGTGTCCCCAAACCCAGAAAAGGTTAGCCCAGAGCATATCCATACCGCCGTTGGCCATCGTAAAGAACTGAGTTCCGAATAAGCGGTCGAACATCATTAGAGCAAGCGCTACAGTCAGAACAGGGAAAGCAAACAAAATAATGACGTTCGTGATGAGTACTGACCAGGTGAACATCGGCATACGCATCAGCTTCATTCCTGGCGCACGCATTTTCAGGATTGTTACAATGAAGTTAACACCTGTCAAGAGTGTACCGATACCAGAAATCTGTAAGGCAAGCGAGTAATAGTTCATGCCCACCGTCGGGCTAAATTCATTGCTTGCGAGCGGGAAGTATGCGGACCAGCCGGCATCCGGCGATCCCCCGATGACGAATGAAAGGTTGAACAGCATCGCTCCAGAGAAGAACAACCAGAAGCTTACGGCATTCAATCTAGGAAAAGCGACGTCACGTGCACCGATCTGCAGCGGAACGACAACGTTCATCATTCCGATAATAAACGGCATGGCCATGAATAAGATCATGACGACCCCGTGCGTCGTAAAAATTTCATTATAGTGCTGCGCATCTAAGAACTTGGAATCAGGCGTTGCAAGCTGAGTCCGCATCAATAGGGCGTCAACTCCGCCGCGGAACAGCATGAGAAGCGCCGATATAATATACATAACCCCGATACGCTTATGGTCAACCGTCGTGAGCCATTCGCGCCACAGATATCCCCATTTTTTGAAATAGGTTAATCCGATTATGATCGCGAGCGATACGAGCACGATACTGATGTCGGCTCCGTAAATCATCGGCTCACCGGTTACAAAAAATTCGTCCCATTTCATGCAGTTTTATTCTCCTTTCTCTATGATGTTAATGTCCGTGTTCCATGGAAGAGCTGCCGCTCATGTCCATGCCACTCATATCATGATTCATATGATCCATATTCTCCGAGCCGGAGTCTTTTTCGGTTTTGCTGTCCCCGCCATGTTGATGTCCGGCCATGTCGCCCTCAGGAGGAGGTGCAAAGCCAAGATGCGTGGAACTGTAAGACTTACGTCCAACGAAGTCGGTTTTCAGCAGAGTATTGAACTCCTGCTCGGTTAGCTTAGGAGCGGTTTGTTTGACGTCATTGACCCACTTCGTGTAGTCGCCTGGCGACTGTGCCTGAACCTCGAATTCCATCTTGGCAAAGCCTTTACCGGAGAAGTTCGCGTTCTTACCCAAGTAGGAACCTTCATGTTCGGCAACCAAATTCAGCTTGGTGATCATATCGGTCATCGCGTACTTCTGACCGCCGAGCTGAGGTACCCAGAAGCTTGTAATCGGACCATAGGAGTAGAGTCGGAACTCGACCGGACGGTTCGTTGGGATGTTTACGTAGTTGACCGTTTCAATGCCTTCTTCTGGATAACTAAAATGCCATTTCCAGTCGGATGATGAAGCGTAGATTACCAGCGGCTTTTGGTCCTCATAGCCGGCAGGCACCTTTTCTACTGCATAGGTAGTTTGAACGGTAACTACAGAGAGAATGGCTACGATAATGACTGGAATCGCTGTCCAGGTCAATTCGAGCCATTTGTTACCCTCTATATGGGGCGGTTCATAATCATCACTCGTTTTGCTAGCCCGGTATTTCGTCAGCATAATAATGTACAGGATGTACACAACGATCAGGACGAAGGCCATCATCAGAATCGAAAAGATAATGGTGTTGGCTTGGGTTTTCGCTACGGGACCTTTCGGATTCAGTACAGCCAGTTTCGAATCGCATCCACTAAGCAGCATAACGATGGAAATAAAGATTAATGATAACAACAATCTTTTTTTCTTCACAAGAAACTCCTTTCTAGCATGTCTTCATTGCTGAGCTTGGATTATTCGCGAATCCTCATAGCCTAAGGATAGTAATCAGTGATTTTTATTACAAATATAAGAAAATCCATATATGGAAGTGAAACCCAATTATTCTGTGACAGACTTCACATTCTTCAGGAAAAAACGTCAAATAGAACGATTAACCACGGAAAAGGGGCGAATTCAGCGATTTTCATTTTTGTTCATAATTGACCCAAGGTAGAACAGTTGTGCCAGTTCTGTCACATTTGAAAAGGGTTTTATGCCATGAAAGAAGTGTTTGTGAAAATCTGTAGATCCACTGAAACCCGCTTGTACAGCGAAAAAATATGCTAAAATAGACACGGATTTGTTTACTGTTACAAAAATCACAAACATAAGGAGGGGACGGAAGTGACAGAAATTCAAAAGTGCCCAAAGGGGATATTCTTCGATGTGGATGATACGCTTTACGATCATTTGCAGCCGCTTAGACAGGCGCTCCAAAGTGTACTGGCTACAGGGGAATCATTTCCATACGAGGCGGTATACCATAGATTCAGATACTATAGCGACATCTTATCTGCCGGTCATGGCGGGGTCAATGCGGCCGGAGCGGAAGAGGATCTGCAGGAGATGAGAGTAAAGCGCGTCATGCTTGCTCTTGCCGAATTCGGAATCGATGTGACGGAAGAGGACGCGGCGCGGATTCAGCAGCGATATCTAGAGGGGCAGTTCCAGATCAGCCCTTTTCCGGAAGCTGTAGAGCTCATCCACAAACTACAGTCTGCCGGACATGTCGTTGGACTGATTACCAATGGACCTGCGCAGCATCAGATGGCCAAAATCAAGGCGCTTTCGCTGGATCAATGGATCCGGCCCGACTATATTTTCATTTCCGGCGCTGTCGGTTATGACAAACCGGATCCACGCTTGTTTGCGCATGTGAATGAAATGACGGGAACGGAAGCACCTGGCAGCATTTATATCGGTGATTCGTGGCGAAACGATGTCGTGGGTGCGCTTGAGGCTGGATGGACGGCCATTTGGTTCAATCACCGGACCGTGCAGCCTGAATCGGATCATCGGCCGCATTACACGGCAGGAAGTTACCGTGAACTTGCCGGCGTGCTGCTGTCATCATAAGAAGCAGGTAAATGAAAAAAGCAGATGCTCCTACCGAATGGAAGGGCATCTGCTTTTATTCGTGAAGATTTGCTGCTAATTAAGGTTCAATGGGCGTATCATCAGAGGCTGGAGCGGATGGCGGAATGTTTTTGCGTTTGTATAAAAGCCGAGAAACCACCATGCCTAAAGCGCCCAGCCCGATAAACAGAATGGCCCGGATGGCTACGGATACACCCGGCAGATCCACAATAATGACCTTGACCAGTGTCAGGAAAAGCAGCCCGATTCCTGCAATCCGGACCATCTGCTTCTGAAGGAGCACGCCGCAGATGATGACCGCGATGGCATAGAGTGCCCACACGGCCGATAGAATGAGATGGCGGAAATCATATGTCAAATCAGCCGTGAACACATTTGTGATCTGGGTGATAAAGATGATGGCAAGTAGGGCATCCACCCACATCAGAACGTCCGGCAAACGATCATAGAATAGGCGTTCGGACATGTGCCGGAGCGAGTAAGCCAGCACCGCGATGCTGATCAGCAGCACGATCCAGGAAAGACTCTGCGCTGATACAATTTCATGAATCACCATGAAAATCGTCCCGGATAAACCATACAGGAATATCACCGTTGCAGTGATCTGCTGCATGTAGCTCTTCAGCTTAAATCCAAGCAGGATTCCGGCAGTTCCAATGACAACGGCGGCAGCCGGGGAATAGCTGTGGTTCAGAATATCCAGCATCCACAGGAACCAAGCGGTCGTAGCGATAGCGGCAAATACAGGAGCACGCTGCGCCTGCAAGTGTTTTCCCCATGCCGCGAGGGTGTAGACGAGCGCCCAAACGAACAGCATGAGCGGTCTCCAGTGAATGGAATCTTCGGTGAACGGGTACAGTGCATAGATCCAGAGCACCATGATGCCATATCCAAGAAACAGAGACAACGTTTGATCGAGCTTGCGCTGCTTTGGCCCGACAAAGGCATAACCCAGCAGCACCGCATGCTGAATAAATACGGCGGCAATAAAAATATGGCGGCTCTCGCTAAAATCACCCGCGGCGTAACCGATCAAGAGCAGAAGATGAAGCACGCCGACCGCAACGAAATAGGCTGCACGAAAATCAAATTTCAGGGCCACAGCGATCATCGCAAGCGAAAAGACGGCCTCATAGCCCGTAAACACCCATGCATTCGGATGAGCGGAATGGACAAGAAAAGGAATCAAATATCCGGCTACGGTTGCGATAATGATCAGGGTCTGGGAGCGCCGCCGCAGCGCCGTAAAGACGCCAAGCGCGATCGAAAGGATATACAGTACAAACGCAAGTCCTGAAGGAATCAAATCATACAGTTCATGCGCCGCAAATACGGATAATATCAGCACGCCGACGGCGCCGCCAAGGAGTACCTGTCCCAGTGCTTCGCGCTGGCTGCGGATCTGTCTTTCGCCAAGCCAGTACATGACAGCGGCGACGACAACGCCGAGAAGGCAGCGTATGGGTTCAGTCAGATAGCCCGCACTGACGGCGGCTGTAAAACCCCACAGCACACCAAGCAGAAGAACCACGATGAAGACGCGAGGAAGCCATACCCTCGCAATGAGATGCTCCCAGTCTTTGGGCGGTTTAGGCTCGCGTGGAGCCGCGCCTGCATGCTGTTGTTGATAAGCATACGGATTAAATCCCGGATCATAATGGGGCTGACCGTTCCCCTGTGCCGGTCCCGTTCCTTGAGCTTGCTGATAACCATACGGCGCTTGCCCCGGATACGATGGGACCTGGCTGGCTGCCGGCGGATAACCGGGTATGCCTTGCTGCTGCAGATATTCCGGAGTCGGCTGCTGCTGCTGCGGATAAGGCTGCCTTTGCATGCCCTGCTGCTCATGAGCGGCGTATCCTTGCGGTATTTCCCCGTATGGAGGGGCCGCAGTATGCGGTGCTTCTGTTTCTGTCAAGCTGTCAGCAGGGTGGTTCGCCCTGCGCCTTTCTTGACGCAGCTCGGCTAACTCCTGCTGCATTTGCCTCATGTTAGCCTCAAGCTGCGCAATTCTTCTTTCCAATACATCCAATGGATATTCACCCCTGGCATTCCAAATTTATGTACTTTTGTCTGCTGTACATAATATACCATAGGAGACCTCTTCATGAATCTTTTGGAGGATCAAAACATTTTGGCGAGCGAAATGACACCCGTGATGGTAACAACATTAAACAGGGTGGAGAGAAGCACGGTCTGGGCGGCAAAGTCAGGCTCGTTTGCGTATTCCTCGGCAAGAATCGAGGTGTTGATGCCGGTCGGCATCCCGGATGCAATCAGCAGCGCCTGCGCGGGAATTCCCTTGAGCCCGAGGGCGAATACCAGCGCGCAGCCAATAGCAGGGCCGATAATCAGCCGGAGGAACATACTGATATAAATATCAAGACGATAGAGACGCAGTGGATATTTCACAATTTGAGCCCCAAGTGTGAGTAGTGCAATGGCGACCATCGACTGTTGGGCGTATGTTAGGGGCTGAGCGATAAATGTTGGGAGGGGAGTATGCAGCGCGTGCAGCAGCAGACCCAGGACCAGGGCGTAAGGAACCGGCATTTTTAAAAAGCCGATGATCATGCTCCGGTAGTTCCCTTTCATTTTGGCTCCTTGAATCGAAATGACGCCATAAGTGAATGTCAGAAGGCTTTGCAGTGACATGATCAGCGCCTGTATGGAAGCAGCCAACGGATCTCCCTTGAAAACGAGCGCATTAATCGGCATGCCGTAATTCCCGGAATTATCGAGCATAATGCTGTTGTTGAAAGCAGCTTTCATGCTGCTTGTGAATTTCAGGGGACGCGCAGCTAGCGAGCCAATCAGGTACAGAATCAGCACATACAGCGCGTAAAATAAAATGACGGTGCCAAGAAGGCCGCCCGACATATCCGAATGATACATACTCATAAAAACGGCGGCGGGTGTAATACAGTAAAAGTTGATTTTGGCCAAGGTATATAAGTCCAGACGAAAAATATGCTGCATGAGAGAACCGAATCCAATCAGTACAAACACGGGCAGAACAACTTCAAGTAAGATCGTAGCAATCATATGTTCAGCTTCCTTTAATGGTACATGATGTTATGAACTCATCCATTATAGCACCACTTGGAGACTGGTAGGGGTGGGAATAATCACGTTAGGTGATGATCGCCGGCTTTCTTTTCATTCAAAACCTGCTCCACCTTGGAGATATGAAGCTCCATCCGGGCTGTTGCTTCCTTGGCATCCTGCTGCTCGATAGCTTCATAAATCCGCATATGCTCCTGCAGCAGCCGCTGCGCAGAGGAACGCTCCGCGTAAAACCAAAGCGCACGCATATCCTTCATGCTCTCATGCAGCTTGTTGGACAACGATTCCATCAGGTCACGCAGCAGCGGATTATGGGTCGCGGCGGCAATCTGCTGGTGGAATTTCACGTCGGTCTGTTCGATGAAATGTTCATCATTCGACTGTTCCATGTCCGCAAGCAGCTTGCGGAAGACAGCAAGATCGGCGTTCGTGCGATGCAGGGCGGCGAGGGACGCGCAGCCAGTTTCAAGCACGCGGCGAACCTCGAGCACATGCCGCAGCGATGAAGCACGCCCTTCCCATAGGTCGGCATATTCCTGCATAGGATGCACGGGATCCACCTGAGGCGCTTTGACGAAAGTTCCCCCTCCTTGTTTAATATTCAATAGCCCCATCGCTTTCAGCGCGCTGAGAGCTTCCCTTATGGTTGATCTGCCAACATTATATTGGGTGGCCAGATCGACGACGGAAGAAAGACGGTCCCCGGGCAATAGCTTCCCTTCATCCATTTGCTTTTTCAAATCATTCATAACCCACTCATACTGCTTAAGCGGCCTTTGCTGGTTGGTCAAATCTACTCAACGTCCTTCCTAAAATGCCTTAACTTCCCTTATTTTACCGCAAATGCGAACATGTTAAAATTTTAATTTTTCGATTATGGTCTATTTTCGATTCATATATTCTAGTGTATACTTGTTCACAAGAAAAGTCATCAGATGACCTGACTAATTTAATATATTTCATTCGTTCAAAGGGGGGCTTTCCTTGCTGCAAGAAGAAGTAAGACGCGAACTTATCTCCATTTTGGGAAGCGAACATTTCAAAGATGATCCGCAGTCCCTTGTTACCCATTCCTATGACGGAACGCCTATGCTTCAATCTCTGCCGGATGCGGTCGTGTATCCTTCGAGCACGGAGCAGGTGTCACAAATCATGAAGGTGCTGAGCCGCCACAAAATTCCTGTTGTAGGCAGAGGTTCAGGCACCAATCTGTGCGGAGGCACCGTGCCGGTTCAAGGCGGCGTGGTGATGGTCATGCACCGGATGAACCAGATATTGGAAATCGATCTTGAGAATCTGACCGCTACCGTTCAGCCTGGACTAAATACGAAGCAGTTCAGTACGCATGTCGAAAGTTTGGGCCTATTCTATCCACCCGATCCGAGCAGCATGTCCATCTCCACCATCGGGGGCAATATCGCTGAATGCTCCGGAGGATTGCGGGGTCTAAAATACGGGACGACCAAGGATTATGTCATCGGCCTGGAGGCGGTTCTGGCGAACGGAGACATTATCCGGACCGGCGGCAAACTGATGAAAGACGTAGCGGGTTATGATCTGACGAAACTTCTGGTCGGCTCAGAAGGCACGCTGGCTATTATCACAGAGGCCACACTTAAGCTGGTTCCGCCGCCTAGATATAAAAAGACGATGCTGGCAATGTACAAGGACTTATACGGCGCAGCACGGACGGTGTCCAAAATCATTGAAAACCGGATTATCCCGGCGACCCTTGAGATTTTGGACAATGCAACGATCCGGGTGGTGGATGACTTCGCCAAGCTGGGCCTGCCGCTCGATATGGAAGCGATTCTGATTATCGAGCAGGACGGCGACGAAGAAGCCGTGGAACGTGATATTGCCATTATTACGGAAGTTTGTAAAAGCGAGAAAGCCGACCAGGTCAGCATTGCAGCTAGCCAGGAAGAGGCAGATAAACTTCTGACTGCACGCCGCAGTGCTTTCACGGCGCTCGCGAGACTGCGTCCGACGACCATTTTGGAGGATGCGACCGTGCCGCGCTCGAAGATCGCAGATATGGTGATTGAAATTAACCGGATCGCGAAGAAGCATCAGGTGCAGATCAGTACATTTGGTCATGCGGGTGACGGAAACCTGCATCCAACAGCCACAACGGATGCGCGCAACAAAGAGGAAATCGAGCGGGTGGATGAAGCATTTGAGGAGATTTTCGAAGCGGCCATCCGATTGGGCGGAACCATTACCGGAGAGCACGGGGTAGGCATGGTGAAATCGCCGTTTCTGGAATGGAAGGTGGGACCAGCCGGAATGGAGGTCATGAAAGCGATCAAGAGTTCTTTTGATCCTCATAACCTCCTTAATCCAGGCAAAGTATTCGCGAAGGAAACACGCAAACGGGTGGTGATTCAGCGTGGCTAATGGGCAAACCGAGCAAATGAACGCACTAACCGAGAAGCTCCGTTTACGCCTCGATGAGGATCAACTGACGAACTGCATGCGCTGTGGCTTTTGCCTTCCGGCATGCCCGACATTCTCGGAAACCGGCCTTGAGGCGGAGTCCCCGCGGGGACGGATCGCTCTCATGAAAGCTGTCACAGACGGCATCATGGTACCGGATCAGGCATTCGAGGATCAGATGAATCACTGCCTGGGCTGCCGTGCGTGCGAGCCTGCGTGCCCAGCCGGAGTCCAGTACGGACAGCTCATCGAGCAGGCGCGGGATGCGATTGAAGATCATAAAGAGCATAAAACATGGGTGAAAGTGACGCGCAAGGCTGCATTCAAGACGGTATTCCCGCATCAGAAACGGATGAAATGGGTTGGACGTGGGCTGAAGTTTTATCAAAAATCCGGGCTTCGTAACGTGGCTCATGCTACGGGGGCAATGAAGCTGTTTCCGAAGCATATGCGCGACATGGAGAAAATCCTGCCGGATGCAACCGGTCAGGGCGTCGTAGAACAAATTGGCGAGCGCCATCCGGCAAAAGGCGAAAAAATCGCCACGGTAGCTCTGTTCAGAGGCTGCATCATGGACGTTTTATTTACAGAAACCAATATTCATACGGTAGATTTGCTAACGGCTGCGGGCTTTGAAGTCGTGATCCCGCGAGACCAGAACTGCTGCGGAGCACTTCATGCCCACAGTGGGGAAGCCGAGGGAGCAAGAGACCTCGCAAGACGCAACATCAAGATCTTTAAGGAAGCCGGTGTGGATTATATCGTCTCTAACGCCGGCGGCTGCGGAGCGCTTCTGATCGAATACGATCATCTGCTGCACGAAGATCCGCAGTGGCGTGACGATGCGGTCTGGTTTGCCAAGCGTGTCGTGGATATCAGCGATTTGCTCGTTCGCGCTGGAAGGAGACTTGATTTCAGTCAGGACAATACGCCAGGCGACGCAGAACCTGTACGGATCACTTATCAGGATTCCTGCCACCTCCGCAACGTCATGCGTTCTGCGGACGCCCCGCGCAAATTGATGCGCCAGGTCGAGGGTGCACAGTTCATCGAGATGAAGAATGCCGACCGCTGCTGCGGTTCCGCTGGGATTTACAACATCACGCAGCCAGAGATGGCAGGACAGATTCTTGACCATAAAATGGAGCATGTCGAGGCGACCGGTGCCAGCTATTTGCTGACCAGCAACCCGGGCTGCCTGCTCCAGATGAAGCATGGCATCGAAGAGCAGGGACTGAGCGGCCAGATGAAGGCGGTTCATATCGTAGACTTCCTGCATGAACGCATGAAGAAATAACTTGCTTAAGGTGTGAAATATAAACGAAAAGAAGAGGCCAACCACGAAGTCAATTTGGACTTAGCGGTGGGCCTCTTCTTTTGTGAACCACTCAAAACCTGTTTATATGTTTATTTATCCAGCTTAAAGCGGTCAATCATAACCTGCATATCTGCCGCCATCCGGGCCAGTCCGGCTGCGGATGAACTGATTTCCTCCATGGATGCGAGCTGCTCCTGAGTAGCCGCGTTTACGCGTTCAAAGGAGTCGACCGTCTGGCGGGAAATGCCTGCAACTTCGTGAACCGCTGCTGAGATTTCTTCGCTGCTGGCTGACATTTGCTCGGTCACGGCGGAAATATCCTGAACCTGATCCGAGATCTGTTTGGCAGACTGTTCGATATTCACAAAGGCTTCGAGTGCCTCAGCGGTAACATCAAGCCCCTGGTTCACGTCAGATTGAACCTTGTTTTTCATGACGTCAAATGCATTTGCGATCAGCTCAGTCATTTTAACGATAGTTTGCTGAATCTCATCGGCGGTGATGTTAGACTGATCCGCAAGTTTGCGGACCTCATCCGCTACAACAGCAAAGCCTCGCCCATGCTCGCCGGCACGCGCCGCTTCAATGGCAGCATTCAGCGACAGTAGGTTCGTTTGCTTGGATATTTCCGAAATCGCTGTGCTCATGGCTGCGATATTGGCGCTGTGGTTGTGAAGCTGTTCCATCAGCTCAGCGGATTCCATCGTGGAGTGCCGGATCGTATCCATCTGGGCGCTGACCTGACGAATCTTGTGGCTACCGACCTGTACATCCCCTTCGGTGCGTCCCGATGAATCCACAATCATCCCTGCGGACTCAGCGATTTTCTGGATGCCCCGCGTCATTTCTTCAATGGTTCGCGCCGTTTCCTCAGTTGCCATCGCTTGGCTCACGGCGCCTTCCGATGCATTGGATACGAGATCGGTGACGAGTTCCACGGACTTGGCATTCATTTCCGTGCTGGCTGTCATTTCCTCACTGGAAGCCGCGAGCTGGCTTGAGGTGTCTCCCATATCTTCAACCATGCGGCGCAGGGAGGCGACCATGCCGTTATAATTGCCTGCCAGCGTTCCGATTTCATCGGTACGTCTGGTCACAACCTGTTCATTCAGATGTCCCTCGCTGACACGAATGGATGATTGGTTAAGCTGCTCGATCGGTCTCGTCATCCCTCTAATGATGAAGAACATGATGACCAGAGCGATGGCAACAGCAATGACTAGCACGACTGCGGCTGTGTAAAAGATAGGGCGCATTGCATCGGTATATTCAACATCGGGGAGGACACCCACGATCTTGAACCCAGACAAGCTGTTCGTCGCGTAATAGCCGTGCTGAATTTCAAGACTATTCGGGTTGGTGTATTCGATAAATCCTTCTCTCTGGCGCTGCATGATATTCAGATAATCTCCGGTCGCTTTTTCACCGATTTTCATGGTCGGATGAGACATGATATTGTCGCTACGGTCCAAGAGATAAACATACCCTTTTTTGCCCAGGTGAATATTTTGGACGGTCTTACTCAATTCATTGATGCTTAAGTTGATATTGATGACGCCTTTCCGGTCAGACAGGGCTTTGGATATGGTGAGCACATAGTTATTGGTCATGGGTGAGACGGACGGATTCCCGACCATGGCTTGGTCTGGGTACTTTTGGGCAAGTGTGTACCAAGCTTGGGTACGTGGATCAAAATCCTGTGCGCCCGGATCTGGCGATCCCATCCACGCTCCGTGATCATTGCCGAGCGATATGGATTCGACCTCCGGATGCTGCCATTTGTAATCTTCAATCAGCTTTCGTGCATGCTCTGATCGCTGGTCTATGTCCTGTGATGTAATCTGACTTGAAAGTTGACTGGCGTTGGATAACTGCATCTGAATCATCGTATCAAGAAGCTTATCGAGTAGCGTGACACTGGATTGAATGGTATCCTCCATTTTATCCTGAAGCTGCCCTTTAGCGCTGTTTACAGAAAATAACACCAGCACAATATTCGGGATAATAACCATGAGACAAATGATGAGCATGAGTCTGCTGCGGATTTTTTTGATCCTGAAGAGATGTAAGATTCCTTTCCGCTTTGCTTTCAAATTTAATTCCTCCAGATGTATGTATGTGTTTTGGGATCCTTCAGTTGTTTGGAGAATCCTCTATTATATTTCGACAAATTGCTGCAAATATTTCATAGTTTTCACAAATTATTTTCAGATTCAATACTAAAATAGTACTATTTTTGAGCGATGTGGCCGCTATGACTACGGATCGATCTTCCGATCGCTGCCTGCCTCTTCAGATCGATTCCGTCCCCTTCGCTACTTTCGCTTTCTTTTCAAGTACTCACAATGATGTTGATTTCAAATGAAAAAGAGAGCCTGGAATTCCCAGACTCTCTTTGAAGCGGCTGAACCGGATACCCAAAAAGCTGTTTATGCCTTCTTGCTCTCTTGACGCCATGCAGTCATCGCCTGATCGAGACGCTTCATGGCTTCGATGACCGTGGCTTTCGGACAGGCGACATTCATGCGCATAAATCCTTCTCCCCCTTGACCGAAAGCCGATCCTTTATTCAGGGCAAGCTTGGCCTTGGTCAGCAGGAAATCGGCGGTTTCATCCGGGTTCATGCCAAGACACCTCAAATCCATCCATAGCAGATAAGTTGCCTCCGGCTGCTGAACCTTGATTTCTGGGATATGCTTCTCCACATACTCAAGAACATAATCGATATTTTTCTGCAGGTAGACTAGCACTTCATCCAGCCACTCGCCGCCGCTGGTGTAAGCTGCTTCCGCCGCCGTGCTGCCGATCGCGCTGATCGACCCGACGTGATAGAGCTCGAGCATTTTCATGAACGTGCTGCGGATTTCCGCATTCGGAATAATGATATTGGATGTGTTCAGACCGGCGATATTAAACGTTTTGCTCGGGGAGGTGCAGATAATGGAACGGTTCTTCGCCTCCTCGGAAATTTTCGCAAGAGGCGTGTGTGCATCTTTTTCATACACCAGATCGGCATGAATCTCATCGGAGATAATCAGGACATCATGACGCGCACAGAGCTGCACCAAGGCTTCGAGTTCCCCGGATGTCCATACCCGTCCGACCGGATTGTGAGGACTGCACAGAATCAGCATCTTGATCTGCTGGCTGCTGAGAATTTGTTCCAATGCTTCAAGATCCATGGAATATTGACCGTTCTCAAGCTTCAGCGGGTTCAGGACGAGCTCGCGTCCGTGGTCCTTTACAACGCTGTGGAATGGAGGATATACCGGCGGCTGGATAACCACCTTGTCCCCCGGCTGGGTAAAAGCTTGTACGGCAAAACTGAGCGCAGGGACGACTCCTGGGCAGAACACTAGCCATTCCGGTTCTATTTCCCAGCCATGGCGCTGTTTCATCCAGCTTACGATGGACTGCTTGTATTCGCCTGTTTGCATGGTATAGCCGAATACTCCGTGTTCAACACGCTTTTGTATGGCTTCGATCACCGAAGGCGGGGATTCAAAATCCATATCGGCTACCCACATCGGCAGCGCATCCGTAGTCCCAAAAATATTTTTCATACCGTCCCATTTATCGCAGCCGGTGAGATTTCTTGTAATGATTTTGTCGAAATTCAAAGCAGTGCCCTCCTTGAGGTGAGATGGTATTATTTCTTTTATGAATATATCACATCAGAGGGGAACTTGGAGAAAGAGCTGACACAAAGTAAAATAGAAATCATCGACAAGTACGGGAAGTGAAGGGAGGAAATTCATGTGCAGCTGATCGCCATGCTGACCATGCTGCTAGACCATTTGGGCATGGTATGCTTTGAAAATCAGCTCTGGCTCCGGATCATCGGAAGAATTGCTTTCCCTATTTATGCGTATGCATTGGCTAAGGGATATCTGTATACGAGGTCGAAAACCAAGTATTTGGCCAGGCTGCTGGTACTTGCAATTTTGTCGCAAATTCCTTATCAACTGGCGCTGAATCCGGATGGCCTCAATGTCATTTTTACGCTGTTTATGGCTGCCTCCGTCATGCAGATCATGGATCTGACGTCCTCATTATGGGCAAAAGGAGGCATTGTAATTGCAGCAGGCACAGTAATGCAGATTTTTCCTTTTGATTACGGCGCCTATGGGCTGCTGCTGGTACTGATGTTCCGCTTTGCTGTGAATGAAGAGCTGATTTTTATTCATTTGCTTCTTAATCTGCTGTATCTGCTTGTTTATGGGCCTGGCGGGATAGTGCAGATGTTGAGCATCGTTCCAACTCTTATGATCGTATACGGTCCGGCCGTCTGGAAACGGCTTGAGGATGTACGCGTTCGCAGGTGGTTATGGCGTTCATTCTATCCGCTGCATTTGGCCGCTCTGGCGGTGCTGAAATGGGCAGAATGGTAGGGCTGATTAGACCGGAAAGATGCCCTCGATCTTGTTCAGCGGAAACAGAATGCGTGAAGGATACTTGCCTTTGGCCTGGACTTCAATAAAATTGGTGCCGATCTGTACGAGGCGGATACTGGAAAAGGCCGAACCCGTGCTGAAGGTTGTTCGCAGGCCGACACGTACCGTGCTTGCCGCCGGTTTGATATCGAATACCCGAATGGATTGCAGGCTGTTAGGAACGAATAATTCGCCTTGAACCTGAATGAAATTGCGATTGAATACACGCTGCAGTTTGCCGGGCTCGAGCCCCAGGCCCTTGCCGTTAATCTCCACCAAATGACCTGTTAGCTGGGCCAGCCGCTGCTGCAGCGTTATGTTCTTCCTAAGCTTGAGTATAGACATGGAGCATTCCTCCGCTTGTTGGTTTACTTTATTGTATGAGACGAATTTTGGGCAGGTGAGTGAATTCGCTTTGCGTTCTTGCCAAGGAGAGAGGCGGAGGGTGAAATTTTCCATTTTCGGCAATGCTAAAAAAGCAAGTGCATATTGTGTATGTACAGGGTAAATGCTCTTAGAATCCGCAGGGAGGAGAACAACGTGAGAAATGAGTTTGCTAAACTGAGGGCCTGGTCGTTAGAAGGTCCGAGTATCCAAATCGATCCCCTGTTTCCTTATTACCTTAACCGCTCTGCTGACAGTATTGCTGAAGAAATACAGCTTGCCGGCTACCGGACGGTCCATTATTTTGTGGTGAATGAAAATGAGGTGAATACCGAACTAATCGAATCCTTTCATCACCGGGATATTGCCGTCTGGGCACTTGTCATCGGAAACGGGACATTCTCAACCTCTCATCTGCCGCCGGAATGGCCTTCCTGGAAAATGGGGCTTTTGAAGGAGCTGAATGATGGATTTGAACGGTTTTCCCCATTCTCGCAGGAGTATGTGCAGTGGAAAAAGGAAACCGTATCACGGATGCTTCGCGAATATCCATTTGACGGCATCGAAATTGCTGAGCCCTATTTTCCCGAATGGGACGGTATCCGCCGCGGCGTATACGGAGACATTGGAGCTGCAGCACAGCAGGCTTTTCATGAAAAATACGGGCTGGCCGTACCTGAATTCGTTAACCGATTCGCGGCTAATTATTATAAAAAAACGCCGGATATTTATGCTAAATGGATTGATTTTCGCGTGGACGCCGTCAATGCACTCATTGATGAAATCATTAACGGCAGCGGCGGAGCCCGGGAGACCCGGCCGGATATCCTGGTGGCCACATGGTCGCTGGCTGTTGACGGCGGGGCCGTTTCCACCCTACGGCTGAAGGAATGGCAGGGACTTGACGCCATCTCTATGATCGGAAGGGTTAAACCGGACCTCCATGTGCTTCAGACCCATTGGCCGGATTGGATGAAACGGAATCTGAGGGCTAATTATCCAAGCTCTTATGAAGGCTTTGCTGCCCCAATTCGGGCGGCGTTCCCGGATCTTTCGCTCGGAATACAGGCTGATGTCGGCTCAAGAGCGAACATGGCTAAGGACCGCAGCTGGCTGAACCACTTCCAGAACACTGTATATGATTTGGGGTATCAGACCTGGACCGCCTACGAATATCATCTCGGCGGATATATGTATCATGAGCCTCCCGTTCCGCTGGCGGCTGGCATCCATGGAGATACAGAAGTGGTCATATCCTTTAATAAGCGCCTGGATCCCAATTCAACCGGGGGGATCGTGCCGGTTATTAGCGAAGAGCAGGAAGCAGGCGGAGAAGAGATCCGGATGGAAGAAAGCGTGGTGGACGGCAACAGGTTATGGCTGCGCTTCAACCGGCTTCCGGAACGTAGGCCATTCGATATTGAGATCGGTCACGCCAAGGACACGCCGTCTTTATGGCATGTGAAGGGAAAAAGAGCGAACGAAACTCCGGCCGGAACCCGCATTAGCGTATATTAACGTACAAAAAAGCGTCCAGCCTCAGCCAGCAAGCTGAGTTCCGGACGCTTTTTTTGCATATTACTGAGCGGTATATCCACCATCGACCATCAGGCTGCTTCCCACCACGAAGGAGGAGTCGTCACTGGCCAGGAAGAGGACGGCTTTGGCGATCTCTTCGGCGCTTCCAAGCCGGCCGATCGGGTGCAGTTCCGCGAGCTTCTGCTTCTCTTCGGGAGGCAGTGCCTTGAGCAGCGGCGTATCAATGTATCCTGGGCAAACTGCGTTAACGCGGATGCCCCGGCTGGCGTACTGGATGCCAAGAGTTCGGGTAAGCATCACGACGCCGCCTTTGGAGGAGCCGTATGCCGTCACTCCGGCCTTCGCTGCATGTCCGTGAATGGAAGCGGTATTGATGATCGCGCCGCCGGTGCCTTGCTTCAGCATCTGAAGCAGCGCATATTTATCGGACAAGAATACACCCGTCAGATTCACGTCAAGCGTACGCTGCCATTTCTCTAGCGAGAGGGAGTCAGCCGGCTCGTCGTTGGCTATGCCCGCATTGGCAAACATGATATCGAGCTGACCGTATGTATGCACGGTGCGTTCAATCAGCGCCTCAATTTCCTTTTCCTCCTTTACATCCATTTTCACATAGATGACGCGGTGTCCGTCATCCTGCAGCCGGTTTGCGACCTCCTGTCCTGCCTCAGAAAAATCGGCTACGACCACGTTGGCGCCCTCCTGTGCAAACAGGCGTGCCGTTGCTTGTCCGATCCCGCTGGCCCCGCCGGTAATAATGGCTGTTTTGCCGGATAATTTCATAGGTCAACTCTCCTTTCGTTTATATATTTACCCATTTTTCTAAAAATACCCTGATACAACTCCAAGTTGCTATTGAGAACCGACTTTAGGGAGGAATGGCTGTCAAGCTGAGCGATATGGTTGAAAGGGACAAATTTAAGGTGTCTTGAAGGTTCTTTTCATCTTATTTTAAGATAAGCCTCCTATAATAGAGCCATACCCCTTTTATAATAGATTGCTTGAAGCCCTGGAGCCCGATACTCCAGGGTCTGTTTTTTTGTTATTGATATAAAAGAAAACTACCGCATATACGGTAGTTTTCTTTATTTTCTATTAGACTTATTCGCCGAGACCTTTGCCCATTCCCTTAAGGAATTGCAGGCCGAAGCTGATGGCGCGGTTCACGTCGGGGTCCTTCAGGGTGCTCATGAGGGAGAACATCGTCAGCTTTTTATCCTGCGGCTCTTTCGCTTCCTCAAGACCTTTGGCGACACTGCTTAGCAGCTTAGCGGTCTGATCCGGATCGATAGCGGAAAGTGCCCCCGCTGCTGCGAGGCCGTTATTAATCATATTGGTCATTTCCGGACGCTTGGCCTGATGAAGGGCGATTTCGGCAACTTTAGCTTTTGCCTTCAGCAGCGATTCGGCCGCTTCCAATACGCCGCTCCCATAGAGCTCGCTTAGAACGGCAATCGCTTTTTCAATCGCCTGTTCATGCTCGGCGACGGAATCCTTCAGCTGGTCCAGCGACTGTTGTTTCACTTCTTCTTCACTAAGTACACGTTTTTTTATGATAGAAATGGGCTCTGCCATCTTCGTACCACCTTTCCTTTAGTCCACCAGAGAAACATAATCAGGACGGTTCCATTTGCGCTGAACCTCAACTCCGTTTTGCGGATGCCGCTTCTTGTTGCGCGGATTGCTGAGCGGAAGCGGATTTGCTCCCTTAATGTTCAGCGATTGCATCCGGACTCTCATCTGTTTATAGGCAGGTGTATGCGTTCGAACATCCACAGCGCCTCCGGTTAGGAGGTTGACTGCCGTTTCATGACTGGTGGAGTGCATTGGAACATACACTTCATTGCGGTGCACACGGTCTGTTACCAAAGCCTTCAGCTTGAGGGCGCCGTAAGGCGATTCAAGGCGAACCAGCGATCCGCTCTCAAGGCCGCGCTCTGCGGCAAGCTCAGGCGAGATCTCCACGAAGACTTCAGGCAGCTTCAGGTTGATGCCATGCGACTTGTTCGTCATATTGCCTTCATGGAACTGCTCCAGAAGACGGCCGTTATTCAGCACGAGATCGTACTCAGCTGGGAGTTCCACTGGAGGGATGTAGTCAACCAGCGAGAAGCGGGCTTTTTTGTCCGGGAAATGGAATCCGTCTGTATACAGCAGCGGAGTGCTTTCTCCTGTTGTTGAGCCCCAGGTAAAGCTTCCCCATCCTTCCAATACCTCGTAGCTAGCTTGGCTGAAGAATGGTGTCAGGCTGGCCATTTCCGCGAAGATTTCGCTTGGATGGCTGTAGTTCCAGTCGAAGCCGAGGTGTTTCGCGAGCTGAGTAGTAATCCACCAGTCCGGTTTGGAATTGCCCATCGGTTTCATTACCTCGTACAGACGCTGTACGCGGCGCTCTGTATTGGAGAAAGTTCCGTCCTTCTCCAGAGAAGGAGCGGCAGGCAGAATAACATCGGCAAACTGCGCCGTTTGGGACAGAAATACGTCCTGAACGACGAAGAAGTCCAGCTTGCTGAGCAGTCCTTGCACGTGGTTGGCGTTGGAGTCGACCCAAGCCATGTCTTCGCCGACCAGATACATGCCCCTCAGCTCGCCGCGTTCCACGGCATCCAGCATCTGGATGTTATCCATGCCTGGCTTTGGCGAGATGCTTACGCCGTAAGCTTTTTCGAAACGGGTACGTGCTTCATCATTCGATACATGCTGGTAGCCCGGCAGCCATGGCGGCAGGGTACCCATGTCACAGGCGCCTTGTACGTTGTTGTGGCCGCGGAGCGGATAAGCACCAGCGCCCGGACGCATGTAGTTGCCCGTTGCAAGCAGCAGATTCGAAATAGCAGCGGATGTATGCGATCCGGCTACGTTCTGGGTTACACCCATACCCCAGCAGATGGCGGTTCCGTCGGCTTCATGAATCATCGTAGCGATCGAAATGAGCGTATCCTTGGAAATGCCGGTTTCTGCTTCCGCGAATTCGAGCGTGAATTTCTCAAGCAGCTGCGCGTATTCACCGAACTGATTGACATGCTGCTGTACGAAAGCTTCGTCATGCCAGCCTTGGTCGATCATGTATTTCGTTACGGCTGCAAGCCATACGAAGTCGGTGCCTTGTTTAGGGCGGATAAAGAGATCCGAGCGCTCTGCCATCTCATGTTTGCGCAGATCCGCAACGATCAGCTTTTGTCCATGCAGCTTGTGAGCGCGTTTGATGCGCGTTGCCAGTACCGGATGGCCTTCGGCCGGTGCACATCCGATCAGAATGACAAGTCCCGCCGCAGCGATATCCTTGATGGAGCCTGCATCGCCGCCGATACCCACCGTGGACATGAGGCCGTCTGAAGCAGGGGATTGGCAGTATCGGGAGCAGTTGTCGATGTTGTTCGTTTCAAACACCTGACGCGCCAGCTTTTGAATTACATAGTTTTCTTCGTTCGTAATTTTGGAGGAAGAAATGAATCCGAGCGCGTTCGAGCCATATTCCTTCTTGATTCCGCTAAGACGCTCGGCAACAAGGGAGAGTGCTTCATCCCAGGTGGCTTCCACAAAAGCATCGCCCTGACGGATCAGCGGAGTGGTAATGCGTTCTTCGCTGTTCACGAAATCCCAGCCGAATTTACCTTTAACGCAGGTCGAAATCGCATTAACCGGTGCGTCATGGGAAGGCTGTACTTTCAAAATCTTGCGTCCTTTGGTCCATACTTCAAACGAGCATCCGACGCCGCAGAACGTGCAGACCGTTTTGGTCTTGCGTGTTCTGGTGTCACGCATCGCGGCTTCAATTTCGGAGATGGCAAAAATACTGCTGTAGCCTGGCTCCACCTCTTTGACCAACTCGATCATCGGATCGAGAATCGGTTTGTCAAGGCCGGTCATAAAGCCGGCTTCACCGAGCATCGATTTTTCCATCAGGGCGTTGCAAGGACAGATCGTTACGCATTGTCCGCAGCTGACGCAGGAGGAGTCGTTGATGGATGAACCAGCGTCCCAACGGACACGCGGAATATCCGCTTCCCAGTCGATCGACAGGGTTTCATTGACCTGCAGGTTCTGGCAGACCTCCACGCATTGACCGCAGGCGATACATTGGTTCGGGTCATAGCGGTAAAATGGATGGGACATATCGACTTCAGAGGCGTCGACCTTCGGCCGGTAAGGATATTTTTGATGCTCGATTTCCATTAGCTCGGCCGTGTTATGCACTTTACAGTTGCCATTGTTGTTGTCGCATACGGTGCAGTATAGCAAGTGGTTTTCAAGAATCCGGTCCATCGCTTCGGTTTGCGCTTCCTTCGCTCTTTTCGAGGAAAGCTTGATGTCCATGCCGCTTGCCGCTTTGGTGGAGCATGCACGTTGTAATTGCCCGTTAATTTCAACAATGCAGGTATCGCATGTTTGAATCGGGTCGACTTCAGGTACATAACAAATTTGAGGGTGTGAAAGGCCCGCGAGATTAATCGCCTCGAGTACCGTCATGCCCTCTTTGACTTCAACCTTTTGTCCGTTCAAAGTTATACTTACAGTTTCCTGGCTCACGAAATAACCTCATTTCCCCAATTTTTTCTCGATAACGGAAAATCCACTACCCTTTGCAAATGCATACAAAAATGCCCATAAACAAAAAACTCCACTAAACCCGGTCCGCTAGTTCTGGTGCGGCAGGTTGTAGTGGAGTAACCGATTAGCAATGGCCTACTAAACTGATCATTCCGTTATTTTGTCAAAACTGTGTCTCGCCAATGATTATACTACTCCGGCTTGAACAAATTCAAGAATGAATTATTTGTCATAGCCAAAACCTAAGCCTTCTGTTTTTTTCGAAATCGTCCTGTACATTGTTACTAGGATTTAGTATAGTGTTAAACTTGTAATGAGGTGATTGAGGGATGAAAAAAGAAGTTGCGTTTAACGATATTATCCGGAAAGTCAGAAAAGACACGTTTGGCAAAGGCCCGGAGCGCATTCATACCACCTTTGTGGAGAACATGGCGATCACCCGGATGTATGGGAATTTTACCCCTACGGAAAAATTTATCGCGCAAACGCCTGAAGGCAAAAAAATGGTACACAGTGCCAGAACACATATGATCCAAGAGCTATACAAATGCAAGGTTCCGGAAGGCTTGGAAGAACTTTGCGGTTCGAAGCTGATTCATTTGTTTAATGACATTAAGGTCGATGAAGATGTGGCTATTTCCGTATTCTTGTTTGAAAAAAATATAGAACAGGGATGAGAAACCGATGAACGATGTGACGAGAGAAAAGGGGAACATTATCCGCTACGAGCAAGGCCACATAACGGAGAAAAAGGATCTCATAGTCACCGAACATCCAGTAACGATCAAAATAAACGGTGAAGAATTCGCTACACTGGTCTGCACGCCTGAATATATTGAGGATATGGCTGTTGGCTATCTTGCTTCGGAGGGAGTGATCTCCGGAATCGATGAAATAGAGGACCTGTGGGTTCAGGAGGACGAGGGCTTCGTCCACGCCACGGTCAGTAGGTGGAGCCCACTCCACCGTCAGATGTACAGCAAGCGGTATGTAACATCCTGCTGCGGCGCAAGCCGTCAGGGATTTGTTTTTTTCAATGACGCGAAGACGGCCAAGCGGCTGCATGATGTACCTGTCGAGCTGTCCTTTGACGATATTTTCCGGCTGGTCAGAACGATGCAGGAGAACGCAGAAACCTTCAGCAAAACGGGCGGTGTACATAATGCAGCTCTATGCGACCGCAGCGGTATACTGCTGGAGCGGATGGATATCGGGCGGCATAATGCGCTTGATAAAATCTATGGTCACTGCCTGAAACAGGATATTCCCATGAACGATAAAATCATCGTGTTCAGCGGTAGAATTTCTTCTGAAATTCTGCTTAAAGTCGCGAAAATCGGCTGCGGCGTGATTCTGTCCAAGTCGGCGCCAACGGCGCTGGCGCTTGAGCTTGCGGAAAATCTGGGGATTACGGCTGTCGGTTTTGTACGCGGCAGCTCTTGTAACGTATACACCCACCCGCAGCGCATTATCGAGTGCAGGGGGCAGCTAGACAAAAACACGGCGGATGTGGAGTAGCCGGGTTATTTTGTGCACTGAAATGGAGTGAGCATCATGGAAACCAATGATTATTACAATCGCATACTTCGAGACCTGCGGATTTCCGTGACGGACCGCTGCAATTTCCGGTGCCGCTACTGCATGCCGGAAGAGATCTTTAATCAAGATTATCCGTTTTTATCCCGAGGCGATATTCTTTCGGTCGATGAAACGGTCAGGATTGCGCGGATTTTTGCGCGCCTTGGCGTACAAAAAATGCGCATAACCGGCGGCGAGCCGATCCTGCGCAAGGAGCTGCCCGAAATCATTGCAGGCATATCCCAGACTCAAGGGGTCAAGGATATCGCATTGACCACTAACGGGAGTTTGCTGGCACAGCAGGCTGCGAAGCTGCGCGAGGCGGGGCTCATGCGCGTCGCGGTCAGCTTGGATGCGCTGGACGACGAGACGTTCATGAGAATGAACGGCGGCAAGGCCCGTGTGCAGCAGGTTCTGGACGGTATTGATGCCGCTGCGGAAGCGGGTCTGCTGGTGAAAGTGAACATGGTGGTGCAAAAAGGCGTGAATGAACATGCGCTGCTGCCTATGGTCCGTTATTTTCGTGAAAAAGGCCATATCCTGCGCATGATTGAATACATGGACGTTGGCAATAGCAATGGCTGGGACTGGAAGCATGTGGTCAGCAAAAAGGAAATCGTGGAGAGGATTAGTGCCGAGTTTCCGCTTGAGCCTGCGGATCCCAATTATACGGGTGAAGTGGCTTCACGCTTCCGTTTCCTGGACGGTAAAGGCGAAATCGGCGTGATTTCTTCTGTCAGCGATGCTTTCTGTTCCACCTGTACGAGGGGAAGACTGTCAGCTGATGGCATGTTCTATACCTGTCTGTTTGCGACCAAAGGACATGATTTGCGCGAACTACTGCGCTCGGATGCTTCCGATGACGAGATTGCGGAGCGGATTACATCCATATGGCGTGGACGCCATGACCAATATTCTCTGGAGCGTGAATCGGCAAGAGAAGGGCAGGGCGGAGGAGCCAAAGTAGAGATGTCGCGGATCGGCGGATAAAATTTAGACAGTTGAAATTTTGGTTATACAAAATCTTTACGTTCACATTCTTGACAAAAACCGATCGTATGTTTATCATGTGTATGAAATGTCATAGCAATGGAAGGGCTGTAGGTGTTGCAGCTTCTCTATTGATTGAAATGAACGTGTGATTGATGCTCCTATAGGAAACGGGTAGGAGAATTAACCGGCACTAATCTTTCTGTATCGTATTTCTTTTGATCAGAAGGATTCGTGGCGGTTTTTTTGTTGTGTTTTCGAAAAGAGCAGCATTTGAAAAAAGTTTATGGAGGTATAAGTTATGTCATCGTTTTACTCACCACAGCAGATTAAAGACATTGCTGCAGAAACAGGGGAGAAGAAGGCCAGAGCATCCCTGTCCTCACTGCTGGTTCTGGGCTTTTTGGGCGGAGCTTTTATTGCTCTGGGATTCCTGCTGGATATCCGTGTCATCGGAACGGCGCCTAAGGAATGGGGTTCGTTTGCGGGCTTTCTGGGAGCCTGCGTGTTTCCTGTAGGTCTGATTCTGACGTTGCTTGCAGGCGGAGAACTCTTGACAGGCAATATGATGACGCTGCCAATGGCATGGTTTTCACGTAAAATCGGTTTCGGAGCCGTACTGAGAAACTGGATTGTGGTGACCATTGCAAACTTCCTAGGCGCAGTGTTCGTCGCGTATTTCTTTGGGCATGTGGTTGGCCTTACCGAAGGCGCTTTCTTGCCGAAGACGACAGCCATTGCAGGTGCCAAGGTCAATGATACTTTTATACAGGCATTTGTGTCTGGCATCGGCTGCAACTGGCTCGTATGTCTTGCTGTCTGGCTCGCTTTCGGCGCGAAAGATTTTGCCGGGAAAATCGCCGGCATGTGGTTCCCGGTTATGGCCTTTGTCGCTATCGGCTTCCAGCACGTTGTTGCGAATATGTTCGTGATTCCAGCCGCCATTTTCGCCGGACAAATGACTTGGGCACAATATTTCCCAAACTTTGTTGCGGTATTCCTAGGCAACGTGGTTGGAGGCGCAATTTTCGTTGCAGGGGCATACTTCGTCGCATACCGCCAGCCTGCTGGCTCCGCCGCTGTTCTGAAGCAGCAGGAAAGTCAGAAATCCGCATAAAGCTATTGAACGTTTTGATTCAAGGTTTGAATAAACTTCAGCACCGCCATGACAGCCGGCTCATCCTTGCTCTGCAGCAGGGACAGATCCCGGCTGATCTTCATTCCGCGGATGGGAATTTCACAGAGCTCGCCGCTCTCAAGTTCCTTGCAGACGACCCAGCGCGACAGAAGGGCGATACCGAGCCCCCAGGTTACGGCTTCCTTTACACTCTGGCTGCTGTTAAACACAAAGCTGCGCTTAACGGACAAGCCGCTATCCTGAATTAATCTGTCACTATATGCACGTGTACCTGAGCCCGTCTCCCGCATCACCCAGACATGGCCTTGAAGCTGGCTTACGTCAACGCTTTTTCCAGAAGCGAGCAGATGATCAGGGGAGGCAACCAGGACCATTTCATCTTTCATAAAGGGAGTGACCTGCAGGTCCTTTGCGTCAACTTTACCTTCGACTAAACCGATATGGAAACGTCCTGCCCGGACGTCCTGCAAAATATTGTCCGAGTTGCTGATATGAACCTGCACATCCACGAGAGGGTACTGCTGGGCATACTCCGCAAGCACCCGCGGCAAAATATACTCTCCGATCGTAAAGCTTGCCCCCATAGACAAAGAGCCTGTTACCTCGTCTCTCAGCATGTAAATATCCTGCTTCGCTTCATCATACATCGCCAGGATCTGCTGTGCCTTGCCAAACAATATTTCTCCGGCTTCGGTTAATTTAACCAGCTTGGGTGAGCGGTGCATCAATTTGGTACCGAACTCGTTCTCAAGATTTCGGATATGAAGACTCACGCCTGGCTGGGACAGATTAAGCAATTTGGCGGCCTGGGAAAAGTTCCGCTGCTCGGCTACCGTAACAAACACTTTCAATGTATCGGTGATCATGATGCAATTCCTCCAGTTTCGGTATTTATGCTAAAGTCTCAGCCCACCCAAAACAGTTCATCCAAAGTACGGTTCAGGGCATGGCAAATGTCCAGGCATAATTTTAATGACGGATTATAGCTCCCTTTTTCAATCAAACTGATCGTCTGGCGGGTAACGCCGGTTTGGTCTGCCAGCTGCTGCTGGGTTAAGCCTGCTTGAATGCGCGCTATTTTCACGGGATTCACCAAAAAGCATCGAACCTCCTCATGACCGCATTATAACATATGTATCACTTTTATGTAATATATATATTACATTTTGTTAAATATAATATGCATTTTATAACTACTCTCCCAACCATAAGTATTCCTCATGATAGGGATAGCAAATCGGTATTTCCCTTCCTGAGCGTGGAGGCATTATAGTGAGACGTATGAGAACGACAGAGTTAGAACAAAGGGGATGGTAATACCAATGATATCACCACAAGAGTCTGCGGTTCCTCGCAGAAAAAGAAAGACGAACGCGTTTATTTTAGGAGTCGGGCTGACGCTGATTTTGTCCCTGCTCGCTAAAGGATTATCGCTGCTTCCATTTCTCAGCATTATGGGACAGCTTGTTCTGGCGATTATCCTCGGGATGATTTACAGAGCATCGGTCGGGGTGCCACAGTATATTATGCCTGGGGTTGCATTTTCCAATAAAAAGCTGCTCCGCTTCGGGATCATCCTGCTTGGGATGAGGCTGAATTTGACGGATATCGCCAATGCCGGGCCGAAAGTTATTGTGCTCGCCATGGTAAATATTACAGTAACCATCTTTATCGTGTATGGACTTGCAAGGATGCTGAAGGTAGACCGGACGATGTCGCTTATGACGGCATGCGGTACAGGGATTTGCGGCGCTGCAGCCGTCATTGCCATTGCTCCGCTGATCAAAGCGAAGGAACAGGAAACGGCCGTCAGTGCGGCGACAGTAGCCATCCTTGGTACGCTGTTTACGCTGATTTATGTAACTATTTATCCTTTTCTTGGGTTAACGCCAGCAGCTTACGGTGCATTTGCAGGGGGGACGCTGCATGAGGTAGCCCACGCTATCGCGGCGGCGGCGCCAGGCGGCAAAGAAGCGGTGGATATGTCTGTCATCGTCAAATTGACAAGGGTAGCCCTTCTAGTTCCGGTCTCGCTGATCGTCGGATACTGGGCCAGCCGCAAACAAGAAGATAAGACGGTTCAAAAAAACAAAGTTCAAATTCCGTGGTTTGTGTTTGGCTTCTTGCTCATGAGCGGTGTCAATTCACTGGGTATCATCCCGCATGAAGTGGCTACGCAGATCGTTAATCTCTCTTATATCCTGATGGCCATGGCGATGGCCGGACTTGGCCTCAACGTTGACTTTGCCTTCTTCCGCCGCAACGGAGGAAAGCCGTTTGTAGCCGGACTGCTAGGCTCAATCGTGTTGTCGGTTATGGGCTTCGCATTGGTACATGTACTTGGTTTTATGTAACAAAAAGAGGCGATTAAGGAATCATCGGATTCCTAATCGCCTCTTTTTCTATTGTTTCACTGCCTTTTGTTATGAAAGTAGGTGTTCAGCCTAGCTTGCTTCAACTTCTTCAAACTGACTGTTGTACAGGGTTTCGTAGAAGCCTCCCTTAGCAAGCAGCTCCTCATGATTACCTTGTTCGATAATGTCGCCGTCCTTCATCACGAGAATCATATCCGCATCGCGAATCGTGGATAAGCGGTGTGCAATCACGAAGCTCGTACGACCTTTCATCAGATTCGTCATCGCCTTCTGAATCAACGTTTCCGTACGGGTGTCGACTGAGCTTGTTGCTTCATCGAGGATCAGGATTTGTGGATCAGCAAGAATCGCGCGGGCGATGGTGAGCAATTGCTTCTGCCCTTGAGATACGTTGCTTGCTTCTTCATTCAGAACCATGTCATAGCCATCTGGAAGCGTACGGATGAAGTGGTCAACCTGTGCCGCTTTAGCTGCCTTCAGTACTTCTTCATCGGTTGCATTCAGCTTGCCGTATCTGATGTTCTCTTTGATGCTTGTGTTGTACAACCAAGTATCCTGTAATACCATGCCGAATAAGGAACGCAGGTCATTGCGTGTAAAGTCTTTGATATTCACGCCATCGATTAGGATTGCACCTTCTTGAATGTCGTAGAATCGCATCAATAGCTTGATAATCGTTGATTTACCTGCCCCTGTAGGTCCGACAATCGCGACCTTCTGACCATTTTTAACCGTTGCAGAGAAGTCGTTAATGATCGTCTTATCTTCAGTGTAGCCAAAATGAACATGCTCAAAGGTTACATCGCCTTTAATGTTGCTGACAGAAGCTGGCGTTTTTGTATCCTCAGGCTCTTCTTCTTCATCAAGGAATTCAAACACGCGTTCTGCCGCTGCAACAGTTTGCTGAAGCACGTTGGAAATATTCGCAACCTGTGCAATAGGCTGGGTGAATTGACGCATATACTGAATGAATGCTTGAATGTCACCGACAGAGATCTTACCGTTGACAGCCAAGTATCCGCCAAGAATACTGATCGCTACATATCCTAAGTTCCCGATAAACATCATGATTGGCATCATCATGCCGGATAGGAACTGGGACTTCCATGCGGAGGAATACAGCTTGTCATTATGCTTATCGAACTCTTTGACAGATTCCTCTTCGCCGTTAAATGCCTTCATCACAATATGGCTTCCATACATTTCTTCAATATGGCCGTTGACTCCGCCCAAGAATTTTTGCTGATTGCTAAAATGCTTCTGCGACTTCTTCACCACAGTCATAATGAAGATCATCGATATAGGAAGCACGGCTAAAGCCACAAGAGCCATCTGCCAGCTGATTGAGAACATCATAAACAGAATCCCGATAATCGTGGTTACCGAAGTAATGATTTGCGTCAGACTTTGATTCAAGCTTTGGCTGATGGCATCCACATCATTGGTAATGTGGGACAAGACTTCACCATGATTTCGTTTGTCAAAATATTTCAGTGGAAGCCGGTTAATCTTCAAGGAAATATCCCGACGCAGATTATACGTAACCTTCATCGATACACTGGACATCACATAACCCTGTAAATAACCAAACAATGCACTGATCAGATACAGAATGACAAGAATGATCATGATTTGACCGATATAGTCAAAATCTATCGTTCCTTTGCCCGCGATCATATTCATAACGCCTTCGAACACCGTGGTTATGGCATTACCGAGAATTTTCGGACCTAAGATATTAAAGACGGTAGAGGCAATCGCGAATAACATGACGACGCCTATTGCCATTTTGTACTGACCTAAATAGGAAATCAGTTTCTTGAATGTTCCCTTGAAATCCTTGGCTTTCTCGGCAACCATCATACCGCCAGGTCCGCCAGGTCCACCACCCATAGGGCCCCTGCGAGGTTGTTTTTTAAATTTGGAGGTTTTGTCGCTCATTGTAATTCCTCCTTAGAAAGCTGTGATGATGCAATTTCATAATAAGTCGGACAATCTCTTAGCAGCTCTTCATGAGTACCGATTCCGACGACTTCACCATCGTTAATAACGATAATTTGCTCTGCAGTCATAATGGTGCTGACACGCTGTGCAACGATGAGAACGGTGCTATCGCCTGTTTGCTCTTTTAAAGCACGACGCAGAGCGACATCCGTTTTATAATCCAGGGCTGAGAAGCTGTCATCAAAAATATAAATTGGCGGCTTCTTCACCAGTGCACGGGCTATAGATAAACGCTGCTTCTGTCCCCCAGAGACGTTGGTTCCTCCTTCGGAGATGGCTTTATCATAGCCTTCTTCCTGCTTCGATATAAACTCTTGTGCTTGAGCAATTTCAGCTGCCTTCTGTACATCCTCATCCGTTGCATCTCTTTTGCCGTAACGCAGATTGGACGCAATCGTACCGGATAGCAATACGCCTTTTTGCGGAACATAACCAATTTGATCATGCAGGTCATGCTGCGTAACCTCTTTGACGTTGACACCATTTACGAATATTTCGCCAGCGGTTGCATCATAAAACCGCGGGATGAGATTGATTAATGTAGACTTACCTGCACCTGTTGAGCCAATAATGGCGGTCGTTTCTCCAGGTTTGGCTGTAAAAGATATATTGTGTAAAACATCTTCTTCAGCATTTTCATAACGGAAGCTTACATTTCGGAATTCAACAAGTCCCCGATTACTGTTATTGAACGGTTTCGGATCTTTAGGATCCAAGATTGACGGCTCTGTATTGAGGACTTCTGCAATACGTCCTGCCGATACAGAAGCACGTGGAACCATAATGAACATCATCGAAATCATCAAGAAGGACATAATGATTTGCATTGCATATTGGATGAATGCCATCATGTCGCCGACCTGCATTGCGGAATCAGCAATTTGCTTGGAGCCGACCCAGACAATGAGCAGGGTAATAAAGTTCATAATAAGCATCATTGCAGGCATCATGAAGACCATCACACGGTTGATGAAGAGGTTGGTTTGTGTTAAATCCGTATTGGCAGCATCAAAGCGATTCTCTTCGAACTTCTGCGTACCAAAGGCTCTTACAACCATAAGTCCGCTTAGATTTTCTCTGGATACCAGATTGAGCCTATCGATCAGTTTTTGAATCAGTTTAAATTTCGGCATCGCAATGGAGAAGATCACTCCGATTAATAAAAGGAGCAGGAAAACGGCAACGCCAATAATCCAAGTCATGGAGGAGTTTTCTTTGAGTACCATAATGATACCGCCGATACCTAGAATTGGTGCATAGCACATGATCCGGATCCCCATAATGAGGAGCGTTTGAACTTGTGTAACATCGTTGGTTGTGCGTGTAATCAGGGATGAAGTTGAGAATTTATCAAACTCATTATTGGAGAAGCTCTCTACTTTCTCGAAAATATCCCTGCGTATTTTTTTAGCTACACCTGCGGCAATTCGAGCTGATAAATAGCCGACTCCAACCGTTGCAGCTGCACCGCCTAAGGCGATGAGGAGCATGATTAACCCTGTTTTGAGTATATACGCATTCTGGAGACTGCCGATGTCAACGCCAAGCTCGTTGTAGAGCAGCTTAACGAATCCGACACCTGTCTGCTTCTGCATGGCCGGGTCCATTTGTTCTGCTTTGGCTCTTGCGGAATCAATGATTTCGGGCGGCAATTTCTGGAACGTCGGAATCATGCTATAGAGCTCATCGAAATTAACATCCGACATATCGGTTGCTTTGGCAGGGGCTGCTTTTCCCCCTGATTTGGCAGCTAATTCTTTGGAGACATTAATGAATGTTCCTGCTGCTTCGCCGAAGATCGCGTTCAACTCGTCAGTCGAATTTGGGCCTTCTGCATTACGAACATATATATTTTCCGTTTTAACCAGAGGATATTCTTTTACGTATTTCTGATCTCCGGCTGAAACAAGTGTGTAATTCTTCGCTACGACAGACTTTTCTTGATCAGTCATAAACGTAGTCATTAACGTATAACCATTTTCACTAATTGCCTCTGGTACGGCATTCTCAATCCCGCTTTGCTGAATACCGGTATTCACGATATCAGACATGTAGCTCGGTAAGTTGAGGTCCGCCATGGCTTGCCCGAATAGCAGTACAATAGATAAGATCAATGTTGCCATAAAGGGCTTTAAGTATTTGGCAAGTTTTATCATAACGAGTTTGCTTCCTTTCAAAAAGATTGTTGGAACAGTTTACATTTACATTTTCATTTACTGGATTTTTCGTCCTTAATGTCACCGATGATGGTATACAGACGATTGAATAGATGGATCAATTGATCGGTTTCTTCTTTACCTAGTCTGTCAATAATTTCATCAGTAAATGCCATAAATTGTTGCGTTACCTTTTCCAAAATCAGCTTACCCTGCTCGGTTAGACAAATGTAAACGACACGTCTGTCATTCTTCGTCATCACCCGTTCTACATACCCTTTCTCCTCTAAAGCATTAACCATTTGCGATACAGAAGGGGAGGATATTTTAAGATATTCGCTGAGCTCAGATACCTTCATACCAGGGGGGATTTCCTCACTGCTATTATTTTGGGTATGCTTCTTAGACATGAATTCCCAAATAACATGCATCATAAGGTATTCTCCTCGTGGAATCTTGGCGTCATGGCCAGCTCTTGAGTGGATACGTCTAATTTTGGTCATGGCCTCCAACAACTGACGAGCCTGACTCTTCTCAGTTTGCATGATAAACCTCCAAAATTATCCTGTTTATTGTCAAACAATGAACTACTGAGGTAATTAGTATAGCTAACTATTTAACCATTTACAAGTTATCAAACCTATATAAATTAGACCCTTTGTCCCAAAACACGAACAACGCCCTTCCAACTTCCTACATGGGAAGCGAAAGGGCTGAATAGTCTGGTTTCTCGTTACTTGGAGCATTGTAACTTTTGGAACCGCCGTATGCGGACCCGTATGTATGGTGGCGGAATGTCGGGCGCAACCGCCCTAACCGATTACTCGGAATCATCCCCGTCATATCCGTTAATCAGATCTGTTCCGTGCATATCCTCCACCGTTGCGACAGGATCGACCGGACTGTTCTCTTGAATATCGTCGGCGTCCGGAACGTTCTCTAGTTCAGTATACTCATCAGTTACATCATCTGAAGCTTCCGGTTCACACGTAATGTTTTGGATTGTTTGCGTATTCACTTCGCGAAAGTCATTCTCAGGAGGGCCCACCTCTTGCGGGTGGTTTACGGCATTTTCGTAACGTTCACAGGTTAAATCAGTTTCTGTTTTATATTCTTCAGACAAGGGGTCATCTCCTTTAATCGAAGTTCCACCTTTACCCTTGCCCGAAACCGGTGAAAATAAACCATGCCCTGAAAAACATCTGGGAATGCCGGAAAGCATTTCAGTCATAAATATGTACGCAAAATGGCGCCGATGGTCACAGCGGCGTCATTTTGCATACTTTTAACCCGGAACTTCGGAGGAACTTCCGGTTATCAGATCCCGCCAAGCTACCCATAAACCGAGTATAATGGCAATAAGAAACAGTACTTGAGAAATAAGCGCAATTAGGTTTCTTTGGTATATGGCATCGGAACTGCTACTTGAATTGGAACGGATACTTGAATTGGAACGGCTACTTGAATTGGAACGGCTGACACTTTTGGTTTTTACAGGCTTCACATGTAGACACTCCTTTGAATGCAGCGTTATGTGCATTGGGAAGCTGATTCACTCAGGTGCGTTGTGAACTCAATATAGAATATGTCTGCTATCAGATTCTCGTTCCGAAATAGGACAAAAATAGACAAAAGAGAGCGTGCTATTTGTGCTGAAGGGCCGATGCAGCTCCATATCCGGTTTCAAAGAATGAGAGTTTTAAGAAACAAAACTCATATAGTAATCCAACGGAATGTGATAAGACGTCTTTTATGGATTAAACGAAATGAAGACCAGACAAATACGGTAATGGAATCGTTCTAAAGCCTTTGGGCGCTATGGACCGTGATGGGGATTCGGGATCAAATAGCAGGGATAGCAGCCCGTTGTCATCCAGCGTAAGCTCTTCTCTTCCTGTGGTAATCACATAACTTCTGTCTTGATTGTCAGAGCCGCTATTCACCTTGAAAGTCTGATCCCAGGCAGCGGGAAGCAGCGGAGCGCACTGGGCCAGAAGTTTAGCGGCGTCGGTCATCCAGACGGTTCCGCTGTTCTGCCCATCACTAACCTTGGCCCCGGATGCTTTCAGCAGCTCCAGCAAACGTTCCTCCTGCCAGGGGACAGGGATAATCATTTGCTGCGCTGGGAACCGGCTCAACATTTCGGCAAAAAGTAGTGCGCAGCCCTGAACATCACCAGCCCATTCCACTGCTTGAGAAGGATCATGGGAAGACGCTGTGCTGCGTCCATCCGTGGAATGCACAGCTGCGACCGCGAAAGCCTGGATTTTTCCGTTCCTAATGGCTACGAGCGCCTGCGAGTCGAGACGGTAAATTTCAGGAATCGCGCTTGCACCGAGCAGGGTAAGCAGCTGAGTGGGCCCTTGCTCATATCCCGCTTGGGCAGCTGACAGAAGCCCGGTGACAGCAAAGATATCTTCCGGCACCATGCTTCGGATTGTCCAGCCCTCTGCTGCATCGGCCTGAAGTGCGGAAGCTGCTGTATGATTCAGGGCAGCGAACGATACCCGGCCAAAATATTGGCATCCGGAACGCATATACAGGGAACGATCCCCGGATACAAAGACAAGAGAAGCACCGGAGCGTTTGGCATGATCCATGCATTCCTCCAGCAGCCGGCTTGCGATATTTTGACCGCGGTAATCTGGATGTGTACAGACAGAACCAAGACCAAATACATGAAGACGGGCGCTTCCTAACCGAATAATTTCAGGCACCATGCCCATAAAGGCGACCATATTTCCTTCCTCCGTAAAAGCACCGTAAGAGTGGCTGATTCCCGGATTAAACAAGTACGGAAACAATTTGCACATAGACTTCTGCTCAGGCTGGCGGAAGACAAAATTGGACAAGGCAGCTGCCTCGCTCAGCTCATGCGGTAAAACTTTGCGGATAATCATTAGTTTTCGCCTCCATTATACGAGTCACATTCTTTTTTTTCAGTATAAAGGGAAGCGGAAAGGAAAAGCCATCCTACTTTTTGTAAGGAACAGGAAAATGCATTAATATCTTGAGACCCGAAAGGGTTATATATATTGGATTGCTCAAATAATAAGGTATGTATTCTAGTCAAGGAGGTGAGGCTTTTGGAATCTACTGCACTGGTTAACTCACTTGTTCTGCTTATGGCGGGTCTGCTGCTCGTCGGGGTCTTGACCACTAAATTCTCATCAAAGTTCGGAATGCCCGCACTGGTTCTGTTTATCGTTGTCGGGATGGTGCTTAATCACTTTATTTATTTCGATAATGCCTTCATCACCCAAATCGTCGGCATACTCGCTCTTATTGTTATTTTGTTCGAAGGCGGAATGCAGACCAAATTTGAGGATATTAAGCCTGTCATCGGCCCGGCTCTTTCGCTTGCGACGGTTGGGGTTCTTCTGACTACCTTTGTCGTCGGGGTCGTGGCCAAGTATGTGCTTGATGTATCCTGGACGGAAGGTTTTCTGTTCGGAGCAATTGTCGGCTCCACGGATGCTGCGGCCGTATTTTCGGTACTTGGGGGCAAAAACATCAAGAAACGCCTGACCTCCACATTAGAAGCAGAGTCAGGAAGTAATGATCCGATGGCTATGTTCCTCACGATATCCTTGATCGAGCTTTTTGAACATCCGGACACTTCTGTAGTCAAGCTGATTCTCTCTTTTGTATGGGAGATGGGAATCGGACTGATTCTAGGCCTGCTGATTGGCAGACTGGCGGTCTATGTAATCAACAAAATTAACTTCGATTCTTCAGGCCTGTATCCGGTTATGGCTTTGGGATTTGCAGTTCTATCCTATAGCGGCACATCCATCATTGGCGCAAGTGGGCTACTTGCCGTATACGTGACAGCGATTGTCATGGGCAATTCGGAGCTGTCTTACGGCCGCTCTATCAAGCACTTTAACCAGGGCTTCGGCTGGATGATGCAAATCGTCATGTTTGTACTGCTGGGTCTGCTTGTGTTTCCGAGCGAACTGCTGGCGATCGTTGGTCCCGGGCTCCTGCTGTCGCTGATTCTTATGCTGCTAGCACGTCCGATCGGCGTATTTATCAGTACGCTGGGCATGAAGTTTTCCTTCCGGGAAAAGATTTTACTCTCCTGGGCGGGACTGCGCGGCGCCGTTCCTATCGTCCTTGCTACATATCCTTTAATCGCCCATATGGAACATGGGCGCCTGTTCTTTAATGTTGTATTTTTCGTTGTCCTGACTTCGGCGATCATCCAGGGAGCGACCATATCCCCGCTTGCAGAAAAAATGGGACTTGCCGGCGACATCAAGCCTTCCAACCCATCACTGCTTGAACTGACGGCGCTAAACAAGACCAAGTCAGAAATCAATCATATTGAGGTCAATACCTCTATGGCGATTGCCGGCAGGGAAATTGCGGAGCTGAATCTGCCGGAGGGAATTCTCTTCACCGCTATCATCCGCAATGAACAGATTATCGCCCCGCACGGCAACACGAAGATTGAGGCAGGAGATACGCTGTATATGCTGAGTCCCAAAGCAAAGCGACAGCAGCTGAAAGCTATTCTGACCTCGCCGGTACGGCCGGTGGTTCATCTGACTGGGGAGAAGCAGTCGGCTGATGGAAGAGACGATAACAGGTGATCAGGCTTTACCAAGTACGAAGCTGATGATCAGAATGATCAGTACAATTGAGGTAATCATCACATACAGCTTGTCACCTTCACGCATAAACACCCAGATCGAGATAGCGACACGCAGCACTGGAGTAAGAATAAGCAATATTAATCCGATAGTAATGACGGCATACGGCCTCAGTTGAACGGCACCGTGGAGAATATCGGACAAGGTGTGAGGGTAAAAGCTGCCGGGATATCCGCTGTCACCTGTGATAAAAAGCAGGATTAGGCCGATGACGATAACGGCAGCGCTAATTATTACACCAATCCGGAGCCAGCGGCTGACGGCAAGTTCAACGTCCTGAATTTCAGTGTTCTCATTCATTTGCCAAACCCAATCCCTTCATAAATCATTTGAAGCGCCACATACAGCAGTACGGGGATGAAAAGCATCCGGATCGTTTTGCTTTTCATTCGCTGCATGATCCGGGCGCCGATCGTGGCTCCAGCTAAGACGCCAAGCGCCACCGGGCCGGCGATATGCGGATCAATGTCCCCGCGGAACAGGTAAACGCCGGCGCTTGCTGCAGCGGTTACGCCCATCATAAAGTTGCTGGTCGCCGTAGATACCTTAAGCGGAAGCTTCATGAACACATCCATAGCCATAACCTTGAAGCTCCCGCTGCCGATGCCAAGCAGGCCGGAAATGATGCCCGCCCCATACATCACGGCAAAGCCTCCATAGACATTACCCACATTATAAGGAATTTCCTGCTGGATCGCCTTATCGTAGTAGCTGCCTGCTAGCTTCAATTTGGCTGCGGCAGGATGCATAGGAACGAGTTCCTGTTGATCGTCTTTCTTTTTCTTCATCATATTAACAGCGGAGTAGACAAGAAGTAATCCAAAAATGATATATAGCAGATTCGGAGCAATCAGGCCGCCGATAAAAGCCCCTGTAATGGCCCCGATGGTCGTGGCGATTTCCAGAAACATGCCCACACGCAAATTGGTAATCCGGTCACGGATATATGCGATCGCAGAGCCGCTTGATGTAGCAATAACCGAAATAATACTGGCTCCGATCGCATGCTCAATACTCACGCCGAACAGCAGAGTTAGAGCCGGGGTAACAATGATGCCCCCTCCAAGGCCCAGAACTGATCCTACGATACCGGCCAGAATGGCGATCAGAAGGATTTGCAGCGAAAACATAATCAAGTCGAAACACCTTCCTCTTCACAAGCGTTACCCGATTGCATTACACTCAAGTGTACCTGTAAACTATGAGTGTTGTATTCTGACAAACAGGTGAAATACCGATTTATTATACATCGATTGTATAACAATTAATATACAATTGTACATTTATTATTGATTTTGGGTTTACATTGTAACCAGAAGGAGGGGGAGACGAATGCGTTTTAATCAATTGGATGAAATAGACGAGAAGATCTTGAAGCATCTGCTGGACAATGGAAGACTTAGCCACGCCGAGCTTGGCAGACTTGTCAATTTGACGAGAGCCGCCGTCAGGGAGCGGGTTAACAATCTGCTTGCTCAGGGTATCATCGACAAATTTACGGTAAGCGTAAATCCGCTGAAGGCAGGGAAGAACTTCTCTGTTTACTTTAACATCGATGTGGAATGGAGCATGCTTGAAGCGGTAGCTGAGCAGCTTCTCTCCGACGAGGAGATTACAAGTGTGTATCAGATGAGCGGCGGACCGCATCTGCATGTCCATGCCTTGATGGAAGATCAGGGGCATGTGGAGCGGTATCTTGCCAGACTTCAGACGCTCCAGGGCATTACGAACGTGCACAGCGAATTTCTAATCAAGCGGTTTAAAGAAAGAGAAGGCCTGCTGATCTAACGCCTGATGGTGTACTCTCGAAAAGTATTTCCTAACCTGCCATCCATTACACATGAGCAGATAGATGCGCCATACAAGCAAGGATAGCGATAAAAGGAGTGATCTGGTGGCCACGGAAGACACCGCATATTTGGTGGAGGAACTGAAGGAAATTGAGACCTGGGAGAGAGATCAGAAAAAGGTATGGTTTTGGGAAAAGCTCAGCCACCTGCCGTTCACTCTGCTGGAGACTATGGACAAGGCGCGGAAGAGCTGATCGACCGCCGCGTGAAAAAAAAAGCCCTCTTGCCGCTTCGGTGAAACAGTCGAAGCAGCAGAAGGGCTTTGCTGTATTTTAAGTTTAAGTTTTCAGCGAAGCTGAACCATTCTATAATCGCAAGAAAAACTACATCTAACCGCGGCCCTCGCTTCTGTGAAACTACATCGATAGACGTTTTTCTTAAGTTCCGCTTTCGCTGGACCATTGGTTCAGAAGCTTATCGGAAGGCAGCAGGAAGGTCAGAACGCCGAGAAGCGGCAGGAAGCTGCAAATGCTCATGACGGTGTTGACGCCGACCATATCGATCCATTTGCCGAGTACAAGCGCTCCGAGGCCGCCAAGCCCGAAAGCGAGGCCGGTGATCAGCCCGGATACCGTACCGATTTTACCCGGGAAGAGCATTTGTGCGTAGACGACGGTAACGGAAAAGCTGGAGAACACAATTAGTCCGATCAGGGCCAGCAGAATACCCGCTCCCCACAAACCGACATGGGGAAGCAGCAGGGCGAGCGGCGCAGCGAGCGCCATGGAACCGAAAATAATATTCCGCTTGCCGAAGCGGTCTGCCAGCGGTCCTCCGAAGAAGGTGCCGACGGCTCCTGCACCGAGGAACAGGAAGATAAAGATTTGAGCGTCATTGACGCTTAGACCAAAATGATCCATTAGATAAAACGGGAAAAAGGTGCTGATCGAGGAGCTGTACCAGGACCGAACGAAAACAAGCAGAATTAGCATGACGATCGCAAAGCGGACTTTGGTGCGCACCTCGGGCTTCAGCTGGCGAGCGGCGGCCTTTTTCTTCGATTGTGCGCCGCTTTGCAGCTTCCGTCTGTACCATCTGGCAACATAGATTTGGACGGCGATGCCTGCTCCGGCAACGAGTGTGAACCAGATCGCTCCGAAAAGGCCTAGCGGAATGAAGATCCACATGGTCAGCATCGGCGCCAGGGATTGGCCCGCGTTTCCTCCGACCTGAAAGATGGACTGGGCCAGACCTCTACGTGTGCCTGAAGCCATATGGGATACTCTGGAACCTTCCGGATGGAATGCAGCTGAGCCAAGGCCAACGAATACGACAGCCAGCAGCACTGCCGGGTATGTATCTGCAAAAGCCAGCAGCAGCATGCCCGTAAAGGTAAATCCCATGCCGATCGGCAGAAGGACCGGTGTCGGTTTGCGGTCTGCAAACCAGCCGACGACAGGCTGCATGATGGATGATGTAAAGTTTATAGCGAACGATATCCACCCGATTTGTGTATAACTTAGGTGCATGGATGACCTTAGAATAGGAAAGATCGCCGGAATGACCGATTGAATCGAATCGTTGAACAGATGAACGAGACTGATTGCGATCAGTATGCGGAAGACGGTTGCGTTTGCATCCGAACCAGCAAGCGGCTTCCGTTCTTTTTGAGGAGCCGCGCTGTTAAGGGTAGGAACTGACATATGAACCTCCTGCTTCTTTAAGCAAAATGGATAAGGAGATTATATGACAGACAAAGGGGATGCGTATACCTTTACTTGATAATTACCCCGCCGAAAGGAATCACTTCGCGCAAAATTCTTTTCAGCAAACCGTCCTGCTCCATTTCCTTCTGCAAGCGGCCAGCTTGCATACCGGCATGATAAAGAACCGTTCCCGTGCCAGTCATTTTCCAGTGGTAGTTCATATGCTGGCTGGCTAGTGTGTTGCCGTAGACGGTCAGCTCGAGCTTGGCATTCTCAGGGTAGGCTACCAGGTTGGCGGCATCGACATACACAGGTTCAGTTGGATGAAGCTCCGTCTCGTAAACAGCTCCCTCCGTCAATAACCCGATGGTTCCCGTACCGGTAAATTTCATTTTTACTGCGTCTTGGGTGATCAACATGTTTTTGATTTTCAATATCCGGGTGTGCATCTCGATCCCTGAGCTGTAAAAGAAGAGATTGCGAAAGTCATACAGCAGGTCGCTATATTCGAGCAGTTCAACGGTTTTTATGGCAAATCCGGGAGGCACGGCCGCTGTAAACTGGCTTGGACCACTCATATCCGCCTGGATCAATCTCTTTTTACGGTATATCCCCTTCACGTTCATTAAGCGGTCGCTGCGGCCGTCGGACGGCCCGCGGTAGGCCAATATCTGCTCTGGATGAAGAATATGCATGGTCTCTCCCTCGCCAAGCGAGAAATCAACGGCCTGTCCGTTTTCTCCCCCGGATTCACGGATTCTGATGTTCAACTCGTGTACCCTCCTTTGGGGAATGATGGATGCTACAGCGGTTTTCTCCGGTTGGAGTACCGCATGGCAAAACGTAAAACACGGATTCCGATAAAATATCCTGCCACGAGCAGAAGAACGGTGATCAGCATATTTTTGAATTTGCGCGCATTGGCATCCTTCAGTTCGTTAACTTCCTTCAAGTGATTGACCGTTTCCGCCAGCTGTCGGTTCTGCTCAACAAGCTGCGCGTTTTGCTCCTCGAATGCCTTTGCACTTTGCTTTGTCCGGTCCAGCTCATCCAGCGTCTCAAGGTAGCTTTTTTTCAGCTGGTTAACCTGTCCCGGAAGTTCGGAGAATTTCTCCACTCCATTGTAAAAATCCTCAAAATAATTCGCGTGGATGGAGGAGTCTGTGAACAGCAGCGCCCAAACGATGAAAATGAGCATGGTGAATGGACGAATGAAGGTTCTATAGTAATGTTTCTGTTTTTTTTTCATATTTTCATCACCTGCCGCATAATATGGAGCATGCCTGATTTTGTATCATAATATCATAACCAGGCGATAAAAACCCATAATCCGGCAGGATGACGGGTTTTTTGTGTACTTGCAGAATTGTTTTCAGCAAGGTGAAATCTTTGGCTAAATAAATTATAACGTTTTTTTCATGTGTTTGTTACATGTTTCGACATAAATTTTTGTGTAGTTCTTATATACTATAAGTGATTATATGTAGGTCTTTTTACGCAATTTGATGAAGGATGGGGGGAAATAAGTCGATTAAAAGAAACATATTCTGTAGTCTCGCAGTAAATATGATAAGATTAAGAAATATATTTTTCGAACATACGTTCCATGACAGTGAGCTGTCAGCCTGTATTGGTACGATAGAAAGACGACAAGAAAAGGGGTGAAATCCATGCAGTCAGGTATTCAGGAAAATTTTACATGGAACCGCAGTCATGTTATTGCAAGCGGCTCCAATAAAGTCACTTTGTTGGTTGAATGGTACGGGGGATCCCTTCGTCAGCCAAGAAAGAGAAGTACACCCAAACTGATCGCCCAAGATGTGCAGCTGCATTTATGGTTTGAACCGCAAGTCTCTTTGATCCGTGTTCACGGAGCGAAGGTTATGAAAAACCTGGGGCAGTCAATCATGATTCCTCTCGGACATCTGTATGATGGTGTAAAGCAGTTTATTGCCATCGAACTTGTTCTTCAAGCCCAAAATGCCGGCATGCATGGTGTTTTATCTGCGCAATGGAAATTCAAAGAAAAAAACAAGGAACGCATTAAGGAACTTCCCGTAAAGGAATTATATATGAACTTTACATACCATACAGGGCTTCTAAAGCAGCAGGAAAATTTTCATGTGAGAAAACATGTAATGCTTTTGGAATCGCAGAGCATCCTGAAAGAGGCTATTCAGCAATTCGAATGCGGAGATGTTGAACGAGGAGAATGGCTGCTGCGAAGAAAAGGGGATGAGATGTTAATTGAAGCCGCACGTTTTACAGACGAGCGGTTACTTGAAGAAGCAGATATGCTGTATCAGCTCAGCGAACACTATGTGAGTACCTATCCAAATCGCAAGGTCCTCAAAATTAAAAACGGATAATATGTTCACTTATTTTCGTATCTTCGAAGAAATCAGCCTGAGACATAAGTCTCGAGATGTAAATAGAACTGGGTTATTTAGGCAGGATTCACTTTGCTACAAGTCGAATGGACTATATCATGAATTTATAATATGAGTCTAATTTACTATACAAGCTGGGAGAATCCACATGACTGACAGACTAATTCGTTTAATGCGTATTATTACACTCGTTCAAGCTAAGCCAGGGATACTGGCCAGAGAGCTGGCGGAAAGATGCAGTACCAGTGAACGCACGATTTACCGTGATATGGAAGCCTTGAGCGCCATGCATATACCTATAACTCATCTCGGATACGGAAAAGGATACCAGTTTATAGGCAGGTTTGCTTTATACCCATTCGATTGGACGGAGGAAGAACTGCAAGCCTTCACGGCTCTTGACCAGGTGATGAGTCAGATCAAGCCTTTGCTGCCGGGGGGATTTGAAGCAGCTTATGAGAAGGTCATAGCAGCACATCATAAACAGAGAATGGATCGAATGGAAACAGAGCTTCAGGAAAGAGATCATCCATATCTGGTGAGAGACGCCGGCGGGTTATCCGGAGAGGAACAATCTCCGTATCTTATGCCGATTTTATTAGCAACATTGTCTCAGAAGATTATTCAAGCCGAATATTATGTTTCGGAGCGAAATGAGCTTCTTTACGTTAAAATAGACCCCTATATTCTTATACCTTGGAAGAGTCGATTCTATTTAATCGGACGCAACCATAATACGGGAGAGATTAGTACCTACCGTCTGAATCATTTTGAGCGGGTCGTCGTGCTGGACGATGTTTTTATCAAAATACATAGCCCTATACAACAAGAATGGCGTGAGCATTTTCGTGGGAAAGCAGAAGAATCGGTAGCTTTTAAGATCAGACTGTCCTCCGAGGTTATTCCAAAATACTTGGAAAAGGCCTTTATTAAGCCGCTGGCGGAAACAGTCGGAACGGACGGAAGTCTTGTCATGGATCTTAGGGTTTCGAATGTTCGTGAATTTATAAGTTGGTTGTCCCAATTTGGATCCGAAGCGGAGATTATTGAACCCGTTATGTATCGTGAAGTGATGATACGCCAATTGAAAAAATGGCTTACAGTGTATGGGTGATCAAAAGCAAATGATATTAAAGTTATAGCCCGGGAAATGAATTCCCTAATTATGGTTACATATGTTAAAATTTATACGTGAAGTGTTAAATAATGGAATCGGGGAAACGGGGAATGGACTTTGGGCTTGTTCATGTCTGGAAAATCGCCGGAGGAAATGGAAGCTGAAAACAAAAACAGCCAGAATGTCCGCATTAATATGTTTTTCTTCAGCACTTTTATTATTTTTTGTGTGATCATTGTCCGTTTGGCAGTCATCCAGTTTGTTGAATCCCCCAGTTTGACGGAGAAAGAGACCAATCAGAACACCAAGAATATCCCTCTACCGCCGGACCGCGGGAATATTCGGGATGCCACCGGAGTTAAGCTTGCCTATTCAAAGCCTGTCGAATCACTGTATATAACGCTGATGAAGGATTACAGCAAAACAACGGAGAAAGGCATGAAAAACCGTCCTGAAATCGAGAAGATCGCCGAACAGATGGCGGCTGCCTTCAAGCGGCTCGGGGACAAGGACATACAGCCCCTAACCAAGGATGAAGTCATCGAAGCGATGGATCTGGAATCCAAGCAGGATAAAGGGTATGCACCGCGCCGCATCAAGATGGGGCTGAACCAGAAAGAAATTCAATACTTCATGGAACATAAATCTGATTTTCCGGGAATTGAGATCATTGAGGAATCAATTCGGCAGTATAACCCGGATACGGTAGCTGTTCAGACAGTAGGCTATGTCAAATCCTTTAAGCGTACGGAAGTTTTGAAAGCTTATGATAAGGCGAGAACTGAAAGTGCTGATGGGACGGCGGAGCCAGGTGATACATATACGAAGGACGAGCTCGTCGGCTTTGATGGTGTGGAGTTATCCTTTCAGAATGAACTTAGAGGTGAAAACGGTTTTAAGGTGATGTCGATCAATTCGGCTAACATTCCGGAGGAAGTGGTGGACATTGTTCCGCCGGTCAAGGGAAATGATGTGTGGCTGACGATTAATAAAGAAGTCCAGATGAAAACTGAACAGGCCATTATAGATCAGCTGGCTTGGCTGCACTCCCATCCGGTTTCCGGCAAAACACATCCGGAAGCGGTCACCGGCTACGCGGTAGCGATGGAAGTCGATACGGGCAATATCGTGGCGATGGCCAGCATTCCCGATTACGATACGAATATATGGAAAACGGGTGCGGCATCTACGGCGGACTTCGATAAATTAAACGGAAATTACCAAAATGGTGCCGTAACTCCTTTTAGCTCGGGCAAATCGAAGCATAAGTTTGATTCAGCTGTTTTGCTCGGATCGACGATTAAACCGCTGAGCGTGCTCGTCGGGTTAAATGAAAAGCTTTTTACGACGACTACGACTTACAATGACACAGGGGTCACCTATTTCGGGAAGGAGCAAAAACCCGTCCGTAATTCTCAAGGGCACGCCTACGGCTATTTCCGCACGCCTGCCGACGCTATAGAGCATTCCTCCAACGTGTTTATGGTTGATATGGTAGGTAACAGTTTGTATAAAAAGTACGGAAATAAAGGCGTTGAAGAATGGGATAAGTATATGAAAGAATTTGGGCTTGGCGTATCGACAGGTATTGATCTTCCAAAAGAGTATCTGGGAACGATCGATTATAGACCTGTCGAAGGCAAGAAGAATACGATCGGCAGCCCTCAGGCTGCGCTTGTCTACGCATCTTTCGGCCAAGGCGGCAAATATACACCTCTGCAGCTGGCACAGTATACCGCTACGCTTGCAAATGAGGGAGAGCGCATCAAGCCGCAAATCGTAAGCAAAATTACAGACGCCAGTGGCAAGGTCGTGAAACAGAGCAAGCGAGAAGTGCTGAGTACGGTCAAATTCGATTCTTCCTATTGGAAACTGATCCGCAAAGGAATGAATACGAGCGTCAGCGAAGCTTTCGCAGGATTCCCGTATGATTTTGCTCGGAAAACGGGTACCTCTCAGCAGGATTCAGGGCGAGACGGGCTAATAGACAACGGAGTGTTCATCGCCTATGCTCCGCGCAACAACCCCAAGCTTGCCGTTGCCGTGGTTATTCCGGAAGGGGGATTCGGCGCATACAGTGCCGCCCCAGTAGCCCGCAAAATATTCGATGCTTACGATCAGGTATATGGGCTTACCGGAGTGCCAAATAAGCAGTTGCAAAATGCGGCTGGCCCATCGGACCAGGATACAGCGGCGAACAAGCAGCATTAATAGGAGCTTTATAGCGGCAGAATCAGGTGCGTTTATCTGTTCTGCTGCTTTTATTTTCCAGAAAAAGGTCGGAATTTAGCGAAAGATGCCGAGTACCCTTCATCTATGCTAAAATAAGATTTGTTATTTTGTATAGTTAGAGAGGGGGGACGCCGGTGAGCGACTACACACCGGACCATCCGGAGCAGGAAGAAACGAAAAGAAAGGGGAACCTGAATTTAAGGATCAACCTGTTCTTTTTCAGCACTTTTGTGATTTTCTGCGTCATTATTATCAGACTTGCCATTCTTCAATTCGTGGAAGGGCCAACCCTAACCGAAAAGGAATCCAGTAATATCGTTAAGGACGTGCCGCTTCCTCCGGTCCGTGGAACCATTTACGATGCTTCCGGTACGAAGCTGGCCTACTCGGAACCGACACAATCCCTTTATATCACATTGATGAAGGACTATAGTTCAAAGAACGGCGCCAAAAATCGCCCCGAGGCTGAGGAGCTTGCACAGCGGCTTCTTGAGGTGTTCGATAAATACGGAGATCCAAACGGCGAAAAAATGACCAAGCAAGATATCATTGATGCCATGGATCTGGATTACAAAAAGTATCCGGGCTATATGCCGCGCAGGATCAAAATGAATCTGACGGAACAGGAAATCGCTTATTTCAGCGAGCATAAATCCGAATTTCCAGGAGTCTCCATTGAAGAAGAGAGCGTCCGCCATTACGATCCAGACAGCGTTGCGGCTCAAACGATCGGGTACATCCGTACGTTCAGCGGATCGAAGAGCCTCGACAAATACAAGGGGATCGATGAACAGCAGCGCAGCGGCGATGTGACTACTGACCCGGGGCTCGTATACACGGAACCGGAGTTTGTCGGATACGACGGGCTGGAGCTGATGTATCAGGACGAGCTTCGCGGCAAAAACGGCTACAAGAAGGTTCCAATCAATCCGCGCAATATGCCGGAAGGTGTAGACGAAATTGTACCGCCGGTAAAAGGCGATAATGTTTATTCGACCATTAATAAGGATGTTCAGCTTGCTACGGAGCAGGCGATTACGGATCAGCTGAACTGGCTTCACACCCACCCCGTTTCCGGCAGGACTCATCCAGATGCGACAACCGGTTATGCTGTGGCGATGGAAGTAAAGACAGGCAATGTGGTAGCCATGGCCAGCATGCCGGATTACGATCCGAATGTCTGGCAGACAGGCAGTGTAACGCCGGATAACTGGAATAAAATCCAGAATGTCTATCAAAATGGCACCATTCGTTCCTTTAACCCGGGCAAGAAGGGGGATCATCCGGAGTCTGTCGTACTGCTCGGCTCGACCATAAAGCCACTTAGCGTACTGGTTGGTCTTAACGAAGGTCTGATTAAGACCAATACGTATTACCAGGATAAAGGCGCCGCCTACTTCGGTAAGGAAGGTCATCAGACGCGCGTACAGAACTCCGGGGGCCATGTGTACGGCGGAATGGATCCGGCGCGGGCGATTGAAAAATCCTCGAACGCCTTTATGGTTGATGAGATCGGCACCAAGCTCTACGACAAATATAAGGATCAAAGTATTAATGTTTGGGATAAGTATATGACCGAATTCGGTCTTGGCGTCCCGACGGGAAGCGGGCTTCCTGGCGAATGGAAGGGACGCAAGGAGTACATGAACGTCAAGCAAGCGGGCAGTACCCAGGCTGCGATGGCGTACGCGTCTTTTGGACAGCAAGGTAAATACACGACGCTGCAGCTTGCGCAGTACACAGCGATGCTGGCTAACCAAGGGAAGCGGATGAAGCCGCAGCTGGTCAGCAAAATTACCGATGAAAATGGCAATATCGTGAAGACCTTCAAGCCGGAGGTCCTGAATACAGTGGATTTCCCTCAAGCATATTGGGATGAAATCCGTACGGGCATGAAGAGTGACGTATCCGCATTTGGAGACTTCCCTTATCCGTTTGCCCGTAAAACGGGTACCTCAACGCAGCAGGTCGGTCATCAGCTCGTCGATAACGGCGTATTCATCGCCTATGCGCCACGTGATAATCCAACGCTGGCTGTCGCCGTCATGATTCCTGAGGGCGGCTTCGGTTCGCAAAGTGCCGCTCCGATCGCGCGGAAAATGTTCGATGCGTACGATCAGGTATATGGGCTCGACGGAGTTCCGAAGGGTAAAAAGACCACGGACACGAGCACCAATGGCACGAGCACCAACGGTACGAGCAATAATTCTACCGGCAACCATCAATAAATCAGAAATCAGGGGCAGGCTTTGGGGAAACCCGGACCTGCCCCTGAACTGTTCATATATCGCGTGCTAGTGAAAAACCCTTTTGTTGCTCTCCCCAGCTTTATGGTAAAATGTCCGTGTATGTACGTGAATCGTGAAAAAGAGATCATAGGGGGAACGGCATGAATAATAAATATAAGCTTCTGGCTCTGGATATGGATGGAACCCTGCTAACGAGTGAGCACTTTATTTCTCCGCTTACGTCCGAATGGATACAAAAAGCCAAGGAGAAGGGTATTCATGTATGTCTCTCGACTGGAAGAAGCTTTGAAAGTGCACTGCCTTACGGTGAGGAGCTTGGCTTGACTACGCCTATGATTACGGTGAACGGAAGTGAAATCTGGCGTGCACCACATGATTTGCATCAGCGCTCCCTGATGGATCCCATGCTGATTTCAGTCATGCATGATCTCGCAGTGGAGGAAGACTGCTGGTACTGGGCCTACTCCGTTGAACGTGTTTATAATAGGGATAAGTGGGTAGACGGAATCGAAGGCAAGGAATGGCTTAAATTCGGTTTTCATACGGAAGATGATGACGCGCGTCACCGCATTCTGATGAAACTTCAGGAACTGGGTGGACTTGAAATTACGAACTCTTCCCCTCATAATCTCGAAGTGAATCCGCAGGGCATCAACAAGGCAGCCGGGATTCAAGAGGTATGCGGTTTGCTCGGACTTACTATGAGTGAGGTGATTGCAGTCGGCGACAGTATGAATGATCTGGCTGCCATCCAGGCGGCAGGCCTTGGCATCGCTATGGGCAATGCGCAGCAGGTGGTAAAGGATAGCGCGGATTTCGTTACTGCAAGCAATGATGAAGACGGCATTGCCAAAGTGATTGAACAATTTATTTTTGTATAGAATAAGCCGAGAAAAAGACTGCTTAGCTTAAACTATATTAATTAGAGGAGATTAAAGACTATGGCTGTACTCGGATGGATTCTGATCATAGCCTTGTTCGCCGTCGGTATAGCTGGGGCGGTTGTCCCCGTGCTGCCGGGCTCGGTGGCGATTTTTGTTGCCTTTTTCGTCTATGGCTGGTTCTTTACGTTTGGGCATTTTAATGTGTGGTTCTGGATTATTGAGATCCTGATCATGGTCGTCCTGTTTGTGGCGGATTATTTGGTCAGTGCATGGGGGACGAAGAAGTACGGCGGCTCCCGATTGTCCGTCATCCTAAGTACCATCGGCGTCATCATCGGGCCATTCGTCATTCCGGCATTTGGGCTTGTCATTGGTCCGTTTTTGGGGGCCTTTGTTGGCGAATTGCTGGGCGGATCTTCGGTGTCGAAATCCACAAAGGTCGGCTTTGGTACACTGGTGGGTCTGTTCAGCAGTATGGTCATGAAAATTATTTTGCAAATTGTGATGATTGTCGTGTTCTTTATCTGGATTGCTGTTTTTTAAAATGGTGTAAAATAACAAGTTTTCAGACATATGCTCCATGGGGTGTGCTTGCTGGGGGAAAGAAGGGAAAAGAGTTTGGCTAAAAAAGAATCGTTTATTAAAGGTACACTGATCCTGGCCGCTGCGGCACTCGTGGCGAGAGTGCTCGGGCTGGTACAGAGGGTGCCCCTCGATCATTTGTTTGATGATGTCGGCAAGGCGTCATTCTCCATTGCCAACAACGTGTATCTGATGCTGCTCACGGTAGCCACTGCCGGCATTCCGAGCACGCTTAGTAAAATGGTATCCGAAAGGTACGCATTAAAGCGGCCGGGTGAGGCGCGCCAGGTGTATCGTGCCGCGCTGCTGTTTGCGGCATTTGCCGGAGTCATTATAACCGTACTTCTGTATGTACTGGCGCCGTTTTATGCAACATATATCTCCAAAGTGCCGGAGGCTGCGCTGTCCATCCGTGCCTTGGCGCCTGCGCTGCTCCTGTTTCCGACGATCGCTATGATGCGGGGATATTTTCAAGGAAGAAATAACATGACGGCCGGCGGCATTTCGCAAATTGTCGAGCAGTTCGCGCGTGTAGGCACGGCTATTCTTTTGGCGTATTTCATGCTGAAAGCCGGCTACAGTGGAAGCTGGGTGGCTGCGGGCGCTTCCTTCGGCGGGGTGCTCGGTAGCATCGGGGCATTTGCGGTTATGCTGTACTATACGGTGAAGATCCGTAAACAGGATAAGGCGGAGATTCTTCAGGAGCGTTCCGAGACGAAGCTGCCGCTGATGAAAATTTACAAGGACATTTTTACGCTGTCCATTCCGATTGTGCTGTCATCCTTAACCGTTCCGGCGGTTAACTTTATCGACTCCTCCATCGTCAATCCGCTCCTGATCGGTCAGGTCGGGGCAGCAAAAGCAACGGAGCTGCTCGGGATTCTCGGACAGCGCGCTCAAAGCATCGCCGGCATTCCGCCGATTCTGGCCATCGCGCTCAGCACTTCGCTGATTCCGGTTATCTCGGCAGCTTTTGCCAGGAAGGATCAGGAGCATTTGCAGCAGCAGATGACGCTGGCGCTGCGTATCTCCGTACTCACCGGGATGCCGATCGTCATTGCGCTGTGTACAGCGGCATATTCGATTAACGGACTCTTGTTCAGCACCCTTGACGGAAGCGGGATCATTGCGCTGCTTACGTTCGGCACGATCTTCCAGATCACGATGATGACGACCAACTCCATTCTTTTGGGCGTCAACAAGGCGAAGGTATCGATGGTCAATGTAATGATTGGCATTCTGGTGAAGCTGGCGGGAAGCTTTCTGCTTGCCCAATGGTTTGGTATTTATGGCATCGTCGCAGCCACCGGGCTTTGCTTCCTGGTGATCACGCTACTGAACCTCAAAATGCTGAAGGTCATCGTTCCTTTTTCGATCCTTGGCAAACGTTGGACAGGCTTTGTGCTGACCGTGATCCTGACCTCCGCAGTAGGCTATGGACTGAATGAGGCAGGTATCCAGCTCACGCGCATCATGCCTGACCGCCTGGCATTCTTGATCACCTGCATCATTGTCGGCTGCGCTGTCGTCATTCTCTACCTGGTGCTGATGATTATGTTTGGCGTACTGCGCCAGTATGAGCTTGTGAACTACCCTCGCAAGGTGCAGAAGCTGCTTCGGCCGCTCATGCGCCTGCAGCCAGCACGCTTCAAGTCCAGCGATTCGCAGGGACAATAGATAACATATCGTCAGTCCCTGTCTTCCGATGTTTCGGTTACCGCTCTATCCGCATCATGGGTTAGAGCGGTTTTATGAATGGCATAACGGTGGGCATGCGTCATCTCGATGAAAATCGGCCTTTTCGGACGCGTCACCTGATCGATCGCTTTTTTGCTTTTAAACCAGTCGTACTGGGTAATGGGCTCGTAAGGCATATCATGCCAAACCTCGCTTAGCGCCGGGCTGTATAACCGTTTGCCTTCCGGCAGCCATTCCGATTTAAGCAGCTCTGTGCTCTCCAGTGGAGAGTTCAGGGCTGCTTTTTTATCGCGGGTAAACAGCTTGGGCCAATACTCCTCCCGTGAGCCGAGATGCACGGTTTCTGCGGCGAAAGCTTCGACTCCGGCCAATACGTCCTTATATCCGAACAGGATGGCGTAGAGCGCTTTTCCGAATTCGATCCGTTCCTCAAGATTCGAGAAATGCTCCAGGATCAGTCCGACCATGCCCCGGCAGCCTTCAGGACAGGCTTGGTCATTCTCGCCACTATCTGCCTCATTTTCGCCTGGATCTTCATCGGCTTTTGAGGCATCAGGCTGTACGAGCATCGGAAAAATAACTTGATTCATCTGAAATCTACTGTGAAGTGCGAATACGGGACTTTGCAAAATGTTTTTCTGAAAGTAGCTGTTCTGGATGACCCTGCCCTCAATATAGTTCTGTTCGTTGATAATGAGACCGACCGCCAGCAGCGCGCTGTCACGCTCGATCCAGAATCTTTCCCAGAATGGGCGCATAAAAGCCGAGACGCGAAACTCGGGCAGGAGGTGAAACAGACTTCTCCCGAGCTTCCGGCTGTGTATGTAGAGAAGCAGCTGCGGATAGGCATCCAGAAAGATTAGGGCGTTGCTCCGCTCCAGCATCTGATACATATCCTCTTGAAGCTGGCCCGAGACTACATCGGACAACAGGCCGCCCTTTAAGTCCGTCATATTCCAGCCTGCGTTGCGGGAGACCATATGGGCCAGAAAAGACCAGTGCAGCTCCGGAAATTCGCGATAGCAATCATAATAAGCTTCTGTGCGCGTGATATTGCTCCGGTTGGCTTGGAGCACAGACTCACGGATTTGCTGCACGATATCCCGATCCTCCGGCGATAGCGGTGCTGCAGCCTCCTCTTTTCCGAAGGCGATGTCACGTATACGGTTACGGTCGCTCAGCAGCTTATCGAGCTGGTCTCGAATGCTGTAGGCAGCCGTTTCCCTCCAGCCGAACGATCTCTGTTCTTTGATCAGAAGCTGGGATGCCTTCCAGCAGGCATATTTCCCTTTCACCGCTTCTGCGGCGGTCTGTGGGAGCGTCTTAGCGAGACGGATAAAACCTTGAAATGCAGAGCGTTCTTCCTCCTTCTTCGCCATGGACGGATCTTCCTTTCCGTGTGAAATGAGCTTAGTCACAGTATGGCTCAAAAATTTGACTTCCACTCTATATTTTGATTCACTAAGGAAAGAATTGGACAAAAAATATTCAGAAAGGATTGATTATAGATGCAAAAGATCACTTCAGAAGCTGAATTCCAGGTTGCGATTCAATCCTCGCGACTAACCGTAGCTGTTTTCAAAGCCGATTGGTGTGTAGACTGCAAATTCATGGATCCGTTCATGCCGGATGTCGAGGAGAAATTCGCTGATGACATGACGCTTGTGGAAGTAGACGTTGACAAAGTAGAGGATGTCAGCCAGGAACTGAACATTCTCGGCATTCCGAGTTTTGTGGCCTTCGCCGATGGACGGGAGCTTGTCCGCCTTGTCAACAAGCTGCGTAAATCGCGGGAGGAAATCGAAGGCTTCCTTCAGCAGGCGCTGGATGTGTACAGAACGATCCATAAATAAGAAAAGGAGGCATCGCTCTAGCCGGGTTAGAGTGGTGTCTTTGTCTTTTTTTGCAAAAAGAATGCGTTTTCTTTGCATTTTGTCACAAAAGTGGGTATATTCCCTGGTGCGTTATCAGGTATAATATATGGGATTGGTAAATATACGAAACGCTTCAGAAAGGTGGAGCGTTTTTAATTTTGAGCTGCAGGTGAGAAAATTTGAATACTAAACAATTGAAATGGCTCAGCTACCTTACCTTTGTCGTTATGTTTTTCGCGACTTTCGGCGGGACGATCGTAACCAAGACCGATTCGGGTTTGGGCTGCGGCCATGAGTGGCCTTTGTGCCAAGGGCGGTTCGTTCCCGCTCATACCATTGCTTCGTTAATTGAATATTCCCACCGCTTAGTCAGCGGTATGGCAGGGCTTACATCGGTTGCTGTTGTCGTGGCCTTTTGGCTGTTCGCCAAAAACCGTAAGGACTTGCGCATGTATTCGTGGCTGACGCTGATTTTTGTCATCGTACAAGCCTTGATGGGGGCGCTTGCGGTTATATACGACCAGTCCTCGGCAGTGCTTGCGCTTCACTTTGGATTCTCCTTGATTGCATTTGCGAGCTCCCTGATGCTGGCTCTAGGCGCCCGAAAAATGGACATGGAGCAAAGCTCCGCTCCGAGAGTGAATCATCCTCAGGTCAGCCTTGCTTTCCGAAATTTCGTCTGGATCGTCACCATTTATTCGTACATTGTGGTGTATATCGGGGCTTACGTGAGCCATACTAGCTCGGCGGGGGGCTGTTCGGGCTGGCCACTGTGCAACGGTAAACTGATTCCGGAACTTACAGGCAGCGTAGCCATCGCTTTCTTCCACCGTCTAGCCGCTCTGCTTCTGTTTATCGCAGTGGTTGTGATGGCGTACTATTCGTACAAGCTGCATAAAGGCTACCGCGAGATCTGGGGCCTTGGCATCGCTGCAGTGATTCTGTGCCTGATGCAGGTATTCAGTGGTGCGGGCATTGTATATACACTGAACAAACCGGAAGTATACATTTTTGCCGCTCTGTTTCATAACCTGCTGATTTCTTCGCTTTTCGGAGTGCTCTGTTATTTGAGCGTCAGAGTATGGCAGCTCGCAAAAAAGCCTGTAGAGCAATCAAGAACCGCATCGAACATTGGAAACTAAAATCTCATCACAGGGCAAAGTCCGCGAAGTCATTTCGGGGGCTTTGTTTGTAAATGTCGTACTTCAGGAATACGATACAAGGAGAGAATACCGATGCTGCGAACACTGCTAGGAGAAATGCCTCGTCAAAATAGCGGGCTGCTTCAGGAAGCGATGGAAACGATGTTTCAAACGATCCATCTGCTGCATAGGAAAATCGAGAAGGACAATGATCCCAGCCATGATTTTCGCAAGCTGGAGATTTGGACCCGCGGCTTGGTCTCTTCACTCGATGAACTTGAACAAAGCTGGTATGCGGCTTGCTTTTTCCGAAAGTCGGTCAAAGCGGGATATGTTGATGATATGAACATTCAGGAACAAAGCGAATATGCCCGTTACATCTATTTTTATAAAAACGGCTTTATTCGCGTCTTTTCGATACTGGATAAACTCGGCACCGTACTGGATAACCTGTTTGATTTGCAAACGTCAAAAGTAAAAGTCCATTATTCCTACTTCACGGCGCTGCGGGAGCTTCATAATCTGAAGCAATATGACAAGCTTGCTAGAGAGTTGACCGGAATCAAAAATGATTACCAAGGGCCCTTGAACGTGCTGCGCAAGCGGCGGAACACGGAGATCCATTATATGAATGCAGAAATGCAGGATGATCTGTGGCAGCGGCATCAAGGTCTGAATGGCAAGATCGAGCTGGAGGATCTGGACAAATCCCTCGATGATTTGAAGCAGGGTCTCGATATGGTGTGCAAATCTTTGATTGCCGTGTTCCTATACGCAAATGAGATGTGGGCCAAAATGGGATGAAGGTTTAAAGTTGTTCAACAATTTTCCTTTTGACAAAGAATAAAAAACTTATTATACTGAAAAGCGTGAAAATCAACTATTAATTGCATACATTTTTTTCTTATCGAGAGAGGCGGAGGGACAGGCCCGATGAAGCCCGGCAACCGATTTGAGATGCGGCGAAAGCCAATTCTGAAATGTCATGGTGCTAATTCCTACAACCGCAGGTGTTCCTGCGGCTTGGCAGATGAGAAAGGAAGCGACTTCGATAAGAAGAGCCCTTTTTGATTCCGTCAAGAAGGGCTTTTATTTTGTCTATTTTCGTCTAAAGATGTTTGGAAATGATAGATGCGGGTGCGAGACACATTTCATAGACTTCAGGGAAGGAGAGCTTCGGATTGATAGAATTGAAACAAGTTACTAAGAAATACGGCAAGGGCTTACAAACAACTGAAGCTTTATCCCGCCTTGATCTGACCGTTCAAAAGGGAGAGATTTTTGGTGTCATCGGTCATTCCGGTGCCGGGAAGAGTACCTTGATCCGATGCATGAATTTGCTTGAACGGCCGACTTCCGGTGAGGTTTGGGTGGATGGAGTGGATTTGACGAAGCTGAACAAGCAGCAGCTACAGAACCAGCGCAGAAAGATTGGCATGATCTTTCAGCATTTCAATCTGCTGAGCTCGGCGTCCGTTTACGATAATATTGCTTTTCCGCTGCGGCTCGCTCATGTAGACAAGACGCAGATTGCGGCTAAGGTGAATGAATTGCTGCAGCTGGTCGGACTGGAAGCGCATCGCGACAAATATCCGGCCCAGCTGTCCGGCGGTCAGAAGCAGAGAGTAGGCATTGCCCGCGCGCTGGCGAGTGATCCACAGGTGCTGCTCTGCGACGAAGCTACCTCGGCGCTGGATCCGCAAACCACGGATTCAATTCTTAAGCTGCTGCTGGATATTAACCGGAAGTTCCATCTGACGATCGTTCTGATTACGCATGAAATGCAGGTCATCCAGAGTATTTGCGACCGGGTGGCAGTCATTCATCAGGGAGGAATCGTGGAAGAAGGAGCGGTTACGGAGGTATTCCTGAAGCCGCAGCATCCGGTTACACGTGAGTTTATTCTCGGTCAAGCCGGAGAATCCGCACAGCTGGCACTGCAGGCGCCGCATGACGGCTCATCCCGTCTGTGCAAGCTGACCTTTCTGGGTGAGAAGACATATGATTCAATCCTGTCCAGAACAGCTAGAGAAACCGGTGTGGATTTCGCGATTTTGCAAGGAACGATCTCCAAAATCAAAGATATTCCTTACGGCCAGCTGATTATCCGTCTGGAAGGGGACGCCGGCCAAATGGAGAAAACGATCCAGAAAGTGAAGGCGGAAGGCTTAGATGTGGAGGTGCTTGACTGATGTGGGGACTGGATTTTTCACAGCTGGATTGGAATGAAATTAGCGTAGCCAGTCTGGACACACTCAAAATGCTCGCCGCTTCGTCAGTCTTCACGTTTATCCTGGGCCTGCCGCTCGGTGTACTGCTGTACCAGACTTCTCGCTCTTCAAATGCTTGGGTACGCACGGTGTATAGCGTATTGTCGGTGATCGTGAACATTTTGCGTTCGGTGCCGTTTATCATTCTGATCGTGGCGCTGATTCCGTTTACGATAGCGATCGTCGGGGTATCTTACGGGGTGCTTGGAACGATTCCGCCGCTGGTGATTGGAGCCGCACCGTTTTTTGCAAGGCTGGTAGAAACCTCGCTGCGCGAGGTGGACCGTGGCGTGCTGGAGGCGGCGCAGTCGATGGGAGCTTCCACGTGGCAGATCATCTTGAAGGTGCTGCTTCCAGAAGCAAGACCAGGCCTGCTCGCAGGCGCTACGATTACCGTGGTCACACTGGTATCCTACACAGCGATGTCCGGTATGGTTGGCGGAGGCGGTCTCGGTGACCTGGCGATCCGTTACGGATACTATCGTTACCAGAAGGAAGTTATGATTATCTCCGTATTGTTTATGATCATTCTGGTTCAGCTGCTGCAAATGGCCGGAGACCGGCTAGTGAAGCATTTTACACGCAAATAACTTATCAGGGTAATGCTATCCGAACTTCGGATATGTTATAGGAAGGTCTCTGCATGGATGGTTTTCAGCCAAGAAAAACGTACATGCATGAAACCTTCCAAGAATAAATCTTATTAAATCGATAAACTTAAGGGGGATTTAACGATGAAAAAAGGATTGTTTGCTTTGCTCAGTCTGCTGCTGGTAGTGGCACTCGCTGGTTGCGGCAGTAAAAATGCGGAGGATAAGTCGGCTGCAGGTGGAAAAGACATGGAAACCATTACAGTGGGAGCAACGGCTGTACCACATGCGGAGATTCTGAAGCATATCCAGCCTACACTTGAAAAAGAAGGCGTTAAGCTTGAGATCAAGGAGTTCTCTGACTATGTGCAGCCTAATGTACAGACCTTCCAAAAACAGCTGGATGCAAACTTTTTCCAGCACAAGCCTTACCTTGACGATGAAAACAGCACTCGCAAAATGGACCTGGTACCGGTAGTAGCCGTACATGTTGAACCGCTTGGCGCTTATTCCAAAAAGCATAAATCCATTGATGAGCTTCCGGATGGCGCGGTTGTAGGTATTCCTAACGATAAAACTAATGGTGGACGCGCTTTGGCTCTGCTGGAGAAAAACGGTCTGATCAAGCTGAAAGACGACAATATGATCCAAGCCACAGTAAAAGACATCGTAGAAAACCCTAAAAACATCCAAATCAAAGAATTAGATGCCGCTATGCTCCCACGCCAATTGTCTGAATTCGATTTGGCTGTCATCAATACGAACTATGCACTCGACGCTGGCATTGATCCGGTGAAGGATGCGCTGTTCATGGAAGACAAGGATAACCCTTATGCTAACATCCTGGTAGCCCGACCGGATAACAAGGATTCCGACGCTATGAAAAAGCTGGCCGCGGCTCTGACTTCCGACGACGTGAAAAAATTCATCGAGGATAATTACAAAGGGGCTATCATTCCGGCGTTCTAATAGTCCTGTTTATAAAAAACTCTGCTGAGGTCATTTGGCCTCGCGGAGTTTTTTGTTTTGCAGCTCATGGCAATGTTCCTAAGGTAAATGCTTATGCAAGTTGTGAGGCCCCGCCAAATCTTTTATACTAGATGAAATGGGATTACATAATAATGAATTAAACACGGTATATATAATGGTTTGGAGTTCCGAAAAAGGAGGATATGCATTGAAGGACAAAATTGCCCTCATTACGGGAAGTGCTAAGGGCCTTGGGAAAATGACGGCGCTTACCTTGGCGGAGCAGGGCTGTGACATTGCGCTCAATTATGTGCACAGCAAGGCGGAAGCAGAGGAGCTGAGGCAAAGAATTGAAGAGCTTGGGGTCCGCTGTATTGCGGTTCAGGCGGATATCTCCGACGCATCCCAGATTGAGGAGCTTGTGCGCCAGGTGGAGTCCAGGCTTGGAAGTGCGGACATCGTTGTGAATAACGCAGGCCCTTTTATCCGGGAACGGAGGCTGTTCTCCGAGTATACCAAGGAAGAAATTCTGTCGCTGATTCAGGGAAATCTGGTGGGGACGATGCTGCTGGATCATCTGGTGCTGCCGGCCATGCGCCTTAAAAAATGGGGACGGATCATCCATTTCGGATATGGTCATGCTGCGGAAGCTAGAGCCTGGCCGCACCGTGCCGTGTATGCGGCTGCCAAAACAGGGCTCGTGTCCTTTACGAAAACGCTGGCAGTAGAAGAGGCCCCTTTCGGAATCACCGTAAACATGGTCTGCCCAGGAGATATCCGCGGGGACAACAAAGAGAAGTACATTGCGGAGGTTTCGGGTCTGACGGACGGCGAGACGCCCCGGGGCAGACCGGGAAGCGGAGAGGATATCGCGCGCGTAATCCGTTACTTATGCCATTATGAATCGGATTTTATTACGGGGAACATCATGGATATATCCGGCGGGCTGGATCCTATCCGTCCGTGGATTGAACCATCGGGCTCCTCATCATAACAAGCACAAAAAGAGTCCTGCCTTCCTAAGGAAGTGCAGGACTCTTGACTCTTGTGTACTTGCGGGTTATTGAATGGGATTAGAATACTTGGACAACTTCGTTGATGCCTTCAACTTCCTCAACGAGGGCGCGTTCAATCCCGGCTTTCAGTGTAATAGTGGAGCTTGGGCAGCTGCCGCAGGCACCCATCAATCTCAATTTCACGATGCCGTCTTCCACGTCAACCAGTTCCACGTCACCGCCATCGCGCTGAAGGAACGGACGAAGCTTATCCAGCACTTCTGCTACCTCATCATACATGGTGCTTTGTGCGTTTTCGCTCATTAGTTTCAACTCCTTTCCTGTAATGATTATTATATTACAATCAGAGATAAAATAAAATGGCTATATCTACTCAGAAAGAAACGCTGTAAACATTGATATTATATGCAACCACCGCTAAACTAAGGTTAGTCCTTCATTTCATGAATTCATATATGAAGCAGGTGATTACAAGTGAGACCCATCATCGAATTTTGCACGAACAACATGCATTTCGGAACCGATGAAGTCATGGACAATCTGGAAGAGAATCCGGATTATGATGTTATAGAATACGGCTGTTTAAGCAACTGCGGCCAATGCGCGATGATGCCGTTCGCCATGGTGAACGGCGAGATTATCGATGCCGACAGCGCGGACGAGCTGTATGAAGCCATTATGGCTAAAATAAAAGAACTCGAGGCTTGGGACAGCCTCGAGCTGGATTAGCCGAAATGGCGTCTGGACAACCAGAGTACTCCGCTCTTCAAGAGACGGGGTACTCTTCCTTTTACGGAGGTTTTCCCCATCAGCCCGAAGCCGGCTTTGCTGCCGAGTGAGCCGAGTGTACCTTTCAGGCGGATTTTATGAAGCTTCGGAGTATCACCGCGCCAGAGCGCATGTAATACTTCCGCAACCTGCTCAGCCTGGGCTCCTGCCGCTTGCGCGCTTGGAGCGAATGGAATGCTGGCGCAGTCACCCACAACATAGACCTCAGGATAATCTGGAATTTGCGAATACGAATTCAGCAGAATTCTTCCGCCGGGGTCTTTTGGCACGTTCAGGTCCTGAACAACTTTGACAGGCTGAATGCCGCCTGTCCATACCGTTACATCCGTTTGAATCGGCTCGTCCCCATTGTAGACAATGCCTTCCTCGACACGGGAAACAGAGATATGCGATCTTGTCATGACGTCATGATCCCGGAACCACTGCTCGACATAGGCGGAAACTGGCGAAGGGAAGGCCGACAGCACGCGGCTGCCGCGATCCAAGATGGTGATATTCAGGTCTGGTCGGCTTTCGCGAAGCTCTGCTGCCGTTTCCACGCCGCTCAGGCCTCCGCCGATAATATGAACCTGGCCATATGGCTTAATATCGTTCAAGCGCTGGTATGTCTTTCTTGTACCGGAAAATGTCTGAATGCTGTTCGTGAATTGCTCGGCGCCTGGAATGCCGTGGTAGCGGTCCGTACATCCGAGGGCAATGACAAGATAATCATATTTGATCGGTTCGTCCTGCTCCATATGGACCAGCTTGTTCTCCAGATCAATGGAAGTCACTTCACCATACCGTTTGGTCAGCTGGTTATGGTTCGGAAACTGGATCCGCAGATCAAAATCCGTAGCCGTTCCTGCCGCAAGCGCATAGTACTCCGTTTTAATACCCTGGAATGGCATCCGGTCTACCAGCACCAGTTCAATATCATGCGGCAGGTGGTTGCTGCTGATCAGACCTTGAATCATGGCAAGACCGCCATAGCCCCCACCTAGAATGACAAATTTTCTCATAGAATCCTTCTGTCCTTTCTGTACATCGGCTTTTAATGGTTCGCTATAGCAAAAAAAATCCTCAGTTAGAAACGAATACCTCTGCAGAATTCTGGGGTGTAGTGAGCTGCTTATAGGGTCTTACTCATATACTTTGATTTCATTGTAGAACGTATCCCGTTCAACCGGAATTCGTCCTGCGCCTTTGACGAGCCAGATCAGCTCATCGCGGGTCAAGCCTTCAGGCGTGAGGGCTCCTGCCGCATGGCTAATCCGTTCTTTAAGGATCGTTCCATGTACGTCGGAAGCGCCGAAGGAGAGGGAGACCTGGGTCAACTGCGGACCGATGTTGATGAAGTAAGCTTTAATGTGATTGAAATTATCAAGCATCAGACGGCTGATCGCGATGGTTTTCAAATCTTCGTAAGCAGAGTTACGGCGCATGATGCCTGCGTTTTTGTTTCTAGGCTGCATGGAGAGCGGGATGAATACCAGGAAGCCGTTCGTTTCATCCTGCAGATCGCGGATCTGCATCATATGACGGATACGGTCCTCATGCGACTCAATCGAGCCATAAAGCATGGTTGTGTGGGTTTTCATGCCCAGCTTGTGCGCAGTTCTGTGGACGTCGAGGTATTGCTCTACATTCGCTTTTTCCACTTTCATCTTTTTACGGTACTGATCGGACAGAATTTCGGCGCCGCCACCAGTAAGCGATTTCAGTCCGGCCTTTTGCAGCTCCTTAAGAACTTCTTCGATGCTGAGTCCGCTGATGCGGGTAAAGAATTCGATTTCCGCTGCCGTATAAGCTTTTAGTGTCACATCAGGGAAGCGGTCGGTTAGTGCTTGCAGCGAATCTACATAATATTGAAAAGGCATATGGTTGTTATGGCCGCCCACAATATGGAACTCACGAACACCCGGGTGGATATGCTGCTCAACGTATTCAATCATCTCTTGGCCGGTCAGCGTATACGAGCCTTCATCGCCAAGATCTTTTCTGAAATTGCAGAATGCGCATCTGGCTTCACAGACATTGGTGAAATACAAACTCATATTTTCAATAAAATAGACCTTGTTGCCGTTTTTGCGCAGATTGACTTCGTTAGCAAGCTGACCCAAAGTCAACAAATCATCTGTTTCATAAAGGAATACACCGTCTTCGATGTTTAGACGTTCCCCGTGGCGAACTTTTTCGGCGATTTCTTCCATTCTCTTATTGGAATTAGGTGTTAAGATCATGGACATTTCCATTCCTCCTGCTCATTTAATTAGGGCTTCATTCATTCAAGTCTTGTATAACGGCTTGTTCATGCGCTCTTAAAGAGCGGGCCGGTTAATTATAGGCAGCAGGTTTGCGTGCCTTTGACTCAAAAGGATTTAACAATTTTGTGAAAAAAATTACAAAAAATTATGGCAGAGCATTGTCATCGCGGTGACAAAATTTTGACATTTCCAGATCTCTTGTCACCCACACTATTATAAACCTCACATTCAGGCTCCGCAATACGGTGGGCAGGAAAAAAAGGTCATCGTTCCCGCCTGATGAAAGGCGGACATTACTTGAGAGGAAAAGATTTGTGGAGTATACTGAGCTTAAGTACCATAAGGAGGGTGACCTATGATTAACATTAGCGATTCCGCTTCCGATAAACTGAAAGAAATGCTGTCCGAACAGGAGATTCCGAACATGTTTCTTCGTCTGGGCGTACAGGAGGGCGGCTGCAGCGGTTTTTCATACGCCATGGGTTTTGATGATGAAGAATCCGAGAATGACGTATTTATGAATGTAAACGATCTGAAGGTCGTAGTGGATAAGCAAAGCCTGCCGCTAATTAACGGACTTGAAATTGACTATGAGGATGCAGGCATGAGCGGCGGCTTTACGATGCATAACCCGAACGCTACGGCAACCTGCGGCTGTGGAGCTTCCTTCCGTACGGCTACGAATGAAGGCAAGCCGGCTCCTGAAGAGTGCTGATTCAGAAGCGTAAATCTTAAGAAAAAAAGTAAAAAGGCTCGCACCGCTTCGTTGAAGCAGGGTGTGAGCCTTTTGCTTTGTATGTGTGTATGTCTTAGGAGCTTGCAGGAACAATAAAGGTATGATTGACCATGAAGACAATCATGGCTGCTGCAATAAGGGAAAACACGATACAGCCCGCACCCACCGCTCTGCGTTTATCTTTCATAAATTTGATCCCAATGGCGAAAATTCCCACGGTGACGGCAGCAAGTGAGATCGACGCGCCGACAATCGCGATCCAGTACAATATTCTAAAAAATTCAGCCACGACCCAAGTTTCCTCCCTTTGTAACATTCAAATTCCATTATAGCCCATAAAGTCATAGACGCCAACAGATCTATTATGGCAACATTCTGCTTTAAGTACTTCTAAAGTCCGCAGTTTTTTTCGGCAGATTATTCGATTACGTACAAACATACAAGAGAGAAGTCCGACTTAAGAGTATGTTAAAAGATACGAGCGAGGAAAGGAGGCGGTACAAATGGGGGGAAGACAGCTGGCAAGCAAGTGGCTGAAAACCCAAGCACTGCTGACAGATCCCAAAGTTGCCCCATATATACCGCAAACAAGAGAACTGAGTATGGAAAATCTTCGAAAAATGATTAGAGCCCATGGATTTGTTGTCGTCAAACCAGTCGTTGGAGGCGGAGGATACGGTGTCATCAAGGTGGCTAGATCTGGAGCGCGCTACAGTATGACCCATTCATCTAAAACGAGTCACTATGGATCCTTCCATGATATGTATCATGCGCTTCTGCGGGTGAAAGTAAAGCGAAAATATCTCATTCAGAAGGGGATTCATCTGGCACGGATCCGAGGCCGTCCAATTGATTATCGTGTGAAGTATGTCAAGAACGGAGAACACTGGGAATTCAGAGCGATGGTGGGCAGATTAGCCAGAAGCGGGCTATTCGTGACCAACCTGTGTAAAGGCGGAAATTTGCTCAGCTGCAAAGAAGGACTCCGCCGTTCCTTGCCCCATGTCTCTTCAACGGCCAAACGGCATGAAATGCGCCAGCTTACCCGCCAATGTACGGCGATTCTAGAGCGTCATTTTCCGGGCATCGGGAAGCTTGGTTTTGACTACGGACTGGATCAGGAAGGAAGAATATGGATTTTCGAAGTTAATACCAGACCGCAGTAAAGTTTTCATAAATCATATATTGGTAGAAAAATATTTTAGCTCGTTCGAAGTGTTAACTATCCTGTGTATAACTTTTATCCCCATAATCCACTGCATTTTCATTGGTTTTACGACACTTGCTAACAAATTATACACAGGATTTCCACAACAGCCTGTGGATACTGCGAACGCTTGTTCCGTCTATAAATGTTTGATATGATAGTTTTGAGGAAAAAATAGGAAAGGATGTGAAAAGAATGGCTATCTTGACGGATGAAATGCTACTGGATTCTTATCACGCCGCTGTTGAATTGATGCTGGACCGGGATTTCATAACCCTGCTCCTGGCTGAGATCCACAAACGGAATCTGGAGGCTGTCCAGCCGAGTGTCGTTCACTAAGAATAGAATCCGCTACACATCCATCGTTATTAATTCCTTAATGAAGGCTCGCGATCGGTTTCCCATCTGAAGGCGTTTGGAGGTGTAGAATCTATTTTCGATATACATAGAACAAATATCAAAAAATGAGGGTACCCTTTATTGGCTGCGATGCAAATAAGCAGTCAAACTAAGGATACCCTTTTTTGTAGTTCAATTTATAGATAGATGATCATTTAGAGCTTCATGTTGCTGCTGTGTCCCGGAGACAGCTTCGCATCCGGATCAATGTATACCTTTGCGTTATTCACAGCCGTTGGTGCTTCGCCAAATCCGACAGCGATCAGTTTAAGCTTGCCTGGATAGGTCGTAATATCGCCGGCAGCAAAAATACCCGGAATGTTGGTTTCCATTCTCGAATCGACGATGATGGAATTGGATTCGATCTCAATGCCCCAATCGGCGATTGGGCCTAAGGAAGACACAAAACCAAAGTTGACGATCACATCATCGACTTCGATCTCCTGCGTTTCCTTGCTCTTCACATGAGAGAGCGTTACTTTCGTAATCGATTCTTCACCATGCAGCCCGGTAATTTCCGTAGGCGTCACCACATTCACCTTGGAGTTCATCAGATTTTCGACGCTGTGCTCATGGGCACGGAATTTATCGCGGCGGTGAACAAGCGTAACCTGCTCGGCGATCGGTTCCAGCATCAGGGCCCAGTCTACGGCAGAGTCGCCGCCGCCCGTAATCAGAACCTTTTTGCCTTTAAACTGGTTCAAATCATTGACGAAGTAGTGCAGGTTCGACTTCTCGAATTTCTCCGCTCCTTCCACTTCAAGACGGCGGGGCTGAAACGCGCCGACTCCAGCCGTAATGATCACGGCTCTGGAATGATATTCTCCTTTATCTGTAGTCACGACAAAATGACGCTCGTCCTGCTTAACGAGTGAAGTTACCTTTTCCTCCAGGCGTACATTCGTCTGGAACAGCTCCATTTGCTTGGACAGGTTGTCCACAAGCTCCTGGGCGGTCACTTTTGGAAAGCCCGCTACATCATAGATGTATTTTTCCGGATATAAAGCGGTAAGCTGCCCTCCGAGCTGAGGCATGCTCTCGATCAGCGTAACAGATGCCTGGCGCATGCCGCAGTAAAAGGAAGCAAACATGCCGGTAGGACCTCCTCCGATGATGGTAAGGTCAGATATTTCAACACCCTCTGAGTGTGAAGCCATTGTATATAAGCACCTCCAGCTTGAAAATCAGAATAACAATCTCTTTCATTATAATATATCCCGGCTCAGGCTGAAAAGTTTACTGGAAAGTGGATGGAAGGGAAGCCTCTGAAAATAAAGGCGCCAAACCAGTTGAAATGACCAATAAATCCGGCGCGGGGCGCGGAAAACCAAGGGGAAATAAGACTTGATCTTTTGTCTGAAAGTAGCTATCATTCAATTGTGCATTACCATCTTTTTGTCGAATTTCAGACATTTTCGCCTTAAATTTCAAGCATTCCGCTGCATCCTAATTATAAAAGTGTATTATTTCACAATAAGTTTTGTAATGTCTCACAAAATATATAAATATACAAAAAGAAGGACTTGGAAGGAGCAAGATGATGAGCAACATTCCCAAGATCGTAATCCTTGGCGCGGGATATGCAGGTATCCTGACAGCACAGCGACTTCAAAAGGAATTAAATTATAATGAGGCAGATGTTACCTTAGTAAACCGTCATGATTACCATTATATTACGACTCATTTGCATATGCCTGCCGCAGGTACGGATAGCGTTGAAAACACACGTGTTCCTATTTCGAAGCTGATTGATGAATTCAAAATTGACCTGGTGAAATCCTCCGTTCAGGAAATCCGGACCCATGAGAAAAAGGTCATTCTGGAGGATGGAACCCTATCTTATGATTACCTTGTCATTGCTCTAGGCGGAGAGTCTGAGACCTTCGGCATTCCAGGATTGTCTGACTATGCGATGACGATCCGCAGCATCAACTCGGTTCGTTTGATCCGCAAGCATATTGAATACCAGTTTGCTTTATATAAAAATGAAAGACATCCGCAGGAACGCCTGAATTTTGTTGTTGGCGGAGCAGGCTTCAGCGGTATTGAATTTGTGGCGGAGCTCGCGGACCGGCTTCCGGAGCTTTGCAAAGAGTATGATGTAGACCCGAATCTGGTCAACATTTATAACGTTGAGGCGGCGCAGACCGCGCTGCCGGGCTTCGCACCGGAGCTGGTGGAATACGCCATGGATGTGCTCAAAAGAAAAGGAGTCACCTTCAAAATTGGCGTAGCAATCCAGGAGTGCACACCGGATGGCGTGCTTCTTGCTACGGGTGAAGAAATTAAGGCGGCTACAGTCGTGTGGACCGGCGGAATTCGCGGTAATCACATGATTGAAGCGGCAGGCTTTGAAACGGCTCGCGGCCGCGTGAGGGTGGATGAGTATCTGCATGCGCCGGGTCAAGATCATATTTATATCCTTGGCGACAATGCCCTCGTCTTCAATCCGGAAGGTCGTCCATACCCGCCGACGGCCCAAATCGCCATGCAGCAGGGTGTATGCTGTGCCTATAACATCGTGGCTGCGATCCGAAACCAGCAGCCAAGAAAGTTCGTGTACAACAACAAAGGCACTGTTGCTTCCCTGGGCAAAGGGGAGGGTATTGCCGCGGTCGGCGACAAGCTGATCAAGGGCTGGAAGGCCGCGCAGCTGAAAAAGCTCGTGGATATGCGCTATCTCTTCATTATCGGCGGCATACCGCTGGTACTGAGAAAAGGGAAATTCCTGTAGGATGCGCCACTGTAGTGTTCAGGTACGCTCACTTTTGACGAGGGATGAGCTGGACCGTTACAACGCGTTGATGGAAGTCGGAGGCTATCTGGAGGACCAGAACCGCTATGATCTGGTCTATACGGTGCAGAAGGAAATTGATATTCTGATTCTGCCTGCCATTGAGCGATTAAAGGAAAAAAGCCGCGACCGTGACCGGGCAACGGCGGAATTTCTCGAGTCTCTGAAGAACCAGGAGCAGGAAGAGGAATAAGCATTATAAAAGAAGTATTTCAGAGAAAAAAGGAGCCGTCCCTATTAAAAAGGAGCGGCTCTTTTTGTTTAATTCTATTAAACCTTCAGCATTTCTTCAAAGGATTCTGTGGTCAGCAGCGTTCCCACATAGAAACTTCCGAATTCGGCATAACGTGCGCTGACTTCGTCAAAACGCATTTCATATATGAGCTTCTTGAACTGCAGCGCGTCGTCGGCGAACAGTGTAACGCCCCATTCCCAATCGTCGAAACCAACGGAGCCGGTAATGATCTGTTTCACTTTGCCTGCATAAGAACGGCCGATCAGTCCGTGGCTGCGCATCATGTTGCGACGATCTTCCATATCAAGCATGTACCAGTTGTCGTTCTGGTCACGTTTTTTGTTCATCGGATAGAAGCAGATATATTTCGTTTTTGGTAGAATCGGTTTGAGACGTGCGATGACTTGCGGATTTTCCATCGGATCTCCGCCGCCTGATCCTGCGAGATAGTTGCTCAGCTCCACGACACTTACATAAGAATATGATTTGGTTGTGAAGCGGGCAAACAAAGTTTTATTGAAGGCGGTTTCCACCGCATTAAGTTCTTCGAGCGTTTCACGCAGATGCATGATGATAAAGTCGGCTTTTTGTCCCACAATCGTGTAGACAGCTGTGCTGCCCTGATTGGCCGATTCGATCTTGGACCATTCTTTCGTAAACTCCCGCAGCTCATCAAGCGCCATTGCGCGTTCTTCGTCGTCTGCGGATTTCCAGGCTGTCCAGTTGATGGAACGAAAATCATGAAGAGCGTACCAGCCTTCTAAAGTGGATGCTGCTTCGTTCATTTTATCGATCACTCCCAAGTTTAGTTGCGTACTATGTTCGCTCTAGCGCATTGTCTTCGAATATCTTCTATATATTGTATCCAACCGTAAGAGAAAGAGCAAATGAAGTCACAATCTATTCAATTATTGTTCGTTGCTTAGTGACAAATTTTCTAGTAAACTTACTACATATAATGAAAAAAAGATAATGAGAACGGTTACGGCTGCTTACGAACGAAAAGCGGGTCAGAGAGAAGAAGAGGTGGGCAGGTTAAAATGCAGTTTATTCCTGTATTTGTACTGATGGTTTTATTTTTTGTGATGATGTTCGGTATCGGTTTCATTTTAAATATGCTTATGAAAACGACATGGTTTCCTTCTTATTTGTTTGTCGTTGTTATTTTGCCGATTGTCGTATATTCGCTGTGGGACCGTGGTGAGGTATCATTCCTGAGCCACTTGGCATCGTTCCGGGTTGTAGATTATTTGACGGGCCTTGCAGGTCTCGCGGGTGCTGTCATCAGTGGATGGGCCATCCAAAAGCTGCGTAAAAGCGGATTTAAAATGTTTTAAAAAAAGGAAAATGGGCAGCTCTCCGGAAGGAGGGCTGTTTTGCTTCATATAATAAGTAGATCGTATATTTTACATGGAATGGGGAGGAGCTTTGAAGAGGAGACCATTTGTCCTGATATTTATGATGGTTGTCATGATGGGATGCGTTCTGCCTGTGAAAAGTACGGAAGCATCAAAGGAACCGGAAGTCATTCCGGTACGCGCGGCAGTTGAAGCGCTGGGGGGAAGCGTGCTATGGATCAACGAGGAGAAAGTGCTGAAAGTGACTCTTGGCAGCCAGAAATGGAAAATGACTCTTGGCAGCAGTCTTTCCGTCTTAAACGAAAAGGGCTTTGTGCTCGCCCGGCCAGCAGCCATGAATGCGGAACATACGGTCTGCGTGCCGCTCCAATCCTTCAACCAAGCCTTGGGAGTCAACATGCAGCTGAGCGGAGGACAGTGGATGCCGGAAAAAGAAGATACGGCCGGACGCGGCATGTACTGGATGAGCCTTCTGCAGCGGGAGGCCTTCAAACAGGCCCGGGGCATGATGAATGCCTCCTTGGCGAAGCATTTTCCGGTTGAGGCCCTTGAGTATTACAGGGACAGTCTTGAGGAAGCGTACGGTTCCTGGATACTGCTGAAGGCTGATGCCCGAGAGGACAACGTGCATAAAAATGCGATATTGATTTACCAGACGCCGCGCGGCAAAAGCTTTCGGATGGAGCTGCGTTTTGATCAGGACGGTGAACTCGATGATCTGGCTTTGCTTCGTAACACTCCCGATACATATCTTCCTCCTTCATACGATCGTCCAAGGCAATACAAGGAGCAGAGAGTAACCGTTGGCACAGAGAGCCTGCCGCTGCCGGGAATACTGACGATTCCCATTCAACCTGAAGGGAAGGTTCCAGCCGTCGTGCTCGTTCACGGATCCGGACCGAATGATCTCAATGAATCGTCCGGAGGAGGTAAAATGTTCCGCGACATCGCCGTCGGGCTCGCCAATGAGGGGATTGCGGTTCTGCGCTACTCCAAACGGACATATGAATATCCGAACCGTGCGTTAACGCCGCAGTTTACGGTTCAGGAAGAATCGATTGACGACAGCTTGTCCGCGGTCAAGCTATTGCAGCAGAATGAGCGGATCGATACCAGCCGGATCTACGTGCTCGGGCACAGTCAGGGCGGCATGCTAGTTCCGAAAATTCTCGAAGAGACCCAAGACCAAGCTATTGCCGGAGGGCTTCTTCTATCCGCACCGTCGGGCTCGCTTGAGGATCTGATGCTTCAGCAGTATCAGGGAATCCTGAAGCGGGCTGTCGATAACCATGAAACGGAAGCCGAACTCGAGCGGAAGCAGGCGAAGGTGCAGACATGGCAGACGGCCGTAGATCTGCTTCATGACGATGAATATTCCAAGGAACATCTGCCTGCTATTTTTCCGCTGCCGAGCGCTTACTGGTGGTATGATATCCGAGGCTACAGCGGTCCTCTGATAGCACGCAGCCAGCATGTGCCGCTCCTGATCCTTCAAGGGGAAAACGACGTGCAGGTTCCTTCATCCAGCTTAAAGGTATGGAAGCAGGCGCTTGACAACAGAACGGATGTAACGTATAAATCATATCCTGGGCTGAATCATATGTACGCACTGTACGATGCGCCTTCAACAGGCGATGAATACCGCTATGCCGCAAATGTTCCCGGGACCTTGATCAAGGATATGGCGAACTGGATTCATTTGGTGTCAAAATAATCGTCGAAATATATCGGAGCAGAGGATCCATTTATGATAGAATAGAGAAAGTCTACGTTACGATGGGAGGAGCCAAAATATGCACATGAAGAGCCTGCTGCATTTTACGGAAAATCACAGGTACTGCGTATATCGCGATTTTTGCTTAAGCAGCCTGGACAGCAGAATGCTCAGCTCGATTTACCAGCCCATGGTCGGAGCCTTTGCAATCAGTTTATATCATCTGCTGTTTCAGCAGATTCCTATAGAGAAATTGGGATATTCGCTGCTTGAGCAGCAGCGTCGCCTTTTTCTGACATTGGGCCTGGAGCCTAGTGAAAGAGGCCGTAAATTCCTGATTGAACAAGCCTCGCTTCTGGAAGCGGTGGGCCTGCTGCAAACCTGCCGCATGTATATGCCGGAGCATGAAGACTATGTTTACGAATACGAGCTTCAGCAGCCTTTGTCACCTGCAGAGTTTTTTAACACCCAGCATCTGACGCTGCTGCTGCGGGACAAGATCGGCAAGTTTGCCGTACTAGCGCTGCGGGAAGAGCTGTGGGCGAGGGAGCCTGAGGAGTTTTCGGGACCCACAGCCACAGCAGGCCACAAAGAGAATATTTCGCTTGCCTTTTACGATATTTTCGAATTGAACACGCATGTCATCGATTATGAGTTGGAGCAGGCGCTTTCCGAGGTATCTACCGCAAGACAGCCTGGAGTTAGATTGTCTGATGACGAGGATGCGCTGAATTATGCGGACATTATTCTCCGTTTTCCTAAGGATTCGGTGAACCGGGAGCATGTCGAGAAGCTCCGCTTCAACCATGAGCAGATGGGGATTATCAACTATGTGGTGAATAAATATGACCTCACTACACAGGATTTGTGCCGGCTGCTGGATGAAGACGGGGTATTTGCCGTGGACGGCTCCATTGCCCTAGAGGAGCTTCAGCGTAAGGCTAATATGCATTTTCGGCAGGACAAACGACGCCAGGAGCAGCGTGAGGTATACGCGGGCAAAGTGGTTTCGTTCCGCCAGAATGAAGAGTCCCAGGACCCGGCTCCGCTGGAGCATGCCGTTGAGATGGAATATTATGTCGATGTTCCGGTTCAGTTTCAATCTAAATGTGATATTCACCAGTATAATATGATGCTGCGAAATGAACCGTATACGAAGCTGCTGAAAACTTTTTTTCCGGGCTCCGTGCCGGATAACTTTTTGGATATATTCGATAAAATCGATCACAGCTACAAACTGCCGGGAGAAGTCATCAATGTACTCATCCATTATTTAATGTCGCTTCTGACTTCAAGCGGCAATGATCAACGTATCAACCGCAATTTTGTTGAGGCCATTGCCTCGAACATGCTGCTGAAGCAGGTGAATTCGTACGAGAAGGCCGTTCAATATATACGCGACCAGTCCAAGGTCAAAGGCAAGCAGGCTGCAGCTTCCGGGGGCGGAAGAACCCGTACATACGGCAGCAAAGCCGTGAGAGTCAAGCCTGAAATCCCGATTGCTCAGGAGAGCCAGACGATGGACGCAGTCAGTGAGGAAGAATTTGAAGCCATGCTGCGGATGGCGGCAGAAATGCAGGCTAGCAAGAAAAAGGGTGTTTAATTCAAGGCAAGTCTGCATGCCTGAGGAAGAAAGGAGGAGATGAGTTTGGAATCGTTAGGTCAGGTATTAAAGCAAATGAAGGGACCATCCTTCCTGAAAAGATCGCAGGCCATATTTGATGAGCTGCTAAGCAATCCAATCGTCATAGAGCTGCGCGAGGAGCATCCGGAGCTTGGTGAGGAGAAGCTGCGCACCAATCTGCCGCGTCTATACCAGTATGTGAACGATCGCCGCAACTGCGTCAATTGTCCGGGACTTGATAAATGTCCGAATGATTTTCAGGGGCACTATAGCAAGCTCGAGACGGAAGTGCTGCACGGGCAGCTGGAGCTTGTCGAGCGTAAGGCGCCGTGCCAGCTTGAGATCGCAAAGCAGAACGAAGACCAGATCAAGAAGCGTATTCGGAGCTTTTATGTGGATGAACGAGCGCTTCAAGAAGGATATAACGAAGTGGAGATTATGCGGAAGGACCGTTTGCGGGCGCCTGCGGTAAACCATGTTTTTAGCTATATCCGTGAAGTTAAGGAGCATGGGCTTTCATGTCAGGGATTGTATCTGTTCGGCTCGTTTGGAACGGGAAAAACGTTTCTGATGAGCTATCTGCTTCATGAGCTGGCCATCAGCGGCTACACCGGCGTGATTGTCTATATGCCCGAATTTGTGGAAGATTTGAAATCGATGCTGCAGGACAACCAAAAGCTGAAAGATACGGTCGAAGTTATGAAAACCTGTGATCTGCTGATATTTGATGATATTGGGGCGGAGAATTTGAGCCCTTGGGTCCGGGATCATGTACTCGGAGCCATTCTCAATTTCCGGATGAACCGTAAACCAACCTTTTACACCTCCAATTATGATTTGGCCGGTTTGGAGAAGCATCTCAGCTTTACAAGCAAGGACGGCGAGGAAATGTATAAAGGACAGCGGCTGATGGACCGGATTTCTCCGTTTGTGGATGTTGTGCATCTGCATGGCGAGAACCAGCGGCGGAATCGTTCCGGACAGCTTACGCTCTGAAAAGCGCATAGAAAAAAGCCTGACCTTCTGCTAAAAATAGCGGAAAAGTCAGGCTTTTTGTGTTCCAGCTCATCTCTAGAGCTCGTTAGCCGGAGATCACAAACTTGATGATGACCATGATTGCGAAAATGAGGAACATGAACAAAGACATGCCCCCAAAGCCATTCATCAGATCCATCAAGTCATTGCGCGGCTCTTCGTTCACGTGTTTCCGTGGGTCGTTAGCGTGCACGTTTGCATCCATGATTACAAAATGCCTCCTCAGGATGGTTTCACTTTATGTAAATGAGCAAGGTCATTGACAGAGAAACCCGAGTTAACATTAGTATACCCAATTTCCAAAGAATTTGTAAAGAATATATGGTGAATACTTTATAGGAGGTTAAACGAACTTTTGCGGCTTTGCCGGATGCGAAACGGCTGATGTTCCGGCCTTGGTTTAGGCTGTTCAAAATTTGTTTGATTTTCTATACCGGAATGGATCCATCTGTAATTAAGGATTTCACATTTTCCAAAAAAATGTGTTATACTTAAACTGTCCGCAAAGACATATCAGTTTGATTGAAACCCAGCTTTTTTATAAGGAGGAAAATATTATGGCTATTGTGAATGTAACTGACCAATCCTTTAATGCTGAAATTGAAGGCGGAACAGTATTGGTTGACTTCTGGGCGCCTTGGTGCGGTCCTTGCAAAATGATTGCTCCTATTCTGGATGAGCTTGCAAACGAGATGGGCGACTCCGTAAAAATTGCCAAATTGAACGTGGATGAAAATCCTGAAACAGCTTCCCGTTTCGGTGTAATGAGTATTCCAACACTGATCTTCTTCAAAGATGGCCAGCCAGTAGATAAAGTGGTAGGTCTGAATTCTAAGGAAAACCTGAAGAACATCATTTCCAAGCATCAATAATCAAGTACATTTCACGATCAACCATATCATGCGCCTCCGGATTTCCGGGGGCGCTTTGTTTTCTGCAATTGAAATTGTTGCTATCTGCTGTCCTAATGGTAATAAAAACGCTCTTTGGATTTTGGGGATTTATTATATAATAGTAATGTATTTCGAAGAAAACTCTAAGTAGCCAGACCGCGTTTAGCGGAAATTACTATTGCGATATCAGGGAGAGGATTCAAAGGAGATTATGCATTCTGATATCTAAATAATAGTAAGATCGATGTAACTTCATAGAAGGGAGGGGAACCCATGGACGAAACACGGGAATCACAGCAGGATTATGATAAAGCGATGGAAAATATCCGCAACAAGCTTGCGCTGCTCCCCGATCTGCCCGGATGTTATTTGATGAAGAACGTGGATGGCAAAATTATTTATGTCGGCAAGGCCAAAGTGCTGAAAAACCGCGTCCGTTCTTATTTTACCGGTAGTCATGATGGGAAAACGCAGCGGCTCGTGGCGGATATCCGCGATTTTGAATACATCGTTACCGGCAGCAATATTGAAGCGCTTATTCTGGAATGTAATCTGATCAAAACGCATCAGCCGAGATACAATGTACTTCTTAAAGACGACAAGACGTTTCCATATATTAAAATTACCAATGAACCGCATCCGCGGCTTGAAGTAACGAGACGGGTTCTGAGGGACAAGGCCAAATATTTTGGCCCCTATCCGAATGCATACGCAGCCCAGCAGACCAAAAAGCTACTCGACCGGATGTATCCTCTGCGCAAATGTAGTGTGATGCCGAAGGAGGTTTGTCTTTATTACCACATGGGACAATGTTTGGCTCCCTGCGAGAAGGAAGTGGAGCAGTCGGAATATGACCGGATTACCCAGGAGATCATCTCTTTTCTGGGCGGAGGTCATGAAGAGATTAAAAAAGAGCTTCAGCGTAAAATGGAGGAGGCTGCTAAGGAGCTGTATTTCGAGCGGGCAAAGGAGCTCCGCGACCAGATTATGAATATCGATGCCATCATGGAGAAGCAGAAGATTACGACTGCCGACTCCAGGGACCGGGATGTACTAGGATTTGCCGTGGACAAAGGCTGGATGTGCGTGCAAATTCTGTATATGCGTCAGGGGAAAATGGTGCAGCGCCACGCTTCGGCATTTCCGTTCTACGGCGAGGCGTATAGCGATTTCATGACATTCGTTACGCAGTATTATAGTGATAATCCGGCGCTGCCGCAGGAGATCCTGCTTCCTGAAAGTCCGAAGGAGGCCGAAGAGCCTGCAGAGGGGGTCGAAAGCGCGGAAGGTACGGATACGCTGGATGCAGCCGGGGCCGCAGCTTCGCTGCAGGAATGGCTTGGCGTCAAGGTGCTGGTACCGCAGCGCGGTATGAAGCGCCAGATGGTCGGCATGGCGATTGAAAATGCCAAGGTGTCTCTTGATGAGAAATTCCGCCTGATTGAACGGGACGAAGAAAGAACCTTCAAGGCGGCTTCTAATCTGGGGCAATCCATTGGCATCGAGCGTCTGCACCGGATTGAAGCCTTCGATAACTCGAACATCCAGGGTACGAACCCTGTTTCTGCGATGGTGGTTTTTATAGATGGGAAACCGGACAAGAAAGAATACCGAAAATATAAAGTCCGTTCCGTGCAAGGACCGGATGATTACGAAACGATGCGCGAGGTCATCCGAAGACGCTACGAACGCGTGCTGAAGGAAAATCTGGAGATGCCAGATCTGATCGTTGTAGACGGGGGCAAAGGCCAAATTTCCGCTGCAGTTGACGTGCTTGAGAATGAGCTTGGTTTGTTTATTCCGGTATGTGGACTAGTGAAGGATGTGAAGCACAGAACCGCGCAGTTGATGGTGGGGGATCCGCCTGAGCCGGTTAATTTGCCGCGGGACAGCCAGGAGTTCTATCTTCTGCAGCGGATTCAGGACGAGGTTCACCGCTTTGCCATCACCTTTCACCGGGAGCAGCGCGGCAAATCGATGGTTGCGTCGAAGTTGGATTCGATTCCGGGAATCGGCGAGAAGCGGCGTAAGCTGCTGCTGAAGCATTTTGGCTCACTCAAAAAAATAAAAGAGGCCAGCATCGACGATTTCCGGCCTCTTTCTATAGGTGATAAGCTGGCAAAGCAAATTATTGCAGCCCTTCAGGATGAGGAGTCATAATATATGGCTCCTTTTTCTTTTTACGATTATACAGATAAATTGAACAAAAGTTTATTACTGCCAGCCATGTTGTGGCATAGTTGATTTACCTTTTCTTTTGTTCGAATTATACAGATAAACGATATAAGCCACAATCGCAGGCATGATGATGGTGACAATTCCTGCAATAATGTCTGGAACATCTCCGAGAGCGAACAGGCTGAAGCTCATGAGTACACTGTCGAAGACGACATGGCTGAACATGACGGCGATATAACCGTGCTTCAGGAAGATAAAGCTGAAAATCAATCCGATGATCGTCAGCTCAATCGGCCGCGTAATGACAGGATAGATTGGGTAAAGCGTATGACCCAGTGCCCATATCACGGTAGGAATCAGACAGGCTACAAAGGTATTGCGAAAGAGTTTTTTCATCATCGGGATGCCGAACAAACGGTATATTGCCTCTTCGGAAATACCGGCCATCCAGGCCATAATCGGCAGAAGCCATGGGTACAGCATATTGTATGGCGACTGTGTCGCATCGGTGGTCGACCAGCTGTGAATGGTTTTATCCAGCACAATGTAGATGACAGATTGAACTCCCATGAGAATAAACGCCCAGAGGTAGCCTGTGAACATGCTGTGAAGCACATACGGCCCGTATCCGGGCTCTTTAGCCCGTGCCCATGCGTTCAGACCCGCTTTGCGCCAGAGCCCGTCACCGCCGACGAGAGAGAAATACAAGAGCGCTGACATCGCGAGATTAAAGATGGCCTGGACAGTCATGGCAATGGAAAGCCCAAAGCCGGTTAGCCCCTCCGCCTCAAAAACGGGCAGCAAGTTATAGGCGCTGAATGTGGATACTGCAAAATAAAACGTGCTTAAGAAGATACCCCGTTTAAAGGAGGTTTGATGCCGGGTCAATGCACTGTACACAATAGCGAGAATTCCAAGTACGATAGTGAGCAGCCCGTATCCCAATGTTGTGAGCCATTTGGCTTTGGAGGTTTCCTTATTCACGTAAGCGGTATGCTCCGCTGGGACTGAGAAGGCTGGCTGGTAGGAGTGGATAACTCCGTCTTCAAACGCAAATTTCAATTGGAGATTCGAGTTTCCAATAGATTTACCAGGATCGGTGTATACAAGTCCCGGCTTGTTCCCTTCGGTGGACACCTTAAGCTTACTGGCATCAAGACCCATTTTCTGAAGCCACGGATCAGCCAGCTTCTCTTTATCCTGCAGGGTCATATTTCCTTCTACAACCCGAAGCTTGTTGTCGCGTCTCTCTTTATTCGGCTCTGCCATCGCGGCAGCATACTTCGAGTACTGTGGCGTCACGGAAAAAGCAACGACCTTACCTGAATTCATATGTACGTCGATATCGGTATGCCCGTTGCCTCCTTTTTCGGTTAAACGAACACGGAAGACATCGTAAGGATAATTTTTCTCATAGGTCTTGTTATATTTGTCCAGCAGCTTCTCCCTGGATAAATATCCGTATAAATCGGATTTGGACTGATAGGTCACTAGCGCTTCTTTATTCATGTCGATCTGAAGATGAAGGGTATTTTGCGCGAATGCCACTGCGGCGTCCTTAGCCTGTTCCTTGCTTATGACCTTCGTATTCTGCTGCTCCAGCGTATCTGAAGCGGTTGAAGGCAGGACTTGGAACAGAATGAATAGAACAAGACCGATGAACGCAAACACTCCCAGTCTCTTATAGTTGACCTTTAGTTGAAGTGGCTGTCCGACGGGATTCATGTAGTGCCCCCTTTAACTTGGTTATATTGTGTGATAAACATATTATAACCGTAAACATAGCATACGATGTCCATCAAAGCCAGGTTTTGAAGCATTCGAGGTATGAAAAAGCAATGAAACCAAGGGAAAAGTTTTGTAAACGCAAGAAAATGGCACACTTTTATGAGATTTGTGATGTAATCAGGCTGTATTCGAACGTTTTTATTCAAATAATGGCTTTGTGATGTAAAACAATAAGGATTATAATTTTGATGCAATTGAAATAAATAATACATACGCCGAATTTCCGTTCGAAAACGGGGGAACCATTATTTTGGGGTGAATTTCGCTAAGAATGCAGCGAATAGGGCAACCTGTGCATGCCCGAATCCGTCAGCTAACCTCGTAGGTGTTTTGCAGCAGGAGCCCAACCCGAAAGGCATTGGATTTCCGATGCTTTTTTTATTTTGACTTTTTTGAGTAGAGGTGGATATGTTGACAGCTAAATTCAAGTGGTTCCGATTGTCGCCCCCGCAGATTCTCGTAATGGGGTTCGCCGCAATCATCCTGATCGGGGCCATACTTCTCACTTTGCCGATATCAAATACAACAGGAAAACCGCTTCGTTTTATTGATGCGTTGTTCACCGCAACCTCGGCAACATGTGTTACAGGTTTAGTTGTCCAAGATACAGGCATTTATTTCAGTACCTTCGGCCAAATCGTGATTATGCTGCTCATTCAGGTGGGTGGTCTCGGCTTCATGACCATGGCAACCTTGTTCTCTCTGGTGCTTAAACGCAAAATATCACTGCGTGACCGCCTGATCCTTCAAGAGGCCATGAACCAGAATACGATGGAAGGCATCGTACGCCTAATCCGCAAGGTTCTGCTCTTTTCACTCATCATTGAAGGCTGTGCCGCCGTAGTGCTTGCCATCCGCTGGTCCTTTGATATGCCAGTTGGACAGGCCATTTATTTCGGTATATTCCACGCTGTTTCAATGTTTAACAATGCGGGCTTTGACCTGTTCGGACATTTTAACAGCCTGACAAGTTATGTGAATGATCCGATTGTAAACATCGTTGTCATGTTCCTGATCGTATCTGGCGGTCTCGGTTTTATCGTCTTGTCTGATTTGGTGGAGTACCGTAAAAACCGGAAGCTGTCGCTGCATTCCAAAGTGGTGCTGTCGATGACAGGTGCGCTGATCCTGTTTGGAACGATTGTCATCTTTATTTTTGAATATTCGAATCCTGCAACACTCGGTTCGCTCGACTGGGGCGGCAAGATTCTCGCTTCTTTCTTTCAGTCGGTGACGACGCGCACGGCGGGGGCGAATACAATAGACCTTGCGAGCATGCGGCAAGCCTCCCAATTTTTCATGGTAATATTGATGTTCATCGGCGCATCTCCGGGCTCCACCGGGGGCGGGATCAAGACGACGACTTTTACCATTTTGGTGGGGGCTGTGGTCGCCATGATCCGTGGACGCGACGATATCGTGCTTTTCCGTTATCGTTTGGCACAGGAGCGTATCTTCAAAGCACTGACGATTACCTTCCTGGCTCTGTTTCTGGTGCTGGGAGTGTCCATGATACTCTCTACGACGGAGGACAGCGACTTCCTGACGATCTTGTACGAAACGACCTCGGCCTTCGGCACGGTCGGGCTGAGCGTGGGTCTCACTTCACACTTGACGGTGGTTGGTAAGATTCTGATCAGCCTAACGATGTTTGCCGGCCGCTTGGGTCCGCTAACTCTGGCATATGCGCTTGGTCCTAAAAAAGGCAAAGAGCTGTACCGTCATCCGGAAGGCAAGATTACGATCGGGTAATGCATAGAAACATAGAAATTTGATTATATAAGGAGTATCAAGAGAGAAATGAAAACACAGCAGTTTGTTGTCATCGGTCTGGGCCGTTTCGGCTCGAGTCTTGCACTGGAGCTGATCGATCTGGGATATGAGGTGCTAGGAATTGACAAGAATGAAGAAGTCGTCAGCGATATGAGCGAATACCTGACTCATGCGGTTGTAGCCGATGCCACGGATGAAGAAGTTCTGAAATCCCTTGGCATACGTAATTTTGACTGCGGCATCGTGGCGATTGGCGACGATATCCAAATGAGCATTCTTGCTGCCATATTGTTGAAAGATCTGGGTGTCCGTACCGTCGTTGCCAAGGCGATATCGATTCTTCATGGACGCGCTTTGGGCAAGCTTGGCGTTGACCGAGTGATTTTCCCGGAAAGAGACATGGGGATCCGCGTAGCCCATCAGCTGGTCACTCCAAACCTGCTTGACTACATTGAATTGTCCAAGGAGTACAGCATTGTGGAAATGACGGTGCCTAAATGCCTGGACGGCAGAACCTTGAGCGAGGTCAACACCCGCGCGAAGTTCGGCTGCAGCATCGTGGCTTTGCATCGCGAAGGAAAGGTTATTGTTGCTCCGACAGCGATGGATCAGCTTCATAAAGGGGATATAATGGTCATCATCGGTTCAAATGAAAATATCGACCGCTTCGAGAGCGAAGCCGTTAACGTAAATTAAAGCGGGAAGTGACCTAAGATGGAATCCTCTACTACTGAAATCATTCATCATATCTTAATTCTGCTGCTCTTTATTATCACGGTCGGAATGCTGGCGGGAAGGATAGCTTCCTGGCTCAGACTGCCTGACGTTGCTGTATTTATTATTGCCGGTATGGTACTCGGACAAGGGATGCACCTGATTAATACCACCAGCAGTTCGCTCATGAATCAGATGATTTTGACGGTTGGTTCGGCACTGATTCTGTTCGATGGGGGCCGGAATCTTACGCTTAGCGGCCTCAAGAAGGTATGGATAACACTCTCAATGCTCGCAGTACCCGGCGTCCTGATTACGGCAGGCATCGTGGGCGTTGCGGTACATTATTTGTTTGGACTGGACTGGATCTTCTCCTTTCTCGCTGCTGCAGTTATTGCTTCGACGGATCCAGCTTCAATTATTCCGGTCTTTAAACAGGTGAAAATTAAAGAGCGGGTAAGAGAGACGGTAGAAAGCGAATCGGCGTTTAATGATGCCACCGGCTCGATTCTGACCTTTGCACTGCTGGCAGCGGTGACCAGTGGCAAGTCGCTGCATATCGGAAACATGGCCTTGGATTTCGTCAAAACGGCCGTCGGCGGCATTCTCGTCGGGGCGGTTGTCTCGATCATACTGACCTATCTGGTGGCGCATTTCCGTGTGGGTGTACTTAAAGATTACACGACGATTGCGATGATTGTTGTCGCACTTTCTTCCTATTTAATTGGGGATATGCTTCATGTCAGCGGATTTATGGCTACCTTTGTAGCCGGACTGATCTGGGGGAATGCGGACACGATGGGATTGTCCATGGATGACAAGCTGGAAGAAACGGCGAGTTTTGCGGATAATACCAGCATCATGATGCGGATGCTCATCTTTATTATGCTTGGCAGCCAGGTCGATTTCCATGCCCTTGGCCAATACTTCTGGCCAAGTCTTGGAGTGGTGCTCGTGTTGATGTTTATTGCCCGTCCGCTGACGGTTCTGCTGTGCGCGCTTCCGGACCGCAAAGTGAAGTGGTCTTGGCGCGAACTTCTTTTTATGATGTGGGTACGTGAAACGGGCGTAATTCCAGCAGCTTTGTCCGGCATGATTGCCGGGATGGGCGTGGCGCATGCAAGCACGATATCCGCAATTACCTTTATGGCGATTATGATGACGATTTTGCTTCAGGCGAGCACCACCGCTCTAGTAGCGCGCAAGCTGGGTCTGGAAATTAAGTCTGATTCCTCAACGTCACCTGAGGCTGGATGAACAGCGCGCAAGGTGGCTAAGCCGGATAAGCTTTCACCTTATTAATAAAAAGGAATGGCCCATCGATGTAGAGATATTCTACTCCGAGGGGCCTTTCATTTTTTGGATAACTGCTACGAGCTGGATGTTTCTAAGAGTTATATTTGTTTACATATTGTCCGAAAATAAACTTAGTTTCCTCAATCCACCGTTTGGCTCCAGCACTTAAGCCCCCGTTCTCCGAATAGATCAGCGAGGTGGTGCGCCGGGTTTCTTTTAAGGCCGGGATGTGAATCGTGACGAGTTCATTGTCATCGAGCAGTTGGCTTCGCAAATATGATTTGGGCAGCAAGGCAGCCGCCTTGCATGCCGGTAACAGACGCACGATGGCTTCAAACGAATCCATCTCCATCCGGATATCCGGCACGACACCCGCGCGATGAAAAAGCTCATCGGTAAGTTTACGATACCACGTTCCCGTTGAGAATATGATCATGGGGAGACCGTGAAGCATGTCCATGCCCACTTCCTCCTGCTCAAACAGGGGATGATTTTTGGGAAGGACGAGCTCCAAATGATCGTCAAACAGAGCGGTGCAGTGGAGGCCCGGCTCCTTGATCGATGAGGCCACGATACCGGCATCCAGTTTCTTATCGCGTACGGCCGATACAATTTCATGCGTTTTGCCAGTGATGAGCTTGAGTTCGGCTGTCGGATGCTTTTCCATAAAAGCAGTCACGAGCGGCGGCAGTGTGGTCTGCAGCGTTGTCAGACTGGCTCCAAGCGTCACGGAAATTTGGTCATCCCCTTTATATTTGGCGATCATCTGCAAAAACTTCTGCTTTTGTTGACGTTGTTCAAGAGCGAAGTTATAGGCCGTCTGTCCGAATGCGGTAAGCTCAAGTCTTTTGCCGCGCCGGTTGAACAAGCTGACACCCAGCTCATCCTCGAGCTTGGAGATTTTACGGGAAAGGGCAGGCTGTGACAAATTCAACAGCTTGGAGGCTTTATTCAGGCTAGACTGTTCGACAATCGTAGCGAATACGTCCAAGTCCTCGAACATAAAGTTCACCTTCTCTATCTTGTTATAGATTCTATATAACTTAAATCATTGCAGACTCATCATTAGTCGCTGCTTATGCATCTAAATTATAATGATTAATAATTATATTGCAATTCCATTATAAGAAAAAAAAGAGTAACATGAAAAGTGCCACAAGTTGTTCACACCTAACATGTGAATGACTGTGAAATGTCGAAAAATGAATTTTGAAAACGTTGTATATTGAGAAAGGGGCACGTCAATCTATGAATGGTTATTATTCCAGAAAGCTGCATTCGCTTCTTGGAGTCATTCCGCTCAGCTTGTTTTTTATCGAGCATGTGCTGACGAATTTTGGGGCATTTGAGGGAGGTCCCGATCGCTTTAATGCCGGTGTAAAGCTGTTAAACGATCTTCCGCTTGTCTATTTGCTCGAGTGGGTTTTGATCTATATTCCGCTGATTTACCACGGTATTTTCGGTTTGTATATTGCTTACCAGGCCAAACCGAATAACGGGCATTTCCAGTATTCTCGTAACTGGCGTTACCTGTTCCAGCGGATCACGGGTGTGATTACCTTTGTATTCATCATCTGGCACTTATATGAGACCCGTATACAGGTGGCACTGGGTAATGTAACCCATGAAGAGCTGGGCAGCGTAATGCATAACATCATGGTACAGCCGGGGCTATTCACCTTGTACCTGATCGGTGTCGTATCCGCATCGTTCCACTTCGCCAATGGCCTCTGGTCCTTCCTTGTCAGCTGGGGTATTACGGTGGGACCACGTGCGCAGCGTGTATCTTCTTACATCTGCATGACGCTGTTTGTTGTGATGGCTCTAATGCTCGTGCTGTCCATGGTTGCATTCCGCGGAGCGGAATTCCAGGGAGCATCAGTAATGCTTGATACTGTAAAGTCAGTTCTTAGTTAAGGAGAGTGAGCGTGAATGGCAACAAATAACATCATTATCGTGGGCGGCGGTCTGGCTGGCCTGATGGCTACCATCAAATCAGCAGAAGCCGGCGTCCATGTTCACTTATTTTCTTTGGTCCCTGTAAAAAGATCGCACTCCGTATGTGCACAGGGCGGAATTAACGGAGCCGTTAACACAAAAGGTGAAGGCGACTCCCCTTGGATCCACTTTGACGATACCGTGTACGGCGGCGACTTCCTCGCCAATCAGCCTCCGGTTAAAGCGATGTGCGATGCGGCACCTGGCATCATCCACCTGATGGACCGTATGGGCGTTATGTTCAACCGGACTCCGGAAGGTTTGCTTGATTTCCGCCGCTTCGGTGGTACAAAGCATCACCGTACGGCGTATGCAGGTGCAACCACCGGTCAGCAGCTGCTGTATGCGCTGGATGAGCAGGTTCGTCGTCATGAGGCAGCAGGACTTGTAACGAAACATGAGAATTGGGAATTCTTGTCCGCCGTTATCGATGACGATGGTGTATGCCGCGGCATTTGTGCACAGGATTTGCGTACGATGGAAATCCATACGTTTACTGCCGATGCGGTTATCCTTGCAAGTGGCGGCCCTGGCATCATCTTCGGCAGAACGACCAACTCCGTTATTAACACGGGCACAGCTGCAAGCGCCGTGTATCAGCAGGGTGTTCATTATGCCAACGGCGAATTCATTCAAATTCACCCGACGGCTATTCCAGGGGATGACAAGCTGCGCCTGATGTCCGAATCCGCTCGTGGTGAAGGCGGACGGATCTGGACTTATAAAGACGGCAAGCCTTGGTACTTCCTGGAGGAAAAATATCCGGCTTACGGAAACCTTGTTCCACGGGATATCGCTACCCGCGAGATCTTTGACGTGTGCGTAAACCAAGGGCTCGGCGTTAACGGCGAAAACACGGTTTATCTCGATTTGTCCCATAAAGATCCGAAGGAACTCGACGTTAAGCTTGGCGGCATCATCGAAATCTACGAGAAATTCGTAGGCGATGACCCTCGTAAAATTCCGATGAAAATCTTCCCAGCCGTGCACTATTCCATGGGCGGCATGTGGGTCGATTACAACCAAATGACCAATATTCCAGGCTTGTTCGCTGCCGGCGAATGTGATTATCAATACCATGGCGCGAACCGTCTGGGAGCCAACTCGCTTGTATCTGCCATCTATGGCGGTATGGTAGCCGGTCCTAAAGCGGTTGAATATATCAAAGGACTTAAAAAATCCGCTGCAGACGTATCGTCCACCGTGTTCGACAGATACAAAAAGCAGCAGGATGACAAATACGAAAACATCCTTAAGATGGACGGCAACGAAAACGCCTATGGACTGCATAAAGAGCTGGGCGAAATGATGAACGCCAACATGACGGTTGTCCGTTATAACGATAGATTGGAACAGACCATCGGCAAGATCAAAGACATGAAGCAGCGCTATAAGAACATCAACATCAACGATAAGTCGCGCTGGAACAACCCTGGAGCATCTTTTACACGTCAATTGTGGAACATGCTTGAGCTTGCGGAAGCCATGACGCTTGGAGCACTGCTGCGCAATGAAAGCCGCGGTGCCCATTACAAACCGGAATTCCCGGACCGCAATGATGAAGAGTTCCTGAAAACCACCAAAGCGACTTGGACGCCGGATGGTCCAGAAATCTCTTATGAGCCGGTTGACGTTTCGTTGATCCCTCCACGGATCCGCGACTATTCCAAAGAGAAGTAAGAAGGGGGATTTGACATGGCGGAACAAACTGCTTCAACCAAAACAGTGAAGTTTATTATTACCCGTCAGGACAGCCCGGACTCTGCATCTTATGTTGAGGAATTCGAGCTTCCTTATCGCCCGGGTATGAACGTAATCAGCGCCCTGATGGAAATTCAGCGCAACCCGCTGAACAACAAGGGCGAAAAAGTAGCCCCGGTATGTTGGGAATCAAACTGTCTCGAGGAGGTCTGCGGTGCCTGCTCCATGGTCATCAACGGCAAGCCACGCCAGGCTTGTGCCGCACTGGTTGATAAATTGGAACAGCCGATCCGCGTGCAGCCGATGAGAACATTCCCGGTTGTCCGTGACCTTGTCATCGACCGCAGCCGGATGTTTAATGCACTGAAGCGCGTCAAGGCATGGGTTCCGATCGATGGTACGTACGATCTCGGTCCTGGACCGCGCATGGCGGAGAAAAAACGTCAATGGGCTTATGAGCTGTCCAAGTGCATGACTTGTGGCGTATGTCTCGAAGCTTGCCCGAACGTGAATGAAAAGTCCGATTTTATCGGTCCTGCGGCAATTTCTCAGGTCCGTCTGTTCAATGCTCATCCTACGGGTGAAATGAACTCCGAAGAGCGTCTGGATGCCCTGATGGATGACGGCGGCATTGAGGGCTGCGGCAACTCGCAGAACTGCGTGCGTTCCTGTCCGAAAGGAATTCCGCTGACAACTTCCATTGCGGAGATCAACAAGCAAACCACCAAGCATCTGTTCAAAAAATGGCTTAACGTGTAACGCCAAGCCTGAACATAAATGAGCCTCCGGCAACGCAGTATCAAGCTGCAGAGCGGAGGCTTTTTATTTTCGTAAATTCAAATCTGGTTATGAAGCTGCCGTAACTCCTACGGCTTCAGCAGCTTGCGCAGATATTTCAAGCCGTTTTTGGATGAAGGGTATCGGAATTTGAAATCGAAAAGATTAGTCTGCTTCAGGACGCTTTTGTAATGCGAAAAGGTGTCGAAGCTCCCCTGTCCATGGTATGCGCCCATCCCGCTTTCGCCGACACCGCCAAAAGGCAAGTAAGGCGTAGCAATATGCATAAGGGTATCATTGATGCAGCCGCCACCGTATGGAACGCTTTCGACAACCATTTCCTCGATTTCGGGCTCGCGTGTGAACAAATAGAGCGCAAGCGGCTTCGGACGATCGTTGATCATATCCACGGCGTCCTGAATGCGGTCATATTCGATGATCGGCAGTATAGGTCCGAAGATTTCTTCCTGCATGACTGGCATATCCCACGTGACCTGATCCAGTAGCGTAGGCTCGATGGTCAGGTGATCGGGCGCAGTATGTCCGCCGGAGACAATGCTTCCGTTTTGCAGAAACGAAGTCAGTCTTTGAAAATGCTTTTCGGATACAATCCGCCCATACGATGGATTTACTAACGGGTCCTTGCCGTAAAACTCTTGAATGGCTTCCTTGATGTAGGCAACCAGCTCTTTTTTTACGCTGTGATGCACAAGGAGATAGTCGGGAGCGATGCAGGTTTGCCCGGCATTGGTGAACTTGCCGAAGACGATGCGCTGTGCGGTAAGCTTCAGCGGGGCATCGGAGTGAACGATGCAGGGACTCTTGCCGCCGAGCTCTAAGGTGAGCGGTATAAGCTGTTTGGCGGCTGCCTGCATGACGATTTTACCGACGTTAACGCTGCCTGTGAAAAAGATATAGTCCACCGGCGCGGCCAGCAATGCCTGGCTTACTTCGGGACCGCCTTCTACGACAGCCACGTATTCCGCCTCGAAAATGCCGCCAAGAATCTCCGCGAGCAGCGATGACATGGCGGGGGTGAGCTCCGACGGCTTCATGACCGCAGTGTTGCCTGCGGCCAAAGCGCCGATCAGTGGAGATATTGCCAGCTGGTAAGGATAATTCCAAGGGGCTATAATGAGGGTAGTGCCATAAGGTTCGGGAATAATCCGTCCCTTGCTTCCGAAGTGCGTCAGCGCTGTCTTGACCTTTTTAGGAACCATCCAGCTGCGCAAATGCTTGATCGTAAAGGATAATTCTTCATAGACCATTCCAATTTCCGTAGAATATGCCTCAAATTCGCTTTTATTCAGATCCTTCCGTAAAGCCTCGATGATCTGCTTCTCGTAAGCGACCAGCGCCTCTTTGAGCTTTTTCAGCTGGCGCAGGCGGTATTCATAAGGACGGGTAACGCCGCTTCTGTAGAAATCTTTTTGTTTCTGAATAAGGGCTGCCATGGTATCGTTATACATAGAGCTTCATCCTTTTTTAATCATTCTAAGATAATAGAAAATATTAAGTTCTCAGCAGAGTGCAAGTAATTTCGAACAGTTTTTATAATTTCTATTATACAGGGAGTTTCCGGCAAATGAAAAACAGCCCGAAGTCCGGCAAGATGACGCGAAGGGCGTTTTTGAAGCGCTGCGGAGCGGCCGTTATGGGTGCCGGCATGATTACGGGGGGATATGCCTGGTTGTGGGAACCAAGGCAGCTTGACGTGACTCGTTTAACGCTTCGATGTCCAAGGCTTCCGGCCCTATTTGACGGCCTAGTGATAGCGCAGTTCAGCGATCTGCATCTGGGATTTCATTCACGCGAAAGCGATATTGAACAGTTGGCAAAAGCAATTGAAGGTGAATCCCCCAATATGATTCTGTTCACCGGGGATATCGTAGATTCAGGTACGGATTCCCTGCCGGATTATCTTCCGCTGCTAGCCTCCATGCGCACGGATCTCGGGAAGTTTGCGATTCTCGGTAATCATGATTATCTGGTTCATCCGGATCAGGTCACTGACATGCTGACAACCGCAGGCTTTAGGGTGCTGCGAAATGAGCATACGCTGGTGAAGCGTCAGGGAGAGTCCATAGCTGTCGTCGGTCTGGACGACCAGATTATGGGCTGGCCAGATCCGGAAAGAGGCTTGCATGGGGTTCCTGAGGGCTTATTCACTCTGCTCATGATGCATGAGCCGGATTATGCCGATATTGCAGTGAATTACCCGTTTGATTTGCAGTTCTCTGGACACAGCCATGGAGGGCAGGTGCGGCTTCCTTTTCTGGGAGCGCTGCTTACGCCGCCGGGGTCGAAAAAGTATATTATGGGAGCTTATGCGATCGGTGACCGCCGCATGCCATTGTATGTGAGCCGGGGTATTGGAGAAACCCATTTGCCGATACGATTCCTGTGCAAGCCGGAACTTACTATTTTTACGCTGAGAGCAGGCAGTTCCTAGCTTGTCGCATGGACGATCTGGCCTATCGTGTCTTAGGAAGAGAAGGAGTGGGATGGGGATGTTCACAGAACGATTTCAATTTTCGCCGGTGCTGGCAGGTAAACGTTTAAGACTGGAGCAGATTGAGAAAAAGGATGCCCCCAGCCTTCTGGCCATGCTATCCGACCCAATTGTCATGAAATATGTTACACAGGGGTCCTTCTTCAGCTTCTCCAAGTCGCGCCGCGTTGCGGCTGAGCTGCTGAATACAAGACGTCCGGATTCGATACATTACGGCATCTGGCTGCCGGAAACGGAAGGTCCGATTGGGGTCGTGTCCCTACAAAACATAAGGCAAGAACGCCGTGATGCCATGATCGGTTACATGCTGGACCGCAGCTACTGGCATCAGGGGCTGGCCACCGAGGCTCTGGGCCTCCTGCTGCGTTATGCGTTCAGTGAGCTTCATTTGCAGCGTGTAGAAGGCAGGTGTCATGCCGTGAATTCCGCTTCGGAACGCGTTATGCAAAAAAACGGTATGGTGCTGGAACGCACGTTAAACCAGAAGAGAATGTTTTTCGCAGCACCGCTAGAGATGAAAATATACAGTCTTACAGATCAACAATTTCTGGCCCAAAATAGTGCAGGCGCTGAGAATGATGGTAAGCATTGAAGGGAGATTAGGACAACAAGGTGAAGGCAGAAACATGGTTTAGACATCCGGCAGGCATACTGATCAGTTCCGTAGGAGCTACATTGCTCTGGGGAAGCGCGCTGCCGGTCATTAAGATCAGCTATCAGCATTTTCAAATTGATTCAAAAAACGTATTTGGTGAATGGGTATTTGCAGGCTACCGTTTCGTGCTTGCAGGACTTATTCTGATTATTCTGGCCATGCTGATGGGGCAGACCCGCGGCAGTGGCAGAAAGCCACTTTCGGTGCCGCGTCTTGTCCGGCTAGGATTTGTTCAAACCTTTATGCAGTATCTTGTGCTGTATGCGGGACTTAGCTTCAGTTCAGGGATTGAGAGCTCTATACTGGTCGGCTCCACATCGCTGTTTCAAATTCTGTCGGCAAGGATGATGGACAAGACAGAGGGCCTCAGCCCGGCGAAATGGTTTGGTATGCTGCTTGGATTTCTGGGCATCCTGGTCATGGGCTTCGGCCAGCAGGGGGTTCAGTTCCATTTTGGTCTCGGTTCACTGCTTCTGCTGGCATCGGCAGCATTCGGCGGATTCGGCAACGTGCTTTTCCGCAAAGAAAGCGCGAATGAATCGGTTATTGCCTTGACAGGTAAGCAGATGCTGGTCGGAGGTTTGGGTCTTTTGGTCGTAGGAGCGGTCCGGAGCGGCTTTGCGCCGTTTCACTTTGATGCGAAGGGATGGCTGCTGCTTGCTTATTTATCCGTCCTGTCGGCAGCGGGCTTTGCGTTATGGAATACAGTCATGAAATACAACGCCGTTGGCAAGGTGTCATTATATCTGTTCTTGATTCCTGTATTCGGTGTACTGCTGTCGTCGGTGCTGCTGGATGAAAGGGTATCTGCCTGGATTGTGTTCTCGCTTGTACTTGTGGTGGCCGGTATCGTGATCGTTAATCGTTCTAGCCGTTCTGTTAAGGAGAAGGGACTGGCTCAAAAGGAAGTCCAAAGAAGCTTGTAACGAAAGAGGTAAGTTTTGTAACACAATTGAAATATTGCTGTTATGCGCCTCTAACAGAGACCGGGTACACTTATTACATGACCCCCTTTTTGAAAATATAAATGATGCTTTAGGACCCGCACGTGACGGGTCCATTTTTTTTTGTGTATGAAACGTCCTACAGCGGTACGCCGTGCTTTTGTTTGTTTTTATAATATACCCATTCGGTAAAACCGATTGTCTTCAGCCGCTCAGCGACCTGATTGAACTCATCCGCCACGCGTTCCGGTTTATGCGCATCGGAGCCGAATGTAACGTCTACGCCAAAATGAAATGCCCGCTCGAGAATGGCATCCGACGGATACCATCCGCCGCTCAGCTTTGTTTTCCCTGACGTGTTGATTTCGATCGCGATGCCGTTCTCAGCGATAACCTGAAGCGTTTCATCGAGAATACGTTCAGTCATGATACCAGAGAATGAGGGATAGTTTCCCTTCATGGCGTCGATATGCCCCAGGATTTGAAACATGCCGCTCCGGGCCGAATCCTGAATAAGCCGGTAATAATCCTCTTTCACCTCGATATGCTGCTTCTCGTTCAAGCTCTTCCAGCGGTTTTTGTTGAAAATGCTGACTCCGCCGACGCTGTGTACCGAACCGATGATGTAATCAAAAGGATGTTGCGTTAGAACCTTGCGGTAGGCTTCCACATGATCGGGAAAATAATCGGATTCGATGCCGAGCAGAACGTCGATTTTGCCTTCGTATTCTTTTTTTAGCTCGAGGACTTCCTGAACGTAGCGGACGAGCTCGGACTTGCCCATCGCAATACGCGGAAAGGCTTGATCTTCTTTTTCCCCGAAATAAGGAGTATGGTCAGATATGCCGATTACCTGTAGACCTGCTGCGATGCCGGCTTCAATATAATCACGGATGTTACCGTCCGCGTGTCCGCAGCGGAAATGGTGGGTATGCATATCAAATTTCATAATAAAGTCTCCTTCCCTCAGGTATGGATGTGCATTTTATTCAGAGCTGATGAACTGGTTTTCCGGCATACCTTTGAGGTCGCTCAAAAACTGCTGCATGGCTGAATTGAGGTATTTACCGGATTTGTATATCAAGCCAACCGGATGACTGACTTCAAGTTCCCTTAGCTGAATGATTTTGAGCGTGCCGTGGCGGAGTTCGCTTGCAACCGATTGCTTGGACATAATGGCGGCGCCGAGGTCGATTTCGACCATACGCTTGATTTCTTCGCTGCTGGACAGCTCCATGACAACGTTAGGAGCAACGCCATGCTTCTTGAAAATATCATCCGAAAAGCGTCTTCCGACGGTATCCTGCGATAGCAGAATCAGAGGCATATCCTGCAGCACATCCATGGAAACCGTCGTTTTTTTGGCAAGCGGGTGGCGCGGCGAGACGATAAGCTCGAAAGTATCATAATAAAGCACCGATGTCATTAAATTGGGGTTGCGCTCTATTAAATAACCGATTCCAACATCGATTTGTCCATTTTCCACACTCGTGTAAATTTGTGAAGAAGCCATGGATTGGATCGAGGTTTTAATGAGTGGAAACTGATTCTGAAAATAGGAGAGCACTCTGGGTAAAATTTGAATGGCAATGGAGGTCGTTGTGCCAAGGACGATATGTCCCTGAGGAATATGCTCCAAATCGGACAAACGCTGTTTGAGCTCCTCTACAACGGTTAGAATCCGTTCGGCATGTTCGAGAAACACCTCTCCGCGGTCGGTCAGTGTAACCGGTTGGCTCCTGTCGACCAGAACGGTTTTGAACTCGTCCTCCAGGCTCTTGATTTGGGCGGATACGGCAGGCTGGGTCAAATTAAGCAGTTCCCCGGCTTTGCGGAAACTCATTGTCTTTGAGATAGTAATCAGTGTCTCCAGTTGACTGATGTTCATGCAGTTCCTCCTTAGACCTTGTTTGTTCCCGTGCAACAGAGTTTCGAGCATATATATATCCTTTAATTATATGGGATTCGGAAAGTCACGGCAATGGAAGCTGCGTGCTTTAGTGTGATAAAGAAAATGTGCGAAAATAATTTAAAAATAGATTCTACAAAAAATGTCATGGTATTCAAATTTATAACTAAAGTACCGATATATTTATCAGGTTTTTGTATTCTCGTCTTCCTAAATAGGAAAAAAGAATCGTTTATTAGGGTATTTATGCCCTTTGTTCAAAAACCGATTGTGAATTATTGGTGATTTATTTAAGGCTTTAACGTATAATTGTCTCAAAGAGAAATGGGACTTTTGGAGCGTGTATTGCAAATTTACGGTGTAAGGGGTGATTATTAGCAATGAAAGCGGAGGTTATCAATCCTTTTCTGGAATCCGCACGGCTTGTGATTGAGCAGGTCATCCAGGTATCGCCTTCGACAGGAAGCCTGGGAATCAAGAATGTAGAGTTAATTCAGGACCATATATGGATACAAATCGGAATGACCGGACAATTGAGCGGAAATGTAATATTCGGCATTCATGAGCATGTTGCTTTGCGGATGGTATCCGTCATGATGGGAGGTTATGTGCTTACCGAGATGGACGAGATGGGTCAAAGCGCCATTTCGGAGCTTGGCAACATGATCAGTGGCAACGCAAGCACCATATTGTCCAATCGGGGAGTAAACGTCGACATTACGCCGCCTAAAGTTGTGAAAAGCGAACAGGTCACATCTTTCCTTCCACAAAAGGCGCTCAGTATCCCTCTCTTAATGGATGGTATCGGAGAACTGGATATTCAGGTTATGATTTCATAATAGGAAGCATTTTCTCGAAGTTTTCCTTCCAATATATTAAAATAGGGGTATCGATACGTGCAGCCCAGGTGATGGGAATACTAGCGCGTCCCTTGGGAGGAAATGAAATCATGCTCAAGAATAAAGTGGTTGTTATCACGGGAGCATCAAGCGGAATCGGCCTGCTGACCGCCCAGATGCTTAGCGGCGAGGGAGCGGTTCCGATTCTGGCAGCGCGCTCGCAAGGCAAGCTGGCCGATGCCTCGGGCAGAATAGCCGGCAAACATGAAATCAAAGTGGTGGATGTGACCCAGGATGACCAGGTGAAGCAGATGATGGACGAAGTCATTCAGGCCTACGGCCGGATTGATATCTTGCTGAACAATGCAGGTTACGGAAAGTTCGAGAACGCGGTGGATATGCCCGCAGATGAATTTCAGCGTATGATGGAAGTCAATTATATGGGTACCGTACGCTGCACGAAGGCTGTGCTGCCTCATATGCTTAAACGCCAGAGCGGTCAGATTGTGAATATTGCTTCCATGGCAGGTAAGATTGGTACGGCAAAATCGACGGCCTATACGGCAACCAAGCATGCGGTGCTTGGTTTCAGCAACGCCCTGCGCCAGGAGCTGAGGAAGACGGGAATTACCGTGTCTACCGTTAATCCAGGACCGATCGATACGCCTTTTTTTGATATCGCGGATCCATCGGGCGGTTATGTGAGCAATGTGAAGTGGCTGATGATGAAGCCTGAGCATGTAGCACGCAGAATTGTCCAGCTCATGAAGACAGGCAGGGAAGAGCTGAACCTCCCGTTAAAAGCGGCTGCAGCTATGCGTTTATACCAGCTGTTTCCGCGCCTTTCGGACAAAATTACATACCGGATGATGAATAAAAAATAACAGCCCGGCTCCAGATGAGCCGGTTTTTTGTTGCGCAGAAAGCGGCTGATTCGGTTTTTTTGAATTAATTTTTGGTGCGGCGGCTCTTTTATCATATAATGAATAGTAATGACTTAAAGTGATATTCAAAAAGTACCTCTTATATAAAGGATGGAATAGAATGACAACTTCATTTACAGCGCTAGGCATCGAGCAGTCTCTGGTCGACGGCCTGTCGGAATACGGAATTACGGAGCCAAGCCCCGTACAAGCGGAGGCCATTCCGGCTATTTTGAAAGGAGCGGACGTACTGGCCCGCTCGCAGACAGGAACAGGGAAGACGCTTGCCTATCTGCTGCCTATACTGCAAAGCATAAACGCCGAACTGAATTCGCCGCAAAAGCTGGTGATTGCACCGACGCAGGAGCTGGCGATGCAGATCGTCAGAGAAGGCGAAAAATATGGACAAACGAGAGGCATTCAGGTACTTGGCCTGATCGGTGGGGCTGCCCTCAAACGCCAGGTGGAGAAGCTGAAGCTGCATCCGCAGCTTATCGTGGGAACACCGGGCAGAGTTCGGGAGCTCATCGAGGCCCGCAAGCTGAAAATGCATAACGTGGGTACGATTGTCGTGGACGAAGTGGATCAGGTATTCCAGCTTGGCGGAGCAGGCGACGTAGACCGGATTCTCCGCAGCGCCCTGCGTGATCGGCAGCTGGTCTTCTTGTCGGCGACGGTTAGTCAGGAGACGGCTGCGCTGGTCAAACGGGAAATGCGAGGTCCGGTGGAGATCGGCATCGATCCAGACCAGTCGACAGCGAAGGGGCTGGAGCATTTTTATTTTGCCGGCGACGAGCGGGATAAGATGGAAAACCTGCGCAGAGTGATCCGTCATTATAATCCAAAGAAGACCATAGTTTTCGTCAACCAGACGGAAACGATTGCAGAAGTGCAGTCGAAGCTGAATTACATGGGATTGTCGGCTGATGCTCTGTATGCGGATGCGGATAAGCTTATCAGAAGCCGGGTGCTGAGTGCCTTCCGGAGCGGCAAGTTCAAGGTACTGGTTGCCAGCGACGTTGCGGCCCGCGGCCTGGACATTGAAGGTCTCGAGATGGTTGTGAATTATGATCCCGCACTCGATTCCGAGCATTATGTTCACCGGGCTGGCCGTACTGGACGGATGGGACGGAGCGGCCTCGTCATATCACTGGTGACGAACCGGCAGATTTTTATCATGAACAAGTTTGCGAAGGAGCTCGGCATCTCACTGGAAGAGCGCAGACTGTACGGCGGCAAGGTACTGGAGCCAAAAGCGGCATCCAAGATGCAGGGGCAGCCGGCACGGCGGAAGCCTGAAGGTACAGAGCAGGGTGCCAAGGCATCCGTTTCAGTGGAAGGTGGCTCGACGAAAGGCTCGATAAAGAGCCGTCCAAACAAGGAAGAGAGCCTCAGAACAGCCGGACCGGCTAAGACCAAGAACGAGCCATTCCGCGGAGGCAAGCCGTCGGAACGTCAGAGCCGCAGCGAACGGGAGCGGGAACGGAAGAACAAAGGCGCTCCGAAGTGGCTTAAAGATAAGAAACGTCCTTAAGGGTAAGGGCGAATTACGGATTTCATGGAGGTGAGGCAATGAACGGCAATACGGTGCTGGATATACAGGGTTTAAGCGGGGGTTATAGCTTGAACCGCCCTGTGCTGCACGATATTTCCTTTCAGGTGAATCCCGGCGAAATGGTCGGACTGATTGGCCTGAACGGCGCGGGAAAAAGTACAACCATGAAGCATATTCTCGGTCTGATGAATCCCCAGAAAGGGGAAATCCGGGTACAGGGCAAGAAGAGGGAAGAGGATTCCGAAACCTATCACGGTTCACTTGCTTTTGTTCCGGAATCACCGCTTTTATATGAAGAAATGACCGTTCGGGAGCATTTGGAATTTACCGCAAGAGCTTACAATGTCACGCGCGGAGATTATGAAGAGCGTGCCGACAGGCTGGCGCGGATTTTCCGGATGCAGGACAAGATGGACAGCCTTTCAACGCATTTGTCCAAAGGGATGCGCCAGAAGGTGATGATTATGTGCGCGTTTGTGGCCAGGCCCTCGCTCTATATTATTGACGAGCCATTTCTGGGGCTAGATCCGCTTGGCATTCGCTCCCTGCTGGATTTCATGGTGGAATTGAAGGAAGGCGGTTCTTCCATTTTGCTGAGCTCCCACATCCTGTCCACCATTGAGAATTACTGTGACCGATTTATCGTGCTGCACCAGGGGAAAGTGATTGCCCAGGGAACGCTGCAGGATATCGCCGTACAGGCAGGTACTAATGGGGCTGGACTGGAAGATATGTTCTATACCCTTGTGCAAGGCAGGGATTGATGATGGATCTGACGAAGCTTAGGGCTGAACGCCGCAGCCGGTTTTGGGGAAAAGAAGTGCTGCCATATATCGGCTATGTCATTCAGAGTGGAGTGGCTGTTCTGCTGTTGTTTATGCTCATCGCATTTGCGGCTTGGTACACTTCGCTGGTTCAGCATATTCCCACAGGTCTTCCCATCCGCTGGATCATGCTGATCATATTCGTCCCGCTGACGGTGAATAGCAGCTTCAGAACGTATCTGCAGCCGGCGGACATCGTATTCCTGCTTCCACAGGAATCCAACATGAATCGTTATTTTAACGCAAGCTGGATCAGCGGTGTGGTATATAAGCTGCTGGGGCTTGCTCTCGTATTTTTGATTTCATGGCCGCTTTATGTCCGCAGCGATGAGCATCCCAAAAACTTTTGGCTATTCCTGCTCGTATTGATCGCGCTGAAGCTGCTGGCTAGCTACGGCTGCTGGAAAGAGCTCCGAATGGTATCACGGCGTGCATCAATGGCTTACCGTTTTCTTCGTTACGTCATTCTGGCGCTCTTCTTGGCCGCATGGCTGTGGCAGCCGGCAGGAAGAAGCGTGATCTTTATGGTGCTGCTTGCAGCCACTTACTTCGCGGCTTTGCGCATTCCCGCCAAGCATCTTGTGGCATGGGAAAGATTGATTGCGCAGGAGAAGATACAGAGCGGCCGCGTTCTAATGATTCTGGGTTGGTTCGTCAGCGTATCAGGAAGACAGCAGCGCATTTATTCGAGAAAATGGCTCTCCTGGGCCGGCAACCGTACCCCATGGAAACCGCAAACTGCTTATCGGTATCTTCTGATGAAAAGTTTTGTGCGAAGCGACATACTTGGCATCGTACTGCGGGCAGGCATTCTTGGAGCGCTCCTCGTCTGGTGGAACCGGAGTGGTATGCTTGGCATCGGCATTTATTTGTTCTTTGTTTTCGTGGTAGGCGTGCAGCTGACTTCGCTTCTGCGTTATCACAGCGAATCATTTTGGCTGCATGTATATCCGATCCCGCCCGGAAGCCGCCGCATAAATGCGATCGGACTAGCTTTTCAGATCCAGCTGCTGTTTGCGGTGCTGATGTGGCTTCCGCTGCTGGAAGCGGGTGTAGCCCAACTGGGTTCCGTATTCATGACGCTGGCGGGCGGTGTCATTCTCTGCCTGCTGTTCCGCTACTTTGCGGGGCGGAAGAAAACAATCGATGATGACGACGAGTAGATATGATGCATCGTATACGCATGCATATATAAAAAGCAGAAGACCGGGATGGCCCGGCCTTCTGCTTTTTAGATTTCAACTGATACGCGCTACCTGAGGGTTCATCAAATCCAGAAAGAACGAGTGATGATAACCAGGAGGATGAAGAGAACCAGGATTGCACCAGTGTTAGTGAATAATCCATGATGATGGTGGCAACAACCGTATCCACCGTATGCGCCTCTTACTTCTTCGCTCATTGTTCATTCCCCTTTGCAATGGATTGTTTTTGTTACACCGTATCTTATGTCTAGGGGAAAGACTGTGCTTGGGCAATCACCCGTTCCTTCGAAAAAATCAATGATATATGATTACAGGCATTTCTTACTATTTATTCTTCAGATCCTGAATGCCCTGATACACCAGATCAAAGAGTTCTTCCAAATATTCTTCCTCGATGCAGGAGAAGGCAACGCGAAGATCATGCTCTCCAAGCGCGATTGTTCCGACTCCATATTGATATAGGATATGCGTGCGCAGCTCTTCGGCGGATACATCCTTCAGCTTCAGGCACATGAAATAACCGGAGTTAAAAGGATAATATTCCCACACGTCGTTGTATTTCCCGCTGTCGAGCAGAGCCTTAACCTTGTTGGCACGGCCCTTCATGATCTGGAATTTCTCTTCCTTCTGTGCTAGGAACTCAGGCGATTTAAGCGCTTCGAGCACGAAAGTTTGGGAAGGATGGGCGCCGCTCGAAATGGTAGCGCGGATAATGCCAAGTGTTTTTTGCTCGAGTGCATGCAGCACTTCCTTGCTTTCAGAAGCATAGGTGATGAAGCCGACGCGGAAGCCCCATACGAATTCTTCTTTGGTAGCGCCGTCGACTTTGACAGCGAGCACCCGCGGATGGAGGTCCGCCAGCTTGCCGAACAGGGATTCCTTCAAGGAGTCTTCAAAGAACAGTCCGAAATAGGCGTCATCCGTTACCACAACGACGTTGATGCCGGCTTCCGCAGCTTCTTTGATGGCAGCGACAATCTCATTGCCTTCCGTTAGGCCCGGCGTGTAGCCAGTAGGGTTATTCGGGAAGTTGAGGATGACGATTGCTTTGCCTTTGTCCTTTTGGGCGAGCAGTGCTTCGCGAAGACCCTGGCTGTTAAACGTCATTTCATCAGTGAAAAGCGGGTAGTTTACGATTTCCGCATGACGGCGGATGCCGAAAGTCAGCTCGTAGTTCTCCCAGTTTTTATCGGGGTAAATGACAGCGTCCCCTTCATTGACGAACAGGTCTGCAACCACACTCAGGCCATGTGTCAGCGCGTTGGTGACGATCGGGCTGCTCAGGGATTTTTCGCGCAGGGAAGGGTTCTCCTCTCTCATCTTGGCAAGCCAAGCGGTCCGGAGCTCAGGCTTGCCTGCAGGCGGAGCGTACGGGTACAGATCCTTCGGCTGGAAAGCGGAAAGCTTGCTTTGAATCACGTCTAGATGCATCGGGATGCCGCCTTCAGTTGCAATACCGATTGTGGCATTGTACTTTTTGGCATGTCCGGAGGCTTCTGCAGACTGGCTCAAAATGCCTTCCTTTGGAAAATAGATTTCCTTGCCCAGCGTGGACAGCATGTCATACACATGCGGGTTGCCGGTTTTAACGCCTTCGTTCAGTTGTTCAGCAAGTGGGTTTAACATTTCTTCCATCCTTCCAAGTCGGTTGTAATGTCAGGACTTTTTTGTAAAATCCTCATGTAAGGTTTTCCGTTTTAACTGCCTAACATTATATCACTTGAAGCTGAAACCGTCACGGAAAAGGAGCTTTTTGCCACTGAAAAAAAAGTGGCTCAATCATCGTATTTGGCAGCCTCGGCGTCCTTGTCCGATTTCCTATTTCGGCTGATGGGGATGCTGTTTCGTACATGCTGCGCGGTTTCCGCATCTCTCTTTGCGCCGCGGGCTTCGAGCCCGCACAGGACCTGTTCACGCTTGCCCTCAGTCAGGTTCTGGCCAAATTTGAATTTGGCGCTGATATGGTCCGTTACGATTTTGACCACGGCTACATTGCGGAGCCTCGAGGCGTACACCGGATTAGAAGCATCGACCTTATCATAACCCCCTTCCGGTTGCAGCTTCTTCATAAGAAGGGTAAAGGCAGCAGCTTTCTCCTCCAGATCTTGGACCACTTCGGCACGGCCGCTTGCTGTTACGCTTTTGAAGAAGGAAGTCGCCGGACAGGCGAGGCTTGGATCGGTAAAATAGGATGGGATCACGGCATACTCATCAGCGACGCTGAAGCTGACGTAAGGATAGGCTTTGATATGCTCCATCTTCTCGCCAATCCGGCTGCCGTGGAAATAGAAAATTCCTTTATCATACACATAATTCAAGGGAGTGACACGAGGACGTCCGTCTTCTCCGATGGTACCGAGAAAGCCAAAGCTCATGCCGAATAAAAACTCATGGATTTCCTGTTCTTCGTCAATGCTGAATTCCTTTCTTCTCACTTTAGGTTCCCCCCCACTTCTGTTTATGTGTTGTTGACAGCATAACGGAGACATTGACAAGGAAAAAGATCCAATTTAGATTAAAATTTATAGTCCAATTTATGCAGAGAAAGGGGCAGTAGGACATGGAACTGACGCTCCATATGGAAGCTTATCTCGATAAATACCGCTTCAAGTATTTGGCGATGTATCATGCCTTGAGAGAAGCGATCCAGGACGGGCGTGTTCCTGGGGGCACGAAGCTGCCTTCGACCCGTGAGCTCGCAGAGCAATACGGATTATCCCGGGGAGCGGTGGCTCAGAGCTATGACATGCTGCTGGCGGAAGGTTATGTGCATGCGGAAGCAGGCAGGGGAACCTTTGTCACGCATGCAGGCTATTCGCCTCTGCCAATCGGGCAAATCAAGGATACACCCGTGAAGCTCTCGGACTGGGGCGAGCGGCTGCTCCAGCTGCCGCAGACTTCTGCAGATCCGGTGGAGCGGACGGAAATCAGCTTTATTAATCAGCCGCTAGGCATGGACCGTTTCCCGTATAAGGAGTGGCGGAGCGCTCTGTCCTATGCCGGAGGCCGCAAAGGCACTAGTTTGCAGCAGAAAGCTCCCCCAGAAGGAGATTGGCAGCTGCGCGAGGCGATCGCCTCCCATTTGCGTATTACACGCGGCATTATGGCCAGGCCAGAGCATATCGTTCTGTTTAGCGGCTCGATGCAGGGGATCGTGCTGCTGTTCCAGCTGCTCATGAATGATGGGGAAACGGCTGTGGTGGAGAATCCGGGCTTTCACGGGATCCACAGAGCCATCAAGGCATGTGGGGGGGAAATCATTCCGGCAGCTGTTGACCGTCAAGGAGTCCAGCCGGAGGACTGGGATGCAGGAATTCTCTTCGTAACTCCAAGCCGTCAATATCCGACGGGAGCGGTGCTCAGCCTTGAGCGGCGTCGCCAGCTTCTGGACTGGGCACAGCGGCATAATGCGGTCATTATTGAGGATGATTATGACAGTGAATTCCGATTTGGTGGCAGGCCGATCGAGCCGCTTAAGGCGCTGGATACCGAGGAACGGGTGATCTATATCGGTTCCTTCTCTCAAACCATGTTCACGGGACTCAGGCTGGGTTACGCGGTCCTGCCGGAAGGACTGGTGGCAGCTACCGTGCGGGCCAAATCGCTGTATGATCCGATGTCTCCAGGGGTATTGGAGCAGCGGGCGCTTGCCAGATTTATGGCCAAAGGAGGGTATATGAGGCATTTGCGGCGTTTGACTCGGGTTTACGGGGCAAGGTATCGGCATTTTACGGCCCTGATGAAGGAGATGACTGGTGATCTATTTGAAATGATGCCGGGCGACGCTGGGCTGCATGTCTACGCGGAGTGGCGAAGATCGCCAGGGGAATACGCTGCCTTCTGTGAAGCCGTACATCGGAGGGGGATCAGCTTCCGGGATGCTCGGGTGTACCGGCTGGATGAAGGTCCCCCTGCAGCGTGCTTTGGCTTTGCCCACCTGGAAGAGGATCAAATGATTGAAGGGATCCGCAGAATGGCCGCCGCATGGAGGGATGTGCAAAATTTGTCGTGAAAGAGTATTATAAATGTTGAATTTATAAAAAAAAGGGGGAATGACGACATGCTGCATGCGTCGCCATCTTCTTTTCAAATACTGCCTTCACTTGCGAAGATTGTATGCGAGCCGGGGTGGAAATGGCAAAAGCGCGAGAAGGCGCTAGAAAACTATGATCTATTTTATGTTTGGAGTGGAGAAGGGACGGTCATTCGCAATGAGGAGTCCTTTGAGGTCGGCAAGGGCAGCTGCTTTTTGTTCAGGCCCGGTGACCACACAAGCGCGACCCACAATCCGCAGAAGCCGCTGGTACTTACATACAGCCACTTCAGAATATCCGAACCAGTGAGCGAGGTACCGCTGCCTTACCGTCGTTTGACGGACACTGTTGATTTTGAATACATGCTTGCCAGATACGTCAGGCTGTTTCTTGTTAATACATTTGCTGCTAGGGAAGAAGGCCAGCTGATTCTGAAGCAGCTTATGATTCATTTGCTGCGGCATGATCGCGAACAGCCGGAGGAGAAGAAGGTGAGCAACCAGCTGACCGAGGCTATCAACGAAATTGCGAACTATGTTCAGCAGCATCCCGGCAAGCCTCACCGGGTTGAGGATCTGGCGGCCCGTGCCGGTCTGTCGCCGCGTTATTTTTCCATCAAGTTCAAGGAACTGATCGGAACGCCGGTGCAGTCCTATATTATCCGGGCAAGGATCGAGCGCGCCCAGCACCTGCTGCTGCATGCGGGCATGAACGTGACGGAAGTGGCGGATGCACTAGGGTACCGCGACATCTTTTTCTTCAGCAGGCAGTTTAAGCAGTATACAGGGAAGAAGCCTTCAGAAATCCGCTAAAATTTATAAATACTTTATACAAAGGCAGCACGGGTACAGAAAAGCCGTGTCTGCTTTTTATATTTTTAGATAGTTATATGCGAAAGACGCTATGGCGCAAAATCGATCCTACTTGCACCAAATATGTTATTCTACCATTACAGCCACAATACAGATGTTGAGAAGGAGGCTTTAACGAATGAACGAGGCATTTAACGCAGATACGGAAGACAGCCGAAGACTGCTGCTGGTTCAGGCAGAAGCAGCTTTAATGGCTGCGCTTGAGCACTATGATTTGCATGAAAAGGATCTTTCTTTCCTTCAAGTTTCAGACCACGTGACTTATAAAATTGAAGATGAAGCGGGCAATTCCTATCTGCTACGTATTCATCCGGGATCGGCGCTAGCTAGGGAAATTTCATCGGAAATGGAATGGCTCGATGATTTATCGGGAAGCCATGGACTTACAGTGCCGACAGGAGTCAAAAACCACGAAGGCTCTTATGTGACCGAGGTAGAGACTGACCGGGGACGAAGATGGAAAGTGTCGGTGCTGAGATGGATCGAAGGAGAGCACTGGGAAGGGAATTTCAGCGAGAGCCAGGTCCGGCAAATGGGGATCCTCCTGGCCCAGATTCATCAGGCGGCACGGGCTTTTCAGCCTCCGGCGGATTTTAACAGGCCTACCTGGGCAACTGAGCTGTTCGAACAGGAAGTGGACAGGCTGAGAAAGCATTACCACAGCTTCCTGATAGCGGATGAATTCGGCCTATACGAGCAGGCAGCTAGCAAAGTTACAGCTCATATGTCCGAAATGCGCAGGGATGGGGAATCATTCGGGATGATTCACGCTGATTTCCACAATGGGAATCTGGTATTCAAAGACGGTGAGCCTTATCCTATCGATTTTGGACGCTGTGGTCTCGGTTATTATAAATACGATTTGGCGCAGGCTTTCGTCGGCTTGTATCCAGGGCAGCGGCAAGTCTTTCTAGAGGGCTATGAGAGCCTCCTGCCTCATCCTTCCCATACTGACAACATCCGTGAACTGGAAACCTTTTTTATCAAATCGCTGATTGAAAACCAAAGCTTCCATGCCCCGCATCCATGGGAAGCGGCAGAGCTGCGGGAGAGCAAGCCTTACAGTCTGGCGCTGATCCGTCATTACCTAGACGGGAAGCCTTTTCTATTCAACGCTATTCCTGTGTAAGGAGGGAAGAGGATGAGATCATTGCAGGATGAACCTGTTGCTCTGGTCACCGGCAGCTCCAGCGGATTCGGACTGCTGATATGCATCGAGCTGGCACTTCGGGGTTTCGTCGTGATTGCAGGTATACGGAGAATGGAAACGGCCGGAAAGGTGCTGGAAACAGCGGAGCAGGCAGGCGTACATACCCGAATTCGCACAGTCCAATTGGATGTGACCCAAGACAGCGATGTAAAGCAAGCCGCAGCATACATCAAGGATCAATTCGGTCGTTTGGATGTACTTGTGAACAATGCCGGTACGGCATACGGGGGCTTTATTGAGGAAGTACCTGCCGAGGTATGGCTGGAGCAGATGAATACGAATTTTCACGGGATGGTGCGTATGACGCAGGCTGTGCTCCCCTTGATGCGGGAGCGGCGAAAAGGCCGGATCATCCAGATGAGCAGCATCAGCGGCCGGATCGGGTTCCCGGGCTACGGCCCGTATGCTTCCTCGAAATTCGCCGTGGAAGGCTTTAGTGAATGTCTCGCGCTAGAAACCGAGCCTTTTGGCATTGATGTGGTCATTGTGGAGCCGGGGGCTTATGGAACACCGATTTGGGAAAAGGGATTTACCCAAATGAGCACGACAAGTGGCCTGCCTTATCAGGCGATGCTGGACAAGGTGCTCGCATTCTCGCAAAAAAGCGCACAGCAAGGAGGCGACCCCAGGGAGGTCGCCAGGCTGGTCGCGCATATTGCCTGCTTGAAGCGTCCGGCTTTCCGTTATGCGCTGCCGAGGAGCACACGGCTTACAATCAGAGCCAAGGCAGCGCTGCCGGGGCGTCTATTTCAGAAGATTATGGCTTCCGTACTCGGGCGGTCGTAGTTATCCTTGGGTGCCGGAGAGCGGAGAGTGAAGTGTTCCAAGAAGGTGTCCCATCTTCACCTGATCGCCGGATTTTAAATCAGACCGCGGGGTAAAGGTTCCGTCCTGCATCAGCAGCACAACGGTCGAGCCAAACTCGAAATAAGCCAAATCCTCGCCGTTCTTAAAGCGAGACACGGACTCGTTATTGTAGCGAATGCTGCTCACGTTCATAGCACCGACCTTCACGACAGCCACTTCGCCGTATTCGCCGGCGATATAAGTAATCAGCCGCTCATTGCGGCATAACACCGATTTCATCTGGGTCATCCCGAATTCATTCACCGGATAGGCTCGTCCTTTAATATGCTCGCTTTCCGTACGAACTCCTGTAATCGGGGAATGGATGCGGTGGTAATCTGTCGGACTCAGATATAACACGAAGAAATATCCGTGCTTGTACAGCTCCAAATGGGGGGAGAAGTTCAGCAGCTCCGCCACGGAGTAGTCCTGTCCCTTAACGTTCAGGATCGTCCCCGTGTTGATGTCACCCATCGCTGTAATTTTGGCGTCAACCGGGCTTGTCAGCACGTTTGGGCCTTCCTCGACAGGGCGCATGCCCGGCTTAAGCCGGCGTGAGAAAAACTCGTTCAGCGTCCGGTATTCATGCAGTTCTTTCTCCGCTTCATGGGCGGGGATTTGGTAGTTTTTTATGAAAACAGGGATAATTCCCCGGCTGAGCCTGCTGTGCGAGAAGCGTCCCATCATTGAAGAAAGCCACTTTCTCGAGGAGAGCTCTGTCATGAGTCTCAGAATTTTTTTTGCCATGCTTAATCTCCCTTCGGATGGTGCTATGATGATCTATATGCTTAACGTTCTTAGCCGTCTGTTAGTTGCAGAAAATCATGCGGTCCTTAATCGAATTTTGACAAATGCTGTTTTTGAAACACTCTGAAATATATTGACATAGAATACCGTTTTAAGCAATAACGATAGGTAAGTGACAAGACTGCCGAATATTTTTTAGCCCAACGGACAAGAAGCTGTTGTTAGCGAATATCCAGGGCATTCATTTTATCAAGTTCTTTTTGCTGTCTCTTCCGGTAAGCCGTTCTTCCCTCAACCCATATGATGAGATGGATCAGCAAGTACATGGCATATGGAGCTATATTTTTGTATGTAACAGATAAGTCGAAATTCATAAATACAACGATGGAACTAATCAATACAACGACGGGGATAATTCCTCCCCAACCCCATGAACTCCTGCTTGATGCATATCTCCCTAAAATCAATAATCCGATTAGAACGATCCACAAGATTATTTTGATCCACATGATGCTATTCCCCCTGCTTTTCTTTTTTATAATATTCAATGATTTGTTTGGCTGTATCCAAGTCGATTTTGGAGTCGACAGCCAGTTTGCTGATAAACATCGTAAACGGTTCATTCTCTTGTTGATCGCCAATCATAATTTTTTGGATTAATTTATCGAGCCGCAACCGAACCGTTGGATAGGATACATTGTAGATTTTGGCGATTTCTTTGAGAGAACCCGAATGCAGGATGAAATTTTTAATAAAAGCTAGATCCTCATTTTCCAGTGACAATACCCATTGTGGAATCTTATCCTTTTCCATTTTACTACCTCCTCATGATGTGACTTTAATAATATTTATTATAATTTCAATAAAATTAAAGTCAATACTAAAACAAATATAATTATTGTTCAAGATTATAGAAATTATAAATTCTATAATCGCAAGAAAAACTTCCGCTAAACGCGGTCTGTCTTCTTTGAAAGTACGTCGATAGACGTTTTTCTTATAAAAGTGGGATAATGAAATAAAAAAACCGTCCAGACAAGAATCGTTGGACGGTCCTTTGATGTACAAACTCAGAGTCAGAGATTGAATAAATAACGGGCGTAAGCCATAGGCTGGCGGTAACTTTCCTTCCATAGCTCTTGCAGGCCGGCTTTGTAGAAGCCATAACGCTGGTCGCGTCCGTTGCATTCGATAAAATAAGGCTTCGCTGCTGTTGAAAGACCGATATCCAGACCGAAATCAGCCGCATTGGGAAGATGCTGTTCGAGCATTTCGACTATACGTAGGGCCAGCTTAGATACGTCGGCTATGATCGAATCGGCGGACAGATGTGGAAGGCTTTCGCTCAGGACGGTTTCGACAGACATTGCTCTGCCTCCCTGAGCGACATTCGAAACGAAGGTGCGCGGGGAAGCTGCCTTGGCGTACATGCCCGTAATGCTCCAGCTTCCATTGATTCCCCGTTGAACGGAAACGCGCAGATCATAGGGACGGTCTCTGTGCTCCGCCAAGTGAATTCGCTCTTGGACGAGATAGGGAACCACGGCTAGGCGTTTTCGAAGAACGGCAGGGAGCGTATTTTGTCGTAGGGCGACCGTCTTCCAGCCATAGGACCTCCCGCTCGGCGAATAGGTAAGCTTCCAGCCGGAATCGGAATGATGCATCCGCAGTATGCCGCGACCGATGCTTCCGGCGCAGGGCTTGATAATAATATCATCGAAATGCCTCATCATTTCTTCAATGGAAGCGGGTGTGGCTTTTTTGGTTTCCGGCAGATGGAGTAAAAGCAGTGGATCCTTTTGGAGCAGCTGGTGAATTTCATCTTTTCCGTAACGGTTGAAGCCGTTGAATATAACGTAACCCCGACTTAGAAGAGACTCCACTTTATGTTGCGAACCTGCATCCAGATAGATGGCACGATTATGAATGACATGCGGCAGGGGGATGCGGGCAAGACTGTAAATACCGTTCCTGAGCACATAGGCTGTGCATTGTCCACTGTTCATATCGATGTCCTGAAGCCGAATGTAACATGGAATCAGACCGTAAATGCGGGCGGCTTCCTCGTAATTAGCAAGGGATTCCTGGCCGGTTCTTCCATATGGTATTCCCCGGTGCATGGCCGCATTCAGCAGAATTCCAACATAAGAATACCACACATTGCACCCCTCCTTGCCTGGCTGATCGCCGTCACTCAAGCGCCGCACCGCGCGGGGAACTTAGCAGATGGCTCACATTTGGTTATATAGTCTATGCGGCCGGGTCTGAACAAGTATGGGACGTTGTCCATCCGATTGGAGCCTATTTTTGAACTCGGGCAGGCAGGACGTTTGCGGGCAGCACAGTCATTTCAATAGAAGCATACAGCAGCGCGGGTGGCATGAAATGATGCAAAAACTGGCTCTTCAGTGACAATGGCCTACTCTGACGCATATGATGCCTTAGGACGATAGGGTCAGGAAGGGAGCGAAAGTGTTTGAAAAAGAAGGTTAAGAAACGGCCCGAAAAGGAAAAGGCTGTTAAACGTCTTTATTTTGTGGATGACCCCAATTTGCATGAGCTCGAGATGATTCATAAGCCAACACCAGATAAGTCAACACCAGATAAGTCAACACCAGATAAGTCAACATCAGCTAAGTCAAACCAGAATACGAATCTTCAGATTCGCTCAACTGCCACGGAGATCATATCGGAAGGAGAAATCTCTCAAACTGAAGCAGTGGTTGGGAATGATTATGAAGAGGGGAATGAAGACACCGCTGATGCCATAACTGAAGAAGCCGTCGAGGATTATCGTCTGCCGCTGCAGGTGATAGAGGAAAAGCTCGGGGAAAAAAAGCTGCCGGAAACGACACGGCCCTTTATTTATACTCAAGATTTGAGTGACGGTGCTGTGGTTACATCTAAAATAGCCCCACGCGCTGTGGATTCTTCCAGACTGAAGCCTGGTGCAGTCGATAGCGAAGCCATTGCCGACTATGCCGTTTCTCATATCCATTTGCAAAACGGCGCCGTTACGGCCTCTAAAATTGCCCCGTATTCGATTACGGAGGAGCATTTGGTTGATAACGCAATCAGTGGGAACAAGCTAAGGGATTACTCGATTAGCGGAGAAAAAATTCGTGAAGGCAGCATTTCATCCGCCAAACTTCAAGACCAGGCCATTTCATCGGATAAATTTGCAAATGGTTCTATCCGCTCGCGGCATCTTGCTGAACTTATTATTTCGACCGAGTTAATACAAGAAGAGGCTGTCACCAAGGAGAAAATTGCAGGTTCGAGCGTACAGACACATCATCTGGTGAACGAAGCGGTTGACACCTCTAAGCTGGCGGACGGTGCAGTGACTGCTTCGAAAATTCGTGACGGTGAAATTACCGGAGAGAAGATCAGAGAGCACTCCATTGATGGAAAGCATCTGCGCAGTCAATCCCTAACGGGAGATTTGTTTGAAAATAAGACCATAGGAAGTGAGCAAATCGCAGAGGGAAGCATTGGTTCTCTCCAACTCGAACATGATTCTGTGAGTGGCAGTCACATTCGGCAGGGAGCCATAACTTCAGATAAAATTGCGCCTTTAGCAGTTACAGGGATGCATTTTGCGGAAGGGTCCATCCTGGGGAGAAATATTGGTGCAGGCGAAATCACCGCAATCCACATCGCCGATTTCAGCATCAGTTCTGTCAAACTGGAGGAACAGTCAATCGGTACAGCTCACATTGTGGAGCAGACCGTAACTTCATCCAAAATTGCGGACCAGAGTATTCTTCCAAGCAAAATTGCCAATGAAGCAGTTCAAACGAGGCATCTCGCTCAGGGCTCGGTGCAGGCGGGACAAATCGCACCGGAATCGGTGGCGGGAGAGCATATCCGGTATGGGACAATTCATGGAAATCACCTGACAGAGAACAGTGTAGGGTCCAGGCATTTGCAACAGTCTTCCATTTTGGGCAAACATCTAGCCCCGCGTGCCTTGGAGGAAAAACATATTGCAGGAGGAGCCGTTGGATCCGGCCAGTTGCAGTCTGCCTCTGTTACAGCAGAGAAGCTGGCCAAAAACAGTGTTACAGGTGAAAAGCTGGCGTTGCGATCTGTCGGAGGCGACATTCTCGCCGTGGATGGCATTGGGGGCGAACATATCCGGTCAGATGCTATCGAAAGCCAGCATTTGGCGAATCATAGCGTAGAGTCGGAAGCTATAGTGGATGATGCGGTCTCATCCCGTCATATCCGAAATGGAGCCATTTCGGCTGAACATCTGCAGCGGGGAATTATCAGTACTGAAATTCTCGGCAAGGACTCGGTTACCTCCGAACAGCTTGCTGCAGGAAGTATTCTTTCCAAACATTTGAACGCATCTATTGTATCGTCGACCCATCTGGCCAATCATGCTGTGACCTCAGTAAAGCTGTCACCCGAGTGCGTTGCTACGGACAAAATCCAGGATCTGGCCGTTACAGTCAGCAAACTGGCGGATGGCAGCGTCTCGTCATCCAAAATCGCTAGAGGGGCTATAGGCAAAGAGCATGTCGCCGAAGGAGCTGTGCATCCCCTTGCCATTGAAAATGGAGCGGTCAAATACCAGCATCTGGCTGCAGCATCGGTGGGAACGGAGCAGCTTCAGCCTGAAAGCATTGAGGGACGCCATTTGACAGAAAGCTCTGTATCTGGTAGGGCGATTCAGGATGGAGCCGTAACACGCAATAAGCTTGCTTTCGAGTCGGTTGGTCCCCATCAGCTGACATCGGAGGCGGTGGCGGCTTATCATCTGCAAGCAGGCGCCGTACAGGAGCGGCATTTGGCGAATGATGCTGTAAACATAAGGCATCTGGCGACAGAGTCCGTGGGCAGCAGCCAACTTCAGGCGGGAAGCGTTACGGAGGAGCATTTAGCCTATGGCGCCGTATCGGCTGAAGCTTTGCAGGAAGAAGCCGTGACAGAGGATAAGATTGCACCGGGTTCGATAGGAAATGTTCACATCAAGCCTGATGGCATTGGAGGCGAACATATCCGGTCAGGTGCTGTCAGCAGCCGGCATTTGGCGAAGCAGAGCATAGAGTCGGAAGCTATAATGGATGATGCGGTCTCGTCCCGTCATATCCGAAATGGAGCCATTTCGGCTGAACATTTGCAGCGGGGAATTATTGGCACTGAAATCCTCGGCAATGACTCGGTTACTTCCGATCAACTTGCTGCAGGAAGTATTCAATCCAAGCATTTGAACGCGGCTATTATATCGCCGGCCCATCTGGCCAATCATGCAGTAACCTCAGTAAAGCTGTCACCCGAGTGCGTAGCTACGGATAAAATTCAGGATCTGGCCATTACTGTCAGCAAACTGGCGGAAGGCAGTGTCTCATCATCTAAAATCGCCACGGGGGCCGTAGGAAAAGAGCATATCGCCGAAGGGGCTGTACATCCCCTTGCCATTGAAAATGGAGGCGTCAGATTCCAACATTTGGCGTCAGAGTCCGTAGGAGCAGAGCAGCTTCGCCCAGAAAGCATTGTGGAGCGCCATTTGACAGAAGGCTCCGTATCAGGAGGAGCGATTCAGGATGGAGCCGTAACACGCAATAAGCTTGCTTTCGAGTCGGTTGGTCCCCATCAGCTGACATCGGAGGCGGTGGCGGCTTATCATCTGCAAGCAGGCGCTGTACAGGAGCGACATTTGGCGAACGAAGCTGTAAACATGCGGCATTTGGCAGCAGAGTCCGTAGGCAGCAGCCAACTTCAGGCGGGAAGCGTTACAGAGCAGCATTTGGCCTATGGCGCCGTATCGACTGAAGCTTTGCAGGAAGAAGCTGTGACAGCGGATAAGATTGCACCAAGCTCGATTGGAAATGTTCACTTCCAGCCGGAATCTGTAGGATCATCTCAATTGCAAGATAAGTCCGTACAAAAATGGCATATCGCTTCTGAAGCGATAGACTATATGCATCTGGCAGCTGAATCGGTCGGGGAAGAACATCTCCAGCCTGGCATCATTGGAGAGAAGCATTTGGCCAGTGGAGCGGTGACTACGGAAGCAATTAAGGAAGCTTCGATCACAGCGCTTCACATGGCTGCCGAGTCGGTTGGTTCCGAGCAGCTGGCATCGGAGGCGGTAGCGGCTTATCATCTGCAAGCAGGCGCCATACAGGAGCGGCATTTGGCGAATGAAGCTGTAAGCATGAGACATCTGGCAGCAGAATCTGTAGGCAGCAGCCAACTTCGGGCGGGAAGCGTTACTGAGCAGCATTTGGTAAGTGGCGCCATATCGACTGAAGCTTTGCAGGGAGAAGCCGTGACAGCGGAAAAGATTGCACCGGGCTCGATAGGAAATGTTCACTTCCAGCCACAATCTGTAGGATCATCTCAATTGCAAGATAAGTCCGTACAAAAATGGCATATCGCTTCTGAAGCGATAGACTATATGCATCTGGCAGCTGAATCGGTCGGGGAAGAACATCTCCAGCCCGGCATCATTGGAGAGAAGCATTTGGCCAGTGGAGCGGTGACTACGGAAGCAATTAAGGAAGCTTCGATCACAGCGCTTCACATGGCTGCCGAGTCGGTTGGTTCCGAGCAGCTAGCATCCGAGGCGGTGGCGGCTTATCATCTGCAAGCAGGCGCCGTACAGGAGCAGCATTTGGCGAATGATGCTGTAAACATGAGGCATTTGGCAGCAGAGTCCGTAGGCAGCAGCCAACTTCAGGCAGGAAGCGTTACTGAGCAGCATTTGGTAAGTGGCGCCGTATCGGCTGAAGCTTTGCAGGGAGAAGCCGTGACAGCGGAAAAGATTGCACCGGGCTCGATTAGAAATGTCCACTTCCATCCGGATTCTGTAGGATCATCTCAATTGCAAGAGAAGTCCGTACAAAAACGTCATATCGCTTCTGGAACGATAGATTATATGCATCTGGCAGCTGAATCGGTCGGAGAAGAACATCTCCAGACCGGCATCATTGGAGAGAAGCATTTGGCCAGTGGAGCAGTGACTACGGAAGCAATTAGGGAAGCTTCGATCACAGCGCTTCATATGGCTGCCGAGTCGGTTGGAAGCGTCAATATTCAGCAGGATTCGGTGCGGTCCATTCATCTTCATGAAAAAAGCATACAGCAGAGGCATGTCGCCCCTGACGCCATCGTGCAACGCCATCTGGCTGCAGAATCGGTGGGAGTGGAGCAGCTTCAGCCTGGAAGCATTGAGGAACGCCACTTGACAGAAGGCTCCGTATCTGGAGGAGCGATTCAGGATGGAGCCGTAACGCGTGATAAGCTCGCTTTCGAGTCGGTTGGTTCCGAGCAGCTGACATCGGAGGCGGTGGCAGCTTATCATCTGCAAGCAGGCGCCGTACAGGAGCAGCATTTGGCAGATGATGCTGTAAGTATGAGGCATCTGGCGGCAGAGTCTGTAGGCAGCAGCCAACTTCAGGCGGGAAGCGTTATAGAGCAGCACTTGGCTGATGGCGCCGTATCAACCGAAGCTTTGCAGGAAGGAGCCGTAAGCAGTCGTCATCTTCAGGATCAATCTATCCAAGGACGGCATTTATCCCATCAATCGGTTTCAGCAGCCCATCTAGCCTTCGCCCCCGTCCAAAGTGCTTCCCATGAGCCGAGTATTCAGCAGTTCGGTGTCGCCTCTTTCCAAATCGGGGAAGGACAACATCAGGTTGAAGTACCAATCTCGCTACAGCAGCCATACCCAGGAAATCATTATGTGATCGTCGCGATGAGCAATCATCCGGATTTCTATGCTTACATGAAATCACAGCAGGAGGATACGGCGTTTATCGAAGTGGTGCGCCGCCAAGGTGAAGCTGAGACTTTTGGTTTACTTTCCTGGATTGCTGTTGGTTCAGTATTAGAGGCTGTTGATGGTTCGGAATTGGAAACTGCTGATGGTTCGGAATTGGAAACTGCTGTTGGTTCGGTATTGGAGACTGCTGATGGTTCGGAATTGGAGACCGAAGAAGTGTCGGAGGACCACCCGTTTACAGACCAACTGTAAGTTCGGGCTCAAGGTATTTCGAAACAACTACTTTTTAATCGCAAAAGGCATTATTAAAAGGCGCAGGATCTTTCCTGCGTCTTTACCTTTTCCTACAGATGATCTTCCGGATATGCTCCGGATTAGTACAAACGCCGCTTCCATTGCGATAACGGACACATACGATACACAAGGCAGCATCAGCCGTATCGAACAGGGGGGGGAGTATGCCTGCATGCACAAGCCATCCGGACGAAAGCGTAAATCACTTAGGAGACGAAAACGGAACCGCACGATAAGCTTTTGGGGACGCAGAAGCTGTGAGCACCCTGTCGTATCGGTCATTATTCCTGCGATGAATGAACAGAAGACAATTAGAGATGTCATCCGGGAAGCCTGGCAGGTTCATGAATCCACTGAAGTAATCGTTGTGGCCAATGGCTGTAACGACCGCACAGCAGAAATCGCACTAGCGATGGGAGCCCAAGTGCTGCAGTTTGACCAGCCGCTAGGACATGATGTGGGCAGAACCATTGGTGCTAAAGCATCCAAAGGTGAGGTACTGCTTTTTGTTGATGCGGATATGAGGATTAAATCACATTATCTGCGGCCCTTCGTAAACGCGGTATTGAAGGGTACAGATGTTGCACTGAACAGTTATCGTGGGCCGGTTCAACGCCGCCAGGTCCATCCCGTCATATTAGCCAAGCATACACTGAATACAATGCTAAAACGCTCAGATTTGCTGGGTGCCTCGTTGACAGCTGTCCCTCATGCCATGAGCCGACGTGCCGCTGACATCATTGGAATAAGCAACCTCTCCATTCCACCGCTTGCGCAGGCCATAGCGATCCATTCGAACCTTATAGTTTCCGCCGTTCATCATGTCCCCGTGGGCAGGCTGAACCGGAGAAGGGGCAAATCAAGCGGGCAGGATCTTTTACAGCAGGTGGTCATTGATGATCATTTACAGGCATTGAATTGGTACTTATCCCATACAGACCCAAGAGGTGGTCACAATGATCTCGGGCGGAAAAGAGAATGGGCAGGAAGGTGAGACAATTGAGCGGCAGAAAAGGCAGATCGGGACGTTTGGGCAGCCGGAGGAGTATAAGCAGAGTGAGGAGAAGGCCTCATTTGAAATTAAAACCGCGTTCTTCTGTCGCCCCAATCAGGAATAAGGATCAGCGGGTCAGGCGCGCGTTCATGGCTGGATGGAGGGCCGGAAGCATGGAACGGGAAGAAGCGGCAGATCCGGAATTATTCTTTTATAAATCACATCTTCAGCAATCTTTTGTGAAGTGGATGAACACCAATATAAGTGCAAGGCCGAAGTATGCCCTATTAAAACGGTTATCGGAGACGTACGTTCAGGGGTACTCCAAAAGAGGAGGCAGCAAGAAACGGGGAGTGCCGCTACTGCTGAATGGCAGCGCTGCTGCCGTGGTTTGTGCAAGCAGTGAAGAAGACAGTCTTCACGAGATGTTGAGTGAACTGGAGAGGCTGCCTCTGCAGGAGATCATTGTCGTATTAAACGGCTGCAAGGACAACAGCTATAAGATCACGCGCAGTCATCCGTTAGTTACAGTGATTTATTATCCAAAGCTCCTAGGCCATGATGTAGGAAGAAGCATCGGGGCCAGGCTGACCAGAGCAGATGCGGTTTTATTCTGTGATGGGGATATGGTGATTTCAGCGGAACATCTGGCTCCTTTCCTGTACGCCGTGGATGGCGGATGTGATGCTGCACTTAATGATCTGAATGGATTTCTTCCATCGTTTAAACATCAGGATGAGGTGACGCACTTCAAGAGCTTTTTAAATATGGTTCTGGGACGAAGTGACTTGGGAGCCAACTCTCTGACAGCTGTCCCACATGCCCTTTCCGGGCGTTTGATTCGGGAAATGGATGCTCAGCATCTTATCGTACCGCCAAAAGCGCAGGCTCTGGCCGTTCTTAAAGGTTACAGGGTAAAGGCCGTATATGCGGTCAACGTCTTCTCAGAAAACAGGAAACGTGAAGCAAATACAGGTAAGGGGAATGCGGTCGCGGATATGATTATCGGCGATCATGCGGAGGCACTTGAGGAAATAATGGGGCGGCGGGGAATATCAGGTTTCAAGGGCAGCTTATCCCGCAAGGATGTCGCGATGCGGAGGAATGCCATATGAGGCTGCAACCGGGACTGACCAGCATCATTATACCAACCAGCAATGGACTGGACTTGTTAACTTCATGCGTTGAATCTATCCGAAAATATACTGATGTTCCTTACGAAATCATCGTCGTAGATAACGCTTCAACAGATGGAACGGATGCATATTGCATAAGCGAGGACATTGTATTTATTTCTCTGCCGGTGAATGAGGGTTTTCCTAAAGCATGCAATTTAGGGATGAAAATGGCGAGAGGCGACTATCTTCTGCTGCTTAACAATGATGTGACGGTGACACGTAATTGGCTGTCGAATTTACTCTCTGCCCTGAACAGCAGGACAGATATTGGGATGGTCGGGCCGGTGACCAATGCGGCAAGCGGGTTGCAAAAGGTGGAGCTTTCATTCGAGGACTTGACTGATTTTCAGCGGATCGCCGCTGAAAATAACCGTTCGGACACTAGGCGCTGGGTTGAAGTGAAGCGGATTATTGGCATGTGCTTGCTGCTTAAAAGAGAGGTTCTGCATAGGGTTGGCTTTCTGGACGAAGCTTTTTCACCGGGCCATTATGAGGATGACGATTTGTGCCACAGGGCCTGTATTTCGGGTTACACTCTCCTGATCTGCAAGGATGTACTGGTACATCATAGGGGGAGCGCCAGCTTTAAGCGGTCAAATCCGGAAAAGCTGCAGGCATTGATTGATAGAAATTTTCGGTTGTTCATGGATAAATGGAATTTTGATCCCCGTAAATATATTGAAGAGCGTAACAGCAAACCCAAAGGAGGAGAAGTGCAGTGAAAGGCGTCGTTTTGGCAGGCGGGACAGGAACAAGATTGTATCCGCTGACCCGGCTGATTAACAAGCATTTGCTTCCTGTGGGGAAGTATCCCATGATTGTCTATGGCATCGACAGACTGCGGCAGGCGGGGATTACCGATATTTTAATCATCATGGGTAAGCAGTCTGCTGGCTTATATACGGACTTTTTAGGAAGCGGCAAGGAATTCAGTGTCAATCTGACATACCGAATTCAGGAAGCAGCGGGTGGCATTGCGGAGGCACTGGGGCTTGCCCGGGGGTTTGTGAACCAAGGCGAGCGTTTCATTGTGCTGCTCGGTGACAATTTGTTCATGGATGATTTGACTCCATTCGTAAAAAGCTATGAGCGCCAGCCGGAGGGGACGGCTAGGGTACTCCTGAAGCAGGTTAAGGATCCCAAACGCTACGGAGTGCCTGTATTCGATAAAAACCATTTCGAGCTGATCCTCGAAATTGAGGAAAAGCCTGTAAATCCCAAGTCCTCCTATTGTGTTACGGGAATTTATATGTACGATACGGCTGTGTTCGATATCATCTCACAGCTCAGTCCTTCGGAACGTGGGGAGCTTGAAATAACGGATGTCAACAACGTATACGCAGCACAGGGTAAACTGGAATATGATATTCTCCATAAATGGTGGAGTGATGCAGGGACCTTCGAATCACTTCAGGAAGCTGGCCGGCGTATGAAGGGGATGATCCCATGAGACGGCCGCTCTCTAATGCAGCCTTCATTCCACTGCGGAAGCAGGCTGCTGCTGTAAAAAATGTAAGAAAGCCAAAAGCTGCCCGTGCACATTCGTCTACTAAACGTTGGCGGACGAAGCATAAAACAAGGAAACGCAGGACGGACAGAAAAAGGTACACTGCCAGAAGCCGCAGGTCTAAGGCGGCACTCAGGATTCCCGGTAAACGGAAACGGATTCCAGGTAAATCCAAGCTTTGGCAGGAGGACTTCCCTCAGACACTGCCTGCGTCCGTAGAGCCCACTGCAACCTATGCGGAAGGATATGATATGGGTTACAGGACAGGGAGCGCTGTAGGAACGGAAGAAGAACTAGGCTCTTTGCTTCCGCCTTATACGGTTCTGCCTGAAGTGTCTGCAAGAGAGATCATGGAGAACGGTCTACAGAGTTATCTGTCTCGTCTGAAGCCGCTTCTGCGGCCGGAAGAAGTCTACCATCATCTTGATCAGTCTATCTTAAGGAAAGAGCCGCTTTCGGTAGTACGGCTGGGGGACGGGGAGCTTCTTGCATTAGCACATGATACGGTGCTCTCTCTTGACCATGTCAAAGCGGCGGGGCAATTCCTTCCGCATGCAGGCATGAAGCTGCCAGATTACATTGCCCGAGACCAACTAGCAGAAGCGGTACGGAAGGCGGATATTATCGGAATTCCCACATCGCGTCTTCCTACCTACCAGGGACTGCTGTTCCCGGTACTGCGATATTACGGCATCGATTACGGCCCACTTGTATTTACCACGTCTACAATCAATTACGCTCTGCTCGAGCATGGCCTGCTTCAGCCGTTACTTCGTGGCAAACGAGTGCTGTTGATCGGCAATGTGGTAGGACAAATGGCGGGGATGCTTTCATCATCTTCAGTACATGTCGTAGGGGTCATAACCCCTGTGAACGGATTTGCGGATATTCCTCGTGTTCTATCGGAAGCGTCAATGTACTTGTTTGATATTGCGCTAGTTGCTAGCGGCATACCTGCGGTTGTCATCTGCCAGAAAATAGCTGAGGAACTTGGCAAAACAGCACTTGATTTCGGTCATTTGGCGGATAAGCTTATTTCGGGAGAAATGTCATACAACTAAGGGGCGCTCCGTTTTATAGATCTAGCCTATAATTAAGAAGGTGTCTATATGAGGAGATCATTTACACGGAAACTCATGAAGCCAGGCAGTTCAAGCAAAGGGAAAAGCAACTTGCCGGATAAGGGGAGCCGTTTCAGACTGGGCTATGAACAGGGATATGAGCAGGGCATTGCTAAGGGAAAAGAGTCTTTTGGACAGCCCTTTCACGGCACGAGCATCGTTATTCCAAGCTACAATCAGGTGGAGTATTTGGCCCGCTGCATTGAAAGCATAATGACACATACTGCCGAACCTTATGAAATTATTGTCGTGAATAATGCCTCGACAGATGAAACCGATGCCTATTTGGAAAAAAGATCATTGCAGATCCGTTCAAAACGGCTTGATACCAACCATGGATTTTCCGGTGGAGTCAATCAGGGCATCATGATGGCTAAAGGTGATACGATTGTCATCCTGAACAACGATGTGCTCGTGACTCCAGGCTGGCTAACCCATATGCTGCGCTGTCTGCAGAGTGATTCCATGATTGGTGCTGTTGGACCAGTAACCAATTATATCAGTGGTGACCAGCAGATTGCCGTTCCGTATAAGACCGTGGATCAGATGTGGGAATACGCGGCTACCCACTTCAAACCGGATGAGACCAAGTGGCGGCAGACCGATCGGCTTGTTGGATTTTGCATTCTGTTTCGGAGGGAGCTATTAGAGCGGGTCGGTTATTTTGACGAAGGCTTCCGAGTCGGGAATTACGAGGATGATGACTGGATGATCCGAATCCGGCTCAGTGGCTTAAAGCTTTTGATCGCTGGAGATTCTTTCATTCATCACTTTGGGAGCGTCAGCATGAAGAATCTCGGACAGAAGCAATTTAACGCTGTTCACAGACATAATGAGCTGTATTTCCGAGAGAAATGGGGAAATCCCCATGTATGGGTAGAGAAAGTACGTCGCAACGATTCCTTATTCCAAAACACGGTAAGCTCTATTTCTGCCGGATCGCCCGCTGATTTTTTTCCTTCCCATGTGTTGATCCGGGATCAGGGAGGACAGCATTATTTTCTCTGCGATGGCGCCAAATCCCCTTGCGCGGCTCTTGAAGACGAAACGGGAATACGGCCAGTGGTTTTGTCTAGAATGGATATCCGCAGCATCCCGACAACCGAAGCTTCCATGAGTGAAGCGGCGCTGCTGTCGGAGCTAAAACCACCAAGTGGCGAGCTTGCAGACGGGCAGCTCGTCAGCTGCGGTGACGGAACCGTGTATCAATGGATTAAAGGCTCAGTCCGACCGATTGTTTCTGAATTTGCACTGAAACGATGGAATCTGAAAGAAAGAAGCCTTGTCATGCTGCCGCCGGAGAAGCTGGAGAACTTGCCCCATGGTCTGCCTATCATCGCCCCTCCAATACTGAAAAATCCTGTATTGTAATAAATTTACCGATCAAAGATGTTATGCGTAACTGAATGTGGGCGCTCCGCATAAGATATAGCAGGCAGAAGCGCCCGACTGCCGCATACATGATGACCGAAGTACAGGAGGAATAACGGATGAAGTCCAAGAAACGTGTTCCCAGATCCGCGAAATCCAGCATCCGAAGACGTAAGCTTCTTATTGCCCGTAGGACTCGATTGCTCAGAATGAAAAAGCTGCGTTTATATAAAGGAAAGCAGCGTCAACTAGTAAAACGCGGAAAGAGACGGCATCAACGGCTCGGTGTCATTCGCAGGAAGCGAAAGCGCAGATTGGTTAAACCGGTGCTTCCGGTTCCAGCGGCGCAGGCCGCATTGCCTCATGCGCCAGACGTTGCATATAATGAAGGGTATGATGAAGCATATAATGAAGGGTTTAATGCGGGGTTCGCAAAAGGTTATGAGGATGGACATCAGCTAGCTTATCAATCCAAATGAGAATGTTGCAAAAAAGGATACAAATATGCTTCGCTCTGAACAGTCAAGCCTTCACTCCATGGGAAACCAAAGGAGATGAGGGCTTTTTTGGTGTGAAGATCGTGATATACGCCAATTTCCGTTCAGAAAGGCTGTTGTCTATGATGCAAATGTCTCTTCCGCATATATTTATGATTATAGGAATGATGAGTTTTCAGTGGAGCTGAAGCGAGTTCGAGCATCACCAGGAAAATGAATTTGCTTTTTAAATTATGATAAGCAAGGTGAAAGCAGTGGGAGTAATTGCAGAAAATAACCGGGGTTACCGCCATGGTTACGGGGATGGCTACAGACTTGGCATTTGTCAGGCCGTGGAAAACCGTGTGCCTTTACCTCAGCCTGATAAGCGGGATATGAAAATATTGTATGTTCCCCAGGGATTTCATGCGATTGATCAGGGAGTAATAGCGGCACTTCGCAGTCTGATCAGGGAATGTATCGTTGGGGAAGCTCCGAATATGCTGCAACTTGCGGCAACGGAACGGCCTGATCTGGTTCTCGTGATGAACGGGCTGCATGTATTCCCTGAAAACCATCTGGAGGATATTGCGAAGGTCCGTGGGATGGGTATTCAAACAGCAGTGTGGTTTGTTGATGATCCGTATTTTACGGAGGATACTGCCCTTATGTGTACAAAATATGATATTGTTTTTACCCATGAATTAGGGTGTATTCCCTTTTACCAGGGACTTGGCGCTTCGAAGGTGCATTATCTTCCTCTGGCCGTGAATACCGCGATGTTCAAGTCGCAGCGTCCGGAGCCCAGGCATAAGTATGATATTTGCTTTATCGGTAATGCTTTTTGGAACAGGGTGTCTATATTTGATGAAATGGCCCCGTTTCTAGAGGACAAGAAGGTTCTTATTGCCGGAGGATTTTGGGAAAGACTCACCCAGTTTTCAAAGCTGGAACGCTCGCTGCATATAGGTTTTATCGCTCCTGAGGAAACCGTCAACTACTACAACGGATCAAAAATAGTCATTAATATCCACCGTCCGGATGAGTATGGGCAGGACAATCGAAACAGCTATCAGATCAGGGCAAAATCCATCAACCCCCGTACCTATGAAATCAGTGCATGCGGAACTTTTCAAATTACAGACGTGCGCGAGGATATCAACTCGCATTACAGACCGGGATATGACATTGAAACCTTTGGTTCCGTCAGGGAACTACAGGACAAAATCAGCTATTACCTTCAGCATGAGGATGAGCGACTGGCGATGGCATGGCACGGGCTGTGGACGACACGGATGGAGCATTCCTTTATTTCTAGAATGAGGCGGCTGTTGGAGCTTGTTTAAAAAACTGGAAAAGGAGCGGCTTACCCATGTCAATCATAAAGCACAGGAGAAGAGTAATTCGGTATAAACGAGCAAATCCCGCCGAAAAAGCAAGGTTACGCGGCCGTGAAGCAGGATATCGTGGAGGATATGACGAGGGATATTTAAAAGGGCGTGCCGATTATGTGATCGGTCGTCATTCCACCTCATTTCCTTTCCGCAACATCCATGTACTATATGTCTCATCGGGAAAGGGATATCCGTATTCCCCGATCGATGAAGCAATCCAAATGACACTTCGCGGCATGGTCGCTGAGCTGACCGTTATTGACCCAGGACAGTCGGTAAGCGAGATGGCCTTCCAAATCGAGCCGGATTTGGTCCTGGCTCTGGACGGTATGTACGTGAATAATGATCAGCTCGATACCATTCGTAAGCAAGGAATTCAAACCGCCGTTTGGCTGACGGATGATCCGTATTATACGGATATAACCACAGAAAATGTGAAGCATTACGACTATGTGTTTACATTGGAATCCAACTGCATCCCATACTATCACCAGCTTGGTTGCCTAAAGGTGCATCATTTACCTTTTGCCGCATTCTCCGAGCACTATAGACCGTCAAAAACACCTTCTGCCAAGCGGAGGGAAGTAAGCTTCATCGGATCGGCGTACTGGAACCGGATCGAGTATCTGAGCCCGATCATGGATCAACTCATGCAGTACAAAACCGTCATCAACGGAATCTGGTGGGATCGTCTGCCGAGCTATTCCTCATATCAGCACAGTATTGAGCTTAATAAGTGGATGAGTCCACATGAAACAGCCGAAGCCTATAATGCTTCAAAAATAGTGATTAATCTCCATCGTTCCCATGAGGATGATTCAATCAACAACAATATGGTAAAAATACCGGCTGCATCCCCTAATCCCCGTACCTTCGAAATTTCCGCCTGTGCAACTCTCCAGCTTAGTGATTATCGTAGTGATCTTCCTAAATTCTATACTCCAGAAACAGAAATTGAAACGTATAGTTCTCCGAAAGAGCTTCTCGACAAGATCGAATACTATCTGACTCATGAAGAAGAACGTAGGGAAATTGCCTTGAATGCCTTCGACCGGACCATGAGGGACCATACCTACGGAAACCGTCTGAATCAAATGCTGTCTATTATATTCCCTTGAGGTCCATGCTTATGACAACCTATAAGCCCAAACTTATGCTTTTCTCCCATGTCAGCAATACGGACAGCATTACGGGGGCAGAAAAACTTCTGCTGTTTTTCTGTCTGCAAATAGCCCCATATTTCAACTGTATTCTGATCGCCCCGCAGGAAGGAAAACTGACAGCCTATGCAAGAAAACAAGGTATCCTGGTACGGATTCAACCTTATCCTCTGATCCACCGTCTGTATTTTCCCGGAGAGCGGCTGGAACAAGAGGTGGAGGAGCTCCGTAACCATCCGTACTATCCCTCCGTAGTTCGATGCATAAAAGAGACGGCGCCGGACATCGTTCTGACCAATACCCTCGTGAACGTTTTGCCGGCTATAGCCGCGAAATCGTTAGGCATCCCCGTTTTATGGAAAATTAACGAAATCATGCAAGAGAATGTGCATAGAGCGGCAGCGATCGCTATCGTGGAGAAATACAGTGATTGTCTGATCGCGATTTCCGAGACAGCGGCTCGTGTATTTCGGGGCAACGTTTCACGGCCGATCATTCTGCTGCCCCCGTCATCCGATGATAAGCTGCTTCGTCCCTCCCGATCTCATACCCGCACTAAATACCGTAACATTCTTCACATCAACAATTCCCAGCTTTGCGTCGGTTATATCTCTTCTTTTATCCATCCTCCAAAAGGACTGCTCGAATTTATCCGCATGGCCTTGACTTTATCTGAATCCAATACCGACTGCCAGTTTGTCGTTATCGGGAAGCCGGCAGATCAGATGTATTATGAACGCTGCATCGCAGAAGTGAACGCTTCAAACCATGGTACCCGTTTTCGATTCATTCCTTTTGTAGAATCGGTTCATTTGGCATACAGTGCAATGGATATCCTCATTGTACCAAGCATGGTGCAGGAAGGCTTCGGCATGACGGCACTCGAGGGAATGCTTTGCGGCAAACCGGTTGTAGCCTTTGACGCCGGCGGTCTTGGAGAACTAATGAGAAATACGGGGAACGGGCACTTCATTGTACCGACGGGCGACTATACTGCGCTTGCAGCCAAGGTAGCTGAGCTGCTGAATGACCCCTTACACATGCAAAATATCGGGAACAGGAACGCGGCTGCGGCAAGAGCCCAATATGGTTTGAATGTCTACCGTCAGAAAGTTCAGGCATTTGTCCATGAGCTGCAGCAAGGTTGTCCCGATTGGATGAGCGGAAGCATATCCCGGAGCGTTAAAGCATATCGGGACTCGCGTAAGAAACGAAGAAAAAGAAGTACAAAGGGTCGCATAGGCCCCATGGGGCGCAAGGGCTGCAAGGGCCGTATGGGCCGTATGAGCCGTATGAGCCGAAGGAAGGCGGCTGCAATTGCCGTCAGGCGCTACCATAGAAAGCGGAGGACAAGAGCTGGCAGGCGGATGAAACGCCGCATCAAATTATTAAGACGGAGGTAGGAGAGAGCTATGAAAATCATGACGATTTTAGGCACAAGGCCCGAAATTATTCGCCTCAGCCTCATCCTCCCTAAACTAGATCGGTATGCAGAGCGGCATGTGCTGGTGCATACCGGGCAGAATTTTGAAGAAAGGTTGAGCGGAATATTTTTCAGGCAGATGGGTTTGCGCTCACCGGATTACATTTTGCAGAATGCAGCTGCTTCACTGGGAAAACAGCTCTCATCCATGTTCTCACAAATAGAGGTTATTTTAGAGAAAGAGAAGCCAGATAAAATACTGCTGCTTGGTGACACCAACAGTGCACTATGCGCTGTTCTCGCGGAACGTCTCGGGTATCCTGTAGTTCATATGGAAGCAGGAAACCGCTGTTTTGATCTGAATGTACCCGAGGAAAAAAACAGAAGAGTCATTGATGCAGTGTCATCCATTAATATGCCATATACGGAACAGAGCAAGAAGCATCTGCTTGCTGAAGGCTTTCCTAGTTCCCGCATCGTGCTGACTGGCAATCCGATTTATGAGGTGATGAAGAACTATGAGAAATCCATTGCAGAGAGCGATATTTTGAACAGCCTCTCCTTGAAGCCGAAGGAGTATTTTCTGGTCACGGCCCACCGCTCGGAGAATGTGGATCAACCGGAGTGTTTGTACCAGATCATGAAGGGGTTAAACCTTATTGCCTCGGAATACGGACTCCGGATCATTTGCAGCATTCATCCGCGTACAGCCTCACGTATAGTAGGCCTCAAGTTTTTAAATATGCATCCGCTTGTAGAGTTCCATGAGCCGTTCGGATTTTTCGATTTTGTGAAGCTGGAACGCTTCGCATGCTGCGCATTAACAGACAGCGGAACGGTCCAGGAAGAATGCTGCATCATGCAGGTCCCTACAGTAACGATGCGGCACACGACAGAGCGTCCGGAAACCGTGGACTGCGGCAGCAATATTGTGACTGGCCTGGATGCCAAGGCGATATACCGCGCGGCTGATCTAATGATCCGTTTGAACCGGGGCTGGGTATGTCCTGAAGGGTACTTAACGGAGAATGTTTCGGATAAAGTCGTCCAATTATTGCTTGGAGGTGAAATACATGTTTGAAAAAAAACGTATTTTGGTCACCGGAGGTACCGGTTCCTGGGGGTATGAACTGGTCTCCCAGCTTCTGGAGCAAAAACCGGATGAAGTGATCGTATACTCGCGTAATGAATCTTCACAGGTGACCATGAGACGGGTGTTCGATGACAGTCGTCTAAGCTTCCGAATCGGCGATATTCGTGACAAGGAATCGTTGACCGCTGCTTTCAGGGGCATTGACTATGTGTTTCATCTTGCAGCATTGAAGCATGTACCCGTCTGTGAGGAACAGCCCGATGAAGCGTTGAAAACGAATGTTATTGGCACCAAAAATGTCATTCAGGCTTCGATCGAAAATAGGGTCAAAAAAGTATTCTATATATCGACAGATAAAGCAGCGAACCCTTCAAATTTTTACGGCATGACGAAGGCCATTGGTGAAAAGCTCATCGTCAATGCCAATCTGCTGAGCAGCGATACGAAATTTGTGACTGTCCGTGGGGGTAATGTGCTAGGTACGAACGGAAGTGTTGTGCATGTATTCAATGATCAGATTCGGAATAAAGGACAGATATTCATCACGCATATGGAAATGACGCGCTTTTTCATGACGCTGCGCGATGCGATCAAGATGCTGTTCAATGCCGCTCAGGAAAGTGTGGGCGGAGAAATATTCGTCCTGAAGATGCCTTCTTGCCGGATTATTGATCTGGCGGAGGTATTAATTGAAGCTTCCGGCAAGGACAACGTCAGCATCGTGGAGTCTGGAATACGCCCTGGTGAGAAGATCCATGAAATTCTGATGAGCGACTTTGAAAGTCAGAATACGATTGAGTTTGATGAGGATTGTCTAGTTATTCTGCCGACACTCTATATGCCAGAACTCAGAGAGCATTATTATCACTGCAGACCCGTCTTGTTCAGCAGCTTCAGCTCGAACCATCATCTGATGAACAAAGAAGAGATCCGTGACATTCTGAGATATGGGGGATTCCTGTAAATGAAGCTGCTTATTATGGGAGCCGGCGGAATGGCTGGCCATATGCTGGTAAATTACTTTTTGCAGCAGGGCAAGCATCAGATATTCTATACGACCCGGGACCCCCGCAATACCGGGGGATATGTGCTTGATGCTGCCGATTTTTGCGCTGCTGAGAAGATCGTAGACACGGTAAAGCCCGATGTCATAATCAATGCCATCGGCGTGCTGAATCATTTCGCCGAGCAGGATCAGATCAACGCCTATATCATCAATGGCATTCTTCCTCACAGGCTGTATCTTATCGCTGAAAGAATCGGTGCACGTCTAATTCACATCAGTACAGATTGTGTGTTCGAAGGCACACGGGGCGGATATCATGAGGGCGATAAGCCGGATGGAACAAGCGTCTATGCATTGACCAAAGCTTTGGGAGAAGTTCGTGCACAGGGACATCTAACAATACGCACCTCGATTATCGGACCGGAAATTCGCATGCAGGGGATTGGACTTATGCACTGGTTCATGCGTCAGCACGGAATCGTGAAGGGATACCGAAATGTACTTTGGAACGGGGTCACCACATTAGAGCTGGCTAAAGTGATCGACGCTGTGATTTCATCCCCTATATCGGGTTTGGTTCACCTTGCTCATCAGCAGCCGATCAGCAAGTATGATCTGCTGCTGTTGTTTCAGGAAATATGGAATCAGCGTTATGTGACTGTTGTGCCTAGCGATATGCCAATTCTGAATAGAACGCTCGTATCCACTCGCAGCGACTGGTGTCATGATGTCCCTCATTATCGTGACATGTTGAAGGAGATGGAGCAATGGATGCGGGAGAACTCCTCTGCAAGCGAGTCATCCTAATTACAGGAGCAATGGGCTTTACCGGTAATCATGCCTGCCGATATTTTGCTGAACAGGGCATGCAGGTAGCTGCTGTAGTCAGGCAGATCAAGAAATCACAGCAATTGGATGGAGTAAGGTATTATTCATGTGACTTGCTTGACAAGTATCGTCTTGAACAATTAATTCGTGACATTGCACCTGACTACGTTCTTCATCTCGGAGGGAAAAATTCTGTTCCTGAATCCTGGGATGACCCACTGCTTTATATTGAATCCAATATGCTTCCTATTTTGTACCTATTAAACGCTCTTCGATCCCGTCCATCCTGCCGGGTGCTCGTTGCGGGATCGAGGATGGGGTTCAAATTGACAGAACCTTATCGTCCTACTCATCCATATGGGCTAAGCAAGAGTCTGCAAAAAGCAGCAGTTCTTTCCTGGAGAGAGTTGTTCGGCCAGTCAGTGATGCTAGCCGAACCTTCTAATCTGATCGGCCCCGGTCCATCTACCGGTTTTTGTTCGCTTCTTGGATGTCGTATCGTGCAGTGGGAACGGGGAGAGTCAACGGAACATTTTCATGTATCTTCTGGTGAGATACACCGTGATTTCTTGGATGTCCGCGATGCGGTCAAAGCCTACAGGATTCTCTTGAGCCGTGGACAGTCGGGCACTGTTTATGCCATTGGTTCAGGCAAGGAGCGCACCTTGAGAGAAGTGGTGGAAACGTTCAGGAACATGACCAATAGAGACCTCCCCATCATGTGGGGAAAGGAACAAGCCCCTGAATCACCTGCGCCCCCGCTTTCATTCCTTGAAATAAGGAGGCTCGGTTGGAAAGCAACCATCCCTTTTGAGAGATCGATTTCCGATGTGATGCAATATTGTAGAGCGATGAAGGGAGATCCAATATGAAACCGTTGGTTACAGTCGTTATTCCCTTTTATAATGATCCCTACGTGGATCAGGCGATTCAGAGTGTTTTGGACCAGTCATATGCGCCGCTTGAAATCATTGTCGTGGATGACGGTTCATCTCAATACACGGAGCGGTTGATCCCCTATTATCCATATATTCATTACTTGGGAACGTCCAACGGTGGTACAGCCAGTGCCCTTAACCATGGGATTAAGCATGCTTCCGGTAAGTATGTCGCTTGGCTAAGCTCAGATGATCTATTTTACCCCGATAAAATCGAGCGTCAGGTGCAATTCATGGTGCAGAAGAACGCTTTGATTTCTTATACGAATTTTAATTACATTGACGATCAAAACCGTATAACCCAGCATCATGCAAGCTTAGTATTTGCACATTTACTGGAATTTTATTACTGCTTCTTCCGAGGTAACCCCGTTAACGGCTGTACTGTGATGATGAGAAGAGATTTATTCAATCGTATTGGAATGTTTAATACATCCCTTCCTTACACACATGATTTGGACTTCTGGTACCGGGTGATTCTGTCGGGCATTCCCTTTCCATATCTGGATGAATCTCTGGTGGGATACCGCTGGCATAATGCAATGGGTACGGTTAAACATCGAACAGCCATCGATAAGGAATTTGTCCAGACTCAAGCGCGTATGCGCGATTCATTAACCCGATTGATTTTGAATATGGGAGGACACTAAAGTATGAAAGGAATTATTCTCTGTGCTGGACAAGGTACGCGGCTTCGGCCGTATACCCATTCAATTCCCAAAACGTTGATCCCAGTTCTCAATAAACCCATCCTTCTTAGATGCATTGAATCGCTTCTGGAAAGCGGTATTACGGATATAGGCGTCGTTATTAGACCTGATCAGAAAATCATTGTCGATTATATAGAAAGTATCCAAGATACTGTGAAAGTAACGGTATTATACCAAATGGAGGCCCGCGGCATCGCTCATGCTCTTCTTTCGGCGAAGAAATTTCTTGGCGAGGATTCCTTCATCGTACTTCTTGGCGATAATCTTTTTACGATCCGAATTGATAAGCTGCAGCAGATTTTTGCAGCAAATGATGGAGCTGTACTACTTACTCCTGTTAGTAACCCTCAAGACTTTGGCATTGCCGAGGTGTCCAATCAGCATATCGTTAAATTAGAGGAAAAACCTGCTCATCCTAAAAGCAATCTTGCAGTTATCGGCATGTATGCATTCAACAATAAAATTTTTGACGCCATCGAGCAGATCACTCCATCGAGGAGAGGGGAGTATGAAATTACGGATGCCATTCAGCAGATGATTTCGAATGGATGTAGAATCGCCAGCAGAGTAACCAAGCTACCTTTTTATGATATCGGCACACCTGACCGATGGCTGGATGCCAATAAATCCTTGTTATCCAGGCAGGCCAATCAAATTGGTTCAAATAATATATTTGAAAATTGTACTTTAAAAGGATCAGTAGTGATTGGAGATGGATGCACTTTTAAAAATGTGTCCATTGGCCCCAACGTTACGATTGGCAATAACTGTACAATACACAATGGTACATTAAGTGACAGTATCAGTTTAGACAACACGTATTTAAATTTTTCAGGACTCCATGTGAAGAGCAGTATCTTTGGCAGAAATACTCGCTTTATAGCCAGTTCCTCAAATACAGTTAGTACTTTGTTGGGTGATGAGTCCATTGTTCATTTTCATAGTTCCTGATAGGTAATTATGCTAACTGAAAGGCTGGGTGTTAGCCGGTGACAGCGATGTGGAAACAATATACTGTGGATATGGATTTTATTGGGAAAGGATCATACGGTAAAGTCTATAAGGCATACGATCCCAAAGGAAATAAGCTCGCTATAAAGCAAATATCAGATATCAAAGTTGCCAAGCGCGAGGCAAAGATTATGAAAAAATATAAAAAGTATAAGTTCTTGATCCGATATTATGATTTTTTTATCATCGACGACATGGCCTACCTAGTTACTGAATTTGCGGATGGAAAGGTCATCGGAGATAACTTTCACAATAGTTACATTAAGCCGGTCGATGAGAAGAAGAGCGTAGAAATCGCAATTAACATCCTTAAGGGCGCTAAGCGTCTGCATAAAGTAGGGTACATTCATAATGATATTAAGCCTAAGAATGTGATGATTAAGAATTTTTCGCCAAAAACCGTAAAAATTATTGATTTTAATATTGCAAAGAAAATCGTAGGCATCGAAACGATGCATAAAGAACTTCAAGATGTGTGCCGTATGTGCGCTTTTCTCATTCATGGGAACTTGCCTAATATCAGTCAGGCGGAATTTAATAATAAGAAATTAAAATCAGTATTATTGAATCCTTTTGAGGAGAGCAAAAATAACAGGTACAAATCGGCTGACGAACTTATTCATGAATTAAAACAGTTTTGCTGAAATTTTTATAATAATTTGCTTATATCCCTGTTATGTGCCCGGGCTTATGTGTGCTGATGTTCATATGCTAAAAGAAAAACAAAGTGGTGGAAATATTATCTTGGGAGAGAGTTATATGCCTAAAGTAACCGTTTTAATGCCCGTGTACAACACTGTAAAGTATATTGAGGATGCAGTAGAAAGCATATTGGGACAAACGTACAAAGATTTTGAGTTTCTTATCATTGATGACTGTTCAAATGACGGCACTCAGGAGTATCTCGAAGAATTGAAGGATCCGCGGATTAAACTAATTAGGCACTCTCGTAACAAAGGTCTTGTATATTCACTGAATGAGGGGGTAGAACTAGCAAAAGGGAAGTATATTGCCAGAATGGACAGTGACGATATCAGCTCTCCCCATCGTTTAAAGAAGCAACTTGAATATTTGGAGAAACATCCAGACGTAGGTGTTCTTGGCACATATATGACTTTGTTTCACAATGGCCAGAAAATACCTAAACCAAAGACTCATGATGAAATTTGCTGTTGGCAACTTTTTTACTGCTGCATGGGACATCCAACCGTAGTTATGCGCAGTGACATTTTGAAGAATAATAAAATCTTGTATGATCCAAAATACTTGCATGCAGAGGATTATGAAATCTGGAATCGATTGGGAATGATCACGAAAATTGAAAACTTGCCTAAATACCTGTATTCCTACAGAATCCACGACAGTCAAGTATCGACAAGTCAACGGCGGATTCAAGATCAAACCGCAGACAAAGTTCGAATCGCTCAGCTGAATAGAATGGGAATTACCCCTACGCCTGAAGAATATAAAATCCACATGAAATTCCAGAGTTATAATATTAAGGTTCATGACTACGAGGATTATTCGAAAGCGCTTGCGTGGGCCAACAAACTGCTGGAACATAATGAGCGTTGCAGAATTTATCATCAAGAGACGCTGAATCGCATATTGTCGATCTGCTTTACCCGTTCCGAAAACAATGGAAGATAAATATAAAAAAAGTTCCCTTTTCCGTATTGGTCAAGGGAATTTTTGTGATTTTAAAGTGAATCAGCTTGATTTTTCTTATAAGTATGTTTTATTCCCTGTTCGATCGTAAATTGAGGCTGCCACTGAAGATGGAGAGCAGCATTTTTGTTTGAGAGTGAGCTGTGCCGGATTTCCCCTTCTTTTGCAGGGCCGCTTCTCGTTCTTATATTTTGCGGATGACATGTTCGAAGGAGCTCAATCAGACGATTAACCGTTGTTTTGTTCCCTGTACTAATATTCAGTGTACTTAAATTTCCTCTTTCTATAGCGGCAATATTAGCTTGAACGACATCTTCTACATAAATAAAATCCCGTGATTGTTCTCCATCTCCATTAATCGTTAGCGGCTGCGCCTCCATAAGCTGTTTAATAAAAATAGCAACGACTCCTCCCTCAGTGTCTGCTGTTTGCCCGGGACCGTATACATTGCCAAAGCGAAGAATGGTATAAGGGAGTCCAGTAAACCCCTCGTATAAACGGATATACTGCTCAGCGACCAACTTGGAAAGACCATAAAAAGAAATTGGATCGGCAGGATCTTCCTCAGTTATGAGTTCCTTCTGCAGATTACCGTATACACCTGAAGTGGATGCGAAAATGATTTTACGGACAGATGCTTTCCGGCAAGCATCCAATATATTAAGGGTTCCCCGGATATTTATTTCCATATCGAGGATCGGATTACGTATGGACCGTTGAACGTTCGCCTGTGCCGCAAGATGAAACACGATGTCCGGCTTAATGGAACAGATCATGCTGTTAGCTTCGGGACTACAAATATCCAGAATATGCAGTACAGCATCGGGGGGCACGCGGTTAGCGTTACCGGTGGATAGATTATCGATTACATGAACTTCTCTATTCTGCGCAATTAATTGTTGAACCAAATGAGAGCCAATAAAACCCGCGCCTCCAGTTACGACCACCGTTGTCATTCCTTTACCTCCCTCAGTATAATTCATGATCTATCGTATGTAACGGGCGTTTTACTGGCATTAGGCATCCCCCTAATTTTAGGGCTTTTGAAGACATTACAGGAGGAAGGTAACTAGTCTACTTAATATGGGTAAAATGCTTGTATAGGAGTTTGATCAAAAGAATGGAGATGGAGAATGAGTATGAGTATGAGTATGAGTATGGTGAAAAAAAGGATGTTCTCCACCATTATCGTAATAGGCATGATTTTGACCGCCTTGGCATTTGCCGACCCGAATCAATCCAAAGCTCTGGAGCAGAAAGCATTCACAGGGCCAGGCGATATAGAGAAACAGCGAAAGGAGGAAACAGCCGTTTGGGGAAACAGGGAAGTCACGTCAATCGAGTGGGAGGGAAAGAGAACTTCATGGATTCTTAAAAGCTCTGATGAAGATGTGCTGGATAGAAACCAATGGACCTTAAATGGGGCTGCGGTTTCCGCAGAAGATGTGAAAGGAATCATATCTCAGATGAACAATTTGATAAGCGATGCTTCAGGCTCTTCCCGAAAAGCTTCTTCATTAAAAGCCGAAGTCATCGAATCTACGGTTACTCTGATATGTGGTCCAGATCAAAAAGATAAAATATACCAGATTGCCATCGAATCCCCCTCTCCTGAAACGCTCTGGATTATTCCGGCAGGGGAGTCCAAAATATATCCGGTGCCTTTAGAGGAAGTGCAGGAGCTGGAAAGGGATATCGACCAGATCAAGGAATCAACGGATTAGTCCGAAGTGATGTATAGATATGGATGATGCCAAATCCTTTCAGCATAGCACTCTGATCGCACGGTCATCCTAACTGATGTACGATATCACACATAACGGAGGATGAACTCATGATGCGATCCAAAGCGATAACTCTTTCCGTATCCGCAGCACTTCTTGCAAGCATGGCAACCGGATGTGGCACGCCTGCCAATACCAATGTCTCAACGAAAAATGTCAACACTAAGGGATACGGAACGACTGGGCAAATTAACGTTAACTCCCTGAATGGCAAAGTATCGACTTACAATACGGACGGTACAAAACAAAACGTAAACAATCTGACTTCAGCGCAACACCTGGCGGATAAGGTAGCTGCCTTGAAGGAAGTACGTACAGCCAATGTACTTCGCAGCGGTAATAACGCTTATGTGGCTGTAACATTAGAAAGTCCAACCACAGGGCAAACGGGAACCAAGGGCACAGGTACTACAGGGACAACAAGTACTACAAGCACTACAGGTAATTACGGTATCACCAGTACCAACAAAAACTACCGCACCAGCAGCTTTGGAACAACAAACAACAGCAGCTTTAACAATTACAGCACAAGCACAACACCTACGAGCAAGAATAACCCAGCCTTGTATGGAACGATGGGAACCGGCAGCTATGGTGTTATGCGCGGTGTAACTGGAACTGGCACTACTGGTACTCCTACTACTCCCAGCACATACACTGGCATGAGTACAAGCAATGTCAACCACATGCATGGTTATACAACGAGTTCTGGTGAACCCATTACCAAAAGCAACGGTTATAATGCGACAACACCGGGAACAGCGGGTACGAATGAAACTCTGTCCCAGCATAACGCCCAGTATAATGTGAGTGCAGACATTAAGAACAAAATCAGCGATGTCATCAAAAAAGCAGATCCAAGCGTTACCAATGTTTATGTATCCGCTAATCCTGATGTTGTCCAACATGTCAACAATTATGTAGCCGAAGTGAAAAAAGGCAATCCGGTCGGCGGTGCGGTGAATGAACTTTCGAGCATGTTTAATCGCATGGTGCCAGCGCCTGCCGGCACAACCACAAACACCTACACTCCTAGCACTTATAATACAAATAATCGCGTTACCCCAATGGGTACTACTCCAACAGCACCGATTGGTAAGACACCTGCACCTAAACATCCGATGCAATAATACAAAAGCAGCTTAGCGCTTCACACGCGGCGCGGCTGCTTTTTATTTATCTATCTTGGTACATAATAAAAATAGCCCTCTGGCGATCCAGAGAGCTTTATCGTTATGTTTAGTGAATGATGATGATTTAATATACCTGTCGTCCACGTACCCATACGCCCTGAATGTTCAGGCTGTCGTCCAGCATCAGAACATCGGCTTGCTTGCCGGCTTCGAGTGTTCCTGTCCGGTCTTCAATGCGAAGGCGTTTGGCTGGATTGTAGCTGGCAACGCGAGAGGCATGCTCTACGGTCAAACCAATGGTTTCAACCAGGTAACGGAAACCTTTAATCATGGTCAGCGTGCTGCCGGCCAGACTGTGTGATTCACCTTTCAGCATCGCAATGCCGTCTTTGACTTGCACCGGCAGATCGCCAATGGTATAGTCGCCGTCAGGCATGCCGGCTGCAGACATCGCGTCCGTGATCAGGATCAGATTATCATTTGTTTTCACCTTGGCAAGAATAGAAATGCATGCTGGATGCACGTGAATACCATCAGCGATAATTTCGGCATGAATTCGGTCGTCGCTGAGAACAGCACCGGCTGTACCCGGTTTGCGGTGGTGAATCGGCGTCATAGCATTAAACGTATGAACACCTTGACGGAGACCGGCTTCAACGGCAGCTTCCACTTCTTCATAGGTTGCATCTGTATGGCCAAGGGCCGCATTGATGCCGTGCGCGCTCATCCAGGCGATTGTCTTCAGTGCGCCTTCACGTTCCGGGGCCAGTGTAACCTGTTTGATTAGACCCGGATACTGGGATTCCCAAGCTTCCAGCCATTCCACGTTCGGATTGACGATATGCTCCGGATTTTGGGCTCCTGGCCATTTTGGACTGATAAAAGGACCTTCCATATGCACGCCTTCAATAATGGTATAAGGCATGTCTTGCTGTCTATACTCATGGACTTCCTGCAGCACCTTATCGATGGATGCTTTGGGTGCAGTCATCGTCGTGGCCAGCATGGCCGTCGTTCCCTGGGAACAATGGAAGGAGGTGATTTTATCAAGCTCCTCCTTGCCGGAATACATGAAATCTTCGCCATTGCCTCCATGAACATGTATGTCGATGAAGCCTGGCACGATGTAACCGTCCGTTTTCTTGCTGTTTACAGTCCATGCCTGAGAATGTTCCGGTAAATGTTGAACCTCTCCCGCATAGACTATGCCGCCGTTTTGTATAGCAACGACGCCTTCCTCAATTACACTGCCCGGAACAACGACCTTTCCGTATAGCAGTTGACCTGAAGCTTCACTCATGATAATAACCTCCCTGCTCCTTGATCTAATAATACTACAACGTTAGGGTGACATTGCAATAGAGATGCCGGGCATTGGGACGTGATCGGTCCTTTCAAAGCCCGTTTAACGATTTCGGCCTTGTCTTCACCGCGCACCAGCAATAGGATTTGTCTTGCTTTCAAGATGCTTCCTACACCCATCGTAACCGCTTGCGTAGGAACGTCGTCAAGCGAAGGGAAGAAGCGAGCATTCGCCGTACGTGTTTTTTCCTGAAGCCCAACAACATGCGTTCCGCCAACCAGGCTTTCATCCGGTTCGTTGAAGCCGATGTGTCCGTTGTGTCCCAGTCCAAGAATCTGCAGATCCACCGGACCGTTTGCCTCCAGCATAGCGTCATACTTTCTACATTCGGCTTCAAGATCGGCGGCATTGCCGTTAGGCACATGCGTATTTTCCATTTTAATATCAATATGGTTAAAGAGCTTATCGTTCATAAAGTAGCGATAGCTCTCCGGATGACCTTCTGGCAGACCCACATATTCATCCAGATTATAGCTGGATGCTTTGGCGAAGCTGACAAGCCCCTGCTGGTTCATTTCAATCAGGCGCTTGTAGATGCCGATAGGCGAGCTGCCTGTGGCAAGGCCGAGAACCGACCTCGGTTTAGTGTGAAGCAGACTCACAATGAGGCTCGCTCCGGTAGAGACAAAATCGGCCTCCTGCTTGAATGTGTAGATGTTCATACGATTAGTGACCTCCTCTTGGTTTTCGGTAGTTCCGGACATTCTGATAGGATTGCTCCAGCTTAGGAACATACTGTCCGAACTGCTCGCTGCTCATTCCCATGAAAAGAATATCAATAATATGAAGCTGGGCGATCCGTGAAGCCATGTCCCCTCTGCGCATGCCTTCTTCGAGCGAAGATACGAACAGGGGAATATCGGCCATAGATGCCAGCGTGTTGCTGCCGTAAGAAGTGAGGGTGATCGTCGCCGCACCGCTGTCTTTGGCGCAGGCCAGAGCGTTGATCGTTTCCTCGGTTTCCCCGGAATAGGAAATCGCGACGGCCACATCACGATCCGTCAAGGTCGAAGCTGAAGTGATCTGCATATGCGGATCCGCGAAGGCGGTGCAGTTTTTACCAATCCGGATCAGCTTCTGGTAGAAATCGAGCGCGACAATAGAAGAGGTTGCCACGCCGTATAAATCGATACGCTGCGCCTTGCACAGCAAGGTAATGGCTTCTGACAAACGGTTCATGTCCAGCAGTGAAGTGGTGTCATGAATGGAGGTAAGATGATTGGCTTCCGTGGCCTCCACGATTTTGGATAGCGGATTGTTGGCGACGATGTCTTGATAGGAAGAAGTCTGGCTTCGTTCCTGCATTTCCGTATGGGCAATTTCAGCGGACAGCTTGACCTTCAAATCCGGATACCCTTTTAAATGGAAGACCTTGCAAAAGCGGGTGACCGTGGCAGGACTGGTTCCGCAGTGCTCGGCCAGCTCCTTGATTCCCATATGCACCACTTCCGCCGGGGAAGAGAGAATGAAATCGGCAATCCGACGTTCCTGCTGGGACAGTTTTTCCTTTTCCTGTGCCAGGGCATACAAGATAGGTGCCACGAAAGGACCTCCTTACTCGGTGTAAGATGTGAAAATTATTTTAGTAATTCTTTCTGATAACAAGAAAATTATTTTTATGACTAACCTCATCATAGGACAAAAGTCGCTTGGTGACAAGGGGTATTCCGGAATTATTTAAACCGATCATTCCCCAGGAAATGACAAAGCCCGCGTTCACCGGAACACGGGCTTTTTATAAAAACTATATCTAAACGCGGTCTGTCTTCTGTGAAAGTACGTCGATAGACGTTGATAACAGGCTGTACAGCCGCCTAAGCACTCACGTCTGACTTACCCGACTTTCCAATCTCCTGCCGCAAGACTTGCCAGATGATATAGGCCAGAATAATCATTTGCGGTACGAAAGTCTCCCAAGTCGGATACATGCCGAGCCACGAAATGGAAGGCAGGGAAGACTGGGTGTGGGCTGATAAATAACCGCCAACCTGAAGCGAGTGGATGCTGTCTCCAAGGAAACGGAAGACCATGTAGTAGATCAGCAGCGTAGCTCCCAGGAAAAAGGCACGAAGCGGAAGCCGAGCGCTAAGCACGATAATGGCATAACCCAGGATCACCAGGATCGCAAGTGCGATCACTGCACCAAGAATCAATTGAACTAGCGGGATAGAAGGAGCCATACCGATATAAAAGATGGTTGTCTCAGCACCTTCCCGCAGGATGGCCAGCAGGGCCACGGAGAAAAGGGACCATAGGCTGCCTTTGGCCAGCGCATTGCTGACTTGCTGCCCGACATACTGGTTCCAGGCTTTCGTGTTCGATTTGTTATGCAGCCACTGCCCGACAGTAATCATCATAACCACAGCCACCAGACCCGTAATGCCTTCGATCATCTCACGGGCGCTGCCTGAGGCTGCCTTGGATATCGTGTAGGTTAATACGACAGCCAGCAGCAGCGAAAGGACAAAACCGGTGCCTACACCTGACCAAATGTATTTTCGGCCTTGCGTGTTGCCACTGCGTTTTAGATAAGACAGCAGTGCCGAAATGATCAAGATGGCCTCGAGACCTTCACGAAGAATTACGAGTGCGGCATCCCATGCTGTATAGCTGTGACCGCCGGCAATCGGCGTCAAGGAATTCTGCATTTCTTCGATCAGAGCCAGCGCTTCCTTGTTGCGTGGAGGCGTGGAGAGAAGATAACCGGATACTTCGGACATCTGGTTCTCCACTTTGGTATACAGAGCGGGAGAAGAGACGCGGACCTCGCCTTCGACGGCAGGCCATGCCGCGATAAACTGGTTCATACTGTCCGCGGCTTGATCGCTTTGTCCGCTCTCCGTTTGCTGACGTGCGGTTTCGAGAATACCCAAAAGGTCAGATAAACTGTAGCTGCTGCTGTCAGCTTCCGCGGATTGCTGGACTTTTCCATTCTGATAATCCGTCAGAATTGTAAGGAGCTTATTCATTTCCTGCGAAGCTTGTTCCTCACGGACTGGGTCAGCCTGCAGGGCAATGCGAACGCGGCTGATTTGAGTTTCCAGCTGTCCGTAGACGGCAAAATTGTCACTGCGGATGGGCGTCTCGCTTTTCGGCCAGGCGTTCACGATTTTCTGAAAGCTGGATTTGGCCTTGGCCCAATCCTTACTTTCAATAGCGGCCAAACTTTCGTTGGCAAAAGGAATGAGCTTGCTTGCGGCTTCCTGTCCGCTGATCGCCCCAGCTCCGCTGCCATTCTGCTCTGCAATAGCGTCCACATAAGCGTTAACCGCCTTCGCGAGTGTAGAAAGAGATTCCTTGGCTCCGGCATCTTCAGCTTTCAGCTTGGTTTCGGCATCCGCTAGGGCGGCGTCGACCTTCGCTTCAGCATCCGCTGTATTCTTTCCGCCTGTTTGCTTAACGGTAAGCCACAGATCTTTAAACTGCTGCAGGTCGCCGGCAGCTTCCTTCCACTGCTGCTGTCCGGCTTCTACAAGCGCGCTTCCCACAGCGGGCAGGAGGTGATTAACCGGTGAATCGGAGGCTGTTTCGGCAGATGCTGGTGATATAGACAGTTGGAAAACAACCAATATTGCAAGAAGCAGAAGGGCCAATGCGCCAGGTCTTTTCCTGCCGGATTTATGGAATGATGTGAAATGAGTACTTGGCAGCATAAGCTGTAATCTCCTTTAAATGCGAATTAATGAGGTTAAATCGGAGGAATTAAAACAAGGTATCTCCGATGTACCCGCCTTTGGAAGCCCCCGGGAAGCAGGCAAATACTGCGCTGCCGACGTGCAAAATATATTCATTTAAGCGGTCGCTTTTCGCCAGCTTCTGCTGCATGGGAACGAATTGCTTAAACAAGTCGCGTTGGTAGCTAATAAACAGGAGGCCGGCATCGAGCTGGCCGGTCTTGAGATCGATGCCTCCGGAATAGGAATATGAACGGCGAAGTATCTGGATGGATCCGTCGCCTCGGGCCAAGGCTACATGGGAATCGGCTGGAATATGCGGATTCCCTTTCTCATCCTTTGCGCTAAGATCCACGGGATCAAACTCATTTTTGGCACCGAGCGGAGCACCGCTGGCACGGTAGCGGCCGAAGGTATTTTCCTGGTCCTTCAGGCTGGACCGGTCCCAAACCTCAATGCGCATACGGATGCGGCGGACCGCCATATAGCTTCCGCCGCTCATCCAGGCAGCACCGTCGTTTCCCCGCGCCCACACGACCTTGTTCATGTCCTGAGCGCTGTTCACATCGGGATTGACAGTTCCATCCTTGAAGCCAAGCAGATTGCGCGGAGTGCTTCCCGTAGGGTCTGCCTGCGTCGAACGCTGGAAGCCTTCCTGCACCCAGCGCAGAACGGCCTTACCGCGCGCGATCCGGGCCAGGTTGCGGACAGCGTGGAAAGCTACCTGCATGTCGTCCGCGCATACCTGAACGCCGATGTCACCGCCGCACCACTGCGGCTCCAGCTGCTCGCCGTTAAAGGACGGCAGATCCTTAAAAGCAGGAGGACGTTTGGATGCAAGGCCAAAACGATCGTCGAACAGGGATGGGCCGGCGCCAAAGGTAATGGTAAGCCTGGAAGGAGTCAGGCCAACCGATTCACCGGTGTCGACAGGAGGCAGATTATGGTTGCTGCTTTCCTCGCCGACCTGCTTGCCTTCCGCCATCGCCGCCGCAGCTGCCGTCCAGCTCTGGAACAGCTTCTGCAACGAATTGCTGCCGCTTGCGGTTACGTCAAAAGCCGCAAAGCAAATGAAATTTTGCGCCGGGGTAATGATACCCGCCTGATGCTGCCCGTAAAAGGGCACCTGATCTTCCGATGCTGACGGAACCTTGGCAGCTTCGGTTTTTCGGTGGCTCTCAGCTGCGAACATACCGCCTACGGCACTACCTCCGAGAAGTAAGCCAAGACCTCCGGTACCTGCAAGACGAAGGACGTCACGGCGGGTCATCGGTTTTTTCAATATGGAATCGTTAGAATTTTGATTATGTTCTGACATGTCTTACACTCCTAGAATCTTGCCCATGTTGGACAGGGGCTCGGCTAGAGCATCGAGATTTTGGCTGAGTTTGCGGACCTCGTCATCTTTCAGCTCGGTGTAATCCACGTAGCCATCTCCTTTTTTGTAAGTATCAAGTTCTTTTTGCAGTATGTCGAAGCGTTCGCCAATTTCTTTTTCCAGATCGGCATCCTTTTTAGCTAGCTCAGGCTTCAGGATTTCGAAAATCTTATATGCGCCTTCCACATTCGCGGCAAAGTCATACAGATCCGTATGGGAATACAGCTCTTCCTCGCCGGTGACCTTGGAGGAGGATACTTCGTTTAGGAGCTCAACCGCTCCAGTAACCATCAGGCTGGCGTCAATATCGATTGTTTCGATTTTGGCCCGGAGAAGCTGAGCGTCTTTCAACAGCTGATCTGCGTAACCTTCTTGCCCGGCTGTCGTGTTATCCTCCCAGAGTGCTTTTTCAATGCGGTGGAAGCCGCGCCAGTCTGCTGCGTCAACGTCATTCACCCGCGCATCGATATTCGGGTCCAAATCCCCAAGTGCCTCAGCAACCGGCTCAATCCGTTCGTAGTAAGAACGAGCTGGAGCGTACAGCTTTTTCGCTTCCTCCAGCTTTCCGGATTTAACGGCATTCGTGAATTTTTCCGTTTCCTTCACGAACAGATCACACTGCTCGACAGCAAAGGTACGATACTGCTCAACGGCTACGGTAAAATCAGCTGGAGGCGTGGTGCTCGTTTCCGTTGTAGTAGGTGCTGCAGGCGTCTGGCCAGCTTCGGCGTTTTCCTTTTGCCCGCATCCGCTGAAAAGCAGGGAAGCGACCAATACACTTGTGGGTAGAATGACTTTATATTTCAAGAAAAGCAGCTCCTTTTTATATGTATAATATGTATTTCAGTGTTTTATTGATAATGATTATCAATATCATGATTTCAATCATAATTTAGTTGCTTGGTGACTGTCAATCCTTATTTTCTACGAGGAAAGAATAAAGCCTCTCTTTCGGGCTGCAAAGGAATGATTCCTTTCAGCATCCGATAGAGAGGCTTCTTATTGTCAATTATATTTTCCGATTACTGGATTGCCTGAAAATAGGCTGAAATGGCAGCAAGATCTTAATGGGCAGCGGATAAGGGGAATGAATACTCTGCAGAATCGTTCTTGCAGCAACCATGCCAATCTCAAAAGTTGGGACATGAATCGTCGAAAGCGGAGGAACGGTATATCGGGACGGTTCATTGTCATCAAAACCTATAATGGCGAAATCCTGCGGCAACTGGTAGCCTTTCTCCGAAATGGCGCGCATGGCCGCCATCGCCATAATATCACTAGCGGCAAAAACGGCTGTCGGAAGTTGGTCGCAATGCGTGTCAAGGTACTTTAACATGAGGTGATAGGCATGATCCGGTTCCCATTCGGCATTCAGGACAAGATGCGGATGGACCGTCAGCCCGGCCTGCTCCAGCGCCAGCTTGTAGCCACGGAATCTTTTCTCCCGCTCAAATTCACCGGATAAGCCGGTTCCTCCAATAAACATAATGACGCGGTGCCCCTGATCAATCAGATGCTGGACAGCTGCGCGGCCAGCTTCGACGCGGTCATATGAAATCGTCGGGATGCCAGGGTCGGACACGTCAATGCCGACGATGTGTTTAACGTGTTTTTTGATTAAACTGTAAAGTTTTTTCTCAATGCCTTCAATAATAATCAGACCATCGGTCTGATGCTTATTCGTAATTTGTTGCAAAACTTCGGGCCTATTCACACCCGCAAATGCTAAAGGATCACGGCATTGATAGTCCTCCTTCCACCTGGGATGAGCTTGTGGCGGATGCGAAGAAACTGACGGTGCGTAGCGATCATGGCATCAAGATCAAAGGCTTTGACTTCGTATCCGGCGACAACATCACCTTTACGTTCCTGTCCTTGATTTTGCAGCAGAACGGCAAATATTGGGGAGAGAACGACCACGTTAATTTTCAGACACCTGAAGCCAAGAAGGCTATGACTGCCTTGACCTCCCTCATTACCGACGATAAAGTAGCAGACCTCACGACGTTCGGCGGCGAACTAGATACTTCCGATTACTTCTTCCAAGGCAACTCGGCGATGACCTATCGTGGTCCCTGGACCATAGCCGCAGGGCTGAATACATACAAGGTCAAAGACTTTGAGTATGTGCCCGTACCTTCCTTTACAACGAATCCGCCTTCCTTTGCAGCCGAGTCAGGCTGGGGTCTCGTAGCCGCAGAGAAGAGCAAACAGCAGAAAGCAGCCGTCGATTTTATCACATACATCTCCTCCAATGAAAATCTACTCGCATGGAACGTAAGCACATTCACTGTTCCAGCTAAAAAGCCAGTGGCTGAAAATCCGGAATTCCTCAAAGCGAACCCTTATATGAAAACCTCACTTGATATTTTGCAGCTGGGACAATGGATCGGCCCGATTGCCGACCGAGATTTCTTCTTCAAAACGATTAATGATCACTTCCAATTGATGGCCTGCGGGCAGGAAACGGTCGAAGCGGGACTTCAAAATATAGAAAAGACTATCAACGAAAGTCAGGATCAACATAAATGATCGGAGTTGTATGAGCATGAATCATGGCACTGCAACGGGCAGAAATAAAGGAATTCAGCCAGGGATCGAACAAATGGGCCGCAAGGGCGGAAAGAGATTTATTTACCTGTCGTTAGCACCCATTCTGCTGTTGTTTGGCGTATTTGCCTTTTTTCCCATCGGATGGAGTCTCGGGTTATCGGTATTTAAATACAATCCGCTTAGTGCAAGCGCTCTCTTTGTCGGAGCTGACAACTATATCCGCATGCTGGGCGATTCGGTGTTTGTGAAGTCGCTTTGGGTAACGTTTAAATTTGTGGTTATTGCCGTTGTGGTTAACATGATCATCACGCTGATGATCGCTGTGGCGATCCAGCGGATCAGAACGGGCTGGCTGCGGAGTTTGATGCGCACCGTATTTTTTCTGCCGACGATCGCTCCGCTTGCAGGAACAGCCATTGTATGGAGCACAATGTTCAATTTCAATCACGGGCTGTTTAATATCCTTCTCGCCAAGCTGCACATGGCTCCCATACAGTGGTTAAGCGATCCTCATTATGCACTGCATTCGGTCATTATGATGACGCTGTGGGCGGATATCGGGTACAATATCGTCCTCTTTATTGCGGGTCTGGATTCGATCCCGGATATGTATTATGAGGCTGCCATTCTGGATGGGGCAAACCTCTGGAATTTATTCAGGAATATTACGCTACCGCTGCTTCGAAGATCGATGCTGTTTATTTCCGTCACCACGGTCATCTCCTATTTCCAAGCCTTCGCCCAGTTCCAGATCATGACCAAGGGAGAACCGTTTAATGAAACAAGGGTGCTGGCTTTACACATTTACGAACAGGCCTTTTCAAACTCCAACATGGGGTATGCATCGGCCATGGCTACCGTGTTTCTGATGATCATTTTATTGGTTACCTTACTGCAGCTCAAATGGGGGCGTACGGAGTGGGAATATTGACGAGGGAGCTTTGCGCATATGCACCGCAGAAATAAATGGCTGGATGGTTTGATTATGATCGTGTTGATCTTGGCCGCTTGTGTGATGCTGCTGCCTTATGTATGGATGGTTTTGTCTTCGCTTAAAAGCAATATGGAAATCGTATCCGGTTCGCATACATTTTTACCGCGTAAGGCTAGTTTCGAGGGCTACCGTACCGTGCTGGTAGATGCGCCGTTTGTGAGATGGCTGATGAACAGTGCCGTGACATCCGTTGTGATTACAGCAGCGACCCTTTTTACAAGCGCCCTTGCCGGTTATATTTTTGCCAAACATCAATTTAAAGGACAGAAGCTGCTGTTCATTCTTATTCTCGCGACGATGATGATTCCGTTTCAGGTGATTATGATTCCGACCTACCTGGTTACGGCGAAATTAGGTTTGGTGAACCATTTGATGGCTATTATTTTGCCGAATCTGGTGAGCTCTTACGGCGTTTTTCTAGCCAAGCAATTTATTGAAGATATCCCGCAGGATCTGCTAGATGCAGCAAGAATGGATGGCGCCAGTGAGCTTAGGCTGATGGTTCGGATTATCGCGCCGTTGATTCTGCCTATGCTGTCTGCCCTCGGCATTTTTACCTTTATGAATTCCTGGAACAATTATTTATGGCCGCTCATTATTTTGAATGACGAGAGTAAAATGACCGTTCCGTTGGCTCTGGTTTATTTTAACGGGACGCATATGGTCAATTATAACGTCGTGATGTCGGCTGCTGTACTGATTACGCTTCCGGTTATTGTCGTGTTTCTGATTTTCCAAAAACAATTTATCAAAGGCCTGACGATGACAGGCATGAAGTAAATAGAAGGGGAGAAGACCGATGACAAAAATTTCGATTATCGGCGCCGGCAGCGCTTTTACACAGGAGATTACCACAGATATTATGCTGATTGAAGGGGTTGAGGGCGGCACGATTGCGCTGGTGGATATTGACCCGGAACGATTGGAGATTGCCCGTAAGCTGGTCGAACAAATTATAGAACTCTCAGGAAAGAAGTGGGACGTGATCGCATCCCAAGGCCGCAGAGAAGTGATCGGGGGTTCACAGTTCGTTATTAATCAAATTGAAGTGGGTGGACTGCAAACCGTCCGATATGAGTATGAAATTCCTTTGAAATACGGTGTGAATCAATGTATAGGCGATACCCTTGGTCCAGGAGGGCTTTTTAAAACGCTGCGCACGCTTCCTTCCTGGATGGAAATCATTCGGGATATTGAGGATCTCTGTCCGGATACGATCATCCTTAATTACACGAATCCGATGTCGGCGGTTACACTTCTGACCTCTAGATTCACGGAAATTCCGGTCGTCGGCTTATGCCACTCCATACAGAACACGTCTAAGCGATTAGCCAAATTTGCGGGGGTCCCTTATTCGGAGATGAAGTGGAGGGCTGCGGGGATTAACCATATGTCCTGGTTTGTAGAGCTGAGTCATGCCGGCAAGGATCTATACCCTGTACTTATGGAGAAAATGAAGGATCCCGAAGTACTGAAGAAAGACCCCGTCAGGTTTGATGCCATGAAATATCTGGGGGCCTTCGTTTCGGAATCCAGCGGTCATTTCTCGGAATACATCCCTTACTACCGTAAACGCCAATCGCTGATCGATCAGCACTGCAGTTCAGGTTATAACGGAGCAACAGGTTATTATGCGGACAATTGGCCGATTTGGCGCAGGGAAAACGATGAGAGGATCATTCAGCAGCTCGAAGGAACGCTTCCGCTTGAACTGAAGCCAAGCAATGAGTATGCGGCCATTATCATCGAAGCGATGTTGAAGAATGAACCAAAGGTGATCTACGGGAATGTGCCGAATGATGGCCTGATCCACAATCTATCGGCAGGTGGCATCGTAGAATTCGCCTGCATGGTCGACCGAAGTGGCATCAATCCATGCCGATTCGGCAGTCTGCCTGAACATCTGGCCGCTCTATGCCGTTCCAATATGGCCTTTTTTGATCTGGCTGTGGGTGCGGTGCTCGCAAGTGACAAAGAAATGGCCCGGCATGCGCTGATGGTTGATCCGCTGTCCGCTGCCGTATGCTCACTCGCCGAAATCGGCGATATGTTCGAAGAACTGTACGAAGCGGAGCGGGATTTCATCCCGGTTCTGCGGTAAGGAAAGAAAGGATCTGTCTGACTGGTTTTAGGCTGCGGACTTACTGAAGTCCGGCTTAAAATATATAAATCCGGGGAGGCTGATAATTCATGAGATTCGGTAAAACACTGATGGTGGGAGCAAGCATTGCTTTATTGGGATTTTCGATCGGAAGCTTTAAAGCGCCTGTGGCTGCGGCTGCCGGTACCGAGTATTATGTGGCGGCAAACGGGAGCGATTCGAATGCCGGCACAGTCAGCGCACCATGGAAAACTTTGCAGCATGCAGCAGATACCGCAGGTCCGGGGAGTACAGTTTACGTCCGCGGCGGAGTATATAACGAAAAACTCAAGATCACAAAATCAGGTTCTGCCGATCAAGGGCCGATCACCTTCACCAGCTATGATTCGGAGCAGGCCGTCATCGATGGAACAGGGCTTTCCGTGAGCGGTACCGAAGGCATGATCGACATCGCCGATGCCAATTATATTACCATTCAAGGGTTTGAAATCCGCAACTATACCACGACCATAAGCAATGTTATGCCTGTCGGGATTTATGTTCACGGCGCCGGAGGCTTCATATCGCTGTCGAGCAACAAAATCCATGATATTAAAAACACGTCAACCCCTACGGGAAGCAATCTTCTCGGACGGGATGCCCACGGCATTGCCGTGTATGGAACTAAAGCGCCGGAGTCCATCCATGACGTTACGATTGAAGGCAATGAGCTCTATAATTTGGTGCTGGGTTCCAGTGAATCCCTCGTGTTAAACGGCAATGTTGATACCTTTTCCGTGACGGGCAACAAGATCCATGATAATGACAACATCGGCATCGACATGATCGGGTTCGAGGGCAAATCTCCAAATGCGGCCTATGATCAGGCACGAAACGGATTCGTGAGTGGCAACGAGGTGTACAATATTACTTCCAATTACAATCCTTCCTACGGAAAAAAGCTTCCGAACAACAGCAATGGGGCAGACGGTATTTATGTCGATGGGGGTAAAGACAGCATCATCGAGCGGAACTACAGCTACAATAATGACATCGGGATCGAAATCGTCTCCGAGCATGCCGGGAAAGCCACGAGCAACATTACGATTCGCAGTAATCTGATCTATAATAACCGCTTAACGGGGATTGCCATGGGAGGTTATGACACAAAGCGCGGTTCAACGGTGAACTGCCGTATCATCAACAACACGTTGTACAAAAATGACACCTTGGGTGACGGCAACGGACAGCTGTACGTTCAATACGACACCCAAAACAATATTATTGAAAATAATATTTTCGTAGCCAGTTCCGCGAATGTGCTGATCTATAACGGATATACGAAAAATTCAGGGAACGTGGTCGACTATAACTTGTATTTTGCTCCAGGCGGAAGCTCTAAGGCTACTTGGACCTGGAAGAATAACCTGTATACAGGTTTTGCTGCATACAGAAATGGAACAGGTAATGATGCTCATTCCCTGTTCGCGGATCCTTTGTTCCTGAACGCTTCCTCCAATGATTTCCACCTGCAATCAGCCTCGCCAGCCGTTGATTCGGGACTAATGGATACGAACATCATTGGAACTCTGGATATCGAAGGAAAAGCTCGGGTTCTGGGAGCTGGCGTAAACATGGGCGCCTACGAATAAACAGCTATGATGGCTGAACCATAACTAATATGCACCCCTTAAAATAATCGGGACCTTCCGGGGAATCCGATGTAACTTAAGGGGTGCATTTTTATTCATGCGATGCCTGCCCATCAAGGCGCAAGCCTATTTTTCACCTGTAACGACACCATTAATCGGGACCTTACATAATATGAGTTGACTGTATCCCTTTACCTTGTTATACCATACAAACCCGAGCAAGGAGGGGTGACACCATTGAAGGGAAACGATCATAAAAGCAAATTTTTATTGACTCACCGTGAACGTGAAGTGTTCGAGCTGCTTGTTCAGGATAAAACGACCCGCGATATTGCCGGACAGTTGTTTATCAGTGAGAAGACGGTGCGGAACCATATCTCCAACGTCATGCAGAAACTCAATGTCAAAGGCCGTTCTCAGGCCGTCGTCGAGCTGATCAAGCTCGGGGAATTAAAGATTTGATCGATGCCTTCAAAAGCGCCCTTGGCCTTCTGTACTATGTCTTCTTTATTTATAAGGAGGGCATGGAGAGAAGGTTCTTTGCTTTAAGGAAAAATGAGAGTGATAAGTGATCTCATCTAGTTACAAATAAAACAAGCGGCTGCCGGATCATAAGGTAGTCGCTTGTTTTATTGTTAGGTCAGCTCTCTTCTTAGGTAAACATATTTCTCGTGAAATAGTTACCGTTTAAAAATAAAAGAGTGCCGCCCGATGCTCGGTAAAACCGGGTCTGCTAATATGTATTCTGAATCATGTACAGGTTGGAATGAGCCTCCTGAATTATTTTTTTTATTATCCGGTGAACGAATCATAGAACCTAAACGTATTATGGGTGATTTCACAGGTCGCGTACGGGCCTAAAGCAAACATCTTTGTCTTAAAAAGTAAGCTTTGAAAGGAGCCGGTGGTCAGCAGATGGACGAACAAGAGCAAATTAAACGCGCCCAGCGCGGGGATGAACGGGCGATGGCGCAGCTGCTGCAATCCCACTACTCCTTTTTAATGAAATATCTTATCAAAATGACGATGAATCCACTGCTGGCGGAGGATGTTGCGCAGGAGACCATGCTCAGGTGCATCGAGAAAATCCATCTGTATAACGGAAAATCCAAATTTTCTTCTTGGCTGATCACTCTGGCGACACGGATATATATCGACCAGATGCGTCGCAGTCGGGTGGAGAAGCACTGGAAAGACCAAGCGCAGGCTCTCCGCCAGACGCAGTGGCAGCTCAGGCACGAGGAGGAAGCATGGACCGATGCGTTACAAGCGCTGTCTCTGCTGAATTATGAGTGGCGGCTTCCGATTCTGCTCAAGCATTATTACGGGTATACCTATGATGAAATTGCCGAAATGATGGATATCCCGCCGGGTACGGTGAAATCCAGAATATATCACGGATTGCAGCAATTAAGAAAGGAGCTGGCGACAGATGAAAAGAAACAGACAAGAGCATGAGAGCATGGAGCCGCAGAAACCGGACTTGAAGTCTCCACAGGTACTGAACATGGACGAACACGGGTCTCCGGAGGATGAGGCGCTGATCGCCCAGCTGCTGCACGGGTTCGACCAGATGGAACGGACGATCCGGCATCCGGAACCGCCGGCACTGCATGAGTTGGAGCAGCTTGTAGCTGTGCAGCGGCGGAAGCTGCGTAAACGTGCTCTTCTAGAGTGGATTTTGTTCCTTCTCACTGCGCTTGTGGTGATTGGAGGTAACATGCTTCTGGCGTTCAGCAGCATCGCCGTGTTTGCTACCATTCAGGCGCTTGTGTTTGTCGTCATCATTGCCTCTGCTGCACGTTTCTTCTACAAATCCCGGAAGAAGGTGAAGTCGGGTCGTGCATAGTTACCATTCTGATTCGCTACCGCTATGGGGCATTGTTCTAGTGGTATGCATTTTGCTAGCACAAAGCTCATGGCTGTTTACGAATGCTCGCCGCCATACGAAATATTACTGGTTTTGGGGAGTCATCGGCTTGATTCAATGCCCCAGTCCGCTTATTGCGTACTGGTTCATTCATATTTACTGGCCGCGTAGAAAAGAGCGGCAAAAACATAAATCTCAATAATTAGCGCGAAGGGGGAATAACGCGTGAATACCGATATTCCATGGGATTTGATTGCACCACTGATTGTCATTTGGCTGATTCTGGCTGTGGTGGGCCTCATTTCTTTATCTAGAACCGAATCAACAAGGGGCCCTAAGTGGTTATGGGTAGTTATTATTGTGTGTGGGAATATTTTGGGCTCTGTCCTTTATTTTGTCGTTGGAAGGAAGGATGTTTCATGACACAGCCGCTGCTTCAGGTTAAAGGATTAACCAAGCGCTTTAAGGACCGTACGGTTGTTCGGGATGTGGCCTTCTCGATTGCCGAGGGAAGCTGCGCTGCTCTTCTAGGCCCCAACGGGGCGGGGAAAACGACAACGATCAGCATGCTCGCGGGTCTGCTCCAGCCAACCTCGGGTTCCATCCAATTGCTGGACCAAAGTAAACCAGTGACCGACCGCAGGATGTTTATCGGATATTTGCCGCAGATGCCGGTGTTCTATCCATGGATGACAGGTAGAGAGTTTCTGCGCTATGCAGCCGAGCTTGCCGGATTGGCAGGCCGCGATGCTGTGCTCAAAACAGACGAATGGCTGGAGAACGTGGGACTGCAACATGCAGCATCAAGAAGAATCGGGGGATACTCGGGTGGCATGAAGCAGAGGCTCGGTCTGGCACAGGCTTTGATTCACCGTCCCAAGCTGCTCATATTGGATGAGCCGGTCTCCGCGCTGGATCCTGCCGGACGCAAGGATGTACTGAATCTGCTACAGCGGATCCGGCTCGAAACGACAGTTCTATTCTCGACGCATGTCCTTCACGATGCCGAAGAAATTTGTGACGAAATTCTCATGATCCGAGAGGGAGAAATCGCGCTGCAAGGGAAGCTGGACCAGATCCGAAGAGAGTACAGCGAACCCGTTATCCGGATCGAAGTTGGAGGAGACCCGGTATCTCTGAAATGGATGGCCTCGATCAGTAGCAAAGCTTTTGTCCGTCAAGCTGAGATCACCGGAAACCGGGCCAGGCTGACAGTAACTGATGTGGAGAAAGCTTCGTTCGAGCTGATGGCTGATGCGGTTTCGCATCAGGTCGCCTTCCGTAAATTCGAATCGGGACAAAGCACACTTGAGGATTTGTTCCTAAAGGTGGTGCAGGCATGAAGCAGTTCGGATTGTTTTTCCGGAAAGAAATGCTGGAAATGGGACGCAGCTATAGATGGCTGTGGGTGCCGTTGGTCTTTTTGATGTTGGGGGTCATGCAGCCGATAGTAACCCGCTTTATGCCTGAAATCCTGAAGGCGGCAGGCAATATGCCCAAAGGCATGACGATCATGATGGAGATGCCGTCAGGAGCGGAGGTTCTCGCCCAAACGCTCGGTCAATATAACGCGATAGGCATCCTCATTCTGGTGCTCTCCTTGATGACGATGATTTCGGGTGAACGCCAAAGCGGCGTCTCGCAGATGATTTTTTCCAAGCCCGTCTCGTTCGTGTCATATGCCGCTGCCAAATGGATGAGCATGATTTCCCTGATCACCGCGTCCTTCGGACTCGGATATGCCGGAGCCTGGTATTATACCGTGCAAATGATCGGACCGGTCGACACAGCTGCGGCGGTAAAAGCGGCGCTGTTTTATCTGCTGTGGATGTGGTTTGCCGGATCGCTTACTCTTCTATTCAGCTCACTTATGAACCCTGCGGCTGGGATTGCTTTTGTCAGCCTGGGCGCGGCCCTGCTATTGTCCTTAGCATACGGCATGCTTCCGCGGTATATGGCCTGGAGTCCTGGGGCGCTTCCGCAAATATCGGCAAAGGTCCTTCTGCAAGGAAGCGGAGGCACAGGTACCATGGGCGCCCTCTTGATCACGATCCTCTTCATGATTATCTTTTTCGTAGGGGCGGTTTACATGACCCAACGCAAAAGAGCCCGATTTTGACAAAAATGATTTGTCTCTATATAACAACATATGTAATAATATGGATATTAAAATACCCTGACTTCTTTCAAGCCAGGGTTTCTTTGCTTTCTAGACGAGTACCTTGATCATGGCGTTGATTATGCCAGAATGGGAGCTTTCGTGGCTGATGTTCATCACCAGAATTTCGCCTACCGTTTCCGCTTTGGCAAAGTTTTCTTTTACCGTCAGAGGCTCCTGAAGCTTGCCGCCAAAAGTATCTTCTATCAGCTTGCACTGCCGGGTCAGTTCTTCAATCAACGTGTCCCAAGCCGGAGCTTCCTCCGTCCAGTCCGCAGGTTTGGTGCTGGGACCGAAGAATGCTTTATAGTGATCCGGAATGACGGATTCTTTGCCTGCAAACTGAAACACAATGTGATTCGTTACCGTCAGCAAATGCCCGAGCTGCCAGTGGATGCTGTTGTTGAAGCCCTCAGGCACAACATTGCGTATTTCCTCGGGAAGCGTTTGGACCTTTTGGATGATGCCATTGCGACTCCGCAGCATGAGTCCGAATAAATAAGAGTCTCTCATGAATGATTTTATCCTCCTTACGATATGTAATATCCCTTCAATTTTATAGTAGGGTGGCGGTAGAAGCAATGTACATATACATCACGTCAAGTCACATTGTATTCTAAACCGAAAGGAAAGATGTTAACTTGGAAAACAAGAATAGTGCACTCATTCTTGGCTTAAGCGCACTGATGCTGTTTGTCGCCGTTTATCTCGTGTTTATGGTGAAACCACAGACGGAGACCGCAACGGCAACCCACATTATAGGAGGGAGTTTGGATATTTACCCCAAGGATATGAATAACACCAGCTTCCCTAAAGAACTGAATGTCAAATCCAACGCATTGAATGAGCAGATTGTGCCCCTTGGCGACAACCGCTTTGCCGTCATCGACGGCAACACGGAATCCGATACGCATGGTACGATCTTGATCTACGAATATGATGCACAGTCCGGCAAGCTGAAATTTCTGACTTCAGATAATTATGTCATGCGCATGAATCAAAGAACGGAATAAGGGTTAATAAATAGAATAGACACACCATACAATGTCCAAATCGCGAGAGGCAGAAGTGAGGAGGTATCATCATATGTTCAAAGTCGTTCTGGTGAGACATGGGGAAAGCATTTGGAATCAGGAAAACCGCTTTACGGGCTGGACGGATGTCGATCTAACGGAAAAAGGTGTCCATGAAGCGATCAAAGCCGGAGAACTGCTCAAAAAGGTACCTTACGAGATCGATATTGCGTATACGTCTGTCCTGAAAAGGGCGATCAAGACGCTGAATTACATACTCGACGTCAATGATTCTTTATGGATTCCGATCCATAAAAACTGGAAGCTGAACGAGCGCCATTACGGCGCACTTCAGGGACTGAATAAGCAGGAAACGGCCGACAAATACGGGGCTGAGCAGGTAAAGCTGTGGCGCAGAAGCTTCGACGTGCCGCCGCTGCAAATTACCGCCGAAGATGATCGTTATCCCCTTAAGGATAAGCGCTACGGTCATTTGACCGAACAGGAAATCCCACTAGGGGAAAGCCTCAAGGATACCATCGCTAGAGTCGTTCCATACTGGGAGGCAGAAATTGTGCCCCAGATCAAGGCAGGTAAAAAGGTGCTGGTCGTGGCGCATGGGAACAGTCTCCGGGCGCTGATGAAGGTGCTTGAGGATATCAGCGCCGAGGATATCGTCGACTTGAATATTCCGACCGCAGTGCCGATTCTATACGAGCTGGATGATAACCTGAAGCCGCTGAACCGCCATTTTCTCGGCGAACAGGATCATGTTCAGGAAAGAATCGAAACAGTCGCTAACCCGTCTACAATTATGGAATAGCCAAGCTGCATGGAGGGGTCCTTCGTAACGTGAGGTGACTCCTCCGGTGTTTTTGTGGTAGGGTATATAATACCAGTACACATGAACACGAACCTCCAGAAAGAAGGGAAAAGCTTTGCCTTTTGTCAGATTTACGGGATTTGATAAAAACGTGGTGGAGTCTGTCGCACCCGCGATCGTTGAAGATATGGCAGCCATCGCTAACATTCCGCAGGAAATCGTAAAAATTGAGCTTTTACATGTGGAAAAAATCACAAACAGCCCGCAGTCGGTCGAAATTTTCATGTTTCCAAGGGAGCAGGAGAAGCATGACGCCATCGCCAAAATGATAGACGGACACCTGAGAAATCTGGGATTTACACGCACTCATATCTTTTATGTTCTGCTTCAGCCTTCACTTTACTACAAAGAGGGATTGCCCCTGAACGAGATCCCTAGAAAAACAGTTCATGAAGCCTGATTTGGCATCTATAAATAAAACTCTGTAAAGGAATTGGAATATTGCCTGATTATCGCTATAATCGAATGTAGACCAAGACATTTCTGGAATGTCTATACTTTATAAATGGATAAGGAGCAATGAAAACTCATGGCTAAAACTTTGATTTTCGGACATAAAAACCCGGATACGGACACAATCACATCTGCTATTGTATACTCCTATTTGAAAAACCAGCTCGGATTCGATACGGAAGCCGTTCGTCTGGGCAATGTCAACGGAGAAACTCAATTTGCTCTCGATACTTTTAAGGTTGAAGCTCCACGCCACGTGGAGAAAGTGGCAGGCGAAGTTTCCGAGGTTATTCTCGTAGACCACAACGAACGCCAGCAAAGCGCAGACGACATTGATCAAGTACGCGTAACGGAGGTTATCGACCATCACCGAATCGCGAATTTCGAGACAAGCCATCCTTTGTACTACCGCGCTGAGCCTGTAGGCTGCACGGCTACGATCCTGAACAAGCTGTTCAAGGAAAAAAATGTAGCTACTCCGAAGGAAATTGCTGGCCTGATGGTATCAGCGATTGTTTCGGATACGCTTCTACTGAAATCCCCAACCTGTACAGAGGAAGACGTGGCTGCTGCGCGTGAACTGGCTGAGATCGCCGGCGTAAACCTGGAAACATACGGTCTTGAAATGCTGAAAGCCGGAGCGGACATGAGCAGCAAAACGATCGCTGAGCTCATCTCTCTGGATGCCAAGGAATTCCAAATGGGCACTCACAAGGTTGAAATTGCCCAAGTGAACGTCGTCGATACCAATGATGTGCTGAACCGTCAAGCAGAGCTAGAAGACGCCCTGAACAACATCATCAGCCAAAAAGGTTTGGATCTGTTCGTGTTCGTTGTAACCGACATCCTGAACAACGATTCCGTAGCCTTGGCTTTGGGCAAGAAAGCTTCTGCAGTTGAAACCGCGTATAATGTGAAGCTGCAAAACAATACGGCGGTGCTGAAAGGCGTTGTATCCCGCAAATCGCAAATCGTGCCGATTCTGACCGAGACTTTAAGCAAATAATAAACATGCCACCAATACAAAAAACAGGTGTTGGACTCCGCAAAAGGGTCTAACGCCTGTTTTGTTTTTTAAAGGCATAGGCATTATCCAAAAGTGAAAAACCTGTTCATGACTGAACAGGTTGGGTTTGTATAAGTGTGTAGTTCTGGGAGAAGGGATTGGAGACCATTATTGCTCGGGATCTTCGTCTTCCTCTGAATCTTCTTCCTCATCTTCCTCCGAATCTTCTTCTTCTTCATCGGATTCGAATTCAGCTTCAGCTTCTTCGTCTTCTTCCTCGTCTTCGCTTTCTTCAATGTCGTCGATTTGAGATTCCTGTACCTCTTCGTCGGACAGCAGCAGTTCGTTTTCGAAATTTTCCATGTTTAATCCCTCCATTTTATACACCTATTCATAAGTGCAATTTCACTATATCACTTGTATATGAAAACGTTTGTCATTTTATGAGTGCGCTGTCACTTTATTTTCTTTGATATTTCGGCAAAAAACGGGTGGTCTGGAGGAGATGTCGACTTGACGTTTCTGGGGCAGACCTGAACTCATGATTTCATGCACCACCTTTGAACTAATGGCTGTCTCCCCAGCACTATTTTTCTAAGAAGTTTTGTCGAATGTCTTTAAATAACATATTACATATATTAAATATATATAATAAAGCGATAATGGAGGTGATTTCGACTATAAGTCAATTTTACAATTTAACGGCTGATTACAGACAGAAGTATGTTTTTTCTTTAATATGCCTTACCAAATCAAGATAAAGTTGAGGTGTGTTGTTCATGATTCGGAAATTCACTACGGTCTGTCTTACTCTGGTCTGCCTGTTGTCCATGTCTTTGGGAGCATCTGCGGAGCCGGCAGCCAGTTCGTCTTCCTCTTCTAGTAACATTAGCTGGCCTGAATCGCAAGCGCTCCCATCGTTCGCAAAAGCTAAAAAGCTGGATGTGGCAGATATCTATGACGAACCCGGAGATATCAAAATATTAATGGCCACGCTGCAGGGAATTGTGAATCGTAAAGAGCCGCGGATCTACCTCCTTGAAAGTCAGGAGGAGGGGAAGCAGACGTGGTTGAAAGATCTGAATGTCCCGTATACGATTCATGATTCCTCCTGGGAGATTGTATCCAAGTTCAAAAATGAGGTGAAGGGCATCATTGTCTATGACCCCAAAGTACCTGATAGCATTAACGTCGCAACGACGCTCGCCGGTTTAAAAAACGCTGTAGTTGCGAGTCCTGAGCTCAGCTCCAAACTGACTGCTTCTCCGTATAATTTGAAAGTGCTGGATGATCTTCAGGGGGAATTTAAGGACCGGATAGATGCTTACAACTGGCAGTACGACAATCTTTGGAAGCAGACGACGCACCGGATGTTAATTGGACTTAGCCCGGATACATCAATAAAACTGCCTCCTGGTCTTCCGGAATCCTTTAAGGTGATCGCAGAGGAAACGACCCAAGAGCGTGACGGGAAGAACCGGAAAACCTACGATTTGGACTTATCCCCGTTTTTGGGCAACGAAGCGGTATATCTCCGTTTTGGAGATGCGTTCCCACAGGACGGATGGGGGGCTGCGGTACATGAGGTCACCATTAAGGCAGATGATCAGGTGATTGCGCACTTCATACCTGGGACGGAGGATGAAAAGCCGTTTTTATATGATGCTCAAAACTCGCAGTTGTCCAGCGGCAACGGAGGACACCGGTTTGCGGATAACGGACGATACTTTGTATATAAATTTAAAGTACCGCAAGAAACGAAGAATTTGACGGCATCCGTAGATATGTGGAATCAGTATAAAGTGTATGCAGGGAATGAAGAGCCGCCTTCTTCGGAACAGAAGGAGCCTTATGGCTATCTCCGTGACTACGCGGTAGCGAACAAGGCCATGGTCTTCTGGCTGGATTCCAATGTGCCGGAGCAAAAAGCACTGTTCGAAAAGATCATGTCCGACGTTAAGCCCGGAACACCATACCTGGGCTGGTTCAGCAACGATACCGATGGCGAATTCAGCGGGGTTGAAATTACTTCGAACCATAGCGTATATGTGCTTGCTGCAGACTGGTTCAGCAACATGACCGTATTTTCCGGCAAAAATGCCCAACCATATCCTACGGCTCAGAAGCCACAGGCACCAAAACTAGAGAATAAAATCTATGTAACCTATACATTCAGTGAAGGGGATAATTTGCAATATAACCAGCATCGCATGCGAAATCTTTGGGACGATCCAAACCGAGGAAAGGTGCCGATCAACTGGACGTCCAGCCCGGTGCTCTATGACGCGGCTCCGGCCATGCTTGAGTATTACAAGAGTACGGCAACTCCAAATGATCAGTTGATTGCGGGTCCGTCGGGAGCGGGTTATTTCTACCCGAATGCTTGGCCTGAAGAGACGCTGCCGGCCTTTTTGGATCAATCTTATTCGTACATGAAGAAGACCGGAATGACGGTTCCATATGTACTTAACCGGGTTGCAAACCAGAACGTTCCTCTTAGCAATGCAGTAGCAAAAGCCTATAAGGAAAATCTCCATTCGGATGGATTGTTCCTAAGCTGGGAGGACCATTATAGCGTGGATATTGTGAAAGGCAATCTGCCTGTATCTACCATTCAGGGCGTCGGCAGTGTTCAGGATGCTCAAAAGATTTTGGTGGATGCGAAAGCAAAATGGGATGGCAAATCACCATTGTTCGTATCCTTGGGACTGCTTGCATGGAGTATGACACCTACAGATGTGGTGACAATTTCTGACTCCCTCGGACCGGAATATCAGCAGGTATTGGCAGATCAATACTTCTCGTTAATCAGAGAGACCAATAAGCTGTCTTCTAATCCTAGGTAAAACATTTGTTAAAACGGTCTTCGCGAATCAAGCGTAGACCGTTTTTGCTGTAGAAGGAGTTACATCCTATTTTGTTGGTATCAACCGCAGATTCAAAGCTTGGCAAGATCATACGAATGCTTTAATCTGAATAAAGACGAACCGAAAGACCAGGAGGGGATCATGATGATCATGCAAACGGAAAGACTTATGATCCGTGAGTATCAGCAGGATGACTTTGCGAGTGTGCACCGTTACGCTTCGAATCCGAGTGTCACGAAGTATACGTTGTGGGGGCCTAACACGCCCGAGGAAACTAAAGAACACATTGATTCCATGCTCGCAATGCAGCAGCAGGAGCCAAGAGTGGGCTATGAATTTGCCGTTACCCTGAAAGCGAGCGGCGAGATGATCGGGGGCGTCGGCCTGCATGTCAGCGGTGCTAACGGAGAAATCGGCTACTGCTTTCACCCGGATTACTGGGGGCGGGGATATGCATATGAAAGTGCATGCGCCATGCTGGAACTAGGCTTTGGTCGGCTGGATTTGCACCGGATTTACGCAACCTGCCGTCCGGAAAATACGGCCTCGGAGCGTGTAATGCAGAAGCTCGGCATGCAGAAGGAAGGGCATTTGCGGGAACATCTCATCTCCAACATAGGCGGGTTCGTGGATTCATACCTTTATTCCATTTTGGTTCAGGAAAGAGGGTTCATGAAGTGAACATGCCAGAAATAACAGATCATCAAAACGGAATCATTCAAGTAAAAATATCGATGTCTTTTCCGCTCCGCTGGGTGAACAGTTACGTACTGCAGGGACCGGAAGGGTTAACCATCATAGATCCGGGACCTCATACGCCGGAAAATGAAGAAGAGTGGAAGCGGGCGTTTGCAGAACTAGGCAGGGCCATTAGCGAAGTGGAAAATATTGTGCTGACGCATCATCATCCGGACCATCTAGGCTGCTCAGGCTGGATTCAGCAGCAGTCCGGCTGCAAAGTATGGATATCGGAGCGGGCCTTTCAGGAAACAGAGCTGATGTGGGGGCCGAAGTCCACGATGAATGCGGATTTGCCGGAACTATTCCGAAGCCAGGGGATGCCGAAGGAATGGACAAGTCAGCTCGAAGTACATATGAACAGCTTTGTATCGCAGATTACACCACGTCCGGAAGTAGCCTTTATTCCAGAAGGGAAGCTGTTCTCCATGGGCGGACGCGAATGGCTGCCTGTTGAAACGGCGGGACATGCACCGGGACATTTGTCCTTTTACCATGAAGAGAGCGGCGAGATTCTATGCGGGGATGCCGTACTGCCGCAGATTTCTCCGAATGTGAGTCTGATGCCGGGCAGTGACCCGGAGCCGCTGCAATCCTTTTTGCAGGGGCTGCTGAAGCTGAAGAATTTGAAGGTCAGCACAGCCTACCCCGGGCACCGGAATCCTTTTCAGCATTTCGAAGAACGGCTGGAGGCGCTGCTGCTGCATCATGAGGAGCGTCTTGCGAAGATCGAGCAGTTGCTCGCTTCTGCACCAGCCACCGGATTTGAGCTCTGTGCATTTCTTTTCAGCAGCAAGCTCGGAATTCACCAAATGCGATTTGCGATGTGCGAGACGCTTGCGCATACACGGGAGCTGGAGCGAAGAGAACGAATTACCGTATTTTGCAATGAAGACGGCATCATATGCTACAAGATGAAATAAATCGGCATTCGAGCTTATGACACTAAAAAAAGGACCGCTCTTATCGTTATAGAGCCGTCCTTATTTGGCATATTCATTCATCCTCTGGGATCATAACCTTATTAAATCTACTGCTCACGCTCGGCCTGCTTATGGTGTGCGATCCGGCTGCTTGCCGCTGCAGCTATGGCCCCTACGATGTCATCCAGGAAAGTATGGGTTTCGCCGGTGCTTTTATCGTTCAGGTGTTCCAGGATACCTGGCTTCAGCTTATCCACGTATCCGTAGTTGGTAAAACCAATGCTGCCATACACATTGACGATGGAAAAGGCCAGGATTTCATCCACGCCGTACAAGCCTTCATCATTCACCAGCATTTCCTGTAAAGGTGAAATTAGCTTGCCTTCCTCGGCGAGCACATCCAGCTGAATGCCAGTTAACACTGCGTTTTGCACCTCACGTTTACCAAGCACCTTTTCCACGTTGTGCAAGCATTCTTCCATCGTCAGATTCGGGTAATAATTCTTCTGAAGGAACATGACGAGCTTGGCGATTTCCTCCAGCTTTACGCCTCTTTTATGCAGCAATTCACGGGTTGCGCTGGCAACCTTTTGACTGTCCAGAGTATAAGGAATCTTTTCCTGCTTCGGATCACTCATCGTATCCCCCCGTTATCGTTGTGGTAGGAAGATTGTACGTTCCCCCATACCATGCCGTTTGTCCAGTTTTACCCAAAACCTCGCGTACTATACTTGGATTTATGAATAATCTTTCTCACGTTTTTTTGTGGGACCGGCTGTTATTTTTTGAAGAGAGGGCTCGTATACATGGTAGTACAATCTGTACAAAATGATTAGGAGGAACCATGCATATGAAAAACATCAATAAAATTCGCGGCATTTCCGCTGCCGGATTGCTGGCTGTTCCTGTATTGCTGTCCGGCTGCAGCTTGTTCGGATCGCAATCTTCCATGGATATTGATAAGCCGCCGGCAGAGATTGAACAGCAAATGCTGAACATGACGGAAGGCCCGGTCTCAACGAATAAGGGAGAACAAACCGGACCGAAGACAACCGTATATCTGATGAATGAAAAAGGGTTGCTCGCACCTATATCTCTCGGGATTCCCGAAGCGAAGGATGAAGGCAACATGAAGCAGGCGCTTCAGGCGATGGTGGAGGGCGGAGCCTATGCCAAATATGTGCCAAAAGGATTTTCGGGCGTGCTGCCCAAAGGAACCGTCATTAACAGTGTAACGATGAATAAGGAGCAAAAGGTGGCGGTCGTTGACTTCAACAGTGCATTTAACAAATATAACGCGCCGGACGAGCGCAAAATATTGGAAGCTGTCACCTGGACCTTAACCGGATTCTCCGGTGTACAGAAGGTGCAGCTTTCCGTTGACGGTCAGATGCTAACCGAAATGCCGCTTAAGGATACGCCGCTGAATCAGCCGCTCAGCCGCAGCTTTGGCATCAACCTGGAAAAAGGGGATGGCGCGAGCATAATGAACTCAACACCGGTAACCGTATATTTCGCAACACTTTCTTCGGATGGAGTGTACTCGTATTATGTTCCGGTGACGCGATTGGTGCAGCCTGGACAAGATAAACTGACTGCAGCGCTGCACGAGCTTATCCAGGGTCCGCAGCAGAATGACGGTCTCGAGCAGGTGATGACAGACGGCACCTCGGTTCAATCGGTAAAAACCGCCAAAGACGGTACGGTTACGGTTGCGCTGAAGGACGATATGTTTGAAAAGGATGAGCAAATACCGAATGAGCTGCTTCAATCCGTCGTGTTGACCATATCTGAAAATACCAGCAACGCGAAGGTCAAAATTGACATGAATGGCTCTCAGAAGGTGATCGGATTTGACAATCAGGATTACAGCAAGCCGGTATCAAGACCTGACTACATCAACGAAATTCCGTTGTAAGATGTCTTCCAAGGGTGCTTTTGTGCCGACAGTTTGTTAAAATAAAATTTGCTAACATATAGAAATGGATGAGGGGCATCCTTGATCCAATCTATATCACAGGACGCGTAAATGTAGGAGGCAGAAAAGATGAGATCTAATGGACGCAGCAGTAATCAGCTCAGGCCGATGAAAATGACAGTAAATGTGAACAAGTATGCGGAGGGCTCCGTGCTCATAGAAATGGGAGATACCAAGGTGCTTTGCACGGCAACGGTGGATGAGAAGGTTCCCCCATTCTTGAAGGGGCAAGGAAAAGGCTGGGTGACGGCGGAATATTCCATGCTGCCGCGGGCGACGCAATCCCGCAATCAACGGGAAAGCGCGCGCGGTAAGCTCAGCGGCCGGACGATGGAAATTCAGCGGCTTATCGGTAGAGCGCTGCGCTCCGTAGTTGATCTTCGTGCACTCGGCGAGCGTACGATTACGCTCGATTGCGATGTGCTTCAAGCGGATGGGGGAACGCGTACAACCTCGATTACCGGTTCCTTTGTTGCGCTTGCAATCGCTGTAAGTAAAATTGCGCAGCATCACAAGCTGCCGGTATTTCCAATCACGGACTACCTGGCTTCGGTCAGCGTAGGCGTCGTGAACGGAGAGCCGATGCTTGATCTAAACTATGAGGAAGATTCGAGTGCGAAGGTGGATATGAACCTCGTCATGACTGGCGGCGGAACCTTCGTTGAGCTGCAGGGAACCGGAGAAGAGAGTCCGTTTACCCGCGAGGAGCTGAATCAGCTGCTGGAGCTTGGCGAGAAGGGAATATTGCAGCTGATCGAGAAGCAGAAGGAAATGCTTGGACCGATTGCTCTAATGATTGGCTCCGGCAAGCCAGGAAGAGAGGTTTAAGCATGATTCTGGACAGCGAACTGATCATTGTGGCAACCCGGAATCCGGGAAAAGTGAAGGAATTCGAGCATGCCTTTGCACAGCTTGGGAAACAAGTAAAAAGCATGTTCGATTATCCAGAAATTCCGGAGGTCGTGGAAGATGGCGCAACCTTCGCGGAGAATGCGCTGAAGAAGGCCAAATCGGTCGGGGATGCCCTTGGTCTGCCGGTTTTGGCGGATGATTCGGGCCTTTGCGTGGATGAGCTGGATGGCCGTCCCGGCGTATACTCGGCCCGTTTTGCCGGCGAACATGCTTCGGATCAGGAGAACAACGAGAAGCTGCTACGTTTGCTCGAAGACAAGAAGATGGGGGAGGATACAGAGCAGCCCCTGCTCAGTACCGCCCGCTTCGTCTGCACGCTGGTGCTGTATAATCCAGCCACCGGTGTCCATATGGAATCCAGTGGCTCGGTGGACGGATGGATTACGGTCGAGCCGGCAGGCAGCTGCGGCTTTGGATATGATCCTCTCTTTTATTTGCCGGATTACGAGAAGACGATGGCTGAGATTTCCATGGAGGAGAAGCAGGCTATCAGCCATCGGGGAGCAGCGCTGCGGAGCCTGATCAGCATGCTGAAGCAGCCAGAGGTTTAAGCATTCTATATGATTTCAAAACCACAGTTATTCGGTGTTCCGGATTACTGTGGTTTTTTTGATTGATCCGCTTTTTTCGGAAATCCTCTTCGTATTCTCCTGATTTTTGGTATGATGGGTCTTAATAGAGTTCAATTATATGTCCAGAATGGAGTGAGCGAAATGTCAGTAGAGAAGCGGAATATAGAGCTTGAGCTGCGCTGCATGTCCTATAACATCAAAAATGCCTATGATATGGAAGGCGAAAATGGCTGGCTCAGCCGCAAGGAGCTGGTGGCGGGCGTCATTCGCTTTCACCGACCGGATCTGGTCGGCTTGCAGGAAGTGCTGTATAACCAGCTTGAGGATCTGCAGCAGCTGCTGCCGGAATACGGCTGGATCGGTGTGGGCAGGGAAGATGGAAAGCGAGACGGGGAGTTCTCCTGCATATTTTACCGCAAAAAAAGGCTGAGACCGCTGCGACAGAATACTTTCTGGCTGTCGGAGCAGCCGGAAGAACCGGGATCGCTTGGCTGGGATGCCGCTTGCCGGCGTGTGGTGACATGGGCAGAGTTTGAGGATACATACTCGGGACAAACCTTCCTGCATTTCAATACACATTTCGATCATGTGGGGCAAGTGGCGGTGGAACAAAGCGCCCATCTGATCCTGAAGCGGATCGGTGACCTGGCTGCAGGCATTCCGGCCGTGCTTACAGGCGATTTCAACGTGACTTCGGATTCCGTATCATACCGGGTGCTTACTCAAAAGAATGAGTCGGGCTCTGCCCTACTGCGGGATGCAGGCATGGTGGCGGACTATAACCACTTCGGGCCGGCATTTACGTTCCAGGACTTTGATTCTAGAGAGGTGGCGGCACGGATGTTTCCGGACTTGCTTGCGCCGCAGGATAAGCATGGGATCGAGTTTGAAAGCCCGATCGACTTTATTTTCGTGACCGACCAGGTTCATGTTCTAAGTTACGGTTCCATCGTGGATCATTATCTGGGTAAGATGCCTTCGGATCATTTTCCGGTAGTAGCGGATCTTCGCATTTCATAGAATCATATAGTCCGTATGTTTTTCTGGCCTTACAGCCGGAAGGATGTACGGATTTTGTATTCTATGAGTATTTTGCAGGCTGAGAAGGATTGCTTCGAATTTATGTCGTAATAAGTAGAGGATACCATCAAGATGCTTAAAGGAGGTTTCAAGATGCTGAAAGGTATTTCCCCTTTGCTATCACCAGAACTGCTGAAGATCCTGTGCGAAATGGGGCATGGGGATGAAATCGTGTTTGGAGATGCCAATTTCCCGGCCGTTTCGATGGCGCAAAGATTGGTCCGTGCCGATGGCCACGGGATTCCTGAGCTGCTGGAGGCTGTGCTTGAGCTGTTTCCGCTGAACCGCTATGTAACCCACCCGGTGATGCTGATGCAGGTGGTGCCTGGAGATCCGGTAGAGACGCCGGTGTGGGATGTATACCGCAGTTTGGTGGATAAGGCGGAAGCAGGCATTGAGTTTGCAGAAATTGAGCGCTTCGAATTCTATGAGCGTGCGAAAAAAGCTTACGCAGTAATTGCGACAGGAGAGAAGGCCTTGTACGGAAATTTGATTTTGTCCAAAGGTGTGATCGGGTAAGGAATAGAAGGTAGAAGGTACCTTTTCATCTTAGAAATCGCATTATAGAAATAGGCAGAGCCCATTCTGGAAGGAATGGGCTTTTTCGTGCTGCAGTTGATTATCTAATGGCAACATTGTACGTTTTTAGCCAGTTATTGACCTGAGACAGATACGCAAACAGCTGCGGTCCCGACATCAGCTGGCCAAACCAGGGCAGATTGGAGGAAGCTTCAGGCGAAGCGGCGATCTCGCGGATTTTTTTCTGATTGATAAGGGGAAGGATCGGCGAAGAGGAATCGTCGAGAATATCGATCATTTGCTTTTTCACCGCTGCTAGGAAGTCCGGATTATGCGTTTTGGGATATGGGCTTTTCTTACGGTACAGCACATCCTCCGGTAGAACGCCCTCCAGCGCCTTGCGCAGAATGCCTTTTTCCCGGCCACCGGTCATTTTCATCTCCCATGGGATATTCCATACATACTGCACCAGGCGGTGGTCACAATAAGGAACACGGACTTCAAGACCGACTCCCATGCTCATCCGGTCCTTTCGGTCCAGCAGGGTGGGCATGAAGCGGGTAATATTCAGATAGGACATAACGCGCATTTGGGCCTGCTTGCCGTCCTCTCCGCGAAGTTTCGGCACTTCCCTCACGGCTTCTGTGTAGCGGTCACCTAGATAGTCAAGCGGCCGCGTCCATTCCCGGATTTCGGGAGACAGAAGGCTCGCGCGCATTTCGGAGGCAACAGCCCATGGGAAGGCATTAGAGTTCAGCATTTCTTCCCGGTGAAACCATGGATAACCGCCGAATATTTCATCCGCCGCCTCACCGGATACGGCAACGGTGGCGCCTTTCTTGATCTCCCGGCAAAATAGGTACAGGGAGCCGTCGACATCGGCCATCCCGGGTAAATCCCGCGTCAGAGTAGAGTTATTCAGCGACTCGATCAGCTCGGGTGTATCAAACTCGATAAAGTGATGTTTCGTTCCCAGCTCCTCGACCATCCGCTTGATCCAAGGTGCATCGGCTCCAGGCTGAAAGCTGTGGGATTTGAAGTGCTTGTCGTTACCGACGTAATCGACGGAATAGGTATCCATTTGTCCCTGTCCGGTCCGGTTGTAATACTGAACGGCCAGCGCCGTTAAGGCGCTTGAGTCCAGGCCGCCTGATAGCAGGGTGCAGACCGGAACGTCAGAAACAAGTTGACGCTCCAGGGTATCCTGCAGCAGCTCTCTCAGCTGGGCAGCCGTTGCTTCCGTGTCGTCTCCATGCTGATGGCTGTCCAGCTTCCAGTAGACATAAGGCTTCAGGCCGCTGCGACTGAAAATCATGGCATGCCCGGCACGCAGCTCTTTTATATCCCGATATACTCCTTGACCTGGTGTTCGCGCAGGTCCGATCATGAAAACTTCGGCCAATCCTTCCGCGCCTACGACCGGCTCGACCTTGGGATGCTGAAGCAGTGCTTTAGGTTCGGAGCCGAAGATCAATGTTCTTCCGATGTAGCTGTAAAAGAAGGGCTTCACTCCCAGCCGGTCGCGTGCTATAAATACCTGTTCATGCACGCTATCCCAGATGGCAAATGCAAAAATGCCGTTAAACTTATCGACACAAGCAGGCCCCCATTCGATATAGGAGATCAAAAGAACTTCCGTATCGCAATTAGTCCGGAAGTGATGTCCTCTTTTCAGCAGCTCGCGTTTCAGTTCTGCCGCATTATACAATTCCCCGTTATATACTATGGTGTATAAATCCTCATCATCGTATACAAGCATGGGCTGCGCCCCGTTTTCCGGATCGATGACGCTCAGCCTCCGATGACCGAAAGCGCAGGGACCTGAAATCCATGTTCCATATGCATCCGGTCCCCTTGGGGTTAAGGTCTCCGTCATTTTTACGAGAGTTTGCGAATGCTGTGTCAAATCGCCGCTCCACTGAACAAAACCGGTTATTCCGCACATGACGGCTCATCCTTTCCTTGTCGATTGTCCACCCGCTATCATTCCTTTTCAGGACTTAGCCAAAATTTCATTTGTCAAAGTGATACAGTTATATGCCGAAGATAGGCAGATGATGTCTGTCCTAAAATGAAGTCTGCAGGGGAGAACTTGTCATAAGAAGAGGGATACTGTCATCGGAGCATATTTTTCTCCGCAAAGGCTGTATGCTTAGCCAATAATTATGGCTCATAACGGTCCTCCACGCTTCCCATACTATAGGACAGGGGGGTGAGCGAAAGTGGCGAACACGTACAAAAAGACGAAAGGCAACAAGTATGCCCACCAGACTGAATTTGCTGAAGAAGTCCTGAGCAAAAACGAGAGAAATTTAGCTGTTCCTCAAAGCCCGCGACGTTTTGGCAATAAGTAGCCCCTGAAGTGAAAACCTCCGATAGACCGGAGGTTTTCACTATGTATACGTTTTCAGCAGATTTGAACGACTTCTCTATGTTACATATAATGGAAGGGATTTGTTTTTGGGACTTAAGCATACTGAAGCAGAACCTTAATTCCTTTGACGATATTGTAGATAACAGTCCCTAAATAAATGATGGCGAACAACATAATATAACCGAAAACTGAGCTTGTTTGATTGGCTTTAAACGATAATATAATCAGCGGAACTGCTGCGATAAGGGGCAAGATATGAGATATCAGCGCATATTTCGAATGCATTTCAACATAGTGATCTCTGGAAACAATCCAGACAATGATCGGTAATATAATCGGCGCGAAAAAGATGCTGAAATAGGATGATGCTGGTAGGAAATGGCGCATGGCACAAGCTCCTTATATCGATATATGGTGTTATCATATTACCCTTTACAAAATTCGATGATTCATTTTATAAATTCCCCTTTAAATTTTCAGAAAGATGAGTTATAATAATAAACGCATCGTTTTTATACATATTAAGTCCCAGTAGCTCAGCTGGATAGAGCAACGGCCTTCTAAGCCGTCGGTCGGGGGTTCGAATCCCTCCTGGGACGTACAAAAAGCCACTCTTCGGAGTGGCTTTTTTCATGTGATGGAGGGATGAGAACCCATTAGGGTTCGTCGAAGCATGAGCATCGATAGCATCGGCATCGCAGTCAGCCCGTAGGGCTGTATCCCTCCTGGGACGTACAGAAAGCCACTCTTCGGAGTGGCTTTTACATGCGATGGAGGGAAGAGAACCCCATATCCCTTGAGGTATATTTCTCCATATGCTAAGATAACAATAAATAAGGAGCAGCCGGCCAGCTGCCCCTCGTACAAACATCTTGAGTGGGATTCCCCTCCGAGATCATGTAAATGATACGTGAAGTAACCCACTTAGGCGCGAACCTTAGGAGTGGGTTACTTTCGTTTATCGATGTAAGTCAGCAAAGCCAACAGGAATAACCCGAAGGTAAGAACTTCACCGAACGAAATGTTCATCGCACCACCCCCTTTCGGGAGGGTGCGCCCACTCAAGGTGTGTATGTACATTCCATATTATACCATGAACCTCTTAGATAAGGAGTCTTTTTTCGATTTTAGAATTATGTATGCCATTAGGGGCGTCGGATAATAAGCAATCGCATCGCAGTCCGGCCGTAGGGCTATATCCCTCCTGGGACGTACAAAAAGCCACTCTTCGGAGTGGCTTTTGCATGCTGTTTCATTCTACTAACCCTAACGTTTCGTAGACCTCTTCGGAAACAACTCCATCTTGCTGCAATTGATGGTCCCGTTGAAATTTTTTCAGGGCAAGGGTGGTAGCAGATCCAAATTTGCCGTCGGTTGTACCGGGGAAATATCCTGCACTCTTCAACCGGGATTGAATGAGCTGTACATCTGCTCCAACATCACCTTCGGCGAGCCGTCTCGGATGATGATTCGTATCCCCTAAAATATGACCGTAGATCGTTACTTTTGTCCCAAGAGGAATCATCTCGTATAATTCCAGGACATCCATGTTAAACATACGTATGCAGCCATGGCTCTGATGCTGACCGATAGAATAGGGTCTGTTCGTTCCGTGTATGCCATAATTGCCCCAAGACACGTTCAATCCGAGCCATCTTGGTCCAAAGGAAGGTCCCCAATTTTTCCCCTTGTACGTGATGATGTATTCTCCCACAGGAGTTGGCGTAGATGGGTTGCCGACCGCGACGCGGTAGGTTTTTATTTTCTTCCCTTGTTTCCACACAATCAGTTTGTGTTCAGCCGGAAAAACATCAATAGAGTAAACCGATTCATAGGTAACGATGGGGAGTGATGGATCGGCATGGACAGGAACGGTAAGTCCGGCGAAAAATATGACTAGGATCGAAATGGTAACGCTTTTTAAGAAACAATGGAATATTTGGCTCGTCATCATATTCAACCTTATTTTGGATATCAAAAATAAATGGTTCAGTTATTATATCCTAAAGGAATTTGAATATTCGGTTTTTACAGCAACGGTAAAATCTCCTCCCACACCGCATCCAGTATTCCCTGCATGTCATCTTCCTCACTATTAATGGCGATGACCGCATTCTTGCCTGGAATGACGATGCAGAACTGCCCATGTGCACCATCGGCGCGATAGGCATCATGTCTGCACATCCAGAACTGGCAGCCGTAGCCTTGACTCCAATCGGGACCACCCTGATTATCGATCTGCTTACGGGTCACAAAATCGATCCATTCCACAGGCACCAGCTGCTTGCCGTTCCACTCTCCCTTTTGCAAGAGAAGCTGGCCAAATCGGCTCAGTTCTTCATTGCTGATGGAGAGCCCCGCACATCCAAGGGTTACGCCGAGAGGTGAAGTCTCCCAACTTACGTCATGAATGCCGAGCGGTTTGAACAGTCGTGGAGTCAGGTAATCCTTCACCGTCTGGCCGACGGCAGCCTGCACCAATGCCGAGATGACAAACGTATCGCCGCTGCTGTAGGTAAAAGTCTCACCTGGAGCTCTGTCTAAAGACAGAGACATGTAATATTTTACCCAGTCCTTCTCTTGTAAAGAGGCTCTTTCATCAGCCCATAACGGAGGTGAGTCATGTCCGGAGGACATGCGGAGTAGGTCGTAAAGCGTTAGTTCTCCTGGACGGAAGGAGGGATCGTCTCCCGGATTCTCTTGTGCATATTGCGGAAAAAAGTCTTTAAGCTTGGTTTTCAAAGACAGCTTGCCTTCGGCGATGGCGAGTCCTACCGCCATGCACGTAAAGGATTTGCTGACCGAATGCTGCAGCCGGCGTTCATCGATAGTCAGATCCCACTGTGCGGCACAATTTCCATCCTGCAGAACCCGTGCGGAGAGAACGTTTAACTGCTGCTGGGTAACACGATTTACAAAGCCGTTTAATGATATGGACATAGAAATTGCCTTCTTTCTAACGAATAGAAACGTTTCCATTATATTCTTTTAACTAAAATCTATTATAATTCAATTTGGTTGTCAATTCGACAATCGAAATCACCCTAAAATAACTTTCATGTCATAAAAAGGTAGAAATTTAGCCGAAACGTGAACAATCGCATCACTATAGTTAGTATTTTCAAAATGGCAGTTGACATGACTTATCATGAAGACTTATGATGTTATCGAAACGATTCGAATGAATCGCTTACAAACAGCCAACGAGTACAATGAGTGTTATTTCAATTCATAGAGTTCATAGGCTGTGAGGCTATACAGTAAGGGAGACGTGGCGGAATTCAAGCGAAAAGTTCTCTTTTTTTGCAATGAAAAGAAACGTTTCGCTTCAAGCTATGTATTCAATGCCATGTCGGGATGGTATTTCCATACCATTCGAGAGTCTGGAGCTGGCCGGAAATTGGATCGGATGAAAGGGGTTACATATGGCGCATATAACGATAGACACAGGATCGCCTACTTTACGAATGACAACCAGTATCCATGTGATCTCCCCAGTTGATACCGGCGTACCGACAAGCAGCACGCTTTATCTACTGCATGGTGCGGGTGATAATGCAAGCACTTGGCACCGTTTGACGACCGTTGAACTCTATGCGGCAAAGTACAGCTGCACGGTCATCATGCCGGAAGTGAATCGAAGCTATTACACGGACATGGTATACGGCCTCGATTATTTTTATTACGTGACACAGGAGCTTCCTGAAATTTGCGGTCGCCTGCTGAGGTTAAACAACGATCCGAAGTCAACGTTTGTTGCAGGATTGTCCATGGGAGGATATGGCGCTTTGAAAGCCGCGCTTACTTATCCGAACCGTTATGCCAAAGCCGTGTCGCTCTCCGGAGTTACCGATATCCAGCAGCGTCTGAGGGATCCGAACATGGAGCCAGGTATGGCTAAGGAGATGCAGGCGGTATTCGGTACGGAGCTTAACGTCAAACCGGATCAGGATTTGTATGCGCTTGCCGCAAAACGAATCGAAGAGGGCGGTCAACTGCCACCGGTGCTGTCCTGCTGTGGAACCGAGGATCCGTTTATCAAGATGAACCGCGAATTTGCGAATTACATGCGGGCAACGCCGTTTGGCTTCAATTATGTGGAAGGGCCGGGGACGCACGACTGGTTTTTCTGGGAGAAGCATTTGAAGACGGCCTTTGACTTCCTGTTTAACGAAAAGAACTAAGTAGAGTGAGGCGATGCAAATTGAAACCCGCAGCCTTAGGGCCTGACAAAAAATTGAGTGGACGTTTGGGAACCGGAGCCTGGTACAAGGAAATCTGGAAGCACCGGATGACCTACACACTGCTGATACCCGGTCTGATCTGGTTGATCCTGTTCGCTTACCTGCCGATGGGCGGCTTGTCGCTCGCGTTTAAGGATTACAAGGCAAGCGAGGGGATTTTGGGTAGTCCATGGGTCGGATTTGAAAATTTCAAATACGTATTCCGTGATCCGAATTTCATAGATGCCGTATGGAGAACGCTGTACATCAACATCATTAAACTCGTCATCATGTTTCCGGTCCCGATTCTTTTGGCCTTGGCGCTGAACGAGCTTCGGATGCGGAAGACGAAAAAGTGGTTCCAAACCATATTTACGTTTCCACAGTTTTTGTCCTGGATCATCGTGTCCGGGATCGTTATCAACGTTCTTTCCTATGATGGACTGGTCAACAGCGCATTGCAGCTTTTGGGTCTCCCGACCATTAATTTCTTAGGCTCTGAAGAAATGTTCCTGCCGATGCTGATCATAACGGATATCTGGAAGTCAGCGGGATGGGGTGCGATCATCTTTTTGGCTGCAATTTCGGGGATCGATCAGGACCAGTATGAGTCGTCACAGATCGATGGCGCCTCGCGCATGCAGCAAATTTTCAAAATTACGCTCCCGAACATTCTTCCTACCGTTTCCGTCATGTTTATTCTTAACGTGGGCGGCATAATGTCAGCTGGTTTTGACCAGATCTTTAACTTGGCGAACGCGGCGACGCAGAATGTGTCTCAGGTGCTGGACGTGTACATCTACCGGGTTACGTTCCAGTCTTCGACGGACTTCTCGTTCTCGACAGCAGTGAGCTTGTTCCGTTCGCTAGTGAATATGTTCCTGCTGCTCGGTGCTAACAAAGTGGCTAAATTGATGGGCGGAGACGGTTTGTTCCGTTAGGAAAGGAGTGCAACAGATGAGTGCCAAAGCTGTAAAAAAGCATAAATACCGGATCGGGAAAATGACTTTCCTGGATTACGTCCTGCTGGTCGTGCTGTCGATCTTAGCATTAATGATTATCATTCCATTTTTGAACGTCATTGCGATTTCACTCTCTTCGCAAAAGGATTATGCGGATAACCCAATGATGCTGTTCCCGAAAAACCCGACACTGGATGCGTACAAAGCGCTGTTCCAGGACGGACGAATACTTACGGGATTCTGGAACACGTTTAAGATTCTTATTGTCGGACTGCCGCTCAGCTTGTTCCTGACAAGCACGATGGCATATGCTCTCAGCCGCAATAAATTCCCGGGTAAGAAGTTCTTCTTTTTCCTGGTTCTGTTCACCATGATATTTAACGGCGGTATTGTACCGCTTTACCTGGTTATGAAGGCACTGCATTTAACGGGGACCTTATGGTCTGTCGTACTGGTAGGCAGCTTCAGTGCTTTCAATATGATTCTGATGATGAACTACTTCCAGGGTCTGCCGGAATCTCTGATGGAATCCGCAAGGCTCGACGGGGCAGGGGAATGGAAAATTCTCTTATCCATCGTTCTTCCGCTGTCAGCGCCGATTATGGCTACGATCACACTGTTCTATGGGGTTGCGTTCTGGAACGGTTGGTATGATGCCATGATATTCCTCCGGAAAGCGGATATGCTGCCGCTGCAAAACGTCCTCCGGACGATCATTGTCGAATCAACAACGAATGTTTCCAACGCAGCAAGTGTCGACGCGCTGAATAAATCCGGTTTCTCGACGGGAATGAAAATGGCTTCGGTCTTCGTTTCGATGGTGCCGATCATGTGCTTCTTCCCGCTGCTGCAAAAGCACTTCGCAAAAGGGGTATTAACAGGGGCTATCAAGACCTGATTAATGCATAGATTTTTTGTCAAAAAATCTGATCAACTTGGGGGAGTAAACATGAGAATGAAGAAAGCTTTCAAACCTCTTATGGCGATCGCCATGTCAGCGGTCATGCTGACGGCGACTGCATGTTCCAGTGAAACAGCATCAACGGGCGGCAACGAGAAAGATGAGAACGGAAAGTATAAGGACAAGCTCACCATTTCCGTTGCCCAAACTACGGAGGTGAAGGATGGCGTACTGGACAATGAGTTCCATAAGTACTGGATGGACAAATTCAATATCGAGTGGGACTACAACTATATTCAGTGGGATTCCTGGGCAGAGAAGCTTCGTCTGTGGATCAACTCCGGTGACCTTCCTGACGTTGCGAGCTGGAACTATGTGCATGGCGATTTCATGAACTACGTAGACCAAGGACTTCTTTATAAATTCCCGGATGACTGGAAAGAACGCTGGCCGAACGTAGCCGCGGCTTACAAGGAGACAGGCCTCGGTGACAAGCTGGAAGAGCTGACCGGCGGTACGTACATCTTGCCAAAACCCGTTTATTACGAAAATAAACCTGCAGATCCGCTCGTGAACCAAATCGGCGTCATCGCAATGCGCAAAGACTGGGCGGAAGCGGTTGGATTTGAGCTGAAGGATGCATACACAACAAGCGAAATCATGAAATATGCTGAGCTGGTTAAAGAAAAAGACCCTGGCAAGCTCGGTTCGAAACTCATTCCGATCTCTTATAACGCTGATGACGCTCTTACCAATATCATCATGGCTAACAGCGAGCATTCCCGCGTGGAATCCGCATACTACAAAGGTGAAGACGGCAAGTTCCACTGGGGTCCTGCAGATCCTGAGACCCTTACAGGTCTGAAGTTGATGCAAAAAGCTTACAAAGAAGGCCTCTTGGACCCTGAATTCTATACTTGGAAAAACAATGAAGGCAGCAACAACTTCAAAGTGAAAGGTGTAGCTGCAGTCACAAGTCTTGGTGGTCTGGCATCGTACAGACAAGATATGGATAAAGCCATGAAGACAAACCTGGGCGTGAACAGTGACGAACTCGTTCATACAGCGATCGTTCTCGGTGACGACGGTAAATACCGCAACCTGGAGCAGCCTAACTTCTGGTCCTCGCTCATATTCTCGCCGGATATCAGCAAAGAGAAATTCGAGCGCATCATGGATCTCATCGATTACTCGACAAGCAAAGAAGGACAATTGCTACTGAATATGGGCTTTGAAGGAAAAGACTGGAAGTATGGCGAAAACAATGAGCTTGTAAGCCTGCTGCCTGAAGGAACATCTCTGGAAGACAAATATCCAGCCCGTTTCGAAGGACTTTATGTCCTCGGTGATGACTTTAGTATGATCAACCCTGCGATCAAGAAAGATTACCGTGAGACTGCGGTGAAACATTTCCAGAACAAAGCGAAACTGGGAACAGAAGGCGGCAAGCTGGCAACTTATGATTGGGATGTGCAACTGTACGATTCCAAACCGAAGAGCCAGGCAACTTTCGAATACCAGAACGAATATGCCAACCTGATTCTGCAAAGCGGTGATTTGGAAACGAACTGGAAGAAGTGGGTACAAAGCAAGCAATCCCTCGTTCAACCGGTTCTGGACGAATTGAACAGCAAATTTGCCAATTAAGGATACCGCTTTAAAGGATAAAGACTGAGGCTTTGCCGCAATCCGAGTCTATGAACCCGGTGTGCAGGAACGTGGATGCCACCGGGTTCTTCTCTTCTATAGAAGGATTCTTCTAAATGAGGAATTTGCACAAACGATGAAAGGCAGAAGTCCTTCGTCCTCGTCCATTTTGAAGTGGATGATGAATGTTTGTACAAGCTCCTGAGAAAGGAGAAAGAATCGAAGAGAACGTCAAACGATGTCTCTTGATTCGAGTAAGCAAGAGTTTTTCGGCATAAGAGCCGCATAACATCATACGCATAGCATCATAAATGAAGAAACCAGTTCAATTATAGGTAGTGGAGGGGAACTGTATGGATAATCAGCAATTACAAGGCCTTGTAGAACAGATGACATTAGAAGAGAAAATTGCCCAATTGCTGCAGCTTACCGCCCATTTTCATGAAGGTACCGACAATAAAGGTCAAGTGACGGGCCCGATGGAAGAAATGGGAATTACCGAAGGGGTGGTAACCGCGAGCGGTTCCATACTTGGTCTGTCGGGAGCGCAGGCTGTTATAGATGTACAACAAGCATATCTTAGTAAAAGCCGTCTCGGCATTCCGCTCTTGTTCATGGCGGATGTCATTCACGGATTCAAAACCATTTTCCCGATTCCGCTTGCAATCGGCTGCTCCTGGGATATGGAGCTGGCTGAGAAAAGTGCAGAAATCGCCGCCAAAGAATCTGCCGTATCTGGTATTCATGTCACCTTTGCGCCGATGGTGGATTTGGTGCGTGATCCACGCTGGGGCAGAGTCATGGAAACTACAGGTGAAGACCCTTATTTGAACAGCTTGTTTGCAAGAGCCTTCGTCCGCGGCTACCAAGGAGACAATTTGAAGGAAAATCCCGATCGTCTGGCCGCCTGCGTGAAACATTTTGCAGCTTATGGCGCACCGGAAGGAGGACGTGATTACAATACGGTGAACATGTCCGAACGGAATTTGCGTGAACAATATCTGCCAGCCTACAAAGCAGCACTCGATGAAGGCTGTGAAATGGTTATGACATCGTTTAATACGGTAGACGGTATTCCGGCTACAGGCAATGAGAAGCTTACGCGCGGAATTCTGCGCGACGAGTGGGGCTTTGACGGTGTAGTGATCTCAGACTGGGCTTCGATCCGGGAGATGATCGCGCACGGCGCGGCCGAAGATGATTGCGAGGCTGCTTACCGGGCGATTCGAGCGGGTGTGGACATTGAGATGATGACGCCATGCTATGTCAATCAACTGCCTAAGCTGATTGAAAGCGGCCGGGTAGATGAAGCACTGATCGATGAAGCGGTTCTGCGCATTTTGCGCCTTAAGGATAAACTCGGACTCTTCGAAAATCCGCTGCGTGCAGCTGATCCGGAAAGAGAACGTGAGGTTGTTTTCTGCGAAGAGCATCGAAACGTTTCTCATGAGCTGGCATCGAAGTCCAGTGTACTCCTAAAAAATAACGGCATTCTCCCGCTTGGGCCGGACGCCAATGTCGCTCTGATCGGACCGTTTGCACAAAGCAATGATATCCTGGGCTGGTGGTCCTGCGTTGGAGCCAAGGAAGATGCAGTTCAGCTGGGAACATCGCTGCAGGAGCGCTTGTCCGGCGGGAAGCTTGCTATTTCCGAAGGCTGCGGAATCGATAGCATTTCGCAGGAGCAGATCCATGCGGCGCTCGAAACCGCACGCAGCGCTGATGTGATTGTGCTGGCTCTCGGTGAGGAATCGGCGATGAGCGGTGAAGGTGGCTCACGCACGAACATCCGTCTTCCGGAAGCGCAGCTTGAGCTGGTGAAACAGCTGAAGACGCTTGGCAAGCCGCTGGCTGCCGTGATCTTCAACGGCCGTCCACTGGATCTCCATGGCATCTTCGAAGAGGCGGACGCTGTGCTCGAAGCATGGTTCCCGGGCAGCGAAGGCGGAGCGGCAATCGCCGATATTCTGGTAGGACGCGTCAATCCGTCCGCACGGCTCACGATGTCCTTCCCGCAATCGGTAGGCCAGGTTCCGGTTTACTATAACCATTACAATACGGGCCGTCCGATGAATCCTCAGAAGACAGAGGAGCGCTACGTATCGAAATATATTGACAGTCCAAACGATCCGCTGCTTCCTTTTGGCTTCGGACTTTCATATACGACTTTTGAGTACAGCGATTTGACGATTTCGGGGCATGAAATGAAGGCGGAAGAGCAGCTGACCGTACAAGTTAAAGTTACGAACACGGGCAGCAGGGAAGGTGTGGAGACCGTGCAGCTGTACATCCGCGACGTTGCAGGTGAGGTCGTTCGTCCGATGCGCGAGCTTAAGGGCTTTGAGAAGCTGTTGCTTGCGCCGGGGGAAACCGGAACGGCCACGTTTACCATAACGGAAGAACTGCTCCGTTACCACCATTCTGATCTCAGCTTCACGAGCGATCCAGGAACATTCCAGGTGTTTGTCGGATCTAACAGCCGCGACACGCTCGAGCAGTCCTTTAAATTGGTCTGACTTTATATAAATGAACTTAAGTGTTAAAAGGATAGGAGGAATAAACAACATGACAGCCACAATTACGAATTCAAAGATAAACATTCAATCGGATCATCTCAACTTTACCTTTTGGGAGAGCGGAGATTTATACCAGGCCGTAAGCGGCCGCACCATGATTAACCAACTGATGACAAGCCCTCTGGAAGGGTCCTTAAATAACTTATATTTGCGTATTCATCATGAATCCGGCATTTCCTTTTATCCGCTTCTCGGCGTTCATTCCCAAAGCACGGTTAGCGCAAGCAGCAGCCGCATCGTATGGGAAGGAAGCGCTGAGAATGTAGAGTACCGCGTGACCTTTGCTTTATCCTCACAGGGCGTGTGGTTCTGGGACGTAGTAACTCGCGGCGAAGGCGTGACTGTTGATATCATTTATGGTCAGGACATCGGCGATGCAGATATCGGGGCCGTACGCAGCAATGAAGCCTATCTGTCACAGTATATCGATCATTCCGCATTTCAGGACGCAGATTACGGATATGTTGTCTGTTCACGACAGAATCAGCCGCAGGGCGGAGGATTCCCATATATTCAGCAGGGCTCTCTGACTCGTGCGGTCGGTTATTCGACCGATGGCTTCCAATTTTTCGGACTGTCTTATAAAGAGACTAACGTTCCATCCTGCCTAAGCCAGGCCAAGCTCGCGAATGAAATCTACCAATACGAATTTGCCTATACGGCGCTTCAGTCAGAGCTCGTCTCGCTGAGTGGGGAGGCACGCTTTGTATTTTATGGCCTCTTCAAAGCAGACCATGCGGCTGCGGTAACTGAACTGGAGTTCAAGGATGAGGTTCAGCAAGCCTGGGAGGCTTATCTGGCCGAAGATCATAATAACGTTCAGGTTCTTCAGAAGCTTCCTCAGGTCAGCCTCAAAGCAGCGATCGGCGAGCCGCTCCATACTCTGTCTATGACAGAATCGGAAGTGAACGAACGTTTCCCTGCTGAAAAGAGACATCAGGAAGAACGTGAAAATGAACAGCTTTTGGCTTTCTTTACGGATTCCTATGAGCATATCGTATTAAAGGAAAAGGAAATGCTGGTCGAGCGTCCGCATGGGCATATTCTGATGAGCGGAAATAATGTGCAACTCGGAGCCAAGGTGGTTACGACTACTTCATATATGTACGGTATTTTTAACTCACATCTGGTGGTAGGCAACACGAACTTCAACAAAATGACGAGTAATTCACGCAATGCGCTCAACATACCGAAGACAGCCGGACAGCGTATTTATGTGGAAGTGGATGGACAGTACCGGCTGCTTACCATGCCGTCTATGTTCGAAATCGGCTTTAACTACGTGCGTTGGTATTATAAAACCGCAAATGATATGCTGATTATTACGAACTTTACGACAGTAGATACACCGGAAGTCCGTTTGAATGTACGTTCCGAAAGCGGCAAAGCTTACCGCTTCCTGGTAACCAATCAGGTTACGATGGATGTGAATGAATACGAGACTCCGGTCCGCATGTCGAATGACAACGGCGTTCTTACTTTTTACGGCGGTCAGGATGCTATTCGCAAGGAAGCCTATCCGAATCTGCAGTACCGCATGTGGGTAGATGGTGCAGGGGTTGAAATCGGTGATGAAACCGTGCTTGCCGAAGGAGTTCAGGCAGGCTGTGCATCTCTGGTGACGATGCAGATCTCTTCTTCTCCGGAATGGACTCTTACAGCTCAAGGGCTGCTTGATGGAGAGGAACTTCCGGTATCGAGCAAGAATATAGAAGAAGAGATTGCAAAATATCATGATTTCTATCAAGAGGTTATGAACGGATTCCGTCTTACCAGCGCCGCTGGGGTTGAAGAAGGGGATTTCTTCAAAGTCAATGCGCTGGCCTGGTGGTATACACATAATATGCTTGTCCATTATTCGGTACCGCACGGCCTTGAGCAGTATGGCGGAGCGGCTTGGGGAACGCGGGATGTTTGCCAGGGGCCTACCGAGTACTTCATGGCAACGCAAAAATTTGAGCAGGTTCGCGACATAATGCTGACGGTATACAGCCATCAGTATGAAGACGACGGAAACTGGCCGCAGTGGTTCATGTTCGACCGTTACGCGCCTGTCCAGCAGGAAGAGAGCCACGGCGATATTATCGTTTGGCCTCTGAAAGTACTTAGCGACTATTTGACGGCTACTCAAGATTACAGTATTTTGAAGGAAAAGGTTTCCTATACCTCAAAAGGCAGCTTCCGATTTACGGAACAGCAATATACAGTTCTGGAGCATGTGAATAAGGAAATCGGCTATATTCGCAGTCATTTCTTGCATGACACCTACTTGTCCTCTTATGGGGACGGGGATTGGGATGATACGCTCCAGCCTGCGAACGCGCAGCTGAAGAAGTATATGGTCAGCAGCTGGACGGTTGCATTGACGTATCAGACTCTGACGCAGCTGTCTGCCGCACTGCAAACGGAAGAGCCGGCTCTTGCGGCAGAGCTGCAGGAGATGGCCTCCGGTATTAAGCGAGACTACAACCGCTACATGCTGCAGACGGATGTGATTCCTGGATTCCTCTACATGGAGGATCCGGCTTCGGCCAAGCTGATGCTGCATCCGGCGGATACCGAAACGGGTATTCAATATCGTCTGCTGCCGATGACACGCAGTATGATTGCGGAACTGATCGATCCGGAACGTGCAAAATCGCATTATGATTTGATCAAGGAGAAGCTGTTCTTCCCTGATGGCGTGCGGCTGATGAACCGTCCTGCCCAATATGCTGGCGGCGTCAGCAACCATTTCAAACGGGCTGAGCAGGCTTCGAACTTCGGACGTGAGGTTGGACTTCAATATGTTCACGCCCACATCCGTTATATTGAAGCAATGGCGAAGCTGGGGCATGGGGATGACGTATGGGACGGGCTGAACGTGATCAATCCGGTCGGTATCCGTGATGTGGTTCCGAATGCGGAGATCCGTCAGAGTAATTCATATTTCAGCAGCTCAGACGGAAAATTTAATACACGTTATGACGCGCAAACAAATTTTGATGAGCTTCGCAGCGGCAAGGTTGCGGTGAAGGGCGGCTGGAGAATTTATTCCAGCGGTCCGGGGATCTACATGAATCAGCTGATTTCCAATGCGCTCGGTATTCGTCAGGATCAAGGTGGCCTTGTGGTTGACCCGGTGCTTCCTCCATCGCTGGATGGTATGCATTTCGATTTCCAATATGACGGAATTAACGTAACCTTTGTCTATCACATCACTGGAGCTTCCGTCAGCCGTATCGTTTTGAACGGAAGATCATTGGCTGTAGAAAGAATGTCTAATCCTTACCGTGAGGGCGGATTACGTATTTCTAAGGAAGCCTTTGAAGAGGCTATGAGTAGCGATACGAATGTAATTGACATTTTTATGTAAATTTTTAGGCGATCTTTAGGGATCGCCATTTTCCATAGGCATATAGAAATGAAATGATGCAAGCAAATATAGAATGGGGTTTAACATATAGTAAGGAGCGAGGACAATTGGTAAGTATTAAGGATATCGCTAAAAAAGCCGGGGTTTCGATTTCGACGGTATCTTATGCTCTCAACGGCAGCAGCAAAGTGACAGACGAGACAAGCGCCAAAATTCTGGCAATCGCCAATGAGCTGAACTATGTCCCCAATGCAGCCGCGAGAACTTTAAAAAAGAGAGAATCCAAAATTTTAGGCGTCTTCCTGACGGATTTCAAAGGCGATGTGTATGGGGAACTGCTGGATGGGATGAAAGAGGTTTGCAACTCCCAAGGCTATGACCTGATCGTATGCAGCGGCAAACAGTCTCACCGGATGCTCCCAGAGCGTATGATTGATGGAGCTGTTATTCTGGATCATACCTTTTCAAGTGAAGAGCTGCTTAAATATGCGGAACGCAATCATAAAATCGTCGTACTTGACCGGGAGCTGGAGCATCCGAACATCAATCAAGTACTGCTGGATAACAAAGCTGGTGCAACCTTGGCTACGGAGTTTTTGGTCGAACAAGGCCATAAGAAAATCTATGTCGTGGCTGGACCGGAAGACTCCTATGACTCCATTCAACGGATGAAAGCCGTAAAGATGGTGGCCGACCGGGCTGAGGAAGTGGAATGGATCGAAATCCAGGGCGATTTCAAAAAAAGCGGCGGTGAGAAGGCTGCCGAGCAGATCATGCAGGAATATGCGGAGCCAGTTGCGGTATTCTGCCTGAATGATGAGATGGCGATCGGTCTTTGCAACCGTATTGCTGACACGGATTTTAAGATCGGTGAGCAGATTCACCTTATTGGATTCGATAATATTGAGCTTACCCGTTATATGCAGCCGCGGCTGGCTACAATTGATTATTCCAAGCGCAAATGGGGGGCTCTCGCATCCGAGCAGCTGATTAAAATTCTGTCCGGCGAAAAGGTGGAGCATGAGCGCATTTATGTTACCCTGGTCAAGGGCGAATCCGTCGGAAAAGGAAGTAAACAGAGCATATCACGTTAAACTAAATAATATAGAAAAGCTCCACAGCCTTTTATAAGCCTGTGGAGCTTTTCTTTTTGTATAACAAACAATTAGCTTAACAGCATCAATATGATGGACGAAAGGGACAGGCACGCACTGATCAGATAGATGAAGAGCACAGCCTGCTTAGGACTAAGTCCCCAGGACAGCAAGCGGTAATGAATCTGGCTGCGGTCCGCTTTGTATACTGGCTGTCCATTCAAATAACGTTTGATTACAACATAGATATTGTCGAAGATTGGTACGCCAAGCGCCAGCACCGGAACCAGGATCGAGATTACCGTTACCTGCTTGAACGCGCCGTCCAGTGCGATGATGCCAAGCATAAAGCCGATGAACGTTGCGCCTGCGTCACCCATATAAATTTTGGCCGGCGGCTTGTTGTACTTCAGATAACCAAGTGCAACGCCAACCAGAATGATCGCCATGATGGCCGATTGGGATTGGCCTTTGGCTATCGCCACAACAAACAGGGTCAATCCCGAGATAGCGGCTATGCCTCCGGACAGGCCATCAAGTCCATCCATAAAATTAATAACCGTTGTAACGCCAAAGATCCAAAGAATAGTCAAAATGAACTGGAGCCACTCCGGAAACACGACCATATGCCCGGTGAATGGAATGGTCACGCCAACAAAGGAAATACCGGAGAAATACACGATTACCGCTGCAGTTACCTGTACTACGGTTTTCGGAAGGGCTGAAAAATCCTTGCCCCGGGTTTTGTACCAGTCATCCACCATGCCGATCGCCAAAATCAGGAGCGAGCCGGCAATCACGCCAGCCATTTCACGGTCCCAATCACGGGTCAGGATCAGGTACGGAATCATGAAGCCGAGGAAAATGGCGATGCTCGCCAAATGGGGAACTGGCTCCTTATGAATTTTGCGGCTGGTTGGTCTGTCAACAAAATCGACCCGGATCGCCAGCTTCCGCAGAGGCGGAATCAGCGTGAGCACGATAACGAGCGATAAAATAAATCCGATTACATACACGATTTTTTGGCCTCCAAACTTCTGTTAACAATTGTGAAATACAACAACTTCCATAATCAGGCATTTTTCTTGGATAAGCTCTATTTCTAACTAGGATAATACCTATTTTTACAAAAGACAACGGTAAATATTTAATATTTCCATAACATTCCAAATGAACAATTTTTACAATTGTATACGAAAATAGACCTATATCCATTAAGCGATAAGAAAAGGGTGAGCCATTTGAAAAACAATAAAATGTTCCAAATTCTTGCGGCAGCTGCACTTGTAACAACAGCTCTGTCTGCAGGAACAGCCGAAGCAGCAACAGTAGCACCAAAAGCACCTACTAAAAGTCCTGCAGCAAAAACCGTACCAGCTAAATTTGCCGTTTCTACCGCACAGATTTTGGTGAACGGGCAAAACACTTCGGTTCAAATGCTTCAAACAGGAAATGTAAAATTGATTGCTCTCGGCGATCTGGCAAAAGCCTATGGCGCGGCCGTGACCACTTCCAAAGGAGTCATTACGATCAACACTGGCAAAAATGGACACAGCCTTCAGCTTCAAACAGGTTCCAAAACATTCAAGCTTGACGGAGAGGCACACTCTTTTACAACAGCTCCGATCATGCAAGATAACCGTGCATATGTTGAGCTGAAGCCGGTTGTAGCAGCACTCGGCGGTGAAGTATTGTCTGCCGGACAAACTATGCAAGTCCTGACGACCGAAAGAATTTCGGGAAGCTTTGCTTCCGTATCTTTTGACGCTAATGGCCAAGTCATTGCCGTTAAGGATGATGCGGATCCGGCTCAATTGTACCGCTTGAATACCGATTACAGCTCACACTTATTATCTTCAGATAACAACGTGTCGAATATGACAATTTCTCCGAGCGGAGACATGGCTGCATATACGGATGAAAATGGACAGCTTTACTTGCTGAGCCTGACTGGTGGACAGCCGTATAAGCTTGGTGCGGATACTTCCGTTAAAACAGATCTGGCTTGGACGGCAGACGGTACAAAAATCTATTTCTTGCAAGGCGACAAACAGGAAAAAATCTCATACATATCTGTGGATACCGGCAAAATCACCGAGGTTTTGGCCGACAAGGTTGAAAATAAATCCGAGGTGTATGTCTCGGCCGATCAAAAGAAAATCGTATATATCGTGAACACTACCGGTGTAGCGCAAAACGATAAAGACAGTACAGAGGATTCACTCAAGATTGATTACTCTGGTGCCGGTGAGCAAATCTATTCACTGGATCTTACCGTGAAGGATGCGAAGCCTGTAGCCCTGACAACCACAAGCGATAACAAACTGAACCCGGCTTTCCTGATGAGCGGCAGTGTTGTTTATCTGAGTGCCGATTCCGAAAATATCAATGCTAAAAACGTCATTAAGGCCATTTCCCCAGATGGTAAAGTCCAGGATCTGATTGGGGATGTGGACGTTACCTTGAGTGCGGCAAACCCGAACGGAAATGTGGTTGCAGCCGGTGAAGCCGCCGACGGAAGCACTAAGGTCTATAGCATCGTGGCAGGCGTGAAAACCGAGCTTTACAGCACGAAATCCGATATTACTGACCTGGCCATTTCGGCAGACGGCACTCGTGTGGCGGTCGTTGTAGACGGTAAAGTGATCGTCATTCAAAACGGAAAAGCAAGTGAACTTACCAAATAATTTGTTCCAAATCGAGAGGAGATTATTCACATGAAAATATTTAAAAAAGTATCCCTGCTGGCTGCTGCTTCCCTGGTAGCTGTAACTACTCTTGTAGGTTCCGCATCGGCAGCATCCAGTCTTTCCGGAAAAATTACAATCAACGGTTCCACGGCGCTGCTTCCCCTGACACTTCAGGCTGCTAAGGAATTCCAAAAGATGAACCCTAAAGTTAAAATTGCAGCTTCCGGCAAAGGCTCCGTAACCGGTCCACAGGCCGTGAAAAAAGGCATCGCCGACATCGGTGCATGCGACTGGGATGCAAGCATGGATGTTCCTGGCTTTAAAGCATTTGACGGACAGGTGGCAAACAAGGTTGCAGTCATTCCTTTTGCAACGGTTACCAATAAAAATGTCAAGGTTAACAACCTGACAACTGAACAGTTGAAAGGCATTTATTCCGGCAAAATAACCAACTGGAAAGAAGTTGGCGGCGACAATGCAGACATCGTGGTTATCACCCGTGCATTCGGCTCCGGTACACGCGTTAACTACCAGGCAAAAGCGCTTGGTGGAGGCGATATCGTGAAAAAGGACAAAAACTACAAGGAAGTTGGCTCCAGCGGCGACATGAAAACGGCTGTAGCGACGACTCCAAATTCAATCGGTTATATCGATCTGGTATACGTGAACAGTGATGTAAAAGCCCTCAGTTACAACGGTGTGGCTCCGACAACCGAGAACGTAATCAACGGTACTTATAAAATTTGGGCATACGGCTACTACATGACAAAAGGACAGCCTACAGGTGCAACAAAAGCCTTCATCGATTATGTACAAAGTTCAAAGTTCCAACAAGGCTCCCTGAAAAAGCTGAAATTTATTCCGATCTCTGTAATGCACTAATGACATGAGCAGTGACCTGCTCTAAGCTTTGAAGATGTAATCTACGGCCAGCCCTGAACGGATAAGGGGCTGGCTGCTTTATAGGAGGAAACGAGAGTGAGCACGTCCACACAGCAATATGTGCCCGAAGATTCTGTTTTACCCATGAAGCCGCCTAAAGAACGGTTCAGTCGATATGTGCGTGCCCGGATGGCAAACCGGCTGATTAAGTATTATTTTTTGTTCAGTATTTTGGCCCTCTGTTTTGTCCTCGGGCTGGTCATCTTTTTTATTGGCAAAACAGCGATGCTGACCTTCGCCCATATCTCCTTTGCTGACTTTTTCCTTTCCTTTAACTGGACGCCGGAGGAGGATCATTATGGAGCGGCGGGGATTATCATCAATACGCTATCCCTTACAGCCTTAACATTGGTTATGGCGGTGCCGGTAGCCGTAGGTCTGGCCGTGCTGATCGCCGAGATTGCTCCGAAATGGATTAAGAACATGATGCGTCCAGTCCTGGATCTTCTGGTCGGCATCCCGTCCATCGTCTATGGATATCTCGGCCTGACCGTATTGATTCCTTTCCTGCGCAGACTGAGCGGAGAGAATTTGGGTGACGGGTTGCTGGCAGCCGCTTTGGTGCTGGCGCTGATGGTGCTGCCGACCATTTGCCGAATCAGTGACGAAGCGATCTCCATGGTGCCGAAAAAATACCGTGAAGCGGCATATGCGCTGGGTTCGACACGCCTTCAGGTGATGATGAGAGTCGTTATTCCGGCGGCGGGCAGAGGGATTATTACAGCCATTATTATGGGTATGACCCGGGCGATTGGTGAAACGATGGCGGTCGTCATGGTCATCGGGAATACGGCACAGTTGGCAACGACGCTGTTCACTCCGGCCTCCGTGCTGACGAGTAATATCGTCATGCAAATATCCAACGTGGAATTTGATTCGACGTGGAACTATGCACTTCATATGATGGCTTTTCTGCTGCTTGTCATTTCTTTTATACTCATTCTGTTTATCCGCTATCTCGGCCGGAAGGGAAGTGACAAGGCATGATGGAAACAACGCGCAGCCGCAAAATGCAAAGATCGCTTGTCTATAACAAGCTGGCAACGGGTACTTTTTATGGACTGGGGGCGCTGGTGCTGCTCCTGATTCTCTGGCTTCTGTTCACGATTCTCAGCAAAGGTCTTCCCGGCCTGACGCTGGACTTCTTATTGAAGCTTCCGGAAGATATGGACGCAGGCGGCGGGATTGGCCCGGTTCTTTTCAACTCCTTCTATATTCTGTTCCTGTCACTGGTGATTTCGATTCCGATCGGTGTGGGTGCGGGAATTTATATGGCCGAATATGCACCAGAAAACAAATTGACCGAAGTGCTGCGCATTTGCGTGGAAAGCCTCTCTTCCGTACCGTCCATTGTGTTCGGGATGCTGGGTCTCGCCATCTTTGCGGAATATTTTCAAATTGGTTTGACGATTCTGGGCGGCGCGGTCAGCTTGGCCTTCCTGAACCTGCCGATGCTGGCACGGGTGACGGAGGAAGCAGTGCGTGCCGTACCTAATGATGTGAAAAATGCTTCATACGCGCTCGGCATGACCAAATTCCAATGCATTCGCACGGTTGTGCTGCCGATGGCACTGCAGGGCATTATCACGGGCATCTGCCTTGTGGCTGGCCGCGCATTTGGCGAATCGGCCGTCATTTTGCTGACTGCGGGACTCAGCACCTCGGGCGAGATGTGGGACTTCAATTTGTTTTCGCCGGGCGAAACGCTAGCCGTCCATCTCTGGTATGTACAGTCGGAGGCCATCGTTGAGGACGCTGCTCAGATCGCCGACAGATCGGCGGCCGTTCTGGTTATCATCGTTCTTCTTATGAATTTGCTGTTCCGGATTCCGCTGTGGTTCAATAACCGCAAGTTGAAGAAGTAGTCTCTAGAAAGAAAAATCAAAAAGAACCTTCTTACCCTTAAGGTAGGAAGGTTTTTTTGTTCTGTGATGAAGTTAACCTTTGATCCCGTTCATGGCAATCCCTTCAATAAAGTAGCGCTGTAGGAAGATGAACAAGATAATGATCGGCAGCGTGGCCATAACAGCCCCGGCCATAAGCAGAGGATAATCTGTCGAATGCTGGCCCTGGAAGGTGGAAATGCCAATAGAGAGCACACGCATATCCTCAGAGCTGGTCATGATCAGCGGCCACAGCAGCTCGTTCCAGGAGGCCAGGATGGTGAAGATCGCTAGAGATACGAGAGCCGATTTGGACAGTGGCAGATAGATATTCCAGTAGATACGGAAGTAGCTACAGCCGTCAATTTTGGCCGCCTCCTCTAAATCTTTGGGCAGGGTCATGAAAAATTGGCGCAGCAGGAAGGTGCCGAAGGCACTGAAAATGCCAGGAATGATCAGCACATAAAACGTGTCCAGCCAATTCAACTCGCGCATAATGACGAAACTCGGGATCATAACCACCTGGGAAGGAACCATAAGCACGGCCAGCATCGCCAGAAAGATGAGGTTTTTACCCGGAAACTTCAGAGAGGCAAAAGAGTAGGCTGCGAGTGAGCAGAGCAGCAGCTGTCCGACTGTTCTTCCAATCGTAACGATAATTGTATTTACATAATAACGTCCGAAATCAATGGTGCTTAGCACCTTAGAGTAATTTTCGAAATGCCACTCAGCTGGGAACAGGGTGGGAGGCACCTTCATGGAATCGGCGAACGACTTAAAGGATGTGGACAGCATCCATAGAAACGGCATGATCATGAGCACAGCCCCTGCGATCAACAGAACATGGACGACGATCCGGCGGGATCTGTAAGACGTAGAGCTTGTCATCGATGTGTCCCTCCTTCGTTATTGGTAATGAACCCAACGCTTCTGGAAATACATCTGAAACGCCGTGATCAGGAGTATGATGATGAACAGGATAAAGGCCTCGGCTGATGCATAGCCCATGTTGAAATATTTAAAGCCATCCTCCCAGATGCTGTATACCACCGTCCGGGTTGAATCAAGCAGCGAGGTCTGCTGGCCCATCATGATAAAGACTAAGTCAAATACCTGGAAGGAATTGATGAACGACATCACCAGGACGAAAAACAGGCTGGGTGTAAGGAGAGGGAGTGTAATCCGGAAGAAACGGTACAGCGTCCCGGCTCCATCTAGTGAGGCCGCTTCATAGTAACTCGTTGAAATGCCCTGAAGACCAGAGAGCAGGATGACGGCATTGTATCCGATACTGGTCCATACGCTGACGATTACGATCGAGAACAGGGCGAACTTTTCATCGAACAGCCAATTCGGCTGCGGAAGATGCAGACTGCCAAGCACAAAGTTGATCAGACCGAATTCCGAGTTGTACAGCCATTTCCAGACCATGCCGACGGCAATGGGCATTGTGATGACGGGAATGAAATAAAGAGTGCGGTAAACAATCATGCCCTTGATTTTCTGATTGAGCAGAACGGCGAGAATGACGGCAAAGGCAATGGAGAGCGGCACGGTGGCTACGGTATATAGCAGCGTGTTCAGCAGGGAGCGGGTGAACTTCTCGTCTGCCGCAAGCTGTGCAAAATTATCAAGTCCGTTAAACACAGGCGTAGACATGCCGTCCCAGGTCGTAAAGGATAGAAACAATGATGCGGCGGAGGGAGCCATATAAAATACGGCAAGTCCCAGCACCACTGGCAAAATGAATAGGTAACCCCAAGCTGCCTCGCGAATCGCTAGCTTTGAGGTTTTATTTTTTTTCTGTGCTGGCAGATTGGACTGATGCTTCGCTGAAGCCGCTGAGAGATTCATGGGCAGCACCTTCCTTTCATTTCTGATCGGTTAGCCCTCTGCAAGGGGCTAACCGTTTTCTTAAGATTATAGAATTTATATGTTTTCAGCGAAGCTGAACAATTCTATAATCGCAAGAAAAACTTCTGCTAAAAGCGGTCTGTCTTCTGTGTGAGTACGTCGATAGACGTTTTTCTTAAGGACAAAGTTTAATGAGAAGACTAGTTTTTACCTTCTGTAGCGAGGATCTTATTCATCTTATCCGCTATCGTTTTTAGCGCTTCCTCGAACGGTTTTTTACCCAGGAAGGCATCCTGAATCTCCTTGGATTCGACATCCTGCCATTCAGCTGTTTTCTCGGATACCGGATAAGGCACGGCGAATTTCAGACTGTCTACAAAAACTTGAAGATTCAAGGAAGGAATGGATTTCAGCCAGCCTTCCTCCGTACCTTTGTAGGCCGGAATGCTGAAGCCGGAGTCTGCAAGCAGCTGCTCGCCTTCTTTGCCAGAGAGGACTTGAATCAAGTCCCAGGCTTCCTTCTCATGCTTGGTTTTGCCGTTCATAGCCCAGCTGAGGCCATGGACGATCGTCGCCTGTTTTTTGCCGGCTGGCAGAGGGGCAACGCCCAGCTTGTCGCCAAGTAGTTTATAAAGCTCGGGGGCACTGACGGAGATGGCGGGGAACATGGCTATTTTTCCGGAGCCAAATAGCTGCAGCGGCTTGGTTTCCATCTGCTGCTGAGCACTTGGAGACAACCCCTTGTCCATTAGACCTTGCTCCCACTTAAATGCAGACAAGACTTCTGGTGAATCAAAACCGGAGGATTTTTTGTCGTCCGAAATGATATAACCGCCAGCCTGATGAATCAGATCATAATAGCCGGACTGGCTGTCAACTAACGCTGCATATCCGTATACGCCACTCTTCTTGTCCGTGAGCTTAGCCGCATTTTCTTCAATGGTGTTCCAGGTCCAGGTGTTATCCGGATAGGGGATGCCGGCTTTGTCGAATAATTCCTTGTTATAGTAAAGGCCTACAGCGTCGAGGAAGTACGGGAGGCCATAGAGATGGTCCTTGTAAGAGTAGAGGTTAACAAGCGCGTCCGTGTAAACGGAGGTATCGAGCTTGCTTTGGTCAATAAGGGGCTGCAGATCTTTGATCCAGCCGTTGGAGGCATAAGCGTAGAAGTTCGGTCCGTTCATCCAAAACACATCAGGACCGCTGTTGCCGGCGAGGCTTGTTTTGAGCTTCGTCCAGTAGTCCCCCCATGGCGTATAAGTCACCTTTACTTCAACATCCGGATGGCTCTTGTTATAGAGCTGAATGGTTTTAGTAAGGGTGTCTTTGACATTTTCATCCCATAAGGCGACGTTAAGGACTGTCTTGCCACCGGAGTCCCCGGAAGAAGATCCGCCGCAGCCGGCTAAAACCGTAGTAAACAGGAACAGAATCGTTATGAGTACAGAACATCTTTTTCTCATCGACATTTCCTCCTAAATTTGTGTTAAATATGGATTTATTCTTCAATAAACGCTGCCCGTTATGTAAAAAAACCTCCTTTCACGCATCAATTAGTCATAGTTACTCCAACAATCGAAAAAAGTAAATCGAATGATAGAATTACCCACTGAATAGCATTTCAGGAAAACTATGACATCTGTTGCGTAAAATTATAGCTTTGCTGTATATTTTTTTCAAGTAAGCGATTACAAAAAATAGTAAAAATGTTTTATTCGAAATTTTATTCGCTTATGACAGCGTGGGAAAAAGGATGCTAATAAGCCATACATATTTTTTTCATTGGAATAAGTACTGGAAGAAGTAAATAAGACGAACTATATTTTATAGAATTAATGAAATAGGATGGAATATAATGATCGGAACTTGAAGAAGAAAGGGGAACATTGTTGAAAAAGATGAGGAAAGGCGACTTGAAGCTGGTTCAAGAGCTGAACCGTTCAATAATACTGAACAAAATCCGGAGTCACGGCCCAATCTCGAGGATCAGCATTGCTAAAGAATGTAGGGTCAGTCCTTCAACCGTGGCTTCTGCTGTTCAGGAATTGATCAAGGAAGGATATGTATCCGAACTTGGAGCAGGCAAATCCAGTGGCGGGAGAAAGCCGATTTTGCTGAAGTTTGCACCCGATAATCATTATATTATCGTGATAGCGATCACGAACAGTTCAATCGAGCTTGCGGAACTGAATTTGGAGGCCCGGATCAGACGAAAGCACCTTAAACCGGTAAAGGGCCAAAAGGGCGTAGAGATCATTCGGCTGATGACGGAAGAGCTGGATTTGTTTATGCAGGATAGTGCGGGGCGTGAACAGTGTATCGGCATCGCCGTTACAGTCCCAGGTGTGGTTAATGTGGAAAAAGGCATCGTCTATTACAACTCGAAGCTTCGCCTGGAAAATGTTCCATTAAAGGAAATGATCGAGCAGCGATATGGACTGCCTACATGGATCGAAAACGACGCCAATGCCGTTGTGCTTGCGGAGCGAAGGTTCGGAAGCTGCGGAGAATATCCGGATTTGATCTATATTGTCGTGGGGGATGGTGTGGGTGCCGGGATTCTTGTCAATGACAGCGTTTTGCGCGGAAACAGCGGAGGAGCAGGTGAATTCGGTCATACGAGCGTAAGCCGGAGCGGGATCCGGTGTGAATGCGGAAATGTGGGATGCCTGGAAAATGTCATTAGCTGGACAGCTGTGTATTCGAGAATCGTGGCAAGCATCACATCAGGAAGACCAACGGTGCTGAATGAGCTCTGCAAGGGTAACTTTTCGGAAATTCGGCCGTCTTTATATAAAGAAGCTATTCGTCTTGGCGACGCATTGTCGAATGATATTAATGAAGAGATTGCTGAACATTTAAGTGCAGGTATGATCAATTTGGTCAATCTGTTTAATCCGGGAGCGATTATTCTGGATGGCAGCCTCGCTTATGATAATCCGAAATTGCTGGAGCAGATCCGGGAACGTGTGCAAAAACATGGAATGCGGATATTGAAAGATGGGATCCGAATTACCCAATCCTCGCTAGGGCCGGACAGAAACCTGATCGGCGGGGCTGCGGTTATACTTCGTCAAATATTCCGGTTTTCCTTAGCAGAGAACTGAGTCCTTCACTAAATATCTACATATATTGAGTTGAATGATGGTGGATCACAGAGTACAATGATAATTTAACAAGGTTTTGCGGGCAATGCCAGGGTGCGTTGTCCCAAACGAGATTTGTTGAATGCAGAAAGGTACTGATAAGATGACATATTTAAAAGACAGGATTCCCCAAAAGCTGCTGCACTGGGCTCCTCTACTGCTTATGCTTGTTTTTCCCGTTCTTGGAGCTCTATATCACTTTGTAAACCATCCGACGGATAAAGTGTATTCGCTTCTTACTCCGCTGGATCAGGCGATACCGTTTATTAAATATTTCGCTGTTCCTTATGGTATATGGATTTTCTATATTTACGTCTGTATAGTCTACTTTTTTTTACGCGACCGGCCATCCTATTACCGCTCTTTGCTGATGTATACGGTATGTGCGCTTACCTGCTACGGCATCTATTTGGTGTTCCAGACGACCGTACCGCGGCCAGAAGTGATTGGAAACGATCCGTTTGCGCGGCTGACGCGCTATATTTACAACCGTGATGAGCCGTTTAACTGCTTTCCGAGCATTCACTGTTTCTCCAGCTATATGGTCATGCGGATGATTTGGAAGAGTCCAGCCCGCAACCGTTTGAATGTGACATTGATCAGCGGAATGTCCATTTTGATCATCGCTTCGACCCTTTTCATGAAACAGCATGTCATTATGGATGTGATTGGAGCCGTTGCGCTTGTGGAAATCTACAACTTATTGTTTTTCATGCTGCCTGCTCTATATCGGAGCAAAATGTCGTCGAAACAAAGTGAGTTCCAGGCCTGATATATTTAATATTGTTACTCGTCCTTAACATAATAACCGTGATTTGTAGAGAAGGCTGCTCCGAAGGGAGCAGTCTTCTTTTTCAAGATTATAGAAGTGTTTTAGAGTCAGCAGGCTTTTCGGCAACGACCCTCAGACGCTTATAATCTGCATAGATAGCCCCGTCACGCCATAAGGCTTCCCGAACCTTAGCACCGATCTTCAAGCAGGCTTCGCGAGTCACTTCAGGCCCAAGTCCCTGGAAAAAATCATCCCCAAATTGAGCCAGCCAGCTGAGCATGCCATCCTCGCCGTCTTGAAGTCTGGTGGGGCGATCAAAATAATAGCTCAGGCGAACGATAAATCCCTGTTTCTCCAGAAGCGTGCAGTATTCGCCCGGACTTGGAAAATACCATGGATTTCTCGCGGCAGCGTCAATGCCATATTTAGCGGTTAAGACATCCGTGATCGCATGAACGATGGTACTTACATTATTGGCCCCGCCGAATTCTGCGACAAAACGCCCGCCGGGCTTTAGCGCATTCCATACACTTTTCGCGACACCTTCGGCATCCCTCATCCAGTGGAGAGCTGCGTTGGAAAATACGGCGTCCAAATGGGGCAGGAGATTGAAATGTTGTGCATCGCCGATACAGAATTGGATGTCAGGATATTTTTCTTTGGCCCGGCCGATCATTTCTGCAGATGCATCCAGTCCGATCACCTGAGCCCCGGAACGTGAAATCTCATAGGTCAGGTCACCGGTACCGCAGCCTAGATCGAGAATGATTTCATCTTTCGACGGGTTTAACAGAGACAATAAATCCTTTCCGAATTCGGACACGAATCCGAGCTTCTGATCATATGAAAATGGCTGCCATTGATTTTTGGAATCCATATGAGGCACCTCCTTGTTAGCATTATTGTTGCATACATCGGCTTATAAGTTAAATATATTAATGTTATAAAGTATATAGGCCTTAACTATAAGCATGGTGCAAGAATAAGCTGCTTTTTCGTTTGAATAATAGATGGATAAACTTTTTTTTACATAAAAAAATCTAATAATATCAACGTTTTGCTGCTCATAACAACCAGATGTCATGCCGCGGATTATTTTTATATATGTTATATTTTGGATAATGAACCGTTAAGGAAATTTGAAGCATCTGCATAGGGAGGGATGAAACCGTTGAAAAATTTTGAACTTCTCACCAGCTATTTGAAGCAAAACAAACTGCTCTACCTCATGGCCGTTATTCTTATCATTTTGTCTAACGTAGACCAGTCTTTACTGCCACAGATGCTGGGAGAGGTAACGGACGGACTTAAGGAAGGCTCACTGGGACGGGAAGGCATCATTCAGTACAGCCTCATTCTGCTGGCGATTGCGGTTTCTTACGGCATCATGTTCGGGCTTGGCCAATTTACGATCATGAGGCTTGGGCGGCGTTTTGAGTTCATTACCCGCGGCCGTATTTTCGCTCAATTCTCCAGACTCAGCGAGGACTTCTTTTCCAAGCAGGGTACAGGCAAGCTGCTCAGTTACGTCATGAATGATGTAACTTCGGTGCGCGAGGCTATAGCTTTTGGTGTTGCGCAAACGACGAATGCGGTGTTTATGCTCATCTCCTGTGTGACGATGATGCTGATTACCGGTATTCCTGTAACACTGATCCTAGTCAGCGTATGTCCGCTAGTTCTGATCCCGTTTCTGGTCATTTATTTCGGGCCGCGGATCCGTACAAGATCCATGCATGTCCAGGAAAGCCTGGCGACCATGACAGAATCGGCTGACGAGCAAATTGGCGGAATTCGCGTGACGAAGACATTTGCGATGGAGGAAACCGCACAGCAAAGATTCGACAGCACGGTGGATGGGGTACGGGAAGCACAGCTTCGGCTGGTGCGGATGTCTTCGCTTTTTCAGGCCATATTGCCTTTTCTCGGCGCCTTATCGCTTGTCGTTTCGCTTCTTGTTGGCAGTTACATGACCATTCAGCATCATCTGTCGCTGGGAAGCTTCGTGGCATTGACCTTTTATCTGAGGATGCTGACAGGACCTCTACAGCAAATCGGCAACGTCATCAATATGATGCAGCGTTCGGGTGCCTCGCTGGAGCGTGTGAACCGCCTCCTGGCCGAGGTGCCAAGCGTTAGGGATCATGATGCGACCATCGAATTGAACTCTATTGGTGATATCGAAATCAATCATCTGCATTTCGCTTATCCAGGTGCTTCGGAAAAGGCGCTGGAGGATATCAGCTTTACCATCCGCAAGGGAAAGACGGTCGGCTTGGTTGGCCGCACGGGCAGCGGCAAATCCACTCTGGCGAAGCTGCTTCTTCGGGTTTATGAACCTCCAGCCGGCAGCATACGCGTTAGCGGGGAGGATATTACGGAAGTTTCGCTTGAGACGCTGCGCAGGAAGATCGGATATGTGCCGCAGGATGGATTTTTGTTCAGCACTGACATTGCCGACAATATTGCGTTTAGCGACCGGTCCGCGAATATACAGCAGATCCGCAGCGCAGCCGATCAGGCTTTACTGCTGGACAGCGTGAATACATTCAAGGAAGGCTTCCAAACGAAGCTGGGTGAGCGCGGTCTAACGCTCTCAGGCGGTCAAAGGCAGCGCGCCAGCCTGGCGAGAGGCCTGATGAAAAGACCGGAGCTGCTTATTCTCGATGACAGCATGAGCGCGGTGGATACCCTGACGGAATCAGGGATTTTAAGCAATCTTGTCAAAGAACGCCAAGGCAAAACCACCCTGATTATTGCTCACCGGATCAGCAGCGTGCAGCATGCAAGCGAAATCATCGTTCTGGATGAAGGACGCATTATACAGCGCGGCAGTCACGAGCAGCTGATGGCCCGTAGAGACGGCTTATATGCTTCCTTGTACCGGATTCAACAGGAGGGACTGCAGCATGCCTAATTCTTCAGCTGCCGCGCTGGCGGGAAACAAATCATCCGGCGAAATCAAAGGAAAGTCTTTTGAAGCGTTCAAAAATATATTTAAGTACGCCGCACCGCATAAACTCACGTTCGTAGGTGTTTTTGTCTGCGCGCTGCTTGGCATTTCGGCGGATCTGCTTCAGCCGTATCTGGTCAAAATCATCATTGACGACCATCTGGCCCAAGGAAAAGCGGAGTTCGGGTTCATCGCGTTGATGGCGGGGATCTATCTAGGAATTACCTTTATCAGCTTTTTGTTCACCTATCTGCAAAATAACCTGCTTCAGTTCGCGGGGCAGGGGATTGTGGCGAAAATCCGCAAGGACTTGTTCCACCATATATCCAAGCTTTCCATGTCGTATTTCGACAAGGTACATCGCGGAAGCTTGGTAACGAATGTGTCCAGCGACACGGAGACCATCAGTCAATTTTTTACCCAGGTGTTTTTAAGCTTGATCCGTGACGGAATGACGCTTGTACTCATCATTTATTTTATGTTCCGTCTGGATACGACGCTCGCATGGTACTCTCTGACCATTTTGCCGGTGATCGGTCTGGTGGCTTTCATGTTCCGTCGCTATTTGCGCCAGGCTTACCAGGTAACCCGGAGCCGTCTGTCGCGTCTGATCGGTTTTATTGCGGAGAATCTTTCCGGCATGGGACTCATTCAAGCCTTCCGCCAGGAGGAAGAACAGACTCGTCGCTTCAACGAGCATAACCAGAGCTATTGGGAAGGGAATATGCGTGAGGTGCGGGCCAATGTATTGTTTAACCGGACCTTTGACATTTTGGGCAACCTAGCCCTGGTACTTGTTGTATGGCTTGGCGGGATGGCCGTATTCCATCATACGATGGAGGTAGGCGTTCTGTACGCTTTTACCAGCTACATCCGGCAGTTTTTCCAACCAATCAACCAGATCACGATGCAGTGGAACACATTTCAATCGACGACGGTCTCGATGGACCGGATTTGGAAAATACTCAGCACCGAACCGGATGTGAAAGACCCGCTGCCGGATCACCAAACTGTCCTGAAGGCAGACGAAGCCCACGGCAAAGTGGATTTCGATCATATTTCGTTCGGATATTCGCCGGCGAATCCGGTTATCCCGGATCTAGATCTTCATCTGGATGCCGGGGAAATGGTAGGGATCGTCGGTACGACGGGGGCTGGCAAAAGCACGCTGATCAGCCTGCTGAATCGTTTTTATGATGTGAACCGGGGAAGCATCCGGATTGACGATATCGACATTCGCGACATTCCGCAGCAGCAGCTCCACCGCTTGGTGGGTCTGATTCAGCAGGATCCTTTTCTATTTACAGGTAGCGTGCTGGACAATGTCAGACTTTTTCAAACCGACATTTCCCGGGAAAAGGTGACAGAGGCCTGTCGGTATGTCGGAGTGCACGACATGATCATACGGATGCCTCAGGGCTATGACTCTCTCCTGTCTGAAAGAGGCAGCGGATTGTCTGCAGGGGAACGCCAGTTGATCTCTTTTGCACGCATCATGGTGTTCGAGCCGCGTATTCTGATCCTCGACGAAGCCACGGCGCATCTGGATTCACAGACCGAGCAGCTTGTGCAAAATGCCCTGCAAACGGTCTCTAAGGGACGTACAACGCTTATCATCGCCCACCGTCTGTCCACGGTAATGCATGCCGATCGTATCCTTGTGATGAAGGAAGGAAGAGCGGTCGAGGAGGGGACACATGATGAGCTGATCGCGATGCACGGGTACTATGAGCAGTTGTATAATCACGCAAGGCAGGCGACGGAGGAGGAGTAAGAGGGAGGAAGCGCACTCCAGGCTGTGAATATTTTTGTGGGTAAACGCTGCGAGTACGAAACATTCCTCCGATCGCGTGTTGCCCCTGAAATTCCTCGATTATAAGTTAGAAAGGTAGAATTTCAGGAGCAAAGGCGACCGCTTCCGCTTCTCCGGAATTGTTTCGTCCTCTCCGCTGCTTCGAAGCTAATAATGTAAACGACCAGCCATCGCAAAGGCATAGTTCTCTCCGCATTGCGAAGAGGAGAGAATAGCATCAGCCACTATATAATTGGTGGCTGATGCTTGATTATTGGTTTAAGCCACTGACCTATCTGAAGAGAAACTTTTGATAAATCCCAAAGGTTACAGCCCTAACAGGCTGACTGCGAAACGAATCGAATGCTAACGAAGCGAATGCTCCGACGAACCCTAAAGGGTTCTCATCCCTCTGAGGAAAGCAAAAAGCCACTCCGAAGAGTGGCTTTTTATACGTCCCAGGAGGGATTCGAACCCCCGACCGACGGCTTAGAAGGCCGTTGCTCTATCCAGCTGAGCTACTGGGACATGGAAAATTTCAAGCAAGAAATATCATATCACATGAATTAGAAATTTACAACAATAATTTAATATAATTAAATAAAAATCGTACGAAGCCATAAAAAAGCAAAATACTGTTTCAAAAGATTCATTCATTATTAATGCTCTTTGTGCCGCTTTTTACCCGGGTGACATTATATCAATATTCATAAGAGACTTGTACATATGCAAGCCGTTTTTTTCAACTGCCAAGCGGGTATGCTATAATCAACAATTAATTGACCATATCCGGACAGAAAGGAGGAACCCCCTATTAAAGATTCCAATTCCCCAGCAAAAGACAACTTAGTCCTCTTTCCAAAGACACTCGACTTCTATCAGATTCAGCTGACAGTCATGCTGGAAAACGAACGGTACGGGGAGGCAATGGATCTTCTGCGTTTTTTGCTGCAGTGCCAAGGCCAGGATGAGCGGCATTATGACGAATGGCAGGCGCTGTTAGAATGGCTGGAAGCGGCGTTTCCGGAGCACAACCGCAGCGGTACAGATGGCGAGTACACCAGGGACACAGAAGAGGATGAGCCCAGCGAAGATGAAATGAAACGTCGGAATGTCCAGGCCAAGCTGGCCGAAGATCGTTTCTATGCGGACAAGCTGCTGCAGACGGCCATGCAGGAACCGTTTAGTGAACACAATATTCTCGCTCTTGAACAGCTTTCGTTTTTTGAAGGGGCTGCTATCGACGAGTCGCTCGTACAGTGGCTGCAAAGCCGTTCACTTCATCCGCTGCTGCAATTCCGGGTGCTTCAGACGCTGCGCAAACGCGGAATGCAGGGGAGCATCGAACTGATTCGGGGTCAAGAACGGGCCAGAGTCGATGTGGAGACGGTGCCGCTGAGCCCGGATGAATTTCCACCTCAGGTCGGATTGATTACTGAACGTGTGGCAGGGCAGACAGAAGTCCAGGAACCAACGCTTTTTTACTTTGCACAGGAGCTCTGGACGCAGTTTATCATGGCCATTTACGGTACTGAGGATTATTATTCCATTATTGATGAAAACGATGAGACGATCGACATTTGGGCCGCTTCGCTGCACCAGATTGTTTCCGAGAGTCTGACGGGCAGCAGGAATGAGGAAGAAATCAGACACATGTACGGTGTGACAGACACGATGCGCTTTTGCTTTGAGCAGGCTTACCGCACCATGAAACAGTTTGTTACCGCAGGTACGAATGTTTAGAAAGAACAGGGAGTTCTTCTTGAACACTTGCTTAAGGTATGCCCTTGAAAAAGGGACTGATCTTGTTTATACTATAGTGGTTATTCTGTGCGTGTTAAACTCATGACCATGTGAAATATTTTTGGAGGGGAAAGCATAAAATGAAAGCAACCTGGGAAAAAATAGAGAAGAACCTTGGCGTTCTTGAAGTTGAAGTAGAGGCGGATCGTGTAACTGATGCGCTCGACAAGGCCTTTAATAAAGTAGTTAAAAAAGCGAGTGTACCTGGATTCCGTAAAGGTAAAGTACCTCGGCCGATCTTTGAGGCTCGTTACGGAGTAGAAGCTCTGTACCAAGACGCCATTGATATTTTGCTTCCAGAAGTATATACAGAAGCTGTTAACGAAACAGACATCTTTCCTGTAGACCGTCCTGAAGTTGAAATCGATCAATTTGCAAAAGGACAAGCCTTTAAATTCAAAGCAAAAGTAACTGTTAAACCAGAAGTTACTCTTGGCGAATACAAAGGCGTTGAAGTGACTGCACAGAAGGTAGAAGTATCTGAAGAAGAAGTAAACGAAGAACTGAATCGTCTGCAAGAGCGTCATGCTGAACTCGTTGTGATCGAAGAAGGCGCAGCTCAAGACGGCGACATCGCTGTGATTGACTTTGACGGCTCTGTAGACGGCGTACCTTTCGAAGGCGGAAAAGCAGAGCGTTATTCTCTGGAACTTGGAAGCGGCACATTCATTCCTGGATTCGAAGAGCAGGTTGTAGGCCTTGCTACAGGCGACTTCAAGGATGTTGAAGTGACATTCCCTGAAACATACCATGCTGAAGAACTGGCTGGCAAACAAGCTGTCTTCAAAGTGAAAGTTCACGAAATCAAACGCAAACAGCTGCCTGAGCTGGATGACGAATTCGCAAAAGACGTAAGTGAATTTGAAACGCTGGCCGAGTACAAAGAAGATCTGAAAAAAGAACTTCTGGCTCGCAAGGAACAAGAAGCAAAAGGCAAAAAAGAAGCCGCAGTCGTAGACAAGGTTTCCGAAAATGCTGAAGTGGAAATTCCGCAAGCTATGATCGACAGCGAAATTCAAAACATGATGCGTGATTTTGACAACCGTCTGCGCGGCCAAGGCATGAACCTTGAAATGTTCCTGAGCTTCTCCGGACAAACAACAGCTGATCTGCAAGAGCAAATGAAAGACGATGCTGAAAAGCGCGTTCGTAACAACCTTGTTCTTGAGCAAATCGCTAAAGAAGCAAACATCGAGGTTACCGAAGAAGACATCAACAAGGAACTCGAAACTATGGCTGAAGCATACAAACGTTCCGCTGACGAAATCCGCAACATTTTGACAGCTAACGGATCGCTTGCAAGCCTGCGTGACGAAATTTCCCTTCGCAAAACCGTGGAACTCCTCGTTGAAAACAGCAAGGAAGTTGAAGGTAGCGAAGAAGCTGCTGAAGAAACAGCAGAATAATAACCGGAAGATTTTTGAGAATTCAAATCCAGGTGTGACGAAAGTGATGCCTGTCATATGAATCTATAGAGAGATAAGGCACGTATATTCCATTGCGTGCCTTATTTTTAACTGGGATTATCCATTTTATTCCTAATTAAAGTATGAAATGGATAAAATTATCTCTCCCATACATAAGAAAACGTTTATCGACTTAAACTTTCTGATATCTTAAGAAAAACGTCTATCGACGTACCGGATTCATACACTTTATTGCGGGGTATGAAGTGAAAAATGACATCATGCTTTGAACATGTTAGAATAATGCTGTAAGCCTGATGGATACACGCATTACATCTTTAATTGGAAAAGAGGTTGGACACATGAGTCTGATACCTATGGTTGTAGAGCAAACAAGTCGGGGTGAAAGATCATACGATATTTACTCCAGATTGCTGAAAGATCGCATTATTTTTCTCAGCAGTGCGATCGACGATGATGTCGCCAATCTCGTCATAGCACAGTTATTGTTCCTTGCAGCGGAAGATCCAGAGAAAGATATCCATTTATATATCAATTCTCCGGGTGGTTCTGTTACCGCAGGGATGGGTATATATGATACAATGCAATTCATTAAACCGGATGTATCTACGATCTGTGTAGGCATGGCAGCAAGCATGGGCTCACTCCTGCTCACAGCCGGCGCTCCGGGTAAACGATTTGCGCTATCCAATAGTGAAGTGATGATTCATCAACCGCTGGGCGGAGTTCAGGGGCAGGCAGCCGACATCCAGATCCATGCGAGCTGGATCTTGAAGACACGAGAAAAGCTCAATCAAATATATGTGGAACGCACAGGTCAGCCCCTTGAAAAAATTGAACGCGACACGGATCGTGACTTTTTCATGAGCGCGGAAGAAGCGAAGGCATACGGCATTATCGACCAAGTTCTCACTTCACCGATTAAATCTTAAAGGGGTGTTTACATGTTTAAATTCAACGATGAAAAAGGGCAGCTGAAATGCTCTTTTTGCGGGAAATCCCAGGAACAAGTGCGTAAGCTTGTTGCTGGTCCCGGAGTTTATATATGCGACGAATGCATTGAACTCTGCACGGAGATTGTAGAGGAAGAGCTCGGTCACGATGAAGAGCTGGATCTCAAGGATATTCCGAAGCCAAAGGAAATCTGCGATATTCTGGATCAATACGTGATCGGTCAGGAGCAGGCAAAGAAATCGCTGTCCGTTGCCGTCTATAACCACTACAAACGGATTAACACCGGCAGCAAAATTGAAGATGTAGAGCTGCAGAAGAGTAATATTCTCCTGCTTGGTCCTACCGGTTCCGGTAAGACATTGCTCGCTCAAACCATGGCTAAAATTCTGAACGTGCCATTTGCGATTGCGGATGCGACTTCTTTGACGGAAGCCGGCTATGTCGGTGAAGACGTAGAGAATATTTTGCTGAAGCTGATCCAGGCCGCAGATTATGACGTGGAAAAAGCCGAACGCGGCATTATTTATATTGATGAGATTGATAAAGTAGCACGTAAATCCGAGAATCCGTCGATTACACGCGATGTTTCCGGTGAAGGTGTGCAGCAGGCCCTCCTCAAAATTCTTGAAGGAACGGTTGCTTCGGTTCCACCGCAAGGCGGACGCAAACATCCTCATCAGGAATTCATCCAAATCGATACGACGAATATTTTGTTCATTTGCGGTGGTGCCTTTGACGGACTGGAGCAAATGATCAAGCGCCGGATTGGTAAAAAGGTTATCGGATTTAACGCCATTGGTGAAAACCAAAAGGATCTTAAACCAGGCGAATACCTTGGTTTGGTGCTTCCGGAAGACCTGCTCAAGTTTGGTCTGATTCCGGAATTCGTGGGACGTCTTCCTGTCATCTCTACACTGGAGCCACTCGATGAGAAGACGCTTGTACGTATCCTTTCTGAACCGAAAAATGCGCTGACGAAGCAGTATCAAAAGCTGTTGGAAATGGATAACGTCACGCTTAAATTCGAGCCGGGAGCCCTTGAAGCCATCGCAAGAGAAGCAATTAAGCGCAATACCGGCGCCCGCGGTCTCAGAGCGATCATCGAAGGCATCATGCTTGATGTGATGTACGAAGTTCCTTCCCGCGATGATATCAAAGACTGCGTCATTACCGAGCAAGTCGTGAAGGAAAAGATCGTGCCTGAACTGATCAGCAAGAAAGAGAATAAACAGGAAGAAAGTGCCTAATCCTTCCCTGGAAGGTAAGGCTGCTTTCGGAAATTCATTGCCTTTTCTCCACTTCCTTCTCTCTGGCTTTATGCCTTCTTAGAGAGCAGGGGTGGAGTCTTGGCGTTATGGGAGAGAAAAAAATCATGTTTTTGAGAAAAGACACAAGACCTGTTAAAGTCGGTAATTTGACGATCGGCGGAAGCAATGAAGTCATCATTCAAAGCATGTGTACGACGAAAACCGCAGATGTGGAGGCAACTGTTGCTGAGATCCACCGCTTGGAGGAGGCCGGTTGTCAGCTGGTCCGCGTAACCGTCAACAACAAGGAAGCTGCCGAGGCGATTAAAGAGATCAAGAAACGCATTCATATCCCTCTGGTTGCGGATATTCATTTTAACTATCAGCTCGCTCTCAAGGCGATTGAAAATGGCATCGATAAAGTCCGTATCAATCCGGGAAACATCGGCAGCCGTGATAAAGTTGAAGCCGTTGTTAAAGCATGTAAAGAGCGGGGCATTCCGATCCGTATTGGTGTTAACGCGGGCTCTCTGGAAAACCACCTGCTAGAGAAATACGGTTATCCAACACCGGAGGCGATGGTGGAAAGCGCGCTGTTCCATATTAATATCCTGGAGGAGCTTGATTTCCACGATATTATCGTTTCACTCAAAGCATCCGATGTGCCTATGGCGATCGAAGCTTATCGTCAAGCGGCTGAAGTTATCCCTTATCCGCTTCACCTCGGGATTACTGAATCCGGAACGTTGTTCTCGGGAACGATCAAAAGCTCGGCAGGCATCGGTGCGCTGCTGTCTATGGGGATCGGCAGTACACTTCGGATTTCACTGAGTGCGGATCCGGTGGAAGAGATTAAAGTAGCGCGTGAGCTGCTGAAGACCTTCGGTCTCATCTCGAATGCAGCGACGCTGGTATCCTGTCCAACATGTGGACGTCTGGATATCGATCTGTTCTCGATTGCCAATGAGGTTGAGGAGTATATTTCGAAGCTGAAAGTGCCGATTAAAGTGTCGGTGCTGGGCTGTGCGGTAAACGGTCCGGGTGAAGCCCGTGAGGCGGATATCGGCATTGCCGGCGGTCGCGGTGAAGGTTTGCTGTTCCGCTACGGGGAGATGATCCGTAAAGTGCCGGAAGCAGAGATGGTGAATGAGCTCAAAAAAGAAATTGATTCGATCGTCAAAGTTTATGAAGAGACCGGTACGATTCCGGGACGCAAGCATTAATCAAGCGAAAAAATCAAGCTGTATTGCCTTTCAAATTGAAAGGTATGCAGCTTTTTTTGTTAGATTTCGAAAAACCTGCCCATAAATCCTGCTTAAGGCGTTTACCTGTGTGTTAAACGGCTATACTACCATGTATTAGGCCAACCTCTGGTCACTCAAGAGAAACGGGAGGGTTTTGAAATGAATTTAAGCATGGTTATGATGTTGGTTCAATTTTTCTTTGCCGTCATCATCGGCGTTTATTTTTGGAATTTGCTTCGCGGACAAAAAACAAATCGAACCGCCGTGGACCGGGAGTCCCGCAAAGAAATGGATAAGCTGCGGAAATTGCGTTCCATTTCGTTAACAAAGCCGCTGGCGGAGAAAACGAGGCCGCAGTCTATTCAGGACATTGTCGGCCAAAAGGACGGCCTGCGAGCGTTAAAGGCTGCGCTGTGCAGCGGCAACCCGCAGCATGTCATTATTTATGGACCGCCGGGAGTCGGAAAAACCGCTGCTGCACGCGTCGTTATGGAAGAAGCGAAACGAAATCCTGCATCTCCTTTTAAAGCCGATGCCAAGTTCACGGAAATTGATGCCACAACAGCGCGTTTTGACGAGCGCGGCATCGCCGATCCGCTGATCGGCTCCGTACATGATCCGATTTACCAAGGCGCTGGCTCCATGGGGGTTGCGGGTATTCCGCAGCCTAAACCAGGAGCGGTCACGAAAGCGCATGGCGGAATATTGTTTGTCGATGAAATCGGGGAATTGCATCCAATTCAGATGAATAAGTTGTTAAAAGTATTGGAAGACCGTAAAGTTCTGCTCGAAAGTGCATACTACAATTCAGAGGACAGCAATACGCCTGCGTATGTCCATGATATTTTCCAAAATGGTTTGCCGGCGGATTTCCGTCTCGTCGGTGCGACTACACGCTCGCCGCAGGAATTGCCGCCAGCGCTGCGCTCCCGCTGCATGGAGATCTATTTCCGGCCGCTTCTGCCGGATGAGATCGGACGAATTGCCGAGGACGCGATTCAGAAAATCGGGCTTAAGCCATGCCCTGAGGCCGTCGAGGTCGTAAAGCAGTATGCAACTAATGGACGTGAAGCTGTCAACATCATTCAGCTGGCAGCCGGACTTGCTCTCACCGAGAAAAGAGATTCTTTGGCCGCATCCGACGTCGAGTGGGTGGCGAGCAGCAGCCAGCTCCAGCCGCGTCCGGACCGGAAGATCCCAGATCGACCGCAGGTAGGGCTTGTGAATGGATTGGCTGTATATGGCCCGAACATGGGAACTCTACTGGAAATCGAAGTTACAGCGGTGCCTGTTGGTGACGGTCAAGGTAAATACAATATTACAGGCGTAGTAGAGGAAGAGGAAATTGGTGGAAGCTCCAGGACGCTGCGGCGTAAAAGTATGGCTAAAGGGTCGGTGGAAAACGTATTGACCGTACTCCGTTCCCTGGGGTTAAAACCTGGAGATTATGATCTACACATCAACTTCCCTGGTGGAACGCCAATCGACGGACCATCGGCAGGAATTGCCATGGCTACTGCGATCATGTCGGCAATCCGGGGCTTACAGGTAGACAACCAAATTGCCATGACCGGAGAAATTAGCATCCATGGCCGGGTGAAGCCAATTGGCGGCGTTATTGCCAAGGTTGAAGCGGCTTTCCAGGCTGGTGCGACCACAGTGATCATTCCGAAGGAGAACTGGCAGACGCTGTTTGAGAATCTGGATGGCCTTCGTGTAATTCCGGTAGACAACATACAGGAGGTTTTCGTTCATGTCTTCGGCATCGAACTGAAGCCGATGGTGGATGTGCAGGTACCGGAAGAAGTAAACGATGCTGTGGAGAAAAGCGCTGCACCGGAGATCTTCCCGCAAGCCCCTGCGGCTTCATTCCTGCAGGCAAAACCAGGCCGTTCCGGGCAAATTACCGATGCGGGAACATGTTAAAGTCGCTTAATAATTGGTGTTTTCTGTGAACATTTGCTAAAATAAAACCGGATGTTTATAACTTGAGAACGGCTGGAGGTACAAAAGCGATGGGGCTAAGTAAAGCGAAAGGCCGCCGTTTTCCGTTATTGCCTTTGCGAGGCCTTCTAGTCTACCCGAGCATGGTACTGCATCTCGATGTAGGCCGGGAGAAATCGGTCAAGGCTCTGGAAAAAGCGATGGTGGAAGATAATCTGATTCTCCTTTGTTCTCAATCTGAGGTGAACATAGAGGAACCAACCCAAGAAGATATTTTCCGTATTGGCACAGTAGCCAATGTAAGGCAAATGCTTAAGCTTCCAAACGGCACCATCCGTGTTCTGGTGGAAGGGATGGAACGCGCCGAAATTATACAGTATACGGACAACGAGGAGTACTACGAAGTCCTCGCCCGGGAGCTGCATGAAGAGGAAAGCGACAATCCCGAAGTGGATGCGCTGATGCGTACTGTGCTGAGTCAGTTTGAGCATTATATTAATTTATCGAAAAAGGTGACTCCGGAGACGCTTGCCGCGGTATCCGATATTGAGGAGCCAGGCCGTCTTGCAGATGTCATTACCAGTCATCTATCGCTCAAGATCAAGGATAAGCAGGAAATTCTGGAGACCATCGATGTTGGCAAACGTCTGGAGAAGCTGCTGGATATCCTCAACAACGAACGCGAAGTGCTGGAGCTGGAGCGAAAGATTAACCAGCGCGTCAAGAAGCAGATGGAGAAGACCCAAAAGGAATATTATCTGCGTGAGCAGATGAAGGCGATCCAGAAAGAGCTGGGCGAGAAAGAGGGTCGCGCGGGAGAAGTGGAAGAACTGCGCGATCTGATGGCGAATCAGGAACTTCCTGAGAAAGTGAAGGAAAAGGTCGAGAAGGAAATTGACCGCCTGGAGAAAATGCCTGCAAGCTCCGCGGAAGGCGGCGTAATCCGCAACTATCTCGACTGGCTGCTTGCTCTTCCTTGGAGCAATAAGACCGAGGATGACCTGGATATCCACAAAGCCGAACAAGTGCTGAACGAGGATCATTACAGTCTGGATAAACCAAAAGAGCGGGTTCTGGAATATTTGGCTGTGCAGAAGCTCGTCAAAAAGATGAAGGGTCCTATTCTTTGCCTAGTTGGACCTCCGGGTGTGGGTAAAACCTCGCTTGCTCGTTCTATTGCCAGATCGCTGAATCGCAAGTTCGTCCGCATCTCGCTTGGAGGCGTCCGTGATGAAGCCGAAATCCGCGGTCACCGCCGTACCTATGTTGGGGCCATGCCAGGACGGATTATCCAGGGGATGAAAAATGCAGGGGCGCTCAATCCTGTATTTTTGCTGGATGAGATTGATAAAATGGCTTCGGATTTTCGGGGTGACCCCTCTTCCGCATTGCTGGAAGTGCTGGATCCTGAACAAAACAACACATTCAGCGATCATTTTATTGAGATTCCATTTGATCTATCTCAGGTCATGTTTATCACAACGGCCAACACCATTCACAATATACCGCGGCCTTTGCTGGACCGTATGGAAGTGCTCAATATTCCAGGATACACTGAGCTCGAGAAGCTGCAGATTGCGATGCGCTACCTTCTGCCGAAGCAGAAAAGGGAACATGGCCTGCAGGAAGAGCAGCTTCATATTGGAGAAGAAGCGCTGCTTAAAGTGGTTCGTGAATATACGCGTGAATCCGGCGTCCGTAATTTGGAGCAGCAGGTAGCGGCGCTCTGCCGTAAAGCTACGAAGAAAATTGTTTCAGGCGAAGCGGAGTCCATCACGATTGAACCGGATGATATCAAGGAATATTTGGGCGCTGCCAAATTTCGTCATGGCGTGGCTGATCTCGAAGACCAGATTGGAGCTGTTACAGGTCTTGCCTGGACTGAGGTAGGCGGCGAAACGCTAATGATCGAGGTGACGGTTGTGCCGGGTACCGGCAAGCTGACGCTCACAGGTAAACTCGGCGATGTGATGAAGGAATCGGCGCAGGCTGCATTCAGTTATACGCGGAGCAAGGCGGCAGATCTCGGCATCGACACCGATTTCCATGAAAAAAACGATATTCACATCCACATTCCTGAGGGCGCTATTCCGAAAGACGGTCCATCGGCCGGTATTACGATCGCAACAGCTCTTATATCGGCTCTTACTAAAAAGCATGTTTCCAAGCATGTGGCAATGACCGGGGAAATTACGCTGCGCGGACGGGTGCTCCCGATTGGCGGCCTGAAGGAAAAATCACTGGCAGCGCACCGTGCTGGCTACAAAAAAATACTGCTCCCCAAAGACAATGAACGGGATCTACGCGACATTCCCGACAGTGTCAAAGATGAAGTGGAGTTTGTTCCGGTGTCCCATATGGATCAAGTGCTGAAACATGCGCTTGTGGAGCAGGCGGGAGTGCATTAGAGAGGAATCATTGACATGAAAGTAACCCAAGCGGAATTTGTAATCAGTGCCGTAGGCCCTGACCAATATCCTGAGGACGCCTTGCCGGAGATTGGTCTGGCAGGGCGTTCCAATGTAGGCAAGTCGTCACTCATCAATCGAATGATCAACCGCAAAAATCTGGCCAGAACCAGTTCTACGCCAGGCAAAACCCAACATCTCAACTATTACCGGATTAATGAGGAACTGTATTTCGTCGATTTTCCGGGATATGGCTATGCGAAGGTCTCCAAGACTCAGCGGCAGGTGTGGGGCAAAATGATCGAGAAATACCTGCTTGAGAGGGAACCGCTCAAACTGGTGCTGCTGATCGTGGATCTTCGTCATCCCCCAACCAAAGATGATGAGATGATGTACGACTGGCTTAAGCATTATGACATTCCAATCTGCGTGGTAGCTACCAAGGCGGACAAAATTCCGAAGAGCCGCTGGCAGAAGCACGTAAAGCAAATGAAAGAATGTTTGGCTTTGCGCAAAACGGATGCCTTCGTCATGTATTCATCCGAAACCGGATTGGGTAAAGAAGAATTATGGGCGCATATCGAATCCATTGCCGGACTTCAGCAAGCTGATACGATTCAGCCTGATTCTGAGCAAACCGCTGAATAATTGAGAAAAGCCGAGCTCTATCATTTGATGTTTTCGGCGTATTGCGTAGGGATTCAGACTTTAACCAGCAGGAAAGTGAGCATCTCGTAAAAAGTTTACTCAAAAATCCGGTTTAATCCGTTTTTTTATGAAATATGAAGAAAATTCATGGTTTCGTCCGCAAGCATTCGTTTTGAGTTGTGCTGTATAATAATACTAAGGATCGTTAAGAAATCCGCCCTTAGCGGAAATTTTTCTTACAGATTATAGAATGATTCAGCTCCGCTGAAAACATTTGCATTCTATAGTCATTACAAAGAATTGAGGAGATTTTTATGGCTCAGCGGTTAGCCACAGAGTATGTTAAAGCCACTTTACAAATGACGGAGCTTCAATTGAACCAGTTTATGCATTCGGCTGAATGCTGTCACATGCACGTAATCGTTAAGGTGCTGGATAGCGGAGGACAAGAGATTGTGCTGGAAGACGAAAGCGGTGAGGAGGTTCATTTCCCTCTGGAACGTAAGAATGGCCTGTACTTCTGTGAGTTGTCATGCCGCTTGGTGAACCCTCGTTTGACGAATTTGGTGCGCAAGCTGTTTGCGGCCTGCAAGGGCGAAGGCGTTGTTAACCGGATTTATCAAGGCTTCACAATGATGTATTATTATGAGAATGGCTCAGTTCGAAAAATTGCGGAAGTTACCCCATCTCACAGCAAGCTGGTGTATGAATACAAGCATACCGTAGGCGAGCTGCAGAGGATTTATCAGCTCGATGATGTGGAACAGGAGATTTCGCGGCTTTACCAGGACATCAACTACTGGCTTGATGAACGAAATAAAGCAACAACCCGTGAACAAATCGCCCTTATCGACGATAAGCTGCGGCAGGGTACCGCGAAATGGTTTGCATTAGAGGCATGATCATATACATGAATAAAAGGGAACTTCTCCGCTGTGGAGGGGTTCTTTTTTTCTGAAAAGATGAAAATGGAAGGCGCTATGTAAAAATGTATATAACATAAATGTAGCCACATTTTGGCTGGGACAAATATGAATAAATAAAACGCCCGGGATTTCGAAAAAAGTATTGCAATTCGCCCTGATAGATGTTATTTTTAATCTCGTTGAAAAGAATATATTAGGAACCAGGATTCACTCAGAACATTGAATGTTGCGAGAGATTATTCCCTCGGGAAGTGAATGACGTAGGTCCTAGCGGATGAAATTTTCAAACATTTTATTCCTAGGAAGGGGGAAACCGGAAGATGGAATATTCAACTTTCGGAAGACACGTTGCTGTTGATACTTGGGGAGTCGACTTCGATATGCTGAACGACGCGGAATTTTTGCAGGCTCATATGGTTGAAGCTGCTGAAGCATGCGGTGCAACAGTGATGTCAGTACAATCCAAGCAGTTTGAACCTCAAGGAGCGACAGTGCTTGTTTTACTGTCAGAAAGTCACCTCTCGATTCATACGTACCCCGAGAGAGGATTTGCTGCGATTGATTGCTACACCTGTGGCGAAACAGTCGATCCACAACTAGCAATTGATTACCTGGTATCCGTTTTGAAGCCAGAAAAAACGTATGCGAAAAAGCTTGTACGCGGTTTGGGCGAGTTGAAGGTGGAAACACCGGAAATGAAACAGGTCGAGCTGGTATAAAGGCTGGGCGCACTTAATACTGATAATGAATCATAACCATGGAGATCCGTCTCCATGGTTATTTGTTTTATGGAGGTCCCATATACTGTAGGTATGGAACAAGCTCGTGAACGAAGCTTTGGGGGGCCAAGATGATCGATGAGAAGACGTAAATCAAGAGATATCCTATTTTTATGCCTGATTGCGCTGCTATTTGCGATTCTTGTGTACCAGGGGTACCGGATGATGCTACCGCAGAAGGGACATGCGGATGCGGAGCAAATGCTGTATGAGGTGTCTCTTTTTCAGATGCAGGTGCTGAATACCTCACTGATGGATGCGGCACACAGTGGCAATACCAGTGATCTCAATGCGCTGAAGCTGGCGGCTTATTCGGCTGCGTATACCCATGACCGGCTGGTGAATTCAGTAGGCGGTGATAAGCTGTACCCGTTTCCGGCGATTGGGGGTCTAGTAGATGTCATCACGTCTTGGCAGATCGGAGGGAACCGTCCGCTCAGCGAATCAGAGAAGGAGCTTCTCGGTTCATACAGCGAACTCTTTTCCGGAGCGGTTCAGTCTTACCAGCAGTTGCTTAGTGAGAGCGGGCATGTGATATCCTCCCAAAATGATGAGCTTGAAAAAACAGGCAAGCAGCTTGCCGCACTGATGAAAGGGAAATAGATTTATAAGTATAAAGTTTTGAAGTTTATGGCAGGATAATAAAATACTCCTGAGGGAGTGTATGTCTCCTTTTGTCCAATCGGTGTATTTTCAAAAACATTTCATAAAATGATTCAGAGAGGCTGGACAACTGTGATATAATTAACATAGTGAAAATGAATATTATCTCAAGCCAAAAAAGATATCCTGAATTGGATCTTTTTTTTTGAAATGAACCTTAGGCAGGTGAACATATAAATGCACATCGTCGTTGTCGGTTTGAACTATCGTACAGCGCCTGTAGAAGTAAGGGAACGGTTTACGTTTGAACAAAATGAACTGCCGGAAGCGCTCAGCCAGCTCATGCAAACGAAAAGCGTGATGGAAGGCGTCATTGTGGCAACATGCAATCGTACGGAGATTTATGTTGTGGTGGACCATCTGCATATGTGCGGATATTTTATCCGCAGCTTTATGGAGAAGTGGTTTGACATTCCCCGCGAGGAATTTACCCAGCATTTATATATATATGAAGATGAGCAGGCGATCTCACACTTGTTTCGCGTTGCCTGCGGCCTGGATTCCATGGTGATTGGAGAAACGCAAATTCTGGGCCAGGTTCGTACCGCATTTTTGCAAAGCCAGCAGGAAAAGGCGACCGGAACATGGTTCAATATGCTGTTTAAGCAAGCGGTTACGCTTGGCAAGAGAGCGCACTCTGAAACATCGATTGGTGAAAGTGCCGTTTCCGTCAGCTATGCAGCCGTGGAGCTGGGCAAACGGATTTTTGGCATGTTTGATGACAAGAAGGTGCTGATTCTCGGTGCCGGGAAAATGAGTGAGCTTACTGTGAAACACTTGTATGCGAACGGCGCGGAAGAGGTGATCGTGGCCAACCGTACGCTCGCACGCGCGGAAGAATTGGCAAGTAAATTCCAGGGGACATCTTGTACCATGGATCAAGCCATGGAGCGTCTGCATGAAGTGGATATTTTGATCAGCTCCACCGGGGCCAAGGATTACGTATTGAACCGTACCCAGGTTAGCGAAAATATGAAGAAGCGCCAATCAAGACCTCTGTTTATAATCGATATTGCCGTTCCGCGTGATATTGATCCGAGTATCGCCGAATTGAACAATGTCTTCTTGTATGATATTGATGATCTAGAAGGAATTGTGGAGAGTAATCTGGAGATGCGCAGAGCCGAGGCGGCCAAAATCGAAGTGATGATTCAGGAAGAGATGGATGAGTTCCGCCTTTGGCTGAGAACGCTGGGTGTCAGACCCGCTATTCGCGCACTGCAGGAAAAGTCCTCGCACATTCATGAAGAAACGCTGCAAAGCTTGTTCAACAAGCTGCCGGAGCTGGACGAGCATCAGCGAAAAGTAATCCGCCGCCTGACCAAGAGCATTGTGAACCAGATGATGCACGACCCAATCAACCAGATCAAAGAGCTTTCGGCAGGCAAAAACGGAAACGAGGCGCTGGAGTATTTCACGCAGATTTTTGCACTCGAAAAAGATTTGAATGAAGCCGGGCAGGACAAAAGCAAAGTGAAATCGTCCGGTTCAGCCCAAAAAGAACTCAGCAGAGAGAAGCATGAAAACAAACCGTTCGCCATTAAAGGTTCGCTGACACCAGCAGGCCTATAAGGCTGTTTAGGGGGAGTGGACATGCTCACTGGAATTTATGATGCCGGTATTTATATCTATGCCCTGAGCCTTCTGTTTTTTATCTCGGATTGCATTCGACGCAATCGGGGCGCGAAGCGGATGGGTACAGGGCTTCTTGCTTTAGTCGGTGTTTTACAGGCAGGCGCCCTAATTATTAGGGCTGTGGAAGAACAGACGCTTCCGATCTTTACGACTTTTGATTTTCTGCTATTGCTATCATTCAGTCTTGTGGTTGCATCGCTCATTATCAATTTGCTACAGCGGGCTGAATTTGCTGTTTTGCTGCTGGGTATTATCGGATTTTGCGTTATGGTATTAAACAGGATATGGTTTACTCCGGGAATCAATCCGCTTAAACACTGGGAGACGGTCCACGGTCTGCTTGTTCTGCATATCACACTCGCTAACCTCAGCTTTGTCATCTATACGGTTGCCGCGGTGTTCGCGGTCATGTATCTTTTCCTTCACCGAAAATTGAAAGGAAAGAAGTGGACGGACACGGTAAGACGGCTGCCAAGCCTGGAAATGCTGGATAGTTATGCTTATTCGCTTGCTTTGATCGGAACGCCGATACTGACCGTATCCTTTATTGTGGCGGCTTTGTCCGTCATTTCAGAAGGAAGGCTGAATCTGCTGCTGGATTTGAAGGTTCTGGCCACGTTCGCAGGACTCGGCTTTTATTATTTTTATCTGTTCAAAAAGCGCTCGCATCAGTATTCCGGGTCGTTTATGGCCAAATGGATTTTGGCTGGCTACGTTTTTAACATTATTATTTTTGTGCTGAATACGTGGTCTGATTTTCACCATTGGAGCGGGGAGTGACGACTTGATGCCTACCTATGTGCCTATCATGTTGGATTGTGAGAATAGAGTCTGTGTGATGATTGGCGGGGGGCAGGTGGCTGAGAGAAAGGTTAAGGAGCTGCTTGCCGGATCGCCGCTCGTGACCGTCATTAGCCCAACAGCAACACCGGCTCTCCGGCAATACCACGAACAGGGCAAGCTGAAATGGGTGCCCCGCGAATACGCTGAAGGGGATCTTGAAGGAGCGTTTATGGTTCACGCTGCCGCTAACGACCCTGAGGTGAACAAGTCCGTGTCGGCAGAAGCCAAGGCAAGGGGGATACTTGCCAATGTGGCGGATCATCCGGATCTCGGTAGTTTTATACATCCCAGCGTTCTCCGGCGGGGGCGGCTGCTGATAGCCGTCTCTACCTCGGGAGCAGGTCCTCTCGCTGCGAGAACGATTCGAAAGAAGCTGGAAAATGATTTTGGAACGGAATATGAGGAATATCTCGATGCTTTATACTTCATGCGAAAAATGATCCAGGAACAGGTTAGCAACTCGGCAGCCCGGCAAAAATTGTTAAGGAAGGCAAGCAGTCCGGGAGTGCTGGAACCGCCGAGCCAGGGGGAGTTCAGACCCTGGAGTCCGGAGGAAATCAAGCAATGGATCAACGACAATCAGGAGGAATAAGAATGCGGACAATTGTAGTTGGCAGCAGACAAAGTGCGCTGGCATTGACTCAGACGGGTCAGGTCATTGACGACTTGAAAAGGCTTTGCAAGGAGCATGATTTTGATTTTGATTTCGAAGTGAAGAAAATCGTCACAAAAGGCGACCGTATATTGGATGTGACGCTCTCCAAAGTAGGTGGCAAGGGATTATTCGTCAAAGAAATTGAGCAGGCCATGATGGACGGCGAGATTGATATGGCGGTACATAGCATGAAGGACATGCCGTCCGTACTACCTGATGGTTTGGTGAACGGAGCAGTGCCACGCCGCGTGGATCCTCGCGATTGCCTGATTACACTTGAAGGGAAAAGCATTGATGATTTGCCGCAGGGAGCCAAGGTGGGAACAAGCAGTCTCCGCCGTTCCAGCCAGCTGAAGGCTTACCGTCCTGACCTTACGCTTGAGCCAGTTCGCGGCAATATCGATTCCCGTCTGAAGAAGCTGGAAACGGAAGGGTATCAAGCGATTCTGCTGGCTGCGGCAGGACTTTACCGGATGGGCTGGGAAGATAAAATTACTGCCTATATTCCGGTTGAAACCTGCCTTCCTGCAGTAGGTCAAGGAGCGCTCGGGATCGAATGCCGCGAAGACGACGCCGAACTTCTAAAGCTATTATCTTTATATAATGATAAGGAGTCTGAGTTGACAGTTGCTGCGGAACGCAAATTCCTGGGAGTTCTGAACGGCGGCTGCCAGGTTCCAATCGGAGCGCATGCCGTCCTGATTGAGGCGCCGGAGGGATATTCCCTTGCCGGGCAAAAGGTTATACAATTAACAGGAATGGTTGGTTCTCCGGAAGGGGATGTCATCCTTAAGGAAACGCTACTCGGTACGGATCCGGTTAAGCTCGGGGAAGAAGTCGCCCGGAAGCTGATCGAACGGGGAGCGGAGAAGATTCTCGAACAAGTCAGAGAATAAGGGGATGTGGAGATGGCGGGAAAAGTATATCTGGTTGGTGCAGGCCCAGGCCACGCCAAGTTAATTACTGTGAAAGGTCTGGAATGTCTGCAAAAAGCGGATGTGGTTGTCTATGATCGTCTGGCCGCTCCTCAGCTTCTTGGGGCAGTAAAGCCGGGTACCCGAAAAATATATGTTGGCAAGCTGCCGGATCGTCACACGATGAAGCAGGAAGAGATCAATCAGCTTCTCGTCGACCTGGCTCTGGAAGGCCATACGGTTGTACGTTTAAAAGGCGGCGATCCTACCATTTTCGGGCGGGTTGGAGAAGAAGCCGGATTGCTTAGAAGAAATGGGATTGCTTACGAGATTGTCCCCGGAGTAACGGCCGCCATCAGCGTTCCGGCGTATGCTGGCATTCCTGTCACCCATCGGGAAATTGCTTCGTCCCTGTCGATTATTACAGGGCATGAAAGCCCAGACAAGCTAGACCACATGATTGATTGGGAGAGAGTTACGAATGCAACGGGTACGCTTATTTTTATGATGGGTGTATCCAAAATCGGATATATTGCGGATCAGCTTATGCAGCATGGTCGTCCAGACCATACGCCGGTCGCCCTTGTGCGCTGGGGAACGCGCGCTGAGCAGGACACATTAACGGGGACCCTGGCGGATATTGAGCAGCGTGTACTTGCTGCAAACTTCCAGCCTCCTGCTGTCATTGTTGTCGGTAATGTGGTGCTCCAGCGGGAGCAGCTGAAGTGGGCGGAGTCTCTCCCTCTCTTCGGTCAACGGATTCTGGTTACCCGCACCAGGACGCAGGCCTCTGAGCTGGTCAACCGCATCGATGAGCTGGGCGGTGAGTCGTATGAATTTCCGGTCATTGAAACGGTGTATCCGCAGGATAAGGATGACCTGAAGCGGATTCAAGAATCTTTGGACCGGCTGGAAATCTATGACTGGGTGTTCTTTACCAGCGTCAATGGAGTCGAATATTTTTACCGGCATCTGGCCGAGCAAGGCCAGGATATCCGGCGTTTGAACCGGGCTAAGATTGCCGCTGTCGGACCGGCAACGGCTGAAGCTCTGAAGTTGCGGGGTATTGTTCCGGTCGAACTTCCTGGCCGCTTTCAGGCTGAAGGGCTGATAGAAACACTGGAGAGTCAGCTGGAGCCTGGCCAAAAAGTGCTGCTGCCGCGTGGTGACCTGGCACGTACCTGGCTGCCTGAAAAGCTGGAGGAAATGGGCCTCGAAGTCACGGCTGTAGATACCTATCAGACGGTGATAAGCCAGGAGGAAGATCACGAGCTGATCAGGCTGCTTGAGGAAGGTGCCATTCATGTTATTACCTTTACGAGTTCCTCAACGGTAACGCATTTGATCGAGAAGCTGAAGCGGATGGGTGTACACGATCCGGTGCAGCTGCTCAGTAGAACAGAGGCTGCATGCATCGGGGAAGTGACGGCTAAGACCGCACGCGAAGCCGGACTGCATGTGAGTGTGGTTGCTGAACAGTCCACGATCGAAGGGCTGATGGATTCGCTTTGTTCTTATATAAATCATCAACATCGACAAGTGAAATAAAGATAACATCATTTCGAAATGAAGCAGCACAGGAGGTTATAAATATGAGTTTTCCAATTGTAAGACATCGCCGTTTGCGCCAGTCCGCAGGCATGCGCAATATGGTGCGTGAAACCGTACTTAACGTAAATGATTTGATTATGCCGATTTTTGTAACCTATGGACAAGGCGTCAAAAATGAAATTTCCTCGATGCCGGGGATCTATCATTTTTCGCTTGATACCCTAAAAGCTGAAGTGGACGAAATCGTGGCACTCGGCATCCCGGCCGTGCTGCTCTTCGGTATTCCCGAAACGAAAGACAGCGTGGGTACGTCCGCTTTTGTGGAAGGCGGTATCGTTCAGGAAGCAACCCGCCTGATCAAGGGCTGGTACCCTGATCTGCTCGTTGTGGCCGACACCTGCCTCTGCGAATTTACCGACCACGGCCATTGCGGCATGGTTCATACCTTCGAAGTAGACGGCCACATTCACGGCGATGTCATGAATGACGAATCGCTCGAACTGCTCACCAAAACAGCTGTATCCCAGGCCAAGGCGGGAGCGGATATTATTGCGCCTTCCAATATGATGGACGGATTCGTACAGGCGATCCGTACGGGCCTCGATGAAGCTGGATTTGCGCATGTGCCGATCATGTCCTATTCGGTTAAATATGCTTCTGCGTTCTACGGTCCGTTCCGTGAAGCAGCGGATTCGGCACCGCAGTTTGGCGACCGCAAAACCTATCAAATGGATCCTGCGAATGCGCGCGAAGCGCTGCGTGAGGCGGAAAGCGACGTCCTTGAAGGCGCGGATATGCTGATGGTCAAACCGGCTCTAGCGTATATGGACATTATTCGGACCCTGAAGGATCAATTTGATCTACCGCTGGTTGCTTATAACGTAAGTGGTGAATATTCCATGGTGAAGGCTGCTGCGATGCAGGGCTGGATCAGCGAGAAGGCGATTGTACAGGAAATGCTGACCGGCATGAAACGCGCCGGAGCGGACATCATCATCACGTATTTTGCTAAAGACGTCGCCCGCTGGATGCAGGAGCGCTAAAATAAATGAAACGGAAGTGACTTTCATGAGTATGTCTGGAAAGCGTAAAGAAGAGGTTTCCCGCAGTGCGTTTGAAGAAGCCAAGCATTATCTTCCCGGTGGGGTGAACAGCCCTGTACGGGCTTTTAAATCGGTTGGCCTGACGCCGATTTATGTAGATCATGCCAAGGGCTCGCGGATTTATGATATTGACGGCAACAGCTTCATCGATTATATCGGCTCCTGGGGTCCTCTCATCATGGGGCATGCCCATCCGGAAGTCATCTCGGCCATTCAGGAAACCGCAGCAAGAGGCACGAGCTTCGGCGCTCCGACGTTGATCGAAACGGAAATGGCCAAGCTGGTTTGTGAACGGGTTCCTTCAATCGATGTGGTTCGGATGGTAAACTCCGGTACGGAAGCCACGATGAGTGCGATCCGTCTCGCGCGCGGGTACACGGGCCGGGACAAAATTTTGAAATTTGAAGGCTCCTATCACGGACATGGGGACAGCCTGCTGATCAAAGCGGGTTCAGGCGTAGCCACGCTGGGTCTGCCTGACAGCCCTGGTGTACCGGAGAGTGTTGCGTCGAATACCATTACCGTGGCATACAACGATCTGGAATCAGTCAAGGTGGCCTTTGATCGTTTCGGCGAGGAGATTGCCTGCGTTATTGTTGAACCTATTGCCGGCAATATGGGCGTAGTTCCTCCGCTTCCAGGCTTCCTGCAGGGACTGCGTGATATTACCACACGTTACGGCAGTCTGCTCATTTTTGACGAGGTTATGACAGGCTTCCGTGTTAACATCAACTGTGCACAGGGTCTTTTCGGTATTACACCTGACCTGACCTGCCTGGGCAAAGTTATTGGAGGCGGGCTTCCTGTCGGTGCCTACGGCGGCAAACGCGAAATTATGGAGCAGGTGGCTCCATCCGGACCGATCTACCAGGCCGGAACGCTCAGTGGTAACCCGCTGGCCATGGTTGCCGGTTATACGACGCTTAAACTGCTGACGCCTGCGGTGTACGAGCAGCTCGAAGAGCGTGCTTCGCGCCTGGCTGCCGGCTTTGAGAAAAACGCCAAAGAGCTGGGTGTACCCGTAACCTTGAACCGTGTCGGCTCCATGGTTTGCCCTTTCTTCACGGAAGGACCTGTAGTGAACTATGATACGGCCAGAGCAAGCGATATTCAGCGCTTTATCAAATATTTTGCGAATCTGTTGGAAGAGGGCGTCAGCGTGGCTCCTTCCCAGTTCGAAGGGATGTTCGTGTCGGCTGCGCACAGTGTCGAGGATATTGACGCTACCATCGAAGCCAACTACAACGCCCTGAAAAACCTGTGAGAACCTGGACGCGCCGCGGCCAGTGGCTGGAACTGACTCCGGGGAAAAGCTTAAGCCTAGCTGAGGACCGGGATCAGGCGGCAGCAGCATGGCTGCTGGAGTCACTGGGCATGCCGGAAAAGCTCCTGAAACAGCTGCAGTCCAAAAAAGGAATGGAATGGAAAGGGGACCGGCTGCGGCTGGCCCTCTTTCCTGTTCAACAGCCGGGAATCGAACCGATGTGGCGGGAGCTGGAAATTTTGTACGAGGATGATTTTTGCCTGGTTGTGCATAAGCCAGCTGGCATGAACATCCATCCTGACGGGCGGAAAGGCGAAACGCAACCTACCCTTGATCATGCGGTCGCTGCGCATTTTCAGATGCAGGGAGAAGAAATTGCCGTACGTCATATCCACAGGCTGGATCAACATACGTCCGGACCTGTTCTTTATGCCAAAAATGACTGGGCTCAATTGAAGCTGGATGAAGATATGCGGCACAAACGCATTGCCCGCAGCTACGTCGCTTTTGTGCAGGGTAGGGTCTCAGCCGAGCTAAAGGTCATTGATCTGCCGATTGGCAAAGACCGCCATCACAAGCAGCGCAGACGCGTATCTACTACCGGACAGCACGCTGTTACGCATGTGCGTGTCGGTGAGGTGTATAAAAACGCCTCTCTGGTGCATTTGGAGCTGGAAACGGGCCGTACGCATCAGATCCGCGTCCATCTCAGTCATTTGGGTCATCCGCTGCTGGGGGATTCGCTTTACGGCGGCAGCATGTCTTTGATTGGAAGGCAGGCGCTGCATGGCGAAAGGCTGGATTTTTCCCATCCTTTCACGGGAGAGCGGATTGAAGTAGTTGATCCATGGCCCAGCGATCTGCAGGAGCTTCATAACAAGCTGAGCAAGAGAGAATAATATGTATAAAATATCGGCGCAAACCGCCGGATAGGTGCAAAACTGGAATGCCCTTATATTTGGAGCATATAGATAAAATGAGTAACGCTTTTTGGGGCTCATGCCGTGAGCAGACTCATGGTTAGAAATATGCCGAAAGGAGGACATTTCTGTGTTTGACCAGTCCTACGGTTTGCGCTTTGATATTTATGAACGGATTCATTTATCGGAAGATGTGTCCGGAATTGCCGAACTGGAAGAAATCGAGCTGCTGCCTCATATTCAGGTCATCAGCCAGGGGGAGCAGGTTGCGCTTCGTGGTCATCTAATGCTCAGCGGCTTGTACAGAAGCGACGGGGAGGAGGACGGTATACAGCGTCTCGAGCATTTTATTCCCGTAGAAATTACCGTGCCTACGAACCGTGTGTCTTCGCTTGACGAGATTGCCGTTGAAATTGAAAATTTCGACGTAGACCTTTTATCCAAGCGCAGCTTGAATATCACGGGTGTGCTCTCGCTTCGGGGAATCGAAACAGCGGTGAGCGACTCGGCTGCCGCCTGGAATGCTGATGAATTTACGGTTGTACATGCGTCAGACGATCCGGCGAATGATCCTGTGTTGACCGCTTTTTTGGAAGAGGAGGAGGGCCGTGCGGATGAGGCAGAGATCAGGGAAACGAGTGATGCGGCGTTTGCAGCGGGTAACGAGACGCCGGCATATGCATCGGAAGCCGTTTTCGTCCCTGAAAGCATTGAAGCCTCCGGCTTTTCGAATTTTCCGCCGCAGTTCGAATCGGCTCCAGAGCAGCGGACGAATGACGAGACGTCTGCAGCTGAAAAAGAAATTTCTCCCGGCGCGTTACATACGGACAAGGAATCCGCGGAACGCAGCGGGAACAAGGCGAACTCGAATGTATGGCATTTCGAACACGAAGACGAGTCGGAGCTGCTGCACCCGGAACAAACGGCCATTCAGGCGGACGAGGATCAGGCGACGGATATTTACCTGACTTCTGCTCAGCAGGAACCGGTCCACGAGCCAGTCTTTCCGTTCAGTGCTTTTCAGCAGGAATCCGTTCAACAGGAGGAAGCGGCGGATGACCGGGAAATGCGGGTCGCTCTTGGCAGCAAAAAAGAAGCGCAGGTTGATGAGAAGGAAGCCATCGGATTCTCCTCACTTCTGGCTTCGAGTCGTTCCCTGAAAGAGCAGGAACAGCAGGCTTTGTCGGAAGAGCCTAAGAAGGAGGAAGCGGGACGAGAAGTAGGCGGAAGCGATGAGATCCAGTGGCAAAATTTATTTCTCGGAAGCAGCACGGAGAAAACTCAATTCCGTAAAGTACGCTTATGCATTGTTCAGCGGGAAGAAACACTCGAGACGATCGCAAACCGGTACCAGCTCAGTGCCCGTGAAATTTTACTGCATAACCGGCTGGCTGATCAAACCGTTGAGGAAGGACAGATCCTTTACATTCCTTAAAATTGATATTTTGATAAACACAAGGAGCGCCCGGTGCGCGAAAAAGATCCGGGTGCTTTTTTGTGTTTGGCCCGAACCCCTGTTTAAGAATCATACATATGATAATAATAAATGCCAACAGGATACCGACTTAGATAGTCAAAACCCAAGTTATGTTGACTTAAGGCAACAACCAAGTTATGATAAGCATATATTTTGTCAAGAACGATGATCGGGAATAGTAGGTTGACATGCCCTTCAGAGAGTGGAATTGCTGCGCTGTGAGATTCCGCAGGATGCTATTTCATCCGAAGTCGCCCGGGAGTTGTCTGCTTGAGCCCGTTACTTGGGTTAGAGTATGACCGGCTGCAGCCGTTATCTGCATGAAGTGTCGCGTACATGAAAGCAGCTGCATTAAGGCTGCGAAAATGCCTATGATGTCTTTGCACAGGCATACGCGAAACAAAGGTGGTACCGCGAAAGAACAGCCTTTCGTCCTTTGAGGACGAAGGGCTTTTTTGTTTTTCCAAACAAAAAGATTGAGCTTGTGATGGAGGAATGCAAATATGGCAGAGCAGGACAACAAATTAACGACGGAGATGCCGACGACATACGATCCGAAGGCAGCCGAAGAAAAATGGTACAAATACTGGATTGAAGGCGAGTTTTTCAAAGCAGGGCAGCGCCAAGACGCCAAGCCTTATACGATTGTCATTCCGCCTCCTAACGTTACGGGGATGCTGCACATCGGGCACGCGCTCGACTTTACACTGCAGGATATCCTGATCCGAACCAAGCGCATGCAGGGTTATGACGCGCTTTGGCTTCCGGGCTCGGACCATGCGGGCATCGCCACTCAGACGAAGGTGGAGCAAAAACTGCGTGAGGAAGGCGTTACACGCTATGACCTGGGACGGGAGAAGTTCCTAGAAAAGGTATGGGAGTGGAAAGACAAATATGCGGAGACCATCCACGAGCAGTGGGCGAAAATGGGCTTCTCCTTGGATTACTCCAGAGAACGTTTTACACTGGATGAAGGTCTGTCCAAAGCCGTGCGCGAGGTATTTGTTAAGCTGCATGAAAAAGAGCTCATTTATCGCGGCAAACGCATCATCAACTGGGATCCGGCTGCCCGTACGGCGCTTTCGGATATTGAGGTTGAATATAAAGAGGTTCAAGGACACTTATATCACCTTTCCTATCCTCTTAAGGACGGCAGCGGGCATATTACGGTCGCAACGACACGTCCGGAAACCATGCTCGGGGATTCGGCTGTAGCCGTTCATCCGAAGGATGAGCGCTATAAGGACATGATCGGAAAAATGCTCGTTCTGCCGATTGTCGGCCGTGAAATTCCGATTATTGCCGATGAGTATGTTGACAAGGAATTCGGAAGCGGAGCTGTAAAAATTACACCTTCCCATGATCCGAACGACTTCGAAGTAGGTTTGCGTCATGACCTGCCGCAAATTACGGTGATGGATGAGACCGGCACAATGAATGAACTTGCCGGTAAATACCAGGGAATGGACCGCAGCGACTGCCGCAAGCAGATCGTTCAGGACCTCAAAGATCAAGGCGTCCTGATCAGAATCGAAGACCACCTTCACCAAGTTGGCCATAGTGAGCGTACAGGTGCTGTCGTAGAGCCTTACCTGTCCACGCAGTGGTTCGTTAAAATGCAGCCGCTCGCCGAAGCCGCCATTGAAGCGCAGAAATCTGGCAAAGGTGTAAACTTTGTGCCGGACCGTTTTGAAAAAACGTATCTCAACTGGATCGAAAACGTACGTGACTGGTGTATTTCCCGTCAGCTCTGGTGGGGACACCGTATCCCGGCCTGGTACTGCGAATCCTGCGGCGAGATTCATGTTGCCCATGAAGACGTAACGAAGTGCTCCAAGTGCGGCTCTACCTCGCTTCGTCAGGATGAGGACGTACTGGATACCTGGTTCAGCTCGGCGCTGTGGCCATTCTCGACTCTTGGCTGGCCTGACCAGACTGAAGATCTCAAGCGTTACTATCCAACAGATGTTCTGGTGACCGGATACGATATCATTTATTTCTGGGTAGCCCGCATGATCTTTACGGCACTTGAGTTTACCGGCGAGATTCCATTTAAGGACGTGCTAATGCATGGTCTGGTACGCGATCCGGAAGGCAAGAAGATGTCCAAGTCGCTTGGCAATGGCGTGGATCCGCTGGACGTTATTGAAAAATACGGTGCGGATGCCATGCGCTACATGATCTCGACCAGCAGCACGCCGGGACAGGATTTGCGTTTCCGCTGGGAACGCGTAGAGCAGGCCCGGAACTTTGCCAACAAGATCTGGAATGCATCGCGTTTTGCTTTGATGAATCTCCAGGGATTCACTTATGACGACATTGACATAAGCGGCGAACTCAGCACGGCTGACCGCTGGATTCTTCACCGTCTGAACGAAACTTCCCGCGACATTACGCGTCTAATAGATGCCTATGAATTTGGTGAGACCGGCCGCCTGCTGTACAACTTCATCTGGGATGACCTCTGCGACTGGTATATCGAATTCTCCAAACTGTCCCTTTACGGGGATGACGAAGCGGCAAAACATACGACGAAATCTGTGCTCTCCTACGTGCTTGACCGCACGCTGCGCATGATGCATCCGTTTATGCCGTTCATCTCCGAAGAGATCTGGCAACATCTTCCGCATCAAGGCGAGTCGATTACACTGGCCGCTTGGCCTGAGTATGACCCCGCTCTTGAGAATGCCGAGGCTGCGCGTGAGATGTCCCTGCTGATGGATGTCATCCGTGCCGTACGGAATATCCGTGCCGAAGTCAATGTACCGATGAGCAAAAAAATAGAGCTCATTCTGAAAGCCGGGGATGAGCAAATGCTTCAAATCGTGAACCGCAATGAGATTTATGTTCAGCGCTTCTGCAACACATCCAGCTTTGAAGCCGGTCTCGGGCTTGAGACTCCGGACAAAGCCATGACCGCGGTTGTGACTGGTGCCGAGCTGTATCTGCCGCTTGCGGGCCTGATCGATATCGACCAGGAAATCGCACGTCTTGAAAAAGAGCTGCAGAACCTAAGCAGCGAAGTCGAGCGCGTGGAGAAGAAGCTCAGCAACCAGGGTTTTGTATCCAAGGCACCGGCGAAGGTCATCGAAGAGGAGAAAGCGAAGATGGCTGACTACTCTGACAAGCGCAGCAAGGTCATTGCACGGATCGAGGAACTGAAGGGCTGATTGGCTGATTTACGGGGAACCGATTGACTGGGAGCATGGCGCTGCAATGCTTCCTGGATTAAATATATCTCAGAAGGTGAAATGGTAAATGGGAGATCAATTTGAAGCCTCTGCGTACCTGAACACATATACAGAAGCTGTAGACTGGATTAACGGGCTGATTCCTTTTGGAATCCGCCCGGGCATGTCAAGAATTGAGAAGATGATGGAGATACTCCAGAATCCTCATCGGCGCCTGAAGTTCATTCATATCGCGGGCACGAATGGCAAAGGCTCGACCTGCGCATTTTTGACCCGGGTTCTCTTGCAAAGCGGCTATACGGTGGGGACGTTCACGTCCCCTTACATCACCAAATTTACAAACCGGTTTCAGTATAATGGTGAGGATATCCCTGAGGAATCACTGTTGGCGCTTGCCAACAGACTGTATCCAATCGTACAAGAAATCGCCTCCACCGAGCTGGGATCGCCTACCATGTTTGAGGTTTCGACGGCGCTCGCCATTTTGTATTATGCAGAGGAGTGTGTGCCGGATATTGTCGTATGGGAGACTGGACTTGGGGGAAGGCTGGATGTTACCAATATTGTATTCCCGGTGGTGTCGATCATTACCAACGTCGGCATGGACCATACCGATGTTCTCGGTGATACCGTGGAGCAGATTGCTTTTGAAAAAGCGGGCATCATCAAATCAGGTGTGCCTGTCGTCAGCTGTGTGCAGCAGCCGGAAGCGACTCAGGTTCTGCGAAAAAAAGCGATGGAATGTAAGGCAACACTGTATTTGGCAGGCGAAAAATTCAAGTATGAGTATACGGGCGAGCATGGTCCGTACCAGTCCTTCCATTTCTCGGGGCCTTTCCGCGAGTATGATATTGAGATCGGTATGAAGGGCGAGCATCAGATTGCCAATGCGGCCGGGGCGCTGATGGCACTGGAAGTGCTTCGCCAATACATGGCTTTTGTCATGGATGAAGAAGATATTTTAAAAGGATTCCGCGATACGGTCTGGGCAGGACGCATGGAGGAAGTATCCTCTGCGCCGCGCATCGTGCTCGATGGAGCACATAATCCGGAGGGTGCCGAATCTTTGCGGAAAAGCATTGAGCGGCACTACCCGCATGAACGTTTAAATTTGATGATGGGAATGCTGTCGAATAAGCATCATGAAACCTATTTGAAGCATATACTTCCTATAGTGGATACGCTTATCCTGACCGAGCCGGACTTCCGGAAAAAAATGGACGCTGAAGCGCTGCATGAATTAGCAGAGGGGCTGAAGCATTCCTACGGCAAACCAGGTTTGCAGATCATCGTAGAACCGGATTGGAAAAACGCGCTAGAACTACTTAAGTCACGGACAGAAGCGGAGGATTTAGCGGTGGTATCTGGCACGCTTTACTTGATATCGGATGTGCGGGCCGCTCTGCTGGGTCAGACCGATTCTGAAAAAGGTTGGTGAAAATCTGTTGAATTCAGAACATGTTCATTTTATCGGTATTGGTGGCTACGGGATGAGCGCCATTGCACGAGTTATGCTGGAAATGGGATACAAGGTCACAGGTTCGGATGTGGCTTCTCAGGAATTAACGGAAAAGTTGGCTGCCAAGGGCGCTAAAATTTATATTGGACATACGGCGGAGCAGGTACATGGAGCCGATCTTGTCGTGTATTCGACGGCTTTGTCCAAAGACAATGTGGAACGGGTAGAGGCGGAACAGCTTAATATTCCGATCCTTCACCGTTCACAAATGCTTGCAAGACTGCTGAATGAGCGTAAAGGCGTAGCGGTTGCCGGTGCGCATGGGAAAACAACGACTTCCTCTATGATTGCTTTGGTCATGGAAGAATGCGGCGTCGATCCGACCTACATTATCGGCGGGGAAATCATGAACGTAGGTACGAACGCGAAGGCCGGAAAAGGGGATTTCGTTGTCGCTGAAGCAGATGAAAGCGATGGTTCGTTTCTACAGTATCATCCATGGCTTGGCATTGTGACCAACATTGAGGCCGATCACCTGGAAAACTATGACGGAGACTTCAATAAGCTGAAAGGCGCTTATGTCCAGTTTCTGAATCAGATCCGTGAAGACGGCACCGCCGTGGTTTGTGGAGATGATGCCAACATTCAGGCGATCATTCCGGGAATCCGCTGCCAGGTAGCCACATATGGCATTGATACGGATGCGGAATATACGGCAACCGATCTGGTGCTTGGTGACCGTCAAGTGTCTTTTACGATGAATCACAAGGGTACTCCGCTCGGAACGGTGGAATTGTCGGTGCCTGGACGCCATAACGTGTACAATGCGATGGCAACGGTAATTTCGTGCCTTAAAGCGGGGATCCCGTTTGAACAAATTGCCAAAGGCATCTCCAAGTTCCATGGTGCCAAGCGCCGCTTCCAGGTGTTGGGCGAAAAAAATGATATCCTGATCATCGACGATTACGCCCATCATCCAACGGAGATTGAAGCGACGATCAGCGCGGCCAAAGCGACAGGCAAACGGATTATCGCCGTATTCCAGCCGCAGCGCTATACCCGTACGTTCTTCCTGCTGGATGCCTTTAGCCGAGCTTTCGGCGAAGCCGACGAGGTCATCATCACGGATATTTATTCGCCTGCCGGAGAGAAGCAGATTGAAGGCGTACACTCCTCCAAGCTGGTTGAGCTGATCAAGCAGAACAGCAATGCCAGCGCAAGATATCTTCCAACCAAAGAAGATGTGCTGTCTGATCTGAAGCAAAGAATTCAGCCGGGTACGCTCGTCATCACGATGGGTGCTGGGGATATTTGGAAGGTTGGCTATCAGTTGGCGAAGGAGCTATAGGCCTGTAAGGCCCGTTGCTTACATAGGCTTGTGTCTGATTGTAGGGACTGTTTCAAACCGCGTATGCGGAATGGGACAGTCCTTTTTGTGTATTTTGCCTAATATCATTGGTTAGTTTCCTTCCATACCAGCATAACTTCGGACAATCTGTCATATATACTTTGTAATGAGACAAGGGTGAGGTGTATGACCGTGAACAAAGCGAGAATGACTTTCCGGTTCAATGAGGAAAGCTCCCATCAGCTTGAAGTTGTACAGGAAGAACAGAAAGCCGCCCCGCAAGCGCAAAAAGAGATCATCAGAAAGGATTTTCTAGGACTGGAGCATCTGGACAGCAGCAATGCTCCTCGTCATGAACATATAGAGGAAACCGTTAAAAAGAACCGTGATCATCTGACCGTCATTCCGGGCCCGATGCAGGGCTGGTCCGATCCATTTAATAAAGACGATCCTTGGAGTGAAATACTGCCCGGACTGCAGCCATATCAGGAAGACGATGACATCCGGAATGATAGATATGAATATGATCTTGATCCCTATGACTCCGGTACTGGATTTATAGATCATTCAGAGGACTTCCGGAATCTTGCAGATTCGGTTTATCCTGAGCTGGGAGATTCGTCCTATCGCCCGCGGCGTCCCGCCTCATTGTGGAAGGTCATCGGTACCGTTACTGGAGCCATTGTGACCGGGGCTCTTTTTGGATTTGTCGTGCTTTCCTTTTTCAAGGATGGTTCCGGCGGTTCGGTGACGCCTGTGAATCCAGCGGCCCAAGGCGTGACTCAGGCACCAGTGGAGTTTAGCAAAACAGCTTCCGTGGCTGTACAGGTCCAGGGACAATCGTATTACATGCTTCAATACGGCGTGTTCAGCAGTAAAGAACGTGCGGAACTGGCCCGAAAAGAGCTGCAGCAATATGGCATTGCCGCAGGTCAGGACCCGGATCAGGAGAACAGGGTATATGCCGGCATGTCGACAGACCTTGAGCAGGCCAAGTTTCTAAGCAGCCAATTGAAGGCCCAGGGGCTTGAACTGTATGTCAGGGAGGTTATGCTGCCTGCGGCCAGCGAGATGAAATTTGGCGGGGAAGCAGGGACTATAAATGAATATTTTGCCGTGAGCTCCGAGCTTGTATCGAAGCTGAGCCAGCTATCTGCGGAGCTGCTCGGACAAGAAAATCCAGCGGGTCTGAGTACCGAAGACACCTCAGCTATAACTGATCTTCACAGCCGCTGGATGGAGGCGATGAAGTCGCTTCAGACTGGTCTTGGGCCTAGTGAGGAAGAGATGGGAACCCAAATGGAACAGACGATGAACAGCGCGGTATCCGCCATCACGGAATACAACCGGAATCACTCCAAAGGGCATTTGTGGGAAGTGCAATCCAGCATGATGCAGTACATCAAGCAGCAGAAGGAAATGATATCCAAATTGGAAAAAGTATAGATTGCTCATACCATCCGGTAAGGAACTGGTAATAGTTCCCCATACCGGATTTGTGTTTGTATTGGTGTCCAAATAACCGTATAATAATGTGGGTGTCAAATTATGGCGAGGGAAGAGAAGGATGAAAAAGAACGTAGGAATACTGCTCTTGTTTATACTGCTTGGTTGGCTGGCGGGTGCCTGGATCGCAAAGGCCCTGGAACCTGTACAAGCCCTTTCTTTTCTGACTGCATCAACACCGATCAAGTGGTCACCGCAAGCTAATTTGGACATAATCAGCTACGACATCACCATTCAAATGAAAATGAGCCTGCTAAGTTTGATCGGCATCATCGTCTCCGTGTGGCTGTATCGCAGGCTGTAACTACCGGGAAAAGGAGATCCTTTCATTGAAATCAAACCATTCACGCCGGATCGTACTGGCATCTACCTCACCCAGAAGGCAGGAGCTGATAGCTTCTCTACATATACCGTACGAGATCCATCCCAGCCATGCAGACGAACATACTCCGGACGACTGGACTCCACAGCAGATTGTCGAAGGCTTGGCGCATCGTAAAGCGCAGGCCGTGTATTCTCTAATTGCGGATCCGACGGAAAATGCGGTAATTGTCGGCAGCGACACGATCGTTGTCCTGAATCATCAGGTTCTTGGCAAGCCCGAGGATGACGCAGACGCTTTCCGCATGTTGAAATCCCTGCAAGGGAACACGCATCACGTATATACGGGAGTGGCATGTATTGATGCGGCAAGCGGCCAATCGCTCGTACGCCATCAATCGACGAAGGTGATGATGAAGGAGCTTTCGGATAAACAAATAGATGCTTACGTAAAAAGCGGCGAGCCCAGCGACAAAGCGGGCGCATACGGCATTCAAGGCCTTGGCGCCACTTTAGTGGAACGGATTGAGGGCTGTTATTTTACCGTCGTGGGACTTCCTGTTTCGCTTTTGTCCGACATGCTGTCGGAATTTGGAATAGACGTCCTGTAAGTGTGGATGAGATTTGAGTGAAGGGAAAGTAGGGGAACTTATGGAGCCGCAAACATATATGTTGCGCGACATCCCCCATCAGGAACGACCCAGAGAACGTATGCTGCAGTATGGGGCCGGCGCATTAAGCCATGCAGAGCTGCTGGCTATTTTACTTCGGACGGGAACGCGGAAGGAGTCCGCAATCCATCTGGCACAGCGCATATTGAAGCAAGTCGGCAGCATGCGCCGACTTGTGGATATGAGCATTCAGGAACTTATGGCCATCAAGGGAATCGGCAGCGCCAAAGCAGTCCAGCTAAAGGCAGGAATCGAGCTTGGACAGAGGCTGGCCCGCTCCCGGTTTGAAGATCCGGTAGTCATCCGCAGCCCGCGCGATGCTGCCGAGGTCCTTATGGAACAGCTGCGTTATCTGCAGAAAGAACATTTCGTTTGTTTATTTCTAAATACCAAAAATCACATTATTGCTCAAGAGACGCTTTCGATCGGCAGTCTGAACGCCTCCATAGTCCATCCGCGCGAGGTGTTTCGTGCAGCCATGAAGTGTAGCAGTGCATCTCTGGTCTGCGCGCATAACCATCCGAGCGGAGATCCAACTCCCAGCCCTGAAGATATTTCCTTGACTTCACGACTCAAAGAAGCGGGAGAAATCGTAGGGATTGAAGTGCTGGATCACCTGATTATCGGTGACGGGGAATTCGTCAGTTTGAAGGAGCAAGGCTTGATGTAATATAATAGTTAAGATTGACGAAGAAAGGGAGATTACAGCATGTTAGGAAGCTTCACGAAAGACTTGGGAATTGATTTGGGGACAGCGAATACGCTCGTTTATGTCCGTGGAAAAGGAATTGTTGTAAGAGAACCTTCTGTTGTTGCGATCCGTACGGATACGAAAAGCATTGAAGCTGTCGGTGAGTCTGCGAAGAAAATGATCGGACGCACGCCTGGCAACATCCGTGCCATACGTCCAATGAAAGACGGCGTTATCGCTGACTTCGACACGACGGCAACAATGATTAAATATTTTATCCGTCAGGCTCAAAAGCAGCGCTCGATGTTCCAGCGCCATCCGAATGTTATGGTTTGCGTGCCTTCCGGCATTACAGCCGTTGAACAGCGTGCGGTTGAAGATGCAACCAAGCAGGCCGGTGCTCGCGAAGCGTATACGATTGAAGAGCCGTTTGCAGCAGCAATTGGTGCTGATCTGCCGGTTTGGGAGCCTACGGGCAGCATGGTGGTAGACATCGGCGGAGGTACAACGGAAGTTGCCGTCATTTCTCTTGGCGGGATCGTAACCAGCCGCTCTGTACGTGTTGCCGGTGATGAAATGGATGAATCGATCATTCAGTACATCAAACGTCAGTATAATCTGATGATTGGGGAAAGAACATCGGAACAGCTTAAAATGGAGATCGGCTCTGCACTGCCGCTCGAGCAGGTGGAAACGAGTGAAATCCGTGGCCGTGACCTCGTTACAGGTCTTCCCAAAACCATTACCATTACTTCCGATGAGATCAGCGAAGCACTTTCTGATACCGTGACTGCAATTGTTGAAGCAGTGAAAGTCACGCTGGAGAAATGTCCTCCGGAGCTTGCTGCCGACATCATGGACCGTGGAATCGTGCTGACAGGCGGCGGAGCATTGCTGCGCAATCTGGACAAGCTGCTTGCCGAAGAGACAGGCATGCCTGTTATTGTTGCCGAGAACCCGCTAGACTGTGTTGCGATCGGTACGGGAAAGGCGCTTGAGAACATTCATCTTTTTAAATCCCGCAGCAGCTCGGCCGTGCGCTCCAAGCGCTAAGTCTGAACGTTTTGTGGGTCAACCCCTGATAATGGGAGAGAGAAATCAGTAGAGTTAGAGGGTGTTGAAACTGTTTAAGCTGCTTGGCAACAAACGCTTATTTGTGATTTTAATTGCCCTTGTCATGTTTATCGCGCTGATGGGTTTCACGCTCGGTCCGAGAGCCAATCTTTCCTGGCCCGAGAAGTTTCTCAGAGATACTGTCGGTTTCGTACAAAATATATTTTATAAGCCCGCTGGCTATGTAGCGGGCTTGTTTAAAGATATCGGCAACATGCGAGATATATACAAGGAGAACGAGCAATTGAAAATTGCGCTTGCCCAGTATACGCGGGAGAAGGCCAATTATAATTTCATGGAAGAGCAGAATAAGGATCTCCAAGAAGCGCTACATTTTACAGAGGCTCAGAAAGAAAAATATAATTATTCCTATCATATCGCTCAAGTGATCAGTGTAAATTCTGATCCCGTTAACCGCTCTTTGGTGATTGATCTGGGAGCACGCGATGGGGTTAAGGTAGGTCAATCCGTCATTTCCGTTAAGGGCATGGTCGGGGTGGTCAGCCATGTCAGCAACTTTACATCGACCGTAAAACTGATTACGTCCATGGATGCGAAAGACCCGAATTCCAACGGAATTGCCGTTACCGCCATGAACAACCATCAAACCTTCGGCATCGTTGAAAGCTATGATGAGGCGACACAGATGCTCATTATGACCCAGATTAAACAGGGTGACCCGATTAAAAAAGGTGACACCATTGTGTCTCTGGGAGATACAGATAAGTACCCTCGCGGCTTGATCATCGGTACGGTGGAAAGCGTTCAAGAGAGCCAATTCGGTAAGACATGGACGGCCATGATTAAGCCTGCAGCCGAATTCCAGGATTGGAAGCAGCTGTTTGTTGTCTTTACTCCGGAGGAACAGAAGTAATGATGATGCGCAAGCAAGTCCTACTTCTGCTGCTGTTTCTGTTGTTCATTCTGGAAGGAACGATCGTTCCATGGTTATTGCCCGGTTCTTGGCAAAATATCCTGACGCCCAATTTGGTATTTATCGTTTTGTTATTTGTATCGATATATCATAACCGTCATACGGCACTAGTCCTCGGCATTATTTTCGGCATGCTTCATGACGTGGTATTTTACGGCGACATGATCGGCGTTTATTCACTGGTCATGGGATTTACAACGTATATTATGGGATTTATTTTTCGTATTCCTCGTGCCCCTATGCCGCTCATGATGACGGTGGTCATTTTGGGCAGTCTGCTTTTTGACAGCATGTTGTATGCTATTTACCGTGTATTTTCGCTCACGCAGGTTTCCTATGACTGGAATCTGCTGCATCACATTCTACCTGATCTCGTTGTTCATTTTGTGTTCGGGCTCATTATTTATGTTCCTCTCCGGAAGCAGCTTGAGAAAATTGCAAGACGGGGGAAAAAAGAGAAGGCGGCGTAATCCTCACCGCCATTTTTCTTTTCCGGCAGGAACTTCGCCATCCGAAGTCGAAGTGTAATGAGATAGGGGGGACAGGCATGGCAGTTAAATCGAATCATGTCACGATCAAGGGCATCAAAGATGGCCTGGTATTCCTGCTTGACGATGAATGTGAGTACGATGAACTGTTGAGTGAGCTCCGGTACAAGCTGGAGCACAGCCATCAAAATATTTTAACCGGTCCGATCATACATGTGGATGTAAAGATGGGTTCAAGGCGGATTACGGAAGATCAAAAGCAAAGCATGCTCGACATTTTAAAACAAAAAGGGAACTTGCTTATCCGCTCTGTCGAATTTCCTGAACCGGAGCCTGAGCAGGCTCCTGCTTATACGATTATGAGTGGTATGGTACGCTCCGGACAAGTGCTGCACCATCATGGGGATTTGCTTTTTTTGGGAGATGTGAATCCGGGAGGCAGCATTCTGTGCACGGGTGACATTTATATACTGGGAGCTCTGCGGGGAATGGCGCATGCAGGGTTTGAAGGCAATGAGGAAGCGATCATCGCTGCATCCCATTTTGCCCCGACACAGCTTCGGATTGCCGAGCAAATCAGCCGTCCACCGGATGAGTGGGAAACGCGTGAAACCAGTATGGAATTCGCATTTTTGCAGAATGGAGCCATGCAAATCGACAAGATTAGCAACATTGTACGGATACGGCGTGATTTTAACGTGTTTAAAGGGGTGTAACACATGGGAGAGGCTATTGTCATTACGTCCGGTAAAGGCGGTGTCGGGAAAACCACCACATCGGCGAATATCGGTACGGCGCTTGCGCTGCTGGGCAAAAAGGTCTGTTTGGTGGATACGGACATCGGCCTGCGCAATTTGGATGTGGTCATGGGTCTGGAAAACCGGATCATCTACGATTTATGTGATGTTGCGGAAGGACGCTGCCGTTTGAATCAGGCGCTTGTAAAAGACAAACGTTTCGATGAGCTGTATATGCTGCCGGCCGCCCAGACGAAGGATAAAAACGCCCTATCGCCAGAGCAGGTCAAAGACATTATACTTGAGCTGAAAAAAGAATATGAGTATGTCATTATCGACTGCCCGGCCGGGATCGAGCAAGGGTTCAAGAATGCGATTGCCGGAGCGGACAAGGCCATTGTCGTAACGACGCCGGAAAATGCGGCGGTACGCGACGCGGACCGGATTATTGGCCTTTTGGGAAGTTCCGAGATTGAATCTCCGAAGCTTGTAGTTAACCGCATCCGTCCAAATATGATGAAAACAGGAGATATGCTGGATATTGAAGATGTTCTCCAGGTGCTGAATATCGACTTGATCGGAATCGTACCTGATGACGAGTATGTCATCAAAGCCGCGAACAGCGGGGAACCGACAGTGATGAATCCCGAATCGCGCGCCGCAATCGCCTACCGCAATATTGCCCGCCGTATCTTAGGAGATACCGTGCCTTTGATGCATCTGGATCAGAAGAAGGGCATGTTCTCGAAATTTAAAAAGCTATTTGGCATAGGTTAATCCACAAGCCTGAAGCCGCTGCTCACGAGCAGCGGCTTTTTTAATTTCCGGGGCCCCCACAAAGTACCTGAATCAGCTTCGAAGCAAAGTCCCCACTTTGTGGGGTTATTTTTGTGCTTGAAATGTATAATTTGGCTTCGAATCAGGTTAAGTTACATCATAAGAAGGTTTGTCCGGCACAGTCCCGAAAAACGATTCAACTTAGGAAGCGACAAAGGAGGGACCGGAATGCTGGGAATACTCACATTCATTTTTATTATTCAAATTGTGTATGTTTCATTTTTTACCTTGCGTATGATTTTGACTCTTAAGGGCCAGAAATATTTGGCAGCGCTCCTCAGTATGTTTGAAATCACCATCTATGTGCTTGGTCTCAGCATCGTCCTGAAATATGTGAATCAACCGATCAGCTTGATTGTCTATGCCGTCGGTTATGGGCTCGGCGTTCTGGTCGGTTCATGGATTGAAGGCCGTATTGCGCTTGGATATATTACGATGAAGGTTATTCTGAATGATCCGCAAAGCGATATGGCCAATAAGCTGCGTGATAACGGATACGGGGTCACCTCATGGATCGGCAGCGGCCGGGATGGGCACCGTCTTGTGTTCGAGGTGTTGGCGAAGCGTAAAAACCAGAAGAAATTGTACGATATGATCATTGAACTTGACCCCAAGGCCTTTGTTGTTGTTACAGAGCCGATCCTGCTTCATGGAGGCTTCTGGACTCGGAGGACCAAGAAATAACCACTTCGAGTCATTCGATTACATGTTTCATTCCAACAATATCTTTTCTTCAGCAGTATTTTGGTTTCCCATGGATGATATGCCAAATGCTCCGCATAATATGAATAATGCTTGCAAAGGGGCGATTGAATGATAGTACTGGAGCATGTGAACAAGCTTTATGATAATGGCTTTCACGCTTTGAAAGACATTAATCTTGAATTCAAAAAAGGGGAAATTACCGTTCTGATCGGACCGAGCGGCTGCGGCAAGTCGACAACGATGAAGCTGATCAACGCGCTTAATACGCCTTCTTCGGGCAAGGTACTGATTGACGGTAAGGACATCTCGGGATTAAATCCGGTTGAACTGCGGCGCAACATCGGCTATGTCATTCAAAGCGTCGGCTTATTCCCTCATATGAATATCTCTAAGAACGTAGGTGTTGTTCCCCGTTTGAAAAAGTGGGACCAAGACAAAATAGAGCAAAAAGTCAATGAACTCTTGGATATGGTCGGATTGGACCACACCATTTACGGAAACCGCTATCCGTCAGAGCTCAGCGGCGGGCAGCAGCAGCGTGTCGGTGTCATACGTGCGCTTGCGGCTGATCCCGACATCATACTGATGGATGAACCGTTCTCCGCACTGGATCCTATCAGCCGTGAGTCGCTGCAGGATGAGCTGATCCGGCTTCAGCAGGATCTCCATAAAACGATTATTTTCGTCACGCATGACATGGATGAGGCAATAAAAATTGCGGACACCATCGTTTTGATGAAAGATGGCGTCGTCGTGCAAACGGGTAGACCGGATGCCATTCTACGCCATCCCGCTAATGAATTTGTCCGTAGCTTCATCGGTTCGAAACGTCTTCAGAACGAAAATGAAAGTACCTATGAAATCCCGCTTGTAGATGAAGTTATGATTACGAATCCGGTTACTACCTTCCCGAACAGAGGTCTGGCGGAGGCCATCAAAGTGATGGAGATGAAGCGGGTCGATTCGCTGCTGATTGTTGACCGTAACCGTCAGCTGCAGGGCGTGGTGTCTATTTACCGTGTACTTGACCAGTACGGTGAAGAAGGGAAAACTGTAGCAGACGTGATGCATCCGGTCCGTTATTCCGTTGCTTCCGGAAGCACGCTTCCGCAGGCAATCGAAATCATGGATAGCCACCAGCTCAGCAATCTCCCTGTCATAGATAGCAACAACCGGTTCCTCGGGCTCATTACAAGAGGCAGTGTGGTTAAGCATTTGGCCGAAGTATACCCAACGATTACCCATCCGCTGCGAAATGGAGAGGATGAGTGATATGAATGCATTCTGGAGCTTCATCACGGAGCGTTATCCAGATATTTTGAAGGCTTTGCAGGAGCATCTGGTTATGTCGTTTTCCGCAGTCATCCTAGGTACAATTATTGCTGTACCTATCGGCATTCTTCTGGTATACAACCGGGTGGGCTGGGTTAACAACATTGTTTTTTTCATTGCCAACCTGTTTCAAACGATTCCCAGTCTGGCGCTTTTGGCGATCCTAATTCCGCTGCTTGGTATTGGGATGAAGCCGGCGATTCTCGCGCTGCTGCTTTATTCCCTGATGCCGATTTTGCGGAATACCTATGACGGTTTTCAATCCGTTGACAAAGGCGTTCTCAATTCCGCCAAGGGCATGGGTTACAGCAACGCGCAAACGATTTTGAGAATTCAGCTTCCCTTATCTCTTCCTTACATCATGTCCGGTATCCGGATTACGACGGTCTATATTATCAGCTGGGCCACACTGGCTTCCTTGATTGGTGCCGGTGGTCTGGGCCAGTTAATCGTATCTGGACTTGGCGTCAATAAGCCGGAAATGATATTCGTCGGCGGCATCGGTGCCATTCTTCTGGCGCTTGCGGCTGACGGACTGCTTGGTCTCCTTGAAGGCTGGCTTAGCAGACACTATCATCAGGCCCGGGATGCTGCGATATGAGCCGCATGAGCCGAAACAACCGGGGCAGACTGAACAAGGGAGGCGTGATGAAACTGAATCAGCTCAAAAGGATATCGATGCTCTTCTTAATAAGCATTTTTGCCGGTCTTCTATCCTCCTGCGGTCTTCAAGCCCAGGTGACCATCGGGGCCCAGACATTTACCGAGACGAAAATATTAGCGGAAATGTATAAGGCTTTGATTGAAGATCGAACGAATTTAAGTGTAAATATTATTCCCGATCTGGCGTCGAGTCCTTTAGTGCTAAATGCGATAATAAGGAACGATGTTCAGATGGGAACCCTGTATTCCGGCGAAATTTTTAACAATCATTTTCCGATCAGCGGGTCGAAAGACCGTAAGGAGGTTTTAAAAGAGGCTCAGGAAGGTTTTCAGAAATACTACCAGCTGACATGGATGAATCCCCTCGGGTTTGAAAATACTTATGCATTTACGGTTCGGAAAGATCTTGCCGAGTCCAAAGGCTACACCAAAATTTCTGATGTTAAAAAAGATATGGCCAATATGAAGCTGGGTGTGGATACGACCTGGCTGGAAAGAAGCACGGACGGATATCCAGCCTTCTCCAAGGCTTACGGCATCAAGTTCGGCCAGGTATTTCCAATGGAAATCAGTCTGGTGTACAGTGCGGTTGCGAACAAGCAGGTGGATATCGTGCTGGCTTATTCAACGGATTCCCGGCTGAAGGCCTATAATCTGCAGACGCTGAAGGATGACAAGCATTTCTTCCCTCCTTATGATGCTAGCCCGGTAGTGCGTACCGATCTTCTGAAAAAGTATCCCGAAGTTCAGGATGCCATAGCGCCTTTGATCGGCCGTATGGATGTGGATACGATGATTTCTCTTAATTATCAAGTGGATATCGAGAAGAAAAGCGAGCGGGAGGTTGCGATCGCATACTTGAAACAGCAGGGCCTCTTAAAAAGCTAAAGGAGGGTAAGCATGGAGAACAATCATTTAACGTTTTCGGACTTTCTGTCCTATGTTTCCCGTAACAGCGGCATGCTGTGGGAATATTTCGTCCAGCATATTACGATGGTAGTGATCGGTCTTGGGCTAGCCGTCGTTGTTGGAGTGCCGCTTGGTATCCTGTGCTCCAAAAATAAATGGGCCGCTAAGGTGATTTTGTTCATTACGAACATTCTTCAGGTAGTTCCGAGCTTGGCCATGCTGGTCGTGCTGATGTTATGGCTGGGACTGGGTATGAAAACGGTCATGGTCGGACTCTTCCTGTATTCGCTGAATCCTATTACACGCAACACATATGTAGGGTTAAAGCAGGTGGATCCAAGCTATCTCGAATCCGGAAAAGGAATCGGCATGAGCCCCCTCCAGCTGCTCGTCAAAGTGCGGTTCCCGCTTTCCCTGACATACATCATGTCGGGTCTGCGTATTGCCGCTGTGATAGCCATTGGCGTCGTCACGATCGCTCCGCTTGTTGGCGGTGGCGGCCTCGGACGGGAGATATATGCGGGCCTGAATACCAACAACCCCTTGCGGATCTTCGCCGGCGCCATTCCAGCTGCCATGCTGGCCATCGTGGCGGATATTGTGCTGGGGATACTGCAGCGAAAGTTGGATCTGTCGAAACGCAAGTCCTCGGCCGCAGCGCAAGCGCCAGCTAAAATTCAAAATATCGGCTAAGCCTTTTATGGCGCTACATTCTGGATTATAAGGACTCCTTCTTAGGAAGGGGTTCCTTTTTTTGTTGTTCCAGATCGTTTCCCATCCGGCTGCTTCAAAGCCTAGCTTGTTCTAAAACAGGGACATCCCTTCATAAAATAGTGTAAAACAAGCCTCGAAAGGGGATCACACAATGGATACGAAAACCTCCATCAAGCAGCGTAGGGAAGAGAGAATTAGGGATCTTTTGCTCCGTGAGGACATCACCCAGCCGATACCGAAGCCCGTTCAGGAATCACCCAAGCTCTGGAACGATGGGAAATTGCCTGATTCGTATATGCCGGAGCCGGATCCGGAGAAAATGTGGAAAAAAGAGCAAGCTAAGGGCCGCGGCCCGTTTCATTCGAATACCCGCTTTATTTCAGGCTTTATGTGGCGGTTGTTTTTCAGCGTGATTATTTTTGCTCTAGTCTGGGGGATATTCAAATTTCCCCAGCCCTGGAGCATTAGGATGCAGGATTATGTGATGCAGTCGCTGAACCGGGAGATGGATTTTCAGGAGGTAGAGGTTTGGTACGAGTCCCATTTTGGCAAAGCACCGGTGTTTATCCCGATTTTCAAGCAAAACCAGACGTCTCCCATGAAAGTAAATGCCTCCAGATCCTTATATCCGCCCATCGAAGGGGAAATCGTTCAGGCTTTTGCCGTCAGCTTGAAAGGCATCGAAATTGCCCCGCGCAAGATTTCAAATGTCCCGGTTGAGGTAAAAAGTGTAGAAACAGGACGTGTCATCGATGTTTCAGGTAATAGCGAGACCGGTATAACCGTGACTATTCAGCATACAGGGAAGCTTGTGGCTTCTTACGGCCATTTGGCCGATACGCGTCTGCAAAAAAATGATTGGGTTGAAGGCGGGGATGCGGTCGGTCACCTGCAGGCAGCGGCGAAGGGAGAGACGCCAAGCCTGTCCTTTTCTATGAAAGTGAACGGGAATTACGTAGACCCGGCGGACGTGATCCCGATTGATTAACATCCGGGGTATCAAGCTGTCGCTGCATCCCTTTTTTGTTATCCTCATGCTGTTTTCGGTCATTACGGGGCATTTTTTAGAGTTGATCGTATTATTTTCGATTGTATTTATTCATGAGCTTGGACATCTGTCAGCTGCGCTGCTATGTGGTGTGCGGATCCGCTCGATACAGATGCTTCCGTTTGGCGGCGTCGTTGAAATGGAGGATCATGGGCAGCTGACCGCGTGGAAAGAAATCGGCATCGCTTTGGCCGGCCCACTTCAAAATGTGCTAATGATCGGTGCCGCACTGCTTATACGTGAGATGAATCCGGAGAACGGAGACTTCTTGAATTATGTAATGTTTGGAAATATAATGATCGCGTCATTCAACATGCTTCCAATTCTTCCACTTGATGGGGGCAAGATTCTTCAGGCTGTGGCCAGCTTATTTTTTCCCTATCATGATACCTTGCTATGGTCTTCGCGAATCAGCGTTGTAGCTAGTAGCGGCGTGGTTTTTTTCTCAATTTTGCCCCTCCTTCAGGGGGAAGGAGGGATACAGCTGAACCTGCTGCTTATCGGTATCTTTCTACTATACTCTAACTGGATTGACTACCGCCATGTACCTTACCGTTTTACCAGATTTCTCATGAACAGGGAAAAAAGATATAGGGACGCGACACAGGCCGGTGTTCTTGCGCATCCGATCATTGCCGATCAGGCGAAACATTTGGACAGTATTTTGCGTCTATTTAGAAGAGAGAAATATCATGTCATTTATGTAATGAACAAGCAAGGCAATCTTATTGCTATGCTTCCGGAGCAGCGCCTAATTTCGGCTTATTTCGCTGCCGATCGCTCGCTATTGTAAGAGGGGGGGCAGCGAAGCTCCTCATATAAAGATAAATGAAATGAGATCAATCATGAATACAAGCTATAAGCTAAAAAAGGGGATTTCATGGTAAAATGGAATGGGAATGTCTTCTAACAGGGGTGAAGCCATGAAACAAATGATTGTTCATTGTGAACCGAAGCAGACACAGATGGCCCTCTTGGAGGAAGGCAAGCTGGTGGAGTTTGCTGTTGAACGCAGCCATAATCATAGTCTGGTGGGGAGCTTTTATAAAGGACGCGTCGTCAATGTTCTCCCGGGAATGCAGGCGGCTTTTGTGGATATTGGTTATAAAAAGAACGCTTTTTTGTACGTAGACGATGTGCTTCATCCGCATCTGGACAAGCAGCCAAAAGAGAAACCGCTCATTGAGGACTTGCTCCGCGTAGGGCAGGAAATGATTGTGCAGGTGATGAAGGAGCCGCTTGGAAGCAAGGGCCCCCGTGTGACCACGCATTACTCACTGCCCGGACGCTGGGTTGTGTTTATGCCTAATGCCGATTATGTGGCGGTATCCAAAAAGGTCAGCAAAGAGCATGAACGCAGCCGCCTGAAGATGCTAGGTGAAGAAATCCGTCGTGAAGGCGAAGGTATCATAATGAGAACTGTTTCCGAGGAAGAGCATCCGGAAGCGATTGCGGGCGATCTGGCCCTCCTCCGCGATCAGTGGCGCTTGATTCAGAAGCGTGCCGATGCCAATAGTGCAACGCCTTCCCTTTTGCATCAGGATCTAAGCATCGTGCAGCGGTTTATCCGTGATGTGTTTGACCCGCAGCAGGATGAACTGCAGATTGACAGCGCCAAAGAGGTCAGGGAAGCGGAGATTTTCCTAGAGGAAATTGCGCACGGAAGCCACCTTCCGGTCAAAGTGTATCAGGGGCAGGAGCATATTTTCAAAAGCTTCGGCATTCAGGAGCAGATGGAGCGGGATTTTTCGCGTAAGGTCATTCTGGAGAGCGGAGGCTCGATCGTATGGGACCAAACGGAAGCACTGACGGTCGTCGACGTGAATACAGGCAAGTATACCGGCGGCGAGAGCCTGGAGGATACAGTTACGCGCACCAATCTACTAGCGGCCGAAGAGATTGCCCGGCTTATCAGACTCCGCGATGTTGGCGGCATTATTATTGTTGACTTCATAGATATGGAGCTGGATCAGCACCGCCAGCAAGTGGTGGACAGGCTGGAGGCTGGCATGAGCAAGGACCGCACAAAAAGCCATGTGGTCGGGTGGACCAAACTGGGATTGCTCGAATTGACGCGTAAAAAGGTACGGGACGATAAGGCCATGCTGTTTACGAAGCCGTGTGATGCTTGTGAAGGCACGGGCACAATAAACCTACTGGGAATTCATTGACTAGGGGTTCAGGTTATGTTAATATCTATGAGTATGTGTCCGGTATTTATGCTTGTCACATGCTGTAACCGCTCCGGTCGGGTTCAAAAGCGCATGCTTTAGGGCTGCCACCTGGATCAGGCGAGTCTGAGACATGAGGAGGTGCAAGCAAATGTACGCAATTATCGAAACTGGCGGTAAACAATACAAAGTTCAAGAGGGCGACGTATTGTACATCGAAAAATTGAATGCGGGCGACGGCGAAAGCGTGACTTTCGATCGTGTATTGGCCGTATCCAAAGATAACGGTTTGGTAGCAGGTACGCCAGTCGTTTCCGGCGCATCCGTAACCGCAAAAGTGGAGAGACATGGCAAAGGTGCTAAGGTTGTTGTATACAAATACAAACCTAAGAAGAACTACCACAAGAAACAAGGCCATCGTCAACCTTTCACTAAAGTAACCATCGAAAAAATCCAAGCGTAAGAAGGTGCGCGGATTTGATTAAAGTGCGCATACTACGTCAAAAGGATGGCAGCATCCATGGGTTTGAAGTGAAGGGACATGCGAACTATGCGAAACATGGCGAAGACATTGTGTGTGCCGGCGTATCGACGGTCACGGTCGGAACTGTGAATTCCTTGGAAGCATTAACCGGAACGATTATGGAGAGCAGAATGAATGACGGCTTTTTGAGTGCCTATCTTCCTGGTGACGGGAATGAAGATGCCGGAGGCCAAACGCAGCTGCTGCTCGAGTCCATGGTGATCATGCTGAATTCGATTGCAGAATCATACGGGAAGTATATTCAAATAAAAGAAGTTATTACTTAAAGAAGGAGGTAGACAACATGTTAAAGTTGAATCTTCAATTGTTCGCATCGAAAAAGGGTGTTGGTTCCACAAAGAACGGACGCGACAGCCAAGCGAAACGCCTCGGCGTTAAGCGTGCTGACGGACAAACCGTTACTGGCGGAAGCATCTTGGTTCGTCAACGCGGAACTAAAATTCATCCAGGAACGAACGTGGGCATCGGCAAAGACGATACTTTGTTTGCAAAAGTGGACGGCGTTGTGAAATTCGAGCGTTGGGGCCGCGACCGTAAAAAAGTGAGCGTCTACCCTGTTGAAGTCGCTCCGGTAGCGGCAGCAGTGGAAGCTTAAGTTATTTTCACGTAACGGGTTGGATTAACAAGAAGAGCCTTCGGCAGTGCTTGCCGGAGGCTTTTTTTAAATATCAGGGGTCTAGGTATTTTCTTGCAGCTGATGGATGATCTATCAACGATTGCTGTGTTATACTGGTAATTGATGTAAGAATGATCGGTGATCAGGAACGGGGAGAGGCTATTGAAATCCTGGAAGACCCTATTGGCAATAATCGCTTTAACTGTAGTAATACCTTTATATTTCGTGATACTGGACAAGTCTCTCATTTGGGGCATTGTGCTTGTGCTTTGGGTGGCGGCTGTATTGGCTGGAGGTTTTGTCGTCATTACGCGTCGCTGGGAGAAGCAGGAGCAGGCATTGCTGCGGAGCTTTGAGGAGACGGCCATTCGAACGCTGAATCATCATCGTCATGACTGGATGAACGACCTACAAATATTGTATGGTTATATTCAGCTCGGAAAAATTGATAAAGCCGTTCAATGTGTGGACAGAATAAAAGAGCGGATGAATCAGGAAAGCAAAATTTCAAAGCTTGGCATTCCGTCACTTGTTTTCTATCTGCAGTCGTTCCGGACGTCAAACAGCAATCTGGAGCTTGAAATTGCGGTAGACCAACATATGCAGCTGGAAAAGCTGAGTCCGCAGGACGGTGCCGAATTGGCTGCGGTCATCATGCAGACGATCCGTGCTTATCAATACAGTGGGAAAATTTCTTGGGGGGATACCCGTAAACTGCTCCTCAGTCTGAGGCAGGATGGACAGGAAATTATCGTAAGCTTTGAGGAGGATGGCTCCATTGGAAGCTCTGAGCTTCTCAAGGAGCAAATTTATAATGTGGTACAAGGCAAACGAATGAAAGCGGAGCAGATTCATCCCTCCCATGCTTCGTTTGAATTACGTGTGCCGTGTGAGTTATGAGGAAGGTGAAGTCATGTTTGTAGATAAAGCGAAAATTTACGTCAAAGGCGGCGACGGCGGTGACGGTCTCATCGCGTTCCGCAGGGAGAAGTATGTTCCTGAAGGTGGACCTGCCGGCGGCGATGGTGGAAAAGGCGGAGATGTTATTTTCCGCGTTGATGAAGGCCTGCGTACGCTGATGGATTTCCGTTACCAGCGGCATTTTAAGGCAGACCGCGGGATTAAGGGACGGAACAAGAGCCAGCATGGCGCCAATGCTGAGAATATGATCGTACGGATTCCGCCAGGGACCGTGTTGATTGATGATGATACTGGCGAAGTTCTGGCGGATATGGTCCGTCATGGCCAACAGGTTGTCGTGGCCCGAGGCGGGCGCGGCGGACGCGGTAACATCCGGTTTGCTACTCCGAATAATCCGGCTCCAGAGCTTGCCGAGAACGGTGAAGAAGGAGAAGAGCGCTACATTGTCATGGAGCTGAAGGTCATGGCCGATGTTGGGCTTGTTGGTTTCCCGAGTGTCGGCAAATCAACCCTGCTGTCTGTGGTCTCCGCTGCCCAACCGAAGATCGGCGCTTACCATTTTACAACGATCACACCGAATCTCGGGATGGTCGAAGTGGGAGACGGCCGGAGCTTTGTGATGGCCGATTTGCCTGGACTGATCGAAGGGGCTCACGAGGGTGTAGGTTTGGGTCATGAATTCCTGCGTCATGTGGAGCGTACGCGGATTATCATCCATGTCGTGGATATGGCAGGTTCCGAAGGCCGCGATCCGTTTGAGGATTGGGTGAAAATCAACGAGGAGCTCAAACTGTACAACGCCGGTCTCGCCGAGCGTCCACAGATTGTGGCTGCGAATAAGATGGATATGCCCGAAGCGGAAGAGAACCTGGCCATGTTCCGTAAGCAGGTTCAGAAGCTGAGACCGGATATCGAAATCATGCCGATCTCTTCCCTTACACGCCAAGGTGTTCAGGAGCTTCTCTACCGGGCGGCAGATGTTCTCGACTCGATTCCGCAGGAGGTTCACGTCGAGGAAGTGGTTGAGACGACAGAACGCAAAGTGTACAAGCTGGATAAGAAGGACGAGGACAACTCCTTTACCATTACGCGGGATAATGAAGCCTACGTCGTGCACAGCGTGAAGATCGAGCGAATGCTGAAGAGACTGCAGATGAATTCGCATGAGGCGATTATGAAGCTTGCGCGTACGATGCGCCACATGGGCATTGACGATGAGCTTCGCAAACGGGGAGCGGTTGAAGGAACAATCGTCCGCATTGCAGATTTCGAATTCGAGTTCGTGGAAAGCAGCAGCTTGTTTTAAAATATGAAGCCGTTTAAGGGGTGTTTGGTTCCCTGGACGGCTTTTTTTAAGATATCAGAAAGTATATACTTCAAGAAATACATCCTGATATCGCAAGAAAAACTTCCGCTAAACGCGGTCTGTCTTCTATGCAAGTACTTCGATAGACGTTTTTCTTTAGATTTTACATATCGTAAGCGCTTGCTTTTCATTTATGAGCATAAAAAGGCGTAAATCTATTGACCCAACAGGCACATTTCTTTATAATGTCCACTATATAAATACATCAGTCTTTGAGGAGAGGACGTTCGTGAAAGAACGCTATTATTTGGTCCGTGAGGATATTTTACCAGAAGCCGTGGTGAAAACCATGCAGGTAAAGCAGCTGCTTGCGGCCGGTGACGCGAAGACGGTGCATGAAGCTGTGGAGCAGGTTGGGATGAGCCGCAGCGCATTTTACAAATACAAGGACGGCATTCATCTGATCAACCAGCTGGAACGAGAGCGTATCGTTACGATCTCCATCGACATGGAGCACCGCTCCGGCATGCTGTCCAAAGTGTTAAGCCTGGTTGCCGGTTTTGGCGGGAACGTGCTTACGATACACCAGAGTATACCGCTGCAGGGAATTGCGAATGTCGTGATATCCGTTGAGGTATCCAGAATAACCGATGAGCTGGGAGATATGCTGGAAAGCTTGCGGGATTGTGCCGGCGTCAAACGTGCCAATCTTATTGGTCAAGGCTAGTCATAACAAGAGAATGTAAGATACGAAACAGGAGGTTGGGGAATGAAACCGGTAAAAGTAGGGTTGTTGGGGCTTGGCACCGTGGGTACGGGCGTCGTAAGAATTGTAGAAGGACATCAGGAGGATTTGAGCAGCCAGGTTGGTTCTCCCATCATCATTGAGAAAATCGCCGTGAAAAACAGCGACAAAACCCGCAGCATCAACGTGGACAAGGACAAGCTGACGGAAGATCCGTGGGAAGTGATCTGTGATCCAGAAATCGACGTGATCGTTGAGGTCATGGGCGGCATCGATCACACGAAGGAATACATTCTGGAAGCTTTGGAGCGCGGCAAGCATATCGTCACTGCCAACAAGGATTTAATGGCTCTGCATGGATCGGAAATTCTGGCCAAGGCTCAGGAAAAACAGTGCGATGTTTTCTATGAAGCTAGTGTTGCCGGTGGCATTCCTATTATTCGAACCTTGATCGAGGGATTCTCGTCAGACCGCATACTGAAAATTATGGGGATTGTGAACGGGACGACCAATTTTATTTTAACGAAAATGAGCCAGGAAGGCGCATCCTATGAGGCTGTGCTTGAAGAGGCCCAAAGACTTGGTTACGCGGAAGCGGATCCGACCTCTGATGTGGAAGGACTGGATGCTGCACGTAAAATGGCGATTCTCGGCACGCTTGGTTTCCGCACCAATGTGGAACTGAAGGATGTCAGCGTACGAGGCATTTCTCAAGTGTCCAAGGAAGACATCATGTACGCAAAGAACTTGGGATATGAAATGAAGCTGCTCGGCATAGCCGAACGCGAAGATGATCATGTCAGCATCGGCGTTCAGCCGACCATGGTGCGCAAAGGGCATCCAATTGCCTCTGTGAATGGCGTATTTAACGCCGTATATGTATATGGCGAAGCTGTTGGCGAGACGATGTTCTATGGTGCAGGTGCAGGCGAAATGCCTACGGCTACATCCGTTGTGGCGGATTTGGTTGCGGTCATCAAAAATCTGAAGCTGGGCGTCAACGGTCTAAAGGCCATCGTTCCTTATAAGGCGAAGAAGCTGAAGAGCGACGATCAAATTTCCTTTAAAAATTTCATTCTGCTGCATGTGGATGATAAGGCAGGCGTGCTTGCCCGGATCACCCAAGTGTTCGCGGAGTTTGACGTTAGCCTCGAATCGGTCGTGCAGCACCCGAATGAACTGAATCCAGAAGCGGAGATCATTATCGTGACGCATAATGCCACCAAAGCAAGCATGGACAAAGTGCTGCAGCATTTTGAGGGGCTTGAGGTCATCCGGAAAATCAAGAGCGTATACCGCGTGGAGGGATAAACCCTCCCTATATATAAGTGAAAAGGAGCCATACCCATGTCATACCAAGGACTAATTCAAACTTACAAATCGTACCTACCAGTGAATGAAAAGACGCCTTTGCTCACACTCAAGGAAGGGAACACTCCGCTCATCCGTGCGGAGAATCTTTCGGAGGAATTGGGACTTGATCTGTATTTCAAATATGAAGGGCTGAATCCTACGGGTTCCTTTAAGGACCGTGGCATGGTTATGGCCGTTGCCAAGGCAATTGAAGAGGGCAGCCGTACGATTATGTGTGCTTCCACCGGAAATACCTCTGCAGCTGCAGCGGCATACGCCGCTAGAGCCGGGCTGAACTGCATCGTACTTATTCCAAACAATAATATTGCGCTCGGCAAACTGGCTCAGGCGATGATCTATGGAGCGAAGGTTATTGCCATTGAAGGAAACTTTGACCGTGCTCTGGAAATTGTTCGCGAAATTACTGCGAAGCACCCGATTACGCTTGTGAACTCGGTTAACCCTTACCGTATTGAAGGGCAAAAGACCGCGGCGTTTGAAGTTGTCGATCAGCTGGGAAAAGCACCGGACGTACTGGCTATTCCTGTCGGGAATGCCGGCAATATCTCGGCTTATTGGAAAGGCTTTAAGGAATATCATGAAGCGGGTAAAGCTTCTTCTCTGCCGAAAATGGTAGGTTTTGAGGCCGAAGGCGCCATGGCGATTGTCAAAGGTGAGCCTATTCTGGAGCCTGAAACCATTGCTACAGCGATCCGGATCGGCAACCCGGCAAGCTGGAAAACAGCGGTTGCTGCTGCCGAGGAATCGGGCGGACAGATCAATTATGTAACGGATGATGAGATTCTGACTGCATACCGTATGATTGCTTCCCGTGAGGGCGTTTTTGCTGAGCCAGCATCCGCCGCTTCCGTAGCGGGTGTACTGAAGCTGAAGCGTGAAGGTTATTTCAAAGGCGGAGAATCAGTGGTATGCGTTCTGACAGGAAATGGATTGAAGGACCCGAATGTCGCTTTAAAAACGGTCAATGCTGATCCTCTCATCGTTCCGGATACAGAAGCAGCCGTGATGGAGGCCATCGGTAAGTTGGAAGAGGCAGGAGTATGATGCAACCGGAAGGCGTATTGGTACGGATTCCTGCGAGCACGGCGAATCTAGGTCCTGGGTTTGACACGCTGGGGATGGCCTTGTCGCTGTACTCCTGGATCGGGATGAAGGAAGCCCGGCAAACGGTCATCCGCCTTTACGGCAGTGAAATGGAAGGGATCCCTACGGATAAAAGCAACCTGGTGTACAAGATAGCCCAAATGGTTTTCTGTGAAGCGGGTGTCCAGGTGCCTGAGCTTGAGATATCCATGTACTCCGACATTCCACTGACGCGGGGCCTTGGCAGCAGCGCTTCCGCGATCGTCGGAGCATTGTTTGCGGCCAATGCCTTAATCGGTTCACCGCTTACGGAGGCGAAGCTTTTTGATATGGCGACAGCCATTGAAGATCATCCGGATAATGTCGGAGCGTCTTTATTCGGAGGTCTCGTTACAGCGGTGTGGGATGGCTTACATGCCGACTATATCCGCATGGAACCGCATGAAGATCTGGAAGTGCTGGTCGTCATTCCCGAATTCCAGCTGTCGACCTCTGAGGCGAGAAAGGTACTGCCTGTACAAATCAGCCGTAAAGACGCGGTGTACAATATCAGCAGATCTTCTTTGCTGGTTGCCGCTCTGGCCCAGGGTAGACTGGATCTGATCAGCAGGGCGATGTCTGACCGTTTACATCAGCCTTACCGGGCCAAGCTCGTTCCTGGAATGGCGGAAATTTTGGAGAAGGCTGTTCAGCATGGAGCTTTGGGCATTGCGCTCAGCGGTGCGGGGCCAACGCTTCTTGCGCTGGTTGACCGCCACTCCGACCGGAAAAAGGAACTGGAGGCTTATCTTCTGAATACGATGAAAGCCGAGGGCATTCGCGCATCTGCATGCTGGCTGAACCCGTCGTCTGAAGGGGCTCAGCTGCTCGGCAGCATGTCGTCTGGCTCATTCTTGGAACTCATAAAAGGGGAAGTAAAAGCATGAAACGAATTGCATTATTGCCTGAAGGGTCGGTGTCGCACGAGGCTGTTGTACAATTGCTCGGAGATGAACCGGTAGAGCTGGTGTACCACAAGCTGATCTCTGACGTGTTTTTGTCAACGGTACACGGAAAAACGGATTACAGTGTCATTCCAATTGAGAATACCATTGAAGGCTCCGTGAGTCTTCACATGGATTGGCTCGTTAACGAAGTGGATATTCCGATGCAGATTGAATGGGTCTATCCTTCCATTCAACATTTGATCGGAGACCGAGAGGAGTTTATTGCTGAATCCGGCGGCGTGGATTTCACCCGGATTCAGAAAATACTATCCCACCCGGTTGCTATGGCTCAGTGCCAGCAGTTTATCCGCAAGTATGCTCCGGAAGCGGAGCTTGTGAATGCTGGAAGTACCACGGAAGCGGTAGGGATTGTAAAGAATAGCCCGGGGGAAGGACTCGCGGCCATCGGTACTACGCTTGGTGCGGCCACGCATAAGCTGGATGTGCTGGCGGAGCGGGTAACGGATCATGACAACAATTACACCCGGTTTATTTTGATCGGGAAGGAAGCCTTGTCCAAAGTACCAAAGCCTGTTAAGCAGATGAAAACGAGTATTCTCGTTACGCTCCCGGAGGATTTTGCAGGAGCGCTGCATCAGGTGCTCTCGGCTTTTGCATGGAGACGATTGAACCTCTCCCGCATCGAATCACGTCCGACGAAGAAAAAGCTGGGCAGCTATTATTTCTATATTGATGTGCTGGAATCGGCAGAATCTGTACTTCTGACCGCGGCGATTGAAGAAATCGAGGCACTTGGCTGCCAGGTGCGCATTTTGGGATCCTACCCGAGCTATACTTATCAGGAATTAATTTCGGAGGTGCTGTAGTTCGGATATAAAGTGTGGGAATCGTAAGAAATTCGCCCGGTTCACGCGTTCAGGTTCCCAAGAAATCCTTTCATGACAAGCTCATGAAAGGATTTTTTTGTCATAAGGGATGTCATCCGCCTATCCTGTGCATAAGATGTAGTAACGAAGGCGGACGATTTATGCGCCTATAAGAAGTTTAGGAGGTATTTGCCGCGTGAAGATACACATCGTAAAAAGTGGCGACACTTTATATGAGCTTTCCCAAAAGTATAATATTCCTCTGCAAAAAATCATCGACGCTAATCCGCAAATTTCCGACCACAACCAACTGCAGATCGGACAAAAGGTGAAAATTCCCGCTGACCCGGTACAAGTGCCAAGCCAAGATCAAATTATCCATAAGCATGTCGTCAAGCAGGGGGATAGTCTCTGGAAGCTGTCGAAAGCATGGGGCGTTTCTTTGAAAGAGATGATCGATGCCAATCCACAGCTTAAAAATCCGAATGCGCTGCTGGTTGGAGAAGTTGTCAACATTCCCAAAACTAAACCCAATCCGAATCCGAACACCAATGACTATACCAACGTCAATCCTAATGCCAATGAGAATGTACATCATGACAAAGTACTTCCTGGAGGGAAGGCTTACACCGGTCCGAAAGAAGAAATGACCGCTCCGATCAATGTACAGCCTCAACAGCTTGAAATCCCTAACCTTCCAATTCCTAATGTAATGCCCAATGTGCTGCCGAGCGTCCCTAATATTATGCCCGAAATGACGGTGCCGAATGTAAAGCCTAACGTTCCGAATGTTATGCCTGAAATGATGATGCCGAATGTAAAGCCTAACGTTCCGAATGTTATGCCTGAAATGATAATGCCGAATGTTATGCCCAACGTTCCGAATGTTATGCCTGAAATGATAATGCCAAACGTCATGCCAAACGTCATGCCAAACGTCATGCCAAACGTCATGCCAAACGTCATGCCAAACGTCATGCCTGAGATGGTCAAACCCAATATCATGCCAAACATTATGCCTATCTCAGAAAATAAGCCGAATAAGCCTATGGCCATCATGCCTATAGCTGAGGAGCCTTGTGGCTGCGATGACAACTATTTTATCGGGGAAGCGTATCATCCTTTTATGCAGTATCCAACTCCTGTGCAGGAGGTAGGTTCTTTCTATAATATGCCATGTGATGATCATGTTCAGGCTATGTATACTTACGGAAATATGCCATATCCAGGGAAAACATCTCATTATCCAGGTATCGTAGAAAGTGCTGAAGATGTAGACTATATGCCTAATCCGTCTTGGGTAAGTCCTTACGCTCATGTACCTGGGGGAGGACCCTGGGGAGGGCACCATTGGGAGAACCACCAGTCACCAATCGCATATGAACCCAATATGCAATCGCCGGTAAGCAATCAGCCTAATCAGCCGTACCAACAGGCCAATGTTTCTCCGATGTATTATGAGCCTGTTCAAACGCATCATCTTCCTTATAACCCTTGCGGCTGTTCAGATGTATCTCCTGTCTACCATGCGCAGGAACCGGCTTATGTCGAACCGATGTATCATCATCCAGGAGGATATCCGCAGTTCATGGATCCGGCTTGGTGTTATCCACATCCAGTTCCAATGGCAGGACCTTATGCAGCGGTACCGAACTCACAGCTGGGCGCGTACAGCCATAACCCTAATATGCCTTTTCATGATCCAAGTATGCCATATCCGGGCTGGGGAGGCATGGGGTATCCGGTGTGGGACCGAACTCAACCATACGAATATCCTCCTCAACCAGCTCAACAACCTGGTAACAACTGGGATTATGCTAACGTAAACTCTGTGGCTCAAACTCAAAGTACGTCTATTGAAACAACAGAAACGGTTGAAGAGCCTCAAGCAGAGGATGTTAATAAAGTAAAAACATTAAGCAGTACCAAAAATAACTCCAAAGCTTCAAGTGAAAAAGCAGTTCCTAAAAAGTCAAAGAAACATGATGTTTCTTCAAAACGCAAGAATCCTTGGATTAAAGGATAGGTTGAGAATATGGGTAGGTAAGGAGCAGGCATACCATGTATGTCTGCTCCTTTTGTAGTCCTTCCCGAATTTTTTTGTAAAATATGCTTGTCAAAACACTTTTCCTTGTGGTATATTATTATTCCGGCCAAGAAATCTACTAAATGCCGGATGAAATTGAGAGAAAAAAAGATTTTAAAAAAAGCTTGCATCTCTCAAAAGAACATGATATTATATAAGAGTTGCTGCTGAGCTAAACGAGCGGCAACGAAAACGAAAGAATTTGATCTTTGAAAACTGAACAACGAGTGAGATACAGGCTTTGCTTGCAAAGCCGACAGCGAAGTGAATTGGTTCAAGCCTTCTGGCTGAATGATTCACAGAGCTAAAAATGAGATTTAAATCTCGTCAGATTCAAAATGAGCTACAAACTTTCTTGGAGAGTTTGATCCTGGCTCAGGACGAACGCTGGCGGCGTGCCTAATACATGCAAGTCGAGCGGACTTGATGAGGAGCTTGCTCCTCTGATGGTTAGCGGCGGACGGGTGAGTAA
>NZ_JALIRP010000007.1 GCF_022898935.1 Paenibacillus mangrovi | reverse complement strand
ATTTTAGTGCCGATACCGGGTATCGATTGGATTAAATCATATTCAAGTAACTCTTCAGCCAGGGTCTCTATCGATTTATTAAGGTCTGCTAGATGATCCTGGTATTGAAGAAGCAATTTGATGAGCAGCTGCATGGAGATCAAATGACTTGGAAAATCCGTCTCCTTAAAGGGATTTCGCCTTGCTGCTGCTACTAAGATTTGAGCGTGCTCCGAACACCATAAAGCAGATCTACCGCGTCCTGTAAGGCGCCCTATTGTTGCTGTAATCTCTTCCACAGTCATATCCAGGACTTCTTTAGACGTTGGATGTAAGGCTAGAAATCGAAGCGAAACTTTCGAATAGAGGTCACCGAACACGCCATGGTATTCAGGAAAAACCTGATCTAGAATAGCCTGGAACTGCAGCTTCACTTGAACATACATACCCGTTAAAGATTCATGCTGACGAGTGAGATAGCGTAAATTCATGAGATGCTGACCTCGTTTTTTGATGGGTTCAAACTCTTCTTTATAGAACAGCGCCCCAAGTTGATAGGCATCAGCAGCATCCGTCTTGACCCGTCTCAAATTAGTTTTTTTTGCTTCATATGAGATTAACGGATTAATGATGATGTACAGATACTGGTGCTCATCAAGAAACTGAACAACAGGGCTATGATAATGTCCTGTTGCCTCCATTACAATGCAAGGGCTCATCTCTGCAGCAGATTCCACTGCTCTAACATAATTAAGAAAAGACGATAATCCTTCTAGATCATGATTAAATCTAAAGATCTTCCCGTGAGGTACTCCACGGTTTAAAAAAGCTTGTGCATGGCTCTCTCCCTTGGACACATCCAAACCAATGACTGGATTCATGACATCACTCCTGTAGTATTTTCACCGGCAACCCCTAACCTTCTTGTCTTCCACACTATCGCATGTGATGCGGGATCAACGTCCCAACCAGTCTAACCATGGTTAAACAAGTAGGGGGGATGAACAGAATAGCTCTCGGGATCCAAGTCCCACGGGCAGAAACGTTCGATCCCCGGCTACCGCTATCTTACGACCACACAAAAATGAGGTCCACCAGAAAGATCTGGTGACCTCATAATACGAACGGGCAGGATAGTTATAATGAGCTACTTGAGGAGAGGGTTTCCTTCTAAGCTAGAAACCACAACTTACGATAAGCACCTGCGATCGAAATCAAGGCGAGGTCTGCTCCGGCCCAATTTTGCTTAATCTTGAAATGTCGCTCTAGTCTTTAATCTAACCAAGTTTGAACTTGAATTTTTATAGTGGTACTTAGGCTAAAAAGGGGACCTTCAAGGTCATTATTCAATGACTGTTGAGATATCCCTTTTTTGCTGTGCAATGATCGAAATGCATTCGTCCCAGATATGAAATGAGCAGGATCGTCAAGAAACCAAGAATTTTCTTGCAAGGTAACATATTTCATTCCTAGTGCATGAACGGGACGAACTGCACCAGTGCAAGTTATCTAAACGTACTACCAACGACGGTAAATCTGAAATACACTTTATCGAATTTTAATCATTTCAGTATCAAACTTTTATTTTTATAAAGGTAGCTTTTAATTTTCAGTGGTTAAGATGAAAGGCAAGGTTATCATCGAAGGATATTCGGGGGGGGGAAAGCTTATGGGAAACAAGATACTGCTGGAAGTACGGGGATTGACGAAAACCTTCGGTTCCAGGACCGTCGTGGATCGTCTGAATCTTCGAATTGAGGAAGGGGATATATACGGGTTCCTCGGCACGAACGGTTCTGGAAAAACAACGACGATCCGCATGATAACGGGTCTCGTCCATCCCGATGCCGGCGAGGTTAGGATTGGCGGGTTTCATTTGAAATCGCAGTTTAAGGCTGCTATCTCTCTTGTAGGCGCCATTGTTGAGAATCCGGCTTTTTACACGTATCTTTCCGCCTATGATAATCTCAAGTTGACGGCGAACCTTTTGCCGTGGGTAACCCGGAAGCGGATCGATGAAGTGCTTGAAATCGCTGGACTGTCCGATCGGGCTAAAGACAAGGTTGGTACTTACTCGCTTGGCATGAAGCAGCGGCTTGGCATTGCGGGTGCACTTCTGAACCGTCCGAAGCTGATCATTCTGGACGAACCTACGAACGGACTGGATCCGCAAGGAATGAAGGGGATCAAGGAGTTGATCGCGCAGCTCGCGGCGGAGCAAGGGATCTCTTTTCTGATTTCAAGCCATCTGCTTCATGAAGTCGAACAAATATGCACCAAGGCAGGGGTTATCAGGAAAGGTAAGCTGATTGCGGAGGGTGAGGTCAGGCAGCTGCTTGCTTCGGGAGAGGAAACAGTAGAGATCGTCACTTCGGAACCGGACAAGGCGGAGCAGCTTCTAAGATCAGCATCCGAGGTCATTTCCGTTTCGCGCTCCCAAGACCAACTCATCGTCCGAACGAACGGCGATTGCTCATTCAAGCTGAATCAACTGCTCATGACGAGCGGCGTTCACATTCGAACCATTAGCCGCAGGCCTCGGACGCTTGAGCAATTCTTTTTCGACATAACGGAAGGAGGTGGCGAGCCGTGATCAGGCTGATCCAAAACGAGTTTTACAAAACATTCAGATTAAAAAAACTTTATATTTTCATGGCTATCCTGGCCGTTCATGCTTGGTTAACCGTTCATTTCTATAACGCAGGCGGGGAATGGAAGTCGGTGATTCTGATGCCTAACGGTCAGTCTCTCCCGCTGACGCTCCTGAACAGCATGGCTCAATTTATGACCGTATTTATTCCCATCTATGTTGCCGACCTGATAACAGGCGAAGTAAAAACCGGCACGTTAAAAATGTCGTTACTGCGTCCAGTCCAGCGAATCGAATGGCTCAATGCCAAAATCGTCTCCTTATTCGTATTCATGACGGTACTGCTTGTTTTCTCCATCGCAGCGGAATGCGCGATCGGAACGCTCGCATTCGGTTGGGGCGAACAAACACTCTATGCCGGATCGCTGTATACGCAGACAGAAGGTGTGTGGTTGACGCTTCGCCTGTCCTTCTCCATGCTCCTGCCGTATATGGCTTGCGGAATGATTGTGATGTTCATTGCCGTATCCGCGACGAACATAAGCACAACGATCGGGTTATCCATCGGCGTGTTGACCGCCACGCAATACTTGAATGCTTTCGAGCAGCTCAAACCTTATTCCATTGTGAACCAAATGTATTTTTTTCATGAATATGTTTATCAGATAAACGGGGAGGCCGCGGCTCAAAACATCGCGGTGATTGCCGGATATATCGCCGTTTTCTATCTCGTCAGCGCAATCATCATAAAGAGAAAAGATTTCATCCTGTAAGGGGGTACGCTCCTTGAGCAAGCTTATCCAATGCGAACTCTTCAAAGTGTTCAGGCAGAAAAAGCTGTATTTGTCCATGCTTATTCTGACCGCTGTGGAAATATCGGCTGTTTTTCAAATATATCGGGAAGCAGCAGGTTTCACTGGCTTCGGGCCTAATGGTCAGTCGTTTCCATTGATCGTACTCCATAACAGCACATTTTTTATCCCTATTTTGATCGCGATCCTGGTGGCCGATTCCATTGCGGAGGAATACCGGAGCGGCAACCTAAAAAATTCGCTTCTTTGCCCGGTAAGCAGGATGGATCTGCTTCATGCCAAAATCGTGTCTATGTTCACCGTTGTGGCGGTTCTGCTTATTTTTCTGGTTCTTTCCTCTTATGTTATCGGGACTCTGGCTTTTGGGTGGGGGGAACGAACAGTTGTCGACGAAATTTTTTATACATTTAGCGAAGGGGTCCGGCTTGTGGCCCAAATCGTTCTGCTATCTGTGCCGCCTAATCTTGCGTTCGGCATGATCGTTATTTTTGTAGCCTTGCTGACGACAAATCCAGGCGGTTCCATCGGAGCAGCTCTCGTGCTTTTAGCTGTTTCTCCGCTTGTCGAGGGAATCCCGCAGGTTAGAGATTTTTTTATCGGTTATCAAATGCGGGTCATTCCCTTTCTTCCTCTACACGATATGGCTGCGATAGACTTGTGGGGCGGTTTGGCCGTCATCATCGTCTATTTTGGTGTTCTATACGCGGGTAGTGTTATGATGATAAGGAAGAAAGATATTTTGATTTAAATGGGGTGAACCTGTGTCGTTTGACAGAATTTTGATCGTGGAAGATGAGAAAGAAATCGCCGAATTGTTAAAAGACTACCTGGTGGAAGAACATTTTGAGGTCATCATCGCCAGCGACGGTCGAGAGGCGATACACCTATACAGAGAATACCGGCCGAAATTGATGATTTTGGATATCATGCTGCCCAAGCTTGACGGAATGGAAGTGTGTCGCACGATCCGATCGGAATCGTCGATACCGATCATCATGCTTAGCGCTAAGAAAAGCGACGTGGATAAAATTATCGGACTAGGGATCGGTGCAGACGATTATGTCGTTAAGCCTTTTAGTCCAGGCGAGATTATCGCAAGGGTCAAGGCGCAGCTCAGAAGGGCCAATCAGCTTTTGTCTCCTGTGGGGACATCGGAAATCGTCCGATATCAAGATCTGGAGCTTAATATTAAGGCTTATGAAGTGACGGTCCGGAATCAACCTGTCCCATTCTCGGCTAAGGAGTTCGATGTGCTTCGTTTTTTTGCCCTTCATCCGAATCAGGTACTGACTCGCGTACAAATTTTTCAGCATGTATGGGGACTCGACGAACGCGGGGACTTGAATACCGTAACCGTTCATATTAAGAAAATCCGGGGAAAAATCGAAGTCGACCCCGCCAATCCGACGATGATCAAAACGGTGTGGGGAGTCGGCTACAAGCTTGACGGTGGTCCGCGATGAAGCTCGGAATTCGCTTCAAGCTGATCGCAACGCTGACCGTGATCATCATCGTTCCTGCTGTTTTGATGAGCATTTCCGGAGTCCGAGAAAAGCATACGGATCCAATCGAAGGGGCTATTGGAATAAACTTCATGTTCCTGATCGGTTTTCTGGCGGTGGCGTTTGTTTTATGCGCTTATCTATTAGCGCTGGTAATCACAAGACGTATCCTCCTGCCGCTTAAGGAATTGAATGCTGCCGCGGAACAGATTATGAATGGCAATTTGGATGTTGAAATTCGAAATCGATACAATGACGAGATGGGCCGTTTCAGTTCCGCTTTCGATGTCATGCGAGCCAGGTTAAAGGAATCTTTGGATCGGCAAGCTGCTTACGAACGGTCCCGCAATGAGCTGATCGCGAATATTTCCCACGATTTACGGACACCGATTACATCCATTCGCGGATACGTCGAAGGTTTGCAGGACGGCATAGCCCGGGATGAGCAGAAGGTCACCCGGTATCTTGCGGTTATCAAAAACAAAACCGATCTGCTTGACCGCTTGATTGAAGATCTGTTTCAATTCTCGCAATTAGAGTCAGGACAACTGGTGATGGACATTTGGGAACTAGACAGCCGAGAGTTCCTCGAAGCGATGATAGCACCATTCGAAATGGAGTTTCATGATGCTTCTGTTGTATTGACTGTCGAACGGCCCTTTCCCTCCAGACCTATTCAAGTCGATAGCGATCGCATGGCGCAGGTGTTTGAAAATATCATCGAAAATGCAAAAAAATATGCCGGTAATCCCGCTGAAATGACAATTTCGACTCGAGACGAAGCGGAATGGATTCGGATTGTGATCAGAGACAATGGGATTGGAATCTCCGAAGAGGATACTCCATACTTGTTCGAACGTTTTTATCGAGGAGAAAAATCGCGTTCCCGTGCGTTCGGGGGAGCCGGATTAGGTCTTGCTATATGCAAACGAATCGTAGAAGAGCATGGAGGTCATATTGGGGTGCAGAGCAAACCGGGGACAGGTGCCGAGTTTTACTTGACATTGCCGGTTATCAAAGAGGATTGAAGAACGGGAGAGGAGTTCATATCGTGTTTCGTTACTACTTTATAGCCTTGTGCGTGATTATTGCGGACCATGCGGCAAAATGGCTTGTGTCGACTTATATGAAAATCGGACAAGAAATCCCCTTAATACCTGGAGTTCTTGGGCTTACATCCATCCGAAACAGAGGGGCTGCTTTTGGCATTTTGCAAGGACAAATCACATTTTTTATTATCGCGACGACCGTTGTCCTTATCGGAATTATGCTCTATTTGCCCAAAGCGCACCGTGAAAAAACGATCTTGCCTTATGGCTTAGCCCTTATATTGGGCGGAGCGCTGGGCAATTTTATTGACCGTGTTTTTAAAGGGGAAGTTGTGGACATGATTCAAGTTCATTTTCTCCACTTCCCTGTTTTTAATGTAGCTGATTCCTTCTTATGCATTGGTGTCATTATTGTGATGATTCATTCTTTGAAAGAGTCACGTAATAAGGATAAAGAATTGAAGGAAGTGGTTAAATAAAAGTTAACGCCAGCAGGTCAATTTTAGTGGTTTTTCGGCTTGAACCATTACACTAGCTGGGAACGTTTGTACAGGGGCTGCTTTTAAGTAAAGAAGAAACTTATTGTAGAGAATCACTGTCTAATAAAGTGGAGGTGTATTGCGATGAGTGAGAGCGAAAAAAGCGATATACAAGAGGATGAATCCCCTACAGTTGCTGAATCACTCAATAATGCAACTGACCACTATCATAAGATTATGGGAATGCCAAACAAAAGAGCGGACCTCAATGCAATGCCAAGATGGCTCAAGTTTTTTTATTAATTCATTGTTTGCATCATTGCTATAGGTTTTTTAATTGGCTTGTACGCCTCGATATTTAAGTGACCATCATTACGCTAACGGGAAACGTTAGTTCAATAAATAACTAAAAGGTTTGTGACATCATGTGGCATCATAATAACTGTAATTTGACTGGAAGGAGAATGGAATTACACCATTATGCCTCTATAAAGGTAGTATATTTTGCTGCAGTCCCTTTCAAATCTTACATAAATTCATCGAACAAACCACCAATTTCAGACACAAAAAACTCCCTATCATCGTTGAAAAAGTTGTTTTTTATATGATACATTTTATCTAGTAAAAAAATGTCAAAACGATTTTACAACACATATGACAAATAGTATTTTTGGATTTAACCGGATAAAAAAGATAAATTTTAAAGGAGGGATAATGAATGCAACTAATTTTACCAACAAGTAGACAGTTATTACATTTAGATCGTGAGTTTTACTGCTTTATCCATTTTTCACTAAATACTTTTACCGACAAAGAGTGGGGGTTTGGAGATGAATCTCCATCTATTTTCAATCCAACACAATTTGATGCAGACCAAATTGTTTCAACAGCAAAAGCTGCTGGCATGAAAGGGCTTATTCTCACATGCAAGCATCATGATGGATTTTGCTTATGGCCAAGTAAATACACCGAGCATAGCGTAAAGAACAGCCCATTTAGAGACGGAAAAGGTGATGTTGTTTTAGAATTGTCGCAAGCTTGTCGACGTGCAGGATTAGAATTTGGTGTTTATTTATCTCCATGGGATAGAAATCACCCTGACTATGGCACCCCAGCTTATATTGACTACTATCGTGCACAGCTAAGAGAGTTGTTAACACAATATGGCGAAATTTTTCAAATTTGGTTTGATGGTGCCAATGGTGGAGACGGTTGGTATGGCGGCGCAAATGAACAGCGCAAAATTGATCCCACTGTTTATTATGACTGGGAAAACACATGGCAAATAGTGAGAGAATTACAACCAAATGCAGTGATATTTTCCGATGTTGGCCCAGATGTTAGATGGGTTGGCAATGAGAGAGGTGTAGCCGGAAACCCTTGTTGGTACACGATTTTTGATAATGGTTGTGCTCCCGGAGTAGCAAATGAACATAATCTAAATTCTGGAAATATAGATGGCGATAAATTTCATATACCAGAGTGCGATGTTTCTATAAGGCCAGGCTGGTTTTACCATGAAACAGAAGATGACCAAGTGAGATCTCTAAAAAATTTGATTGACCTTTACTTTCACTCTGTTGGAAGAGGTGCCACATTTAACCTTAATCTTCCACCAGATCGCCGAGGATTAATTCATGAAAATGATGTGGCTGCACTCAAACAGTTTAAAGCGCATTTTGATGCCACTTTCAATAACAATTTAGCACAAGATGCTACTGTTTCAAATCACAATGAAGATACAGTTTGGTATTTTGACTATGACTTGTCTAAGACAGGCAATTGCAATGTGGTTGAGCTTAGTGAAGATCTAGTTTATGGGCAACGCATTATTAAATGGGAATTGGAAGCATTTTTATATGGAGCATGGCAACCTGTTGTTTCTGCTGAATCAGTAGGACACAAAAGACTTATACGTTTTGCACCTATTTGTGCCACAAAATTCCGAGTTAAAATTACAAATTGCAAAGCTGAACCAATGCTTTGCGGATTCGGTTTATTCTTTGAGCCATCAATTGATACCGATGACAAAAAAGTTGAAACTGAGTATGTTAAACCTGATAAAGCAGAAAAAGTTGATTCTCGCACCATTGTATTAAGTTTTAATAATCCAACAAATATTCGTGGAATTAAATATTTACCAAAAATTGATAATGTAGTTTCTAAATATCATATTATCTTTGCAGATGAAAGTGGCAAAGCTGTAAAAGAATGTAGCGGAGAATTTGGCAATATGTTAAATAATCCATGGCCTCAAGATGTATTTTGTGCTGGTGTTTTTTCTAGTATAACTTTCAAGGTTGTAGACTTTTGCGTTGGCAGCGTTATGAGTGTTGATGATGTTGCAATTTTAAAGTAAGAAGTTTTAACCAAGCATACTACCACGGGGATAAATTGAACTGCACCCCATTTGTTAGACACCATCTAACAAGTGGGGTGTATTTTTGTGGGGGAGTTTACTGAAGAGGAGAAGCATCAAGCCGTACAAGCCTATAAAAACGGCAAGGAGCCCACGGGGGATAGAGCGCGCATCGGTGTGAACCACAAAGCTGTTGAAAAATGAGTAGCCCTTTGGCTGTGGTCTTAATTTTTATGCCTATGACCCAGATGGAAATAAACTCGATATATGGGGCGGCTGGCCCAAGTAATTTGTCATTCAACTCCCTCGGTACGATTTAGTTTTCTCACGAATACTCGCTTATGCGCAGGATTTCGCCCTTGCCAGAAATACGGAAAGATAGTTAGAGAAAGCTAGTTGAAGACCAGGATAATATGAAGGTGCGAGGAAATAAAGGGGGAGGTTAGAACCCCGTATTCTTCCATTTGCTGCACGCATTCTCCACGCTAAAATGATTCATAAGATTTTATTTCCGTGACAGTCCTGTGACATAGAAGAACTATAATGTGTCTACAAACCTAAGGAGGTTATAAACATGAAGCAGCTCTTATTAGAGAAAGGTAACCCGCACGAAAAGAAAAAATGGTGGCAACGACAGATGTTGCTGATCAGTTGGATGGTGGCAATCGTCTTGACAGCCTCACCATTGACGGGCTTCGCGCAGCCATGTTCGACGAAGAGCTATCCGTTAATAATAAGAGCGATGATTAATGGTAGCCTTCAATGTGGTGGTTCCCTTTTAGAGAAGAATCAACATTTGGATTATTTAAACGGGAATAATAGCGGAATCAAGGTTGCCAAATGGCAGCCGTTTATTTCGTTCGCTCCGCTAACGGGCAGATTAGTTTCAAGATTACTGTGGTGAACCGTATATTAGAAATGGCTAAAGACCCCTCGATAAAGGGGTCTTTATGCTGGGATGGCATTTAGAAATTGAAATCAGAAAGAGTTGATACGCAGCAAAATTCTACCGCGGCCATGTTTTGCTTCGCTTTTCTCATGCGCTTTGTTAGTTTGGCTTAGCGGGAATATGGAATCGATCTCTGCTTTGATCGTACCGTCGGCAATTAATTGTGCTATTGTCTGCAGATTCGCTTTAGTTGGAAACTTGGTGTTGAATTTAGCAGTAATGCCATGCTTTTGAGCGATCTCTTGGGATGGAGGTTGCGTCAAAGAGACGAGAATTCCGCCCTTCTTCAGAACTGCCCATGATCGATTCTCGGTATCTCCTCCAACGGAATCGACAACCAGATCCACTTCTTTGACAACATCTTCGAAAGCCGTCGTGGTATAATCGATGACTTGGTCCGCACCCAAAGACTTAACGAAGTCGATGTTAGAGGTTGAAGCGGTGCCTATCACATGGGCTCCCTTCCATTTGGCCAACTGAACGGCGAATTGACCTACGCCGCCAGCGGCGGCATGAATGAGGACAGTTTGACCGGCTTCCAGCTCTCCTTCGGTAAACAAGGCTTTCCACGCTGTCTCGGCGCCGGCCCTGATCGTGGCTGCATCCTCGAAAGAAAGACCGTCCGGCATTTTCACCAGTTCATTCACCGGCGCAATGCCATACTCCGCATCGGCTCCATTTACGATTCCGAAGACGCGATCGCCAGCAGTAAATTCAGTCACTTCCGAACCTGCCGATTCGACGATGCCGGATGCGTAAAACCCTGGAATGTAGGGAAGTGTCTTTGGGAAAACGGCCTGCACCAATCCATTGCGAATTTTCCAGTCGAGAGGGATAACAGTTGCATAATGGATTTTGACAAGTACTTCTCCTGCATGAAAGGCAGAACAGTTTAAAGTAAGTGATGTAAAAAAATGGATTTACATTTATTGGGATATTTATTATAATTGTGTGTGCAAGCAACTTTAATTACTTTTACCCAGAAAGAAGGCAGAAAAATGCTTGAGATATTTTTCAAAGAATGTCTGTATTTTACCGCGAGTCGTCTTAGCAGGGTCATTACCAATATGGCGGAAAGGGAATTTGCAACCATAGGATTGTCGCCAACTTCTGCATTTTTGCTGATGGCCGTGTATGAAAAAGAAAGTATTTCGCAAAAAGAGATCGCGCAGATTCTTCACCTCCAGCCTTCAACGGTGACTCGATTAATCGAAAAGCTTATTGCTAAAGGCGTGATCGTTAACCGTGTGGAAGGGAGGATGTCGCTAATATCGTCGACAGAGAAAGGCAGAGCATTAGTAGATGAGATTCAACGGTGCTGGACGAATCTTCGCAGCAATTACAATGATATTTTGGGTGAAAAGAAAGGAGATGAATTAACTTTACAGATCTTTGAGGCAAGTGAACAATTGGAGTTTATTGAAAAAGGCTAGGTTCTTCAATAAAAAATTGTATGTGCAAACAATTACGAGGAGGATGTTTATGAATATTCGTACAGGGGAAAAGTTTTTGGTTCTAGGCGGTACAGGGAAGACAGGACGTCGTGTGGCGGAAAGATTGACTGGTCAAGGATTGCCAGTTCGCATCGGGTCTCGTTCCGGTGAAGTGCCTTTTGATTGGGAGAACCCGTCTACATGGGAAGCGGCTCTTCACGATGTTAGAGCAGTCTATATCACTTACTACCCAGATCTGGCTGTGCCAGGGGCAGCCGATGCAATTGGTTCTTTCGCCAGATTGGCAGTGGAAAACGGGATAAAGCGGCTGGTACTCTTATCAGGCCGAGGTGAGGAAGAAGCACAGCTTAGTGAGCTGGCACTGCAGAACTCAGGGGCTGAATGGACGATCCTGCGGGCGAGCTGGTTCAGCCAAAACTTCAGTGAGAACTTCTTGCTCGACTCTGTACTGAGCGGTACGGTCGCCTTGCCGGTAGGCGATGTGAAGGAGCCGTTTATCGATGCGGATGACATTGCGGATGTCGCCGTTGCGGCACTTTCCGATGATCGTCATATCGGCAAGCTTTACGAGTTGACTGGGCCGCGTTTGCTGACCTTCGCGGAAGCAGTTAGGGAGATTGCTAATGCGAGCGGGCAGGATGTTAGGTATGTGCAAATTTCCGCGGAGTCGTTTACGTCAGCGCTGACGCAGGAAGGTTTACCGGAAGATGTTATATCACTGCTGAACTATTTATTCATTCAAGTGTTGGACGGTCGTAACGCGCATCTGACGGATGGTGTTCAGGTATCTCTTGGTCGTGAACCGCTTGATTTTGCTGACTATGCGAAGAAAGTGGCCGCTGCTGGCATCTGGGGAGCCACGCAGAAATGAAAGATTTTCTAACTTTGTTAACTTTTTCTTCGGCACTGGGGTCCGGATTGATTGCCGGAATATTCTTCGCCTTCTCGGCATTCGTGATGACAGCTCTCTCCCGCATCCCTGCAGCACAAGGGATTAATGCCATGCAATCCATTAATGTCGTCGTGCTCAATTTTTGGTTTAGTTTCGTATTTTTCGGAACAGCTTTAGCAAGTGTTGTACTCACGATCGTCTCTCTCGCTAGATGGAGTCAGACAGGATCGAAGGCTCTGTTCATCGGCAGTCTTTTATATCTAATCAGCTTTATGGTAACGGCAGTACTCAATGTGCCATTGAATGATGCGCTCGCCGCCGTTGATCCAGGCAGTACAGCTGGGGCTGACCTCTGGTCGCGTTATGTCGTCAGTTGGACAGCATGGAATACTGTACGTACGCTTGCATCCTTAGCTGCACTTGCTTCTTTCATCATTGCGCTCATATCGGCAGCTCGCGGTTAAGCGATTTCGAAAATAGGAAAAAAAGATAAACGGTTCTTTCGCAAATGAAGCGAATGGTGTTAAAAGAAAATAAACCATTAACAGACTAGGAAAATAAAGCTGTAGGTGTAGACTGAGAAAATATAGTATTTTCTTAGTGCTTAGGCTAGGATAAGGCACCTTTTAAAGCACTACATGCTACCCGCGTATGTTCTTTAATTAATTGGAAATGAAATATAATGAAGAGGACGTAGCCCACGCAAAGGCGCGGGAGCGTCCTTCTTTGTTGAGCTAACGGGACACCGATAGTTAAATAGTAACAAGAAGGCAGCCGATTATCGATCGGTTGCTTTTTTTCGTTATACTAACTGGCAGGTTAGTGATGGTGGCTACCGCCAAAAGTCTTGGTTATCCATACTGAAAATGGACAACACTTATAGTTGAATATCATTGCACACGGGGGGTATTTCTTCATGAAATTTGAGCTTGGACGCTGCTTGCTGCATGAACGACTTCTGGAATCCAGAAAAACAGTGGAATCGCTGGCAAAAGAATTGCTTCTTAAACCGGAACGAATTTCCGACTTTATGGATAACAAAAGAGTCATGCCGCTCAAAATCGCCATATCGATCGCCGACTCCATCGGTTGCGATGTACGCGCCCTGTATGAATTAATTCCGCTAGTACCGATATCAAAATAACAAGAACCTGCTCCAGGTGCGGGTTCTTGTCATGTAGGAAAGCATGAATCAGTACAAGCTAATCAACTTTGATCCTAAGATGGCGACCGTTAATCTGGGTGTATCGAAATACGCACCCTTCCATGTCAAACGGTTCACTACATAGCCGAGCGTATCTGCATTTGTAGGTCCTATAATACGCTGCGTCGCAAGCAAGTCGTAGCGCGTGTTTTTTTTCATTGGACACGATCGGTGACAGGCTCCCCAGAGTCATTTATCAATAAAGAAAGATGACTAGATTTGCTTTGATGTTTAAACTGTCGGGACACTATAGCTTAATAAATAACTAAGCGGCTGCCGGCATAGATCTGCAGCCGCGTTGCGCTAACTGGCAGGCTAACGGAATGGGACCGCAGTTGAAAGCCTCATCAGATCTATGGACACGCTGTCCCCGAACCTGCTTCGGCTTGAAGATGGGAACGGGATATCGTTTACATGATCACCTGTAACGAAAATAAAGAAAGATGCTATGCCGAATACGAAAAAAAGAAGTCGACCATTTCATTGGTCGACCTCTAATTTTTCTATTGCGCGGTCAAAATTTGTGGACCTTCAGCCGTGATGGCGATCGTATGCTCGTATTGGGCGGCGAGCTTGTTATCCATCGTCCGTGCGGTCCAGCCGTCCGGATCGATTGTCATGAAGTAGGTGCCTTCGGTGATCATGGGCTCAATCGTGAACACCATACCTTCCTTGATACGGAGGCCTTTTCCAGGCTTGCCGACATGCATATAAGTCGGCTCCTCGTGCAGGTCGCGGCCGATGCCATGGGCGAGAAGGTCGCGCACGACGCCGAAACCGTGTGATTCCGCATGCCGCTGAATCGCGCTCGTCACGTCGCCGAGTCGATTGCCGGGCTGCGCCTGCTCGATGCCCAGGTCAAGACATTCCTTCGTGACACGCATCAACTTCTCGGCCGTCGGCGAGATCTGCCCGACCGCATAACTCCAGGCCGAATCGCCGAGCCAGCCATCGAGCTCAGCGACCGTGTCGATCGTCACGATATCGCCTTCCTCAAGTGGCTTATTGCTAGGGAAGCCATGTGCGATCACATCGTTGGCGGAGGCACAGGTCGCATATTGATAGCCCTTATAGCCTTTCTGGTATGGCTTTGCGCCGTGCTTCAACATAATGTCCTCGAATATGCGCTCAATCTCGTTGGTGGTAATACCCGGTTTGATAAGCGGTGCGATTGTACGATGGCATTCAGCCACCACTTGGCATGCCTTGCGGATAGCCTCAATTTCATGCTTGCTTTTTAAAATGACCATGTTCGTATCAGGACTCCTTCGTAATAGCTTGCATAGCGAGTCGGGCGATTCGATCGACGTCCAGGTCGGAATTGCCCGCATAGTAGTGCAGCCCACAGCAACCGACCAGCACGGCAAGCATATGGTCGACGCTGTCATCTTCGCACTGGGCGATCGATTGGAGTGGAACGTACAGCCGTTCCATAAATTTTCTTTTGGCGTGGTGTCGATCCCTTTCAGGCAAGCCTGCATAATGTTCCGCCGCCATTTTGTAGACGAGATATGCGCGGGCGTCCGACTGCCACAGCCGGAGCAGCGCTTTACAATACATTAACAACTGCCAGTCATCCGGGGGGCTGCCGCTGATGTTCGCCCATTTTGCGATAACTTGCTCGCATCGCTCGAAGCCGCTTCCTAACACATCTTCTATTAATAAATGCCGGTTGGGGTAATAATGGTATACTGTGCCGTAACCAAGCCCTGCCTCGCGGGCGACGTCGCGAATATCAAAGCTGCCGCCCGTGCGAAAGTAGGAGCGCGCGGCGACGTCCAGAATCTGTTCTCTGCGCTGGATGCGTATGAGCTCATTTTGTTCTTTGGTACGGGGGCTCATAGCGTGTTAACCTCCTTATATAGACCTGCAAATTTGTCAATATAAAAATTGTAACGCATGGGGTGGAGAAATGCAAAAGATTTGTTGGTGTTCGATAAAATGAAGTACTGAACAATAAAGAACTGACCGTAATAATAAAGTTGTAGACTGAGCGTTGGCGTTAACCTAAGGGGAAACGATAGCATCAATAATCCGCCTTTTCACTAAGGCGGTTTTCTTATGGTCAAATATCAACATTTGGATTTAACATAGCTTTTATTTTATATGAATAATTGGTGGCTTATCTCTCATAAAATATTATATTTCGAAAGTTTTGGGCCGCTATCGCATATTCCTACTTAATTTATATTGAAAAGCCATGACGCAAAGGAGGATTAAGCATGAAACGGAATCAGCCGTCTTTTGCTCAGAGAATACGTCTTCGACCTATTGTTCTTACCGCTATTGTTCCTCTGATCCTGATTGCTTGCAGCCTTTACTTCTTGAATATTCCTGAGCCGGTCGATCGCGTTGTCGAAGCGGATGCGGTACTGAATGGAGTGGTTCAACAAGAAAATGAAGCGCCTTACGAAGAGAGCAAAAACGAGATGTTCACACATCAGAAAGAGCCGGAAAAACCGCTTCAAGTCAACGAAGACAAGGAGACAACGACTCCAGCGGTGAAATTCCAAAAGCCGGCAACGGTTTCGACACACTATGAAGGCAAAGGCATTACCGCCATCGGGGATTCCGTTATGCTGGACGCGGCGCCCCTTTTGGAAAAAAAGCTTCCCGGCATCGTCGTGGACGGCAAGGTCGGCCGACAGATGCGTCAGGCAGCGGATGTAGTCGAACGCTTGAAAGCCCAAGGGCGATTAGGGGACCGAATTATCATCGAACTGGGAACCAACGGGTCTTTTAACAAGAAGCTATTACGGAATCTGCTTCATTCGCTCGGAGAGGACAAGCAGATCATTTTGGTAAATACGCGTGTACCTCGAAAATGGCAGGATACCGTTAATCGTGATATTTCAGAAGTTTCTAATGAATTCGGCAATGCAACGGTAGTAGACTGGTATGCGGCAAGTGAAGGCCGTATGCGAAGACCGGTAAAGGGGATGCCCTGTGCCGGTCTTTTTCTGTATTAATAAGAATGGGGTTGATTTAATCTTTGGATAGACTATACTGTATAAAGCGGACAATTAATATCCAGGTTATATCTAATGAGGTAAGGTGAAACGATTTATGCACATGAAAACGGGTGTTGAGCAATCCGTATATGCCATTCTGTTACTGAACATGCTACCCGAAAAGGCCGTTTTACCAGGTGAAGTGATCAGCCAGCAGCTCGGGGTATCCGCTACCTATTTTCAAAAACTGTTAAGAAAACTGGTCAGTGCGGATCTCATCACTTCCGTACCCGGCATGAAAGGCGGATTCAAGCTGAAAAAGCGAATCGAGGATATTCGGATCTTCGATGTTTACCTCGCTATAGAAGGACAACAGACCCTATACTCCTCCAGCGGAATCTTGAACGATATGCTTGAATTATGTGAAGAGGACCGATGCTGTCTATTATCCGATCTGATGCAGGAAGCGGAAGACGCCTATAAATCCGTTCTGAAACGAGAAACGGTCGCATATTTAGCGGAAGAAATGAAGGCGGGCCGTTTTGCGCATAAATTGGAAACATTGCAAGCATGGGTAAAAGATAAAATGGTCTTTTAATCATTCCTTTTTAAAGTCGAAAATAACGTATAGAAACGAGGTCATAAGATGATCCCAATGTTGGCGCGGATTAATGAATTAGCCAAAAAAGAACGTGAAGAAGGATTAACCAATGCGGAGCGCGTGGAACAGCAGGTGCTGCGCGAAGATTACCTCCGTGAGATCCGCGGGCAGGTGCTCAAATCCTTTTCGGGACTTAAGGTCGTAGATCCCTTGGGAAATGATGTGACTCCCGAAAAAATCCGTATCAAACAGAATGAAGAAGCCCGCAAGCTCCTTCACTAAGAGCGAGGTACAGCATATGGAAACTAGTAAAACCAATAAACAGCTTAAGGATATCACCTATTCCGTCCTTGATCTGGCGCCAATCACGGTTGGCAGTACGCCAGGAGAGGCGTTCAAACATACACTGGATTTGGCGCAGCATGTAGAGAAGTGTGGGTATCACCGTTTCTGGCTGGCTGAGCATCATAATATGCCGGGAGTCGGGAGCTCTGCTACTTCTGTCGTGATCGGATATGTCGCAGGCGGAACAAGCAAAATCCGGGTTGGCTCCGGTGGCATTATGCTGCCCAATCATTCGCCGCTTGTCATCGCCGAGCAGTTCGGCACGCTTGAGGCTATGTATCCCGGTCGGATCGATCTCGGGCTTGGCCGCGCTCCAGGCAGCGATCAGCTGACAGCCATGGCTCTTCGGCGTGACGTAAGGGCTAACGGACAGGAGTTCCCGGAACAATTGGAACAGCTTAGATCCTATCTAGATCCGGATTCGAGGTTTAACCGCGTACGGGCGATTCCTGGTGAGGGACAGAATATTCCCATCTGGCTTCTCGGATCAAGCGGCTTCAGTTCTGCGCTTGCTGCGAAGCTGGGGCTTCCGTTTTCTTTTGCAAGCCATTTTGCGCCGGAGTATACGGTACCAGCTTTGACTCAATACCGTAATAACTTCCAGCCATCCAGCGTATTGGATCAGCCGTATACGATGGTTGGCGTCAATGTGTTCGCGGCAGATACGACGGAGGAGGCAGAATATCTTGCAACCTCCTATCAGCAGCAGTTTCTGAGCTTAATCCGCAACAATCCGGGTCAGATGCCTGCGCCGGTCAAATCCATGGAAGGTCTGTGGACCGAACAGGAAAAAATTATCATCATGAATCAGTTGAAAACTTCGATTATAGGAAGTCCGGATGAGGTGAAGAAGAAGCTGCAAGCCTTTTTGGACGAAACTCAGGTGGATGAGATGATTATTAACTCTGCAATCTATGATCACAGCGCCAGACTGCGTTCTTATGAAATCGTAGCTGAGATAACAGGAATGAAACAATAATATCTTTTGAGTTTTAATACAAATAACAAGATCGGTAATGGGATATCCGTTGACCGGTCTTGTTGTTAATCATGCTAATGTCTTTAATTAAATACGTAGCCAGCTGAAAGACTTCATTGATATAATAGATATATTAATATGATAGTAAATAGGAGGGCACATGACTTTGCAAAATTCGAAGCAACACGACAATAGCTTGTATGAACTTTTTCCTGTTCCTCAAACTGTCATTCCACGGGGGGGAGAAGTTCAGCTTACGAAAAACATTAGTATTGTAGTCAAATCAGTTCTTAAGGAAGCTACGTTACCTAAGCTGCAGGCGGTTTTAAACAAAGCCGGTTTTACATATACGATCTCAGATGAATTTACGGAGGGGCAGTCTCATATCGTTCTGGCTGCAAATGATCAAGCAGAATATTTAAAGTCCATAAGCGCTAATGATATACACTTGGTGACGCAAAGAGAAGGTTATTCTTTATCTGTAGACGGCCGCTCAAATGGGCTCATTGTGATTGCTGGCAGCGACAGTGACGGCATTCATTATGGAGTGGTAACCTTATCCCACATGCTGAAGCAGTCTCAAAGCGGCACCTTGAAAACCTGCCGAATCGAGGACTATCCGGAAATCCTTTATCGCGGCTATATCGAAGGCTTTTATGGTTATCCCTGGAGTCATGAGGACCGTATGGATCTGATGGTGTTTGGCGGTGAACAGAAGCTGAATACATATATTTATGCTCCAAAGGATGACCCCTATCATCGCAAGAATTGGAGAGATTTGTATCCAGATGACAAGGCAAAAGAAATCGCCGAGCTGGCCGCTACGGGACATGCCAACAACCTGAATTTCGTATGGACCATCCATCCGGGTGAATCGATTGACCTGTCTTCCGAAGAAGATCTTCAATCTGCGTTCAAGAAACTGGAGCAGCTGTACAGTCTCGGGGTGCGCCAATTTGGCGTTTTGTTCGATGATCTGGTCGGCATTCCAGATGGCAAGCAGCAGGCAGACTTTATCAACCGGATTGATACCGAATTTGTTAAGGCCAAAGGGGATGTCCGTCCGCTGATCACGGTAGGTACAAGATATTGTGAAGCATGGGGCCCGTCGATGACGAATTATTTTAAGACTTTTGTTGAAACCCTGCATCAGGACGTTGAAATCATGTGGACGGGTGCTGCAACCATGTCTAATATCTCCCGGGAGCAATATGATGCGCCAATGCGCCAAATCCAATCAGACCGCAACCTCTCTGTATGGTGGAACTATCCGGTGAATGACTACTGTGATTCCAAAATTCTGATGGGTAAAATTGAAAACTTGAGCTCCGATTTAAATAATGTGAACGGATTTTTCGCAAATCCCATGAATCAGGCGCAGGCCTCAAAGCAGGCATTGTTCTGCATAGCGGATCATAACTGGAATACGGATGCTTTTGATACAGATATCAGCTTCACGGCTTCCTTTAAAGCTCTGGCACCTGAGGTTGCGGAAGATTTAGAGATTTTCGCATCCAATTGCTCTTATGTGAATGTTAACGGAGGCGTCAGCGGAGATTTTCTTTTTGACGAGTCATGGTACTTGAAAGAGGATCTACTGGAATTGAAAGCAGGAATGGAGGCTGGACGGGATGTTTCCGCGCTTGCCGGCAGGCTGCTTGAACACTTCGAACGCATGGAGCTTGCAGAGGACCGCATTCAAAAGCATTGCCTGAACAGCAATTTGGTCGACGAGCTGAAGCCATTTCTTCAAGCCTTTAAGCTGATGGCACAATCGGGTCAGCACGCCCTTCATGCAGTAAATGCGCTCCTGCGCGGCGATTTGCTGAGTATGGATCAGCACAACGAAGAAGCACATCAACATCTTGCCGCCATGGAAGGTTGCAAAGTAAACCGGCTGAAAGAAGAGCTTCCTTTTGATTATACCGTGGATGTGGGTACGCATATCATTAAGCCTTTTATTACTGACATGATTGTTCTCACCGCTGTGAAAGCAGAAACGGAACAGCCGGAGCCAGTACTGGGATATCAGCGAAAGAACATTGCTCTCTCATCTTTGGGAGTCACAGCAGAGGCTTCAAGCAGCGTGAGCGTTAATGAAAATGGCTCGAAGGCGATTGACGGCACGATCAGCAGCGGCAAATGGTGTACGAGGGAACATCGGCCGTACTTGACCATTGATCTGAATGAGCTGAAGACCATTATGCAATACCGGATCGTTAACAGCGGACATCCGGAAGCCAAGGAATCGAAATACTGGAACACCATGCATGCGCAAATCCTTGTTAGCGAAGATGGGGAACATTTCAAACTGATTGATGAGATCACTGGCAATAAAGACGATGTCATCAACAGGATTCTACCACAGGAAGCAACTGCCCGATACGTCCGGCTGCAAATCATGGAACCGACACAATTGAGCATCGAAGGAAGCGGGCGCACCCGCATCTATGCATTCGAGCTGTTTGACGAACGTTATCCGGAGCTTTCGGAAAAGGTGCTATTATCGGATATTTCACTCGAGGAATCCGGAAAAGTAACGATCCATCATGTGAAAAAAGGCGATATCATTACGCTCTACAATTCACTGGATACGGATACGCCACTGGCGGTATCAGAAGCGGCAGCAGTGGACGGTCAGGACATCGTATTCGAAAAAATAGCTGTTGACGGGAAACGCATTTTTGTGGAACGAACATCCACATATGCTCTGCCTAGCGTAAGAACGTCGAAAGGAATGGCATAAAAAAACGTCGATCGATCATTAAGCCTCTCCTGGTGTAGATACGCCAAGGAGGGGCTTTTTTGGCATAGCTTTCTGTATTTTTTGCCGAATTTTTTTGTGAGTTTCGCCCGGGATTATATATCAACCGCTTACCTTGATTATGGTATGCTTTTGAAAGATAACTAGGAATATACATAATACGGTAGGGAGCATATGCTGCGTCGCCAAAAAAATCTGACTAAAGAGAGAAGAAGGAATGCTATGAGCTTATGGGTAAGGGAAACCTCATTTTACAAGAGCTTTTTCAGGCTGACCTTGTTGATCGCACTACAAAACATCATCACTTTAGGTGTCAATCTGTCCGACAACTTGATGCTTGGCGGGTACAGTGAATCGGCATTGTCGGGCGTTGCGCTGGCGAACCAGATCCAGTTCATTTTGCAGATGCTGGTGATGGGAGCGGCAGAAGGGCTGGTGATTTTGTCCTCGCGAAGCTGGGGTGCCAAGAACCTAGAATCCGTGAAGAAGGCTGCCAGTATCGGAATGCGGATCGCGCTTCTCGTCAGTATCGTGATGTGGGCGGTTGTGTTTATTTTCCCGGAAGGCTGTATGTCACTGTTTACTAATGAGCAGAGGGTGATTCAGGAAGGTGCGCAGTATTTAAAAATTATATGCTTCTCCTATGTGTTCTTCGCCATTACGAATGTACTGCTCGCATCCTTGCGGAGCGTGGAGATTGTTCGGATTGGGTTCATCGTTTCTTTATCCACTTTGATTATTAATGTGTCTTTAAATTATGTGCTGATTTATGGCCATTTCGGTTTTCCGCAGATGGGGGTTAGCGGCTCGGCGACGGCCACACTCGCTGCGAGAATCATCGAAACCGTTATTGTGATCATCTTCATCAAGCGCTTTGACCATACGCTAAAGCTTAAGTTGAAGGATTTTTATCGGATCGACATGAATTTGTTCAGACAGTACCTTCGCATCGGTTCTCCGATTTTAATGGCTAATGCGCTGTGGGCCTTTGCAATGGGCGCTCAATCTGCGATTTTAGGGCATATGGGCGAGTCAGCGATTGCGGCGAACAGCGTAGCTACGACTGTTTTCCAGCTCGTGACTGTCATTACGTATGCTTCGGCCAGTGCGACAGCCGTCATGATCGGCAAAACGATCGGTGAAGGCCATGTCTCCAAGATCATTACCTATAGTAAGACGTTGCAGATGTTGTATTTATGTATAGGCGTGGTCACCGGACTCGTGCTTTTCATTACGAAGGATTATGTCACGGGGTTGTATTCGATTTCGGATGAAGCGAAAACGCTGGCTGTGCATTTCATGACGGTTTTATCGATCACCGTGGTGGGTACAGCTTACCAGATGCCTGCCTTAACTGGTATTGTGCGCAGTGGGGGAGATACGAAGTTCGTGCTGTACAATGATTTTATTTTCATGTGGCTTGTGGTTCTGCCTGCTTCGGCGATCTGTGCTTTTGTGCTTGATCTGTCGCCGTTAATTACGTTTATATGCCTGAAGTGTGACCAGATCTTGAAGTGCTTTGTCGCCATTGTCAAAGTGAACCGTTACAAATGGATCCGGACGTTTAACACCGATACGAAGCCGTTAGATTCATCGGAGAATGTGGCGACCTGAATCCGAGCCATGATGTAAAATGGAGAAAATAAGCATGTGGGAGGAAGCCCGTTCGAAAAGAACGGGCTTCGGTTTTTAAGTTGGAACTGATGCAGCCGGCTCGGATCGCAACCGTTCATTCGTTTTTTTAGAATAATAATCAAATGTATATTTGATTATGTTGAGGCTTTGTTGTAGTATAATAATCAAATGAATATTTGATTAATGAGGTGAGGATGTTGACTGAGAAAGAAAAAGACTCATGTGAAATTTATTGTTATGACGAGCCCAAAGTCCGAAAGGTAAAACAGGCCCTTGAAGGAGAAAATATTCAAGGGATGATAAAGATGTTCAAAGTACTGGCCGATGAAACAAGAATGAAAATCGCTTTCGCCCTTTGCGAAGAAGACGAACTATGTGTTTGCGATGTAGCCAATATCATTGGTTCTTCGATGGCAACCGCTTCTCACCATCTCCGAACTTTAAAACAGCTTGGCTTGGCTAAATATCGTAAGGAAGGCAAATTAGTATTTTACTCGCTAGAAGACGTCCATGTTCGTCAACTGGTGCAGCTTGCTTCTACTCATTCGCGGGAGTTGATCACCAATGGAAAATAATATAGAACACATTGAAGATAAAAACGTTTTTAGAGTCCAAGGATTTACTTGTACGAATTGTGCTGGTATTTTCGAGAAAAATGTAAAAAATTTGCCTGGTGTTCGAGACGCACAAGTCAATTTTGGGGCATCGAAGATTACCGTTTACGGTAATTCGACAGTGGAGGAGTTGGAAAAAGCAGGAGCATTTGAAAGCCTGAAAGTTACTCCTGAAAAACAACGAGTGATTGAAAAGAAAAAGCCATTTTGGCAAGAACATTGGAACGTATTGCTTTCTGCCGTGTTGCTTGTCGTGGGTTATTTTCTAGGTGAAGTGACCACCTTGTCCGCTATGACTTTCGCGGCTTCTATTCTCGTCGGTGGATACGAGTTATTCAAAAAAGGAATTAAGAATTTCTTCCGGCTTCAGTTCGATATGAACGCTCTGATGACGGTCGCCATCATCGGTGCCGTGGCCATCGGCAAATGGGGCGAAGGTGCGACAGTTGTTATCTTATTTGCGATAAGTGAAGTGTTGGAACGTTATTCGATGGAAAAAGCACGGCAATCCATTCGTTCCCTTATGGATATTGCGCCGAAGGAAGCTTTAATTCGACGTGGCTCCGAAGAAATTACGGTTAGTGTCGATGATATACAAGTTGGCGATGTCATGCTTGTAAAGCCGGGACAGAAGCTTGCAATGGACGGCGTTGTTATAAAAGGAACATCAACGATTAACCAAGCTGCGATTACTGGTGAATCGGTTCCCGTAACAAGAACAATTGACGATGAGGTATTTGCTGGCACGTTGAACGAAGAAGGATTGCTTGAAGTCAAAGTTACGAAACGAGTCGAAGACACCACGATCTCCAAAATTATTCACCTTGTGGAAGAAGCACAAGCTGAACGGGCACCGTCCCAGGCTTTTGTTGATCGTTTTGCGAAGTATTACACGCCTGCCATTATGATCTTGGCGTTAGGGATCGTTGTTGTTCCTCCGCTTTTTGCGGGTGCTGATTGGGGCGATTGGATTTATAGAGGGTTAGCATTACTCGTTGTTGGTTGTCCTTGTGCGCTAGTTATTTCAACACCTGTTTCTATTGTTACGGCTATTGGCAATGCGGCGAAAAACGGCGTTCTCATCAAAGGGGGCATCCATCTTGAAGAAGCCGGCAGATTGTCCGCCATTGCGTTTGATAAAACAGGCACATTAACTAAAGGTTTTCCGGAGGTCACCAATTTCATTACTTTCGAAAATAATGAAACCGAACTGCTGTCCATCGCGGCGGTTATCGAAAAAGGATCCCAACATCCGCTTGCGTCTGCGATTATCCGGAAAGCTGAGCAAGATGGTGCGGATTTATCGCTTGGAGTTTCAGAATTCCAGTCCATTACGGGTAAAGGTGTAAAAGCTGAAGTAAAAGGCGAGCTGTATTACATTGGAAATCCGAAACTTTTTAACGAACTACATGGCCATATCAATCAAGGTACTACTAAAAAGGTCGAGGAATTACAAAAGCAAGGAAAAACCGTAATGGTCTTAGGAACGGATCAACAAATACTTGCACTTATTGCTGTAGCGGATGATGTTCGTGGTTCCAGCAAGAACGTTATTAAAGAACTGCACGAGATCGGTATTAAGAAAACCATCATGCTTACAGGTGACAACCAAGCAACGGCGGATGCAATTGGAAAACAACTGAATGTCGCAGAAGTAAAAGCCGAATTGTTACCGCAAGATAAATTGGATTATGTCAAACAACTTCGGCAGGATTACGGTAACGTTGCTATGATTGGTGACGGTGTAAACGATGCCCCAGCTCTTGCGGCTTCGACCGTTGGTATTGCAATGGGCGGTGCTGGAACGGATACAGCCCTCGAAACTGCAGACATCGCTCTGATGGCTGACGATTTAAGAAAATTACCTTACACCATTCGTTTAAGCCGAAAAACCCTTGAGATTATCAAGCAAAACATTACGTTCTCGCTCGGGATTAAATTGGTTGCATTGGCGTTGATTGTCCCTGGTTGGCTCACGTTATGGATGGCTATTTTTGCAGATATGGGAGCCACCCTAATTGTAACGTTGAACAGCCTTAGATTACTAAAAATCAAAGGTGAAAAAATATAATCACATGTAGAAATGAGAGTGTAATATGAGCCTGCACATCCGTGAAATAACATCAGAGAACTGGCGCGCTGCCGCAGCATTATCCGTTTCCGCAGAGCAGCAGCATTTTATAGAGAGCAATGCATTTTCGATGGCCGAATGTTTTTATGAGAAAAATGCCGTATCCGTTGGAATGTACGATGATGATACCCTCATAGGTTTTGCCATGTATGGCTGGCCTGATCGTCTGGACCAGAGCGCCTGGCTGGACCGGTTTATGATTGACCGGAAGTTTCAGGGAAAGAGTTACGCCAAACGCTTGCTCTTGCTAGTCATCCGCTACATAGAGCAGCAGTATGATTGCAAGAAAATGTACTTGAGCATCCATCCGGATAATAAGCATGCGCAGAAGTTGTACGAATCTATGGGCTTTCATCTGAACGGACAAATCGATCATGAAGGAGCCGTTCCTGGTTTAGTCATGGAGTTGAATCTAGACGCTTTCATGTAAATTATGAAGAACAGGAGATGAGGTTCAGTACTGCAGACTCCTTGTTAAATAGCAAAGCCTGCTTACATCTCTGTATGCAGGCTTTTGAAATTACACCGATTGTCTGTATATTCTTTGGGGTGCCATAGCCGCAGTTGCACCCTCACACCTCATATGATGAACACGTCGTGAAGGATGCTTTTATTATACTAACGTTGGTATGTTCTAAAAAAGTTATGGTCTTTTGTGTAAATACACCTTGCCTGCTGCTTGTCTCTGGGTATTCCTTACAACAAACGCATCGCCTGAGGAGCTTGGCTTTCCGGGAATTGAAATCGTAATGCCCTTTTGAGACATGGTGCCGCGCTGAGCTACAGTGAATTTTGGATTATGACCGTTCAAACGGCAGTTGGTAAAGGTTACAGCTGAAATATGGGCCATCCGGGATATCGCAGCTCCAACCTGAGGCGCTTCAACGATCCATTCTGCCGAGGACTGTGGTCCGGTATAACGCTTGGCCGTCCGAAACGTCCAGTTTTGGGTGGTGTTACGCAAAGTTATTAGCCAAGTAGAACCTTTTCTTTTGGAGATGACGGCGGACATTCGATCTCCGGGTTTTACGGTCAGTGGGATAAGGGTCATCACATCGGGGAGGATCTCCCACCAAGCGTAGTATTGAGGTTTACCATTTACAAAATCATGCCCTGTTCCGGTTTGAATCAGACTGGTATTTCTGAAGCCATCGATTCCGATCCAGGCTGAAGAGTAGGAAGATGCTGAGCTGGGCAGTACAAACGGGACGGTCCACTTCCCAGATATACGGCGGAACGATTTAGAATTGCCAGAATTCGCATAACCGCTCCAATTGGCGGAAATCCAGCCCGATCCTTTTAACTTTGATTTGTTTGACCTATCTAACAAGCATACTCTATTTGATCTGTTCATTTCATCTACCACCTATTTTGTTGATAATTTATCATATGGGTGTAGTAGGGGGAATGAGTGGGGGGAGGAAGGGTTACTAAAAGCTTGTTTTTATATAATCAGAATAGATGTAACCTTAAATAGTGTAGAATTGTTTAATAGATAAATGCCGTAAAAAGTAATGAATATTAGGGGGCAGAGTTGAGTGTCGATTAATTGGGCAAGTTTTGGTGTCACGTTGTTGTTTGTCGTAATTGCAATCATCGCCATTATCGCATTATTGAAATTTACTTTAAGACGGCGTTAATCCCTTGGTCAAAAGGAGAGAGCCGGTGGATCAGCTTTATTTTACTTGCCGTTTAAAAAGTTAAACTGTGAACTTTCGTTTCTCATTACTTTTAAGGTGGGGGATCTGATGTATATAAAGAAAAACTCATTAGGGATGCTACTTCAGTTTCAAGAAACTCCAGATTCGGTTATAGAGCATTATTTAACGCCATGTTTAGATCGATTTGAAAAGTTTGAGCCCCATATTCATGCTTTTATTCACGAGGAAAACAGGGAGACTCGAATTTTACGCGATATTGAGGCATTAAAAAGGAAGTTTACAGATGTTAATAAACCTCCACTCTACGGAATACCTGTCGCAATCAAAGATCTGTTCCATGTGGATGGTTTTCCTACGCATGCCGGATCTGAGCTCCCTCACACTGTTTTGACAGGAGAAGAAGGCAGTTTAATTAGAAGTTTGCGTGAAAAAGGAATGTGGATCACAGGTAAAACCGTCACAGAAGAATTTGCATACGGTGGTCTGATTCCAACGAGAAACCCTCACAATTTGAACCATACATCCGGAGGCTCAAGTGCAGGTTCAGCCGCTGCAGTAGCCGCGGGAATATGCCCTGTTGCTGTTGGGACTCAAACGCTCCGTTCTATTAGCGCGCCAGCTTCTTTTTGCGGTGTGGTTGGTTTTAAGCCAAGTAAAGGCCGGATCCCGATGGATGGCGTCATTTTGCTATCGCCTTCGTTTGATACGGCTGGCTTCTTTACGCAGGATCTCCCCAGTATGGAGTATGTTTCAGCCCAGCTCATTCCAGAGTGGCAAGAGTTTCAGTCGGATCGCAAACCGGTTTTGGGTATTCCCAATGGAATTTATATGAATTTGATGTTTGATGATGTTCGGACAGCTTTTCAGGAGCAGGTGAAGAAGCAGGAGGAGAGTGGGTACAAGATCAAAAGAGTGGATATGCCGTGGAGCGATGAGTTTATCTATGGGGATGACATGTTAAGGTTTGTCCAAGGTGAAATGGCCATTGTACATCAAGCATTGTTTGAGGAATATAAGGACATTTATGGATTGGGAGTACATAATGCAATTACAGCGGGTTTTGGAATCGATGATATGGAGCTGGAACGCTATCGAAAAGGTCAAATTTCCTTGAGGAATGATCTCAGCGACATTCAAGAGAGGGAGGCAATCGATCTATGGATATCCCCGGCTCAGGGTGGAACAGCGCCATTGTGGGGGGAGCAAACGGGATGGGCAGGCATGACAGCGATCTGGTCCTATGCGGGTCTGCCAACTATCAGCATTCCTTCGATGACAGTGAACGATATGCCGTTAGGCTTCCAGTGCATCGGTAGCTATGGCGGAGATGAAGAATTAATATATTGGTCCAAGCAGGTATCAAAAGCGCTGAACCCGGATTACAAGACAAAAGGGACAAAAAAATCATAAATTAAATCTAAAATTAATCCATTTCTAATGGTAAATTAAGGGTCCGCCTCCATAATTAGCGCTTGAAGGCCAAACTATTCAGGGTTAAGGGAGGGCTTAAGATGAAGAAAATCAGAAAAATACATATGTGGATTGGGATCATTGCAACCGTATTTTTGTTGATTGAATCAACGACCGGTATTGTCTTGTATCTGGACCAAGGGGATCGAAGGGTGGGAATGGAAAGAAACTTCCGTGCGAATGACAATGTTCCGGCTTACTCTAACTTACCATCGCCCTCTCAGAATGGACAAGACGATGCAAGCGGTCAATCCTCGAAGAGAGGTTACGGTAACGGTGGCAGTGGGAGATTTGGTATGAACGGTTTAAACGGAGCGGGGGCATTTCCGGGTCGTGAAGGCGGCAATTCTTTCAGTATGAATGTACGCAGCCTACATGAAGGAATTATCGGATTGATCAGCGGAATAGGGATGTTTCTTATGACCGGAACCGGAATTGTCATGTCCTTTATCATTTGGGGCGCTAATCGAATAAAAAGAAAACGCGGGAATCAACCGGATCAGCAGATGACTATCATCAATTAATTTGATAGGGAAGTAAGGTAAGGGGGCGATGTGCATGTCACTCAGACCCTCACATTCTATCGATACAGAGCTACCTTTCTGACCAGGGTAGCATTTTTTTTGCTTGACTTAATCATAAGGCCGTGTATTATAATAACGTTAATTCAACATTTGGCATTGATCAAAGACATGATTTCTTACACGAGCGGCCCAGAGAGAGAAGTCCCGGCTGAAAGCTTCTCCGGAAAACGGTTTGAAATTACCCCTTTGTAGCCGTGGCGTTGAACCCGCACCTTGGTATGGAGCGGCAGTAAGCGGCACCGGTTTATCCCCGTTACAGGATACCAATGAGAACCTGCATCTGCAACTTTGGCCAGCGGCCGAGGCTGGATGACTGCAGGTTGAATTTAGGGTGGAACCACGAGCTGAACGCACTCGTCCCTTGAGGGAGAGATGCGTTTTTTTGCGTTCATAAATCAAACAAATATCAAGGAAATGGAGGTAAACATGATGGAGATTCAAGTTTCGCTGCCAGATGGTTCTATGAGGAGGTATATGAAAGGCACCACAGTTGAACAAATTGCGGAATCCATCAGCCCATCGCTGAAGAAAAATACGGTCGCAGGCAAAATCAACGGCAAGGCTGTCGATCTGAATCAGCCCATCGAAGCCGACTGTCAAGTTGAAATCGTAACGCTGGAAAGTGAGGATGGGCTGGAAATCTACAGACACAGTACAGCTCATCTAATGGCTCAAGCGATCAAAAGGATCTACGGAAATCAGGCTGTGAAGCTGGGAATCGGACCGGTGATTGAAGACGGATTTTATTATGATATCGATATCGAAAAGCCGTTATCCACCGAAGATCTCGAAGCCATCGAAAAAGTAATGGCGAGCATCGCACAGGAAAATCTGCCGATTGTGCGCAGGGTCGTTAGCCGTGAAGAAGCCATTCGAATTTTTGAAGAGCTTGAAGATCCGCTGAAAATGGAGCTCATCCGTGATTTGTCTGAAGACGCAGTCATATCCATTTACGATCAAGGAGAGTTTTTCGACTTATGCCGCGGGCCACATCTTCCTTCTACGGGCCGGATCAAAGCTTTCAAGCTGTTGAACGTGTCAGGCGCCTATTGGCGTGGAGACTCGAACAACAAAATGCTGCAGCGTATTTACGGAACGGCTTTTCCTAAAAAGGCCCAGCTCGACGAGCATCTTCATTTACTTGAGGAAGCCAAAAAGCGCGACCACCGCAAGCTTGGCAAGCAGCTGGAGCTGTTCATGTTCTCGGAAGAAGCGCCCGGAATGCCTTTTTATCTGCCCAAAGGAATGACGATTCGTACAGAGCTTGAGAATTTCGCACGCGAGCAGCAAAGACAAAGGGACTACGATGAAGTGCGGACTCCATTGATGATGAACAGCCAGGTCTGGGAGCAATCCGGACATTGGGATCATTACAAGGACAATATGTACTTCACGAACGTGGATGAAACGAAGTATGCACTAAAGCCGATGAACTGTCCTGGACATATGCTTATATTCAAAAATAAGCTGCGTTCCTACCGGGATCTTCCGCTCCGCATATCGGAGTTTGGTCAAGTACACCGGCATGAGTTCTCCGGAGCGCTGAACGGCATGCTGCGGGTGCGGACGTTCTGTCAGGATGACGCCCATCTCTTCGTTCTGCCTGAGCAGATTGAGGAGGAAATCGGACGGATTATCGAGCTGATCGATCATATGTACCAGGTGTTCGGATTTGATTACAAAATCGAGCTGTCGACACGGCCAGAGGATTCTATGGGATCAGACGAGCTTTGGGAGCAAGCGGAGAAATCGCTGCAAAGCGTGTTGGATAACCGCGCTATTGAATATCGGGTTAATGAAGGCGATGGCGCATTCTATGGACCGAAGATTGATTTTCACATTCTGGATGCCCTTAAACGGAGCTGGCAGTGTGGTACGATTCAACTGGATTTCCAAATGCCCGAGAAATTCGATCTCACATATGTCGGTGAGGACAGCCAAAAGCATCGACCTGTTGTCATCCACCGTGCAGTATATGGTTCTATCGACCGTTTCATGGGCATGCTGACAGAGCATTATGCTGGAGCTTTTCCACTTTGGCTTTCCCCGGTTCAAGCAAAGCTGCTGCCTGTTTCAGAGAACTACGTCGATTATGCTTTTGAGGTAAAAAAATCGCTTGAAGAAGCAGGAATCCGGGTTGAAATCGATATTCGTAATGAAAAGCTCGGTTACAGAATCCGCGAAGCTCAGCTTGAGAAGGTTCCTTACATGCTGGTGCTTGGAGAGAATGAGAAGAACTCTGCCAGCGTTTCTGTAAGGAAACGGGGTGAAGGAGATCAAGGTTCAAGCAAAATCGATGAAATCACTAAACGAATTCTGAACGAAATTGAAGCGAAACAATAAATGAACTAAATCCTCATTGCTAAAGATGATTCCATTTCACACAGCAATGAGGATTTTTTTGCCTGTTTTGAGTAACAATAGAGCCAATTCGAATGAATTGGAGGAGTGGATTATATGAAAAAGATCATGTTATTCATTATTGCTGCGTGCATGCTGCTGATCCCCGCTGCCCCCATAATGGGGAAAGAAAGCAACCAATGCAGGATATTTGAAAAGGTATTTAACACAAGTGTAGAGCAGGAAAATGACGTGTGTAAAATGGAAATTGTTCGTAAAAATATTCACGTTTCGAACTTGGGTGTCGCCTTGTCACCAGAAGCGGTGGAGCTTTCTTTCGGAGCAAACTTTGAAAGGGTGGGGAAACAGACAGCGGTCATTGGAGAATTTGCGCTATTAGGCAGCGAAGTGAATCCCGTCATCGATACGCTCCGCAAAGGTAATATAGAAATATCGGCTCTGCATAATCATCTCATCGGAGAGCAACCCCGAATTCTCTATCTGCATTTTCAAGCGCTGGGAGATGCGGAAACCCTGGCCAGAACGGTCAAAGAAGCAATTGATAAAACAAGCAGCAAGTAGAAAAAAGGATGTGATCCTCACACCCTATTCTAATTTGCGCATGATTAGAGCCCCGCTAACATCCCGCCTGAAGCACCGGTTAAGACAATAACCCAAGGCGGCAGCTTCCAAAAAACGAGCATGACAAACAAGATAGATGCCAGAGCAAAATCCCAAGGACTCAGTATAGCGGTCGTCCACAGCGGATTGTACAGAGCGGCAAACAAGATTCCAACCACTGCAGCATTGATCCCCGTCAAAGCCCCTTGGAAATGGCGGTTCTGACGCAGAGAGCTCCAGAAAGGCAGCGCACCGATCACGAGCAAAAATGCAGGCAAAAAGATGGCTGCCGTTGCGACCAACGCTCCAGGTATCCCTTTTGCCATGGTACCCAAATAAGCGGCAAAGGTAAAGAGCGGTCCTGGAACGGCTTGAACCGCACCGTAACCGGCCAGGAAATCTTCTTTATTCACCCAGCCTGCCGAAACGACTTCTTGTTCCAGTAGCGGCAATACAACATGCCCTCCGCCAAATACGAGGGAGCCTGAACGATAGAAACTATCGAAAAATGAGAGCCATCCATCGGACGAATAGCGTGTGAGCAGCGGCAAGGCAAATAAAAGTCCGAAAAATAGGACCAGACAACCAGCGGCAAAAGTGCGGCTGATAGGCACAGATAAACTTGGGGAACTCGGGAGGTCTTTTTTTCGATACAGCCACGTCCCTGCGCAACCCGCCGCCGCAATAAGCAGAACCTGGCTCCACGGATTTTGCCATAGTAGAGTGATCGTGGCGACAATGATCGCAATGGTCACTCGGCCTTTATCAGGCGTGAGCTTTTGTCCCATCCCCAGAACAGCTTGAGCCACTATGGCTACAGCAACAATTTTCAAGCCGTGGATCCAGCCTTGGCTTCCTATATCATACCCTTGCAGTAAAAAAGCAAACAGGATCATCGCAATGACAGAAGGAAGCGTGAAACCGATCCATGCGGTCAGACCGCCAAGCAGACCTGCGCGAAATACGCCGATACCGATTCCGACTTGACTGCTAGCTGGCCCGGGAAGCATCTGACAAAGCGCCACAAGATCCGCGTAACTGTGTTCGTCCATCCACCTTCGTTTCCGTATATATTCATTGTGAAAATACCCGAGATGGGCGATCGGTCCCCCGAACGAGGTCAATCCCAGTTTTGTTGAAACGGCCAACACTTCAAGTAAAGCTCTGATTTTGCTAGGTTGATGGCTCATAGCATGCCTCCTGCGGAGTTATGGTGTTTTAGTTTGCAAACAAATGTGCCACTTTCCGTAAATACATTAATCTTTCATTTTATATCTTATCGAATGGGATCAGCTGTAGTAAAGGAAAATATTGCTGTAGCCTGTGTCACTGAATTGAGTCGTTTCTGATATGAATTGCAATTCAGGACATATGTCCTTTCTTAGAAGCAGGTATTTATTATTTAATGATTATCAAATAACACTTGCTGAGGAGATACGTTAGATGAAAGGAATTATTTTTGCATTTTTAGGCGGTGCGTTCATTACGCTTCAAGGCGTCGCCAACGCCAGAATAAGCCAAGGGATCGGAACGTGGCAGGCAGCCGCGGTGACTCAGTTCACAGGCTTTATAGCGGCACTTTTAGTCCTTCTGATCATGCGAGATTTTAAATGGCACGGCTTCAAACAGGTCAAACCTTTATATTTGAGTGCGGGAGCTTACGCGGCAGTTGTTATTTTCAGCAACGTGACAGCGATACAGCATATTGGGGTGACGCTCACCGTGGCACTGGTTATCATCGCACAACTGGCGCTGACTTTCCTGATCGACCATTTCGGATGGTTTGGCATGGAGAAGAAGAAAATGAGACTTCCTCAATTTATTGGTCTCAGCTTGATGATTGCAGGTGTGGTGATCCTGAAATTTTAAAGGTATAATCAACCGGGATCATATGCAGCACATTTAAAGCCTGGGGGATGCCATGCATGAAAAAGATTAAAGATCAAACACAGCTCGCTGAATATATAAAGCTTCATCAACTGGACGCCATTTTTAATGAACAACTGGTTTCACATATGTGTCTGCTTAGTTATGAAAAAGGGGAGCAGATCTGTTCTCAGGGACAGCCGTCACATGTTTTGTACGTTCTCGTGAAAGGAAAAATTAAGGTGTACAACACTTCGACGGAAGGCAAGACACTTATCATTTCATTTAAGAACGCCCTCGAGGTTATTGGCGATATTGAATATATTCAGGAAGCGGATTTTATCAACACGGTAGAAGCGGTATCGCCAGTATGGATGATTGGGATTCATCATCAATGGCTGAAAAAGTACGGTAAAGAGCACATGCCGCTCCTACAATTTTTACTGAAAATCATTACGGGAAAGTTCTATATGAAATCCAATGCGCTCAGCTTCAACCTCATGTATCCGGTGGAGGTAAGGCTCGCCAGCTATATCTTATCGGTTACATATGATCCGACCGACGTGTTGTACAGAGGGCAGCTCAGCACATCCGAGCTACGGGATGCAGCAAACCTGATCGGAACGAGCTATAGGCATTTGAACCGGGTGATTTTACAGCTGTGCAGTGAAGGGATTCTGGAGCGGGGCAAAGGCTTCATTCATGTGAAGGATCGTGAGCGGTTAAAGACAATCGCGGGTCACAGTATATACGAATAACGGATGGGATAGGAGAGTCATAAACATGATTGTGGGATTGTTACTTGCGCTGCTGGCAGGATCGCTGGTCAGTTTGCAAAATATTTTTAACAATAAAGTCAATGTGCATGTGGGTTCTTGGACGACGACAACCTTGGTGCTTGGCTTGGGATTTGCGGCATCTTTTACGCTCGGGCTGGTGTTTGAAGGGACGGAAATGTTTAACCTGGAACATATGAAGCTGTGGTATTGGTTCAGCGGATTACTCGGTGTGGGCGTAGTGACTTGTATGGTGCAGGGAATTAACCGGCTGGGTCCGACTTTCGGCGTTTCGATCAGCATGTGCGCACAGCTCGGGTTTGCGTTATTGTTTGATTCGATGGGCTGGCTAGGGCTTGAAAAGGTCGATTTCACGTTTAAGCAGCTGGTCGGCGTACTTGTTATTATTGGAGGCATTATCGTATTCAAGCTTGGTGGCCGTGAGAAGAAAAAAGTGACCCATGAGCAGGTGTTGATGGGATCGTGTGAAGAAGGAGCTTGATGACTGTTCGGTTTCCGTGAGCTGCTGAGCATAAGTCCGAGCCGAATAACCTTTCCAGAAAAGGGTAATGTTATACAGAACATGACTTGTGAATCCGAATCTGGGAGGTTTATGAATGGAGAACACAGACAACTCCAATGCCGGGCAAATACCGATGAGCCCAAAGCCGCTAGGAGAGTATCTGTTTGATTGTTTGAGGCAGGAGGGAATCACTGATATTTTTGGTGTGCCAGGTGATTATAATTTCACATTGCTTGATACGCTTGAACGATATGCAGGAATACGTTTTGTGAACGGTAGGAATGAGTTGAACTCCGGATACGCTGCCGACGCCTATGCGAGATTAAGAGGGATTTCTGCGCTTATTACCACGTTTGGCGTCGGCGAAATGAGCGCATGCAATGCGATTGCGGGCGCGAACAGCGAACACGTTCCGATCATTCATATTGTCGGCTCGCCGCCGGATAAGGATCAGAAAGCGCACAAATTGATGCATCATACGCTGATGGATGGTAATTTCGATGTGTTCCGGAAGGTGTATGAGCCGATCACGGCGTATACCACTGTGCTTACTCCCGAGAACGCAGCTATTGAAATTCCAAACGCAATTCACATCGCCAAGCAGAAGAAAAAACCAGTATATCTGGTTGTGGCCGATGATCTGGTCATGAAGCCGATCATGGCTCATCATGCAGCAGTAATTCCCAAAACTTCAACGAATCCGAAAACTCTTCAAGCGGCTGTGGAGCATATCAAGCAGATGCTGAATCAGGCCGAGCATACGGTCATTTTGGCAGATGTCAAAACGCAGCGGTTCCATTGGGAGGAGTACGTGCGCAAGCTTGTTGAAGCGATGAACGTTCCGGTGGCATCAACGATGTTCGGAAAAGGCTCTTTGGATGAAAGCCATCCGTTGTTCATTGGTATGTACGGTGGGGCTTTCGGCAGCCCGGAAGTGCGCGATGCCGTAGAAAAAGCGGATTGCGTGATCGCTATCGGCTTAGTATGGGCGGATACGAATACAGCGAATTTCACTGCTAAGTTAAATCCACTCCAGGTGATTGAGATTCAACCGGAGCAAGTCAAGGTCGGAGAAGCGGAATATCCGAATGTATTGGCTGAGGAAATGTTATTAGCCTTACAAAAAATCGGATACAAGCAGCAGGACACAGTTACAAAAATAAAGAGCCCATACGATATGATGATAGGCGATCCCAATGAACCGATCGCGGCTTCATCCTACTATCCCCGGTTTCAGCGTATGCTGAAAGATGGAGATATTGTGATACCGGAAACAGGTACCTTCTATTACGGAATGTCTCAGGTACAACTGCCGCATGACATAACGTATATTGCCGATGGTGGATGGCAGTCCATTGGTTATGCAACGCCAGCCGCTTATGGGGCGTGTATTGCTGCACCGGCAAGAAGGGTGCTTCTCTTTACGGGAGACGGATCGTTGCAGCTTACGGCCCAGGAAATCAGCTCGATGCTGTATTATTCCTGTAAGCCGATCATTTTCGTGCTCAATAACAATGGATATACGATCGAGAAATATTTGAATGTAAAAACCGAAAACCAGACCTACAATAATGTCCCGAACTGGTCTTATACGAAACTCGCGGAGGCTTTCGGAGGCGAAGCGTTCACGGTAACCGTACGCACCAATACGGAGCTGGATGAGGCGATCAGCCAAGCGGAGAACGAGTGCAGCCGCAGGTTATGCATCATTGAGATGATGGTTAGCGACCCGATGGATGCCCCAGACTATATGCATAAAATGCGTAATTATATGGAGCAACAGGAGAAACAGCGGAGTTGACGATAAATCTAAAAAACAAAGAAGAAGCGAGCGTATAGCATATGCAATACACCGCTTTTTTTTTTTACTCTATCCCCTTGACATAAAGGCAAGATCCGAGCGATAATGAACGCGCGTACATAAATTTTAAAAATTAGGTTATTTCAACATGAATACAGCATTTGGGAAGGGTGTGGCTCCATATCGTCACTAGAAAAGAAGTTGCCAAGATGGCCGGAGTCTCAGAAGCTACGGTATCCCGCGTACTGAACAATGTCGGACCGATCAGGGAGGACACGAAGCGAAAGGTCCTTGAAGCAGCGGAGATCCTCGGCTACTATCCCAATGCGCTAGCACAAAGCTTTGCCCGCAGGCGGAGCGGGAATTTAGGAGTTATTCTTCCGTACGTACCGAAAGTGCATATCTTTTCGACGTATTACTTCTCGGAGATTTTGAACGGAATTGGCGAACAGGTAAGAGGACTCGGGTACGACATGCTGCTCATCTTTCGTAAGCCAGGAGTTGAGAACGGTTACATGGATTTGTTCCGGTCTCATAAGGTGGATGCTTGCATTTTGCTTGGAACGACAGATACTCCTGCCGAACGGAAAGCATTGAAAGCGCTGGAAGAAGCGGGACATCCTTTTTGCTTAGTGAATCAGCATTTTGAAGGGGAGCGATTCCTTGAAGTGGATGCGGATCATGAGCAGGGGGCCTATGAAGCGGTGAAACATTTACTGGAAGAGGGCTACCGGAAGATCGCTTTTTTGAATGGTCCGCCGGAATATTCGAACAGTTTGGACCGCTTGAAGGGATATGTACGTGCGATGTCCGAAGCAGGAATTATTAATCCGGCTGCAAGTTTGACCGAAGCAATCCCTCCAGAGTGGCTGGATTCAGGAAATTACAGCAGAACAAGCGGATATGAGGCGGCCAAGCGATTCTTTAGAAATAAAGATCATATTGATGCTGTGTTCGCTGCCAATGACCGAATGGCCATCGGGCTGATGCAGGGGTTTCGGGATTTGGGCATGCATCCGGGCAAAGACATTGCGATTGTGGGCTGCGATGATTCAGACGGCGCGAGAATTACAGATCCTCCGCTGACGAGTGTTTCCGTACCTTTTTACCAGATGGGCATGATGGCAGCCAAGCTGCTGTTAACGGATTCAGTGTCAGAGGATCATCCCAAGCAGGATGGCGGCACAGGACATCAGATTCAGATGAGTACCAAACTGGTCGTACGTTCATCGAGCAGGGGGAACCCTGCATAAGTATGATCATTGAGTAAATATGATAAGGAGGACAGAATTCAATGAAGCAGATTCGCGTGGGAATGATAGGTTACAAGTTTATGGGAAAAGCGCATAGTCATGCGTATCGGGATGTCCCGATGTTCTTCCCGAATATCATGCAGCCTGTGATGCAGACCATATGCGGGCGCGATGCCGAAGGCGTATCCCTCGCTGCAAAGCAGTTCGGCTGGAACGGGTATGTGACAGACTGGAATGAGCTGGTACAGCGAGACGACATCGACCTGATTGATATTAATGCTCCCAGCGATATGCACAAAGAAATTGCGCTCGCTGCTGCGAAAGCTGGAAAGCATTTGTTTTGCGAGAAGCCGCTCGCATTGTCTTTGAAGGATTCCCGTGAAATGCTTGCAGCTGCAGAAGCAGCAGGTATTAAGCATATGGTCGGTTTTAATTACCGATTCGCTCCCGCTGTACAGCTTGCCCGCAAACTGATACAGGAAGGCCGGCTTGGGAAGATTTATCATTTCCGCGGTTTGTTCCTGCAGGATTGGATCATTGATCCGGAATTCCCGCTTGTATGGCGGTTGCAAAAGAATATAGCCGGTTCGGGTTCCCATGGCGACTTGGGTGCGCATACGATCGATTTGGCTCATTATCTGCTCGGTGATATCCAGGAAGTCATCGGCATGAGTGAGACTTTTATTAAAGAACGTCCGCTGCCGGGTTCCATGAGCGGGCTTAGTGCCAAAGGAAGCGCAAGCAACGAGAAGGGTGCCGTTACCGTGGATGATGCGACGCTATTCCTGGCTAGATTTGCGAATGGAGCCTTAGGCAGCTTCGAGGCTACCCGCTTCGCCGCAGGCCACCGCTGTACGAATTCATTTGAAATTAACGGCAGCAAGGGCAGCGTAAAATTTGATTTCGAGCGGATGAATGAGCTGCAGGTTTACTTTACAGAAGATGCTGAGGATGTTCAGGGATTCCGCCGCATTCTGGCGACCGATCCCGCACATGCTTATGCGGAAGCCTGGTGGCCTCCAGGCCATACGATCGGCTACGAGCATACATTTATCCACGAGACGGTCGAGCTGCTGCAAGCCATTGAGGAGGATCGGCAGCCGGTACCGAATTTCACTGACGGCGTGAAATGCCAGCAGATACTCGAAGCTGTAGAGTTGTCTATAGCCGAAAGACGCTGGGTACGGACAGAGGAGCTCTAAAGAACATCATTCCAAAATTGAAGGAGATGTGCAGCACGTGAAGAAGGCATTGATTGTTTGGGGAGGCTGGCTTGGTCATCAACCTGAAGAAGTAGCAGCTATTTTCAAGGGAGTTTTGGAGCAAGAAGGCTTTGAAGTCGAAGTATCGAATACGCTTGCAGCTTTTGATGATGCGCCGAAGCTGAAATCTCTTGATTTGATCATTCCGATCTGGACGATGGATGAGATTAGCCAGGAGCGGGTGAACAATGTGTCGGCTGCGGTGCAGAGCGGCGTTGGTTTAGCAGGTTGTCATGGCGGTATGTGCGATGCATTCCGGAACAATGTCGATTGGCAGTTTATGACAGGCGGAAATTGGGTAGCTCATCCCGGAAATGACGGTACACCGCACCGGATTAACATCGTCAATACGTCCAGCACGCTAATGGAAGGCATCCAGGATTTTGATGTATCTACCGAACAATATTATCTCCATGTCGATCCTGCTGTCGAAGTGCTGGCGACGACTCGTTTCCCAGTGGCGGACGGCCCTCATACTCTGAACAAAGCAGTCGATATGCCGGTAGTATGGACGAAACGCTGGGGCGTAGGCCGGGTGTTCTACTGCTCGCTTGGGCATCAGGCGAACATTATCGAGCTTCCTCCTGTGAAGGAAATCATGCGTAGAGGTTTTATGTGGGTAGCTGAGGGTAAATCCAAGTTAGAGGGCAGCAAGCTGGAAGGTGCTTATACAGGAATGCAGGATAGTCAAGTCTAATAGACCACAAAGATGGGAGAGCCTTTGATCATGAATAAAGTAAATGTCGGCATTATCGGATGTGGTAACATAAGTGGTATTTATTTTAAAAATTTAAAGGAATTTGATGCCGTCCATGTTGCTGCCTGTGCGGACCTGGATCTTGAGCGTGCCAAATCCAGAGCGGAAGAATACGGCATCCCGAAAGGCTGCACAGTGGATGAACTGCTCGCAGATCCGAAATTAGAGCTTATCGTGAATCTCACGATCCCTGCAGCACATAGCCAAGTTTGCCTGCAAGCATTGGAGGCTGGTAAACATGTGTATGTAGAGAAGCCGCTTGCCGTCACCAGGGAAGAGGGGCAAGCGATCCTTTCGAAATCCAAGGAGAAAGGTCTTCTTGTTGGCAGCGCCCCGGACACGTTTCTCGGCGGTGGAATTCAGACATGCATCAAGCTGATTGAAGACGGATGGATTGGCACGCCCGTAGCTGCAACAGCTTTTATGATGTCCAGAGGTCATGAGAACTGGCATCCGGATCCAGAGTTTTATTACGCCAAAGGCGGTGGCCCGATGTTTGATATGGGTCCGTATTACCTCACGGCTCTGGTTGCCATGCTAGGTCCCATCAAGCGTGTAGCGGGTATGGCGAAGATTTCGTTCCCGGAACGGATGATTACCAGCAGCAAAAAGTACGGTCAGATGATTCAAGTAGAGACACCGACCCATGTATCCGGAGTTCTGGATTTTCATTCCGGCGTTGTCGGCACGATGGTCACTTCCTTTGAGGTTTTCGGTGGGAGTCAGCTTCCACTGATTGAGATTTACGGAAGCCAGGGAACGCTCAGTGTGCCTGACCCGAATGGTTTTGGAGGACCGGTGCTGCTGAGACGTCACGACAGTTCTGATTGGAAGGAAATTCCTCTCTCTCATGGATATGCGGCGAACTCACGGGGAGTTGGTGTGCTTGACATGGTTTATGCGGTGAAGAACAACCGGATCAACCGAGCCAATGGCGAGCTGGCGTATCATGTGCTCGAAGCTATGCATGCTTTCCACGATTCTTCCGAGCAGGATCAGTACTACTTTATGAAAAGCACATGCGAACGCCCGCAGCCAATGCCGCACAATCTGCCGTTTGGCGTATTGGACTAATCTATTCCTACCTGAGCTTGCAGCTCCTGCCACAAAAAGGGGTGTCCCAAAGGTCCATTGACCTGGGATACCCCTTTGTCTATTGTAAGGCGATCTTATTTTATGAAAAAGCGACTCCAATGCCACCTTCACCGGCGTATGTGCCCATAATCGGGCCCATGTTGGAGAAGAGGACCTCTTTAAAAGGATGCTTTTCGAGTAATTGCTCTTTAAATTCGAGTGCGCGTTCCTCACAGTTGCTGTGAACGATCGAGATGATACCTTTGTCATAATCATGCTGCTTATCTTCAAGCCGAGCCATCAGGCTGGACAAAACCTTCTGGGTTCCGCGGAATTTGTCAACGACTTCAACGGTTCCTTCCGAACTTATTTTGAGCAGCAGCTTTATATTAAGTACAGAAGCCACCGCGCCGGATAGTCGGCCGAGCCTTCCGCCTTTAATCACATTTTCAAGTGTATCTAGAGTAAAGAACGCGTTCATTTCTTTGATTTGCTGATGAACCCTCTCTTTTAATTCATAGATACAGGAGGTCGTTTGCGACCATTTTGCGGCTAAAGCGACGATCAGGGAAAGTCCTCCCGAGAAGGTCTTTGAGTCAATAATCTCTATGCGACCCTGATGTCCTTCATCCTCATACATCTCTTTTGCGATTAATGCCGCTTGATACGTACTGCTGATGTTCGATGACATACAGATGACAAGGATATCTGTGCCGTCTTCAGCTTCTTTGAACTGATTCAGAAACAGAAGCGGACTGGGGCTTGCCGTTGTTGGCAGCTCTTTGGATTCTCGTAATTTGGAGTAGAAGGTACATGCATCCATATCTTCTGGCATCTTTTCATTATGAAAATGTACCGCGAGTTTAACGATGGAAATATTGAATTTTTCAATGTACTCTGGTGGCAAATCTGAGCCACTGTCGGTGATAATCTTGATCGGCATAAGGCAGATACTCCTTTTTGATGTCAATAGGGACGAACGAATCCTCACAATTCAAGATGTTGCGATGCCAAGCAGTTTCATCTTATATATCTTGAGGTAGTTTAACTCTACCTTATAATTGATTCGAAGTCTATTAACCATCGTTTTCCAAACGATTTTATACCCGGATGTGCAGAAAATGAGGACAAAAGACACAAGCATATCCCCATAAGCAGAATATATTACTATAAATCATAGTGAAGGTTGAGGTGATTCATTATGCCTGCGAAAAAGAAAACAAATAAAAGGAAATCGTCTGCTAAAATGCTGGGAAAACCGGTACTAGTGGTGCTGAAAGACGGCAGTTACTATATAGGAACGATGAGCAGCATTGATCGGGATGGGGTTACTTTATCGGGAGTTCGTTCAGACCGGATGCCGGCGCCAATGATGAGACAGGGGGAAAAAGCTCAAGTGTCCGGCATACTGAGCATGCTGTTCGGAGGATCAGGCCGTGCAGCGGGACCGGGAGCCGCTAGAGGTGGAAGCGGAGGACCTGGGATGTTCGGTTTTTTTGGAAAAATAATACCCAATATCCGAATCGGTATGAATGTGATGCGAGCGATCATGCCATTAATGGGAGGATTCTTCAAATAACGAGCATGCAAATGATGGCTACGCCCGAATGAGAACATCGGAATGAAACGGATAGGCCGTTTCTGCTGGATGTTTTCTTTTTTTTGGCATATTTATCTAAATTTCGAACCATACTAAATGACATCAATTGAATTGGAGGTATGAGCATGCCGATCAAGGGCGAAGATGAGCGAATGAAACAGTCAAACGATAACCTCACCGGATCGATCATCGATAACATCGCAAAAATCGTGCAGGAGCTTGGAAACAGCGACGATCTGATCATTAAAAAATTCCGGTGCCTCCAGACATGTTCTGCTGCCCTTATCTTTATCGATGGCTTGGTGGACTCTCAATTGCTCCATAATTCCATTCTGGAATCTCTCTTGGTCAAGGAGCCGGCCGATTCTTCACCGCATCAAGATCTCACGGAGTACTTACAACAAAATATACTTGTCGCGGCGCATACCGGCACTTTCACAACTATAAAAGATCTCTTCAGTCGTCTGTTCGCCGGAAACGCCATCCTTCTCATTGAGAACGAAAGTAAAGGACTTTGGATTGATGCGGCCGGATGGGAGCAGCGCAGCGTTACCGAGCCGCAATCCCATTCTGTAGTCCGTGGGCCGATGGAGGGCTTCACGGAAAATATCAGGACCAATACTGCTATGATTCGAAGACGTATTCGTGATCCCCGGCTGTGGATTGAATCCAAAGAGATTGGTACGGTAACGCATACCACAGTGTCCTTTATGTACATCAAAGGACTCGCTGATGAAGGGGTAGTTGAAGAGCTGAGGACCCGTCTGGACCGGATCAATATGGATAGTGTGCTTGAGGGTGGCTATATCGAAGAGGAAATTCAGGATGCAATCAAGACCCCTTTTCCAACGGTCTACAACTCAGAGAGGCCCGATACCATTGCGGCCGGGTTATTAGAAGGAAGAATCGCAATTATCGTAAACGGGACCCCGTTTGTACTGTTAATCCCGGCTTTATTTGTGCAATTTTTCCAATCCCCTGATGACTATTTCGAACGATCTCTCATTGGTACGCTAGTTCGTTTGCTTCGTTACATGGCCTTTTTTTTAGCCTTGTTAGCACCGTCACTGTACATAGCGTTCACGACATTCCATCAAGAGCTGCTTCCAACGAGCCTCATTATCAGTATCGCTGCGCAGCGAGAAGCCGTTCCTTTTCCTGCCTTTATCGAAGCTTTACTGATGGAGCTGACATATGAAATTTTACGTGAAGCCAGCATCCGTATTCCGAAAACGATCGGGCAGGCGGTTTCCATCGTCGGTACGCTCGTCATAGGACAAGCTGCGGTTCAAGCTGGCGCAGTATCTGCCGCTATGGTCATTGTCGTCTCCATTACCGCGATTTCAAGTTATGTCATTCCCGAAAACGGTATGTCCATCGCTGTCAGAATTCTTCGCTTTTTACTTATGTTCCTGGCAGCATCCTTCGGCCTCTTGGGCATATGGCTTGGATTAATGGCTATCCTGATTCATTTAACTACGCTCAAATCATTTGGCGTTCCCTATATGAGTCCTTTTGGACCCTACATCGCTCCGGACATTAAGGATAGCATCTTCCGTTTTCCTTGGACAAAAATGACGACAAGACCTGCATATCATGCGACAGAAGAACAGCTTGAGCATCGTAACGCAAGAAGACAGCGTAGAAGCTAACAACTCAGGAAGGAGAAGGACATGACCTCTAAAATATTTTTGACAGCCATATCCATTCTCCTGATGTTTACGCTTGGAGGTTGCTGGGATCGCAAGGAGCTTAACGAGCTTGGCATTGCCGTCGCAATCGGGGTGGATACGGCCCCCAAGAACCAGTTTAAAGTAACCGCGCAGGTTGTTGTTCCCTCTGAGGTCGCAGCAGGACAATCCTCAAAAGGTGGCACCAGTGTGACTGTGTACGAAGAGGTTGCTCCAACCATGATGGAAGCCATACAGAAAATGACGGAAATCAGTCCGCGCAAAGTCTATTTGGGACATATTCGCATGTTTGTCATTGGAGAAGCGCTTGCCCGCAAAGGCATCGCCAGTGTTGTCGAAACGTTGGTCAGGGAACCGACTGTTCGGGCCGACTTTTACGTTGCCGTTGCGAAAGAGGGAGCCGCCTCTGACATACTGCAAGTCACAACGCCTTTGGAGCCGATTCCCGCCAATAAAATGTACGCATCCCTGACGGTTTCTTCCGAAGCTTGGGCACCGACCACCAAGGTGACGGTCGATGAATTGATGAAAACCTTGATGAATTCTGGATGTCCGGTTTTACCAGGGATACAAGCTGTTGAAAATAAATCCGATAGTGACAAAGGGAATAGCAAGGACAACATCGCATCTACGATTCCGGTTATGGACCTTAAGTTCAACGGATTAGGAGTATTCAAAAAAGATCGTTTAATCGGGTGGCTGAATGAAAATGAAAGCAAAGGATACAATTATATCCAAAATCAGATCAAAGAGAGCATGGAACACGTAGACACTGACAAAGGCGTGCGGATAGGGATTCGTACATTCGATAGCAAAACAGATGTAAAAGGATCGGTTGTCCGGGGGAACCCGGTGATTCGGATCCATGTAAAAAGTAGAGGCGCCATCGAAGAGATTCATGGGAAATCGCAAGCATTGGACAGTACGCAAAGCCTCCATTGGCTCGAACAGCAGGACAACAAGCATGTGACGGAGCTCATGCAGATGGCCGTTCATTCGGCACAGCATACGTATAAAGCGGATATATTTGGATTTGGGGAACTTATCCATGAATCGGATCCTAAAGCATGGAAGAAACTTAAGCCCAATTGGGACCAGACATTTCCAGAGGTCAAAGTCTATTATTTAACCCAAGTCAAGCTACGTAAAGTTGGTATGCTGCTGGATACATTCCAGCAGAAAATGAAGGAGTGACTTGAATGCTCGCTGTGTTGCTGGTTCTCGGTATGGTTGCCGTTGTAGCATGGATTGAATTGCCGAATGTATTCAGGCAGCGTCAGTGGAAGGAAGTGATGGTTATCGTATTGATGCTGCTTGCAGGCGCCAGTTTTAGCATACTTTCCATCATTCTCTATAAGATTCAGACACCCTTGGTGCTGATCGAGGTTATCTATGAACCGGTGAATCGGTTATTTGGTCAGTGGTTTTCTTAGCAGATGAATCTTAATGAAAGGAGGAGTAAGCGGATGCTGGAAAAGGGCCGTTTAAGCACCAGACAATTCACCGTATTGATATTTCTGTCTTGCATTGGGGATATGATTCTGATCTATCCATCTGCGATTTCGAGCATGTCCAGGCAGGATGCTTGGATATCCTCTTTGCTTGGTCTTCTGGGAGGGCTGCTCGTCTTATGGCTGATGCTACATGTGAGCCAATTGCACCCTGATAAGACATTGGTCGAAGCAATCCAGCTTATATTCGGGAAATGGCTGGGATCGATTGTGAATCTATGGTATTTGTTTTATTTTTTTATGTTATGTTCTTATCTTGTCCGGGAAGTCGGGGATTTTTTGACTACGCAAATTTTTTTGAATACGCCTCTTAAGATCATTTATCTCCTGTTTATTTTGCTCATGGTTTATGCTTTACATGCCGGACTCGAATCTATTGGTCGAAGCAGCGAAATCCTCTTGCCCATTTTCTTGTTGGTCGCGATGATCTTCATCTTCTGCTTGCTCCCGCAAAGCAAACCAGAGAACTTAAAACCGTTTCTGGAAAATGGTGCGATTCCCGTACTGTATGGTGCATATTTCGCTTCCATTTATCCTTTTGGTGAGCTGATTGTCTTGCTTATGGTCATTCCGTATGTTAAGCGGGAGCAGAAAATCAAAAAGGATATCATTATCGTCGCATTGGGAGCGGGATTGTTATTGAGTCTAATCATACTTGTATCATTGCTTGTATTGGGAGTGGATATGACGATAAACAACACGTATCCAACATATTTCCTGGCTCAAAAAATCAACATCGGTAACTTTCTCCAGCGTATTGAATCGACGATGGCTGTCGCTTGGTTGATTTCAACGTTCTCCAAAGCAGTGATCTGTTATTATGCCTTTACGATGGGAGTCGCGCAATTGACGGGTCTTAGCAATCAAAAAATTCTATACTTTCCAGCGGCAATCATGCTGTTTGGCATGGCCGATCTGGCAGCTCCGGACGTTCTTTACTATTTGAAGCACATTGTTCCTTATTGGATGGACTGGGATCTTACGAATGCGGTTGTTATTCCTTGCATCTTATGGATAACGTGGGCATGCCGGCGAAAATGGAAAGGTAAATCATAGACTATGGTGTGTTCGATGGATCATCTGCGCTAATAGAAAACTATTTTTTAATGAAAGCCTTTTCATTGATAATTAATTGTGGTATCTTGGAAATAACTTAAATGTGTCTAAATTGTGAATTGGTGCAATATTAGAGCGTATGATAAAGCATCAGTGTATTAGGAGGAGTTAACCATGACCACGTTGATTCTTGTATTATTCACCGCAGCTTTAATCGGAATATTGATTTTTGGTAAAAAACATGAAATCTTGATCGCCAATATCATGAATGGGATGTTGTTTATCGGGCTAGTGACTGCATTTGGATTCAACAGTAACCCAATGGGGCTGTTCTATCTGACGGTTGCATTTTACTATGTTATTCCAATGTATGGCGTGATCGGATTGTTTGCCGTGATGAAGAAAGGCCGGGCGAAAAAGCAGAATTCTTTGGTTTAACAGGGTGAATGTAACATTTAATATCGGCAATGCTTATAAACCAGCTCCCCTATTTGGAGTTGGTTTTTTGATATTAACCATCTGATTTCTGATATACTCAATATTGTGAAATTTGCAGAAAGCATTGATGAAAAGAGAGCAGACGGACGTGATAGCGTAATGAAAAACATGTACAAGACGATTGGATTGCTCGCTCATGTGGATGCGGGTAAAACGACATTTGCGGAGCAGCTTCTTTATCATACGAACAGCATTCGAAACCGTGGGAGAGTCGACCACAAGGATGCTTTTTTAGACAGCCATGAGCTGGAACGCGCCCGTGGAATTACCATTTTTGCGGATCAAGCCGTTATGACTTGCGGCAGCTCGACTTATTACTTAATCGATACACCAGGACACGTCGATTTCTCGGCCGAAATGGAGCGGGCAATTCAGGTGATGGACTATGCCATAATCATTATCAGCGCCGTCGAAGGAGTCGAAGGACATACGGAGACCGTATGGCAGCTTTTGCAGAAGATTGGAATTCCTGTTTTGTTTTTTGTCAACAAGATAGACCGGGCAGGGGCAAATGTGGATGCGGTGCTGGAACAAATCCGGCTCCAGCTGACACCGGATGCATTCCTGATTTCCGGTTCATTAACGGAAGAAATGACAGAAGACGTTATCGAATTCACTGCTGAACGAGATGAGCTGCTGCTGAATGCATACCTAGAGGGGCATGCCGAAACATCCATGGTTATTTCTGCGATCAGTTCGCTACTTAAGCGCCGGTTGGCTTTTCCGGTCATGTGTGGTTCAGCGCTGCAGGATCAGGGAATTGCAGAATTTTTAAATAACCTGGAACTGCTTACGAAGACGGCGTACGATACGGCGAGCCCCTTTGCAGCAAGCGTCTATAAAATACGTCATGATCAGCAGGGAGTACGGTTAACATTCCTGAGAATGCTCCAAGGAAAGCTAAGCGTTAGAGATGAGTTGACATACATCGATTCGACAGGAGAGGAGCAGCGGGAAAAAATCACTTCGATCCGCTTATATAATGGTGAAAAATATGCATCCATAGACGAGGCTGCTGCCGGTCAGCTGATTGCAGTGACGGGTTTAACCATGGTCTCCACAGGACAAAGCCTCGGGGCATCACACGAACGTACAGCATATGAGCTTGTACCAGCATTGAAATCGAAGGTAATATACGATCGGACTATTCCTATACGCGAAGTTCTCCGCTGTTTTCATATACTCGATGCGGAAGATCCATCCTTGGGTGTTGTGTGGGATGAGGCATTGCAGGAGCTTCACATCCATGTCATGGGAACCATACAATTGGAAGTCCTTGCTCAGGTTGTACAGGATCGTTTCGGATTTGCAGTCTCATTCGGTAAGCCGGAGATATTGTATAAAGAAACGATTGTGGGAAAAACGCTTGGATATGGACACTTTGAGCCGCTCGGCCATTATGCTGAGGTTCATTTGCTGATTGAAGCTGGGCCTACCGGCAGCGGAGTAACCTTCGTGAATCAATGCCATCCCGATGATCTTAGCGTTGGATTTCAGAATCTGGTTGGACAGCATGTGACGGAGAAGGATCATCGTGGGTTGTTAACTGGATCCCCATTAACGGATATCATCGTAACGCTCCTGACGGGACGAGCCCATAACAAGCACACGACCGGAGGAGATTTCCGCGAGGCAACTCTTCGTGCACTGCGTCAGGGACTTGAGAAAGCGGATAACAGAATATTGGAACCGTATTATGCATTTAAGCTAAAGGTCGACGTGGAACATATCGGAAGGGTCATGTCGGATATACAGCAAGCACAAGGAAGCTTTGAACCACCTGAAATGTTAGGGGATAAGGCAATATTTACAGGAGAAGCACCAGTGTCCTTGTTTATGAATTATGCATCAGAACTGGCATCTTTTACGAAAGGGAAGGGAGCCCTTACTTTAAGACTGAACGGTTATAAGCCATGCCGGTCTTATGAGAATATCATCGCCTCCAAAAACTACGATAAAAATGCAGATCCTGAGTATACGTCAAGTTCTATTTTTTGCTCCAAAGGGAAGGCATTTGGAGTTGATTGGCATGAGGCGGAGAATTATATGATTCGGGCTTAACCGGTATTTTTTAATTGTTCCATTTGTTTATTGTGATTGGTGAGAAGGACAACAATCATTGATATAAGGCGTCAAGGAAAACTGAGATCACATACCATCGGTAGAGCGTCGCGAGAGGACTCACTGTTCGAAAGGATGTCACAGCAGGAGACGTTGGTCTATCGGCGGATGGTGCAATTTGGTATAATATGCATGAATAGGGATAAATGTCAGGGAAGAGGGTGTACATATGAAGAGTTTAGGATCTATGAATGTGGATGTCGTTACGCTATTTGTTGAGGATTTTCAGAAGGTGAAGGCGTTCTATCAGGAAGTATTCGGATTTCAAGCCGTATATGAAGACGAGGTCTCGTCGGTATTTAATTTTGGGAATATGAGCGTGAACCTCCTTGATATTTCTGAGTCATATGAATTAATGAATCCGGGAGCGATCGCAACGCGTGAATCTGGATCCCGTTTCCTGCTCACCATTCGGGTCGATGATGTGGATACGGTCTGTGCTAAATTGAAAAACCTCGGGGTTACTCTTCTTAACGGTCCGATCGACCGGCCGTGGGGAGTGCGCACGGCTTCATTCATCGATCCTGCAGGACATGCCTGGGAGATTGCGCAACAATTGGCATAGGGACAGAGTCCAGATTGAGCGACCTGTCCCAAAAAGCTTGTTCTTTTGGTGGCTGAATCTCCATCGTCAACAAGATTACTTTCCAGAAGTGTCCCAGTGAGATGGACGTGCGAGCGTGGGCGGTATCTTGGTGGCAGTATCACCTTTAGCCGCATTCACCTGCGCCTGCGTCAGAAAGAGGCTACCGGCCAGGTTGGCTCCTCTGATGTCAGCGTCCCGGAAATCCGCTCCGATCAGATCCGTTACCCGGAGGTCCGCACCTCTGAGATCGGCAGCTATAAGGTAAGCACCTCTTAGGCTTTGGTATCTGAGATCGGCGCCTTTCAGCTTGGCTCCGATAAGATCAGCTCCCCGTCCTTGTATTTTAGGGCTTTTCCGTTGACCCTTATGCATACTGCGGGCATCCTCACGGACAAGCTCACTTGTCCGAAGGAGCAAAACGTTGACCTCAACACGGTGCGCTGCGACATCCACTCGCAGCAACTCTTCTGCGCCTAAGAGCGTTAGACGAGTGGTTTCCTGAACAGCCAGACGCAGGTCATCATGGATCTCCTGTGCAGCTTTTAATGTCAGCGCTTCTGTCAAATACCATAACAGCTCATGAAGCTGCCACATGATAGGAAAAACTTCGTACATTTGCTTCGCGGTCTCCGGAGCTTGTCTCCAGTCGATTCCCTTGTAGGTTACCTGGGAAACCTTCTGGCCTGCACCGAAGCAATCATACACCGTACAGCCGCGCATTCCGCGCTTTCTGAGCGTTGTATGTACGCTGCAGCGAAAATCCGCCTGCAGGTTCCCACAGGGCTTTCCGGCTTCTTTGTCAATGGCGAAGTCAGATGAGGCGGAATAGGGAAGAGCGACACAGCACAGCCCAAAGCATTGCTCACAGTTTGCATGCAAATCGCTGCTGTCTAATGGATATTGTAAATGGTCCTGATTCGTAGACATCTTAGGGTGAAATCTCCTTTAAATCAATTCTTATTAAATTCTACAACATTTGCTGCATTAAGTGTTTATTTAATTAAAAAAACAAGCATGCCCTTTCACCAAGAAAGGAGCATGCCTGCTGATTATATATTAGATCTTTGTTAGCTTTTCGGTCGTCAGATCAAGCCAATCAAGCTCATCCTTCGTGAGATGAATTAGTGAACCTTCGTCACAGGAGCGCAGTTCTTCGGCTGATTGAGCTCCGATAAGTGCACAGGTAGGGAAGGGTTGATTCAGGACGTATGCAAGCGCAATTTGAATGGCGGTAACATTTTTGGAATCGGCCAACTGCTTGGCCCGGTCCAATCGCTCCCAATTCTCGTCACTATAAAAGACACGAACCAGATCGGCATTGTCACGAACCTCAGGCGAGAAACGTCCGGTGAAGAATCCTCTTGCCTGGGAAGACCAAGAGAACAGTGGGAATTGTTCCTTCTCATGCCAAGCACATGTCTCCTCATCTGCCGATACACAGCCGGTCCAGAACGGTTCATTGGCTTTAGCCAAACTCAGGTTCGGGCTGCTAAAGGTGAATCCTCTTAGTTGATGAGCTGCAGCATATTCATTCGCTTCTTGTATGCGTTTCCAGGTCCAGTTGGACACGCCGATGGCACCAACAACACCGGACGTTACGTATTCATTCAGGATCTCGATAACTTCTCCCGCAGGCACGTTAGGATCATCACGGTGAAGCGCATACAAATCAATGAAATCGGTTTGCAGCCGCTCCAGACTTTTCGTCAGGTCATGGCGGATATCCTTTTCAGAGACGCGCGGACCGTTCTGGTCATGATGGGCACCCTTCGTTAAAATAACGAGCTGATCCCGGTTGCCTCTTTCCTGCATGTAGCGGCCTATGACTTCCTCACTTTGTCCACCGCAGTAAATATGGGCCGAATCAATGGAGTTGCCGCCGATGGCCAAGAAGGCATCCAGATTCGCAGCGGCTTTTTCATAGGAATCATGATAAAAATAATCCGAACCTTTCATTAACCGAGAAATCGGTTTATCTAATCCTTCAACTTTAATGTATTCCATTTACATTCCCTCCTTGATTGGTAGGTTATAGTACTACCCGGATATGCTCACGTGCAGACAGCAGACATGCATCAATGACTTTCATATTGGCAATGGCGTCTTTCGGATCATAGAGCAGGGAAGACTCGCCAAGAATGGCAGAAGCAAGATGATCGGCTTGAGCTGTATAAGCATTCACATTCGGTACTTGAATTTCCTTCCGTTCTCCACGGCTAATGATGTAGAAGTTGCCGCTTCCCACGAATGCTGAAGGGACCTCAATGATGCCTTCCGTTCCGAGAATCTCCAGAGGATTACGTGAAGCTGCCCACATGCTGCAGTCAAACGTAAGGGAAACATCACCGAAATCAACCAAACCCGAAGCCATCATGTCCACATCGTCATGTTCAGGGGAAAAGAAGGCATTTACTGTTACCGCATCCGGCTCTTTACCGAGAAGCAGCCTGGCTACACTAATCGGGTAGCAGCCGACATCATAGATGGACCCTCCGCCCCAATCTTTCCGGTAGCGGACATTCCCCGAATCTCCTGCATTGTTAAACGTAAATGCGCTCCGTATGCCCCTGATTTCTCCAATCGCACCTGACTGGATCAATTCCTTTATGGCATCGTACCGCGGATGATAGCGATACATAAAAGCTTCAGTTAAATAAACACCGGCCTGCTCTGCGGCGTCAGCCATTTCCTCGGCTTCTGCTGCAGTTAAAGCGAGAGGTTTTTCGCACAGAATATGCTTGCCGGCCTCCGCCGCCCGGATCGTCCATTCCTTGTGGAGATGATTCGGAAGGGGAATGTAGACGACATCGATGGATGGATCCTCGAGAATCGCTTCGTAACTGCCATAGGCGACAGGAATATGGAGTTCTTCAGCCGTTTGCTTGGCCTTATTTTCATCTCTGCTCGCGATCGCCACAACTTCATTCATTTCAGACATATGTACACCTGGAATAACCGCTCTCTTGGCAATACCGGCGCAGCCGAGAATACCCCATTTCAGTTTACGACTCATAAGAAAAGTTCAGCTCCTTTACTTCTTTTATGATTATATTGCGATTATAAAAGATCTAAATTAAAATTTATATAATATTATATTGCATTTGGTTATAACAATATTGTCATTGCGAGGAGGAGTCATGAAAAGACAAATCCACCTGCTCACGCTGCCGGAAATGCCCTTTTTCTGTTTTCCAGAATCCGTAGGTATATATCAAAAAGATCCAGACCACAGCGTAATCCGTAAAGCTGGAGTATTGAATAATTTCAACATTCATTATGTTGCTGCAGGTAAAGGCTATGTAGAAATCGATAGTGTCGTGCATGAGCTGCGAGCCGGGGAGGCCGTGCTTTATTTTCCGATGCAGGAGCAGCGATATTACAGTAGTAAGGACGATCCGTGGGATGTACGCTGGGTTCATTTTTACGGAAACGGACTTTCCTCTTATTTGGTTGAGAGAGGACTTCACAAGAGTCTACTGTGGTCGATCCGCCGGACGGATCTCTTTGAAAAAGCGCATGAAGAGCTGCTGCGGGAAGCCGAGGATCATCGGATGCTGCATCCGGTGCATTTGTCCACGCTGACTTACGCGCTGATCAGTGCTTTTGTAGAGCAGGCCTCCGCACTCACGGGCAGCAAGACGAATACATCGAATCGGCGAATTCTTGAGCTTCTCCCTGAAATGCAGCAAGAAGCGGTGAAGCCTTTTAGCTTGGAAGAGTGGTCCGAACGATTGGGCGTCAGCAGCTACTATTTCTGTAAGCTGTTCCGTAGTGTCATGGAAATGACGCCGATGGAGTTCATTACACGATGCCGTCTGCAGGCGGCCAAACAGTGGCTTTTGGAGCGCAAGGAAACAACGGTAGGACAGATTGCTGAAGATGCAGGGTATCCAAGCGTCAGTTATTTTAACAAGCGATTTATGGAGCATGAAGGGATGACTCCCACTGCTTACCGCAGACTTTATGGTGTGCATGATAAAGGTTCATAACTTAGACACAAAGTAGAATCGAAAAATGTTGTCAAATTCAGGAAACGTGATTAAACTAATATTAGTACGATCGTTCTATTGATATCGAGGGCCCTTTTTGCAACGGCTCTTTCTCTTTCTAAAGATTAGAACGGACGTTCAAATTATTCGAAAGTGGTGGAACAGCTTGAACTTCGTGTATTGGATTCTTGGAGGAATCAATCTTCTGATGTGGGGGTCGATCGCAATCCTTTTTACATGTAATGTTAGAAAAATCGGAGCATTGCGATACACGGAAGAGAAGAGGGGAGAAGACGAGCCGAAAATCTCTGTCATCATTGCAGCACGAAACGAAGAAAAGGCTTTGGAGCGATGTGTTGAGTCGTTAATGAATCAGACCTATTCGAATGTGGAAGTTATTGTGGTTAATGATCGCTCCAGTGATTCTACGGGATCAATCATCAACAAACTGGTCAAAAAATATCCCCGAGTCAAGGGTATCGAAGTGACAGGTCTCCCTGCGAAGTGGATGGGCAAAAGCCACGCACTGTATCAAGGAACAAGGCAATCCAATGGGGAATGGATTCTCTTCACGGATGCGGATATCCTCTTTGAGCCCAGATGTATTGCTAAAGCGGTTACGTACGTCCACCAGCATGGTTTGGATCACCTGACCTTGATACCGGATTTCGCCGGGAATCACATCTTCTCCAAATGGTATGCCGCATTTATTTTCATGAGCTCATCATCGTTCGGACAGCTGTGGAAGGTCAAGAACGCGAAAGCACAGCAATCTTTGGGGGTTGGAGCGTTCAACCTTCTGAAGCGTGAGGTGTACGAATACATCGGAACCCATGCTGCATTCTCTTATGTAACGACGGATGACGCCGCTTTGGGAAAAAAAGTGAAGCAGGCGGGGTTTCATCAGGATGCCGTTTATGGAACCCGGATGATTGCCGTCTGGAATTGGTACGAGAGTGTCAAGCAGCTCATCGGGAGCGTGGAGAAATCCGTATTTCAATACCCCAATGCAATTGTAACGACCGTGTCCTGTCTTCTCACCATGATTTATCCTTGGGTAGGTTTATTCATCGGTCCCGTGTCCGCAAGATTTCTGTGTGGAGTGAGTGTTCTATCCGTGCTTTGGCTTTATTACGTTTACGCGAAACATTCAGGCAGCGGTCCATGGTATGGAATAACGCACCCGATTGTCGCTGCTTTTCTGATTATCGGCGGCTTGCGTGGTGCTTACAAGGCTTCGCGGAGCGGAGGCATGACCTGGCGCGGAACAACGTATGACCGAGATCAATTAAAAGCTTAAACGATTACGAAAGAGCGTATTTTCGTACAAAAGCCTGATTGCTCAGGCTTTTTTTGCTGTATAAAAAGCGGGCGGTTTGGGGTCAGTCCCAATACCGTTCAAGGTTCTTTGCTTTTTCTGGATCGTCTTTTTGTTTATTTGGGCTTGAGTAAAATAACGCTTAAAAATGGAATATGGAACATAATGGTTGACACAAGCATACGTTATAACTATAATACAATTAACAAAACGTTAAATGTTAAATGAAAAAACGAATCAAAAGCGAGGCGGGTACATGTCCAACGAACAAGCGCTGCAGCAGTATGATGTCAAAAAATACAGAACACCGGATGGTTACACATCAGACATTGCCGTATTTACCATCCTTTCAGCGAAAGCGGAAACCTTCAAACCGCCCTTCATGGATCTTCAAATTATGCTCATCAAACGGAGTATGCTGGATAGTGAAGGACGTCCCAATATGGAAGCGGGCAAATGGGCTTTGCCAGGCGGCTTTGTGGATCCGGAAGAATCCGCTTTTCAATCGGCGCAAAGGGAACTCAGAGAAGAGACTGGCGTGGATCATATTCATCTCGAGCATTTTGGAGTTTATGATACACCGGGGCGTGACCCTAGAGGCTGGATCATCTCCAACGCCCATTATGCGATCGTGCCAGAACATCTATTATCCGAACGCCGGGCTAACGACGATGCCAGTGAGGTTGAACTCTTTTCGGTAGAGAAAGTACTGGATCTGGATCTGGCCTTTGATCACGCACGCATCATACAAGATGCAATTGCCGTAATCCGGCAAAAGCTGCTGGAAACAACGGTGGCCAAAGAGTTTTTACCTGAAGAATTTACGTACTCCGAGCTCCAGGCGGTCCTGAAGACCGTTACAAACGACTCGGCCATCGTGCTTGATGCGGCTTTCGCAAGAAAAATTAAATCGTTGCCTTTTATTCAGGAGGTACCCGGGAAAAAGACCACACGTACTTCCAAAAAGCCGACGCAGTTATACCGTTTCATAGATGTTGAAGTGAATAACTCGATCTATCACGCGAAAAAATGATTTTCCATTTCAGGAGGGATCTTTAATGAATGCGGATAAAAGAAAAGCGCTGATCAATATTGATTATACGAATGATTTTGTGGCGGCTGATGGGGCATTAACCTGTGGGAAGCCGGGCCAGGCGATCGAGCAGCGAATCGCTCAGCTCACAAAAGAGTTTATTACAAATCATGATTTCGTCGTCTTTGCCATAGACCTGCACCATGAGGGAGATACGCTGCATCCTGAAACCAAGCTGTTCCCGCCGCACAACATCAAAGATACGCCAGGTCGCCAGCTGTATGGAGCACTCGAAGCCGTTTATCAAGATAACAAAGCCTCGGATAACGTCTATTGGATGGACAAAACGAGATACAGCGCGTTTGCAGGAACGGATCTCGAACTGCAGCTTCGGGCAAGAGGCATTTCCGAACTTCATCTTGTGGGCGTTTGTACAGATATTTGTGTTTTGCATACAGCTGTTGATGCCTATAACAAAGGATTCGATATCGTCATTCACCAGGATGCCGTAGCGAGCTTCGATCCGGAAGGACATACATGGGCTCTGCGTCATTTCAAAGGTTCGCTGGGTGCGGAAATCAAGGAGGGCTGACCATGACTAAGCAAATGATTAAGATTCCAGAGACTCCTTTCCCGGACGACAGTCTTACCCTTCATACAGATAAATACCAGATCAATATGGTCGAAGCCTACTGGCGAGATGGGATTCACGAACGAAAAGCCGTATTCGAAGTTTACTTCCGGAAAATTCCTTTCCAGAACGGATATGCAATTTTTGCGGGATTAGAGAGAGTTATCCGCTACCTGCATGCGTTTCGTTTCAGCGACAGTGATTTGGCATTCTTGCGGGAAGATGGTTATGCTGAAGATTATCTTGAATATTTGGCTTCGCTTCGGTTCACTGGGACGGTTCTCTCGATGAAAGAAGGGGAATTGGTCTTTGCCAATGAACCGATCATGCGGGTTGAGGCAACACTTGCGGAAGCGCAGCTCATCGAAACGGCTATTCTTAATATTGTTAATTATCAGACGCTAATTGCTACTAAAGCCTCGCGGATCAAGCAGGTCGTGGGTCAGGAGACTACGATGGAGTTTGGTACCCGAAGAGCGCAGGAATTGGATGCGGCCATCTGGGGAACCAGAGCGGCATATCTGGCAGGTTTTGATGCGACATCGAATATGCGGGCTGGAAAGATTTTCGGCATCCCGACCGTCGGGACTCATGCACATTCCCTGGTGCAGGCTTATCGCGATGAATACACCGCCTTCCGCAAATACGCGGAGAGTCATAAAGACTGCGTTTTTCTTGTCGATACGTACGATACACTCCGTTCGGGCGTTCCGACGGCAATTCAGGTTGCCAAAGAATTTGGCGATCGGATAGACTTTAAAGGGATTCGTTTGGATAGCGGCGATTTGGCTTATTTATCTAAAGAAGCACGAAAAATGCTGGACAGCGCAGGTTTCGAACATGCGAAGATTTACGCATCGAATGACCTTGACGAGCAGACGATCATGAATCTGAAAACGCAAGGGGCCCGAATCGATGTATGGGGTGTGGGTACGAAGCTGATCACCGCTTACGATCAACCTGCCTTGGGGGCTGTTTACAAGCTGATATCGATCGAAGACGAGAACGGACATATGGCGGACACGATCAAAATCAGCTCCAATCCCGAAAAGATTTCAACTCCCGGACGAAAAAGAGTGTTCCGTATCATCAATAAAGTGAGCCGCAAATCGGAAGGGGATTACATTGCGCTGGAACATGAGGAGCCGCAAAGCCAGGATTGTCTCAAGATGTTCCATCCGGTTCATACGTATATCGCGAAATTCGTGACGAGCTTTGAAGCCCGGGAGCTTCACCATATGATTTTTGAGAAGGGCGAATTGGTATATCAGCTGCCTGCGCTGCAGGACATTCAGGCTTTTGTAAAAGAGAATCTGGAAGTCCTCTGGGAAGAATACAAACGGACTCTGAATCCGGCTGAATATCCGGTGAACTTAAGCCAGCAATGCTGGGATAACAAAATGAAGCTGATCGAAGAAGTACAGCTAAAAGTGAAACAGCGGATGCAAGCATAGGAGGCTGCCATGGCTAAAATAGGAATATACGGATCATCCTTTGATCCCATTACCAACGTTCATCTCTGGACCGCAAGCACGGTTGCCCACCGCTGCAAACTGGACCGGGTGATATTTCTGCCATGCTCCAGCAAAAGACCCGACAAAAAGCTGCATATCAGCGACGAGCACCGATGGAACATGATTGAGATGGCTATTAAAGGCAATGATAAATTCGTAGCGGACGATTATGAAATGAAGAAGGTTGGGTGGGAGATTGCCACTTATCTCACGCTTAAGCATTTTAAAGAACAATTTCCGGATGACGAAATTTATTTTATTATGGGAGCCGACTTGCTGCTCGATATCGGTGAAGGGAAATGGAAGAAATCCGAAGAATTAATCCAGGAAAATAAATTTATCGTCATGGCCAGGGATGGCATTAACATGTTGTCCGCAATTAGCAAATCACCGATTCTTCGAAATGCGGATGACGGGCAAACGTTTCATCTGATCGATAAAGGCCTCGCGATGGAGATCAGTTCGAGTTATATCCGCGACGAGTTCAACAAGGGTGGAGAACCCCGGTACTTAGTACCCGACAAATGCTACGACTACATTAAAGCCCATCAATTATATCGATAAAAGGGAGAGACCACACATGAGCACTCAAGAACAAATTACGAAAACCCTGAACGTAAAGCCGGTCATTGACGCGAAAGAAGAAATCCGCAGCCGGATCGATTTTCTTAAAGCCTATTGCAAAAAGGCAGGAGCAAAAGGATTTGTACTGGGCATTAGCGGGGGGCAGGATTCCACGCTTGCCGGCCGGTTGTCCCAACTTGCTGCTGAAGAACTTCGTGCGGAAGGTTATGAGGCAACTTTTTTTGCCGTCCGATTGCCTTTTGGCATTCAAAAGGATGAAGACGATGCCCAGGAAGCGCTGGCATTTATCAAGCCGGATCAGTCCTTTGACTTCAATATCGCAAATGCTGTGAATGCTTTGGCTGAAACATATGTCGAAACCACCGGCAGCGCACTTCCTGATTACCATAAAGGGAACGTGAAGGCGAGAATGCGCATGATCGCGCAATATGCGATTGCCGGAGAACGTCAATGCTTAGTCGTTGGAACTGACCATGCGGCAGAAGCGATTACGGGCTTCTACACCAAATTCGGAGATGGAGGAGTGGATATCCTTCCGTTGACAGGACTTACCAAAGGACAAGGGCGTGAGCTCTTGAAGGAGCTGCAAGCGGCAGAACGGTTGTACCTGAAAACGCCGACTGCGGATCTCCTGGATAACAAACCTCAACAGGCCGATGAAACGGAGCTGGGAATGAAATATAACGTCATCGATGAATATCTGGTTGGGAATAAAGTGGATCCGGAAGAGCAAGAGAAGATCGAAAAACGCTACAATAACTCGCAGCATAAACGCGAGATGCCAGTAACACCTTTTGATGAGTGGTGGAAGTAAGCCTCAAACATATATAAGCTCAGTCTGCTTCGGGCAGATTGGGCTTTTTTTTGTGAAGAGTTGTGTTGTCGAAAATAAAGACTCACGCGGCGGCGTTGAGCTAACGGGCAGATTTGCTTAAGTTGGAGTGATATGATGATACAGGTTCGCAAAATATTTTTTTAGTTCGGTACGGCAATCCCTTGACTCTTTTCTGAGGTGATAATAATATATTACCATGATATATCATGATGACATAACATGAGTGAGTCGAGAGGAAATGGAGGGAATCAAGACATCTATGTACGAAATGATCGTTCTGGGCTTCTTTATGCGTTACCCCATGCATGGTTACCGGATATCAAAGATTGTTAACGATATTGTCGGACCTTATGCCAAGTTCAGCAGCGGCCGACTTTATCCATTGCTTGTAAAGCTAGAAAAGCAAGCTCTCATTACGGATGCCGGCACACCAAATGAAAACCGTCAGCGAGTGTATCAAATTACAGATTCCGGTCAGAATCACTTTTATAATTTGATCATGGATACTACTTCCAGTCTGGGTGAATACCAAAAAATATTCTGGTACAAAATGATTTTTTTGGATTTGCTGACGCAAGGTCAGCGTGATTATTTGTTGGACCACTATATCAACTACTGTCAAACTCATGTTTTCTATATTCAAAGTGAGCTAGAAGATCTGCAACAAAGACTTCAGGAAAGTGAAGGTCAGCTGCACTCGGTAATTTCTGTGATGAACCGTAATATTAACTTGTGGAAATCCGATCTTGAATATGTTCAAAATATGCGAAATCAGTAAGGAGAAATGGAGTATGTCAAATGTGACCACCTTCAGCTCACAAGGACAACCTAAGTTAAACTCCACAACCAACAAAGAAAATTTCGACTCAGCCGTACCGCTTCATGTCCTCATCATCGGCGGCGGGATCGGCGGACTCTGCCTGGCCCATGGGTTGAAGCAGGCTGGCATCAGCATTGCGGTGTACGAGAGGGACCGTACTCCCACCGCCCGCGAACAGGGCTATCGCATTCATATTGACCCGACCGGCAGCCGGGCTCTAAACAGCTGTCTTCCCACCGTTCTATGGGATGCGTTCGTCGCCACTGCTGGTGACCCCGGCGCAGGCTTCGGATTCCTCGACGAGAAGCTGCGGACGCTGGTGCTTGTCGAAGACGATATCGTCACCGGAGGGGTGACTGATCCGTCAAAGGGCCACCACGCGGTTAGTCGGCTTACCCTCCGTCAAATTCTTCTCGCTGGACTGGACGATGATGTACACTTCGATAAGGAGTTTGTTCGTTATGAGCATTTACCCAACGGACGTGTCACCGCCGTCTTCACTGACGGTACCACGGCGACCGGCGATCTGCTTGTCGGTGTTGACGGCGCCAACTCCCGGGTACGCCGCCAGTATCTGCCAAAGGCCGAGCGGGTCGACACGGGTGCGGTCGGCATAGGCGGCAAGCTCGAGCTGACCAAGGGTACTCGGGTCTGGCTACCGAACCGGGTTACAAACGGGATGAATGTAATCCTGGGCCCGCAGCACTTCCTGTTCACCGCCATCTTTAACCGGAGACGCACTCCCGATGAAGCGCTGAAGTTGCTCGGCGACAAGGTTAGAGCCGCAGGTTTGAACCCTGATCAGCTCTTCCACAGCCTTGAAAACAAAGACTACATTCTTTGGGCGTTCATCACTCGCCGCGATGACCGTACCATTAAAGCCACCGACGGGCAGGGTGAAGCCTTACAAAAGCTAGTCAGCCAGATGATCGAAGGCTGGCACCCGGACCTACACCGGATGATTGTTGAGACGAGCGCCGATACGATCCAGGCATTCGAGTTTAGAACTTCCGTTCCGATTAGACCATGGGAGAGTACGAATGTTACTCTGCTTGGAGACGCAATTCACAGCATGACTCCAGCGGGGGGGATTGGTGCCAATACCGCGCTGAGAGACGCAAGTCTGCTCTGCAGCATGCTGATAGACGTCAAGCTAGGAAAGCAATCCCTTATTCCGGCTATACACAGTTATGAAGCATTGATGTTGGAGTATGGCTTCGCTGCCGTTAAGGATTCGATGCGCAACACAAAGCAGGCTTTGGCCGGCCGCATTTCACGGATTACGGGCAAGGGTTTCCTGAGGCTTTGCGGAGCGGTGCCCTCACTGCGGCGCGCGGTGTTTAGCGACCGGTGGTCTGATCACACTAAGCAGCAAGCTGGGCAAACGAAAGCCAATCAGGAACTTTAGTATGGTCTTAATTGGCGCTTAGCAACACGTTAGTTCAATGAAACAGCGATAGTCTAGGACTTTATTTTCTAGTCCATGGCTGTCGCTGTTTCAATTTCTGTGATCAGTCTAATACTTTATTCTCACTGACCATGTGCTAAAAAAAATATGTTAGTGTACTCAACCTAGTACCTTGCAAAGCACAGTACTGGGTGATATTATAGTAACGAAAGGAGCGGACAGTTGTATGGAAATGTCAGAATGGACATCTCAGGTTCGAAGAGGAATCCTAGAGTATTGCATTTTGCAGCTGATCAGCAGAGAGCCCAGGTACGGATATGAGCTTGTAACGCTGCTTGATCAATGGGAGCCTCTTGCCATAACGGAAGGAACACTGTATCCGCTGCTGCGCAGGCTGCTTAAAGATAAATACATTGAATCCTTCTGGAAGGAATCCGAATCCGGACCGCCCCGGAAGTACTACAGTCTTACGGACTCCGGACGCCGCTTGATGGAAAAGATGTCGGTGGAATGGAACAAAATCAGCAGTGCTGTCGGACATATTCAATTATTCGGAGGAGAGAATCATGATTAGTGCGTATGGAAGGTCGTATTTAGAGAAATTGAACCACTATCTGGAGAAGCTGCCTGATGCAGAAAGAATGGATGCAGTTATGGAAATCGAAAGCCATATTGCAGAGGGAATTGCGAATGGACAGCCTGAAGCCGTAATCCTCTCACGTCTAGGCGATCCACGCAAGCTGGCGAGAGCTTACCGGAGTGAACATATGGCTGGGCATATGAGTGTAAGATCGATTAAGGATGTGCTGACGATGGTCGGATTCTACTGTACTACCGGCCTCCTGAGCGTTATGGTAATTCCGGTGCTGGCAACGGTAGCCTATGGTTTCGGGTTTTGTGCCGTAATGATTTTCATTGCAGGCATTCTGCGCACTTTCGGCGCGTCTTGGGTCAATATGACCATTGCGCCCGGTGTGGAAATTCCATCGGAATACAGCATGGTATTTGCTGCGGTCGTGAGCGCAATTGTTGGCGGAATCGCCTACTTCAGCTGGGTGGGTTTGAAGAAATACCTTGCATTCCTGTCCGAGCGTTACAGACGTTCGCTGCCGGGAGCGAGATCGTTTGAAAACTGAAGGATCGAAAATTCTTATAGCTTGTGATGTATACATAGAAAAGCCTCCTTCGTGTGTAGAAGGAGGCTTTTGCATTTTCAAACCTAATCGTCTGGCCTAATAGCCTGGGGATTAACGCTCCAGACGGTATCCGCCATGGAAGACAGGGCCGACGTATTCATTAAACTGATAGCCGCTGCGGATTGCTGCGGATACAAAATCTTTTGCTTTGGATACGGCATCCTTCACAGATAAACCGTTTGCTAATCCACCTGCGATCGCGGCGGCGAATGTGCAGCCTGCACCGTGGTTGTATGCCGGCTCGATTTTGTCAGATTCCAGAACGGTAAACTCGGTACCGTCGAAGAACACGTCAATCGCTTTTTCGCCATCAAGGGCTTTTCCGCCTTTAACGACGACGTTTTGAGCTCCGATCTTATGAATCTTGCGTGCAGCTTCTTTCATATCTTCAATGGTGGAAAGCTTTCCGAGACCGGACAATACGCCGGCTTCAAACAAGTTAGGTGTCACTACGGTTGCGAGCGGAAGGAGCAGATCCCGAATAGCATCGGCGCTCTCCGGATTCAAAACCTCATCCTCGCCTTTGCAGACCATCACAGGATCTATAACTACATTGCTCTGTTTGTTATCCTTAATCGCTTTTTCAGCGACACGGACGATATCAACGCTGCCGAGCATCCCTGTTTTCATCGCATCAACGGGCCCGCCTGCGAAAATCGTCTTGAGCTGTTCCGCAACTAAAGCGGCGTCAATAGGGTAAACATTATGATGCCATCCGTTATCCGGATCCATCGTCACAATGGTTGTCAGTGCGCTGAAGCCGTATGTTCCGTACTCCTCAAAGGTTTTGAGATCGGCCTGAATGCCTGCGCCTCCACTGGAGTCGCTGCCGGCAATGGTAAGAGCTTTAATAATCTTGGTCACGGTTCAATTCCTCTTTTCCTGCAATGAAATATGTAACAAACCGAGTTGATTATACCAGAAAATCGACGAACTGGTTGTTTTTTTTGGAGACTTTCATTGTAATGATGCCCCAATCAGTTAGTAAATACCACACGATCCATTTTGTCTCCCAGCTCCGGCTTTGATATCTGTATCTTTACTTTATTCCCATCCACCTTGTCTGGGAGTATGAGGGTAGGCTGCCACTGTATTTTCCAGGTATTGGATCTATCGCTTTTGTCCTGAACGAGGATTAGTTTGTAATTTTCCTGAATTTCACCCATAAAGGTTGTGATCTGGGCGGAATAGTCCACCGTATAGTTGGAGTTTTCCTCTGATTTAATTGGGGTTCCTGCACTGATCTCGATGTTTGATACTTTCATACCGCTGTATACCGATTGGTATTTCTGTACGAACTGTTCGCGCGTTAGACCGGATTTCTCTAGAGATTCCTTAGTCATCAAGTCATATAACTGGTTGAAATCCTGATCCTGCAAACTGATTATATATGAATGTACGGTCTCATTCGGTGACTGCTCATCCAGCTTCCCAAAAAAATACACATACAGAGCCAGGACGCTGGCCGCCATAATAGAGAGCATCGCGTACATTAAGAGCTGTTTTGACTTCAAGTTTATAACCTCGCTTTTGAAAAATATTTCACGAACTGATAATATGATGGAGTAGCTGAAACTTGCTCTATGTATACTATAAATTTTGCCAACACGGCAAACAATGGTATGAATCTGATGAAATTATCATTTTCTGAAAAGATTCATCAGAATTATCATTGAAAAAGAAAGCGAGAGATTCGAATGCCGGATATCATCAAAATCGTGGTAGATACAGCCGGCCAAAAAGGTCATGGTTCATTTCATTATCTGGAACAAGGGAAGAGCATTACCATCGGCAGACATACCGGTATGAATCATGCAGTTCTGGCTATTTTTAACCAGCTGGTATCCAAACAGCACTGCCGCATTTACCGTGTATATAATGAAATATATGTTGAGGATCTGGGCAGCAAAAACGGCACCGAGCTGAACGGTCAGCGCCTGATTCCCCATCAGAGGACCCTTTGGACTTACGAAGACTCCTTGACGCTGGTTAACGGTCTTGTAGAGCTGCAGCTGGAGATTAGCAGTGACATGGAAGAGACGCGGGAATACCTGATTTCCGAACTGCTTGAGCACGAAGTGAGGTTGAACGACCATTTGCAAAGTGTGCTGGTGGGAACAGACAATATTACGTTATCCAAAAAGGAATACCAGCTGTTTAAGCTCCTTCACAGCCGTTTGGATCACTTCGTGACCAAAGAAGAAATCATGCAGCATGTATGGCCGGAGCGTTGCATGGAGAACACCGAGCTTGTCGGAATCGATGAAGTGAATTCACTGATTTACCGCACGAACAAGAAGCTGGGCCGTCACTTTGTCATCAAATCCGTTTATAAAAAAGGCGTATTCATGAAAAGAGAAATGATGTAGAAGGGGCCCCTGAGGGTCCTTTTTTTGATTCAGAAATGACCTCAGAACAGGGATTGGGCAGAAGAGGAATTCGCGATATATTGGTGCGTAAAGTGACTATGAGAAAATAAACTCTAGTGATACAATAGGTAAGTCTGTTTTTTAGATTATGTGAAAGTACGTCGATAGACGTTTTTCTTAAGATATCAGAAAGTATAAACTTCAAGAGAAGCATCCTGATATCGCAAGAAAAACTACATCTAAAACGCGGTCTGTCATCAGTGAAAGTACGTCGATAGACGTTTTTCTTAAGATATCAGAAAGTATAAACTTCAAGAGAAGCATCCTGATATCGCAAGAAAAACTACATCTAAAACGCGGTCTGTCATCAGTGAAAGTACGTCGATAGACGTTTTTCTTAAGATATCAGAAAGTATAAACTTCAAGAGAAGCATCCTGATATCGCAAGAAAAACTACATCTAAAACGCGGTCTGTCATCAGTGAAAGTACGTCGATAGACGTTTTTCTTAAGATATCAGAAAGTATAAACTTCAAGAGAAGCATCCTGATATCGCAAGAAAAACTACATCTAAAACGCGGTCTGTCATCAGTGAAAGTACGTCGATAGACGTTTTTCTTAAGATATCAGAAAGTATAAACTTCAAGAGAGGCATCCTGATATCGCAAGAAAAACTACATCTAAAACGCGGTCTGTCATCAGTGAAAGTACGTCGATAGACGTTTTTCTTAAGATATCAGAAAGTATAAACTTCAAGAGAGGCATCCTGATATCGCAAGAAAAACTACATCTAAAACGCGGTCTGTCATCAGTGAAAGTACGTCGATAGACGTTTTTCTTAAGATATCAGAAAGTATAAACTTCAAGAGAGGCATCCTGATATCGCAAGAAAAACTACATCTAAAACGCGGTCTGTCATCAGTGAAAGTACGTCGATAGACGTTTTTCTTAAGATATCAGAAAGTATAAACTTCAAGAGAGGCATCCTGATATCGCAAGAAAAACTACATCTAAAACGCGGTCTGTCATCAGTGAAAGTACGTCGATAGACGTTTTTCTTATAGCTTAGAGGAGGAAATCAGCATCAATGAAACTAGCGCCATTTATTGCAGTAGAAGGGCCCATCGGAGCGGGCAAAACCACGCTGGCTTCGATGCTTGCGGAAGAATTACAGCTTCCGATTATGAAGGAAATTGTTGAAGAGAATCCGTTCATCGATAAATTTTATCAGAACATGGATGATTGGAGCTTTCAACTTGAGATGTTTTTCCTCTGCAATCGTTACAAGCAGCTGAAGGACATCGTCAGCGAGTATATCGATAAAGGGAAACCTGTCATTTCGGATTATCATATTTACAAAAATCTCATTTTCAGCGATCGGACCTTGAAAGGGAATGAGAGAGAAAAATACCGGCAGATATACCATGTCCTTACGGATGATTTGCCCAAACCGAATATCATTATTTACATTAGAGCAGAGCTTCATACCCTTTTGAAAAGAATTGCTAAACGTGGGCGGACTTTTGAGGAAGGCATCGATCACAACTATCTGCAGCAGTTAATCGAAGACTATGATGCTGCGATGACCGCGCTGGCTGCACATGAACCTTCTACCCATATCATAACCATTAATGGAGATGTGGTTGATTTCGTTGAGAATAAAGAGCATTTTGAAGAGATCGCCACTCAAATAAAGGAGTTTATGGAATGAACCAATATCTTATTCCGGAAAATGCAATAATCACAGTCGCAGGCACCGTTGGAGTGGGTAAATCGACCTTGACCGCCGCTTTAGCCGAGCAGTTGGGCTTTAAAACTTCATTGGAACAGGTGGATCATAATCCTTATCTGGAGAAGTTCTATCATGACTTTGAGCGGTGGAGCTTTCATTTGCAAATCTACTTTCTTGCCGAGCGTTTTAAGGAACAGAAAAAGATCTTCGAAATGGGAGGAGGCTTTGTGCAGGACCGCTCCATTTATGAGGATACGGGGATTTTTGCCAAAATGCATGCGGATCAAGGCACGATGTCCAAGACAGATTATGAAACATATACCAGCCTGTTTGATGCCATGGTCATGACACCGTATTTTCCGCACCCGGATGTTCTGATCTATATTGAAGGCAGCCTGCCGTCCATCCTGAATCGAATCAAGGAACGCGGACGTGAGATGGAGATCCAAACGGATGTTACTTATTGGGAGCATATGTATGAACGGTATTCCAAGTGGATCAACGAATTCGACGCTTGCCCCGTGCTGCGCTTAAATATTGAAGAATATGACGTCCATGATCCGGAATCCATGAAGGATATCCTGAAGCGGGTGGGAGACATGATTTCCACGTCTGCAGCTTCTAAGTAAAAAGATAAACGGGTAACCCATTCTGGATTACCCGTTTTTTTAATAATATCCGGATTCCTAATAGCCGCAAGCCGCAGATTGAATCGTACAGAACGCTTTGGTGTATAAGTTTCTCATGATAATAAATACTAATTGCCAAAGCGATGTCTGTCATGAATTCGAAGGAGGTACATACAGTTGAATCCTGCAAAGAATAAATTACTTATTGCGGCTTTAGGCGGCGTGAACGAAATCGGTAAAAATATGTATATGATTCAGTACGGCGAGGATATTGTGGTCATTGATTGTGGTTCCAAATTTCCGGATGAAAGCTTGCCCGGGATTGATTTGATTGTACCTGATATCAGCTACCTGCTTGAAAATCAGGAACATGTAAAAGCTCTGATCGTAACGCATGGTCATGAAGATCATATTGGAGGAATCCCTTATTTTTTAAAACAATTAAATATTCCCGTTTATGGAGCCCGGCTCACCATCGAGCTAATAAAGATGAAGTTGAAGGAGCATGGGCTTCTTCGCGATGCTCAGCTGCATATTATAGATGTCAATTCCACGGTAAGCACCGGGGCAATTCAGGCAACCTTTTTTACAACCATTCACAGCATTCCTGACTGCTTGGGTGTGTGCTTTCAGACGCCGGAAGGAAATGTGGTACATACAGGTGACTTTAAATTCGACATGTCGCCCGTTAAAGGTCCTTTTCCAGATCTGCATCGGATGGCGGAAATCGGAATGAAGGGAGTTAAAATCCTTTTATCTGAGAGCACAAATGCCGAACGGCCTGGATTTACTCCTACGGAGCGTAATGTAGGCGAGCAAATACTTGAAGCGTTTGTCAAGGCTGAGAAGCAGGTTTTTATTTCTACATTTGCATCGAATGTCAATCGAGTTCAACAAATCATCGATGCGGCGATGGAGACAGGCCGTAAGCTTGTTCTGCTTGGCCGGAGTATGGTCAATGTCGTAACCATTTCTAAGGAACTTGGCTATTTGGATTTTCCCGACGATTTGCTGATTTCGCCAGATGAAACGGAGAGGTACCCTTCCGAAAAAATAGCGGTGCTATGTACAGGAAGCCAAGGCGAACCCATGGCTGCACTTTCCAGGTTGGCTAGTTCCAAGCATCCTTACATTGAAATTTTGCCTGGTGATACTGTGATCATTGCCGCCGGAGCCATACCGGGTAATGAAAGAAATCTCGGGCAGGTCATCAATAACCTATGCGTGCTGGGGGCGCGAGTCATTTATAAATCCGGAAGTGCTGCAGGTATGCATGTATCAGGCCATGGCAGCCAAGAGGAATTAAAGCTTATGCTGACCTTGATGAAACCCGAGTATTTGATTCCAGTTCATGGAGAAGCTCGAATGCTGTATCAGCATAAGCAGCTGGCAGAGTCGGTCGGAATACCACCTGAAAATGTCTTAATTATAAATAATGGCGATACAGTTCAAGTTGAAAGCGGAGGAGTTTCTATTGGATCAAAGATTCCTGCGGGCAACAGCCTGGTTGATGGATTGATGATCGGAGATATTGGCAATATCGTGCTGCGGGATCGACGGCATCTTTCTTCGGACGGGATGCTAATTATCGTGACAACGCTTAGCAAGTCGGAAGGGCACATGGTTGCCTCACCTGAAGTCATTTCTAGAGGTTTTGTTTTTGTAAAAGATTCCGAAGAGCTTATGGGGCAAATCCAAGATATTGTAAATTCTACCATGACTGAGTTATCGGAATCGCAGACTACTCAATGGAGTCTGATCAAACAGACTTTAAAGGATCATGTAGGCAAATTTATTTACCAGCAGACCAAACGAAGACCGATGATTTTACCTATAATCATTGAAATTTAGGTGATCGTACCGTTAAACTGATTCGGAACTAACCGCATTTCAGATGAAAATGAAGAGGCTGTCCCAAAAGAGGTAAGCTCGCTGGAAACATAGCTCGCATTGAGAAAAAAATGATGCTAAATTGAAAAAATGGCGGTGCAGGAAGTTATTCCTGTACCGCCATTTTTCTATAGATAAATCCTCTTCCGCCGTCATGCCCCGCTATAGCATACATCTGATCGTAATCCTCAATCGTCATTTCTCTTATCGTAATCCTCAATCGTCATTTCTCTTATCGTATTCATCGGTGGCTTTTTTCAATTGAAAATACGAGACATGGACACATCTTGTTGACATCTCGATGAAACGGCTGCCACATTCATAGATTATATTTTTCATCAAGGAACTGCATAAAGCCATAGTTCCCACACATCAATATACGAAACTATCATTCACGAGGAGGAACTATGATTAACCGCAGCAAGCGTAAACGGCCTATTAAAGCAATATTTTTTCTGCTATTTTTCTTCGTTATAGTACTAGGAATCAAAACAGTCTGGCATACCGGATCTATGGTGGAGAAATTAATGCCCGCTCTGACACGTGGAGATTCGACGGCTTCGGTGTCCGTACCGAATATATCTCTGGGCAATGCAAAGTACCGAATCGTAATCGATGCCGGACATGGCGGCAAAGACCCTGGTGCAACGGGGGCAAGTGGTCAATTCGAAAAGGGCTTTAACCTTTCTTTGGCACAGCGTGTATATCAGCTTTTGGAGCAGGAACCGATGTTTGAACCCCGTCTAACGCGGACGGATGATGAATTTGTTGCATTGGAGGACCGCGCGGCAATTGCAAACGATTGGAACGCGGATGCTTTGGTTTCGATCCACGGAAACACCTACAAGGACCAAACGATTACCGGAACAGAGACACTGTACCGGCATGACGACAGTATTCCTTTGGCTCAATCCATCCAAGAGCAGGTCGTAAAGGCGTTGGGATTTCCCGATCGCGGAGTTAAGGAAGAACATCTCAAGGTGCTCTCCTTATCGCAGATGCCAGCCGTCCTTGTTGAAACCGGATATCTTACCAACCCGGAAGAGGAATCCTTTCTGCTCAGCAGTAAAGGTCAAGACTTGGCTGCACATGCCATTGTTGAGGGATTGAAACAATATTTTAGCCAAAATATTCCCCATAAGCAGTCCATCGACAATGAATTAACAGAAGTACCGCCACCTGTTTCCATTATTGAGGATCAGCATCAGGGTCATTCGCAGAAAGAGCAATCATTCCAAAACAAAGTGTATTTCAACGGATCGGCAAAGGATGGAAAACAAGTTGCGTTAACGTTCGATGATGGACCCGACAGCAACATTACACCCAAGATCCTAGATATTTTGAAGGAAAACAACATCAAAGCCACGTTTTTTATACTGGGCAACCGAGCTAAAGCCCATCCAGATATAGTGCGCCGGATCGTCCAGGAAGGACATGCGATCGGTAACCACTCTTGGTCACATCCGAATTTCGAACAAATATCGATGGCTGAGGCGATGAAAGAAGTGGATGATACCCAGGATGTACTCGAAGAAGCGGTAGGGTCTCGCCCCATCCTGTTTCGGCCGCCATACGGTGCACTCGGAACCGATAAAATGGATGCCATTCACCAAAAGAATTTGGCGGTCGTTAACTGGACGGTAGACACGATGGACTGGTCAGGCGTATCTTCAAAAGAGATCATGAGGCTGGTTCGCAATGAGTTAAAGCCCGGAGGCATCGTGTTACAGCATACAGCCAACGGGAAAAACCATTTGGCCAATACCATCGAGGCGTTGCAGCAGATGATTCCCGAATTGACTGCTGAAGGATACTCCTTCGTAACGGTGCCTCAGCTGCTGCATCTGTCGGACTCGCCGTAGATAATGATTTTCAGACGGTGATTCCCGCTTATGATAACAGATATGTGCTAAAATCGATATCGTAAAGGTAAAGTGCTTGGTACGTTGATAAGTGCAGCGATTTGATTGCTTGATAAAGAATAAGGAATGGAGATCTTCATGAATAAAACCAAAATTCTCATCATTGAAGATGAAGAGCCGATTGCCGATTTGCTCTCATATGGACTTACGATGGATGGTTTTCATACGGGAACTGCAGCAAGCGGTGCCGCGGGGTTGAGCGAGCTGGAATCCTTCAAGCCCGATCTTCTCCTGCTTGACTGGATGTTGCCGGACCAAAGCGGACTGGATATCTGCAAAAAGGTGACAGCGAACTATAACATCCCCATCTTGATGATCACGGCTAAGTCGGACATTACCGATAAAGTGCTTGGGCTTGAATTCGGTGCGGATGACTATATTACGAAGCCCTTTGATCTGCGCGAAGTCGTCGCCCGGATCCGCACGATACTCCGTCGGGTGGATCAAGCCAATGTAGCAGAACGGGCAGCGGAAGAAGTTGTGGTGGTCCGGTTTAAAGACATTGAGATTGTAGCGGAGGAAAGGCTAGTCAAAAAAAACGGACAGCTTGTCGACCTAACACCCAAGGAATTTGACCTGCTCATGAAATTAATAGGCCACAAAGGTAAAATTTTCACGCGTACAGAGCTGCTCGACTTCGTTTGGGGATATGATTTTGCCGGCGATACCCGGACGGTGGACACGCATATTCAAAGGCTCCGTAAAAAGCTGGATGCTGGGGACCTCATTACGACCGTGTTCGGGATCGGTTATAAATTCGAGAAGCAGGCGGAATAGTGATGTTCCGGACGATCAGAGCCAAATTCATTGTCGGTTTCTTTCTGATATTCGCTCTATCTTTCCTTGTGCTCAATCAGACCGTCAAGGAAATCATTCGGACAAGCAATCAGAAGATTGTTACGTCGGATTTAGTTGGTCTCAAAAACAATAGTAATGTGTACGTGCGCCAAGCTTTTCTGATCAACCATTTTACGAATAACAAGCTCTATTTCGGCCAAATGGCCGAGGAAATGGTGAATGATCTAAATCATGCCACCGGAAGCAGCGTCAGCGCCTATACGGTGGATGGCGTTTTGCTGTTTTCATCCGACAAGTCGGAATTCACCGGGCGAAGCGATGACGATCTCAAACAAGCGATTAAGGGAAAGACGGCTTATCATGTCACTTATGGACGGAACGAAGGGAAGATCCTTTTCTCATACCCGGTTATCATCGACGGAACGAAGGTCGGCATCTTGCGTTTTGCCAAGGATTTCACCTTGCTGTATGAACAAAGCGGAAGGATTACGGACATCATTTTTTACATCGCTCTTGCGATATTTGCGGCAGCGTTCCTGTTCTCATACATCCTGTCTCGGCATATCACGATTCCGCTCGTCAAATTGACGCGGGCCTCAACAGAGGTAAAAAACGGCAATCTGAACGTGCGTATCCGGTTTCGGCGTAAGGATGAAATCGGGCGGTTGGCCGTTAATTTCAATGATATGATCGATACGATCAGCAGTCAGATTTCGACCATCGAAAGGGATCGGGATCGCCTGCGGGAGCTCAATCAACAGGAAAAACGTTTTTTCGACAATGTCACCCATGAGCTGAAGACGCCGCTGACATCCATCCTTGGTTATGCCGAAATGATCGGGGAGAAGGGGGAAGCCGACCGGCATTTTTTCGATAAAGGAATGAATCACATCGTGGAAGAGAGCAGACGTCTGCACGGTATGGTGGTGAAGCTGCTGGAGGTTTCGCATCGAGACACCGGCGATGATTTTGAAATCGTAGACACCGGCATCATTCTGCGGGACGTCTGCGACTCCATGTCGTTTCGGGCCAAGCGCTACAAAAAAAGCATCGTTTGCGAGACGCAAGAGAAAATGTTCGTATATGGCCAAGCGGACAGGCTGCGCCAGATCTTTATCAATCTGCTCGATAATGCGATCAAATACAGTTCTCCCCAATCGGAGATCTCAGCCAGGGCCGAGCTGGACTACGGACTTGTTCGCTTTATGTTCGACAATCCGGCCGAACCGATCCCGCCAGACCAGCTTGAGAGCCTATTTCAGCCGTTCTATTCGGCGGGCCATAAGTTCAAGGAAGAAGGCAGTGTCGGTTTGGGCCTCAGCATCGCCAAATCGATCGTCGACGACCATGGAGGGACCATCCGACTGTTCAGCCAGAACGGGAAGACCATTGTTTACGTGGATTTACCTTACATCGGGGAGGAGGGGGCATAATGGTAAACAAACGGTTTGTGGCATTGCCTGTGTTGTTTACGGTTCTGATTATCCTCTTGTCCGGATGTGCAAGGGGACTGCAGTCGGAAACCATAGTGATTCCAAGCACGGAAGATGAGCATATTGTCGATTCTGGCAGCAAGCCATTCCAAGTGAAAACAATCTATCGTCTCCCAATATCAGAAACCAATGACAGTCAATTGCTCGGTTGGACGGATCCCGAATCCGTTGTCGGTCTTTTTCAGGACGACCCCGGGGCAACCAGGCATTTGACGCAAAGTTTGCAGCGGCTCAAGCCACCTTATGAACAACTAGAGAAAATGCAAAGCATGAATGTTGATCCTCGGAACATCGAGATGTCGCCAAACGGTAAATATATCGTTGGGTTTAACAAGACACAAGATGGCATGAAGTTGATTTCACTTTCCGATGGGCGGGAAACCACCATAGGCATCTTCAAACCCAGTGAAGGGCTGCTCAAGACAAAGCTCACTTGGTCGGATAACAGCAGATACATCTCTTATCTCATTACAGACGTCAACGCAGGATCTGAAGTCAAAATGGCAGTGTATGACACTACCGCTGGACAAGTTAATCTGTATCCCCTGAAGTGCCTGCAAAACTCTAGCAGCATCTCCGAGGCGAAAATGTCTGACGATGGACAAAGCGTACTGATTGTGGTGAGGAATAAACGGACCAATAGTATCTGCATGGGGACAGTAGATGGAAGCAGCGTAAATATTGAATACGAGCATCAGACGGGCGGCGATCAGATGGCATGGCTTAACAAAGATCAGTTTGTTTTCCTTGGAACGGAAGGCACGTTGTATGAGTACGATCGACGAAACAAGGCTCTTTCTGTCCTGCTGGAGAAGGTTCTTAGCTTTCAATTGTCGCAAGACCGGAAGTATATTGCATACTCCCAGCAAGACAACGATTCAATCTCGATATATGCGGGCAAGCTTCAAGGGAACAACGTCCTATACAAAACATCGGTCTATCAAGGCTTTTTGCCTTCTGAAATGTTTTGGAGCCTGGACAATGACAGTCTATTGATCAATGGGCAGAAAATATATTCTGCGCCAAGAGTGCAAGCGAGTAAAGAGCCCGGTCCCGTATCGTATAATCAGCCGTTTATCATTAAGTTTCAATGACAAATCGGTAAAAATACTTTTCTTGCGAGAAAAGGATATGAAGCCTCGGAAGTTTATGCTTTCTTTGCGGCAGACTGAACGAAATATCGTTCGGTCTGCCGTCTTTTTTTAGATATTAGAATTTATATGTTTTTGCGGGGTTATTTTGGAGACATTTTGTTTACAAGTAGATGAAGTTTTGGAGATATCTTTACATTATATTTGGGAAAGTCAGCGTTGATAGATTCGATTCTTTTTATAAGGATGTAACATACAATTTTTGAAAGTGGGAATGAATATGAAAAAGCTTATTGTTATTATTATACTTTGCATCATGGCTGTAGGTTTAGCCGCATGCTCCGAACCCGAACGAGGGCAATCTCAGACTACTGCGGCATCTAAACCAACCTCTAACGAAAACACAGGCAAATCTGGGCTCGAGCCGCTGGATAATAAACCGAAGACAATCGTTATTTCCGTTCTTGCCGCGAACGATTTTTATAAACTCGCCAAAGAAAAATACGAAAAACTCCATCCGAATACGACGATTCAACTCAAAGAGTTTGAAAGCAGCAGCGATGGCGTCATGAGTAAAGCCGAGGTGGAAAAATTCGTCAAACAAACGACGACAGAAGTATTATCAGGAAAGGGAGCGGATCTGTTCGCGTTTACGACAGTCGAATTGCCTATCGACCAATACATTAACAAGAAAGCCTTCGTTAACATGGACGAATGGATTCAAAAAGATTCCTCGTTCGATCCTAAACAGTATCAAATGAATATCCTCGAAGGCTCCAAAATGAATGGCGGTTCTTACATTCTACCGATTGAATTTTACCTGGAAGCGCTTTACGGAGATGCGGAAGCCTTCAATAATGCTGGTATCGCAATCGATGATAGGTCTTGGACATGGAGCGACTTTGCCGATATCAGCAAGCAAATGAAAGGGAAGGGCAGCAGGCGCTACGCGATGGGGAACATCGCTCCTGAGACGATGATCAACAATCTTGTTTCGGATAATTATTCCCGACTGATCGATGGCGCGGGCGGAAAGGCATCTTTTGACTCCCAGATATTCATGGATATGCTCAAACAAGTCAAAGCCTTGTATGATGATAACGTACTGAAATCGGATTATGTAGACAATAAAAACAGTAGTTTTACGTATTCGTTAATTACATCGCCAAGCGATTACCTTGTGAGGCTTGGTTTGTATTATCCAAACGGTAAAGTTTATCAAAAGCCGCATTCCTCCGATCAGAAATCCGGTGTTTCGTTCGTCCCAACCAATCAAATCGCAATGAACGCGAATTCTAAGGTGCAAAGAGATGCGTGGGAGTTTATGAAATTTTTATTGTCCGAGGAAATGCAATCCTACCCTCGTCAAACGGGCTTCTCGATGAATAAAGCGATTAATGATAAAGACATCGAAAACCTAGAATCGAAAGAGGTCTTGCAGGATCCAAAGAGCGGGAGCATTAAAATTAAAGCTGAAGATCTCGAATCTATCCGAGAGTTGCTGTCAGCACCTAGCGTCAGGAATATGGGGTATGAATCGACGGTCCAAAAGATTATTACCGAGGAAACTAAAGCATTCTTCAGTGGCCACAAAACTACTGAAGCCATCGTTAAGCTTATCCAGAACCGTGTAGTGACTTATTTAAATGAATAAACATTTTCAATGGCTGATGTTTTGGAGCCTGGACAATGACAGTCTATTGATCAATGGGCAGAAAATATATTCCACGCCAAGAGTGCAAGCGAGTAGAGAGCCCGGCCCGGTATCATATAATCAGCCGTTTATCATTAAGTTTGAAATGATAACCTAACCCCACATTTGCGGCAGACTGAACGAAATATCGTTCGGTCTGCCGTCTTTTTTTTAGATATTTATATTTATATGTTTTTGGAGGTCCCCGCAAAGTATTTGGAATAAGCACCTAAGCATAGTCTCCACTTTGTGGGGTTATTTTGGAGACAATTTGTTCACATGTAGTTGAAATTTTGGAGACATCTTTACTTTATATTTGGAAAAGTCAGGGATGATAGTTTCAATTCTTTAGGAAAGTACCGTCTTGAAAATATGGAAGATATCGGTTAAGAAAGGTGGATCATGATGAAGAAAATAGGCTGGATATGGATTTGTCTAATTCTCTGTCTCTCCGCCTGCAGTGGAGCTCAGGGAAACAAAGGCGAAATGGCAATGAAAGGAGCGACAGCGGCGCAAGACGGAAATACGAAAGAAAGTGTGGATTCAAAAGGACATGTGAAGCTCGTGTTCTCGACTTTTTATCTGAGCAATCACATGCAGACGGCTGTGAAGAAGTATGAGAAACGGCATCCCAATATCGAAATTGAGCTGCAGGCTACACCCTCTGAAGGTAAGGATCTCGACGAGGTAACCGCAAATATTGAAAAATTCGTTACCTCCTCGAACACATCCATCTTGGCCGGCAAAGTTCCCGACCTGATTGAGCTTGATATGCTCCCGGCAGATAAATATGTAAGCCGTCATCTGCTTGTCAATCTAAGCGACATGATGGCGAAGGATTCATCGCTTCAGACGAAAGATTATTTCACCAACATCTTGGACAACTCGAAGATTGATAGGGGACTTTACGGGATGCCGCTTTATTTCTCCCTTGTCGGTTTGATCGGCGATGAGGATGCCCTTGGAAAGAGCGGAGTCAAGATCGATGACAGCAGTTGGACATGGAGCGATTTTACGGATATTGCCAAGCAATTGACAGAGAAAGGCGAGTACAAGAATGTGCTCATTAGCGAACCGCATTATATGCTGAGCGAGATGGTCGCTGACAACTACCGCCAGCTCGTCACAGAAGGAATCGGGAAAGCCAATTTCGATTCGGTGCGCTTTGCCGGGTTAATGCAGCAGATCAAAACGATGTTCGATGATGGTCTGATTTACGACATGGTTACGGATGGCGGTGGCAGAGGCAGCGAAGCTGCCAGGTATGTGAAAGCTTATTTCACCGAAGAAACCATCAGTTCTCTCCGAGGGTATCTGTTGAACAATTTCGCCGAGCATACCAAGCTGTATACCAAACCGCATCCGCAAGATGTGGGGGCTGGAGGTTATTTTAAAAACTTCGGAATGATCGGGATTAACACAAGCTCGCCTCATAAGCAAGAAGACTGGGATTTTATCAAATTTCTCATAGAGGATGAGGCGCAGTCTTATACCGATGTGTATGATCAAAGCCCTGGTTTTCCAATTAATAGAATTGCCTACGAAAAACAGCTGAAGCAGCTTAAAGACGAAGGAACGATTCGCGAGGCTGATCTTCCCGCGGTCAAGGTTGACAATGCATCGCTGGATCAACTGGACGACTATATTACGGGAGCCGTTCATTCCACCGAGAAACAGTCCAAGATTGATGAGATCATTTCCAATGAATCAAAGTCTTTCTTCAGTGGACAGAAATCAGCGGACAATTTCGCGAAACAAGTTCGGAACAAGATCAATCTATATCTCAACGAATGAAACGATGAGGAGAATCGTCATATGAAGAATATCGGGTTAGGATTATTGGTTAGCTGTTTTATAGCCTTCTCTTTAACCGCTTGCGGCAGTGGCAGCCCAAAAGGGGAAGCATCATCCGTGGGGAAAGGCAGCAATGAGGCGTCCACAGAAACAAACGGCGTGAAGGACACGCCCCAGAATAATGAACCGACCTCCGGTGGCAAGAAGACGATCGTCTTCTCCATGTTTTCCCCAGATCAACTGTTTCAGGAAGCTAAGATGAAGTACGAAAAGCTTCATCCAAACATTGAAATCAAACTGGAGACGGCCTACACCGACGATGCGCATGCCGAGGCGGATCAGGAAAAGTACGTTAAGAATATGAATACGGCCATGCTGGCAGGCAAAGGCCCCGATCTGCTCCAATCGGCAGAATATATGAATATTCTGCCTACTGACAACTACGTAAAGCATCATTTGCTAGTTGATCTCGGTGAATGGATGGACAAGGATTCGATTTTCCAAAAGGAAGATTATTTCGGTAATATCCTGGATAACTCTCGAATCGGTAAGGGACTTTACAGCTTGCCGCTCGCTTTCTTTTTGGAGGGATTTGTCGGAGATGTGGATGCAATCGATAAAACCGGGATTCAGGTTAACGACAAAACCTGGTCCTGGAACGATTTTATAAATACCGCAAATCAACTGGCGGCTTCCAAGGGGGGGGTACCCTTCAGCGCTGATGTTTGGCGAACCCGAAAATCTATTGGCAGAAATCGCAATGGACAACTATTCCTTATTTGTGGATACAGCGGGCCATAAAGCCAATTTCGATTCTGCCTCCTTCACCGGTCTGATGAACCAGGTAAAGTCCATGTATGACGATCATATCGTCACCATGGATTTTAGGAACAAGGCTTATTTCAGAACAATCCATATCAACTCTCCGTGGGACTATCTCGTATCTTCAAAGGAATATGGCGAGAACATGAAGTTTTACATGAAGCCCCATGCTCAGGATACGACAGCCGGCGGCTATTTCAGACCTTACAAAAGCATCTCCATGAACTCAAACTCCAAGGTGAAGGCGGAAGCGTGGGATTTCATAAAATTCATGATGTCCGGGGAAATAGAGACGCCTCCCACCAAGGCCGGATTTCCAATCAATAAAAAGGCATTCGCCAAGAAAATTCAGCAATTAAAGGATGAAGGTACGGTGAAAGCCTATGAGGAAGGGCCGTTGCACGGAATGGCGATCAAAGTCGATCAGGCCAAGCTGGATCAGCTCGAGAGCTTGGTGGAGGGAGCGATACATCAAGTCGAGTACAAATCCGCCAAGGTGCAGGAGATGATCGTTAAAGAGTCCAAGGCTTTCTTTGCCGGACAGAAATCCGCAGATGACGTCGCAAGGCTCATCCAGAATAAAGTAACGACGTATCTAAATGAACAATAGAAGACGGATAAGAGGATGGTTACGCAAAGACGGGATCAAAGCTCTATGGTTCCTGGCTCCAAGCTTGATCGGCTTTGCGATATTTTATATCATCCCGTTCATCATGGGTATCTATGAATCGTTCACGGATGGCTCGCTTGGCGGGAAGTTCGTCGGCTTCGATAACTACAGGGAGGTTCTTAGGAGCGGCTCGTTCCATAAGGCATCGGTCAATACGTTGTTGTTTACCGGTATGAGCGTTCCGCTGCTTATTGTGCTATCCCTGCTCATGGCGATGCTGCTGAATCGATCCCTCTATATGCGTAATTGGCTACGAACGTCGTTCATCCTGCCGCTCGTCGTGCCGGTAGCGTCCATCGTGATGTTTTGGCAAATTCTCTTTGACTGGAACGGGACGCTCAATGCGTGGCTGCATCATTTTCACAAGGAGCGGATCGACTGGATGCAATCGGATTGGTCCATGGGCATCATGATAATCATGTACATTTGGAAAAATCTCGGCTACAACATCATTTTATTTTTAGCCGGACTTCAGTCCATTCCGAAAGATTACTATGAAACGGCACAGATCGAAGGGGCGGGGAAAATGCGTCAGTTATTACACATTACATTGATTTATTTGACGCCGACGATGTTCTTTGTCATTCTCATTTCGATCATCAACTCTTTCAAAGTGTTTCGGGAGACTTACCTGTTGGCAGGCGAATATCCCTACGACCGTATCTACATGATGCAGCATTACATGAACAACATGTTCTTTTCCCTGGATATTCAGAAGCTCACGACTGCCGCCACACTGATGGTTGGCTGCATCGTCATTCTGGTCACCGGGCTGCTAAGCATCGAGCGCAGATTCCGGGAACATTTGGAGTAACCAGGGAGGGAGGAACAACTATGAACTACATGAACTACATGAACTACATGAACTACATGAGAAAGATACCTTTTACCAAGCTGGTGCTGACGCTGCTGCTAGGCATGGCAGCCATTGTGATGCTTGCACCTATCTTTCTGACGATAAGTAACTCGGTCATGACCGAGCAGGAAATCGGGAGGAACTACGACCTGATCGGACAGATGATTGACGTTACAAAAGGCGGCAAGGATTCGTTCATCAATCTGAAGCTGATCCCGGATTGGATATCATTTGAGCAGTATGCCGAGGTGATGGTGTTTTCCACCAAATTCCTGCAGATGTTCTGGAACTCAGCGATGATGGTCATCCCTATCGTGGCAGGGCAGGCCGTCGTCGCATCCTTAGCGGCTTACGCCTTCGCCAAGCTCCGATTTCCAGGAAGAAATCAGCTGTTCATGGTTTATTTAATGACGATGCTCATGCCGTTCCAAGTCACGCTGGTTCCAAACTATATGGTCATAGACAAACTTGGGCTGATGAATCATGCGTCGGCGATCATTCTGCCGGGCATCTTTGGAGCATTTGGCGTCTTTATGATGCGGCAATTTATGGCCCATATTCCCGGTGCGTATTCCGAAGCCGTGATGATGGACGGAGGGGGACAATGGGTAATCTTCTGGCGGATCATTCTTCCGCTGGCGAAACCGGGTCTGGCTGCGCTGATCGTTCTGTTATTCGTCGATTATTGGAACATGATCGAGCAGCCGCTCATTTTTTTGCAGGATTCCTATAAACAGCCGCTGTCCTTGTACCTTGCGCAGATCAACAAAGAAGCAAGAGGCATCGGCTTTGCCGCTTCGGCCTTGTACATGGCTCCCATGGTTTTTTTATTCCTGTATGCGGAGTCCTACTTTATCGAGGGAATACAATTATCGGGCATTAAAGGCTAGCTTAGGAGTGAATGACATTGGAAGTCGAGATTTCCCAATCCAGAAAACGCAAAGTCCGGCTGATTGCAGGCCTGTTTATAGCCCTTCTTCTCCTATTCACGTTTGCAGGGAATAACCTGCAGACCCTCACATTACCCAAGGTAATGACGGCGAAGACCAGCAAGGGTTCGCTCGTTCATACTTACGAGAGCCGCGCGGTCGTCACTCCAAGCGAGGTGAGCGAACTGACCAATCCGGCCGGATGGAAAGTCGCAAATGTGCTCGTTAAAAAAGGAGATGTCGTTCAGCAAGGTCAAGTGCTGATCGAATATGACGGCAGCGATATCAAACAGCAGATTGCTGACGAGCAGTCCGCCTTGAAGAAGCTCCAATTGTCGATGGAGCAGTTGAATTACAATGTGATCCTAGCGATGCAGGGAGAAGATGAGGCTGCAAAAATCAGCGCTACCGCGGCGCTGGAATTGGCAAAAGTGGACGTGTCTATCCAGCAGCAGCATATTCAGAATCTGAATGGCAATCTTGCAGCCAACAGGCAGCTCAAAGCGCCGTTTCAGGGCATCGTTATGGATGTCGGCGCGATCGAAGGTTATAGTTCGACCGGTAAACCGGATATCACGATTTCCAATACCGCCAAGGGATATAAGTTTACGCTGCTGATCCCGTCGCCGATCGCTTCGAAGTTGAGCGTTGGGGATACGTTGAAGGATGTATCCCTTCCAGGAAAAGAAGGGGATCCAATCCCTTTGTCCGGCACGATCAGCAAGATTGATGCGTCACCCGGTTCTTCGGATAATCCTTTAAGCACTTCGGATGAGAAAGTGCCCGGTTCAATGAATCAAGTGGAGATCGCGCTTAAAGACCGTGCACTTCATGGCGGGGAACAGGTAGATGTCAAAATAGCGCAGTCCAACAGCGGCGACGCGATCCTGGTTCCGAATCAAGCCATTCACAAGGATCAGGAAGGTGCTTATGTATTCGCTCTGCGCGAATCGCAAGGCCCGCTCGGAAACGCATATTATGCTGTTCGCACGAATGTGCAGATTACCGATGCGAACGACACGACAACGGCTGTAAGTGTGGGGCTGTTCGAAGATCAGGAGATCATCGTGGACAGCAACGATCTGATCACGGACGGCACACGTGTCCATGAATAATTGGGGGAGTTGAATGGAAATGAAAAACATCAGAAACGTATGGGTAGCTCTATTAAGCGTTTGTATCGTCAGCCAATATCCGCTATCTATGACTCATGCTACTTCCGGTGCAGCGGACAATGCTGTCACAAATAGCCTAGGATCGATACTCTTAAGCTCCAAAGTTCAAGTTTCCCTTGAGGACGTGAACATTTGGCCGCAGGCCGCAGGCAATATTCTCACATACACGCTGAACTTCTCAAACTCCGGAAGCAGCAGTTCAAGTCTGATGAACTATTTTTCAAAGGTAGCCACTCCCGGAGGATCTCTTATCATGGGACATCCCATTTCCGGGGACGACCTCAAGAAGAGCGTGCAGCCCAAGGATAACATTCGTGTGACGTATTATGTCAATCTAAAACAGGTCAGTTCGCTTAAGGGCTTGAAAATCCCCGTGTACGTTTGGGACGCCAATGCCAAGGGTTATTTGAAGCATGCGGGTACGTTTACACTGCCAGCTAACGATTCAACCGTAACTGCAAACGGCAAGAGCTTGAATACAACGCTAAACAATATTCCGGTTACGGCCAGCAGTGAATCACTTGAACTGTATCCATTCAATGGGAAAGTGTATGCGAAAGTTGGTTTCAGCTTGACCAACCGTGGCAAAAAGGTTCTGGAAGACCCGGGTTACATGGCGTATCTGGTATCCGGCGGAGGAAGCATATTCAAACTGGCATTAAGCACTCAGACCGCATATCAAGTACAACCAGGAGAGAAGAAGACCCTTTATTATGTATGCGAATTACCCGCAAATTTAAATACGGCGAATATGAAGCTCCAATTCACGCAGAAAGACGAAACGTTGAATCTGGAGTACGCCACATCTGCATACAAGCTTCCGAAAGCCGTTGTACCGAATCAGGTCGTGGGCTATGGTCAAGTCCAAAAAATCATGATCAACCACAACAGCATAGAGACATCGCTCCAGAATGCCAGCGTTTTGGGAGAGAACGGCAAGGGTAAGTGGTCCTTCCAGCTTCGGGTGAAAAATACCGGGAATAAGACCGTCACATTCCCTGCATATAGTCTTGCCGTCAAATCAATCAAAGGCAAATCTTTTCCGGTAGAATCGAACGGATTAAGCGGTATAACCTTAAAACCGCTGGAAGAGAAGGTCATTCCTCTCAGCGTACAAATTCCGCTTGAAGTCGAGCAGAACACGCTGAAGCTCGAAATGATCGAGGCTGCCGAACAGAAGGAAAAAGATAAAGACGCGGACGTTAAAGGATCTGTAGGAATAACGGATTCCGGTGTGAATATAAAACTTCCCGTTGCATATTTTGTCATCCCGTATATCCCGTACACTGACGCGCAAATGGGGATGCCTTACCTTGCAACCAACTCTTTCGGATCGTTTTCGTACAGTCTGGAATCGCTGCAGCGCCTGCCTTGGAAAGAGGAAGACATCGTATCGGCCAAATTGAAGATTACGAATACGCAATCAACCAACCTGTCCCTCCCGGAATTAAAAGGATCGCTAAAGGCAGATTTGCAAGATTTGTCCGAAACAACACAAGTGTTAGTGGATCATGAGGCCGCCGTCTTGAGACCGGGTGAAAGCACCCGAATAAACGTGCTCGCTCATATTCCTTATACTCAGGAATTCCGTAAGTTAAAGATTGATCTATATACGCTTGAAAAGGATGAAAAAAAGGCGTTCCTATCCTTGAGTACTCAGGGCGCGATAACCGAGATCGAGCCGATCAAACAAGGCGAAAGCTATGTCATTTCCGGCCAAGGGAAAAATGCCAATGTAACTGAAACCAACACGGGCGTGTACAGCGGCATGAATGCCAACATTGTGGCTACGGAAATGCTGTTGAGCAGCGATGAGAAACGGCAAACCAGAATGCCCCGGCTGCAAGCCTATTACAAAACGGGGGACGGGAAACTATATGATGCGACAGCCAACCAGCCGGATACGCCGGCATCGCCGGGCGTCAACCAGAGGATCACATTCTGGGCCAAACTTCCCAAATCTGTGGACACCTCCGGGCTTAAGCTTGTTCTTGGTCAGGGAATCACAGGAAATAAGCTCAGCGAAACCGGAGAGGAACCGAGCGGTTATGTGAACCCAGTTTCAATGAAGCTCCATCCGGTCGATATTCAGCCAAAGACAAACTTGTCGCAGATCCCGCTGGCTCCATACACCCTGTCGGTCCTGAATTCGAAAGGTTTGTTTATCACGGGTGGTAACAGCATTCAAATCAATATGAACTATAATCTGAATCTGAAAGACAATGCCGAAGCCGAAGCGGGTGGTTTGAACCATAAACTGGTGCTGAAAATGACGGATTCATATGGACAATCACAGGAAAAAACGCTCAGTATTGGCACGGATTTAACTCCGGGGAATCATCATTCTTACTCGGTTAGCTTTAGCTTTAGTCAACAAAAGAGACAATCGGGAGAATCCTATCTATTAACCCTGTATGACGAGATCGCTGGTGAACGCATTGAGCTGGGTAGTGAGAGATATCCTTTATTCATAGAGGATCCAACAGAATCGGATCGATAGATATTCATATTATGATTTGACTAGGGGCTGTCCCAAAAGAGGTAAGACTCGGTGGAAACATAGCTCGCATAGAGAAAAAAATGATGTAAAAATGAAAAAATGGCGGTGCAGGGGGTTATTCCTGTACCGCCATTCTTCTATTTTGGTCAACTGCTGCTTTCTTTTGCAAATTATGGGTAAGTGAAAGCCACACGACCCTAGCTAGAGCATAACCTTGCTCACTGCGGCTTTCCGTTTTCTCTTTGCTTTCATAATGAAAAATGTTGACTCGATAATTTCAATTTTTTGGATTGAAAAATTGTTTATTTGTATATATGATAATGTTATAAACGAACATATTCCTGTTTTTAACAAAAAAGGAGCTGCCGCCAGCATGTCTACCAAACCTCGATTGAATCGGATGTTCAGCGTACAAGGTAAATGTTTCGACGTCGCCATCGATCATGGATTTTTCAATGAATTTTCCTTTCTATCCGGCATTGAGAACATGAATAGCGCCATCGAAACGGTAATTAAAGCCGGTCCTGATTGCATTCAGCTAAGCGCCGGTCAGGCTCGCTTGCTTCAGGATATTCCGGGCAAGCAGAAGCCTGCGCTTGTACTGAGAACGGACGCAGCGAACATCTATGGGACTGAGTTGCCCAAATATCTATTTAGTGAGCTCATCGACCGGGCTATTGAGCAAGCCGTTCGATTGGATGCCGTCGCCGTTTGCATTAATTTGCTGCTTCTTCCTGGGCAGCCCGAGCTGCATCATCAATGCGTGCGCAATATTACGCTTCTGAAGTCTGAGAGCGAGAAATACGGAATGCCACTAATGATTGAACCGCTCGTTATGCTTCCGAACGAAGTAAAGGGCGGGTACATGACGGATGGCAATATTCAGAAAATCATGTCTCTCGTTCGTCAAGGCGTCGAACTCGGCGCGGACGTCATTAAGGCGGATCCATCGGACGATGTGAGCGAATACGCACGCGTCATTGAAGTCGCCTCCGGTGTTCCTGTTCTCGTACGCGGCGGAGGACGGGCCAGCGATGAAGAGATTATGAAGCGTACGGAAGAGCTGATGAGACAGGGCGCTTCCGGTATCGTATACGGCCGAAATGTCATTCAGCATCCCAATCCCGGAGCGATGACATCAGCCCTCATGGCTATCGTTCATGAAGGGGCTTCGGCGGAGCAGGGTTTAGCGATTTTGAAGGGGGCTGATTCCTAATGGGCAAGAGAGTCGTTCCTTTCGGTGTTATCGGCTGTGGCCTCATGGGCAAAGAGTTTGCCAGTGCGGCAGCCCGCTTTTGCCATCTGGCGAATGTGGATTTCGAACCTCGTATCGTAGTGGTGTGCGACGCCAATGAATCGGCGATGCAATGGTTTAAGGACAATGTACCAAGCGTAACCCATGCTTATACCGATTACAGGGATCTACTGGCAGATCCCACCGTAGAGGCGGTCTACTGTGCGGTTCCCCACAATCTTCACGAGCAGATCTATACCGATATCATCCAAGCTGGCAAGCACCTACTCGGAGAGAAACCGTTCGGCATCGACCGCAAAGCGAACGAAGCGATAGCGGCAGCGATAAGAGAGAACCCGCAGGTTATCGTCCGCAGCTCCTCCGAATTCCCCTTTTTCCCCGGTGCTCAGCAGATTGCCAAATGGGTTAACGAGGGCAGATTCGGACGGATCATCGAGGTGGAGGCCGGCTTCTGGCATTCCAGCGATCTGGATCCGACGAAACCGATCAATTGGAAACGCCGGCGTGCCACCAATGGGGAATACGGATGCATGGGTGATCTCGGGCTTCATGTTCTCCACCTGCCGATGCGGTTCGGTTGGAAGCCGACCAATGTGCGTGCGCTGCTTTCGAAGGTTGTCGAAGAGCGGCCCGACGGCAGGGGAGGAGCAGCACCGTGCGAGACGTGGGACAACGCCATTCTTGCTTGTGAGGTGAAGAGAGCCGACCAGCAATTCCCGATGGTATTATCTACGAAAAGGATTGCGCCTGGCCACGCCAACACTTGGTTTATCCGGATCCAAGGAACGGAATTCTCGGCGGAATTTACGACGAAGAACCCGAAGCAGCTTGCATCTCTTCCATACGTCCCAGGAGGCCAGCAAGCTTGGCATATTGTTGATGTGCCCTATAAAAGCGCGTATGGCACTATAACGGGAGCGATCTTCGAATTTGGCTTCTCCGACTCCATTCTGCAGATGTGGGCCGCTTTTTGCGATGAGGTCGTTCACGGCCGCGATCGTATGACGCAGCCGTTCTACTGTGCACTGCCCGAAGAAACGGCAGGCAGCCATCGCATATTTACCGCAGCATTAGACTCGCACCGCACGGGAAGCACGGTCACCGTGGACTGGGAGGGCTTGAAATGAGAGCGCTTCAATCGCCGGCAGCCGATATCGTGATCGCCGGACATATATGCCTGGACGTTATTCCGGCGATACATGGCCATAAGCATGGCAGCGGGCTTGGAGAACTGCTCGTCCCCGGCAAGCTGGTCGAGATCGGGCCGGCGGTGCTGTCTACGGGCGGCGCAGTCTCCAACACCGGACTCGCCCTGCATCGTCTCGGATTTCCAGTTAAGCTGATGGGTAAGATCGGGGACGATCCATTCGGAGGCTTGATTATGGGAATTCTGAAGGGTCACGGGGAAGCGCTCGCTCGAGACATGATCGTGGCGCGCGGCGAGAGCAGCTCTTATTCGATCGTAATCAGTCCGCCGAGCGTCGATCGGGTTTTTCTGCACTGCACCGGAGCCAACGATACGTTTGCTTCCGAGGATGTCACGGCAGAGTCATTGCAGAGCGCGAAGCTGTTTCACTTTGGATATCCGCCACTCATGCGACGGATGTTTGCGGACGGCGGAACGGAGCTGGAGCGTTTGCTGTACAAAGTCAAAGCGCAGGGGCTTACCGTTTCGCTGGATTTGGCACGCCCGGATCCGGACTCTCCAGCGGGGCAAGTGGATTGGCCTGCTATTCTGGCCCGCGTGCTTCCTTATGTGGATGTGTTCCTGCCAAGCTTCGAGGAAATCGTCTATATGCTCCGGCCAGAAGTCTACCGGGAGCTGTCCGAGCAGCACGGAACAACCGATATGATCGCCTATGCAGACGGCCCTCTGCTCAGCTCGCTCTCCGAGCAATTGCTGAACATGGGAGCGGCAATGATAGGTTTAAAGCTCGGGGAGTACGGCTTCTACCTGCGAACGGCTTCCAGTCGGGAGCGCCTTGCTGCCATGGGGGCGTGCACGCCGGATGAAGAGCGGCTAACAGACTGGCAGGATAGGGAACTGCTGGCCCCTTGTTTTCAAGTTGAAGTCGTCGGTACGACAGGAGCCGGCGACTGCACGATCGCGGGCTTTTTGGGAGGGCTTTGGAAAAGGTCTACAATCGAGGAAGTGCTGCTCGGAGCGGTAGGCGTCGGCGCCTGCAACGTGGAGCGGGCCGATGCGGTGAGTGGGATTCGAAGCTGGGCCGAGGTACAGGCTCGAATGGCTGCAGGCTGGAATCGCAGCGAAGCAGCTCTATTGCTTCCGGGATGGACTTACGAGAGCAAACCGGGCATATGGGAGTTAAGACGTTGAATTGACATGCGAAAAATACTGGCTGGAAGAACAAGCCACTCCTACCGTGGCTTTTGTTCCACTGGCCCTCTATAGAAGGGGAGGAGAAAAGAGGATGATGAGAAGTGAAGCAAGACGGGCGCAGGCTCGGACATCAGAGATGTTCGCACGTGCCGGCATTGTTCTGTCGGCCGAGGAGCAAAGTCAAATCGAAGTGGCGGGCTTTGGGCTTGGCAACCTGGAAGAGCAGGGACTCGAACTGATCACGTACGTCAACACGGATCGCTACTGTGCGAAGGAGCTCGTGCTTTTCCCAAGGCAGACCTGTCCAGAACATCTGCATCCTTCCGTGCATGGGGAACCCGGCAAAATGGAAACGTTCCGCTGTCGTTGGGGATGTGTGTATCTCTATGTTGAAGGTGAGAAGACGACAGAGATCCAGGCTATTGTCCCTGCTGGCAGCGAGTCTTGTTACACCGTGTTCCACGAGATTGTCCTGCATCCTGGAGAGCAGCATACCATTCCTCCGGGGACGAAGCACTGGTTCCAGGGTGGCCCGGAAGGGGCGATCGTCTCTGAGTTCTCCAGCACGAGCCGAGATGAATTCGATATTTTCACGGATCCGAAGATAGCACGAATGCCTGTTATCGTTGAGGATGAGGAACACTAGCCTCATGAACCATCGCAAATCTATATCGTTTTTGAAATCGATCGAAGCCTGTAAAAGGCGATAGTAGAATCTAAAACATGAATAAAGCCAGGAGGCAGGAATGAGAAATACAGCACATATTCAACTTAATGCACGACAGCAGCAGATGCTGGATCGCATCTCCCTGGCAGGAGAAATGCGGATCGCCGACCTTAGAGAATCGTTCCAAGTGACAGAAATGACGATCCGGCGTGACCTGGAGAAGCTTGAAGAAGCGGGTTCCATTAAACGAACATTCGGCGGTGCCATATACGTAGGTCAGGATGTGGCGCTCAAAGAGCGCTCCGTTTTATTCATGGAAGAGAAAATGAAGATCGGACGCAGAGCTGCAGCTCTTATACGTCCCGGAGAGTCCGTGTTTCTCGATGGAGGAACGACCACTTTGCAGGTAGCGCGGTTCCTCCCTCAAGGGATGGATGTTACCGTGGTTACCAACGCATTAAACGTCGCGGCAGAACTATCCGCCAAACAAATTCCTACGATGATGACCGGCGGCATGCTTCTGGAATCCACCCATTCCCTCGTTGGTCCCATGGCGGCCCAGAACTTGGCGGGGATGGCATTTGATCGCGTCTTCCTAGGGGCGACGGGCGTTGATATTGAACATGGATTCAGCAACTCCAATATCTATGAAACGGAGATCAAACAGATTGCCATCAGGCAGTCGTCCGATGCGGTGATTGTGCTGGATCACACCAAATTCGGCGCGAAAGTGCTCGTTTCCTTCGCTTCATTATCGGGTATTCATCGAATGATTACCGACGAGTCGCCAGATGAAGCCCTTTTGCAGGCGTGCATCGATAACGGCGTTCAAGTAGATATCGCGGATTGACACCCAGTACACAGGAGGTTCGGCCATGCTGCGGTACCCCAAACTGCAACAACTGCGTTCGTTTGTAGAACACAATCGTTTTATTCCAAGGCAAACGCATATCAGGATTTTTCTGGGGTTATGCCTTCTGTTTACTCTTGTTTCCGTCCCCTTTATCTTCTTGTTGACAAGCCAGTTCTCGAAATACGCGATGAAACAGATCGATAAAGTGAATCAAGCGGAGCTTGCGCATTCACGGGACAATGCGGAATTTATCTTCAACAAAATGATCGCATACGGTTTAAATATGTACGCCGACAAAGACATCCAAGCATGGATGTCATCCGGTATGGAGACGGGGGAAGCGGAGGTCGAGGCTCTTTCTGCCGGAACGAGATATATGACGACCGAGCCATTCCTTGAGAATGCTTATTTGATCAACATGAGGACGGAACACGTCATTGATCTCAAGTATGGAATATCCTCGTTCAAACCTTTCAAGGACCAGGACATTTTGGCTTTGACCAAGCAACCACGGAGCGCTTACCAGCGGTATTTCATTCACCGGATAAACGGACTGCAGATGCTTGCGCTTATGATTCCAACGGTGCCTTCCGGTCAGCCCTCATACGGTTATTTGGTTCTTTTTCTGGATAATGCCTTATTGAAGCAGTATTTGCTCAAGGATAACGGGAATGCGGGGTTCAATTCCTTTATTCTCGATGATAAAGGTGAGGTCATGCTCGGATCCTCCGAATCTAAGGAGCTATATGCCGAGTTGGCTGCCAAATCGGTCCACGACTCCGGGAAACTAACCCAGATTTACGAAGGGGATTCATGGTCGATTCAGTATGCACGCATTGAACCGCAGGGCTGGAGTCTCTATCAAATGGCCAAGATGGAAGGAATTCGCTCTGACTTCCAATCGTTCCAAGCGAAGATGATGGCGTTTATTGCTTGCATGGTCGCTTTGCTGCTCGCTATTTTATTCTGGAATTCAAGGCGAACCTATATGCCCTTTTCGCAGCTGGCGAATCAATTGGAAATGAAGTTCGGTCTTCTCTTGAACAACAAAAAAAACGATTATGGCCCGACGGAAGAATATAAAGTCATCCGTTACGGAATCGAGATGCTGGAGGATCGAATGGTCCAGCTCAATTCGTCTATGCGGGAGCACCGCGACGTGATCAAGACCGAATACCTGAGGCAATGGGTCCTTCAAGGCAAGCTGATAACGCCGGTTGAGCAGTATCTTCGAGAACAAACCAAGCTGTTTCAATACGAAGGACTGTATGTTAGCGTTATTCGGATTAACGGATACAGCGCGTTTAAAGAGAAGTATAGTTTCGCCTCCAGAAAATTAATCAAGTACGCAATGGGCAACATTGCAGAAGAGATCATGAATAGAAGAGGCTACGCAGAATCCATTGATCTGGGCAGCGACCATCTCGTTTTGCTGGTAGCCGGCAACCCGCTCTCTAGTGAGCATATAACGGCACTCCTAGAGGAAGTAAAAGAACAGATATATCATTGGACACAAGTCCGGATTACGTTATCGGTCAGCGAGCGAAAGGGAATCAGCGACGATATACGTGCTATATACCAGCATATCCATGAATTGACGATGCTTAAATTCGTCTCAGGTGAAGATAAAATTTATATGGAAGGCGATTTCGAAAATTACATGCGAAGTGTTCAGCCACTGGCTGATGACAATCTGGTGGAGGAACTGATTACGAAAGTCCGATTGGGCAAGCCTGAAGAGGTCATCGCAGGCTTGAATGAAATTTTCGTTCATATGCAGTCCATGCATTATTCACAGAGCAGGTTTCAGCTCTCATTGATGTTATATACGCTGTTTAAGTCCTTCAACAAGCTTCCTTCCATTGAATCTATAGAAGGAATAGAGAACATCCTGGAGTCGTTCGATACGCTCTTTGGAGTGAGGGGCTGGTTGGAGAAGGAATTGCTCGGTATTATCGACGAATTAAGTCTTCGTAAAGGTTCAAGCCGCAAAGATGAAATCGTTACCGAGATCGTGGATTACGTCAAAAATCACCTTCATGACCCGATGCTCACGATCGAGGAGATAGCCGAACACCTATCTTTATCGACCAGGCATGTGCGGCAACTGTTCAAAGACGTCCTGGACCTGACGCTGTCTGATTATATTCTGCAGGCTCGCATCACGAAGGTGAAGGAATTGCTCGTCTCGACCCATTGGACCGTTACGGATATCGGAGAGAGGGCCGGCTTCCAGACGAAGAGCCACTTCTTCACGATCTTCAAAAAAGCGACCGGAATGACGCCGAGCCAATACCGGGATATGGGATAAAAGATGGGAGGCCTCCAGCCGTTCGGGTGGAGGCCTTTTCTAATGAAGGCTCATCCCTCATCCATCCCCGCATAATGGCAGCGATCACTGAAATCGAGGGGCAAAAAGCGGAATTGCGGGCTCATATACGGTGTTTTTCCGTTTTGCGAACCCGATCTCCGAATTGAGAACCTTGATTTTTAGGGGGTTTAAGCCGTTACTTCCGTTATTAGAACTATACAGACCACCCGCAGGAATTTTAAGCTTGGTCGTAGAAAAAACAATCGCTTATGCGGAGAGGAGACGGACACAAGGTGGGAATGGTCAGAGAAATCGTCAAGAACAAATACTTATATGTACTATCTTTGCCGGGATTGCTGTTTTTGCTAATATTCGCCTATTTGCCTATGGCTGGGCATTTGATCGCATTCAAAAGGTATCGTTTGTCAGATGGTATATGGGGGAGTGAATGGGTCGGTTTCGATAATTTCAAGTTCTTCTTTATGGGCAGCGACTGGTATAAGGTTACGTTTAATACGATCTTCCTCAATGGATTATTCATCGTCTGCGGCCTGGGCATGGCCCTGCTGCTCGCGATCCTCCTGAATGAAATTCAAAAAGTGGTCTTCAAGAAGATCGCACAGTCGTTTATCTTTATGCCGTACTTTATTTCATGGCTGGTCGTCAGCATGATGGTGTTTGCTTTTCTGAACACGACGGACGGCATTCTGAACCGGACATTGGCCGCCAATGGGTTGGATCCGAAAAATTGGTACCTGATGCCCGAAGTCTGGCCGGCCATTCTGACGGTCATTTACGTATGGAAATTCGCAGGTTATTACTCCATCATCTTTCTGGCCGCGATTACGGGGATTTCCGGAGAATATTACGAGAGTGCCAAGATAGACGGGGCCACCCGGTTTCAGCAAATCATTCATATTACCATCCCATTAATTCGCAACGTTCTCATCGTGCTGGCTTTGCTTGGGGTTGGACGGATTTTCTATGGAGATTTCGGAATGATATACGGGATTGTCGGAGACACCGCTCCTTTGTATCCAACCACTGATGTCATCGACACCTACTCTTACAGGGCGCTTCGGCAGTTAGGCGATTTCAGCAAATCTTCCGCGGTTATTCTCTATCAATCCGTCATGGGGCTTGTGACGATCTTGATCTTTAATGCCATCGCCAAGAAAATCGACAAGGATTCCAGTTTATTCTAAAAGAACTCGGGAGGCTCAACATGGAAAGTTCGATTCGTCAGGTCAAATCTGTTAAAGCGATAAAGGTAAAGACAGACCGCTCGCTATCCGAGAAGATTTTTCTTTTCTTTATCTACGCGTTTAGCGGCGCGTTCGCCTTGATCTGTTTTATTCCTTTCTGGCTCGTGTTCATTAATTCGTTCGCCGCGGAATCTTCCATCAAGCGGAGCGGATATCAACTGATTCCGCAGAATTTTTCCTTGGACGCTTATCAATATCTAATGAATGGCAGGCAGATTGCCAGCAGTTATGCCGTATCCATGACCGTTACGATCATAGGTACCGTACTCGCGGTGCTGATTACCGCTATGTACGCCTACGTGCTGTCCCATCCCAAGGTGAAGTACCGCAATGTATTGTCCTTTTTAACCTATTTTACGATGATCTTCGGAGCGGGTTTGGTCGGGTTCTATATTCTTATCGCCAATTGGCTTCACCTCAAGGATTCGCTCTGGGCGCTTATCCTTCCTTACATGTTGAATCCGTTCTTTGCCTTCATTATGGTTTCTTTCTTCAGAACGCTGCCCTATGAGATTAATGAAGCGGCAACAATCGACGGTGCCAACGATCTGAAAATCTTCTTCAAGATCATCATGCCAATCTCCAAGCCGGTCATCGCGACAGTAGGCTTATTCTATGCGCTGCAATATTGGAATGATTTCTTTCTGGCGCTCATGTTCATCGACGATTATAAGCTTCATCCGCTGCAGATGATGATTCGCCAGTTGATCTCCAACATTAATATCGGCGCCTATGTCGGCGGAAGTCAAACCACATATACCCAGCCGCTCCCAACTTATAGCGTGCAATTGGCAACGGTATGCGTAACGATTGGTCCGATTTTCTTTTTGTACCCATTCATTCAAAGGTATTTTGTCAAGGGAATTACCATTGGCGCCCTGAAAGGCTAGTCTTAACCCGGACACATCCGGTTGAGAATAGAACCAACCACATTAGGAGGTCACAGTATGAAAATAAGAAAAAGATGGTCGATGATGCTGGTCCTGTCGCTTATGATGGCGACGTTAGTCGGGTGCAGCGCAAGTTCCAACGATACTGGTAATGCTGCCGGCGATTCTTCTTCAAAGGGCGGCACGGCGCCATCTGCGGGAGCAGCAACGACCAAGCTGGATCCGGTTACGCTTAAGATTATACTTCCGGGCGATAGGCCGGCCGACATGGATCTCATCATCAAAGAAGCTGAGAAACGGATGGCAGACACGATTAATGTGAAGCTCAATCTCGTATTCGTACCTTGGTCAGATCTGGCCCAGAAGACTCAGGTCATGCTTGCATCCGGTGAAGATGTTGATCTGATCTTTGATGCACCGTGGCTGCACATGGAACAAATGATCAGCGCCGGTTATTACGAGCCGCTGGAAGATTTGCTGAGCAAGTACGGTCAGGATGCCGTTAAAGTGAGATCCGAGCAAATGTTTAACGCCAACAAATTTCAAGGCAAAATCTACGCTCTTCCTCTTGGCAACACGCATTTGGCAGGAAGAACGTATTTGGTCCGCAAGGATTTGAGGGAGAAGTATGGCCTTCCTCCGATTCAAACCTATGACGATTTGATTAAATTCGCTTACAAAGTGAAGGAGAATGAGAAGGATGTTATTCCGCTGCTCGCTTACGGCCAAGCCGGACAGAAAGACGTCTCGTGGGGCGCTTTCAGAGCCTTCATGGAGTACGATCCACAGATTCTAAGATCAGACGCTTTGGGGCAAAGCCTGGTTCTATACTACAAAAATAATGACGGAAAGGTCTATAACCTGTTCGACGAGATGGAGCCAAGAGTCTGGTCCTGGATTGAAGATGCCAGAAAGCTGTATACCGATGGCCTGATTCATCCCGATATTCTCGCCCTGAAGGACATTGATTCCGTCATTAATTCCGGGAAAATCGCCGTTGCCGTCTACAACGAATTCGGCGTTCCGTCCAGCATGAGCGCTGCCGTTGCCCAGAACGTTCCGGGCGCAGAATTGGAAGCGGTTACCTTCATCCAAACGGAGAAGGGCAAGAACATCACCAATTTTAAGCAGGCGAACTTCCAGGCCATTCCGAAGGTCAGCAAAAACAAAGAGCGCGCCATGATGTTCCTGAATTGGACGGCTCAGAAGGAAAACTATGACCTGCTCGCATATGGGATCGAAGGAACGCATTACGAAGCGGTCGGAGACGATCAATATAAGCAAATCGGCACGAATTACTCTTACTTCCCTTATGCTTGGATCTGGAATCCTACGATGGACCGTCTAAATGCCGGCTTCGACGAAGAGACGATTAAGCACTATAAATTCAATAAGGATGCGAATAATCTAACCACCAGCATCTTGACGGGCTTCTCGTTCGATCCGAGCCCGGTAATCAATGAGATATCCTTGTACAACGCAACTGAGGATAAATATTATAGCGCATTATTCGACGGCGCGGCCGATCCGAACGAGACGTGGGCGAAATTCAAAAAAGAGGGCGAAGCCAACGCCAAAAAAATTCAGATTGAGCTTCAAAAGCAAATCGATGCGTTTCTAGCGAGCAAATAAGGCGAGATCCCATCGGTCCAGTCGATCATCGGCGGGTATTCGGCATATGGCCCGGGTACCCGTTTTTTGACTGCAGAACAGAATGAGCTACAGCATTGAATTGCCGGATGGGGACGTGAAGGCTACTTCAGGGACTGGAAGGGGGTGATCAACTTTTATACATGGGTAGGGAAGAAGAGCTGACTATATCGGCAAATTTCGCGAACGCCAAGAAGCAGTTCTTATCTAACGATGGAGGTTGATCCAGTTCATGAACAAAAAAATCGTAAGCTGGTTGCTGGCTCTAACGCTTGTCCTCGGTTATGTACCCATTATGCATGCCAATGCGGAGGAAGCGGTCCTGGAGCCTTCGATGGTCAACTTATTGGCGGCAGACATGGATGTGCACTTTAACGGAGGATCCAGTCCGTTGACGCTTTCCAATGCAGCATCAGGAGGCTCGCAGCAGATCGTTCAGGTGGATGGCAACAACGCGCTCGAGCTTCGCGACGCCTCGTTTGGCTCGAATCTGTCGAGCTACTTCTATTACCGGACCTCTTCCGGAACCTTGAAGAATCGCATTAATGAAGTTTATAATTTGCCGATCGGAAGCCCTCCGGTGGATTTTATACTCGAGTATAAGCTCCATCGCAGCGCTGTAAGCGACAAGCCTGTAGCCAAAGACATCTATGCCCAGATTCAATTCGGCAACTTCGATAATAATCTCATCCCACGGTTCCCGGTGAGCGCCACGAGCATTACCGGGACAGCAGCTTATCTGAATACCTCTTCCGCGGCGCTTCAGACGGTGACCGACAGCGACATTCCGAGTTACCGGTTTACGGTGACTCCCAACGGCGGGCAGCGCAATATCTCGACTGTAGAGCTGGGCTTCTCTGTTAGGGTCGACACCGGTGGGACGGACGAAGCCTACGTCATTGACGATCTGGCGGTCTACGAGGTGGGTACCGTACAGGACGACGAAGCGCCAACGGCGCCATCAAACCTGATCGTCGTGAGCAAGACCGACACAAGCGCGTCCTTAAGCTGGACGGCTTCGCAGGATAATGTGAGTGTGAAAGGATATGACATTTACAGAAATGGCGTACTGACCCAATCCGTAAGCGGACTCGTGACAACGCTTGAAGACGGCGGATTATCGCCGAACTCGGAGTACCGTTATACCGTAAAAGCGAAGGATGGCGCGGGGAATGTATCGGATCCCAGCAATGAAGTAACGGTGACGACGGACGCATCGGCAGGTGGACTTCCCGCGCCTTTTGGCGATCGGGACATCGGCAGCGTGACGATTGCGGGCAGCGCGAGTTACGATTCCGATACGAACTCGTACGAGGTGAAGGGCTCCGGCAGCGACATTTGGGGAACTGAGGACGCGTTCCATTATGTCTATCGGCCGTGGACGGGGAATGGACAGATCATAGCGCGTGTTGACAGCGTTCAGAATTCTGCCGAGTGGACGAAAGCGGGATTGATGATCCGCAGCGACATGACGAAGCAATCGCCATATGCGTTCATGGCACTTACGCCTTCGCATGGCTCGATCTACCAATCACGCCAGCAGTCTGCCGGAGCGTCGACCCTGACGACGGGAACAACGACGACGGCTCCATATTGGTTGAAGCTTGTGCGGGATCAGAGCGGGATCAGCGCATACGATTCAAGCGACGGGACGAACTGGATTATGATCAAGCGGGAAACCATCAGCATGGCGGATACCGTCTACATCGGGCTGGCGGTTACCAGCCATACCAATAGCAGATTGGCTGCTGCCGTTTTCGGACAGGTGAGCATCGGCGAAGCGCCGCCGGTGGAGAGCACCTATGCGCCTTTTCCGGGAACAATCGAGAGCCGGAAACAATGGCTGTGGAACAAAACCAAGACGATGCAGGAAGAGAGCGGACCTATCAATACTGCGGAATATGTCGCTCAAATTCTGGATGGCCAGAATGTCGCAGGCAACCTGAAGAAGCTGGACGCGCTATTTCAAACCTATGATTGGGAGCAATACAAGACGATGGCCAAGATGTACGCCTACCTGATGGCCGGAGATCAATTCAGCAGCGCCATGATGGAGCATGTCAAACAATACTTTGCGTCATACGCTTACGCTGCTCTGCCCCAAACGGAAAATTTACGGATGAGCAATTATGCAACCGGATATCTGGTCGGGCAGTATTTTCCTGACCTCGTAGACCTGAACGGCAATTCGGGAGCCAAGCTGAAAAGCATGAATAAAACGAACATTGAAGACATGATTCATGCCGGCGTCCACAAGGGGTGGGCGGAGTACGAAAGTCCGGAATACACATTTATGACCTATTTGTGCCTGAACGCCATCTATCAATATACCGATGAGCCTGACTTGAAGCAGGAAGCCAAAATGGCGATGGACGTCATGTGGTTCGAATGGGCAAATGACTGGATTGACGGATACACCATCTCCTCTGTGAGCAGAGCGAAAGGAGACTCGGTCTCGGCCAGCGACCCTACCTGGAGAGGGGCGGACCATACGGCGCTCGCGTGGTCTTATTTCGGATCGCATCGCGCACAACAAACGGTAGGCGAATCAGACAGCTCGGCGCCATCGCTTTACCGGCCGTACCTGGAATATCTGGGCCTAGTCCTCTATAGAGGGATGGACTACGAGCCGCCCGAGATGGCGGTTCGAATCGGGCAAACCGCTTCTAAGGAATATGAGTCACGCAAGTCCAATCTACAAAATTCGAGTGGGCGGGGGATGAAAATTTATCGTCAGGCGTATGTAAAGCCGACATGGGGCCTGGCAACCGAGGTGCAGTACAGCAGGGTCGATAACTGGATCGAGGATCTTCCCGTTGTTCTTCGCTGGCAATCCGATTCCGCGAATCCTTTGTTTAGATTATCTACCGATCAGGGCACCGCTCCTATAGGAAATTACGACCAGCCTTCCAGTCACCGAATCATGCAGGATGGCAAGGCGGCGGTCGGGGTATTCAAACTGCTGAACAGCCCAACGACCAACTATATCAACGCCATGTTCCCGGACACGGGCTCGATTCTCAGCAGAGAAGAGCAATCCGGATGGGTGTTCAGCAATGCGGGGACAATGTATTTCGCCTTCAAGTTCGTCAAGCCGACTTCCTGGTATTACCAGACGTCAACCGATCCGTCAAACAAGGTCAAGACGACGACGCAGCTGCATCCTACAGCGCAGCTGCTATACAGCTACAACATTCTCCGCAGCCAGGCCGACACGAACGGCTGGGTGCTGGAAACGGCGGATCGGGCAGAATATGCGGATTTCGCCAGTTTCAAGAGCGCCATTCTTGCCAAGACATCGGTAGACAGCAGCCATATCAACGATACCAATCCACGTCTCATCTATCAAAGCTTAAGTGGAGATACGATGGATATCACTTTCGATTCGGCCGAAGGACCCTACAACAATACACACAAGATCAACAATAAGGCGATTGATTATAATTCATTTAAGCTCTTCGACACGCCTTGGCTGCAGCAGGAACCTAACTCCGACGTGTTCACGGCAACCGAAGGTGGTGAGAAGCTGGTTTACAATTTCGCAGATTGGACGATTACCCCTACGGGAGAACCCGTGTCCGTGCCTAACGCCAGTTTTGAGGATGGAACCGGAACTCCTGACTTTTGGACGGAAGTGTCCACGGAAGGTAATCCCTCCGTTACCTGGGACTCTGATTTGGCAAGAACAGGCAGCCGTTCTGCCAAGATCGTCAATGCCGCTTCAGAGGATAAGGGCGGATGGAGCCTGTCCGACACCAATATGATCGCTATCGATTCTTCGGCTTCGTATACGTTCAAAGCTTGGGTTAAGACCAGCGATGTCAATGCGACTGATGGAGCACGCGCTGTCATTACCTGTTACAGGAGCGATGGGACCGTGACAGGAAATGCTTCCTTCTCGAACGAAGTAAGAGGAACGAATGGTTGGACGCAGTTGACGGTGAACGCCGTTACTCCTGCGGATGCGGCCAAGATCAGGATTGATCTTGAATTGAACGGAGCGGGTACCGCTTGGTTCGACGATGTGGGGCTGATTAGCGAAGGGGCTGTAACGGTACCCCCGGTGAAGCCCTTATTCGAGGATAAATTTGACGGCGGGCTCTCCAACTGGGACTTGTTCGGCAGCACGGCATGGCAAATCCAGGGGAGCGAAACTTCAGCGGAGCTGATGGGAACGACGACGCTGACCTACCCTCAACGAGTGGTGGTCAAGCCGAATCTGCTTCCATACAGTACCCAGAATTACAGTCTGGACTTTCATGCAAAGGGAGACCGTTTCCGGGCGATGTTCCGGTACTCCTCGGGCACGAGCTATTACTTCTTGGAATTTAAAAATTCCAATGCGGTGGAGCTGTGGAAGTACGCTGATTCGGCAGCGAATGTCCAAGTTGGTTCCGCCATTAATATCAGTTCATTCCTGCCGGGATTCTCTCTGGCGGATTGGCATGCGTACCAAGTGGAAGTTAACGGGAACGATATCAAGCTGTCCATTGACGGAACGGTAGTGGGTGCATTCAGCGACTCGTCACTCTCTTCAGGCGGAATCGGGTTCGCCTTAAAGAGTACCGGAGCAGCTAACACCGTGGAAATTGATCAAGTGTCGGTTAGACCGATCAAATAAACGACTGCTGCGACTTTTACCGGGTAACTCATGCAGCTCTGCTGCAAATGCGGAAAGAAGGAAGAGACAAGGCGCTTTTGAATACGGATGATTTCTGGCTTTGTACCTAAGCTTACTCATGAAAGTCACGAATCCAGATGGAAAGCCATCGCAGATCAGATTAGAGATTCTGGAATGAAGGAAACTATAACTGCGGCCTTAACATAAACCGAGTCGTTCAGGTAGTGAGAACCATTGTCAAAGCTCAAAAGAAGAAGCGCATTCTGAAATCAGAATACGCTTCTTTTGTTCATTTGCGTATTAAGAGCTGCTAATACTGAGAGTGGAGAGCTTGGAATCCCAAACAACCTGGATGCCCATTTGCTTCAACAGGGAAGCGGGGATCATCGTTGCACCTGTGATCAGATAGGCTGGGCTGGACAAAGCCAGCTTTTGCCCGTTCAATTCGGCTTCCGTTGATCCTATTTGAAAAGTGACTGTATTTTGTTGGTGCTTCATCGTATATACGCTGCCGTTCGTGACAGGAGAAATGTCAAGCGATGCGCCCAGCTCTTTCACGACACTTTTCAACGGAACACTGATCAGATTGTTGTTCATCATGGCTGGAAAAGAAGCAGGGAGCAGTTTACCATTGATGACTACCGTAATTGGAGTCTGGATGCGTACTGGTACATACTCCATTCCATCCCCGGAATTCCTCGGTACCCCGATTTCATTCCACTGATTGGCTCCCCAGCCCCATACCTGTCCTTTGGAGTCGATCGCCAGACAGTGAGTGTCACCGGCGGAGATGGAAACAATGCCACTAAGTTCTTTCACTTTTCCTTCTTTGCCTGCTGGCTTTTTGCCGTAAGTCCACACTTCTCCTTGGCGGGTTAGCAGAACAGCATATCCATTTGCAGCCTGTATGCTTTTTACCTTGAGCTGAGGATAGATCTTCGAAGCTTTTCCAGACAGTTTGATCACGGACGATGCGTTCGTGATAGACCATTTCCAAGCAGATCCAGCGGCGTCGACTCCGTAAGCCTCAGTGGAATTGTACACGTAAATTTGCTTTAATGGCGGTAATCCATATATCTGTGAAGGAGACGAGAGATTGAGCTGCTTGTCCTTCAGCTCCGCCGAGAAGATCCAGACAGATCCGGACGAATCAAGAGCATATCCCTTTCCAGCCGCAGCATCCAATTGGACAATTTTACGGAGTCCCTCGACTTGGACGGGCCTGCTGGATTCTCCGGTTTCATGATCCCTCATCCATGCCTTTACGGTTCCATCCTTCGTGAGCGCAAAACTAATCTCATTCAACGTTGAGACTTGGGAGACATCTGAAATTTGTGGCAACTGCCTTGGCGGCTGTGATTCTCTGTCTGTACTATAACGATTCCCCCATTCCCATACACTGCCGTCTTTCCTAACCCCAAGCTGATATCCGTTGCCGTTGGAAGCAATTGAAGTCATTTCTGAAAGCGTGCTTAATCGGACAGGTGCGATCATATTTGAAGTTGCGGTCGTATCCGTGATGCCCAGTTCACCATATAAATTTCGGCCCCAAGTCCAAACGGAACCATCTGCTCGCAGTCCGACCGAATAGTAATTGCCGGCTGTTACCTGACTAAAGGCCGTACTTTGGGTAACAGGAATATGGATCGAAGTAGCTGAAGAATCGGAAAGGAAGGATGATGGGACAGCGGCAACCGGGCTTGCAGCAGTCAGAGCCGAAGCTTGAGGGGAAATGGCTAGACCCGCAATAGCCATAACTGCAAGCTGCTTATGGAGTGCTGGCATGCAAAGAGATTTCTTCATAATATTCCTCCAGAGACATGTTTTATTGAATCTAATGACGCGAACAAAGGGGAAAAAGTTGCGCGACTCTAATTCCACAAAGCCGGGAACGTCTAATCGTTTCCCGGTTTTTTACGTTATTACACAACATTCTTCACTGGACTCCGTCTTAAACTGTAGTAACTTCTGAAGGCTCACTTCAGAATGATGAAACGGGGTGCGCTCTTGAACAGCATATTCATTTCCATTCTTATGCTTTGCTGTATGTCAGGTTGGAATCCTTCTCCGCACGTGATGCCTATGGGCGAGCAGGAAGTGACACGATTGATGGCTCTAAAGATGGATGTAAACGGATGGGACGTTACGCGGAAAGGGGATACCTACTTATTCACGTCCAGGCCAGCGGACCCTGAAGCCAATGGCAGAACCTATGCTGTGAACGCTAAGACGGGAACCGTCTACGATGAGACCTCCGGTGGACCCGAGACCAATCTGTACATCAAGGAATCACCTAATTTCAAAGATATTTGGAATGGTACGACCTATTGGAAAGAGATTTTAAAGCTTGCTAACGCCGCTATTGCTCATACCGGAATGGTTCCCGACCGTGAACTATGGGTATCGGGAGGATATGGGGATGGCTACGTTTATGGAGATGTTCTAAAAGACCACAAGCGAGTGTATATCAAACTTGACGTGTTTACGAAGAAATGGGAAGAAATTGAAAAACCATGATCACTGCGGTTGACCAAAGGCTGCCGGCAATCCGGCGGCCTTTGATATTTTTTAATTATAAATATATCTTATTGATTCAACCGAGGAAGATCGGAATATGATTGAACTGTATGTCTACATTCCAATGGGAAGGGTGTTTTTAATGAAAAATACAATGATCGCGAACATAAATCATCTTTGGAGGGCGATCATGATCTGACCCTCCAAATCATGGAGGAGAGATAGATTTGAATTCACGAACCAAGAAATTGTTATCGTATTACAAACCTCATCTGGGATTATTATGTGCCGACATGGTCTGTGCGTTGATCGTTTCGCTCATTACATTAATCCTTCCAATGTGCATTCGCTATATTACCGTTCAGATTCTACAAGAGAATACGCCCAATACATTGGTTCAAATGTACACGATTGGTGCCGTCATGATCGGCCTCATCATCGTCCATACATTTTGCAACATGTTTATTTCCTATAAGGGTCATATGATGGGGGCCATGATGGAAAGTGACATGCGAAAAGAGCTGTTTGATCATCTGCAGAAACTATCGTTCCGTTTTTATGATGAACAAAAAATAGGGCAACTCATGACCCGCACCACCAATGACATCTTATCACTAACTGAACTTTACCATCACGGTCCTGAAGATATCGTCATTTCACTGCTCAAGTTTACGGGCGCTTTCATCATTTTGGCTTATATCGATGTTAAGCTTACCTTTATTGTCTTTCTCTTTTTACCGGTAATGGCGGTTTACGCGTTTTATTTCAATAAAAAAATGAATGTAGCTTTAAGAAGAAGCAAGGATCGGATCGGTGACATCAATGCGCAGGTTGAAGATTCCCTCTCGGGTATCCGTGTTGTGAAATCATTTACAAACGAAGAGATTGAGCAGCAAAAATTTGATTACGAAAACAACCGTTTTGTTGACAGCCGAAGAGATGGCTATAAAAGTGAAACATACTTTTACGAAGGACTGATCGCGTTCACGCAGTTGATAACTGTGGCCGTTATCATTTTTGGCGGAGCTGCTATTCTGAATACTTCACTTGAGCTCGCCGATTTGCTGACCTTTTTCTTATGTATTGGCATCATAATCGAGCCCATTCAGAGATTGGTGAACTTCGCGAGGCTGTATCAGGAAGGAATAACGGGTTTTGACCGGTTTATGGAGATTATGGAGATCGAGCCTGATATCCAAGACTCCCCCAACGCGATAGAACTGGAACAAGTGCGGGGAAAATTGGAATTCGTGCATGCAAGCTTCAAGTATATTGAAGAGCACCAAAATGTCCTGACGGACGTATCTCTGCAGATCGATGTCGGGGAATATGTTGCGATCGTGGGAGCATCCGGTGCCGGCAAGTCCACTCTCTGTTCTTTGATTCCGCGCTTCTATGAGTTGAATGAGGGGCAAATACTTCTGGATGATCGGGATATCAGAGACATTCGCCTTCGTTCGCTAAGAAAAAACATCGGCATTGTTCAGCAGGACGTCTATTTATTTGCCGGTACGGTTTCGGATAACATCCGTTACGGTAAAATGGACGCAAGCAAGGAGGAGATCGTGGAAGCGGCGAAAAAGGCGAATGCCCATGATTTCATTATGAAACTTCCGGATGGATATGACACGGATATCGGTCAAAGAGGCGTTAAACTCTCTGGCGGTCAGAAGCAGAGGCTTAGTATTGCGCGCGTTTTCCTGAAAAATCCGCCGATCCTAATATTTGATGAAGCGACAAGCGCTTTGGACAATGAGAGCGAAAAGGCCGTTCAAAATTCGCTCGAAAGGTTATCCGATAACCGTACTACCCTGGTGATAGCCCACCGTTTGTCTACGGTTCGAAACGCGCAGCGGATCGTCGTGCTGAACGAGAATGGGATCGATGAGCAGGGAACCCATGAAGAGCTTATCGCCTTAAATGGAACATACGCGAATCTGTACAACATGCATTTGAAATCATAATATTTGAAAGAACCCGCCATCATGCATGGCGGGTTTGTTTTTTAAGATTATAGAATTTAAATCTCAGCGAAGCTGAACCATTCTATAATCGCAAGAAAAACTACATCCAAAAGCGGTCTGTCTTCTGTGAAAGTACGTCGATAGACGTTTTTCTTACGGCTGGAATGAATCTTTATACCCATACGGAAGGCGGAAAAAAAAGCGCGGACTTTTGCATATCATGATTCATGCAACTTCTTACAGATTCGGCTCAAACCTTTAGCGTCAGGCCATATAAGCCTCAAGAATAATACGGAACTTTTTAAACTTTTATGGTCCCGGCGGACTGCAACTTATGGTACAATTTTCATGCTGCGGTCATTACATACAAATCAGGAAAAGATGATTATTAGTATGTAATGCTTACAGTGCATTAAGAGGATTGAAGGAATACCAGCACAGGAGGGGAAGCACATCAGGCCATTTTTGTCGTACCGGACGGAACCGATCCGGAAATAGAACGTAGGTATAAAGCAACGATAACAGCAGCCTTAAGGATAGGTTCAAACGTGATTCTTTTACATATGACAACAAATCATGAGTCACCAGAATGACTGCTTCCTTGACCGAAGCGGCATGATCATCGCGGGTTGCCGATAACACGGAGAAAGCGCATGAATTAGGCCTTGGCGTCACTTCATTACCATCCAGATATTCTTGATGGGGCAAGAGGAGGAAAAGATATTGAACCCAATCAAATACATAAAATTTGCAGGACTTGTTATAGGGATTCTGGTATTAAACGTCTTAGTGCTCTCGCCCGGATTTCTTGGAGTTGAGATCGGGGGAAGCGCTCTCTCCACGGCGTTTGGGGTTACATTACTGGTCGCGAGCGCGATCGTTTTGCTGTATGGGAGTTACGTACTATTGTTTAAGCCTCCTGTGGTTCTGCCTGTAAAAGAGATCAAGACGCATGAAGATTATGTAGAGGGGTTGAATCAATACAAACACGTAAAATCGCTCGAGGAAGACATCAATCTTGCTTTGGAGCAGCTGGAACGTATGAAAAAGAAAAGGGGCACCCTGCTGAATGTCCTGAATCAAAGATTTGATCCTGCGGAGTTAAGCTATAAGAAGTTTGAATCCGTTACGTATGAGGTTGAAAAGCTGTTTTATCTGAACATCAAAAGCATCCTGAACAGGCTGAGTATATTTGACGAGTCGGAGTTTCTGATTGTGATGAACCAGAAGCCGGGCAAATTCTCCCGTGAGCTGCTTCAGGAAAAGACGAATGTGTACAACGAGTTCATCTCTTTCATGCGAAATTCCTTAAGCACCAACGAAGAGATTCTGCTGAAGCTGGATAAACTGCTGGTGGAAATCTCTCGTCTGGACAGCTTGGAGCCTGGAGATATCGACAATATGCCATGTATGCAGGAGATCGACTCTTTGATTAAGCAGACCAAATATTATAAACAGTGAGAGGTGCAGTGAATGGCAAAGAAGAATAAATTTTTCCTAGTATCCGGAATTATTTTGGTCATCGTATTTGTCCTTGTGTATGTGGGGGTAAACTTGACTTCAAATTTAGGAAAAACAAAAATGCAGGTGACTGCTCAAGATGCTGCCAAACGGCTGGGCAAACTGTACTCCAATATTTCAGTAACTACCGATACACCCGTTAAGGGTCAAATTGACCTTGATCCGGCAGATGTAGGGGAATCGCTTCCGGATATATCCAAGTTCCCAATGACGGTAAATAACACGACGGATAATTTTGTGGAAATATTCTCGTCTCCGGAGAAAGCAGGAACAGGCGTAGACGGCTGGTTGACGGAGGTGGCGACCGAGTTCAATAAGGCCAACATCATCGTCAACGGCAAACCGGCATCCGTCAAGATCCGTAATATTGCTTCGGGTACAGGCGTGGATTACATTAAATCGAAAAAATACATACCCGACGCATTTACTCCTTCCAATGAATTATGGGGTGAAATGGTTAAGGCAAGCGGTGTCAAAACACAGCTGGTATCCAAACGTCTCGTCGGAAATGTACCTGGAATCGTGTTATCCAAGTCTAAATACGATGCCATTGTAAGCAAGTACGGAGCCGTAAATGTCAAAACCGTGACCGAGGCGATCGCGAACAACGAATTTTCGATGGGATATACCGATCCTTTTGCCAGCTCTACCGGCCTCAATTTCCTCGTCACCGCTCTGAGCACATTCGATAGCTCAAATATCTTGGGAGACAAAGCCGTACAGGGCTTTGAGAAATTCCAGGCGAACGTGCCATTCACGGCGTCGACTACCATCCAGATGCGGGATGCAGCCAAGTCGGGAGCGCTTGACGGGTTCGTTTTGGAATATCAAACATTCGTCAATGCGGCAGAACTTAAGGGTGGATATGTGTTTACTCCTTTTGGGGTTAGACATGACAGTCCATTGTACGCCATTGGCGATCTGCCCCAGAACAAGCGTGACATTATCACCAAGTTCGCGGATTTTGTCTCTCAGGACAAATATCAATCCGCTGCGAAGGATAAAGGCTTTAACAGCCTTGAAGATTACAAATCGGAGCTCGCTCCAGTTGATGGGAATCTTCTGATTGCTGCGCAAAAGCTGTGGAAGGAAAAGAAAAACGGGAATAAATCGATTGCAGCTGTATTCGTGACGGATGTATCAGGCAGCATGGCGGGCGAACCTTTGAACCGCTTGAAAGAGTCCTTGCTCAAGGGACAGAAGTTTTTAGGCAGAGACAACAGCATTGGTCTGGTCTCCTATTCAAGTGATGTCACCATTAATTTGCCGATTGCAAAATATGATACGAATCAGCAATCCATGTTCGTCGGAGCAGTTGAAGGTCTGCAGCCAGGCGGGGGGACGGCTACGTTCGATGGAATCGTGGTGGCAATCAAAATGCTTCAGGATGAACTGGCCGTCAATCCTTCGAGTAAGCCGTTAATCTTCGTTCTGAGCGACGGGGAGACGAATGAGGGGCATACGCTCAAAGATATCAAGAGCCTGATTGAAGCATACAAAATTCCGATTTATACAATCGGGTACAACGCGAACATTAAGGCGCTTCAGAACATTTCCAGCATTAATGAAGCTGCCAGCATTAACGCGGATACGGATGATGTGGTCTACAAAATTGGCAACCTGTTCAACGTGCAAATGTAAGCAAAACTGCGAATATTCTTAAACTAATCAAAGGGGGATTTATATGTCGTTTTCGATGGAAGTAGTAAACCCGGAAGAGATTAAGGCAGCAATTGAAGAAGAGGTAAAACCTGTGCCGGAGGAAGTAGCAAAACTCCAGGAGCTGGCAAATTCCAACGTGGCAGCCATTATGGAGCTGGATATCGAGTCACTGGATAAACGGAAAGAAATTCTGCAGTCCATCGATACCTTCGGTTTAAACACCATGAAAATGTCTTCGGATAAAAATGCCTTGTTGCAGGTATCCGTAGGTAAACTATCCAAAACCGGTGATGAGGGAGGGGATGTTGCTAAAGGTCTGGTTGAGCTGCATACACAGCTGAAAGACTTGGACCCAAGCGTAATCGACTTTGCCAAAACAGGCCTTCTCGGCAAGCTGTTTAATCCGCTGCGTGCCTACTTCCTTCGGTTTGAAAAGGCGGATAGCGTTATTGCGGATATCGTAGTTTCTTTGGATAAAGGGAAGCAGACCCTGAAGAACGATAACACTACGCTTGAAATCGAACAGCAGACGCTTCGGGATTTAACCAAAAAGCTTCAAAAGGAAATTCAGCTCGGTGGACTTATGGACGAATCGATCGAATCGCAGGTCGAAGCGGCAAAAGTGCGTAATGAAGATCCCGACAAAATCCGTTTTATTACTGAAGAAGTGCTGTTTCCGCTGCGTCAGCGGGTAATGGACCTGCAGCAGATGCTGGTCGTCAACCAGCAGGGGATCATGGCCATCGAAGTGGTTATCCGCAACAACAAGGAACTGATCCGCGGCGTAGATCGGGCCAAGAACGTTACTGTTTCCGCACTGAAGATTTCCGTTACGGTAGCGAGCGCCCTCTATAATCAAAAAATCGTATTAAAGAAGATCGAGCTCTTAAATCAAACCACGAATGAACTGATCTCGAGCACATCCAGAATGCTGAAAAATCAAGGGGCTGAAATCCAAAAGCAGGCGCTTGAAGCCAGCATTTCGGTAGATACCTTGAAACAGGCTTTTGCCGATGTGTTGTCCGCGCTAGATTCGATCAGCACCTACAAGCAGGAAGCCCTGCCTAAAATGCGTGATACAATCAATCAATTCCGCGAAATGGCTGACAGTGGGGAAAAACAGATTCAGCGTCTGGAAAGAGGCCATAAATTAGGCTTATAAAAGGAATCATCACCTCATATTCTTGTGCGCATGTTTATTACCATGGCCCTTCCACATGTGGAGGGCTATTTGTTTTTCTTGACTTCACAGGCCGTGTGAGGACGGGACCTTCTTTTTATGATAAGTTGATTATACAACTCTAGTCGCTTTACTATTCTCTGCACAGCCATGAAGGAGTGATTCAAATGGATATTAAGATTGACGATCTAACCGGGCCGGAAGTGGCTGAGTTAGTAGGACAGCATCTTCAAAATATGTCTGAGCTTTCTCCTCCTGAAAGTACGCATGCTCTGAATTTGGATGGACTTCGAAGTAAGGACGTGACATTTTGGAGCGCATGGGAGCAGGGAGAATTGACCGGCTGTGGTGCGCTGAAAGAACTGGATGAACAGCATGGGGAGATTAAATCGATGCGTACTTCATCCTCACACCTAAGAAGAGGTGTTGCCCGGAGAATTCTTGCACACATTATTGATGAAGCCAAACAGCGTGGATACCAGCGACTTAGCCTGGAGACGGGTTCCATGGAAGCTTTCGCGCCAGCCAGAAGACTGTATGCTAGCTTCGGTTTTCAATACTGCCAGCCTTTTTCGAATTACGTCGAGGATCCCAATAGTGTATTTATGACCATGGAATTATAAATATCTTCTGGCCCGTTAATACATCAGCCTTTCATATCCAACGGGTTATACGATTCCTGCATCGCAGCGCAATCGCGGCTGATTTAAGCCCATGAGTCAAAAGGGGAGAATCAAGGGGATGCAAAAAAGCTTAAGCTTTGTCATGAAACAAGGCTTAAGCTTTTTCATATTCACAGGGTTAACCCGTAAATTCCTGAACCCATTCATTATTATAAAAAGCTATACCAATATTCTTGTAGCTATTATTCAGGATATTGGCTTTATGACCTGGACTGTTCATCCAATCTTTCATGACCTGCGAAGGGCTGGTCTGGCCTTTGGCGATATTTTCACCAGCGGTGTTATACGTGATTCCGTATTGCTTCATCATATCGAAGGGTGATCCATACGTTGGTGAGTTGTGGTCAAAGTAATTGTTATTGTACATGTCCTCTGCTTTTGCCATAGCCATTTTTGCCAACTGATCATTCATACTCAAAGAGCTTAATCCTGCTTTGGATCTTTCCTGGTTGACCAGATCCAGTACCTGCTGGGCGTATTGGGATGAATCCTTTTGGGCTCCTGGTGTTTGTCCAGATGTTGTTTTTCCAGGCGTAGTTTGACCTGGTGTTGCTTGTCCAGGTGCTGTTTGTCCTGGTGTTGTTGTTTGTCCCTGTCCAGGAGTAGTTGTGGTGGTTCCATTTCCATAACCATTTCCATTACTATATCCCGGGTACGTCTTATTTCCAGTGTTCGGCGATGCTGGTGCTTGTCCTGCTGATTGATTGGTACCTGGCGGTTGAAGCAAATTAAGCAATTCTGGAGGAATCCCGTTTTGTGTTCCTTTTGCTGATACTTTAGCATTCGTCCAAGATGTTGCAGTGGAGGATGCTTGAGTGGAGGTATATAACGGTCCAGCTTTTCGTGTTTGGGACGTTATTTGGACTGGATTGGGATTTACTTGCTGTTGTGTTATTGGTGTTTGAGTTACTTGCTTTGGGGTCACATTGTTATTGGATGTACAGCCTGCAACCAAAATGAAGACGGCGGGCACGATATACTTTATCATCAACAAATCTCCTTAGTCCATTAAATTTTGTGCATTACCGCTATTAAGGTTTACTGTTTGGCCTGGATTTATTCCTCATGACAAAGTTCCGGCAGCGTGTCAGCTGGCATATGTTTCAGTGTTTTGCATGTCTGCTATAGCCTAAGGCTATAACTGGATATAGCTTATACCAGTTACACTATAACGATAAATACGTGATATCTTACTTGTAACAATTTGTTATAGGGGTGTACGAGAGATGGCGAAAAGCAGTGTTTTGGGATACCCGCGCATTGGTGCGGACCGCGAATGGAAGAAGGCGCTCGAAGCGTTCTGGGCAGGTAAAATCGAGGAAACGGAATTGAACAGCAAACTGCAGGAAATACGTTTAGATCACTTACGCAAACAGCTGCAAAAGGGTATCGATCTCATTCCTGTCAATGATTTCAGCTATTATGATCATGTACTGGATACAGCTACGATGTTCGGCATTGTACCGAAGCGTTTTCCATATGAAGGCGGCGCAGTACCTGTATCTGTTTACTACGGCATTGCCCGCGGGACGAAGGAAGCAGCTGCAAGTGAAATGACCAAATGGTTTAATACCAACTATCACTATATTGTGCCCGAACTAGATGGGGCTGCTCCTGTCATCACAGAAAACAAGCCGCTGACAGCATACCGGGAAGCAAAAGAAAAGCTGGGTATCGAAAGTAAACCGATCATTATTGGACCATTAACCTTCCTAAAACTATCAAAAGGCTACGATATTTCGGAAACCGATGCATGGCTTAAACGTTTGCTTCCTCTCTATGTACAAATCTTGCAGGAGCTTGCGCAAGAGGGAGTTCAATGGGTACAAATCGATGAGCCCATTCTTGTCACGAAACTAGAAAATGCCGATCTCGGACGCCTCAAGACAATCTATGAAACGTTTGCCGTATCGGTACCAGAACTGAACATCATGCTTCAAACCTATTTTGAATCGGTAGAGAATTACAGTGACATCGCTGCGCTGCCGGTTCAAGGCATTGGTCTGGATTTCGTGCATGGTTACGCTGGTAATCTCCAATCAGTCAAGGAAAATGGTTTTCCCAAAGACAAGGTACTTGGTGCGGGAATCATCGATGGACGCGGTATCTGGAAAGCATCACTTCAAGAAAAACTAGCACTCCTGGAAGAGTTATCTGAACACGTAGTGGCAGAAAAGCTAATTGTACAGTCATCCTGTAGTTTGCTTCATGTTCCGGTAACGGTACAGAATGAAACGAAACTCTCGGCAGAACTAAAGAATGCTCTCGCATTTGCAGATGAGAAACTGGACGAGATCGTCCTATTGACGAAAGCAATTTCTTCAGGCAAAGCCTCCGTTGTAAAAGAACTGGAAGAATGTGAGCTTGCTATTCAAGCACTCAAACAATCAAGCGAGCGCAACCGTACGGACATTCAGCAAGCAGTTGCTGCCGTTAGCTCGAAGGAGCCGAAACGTAATCTTCCTTTTGCTGAGCGACACATTGTTCAACAACAGAAATGGCAGCTGCCGCTCTTGCCTACAACGACCATCGGCAGTTTTCCGCAATCCGTTGAAGTCCGTAAAGCCCGCCAATTATGGCGTAAAGGCGAATGGAACAACGAACGATATGCAGGCTTCATCCGCGATCAGATTGATACCTGGATTAAGCTGCAGGAAGAGATTGGACTGGATGTCCTAGTTCATGGGGAATTTGAAAGAACAGATATGGTTGAATTTTTCGGTGAAAAACTTGCAGGCTTTGCATTTACTCAGTATGGCTGGGTTCAATCATACGGTTCCCGCTGCGTAAAACCGCCGATTATATATGGAGATGTCGCTTTCGAGAAAGCCATGACGGTCGAGGAGACAAAGTATGCCCAGTCAAAGACCAAGCGTCCTGTAAAAGGGATGCTGACAGGTCCGATCACGATCATGAACTGGTCGTTTGTCCGTGAGGACATCACGCGGGAACAAATCGCCTACCAGCTGGCTTATGCGTTGAGACAAGAGGTTGAAGCGTTGGAGGATGCCGGTATTGGTATGATTCAGGTGGATGAGCCGGCGGTTCGCGAAGGCTTGCCGCTTAAGACAGAAGAACAAGCCAAGTATCTGGAATGGGCCGTCAAAGCGTTCCGTATGACCTCATGCACGGTTCAAGATACAACGCAAATTCACACACATATGTGTTATTGCGAATTCCATGACATGATCGATTCCATTGAAGCTATGGATGCTGACGTGATCTCAATCGAGACATCCCGGAGTCATGGAGAACTCATTCACAGCTTCGAATTGAATACGTATAAACAGGGAATCGGCTTAGGTGTGTATGATATTCATAGCCCGCGTGTACCGCAAATTGAGGAAATGACCCAAATGATTGACCGCGCTCTGTGCGTGCTGGATCCGAAGCTTTTCTGGATCAATCCGGACTGCGGACTAAAAACCCGTGGAGTCGATGAAACGGTTAGTTCCTTGCGCAACATGGTTGCTGCAACTCGGATTGCCCGTGAGAAGTATTCCGTAAACGTATAACAATAGCAGCTTTCATATCTTGCGAAGAAGTCTGAGCCATCAGGCTTCTTTGTTTTTTTATCCAGGATCATGATCGAGCCGATGTTACATCTCGGAATAAATTACTATTGAGTGGGAAAATTACCAAAGAACATAATCCGGAAAGTCAGGCGATCGATCATGAAACCATCATCTCAAACCATCTTTTCTACCGTAGATCAAAATATCACATACATACAGGATGCGCTGTTCCATACAGATGATCTCAAAATTAGGCATCATTTTTACAAAGATATGCCGGCAGCATTGGTGTATTTGGAATCCCTGGTTGATCCTATACTTGTTGAACGGAATATTATAGCGCCGCTTCGTCTTAAAGAAGCTGACAATCTGTCTGAGCTTTTTACGACGATGCATCTGGAAGTTCATGAGAGACTAGAGGATGGCATTCAAGGGCTAATGCAGGGTTACTGTCTTTATTTTGTGAAGGGTAAGCCAGTGTTCTATACTCTGACCGCACCAGCCAATTATGACAGAAGCATAACGGAACCGGAAAATGAAGCGATTATTCGGGGAGCTCATAACGGTTTTATCGAGAATTTGACTGTAAACTTATTTTTGCTCCGTCAACAAATCAGTGTACCAGATCTTACAGTCAAATACTTCAATATTGGCAATACGGCACCAAGACGAGTAGCTATGATTTACATGCATAATTTGACGGAGCAGGAGTTGGTTCAGAAGGTTGAAAAGAGACTGAAAAGCATATCCCTTGATGCCATTATGTCTGCAGGGTTCATTCAGGAATTAATAGAAGATAATCCGCATTCGATCTTCCCCCAGCATTTGAATACGGAGCGGCCGGACCATACGGGAGCTTATCTTATGGACGGACATGTCGTTATGATGCTCGAAGGGGATCCCACAGCACTTATTGTGCCGGTAAGCTTTTTTGCCTTTTACCAAACGCCTGACGACTATAACAATCGGTGGATGATCGCTTCCTTTGTGAGATTTATCAGGCTTCTCAGCTTCATTACGGCTTTTCAGCTGCCGGCATTCTACATTGCGATCGTATCCTTTCACTCCGATGTATTGCCCATCCAATTGTTCTTCACGGTGCAGGGGTCACTCACGAGAGTTCCGTACCCACCGTTAATGGAAGCGATGTTACTAGAGCTCATATTTGAATTTCTGAGAGAAGCGGGTCTTCGGCTTCCATCCCGAGTAGGCCAAACGATTGGCATTGTAGGCGGTTTGGTTATTGGAGATGCGATTGTCAAAGCAGGGTTTGTGTCATATACCATGATTATTGTCGTGGCTATGACCGCTATTTCTTCGTTTCTGATTCCATCTAATGAGATGAGTTCGGCGATTCGGATCTTAAGATTTCCCTTGATGATTGCCGCCTCCCTTTTCGGTTTTATAGGCATCTCCTTTGGACTGACCATCTTGTTTATTCACCTGTGTAAGCTGGAATCCTTTGGGAAGCCATACCTATTTCCTGTGGCGCCTTTAAAGATGAAAAATTTCAAGGATGCTTTCATGCGTTTCCCCATTTGGAGAATCCGGAAAAAGGCTGACGGCTCCCCAAAATAATAACTGACCTGGTTCAGATCAAACCGTGAAGAAAGAGAGGACCCTATGGCTCAAGATGAAAAATTCATGTCTCCAAAGCAGCAGTTCTTGTTTATTATCCAAGCGCAGATTGGGGTAGGCGTCCTCTCAATTCCATACAAGCTGAGTGAGACTGCAAAGGGCGGGGGAGGTATCTCTGTCATCATGGCAGGGATCATTACACAGATCATCATCTTGATGATGTGGGCTTTAATGAGGAAATTCCCCGGCCGCAACCTGTTTCAAATTTGTCTTCAGTTGGCAGGACCTATTGTAGGAAGGATGCTCATTATTTGCTACATCGGATATTTCCTTTTTCTTGGAGCGAATATTATGCTTAGTGCGATTGAGGTTCTTTCGCGCTGGATACTTCAGGAAACTCCCAAATGGGTCTTGCTGGGCTTGTTCTCGATCATGACATTCTACCTGGCGAGAGAAAAGCTTACGGTACTAGCTAGATTTTATTCTTTAGCATCTGGATTATTTATCCCGTTAATTATATTTGTAAGCTATGGTCTAACCCAAGCCCATATCGAGTATATGTTCCCGATCATGGAAACAGGTTTCTGGAACATTCTCAGAGGGACAAAGGATACCACGAACTCGATGTACGGGTTCGAAGTGTTTTTGATCATTTTCCCATTCATTGATGCTTCAGATAAACAAAAGCTGTTCATCATCAGCATGTCGAATTTATTCGTCACGCTGTTTTACACTTTCGTGGTCTGCACCTGTCTTATGGTATTCACTTCTGACCAGCTGCGAATCATCCCGGAACCCGTTATTTATCTGGTGAAATCACTAAACTTCTACATCTTTGACCGGGCCGATATCATTTTCCTGTCGATCTGGTCGATTACGCTTGTATGTTCCATTGTCAGTTACTGTTATTCGGCTTCTATAGGGCTAAGCGTACTGTTTAAGCAAAAAAACCACAGATCATTCGCGCCCTACGTTCAAATTGCCATCTATTTCATTGCATTGCTGCCAATTACGCCCATCACAATTCATCATTTTGACCAAATGGCTGAGTTTGCCGCGTACCTGTTTATTGCCACGATCCCAGCGGTATTGATGATCGTATCACTCTTCGTCAAGAGAAAGGCAGGTAGGACTGTATGAAACGAATTTTTGATGGCTTACTGTTGTTCATCATCATCGCCTTGACGACTGGCTGCTGGGATCACGAATATTTAAAGGACATGAATCTTGCCTACAGCATCGCTTTTGATCTGACGAAGGATCATAAAATCAAGCAGACGGTTGAGCTCATTATTCCACCGGAAACCGAACAGTCTGCTACCAAAAATGAAATACATACGGCGACAGGCTTTTCGACTCGGGGGGCAAGCAATGAATTGCGCAACCGGGTAAGAGGAAATATGCGAGTGATCAAAAATGGCGTGCAGCTTATTGGTAAATCTCTAGCAATAAACGGTTTGGATGCTCCCATGGATGTGAATTTCAGAGATCCCAAAAATCCGACCTCCAATGTACGGATGCTGATCGCAGACAAAGAAGCGGGGGATATTGTTAATCAAAAAAAAATTGGAGAGCTGAAAATCGGGGAGTTTCTTACATCAAAAATCACCAGCCTGGAGAATATGAGTCTCTTTTATCCTCCCGAAACCATGGATACCGTTTTTCATTCTTTAAAGGATCCTGGACAGGATTTTGCGCTTCCTTTGATCGGCATGGAAGGGGACGAAGTTGCCGCCAAAGGTGTGGCCTTGTTCCATGATCAATATTACAGCGGAATGCTTGATACCGAACAATCTATTCTTCTGGTTCTTCTGAAAGGAAAAACGGGTGGAAACGCACGCTTTACCAAAACAATTGATATCGGAAGCACGGATTCGAGCCGGAGCGAACTCAGTTACAATGTTGGCAAAAAAAAGATTAAACGCACCTTCAAGGTTAACGTAGCCAATAACGGTGATGTACATGTCACGTTGAACATAAAGCTTAGAGCGATTCTCGAAGAATATACAGGTACCCATCTCCTTGATGACAAAGCAATCGCAAGATTGAATCAAGAGTTATCCAGCATGATGACCAGCGATGCGAAAGATGTCATCAGAGAGCTCCAGAAAGCAAAATGCGATATATTCGGAGTAGGGAGAAAGTTGATCGCTTACCATAATCCAATTTGGAAACAAAAGAACTGGAAGGAGGATTATCAAAAAGTACATTTTCATACGAATGTTCAGGTTTCCATTATTGATACTGGCATTACGCAGTAAAGAACTGGCCGAAAATTCGTGGCCAAGGAACCCTATTCGGTTCCTTTTTCAATTCCAATAAAAGAATCCCTTTATTTCGAATTAAAATGCTTGTTTAATAAATTGTATTTTACTCATCTAGAGGATATAGGAAAGAAATATTTATCCGTAAATATATTACGAAAAAAATATTCTTGTATATATTAGGGGTGGGTGCTATACTGATGCCAAAGCCAGCACCAAAGGAGAAAAAATCATAATGAGTGATGCATTACGACCTGTTCAAGAAAGAAGTGTAGAAGGGCCGACTTTAGTTACTATGATTCAGAATGCTTATGAAAACTTAAGCGTAACGGAGAAACGGATCGCCGATCTAATTCTGAATTCTCCGGAAACGATCATTTATAATACGGTCACACAAGTGGCCGAAGTTCTTGAAGTAGCGCAATCCACGGTTACGAGATTTTGTCGCACGATCGATTTACGGGGTTATCAAGAGCTGAAAATTCGTTTGGCTCAGGAGCTGGAGCGTAGACAGCCTGCTCCGCAGGTGCAAGAAGTTCAGAGCCTTCCCATGCAGTTGGCGAACAATGCAGCGAATAGCATTCTCGATGCCGCCGCACACATTGAAGAGTCTGTATTCGAATCAGCGGTAGCGGCGATTGTAAATGCCAGAAGAATTCATATCTTTGGGCTTGGGGAATCGGGCCCGATGGCTCAGCTGCTCAAGATTAAGCTTTTGGGACTTGGACTCATGGTTGATGCACAGGTAGATATTCATCTGCAGTCCATTGCGGCGGCGCATCTAGATTCGAGAGATGTCGCAATCGGTATTTCGCAACAGGGCAGTACAAAGGATATTGTGGCGGTCATGCAGACGGCTCGTAAATCCGGGGCGAAGACGATTTGCATCACCGGGCATGGAAAATCCCCTATCACAGAGGTTTCGGATATTAGTCTGGTCTGCTTCAATCGCGGGTTGAGCAATATTCTAGAAAGCTTCAAGAGTAAAGCCTCGATCTTGTACGTTATTGAGCTATTAAGCGTAAGTTTGACGCTCCAAATGTCAGACCAGTCGCTTGATATAAAAAAATTATGGAAGACGACAGATTCCATACTCGACAAACTGTATTAAGGAGTGTGCTAGCATGATCCAAACGATGAAGAACAAAATTATTGTCTCTTGTCAAGCATGGCCTGGAACACCGTTCTACGGGGATCCCAGACTTATGCGTGCCATGGCGGAAAGCGCTTTAATGGGAGGCGCAGGCGGTATTCGTGCGAATGGCGCCGATGATATACGGGAGATTAAGACAACGGTCGATCTACCGGTGATCGGCATTAACAAGCTTCCGGATAAACGCGGTGTTCGCATCATTACACCAGACTTTGAAAGCGCTCGCGTACTGGCGGAAGCAGGGGCGGATCTGATTGCGGTTGATGCTACCGTGCAGTCGAGAGAAGATGAAGCGGAGCTTCAGCAGTTGATTCAAGATATTCAAATACGTCTCAGGCTTCCAGTTATGGCGGACATTTCGAATGTGGAAGAAGCTGTGCGCGCAGAACGACTTGGTGCCAATGTAGTAGCAACAACAATGGCTGGTTATACCTCCTATACGAAGGAACATAAAACAGAAGGGCCGGATTTTGAATTAATTTCTCGTATTGTCGAGCAGGTTAATATTCCGGTCATAGGTGAAGGACGTTTTGCCCTTCCATCCGATGTTTGCGAGGCGATTAAAGTACGCGGCGCACACAGCGTTGTGATTGGAACATCGATTACAGCACCTTGGGAAATTACGGCGAGATTCGCTAGAGCGATTTAAAGGGTTGGATTAGGAGGAATACATCCATGCTTTTACTTGGAATTGACGGAGGGCAGACGTCAACCAAAGCTTGCCTTTATGATCATGAGAACAGCACTTGTCTTTTTGCCAGTGGACCGTCAATAGATCATATGTTGACGTTTAACGGCCAGGTGAAAACCAAGCAAGCGATTCAGCAATCGCTCCAAGCGCTTCTCGAGCAAGCAAAGCTGATTCGTAAAGTTGATATGGCGTTTATCAGTATAAGCGGTGTACACAAAGAACATGAATATTTAATTAAAAGCTGGGTTGCCGAATGTGTTCAGGTGGATGCATTTATGATTGAAGGCGATGTAAAAGCCAATCTGTCAGGGGCTTCCAACGGGAAGAACGATGGCGTGTTAATTATTGGGGGAGGTGGTAGCATAGGATATTACTTCGGCGACAGGCGGGAATTTGTTGCCGGCGGTTACGGTCATATTTTGGGAGATGAGGGCAGTGCTTATTGGATTGGACTTCAATCGATTAAAGCTGGGATTCGTGACAGTGAAGCGCGCGGTCAGAGAACTGTACTCCGTAGGCAAGTTCTTGATTATTTCGGCGAGGAATCCTTTTGGGGAATCAAAAAACGAATTCATGCAGACATCATTCAAAGAAGCGATATTGCACAGCTGTCACTGCTGGTTGAACAGGCTGCTAATGCAGGAGATGAAGTGGCGCAGACCATTTTGCAGCAAGCTGGAGAAGAGCTCGGCGGACTCGCCATATCCGTATTGCGGCAGGCAAGAGAGGATGACAGCACACTGAAGCTGGAAACTGTATACACAACAGGAGGTGTCTTACATTCAGAACGGGTTGTAACCAGCATGATAGAAACGATTCATCGCTATGATGCATCTGTAAGCATCTCCAAGCCACAATACCCTCCGGTAGTTGGAGCCATCATTTTATGCGCGCAAGCGCTTCAGGTAAGCCTGGATATGACGATCGTAAATAATGCAATACAAGGAGAAGAGGTATGAGCATTGGAGCGAACGAGGTTTTTGAAGCGATTACAAACATTATTCAACAAGTGGAACGTACCCAGATGGGAAATATGAGCAAAGCTGCGGATAGACTGTTTGAAAGCTTGTCAAAAGGCGGAATTATCCATGTCTTCGGTGCAGGCCATTCTCGTGCTTTCGGGATGGAAATGTGCGGCAGAGCCGGCGGGCTTGCACCGGTGAAGCTAGTCGGTCTTGAGGATATTGCTGCACTGGAAGGGATCACAGGCATTAATCTGGTGGATTTAGAGAGAGATTCGCATACGGCACACAGATTAATGGAAATGCACGAGGTTCAGCCGGAGGACGCATTCATCATTGTATCGAATTCCGGTAGAAACGGCGCTCCGAACGAGCTGGGGCTGGAGAGTCAAAGAAGAGGGATACCAGTGATTGCCGTAACTTCGCTCGATCATTCGCAGCGGGCAGACAGCCGCCATCCCAGCGGCAAGAAGCTATATGAAATTGCAGATGTTGTGATCGATAATTGCTGTCCGTATGGGGATGTAATATTGGAAATTCCAGGCTTTGCAGAAAAAGCCGGCTCTGCCTCCAGTGTTATCGGCGCGATGATCGCACAATCGTTGACCGCAGAAATCATTGCACGCTTCATCCAAGCGGATCGCACTCCGCCAGTATTCATTAGCGCCAATGTCGATGGAGGCGACGAGCACAACAAAGAGATTGTAAAGCGGTATGGACATAGAAAAATAACATATTAACCCCATAGTATCATAATTGAGGAGGTCTAAACAATGATACAAGATCATCGTGTAAAATGGCGGATGTTCATTTTATCCATCATCATGTTGATTGCTTTGACGGGCTGTAGCTCCAACTCCAAAGATACTACGTCCAATGATAAAAATATGACACAGACTAACGATCAAACTGACGTCACAAATAAGAAAGACGTTAAACTGGTGTTCTGGCATTATTTGAATGACCGAGATGATTTATTAAAGGAAATGGCATCCGATTTTGAGCAAAAAACAGGGATAAAGGTAGATGTTCAATTGTTTGGCGGTGACGGCTTTAAGCAAAAGATCATGGCTTCGGCACAAAATAACGCGTTACCCGATGTGATGACTTTCGCGGGCGGTGCAGGAGATCTGGGACAGCTTGTAGAGGCGGGAAATGTCATGGAGCTTAGTGACATGAAAGATATGTTCGACAAGTTCCCTAGCACCATTTTGAAAACGTTTACTTTTGACAATAACAATATTTTTGGCGTAAAAAAATTCGGCACGTATGCGATCCCGATGGATACGAACAATATGCAGTTTGTGTACAATACCAAGCTATTTGAAAAAGTAGGCATTACTTCCGCACCAACGACATGGGATGAGCTTCTCACTGACGTCGATAGGCTGAAAGCAGCAGGGATTGTTCCGTTTGCAACAGGAATTGGCTCTTGGGTGGCTGGTTCCATGGCTGCACCTTATGAGGTTGCTTATTTAGGTGAAGAGAAGCTAGTGAACGTGAAGAAGGGTGACGAGTCGTTAGTAGATTCCGGTTATCTGAAAGTATTGCAGCGATTCGAGGACTTGTACAAACATGGTGCGTACGCGGAGGGTATCGCTACGATGGATTTGCCAGCGGCAGAGCAAATGTTTGTGAATGAAGAGGTTGCGATGATTTTTGACGGATCCTGGGCCATCGGCGTGTTCAATCAGATGAATCCAAATTTTACGCATTATGATGTATTCCAGCCACCGAAGCCGGCAGACGCGGCGTATGATGTGAAAATACCCGGAGGTATCGGGGTTCCGTTAGTCATTGACAATCATACCAAAAATAAAGAAGCAGCCATGCAATTCGTTAGATTCCTTGTTGAGAAGGAGCAGCAGCAAAAATATGCATCGAAAAGCTTTAATTTGCCTGCCAACATAGAAGCAGCTACGTCTGAGAGCGGCATGACGCCAGCATTGCACAACTTCTCGCTCGGTATGAATCATATCATCGAGAACGGCGGTTCGTACCCGGATCCTAGCGTGGAGACGGTTCTGCAAAAAGGCATTCAGCTGATCGCCATTGGACAGTCGACACCAGATAAAGTGCTGAAAGAAATGGATGTGGAGCTGCAAAAGGCGCTGAAGGAAAAGAAATAGTAGAAATGCATGGATGAGCGGCAAGGCTTCCCATCCTGCTTATGAAATCCGGACCTTTTCATTTGATTACGCATGATACAGAGGGTGATTGTATGGGGGCAAGCAGCTTTCCAAGCACAAAAGGGAAGTTTAAAAGCAAGCGAAAGCAAGTCAGGAAGCGCTATCTCAATTTGACTTATGTTTTGCCTGCGTTGCTGCTATTTATATTGTTTTCACTGCTTCCTATCATTCGTACGGTACAATACAGCTTTACGAATTTCAATGGTGTCAATAAAAACTATGATTATGTCGGATTCAAAAACTATCTGACAGCCATTACCGATACTCGGTGGTGGGAAGCTGTCGGCAATGGCATTATTTTTGCGCTGCTGTCGCTTGTATTTATGAATACCATTGCGTTGTTATTGTCTGTAGCTACAAATTCGAATATCCGTGGCAGTAAGTTTTACCGTGTCGTATTTTATATTCCGCCTATTCTGTCCGGCATTGTAGTGGGGTATATATGGAAATGGATTTATGAGCCAAAGGGGCTTCTGAACGGTTTGCTGAAAGACATTGGTCTTGGCGAATATACGCATGTATGGCTTGGTTCGATCGATACGGCACTCTATGCGGTAGCGGTCAGCTCGATGTGGCAAGGTGTCGGCGGCTCGTTCATTTTATTCCTAGCGGGGCTTCAAGGCATTCCGAAAGACTTGTATGAAGCGGCTAGTATAGATGGTGCGAGTCGATTTCAGCAATTGCGCTACATTACGATTCCATCGCTGCGCAAAGTATATACGCTGGTCAATATTCTAACGATTCTTGGGGCACTAGGTATTTTCAATCACGTTTATGCCATGACCATGGGGGGACCTGGATATACAACAGAAGTTCCAGCTCTACGTATCTATCGCGAAGCGTTTACAAATTCCAACTTCGGTATGGCGAGTGCCTTCTCGATTGTGTTCGGCGTGATGCTGTTTATTTTGTCGCTCATTCAATTAAAATTGTCCCAGAAGAAAGACTAGAGAGGGGATAAAAGTATGCGCAATACAGGAGCGCTCATTTTCAAAGGCATCACTCATCTATCCCTGATCATTTGGACCATCATATCTATATTTCCATTAGTGTGGATGATCTCTACTTCACTGAAGCAGCGGAATGAAATTTTTACAAACCGTAGTTTGATTCCGAATAATGCGCTTAATTTTGAAAATTACAAAGATGCATGGTTTCAGGGTGATTTTAATATCTACACGTTCAACAGCGTTGTATACTCCTTGATTGTCGTGTTCTGTGTCGTCTTATTTGCATCTCTGGCTTCCTATGCGATAGCAAGACTGGATATGGCCGGAAAAAAGGTTATTTTTTTTGGCTTTATGGCTACGTTGATGATCCCGATTCCCGGTGCCTTTATTTCTATTTATATTGTGGTCAGCAATTTGGGATTGGCGAATACAAGAATCGGCTATATTTTGCCGCTTATTGCCGCAGCCCTTCCAGTATCGATTTTTATTCTGAAAGCCTTTTTTGACGACATGTCGCGCGAGCTGGAGGAAGCGGCGATTATCGACGGGGCGAGCAGCTTTCAAATCTATTATAAAATCATGCTGCCTATTGCCCGCCCGGCACTTGCTACGATTGTGATTTTGAATACATTATCGGTGTGGAACGAGTTTATGCTTGCGTTGGTTCTGTTCTCGGAAAATCGTCTGATGCCGATTCAAATGGGCTTATCGGTATTCGTCGGACAGTATACGACGCAGTATGAACTGTTGATGGCGGCCTCCACGATTATGGTGCTGCCAGTTGTGCTTGTGTATATTGTGATGCAAAAACAATTCATCCAAGGGATTACATCAGGTGCGATAAAAGGCTAAAGGAGGAACCAAAATGGTTCATTTGAGAAAAGTTGTTGCCTTTTTTATTGTTGCAATTATGGTCGTAACGACTGCTGCTCCAGGCTATGCGAACTCAAATACAAGCGAGGGGCCGCTAGATCTCAATGATGTGAAGGATGCAAGTGCAATGTATCAAAAAATTATCGACGCAGAAGCGGAGTGGATTGCCAGTCTGCAATTCGAGAATGGGGCAATTCCAACGTACAGCAAGCCGATTGATAGCTACAATGGAAAGTACAAGGTTATTCCCTATTTCTCGCATATTGCTCTTCTCGGCTTGCTGGAAAAGCCGGAATATGCGAACGTCGCAAAAAAATACATGGATTGGTATTTTGCCCATTTGAACGAAGGGAAAGGACCAGATGTGCCGGATGGTTCGGTATACGATTATGTCGTAGAAACGGATCGCCAGACAGAAACGGCTACCCTAGATTTTGACTCGACGGATTCCTATGCTTCTACCTTCTTGAACGTGCTGCGCAAATATGCAGAGGTAACAGGGGATACGGCGTATGTAGCGGAGCACAAGGAAAAAGTCCTGCAGATCGCTTCGGCGATGCTATCCACGCAGGACACGGATGGCCTGACTTGGGCTAAGCCGACCTATAAAGTGAAGTATTTGATGGACAACACAGAGGTGTATCGAGGGCTCATCGATATGGCATGGATCGCTGAACATATTTTTGGAGACACGGCCGAAGCGGCCAGATTTAATGCGATCAAAGAGCAGGTTCATACGGCGATTCAGTCAGAGCTGTGGCTTGAAAATAAAAACATGTATTCTCCGGGGAAAACAGAGTCAGGATCATTGCTGAATCCGGATTGGCGGACCTTCTATGCCGATGCGACGGCTCAGATTTCTCCGATTTGGGCAGGTGTCATCGCTCCCGACAGCGAACGGGCGATACAGTTGTATAATAGCTTCAATGCATATCATCCCGGCTGGCCGACACTGGATAAGAGCGATGCTTTCCCATGGGCTGTCCTTGCCAGTTCGGCAGCGTTGATGGGTGACAAGGTGCGTGTCGACCAATTTTTGCAATCGATTGAAGCCACTTATGTAGATAAGGACCATCCGTGGCCATGGTACGTCATGGAGAGCGGCATGAGCATGCTCGCGGCTGCCCAAATGCTGAAGTTGACGGATACGCCGATTCAATTCGATATGGCCTCGATGGAAGATGGGACCGTCATCGAAGCTCTTCCTTATCAAATAACAGGTACAGCTGTTGGCCTGCAAGATATCGAAGTCACATTTACCCATCAGCTGACAGGCGAACAGAAGGTCTTTCATGCAGTACCTGAAGCGGGAACGTGGGGGATTGCGCTGCAAGGGCTGGTCAATGGCAATTATCAGGTTAAAGTAAATGCCAAGGATCGATTTAACAATAATCATTATACTCGTGATTTGGGAGTTACGGTCCGTCTTGGGGCTGAAGGCGAAGGAATGGCTAAGGTCACGATCAAGGCTGACCGCAAGCTTCTGCGACGCAATGAAAGTACACAAATCGAGATCAAAGCCTTCAATAAGGATGGCAAGCAGTTGGATCTATCCGATGCGCAAATTACTTATCATATGGATCGGGAAAATCTCCTTGTATCTGATGGCGCAAACCGCTTTACGCTGCGCGGATTGCCATTGGATCAGGCTGTTGATCATATTAAGCTATGGGCCTTCGTTACCAAAGGCAATGATGTACTCAAGACCGATGAGCTTGCAATACGTATTTCACGCCAGGCTGCTACGAAGCAGGATGAAATGTTGGATGTGATGTCGGGCTGGTTGGCCAAACGCCAGTTGGAAACCGGGGCTATTGTAGTGAATGGAAAGCAAAACGATATCGATCCGACGATGTCCAATATCGCTGCGCTCGGTTTATTGTTAAGACCAGAGACGGTGGAACTGGTTGAGCGATATATTAAGGATTATGTGGGCAGCTGGAATTGGGGAGATCGGTTCGGAGTCTATGGAACCAAGTATGAAATGAAGCTGGATAAGCAGAGCGGAACTTGGGTATCTACAGATGACTATAAGAGCGCTGCCGCCAATATTGCTACCTTCATCACGCTGCAGCGCGCCTATTACGAAAGCACCGGTAAGTTCATGATTACCCAATATCAGCTTGATATACTGACAGGCGGTCTGGGATTGATGTCTTTGCAGGCTGCTGATGGTTTAATGTGGCAGAAGAAAGAGGGGCAAGTCAAACATTTGCAGGATAATTTGTTGGCTTTACAAGGCATGGAGGATAGCGTGTGGCTCTTCCGTAATCATTTTGAGGATGACGGTCCGGCATCTTACTTCGACAGTTATAAGGAATTACTTCGCAAAGGCATCGAAGATAAGTTCTGGGATAAAGAGACTAATCAATACGTGATGTCGATAGATGCAGCGGATCAACATACTACAGTAGATTGGAGTAAATGGGAGGATGCATGTGCTCAGCTTACGGCGATTGCAACAGGCGCTGTTGCTCCAGACAGTGACAAGGCAAAAGCTATATATGCGGCTGTAAACAAACATTTCCCAAAATGGCATTCTACAGATCAGTTAACCGGTCTGCATGGCATCGCCGCGTACGTGGCAACTCTCATGGGGGATCACGATCGTGCGATGGTTAGTCTGACACGGATGACGAAAGCGATCAAGGACGGGAAATTGCCGGCCGATTGGAATGTGGCAAGTACAGGCTACGCGATGCTTGCTGCTCATACAGTGAAGGATTAGGAAAAGGCTGACAAGACAAAGCGTTGACAATACCGCGCTAAACAAGTTGATTGACGAAGCGAAAGCGAAGCATGATGCAGAAAACCCGTATGTGCGAAGAGGTGAACGATCCGTTCATCTCTTTTTACATTTTTCCCCATTTGATTCATGAAACGTTCATATAAGGTGTGTAGTATCAGTTGCGAAATCGGAAAATGTATTATGAGGAGGAAATTGTACATGATTTGGTTGTTGGTTCATATGGCGTCGACGATATTATTGGCCATTTTTTCGGGAATTGCCGCCTGGAATGTGAGCCGAACCTATCGAGCGACTACAAAAGGAAAATTATATTCCCGTTTACGGTCGTCGCTCATTTGGATGGGAATAAGCGGACTGGTTTTTATCGTCAAAGTGACGGCGGTTGTCGTCCTAGCAGCGTCCGGGTGGGTATTCGCCGAAGATAAATTGGCGATGCAGCTGCCGATGCTGGCGATCCCTGCCGCAGCGATCGTACTGTTCTCGATTCCGGCCACAAGGGCGATTCGGGCGGCTGCGGTCAAAGCTTCGAAGGAACCGCCTACGGCCCAAGAACGTTTGGCGGCGGCCGCGCCAGGCTGGGTGTTCCCGGTCCTCATTTCGTTTGTCGCCTCGCTTGCGGCTGTGGTTCAAGCGTTGTTTATTGCACAATGGCCGCTACAAATCGGAACGGTAATCGCGGTTTGGTCGGTTTATGTGGCTGTCGTTTATCTGCTATGGATTCGCCAAAAAAGTCGTTACCACCGCTTAGTCGCAACCGGGTCGCCGGAAACAGGTACTCTGGCAGTGCGAGTATTCCGAAAATTGGGAGTGTTACTGACGGTCGTGCTAGTTTCCGCAGTTTGGTTTATGCTCGGAGCGCAGTCAAGCCGCTTGGCAGAGCGGATGAGCATGGCCGATCATATGCACGCCCATATGCATGCTCATACCGACGGTATCTCACCGCAATTCGTGAGCGTCGCCGAGTTGACCGGACCAAGAACCGGGACCCCAGACCGATCGTTTACGCTTGAAGCGAAAAAAACGATGATTGCGCTGCATTCAGGTGAGATTAAAGAAGCCTGGACTTACAACGGGCAAATTCTCGGACCGGAATTGCGAGTGAAGCAAGGGGAATTGGTCGAGGTCACCTTGATCAACAAAGACATTGAGGATGGTGTTACGATCCATTGGCATGGTGTGAACGTTCAGAACGCTGAAGACGGAGTCGCGGGAATGACGCAAGATGCCGTCATGCCGCAAGAGAAGTATGTATATCGTTTCATTGCCGAGCAAACGGGGACGTATTGGTATCATTCCCATCAGCAATCGTCCAAACAAGTGCAAATGGGACTTTACGGCGTCTTCATTGTAGAACCGGACACAACGCTGCCGCAGAAAACGGCAGATATGGCGGTCGTCTTGCACAACTGGCAGGCGGAAAATGGAACGACCGTTTCCTTGGGCGAACTGAACCGGTTGCAGCGCAAAATTGCGGAACCCGGAACTCTCGTTCGACTGAGGTTCGTGAATGCGGAAAATTTGACTGCCCAGATTCATATTTCGGGCGTTCCGTTTCAAGTGGAGGCCATTGACGGCACCGACATTCTTGAACCGGAGGATTTGATCGACAGCCGTCTGGATTTGGCGGCCGGAGGAAGATACGATGTTACGTTCGTTATGCCGGATACGGTTGTCGGCATTTCACGGCAAACCGGACCGTTTGCCCATGACGGCAACGTTCTCGTTGTTAGCCCATCGAATGAGGGAATGCCGCCGGACGCCGTTAAGGGACCGATATTCGATCCCGCGTCCTATGGAACACCCGCACAGACAATGTTCGGTCCCGATACCCGGTACGACCGGAATTATACGCTTGTATTCGACAACCGGCCCGGCTTTTATAATGGGAAGTTTAACTTTGTGCATACGATTAACGGTTCCGTTTTTCCAGATGCCCCGATGTTTATGGTTCGTGAGGGTGAACTCGTAAAGATGACATTCGTAAACCGTGGCTTTGACGATCATCCGATGCATCCGCACGGTCATCGTATGCAAGTTCTCAGCCGCAATGGCAAAGCTGTTACCGGCAGTCCGTGGATCACCGATACGCTGAACGTGGCTCCAGGGGAAACGTATGAAGTGGCATTTATTGCTGACAATCCTGGCATCTGGATGGATCATTGTCACAATCTCGAACATGCCGCCGTCGGGATGTCGGCGCACATCGCATATGAAGGCGTCTACTCACCGTTTGAAATGGGCAGTGCGACAGTTAACCTGCCGCCGGAATGAGCAAATACTTTGTAGACATTATTTTTGAAAATATTTACTCGTTCCTTATGTATGAAAAAACAAAAAGTGAGGTTTATTGAGATGAAGCGAAGCATACGGAGCAAACTGATAGAAAATATTATATTAATGAGTGGTCTAAAACAACGTTATTCAGACAAAGAGAAGTTTGCGAAATTCCTCGAACAAAAGCGAATCGAGAATTCAAAACCATATATTTTGCCTAGAGGAATCCAACAGAAACTGGATATTGCGATGGAACAATCGTATGGAAAGGATTGTTATTTTTTACAAGGAAATAGACAAACCAATGAAAAATATATTATTTATTTACATGGTGGAGGTTATGTAAATCAGCCTCGGGGTGCGCATTGGAAATTCATGCGTAAAATAGCAGACATGAGCAATGCTACCATGATTGTACCTGTCCATCCAAAAGTCCCTCATCATCAGTATCATGAATCCTATGATCAAGTGCTCCCCATTTATGAAAAGCTGTTAATGAAAACCTCTCCGCAAAATATTATATTTATGGGAGATTCGGCAGGCGGTGGATTTGCACTAGCATTAGCTCAATTGTTAAAGGAAAAAAGTCTGCCACAACCGAGTCGAATTATATTAATCTCTCCGTGGTTAGATATCACATTGTCGAATCCGGATATTCAGAATTTCGAGAAACAAGATACCACTTTAGGTTCATATGGACTCGCCATCCTCGGAAAACTATATGCTGGCGACACAGACCCGAATCACTATCTTTTAAGCCCAATAAACGGTGATATTCAAGGCTTGGGGGAAATTTCCTTATTTATCGGAACTCATGAGCTGATGTTAGCTGATGCGCGAAAGTTTAGAGACCGAGCTAAAAAGGAAGGGGTCATGATCAATTACTACGAATATCCGAAAATGAATCATGTCTTTCCTGCGATGCCGATTCCAGAAGCCAAAAAAGCAATCAGACAAATCATTGATTTGATCTCTTGAAATAAAACACGAAAGCTTTGCCCTTCTTGCCGATTATGTGGGGACCCATAAGATCGGTTCGTCGGGCTTACTTTGGATCTTCTTGGATTGGGGGAAGGGTAGAATGACACGTAAAACAGGGATTGCACGACTGCTCGAAATCGCTGGAGAGAAGCGTGGACTGATGATCGTCTCCGGCCTGTTATCTTCGCTTGGCGCCGTTTGCATACTGGTGCCCTACGACTTCTGTCTATTTCATTTTGAAAGAGTTGTTGGAACACGAATCCCGCTCAAAATTTTCAAAATGGATGGAGGAAGAGATGTATCCTTATCTATACGATTATCTGATGGCTTACTTTTTCTTATCGTGTCTGGAGTAACGCTGCATGTGGAGTGCTGTGTGTCGGTAGTGAGATGTTCATTTGTAGTCTTATTTGTTTTTCACTGCATTCGAGAGAGAGGATAAATAAAGTTTTTCCATATTATGATATAATTTTACAATTAACTAAAATACTAGAGGGGGAAACGACATATGCATCTTATAAACAGCCACACGGAAGATACTTGTTTGTTTCATTTATCGGATGAATATTCAATTCAAAGAGCAGAGCCTGAGGTATGGGGGATTTTCTGCTCAATCTATTATAATATGCGCTATAACGGATTTTTTAGAGAAGAAAAGTACAATACACCGAAGAAAAATTCTTTTTGGATTCAAAAAGGAGATCGTAAAATTGGTGGCGTAAGGATGGAACCCAATAAGATATATCACTTGTTTTTCATTCCTCCGTTTAACGATACGTTTGAAGTATTGAAACTGCTGAAAAAAATGTTAATCCATTGGTCTGATCCAACGAAACCGATCAAAACTTTCGAGATTCTTCCAGACCAGGTTGATTTATATGCGAGGGCAGGGTTCTGGCCGGATGAGTTTAGATGCCGCTGGATGCATCGGCCTACAGATCATTTTGAGGTTCATTGGGATGAGAACTTTAGAGTGGATTACCCACAAATCGAAGAAAACGAGAGTGGAATCAAGCGATTTACGAAAGAAGACGAAATAGCTCGCTGTGACTTTGATAGCTTTTCTGGAAGTATTGAAGCAGCAAGGAGAAAAAAGCATTCTATAGATGACTTTATACCAAGTGAAGATCCTTATTACACAAATGAACTTTTAGTTAAAGCGTCCACACTTGTTTATGATAAGCACACAGGCCAACTCGTTGCGAATTGTCGCCTATGTTTGCAGGACAATCAGGCAGCTGTTTATAGTATTGGTGTCATACCCTCGTACAGAGGAAGGGGTCTTGCAACGCTCATGTTAAAAAGGGCGCTCTCGATTCTTAAAGAGGATTATCCTATTCTGAGACTGTATGTCATGGAAGGAAATGCTGCAGAGTCTGTTTATGTTAATCTTGGTTTTGTTGCAGGAGTTCAAGAGATACAAAGTATGTATATTCCTGTTCATGAGTAAGAAGAATAAAAGCTTGATTGACGAAAGAAAGCAAACACATTTTCCTTCGGGGAAAGTGTTTGCTTTCTTCTTATTTATTGAGTGTTTCCTAGCAAAAATAGACGCGGAACTGCTGATTATTGTGGCTTGTTACCATATTGTCCCTTTCAAACTTTACAGAACAGGAATAATATATTATGCGTTTTAAATGAGTAAGAGAAAGGGGGATGAAGGACCGTGACATTTCGCGATCAAGCCAAATTACTACAAGGAAAAACCGTACAGGTTTCAACCACCGGCAGTGTTTTTACTGGGAGACTCTTATCGGTTGGTACAGATTTTCTTATTCTAAGCGCCATCATTGGAGGACGTAGAAGACGACTCATCATGCGACTGGCAGAGATTATTCTGATCTCAAGGTTAATCGGCTAAAATAAAAGACAAAGGCTAGGGATCTTCCCCTGGCCTCTTTGTTTGTAATCAACTGGTAGGGGTCAAACAGAACTGAATTCCGATTATTTACTTATCTCAAATTGTCCTTTAAAATAAGGATAACTATGGATAAGGAGTGGAGCTAATGAATGCGAAGGAAGCAGCAGCGCTGCTGGGAGTTCATTATAAGACAGTCCTGAATATGATCAATGATGGGCGCTTAACGGCATCGAAAAATGATTCCGGAGATTGGGAGATTCGAGAAAGTGATCTTGCCGCACGTGAACAAGAAATCGATAACAAGGAATTCTCGGCCATTTATACACATATGGCTATACAGATGATCGAGAAAACCCATAACCGTGCTCTCAAGTCTGCTCGAGAAGAGCTGCTTCATAGCGCAAGTTCGATCGTGAAATTTGTTGGAAATTCAAGCGGTTTTGACCAACAGGTTAAACGTCTTCAGAACGCACTGGATGCTTATAAAGCTGCTGAAGCCTTTACGCTTACGGTGGATTCCATTCGGAAACAAGCGGAAAGCGAATATTAGAATTGGATGGGTCAAATCGTTGGATAAATGGATGGTGTCACAATACGGACAATTCATTATAATGAGACATGTTTGAATAAGTAGCCCATCTAGGAGGGGAAACATGCTCGGGTTATTCATAATTGCCGTCATTGTGATGGTAGCCGGTTTTATCGCAACGATGATGATTGGGCAATCCAAAAGCAACAAAAAAGCAGACTCAAAATATTTTCAGCATACAGGGAAAAAGTGGATGCGTCTCACTGGAATATATATTGCTTGCACCGTAGTTCTGGCGATCATCATGATAGTGGTTTGGAACACGTGAAGCATTCAGAAAATCAAAAAACAACCGCGGAGGTCCATACTCTACGGTTGTTTTCGTTTGACTCTTTATCCATGCTGTTATTTGATCAGGTCCCGCAATGCTTCCGCGAATCTCGTTATTCCGGGACCGATGTCATCCGCTTTGGCTCGGCCAAAAGTGAACCTTACAAAGCCCGAATCTGATCCATATACACTGCCCGGTACGAAAACAACCCCATTTTTAATCCCTTCTTCCAGCAGCTTGGTATCATTGACTTCGGGTACCAGCTTGCACCACATATGTATTCCACCCTGAGGGATATTGAAATGGATTAGTCCTGGAAGCTCTTTCTGCAGCGCTTCGATCATAAGATCCCGTTTATAAAGGAGCTGCATCCGCAGACGATTTAGGTGAGGCTCGAAGTAAGACGACTTCAAAAATTGTGCTGCGACCTGTTGGGGAATCACGCTTAGACCAAAATCCATCTGCTGCCGCGCATCCGCCAATCTCTCCACAATGGCATGCGGGGCAACCATCCATCCAATGCGCAAACCCGAAGCGGCGATTTTGGAGAAAGATCCAATATAAATGATGCTGCCATGCAGATCCATTGATTTCAGCGGCGAGCAGAACTTCCCTTCGTAATCTGTTAGGCTGTAAGGATCGTCTTCAACGATCGGAAGGCCCAGCTCACTTGCGATTTCAAGCAGTTTGTTTCGTCGGTCCTCTGCAAGATACGTACCTGTCGGATTTTGATAATTCGGATTTGTAAAAATCATTTTGATACGATGTTTCTTGTACAAGGAGCGGATTTCTTCCGGACGGACACCATCATGGTCTACAGGCAGACGGAATAACCGGAGTCCCGCAGATTGAAACATGGGCAAGGAATAGCTGTAAGATGGATCTTCTATAGCTACAGCGTCGCCTGGAGACAGAAGACACTGTGTAATCAAAAATAACGACTGCTGAGAACCCGATGTAATCAGTATGGATGATTCGGTTGTCTGGATGCCACGATATTGATCAAGATAAGCAGCTACCGCTTGCCTGAGCGGAATATATCCTTGCGGATTGTCGTAGCCGAGATAAGAGGTGTAATGATGATCCTTCATCAGCATCGCGATCTCGTCCATAGGTGATAAGTCGCCGGAAAGCTCGCCGCTCGCAAAATCGATCATGGAAGGGTTCTGGCTCAGCGCATCTCGAATTCTTCTAAGGAAAGGGACGTTGGGAAGGAAGCTCCCACCTTCGGTATATCTCTTCCAGTTTGGGGTATGTCTTGGAGTAGCTCCCCACTTATATTTGCTCACCCGTGTTCCGCTGCCAGAACGACTTTCGATGATTCCCATAGACCTGAGCTCTGCGAAAGCCAAAATTACAGTACTTCGGTTTACACCTAATTGTTCAGCTAATTTTCGTTCGGATGGAAGCAAGCTCCCTGGCGGAAATTCACCATACGAGATTCTTTGCTCCAGATGATCTGCGATTTGCTCATAAAGTGGCTTTTTACTCTGACGATCAGGCTTCCACATAAACTCACTTCCTTGCTAGCAACTAATTTCATAACAGTAATGTTAATCATAGCATTTTTTCCAAGGAAAGTATTGGACCAGTAGGAGAGGAGATGTTATGAAAAAAGAAAGGAGCCGCGCAAGATGCACACCTCCTTGGCAAATCGCTCCGGACAAAACATGTCAGGATTTTTCAAAACTTGAGCTTCCTATCTTTTGGATGCTTTCCATTGACGCTTTGTTATTGCTTTTGTGATATATTCGGCCCATAAACAGAAGTGCACAGATTCCTGCTAATAAGGTACCAGTTCCACTGACGAGGAAGGCAAGGTGTATTCCATCGACGAACACCCGAGCACCGGCAGATTGTATAAGTTGTCTCACATCCTCCGGAACAGGATCAACCTGAGATAAAGACATGTCTCCTCGTGAGAATGCAATGGAGATCTGTTCTTTTATTTCATCCGGAAGCTGCATGGTAGCTAATTGGGACGGCAAAGCGGTATGGATATATTGTGAAACCAACGCTCCAGAGAGGGCCACTCCGAATACAGCTCCCACTTGACGAAAAGTGTTAGACACCCCAGACGTGGTACCCGCAATCTCAGGCGGAACGGTCGTCATAAGAGCCACTGTGGCCGAGGAGCCCACTAAAGAGACGCCGATACCGAGAAGCACGAGTGCCCACCAGTATGTGCCATAACTGCTGCCCACATCCAGCATGATAAGTGCAAGGAGGCCTCCCCCAGCCATGAGCAAGCCAATGACAATGAGAAGTCTAGGGCTTACCTTGGCAGCAAGCACACTACCAAAGAACGAGGCCACCATAATCGCAGCCGTAAGCGCCAAAAACCGGATGCCAGTCTCGATGGGAGAGAAATGGTTAATGTTCTGGAGGTACAGGGTTAGCAAGAAGATAGCTCCATACAAGCCGAATAAGCCAAGAAAATTAACGGAGCATGCGATCGTGAAGATCCGATTACGGAATAGACTAAGTGGCAGCAGCGGTTTTTCATATCGATACTCCTGGAATACAAATAGCAGAAGAGCGATTGCGGCAACGATGAACGTTGTAATTATTGTCCCTGAATCCCAGCCTAAAGAATTCCCCTCAATTAAGGCGTAGCTAAGCGCACCAATGGCAAGGATAAAGAGCGTTTGTCCAATGATATCAAATTTTCGGGATGCCACACTCCGATTTTCATGCAAAATGCGAACTAACACGAGTGCGATTACAATACCAATGGGCACATTGATCCAGAAAATACTTTGCCAACCGTAGTATTCGACAAGCCATCCTCCCACAACTGGACCGGCAGCGAAGGCTATTCCCCCGATCCCCGCCCATATCCCGATCGCTTTTGCTCTGGAAACAGGTTCCTCATAGATTCCTCTGATGATCGCAAGCGAAACCGGGATCATAAACGATCCGAAAACTCCTTGTAAAATGCGCCCCACAAGCAGCATTTCGATGGAGGGGGAAACTGCACAAACAATCGAGGTTAGGGAGAATCCGAGCAGACCGGTAATAAAAACCTTTTTACGCCCAATAGCATCACCGATAGTGCCCGCAGAAAGCAAAAGGCATGAGAATGTGAGTGCGTATGCGTCGATAATCCACTGCAACACTGACATATCTGCATTCAACTTGATTTGGATGTCCGGAAGCGCAACGTTCACAATCGTTGTGTCCAGATACACCATGAACAAGCCGAAACAAAGGAAAGTCAGAAGTAGGCCACGGCGTTGTATCGTGCCAATCGGTTCTTTCATAGCCATCGTATATCATCCTCCTGTTTTTTTGCCATATATGCAGAGATCCTTAGAACGGTATTGGATCGATCTGTCAATTTCATTGTATCTGTTGACAAAACAATACGTCTAATTTATTGTTTTCATCAAATACATGCACGAGATTTATGGAATAGTTCTGTTCATTTAAAAAGGAGGCTGCTTGATCTATGGAATGGAATCAACTGGAGTACTTTTTAACAGTAGCGCGGTTGCAGCATGTAACTCGTGCCGCGGAGGAGCTCTCGATTACTCAGCCTGCTCTCAGTCACTCTATTGGAAAATTGGAAGAAGAGCTTGGTGTGCCACTGTTTGAACGGAGCGGTCGGAACGTCCAGCTCAATCGATACGGAGAAGTGTTTGCTAAACGAGTCGAAGCTGCCATTCTGGAGATCAGAAAAGGAAAGCAGGAGATTGAGGAACTAACGAATCCGGAATCAGGAACGGTTGCTTTGGCCTTTTTACACACGCTCGGAAACGAATTCATTCCAACTTTGATCAGTTCATTTCGCAAGCGATACCCTAACATTCATTTTGAACTCTACCAGGGCTCGAATTCATTCATTATCCAGAAGTTAGAAAATGGGGCGAGTGACTTTTGCATCACATCCCCAAAAATCAACTGCGATGGAATGATGTGGTTGCCGCTAATTACGGAGGAGCTTTATGTTGTTGTTCCGAAGGGCCACAAATTATCCGGTCAACGGGAGGTTGATTTGCACGCTTTTTCCGAAGAGCCGTTTATCGGATTAAACACAAGCTGTGGATTCCGTTCAATATTGGATGACATTTTCCAAAGCGCAGGTTTTCATCCCAAAGTTACTTTTGAGGCAGAAGATCTTTCCACGGCTGCAGGATTTGTATCTGCCGGACTTGGCGTTTCATTGTTGCCTTCCACATCAGGACTAAAGATGGATGGAACTTCCTGGTTGACAGTCAAAAAAACGGAATGTACTTGCACGATAGGTTTGGCATGGAAGGAGAAATGTTATCTGTCACCTGCCGCCAAGTTATTTAAAGAATTTTGTAGTCATCATTTTTGTGAACAAAATTAGAGATAGCTTGTCCATTAAGCGGTTCATCTCGAACCGCTTTTTTGTGTCTCGAAAAGCACTTTTATACGGATATAGGGGAGAGTGGCACGTTTGAAGCTGGCATGTCAATAAAAGCTTCACCACAAATCCTTACGATGCTGTAAGGTTTGCTTGAGGAAATAAATGGGGAGGGATGGCGAACTTTTGTTATACTTGAGGTAGAAATCAACGCATTTTAACAGATAGAGACACAAGAGGATATTTTGTAAAAAAAGGAGGTAACTATGGAAACAAAACAAGAGATTCCTACAAAATTAGCTGACCAAGCCAATATAGGAAATCAAACCAAACAGCACAAGGTTATTCTTACAATAACGATCCTTTACACCATTTTGATTTTATATTTTATGTTCCTGGGTTTCGGCCGAATAGGGGCATCAGAAGTCGTTCATGAATATACGTTCATCTATATTCCTGATGAATTTTTGAAATTTCCGAAAATGGCTGATTTTCAGCATTTTACGCTCATGGATTTAGTCGGATTGGGCAATCTTGTGGCATTTATACCATTCGGCATATTGATTCCTTTGTTGTATCGTATCCGATTTGTTAAATTTATTTCATTGTTCTTCTTATCCATTCTTGTCCTGGAAACCTTACAAATGCTCACTTTTCTCGGCAGCTTTGATATCAACGACGCCATTCAAAATTCAATCGGTGCTTCTATCGGTTATTGTGCATACAAAATCGGATTTCGTACCAAAGACGTTTGGAAAAATCTTGTTGTCGCAGGCACTTCCGTGGTTATCCTTTCGATAGCTGTACTGGGTTTATCCGAGATCATAGACAGAAGTTTTTTCACGAAAATAGAAGGACCGGACCAGGCATTAAATGAATTGCGCGAAAAGACCGGAAATACTTCAATGAGTAAGGATCTGCAAAGTTTTATTATTGGAGGTGAGGAAGTTGTGCCCAAACTTAATGTTTACGGCAGTGAAGGCAAACAAATTAAAAAATACACTTACATGATGGGAAATAAAGAGATCATAATATCTGGACATTGCGGTATTCCCGATCATATGGATGATGATGGTGCAGTAACATTTTCATGGGATGGGAACGAGTTCTCTCTTTCTGATGTGTGTCGTCCTACCGAGAATGAGAAGAATCAACCACATGATTTCCAGGTTCCACTGAATAGAGTCCATGAATTAACAATCACGGTTGAGGGCAATGAAAAATTGTGGGATGTTACATTTAAAAAGATGAAATATTGGTGGAACTGACGCATAGATCCGAAAAGTGAGACTAAGAAAATTAAAAAAATGTTTACCTTCGGTCATTTTTTTTATATTATAATCAGTAATATATAAATGCGATGAAGAGACGAGTAAATAAATGAATTCTTTTACAGAGAGCTCCGTCCGCTGAAAAGGAGTAAAGAGTTGTTTATTGAATAAAGCCTCAGAGCAGCACTTCGGAACCGTGGATCAAGGGGATGACGTGCCAGGAGCTCCTGTTACAGAGCTATAGTATATGCATTTGCAATGCTGTACTTGATGAGGCTAATATGGCGACATATTGGCGAATCTAGGGTGGTACCACGAGCATACATATCTCGTCCCTGAGACTACGGTCTTAGGGGTGGGATTTTTTTGTTGTTACCCTTGGAGCCCGCGGTACGTATGTAAGTTAGGTACCATTTCAGATGGTTTGAATAGTTATCTAATAGAGGTTTTTGACTGATATTCTGTTTTGACGGATGACAGTCGATGCGACGAAACTTGATGCCATTTACGAAAGGATATGAGTACGTATGTCAGAAAAGCTTAAAGCAGGTATTGTCGGAGGAACAGGCATGGTTGGTCAGCGCTTTGTACAGCTGCTGGATGAGCATCCCTGGTTTGAGGTAACGGCCATTGCAGCCAGCAGCAGTTCAGCGGGCAAAACTTATGAGGAAGCTGTACAAAACAGATGGAAGATGTCTGGTTCCATTCCTGAAAAAGTGAAAAATATCGTCGTTCAGGATGCTTCGAAAGTTGAAGATGTCGCTTCTGATGTCGATTTTATTTTTTGCGCAGTTGATATGAAAAAGAATGAAATCCAAGCCTTAGAAGAAGCTTACGCCAAAACAGGCACGCCTGTTATTTCCAATAATTCAGCTCATCGCTGGACGCCTGACGTTCCGATGGTTATTCCGGAAATTAACCCTCAGCATATTGAAATCATTGCAGCTCAGAGAAAACGTCTTGGAACGAGCACTGGTTTTATCGCCGTGAAGCCGAACTGTTCCATTCAAAGCTATGTTCCTGCTCTTCATGCATTGCTCGATTTCAAACCGACAAAAGTAGTTGCTTCCACCTATCAAGCGATCTCTGGAGCTGGCAAGAACTTTACCGATTGGCCGGATATGCTGGATAATGTGATCCCATACATCGGCGGCGAGGAAGAAAAGAGCGAGCAGGAGCCGCTCCGCATCTGGGGCAGCATCTCAAATGGTGAAATTGTGAAAGCAAGCTCGCCTCTGATTACGACACAGTGCATTCGCGTTCCTGTAACGGATGGCCATCTGGCTACCGTATTCGCATCGTTCGAGAACAAGCCTTCGAAAGAAGAAATCATTGAGCGCTGGCGCCAATTCCAAGGTCGTCCGCAGGAACTGGGTCTACCAAGCGCGCCAAAGCAGTTCATTACGTATTTTGAAGAAGAAAACAGACCTCAGACGAAACTGGATCGTGACATTGAGCGCGGTATGGGCGTTTCGGTAGGAAGATTGCGCGAGGATTCCATCTACGATTATAAGTTTGTAGGATTGTCGCATAATACATTGCGCGGTGCCGCAGGTGGTGCTGTCCTGATCGCCGAACTGCTTAAAGCTGAAGGGTACATTCAGGCGAAATAAAACACGGATGTTCAAGAGGTTTTCCGGCCCGTACCGGAAAGCCTCTTTTTCTTTGCTCGAGTAAAATGGTCAAACAGCAACAAATGTATATAAAAGTCAAGAAGAATCTCTTCTGAATTAAGGAACGTTGCACTTATGATAAACAGTAAATATGGAAAGAGGGTGATGCTTTGATGATCATTGAATATCCGGAGTAAGAGCGGAAACGTTCATTGCCATTTCACTCAAGGAAAAGAGGATGAGAAAATGAAAACTGGACAACGGATGAAACAAGGATTTGCGTATTTATTAACGTTTGTACTTTTATTTTCGATCGTTTTTTCTTCGCATCAACCCGCTGCATATGCCGATGAAAGCACAGACCAACCGGTCAACTTGGAGGAGCCTGCAGCTGATATTCCTACGGATATTCAGAATACGGATACAGACACAGCGCAAATTGAAACCGCTTTAGGGGGTGGGGCGGAAAACTATGCCCTAAAGAAGCCCGTTAAGGTATCAGGCAATGAGGTAGATTATGGTCTTTTTCCGGAATATGCCGTTGATGGCAACATGGGTACACGCTGGTCATCTGACAAAACCGACGATCAGTGGTTTATCGTGGACTTGGGCGAGCAGAAGGACATTGGCCAAGTCGTCATCCATTGGCAAACGCCAGCTAAAACGTACAAAATCTACACTTCTACAGATGGAGAAAACTGGATCAATATCAAAGAAAATGATGGAATAATTGTGTGCAGCGGGGGAAAGGATGTTCTTGATTTTCCTTCAAGAAAGGCCCAATATGTTAAGTTTCAAGGGGTGGAAAGAGCGCCCGTCGAAGGCATCTATTACGGGTATTCTTTTTACGAGTTCCAAGTGTTCAAGGAGGATAACGTCGCGAAAATTATCAATGGCATTACAGGGCTGCAGCCGGTTGACAAAGGTCAAACTGAGCTTGTGCTGCCTGCGGTTCCGGTAGGATATCGAGTGTCCGTATTTGGCAGTGATGCACTCCCGGTTATCGATAAAGAAGCCATTATTCATCCGCCATTAGTGGATCGTAAAGTCCATGTCATATTGCAGGTGCAGAATGAAGCGAATCCTAATGAAAAAGGAATCACGCCCTCCTTTGAGGTCACGGTTCCCGGATTACATACGCAAACAGCGGATCTGAATCCGGAGCCCAAGGTTATTCCTTCCTTGCGGGAATGGGTAGGGAAAAGCGGCCAGTTTACGTTAACCTCTTCTTCAAAGATCGTCTATCATGACGAGGTGCTGCAGACAACGGCGAATATACTGAAAGATGATCTGAAGGACATCGCTGGGCTGGAGCTGGAGACCATTCAAGGCGCACCTTCTACCGGAGATCTCTATTTATCTCTTGATGCTTCCCAGAACTATTTGGGAGTAGAAGGTTATGTACTGAATGTGGATGATTATGTATCGATCACGGCACCAGCTGAAAAAGGAGTCCTATGGGGAACCAGGTCCGTACTTCAGATCTTGAAGCAAGATGCCGGGCACAATCAGCTTCCCAAAGGGATATCGCATGACTATCCCAAATATGAAACCCGCGGTCTGATGATTGACGTGGCACGGAAATTTTATACTATCGATTTTTTGCGTGAGTATGTCAAAATGATGTCATGGTATAAGATGACGGATCTGCAAATTCATTTGAATGATGATGTCGGCTCTCCTTTCCCGGACGGCAAACGGTCTGCATTCCGGCTGGAAAGCGAACGTTATCCAGGTCTTGCGAGTAAGGAACATTACACCAAGCAGGAATTCCGGGATTTACAGCGGTTAGGCCGTGATTACGGCATTAACATTATTCCCGAGATCGATACGCCGGGTCATTCACGCGCTTTCACATCTTATGATCCATCGCTTGGAAAAGACAGTTTTCTGGACATTACGAAGCCGGCTGCCACCGAGTTCATCACCAATCTTTTTGATGAATATATAGACGGATACGGAACCGACGCCGAACCTACCTTCTTGGGACCAGATGTCCATATCGGGACGGATGAGTATGCAGGCGGATCCAGTGAAAATTTCCGTAAGTACATGGATACACTGATCCGGCATATCAATGACAAGGGAAAACATCCATACGTATGGGGCGGTCTAAAGCAATTTGCCGGGACGACGCCTGTTAGCAATCAAGCAACGATGGCGATCTGGTATGAGCCTTACGAGGGACCGCAGCAGGCTATGGATGAAGGATACGATATCATAAACACGGATACGAACTATATGTACCTTGTACCGCGGCTGTACCGAGATTATTTGAATACTCCTCTGCTTTATAAGGAATGGGAGCCTGTAAAATGGCTGGGGGTGACACTGCCTTACGGTCTTCCGCAGTTAAAAGGTGGAATGCTTGCATTATGGAATGATATCTCTTACGAATCCGGCTTATCGATGGATGATTCCCACGCGAGATTGCTTCCTGCGATGCAGGTTCTTTCGGAAAAAATGTGGCAAGGAACCCGGGAAGGAGCCGACTACAATGAATTCATGAGAGCGGCTTCAGACATTGGTGACGCTCCCAATACGGATCTGTCTCACCGCATCAAAGTCGATAATCCAGAAGGAAACGTCATCAACTATGCTTTCGAGGACGGCTTTAAGGATACTTCCGCCAATCAATGGGATGGAAAAGCTACGAATGTGACTTTAAGTGAGGGCAAATATGGAAAAGGCGCTCAGTTCCATGGAGGGGAAAGTTATATTCAAACTCCGCTCAGCCCGCTTTGGTTTGGCTGGACGGTATCCATGTGGATCAAACCGGATGCAGACAATCCGGATGATGCCGTATTAATGGAATCCCCGAATGGTACAATCAAGCTGAAACAGGGGAACACCGGGAAGCTGGGATTCTCCAAAGAAGGATACGACAGCGTGTTTAACTATACAGTCCCGCCCAACCAATGGACGCATATTCTGTTGACAGGGGATCAGATCGGTGTATCACTGTATGTGAATGGAAATGAGTATGTGGAGAAGCTGGGACAGCCCGTACCGAAGATTCAAACCCTAGTGCTGCCTGCGGGCATCATTGGAAGCAAGACCCATGCTTTCAAAGGAGCGATCGATAATCTTCAAATCTATAATCAATACACGCCGCTGCTTGACGTTAACAACTATGCCTTGAACGCAGCTGCGGAATCTTCCCCTTTGGAAGCGGACGTATTAACACCTGACAAAGCCGTTGACGGCAATCTTTCCACCCGCTGGTCCAGCGCGTATGATGACGCCTCGTGGATGATCGTGGATCTTGGAAAGACCCAAAAAATCAACAAGGTTACGATTGCCTGGGAGACACAAGCGGAAAAATACAAGATTTTAGTGTCCAATGATAAGCAAAGCTGGACCAACGTGAAGCCAAATGACGAAATCTTAAGGTCGAACGCGAAATTGGATACAGTCGATTTTGAACCAGTTCAAGCTAGATACGTTAAATTTCAAGGCGTAGAGAGACGGCCGGTAGGCGATACCAAATACGGCTATTCGATTTGGGAACTGGAAGTATACGGCGATGATCAGATGGTTGCTTACAATGAACTGATCCATCAAGCCGAGAAAGGGCTGGCTACAGGAAAAGGTGATCCGGCCATACGCAGTCAACTTCTTGCCCTGCTTAACCGGTACCCTTATCATTTTGAGAAAGTTACCGACCAACTGCAGGATCTGGTTACCCGCTTAAAGACTTCTATGGATCTGCCACCGACGAATCCGGGAGATCCAGGTGGAGGGTCTTCCGGCAGTGGAGGAAACACGAATGTCTCCAGTGGTGGTAGTTCCCCGGCTCTAAATGAGGCTGAAATTTCCTTGCAGGCAGGAGCAGCAGGTACGTTAAAGTTAAATGATCAATTGATCATCCAAATCCCGACAGGTGCAGCTAAAGAAGCCACATATTTACGTGTGCGGAGGATGGAAGATGCGTCTGCAATCTTAAATGACAAAGCTTCTGTCATTAGTCCCGTGTTTGAAATGACCAAAACCACGGAGGGCAGCTTCGAAAAACCAATCCAGCTTTCGTTATCCTTTAACAGCGATAAGCTTGGAAGGAACCAAAAAGCATCGATCTTCACCTATGATCAGAGACAAAAGAAATGGATCGAAGTCGGTGGTAAGGTATCCGGTAAACAGATTAGCGTAGACGTACTGAACGTTGGAATTTATGCAGTATTCGCGGTAGACGTTCAACCTTCTCTGTCAGTAATCGCATTCCCGGACATTCAGAATCACTGGGCTGCAGTCGACATTGAAAAAGCCGTTCAGAAGGGGATCGTAAACGGCTATCCGGACGGAACCTTCCGGCCCAATGGTGCAGTGACGCGGGCAGAATTTGCAGCCATGCTGGTAAGAGCTCTCAAGTTGCAGGGCAGCGGCGGCTCAGTAACATTTTCTGATAAAGACGATATTGGAGCATGGGCCAAGACAGCTGTAGCGCATGCGGTTGAGTCAGGAATTATTAACGGCTACGAAGACGGTACCTTCCGGCCCAATGCATCCATTAATCGTGGAGAAATGGTCTCCATGGTTGCCCGTGCCTTGAAGCTGAACATTGATGGAGGAGCAAAAACCACTTTTGCTGATGACCATTCCATCCCTGTGTGGGCAAAAGGTGCAGCAAATGCCGCAGTAAAACAAGGAATCATCCAAGGCCGAAGCGGGAACCTGTTTGCAGCGAGTGAAACGGCTACCCGGGCAGAGTCGGTCACTATTTTATTAAAAGCTGCCGACTTCTTGGCCCATTGAGCTGAAACATGGGTGTGTGATGGAGAGTCGTAGATGGACATCCGTTCATCTGCGGCTTTTTAGTGAGCAAAAGGATGAGAGTGAAAAGGTTGGCACCTCGTAATCTTATGGATTGAAATCAGGGATTTCCGGTTTAATTTTAGCTGTTTTAGAATGATCAACAATTTTATAGAGCTTTATATATGACAATGCACTTAAACAAGCAAACAGTAGCATGATACTAAATACGCCTATAGGCGAAATCCATTCCGATAAGAATACAGTTATAGGTGCTAAAAATCTTCCAATCGAAAACTGCAACCTGGATGCCCCCATATATTTACCTCTCGCATGTTCAGGAGCGTATTCCGCAATAAAATTATCTAGAACAGGGGCTCTAACAATTTCTCCAAAAGTAAAAATAATCGTAAGTACAAATAAAATCCATATGTTGGTAGTAAATCCGAATAAAAATATTCCGAGCCCCGCAAGAAATGCGGAGAGTATAAAGACATTCCGATCCGTCCAGTGTGACAACCACTTCGTTATAGGAATCACAAATATTACAAACAAAAGTCCGTTTAAGCCGAGAATCCACCCTAAAATTTCATTGCTACTGAGTGAAATTCGTAGGTTATTCCAATGAATCAGATCTTGGGTTGGTACATAGTTGGTTACATAAATGGCAAGATACAAGTCCAACTGCATTATCGTTATTACGGAAAGTGCTCCTCCTAAAATATATAATAAGAAAGCTTTATCACGAAAAATGGTTCCATATCCGCTCCACTCCTCTTTAAATGCATTTCTGAAGCTTTTTACCTCTAGACGTTTTTGATCATAATTCGGCATGGATTCATGGATTTTAAGATAGATCGCTATCGAATATAAAAACATCACAAGAGCGCAAACCCATAGCAATGTACTGCGATAATGAAAGAAGAGAAATGCCCCGAGTGCAGGACCTAACACCGCACCTATATTATTAGCAGTAACAAAAGTCGCAAAAATTTGCTTTCTTTCATGAGGTGGAGTTAAATCAGCAACCATTGCGCTACTGGCTGGACCGTATAAAGCACCGCCTAAACCGATACCAATAAAGGATATATAACTAATCCAAATATGATCTGATACAGCAAATGAAACAAACATGATTGTTTGAATAGAGACACCCAGTAACATTACAGGCCTTCGCCCTAACTTATCTGCCAAGTAACCGCCAATGATACTTCCAAACATGGATATTAGGGGAGGGACTGTCATCAATATACCTGCAATGTGTTTACCTAAAGCTTGGCTAAAGTAAATGGTTATAAAGGGAAAGTACATCCAATACAGCAAATTGAATAGAGTTTCTCCGCCTAACCTTATCTTTAAGTTTAAATCCCATGAACGTATTTTCATTTGATTACCTCACTTTAATGTTTTCCGCGGTAAGCAAAATATTAATAAGAAATCAGTGAAAAATATAGACTGTTATTAAATTTTGTTTTATACTAATAATGTAAAAATTGGTTAATCCCTATTTTTAATTCAAATGCCCCAAAAACGGAACGTACGTTCCGTTTTTTTTGTTCCTCAGCATCTCCTCTTAGTCAACACCACATTAAATTGTTCGCATAATGAACGTACTCCTTATTTCTCGATGATACGCATGAATAAATTTGATCTTCACTACATAACCGTACAGTGTTGTTCATAGTTAAGCTATGAAAGGCGATGAGCGATTGAAACGTATCGTTTGGTTGGGATGCATGGCGTATTTTATGGTCGGACTTGCAACGGTTGTATTTGGCGCTTTATTACCGGAAATGCTGCGGGACTACGGCCTAGGTTACAGCAGCGGCGGTCAGTTAGTTTTCGCACAATTTGCAGGTTTTTTCATCGGAGTCAATTTGGCGCCAAGATTGTCAACGCGTCTGGGTTACCAGAAGACGATATGTATTGGAATGCTTAGTTTGATTTTCGTCCATGCGCTCCTGCTTTGCCATCCGTACTGGTTCGTGGTCTTAGGACTTGCGGTATTGAACGGCTTCGGCTTTGGGATGACTCAAACGGCAATTGGAACCTTCTTGCTCGAAGCTGTTGATCAAAACGGAGCTATTATGATGAGCAGGCTTGAGGTTGCCTTTGGAATAGGGGCCTTGTTCATGCCTTTAGCTTCCGGATTATTCATTGCTCAGCACAGCTGGATTTGGTCGTTTGCCGTCGTGGTACTTTTTGCAATCATTAACCTGGTATTGTGGAGCAATAAGTTCGTTAATCATCTTAACCATCTCCCTGGAGTGTCACAGTATAGCCTGGCAAAGAAGCAGGAAAACGATGTAATCACCGCGAAGACCCAATTATCCAAGCTCGCTTTCTTTATCGCTTTTGTATTCCTCTATGTTGGCATTGAAACGAGCATCGTGAACTTTTTACCATCTCTATTTGTACAGCATCTTGGGTTAGGATCGTCGGAAGCTACGCTTTCCGTTACGTTTTTTTGGATCTCTATGGTCATTGGCCGCTTATTTTCTGGATATATTGCCGAGAAGATTAACTATTATAGATATTTGTTTTTCAGTACGGTAGGCGCAGCCCTGTTCCTGGTTTGCATCGCGTTAGCGAAAGGAACGGCTGTCTCTTTTGCCATGGTCTTCATGATCGGACTTTTCTTATCGGGTATTTTTGCAATATTGATCGTCTTTGCCAATCGGGTATTCGCAGGAAATACGAAACAAATCACGAGCATTCTGATTGCATCTGGAGGAGTGGGAGGTGCCTTGCTTCCCTTAGTGATCGGATGGAGTTTGGAGCGGTATCAAGCAACAGTCACCATTTGGGTCATTGTCGGCTGCACTTTGCTGTTACTTGGCTGCTTGTTTAGAATACGTAAGATTGAAAAAGAGAGGACTAAAGTAAATCAAAGATACAATAATCATGATCGGATACTGGAGAAGCATTCGAACTTGAACCTATAATGAAACCAAAAGAGAGCAGGGAGGACTAGAAATTGAAGCCAATACATAGCAAACCCGTGTTCCATTTTATTTCACATACGCATTGGGACAGGGAATGGTATTTGACGTTTGAACAATTCCGCTTCCGGCTTGTGCAGCTAATCGATCATTTACTGGAGCTGTTAGATTCAACTCCGGAATTTCGTTATTTTCATTTGGATGCGCAAACGATCATATTTGAAGACTATTTGGCCATCAGACCTCATAAAAGAGCACAACTGGAGCGTTATGTACGTGAGGGCCGAATCTTAACGGGTCCCTGGTATGTCCAAAACGATGTGTTCCTGACAAGTGGGGAGTCGACCATTCGCAACTTGATGGAAGGCATACGCTACGCCCGCTCGATAGGTGGAGAGATGAAAAACGGGTATTTTCCTGATCATTTTGGACTCATCGGACAGATGCCCCAAATTCTACTAGGGGTTGGAATTGATAATACCGTTTTTGGTCGGGGATACGATATCCATAAGCACGGCAGCCCGCATTTTTTCTGGAGTGCTCCTGACGGTTCTGAGGTATCAGCAATTTATATGGCGAATTGGTACAATAACGCACAGCGCTTGCCGACCGAGACGAAGGATTTATTGAAAACGTTCGAAATGATCAAAGACAAAGCGTTCGCCGTTACGGAATTCCCTCATTATCTCATGATGAACGGTGTCGATCATTTGGAAGCTCAGGAGGATCTGCCTGAGGCACTCCATATTTTGCGGAACCATTATGATAACGACTATGAATTTGTACATGATTCTTTGCCTCGATATATAGATATAATTCGCCGCTTTATGCTCGAAAACCGGGATGCCTTTCCTGTTGTCTCACATGAACTAAGGGAAGGCAACGATCAATCCGTACTTGCAAGTACGCTCTCAAGCAGGGTCTATATTAAACAGGCGGATGCAGAATGTCATGATCTCATCGAAAAATGGCTGGAGCCCGTATCGAGCTGGTGTTCCATGTTAAACCTGGATCCCTATGACAACGATTATATGACTTATCTGTGGAAGCTATGGATGCAGAATCACCCGCATGACAGCATTTGCGGTTGCAGCCACGATGATGTCCATGCACATATGATGAGCCGCTATGCCTCCATTCGGGAGGCCGGGGAAGCGATTTTGGATCAGAAGCTTGAGATTCTGGCTAGACAGATTGATCGGCAAAGGTTCAAACAAGAGGATCAGAAATTGCTAATTGTGAACACATCCCAATCTGCTGAACGCCATGTTGTTCAAACGGAGCTTTACTTTATCCGAGAGGAGAAGGTGAACCAATTCTCCATAGAAGACGAACAGGGGAGATCAGTACCTTACCGGATTATACAAGAGGCTGACAGTCGCATCCGGACTTTAAGTCCGATTAACTTGCCGAATAGCTTTGATTGCAAAAAAGTAGTCATCGAGTGGACGCCGACGGTACCCGCGTTAGGGTATGCAGTTTATGCGGTCCGGCCCCATCAGGAGGGCATCGTTATTCAAGATCAATTCCGCCAGTCTCCTATCTTAGAGAATGAGTATTTACGGGCCGAATTTATGCCAAATGGTTCTTTCCGTCTCTTGGACAAGGTAAATAACCAATGGCATGATCAGCTTGGCATGTGGGAGGAGCAAGGGGATCAAGGTAATCTGTATGTATTCAGGGCAGCAGATGAAGCGAAGAGATTTTCAGATGATGTTCAGTTTTCAACGGTCATTTCCAACGACCTCTATGAAGCCGTATCTTACCGCTTTACATGGAATTTGCCTGAAGGTTTAGATATTATGACCCGAACAAGAATACCGAACCTTGTACCTTGTGAATGTTCCGCATCTTTTCAGCTGGACAAATTCTCAAAGCAAATGAGCATTAAAATACAAATCAATAACCACGCCAGAAATCATCGAATCAGATATATCTTTTCATCAGGTCAAACCATGAAAACAAGTATTGCCGGAGGGCAATTTGATATGGTGACGCGTCTTCCGGGTGCGGATGAAGAGTGGGCAAGAAATGCGTATATCCATCCGTTCTGGAAAATGGTTGCTGCGGATTATGGTGAGTATGGTTTGGCTTGTTATGCGAAAGGGCTTCATGAATATGAAATGGTTCAGCAAGGGCAAGAACTCGCGGTCACGTTAATCCGTGGGGTACACGCCATTCATTTTAGTGAAATTCCACTAGATGTGGATGATCAAATCCAGGGCCAGTGTTTAGGTATTCATTCGTTTGATTTAGCTGTACGGCCCATTGCTATGGAGTCAGCTTCACATCTGTATAAAGAGGCCGAATTGTTTCATCAGGGCTTAAAGCAGAAGGTGCTGCCAATGGATGAACTGAAATGGTCCAGCGGACGTCCGTGGGTACAGGACACAGAGATTCAATCCCAATTTACACGAGTGGATCCGAACGAGAACAAACCGCCTCTGCCATTATCAGCGAAAATGTTTGATATTCAAGGGGATGTTATTCTATCCGCTTTAAAAGGTTCAGAGGATGGTCATGGGCTTGTGCTGCGGAATTATAACGCGGAGACTGAACCTGCACAGGTCAGTATTCGCTGCTATCAAAATATGAAATCCGCATTTGAAACCGATTTGCTGGAACAGGTGACGGAGGAAATCGAACTGCGGGAAGGGGCTTTGCATGTGCATTGCCTTCCTAAAAAAATCCAAACGTTCAAACTCGGATTTTAGAAGCATTCCAGGTGAAAACATAGCAATGTATGGAACAAACAAGTCTGTGATAGCACGGGCTTGTTTTGTTTTTGTATGAGGTGGAACCATATTGGATTTTCTTAATGATTTTCGTTTTCATATATAACTTTTTGATTAATTGAACGTTTTTTACAGTGAAACAATTTCATACAGTTATATTGTTTCCTACCACTACAAATCAAACTTAGGAGTGAAAGAAGAATGAAAAAGGCGAAGATTTTCATCGCAGCGATGACCGTAATAGCCGCATTTTCAGGATTAACCAAGCACAGTTATGCTTCTTCATTCACGATCGAAAAGAATGTACCGGTATTGCTGCAAATCAACGAATTTGATGTGCTGTATACTTTTCCGAAACAGCCTTACCTCGATGAAAATCATCGCCTGATGATCCCTTTGCGCGCAGTAAGCGAGCTAATCGGTGCCAAAGTAAGTTACGACTCGGCATCAAAAACAGCTTCCATCCAATTGAACGACAAAGTATTAAAGATTACAGCCGGATCCAAGGATATTGAAGTCAATAACGTTGCAAAAACAATTGATACCATTCCGGTCATGTATAAACAGTCTTTGTTTATTCCGGTGCGTGCACTAATTGATCATTTAAATCTTCAAGCGAAAGTAGATCCCAAGACAGGATTGGTGCATCTTGAAAGTGAATTATTAGACAAGTATCAAATGATCGAACTCATGAAAGAATCTGATCTTTCTAGCGATTCCATTGAAGATAATTATGCCATTCTTCCTCTTCGTTACGATTTAACTTTAAGTGGGGCAACGAAAGGGGAATTACAAAACGGTTCGATCGCTATGACTGCACAAAATGTAACCGGCAAAGCCATTGCCCAAGGAAAAGAAGATCTTCACATCATCTTTATGTTTGAACATGCTTTCCAAATGGAAGCCGACTGGAACACTACGGATCAGAATAATGAACGACCACGGCCAGCTCTCCATAAGGATCAAACATTCAACAGGGTAGAGAAATTTACGGCCAGTAATTATGATGAAAAATTAAAATATATTTTGGCTGTAGGAAGAATTTTTAAATAAAATATGGCTCGAAAGTGTTGCTTGAAGGTCTACCGATTTTGATCTTTTTGCCTCTACTTATGTACAGATTCCTGAAGCGAATGGACATCATTAAATGAAAATTACAAATTTCTAAGGGGAATTATGTGTCGTGAATCAATGACAAATAAATCCCCTTATTCAATTTGTCATTAATCTTTTACTCTAGTTGATTATGAAATGGTAAAAGTGAGTATTACAATGTAAAAATGCGTATGTTGTCTGATATTTCCTCCTCCCAATATAATGAAGACAAAGAAACCGGTTTCTTTCATAAATAGCAAATGAAAAGTAGGGGGATCTTTGCCATGAAGAAGAGATTGTTAAAAATGGGCTTGTCCATTGCACTCGTATCTGCATTGAGTTTCATGACAGCTTGCGGCGGTAATTCGTCAAATCAGCCACAGGGAGAAACGTCTGCGCCGACTGAAAAAACGGGGGAAACTCCTACCGACCCGATGGCTAAGTATGATCCGCCAATTGAATTGACAACGATACGTTCCGTTAGCAACATTAAGTTTGATGAAGGTGAATCCATCGATAAGAATGCGGTTTACGATGCCTATGAGAAGGATCTCGGCATTAAAATCAAGAACAGCTGGGTTTCCGACAAGTATTCGGAAAAGCTCAAAATCAGCATTGCCTCGAATAACATTCCGGACTTTTTCCGTGTCTCAGCTAGTGAACTGCAAGAGTTACAGGAAGCAGATATGATTGCGGACGTAACGGATATATTCGATAAATATGCAACTCCGAAGACGAAGGAATGGTTCAATCTTGACGGAGGGCGCCAGTTAAGCACCGCTACGTTCGATAACCGACTAATGGCTTTCCCTGCTACAGACAATCCTTATAACTCTTCCAGCTATTTGTGGATTCGCAAGGACTGGCTGGAGAAGCTTGGCTTACCTAAGCCGCAGACGATGCAGGACGTGATCAAGATCGCCGAAGAATTCACAAAACAGGATCCTAGTGGAACCGGCAAGACCTATGCTTTCGCTCTTAACAGTGACTATATTAATGGCGGAGCATATGATCTGCAAGGCTTCTTCAACGGGTACCATGCCTATCCGGGCATATGGGTCAAAGATTCCTCAGGCAAGTTGATGTTTGGAACCATCATGCCGGAAATGAAGCAGGCACTCAAGCAACTCCAGGATATGTACAAAGCGGGAATGATCGATCCCGAATTTGCCGTTAAAGATCAGGATAAGGAAAACGAGCTTGTCGTTGCGGGCAAAATAGGCATAGCATATGGGGCGTTCTGGCAGAGCATTTGGCCTCTTCAATCAGCTGCAGTACAGAATGGGAAGCTTGCTCAAGATTGGGAAGCTTATCCAATTGTGTCAATTGACGATAATCCAGCGAAGACCGCCACAGGTATCGGTGTAGACTCTTATTTCGTTGTATCCAAAAAGGCGAAGCATCCTGAAGCCGTGATGAAGATTATCAATAAGTGGATTGAGATCCAAACTAGTTCGAGGGATGATAATAAAGTGTACATGTTCGGAAAATCGGAGGTTGATAAGAGCGCGTTGCTATGGAAGATCAATCCAACCGTATTTTTCGCCCAAGATGAGAATCTTCCTGCTGGAAAACTGCTTCCAAAAGCAATCGAAGCGAAAGACCCGTCGCTGCTCGGAACGAACCCTGAAATCAATTTACGTTACAAGCGCGTACAGCAATATTTGGCGGGAGACCTGAATATGTGGAACGAATGGGCGATCTCCAAGCCAGGCGGATCGTTTGCGATCATGAATCAGTATGACCAGGAGAAACGGTACCAGGTAGATGAGTTTTATGGAACCTTGACACCGGCTATGCTCGAGATGAAAGGAATACTGGGAGAAAAAACGAAGGAAACCTTCACCAAAATCATTATGAACAAAGTATCGGTGGACGAATTCGATAAATTCGTAGAGGAATGGAAAAAGCTTGGCGGCGAACAAATGACCAAGGAAGCCAATGAATGGTATGAAACAGTAAAGAAATAGGGCGGAAAGAAGTGCTCGGGAAGCGAATAAGATTCGCATTCAGAGCACTTCAATCCATCATGGACATTCTATAAACGGAGGTTTCTTAAGACATGCTGAAGTTTCTACGAAATGAACGGTTGCCTTTACATCTCATGCTGCTGCCAAGTTTGGCGATATTGGCTGTCTATAGCTACTGGCCGATGGCGGGGATTGTGATCGCTTTTGAGAAGTATATTCCCACTAAAGGAATATTCGGATCTCCTTGGGTAGGTTGGAGAAATTTTGAGTATTTGTTCAATCTACCGGATACAAAGAGAGTCTTCGTAAATACACTGTTGATCGCATCGATGAAAATAATCGCAGGTCTCATCGTACCAATTTTCGTTGCATTACTTTTGAATGAAGTAAGAAAAACGATGTTTAAAAGAACGTTTCAAACCCTTGTTTATTTGCCTCATTTTCTTTCCTGGGTTATTTTAGGCGGGATTCTGATCGATCTGTTGTCTCCGTCAAACGGATTAGTCAATCAAACCCTCGGAATATTCGGTGTTCAACCGATTTTTTTTCTTGGAGACAATAACTGGTTTCGGTTTATTCTCGTGTCGTCCGATGTTTGGAAAGAATTCGGATTCAGCACGATCGTGTATTTAGCGGCGTTAACGGGTATTAACCCTACTTTATACGAAGCTGCAAGCATCGATGGAGCCAATCGGATTCGCCAGATGTGGCATGTAACGCTGCCGGGGATTATGCCCATTGCCATTTTAATGGTGACGCTTAGTATCGGGAATGTTCTGAATGCGGGCTTCGATCAAATTTTTAACTTGTATAGTCCGCCCGTATATGAAAGCGGCGATATCATCGACACGCTTGTCTATCGTCTTGGCATTTTACAATCCCAATACGGACTTGCTACGGCAGTTGGACTGCTGAAGTCCACCGTCTCCTTAATTATGATTGCTTGTTCTTATTTTATGGCTTACCGTTTTGCCAACTACCGTATTTTCTAACCCGGAGGGGAGTACAATCATGGTTTCCCACGCTTCTATAAGCAGAAAAATATTCGTTGTCTGCAACTACGTCTTTTTGATGGCGCTTTCTCTTCTCTGTGTGTTGCCGCTCGTCCATATTTTTGCGGTATCGCTAAGTTCAGGGGCTGCGGCTTCGGCCGGAATTGTGAAGCTCTGGCCTGTCGAATTTACAACGGCAGCATATCAGAATATATTTGATAAGCCCCAATACTTTACTGCCTTTTGGGTATCCGTCAAACGTGTACTGCTGGGAACGGGAATCAATTTGCTGCTGACAATTACGGCTGCTTATCCGTTATCGAAAGATTCATCCTATTTTCGTCCCCGGACCGTATATGTCTGGATATTCGTTATTACGATGTTATTTAGTGGCGGACTGATTCCATGGTTTATGACGATCAAGGCAACGGGGCTAATGGATTCGATCTGGGCGCTTGTCCTTCCATCGGCTGTGCCTGTATTTAATGTCATTTTACTTCTTAATTTTTTCCGCAGTTTGCCGAAGGAGCTGGAAGAATCGGCCCGTATAGATGGAGCAGGACATTTTATGATTTTGTGGAAATTTTATGTTCCGCTCTCGCTTCCTGCTTTGGCAACGATTACACTATTCAGTATGGTAGGACATTGGAACAGCTGGTTTGATGGGTTAATTCTGATGAATAACCCGGACAACTACCCGTTGCAAACCTTTCTGCAAACCATCGTGATTAGCAAAGATCCGCGTTTTTTATCGGCTCAGGAAGCGGAGCTGCTGCTGCAAATGTCCGATCGTACAAGTACTGCCGCTCAAATCTATGTTGCAGCCCTGCCGATTTTGCTCGTATATCCTTTCCTGCAGCGTTTCTTCGTAAAAGGGATTGTCATGGGCAGTGTCAAAGAATAATAGACAACGAGAATTTTGATGTATGAAACAAGGAGAGTGATTATTGGTGCATGGAATCCGCAGATCGTCACCGATTTTTTTGCGGCTTATATTAGCCTTTATCATGATATTGACTCCTTTGTTTCTCATCATGCTTACATTCGTCAATAACGGGAAAGAAGATCTGAAGAATAAAATTTCGGAGTCGATCCTGGCCAGCAATATGAACGTCCTGCATTTGTTGGAAATTGAGAGCGAACGGATTCTACGGCTGCTGCCGGAGTTCGTATTGGATAAAGATCTGCTGATATTGGCTGCAAATGGCAATGAATTGGACGACTATGAGAAAGTCGAGAAAATACAGTCGATTCAACGAAGACTCAAGCTTGTGAAGCAATCGAGTCCGTTTATTTCAGAGGTGAAGACCTATATTCCTTCCATTAACCGGACCATCTCGAGCTCGGAGTATTTTACCTCTATCAATGCTCCGGAATATGAGGCTATGGTGAAGTTGTACACCCATGAAGGATCCTTGGTTTCCTGGGACGGGCGTCTATGGATTCGTTTCCGATACGGAGGTGCTCAGAATAATCGTCCGCTATTTGTGCAAAGTGTGGAGCTTTCCTTGCCTGAACTTCGGAATCTGTTATCTGACACCCCTCAATCGGTAGGGATAAGCACGGAGCTTGCCGGTTTTTTTGAGGGATCATTCGTCTCCACTGGAATTGACCCGAAACGTACCATATGGCTGCAAAACCATCTTCATCAATGGAAAGCTACTGAGGGAATCGAGTATGTTACTTACCAAAAAGAACGATATATGCTTGCGTATCGTCTGTCTCCAACACTGGGGATGTACATGGTAACTTTTATCCCGGAAAGCAGCTTGCTGGGGGAATTGAGAAAGTACGAAATAAAGCTGTGGATACTCTTTGCCGTGTCGCTCATATTGATCGTCCTCTTTTCTTACTCGATCTACCGTATCATTCACAAGCCGCTTAAAAAACTGGTCATCGCGTTCAAGCGTACGAAGACGGGTCAACTGCAGCCGATCGAGGTACCGCGTCGCAATGATGAATTTGCTTATTTATATCAAGGCTATAATGATATGGTCGAAAGATTGGACGAGCTCATCTCGGAAGTGTATCACCAGAAAATTATCAGTCAGCGCCATGAATTAAAGCGGTTGCAATCACAAATTAATCCACACTTTCTATATAATTGTCTGTTCGTTCTAAATCAGCTGATTTTATCGGAAGATATTGAGACCGCTTACCGTTTCTCGTTATCAGTCGGGCAGTACTTTCAACTTATGACACGGGACGGTGCCGATGAAATACCGTTAGTAACCGAAATGAACCATAGCCAGACGTATGTGAACATTCAAAAAATATGTTTTATGGACCGCGTTGACGTTACTTTTCCGGAGCAAATTTCGTTCAGTCAATCATTGGCCGTACCGAGATTAATTGTACAGCCTGTCATTGAAAATGCGTATAAATATGCGTTCAGCAATAAACATTCCGGCGGCAAGCTCTTCATTCATGTGAACGAAGATGATACCCACATCATGATCCATGTTGAGGATAACGGCGATTTGTTGACGGATGATGACATCTCTCAGTTGCAAGAACAGGTTCTACGCACACCAGGTACTAACGAAGATATATCGGGTCTAAACAATGTACACAGACGCATCCGGATCAAGTTTGGACCAGACAGTGGAATTAAGCTCGGTAGATCTGGTTTGGGCGGCTTATGGGTACGACTTCGATTTAAAAAAGAGCCTATTCCTGAATTAAGGGGAGATTGAATTTGCATCGTCTGTTAATCGTAGATGACGTTCCGATTATTGTCGATCATTTATCTGAAACGCTTCTGGAGGAAGTACAGCTTGATGTTGAAGTATATAAAGCATATTCAGGCATGCAAGCGCTTGAAATCCTCATGAAAAATAAAATCGACATCGTCCTGTCCGATATCAAGATGCCTCATATGGAAGGGATCGAATTGCTGCAAGAGATTAAAGTGCAGTGGCCGAGCTGCAAAGTCATCTTTTTGACCAGTTATAACGATTTTGATTATGTGCAAAGCGCGCTGAGTCTGGGTGCGTTCGACTACATATTGAAAACAGAAGAGCAGTCCAAAATTGTTCAAGTCGTATCAAGGGCCATTCAATCGATCGAGGAAGAATTTACAGCGAAGAAGCTAGTCGAAAAAGCAGAACGGCACATGAAGTTAGCCATCCCAATGCTGCAGAAGGAGTACATGATGGCGCTGCTGCATGGAAAATCGAAAAATCATGCTCGCATCGAAAAAGATTTTGCTGAGATAGGTATGCCTCTGCATAGCCGCTTTCCTGTTTATCTACTTATTGCACGCATTGACAGCTGGCGCAATATCTCGATGAGACCCGAGCAGGATCTGCTAATCTTCGCCGTACAGAACATCATGGAGGAATGCCTAGGCGAGGGTGCGAAATTTATATCGGTCGTGTACGAACAATCCAAAATGATATGCTTCATCCAGCCCAAAAAATCAGAAGCGTTCCTTACTGAAGACGAAGTATGGCAGCGTACGTTCTATTTCGTTAAAGGAATACTTGAAACGATACAGAACGCGTGCCGGGATTTGCTGCGATTGCCCGTTTCTTTCGTTTTAAGCGATCAGCCCTGCGAATGGACTGGGATCTCCGAAAAGTTCGACCGGTTCCTGTCACTGTTGGCGCAAGAAATCGGTTTACAATGTGAAGTGTTATTGGTTGAAGGTAATCATTCTCCCATATCGGAGATGGAGACCGCAAGCGCGAATAAAGTAATCGGATTCTCGCTGCTAAGGAAATTTCAGCTCATGAACTTCCATCTTGAAAATGGAGGAGAAGAGCAATTTACGATTGTACTGAAGGAAGTTCTGGGCAGTCTCGCGGAAGACGAATGCAATGATTACCTCAAAATGGAAATTTATCATTCCCTTGCATCGATCTTCATGTCTTATATGAACAGGCATGGTCTCATGCGCAAAGTGGTTGAGCAGGTGCCGATCGACAAGCTGTTCGACACAAGCAATATTATTTCGTGGGTGGAATTGATTGAATATTTCAAGCGATTGGCGGAATGTATATTCGATTGCCAAAACAACGATAAGGATAAAAGTTCGCATATTATCATCGATAAGGTGCGCGAATATGTTCATGCAAATATCGCCGGCAATATATCACTAACAGACCTTGCCGAACAAGTTCATTTGAATGCTTCTTATTTATCACGCTTGTATAAAAACGTGACAGGTATCGGCATATCCGAGTATATTGCTTCGGTTCGCAACGAAGAAGCAAAAAAGCTGTTAAAGGAAACGAACATGAAAACCCAGGATATCGCTAAAGCGGTGGGCTATCTATCTGGGCTTGCCTTTACCCGTTTTTTCAAGAAGTGTAACGATGTTACCCCGCAAGAGTATCGCAACGGGAAATAGAGACCACCCGAGTAACTAAGAGGAGGATAAAATTATGATTATATCTATGGATCAGTTTGGTGCAAAGCCTGAACAAGGCTTCGATAATACGCTCGCCGTCATGTCCGCACTGGAATATTGCAGGGAAATAGAAGGCGCTGAGCTTGTTTTTCCGCAAGGCAGATATCATTTTTGGCCTGATAAAGCAGCAGAGAAGCAGTTGTTCATTTCGAACCATGATCAGGAGGGATTGCGTCGAATCGCTTTTCAACTAACAGATCATAACGGGATTACGATCGATGGCCAAGGCTCGGAATTTATCTTTCATGGTCCGATGATTCCCTTCGTGATCGATCACTGCCGTAATGCAACGATTCGGAATATTGTAATCGATTGGGAAAACCCTATGTTTGCCCAAGGAACGGTTATCCGCGCTGACGATGATTCATTTGATTTACAATTACCGGAAGGGACGAACTATAAAATCGAAAACGATGGTGTTTGGTTTAATTTTGGCGGGAAAACTGAAAAGGTGTGGGGACTCAACGAATTCGATCCTCGAACCAAAGCGCCTGCCTACCAAAGCGGCGATAGAATAAGCTGGGGCAATTATCGGAAGGTGCGTATCGAAGAATCGCGTCCAGGTGTTATTACGTATCGAGGCAAGAATATACAGCTTCCGCAGATCGGCAACGTCATCGTCATGCGATTCAGTAGAAGAGAGAATCCGGCTTTTTTCGTTAATGGCGGGGAGAACGTCATCTTGGATTCCATTAACATCCATCATGCGCCGGGGATGGGACTGCTTGCACAATGGTGCAGGAATATACGCCTGCATAAATTCAACGTCATGCGTAGACCCGGATCAGATCGTATGGTAACTGCGACGGCAGATGCCACTCACTTTGTATTTTGCCGCGGCCAGATCACGATCGACCAATGTCTATTGGAGAATCAATTGGACGATCCATGCAATGTGCACGGTATTTATGCTAGAATCACCGAAAAGCTTGGCGAAGATCAGCTTATGGTCGAACTCGCTCATGGGATGTCCAAGGGGATCAAAATCGCTGAACCCGGGGACCTCATCGAATTCGTACGACGCGACTCCCTATTGCCGTATGCAAACTTAAGGGCTAAAAATGTGAAAGTATTGAATAAAGATTATATTATCGTTACATTTGATCAGCCGCTGCCAGATGATGTTCATATCCATGATGTCATCGGGAATAGATCATCGAATCCCGATCTAACTGTCACGCATTCCACAGTAAGGGCGAACCGCGCACGAGGCTTTTTGATCACCACAGCTGGTAGCGTACTGCTTGAGCATAATAAAATCAGCACACCTGGAGCAGGCATCAAAATATCCGGCGATGCAAACTATTGGTTCGAGTCTGGTGACGTGAAGCAGGTCATGATTCGCAACAATGAATTTATGGATTGCAATTATTGCTGCCCAGATTGGGGGCGTGCCGTCATCGATATCGATCCCGAAATCGAAAACCCGGAAGCATACGAGCAATGTTATCATCGTAATATTTCTATTGAAAATAATCGATTCGTTACATTCGATGTCGGAATCGTAAGCGGCCATTCGGTCGACGGGATCCGCTTCGTCAACAATGTCATCGAAACAAGCGACTCTTATCCACCGCATCATGTCATGAAATACCCAATAGAGCTTAAGGCGTGTAAGAATGTTACGATATCCGACAATCAATGGCCGAACGACTCGAAAGCCATCGGTTTGGTTAACGATAGTGAGATCAAAATAACGTAGACAATTCTATGGAATACGACAGGGATGCAGGCCCACTAGGTAGGATATTGACGAACACAGGTGAATACTGTAAAAATATATATTGTTGTATATCATAAATGGACATTCGCAACTCAACGCGAAAATGTCCTTTTTTCTTGACCGGGGGGTATATCATTTAATCATATGAAAAATCGTGTCGTTCAATTGGTGATCGTTTTTGCACTTGTGGTGTCTTGTTTGATTGTCATAGATAAATCCGTTATATCGTTAAAGACTCTTATAGGTATCATATGGCCCATTACTATTTTAGGTATTTGCTTCATTATTTTTATTGAAAATCGATCACCGCAAAGTACATTAGCTTGGTTTTTAATATTAGCATTTCTTCCGGCAATAGGTGTAGTATTCTACCTGCTTTTTGGAAGAAGCCGTTGGAGACGGAAAAAGCATTTACGTCGTGCGGAAGAGCAAAGAAAGTTATTCCGGGATATTTTAGCAGGAAGACGTTTGAATTTGGAACCCTCTGCCTCTTTAAGCGAGCGCTCTGACTTTTTGACAAAAGCAATACAAAAATTTAGCGGCGGCCCTGTCGCAACGGAAACAACAACCCAACTCCTGACCAATGGGGAAGAGACATTTACTGAAATTTTGCAAGCTATTGAAAATGCCACACATCATATCCATATCCAATACTATATTTATCGATCAGATGAAATCGGTACAACCATTCGGGACGCATTGATCAAAAAAGCGAAATCCGGTGTTATCGTACGTTTTCTTTTCGATGATCTCGGAAGCCATACATTACGCAAAAGCTTCTTACAGCCCATGAAAGATGCTGGAATTGAGGTTGTCGAATTTGATCCCGTTCTTTCTCCATGGCTGCTCGAAACCGTAAATTATCGTAATCACCGCAAAATTGTGATCGTAGATGGAGTCATTGGCTTTACAGGCGGGCTTAACGTCGGTGATGAATATCTCAGCCGTTCTAAAAGATTTCCTGTCTGGCGTGATAGTCATCTCAAAATCGAAGGAAAAGCATTATATAAGCTGCAAGCTATTTTTCTGGAAGATTGGCTCTACGCTACCAGTGATGGAAACCCTTATGATTGGGATTCATTTATTAACAGAGAATACTTTCCGAATCATGAAAAGCATCAAACAGGTGGCGCTGTTCAAATCGTTGCAAGCGGTCCAAGCTCAGATGACACAAGCATCCGCAACGCACTATTAGCTATTATGGGGTCAGCCAAAAAATCGATTTGGATTGCAACGCCATACTTCATACCGGATCAAGAGACATTAACATTACTGCGACTTAGCGCAACAGCCGGAATTGATGTCCGTATCCTTTACCCGGGAATAAGCGATAGTGTCATTAGTGACCAGGCATCTCAATCCTACTTTACGCCACTCCTCAAAGCAGGAGCTTCGATCTATCATTATAAAGATGGTTTTGTGCATGCGAAAATTGTGCTGGTTGATGATGAAATCTCAACAATTGGTACAGCAAATATGGACATCCGCAGCTTTGAGCTGAATTATGAATTGACAGCTGTGCTGTATGAATCACCAACGGTTCTCGATATTAAACGTGATTTTGAAAAAGACTTTAACGATTCCATTCGGATTACATGGGACTCTTTTCATAAGCGAAGTATCCTAAAACGGATTCTAGAATCTCTGATGCGATTAATTTCGCCATTGTTGTAGCTTCCAAATATTAGATATGGCATAGACATGAATGAAAGGGTTTATTGTTATGGATAAATTATCGATCGGCCGTATGGCCGAATTGAATCACACATCTGTGCAAACGCTGCGATATTATGCCAAGCTGGGGCTGTTAGAGCCTGAGTATGTTGATGAAAATACGGGATACCGGTATTACGGGATCAAGCAATGCGCCAGACTGGACATGATTAACTATATGAAATATTTGGGCATGTCATTAGACAATATTAAAGCTTGGTTTGACACTGAAAATGTGGAATCGATCCCCGAGATGCTGCAGCAGCAAGCGGCTCTTATTGAGCACAAAATGAAAGAACTGGATCAGATGAAAAAAGCGGTCCAGGTCAGCATTAAAAATTATGACACGTATATGAACGCTCCGGAGGATGGGCATATCGTTCTGCAGCATATTCCGGAGCGAAAAATCTATTGCTATGACAGCGAAGTCAATATTTATGAAAATACGCTTGAAACATATGAATACATACTACGGGAGCTGCGGGCTCAAGCGATCGTCAACCATTTGCCGATGGCTTATTTTTGCAATGTCGGCTCCATTATCCGACAGGATACGATTGAACAGGGACAGTTTGTATCTACGGAAGTTTTTTTGTTCGTAGATCCCGATTTTGAAATGCAGGCAGGAGTAGAGATCATCCCGGAGCACGACTACTTGTGCATATATTGCGACAGTTTCTTTTACGAGCGGGAGTATGCGGACAAATTGTTCGATTATGTACATGAGCAGGGCTACGAGGTGATCGGGGATTATATCTGTGAAGTGGTGGTGGAGCTGCCGGTATTCCATCATGACGAACGTAATATGTTTATGAAATTGCAAGTTCCGATAAAGAGGGGTTGACTCTATAGTTACTATAGAGTTTATGATAAGGGCATAGGAGCTCCTACCATTCATTGGTTCAATCATGATTTGTGAAAAAAATAACAATGCAGGAGGCTATCCACATGAAAGAAAAAATTAGAGTTATTCAATACGGCTGCGGTAAAATGGGACAGGTTTTTCTTAGATATTTGTATGAGAAAGGCGCAGAAATCGTAGGGGCGATCGATCTCAATCCGAACGTCGTCGGCAAAGATGTAGGAGAGGTAGCCGGCTTGGGTGTGAAATTGAATGTTCCTGTTCGCTCCGATGCCGAGGAAGTATTCAAAGAATGCGACGCAGAGGTGTGCATCATTTCAACGACAAGCTTATTGACGGATACGTATAGCGCTTTTGAATTGGCTGCACGTTACGGCGTGAACGCGATCAGTACATGTGAAGAAGCGTTCTATCCTTGGACGACTTCTCCTGCATTGACGAACCGTTTGGACCGTCTTGCCAAAGACAACAATTGTACCTTAACCGGTTCGGGGTATCAGGATGTGTTCTGGGGCAATTTAATCACCGTACTCGCGGGTGCAACGCATCAGATTACGAAAATTGAAGGCAAGTCCAGTTACAATGTTGAAGAGTACGGCATCGCTCTCGCAGAAGTTCACGGTGCAGGTCTAACGCTTAAAGAATTCGAAGAGAAGATAGCCAGCAACAACGATCTTCCGTCCTTTATGAGAAACGCCAACGAATGGCTGTGCTCACAGTTTGGATGGACGATTAAATCGATGGATCAGCAATTGATTCCGATGACGCATGATAAAGATCTTTACTCCACTACACTTGGCAAAACGATTCCTGCTGGAGATGCCACCGGCATGTCCGCGGTCGTTACAACCGTTACCCATCAGGGACCGGTCATCGTAGCGGAATGTATTGGTAAAGTGTATGCGGAGGACGAAGTGGATCACAACGATTGGGTAATTAAAGGTGAGCCGAAGACAGAGGTCAACATCGCATGCCCAGCAACGGTAGAGCTTACGTGTGCAACGGTTGTCAACCGCATCCCAGATTTGCTTCAGGCTCCGGCCGGGTTCTACACATCCGAGAAAATGGCTCCGGCTCAATACCGCACATATCCACTTCATTACTACGTGAAATAAACGAGATTGGTTTGAAGGCGACGGCTCGAAGCTGTCGCCTTTTTCGGCATTTTCACATATGTCGATTTGGTCTAAACAGCTGGGAAATCCCGTTATTTATGCTCATAGACATTGACTCTAACCCTACTTATGTTAATATTACATTTGTGCTTCAATGCAAAAAAGCAAAAAAGCTTGAAAGCGGAAGAGGCCATAAACTAATATGACAAAAGTGGACAGAGATATGAATCTTTTTCCGCCACAACAATGTACAAGGAGCCTTATCAGCATGGAACGACAGCTTAGTTTTTCAAAAAGCATTATGATCATCGTTTTTATTCTAGCACTTCTGTTTGTATCGATCTTTCTGTTTAAATCGGAACCGCATCTTCCGCTTCTTACAGCAACCGTTGGCACAGCTACCTTATTGCGCTTATTCGGTTTTCCTTGGAAAAGGATCGAATCCGCCATCATTCAAGGTATTCAAACGGCCATCATGCCAATTCTGATCCTCTCGCTTATAGGGATTCTGATCGCCGTATGGATGATGAGCGGCACGGTACCGACGATTTTATACTATGGTTTGGATTATATTAATCCTCATTATTTTGCGGTTAGCGCGTTATATGTCACGATTATCGTTTCCATGTTCACAGGCAGCTCGTTTACGACGGTCAGTACGGTCGGCGTAGCCTTCATGGGGATAGCACTAACGACGGGCGTTTCACCAACTTTGGCAGCTGGAGCGATCATCTGTGGGGCTTGTTTTGGCGATAAAATGTCGCCCTTGTCCGATACGACGAATTTTGCTCCCGCGGTAGCAGGAATTTCTATATTCACGCATATTCGTAACATGTTATATACAACGATTCCGGCGCTTATTGTTACTACTGCTTTTTTCCTGCTAGCGCCAAAGTCCGATATCATCGATGTTTCATCGATAGAGCAAATTAAGCTTGCATTGCAAGAGGGGTTCCATATTCACTGGCTAACGTTGCTTTCACCGCTCGCTGTTATTGTGTGCTCTATTAAGCGGGTTCCGATTCTTCCGACGCTAGTGATCGGTATTGTTACTGGACTTCTAGTGACCGCCTTGGTTCAGCAGCAGACGGCAATCGATGTCTGGTTCAGTGTGATGCAGAGCGGCTACAAGAGCACGATCGCCAACGAAACGGTCGCTTCCATCGTCAACCGCGGCGGCTTGCAATCGATGATGTGGTCCATATCGCTAATCTTAATTGCTTTATCGTTAGGAGGATTGCTGCAGCATTGCGGTGTCATTGAATCCTTCTTCCGTAAAGTCATTCAACCACTGAAGCGTAAAAGCAGCATTGTCCTCATGACAGGTGTATCGTCGATTGCGGTAAACGGTATGACCGGTGAGCAATATCTCTCGATCCTTTTGCCAGGTCAAATGTTCAAGGATGAATATACCCGCAGAAATATTCCAGCGAAGACGCTATCCCGTACACTGGAAGATTGCGGTACGCTCGTGAACCCATTGATTCCATGGGGCGTCAGTGGCGCCTTCTTCGCAGCAACGCTAGGTGTTCCGGTTATTGAATATGCACCTTATGCCATTTTCTTGTGGTTAAGCCCATTATGCACGTTTGCTTATGCCTTGATCCCAAAATTGCAGAAGAATTCGCTTGGAAATGATAAAGGTATTTCACTGTGATTACCACAGCCATTGGGTCTTGTCTCCTAGATATTCTGGAGGCAAGACCTTTGCTATTTAAAGATATCAGAAAGTACTATTGATCCATTTTTTTATCTATAAAAATACTCCCATCACTTTGAAGCTCGGCAAAGAATACTTCATGTATGGACTGCGCCCCGAGTTGTTTGATTTGTTGTTCAAGCCACTCGTGGCTTAATTGCAGATTCTTTAAGTTCTTTTCTACGATTTTGCCGTCAGAAATAAGTTCAGTCGGAAGATATAAACGCTTTTGAATAGGTATCTGCAGATCCTTTTTTGTTGGATTTTCCTCTTCTTGTTTCTTTAATACACTTAATCTTCCATTGGGTTCTAAAATAGCATAGTCAACCTCCCGAACAGAGAAAACATTGTTTTCTCTAAGCAGCATGCTTAAATCGTCCATATTTAATTTGGCTAAAGCCATGGCTTTAGGCTGAATTCGTCCATTTTTGATGACGATTGCCGGTTCTCCATCGAGTATAACTCTAACCCATGGTGATTTAAGACTTAGTTTTTCAATGAATATGGTTAATATTGTCCACAAGGTCAATCCAGTTATGCCAGCGAGTACCGGAATTTCTTTGTGTATGACCATCTCACCAGCAATGTTTCCGAGAGCAATTCCCGTAATATATGTGAAAAATGTCATATGACTTAATTGTTTTTTTCCTAAAATGCGCGTTAATAGCAGTAAAAATCCAAAACCTAACAAAGTTCTCATCGAGTATTGCCAAATCATATCCATAACCCATCTCCATAAAAATAATGATTGCATTTCCTAATTATTTCCGAAAACTTATTTGAATAATCACTGGCTCAATAATGACTGGTATTTTCCGGTACACTTGGGAATTAAGTTATCAGTTATGTGTTATAATAGAAGTTGATTTGAGAAAGTTGAAAAGAAAAATTTGAGGAACGAAGGAGTTGTGGTGATGGCAGTTAAATTAATACCTTATCTCGTAATGAATGGTAATGCAACTGAGGCTATTGATTTTTATGAAAAGGCGCTCGGCGCGAAAGTTGCTTTTAAACAAACTTTTGGCGAGATGCCGGAAAATCCTGAAATGCCTTTACCAGCGGAGGCTAAGGGACTTGTATCGCATGCAACAATACAAATCGGAGAAGATGCTGTAATGTTTTCCGATACGTTTCCTGGTCAACCTCATCAATCTGGGAACCAAGTCACCATCTGTATTTCGACGAGCGACAAAGAACAGTCGACACAGTACTTCGAAGGCTTGAAACAAGATGGCACAGTGGACATGCCTCTTCAAGAGACTTTTTTCAGCTCTGCTTACGGCATTATAACGGATAAGTTTGGTGTTACCTGGCAGATCTATACGGAGTCACATCAATAATATAAGTTTAGAAAACGGCTCTGTTCGCGCGATTGCGGGCGGAGCCGTTTTTAGGTATAAGCAAGCTAGTTGATGATGGTCAAACATCATGAAACCGACCATTTAAATAGTCATTTGTCCCGGTTCGCTTTTTGTCTAGGTACATATACTATGGATGTAATCAAGACAAATGGGAGGGATGAAAATGAGTGAGGTTCTGGAACATAGACATCATTGCTGCCACCACCATCATCATTTGTTCAGGTCTACAGGGATGATCCTGGTCTTGTTCATTCTATTAGTCATTATCGCGAAAATATTCTGTTTATAGATCGCTCGGACCCTACTGGCATATGCTGGTAGGGTTTTTGGTTAAGATATAAGAAAGTATAAACTTCAAAGAGTATGCATCCTTATATCGCAAGAAAAACAACCTCTAATAGCGGTCTGTCCTCTGAGAATGTACGTCGATAGACGTTTTTCTTATTTTCATACATATTTTCGACAAAACTCTGTATAATTCATTCTAAAAGAATAGCTCATAGAATAGGGGGAATGTGAATGATAAAGGCGCTGATTGTGGATGACGAAAAGCTTGTCAGAAAAGGAATCATTTCTGTTTTTCCATGGGATCAATACCAAATTGAAATCATGGGTGAAGCCGGAAATGGAGAAATTGCTCTTAAGCTGCTGCAGGAAAATCCCGCTGAGCTTATTTTTGTCGATTTGACGATGCCCGTCATGGGTGGTCTGGAATTGATGAGAAAAGTTAGGGAGCGATTCCCGGACACTTGGATGGTTGTCCTTACATGTCACCAGGATTTTAACTATGTTCAAGAGGCTATGCGCCTTGGGGCTATTGACTATATCGTCAAAACACAGCTCGATCAAGAAACGATAGAGGAAATTCTGGCACGGATCACAAGCCGAATTTTGAAGGAAAAGCATTATCGAATGATGGCACAAAGTGAAGCTAACGATGCATCCGAATTAAGTGGTCATGTGCTGGTTGGAGAAACGACGGCCGATTTCCCTCTTAATTTTATAGAACCTGAATTGGTGTTCAAGATAAATAACGGAATATGGTACATTAGCTCAATGAAGAACCGTAATGATTATTTTCAAGCTCAATCCTTTATTTATTGTCAGGATCATTGGATTTGGTTGGATATTCAAGGGAAGAGTCAGCAATCAACCTCGGCTTTTTACATAACTCTTCGCACTTCGATCCCCTTATTTTTATTTTATCATTTTGAACCAGGTCAAAAGGTAGGAGAATGTTCTCTAAATCACGTTGCAGCTCAGCGCTTGAATTCATTTGAAGAGTGGGAAATATTAGAACGAAAGTGGTTAGATATGAACTGGATTTTTGATGATGACGAATTCGCTTCTTTAATCGACAAAATGGCCCACACCATGCCGGAGCGGGAGAAAGTTGATAACTTGATGAACGGGTTGTTGGCTCCATGGGCTATGGTCATTAAAAATGAACTTAATCGAAAGCGCTTGCATCACGAGGGGGTGTTCCCATTATGGAGTCTATGTGTAAGTTGGTTAAAATCAATACGGTCAGATATTCAAAATGAAATGAAACGATATACATATACACCTGCAATAATCGTTAATCTGGTTAAAGCGATTCGCCATATTCAACAATCCGACGACTACAGCTTTAGCCGGGATGAATTGGCTGCCAAATATTTGATGAGCGGAAGCTACTTCAGCCAAATCTTCAAAGACATCGTGAGCAAAGCCTATGGTGAATACGTTAAAGAAACTCGGCTAAGCAAAGCTGTTATCTATTTGCAGGAAACGAATCGTCCTATTTATCAGATCGCTGAACTAACAGGCTTTCAGGATGATAAATATTTCAGTAAAGTGTTTCGTAATTATTTTGGGAAGAATCCGCTGGATTATCGTAAGCAATGGATTGCGAATAACAAGGAGAACGTATGAAAAGAGGTATCATCATTAAAACTCCGCGCACCTTAAAATCGCGAATGATTGCCATTCTTTTGTTGACCACATTAATTCCGCTTGCATTATTAGGCGCAGTATCGATTCTTTCTATCGAAAAAATGACGAACAAAAAAATTGAAAACGGGTTGTTTAATGCGTTGAAGTTGACGAGCTCAAATCTTGAAAGTACTTTGAACAACATGGATTATGTTTCTTTGCAGCTTACGAGTGAGGGCAGTGTGGGTCAAAAGCTGTTCAATTATTTATCCATGGACAGCAGGTATCAAAAATTAGAATTGAGTCAGGACATACAAAGCAATATGAACTTGGTGAACTTCACCAACCCAAGTCTCGGCTTGATTCTGTATCATTTGACCAAAGGAAACGAAATTCTTTTTCAAAATATGAATATTCGTCCGGATGCAGATTTTTTTAAGCTTCCTTTGCTAGCGAAATGGAAGGGCGTTGTTTTTTCGGGACCTCACACGACACTTTACCGTTATGGCAATAACCAGGTTTTTTCATTGCTGAGACCAATCTATGATCCCAGCGGCGGCTCTAATGATAATCAAGTCTATGTTTATATTGAAACGAATTTGAAATTGTTCGAACAGATTTTGAACAAGCAACAATATGGTATGACCGCATCCAATGTACTTATAAACGATCAAGGCATCATTGTATACAGTGATTCAGTAGATGATTATAAGCCTGGAATGCGCTATTCGGTTCCTGAATCAATAGGTACCACCTTTAAGACGATCAAAGGAAATCAATATATATTCGGACAGCGGAATGAACAAGGCTGGAGTCTGCTCGCGGTCATCGATAAAAAGGACTACCAAAAAGAATTTAATTCTTGGCTTTGGATGTTCGTCTTGATTGTCTGCACGGGGCTAATCATTAGCCTGCTATTTGCATATGCGTTGTGGGGAATGGTGTATCGACCGTTAAGAAAAGTAGGAAAAGATATTAAGCTAATGGCGGATAACCGTTTCACTTCCTCTATTCCTTACACGAATATTGCTGAATTTGATGTGCTGGTGCACACTTCCTATCAAATGAGAAATCGGATTCAAGAACTAATCTCCGATGTGGAACAGCGTGAAATCAATAAACGCAAATTGGAAGTAGAAAAGCTGCTCTATCAGATTAATCCGCATTTTATTCATAACACGCTAAATACGATTCAGTGGCTAGCCAAAATGAATGGTCAAAACGAGATTGACCAACTTGTTTCTGTATTCACTCGCGTACTTAATTATAACCTTGGGAAAAAGGGAGAAGTCGTGCCGCTAAAAGCCGAACTGGAAGCTTTACAGGACTATGCTGCATTACAGCGGATTCGTTACGATCATCAGTTTAAAGTTATATCCGATATCGATGAAGGACTCTTGGAAATCAACATTCCGAGATTTATTCTTCAGCCCATTGTGGAAAATGCTTTTTATCATGGTCTTCATGACGAGAACGGCATGATCACGGTCAGCATCCACAGAGGGTCCGGTCATTCCATGCTAATCGAAGTCAAAGATAATGGACAGGGGATGACTCCTGAAGAGATTTCACAAGTCATTGCGGAAGAAAAAAATCCATTGAAGGAATCAGGTCTGGGAATTGGACTTGATTATGTGAAAAGAATGCTGAAAGCGAGTTACGGTGTTCAATGCCAGTTTAAAATCGAAAGTTATGTGGGACAAGGAACCGTCGTTACGCTGATCATTCCTTTGCAATTTCCTAAGGTGATTACCAACAATGTGTATGAAAATGGTCACAATCAGTTAGAAAACAGTCACAGTCGATAAGAAAATAGTTTTAAGCTAGTAGTCTAATCATAAAAATGACGACTTTCATACCGATAACGTCGCAATTCTCTCTCAGTTATTTCCTGCTCACGGATAAGATTAAGATGTAATTCATACTCATTAAGGGGGCAAAGAGATGCCAAAAAAACGGGTCGCATTAGCTTTGATATTACTAATGGTTTTTGTAAGCGCATGCAGTGGTACGAAAAATGAAGCAACTCCTTCCAGTACTGAGAAGAAGAGTCCAAGTTCGGATTCGCCAATAACGGCAAAAGGCGATCCTTACGGCAAATACGATCAGTCCGTTTCACTTAAAATCGCAAAAGCATACAATACCAAAGATTTAAACCTTCCGAATGGAGATACAGTAGAAAACAACGAGTATATTCGATACGTCGAGAAGAAGCTTAATGTAAAAGTAACTGAAGCTTGGCAAGTAGAGACCTCGGATGCCTATAATCAAAAAATTGGCGTATCCATAGCTGGCCGGGATTTACCCGACGCCTTTATCGTAAACGAACAGCAATTGAAACAGCTGGTAGCTGCCGACCTTATTGAAGACCTTACAGATGCATACAAAAACAATGCAAATGACTATATCAGAGGGTTATATGATTCGTATGATAATCGTGTTCTCGGAAGAGCAACGTTTAATGGAAAGTTGATGGCGCTTCCAAGCACGCAGATCGGTCAGCAATTTAATATCGTGTGGATTCGCCAAGACTGGTTGGACACGCTCGGACTGAAGCCACCGCAAACATTGGATGATCTGGTGAACATCGCGAAGACATTTATTGATAAAGATGCCAGCGGCAAAGGGACGGTTGGCATGACAGGTATTCCGCAGCTTGCCGGTTGGAACGCCGTGCATGGCTTTGACCCGATTTTAGGGGCTTTGAATGCTTACAAGAGTCAATGGATTAAAGATGCTTCCGGCAACATCGTGTACAGTTCAACATTGCCTGAGATGAAGACAGCATTAGGCAAGCTGCATGACCTGTATGCACAGGGCATTATTGACAAAGAGTTTGCGGTTCGCAAAGATCCGAACGAACTGGTAGCTAACAATAAAGTCGGTATCGTATTCGGACCCTGGTGGATTCCTTATTCTCCGCTCCCGGACTCCTTGAAGAATGATCCGAAAGCAGAGTGGAAGCCATTCCTTGCGCCGCTTGACGAGAATGGCAAGTTTAATGTGCCCGATCAGGATCCTACAGGCTCTTTTCTGGTTGTACGCAAAGGTTATGAGCATCCGGAAGCCGTTGTCAGAGTGCTGAACGTGGAGTATGACGGAATAAGACAATTCGATCCGGAAGCCAAGGACATATACAAAGATGTTCCTGGAATCGCTGGGAATTGGGCGTTGTGGCCATTTACTCTGCAAGTCGGTCCGGAAGACACTGTGTACCAAACGCATTTAGAGTTAAAGAAAGCTATTGACGCGAAAGAGCCTTCTTCTTTGAATGCCGAGCTGAAACTTTATTACGACGATTATATGAAAAATCAAGAAAATCCGAAGAAAGATCTTAACGCCTGGTCCAATGCAATGTCAAGGATGGATGGATCCGCATTGATGGGCTCCGATAAAATCAACGTGAAAAGAAACGTGTTTTTTGGAAAAACCAAAACAATGGGCACAAAATGGGCGGTTTTACAAAAGCTTGAAAGCGAAACGTTCCTAAAGATCATTATGGGTGATGCACCGCTCGACAGCTTCGATTCATTTGTCACTCAATGGAATAATCTTGGTGGAAAACAAATTATTGAGGAAATCGGGCAAGAACTAAACAAATAACGAAATGAAGAAGGGCAGCGCCAAGCGTGAAGCTGGCGCTTCTCCTTCATTCAAAGCAATAGATTGGAGGTTCACGCATGAGGTCGAGCAAGCGGATCATCAGCTATCATTTGATGCTGCTTCCGGGAATGTTAATTCTCATCTTGTTCAGTATCATCCCGATGTTCGGAGTTGTCATCGCGTTTCAAGATTTTATTCCAGGTATTCCAATCTTCAAGCAATCATGGGCCGGACTCGATAATTTCACATTCATGTTCCAGCTTCCGGATAGCCGCCGCATATTTCTGAATACGATTATCATTGCATCGATGAAAATGATTGCAGGGATCATCGTGCCCGTTACCTTTGCATTATTCTTAAATGAGGTGCGTACTCGTTGGTTCAAACGTTGGGTGCAAACCGTTGTATATCTGCCGCATTTTATTTCTTGGGTTATTTTATCGGGGATTATGGTCTCGATGCTTTCCTTGGACGGCATTATGAACCGGATGCTGAGTCTGTTTGGTGTTGAACCGATCATGTTTTTGGCCAGCAACACTTGGTTTCGTTATATTATCGTGGGGAGTGACATTTGGAAGGAGTTTGGCTTCAGTGCCATCGTTTATTTGGCCGCACTCGCGGGAATCAATCCCTCTTTGTATGAAGCGGCGGCAATTGATGGTGCAGGCAGGTACCGCCAGTTGCGCCATGTAACGCTTCCCGGCATTATCTCCACGGTTATTTTGTTATCTACGCTCAGTTTAGGAAATATATTAAATGCCGGATTTGACCAGGTATTTAACTTATATAATCCGCTTGTATACTCCACGGGAGACATCATTGATACCTACGTTTATCGAATAGGACTCGTCGATGGGCAATATGGATTAGCTACGGCCGTCGGTTTATTAAAGTCGGTCATCGCTATTATATTAATCGCTCTGTCCTACAAACTAGCGGCTAAATTCGCCAACTATCGTATTTTTTAAGCAAGGAGGAACGACTGTCATGGTGCAATCCAAAACGTGGCTTAGCCGCAGTACAGATATAGGCATTTACTTGTTTCTGACCCTAGTGTTTTGCATTTCTCTATTTCCTCTCTGGTATACGGTTGCTCTTTCCTTCAGCGATAAATCAGCTGCGAATGCAGGAATAGTATCTTTATGGCCAGTTGGTTTTAATTTGTCTTCTTACCGCATCATCCTTGAGGATCATAAATTTTTTTCGGCTTTTTTCGTTTCAGTGAAGAGAGTTGTAATCGGCGGAGCAATTAACCTTATTTTAACCGTGTTGATGGCTTATCCGTTAGCTCGAGATCGATCGATGTTTCCTGGACGCAACATGTATATGTGGTTTTTAGTGTTTTGCATGCTGTTTTCAGGAGGGCTGATCCCTCTATATATGACCATTGCCGAGCTGCATATGCTCGATTCGATTTGGGCGCTTGTTCTACCGGGTGCCGTACCGATTTTTAATGTCATTTTGATCATGAATTTTTTTAGAAATTTGCCTAAAGAGCTTGAAGAGGCGGCCATTGTTGATGGCTCAGGCCCTTTGCATACGCTCGTGCGAATATTTATTCCGGTATCTCTGCCGGCGTTGGCTACTGTCACACTATTCAGTATTGTCGGCCACTGGAACGCTTTTTTTGACGGATTGATTTATATGAATAAGCCAGACAATTATCCGCTTCAGACGTATATTCAGCAATTGGTCGTACGTATCGATCCGGAATTGTTAAGTTCTTTGACTACCGATCAATTGATCCAATTATTAAAAGCTTCCGATAAAACGTTAAATTCTGCTAAACTAGTGGTAGCGATGATTCCATTGCTGCTGATATACCCATTTTTACAAAAATACTTTATTCACGGAATCGTACTAGGTTCTGTAAAAGAGTAACGGAGGGCTGATCTTGTGACAACCATTAAAAGAGTGCATGTCATTTTCAAAACGCATTTGGATATCGGATTTACGGATCTTGCAGGTACAGTTGTTGAAAAGTATATGAATCAATTTATTCCGCAAGCTATCGCATTATCTGAGCAGATGGCGACGGATGACGGGAAACCGAGATTCATTTGGACAGTCGGGTCCTGGTTGATTCATGAATATTTGCAATCGGCGACGGATGAACAACGCATTCGAATGGAAGAGGCTATTCGTAGAGGTCATATTGCATGGCACGGTCTTCCGTTTACGACCCATACAGAGCTGATGGATAAACAATTGTTTAAGTTTGGCTTGTCGATCTCGAAGAATCTGGACCATAAATTCGGGAAACAAACGATTGCCGCCAAAATGACGGATGTTCCAGGCCATACGATCGCAATGGTGCCCTTATTGGCTAGAAACGGTATCCGTTATTTGCATATTGGCGTGAATCCGGCGTGCAAGCCTCCGAGCGTACCTCCTGTATTTGTTTGGCGTGCGAGCGACGGTTCGGAGATTATCGTGAACTATGCTGCGGATTACGGCCAATCGTTAAAAGTGGAGGGTCTGGAGGATGCGCTGTATTTTGCCCATACCGGAGATAATCATGGTCCCTCTTCAACAGAAGAAATTGAAAGGGTTTACAGCCGATTGCGGCAGGATTACCCCGAAGCGGAGATTTTCGCTTCAACGCTGGATGCTTTTGCCGAGAAACTGCTGCCATTCCAGCATTCACTTCCAGTTGTTTGCGAGGAGATTGGAGATTCATGGATTCACGGAGTTGCTTCAGATCCAACGAAAGTTGCCCGGTATCGGGAATTACTTCGATTAAGAGACAAGTGGACGGAATCAGGCCTTCTTGAAACGAATAGCGAGAGCTTCGCGAAGTTTTGCAATCGTCTGATGCTCATTCCGGAACATACATGGGGCTTGGATGAAAAAGTGTATTTGGGGGATTACGCCCATTATTCGGCGGGAGAGTTCGCTGCTGCAAGAGCCAACAACCAAGTTGTTGTCGAATCGATGACAGATAAATACCATTATCTATATCGAATTTCGCGCCCAAACTGCAGTTACCAGTTCTTCGAAAGCTCGTGGGAGGAGCAACGCGCGTATATTGATCAAGCGCTGTCAGCACTTAGCTTGGACTTGCAGAACGAAACGCGGGATGCTTTTGAAAGATTACTCCCTGAGAATTCACTTAACTTTACATCCATAGAAAATGCAGAAAAATTGGAGATAGGTAGCTTCTACGATGTAGGGCAATTTCGCGTTAGCTTCGCTTCGGACGGTTCGATTCACCATCTGGTTGATGGCAACGGAAAGTCCTGGGCGGAAGATGAACATAAGCTAGGCGTTTTTCGATATGAGACGTTTGGCAAAGAAAATTATGATCGCTTTTTCAAGGAGTATGCCGTTCACCTTAACCGACATTATAGCTGGGCAGATCCTGATCTTGGCAAACCCGGATTAGAATATGCCGAACCATCAATAGAGCCTAAGCGATACAGTCCTGTAGTAAGAAGCATTCATTTGGAAAAGCAAATGGGAGGCGACAAAGTTTGGATTAAGCTGGAGATGCCTTCTGACGCAAGCCTGCATTTCGGTGCGCCTCGTGAGCTTGCGATCGTCTACACTTTCCATCATGACGAGCCTATATTAGATGCGGAGCTGCAGTGGAAAGACAAACCTGCTTGTCGATTACCGGAAGCAAGCTGGTTCTCTTTCATCCCTTCCGTTGATAATCCGAACAGGTGGGTCATGGATAAGCTTGGCGAACAGATCTCACCCTTATCTGTCGTTAAGAACGGTAACCGAAATATGCATGCTGTAAATAAAGGGCTCTACTACGAAGGCGCAGACGGAATCATGGCAATAGAGACGCTGGATGCTCCTGTCGTTTGTCCAGGTGAAAGAAGGTTGCTCCAATTCGACAATTCCTTCGCTCCACTTGCTGGCGGGTTTCACTTTAATTTGCACAATAACGTATGGGGAACGAATTTCCGAATGTGGTTTGAGGAAGACATGAGATTCCGCTTCCGATTGTCGTTCGTATCCAATTGAATAAATTAAAACATACAAAGCATGCCGCTTACCGGCATGCTTTTTTTGCGTTGGTACGAAATGTGCATAACAGATATTTACTTCGAGCATAGTAAAGACGAAACTCTACTCAGTAAGGGAGGTCTTTTTGCATGAATGTTCAAAGAGCACAAGAAATTGCGTCCTCTCCCGTAATGGCGAATGTGCTGTGCTATGGGATACCGATCTATATACAGCATGTGAATGAGCAGAGTGAGACGGCACGCATTTACGCGCTGAATAAACCTGAAGAAGAGCGGGAAGTACCTCTGTACTCGTTAACAGAAGAAGAACAGGCATTGGATTAAGAAGGAGGCAGAACCCAGAATGGAAAAGAATAAAGAGAAAGAGATCGAAGCGGACCGTTTGAATTTTCATGACGTTACGGATGATGTGGTTGGACGAGAACCTGCCACGACGGATGTCGATGATGCAGTCGCAGCGATGACCTCACATATCAATAAATACGACGTACCGGATGAGTTGGAGGAAAAAGAGTAAATGACAGAGGCACGCACAGGAAACCTGCTGCGTGCTTTTTATAGTGCGCCACGCATGGTGATTAACTTGGCGGTGAAAGTCCGCTGTGGGGGCTAGTGGCCAACCACTAGCCAAGGGCAAGGGTGTCCATCGCGAGGAAGCGGAAGGGTTATGAATCTCGTTAGTAGACATTAACCTACCTAGTAGCGTGAAGAGCCAATTTAGATCACTTGCTCAAAAGCTATGAACCCTCTGAAAAATCCTAGAATAAGAGAAAGGAGCATAATCATTTGGACATTTTCATTAATTATCCACTTATCGCAGCGTTAACATCTATACTTCTTGCACAATTCATTAAAGTACCTTTACATTTTGTGAAAAATCGTTCATGGAATTTTGGGCTTGCGTTTAGTACCGGAGGAATGCCTAGCTCACATTCAGCTGCCGTTACTTCCCTTTCGACAGCTGTTGGCATTTATAGCGGAATATCTTCGGTTCCTTTCGCTATTGCTGTGCTCTTCAGTGCAATAATCATGTTCGATGCGGCTGGTGTACGTCGCTATGCAGGAGAGCATGCAGTAATACTCAATCGTTTTATCGAGGAATTTCAACATCTATTTCAAGAACAACCAGGTAATCAGAAAATCAAAGTGTTAAAAGAACTGCTTGGTCACCGCCCAATTGAAGTAATCGTCGGTGGTATATTAGGCATCGGAATAAGTCTTGTTTTGTATGCAATTTATTATCGTTGAATCACATAAGAGTGTAGGAAAGAGGAGATAGTATGGATAATTATTTCAAATGATTAATCAGTTAGCGGGTGTTTATACGTCTATAAATCCCGTAATGCGCTTTTAATATCCATCTGATGTTGTAGCTGGAGCATTGATTGGCGTTATGTCAGCGGTAATGGTACATCGCCTATTTGCTCGATGGTCTTTTGCTCAGAAGTGCACGAATTCTGGGATTGGCGTTTATGAAAATGTGGAACAAAAAATTTTAAAAAAAAGATTTAAGCTCAGCAGATTAGGAGGAAGGTGGTTATGCTCGATTGGATCATGCAGTGGATAGATCTGCACGGATATCTCGTTTTATTTTTTGTTCCCATGCTGGAGCTGCTTTTTCTACCGGTTTCCGCGGAATTTGTTATGGGGTATGGAGGTTTTCTTGTTTTTCAAGGGAAATTAAATTGGTTGATCAGTATTTTGGTTGCGGCTACAGGTAGTGCGATCGGCACGACCCTTGCTTATTGGATCGGTTATAAATTGGGTACACCCTTTTTTGAAAAATACGGATCTCGCATCCATATGGGACCTGAACGATTTAATAAGGTTTCTAAGTGGTTTCAGAGATACGGAAACAAGGTCATTACCATTAATTATTTCATTACGGGGGTCCGGCATATTACAGGGTATTTTTCAGGTATTACACGGATTCCATTTCGAACGTATATACTTTATGCATACATCGGGGCTTTCCTGTGGGCTGCTACGTTCGTTTCTTTCGGTAAGCTCCTCGGGCCGCAATGGGAACAATATCAGACCCAAATAAATAAATACGTGGCAGTTATAACCGTTATGATCGTAGTAGTGTTTGTTTTGTCTTTCCTTTATAACATGTATAAGGTTAACATCATTGAATTCTTAAAAAAATCATTCAAAAAAGGCGAAGAGATCTTTCATTCCCCGCGCCGTGTAAAAATTTTGATTGTCGTCACGTTCGCAGTCTTTTTATCGCTATTCGTTTTTATGCTCGGTTTAATTCAAGATTTTTTGGCCAAAGAATTTGGGGACTTCGATTTCGTGACCTCGTATATTATTCATGCGATGTTTGATGAAAGCTGGTCGTCATTAATGAATGACTTCGCATTCTTGGCTTCTTTACAGGTTTTGGTGCCCATTGTCGTATTGACACTGTTGTGGATAATCTTTAAAGGGAAAGATCAAATTCTAGAAACCATTTTTATGCTAATTGTCGTTATCGGTGGAGAAGTATGGGAAGAAGTTTTACGGCGTTTCTTTCATCGAGCAGGACATGTAACATCAAGTGGTCAAGTACAATATACATTTCCAAGCGAGCAAACTTTTATTACACTCATTGTGCTTGGTTTTTGTGCTTTTATATTGGTGCGACACGTTAAAAGCACATGGATTCGATATGCGGTTTCCTTGATTGTAATAGTTGTTTGTTTACTTGTAGGTATAAGTCTTATATTTTTTGAAGTGCAGTATCCAAGTGACGTTGCTGCAGGATACGTATTCGGCGGCGTTTGGCTCAGCTTAAATGTGGTTTTGTTAGAGATTTTCCGCTTTTTTAAAACAACAGAATGAACTTTTCAACTTAATCGAATGTCTTTATTATCGAGGCGCCCCAAAAAAAAGTTTTTTTCACAATGAACAATTTGACCTATGACAGAGTCTTTTCTTTTATACACTGGAGAGGAGACTAATCAATGAAGAGAATGATAGAATCTGTCATGCAGCGCGCAACAATCATAATTGTTTGTGTTGTGCTCATTTTAGGATGGGGAGCATATTCTGCTTTTCAAATGCAAAGAGAATATATGCCGAGTATTAACAACTCAACCCTGATGGTGTCGCTACGAGCGTCATCGTATCAAGCGGACCAAATTAGGCGAGACATTACAGCTCCGCTTGAGGACGCGATCCGTAAATCGGGCGGGTTTACGAATCTAGAGACGACTTCCTATGATGGCGGACTCTTGATGAATATTTACTATCCTATGGATTATGATATGGGGAAAGCAGAGAGCGACCTCAAACAACAATTGAATGATGTCTCATTGCCGGATGGAGTCAGCAAGCCTACTGTTACTAGACTGACATCAAGTACTTTTCCTATACTAAGCTACAGTCTGACTGCCAATAGTGATCAAATAGACGACCTGACCCTTCAATCCACAGTACAATCGGATATCGTAAAACAAATCAAATCCGTGCCTGGTGTCGCCGATGTTCAGACTGTTGGTGGCTCAAACAGGGGCTATGTGATTGTGCTCAATATGAAAGATCTTGCGGCTAACAACATTACAATGGACGATTTTAATAAATCCATTGCCAAAGAAGTGCCCAGCCTGCAAGGAAACATTGCCAATGTGAAGGGTTCTTTCCCAATCAGGGTGGAAGGTTGGGATCTAACTGAACAACAGCTGAACAATTTGACCATCACTAATAAAGACGGGAACAGCGTACCATTATCAGCCGTTGCAACGGTTTCTCAATCACTTACAGATGTGAAGACTGTCTCACGGACGAATGGTGAACCAAATGTTCTCGTCAATGTCATCAAGACGCCTGACGCCTCAATTACGGATGTTTCTCATCAAGTAAAGGAACGGGTTGCGAACATTGCCCCTGTGAAAAATGGCGATGTATCGATGACGTTATTAACCGATCGGGCGCATGATCTGAACGAGTCCTTAATGGGACTTGTTCGCGAAGGATTGCTTGGCTGCTTGTTCTCCATGATTTGCGTCTTGTTCTTCTTCCGTAATGTGCGATCTACCTTGTTGATTGCCGTATCGCTGCCCATATCACTGCTCGCAACAACAGCGATACTTAAGTCGATGGGCGTGACCCTAAACATTCTAACCATTTCCGGTCTCATCGTAGCGATGGGGCGGATCGTAGACGATTCGATTGTAATCATGGACAACATGTATAAACGAGTTCAGGAAAACGAGGATAAACCAGTGCTGCATGTATTATCCTCTTCTGTAGTGGAAATGCTGCCGGCCATTTTTGCATCCACCGCGACGACTATTGCCGTCTATATTCCGATTACTCTCGTTGGAGGCATTGTCAGCGCATCGTATTCCGGATTTGCCTGGTCCGTTGTCATTGCGATTACGGTATCGTTCCTGGTCGCAATGCTCGTCATTCCGACATTTACATTTTTGGGATGGAGAAAACCGAGTACCGAATCTGTAACGCTTGAGCCATTGATGAAGCCTATTCTTCTATCGGCACTGAAGCACAAAAAAACAGTCATAAGTATTTCGCTCGTTATTTTTATCATCTCTGCTGTGGTTGCCACACAGTTCTCGTTCAGTTTGCTGCCAAGCCAAAAGAGTGGACAAGTTGCCATAAAGGTCGAGCTCCCTAAAGGAACACCTTTGTCAGAGGTAGATAAAGAAGTACACAAGGTAGAAGATGTGCTGAAGAAAAATGAAAACATTGATTCCTTCTCTTCCACATTTGGTTCTTCATTTACCCCGCAGGCAGATGATGTCTTTGACCAAGGTGGCGGATATATTCAACAGCCTAACGTTGCTAACTTGTCCGTTACATTGAAAAATAAAAAGGACGTTGATGCGTTCATTCCAGCACTGCAATCTGAGTTGTCACAATTTTCGGATCAAGCGGCCATTACGGTCTCGAACCAGAACATTTCAGGTGACGATTCAACGATTAAAATTATGCTTAGTGGTGCGGATGGTCAAACATTGGAGAATACCGCTCAGCAGGTGCGTACAGAACTGGCTGATATACCAGGCCTAAGTGTCGCAGGAAAAACGGACCTGACAAGCGGTAATCCTAAGTATGCTGTCACAATAGACAAGGAAAAAGTTGCAAAAGCCGGAGTGAAACCGGATGATATCAATAAGGTTTTAAGCCGGTATATGGCTAAAGGCAAGGATTTTGATATCTCAACATCGACAGGAACAGGTACGATTCCAGTGGATGTATATATTGACCCTATCCAAAAAGGAGTTAACTCAAATTCCAAGTCTCTGCCAGTATATACACCAGAACAAGTGATGTCCTCGCTTGCGGCGGAAACACTTACCGGCAGCAACGGCCAAACGTACCGTTTGGATCAGTTGGCAACCATTCATAAAAGTGATGCCGTATCTACCATTCAAGAACGTGACGGTCAGCCATTCACGGTTGTATCTGCGCAGATCGTCTCCAATGAAGTAAGTAAAGTATCGAATGCAGTCGACCAGACATTGAAAAACACCCCGCTTCCAAATGGAGTTACGTATTCACTAGGGGGTATTACGCAGCAAGTTTCACAGATGATTGTTGAAATGACAGTTGCAGTACTCATATCGATCCTGCTTGTTGTGCTAATCATTGGCTTTGTCTTCAAAGGCTGGAAAGCGCCATTTGCCGTAATGATCAGTATTCCGCTTGCTTTGTCCGGTGTAGTTCTCGCTCTATACGCGATCCACGGGGAGTGGAATCTCGCTGCGCTCATTGGGGTATTAATGCTTACGGGTATCGTGGTTACAAACGGAATTGTATTGATTGATAAAATCGAGCGTAATCGCCGTGAGGGACTTGATCTGCGGGAAGCTGTGGTACAGGGCAGTCTGTCCCGTGTTCGGCCAATCTTTATGACCGCAGGAACAACAGTGCTTACCTTGATTCCGCTGGCTTTGTCCCATAGCACGGATACGGTTATTTCTCAAGTGCTGGGCATTGTTGTAATAGGCGGTATGGTGACTTCTACACTCAACAGTTTTGTGGTCATTCCGATCATATATGAATGGATGAACCGGAAAGAAAAACATCCTGTTGATACCGTGATGAAAAGCAAAACGGTCTGATTAAACTTTGTAACCTATTGCTTGTTTAGATTGTATTAGCGAGTGCCGGTCAATACAATCGGCATTCGCTTTTCTTACTTTTTTAAATATTCATCATAAGTATTAAATGGATTTAATTATGTTTTTCGAGCAAACTACTGGTAAAGGAGGATATTCAATGGATTTGACATCTTGGCTTGAGCATTATGGATATATCGTAATTTTTCTTTCCTTACTCCTTGAAATGCTTGCTTTGCCGATTCCCGGTGAAGTGATGATGAGCTATACCGGTTTACTCGTTTTTGAAGGGAAATTGAACGGAACGCTTAGCATCGTGATAGCGAGTGCGGGCGTCTCGGCTGGTGTAACACTATCATACTGGATTGGTTACTTTGTAGGTAAGACACTCGTAACGAAGTATGGTCATTATATTCATTTGGGAGATAAACAACTGGCGAAATTGACCACATGGTTTGAGAAATATGGAAATAAACTGTTGTTTGTTGTATATTTCATCCCTGGTGTAAGACATTTCACTGGATACTTTTGCGGACTCACCCATATGCCATTCAGGAAATATGCAATGTATGCATATCCGGGTGCGATTTTTTGGGTCAGTGTGTTCATAACACTGGGCAGGGTGCTTGGACCAAAGTGGGAACTTTATCATGATACTGTGAACCACTATTTGATTATTTTTGGAGTTGCCTCCGTAGTATTGACATTATTGGTATATGTTTATCGGAATCATCGAAAACGTATAGCAGGATTTATTATGAATTTACTAACCAAAGGGTTAGACTATTTTAATTCACTGGGCAAAGTCAGATCCCTAGTTCTGGCTTCGTTTGCGGCCTTTGTGATGTTCGTTTCATTGATGCTTGGACTCATTCAGGATTTTTTTGCAAAGGAATTTAATCTATTCGACGAGATCACTTCCTATATCGTCCACGTAGTATTCGGACCCGAGTGGCATGATCCGATGAACTATTTTTCAAAACTAGGTTCGATCTATTTCTATGGACCGCTAATTGTTCTGACAGCGATATGGGTTATAAAGAAAGCTCGCGATCAATGGTTGGAGTTATCATTCCTATTCTGGGTCGTCATTGGAGGAGAACTGCTCGATGATGGGCTTCGTATGCTTTTCCATCGCCCGGGTCCGGTTGTTTCGGGATTTCGATTCCTTAATACATTCCCAAGTGAAGATACACTTACAGCGATCACGGTTTGGGGATTTTCTGCTTTTTTACTGCTCCGTCATTACAGCAAGAGGAGATTACAAATTCCAGTTATTCTGACTGTCATACTGATATGCCTTCTTGTGGGCATTAGTCGGATCTATTTCAACGTGCAATTTCCTAGTGATGTTGCCGCAGGTTATGTGTTCGGCGGGGTATGGATAAGCCTTAATATCATTTTGCTCGAGGTTCTCAGGGTACTTCAAAGAAGCAAAGAGATTCGGACATAAAGAGACCCACAGAAGATGATAAAGAATGCTTCCTTATCGTAGGAGTGAAAACGAGTAGTGAACGAGGAATTGTACCAGATTATTCACCGAGCCAAACATGGTGATCGTGAAGCGTTTGCTGATCTCGTCAGACGCTATAAAGGCCTTGTATTTCGATATGCGATGGGTATGTTGAACGATCGTATGGATGCAGAGGATGCATCACAAGAAGCATTCGTCAAAGCATTCTTTTCATTATCAAATTTGGACAACGAATACGCTTTTTCATCGTGGTTATTTCGCATTGTTTCTAACCTTTGCAAAGATCGTTTGAAAAAAATCACAAAAGAACGTATGTTAGTTCGTGAGGTGAATGAAACAATCGTGGATACAAACTTTTCCGATCCTTTGGAGAGGCTGTCTATTGAGGAAGGAATAAGCAGACTTTCTGTCGAACACCGGGAAGTCATATTGTTACATGACATAGAGGGGTTCCGCTATGAAGAAATCGCCGATATGATTGAAGTCCCCCTAGGTACAATAAAATCACGACTATTCGCAGCACGAATGGCATTACGAAAACAACTGCGAGGGGAGGATAAATAATGACCATTCATCCTGAAGATCAACTTTCAGCTTATATTGATAACGAGTTAAGCGAATATGAAAAAAAGCAAGTGGAAAATCACATCGCTACATGCGATTCATGTCAGGCACTTATGAATGAACTTATAGCCATGCAAAGTGACCTTAAGCAAGCATTTTACTCGATCCAAGAACCGGCCGATCTCGAAGATCGAGTTCTACAGTCGATTGAAATAGAGAAAGAATCGGTGGGATTCATAAAGGGGTGGCTTCTCATTCCTTTTCTTGCTGTATTGGTAATTTGCATCATCTTTTTCAGCATCGGTGGCTTTTTAATCAAGCTGATCCATGGAAGCTTTACCTTATTGACTGCTATGGTGTATATGATCTCGCATTTCATTTCAAGCTTACCGGTCTTTAGTGGTGTGACGGTCGTTCTTTCTCTAACTATCCTTACATTATCGATTTACACACTAAGACGGATGTTTCAAACCACAACCAGTTGAAGGGATGAAAACATTGAGAAAGCTTTTATACACTGTATTCTGTTTTTTACTTATGATGATCCTCATCCCGGGTATTGCCTCAGCGAAGAGTATTTTCGAGCATCAAAATACGACTGTTCCAGTAGGACAAACAGTTAATGATGTGTACGTGGTCGGAGGTGATGCCGAGGTATCCGGTAACGTAACCGGTATCGTTGTTGTCATTAATGGCAATTTACATCTTGGAAGTAAGGCAGTTGTTAATGGTGTCGTTGTAGTGATCGGGGGAGATGTGAAGCAAGACCCTGGTGCCGTGTTAGGTGATGATATTTATAATTTTTCTCTAGACAATGCGACACAAAACAGCCTCCTGATCGGAGGCGGTCTGATGCTGGGCTTAAGGTTGTTACAGCTGGTTGGAAGTCTTTTATTGATTCTCATACCAGTGCTAATTAGAGTTATGGGCAGACAGAAAATAGCAACTTTTATTGATCAGTATCACCACGTGTCAATGGGACGTTTGCTATTTGCTGGTTTCCTTAGCGGATTGGTTATCACGGCCCTGTGTACATTGCTGCTCATATCGGTTATTGGCATTCCCATTTTAATTCCTATACTTCTTATGATCGTCGGAGCGGTTACTTTAGGTATTACCATTGTGAGCTCCCGTCTTGGCGGCATGTTCAATGTTCCAGTACAAAAGTCCGAGTGGATGAAAGTTACGATCGGAGCGGTTATTCTAACAGGACTCGTGAATATTCCTTTTGTAGGATGGATTGTCTTGACGCTGCTTATCTTGATATCCTTCGGTATTAGTACACAGTGGCTTGTAGGCAAACTCCAAAAGAAGCCGAGGGCCTAAACGTGAAGAAATGATGTACCTGATGGTAGAAAAGCTAAAAAATGAGCGAGAACGAGGTCACTGGAAATTTCAGTTGGCCTTGTTCTTTTTTTGTTTGGATGCTCCTGTCTGTTCATTGGGATGCAAACGCTTTATTGCCAAACCTCAAGAGCAGATATATAATATAAATCATACATGATATATGAAATAATAAGGAGAGAGATCCGATGAAAATTACGAAAGTGGAGAGCTTTATTTTGCATGTCCCCATTACCCCGCCGATTACGGATGCGATCAATGTTGCGACGCATTGGGGATTATCCGGCGTAAGAATCTTCACGGATGAGAATATCGTTGGCTACGGATATACAGGAACCTGTGCTGAAGGCGATCACATGATTGTCGATACGATTGACCGGTATTATGCTCCCATTTTGCTCGGGAAAGATCCATTCATGGTCAAACAGCTTTGGGATGAAATGCGTTTTGGCAAGATGCATTGGGTTGGCAGGGCGGGAATTGCACATATGGCATTAGCTGCCGTGGATATCGCCCTCTGGGATATTATGTCGAAGGCAGCGGGGAGGCCGCTTTGGCAATACCTTGGCGGACATAAAGACAAGCAAATCAAGGCCTATAACACCAACGGCGGCTGGCTGAATTGGAGCAAGGAAAAGCTGCTGCAGGATGTAACATCCATCGTTGAGGAAGGTTTTACCGGTGTAAAAATCAAGGTGGGCAAGCCTGACCCACGAGAGGATTATGACCGGGTGAAAGCGGTTCGGAAGGCAATTGGTGACGATGTTATTTTTATGATCGATGTTAACCAGCAATGGAATATCAATACCGCTATGACATGGGGAAAACGGCTCGAAGAATTCGATTTGTTCTGGCTCGAGGAGCCACTTAATCCGGATGACATCATGGGGCATAAGAAGCTGGCGGATGCACTAAATGTGCCGATTGCCCTTGGGGAACATGTCTATACCAAGTTCGCATTCCGGGATTACATCCATAGCGGGGCCGTCGAATACGTGCAAGCCGATGTGACGAGACTCGCCGGTATTACGGAATGGCTGCAGGTGGCCGGACTCGCCGCTTCATACAACCTGCCGATTTGCCCGCACGTGGGCGACATGGGGCAAATTCATCAGCATCTCGTCGCCTCAACACAGGATGCCATCATGCTCGAATACATTCCATGGATCCGGGATATCTTTGTCGAGCCGGCAACGGTTAGGAATGGTTTTTACGTATTGCCGCAAATGCCCGGTGCATCTACTGAAATAAGACCCGATTGCTTCGAAAAATACCGTATTCGCTAAAATGTGTGACGGAAGCTGTCCGTTTACCAACCGAATGGTGGGATCAATTGAATTCATTACATCGTACATGATATATTAATGTAAAAAGCATGGTGATCATTGAATGGGCAGCAAGTTAAGCCGAAATAATTTGACGGATGAAATTTACCAGATTGTCAAAGAAGATATTTTATCGCATCGATTTGCAGCTGGTGAAAAAATCAATATTGATCAATTGGCCCGCGATCTGGAAGTAAGCAATATTCCGATTCGCGAGGCGCTTTCCAGATTGCAATCTGAAGGATATTTGCATACTGTGCCTTTTAAAGGCATGTTCGTTAACCAGATGACCGTTCAGGAGTTGAACGAAATCTATGAGATCAGATTGTATCTTGAACCTCAGGCTGTGAAAAAAGCGGCACTAAACATACCTGACAGCAAACTCGAATGGCTTCATGAAACGATGGCATCCCTGAATTCCGATCAGTCATCCCGGGAGAACCCTGGGCTGGAAGCGATCAAGAAAATGAATGCTTCCATCCATGGCGTTATTCTTGAGTATTGTGATAATGCAAATTTAAAAAATCTAATCAAAAATTACATCGAGCAAATCCAAAGATATTTAACTTTTATTAAATTGAACCTGGATGTTGACAATACAAACGCGGAATGGTCGGAGCATAATGCTATTTTACAAAAACTGCTGCTAAGGGACTCGGGCGGCGCTGCCGAAGCGATGGCTGATCATATAAAAAAATCCCATGAACGAAACAAAATGCATTTCGCAAGCATGAGCAGCGGTAAGAATTGAGTTGGTTTAACCACATGGCAGGAATTGCATGTGGTTTTGATCTTTTAAAGTGAAATGAAAAGAAATGAAAGGGAATGAATCTAGCGATGAAATCTGAAAGTATGGCACAGCATTTTCACACATTATTTCAGCAGAGAAGTCAATTCACGCTCCAATTACACTCACTGTCACAAGAACAACTATGGGATCGAAAAGAAGAGGGAAAATGGTCTATTGGAGAGCATGTATATCATCTATATTTGATAATGAGAATGCTTAAAGTCACGACTAAATGGTCTTTCGTGCTTATTCCATATGCCAAAATGAAAAGAAATAAGCCATTCGCAACGGAAATACATGATATTTATGTGGAATTTAAAGAAAAAAAAGGAAGAGGGATGAGAGCCCCTTGGATTTTAGAACCACCAAATAAGATCCGTTATGCTATGAATGCGCGAGAATTAGAACAATTACTGTTGAACGAGACTAATGAAATGAAAGCATTAGTTGAAAATATGGAAGAAGACATTGCGGGACACATTGTGTTTTTGGATCCGATCGCTCATTATCCTAATCTCATTCAGTCCATTCAGATTCTGGTTATACACGAGAAACACCATTTTACGATAATTGAAAAAAACTATAACATGGTGTTTGAATCTAATACGAAGATTAATACATATCATCAAAGCTCTTAATCATATAAAAAAGCCGACAATGTCAGCACAGAGGCTTTGTCGGCGTTTGAATTTCATTTTAATTTGGGATCGAACAGCATATATAATCAAGGTTTATTTTATGATTTTGCTTTTTTTAATGGTTGAAATGATGGCTACAAATAGGAGTGAAATGATGCCTCCAAAAAACAGTAGATAGCCAATTGGGATCATGAAAAAATAGGGCTCAATCAATCTTCCATCAGCTGCTACACTTGAACCACCCATTCCTGCGATGATAAAACAAATGACAGCTAACAAGATGGGAGTAGAAGCTAATACGTATTTTTTATTTATTTTCATATCATAGTCTCCTTATTCAGATTCATTTTTATATTCTAAAATGTCCCCGGGTTGACACTCTAAAACCTCGCATATCTTCTCTAAAGTTGAGAATTTAATCGCTTTAGCCTTACCATTTTTCAATACTGATACGTTTGCCATTGTAATCCCAATTTTCTCTGACAGTTCTGTAACACTCATTTTTCTCTTAGCCAACATGACATCCAGATTTACTATGATCGCCATCGCTCAATACCTCATATCGTCAAATCGTTATCTTGCTTCATTTCACTGGCTTCTCTGACCAAGTTCGAAAGTAAGGAAGTAAATATGGAAATAATGACTGCAAAGAAAAGGATTAATAACAGAACGCTCAGGATATAAGAGTAATTACTGCCATTAACAAAAAGATAGAGTAGAGCACCGATGTACAAAACACCTTCAATCATGGATAACACACTGATGACTTTCAATCTTTCCGCATTTTTCAATGTGAAAGCTTGGCCAGCGCCAATACACGAACATATTTGCCATCCAAGAAATAAGGAGATAAAGAATGGAATACCTGTAATCCATATGAATACAACAAAAGGATGGTATAGGTTCTTCAGACTTTCTGAATCGAGCAGCATTCTCTTTCCAAATTCAGGGGCCAAATAACTACAAAATAACAGCCCAAATATTCCACAAAAAACAATTATCAACTTTAACCACGTTGATAATTCTTTATGCTTCATAAACAATTACCTCCTAACTAAGATACCTGTATTATGAACAATAACATCCTGTATGTCAATTAAAATATATCGTAAAACGATAATTTTAGATTGTTTCTCATGATTTTGATTCTTGCGAGGTAAAAGAAGGCCACCTAAGTTTAGGCGACCTCTTTTTGAAGTATACACTTTTGAGATTTTACTTTGGAATCAGAGGGGGGGAACAGCCCTATCCTTTCAAAATCTGAAGGAAATATGATTTTAAATCGACGATCCGTAGGGACTCTGGTTTACGGTCGGTTCCGGCAATAATAAGCGGAATGAGCGACTCTATTTGACTTATGCCGCCGTGTCCTGCGCCTATGTGGGTAGGTGAGCTTCCATATTTCAGTTCATATCCGGGCTTTACGGTGATCACCATATATTCACCATCATGTGAATTTAAGGCTGAATACAATCGCTGTAGAACATCGGAATAATGTCCGTATTCCAATGTGGACTTTTGTGTATCGATGTGTAAATCCAACACTTCCGGGTTTTCGGCTAATGTCCATGATTGTTTATATGGATCGACCATATTTCCTTGCGATCGATAGGCGAATTCTTTGGATGATCCTGCTCGTACAACGCGAATCCATTCATTATCTTTCCAAGCCAGGACATCAAATCTCTGATCAGCTTTCAGGGTATTCGCTATTTGTTCAAATGAATATTGAGGAGTTAGCTTATATAGGTAAGCCATCCTGTCATTTATTGCAAGAATAATCTCGGTTTGATCCGTAACGTCGGCTCCCGGCGGTAAAACGTGATATCCCTTTAAGGATTGGGTTATGTCAATCACCGGTTGTTGATCTGCGGGGACGACATGAGCCATACCGTTATCCCCCAAAATGATGATGACGGCTTTTTTCAAAGCCTCCTCCCAAGAACCAAATGTCTGCAGTAATGACTGGATTTGTTGATCTGAGCGGATAACACCTTCCAAATCCTCAGGTCCCTTTTTATGTATCTTGACGTCCAGATCGGGAAAATAGACATATAGAAAATCAGGTAATTGATTGTTCTGAATGAGATACTTCACCATTTCGAGAGAATATTCATTATTTAAGCCAAATCGGTTGAATAGGCTGACAGCAGGCATAGGTTTTATCCCTTCCAAAGGGTTCGAGAAAGCACCATACGCCAATAAATCGGGTCCTTTTACGTTGAGGCTTTTGGGTAATGCGGTAGGCATATGAATCCAAAGCGGAAAAGTCAGCTCGTGATCTGAGCTTCCACGGTAAACCAAAGCATTGATGGAACCCGATGTCAGCCCCATTTGGGCCAATTCTTCAAAGATGGTTGGAGTTTGTGGATTCAAGTGTTTTTCGTTCAAACGAATCAGTGCGTCACCCAGAAATTGATTGATCCCATTCCTGCATACTTCCAGAATTCCGGTACCATAATTAATGATTTTCTTATCTTGTGTAGAGTACCAGACCAATCCCGGTACGCGGTGTTGATCCGGAAATGTTCCAGTCAGCAGGGTACAATCGATCGAGACGGACATTGTCGGAAAAGAGGTGACGACATTTTTATAGTATTGACCGTGTTCGATCAAGAACTGAAAGGCGGGAAGTTTTTGCTGCTCGATTCCCTTATCAATCGCATGACTCATTAAAGTATCGACACAAATGAAGATAATTTTTTGCAACTTTTCCACCTGCCAATCTTTTTTGCCAGTTTTGGATCTGAGTACATTATTTGCTGTCAGCATCCAAATTATTCGGTTGTACAGGGATGATTTCAGTGGAGGAGAATTAATAATTTCAAAACCTGTGGGAGCTTTTATTTGTACAATTTAAGTGGAACTATATGTGCCGCAACTGATGATTGTAAAAAAGGACTTCCCCCGACAGAAAGTTTGGCATCTTTTGCCAAGACCGTTCTGATTGAGGGAAAGTCCTTTTGAATGCCTAAGAATGTAGTGTTTATTGGTAAGCGTCTCTGACTATATTATGTACCTCCTGTTAACCGAAGGAAGTGAAGACGCTCTGTTCGACGATATCCTTGAGTTCTTCCTTGTAAGCGGCATATTGCTCAGCGGTAATGCTTCCACTGTACAGGCGGTCATCCAGCTGCTGTGTAAGCTGTGCCATTTGCAGTTCAATGACATTCGCGATGTCTCCGCCTTGATCGGCTGCAATGTCATGTAGGGATTTGCCTTCCTGCAGGGAATTATACAGCTCCTCGTCGGATGATTGATTGAGTGCTTCCAGCAGGTCATCATTTTCCGTAGTGTCAGAGGGGGAGAACTTCACTACCGGACTTGCGCTTGCAATGGAGCCTTTAAACGCGGTTCCTCCGAAGGAAATAACTACTACCATCGTTCCAATAATCATTATTCGCCTTATGTTCATGGTTAAAAATCCTCTTTTCTAGTTTTTTGGTGCCGTCATGCGCGTAAAGTTTACGGGATGTGATTGTTTCAACTTGAAGTCATTGTAAACAGCAAACCTGAGAGGAACCTTAATTGTTCTTTAAGATAATCTAAATATTGGGATAGGGAAGCACTTTTGTTAAACACGATCCAAGTTTTCTGGAGAAGGTGTTGTAAAGCGGGTGATTTACATTATATGTTATAGTTAGAATGGAACAAGCAAAATAATTAACTTGAAAACAATAAGGAAGGGATGTCACCTGTGTTTAATCTAAACGATTGTATTGGATTCATTACAAATACAGCCTCCAAAAAAATAGTCGACGCATTTAACGTACGATTACAAGAACATCAAATAACTAGAGTAAAATGGATTGCCTTGTTTTTTATTGGTGAAGTCAATAATATCTCTCAGAAAGAATTAGCTCAAAGGATGAATGCTAATGAATCATCTATAGCCAGACTTCTTGAACGGATGGAAAAAGACGATTTATGCATAAGAACAAGAGATACATCGGATCGTAGAATTATTAGAATTAGCCTAACTTCAAAGGGAGAGCAATTAAGAGCTGAGCTATTGCCATTAGGACAAATTTTTCATGAGGATGCCACGAAAGGGATTTCTCCGTCGGAATTGGATATTTTCAAAAATGTGTTAGAAAAAATGGTATCTAATTTAACAAAATAAAGCTTCACAAAGTAACCATGGGTAGGGGAAGTCGATTATTTTCGTTTAATACTTTACATTGCAACCAATGCAGTGTAAACTAATATCAGAACAAGTGAATCAATTCACAAACATAAGGAGCTGGTAAAAATGAAGAAAGATGTCAGACAAATGTTGAATGATTTTACGGGTGGCTTGCAAGAATTGTCTGGAACGAATCCGGAGAGCGTAAATGCATTTATGAATTTGCTCGGAACCAACTATGCGGATGGCGCCCTTGATACTAAAACGAAAGAGTTAATCAGTGTAGGGATTGCCGCTTATAACCGTTGCGAATACTGCATTGTTTTCCACGTATATAAAGCATTGGAAGCAGGCGCAACCCGTGCACAGATCATAGAAGCGGCTATGGTTGCCGTTGCATTTGGCGGCGGGCCAAGCATGGCTTATTCTGTAACTTTGCTCAAGGATTCCATCGATGAGTTTGAAAAAGACTTTAAATGATCTTATACGTACGGAGGCAATCATCATGATTATTAAGTTAGAGCAGCTAACAGGGCATGAAAAAAAGGCCAAAATCGGAAAGCTCAATGTTGCCGAAGGAGATCAGGTACAAGTAGGTCAAGCATTACTTCAGATGGAAAGTAAAAAAGGGAATTCTCCTTTGTTATCCAAATTCAAATGTACGATAGATAAGGTGCTGGTCGAGGAAGGTCACGAAATTGAAATCGGGCAAAGCCTGTTTGAAGTCACTGCAGAAGAGTCCGTACAGGCCAAACCCAAACTGGACTATTTTGGCGGGCTTTTAAGCGGTAAAAAGGAAGAGGTTAAAACCGAACTGCTTATTATCGGTGCTGGTCCAGGAGGATATGTCGCAGCCCTATATGCAGCCAAAAAAGGAATCCAAACCGTTCTTGTGGAAAAGGACTCCATGGGCGGAACTTGTCTGAATGTAGGCTGTATCCCGACCAAGGCCTTAATCAAGTCCTCCGAGGTTTTCCATCAATTGATGAATGCCGATGATTTCGGACTAGCCGTCAAAGAAGTGGAACTCGATATGGCGAAGGTGATTGATAAGAAGGATGAGATCAAAGGCACTTTGGTATCAGGAATAGAATACCTTCTCAGCAAGAATAAAATTAGAGTCATAAAGGGAACGGCTTCCTTTCTGAACGACAACCAGGTGTTGGTGAAGAACGGAAAAGATGAATACACCATAGAAAGTAAGCACGCGTTGATTGCTACAGGTTCAAAAATCTCTGACATTCATCTGCCTGGTATAGATCATGATTTTGTAATGAACAGTACATCCGCTCTTGAATACAAGGAAAATATCAGCTCAGTCACGATTATCGGTGGCGGTGTAATCGGTATGGAGTTTGCGTTCTTATATTCTAATTTCGGAATTCAGGTCAATGTTCTAGAATTCTGCGACAGGCTGCTGACGATGGTAGATAAGGATGTCTCGGAGGAGATTGCTAATATTGCCGTTGAACGAGGGATCGGTGTTTATACGGGCGCTAAGGTTACTAGAATTGAGAAAGACCAGACGGGAAAAGCTATCGTTATTTTTGAACAAGATGGCACCGAAAAGTTCATTTCGAGTGAAAAGGTTTTGGTGGCGATTGGCAGAACGCCGAATATTGAGGGTCTGGATATTGAAAAAACAGGAATTGAATTGAATGACAATGGAAAAGGCATTGCAGTAGATGAACATTTGAGAACTTCAGTTGATCATATTTATGCTATCGGAGACGTAACCAACCGCATTCAACTGGCACATGTGGCTTCACATGAAGGAATAGCAGCAGTGGATCATATTTTGGGTATCGACGCTCATGTTGATTATGGGATGGTGCCCAATGTAATCTTTACATCGCCTGAAATCGCTGCAATTGGATTGAATGAAGACCAGGCTAAGCTAGTGGGTAAGAATATTCAGGTGAGCAAATTTCCTTTCCAGGCCAATGGAAAAGCATTAACGATGAGAGAAGCAAGGGGATTCATCAAATTGGTTAAAGACCTGGACAGCGGCAAGATGATTGGCGCCTCAATCATAGGTCCTGAAGCTTCTGCCTTAATCAGCACATTAACGTTAATGATCAACTCCAATATAAGCGAGAGTGAAATTGCGCATACTATTTTTGCCCATCCTACGACGGGGGAAGTTATTCACGAGGCAGTATTAGGTTTGAGTATAGGGGCTTTGCATTGTGATGAATAGAATTGTTGTTTCTGAGGAGCATGATCCTTATTACAATTTGGCACTGGAAGAAGATTTGCTAAAGAACGTTCGCCAGGATGAGGTAATACTGTACCTATGGCAGAACGAAAAAACCGTCGTTATTGGCAGAAATCAAAACCCTTATCTTGAATGTGATGTCTCAGAATTGACTGCAAGGGGGATCCACTTGGCAAGACGGATCTCAGGTGGAGGAGCCGTTTATCATGACTTAGGAAATTTGAACTTCACCTTCATTTATAATGAGAGCAATAAAAATTTGGAAAAGCAGTTGAACGTGATTAAGAAGGCCGTTGAAACCTTTGGAGTTGCAGTTGAGCTGTCAGGTAGAAATGATTTGACAATACAGGGCCAAAAATTTTCCGGACATGCATTTTATGCGGAGAGCGGTAATGAATTTCATCATGGGACATTAATGGTAGATGTGGAATTGAGCCAATTAGCCAAAGTGCTGAAGCCCTCCAAGCTAAAAATGGAAGCTAAAGGGATCACTTCTGTGAAGAGCAGAGTTGTTAATTTGAAAAAACTCAATCCTTCTTTTTCTGTAGATAAATTGATAGAATTGTTAACGATCTATTTTACAGAAGCCTATGGAGAGACTTGCAAGCCGCTAATATATAATAGTAAAAACTATACACCTACAAATTTGAATAAGTACAATGATCCCAAGTGGATATATGGTGAGAGTCCAAAATATGATGTAATACTGGAGAGAAAAACATCTCTTGGCATTATTCAAGTTTTACTTAATGTAGAGAATGGTCTGATCAAAACGATAAAAATCCATACAGACAGCCTTATCACTATTTCTTTTGATCAAATAGAGGTGCAATGGATCGGCATGGATTTTAATCATCTCCACGAAGATAAGTTATTTAATGAAATTGAAGACTTGCTCAAAATCTTTAGAGACCTATAATCTTCTGATTGTAGGTTTCTTCTTTTATAAATCGCTTTAAGTTCAAATTGTCATTGACAAAATTTACAAGCCCAGATATCATCAGAATTGTGAAGTGTAACATGTTACAGACATTACAGGAGAATTCGTACATATGATGAAGTTTACTCAAATTGACAATTTATTAACGGCGGATCGAGTGTATAAAGAACTTAAAAATGCAATTTTAAAACGAATGTTGGCACCTGGTCAAAAGCTGGATATATTCGAATTGGCAGAACAATTTAATGTTAGTAGAACCCCAGTGAAAGAAGCTTTTAACCGCTTGCGTCTTGAAGGATTAGTCGTGATCAAGCCGCGCAAAGGAACTTACGTGGCAGAAATCGATTTGCATAAGATCATTGAAGTCCTTGATGCTCGTATCGTATTCGAGACATGGGCAGCGAAAATTGGAGTTTCGAATGCAGCACAAGAGGATTTTCAGATTTTGCAAACATTGTGCCAACAGATGGATAAACATTACAACGATAAGCCTTTTGATTTCATGAGCTTCAATGAACTGGATATCCAATTTCACTATCATATTGTGAAGATGGGTCAAAATCAGTGCATGCTAGACTTATATAAAGGACTGAACGCGCATAGAATTACTGAACGAGCTTATTATGAAATCGCTTATGAAAAGGCGAAATCTAGTCATCATGATCATCTTGCGATTGTCGAGGCATTCGAGAATAGAGATGTGGACCGTGTTCTCGAAATGATAACCAATCACATTATTGCTGGAAAAGAAGGCTTGCTTCGTTTACAGAAATAATGATCTTGTAGGGAACGCATATGCTTCAAGGAAAAAAGCTCAAGTCGCAGGCGGTTCCATTGTAAACACCTCCTCTGTGCAAGCGTTTTCATCACAAAAAGGAGTCCTGGCATATGCGGCGGTGGTTCAATTCCTGTCGATGGCGGGTTACTGGCAAAATTGGGCGTAGATTAAAATTTTTCGAATCAGTAACATGTTACATATTACAATTCGTTAGAGAGGATGTTAAGGATGAAAATCAATGAAAAGATATTTGCTACGAAAATCATGCTTAGTGACACCATCCCTTTGTATACCTATCTTGTCAAAGGGAAAGACTTTTCCGTTCTGATAGATTCGGGCATTTCCTCCATGTTTCAAGATATTGTGGGGATGGTTGAAGAATCCCATTCGACAAATGTCAGAATTCTCTTTAATACCCATCCGCATGCTGACCATATCGGAAGTAACAAGAATCTCAAAACAAAGTATGACCTACTGGTTGCAGCGCCAATTGGATCTGAACGCTGGATCGAAGATATGGAGTATCATTACGAGCAATTTTGTCTACCTTTTCCGGAAATATTGCCTCATTCGGATGACACCAAGCAAGAAATTCTCGGATTAATGGACGGGGGCTCCAAAGTTGATCTATCGGTATCTGAGGGATTAACGATCACATTGGATCCCAAAACACAGCTCACAACGTTCACATTTCCGGGGCATATGCTTTACGAAATCGGATTTATTGAACACAGTACCAATACGCTTATCTTGGGTGATGCCATAACCGTATATGAAGCGGGATTTTTTCCGGGACATTTAAGTCCAAGACAGTACAGGGCTACGCTCAAGAAACTGGCCGATCTGAATCGAGAGCATCATTTTACCCAAGTGCTTACAGCTCATTTTGAACCGACGGATGCTGAAGGGCTGAATTATTTATTACATAAGATTCATTATTTGATTGATGAAATTGATTGGACCATTCATCAAATACTAGTAGACGCTGGCGAACCGCTCTCTCTTGAACCAATTTGGAAATCGGTATGTGATCGAATGGGTAGAATCTACGAGTTCCGAGGACTTGCGATGGTGCATGCACATTTGAAAGAAGCTGTTCAAGATGGGAGAATCCTTCAAGCTGGCGACTTGTATATGGTAAATTGATATCCTTGGAAAAAAGAATTATGGTATGAATCCAGTACACGAAGATAGGGAGAGGTGGAAGCTATGAACAGGGATCATGATTATTTTGACGAGCTTACGAAGAATTTGAACTCATCGGTTATTTCGGATATATTGGACGACTTTGGGTATCGGAATCAAACGTTAAATAGTTCAATCCGTCCGCTTGAACGACGAATGAAAGCTGTTGGCCGTGCGTACCCTGTGCTTGCTGTCGATGTCTTCGAGACGCTGGAGCAGCCTTATGATGGGTTAATTGATTCTCTTGATGCCATCCTGCCGGGTGATATCTATGTGGTAAGTCTTCCTTCAGGTAGATCCGCCGTTTGGGGTGAACTGGTGTCTAATGCCGCCATTGCCCGTGGGGGACGAGGGGCTATTGTGGATGGATACATCCGCGATACGGATAAAATTGAATTGCTCGAATTCCCCGTATTCTCTTCTGGCTATATTCCACGCGACAGCAAGGGCAGAAACATTATTTTGCAGCATAGAGTGCCGATTGAATGCGGCGGTATAATGATTCAGCCGAATGATCTTATGTTTTGCGATTTTGACGGTATCGTCATCATTCCTCAATATTTGGAAGATAAAGTAATAACTGAAGCGTTGAAGAAAGTGTCCAGTGAGAATAAAGTAAGGGATGCCATCAGAGGCGGTATGTCGGTCAGAGAAGCTTTTGATACCTTTGGCGTTCTGTAAAGCGGGAGGAATCATGGTTATGAAATTAGGGATAGGTCTTTATCGCCACATGCTGACCAGAGAGAATTATCGCTTTGCCAAACAAGCGGGATGCACACACATTATAGCTCACCTTGTTGATTATTTTCCTACGATGTCCAAGGATGGTATTCCAGCAACCGATGCAACTAACAATTGGGGTATAACATCTGGAAATATGGAAGATTGGTCTTATGAATCTCTGAGAAAATTGAAAGATGAGATCAATGAAGAGGGACTTGAATTATATGCGATCGAAAACTTCGATCCTGCCCACTGGCATGACGTGCTGTTGAACGGTCCTCGCCGAGATGAACAGATAGAATTATTGAAGTCGATCATTCGCAATGTCGGTAAGGCAGGCATCCCTGTCATGGGCTACAATTTCAGCTTAGCTGGTGTATGGGGACATACGAAGGGGGAATTTGCTAGAGGAGGAGCGGTTTCCGTCGGTTTTACGCCAAGTAATGCAAATGATCAGACGCCAATCCCTCAAGGTGAAGTATGGAACATGACTTATGATCCGCAAGCGCCAGAAGGCACCATGCCGCAAATCTCCGAGGGTGAGCTTTGGGAACGATATACTTATTTTCTAAAAGAGCTGGTTCCTGTAGCTGAAGAAACCGGAGTTCGCTTGGCTGCACACCCAGATGATCCTCCAATGCCGCAGCTTCGGGGAACCCCTCGCCTGGTATATCAACCTCATTTATTTCAAAAAATGCTGGATTCGGTGCCGAGTCATGCGAATGCATTAGATTTTTGCATGGGGACCGTCCAGGAAATGTCAGAAGGGAATCTCTACGAGACGATAGATCAACTTACGAAACAAAATAAAATCTGCTATGTCCATTTCCGGAATGTGATCGGGAAAGTACCTGAATACAGAGAAGTATTTGTCGATGAAGGCGATATTGATATGATCAAGGCGCTTCGCATTTACAAGAAGAATAATTTCGATGGCGTGTTTATTCCGGACCATACCCCCCAGATCTCTTGCAATGCCCCATGGCATGCCGGTATGGCTTATGCACTCGGCTATATGAAAGCGGCGCTATCTATTGTAAATAACGAATAAGGCATTAGAGGCGATCCGTTTGATAATGGAGGGAGAAGGCGTGGCGAAATACCTGCTCGAAATGACCAATATTCGCAAAAGCTACCCTGGAGTTCAAGCGCTAAAAGGTGCAAGCCTTTTCATCAAGCCTGGGGAGATTCATTGCCTCATGGGGGAGAACGGGGCAGGCAAATCGACGCTGATCAAATTGCTTGCGGGCGCTGATTTATTGGATGACGGGGAGATTGTCTTTGATGGTGTTCGTGCGAATATAAGAAAGCCTTATGATGCACGGAAATTGGGGATCAGCTTTATTTTCCAAGAACTCAGTGTGATTAATATGCTTACAGTAGAAGAAAACATGACGCTCGGCAATGAGTATGCCAGATTCGGCGTGATTGGACGTAAACGAAATGCGGAAAAGACGGATCAAATACTGAAAGAGCTTCATATCAAGCTAAACGCTCATCAATTAGTGAGGGATCTTAGCGTATCACAAAAACAAATGATGCTAATCTCTAAAGCGCTTTCAGAGAGAGCGAAGCTGATCGTTATGGATGAACCAACCGCGTCGCTTACGGATGCGGAGTCGAAAGAGCTATTCAAAATGATGCTCGCATTAAAAGAGAAAGGAATTTCGTTTCTGTTAGTTTCACATCGATTTGAAGATATTTTCACGGTCGGGGATCGGATAACGGTACTTCGAGATGGGGAAAACACCGGGGTTGTGCAGGTCAGTGAAACCGATAAAGGCGAGATTATTAAGCTCATGGTAGGCAGGGAATTGAATGAAACATTTCCTGTATCGGATAAAGTGATCGGTGAAGAAGTGTTGAAGGTGGAACATGTTTACGCCGCGGAATTGCTTAAAGACGTTAGTTTTGTGCTCAAGCAAGGACAAATCCTTGGTGTGTCAGGCCTTGCAGGTGCAGGTAAGACGGAGCTGGCGCGGACGTTATTTGGAGATAACAAAATTATTAAAGGAGAAATCTTTTACAAAGGCAAACGTGTTAAACCGATGAATACGCCGGAGGAAGCGATCAAACTTGGCATTGCCCTGCTCCCTGAAGAAAGGCGCTCGCAAGGAATCGTAGGCGTGATGACAGTTCGTGAAAATATTTCTCTATCAAGCAGCCAATTGATTTCAAGGTGGAAGGTCATTCAGCGAAAAAAAGATAAAGAGTTAGCAGATAAGGCGATCAGCCGCTATAAAATAAAAACGCCAAGCAGTGAGCAGCAAATTCAGTATTTAAGCGGCGGCAATCAGCAAAAGGCGATTTTCTCCAAATGGATCAACACGGATGCGGACGTCATTCTTCTTGATGAACCTACACGTGGGATCGATATCGGAGCCAAAAAAGAAATTTATGAAATTATGAACCAGTTAGCCAAAGAAGGCAAGGCCATTATGATGTTTTCTTCGGAATTGCCGGAGCTGCTCGGCATGTGTGATGAGATTATGGTGTTACGAGAAGGCAGGGTAGTTGACATTTTACCGAAGCGAGAAGCCACACAGGAAAAAATCATGGAGTTGTCTGTTGGAGGTGTAACGCATGAAGTTCAATAACACCAAAAGTTTGCAGCAGTTCATTTTGCTTGGCATATTGATTTTGTTTTCACTGGTCATGGCGTTGTTATCCGAGGATTTTTTCACCGTCACGAATATAACGAATTTGATTAGACAGCAGTCTATGGTAGCGATCGCTGCTGCCGGCGCGACATTCATCATGATTACATGCGGACTTGATATTTCTGTAGGCAGTACTCTGGCGCTGTCGGGCGTCGTATTTGCTCTATTGGTTCAGGGAGGCATACCTATACTTTTGGCAGCAATTTTGGCGGTTGTATCCGGAGGAATTATCGGATCGTTAAATGCAGCCATGATTGTTGGAGCGAAAATAAACCCTGTCATTGCCACACTCGGTACGATGTATGCGGTACGTGGAATCGCGTATCTCCTTGCAGATGGGCAGGCTGTCGTCAATGGACTTCCGCTGGAATTCATGAACTTGGGAAGGGGGTATATCGGATTTCTGCCTATTCCTGTCCTTATTTTGTTGATCATTTACGTTGTTTTCGGTTTCATTCTAAGCAAAACCTTGCTTGGCAAATATACCTATGCCATTGGAGGAAATATCGAAACAGCGAGATTATCCGGCATTCCTGTTAAAAAAGTGATGTTTTCCTTGTATGTCATTGTTGGATTGTTAACAGGTCTTAGCGGGGTCATCATGGCATCTAGATTAAACTCAGGCAATCCGCAGATCGGTCAGGGGTTCGAATTTGATGTTATCATTGCCGTTTTCCTTGGCGGGGTTAGTGTAAAAGGCGGAGAAGGCTCTTTAACAGGCACGCTCATCGGGACAATGATCGTTGGTGTTCTTTCCAATGGACTCAACCTTTTGGGTGTCAATGCATTCTATCAATACATCATTAAGGGTGTTGTACTTGTCCTTGCGGTCATGGTTGATATGACACTAAAAGGGAACGGTATCAATTTTAAAGGGTTATTGAAAAATGTCCAAAGGGGAGGAAGCGTGAATGGTTAATGTTCGTAAATTTGTTGCACTGACGTTGATATTGTTACTAACGGCAGCGATTGCAGCAGGATGCGGTGAAACCAAGACCGCCGGTGGGGACAATACCAAAAAGAAACTGAAGATCGGTGTCATTTATTTAACCGCGGAACATCCGTACTATCAAGCACATGCCAAACAAACGCAAGCATATGCCAAAGAAAAGGGCATTGAATTGGTCGAACTGGACGGGAAAGCAGACCAAGCCAACATGACAACGCAGATGGAAAATCTGATCGCCCAAAAGGTTGATGGAATTATCTATGCTTTGCTTGAACCGAAAGCTGCATCCGCAGATATCAATGAAGCGCAGCAAGCAGGCATTCCGGTCGCGACTTTTGCCATTAAACACGATCCCGCCATTGCCAAGGCACCATTTGTCGGCATACCGGAATCAGATGCTGGAGCATTAGGAGGCGAAGAGGCAGCTAAAACCTTCCAGAAGAAGTTCCCGGATAAAGCGCCTGTACTTTGCTTGATTGATAGCATTGGCATTAAACCTGTGAACGATCGAATTGACGGCTTCGTTAAAGGCTTTCAAAAAGTGCTTCCTAACGCCAAGATTGCAGGCAGATTGGACGGTAAATCGAAGAAAGATGTTGCTTTGAATGTCACGGAGGATTTCCTGCAAAAGAACTCGGACGCCAATGTATTCTATGGCGGTAATGGCGATATGTCACTTGGAGCTTTAGCGGCGTTGGAAGCGCGTGGAAGAGGAACCTCTGCAACTGAGCTTGTTGTCAGCCATGACGGCTCAGAGCCTGAGGTCCTCAAAATTATGGATCCAAACAGCGCCTTGAAGCTGGCCGTAGCCAATAAACCAAAGGAGCTCGCACGAGCGACTGTGGATACGCTTCTTGAGATCATCAATGGAAAGAGAGAGATGACGAACACAGACGATATATTGGTTAATGCTGCACTGATTAATGGAGATAACTTGGCGGAATCACAAACCTTTTTAAAAGATGAGTATTTCTCGAATTTACAGCTTCAGAAATAGTTGATCGTCCGAATGTTCTGGCATTGACATCAGATTATGTAAAGGCAGGCGACTAAAGTGTTAATTTCCTCCGAAGAAGTCAAGGAATACGTAATCAAGACAAGGCTGATCCATCCAGATCACGAAGCTGTAGTTGAACAGTTAGCAGGCGGAGTTTCTTGTCAGGTCTGGAAAATAACTTGCGGTGAAACGAGGCTTGTGCTGAAGCAAGCGCTTGCCAAGTTGAATGTTCAAGCAGAGTGGTATTCCGATGTGAACAGAATTGTGCGCGAAGTTCAAGCGATGAAGTTTCTCACACAACTGCTTCCTGAAAATTCACTCCCGCAAATCGTGCATGAAGATCCGAATGAGCATCTTTATGTCATGACGTGCGCGCCAGAAGGGGCTAAGACTTGGAAAAGCGTGCTTATGGAAGGCCGGTTCTCGGTTGAGGTCGCACGTCAAGCTGGAGAGCTGCTGCGTATGATGCATTTCAACAGCCGAACTGCTCCTCTAGAGCAGATCAAAGTTTTTCAGGATCTCAGCTATTTCGAACAATTGCGAGTAGATCCCTTCTATGTCTACCTGAAACGTCTGTACCCACAGCTTCAAAGCGAAATCGATGACTTAATATGGGAATTAACCGAAAATTCGAGCTGCATTGTACATGGTGATTTTTCGCCCAAAAATATGTTGGTTGACGATAACGATCGAATGATTTTATTGGACTATGAAGTGGCGCATTGGGGAAACCCGGTTTTTGATGTCGCTTTTCTGCTGACCCATTTATTGCTCAAAGGGTGGGGGTTGAAAAGAGAACGTGAGAGCTATGCTCTTATTCAGGCGTTTATGAACGAGTATCAATTAGAAACCAGACATCTGCTTCCTCATATCGGGTTGCTGCTGTTAGCGAGACTGGATGGGAAATCGACGGTCGATTATATCAAGGATGAACTAATAGACATCATCCGTTCAACCGCTATCGCGTGGATCCAATCGACATCCGTTGAGAATCCGCTACCTGTGATTGAAAAAGCACTGAAAGGAGAACCAGAACGTGAATAGAATCAAAAGCATTACAGGAAGAGAAATCTTGGATTCAAGAGGGAACCCCACCGTGGAGGTGGATGTAACGCTTGAATCCGGGCATACCGGACGCATGATGGTTCCATCCGGGGCATCGACAGGACGATTTGAAGCGTGGGAATTAAGGGACGGCGATTCCTCCCGTTTTCGTGGAAAAGGTGTGCAAAAAGCCGTTCATCATGTCAATCATGAGTTGTCTGGAATACTCATCGGTCAAGATGCTGAAGATCAAGCGAATCTAGATCATCGGATGCTGGAACTGGATGGAACGGACAATAAATCGAGGCTAGGGGCAAATGCGATTCTAGGAATTTCATTTGCGGCGGCTCACGCTGTCGCATCTGCGGCTGGCAAACCGTTGTATAGGCATTTGGCTGATATGTACCTGTCCGAAAATGAGCGTTTGTCCATTCCGCTGCCTATGGTAAATATCATTAGCGGGGGACTTCATGCAGGAAAAAATATCGATATCCAAGATTTTTTAATTTACCCCGTCGGTGCAGAAACTTACCCTCAAGCGCTCGAAATGATATCTGCCGTGTACTGGAAGACTCAAGAGCTGATTTTAAAAAAGGGCTACGTCGGTTACTTATTGGCTGATGAAGGCGGATTCGGCCCTGCGCTGTCATCGAATGAGGAAGCGCTAGAATTGCTTTGCAGTGCGATCGAGCTTGCAGGTTTAAAATTGGGTGAAGAGGTAGGTATTGCGCTAGATATTGCTTCGTCGCATTTCTATAACATTAATAACCATGTATACGAGCTTCATTCTGAGCAGCGAATCCTCTCCTCCTCGCAAATGATTGATATGTTAGAACAATGGATTCACCGTTACCCGATCTTGTCTATTGAGGATGGGCTTGCTGAAGATGACTGGGAAGGCTGGCAGGAGCTGACGGCAAGGCTTGGTGGAAAAGTGCAATTAGTAGGGGACGACCTTTTCACTACCAATCCTAATCGTATTCAACATGGGATCGATATCAAAGCAGGAAATGCTGTACTGGTCAAAATGAATCAGATCGGTACCTTAACGGAAACGGTAGCAGCCGTTCGTTTAGCCAAGAGCGCTGGATTTCAAACCGTCATTTCTGCCCGTTCGGGCGAGACGGAAGACGCTACACTCTCAGATTTGGCAGTTGGACTAAATGGCGGACAGATTAAAATTGGCTCACTTGCGCGCTCTTCACGTTTATCCAAATATAATCAGCTTCTGCGTATTAACGAGCAGCTTGGTGGAGCATTCGCAGGTGGGAGTATTTTATCACACACAAATCATTTATCTAAGAAAGGATGATCAAAATCATGAGACTGCAAAATAAAGTTGCTCTAATCACGGGCTCCGGCTCAGGCATCGGAAAATCAACGGCACTGTTGTTTGCGAAAGAGGGAGCTAAGGTCGTGGTGGTTGATTTGGCTGAAGAGAGTGGAAAGCAAACGGCTGCAGAAATTGTACAACAGGGAGGCGAAGCTGTATTTATTCAGGCCGATGTAACAAATGCTGAGGCTGTAGAAAGGATGGTCAATCAAGCACTTGGCCATTTTGGCAGAATTGATATTTTGTTCAACAATGCAGGGATTTCCGGTGTTGGCGCCATACACGAACTTACCGAGGAACTGTGGGACCGCGTGGTGAATGTGAATATGAAAGGCGTGTTTCTCCCTTGCAAATATATCGTTCCTCACATGATGGAAAATAAGAGCGGCACCATCATTAACATGTCTTCGGCGATCGCGGAGATCGGGCTGATGAGGAGAGCGGTATATGCGGCGACCAAAGGAGCTGTGTTGACGCTAACGAAATGTATGCAGGTCGATTATGCCCCTTATAACATCCGCGTCAATGCACTCTTACCCGGTACCATTTTAACCCCGTTTGTCGAGAAGTACTTAAAGGAGTCCTATTCGGATCCTGAAGAAGGTCTGAATACGATTCGAAAGCGGCAGTTAGGAGGAGAACTGGGAAGACCTGAGGATGTGGCGAATGCGGCTCTCTTCCTCGCCTCGGACGAATCGAAGTTTATGATGGGTTCACCTATGTACATTGACGGCGGGTGCACATTTGGGAAAATGGCCTAGATTATGATGAAGAATGAGGAGGAGAGGCATGATGCGTTTTGACGGCAAGGTCGCACTTGTAACAGGAGGGAGCAAAGGAATTGGGCTCGCTGCTGCGCGGTTTTTGGCCCAAGAAGGGGCCTCAGTTGCAATCATTTCTTCTCATGCAGCGACAGACATTGCCAATGAACTATGTGAAATGTTAGGAGATAAGCGGGTTATAGCCATTCAAGCGAATGTTTCGAAGGCCGTGCAGGTACAAGAAGCTGTGCAGCAGACAGTAGATTCATTTGGCGGGATAGATATGCTAGTCAACAGCGCAGGCGTTCAGCGCTATGGCGATGTGGTAGATACGGATGAATCCGTGTGGGATGAAGTGATTGACGTGAATTTAAAAGGAATGTATCTTGCCTCCAAATATTGCATTCCGCAGATGAGAAAACGGGGTGGTGGGGCGATTGTAAATGTTTCCTCTGTCCAGGCTTATGTTGCCCAACAGCAGGTGGCGGCTTATTCGGCCTCCAAAGGCGGAATTAATGCATTGACACGTGCTATGGCGGTGGATCATGCATCGGAAAATATTCGCGTAAACGTGGTATGCCCTGCTTCCGTCGATACGCCGATGCTGCGTTGGGCTGCAGACAAGTTTAAAGGAGAATCTACACAGGAAGAAGTGATCCAATCCTGGGGCAAAATGCATCCGATCGGACGTGTGGGAACAACAGAGGAAGTGGCGGAACTTATCGCATACTTGTGCAGCGATGCAGCTGGTTTTATTACCGGAGCAGATATCAAGGTTGACGGTGGATTGTTAGCGACAGTCGGCGTGAAACTACCGGATTAGTAGAGGAGAGGTTATCAGGATGAAAATCGTAGATATTCGGGCAACGACGATTACCGTTCCGCTCGAAGCGACTTTACGGCACGCGGTAGGCGCGCATTGGGGGCGGTTCGTACGGACGATCATCGAGGTGGAAACGGACGAAGGCATTATTGGGTATGGAGAAATGGGAGGCGGCGGAGAAAGCGCGGAACTCGCTTTTGCCGGACTGAAAAGTTATTTGATCGGTCACGATCCATTTTGCTTGGAACAACTCCGCTTTAAAATATGCAATCCAACAGCAAGTTTGTATAACAATCGGACACAGCTTCATGCGGCAATCGAGTTTGCTTGCCTGGATATTATGGGGCAGAAGCTGGGAGTTCCTGTCCATCAACTGCTTGGTGGTAAAATTCGCGATCACATTCCGTTTGCTAGCTATTTATTTTTCCGTTCTCCGAATAACCCGGGCGGTCCAGGAGAAGTCAGAACTCCGGAGCAATTGGTTCAGCATTGCGCTGATTTGAAGCGGGAGCATGGCTTTACAGTACATAAACTAAAAGGCGGCGTGTTCCATCCAGACTATGAGCTGGAATGCTATCATGCTTTAGCGGCTGCATTTCCGAAAGACAAGCTGCGATATGATCCAAATGCTTCGCTAAACGTGGAAGAAGCAATCCGGTTCGGTCAAGCGATTGAGCATCTGAACAACGATTATTTCGAAGATCCGACATGGGGATTGAACGGGATGCGGCGTGTACGATCAATGGTGCGCATTCCTACAGCGACCAATACAGTGGTCGTTAACTTTGAACAGCTTGCAGCGAATATCCTTGATTTGGCTGTGGACGTTATTTTGCTGGATACGACATTTTGGGGTGGAATCAGGCCTTGTATCAAGGCAGCTGGCGTGTGCGAAACTTTTCAGTTGGGAACTGCGGTTCACTCGTCGGGCGAACTGGGTATTCAATTAGCCACGATGCTGCACATGGGAGCGGTAGTTCCAAATCTGTCTCATGCGGCAGATGCTCACTACCACCAATTGTGTGATGATATCCTGGTCGGCGGCAAAATGAAGTACGTGAACGGAGCAATCCAAGTACCGGATGGGCCGGGCCTTGGCATTAAAGTTGACCGAGAAAAGGTACGTCAATATGCAGAATTATATCGTGAGCTTGGCGGATATTCGTATGATAAAGACCCGGTAAGACCGGATTGGTATCCAATAGTGCCTAATGAACGCTGGGCAGATCATACACGAGGTTAAAAATAGATGTAAGGGGGAAGGGCATTGTCTCGATATCGGCCCCAGCGCAATTACGGATGCAGGATTCATGATCAGAACAGTTACTTTGGTTTACGTACAGTTGTACTGGAAAATGATTTGGTGCGAATATCCATATTAGTGGATAAAGGTACGGAAATTTTCGAGTATTTGTATAAACCGAAGGATCTCGATTTCATGTGGCTTTCCGAAAACGGCGTACAAAATCCGAACGATTATTTACCTACATCTCCTGATCCTGTCTCTACATTTATTGATTATTATCCCGGCGGGTGGCAGGAAGTCTTCCCTAATGGGGGACCGACGAGCGTCTATCTCGGCGCACAGTTCGGGCAGCACGGAGAAGTGGCGCAGATGCCGTGGGACTATGACATTGTTCAGGATACGGCGACGCGTATAGCCGTTCGCTTTCGTGTGAGGACTAAAAAACTTCCTTTTCAGCTGACCAAAACATTAACACTGGATAGCGGATCGGCTACTCTTCTGATTGAAGAACAATTGGAAAATTTGAGTGACATCCCATTACGGTATATGTGGGGACAGCATATCGCGTTTGGCAAGCCATTTTTGGAGCCGGGATGCAACATTATTTTGCCGGATAATGTTAAATTGATAACGGAATCCATCGAATCCCCCGTCTCGAGGCCAGGGAGAGTGAAGCGAGGTGCTTCTTACGAATGGCCGTCTGGAGTGGCTGAAACGGGTAAACTTGTTGATTTTTCCCATCTCCCTGAAAAAGGTACGCCATCGGAGATGATATATCTTACGGGCTTTAGCGATCAAGCGTGGTATCGGATTGAAAATAACTCTCTGAGTATGGGTTTGAAAGTTGAATGGGATGCAGCTGCTATGCCGTATTTGTGGTATTGGCAGGAATACGGTGCAACAGAGTGTTATCCCTGGTATGGCCGGCATTACAATATTGGACTGGAGCCTTTTTCAAGCTATCCTACGCTCGGGTTAGAAGAAGCTGTTCGAAACGATACCGCCGGAGTCGTAAATTCCAGGGAACTTAAAAGCTTTTGGATCAAGGCCGCACCGTATGCGATTCCTCTGGAGTAGTCAGGTGAAAAATTTAAAGGGGTGTATACCTTACCGGTTATACGCCTCTTTTTTATTTTCACCAAGGATTATCCGTTTCCAATACATATCGAAATATAATGTCAACCAGTCAAAAATGTTTAGGTTTACAATTGTTTTACATCAGGCTATAATTGCTATTGCATTAGATGTCGACTCTAATAGAACATAGCTTTCTTAACCTGATCGGAGGTAGCACGTTGAAGACAAAAGAAATGGTATTCGCAGCTTTATTCGCCGCATTTATAGGAGTATTAGGCCTGATTCCACCTATTCCGTTAGGATTTATCCCAGTTCCCATTACCGTACAAACACTTGGCGTTATGCTGGCAGGATGCTTTTTGGGGAAGAAAACAGGTGCGATCAGCGTAATCTTGTTTCTCGTATTAGTCGCTATTGGTTTACCTTTATTATCTGGAGGACGCGGAGGTCTTTCTCACTTAATAGGACCATCCACCGGATACTTTATAAGCTGGCCTATAGCCGCATTCTGTATCGGATTTATGACTGAGAAGGTATGGGCGACGTTAAAAACATGGAAATTAATTGTTATTAATATTGTATTTGGAGTTCTCCTTGTCAATTTAATCGGTGCTCCGGTCATGGCTATCATTACGCATACATCGGTCTGGGCCGGACTAGCAGGTTCTGCTGCATTTTTACCGGGAGATTGTATCAAAGCGATCATCGCAGCCATTATTGCAGTACAATTAAAATCAATTAGTCCAATTGAAGAAAAAGTGCATAACTCATAATGTACGAAATTTGAAATAGGTGTGATGAGAAATGAATCTAGTAATGCCGTTACTGCGCCATGCAGCGCATCATCCGGATAAAATCGCATTATCCCATAACCAAGAGAGGCTTACTTATTCGGCATTGATGCAGCGTGTAAAAAAAATCGCTCATGGTTTACAGCAAAATGGTCTGAGCCATAACAAGATCGCCATTTTATCTACGAATCGCATCGAATTTGTGGAGGTTTTTCTGGGAGCGATCTATGCAGGGTGTGTGCCCGTTCCGATGGATCCAAAATGGAGTAACGCGGAAGTGAACGCCATTTTACAGCAGTGTGAGCCTGGCATGATTTTTGCAGAAACGGCATTTACAAAGCATCTGGTCATGCAGGACAGGGACACCCAGCTTCTCACCTTTACTGCTGAAGAACCGGGATCCTATGACGACTGGTTAGATTCTTTAAAGCCGGAAGCTGAAGTGGATAACACCAACGAATTATTATTTATTGGTTTTACTTCAGGCACAACAGGGACGCCAAAGGGGTATATGCGGACTCATTTGTCGTGGATGACAAGCTTTGAGGCAACGAGTGAAGCCTTCCAGTTGAACAGCATGGAGCATATTTTAGCCCCAGGTCCTCTCGTACACTCCTTGTCGTTATTCGCTTTGATGCAGAGCCTCTACTGGGGTGCGACGTTTCATATCGCCCAGCATTTTGACGCGGGGAAGGTATTGCAGCTGTGTAAACAGATTCCGAATATGATTTTGTTCGTCGTGCCAACGATGATTGAATCGATGATGCAGCACGCGCTCCCTGGTCAAACTCAAATCCAAGCGCTGATTAGCTCGGGCGGGAAATGGTCAGAGGCCTCCAAGAAAAGGAGCAAGGAGGTTTTTGGCGGGTCGAAGCTATATGAATATTACGGCTCTTCAGAAGCGAGCTATATCAGTTATATAGATGTCTATGCTGAAAACAAGCCCAATTCGGTAGGCCGTCCCTTCAATGGCGTAGAGATTTCCATTCGTGATGAACATTTTCAGGAGGTTCCTGTCGGAACCATCGGGCAGCTTTACGTTCGGAGCGGGATGATTTTTTCAGGGTATTATCATTTGCCTGAGGAAACAGCTTCCGTTTTTCGTGATGGATGGCTCAAGCTTGGAGATTATGCGTCGATGGATATGGATGGCTATTTGCATATGGCCGGTCGAGTCAAAAATATGATGGTATCCGGTGGTCTGAATGTTTTCCCCGAAGAAGTGGAAGCTGTGCTGCAGCAACTGCCGGAAATTCAGGAGGTCATGGTGTTTGGAGTGCCGGATGAATACTGGGGAGAACAGGTGACAGCCATTGTGAAATGGAGCGGAGAACAGCGTCTAACTCAAGATGAAATTAAAAAATATTGCCGCCAGCATTTGGCAAGCTATAAAGCGCCGAAGCAGCTCATCACGGTAGATCAGTTCATCTATACAAGCAGCGGGAAAATGGCTCGACATGCGATGAAAGAATACGTGAAAAGAGTGATGATATGATAGAAGCTGTAATTGTCATAGCTAAACGTACGCCGATCGGAAGGATGGGCGGCCAATTGAGTAGGCTTGAACCGGAGGCATTATTAGCGCCGCTTATTCAGCATATTGTATCAGAAACGAATTTACCAAAGACCTGCATCGATGATGTGATTATAGGCAATGTCGTTGGTCCGGGAGGCAATATAGCACGGGTGGCTGCTTTGGAAGCAGGGCTTCCTGTAACGGTTCCGGGTGTAACGATTGATCGGCAGTGCGGTTCCGGCCTTGAAGCTATTAATATAGCGGCACGACTCATTCAGAGTGGCGCAGGCGAGGTGTATTTAGCAGGTGGCGTCGAAAGCACCAGTCGGGCACCGTGGAAAATGGCCAAGCCCCAAACCTTAATGGGTGTGCCGCAGCTTTATACGCGAGCTCATTTCACTCCAAGCTCTTACGGCGACCCGGATATGGGCATCGCTGCGGAGAATGTAGCCCGGAAATTCGCAATTACGAGAGACGAACAGGACCGTTATGCCTTGAAAAGTCATCAGAAGGCTATCCATTCACAGGAAACGGGACGTTTCACTCAGGAAATTGTACCTCTACAAACGGATGGAAAGTGGGTTACCGCCGACGAATGTCCAAGATCCGATACGAGCCTGGAAAAGTTGCAGAAACTACCGCCTGTTTTTCTGGATCAAGGAACCGTAGCCGCCGGCAATGCATGTCCACTCAATGACGGGGCAGCTCTTGTTCTCATCATGTCGCGAAAAAAATGCGAGGAGCTTAAGCTAAAGCCAATTTTGCGTGTGGTGGATGCTCAGGCTGCAGGGGTAGATCCGCATTATTTAGGCATCGGGCCGGTTCCAGCCGTCCAAAAGTTGCTACGCCGTCAGCAGCTAACAGTTAACGATTTGGATATCGTAGAGTTTAATGAAGCCTTTGCCTCCCAAGTGCTGGCCTCATTAAAAGAGCTTCAGATCCCTCAGGACAAAGTTAATCTCGGCGGTGGCGCACTAGCCATTGGCCATCCTTACGGTGCATCTGGTGCTATCTTAATGACGCGCCTATGTGCTGAAATGATGCAACAACCATACAAGCGCGGGCTTGCCACGCTTGGCATTGGCGGCGGAATCGGTCTCGCTACCTTAGTGGAGGCGGTCGAATGAAAAAGCTCCAACATCAGCTGTATATATCTGCCGAGGCGATTACGCAGTATGCGAAAAGCATCGAAGCCCCCGTGCAAATGTTAAACGGCGTTCAGATCGCTCCTACAACCATGCCTATTATTTTCTGGAACGAATTTGATATTCCTTGGCTCAACAAGAATGTTCCCTTAATTCACGGCTCACAGCATTTTTCATACGAGAAACCGATCATGGCGGGCATGACCTTGGATTGTGAATTATCGTTAACGAAAGTGGAGAAAAAAGCAGGCCGTAAGGGGGAGTTGACATTGTTTACCCATAACCTTGTTTGTACGTGCAACGGAGATCTCATTGTCACAGCGGAAACTGTATTAATCTCATTAGGTGATGGAACATGAAAAAACGAATTACAGCTGACGCTGTTCGGCAATATGCCGCCGCTTCCCGTGATACGGCTGCCATTCATCTGAATGCTGAAGCCGCAGCTAAGGCCGGGTATGAGCGGCCCATTGCACACGGAATGTATATTATGGGACTTGCTCAGTCCTTATATTTGGCAGAACATCAGGCGCTATGGATCCATGACTACAGCATGAAATTCCTAAAGCCACTTTTCATAGATACGATGGCGAGCTTTGATTTTGAGGCTTGTGAAGACACAATCCACGTTACCGTTACCACAGAAACTGGCGAGGTGATTGCGTTGGGCAGTTTTTCGGTGAAGGAGAGTTTCTGATGGCGAAAACAGCCTTAATTACAGGCGCGACGCGGGGTATTGGGCGCAGTATCGCCTTACAGCTCGGGACAAGCGGCTATCAAGTGGTCGTCAATGGTACGAAGCAAGCGTTAATTGACGAAGTTGTGAGCGAAATCCGTCAAACTGGTGGTGTGGCAACTGGATACTGTGCCAATGTTTCAGATCCGTCAGCCGTCACGAGAATGGTGGATGCTGTTATTGCGAAATATGGCTGTATTGATGTATTGATCCATAATGCCGGAAATTTACATGACCAGAAATGTCTGCGGATGACGGATGAAGAGTGGCAGTCTGTGCTGGATGTGCATTTGAACGGCGCCTTTTATTGTATTCAGCGGGTATTACCTTATTTTCCGGAACGGGGTGGTGATATTCTTCTGATGACTTCGACTGCCGGATTATCAGGTTCCGTGGGGCAGGTGAATTACAGTGCGGCTAAAGCGGGTATGCTCGGCATGGTGTGGACGCTCGCAGCCGAACTGCAGCGGAATCAGATCAGGGTGAATGCCATTTCACCTGCCGCCTTAACGGATATGACAAGGCCTGTAATCGAGCATCTTCAGCAAAAATACGCCAGCCGAAATGAGCCGTTTCCCGATTTCTGGCAAGTGGGTGAAGCGGATGATGTCGCCCGGTTCGTGGTCGCACTGCTCGCACAGCCGGATAAGGATTTAACAGGTGAAATATTTGGGGTTAACGGTACGAAGGTGACTAGATGGCAAAAGCCAACGCCTGCCTTTTCCGCTAACGGACCAGAGGCATTTTTCGCAGCATGGAACCAGCAGAGGGGAAGGAATTAATGCTTACATTTGATCAAGTTCATTTTTATTATCGAAAAGGACAGCCTGTCATAGACAATATGACCTTTACAATTGAAGAAGGCGAGTTCGTAGCGATCATCGGAAGCAATGGCTGCGGGAAATCCACGATCGCCAAGCTCATGGATGGTCTACTGCTGCCGAAGGAAGGACATGTGAATTTTAATGGTCTGGACACTTCAGAGCCGACGGAACTTGCCCGGATTCATGAGCAAATCGGCTTCGTATTTCAAAATCCGGAGGATCAATTCATCACCACGACGGTTTTGGATGAAGTGATATTCGGCTTAGAAAATATTCGCGTGCCAAGGGAAGAAATTCGCCTTCGCTTAGATCAAGCCTTACAAGCTGTTCAGATGGAAGATTATTTAGAAGCAATGCCGCATCAGCTTTCCGGTGGTCAAAAGCAGCGAGTCGCTATTGCAGCGATACTGGCTATGCGCCCCCAGATTATCATTTTCGACGAGGCAACCTCCATGCTTGATCCCTTGGGGAGGAAGCAGGTGCTATCTATTATGCATGAGCTACACCACCAGGGCTTAACCATCATTCACATCACCCATCATATGGACGAAGTACTGTCTGCAGAGCGCGTCTTGCTGATACATCAAGGCCGGCTAGAGTTTGATGGTGACCCTTCGACCTTTTTTGATACCATATCTGTAACGGACTATCAATTGGACCAACCTTTTGCCGTACGGTTACATAAATTACTTGGTTTAAATGCACCACTGACGGCAGACTGGAAGGAGATGATTCGTTCGGAATGGTCTATGAGCTAAACCAAGTGAGCGTGAGCTATGCCGGTCGCACGGCTCTTCAGGATGTCAGTTGCACCATTCAGGAAGGTAAGTGGATTTCCGTCATTGGTCAAACCGGGGCCGGCAAGTCAACATTCGCCAAAATACTGAAGGGGCTGATACCCGACTTTAACGGAGAATATTTGATGGATCAGCAGTCTATTCCCAGAGATTCCAAAGGGCGGGTAAAGGTTGTCCCGGATGTCGGTTTTGTTTTTCAATATCCAGAGCATCAATTATTTGAGACGACAGTATACAAAGAGCTTGCCTTCGCTCCAAAAATGCAGGGTTATTCAGCTCAGCAGATCGAGCAGGTTATTGAACTTATTTTGCCGCAAGTGGGTCTTTCCAAAGAGATTCTTCCATATGCTCCATTTCAATTAAGTGGAGGTCAAAAGCGCCGCATTGCCATTGCTTCGGTGTTGTTGATGAATCCGAGGCTGCTTATTTTAGACGAACCAACAGCAGGCCTTGACCCATTAAGTCGTGCGGATCTACTGCGGATGTTAAAACAATGGCAGCAGCAAGACAACCGCACGATTCTATTTATCTCACACCACATGGATGATGTTGCTGAATATTCGGATGAAGTGATTGTTTTCCATGCAGGACGCCTAGTAGGGCATTTTGACGCGAGCACTTTATTTTTGGAGAAGACGGAATTGCTCACGGGAGCCCAATTGCCACTGCCTGAGCCTGTACAATTCTTAAAGCTGGTAGAGGAATTAACCGGTCATAAAATTGAAGTAGAGAGCTGCAGAGAGCAGGATATTTTCAAAAAAGTGCTGCCAATCTGGCAGGCCAGAGGTCTTATCAATGGAAAATAGCATATTAATAGGACAGTTTACGGAGACGAATTCCATCATCCACCGTTTGGACCCACGGGCCAAACTTTTAAGTATGATCGTGATTATGCTGAGCTTTCTGATGCTGGAATCGTTTATCAGCTACGTGGTCGCAACCATCTTTGTTTTGATTATTTTAGTAACATCAAAAATCCCGTTACGCATGTTTGGAAGAGGATTAAAGCCGATCTTATTTATTTTGATGTTTACTTTTCTATATAATGTCTTCATGACAAAAGGGACAATCATTTGGTCTTGGTCATTCATTCATGTGACAGTGGAGGGACTGCAAAATGGAACGCGCGTCGTCTGGCGTATTGTTCTTCTTATCTTGCTCGCGTCAGTGTTAACGTTGACTACAAAGCCGTTATCATTAGCCCAGGGGCTGGAGAAGCTGCTGGCACCACTCTCTAAAATAAATGTGCCCGTGGAGCAGTTTTCCTTAATGATCGTTATTGCGATTCGTTTTATTCCAACGATTGTGCAGGAGCTGGATCGTATTCTTTTGGCGCAAAAGGCTAGAGGTTATGATATATCATCCGTCAAACTGCCGAAACGCATTTTTGCGTATATTCCTATTCTTATTCCGCTGTTCATGACGACCATTCAACGTGCCGAACAGCTGACCTCTGCGATCGATGCACGAGCATATGGGAATGGCAAGGGAAGAACCGTTTACAGGCAACTGAAATTTGAACGAACTGATTACTTTGCAATGGGATTAGCCATTGTATTTACGGTGACCCTGCTGTTTTTCAAGATTGGGGGAATTTAGGTGCACGTTTACGGAGCTGTCGTGGACAATGCAACAAGATGTGTTCATTATCATACAGAAAAGGATATTATCGCGATAAAGTTCAAATGTTGCAATCGATATTATCCATGCTACAAATGCCATGAAGAGGATGCGGATCACAGCATTGAGCGCTGGCCGCAGGAGCAGTTTGACGAATTGGCCATCCTTTGCGGCAACTGCCATACTGAATTGACCATCAGACAGTATATGAATGCAGTCAGCTGTCCGCATTGCCATGCCATTTTCAATGAGAGATGTGCCAATCATTATCATATATATTTTGAACAAGCTGCTAAGGAAGAATAATGGGGAGGGATGACGATGAAATGGAACACACGCCTGACGGAGCTACTGCAAATCAAGTATCCCATCATTCAAGGAGGGCTCGCCTATTTAGCGTACGCAGATCTTGCTGCAGCAGTCTCGAACGCAGGAGGACTGGGTCAAATCACAGCCATGAGTCTTTCTAGTGTAGATGCCCTGCGAACTGAAATTCAACGTGTTCGTACCCTTTCTGACAAGCCATTCGGAGTTAACTTTGCCATCGGCATGCATGGTGTCGACTACGTGGATCGGGTGCAGGTTGCAATCGACGAGCTAGTACCTGTTGTGAGCATTACGGGAGGGAACCCTGCCCCTATTCTAGAGATGATGCAGCCTACGGATATCCAAACATTAGTACTCGTTTCCTCACGAAGACAGGCGCAAAAAGCTGAACAACTCGGTGCATCTGCTGTAATTGTCGTCGGGCAGGAGGGAGGAGGGCACATAGGACGTGACGACGTTGGAACGATGGTGCTCGTGCCTCAGGTCGTTGATGCTGTAACAATCCCTGTCATTGCCTCGGGTGGAATCGGGGACGGCCGTGGATGGATGGCATCCCATGCACTAGGAGCGGAGGGAATCGAAATGGGCACACGCTTTATCGCTACCCAGGAATGCGTTGATGCCTCTGCTTCTTATAAAAAGGCCTTAGTAGAGAGTTCAGAGTCGGATACAGCTGTTATCAAACGTTCAATCGGTTCCCCTGGCAGGGTATTGCGAGGCAGCTACATCGATAACATTCTCGCCATTGAACGTGAGACACCTACCTATGAGGCGTTAAAAGATTATATAAGCGGCGAAGCCAACAAGCGCTGGATTTACGATGGCATGAAAGAAGAAGGCTTCGGCTGGGCAGGCCAAGTGACTGGGATGATCCACGATATTCCTACAGTTTCCGAGTTGATCGACCGAATGGTTAAAGAAGCAAAGAGTATTCGTGGAAAATGGGGTGCATTAGAGTTATAAGGTCCCTCCTCTTAGGATATAAATACAGTCAGACAGCAAAAAAATATACGCTTCAAAATCCGCTTGAACCGCGTGACATCCGCACCGACTAACTGCATTGCAGCCGAATGCTGGCACTCCTTAAGTCAGTAGGACGTCGTGAACACAACAACGTTTGACGCAATTAACAAGATTTAAACATTCAAATGACTATATATACACGAACAATCGTTCTTCATTTTAATGGTATAACATGGTAGAATAGAAAAGACAATTGAATCTTGGGTGGGCATATTCAGATAACAACAAGAAAAAGTAAAAACCCACCCAAAGGTTAACGCCACAGGTGGGTTCTTATCCAATTTAGACTCAAGAAGGATAAACCTATCCAAGCCAATTGTTCAGCCGAGTGTTAGCCGCACTCGGCTTCTTTAAAAATATGATAACACAATTGGAAAAAGAAGTGAATTGAAAAAGCGAAATTAAACATTATAGAAAAGACTGAAATTCGAAAAGTAAAATAGCATTTTAAACAAAAACAGATACTATCGCCCCTTAATCATAGAAGTAGCTCAGTCAACAAACGCCCCAGCTTTTTAAACATACTCCACCCGAAAAACCCTCACTTATTTTCCTGACTACGCCATTCCCTGGGGGTCATTCCGATATATTTTTTGAATACAGTCGCAAAGTGCTGACTAGTCTTGAATCCCAGATCGTGTGCAATGTTCGTAATAGACAACGAGGACTGCAGCAGCAACCGACAGGCGCATCCCATTCTTACGCGCTCCATATACAAAGCCGGCGACTGTCCATTGGTTTCCCGAAACACACGATAAAAATGAGATTCGCTTAAACCCAACTCCGCAGCCAGCTGCCTGGTCGATAACCTTAATGCAGGATTCATCTCAATTCGCTTGGCCAGTTCTATGGAAAAATCGTGAATATCAGGAGATTGAAGCGATGCGCTAGAGGAATGCATGAGATGAAGGAAGACCTCAAGCACATGATGGCGCACCTGATACTCCAGTAGCATTGCTCCTGGCTGTTCGATTAATTTTCTTAAACTGCGAAAGGATTCAGCCACTACTTTGTTCGTAGAAATGATCCGTGGTAGATGACGTAGAACTTGGCTAAATTGTTCACGATCCTCTTTTCCTAAAGAAAACCAGCTTCCCGCATGTTGGGGGTCCCGAATAATCATCCACCACATTTTGCATGGCCCGATATAATCAAAGCTTGCTCTATGCAGTTCCCCTGGTCGAGTGTGAAATATTTGCTGCGCATGCATATGATACGTTTCTCCGTTTACGTCCCAGCTAACAGCCCCTTGCTCGATATAAACAAACTCATATGCATTCTCATGTATATGATTACTGAGCTGCTCGGCTTTATTATAATGATCATACCCTAAGAGAACGATTTCGCTTAGTTGTTTCAGTTCGGAATGATCTCCACATTCATATACCCAGCGCTCGTCATGTATGTAAGAAGACATCAATGAACCCTCCTGCATTACTCCTAATGTTTCTGATCCTATTAGATATGATTTAGAAAGTCAAATTTCTTTATAAACCTTACTATGGAGATGAAAAGGATTTTAGGAGGTGATCATTGTGGAAAATCAACCCCATCATATCCACGTGGTATTCAAAACTCATCTGGACATCGGCTACACCGATCTTGCAGAGCACGTCGTTTCACGTTATATGAGCGTATTTTTTCCCAAGGCCATTGAGGCAGCGGAATATTTTGCTGAGCATAAAGAGAAGGGAGAATTTGTTTGGACTACAGGTTCGTGGTTGATCGATTATCTATTAAAGCATGGTAGTGAGAGTGAGAAGTCCAAGACGGAAGAGGCTATTCGCAAGGGTTATTTAACCTGGCATGGTCTTCCTTTTACAACATACACAGAGCTTTTTGATCCGCAGCTGCTGAAATATAGCCTCGGCATATCTAGCGCATTGGATCAGCGATTTGGCAAAAAAACGATTGCAGCCAAGATGACAGATGTTCCTGGTCATACCCGTTCGATGATTACATATTTGGCAAAGGCGGGAATTAAATATTTGCATCTGGGCGTGAACGCATCAAGCCATGTACCTCATGTTCCTGATTTATTCCTGTGGAGAAATAAGGATGGCTCCGAAATCATTGTGCAGTACAGCAAAGATTACGGCGATTCCATCAGGGTAGAAGGTTTATCAGATATGCTGTATTTTGCACATACTCATGACAATCACGGTCCATCATCAGTTCAGCAGATCGAGGACGAATTTGCCCAACTGCGTAGATCCTACCCGGATGCCATAATCAAGGCTTCAACACTGGATCAATACGCTGAAAAGATCTGGGCCCTGCGTGACACGCTTCCGGTGGTAGAGGAAGAAATCGGTGACACCTGGATTCATGGCGCTTCGACGGATCCTTATAAGCTTGCCGCATATCGTGAACTGCTTAGATTGAAGAGCAAATGGTTGAATGAGGGTTCACTTAAGGAAACGGATGACGAATATGCAGCATTTTGCGATGAGCTGATCATGATTCCGGAGCATACATGGGGCATGGACATTAAACGTTATTTGGCGGATTACGCACACTATGACAAGGACGATTTCCAGCGGGCGCGCAAAAACGATAAAACGAATGTTAGCTTGAATCCGCAGGTGTACCGTTTCCTGGAAGAAAATTCACGTGCTGAAATCATTGAAATGTTTGGAGACGAGGCAACTGCGAAGCTGGAAGCACGTTCTTATGGATTAATGGAGAAGTCTTGGCAAGAACAGCGCGATTATCTGGAAAAGGCGGTCAATGCCCTTAGTACTGAAAGAAAAAAGGAAGCAGAATCCGCTTTGGAAGCGCTGCAGCCCAAGAAAATTTCAGTTATCGATGGAACTTCAGAGTTGATAATCGATCAAGCATACCAGTTGGGCTCCTTTCAGGTCATATTTTCTGATGATGGATCGGTCATCGGTTTGCAGGATCAAACAGGCAAGCAATGGGCAAGTCCTAAGAACCGGATTGGGTTGTTTACCTACGAAACATTTGCTCAAGCAGATTATGATCGCTGGTATCAAGAGTATCATGTGCGTTGGGATAAGACTCATTTCTGGGTGGTCGGCGATTTCGGTAAACCAGGAATGGATCTGACAAAGCAGTGGATTAAGCATCAATCGGTTACTCCTAAGTTGGTTTCACTGACGCATCAGCAATCGGTTGAGAAAGACACGGTATGCGCCAAGCTAATTATGCCTAAAGAAGCAGTTGAACAGATGGGTGGCCCAAGGGAGATTATCATAGAATATGTATTTCCTGCCGATGAGTCTATCGTTGAATGCAAGCTCATGTGGTTTGGTAAAGATGCCTATCGTTTACCTGAAGCCTCTTGGATGACGTTCAATCCGGTAGTGAATAATTGTAATTTGTGGGAGCTGGACAAGATTGGACAACTTATCTCTCCGCTCGAGGTTGTACAGGGTGGAAATCGGAATATGCATGCGGTTCATGAGGGCATGTACTATCGTGGCGCAGACGGTGAGGTTACGATTGAAACTTTGGACGCGGCGCTTGTAAGCCCAGGTGAACGGAGATTACTGCAATTCGATCATTCCTTTGCCCCGTTGACAGGAGGTATGCATGTGAATCTGCATAACAATGTTTGGGGAACCAATTTTCCTGCCTGGTATGAAGAGGATGCTCTTTTCCGATTCAAATTGAGCTTTACATCCTATTTATAGAGTTTTTTTAAATACACCCCCAAACATTGGGGATAGGGAGCGATGATGATGACAGACAACAAAAAACCATGGAAACTTTACGCGATCCAACATTCACACACTGATGTAGGCTATACCGAGAGACAGGAGAAGATACAGCAGTATCATGTAGATTACATCCGGCAAGCATTGCATATTTTCGAAGAGATTGAATCCGGACGTCGTCCCGAATGGACGGGCTATAAGTGGGTATGCGAAACATTCTGGCCCGTGGAATCCTTCTTAAAGAAAGCAACGGAGCGGGAGAAGGAGCAATTCAAGCGAGCTGTAAAAAGCGGTACGATCGGTTTGTCTGGAACGTATCTTAACTTTGGTGAGCTGATTGGAAAGGAACTTCTGGAAGCAGTGACCAAGCGGATTACAGACTATGGAAACAGTATAGAGAATCCTGTCCATTGTGCGATGACTGCTGATATTACCGGTTTTGGTTGGGGTTACGGGCAAGTTCTGGCCGATGCTGGGATTCGCAATCTGGCAACCTGTATTCATACACATCATTCGATGTTTCCACTATGGAAAAAGCAAATGCCATTTTGGTGGGAGACCCCAGAGGGGGATCGTATCCTGACCTGGAATGGAGAGCATTATGTGTTTGGTAACGATCTTGGAATAATGCCAGGTTTAGGCGGCTCATATACGATAAAAGATGAGTTTGACACCAGCAGGGGAGTTACGTTCGAAATTGCGGAGGTTCGAATAAAGCGCTATATTGAACGGTTGGCGGCAGACGGTTTGGAAATGCCATTTGCTCCAGTGATGCTGTCGGGCCTTCCGACAGATAATGGTTCACCTAACCCTAAGATGATGGAATTTGTTAACGCATGGAATGAAAAGCATGGCGAGGAAATCTGCATCGTACCGGCTACGCTGGAAGATTTCTTCAATGAAGTTCGGGAATATGCGGAACAGCATCCGGATGCGATCCAGGTTTATCGCGGCGATTGGCCGGATTGGTGGACCGATGGGGCATGCTCAACACCTAAGCATGTGCAAGTATTCCGTGAAGCACAGCGCGTTTATCACAAGGTGAAGCAGCTGGATCCAGATCAGCAGATCATATCAGCGGAACGAATTCAAGAGATGGAGTATGAACTGGCATTATTCGCTGAACATACATGGGGTTATCATTCGTCCGTCAGCGAGCCTTGGAATCCGTTCGTGCAGGAGCTGGGATTGCGGAAGGAAGCATACGCTACGAACGCAAGCAGGCTCGCACATACAGCGCTTTATGACATTTTGGAAGTTAAGGGAGATGCACTTCTGAAGCCTGATCGTCCTATGCGCTTTAAGGTCCATAACCCGTACGACTATGTGCAATCGGATGTTGTCCATCTGATTATGGAGAATTGGCATTACGACCTAATTAAGGAAGGCTTTGAGGTGATTGATGAGCAGGACGGCACTATTTTCCCATCTCAGATGACCTTAGCTCCTCGTGGAGTCATTGTAAGTGCACCCGTATTGCTTCAACCTAAAGAGGAACGCGTTCTGAAAATTCAACCTTTGACGGGACCGCCGACAAAAACAGCATTCCGAAACGACTTCGTCGGCTCGGACCGCATGATGGATATCATACCTCCCGAGGAGCAAGCGATTTATGTCACGCCGACATATATAGAGACGCCTTTCGTCCGGATCAGCTGGAAGAAGGGGCAGGGAATTACGAATTGGATCGATAAACTTACAGATCAGGATATGCTGCGAGCGGATCGGCTGCATGATGCCTTTACACCTGTTTATGATGTAACGAAGGCGAAAGGTTTAGACAGCATGAATGAGGTTCGTAGAAAGATGGGACGTAACCGTAAAGGTCCTGATGCCCTGGTATCCATAGGCAACCTTGTTTCCGCAACGGTGGTCGAAAATGGAGCGGTGTTTGGCAAAGTTCAACTGACTTATGAAGTGGATGGCTGTGACCATTATTCGCTGCTTATTACGGCATATGCGGACCGGCCGCGTGTCGATGTTGCGGTTCGCATCCATAAACACAGTGTCTGGGATCCGGAGAACCTGTATGTGTCGCTGCCGTTTGGAAGCACATCTTCGGCAAGCAATGAACAATTGTGGATTGATAAGGTAGATGCGCTGGAACGTCCTCGCGTGGATCAATTGCCAGGCTCTTTAGCGGATTACTACTGTGTTGGCGAGGGTGTGGCTTACGTAGGCGATACGAAGGGTGTTCTCATTGCAATGCCGGACACCCCGTTAATTCAGCTAGGTTCTTTAGAATATGAATCCCGATTACTGAGTGGTCATGCCAAGCTTGCAGAAGATCCGGCACATCTGTATGCATGGACGATGAACAATTACTGGGAAACGAACTTCGCTGCGACCTTGGGAGGTTTCTATGAATTCCGATACGTTGTGGCATGGGGGAAAGAGTATAATACTCCTCAAAAAGCAATTGAGGCTTGCAGAAGCGTGAACGCCGGCATATTGGCATGGAGAACCCGCTAAGCCCTAGAGATGCTCTTTTACTGGCGGATAAATAAGAATTTGGTTATTCAAGTAAGCACAAACAGAAAGCATACCAGAACACGTAAATACAAGAAAGAGCTATTGGAGAATCTCCAATAGCTCTTTCTTCACCACATCCATCGACTTTGGATTAGCGTAAAGTTTTCAGTGCTCCACTCCAAGCGAGGACTTGATCAAGCATCCCGTTAAGATTGGTAAGGTGCAGATCGGCAGGTTTGAAAACCGCATCAGGTGTAGATATATTTTCAAAATCAGTGAATAAAGAGAGCGCTGGATGCACTCGAACGTCAGCTACAGACAATTCTCCCAAAATGCCACGCAAGTGTTCAGCAGCCCGAGCACCGCCTACTGAGCCATAGCTTACAATACCTGCTGCTTTATTGTTCCACGCGTCACGCGCATAATCCAGCGCATTTTTCAATGATGCACTAATACTGTGATTGTACTCCTGTACGATAAATACAAAGCCGTCCAAACTTGCAAGCTTGATATTCCAAGCGGCTGCTTGTTCTGATGCATCGGCTTCCCCCAGAAGTGGAAGTTTGTAATCTGCGATATCTACAATTTCATAATTGGCATCTTCACGTTGATCCCCGATACTTTTTACCCATTCACCAACTTGTGGACTTAAACGACCTTGACGGGTGCTTCCTAAGATGATTCCGATGTTCAATTTCGACATTGAATTTACCTCCTCATTCTTCTCATATCATTAATGTTCTGTCTTCACTTTCTTTGTCTGTTATCATCATAAACTTCTTAAGTATATATTGTCAAGTAACTAACAAAAAGTTCGCATGAATTCCAAACAAAAATTCCACATTCTACGTTGATACGAATCCATAACGAATTGACGATGCTATACTTCAAAATAGGAGAGTATTAAAGCGTCAGGGGTTAGCAAAGTAACTCATCTTATAATCTTACACTTTTCCTGCTTCTGCTATAATGTATTGTGTAAACGCTTTAAAAGGTACAAGCTGAGAGAGAATGGGGGATAGTCCTTTTTATGAGCGAGCTATGCAAAGTGTTGATTGTTGATGATGAGTTGTTGGTTAGGCAGGGGATCAAACACTATATCAATTGGGAAAAAGAAGGATTTCAACTGGTTGGGGAAGCCTCGAATGGACAGGATGCTTTGCAACTGGTCGAGCAGTTACATCCGCACATCATTATAACAGATGTTGTGATGCCTGTAATGGATGGTCAAGAATTAACACGCAGGGTGAAGCTGCAATATCCAGAGATCGAAGTGATCGTACTTAGCAGCTTCAGTGAATTTGACTATGTTAAATCAACCTTCCAGCATGGCGTGGTAGATTATATTTTGAAACCTAAGCTAGAGTCTGAGGAACTGCTGCGTGTTTTACAGAAGACAGCTGCACTCATTCCTACGCTTCAGTTAAAACCGAATGAACTAGATCATCAATTATCGATTGATCACGTTCTGACTAAAGCGATAACGGGATATGACCTCGAGAGCGAAGACAGTGAGTCTTCTCTACTGGCAGATGTGCTGCCCTACCGTCAATTTGCTCTGCTCGGCATTCAATTGAAGCCTGGACAAGCCAAGCCTAATTGTAAAGGGCTCGAAGATAAGCTTAGAACTGCACTCGAGGCAAATATACAGCAGGAACAAATGAATCTCTATACTGTATATCCGGAGCCTCACATTGCTATTTTTATCATCAACCAGAATCATGTTCACTTGCATGAGATTTCGTGTATGGCAAGCGAAGCGGTAAAAGGGTTTATGAACCAAGATTTGAGAATGTGCTGGGCGCTTAGCGATGTATTCGAGGGCGCTAACAATTTGGCCACGGTCTATCAAGAGCAGATAATTAAGCTTTTCCAATATCAATACTATTTTCCAGAGCGTCTGATTATGGTAAACAATGAATTGCCTAATGCTGAGGCGGTGGATTTAAAATTCCAGTTAAACGGGCTTACAGAGGATTTGAAACGAGGGCGCTATCAAGAAGCTTTTCAGGATCTCCTCGAGCATGCTCAGCGGATGTCCCGCAATTATCGAACGGATATCTATGAGTTCAAGTCCTTTCTCAGCAATATGATTTTTAATATCACCATCATCATGTCCAATATGGGAATGGATATAACGGAATTAGATGAGGCGAAGTATCGATATTTTAAGGCGATTGATGAAGCACTGTATGCGGTACAGACCATAGAATTGCTGCAAACCTTCCTGAATGAAGCTGCGAGCTTTTTTGAAAGTCAGGATCAACACAGCAATCAGAATATGAAACGATTATTGGACTATGTACAGAAGCATTATGCAGAAGCGCTAACGTTGTCCGAAATGGCGAAACATTTTCATTTTAATCCCTCCTATTTATCCAGTTATTTTGCAGCAAATAACAAAGAAGGCTTTAATGAATATTTGAACCGGGTGCGGATTGAAAAGGCAGCTGAATTACTTCGTGATAAGGCAGCTTCGATCTCGGAGATTAGCGGTATGGTTGGGTTTTCGGATCATAGTTATTTTTGCAAGGTATTTAAGAAATTTACAGGTTTGTCGCCTAGTCAATATCGCAGAAACCATAATAACTAGAAAAGAGAAACGAATATGCGGATCATCTACGATAAGTTGAAATGGCATAGCCTATTTCTCAAAATATTTGTGGTGATGGTTGTCAGTATTGCTGGGGTTACGATGCTGACGTCTTGGTTGACCATAAACATGACTACTGATGTATTCATGAAAACCTTCGGAATTACCAATTCCAAAGTAGTGAATCAGATCAAAACGAATTTCGAAACGTTCAATTATTCCGTTGTCACCACAGCTGGCGAGCTTCAGCAAAGCGGTTCTATTAAGTCTTTCTTGACTGGGCCGGAAGTAGACTCAGTGACAACAGCGAGAATGTACTACGATATCAGTCAGCAGGTAAAGATGTTCGGATCTGTATTGGATTCGTATAGCGTTGGCATTAAAATATTGGGCGTGAATGGACGAAGCTACTCGACGAATAGCAATATAGCGCCTCCGATGTCAGATCAAGAACTGAAGAAGCATGAGATAACCATGATTGCACAAGCAGAGCCTAAAAGGCTGATATACCAGTACTATAACAGCAGTCTGAATCCGGACTATCAAGGAAAACCGCTTATTATTGCAACAAAGGCATTGATGGAGAGGTCGACAGGCGTTGTATACGGGACGATGTATGTGACGATGTTTGAGAGAGATTTTAAGCAGCTGTATAACAATATGACGAGTGAAGGTAATGATATCGCGCTCTTGGATGCTTCTGGAGTTATCGTATCCAGTAATCGCGAGGATTGGATTGGACAGACAGATGTGAGCTTAATGGGGATTGCCCAAAAAATCGTATCGGAACAAATTGACAGCTTAAACGTGAATGTTATGGGTCAAGACAGTATTGTGCTTTCTGAGTACATGCCGGACTTTGGTTATTATCTGGTCAATGTAATTGATAAAAAGGCAGCGATGGGGCAAATTCTGGATCACAAAGCCGTTACTTTAATCACAGCAGCAATTGTTGTTATTGCCCTGATTATCGTGTTCTTAATCACTCGAAAAATTACAAAGTCATTAACGATGCTGGTAAGGCAAATGTCAAAGGTGACTCGCAACAATTTTGACAACTACGTCAAGATTAAAGGCTCTTATGAGATTAGAGAACTGGGCGATGCATATAACTATATGCTGGATGAGATCCATGATTATGTCGACAAGCTCGTTGAAACTCAAAAAGAACAACGCAATGCTGAGCTAGCTGCACTGCAAAGGCAGATTAATCCTCATTTTCTCTATAATACCCTTGCATCGATTAAGATTCTTGTTCAGCAAGGAAGCAAGGAAAAGGCAGCAGAAACGATTAATGCACTCATTGTCTTGCTGCAGAACGCGATCGGTAATATTAATGAAACGAATAGTATAGAGGAAGAAATGGTTATTCTCAAAAGCTATGTCTATATCAATCAAGTTCGATATGGTGAACGGATACGAGTGTACTATTTTATCTCGCCCGATTGTTTGGAGTATCAGGTGCCTAAGCTGGTTATTCAACCTTTTATCGAAAATGCGTTCTTTCATGCATTCAATAAGAAGGGCGAAGGGACTATCCAAGTAATGGTACACAAAGAAGCCGATTCGCTGGTTTGCGAAGTCAATGATAATGGCGATGGTATGGAAATAGCTGCTGATCATCAGGGTCTGCCATATATGAGAGGCAAGCGTCAGCTATTTTCAGGAATTGGTGTAAAGAACGTCCATAGTCGTATTGGGCTGCTGTATGGTGATGAATATGGCGTAACCATCTCGAGTCAACTTGGCGAGGGAACTAAGGTTAATATACGCCTCCCGCTTATTATGAAAGATTCTCATTAAAATTTTTATAGTTTCCAAAAATTTTACCAATGTGAAAACAATCTCTAAGAAAGCGTTTGCAATTTGATAAAGAAAGAACAAATGCGGACAAATATATTCCTAACGGCCCCTTTCGGCTGAATGATATGCTTAATTCGTAAGATGAACGCGCTTACAAATAAGCTTCACATCATATTACACAAAAAGGGGTAGATGATTTTGAAGAAACTAATGGCCATCATTATGGCAAGTGTGCTGCTTCTAGCTGGTTGCTCATCAGGATCTAAGGATGCAGCTAACAAACCTGGTGCAAACGGCGCTAACAGCGGCAAAGAAACGAAAGAAATTACAATATGGGCATGGGATCCTAAATTCAACATTGCTGCACTGAACATAGCGAAGGAAGCTTATGCCAAAATCAATCCGGATGTAAAAATTAACATTGTTGAATATGCACAACCGGATACGATTCAGAAGCTGAATACTGGCTTGAATTCAGGCACAACGAAAGGTCTTCCAAACATTATTCTAATGGAGGATTATCGTGCACAAGGCTTCTTACAGTCTTATCCTGATGCGTTCTATGACTTATCTGATGTAATCAAAGCTTCGGACTTTGCAGATTACAAAATTGGTCCAACAAGCTATGATGGCAAGCAATATGGTGTTCCATTCGACTCTGGTGTAACAGGTTTGTATTACAGAACAGATTACTTGGAGCAAGCTGGATATACAGCTAAAGATATGGAAAATATCACTTGGGACAAATATATTGAGATCGGGAAGAAAGTGAAGGAGAAAACAGGAAAGTTCATGATGTCAACAGATCCGAATGATCTTGGTATTCTCCGTGTTATGATGCAGTCTGCAGGCTCCTGGTACTTGAAGGAAGACGGTAAGACACCTAATCTGGCTGGAAATGAAGCGTTGAAAGAGTCCTTGGAAATCTATAAGCAAATGCTGGATGAAGGCATTATGACGATTCACTCCGACTGGAGCCAAATGCTTGCTGGTTTCAATAGCGGCAATGTAGCATCACTAGTACAAGGAAACTGGATTACGCCATCTGTTAAGGCAGAGGCATCCCAATCTGGTAAATGGGCAGTTGCAGCAACACCAAGATTAACGAAAACTCCAAATGCTACTAATTCTTCAAACTTGGGCGGAAGCTCCTGGTATGTTCTGAATATGGATGGTGCAGATGTGGCTGCTGACTTCTTGGCCAAAACTTTCGGTGCAGATGTAGACTTCTACCAAAAGCTATTAACTGACGTTGGTGCGATCGGTACCTATACACCAGCAACAAGTGGACCAGCTTATAAATCAGGTGATGAGTTCTTTGGCGGACAGAACATTACAGCTGACTTTGCTGAATGGACGAAGACGATTCCTAAAGTGAACTATGGTATTCACACTTACGCTATCGAGGATATTATGAAGGTTGAGCTTCAGAATTACTTGAAGGGCAAGGATATTGATCAAGTTCTAAACGATGCTCAGAAACAAGCTGAGGCACAATTGAAGTAGGAGAAAGATGAAGACGGAAACCTCAGGCAAGGGAGCGGTCTGAGGTTTCCTATTCAGTACCGGAAGGAGCTGGGGTGTCGTGAAAGAAAAAAAATCAGGCCTTAGTTTGCACAAAACTACAGGGCTTACAGCATGGTCCTTTATTATAATCGCAGTTTCCATAATTGTTCTATTTTATTTTTATCCGATGATTGATGCATTGCTGCTCTCGTTTAAATCGGGTATGGGCGCCAACTTACAATTTGTAGGTCTCGACAATTACAAACGACTGTTTACGGATAGTACATTTATTACAGCTGTATCGAATACGTTTTTCTACTTAATTATACAAGTACCTGTAATGATCATTTTGGCACTGTTTATTTCGGTTTTATTAAATGACAGTAATCTTAAAGGAAGAGGATTTTTTCGTACGGCCATTTTCCTGCCGTGTGTAACTTCACTTGTAGCATATTCAATCATTTTTAAATACTTATTTGCTGCAGATGGATTAGTCAATATGCTGCTGATGAAGCTACATCTCATCGCAGATCCGATTCAGTGGCTTACCGATCCGTTTTGGGCCAAAATTACGATTATTATCGCCATTACATGGCGTTGGACAGGATATAATATGATTTTCTATTTATCCGCATTGCAAAATATTGATAAGTCCATTTATGAAGCAGCCAAGATTGATGGTGCGAATGCACCAAGGCAATTTTTTAACATCACAATTCCGATGTTAAAGCCGATCATTCTGTTCACATCGATTACCTCGACAATTGGTACCTTGCAATTATTTGATGAGGTCATGAATATTACCAAGGGTGGTCCTGGTAATGCTACGTTGTCGATTTCGCAATACATTTATAATCTATCCTTCAAATACAACGCAGACTTTGGTTATGCGGCAACGGTTTCTTATTCGATTGTCTTTATGATTGTGATCCTAGCAATTATTCAGTTTAAAGTGGCAGGTGATAAAGATGCATAAAATCAAACGCAGCTTAACTTATATATTTCTTAGCATCGTATCGTTTGTGTCAATCTTTCCATTTCTGTGGATGATTATTAGTTCTACGAATAAGTCTGTCGATGTAACGAAGGGCAGCTTGCTGCCGGGTACACATTTTATGGAGAACCTTAGAAACTTGCTCAATACAACAGATTTGACGACGGCGCTGCTTAATTCGGCCCAAATTGCTGTTATTACAACCATATTAGCTTTGTTCATTGCTTCAATGGCAGGCTATGGCTTTCAAGTCTTCCGTAGCAAATCGAGAGATATCGTCTTTAACATTATTCTCTTGTCAATGATGATTCCGTTCGCAGCATTGATGGTACCGTTGTACCGCTTCTTTGCCCAAATTTCGAAAGTCGCCCCAGCAATAGGGATCGATACGCTTTCTGCAGTTATTTTGCCAACCATGACGACTGCCTTTCTGATCTTCTTCTTCCGTCAAAGCACGAAGATGTTTCCGAAGGATCTGCTCGAAGCAGGCCGAATGGATGGATTAAATGAGCTAGGCGTGTTCATCAAAATCTATATGCCAACGATGAAGACCACCTATGCAGCAGCTGCCATTATCACGTTCATGTCCAGTTGGAACAACTATTTATGGCCTCTGATCGTACTGCAAACGCCTGAGAACACAACCATTCCGCTATTGATATCCAACTTGGGGGCTGGCTATGCACCTGATTATGGTGTGATCATGACGGCGATTGTAATTGCGACAATTCCAACAGCAGCTGTGTTTTTTATAATGCAGAAACATTTTGTAGCAGGTATGATGGGCTCAGTGAAGTAATTATAGCTTGATGAATATCAAAGGTAAGGGGAGAGGGAAATGGAACAATTGAAACCGACATTAGCATGGCTGAGTGATTTGAATGTATTTGCAGTGAATCGGGTGCCTGCACACTCCGACCACCGTTACTATACAAGCAAGGAGGAGGCACAAAGCTTCGCTTCCATGTCTATGCGGCACAGTCTTAACGGTACATGGAAATTCCATTACGCTATTAATCCTGCAAGTCGTCCAGCTGAATTTTATTCGAAAGAATTTAGTTGCGAGGCTTGGAATGAGATTCAAGTACCCGGACATATTCAATTGCAAGGATTTGGCGCACCTCAGTATGTGAACACCCAATATCCGTGGGATGGTCATGAAGAGCTTCGCCCGCCTGCTATTTCAGAAGAGTTTAATGCAGTTGGCAGCTACGTGAAGCATTTTGAATTGCCTGAGTCGATGCAAGACTGCCCTGTATTTATTTCCTTTCAAGGTGTTGAATCCGCTTTCTATGTATGGCTCAATGGACAGTTTGTAGGATATAGCGAGGATAGCTTTACGCCAGCGGAATTTGATTTAACCCCATTTGTACAAGCAGGTGCCAATAAACTCGCTGTTGAGGTTTACCAACGTAGTACAGGAAGCTGGCTGGAGGATCAAGATTTCTGGCGTTTCTCGGGTATTTTCCGTGATGTATATCTCTATACGGTTCCAGAAGTTCATATTCAAGATATATTCGTTCGGACAGATCTGGATGCTGCTTATAAGGGAGCCAACCTCTCGGTAGATATTAAGCTGACAGGAAAACCAGCAGGCAAAGTGGAGTATGAGCTGTGTGATCGCAGTGGGATAGTGGTTGCAAGTGGTGAAGCTGTTCTATCTGCGGATGGTGCACAGGCTCAATCCTCGCTTGAGCAGGTGGAGTTATGGAGTGCTGAGCAGCCGTATTTGTATACGTTGTTTATACAGGTTTATGATGAAGCGGGTCAGCTCGCCCAAGTCGTTCCGCAAAAAGTAGGCTTCCGCAAGTTCGAGATGATCGATAAATTGATGCTCATTAATGGCAAGCGAATTGTGTTCAAAGGCGTGAATCGTCATGAATTCAACTGCAGAAGCGGTCGGGCTGTAACCAGGCAGGATATGCTATGGGATATTCAAACGATGAAGCAGAACAATATCAACGCGGTTCGTACATCCCACTATCCGAATCAGAGCTTATGGTACGAGCTGTGTGATGAGTATGGTTTATATGTCATCGATGAAATGAACCTTGAAACCCATGGTTCGTGGCAAAAGTTGGGGGATGTAGACCCATCATGGGCAATCCCTGGTAATCTGCCTGAGTGGCAACCCATCGTTATGGATCGTGCAGTGTCGATGCTTGAGCGTGACAAGAATCATCCTGCGATTATTATTTGGTCATGCGGTAATGAATCCTACGGTGGAGAAGTCATTTATAACGTATCAGAGTATTTCCGCAAGACCGACCCAAGCCGACTTGTTCATTACGAAGGCATCTTCCATGATCGCAGCTTCAATGATACAAGCGACATGGAAAGCCGAATGTATGCGAAGCCGGTGGATATCGAAGCATACTTAAACGATAATCCGTCCAAGCCATTCATTAACTGTGAATATATCCATGCAATGGGCAATTCAGTGGGCGGTATGCATAAGTATACGGAGCTTGAACAGAAGTATCAGATGTACCAAGGCGGATTTATTTGGGATTTCATCGATCAAACGATTCTGAAGAAGGATCGTTACGGTAAGGAATTTATGGCCTATGGTGGAGACTTCGGTGATCGTCCGACGGACTACAATTTCGTTGCTAATGGTATTGTTTGTGCAGATCGAACACTATCTCCGAAGATGCAGGAAGTGAAATTTTTATATCAGAACGTAAAACTTGTACCAGATCAAGCAGGTGTCAAAATTACGAATGAGAACCTGTTTATCGATACAGCGGGCTATGTGCTGGAATACAGTGTATGTCATGAAGGGCATCAGGTATATGTTGGACAGATGGACGTTGGCGTTGCCCCAGGAGAAGAGCAGTATATCGAGCTGAACTGGAAACAATATGCGGATGCAGAAGGGGAATATACCTTTAATACGTCAATGAAGCTTAAGTCAAGCACGTTATGGGCGCAGGCAGGACATGAGGTGGCATTTGGACAGAACGTGTTCGAACAGAAATTAGAAAAGGCTAACACTGTACCAAGAGGGTCAATCCGAGCAGCTCAAGGCGATGTCAATATCGGTGTGAAGGGCGAAGGCTTTAGCATCCAGTTCTCCAAAATGGCAGGAAGTTTAACATCAGTTAACTATGAAGGTCAGGAGCTGATTGCGCATCCTGTTTATCCATTATTCTGGAGAGCGACGACGGATAATGATCGGGGTACAGTAATGGGCTTTGACCTCGGAGCTTGGTATGGTGCAAGTCTAAAGCCTAAATGTATCGATGCCGCATTGGTGGAAGAAGCCGATCATGCAACGATTACGTTCACTTACTTGGTAAACATTCACCCAGATGTGCGTGTACAAGTGGCGTATTCGGTGTATGGAGATGGAAGTATTCAGGTGAAGCCAAGCTATCATGGTGTTCAAGGGCTGCCAGATATGCCAATCTTCGCAGTATCCTTCAAGCTGTCGGCAGATTATCATAAGCTTGACTGGTATGCATTGGGACCTGAAGAGAACTACATCGATCGTTGTCATGGTGCCAGATTGTGTACCTTCCAGAATGAAGCTGCGGATAATGTATCACCGTACATCGTACCGCAAGAGTCGGGCAATCGGATTGGTGTGCGTCGTGTGAATATCACGAATCAGGCAGGACGAGGGATTCAGATTAGTGCACCCACATCTGCACCAGTGGAATGCAATATCTCGCCATATACCGCATTCGAGCTTGAGCAAGCCATGCATCCATATGAGCTGCCGCAAGTCCATTACACAGTTGTTACAGTAGCTGTCCGCCAAATGGGTGTAGGCGGTGACGACAGCTGGGGAGCTCCAGTTCATGAGGAATATCGCATCAAGTCCGATCAGGATCTAGCGTATGAGTTCTGGATTCGGAAAGTGTAATATATATAAATAATTGGGGCGTATAATACTCCACAAAAAGCAATTGAGGCTTGCCGAAGCGTGAACGCCGGCATATTGGCATGGAGAACCCGCTAAGCCAAAGGAATGATCCTTTTATAAATTCTGATGGGGAAATACGTATGAGGGAAGATCCCTGTAAAATGCAAACTGATAGCTGAAAAAATAGACCCGGTACCGCTTAGGTACTGGGTCTATTTTATAACGTTTAAAAACGTGAGAGGAAAATGCTTAAACCTTTATTAATTAATGTCGAGCGATAAAAACAAGTATCATATTCTCTTTGAATCATTTTGTTACAACGATAACCCGTGAATTTGATGTACTGATTATTACGAATGTGACAATAATTCTGAATGGAGGAAGTATTGCGATATTCGCAGAATAATAGTTATCAAAGAAATTATTGCATGAGTGTTTGTAGTATTTCAGGAGGGAGTATCGATGAAACAAAAACAAGCGGATCGTCCCAATTGGGGACGAATAATTGAAAAACGATATTTTCAAGAATATATAAGTGATGAATACTTTGATGGATATATCACTTATTTACTACTTGATAAAGTTAAAGAACCACTAACAGTAACGTATGAATTGGAGAGATTCTGTATTGCAGATAATGGTTACTCATGGATAATGCTCTTTCCGACGGGGAAGCCGTATAGTTTAACAATAATGATTAATCAGAAGTATGAAGTACTTCAATGGTACTTTGACATGATTCAATCTATAGGGCTCACAAATGAAGGAGTACCATATATGAATGATATGTACTTAGACTATATTTTAATTCCTAATGGGCAATTGATCACAAAAGATGTAGATGAACTAGAAAGTGCATTAAGCGAAGGATTAATAACAAAAGATGACTACGACAAAACGAAACTCGAAGGAGAATTTTTAAGAAGAAGTATTATTGAGGGATCAAATGAGGTACTGAAAAATACAGAAAAATATGTGATAAGGCTAAAGAAATATAGAGAGCTAATTCAATGAAGGCAATAACTTCTGATAACATTATATTCACGCTTCGGAGCCTGGCGGCTCCTCGGTCCGCGAGAAGAGATTGGCAGGGAAGTGAATTCAGCGGACACATCCGCACCGACTAACTGCGCAAGCGCAGTTAGACGGTAGGACGTCGTGAATATGGGAACGTTATAAGAAATCCCCTCAAAACAAATAACTCAGAATGAGGTGTCTCATGCAGGAAAGACAAACAACTGTAAATAGGCAAGCTTGGAATACGAAAGCATATGAAGCTTGGTTGACGCATTTTGGAACACCCAAAGAAAGGGCAGAAGACTTAAAGATTAACGCCAAGTACACACTTCGTCGTTGGTTAAAATACATTGGTGATCCAAAAGAAATCGGATTATTAATCTTCTGGGATCAACTGGAGGTAAAGCAATTCCTTTAGCTTTACTCGGTGCGGACGTCACAATAATTGATATGTCTAGCGAGAACCGACAATACGCTTTGGAAGTTGCAAATTATGCTGGAGTAAAGTTGAATTACATTTTAGCAGATGTATTAAATATACCAGATGACTTAAACCTGCATGAGTACGATATTGTTCTCATGGAGTTTGGAATCTTACATTACTTTGCTAATTTAAATCCAATTTTTGAATTGGTACATAATTTGCTGAAAAATAATGGTCGATTCATTCTAACTGATTTCCATCCATTTTCAAGCAAACTAATAAATGACACAAATGGTACAGTCTCATTTAAGGAAAATGCAAATTACTTCAATTCTAACTTTGTTGAAGAAGATATAGCCTTTGCGGATTTTTTGTCCGAGAAGGATCGTAAAAGTTTGCCAAAAGTCTTATTAAAAAAATGGACAATTGGTGAAATACTGTCCACTTTAGCGGAAAAGAATATGTTTCTAAGAAAATTTGAAGAGGAACCACACCACATTAATAACAATATCCCTGCATTTTATACAATTATTGCTGATAAGGTATCTATGAATTCTGTACCATTGATTCCATAATGAAATTGTTAATTATAGCAACTCGAAGAAGAAGATTCAGCGGACAATCCTGCAAGGCTAAGTGGCAAAGCCACCCAGCGCTACGCGCCTTAAGCCTTTCGGGTTCATTATTGAGTGGTTTTGAGAGGAGAAGATATTACTACTTATAACGAGGTTGTTAGAATCGGGGATGTACATTTACTTCCATTAATATCGGAGCTGTACGACTTGAAAGGCTATGAAATCCAACTGATTCCGGCACATGAAGGAGGGCGTAATGTCGTTTATACCTGCGAAAAAGAAGGTGTCGAAGCAAAGATACTTCGAATCGCTTTCTTAAATGACAGAAGCCGGGAAGATCTTTTGGGCGAAGTTGAATACGTCAGATATTTATTTGCTCATGGCGGAAGTGTCTCAGATGTAATCAGCTCCCGGAAGGGGAATCTGTTGGAAGAGATAACTCTTAATAATCGCACCTATTTTATCTGCCTATTTAAAAAGGCTAAGGGAAAAATGCTTGTGGAAAATCATTATCGATACAGGGAAGGGGTTCCAATCAAAGAATATTATTATAATTGCGGTAAAGTCTTGGGGAAACTGCACCAAATATCGAAAGGATACACTCCTGCACATCGCCGGTATAGTTTTTTTGACAAATACAATGCTGAATATATCGATAAATTGATACCCGACTCGTTACCTCTGCTAAAGGAAAAGCTGTTTAAGCTCCTTAAAACCTTGGAAGGATTGGACAGGAACCATGAGTACTTTGGTATGGTCCATTTTGATTACAACGATGGGAATTATTCGATCGATTTTGATACCGGGCAAATAACTGTATATGACTTCGATAGTTCATGTTACTGTTGGTATATGTTTGACCTAGCAGGTATCTGGACACAAGGAGTGGGTTGGATACAATTTGAACCAGACGCCGGTAAACGTAAAAATTTCATGGATGATTATTTTGAAACAGTCCTCACGGGATACAGATCCGAGACCGGGATTGATGATTTGATGTTGGACAAACTGCCCCTATTTATCCAAGTATCGCTCATGGAAAATATTATTGATACATTCGAGGTAATGCGGAACAACGGCGAAGAGCCGGAGTGTGACGAAGAACTGTCGTATCTCATTAAATGCTTGGAAGATGATATCCCGTTCAAGGGATTTTTCCATGAAATTTATTCATGTGAAGTACCCTTTGAGTATGACGAACGGATTATTTAGTATACAAAGGGGGCACTTGCAGGATTTCTAGCTACTTCGTTGCCTAACGGGAAAAAGTAGCTGATCTGAACATTACTCGAAGAAGGCGCTGACATCTTATAACAATGTGTTTACGCTTCATGCCGGCATTCGCCGTCCCACGGTCGCCAGAAGATAAGTCGAGGAAGCAGAATCAGGCGACACATCCATTCACCCAACCGCAGTCGCGGCCGGCTGAGATCGTGCTTACCGCACGACTCGTGCAGCTTAGGCTGAATGGACGTCGTGACGGTAACGTTATAAGAAATCCCCGCAAACAATTAAACACAACAATTACATGAGGTGCTGGAAGATGAACGAATTTAAGATTAATTATGTACCTCAGCCAGATTTTTCATCGTGTGATGAGGCATGCTTAGCAATGATAGCACAAATTACTATTGAAGAAGCAATGGCTGCAATGAGAGGAAAGAAAGGTTCAGGAACTTCAGATTTTTATAAAGCTCTAAAAAGATATAAGATTGATTACTTGAGTTGGCGTGATATTGATACGATTGATGAACTTCCACCACTTTGCGTATTACTCGTTAAGTTTCCAACATATACACATAGTGTGCTTTACTGCGATGGAACTTTTTATGATCCGGAATATGGCGTATTTGAATCGAAGTATGAACCTAATGGGGAAATTACGCATTTTATGGAGCTCTACATTGATGAAATCTATAAAAACAAAGAAATAAATGTGAAGATTCCACAGGATTTTAAAGAAGCATTTGAGAAAGATGAAGTAGCAAACAATCTTTTTCAGAACTTATCGTATCCCGAAAAATCAAAATTCATATATGGGATAAGCCACTTTAAGAACCCAAAGACAAGAAGAAAGAACATTGAGAAGAGAATGACAGAACTTAAGAAGTAAGTGCGGGATCAGCTTCGAAGGCGGGGACAACTTATTACAACGTATCTGCGCTGCATCGCTAACGCTCCTTGGTCTGCCCGAGGCAATTCAAGGAAGAGATTCAGGCAGACAAGCCTGCAAGGCTAAGTGGCAAAGCCACCCAGTCGCATACACTCCTTTAAGCCTTTCGGGTTCGCAGATACAAGAACGTTATAAGAAATCCCTGCAAAGCCTAAAAACCAATATAAAAGATAGTTGCTGGTGGTGAAGAGATGATCAGAAAAGCAGGAATTACAGATTTTGATTTTATGATTCAAATTGATCTGAAAGATGAAGGTGTTACTACTTCTGATTCTCTAAAGACGGAAGAAGAGTTGAAAGAGCATTCAAGTAAGATATTGAGATTTGTTGTTGAAGAAGATAGAGGGGCATTTATTTTTGAAGAAGAGGAAAGTAAAAAGAGAATAGGCTTAATCATGTACTCGATTGTTAACCGAGATGCTATATTTCCTTGGAAAACCATCTTTCAAGAATTGGATCGAAATTTGTTTCAGAAAGACGGACGATTCGTAGAGATATTTCAATTATGGGTAGCCCCGGAATATAGGCGAAGCGGTATTGCAACGAAGCTTAAACTCAAACTTGAGGAATTAGCAATAACAAATGATGTGAACCTAATATACACACATACAGAAGAGAAGAATAAACACGTTATCGAACTTAATGAGAAATTAGGATATAGGATAGTAAGAAGAGGGCCGATTTGGGATGAAGTTGTACGAGTAAGCCTAATAAAGCAATTACAATAAACTATATACACGTATCTCAAAGAAGGCGTGGACATCTTATAACACTGTATCTACGCTGCGTCGCTAACGCTCCTTGGTCTGCCGAGGCAATTCAAGGAAGAGATTCAGGCAGACAACCCTGCGAGGCTAAGTGGCAAAGCCACCCAGTCGCATACACTCCTTTAAGCCTCTCAGGTTCAGGAATACATAAACGTTATATGAAATTAGCGCAAAGAGTTTTTCCAAAACCATAAATAAATTCTGGAGGTAGAAAATGAATAAGAATTTAGAAATCAAGCAAGTAGATGTTCCTGAAATGATTATAGTTGGTTTTCAGGATAAGTTAGGACCCAATGGAGCAAAGCATTTATGGGATCAACTTTATGACCGAATGGGTGAAATAAGAAATATTACTAATACAAAAGTTGGATATGGAGTCATTGATAATGGATTATATATTGCTGGTGTACAAGTCCAATTAATTAATGATATTCCTGAAGGTATGTTTTCAATAATTATACCTGAAAGACCATATAATGTGTTCATTCATAAAGGACCTATATTTACTTTGATGAACACTTGGAATCAGATATCAGATAATTGTCAATTGAGTGGTCTGAGTTTTGAAAGATATGATGAACGATTTAACCCAATGGCCGAAGATTCAATACTTGAGTTATATATTTCAGCAACATAAAGGATTATTTTTTGGAGTAACTCAAGGGAGCCGCTAACATTATATACCAACGCATTCACGCTGCGGGAGATAGCTCCCTTGATCTGCCCGAGGCTTTTCGGAGAAGTGGAAAAGTACGGGGGGTGACTTCATGAAGATTGAAGATTTTCAAAATAGATTAATCGAATTTTATGTTTATAGTTTGTCAAACTATGGAGGAGGTCATGGGGAACCAAATGGCTTTGCCCACATTAATCTATTAAGGAGAGACTTTTATGAACCCACCCAAACATATTGTTTCGGCAGCTGCCATTGTAATAAATGAAAAAAACGAGTTGTTACTTATAAAAGGACCAAGAAGAGGCTGGGAGATGCCTGGTGGTCAAGTTGAAGAAGGAGAATCCTTAAGTCATGCAGCCATAAGAGAAACCAAAGAGGAGTCAGGGATAGACATAGAAATTATCAAATTCTGTGGAATATTTCAGAACGTAGGAAATTCAATTTTCAATACACTATTTTTAGCGAAGCCTATAGGTGGAGAATTAATACAATCATCAGAGAGCTTGGAGTCAGGCTTTTTTCCAATAGAAGAAGCACTAAAAAAAGTTGAATGGAAAGATTTTAGACAAAGAATTGAGTATTGTTTAAAACCTGAAATGCACCCTTTTTGTGTTGAATTCAATGACGAGAAGAATATTTGAGGGTATCTCATGATGTCGCAGGGGTCGTGAGCACGGAAACGTTATGTGAAAGTAATGAAAAATAATAATTGGAGGTCGAAATCATGATAGCACCCGCACTAACTGATAACAAATTTTTACCTTTAATTTCATATACGGAAAAAGCAAAAGAAAAGTATGGGTCTTCAGCTGCGTCTATTGTGATAATTCAGGACAATAAAATTTTAACAGAATGGTATTCAGGAAAGCATCATTTTAAGAATGGATCTCTCGCAGTAACAACTGATTCTATGTTTAACTTGTATTCACTAAGGAAGACGTATGTCGGATTTGCTACAGCAATTGCTGTTGTAGAAAGCAAAATGTCCATTGACTGTAAAGTTTCAGATGTTCTCACAAAATTTCCTGAATATGAGTTGGGTAATACCACAATAAGAGATTTGGCAACAAAATCAGGTGCTAAGTATTTTGGACCAAAACGTATTGAACGCGAGGAAGTAGCGTGTGAACTCATAAAGAAACTTACAGGATATAATATTGCTGAACTACTGACAAAACGAATATTTAAACCAATGAAGTTGACTGATACCGAGTGGATTTCAGTACATACAGAGAAATTAGTTTGTGATTTTCAAGCTGCAGACGGCTATGCATCAGTTAGAATTGAGTCAAATGAAGGTCATGAAAGAAATCTGTATTCAAGTGCGAGAGATTTGGCACAGTGGGGAAATTTACATCTAAATAGAGGTTTAATTAATCATAATGAGTTAGTCCCAGTTGAAGTTTTTAGACTCGTTGATCAATTGCGAATAGACACCGAAGATAAGAACAGAATTTTTGGATGGTACTATCAGGATAAGTGCTATTATGCATCAGGTGCAGCAGGTTGCCACTGTGTAATTGTGCCAGAGCTTAATGCAGTAGGAGTTCGAATGTTAAATAAATATACAGAAGACTACACTGAAGATCAGAATTATTTTAATGAAACATTCTATAAATGCCTTCAAGCATAATAATATTGTAAGTATTTCAATGAAGAAGAAATATTAGTTTGGGGTCCAGCACTTAATTACTTTAAGTCAGTTAATGACGATTGGCTATATATCGAAGAAGAATTCTGGTATAACGAAAAAGATTTAAACTTCCTACGACGCGGGGCGTTCACCTCTTGTTCACATGAAGTGGTTAGGCAGGGTAATAGAACCGTTAATAAACCGTTAATAAACAAGGAGTGAGTTTTATAGTCAATTTGATTGTCAAATTAAAACTTATAACTGACGACAATAGAAAGGATTGTATTGAACTTAAAGTACTTAAAAACAAGGAGCAATTTGTTGCATCTAACCAAAAATAAGGGATGGAAAAGCGGCCTGAAGGGAGATAATAAGTACGATCAAGAGAAATCAAAATGATGCGAATATTAGGATATCTCAGGTGGACGTCCGTCGTGAATCCATGAAACGTTATAAGAAATCAGCACAAAAATAAAACCATCTGGAACCACTTGAGGATCATAACGGCAATGCCTCACGAATATTTGTTGAAATATAATAATTAGGTGAAAGGTGATGGGTATGAAATTAAGGTATTTCTTAATTATGGCGACATTATTTATCATCATGTCTCTTTTAACGGGGTGTGTACCTGGAGATGGAACTAACAACCCTCTAAATCATGCTGGTTTTTTTTGGGGAATATGGCATGGATGGATCGCTCCTATTTCATTAATAATTGGAGTATTCAATCATAAAATCAGGTTGTATGAAATATATAACTCGGGTTGGTGGTATGATTTTGGATTTTACCTCGCTGTCATAAGTGGTTTCGGAGGAATTTCACTTTTTCGTCGCAAGAAAGGAAAACGAGATTAATTTCGAGTATTATTATTTAATCCGCAAGCCTAACCGTGTCGCAGCTGCCCTCTAAGGTTCTCAAGTTCGTGAACACAAGAACGTTATCAGAAATTATAAAAAAACATTTTTGGAGGTCTCCCATGAGCAAAATCCAATTTTCTGTTCAGGTATTAGTGGTCTCGAATTTAGAACAATCAAGAGCATTTTATCAAGATGTGCTAGGATGTGAAGTCAATGATTGGTGGGCAGTGAGAGATGACTTTAGATTAGGTTTTAAGTTAATAGAGGCAAAGTCAACTGAGGACATTCAGCCAAATAAAATAGGAAATGGCCAAGAGAAAGTATGGGATACTTATTCATATGTTGAAACACATCATGATTTAGATGAATTATATAAGGAATTAAAATGTAAGGGAGCAATAATTAATCAAGAGCCGGAATTATATGATTTTGAATGGGGATCATGGAAAGAGTTTTCAATTAAAGACCCTGATCATTACATCATTGCATTTGGATCTGGAAAGAAGAATGAGTAAGTATACGCTTCGGGCTATTCGGCCCTCTGTCCGTACGAATAAAATCGAGTTAATTTAAGCATTAGAATGAGGGTTGTAAATGAAGGGTAAATTTATATTGATATCATTTAATATCCTTTGGACCTTGATTAGTTTGTATTGGAGTAGATTGTATTATTGGTGCATGGAAGGATATGTGCCAGAAATTCTTATAGTTGGAACAGCATTATTAATTTTTTTATTGTGGATATTTGGAAGTACTTTCATTGTAAAGAATCAGAATTTATCACGGATTGATTCTTTATTAATAATTATTTTTTCGATAGTAGTTGTCTCCATAGACCCAATTTTTAAACCATATTATATGAAATATATTAATGAGATTACGATGAAGCAATCTTTAATAATACTTGATTACTTTAATCCGAATAAGTAGAGAGTAATAAATTTAAGTAACCTAGGTGATAAATTAAAGTAAACGGTGAAATAGCGGGATTTATTTTGACTAAAGAAAAAGATGATACCAGAAAGAACAACTATTTAGCGCATTTTTTTTATTCTTCGAAAATTTAGGAGAGTAGGAATAGGTACGAAGGCAGCTAAACATATATTCAAGATGTCCAAGGGAGAGTGGGAGCTTTATCAGCTTGAGAATAATATTCCAGCACAGAAGTTCTGGGATAGGGTAATAGAAGAAATATCTGATGGGGAAGTAAAGGTAACAATTAAGAACGGAAGAAGATATCAAAATTTCATTTGTAAGTAGATTGAAAAATAGTTGGTTGCACTTCTCGGGTTCGTGAATCCGGGATAGAAGGGAAGAGACGATGACACTCGGAAGCATAATAACCTCATAAAAAACAACATTTTTAGAAGGAGACTTCAAGATGAAAAAAGAAGAACAACCACATGAGTATCACGTGCTGGCTCGTGGAGTCATTTTAAATGATAACCATCTTTTAGTTGCACATTGCATAGGAATGGATAACACGTTTTTACCAGGAGGACATGTTGAGTTTTATGAAAGTATTAGAACATCTTTGTATAGAGAGATTCATGAAGAACTTGGTTTAATCAGTGAGGTTGGGTCGTACATAGGAGCCGTAGAATCTGGATACGAATATAAAGGTATATACCATCAAGAAATAACTCATGTATTTATTACAAAATTAGAAAACGTAGATTATACAAAGAATCCAGAATCCAAAGAGAGCCATTTAGAGTTTTATTGGATACCTATAAATGAAATGGACCGACATAATCTTCTCCCCCAACCGATGAGAAAGATCATTGAAAACTACATAAATGATGTTGAAGGGCCTTTTTTCGAAAGTACATTTGAATAGGTCAAAGGTCCGGCATTCTGCATCGTTACTAATACTCGCACGATTTAGTTTGAGCTTTTCCGCCACTTCGTGTTATATCAGTCCGCTCCCTTCCATAAGGCCTTGATTTTCTTCCCGATCACAATCATTTTTCCTTCCTCAATTTCTCACCCTGAATCTAAATCGTTACCCATAAAAATGGGGTGATGATTGTAAATATGAAAGGCACCTCTTCGGTCGCCGCACCTCACTGTTTGTGACCTTATACACATGCTGTCGCTAAAATCAAAAAAAGGGAATATGCGCAAAGTATAGCGGGAACATTATGTGCAACACAAACAGAGGTTCGAGGGGTTGAGTTTTTTTGTGATATGGGAGCAAGTGTACAATCCGCTGGGTAACATATGGATATCCGCGCTTGTGGCGGCCATTCCGATATTGTTTTTTATCATTGCATTGACGGTATTTAAGCTCAAAGGGTATGTAGCAGGACTTGCAAGTGTGGCTGTTGCCGCTTTGGTAGCTTTAATGGCTTACGGTATGCCGTTTGGAAAAGTCGTAGGAGCAGGCGTTTTCGGAGCTTTGTCCGGGCTCTACCCCGTGGCAACAATCGTGCTGGCGGCGATATTCCTGTACAAACTGACTGTAAAAACAGGAAAGTTTGAAATCATCAAAAACAGCATTACGAGCATAACGGCAGACCAGCGAATACAGGTTCTGCTCGTGGCGTATTGTTTCGGGGCATTCCTCGAAGGGGCAGCGGGGTTTGGTGCACCCGTCGCGATTACGGCGGTGATCCTCATCGGATTAGGATTTAAGCCGGTAAAAGCAGCTGGTTTGTGCTTAGTTGCCAATATCGCAGGTGGCTCATACGGTGCAATGGGGATCCCAGTAACAACTCCTGCTACGTTGACTGACTTACCGGCGTTAGAGATCGCAAGCCGCACAAGCTATATCATCCCTCTTATCAGCATTGTGCTTGCGTTTCTACTTGTGTTCCTTGTGGACAGGATGAAGGGGATTAAGCAGACATACCCGGCAATCCTTGTTTGCAGTGGTACGTTTGCGGCAGTACAGTTTGTAGTCCTTAACACACTTGGAGCCGTGTTGGTTGACATCCTATCGGCACTGGCAGCGTTACTTGCTTTGACGTTGTTTTTGCGTAAATGGAGACCAAAACAGATATACCGCATAGTAGAGGGAGAATCAGCTGAAGTGATTAAACATTCCCGTGGAGAGATAGCAAAAGCGTGGTTACCGTTTGGATTGTTGACGGCACTTGTCATTCTGTTTTCCCTTAAGTCGTTCAAGGATGTATTTAATGGCTTAACGCTTAATCTCCCGATTATGGGACTTGATAAAATGGTATACCGACTCCCACCGATCGTTTCAAAGCCTACTCCATACGCGGCGGTGTTCAAAATAGAATTCGCGTCAACTACAGTTGCGATACTGCTTGCCGGTTTGCTGACCATTCTCATATTCAAAATACCGTGGGGAATAATAAAAGACGCAGCAAGGGAGACGGGGAAGGAACTCTTTTTGCCAATCGTGACGATCTGCGCGGTTCTGGCATTCGCCTACATCTGCAACTATTCGGGTATGTCCTCAACTCTTGGGCTTGCGCTCGCTTCAACCGGGGGGATGTTCCCGTTGTTCGCGCCGGTGCTCGGATGGATAGGCGTATTCCTCACCGGATCGGTTGTGAACTGCGGTTCGCTGTTTGCACCTCTACAGGCCGTAACAGCGGCGCAGATTGGAATTTCGCCTGCAGCAATGGTAGCCGCAAATGTTATTGGCGGAGATATGGCGAAAATGATTAGTCCGCAGTCGGTTGCGGTTGCTGCCGCAGCAGTGGGTCTGACGGGAAGGGAAAACGAGCTGTTCAAATTCACCATTAAAATAAGCGTTATATTTTTGGTGGTTGTTGGTATAATTAACCTTCTGATCTATTAGAAAGCAAAAGGAGCGAGATATGATGAAAAACAAAATAAACCGAGTAGCACTGATCGGAACTGGAGCAGTTGGGTGCTCATACGCTTACTCCATGATCAATCAAGGCGTGGCAGAAGAAATGATTTTGATTGACATCAACGAAAAGCGTGCAGAAGGCGAAGCAATGGATATGCAACACGGGATGGCGTTCGCAACCTCTCCTACACGTGTGACATCAGGCTCGTATGAAGACTGCGGCAACGTAGACGTTGTCGTTATTACGGCAGGGGTTCCGCAGAAGCCAGGTGAAACACGGCTGGAGCTTATCGACAAGAACGCAAAGGTAATGAAGGGCATTGTGTCCGAAATTATGAAAAGCGGGTTTAATGGCATTTTCCTTGTCGCGACTAACCCCGTGGATATCCTGACATATGTGGTGTGGAAGGAAAGTGGACTGCCGAAGGAGCGGGTTATCGGGTCAGGCACAACTCTTGATACGGCCCGTTTCCGGTATATGCTTGGCGAGTATTTTGGCCTTGACCCGCGCAATATTCACGCCGCGATCATTGGGGAACATGGGGACAGCGAATTCCCTGTGTGGTCGCAAGCGTCTATAGGAATAGAGCGACTGTGCAAAGTACTGGAACGCCGGAACAATCCTGAAGACAAAGAACAGTTGGATAAAATTTTTGAGAACGTACGAGACGCGGCGTACCACATTATTGACCGCAAAGGGGCAACATATTACGGGATCGGCATGTGTTTGACGCGGATTACAAAAGCGATTTTCCATGACGAAAACAGCATCTTGACTGTTTCCTGTTTGATGGAAGGCCATTACGGAGAGAGCGACTTATATATCAGCACACCGGCAATTGTAAACCGTGGCGGAGTAAGAGAGGTAATTGAAATCGAGCTGGACAGCAAGGAGCGCGATGCCCTTGAAAATTCAGCAAAAGTCATGAGAGACATGATTTCGAAGGTTTACTGAAATTAGGGCAAAACTTACGGAATGCGTGGATAAAATCCGTCACGTTCTTCATTTTCATATTGCCAAACGAATCTTTTATGCTATAATTATGTCGAATGGACGACCATTCACGTCAAACACAATAGAAGAAGTTATAGGCAATGGAAGTTTGGTGCAAATCCAACACGGTCCCGCCACTGTAATAGATCGGATGCTCGGTCTTAAGTCAGGTCTTTTGTCTAATAACTTTGCCAGACCAGTCATTTCGAGGCGAAAGTGGCTGGTTTACAAGTCTAGTGATGTTAAACGCCTCGCTAGGCTTTTTTTGTTGTAGCCAATGGCTGCCGACAATGCTGTCGGAAAAAACCAGGTGTCGCCGCCGAACATATACAATGGGGTATAGCAAACAAACGGGAAGTTCTTCTATGGCGAAGAATCATATGCACATTGGCGTGCATATCCCTTTTTTCTAAAAAATGTACATGAAAACTTAATTTTGGAACTCGCGAATTCATCTTATGTGTCTGATCTAAGGACAAGTACTGGAATCGGTTGACGAATATCGGAACTACGGTGTACAGTATAATTGCAAAATCAAATAATGATAAGCTGCACAATGGCGTGCACAATCGATAACAAGCAAAGAGGCTTTTGAAGGGAATTTTCCTTTGAGAGACCTCTTTTTTTGTTGTAAATACTCCTTGGAGGTGCATTACATGGATAAGCTTTCTATCAAAGCCGATCTCTATATGGGACAAGGCGCTATGGATCGTCTTACAGAGTGGCGAAACAAACGAATCTTCATCGTCACGGATCCATTCATAGTGAAGTCGGGAATGATTAACATGGTGTTCGATCGCTTGCACAGCAGTAATGAGCAGTATATATTCAGCAACATCGTGCCCGATCCACCAGTAGAAATCGTCACGGAAGGTGTCGAGGCGCTCAGTTCGTTCAACACCGATTTGATCATCGCCATTGGCGGTGGTTCTGCCATTGATGCGGCCAAAGCGATGAAGCTGTTTGCTCAAAAGCTGCTGAACCAGCGCGACATCCCGTTCGTAGCAATTCCGACGACAAGCGGAACGGGTTCAGAGGTAACGTCATTCTCCGTCATCAGCGACAAGCAGAAAAACATTAAGTATCCGCTTGTATCCAATGATATGCTGCCACAAGAGGCGATTTTGGATCCGGAACTTACGAAAAGCGTGCCGGACTTCATTACCGCCGATACAGGGATGGATGTTCTGACGCATGCTATTGAATCCTACGTATCCACCAAAGCGAATGATATTTCAGATGCGCTGGCGGAGAAGGCGATTAAGCTGGTCTTTGCGTATTTGCCAAGAGCTTTTAAGGACGGAAATGATCTTGAGGCACGCGAGAAAATGCATAATGCATCTTGCCTCGCTGGGATGGCGTTTAATATTACGTCGCTTGGGCTTAATCATGGGATTGCACATGTAGCTGGAGCCAAATTCAAGATTGCTCATGGACGGATGAATGCGATATTGCTTCCGCATGTCATCGAATTCAATGCCGATTACAAGCCGGGTTATGGCAAGGAAGAAAGTAATCGCGCAGCGGTTCGATATGCCGAAATATCCAAAATACTTGGATTGCCGTCTCCTAATGCAAAGAGTGGCGTCCGGAGTTTGGTACAAGCGATCAAGCAGCTGCAGAAGCAATTGAATATGCCGCAAACGCTGCGAGAGTGTGGTGTAGATCAAGCAATGCTCGAAGACATGAGAGATTCTATTGCTGAAGGTGCACTGAAAGATGGATGCACGGCTACGAATCCTCGTGTTCCAACTGCAGGGGATGTCGCTGAAATTTTGAACAAAATGTTTCAATTCTAAATCCAAGTCGAATTTTGTCTGATTATGTATTGACATCGCTTGCAATAATAAAATATAGTAAAAGTAACACAACGGCGTGTTGCATACAATTAAAAGCGAAGGAGCTTCTTAAAAATTCCACGTGAACTTTTTAAGGGGCTTTTATTGTTTTTTACAGATAATCACGTGTTTCAGACATGAGAGTGAGATGATGAGTATGGAACAACGAGCCGAGAAACAACGTGTCATTCAGGAGTATGTGCCTGGTAAACAGGTCACGTTGGCTCACATTATCGCGAATCCGAATCCGGATATCTACAAGAAGCTGGGACTCGGAAGCGACGCGCATAATTCCATCGGTGTAATGACGATCACGCCAAGCGAAGCCTCCATTATTGCAGCGGATATCGCTACGAAAGCGGCTGGAGTCCAAATCGGCTTTGTAGATCGCTTCAGTGGTTCGCTCGTCATAACAGGTGATGTGTCTTCTGTGGAATCAGCTATCAGTGAAGTGCTGCGTGGATTGCAGAATATTCTAGGCTTCTCGGCTGCTGCAAACATTACGAGAACGTAGGAGAAGCTGCGATGAAGAAAATTATATTTGCCGGAAGCACTGGGTCGGGTAAAACCACGTTGTGCCAACGGTTGCACGGCCAGGAAATTACCTACAAAAAGACGCAAGCCGTCGAGAATTTCGAACAGGCGATTGATACGCCAGGCGAATGCATCGAGAACCGATATTTATACAAAATGCTGTTAGTATCCAGCGTAGATGCTGATGTAATCGGACTTGTTCAAGATTGCACGAAGGAAGACAGCTACTTCCCGCCAGCCTTTGCGACGGTATTCGCCAAGCCGGTCATCGGCGTAGTCACGAAGGTGGAACTCGCAAAGTCGCAAGAGGAAATCGCGCAAGCTAGAGCCTATTTGGAAGCGGCAGGAGTAGAGCGGATTTTTGAAGTCTCGACGATTGAGAATGTAGGAGTGGATGCACTTCAACAGTATTTGGAGGCGTAAACGACTTTTTCTTTTATTACTTCGTGATCAAAAGCGGACTTTTTGAACAACCTTTACAAGAGAGGCTTTAGCATAGATAAGCAAATAACGACAGATTATGAGGTGCATGACACATGAATGGAAAAATTGTAATAGTCGATGACGAACCTATTACAAGAATGGATATTCGTGAGATGCTCGAAGAGGCGAACTACAATGTAGTAGGCGAAGCTTCTGATGGCTTTGAAGCTATCGAATTATGCAAGAAGCATCTGCCTGACCTCGTCATCATGGATGTTCAAATGCCCATTTTGGATGGGCTCAAGGCGGGCAAACGAATCATATCAGAGCAGCTGGCGGGCGGGATTATTCTCTTAACTGCCTACAGTGACAAACAGACGATTGAAAAAGCATCCTCTGTCGGAGCGCTTGGTTATCTGGTAAAGCCGCTTGATGAAAAGTCGTTCATTCCTATGGTGGAAGTAACGATTGCCAAAGGCAAGGAAATACGCAAGCTGGAACAAGATCTTTCGAAGCTTACGCAGAAAATGGAAGAGCGCAAAGCGGTCGAGAAAGCAAAAGGGATCCTGATGAAGGAAAATGGCTATACCGAAGAGGAAGCCTATCAAACCCTGCGCAAACTTAGTATGGATCGGCGATGTCCTATGATTGAAATTGCAACCACCATCGTCATTTCCTATGATTGATTTCAAAGAACGGATCGAACAACTGTGCTCCCTTCATACCGGGTTGTCGGAAGCAGATATTGCGCGGATATGCGGAATAGCAGAGTCTTTTGAAATGACCGAGGTGGAAGATGATGTCTTCATCGACGTACTGTCCAGCATGGCTAACGAGGCCGTTGTGGTCTATCACCGCCGTCCTGGCGAAGGCAAATCGCTGTATCAGCTGCCGGTAGCAGGCGAGAGGGCGCTGCGCAAGAACGAGCCCGGTGTCCTGCGCACATTGGAGACAGGAATTATGTCACAAGGACTCGTCGCCAATACGCAGGAGGATCATTTGGTTCGTCAAACGGTATACCCGATCAAAAATCAAACCGGCGTCATTGCCGTCCTCATCTATGAAAAAGATATCAGCGACAATATTCAAGCTCACTTCAATATGATGGGAAAACCATGCGAGGATGGCGAGATGTCTTCGATGCTGGCGGCCATGCTGCGGTTCAAGGATCCGATCATCAACCAATTGGAGGACGCCGTTCTGGTGTTTGACAAATACGGGTTTTTGAAGCTGAAAAATGAACAGGCAGATGTGTATTACAGACAGCTTGGATATTTGGAAGATATTCAAGGCCTGCACTATGATAATTTGTCGCTTGATCAGACGATGTTCTCTGAAGTAATGAAGCAGCACTCATCTTCACCATGCTGTCCATTGACGACAGAAGTGAAAGCGGCTGGCGGTTATTACCAAGTGAAGCGGCTGTTCATTGAGGAAAAGGATTTATGTGTAGGTGTGATTTTGCATGATATCACCGAGATTAAAAACAAGGAAGCGGAAATTATTTCTAAATCGGTGGCCATCCGCGAAATTCACCATCGGGTAAAAAACAATTTGCAGACGGTGGCATCTCTCTTACGCATCCAGGGACGACAATGCAAGAGCCCCGAGGCGAAGAAATGCCTGGACGACAGCGTCAGCCGGGTGCTCGCAATCGCGGCAACCCATGAATTGCTATCGACCGAAATCGAAGCACAAGTGGATTTGCTGGATGTCATTTGCCTGATCGCGTCGAATATCGAACGCTGCTTTGTCCATTGTCGTTCAATTAAGGTAGACATCACTTCAGAGCAGAGCATCTGCTTAGACAGCGATCGAACCGCAACCATCGCGCTTATTGTAAGCGAACTGCTACATAATTGCTATGAGCATGCTTTTGGTGATTGCTCGGAAGGCAAGATTACTGTCAAGGCGCGGGTTGAAGGCGGACTGGTGACGGTCGTCGTTGCGGACGATGGGGCCGGATTCATAGTTGAAGAAGCTTCGAGTAAAAGCTTAGGGCTGTCGATTGTCCGCAGTTATGTAAAGGACAAACTGAAAGGCAAGCTCGCGATCGTCTCGGGCGATGTGGGCACAACGGTTACGTTTACGTTCAAAAAGTGAATATTCGGACTACAAAGGTGTAGTCTTTGAAGCGATGAGGCTTAAAGTTAACCATTCCGATACATCCGGGAGGTTATCACTTTAAGCCTTTTTGTATTCTTCAAGACGAAAGTTCGAATGTAAGTGGAAATCAAGCCATGGGGGTGAGAAAAGTGAATGAGCAATTGCTGAGCGTAGGCATCGACATGGGGACATCAACGACCCAGCTCGTGTTATCGAAGCTCCATATTCAGAACTTGGCTTCATCATTTTCGGTGCCCCGCCTGGTCATCACGGACAAAGAAGTGGTCTATCGAAGTGATATCTGCTTCACGCCCGTGCTAGCGGATAATCGAATCGATATGCTGCAGATCCAGTCATTCGTACAGGAACAGTATGAAAAGGCCGGAATCCACAAGGACGAGATTCAGACAGGCGCGGTCATTATTACGGGTGAAACGGCACGTAAGGATAACGCGAATGAAGTGCTGCTGTCGCTAAGCGGCTTCGCTGGAGATTTCGTGGTCGCAACTGCGGGTCCAGATTTGGAAAGCATCATCGCCGCCAAAGGCGCGGGTGCCCATACGTATTCTAAAGAGCATTCCACTTCCATCGTCAACATCGACATTGGCGGCGGTACAAGCAATTTGGCGCTATTCGCAGGCGGTGAACTGCTGGACACGGGATGTCTGGATATCGGAGGGCGGCTAATCAAGGTTGACCAGAGCACTCATGAGATTACGTACATCGCGCCTAAGATCATACAACTTGCGGAGCGAAAGGGATTATATCTCGCTTTGGGGCAGCGGGTAACTCCGGCAGATCTTCAGCCGATTATCGGGGAAATGGTTAAGCTGCTTGAAGAAAGTGTCGGCCTCAAACCGCCAAGCGACTTCTACGACACCATTATCACGAACAAAGGGCTGAGGCTGGATCGGGCGATTCCGTGCATATCTTTCTCCGGTGGGGTAGCGGACTACATTTATCAAGAAGCGACTGGCGATGTGTTTGAGTTCGGAGACATCGGCATATTGCTCGGAAGAGCGATCGCCGCTTCTCCGTTAACGCAGCAGCTGACCGTTGCGCGTTCAGTCGAGACCATCCGGGCTACCGTTGTCGGAGCGGGCTCTCATACGACAGAGATCAGCGGGAGCACGATAACCTATACGGAAGAGAGCTTCCCGATCAAGAATATACCGATTCTGAAGCTTGCTGTAGCAGATGAATCGGGAAGTAGCGAGCAGCTGGCTGGGGCTATTGCCGATAAGCTGAATTGGTTCAAGCTGAACAATGATTTGCAGCGGGTCGCTATTGCGCTTGAAGGGAAGAAGAGCCCGAGCTTCCTAGAGGTTCAGAAATATGCACAAGGTCTGCACCAAGGAATGTCCGAACTGCTGGCACGAGAGTACCCGCTCATCGTAATCGTCCAGCACGATATGGCCAAGGTGCTAGGTCAGTCACTGTACGCTTTGCTAGGCTACAAGAAAGATGTCATCTGCATCGACAGCGTACAGGTAGACAATGGCGACTATATCGACATCGGCAAGCCGATTGCTGATGGCAAGGTGCTCCCTGTCGTCATTAAAACGCTCGTTTTTCACTAAAGAAGATTGAACATTAACGAATCGAGTATTGGAAGGAGGAGCTTTTGTGATTTTAAAAACGAAACTGTTTGGCCGTGTCTATCAATTCAAAACACTCATGGAAGTTATGGCAAAAGCCAACGAGGAAAAGTCGGGGGATACGCTGGCCGGAGTTGGCGCTACTTCATCTGAAGAACGCGTAGCCGCAAAGGTGGTGCTATCCCAAATCAAATTGTCGGACTTGCGCAACAATCCAGCGGTTCCTTACGAAGAGGATGAAGTTACCCGCATTATTCAGGATGCAGTGAATGAGCGCATTTACGATGAAATTAAGAACTGGACTGTCGAAGAGCTTCGGGAGTGGATCTTGGATGATAACACAACGGAAGCCGACATCAAGCGTGTGTCCCGTGGACTGACAGCTGAGATGATCGCTGCGGTCGCGAAGATCATGTCTAACCTTGACCTCATTTATGGCGCGAGTAAAATCCGGGTTACGGCGCACGCCAACACGACAATCGGGCGTCCGGGTACATTATCGGCTCGCTTACAGCCGAATCATCCGACAGATGATCCTGACGGCATTATGGCTTCCTTGATGGAAGGTTTAACCTTTGGTATCGGGGATGCGGTGCTTGGTCTCAATCCGGTCGATGACTCCGTAGAAAGCGTGACACGTGTTCTGAAACGGTTCGAGGAGTTCCGTCAGAAATGGGATATTCCAACGCAAACTTGCGTATTGGCTCACGTTACAACTCAGATGGAAGCTGTGAAGCGCGGAGCGCCAACAGGACTCATTTTCCAATCGATCGCAGGTTCGCAGAAAGGTAATGAAGCGTTCGGCTTCAATGCAGCCACGATTGATGAAGCACAGTATCTTGCACTCCATCAAGGTCAAGTGGTTGGACCAAACGTGATGTATTTCGAGACAGGTCAAGGCTCCGAGCTGTCTTCCGAAGCCCATCACGGAATCGACCAAGTGACGATGGAAGCGCGCTGCTACGGCTTCGCGAAGAGATACAACCCGTTCATCGTCAATACCGTAGTCGGTTTTATCGGTCCAGAGTATCTGTACGATGCGAAGCAAGTTATTCGTGCAGGATTGGAAGACCACTTCATGGGTAAGCTGACGGGCATCTCCATGGGTTGTGATGCTTGTTACACGAACCATATGAAGGCTGATCAGAACGACTTGGAAAACCTCGCGGTTCTCTTGTCCAATGCTGGATGTAACTTCTTCATGGGTATCCCGCATGGTGACGACGTCATGCTCAATTATCAAACGACCGGATATCATGAGACGGCGACGCTGCGTGAAATGCTGGGCCTCCGTCCAATCCGGGAGTTCGAACAATGGATGGAGAAGATGGGATTTATTGAAAATGGCAAGCTGACTAAAAAAGCTGGGGATGCATCAGTATTTCTCAAGTAAGGGAAGGAGGAAGCTCTCATGAACGAAAAAGATCTGAAATCGATGATTGAATCGATCTTAAACGAAATGGTAGGAAACAAGGCAGAGCAAGAAACAGAAACAGCGAAGCCTGTTGAAACAGTGGCAGCTGCAGAGTCGAACGAAAGTGAGCTTGTACAGGCAAGTGTGCCTGAGGAAGTACAAGAGGACGACGGCGAATGCCTGGAGGATATTACGGAAATTGATCTTCGCAAGCTGCTGCTTGTCCCTGATCCAGAGGATCGCGAAGGATATTTGAAAATGAAAGAAAAGACACCAGCTCGTCTAGGTGTTTGGCGTGCAGGCCCTCGGTACAAGACCATTACATCGCTGCGTTTCCGTGCTGACCATGCTGCTGCGCAAGATGCCGTATTCTCCTACGTATCTGAAGAGTTCGTAAAGGAAATGAACCTTGTACCGGTTGCAACGAAGTGCCGCGATAAGGACGAATATATTACACGCCCAGACTTGGGACGTCAATTTTCTGAAGAAACCATCGAGTACATCAAGCAGAATACGACCAAGCAGGCAAAAGTGCAGATTATGGTTGGAGACGGCTTAAGCTCAGCAGCAATTGAAGCCAACTTGCGCGATATTATTCCATCCATTACACAAGGTTTCAAAATGTACGGTTTGGACGTAGGCAATATCTTGTTCGTCAAGCATTGCCGTGTTCCTTCTATGGATGTGATTGGCGATGTAACAGAAGCAGACGTGGTTTGCCTGTTAGTCGGCGAGCGTCCAGGACTTGTAACTGCAGAATCCATGAGTGCCTACATTGCATATAAACCGACTGTAGGCATGCCTGAAGCAAGACGTACCGTGATCTCCAACATTCACTCTGGCGGAACGCCTGCAGTGGAAGCGGGTGCACACATTGCTGAACTGATCAAGACGATGATTGAGCGCAAAGCATCAGGTATTGATCTGAAATTATAGGAAAGGCAAGGAGGCACGTATGAGAAACGAACCGATTCAAGCAAAAGTGCTTGGCATCAAGATCATTTCCAATGTAAGTCTGGATATGGCAAGCAAGCTGGAGCTGAAGCCACACCATAAAAGTTTGGGTATCATTACTGCTGACACTGATGACGTAACTTATGCAGCGCTCGATGAAGCGACGAAGGCCGCTGTTGTAGATGTTGTGTATGCAAGAAGCTTTTATGCCGGATCGGCTAATGCTTCGACGAAGCTGGCCGGTGAGGTCATTGGGATTCTGGCAGGGCCAAGTCCGGAGGAAGTGCGCAGCGGCTTGAACGCCGTCGTTGATTTCTTCGAGAGCGGTGCTCATTTCATTAGCGCCAACGAGGATGACAGCATCACATATTTCGCCCATTGCGTATCCCGTACAGGCTCCTATTTATCCGAGACTGCTGGCATTAAAGAAGGAGAGGCACTGGCATATCTGATCGCTCCGCCGCTGGAAGCGATGTATGCGCTCGACGCAGCACTCAAGGCCGCTGATGTGACGATTGCTACTTTCTTCGGTCCGCCTTCCGAGACCAACTTTGGTGGTGCATTGCTTACGGGCAGTCAATCGGCTTGCAAAGCGGCATGTGATGCCTTTGCAGACGCAGTTCAATTCGTTGCAGACAATCCGACGAGTTATTAAGGTAACAGCCCATGAGACATAGCGCGTTAGGTCTGGTGGAAGTCAGAGGGTATTTGGGTGCAGTCGCTGTAGCGGATGCCGCATTGAAGGCGGCAAGCGTTACCTGCATCGGTGTGGAGATCATCAAGGGTGGACTGGTGACAGTCAAGCTGGATGGCGATGTCGGAGCTGTACAAGCTGCCGTTGAGGCTGGCGCGGAGATGGCGAAGCAATTAGATGTGCTGGTGACCCGTCATGTGATTGCAAGAATGCATGAAGAGACGGCAGCTCTGGTGGCGGGTCCGGTTGACATAGGCGAAGGCCAGCGTCAACCGGAGAAGAGCAAAGCCATGGACAAAGAGCAGGAGAAAGAAGCTGTTCAAGCTACTGGAAACGGTCTTGAAAAGGTCACTGCACAAGTTTCTGTCGAAGATAACGCCAAACACGCGGTTAGCAAAGCAGCGTCTGAAGCATCAGTTGCTGAGAAATCGATGGAATCTGGGGCAAATTCGAAAGCGGAAGCTTTAAAAGCAACTGAGGCTCAAAAGTCAGAGCCGCTCAAGGACAAGGCATCGGACGCTGCTGAGTCTAAGAAACCTGCAGCCGCGGCAGATATGCAAACTAAGGCAGATCCGGTATCCACGGTGGTAACCAAAGAAGCTGGTGAGGTTAAGCCAGTAACCGAACAGGCGGATGCTGTAGTCAAGATATCAGCAACGGCTGAGAAGCAAAGCGGTACACCGAAAGGCCAGAACAATGGCGGAAATCCGCGAGTGCAGGCGCATACACAGGCAGCGAAATCCAGCAAGAAGAAGAAAAAAGCAAGTTCGTAAGAAAACGTTTATCGATGTAAATACGTGGTAGAGAGTAGGAATATTGATGGAAGCATTGGATAAAGACCTAAGATCCATTCAAGAAGTCCGAGATCTGATTAAGAAAGCCAAAGAAGCGCAAGTCAAGCTTGCCGCTATGACGCAAGAGCAGATCGATACAATCGTCAAAGCAGTTGCCGATGCCGGCTATAAGCATCGCGAGAAATTGGCGAAGATGGCCAATGAGGAGACAGGTTTCGGTCGTTGGCAGGACAAGATCGTCAAAAATGCATTTGCTTCGCAGCAGGTATACGAGTCGATCAAGGACATGAAGACAGTTGGCGTACTCAAAGATGACAAAGAGAATAAGTTGATGGAGGTAGCAGTTCCTGTCGGCGTCATCGCTGGCCTGATACCGTCCACCAACCCAACATCAACGGTCATCTACAAAGCGCTGATCGCACTTAAAGCCGGGAACAGCATCGTGTTCTCCCCGCATCCGAATGCACTGAAGTGCATCATGGAAACAGTGAAGCTCATCAGCGAAGCAGCTATACAGGCAGGATGTCCAGAAGGCGCCATCGGCGTCATGACAGTTCCAACAATTCAAGGAACAGATCAATTGATGAAGCACAACGATGTTGCCTTGATTCTCGCAACCGGCGGAACGGCGATGGTCAAAGCCGCTTACTCATCCGGTACGCCTGCGATCGGTGTTGGTCCGGGTAACGGCCCTGCTTTCATCGAGAAGAGTGCGAATATTCCGCTTGCTGTCAAGCGCATTATGGATTCCAAAACATTCGATAATGGCACAATCTGCGCATCTGAGCAATCCGTCGTTGTCGAAGCGTGCAGCAAGGAAGCGGTTGTGGCTGAATTCAAGAAGCAGGGAGCTTACTTCCTCTCCGCAGAGGAAGCTGACAAGCTCGGCAAATTCATTATGCGGGCCAATGGCACCATGAACCCGCAAATCGTTGGCCGCAGCGTAGAGCATATCGCGAAGCTCGCGAAACTGGATATTCCAGCGGGCACACGCGTACTGATCGCAGAAGAAACTCGCGTTGGACACAATGTTCCATATTCACGCGAGAAATTAGCACCGATTCTGGCTTTCTACACCGAAGACAGCTGGGAAGCGGCATGCGAGCGCTGCATCGAAATTCTGAATGGCGAAGGCGCCGGTCATACGATGTGCATTCACTCGGAAAACGAAGAGATTGTACGTCAGTTCGCTCTGAAAAAGCCGGTATCCCGCTTATTGGTCAACACGCCGGGCACACTTGGCGGCATTGGCGCAACAACTGCCATCGCACCAGCGCTTACACTGGGATGTGGCGCAGTTGGTGGAAGCTCAACATCCGACAACATCAGTCCGCTCAATCTGCTCAACATTCGTAGAGTCGCGTACGGACTGAAGGAAATGGAAGATTTGGTAGAGCAGCCGGAGGAATCGAAGCCAGAATCGCAGCCGAAAGCGGCGAGCATGAACCTGGAAGATACAGAGCAGTTGATCAGTATGATCGTGGCACGCATTCTAGAAAAGATCTAAATTACCGTATCCTCGTCAGAGTTAAACAACCAAAGGTTACACAAAAATTTATTATAAATAACAATTTCTAGGAGGAATTTAATCATGGCAAACGCAAACGCATTGGGAATGGTAGAAACTAAAGGTTTGGTAGGAGCAATCGAAGCAGCAGACGCAATGGTGAAAGCAGCTAACGTTACATTGATTGGTAAAGAGCAAATCGGTGCAGGTCTCGTTACTGTTATGGTTCGCGGTGATGTGGGTGCGGTTAAGGCAGCTACTGATGCAGGCGCAGCAGCAGCAGAACGCGTTGGAGAATTGTTGTCGGTACACGTCATTCCAAGACCACATGCGGAAGTGGACGCAATTCTGCCTAAGACAAAGGCAGAATAATACATTCCGGACAAGCCAGATTAGGTGGACAGTAGAATGCGGGCTTAGGCCCGCATTCCACTTCCTGCCTATAAGCGATGCCCTGGCAAGTAACAGCTCGGGCGATCGCGTATAGAGGTAATATGAACACGCATTCGCCTTAGAAGGATGTGAGAACATGGCTTTGATTACGGAAAGTGAGCTTCGTAAGCACTATCGGAATCAGAATCTAAAGGAAGTTGCCGTTTATGAGACGGCGCCTGGAACGATTCTGACACCATCGGCCAAAAGCTTTTTGACCGATCATCAGATTGAACTTCGATATGTGAAAGCTCCTGAGGATGATAAAGGTACAGTGGATGCACCTGCACCGGCATCAACGTCGGCAGCCCAAAAGGAAGTTAAGCTTCAAATTACAACCAACCTGGATGTTGAACCGGCAACAGGAGGAAAAAAGCGGTTTCGAACACTGTACGGCGGATTTTTGGAAACGAAGCCGGAGCATATGACGCATTTGCATGGAAATATGCTCGTGTTTAAAGATCATCCACGGATATTATTCCGCGGTAAGCTAGATTCATTGGAAACGAAAATATTGGAAGCGCAAATCAGCTGCTTCAAGCTGAATATGACCAAGCTGGTCGACGATTTGGAAGAGATCTTGCAATTCGTACGGCGAATCGTACGCTGTGAAGTGCTGAGCGAAAGTATTGAAGAGTTTAATCTGCTTGGGATGACACCTAAGGAATTGCGGGAGCAATCCCATTTTCCCAAGAAGTATTTTGGATTGGAACATTTTCAACCCAGCTATGATATGGGCGAAGCGGTTGTTGTCATAAATGCGTTACGCACATTGACAAGAGAGACGGAACTGCTGGCTTATCAAGCCTTCAAGAAGGAACACGGAGATGTAGAGCGTGAAGACATCATTCGGACATTGAACCGTTTATCTTCCTTGTTCTGGATTATCATGTTCCGCATCCGTGTCGGACAGTACAACTGATGAGGTGATAATGGTGGATAACACTCTGGTAGAGAGCATTATCAATGAAGTAGTCAAGAGAGTGCAGGATGAAACCTGTATCGAGATTGAAGCATCCGGCAAGCATGTGCATTTGAACCGTGAGGCGATTGATGCGTTGTTTGGCGAAGGCTATCAATTGACGAAAGCAAAGGATCTTTCCCAGCCGGGACAATATGCATGCAAAGAACGCGTCACGCTGATCGGGCCAAAAGGCTCTCTGCATAATGTTGTCGTGCTCGGTCCGGAACGCAAAGAATCACAAGTCGAGGTTTCGCTTACGGATTCGGTCGTGCTCGGCGTGTCTGCTCCGGTAAATGAAAGCGGCAAGCTGGATGGAACCCCGGGTATAGTCATCGCTTCGGGCAGCAATATGATTCGGCTCGACCGAGGCTTAATCGCTGCACAGCGTCATATTCACGTGAAAGCGGAAGACGCGGAAAAATACAACGTGAAGAACGGCGAGATTGTACAGGTGAAAGTGTACGGCAAACGCCCTCTTATTTTCGACGACGTGCTTGTAAGAGTCAGCGAGAGCTATGAAACCTACATGCATATTGACTATGATGAGGCGAATGCATGCGGTTTTACGAAAGGTACGAAGGGGAAAATTTTGAAGTAGGGCATCCAGGTTTAGGAGCGTGAAAAAATGAACATAGAAGCTCTGGATCGGGCTGCAATTGTTGAAGCCGTCACGGCTGAAGTCATGAAGAGGCTGGGGCAGAAGGACGAACCGATTGCATGTAAAAAGCAAGCGGTTCTTCTGACTGTAGAACCGTTGCCGGAACTTGAAAACATGCTAAAGCCATATTTTGAGGTTCGTTATTATGACGAGACCCTTAGAGATTGCGATGTGCTGATTATTACGAATCTATGTCTTCAGCTGTTATCCAATCTCGCGAACGGTATCAGTGCAGGCCCGCGTGAACGGTTTGTGTTGACGATGCTGCTGAAGGGACGAAAAGTTGTTGCTCTGGAGGAAGGTCTGAATTACCGTAAATACAAGTCAACGGCACCCGTCCTGTTGTACAAGATGTACGAAGAATTTACGGACAAGTTGAGCAATTATGGCATCCGGGTAGTCAAAAAACAGGATGTGCTTACGACTTGTATAGAGGAAGGCCGGAGTCCCGATATTCATAAGGTTGATCATCGTACCGAATCTTTCGATGGATCGAATCAACCGGAAGTGCTGAATCGGAAAGTCATTACCGAAGCGGAACTCAAAAAGTGCCGTCTGAAAAATCGGAAAGAAATCGTAATTGACCGGCATAGTATCATTACGCCGCTTGCTCAGGATTACTTGCGCACGCAGCAGATGCAGGTGCACAGAAGATAACGGGCGAGGTGAACCTATGATCGTGGGACAAGTTACGGGAAGCCTGTGGGCTACCCGCAAGGATAATAAGCTGAACGGGCTGACCTTTCTGGTGGTCAAGCCGCTATCATATAACAATGAACCTGTCGAGCGCGACTATTTTGTAGCTGCGGATAACGCAGGAGCTGGCATAGGGGATACAGTTCTGGTGACGACAGGAAGTGCGGCTCGAACATCACTTGCCAATACAGACGTACCCGTTGACGCTGTCATCGTAGGTATCGTCGATTCTATCGAGGTGCCCCATGACTAGTGCAATAGGTGTTGTCGAGCTGCGCAGCATTAGCAAAGGCTATGAGACGGCAGACCGCATGCTGAAGACTTCCCCAGTCGAGGTGCATCACATGAAGCCGATCTGTCCGGGCAAGTTTCTCATCATCATGAGCGGCGATACCGCAGACGTACAGGCAGCGATGGAGACAGCCAAGGCGGAATCCGGAGAATTCCGGATCAGTGATTTTGAACTGCATGGCGTTCATCCTGATATTGTGAACGGATTGAAACGTCGGCAATCTTCTCAGCCTGTAGATGCACTTGGAATAGTAGAGACGTCTACGGTATCTTCCGGTATATTTGCACTTAATGAGGCTCTAAAGCAGTGTGATATTCATGTAAAGAAAATGAATCTTGGCATGGCGATTGGCGGTAAGTTCCTCGCCGTGTTCACGGGAAGTGTCAGTGATGTCGAGCAGGGGATGAAGGTGTTCGTATCCTCCATGGATCAAAAGCGGATTATTCATTACACCGTACTTCGTTCCCCGTCCGAGGAAATCCAGCAGCATTTCCGATAGGAAGTTTTAGAAGATTCGCTTTTGATCACATAGTGAAAGAATGGAGGAGCATTTTCGTGGGGATTAATGAAATCATCATTTACGGCATGGTTATTTTCATGATTCTTGGTGCCATCGATAAGTGCCTTGGGTATAAGTTCGGACTCGGGCAACAATTCGATGAGGGTATTATGGCCATGGGTTCGCTTACGCTGGCTATGGTGGGGATCATCTCCTTGTCTCCGGTAATAGCTAACTTGCTGAGTCCGATTGTCGTTCCATTGTATACGGCGCTGGGAGCAGACCCTGCTATGTTTGCAACTACGCTGCTTGCAAATGACATGGGTGGATTCGCACTGGCTCAGGAACTGGCACAAAGTCCGGAGGCGGGTTTATTCGCAGGTACAATTCTAGGGGCTATGCTTGGTCCTACCATTGTATTCATCATTCCGGTTGCGCTTGGCATTATCAAAAAGGAAGACCATAAATATTTAGCTACCGGCGTGTTGGCTGGTATCATCACGATTCCACTTGGTTGTTTGATCGGTGGATTAGTGGCTGGTTTCGAGCTTTCGATGATTTTGTCTAACCTTGTACCAATCATTTTGTTTGCTGTACTTATCGTGCTTGGGTTGTGGAAGTTCCCGCAAGGCATGATCAAAGGCTTCACGATCTTTGGCCAGTTTATTGTTATCGTAGCGACATTGGGACTCGCAGCTGGTATCGTGCAGCAGTTGACGGGTATTACCATTATTCCGGGTCTTGCTCCAATTGAAGACGGAATCAAGGTCGTTGGTGATATTTCTATTGTGTTGGCTGGTGCTTTTGCGATGGTATTCGTCATCACGAAAGTATTCAAAAAGCCGCTCATGAAACTGGGCAAATTGCTCGGCATGAACGAGATCGCAGCGGCAGGCCTCGTGGCTACGCTTGCCAACGTCATTCCGATGTTCGGCATGATGAAAGACATGGATGCGCGAGGCAAAGTCATCAACGTCGCATTTGCCGTATCTGCAGCGTTTGTGTTCGGCGATCATCTCGGCTTTACGGCTGGGGTAGCGAAAGAAATGATTTTCCCAATGATTTGCGGTAAGCTTGTCGGCGGAATTTCGGCGATTTTCGTAGCCGTATTTTTGGCGAAGAGGATGGCTCCAGAACCGAAGAAAGCGGAATAGGAGTCAATTGGTCCTTTTACGTACTATTTTATTTTACGCATTTAATTATCCGATACTAGATGGGCCCACTTATAAAAAGTGGGTTCTTTTTTTGTACCGAATAGCCGCCTTCAACTTGGTGATACTGAACAATAGCATCGTTATTTTTATACTTTTCTCATACCCTTACATGACATGAACCGGGGGAAGATCGTGCAAAAAAGGATTCTCATTATTGATGATGAAGTGAAAATATCCAGACTGCTTGAGCTGGAACTCACGCACGAAGGTTATGAAGTAGAGCTTGCGGATAACGGGCGTGAAGGTCTGGAAAAGGCGCAGCACCAATCCTGGGACCTGATCATACTGGATATTATGCTCCCGGAATTGAATGGGGTTGAAGTGCTGAGAAGACTTCGAAAAGTGGATCTGGTCACACCGGTTATTCTGGTCACTGCCCGCAACACCACGCCTGATAAGGTAGCTGGACTCGATCAAGGCGCAAATGACTATATCACAAAGCCGTTCGAGATCGAGGAGCTGCTTGCCAGAATCCGGGCTAACATTAGACACAGAGTTGACGAAACGCTGCAGCAGGGTCAAAATCAGGACGTCTTGGAGATCGGGAGCCTGGTCTTAAACAGGAAATCAAGAAGCGTCAAACGGGAAGGACAGGATATCGACCTGACACCTAAAGAATATGATCTTCTGCTTTATTTATTGGAGAATAAAAATCATGTGCTAAGTCGTGAGCAGATCATTACACATGTATGGGGTTATGATTTTTTTGGTGATACGAATATCGTGGATGTATATATCCGGTATGTCCGGAAAAAGATCGAACAGAATTTCAAAGGGAAATTGATTCAAACGATACGTGGTGTCGGTTACTGTATTCGAGAAGAAGGACAGTGAAGAGCCGTGAAGCTCAGAACGAAAATTACACTGCTGACCACAAGCCTCCTGATCGTCATCCTTCTGTGTGTTGACGTGGCTGTATATCTGTTGTTTATTCGTACCGCAACACAGAATGAAGTAGAGCAGCTTCACGATAAATGGGAGCCGATCGCTGAGAAGACAGGTGTGGAAGCTGTTCAAAATGCCAAGGTTGATTTGAGCAGTTACTTGACAGAAGATATGATGATCCGGATTTTCGACGCGCAGTCGCGGCTGATCCATGAATACCGGAACGGGGCAAATTACAGTCTGTCGGATATCACGTTCGATCCGAATATCTATTCGACGCTAGCTAATATCGATGACCGGAAAATATTGATCGTCCATTTGCCAATGATGTCCGGTAGCGAACGAATAGGCACGTTTGAGATCTCCGAAAAATGGGATACACTCGATACGAATATGGAGATACTGGTTAGTATTCTTACATTTTCCACGATCGGAGCCATCATCGCCTGTATTTTTGGGGGAATTCTAATTTCGAGGACGATTGTTAAACCGATCGCCAGCAGTATTCAAACGATGCAGGAAATTGAGAGCAGCCTCCTCTTTAAAAAAATTCCTGTACGCGGTAATTCCAATGCCGAACTCTACAAAATGACCGAGACTTTTAACCGTATGATCGATAGACTGGAGGAAAGCTTTGTACGTCAGCAGCAGTTTGTTTCGGATGCCTCGCATGAACTGAATACGACGGTTACGATCGTGCAGGGGTACGCAAGCATGCTGAGGCGGTGGGGAAATCAGGATAAGGAAATTCAGAACGAAGCCGTGAATTCGATTTTTGAGGAAACAAAGAGAATGCGCATCATGACCCAGCAACTGCTGGACTTAGCATCATTTCAGCATGGTGTGCCGTTAAAGTTTGAGAAATTTGATTTGGCGGAATGCTGCAGTGAAGTGATCTCGAATTTGAAACAATTGTATCCCCGGGATATTAAGCTATACAATCCACAAAGAAAATTGAACCTGTATGCTGACCGAACCAAGATAAAACAGCTGCTGCTCATTTTAGGAGACAATGCGCTCAAATACAGTTCCGAAACGGTCGAGTTCCATATTTCAAGTGAAGAAGGGAATGCTGTAATCTATGTAAAAGATTATGGTATAGGTATTCCGGCAGATGAGGTTCATCATGTGTTCGAACGCTTTTACCGTGTTGACAGCTCGCGTCACCGAAAGACTGGGGGCACTGGTCTCGGGCTTCCTATCGCGAAATCCATAGCCCAGGAGCATCAGGGATCGATTTCCATTGTGAGCACAGAGGGAGCGGGAACGGAAGTTAAAGTGGAAATTCCGATGGATCTGATTGAACGATCAGCGAAGTGATATGAAGGCGGCCAATAGAAAAAACTACGTTTAACACGGTGGTTAAACGTAGTTTTATGCTGTGGTCAATTAGTCTCTATTCTCAGCTTGGTGGCCTTGATGATTATGGGTTTGTTTATCATGTGATTTGTTTTGATGATGTGAAACATTACTGTGTTGATTGTTTTGCTCGGATGAACCATTATCTACGGACTGATCTTGTAAACCTTGGCTGGAATCAGGAGCGGATACTTGGCTAGAATCGGAAGCTGCAGCCTGGTTTGTTGAATCTGATTTCGGTGCAGCTTGTCCATTTGTTGGTATTACGCGGCGAGCCGTCGTGTAATGTGAGTTCCACCAACCGGAGTTCAAATCGGAGATCGTAACTCCGCCTTTTCCGTACGTATGAAGTATCTTACCGTTCCCCATGTACACCGCAACGTGGTGGATTGGAGAATAGAAGAACACCAGATCGCCGGGCTGTAACTGATCCCTTGACACATATGTGCCTACGGTTGATTGTTCTTTAGAAGAACGAGGGAGTGAAATGCCATTTTGTTTAAAAATATACTGAGTAAAAGATGAGCAATCAAAAGTACTTGTATCACCGGATTTCGACCCATATTTATAAGGGACTCCTAGATACTGCTTGCCTGTAGCAATAATTTGATCAGCTGTTGATGCAGATGCGGCGAATGCTGAGCTAGTAGGAAGAAGAACGCTTCCTGCTGGCAAGATAACCGCAAAGCTTAATGCGATTCCGATACATAATTTGCTGAAACGTTTCTTAGATGTAGTATTCATAACTCTCCTCCATCTACTTATTGGATTAGGTTTGATCACCTGCATCAACCATAACACAATAAAAGTTTCCGCCATTTTCCAGAGGAGTCGTGAGACGAGTGTTGGCAAGGCTTTGACCAGCAAAATTAGAATTCGATGAGAATTCCTGCGTTAATTTTTCATTGACATTTTGATTACTTGTTAAATTTGCCTTCTCGAATAGCATCCGTACGCTGATTGACCCGTTTACGTAACAGATTAAGGACTGCCTTTTTGAAAGAACTCTTAGTATTGTTGTAGGTTTCAAAGAATTCATCTGGATTGTTGTAATACCCTAGATCCTCCGTAATCGAGAAGCTCTGAATATATGTGCTGTCACCGCGCCAGCATAAATTGACCTGGTCTTTGCTCTTAATGGATATACCGTATCCAATGTACCCACCGTTATAACTGCACAACTTATCCTGCACCTCATTCAGATAAGAATCGTCGATAATGACTCCTTCTAGTGCCATCCATTTGTCCTTGAACAACACTTCCGTCCAAGCGTGTACGATTTTGCTAGGAGCTAACGCGTAGATAACACCGGTAAGAGCTCCTTTCTGCATTTTCTTATCAATGTAGAATCCATGAATTCTACAGGGAATGCCTACGCCCCGCAGTAATGCCATGAGCAGTATGCTTTTCGTATTACACTGTCCATAGCCATCGGACAGCACCTCGGAAGCAGGAATATCATCGCCCCGGTTGTAGCCGAATTTGATCTGATTGCGGACAAAATCGTATATTTGGCGAATTGCTTCGTACTCCTCAGCATGATTCCATTGCTGCTGTGCAATTAGTTTTTGAATCGTTGGATGGATATAGTCCACTAATTTGGTTTCTTGTAAATATGGTTTCATTCCCATCACCCTTTCTGACTTAACTATAAGGGAGTTGGGATGATTAGACTTTCAAATATCTGCTATTTTGAACGATTGAGCGCGGAGCCATTCCGAGCTTGTCTCTTGCCGTACTCGAGAAATGAGAGGAGCTGTTGAAACCTGCTTCAATCGCTGCTTCCGTTATAGACGAGCCGCCGAATATGTAATGGAATGCAGCTTCCAATTTATGATGAACGATGTAACTGGCTAGCGATATTCCAACCTTTTCTTTGAACAAATGAGATAGTCTACTCTCCGATAAGTACATGCGCTCACTGAGAGCTTTCACAGACATTTGATCCATACGATGTGTTTCAATTATTTGTAAAACATGCTGAATGCGTTCATCCAAGATGGATTCTATACTATTTTTTTCAAGCTGTAATATTTGTTTGCATTGCTCTATCGCACTTCCATAATCGGCTGAACAGGTTACCGAGAATATCGACTGGATTGCCAGTTGCTGCAGCAGCTCTACCTGATCATTGTCCAGTACATGCATACTTTTATTGTTGAAATAGGTGCGTTTAAGCAGTTCTCCGAACATGGATTCAGGGTTGATAAGCAAGTACCACTGCCATTGCCGGCTTCCGTCTAATCGATGAACTGTGTTGGATTGAAGTATGACGCCCTGGGCTTGTACAGGCTGTCCCGCAATAGTGATGTTTACGTTCTGTTCGAGACCAACGGTCAATTGAATATAATGATGGCTGTGATTGCTTGCATCTACTTTGTTCGTCAGAAATGAAATATGATCATTACCAAAATACAAGATAAGCTCATAAGGTGAAACAATCATCGAAACGTCACTCTTCCTTCATGTCAGTATCGTCTAAGCAGTATTCTACATTAGTCCGAATTATACAAAGAGCTATGAATGAAGTAAAGCAATGATATGGAAACTGAATTTACATAAACATTGATAACAAAATACAAATGGTTTCAGCTAAAACTACAAAGCGTTTAGCGTTTAATGAATTATAATTTGAGTGCGCTTACAATTTAAATTTGTAATTGAAGGGGGGACAAATTCAGCCAGAGGCTTCTCAACGGAAAGTGCAACAGAATTCGAGTTGAAGTTTCAGGAAAGGTGGAAAATAGTATGTTTAAAATGCTTCAAGTGAGTAAGACTTCAATTTCTATGTTTCTGATTCTAACTGTATTTGCAGTTTTATTCGCAATAGTGGTTCAGATACCGAGGGCAAATGCTACTTCAGCAAATTATACCCAAACAACGGAAACAATTGACGGTGTTCATTATTCGGTTATAACTGTCACTTATTCCGGGGATGATGCAGGTCTGGCAATAAATGAAGCGATTGAAGCCGCTAGAAGCGCCGCAAAACCGGTCATATTGGATTTTCCGAAAGCCACATATCACTTTAAAGATTCGTCCGCCATTGATGCTCAATATTATATTTCCAATGCTTCAACAGCATCAGAAACGCCAGGCGGGTGGAGAAAGGTCGGGCTTTTGTTTAAAAACATAAGCGACTTGACGATTCGGGGAAACGGGTCAACGATGATGTTTCACGGAGTAATGACGCCCATTGTATTTGATCATGCCGTTAATGTGAACATGAATGACATTAGCTTTGATTTCAAGCGGCCGGTTATGTCCGAGATGACGGTGGCTGCAGTTGGCAGTAACTATATTGATATGAATGTTCATCCGGATTCATTGTATCAGATTGTAAATAATAAACTGCAATGGACGGGCGAGGTTGACAGTACTGGAGCTGCCTTAGACAATTGGGTGGCCAAGGGGTACTCAAAAATCACTGTTGTGCAGGAGTACGATCCGAATACAAAAAAGACTTGGAGAACGTCAAATCCGTTTGCAAGCTCCTCCAGTGTGCAGGATTTGGGAGAAAGGAGAGTAAGGTTTAATTATACCAGCGCCCCGAACCTAACAATCGGACATACCTATCAGCTCAGAAACGACGTTCGCAAAGAACAAGGTGCATTTATTTACCGGAGTAAGAATGTAACCTGGACTGGTGTAAACTTCTACGCTGCTCCTGGGTTAGGTATCGTTGGGCAGTATAGTGAAAACCTTACCTTTGATCAATTGAATTTCGCACCGAAAACGGGGAGTGGGCGAACAAACGCATCTATGGCCGATTTTATGCAATTTTCCGGGTGCAAAGGCCAGATTACGGTTAACAATTCCAACTTCTTCGGAGCGCATGATGACCCGATTAATGTCCATGGCACTCACCTGCAGATCGTCGATAAACCAGCACCAAACCAGGTCAAAGTAAGATTTAAGCATTCCCAGAGCTGGGGATTCGACGCTTTTGCGGTTAATGACAACATCGATTTTATAAAGGGATCTACACTAACTTCCTCCGGCAGCGCTACCATAACCGGTGTGACCCGATTAGATGATAATAATATCCTTCTTACACTGAATCAAAATGTTCCAAGCTCGGTAACCGTCAATGATTACTTTGTGGAAAACGTAACGTGGACCCCGGATGTCACAATTATGAATTCAACGTTTGAATCCATTCCTACAAGAGGTATCTTGGTGACTACCCGTGGAAATGTTTTGATTGATCATAATATGTTCAACCAAATGATTATGAGCGCAATTTTAATTGCTGACGATGCCAGCAGTTGGTATGAATCCGGTATGGTCAGGAACGTGACCATAAGCAATAACACGTTCAATAACACAGGGAATTCTGTCATAAGTATTGAGCCTAGTGCGCCTTCCACGAACCCTGATCAGACCGTGCATAGCAACATAAGTATTAAAGACAATATATTTTATAAGACAGGCGGTACCTCTTCGATCTATGCCGGTAGTGTGGATGGATTTAATTTCACTAATAATACCGCTCAAGAAGGTGGATTTCAGATTAATGCCCAAGGTTCAAAAAATGTAACGATCACAGGAAATAAATTTGTACAGAGTGGGGTAACCAAAAGTATAAACCTTTCCAACATGTATACGGATACCGATACCATTGACTCGTCTCAAGGTTTTACGGTAACGAGAAGCAACAATTATGTTCCTGTTGTTCCTAATCCTAACGACATCCCGCAATCGCAAATGATAGCAACTGCTAACAGCCAGCATAACGGTAATGAGGCAAGTAAAGCAATTGACGGGGACAGTTCAACGTTTTGGCATGCGGAATGGTCCCCGATGGCAAATCTACCTCAGTCTATATCCATCAATCTTGGAGGTGCTTATACGATTACGAAATTAAGGTACCAGCCAAGACAAGACAGCAATTCCAACGGTGTTATTACGGAATACACCATCGCTACTAGTACGGATGGAGTTAATTTTACGAACGTATCGTCCGGTACGTGGGCAGATGATAAAACAGAAAAGACTGCAACCTTCAATCCTGTATCTGCAAATTATGTAAAACTTACAGCTACCAGTGGACACGGTGGTTTTGCTTCGGCTGCTGAATTGAATGTTGAACGTGTGCCACAAAATCTTCAAAATCTTTCTTTGAATGCCATTGCGACCGCATCGAGTCAATATAATGCAAGTTTCACGCCTAGTAATGCGAAAGATGGAAACACCAGCACCAAATGGGCCCCTCAGTCTGGAAATGGTGTAAACGAGTGGCTCGAAATGGACTTTGGAACCCATAAAACGTTCAATCAGGTAACAATCAAGGAATATTTGAACAGGACAACAGGATATAAAGTACAGTATTATAACGGCTCAACTTGGGTCGATATTGTAACTGGAACAACGATAAATTCGTCGACTACCCAATCATTCCCGAGTATTACAGCACAGAAAGTTAGGCTCTATATTACCGGAACTCAAACCGATTCGAATGGCTGGGGAAGGGAACCGAACATATCAGAATTTGAAATCTACGGGAATTCTGATGCCGACCTAAAGGCTCCGGTAACCACAGCTTCCATATCCGGGAACATTGGCTTGAATGATTGGTACGTTTCGAACACGGAGATTTCCCTTCAGGCAACGGATGATTCCGGGGTTGCTTCGACCGAATATGCCTTGAAAGTCATACAGAGTGCAGACGGAAGCGAAGTTCAATCGACCAACGGGTTCATTCCTTATACATCGCCGATTACACTCGGTGAAGGAATTTATGAAGTGCAGTTTCGTTCGACGGATATTGCAGGGAATATAGAAATTGCGAAAACAATTACCGTCAAATCCGATTTGACACCACCGGCATTTGATCTGACAGCTAACGGTAATCTGCTTTCCTCAGAGACGAATTTGGAGGACGGTCAATTGATAACGTTGGACCTAGAAGTCTCGGATAGCCTGTCGGGCATAGTGACTCAAATGATTTCGGTGAATGGAGTGCAGTATGCCCCAGGTTCTCCGCTTGATTGGGCCGGAAAGCTTGGTAGTCATCTTATTGAGATTTCGGTTATGGATCTGGCGGGCAACGTTAACCAATCGACGATCAATGTAAACGTAACGACTAATACGAATGTTATGCAGCAGCTTCTGGACAGATATTCAGCATCCGGTGAATTAAATGGATCGCTTCAGAATCAACTTACGAATCGTTTAAATCAAGCGTCGGACCATTTCGATAAAGGACATAAGGACCAGGCGGTCAAACACATGGAGGATTTCCTTAAGCATATAGATAAAGCTGATCAGGGTGAAATATCCTACGATGCGAAGCAAGCTCTGATTGCTGATGCCAAGGCGATCATTGCAGATTGGTCAAAATAATCTGAAAATTTCTATAAACCGTCATGTAATGCTTTCATTACATGGCGGTTTATTTATGCAGACAATATTACAAATCATTGCAGGGGATGCTCCATACCTATCCTGTCAAAAATATAGATAATTGAGATATAGACGAGGATAGGAGGAGCTAGTAATGGTGAAAAGTTACTCTTTAGAAAGAAGAGAACGGCAAATGGGTTTTCTGTTTGCTTTGCCGAGCATGGTCGGGTTTCTGGTATTTATTTTGTTACCGATGTTAACTGTGCTTGTGCTGAGTTTCAGTAAACTGGATTTAATGTCTGGACAGTTTAGTCTAGAAGGAATGAAGTACTACAACAAGATGTTGAATGACGAGGATTTTTGGCGGTCAGTAAGGAACACTGTCGTTTATTTAGTTATTTACGTTCCATTAACACTAACTTTAGGGTTATCTATGGCCATGATCTTAAACTCAAAAATGTACTTGCGGGGAGTCGTTAGAACCTTCTTTATTATTCCGTACATTACGACATATGTAGCGACATTGGTGGTCTGGAACGTGTTTTTGCATCCAACAGAAGGACCGTTAAACAGCTTATTGATGAGCATAGGCTTCTCACATCCTCCCCAATATATGGTGGATAGCCATTGGGCACTTCCGGTGCTGGCCTTTATCGGTTCTTGGAAAGACGTAGGTTATCACTGTATTTTATTTTTGGCAGCACTACAAGGAGTCTCGAAAGACTTCTTAGAGGCATCTTCCATTGATGGCGCCAATCGCTGGCAGAGATTTAAGCATATTACTTTTCCTTTAATTTCTCCGACAACGTTTTTCTTGTTGTTGATTACAATTATAGGCGGTCTACAAGCCTTCTATCAGATGGCTCTCTTGACGAAAGGTGGACCTGCATTCAGCACAACGACATTAACGTATTACATTTATCGGTCCGCATTCGAATTCTACGATTTTTCATATGCTTCAGCGGTTGGTGTGTTCTTATTCGCATTAACGTTAGTATTTATTTTGATGAATTGGCTCACGCAGAAGAAATGGGTATTTTACCAGTAATCCCAAAAACAGAAAGGAGGAAGAGTCAACATGTCACAATTATCCATTCGGAAATTATCGACAAGCATTGTTTTCTTGCTTATAGGAATTATCTTTATTACTCCATTGCTCTGGATGTTGTCCACATCTTTTAAATTTGAGAATCAAGTATTTGAACAGCCCTTTACGTTCGTGCATTGGGGACATGTAAACTTCGATAATTATAGAACCATATTGATGGATACTCCGTTTTTAACCTGGTTTTGGAATTCTATTTTTGTCGTTTGTTTTTCTGTCATCCTGAGGTTAATCCTATCTGTATTCGGAGGATATGCATTTGGCTTTTTAAAATTCAAATACTCTGGGGCTATTTTCTTCCTCTTTCTAATGACGTTGTTTGTGCCTTATCAGTTAACCTTGCTTCCGCAATTTATCGTTTATCGATACATTGGATTATTGGATACGCGATGGGCGCTTATTATTCCCAACATGATCGACATTTTATCCATTTTTATGATGAGACAATTCTTTCTTAGCTTCCCGAGAGAATTAATCAGTGCAGCTTATATGGAGGGGTGCGGCGTCTTTAAATCTTTTGTTAAAATAGCGCTGCCTCTCGCTAAAACGCCATTAGTTACCCTGGGTCTATTGAGCTTTTTCATGATTTGGGATCAATATTATCAGCCATTAATTTTTCTTAAATCAAAGGAGTTGTTTACGATTCCAATAGGTTTGCAAAGCTTTCAGACGCAATTCGGTAAAGCCTATGCGCAGCAAATGGCGCTTGCATGCTTGGCGATTGTTCCAGTATTGGCAGTCTTCCTTACGTTACAGAGACATTTTATAGAGAGTGTCGTTTCCTCGGGAATCAAAGGGTGAAATCGTAATACAGAAAAATGCAATATTACAAATTGAGAAATTGATTTCTACATTCATACCTGCAGGAAACTCGTTGATAATGAAATTGTACATAAACAGATAAAATTAAGGGAGGGCAATAAGATGTTAAAGAAGTTGACGCTTATTACATTGGGGTGCTTCATAGTCATATCACTACTCTCAGCCTGTGGAAAAACGAGTACAACGAATGGAACAGCTAAGGAGGGGAATACGCAAAAATCCGAGCAAGCAAATGCTCAAAGCAATACAGAGAAGTCTGACGAACAGGTAACCTTGAAAATTCTGAACATTTCTGAATACTTGGATACTCCTGAATTTAAATCGTTTGTGGAACGTTTTGAAACAAAGTATCCGAATATTAAAATCGATCCGATCTCCGTTCCGCATGAACAGTATATCAGTAAAAGAAATATCATGATGGCCAGCGGTGAAAGTGTTGATTTGATTTGGGGGAACGGCGTAGACCAGTTCGACGCTATCAATAAAGGATTTTTGATGCCGATCGAAGACATTGCAAAGCAAGTTGATGTTGATATGACCAAAGATTTCGGTAATTTTAAAGCAGATAAGGACGGTCACTATTTCCGTTTCCCAATCCAGCAAAACAATTGGATGTTGTATTATAACAAAAAAGTGTTTGACGACGCCCATGTTCCTTATCCGGATCCGAAAGTGCCGATGACATGGGATGAAGTAGCTGATGTTGCACAAAAATTGACGAATACCGAGGGCAAAACGAAAGTGTATGGTCTTTTCTATAATAACTGGGGCATGTATTACTATGGATATGGAAGCCAGTTAACCAATGGTAAGTTCTATACGGAAGATGGTATGAGCAATATTAACGCGCCGGAGTTTAAACGCAGTTTGGAGTGGATGAACGATGTCATGAATGTGCGCAAAGCGGCAATGCCGATTTCGGAATATATTTCAAATAATACTGATTTTCTCTCATACTGGAATGGTAATTTCGGTATGGCGGTAGGCGCTCAATGGTATGCGCAGCTTGCTGCAACAAAGAAGGATAAGTTTCCTAGAGATTGGAAAGCGGGCATTGCGCCAATGCCGGTTCCGAAGGAAATGGCAGGTAAGCATATGAACTGGTCAAGTGTAGATTCATTGGCAGTACCAAAAAACGCCAAGCACCCGAAAGAAGCGCTCATTTTTGCCAAAGAATATGTATCGGATTATACATTGAGTACAGGGACTTTACCAATGTATAATAAAGTAAATGCAGATAAATTTTATCAAGACTTGGCTAACCAATTAAAAGATGATGACATCACATTGGATCAAGTGAAGTTTTTGTTCGGTGGGGATCCTAATACTATTAACGTTGAGGAAAAGCCTATACTCGGAGCGCCACAGGAATATGAATCTACGTTCCTCGATCAAATCGTTAATTACTATACAGGAAAAGCAACGGTAGATCAGGTATTGAATGACACGAAACAGAAGGTAGACAAAGCGATTACGGAGCAAAAAGATAAGTAATCGAATTTTAGGGGCGAAGAACGATGAAATGGAGCAGCAGAAGATATGGAGGACCTAAATCTGTTCAAAAGCGGCTATTGATTATGCTAATGACGGTTTTTATCCCCATATCATTGCTGCTTTACTTTGTTTATTCGTTTGCTGAACAGACCTTGGTGTCGAAGGTTGAAGAGATTAACCGAATAAGAGTAGAACAAACCGCATCTCGTGTACAAGATCTGTTGCAAAGAATTTTTATGGCGACGAATTTATTTATTAACGACAAGCAGTTTATCGATGCACTTGAGATCAAAGAACCTCATGACATCACCAAAAATCAAATCTATTTAGAGGCGGTTGAACGGCTTCAATACGCTTTTTTCTTGAATGAAAAATATACTGTTGTTATTCAAGATCGAAGTGGCAATGAATTTGTTTCTGAAACTTCACGTCTGCAAGTAAAGAAACAGGAGCTGCTTCAATTTGTCCATAGCAAGCACGATATCATAGGAACCGATATATTTCATAGTTCCCAGTGGTCAATAGCCGAATTCAGCAGTGAACAGCGTTTTATCGTATTTACACGATTGTTATTTAAGCCGGATACAGCGACGCCAAAAGGAATAGCAACCATTTTTATCCCGATCTCTTATATCGAGCAAATATTGCTATCAGACGATACATACTATGAAATTCAGGATGAGGAAGCCAAGGTACTTTACTCAACACCGTCATCAAGTGAACGTTCTAAAATCACACGTAAGGGAGATCAGCAAATTTCGATTCAGTTGCAGCCTGCCGATTGGTCGTTAGTGCAGCTTCGCGGGACGAATTTCTTGAAAAAACAGTTGAAATGGTTTGACTTTGCCATTTATATGACGATGGGATTAATCGTTATCATTTTCCTCATTAATTCCGCGTTGGTCATACGAACCATTCGCAAAGTATTTTATCAAGTCCGATCCCTTTCCAATCAGCTGATTGCCCACTCCCCTGTATTGAAAATATCGATGGATTCAGATCATCATATTGTTGAATTATCGGCAGTGCTTAGACAACTTGTACATAATTTAAATGCTTCAAGAGAGAATTATAAACAAGCTTCAGATGAAAAAAGGAAATTGGAAATGCAAATGCTCCAGCATCAGATTAATCCGCATTTCTTATTGAATTCCTTGAACACCATCCGTTTTATTGCCGATATTAGAAAACAACCTAAAGTAAGCTCGTTGCTGCTATCTTTATCCTATTTATTACAACAGCAGCTCTACAATGATGGCGAGTATTGGACATTTCGTGAAGAAAAAGCCTATTTGGAAAAATATATAGAGATCCTGAGAGCGCGTTTTGGTGAGAGCTTTCAAGTATATATTGATTTTGAAATGGAGTTAATGGAGCGTTCGCTTTTGCGTATGTTAATCCAGCCTCTGGTAGAAAACTGTTTTGAGCATGCTTTCGCAGGCCGAAAGAGCGGTGAGATCCGTATACGTGCTGTACGTTTGTCATTAGATCGTTTGGCTATTACGATAACTGACAACGGTACGGGGATTGTCCAAACTGAAACAAGCCAAACGCGAAAGTCGATCGGCATCAAGAATATTCGTGAGCGAATTAAACTCCATTATGGAGACAGTGCGGAATTTTCTATAGATAGCATCCCTCATATAGGTGTGACCGTAACGATGTTAATCCCCTATTCATCGGAGGTGGCAGCATGAAAATCTTAATTGTAGACGATGAAATCTCGATGAGACGGCACCTGAAGTTCATGCTCCAAGACGTCGGATTTGATATTTATGAAGCGGGAAACGGTCAAGAAGCTCTTCAACTACTTGAAGATAAACCTATCGATATTATGTTAACGGATATACGCATGCCTGTCTTGGATGGTATTGAACTGATTAAAGAGGCCAGAGTTCATTTTCCTAAAGTCTGGTCTATTGTACTGAGCAACTATGCTGAATTTGAATCCGCTCAATTGGCGATGCGTTACGGAGCCAAAAATTATGTGCTTAAGGCTACAGTAGAAAAGGAAACCCTGATCTCCGAGTTGAAGATGACGTATCGAGAACGAAGGGTGGAATTGGAAAAGATCAATAGTCTAAATTCGAACGAAATGAAGATGTTGTTGAACTCTTTATTTCACGAAGGTCTTTATCAGCATATGAATATGAACGAGCTTCGAAAAAGGGCGGAAAAGCTTCAAATCGATTTTTTTCAGCATGAAATTCCGGCGTCATACTTTGCTTTTCTTGAGATAGACCAATTTTTTATATGGTCGCAGGAAAGATTCTCTGGTCAGACAGATCTCGCCGTATTTTCTGTTATGAATATCGTTTCAGAGAAGATCAAAACATATGATGTTCGAAATGAAATCATACATCTTGCAAATGGCAAATTCGTTATGCTTCATATAGGGGAACGCGATGCATCGCGTCACATGGAAATATGCAAGGACATTCAGCAAAATTTGAAAGCATATTTGAAGTTGGACGCATCTTCGCTGGCCAATTATTCTTTTTCCTCATTTGAAGGATTGTTTGCTGCGATAAAGGCCCATATAGAAGATTTTGATCGACTATTCTATGAAGATGACGCAATCATACTATGCCAGGAGACTACAGGCACCGTTAGGTCCGATCTCGATTTATACGGTTTTTTCCAAAAGATAGATAGTGAACTTACGGAGTCATTCCAATCAAACCAGCTTTATTCATGGATTGAGTCGTTTTTTAAACTGTTCATCTATTTAAGACGTTCCCCGCAAGTGATTAAGGAAGATTTGAGATTTTTGACGGCATTTCTTGAGAAAAAGGGTTACATGGTGACCGATGAACTCAAGCGAAGAATAGAAAAAGGTCAAATGAATCGTTTGCATCAATATAAACAATTGTTTCATGAATGGCTTCAGAAGTTGCAATTGCTTGGGGGGCAGCGAGAAGAGATCATTCAAGCCCTACAGTATATTCATGAAAACTACCAGCAAAAAATAAGCTTGGATGAACTAAGCTCCGCTGTACATTTAAGCCGTTCCCATCTCTCCAAGCTGTTTAAAGATCAACTCGGCGTCGCGGTTACGGAATATGTGGAGGCATACAGAATGAAGCAAGCGAGACTGCTGCTGAGAACGACACCACTATCCATCGCTGAGATCGGCGAGCAAGTCGGCATCCCGGATATTTTTTATTTCAGTAAAATGTACAAACGATTTTATCAAGTAAATCCGAGTCAAGATAGAAATAATAGGTTATAGAATCGCATATGTCCCTCGATTCTTGCTCCTGAATTTATTTCATGTGCTGACAAATGCCGTGTCCATTTTTTGTGTTATTCATAAGATAGTCCATCGATATGATGTTAATTGCCTGATCTAACGGAAGAAGGTGAACATTATTCTCAATATTGGCATTATCGGTTATGGATACTGGGGGCCCAACTTAGCTAGAAATTTCTCCAATCATCCTCGGGTTTGTCTGAAACGAATCGTCGAATTGAAACAAGATCGTCGAATGGTTGCTGCACTTGCACATCCCCAGACCGAACTTTCTTCTTCTGTTCAAGATGTTACACGTTCTCCGGATATCGACGTCGTTGTTATTGCTACACCAGTCAGTACCCATTATGAGTTGGCTTTTGATGCACTGAATCATGACAAACATGTATGGATCGAGAAGCCCATGACTGCAACCTCTTTAGAAGGGGAGATGATCATAGAGCTTGCTTTGAAAAAGAATAAAATCGTGATGGTTGACCATACGTTTCTCTTTACCGGTGCTGTTCAAACGATCAAACAGCTGATTGACGAAAAGCGGCTAGGAGAAATGTATTATTATGATTCCGTCAGGGTAAATCTAGGGTTATTCCAACAAGATGTAAATGTAATTTGGGATTTGGCGCCGCATGACCTATCTATTATGGATTATATCCTAGGCTCTAAGCCTCAAGCGATCTCAGCCGTTGGGAAATCGCATTATGCAACAGGATTGGAGGATATCGCTTATCTTACGGTTTACTATGAGAACAACATGATTGCCCACATCCATGTCAATTGGCTGTCTCCTGTGAAAATCCGACAAACCCTTATTGGAGGAAGTCATTCCATGATCGTTTGGAATGATCTTTTATCGGATGAATCCTTAAAAATCTACAATCGCGGAGTCGACATGATTCAATCCGTGGAAAGTAAATATCATTATCTGGCCTCTTACAGAATGGGGGAGATGCATGCTCCCGTCGTTCACAAAAAAGAAGCCTTACTGCAGGAAATCGATTACTTGGTGGAGTGTATAGAGAACAATCGGCAGCCTATGAACGATGCAAGTTCAGGTACAAGGATTGTCCGAATGCTCGAAGCATCCGATGCGTCTCTAAAACAGAGCGGAGCCCCGATCCAACTATAGCCGGTCTGATCGCGATTCGCGATAATTTTCTCGTCGGAGCGATCGTAGCCGTGCCGTCGTTTTTGTGATGATTATAGTATGTATGGGGGGATATGGGAGCGAATGAACATTTTTATGTCGCCAAATCCGATGTCTGACCAAATTAAGATGCTTTCCAAAGAATTATCTAGAAATGGAAATAAAGTTTATCATTATAAAGATCCAGATATCGATCGCTTAAGTAAATTTGAACGCAAGAAAATGAAATGCGATATCTTTCATTTCCATCTAGGTCAGACTTTTTCGGGTCATCGAAGAGAATTTACTTATGTAAGTAAAGAGAATCGTATTCGGCTGATGCATCACTGGGGCTATGAAATCAGAAGTAAGAAAATCGCAGAGAGGCATAATCCGTATCTTCAGTTGTTAGATCAGTTTCATAATGAAGCAGAAATTGAGTATCTTTTGAAAGCCAGTAGATATATTCCTGCTTGTATTGTGCCGAATTTTGAAATGGTTCCGTATGTTAGTGGAGCATATCAGAGAATCTATATTCTTCCTTTGGCTGTTCGCTGTAAACATTTAACACCTCCGGCAGGTTCGGATCAGCAGCAAGTTCCCCTCATTGTTCATGTACCTAATCCATTCTATGATGAGTATCTGTATATTGAAGAAAATTTAAATAAGTTGTCTGAGAATGGACACCGCTTTAATTATGTGAGAGCAGTTAACAAAACGCCTGATGAAATTGCCACGGTGATTAGCCAATCCGATATTGTGATCGATCAAATCATGTGTGGATTTTACAGCCATATTGCTGTAGAAGCGATGAATAGGAGTAAAGCAGTCATTTCATATATTCGTGAAGATCTTCGTTTTAGACTAGACCCCCTATTGCCGATTATATCCGCCAATCCAGCAACACTGTACGACAAACTGTCACGATTGTTAAAAGACCCCATTCTACGAAGAAGATGCGGTGAACAAGGGAAGACGTATGTGGACCAACATCACTCCCTGCAGCTCGTGGCGAGACAACTGCAATGGATTTATAAAAATGAAAAAAAGTATATTCAGAAACAAGATGAAAGGAAATACGTTTTTGATTGCAAAGGAACCAAGGTGGAGATTTATGAGGTAGATTCGAAAACAGGATATGTAGATTTCCATATGGCCAAATCGAAGAATTTGCCCGTTTAGCACAATGCTCTACCTAAAACATAAGAGGTGATGTTGTATGGCGCCGCCAAGGCAAAAAGTTGCTGTTATAGGCCTTGGATATATAGGACTCCCGCTCGTGAAGCTGTTTATTCATAAAGGTGACTGCATGGTTTATGGAATTGACATTGATAAGCACAAAATGAATAGCCTGCTCCACAGAAAAAGCTATTTATCCGATTTCTCAGACAAGGATATTCAGGCTTTATTTGCTAAGGAGAGCTTTCAGGTCGGTTCATCTTTTGACGTTATCACGGATGTGGATGTTGTTATTATTTGTGTTCCGACACCAATAGACCGAAGTCAAAATCCGGATCTGACCTACATTCGTGAAGCGATCCGCTCATCAGCCCCTTATCTCCATACGGGACAAGTGATTATTCTGGAAAGCTCTACTTATCCAGGGACAACGGAAGAGGAATTGCTGCCTGTCATTGAATCTCAAGGGTTAAAGGTAGGCAAAGATGTTGCCCTTGTATACTCGCCTGAAAGAGTGGATCCTGGACAGCAAACGTGGGCTATTGAAAAAATACCTAAGGTGCTTGGAGGAGTGACTCCTTTTTGTACGCAAGCAGGTATGAAGGTCTATGAGACGATATTTGACAAGGTGGTGGCCGTTTCTTCCGCGAGAGCAGCAGAAATGACCAAACTTTTGGAGAACAGCCAACGATTCATCAATATTTCATTTATGAATGAAATCGCCATGGTATGTAAGGAAATGAAAATTGATGTATGGGAGATCATTCAAGCAGCTGGTACGAAGCCCTTCGGGTTTACCCCTTATTATCCAGGTCCGGGAATCGGAGGACATTGCATACCGGTAGATCCTCTGTATTTGCACTGGAAAGCCAAGCAACAGCATCAATTTGAAATTAACTTTATTTCTCTAGCCAATAAGATCAACGAACAGATGCCAAGCTATATTGTTCATTTGGTAGAAGAGTCGTTACAGCCTATGAAACGAATTCATGAAAGCCGTATCTTCGTAATCGGTGCTGCTTTTAAGAAAAATGTCAACGATTATCGTGAATCCAAGGCCGTAACCATCATTGAACGGTTAAAGACTTTAGGGGCAGTGGTTTATTTCTATGACCCGTACATCGAGGAATTGAAACTCAGTTCAGAACTTCTGAAGAGGTCCATATTAACGAAAGAGCACCTACAGCTTTGTGATTGTACGTTAATATTAACAGATCATTCTTGTATATCCTACGACGACATCGTCCAGTATTCACCCTTGGTCATTGATACTAGAAATGCTACGAGCCACATTGAAAATAAAGGAAATGTTATTCTGTTATAGACTCGAAGACCCTGCGTTGAAATGGAGTGCTAAGAAATGCGAATACTTTTTTTTGAAAGTAACTGGGCTAACGTGACCGGTTTACCTGAGGGATTTCGAGATTTAGGAATCAAACTAAAGGTTTCAGGTCCATTAACAGAAGAAAACATACCTGTGCTTATTCGTAAATATAGACCGGATCTAATATTGACCATGGGATGGGGGTCAGAACAAAAGGTCCGAACTCAGCAATGGATTAGAAAGTATGTTAAACTTTTTCGAATTCCACTGGTGTACTGGGCAACGGAAGATCCGCATTTTACCCATACGTTTACGATCCCTCTAATCCATCGGATGAAACCGGATTTTGTCTTTACTTTGACACCTGAAAATGTGGCTCTATATCAATCGATGGGGATCCCATCAGCACATATGGACTTTGGTTACCATCCAAGTGTACATCATCCTGCGGAAGCAACCGATAAATATAAATGCTCAATTGCCATTGTTGCTAATGCTTACCCGGAAGTTCTTCGCAGTTCGCCGCAGCATTACCGCCATCATTCTCTTCAAACGCTTCTACAACCTCTGTTGGAATCTAATATTCGTGTGGATATATGGGGGAAATCCTGGGATGAGATGCACACCCTGGGTTATGACATACCGAAGGAATGGATTCGTGGGTTCCTGCCCTATGGAGAAGCGAACAAAGTATACAGCTCCGCATCTATTGTTCTGGGGCTTCAAAACTATACGACGCAAGTGACCCGTCGTACGCGCGAAATTCTCGCTTCTGGCGGTTTTCTGCTCACCTCCGATACACCGGCAATAAGACGTTTGTACCGGCTTGGCAAGGAGTTAGTCATATCCAATTCACCTGAAGAAACAGTTAAATTAGTCCATTATTATCTGAATCACCCGGAGAAAAGAGAGAAAATACGTGCAAAAGCAAGAGCTGCTGTACTCAACGATACTTACACGCTCCGCGCCCAATATATGCTTGATGTGTTACAAAGACATGGAATTCTAACAAGCGACAAAGATTACGAGCGCTATGATTATGATTTCTACACCGTAGCTAAGGGAGACTCGCTATGGTCCATAGCCAAAAAGTTTGGAACCACGGTCAATGAACTAAAGAGTAATAACGGATTGACAGAAGATATCATTTATCCGAAGCAAGTGCTGATTATTCACAAATAAATTGAACTTGTTCCCGGAGGAGGAGTTTCTTTTGCCTGATAGCAAATCGGATAGTCAATGGATCATTCTCAAAGCAGACGATTTGATCTATGACTCCGTTCATACGTTACCGGCTGGTTTTAACAAGTTTATAGAATATATTTCGCGAAAACAAATTAAAGCATCGCTCGGGATCATCGGCAGATCATTGGAAACAGATGTTACCGCGTACTTCGATGCTCTACAAGAGATTCATTCCTCTGGATTATTTGAAATTTGGAATCATGGGTACCAGCATCTGCTGCGTGGGCGTAAGGTTCGGGGGGAAATGTTTGATGAGTTTCAGAATACATCATCAGAATATCAATACGATAACATGCTGAAAACACAACAACTCGCGAAGACGAAACTGGGCATAACCCTTCGAACGTTTGGCGCTCCCGGAAATGCGATTGATGATAACACCGTAAAGGCGATCGAACAAATCGATGAAATCAAAGTCTGGCTTTTCGGCAAACCGTCCGGAAAGCTTGTACTGTATAGGTACTGCGACATCGAATACCCGACCTTAAAACCCGATTATTCAAAGTTTGTAGAACATTATACGACTCAAAGGGATTACCTTGTGCTGCAAGTTCATCCGAAGGAATGGAGCAAGGAGGATTTTATGGAATTCGAAAAAATAATAGATTTCTTACTCACTAAAGATGTCGCGTTTATTACCCCGTATGATTTTTATTTGAGAAGGTGAGTTTTATGTTCCCTACGGCAAACATTGATTTCCGATTAAATAACGGTCATTGTATTCACTCCCCCGAATGTCAAAGATTTTCGAAAGAAGTAGTCTATCAAAAATTTGTTATAGGACGATATTTGGGGGTTGGACAGATCGCGAATGATCAGTGTCCATCAGCCTTGATCCCGGTTAAGAATCTTACGTATGATCATTATTTGATGAAGGTCAAGAAAATAAATAAGGGTCGTACCTTACGAACTGCGCAAATAGCAGATAAGCAAGATTATTATTGCAAGCCTTTCGTAAGAGAGCAGTTCATACCGGATATAGTAGAGATTCATTTCAGTAAGGAAATACGCAGTGGCGGACCCTTAACCGGTTATTATAAAAAGTCTGTTGAGGAGATGGGTGGAGCTCCTTCGGCGCCTCATAAGTTATCGCTTCCTAGCTGCCCAAATCATTACGAAATGATGTGGGGGATCTTTAAACCGATTCCTGGTTATCAACAAGGAAGTGTAGTAACGAACGAAAAGTTGCTTGCCTATATCTGTTTGGAGCGAATTGGAAATCTTGCTTATTACGCGCTTATTATCGGTCATGGAGATTATTTGAATGATGGAATTATGTATCGTTTACATTTTGCCGTCATGGAATGGATTTGTAATGCCGGCAATCCTTATTCTCAAGGACTGGATTATATCATGTATGCAGGTTATTACCACGAAAATCCTGGATTGATGTTTTGGAGGAAATTAACAGGTTTCGAAGCGGCATATCTCGTAACAGATCAGAGTGATTTTAACCCATGAGAATACTCGCTCAAATGACGTATGATGTTTTTCGTCTACCCTTAGGATGGGCATTAGAGTCCATGGGCCATGAAGTATATTATCTCAATACGATAAGCAAACCTTTAATGGAAGAAGCGATTCTAACATATAAACCAGATATGTTATTCGATATGGGGTGGGATATCGAGCATTGGAATTCGGATCTCAGGACGGAAATTGTAAAACAACATCAATTATTTCATGTGTATTTTGCCGAGGAGGACTATTTATCGTATGAGAGATGGTCCAAGCAATATGTAACGGCTACGAAACCGGATTTTGTATTAACGAGAAGTGAAGATTGCATTCCAAAATATAAAGAAATGGGAATTAAGGCTGCCTACTTGGATGTCGGCATTGTACCGGAATTTCACAGGCCGATGCCGTACGACTCCAGATATGCATGCGAGGTATCTGTTGTCGATCATTTCTCATACAAACCAAATGTTTTTCTTCATAAGAGCCTATCTGATTTAATTATTCCTCTGTTCGATCAACCATTCGACACTAAAATATGGGGGAAGAAATGGAATACAGAGGCCGTGCGATATTTTGGAAAGCAGCCGCCTGCTCACCTATTGCAAGGCATATTGCCTTTCCACCATACTCCGATCGTGTACAGCTCCGCCAAAATTAATATCAGCCCTCAAAACGTATTTGATCAGATCAGCAATCGTACCTACGATATTTTGAGTTCGGGAGCCTTCCTGTTGACTTCGGATACACCGGGAGTCCGAGATAAACTGCAAGTTGGAGTTCATTGTGATGTGTCTGGCTCACCTGAAGAAACGATTGAGAAAATATCCTTCTATTTAAAACATGAAAATGCAAGACAAAAAATAGCTAAAACAGGCATGCTGTATGCCAGGGAGAGGTTTTCGTACAAAAATACGCTCCAAAAGGTTTGGCCAGAGATAGAAAGGGCACTGCAAAGACATCATTCATCGGTTCAAAAGGATAATGGATGAGGGGTGGGAGCGATGACATATTATGTTCATCCGAAAGCTTTAGTCGAATCAATGGAAATTGGCCCTAAAACTAGAATTTGGGCGTTTGCACACATTTCCTCAGGGGTTGTCATCGGGGAGAACTGCAACATTTGCGACCATACCTATATTGAGAGTCATGTAAGGATCGGAAACAACGTGACGATAAAATCCGGCGTGTATATTTGGGATGGTGTTCACATCCACGATAACGTGTTTATTGGTCCTAATGTTACTTTTACCAATGACTTAAGGCCAAGATCCAAATGTTATCCGGACAGATATGAGGAGACGATTGTAGAGCAGGGGGCTTCCATTGGTGCCAATGCTACGATTGTCGCGGGAAATCATATTGGAAAATATGCCATGGTCGGCGCGGGCTCCGTCGTGACGAAGGCTATACCGAATAACACGTTGTGGTATGGGAATCCTGCCGTATTCAGAAGCTTTATTTGCGATTGCGGAGAAAAATTGGATGATCGCTTATTTTGTGCTAAATGCAGTTGTCATTACAAAATGAAAACCGGCGGACTTGAGCGAATCACATCATAGAAGAGAGGTGTCATACACGTGGTTCCCTTTCTTGATTTACAAGCCGTTAACACCCGTTTCCAACAGGAAATTGAAGATGCGTTCGAACGAGTTCTAAGCAGCGGTATGTATATTTTAGGGAACGAAGTCAAGGCCTTCGAACAGGAATATGCAGCTTTTTGCAAGGTAAAGCACTGCATAGGCGTTTCAGATGGGCTGAACGCATTAAAACTGGCGATTCAAGCCTACCATATCGGAAAAGATGATGAAGTCATCGTTCCTGCTAATACTTTTATTGCTTCGATTCTAGCCATATCTGCCAATGGAGCATTGCCTGTATTGGTAGAACCAGATCCGGACAGTTATCATATTCGGGCTAGTGAAATTGAAAAAAAGATTACGAGAAAGACAAAAGCGATTATGGTCGTGCATCTGTATGGTCAGATCGCAGAGATGGACGAAATATTATCGATCGCAGCGAAATATAACCTGATTGTGATCGAAGATGCTGCACAGGCTCATGGCGCCTATTATAAAGGCAAACGTGCCGGAAGTTTAGGAGATAGTGCAGGATTCAGCTTTTACCCAGGCAAAAATCTTGGCGCCATGGGAGATGGAGGCGCAGTAACGACGAATAATGATGTTTTAGCCGAGCGCCTTAAAGCTCTTCGGAACTATGGTTCTCAAATCAAATATGAAAATATCTATAAAGGAATGAACAGTAGATTAGATGAACTCCAGGCAGCCGTCTTAAGGATCAAGCTGAAGCATCTGGATGAAGACAATCAAAAAAGGCGTCTGGTCGCAGAATTTTATAGAAAAAATATTGATAATCGACAGGTGGTTCTTCCAGAATTGTACGGGAATGATGTAAGCAGACATGTATGGCACTTATTTGTGATTCGGACGATGGACAGATATAAATTGTCCAAGTATCTACGGGGGAAAGGAATTGAGACGTTAATTCATTACCCGATTCCGCCTCATAAACAGAAAGCCTATGCAGAGTGGCACGATCGCGTCTACCCAATAACAGAAAAACTGCATAATGAAGTGTTAAGTCTGCCTATTAGCCCGGTAATGTCTGAAGAGCAAATGGAATTGGTCGTGGAAGCTATGAATGCATTCAAATGATTAAGAAAATGAGGAATGCCATTCATCTGTAAAGAGGTGTCCATTTCACATGAAGGATAAAACAAGGGTATCCGGTTTTTTAGATCCATTCAGCTTGGAATGCTTCAGAGATCTATGTGATTTACACCAAATCGATCTTAAATCCTGGAGACAGCATATCGCAGATGTACAGCCCGATATTCTTCTAGTGGTATCTGCATCGAAAGATTGGAAATCTAATAAAAACAAACTGCTTCGGATCCTTGAACACTGCAAAAACAACGGGATGGAAACAGTTTTTATATCTGTAAATCATAAAATAAGTGATCGGATTAAGGAAGTCAGCACTAGAATCTATGATTTGCCGATGAACTATAAGACGGTCCAGCAAGATCCGTCTGCGATATCTTTATATAAAAAAAGAGTTCAACAATTTATTGGGAGACAATTGGCGGAACAGAAGGAGAATGAGGCTGTATCTGTCATCACCTGCACAAAGCGCGAGCATCTTATTGAAAATGTATTTGCTAACTATATCCGACAGGAATGGGCCGCTAAAGAATTAATTATCATCTTGAATAACAATGAAATGGATATCTCGAAATGGAAAGAAAAGGCTGCCACTTATGAAGGGATTACCGTATATCAGGTCCCCGAAGATCAAAATTTAGGGGCATGTCTGAACTTTGGCGTTTCACGTGCAAAATATGATTATATTGCGAAACTGGATGATGATGATTATTATGCGCCGTTTTATTTGACCGATATGATGCATGCTTTTGGTGAATCGGACGCGGATATTGTGGGGAAGAGAGCATTTTTTATTTATTTTGAAAGGAAGAAATGTTTGGCGTTGAAGTATCCAGATAGGCAAAACAGGTATGTAAGTCATCTCGCTGGAGCTACTCTCGTTGTTAAAAAAAACGTATTTGATCATGTAACGTTCCGGACAGATATTGTCGTCGGTTCAGATTCATTATTTTTGAAGGATTGCAGGGAACAGGGCTTTAGATTTTTTGCGGCAGACAAATTTAACTATACTTGTATTCGAAGGCCTAAGTTCCATGAACATACATGGAAAGTAAAAGACAAAGAATTGCTGCACAAATGCCTCATCATGAACTGTGATGGAGATTATCAGTCTTGCGTTACGATTTGATCGTTATGACAACCTAGTCCCTATAAGGCCTGGTATGCGCCATTGGCTAAGCTGAATTTTTGGCTGAATCAGGTCATTATCCTATGAAGATATTCTTTCTATTACGAACCCCCGTATTTCCTTCTGTAGTGACTAAGTGTAAGAAGCGGCCAGATGTACCGATAGCTGTGATAGTGGGAATAAAAGTTGCCTGGGAGGCTAGCGCCTGTCGGATAAGAGGTCTTCCAATCATTTTCATGCAGAGATGTGATAAGTCTATGGATTCCTTGAACTACTGCTGGTGTTGGATGCGGCTGAATAGCGATAAGTGCGTCAAGTGCCCAGGCTGTTTGCACGTCTGCACGTAAGCAAAGTTTCCGAGATACTCCAAGGTGCGACCGGTAAGATCCGCCTCCGAGGGATCAATGGCAGCGGATTTGGCACCGTCGATGGCGAGCCAAGAAGCTTTTACCGGGTTGATAGCTCACGTCACCGAAAGACGGGGGGCACTGGTCTGGGACTTCCTATCGCGAAATCCATAGCCCAGGCGCATCAGGGATCGATTTCCATTGCGAGCACAGAGGGAGCGAGAACGGAAGTTATAGTGGAGATTCCTGTGGATCTGTAGTCAATTAGTCTCTATTTTCAGATCGGTGACCTTGATTTCTATGGCTTTGTTGACCGTGTGTTTTGATGATGAGAAACATAGCCTGGTTTGTTGAATCTGATTTCGGTGCAGCTTGTCCATTTGTTGGTATTACGCGGCGGGCTGTAACTGATCCCTTGGCACGTATGTGCCTACGGTAGATTGTTCTTTGGAAGAACGTGGGAGCGAAATAACCATTTTGTTTAAAAATATACTGAGTAAAAGATGAGCAATCAAAAGTACTTGTATCACCGGATTTCGACCCATATTTATAAGGGACTCCTAGATACTGCTTGCCTGTAGCAATAATTTGATCAGCTGTTGTTGCAGATGCGGCGTATACTGAGCTAGTAGGGAGAAGAACGCTGCCTGCTGGCAAGTCAACCGCAAATCTTAATGCGATTCCGATACATAATTTGCCGAAACGTTTCTTATATTAGAAAAGTACCTAATGGAATGGTTTCTCTAGCAGTTCCAAAACAAAAATATGCAGTCATTAGACATAAAGGTGCTAATTCTGAAATTAGAAATACATATGAAAAACTACACAAATGGATAGAAGAAAACAATTTAGAATGATTGCAAAGATCTTGGCATTTAGAGATAACAGATGAATGGGATTCTAACGAAATAACAGATCTTGAGATTGATTTATTTTGACAAAATTAAATGACTGGGGCGTCCTGATTACAACAACCTTACATCCAATTGGGGCGAAGAGAATAAACCTGGTTATTACGAGAGGAGGATAAATGGAAAAACTCATTAGTGCAAGACTATCAGGAAATATACTAGTTATTTCTTTGGTATTATTGGTCATTTTTCATATTTTAATACTGTTGAGAATCGTTCCTTATGAAACAGTGTGGGGCGGGCAAATCGTTGATTCATCATCTTTAATGATCTTAGAATGCATAGCGTTATTTTTAACAATAATGTTCATTTTAGTTATCTCAATAAAAATAGGTTACATAAAAACTAAAAGATTCATGAAAGCTAATAATATTGGTATATGGATAATGTTTGGATATTTTTCACTTAATACAATCGGGAATTTTGCCTCTGTGGTTTCTGTTGAAAAAATGATACTTGCACCAATAACAATACTGATGACACTTTTGGCATTCAGATTAGCGTTAGAGAAATGATGTATAGCAAAACCACTTTCCAACAGCCTATTAGTATTAAGATCATCCACCTAAGTTTTAGCTCTCCTAATCTACATCCTTAGGTCAGGTTGGAGACGGTCTTTTCAAAATTGGTCTGATTTGCTAACATTAAACTAAAAAAAGCAAAGGATTTGTGAGGAAATGTCTTCCCCAACATTGGAAACAAGGGCCTATCAGGAACTTCGCCGCAGAATCATTTATGCAGAATATTTGCCCGGAACGCTGTTGTCAGAAAATGATCTTGCTGAACAGCTGCAAATGAGCCGGACACCGATCAGAGCCGCTATCTCATTGCTGGTGACGGAGGGGTTTGTCGAATCGTTCCGAGGGCGTGGAGTGCTGGTGAAGGAAATTTCCTTTCGTGAATATGCGGAAATACTCGAAATGCTGATATCGATGCAGCTGTACGTCATCAACACAGCGGAGAGACGAGAGCTCACCTTCGATCTGCATACACTCCAGGAGCATCTTGAGCGCCAAATTCAGGCAAAGGAAGACGATAACGTACCTGCCTATTATGAGAGTTTCCTGCAGTTTATCGAAACGATTATTCGTACGCTTCATAACCAGCATATGCTGAGCGTAATGGAGCAGTCGAGAGGCAAGGTATTATTCAAAATGATTTCTTACCGCAAGCAATATCCCCAGTACAAGCCGCACAAATCACTGGAATCGAACCGCAAGGCGTATGAAGCGCTGGTCAAGGGAGATTTGAAAGCAGCCAGAGAAGCGGTATTGGAGACTTACACGGTCACATACGAAGATCTGATCATGAACGGAATCATATAAGGTGTACAAGGCGAGCTCTTATTTGGGCTCGTTTTTATTTATATTGAAATAAATTAACAAAAGTGATGCACTCGATTAACACACAACTTACATACAACCTGCATAATCATCTTGTAACGAGTTTTCAAAACCGAAGGGAGAGCGAATGGAAATTGACAACTCAATTGGAACGTAAACTTATTGAAATGTTTATAGACGAAAGCCGGATTGCCACAGACAAGCGACCTTGGTTTGGGCAATTGCCCGAAGGTTTGACTAACGATTTCTCCTTCGCCGTTATGGGCGACCGCTGCGGTATGATGACAGCTGGCGTGTTTGAGAAGGGACTGGAACTGCTTCAGGATCTGCGTCCGGATTTTGTTCTATTTGTCGGAGATCTGGTCGAGGGCTACTGGAAAGATGCGGCGAAGGCCTGTGAAGAATGGGAATACATCGACGCGAAAATCGCGGCAACCAGCCTGCCTTTCTTCCAGACAATTGGCAATCACGATTACGGAACGCAGGCTATGGTCGACGTATGGCGCGAGCGCAAAGGGATGGACTACTATGCTTTCCGTATCGGAGACTCCTTATTTCTAACGCTGAACACGGAAGATCCGTTTGATGCGATGCCGGACGAATTCATCGATGTCGTCAAACGTTCGACAGAAAAAGTCCACCAAGAGCCCGAACGCACGATGGAATATATGAAGGAGTTTTACGATGAGATCATAAGCCTTCTGACGCCGGAACAACAACAGGGAATGAATCATGTCAATGTAGGGATCAGCGCGCAGCAGCTTGCGTTTTTCGAGAAGGTACTGACGGAAAATGCAGACGCCAAGCATACCTTCGTCAGCATGCATAAGCCGGGCTGGAAGGCCGAAAGTGTGGAATTCGCCCGCCTCGAAGAACTACTTGCTGATCGGCCGTACACCGTTTTTGCCGGACATTTCCACTCGCTCGAATATTCGCAACAAGACAACCGTACTTATATTCAATTGGGCCGCACCGGAGCCGCCGCACATGGAACCGGAAGAGCCGACGACAACCTGATCTTGTGGGTTACGGTTCGCAGCGGTAGCGTTTCCTACCGGGTTATGCATTTGGACGGAGTGACCGATGTCGCTGCGTATCCGCCTCATTCGCATGAACAAAAGGAGGGGTGATGGGCGTGGAGACCATTCATTTTGCACATCTGACGGATATTCACATTAACGCTCCGGAAAAGAACAATCCGATGTTCGGTATTGACATGACGGCAAAGCTGCGCGCGGTTTTCGAGGATATTCGAAATTTGAAGACCAAACCGTCGTTTGTCTTGATCAGTGGCGATTTAACGCAGGATGGGGACCTGGAAGATTACCGTCATCTGAAGCGCCTCATCGATGAAGAATCCCGGAAAGCGGGTATTCCGGTGCATGTGGGCCTCGGTAATCATGACTTTCGAGCACCATTTCGCGAAGGATACTTGGAAGAAGTACCATCTGATGAGTCATATTACTACAGCTTCGTCGAACGTGGGCTCAGGATTGTGATGCTAAATACACAAGTTCAAGGTTCGCATGACGGGCATCTGGATGAAACTCAGCTTGACTGGCTTACGGAAACATTGAACGAACCAGCAGAACAGGGGAGTATCGTCGTGCTTCATCATCCGGTTACGGCAACGCCGACCGCGTTAATGGACAGCCATCTGCTGCAGAATCCCGAAGAACTTGCGAACGTCATCACTGGTCGTCACTTCATCGGACTGCTTTCCGGCCACATTCATTTTCACAACATCGGCAGTCTGAATGGCATTCCAAGCTGTGCGGCGACAGGCGTAGCGTTCGGACTTGATCCGACGTCACAGGATAGTATGATCTTTCTCGACAACAGCGGCTACAATCTCGTCACGGTCAAAAACGGACAAATGGCCGTTCAACCACGCTACTTACCGGGGGAACATCAGCTTTTGTTCGAATACAATTTGAAAAAGGATCCTGCTCACACTTGACCATAAATAAAAAATTAGCTCAATCCGAAAAGGGAGAGGTATAAATCCATGGCTGGCAAAAAAATATGGACGGCAGGCTTGCTGTCTCTAACGATTCTGGCAACCGCGGCTTGCGGGAACTCGGCAACGAACAATGCGGGGAACTCTAATGCAAATGGATCTACTACTGTCACGTCCGAATCAGCAGGCAAAGCAGCTTCAGGTGATAAGACCAAGATTACATTTTACAGCTACAATCTGGCAACAGCGTCACAAAAGGCAGGCACACAAAAGCTGATTGATGAATTTGAAGCAGCCAATCCGGATATCGAAGTTGAAGGCATTCCGGTCGCCTCGCCTGATATGACCGCTAAGGTACAGGCCGACATTGCGGCAGGATCGCCTCCGGACGTTGCGCAGCTCGTTTTTGACGGTCTAGATTACATTGCCAATAATTTTGGCGCAAAACCGCTGGAGGACATCGTTCCCGCGGACGAGCTGTCGCAAACTTTCGAAGGCTTCTCACCAAATGGTCTGAAGCTCGGACAACTGAACGGAAAAACATATGGATTGCCGTTTACGTTCAGTACGCCGGTTCTATTTTACAATGCCAAATTGTTCGAGGAAGCCGGACTTGATCCCAATAAGCCTCCGACCACGTGGGCGGAAGTGAAGAAGTACGCACTTCAAATCTCCGAAAAAACGAAGGCTTCCGGCGTTCATATCGGTGGCTCGGTTGGTAACGACTGGATCATTCAAGCGCTCATCGGCAGTAATGGCGGCAAAGTGCTTTCCGACGACCGGAAGACGATTGAATTCGGGAGCAAGGAGGCGGTCGGCGCCATTCAGATGTGGCAGGATATGGTCAGCAGCGGCGCAAGCGACAAGCTTAACGACGGCGAAGTTATCGAGGCGTTCAGCCAAGGGAAAGTCGGTATGCTGCTCTTTACCAGCGCATTACAAAGCGCGTTTCTGTCGGCGTCCGAGGCTGGCGGCTGGGAACTGAAGACGGCTGCGATGCCTTCCTTTGATGGTAAGCCAACGACTCCGGTCAACTCCGGCAGCGCGCTGTTCATTCTGTCGAACGATCCGGCTAAGCAGCAGGCGGCTTGGAAATTCCTCAAATTCGTCACCAGTGAACGTGGTTATACGATCATTACATCCGAAATTGGCTATTTGCCGCTTCGTCCGGCGATTGTCGATGACCCTCAGTACTTGAAAGGATGGGTGGAGAAAAATCCACTGATTAAGCCGAACCTGGAACAGCTCGATCGTCTTACGCCTTGGGTATCCTATCCCGGCCCGAACTGGTATCAGATTGAAACAATTTTGCTAGAAGCAGTTCAAAAGGCGACCCAATCGACCGATGATGTTATAGCCATTATGCAAGAAGCGCAGTCCCGGGCGCAGGCGCTCGTACGATAATGATGTGGCTTGAAGGCAGAAGGAGTGGACTCCTTCAGCCTTCAAGAATTTCTACTTACTCATGAAAGGAGAAAGCACGTGAATTATGATACGACGACTTCGCCGGTCTTACCAAATTCAAAAACGGGGTCGAAACCGCGGGAGAAACAACGAAAAGCGTTAAGAATCCGTATGAGCGGCATCAAGCCCTATTTATATTTGCTCCCAGTCGTGCTGTCGTTAGGGTTTTGGGTGTACCGTCCGCTGGTCCAAACATTTCAACTTAGCTTTTATGAGTGGAATCTGCTTCCGACTTCGCCGAAAACCTACGTTGGATGGCAAAATTTCGAAAATTTACTTACGCTGCCGGAAATGGGGAACGCCCTAAAGAATACGCTTATCTATACGATCGGCGTTATTCCGTTTTCATTGATTTTGCCTCTCCTTATCGCTATTTTTACGGACAACATCGGCAAACGATCTCGTAACGTGTATCGAGCTCTGATTTTCATCCCGATGATCATGGCTCCGGTAGCCGTTTCTTCGGTCTGGCGCTGGATTATGCACCCTACGAACGGCATTTTGAACCAGGCGCTCCAATACTTCGGACTTGACGAACCGATTCGGTTTTTTACTGACGAGCGGTGGGCGATATACTCTATCACTTTTATTACGGGCTGGAAGCTGATCGGGTTTAGCACTTTAATATTCTCTGCGGCGATGACCGGTATTAACAAAGAATATTACGAAGCAGCCAAAATCGATCGCGCAAACCGCTGGCAGATCATTCGCCACATTACGCTGCCACTGCTTTCACCATCCATTCTGTTTATGTCCATGCTGAGCATTTTGTTCGCATCGGAGTGGAGCTTCTCTTATATCAACGTATTGACACAAGGCGGCCCACTCGGATCAACCACAAATATTTACTATTTGCTGTGGCAATACGGCTTCCAAACGTTTGCAGTGGGCTGGAGCTCTGCGGCCGCTGTCGTGCTGTTTATCGGCTTCGGTTTGATCGCACTAGGTTTCATGAAACTGTCCAAACGGCTTTCGTTCTTTGACGACTAGGAGGGGACGACCATGAGTATGAAAAAAATCAATGCCTCCACGTTATTCAAGCATGCAATGTTGATCGCGCTATGTTTTTTGGCCGTGTTTCCGCTATATTGGATGATCAATACTTCATTCAAAACGGAAGGAGAAGTGTTCTCGGCCAGCCTTTGGCCAAAACATTGGACTTTCGACAACTATATTCAGGCATGGAATTCTATCCCGATGGCGCGGATGATCGGTAATTCGATGCTGGTCGCCATTTCCCAGACGGCTGCGCAGCTTTTAACGAGCATCCTCGCGGCATATGCGTTTACCCGTTGGAATTTTCGCGGCAGCAGTATTATTTACGGATTGATCGGATTGACATGGCTCGTTCCTTTCCAGGTGATTATGATTCCGAACTACGTCGTGATTAGCAATCTGGGGTGGAAGGATACTTTAACCGGGCTGATTGTTCCCAATATCGTTTCAGCGTTTGCGGTTATGCAGTTGTATAACGCCTTCAAGGCTTTTCCGAAAACACTAATAGAAGCCGCTCGTCTGGACGGGGCATCAGACTGGAGCGTGTTATGGTGCACGATTGTCCCGAATTTGAAAGCCTCGATCTCTTCTATCGGCATTTTGCTGTTCATTACATCGTGGAACGATTACTTCTGGCCGCTTCTGGTGACGAATAAACTGGAACACTCCACGATGCAAAAAGGGCTGCAAATGTTTATGTCCTCGGATGCAAATATGTGGGGACCGTTGATGGCAGCAACAACAATTGCAAGTCTCCCGGTTCTCATCATTTATTTACTGCTGCAAAGACAAATTATCGATTCCTTCGTGAAAGGCGGTTTGCGCTAATGTCATCAGTCACTCATTCCTTAGAAAGACGCCTGTCGTTATCAGGCGCATACAATGTCCGTGATCTCGGGGGTTACTCCACGATGGATGGACGAACAATCCACTGGGGACGTTTTTATCGGGCTGACGGTTTGCACAAGCTAACAGAAGACGATCAGAAAGCTCTGCTTGTTAGAGGGCTTCATACTGTGATCGATTTGAGACACGAACATGAACTGAAGCAATTCAAAAATGTTTTCTCTGATTCGAATGAAGTTGCTTATTACAATGTAAGTCTAGTTAATCCGGCTACGACGAACCGTAAGGATATTCATACCCTTGGCGATCTGTACATCGATATGCTGGACAACGTACAACCAGAACTGCTGCGCGTCTTCCAATTGCTGGCTTCGGGTGGCGGCCAGGCGGTATTATTCCACTGCTCCGCAGGCAAGGACCGCACAGGCGTTACGGCTGCGCTGCTCCTCGGTTTAGCGGGAGTGCCTGAGGAAACGATTATCGCCGACTACTCGTTGACTGGGGAATGCATTGCTCCGTTGATGGAGGAACTGCGCAAGGGTAAGCCTGAAGGCTTACCCGACGAGAGCTACGACAAGTTTCTCGGCAGCGATCCCGGTAACATGATCATGATGCTGGAGCATTTGAAGGCAAAATATGGCGGAGCAGAGAACTACTTGGCATCGATCGGCTTGACGGAGCCTGAGCTTAATGCGCTTCGGGCCAAACTTCTGGAAGAATAGTTAAATGACCGGGCTGACCAGGTTAAGTCATGAGCTCTTTTTCAGATTGGCAAATTGATAGGGGATACGATGTGTATTTAAAATAAACCGCCATTCTTGGCGGTTTATGTGTTCCAGAAGACTCCCGCAATCGGAGTTCTATTACGAACTCCCGTATTTCCTTCTGTAGTGACTAAGTGTAAGAAGCGGCCAGATATACCGGTAGCTGTGATAGTGGGAATAAAAGTTGCCTGGGAGGCCAGCGCCTGTCGGATAAGAAGACTTCCAATCATTTTCATGCAGAGATGTGATAAGTCTAAGAGTTCCTTGATCTATGGCTGGTGTTGGCTGCGGCTGAACAGCGATAAGTGCGTCAAGTGCCCAGGCTGTTTGAGAAGGTGTGCTTTCCACTAAAGGTACATATCGCATAAGCCGATCACTTTGACAGGATTCTCCCCAGCCTCCGTCCGCGTTTTGTATGCTTAAGAGCCAATTGGCTCCTTTTTGCAGCGCTTCATGGTTTGCCGGAAGGCCTGCAGCCTGTAAACCTGTTAATGCAGCCCACGTACCATAGATATAACAAACGCCCCATCTTCCGTACCACGAACCATCTCTCTCTTGATGATGAATCAGCCATTTCCTTCCCCGTTTGATGAATTCGTGTCGTGCATCAAGCCCGGCAAAGTTTCCGAGATACTCCAAGGTGCGACCGGTAAGATCCGCCTCCGCGGGATCAATGGCAGCGGATTTGGCACCGTCGATGGCGAGCCAAGAGAGCATTTCATTGTTGGTGTTTTTTTCAAAAGATGGCCATCCGCCGTCTTTATTTTGCATGGATAAAACCCAATTCAATCCGCGATTCCATGCTTCCTGATACGTTGGATCTGTATTCGACAAGCTATGAATGGCCCGTAAAGCTGCCGTTGTGTCATCCACGTCCGGATTGATCGTATTCGACTCGGAAAATCCCCAACCACCGGGTACTGTATTCGGATTATGAATGCTCCAATCGCCAAGTTTATGCTGCTGTCTGGACAGTAGATACGAAGCAGCACGTCGAATTGACGCATGATCACTGAGAGTCCCGGCACTCTGCAAAGCGTAGGCGATCAAAGCAGTATCCCACACGGTAGAAGGGGAGTTCTGCATCGTTGTTTTATCGTCAGAACGGCACTGCATCGCGGTGAGCCCCTGAATGGCGCGCGTGATGACCGGATGCTGCTGATCGTATTTCAATGCCAATAAGGCGAAAATCATGAGAATCGTACAACTGGCGTAGCTGTAAAGGGTACCGTCGGATTCAATACGCTGGAGCATAAACTGTTCCGCCTTGGTTGTAGCGGCTTCATGGATATAGCGGGGGGTGCCAATGAGTCTGCTTAACCCTGTTTGGATGTCGTCCTGCATTTCCTGATATCCTTGGGTGATTGGCTCATCTTTATCAAAACGCGGATCCAAGAGATCTGACAGATCAGGGGCATGAGCTGTTGTGATCGAAAAACGCCGGTCGGCCATGATAAGCAAAGGAGTAAGATGAACCCTTGAGTAGCCAGAAAACTCAAAAAAGTTAATGGGAAAATAGTTTGGGAAAAGTAGTATCTCAAGTGGGATCGATGAGATCGTTGAGGGCCATTTAATTTGCCCTGTAGCGGCGAGGATAGCTTTCGTCAAAATGCTGGTGACTTTTCCAAGACCGCCTTTGGATCGTATATAACGTTTAGCCCGCTGTATTGGCTCGTCTGTAGTTTTGCTGTGCCCGGAGTAGAGCAGGGCGTAATAGGCTTCAACCGATGCGGATAAGTTCCCTTCTTCCTCATCGGGATACAAGCTCCAGAAGCCACCCTGCTGCTGCTCGTTAAGGATGCGGTCATGCAGCTGCCTGATCAGGGCTTCATTCTGTACGTTCAATATCCGAAAGAGAATGATGACATATGCATCGATAACGATCCCGTTCTCAAAACAAAAATGCCAGGATCCATCTTGCTGCTGCTTCTGAATCAAGAATGCCGTCAGTCGCCCGATTTCCTCATCTACTGTGCTCAGCACATTGCCCATTCCGTGGGACCTCCGAAGTACGTCATATTTTTAACATTATATGATGCTGGGGAGGGGGAAATGTGGTGGTATTATTCCAATATAAAAAGGCGCCCATCTCATGATGGACGCCTTTCCTGCATTCAACGCTAAGCTTACATTTTTTTGTTTTGGACTTTCTGATATTGCAGCAGAAACGGATAAAATAGGATGCCGCTGACAATGAGTGCTAGTCCAAGCAGGAATGTCTTAAGATCCGCGGTACCCGCCACGATGACCCACAGTGAGTAGATGGCGGCCAAAGCCGCAATGATCCCCTCGGTCACCCGCTCCTTTTGCAACGAATAGGTTTCGCCCGTCCAGGTTAGCTTGAGGTGATAGAGAGATGCGATCAGATAAGGCAACAGATAGGCGAGCGTAGCGATATAGATGATAAAATCAAACGCTGACGAGATGGAACCTGAAATCGTGGACAGCAGCAAAATCTGGCCGAGTGCGTTAGAAATCCAGAGTGATGCCGTCGGCATGCCCTTGCTATTCTCCTTGGAAAAGGACGGCAGGAACACGCCCAGCTTGGCCGCCTGGAACGGCACCTCGCTACTCAGCAGCACCCATCCTATCGTGGATCCGAGCAGACTGATCAGTCCGAGGCCTGCTAGCAGCTTGCCGCCGATAGGGCCCAGTACGGTGGATATACCATCCACCAGCGGGTTCTGGGAAGCCATCAGTTGGTCCTGTGTCAGTAGTCCCATCGTCAGAATGCTGATGCCGACATACAGCACGATGGCGATCAGCAGCCCTGCGATGGTCGCACGGCGGATATCCTGCTTGCGGCGGGCACGTGCGGCAAAGACCATTGCGGATTCCACGCCGATAAAAGCCCACAGCGTTGCAATCGAGGCCGCGTTAACCTGAGAGAGTAGGCCCAGCGTCTCCCCGCTGTCATTGGTACGCGGAGCCAGGAAGGGCCCAATTTTGCTCTGTTCGAATGCAAAGAGAGCAATCACAATGAAGAGCGCAAATCCGATGACCTTGGTTATCGTAGCGATAAAATTCAACCGCCCTGCGCTCTTTATGCCTTTTAGACAGATGGCGTGCGTTCCCCACAGCAGAGCTGAGCAGACGAGGAACGTCAGGGCGTTGCCCGCTTTTAATGTGAAGTTCCCGATGGTTAGCCATTCCTTGTTACTGGTAAGTACCGGGAAGAAGGTGGACAGGTAACTCGCGAACGTCGTAATAACCGCCACAAAACCCGCGATATTGCCGATCCAGTATCCCCATGTGGACATAAAGCCGGCCAAGAGGGATCTGTGCGAACCTTCAGGAAACAGCTCCTTCGCATAGATTTGTGGGCCTCCGCTGAGCTCAGGCTTACGGACAGCCAGACTGCCGAAGACAAGCGCAAGCATGAGTACACCGAGTCCTGTAGCGGCCCAGGCAAGTATGACCCCGGCAGGACTCGCCGCTTGCGACAGAGATCGAGGCAGCATGAAGATTCCGGAACCTACCATGTTGCCGACCACGAGGGCGGTTAACATCCAGAATCCTAATTTATGTTTGGTCATGATGATAAACCCCTTCTGCAATATTTTGAAAAGTCACTGGTTAATATATAAAAAGTACTGACAGATACATATAATACACTTTCTTCTGGTAAAGCACCAGAGTAAATTTCAGGAGAGTGCTTATTTGTTGAAAAAAATCCTCCTTGCAAGAGAATTGGTTTCGCCATTACTCTTGTAAAGGAGGATGATATCTATAGCACGGAGTTCATTCCCATGATCATGAAGGAATCTAGAGGAGTGATACAAGGATGAACCAACATTTGCTGGCAAAGCCGACCCCACAGCAATTGAAATGGCAGGATTTAGAACATTTCGCTCCGTCGCATTGTTTCATGTTGGCGCTTAAGAATGGTTTCAGTAGATTTTGTAGAGAGGGACGCCATATTTGGAGATATGGCGTCTCGGTTTTATTGGATTCCGGAGAATGAAAATGAAGATGTGATAGCTATAAAATCGTGTATGATGTATTATATTGCTCATAAATACATATGGAAAGGGATGTGAAAGAAATGGTCGACAATGCCTTGAAGGTAGCTCTTGTTGATGGGCCGACTTATGAACCGCTCTACAGTAGTCTTGGAGCATTCGAGGAGTCTACAGGAATTAAGGTAGAAGTCGGTTTCAAAGGTCCTCATCCGGATTTAAATCGGCACGTTCAGGAAGCGTTTTCTTCAGGGAAAGCTGAATATGATCTGATCTCCACACATACGAAATATGCCCCTTCCCAAGCAGAACATTTGTTGCCTCTGGATGAATACTTCTCAGAGGAAGAGCTTCAGGATTTATCACCAGTTTTGGTTGAATTGGCGCGGGTGAATGGCGGGCTGATGAGTATTCCACGAAATTTTGATGCTAGACTACTTTTCTACCGTAGGGATCGATTTGCAGAACTAGGATTACAGGTTCCGGATAGCTGGGAAGAGCTAATGGAAACAGTGAAACGCGCTACAGCTGCAGGTTATACAGGTTTCGTATACCCAGGCAAGGAATCCGGTTTGTTTGGTACCTTTTTCGAATTATTGATGAGTGAAGGTGGGAAGCTGTTCGATGAAAAATTACAGTCGGCATTTAATAGTACCGCCGGAATTAAAGTACTTAAATATTTAAAAGAGCTATATCAGCAAGGTTTAACACCTGCCAATCTACCTGATATGCATTATGACGAAGTATCTGAAAGTTTCCGAAACGGAGACAGCTTGATGGTAGCCGATTGGCCGGGCTATTTTGGTCTACTGAGCGACCCAGCTTGTCAAGTAGCGAACTGTTATGGCCTGGCACTTTTGCCGAAAGGATCTACAGGTAAACGTGCGGTTTACTGTGGTAGTCATTCTTTTGCCGTGACGACCGCCAGCTGCAATCCGCAGAAGGCTGTTCAGCTGCTCAAGTATCTTACCTCGCCTGAACGTCAGATGATTGATGCAGACAGTGGGCATGTGCCAGTTCGTTTTTCCGTTATGGATCGGCAGAAGGGCATCTCGCAGCCTGGAACCATCGAGGCACTACGTTGGCAATTTCTAGAGGAGACAATGGCCAAAAGTGTAGTTATTCCACCGAAATTTGCTGAATATCCGGAAACGGAAGATATTTTGTGGAATGCCTTGAGGGCATGTATTAAGGGAGACCTGTCTGAAGAACAGGCATTAAAGCAGGCAGAGGACGAAATTAATATGATTGTCCGAAAATATGCGTAAGCTGCAATCTATAAGGAAGAAGAGAGGCGTGTAAATCTATGTTGCTTTCAGAAAAAGTATGCATTATTACAGGGGGAGCATCGGGTATTGGGCAAGTAACAGCAAGACGATTTGCCGAGGAGGGAGCTATTGTCATCATCGCTGATTTGAATGCACATGAAGGAAACCGTACAGCCAAGGAAATTACAGCAGAACACAATGCGTCCTCGGCGTACTTTTTTCAAGTTGACGTTTCATCTGAAATGGAAGTTCAGAATTTTATCAATGAAGTGACGTCTCGCTTCGGCAGGCTTGATGTACTTATTAATAATGCGGCTACGATTCTCCCAAAACAACTCGAAGATGTATCAGAGTCAGAATGGACGAGGATGATGAACGTGAACCTCAAAAGTGTATATTTACTAGTTAAGCACACAATCGGATTACTCCGGCAAAGTAAGGGCAGTATTGTCAACATGGCATCCCTAAACGGACTTATTGGGCAAAGGCAGAACGCCACTTATGCATCCACCAAAGGGGCCATTGTAGCGCTAACCAAGTCACTCGCGCTTGATTATGCGATTGATGGTGTACGTGTAAATTGCATCTGTCCCGCTGGTGTGGCGACTCCGCTGCTGGAGAAATGGACGCTGGAACAGGATGATCCTACGGCTACCCGACAAGCTCTAAATGATATGCATCCATTGGGAAGACCGGCTTTGCCCGAAGAAGTAGCTGATGCAACCTTGTTTATGGCAAGCGGCTTATCGCGATTCGTGACCGGAGTTGCGCTACCTGTAGATGGAGGAGCCTCACTGGGTTATTAGTGGATTCATCACATTTTTGAAGAACCGGCAACAGTTTAAAATTCAATTTATTTATACGAAAGGCAGGAGATTTATAGTGAGAGCGACACACCCTGAAGCGCAGTGGTTTGATGAGGCAAGATTCGGCATCTTTATCCATTGGGGGCCTTATTCCCTACGTGAAATTGAGGCTTCCTGGCCACTTATGCCCCATAGCAGTCAACATCTGGGCGTGGATGTTTATGAAAGTTTAGCCGATGAATTTAATCCTCTGAACTACGATCCGAAGGTTTGGGCCAAAGCGGCCAAAGCGGCTGGTGCCAAATACATCGTATTGACCGTCAAACACCACGATGGCTTCTGTTTGTTTGACACGAAAACAACAGACTACAATGCTGTACAAAGAGGCCCCAAACGTGATCTAGTGATGCCGTTTGTTGAAGCCGTACGTAGTGAAGGACTTAAGGTAGGGCTTTATTTTACGACAATTGACTGGCATGATCCCGATTTTGCGACGATTCCAATCTCAGCTGGTATTCAATCTCCCAAACCGAACGTGTACGATCCTATGCGCTGGTGGGAATTCCATAAACGATTTGTCGAGCAGCTTCGCGAGCTGTTGATCAACTACGGAAGGATTGACCTGATCTGGTTTGATGTGCCCGGTTTTGGAGCGGATCGCTGGCGGAGCAGTGAGGTCAAACAAATGATGCTGAATTTGCAGCCCCATCTGATTGTGAACAATCGATTACCGGATGCGGGGGACTATGAGACGCCGGAGCAATTTGTTCCAGTACATCCTCCGGATGAATGGTGGGAGACCTGTATGACGATGAACAATCAGTGGGCGTATCATTCAGACAAGACCTGCTACAAAAGTACGCTTACCCTACTTAATACATTGCTAGAGATTGCAACCAAAGGAGGTAACCTGCTGCTGAATGTCGGTCCCCGCCCAGATGGAACCTGGCCTGAGGAAGCGCTGGAGCGTCTGGAGGCCATCGGAACATGGCTGAAACACTCGGGTGAAAGCATCTACGGTACGAAAAGAACACCCGTGCATTTTCCGCCCTGTTTTTACGGTCCAATTACAGTCAAAGAAAATACAGTTTATCTACATGTAAAGGATATTCCTCGTTTCCCACTGGAGTTTCGCTGGATCCAAGGCAAGGTGAGGGAGGTGAGACTTCTCCGGACAGGAAAGGCACTTTCTTATCGGGTGGAAGAAACCGTTGGCGTGTCTGGGGGAGTGCATGGGGAGCATTATGTCAGTCGGATATCGATTGACCTCGCACCTGAGGATTGCGATGAATGGAATACCGTAGTAGCTGTTGATTTCGAGGGTATACCAGTTTGGCCCGAGCTGAGAAAATAGAGAGAAACGCTTAAGATCCGCGAAATTCGCGGATTTTTTTTATTAATATCTCGGTCTATACTTCATTGGATGGATCATAGGTAAAAGCGGTGACAAGCTCCACACCTTAAGCATATTACTATGAAGAGGGAGGGGATTGAATTGTCCTATACGAGCACCTCAATTCGCAGCAAATGGACAAAAAATAATTGGCTAATAAAGCATCAGGATCTGCGCAAGCATGTTCCATCAACGATGCTCTTTAATAAAATGAACTTGACTTCCATGCTTTCCGATTATTCGATTGTTTATTTTAAACCTACGGATGGTTCTGGTGGATTCAATATCGTTCGAATTAGTAAGAAATCACAAGGATATGAAACTCAGTACAAGACAGTAACGTCATTTCACAAGACTATGAATGATTTGTACAATTATCTCCATCGTTTTTCTAATAAAAGATCATTTTTGCTGCAAAAGGGCATTACATTGGCGAGAACAAACGGAAAACCTTTTGATATTCGTGTGATGGTTCAGAAGACGAACAATGGGGAATGGGTCAGTACTGCTGTTTGCACAAAAATTGGAGATTCGAGAAAGGTTGCTACAAACTATAATCAAGGCGGGAAAATCGATTATTTCCATCAAACGATGTCAGGTGCAGGATACAACTCAGCTTCTATTCAAAAGATCGAGGAAAAATTGAAACAATTGGGTGTCTCTGTGGGGAATCACTTTGACCATTATATTAAAGGATTTAGAGAACTCGGATTGGATGTCGCTTTGGATTCCAAAGGGGAACTGTGGATTTTGGAAGTCAACACGAGGCCTCAGATTTATCCATTAAAGAATTTGCAGGATAAAGAGCTGTATCAGCGAATCATATACTATGCTAAGCAGTACGGACGATTTACTTAAGTATATTCTGAAATAGGAGAGTAGAAAGCCATCCATTTGGCTGGCTTTCTCGCATTGTTCGAAGATTGCACGCATATATTGTGAAGGTAATGTTCGAAATTGGACTGGCCTTGCTGGGATCGTTCTTTCCTGGCTCTATTTTTTACATCCCGGAGTTTCGAAGTGAGATCGGAGGTATCAGCGTGGACTCATTATACTTATTAAGATATGAGTATTTGAAAAGCATTCCGGTGACGACAGGAAATTTCCAATCCCATGACCACTATGAAATCTTTTATTTTCACGAGGGAAAAGGCCATTATTTAATTGGTGATAACATTCATGTGCTGAAGCCAGGTACCCTTATCGTCATGCATGGCTTGACTTTGCATATGCCTAAGAGCCTTGACGGGCATCCATATGTACGAACGCTTCTAAATTTTGATCCGGCATTTTTCCGCGCAGCTTCAGAACATGTATTCTCGATCAATCCATTGCTTCCTTTTGAAAGACTTGGAAATTATAAAGTGCAGCTCACTCTAGAGGAGCAGGCCGAATTTGAAGAGTTGTTATGCAAAATGAACCGGCTTTATTCCACTGGGAATGCCATCTCAAATGAACGGTTTCGGGTCTCATGTCTTGAGGCGTTATTTTTCATATGTCAGGTGATGATGAAGCCGGTAGAGAAAGAAATAGAGTTCCCTTCAGAAAAGGAACAGCATGTACAGAACGCCTTGACCTATATTGAGAAGCATTATATGTCAGATATTTGTCTAGATCATCTAGAGGAGGCTCTTCATATCAACAAACATTATTTGGCACGCATTTTCCACGAAATAACAGGAATGACATTGTTCCATTACATATATAAAAGACGAATCAATCAGGCCAAAATTTTGTTTCTGCTTGAGCCGGAAAAATCCGTGACGGACATTTGCTACGCAACCGGCTTTAAAAATCATTCCCACTTCAGTAAAGTGTTCAAGCAATGGGAGGGTAAAACTCCAAATAACTATAGGCGTATGGTAAAAAGTCAATTTTAGAACAATGTTGTGGTTAACGTGGTCAACCGGAAAGTACCGCTCGCGATTCGTCACCTGCTAAACTATGAAGTGTCAATCGTATTTGTAATCGCTTACATAATAATTAGGAGAGGTGAATCATATTGCTCATGCTGACAGGTTTTGCCGATGAAATTTCAAATCATTTGGAGGAACAAATGGATGTTCTCATTTCTGAGGGTATTTCACATTTGGAACTCCGAAGCGTGTATGGAAAAAATGTAATGGAATTAACCGATGGTGAATTGACCCAATTGAAATCCGCATTGACTGAAAGAGGGATCCGTGTATCTTCGATCGGTTCGCCGATCGGTAAATATCCGATTCAGGAACCATTTGCACCTGAAATTGAGAAGATAGATCACGCCTTACATATCGCCAAAAAGCTGGATGCCCCTTATATCCGGGTGTTCTCTTATTATATTCCTGAGAATGAAGCCCCAGAGATTTATCGTGACGAAGTGCTCTCCCGGATGAAGCAGTTGACTGATCAAGCAGAGCGTGCACAGATAAAGCTCTTATTGGAAAATGAAAGTGGAGTCTACGGTAATAACGATGAGCGCTGTCTAGATATTTTACAGCATTGCGACTCAGCTTGCCTAAAGCTTGCCTTTGATCCAGGAAACTTTGTCATGAATGATATCATGCCGATGAGTGAGGCATACCCGCTGCTGTCCTCTTACCTGGAATATGTACATATCAAAGATGCGGACAGACAGGCACATATTTTTGTCCCGGCAGGCGAGGGGGACGGTGAATTTCAGTCATTTGTGAAGGCATTGATGGAGTGCGGCTATTCCGGATTTTTATCCATCGAACCACATTTACACAAAGCATTCCCGGAACATGATGGGATAGAGCGATTTAAGATCGCGGCACAAGCATTAAAGAAGTTGCTGCAAAATGAAGGTCTAGCCTGGTCATGAGTTAATTTATGACTGAAATAGAGAGGGGAAATCACATGGGTACTCAGAAAGTAAAAGTCGGTTTAGTAGGTTTGGGGAACATCGGGAAAACCCATATCAGCAATATGATGACGTTGGAGCAAATTGAGCTAGTAGGCGTATGTGACCTTATCCAGGAAAAGGCGGACCGGTTCGCAGCGGAATGCGGAACTAAAGCATATTACAACCATCTGGATCTTATGGACCAATCCGGGTTAGAAGCCGTCATTATTGCTGTACCACATTACAGCCATCCCTCTATAATTGTGGATGCATTTGAACGTGGAATTCATGTGCTCTGTGAGAAGCCATTGGCCGTTCATGTCAACGATGCGAAGCTTGCCATCGATGCGTATACTCGGACACAAAAGAAGTTCCCTGAGTTGGTGTTCGGCTTGATGTTTCAAGAACGGACGCTTCCTTTTTATAAAAAAATCAAAGAAATCGTTGGCAGTGGGGAGTTGGGGCAGTTAACCAGGGTGACTTGGATCAATACCGACTGGTTCCGTTCCCAAGCTTATTATGACAGCGGTGATTGGCGTGCAACCTGGGCTGGAGAAGGAGGTGGGATACTGACGAATCAGTGTCCGCACAATCTTGATTTTTACCAGTGGGTATTCGGGATTCCTGCAAGAATAAGCGGTCACGCTCATATCGGCAAGTATCACCGTATTGAAGTGGAGGATGAAGTAACCGCCTATTTTGAGCATGATAATGGCATGATCGGGCATTTTATCGTAACTACGGCCGAGTCTCCGGGGGTCAATCGTCTTGAGATCGTTGGGGAAAACGGAAGGCTCGTATACGAAAATAATAAGCTTCGGATCAATCGCAATCGTATATCCATGTTGAAGCATCTTCAAGAAACGTCACAAGGATTCGGCAATGTGGAATCTACGGTGGAAGAGATCGAAGTGAACACAGACGCGGCTTCGGGACACAAGGTGGTGACAGAGAAGTTCATACATAAAATTCTTACTGGAGAAGGGGAATTGATTGCTGAAGGTACGGAAGGGATCCGTTCCGTCACCATTGCTAACGGGATCATGCTCTCATCGTTCACAAAGCAAATGGTGGAAGTGCCTTTCGATTCGAATCAATACGAGAGCCTGCTTCAGGAGTTGATTTCGACCTCTGAATTTCAAAAATCCCCATCCAAAGCTATTAAAACAGATATGACTCAATCGTTTTCCAAATAACGGTGTGCATGAGCTTAGCAATTATTGGGGGAGGAAATAGCTAATGAAAATCACGCTGAAAATTACATCATTAGTCATTGCTTCGCTAGTGCTGGCAATCACGGCTGCAGGTTGCAGCTCCCTTGGAGTTAAGGATGAAGGTCAGCCGAATGAAACCACTAATGCGAATGCGACGGCTCACGACAAGCCAATCAAGCTTCGAATCATGTGGTGGGGATCGCAAGCGCGACATGACGCTACGCTCAAAATACTAGACCTGTATACTAAAGAACATCCGAATGTTACTTTTGAAACGCAGTATCAGGGGTTTGACGGTTATCTGGATAAACTGACAACCCAGGCCGCCGCCAAAAATGCACCGGATATTATTCAAATGGATGCTGCTTGGCTGGCAGATTGGAACGGACGAGGGCAGCTCGCCGATCTATCTTCACTAAATACCAAGGATATTGATCCGAAGGTGCTGGATACTGGGAAGTATAACGGAAAATTGACGGCTGTGCCGCTCGGTTTTAACGCATGGGGCATGATCTATGATAAGGCTGCACTGGAAAAGCTCGGCGTGGCAGAGCCCAAAGACGGTTACACTTGGGATGATTATTTCAAGATGGTTGAGGAGATTAAGCCCAAGCTTCATAAAGGACAATACGTCATCAAAGATGGAACAACAGATACGGAGCAATATGCCGCTTTTCAGCTAAGCAAAGGAAAGGGCTGGCCGATTACTGCCGACGGGAAATTTAATTACGATAAAGAGACCTGGCTCGAATGGACAAAGAAATTTGCCCAATTAAGAAAAGAAGGCGTTGTACCGCCTCCCGATGTACAGCTCGCCGATAAGGATTTGGATCCAACCGCAGATATGCTGGTTAACGGAAACTTGCTGTTCAAGGGATTGCATGCGGCTCAAGTATCTGCCTATGATTCTTTGAAGCCGGGTGCGATTGGCGTTGCAGCCATGCCTCAAGGGGTGCAAGCAGGAGGATGGTTAAAAGCAACGTTCTACTTTAGCATATCTCAGGATTCCCAATATAAGGAAGAATCAATGAAATTCATTGATTGGTTTATTAATGATCAGAAAGCAGGAGAGATCGGAGGTACGACCAGAGGCATCCCCATTTCGAACAATGTTCTTGAGTTCCTGAAGCCTGCATTCAGTATTGGTGATAAGCTGACGGTTGAAATGATTAACAAAACCGCTCTAAATTCGCAAGTATTCAATCCAGGACCGCCAGGCTGGGCGGATTTCGGTAAAGAAGCGAAGGACATTCGTGAACAGCTAATGTTTGAGAAAATGACTCCGGAACAAGCCTATGATGCGCTGATGAAAGCCGCCAAAAAGTACGAGAAATAAGAAATAAGGAAAATGAATCGGGGAGATAGCATGAATCATGGAAAGAACCATTCTTATGCGCCTTTAGCAGGCTACCTGTTTATTTCTCCGTGGTTGATCGGATTTGCTATATTAACGGTTTGGCCGATGATCCAATCGTTGTACTATTCATTTACGGATTTTTCATTGCTCAGTCCACCACGATGGATTGGGATGCAAAACTTCAAAGAGATTTCGGAGGACCGCTTCTTTTACAATTCATTAAAGGTGACTTTTACATTCGTCATCACTTCAGTTCCGGCGAGGCTCGTGTTTGCACTCTTCGTTGCCATGCTTTTGAACCAAAAAATCCGAGGTATCGGATTATACCGAACGATTATTTATTTGCCATCACTTATTGGGGGCAGCGTTGCTGTAGCCGTGTTATGGAAAAATATTTTCGGAATGACCGGGTTTATTAACCACATCACCGCTTTATTCGGCATTGCGCCAAAAAACTGGATTGGAACCCCGGGTACAGCATTAGGAACGTTAGTCACGTTAAGTGTGTGGCAGTTTGGCTCGGCTATGATCATATTTTTAGCTGGATTAAAGCAAATTCCGGGCGAATTATATGAGGCGTCATCCGTGGATGGCGCGGGAAAACTCCGGCAATTTTTCACAGTAACGCTCCCAATGCTGTCTCCCGTTATTTTTTTCAATTTGATCATGGGCTTGATTAACTCGTTCCAATCATTTACCGCTGCTTTCGTTATAACGGGAGGCGGGCCTCTAAATTCGACGGAGATGTATGCTTTGTATTTATACGAAAAAGCCTTTGCCGCCTTGCATATGGGGTATGCCTCCGCATTGGCATGGATTTTGCTCGCGATCGTGGCGGTTGCAACGGCGATTAACTTCCTTGTGTCCAAATACTGGGTATTCTATGAGAATGATACGGGAGGGAATCGATGAAGTCGTTAACTGCGAGCAAGTTCGTGGCTCATGTGATATTGCTGCTCTTCAGCGCGATCATGTTCTATCCTGTACTGTGGTGGATTGGCGCTTCCTTTAAGTCGAATCCGGAGCTTAGTTTGCCGACACTATTTCCGCACAAGTTCCAATGGAACAACTACTCGGATGGTTGGGTGGCGCTTCCGAAATATACATTCACATACTTTTTTCTAAATAGTATAAAATTGACCATAACAACCACCGCTTTAACGGTCATTTCAAGCAGCTTGGTCGCGTTCGGTTTCGGAAGGCTCAATTTTCCGCTAAAAAAAATGTGGTTTGCCCTTCTGCTGCTGACGATCATGCTGCCCAGCCAGGTAACGTTGATCCCGCAATACGCCATGTTCCATTCATTCAATTGGATCAATACTTATCTCCCATTTATTGTACCGAGCGCAATGGGAGGAGCATTTTTCATTTTTTTGCTTATACAATTCATTAGAGGTATTCCGGGAGAACTGGATGAGTCGGCCAAGATTGACGGTTGTACCTGGTTTGGAATTTATTGGCGTATTATTTTGCCGCTCATGAAGCCCGCCTTAATTACCGTGATGATCTTTTCGTTTCTGTGGCACTGGGAAGATTATTTCGGCCCGCTCATTTATTTGAATACCGTCGATAAATTTACCGTACCGCTTGCTTTACGCATGTTTATTGATACGCAATCGGCTGTCTCCTGGGGACAGGTACTCGCTATGTCACTGCTATCTGTTATTCCGCAGATGCTATTGTTTTTTGCGGCGCAGCGATATTTCGTCGAGGGTATTGCTACCACGGGGCTGAAGGGATAGGGGGGAATTCAGCTAAAACCATATTCGTTTGCGTACCATAGCATGATTATTTGGGCTTTTTTAAATTGTAATGTTGAGGGATTAAGAACATATACGCTGAAAAGTCCGCATAAATAGCGGACTTTTTGATTAGATATAAAGGTCAAACCGCGAAAGACAAGCTGCTCATGATACTGCGGTTATTTACTTGAACTCTAGCAGTTCAATGACATTTCCAAACGGATCTTTGAAAGCAGTATAGTAACCAACTGGGCAGGCCTGAGGGGATTTGTATATAACCTCAATTCCTTGGCTTTCGAGTTCTTGAATCGAGGCTGTAATATTATCTGTCTGCATCCCAAGGACGACTTGAGATTGTTGCGGATACTCAATTGTTGAAGGTTGATCAACTTGAAACAGAACGATTGGTATGCTATCGTGCTGCAGACTTACGGTATTCTCATCATATTCACGTGATATTTCAAAACCTAATTTTTCACAATAGAATTCCTTAGCCTTGCTCAGATCGGAGACATAAATTGAAATGACACATAACTTATTCATGAAAGAACCTCCCAAATGGATTTTTTCATGATTAATTATATTAGGCATCGATGATTCTATTTTCTTCTACATTGCTATTTTTGCTGCATATGTTCAAATAATAATAGAGGCAAATTGATTACGATTGGAGGATCTGAGATTAACGGCTCCCTTAGTTTGATTGCAATCTTTAAATCCGTCTGTTCGGTAACATGAATAGCCTCTGAATACATGCCCCGCAACGAATGATCAAGGATAAAGTAATCGCGGGGGTTCATGCTCCAAGGGATACCTGTAGCCAGTACATAATAGGTACCATTTGGTATGCCACATAGATGAAACTGCCCATTACGATTCAACGCCGTTCCTACTACCGGTCTCTGATCAGGTATTGGTTTTGGGAATAGACCTACAAAAATGATTCCTTTAAAGGAATCCGGAGTATCAATACGACATATGATGCGAGAAGTTGAAGTATGAGACTGTGGATGAAGGTCTATCTCTGAATCATGATATTTGTTCATGTGAGATGTAAGAGGTTTCGCATTTGAGAAGAACTTTTTAGGCGTTACCCCAACATAGTCCCTGAATCTAGTATTAAACGATCCTACACTTCGGTAACCGATCGATAAAATCACTTTTAGAAGCGATTTCTGGTTATTCAATATTTCTTTTTTCCCTTTTTCGATTCGTAAGGCTGCTAGATAGTGACGAGGTGATACACCAGTTACGCTTTTGAAAATTCTTGTAAAATGATAGGGACTATAACCAATTTCTGCGGCTATTTGTTCAGAAGTAATATCTTCATCTAAATGATTCTTCATAAAATGGATTGCTTTTTCCACTTCGACCTTATGAAAATCGCGCATAATATCTCCTGCTTCTATGTATTTTTCCTCATATATAAAGCATTGTTAATGACTAATATATCAAATATCGGACATTTATTACATGTGGATGTTTTAAGGAGAATAATTGAATGAATATCCATAAATGGAATCATAATAACAGGAAGAACTCAGTGTTTGCGATCATAATGATGAAGCGAGTGATGATACTTGAAATGGACATCAATAGCATGTCTCCTGTTCACACTTCTGCAAGACCAAAGCGGAGAACAGGATAATGGCAGGCTAACCGTTACCCAGGAGGGGAAAACCATTTCCAGCCTGAATCGAGATGCACACAGCCTTTTGGTGTTTCCTTTGCTGGATATGGAAAAGGTTAACCAGTGGGTGAATGATTTGGATCGGAAAACGTATAAGGAAGCACTAAATGCCCGCATTGACGGTAACGGACAAATCGTATCCGGGCAAATGGGATACCGGCTCAACCGCAGAGAGCTTCTAAAACGTTATTTTGCATATCTCTACAGCAGTGGTCCGGCTTCGATAGAAGTCCCCATGTATCCAGTGTATCCGAAGGTAGATACGGAATTGCTGGCTTCTTTGCGGGCTAAACAAATCGGCTATTATGTAACTTATTTTAACGCTAATAATACGGATCGTTCTCATAATATTGCTTTGGCGGCCAAGGCGATTGACAGCACGGTCATATTTCCTGGAGAATCCTTCTCCTTTAATCAGGTGGTCGGAATTCGAACTACCGGAAGAGGGTACAGGCAGGCGGCAGTGATCGTACGGGGCGAATTATCTGAAGGTGTTGGCGGAGGAATCTGTCAGGTATCCTCAACGTTATTTAACGCGGCAGATCGGGCAGGGCTGAACATAGTACAGCGGTATTCCCACAGCCGCCACGTTCCTTATGTTCCTCCGGGAAGGGATGCGACAGTAAGCTGGGGAGGTCCGGATTTTGTATTTGATAATGCGTACAACCAGCCCGTTTTGATTCGGACATTTGTAGGAGGTGGAAGTGTGTCTGTGTCCATTTTTTCATCAGATGTCATCGAATATCTCCCTAAAAAGGTGCCAAGTATGTCAAATCAACTTCCGGAAGAAGTGCGGGATATTCCTTCTTTACCTAATCCTGTTAATGGGGAATAAGCATATAACCACTTATGGGTATTGACTTTCTTTGGACAAATCAGCAGGTTAAATTAAAGAAAAGAACGAATAGTCATGTAATCAATTCAGTGAGGTACATTGTTTACATAATATATAATATGTCAATATAAGAATAGTTCTAGACGCGAGATCCATAAAAGAAGTGTTTAACGATCCGCAGCACAAGAAATTTTTAAACTGAATTTAAACGTAGAACTCCCGAATTTTAAAGTTCACCCGGTATGCTTGATTATGGAAGATCAACAAGACATACATGGAAGGTGAATTGAATGATAGGTTGGAGAAAAAAGCTTGCGGTGAGCGCAACCGCTTGTGCGATTGTATTCTCATCTGTATCAGGAGTTGTTGACGCAGCTTGCATGAGTGCCGTTGACGAAGTAGCGATGGCGAACCAAGGAAGCGTGATTCAGTGGAAGCAGTGGGTAAAGAAGAACGCAAAGCCTATTTCAAGTATAGTACCCGAATCGGCCGTCAAGGGGAGCGTGTCTTCAGATCAGTATGAAGATTTGCAGTTCCTTAAGCCCCTACTCAAGGACAAGGGGATGGTTAGTCTTGGAGAAGCATCGCATGGTGCGTCGGAATATAATTCAGCAAAAGTACGACTAGTACAGTTTTTGCATGAACAAATGGGGTATGATGTTCTGGCCTTTGAATCGAATTTGGGCGAGGCATCAGCTGCGTATGCTCAAGTTGGTCTAGATTCGCCGGAAGATACGATGAAGAAATCGATCTACGGCGTATGGCATGTGCAGGAAGTCCTACCGTTATTTGAATATATCGCGCAGCAGAGCAAGACGGAGCATCCGCTTATTTTGACGGGACTGGACGTGCAGGGCACATCTGAGCCGTTCATCGGATTCGTGGAGAAGTGGTTTTCAACCGTAGACAAGAGCAAATCGGTAGCATTCGGTCAGACGGAGCGTTGGTATTTGAAGGTGCACACCTATGACGACCTAGAACGCTTCAATCGCGAACAACCTCAGTTAATCAAGAAGTATCGGACGTTCCAACAATTCGTAAAAGAGAATAAAGCGGAGCTGCAGGATGTATATCCCGCTCATCCGGAGCTTGTCCCCGTCATCGAGCGTGTGCTGCAGAATCGAATCGATATGCTGGAATCGTATTGCATACATATGGTGAAGCTGTTTGCCGGGATTGAACCAGAGCGCCAAATGAAAGAAGCAAGTTATATTCGTGATCAACAAATGGCGAATAATGCAGCCTGGTTAGCTGAAGAGTTATATCCTGACAAGAAGATCATTGTGTGGGGCCATAACTACCATGTGCGGAAACATAACTCGACGATGATCACTGAGCACAATGGCTTTGACTACGATAATCATCCCTATCCGACGATGGGAGAGCTGCTACCTTTTTCACTTCGCAAAGACAATTATGTCATTGGCCTATATGCTTACCAAGGAAGCTCCAACAAGAGTAGCAAGGAGACCGAGCAAATCTCACAGCCTCACCAAGAAGGAAGCATTGAAGATTTATTGCATGCGGGCGGACATCCATACCAGTTCCTTGATTTGACACAGGCCAAGTTAGAACCGTCAACATCTTGGATGTTCACACCTCGAGTCGCCAAATCATGGGGAGTGCTGGAGGAAAATATGATTGTTCGTGATCAATATGATGGCTTGCTATTCATCGATACCATTCATCCATCTCAACGTTTGTCAAAAGTTCAACCACTTGATCCGATTTCTGGTGATTTGTAAAAAAGGACTTCTTTGTATTGGAATCATGGCTTTTTTATGCTTATAATAGATCGATAATAAATAGAAAAAGGTGTCCATATATGAGCATATTAAATGTTGAAAACTTAAGTCATGGTTTTGGAGATCGTGCCATCTTTAAGGATGTTTCTTTCCGACTTCTAAAAGGCGAACACATTGGATTGATCGGTGCCAACGGCGAAGGCAAGTCCACATTCATGAACATCGTTACGAATAAGCTGCAGCCAGATGAAGGAAAAGTGGAATGGTCCAAACGGGTACGCGTAGGTTACCTCGACCAGCATGCTGTTCTGACGAAAGGCATGACGATTCAAGACGTGCTTCGGAGCGCTTTTCAATATTTGTTCGATCTCGAGCAAGAAATGAATGACATGTATAACAAAATGGGGGAAGTCACCCCCGAAGAACTGGACAAGCTACTAGAAGAAGTTGGAACAATCCAAGATACACTGACGAGCCAGGATTTTTACATGATTGATGCAAAAGTACAAGAAACGGCCCGTGGACTTGGGATCACAGACATTGGGCTGGATCGTGACGTCAACGACCTGAGCGGAGGTCAGCGCACGAAAATTTTGCTGGCTAAGCTGCTGCTGGAAAAACCGGATATTCTGCTTCTGGATGAGCCTACCAACTATTTGGATGAACAGCATATTGAATGGCTGAAGCGGTATCTGCAGGAGTATGAGAATGCGTTTATCCTGATCTCGCACGACATTCCTTTCCTGAACAGCGTCATTAATTTGATCTATCACATGGAAAACCAAAAGCTGACGCGATATGTCGGCGATTACGATCAGTTCCAGCAGGTATACGAAATGAGAAAGCAGCAGTTGGAATCAGCTTATAACCGGCAGCAGCAAGAAATCGCCGACCTGAAGGATTTCGTCGCCCGTAATAAAGCCAGCGTAGCTACACGCAATATGGCGATGTCTAGACAGAAAAAGCTCGACAAAATGGATGTCATCGAACTGGCGAAAGAAAAACCGAAACCACAATTTAACTTTAAGGAAGCCAAGGCTTCTGGTAAGATGATTTTCGAAACCAAGGGACTCGTAATCGGCTATGATAGCCCGCTCTCCAGACCTCTTGATCTACAGATGGAACGTGGACAAAAAGTAGCGCTCGTCGGCGCGAACGGAATCGGGAAAACGACGCTGCTGCGCAGCATTCTGGGTGAAATCCCCGCTTTATCCGGTACGGTGGAGCTCGGTTACAACATGGATATCGGATATTTCGAGCAAGAAATGAAAGAGGGCAATTACAACACTTGTATCGAGGAGATCTGGGAAGCATTCCCTTCCTTTACCCAATTTGAAGTGCGAGCCGCGCTGGCCAAATGCGGACTTACCACCAAGCATATCGAGAGCAAAATCGCCGTGCTTAGCGGAGGGGAAAAGGCCAAAGTCCGTTTGTGTAAGCTTATTAACAGAGAAACCAATTTGCTTGTTCTTGACGAACCGACGAACCACTTGGACGTAGACGCGAAAGATGAGCTGAAGCGCGCTTTAAAAGCGTACAAGGGCAGCATCCTGATGATATCTCACGAACCTGAGTTTTATAATGATATCGCAACACATGTTTGGAACTGCGAGTCATGGACGACAAAAGTGTTCTAAGAGGCTGGTTGATACAGGAACACTATAATTAGAAAATGGCTGCCTTTAGTGGCAGCCTATTTAACATATATAAGCAAATTTTTATAAATCACTCATTTTTTGGAAGGGGCATTTCATGAATAAAATTAACGTCGATTTAGTTGTAAAATTAATAAGTGAACAATTTCCCGAATGGAATAACTTAGATATCAGACCTGTAAAAATTAGTGGGAATGATAATAGAACTTTTCATTTAGGTGAACAGATGAGTGTAAGGTTACCAAGTGCAGCATGTTATGTTCCTCAAGTGGAGAAAGAACTAAAATGGCTGCCCATACTAAACAAAGAACTTTCTTTACCCATTTCCACACCAATAGCTAAAGGGAATCCTAGCGGAGAATATCCATGGCCGTGGTCTATCAATAATTGGTTAGAAGGAGAGACCTTGTCTCATGAAAATATTAATGACATTAATCAATTCGCAAGAGACTTGGGAACGTTTTTAATTGAATTACAATCTATTGATGCCAGTGAAGGTCCTTTAGCAGGAGAGCATAATTTTTATAGAGGTGGAACCTTAGCTGTATACGATGAAGAGTCTAGAATTGCAATTGAGAATAATAAAGATACCTTTAGCGAACACTTGCTGAATGAAATATGGGAACTGGCATTAGATTCGAAATGGGAATTAGAACCTGTTTGGATTCATGGCGATATAGCACCAGGAAATATACTGGTTAAGGATGGAACACTTTCTGCAATCATTGATTTTGGAATATTGGGCGTAGGAGATCCTGCTTGTGATGCTGCTATGGCCTGGACATTTTTTGATGAAAATAGTAGAAAGCTATTCAAGAATGTTTTAAAAATGGATGAAGAAACCTGGAAGAGAGCAAGAGGATGGGCACTTTGGAAAGCTTTAATAACATACGATGGCAATAAAAATTCTAACCAGGAAATAGCAAAACAATCATATGATATTATTAATATAATATTAGATGATTATGAAACAGAGAAAAAACATTCATGATCAAAACCGGTTCCGAAGAATAATGGGCAGCCTTTCAAGAGGCTGTCCTATTTGTGCTGTGTCACTGATGGCGTCATCTTTAGGGTACGGCAAGCATATTTCAAAGCGAAGCTGTGACCTATTTGCTCCGGGATGCTCAATATTTGTTGTCCCCAAACTGTAAATTAATAACACCTTCAAGATAATGTAACCGCGTCGTTAGATATGGAAACAACCTTGGAGGTGTTTTTCACTACGATTTTTTATCATTCTCGGCAGAGCGGATCGCTTCCTCTTGCTCCGCTTTGATGATGGAGAAAAAACCGAATATATCCCCGATAACATTTAATGTTAGTCCAATTTTAGCTAATTCTATGGAAGACAAGTCCTCGATCTTAGAGGCATTTCTTTTGGGTTTGGCCACAACATCACCCCAAAAATCATTTTATTTCAACATATGTTAATGATGCTCTGAGAACTTATGTACACGCCTAATCGAAGGATGAAATAGGCAAGATCAAATGGCGTTTTCCAATCCGCTTAGAGGTAATGATTTAATATAGACCCGTTCATTCCTTCGCCAGAGTATGAAAAGGAGGGGAAGAGAGGAGATGAATGAAATATATGGTAATATGATAAAAAGAAGGAACATCGCTGAAAAAGGTGGTGATGGCGTCTGTGAACAGGGAAAGAATTCACAGGAAAAATAAAATGAAAATAGCCGTTTGGTTTGTTTTGGCCCTTTCGACCATTGCCCTGATTATGCTTATGGAAGTAAAGGAATACCCTCTTTCTGTACCGAAAGCAATTCTTGCCATAGAAACTGGAAATGCCAGTTTAGTCCCTCTCACATCTGATGCCAGTAAAATGGTAGGGAGACGCGGTCCATCCGAGAAACAACTCTCCGCATATCTTGGGCAACGAGGGTGGGAATATTCCGACACAAATGGTGACCTCATATTTTATAAAAAAGACGATGTTACTTTGAAAGTCCATTCATATTTCCGGAAAGGTTACTGGTGGTACGACCTCGATAAAGCTCCATGAGGAAATAATAGAAAGCAAATCAATAAGATACGATACCTGTTTAATAAACTTAGATGAAACAGAAAAATCGATCGAAGTAAACGATACTCCAGATTTATGGCTATTGTCCTGAGAACAAAGGAAAAATATGATCACATGACCAAGGAACCAGTTCAAACATTGAAGGAGATATTAAAATGATTAATACAAAAGACCGCCTCAAGGCGGTCTTTTTGCTACTTAAAATAAATGATGTCCTTGATGGTAAGGACCTATTTAAGTATGGTAAGCAGAAACCGGACTATTTTACATCACTGTTGGTAAAATAAAGCGTTTGCGGTCCAGCCGCACCACCGGTCAAGCTTAGTTCAGCTGCCACGGTTTTGCCCTTTTTGTTGACCGTAAACTCGGTAAATTTCCAGGCCTTCTGGTAATTCACGAATGGCGACTGCAGCAGATCCTTGCCCCAGCCGATCACATAGTGGCCCGCGCCTCCGGATGGGTTGTCGTACACTGAAATGACCCGCTTCACGTCCTCTTCGTTATTAATGTCCACGTTCAGGTGGTACATGACGCCGTAGTTCCCGTTGTTGATGACAGTACCGCCGTCCACCGCGTTCCAGCCTTCCTCATACTCGCCCGGCATGCTGTCGCTCCATGGGCCGGAGGCGGCCGAGGAGATACGAATCAGCGAATTGCCGCTAGATGTATTGTACTGTAGCGTACCGGTTCGGTCAGCATGTGGGAAGGTGCCTCGCACGTGCATATCTTTCGTCAGAATCGGCACGTCGAGCGGGCTTCCCGGCTGCTCTTTGTAGCCCAGTGTCGTTACCGTTACCGTGGCTTCCCGATGTCCCTTTTGCGTATAAGCAGTAAAATTGGCGATGCCGCTAGCGGTGTACGTATTTTCCGTGAGGGCGGTCAGATAATAACTTTCACCCGGCTGCAGGATCGCTTCTTTCTTCTGGGCCGCGTGATTACTCATAAAATCGGCCAGCGCATTCTGTCCTGCGACATCCGGATAGTAGTCCGTCGCAAGACCGATTCCCTCTGAAAACAACATGACAGGCTCGTCGGCTTCGTTGGTCACAGCCACCGCCACGGTCAGCGGTTCACCGGTCATATTTTGATGGTGCCAGAATACCCGGAACGATCCCGTCACCGTATCCCGGTAATAAGCGCCTTCCGTCTTCGGGGATTCCGGGGAGTCACTCAGAATCAAGGATCCACCGGTTCCCGTCAGTACTGGTTTGACCATCGGTACAGCGGGTTTCAGCGATTCGATCGGCACAAGCTCTGCTTCGTCAGCAAGCGCCGTGACCGATCCGGAAAGAAGTAGGGTGCCCAGCAGTCCAGTGTGTAGCAGCAATTTCGTTTTTTTCATGCTCATTCCCTCCTGAATTTTATTTGAATATCCTTCCAGGTGGCGATCATGTGATGTCATATTTGGATGGTTAAGACTTTCGCTGACATTTCACGTATTCCTTTTTTTCGTTCTGTGGCCAGAGGCTCATTTCTTAAAGTCAGTTCTGTGTTGAAGCCATCCTTCTTGAAAGTATCGGGACTTTCGGTCATTTCAACCAACATAGCTCTATTCAGCCTGATGCCTCTCTTTCCTGTATATCGCCGTCCTACTGTCCGCTCTCTCCCCGGTGATGTCGTTCGATGTCGTTCGGTACTTTGGACGCATAAAAAAAGAAACAAAAGTCCTAGAATGCTTTGGTTTCTCCAGACACAGACGTAACCTTAAGACTTCGTCGAATCCAGGTCCACATGATTGTTGCTGAATGTGCCGCACATTATGATTAGCTAATAGACGAAACAGTCCTCTAATCGTAGAATGGACATAATCTATGATTCAAATTCGCGCGTTATTGGGGGATGCACTGTGATGTCCTTTTTTTATCGGATGTTCATCAATGCTCGTATGGAGCGTAAGCTCGCTATCGTATTTATTATTTTCATCATATTGCCGATCTCAATCATCGGATATATCTCCTACAGTTACTATCCGAAGGTATTGGTCGATAACACGAGAACCTATGTAGTTCAGATCGGTACGGGAATTGTCAGTCAGATTGAATATGATGTGAAAGGAATGTCTGACCTAAGCAAAATGCCACTGTATATTCGCGAACTTCAAGACTTGCTAGAGCAAGGGGACAATGCATTAGACGTCAATAGGAAGATATCTTTTTACTTACAATTTATGAGTGAAATCAAAAATTCGGACTCGATATATTTGTTCAGTAATACGAAAGGGCGATACTACGAACACACCCGATTTTCAGGAGCAAGAAACGATTTGAATGAGAACTATGAGAAATGGAAGCAGATTGCGGAAGAGAGCTCCGGAAGCGCAACACTACTTCGTCCTAAACGAGTATCAGATGGTCAGAACAACCGATATGTCTACTCTGTTGTTCGAAGGCTAACGAGCGCTTATACAGACAAACCAATCGGATTCATATTAGTAGATGCGGGGATGGGGCTTATTGCTGGCAAGATAGAGGAGTTGAACAAGACGACGAAAGGGAATGCGCTCCTGATTGATGATCAAGGTTATGTAATCTATGCAGTTGATGAGAATATCATCGGTACGAATATACGGGAAGACAACCGGACCAGACCGGCATTAGAACATGGTCTTGAGAACTATATGACCGAATGGAATGGAGAACCGTCTCTCTGCGTAAGTGTGAGTTCACCTCAAACAGGGTGGAAGCTTCTTACTTTCGTCCCGCAGAATGTAATGATGAAAAAAGCGAACGAGATCCGGTATAACACGGTCTTGTCAATCGCGATCGTTATAATGACAGCGTTATCAATCTCAATTCTTGTCTCCCGTGCGCTTACAATTCCATTACGGAAAATCGTCGGATTGATGAAAAATGTTCAGAAGGGGATGCTCGATGTTCGCTATCCAGTGACCAGTTCTGATGAGGTAGGCATCGTAGGCGCTCAATTCAATAAGATGCTAGAGCGTATTCAAGCACTGATCACCGAGAATTATGAAATTACGTTGCATAAAAAGGATGTGGAAATGCGGGTGTTGCAGAGTCAAATCAATCCTCATTTTATGTATAACACATTAGAGACGATTCGTCTCACTGCAGAGCTAAATGATGATCATAAGGTATCCGAAATGTCGTATTTGCTGGGCAAGTTGCTGAGATACAGTATCAGCCACAGTATGGAGACGGTCACGCTGCAACAGGAGATTCAGTATTTGGAAACCTATATGGCATTGCAGAACTATCGTTTTAGTGGAAGGTTCCGCTTGGAACTAGACATCCCGGAAGAATGGAATGACTTGCGTTGCCCGAAGCTCATGCTTCAGCCAATCGCCGAGAACGCAATTTATCATGGACTGGAAGGTGTACGCGGTACTGGAATTATTGCAATCCACATTGAATCCAATCCGGAGTCTGTATATATTCATATTGCTGACAATGGGATTGGTATGAGCGTGTCTCAATTGGAGGGATTGATAAATCAGATGGAATCAGCAGCCATAAAGACTACCAACGATCGCGGAATTGGTCTGCGGAATGTGTATGAACGGATCAAACTTCATTATGGAAATAAGTCAGAGCTACTCATACATAGCGAACAAGGTCAGGGTACTTGTATAACAATTAGATTGCCTTTGAGACAGGAGATGGAAGCCGATGTTATCGATCATAATCGTTGATGATGAAGAGACGATTCGTCTTGGACTAGCTAAAGTGATTCACGAAATTGTACCGTTCAGTACGATTGCAGCATCTTGCTCCGATGGTGAAGAAGCGCTGGAATGGCTTGAGCATTGCAATGGGAAGGTCGATGTTATTGTGACGGATATTCGCATGCCGAATATGAACGGGATTGAGCTGGTAGAGGTAGTGAGAACCAATTATCCTCATATCCGGTGTATATTGCTCAGCGGCTTCAATGATTTTGAATATGCTCGGCAAGGTCTTCGGTTTGGGGTAAAGGATTATCTACTTAAACCATTCGACAAGGACGAATTGAAGCAACTGTTGACAGCGATAAACGAGGATTTGGTAGCAGATAAGGAAGAACTCGAACATATGAGACAGGGTCTTTATACACAAATGTTGGATGGCGATCCCTCTGCATTCGGGAAATATAATTATCGGCAAGATGATAAATTTGCATTAATCGCGGCGAAATTCTCTCATCCTGACTGCTGGGAGCCTTTCATGCATACATTCCACAGCAACAGTTACTTTGAAGCAGCATTGAAACGGGAGCCTTACGGGATCATCGTGCTTCGATATCCGAATACAATTACAAGTGCGCATGCGCTAGCAAATATAAAGTTGGCAGCTGACGCCGCTGTCGAGCGATTGTACAAATCGGGCCAAGGATTGGCGTTGGTTGGAGAAAGCGAGCTTCATTCAGGTCCATCTTCCATACATACTGCTTTCGTTGAAGCTAGAATTGCGTGCAACTATGGTCTTTATGGCAATGGGGGCTACATAGTCACGAGCACAAGGCATGTCAACTGCAGAAAGATGAAGGACTCTGAGGTGCATGGACTGATGAATCGGTTCGCGCAGGCATGCAGCAGTAAAGATACGGATTTGTCGGACGAGGTGATCCAGCATTTGTTCCGCGTGTTCAAGGAACACCGTGCCTCAATTGAACAGATGATGGCATGTGTAGATCGATTACAATATATTTTGGGGAAGGAAGTTCTCTTCAGTCCTGCTACCGGTCTGTGGAGCAAGGAGCTTGAGAAGCTTGGAAGCCTTCGGGAAATGGAGGCAAGCACAACCCGACTGGCTCATGAGGCGCTAAGAATTGAGGTTACAGATAAGGCCTCCAGTAAAGCGGCGGCAGTAGAACGAGTGAAACGATATGTCCATGAGAATTACCATACACCTATTTCCATGGAAGATGTCGCTCACGTTGTACATTTAAATGCCAATTATATTAGTCAATTGTTCAAGCAAGAGACAGGAGAAACATTTACTGAGTATGTAACACGGTTTCGTCTGAACCGGGCAAAATATTTGCTGAGAGAGCATCCTGAACTCTTAACTTACGAGGTGGGGAATCTGGTTGGATATCCTGAACAAGCCTATTTCAACAAGCTATTTAAGAAAGAAGTAGGGGTAACGCCAAATAAGTACAGGAATCTAAATGTCCAAGAAACCCTAAATAAAGAACAAGAAATCTAATTCTAACGCAAATTTGGAGCAGATCGTTTATATTACAATATTCCTGTAAGCGCTTAATTATATTTGTTTATTGGAGGGGCATCAATGAAGAAGTTTGGAAGGTCATCGATCATTGCCATACTCATGGCAGCTATAGTATCCGGTTGTGCTCAAGGAGGGACGCCTGACAACGGGGGCAAAAGCGAGCCCGCTGCTTCGCCTGAAGCTGTGTCTTCGGGACAGAACATAAAAGGGAAAATTACCATTGCGACGAATCGGACCGATCTGGTGAACACGAAATTCAAAGAGTATGGAGAAGCATTCAAGAAGAAATATCCTGAAGTGACAGAGGTTGAATTCGAAGCGCTCAAGGATTACAGCAATGTGATTAAGATTCGTGCAAGTGCGAATGAACTGCCGGATATCATAATGATTCCATCGCCACAAATTGCCGCCACGTCTTATCCGAATCTGTTCGAACCGCTAGATGATCTAGGCTTTAACGATAAAATCTATTTCAAAGACAACTACACCGTAGATGGCAAACTGTACGGAATTTCTGTCGGGGGTACAGCATCTGGCGTTGTGTATAACAAGAAGGCGTTTGAAGCGGCAGGAATCACTGAAGTTCCGCGAACATTGGATGCGTTTATGGATGCTTCCGAGAAGTTGAAGAGCAAAGGCATTATACCTCTTGCTACGAACTTTAAGGACAGCTGGGTTCTAGGGGAGTGGAGAACACTCGCTATGGCACTCTCGGGCGATGCCCAGTATTTGAACAACTGGAAGAACGACGATGCTCCGTTCAATGCAGATAAGCCGCTTGGTCAGACCACAGCGATCTTGAAGACGATGATTGATAAAGGATACGTAGAAGAAGATCTGATGTCTACGAATTGGGAAGCTTCCAAAAAAGATATCGCGTCCGGGAAAATAGCGATGTTCTTGCTCGGGAACTGGGTCGTTCCGCAAATTATTGAGAATGGCGCGAGCTCGCAGGACATCGGATTCTTCCCGATGCCCTATGGCAACAGCGGTAGTCTAACAACAGTTATTTCGCCGGGCATGCCTTGGGGTGTCAGCAAGAACAGCAAAAACATCGATACAGCCAAAGCCTTCGTGAAGTTTATGGTGGAAGATTCAGGATTTGATGATTTTGGCGGATATTTGCCGGTACTTAAAGATCGGGAGTCGAAAATGGAGCAGCTGAAAAATTTCATGGCGATGGGGCCGAAGGTAATCGAGAATCCGCCGCTTGATGCCGATTATTCTACAATTCTGAATAAAGCTCAATTTGATATCGGCACGTATATGCAAGAGGTTCTAACTGGAAATCAACAAGAAACGATCGACAAATACAATAAAAAATGGGCTGACGCAAAAAAATAGCCCCTACACGTACGAGTTCAAAAAGTCGGCGTTCATCTGCTGACTTTTTGAAAATCTCTTAGAAGGAGAAAGAGGGGAACCCTATGCTGAATCTTTCCTATCGAACGCAAAGGATGGTGTTGATCTGGGCTTTCTTATTCATTCCGATCACACTGCTGCTTTTATTCAGCTATTATCCCACTTTTGATTTGTTCCGTCTAAGCTTTATGGAGTGGGATGGATTGTCCTCGAGGGAATGGGCTGGATTGGATAACTATAAGAGGCTTATGAGTGACAAGGAGACTTTTCAAGTCTTAACTCATAATCTCGCCTATTTATTAGGAGGAATCCTTCAGAATATAGCAGCTTTGTTCTTTGCCATTCTCTTGAATGGATCGTTGAAGGGAAGAAATATTTTTAGAGTCTTACTGTTTCTGCCGTTCATTATGAATAGTGTTGCTACCGCTTATATGTTCGATTTTATGTATGATTACAAGAATGGCTCGATCAACCTGTTTTTAGATGCTGTCGGACTGGATTTTCTCGTATCCAGATGGCTTGGTGATGAGAATTTAGTCAACTTTTCACTCGCCTTTATCGGTATGTGGAAGTTTATGGGGATGAATATGATTATTTATTTAGGTGCGCTGCAATCTGTTCCTTCGGACATATATGAAGCGGCCAAGATTGACGGAGCGAATTCGTTCCAGAGCTTCCGGTACATTACGATGCCAAGCATTCGCAAAGTGATCGAGCTGAACCTGTTCTTGACTATGGTTGGTGCACTTGAAGCATTTGAATACCCGTTCATCCTGACTAAAGGAGGCCCTGGCGGAGCGAGCGAGACCTTCGTAACGAAGACGGTCAATACCGCCTTCAACTTCAACAATTACGGCCTTGCAGCTTCGATGAGCGTAGTTTTGCTTCTGATTGTCCTTCTGGTAATGTATTCGCAGAGCAAAGTGCTGAACAGGGGGCAGGATTAAGATGGGGAACATGAAAAAGATTTCAATTAGGTTCATTCAATACGCTTGCTTGCTGTTTGCTTCTTTCATCGTCCTGTTTCCTCCATACATTATGGTGATCAATGCATTTAAGGGTAATGAAGAATACGCGAAGACAAGCGTGTTCGATTGGCCGCAGAACTTTTTAAACTTCGAAAATTTCCGCGTCGTTTTCGAAGTTGGAGGATTAGGCAGGGCTTTCGGCAATACCGCCATATTAATTGTCGTTTCCGTAGCATTAAACGTTTTGCTGGGTACGATGATTGCTTATGTGCTCGGAAGGTTTGAGTTCCGGTTGAAGAAGGGGATTTTGGGAGCCTATGTGTTGGCCAAGATGATTCCGCTTATAACGGTGCAGGTCGCAACCTTTGGTTTAATTAAGTCTCTAGGGCTGTTCAATACATTCTACGCACCGATCCTGCTCTATGTTGGGGCGGATGTGATGCAAATCTATTTATACTTACAATTTATTCGCAATGTTCCTTATGAATTGGATGAGAGCGCTATGATCGAAGGAGCAACCTTGCTGCAAATTTATCGTAAAATTATTTTCCCGCTGCTGGCTCCTGCTACGGCTACGCTTGTGATCTTGAAGACAGCCAGCATATATAACGATATGTATACTCCGTTTCTCTATATGCCGTCACAGCATCTCGGAACGGTATCAACATCATTAATGCGATTCGTTGGCGAGAATAGTGCACAATGGAACGTACTTTGTGCAGCAATATTGATTATACTCATCCCTACCATTGTGCTGTATCTGTTTCTGCAACGATATATTTTCTCAGGTATAACAAGCGGAGCAGTGAAATAAGCCGCTGTTCATCCGAGTATGAGGAGGAATAGATGTTGAAGCGAAGGTTCAATAGTTCATTGGCAATGACACTATGCTTGATGTTACTGTTCAGTCTGTTGGGACCGTTCACAGCACGGGCGAACGACGATATGCCGCTGCAACCAGTCGATGATACGAAATCCAATACGTCGATCGAGGGTTTCGATACCTTTATTTCTCGCCAAGGGGATAAACTGATGGATGGAGAGAAGGAATTCCGTTTTATCTCGATGAACGGGTCCAATCTGACCTACATTCCAAACCCAAGTTGGCAGCGCGTGGACGCCTGGGAACAAGAGGATGTGTTCAAATCGCTCGTTCAGATAGGAGGAACGGTTGTCCGCTTGTATCCTTTCACGATTAAGGGCGGAATCGCCAACAAAGACCAGCCGAGCCATATTAATGGATTAAGAGACTACGGCGAGGATTTTTTCCGTGATCTGGATAAGGTGCTCGAGTTTGCGAATAAGTATCAGATTCGTGTCATTATTCCTTTCATTGATACTTGGGATCATGTCGGCGGTGTTAAACAATTTGCCGCATTCCGGGGGAAGACGCAAGCACAATTCTATGCCGATCCGGAATTAAAGGAAGACTTCCAGCACCTTGTGGCTTATACATTAAATCGTACCAACACCTATACAGGTGTTCAGTATAAAGACGATAAGGCAATTTTAGCGTGGGAAACAGGGAATGAACTGTATCCGACCGACGACTGGACCCATGAAATGAGTGCTTATATTAAGAGCCTTGACGCTAATCATCTTGTAATGGACGGAAGCTACGGCATTAAATTGGCTACCTTGGATGATCCGAATGTGGACATCGTATCCAACCATTATTATGAGGGCACTGGCTCAAACTATGCGCAGCGCAGTGCCATAGACAGAAATACAACCATCGGCAAGAAGCCGTTCATTATCGGCGAATTCGGGGAATCCAATCCCGCTAATTATAAGAGTTTACTTGACGAAGTGATTGCCAACGGGACATCTGGCGCATTGCTGTGGACCTTGAAGTTCCATAACCGGGATGGTGGATTCTACAATAAAGGGACTGACTATCGATGGCCGGGCTTCCCTTCAGGCAATGGGTACAATGAAACGGCTGTCATGAATTTAATGCGGGACAAAGCTCATGAAATTCAGGGTAAAGCGTTGGAGGCCATTAACCTGGACGCTCCGATCTTGTTGCCCATCGAATCAGTTCTTTCCATATCCTGGAAAGGTTCTGCAGGTGCCAAAACATACGACATCCAGAGAGCAGAAACTCCTAACGGACCGTGGAGTGTCATCGGAGCGGATGTGTCGGACAGCGACATTCCATACAAGCCATTCAAGGATAGTACAGCAGTCAATGGAACTGTCTATTACTATCGTATGGTTGCTAAGAATGGCGATGCTGTTTCTGCGCCGTCGAATATTATTGGTCCGGTCCTTGCATCCACAATTCCTCCCGTTCCTGCTGCTCCGATCATTGTACCGTTTCAGACTGTCACATCCATCTCATGGATGCCAAGTCAATGGGCCGTCACGTATGAAGTAGAGAGGGCAACGAATCCTGATGGGCCATGGACGGTTGTGGGAAAGGGCTTGTTAGAGAGAGACAGACCTTATACAGATCGAACGGCTCAGGGCGGCGTGCCTTACTATTACCGAGTCAAGGCTAACAACGCTGGAGGCAGTTCGCTCCCTTCCGCAATTGTAGGACCCATTATTGTGCATAATTTGGCGCAGCTAGCTCAAATAACGGTCGATTCGGTTAACGGTACGAACGTCGCTGCGAATGCGGTTGACGGGAGTCTGGAGCGGCGATGGTTGTCTCTTGGCGGAAGCAATGAGCACTTTATACAATTCAATTGGGCGAATCCCCAAACAATCAATGAGTTTAAGCTGTGGAGCGGAGCAATGAGTGGGGAGAAGTGGCATATTCGCGACTTTATGATTGAATATCTGGACGGGAATGATTGGAAGACGCTCACGACGGTTGTAGATAATGATAAGGACGGATTCCGAGGCGAGTTTAATCATTTGATTATCGAACCGGTTGTTACGAGTTCGATTCGAATTCGCATTACCAAACCGTCTTGGGGCGGAATTCCTGTGAATCCGAATGATCAAATTGCTCGTCTTATGGAATTCGAAGCCATCTATGTGCCGCCTATCGATTCGATCGATGAGATCATCAAGTCAGGTATCCAAGAGATAGACGTCGCCATAGAGACAACTGAACGAATGAAAGGTAAAGAAGCTGCTGTAAAGACGATAATTGAACAGGCTTTGAAGCAAGTGTACGAAGTGAAGATAGACACACGCGATGTTGCCACAGATCAACAGCAGGTAAAGGTTCAAGTCTGCGATGAGGCTGTTGAGGCAAGCATAAAGAACATTGATCGCGTGACTGCAGCATTAGAGAGTTATGCCAAGACCAAGGGAGTAACAGCATCCGTTACGAAGCAGTTGCTGATTACGATACCTTCAATCGAGGCGGAGCAGAGGTTCATTGCAGTATTTCAGGCATCAATGCTCAAGGCAGCATCTGAACAGGGGATTGATCAAGTCTTCTTCAACAGCCGTGCTGCAACAATGGATTTTGCGCCCGATATGCTAGATTATCGTCTCCGTCATGAGGGTTCAGAAATTGAGCTGTCAATGGAGACCGTGGATTTATCCAACCTAGGGAGCGAGGATGCAGAAGTTTCCTTAGACAGCCGCCCGATCTATAAGTTCAGGATTACAGAAGACGGAGAGACGATAAACAAGTTCAATGGGAATAAGTCTGTATGGATCACTGTAGATTACGAATTGAGACCGGGAGAGCGCCCGAATCAAGCGACAGTATATCTCTTAACAGATCATGGACGCCTGACCAAAGTGCGAAACGGAAAGTACGAGAATGCCAAGCTGACATTCAGTCTCGGCAAGTTCGATTGAGCTAGGGAGGCATTAGAAGAATGAATCGGGTTAATACTGTTACGCTTCCTGCTATTGAGGCAGAGATAGCATATGATGTGGATGTTGCGGTCGTTGGCGGCGGTGCGGCAGGCATAGCCGCCGCCATTGCTGCGGTGCGAAATGGCGCCCGTACATTGATTATCGAGCAGAGAGGATTCTTCGGCGGGATGGGTACGGTCTCGTTGGTTCCGGCATTCTGTCCCTTTACGGACCATGAAAAGCCCGTCATCCGTGGAATTGGATTGGAACTTCTGCTTGAAATGAAGCGGCGATTTAAGTCGGATTACCGCGCACGATTCGAGAAGCGGCTCGATTGGGTCCCCATTGATCCAGAAATTCTAAAACGGGTCTACGATGATACGGTATTAGCCAGTGGTTCGGCAGTGCTATTCCATACGAGCGTGACCCAGATTTTGCGGAATGAGAATAGCAGGCGCATTGAGGGACTGGTCATTCATAACAAGTCCGGAACGTCTGTAGTACGCTGCGGATACGTCATTGACGCAACAGGTGACGGATATATTGCTGCCTTGGCAGGAGCTCCCTTCCAAAAAGGCGGAGATGACGGTGAACTGCAGCCGGGGACGATGTGCTACCTCCTTACCAATGTGGACCGTATACGGTTTGAGGAATACTTGAAGGAATCTGGAGACACCGATCAGATACCGCTTGCAGTATCCAAGGCTCAGGAAAATGGCGATCTGCCGCATGGGCGAAAGGAAGTGTCCGGCTTTGCCTGGGTGGCCGATTATTTAGTCGGTGTCAACTTCGGACATGTGTTTGGAATTGATGGAACAAATGCAGAGGATTTGACTCGCGGAGCCATCGATGGACGCAAACTTGTCGAGATACAGGTACAGTTTCTGAGCAAGTATGTTCCCGGATTTGAGAAGGCACATGTCGTCGCTACGGGCGAGCAGATTGGCATCAGAGAAACTCGTCGGATTGTAGGCGATTACGTGCTTACGCAAGACGATTTCCTTGAAATGCGCAGCTTCGAGGATGATATCGGACGGAATTCCTATTTTATCGATATTCATCTTGCAACGAGTAAGTCGAAGATGGAGATCAAACATCTCCCGCCAGGGAAATCGCATGGTGTGCCGTACCGCTCCTTGCTGCCCGTCAGTCTTGATAATGTATGGGTGGCTGGGCGTTCCGCCTCCTCTGACCGGGTAGTGCAGGGTTCGCTTCGCGTGATGCCTAACTGTTTTGCTATGGGGCAAGCGGCAGGTACAGCAGCAGCAATGGCTGCAAGCAAAGGTGGTAGTAATCGTGATGTCGATATTCCCGCTTTGCAGAAAACGTTAATTGACCAAGGCGCATGGCTTGGAGAGGATGTACAGGCAAGGGTTAATGGATCCAGAGCAGATTAGGCTTTCCTGATCGCAGGCAAAAATAATCGGTCGCTGAGGTAAATGATGAGATACTTCTTACTGGTTCATCATGAACTTTGTCTGCCGGGATACCATGTATAATATGTTTGTAAGGCTGTGGTAACTCCACAGCTTTTTTTTATGCATTCATTGATTAATAATCGACGATTGAAGAAGGACAAGAAGTTGTTTCCATAGCTGAGTAGATGATTATTAAATTGCAAAAAATATTTGGAACTCCTTCAACACGGAGCGAAATTAGCAGATGATTTAATCCAGCGAAAAAAACGATTTTTGCAACTAATTTACATGAGAATTTGTATTTAAGTATTATTTTCTTATTGATTAAACGTTATACCACATTACACCATGTTTTTTAAACCTTTTTCCTATAGTCACCATCATATCGCGATGTAGGCAAGGTTCGTGAGTGAACCATGAAAATTCTTATTTTTAATCTAATTCTAATATACCAGTTTTATACTGGGTTTAAGTCGAAAACATCGTTTCAGACCAAGCTGATAGGAGGGATCATTGTGAGCATCCAGCACCCACGAATTCTAATTTTGACAGCCGGCTATGGAGAAGGTCATTTACAAGTGTCCCGCGCCCTGAAACAAGGCTTCCTGTCTAATCAGGTTAACGATCTACATATTGTCGACCTCATGAAGGAAGCGCATCCGATCTTAAACTCGGTATCTTGCAAACTGTATCAAATAAGCTCGTACTCATCCCAATTCGGTTTGGATTATTACGGTTGGAGCTATTACATGACGCGGGATGCCAATCCCGTAAAGTCCATTAACCGGTATTTAAACGCCATCGGAAAAAGAAAAATGCTGGAAATGATTGAAAGTGTGCGGCCAGATGCCATTATTAATACGTTCCCATTCGGCGCAGTCACAGAAATAGGCAGGAAGTTCTCCATTCCTACATCTACCATCATCACAGATTATACCTTGCATTCGCGGTGGGTCCACCCGGATACCGATAAATATTATGTCGCCACTGAAGCACTCAAAAGGGAGCTGATAAACGAACACGGAACGGCTCCAGATCGCGTCAGTGTGACGGGGATTCCGGTACGTACGTCTTTTTATCATGCTGCGACCGCTGCGAAGATGTCCAGTCCAGCTAAAACCCAATCGACTCGTAATAGAGTCCTGATCATGGCGGGATCTTTTGCCGTATTTCATCATATTGTGGAGTTAGTGCAAATGCTACTGGAGAAGGGAAACTGTGCCATTGATCTCGTATGCGGACGGCATGAGAAAATGGCTATGAAGCTGCGTTCGCTGTTCCCGAATCGTCCGGAAGTGAATGTATTGGGATATGTTGAGCGGATACACGAGCTAATGGCGGCTGCATCTTGCATCGTGACCAAAGCAGGTGGAGTTACGTTATCCGAGGCTCTGGTATTGAATCTCCCCGTTTTTATATTTAAGCCGTATGGCGGACAGGAGCGCGAGAATGCACGGATCTTCAAACAAAGCGGCCTGGGTGATATCGCTATCGACATCGGGGAGTTAGGAGAGAAAATGATCCATTTTCTTAATGACCCTGCTTCTGCGGAACGAATCAGAAACAACATGGCTGCCTTGTACAAAGGAGATGCGGCTGAACGAATCGTTGAAGATACGTTGTTAACGCTTAACGAGAAGCATCATCTTCGCCGAATTCCTGAGTTGGCCGTGAGAAAATAATGAACAAAAAGAAAAGTGCGATTATGGTGCTGGGATTGCTGGGGATAACCGTGTTCATTCTTTATGGCATACATCTCCTTCAGACTGGTGAAGCGAAGCATATTATCGAATTCGTTCGGAATTGGGGTTTTCCCGGTGTCTGTGCTGCGATTATTTTACAAAGCCTGATAAACATGCTGCCTGTTCCGGGCGAGTTTACCGCCATTATCTTATTAGATATTTACGGTCCAGTTCTGGGAGGCGTATATAATTGGATAAGTGGACTCCTTGGGGCTGTTGCAGGCTACTATTTGACCTGGTGGATCGCCAAGCCTCTGTTAGGCAAAAAAATAAATCCATATTTGCAGAAGATGGAGGGATGGTTACGTCAGCACGAGCGCAAAGGCTTGCTGCTGATTCGTTTCGTACCGCTCATTCCTTATCATTTTGTTAACTACGCCGCCGGGATGCTAAAAGTCAACTTAATAAGCTTTGTGTGGACTACAGGAATCGCCATTCTGCCACACACGGTAGCCATGAGCCTTCTCTTTGCCGGCGTTCAAAAGGGTTCCCTTACTTTGGGAGTGATCGGTTGCATTACGTTTCTGCTACTTGGGGGCTTCGCCTGGTATGTCAAAAAACGCAGCTCCAAATCGGCCTTGGAAGCAAACAAATGTACAAATGGGACCCCATTATAGATTAGACTTATCCATCAATTGCGCCCTCTGGGAGTATCTGCTATACTTTTCGCATGATATTTGATTGGGGGTTTTACAGATGGCAATACTGAATTGCTCATTAGCTAGGAAGTCCTCATGCAAAGCCTGATCTAGGGCGATACTTTGCGTGGGGTGCGATAGAAATGGATTCAATCGCCCAAACTTAACTTTATCGTTTCTAATAACAGGCTTTGCACCTTATGATCATTCATGAAAAATAAGGGGCTGAAGAGCTATGAGTACACCATTTATTAGAAACCATCAATATAACATTATTAAGAAACAAGCGGAATTCCTTCAGAAAACACTGCGAACCGTTGCGGATCGGAGCGTATTGGAGACCGTAAGATATCGTGCTGCAACGAACATTATTGAAGCATTTCCTTATCTGACAGAGGATCAGCAGCAGATGCTGGAACAAATATCGTCCTTCGAGACGGCGTATGATTTCCAGAGATATCTTAGCGGATTAGAACCATACCTAGAGCCATTTCCGCCGATTACGCTGAAACAGATTCAGAAGCTATTCCCTAAGAATAAGAAATTGAAAGTACCTGATCTACAATCCATCGACTTTCGATATGTGACGTATCTGAGCTGGGTAGATATTGCCACGAATAAATTATATATTGTATATCCGTTCGAAGGACAGTTCATTGGCATCGAGGGAAGAATCACGCCGACATACAAGAAAGGGTATTGCTTGTTCTGCAATCGGCATCAAGAGCTTGCATTCTTCACTGTCAGGACCAAGGCTTCGCTGGATAATTATTCTTCCATTGGTCAGTACGTATGTATGGAGAACCATGGATGTAATCAGAGCATAACTGATACAGGATCACTGGAGAAGTTCATTCTTTCAGTTTGCAAATAACGATATAATTAGAAAAAGGCTGCTCGTAAAAAGCAGTCTTTTTTTATGATTCTCCGTAATGTAAGAAAGAAATTTTTTTGTTTGGATAAAATCGGGAAACTAGACAGGCTAAATTTGATATGGAGGGCAGCTTCATGTTAATAAGAGAGATACAGGAACAAGATAATAAACAAGTAGAGAGTCTGATTAGAAGTTGTTTAGTGGAATTTGGGGCAAATAAGCCAGGGACTGCTTGGGCTGATCCGAATTTGGGAGATTTCTATAATCTGTACGGGTCTGAGGGCTCTAAATATTGGATTGTTGAGGAAAATACAAAAATAGTAGCTGGTTGTGGCATTGGACCGATTAAGGGAATGCCGGATATTTGTGAATTACAAAAAATGTATGCATTAAAAGAAGCACGTGGTACAGGTATTTCAAGCGAATTACTCGGGATAGCCCTAGATTTTGCAAAAAAACATTATAAAAAATGTTATCTTGAAACACTTAACAATATGGTCGCAGCCAACAAGTTCTATAAAAAGAACGGATTCATTCAATTAGAAAAGCCTTTAAATACAACGGAACATTTTGCTTGTGATGCATGGTATATTAAAGCATTATAAATAAGATCATGTCTATATAGGACAACAAATATATACATAGAGACCGCGTATTTACGCGGTTTTTGTTGTTAAATATCATTTTTCTCTGGAAGACATCGAAGCCATGCTTGGATGGAAGGGGATCAATCAGAAGAGAAGCTTCGTTCTGCCCTTTATTGCACGCGACGTTGGTCTATCAGTAGCTGGATCAATTTGGTATAATATGCATGAAACGGGAGTTGAGGGAAGGGGAATAGATGATGAAGATTATTGACTTGAGCGTGCCGATTAGTCCGCGCATCCGCGAGCCGTTGCCGGCAAAGATCGAATATGGGACTCATGAAGACGGGGCGCTACAAGCGGCGGCAGCACTTGGCCTCAAGCAGGACGATTTTCCGGAGAGCAAGGCGTGGGCGACAGAAACGGTGACGCTGAATACGCATGCGGGTACTCATATCGACGCGCCGTGGCACTACTGGCCGACTTCGGAAGGGAAGCAGGCAAGAACGATTGACGAACTGCCGCTTGAATGGTTTTATTCCGACGGCGTGGTGCTCGATTTCAGCGCGAAGCCAACGGGTTACGAGATTACGACGGACGACCTGATCGCCGAGCTGAAACGGATCGCATATACGCTAAAACCACTCGATATCGTTCTCATCCGAAGCGATGCGGACAAACGGCTGTACCACGAACATTATGCATTCCTTCATGCCGGGGTATCGGCCGATGCTACGCGGTGGCTTCTGGATCAAGGGGTTAAGGTAGTCGGTACTGATGGCTGGGGCTGGGATATACCACTCAACCTGCAGGCCGAAGCATATAAAAAGCAGCCGATGGAAGGCGTTCTGTGGGCAGCGCATTATGTAGGCAAGGACCGGGAATATTGCCAGATCGAAAAGCTAGCCAATTTGGACAAAATTCCGAAGCCGTTTGGATTCAAAGTCTGCTGCTTTCCGATCAAAGTAGAAAAAGCGAGTGCCGGTTGGGCCCGTCCGGTCGCAATCGTGGAGGAATGAGACGGTGGTGGATCAAATAAATGCAATCCCCAAGAGGAAAGACAATCAGTTACTACTCTAAAAGTGAGATTCCTTGTGCCAAAGGAGGATTCCAGTACTTCGGGTAGCAATTGATGAGCCATGGCAGAAAGAATCGGTCGAGACTATTGCTCGAAGATTCGAAGATATGCATCCTGATGTGAGCGTACATGTCGATCTCGTTTCGAATGGAGCTATTCGTTCTGATCTTTATGCTGGCGAGTCAACTGCTGATCTTGTCCAGTTATTTAATGACGATATAACGGATAGCAGCCGGGATCGGCTTTTATTGGATTTGCAACCGTGGATCGATTCTGCTGGTATTGCAGCTCTTTTTCATCCGTCGATCCTGCAGCTTGTACGTACGGATAGTGGGATTACTACCATTCCTATTAGCGCAACAATGAAAGGCATTTTCTACAATAAGATGTGGTTTGATAAGGCTAATATCCCGTATCCAGAGGAAGGGTGGACATGGGAAGATTTTCTTGAAATTGCATACCGGCTGCAGCGTTCGAATGTAAGTCCAGGGGAAGAACGTTACGCTGCAAGGATATCGTTTCACCAAGAATATATTGGCCTTCTTCTGTTGACTGCCGGTACTTACTGGTTGTCACCTGACCGAACAAAAGCGACTGGGTACGCCAATAGCCCGGAAGCGGTCAAAGCAATCACTTGGGCAGCAGAACTCGTTCGAAAACACCGGGTAGCTCGTGCGACGCAAGAACATTTCTCGAACAGCGATTTAATAGCAAATGAAACCGGCATGGTTCTCGATTATTGGATCATGCTGCACGAGATTCAACCGCATTTGAAAGGAGACCTTGGCATTGCTGGATTACCGCATTTTCAGGGAGGCGTTAGAATCAATGAGCCGTGGATAAGCGGATTCGGCATCTCAGCCCGAACACAACACCTGGAACTCGTAAGAAGTTTACTATACGAGATAAGCTGTACGAGCAACGAGCTTACCCGTCTCGTGACTCAGGGCTTTATCTCGCCTTTGCATTCAGTCTATGAGGAGGCTCAGCACGATTGCGATCCGCTGCGATGTGCGATTTTGGCGGAAATGGCATACGGAGGTTCACTTCCAGTGTCACCTGCAAATCTACCATATTTCCGATTACTGGAGGACTTCGTAAATCCGGCATTGAGTAAGATCGTGTTCGAAGGAGAAGACGTGAAGGAGACACTAGACGACTTGGCCGAAAAGCTAGACATCGAGTTGGTGAAGCGAATGCAGTAATTGTAAACAAGAACAATTCAGAATGTGGAGAAGATGGACGATTGAACTAGTAGATTCAATGGACGAAGAGCTTCTTGATTTTACTCCGTCTGGTTTTTCGAATTATTTTAGGTGGAATATTGGACACATCTGTATTTACCAATCTGAAAAAAGAAAGACATCTACCTCTCTAGTATCACATCATGTTTCCTACAGGCAGCAAGCCGTCACACTGGGTTGAAGATCCTCCCTCGCTGATTGAACTTCGAAATAGTTTATTTAAACAACAAGACGATATCATAGATGTAACACGTGGAAGATTGGAAGAAAGACTAGTTAAATCGTTTCTCCACATGAACACGATCGGAGAGATAATGCTATTTCAACTAGCCCATGAAGCATTACACGCGGGAGTGATAACAAGTTTAAGAAGTTGTTCAGTTTGAATGATGTCCCGGTTGGAATCGAGACTTTGGAGGTAAGCGGAGGGCTTTGTGTGAGCGCCCGAGTGTACGGGAATGAGGCACATATGTGGCGAGTATATGATGCGATATTTGCATGGCTCGAACAGTCACCTGAATATGAAATGGATCGGCGTGAAGGCGTTCTCGGGATGGAGACAGTTCCGCTTGAACCGTTGAACGCACTCACAATCCCCTATTCTGAAATCGAGACATTCAACTTTACAATGCTATACCCGGTTCGCAAGAAGTCATCGTAGAATTCTTGCGAAGAACTATAGCTCAATAAGAAATAAAGACAAGGCTACCGGCATGAATCGGTAGCCTCGTTCTGCTATAGGGCAGGAAACGTGGAAAAAAGTGGAATGTTAATATGGATGGGTAGGGTTTAAGCATTCACGAATGGAGTGATAAGATGATCGGGAGAACCATACGAGTTTTGGAACAGAACCCTCGTCTCGCCATCAGCATATTTTACCCCTCTTCCGGGGGGAGCCCTCTTAGAGGGCTAGACCTGTACGCACCTTGTCAGGTAGAAGTAGCTGCTTTTTTAAGAGAGATGGGCGTCGACCTCGAAAATCTGAACGTCACCGAAGATTTGACGACAAGTGGTATAGCAGATGCAAAGAGAGGGGCATGGCCAGTCGTTCTCTTGTCACCGGGATTCGGTGTAGAACGCGATATGTATCTTGGGATTATCTCAAAGCTTGTGCCGAAGGGATATATAATTGTCACTATTAGCGCCCCGCACGAATCCGTGTTTACTGTATATCCTGATGGTGGCTATATTAAGCAAGGGAAAGAAATGGCTGAACTAAAGAGTTCCGATTATAATGGCTGGTACCGACTCCTGGAAAGTCGCTCTCGGTCAATTACCGTAGTTATGGACTATCTCGATACTCTAAACCGATCCGACCCTGAGTTTGAAGGACTATTCGATCTGGTAAACGTTACTGCAGTTGGGCATTCGCTGGGCGGCGCGGCTGTTCTCGAAGTCGCCAAGCTGGAGAATCGCATCAAGGCTGCTATCCTTCTCGATCCTAGCTTTCACCTCATCCGTTGGGATGGCGTAACGTCCTCTGTTCCGGTTTTGCTGTTGCGGCAAGAAGCTTCAACCTATGGTGCGATGGCAGCAGTCATGAATGAGAAGATTGCATACGACTATATCGATGGACAGCGTAATATGTTCAAGGTCTTAACGAATGCCTGCTTCTATCGGGTAAACGGAGCGCAGCATATGTCGTTCTCCGACGTGCCACTCCACTACGGTGACCTACATGTGGTACCGGTTCATGCCGTTACGGTTGAAGCCACGACGGCGTTCATGGAGGCTGTTTTTCAAGGCGGTCACTTACCGCCTTCTATGGCTTTACAGTTCAGCGGAACGCTCATTCCGATTAATTCTGACGGTGATCCCATCTAACTGAGATAGGAGATAAGCTGAATTTGTCAAAACAGACGTATATAACTTTATTGCGCTAACGGAAACGAGAGCTCAATAAACTACAACACGAAGCTGCCGCGGAATCGTTTAGCAGCTAGGTAACATCTCAAAGGAAATTGAGAATCTTATGAAGGTCTGTCAAACCGCGTATCTACGCGGTTTTTTGTTTATGGATAGAAATCGCATCTCTGATTAATTTCTACGATATCGTGCAAAAATTGCGACAACAGTCCGCAAGAGCTGAATTCTACACATGGAAGAAGCCGTGCAACAATTGCGCCTTGTAGGCTACAGTTTATTGATCGTATATTGCGATTAAAACTTTGCGCAAGCAACGAAAGGTGGTGACAGATGACGGTTGTCTATAAGTGTGACTTTGAAAGGGGGGTGGCCACTAAGAAAAGCGTAAGGGATGGTTAATTGAATGACATCTCTCATTTTTGAAACCGCTTTAAAATTATAAAGGAGGTATTAAATTATGATTCAAAAGAGTTTACGAAGTAATCTGAGGATCATGCTGGTGCTTTTGTTTCTCTTGACACAGTTTTTCGGATTTGGTAATCCACCTTTTTTTGGCGAGACTACAGCTTATGCGGCAAGTCAGACCACTATTCAATCATCTAATTTGAATGTGACTGTAGATGACGCCTTTCCCAGAATTATTCAATACCAATGGCTCGGGGCTGGAGCGTCTAACGGTGCCGTATTTTACGGAAATGAAGACACGCTTAGCCAGGTTAAAATCAACGGTATGACTTACACACCAACTGTAACTAGTGTTGTAACAAGAGATACTATAACCTATACACTGGACATTTCAAGTATAGGGGTAACAATGAAGATGTATTTCAAGGTTACCGATAACTTAGTCGAATTCAAGGTGAGCGATATTACCGAAACCGGCTAGCGTCCCAGATTAGTACGCATCTTTTAGCCGGTGAGAGCCCAGTCACGGGAGGGACCAAGCCCCCATGTAGCTGGGATGCCTGCGTATGGCGAAATCAGTGCGTTGAAGTGTATCGTTTGAAGGAGTTCTTCAAGCTGGCATGAAAATTGCTTGGTTGTATGATGAAAACACCTGGATTACGGGAGGGATGTAACATATGCAGATGGCGTATCAAATGAATCAGGAACAGCACTTAAAACTGTTCATAACCCCAGAGCTGAAGCAGTCCCTTCACATGCTTCAGCTATCTGGAATGGATCTTGCTTCATACCTTCAGGAGCAGTCCGTAGAAAATCCTTTTATAGAGATAGAATGGTTATCTGAGTCGTTCTATTCCGGCTCCGGCGTCAAAAATATGGAAAAATCTAATTTCAACCCACTTGAAGCTTACGGTACTAGGGCTGCAACAAGGGAGACGCTGGAAAACTGGATGATGAATCAATTTCGAATGACGAGCTACTCCTTAGAAGAATTAAAAGCGTTTTCCTATTTGGCTGGCAACTTGAACGAGGCCGGTTATTTGACAGTAAGTCTGGAGGAAGCCTCACAAGAGCTGAATTTGCCAAGCCATGTCATGGAAACCGCGCTCAGGACGCTTCAATCGTTTGATCCTCCTGGTGTTGGAGCGAGAACTTTACTGGAGTGTCTAACGATTCAAATAGAAAGAGATCCACAGGCAATAAAAGGGGCGTTGGAGGTGGTTTCAGGATATTTGCAAGACCTTTCCAAAGGCAGAACCGACAAAATTTCCAAAGAGTTGAACATCGACCCGTTGCAAGTGTCTAAAATCCTAACATACATTCGTACTCTCAATCCACGTCCTGGCTTAGCTTTTGTACCGGATGATGAGCAAAACATCATCGTCGATGCCCATGTCTACATGAACAGCAATCAGTTAGTCATTGAGATGAATTACCGAGATCACGTCAAAGTCAGCGTTAACAAAGAGTATCTTCACATGGTTGATGGTCTTAATGATAGAGCGGTTTCCCGTTTTTATGAAGAAAAAATAAAGGAGGCTCATTGGCTGTTGCGCAGCTTGGACCAACGTAGTCAAACGCTGTTAAAAGTAATTACGGCCATTGTGGAAGAACAGGCTGGTTTTATGAATGGAACGGCGCCCGGAATTAGACCGATGACTTTAAGAAGCATCGCGCAAAAGCTTGCTTTGCATGAGTCCACGGTAAGCCGAACGGTTAAAAATAAGTACATTCGTACGCCAAGAGGCATATTTGATCTGAAGTTTTTTTTCTCAATTGGCATTCAAACAAGTGAAGGTGAAGATATCTCAGCTCAAAATATCAAATGCATGATCAAGGAAATGATTCACGGGGAAGACAAGAGGAAACCGCTGTCCGACCAATATATTACGAATTTGCTCAATGAGAAAGGTATCTGTTTATCGCGCAGAACCGTTGCCAAATACCGTGAAGAGGAACATATCTTATGCTCCTCCATGCGGAAGACAAACGAATGAGGTCGTGAATTTTGATTAGGAGGGATGCGTACTCGAACAAACTTTGCACTTGTACAAGAATCAGCATAAAAATTGAGAGGAGAAATCGAAAAATGAGCAAATTCCCAGGGATTTATGTTGCAACTGTAACACCTTTTACAGCTTCTTATGAAGTTGATTTCAAACGTTTGAAAGAGCATGTTGACTGGCTGATTCAGGAGGGCGTTGACGGGATTGTTCCGACAGGGTCGCTGGGCGAGTATGCCACTCTAACAAGCGAAGAACGAGCTCAGGTGATCACGGCAACCATCGACGCAGCCGCGGGACGTGTGCCGGTAGTTATCGGAGGAGCAGCGCCTTCCACCAAACAAGTAGTCGAACTGATCCAGTTTTCCAAAGAAAAAGGTGCAGAAGGAGTTATGGCGCTGCCACCAATCAATTATAAGCCTACTGAAGATGAGGTCATAGCTCACTATGAGGCGGTTTCCAATGCGGGATTGCCGGTTATCGTATATAACAATCCTTATGATTACCCTGTTGATTTGACACCTCGCATCCTTCAGAAGCTGTCTAAATTCGAGAACATCGTTGCTGTAAAAGAGTTTTCCGGTGACGTGCGCCGGGTTTACGACATTCTTCGGGAGACCGATTTGGAAGTGATGATTGGCGTTGACGATCTTGCGCTCGAAGGTGCCTTGGCAGGAGCTACCGGTTGGATTGCCGGATTCGCCAATGCATTTCCGAAAGAAAGCATCGAGGTCTTTAACATGACGAGAGCGGGCCGTGTGGACGAAGCGCTTGAGCTTTACCGCTATTTATTGCCTTTATTCCATTTTGATGCCAATCCGCGCCTGGTACAGGCGATCAAATACGTAATGGATTTAGTCGGTCAACCGGCTGGACCGAGTCGTCCTCCTAGGCTGCCGCTTCAGGAAGAAAACCGGCTTGCAGTTCACGAAGCGTACAAATATGCTGTCAACCGGCCCATTAAAATCGTTCAAGAATAAATAAAGGTAGGGAGATTTTTTATGTTTGAGAGCAGAATCTGGATTGGCGGGGAGTGGAGTACACCGACGGAAGGAAGCCTCGCCGTTATGAACCCGTCAGATATACAGGAACAAGTAGGCGTTCTTCATCTCTCTGGCAAGTCCGATGTGCTTCAAGCCGCACAGGCAGCACGCATGGCATTTTCAGGTTGGGCGGGACTACCTGCTCCTAAACGTGGGGAACACCTTTCACGTCTTGCGGTGGCGCTAGAAACTAATCTCGAAGAATTGGCTACACTGGCTAGCCGTGAAATGGGAAAACCGATTACGGAGATGAAAGGCGAAGTCACTCGGGGTGTAAATTTGCTTAAGTATTATGCGGCGGAAGGTGTACGTTCGTTCGGAAGTGTGATTCCGGCCTATGATACGAACATTCTGCAATATACGAAGCGTGTTCCGTTAGGCGTTGTCGGTCTGATTACGCCGTGGAATTTTCCCGTGGCAATACCGATCTGGAAATTAGCCCCCGCTCTGATATGTGGAAATACAGTCGTATGGAAGCCAGCGGAATATGCGTCTCTAACGGCAACCAAAATCGCGGAGATATTCCATTTCGCCGGACTGCCAGCCGGTGTGTTAAATCTCGTCATTGGCAAAGGAAGTCGAATTGGCGACACGCTGCTGGAGGAATGCGATCTGAATGCCGTCAGCTTTACCGGATCAACCGGCACCGGCCTGCATGTTGCATCCACGTGCGCGAAACGTAATATCAAATACCAGACGGAAATGGGCGGGAAAAATGCAGCCGTTGTGCTGAAAGACGCGGATTTGGAAAAAACGGTGCCGGCCATCCTGAGCGGGGCATTCCGATCGGCAGGGCAAAAGTGCACAGCAACGAGCCGCATTATCGTGGAACGTGAAATCGCACCTGCTTTTACCGAAGCGATGCAGGAAGCGATCCAGTCGCTAAACATTAGGCCGGCGCTTGATCCCACTGCATATCTAGGGCCTGTCGCCTCATCATCTCAATATCAAAGCGTCATGTCTTACGTGCAAATGGCCCGCGAACAAGCTCAAGTGATCGCCGAATGCCGGCAGAGAGTGACTGAATGCCAGGGGCATTACGTTTATCCGCTTCTTGTTAGAGGCATCGATAGCAATCATGCACTTGTTCAAGAGGAAATTTTCGGTCCACTTGCCGTCATGCTGGAGGCTGATAATTACGAACATGCGGTTGATTTATGTAACCAATCGATTTTCGGCCTAAGCGCTTCAGTGTTCACAAGGGATTTATCGAACGGTCTGCGTTTTCTCGACGATGCGCAAGCCGGTATGGTTCGAGTCAATCAAGAAACGGCCGGTGTGGAGTATCAGTCACCTTTTGGCGGAATGAAAATGTCAAGTTCACACTCGCGAGAGCAAGGGCAAGCAGCGCTGGATTTCTATAGCGAAGTAAAAACTTGCGGAATAAGTTATACGTAGTTCATATTATAGGAAAAACGTCTACCGACGTACTTCTATGAAGCGAGGACCGCATTTAGCGGTAATTTTTCTTGCGATTAATCCTTTGCGTAGACCTCAAAAAGATATAAATTATCTAAAAAAATGCGGCCGGGAATGAATTATTCCCTGCCGCATTTTTAACTGAAGTTCTCGCTGAACATCGACTCCAGCCGTCGCCGTCCATCGGCGACTTGAGGGTGAAACTGGATCGAAGCCTTCTCGCGGGTTATTCGAAGATTTTGAATGGATTCCAACAGATCTTCTTCAGTTCCGCTGACTTGATGGAAAGCCGCGATCGATAACCCGGCAATGGAACCTTGAGCAGCAGCGATCTTGGCGCTTTCAATGCCGGTGATGTTGCCAGCTACGAACAGGCCTGCGAGCGGCGTTTCCATTCGAGCATTGTGAAGTGGAACATGTCCTCCTAATTCAGGGACATACCGAAACGGGCAGCCGGCGACTGCCGCCAGTTCGGCTAAAGGATAAAGGCCACCGGCCATGCACACGAAATCGACCGGCAAGCTTCTAGAAGTACTCGGGACAATATCGCCTTCTGGCGATATATTGGCCACCCGTACGCTCTCGACTTTCTCAATGCCTTCAATTTCTACTGCAGCTTTACGCAGCTGGACAGGAATCCCCCATACCTTAAAACCTCGTTTGGGATATAAGTGAAGACCCAAGGATTGCAGAGAGGAATAACGCATTAAACCACTTCCGAGGCGAAGTAGGGGAGATGGCGCAAGATGACCGAGACGGACGATGGACTGCATCACTTTTCTAGGATCCCCCACATCTTTGTTGATCATATTTTTAGCGGGAAGCATCATGGCTGCAATCTTGATGCCCGCGAGTTCAAGTTCGTGCGCAATCGCCATCGACAGTACATTAATCCCTACAATGACTCCGCGCATACCTACGCGGACTCTGTGTACATTCGTCATCACTTGAGCGGCGCCGATGGACATGACGCCAGGCAGCGTCCAACCCGGAATAGGACAAGCCGTTTCTGCTGCGCCTGTCGCGAGTAAAAGGGCCGGCGCTTTAAGGATACCGGTCGATGTATAAACGATCCAGCCGTCTTCCGACTGATTTAAGTCGATAACGGATATGCCAAGTTTAAGCACGACGCCAAGTGATGCGGCCTTATCTTGAAGTTTGGCCGCTTCTTCGATCCCGTTCCACCAGGAGCCGTCTGTCTCCTGATACAACTGACCAAGCAGTCTACCTCCCGGTCTCATGAATTCGTCGATGACTTGAACCTGTAACCCTCTTTCCGCACAAGAAATAGCGGCAGATAAGCCAGCAGGACCAGCACCGACAATAAGAACATCTGTCATTATTAATGGGCTCCTTTCTTTAATGGAGTAGGAAGCATCTCACCTGAACGAATATTCATACCATCCTTCAGCACTGTAAGGCAAGCTCGTTGTCCGGTTATCCCATCGATTGTCACGCGGCATTCGAAACAATGACCGATATTGCAATAAATGCCTCGGGGCGTACCGGTCTCTTCATGACGGCGAAGTGTACGTACACCATTGGCAAGCAAGGCTGCCGCGATTGTTTCTCCCTTATAAGCTTCGAATTCTTGATCATCGAACAGAAAGCGGAGGCTTTCTCGCTTGTCTAGAGTCCCCAATACGGGATGATACGTAACGCGACCATATTTCATGAAAGACCTCCTCCCAAGTTTTGAAATGTGACAGGACGAACGGGTGGCTGATGTTTGAGCGGTATTTCATTGGATGTCTGCGTATCTGTGAGCTGCTGTACAATCGAATCGACAAGCAAGCGGCAGGTCCGACCGCCGCAATATCCCATGCCTGCCCGTGAACGAAGTTTCAATTCGCGTGAAGAGCAGGAGAACCGTTCGGCCGTTTCAAGCAACTGCTTCAAGTCCACTTCTTCACATCGACAAATGATTACTGATTGGGATTCCATTAGATACCATCCTTTCCTGTTCTGCTTTGCAACCAAGATCTAAAACTTTCTCCAGCAAATATCTCGCCAATTATATAAATTGAACTAAAGAATAGGTACCTATTTCTTTGATTAACAACATGAATCAAGAAGGCGAATGGTTAAACTTTAGTTCAAATTATATATAACTGGAAAAATAAACTTTCGTCCGGTATCTTGCGTCATTTGAACTCCCATTTTATACACATACAGCATGAGCGGATCGACATTGCTCCGTGAAGATGACAGCGGTTTCAATAATTGTTTACAAAACAATAAGCTCTCTTGAAGCATTTGTAATTATTTCATATCCCGTATCGGTGATCAGTACATCGTCCTCAATTCTGACACCCCCGAGATTAGGGATGTATATCCCGGGTTCGACTGTTACGATCATACCCGGAGCCAGCACTTTTTCTGAGGTGGTCGAGAAGAAGGGTTCTTCATGGATATCCAATCCGATACCATGACCCGTGCCATGACCAAAGTATTCACCATATCCAAGCGATTCGATGTAATTATGCGTAAAGGTGTCGATTTCGCTGCATAATGCTCCCGGCTTCAGTAGGGCGATACACTTCATCTCTGCTTCCAGCACAATCTGATAGATATCTTGCAGTTGTTTATCGGGCTTCCCGATGGCGATTGTCCTCGTGATATCGGAGCGGTAGCCTTTGTAATATGCGCCGAAGTCGAACGTAAGCATATCGCCATTTTCAATGATTTTCTCACTGGCCAAGCCGTGAGGAAGGGCGGAGCGATGGCCGGAAACGACGATTAAATTGAAAGAGGAGCTGTCAGCCCCATGCTTGCGCAAGGTTGATTCCAAGGTATTGGCTATTTCTTTTTCGGTGAGTCCGGGACGAATATGTTCAAGAATTTCGGCGAACGAAGTGTCGGCTATTTGTGCGGCAGTGCGAAGGAAGCCAATTTCAGTTTCGGATTTAACCATGCGCAGGTTCTCTATGACTCCGGCAACAGGGACCAGCTCGGCAGCGATCGCATTTTGCAATTTCTGATACGTACCGAAGGTGAGATGTTCTTTTTCGAAGCCCAATTTGTTCATGTTCATCTTCGAAACTTCATCGGCAATTTGCTGAATCATTGAAGCTTTAGACACCCGAACGATTTCAAATCCGATTGCTTGAGCACCGGCTTGCTCGACGTAACGAAAATCAGTGATCAGCTTAGCTTGATTTCTAGAGATTAGCACAGTCCCTGCGGTACCGGTAAATCCGGTGATATAACGGCGGTTGCTTGGGCTCTCGATCAGCATGCCGTCCAGTTCGAGGGTTTCCATCAGTTCCCTAAGCTTTTCAATTCTTGTTTGCACATCAATTCCTCCCAATTTATATCAAATTGATTTCTACATTATTTTCCTTGCAAAAAAAATGCCAGCTTTATGTCAACGTAAAACAATATTGTTTTGAATATCAGTGTCTAAAATTTGAAATGACAGCCGTGTTTTGTAAAGAGAATTAGACATGATATCTCGTTTATTTGCGCGAAATGAGTTGGTATGTACTTTGCATTAAGAAAACGAGAGGGGGAGAAGCCCTCTACTCACAAAAAGAGGGGAAGGAGATCTCCATGCTATTTTTGTCTTCAAATGATCAAGGCAGAGTAATCAAAATGGGGGAAGTCATTGATGCAGTCAGCGTTGCTTTGTCCGAGTATTCGGGGCAGCGCGCCATCACTCCCATCCGTACAGCTCTTTATATGAAAAAATCGGAGGGAACGTCGTTATTTATGCCGTCATTTGTAGAAGCGGCAAACAGCTTGGGTGTTAAGTTCGTTTCGGTGTTTCCGAATAATACATCCAGGGGAAAACAGACGATTTACGGTTTGATGGTACTTGCAGACACTGAAACGGGGGAGCCGCTGGCCATCCTGGAGGCATCTTATTTGACGGTCATCCGTACCGGTGCCGCATCAGGCCTGGCCAGCAAGCTCATGGCGAAGGAAAATGCGAAAGTGCTAAGCGTCATTGGAACTGGGGCGCAATCCAGAGGAATCATTCAAGCCATAAGAGAAGTACGTCCTATTGAGGAAATCCGCTTGTATAATCGGCATGCGCACAAAGCCTTTGAGTTGGCGCACGAACTGAAGGAATCTGCCGAATCAGAGCAAAGAATGCTTAAGATAACAGTTGCCAGTGATGCAGACGAAGCTATTAGGGAAACCGATATTATCGTCACCGCTACGAACTCCATGCATCCTGTTTTCAACAAAGAGGCAGTCCCTACGGGGGTCCATGTAAATGCGGTCGGATCCTTCCGTCCAAATATGCAAGAACTACCGACTCACCTGATCGCCCATGCCGACAAAATCGTCGTTGAATCCAGGGAATTGGCATTAGAGGAAACGGGCGATTTCATCATTCCCGAAAAGCAAGGACTCTTTGATCCGGCCTCTATTTACGCAGAACTCGGGGAGATTGTCAGCGGATTGAAGCCGGGCCGTGAGCGACATGACGAAACAACAGTGTTCAAATCAGTGGGTCTGGCTGCTATGGATGTCGTCGTTGCCAAAGCAATCTATGATCGGGCGTTGTTGGCTGGCGTTGGCACGCAGATCTCTATGACATAAGGACTTGTTGTTTTAGTGCCTTAATCGGTGATACCGAACTTGTTCATTTTGTTGTACAACGTTGCCCGCGATAAGCCAAGTCTTTTGGCGGCAGCCTGTTTGTTTCCGTTTTCCATTTTCAGTGCATACAGGATGATCTGTTTTTCATGCGCTTCGAGCTCCTCTTGCATCGTTAGAAGCGCACCCGTAGTTGTTTCAGCTTGGGGGAGTTCCTTGCCGTTTCTATCTGATAAAATCGACATTGGTAAATAATCCCTCTCGATCGTACCGTCAGATGAAAAAACGACTAATCGCTCAATCGTATTCCGCAGCTCCCGGATATTACCCGGCCAATGATAATGGAGCAGATCAAGGAGAACTTCCTGCGGAAAGTCTTGGATCAATCGGTTATAGCTTAAGGCAAACTCGTTAAGAAAAAAATGAGTCAATTCAATAATGTCTTCTCTTCTTTCTCGAAGAGGGGGGACAACTAATGTAACGACATTCAACCGGTAATACAAGTCTTCACGGAAGTCCCCTTTCTTGACCTGATCTTCCAAATCGCGATTGGTAGCAGCAATAACCCGGAAGTCGGCATTTAATTGCTTGGTTCCGCCTACCGCATAAAATTTTTTCTCTTGAAGCACGCGCAGGAGTTTGACTTGCATATCGAGAGGCATTTCACCGATTTCGTCCAAAAATAAGGTGCCGCCTGCAGCAAGTTGGATTTTTCCCTTTTTGCCATTAAGATCAGCCCCGGAGAATGCTCCCTTTTCATACCCGAAAAGCTCGCTTTCAAACAGGGATGGTGGAATAGCGCCGCAATTGATGGCTATAAAAGGAGCGTCAGGTTTCTCCCTAATATCGTGAATAGCCTTGGCAAAAAGCTCTTTGCCTACTCCGCTTTCACCGAGAATAAGAGCAGTCGCCTTGGTCGATCCGATCTTTCTGCACATATCGACTGTGCGCTTAATAGCTTTGCTTGTTCCTTTGATTTGGCTGAACGGATCGGATGACGGATTTAAGTGAGCCATTTGCTGCTGAAGCTGATGAACTTTGGATGTTGCGTTAAACAGTTCTTGATTCAATCTTACCTCGCTGGTAATGTCCGTTTCCGCAACGACGGAACCGATAATTTTCCCATTGAGCCGAATCGGATTCGAGTTGATCAGAACATATATGTCTGGCCGCGGCTGGTGCAGTTTCTGGAAGACACCTTCCCCGGTCTGATGTGTCTTTAAGATTTGCAGCATATCGACGGGAAAAAATTCAGGCATCGGCTTGCCTAAGATGTCTTTCGCCTTAATTGAAAAAATCCGTTCGGCACCTGGAGTCCATACGACGGTATTTTCCTGATCATCAATCATGGAAACCGAGGCATCCATAGTCTCAATCATGGCCTCAAAATATGCTTCCAAATATTGATGTGCTTGATAACAAGTTGCAAGCGCGTCAGCGGCTGTGACATAACCGATAGGTTGGTCATTCAGTTCATTCACCAAAATGTAATCGCTTACCTGAAAGAGCGGAATAATCTCTTTCATCGTCGCTTCTTTGCAGACCGATCTTGTAGTTTGCCAAGGAATGCTATCGAGCTCCATACCGTTCGACCAATCGGTTCCTGTATAAACATAAAGCTGATTTCCATCCCTAAAAAATAGAATCATTTCCGGGTCCGATTGCAAGGAAGATAGCTCCAAACGATGTCTGGTATCAATATTATTTTCTATAAAACAATAATTGGTTCGGATAAGATCGATGATGGCAGGAGCTTCGTGTTTCATTGGGCTTACCTCGCTTTATATGGGTTAACATATTGGTTAAATTATACACGTCGTCCTATAACTTGTAAATTTTCGATTCTCCTATAAACAGACCAGTTCATCTGGTGTGGCATAAAACTTGCTACTTGAACATGAGTTTGAAGTTGATGATTCTACTGGAAAGGAACGTGGCTATGGGTGTGAACCATGCCGAGGTCGTCATCATCGGTGGCGGGATTATCGGTGCAGCTATTGCATACTTTTTGGGCAGAGAGGGGGTGAACGTCATTGTACTTGAAAAAGGAGAGCTCGCGAGCGGAACCTCATCACGATGTGATGGCAATATTCTTGCTATTGACAAAGACCCTGGATTTGACAGCCAAATGTCACTTACCAGCCAACGCATTATTGATGAACTGAGTAGGGAGCTCAGCAGTCCGTTCGAGTACAGGTTGCCAGGCAGCATTCTCGTCTGTGAATCGGATGAGGAAATGGAGGCGGCGCAGTTATGGGTAAACAGGCAGAAGGCGCTCGGGCTATCATTCCGGATGCTAGACCGCGGGGATATAAGGCAGGAATCTCCTTTCCTTGCAGATGACCTTCCTGGAGGATTGGAGTGCGGAACGGACTCCACCGTTAATCCGTACCTGCTTACCTTTGCCTTATTTGACGATGCGCAAAAAAAATACGGGGTTCGTGTCAGTTTAAATACAGAGGTTAAGTCCATCTTGAGAAATCCATTAACGGCTGATTTCAAGATTTGCACAACTCAGGGTGATTTTTCAGCCCGAAAAATCGTGAACGCAGCGGGGGTATGGGCGCCAGTTATCGGCCAAATGGTTGGCATAGATATCCCGATCGTACCGCGAAAAGGACATTTGATTGTAGCCTCCCGCCAAGTGCCAGTCGGTATGCGCAAAGTGATGGAGTTCGGTTATTTGATCTCCAAGTTCGGTGGTGAGCGTAAGGTCGATCCATTAACAGAGAAATACGGAGTAGCTCTCGTATTCGAGCCCACGGAGAGCCAAAATTTTCTGATCGGCAGCAGCAGGGAGTTTGTCGGGTTTGACACGACGGTAAATATGGAAGCGATTCGTACGATGGCGAGAAGAACGCTCCGCTTTTATCCAAAAATCGGCGATTTCCACGTCATCCGTACCTATACAGGGCTCAGGCCATGGACACAGGATCATTTACCGATTGTATCGGCAGTCGATGAGGTTCCCGGATTTTATATTGCTGCAGGTCACGAAGGAGACGGCATCAGTTTAGCAGCGGTAACGGGCAAACTGATGAGCCAAATGATAACGGAACAGCCTGACACGGTTATTTCAACTGAGCCATTAAAATTCGAGAGATTTCGGAAGAAGGTGAATCATGCATGAAAAGCAAAAAAGTGTTTATGACCGTAGATACGCATACCGGAGGCAATCCCACAAGAACAATCATCAGCGGCATTCCCAAGCTGTCTGGAGCAACGATGTCCGAAAAAATGCTTCATATGAAAACCGAATATGATTGGATTCGGAAAATATTAATGTATGAACCGAGAGGACATGGCGTGATGTCGGGCGCTGTACTCGTGGAACCTTGTCGTTCGGATGCGGATATCGGGGTCATCTATATCGAAACCGGCGGTTATTTACCGATGTGCGGACACGATACCATCGGCGTATGCACGGCTTTGGTCGAAACCGGCATGATTACCGTTACGGAGCCAATAACATATGTGAAGCTCGACACCCCAGCCGGACTGGTTGAAGCGGAACTTTCGGTGCGGGACGGGAAAGTACTGAGTGTGGCTTTTCAGAATGTCCCCGCTTTTTTATACAAACGACTGAATGTGGAAGTGGAAGGAGTAGGGAGCGTTGATTGCGACATCGCCTACGGTGGCAATTTTTATGCAATAACGGATGCCAGAAAACTGGGCATTGAGTTGGTTCCATCGAATGCGGACACGATCGTGGCCAAAGCAGTGAGCATACGCAAAGCAATCAACCAATCTATCGAGGTAATGCATCCCGAAGCGCTGTATATGAAAGGTGTAACGCATGTTGAATTTTATTCAGACCCGTCGCATCCGGAAGCAGACGTGAAAAATACCGTCATCGTCCCGCCTGGCGGCATTGACAGATCACCCTGCGGTACGGGAACTTCAGCTAAGCTTGCTGTATTGTTTGCGAACGGGGAAATAGGCATCCATGAAGAGTTCGTTCATGAAAGCATTGTTGGATCGCTCTTCCGGGCTCGAATCGTGAATACAACGCATGTCGGCCCCTATCCTGCAGTGACGACAAAGATTGAAGGCTCGGCCTGGGTTATGGGGATGCACACATTTTTTATACATGAAGACGATGAGCATCCAGAAGGCTTTTTATTAATTCCGCCAGCGGAAGATCACGGGTAATCCAAACAAGGAGGTCGTTGAAAATGGAACTGAAACAGTATTATACGACGATTGACGCGCATGCCGGCGGAGAACCACTGCGCATTATTACGGGAGGCATTCCTCCATTGAAAGGCGATACGATTCTTGCCAGAAGAGCGTATTTCCGGGAACATTACGATTACATTCGCAAAGTGCTCATGTATGAACCACGCGGTCATCATGGAATGTACGGCTGTGTCATGACTCCGCCAGTGAGTCCTGACGCCGATTTTGGCGTTTTGTTCATGCATAATGAAGGCTTCAGCACGATGTGCGGCCATGGCGTTATTGCTGTCGTTACGGCAGCTCTCGAATTGGGACTTCTCCCAGCAGCCGAAGACCGCTCACAAATTATTATCGATAGCCCGGCCGGGAAAGTGATTGCGCATGCCGATCACGAAGGCACGGAAGTGAAGTCGGTATCATTCCAAAACGTTCCCTCTTTCGTTTACGCCCAAGACTATCCAGTGGTGATTGAAGGCAAGTCCTTTACGGTTGACATTGCCTTTGGGGGCGCTTTCTATGCGATTGTCAAAGCGGAGGACATTGGGACGTCGGTCGATATTGCCAAACTTCCGGATCTACAACAGTGGGGCTCAGCGATTAAAGCATACATCGAAAGCACCCTTACGGTAAGACACCCGTTGGAACCGGAACTGCAGGGCATTTACGGCGTTATCGTCTCTGATTCGCCACGTAGGGATGGTTCACATCTGCGTAATGTGACGATTTTCGCTGATGCCCAAATTGACCGTTCCCCCTGCGGAACGGGTACCTGCGCACGAATGGCAGCGTTGTATGCACGTGGGGAGCTCGACATCGACCAAGATTTTGTCCATGAAAGCATCGTGAATAGTCAATTCACCGGACGAATTCTGGAGAAGACGTATGTGGCCGATAAGGAAGCCGTTATCCCCGAAATTAAGGGGAGAGCTTTCATCACAGGCACACACCAGTTTATTGTGGATCCTGCTGATCCGCTCGGAAAAGGATTTCTTTTAGGCTAGGTTATAGGGAATTATTTGATCATGGCTTTAGCCACTAATAAAAAGAGAAAGCAGCTTGTTTAAGAGAGCTGCTTTTCTTTATGATTATGCACCCGATTTCGCACCTTCCATACACCTCCGTCATATAAGCAACACAACTTATATCAAAAAAACGATATTCTTTTCATTTATAATAAATGTAGGAGGGGGTGCTTATGAACAATACGATGCAGGAGATGATTGACTGGAAACACCATAAAGAAACTTAATATCAATAGTAGAAAGGACGGTTTTATGATGGACATTTCACAGAAATTAAAAATTGGAGCTCTACAAAATAAAATATATGATCAGTTTGATCAAGATCTATTGAATATCTTAAATGGACAGATGATGTATGAAGAATTTTATAAACATCAGTTAATGGAAAAAAGTGATTATGTTCCTTTTAATGAGGCGATGTGTTCAAATGATACTACTGTTACGATCTTCAGTGATGAATTTATAAAAATCAGGGCTTCCGGACATCAGGTGTCTACACAAGATTACGAGACGATTACCGTGACTCCATTGAAACCTCTATTTGAAAACCAATACAAATGTATTGTTTTATGGTTTGGTGATGACATGTTCTGTCAAATGAATTTACTGACTGCACTGGCGTTTCTAGAACAAGAGGGATATAAAGGGAAAGTGTTTTTTCATATGGTTAAGGAGACGACTTATGACGTGGAAGAAACGGAGATATTGCTAGGAGGTTATAAAGAAATTTATGAACAAGTTTTGATTTATCATCGTCTACCTGAAGTTAAATTAATGCCTGTGATGTACCAGGGAATTAGATTATATTTAGAATATTTAAAGGAAGATAATAAAATCACTGATTATATAAGAAAACATTTGGGTCTGTCTCAGGATGACTTATTGCAACAATTATTCTCTCTATTTCCTCACTATGGACTAGGAGATCTGCAATACATAAAAATGATCGATGCCTTGAATCGCCGTTTACAAAAATGGGAATGATTTGGTATTATGTAGGCAATAATCAAACGCGATGATGAGAAGAGTAAGGGAACATGTTCTTGCACAGAGAACTCCGGCAGCTGAAAAGGAGTCAAGAGCTTTTCCCTGAAGCAAGCCTCTGAGCAGTACGTCGGAACCTTTAACGGAGATGACGTGACGGGAGCTCCCGTTATAGAGCTAGAGTATAAGCATTGCCTGCAATGTCGTACTTGAAGAGGTTAATATGGCGACATATTAATGAAGCTGGGGTGGCACCACGAAAATTTCGTCCCCAAGACAAAAGAGTCTTGGAGGTGAAATTTTTTTTGTTTTGGATGGTCCCTTATCCAGTTCATTAGGAGGCGTCGATATGGTTAACGAAAAAGAACATCAAGCTGAGAATTTTATATTCAGGTTGATTAGAGAAGAGCTTGAGCAGAACCCTATTGGCAGGGAAATGTGCACGCGTTTTCCACCTGAACCGAATGGCTACCTTCATATCGGCAGCGCATATGCCATAAACACGAATTTTACAGTGGCTCAAAATTTTAACGGGATGTTCAATCTTCGTTTTGACGATACGAATCCCCTTAAGGAGGATATTGAGTACGTTAATGCGATCATCGAGGATATGAAGTGGCTAGGTTACGATCCGGGAGATCATATTTATTTCGGTTCGGACTACTCTGAAGAAATATATAAAGCCGCCATTACAATGATCCGGCGTGGAAAAGCCTACGTCTGTGATTTAACGCCGAACCAAGTGTCGGAGTATCGGGGAACCTTGACAGAGCCGGGCAGGAACAGTCCTTATCGAGACCGAACAGTCGAGGAAAATCTGGAGGTTTTTGCGAAAATGAAAAATGGCGACTTTCCTGCTGGATCTAAGGTTGTTCGCGCCAAAATCGATATGAGCTCGCCCAATATAAATTTGCGTGACCCTGTTATTTATCGAATTATCCATGCAGAGCATTATCGGACGGGAAAAGACTGGTGCATTTATCCGATGTATGATTTTGCCCATCCTATTCAAGATGCGATTGAGGGTATCACTTATTCCTTATGCTCAAATGAATTTAAAGATCATCGCCCATTATACGAATGGGTCTTAAAAGAGCTTGATTATCCGGATCCCCCACGGCAAAGGGAATTCGGCCGGCTTAACTTGACGGGTGTTGTGACAAGCAAGCGGTTTTTGAGGTCTCTGGTAAATGGAGGATTCGTAGACGGTTGGGATGATCCTAGACTTCCGACAATTCGAGGCTTAAGAAGAAGAGGCTTTACCCCAGAAAGTATACGCAGCTTCATAGAAACGATTGGCAGCATTCGAACTGAAAGTATAGTAGATATTTCACTCTTGGATCATTGTCTCAGGCAGGATCTCAAAGAAAAAACGGTTAGTATCATGGCCGTATTACACCCTCTAAAGGTCGTGATTACCAACTATCCTCAGGATGACATGGAACTGCTAACGATTGAAAACAACAGTGAAAATGAGGCACTGGGTCATAGAGAAGTTCCGTTTTCCAAAACGATTTATATTGAGCGGGACGATTTTATGGAGCAGCCATCCAAGGGCTTCCATCGTCTGAGTCCGAATGCTGAGGTGAGATTAAAGGGGGCGTATTTTATCCGGTGCGAGGAAGTAGTCAAGGATCGGGAAACAGACGAAATTAAGGAGCTTCGTTGTACTTACGACCCGCTCACGAAGAGCGGTACGGGGTTTACTGGGCGTAAGGTAAAGGGGACGATCCATTGGGTATCTGCGGAGCACGCCGTTAAGGTTGATGTTCATCTTTATGAGAAACTGCTGCTTGACCAAGATATTCCGAAGGAGGACAGCGAGGATTGGACGGATAAAATAAATCCTGACTCGCTCATTACCATCAAGAACGCTTTAATGGAACCTTTCATTGAAAATGCACTTCCGGAGCAAAAGTTCCAATTTTTCCGTCATGGCTATTTTTGTTTAGATAAGAAATATTGTTCTGGTGATCGGCTTGTATTTAACCGCATCGTTCCGTTAAAGGATACTTGGAAGAAAGGGATGCACTCCAAAAGCTAACGTAAATTAAGAATTCTTTTAGTGTAAAGCATGTAGTATAGAGTGATTTTGAGCCTCTGAGACCTTTGGTTTCAGGGGTTTTTCTGATAATGTCACTTCTTGAATTGAAAAATAGACTTTTTAGGGTACCTCGTACGTCTTACTTATGTAAGGCAAGCAAACATCAATGGAGGTTTAGAAAATGAAAAAATTAAACGTAAAGAAAGTTTCCATTTTACTGGCGGCAGGTTTCCTTTGCTCTGCGACGATCAGTACACATCAAGTTACATTTGCTAAGCAGGCAACCGCCGTCCCACAAGCGAAAACGGAGCAAGCTGTGAAAACATTATCTGAGCTAAAAATCGGTCAAAAATTTATAGTACCTGAACTTAAATTCAAGGATAATACGTATGTTCTAGATTACAAAACTACCGATGTTCAAGGGGATTCTGTTGCTGACAGAGTAATCCTGGTAGGTACAAAAGAAATGTATAATGGAGAACTGGATGCATATGCCAGCGATTTATCGATCATCGTACAAGATGGAAAAACTCAAAAGTACACAAAATATGATTGGTTGAACAAAGGTACAGATGGTACTATGTACGGAGAGCTTGGAAGAGAACCGAACTTGATTGTTGGTGACTATACGGGTGATAAAGTGGACGATATCATTGTTACGGCTCCTCAAGGAGGAAATGGTGGATACGTAGATCATCTTGTTTTATCTTGGCAAGAAAATAAACTTAAGGTCGTTTTTGCGGACAATCAGGCCACTGTAAAACAATAAGAAGGAACCAACCGCCTAATACCAAAAACTCGATTACCTATACTATAGGGGCATCGAGTTTTTTTAGTTACATTTCCCATTAACGAAAATAGACTTTTTAGGTAGCTCACACGTCTTACATATGAAAGACATGAGAATGATGCGCGCGTATCAAAGGAGAGTTTTTCCATGAATAACAAGTTAGACAAAGAGCTAATTCGATTTATTACAGAAAACAAAGAGAATTTGTATCGTTTTGCTTTCAGTTATGTAAAGAATGCTGAAAATGCATTGGATATTGTCCAGGATTCCATCCATAAGGCTTTGTTATCTTCATATTCCATACAATCCGAAGTGGCTATGAAAAGTTGGTTTTACAGAATCGTGATGAATACATCGATCGATTTCCTTAGAAAACAAAAGAGGATACAACTCGTGGACGATCAGACGTTGGAATTACACATCCCTTCAAATGAAGATGTCTATCAAGACATTGATCTAGAAAAGGCTTTGGAGGAACTACCTTATGCATTTCGGACTGTAATTATACTTAGATATTTTGAAGATATGAAAATTGAAGAAATTGCGGAAGTGCTTAATGAAAACCTCAGTACCGTAAAATCAAGATTGTATAAAGCGCTTCGCATACTTCGAATTCAAATGAGTAACGAAATTTTGGAGGAGGTCAAGTAACATGGACGAACAGATGGAACAATTGAAACGAAAATATAAGGATATACCCATCCCTGATGAATTGGATTTTGTCGTGCAAAAAGCGCTCAAGCAAAAAAAGAGAAAACATATGAGCATCATGAAGGGGCTCGCTGCGGTCGGGGTAGCAGCTATTGTGTTTGTAACAGGGATTAATGCCAGTCCGACTTTTGCAAATGCTTTAACAGATGTGCCCGTGGTTGGCTCGCTTGTCAAGGTACTAACTTTTACTGAGTTTAAAGTAGATGATGGTAATGCCAAAGTCGATATAAAAGTTCCAGCCATTACGAACATGGAAAACAAAACTCTAGAAGCCACCCTAAATGACAAATACCTTGAGGAAAATAAAGAGCTGTTTAACAGTTTTAAAGAAGAGATGGAGGAATTAGAGAAAAACGGCGGAGGGCACACAGGCGTTAAAAGCGATTATGTCATCAAAACTGATAATGATCAGATCCTTGTTGTAGGCAGATTTGTTGTAAATACGGTAGGTTCATCCTCGACAACATTTAAATACGACACGGTGGACAAGAAAAATCAACTTTTGATTACATTGCCAAGTTTATTTAAAGATGATAGCTATATCAGCCTGATCAGTGAAAATATTAAAGAACAGATGCGTCAGCAGATGAAACAAGACCCCGATAAGACGTATTGGTTAGATAATGAATTAGGATTTGAAACCGTTGATAAAGATCAGAGCTTCTATATTAACAATGAAGGCAAACTTGTTATCTCCTTTGATAAATACGAAGTCGCTCCGGGGTATATGGGTGTGGTGGAATTTGTTATACCGACCGATGTGATCGCAGGTGCATTAGTTAGTCATGAATATATAAAATAAATGTTACGAAAGCCCATCCTTTTGCGGGATGGGCTTTTTGAGCTTACTGACACCGTCAGCACAATGTTATTTGCAGGTATTTCTTCTGTTCGCATTTAACATGAGCACTTCATTTCCGAGCTCTGATAATCTTTCCATCAATGCATCCATGCCATGCTCTAACTTATAATCCATCTCCTCTTTATACAGAGGAATCAAGAAATAAGTTTGAATCTTATTACCGTCCTTGGCTCTGATGACGCTGATCTCTTCTTTTAATTGATAGAGTACAACCCCATTTAAACCGGTTCCATCGGCATATGGTTCATAGTCCTGGTAATTTGGGATGGTATGTCCATATCCCAACCAGGAATTATACTGATGGGGAAAACGAGCCATCTGCTTCATGAGTCGGATAGGCCAGTAATTGTTTTCATCCTTTACGGATTCTTGTGTAAGTTCCCAGGAAGCAGGAAGAAACATCATCACTTCCGCCCGATCGTAATGATCATTGAGCCCAGCTAGTATCTCATTCGGAATCGTCATAGGCAAGTCACTCATACCGTTCGTGTAAAGCACCCAGAATGGCTCTTTTTCTGTAGGTTCCATGATATTCACATCAATATGTATGATGTCCGATACAATCTCATGAAAGACACTGCTAGTTCTACCGGGAAATACCGTTTCGAAATGTGCAATGATTTCTTCCACATATTCCATTGGAGCAGGGGGCTCATAATCAGTTCTTTCTTCGTATTTGTAAATCGTAGTGCCGTCCTTGGACTTTTCCCCGTCGTTCTTGCCTCCGAATATCTTTTTAAGGAAACCCATCTGCTCAACTCTCCTTATTTCAGTAAGTGGTAAACCTTGTTAATGCTAGTCTATCATATTTTCTATGTGGGATATCATGGATTAATAGGGAAGGAACGATTTTGTAAACCGATACACATCATACAAGTCGGTGAATGTAGTGGAAGGATATGGTTTATTCTGTGTTGAATATACAATTAGCTTTTTAAAAATTTCATATAAAAAAGAGGTGCTATATGGTCAATCAGTCGCCGATTCTAAGTAAGGTAACTGGCGTAATTTTATGGTCAAGGAATTTGGAACGTTCTGTTGATATGTATAATAAGTTGTTAAGGCTGTCTCAAGAACAACAAGAACGGTTTGGACACCTACATATTTTTCATCTACCCTCAGGTTTAGATATCATGATTGATTCAAATGGAATGGAAAACGTCCCTGTACCGGAGAAGGCTTCACCTTTGTTCTTTATGCCTGCAAATGAAATTGATGAAGCAGCTTCATTCGTACAAGAACTTGGATTTGAAATAATCTATGGAGGTATCCATAGAAATGAAGCAGTATCCTTTTTCAACATGAGAGATCCAGATTTCAACGTAATTACCGTCTGTCAGAATCATCGTTAACATGTCTTAGAAAATGAGAGTAAAACGACTCACTGAGTGTATAGCAGTGGGTCTGATAGTTAATAGGCAGGGAGCAGATTTCCACGTTAACTCCTCCCTGTTTTCATTGAGGTAACGGGCAGATTACGTGGAAAGTCGCTGTCTGCATTAGTTGAACTATTGGGGAAATATTTGGAATAGCCTCAGAATCTATCCGTTAAATATCTGTAGATTGACAAAGGAAATAACGTATATGAAATCGAATAAATTACCATATTCTGTTAAGGGGGTGCTTTATGAGCACATCAACCAGTCCAATTACAAACCGAATCGGTGGGACGTTCATGCCAGTTAGGGATATCGAAAGGGCACGAGATTGGTATTGCAAAATCTTCGGCATTTCGGAAACACCTGAAATAATGAGTGGACATCTGTGCCCACTACCAATGCAAGGTGCAGGACTTATTTTGGACACGATGCCGATGTGGAGAGGCAAAGAACCAGGCGGACCACCTACTTATCAGACACCTGCATTTATGTTCGCAACCGATGACATTGAAAGCTCCTATCAATTCATGAAGGATAACGGAGTAGAATTGGTTACTGGTATTGAAAATGGACACTGGTTTGCATTTCGTGACCCAGATGGCAATTTATTGATGGTATGTAAGTAATAATTTAACAAACGGAAACGTTAGTTCAGTTAGTCATACACTACAAAGAAAGGGCCATCCCGCAAAAAGGATGGCCTTAAAACTTTCCGTTACAGACAACCCGGAGAACCGTATCATAAGTAGAAGTACGGATCATTGAACTACCTCGGTACGATTTAGTTTTCTCACGAATACTCGCTTATTCGCAGGATTCCGCCCTTGCAAGAACAACGGAAAGATAGTTAGAGAAAGCTAGTTGAAGACCAGAACAACATGAAGGCGTGGGGAAATAGAGGGGGAGGTTACAACCCCATATTCTTCCATATACTGCACGCATTCTCCACGCCGCCCCTGGAGGTTCTCACTCCCATGTCTCAACGGGTCTTTGCCCTCTCATTCCTTCGTTACGCCTGTCCAAGGGGTGGAGGCCGGTCTTGCTAACGGTACGGGTCGGTGCCCTTTGGTTCAATGTATCCGGTACTCCGTGCTTTCTTTGAAACCCTGCGAATAAGCCAAAATTCGTACGACGAAACGATTATATTAAGCTTAAGCTGCTAGTTGAATTGGCATCGTTTTATGAGGATTGTATGCCTCGTTGCTACGAGCCATCCCTACGAGAATGCGAGCTAATTTACCACATAGTTTCATCAGGGATCTCATTTTCTTCATCTTTTTCACTTGAACATTGTATGTATGGATCGCTTTGAATTCCGGATTGTTTGCAACCAAACTCATGGCCATCATGAAGATGAAACGGCGGAGGCGAGATCGTCCACGTTTACTAATTTTCATCTGACCCGTCCATTTCCCAGAGCTTGCTTCTGCGAGGTTAAGGCCAGCATGCCGCAGCAGAGCATTGCCATGAACAAATCCGCTTAAATCCCCGGCTTCACCAAGAATACCAGCGAGTGAAATGGCGCTAATCCCTTTGACAGCAAGCATAGATTTAGCAAAAGGTATGCGATCTAAGACGGCGCTAATCTCCGCTTCTACTATTTTTAGCTGCTGGCAAGCAAGGTCGTATTCATCGAGTAACTGCTTCAAGTGAAGCTTGTAGGCATTCGTGGCTTGTCTGGAACCCACAGAGCTACAAGCAAGAGCGATAAGAGTTCGAGCTTTTCGCTCTCCAGAATGACGCTTCATCAATGATTTCCAGCCTTCGATGATTTCTTTTGGCTGTAATTTCCGAAGTTCTTCAGGTGTAGGGAAAAGACGAAGTGTGGCCAACGAACCGGTACACATAAGGCTCTTAAAGACTTGACGCAGCTCAGGGAAAACAACGTCAACCCAGCGATGGATTTGGTTTTTAGCGCTTACGAGTCTCGTCACGACAGAGTCACGGTTTGAGAGATAAACACGCAGCTCTACAAAGGCCTCAGGCGTGCTACGAATGAAAGAGTAATAGCCGTTTTTGACCATATCTGCAATAACGAGAGCATCCTTTTTGTCGCTCTTGGAAGGCGTGTTATCACGGTTTTCTTTATTCCTTTTCACGAGATGCGGATTGACAAGAACGACTTCGAATTGGTGATCCGAGAGCCACTTGGAAAGGTTAAGCCAGTAGTGACCGGTAGGTTCCATCCCGACAATAGCTTTAGTTAGACTGTGTGATGCTTGTAGTGATTGCACCCACCGAAGGAGATTGTGAAATCCTTCTTCATCGTTTGAAAAGGAAAAGGGATTCCCAATGGCGATTCCTCGAAAGTTTACCGCACGTGCGACATGAGTTTGCTGGGCGATGTCGATCCCGACGACGAGGTGCTTGGCGGTAATCTTTTCAATGAGTTGATTTTGTTTCTCCTGTGCCTTAAACTTCATAGTAGAGCGTCCTCCTGGATGATGGGATTTTAAGGGCTATGACCCGTTGTGTACTCCCATCGTACCGAGGCGCTTTTCTTTTTGCAAAGACGAAATTAATCCATCTACAGGAATGCTAACGGGACACGATAGCTTAATAAATAACTAAAACGCGGCTACCGGCATAGATCGGCAGCCGCGTTGCGCTAACGGGCAGATTACTTCAACGATGTGGACTGGAAAAATGAGAGAGTAGGTGTTTGGAGTCCCTTTTGCGTCAAGTCTGCATTAATTTGTGCAAGGTTAAATTTTGAAAGTAACGTCATTTAAGAAATAATAAAAAATGTTAAATATAAACTTATATGGATATTATTTTAAAATTAGTCGTTGTAGACATACTAACAAAAGCAGCGATGGATCGATTAGAGCTCATTTCTGAGGATCAAACAGCTAACAAAGAAAATTAGCTACCACATATTGACAGTAAGGGAGAGTCGTTATAAAATCAAACTAGACCGTACAGTATGATTTTATGAGCGAATTAAAGTATATAACAAGGAGGCTTTTCACTTGACAGAGCTTTTACCCAGAGCAAAGGCAAAACGAGATCAGATCCGCAAGGCGGCACAACAGTTATTTCTGGAAAAAGGTTTTGTCTCAAGTAGCATGGATGCGATTGCTGCAGAAGCCGGAGTTTCAAAGCAAACGCTGTACAGTTACTATTCGGGTAAAGAGGATCTTCTCATCGATGTGTTTCGACGGATAATCCATAACTTTTCTCAAGAATTCGAGGTTAGTAATTTAACTCCATGCAACCGCGAGGAATTACAGGAAGCATTAATTTATCTGGCACAAAAAATAATCGCCTGTCTCATGCAAACAGAGTATTTGGCCTTGGTACGGTTGATCATTTCAGAGACGCCCAAGTTCCCCCAGTTGGGGATTCTGTTTCGTTCGACCGTTCCGGAGCGGATTATGCAACATGTTTCTCTTCTCTTGGAACAAGCGAAAACGCAAGGTGTGGTGAAGATTGACAAGGAGGAGGCCGTAACACGCATGTTTGTCGGGCCACTGATCACATATGTTCTTCTTGACGGTCTCTTCGCAGCAGAGTCCCCTCCTTCTAGACCCAATCCGAAACAAATCGAAGAAATTGTCGACCTCTTTATGAAGACAGTTGTGATCGATTGATCGTATAACGAAGCTGCAATCCGGAGTGACAAAACAAGTGATCGAGTACCATCAAATTATCAATTGGAGGGTGTTAGTAATGAGTAAACAAATCGGTCGTTCGTTTCCGGTTAAAGGCGCTGTTGTTGTAACCGGGGCATCGTCGGGAATGGGGAGAGCATGCGCCCTCTATCTGGATAGCCATGGGTTCCGTGTTTTTGCCGGAGTACGTAAGGAGAAGGACGCCGACTCCTTAAGGCAGGAAGCCTCCAATCAACTAACACCGCTGTTCATCGATGTTACCGACGAATCATCGATTGCGTCCGCCACAAGCATTGTATCAGAAGCCGTTGGGGAAGCCGGCCTTGTCGGACTGGTAAATAACGCAGGAGTCGGTGTTCCCGGACCGATCGAGTATCTGCCTATTTCCGACCTAAGACGGCAAATGGAAATCAATGTAATCGGGCAGGTTGCGGTTATCCAGGCTTTTTTACCGCTGATTCGCAAAGCCAAAGGACGGATTATCAATGTTGGTTCGGTCGGTGGAAAAATAACCATCCCGTTCGGCGGAGCACTTTGTGGTTCCAAGCATGCTTTGGAATCGATCAATGATGCTCTTCGAATGGAACTGCATCCCTGGGGAATTCATGTGTGTTTAATTGGTCCAGGTGAAATTTCTACACCTGCGGTTGACAAATTGATGGCTGATAGTGAGGCTTTGTTGTTAAAAATTCCCGAAGAAGGGGTGAAGCGGTATGGTGATATTTTTCGGGAATTTTTGAATACTGCAGTCGCGCGGGAGAAAGCCGGCAGCCCTCCGGAAATGATGGCCAGGACTGTATTCCATGCATTAACGGCTAAGGTGCCTAAGACGCGTTATCCGGTAGGCCCGTCGTCAAAACTATTGCCCTTATTGGCGCGAATCATGCCCAGTAAATTCTTGGATAAGATGAGATTCAAGCTCTTTAGTTTCCCCAAGAAATTCGGGGCTTGGGAATAGGAAAATCAAAAAGTACGGGAGGTAATGATAATGATAACGCCAAAAGACAAAGAAGCAAATCAAGGAGTCCTGGCAGTCGATCCGGATTTTGGAAAGATGGCCGTGCAGGTTGGTACCGAGGCTTTTAGTTTGAAAGGCTTGGCGGTCAAGGAATGCACTCTTCTATGTCTTGTTAACGATGTGTGCAATAATACGTTAGATCTTCCGTTTCAATTGCATGTCGGCATGGCGTTAGAGAATGGTTATTCTCACCAAGAAGTGAAAGAAGTTTTGCTACATTTAGCCTGCCATGCAGGTTATCCCATCGTTCTAAAGGCAATAACGCGATTAAAAGAGATGTATCCGGAATTCAATTATGAAGTGTCAACTGAATCAATCGAATCGGCAGATGCAGAGTTGTTTGACGACGATACGAAAGAAAAGTTGTTATCTTTAGATCCACATCTAAGTAATTTCATTATGCGTGAAATGAAACAGGTCTGGCGACGCGGGGGATTAACCCCTCTGGAAAGGGCATATCTTTCATTGGCCGTTGATGTTTTATATCAAACTTTGGAAGAACCTTTTGAATTCCACGTAAAACTCGCTCTTCGAAATGGCGCAAGCATAGATCAAGTTAGGGCTGTACTCCGGTTTATGTGCGAGTTTGGTTATTCAAAAGTGTGGCTGGCTTTTAAAGAATTGAACAGAATGTTGGATCAAGGTATCATCGTCGTCTGTTAAGTATAAGTTTTTTATCGTAAAAGTTGTAGAAATTTAGGATAGTTCAGCCAGGAGCCAATTGCACATTTCATTTTTGGACAGTACCGGATTTGCTTTTAGCCCTTGTATTTTAATTGTTGTGTTAACGGGTTATTCACCCAGCTAGTATACGAGTTGAGAGAGATAAGAGGTCAGTTTATTTTACTGACTCTGATGGGCATAAATTTGAATTCCATACTAGTACATTACAGGTTGGGCTTTATTTTACAAAGACGATAAATCACACATGATTTTATGAGAAATAAACCAGTCTTACGTACGTTATCACAATAGCGAGGGAGCAGTTCGATTACGCCTGATAACGTAATAAAAAACCAAATCGCGGCTGCCGACATGGATCGGCAGCCGCGTTACGCTAACGGGCAGAATAGTTCCAATATGTGGTATTGTAATGTATCTAACAACGCTTATGAAATTTCTAATTGGAAGCTACATATTACTATTGCAGACTACTTAGAAATCGATGTTGAATTTATTGTGCGCTTTCTACATTTTTAAATGCTGGAACCTTGATGTTAACCCCAACTCCACCCAAACAGCTCATTGATCTACATATAGAGTATCTCGCTAGCTTTAGTGAATACTCAAAATCCAGAATCGTTGTACTTAACCAATATGCGGACACCTCATTGCACTATTGCAAACAGATAGAGTCAAACTGGGCTTATTGAAGCATTTGTTTACTAAAACAGTATCTATAGAACAGGACAATATTCTGGTGATGAACCCGAATACTTTCGCTATAGAGAGCTGCCGTCATATCCAAGTCGACCGGGTCGGAACCGACTGTTCACCGCGCCGCGCGATGCTTCTGGAAACTGTTTAAATGCGGAGGACAGCAGATCGAGATTAACCGGATGTACGTGGTAGGCGTTCGTATGGATGGACAGAATACTCAAAGCAACTGGCTGTTTTTGAACGACGGACAGCAGCGACTGAAGCGTTTAATAAAAGTGTAGTCATTAAGCGGGCAGAGTAGTTCTAAATAAAGTAGCCATATTTTTTCTGTATTATTAATGATACGATTTACTGTACTAAGAGATTTCCCAGCTGGATCTCAAGTTAGCGAATGGGACGTGCTGTTGCGCACATCGTTTTTTTGAAGATAAGGAGAGGACGAGCGGAACATGAATGTGGAAGTGTATACATTAAATGCGTTTTCGAAAGGGGAGCGTGGCGGTAATCCAGCAGGTGTTGTCTTAGAGGATGGCCTTTCGCTGAAGGCTGCCGAAATGCAGCTCATAGCGAAGGAATTGGGCTTATCGGAGACGGCCTTTATGGAAAAATCCTTGCTTGCGGATTACAAAATCCGTTATTTCACCCCCGCCAGCGAAGTTGATCTGTGCGGACACGCCACGATTGCTGCATTTGGACTCATGCATTCGCTGGGTTTGGCAAAAGAAGGGACCTTCTATACGATAGAAACCAAGGCAGGGATTTTGGATGTCGGTATTAGCTCCGAGGGTCTTGTTTATTTGTCACAGGCTTTACCAAAATTTCTTGAAAGGATATCCTGTGAGGAAATAGCTCCATCCTTGGGAATGGATACCAAAGATCTGGAAACCGGGTTACCCATCCAAATTGTTTCGACGGGACTGCGGGACATTTTGATCCCGATCCGCAGCAGGAAGCTCTTGAATGAGGTTCAGCCCAATTTTGACGCTATAACCGCCATCAGCGAAAAATATGATGTGGTTGGATATCATCTGTTCACGATGGATACTCCAGACGATGCTGCTGCGGAATGCCGGAATTTTGCGCCGCTGTACGATATTCCCGAAGAAAGCGCGACAGGAACATCCAACGGTGCCCTGCTCAGCTATTTGTACCAACATGGCCAACGATCTTTGCAGGAAGTGGAGCATGTCATGTTCAGGCAAGGGTATTCGATGGATTGTCCTTCTGAAATCAAGGCAAGTTTGCGCCTGAGCGAGAGCGGTGAAATCAACCAAGTTCGAGTTGGCGGTGCAGTGGCTGGCATTGAACAAAGACATATCATGATATAAGCGGAATCAAATAGCCTGTTTGGCAGCCACTATACTATAGGGGCAAATAGGTTAATTCTGCTAATGGCAGGCGAGGATAGATAGCAGAGGATGTATGCGTGAGCAGACGGGTTAACCGTTTTTCATCCAATCTGTTGTTTCCCTTGATTTTGATCGTTTTGCGTTCCTCGGGGCTAGCGCAATGCTAGGTCGCTTGCGTTGAAGATCGTGAGCGACACATAGTTGCATTGAGCTAACGGGACACGATAGCGGAGGAGCTTGCAGCGATGTGCTCCTCTTTTCTTATTGAAGTAATGGGCAGAAAAACGCAGCTTTCCAACCACTGGAATCGTTTTAACCAAGGGATGTAGATTGGAGATAACGCATTTATAACGTCGAGTAAGAAGAATAAATGATATTTAGAGATGGAGGAATAGTTATGGAGACGAAGGAAGAAAATTTTTCAAATGATAGTACCATGGAATCAATCAAAAGTTTAACAGAGAAAGACGCGAAGACTTTCTTGAACCTTATATATGCACTTTTGAAAGATAACGGGAATCCGAGCGAAGAATTGATTTCAAATGTATTATCCATTTATGAGAAACAAATACCGAGAGTAGTTAAAGCAAGACAGAATAATAATTAATCACCAAGCTGCTATAAGACGCTGTGCAGAAAAGATATCTAAATTTGAACAACGGCTAAATGATGTGAGTAGATAATATTGTTACGCTAACGGGCAGGATTCCTTAATCACTACACGAATTCCTTAGATAAGGGGTGATTAAATTGAAGCAAGGATTAATAGTTTTTTTAAATGGAACTTCAAGTTCCGGAAAGACTTCCATATCGACAGAACTATTAAATCAAAATGAAATCTCATTTCGTCATTTATCAATTGATGATTTTTTTCATGGATTGTTTCATGACTACATTGACTTTATTAACACTAAATGTTCAAAATCAGCCGATGGAGAAGATGTGGAAGTTTCGGTCCAAATAATTATTGATTCATTAGTTACTTTATTTTATTCAACAGTTAAATTTATGTCGGAAAAGGGGATCA
>NZ_JALIRP010000006.1 GCF_022898935.1 Paenibacillus mangrovi | reverse complement strand
AATAAGCAGGCTTAGGCAGCCTGCTCGACAATGTATGATATTCAGCTATCGTGCTTCATTAGCGAAGCGAACTTTGTACTTATCCTATTTGCTTTTCCTCAATTCGATACCATAACTCACAATACTCATAACCGTCTTTGTTTGTACAATACATTTCGAAATTGCCGCCATCTAAAACATTATACTTTGATGTTTGTAGCCATTCAGAAAATATCCGATTTTTTAATGAGCGCAAATCATAATTGCCGCTGCCGTTCCCATCACTTAATGTTGAAAATACCACCCAAGTAGATGCCGGAACATCTACAACTGTATATTCATTGATCTTGCTATTCTCCGATTTGTAACACCCGATCAGATATGGGAAAGTGGTATTGCTTGTGAATTTGTAGGAATCGTATGCAAAAACGGCTCCAAGCTCCTTGCTGAAATTGCCTTCGCGCCACCAATCCCCAATTACCGAGTTGCGTAATCTGTCAAACTCTCCATTCTTGCATATGTTTTGCCAAACCTCCGGAATAGAAACTCCTTGTTGGTTCGCAATATCGTCGATATTGTATATATCCTCTAATCCAAAAACTTGAAAAGCATCCCGTTGCTCAATTCGATAATTCATCTCGACAACTCCTTTTAATGTAATTTGAAAGGAGATGCGCGGATAGGCTTTTAACGCACTTCCGGCATTGCGCGCCGATGTAGGAGTCAATCCATGCAGATTTTGAAATGCTCGTGAAAATGATTCTGGCGTTTCATATCCATATTTCAAGGCTATATCAGTGACTTTATTCTTTCTGTTTTGTAGATCAAAGGCGGCAAGCGTTAGCCTTCTGCGCCTAATATACTCTGATAAAGGTACTTCAAGTATAAATGAAAACATACGTTGAAATTGATAAACAGAACATAATGCAATTTTAGCAATCTGTTCATAATCAATAATATTTTCTAAGTTATCTTCAATATAATCAATAGCATGGTTCATACGTTGAAGCCAATCCACGGCGATCCCTCCTTTCAAAAGGAGCATATCATGCTGTAGATCTAGTCGCCTGATTTTTCATGCAGCAAAATATCAGATGATTGAAAAGTTCTACTTTGTAATAATTCTTTAATTATTTGAATTATCCTGCCAGTTAGTTCAACACCGCCGCGTAAGTCTATTGTATAAAAACAGAACTCTTCAAGTATTCCTAACGCCCTCGTTTGTCTGCCTTTCTTAAAAACCGATGTCCCGAGTATGTACAATCAAGCGGAGTTACAGCGATTGCTTTACGTGCCTTTCCACAGCTTTACATTGCCATGCGGTACTTACATTAATAAGGAATTAAATCAGCGGATTCAATTAATTGAGGACAAATCTAAAAAATTGAGGAGCAAATCAACATATTCTTTCCAATGACCGTCTGTAATTTCTAATGATAGCTTGCGTATAGGGGCAGAGTCGAAAAGCATTCTTGCATAATTACTGTAATCTCTTAAAAACATCATATAACCTTCAGCACCTGAAGGACGATTTCTATAGTATGGATGATGATTGTCTCTTTCCCAAATACGCTCCAGAAATGCGATTCCTCGATTCTTCACGAGATAGTTAATGGTGTCATCCGTATTATTCCTATGCAAGCAAACTAGTGATGGCTTGAGAGGGGAAATAATCTTATAAATTGCTTAGATAAATGACTGGAGTTGAGTAAATGGTGCATTCTATCTGTTCGTAATAATTCCATTCTACGTCAAGTAGATCAGTTCCAATTCCGTTATTGCGAAGGAGATGTCAGGAGTTTCATAAGCAAGAATATCTAAATTAATGAGGATCGGCAAGAAGTTAATCTAATAATGTTATAAAAAATAGCTGACGCATTAGACATTAACGACATTTCAGTATTAATGTAGTTTGAGAGAGTTGATTAGTGCCAGATACTACGTTTAACGCTAAAACGAGTGGATTATCGCGCTGCGCAAAAATGGTTAGAAGCATCTACCGGGCAATTTCAATTTCGTTAACAGCTTCTCCACCTCGGCGCCATGCTGCAGCATCAGCCCCAAGGAAACACCTTCGCTGTACTCTAAGATCGGACGATATATATGAGTTAGATCATTCAAAGCATCCCAAATCGAATCCCATTCGATGCTGCCGTGTCCGATCGGCTGATGCAGATCCGCAATGCCGTCGTTATCATGCAGATGCACGGCTTGGATTCTAGACCCTAAATCACGAATTAGCTGTGGGGTATCCCAACCATTCACATGTGCATGGCCTACGTCAACGAGCGCAGTGATTGTTTCGATTTCACTGAACAACGCCGTAAATTCCTGTTGATTGAATAGCGCATATTCGCCCATGCCCATATTTTCAACTGCTAAGCCTACATTCACCTTACGCGCATATTCGCCTAAACGCTTTAGGTTTTCCTTGGCAAAGGCTTGTGATGCCTCACGGTCGAACAATGGCGTTGAATATAAATTCGGATGCAGCACCATATGCTCAGCGCCTATTTTAGCGCACCAATTCAGACATTCTTTATAAACCTCATAAGAATATTCCCGAATTCCAGCATACCTTGCAGAAGCTAGATTCAGCTCCCATATCGGACCATGAACGCTTATCCCCCCTTGATATTGCTGGAACCTCCTGAACTCTTCCTCCCAATCGACAGGGTCACGCCAATTGGGGCCATCCATCATTAATTCGATCCCCCCATTCCAGCGGCTGAGGAGCTCAGCGAAATCCTCCATGGCATTCATATACGGTGCAAGATTAATAAATATCGTCATCGGCATTCACTCCATTCTAGAAATCAGAGTTACTCTTCCTCTCTATTCTAACAGAATAGATTAACGATATTGATAGATTTGTTAAAAAAAACCAAAAAATAGGATGTATCGCATCCTGTTCTTCTTCATGAGACCCTAATTTTCATTCTTTCCAATCGATATAGACTTCCCGAATCCCGTCAATTTGCCAAATATGCTCAAACAAATCGACCATCCCTTTACGTCTAGAGGTATGGATTCGAAACTCCATACACACTTTTTTGATATGATTCAGATCGAGCTCTTCCTTCACGGACATTTGCTCAATAGTCATCTTTTCTTTACGTAATAGGGATGTAATGATTTCTACACTTTTGGGACGATTCGCCATCACGATTCGGAGACTGCCGTACTTTTTGAACAAAATGAGCTTACTCTCTAACTTGTTAATGATCCATATCATACCCATGATGATCAAAATGGTGATAACCGCAGGCCAGTAGAAGCCAGCGCCTACACTTAATCCGATTCCTGCCACAAGCCATAATGTCGCTGCTGTTGTGAGACCAGACACCACATTATTGGAACGTCTGATGATCGCTCCTGCACCCAAGAAGCCAATACCACTGACTACTTGGGCAGCTAGACGGGCAGGATCGAATCTAGCATTCGGATGATTTAAGAGCTGGTCACCGAAGCCATAGATCGAAAGCAGCATAATTAAGGCCGAGCCAACCGCCACAAGTAAATGTGTCTTAAAGCCTGCCTGCTTATTCTTTCTCTCCCGTTCCCAGCCAACGACTCCCCCTAGGAGTGCAGCCAATAATAGCCTAAATATTACTGCATCTATGCTTATTTCGATCGGTGATACCAAAGAATCATAACCTCCATATATTCAAATATGGTAGCTAGACAATGTTAAGCATTCGCATCCTGCCATTTCCATAATTCCTTACTCGAAGAGGAAATGCCGATTGCACCGCTTCCCAGCGCTGCTTCAAGATCGTTTAAATCTACCATTAAGCCGCCTGCAATAACAGGGACATCCACTTCATCACGAATTCGTTTCATAATTCTCGAGCATACCATTCCTGGCAGCACTTCAATCGCATCAGGCTGAGATGCCTTGGTTATTTTAATTCCGTTATCGAGTGAGACGGAGTCAAATACAAATAGACGCTGCACCGTCATTAGGCCATGCTTTTTGCCCTCAGTAATGATAGAGCTTTTGGTCGTTACAATGCCATCGATCCCGATTTTCTCTGCCATGTACGCAACGCCCAGCTTATCCTTGCCAATGCCATCTATGAGATCAAAATGAATAAAAGACAGCTTACCTGCATCTCTAATTTGTTCTACTATTCCCTCAATTGAGAAAATATCAGCTTTAAGAACAAACACAATATTAGATGTCGACTGCAAAATGCTTGGAAGCTCCTGTGTATTCACCAAGGACGTAATCACCGGTTTACGTTTAAGACAGTACGCCAGTCTATCATAACCTTCAGAATTTACCTTCATCATCATCACCCCACATTGTATGTACCGTCAGTATTCTACATTATTCAGCAGGATCACACACGACGGATGACTTAAGAATATCATAAACAGAATCTAATAGATAAGTTGGTTTGTGTTCAGCAGCATCAACATCAGCCTTGCTTGTAATACCAGTAAGTACAAGTCCTGTGCTCATGCCAGCATTTCTGCCCATCCGAATATCCGTTTCCAATCGATCGCCAACCATTAAGCATTGATCTGCGTTAAGATCCAGAATAGCAAGCGCTGTATTGGCAGTGAGGATGGAGGGTTTCCCTATGATGATATCAATCTTTTGCCCAGTCGTTCCTTCAATAGCTCCCATCATGCCTCCGCAATCAGGCACATCTCCTCCTGGCATCGGACAAGTGCGGTCTGGGTGAGTCGAGATCACAGCAGCGCCACGCTTGATCGACTGATACGCAAAATCAAGATGGTCATAATGGAAATCTCGATCCCATGAAACCACAACAACATCTGTCTCAGCAGGTGTGTCTGCAAACTTAATGCCGTTCTCCTGCATCTCTTTCTTCAGAATATCCTCACCAATGACATAGACCTTGGCCCCTGGATGCTGATCCTTCAAATAATGAATGGTGACAAGCGCTGGATTAAGCAGATTATCTAGTGAAACACGCATCCCCAGTTTGTTAAGCTTAGCCACATATTTCTCTCTTGAATCGATTGTTTTATTCGTTAAGAACAGAAGCTTCTTATTCTCGGCCTGCAGATATTCGATCGTTTCCTTCGCTCCTGGGATGAGCTCATCTCCTAAATAAATGGTGCCGTCCAAGTCAAATATATAGCCTGCAAAATGATTCACTCTATTCCCCCCTATTCCCCTTGCGCAATCTTAAGTTGCTCGATGATGAGTGTGCGATGTCTGTCTAGTTCAGGTGAATCCCATCCAAGCATCTCACTCATGATGCGTAGGACGGATTCCATTACCCGCTCCGCTTTCAGGCGATCAAACAGAATCCAGCCTGTTCTTCTTAATAAGAAATCACTAGCTGTCACGGTCATTTCATGCAGGACTGCATACTTAACCTCTGCGCAAAGAACTAAATCCATAAGCGGCGTATCATCGCCCACTTCCTCCTGCAGCTCTTTCAAGTAACGATATAATACATTTGTATTAGAACCATAACGAGTTAGGAGATCCAGCACTTGCCCTTTGATTAATCCATGGGCCTTGCCTTCTTCAATCAGTCTAGCGCGATTCTGCTCGAAGGTTTCTCCTCCCTGCGCAATCCCTCCGCTAATCAGCTCACGATCAGTGGAACATGGCGGATAAATTCTTCCCTCTTCTTCCTGCAGTTGCTTCGATACTAGGTTCACGACCTTCTCCGCCATCTTGCGGAAGCCGGTAAGCTTGCCGCCTGCAATCGTAATCAGACCACGCTCTGATACGAACATTTCATCCTTACGAGATACCTCAGATGGACTTTTGCCTTCTTCATGCACAAGTGGACGAAGTCCTACCCATCCAGATTCAATATCTTTCTCTTGCAGTTTAACGGCTGGGAACGCTGCATTAACGGCATCGATCAAATACTTGCGATCCTCTGCATTAATTCTGGGATTCTCCGGATTTCCTTCATAGATCGTATCTGTTGTACCAATATACGTTTTGCTCCCACGCGGAATCGCAAAAATCATTCGTCCATCCGGCACATCAAAATATGCTGCTTGCTTAATCGGCAGCTTTCTCGCATCCACAACTAGATGAATGCCCTTAGTTAACAACAAATGCTTTCCTTTCAAGGAGTTATCCTTCTTCCGCAGCTCATCCACCCATGGCCCCGCAGCGTTGACAATCTTCTTCGCATAGATATCGTACTTCTCACCACTAATCCGATCCTTAACCTTTACACCGACGACTTTGCTATCTTTATAAATGAAATCGATCACCTTGGCATAGTTTGCAATTACGGCACCGCAATTCTTCGCGCTTTTTATAATTTCAATAGTTAATCTAGCATCATCCGTGCGGTATTCATAATAGTAGCCAGAGCCTTTTAAACCTTCGATTTTGAATAATGGTTCCAGATTCATCGTATCCCTGCGATCGTACATTTTACGGCGCTCACTGCGCTTTACACCAGCAATCCAATCATAAATGTACAAGCCTATTGAGCTGGCTAAATATCCATATGTGCCCTTTTTATATATGGGCAGCAGCATAGGTATAGGATCGACTAAATAAGGCGTGCTCTTATGAAGCAAAGCCCGCTCCCTGCCGACCTCCTGCACAAGTCTAACTTCTCCCTGCTTCAAGTATCTGAGTCCGCCATGAATTAATTTGGTTGATCGACTACTTGTTCCGGAGGCAAAATCGTTCATCTCTACTAACCCTACTTTCATCCCCCTGACGCTTGCATCCCAAGCGATCCCTGCCCCGGTAATCCCTCCGCCTATAACGAATAAATCAAGCTGCTGCTCAGCCATTTGCCGCAAGTAATTTGTGCGTTCCTTAACTGAAAAAAGTTCCATGTTGCATCCTCCAATGATTGGTATAAACGGAACAGATATGGTAGTAAATATCTTTACCGTATCCTTTTCCTTTTTTTTTGAATACACAAAAAGGACCCTTTTGCAAGAGAAATACACACTGCAATAGTGCGTAATCTGCAAAGGGGTCCTCTAATGTCTCCACCCATATACATATTAAAGTTAAAACCTATTATATGTCGTACTATTTAAAATGTCTACAACATTATGCTAAGTTTAATGACACTCCTTTTTGTCCTACCGTAATTTTGTACGCTCTTGACAACCCGCATGAGAACGCTTATAGAATTATTTTAAGGTTCATGACAATAGGATTGCCCTTACGGAGGTGAAACGATCGATGAGTTACAGAGACACATGGGCCGACATCTCACTCGATGCGATCGAACATAATGTGCGATTGTTCAAGTCGACTCTAACCGGTTCGTGCCGCTTAATGGCAGTCGTCAAAGCGAACGGGTACGGGCATGGAGCGGTAGAAGTCGCCAAGACGGCATTGGAAGCGGGAGCTAGCCATTTGGGCGTTGCTCTGCTGGATGAAGCGCTGCAGCTTAGAGCCGCGGAAATATTGGCACCCATATTGCTTCTCGGATATACGCCAACTCGATCCGTTGAAGCAGCTGTGAAGAACGATATTGACATCACGATTTTTTCCGAGTCCCAGCTGGATGAAGTCATCGCTTGCACGAACAGGCTGAGACGAAAAGCCGTCGTTCACCTCAAGGTGGACACAGGCATGACTAGACTCGGCGTAACGTCGTGGGAAGAAGCTCTTGCCTTATGCCTGAAGGCTGCTTCCTCTGAATTCGTGAAGCCGGAAGGATTGTTCACCCATTTTGCCGATGCGGACCGCCTAGACTCCCCGTACACACGAAAGCAGTTCGAACTGTTTCTCTCTCTGATCAAACATTTGCAGACGAACCAAGTACATATTCCGATAAAACATTGCTGCAACAGTGCAGCGACATTGCTCTATCCGGATATGCACCTGGATATGGTTCGGGTAGGAATTGGCTTGTACGGATTGCAGCCTTCATCGGTTCCGCTTCCCAACTCTTCGCTTCTTTGGCCTGCGATCCAGTTTAAAACGCAAGTGAGTTCCGTAAAGCTTGTCTTGGCCGGGCAGGCGATCGGCTACGGCTGTACGTTCCAGCCAACCCGCGACAGCCACATCGCCATACTTCCTGTCGGTTATGCTGACGGATGGCCGCGTTCCTTATCAAACAAGGGTAGTGTATGGCTGAGCGATGGCTTAGCTCCAATCGTCGGCCGCATCTGCATGGATCAAATGATGGTCGATGTAACCGATATCCCGAACGTGCAAGTAGGCGACGATGCCATTCTCATGGGTGGACCGGACCATTCCCCCGTTTCCGTGGAAAAGATAGCTTCGCAATTGCAAACGATCAATTACGAGGTTGTCTGCGCTGTAGGGAAAAGGGTTCCGCGCTATTACGTACGAGGAATCCAAAAAAAAGGAATATACGGAGGACTTAGCATGGACATTCAACAAAAACTAAAGCTCCGCATTGAACAAATTACAAACGATCACGGTTTCAGCGGAACGATCTTGATTGCGCAAGACGGTGATGCTCTATTACACCATGCATACGGAACGGCAAACCACGATTACGGAATCTCAAATAAACTGGATACCAAGTATGCGGTTGCTTCCATCACTAAGCCGATAACCGCAATGGGGATTATGATGCTTGCCGAAAAGGGACTCATTGATGTTCATGAGAGCTGTCTTCGCTATTTGCCAATGGATTTGCCGATCGATAAAAGCGTCACGCTTCATCATCTTCTTACCCACACTTCGGGCATACCGGATTTCGAGACAATGCCGGATTTTTTCAAACTCGGCATGCAAGCCTATACCAACCGTGAGATCGTCGAGCTCGTTAGCCATTTGCCATATAGCCCGCCTGGAAAGAGCTATGAGTATTGCAACACGGGCTATAATCTGCTTGCATGGATCATCGAGACTGTAACCGGACAATCGTATGACGAATTTGTTAGTGAATCCATTTTCAAGCCGCTTGACATGCAGGGCACACTGTGTGGATACAGCCGTGACATCGTGCCCAGTCTGGCATGCGGGTATTCTCTTTCCGACGAAGACGCCGCTGTCATAAAGGCTCCCTATTACGCGATCGAGAATTTCAAAGGGTCCGGCAATCTTTATTCGACTGCAGAAGATTTGCTAAAGTGGAGCCACAGCCTATATTCGGACAAACTGATTTCAGCAGAAACGCGCAACACGATGCTTACTCGGCATGTACCCGTGGAAGACGCTCGTTCCTACGGCTACGGGTTGAACATATATCCGAACAGTTTTGGTCATAACGGATGGCTGCCAGGGTATAGGAGCACGATTCGCCATTTTTACGAAAAGCGAGTTACGCTAATTGCGCTAGGAAACCAAGATTTCGTCAAGCAGAACGATATCTTGGAACGAACGTTCGACATGTTTTAACATGTATTTTACATATGAAAACGTGATTTTAATTCCCGATCAAAGTTGTTGACAAGGTGTATTTGGGTGATTTATGATATGTTCTAACAATCCTGAAAGCGGATTCAATATTTGGAAGGATTTGTGTTGTGGGTGGAGACGATGAGAAACCCTACGACCAAAAAGATAACCTCCTAGACAGGGGGGATTCTTGCGGTTCGTTGGCTCATCGTCTTTTTTGTTTCACAAATTTCGATCTTGGAAGGGGAAACTTGCATGAAAATGAAAAAATGGTTGGTCGGATTGACAACCGCGATGTTAGTAATGAGCTCGATGATCGGCTGCTCTTCGAGTACGCCGACTTCGACCAACGCATCTGAGGCAACGGCTCCGCCGGCCACGGAAGACAAAACGCCTGTAACGATTCAATACTGGCACGCGCACGACGACGATCAAAAAGCAGCATTGGAAAACATGGTCCAGGAGTTTAACAAGAAATATCCATGGATCACGGTAGACACCGTATTCCAAGGCGATTACGACACCCTGCAACAAAAGCTTCAGGCAGCCATTGCAGCGAAACAGGTACCGGCCGTAACGAATATTGAGGTGCATGCGCTACCGCAATTTGCCGACAGTGGCGTCCTCATGGACCTTACTCCTTACATTTCGCGCGATAAATTGGATACGAACGACTTTTCCGAAGGGATGCTCAAAGCATACTCCTATCAAGACAAGCAATTCGGTCTGCCTCTAATTGTAAGCACAAGCGTCATGGTCTATAACAAAACCATGTTTGATCAAGAAGGTGTGAAACCGCCGCAAACTTGGGATGAAATCGAGGAATTTGCGAAGAAGCTTACGAAAAAAGATGGAAATGAAGTCTCACGTTACGCGTTCTCCGTTCCTGGATGGGATACTTGGTACTTCGATCCGTGGATCGAAAACGGCGGCGGAGCGATCTTGTCCGATGACATGAAGACCGCAATGATCGACCAGCCGGACAGCATGAAGTTCATGAAGCTGTTCAAGGATTGGAAAGACAAGGGATACATGCACATCGGCTACGGCAAAGGCGCTTCCGGCAACATGCGTCAAATGTTCTTCGACGGCAAGATCGGCATGGTTGAGCATACTTCCGCACTTATCAAGTGGTACATTGAAACCGCAAAATTCGAAGTCGGTGTATCCTTCCTCCCTGGCGATAAGAAACGGAACTCCCACATGGGCGGTGCGAGTATCGCAGTGATGGACGGCATCAAGGATAACGAGAAAGAAGCGGCTTGGAAATTCGTTCAATTCATGACGGGCGCAGAAAACAACATCAAATGGGCTGAAGGCACTGGCTATCTTCCGACGCGTAAATCGGCGATCAGCTCGGAGGAAGGCAAAGCTTACTTCGCGAAATACCCGCAGTATAAAGCAGTCTTCGACAACTTCGACAACGTGATCGGACCTCCGAAGTCCCCTGCTTTCAATGAAGCGAGCGCCGCTTACGAAGAAGCGATGGGCAAAATGGTGCTGAATGGCGAAGATCCTGAAACACTGCTCAAGGATGCCGCGAAGAAGATGAACGACATCCTGAAGGACCAATAATTTGAAATTGAGGTGGAGGGCTTGAGCTCGGAGATTAAATTAACCAAGCATGTACCGACTAAGAAAAGGAGTTTACTCAACATCAAGAGAAGGGAAAGTACTAAGGATTTTCTGTTTGCTCTTCCTGCCCTCCTTTTACTCGCTATATTCACGTACTATCCGCTTGTGAATTCCGTTTTCATCAGCTTTACGGATTGGAATCTGATAAGACCGATAAAGAAATTTATCGGTCTTACCAACTATCAGAATCTGCTCGTGGACCCGGAGTTTTATCATGTTTTGAAAGTGACGTTCCTCTATACAATCATTGAAGTATCACTGGAGCTCCTACTCGGACTTGGATTGGCCGTTCTGTTCAATGTTACGGCCAGATCCTTCGGAGTGATGCGTTCGATTCTTTTCATGCCTCATTACATATCCATGGTCGTCGTATCCATGGTGTTTGTTTGGATTTATAACACGGACTACGGCATTCTGAACACCGTCTTGAAATTATTCGGCGCAAGTCCCGTCAGTTGGCTGAACGATCCGTCGACAGCGCTTTGGGCAGTCATCATCGTGGCGGTATGGAAAGGCGTAGGGTTTACCTCGCTTATCTTTATCTCCGGACTACGCGGCATACCGATCGAATATTATGAAGCCGCAAGTATCGATGGCGCCGGCAAATGGAAACAGTTCTTGAAAATTACACTCCCTCTGTTGTCACCGACAACGCTGTTTCTCGTCATTACGTCCTTCATCTCGTCCATGCAGGTGTTCCAATCCGTCAATATCATGACGAACGGCGGCCCGCTTAAAGCGACCAAGGTGATGGTGTACTGGATCTACGATTTGACCTTCGTACAATTTAAAGCCGGCAAAGGATCTGCGCTCGTTATTATTTTCTTCTTTATTATTGTTTTGCTTACAGCCATTCAGTTTGCTATATCCAAGAAGAAAGTTCATTACGAAGGGTAGGTGCATACGTTATGTTCAATAGTCAAAAGGTAAGCGCTACCCGGCTCACTATTGCTATCATAGTCACGTTGTTTATGCTGTTCCCTCTTTATTGGCTCTTGATTACTTCATTTAAACCAGCCGAAGAACTGAAAAGCGCAATCCCTACGTTTTGGCCGAAACATTTTACGTTTCAAAACTATGTTGACGCCTTTAATAAGGCCCCGTTTCTTCGGTATGGTATGAATACGTTAATTCAGACGGTCGGCGTCGTAACCTTGCAAGTCAACATAGCATTGCTAGCCGCCTACGCCTTCGCGAAAGGTAATTTCTTCGGCAGGGACAAATTGTTCTTGGCGGTCATCGCCGCCATGGTCGTCCCGGAACAGGTTGTGTTCGTTCCCGTGTACGTGATGATGGCCAATGTCGGATGGTTAAACACGTTTTGGGCATTGATCGTTCCGAACGCCGTATCCGCTTATGGTATCTTTCTCTTGCGTCAGGCATTCAAATCGATTAATAACGACGTCATTGAAGCCGCCAAGGTTGACGGCGCGCACAGGCTGCATATTTTATATCGGATTTTGACTCCGATGGCGCTCCCAACACTTGTTACGGTCCTCATCTTTAAAATCATCGGTAGCTGGAACTCCTATTTCTGGCCGCTAGTCATGACGAATACAGACAATATGCGCGTTCTTACCGTAGGCATTGCGATGTTGAAAAGCTCAATCGCTGGGAACGAAATGTTGAATTTCCAATTAATCATGGCCGGCAGCGTTTTAGTTGCGGCTCCGATCGTGATTCTATTCATCTTTACCCAGAAACATATCCTGACCGCCATGTCGAACTCTACATTTAAATAAGGGCGTGTAAAATATGCGGAATATGAACTGGCGGAAAGCTGTGAAATTGACGGGTGTTCTATTGACCGCTATCGTTTTGGTTCTTGCTGCCTGCACGACTGCCAAACCGACACCGGTAACCGTTACGAGTACACCCTCGCCTGTCAAAGATTCCGGCACACTAAGAACGGCTGAAATATTCGATCAGGACAAATACAAGGACAAGCTGACCGTTCGTTATTTCTATATGGACGCCGCTGAGGCGTCGGGCGACTGCATTCTCATTCAAACTCCTGACGGAAAAACAATGATGATCGACTCGGGACTCCCCGAAGTGGGCGAGCAAGTCGTCAATTACTTAAATAAGCTTAACGTTCAGACGATAGACGTTGCCTTGAACACGCATCCGCACTCGGACCATATCGGAGGTTTTGCAACTGTATTAAAACAGAAGGATGTTAAGAAGTTTTATATGGAAAACCTCCCATATCCCGATTCCAATGCGTATATGAACGTCATCAAGGCGTTGCAAGAGAAGAACATTACGCCTGAATACCTAGAAGAAGGCTCCTCCTTTGAATTGGGTTCCGACTTGAAAGTAACCGTCCTTAGCCCTAAGAAGGGTGTACTGCCGCAAGCGGTGAAGAGCTACGATTATGCGACGCTCAATTATTATTCCATGGTCGTCAAAGTCACGTATAAGAATACTTCGTTCTTGTTTACTGCCGACATCTATAAGGATCGGGAATTTGAACTGGTTGAGGCGAAAGCGGATTTGAACGCGAGCTTTACGCACGTCCCGCATCATGGGAACGCAACCTCTTCATCGAACACTTTTATCGAGGCCGTGTCGCCTCAATATGCCGTCATGAGCTCGAATATTTTCCAAACACCTGAAATCATGAAACGGTACCAGAAAAACAATGTTACCGTGTATTCCACAGGACTTCACGGTAACGTTCTCATTACGTCCGACGGTGAGAAGTTGAATGCGATTACGGAAAAAGATTGGCAGCCCTAACCTATGAAGCGTGTTTTTTTCTTTCTCGCTTTCGTCATTTGGGGCGCAGGCTGCTGCGCCGGGACGGCATCGGCACATAATCTGAATTACGGCTACTCCTACATTCATTTATCAGAAACGTATGTTGATTATGAGCTCCTTCTGCCGTTCCCGATTTTGCAGCAGTACGACATGAACAAGGACGGCAGAATCTCCCAGGGGGAGCTTGAAGCGCAAGAACCGGCCATCCGAGCTTATATGCAGGAACATTTGCTTTTATTTAACGGTTTACAGCAAATGTCGTTTGAATTAGTCGACCTTGAATCGACGATCCAGAAGTCAACAGAAGACCCAGTCGTTGCGTTCAAATTACGATTTGCCTCCGACACGGAAATAAGCGCTCTTACAATCAAATACAACGTCATTGTCGATGATGTGGATCCAACTCATCAAAATTACGTGCAGATTTTCCAAGGCGATACCCTTATGGGTCATCAGGTTGTAGGAAAAGACGACCGTACGTTTCGCTATAGCCCTGGAGAACAGACAGCCTATTCGTTCACTGTTATCGGATCGTACCTGTTAGCCGGAATACGCCATATCGTTCGGGGCGTAGATTATTGGCTCTTTTTATTTTGCATGGCAGCCTGCGCAACCGGATTGCGAAAACAGATTCAACCGACTTTCCTTTTAGTCGCAGCATCGTTGATCGGGTATATTGCAGCCTCTCGCTTAGGGCTTACCGCCCCTTCGATCTGGTTGAACCTGTTCATGTTCGTCGCACTCGGCCTGCTTGTGGTCAGCCTAATGAAAGGAAAAGCTGGCAATCTGCGGTCCTTTCTCATTCTTGCATACGGCTTGCTGCACGGTATCGGCTTCACGTCAACGATATCAAGCGAGATCGACCTTGTGGCAGAGTTTAAAACCGTCTCCTTAGTCATCTACCACGGCGGTCTATTAGCCGGGCAAATAGGCGTGATATTCGTGCTCCAATCTCTCCTTCAACCGCTGTTTAAAAAAGGAGGCACGACATGAGTATTTTCTCGATTATGTTTATGTATATCAATTTGGGCTTGGAGCATATCATTACCGGGTACGATCACCTGCTATTTCTGCTCGCGCTCATCATTATCTCCAAGAAATTTACGGATGTTCTAAAAATCATTACAGCGTTCACGATTGCGCATTCGATTACGCTAACCCTTGCCGCATTAGAATTAATTCCCGTATTTCCCAAATGGATCGAAGCTGGGATTGCTCTGACGATCGCATACGTCGCTATGGAGAACTTCTTCGTCAAGACGTCCAAGTGGAGATGGGCCCTCACGTTCGCGTTCGGCCTCATCCATGGGCTGGGCTTTGCCACGGCCATCAGCGAAATCGGATTTGACCAGACATATACGGCCCTTTCACTGCTTTCCTTCAACGTTGGAATCGAGGTTGGACAATTACTTGTCGTCGCACTAGTCCTTCCTTTCCTATTGAAATTACAGTCGAACGAAAAGTATTACAGGCCTTTTTTCTATAGCACATCCGCTTGCATTTTCGCCGTCGCAACCATTTGGTTCTTTCAACGCTTATTCGTTTAGACAAAAACTGGCGCCCGCTAAGTGCGGACGCCAGTTTTTTTGTCTTCCTATTTAAATGATTTACTCTTAAGAATGGTTCGAAGCCGTCCGGGATAGTCCGTAATAATGCCGTTCACGCCATAAGAGATAGCTTGAAGCAGCTTCTCTTCTTCATTGACCGTCCACGGAAATACGGAGAGGCCTTGCTCTATCGCGGCCTTTACATCCTCTGCGTCAAGGCGGCGCAAGCCCGGATGAAGCGAATAGACTTCGCAGCCTGCAACGGCCGGAAGCTTCCAATGATAGGCCATGCGTAGATCATAAAGAAGGCCGATTTTCACACTTGATTCTATTCGCTTCAAATTGGCCAGCCCTTTGTAATCAAACGAAGAAACAATGACCGTATCCAGCCGATTGCTCTGACGCAATAGTTCGGCCAGCGCCTCTTCCAGACCGCTGCCTATTCCGCCCTTCATTTCCACATTAATCATGAGTTCCGGCGGAGAGAGTTCAAAAACTTCTTTTAAGGTAGGGATGCGTTCTCCTGAAAAAGCATCGCTGAACCATTTTCCCGCGTCAAGCTCGCGCAATTCCGAGAGCAGCATGTCTTTCACGGCGCCTTGGCCGTCCGTTGTCCGGTCTACCGTGAAGTCGTGAATCACGACGATTTCACCGTCTTTGGATAAGTGCACATCTAGCTCGAAGCCGCCGCAGCCTTGCTCCAGACCAAGACGGAATGCTCCAATCGTGTTTTCGGGGGCTTCGCCGGAGGCGCCACGATGTGCGATAACGAGAGGTATAGCATGATTCATAGGAAAATTCCTGCCTTCCTTCACATGGTCTAAACGATGCCGATAATATAGGTATACGAAGCGAAAAATATAAAAACCTTGCCGCTGCATTCATATCCTTCGCAAAGAAAAGATACAAATCCGGGCAAGGTTATCTCCAGTGACTCTGCCTAACCATCGCTTCATTATGATGAAGTATAGGCGCGGGGAGATCAAATTCCGTGTATCTTTACTTCTGGTTTATCTTCAACCGGAAATCGACGGTTTTTCCCTGATACGTAACCGTAATCACCGTGACGAATGGCTTCTTAGCGATAAGCTCGCCTGTCGGAGTGATTTCCACAGACTTATCCTTGGTCGCTTCGTATCGGGCCATGGCCGTCACATCTTGCTTACTGCCGTTATCGTACTGTGCTTCCACTTTCAACTGCACATGTTGCCCAACGGAAATTTCCGGCGTCAGGCCATGCAGGGCAATGGATTGGAGAACAGCCGGAGATTTAACCTTCACTTGGAAGGGTGCCGACTTGCTGCCGATCCGTGCCGTGATGACGGCAACCCCCTCCTTCTTGGCAATCACCATGCCTTCTCCGGATACCTCTACAATGTCCGGATCACTGGAGCTCCAGGATGCATTCGCTGTAACGTCGAGCGATGCTGCGTTACCGAACAATTGCACAGCCTGAGCATGTGCATCCGCACCGACTTCCATCAATTGAGGGATGCCCCGAATCTCGTATTGGCCATATGTTTTCCATAAGTTTAAGTCCACGATCTGCAGACGATCGAGCACGTAAGTCGTCGTGTACCGATATAAATTCGCGCCGGACTCATACAGCACGTACAAGCTGCCATTCACGTCCAGCACATTCTCGGACATTGGAGGCATCGTCAACTGGTTATTCGTGTCCGCCTTATTCTTGCCATCAAGGAACCATACCGGAACTGAATCCGTGCCGTAGGTCACCATGGTGTGCGGTGCTTCGTTAATAGGATTGTTGAACCGATACAAGTAGCTGTTCGCATAACGGGAAGTTGACTTGCTGAGAACGATGCCGTCGCCGCGAATGACAGCTCCCTGAATTTGATCCTGAATCGACAGAATAAGATCCGGGGTCACCGATTGGATCCCGTCATTGACTTTGCTTGACGGGAGAAGATCGGTTTGGCTATCCAGCCGATAGCCGGCAATCCAAGCATGGTACAAGTCCCCGTCTCGATTCACGAGCAGATGGTTCGCTTCCGTCGGATAACCGTCTTCCTCGTAATAATCGCCTACATACAATACGCCGTCCGCATAAGTCGTGAAGGAGGCGCGGGTTGGCGTCGCGAAACGGTCTTTGAAGCGAACTTCCCCGTTGTTAGCCGCCTGTACGATATCATTCAAGTCCAATCGATACAAGTAGTTGCCCGATGCGATCCAAGCATGCTGGCCGCTGACGGCTACTCCTCCCGCATGGCCTATATACCGCTTGCCGTCCTCTTCGAGCAGGATGAGCGATTTGATAAGCTGACCGGTCTGTAGGTCGATTACGGACAATCGGCTTGGTCGATCGTCGCTGAAATAGCTGGAGACGAGGAGCCAGTCTTTATCCGGATAATAAGCGGTGCCCTGCGGAATAAGGTCTTCCGCCAATCCCGGAATGATTGGGCCTTCCGTGCCGGTATTCCAAAGCATCGCATACGCGTCATTCTTCGGGTTAGCCGTTCTTTCCTGTTGCGTCGCAATGGCATGATCCGGCGTAACCGTCACTTGCGCGGAACGGTCCGATTCTTTCCCTGACGAATTTATCGCTGATACTTCAAACGAGTACGGTACGTTGCCGATCAGCATGTATACCGTTGTCAGGTGCTCGGAAGCCGGCAAGGTATTTTCTAAAATGCCGTTCTTGTAAATGTTGTACTCCATAATGTCCTGCTCACTGCCCGGCGCCCAGCTTAAGCTGACCGTACCATTGCCTGGAACCGCATTGACTTGCGATGGAGCCGCAGGCGACTGGTCGTTCGTCATTTGTGGCGGAGGAGCCTGTCCGGCAGACAATCTGCCAGGAGTAGACACTTGTTTGGACGCGATTTTACGCATGACCTTCGATCCGTCCGCCGGATAACCGTAAACGATGCTCTTCCCTTCGGCTACGTCCGAACTGTTATTATTGTAGGTTGCTCTGCTGATCTCATTGCCGCTCGGGTCTTTGATGAGAACGGTTTGTTCCGATGTATTGTAGAGGCCGCTGACCCCCTCGACAATGTACATATGATCGGCGTTCACATACTTGTTGAAGTACGTGTCGTAGTAGTAGTGGTTAAAGCCCTCAAGTGTAAGCGAGTGGAGTTCCGCTTTCCTCGTCCAAAGCAGGAAAGTGTCCCCCGGCCCGATGACAGCCGGCTCGCTAAGGGTATATTCCCAACTGCTAGACGGGGTGGAGCTTTCGAGTCGCAGTGTGTAACCCTGCAACGAAATCGCTTCAGAAGTCGTATTGTACAGTTCGACAAATTCATGAGCGTCATATCCGGCATAATTGTTCGAATCCGGTACCAGCTCGGTAATGAGCAAGGAAGGCACCGGCAGCAGCTCAGGCTCGGCAGTGACGGGAGCGGATTTGTCCGACTCGTTCTCCGACGTATCCATGGCCGTGAGCTCGAATGTATAGCGACGGCCGAAATCTAACGGCCCGACCGTTGCTGTATTTGCCGGAGCCGGAACGACTTGCCGCAATTTGCCGTCTACATAAATCTGATAACCGGCCAAATCAGGCTCCGCATTCGGCGTCCAGTTCAAGGTGACAACGCCTTTGCCGGGAATGGCCGTCAGACCGACTGGGGGAGCCGGCGGCTCCAAGTCATATATCGGATGCGGCTTTACCGTAACTGCTGACGTCGCAGGCGATTCGTCGCCATTCGCGTCAACGGCTGTTACTCGGAACTGGTATTGCGTGCCGTTCGTTAATCCTTCCACCGTATAAGAAGTGTCAGCCACGGTTGCAATGGCCGTAGATTGGGCCATGTATATTTTGTATGCGGTTACATCCGATTCCGGGTTTCGATCCCATTCCAGCAGGGAGACCGAATCTCCCGCCTTCGCTTTAAGCCCGGAAGGAGCCGTCGGACCGTGCACTTGTCCGGTAACCAGGACGCCAGGAGTCGAGGGCTGGTTATTGGCGATCTTCACCATTTCGATTCCACCGGCCTGCGGCATGTAGGTTACGCTTCTACCTGCAATGCCGTCCGGCACGTCTGCGTTAATATAGGTGCTTGTAACAAGCTGACCGCCAGGCGCTGCAACTCCGACTTTACGTTTCGCCGTGTCATGCAGCCCTTGTGCGGACGTCGTCAATTTCACCGCGTACACCTGCTCGGGGGTTAGCGTTACCCCGTACGCCTCGTTGAACTCCGACAAAGGCAAGTTCGGATAATCGTACTTCATAAGCCAAAGAACCAACACGCTTTTGGCATCGATCGTTTTATTGGTAATCGGCCAAATGTTAGTGGGACTCGAATACGGCTCACTTGTATAATATTGAAGTTTATAACCGTCCAAGTTAATGGGACTCGTCGTATTGTTATAAATCTCGACGTACTCGTAAGGCTGACCGGTTCCGATTGATTGGGGCACGATCTCGGTAATCATCAGGTCCGGCTCCGCCGCCGCCGCATGGGCCGTTCCTTGCGGGGCCAAGCCGACGAACGGCAAAGCCAGCAAAGCGAACATCCAGATGAATAGCATTGCTCTTCTCCATCTACTTCGTTTGTTCATCTTATTCCTCCTCAATTTTGGAAACCGATCTTGCTATACTTTTGTAAAGATGTTCCCTCCCTTCTACAAGACGGAGATTTCATAAAAAAACCCGGACAACAACGGTAAGCCGAATCGGCTGCGCTGTTACCCGGGTTATCTCCTTTAGACTCTACCCAAGCTTATTTAGTTAACTCTATTTCAGTATAATTCTTACCTTGTCCTTTGGCAAGATAGCATCTACCATTTAATCATATGCTGTGCATCCGGAATCCACTGATGCTTAAAAAATGTTCATGGGAACCGAATTATGCTACTCTGTAGACGAAGCTACCGTTATATTCAGAGATGCGTGAGGAAGTTTCCCCCCCATTATTCAGGTAGTGCTTTCTCATTTTATTAAAGACGAATAAGTGGCTTATAAAATGGAGACGATCGGTTCTGTGGCGTGTGTGAAAAGGGTGTTTCGCCCGTCAAAAGGAGGCCAAGATGAACGAAACAGCATTAGAGCTTCAGTTATTTGAGAACTTAAAGCCTGAGTTAACATCGTTCTGTTACAGAATGCTAGGATCCATCGATGACGCAGACGATGCTGTTCAGGAAACCTTTATTCGTGTTTGGCAAAGTTGGCATTCATTCAGGCAGGATTCCTCATTCAAAACATGGGTTTATCGTATTGCATCAAACTTATGCCTGGACAAGCTAAGACAAGCCAAACGCCGCACGCGTCCCGTTGACCTATCCGATCCAGCGGTACTCATCGTTGAACTCCGCGAAAAGTTTCCTGACTCAGCTTGGATTTGGCCTGCCCCTGATTTCTCGGGGAGTCCGGAAGATATTTTCATTCGCAAAGATACCCTCGAACTCTGTTTTATTACACTCTTACAGATCTTACCCCCCGTCAACGTGCGGTTCTTATTTTGAAGGATGTATTCGAATGGTCCTCCAAACAGATCGCAGAAACTTTAGGAATATCGCCGGCAGCGGTTAACAGCGCCCTGCAAAGAGCCAGAGAAACGATGGTCCGATCGAAACTTCATTCTAACGAGTTTAGCATGATGGATGTCGAACCTGATCGTGAGCTGCTATCACGGTATGTGGAAGCCTTCGAACAATTTGATATCAATGCGCTGGTAGCGTTGTTTCATGAGGAAGTTCAACTAATGATTCGGGGATGGTTTTGGCACTATATAGGTCGAAGACGTCCTGCCAAGTTTTAATGGTTCGCATGTAATCCCTCCTAAAAAAAATGACCCCCTCGAAAAGCCTCTGAAGTGTCCCTTTTCATGTTGGTGGAGGCGAACCTTGGCTCAACAAATCCACAATTCGCCGCCGCGTGATGCTTAGGTTGTTTGGGAAGGTGGCGTTACTCCATGGCTTGTTTTTTTCTCTATATTTTCAGAAAAGCATGCTGTTCCAGCTCGTTCCAATCATACTGTTCCCCTGTCCCCGGCACATCGGGAGGGGCAATGCAACCGTCCTGATCCACCTCATGGGCATAAACCGCCGGTTCAGCGTACACGAGAATTTCAAAAGCGGTATTGTTCGGTATCGCGCACGCCAAGTGAAGGTTCGGCAAGCCGCCGCCGTGAATTTCGGCTTTCATGCCAAAGGCGTCCGCCAGATGGGCGATCCGAAGGGCGCCCGTGATGCCGCCTTTGTAGTGCGTACTCGTGCGGATAAGATCCGCCGCCTCCTGCACGATAAAGTCCGCGGCGTTGTAGTGGCAGCCATCCGATGTTTCCGCAGACAATACGGGAATGGTTAGTTCCCGGCATAGCTTCCGGTAATTATTGATGTTGAATTCACGCATCGGTTCTTCGTACCAGAGGAATCCTACTTCTTCCAGATGCTTGCCGAGCCGGATGGACTGCTGAAGATCGAAGCCCGCAGAACCGTCATACATCAGGTCGATATGCTCACCGACGTGCTTGCGTAACGCTTTGGCCAGCTTGGCATCCGCTTCCACATCGCCCCAGGCGTGCAGCTTGATGGCCTTGTAGCCTCTTGCCAAACACTGATCGGCGATGCGCAAGTACTGATCGATCGTATCGTACGTGACCGTGCTCGCGTAAGCGGACACTTTGTTGGTATGGCCGCCAAGGATCCGGTACAAGGGCAGTCCCGACGCCTTGGCTGTCAAATCCCACAAGGCGATGTCTACCGCGCCCAGCATATAGATCGGAAATTCTTCAATCCTGTCCAGTTCCAACATCAGATGCCAAATGCGCTCTTTGAGAAACGGGTCCTCTCCCAGCAGCATATCCTTGATTCTACGTCCGATCAGATCGATGGCGATTTGGCCGCGTGGAATCGTACATACGCCCTCCATTCCCTCGTCGGTCATGATTCGCAGCACGGTCGATTCCTGTACGGTATCCGAACCCGGCAGCCCTTTGCGCCATACAAAAGGATACCGAAACTCCGTACGAATCGCATACGCTTTTACATCGGTTATTTTCACTTTCCAGCAGCCTCCTATTCCTTGATCAATTCCGCATATTTTTTCTGTGCAGCTTCAAATCCCAGGTCTGGATTCGTTTTGCCAAAAGCGACTTCCTGCATGATTTTTATGAAATCCATCCGGAAGTTCCAATATCCATTCGGCCGTGATGAGAACTTGTTGGCATTAGCAGCCGTCTTGTCAAGCAGCTCGATTTGTGCCTTATCCGAACCGGACAATTTCGGAGACACATATTCCAGCACTTTGGCCGAAACAGGGACTCCCCGCGACAACATGAGCGCATCGGCGGCTTCCGTATCGTTAATAAACCATTCCAGAAACTTCTTCGCTTCTTCCGCATGTTTAGAATTGGAGCTTACGGTGAAGAACTGCGAAGGAACGAGCCAGCCGCCCGATTTCTCGCCCGACGGAGCGGGCGTGAGCGCGAATGTATTCGGCGAAACATTGTCGAAACCACCAAAACCAGCAGCATACGTGCTTAGGAACAAAACTGTCCCGTTCAACAGCAGGTCCTGCTTCGGATCAAACTGCTTGTAAGTAACTGTTATGTCGGCCGGAGGAACAACCCCTTCTTTTCTCAACTGATCAAGAATAGCGTTGAATTCTGTCCACGTCTCATGATCAATGTTGAATTTCCCGTCCGCAGTGTGCGCAAACCCTTTGCCCTTGCTAAGCTGAAACATTTCATAAGCATCCGGATCCATGGAAAGATCGGCGAGCGAATATTTCCCTTTTTCTAGCTTCGGTTGAATGTCGCGGGCCAGCTTGAACAGGTCGTCCCAGGTCATGTTCTCCGATAGCTTCACGCCCAGCTTATCCAATACGGCTTTATTGTAAATAAACCCTGTAGCATTCTTACCGAGCGGAATACCGACTTGTTGTTCTTTGTACTTGCCTGCCGAAACGAGATTCGGATCCACATCTGCCACATTGACACTGCTCAAATCCGCAAGCTGGCCGCGAGATGCATATTGAACGATGTTATAAGTGTCAATCTGCATAATATCGGGAGCGTTCTTGGCCGCAGACTGGGTAGTCAACTTCTCGTAGTAACCATCGAATCCCGAAAACTCCGGTTCGAATGATACGTTCGGGTTTTTCTTGGTGTACAGGTCAAGTGCTTTTAATGTCGCGTCGTGACGTGCTTGCGAACCGGCCCATGCAATGCGCAGCTTGATCGCTTCTCCCCCTTGCGCTTTTCTGGAGGACTCTTCAGTGCTTGCTGCATTTTTCGGTTTGCCCGAACCGCACGCGGTGATAGCCAAAACAATTGACAGCACGATCAACAGCGATATCCAGCTTATTGCTTTCTTCATCTCGTTCCCCTCATTTTCTTAAAATTAATTTGATGACATGTTTACTTTAAAACGCTTTCAACTGCGAAGGTAGGAGATCGATGCACAAAATCTTCTAAAAATTAACGATCTTTCTACTTCGCCAATTCACTGGGATTTAAGCCCGTATATTTCTTGAACAGGGTGCTGAAATAGGGAATGTTCTTGTATCCAACTTTATCAGCGATTTCATATATCAAATATTTCCCTTCCAGGATCAAGCTCTTCGCATTCTCCATTCTCACGCGCGTGACATAACTGTTGAACGTTTCGCCGGTCGCGTTCTTGAAAATTTGACTCAAATAGTTGCGAGAAATATACACTTGATTTGCCAGGTCGCTCACTGTAACATTCTCGGAATAGTGCTGGTGGATGTAATCGATCATATATTCGACAACCCGCTTATGCCTGACGTTCTCGTTTCCCGAACGGCTTGCGAATATCGCGCTGATCTTATCCGTCAGCCATTCGGCCAATTGATCGGGGACGGTAATGGCGTTCAGCTGTTCGCGGACTTCGACTTCCGGAAATAACTGCTCGAGGTGGACGCCGAAATCGTATAGGGTGTAAGAGAGAATCACCCACAATTCCGTTCCCGTCAAGACCAGCTCGGAAGCGGTGACATAGGCCGCATGATCCGGATTCGACAAGTAACCACGTACGAGTCCACACGCCTCTTTCTCCAGAGAATTGCGGATATAGTCCGCAAATTGATGATAGAATTGGACCGGACGGATTAAGCGGCGCGACGAACGAAGCCGTGCGCCGTTCTCCGAATGGCGGATCGCGTTGTAATCGTACAAGAACCTATCTAGAAAAACGGTCGTATCCTTGAATGAAATCGCTAGAAAAGCTTCTTCCGTCGAAACGGAAATATCGCGCCAATCGCGTTTTAACGCCCCTAGTCCAACATAGATTTGCAGCTTCAAATGGGTACGGACGCATGCGATGAGCCGTTCTCCCAGCCGGAGCGCTTGTTCGTGCACCATTTCGTCAGGCAGCTCAGGAGCGCTATGCAGCAGAATGACCGAGTGATTGCTGTGCAGCTCGATATATTCTGATTTCGGCCATTCGCCATCGACGACTTCCCTGATTACGTTGCCGACGGCAAACCTCATCAAATGCCATTCCGAGTTTGTATACGCCGCAAAACCAGCAGTACGATGCATTTCGATGCCAATCGCCAGATGGTGCAGACGATCCCACGTTTTCCTGACGGGCGTTCTTTGCCTGAAGCCGGCTGGTAGCGAGCTCCACGTTCCCGTCACGACGGACTTGATCCATTCCGTTTGTTCTTCCTCCAATTGGGCAATGACGCCTTGCAGCACTTCCTTGATCGTCTGCACGGTCACCGGCTTCGACAAGTAGTCGTTCACATGCAGCCGAAGCGCCTTTCTGGCGTATTCGAAATCGGAATATCCGCTTAGAATAATGATTTTTCCCTCGTACCCTTCCGTACGAAGCTGTTCGACCATCTCGAGCCCACTCATCTCCGGCATATAAATATCCGTGATGACGATGTCGGGGTGGGCAATGCGGACCAGCTTCAGACCGAGCTTGCCGTCGTTCGCATCGCCAATCCATTCCGCCTCCAGATCATCCCATGGTATAACGCGTTTCAAGCCATGCAGCACCTGTGGGTCGTCATCAATAATTGCGATTTTGAACACTAAACGTCCCTCCTTGAACTGGTTTATTCGCAAGTGCGGGAATCCGAATCGTTACGGTTGTCCCACCTGTCGTAAGTCCCTCGATCGTGACACCGTACGGCTTACCAAAGTACGTCTCCAGCCGTTCGATGACGTTGCGGATACCATATCCTCCCGTCTTCCGCGGCTTCATCGACTCCCAATCCGGACGGATGCCTACTCCGTTGTCGGCTATCGTAAAAACAAGCTGACCATCTTTCCGTCGGGCGCAGATTTCGAGCAGACAGTCGGTTTTCCCGTGAAAGCCGTGCATAATCGAATTTTCCACAAACGGTTGCAGCGTAAGCTTCGGCGTGTATAATTCGTCCAGCCCATCCTCAATGTCCATTGTGATCTTGATCCTTTCTCCCATGCGGATATTCTGAATTTCCACATAGCATGCCAAATGCATCATTTCATCACGGATCGGGATAAAACCTTCCCCATTGGAAAGACCGATCCTGAACATTTTGCCTATTAACTCCAGGATTCTGCTAATTTGCTCCTGTCCCGCTTCAATTGCCAACCAATTGACCTGATCCAGCGTGTTGTATAAAAAATGCGGATTAATCATCGCCTGAAGCGCCTGCATTTCCACCTCCTTCTGCCTGCGCGACTGCTCCGCGAGCGAGCGGTATAACTCCTCGATTCTTTTAGTCAGCTTTTTGTAGCCGTTGAACAGCAGGCCGAACTCGTTTCTGTATCCTTCAGGCAAATGAGGCTTCTTGGAACTGGAAGGAAAGGCACTCATCCCTCTAATCAACTTATAAATCGGCTGAGTGAACTGCGAGGTCAGAAAGTACGTCAAGAAAATGACGAGGATGATCGAGATGATGCCGATGATCATTAAAACACGGGCAATATGCAGACTTCCGGTCGTCAATTGTTTCCATGGCGTAACTTCGATCAACAGCCAGTCGGAACCGAATAACTGGGACCATACGAGTAGTGAAGATCGGTTGCCAAATTCCCCTTTGCTGACTTGACTGCCTTTGATCCCGCTATTGCCTTGCGTGACCCGCACATAATCCTCGGCTTTCATCAAAATCCCGGGGTCGCCTACGGAAGTGATCAGCCTGCCACCGGTATCGAACAACAGCCTGTTGTATTCGCCGTTCTCCCTGATGATCGATTGAATGTCCTCTGCTTTGACGTTCAAAACGAGGAGCGCTCTGTACCGACCCGTTATGTCGATCACCTTTCGGGCAAAGCTGATCACTTGAACTTCTTGCGTACCCTTCATGACGGCGTGCTGCCCGATCCAGAAAAAATCGGAGTTCAGCCCTGATTTGTACCATTCGCTTTCATCCGCCTCGTCCAAAGAGAAAAACTGTGCGGGCTCTTGAAAATTGCTTGCAGGCGGACTATCCATATAAAGAAAGATGGAGTTCACAATCGGCATGCTGAAGGAAATGTTGGACAGCCAGATTCTCATGTCATCCGATTTCCGAAACCTTGTATAGGCATCACCCTCACCTCTGAGGAATTCCTGCAGTTGATTTTCTCTGGAGATGGCCAGCGACATCTCATTGATCGCCCCGAATTGCGATATAAGCCGTTTGTTCAGCCCATCCAAAATTTTCTGCTGATAGCCCGTAGTATTCGACACAATGGCATTAGCGGACAATTGGTAACTGACCCCGATCACGATCAAAAAAATGACCGCGATTCCTCCTGCGAAGCAGCCGAAAAATAAATGCCCGATACGGTATCGCTTAAATATGCCCATATCTTTCATTTCTCCCCTACTATAAGAAAAACTTCTATCGAAAGCGTTCGAGGATAAGCGACCGCGTTATAGCTGAAGTTTATTCTAGGTATAGAAAGTTCTCTTTTGCTTTAACGCTTCATCGAACCCAAACTCTCATTCGTTAAAAAATAGAGCAGGATGCATCGCATCGCAGCTCTATTTGGATCGGTCCGTTAGACTAGCCCTTTAAACCCGTCGTTGCAATGCCCTCCACCAATTGGCGCTGTGCGAAGAAGAACAGAACCGTTGCCGGCATCACGGATACAAGAGCCATCGCAAACAACTGTCCCCAGGGTGTAGAGGACTGGGAATCAATAAACATCTTCAACGCTAGACCAACTGTATATTTCTCGACGGAATTCAAGTAGATTAAATGTCCAAAGAAATCGTCCCAATTCCATAAGAAGCAAAATATCGCCACAGTCGCCAGTGCCGGCTTCAATAGCGGCAGCACGATACGCCAATAGATGCCAAACAAGCTGCAACCGTCTACTTTCGCGGCTTCATCCAATTCCCGCGGAAGTCCTCGAATGAACTGTACGAGCAAAAAAATGAAGAAGGTGCCGCCAACGCCACCTGCCAGTGCATGCGGGACGATGAAAGGCAAATAGGTATCTACCCAGCCGAAATGATTAAACATCACATACTGCGGCACCAGTGTAACCTGGGTCGGAAGCATCAGCGTAATCAATACGATCGCAAACCAGAAGTTCCGCAATGGGAAGCTGATCCTGGCAAAACCGAACGCGACCAGACTGTTTGAAACAATCGTCGTAAACAAGACGCCTGCGATCAGTCCAAACGTATTCAGATAGAAGTGGGTAAACGAATATCCTGAGAGCGCATTCCATCCTTGTGTAAAATTATTAAATGTCGGATGTTTCGGAAGCAAGTTGGCGGACGCCATTTCGGCATCAGGCTTGAACACAGCGGCCAGCCACCAGATCACGGGGTAGATCATCACAAAGCTGAAGGCGATCAGGATCAAATGATACCGAAGAGATTTAAAAGAAACCATCACTATTTCCCCCCTTCCGATTCATAAAACACCCATCTTTCTGATGAGGCGAATACGAGCGCCGTTACGGCTCCCATCAGGAGCAAGAACACCCAAGCCATCGCCGAAGCATACCCCATCTCCAGACGGGCGAACGCTTTCTCGTACAAATACAGCGCGAACATATACGTCGAATCGATTGGTCCGCCTTTTGTCACGATATACGCCTGTGTAAACATCTGGAACGATCCTATCGTTTGCAACACAAGATTGAACAAAATAACCGGAGACAACATCGGCAGCGTTATTCGGAAAAACCGGCTGATCGCTCTTGCCCCGTCCATTGATGCCGCTTCATAGAGCTCGACAGGAATTTGCTTGAGTCCCGCGAGAAATATAACCATAGAAGATCCGAATTGCCAGACGACCAACAATACGAGCGTTCCAAGCGCGGTATCCGGATTGCCGATCCAGCTCTTCCCTTCGATGGACAAAAATCCGAGCAATTGATTCAGCAAGCCATCCATCCCGAATATGTTGCTCCACAGAATGGATACAGCAACGCTTGCACCGATCAATGAGGGAAAATAAATAATCGTTCGGTAAACGGACATCCCTTTCAAGTTTCGGTTCAACAGCATCGCAACCAATAGAGCGAACGCCAGTTTGAGTGGAACGGAAAAAGAAACGAATAGCAGCGTTACTTTCAATGATCCGATAAACTTCGGATCGTCCGTGAACATTTTCGTATAGTTTCCGAAACCAAGCCAACGAGGTGAATCTAGCAGCACGTAATCGGTGAACGAATAATAAAAGGACTGAATCATCGGCCAGGCTGTCAGAAGGAAAAATCCGAGCAGCCATGGTGAGATGAACAGGTATCCGGCGATGGACGTACTCCATCTTTTCCAGTAAAAGAGTTTATTTCCGGCATTCATGTGGCCCACCTCCGCATCTAAATTTCACTAATGCTGAGTATAGAGGCTGAAGATCGGATGAAAAAGGGGAGACGTGTACAATCTCTTTCACTATTTACCGATTTTAATCAACGATCAACGATGAACCTCGGTCGCAACCTGCCATATTTTCGATAAGCACTCGCCTGTTAGACGGTACACTCTTCTACCAACTGTTTATCAACGACCAAAGCGTAATATCGCGGTGAAGCTGTTCGTACCGTTCGAATTGATCCGGATGAAGATGCGCCACTCTCACATTCGTTACCCTGTTCGCTGCCAAGTTCCCCCACTCCTGCCAACTACCTGTTTCTGTTACTTATTTTTATTTCTGCCCGGTAGTTCAATAACAAAAAGAGACCCTCAGCAACGGGCTGAGGGTCTGAGTTATATATTAAGGGGGTTGGTTTTTATTACGATCTCACCTTAACAAGTTTTCATTATAATTAGTGACTTATGGGGCGTGACCGGTTATTTCGGATAACGTTATTGTATCTACGAATCCTCACTGCCTTAAGGGACGAATGTCCCGGCCGCGACGCGGTTAGGCAGTGCAGGGTTGGCTGCTGAATCCGCCTCCATGAAAACCCTCGGCAGACCAAGGGGCTTGTCCCCGCAGCGTAGATACTTTGTTATAAGATGTTGGTGCCTTCCTGAACTACTTCCTCTTATTATTTTCTGTTTACCCAATTTGGAATATGGTGTTTAAAATATTGTCCTACCTTCGTCAGTTCATTCATTACATAATTTATTTTTTGCTCATCCAAATACCAGTTATCTCTCGTGGTACCAGTCTTGTCTGTTACCGGACTTACATAAAATTCAACCTCACTAGGAAACTTAACCTGGTATGTTAGTAAAGCTCGTCTAGCAAAATAAGACTTGCAAACTAATATAGCTTTTCTTAGAAACCGTAGGGGTTATTTGGCATGCTTATTTAAACTATAACACATGATTTAGATTCACTTTACTGGTAATCTTGACACGCTATTAGCTGGTATAGTGCAGAAAAGGCAGCCACCGGCTGCCTTAGAGAAAGATTCGGCGAGAGAGCCGAGCTATTTGTTACGACTCAAATATGAACCTGCGAATCGCCGAAACTAGCAATCGAGGCTGATCCTCGGGGATTAGGGTATAACTATCTGGGATTTCCATATATCTTCCTCTCGGGAGAAGCTCGGCCAGGCGGCGCCCGTGTTCCTTAGACATGACCCGGTCCTCGGCTGCCCAGATAACCAGTGAGGGACGATTGAAAGACCGCAATCTTTCCGCAGCATGAACCATTTCATTCCGATTGGCCGCCTTCAAGTACCTTTCTAAGTCTTTCCGGATAGCCGGATTCGAAATCAACGGCTGCAGCCATTCGTCCATCACCTTATCGGGGATCGGCCGTTTAGCCATCCATCCGAACGCAAGTGGAAGACGACGTATAAAACGCAGTCGCATCTGCAGAGCGAGCATTGCTAGCCCACCTGGTATTTTCGCGAAGAGCGCCACTGATCGGCCCGGGAGACCGGGAGGATAATTGTCAAACGCTTCGCAGGACGTGATGACGAGTCGCCCGATCCTGTCGGGCTGTTCGGAAGCCAGAGTTTGAGCTCGCCCAGTGTCATTCTCAACAAGCGTGATGCCTTCTAGATTCATCCGCTCCAAAAATTCCCCCACGAGCATAGCTACGGAGTGAGGAGACAGCGCAAAATCGCACCGCATAGGTATCTTGTGTGCGCCCATAGGCAAAGTAGGAACGATGCATCGAAAGTCCTTGCGCAAGTCGGCAACGACCTCACGCCATAATGAAGGGCCGATCACCAGACCTCCCATAAGGACTACAACAGGTCCTTCGCCACCGGTATCCGTATATTCGATGACGCCTGCAGAAAGCTCGATCTGTGGCATTACCATCACTCCTCGGCTCGCAATAGTAGCTTCTTTATTAATTTCTTGACCTTAATATTCTGATAGCTCCATATTAATGTCCGCTACTGACGTGCAAACGGTTGGATACTTTTGGGGATTGATTTATTTCTTTGAAATTTAAAACCCAAAACAGCACAATAGACAACATGCGCTAAGCAATTAATTGTGGCAGCTTTAAAAAGGTACATCGATGAAAGAACAGATTTGTTACTCTATAGGAAATTTCCATTACTGCTGTTGCAATATATCCATTCTGAATAACCATCCGCTGAAGGATTACTATTTCCCATTTCAATTTCACTTAGTTTCCCTTGAGAAATTCCTATACTTTGTGCAAACTGAGATTGGTCTAGATTATTTTCTTTTCGGAAATATCCAATTTCACTCATCCATTTCTTCACCACTCGTAAAGTTCCAAGCAAATCAATTTTCCATTAAGAAAAAAGAGGGCAACCTGAAAACTTTCACATGAGTCTGAGTGAGGAAACTGAATCATTTCGAGGGAGTTTAATCACAACTAGCATATAGTGTTATACCCTATCCTCCCGATATGCCTGCCTTACCCGCTCGATCTGGGCGAGGTGGTCACGGACATGCTGGACGCGAAATTCCAGCAGCTCTTTGAACGTGTACCGCACTCCATCGGGATATTTCCCGACCCGCTCAAGCTGCTCGGGAGTCAGATTTTCCAGAAGCGGCAGCATGCTGGCCCGAAGAATTTGGAACAGGAGCAGATGCTGCTCGCGGTCCAACCGTTCATATCCCAGGTTATCCGCCCAGGCTTCTTGATCAAATGATAGCAGAAGCGGTTCTTCCTCCGCCAAGACTTTTCTCATCCGATGTGTCGACAGGATTTCGTCATCCGTCACATGGATCACAATCTGATGGATGCTCCATTTGTCCGGTGCAGGTTGGAAACGCAGCTCTTCCTCAGACAATCCTTCGACGGCTTCTCGCAGCAGCGCATAGTCTTGGCTGTACTCCTCGATCAACCTTTCCATCCAATCTCTCCTTCATCATTATTCGTGTGCCAGGGAGCATTCGATAATATTATTCTTCGTTATAGAACAAATACCTTTTTGGTTTTAACCAATAATAAGTCACCCTAAAGCGATTTCTTTGGAAAGTCCCTAAATGTTTATTCTGCACAGCGTAAAATAATTAACAGTTGTATAAGCAAACGCTTATGGTCATATCTTGTCAACAGATGGGAGGAGCTTCTTTGCTTAAAATAAAAATAAAGTTGAAGGAAGTTTTAAAAAGCAGAGGAATTACACAAAAAAACTTGAGGAGATGTCAGGAGTTCCACAAGCAAGAATATTATGTAATGAGGATCGGCAAGAGGTTAACTTGTTGATGTTAGAAAAAATAGCCGATGCATTAGACATAGAAGATATTGCAGTTTTAATGCAGTTTGAAAGAGTGGATTAGTGCCCAGCACTGCGTTTCAAACCTTGAACAAGTATTTCTTCCCTGCTTCCTTAAACGTCTTACAATCCAAAATAGAAGGCCTTAGGGTGTCCTAAATGGATGCCTTTTTATTCTTTACTGAAAAAGTTTACATTATTCTTATTTATTGTTACTTAAGAACTAACTAATTCTGGTCAAGTAGTTCTTACGTAAGAAAGCATTAATCACAAGCTTACTCCATTCTAAAAGTCACAAATTTGGTCACAACTATGGTCTTTTATCGATTATTTTTGATACATTTCAAATCCTTTCAGATTCTTTTGAAAACTAATGAAAGCTTGTCCTATAAGGGCTTATGCCGTATCAACGATATATATTGTTCAACGAGAAATTGCCCATACGCTAGTTGCCCCGCACATAATATAGCCGCGCGAGGTGCTGATCGTCAGCAATGTCGTCTTGGGCAGCTTCACCTCTACTCCGACCAGCGTTTGCTCGCCGACCGGAATGGGTTCCATAGTCACCATGGGCTCACACCTCCCTCTTTGGATAAAGTGTTCAAAATAAGTGTATTCCTGCAGGCATCTGGGTGTGTATGCAAATCTGTGGTAAAAACACTTTTTTATCTAGGAATAAAGTTACGTAATCATACGACATTAGGACTATTCAGGTTTACACGATCATGATATTATTTAAAAGTTCAATACTAATTTTTACATATGGTATAGGCTGGGGGATATATGAAGAACAAACAATGTTATGAAGAGTCGGGATATTTGTTTAATGTGGATATTCTGATTAAAAGCCGCTCGAACGCTCTTGCTCTGCAGGCTATGCTTGAAATGTTAAATAACAGCGATCACATCGAGGATTTCCGCATCAAATCAGGAATGGAGCTTGGAAAACTGATTGATTCCATGCTTCAAGATAAACGGAAATCTCTGATTAACAAGTCGGGTGATTCTACGGAAATGCCTTTGACTGACAGTCGAACCAAACAGAAGGCAAAGACTGAACAACACGCTAAAAGCCCCAGCTCCCCCGCTGAGAAAAAGATGAGTACCACCACAGAATACAGCTCCCAGCTGCATGAATGGATTACGGACTGCATTCGCGACAACCGGCTGACCCGACTGACGATCAACCGCAATGGACAACCAGCCAGCATGCCTTGCCGCATATTGAATTTTGATGAATTCAACGAGCTGTTGAACGTCTATCATGTTGACGAGAAGCAGGTATATTCTTTTAAGCTCAGTGAGGTTATCGAGGTCATCTAATACGATTAAAGCCCTTGTCATCCGTGAAAACGAATAAGGCAAGGGCTTTCTGCTGTCTACTTTTTCTTTTTTGAAACAGCTTCGGCCATTAGACAAATCCAGCCTGCCATGAAAGCCACGCCACCAAACGGGGTAATAATGCCCAAAGCCTTAATTCCCGTAATGGTCAGCAGGTACAAGCTGCCGGAGAACAGAATAATGCCGGAGAATAAAAGCCAGCCCGCCCAGGCCAGTTTACGTGAATCTCCCCAGAATCCGGCTGCAACCGCAACTAAAATAATTCCGAGTGCATGCACCATATGATATTGAACCCCTGTTTCGTATACCTTCATCGACGCTTCGCCGACAATCGGTTCAAGCAAATGGGCCCCGAAAGCGCCGATCGCCACGGAAAGCATGGCCATGAGTGCACCAATGAACATAAATTTGCGCTGCATGTTGTTCCACTCCTTTTAACTTGGCAAAATATTCAATACAATCTGTCTTCATATTACCCTAACCGGTATACTATTTTCCACTGTAGACCTACGGCAGCCCTCCATCCTGCTTGATTTTTATCTCATTATGTGGAAGAGTAAGAACAATACATATCTTTTTGGGTAAGGAGAGAATTGAAACATGGAATCACAACAGCCTCCCCATCATCTACCTCACTATAGACGGCATGCCGGCCCCGGGATTGCTTCTTTCATTATCAGTCTCGTATCCATGCTGGCGTATATCGTAAGCGTAGCTGCGATGGGAGCTATATTCTCTAACGGTCTGGCGGGCGACGATACCTGGACTCAAAGCACCACGACGGGTGTAACTGTCACTACCATCATTCTCATTGGATTGTTCGCAGCCAACATTATAGGCATTATTCTGGGAATTATCGGTACCGTTCTCCGCAACCGCATAAAAATATTCGCCATCCTCGGACTGTCTCTCAATGCGATTATTATTCTAAGTTTTGGTCTGATGTTTGTCATTCTGATGCTTAGAGCTGGAAGGGGATAAATATGCCAAAAGTTAAAATATTTGCCGACAGTACCTGCGATCTGCCTCCGGAATGGCTGCGCCAATATGATATCGGTCTTATTCCACTCTACGTAACGTTTGGAGACCAGACTTACAAAGACGGGGTGGATCTTACAACTCCGCAGCTGTATGTGAAAGTGAACGAAACGGGCAGTCTGCCAAAAACAGCCGCTCCTTCGCCAGCGGATTTCATTCAGGCTTTTGCCCCTTCTGTTGAAGAAGGCCGGGAAATCGTCTACATCAGTATATCCTCCGAGCTTTCTTCCACATATCAGAACGCAGTGATCGCCGCGGAAGAATTTCCGGAAGGAAAAGTTACAGTCATCGATTCACTGAATCTGTCCACCGGGATCGGACTTCAGGTCATGAAAGCCGTCAAAGCCGCAGAGCTGGGAAAAAGTCCCCGGGAAATCGCTGAGCTGATTGAGGAAATCAAACCGCTGGTCGAGACGGAATTCGTCATTGACTCTCTCGATTATCTCTACAAAGGCGGACGCTGCTCCGGCATGCAAAACCTCGTCGGAAGCCTGCTCAAAATCCGCCCGGTCATTAAAGTCATAGACGGTAAAATGACGCCCGCCTACAAGGTTCGCGGCAAGAGGGAAAAGGCACTGGAGCAAATGTTGAACAACGCTTTGGACAAGCATGACCAAATGGACAATGATCTGATCTTTGTGACGCATTCACTTGCAGAAGAGGATGCCCAAGAGTTGAAGCGCATGCTTGAGGAAAAGACCGGCGCGCGCGAAGTCGCTATCTCGGATGCCGGCTGCGTCATTTCCTCCCACTGCGGTGCGAAAACGATCGGAATCCTGTATGTGAAAAAAGATAGTAAGGGAGATGTTCATGCCAAATCTTAAAATTTTTACGGACAGCACCAGTGACCTGCCTAAGGAATGGGTTGATCAATATGATATCGGGATCATTCCTCTGTATGTCGTGTTTGGGGACGAGCAGTTAAGAGACGGAGTGGACATTACGCCAGCGGAGCTGTATGAGCGTGTCGCCCGAAACGGAAGCCTTCCGAAGACAGCCGCCCCTTCCCCTGCGGATTTTATGGCTGCTTTTGAGCCGTATGCCATGCAGGGTCATTCTATTTTATACATCAGTTTGTCTTCCGAGCTGTCCGCTACCTACCAGAATGCCTTGATTGCTGCGGCTGAATTTCCGGATGCTATGATCCGTATCGTCGATTCCCGCAATCTGTCGAGCGCCATTGGCCTGCTTGTGATGAAAGCGGTCCATGCAGCCAAAGAAGGCAGAGACCTATATTCAATCGTCAGCATGCTCGAGGCCGTTAGGCCGGAGATTGAGACCGAATTCGTCATCGATACCCTTGAATATCTTTACAAAGGCGGACGCTGTTCCGGTGTTCAGAATTTTCTTGGAAGCCTGTTGAATATCCGCCCGGTCATTAAAGTGATCGACGGCTCAATGACCCCGGCCTACAAGGTTAGGGGCAAGAAAGAAAAGGCAATGAACCAAATGCTTCATAATGCCTTGGAGAAAACCAGCCTGATGGACAATGATCTGATGATCGTCGTCCATTCCTTTGCCGAGGACGAAGCGAAATATTTGCAGCAGGTGCTTCAGGAAAAAACGAGCGCCCGTGAAGTGGCCATTTCAACTGCAGGCTGTGTCATATCCAGTCACTGCGGCCCAAAAACGATCGGCATCATGTACAGTAAGAAATTATAAAATATCCCCGGAAATTATAAATTCTAATAGATCAAACAAAGGACAGCCATGGCGGCTGTCCTTTGTTGTCTGAAAAAGTTTAATAAGTCCGTGAAATTACGGCGATAGACGTTTTTCTTTATTTCTTTTTGCCCGGGTCGATATCATTCGGATTTAAACCGGCCCAAATATTAGGCATTTTCACATCTTCCGGATGATCAAACACGAGAAACGCTGTTGGCAAATAACGCTCTCCATATTCGGAGGAAGGTTTATTGACGATTTGGTTGTCTTTCACCAGTACCGTAGACGATCCCCCGTCGAGGTTGGCCGCAATCACGGCGCCATGCTTCAGCATAATTTGCTGAACATCATACAGGTTCGCCCCGATGCTGTAAGACGGCTGACGGCCGTCGATGACTACGAACAGAATGGCACCGTCCGCCCGCTGTCCCATGGCCGTACGTGGCGCAATTCCCCAGCCCTCGCTGGCATTCTTGATCAAGCCCTTGCCGTTAACAATAATACGCGGCTGAAAAGTTACGGCCTCCTGAACTCCCATTTTGCTTAGTTCTTTCAAGGAGTAATTGCCGGCTATCATCTTGCCGGTCTTGTCAATGCCAACCACTTGAGTTGATGAACTGTTGCCAAGACCATTGTAATACAGCTTACCCTGAGATATCACAATACCGATCGGCTTAAAGCCATTGCCTTTCCAGTTCGGATCGGCAAATCCGCCGGCATTGACGCCCGCTATAGCTCCCGTACGCTTTACCATGCTGGAGACCTTTTCGCCTTTTCCACGAGCTTGCGGTACACCGAGGCGTATTTTTGTCGGATCATTAACAGTCATCACATACCCGTGATAACCCTTGCCCGAAATCTCTTCGATCTCAACGAGAGGCTTCTTCGCCTCAGAGGACGTCTGCTCCGAAGCCGGAAGCTTAATTTGATGGGTATCCTTTTCTTCTCCCATAGATTCAAACCGTTTGTTGTACTCTGCGACCCTGCGATCAAGCTCGGCCTGCCCGATGATATATTTCGCCAAATAACGATGCTGTGTCGTAATTAAGGTGTCCGCAGCAAGAAAGCGGTACTCGTTGCCTGAAGGTGTCAGAAAAAGCCAGCCTGCCCCAAGTATGAACACAATCAGCAAGGTCAATGTCAGCCTAGATACGAACCAGCCAAAGCCTTTTTTACGTTTTTTTCGATTCTTATGTTTAACGGATGGTGTCTTATTTTGCTGTCTTACCGTGGATCTTTTAGGCAGTGGAGTATGCTCCATCGTCGTTTCTCCCCCATACTTACTAGAATCCTAATTTATACAGCTTTTGTAAAATAGACGTTTCCCGGGAAATAAATGTTTCAAATTTGTCGAAAAAAAGCTAAAAACAGGCATTTTTCAGGCTACGATTTACGCCAAACTCGGAATTCCACGCTTTCATATAGATTAATAGCACCGGACATCAGTTTCCGCGGCCAATCCATCTTAGTAAACAACTGATGTACGACCACAGAAGACAGAATCCCAATTATCGCCCCGCTCAGAACATCGATTGGATAATGGACTCCATTCCATATCCGCGAAAAAGAGATAAGTGCCGCAAGCACTAACCAGACGATCCCATCCCTTTTGCGGTACAAGAAAATCGAGGATGCAATCACAAACGAACCGATGGAATGATCACTCGGAAACGAGGCATTGGCCGCATGCTCAATCATCTGGTGAACATGGTGGGCCACAAACGGCCGGTCCCGATAAAACAGATGGCTAAGAATCATTCCTATCCCAAATGCCAAACAGGCAGAGACCAAAGCCTGCGCAACCATCTTCCGATTCTCCCGCTTACGGGTAAACCAATACACAATGATGGCCAAATAAAACAAATACTCCGCGTTTTCAGACAAAAATCGCATGATTGCGTCTATGGCTGGATAATTGCCCGCTGCATTGTTGATCCAGCTAAACAGCGAATAATCCCATGATGTCAAAGAAATAACAATCTTCCCCTCTCCTGCTGTAATTGCTCTTAGATGTCAAAGTTTCTATCAACAAGTCCTTGGGTTCGATGTTCAGTATAATAGATTTCCTCCACTTCATTCAAATCCTGCTCCTGCGGCGCATAAAAAAAGCCCGCCCCATAAGGGCGGACACAAGGCCGTTTCCGGCTGACTTAATAATATAAAAAGAGGCGGCCCTATATGGCTACCTCTTGATTCCTGACGTCTTGAAGGCTCGGGTCAGTAGTTCTTTACCTTTAATGCATCCAGGCTCTTAAACTCGTAGCCCTGCTGCCTAGCCCCATCGATAATCCGTCCGAGTGCTTCCGTGTTGTCTCTGGAGATCGAATGCAGAAGGATCACGGCTCCCGGATGAAGCTGGGCCATCACCTGTCTGTAGGCATATTCAGCGCCTTTCTGGTCGTTTACGTCCCAATCCTTGTAGGCAATCGACCAAAACACACTAACATAACCCTCGGAACGGCTTAGAGCCAAAGAGCGATCGCTGAAAATCCCCCGTGGCGGCCGGACAAAATTCATCATGACCTGCTGACGGGTGGAATCCGATACAGCCCTCTTCACCTTTTCCAGCTCTTCCTTCAGCTGTTGGTCGGAGATTTGCGTCATATCGGGATGAGACCAGGAATGGTTGCCGACCAGATGTCCTTCCGTTAACATTCTCATCACTAGCTCAGGTTTATCCTTGACGTAATGGCCTGTGAGGAAGAAAGTAGCCGGAACCTTTTTCTCCTTGAGCACATCCAGAATTTTAGGCGTAAATCCGTTCTCATAACCGTTGTCAAACGTCAAATAAAGCTCCTTGCGGGACGTGTCTCCCAGAAAAATAGCATCATTTTTCTGCAAAACCTCTTTAAAGCCTTCTTCGTTAATTGAAGCAGGCTGGCCGTTTTTGCTTTTTTTGAAGCCAAAATGGTAAGGACCGTCCGCAGACGCCGTTTGCTGGAAGCCGCAGCATAGAAGGAGAACCGCTGCCAGTACGATCACAAAACGCTTCATGTGGATAATCACCCCTCCATTCAAGAATTGTCTGCATTCACAAACTAGAGGTAATATGCCACAGCGCAGGCAAAGTTATGTGTTTATTTTCCGGCAATTCCTGTCCCGCAAGATGGTACCTGGTATTTATTGCTCATCCTTTGGATCTTCACTTACAGCTTTTTCATCTTTTGGATCCGCAATTGAACCAGCGTTCAGTTCCTTTCGTTTCTTGGCCGCTTCTTCCCGGCTGCTGCGTCTCGATCTTCTAACCAGCCAGAAAACCAGCAAAAAGATGGCTGCGATGATCAGAAGCGGAAGAGAACCGGAGAGAATAACGACAATCCACTGCAGTATCAGCGTAATCACATCGATACTTCCCTGAAAAGCGTTCGAAGCCCGCTTACCCAAAGGCGCCTGGATATCCTTCTCCTTCTCTTTTACAGGTTCCTTTACTGCTTCGTAAATACGAATTTCTATCGTGGAATAGGATACATTCTGATCGATATACCGCATCCGTCCCTTAATCTGCTCGATCTCTGTTTGAATGCGCTCCAGTTCATTCGCAAAAGCGACAAGATCATTGGTCTTGGTTGCTTTTTTCATGAAGTCGGTATACTGCTCCTCCATGATCTGCTTTGCCTTGAGCCTGGATTCGAGGTCGACATATTCCTCCGTTACGTCTTGGCCTTCAATGCTTTGCTGCATATTTTCATGTTTGATTTTCTCCAGACTGTTTAGAAAAGGGGAAAAGCCGGTCGCAGGCACCTTAATGACAAACGTACCGCCTTTTTCACTCATGGACTGGGTTTCGCTGAAATTGACGATATATCCGCCGGACAGCGTAACCATGTTGCGGATTTCCGACTGTGCCTTTCCGTAATCCGGAATCTCCATCACAATATTGGCCTTGTACATCAGCTTCTTGTTCAGTCCGCCCGATCCATCCTGCGAATTAAAACCAGCTACCCCTGCAGATGTCTGCGAAGCAGTATTGGGAAGCTTGGGTTCGGTACTTGCGGGTGCTGCAGGTGCTTCTGACACGCTATCGCTTTTGGCTTCAGAGTTCTTGCTTGAAGGTTCACTTGCTGCTTCATTCATGCCATGTACGGCCATTCTATCCGCACTACTAGCCATTTGGTCTGTTGCTCTGCCGTCTTCTGCCACCGCTGCTTTGTCCTGTGACCCTGATGAGCAGCCGCTGACCAGCATGATCATAAGCAGCAGCGCGGCAATCCATGCCCCCCATTTTTTCATAAATAGCCCCCCTGGATATTTATTATTTTCACTTATATTTACTAACGAATCCATCATTTGGAAGGTTGCAGGTGCACAAAAAAAGCTCCCCGGGAGCTATTCCCGAAGAGCCTTGTTTTCTCAAAAAAATATTATTTTGCAGATACGCCGCCGTTGATTGCAAGTTCAGCACCCGTGATGAAGGAGGATTCATCAGAAGCCGGCGATCGAGGGAATGTTGATGATGGATCCGCCGCCGTTTGTAACTAAAGAGCTTCAAGAGTATCGCTTGAGACATCGAAATCTCCTACGATTTGACTCGCAATATTGTCGATCTTGATCAGATCTTCTAGCTTTAATTGGACTTGCAAAGCATTTACGTTCTCCATCAATCTTTTTTCCTTGCTTGTGCCTGGAATAGGGACAATATCTTTCCCTTGAAGCAGCACCCAGGCAAGAGCAACTTGTGAAGATGTTACCTGATTTTCTCGAGCAATCTCTTCAATTTCAGAGACTAGATCGAGATTTATTTTGAAATGATCACCTTGAAATCGAGTGAAGTGGCGTCTGATATCATTGTCAGCAAAGTCCTCGTAACGTTTGATAGCTCCAGTTAAAAAACCTTTCCCTAGAGGACTATATGCCACGAGGCCGCATCCCAGTTCCCTTATCGTAGGCAGTACTTGCTCAACCTCGCGGCTCCATAAGGAATATTCGGCTTGTAGAGCCGTAATCGGATGGATTTTACTAGCTCTAATTAAAGCTTCTGCTCCGACATTAGATAGTCCTATATAACGCACTTTTCCTTTTTTCACAAGTTCACTCATGGCTCCCACTGTTTCCTCAATCGGAACATTAGGGTCTGGCATATGTTGATAATACAAGTCGATATAATCAGTACCAAGTCTTCGTAAACTTTCATCAATAGCTTTAAAAACATACTGAGGGTGTCCATTTATTCCAAGAACATTTCCCTGTGAATCGCGAACAACTCCGAATTTTGTAGCAAAAATCGCATGAGAACGACGTCCCCTTAATGCATGGCCAATAAGGCTTTCATTTGACCCTCCGACACCGTACATATCAGCGCTATCGAAGAAGTTTAAACCTAAGTCCAGTGCCTTATGGATCGTTCGAATGGATTGTTTCTCATCTGTTGCACCATAAAATTCGGACATCCCCATGCATCCAAGACCCATTGCAGATACTTCAAGTTGACCTAGCCTTCGTTTTTCCATATATGTTCTCCTCAATTTATTCATGGAATGATTACAGAAGATGATCTGCTCCGCGGAAGCAGTTAACCAAAATATAGAGGAATTCCTGAAAAATGAATAGACTTTTTCTTTCAGATGATTTAATCTAATGATAAGATGCGCCCCTAAGAACTAATATCAAATATTTCTTTTCCTAAAATTAAAATAGCAGTCAATCAAGATGTCTGTATCATGCAGCTCAATATTGTGAAAAGTATCTTCATTGACTACTTAAAGCCGCGTTGAACGGAAAAAAGCCTGTCTCTCCCTGGTCATAAATCCAGGAATGAGATAGGCTTTTTTAGATATAGCGCTGATACAGTCTATGTTCTGTAAAAGTATATCAATAGCTTATTAATGCTCAAATATTAACGGAAGTCGCCGGCGCGTCCTACGCAGCCGCAAAGCTGCATTTTTTCCATTGTCGCTTTTTTAAGCGCTTGTTTGGCAGGCACCATATATTTGCGTGGATCGTTTTCCTCCGGATTTGCAGCGAAAACCGCTTTGATTGCATCCGAGAAAATGATACGCAGCTCAGTCGCCACGTTCATCTTGGCCATGCCAAGAGAAACCGCACGCTTTACCTGCTCCTCTGGAATGCCGGAGCCTCCGTGCAGGACTAGCGGCACGCTCACCACATCGGCGATACGTTTGATGCGGTCAAAGTCGATGTTCGGGTCGCCTTTATAAATGCCGTGTGCCGTTCCGATCGCCGGTGCTAACGTATGCACACCCGTGCGTTCCACGAACTCGGCGCATTCGGCCGGATCAGCGAGCAGCGCGTCTCTTTCGTCCACGACGATGTCATCCTCGACGCCGCCGACTTTGCCCAGCTCCGCTTCGACATTGATGCCAACCGCATTGGCTGCTTCCACAACCTTTTGCGTCATGGCTATATTCTCTTCAAACGGCGAATGTGATGCATCGATCATGACCGATGTATATCCGGCCCGGATGCATTTCATGATGATATCAAAATCGGAGCAGTGGTCCAAATGCAGCGCGATCGGTACACTGGCGCGGTTGGCAGCGACGGTGGCCGCAGCAGCGATATAATCCGGTCCCAGATGCTTCACCGTACCTACCGTGGATTGAATGATCAGCGGGGACTGGGCTTCTTCAGCCGCCTCCACCACAGCCTGCAGCATTTCAAGTGTATGCACGTTAAATGCGCCGATGGCGTATTTATTCTGTCTTGCGGTTTGCAATAAAGAAGTAGAAGAAACGAGTGCCATGTTAATTTCCCCTTTATGTGTGGATTTGCTGTTAATGATAGGATGATAAAAACGGCTTACATTGAAGAGCTGCAATACTTCTGCTTGGCGTACATGGCGCTGCCGGTCACTCCGGCATCGTCATTATTAAGAGCCGTCACCACTTTCAAGTGCTCCCGGTAATCCGGCAAAATCCGGCTGTACAGTTCTTCTTTCAGCGGTGTTAGCAGACGGTCTCCTGCCAAGGCACCACCTCCGCCCACAATGATCAGCTCAGGGCTGACCAGCGGAACGGCATAAGACAAGGCACGTCCGAGCAAGGTACCCGCCTTTTCCAGGATGGATTTGGCCAATGGATCGTCAAGATCGTAGGCGCGCGACAGATCCGCAGCGGACAATTTCTCAAGCTTGTCATCCGGGAACCAGCTCTGAAGAATCGACGGTTCTCCGGCGCGAAGCGCCTTCAATGCCTGGCGGACCATTCCCGAAGCGGAAGCGTATGTTTCCAGGCATCCATGCAGGCCGCATGGACAAGGATCTTCAAGACCTTCCATTACAATGTGTCCGAGTTCCCCGGACATGTTGCGAAAGCCGTAAAACAGCTTCCCTTCATTCACCACGGCCGAAGCGATACCGGTACCAACGGTAATGCCCAAGACATCTTTGTATCCCTGACCCGCTCCGTACATGGCTTCTCCGTATACGTATGTGCGTACGTCATTATCAATATAAATCGGCAGATTTAGTCTGGCCTGCAGCTTTTGTACCGCTGGCAAGTTCCGCCAGCCAAGATTGCCTGCAAACCGGGCGATCCCTTCCTCTGGATCAACGAATCCCGGTAGTCCGATGCCAACGGCTGTGACCGAGATATCCACGCCTGATTGCTCTGCATATGCAACTGCCGCCTCTTCGATCATCGCTGCGATTTTTTCCAAAATCGCGTCCGGTCCTTTCGAGACTTCTGTTGCACGTTTGATTTGATATACGACATCGCCGGAAGAGCTAACCAAGCCGCATACGATGTTGGTACCGCCAACATCCACGCCAGCATATACTTCCATCTTCACACCTGCCCTGCATCTTCAATTTTGTTGACTCTATGAATTGAACTGAAGAAATGAAAACTATTTCTGATATAACATCATGAGTCAAGAAGATGAAAAATTAATCTGATGTCACGAAGACCTTTACTTGCTCCTTCGTCAGACGTTCGCGGAGCTCCTCTCCAGGCTCTTCATCGGTAATGATTCCATACAAGGCCGTCACCGGAGCAACCTGGAACAGGGAATTCCGTCCGGCCTTCGTATGGTCAAATACGGCGATCGTCCGTTCCGTCCGCTTCATCATCATTTTGGCCGTATTTGCCTCGAGCTCGGAATACGTGCTGACTCCTTGTTCCACGGAAAAGCCGTCAATGCCCATGAACATGGTATGGATATTCAGCGCTTCAAGTGTCCGCTCGGCCAGCGGGCCGCACAGCTCAAAGTTTTTGCTGCGGAGCATGCCGCCGGTCAGCACAACCTGAACATCCTCATTTTCCGACAGCTCCATCGCGATATTCACCGCATTGGTCACGACTGTTATGTTCCGGCGGTTTTTAAGCGCCCTGGCAATCAGATAGGTTGTCGTGCCCCCCGTCAAACCGATCACATCCCCTTCTTCTACAAGGGATGCTGCAAGCTGTGCAATGCTTTCTTTTTCCCGGTAGAGCTTGTTTTGCTTTTCGTGAAATGGAATCTCCCTTCCAGAGACTAGTCCCGCAGGCTTCGCTCCGCCGCCCATCGTCCGGATGACCTTTCCTGCCTTTTCCAAAGCCTCCAGGTCACGTCTGGCTGTCGCCTCCGAGCATTCGAACTGCAAGACGACCTCCTGAAGAGAGATAGAACCGTGCTGTAGGATATAATCCAGTATCTGTTCCTGACGTTCTTCTTTCGATCCATTTCGTTCACGCAAAGCTAATTCGCTCCTTTTTGATATTAGATTTTGACCACCTGGGTCAAATTCCGCGGGCTATCAGGGTTTCTTCCTTCCCGCAATGCGGTATAGTAACCGATATATTGAACCAACGGCATATTGAGTGCGGCTCTGGCTTCATCGCTCAGGTTGCGTCCTCCGGTGGCAAAGACCAGATCCGCAAAAGATGTGTCTTCTCCCTCTTCTGCAGTCACGATCACCACATATGCGCCGTATTCCTTCATTTCCTGTGCTACTTTGACTTCATAGGCTCTGGCATTCTCGGACAAGAACAGGCATACCATCGTGCCAGGCTCCACAACCGATTTAGGACCATGCCGGAATTCCATTGTACCAAAGCTTTCCGTCCATACACAGGACATTTCCTTTAATTTAAGGCAAGCCTCTTGAGCCAGTCCGTTATAAGCGCCCATGCCCAGGTAGATGAATTTGTTAAGCTCCGGATGGCCGTCGATCATCGCTTTGGCGGCTGCATCTCCTTTGGCTACGATATCCTTGCTGAGCTCTATTACTTCTTTCAACTCGGAAAGATGAGCTTCGCTTCCAGCGGCCTTCGCCATCGCTGCCTGCAGCATGAATGTCATACTGCTGAAAGATTTCGTCATAACCGTGCTCTTCTCTTTGCCCAGCGGAGACACGAGACATGGAACGTTTTTCGCCATCGTACTTTCCTCATCGCAGGTGATGCCACATGTTGTCCATCCGGCAAGATCCTTCACGGAATCCAGCGCCAGAATTACTTCGGAAGATTCCCCGGAACGGGAGATGCCGACGAGAAGCACTTCTTTCTTGGCTGCAACGGCCTGCTCTCTGAACAAATAGATCTCGGAAGACGGATGTGCGCTTGCGCTCTTGCCGGTCCATTTGCGGAAGGTGCTTGCCGCGGTTAATGCAAGATAATAAGAAGTCCCCGACCCGATAAAAATGACTTCGTCATATTTGTCGCTCTTGAAATACTGGTCCACCCAGTCTTGCTGCTGCTCCAGCTGTTTCCAAGCGGCTGCGAGCGCTTCGCTTTGCCCTCCGATTTCAGGATACGTCAATACACCATACTGTTCTGACACTTCATATCCACCCCAGTCGTTAATAATGAAATGATGAGTCTTACTAATGACAGTATATTTCACTATAATGAAATATTCAATCATAAATATGATATATTTTTGCAAATTATAAAAAGATAAGATCTATCGAATTTACATACTTACACGTAAAAAGAGCAGGCTGCGACTACGCATCCTGCTCTTTCACCGATACCCACATCGTCATACACGTCATCCCTTGAATAGATCCTCAATCACCTGTTTGGCAGCCCGAACCCGGATAGGGTCCACTGGCTGCAGGTTGTCGCCATAGCTGCGCAAAGCCGATCCAAAGTGGACCTCCTCTACGCCTGTTGCTTGTATAAAATCATGAAGTACAGGCACCGTGAGACCGTATCCTGCCAAAATGCGGATCCCTGTGCCTTGGGCTGCTTCTACCAATTTCCTGATCTGCGGAGCTGACTTCGGAGCCGGCAGAGGGCCACCCGAAGTCAGAATACGGTTGATTTGCGGATAGCGGACAAGCACGTTCAAGGCAGCCAACTGGTCCTCGATTTCGTCAAACGCTCGGTGAAAAGTTACATTCAAGCCTTCCGCTCCCGCAAGCAGCTGATCCAGTGCCGCCGTATCGATCGATCCATCTGGAGCCATGGCGCCAAGCACGATGCCTGCCGCGCCACAGTCCTTAATAAAGGCGATATCTTCCTGCATGGTTCGCAGGTCATGTTCGTCGTATACAAAGGATTGACTGTGCGGACGCACCATCACGTGAACCGGAATATGCAGCTGGCGGACCGTTTCCCGGATCAAACCGGGTCCCGGCGTGAGCCCTCCTTCCAGAATTCCGGTGACGAGCTCAATCCGATCGGCGCCGCCCTCTTCAACCAAAAGCGCGTCCGTCAAATTCGTTGCTATGACTTCAAGCTTCATGAATTCTCTCCTCTTTCCCCTCTGGAAATCTGCTCACACACAAAATCGGCAAGAAGTCTTACGCCATATCCGGTTGCTCCTGTCACTTTATACCCACGGGTGGACGGTACCTGAACCGTGTTAGCCATGTCAATATGGCACCAACGCGCTTTCGAATCTACAAAACGGCGCAGAAACAGCGCAGCCATATTGGCGCCGCCATATGGAATCGTAGGAAGATTGGCCAAATCGGCATAAGGGCTGTTTAGCAGCTCCTCGTCCTCGTCTACAAGCGGCATCCGCCAGATGCGGTCGCCATTATGTTCTCCGATCTCCATCAACTGCACGGCATAATCCGCATCTCCCCACACACCTGCAACCTTCAGTCCAAGCGCGTGCCCAACCGCCCCCGTTAGCGTAGCGACATCGATAATCTGCCGTGCGCCGCTCCGGATAGCATGCAAAATAGCGTCAGCTAGAATTAACCGTCCTTCGGCATCCGTATTCACCACATGAACCGCAAGTCCGTTTGGATAACGGACCACATCCGAAGGCAGATAGGCTCCGCCATCCGGCACATTTTCGGCAATCGGTATAAGTGCGCTGATCCGCGCTTTTACCTCCATACGTGTCAGCAGATCCATCGCGCCGATCACAGCAGCCGCCCCGCCCATATCGAAGCGCGCATCGCTTAGATCACGGGCATCCTTCAGATTCATGCCGCCCATATCAAAGGTTATGCCCTTACCGATCAATGCCAGATGATCCGCATTCGGATCCCCTGTATAGCTGATCTCAACCATAGCAGGCTGATGTTCGCTGCCAGCGCCAACAGCCAGCAGGCCATTCATCTGCCGCTGCTTCAGCTCTTCCCCTTGATAAACATGGATTTTCACATTTCTGCCGTCAAAAATCTGTCGGATTCGTGCTACAAAAGCTGCGGGATTCAGATCGCTCGCTGCTTCGTTGCACAGATCACGCGCCAAGGATGTGGCTTCGGCACGAATCCGACCTAACTGCGCGGCATAGGCATACTCCCCTGGAGCCGGACTCAACTGGACCCACTCTACCGGTGTCCGGTTCTCAGCCATTCTATATTTATTGAATTCATACGTTCCCAGCTCCCAACCTTCCACCCAAGCGGTAACCGCCTCATGGGGCCATACGGTGGAACCGAACAGGTCATGAAGGCATGCCGGATTTACTTCGGCTGTCTGCTTCCCGGCATCCGAAATGGCACGGCCGGCGTTTCCGGAAGCCTCGCGCAGCATTTCCATACTGAATTTAGCGCGGGATCCGAGTCCGATGATTAATATATCCTGCTCACTGGAACTTCGGCCGTAAAACCAGGCTAACGCTCCGCGTTCTTTCATTTTTGCAGAGACCGGAAGTTCGGGTGAATATTCTCCATCGCTGAATACCAATTCAATCAACACATTAGCGTTTTGCTCTGTTCCCGTTTTGATTTCCATCATCCACGCATCCCTTTGCGAAAGAATTAGTTCTACTTATGATACTTAAAGCTCCAGATTACCTAGCTTACTTACTGCTCTCGCATAAATAGCGGTGGCCCGAAGCAGAAGCTCTATCTCGATATATTCATTAGACTGATGTGCCGTAGATTCCATTCCGGGAAACAACGGCCCGAAAGCAACGCCCATCGGGAAGTGGGCAGCGTATGTACCGCCTCCTGTGGAGAGAAGCTCCGCGGCTTGACCGGTTTCGGCCAGATACGTCTCCTGAAGTGCCCGGATCATCGGATGCCCCTCCGGTACATAATGCGGTTTCTTCAAGCTTGGAGGCTCCATCACCAGATGATATGCGGCTATTTTGGACGAAATTTTCTTAAGCAGCTCATCATAACTTCCGCAGATCGGAAATCTCAGATTGATATGAAAGAAGGTCTCTCCCTGCGGCTCGTATTGGAGAAGTCCGCTGTTGACCGTTAGTGGCCCGCTGATGTCATCCTCCATTGCAATTCCGAGTGCCTGCCCGTAAACATCGTTGTATAGCAGCGTATCGACCGTTGACAGAAAGTGACCCGCACTGCCGTTCCAAGCGAGGTCCTTCAGAAAATGAATCAACGCAAGACCTGCATTGATACCAAGCTGAGGTTCCATTCCGTGAGCAGCTTTTCCTGCCATATGAAGTACAAGACTTTGATCACTACGCTCAACCTTGCCTTGAAGCTGCATTTCGTTGCAATATGCGAGATACTCATGCTCCATATCCTTCAGACGCTCCGGATCACCAACCACAACAGCCTCAGCCGCTTCAGGCACCATATTGGCCACCACACCTGAATGAAAGGAAATCAGCTCGAAATCCCCTTTTGTACCCGTCTCGGGATGTCCGGAAGGAAACATGATGCGCGTGTTGATTTGTCCCTTCTCCGCGCAAACGATCGGAAACTCCGCATCCGGCGTGAATCCGCAGGCCGGCATCGGCTCCAGCTCCTTATATTTCTCCATGCAGCGGTGCGTCCGTTCTTCATCCGTCCCAAAAATGAGCCGAATCCGGTGCTTCAGCGGCAATCCAAGCTCCTTCACGATTTTCAAAGCATAAAAAGAAGCCATGGCCGGCCCCTTGTCATCAATGGCTCCACGGGAGTAGATTCTGCCATCCCGAACCGCAGGCTCAAAAGGAGGCGTTACCCACTCCCCCGATATAGGCACCACGTCCAGATGACTCAGCACCGCTATGTAATGCTCGGCATCCACCGGTCCGTATTCGGCATAGCCGACAAATCCGTCATGATTACAGACCCGAAACCCTTCCGCTTTACAAAGATCCAGCATATAGCGGAGTGCTTCCGCGATTCCGGCGCCCATCGGCTGCCCTGGAGCAGCGGTGTCAGGATCAAAAATGCTCGGAATGCCGAGCAATCCCTTTAAATCATGCAGCATGGCAGCCTTACGGCTGACCGCCTGCTCATACCAATTCATGAATATCCGCTCCTTTTGATCCCCTTTGATGTATAATTGCACCCTGATATCAAAAAGTAAAAGCCGCTTTCCGCTCACCGACAACAATATGATTATCATTTTGGATTTCCTTCGGCACGACGGAGTAAAGTCTGTCTATCGTTTCCTGGTTGCTGTAACCGATCTGTTCCAGAATCGAAGCGACAATAATCGGCCACGGCGTTTCCGAACCATCAATGACTTTAAGCGCAAAAGCTACCCGTTCCTGAATTAAAGAAAAACAGTACACGCCTTTGGCTCCGCCTTTAGCAACTATATTGTCGTCACGCAGCAGCTCGGAACAAATAAAACGATGGCTTGCGATGCTATCCGGTGCGGCATGCATGTAGGACGTCATTCTTTTCACGGCTTCACGTGTCTCTTCATCCTGGATTAGATCCGGGCAGGCGAGCTTCAAATAAGCCTTGGCGATATTTTGCAGTGGAAGCGCGAAGATCGGAAAGCCGCAGCCGTCAATGCCGATTTGGATCTGCTCGGCCGGATAATCTGCCATGTCAGCAAGCGTATGCAGGATGTCCTGCTGAATCGGATGCGACAGCTGCCAGTAGGTTTCGGTGTCATAGCCCATCTCTTTGGCCGTGGCGATAATTCCCAGATGCTTGCCGGAGCAGTTATGAAACAGTCTTCTCGGTGCTTTGCCTTCACGCATGCAAGCGAACTTCGGCTCGTCATTCAGCGGATAGGTCGGACAGCAGAGCAGTTGATCCTCCGTCAGCCCGATTTTGCCCATAATCGATTCCAATGCTTCAATATGGTAGGTCTCTCCGCGATGCGATGCGGCGAACATGGCTAATTCGGCATCGGTCAATCCATATTTTCCGGCAATGTTCTGCTTCATGACCGGAATCGCTTGAAAAGGCTTGGCTGCGGAACGGAGGAACGTCACATGCTCCGCGCTTCCTACCTCATGAATCAATTCACCCTTGTCATTCACGCCACACAAAACGCCCAGATGAACATTTTCAAGCACGCCTGCGCGAAATTCTTCCACTAGTGGTTTGAAATACATCACTATCCCCCGCTTTTGATATTGTTCAAGACATGATTTGTCCGCTATTGTAAATATTGTAAAGGAATCCGAGGGAAAAGTCCCCAGTAAACTGGATAAAAACCACAAAAAAATAAAGACATTCATCTTAAAAAAGAAGAGGGAGCTGGTTGCTCCCCCTCTAATAACACGATCAATCAAATTCTACCTGTTCCCTGATTTCGATATTCTCTTATAGTAATCCCGACGGTTTAATGCGGTACCTGCGAGCTAAAATCATCCCGGCTGGATTGATCCGCATTGTAAAATACGACGTCACCATCCATTAATGTGAATCGGTTGCCATAAGCATCCTGAATATTGCGCTTAAAGCCTTCCATAGCCCACTGATTCATCAGCGGTGCGTAGATATACTGCAAATGAGGCTTTTTCAGATCACCCTGCTGGATCGACTCAATGTTGAAATTGACGACGATATAGCCATTTTTCAGGAAAATCGGAGACTTGCTGTCTAGTCCTCCATGCGTTCGTCCATACTCGGCTACATTCATTCCCGCTGCTACTACAAAAGGCTCTGCCGGCAGACTATATTCCCCGTACCATTTTTGAATCGATACGTTTGCCCTTTCTGGATCGACAGATGCTGGAATACTGTCCTGCAGCCTTAAGAAGGTTCGCAACTGTTCCGGTAAAATAAGCAGACTATAGCTACCAACCGGCGTTTTTTGCTTCGTAAAGACGTTGAGATAGTTTTGAATGTATTGATTTTTGCTGGTCCCTCCGGCTTGTCCACCATGCCCGAATTTATAGCTTGCGGTGTCGCTCAGTTCCACGGTTGGTACATTGCGGAGCCGGTCATTTAAAATAACGTAACGCTGAACCTGATCCTGGGCGGAGCCCACTTTGACGAAATTATTATTGCTGGTGTTGTAGTAGAGATCCACCGGAACACGGGTTTCTCCCTTTGCGTTAACTGCCTTGCCGTCCTTGCTCACATAGTAAAAGCTTGGCGTAATCCGGATGCCATCCAGCGACCCGAACATGTTGCCTTTCGTTTTAAAATCAAATTTGAAATGGTACCCCATTTTGACAGATACGTTTTTGTAGCCCTGCAGCGGATTACTGCCCGGCCTTATCGGCAGCGTAAAGATTGCGTTATTCCCGCGGGGATCGCCGTCGATCATTTTTTGGCCTACCCAGTAGGAAATGCCTGTTGGGTTGGCGCTGCCGGACTGCGTACGGAAAACTTTTTCCCAGTTATAATCGGCAATATCGGTGATGTGAAAATCATAGAGTCGGCCGATGACGTCGACAGGCACTACATCTGTCGCAACATGATTGGCAAGATCTAGATTGGCCTGCGATTCGGTCGTAAAGTTCGCCGGCGCATTCTCTGCAATTGTACGGAACTCCACATCATAAAATCCCTCGTCCACCCATACCGGCAAAAAGAAAGTAAACGACGTTTGCATCACCGGAATCGAAACCCAGGTGTTCTTGGGGATGAACTTGCTTTTGTCTGCTGTGTAGACATCAAACGGAAACCTTACCTGCTTGTCGCGTACGTATTTGGCATAATCCCGATTTCCATAGCCAGGAATATTGCGGTGCTGCCCGCTCGTTGGCATATAAATCGTAAAAGGCCGATCCAGAATGGTGGCATCCCGGCTGGCTGCCGGTGTGGTCTTTTGGTTATGCGCCTGGTCATCCGAGATGGAAGCGTAAATAACAACAGGAGTATGTACCGTTATCGGATTGATTCCATTGATCGCAAACGTTTTGTTTGCCCCACCGTTAATATTGCCGCTCATCAGATTGTAAAAGATCTCTCCCGTGCTGGGCTGGTTGCTCTTATTCGTCTTGCTTGTGCTAATGACATGTCCCGGGCTGTAAAGCACATTGTCATTGATCATCTGTGGCTGCGGAATTTGCACGGGAGTCGGACCGTTTTCCTGCGAACGCTGGCTGTTCATAATCTTTTGACTGTTAAAGATGAGAGAGTCGTTTTCGACCTCCACTTTGGCTACGGCCTGCTCGGCTAATCCTTTAAAGGCTCCTTGTTCATCCGGAACGTCCGGCCTTGTTTTTCCTCCTGACCTTGTCTCTGAAGGCGCTGTCTGTTCTCCAGGCTGATCCGGAGGATAGAAATTGCCATCCTGAGCCGAGGTATACACCGGAGAGGTGTAGCCAGCCGGGTTTATTGTCACGGTATCCCAAGCATAGTTGCCCAGCGTTGCATGATGAATGTCATAAACTTCAAGATTGTCAATCTTCCAAAAAGAATAGGGGCGCTCAACCGTATATGTGTACTCTTTTTCCTCGGTATCATGCTGTGGATCAGGCTCTTCGTGGGTCCCTTTTCCATCTGCGTCTGGTACCGTCTTGCCCGGGTCCCACTCCAGGTTGTAAGTCTTTTTCACCTTGACCTCGTACGTGCAAACGCCTTTCATTTGCGTAAAAGTATTCTTGTAGAGATACTCCTTCGTTTTGACGTTCCCGTATAAACTTTCGGAGGTAGAAATCCCCTGCAATACATCGAACTTTTCGCTGCCCCTGTTATCAGCTTTAATGACTGCGGAGACATTTGGATCAAGTAGTTCGCCGTGTACTGATTGAGCCGGGGCCGGAGTAGTGCAAGATGGTGGGTTCGGTGGTGGTGGTCCACATGTTTGGCCGGGTGGGCACTCATCACCATTCTTTTTTTTGTAATACATGAATAATGTGTACTTTTCAAATGAACCATCATACTTAAAAGAATAGGGATTTCCAGGCTGGATCGCCCCGCTTGGCGGTTCATCTGTCGTTGATTTTTTGAAGCCTACAAATTCATAGTCATTGTGGGTGGGTGGTGTAAACGAATAATCTTTCCCCACAATCATCTCTTCGTTTACTCGTGGTGTGAAAATATCATTTAGTGACTTGCCGTCGGTGGTGTAATATTTGACGTTTAGTTGGGTGGCTAGTTCGATTTTGAAGAGGATGGGTTGGTATATGCGGACTCCTTTTACATTGGGATCGAAGTTGCCTCCTGATTCTTCGGTAATGTCTTTTGGTTTGGGTGCGTTAAGCAACATCGTAACCGTGACAGGGATTGTAGCCGTATCTGTACCAACACCGGTAGTTGAAATCGGTTTGATCTGGTTATTGATACCACCTACACTAACTGAATCTCTGTATATAAAATAATCGTCATCTCGCGAATCACTGAAATAGATATCATTATCCGGCGTATGAACATAAATCTGAGGGGTTTCAACTTTCTTTATTTTCCGTCCCGGAAACTGAAAGCGATACGTATTTGTGGCATCTCCATATTTCCCCATATTCGGTCCAACCTTGTCTGGAACCCATTCACCAGCTGAATTACGCCACATTTCATAATAAAACATACCGACAAAGTAACGATAATTGCTTTCCTTGTGATACTTAAGGGGTGTAATCTCACTCGCTGCCTCTGCTTTAGGTGCTGAAATATAAAAAGGAATCGAAGTCAAAATTACAATTAGAGAGAGCAGGATCTTCCATCCCTTAATACACAACAACTGTAAAGGTTTCATTTCCATGGATTCTCCATTAAGGGGATGTATTCATCAGAAGCAAGTCTAATCCCAATGTAGAGGACTTCGTTTATTTTAAATTTGGTATAATTCTTGATCCCGTCCAAATCATCGAGCCAAGAGACTACAGGAAAAAAGAAGGTTTTTGTACCATCCTGATTATTAATCGTTTTTTTGTAGACAGGGTTCCTTGCACGAGGTTTGCTATCCTTTGTTAAAAAGAAAATGTCCCCCGGAGAATCAGACTTGGTCTTTGTTCGTGCCCTGATATATGCCAAACCATTGGATTCTACAACGTAATCCAAACTATAAAAATCGTCTATGAACGCTGCAGGCAAATTTGATCGTTTAAAGAGTAAGACCTTTTTGTAAGGCTGGTCATAACCATCCTTCAAGAGGTAATCACTTCCGCTAAAATATTTCTTAAACGGACCAATATCCACTGTCTTTAACCCCGCCTCATCTAGCCTCGGAGCCTCCTTCTTCCCAATCCAAACCCAGCGCCCCACCTTATCCCACTCTACCGTCTGGCCAAGGCCCTCACTGACCAAACGCAACGGAACGAATGTCCGGTTTTGCTTCAGCTCAATTTTGGTTCCGTAGGACTTGTCCTTTCCATCCACTCTCGCCACTTCCTGGCCAACCGTCATATTTACCGTATGATCACCATTTTTCACCGATACAGCCATTTGGCCGTTTACCTTTTCCCATCCTACCTCAGCCCCCAGGGCTTCAGAAACAAAACGGATCGGAACCATCACGCTGCCTTGTGCATCTTGATATGGCTGTGCATCTGGAAACTGAATTTTCTTGGCATCGAGAAGAACCTCGATTTTCCCTGCAGCAGAAGCTGCCGTGGCTGATGAACCTTTCACAATCAAACCGCCTGATAACAATAAAGAACTTGCCAGCAAAATAGGTATCACTTTTTTCACGAAACTACACTCCCTATCAATCACATTTTTTGTCTTCCTAAAAACGGTCGCCGCTGCACAATCCAATTCCTTTTGTTTTATCCTACGGGACTGCTTGCCCACGTGAATGATCTGGAGCATACCTCCCTTAAACCCTATGTATAGGTGACGCTAAAAAAAGACTGAATCTATCATCCTAAATAACTAGGACAATTGCAGTATACACCAAGTTTTTTGCAATATTTGTCATAAACAGTCGATTAAACACTCAATCATCCTAAAAATGAATTTCCTTACAATTAATAAAGCTCAGTATTTTACTTCCGTTCCATCACATAACGTCCCTACGCGTGAATATAATTGATTAATAATGACTCATCACATCTAAAGCCGAGTATACGTATTTGGGAGGTGCTGAACATGGATTCTAACGATCATTCGCTGTTTGTCGTGTCCAAGGAGGACTGGTCGCTGCACCGAAAAGGATATCAGGATCAGGTCCGCCATCAGGAAAAAGTGAAAGAAATGATTAAACAGAACCTGCCCGATCTCATCACAGAAGAAAGCATTGTCATGTCAGACGGTAAACAGATCATCAAGGTGCCTATCCGGAGCCTGGATGAATACCGTTTTATCTATAACTTCCAGAAGCAAAAGCATGTGGGTCAGGGAGATGGAGACAGTCAGGTAGGCGATGTACTCGGACGCGATCCAGTGCAAAAGCCCGGGCAGGGCGAAAAGGCTGGAGATCAACCCGGATACGATATCATGGAAGCCGAAATCAGCATGGAGGATCTGGAAAACATGCTTTTCGAGGAAATGGAGCTCCCTTTCATGAAGCCCAAAGAACAGCAGGATGTGGAGACCGAATCTATTACCTTTAACGATATCCGCAAAAAGGGCATGCAGTCCAACATCGACAAAAAGCGTACGATTCTCGAGAACCTACGACGCAATGCAACCACCGGAAATCCCGGCATCCACCACATCAGCCCTGACGATCTGCGCTACAAAACCTGGGAGGAAATTGTGGTCCCTCACTCTAGCGCCGTCATCATCGCCATGATGGATACATCCGGCAGTATGGGCACTTTTGAAAAATACTGCGCGCGCAGCTTCTTTTTCTGGATGACTCGTTTTCTGCGGCGGCAGTATGAAAAGGTGGACATCGTCTTTCTGGCGCATCATACCGAAGCGAAGGAAGTGTCCGAAGAGGACTTTTTTACGCGGGGAGAAAGCGGCGGAACCATCTGCTCATCCGCATACCAGAAAGCGCTTGAAATCATCGACCGCCGATATCCGCCCTCCAAATACAATATTTATCCATTCCACTTCTCGGACGGCGATAACCTGACTTCGGACAATGAACGCTGCGTTCGACTGATCGGAGAGCTGCTTAAGGTCAGCAACATGTTCGGATACGGGGAGGTCAACCAATACAACCGCAGCAGTACCCTCATGTCGGCCTACCGCAATATTAAGATGAATCAGTTTATGTACTATGTCATTAAGGAAAAGGGTGAAGTCTACCAGGCCCTCCGTACGTTCTTCCATAAGCAGGAAGGAGCGTTGACCTGAGTACGGACTGTGGTTTATGCCCTGCATATCAGAGTTAAGTAAAAAGACGTTGTGCGATTGCCTACAGGGCAGTCAAACAACGTCTTTTGTTGTCATCAGCTTAGGCGAACTTCCTCTATCCAGCAAATAGGCATCTGCACAGTCAATTAGGTATTCACCTACGTATCATGAAATACGATTTAATTTAGCTTAGTGAATATCTACTTAAAGGAGTGGAATCCAATGTCATTTTTGCCATCCGCACCACCTCATCCCCCTGCATTCGTACAACCAAATCCGTGTTTATATCAAATAACGTATGTCCGGCTCTGGACTGGAGAGAATTTCTGGTTTTACCCAACTAGTATAGAGTTCGATGAAGTTTCAGGCTATAGATGGTACGGGGCATTCTGGACGTTTTATAGATTTGATCCAAGATATATTTATACCGCCGAATGTCCTCCGATTCCAACGCTTTACTGAAAAAAATACTACGACTACGGAGTAGTTAATCAATACAACCGCAGCAGTACCCACGCCGACATACCTTAATATAGAGCGCTATCCTGAATATCCCTTCTTATCAGAGTTGAGCAAAAAGACGTTGTTTGGCTGCCACAGGGCAACCGCGCAACGTCTTTTTCTGTCATTCGGCCGACAATCTGCGCTACTTCGCTCGATCCTATGCCGCTTTTAGTGATTTGAACTCAATTATACGCCTATTTCACGTTTCGTTATCATATCCACCAGCTTAATTGACTGGCCGCTGTTTAACCGGGATTGCTCTGCTGCAAAGGCCATCAGATGACTCTGCAGCGAGGCTGTTGCCGAAGTTAAACCTTTGGAAGGGTTCGTATCGAAATCACGGACATCTCGCAGGAAGGAGCTAATCAATCGTTCGTCGCCACCGCCGTGACCGTCTCCTGCTACGTTGCAATCAATCTCCACCTTCTCACCGGTAACATAACGGTATAAAGTATAGCTGCCTTTATCCATATCTCCGATAATCTCGCCCTTCGTACCCATGATTTGAACTCTGCGAGCTCCACTCTGCGTGAGGCCCGACATGATGAACGAAGCATTCGCGCCGTTCTCGAATTCCATGTTCACGACCTGATGATCGACCACATTGTTATCGCAGCGATAGACGCAACGTCCAAATGGTCCTTCTTCAAGCGCCTTTAAGATGCTTTCTTGTGAAAGATCATTGATATGCATATAACGCGCCCAAGGATGCTCCGGCGGCTGCATATACATTTTAAGCGCAGAAAACGCACATTCCTTCTCCACTTCACATCCGTTGATACAACGATCCGTTGAGCCTTCCGGAGCATTCTCCGAACGGAAATGAAGCAGTGATCCATAGGAACTCACATGAGTACATGGTTGTCCCATCAACCAAGAGATAATATCCAGGTCATGACACGATTTTGCTAGAATCATCGGACTTGTCTCTTCTGATTTTCGCCAATTCCCGCGCACATAACTATGCGTCATATGTTGATAGCCGACATTCTCGGTCAATTGAATGGTTGCTATGGTACCAAGTTCGCCCGCCTCAATCCATTTCTTAATACCTGACCAGAATGGGGAATAACGAAGAACGTGGCTAACGACAAGCAACCGCTTGAAGTGATGCGAAGCTTGTTCCAGCTCAATACATTCATCTTTCGATGGAGACATCGGTTTCTCAAGCAATACATGATAGCCCAGCTCCATCGCTTTCATTGCGGGTACGTAATGGAGACGATCCAACGTGCTGATAATCATCACATCGGCAATACGCCCCTGCTCAAATACCGGTTCCCATGTGCTGTAGACATGCTCCGGCGCAATGTTATGAATAGCCGCGAACTGATTTCTTCGTTCCTCATTAGGCTCCGCGACAGCGACAATGTGTAATTCATTCGGAAATTTCTCCGCATAAGGTCCATAAATAAGTCGACCTCTGCTGCCAGCACCCAATACTACTGCTGTTAGTTTTCTCACAGACTTCTTCCTCCTCCATCTTGCTATATAAGTTGAACTAAAGAAATTGATAAGGAGAGGCTAGAGGGGGAAATGATTCTGAAGAAGCGGAGCGTTCGCCTAAAAGCTTTCCGTAGGAAAGCTACATCGAAAGCATATGCTTTACTGAGCGGATTTCAACCATTGATAGGTTCAAATCATAGAAATCTGGGAACAACAGCGATCGTAAGAACATTTCACCCGGCTGCCTTCATCCGTAAAATCAATTTGGGGTTCAACTTATATAGCCCACGTACCATCATTCTAAAATAGGGCACCGGACGGTTAAAGAGACCGTTACTTACATTTTATATACAATTGTTGACTTTGAATTTAAGGCTCCATTTATGAACTCGAACGCATCATCCGATATTCTTGTGGCGTCATTTCGTTTTGCTTCTTAAAAAAGCGAATGAAGGCAAGCGCGGAATTGTAGCCAAGCGCAGCCGCAATTTCATTGACTTTCATCGACGTATTCAGCAGCATTTCCTTCGAGATCAGATTCCGGTAATCATTCACATATTTCGATAGACCTATGCCGGTCATTTGTTTGTACAGCCTTGAGAAGTAAGATGGATTGAGGCCCACATAATCTGCCAGTGCATTTAGGGAAATATCTTTCGCGATATTTTCTTCAATATAACGATGGACTTTTTGAATCACTTCCGCTGGCAGCTCCGTCCTGCACGAATCATTCCAATCGAAGATACAAGAAGCCATCTCGTAAAAGTATTGCGTAAGATCCGACCAAGAAATATTGTCGGTTGGCTTGAACAAAGGATCCAAATCGATCAGTGTATTCACATAATCGCGAATAACTTGATTTTTATTGATATACGATAGGAACACCGCTGAAAGCGAATGATACAATTCGGTTTTGCGTTCATAAGGTGTTAGCGGGTCGTTCCAAATGGCCGTCAATTCAGCATACTGCTTGTAAAATTGCTCTTTGTGATTGTTCTCAAGACAGGTCATCAAGAATTGTACCCTCGTATGATAGAAGAAATCCTGACGGCTTCCCGCTCCTTGATTATCATTTCCTTCCATCTCGGTATCGCTCAGAATCACTCCACTCGATAAACCGTGACCATACACAAAGCAATATTTGATCGAATGGAATCGATCGGATACATGGCTCCATGCCGTCTGTTCCGTACCAAGGACGAAGGACACCGAGAGCCCCAGCAACTTCTTGCATGTCTCCTGCGCACATTCGAGAGTATCTCTCGTATATTGATAGGCTTTGGACCACTCTAAAGAATCCGAGGCGTCAGCCATGCCTTCTTTCGGCTGAATCAACCAGACAATGCGAGATAGATCATACACTAAGGAGAAACAACGGACATGCTCAGATAAGTACTCATCCGTAATATTTTGATAGGCATAAGTTAGCAGTGCTTTATCTGGTGTCGTAAACATTTCTTTCCAAGCATCCACTCTGCCAAGCAGCATATAGACAGGCATTTCCGCATCCAAAGGGATATCGACTTCATGGAATACTTGCCGAAGCTGGCATTCCGTGACCTGTTTGCCTTGGAATAACCCCCACATATACTCTTTCTGCAGCGAAGGCAGCGCCTGCCTCATCTTCTTATGCGCTCTTGCGATAATCTGCTGCTGATCCTGCTCTTCTTCAATTTTGGCAATTGCCCGCTCGACGGATTCTATTATCTTCTCATCGCTCTCAACTTTAAGTAAGTATTCGAAGCCACCATACGTAATCGCGCTTCTTGCGTAACTAAAATCATTATAGCCCGTTAAGAATATGACTTTACACGACGGCCACAGGTCTTTAATTTTTTGAAGCAGCTCAATGCCTCCAATACCTGGCATCTTAATATCCGAGATCACAATATCAATCTTGTTATTCTTCAATAACTCCAAAGCCTCTTCTCCTGAATAGGCTTTCATGACATGAAGCGGCAAATCGGTTTGCTCTAACAGCTCAAGAAGACCATCGACGATAATAGGCAGATCATCGACGATTAGAAGCCTATACATGTTGATTCCTCCTCTAGCTTGCACTCAGATTGATTGTAACTTGAAGCCCGCCAAGTTCAGATCGTGACACGGTTATGCCATATTCTTCGCCATAACGCAATTGTATTCTGCGATGGACATTCATGATACCGGTCGTCTCTTCCATTCGCTTGGACGATCGCCGCAGCCGCGTTTGAAGCTGCTCAATTTCTTCATCGGTGATGCTTCGGCCGTTATCTTCAACATAAATTGAGAATACATCATCGTGCAGCTTGCTGTGAACCCACAGCTCACCCGTCTGTACCATATTGCCAAAGGCATGCTCGTAAGCATTCTCAATAATCGGCTGCAAAATAAGCCGTGGAACGGTTAAATTCTGTACTTCTCCTTCAAATAGAACTTCGATCCGATCACCGTAACAAATCCTCTGCATATCCACATAGGTGCGGGAATGATTCACTTCAAGCTCCAGTGGAATGTCATCCTCGTCATTGCGGGTAATAAACTGGAAATATTGGCCGATATAAAGGCAAAATTGGTAAGCTTTCTCCTTCTGGTTCTCCGACTTAATTAAACGGCATAACACGAAAAAGCAGTTATATAGAAAATGAGGATTAATCTGCGACTGCAATCGCTTAAGTTCCGAGCGTTGATTGCGAATTTGCTGTTCGTAATTTTCCTCAATGAGTGTTCGCAAGGATATCACCGTATCATTAAATGCCTGATACAAATAACCGAACTCGTCTGCCCCGCGATCGATCGTGATCGGTTCCAGTATGTTCTGCCGCATGCGCCGGAACGAATGAACAAGCTTCATGAGCGGACGGTAGATCAGTCTTAATAGAAAATAAGAGAAGAAGAGCACGATGCATACCGCAAGAATACATGCCACCCAGAACAACATTCGATACATTTGCAGCGGTCCTAACACGTTGGCTTCCGGAACGCACGTAATCGAGTAAGAATTCCATAACTTCGAATATTTATAGACGGTAAGATAACGCTTTCCATCGAATTTAAGCGTCTCGTAGCCTTCTTCAGAATTCGCATTCCGCTTGTCGATGGCAAAGGCTTTCATGCGTTTCAGCAATAACGGATCCTTATCGCTCTGCGCTTCCCATCCGCGATCCAAATTTATCAATACGCTTTGCGCTCCCTGCGCGCCGTTGATCTGCGTCAGAATTTCCTTAATCTTCGTTTTAGATAATTCAACCGCCACGACATAAGTCGGATTTCTCACCGAAGTGGCAGGATACTGCATCGTAATAAATATCCGGTCATTCCAATACACAAGCGGTCCATCATATGTTTTGGCGCTTTGCTGCATCGCTATAAATTCCGGTTCGTTAATGGATGTTTCATATTTCGAACTCAGAATGGTACGTTCAAGCAATGGCACATAGGCCCTTGCCTCTTGTATAAACGGGCTTGAATTCTTCATCAGATCGAGCCGTCTCTGAATGTCTAATATTTTTCGTGAGCGGTCGTAATAACTAATCTCTGTGCCTGTCGCCGCGAGTTCCATCAAATCTTTATCCATTACATAGTTCGGCAAATACCGGCTGATCCGATCCGCTTCGTTATCCAGTGAATCCAGATAGAAGCTTGTCATGTTCAGAATAGACTCCGAAATCCCCCTCCGAATATTATTCGAACCCTTCTCATTAATCAGCCAGGTAACCATCATAAGCGGCAACAAGGCCGCCAGAAAGGCAGCCATTATCTTCTTGAATATGGAGGAATCGTTCAGAAAAAATCGGATTTTCATGATCTGTTCACCTGCATTCGTTTAGTAAGCAATCCGATACTATTCTTTGACACTGCCCATCACAATTCCTTTAATGAAGAACCGTTGCAAGAACGGATAGACGATTAGAATCGGGAATGCTGCGACGAAAATCTGCGCCGCCTTACTTGTACGATCTGATAACTTAATCATCAATTCAACGTTCTCCGCCTTAAGAAAGCGGAAATCATTTTTGATAATAATCGACTGTAAGAATGACTGCAGCGGATAATTCTCCGGATGATTCATATACAAAATCCCGTCAAACCAGCTGTTCCAGTGTCCCACAATCGTGAAGAGACCTGTGGTTGCAAGAGCGGGTAAAGACAGCGGTACATAGATTTTCCATAATGTCGTGAAGTGACTGGCCCCATCGATTCGTGAGGATTCCTCCAGCTCCTTCGGTAAGTTGCGATAAAAATTAAGCAATAGAATTACGTTGAACACCGGAACCGCTCCTGGCAAGACCAAGGCCCAAATGGAATCCAGCATGCCTAACGACTTCACCGTTAAATACATTGGTACAAGGCCGCCGCTGAAGAGAATCGTAAATACAAAAACCCAAGCATACCAGGTACGCAATCTAAACTGCGAAGTATCTTTCGATAAAGGATACGCCGTAACAATCGTCAGCAGCATGCTGATCGACGTACCGAGCACAACGCGTTTAATAGACACCCAGAAGGCGCGTAAGTATTCCGGCTTTCCGAATACGTTGTCATAAGCAGCCGTCGTGAAATCAACAGGCCACAATGTTACTTTGCCAGCTGCTGCCGCATTTCCTGAGCTGAATGAGATTGCTAATATATGAATAATTGGCATAAGACACAACAAGGATATAAAAGCTAGAAAGATGAAATTAAATACCAGAAACACCTTTCTAGACCATGAGCTATGGTTAGGCACGGGTACGTCTCCCTTCTGAATTACCTGCTATAACACTAGAAAATGCGGTAATTCGCTACACGATAAGCTAGCACATAGGAACATGAGATGAGAATAAAGCTTACGACTGATTTCAGCAGCCCTACAGCCGTTGCAAATCCGAACTGAGCCTGCTGGATCCCCATACGGTAGACGAATGTATCGATAATATCCGCGCTTTCATAGACCGGAGGACTGTACATGTTAAATATTTGATCAAATCCGGCATTAAGTACATTCCCAATACTCAAGGTCAGCATCAGAATGATAATCGGCATCATGCCTGGAAGCGTAATATGAAAAATCTGCTTGATGCGGCTTGCACCATCGATTTGCGCTGCCTCATAAAGCGACGGATTAATATTCGTAAGTGCCGCCAGATAGACAATCGTACCAAAGCCGAATTCCTTCCACACGTCCGAGAGAACCATCACATATGGGAACCAGCTGTTGCTGCCCAAGAAAAAGATCGGCTTAATTCCGAACAATCCTAAAACTTGATTGAGAATCCCGGAGGATGGTGACAAAATATCAATCAAAATACCGCTTAACAAAACCCAAGACAAAAAGTGAGGCAAATATACAAGCGTCTGAAAGGTTCTCTTAACCCATTCCTTACGCAGTTCATTCAATAGAATCGCGATCGTAATCGGAACGATCAGCCCTGCGATGATTTTCATAACCGCAATGAATATCGTATTAAAAAAGATTTGGCCAATATCCGGATACTCCATCAATAATCGGAAGTTCTTCATACCGATAAAAGGTGAACCGAACAACCCTTTATTAGGCATATATTTCTGAAACGCCATCATAATTCCCGCCATAGGGATGTAACTGAAGATAAGAACGATGATAAGACCTGGCAGCAGCATTATATGAAGCGGCCATTCTTTTTTAAACATTCGCGTTAACCCACTCATGCCCTTCACCTCGCAGTGTTTCTCTGTATAGAAAGAGGGACTGACTTCGATCAAATCAATCCCTCCATTGGTTTTGCTAAACATCGCCCGTGCTAAACATTATTTACTTGCTTTGTACCATTCGTTAACTTCTTTCGTAATTTCGTCGCCGCCAAGTTTTTTCCACTCTTCAACGAATTTGTCGAATTCGTCTACAGACACTTGGTTCATGATGATTTTGAAGTATACTTCGTCACGCTTCTTGGTCAAGATTTCTTGACGTTCTGCCATTGTTGGCGTAGGAGCGCCATAGAATTTGTTTTGCAGATATTCTTTATTTTGCTGGATTTTAGGGTTATGCGATACCGCTCCGTTCGGACCCGAAATCAGGTACTCCCACCACATGTTGATGTCGCTACCGTCAACATATTTCATTGCACGCTCATAACGCGTTTTTTGGTCTTTTGTTTCCAGAATGCTAGTATCTTTCGTTTCGATTGCTTTCGGTAAGATTTCGCCGTTGTTATCGATTTGTCTGCCTACGCGAAGCGGGTTAAGCAACCAGTAGTTAGCTCCTTTTTCTTTCAGATCTTTACCGTATTCATACACTTTTTGTTCTTCAGTTGGATGAGACTGTGTCACGATATATTGGTTCAGTAATTTGATAACGCCTTCAGGATGCTTAGCATTTTTGGAAATGACATAGTACTCGTCAACACCTAAACCGATTTGGTTCATCGTTGGGTTGCTGTCCACGGAAGGAATCGGGTATACGCCCCATTCTTGAACAACTTTACCGTCTACAACTGCGCCTTTTGCCAGCTGTGCCGGTGTCCAGGAAGCACCGAATACAAGACCTATGCTGTTGTTGTAAATAAGCTCGGATTCTTTATCGGCATCTTTAACCGTGAACTCAGGATCGATAAGACCTTTTTTAAACATATCTTGAAGTGCTTTAAGTGCATCCTTCACTTGCGGTTGGATGTCACTATTCATCAGTCCGCCGTTTCCATCTTCCATCCAGAGATTTTCATAAGCATGGTAACCGTTAAGGAATGCGCGTAATCCGGTCACTCCTGTATCTTTATTGAATGGATCTTTACTTACCGCAATACCGTAAGCTTTACCTGAACCGCCTGGATCTTTCGTTTTGAAAGCTTCAGCGATCGTCAGGAGGTCAGCCATTGTCTTCGGTTCTGGCAGGTTCAACTTTTTAAGCCAGTCCGTACGTACGTACAAGTACTGATATTGGTAAGGATTATAGGAGCTCGGAATCCCCATTAATTTACCGTCGAACGTGGCCGTTTTCATCTGCATGCCGCCGTCCATCATCAAAAATTTCTTTGTTTCATCCGTCGCGTTTTGGTCATACACATCCGTGATGTCCATGATCATGTCCGCTTCCGTCAGTTCTTTCAATTGTGTTGCATTCACACGCACGAAGTCCGGCAGGTCGTTGGATGCAATCGTCATTTTTAATTTTTCTTTGAACTGAGGATCATCCGCCGCTACCCATTTGTTCGTAATCTTTACGCCGACATCTTTCTCATAAGCGTCATACACGGCGTTCTTATCGAAACTTTCCCCCTCGTCGAATTTAAGATACGGGTCGCTTGGTGATACCGTCGAAACTTCAATGACCTGATTCTCATCTTCTTTCTGTCCCTGCTCTTGCGTTGTCTCAGGCTTTTTCTCTGCCTCTTTTGTGCCTTCACTGTTGTTGGAGTTACCACATGCCGTCAATGCCATGCACAGAACCAGGGCAACACTCAACAAGAATTTGCTGCTTTTCATATAACCCCTCCTCAATGTTCTCAATGTGTGCGCTGCAGATGATTTCTCTTCTCTTTATGATCCTTCCTGCTTTTAAGTATAGAAAAGAGCCCATCTCCATTTCCATATACTAGTCTTTACTTTCGTATACACCTCTTGATATTGAAGAAAGTCCTTGATGTCCTAGCCATTCAGGAGCATGTCAACCCTTTCGAATCAACTTCAAGATGCGTCTGTCACTGATGCCAATCGTATCGTTTGCTGTTCCCGCAATGGTCACGTCAGTTCATACTTCCGCCTTTTGTGAATATGTATAAATAAATCCCTGCGTACACTCTTCCGCAAACAGGAAGGAGCCATCCAATCATGAGTAATCAAGACGAAATCAAGCAGCTCGAATATGCTATCAGCGAAATTATGGAAATAGCCGACGGCTTCGGCTTGGATTATTATCCGATGCGTTACGAGATCTGCCCGGCTGATATCATCTACACGTTTGGCGCATACGGTATGCCCACCCGCTTCTCGCACTGGAGCTTCGGCAAAACGTTCAACAAAATGAAAATGCAGTACGACTTCGGGCTCAGCAAAATTTACGAGCTCGTCATCAACTCCAATCCGTGCTACGCTTTTCTGCTCGATGGCAACTCGCTAATCCAGAACAAGCTGATCGTCGCTCACGTTCTCGCCCATTGCGATTTCTTTAAAAACAACTTCCGTTTCTCCGCCTCCAACCGCAATATGGTCGAGAGCATGTCCGCTACAGCCGAACGGATCAGCCGTTACGAGATGGAGTACGGTACGGAGGCCGTTGAGAGTTTCATCGACGCCGTTCTAAGCATACAGGAGCATGTCGATCCACAGCTGATCAAGCCGCAGCAGCATTTTGACAAGCAAAGTTATATGGCGTTCAAAATGAAGGAGCAAAAGGAATCCGCCAAGAAGGAACGGCCTGCCGGCGATTATGATGATTTATGGAGTCTGGGTGAGCCCAAAAGTAAAGAAAAGGGCACAGCGGCTTCACGCCATTTTCCGCCCGAGCCTGAGAAGGATATCATGTGGTTCATTCAGGAATTCTCTGAGGTGCTGGAGGACTGGCAGCGGGATATCATGAGCATGCTGCGGGAGGAAATGCTGTACTTCTGGCCTCAGATGGAAACGAAAATCATGAACGAAGGCTGGGCTTCGTTTCGCCAAGGTGCTTAGCTCTAACTACAAAAAGAAACGACCTCACTTTAAGCCAGGTCGCATCTAATTAAGATTATCCATTTGCCCTTCTCTTCTTAGTTACAGTGATATCTACTCTAAGTGTACCAATTAAATCTTTCCGGTTAATTGAAATAACTTTATCTCTTATTCTGAGTGTTAAATTTTGTTCGTTATCAACATATAGTCCAAATTGCCAATCTTGTCGTTTATCAGTTGTATACAGACTAGTTAAATACTTACCGAAATTACTGAAAGGGATTGTAATTGTTGCATCTGGCGATTGTTTCTCTCCACCTAATTTTAATCGAATTGCGGATTTATCCTTCTTGATTTTTTGCCATGTTACTTTTGCAATAGTGAATTTGAAGTAAAACTGATATCCGTTTGGCGGTAATTTATAATCAGAAAATACCGCGAGCTCGTTTGCTCCATTATTATTCGGAAAGTCAATTTGCACGGATTTCATTAACTGGTAGTTCAATTCTTGAAATTTCTGTTTTTGTGCAATTACATCTTTTTTCCATTTTCCATTCAAGTCAAGCAACGTAGAAGTGGTTATGTAACGTGTGTTGATATGATCACGGTCACTTTTGCTTGTTTCGAACATGATCATGTCCTCTACATTACCCTTTTGATCCAATTCCCAGCCGTTTGTAGTAAAATTCGCAGATCCTACAAAAGCTATTTTCTCATCAAGCAAATAAATCTTTGCATGTAGATTCGGTAACCAATGAATTTCAAACCCATGTTGATTTAGCTGCTCAAGTGCTGCTACATCCACGCTTCCGTTCACATATTCAACTCCTGGCGGTACCGTAATAAGGGAACGCTTTATTACCGTACTTGGCAGTCTTTTGATTAATTCTCTAACAGCCGGCATTGTCACATATGGGGAGATAATGGTAATTGAACGGGTACTCTTTCCTAGTTGCTCGATTAATGACTTACGGAACGCACTTCCTAAGAACTGACTCATTAAAATTTCCTCCTTGCATATCCAACCACAAATTCCATTGCATTATTCGACATAAAAAAACATTTTACCTGCATCCATCCTTGATTCGAGCATAAAAATACCTACTCCCTCAGGAATCGGTTTAGGATCAATATTTAAGATTGCGCTTCATTGCACCGTGCTTGAATGAGTTATCACATAGCGCTCTCCGTTTTCCAGCACTTTGTAAGAGACGACATACCGGTGACTGTTGAATACGCCAAGCTAAACTCTTCCGTTGTGCAGCCCTCATTGTTAAGGATGGCGATTATTTACGCAACGGCGAGCTTTTTCTTGCTGTATCAAATTGAAAGTGTAGAATTGGATTTGAAATATGTGGAGCGGTCGCTGCCTTATGTTTATCAGCTGTGGGGTTAGACGGTTTATTTGGAGACGGTTGTAGAGGAGAAAGCCTTATCGTTTATGTATGATGGGAAGAAGGTTAGTCGGAAGTTTTTTCGATATAAATCAATAGTAAATAAGAAATCATCTGGAACCTATTCGTTTATCCAGATGATTTCTTTTATTAATTTTAGCACAGAGCATTTTTTTCAGCTAAGTCAGTTGTTCCCAATTCCCCACGGAACGCTCTGGAAAGCAAGGTCTGTGACAATTTATTAAGATTATCTTCATTTAACATTTCAAAATTTTGATTAATTATTTTTTCTTTTTCTAACAGGTCATCTAAAAAATTCACTATATCATTTTGTTCAATAATTGAAGGTACTGGTACAGGTAAAGTACGTAGTTGATTTAAATTTATTCCTTGCTGGGCTACACCTTTGGTAATTAATTTCAAATAGTTTTGTACAATAGGAGACTGGAAATAATAAGACAAATATTTTTGTGTTAATGACCTATTCATTGGTATTACTGCTACTTCTCGTGATACATTTATTCCCTGCATCTCGGAAGTAGGGATACCAACATACCCAACACTACCACGTATTGAAATTAATAATTCGCTTCCAGAAAGTCTAGAACGTGGATAGTTTTTTTCAATTTCTTTATCAACTTTTTTCAAACTTTTTACATCAAAATAACCATTCTTTAAATCACCCGCACGCACTGTTGGAACTCCATCTGGTGTATCCTTACCGGTTTGGACTATACCGTAACAAATGCTCGTTTCCTCACGCAGTAAATTACCTAATGGATGAATAATCCAATTTTTCGGGATAATATTCACTAATTGTCTGTGTAAATCCTCGCTTTTTCCATCATCTATCATTTGACCTTTGTTTGAATTTAGTATGACATTGTCTACTAAACAAATCTTATTTTTTGTAAACTCCCCACGAAAAGCCTTGTCCAAAATCGCCGCTCGACGAAGTTCAAAGGTTGCTCTGGCTTCTTCAATTAGTTGTTTGGCATGATTGATTTTGTTCAAGAGCTTTTCGACTTTGTCAGCGATTCGTTTTTGTTCGTTTAATGGTGGAAGTGGGATCTTGCTGTTTCTTAGAACACCTAAAGATACAAATTTCTGTGTACTCCCTTTAGCATTATTAACAAGTGGTTCAATATACTGAGGGCTACTTAAATACCTGAATAAAAACTTGGCTTCAATCAACTTTGGCTTAAATAATGCAACATTTTTTATACTAAATTCATTCTGTATATTCTCAACATAGCATGGATTGCCTATCGTACCAATCATCGCAAATAAAGTATCATATTCATCAACTTTTGATCGTTTATTTATTACAATATGATCTTCTTCACTGATATATTGTACATTTGAAAAATCAATCAAACCATTTTTCAAATTTTTGGATGTTACTAATGGATAGCCGTTGTCAACATATTTAGGTGTATCGTGAGTACCATCTCTTACATCAACGACTTTATTCATTATAGTCCAGACCCAATTCGCCGGCAGCTCATAAGGCTGCTCATCTTCTGGAACCAAAGCCTCTTTCAACAGCTCTTCCTGCGACTTAGAATTTTTCTTACTCATTGCCGTACACCCCGGATGCTTCTGCGACTTTTGCCAGTGATGATTTGTTTTCCTCATAACTAACCGGCTTCGTCTCAATTGCTTTCAATTCGGCAACAACTTCGCCAAGCAATGCGAGCGCTTCTTCCAGCTTCCCAATCACTTCCTCAGCCGAGTCAATTGGGTCAGGCAGGTTACCATAAGCGGACAGAGACTCGTCGGCAATCAAGCCAATATCGAGGCTGTCATCCTTCTTACGAATATCCTCACGTGTGAAAACGTTCCAGCGCTCATCTTCTACCTTCATGCGATCCTCCGCCGTATAAGCCGCCACAAAAGCATCAAAATGAGCCACAGTCAGCGGAGTCCGCTTGCCGAAGCTTGGCATATTTGTACGCATATCATATACCCATAAGTCCTTTGTGCTGTCCTTGTCCGTCTTCTCACGCGTAAAGAATAAGACGTTCGTCTTAACGCCTTGCGCGTAAAAAATGCCTGTTGGTAGACGCAAAATAGTATGTAGATTGCACTTGTCCATCAGATCGGCACGGATCTTAGCACCTACTCCACTCTCAAACAATACGTTATCCGGCAGGACAACTGCCGCGCGTGTTTTACCATTCGCTTTTAAGGCACGATAAATATGCTGAAGAAAATTAAGTTGTTTGTTCGTCGTCGTATATGTTAGGTCCTCACGAGTTGGAAGTTCTCCACCTTGATCCGTTCCAAATGGAGGATTCGTCAAAATTACATCATAGTTTTTTAAATTTGAACCAATGTCAGACAGTGTATCACCATGCGTAATTTTGCCTTGAACATCGTGAAGCATGGCATTCATCATCGCGAGGCGATGTGTATCTTTTACGAGTTCAACGCCGGTGAATGCCTGGTGCTTCTGGAACTCGGCTTCCTTCTCCCCTAGATCGAAATAATCGTCCGTTTTACTGCGAACATGGCGATCCGCCGCAATCATGAAACCAAATGTTCCTGCTGCAGGGTCATTACAACGCTCGCCCGGCTGCGGGTCGACCAGCTTGACGATCACATCAATAAGAGGACGTGGCGTAAAATATTGCCCTGCTCCCGATTTTCTCTCACTAGCATTCTTTTCTAGTAATCCCTCATACAGATCGCCAAGACCCTCTTCCTTTGCGCTGTACCAGTCTAGCTGGTCGATGAACGTAATGATTTTCTCCAGGTTCTTAGGTACATTAATATTTGAGGTTGCATTTAAATAAATCTGCTTGATTGTTTCGTTACCTTGGCTACCAAGATCAAGCAGCAACTGTCTGTAATGTTGTTGAAGCGCTATTCCATGGCGTTCCGTGAGCGAATCCCATCGGTACTCTTCCGGCAGTATAACCTCGTTACCAGTTTCCTTCATCATTTTCAAAAACAATACATAGGTCAGTTCCGTTACATATTGATGATACGTAATACCATCACCTCTAAGTACCTTACACAAGTTCCAAAGCTTCTGTACAATATCCTGATTGCCCATTTACGCGTAATCCCTCTTTCGTGGTGTATACAATGCTGTATTAATTGTTTTTACAATCGTGTCCATCTCGCCATCGAAAATCTTGTTCAGCTGCTTATAGCCGCCCTTGCTCTTGAATGGCTCTACCTCAAATGCTCTCTCTGGATTCGGGTCTAAGACCGATTCCTGGAGCAGCTGTTTCTCGATTCGTTTCAGCCAGTCCTTTTGAACCTTCGACCAGACTTTCATATCATATATTTTTTTCATCGCGCCTTCAATCCGCTCTTCATGGCTAATTAATGGGTCTCCGAGCGCCTGCTGACGGATAAAGCTGATAATGTCCGCTGCGATATCTTCGTTCTTCGCATCCCGCCATGCCGCCTGAAGCATTTTCTCCGAATAGCCCTTCTGGTCGAGCTCCACTCGAAGCTTGCGCAATTCATCACGTGTCAGGTCATTCGGACGTGTGCAAATAATCGTGAGCGCCGGGATCAGGTTCAGATTCTCTGTGATAAATGCATGGAATCCTTCTAGGTAATCCTCCGGCTTGTCGGCGTCACCATAACCACGCGAGGTGGAGAGCAGCTTATCTTCATGCTCCGATATATAGATCCGGTGTCCTCTGCCGCGATTCTCATCAATAAAAGCAACCAGCGGCTTCTTCGCCTGCAAATCAGCGCTTGCTTGCAGAGCGCTCATGCTCTTTAAGTCTTCGATAAACTTCTCAATGCTCATCCCGCCGGACAGTGCCTTGAAGTCGTCATGGTCCTTCTGCATCCAAGTACGCTTCTTGCGCTGCATTTTGGCAATGATCTGATCTTTATGCGGCTTGCCCAGCTCTTCGCTCTCCAGATGTGCCAGCTCATTCGTCAGCACATCAAGCGATACCGTCGGCTTCGTCACCACCGGCTTCATGTCCGTGTACGGCTTCAACGTCTCATAGATTCCAACGGCGTCATAGATCATAAAATGATCCTTGCCAATCTCGTCGCACCTTCTCGTCGCTCTGCCTAGCATCTGTTCATACAAGATCCGCGAACGCACGCGACGAAGAAAAACGAGATTCGTAATGCTTGGAATATCTACGCCCGTTGTCAGCAAATCGACCGTTACGACGATGCTTGGCAGCCGTTCATTTTTGAACAGCTTAATGGCATGCAGCGGATCTTTGATCGATCCTGTTATTTTGAGGACGGCATTGTCGTCTACCGCGCCATATGCTTTCTCCAACTCTTCCTTGAAAATCCGCACAACCATATCTGCATGATCGTCGGTCGCGGCGAAAATAAGCGTCTTTCCGTCTGATTCGGGATCGATATATTTCGTCAGCTCTTCCAGAATGACGCGGTTGAAGTTTTCCGTAATGACCGTTTTATTGAACTGGGTCACTTCCAAATTGATTTCATCCTGCAGCAGCTCTTTCTCAATATTACCTGACGAAATGTCATACACTGCAACTTCTTCGCCAACCTGCCATTTGATCCCGTGCTTCTTCAGTTGAGTTTCGAACTGCATAGGAGGTTCATGGTCGATCAGATACCCGTCGATAACCGCTTCACGATATGAATAGTTAAAGACCGGACGCCCAAAAATCTCAACCGTATGCAGAGCCGGCGTTGCCGTCAATCCGATCCGGACCGCATCGAAATAATCAAGCACCTTGCGGTATTTGCTGACATAGTCCTCATGGTCACGGAACTCTAGCTCCAGCTCGGACATTTCCTTGTCCAGAGTATAACCGCGATGGGCTTCATCGACGATCACGCAGTCATATTGGTCAACGGATGGAATATCCGCCTCGTCTGATTCGTTATAGAAGATACGCTTGACCATCCCTTGTACAGTAGCGATCTGCACTTTCGTCTCCGGATTCGGCTTCCTATCATCCAATGTCTGAAGCTCAAAAATTTCCGTAAACGAATGATAGCTCTCCAGCTTGGAGTCCTTGAACGCCGCTTCTGCTTGACGCCCCAGCGCCGAACGGTCCACTAGGAACAGAATACGCTTAAAGCGGTTATGCTTGATCAGACGGTAAATAAGCCCGATTGCCATACGGGTTTTGCCGGTGCCAGTCGCCATCGCCAGCAAAATGCTACGCTGTCCGTTATCAATCGCTCCCTCAACAGACAGAATTGCATCCTCCTGGTAAGGACGTAGCTTCAAGTAATCCAACGTCTCGTCCTGCAAGTCTTTGGCTGCCTTCTCTACATCCTGCCGTTGCAAATCCTTCAGCCCTTGCGGCGAATACCACGCTTGAAGTGGACGCGGATGGTTCGTCGGTTTGCGAGCGTCCAGGAACCAAATACCGGACATATGCTTCAGCTGCTCCAGGTATGGACGACCATTCGTCGAGAATAGGAACGGCACCTGATAGTTGCCCCACGGTCCGTGGATGATTTCATCGCCATGGCGTACGACTTGCATCGCGTACTTTTTGGCTTGAGCGATGTCCGCTTCTACGTTCTTGCTGATTCGCTTCGCTTCTACGATCCCGACTAATTCTAATCCGCAGAACAGTGCGTAGTCCGCGAATCCTGTCTTTAGCGCCCATTCCGCGATAGCAATATTGCGCCCTTTCTCCGGGCGAGTGCCTAGTCCATAACGCAGCGTTTGGGAATCTACTTCCCAACCAGCTTGACACAACTTCTCATCGATAATGAGCCTTGTCTCAGCTTCCGTAAGCGTAAAGGCACTGCCTGCTTGCTTCGACTTCGTATGACGCTTCTTTTTATCCTCTTGTGTAACATTAGTCTGTTGCTGGCGAAGTGCAGCCAGCTCTTGCTGGAGCTTTGCCATCTTCTCTTCATAGGCTTTTGCCAACTGATCCAGCTGTTCTTCATTGCTAGCGGTATCCTGCTGCTCTGCTGGCTCTATATATTCAGGCGCTTGGAAATTCCAATCACCGTATACTTGCATAAACCAAACGCTAAGCCGGAAAGCCAGCAGCGTCAAAGCTTGCGCTTCACGCGTTGAACCGTAACCTGGTTCGTGAGCGGCTTTATTTCCGATCTTGCGAAGGGTGTGGAAGTAATCCACGATGTCATCGGCTATGAGATCCTCCCGCTTCAGCTGTGACAACCGGTCGACCTGCGAAAGCTCCTTCGTCTCATCCATTTCTTCCATCGCACATATGTATTTCGTTAATGTCTCGCCGAACATGCGGAGTTTAATCAGGGATGTGTTCGGATCAATGAGCACATTACGCTCCGCCATCTCGCCAAGGTTCGATAAGATTTCCCAGTGGTTTTGCAAAAATTTAAAGTTTCCAACCATTTCACCACACCTCGATACGCAGTTGATATTTACAGGTTCTGATAACAACTATCTATCACGAATGCATAATAAGACTAGTTCTATAGTAGCAGATTCTATCATTATTCGATATAAAGTCCTTAAACACCTTTTATTATCAATTCATTCAAGCTCTGTGTTACATCATCTAAAACAAAGCCGGGATGCCATGAGCAGCCCAGCTTATCGAATAGATCAATATTTACTTTCTTATTGGGGCTCTAGGACGCTGTACTTTCTCTCCTGATTTTGTTTATACGATAAACCATCAGAATCCACCCATTCGATTGGACCAGCTGCCGACCTTCCCAAAATAACCGCCGCAGCGGCGCTGATACTTGAGAATATTGCATTTTCTCTAAATACATACAAGCTACCGTTATCCGCCAAAACATTCGTTTCAATTAACTTCTCGCGGAGTTTGAGATAACCTTCAGGCATTGAATTCTGCACCTGCTTCAGACATTGGGAGTTCTCTAAGACAATGAACCCCTCTTCAGTTTCAAGCAACTTTGCCTCTGCTGTTTTGCTTTTCTTGATATAAGTCAAAATAGTTTGTTTTTGTCATTGGTTTTACTGAAAGCTTACCGCTTTTCGTCAGTGTTTTTGTTTCTGTAGGAATAACATTCTGAGAATGGACTTCAAATTCAACCTCCAATGTTTTCGGTTCCTCGATAAAAAACTCAAATCCGCTTCCAAACTCACTGAGGTCATCTAATGGCGACAATTCTTCGATTACCTTTAAATATTCATCAATATCACCTGATACAATTTTAGAAGCAGTCGATATAACGTTCTCCCAATTTTTATAATCTTCTTGATCTTCTCTAATAGCTTGGTCAATTTTGTCGCTCAGTTGTATCCGTTTCTTCACATCAGTTTTAAACCATTTTTGAATAATGTTGGGCTTGAAATTATCCAATTCCTGCTGAGCAAACCTCTCTCTAGGTCCTTTTTCGCCTGAAAGAAATGGAGCCGGCATTTGCCTTATATCATTCCAATGGAATGCTTCATCGCATTCTTTATGAATAGATTTAATAATTTCAACTTGATTTTCAAACATCTGAACTTCGTAAATTGCCTGCTTTTGTTTCTCCAGCTTATCCATTTCTCTTTGCAATCGAACAAGTTCATTTCGTTTATGGTAAGCTTGACTTTTGTACTGTCTGCCAGATCTGGATGTAGCAGAATATGAAAGACCCGTACCAGGAATACTGGCGGTTATACGGCTGCCGGTTCTGGAATTGATACTGTAGCGCAGTCCTTTTCCTCCAAAACTAATCCCTGTACTTTTGGTACTGACATTAAGTCGAATTCCTGGAGCAATTTTTATACTTTTTCGAAATCGCAATCCCATTTCCCTATCCCCTTGTATATAAGTGATTCATTAGAGTAAAGAATCTAAATAAATCACAATTGATTTAATATTATGTACAAGCAATATTATCAGCTTTATTCTTTTATTTTAATTCTATCAGTTGGGAACGGAATAACCTTTCGCACTTCATGTAGTTCATGTACTTCATCCTCATCCTGTACATAGGCTTCCAAATCCTCCAGCTGATGAATAAAATACACCCAGATATCAGCTACTAAAGGAAACCGTTCATATTCGTCAACTTTATCAAAACCTCTTGGAAGAGTGACATTACATTCGCAATTAACAAACATAAGAAGATCTGACAGCAATAATTTAAGCTCTTATGATGAGATTGCTTTGGAAAATAGTTATCTGTTCGATCTTTGAATTGGATTTGATCTACAGTTAATGATTCACTGCCCATTTTTACGATTAACTATGCCAGATGGTTCCAGATATATTACCCTATTTTTGTTGGACTGATTGCATTCGTTAACCCTCCAAGGAATCAATTTGTTCATCGAAAATCAGACAACCAACTAAAATATGGTAGCAATTATACATATTGAGGTCAATTGCAATTTCAGTTTCTCAGCCCTCTCATAAGTCAAAAATCTCAAGCGTATATATATAACGAGCAAACATATCCAGTTTACTTAATAAACCGGTTAACCTCAGGCTAGTCAAGGGTTATGCAGTTAACCAAATTAAAGGAGTCGTATGAAGAATATGGCGGATGTAACATTTGGAGTAAAGGTCGCTCCCGAACTGAAGGAAAAGATTGATCAACTGTTCAAAAATTCAGACTTCGAAACGCAAAAAGAATGGTTCCAGCATCTCCTCTCTATCTATGATCTTCACCAGTTAAAACATCAAGACGCAACGAAACGATACGCTAACGATTTGGAATACATTGAACAGAACATAACCCGGGTTCAAGAAACTATTGTGCAAATGATGAAGAAGACAGCCGACGAAACAGCACATCAAGAAGCTGAATGGTTGACGACATTGGAAGAGCTAAGACATCAATTACAGCAAAGCGAACAATTGAAAGATAAAATGGGAGCCAGATTACTCGAGATTGAAGAGCAGTCAAATCAGCAAACGAAAGACCTTTTAGAACGGCACAAGCAAAACAGTGTTCTTGAAGATCTTTGTGGAACTTTGAAGAAATCATTGGCTGATAAGGAAGCTGTGGTTGAGGTTATGAGACATGAACGTACACAATGGGAATCTTCAGATTATCCAGCTATTGTTCAACGACTAACTGAAGAGAACAGTATACTCAATGAACAATGCCAAAAGCAGCAGCACCAAATTGATCTGTTACGCATGGAATATGAAAGAAAGTTGGAAGTTGAGCAATTAAAAACAGAATATGCAAGAAAAGAAACCGAATTGCTCCTTCAACGCAAACCGCAAAAGGAAAATGAAAATACCTCATCAAGAAAAAGAGGACGCCCAAGAAAGGAAAATTTAACCTCATCATTCAGCATGCAGCAGCAATTAAATGTAGATGATTACGAGAAAATCAATGCTCAACTGGACCCAGACTTCTTTGATATTCCTGAAGATCCCGAGGAGCTCCAAGAAATGCTTGGTGACGAATTACCTCAATCACAAGATGAGTAAAATTAACCCCCCATTGAATATCAATGGGGGCATATTAATATTACTCAATTTTCGCAGCTTGAAATAGGCAAATTATCTATTCGTCCAGTAATGTTTTTAACATGATAATTTTTATTTGATACATATACATATAAGTGCTATAAGTGTTAGAATATGGATGATTTTAGCTAATCATCGAAAGGTGAGTGTTATTTTGAGTGAATACGAGCTTATTACTTGTTTCCAATGTGGAAACAAAAATCGCGTATTGACTGAAAAAAGGTTACTCGCTAAATGCGGTAACTGTAAGGGGAAATTATTGCATTTAACACTTTATGAAATTTTGGAAATCGGTGAGGACTCCAGTCAAGATGAAATCAAGCAAGCCTATCGGAAATTAGCAATGAAATGGCACCCAGACAAAAACCAGGAAAACATGCAGATTGCAACCACTTTATTTAAAAAGATTCGGTATGCTTATGAGGTTCTATCCGATCCCGTATCACGTAAAAAATATGATGCATCACTTCAAAACCAAAATAAATTCTCACAATACGCTTCAACGCATGAGGAAATGGAATATGATTATGCCGCATATCGATTCGAAGAAGAAATGTTTCAAATGGCTTACGAATTAGCATTTCAAAATAAAAGTTGGAATCAAATATCGCCTTTGCTCATTCAACGGGGATGTCCCGAACATATTGCTAAAACCATTGCGAGTTCTTGTGTAAATTACAGAAAAAGCATGATTCGAAGGGCTGCTTTCAAACCTTTTATAATTGGACTAGTTGCCTTTGGAATCGGTGGTGTAATTACCTTCGCGACATATAACGAAGCCTCGAAAGGCGGGGGAGCATATCTGGTTGCTTATGGACCAATTATCTACGGAATATACCAAATGCTTGTTGCACTAAAGCATATTCTTTTTGGGAAAGTTCCTGTTCCAAGAAATCTTGATCAATAATTTATTTAGGAGATGGAACCATGGGGCTACCTCGGTATAAGGGAATTGAATCAATTCCAAAAATTGTTCTATGGTATTTAAAAAAATACGAGATTGTAAATAGTGAGTTATGGGCTGATGATGAAATAAAGAAATGTCTAATCAACTGGATCATTATCTTGTTTCGGGATTACAATCAAACTCAGATCAAAGAGGCTATTAATTTTCTTTTTCACCATCTTTCTTGCATATTATTCCCCCAATTAGAACAGATTCAAATTAATCTAGAAATCGATTCAAAACAACAGGGTGAATTTTATTCCCTGTACAATCAATGTACATATCATAATGCACAGTTACATATTTCAAAATTAATTTACGAAAAACATTATGGCGTTGAGTTTGAACCCTATGGGGATTCAGTAGATATTCTTGGTTTATTCAAAGGATTTGTTGATTACTATTCAATTTTAGGCGTCTCCTCAGCTGCCAATACAGATGAAATAAAGAAAACTTTTCGATTAAAAGCAAAAACAAACCATCCTGATGTAGGAGGAGATGAAGAATCTTTTAAGGTACTAAAAAATGCGTATGAAACCTTAATGGACGCTGACAGACGCAGAATATTCGATAGACAATATCGGTTTTATCGAAACCGATTTGAATATGATTTCTTTCTCGGTGATCTAAACTATAACAAGTTTGCTAATCCGGAACGCACTGCAAAACAATCATATTTTGATTTCAGAGTTGGATTTAATTGGAGAGCTTATTTAAAAACCATAGGCGTTGTCATCTTAATATTAATATGCATTAAGATTTTTAATTTTACTGGCAACACTGACACTCCATTAGTCCTTAAATCTGAGGAACCAGAATTAAATTTAAATTTACAACAGCCTGCTTTAGATACTGAAGCTGAAGGCGAAGAGGATCCCTTTCCTCTCGAAGATCTAACGAGCATAAATACAGATCCCGTATCTGAAGAAACAGATTTAATAACCAACATTGAAACTTTTAGTGAAAACGATGTTTCCACCCCTGACATAACAAAGGATGAACCATTAGAGATCGAGGAAGTTACTGAGCAAAACAATTCAGTGTTAGATAATAATCCATCATCTACTACAAAAGAGGGCACTTTTTCATCTGGATCCTCTTCTGAAGATGTTCAATCCGTTATGGGGACACCCGATGAAATTATGGAAGTCGGTCCCCTAAGTACATGGTATTACGGTAATTCCACTATTTCATTTTCTAACGGCAAGGTAAAGGGCTGGGATGATAAAGACCGAAATTTAAAATTGAAACATTCCTCGATTAAAGAAGGTAATTTTTCATCAGGTTCTACGGATCAAGATGTTCAGTCCGTTATGGGAACACCCGATCAAATTATGGAAATTGGTCCTCTAAGTACATGGTATTACGGTAATTCCACTATTTCATTTTCTAACGGCAAGGTAACAGGCTGGGATGATAGAGACCGAAATTTAAAATTGAAACATTCTTCGATTAAAGCGGGCAATTTTTCATTAGGTTCTACGGATCAAGATGTTCAGTCCGTTATGGGAACACCCAATCAAATTATGGAGATTGGTCCTCTAAGTACATGGTATTACGGTAATTCCACTATTTCATTTTCTAACGGCAAGGTAACAGGCTGGGATGATAGAGACCGAAATTTAAAATTGAAACATTCTTCGATTAAAGTGGGCAATTTTTCATTAGGTTCTACGGATCAAGATGTTCAGTCCGTTATGGGAACACCCAATCAAATTATGGAGATTGGTCCTCTAAGTACATGGTATTACGGTAATTCCACTATTTCATTTTCTAACGGCAAGGTAACAGGCTGGGATAATAGAGATAATAATCTAAAATTAAAACCATGAAATAGCAAATAACCATAACCTTGTAGCTCTTCGAAGGTTATGGTTATTTGCATGAATTCCAGAACCTATTTTCTCTTTTCAGATTGGTTGCAATTTTATCTCAATATCCTTGTCACCATGAATAACCACGTACTGAATGAACGTCTGAATAATCCCTTTCGCTTGCTCGACAGGCAATATATCTATTGCAGAAATGATATTATTCACTTTATCATTAAGTTCTTGTTGAAGCTGCTCCATATCTACCGTTTCGACTTCACCGCGGGACATTTTCTCCAGATCAAGGAGGATTTGATCAAGCCTTTCCTTTTCCTCATTCAAATCCTCCAACTCGATTAGTCCAGAGGTGTAAGCTTCAATTTTCCTCTTATAGCGCGCTTTTGCTGTGTTTACCTTTTGCTCTAGCTGCTCTCGCTCCGACTTAACAGCAGCATCCTTCACCATAATCATAAGAATGCCTGATGTATCTTCCATGAGCTGCACCAAACCTTCTTTAAACCATTCCTCGACCGAATCAGCCCGGTATTGCTTACTTGTACAGGTACCTTTGTTTTTATTCGCAGAGCAGCGATAAACCCGGTATCTTTTGCTAGGAGATCCCGAAAAACCGATGCTCATACCAGAACCGCATTTTCCACACCTCAATAAACCGCCCAATAAATGTGGGCTTGATTTCGCTCTTGGAGCCATTGTTATTTGTCCCATCCGATTTTGTACCCGTTCCCAGACGGACTTCTCTATAATAATAGGAAGGCAGTCTTCGACAGTTACCCATTCCGCTATATCCTTATCTTTACGCTGCGATTTACTTGAATCTTTCCGGTTCCATACCAATGTGCCTTTGTAAGCAGGATTGGTTAGCATCAGTTTAATTGCTCGAATCGACCATTCTTTTCGCTGTCTGGATGGAACTCCTTCCTCATTTAATCCTTTGGCAATCGAATAGAATCCAAGTCCCTCATTGAGGTACAAATCATAGACCCTCCTTACGATCTCAGCTTCTTTATCATTGATAACTAATGACTTGTCCACCAAATCATAACCATATGGACTTTGTGTCAGCCATTTCCCTGTATTTGCGGCATGAAACATATTTTCAAACACACGTTCACGAATCCGTTCCCTTTCAAATTCAGCTACTGCCCCTAATACCTGCAACGTAAGCCTACCAGAAGGCGTATTCGTGTCGAATGATTCACTGATGGATACAAATGAAACTTCATAATCCTGAAATAAATCAATTAAGTTAAGCAGATCGAGTAGTCTTCTGCTCATTCGATCCAACTTGGTTACCATGATTCGAGAGACGCTACCATTTTTGACAGCCTGAATCAATCGCTTAAGCTCCGGTCGGTCCAGATTTTTGGCGGAGAATCCATCGTCCACAAAAACCTGCACATGATCTGACCAGCCCATTGCCCTGCAATAAGCTTTCAAACGTTCTTGCTGTTCGTCCAACGAGACGCCTTCCCGTGCTTGCTCATCCGTCGAGACTCGGCAGTACAAAGCCACATAGCAGAGATCGACTTCTGGATCAGTTTTACGTATTCTGCTCATGACTTCCCTCCTTGTCCATACCTATGCCTGTCCACGTAAATTTATGTTAAAACGTAAGGTTGTCCAATGGATTCTCCCGCATAGAATAGAATCGAGGTGATCATATGGGACAACTCAAGGTTCGTTTCACCATTGAACATCGAGACGCACAGAACAGCTTTACCTCATTATCCGATTTAAAACAGCACTCATTCTCTGACCTTGTTTTACGCCGACTGTATGATTTTGAAAATCAGCTAAGACGCGCAGCAGCGGATGTTTGGCTTCATCAAAGGCTCGGCAAAGATAACCGTTTCAATCTCCAAGTAGCGATGGTACAGGAAGGTCTTACTTTAGAATTAACGGAATACACGCCAAAAGCCTAACTCCTTCCAATTACAGGAGTTAGGCTTTCCACTACGACGCCAGTTTATTCACGATCATAAATGATCGTTTATGATCGTGTATACTCTTCCAATGTTTGGGGCAGCTTAATGAATGCCGGATGATCTAGCTGTGAAAAGTTCTATCCCTTGCTCGATCATTGACATGAAGTAATCCGCCACAGTCGGATGCGTACGATTCAAGTTTAGAAGTAATTCGCTTATTCGCTCTGCACGCCATGCGACCGGATCATCCATCGTATTCATCTCATCAACGATCATTTGAAGCTCATACTGTAGCTTGCTCAATACTTCCAATTGGATGGTTTGTGTTTTACCTGTTTCCAAATTACTTAAGTATGCAGGCGACACACCTAACTCCTTCGCGAATTCATTAAGTCCGAATCCCTTCTGTTGTCTGATTAGCCGAAGTTGTTGTCCAAAATTACTCATTACCTTCATCACCACCTTAGGAGGAATAACACCATGAACCGTAAAAAGTCACGTACCACCGATTTTCAAATCTCATCCATCACCCAAATTCACGATCCGGATGCCGCACGTAAATGGATGGATCTATACGTGCAGCTTTTGAAAAAGCAGCTCATCGCTGAGCATTCAGGCGATAGCCAGGGAGAGGAGTAATCAACAATGAAGACCGTTTTGTATGCTCGAAGCTCAATCAAATCACAAGAGCATTCGATCGATATGCAGAAGGCTCTTGCACTTGAGAAAGTTAAAGCGAAAGGCATCCTGTTTGATGATTTGTATTTGGATGAAGCCGTGTCCGCACGAAAAACCGAAATACGTGCGCGACCTGAGTTGAACCGTCTAGTACAAGACATCGAAAACGGATTAGTCTCAACGATTTATGTGTATAAGCGCGATCGCCTTGCCAGAAATGTAGTGCAATCTATGGAGCTCTTCGAGTTACTTCGGTCCAAGCAGGTAACGGTTGTATTCACAGCCGACAATGAAATCCCGATTCAATATTCTCCTGCAGGAGAATTCTTCGAGCTCATCATCGCCGGCTTCAATCAGCGTGAAGCGAACCAAATTGTCCAACGCATAAAAGAAACGAAATATACGATGACGAAACAAGGAAAACACGCTCAAGGTCGGATCGCCTATGGATATTTTGTCGACAAGGATAAGCTGTATCATGTGCAACCTGATCAGGCAGAGATTATAAGAAAACTATACGATGCAATCATTGACACAAAGTGCGCTTCATTCTCTGACTTCGTACGAGACATGCAGCAATACACTTGGTTCCCTGTGAAATGGGATTATAACCGTATTCAAAGCCTGATTGGTAACATGATATACAAAGGCATACGTAAGATCGAAGAGTTCGGCGAGTACGTAGAGATTGAGAACGAAAACCTCATCATCGTCGACGAGATTACTTGGGACAAAGCACAAGAACGAATGAACAGCCTTAAGCAAACTCGCACTCGAAATCATAATCGAGTGCCTATGATGCTTGACGGACTGTTATTTTGCAGCAAGTGCGGCAATGCCATGTTCGGCAAAGAAATCACGGACATCAGTACAAGAACGTTTTACACATGCAAAAAACATAATTATCTCCGTCTAGCTCCTGATCTTCTGGAAGAAGCCCTACTGGAGGAATGCGCAAAGTTCATCACACTACAGTTCCAGACTTATTTTTCCGAAGTGTACAAGATTACGCATAGCGACCTTATTACGTTTTATGAACAATCTATAACGGAGAGCCGCGAAGCGATTCAATTTTACAAACAGAAGCTTTATGAAGACACCTCGATATGGATGCAAAATCCGACGCCTGATTTACAAGAAGCACTCCTTCACCTGCACAATAGCATTAGATTGGAGGAATTACTGCAGGAGAATTACCCAAAGAAGTTAGCTGAATTGCAGGAAAAATACCTACTCATGGAGCAGCTTCAGCAATCTGTTGATCTTCTATCCGAAGTGCTCTCCTATGATACCAGTCAAAGAGAAGCATTCATCCGCGACATCGTTCATTACATTGGGCTTGATGCACCTTCATTAAGTATCCAATTTCGGGACCCGTTTAATGGAAAGGCGGTAGTCGTACATGTTGCCGTTAGCTAATCTCATTCAACCTGGCATGAAGGGTGCCTTCTATGGACGGCACTCTACAGCTAAGCAAAACATGGAAACACAGCAATCCATGGCACATGATTTTGCTGAAAAATATGGCTGTACGATTGCCTATGAGTATCTTGATCCCTCCGTATCAGCCAGAAAGAAACAATTAGATGACCGACCAGGTGTATCCCAACTTCTCAAGGATGCGATTGACGGTAAATTCGACTTTGTGTTGATGAATCACCATGATAGAATGGCGAGAAATCCGATGGAGCACCAGAAGATCCGAATGACTTTGAGCGGCTGCAACATCCCTGTTGTCATCACAAGTTCTGAGAGCTTATATGACTCCGGGGATTTTATTGTGGATCTTATTAAGGATGGAACCTCAAAATTAGAAGTCGATAATACACGTATACGCACCCGCGATACTGCAAGAAACATTCTCAAGCAAGGAAAGTGGACTGGCGGTAAAGCTCCATTTGGTTACCGATATGACAAAGCGACTAAGACGTTCTCGCAATATGAAGCGGAGTTAACTATTGTTCGCCGAGTTTACGAATTGTACCGCAATCGCGAAGGCTTCCAATCGATTGCTTCTATTGTTAGCCATGAATTCGGAAAATCAATAAATAAGTCAGCGGTACGCTGGATCATAACGAACCCATTTTACGCTGGTTACATGACACATCAACGCAAGTCCGAACGATCAAGAAACTCGATTACTCCAATGGAAGGGTGGTTGATGATCAAAAGCGATCTGATCGTACCCATTATGAGCTTGGAGGAATGGAAAGAAACTTGGGCGATCTATGAGCAAAGAAAAACCGGTGATCTTAATCCCAAGATGTACAAAACGAGCTTCTACCTAAGCAATCTGCTATCTTGCGCCGTTTGCAACCAAATGTTGAACTGTAAGGATCAAAGCACAACTTATAAGAAGACAGGTAAGCAATACCTCAAGAAATGGTACTGCTGCCCAACCTGCAAATATAAAATTAAGTCAGGTCGGATACATTCTGTCATAGATGCCGTACTGAATGACCTGAAATCACAAAATCTGGAAACCGTAAGCTCTCTTGTATACGCGCAGATGTTGAAAGAACGTCAACTTGTCGCTGAGCGGTTGAATAAAGCTAAAACCGAATTAACTGCTACAGACAATCAATTGCAGCTGGCAGACGTACACTCCAAACGGCTCGCCTCGAAGGTGAAGGACCTCGAAACCATCGACGAGAATACAAAGATGGTTCAAGTTCTTACATTACAGAAGCAACAATTGAGCAGCCGGATCATCGCTCTCCAATCTGAAATCAATCGAATGAACAAGAGCGCTCAGTACCTCGAAATGATTGAAGGAAATCAGCATGAGATCACTCGTAACATCAAGACCATGAGTATCATGACCAGCCGTGACAATGATCACGATATTCGAAAGATGATCACATATCTGGTTCAGCAGGCTGTTTTTACTCCTATAACGATTGACAGTAAGCATGTAGTAACGAAAGGAGATCTCGCAATCCAAACTAGAAGTAGCCTTGTCAGAACGACCATCAGTTAACCGACCGTCCTTTAGGGATGGTCGGTTTTTTAGTTAGCCAGGTTTGTCGTTGAAACTGGACAAGCTCTCGGTTAATGGGTTAGCTTGTCCTTCGCGGGTGCCCAAATCTCGGTAACGAGTTAGGCACCCGATCGGTAGCCTACCCGGCTACCGAGATGAAAAGCCGAGGAAGTGCTTGTCCACTGGGGTTTGTCCGTTTCGTACATTCATCATTATGGACAGGATTTTAGGATGGTAAACGTTTCTCGGTTATTGGGGGTTATTGCTTTTGGGAAATGAACTAATTGATTGTAACTTCTGTTACGACTATACTTAAATGTGACCGACTATTTTGGGGTAATTTGTTATAAATTTTAAACGGAGGAACGTCATCTTGAATATTTCTGCTGCAATAAATTATGCTATTTTGATGGTAAATGACCAAGAAAACAAAGATTATTACGACAACTTTGTTCCCATGATTGCAGAATGTATAAGAAGATCAACTAGCCCATATATTTCAGCAAATGAAGTACAATACGATCTTTCTAAACAGTTTGGCATTAAAATTCCAATTAATGTAATCGATACTATTCTTAGAAGAAGGCTTACATCAAAAAAATACATACAATACAAAGATAAGAAATTCATTCCAAACAGAGAAATGCTTGAATCATTAAATTTTGTTTCAAAACAAGAATCAATTCTTGAACAACATGAAAAACTCATTAATCAATTAATAAGTTTCTCCAAAAAATATCCAACTATTAATTGGACAAAAGAAGATGCCGAGAATGCATTTGACCATTACTTGAAAAGAAATAATCTTCTGTTATTAAATATTGAAAAGTCCAGTGTAACTAATACTGAGGAGTATAACGGTAGTCCTGCCTTTATAATTGGACAGTATATAAAAAGCCTTGATATTGACTCAATCGAGTATCGCTACTTTGAATCTATTGTCAAAGGCGATATGTTAGCTAATGCTATATATTTTACGGATCCCGCACATACCGGGATGAAGTTTCAAAATAATACTCAAATTTATTTCGATACAACTTTTCTAATATACGCGTTGGGATATGCTGGTGAAGCCCGTCAAGCTCCTTGCCTTGAATTAATATCTTTATTAAAAGATTCAAATGCAGTGTTAAGATGCTTTAAACACACCATTAACGAAATCATAGGTATTTTAGAGGGGTGTCAATATAGGTTAAGGACAGGTAACCTTGTCGACAACCACGGAACAATGGAATACTTTTTAGCTAACAAATATACAGCGACCGATATTGATCGACTTATCTATAGTGTTGAAAATGAAATTGAGCAAAGATTGAAAATTAGGGTTTTTGAGAAACCTTCTTACATTGAGGAGTTTAATATTGATGAACGTGGTCTGACTGAAACATTACGGGGATCAATTAGATATACGAAAGAACAGGCATTAGAACGAGATGTTACTTCCATTGCTGCGATAATGCGCCTCAGGAAATTACAATCATCGATATATATCGAGAATTGCAAAGCACTATTTATAACCACAAATCACAGTTTGGCGGAGATAACCAAGCGATACTTCTTTAAAGAGTCAGACAATAACAGAATTATCCCACCAGTTTTACCTGCTTATATCCTAACAAATTTACTTTGGCTTAAGAACCCAACTGCTTCTCCTACTTTAACAAGAAAACGAATTATAGCTGATTGTGTTGCATCAACAGCAACACCTGAATACATTTGGAAGCGATATTTCGAGAAAATCGAAGAGATAAAAAACAATGGTACAATTACGAGTGATGATTATTATATCCTAAGATATTCACAAGAAGCTCGCTCTTTGATGATGGAGATTACGAGCGGGGATGAAAACGCAATCACTATTGGAACAATTGAAGAAATCTTGGCAGCGTCAAAAGCCGAATTAATTAAAGACCAACAAAGTATTACAGAAGAAACTCAGCGCAAGAAGGATGAAGTACAAGCTGAATTCGAGTCCTATATTAGAGAAGTGGCTTCAGCAACTGAAATAAGAAATGATCGGATCAACAATATTTCAATTTCATGGGGGCGCAGAATCGTTAAAATTATCAAAGCAGTAATTGTTCTTATACTGCTTGCAGGACAAACATTTGCCTATTATATGCTCAATTTCACCATACCACTTTGGGTGCATATACCAGTAGTTCTTTTATTTATCTCGTTCTTTCCTGTAGCTGGATATATGGGACTTAGTTTATTACGACCATTTGATAAGCTGGAACACTTTATAGTAAATCTAATTAAAAACAAACTTACTTCTCTAGTCGACCTACGTCAACAAACTACTTAAATAAGCACCTTAGCGCAACGAAGGCTGGGCTTCCTACTGGCATCAGCGCATCATCCGGGAGCTGGATCTGACCAGCGAGGAAACCATCGAATTCGCGAAGCTGAACGCCTCTGTCGTGCAGCCTTCCCGCAACAGCTTGAATCCGTATTACCTGGGGCTTAAAATTCTCGAGGATATCGAACGCCGCTGGGATAATCCGACGAAAGAAGAACGGGAACTGGGCGGGAGAAAACCAGGTCAAGGCAGGGAGAAAATATTTGAGGTGCGCGAGTTTGACTCCGATATCTCGTTTATCCGTAATTACCTAACGAAAGACTTAACCGAAGACCTGGATCTGTACGTTTTTGAGAAGAAAGGACCCGAGTGGAAAATTACCGAGAAGGCTTGGGAACGCGTGCGGGATCAGCTGGTGGTCTCCAGAGTCAACGGGGGCAATCCGTTCCTGGTCGTGTCAGACGGTGATTATCTACGAAACGGCGAGCTGGTCCTCCGCCATGAATACGAGGGAACCGAGCTTGATCTGAAATATATGGAGCGGACGATGCCTTACGTCTATCAGCTGTGGGGCCGCACCGTCCATCTGGAAACCATTATCGAGGATCGAAAAGTTATGTTCACCCATGACGGCAAAAAGCTTCACCGAAAGTTTATTTAATTTATTTTGATGTTTTGCAAATTAAAAGCGGCCTACCGATTTAATAACCGGAAGGCCGCTTAGTATTTTACGTAGCCGTACTCATTACAGCACGTTCTTTCATTCCTTATTCACCAAATTCCCGGCATTTGGCCGTTGATTCCCGGATAATGAGACTAGAAGGCTCCGTTACAACCGGGGGTGGATAATCCGGATTCTTAATCATCGAGATCAACTCTTCGATCAACTTTACCCCAATGGTGTGAATATTTTGGTTGATGGTCGTCAGTGCCGGCTTGAAAAGCTCCGCTTCATAAATATTGTCGAATCCCACGACCGATATATCCCCAGGAACGTTAAGTCCATGAGTCTCAATCGCATGAATAACGCCAAAGGCTGCCATATCTGAAATACAAATCACGGCCGTCGGCGGCTCATCCAGCTCCAGCAGCATTTTCATGCCCTGAAAGCCGCTGTCATAGGAATAATCCCCACTCATGATATATTCCTTGCGATAGGGAATGGAGGAGGCTTCAAGTCCGTCACGGTACCCGGCCAGCCGGCTCTCATTCACTTCATGCCCGGGAGTACCTGCCAAATAGGCAATCCTGCGGTGACCAAGCTGGGCCAAGTGCCGGACCGACATATGTGCACCGTTCCGGTTGTCTGTGGTAATATTTCCTGCCCGGAGACCGGTCGCATCTGTATCCACGAACATCGTTGGAATTCCTGATTCAATCAGCTCCTGAATGCTGAGATGATCCTTATCCACACCAAACACCACGACTCCGTCCAAATTACGGCTTTGACAGTGATTGACAAAAGAATACTCCGGATCATTCAGCCGGGCAGACAGCCTCATCAGATCATACCCGCTGTTTTCCAAGGCTGTCTTGATTCCTTCTAGCAGCATCGCTACATATGGATTGGTAAAAGGTATATTAATTAGAACCCCTACAGTCCAGGATCTCCCGGTCACCAGCCCACGCGCAATAACATTGGGTCTATAGCGAAGGAGTTCAATCGCATTTTTGACTTTTTTTCTTGTTTTCTCGCTTACGTCCGGATAGTGGTTAATCACTTTGGACACTGTCGCTACTGAAACCCCTGCTTCCTTAGCCACATCATGAATTGAAGCCAACTTAAAATCACCTCGGAATACGGATTGCAAAAACATGCTCAATCAGTTCTTCTATCCCTTAAGCTCATGATGTTGTACCTTATTATACTTGAAATATCAGGTTAGTTATACAGAAATTCTGCATGAAAATAGAAAAATAGCAATCCTTTTCAAAGAAATCTAGCTTTGCTTCTGAATTTCCGCCAGGTCCTGGGTCAGCTTCTCGATCATCGTCACAAATGAAGCGAGCTCCTGAGAGCTGCTGGCCTGTTCCCGCGCATGTACGGTCGTTTTTTCCGTTTCCTTCCGGACACTGTCCAGCCTTTTCATGATACCGGATACCTTATCCTGGATTTGTTCGAGTGCCTCACGGGAATGCATCGCCAGCTTACGCACTTCTCCCGCAACCACGGCAAACCCTCTGCCCATATCTCCGGCATGCGCTGCTTCAATTGCAGCATTCAGACCAAGCAGATGCGTCTGATCCGAAATCCCCTTAATGAGCGCTCCCATGCTCTCGATCTGCTTCACATCCTCATGCAGCTCGTCCATTAAACCATGAGCCATCTCCTGGGACTCCGCAGTGATCTGCGCCGTAGCAGCAATTTGTCCCGCACTCTCATTGAGTTCGGCAATCATACCCGTCAGCTGCTGCATAACCTCTGTAACCGCTTGCAGTACATGCTCTTTTTCATTAGCCAGATCCTTCAATTTTTCCTTTTCTTTCAGTTCATAGGCCTCGAGTACCAGCTGCGAATCCAGGTTAAACATTTTACTTAGCGAATGGATGACGGAGACCCATTGATCCGGTACAGCCTGACGCAATAAATCCGCTGCAATATCAAGGTATGTCATATAGCTTCCTAGATAATACTCGACGCTGAGGCCCACACGAGAGTGCACAAGCCCGATCGCAATTCTCTTTTCCAAATATTCGTCATCAATTCTTCCATCGGCAAGAGACATCCAGTATTCTCTTTGGGTATTCTTCAATCTCTCAATCGTGGTGGTTTTCCCGATGAGCTCCATCAGTTCCGGTTCGGTTGCGATATGCTTGTAGAAATGGCCTACAACATCCTCTACCACTTTTGCGAACACAGGCCGGAATTGCAGAAGATTTTCCATATCTTTTTCAGTCAGTCTGATATAATCAATCTGTTTCTTCCGCTTAGGGGATACATTAATCATCTAGAAAGATTCTCCTCCGTTGTACCTAAAATTTTCCGTTTGATACAGTAACTTTGTATATTATAGACTATATCGACAGTATATCCACTAGATTTTTGTGAACTTTTTTATAGCGCGCAGCCAAAAAACCGTCCTCAGGCGAGGACGGTTCGACAAATTATCGATTCAGCAAGCTTCCGACATACTTCAGTAATTCATTCGCACACACCGGGCAATATCCGTGATCGTCCATCAGACGTTTGCTGACTTCATTAATCCGTTTGAGCTGATTCGCATCCGGCGTTTTCGTGGAGGTGGTGATTTTGACGATATCCTTTAAGTCAGTAAACAACTTCTTCTCAATGGCTTCGCGCAGGCGGTCATGATTATGGTACTCGAATTTTTTCCCTTTACGCGAATAGGACGAAATGCGGATCATAATTTCTTCCCTGAATGCCTTCTTGGCATTTTCCGAAATGCCGATCTGCTCTTCAATGGAACGCATCAGCCGCTCATCCGGATTCATTTCCTCATCGGTCAGCGGGTCGCGGATTTTAGACATATTGCAGAAGGCTTCGATATTATCTAGATAATTTTCAAACAGCGTCTTGGCCGATTCATCAAAGGAATACACAAACGCCTTTTGAACTTCTTTTTTGGCCAGCTCATCATACTCCTTGCGCGCGACCGCGATGAAATTCAGATAACGTTCCCGCTCTTCCTTGGTGATGGAGGCATGCTGATCTAATCCGTCCTTGATCGCTCTCAAAATATCCAACGCGTTAATGCATTGAAGGTCCTGCTTAATCAAAGCACTGGATATCCGGTTGATGACATAGCGAGGATCCACGCCGGACATCCCTTCTTCCAGGTATTCGGATTGCATCTCTTTCAGATCCGCTTCCTTGAAGCCTTCAACTTCTTCACCGTCGTACATCCGCATTTTTTTGACCAGATCCATACCATGCTTTTTCGTTTCCTTCAGCCGCGTCAGTATGGAGAAAATAGCGGCGGACCGCAGCGCATGCGGCGCAATATGCACATGCTTCATATCGCTTTGCTTGATCAGCTTGTTATAAATTTTCTCTTCCTCGGAAACCTTCAGGTTATATGGAATTGGCATAACAATCATCCGAGATTGCAGCGCCTCGTTTTTCTTATTGGATATAAACGCCTTGTATTCGGCTTCATTCGTATGGGCTACAATGAGCTCATCTGCCGAGATAAGCGCAAATCGCCCCGCTTTGAAGTTCCCTTCCTGTGTGAGTGAAAGCAGATTCCATAGAAACTTCTCATCGCATTTGAGCATTTCCTGGAATTCCATCAAGCCGCGGTTAGCTTTGTTCAGCTCTCCGTCAAAACGGTATGCGCGCGGATCGGATTCCGAGCCAAACTCCGTAATGGTGGAGAAGTCGATGCTTCCGGTCAGGTCGGCGATATCCTGCGATTTCGGATCCGACGGACTGAAAGTCCCGATGCCCACTCTCGTATCCTCGGAAATAATCACCCGGGTTACAGGCACCTTTTCGATGTCCCCGTCGTACTCCAGCTTCAGGCGCATCTGGCAGGACGGGCATAAGTTTCCTTCAATACGTACTCCGAGCTCTTTCTCCACTTCGGGCCTCAGATCAAGCGGAATCAAGTGCAGCGGATCCTCATGCATTGGGCAGCCATCGATCGCATACAGCGCTCCTTTCTCGGTCCGTGAATATTTTTCTAGGCCGCGCTTCAGGAGCGTCACCAGCGTGGATTTACCGCCGCTCACTGGCCCCATCAGCAGCAGAATCCGTTTGCGGACATCGAGCCGGCGCGCTGAAGAGTGGAAATACTCCTCAACTAGCTTCTCCACAGACCGGTCCAGGCCAAAAATCTCCTGCTCAAAAAATTTATAGCGCTTATGGCCTCCCACCTCCTCTACGCCGTACGACTTGATCATGTCATACACGCGTGCATGAGCGGTAATGGCCGCTGAAGGATTCTGACGGAGCAGTTCAATGTAATCTTTAAAGGTGCCGTTCCATGCAAGTTGATCACTTTCTGCCCGATAGGCCGCTACGCGTTCGAATATATCCATGCTAGTACCTCCTATGACTACGTTTTGAGTTGTCAAAAATTGCATCAAAGCGTCAAGGGTCAACTTCCTCCCATTTGGTCCAATTTTCGCATTATCCTGAATCAAAAAGTGTATTACATACCTATGCTGAAAATGGGGATTAGTTGACCTATTTTTTCGCGAAAGGAGGATAGTCTTTTATCAAATGTTATAATAAATCTAGATTAAAAAAGACGAGGCTTGACCGCCTTTGGGCAAAGGGGAATTCGAATGACCGTACAGCATGAAACCGAGCTGTATGAGCCGCTGAAGGCTTTTTTTGAGCAGCATGGATATGAAATCAAGGGTGAGGTTCGAAACTGCGATATGGTCGGAGTCCATCCGGAGAAACGCGAGCCACTGATTGTCGAAATGAAAAAAACGTTCAATCTCGCACTGCTTCTGCAGGGGATGGAACGTCAGCAAATGAGCTCACAGGTGTATTTGGCGGTAGAACGCAGCCGCACCAAGCGCGGAGCCGTGAACCAGCGGTGGGGCGAAATCACGAGGCTGTGCCGCAAGCTGGGTTTTGGACTGCTCACCATTACTTTTTTCAAAACGAAAAAGCCCTTTGTTGAGGTTCTGTGTGAACCGGAAAAGCCGGATGCGCCTCTGGGCTTCAAGAAAAAACGTACGGAACGTCTTCTGTACGAGTTCCATGAACGCAGCGGTGATTACAACATTGGCGGCAGCAGCCGCGCAAAGCTTATGACCGCTTACCGTGAAAAGGCACTGCGGGTGGCGCTCGCCATGACCAGCGCTCCGCCGGAAGGCGCTTCTCCGGCCTCACTACGGGACCTGACCGGTATCGGTAATGCGGCCGCTATTTTGAGGAACAACTATTATGGATGGTTTGAACGGATCGGGCGCGGACGGTATGTGCTTACTCCAGCCGGTAAGGAGAGCCTTAATCTGTATGCGGGGGTACTGGAGACCGCACCTTCATCTGCAGGGAATCCGAGTCCGCTCAAGCGTTAGCTGCGGGCTGTGAATTCCGTAATGGCCTCCCCGATCAAATTCATGCCTAGCAGCAGCTCATCCCGGCCCGGATGGGTAAAGTTCAGGCGGATAAATTCTCTGCCTTCCCCATTCGTGTAGCACAGCGTTCCGGGTAAAAACGCAGCTCCTTTATTCACTGAGCATTTCAGCAGAGCAACGCTATCCAGCGCTTCCGGAAGGCGAAGCCAAATGAACATGCCGCCCTCAGGCGCTTCAAACCGGGAACCTTTCCAAGCCGGGCGCTTGAGCAGCTCCATCATCAGCTTCAGCCGGGTCTCGTATTCGCGGTTCAGCATCTGAATATGTTCATGAATATCAAAGGTCGAGGACTCGAGCAGATAATGGAGCAAACACTGGTTAAAGTGGCTGGATTGCCAGTCTGCGAGCTGCTTAGCCATAACCATCGTTTCGATCATGGCTTTGTTTCCCGCGACCCAACCTGTGCGCAGCGAAGGGACTACCGTTTTGCTAAAGGATCCGATATACAGCACATGCCCGCCCTTCCCCGCTTCATCCAGCGAGAACAAGGATGGATACTTCCTGTAAAACTCTTTTTCGGTTATGCCGCCAAAGTGCAAATCTCCATAAGAATTGTCTTCCACGATTAGAACTTTCCGCGATTTGCAAATCTCAAGCACTTCCTTACGCCGCTCCAGACTCCACAGCACCCCAGTCGGATTCGTAAAGTTGGGCGATACCAGCAGCAGCTTGGGACGAACATCCTCCATTTGCTTCAGCAAATGTTCCGGATTGATCCCGTCCGCATTCCCTTCCACCGGAACAATAACCGCACCCTGCATTTTCAGAATCTGCAAAAAACCCGGTGACGTCGGATGTTCGACGAGTACCGGATCCCCCGGCTCCACATATACTCGGGCAAGGAGATCCACGGACTGCTGACTGCCTGTCGTTAGCAGAATTTGTTCCGCAGCGACATCCGTTTGCTTCATTTGCTTGAAATTATTGCTCAGCCACTCCCGCAGCGGCAAATAGCCCTGGGGCTCGCCGTACTGCAGCGCCGCAGGGCTTTTCGATATGACGGCTGCCGCAGCAGCCTCCAGTGATGACAGCGGGAACAACTCCTCAGCGGGAAGCTCTTCAGCAAAAGAAATGAAGGAATCCCGTGTAGACAGTGATCTCATGAAGTGAAGCGGCGACGCCAGCATAGCTTTCGTGCGTTCCGCAAAGGAATACTGCATGATATCTCCTCCTTCTTCCAGTTCCAATCCATCGTTCTCTGGTTAGTATTCTAAAATCTGCACATCAGGATTCCTTAAAATCCTCACATGTATATATATATATCGTGGATTAACTGAAAACAGGACTTTTTTGACGCGCCGTCAGGGCAAACTTTTCAATCGCCTGCGCCCGGGTTGATACACCCAGCTTGACATATATTTTACGCAGATAATTGTCGATGGACCGCCGGCTGACCGCAATTTCCGTAGCGATTTTGTCATAGGTAATGCCTTGGACAATCCGTTCCATAATGAATATTTCCGTATCTGTCAGATGGTATAAGTCGCCGTCAACCATCGAAGTCTGCACCTGCCAGATCCCGTTCTTCAGCCAATCCATCGGCAGAGTTGCTAGTCCTTCCCGCAGACCGTCGATCATCAACATTAGCTGTGTCGCGGAAGCCTGTTTGGATAAAATACCGCTTCCCCCAAGGTTCACTACCGAATGTAGGAGATTGATTCCGTCTGTATCTGTCAGAATAATGATGTGGCTTGAAGGCGAAGAGTGAGCCATTTTTTCGAGCAGCTCTTCAGCTGTTCCTTCCGGCATTTGGTAGTCCAAGAGCACCAGTTCCGGCTGCTGTGAGACAACAAGCATCAGACCTTCATCCCAATTAGAAGCCATGCCCGTTACTTTCAGCTCTTCCCTATCTTCCAATATTAACTTGGTTCCCAGCATACTTGTGGGATGACTGTCTATAATTACGACCCGCCAAACCTTCGTCATTTCAAATGAAACCCCCTGCTAAATAAAGTGGAATGATTAAGTGAATGTATATTTCAGCTATGTTGTGTGCGCGTCAAGTGCTTGTTTTAAGACGTATTAAACGGTTAGCAGCGCCCGGAGGTATCTTAGGTAAATTCTGTTAAAATATCGTAAAAATAAGACTTTACTGCAAATAAATCTAACAAGATTGTATCGCAACGATTCCATATGGCGCAATCTCTTTTTAGGCTTTTCTGTGACTTTAGATTCATTTTTACGAAAAGAGCAGGGAATTTTAAAATAAGGACTGGTAAAAATAACGATTCTCATTTATTTTTAGAGAAACTCTGGGTATAATATGCTTAGATGAGCATGGTAGATTAGCGGGAGGTGGCCTTCATGTCGTTCTCATTAACGTTCTGGATTATTGCGGTTGTGCTTGTAATGTTCCTGACCGGCATCCTAACCGCAGGTTATAACGAAGATAAAACCAAAGGCTTGTAATTAACGGCCAAAAGGGCTTCCTGAACAGGGGAGCCTTTTTACTTGCGCTCTTTCCCCTTTAAGAAAAAAAGAAACATCACGAATGATCGTGATGCCTGAAATGATGGTTATGCGTGTCTTTGCAGCTGAGCCATATCCGATTGGCACTGTCCGCAGATATAACGTTCTTTAAACTCGCTCACTTCATCCATGGAGCCGCAGAATACACATTTGGGACGATAACGTTCGAGGATGATATGATCCCCTTGTACCAAAATTTCTACAGGATCCCCTTCATTCATCTGATACCGTTTTCTGAGCGATTTGGGCAAGACAATTCTCCCCAGCTGATCGACTTTGCGAACTACACCAGCAGGTTTCATAGACCAACTACACCTCTCCTATTAACTAATCAACTTCTTTTATGATTAGAAAGTACTCCCAATCATGTTAAAATAGCTTTCCAAACAAAAAAAATGGGTCTTTCATAATAGTTCGATATGAGGATGTCGAATCCTGCTAACAAATTTAATTTTTATTTCTTTCATTTTGAAACTTACTGCATACCTGGAAAATCCATCTGCCGCAGCGCTTCAAACACGATAATCGCAGCTGAATTGGACAGATTGAGCGAACGCACCTTATCGGTCATAGGCATCCGGATACAGGTATCCGGATTCGCAGCCAGCAGCTCTGGAGGAAGGCCTTTCGTTTCTTTTCCGAACACAAAAAAGTCGCCGTCCCGGAATTCGACATCGGTGTATCTTTTTTCAGCTTTCGTCGAAGTGTAAAAGAAGCGGCCATCCGGATATTTCTCCTGTACCTCCGCAAAAGAATCATGGTATTCGATATGAACCGCGTACCAGTAATCCAGTCCTGCTCTCTTCAGCTGCGAGTCATCCGTACTAAAGCCAAGCGGCCGAACCAGATGCAAATGGGCTCCCGTCGCTGCACAGGTTCTGGCAATATTCCCGGTGTTTGCCGGGATTTCAGGTTCTACAAGCACGATATGCAGTGCCATAATGATTCACTCCATCCTTCAAATTAAGTCAACTTTATTCATCACTAACGAAAAAGCCTTCCGCCATAAGGCGAAAGGCTGTGCGTTCAACAGGCTGATTTTCGTCATCAGCTTGCATTATCCATGACTTTTCTGAAAATCGGCCATGAAATCGACCAGAGCTTTACAGCTGTCATAAGGCACCGCATTGTATATGGAAGCGCGTAAACCGCCCACGCTGCGGTGGCCTTTCAGACCTATGAATCCAGCCTGCTCCGATTCCTTGATGAACTGCTTCTCGAGTTCTTCCGATGCCAGGCGGAACGTAATGTTCATAATGGAACGGCTGCCGGCATCGACAGGACCGCGATAGAAGCCTTCGCTGGTATCGATTATATCATAAATCAGGCCCGCTTTCTTGCGGTTAGCCTGCTCAATGCCAGCAAGGCCACCCTGCTCTTCGATCCATTTCAGAACTTCGTTTACCATATATACGGAGAAAGAAGGAGGCGTATTGTACAGAGAGTCATTTTTCAAGTGCGTGCTGTAACGCAGCATCGTCGGAATATGCTTTGGAGATTCAGCAAGCATCTCTTCCTTGGCGATCACAACCGTTACACCGGAAGGTCCGAGATTTTTCTGCGCTCCGGCATAGATAAAATCGAACTGGCTCGCATCGAACTGGCGGCAGAGAATATCGCTCGACATATCGGCAATCAGCGGTACATTACCTGTTTTCGGGTACTGCTGATATTGGGTGCCTTCGATGGTTTCATTAGAAGTCACGTGCAGATAAGCGGCATTCTCCGGAATTTCGATGCTGCTAAGGTCAGGAATGGACATAAACTTATTCGCTTCCGAGGAGGCGGCAATATGCGTTTCCCCGATCAGCTTCGCTTCCTTGATCGCCTTATCAGCCCAGCTGCCGGACAGAACATAACTCGCCGTTTTACCTTCCGTCAAAAAATTCATCGGGATCATGGCAAACTGCGTGCTCGCCCCGCCCTGCAAAAACAACACCTTGTATCCTTCAGGGTTGCCAAGAAGGGTCAGCAGGCGGCTTTCCGCTTCATGATGGACTTCCTCATAAACTTTACCCCGGTGCGACATTTCCATAATGGACATGCCTGTACCTCGAAAATTAACAAATTCAGCCTGTGCGCGTTCTAGAACCTCAAGCGGCAACGCTGCCGGTCCCGCATTGAAATTATAAGCTCTCTTGCTCACGATTACTCCCCATCCTCTCTCTGTCCACTAATTTTATAAAATGATAGCAGGTATCCCCGGAAGCATCAAGTGCTAAAAAGCACAAGCGTAAGTCCTGGTGATGTATTCCCTTTCCTTATTACTTTATCATATTTCTTTTACTTGTATAAAGCTTTACAGAATTAAAATCTATCGTTCTTTCACGGCTAGCCTGCACTCCATTTACAAAAAAGACTGCCCCATTTGAGACAGTCTTTCGTGTTACGCAGGATTAGCAGTCGAAGTACAGACCGTATTCATGCGGATGAATGCGGATGCCAACGGCTTTCGCTTCGCCGCGCTTCAGTTCGATGAAGTTATCGATGAAGTCTTTCGTAAATACGTCGCCTTCGAGCAAGAACTCGTAGTCGGCTTTCAAAGCGTCGAGTGCTTCGTCCAGCGTACCAGGCACACTGCGGATTTGCGATTTTTGATCATCGCTCATCTCATAGATGTTTTTGTCCATTGGACCGTATCCGAGTTCAACCGGATTGATTTTGCGTTTGATACCATCCAGACCAGCCATCAGCATTGCGGAGAATGCCAGATAAGGATTCGCTGTGGAGTCCGGTGTACGGAATTCGATGCGGCAGCCTTTTGGCGTTACGGCAGCAACCGGAATACGGATCGCCGCGGAACGGTTTCCTTTAGAGAATACCAGGTTTACCGGTGCTTCATAACCTGGAACTAGACGTTTGAAAGAATTCGTCGACGGGTTCGTCAGGGCCAGCAGTGCTGGAGCATGGTACAGGATACCGCCGATGTAATGAAGAGCCATCTCACTCAGGTTCGCATAGCCGCCTTTTTCATAGAACAAAGGTATGTCGCCGTCGAAAATCGATTGGTGAACGTGCATGCCGCTTCCGTTGTCTCCGAATAGAGGCTTCGGCATGAAGGTTGCCACTTTACCGTACTGGCGGGCTGTGTTGTGAACGATATATTTGTATACAAGCAGATTGTCTGCTGTTTTCTTCAACGTATCAAAACGGAAGTTGATTTCCGCTTGGCCTGCGGTTGCCACCTCATGGTGATGGCGTTCAACGCGCAGTCCCACTTCTTCAAGCAGACGGCACATTTCACTGCGGATATCCTGCTGCGAATCTACCGGAGCGACCGGCACATAACCGCCTTTAACGCCCACTTTGAAGCCCAGGTTGCCGCCTTCCTCCTTGCGGTTCGTGTTCCATGCGGCTTCTTCGGAATCCACATAGAAGGAAGAGCTGTTCATCGTGCTTTCGTAACGGACATCATCGAAAATAAAGAACTCGGACTCCGGTGCGAAGAAAGCTGTTGTTCCTACACCGCTGGCTTGCAGAAACTCTTCAGCCTTTGCTGCGATGCCGCGTGGGTCACGTTCATAACGCTCACCGTCCGGTGTATAGATGTTGCACATGATGTTCAATGTCGGATGTGCGGTAAACGGATCGATGAATGCCGCATCTGGATCAGGCATCATAACCATATCGGATTCTTCGATCCCTCGGAAACCGGGAATGGAAGAACCGTCAAACGCTACTCCGTTCACAAACGTTTCTTCATCCACTTCTCTAGCAGGCAAGGAAATGTGATGAGCACGGCCAGACAAATCTACAAAGCGAAAATCTACCCACTCAATTGCATTATCTTTGATTGTTTTCAACACGTTTTCTACCGACATGATCTCTTCCTCCTAATATCCGAACATTATTATACTTATTTAACGTGAACGTTCAGTATCTAATCTTTATGTCGTCATTATAAAACGCAAAACCTGACATCGTCAATATCCATGTCAGGTATTTTTTTAACGTATGTCAGGTATTCTCACACAATTAGGTGACTGCCCAGTGTAAAAGCAAAACAAACAGCCTGCCACCCGGTTATGAACCGATTGGCAGGCTAGTATATGTTTTGGTTATGAATAATCAGGTTAGACCGCAAATACCTCTGCAGGTGCTTTTTCCGTATTGAATGTACGGCCAACAAGCGGAGCGAGTTTTTCCAGATCCTTCAGCAGGGCTGCAAATTGGTCTGGGAACAAAGATTGTACGCCGTCACCCGTCATAGAGTTATCAGGATCTGTATGCATTTCGATAATGAGGCCATTGGCTCCGGCAGCAACGGAAGCCTTGGACATCGGTTCCACCAGCTCGCGGCGTCCGGTACCGTGGCTTGGATCGGAGATGACAGGCAAATGGCTCAACTGCTGCAGTACAGGGATAGCCGACAGATCGAGCGTATTGCGGGTATAGCTTTCAAACGTACGGATTCCGCGTTCGCACAGCATCACGTTTGGATTACCTCCGGCCAGAATGTACTCAGCCGCGTTCAGCAGCTCGTCATAGGTCGCACTGAAGCCTCGCTTAAGAAGAACCGGTTTGCCGCAGGTCCCCAGTTTACGGAGCAAATCAAAGTTCTGCATGTTGCGTGTGCCAACCTGCAAAATATCTGCGTATTCCGCGCAAATATCAACATACTCCGGTGTCATGACTTCGGTAATGGTGAGTAGTCCATGCTTCTGGCCGGCCTCGGCCATCATGATCAAGCCCTCCACCCCAACACCTTGGAAGCTGTATGGACCTGTACGAGGTTTGAATGCACCGCCGCGAAGCACCTGTCCACCAGCTGCTTTGACCAAGGCTGCAATTTCATCAATTTGCTTTGGGGATTCAACGGCGCATGGTCCCCCCATAATAACCAGCTCTTCACCGCCGATTTGTACGCCTTTAATATCGATAACCGTATTCTCTGGGTGGAAATCCCGGCTTGCGAGTTTGTATGATTTTGTAATCTTCACTATATTTTCGACGCCTTTCATCTGCCGCAAATGTTCTGCAATCTTGGGATCCACCTTGCCAATGAGTCCGATAACCGTGCGATCCGTGCCTCTGGATACAGAAGCCTGCAATCCGTTTTGCTCAATGACGCGGACGATATCCTGAATCTGTTCCTCCGGCGTCGTATTAGACGTAATAACGATCATGATTACCATTCCTTTCTGTATGAAGGCGCAGAGCCTGCTGTGCTGATTTTATATTTTGATTGAATTCGCTCTTTTACTTAGACGCTTTTTAGCTTTTAAGCTTTTATCCATTAAAGTAAATATAAAGCATGAATCTCCATTCGTCAAGTCCAAGTCCATGTCTTCATCGAGAAAATGAGTAAAATTTACTATATGAAAAAAACAGGCCTCCCATTAATGGAAAGCCTGTTCATGATTCTACTTTTTAGCTTTAACCGGTGGTAGCAGTTTCTGCATATTCACCGTCCGCCGAATTTCCCAGGTCTCCGGGTCATTCGGATCATACTGCTCCAAGTAGGTAACAACCTCTTTGGTGATCGGAGTAGGTGTAGACGCCCCCGAGGTAACAGCTACCTTCTCGATGCCTTCCAGCCATTCGCGGTTGAGTTCGGTAATGTCGGCAATCCGGTAGGCCTTGACATTAGCGATTTCTTCGGATACCTGCGCAAGCCGGTTGGAGTTATTGCTTCTAGGGTCTCCGACCACGATGACCAAATCGGCCTGTCCGGCCTGCTCTGCAACCGCTTCCTGGCGCACCTGTGTGGCCAGACAAATTTCGTTATGAACCTCGGCCGAAGGATACAGCTCCAGCAGCCGTTTCACGATATGCTTGATATCCCACTGGCTCATGGTTGTTTGGTTCGTAATGATGATCCGGGAAGCATTGACCTTGAGATCGGCAATTTCTTCTTCTTTTTCGATCAGATGCACATGATCCGGCGCAATCCCGATAGCACCTTCCGGCTCCGGATGGCCTTTTTTCCCGATATAGATCACTTCGTATCCATCGGCAACCTTCTCACGGATCAGATCATGGGTTTTCGTGACGTCAGGACAGGTCGCATCGACCGTGGTCAAACCTTTTTCGCGGGCAATTTTCCGCACTTCAGGCGAAACGCCGTGTGCTGTAAAAATAACCGTACCTTTATCCACCTGATTCAGAATATCCAGACGGTTTGCCCCGTCCAGTGTAATAATGCCTTCGTCCTCAAAGGAGTTCGTGACATGGCTGTTATGAACGATCATGCCAAGTATATATATAGGTCGCGGGAGATCCAGATTCTGAGCAGCCTGGCGCGCAAGCACCATGGCATCTACAACACCGTAACAATATCCGCGTGGTGATATTTTAATGACTTCCATTCGCTGACTTCACCTGCTTTCTTCATGCTTAAGCTATCCAAGTATTCATTATAATCTATTCCAGAGGTGTCGGAAAGACAATCGGCAGCCAGATGATGAAAGTCGTTCCCTCACCCTGACGTGTCACCACTTCGACGGAGCCTTCCAGCTCATCGATGATCCATTTGGCGATAGATAAGCCAAGCCCGATGCCTTCGGTCACGCCACGGGATTGGTCTGCACGGTAAAACCGCTCGAAAATATGAGGTACTTCCTCTTTGTCCATCCCAATTCCGGTATCGCTAATGCGGATCCCCACCTGATTTTGATAAACGAAGGCATCAAAGACAACCTTGCCCTCAGGCGTGTATTTGAACGCATTTTCGATAAAAATGAACAGCATCTGCTGCATATAATCCTTGTTGCCGTTCACGTAAATTCCGTTTAATATCGAAAAATCTCCGGTGATCCATTCTGCCTGACGCGGCAGCATCTGAGCCCGGCGTGCAACTTCCTCAACAAGAATCTCGAGTGGAACCGGCTCTTTCTCAAAGGTCCGTCCGGTATCCGCACGCGCCAGGGACAGCATATCGCTGACCAGGCGGCTCATCCGTTTGGACTCATCTGCAATATCACCCACAGCCTCGAGAGACATCGTATGCAGTGTTTCTTCGTTCAGATTCGGACGCTCCGATGCATCCTTGGACCACATTTTTTGCAGGAGATCGACGTTGCCGCGAATTGTGGTCAGCGGTGTGCGCAGTTCATGGGATGCATCCGATACGAACCGGCGCTGAGCCGCGTAGGACTCCTCCAGGTTTTTATAAAAGCCTTCCATCCGCCCAAGCATGTTGTTCACCGTATTGATCAGCTGTCCAATCTCATCCTGCGGCCCTTCATAGGCAATACGCACGCTTAGATCAGAGCCTTTTTGGATCTGGTCAGCAGCCTCAATGACCTTGCCGATCGGAGCCATCGATTTACGTGCAAGAAACAGACCAAACGTGGTTGCCATCAGCACCATGATCGTGGCACTGATGATCAAAATGCTTTTGAGAGTTTGCAGTAGCTCCTCCTCATGACCAATGTACATTCCTAGCTGCATAAAACCGACTACTTGGTCCTGAACAACTACAGGCTGTTGATAAACCATGAACGGATTTCCGCTCAATTTTATGACTTCAAAGGGCTTCGATTTCGCGTACGTAGTAGCATTTTTGGCAGAAGGCACAGGAAAAGTGCTTTTAATATTCGCCAAATTTTCTGTTATAATGTCACGATTGTTTTTATAATCATGTAGCTGCCCATATATTTGGGACGCCTGGAAATCGGGAGTTGCTGCGAGCCCACCAACATCAATTTTTAATTTCCCTTGTGAAAAGTTAAAATTAATATTGGGTACAATTTGATTCCTCTGCTCAACGAGGTTATCTTTAACTTTGGAAAAAGTATAATAATGAACCACCCCATAGACGGCAGAGCCGAACAAGATAAGCGTTACCGCCAAAATGCATGTATACCAGGTGGTCAGCCGAAGTCGTATAGACATGTTTATGAGTCACCTCTCAGAATGTAACCGGCTCCTCGAATGGTTTGAATAAGCCGTTTGCCTCCATATTCTTCGGTTTTCTGACGCAGCATCGCGATATAAACCTCGAGCACGTTGGACTCGCCGCTGTAATCATAGCCCCAGATCTTGTCCATGATGAGATCACGCGACAACACCCTCTTCGGATTCTGCATAAATAAATGCAGCAGCTCGAATTCCTTCGCGGTCAGCTCCAGCCGTTTGCCTTCGCGCAGCACCTCTCTGGAATCGACATCAAGGACGATGTCTTCATAGGTTAAGCGGTGATCCTCATTATCCTCCTGCCCCGGTTTCCGGCGCAGCAGTGCACGCACACGCGCAAGCAGTTCTTCCAGCGCGAACGGCTTGACCAGATAATCGTCCGCGCCCAGATCCAGACCTTTAACCCGATGTTCGATTTCATCCTTGGCGGTCAGCATGAGTACTGGTACCCGAATACCTCCTTCACGTAAACGGCGGCACACTTCAAATCCGTCCACCTGCGGCATCATGACATCCAGGATCACCAGATCCGGCTCACTGTTCAGAACACTCTTTAAGCCTTCAGCCCCATTATTGGCCGTGATAATATCGTAGCCTTCAAATGCCAGCCCCCTGCGCAGCATGGAAATAATTTTTTCGTCGTCATCAATGATCAATACTTTCGATCGCATATACGGATGGCTCCTTCGTTTCTGTACTATATTTTCTCAATAAGTTGTTAGTTCTATTGTAGCAGTCAATTTTAGCCTTTGCATCTTTGTACAACAACAGCGGAAGGGACCCTCCCTTCCGCTGTCAAAGTGTATACAGCCTTCTGAGATTATTATTGATTGTTATCAGAAGGAATATTGTATTTGTTTTTGTCGCCAATAGTAACATCCAAATCCATTTTCTTGCCGTTGCGGACCACATTCAGTGTCACCTTGGAGCCGACTTTTTGTTTTTGGATAAAGTTAACCAGGTCCGTGTTGTTCTTGTAGCTGGTGCCGTTCACGCCGGTAATGATGTCATATGGACGAAGATCCGCTTCATATGCTGGGGATCTAAACATAACATCTGCCACCACACAGCCCTCTTTAACGTCAGTATTCATTTGTTTGGCAACTTCATCCGTCATCGTCATCAGAGTTGCACCGATGAACGGAACAGGTTCCTTCGGAATTTCTTGGTTGTTTTCGAGCTTGCTTACAACACTCTTGATGGTGCTTGTTGGGATCGCAAAGCCAATGCCTTGGGAATCCGCGCTCACAGCAACATTCATGCCGATGACTTCACCATTCATATTCAGCAGCGGTCCACCGGAGTTACCAGGGTTGATGGATGCGTCTGTTTGCAGCAAATGCTGGTATTTACGAGTACCTGTATCTTCCTTGATGTCGATAGTACGTTCACGTGCGCTCAGTACACCGGTGGTTACTGTGTGGTCGAAGCCTTGCGGGTTACCGATGGCAACAACAGGTTCACCAACTTTCAATTGGTTGGAATCACCGAGCGGTACAGTAGGGAAGTCCTTTTTGCCATCGATTTTCAGTACGGCCAAATCAAGATCCTTGGAGCTGCCAAGAAGTTTGGCTTCGTAAGTTTTGCTGTCGTTCTCAATGGTTACCTGAATCACATCCGCATTCTCAATAACGTGCTCGTTCGTAAGGATATAGCCATCTTTGTTGTATATAAATCCGGAACCAATGCCGTATGGTACCAGCTGCGAATCGTTTTGAGACTGTGATTGAGAGCCATCGCCTTGTCCACCGTTGGAATCGCTGCCGCCTCCATTTTGGAAACCGAAGAAATATGAGAACGGATCATTCATAAATGGACTCGACTGCGATTGGCTGCGGTTGTTGGCTTTTACGAGCGTTTCAATCTTCACGACTGCAGGTCCTGCTTCCTGTACAACACCTGATACATCCGTAGGCTTGTTCCAAGGAAGCGAAGTTGTTGAATTGCTTCCGCTGCCTTCAGGGGTCGCGGATACGGCCGCGCTAGACTGCTCTCCAGATGACATCGCAGCGTCTGGTGTGAACAAGTTCATCCGGTCCGCAGTAAACATCAGACCTGAAATGACCACCATGCCAGCCAGGAAGGAAATCAGTATCGATTTGACCGAGCTTTTAGGCTTCTGATTGAACTGCCAGTTGTTGTTGCCACCGTTGCCACCGTTCCCTCCATTTCCTCCGATTGCTCCGCCGTTTCTGCCGGCATTGCCGGAATCAGTTGAGGAGTAGTAAGGACTTACTGACGGATATGGCCGAACCGGATTCGGTGGCGTGATCTCAACATCCTCTTGCTTATGGCTTTCTGCTTTAGCATTATCTTTCCCAAGAGATTGGAACGGTCCGTAGGAATAGTAATGTGAGGAACTAGGTTCCGTAGACTCTTGACGCTTCATTGTGTTATTTTCAAATTCTTCAGGTTGACCGGATCTGTTTCTTTCATCCATGGTTTATGCCTCCTGTACCCTTTTATATTAAATTCCTTATGGGAATCGTTTAACTGTTTATATCATGTACTATGAACCTTAATAGCAGATTAAAAACAATTAAAAAGGAGATAAGAAAACACAATTATCGATGAAAATCATAGAAGACAGACCGCTTTTAGAGGTAGGTTTTCTTGCGAAATCAGGTAGTAGCTCTTCGTTGCTCATCATTCTGATTTCTAAAAGAAAAACAAAAAACGATGTAAATCAAAGAAGACAGACCGCTGCCCCCTCTTATTCGGAATGCACCCATCCTTTGCGGTGGGCATAGATCGCCAGCTGCGTTCGATCCTCCAGCTCGCATTTCATGAGCAGGTTGCTGACATGGGTTTTAACCGTCTTGATGCTGATATGCAGCTCTTCGGCGATATCCTTGTTGCTTTTGCCTTCCGCTATCAGCAGCAGTACTTCTTTCTCACGTTCGGTCATACCAGAGGAATCGCCCTGGACGGTGCGCTGACGGATTCCCCGCGTAAGCGCCTGGGACACATCGCCAGTCATAACAGGCATGCCGCGGTTTGCCCCCTGCAAAGCATAAATTAGCTCATCCGCCGAAACGGTTTTGAGTACATAGCTGACAGCTCCCGCTTCGACCGCATCCACGACAAGATCATCCTCCAAAAAGCTTGTCAAAATGACAATTTTCATGGATGGGTACTCCGCAAGAACCGCTCTCGTAGTCTCGACTCCATTCATAACGGGCATCATCAGATCCATCAGGATTAGATCGGGAAACTTCTCCGGCGCCGCATTTTTCAACCAATCGACCACTTTAGACCCGTTATCCGCCTCACCAACCACCTCAATGGATGGATCCAGCATTAAATATGTTTTAAGTCCCATCCGTACCATTTCATGATCATCCACGATCATCACTTTAATGATATCTGTCATTATTCCTCTTCCTCTCCCATCTTATGTCCCATTTCGGCTGTTCCCTCTACAAACTTAGGTATATGTACGCGAATCGTTGTTCCGGAACCCTGGCGGCTGATAATTTCCACTTTTCCGCCTAATTTTTCAGCCCGCTCCTGCATAGTCGACAAGCCATAGGATCCCGTCTTATGCGGAACCTCATTAAAGCCCTGCCCGTCATCACTGATACTGAGAACGACCTGCCGCTGCTCCTCGCGAAGAGACATGCTGACAAGACGAGCATGAGCATGCTTGACGATGTTGGCCATAGCCTCCTGGATAATCAAAAATAATTGATGCTCGATCGCTTCTGACAATTTCCCCTGCAGCTCAACTTCCTTCATGCCCTTCAGTCCGTTTTGGCGGCAGTAATCCGGGAACCATACCTCCAGCGCCTCTGCCAGGTTCTTACCCTCGAGCTCGACAGGGCGCAGCTGGGCAATCAATGCCCGCATCTGTTTCTGGGCCATCTGCGACATGGTGATCAGTTGGGTCATAACAACTTGCCCGTGCTCCGCATTACGTTCCAGCACTTTAGGAAGCGATGAGGCTGACATGTGAATGGCGAACAGCTGCTGGCTAACCGTATCATGCAAGTCACGGGCCATACGGCGGCGTTCTTCCAGTACCGCTTGCTCCGCGGCCTTCTCCTTCTCTACAACCTCCTGTTCACCCATCCGCTGCAGCAGCATCATTTTCTTCTCCATGGCTTCCATAAGATTGTTGAACTCATGGTACAGCCGCGTAAAAGTAGGATCATCCGATTCTTCAATCCGAACGGACAGTTTGCCTTTGGCAACCTGGAGCATATTGTACTCAAGGATATCGATTTTTCGCTGAATGCGCTGGCCGGTAATGTAACCAATTACGATGGATAACAGCAGGAAGCCCAGGCTCGTGTAGACCCAAACCCAGGTTCCTTTGACAATCAGATGCCCACTGTTCACCCCGTATATTACCGCGCTCATTAAGAGTCCGCTCAAGAGAAAATAAAACAGCAGCACCCATTTTGTGTTCTTCATAATATTCTTCATGCACTTAACCTACTTTGTTCACTTTGATATCGCCAATGAAGGCGCTGATATTAATGCGGATTTTCTTGCGGGCTTCCTTATAGAACGGGGTCTTCGTTTGGAAACTACTCATGAATCCGCTGCGCGACTCGTTCAGTACGGACATATCCCCGATAAACGAGCTGGAGTTGACGGAAATCCCAAGATCCGTGTCGTCGGGCACATACACTTTGATGTCACCGATAAACGCTGAGATGTTGATTTTCGTTTCCCCGTAAGGAATATGCGCATTGGTCAGATCGAGTACCGTATCCCCGATGAACTGAGACAGGTTTGTCGGCTTCAGCTCGAAATAGTCGCGTCCGAGATGAATGTCGCCGATAAAGGCTGACCGGTTGATTTTTCCCCCGTCAGGATGCCCCCCATGAAATTCATGGTGTCCCCCATCCCACTCGGAATGCCCATGACGTCTTTCCTGTCTCATCTGATGTCTCATCTGATGTCTCATTTGCTGGTGGTATTTCTTTTGCTGCTTGTATCTCTTTTTGTAATGCTTATATCTGTCTTTGATATCGTCGTCATCCGTGTCGTCCATATCAAAATCATCATCGTCATCATCATCGATTTCAACATGAGGACCTTTATGTTCCGACTGGTTCCGCTCCGTATAAGGAATTCCGAACTTTTCCTCAAACTGCTGATCCAGTGTCGAATTGGCCGTCAAATCCTCCGGTTCCGGCGGTTCAGGGGTAAACGCAGGTTGATCATCTCCTCCATGCGGGCGCGGCGGTGGTGTGCGATCATGCGGTTTGAATATCACGTACAGACCCGCGATTATCAGTAAAGCCGGGATAATAATCTTGAAGAAACTTCCTGGCGAAATCCAATCCCAGCCTTCATTTCTCCCCAGAAAATAGGTCCCTATCAGCAGAAGAAACGCCGCACCGACAAAGGATTTTCTGCCTTTCAGCAGCTCCTTAGCCCCTAAAATAATAAGAATGACCGGCCAGTAATGACCAATGATATACCCGAGACTGACATCAATAACGCCCAATTGGTTCAGGAGAAATATAACCCCGATGCCAATGAGCACGACTCCTCCAAACAAACGATCTAACCATCGCTTTTTCATCATTGTATCTCCTTTTATCAAACTTTGCCGCTTTGGATATCCACTTTTCGTGGATTTGATATTAGTGTACAACATGTTGCATTTCCCTGATAGCGGCGCAGGAATGAAGTTAGAATCAGTCCCTAGACCGAGGGACATGGATATAATTTACAAAAAAATAAAAACACCCGCTCTTTCGAGCGGATGTTGTCTGGATAAAACGTTATGTTTTTCTGAAAAGTTATTTTTTCTGTTCGAACTCCGCGTTAAACTTCTCATTAGGTGTTTTAAAGTTGCCTTTTGCGGCTTTGGAGCTAGTCTGGGAAGAGTTCTCTTCAGCAAATTCAGCGTTGAATTTCTCGTTAGGTGTTTTGTAGCTATCTTGAAGTTTTTGCTTTTTCATGTGGTTTCACCTCCTGTAAGCTTGTCATTTTTGGCAAGCCACACTTGCCCAGGGGTTGATGTTCGTTACCCATTCCGTAGTATGTGAAGCGCCAAAAAAATTATGCAATAGCTGCTTCCTCTCTCCGGGAACCAAAAAAAGCCTATTCATCTCAGCTCGTCAGCTGAAATAAATAGGCTTTATGATCTTAGATTACCTCTTCGAGTAATGAGGCTGGTACAGACTTATAGGTCTGAATGGCTTTCCCGAGCGCGCTCACCATTTTCTCATTGCACTTTCCGTTACCGCGTTTGATGACCTGAACCTCAACCTCTTTTTTTCCCCACTCCTTGTAAACCTGTTTAGTCGTGGCGAAATAAAGGTCAATCTTCTTGCCCTTGATGGCAGAACCGACATCAGCGACAACAGCATAACCATATTCGGGAATATACAAAACGGTTCCCAGTGGAAATACACGCGGATCGGCTGCAATGGTCGAGATCGTGTTTTTGTCCCTGCGTACCTTAACGCCGGAATACGTAATGCCATACTGCGGATGCGAAGGCCGTTTCCCGGTTGATTCATATCCGGCAGTGTACCCAGTAGCCATCACCTTTAACGTATGGATAATCTGCTCCTGCTTTGGTGCCGTTACGGCAACCGCTCCGGGCTTTTTCACCGGCTCAGACACTTTGGTTTCCGGTTTGACCAGTACTGGCAATGCCTTCGAAGTGAATTTAGGCATAAACTCATTTGGAGTGATTACGGTAACCTGCTCGGTTTTCTTTTTGTTGATATCGACGATTTTGAACATTTCCGGGTTCGTCGCATATTTGAACGGTTTGAGAACATAGTCGTTAGTTGATGTGAACAGTGGATTCGTGTTTGTGCTTTCATCAGTATAGCTCGGCGTCATTGAAAATGCAGAAGCATACATGTTTGTATCCGCAAACAGCCCTAACAAAAGCATACATAATAAAATCCTCTGCCATGTTTTTACCTTTATCATTAGAAATCCTCCCCCTTAATAGCGAGGATGTCCAGATGATGAGGCATTTATACATGTTTTCTTGAACACAGGTTCATGGCAGAGGATTGAATATGGCTCAAAATCTAATTTTAAGCCATATTTAATTTAGAATATAACGCGATTTACGATCTGCTCTTTCAGCATGGAAACTGCTTCAGAGAGCGGCATAGCGCCAAGATCTCCCTCACCGCGTTTGCGGATGGAAACGGAATTTGCATTCATTTCGTTTTCACCGACGATGAACATATAAGGAATTTTTTCAAGCTGTCCCTCACGGATTTTATAGCCCAATTTTTCATTACGCAGATCGGCATCCACGGCTACGCCGCTAAGCTGCAGATGCTCAGCCACCTGCTTCGCATAGCTTTCGAATGCAGTCGATACCGGAATGACTTTAACCTGTACCGGTGACAGCCATACTGGCAGCGATCCCGCAAAATTCTCAAGCAGGAAAGCCGTAAAGCGTTCCATGGTGCCCAGAATGCCGCGGTGAATAACTACCGGACGGTGTTTTTGTCCGTCATCACCCACATATTCCAGCTCAAAGCGTTCAGGCAGCAGGAAGTCCAGCTGTACGGTTGAGAGCGTTTCTTCCTTGCCAAGCGCCGTACGGATCTGCACGTCTAGCTTTGGACCATAGAAAGCCGCTTCCCCTTCAGCTTCGAAGAACGGAATGCCTGTTTCCTCAACAACCTCACGCAGCATACGCTGGGACATTTCCCACATCTCGTCGTTCTGGAAGTATTTCTCGGTATCTTCCGGATCGCGGTAAGACAGACGGAATCGGAAATCATGGATGCCGAAGTCTTCATACACTTTCGTGATCAGCTGGATGACGCGCAGGAATTCTTCCTTGATCTGGTCCGGACGGCAGAAGATATGGGAGTCATTCAGGGTCATCGCACGGACACGGTGCAGGCCGGTCAAAGCGCCAGACATTTCATAGCGGTGCATCATGCCAAGCTCGGCAATGCGGATCGGCAGATCGCGGTAGCTGTGCATGGAGCTCTTGTACACCATCATGTGATGCGGGCAGTTCATCGGACGAAGCACGAGTTCCTCGTTATCGAGTTCCATTTTAGGGAACATATCCTCTTGGTAATGCTCCCAGTGGCCGGAAGTCTTGTACAGCTCTACATTACCTAGCACCGGAGTGTATACGTGCTGGTAGCCGAGGCTTTCCTCTAGGTCCACGATATAACGTTCCAGCGTGCGGCGCAGCTTTGCACCTTTAGGCAGCCACATCGGCAGGCCTTGTCCCACAAGTTGGGAGAAGGTGAAAATCTCGAGCTCTTTGCCGAGCTTGCGGTGATCGCGTTTCTTGGCTTCTTCGAGCATATGCAGATGCTCATCGAGCTGAGCCTTTTTCGCAAATGCAGTGCCGTAGATCCGCTGCAGCATTTTGTTCTTGCTGTCTCCGCGCCAGTATGCGCCGGCAACGTTCATCAGTTTGAATACCTTAATCTTGCCTGTGGATGGCACATGCGGTCCGCGGCAGAGGTCAAAGAATTCGCCCTGCTCATAAATAGTGATGATGCTGTCTTCAGGCAGCGCATTGATCAGTTCGAGCTTATAAGGGTCGCCCAGCTCTCCGAAAACGTTCAGCGCTTCCTGACGACTCACTTCTTTGCGTACGATCGGCAGGTTTTCGCCTACGATGCGTTCCATTTCCTTCTCGATCTTTTGCAGATCTTCCGGATTCAGCGGATGCTCAAGATCCATGTCATAATAAAAACCGCCTTCAATTACCGGTCCCACACCAAGCTTCACTTCTTTGGCTCCAAACAGACGTTTTACCGCTTGAGCCATCAAGTGGGCCGTACTGTGGCGCATCACTTCAAGACCTTCTGGCGAATCCAGGGTTACGATTTCAATCAAGGCGCCGTCTTTGAGCGAAGTGGACAAATCCACCACAATACCGTCCATTTTGCCGGCTGCCGCGTTTTTCTTCAAACCGCTGCTGATCGATGCAGCCACATCCTCAATGGTACTTCCTTCTACGTATTCACGGACCGATCCGTCCGGAAGTTTGATACTTACTGACACGTCAATTCCTCCTTCAATGTTCAAAACCGAAACCAAATTTTGTAAGCAAAAGCATACAAAAAAACACTCATCCCTATACAAGGGACGAGTGTTTGTACCCGTGGTTCCACCCAAATTTGATAACGTTTCGGTCTTACCCGAAAACAGTTATCCTTCATCAGCATATGATAACGGAATGACCCGGCGGCCCATACTTGATTTCTCGTAATTCGAGGAATCGTTCATAACCGCAGCTACAAAGGGGTAGACCAAAGCCGGATTAACGTAAGGAAATTTCAGCCGATGTTTCCTCTCTCTGCATCGTCCGTCTCTTGGGTCCATATCTTTGTCGAAGCTTTTATCGAATTATGAGTTATTATAAGTCCCTGTTTATCCGCCGTCAAGTTATATCTTCCCTGTTTCCCGGAAATAGGCGTGACAATCGGGGCAATACCTACATATCTCGACCCTTTGCTCAAAGATCTGCGTGAGTGTACGGATGACCGTCATATGAGGCTCCCTGGTGTGGATAACGATCTTAGCCGGAGAAACCGAAATCAGTGTCGTAACCACTGCGTCTTCCATCTGCAAGTCCTGCTGATCCAACCGCTCCACCACGACACCTTCATCATACCGGTATTCAAGCGGATTCAAGTCTTCATCCAGCAGCAGCAAATCCTGCCCTCCCTTATGAATCACATGCACCAGCGGAACCTGCGGCTGTTGAAAATACACAAAATATTTCAGCATCCCTACAAATTCCTCATACTGCCGGTCCATCAGAAATTCATCCACCGCATACTCCACAATTTCCTTCAGCTCTTTGATATACGGCTTGGAACGAAAAGTCAAAAATCCGTCTACGTGCAGCAGCGGCCTTTCGGTCAAGCACTGCTTAATGCCCTGCACCAGCATGTCAGAACGACGGTTCCAGGATTCGCTGATCTCAGGATTTCTGTCCAGAATCATCCGGCAATGCTTCAGAATTTGCTCATGCTCTTTCGGCTCCGGAAAGTCAAAGTCTTCCTCCAATATATTCTCAACCAGCTTCTGCTCTTTTTCCTGTAAAATGTATTCGGCCAACGCCTTAGCGGCTATTTCATATACTTGCTGCAGCTGATTTCCCTTAAAGAAACGCGGGTCATCCTCACGGCAGCGCCACAGAATCATCCCCTCATGGACCGTACAGCTGATATCTAGAGATTTATACTTTGTATGTAAAATCTGATTCGCTTCCGAAACCATGCGGTTATAGTGCTCCGCTTCCTGCGGAGTGGAGGTTTGGGCTGCTATGCTGAACAGTTCCATGGAGTACACTCCTTTCAATATCCTTCTTACAAAGTATATGTCTATGCAGAGGGGATATACGGGAGTGATCAATGGAAAACAGGCTAACATTTCTCAGGTTATAATCGGATTGTGATCATCAATATATGAATTAGTTCTGCATAACAAAATCGCGTTCAATTCCCGTACCATCTTCAAACACCTTCAAGATGTCGTAGCGGGTATTGCGCTGTGCCGGAATTTTGCCAGCTTCACGGATTAATTGCAGGATCGAAGCGATGTTGACTTTATGCACCGCACCGGCGGAAGAAACCACATTCTCCTCCATCATGGTGCTACCAAAGTCGTTACAGCCATAGCTGAGGGACAATTTGCCGACTTCAGGACCCATCGTTACCCAAGAGGACTGAAGATTCGGAACATTATCGAGTACAAGGCGGCCGATCGCTACCGTTTTCAGGTAAGCCTCCGGTGTTTCACGTTCACGCTTCAGGCTGGTATTGTCCGGTTGGAATGTAAATGGAATAAATGCAAGGAAGCCTTTGGAATCATAACCGCTCGCTACGCATTCGTCCTGCGCATCACGGATCCGCAGCATATGAAGAGCGCGCTCTTCCATCGTCTCACCAAAGCCGATAACCATCGTTGCGGTCGTATTCATGCCGATTTTATGAGCTGTCTGCATCACATCCATCCAGTCGCGCCAAGTTCCTTTGTGACGGCTGATTTTTTTACGGATACGGTCATCCAGAATTTCAGCTCCGCCGCCAGGCAATGAATCCAGTCCTGCAGCATGCAGTTCACGTACGACCTCTTCGAGCGGAAGGCCCGATACCTCCTGCATTTTGCGGATTTCCGCCGGAGAGAAGGAGTGCATCGTAATATTCGGGAACCGCTGCTTAATGCCGCGGAGCAAGTCAGTATAGTAGCTGAACGGCAGATCCGGATTCGTACCGCCTTGCATCAGGATTTCGGTACCACCCACATCCTCGGTTTCCTTGATTTTCTGGAAAATCACTTCATCGGGAAGCAGGTAACCTTCGTTATGCCCCGGTCTACGGTAAAATGCGCAAAACGTGCAATACGTATCGCATACATTCGTATAGTTAACATTCCGTCCAATGACAAATGTAGTGATCGGGTCCGGATGTTTTCTTTTCATCATAATATCGGCAGCATGGCCAATTTTTTCGATTTCATCACTTTCAAACAGGGTCACGCTGTCTTCCAAATCCAGACGTTCTCCCCGCAGCGCTTTGTCCAAGATCTGGTTTACGGTGCTCATCTCCGGCAGCCTCCTTATCATATAGGGGATTTAACTTTTTTGTTAATTCCTTGAACCATCCACACACCATCTTATCATAATTTCACCTTGAGAAATACTTCACTTTCTTTGAAGACAGACTTTATTCTCCGTAAAATACATACACATCAAGGATTGGTATCCTGAAATTCACAAAATAGACACAAAAAGAAAGCTCCGCAAAAGCGGAGCTTTCTTTTTTTCCATTTATCCTTGCAAAGCCTGATCCAAATCAGCAATCAGATCATCGATATCTTCAAGCCCCACGGAGAAGCGCAGCAGTCCATCGGTGATGCCGCGCTCATGACGAACCTCGGCAGGCATGGCCGCATGCGACATCATGGCCGGGTAGGAGAGGATGCTTTCCACCGCCCCCAAGCTCACGGCCACGAGCGGGATTTTCACCTTATTCAAAACTTGTTTGGCGCGTTCTCCCGAACCAACGTCAAAAGACACGACCGCTCCGTATCCTGTGGATTGCTTTTCATGAATTTCTCTACCCGGATGATCCAGCAGACCAGGATAGTATACATGATCGATGTCCGAACGTCCTTGAAGCCATGCGGCCAGTACTGCTGCGCTTTGTTCACTGTGGTTCATCCGCGCCTGCAAGGTTTTCATTCCCCGCATCAGTAGCCAGGAATCCTGAACGCCGAGCACCGTTCCCAGTCCGTTTTGCAGCTGCTTAAGCTGTTTGCCAATAGATGGCGTGCGGGCTACAGCTAATCCTGCCAACACATCACTGTGTCCGCCCAAAAACTTGGTGGCGCTGTGCAGTACAATGTCTACGCCAAGCTCAATCGGACGCTGGTAATATGGCGTCATAAACGTATTATCCAGCATCGTCAGGAGTTCATTTTCCTGCGCCCAGGAGGTTACTGCCGCGATATCGGTAATTTTAAGCGTAGGGTTCGACGGCGTTTCCATATACACAGCCTTCGTATTCGGCTTCAGCGCTGCTTTGACCTGCTCAAGGTCCGTCATGTCCACAAAAGTGCTTTCAATCCCAAGACGGTTTAATATGCTAGTGAGCAAGCGGTATGTACCGCCATATACATCCTCCGTCACGATCATATGGTCGCCTGCGGACAACATCATAAAGGTGCTGGAGATGGCCGCCATGCCGGAGGAATAAGCGAAACCGCGGACTCCGCCTTCGAGCAGCGCAATGTAATCTTCCAGCGCCTGGCGCGTCGGATTGCCCGAACGGCTGTAATCGTGAACCGGAGGATTGAATACATCCTCATGATGAAAGGTTGAAGCTTGATAGATCGGAACGCTTGACGCCCCTGTGGTGCTGTCAATTTCTGACCCGAAATGCAGCAGCTTCGTAGCGAACTTCAATTTTTCTTCCCGGTCGTTTAGTTCTTTGTTGTTACCCATGATGTCTTCCCCCTTCTATTTCCGCTATGGCTGCATCCAGTGCTCCTCCGAGATCGGCAATCAGATCATCGATGTGCTCGATGCCAACCGAGAAACGGAGCAATCTGTCGTCAACGCCCACCGCCTGACGGATTTCTTCCGGAATATCCGCATGCGTCTGAACTGCTGGATACGTCATCAGGGATTCCACGCCTCCAAGACTTTCGGCGAAAGCAATGAGCTGGATGTGACGGAGGATCGGCTCTACATAACGGGCATCCTTGACCTTAAAGGAGAAGATCCCCGTATTCCCGCTGGACTGCTTATTTTGAATGTCATGTCCCGGATGGTCCGGGAAGGCCGGATGGAACACTTCAGCGATGGCAGAATGCGTCTTCAGAAATTCGGCGACGGCGATAGCGTTGCTCTCATGGCGCTCCATCCGCAGTGCGAGGGTCTTCATTCCCCTCATCAGCTGGTAAGAATCGCTTGCTCCAAGCACAGCGCCAATGGAATTATGCAGGAAGGCCATCTCCTCGGACAGCTCCTTGCCTTTCGTCACAATCAGGCCTGCCAGCACGTCGTTATGTCCGCCCAGATACTTTGTCGCACTGTGAATGACGATGTCGGCGCCAAGCTCGATCGGACGCTGGAAGAATGGCGTCAGCAGCGTATTGTCCACAATGGTGAGCAGCTGATGGCGTTTCGCCCACGCGGCCACCTTCTCAATATCCGTAATCATCATCAGCGGATTGGTTGGCGTTTCTATAAAGACGGCTTTCGTTTCCGGACGTCTCGATTTTTCCAGCTCGTCCAGGTTGTTGGTATCTATGTACGTTGCACTAACGCCGAATTTCGAAAGAATTCTTTCAAGCAGACGGTATGTACCGCCGTACAGATCCAGTGATACGATCAGATGATCACCCTGGGCGAATAGTGAAAAAATCGTTTGAAGCGCCGCCATACCGGAGCTGCACGCAAATCCAGCATCCCCCGACTCCAGCTGAGTGGCTGCTTCCTCCAGAACCTTGCGGGTTGGGCTTTTCGTCCGCGCATAATCAAAGCCAGTGCTTTGGCCGAGCTTCGGATGACGGAACGCTGTCGCCTGATAAATCGGAAAATTCACTGCGCCTGTCACGGGATCTTCGAGTGAGCCAATCTGTGCCAGTCTGCTTTCAATGTTGAGTGGTTTCTTCTCCATAAAGGTCTCCCCCATTTTCTCCTTTAGACGAATGCTCGATTAAATCATTAAATCTGCGGCCACACTTCGACGACCTCACCGATGTCATAAGGTGTTTCCTGATATACATAGTAATTCAGCCAATTAGAGAATAATAAGTTTGCGTGAGCACGCCATACAGCCGGAGGTATCCGGTTAGGATCATCATTGGGATAATAATGCTTTGGAATCTCCATCTCCATACCCTTGGCGATATCTCGTTCATATTCCCACTTTAGAGAGTACGGATCATACTCGGAATGGCCTGTCACGAAAATTTGTCTGCCGTCTTTGGTAGCCACCAGGTAAATGCCGGCTTCCTCAGACTCGGACAGAATTTCAAGCTCATCTATAGGCTCGATATCTTCACGGCGGACCTCCGTATGACGGGAATGAGGTACATAGTACACTTCATCGAAACCACGCAGCAGCTTGACGTTTTTCCGGTTCAGCGTATGCGGGAAGACACCGAAGCATTTTTTCGTCATATCCCATTTTGGAACGCCGAAATGATGGTACAGCCCTGCCTGCGAGGCCCAACAGATATGAAGCGTCGACGTTACATTGGTTTTGGACCAATCCATAATTTCTTGCAGCTCATCCCAATAGTTGACTTCTTCAAAATCCATCTGTTCCACGGGAGCTCCGGTAATAATCATGCCGTCAAAACGGTTGTGGCGCACCTCATCAAACGTTTTGTAAAACGCCTCAAGATGCTCTTGCGAAGTATTCTTGGATGTATGCGAACTCGGGTGAAGCAGTGTGATATCGACCTGCAGCGGCGAGTTGCCAAGGAGGCGCAGCAGTTGGGTTTCGGTGGTTTCCTTCGTCGGCATGATATTCAGAATCGCGATGCGGAGCGGACGGATGTCCTGATGATACGCTCTGCTGTCATCCATTACGAATATATTTTCTCCGCTCAGGATTTCATTGGCCGGCAAGGTATCTGGAATTTTAATCGGCATGATTCAACACTCCTTTTTTAGATATCGTCAATGACGTTTTTCTTAAAGTGCGAAAATCATTCGGGGAGTAAGGTGCATATAACAAAAAATGACCCCCTCATTGCATAGAGAAAGGTCATCCTGTTATTTCACACGCCTCTCTCATCTGTCAGGAAACGGCCGCATATCGCAGCTTGCTCCTGCAAGAATTAGCACCGTGCGTAACATACGCCGGTTGCCGGGTTTCATCGGGCTAGTCCCTCCACCTGCTCTTGATAAGATTTCGCTATATTCCGTTTTTAGGTTAAACAAATAATATCTTGCTCATTACTTTAAAGCATTAACCTATCCTTCGTCAATAAGCTTAAGGGCAGACAAAAAAAAAAAAATTTCCCCACGTATTTCCAGCCTCTGTCATACGCTATAAGAGGGTATCGAAAGGCGCCATTTTTTTCTTGAAAGGTGCATAACCCGGCGTTATACTAGACAAGTGTTTAGACCTAATATGACAGAGGTGACATGAAAGATGGAAGGCGACCCGAGCCCGAAGCTGCGTGCAAATGAACACAACTGCATAGAACTGAAATCAGCTTGCCGGCACAGGGAAGTTTTCGTTACTTTTGTCTTCTAATTCTCCCTTTTAACCCCTGATTTTGACCGGTGAAGCTGATCTCTTTCCTGTGCTCTTAATAAAGCATTTCCCTGACCATGCTTGGCATGAAGGGATGAAGGAGTGAAATCATATGAAAATCCGGTTGGTGAGCGACGGCATTTTCACCCCGATCGACGACATTGAAACCACACTGACTGCCCCAACTGCAGGATTCTATTGGATCGATGCGGATGTTGACGACCTTGAGCTTTTGCAGCCTTTATTTTCCCTGCACGATCTGGCGGTGGAAGACTGCCTTAGTGAGGAAGAACAACGTCCCAAGCTCGAAATTTACGAAAGCCACTACTTTATCGTTGTAAACTCCATCCGTTTTGATGACGAGGAAATTTTCCTCCGTGCGCTAAACGTCTTTTTGGGCCGGCATTTTATCATTACGGTGACCAAGCAAAGAATCAATGAGCTGCGCTCCTTGAAGCCGATATTATGGGAGCAAGAGGTCAGTACCCCAGACCGCTTTTTGTATCTGCTAATCGACCTGGTTGTAGACAACTACTTTACCGTAGGCGACCGGATTGAGGCCAAGATCGAAAAGCTCGAAGAAGACATTCTGGTGCATACTAAGAAATCCCATCTAAATGAAATCATCGGTCTGCGTAGTGAGATTTTGTGGTTGAAAAAGGTGCTCGGACCGCAAAAGGAACTGATCAATACGCTGAACAAAAGAGATCTCCGGCTGATCGACGATCAGCTGCAAAAATACTTCAGCGACATATATGAAAATACCGTTAAAATTTCCGAAACCTTTGACACGTTCCGCGATCTGATGGGCAACCTTCGAGAAGCTTATCAATCCAGTATCGCCAACCGTGCCAACGAAATCATGCGCGTTTTTACCGCTATAACGACGATATTCATGCCACTGACCGTGATTACCGGTATTTACGGGATGAACTTTGATAATATACCTGAGCTCCACTGGAAATATGGCTACTTCGGCGTCATTGGCATCATGATTACGCTGATCATCAGTATGCTGATTATTTTCCGGAAAAAGGACTGGATCTGAAAGGAACATAGTTTTGAATATAATGGACGAAGGTGTGGGTTTGATTTTACGGCAGGCAGCACGCTTCGTCCTTTTTGGTGTTATCCCTTCCCTAAACGTTTTTCGTTCCCGTTCCCGAAAGATTTTGGTCCACTATCCCGCGTTTCTTCTACTCTCGGCTTCTCTACGGAAACGCATCCGGATGAGGCGTAGACGTTCATACCGCAGTTCCATAACTGGGCCTGCTGCCGCTTCCTGACCGTAAACCCGCTGCAGGACCGGCTTCAATTGCGCATCACCGAGCTCCATAAAAGCGTTCCAAACCTCCTCCTGCTCGGCCTTCGGCATCTCCAGTAGCTCGGCTGCAATCAGAAGCTCCGCATCATATCCTTCCTTCTCGAGCTGTTCCAACGATTCCACTAGCTCACGTCTGCTTAGGCTGCTCTCCTGTTCCATTTGTTCCAGACGTTTTCCATCAGAGATGCCTCTGAGCAGCATTTGCTTGGTTCGATATTTTTCCAAATCCTGCTTATATTTCAGCTCTTTCTGCTTGTATACCCACGACTCATAGGTCTGCTCATCCAGGCGTTCCTGAACCCAATCCAGCGGATAGCTGTGATTCCGATCCCGCCCGGCGGTAATTTCCAGCACATCTGCGCCGTAATCAGCAGCTTTATTTTCTCCCACGCCGGGAAGCTGAAGCAGCTCGTCCACGGTCACAGGCACAAAAGTGCTGATGAGCCGCAGAAGTCTGTTAGTTGCGATAAAATAAGGGGCTTTCCGTTCAGCTGCTGCTCTTTTCCGTCTCCAGGCGCATAGTTCTTGATAAAGCTCCTCGTTGTAGTTCAGTTCACTGTAGCAGTAGAGCTTCTGAACTGACTGACTGCGGCCCTTCTGCTCTTCCTCTTCATGCCAAATGCCATCAATCAGCGGCCTGAAGCCTTCACCCAGTTTGACCGCGAGCTGATGGCGGTAAATATGGAGCATCTCATTCCAAGAACCTCCTTCATACCAGATGCTCTCTTGCTCCCCTCTGTTTCCGGACACATCTCTCCATCCCAGCTGCCATACACCCTCGGCTTCACTAATCCATACCTCAGCCAATCTTTCAACGCTTTCATGTTCTTTGACAAGACGATTCATAAATACAATTTGCATTTGTCTACCTCCGCCATAAAATCAGCACAACAAAAAAGCACCCCTCTTGAAAAACAAGAGAGGTGCTTCCCCGATATCTTATTATGCTGTTATTCATGATCATACCACATCATATTAAATGGTCAATGATAATCTTTGCTTTTTGTTTTATAATAGCAAAATAAAAAGACCGAGATTCAAGGAGTGATTGGACAACATGCCTCATCATGAAGAACTGGATTTTTTAGCGGACAGCACGGAGCAAACGTCCACCCGATTCGTTACCTTCATAGGCCCTTCCCTGAAGCGGTTCGATCTGGCCGTAACCTCTACCGCATTATTTTATGGTAAAAGCCTTGTGGCAGATCTGCAGCAGGGGATCAGTGCGGTCATAGGTGCCGATGATGTGGAAGAACCAGGGTATCTGGAGTTTGCCTTTAAGCTGGGCGAAGTCGAGGCAGAGGAACTTCGGGAGTTTCTGCGTCTGGTCGTCGGTATGCCATATTTTACGGATTAGAAACCTTCTGGACCAAAAAAACCAGTTCAACACTAAAAAGTGCTGACTGGTTTTGGTTTATAAATAGGCAATTCAGACGCGAGATTATACTGCTGCTAGCGCCTTCTTGGCCAGTGCCAGTGCGCCGCACAAGCCCGCATTGTCTCCAAGCTGTGGAGAAACAATGTAGTCGGCGATATGTTCGCTGATGGCAGGAAGCTGCACATAGCCGCTTAATAGCTCCTGAAGCTTAGTATGAATCAGCGGGAACAGCTGCTGCTGCTTCATCACTCCGCCGCCCATAACGATCTTTTGCGGGGAAAGAATCAGAATATAATTCATCAGTGCCTGCGCGAGATAGTACGCTTCCATTTCCCATGCCGGATGATCCGGAGTAAGGTCTGCTCCCGGAACTCCCCATCTCTTCGACAGCGAAGGTCCTGCAGCTACACCTTCAAGGCAGTCGCCATGGTAAGGACAGAAGCCTTCGAATTTGTCATCCGGATGACGGCGGACCAGAATATGTCCCATTTCCGGATGAGACAATCCATGGATCAGTTCGCCGCCTACGACGGCACCGGCTCCGATGCCTGTACCTACCGTAATATACAGACAGCTGTCCAAGCCTTGGGCCGCGCCCCACGTATATTCGCCAAGTGCTGCTCCATTCACGTCCGTATCAAATTCAATCGGTACCTGAAAATGCGAACTCATATGTCCGACGAAATCGAAATTGCTCCAATAAGGCTTTGGCGTTGTCGTAATTCGTCCGTATGTAGGGCTTCCTTTGACCGGATCAATCGGTCCGAAAGAGCCGATACCAATGGCTTCCACGCCTTTATTTTGGAAAAAAGCTACGACCTGCGCCATCGTTTCTTCCGGAGTTGTGGTCGGAAAGCTGGTCCGCTCAAGCACGGTTCCGTCTTCCTTACCGATTCCGCATACAAATTTTGTTCCTCCGGCTTCAATTGCTCCCAGAATACTCATCGTTTGTAAACCCTCCTGCACCTTCTCATTGTGTTTGTTCTCATGAGGTATCAAGTATGAATTCTATCCTTAGCCACGGGCATTATAGCCCAGTTCTTCAAAAAAAGTCAATTCGGATGCGCATATTCACCGGATTCAATCGCCCTCGAAATGGCATATAAATAAAGAAATGCCAGCGTGATGCCAGCATCTCCGGCGATGATCAATTATTCTTCATTTTCAAAACTTAGACTACGACTCCAAGCAAGTTACACAGACTCTTCATCTCGAGCTCTTCGAATTTATCTGCCACCGTTTTCTCGTCAAGCGACAGCTCGCAGATTTCCAGTCCACACGCTACAGGCACGGAGCAGTGGATTTCCGCCAACTTGCGGGACAGATGCAGCATATCCAGGTCCGTCTCGATTTTGGTACGAACGCTTTTCGACAGCTGATCCAGATGATCCAGAATACCCTCAACCGATCCATATTCCTGAACCAGCTTGTGGGCCGTCTTCTCACCGATGCCGCGAACTCCCGGATAATTGTCGCTCGCATCACCCATCAAGGCTTTCACGTCGATAATCTGACGCGGATGAAGCTGCTTCTCTTCATACAAGGACTGCGGAGTATAAACTTTATAATTGCCATGGCCTTTTTTCATAATAATGACCGTTGTGCGATCACTCACCAGCTGCAGTAGATCATGATCGCCGGATAAAATCATAACGTCCATATCCTTGCTGAACTGCGTCGCCAGCGTGCCGATGCAATCATCGGCTTCGTACCCTTCGGCGCTGATATTCGGTACACCCATGCTGTCCATCACATCTAGGATAATGGAAAACTGCGGCACCAGATCGTCGGGAGCTTCCGGACGATTTCCTTTATATGCGGAGAACTGCTGTCCGCGGAAGGTTGAGCCTCCGAGGTCCCAACAGCAGATCACATGGCTTGGGTCAAATTTTTGAACGGCATCCCAGAAATAACGTATAAACCCGTAAATCGCATTGGTCGGAATTCCTGACTTCGTACGGCGAATATATCCGCTTGTAGCGGTCGCATAATATGCTCTGAATAATAATGCCATTCCATCAACCAGCATAACGGATTGGCGTTTATCATTAGGTATCAATCTTCGTTTCTCCCCTTGTCTGCCCTATTCCCTTTTCAGGGTCGGCCATTTACGCCTCTAGTATATCACAACTCCGGGGAGCTTTTGGGCTCTTTCCTGTTATCCCCAAGCGGATTCATACAGGTCCTCTTTAAAACCAACTGTCACTTTGCTTCCATCTGTTACAAGCGGACGTTTAATCAGTTTGCCATTGGATGACAGCAGCTTGATTTGCTCCTCCTCATCTATGGAAGAAAGCTTGTCTTTCAGGCCTAGTTCCTTATAAACCTCTCCGCTAGTATTAAAAAACTTCTTGAGCGGAAGCCCGCTCAGCTTAACCAAATTTGCTAACACCTCGGGCTTGGGAGGCTCTTCCATAATATGATGAAGCTCCAGTTCATGCCCATGAGCCTGAAGCCATTTGACAGCGCTGCGGCAGGTACCGCATTTAGGATATTGATACACTTGAAGTTTGCTCATTGCAGTCAACTCTCTTTGTTGTATTTAGATGTCAAGCTTCCAGATTCCAATTGATGCTGCAGCTTTGCCATATCCTCTGGCAGCGGCGCCTCAAAAGTCATCTTTTCATGCGTCACCGGATGCTCAAAGGACAGCTCAAAAGCATGCAGCGCCTGGCGCGGAATAGAATCGTCCAGAAGTACGATTTGCCATGCATTTTCCGGCAAAAGGTCTTGTAGATCTTCTTTCGCTTGGACCGAACTAATTGTCTCCGCCAGCTCATGATAAATCGGATGCCGATACAGCTTATCGCCGATCAGTGGGCAGCCGATGCTTGTCATATGTACACGGATTTGATGCGTTCTCCCCGTTTCCAGCTTAAGCTCGACTAGTGATCCCTGTTCCCAGCTTTGCAGCACCTTATATTTCGTTAGCGACGGATACCCGTCTGGCGTAACAATCCGGCGGTGAGGTTCCTCAGGGTCCCTGTCGATCGGTCCGTTGATCTCTCCCTGCTGCGGATTTGGCATTCCATGGACCATCGCCAAATATTTCTTGTCTACATGGTTATGGATCATCTGTTCGGAAATATGCTGGTGCACATATGGATTTTTGGCGATAGCAAGCACGCCGGTCGTTTCCTGATCCAGACGGTGCACAGCGCGGAAGCGGTACGCTTCCCCTTTTTGAAGCCAATAATACACAACCCCGTTTGCCAGTGTGCCTGTGTAGTGGCCATGTGTGGGATGGACGATCATCCCCGCTTCTTTATTCACAATCAGGATATGCTCGTCTTCGTAAAGGATTTCAAAAGGGATCGGCTGCGGCAAAATATCGTCAGAAGTCTCCTTCTCCATTCGGATTTCCACCACATCGCCGGTTCTGACCTTTACACTGATGTATACTCTCTGCCCGTTTAGCATGATGCCTTGTTCCGTCAGCTTCAGCCTGGACTGCAGTTTCCTTGATACATGCATGCGCCGGGCCAGGATGGTCTTGAGCAGCCAGCTGTCCTCTGCTTCGGGAATGATATACGTAATAGGTGGATAATAGGATGTCATTTCTTGTTGCCGAACACCTTTTGGCTGCGGATGTACTCTATATCCGGAACGCTGCTGCGGGCATTAGCCGTGCGGGCAATCACAAAGAAATAATCCGACAAACGGTTCAGATAACGGCGGACATCCGGATTAATCTCCTTGGTTTGTCCCAGGGTAACCACTCTGCGTTCCGCCCGGCGGCATACGGTTCTGCACACATGCAGGGTGGCCGACAGCAGAGTCCCTCCCGGTAAGATAAAACGCTCAAGCTTCGGATTTTCTTCCTCATAAGCATCCATCCAGCGCTCCAGCCGCTCCACCATTTCGGCAGTCACTTTATATCTGCTCTCACTTAGTTTGACAAAGGCAAGATCCCCTCCGCAGTCAAACAGCTCATGCTGGATTTCCAGCAGATTCTGCCGCAAATCTTCAAAAGCTTCACCTTCCATAAGGCTGACAGCCTGCCCGACGTAGCTGTTTAGCTCATCGATGGTACCGTAAGCTTCCACTTGCAGATCGTCCTTAGATACTCGTCCTCCGATGACGGATGTCAGGCCCTCATCGCCCGTTCTTGTATATACTTTCATTGTTTGGATTGAACCTCCCTTTGTAGTTACCTCGTTACTCTGTCATCGCCTTAATCGCTTTCACCGCATTGTCCACATGTTTCGAAGTGACTGGAATGGTCACAAACAGTTTATCCGGCGTGTATTTCAGATCCTTGAAAACCTTCAACTGCTTCACTGGTATACCGTACAGATGCTCTGTATTATCAATCGTTTTATCTTCCTTCTCTTCCTTGCTCGCAAAGACGCCGTCTGGATACGCTTTCGGATCGAAATAATTATCCAGCGCCAGATTTCCGCCAAGCTTGCCGTAGTTCTTCATATCCTCTTCAGGCAAAATCATAATATCATGATCGCCCGCAGCATATTCGACCATCAGCTTCTGCGGATTATACAAGGGACTTGCAAATACTTCGAGCTTCACACCTTGACCAAGCTTGTCCTGAAGCGTTTTCTTGAGCGGCTCTACTACTTCTGACGGATCAGAATGTTGGTCAATCATAAAAACAGACACATCGGGTTTCTCGCCTTCCCCACAACCTGCAAGCATAAAAACAGCAAATATAACCAACATCAGTTTACCGTATGCCTTCAATCTATGCTCCTCCTCTATTCGCCCAATAGGTTCAATATATCATACATAAGAGAGACAAATAAACAACCCCCTGCGGTCTTTTAGCCGAGGGGGTAAGCTTCTTTATGTACTTAGGCTTTATTTTTCTTAGGACTTAATTTCATATATTCGTTAATCTTCAAATCCAGCAGACTGCTGATTTCGATAACGATTTCTGAAGTGAACGACTGTTCCTGTAAAAATATCTGTTCCATCTTCATGCGGAGCATCAAAATTTCATCTTCCAAGGATAGATCCTTCAAAGAATCCGTCGTTTTGGTTAACCAATCACCGCTCTCATTACCTTCGGCAATGTAGTCACCGCGATACGATGGCAGATCATATTCAGCACAAAACAAAGGTAATCCCTCCCTGGCAAGTCTTTTGTTTCTCCCGAAGTAAAATTATAACATACAAGTTTATAAAAGAAAGTGAAATTTTTGTTAATTTATTCTAAAAACAGAATAAACCTCTAAAAAGAATGAACTGAAGCTCCATTGCCCCAGTTCATCCTGTAATTATGATTCATTTATGACTCCTGTGTAAGCTTGTGAAGAAACTTGCCAATCCGGTCCAGCGCCTCGGTTAATTGGGCAACGGAAGTTGCATAGGAGCACCGGAGAAATCCTTCGCCGCCGTTACCGAATGCCGTACCAGGAACAGCAGCGACTCTTGCTTCGAGCAGCAGCCTTTGAGCGAACTCGTCGGAGCTGAGCCCAGTAGAGGCAATGCTTGGGAAGGCGTAAAATGCGCCTTTAGGTTCATGGCACTCAAGCCCAATATCATGAAAGCCTTGAACGATCAACCGCCGGCGTTGGTTGTACGATTCGATCATCCGGTCTTTCTCTTCCATACCGTTTCTGAGCGCTTCAAGGGCAGCAACCTGGCCCATCACCGGAGCGCACATGATCGTATATTGATGGATTTTAAGCATAGCCGAAATAATTTCTGGGTGAGCGCAGACATATCCCATTCGCCAACCTGTCATCGCGAAGGCCTTGGAAAAACCACTGGCGAGAATCGTACGATCCTTCATCCCCGGGATCGATGCAAAGCTGACATGCTTTTGATCATAGGTCAGTTCGGCATAGATTTCATCGGAAATGACGATGAGATCATGCTTTTCCACGACTTTCGCAATCGGAAGCCAATCTTCGTAGGTCATGATGGACCCGGTCGGATTACTTGGATAGCACAGAATTAATACCTTCGATTTCGGTGTGATTTTCGCTTCCAGCGATTCCGCTGTTAGCTTGAAATCATCCTTGGCAAAAGTTTCGATACCTACAGGCACGCCGCCGCTGATCGAGGTGATTGGGGAATAGGGTACATAACAAGGCTCCGGAATCAGAATTTCGTCTCCTGGAACAATAAGTGCACGCAAGGCCAGATCGATGGCTTCGCTGCCGCCAACCGTAACGATGATCTGGTCCTTCGGATCGTAAGCCACATGAAAGCTATCATGCAAATAATCCGAAATCGCTTCACGCAGTTCGATCATTCCCGCATTGGAAGTATATGCTGTCACTCCGCGCTCCAGGGAATAAACACAAGCCTCCCGGACATGCCAGGGAGTCGTGAAATCAGGTTCGCCTACGCCGAGCGTGATGATATCCTTGCTTCCGTTCGCCAGATCAAAAAACTTGCGGATTCCGGAAGGCGGCATATTTCGGACCAGTGGGGATAAGTAAGATTCCATTGATTTGACTTGCTGCTGTTTGGTATCTTCGTTCACGATCATCACACATCTTCCTTTACGGTGAGACTATAAGACGATTATCTTCTTCTCGGTCTTCAAAAATAATTCCGTCTTGTTTATATTTTTTCAAAATAAAGTTGGTTTTCGTAGACAATACCGAATCGATCGGCGATAGCTTCTCGGATACGAAATTCGCCACTTCTCTTAAGTTGCGGCCTTCCACTTCGACGAGCAAATCATAGGCTCCGGACATCAAATAAACGGATTTGACCTGCGGATACAAATAAATACGCTCCGCAATCCCTTCAAAACCGCGTCCGCGTTCAGGGGTAATCTGTACCTCAATAAGCGCTGTAACCGTTTCTTCTTCAATTTTGCTCCAGTTTACCACGGCCGCATATTTTACAATGACATGGTCCGCTTCAAGCTCGGCAATCGCCTCTTTCACCGCTTCCTCCTCCACACCGAGCAGTGTAGAGAGAAGTAGGGGAGAACGTCTCGCGTCCTCATTCAATAGATCGAGGACTTTTAGTTTCAATTCAGTCAGTTCACTCATCAGCATCCTCCAGCATTCATTTCACGGGTTCCTTACAGAACATGTCATACCCGGGAAAGAGATTAATACTAATATTACAATACTTTATGAAGCATGCAAAGAAAAACCGTCTCCCCGGCGTGGGCCGAATTTGAGACGGTAAAAATGTGCCATGCTTTATTTTTTACATGAAATAAGGATTTTGAGCGTTTTGCTGAGGCTGCATTTGCGAAGCCTGCATTTGCGAAGCCTGCGCGGATTGTCCCATGCCGCTTGTTTTTTGCTGAACGAATTGACGGCATTTTTGCTGCGTATTGCGGGCATCCTGGATCTGCTTGTCCACGTCCTGACGGAGCGCTGGGGAAGAAGTCGAGTACATGTTCATCTGCTTCATCAGATTGTACAGGTCGCCTTGCATCCGGAGCGTGTCGTTGGTCATCTGTGTAAACATCTGACGCACCGTTGGACAGGAAGCCTCGGTCGTCGCTGTTGTATATTCTCTCACCGTTCTTTTCAAATCCGAGAGGATGGTATAGAGCAGGTCCTCATCCTGCATGAATGCTGAGTTACTTTGATTTTGGGTTTGATTCTGGTTTTGGTTTTGATAGTTCATGTTCATGTTTCGGCGTACCTCCCATAATGAAATTATTGTTGGGGCTGGTTAGGTGCCAGCGACTGGTGCTGCTGCAGAGCTTGGACCAGCATCTCCAAATGATGATCCATAGAACGGATGTACTGCTGGCAGGCATTCTGAATCGTTGGATTTTGGCTGGTAGCAGCAGTTGCCGCACACTGCTTGATCAGCAAATCTTCGTTGGAAATTGAATCGACAATATACTCGAGCTCTTTGGCCGTAACGGCTTGCATTTGACCGGATTGCATCTGTTTTTGCCTCCTCTGGGGATGTTTAACTCATGCATATTATGTCCCGTGCTTTTTTTTCTATGTGTACACCGATAAACGGCTTTTGATTGACAAATACTGAAATGAGAGCATTTGAGGGCAAATGAGGCTGGATGAGGGAAAGGAGCAAAATACGATGATTTTGAACAGCGGAAATCCGGCATGGCCTCACACACTAAAACCTGTACCTGAATATCCTGCGCTGGATCAAGCCCTGGAATGCGATTGCCTCGTCGTAGGGGGAGGAATGAGCGGTGCTATACTAGCGTATAAACTCACGGAACAGAGAATCGATACGATACTCATCGACAAAAGAAAAATCGGAGGCGGAAGCTCGGCTGCCAATACCGGCTTGCTTCAATATTCAAACGACAAAACGCTGACTTCCATGATCCATACCTTCGGCGAGGATATTGCCGTCACCTTCTACCAATATTGCGAGCAAAGCGTTTATCAGCTTAAGGAACTTTGCAGCAAGCTTTCGGCGAGCCCAGAGTTCATTCCACGCAGCAGCCTTTACTTTGCCAGCAACGAGAACGACGCAGAGATGCTCCAAAAGGAGTATCAAACGCTTAGAAAATACGGTTTCAAGGTGGATTACTGGAACCAGGCCACGATCGCGAAAAAAGTGGTATTTACGATGGGCTATGAAACCCAGGATATGAAAAAAGACAGAAACGCCGTGATCAACATTTCTTATGCGATATTGACCAACCCCGTCGAAGATTTCTTGGATTGGCATGAGCGTTGTCTAATCTGGGAAACGGCGAGGCCTTACCTCTATATGCGAACGACGCCGGACAACCGCATCATAGCGGGCGGGCTGGACGAGGCTCCCCCACCTGCCGAAAAACGCGAAGGCCGCATCCTTCATCAGAGCGAAGTTTTGCTGAACGAAATCCGCAAGCTCTTTCCAAGGTACAGCCGACTCGAGACCGATTACGCGTGGGCTTCGATCTTCGGCACGACTCATGACGGAATGCCGATGATCGGCACGCATCCGGGCTATCCGAATTGTTATTTTATCGAGGCTTACGGCGGCAACGGCACCGTCTGCTGCATGGTCGCTGCTAATTTGCTGACGGATGAGCTGAGGGGCCGGCCGCGGCCGGAATTGAACATGTTCTCTCTTCAGCGGAGTAGCAAACCCTCCCCGTCTAACTCTTTAACGATTCACTAAAAATAAAAGCAGGCAACGTCATCCGCTGACATCGCCTGCTTTTCGTATTTCAAGTCAATCTTATCATGCTATTTGTTTGTTATGGCCGACTTTTCCGCCTTCAGCAGCTTTCGTACGAAAATCCAGCCGACAATCGGTGATGAGCCAAGAATCAGCATCAGTACCGTAATCGTCATCGGCGCTTTGCTTATCATCAACACGGCGATAAAAATAAAGGTCCCCAAAAGCCGGCCGACCATTAGGCTGAGCTCACGTAGTACGACAAGCTCAACCCGTTTTTCCACCGTTTCGTTGCTGGTCCCCATGAGGTCAAAGCCCGATGAGATCATCGGCAGAAGATACAGCGGCATAAAAATCGAAGACCCGATGCCAAGAATCAGAAGAGTCCCATAGCTCGTTTTCCAAAGAAGAGGCAAAATGACAATCCACAATAAAAGCGCTCCGACAAGCATCCCCGGACTTCTGTATTGAGGCTTATACCATTTTCCGGCAAGCCAGTATGTCAGAAGAGATATAGCGGACGTAATTAACGTGAATTGTCCTAATTTAGCCTCCTGCTTCGTAGCTACGTACACCAGCAAACCGATCAGAAAAGCGAACACACCTTCACGGACCCCTTGCGCAACAAGCGCCGGAGCCATTAGACGCCATGGGCTGCCTTTGCTCCTCAGCTGAGTAATGGGTTCCATCCAGTGATAATTGCTGCCGTTCTTCCTCTTTTTGAGGAAAAAGCTGAGCACTACACATAAGGCGTAAATTACCATTGAGATGGTAAATATGAGCCGGTATCCCCTGTCACCCTTCAGCCACGTGATCAGAAGCCCTGAAAACCAAGGCCCAATAATTCCAGTAATCGAGCCCAGCAGTCCGACCCAGCCATTAAACAAATCCCGATTCTCACGGTTTGTCACTTCGAAATAAACCACATTAAATGAAAGCCAGAAAAGCCCCGTCGAGATGCCAAGCAAAAGCCCCAGCGGCCAAATCCAGTGTATGATATCCGAACCGACCCATAGCACCAGAAGATAAAACACACCTGATAGGACAATTCCCACGCGCAGGGCGTTCATCTTATTGTATTCCTTAACCCATTTGCCGCCCACCCAGAAAGTAAGGCCTACGGCAATCTGCTGGGCTACGGTAAACCAGCCTATCATGGTGTAATCCTGCTTGCTTTTCCATAAGTATACATTCAAAAAGGTGCCGGAAAGGGCTGCCGCCAGAACGATCAACCCATCAACGGCCAGTAAAAGCAGCGATTGGCGGTCTAAATGTGCCGTCGTTTTCATAATTCCCCCCTCGGATAGCCGGACATGCTCCGTCTTAACATGCCCCAAAGAAAGGGATATCATTTTTAAAAAATGGCAGCCTCATTTTCTGTTTATAAGTGTTAGGCCTTCTCGCGGCTCAAATGATCGACCATCCGCAGACGATCTTCCTCAGTCAGATTGCTTTCAACGTGGAAGCAGCCTGTGCAGATATACATATTTAACCGGAAAGGGGGCTTGATGACCGGAGCCTTAAGGGCGCTAAATTGCGTTGGAACAAAACCCTGATCCGTGATTTCCTGCGTCCCAGCCAGGATCATGTAGTCGCGGCATTTTGGACATTCCGGTACTTCTTCCTGTTCATCCAGAATCTTTTCAACGTTTTCCTCGTAATTCATCAGATCATGGCTTTCCTCGAATTTATCCAAGGTCCGTATGGATGGCGGAAGATGATGCTGCATATCCTCTTGCGCCCAGAATGACGTGTCATCCCCTTCTTCTCCATCTTCTACCCAGTCCGGTTGCTCTTCGTTATTCTCTTCTTCATCGCCGATTTGTATGTTTAAGGTACGGTATCCCTTTAGTTCATTCATACAGTAAGGGCAATTCTCTTCAGGTCCAATCTCTTCATCCCAGACAATCTCGGTCTGGCACCATGGGCACACAGTGGTATCCATTGCCATCATCTCCTCAATGTTTCTTTAAATAAAGAATGCCGACTGTAAAAAAGATTACAGCCGCAACAAATAAAACTCTCGACAGATTTTTCATGCCTTCCTCCCAGAAAAAACCTTATCATAAGTCAAAAAATGCAGGCCCCGATCACATATGACAGCGAAACGGAAATGAGCATCGAGAGGATCCCTACCGCCCGGTTATCCTTACGTATTTCCTCATCAACAGAAAAGAGGGGAGTTAAAAACTCAAACAGCAGGTAAGCCGCAAACAGCAAAATATAGCCGAAAAACGCCCACTTCATTGTATCGTAAATATTGGTTTTCCCTTCAATGCTGTATCTCATCACATTGCAAATGGCAAATATTTTACCGCCTGTTGCTAGAGAGACTGAAACATTGCCGCTTTGGATCTCCTTCCAGCTGTTATACCTGGCGACCAGCTCAAACAGATACAAAAATATAATCAAACCCAAGATCGCCACCGAGAAATAACCAATTAACATTCCCAGCGGATGGGCCAGCAGATGATCAACCCAACTTTTCATATCTCTGACCTCCTTCATTTATGACTGAGATGTATGCTCTTTTATTTCAGTTCTGCTACGGTTACACCTGTACCGCCTTCACCGTAGTTGCCCAGACGGAAACTTTTGATATGCTTATGCTTCCGAAGGTATTCCGTAATACCACTTCGAAGTATGCCTGTACCTTTACCATGGATCAGATAGATTTGTCCCAGATTGCCCAGGAAGGCTTCGTCAATAAACCGGTCAACTTCAATCAAAGCTTCCTCAAGATTCGCTCCCCGTAAATCCAGCTCGCTCCGAATGTTATCGTCACGCGTCCGCTTCACCGTCGTTGCTTGGCGCTGAGCCTGTTTGGCTACCGCTTCATGGGTTTGAACCAGCTCCAGATCATCCAGACTGACTTTCATCTTCATAATGCCGAGCTGCACGACCGCTTCCTTCGAGCCTGCCAGCTCAACCACGCTGCCCTTCTGGTTGAGGCTGTAGACCATAACCTCGTCGCCTGCTTCAATCTTGCGTGGAGTTTTTGCCTTGTTCCGTGACGGAGTTTTCTTTCGCTGCTGCGGTTCGGCTTCATCCAACATTTTGCGAGCGGCAATAAGTTTATGCTCTTTGACAGAAGCACCTTCTTCTTTAGCGAGCTGTCGCAAATCGCTGATGATTTCCTCCGCTTCTCGCTTGGCTTTGGCAATAACCTCTTTCGCCTCTGCCTTCGCCTTATCAATCAGACGGTCACGCTGCTCCTCGAGCTTCTCCAGCTCCTGCTGGTGTTTGGTGCGCAGCTGCTCCATTTCCTGGCGGAGCTTTTCCGCATGCTCTCGTTCCACTTCAGCGCCCAGACGGTTTTCCTCGAGGGAGGCGATCATATGCTCGACGCGCTGATCTTCTTCATTTACTTCCCCGCGGGCAAAATCCAGAATTTGATTCGGAAGTCCGAGACGTTCGGCAATCGCAAACGCGTTGCTTCGGCCTGGCACCCCGACAAGCAGCCGGTAAGTCGGACTTAGGGTATTGACATCAAACTCCATACTTGCATTAATGACCGCTTTCCGTTCATAAGCATACGCCTTCAGCTCACTGTAGTGAGTCGTCGCGACCATGCGGCAGCCCGTCTGATGTATATGCTCCAGAATCGAAATCGCAAGCGCCGAGCCTTCGGCCGGATCAGTACCCGCACCGACTTCATCCAGAAGTACAAGGCTTTTGGGTGTCATATTTTTCAAAATGCGAATAATGTTGGTCATATGGCTTGAGAAGGTACTGAGGCTCTGCTCAATGCTTTGCTCATCGCCGATATCCGCAAAAATGGCATCAAATACGCACAGCTGGCTGCCTTCCTCCGCCGGTACAAACAGACCCGACATCGCCATGAGGCTAAGGAGACCGATCGTCTTCAGCGTTACCGTTTTACCACCCGTATTCGGACCTGTAACGATAATGGACGTATACGAATTGCCAAGCTCGACATCGATCGGAACCACCTTGTCCATTGCGATCAGGGGATGACGTCCCTTGCGGAGTTTTAAATATCCCCGGTCATTCATTTTTGGCAAAGTCGCTTTCATGACGTGGGCCAATCTAGCTTTGGCAAAAATGAAGTCAAGCTGGCCAATCAAATCCAGATCGAACAGCAGCAGGTCAGCCTGATCACCAACCAACGCCGTCAGCTTTTGCAAAATAACTTCGATTTCGCGTTCTTCCTTCATCCGAGTCTCGCGCAGCTTGTTATTCATGGCCACAATGGATTCAGGCTCAATGAACAAAGTCGCACCGGAGCCGGACTGGTCATGTACAATACCACCGAAATAAGAACGGTATTCTGCCTTGACAGGAATAACAAACCGGTCGCCGCGAATGGTAACCAGCTGATCCTGCAGCATCTTGGCTACGGACGAAGAGCGGATCATGTTATCCAGCTTTTCACGAATTCTCGCTTCGCCGGAGCGGAGCTCACGCCGGATTTGGGCAAGCTCTGAGCTTGCCGAATCCAGTACATCGGCTTCTTCCGATATGCAAGCTTTGATGGTATCCTCAAGCGGTTTTTGCTCCGATATATTTTCGCTGATACTGGGCAAAAGCTTTAACGGCTCATCTTCGTTCATTTGCGTGATAAAACGTTTGATCCGTCTGGAACCATACGTCGTGTTGCCAATCGAGAGCAATTCATGGGGGCTTAAAGTCCCTCCGATTTTTGCCCGTTTCAATGCACCGGAAATATCACTGATCCCACCAAAAGAAGGCGTACCCTTCAGCCGCTCCACCGTATAAGCCTCATCAGTCGCCTGAAGCAGCCGTTTGACGGCTTCAAGATCCGTATCCGGTTTCAAGTTTTCCGTTATTTGCTTCCCCATGGAGGTCTGGGTATAACTGGAGCATTTATTTAAAATCTTGCGGTATTCCAGTGTGTGCAAAATTTTATCGTCCAAGAATTTCACTACTCCTCTCATACAATGCCTTTATTATATACGAAACCGCCGCGCCTTCGCCATTTGCGTTACAATTCCGCTAAAAATCGTCAACCCGGATACATAAGATTTCACGAATTGAATACAATAAACGTTGCATATAGAATTCATTTCATAATGAATGAGGCAGACGCATTATGAAATGATTTATCAAAGTATCTTCTAAGCAAAAGGAGGCCAAATGCATGAATTTTTTAGGTCATGTTGTACGATTTATCGTTTCGGCGATTGTACTTATGGTGGTCGGCTGGATCATTCCGCAATTCTCTGTTGGCGGATTCTGGAGCGCGCTCCTGCTGGCTCTGGTTATTGCTCTGCTTGGCTGGGCTGTTGAAGGAATCTTCGGCAAAGGAATATCGCCGTTTGGTCGAGGCATTATCGGCTTTGTAGTTAGTGCACTGGTGATATACGTCGCCCAGTTCATTGTTGGAGGCGTTCATATCACAATCCTTGGTGCCGTTCTTGCCGCGCTCGTCATCGGGATCGTCGACCTATTTGTTCCAGTCACGCCGTTCAGTGCAGGTAAAGATACAACCAGAACCTAAAAACCTGCCAAACATAACGGACAAGCTATACCGCTAAGTGGTGGCATACTCTCAAAAAAACACCCCCTGTTCCCATGGAACAGGGGGTGTTTCATTCGCAGCCTGTCGTGGATCAGATGGAATATGATTATCATTATATCTTAAAGAAAAGACAAACACACCTATTATATGTAAATATTTTGAAAATAATCCCCGCCTCATATATGTAATGGCGTATCGACGTGCGATCAATTCACTAATTCACTAATTATTCAAAACAGGAATGTTCCGGAGTTCCATTTTTAGGGTATGATGACTACTAGAATTGTCACAAAAAATTAATGTTTTGAGGAGGGTCACGATGAAAAAGACCATTGCTTTTGCTCTTTCCTGTATGCTTCTCCTGGTGCTGTCCGCTTGTGGAGGAGAAAAGGAAGACGCTTCGACTGCAAGCAGCGGTGTCAGCGACACAGGTGTTGCCCCCAGTGAAGAGCTGGTCATTAAAGCGACCAACTATGCTTTTGATAAACAAGAATATCATCTTAAAAAAGGTGTTCCCGTCAAAATTACGTTCGTAAATGAAGCAGGTACTCATGGTGTATTGATTCCTGCTCTTGATTTGCAGCTAGACAGTAAACATAAATCTAAAGTGGTAACTCCGGAGAAAGCCGGTACCTTTGATATGACCTGCTCCGTTTACTGCGGTACGGGACATACGGCCATGCTCGCCAAAGTGATCGTAGACGAATAGTCCACCTGCGCGGCAGACAACAAATCCCCTCATAGACCGTCAAGAAGGAACGACCGATCTGTTCCTACCTTTTGGTCTATGAGGGGATTTTTTAAAATCTGTCCTGAGACAACGATCAGCTTTGATCCTGTTCAATCAATTCGATCCATTCGTTGTACTCCGTTTGAAGCTTGGAATACTCATCTTGGAGCTGGCTGTGTTCTTCCTGCAGCTTATCCGTCTTCTCCTGCTGGATCTCAAGCTCCGCCTGCAGCAATCGGTATTGATGCGCTATCAGCTCGAAATTCTCGCCGACCTCGCGAAGCTCAGCAGCCGCTTGCTCCTTCTCGCTTTGCAGCTTGCCCAGCTGGTCCTCACCTGCAGCAATTTGGCGTCTCCATTCCTCCAGCTCGTCATGAAGCTGCTGCTCCCTGCTGCTCCAGTTGTCCTGGCGGTTCATCATTTCCTCCAGCTTTTCCTGGTAGGTCTGCATCGAAAGCTCGCTTTCGCGCAACAGCTCACGCTGTTCATTCTCTCGGCCTGCAGCTTCATCCAGCATCCGGGCCAGTTCATTCACCTTCCGCAGTGCATGCTCCTTCTCCTCCAGTACCATCAGGTACTCAAGTTCAGCGTCCTCCTGCTGACGTTTCATATCGCTGCCCTTCTGCTGAAGCTCATCATACTGCTTTTGCAGACCATGATACTGCTCTTTCAAGTGTTCGTATTGTTTTACCTGCTCTTGATAGAGCCGGTCCATATCGGAATATTTTTGTTCGGATTCCTTGAACTGGCGTTTGGCTTCCTGATAAGCCGATTCACGCTCCGCAAGCTCCGCGCTCAGCTGTTCGTATTTCCGGCTGCTTTCCGCGATGCTGCCCTGCAGTTCTTCATGCTCCAGCATATGCAAGTCATATTGATCTTTCAGCACCTCATGCTGCTGCAGGATCTCACCATGCTGCCGCTGCAGCTTCCGGTACAGCTCTTCTTTCTCTTCCATAGACTTCTGAAGATTCAGGAGATGCGATTCTTTCTGCTCTGCTGCCTGCTGAAGCTCCTGATACTGGGATTCGGCTGCGTCTAACGTCTGCTGAAGCTCCAGAGATTTCAATTCGCTTGCCTCTAGCGTCTGCTGCAACTCGAGATGTTGTACTCCACTTGCCTCTAATGCCTGCTCAAGCTGTCGTTGACGGTTCCCCTTCTCCTTCAAGGACTGCTGTAGCTGCTGTACCGTCGCCTCATTCGACTCGAGTGCGGCCTCATACTCCCGCAGCTGCTTTTCCTTCTCGACGAGAAGTTCCTTCTGTTCTTCAATCGAAAGCTCCTGCAGCTGCAGCGTCTCATCCAGATCTTCAAGCTTCTTGCTCTGCGAATCAATCAGCTGCTGCTGTTCTTCGAACTTTTGCTGCAGCTCCACAGATTTTTGCTCCGCGGCAGCGGCTCTCGTCGTCTCTGCTTCTGCTTGATCCTTCAAAACGCTGAGCTCATCATGGAGCGTCTTCATGCCGGCTTCAAGCGTATCATTCTGTTCTCCCGCTTCAAGCACGCGCATCTCGAGCTCACCGATCTCTTCCTTATGCTTATCCACCTGGCTGCGCCAGGAAGCTGACTCAGCCGTAAGCTTCTCAAGCTCTGACTTCTGCTTGGCAGAAGAAGCGCTGTATTCCTCAAGCAGCTTCTGCATCCGGCGCTGTTCCTCTTCCGAATGGGCAGCTTCTTCCTTCAGACGGCTGATCTGTCCGTTCAGGCGGACCTGCTGCTCCCTTAGCGTCTTCAGTTCTGTCTGGGAGACTTCCTCCTTCTTCAGAGCTGCCTGATGCTGTTCCTGCAGCTTGGCGTATGCATTCTTAGCCTGCTGCAGCTCCTCTTGAAGACTACGGAGCTTGCCTTGCAGCTGGGAGCTTCCTCCCCGGAGTTCATCCAGCTGCTTGTTCAGTCCGGCAAGTGCTGCCTGATGCTTCTTCTCAGCGTCCTGCTGGGAAGCTTCATATTTCTGCTGCGATTCCTTAAGTACGGTCTGATGTTTCGCTTCCGTATTCTTCAAGACTTCCTGGTGCTTCTGCTGCGCCGACTGAAGCGCGGCAGCGTGCCCGCGTTCAAGCTCCTGAATCGCTGCTTTATGCCGTGCCTCGAGCGACTGCTTGTCCCGCTGCTGCTGCTCGGCGACCTGCTTCTCCTTACGTTGCAGGGACTCCTTCATTTCCGTTTCCTTTTTCAGCGAAGCACGGGTATCTTCGAGTTCCTTCCCCAAAGTCGTCCGCGTCTTCTGCAGCTCTCCCGACAGTGAAGCCTTCGTATCTTCGAGCTGCTTCAAAAGGGCTGCCTTCTCCGCCCCCCACTGCTTACTAAGCTCTTCCTTCTCCCTCATGCCCGATGCATGTTCTTCCTGCAGCTTCGCATACAGCTCCTGCTGCTCGGCCCGGGATGCCTGAAGCGCCGCCAGCTCACTCCGCAGTTCGCTTCGCTCCCCGGTCAGCATCTTGACTTCGCTCTGGATAACCTGCATCTGGATCGCTTCTTCAGCCATATGTACGGCAGCCAATACGGCCAACTTAGGCGTATCCAGCCGGGAATGGCTTTTGGATATTAAATTCATTCGCTCATCGACATAAGTGGCAACCTTTTTCATATAGTCGGCACTGCTGCCTACCAGTTTATAAGTAGTACCGTAGATTTCCACGGTGACACGTGTACGATCAGGTGTAGTCACAGTTGTGCCCTCCTTCATATGTTGTTGACTCTGAGATGTCTGTTATTTTCGCAAAAAAGCCACATCGAATCATTATGTACATGGATTCGATGTGACTTCATTCAATTCCTGCTATTTTCTCAATTCCGCATGAAAAGTTTGCTCAAGCTGGCTGACAACGGCTGCATGCGCGGATGAAACCTCTTCATCCGTCAACGTACGCTCGTTATGGCGGTACACCGTGGAAATGGCAACGCTCTTCTTGCCTTCACCTAGCTTGCTGCCTGTGAACACATCGAATACTTGGACGGACTGCAGCAATTCACCGGCTGCTTCACGAATGATGGACAGCATCGCTCCCGCCTCGACGCTCTCGTCAACGACCACAGCGATATCACGCTCGGAAGCCGGGAAGCGAGGAAGCTCGCGGTAACGGATATCTTCGCCTGCATGATCATAAAGCGGCTGAAGCAGAATTTCCGCTGTATACACATCACCGATGCCGCGGTCCTGTTGCAGTTGCGGATGAACCTGACCCAGCGTGCCGATCAACAGCTGTTCGCCGCCGCCCTTGGTCAAGTATATGGATGCCGAACGGCCAGGATGGTATCCCTGCGGCTGGTTGGCCACATAGTTCACTGAATCCTGAAGTCCAAGATACTCAATTAAGGTTTCCAGGGCACCTTTCAGATCGAAGAAATCCACTACTTCCGGCGTTTGATTCCACTGCTTCTGCCCTCGGTTACCGCATAGCAGAAGTGATAATACCGGAATCTCTTTAGGCTGAGCCGTCAACTGCTCCTCTTTACTATAGAATACATTGCCTATCTCGAACAATGCAAGGTCATGCTGCTTGCGGTTCGCATTGTATGCCGCTACATCCAGAAGTTGCGGAATGATGCTGGTGCGAAGCACGCTGCGCTCCTCGCTCATAGGCATAGCCAGCTTGATGGCATGGCTTCCTTCAGTAAGAGCCGGGAACAGGGCTGTCAGATCCGGATGCGTGAAGGAGTAGCTAATCACTTCCTGCCATCCGCCATGCGTAAACAATTTCCGTACATCGCGGCGCATAGCCTGCGGCTTCGTATACGCGCCCGGAGTCGTCGGTCCCTCGATCGCCGTCGTCGGAATGTTGTCATATCCGTACAAGCGGGCGATCTCTTCAATCAGATCCACGTCACTCGTAATATCGCCGCGGCGCGTAGGAACCTTAACTTCCAGAACCCCCTGCGCGGTATCAGCACAGCTGAAGTGCAGACGGCTGAAGATGGTTTTCACTTCAAGCATCGACAGATCTGTGCCGAGGAAGCGGTTCAGCTTGTCGAAGGAAAGCACGATCACCTTGTCTTCCACAGCAGCAGTACCGGATTCCACAATGCCTTTGTGGACGGCTCCAGCTGCATAGCGGGCGATTAGCCCAGCCGCACGATTCAGAGCCGGAATGATCGCGCTTGGATCTACTTCCTTCTCAAAACGCAGGCTTGCTTCTGAGCGAAGTCCAAGCTGTCTGGAGGTTTTGCGGACAGTGCCGCCATCAAATTTGGCCGATTCCAGCAGGATGTTCACTGTGCTGTCCGTCACTTCGGAGCTGAGTCCGCCCATCACGCCGGCAAGGCCGACAGGCTTCACACCATCGGTGATCAGAAGCATGTGAGGCTCCAGCTTGCGTTCCTGGCCGTCCAGCGTTACCAAGGTTTCGCCTTCCTTGGCAAGACGGACGTCAATAGCTCCGTTCGTCAGCTGATCTGCGTCAAACGCATGCAGCGGCTGACCGTATTCCAGCATCACATAGTTGGTAATATCGACGATATTGTTGATTGGACGCACGCCTGCAGCCATCAAACGATTTTGCATCCACAGCGGAGATGGGCCGATTTTGACGCCAGTAATATATCTGGCGGCATAATGGCTGCAATGCTCTGGAGAGCTGACTTTTACTGAAATATGGTCGGCAGCCGCATCGCTAACTTCCACAAGCTCCTTCTCAGGAACCGGCAGCTTCACGTCGCGGCCGAGAATGGCTCCAACCTCATAGGCCGCTCCAATCATGCTCAGACAGTCGGAACGGTTCGGAGTGAGATCGAATTCCAGTACCTCATCATCCAAACCCAGCACCTGCGTGATCGGCATACCGATCTGCGTCGATTCCGGCAGTACCAGAATGCCTTCCTGCTGTTCCTTCGGCAGCAGCTTATCATTCATGCCCAGCTCTTTAGCTGAACAGATCATGCCTTGTGATAGCACACCACGCAGCTTGGCTTTTTTAATATCCAGACCACCAGGAAGCTTCGCTCCCACCAATGCCACAGGCACCTTCTGGCCTGCATCTACGTTTTTGGCGCCACAGACAATTTGAAGCTCTTCTTCCTGACCGGCGTCCACGATGCAAATGTTAAGCTTATCCGCATCCGGATGCTTTTCTTTACTTTTCACATAGCCGACAACGACTTTGGTAATTCCTTTGTTGCGGTTTTCAATCTCGTCGATTTCGATTCCCGCACGCGTAATTTGCTCAGCCAGTTCCTCGGCTGCCACATTTTCAAGCGACACATAGTCCGCTAACCATTCTGTTGATACTTTCATCCCGGGTCCCTTCCTTCTTTCCTTATTCGCTTAGCGCTTCCGATCCGTTTACTTGCGGGCAAACTGCTTCAAGAATGCCATATCACTGTTATAGAAATGACGAATATCATCAATGCCGTATTTCAAAATCGCGATCCGCTCCACGCCCATGCCGAATGCAAAGCCGCTGTATTTTTCCGGATCATAGCCGCCCATTTCGAGTACCTTCGGATGCACCATGCCGCAGCCTAAGATTTCCAGCCATCCGGTATGCTTGCACATCCGGCAGCCGCTGCCACCGCATTTTACACAGGTTACATCTACTTCCGCACTTGGCTCCGTGAACGGGAAGAAGCTTGGACGGAGACGAATTTGGGTGCTCGGACCGAACATTTCCTGAACGAATTGCAGCAGCGTGCCTTTCAGATCGCTCATGCGGATATTTTCGCCGATGACGAGGCCTTCAATCTGGTTGAACTGGAAAGAATGCGTGGCATCATCATCATCACGGCGGTATACTTTGCCCGGGCAGATGATTTTAACAGGCACTTCGCCCTGCATTTTTTCCATCGTGCGGATTTGCACCGGGGAAGTCTGCGTACGCATGAGCAGCTCTTCCGTGATATAGAAGGTATCCTGCATATCGCGAGCCGGATGGTTCTTCGGCAAATTCAGCGCTTCGAAGTTGTAATAATCCGTTTCCACTTCGGGACCTTCGGCAATATGATAGCCCATTCCGATGAAAATTTCTTCGATCTCCTCAATGACCTTGTTCAGCGGATGAATGCCGCCTTGCGTCATTTTGCGTCCTGGCAGCGTCACGTCGATTTTTTCCGCCTGCAGGCGCTTCTCGGTTTCGGCCTTCTGGAATGCTTCCTGCTTGGATTCGATCACCTCTTCGATGGCACCGCGCACCTCATTGGCAACCTGACCGATGACCGGACGTTCTTCTGCGCTCAATGCGCCCATGCCCCGCAAAATTTCAGTCAGCGCACCCTTTTTGCCCAAATATTTGACGCGCAGATCGTTCAGCTGCTGCACATCCTCTACTCCCTGCAGCTGATCTAGTGCCTCCTGCCGCAGCGCTTCGAGTTTTTCCTTCATCTCTTCCTGCCTCCTTCTCAAAATAAAACGTACCCATAATCGTCTCCCCGGCTGTTGGAAGCGATCCAATGAAAAACAAAAAAGGCCTTTTCTCCCGGAAAGGGACGAAAAGACCGTGGTACCACCCTTGTTAGAACAGCATGCCGCCCGGTGCCGGGCAAACGAAGCCTGCTCTCACTTTGATCGTTGTAACGGTACGAAGACCGGTATCCCCTACTGCCACCTGCCGATCGTTCGGACAAAAGGTTCAGGGAACTGCTCCGGAGGGAATTTCGGCAGCCTGTTACTGTAGAAACGCTCTCAATCTACGGCGTCTCCTCCCTGTAAAGTGGCACTGCTTACTTGTCTCCATCATGGCATTTGAATTGTTGATTGAAGCACATCATATGACGTTATATTCATGTTGCACACTATAGTCAACTATTATAAGTAAAAAAGGCGGCTCTGGCAAGTCATCCATGGTTTGTTTGCCGGATGTTTACAGGCTCTCCAATTCTTTGCGAAGCAGCCGAATTTCCCGAATGCGCTCCTCGCTACCTTCCGGATCCTCGATGCCGAGCAGCCTTGCCACTTCCCATTCCATCGCAAGCCTCCGGTTCTCCCGGTCCGTTTCCTCCTTGATTACGCCGCCATGCCTCGCCAAACGTTCCTCTTCTTCCTCCACCGTGCCTTCAAACACCTCCGGCTCTTTCTCCGGGGAAAGCGTCAGGAGCCGGTTGGCCAGCTTGCGGACGAGCATGCGGTCATGAGAAACCACCATCAGAGCCCCTGGATATGCAGCTAGCGCTTCCTCCACGACCTCGCGGGTCGAAATATCGAGATAGTTCGTCGGCTCATCCAGTACCAGCAGATTGGCACCACTGAAATAGAGCTGCACGAACGCTGCCCGGCATTTCTCGCCCATGCTGAGATCGCCGATGCGCTTAAACACATCCTCTCTGGAAAAAAGGAAGCAGCCCAGGATCGTGCGCGCATTCGTCTCTGTCATATCAGGCAGGCGAAGCAGGCTGTCCAGCAGCGTCTCATCCTCCCTTAAGCCTTCAAGCTCCTGTGAAAAGTACCCCGTGCTTACGCCCGGATGAACCCAAATCCTGCCTTGGTCCGGCTCAAGTTCGCCGAGAACCAGCTTCAGCAGCGTTGATTTGCCGCTTCCGTTAGGTCCTCTAAGCGCCATCCGGTCTCCCCGGGATAACAATAAATCGAGTCCCTCGAACAGCTCCATCTCTTCATAAGCGAACGATATTTGTTCCAGACGCAGGAGGACTCGGGCCGCAAAACCTCCATCTCCCAGCTGCATGCTAATTTTGGCGGCCTCGCGCGGCTTCTGCACGCTTTCCTGCTCTAGCCGCTCCAGTTCCTTCTGCTTGGCATGGTATCTGGATATGTTTTTCTTCGCCTTCGCTTTATAAAAAGGAGTGGCAGCTTTGGTCTCCGTGTTTTTATGGGCAGAGCCATCGGCGCGGATAAACCATTCCTGATAACGCCGGATCGATTCCTCCAACGCTTCCTTCGCCTGTTTTTGCTTTTTGTAGAGCGTCTCCTGCTCCCGCAGCTCCCGCTCTTTCTCCCGCTTGTAATCCGTGTAGCTGCCTTTGTATTTCTTGACGCCGGTACTGGACAATTCACAGATCCCCGTCGCGACATGGTCCAGGAAGGTCCGGTCATGAGACACGAACAGCACGGTGCCTTCGTAACGATTCAGCCATTGTTCTAGCCAGTTCATACTGTCCTCGTCCAGATGATTTGTCGGCTCATCCAGCAGCAGAAATGCCGGACGCTTAACGAGTAGGGCCGCAAGTCTGACTCTCGTCTTCTGCCCGCCGCTTAAATCGGCAAAAGGAACCTGCCATAATTCCTCCCCGATGTTCAGCATGGTAAGCACCTTCTCAACCTCAACCTCCCACTGGAAGCCATCCAGCTGTTCATAACGCTCCATCGTTTGGCCATACGCCTCGAGCAGCCGACCATTCTCTGAAGCGGCAGGATCCGCGAGCTCTTTTTCCAGCCTGCTAATTCTCTGCTTCAATTCCCACAGTTCCCCGCTGTCGAAGCCGGCCGCAGCAAGCGTCGTCAGGGACAGCAATGACTCAGAGCTCTGCTCCATCATTCCCCACTGTGCAAGCGGCAAGCCGCGCTCCACAGTTCCTTGGTCGGGCGCCAGCTGTCCGGTCAGCACCTTCAGCAGTGTCGTTTTTCCCGCCCCGTTCACACCGAACAGAGCAAGCCTTTCTCCTTCAAATATTTCAAAATCCACCTTTTCAAAGATGGTTTTCCCTTTAAATTCTTTGGCAACATTCTTCGTTTTTACAATGTTCATCATATACGCATCACCCTTTTGAGCAGAATTAAGAAAAACATCTATCGACGTACGTTCACAGAAGACAGACCGCTTTTGAATGTAGTTTTTCTTGCGATTATAGAATGGTTCAGCTCCGCTGAAATTTTGTAGATTCTATAATCTTAAGAAAAACATCTATCGACGTACGTTCACAGAAGACAGACCGCGTATAGCGGAAGTTTTTCTTGCGATATAAGGATGTGATCTCTTCGAAGTTTATACTTCCTTATATCTAAAAAAACCGCAGGCAGACGGCCTACGGTAGGGGTTCGAAATGAGATGATGCCTATGATGAAATAAGGACAGGCGGAATCTGCTGCCTTGAACGCCAAAGCTCAAGACTACTTCCGCTAACAAACACTTGAAAAAAACGCAGAAAAAAAGCATTTCCGCATCCATGATCAAGGCCCACGAGTCCCCCAAAATAGACATAGCAATCCTATTCCTCTTCCCTACGCTTGGCGCAGAGACTGCCTGATTACAACATTGTGATGTTGGAGTGCAGATTAGAGAGAACAGTCATGTGTATCCATTGGATGTGTGGTTACCTCTTTTTCATTAGGATGTAATGCTTGATGCCATTTTAACAAATTTTCCACCAGATGGAAAGCCCGAATAAAGGCCAGCGTACATCTCCGGATGTATAAAGCCGTAAGAAAATCAGTATCAGGAAGGATTCGAGCCGTCACTCCACTGCTATTCTGTACTTATTACAAAATAATTATGAGGTGGTAAATGATGAACGAGCAAAAGACCATCCCTGAACAAGCAGGAATGGTCTTTATTCGTCTAATTAGCGTCAAAATGCTTCCGGCGGCTTATAGCCAGAAAAGTGCAACCTCACCGACATTGTCACTTTAGATCTCTCGAGCTTTGTATCCTATTTGCGGTAAGCCGCAAGTCTTTCGTTCAAACCTTGGGTTTGCCCATATACATCCTGGTAAATGCTGAACAGGCCAGAATATGTCTCTACCTGATCCTTATCAGGAACATAGGTCTTGGCTGGACGGATGAACCGCTCAGCGCACTCCGCGAGAGAAGTGAACCAACCACAGCCGTAAGCTGCCAGCATTGCAGCTCCCATCGCAGGTCCCTGCTCGCTTTCTAGCTTGACGATATTGGCGCCCAAAATATCCGCCTGCATTTGCAGCCAGGTTTCATTCTGGGCACCACCGCCAATAGCCGTCACCTCTGTAATTTCCTTGCCGGACTGACGGATGATATCGATAGACTCGAGCAGCGAAAAGGTAATCCCCTCCATCACCGATCGTGCAAAATGCTTCAGGGTGTGGCCCGAATCCATTCCGATGAAGCTACCACGGATATCGGCATCCGGATGAGGAGTGCGTTCGCCCGAGATATAAGGCGTAAACAGCAAGCCGCCGCTGCCAGCCGGAACCTTTTCAATGCCTGCAAGCAGACTGTCAAAGCTCAAATCCTTGGCGAAAGTATCCTTAAACCAGGAGAGGCTGTGCCCCGCTGCCAGCGTTACGCCCATGACATAAAAGGCATCCTCTTCCCCATGATTAAAGAAATGCATTTTCCCCTGTGGATTGATATCCTTGCGGCTTTCGTAGGAGAGCACAACACCAGAAGTGCCGATGCTGCACATCGTTTTGCCTTCTCCCAGGATTCCGGCTCCGATTGCGCCACATGCATTATCCGCTCCGCCTGCAAATACCTTGGTCGATGCCAGTAGTCCAGCAGCCTCAGCTACGTCTGGCAGCAGCGTACCTGTCAGTTCAGAGGACTCCACCAGCTTCGGACAGAGGGACAACGGGAGATCAAAGGCTTCAGCAATTTCGGGACTCCAGGCTTTGCCCGCAACATCGAGCAGCAAGGTGCCGGCCGCATCCGAATAATCCATCGCAAAGCTGCCCGTCAAGCGGTATCTCACATAGTCCTTTGGCAGCAAGAACACGTCGGCCTGTGACAAAATTTCAGGTTCATGCTCTTGTACCCACAGCAGTTTCGGAAGCGTAAATCCTTCCAGTGCTCGGTTCCGCGCGATATCGAGCAGCTTGCTGCCCATGGTCTTTTCAATCCTACGGCACTGCAGCGTCGTCCTGGTGTCATTCCACAAAATAGCCGGACGCAGAACCTTCCCCTCGGCGCTAACGAGTACGAGTCCATGCATTTGACCAGAGAAGCTTAAACCCTCCACTTCCGACGGATCTACCGCGGATTTCTCCATCAGCTTGCGCAGACTCGCAATGGTACGCTCTGCCCAGTCTTCAGGATTCTGTTCGCTCCAGCCCGGCTTAGGGTTGTGAAGTGGATAACTCTCGGAATGCTCACAAACAACACTTCCTTCAGCGGAAACCAGCACTGATTTTACCGCACTGGTTCCGAGATCAATTCCGATTACATATTTCATAGTCTGCCTCCCTTAAACTCATAATCTTGTGATATACAGTTCGACTTATAAAGATCCGCTAGGAACAAGCAAAGGCTGCCCGAAGAACGCTGTCTTCAAGCAACCTCCGCTGCATGCTTTTTTCGTTTAATGGTTTATTCAGCCAAAATGTATTGGTTCAAGAGAGCCTTCAGCATTTCCTGGCGTCCGGACTCATTTTTGCGAGGCTGTTCATTGTTCAATGCATATTCAGCCAGGGACGCAAGCGTCGCTTTGCCAGATACGATCTCGGCGCCGATGCCTTCATTAAAGCTGCTGTAACGCTTCTCAACAAAGTCGTCGAATACGCGGTCTTCAATCAGTTTGGCAGCTACCTTCAGTCCTTTGGCGTACGTATCCATTCCGGCAATGTGAGCGTGGAACAGATCTTCCGGCTCGAAGGATTGACGGCGAACTTTCGCGTCGAAGTTGATTCCGCCTTTGCCAAGACCGTCGTTTTTCAGTACTTCATAGAGCGTCAGGGTTGCATCATAGATGTTCACCGGGAATTCGTCCGTATCCCAGCCGAGCAGCATATCCCCTTGGTTCGCATCCAGGGAGCCGAGCATACCGTTAATACGGGCTACACGCAGCTCGTGCTCGAAGGTATGGCCTGCCAAGGTCGCATGGTTAGCTTCCAGGTTCAGCTTGAAATGCTGGTCCAGATTGTATTTTTGCAGGAACGAGATGGTCGTAGCCGCATCAAAATCATATTGGTGTTTCGTTGGCTCTTTCGGTTTCGGCTCGATCAGGAACTGGGCGTCAAAGCCGATTTCCTTCGCATAATCCACCGCCATGGAGAACAGACGCGCCATATTGTCCATTTCCAGTTTCAAATCGGTATTCAGGAGCGTTTCATATCCCTCGCGGCCGCCCCAGAACACATAGTTTTCCGCACCAAGCCGTTTGCCGACTTCAAGGCCTTTCTTGATTTGTGCCGCGGCATGCGCATACACATCGGCATTGCAGGTCGAACCGGCACCATGCATATATCGCGGATTCGTGAACATGTTCGCTGTATTCCACAGCAGCTTTTTGCCCGAAGACTTCATGCCCTGCTCAATCAAATCCACAATGGTATCGATATTGCTGTAGAATTCCTTCAGACTGCTACCTTCTGGCGCGATATCGACATCATGGAAGCAGAAATACTGCAGATTCATTTTATCCATAAATTCAAATGCAGCTTCTACACGCGCTTTCGCTTTGTCCATGCCGCTGAGATGATCCCAGCCGCGTACAGCCGTTTCCGTTCCGAAAGGATCGGTGCCGCCTGCAGTCAATGTGTGCCAATAAGCCATTGCAAAGCGCAGATACTCTTCCATCGTTTTACCGGCTACCTTTTCCTCCGGGTTATAGTGTTTGAATGCAAATGGGTTGGTTGAGCGGCTTCCCTCGTAATTGATTTTGCCGACGTTTTCAAAATATGCCATGTGTATGCTCCTCCTTAAAAAGTTCCTTGAACGCAAACGTTTACAACAACATCCTAACACAATGTTTCGACTTTGTATATTGGTTAAACAAAGTTTTTTTCTATATTGCAATTTTCGGAAGAAGACACTAGACTAGGGGGCATATGTAAAATCCGAAACGTTCCTGAAGGATGTGTTGTACGTGAAAGTCACCGGAGACCAGGCACTCGTCAAAAAAATTAACAAGTCTTTAATCCTGCATACCATTCGCAAGCATCCCGAACTATCCCGTGCCAGAATATCCGAAATGACAGGTTTAAATAAAGCAACCGTATCCAATCTGGTTGCCGAGCTTCAAGAGGAACAGCTTGTGCTAGAAGTTGGAACCGGTGAATCCAGCGGTGGGCGCAAGCCTCTCATCCTGCACTTCCATGCGATGGCCGGCTGTGTCATTGGCATGGAGCTTCGCGTCAAACAGCTAACCGCGGTGTTATGTGATTTGAATGGAAAGGTCCTGCATGAAGCCGAAGCGCCTCTTCAACAGCATGATCTTCCTTACGTACTTGAGAACATGAAGACGATGATATCCGGTTTGATTGCCAAGGCGCCACCGACACATTACGGGGTTGTTGGCATCGGTGTCGGGGTTCCCGGCATGGTCGATGAGGATGGAGTTGTGCTGTTTGCACCCAACCTAGCCTGGGAAAAGGTGGAGCTTCGAAAGCTGCTCGAGGAGAGCTTTTCGATTCCCGTTATTATCGACAACGAAGCCAACAGCGGCGCTCTCGGCGAGCTGAATTTCGGGCGGGGCGAAGATGTCCGGCATCTTCTGTATGTCAGTGCAGGGTCAGGGATTGGCTCTGGCATTATCATCGGCGGGGAGCTCTATAAGGGTTCACGGGGATACGCCGGTGAGACCGGACATATGTGCATCGAAGCGGAAGGTACGCCCTGCAGCTGCGGCAGCCGGGGCTGCTGGGAGCTGTACGCTTCTGAGAAGGCATACGATCTGGCCGCTGTAGAGCTGCCTGCCTATCAAACGCCAGAGCTCATCCGCTTCGCTGCCGAAGGCAATGCCGCTGCAAGGCAGCAATTTGCAGTTATGGGCACCTATCTCGGCATTGGACTCACGAATTTAATTAACGGCTTCAACCCTGAGCTGATCGTCATCGGAGGACCGCTTTCCGAAGCCAGAACATGGCTTGAGGAACAGATGCAGCAAGTGGTCGCTAGGCGGACGCTGCCCTATCACAAGCAGCAGCTCGAAATCGCATTTTCCACGCTGGGCAGCCGCGCAACCATGATTGGTGCCGGCTTTTCGGCAGCCATGCATTTTCTGGGTCATACACGAGTGATGGTATAACGCAAGATGAAAAAAGGCCGATGGATTCGTTATAATCCATCGGCCTTTTTTCGATGCGCGAACGGTCGCTGCTTATCTTCATATGGGGTGTAAAGTTACGCGCAGTGATAATAACAGCTGCTGGCTCACATTTCGGACAAAGGCGCTGCCGACCACCATTCAGCTGTACGAGAACCAATTACCTCAAGAATGTTTAGTAAGCCTTTTTTTCTTTAGGTTTAGAGGTCTGACTTTAACAGCTAAGCCACTAAACGTTATGGGGCCTACAACATCTACTCTTGTATTTGCAGCAAGGTTTTCGGCTGTGACTGTATAAGCATGAGTACCTGCTTTTACATTAAAATCTTCAGCTTGGAAGGTAACTACATAATTTTGCTCAGAACCACTAGATTCGATACCTTGCTGTGTGTTGAAAATTTCTGTTCCACCGCGGAAGACTCTAAAGCGAATTTGCCCAATTCCTTTTACTCCTCTGACACCAACAGATGCCACTAAATCTACCCGATTCGGTTGAGAATTCACTGGAATCCGTATTGGGATGGATGCTATGCCAGATTTTTGTGGAGAACGTCGAATAGTAAACGATTTGGCCGGATTGAAGCTACTAAGGGACTGGACGGCCGCTTTATCAAGGATACGCGCCAAAATATCAGCTCCTCTTTTTTGATACTTCAAGATATGTATGGGGTAAAGAGAATGTTTGGGCGGCTAACCCCCATAGCACTCAACCACCTTACGTACCGTTCGGTATACGACCGACGGTCGCACCCACGCGCGTGGGTTCTCTTCCCACACTTCCGCCCAACAAAAAAACGCCTTATCGGCGTTATGTTTTATGTATGGAGCGGGTGATGGGAATACTCAACATCTCGATTGAAATGCGAGCCTTCGGCTCGCGAGTAGAGGTAGATGTTGACGCGCGTCCTCGGAAGGATTAATCCACGAAGCGAGCTCGGACGGTCGCACCCACGCACGTGGGTTCTCTTCCCACACTTCCGCCCAACAAAAAAACGCCTTATCGGCGTTATGTTTTATGTATGGAGCGGGTGATGGGAATACTCAACATCTCGATTGAAATGCGAGCCTTCGGCTCACAAATAGAGGTAGATGTTGACGCGCGTCCTCGGAAGGATTAATCCACGAAGCGGGCTCGGACGGTCGCACCCACGCGCGTGGGTTCTCTTCCCACACTTCCGCCCAACAAAAAAACGCCTTATCGGCGTTATGTTTTATGTATGGAGCGGGTGATGGGAATCGAACCCACGCTATCAGCTTGGAAGGCTGAAGTTCTACCATTGAACTACACCCGCAATATGAAAATCGGGACGACACGATTTGAACATGCGACCCCCTGGTCCCAAACCAGGTGCTCTACCAAGCTGAGCTACGTCCCGTTCTTACTCACGTCTTCATGGTAGTGAAGACAAGAAATAATATATCATGAATAAGCGGGATTTGCAACTGTTTTTTCAGCTTGGTGTTTCAGCCTGGACATCCCTTTCATCACTAATGTAGTAGAAATATCTTCTCAAATTCTTTCGGCAGAACAGGCTTGCTGAAATAGTAACCTTGGCCCTCATGACAGCGCTGCTCTCTTAAAAAATGAAGCTGTTCCTCGTTCTCCACCCCTTCAGCTGTCACTTTCAGTTGAAGGTGATGGGCCATAGAAGTGATTGTGGATACGATGGCGGCATCGTTGTGATCACTCATGACCTCATGCACGAACGAACGGTCAATCTTGAGCCTGTCGATCGGCATGTTCTTAAGGTAGTGCAGGGAGCTGTAGCCTGTACCAAAGTCATCAATGCTAATGAAAACCCCAAGCTCTTTAAGTCGGCGCAGCTGATCGAATGCCCTTTCTTTATCAAACGTCATGCTTTCCGTAATTTCAAGCTCAACATACTTCGGCTCGAGGCCAATTTCTTGCAGAATTTGACCAATCTGATCTGCCAGCTGCGGCTGAAGGAATTGACGCATGGACAGGTTGATGGAAACACATATCGGCTTATACCCCGACTTCTGCCATTGTTTATTCTGCCGGCAGGCTGTGCGTATCACCCACTCACCGAGTGGCACAATCAAGCCGCTCTCCTCCGCCAGTGGAATGAATTCCAGCGGAGAAACATTGCCGCGTTTGGGGTGCTTCCACCGGAGTAATGCCTCCATCCCAACGATTTCTGTCGTTTCCAGATGAACCAGCGGCTGATACTCCAGGTAAAATTCGCCTCGTTCCAACGCCTTGCGCAGATCATTCTCCAGCTTAAATCTTTCCTTTGCTTTCCGCTGCATGGAAGGCACAAAATGGCGTACGTCTATACCGTAATCCTTCGCATGATGGACTGCAGTATCCGCATGTTGAATCAACTGCTCTGCCGTATCTCCGTCCTCAGGATACACCGCCATGCCAGCGCACAGCGAAATATGATAGTCACAATCATCAATGGTAATGGGCTTTTCGAACAGTGTCAGCAAATCCCTGATCCGGTTCAAGGTAGACTCCTCACTGACAAGAGCAGGAATAATGAGAGCAAACTTATCCCCTCCCATGCCGAAAACCTCTTCCTTCGGAAGTGAATTGCGCTTTAACCGGTCTCCCACCAGCTGCAGCATCCGATCTCCCGCCTGATGACCCAGTGAATCATTAATATTTTTGAAGCGATTAATATTAAATACAACGATCCCTGACTTGCCGTTCTCCTGCCCCTGCATCAGCTTGCCCAGACGCTCAGTCAATCGGCGTTTGTTCGGCAGCCCTGTCAGATCATCATGAAATGCCAAATAGTTCATCTTGGCCTCGATGCGCTGCTGCTCACGGAAAGGATCCTCAATGGTCAACCGGTAAACACCCTTGAGCATCACATAATATGACACACTGCCGCATAGGGCTCCCAGCAAATAATTAATATCGTATGTATGATCGGAACTTATGATTAATCCTTGACCAATAGCAATATAAATCAAGGCACGAATAATAATGAACAACGACGGGGCTCTTTCCTTCCGTCCGTGGTATACAATGGAGGCCATGCCGCTCAGACAAACGACCGCAAACCCCAGGCTAATCAGCTTCATGAGAACATTTAAGCTTCCATGGCTTATGAGTATAGGTAAAACAGGCTGCCAGACAGCATACACTGCGATGCACAATAGCAGGAACATGATAGTCACTGTGAAAACCATGGTTTTATATGTAAGTGAGACCATCGAATCCTTCAAGCTGTAAATGATTAAAATTCCGGCTGCAAAGAACAGCTTCGATACTACGAGCAGCCATAAGGTATCATTCTCGGTCATTGAATACCCAAAAAGAGTAACTCCCATCAGGCTCATGGTCTGCAGCAGATCAAACACAGCGATGCATAAAAACAATGCTGCCGTATACAGCCTGTAACGTGAAAGCTTGTGCGAAAACAAAAGCCAGCCCTGTGAAAAGATCGCAAAGCTTGCTGCCACACAGCAGTTGCAAAGAAGAATATACACTGTCCTAAATGTATCTTTATCCATTACTTGAAGCTTAAAAACGTTTTCTACCAATTGTACTGCTGTAAATAATATTATTCCCCATAGGGCTGCTTTGATCGTTCGTTTCTCCTCAACTCTTGTGTGCATAAAGCCATCTGACCCCCGGGTTATCCTAAAATATGAAGATGGTTTCATGCTAAATAATTCCACGTTTCCGCACTTTTTCCTGCTAGGATCAGACAATAATTTTACGGACACGCCAGCCTTCGACAGATGGTATGATGAAGAAATATTTGAATCATTTTTTAGATTTAACCGTAAAATATGGTATCATGCTAAAGGGGTGAATATAGATGATCGTAACAACAACTGAAAACATACATAATCAAGAAGTAGTTGAAGTACTGGGAACGACATTTGGTGTGGTTGTCCGGGCACGGGGAATCGGCGGAGACATTATGGCTTCTTTAAAAGGACTCGTCGGCGGTGAAGTCAAGCAGTACACGCAGATGATCGAGGATGCCCGCCGGCAGGCGATGGACCGTATGGTGCAAAATGCACATGCTATGGGCGGAGATGCCATTGTGATGATGCGCTTCGACAGCGGCGATATCGGCAACAACATGAGCGAGATCGTTGCATACGGAACCGTTGTCAGAACAAGACCTATCGGTTAGGCGGGTACGTTCACATGGGAGCGATTGTGACTGTCGTCTTGATTTATGCATTAGAGCTTATTGCATTTTTGCTTCTTCTTTGGCTCAGCTGGCGCTACTTCGACCGCCGATACCGTCGCAAAGATGAGGAAGCAAGCCACAGAGATCTCTTGAGCGGGAGGTTTACACCCACTTCCGAAATATTCGTGGACCCTCGGGACGGTCTCAAGTACCAGGTGTACTATAATAAGGATACAGGGGAACGGGAATACGTTCGAATCGAATAGTTCCTATTTCTAGAAGAAAAAGCTTGGCCGCATTCATGCGGTCAAGCTTTTTTCAAGATATAAGTATAACTTCGAGAAGGTCACATTCCCTCTGTTTATTTATTGTTGAAATTAACTTCCGGTGTTGTCAGCTTATCGAAAAAATCCACATATTTATCTTTATCTTTCGATGCACGCTGAGCCATAGCTGAACGCGGATGCTCATCCAGCGTGCCTGTAATCATATAAGGAATCAGGTAGCCCCACTCTTCCTTTTCACGAAGCGGAATCATATAACGCTCAATAATATCCAGAACCGGACGCAGGTTGTAATGCGTATTTTTCAGATGTGTTACCAGGAGCTCGGTCGGGCAGTTGCCTGCAGCACGTCCCATACCATACACGGAAGCATCCAGCAGTTCCACCCCATGCTCAGCTGCTGTCAGCGTATTGGAGAAGGCGAGCTGCATATTGTTGTGCGTATGTACACCCAGACGTTTATTTGGCAGATACTTCTTAAACTTCTCGACTAGATACTCCACATCCTTGTGATCCAGGCTTCCGTAGGAATCCACGATGTAAACAACATCGACTACGCTGTCCTTGATCATTTCAAAAGCCTCAATCAGCTCATTATCCATGACATTGGACAAAGCCATAATATTCAGAGTGGTCTCGTAGCCACGGTCATGGAACGTTTGAATCAGTTCAAGCCCTTTGTCCACATCTTTAATGTAGCAGGCAACGCGGATCAGATCGAGCATGCTCTCCGTACGCGGCAAAATATCATCAACGTCCACACGTCCGATATCCACCAAAGCGGATAATTTGGTTTTACCTTTCTGGGGAATAACCTCACGCAGGAAATCATCATTCAGAAAACGCCATGGCCCCGCCTGATCAGCTCCCTTGAGCAGCTTCGGAGAATTTTTGTAGCCAATTTCCATATAATCAACGCCAGCCTCATTCAGTCCGGCATATAGGTTTTGTACAAATTCCACGCTGAAATCCCAGTTGTTCACCAGTCCACCGTCACGAATTGTACAATCTACAATCTTGCAGGGATTTGTCTTCAAAAAAATTCTCCTTCCGTATTAAAATTTATTATTACATCATACTTGATTCACAGTGCTAAAGTAAAGATGCATTTATTCATCCTTTTGTGAACAAATTCAAAATATAAACACATTCGAAGAATGATATGTATTGAAGCTTCCGAGCCCACGTGCTATATTACATATAAACGCATTGAGATTGATTATCACTCTCTTTTGGAGGAATACGATTATGAACCAATCAACTCCGTTATTGAGCTTACAGCCCGGTGCAACGGGATCTATATACGCAATCCATGATATGAATCCAATACTTCGCCGCCGCTTGTATGATTTGGGCGTACATGAGGGCTCTGTTGTTTCAATGAAGCAGCGTGGTCCATTTGGCGGGCCTGTCACCTTAGAATGTAATGGCCAGTTGCTCGGAATCCGTGTGAAAGAGGCCAGAGGAATTGAGGTGTCCGTCTGTTGAGTTCCTTCGCTCTGGTGGGCAATCCCAATACCGGCAAAACATCACTTTTTAATACATTGACTACTTCCTATGAATATGTCGGCAATTGGGCCGGAGTCACGGTGGAAAAAAAGATCGGAGACTTAAAGGAGGGCGGCGGCCAGCTGGTCGATCTGCCGGGTATTTATTCCCTGCATCCACTCTCCAAAGACGAGCGTGTCGCTACGCAGTATTTAATAGAGGAAACTCCTTCAGCTCTGATTAACATCGTCGATGCCTCCCAGCTCGAACGAAATTTGGCCCTAAGCATTCAGCTGCTGGAATATGGGCGGCCGATCATACTCGGGCTGAACATGATGGACGTCGCTAAATCACGAGGCATACATGTCGATATCCAGAAGCTGCAGGAGCAGCTCGGCGTTCCCGTCATCCCGCTCATCGCTCGTACAGGCAAGGGCAGCTCGGAGATACTCAGCACTTTGAAGGATTTTGGGGCCGTAGACTCGCCGGTGCTGACACTGGACTACGGGGCGGCAGAAGAGGCCATTACCGACATCGAAAAAATGCTCACATCCATTCCAAACTTGCCGAATCACCGCTGGGTAGCGCTTCAACTGCTTGCGCAAAATCCGGTCATCCTTCAGGCCTTGTCCTCTCAAATAGATATGGCTGAAGTGGATGCAATTAGCAACAGATGTGAAGCTAAGCTACTGCAGGCAGGATACATATCCTCCCTGCCGGAATGGATACGTTCCGTCCGTGCCGGATTTATTGAAAAGCTGTGTCATACAGTCCTCGACCGTTCCACTCAAAAGCCTCACAATCTGACGGAACGGCTTGATGCGATTTTGACCCATCGATATCTTGGCATACCGATTTTTCTCGTATTTATGTTCTTGCTCTTTAAAGTGACTTTCGACTGGATCGGCAATCCTCTTTCGGATTTGCTGGACGGCTTTATATCAGGACCGGTTAGCGATGGAATCAATAATGCGCTGGATGCGGTGGGAGCTTCATCCTTCACCCATGCTTTGATTGTCGACGGTATCGTGGCTGGTGTCGGCGGAGTACTCGTTTTTATTCCGCAAATCTTTGTACTATTTTTCATTATTTCCTTTGTTGAGGATTCGGGGTATATGGCCCGTGTCAGCCTCTTGATGGACAGTCTCATGGAAGCCGTGGGCTTGAACGGAAAAGCGTTCATTCCTTTTATTATCGGATTCGGCTGTAATGTTCCTGCCGTCATGTCAGCACGCAGCATCGAACAGCCAAAAGACCGGCTGCTGACAACGCTGCTTATTCCGCTCATGTCCTGCTCGGCAAGACTGCCTGTATATGCGCTGTTCGCGGGCGTTTTCTTCCAGAGCCATCAGGCGCTTGTCGTCCTGTCCATGTATGTGCTGGGCATTGCGATGGCGCTGCTGCTCTGCAAGTTATTCTCGTCCTACCTGCTGAAGAATGAAGCCAATGTGTTTATCGTGGAGCTCCCTCCTTATCGTCTGCCGCAGGGACGCAGCCTGATGCGGGGAACCTGGGAGAAGGGTAAAGGCTTCCTGCGAAAAGCCGGTACGCTCATTCTGGGCGGCTCGGTGTTGATCTGGTTTCTTTCTTACACCGGACCGGGGGGATTCGGCGTTGAGATGGACGATAGCTTTTTAGCCAAAATTGGCGGTTTGTTGGCTACTCTGCTGGCACCGCTGGGCTTTGGAACCTGGCAGGCGGGCGCATCACTGCTGACCGGATTTCTGGCCAAGGAAATCGTTGTATCGACCATGAACATCATCTATCACGTTCCTAACATGGAGGGCCTGCAAGGACAGATTGCGCTCAGCTTCACACCGCTGCAGGCATACAGCTTTATGGCATTTGTCCTGCTGTATACGCCTTGCCTGGCTACGGTGGGTGTAATCCGCAAGGAAACCTCCTCCTGGCGGTGGACGGTATTTTCCATCGGTTACGCCTTGATTCTCGCTTATCTCATTTCCCTGATTATCTATCAGGGTGGACGCTTGCTGGGCTTCTCATAAGTGAAAGCCACCCTACTATACGAAACGAGGTGCATTTCCTTGATAGATTTTCTGATTATCGGCGTTATTTTTGCCTATGCTGCATGGACGCTTTTCCGTTATGTGAAAAAGAGCAAAAAAGGTGCCTGTGCCTCCTGCTCCCTAAATAAATCCTGTCAGTCCGCCTGCTCCACAGCGGAAACAGCCATACACCGCGTCAAGACTACAAGTGGCAGTTCCAAGGTTCAGCCATAAAAAACGTCTATCGACGTACTTTCACAGAAGACAGACCGCATTTAGATGTAGTTTCACAGAAGACAGACATACCAAAAGCAGTTCCCAGGGTTCATACGAAACCAGGGATCTGCTTTTTTGCTGTTATCCCGGTGCTTCCTGCGCAAGAATCCATTCGGTCAGGGTACGGACCATCACCCCTGTTGCCCCTTTCGGATTGACGCCCCGCTCTTTGTTCAAAAAAGCCGTCCCTGCAATGTCAAGATGAATCCAGGGCAGCCCTTCCGCAAAGGTTCCGATAAACAAACCGGCTGTAATCGCAGCACCCCTAGAGCCCGTACTGTTGCTGAGATCAGCCACATCGCTTTTCAGCATATCCCAGAACTCCTTGTATGCAGGAAGCGGCCATACCTTCTCTCCGGTGCGTTTGGAGGCCAGAATGAACTCCTCGAGCATCGTGTCGTCATTGGTTACAGCTCCAGTGGCTACGTCTCCCAGAGCCGACAGTACTGCTCCCGTGAGCGTTGCGACATCAATGAGTTTGTCAGCCCCTTGCTCCCTCGCATAAGTCATTCCGTCCGCAAGTACCACTCGGCCTTCCGCGTCGGTGTTCAGAACCTCAATGGTTCTCCCGCTGAGGCTTTTGATAATATCCCCTGGCTTAAAGGCATTGCCTCCTGGCATATTCTCTGCCGTAGGGATGACCATCACGACATTCACGGCAGGACGGAGCGTTCCCAGCGCATTCATGACTCCAAGAACAGCCGCAGCTCCCCCCATATCGCTGATCATCTCCTCCATGCCAAGCCGTCTCTTGAGTGAGATACCTCCCGTATCAAAAGTGATACCTTTGCCGACAAGCCCGATGACGTCTTCCCACTCGTCTTTGCCTTGGTACTTGATCATAATCATACGTGGTGGATGTACACTTCCCTGTCCGACAGCGATCAGTCCGCCCATTCCCAGCGCCGCGAGCTGCTTTTCATCCAGAACCGTTGACGCGAGTCCATGTTTATCAGCCACCTTTACCGCGGCTCTGGCCAAATCATCCGGCACCAGAAAATTTCCAGGCAAATTGGTTAAATCTCTGGCTATACAAGTGGATTCGGCAAACGCCCGTCCACGTGTGATGCCTTCCTTCCAGTCTGATAATTCAGCAGCCAAAACCTTGCCTTTTCGCAGAAATGTTATCTGCTCCACGCCCTTGTAGGCGGAATTGTTCATCTTGTACTGCTTGTGACGGTAAGAACCTAAAATCATTCCCTCCGTCAATGCCTGAGCGGCAACCCTCGCATTTTGCTCGACTGTGAAAGTGACCAGTGGAGAGCTAAGCTCCCAAGCGAGCTTTGTGGCTCTCATTTTTAGCGCCATTCTGGCTGCCTGTGCAGAGGCAATCCTAAGTTCCTCCGATGTCAGAGGACGCTCCCCAGCTCCTACGAAGATCACCGTCCGGTACTCTCCCCGGCCTTGTAGCGGAACGGCATATGTCTGAAAGGGCGCAGCCTGAAACAAGTGGCTTTCCATCAGCGGCAGAAGCAGCGAGGTCCAGATCTGACGCATGCTCCCCTCCTGAATGCCCTGGGGTGATACTAATACGATAAACGCGTCAACATCATACTGCGCCACGTCGAGTTTTTCTTCCCAATCAATTGAAACCTGTATAGATCCGGAACCGGATTGTCCTTTCATGGGTCATCTTCCTTTTTGTCTTGAAGTTTTCGGACGTTTAATCATATATATTATTCCACGTTTGTCCAAAGCAACTCCAAAAACAGCATCTTTTGCAAAGAAAAAGCCTGCTCCCCATAACCTTGAGGAACAAGCTTTCCCTTCTGCATCCTATACGGCTTCCACAACCGGTAGGGAAATCACGAATTCCGTCCCTTTGCCCACCGTGCTGTTCACAGCGATATAACCCATATGGTTCTTAATAATCCGGTAACTGACAGACAGCCCCAGGCCTGTCCCGCTCTCCTTGGTTGTAAAGAACGGATCAAACAGATGGGAAAGCGTATTATGATCCATTCCCTTACCGTTGTCCGAAATGCAAATATGTACGTTCTTGTTGTCGCGATGTGTCTTTATCTCAATCAGTCCGCCATTTTCTCCGGTTATGTGATCAATTGCATCCAGCGCATTTTTAATCATGTTTAAAATCACTTGCTTGATTTGCTTCACATCCACAGAGATATGCAGAGGCGTTACATTATCATGCAGAAGCACCTGGCAGCCTTTCATCAGCGCCTCGCTTTCAGTCAGAAGCACGACTTCCTTCAATAAGGAAGAAACCGGAATCATGGTCGTCTGTGGCGCGGAAGGCTTCGAGGAATTCAAAAACTCATATATGATATCATTAGCCCTGTCGATTTCCGTAAGAATGATACGGGCATATTCGTCTTTTCCAAGATGAATTAGATGGGGACGCAGTAGTTGTATGAAGCCGCGGATGGCAGTGAGCGGGTTGCGAATTTCATGGGCTATGGATGCAGAAATTTTACCGAGCATGGCAAGCTTATCATTGCGGTAAGCGGTTTGTTCAATTTGCTTAAAATCCGACACGTCCTTAACGCTAAATAAATAGTCTCCATCCATTTGGTCGCTATCTGTAACCGTTAACAACCACTGTCTGCCGGACTCGTCTGTCAGTTCGTGATATTTTTTACGATGAATAAGCGTTTCACGGCAAATCCGGAGGATCTTCTTTCTCTTGAACCGGTTGAGCTGCGGATGGTGTAAAATTTGCACGATCGTACAACCTGTTAAGGATTTACGGGAAATTTCCAGCAGCCTTGCCATTTGGACATTGATAAAAGTTAGTACACCTGCACTGTCAAACAACATAACGCCGCTATCCAAGTGCTCCAGAATATTTTCGTACTTGTTCTTTACCAGCTGCGTGGATTGAAAAGCTTCAAGGGACTGTAAAAGCGTCTCTTGGATATCGCCCATCACGATACTCCTCCTTTTCAAGAGAATGAAAGACTCATTCCATCAGATATTAGAAATGATAGTTTAATCATAGACAAGGTAGCAGCAAAACACAATCAGAGAAACTGTCGAAAAAACAAAAATATGGTTAAATTAACCAATAAACAAAACAACTAAAACAAAAGCACCAAATACATGAATCCACATGTACTGATGCTTTCATATCATTGCTATATTGGGTATTTCATCTCTTTAAACATAACATTCGGTATAGTGATTATGCCCTATGCTGCAAGCGTATCCGTCGCTGGCTCATCACAGCCAATCTTTTCTTTAATTCACTCTCCCATTTCTCGTCCTGCATTTGCTTGGCTATGGTCAACAAGTCCAGCGCCATATCAATTTGGCTTTGTACGATGTCCTTGGGATCCTCCTTTTCGCAATTGACGACATTCTCGAAAATGGCCTCTTCATCCTCCACGACATAATCCTGGAAGTCGATCTCCCCAGCTCCGTCACCATGCGCATATTCAGCTAAAATTTCATATTCGTTCTCTACCTTATAATGAACTTCAACCCGGTGGCACACGGGACAGAACAGCAGGGGAACATTGTGGACCTGAGTGCGATAATGTTTTAATGTTCCCTTGGTTCCAACCATACTCGCTCCGCAGCAATAACTCATGCCGGTTCACCCTCCTCTAGATTCCACCGTATTATTCATAAATGTATTCGCTTTATTCTATGGCAATTCCTTTTTCGGATTGATGGTTCCGAATAAATTTCTGCAGGCTCTGTTATAAAAAGCCCCCGTTGCAGGTGAGGAGGGCATCCTTACTCCTGGCAAAGGGGGCTTGTCCATATTAAATGCTACACAAGCAGGTTTTTGTCGCCTGGTTTCCAGTTCATAGCGCACAGTCCGCCGGATTGCAAAGCTTGCAATACGCGGAGCGTTTCTTCAACGCTGCGGCCGATATCGTTGTGGTTAACCACTTGATATTTCAGCTCGCCTTCTGGGTTGATGATGAAGAGGCCGCGCAGTGCCACGCCTTCTTCTTCGATGTATATGCCGTAGTCTTTAGCAACAGTTCTGGTAATATCCGAAGCCAGCGGGAAGTTGATTTGTCCAAGACCATTCGCGTCTCTTGGAGTGTTGATCCAAGCTTTGTGGCTGTGGATCGAGTCCGTGCTTACGCCCAGGATTTCAGCGTCGAGTGCTTTGAATTGGTCAGCAGCTTCGCTGAGCGCTGTAATTTCAGTCGGGCACACGAATGTGAAGTCGAGTGGATAGAAGAAGAATACGAGCCATTTGCCGCGGTAGTCGGACAGGCTTGCTTTACTGAAGTCGGAACCGTTACCCAATACGGTTTCCATTGTAAAATCCGGAGCTTGTTTACCTACTAAACGTTCTGCCATGTTTATAAATCCTCCTTTAAGATATGTATAGAATGAGCTGAAACGCATAACACTTCAGTCCATTCTATATGAAAGAAAAACATAAGTTTTTCTTGTTTCAGAGTATACGTGATCCCGTTGGAATCTACATATAAAATGGTATCATTCGCCCAATTCAAAGTCAAGATTATATCGGTTATTTATTTATAATAATTATAATTAAAGCAATTTCGTGAACAAAAGCTTCCTATTAAATAGGCAGCTCTTACGCAATCCGATATTAAGTATGTACTCTTAATGAACGAAACATACAACAAGCGGGCATCACTTTGTAGGAAGTGATACCCGCTTGTATTTGTCAGATAAGCTACCTGTATTACTTTTTGATCGCTGCTACGATCAGATTACCCATCTCACGGGTACCAACCGCTTTGCTCTTATCTACGGCGATATCACTGGTGCGATGCCCCTCGTTCAGAACCTGGGCCACAGCTGCCTCAATGGCATCCGCCGCATCCGCATAGCCGAATGTCAAGCGAAGCATCATGGCAAGCGACAGGATCGTTGCGATCGGATTCGCCAGATTCTGTCCGGCAATATCCGGCGCCGAGCCGTGTACCGGCTCATATAATCCGAATGCTCCCTCGCCCATCGAAGCCGATGCCAGCATGCCGATCGATCCGGTCAACATCGCCGCTTCATCGCTCAGAATGTCTCCGAACATGTTCTCCGTTACGATGACATCGAAGCTTGCCGGGCGGCGCAGCAGCTGCATTGCGCAATTATCCACGAGCACATGCTCGAGCTCCACATCCGGGTAATCCGCTGCTACCGAAATGACCACTTCACGCCACAAGCGGGAGGTTTCAAGCACGTTGGCTTTGTCGACGGAAGCAAGCTTCTTACGGCGCTTTTGGGCAATCTCGAAAGCCTGACGCACAATGCGTTCTACTTCAGCTACGTTGTATACGCAGGTATCAACCGCTTCTTCCCCATGCTCGCCTTGGCGTCTGAACTTGTCTCCAAAGTAAATCCCGCCGGTTAATTCACGAACAACCATCAAATCCGTTCCTTCAAGCACTTCCGGTTTCAGTGTCGAAGCATCCTTCAGGCAATCAAATACGACGGCCGGACGCAGATTTGAGAATAATCCAAGTGCTTTGCGAATGCCCAGGAGCCCGGTTTCCGGACGCAGCTCCTTGGGATTGCTGTCCCATTTCGGGCCGCCTACAGCGCCCAGAAGCACAGCATCGGCATTTTTACAAACGGACAGCGTCTCTTCCGGAAGTGGAGTACCCTTCTCGTCAATGGCAATACCGCCGAAGAGAGCATGTTCCGTTTCGAATGAATATCCAAACAGCTCTTCCGTACGCTTGAGCACTCTCTCGGCTTCCGCTACGACTTCAGGTCCTATTCCGTCTCCGCTGATCACGGCAATTTTCTTCACTTCTGGCATGTTTTCCGTCACTCCTTATGGTTACTTCTCTCACTGATCAAATCATCTATCTATTGTTGTATCATATCCTCAAGGCAGTTGACCAAGATATAGAATCTATCACCTTTATAGTTTTTCCCTATAAACCAGCTCCCTCCTTCAGATACCAGCAAATCCTGCCAAATCACTTGTTGCCCGCTCCTGATTACTCCAGTTAAAATGACAGGAGATAGTCAAAAAATTCGCCGAAGGAGTGAATGATTTTGCAATACACCTATCTCGGTAAATCAGGTCTGAAAGTCAGCCGCTTATGCCTGGGAACCATGAATTTTGGCCCCGCAACGGATGAAAAGGAAGCTTTCCGAATTATGGATGCTGCCCTAGACGCAGGAATCCAGTTTTTTGACACCGCCAACATTTACGGTTGGGGACAAAACGCCGGTCTGACGGAAACCATTATCGGCCGCTGGTTCGCTCAAGGCGGAAGTCGGCGTGAAAAGGTTGTGCTTGCAACCAAGGTCCATGGAGATATGCATGATCTAGCTGATGGCCCGAACGGCCCGGAAGGCTTGTCCTCCTACAAAATCCGCCGCCACCTCGAAGGCTCGCTGAAACGTCTGCAAACAGACCACATCGAGCTGTACCAGATGCATCATGTTGACCGGAGCGTATCCTGGGACGAACTGTGGGGAGCTTTTGAGCTTGCTGTTTCTCAAGGAAAAATCGGCTATGTCGGTTCCAGCAACTTTGCCGGCTGGCAGATTGCGCAGGCACAGTGCAAAGCACAAAATCGTCATTTCCTCGGCCTTGTTGCAGAACAGCATAAATACAACTTGAGCTGCCGCTTGCCTGAGCTTGAGGTTCTGCCTGCCGCCAAAGAAATGGGGCTCGGTGTCATCCCTTGGAGTCCGCTTGACGGCGGCATGCTGGGACGTAATGCACTGAAAAAGCTGGAAGGAACCCGCAGTGGCAATAACCCGAAAAAGATTGAAAAACACCGTGTACAGCTGGAAGCCTTCGCGGAGCTATGCAACGAACTTGGCGAACCTCAGGACAGTGTAGCACTCGCCTGGCTGCTGATGCACCCTGCCGTTACGGCACCGATTATCGGTCCACGTACGCTGGAACAGCTGGAAAGCTCTTTGCGCGTAACAGACATCACGCTGGACGAATCCGTACTGAAACGGCTGGATGAGATCTTCCCGGGACCCGGCGGTGAAGCTCCGGAAGCCTATGCCTGGTAATCCTATTTATCCATTGCAATGCAGGACGTCATGAAATCCTCCCAAAAAGAACAAAGGCAGACCGCTATAATTTTTAGCGATCTGCCTTTAGGTATATCTGCTTACAAGGTTTTCTCCAGAACTCTTACAAGCTTGCGCGTTCTCTTCTGCTGAATGTTTTGCGTTTTTCGATCAGCTGGTTCAGCGCATCCACGTAAGCACGGGCGCTTGCTTCCAAAATATCCGTACTGAGTCCGCGGCCTTGCGCAGAAACATCGTTCTGAGTGAGAACGACATGCACTTCACCTTGGGCATCCTTACCGCGAGAAACGGATTTGATCGAGTAGTCAGACAAGGTTACTTCTTCTCCTGTCGCTTTATCGACAGCATTGTAGATGGCATCTACCGAACCATTGCCTTCTGCTTCCTCTTCCAGTTCCTGCTCCTGGTCCTTGATTATACGCACCTTGGCTGTAGGCACCGAACGGTTCCCATAGGTGACATAGATCGTTTCCAGTTTGTAGACCTCCGGAGTGTCGATCAGCTTCTCTTCGACGAGAGCCATAATGTCGTCATCGGAGACCTCCTTCTTCTTGTCCGCAAGCTCCTTGAATCTGCTGAAGGCCTGATTCAGCTGCTGCTCATCCAGCTCATAGCCCATATCCTGCAACTTTTCGCGGAAAGCATGGCGTCCGGAATGCTTGCCTAGTACCAGCTTGCTTTCCTTCAGTCCGATGGTCTCTGGAGTCATGATCTCGTACGTCGTTTTCTCTTTCAGCATGCCGTCCTGGTGGATACCAGATTCATGGGCAAAAGCATTCGCTCCGACAATCGCTTTATTGCCTGGAACGACCATGCCTGTCAGCTTGCTGACCAAGCGGCTCGTTCGGGAAATTTCGGACAGATTGAGCGAAGTCTTGGCGCCGAAGAACTCCTGACGGGTCTCCAAAGCCATCGCGATTTCCTCAATCGCTGTGTTGCCTGCGCGTTCACCAATGCCGTTAATCGTACCTTCAATCTGATCAGCACCGTTTTGAATCGCGGCAAGCGTATTGGCTGTCGCCATTCCCAGGTCATTGTGACAATGTGCGCTGAGCTGTACCTTTTCGATATCCGGAACATTTTCTTTCAGGTGTTTGAAGATTGCACCGTATTCCGACGGGTTCAAGTAACCTACCGTATCCGGAATATTCACGACCTTCACGCCTTCATTCACGGCCATGGACACCATCTCCACCATGAAGTCTAGCTCCGTACGTCCGGCATCCTCTAGGGAAAATTCGATCTTGGAAAAATATTTCTTCGCATAACGCAAAGCCGATTGCGCCGTTTCCAGCACCTGGTGCTTCTCCATCCGAAGCTTATGCTTCCGGTGGATCGGCGATGTCGCCAGGAAAATATGAATACAAGGATCCTGGGCTCCGATCAATGCTTCACGTACAGCATCAATGTCATGCTCTCTGGAGCGGGATAATCCGATTACCGTCACGTTTTTCACCGCTTTGGCTACTGCGTTTACAGCCGCCAGATCCCCAGGAGATGCTGCAGGAAAACCCGCTTCCATCCGGTCAATGCCCAGTTTCTCCAACTGATATGCAATTTCGAGCTTCTCACGGGTATTCAGGTTCACGCCTGGAGACTGCTCCCCGTCGCGCAATGTTGTGTCAAATACATAAATTTTCCGCAAGTCCAAGGCACCTCCTTATCATTCATAAACCTCTCAAAATAACTTCACAAAGTGGAGCTTCTGCTTCGAGGCCTTCCAAATACGCTCCGGGGCTCCCGAAAAATAGTCTTATAAACTTTCGATGCGGCTCACGCATGTGCACGGCCGCATCGAAAAGAGATCTCTTTTTCCCAGCGGGAAAAGGCTCATTATCGTATAAATATGATTATTTCTTGATCCAATGCATCATTTCACGCAGCTGAGCACCTACAACCTCGATTGGGTGGTTTGCTTCGTTGCGGCGAGTCGCATTCAGGAATGCACGGTTGGATTGGTTTTCAAGGATAAAGTCACGTGCAAATTTGCCTTGCTGGATATCGGACAGCACTTCTTTCATTGCTTTCTTCGTTTCTTCCGTTACCACGCGAGGACCTGTTACATAATCACCGTACTCCGCAGTGTTGGAGATGGAGTCACGCATGTTAGCCATACCGCCTTCATAGATCATGTCGACGATCAGCTTCATTTCATGCAAGCACTCGAAGTATGCCATTTCAGGAGCATAACCTGCTTCAACCAAAGTTTCGAAACCGGCTTTGATCAGGGCAGTTACACCGCCGCAAAGTACAGCCTGCTCACCGAACAGATCCGTTTCGGTTTCTTCACGGAAGGAAGTTTCGATTACCCCTGCACGGGTACAGCCAATACCTTTGGCATAAGCCAGGCCGATTTGTTTGGCTTGTCCAGTTGCATCCTGCTCGATCGCGATAAGGCCAGGAACGCCGAAGCCTTCAACGTAAGTACGGCGAACCATGTGACCTGGGGATTTAGGAGCTACCAGCAGCACGTCTGCATCCTTAGGAGCTACGATTTGACCGAAATGAACGTTGAACCCGTGGGAGAACATCAGAGCCGCGCCTTTTTTCAGGTTCGGTTCGATATCGTTTTTATACACAGAAGCTTGAGTTTCGTCTGGCATCAGGATTTGTACGATGTCTGCTTTGCTTGTTGCTTCAGCAACAGACAGAACCTCAAAGCCGTCATTTTTCGCTTTATCAAAGGATTTGCCTTCACGAAGGCCGATAATGACTTTCACACCGCTGTCACGCAGGTTTTGTGCTTGGGCATGCCCTTGGCTTCCGTACCCGATTACGGCTACTGTTTTACCTTTCAATACGCTAAGTTCTGCATCCTGTTCATAATAAGTTATAACTGCCATTGTTATAAATCCTCCTTTATTTTTAAAAAGAACCCTTATGAAGAGCGGGTGTTTCAAGAGATCTTGCGGATGTGTAACTATGAATTTGCCGATCCCTTCAAACCCCCGCTCTTCGGCGGGCATTTTATTTAAAATAATTCTATTGCATGTTTATACATTTCCACGAATCATTGCGGTCACGCCTGTACGGGATAGCTCACGGATGCCATAAGGCTTAAGAAGTTCAATCATCGCATCGATTTTGGTGGTATCTCCTACCACCTGTACCATCAGGTTATGGCTGCCAATGTCTACCACCGAAGCTCGGAAGGTTTCCACGACACCCATAATTTCGGGACGCTCCGCAGGCTCTGCGTTGACTTTAATGAGCGCTAGCTCCCGAGCTACCATAGGGCTTACGCTGAGGTTGATGACTTTGATAACATCGATCAGCTTGTAGAGCTGCTTCTCAATTTGTTCCAATGTCTGCTCATCACCGGTGGTTACGATAACCATCCGCGAGAGCCCCGCCTCCTCCGATTGTCCTACGGTGATACTTTCAATATTGTATCCACGTCTTCCAAACAGGCCTGATACTCTTTGCAAAACGCCCGGCTGGTCATTTACTAGAATGGCAATGGTATGTCTCGTACTCATATTTATGCATCTCCCAACAACATTTGATCAATGGTCGAGCCTTGAGTTACCATCGGGTACACGTTTTCATCCTTACTTACCACGAAGTCGACAACGACTGGTCCGGGCGTTTCAAGCGCTTCCGCCCAAGCTTTACGTGCTTCTTCCTTGTTCGTCGCACGCAGTCCTTTGACACCGTAGGCCTCCGCCAATTTCACGAAATCAGGGCTGCCTGCCAGATCAATATGGCTGTAACGGTTATCGTAAATCAGCTCCTGCCACTGACGAACCATGCCAAGCACCTGATTGTTGATAATCACAACTTTGACCGGAATGTTATTGATTGCGCAGATGGCGAGCTCCTGCGAGCACATCTGCATTCCGCCGTCACCATTTACGGAGATAACGAGCCGTTCCGGATGTGCCATCTGAGCACCAATAGCGGAAGGCAATCCAAAGCCCATCGTTCCGAGGCCACCGGATGTGATCCATGAGCGCGGCTGGTTGAATTTGTAATACTGCGCGGCCCACATTTGATGCTGGCCAACGTCTGTCGTCACGATCGCTTCGCCGTTTGTCGTATCGTTGAGCATTTCGATGATCCACTGAGGCTTGAGCACGGAATCGGAATCCTGATAACGGTATGGCTGCTCCATTTTCATCTGCTGAATCCAGGTTCTCCAGGCATCCGCTTTGGCTGCACGTTTCACTTCCGGATTAAGCATTTCCAGTACCGTCTTCACATCGCCGACAATCGGGATGTCGGTCGGAACGTTCTTGCCGATTTCTGCCGGATCGATGTCGATATGCACAATCTTGGCATGAGGAGCAAATCCGTTCAGCTTCCCTGTTACCCGGTCATCGAAACGAGCGCCGATGTTGATCAGAAGATCCGACTTCTGAATAGCCATGTTCGACGTGTATGTTCCGTGCATTCCCGGCATTCCCGTCCACAACTCATGACCGCTCGGGAAGGCGCCAAGTCCAAGAAGCGTCGTCGTGATTGGAATTTCTGTCCGTTTCACAAATTCATACAGAGCTTCATGGCCTCCAGAGTAGATAACCCCTCCGCCTGCCAGGATCATCGGACGTTCAGCGTCCTCGATTGCCTGCACTAATTTGTCGAGCTGGAGCTTATTAGGCACCATCCGCGGGTTGTAACCCCGGAGGTTTACCGCGTCGCTGCTGGGCTCAAACAAAGTCAAAGCTGCTGAAACATCCTTCGGAATGTCGATCAGTACCGGACCTTTCCGACCGGTCGAAGCGATATGGAATGCTTCATGAATGATTCGCGGCAGCTCCTTTACGTCTCTGACCAGGTAGCTGTGCTTCGTAATCGGCATCGTGATGCCGGTAATATCCGCTTCCTGGAAAGCATCGGTTCCGATCAGGGTTGTGGCCACGTTGCCGGTAATAACAACCAGAGGAACGGAATCCATGTAAGCTGTAGCAATTCCTGTGACCAGATTTGTCGCCCCTGGTCCCGACGTTGCAATACATACGCCGACTTTGCCGCTGGCTCTTGCATAACCGTCTGCCGCATGAATTGCTCCCTGCTCATGACGAGTCAGCACATGATTGAAATCCTCAAATCCATACATCGCATCGTAAATATAAAGTACTGCCCCGCCTGGATATCCGAAAACACACTCAACGCCTTCGAGTAAAAGGCTGCGAAGCAATATCTCCGAACCGGTAATGACTTCCGGCTTCATCCATTTCTCACGTAGTTGTTCTGTAGACCGCACTTCAGGAATTTGCGCGCTCATCAGTCATCCTCCTCCTCATAATTTACATACATGTAACATGCAATAAAAACAAAAAACCTTCCGTCCTTCACACAGAATGATTCTGCGTGAGGGACGAAAGGTTGTGCTTCCGTGGTACCACCCATATTTGCCATGCATCTCACGATACTAGGCCTCATCAGGTATAGAAAATAAGGATCGATACTCTTCAGAGAGTCAGCCGTTTCCCCATACCCTAAGCCCGTAACGTGGACTTGACGATTCTCCCTAATAGGCGCTTTAACGCGTTTCAGGAGAACAGCTCCGAGGTGAGCTCGTATAAAAGGGATTTTGGTGGAGGTTGCAGCAACTCCTCACACTCTCTGAGCAAAAGGGCCCTTTAAACTTCGTCCTCTTCATTGCCGATCACGATATATTCGTTAAAATGTTTAGACACATTATATGATCCATCGAACTTAAAAGTCAATACCCATATTTTTAAAAGCAGGAAATCATTCCCGACTTCCGTCTAAACACAGACTTCATACTTCCCTCATATGATGGCATAAATTCACTTTTGATGAAGTCCATCTTGAAGGGAGGACAGACGTGATGATCAGGTATCGGAGGCCCAAACAAGACGACGAGTTCATTATGCGGTATATTGATTCTCAACTTGTCCCACTCTCACATTTAAACCCTGTTCAGATCGAAGCCGTACGCAAGGAAATCCCCAAAAGACTGGGCCGTGGCATCACCTTGATCGCCTGCCAACGTTACGAGGATAATCCGATTGGTTTTGTGCATTTTTTCATGCATGGCGAGCTGCTCTATATCGATATGTTGGCCGTCGCACCCGAATCGCAACGCAAAAAATGGGGCAATACGTTGATGGTTCAAGCTGAAAAATTCGCGGCGTCACGCGGGTGCAAGCGGTCCAAAGTCATGGTTGATGCCGGTAACGCCGGCGGCTTATCTTTTTACAAAAAGCTGGGTTATGTTGCATTACGATACCACACTCAAAATCAATGTCATGAGCTGGAAAAAACGCTTTAACCGTTCAAAAATGACGATGTCATTTTACAGTTGACAGGACGTTTTTAACGGGAAATTATCTTAATAAAATCCATGTCCTCCCGGGTGTTTTGGAAAACCTCCATAGCCGTACGGAACGGGGCCGGGACCGTAGCCAATTCCGGGGGCGATGCCAATTCCGGGGGCGCCGAAGCCAAGTCCAGGGCCGTAGCCAAATCCGGAGCCGAAGCCGCCTGCAAATGGAGCTGTGCCGATAGCCAAAAGATCGAACAAGACGAGAGGAATTATCGCCTTGGTTTGTACGTTTTTTCCCTTGGTGCGCTGAAGAATCAAGCGGTTGCCAGATATGCGAACAAGTTTGCCGGTAACGAGGCTGCCGTCTTTTTTGACAGCCACTATATGTTGACCTATCAGCTTTTGTGCTTGTTTACGGGTAACAGACTGTTGCATGAAATCCCTCCTCCAAATGTGTTCAATAGCAGTCTATTCCGCAAATCACTAAAGCGCTTGTTCCATAGCCCGATGTACCATTAAGTTTGGGGCCCACTCTTTACGCCCGGAAAAGTGTATTTAGAAAATACCCCCACAAAGTGGGGCCTGGCTTCGCAGCCGATTCAGGTACTTTGCGGGGACCCCGAAAATATATAGATTTTATAGATACAAAAAAGGCCGCATCCCAAAATGATGGAATGCAGCCTCTTTGCCATGACTTGATTCGTTTTTTGATTAACGCTTGCCCGGATCGTACGGTTCCCCCAGTGCGGCAGGTGCGGATGATTTCCCGACGGCAGCCACGAGTACAACAACCGTAAGTACATAAGGCAGCATGTAGATAAATTCCTGAGGAATATCTTTGGACCACGAAAACAACTGGAAGTAGTTGCCGATCGCCTGGGAAAAGCCGAAAAATACGGCTGCTCCGAATGCTCCAAGCGGATTCCACTTACCGAAAATCATCGCAGCAATAGCGATAAAGCCTTGACCTGAAATCGTATTATGCGAGAACGTGCTGGTCGTAGTCAGCGTAATGGTTGCACCTCCAAGCGCAGCCAGCGCACCGCTCACGATAACGCCGATGTAACGCATCCGCTGTACTTTAACACCTACCGTGTCCGCAGCACTCGGATGTTCGCCGACCGCACGGAGACGAAGACCAAACGAAGTCTTGTAGAGCACATAAAAGGATACCAGCACTAAAATAATTGCCAAATAGGTTGTCGGATAGTTATTAAAAAGACCTTCGCCGATAATCGGAATTTTCGACAGCAGCGGGACGGCCCATTTGTCCAGACCTTCCTTCAGCAGCGGCGTTTCACCTGCACCGTCAAACAACAGTTTAACCATGTACAGCGTGCTTCCTGCCGCCAAAAAGTTAATAACAACGCCACTAACAACCTGATCTGCCTTAAACGTGATGGAAGCGACGGCATGAATCAGGGATGCGATGATCCCCATGACCACAGCAGCCAGCAAACCGATATACGGAGAGGCCGCGCCCATCCCTGCATTCTCCGCATAAAAGGTTGCTACACCTGCGGCAAACGCACCGAAAGTCATTAAACCTTCAATACCAATATTGATTACACCCGAACGTTCAGAGAAGATGCCGCCTAAGGCAGCAAAGATGAGCGCCGTTGAAAATACAAGCGTCGTATTAATCAGCTGGCCGATTGTTGTCATCCAATCCATTTACAACACCTTCTCTTTCTTGCGCTTAAGATAAAAGGGCTTAAGAACCCAGCGTACAATGCCTTGTGCAGCAATGAAGAATATGATCGAACCGATAACGATACGTGTAATTTCAGGTGGTACATCAGCACCAAAGCTCATACCTGCAGAACCGTAAGTCAGCACGCCGAACAGCGAAGCGGACAACAAAATTCCGAACGGATGGTTCATACCGATCAGCGCAACCGCGATGCCGTCAAAGCCCACACCTGGCGAGCCTGTAAAGATCGCTTGATAATGGAATACGCCCAGTACCTGGAACGCACCGCCCAAACCGGCAAAGACACCACTGATGAACATCGCTTTAACGATATTCTTCTTGACATTCATCCCGGCATATCGGGCCGCATCACCATTGTGTCCTACAGCTCGAAGTTCATAACCCTGTTTACTCTTCCACATGTATATATAGAAAAAGACAGCTGCCAAAATAGCAATAAGAGTTCCCCAGTGCATTCGCGCATTATCAAATGCAGAAGACAGCCAAGCCATGGAAATTGAAGCAGTATCTTGAATTTCCTGAGATCTTTGCTGACCCTTCTCAAGTAAGAAAGTACTCACGATGTAATTACTGAAATACAGGGCAGTCCAGTTCAACATAATCGAGATAATAACCTCATTCACGCCCCGTTTGGCTTTCAGGTAGCCGGTAATACCGGCCCAGATCCCACCGGCAAGTCCACCTGCAATAATGGCTACGAGTGCATGCACAACGATTGGAAGACCTGTTATTTTAATACCTACCGCTGTAGCAGCTGTCATTCCAACGATATACTGTCCTTCAGCACCGATGTTAAACAAGCCCGCACGGAATGCAAATGCAACCGCGAGACCTGTCATAATGAGCGGCGTAATTTCGCGGATGGCTTCCCCGAAATCATACACATTGCCAAAAACGGTAGTAAAAAGAGAACTGTACGCAAGCAGCGGATCATAACCACCGACCAGCATAACGATAGCACCTACAATGAGACCCAAGATAATGGATACCAGCGGCACCAGGAGGCTGTTAACGTTAAAAATCTTAAATAATTTGCTCATTATGCTTTACCTCCTGCAACCTTGCTGCCCGCCATCATCAAGCCGAGCTCCTGGTCATTGGTCTGTTCTGGAAGAACCTCACCAACGATTTGTCCCTCATAGATTACAGCAATGCGGTCGGAAACATTGATGATTTCATCCAGTTCGAACGATATTAGCAGTACCGCCTTGCCTTGGTCGCGCTGTGCCACCAGCTGCTTTTGAACAAACTCAATGGCACCGACATCCAGACCGCGTGTCGGCTGAGCCGCGATAAGCAGATCAGGTTTTTTATCTATTTCCCGGGCTATAATAGCCTTCTGCTGGTTACCGCCAGACAGAGAACGGGCTTTCGTCTCAATGCTAGGTGTTCTTACGTCAAACTGCTCAATCAGACGGGTGGCCTGTTTGTCAATCGCACCCTTGTTCAGGAAGCCGCCTTTATTGTAAGGCGCTTGATAATAAGTTTCGAGCACCATGTTTTCACTCATTGAGAAATCAAGAACAAGTCCATGCTTATGACGGTCTTCCGGTATATGGGAGACACCGCTTTCCGTGATTTGACGCGGACTCTTGTTTGTAATGTCCTTGCCGTTCAGTTCGATATTACCGCTATCCACATGGCCAAGACCCGTCAATGCCTCGATCAGCTCGCTTTGACCGTTGCCGTCGACACCAGCAATCCCCAAAATTTCACCTGCACGGACCTTCAAATTCAGACCGTTCAGTACCCCAATACCATCCTTGTTTTTCAATGTCAGGTCTTTGACTTCAAGCACGGTTCCTTTTGGTTCAGCAGGCTTCTTGTCCACTTTAAAGGACACGTTGCGTCCGACCATTTTCTCCGCTAATTCATTCGGATTGGTCTCGGCGGTTTTCACGGTATCGATGACCTTGCCGCGGCGGATGATGGTAACCGTATCTGAAATTTGCATGATTTCTTTCAGCTTGTGTGTAATCAGGATAATCGACTTGCCTTCTTCAACGAGACGTTTCATGATCGCCATCAACTCGCTGATTTCCTGCGGCGTAAGCACAGCTGTCGGCTCGTCAAAGATAAGGATGTTCGCGCCGCGATAAAGCGTTTTTAAAATTTCGACACGCTGCTGCATGCCGACAGAAATATCCTGTATTCTAGCATTCGGATCTACTTTGAGACCGTACTGGTCGGAAAGCTTCTTAATCTTGGCAACCGAAGTTTTGTAATCGAGCTGGATCCCCATTTTCTTAGGCTCCATACCGAGCACGATATTTTCAGTAACAGTAAACGGCTTGACCAACTTAAAATGCTGATGCACCATCCCGATTCCAAGCTCAATCGCCTTATTCGGGCTGTCGATCATTACAGGTTTGCCATTCAATTCAATGCTTCCTTCATCCGGCTGGTACAATCCGAAAACAATATTCATCAAGGTTGATTTTCCTGCACCATTCTCGCCGAGCAGTGCGTGGATTTCGCCCTTTTGCAGCTTCAAGCTGATGGAGTCGTTGGCGACGATGCCAGGAAAGCGTTTAGTTATTTGCTTCAACTCAACGACAGGGGTCGCTGCATCCATGAGATCACCCTTATATCATTATTTTGGCTTCTGTCGAAAAGTAAGACAAGGCTAGTTGTATCAACCAGCCTTGCCGTTTAAAACTCGCATTAAATTCTTAGAAAATCAGAGAGCGGAAAGTATTACTCTGTAGGAACTTTGATTTCTCCGCTGATGATTTTTTCTTTGTATTGGTCAACTTCTTTGAGCACGTCTGCAGGGACGTTTTTGCTGGAAGTATCAGCCAGACCTACGCCGTTTTCTTTCAGACCCAGAGTTTCGGATCCACCTTTAAACGTACCGTCGATCACTTCTCTTGTAACTTTGTCAACTGCAGTGGATACGCCTTTAACCATCGAAGTCAGAGTTACGTCATCGCCGAATTCCAAGGATTGGTCTTTGTCAACACCGATAACCCAAACTTTATTGCCGCCTGCTTTGTTACGAGCGATTGCTTCGTTAAATACGCCAGTACCTGTAGCACCGGAAGCGTGGAAGATGATGTCTACGCCGTCATTGTACATCGTAGCTGCAGCTGCTTTACCTTGGTCAGGCTTATCAAATGCGCCTGTGTAGTTGATTTTGATGTCAGCGTTTGGATTGGCAGCTTTCACGCCAGCCTTGAAGCCTGCTTCAAAACGTTTGATAACTGGAATTTCAGCACCGCCGACGAAGCCGACTTTTCCTGTTTTAGTCATTTTACCGGCAACAACGCCAACCAGGAAGGAGCCTTCGTTCTCAGCAAAAGTAATGGAACGCACGTTAGGAGCGTCTACCGTAGCGTCGATGATCGCCAGATTAGCATCCGGATTTTGGTCTGCAACGGTTTTCATATCTGCGCCGAGGTCAAAACCGATCCCCCAAGTGAGGTCGTATTTGCCTTTAACGTATTTGTTCAAGTTGGTAACATAGTCTTCCTTGGACTTACTTTGCAAATATTGAGCTGTAATGCCTTTGTCTTTTTGCAATCCTTCAAGCGCTTCCCAAGCGGATTGGTTAAAGGATTTATCATTAACCCCGCCCACGTCAGTTACGAGACCTACTTTAACACTGGACTTTGCCGTTCCTGCGGAATCGCCGCCAGTTGCGCTTGTGTCTTCTTTCTTTTTACCGCAACCAGCTAGTACAACTGAAAACGCGAGCAGCATAATCAGCGACAACTTGAACATCTTTTTCATTGATTCTTGTCCCCCTACAATGAATTCTTTCCTCACATTCTTCCAGCCTGATCAGCAATTGATCTATGGTCAATTAATTGCAAGAAAACGGCCGTATGAATGTTGGTCATTTTACATTCAGATTATACATTCTCGAATCGTTAAAATCCAGCATATTTATCTCACATTTGAAAAGTTTTTTAATGTAATTTTAAGGAAAGCGCTTTATTTTAAGGGAAAACTAACAAAAAAGGTTAACTAAATGTTATGTTATATAACAATACACGTTAATGCATTAATGGATTACTACAGCATTCTAGTGCACAACCTGTTTTTTGCTTCTTTTCCACCTATCTTATGTAAGCTTTCATTCCTTTTTATAAACCTTTGTTTTACTCCACAAAAAAACCGCCGATTAAGGCGGTTATCTCTATAAATACGCTATACTACACGTTGATTTTTTCTTTAGCCACTGTAGCAATAGAGTTGAATGCGTTGATGTCATTCACAGCGAGATCAGCCAGCATTTTGCGGTTGATGTCCACTCCAGCCAGTTTCAAACCATGCATCAATTTGTTGTAAGACAATCCGTTCATGCGTGCAGCCGCATTGATACGAACGATCCACAATCTGCGCATGTTACGTTTGGTTGTACGACGGTCACGGTATGCATATACCAAAGACTTCATCACTTGTTCGTTAGCTGTTTTAAAAATGCGGTGTTTGGAACCGAAATAACCTTTTGCAAGTTTCAATACTTTCTTATGTCTACGACGAACAACGAATCCGCCCTTTACTCTTGCCATAATAATAAACCTCCCAAAAATGTGTTGTTAACTATTTCAAGTTAGCCAAGCCTTGTTTCAAACGTCTTACATCCCCTGGAGCCATTTCTGGGTTACCAGCGAGTACGCGTTTAGCGCGCTTGGACTTGTGGGACAGCAAGTGGTTTCTGTAAGCTTTGTAACGAGTTACTTTACCGGAACCAGTTACTTTGAAGCGGCCTTTCAGGCTGCTGTGTGTTTTCATTTTAGGCATTGTACTTCCTCCTTAGGACTATTGGGCTTTAGGAGCCAGAATCATAATCATACTGCGGCCTTCCAGCTTCGGTTGGCGTTCAACGGCGGAAATTTCGGCAACCTCCGTTTTGACGCGTTCCAAAATCTTTTGGCCAATATTAGCGTGAGTGATCTCACGTCCGCGGAAACGGACAGAGCATTTCACTTTATCGCCGTCTTTCAAAAATTTAACCACATTGCGAAGCTTGGTTTGATAATCATGCTCCTCAATGTTGGCACGGAACCACACTTCTTTAATGTCAACGATTTTCTGATTCTTACGGGCTTCTTTTTCTTTTTTCTGCTGCTCATAACGGAACTTGCCGTAATCCATGATGCGGCATACAGGTGGTTTCGCCTGAGGCGCCACATTCACCAAGTCAAGATTCAGGTCCATCGCCATTTGAAGTGCTTCCCGAATCGGTTTGATACCGATCTGTTCACCTTCCGCGCCGACCAAACGTACTTCTTTCGCCCGAATTTCGTCATTAATCATATGATCCTTACTAATAACCGTCCACCTCCATATTCATCTAGGTAATTCTCAAGTAAAAGCAAAATTAAAAGGGATGCTGGTGTCAACTACCAGCATCCCTATGATCAATTCTTCATGAAAGTTCACATTCATAAATCATCGGATCATGACCCGCTAACCTTCGTCAGTCAGGTGAGAAGCTGGTGCTTCTGCTTGAAAATCCATTTTGTTTTAACGTACTTGAGTAATGTACCACACGAGCACAGCAGTTGTCAACCTTGTATCTAAAGTTTAACCCTGCTTGCTCTGAACTTCCTCCAGACGAACCACACGCGTATGCTCGGTATGGCTCCACTGCTTGTTGTTTTGCGTGAAAAACGCATAAAACGTAATTGGGAACCAGGAAATCAGATAGATCGGAAAGAGTACCAGATACAGATACACCTTCTTGTAAGTAACCTTTTCCAGGAACATGGCTGCCAGGAATGTGAACACGTTCGCTGCAATGGCTATAAAGGAGAGCCATACCGGCAGGTGCCCATATAGATTCGCAATATGCGGACCGTTGAAGAACGCGTTGTCCACAAACATTACCGCAGTCATCAGGAAAGTCAGAAGCACGATGTATACGTTGGCTCCGTACAAAGCAAGGTCCAGCTTAACGATACTGCGTTCCTTGATGCTCGCCCATAGCAGCGGGAAGAAATACCGGCGTGCTACCGTAAAGTGGCCCTGCATCCAGCGCAGACGCTGTCTCGCCGAAGCTTTGAATGTCAGTGGCTTTTCGTCGAATACTTTGGCATCGTAATTGAATTTCGGATATACACCGCGTTTGACGCTGCGCATCGTAAATTCAAGGTCTTCGACCAGACTGGTTGCTCCCCAGCCGATTTCCTTCAGCAAATTGTTCTCAAAGCACATCCCTGTACCACCAAGGAAGTTGGCCATATTCATGTTATGGCGCGAAAGCTGCCACAGACGGTTGATGTACCAGTACGAAATACCGTAAGCGGCTGTAATCCAGGAATCCTCCGGATTCTTGGTGTCGATATATCCTTGGATTACGCGTGCACCAGCGCACAGATCGTCGTTCATTTCCTTCAAGAAGTTTACATCGGCCAGGTTGTCGGCATCGAACATAACGACAGCGTCATATTGACGCGGCATAGCCCACAGCTCTTTAAGCATCCATTCGATGGCATAGCCTTTGCCGCGAAGATTGTTGTTCGTGCGGACGCAGGCGTTCATGCCATGCTCCCGGACGATCTTCGCCGTATTGTCCGTACAGTTGTCGCAAATGACGAAAACGTCATACAGTTCCTTCGGATAATCAAGCTGCTTCAGGTTCTCCATCAGGGCTCCTACGACCTGCTCCTCATTGTGAGCGGCTACTAGCACTGCGAAGGACTTTGTTGCCGGATAATGATGTTTTTTCTTTTTCCTGTACAGACCCAAAATTGAGAATGCAAACTGGTACACACCGATCGCGGCCAGAATAATCTGTAGCCCGATAAATATGGCGTCTATCATGTTTCTCAGAACCCCCCTTTTTTTTACCCCTCATAATCGATTTTTCTCTCTGTAGATTACGATTCATTTACGGTTCTTTTTTTCTATGACCCTATAGACCTTTGACATTCGAATTTCTAATTTCGGTATGTCTTCGAACGACATATCGATTTTCCACGGTTTTCAGCTTTTTGTCAAAAGCTCAATAACTGCTCTGGTTCCTAAAAAGCGGATGTGAAGCGTTATCTTGGCCGCCTGAGGTACTTCAAGCTTATATTCATTCCCGTTAGTTCTTATTTTCAGCTATTTTCCGGTTTTTTATTTCTAAAGTCCCCCCTTTTTTTAATCATCAATTCAATTATCAATACAAATCATAACCTTATTCCATATTTATAAACGAAATAAGTCCACGAAAAGTCGGAGATAAACTTCAATAGTGTAAAAGAAAAACGTCTATTCAGGATTATTTTCTCAGTAAAATACCGAACTCGGCGGCTTCAAAATGGACCAAGTTAAAATTTGCTTTCTTCCAATCCGCTGTTTGAATCATTGTAAAGGTTCTGTAAAGTGAAGTCAAAATCTTCCCCTCCACTCTGGAAGACGGTACTTTCGCCTTGAAAAAGAAACGAATAGAAAATATGATGGATTTAAAGGGGAAGCTATTCGGGTCCGCCGCCAGTTTCAAACTACAGCCTGATCAAGGCATTAAACGGGGGAATGGAATGAGTCGTTTGTTCATGAAATTAACACAGATCGACAGAAAGCTGTTTCAATATATAAATGGATGTCTTCATAACCGTTTCTTCAATTTCTTTTTTTATTATCTTACTTACTTGGGAGGAGCCACCTTTACAATAGCCTCCAGCGTCCTGATCTGGTATTTCGGCTCATCTACTTGGAGCAAGTCCGGTGCGCTGGCCGCCGTATCCCTGGCTGTCAGCCACATCCCTGTCGCCGCCGCCAAGAAATTGTATCCAAGGTTGCGCCCTTACCTTGCCCTTCCTGGGACACGGACCTTCCGTAATCCACTGAAGGATCATTCTTTTCCATCCGGACATACGACGGCCGCTTTTTCGCTGGCCATTCCTTTGATTCTGGGACATCCGGAATGGATATGTCTTTTTCTTCCGCTGAGCCTTTTAGTAGGGGTATCCCGGATCTATCTGGGCCTTCATTATCCTTCCGATGTGTTCGCCGGAGCTGTTATTGGTACATCTGTAGCCGCAGCTACAGTTGCATTGTGGCCTTAAAGTCGATAATGTTGGATATAAGGAAAAACAAGCAGGAACAGGTGAACTAAAGAGTGATAAAAAAGAGAGTATTGTTATTATCTGAAGGCTTCGGTGCCGGGCATACTCGAGCTGCGTACGCACTCTCAAGCAGTCTGCGCAAGCTCTCACCGAATATTCAGACCAAAGTTCTTGAACTTGGAAGTTTTTTGAACCCAAAGGTAGCTCCTTTAATCATTACAGCATATAAAAAAACCGTAATCACCCAACCAAGGCTGGTCGGCATGATGTACCGCCATCAATATCATAAATCTCTTAACCGGTTTACGACACTTGCGCTGCACCGCATTTTTTATACACACACGAAAAATGTCGTCAATCAGCTCAGGCCGGATATTGTCGTTTGCACGCACCCGATCCCGAGTGCCATCATATCGCGTCTGAAGCGTCTTGGTGAAAAGATTCTGCTGTGCACCGTCATTACCGACTATGATGCTCATGGAACCTGGATCAGTCCGGAAGTGGACAGGTATCTTGTTTCCACCCAGGAAGTACGAAATAAGATGATCAACCAGGGAGTGCCTGCCGCAAAGATCAAGGTGACCGGTATTCCGGTACATCCTAATTTTTGGGAGCATCCGGAGAAAGAAGATATCCGCGGAAAATTCCAATTAAAGGATATGCCTACTGTGATGGTGATGGGCGGAGGCTGGGGCATCATGAGCGATGAGGTTATTAACAATTTTTTGACCCACTGGAGGGATGATGTCCAGATTCTTTTTTGTCTTGGCAACAATGAAAAAGCACTAAAGAAGCTGAAGCAGGATCCCCGTTATAATCATCCCAATATCCGTCTTAGCGGCTTCACTCAGGAAGTTGACAAGCTGATGGAAGTATCCGATCTGCTTGTTACCAAGCCGGGCGGAATGACCTGCACCGAAGGACTTGCCAAGGGGATTCCCATGCTCTTCCATCATCCACTGCCGGGTCAGGAAGAAGAAAATTGTCATTATTTCACTGCCCAAGGATTGGGTGAGCCTATTACTTCACTGGAAGTTATCGTCAAATGGATGAACAGTCTGACGAATGAGCTTGACACGATCCGCCAGCGCAGAAATGAGCATCTACAGGGCATTGCCCGTTACCATCCGATGGAAAGTGCGCAAAGTATTATCGAAATGCTGGAATAAAAGAAGGTGCCTTCGTAGGAAGACACCTTCTTTTTTTTGAAAAAGACGTATGCTAATCAGATATTATTCTTGATCTTGCTGGGACTCCGTCTGCGGCTTGTCCTGCATGCGGTAATTGTCGAGACGGTGCTCCTGGTAGCGCTTCAACGCCTCTCCCCCTACAATCGCCTCACAGCGGTGGATATTGACGCCCTGCCCATGAAATTTCGACTCATATTCCGTCATGACATGCGCCTCATTCGCGCCATCCCGGTGAAGGTTCAGCGAAATGTTCGTCATTTGAAGGCCGTAATCGGCAAAAGCATTAAGCGAAAATTCGAACAATGTCTGCGAATCCGTCTTTAGATGAATTTCTCCGTTTACGTTCAGCAAAGTGCGGTACTTCTCCAAAAACCGCGGATGCGTTAAACGACGGCGCGCATGCTTGCCTTTAGGCCAAGGATCGCTGAAATTCAGGAAAATCCGTTCAATTTCCCCTTCCTCAAACACTTCATCCAAAAACTCGACATTCGCCAAAGCCAGACGCAAATTCGGCGGAACTTCGACATCCCGCTCGGACCAAGCGAGGCGCGCCTTTTCACTGGCCCGGCGAAGCAATTCATCATACATATCAATGCCTATGAAATTAATGTCCGGATTTCGGAAGCTCATTTGGCTGATAAACTGGCCTTTGCCCATTCCAAGCTCCACATAGATCGGATGATCATTGCCGAACAACGTATGCCATTTTCCTTTATACGACCGGGGATCGAGAATAACGAAGCCTTTCTGCTCCTCCAGATTCTCCCGGATTCCTTTTCTGCCGCGTAAACGCATGGTTTTACCTCCGCTTTCATTACTTTTCTGCCCTGATATCCGCGCAAGGTAAGCCTGCTGCGGACAGCTACTGCAATATTGTGCCGAAGATGCGGCCAAATGTAAAGAGAAAAAGAAAAAGAATTCTGGCCTCCTTGCATGCAAGGGGCACAGAATTCTTTTTCAAATCTATTTGGAATTGGGGTCCAACGAATTCATTGCTGTTAGTCTAACCTATCTTGATACTGAAAATCAAATGTCTTTTCGAACGCTCTGCGAATTTTGCGTCTTGCCTCCGCCTTTATCTCCGGATTCCCGTTAAACGCAACGCCTGTCAGCGCAAGCGCTTCTTCCGGGGTCAGTTCCACGGCGATTTTATTCTTCTCTGAAGCTTCTGCAGTTAAAGAATACATCATTATCACCTCACGGATCATATAGTTGCCGAGACGTCATACTTTTATGAATTCTGTCATGCAATTTGCCTAAGATGAGAGCTGTTGATGCTAAATTAAATATAACATTTCATGTGAGTTTTTACAATAAAGCATATGCCTTGTTTTCGCTTAAAATGACTGCTTCTTTGCGCCCTCATACCCTTCATTGATTTTTTTTGCTACAATAGAGCAAGTACAAAAAACTCTTCAGGTTTCAACCTTGCTGATATGCAAAAAAGGAGTACCTTTAATGAATATACCAACTACTGACTCTCCGCTTCTGTGGGGAGATAAAAGATTTCATACTTGGAATTACGAAATGCGCCGCGAGTTTGACGAAAAAGTCTTTAAAGTCATGCTCGATGCAGGCTTTACCTGCCCAAACCGTGACGGTACGATTGCCAGAGGCGGATGCACGTTCTGCAGCGCCAGAGGATCCGGTGATTTTGCCGGCAAACGCCGGGATGACCTGGTGACCCAGTTCAACGATATCCGGGACAAGCAGCATTTGAAATGGCCGAACGCCAAATACATCGGTTATTTTCAGGCCTATACCAACACGTATGCTCCTGTGGAAACACTGCGGGAATACTATGAGGTGATCCTGCAGCAGCCCGGCGTTGTCGGCTTGTCGATCGCGACCCGTCCTGACTGCCTGCCGGACGATGTTATCGAATACCTGGCCGAGCTGAACCAGCGGACATACCTATGGGTGGAAATGGGGCTGCAGACGGTCCATGACTCCACATCCGAGCTGATTAACCGTGCGCATGACACGGAGTGCTTCATCGACGCAGTCGAGAAGCTCCGCAAACGGGGTATCCGGGTGTGTGCCCATATCATTTATGGTCTGCCTCAGGAAACCCATGAAATGATGCTTGAAACCGGTCGCGCCGTATCCCAGATGGATGTACAGGGAATTAAAATACATCTGCTGCATCTCATGAAGGGAACGCCGATGGTACGCCAGTATGAAGCCGGACTCCTGCGCTTCCTGGAGCAGGACGAATACATCAAGCTGATCGTCGATACGCTAGAGATGCTGCCGCCGGAGATGATCGTTCACCGCCTTACTGGTGATGCTCCGCGCAAGCTGCTCATCGGACCGATGTGGAGTCTAAAAAAATGGGAAGTGCTGAATGCCATCGATGCCGAGCTTAAAGCGCGGAATTCATGGCAGGGCAAATATTGGAGGAACGTATAACATGGGCTTTCTATCGGTGCTCAGCTTCGCGCACAAGCAGATTGAAGGACGCTTGCAGCCCGGTGACATCGCTATAGACGCCACGGTGGGTACGGGGGCCGATACGGTCATCCTTGCTAAATTAGCCGGACTGAGGGGCCACATCTACGGCTTTGATATCCAGGAACGGGCGCTTGAGCTTGCCAAAGAACGCTTCTCCCGGGAGCCGGCTGACAGCCTGGCTCCTGTTTCCCTGTTCCTTGCCAGCCACGACCTGATGATGGATTACGTTCCTTCAGAGGCGGAGGGCTGCATCGGCGCCGTCATGTTTAATCTCGGTTATCTACCTTCCCAGGAGGCAGACAAGAACATTATTACCGAGACCAGCAGCACGCTCCGGGCACTTCAGGCAGCGCTGTCGCTGCTTCGGCCGAAGGGGATTATTACCATCGTGCTTTATCCCGGCCATACCGGTGGAGATGCCGAAGCCGCGGCTGTCACAGCATGGGCCTCCGGCCTGCCGCAGGAGCTGTGCCAGACCGTTATGTACAGGCAGCTTCAGCGCAGTGATTCTCCTTACGTCATCGCCATTGAAAAAAAGCGGTAAACCGCAGTGACACATTCATCATGTGCACTTCAATATAGATAAGGATTTTGCATAATCCTAAACAGGCGGTTTTGATTCATCCATCAGATTATTGACTATGAAAGGAAGATGTATCAATGACACAACCGTATCCACTGCAATTTCAACCCGAATTCAAGGAACGTGTATGGGGCGGCCGCGCCCTTGAGCAGTTTGGGCTGACTCCTCCCAAAGGACATATCGGAGAAGGCTGGATGATTGCCGATCATCCGAACGGCACAACTTCCGTCGTTAACGGCGAGCTGGCGGGACAAGGACTTGACCAAATCCGCGAACAGCTGGGCAAAGAATGGTTTGGCAGCAAGGGCTTTTCCGAGAAAAACGGACGTTTCCCGCTCCTGATCAAGCTGCTGGACTGCAACGATAACCTGTCTGTACAAGTACATCCAACGGATGACTACGAGGGGCTTCCTAAGGGCGAGCTTGGCAAAACCGAAATGTGGTATGTGCTGGACGCAAAGCCGGACGCCAAAATCATCTATGGTCTGAAAGACGGCGTTACCCGCGAAAGCATGAAGGAAGCTCTGGAAAATGGAACGGTGATGGATACGCTGCGCGAAGTCTCCGTTGAAGCCGGCGACACCTTTTACATTCCAGCTGGAACGGTTCATGCACTCTGTGCCGGAGTAGTTGTTGCGGAAATCCAGCAAAACTCGGATACGACATACCGCATTTATGACTACGACCGTCCTGGACTTGATGGCAAGCCGCGCGAGCTTCACATCGAGGACTCTCTGAACGTGACCGCATTTGAAGGCTCCGGAGCGACCACCATGAAAACGGACAGCCTGGCCGCAGGTGAATGGCTGCAGCTAGCCAAGTCCCCTTATTTCATCGTTGAAAAAGGAATCGTAAATGGCAGCTGGTCACTTGAAACCACACCTGAAAGCTTCACGATTCTTGTGATTTGCGATGGCAGCGGTACGCTGAGCTGGAATAACGGTTCTTTGGAATATAAAGCCGGACAATGCTTCCTGCTTCCAGCCAATCTCGGCTCGTACTCCCTGGAAGGACAATCCACGGTACTTCGTTCTTATTTGCCGGAATAATAAGCATATACTATCGTATCTGGGTTCCTAATGGATGCTGAGGGAGTGATGGTGTTGCTTGAGCAAACCTTTACGATGACTGACCCGTACGGAACGAAAATACATGTGTATGAGTGGCTTCCTGAACAAGGTACGACTGTCAAAGCCGTGCTGCTGATCGCACACGGGATGTGCGAAACTGCAGAGCGATATGCACGCTTTGCCTCAGCCCTGACAGGTGAGGGTTATGCCGTGTACGCTCCGGATCAGCGCGGCCATGGAATGACAGCAGGCTCGGTGGAGCATCTCGGAGATGTTGGAGAGAACGGCTTTCAGCTGATGGTCCAAGATCTTGTGCAGCTGGGAAAAAGCCTCAAGGGCTCTCATCCGGGGATTCCCCTGTTTCTGATGGGACACAGCATGGGATCCTTCCTGGTGCAAAAAGTAATCATGACGCAATCTGAAGACTTCGATGGTTTTATCCTATCTGGCTCTAACGGACCACGCGGTATGCTGCAGGCCGGAAGAGTTTTGGCTTCGATCCAGCGCTCGATTCAAGGAAGCACTCACCGCAGCCTGATGATGAATACCATTGTCTTCGGCGGCTTCAACCGCGCTTTCTCACCGCCCCGCACACCTTTTGACTGGCTGTCACGGGATCCGGATGAAGTCGACCGTTATATTGAGGATCCTTTTTGCGGAGCGATTTGCACGACATCCTTTTTCCGGGGTTTCTTCGGACTGCTGCAGGATATCCAACAGCCTGTGGGATATGCAGGCATTCCCAAGCATAAGCCTATTTACCTTTTCAGCGGCGAGCAGGATCCTGTCGGGCTGAACGGCAAAGGTGTAGAGCGGCTGGTTGCCATCTACCGGAAAGTGGGCGTCACGGATGTGGAATACCGTCTGTATCCGGAAGGCCGGCATGAAATGCTCAACGAAACTAACCGCGATGAGGTGACAGCCGACGTACTGGATTGGCTCGAGCGCCATGTATCGACTAAAGCGTAGACGCAGCCATCATTCCTATATCGGATCCAAACAAAAAAAAACGCTCTTGGACTCAGAGAGAGAATTCTCCCTAGGTCAAGAGCGTTTTTTTCATATCATGAATCGGCTGTTCTTATTACTTGACCGAGCCAGTTTCTATCAGCTTCATGGTGTGATACACCGGCTGCTCACTATCATCCTGCTGGTACAGAACGATCAGCAGCTGCTGCTCACGGCTCTCCCCTTCGACTAGATCGCCTGTACCGCCTTCCAGCACATCCTTCAGCGAGAACGGCAGCACCTCCAGCACGGCATGCTTCTGCAGTTCGCGTTCACTGATCTGAAGCTCACCGAAGCTGCCGGAAACAGCTTCTGGATGTTCCAATACTGTCCGCATGAACAGGCTCCACTCGTCTTTGGTGATCGGTGCATCCCACCAGATTTTGCGAGGCTTATATTTATGGTTCAGGAAGTAGTCCAGCTTCATCAGGCCCTGTACTACCTCCATCCGTTTCACTCCACGCTGCGCCAGGAAGGCCGCCAGACGGGTAAACAGATCCTCCAGTTGATGGCCGATCTTTTGCCAGCCCTGTCCTTCCCAGTAATCCCCGAACTCCTGGAAGAAATCAAACGGCGACTCAAACTCATGCTTCATCAGATAGTTCAGCGTATGATCCATACGATGCGCATTCCAATATTTCTCCAGCACATCCTCAAGGCGCTTCAACCGCACGATGTCCGCAAAAGGAAGCTTATGGCTGCCAAGGATTTCATAAGGAGCCTGATCCATATAGGTGTAGTCATATTTTTCAGCGTCCCGTCTAAGGCCGGTTCCGCGCAGCATTTTCAGGAATCCGAGCTGCAGCTCTTCCGGTCTGAGCGCGAACACGTCATTAAACGTTTTACGGAACGTATCATAATCTTCCTCAGGCAGGCCGGCAATCAGGTCCAGGTGCTGGGCGATTCTGCTGCTGTTCTTGATGATGTTGACAGTACGGGACAGCTTCTCGAAGTTCTGCCGTCGTTTGACCAGCACGTTCGTCGGATCGTTCGTGGACTGCACCCCGATCTCGAAGCGGAAAATGCCTGGAGGAGCGTTGTCCGCCAGAAACTGCAGCACCTCCGGACGCATGATGTCCGCCGTAATCTCGAACTGGAAGATGCAGCCGCGATTATTTTCAATCAGGAATTTGAACATCTCCATAGCGTAGGTGTGATTGATATTAAAGGTGCGGTCCAAAAATTTAATGACTTTTGCCCCGTTGTCAATCAAATACGTGATATCTGCCTTCACCCGCTCGATATCATAGTAGCGCACACCGTTTTCGATGCTCGACAAACAGAACTGGCACTGGAACGGACAGCCCCGGCTGGTTTCAAAATAAACAATGCGCTTGCCAAGGTTCGGAATATCATCCTGGAAGCGGTGCGGTGACGGGAGAGAATCCAGCTCGCTTTTCGGACGGGGAGGATTGATAATGATCTCTTCTCCCTTCCGGTAGGCGATTCCGTACACAAAATGATATTTCTGGTCGCCTTCCATCACCTGCAGCAGATGATGCAGCGTCTCTTCGCCTTCCCCCATCACGATAAAATCAACGCCCTGAGCACGTTCCATCCAGTAGCCCGTATCATAGGACACTTCAGGACCGCCAAGTATAATTTTCACCTCAGGCATGACCTTTCTCACGATATCGATCACTCGGAGCGTCTCCTCGATGTTCCAGATATAGCAGGAAAATCCGATCACATCGGGCTTCCGCTGAAACAGATCCGAGACGATATTCATCACAGGGTCCTTAATCGTGTATTCGGTCAGTTCGATATCAAACTCATGCTCGCTGTAAGCCTTCAGCAGGCGGATCGCCAGCGAGGTATGAATGAATTTGGCGTTCAAGGTTGTTAATATGACTTTCATGGATTCACATTCTTTCTGTTATTCATAATCGCTGTCGTTATGGTCAAAGCCCTGCTCCCTAAAGAAATCAAGGAACGGCTTGCCATATTTGCGGAATTTTACTTCGCCGACACCTTTTACATTCAGCATTTCTTCTTCAGACTGCGGACATACCACGCTCATCTCCCGCAGCGTCGCATCGTTGAAAATAATATAGGACGGCACATGCTCCTTGCCTGCAAGCTCGCGCCGGATTAGACGGAGCTGCTCGAACACCGTCTCATTGACTGCCGATGGCGAATGGTCATGCCTGCGGGATCCGCCAGAACGTCCACTTGCAGCCTCTGCTGCTCCCTTGGCCGGCATACGCTGCATCACCTTGCTCTGTCCCTTCAACACCTCTGCAGCCGCCGGCTGAAGCTTCAGTACCGGATACTGTCCTTCGGATAACATCAGATAGCCCTCCGAGGCCATCACGTTAATGATTTCAGAGATCTCCTTTTCCGTCCGGTCCGACATGGCCCCGTAGGTTGACAGATCATCGAAACCATACTGAAGCACCTTCTTGTTACGCGAGCCTTTGAGAACCGACGCCACCATGGAAACGCCGAAGCGTTCGCGCATGCGGTGGATGCAGGAAAAGATTTTTTGCGCATCAATGGTCATGTCCACCAGCTCGCGATCATCCGTGCAGGAGCTGCATATGCCGCATGACTTATCCTGATGCTCTTCTCCGAAATAGTCCAGCATGGCACTGCGTAAGCACCTTGTCGTATAGCAGTAATCCACCATCTGCTTTAGCTTGCGGTAGTCGTTGTGCTTACGGTCCGCATCCTGCGGGTTCTGCTCGATCAGGAACTTCTGCGTCATGATGTCCTGGGCACTGAAGAGCAGGATGCATTGGCTCGGTTCGCCGTCGCGGCCCGCACGTCCGGCTTCCTGGATATACGCCTCCATGTTCTTCGGCATGCTGAAATGGATTACGTACCGTACATTGGATTTGTCGATCCCCATCCCGAAGGCATTGGTCGCGACCATCACCCGGATATCATCGTACAAAAAGGCTTCCTGGCTTGCAGCCCGCTCATCATCGGTCATGCCTGCGTGATATCTGCCTGCCGAAATTCCTGCGCTTCTCAGACGCTCATATAAATCATCCACGTCTTTGCGGGTCGCGGCATATATGATCCCCGGCTGATTCGAGTGCCCGGCGGCGTATTTTATGGTAAATTCACGCTTGTTCTCTCCACGCAGCACCGACATCGCAAGGTTATCGCGGCTAAGTCCGGTCACGAATACTTCCGGCTGTTCCAGCCGCAGCAATCGGATCATGTCCTCCGTGACCTCTGGAGTAGCTGTCGCGGTAAAAGCCGCGACGATCGGACGCTGCGGAAGATGCTCTACGAAAGGCGCCACCGACAGATAGCTTGTCCGGAAATCATGTCCCCACTGTGACACACAGTGCGCTTCATCGACGGCTACGCAAGAAATGGACAAGGCATTCATTTCGTCGCGGAACCAGTCTACCTCCAGCCGTTCAGGCGCAACATACAGAAGCTTCAGATCTCCACGCTTCGCCGCGCGGATCCGCTCGTTCACTTCTTTACCGCTTAGCGTGCTGTTGATGTACGCAGCCGAAATGCCCATGGCCGTCAGCGCGTCCACCTGGTCCTTCATCAGCGAGATCAAGGGAGACACAACCAGCGTCAATCCCGGCAGCATCAGTGCGGGAATCTGGTAGCAGATCGACTTGCCCCCGCCCGTCGGCATGATTCCCAGCGTGTCGTTTCCTTCCAGCAGACTGAGGACGATTCTCTTCTGGCCCTCCCGGAAATCCGGGTAGCCATAATAGGTTTGCAGCAGCTGCTGCGCCTGTTCCAGCGTCATCATTTCTACACTCATGGATATAGAACTCCTAACGAAATCTATTGAAAAAATTTAATTAAAAGAAAGCCAATACTTTAAGTTTAACGGGCTTTACGGGAATGAGCAACCGCATGTACATTTTTTGGAAAACGGGATATGAAACGAAAAGAAGCCGGCAGATCACTGCCGGCTTCTTTTCCGGATAGAAAGCTTTTTATGCGTCTTCCTTCACCTCTCCCGCTACATCCCACCGGTTCCGGTATTTCTCCAGCTGAGGATGCAGATACTCCGGCTCGTCCGACAGGATAAGCCGCAGCTTAACGATCCATTCGGCAAACGATGAATAAGAGGCAAATAAGTTTGCCATCTCCGGCGTCAGATACAGAAAATGCGGTGTAGGAAACTTATCGGTCAAATGGCGCAGGGCCGTATCCATCGGGGTGTATTTTTTCCGTTTAGCCTCGAAGCCCTCGATGACAGCTGCAGATCCGCGGTCCTGCTTCCAGTCTTCCAGCTGCCGCTCGCGCTTGTATAAAGCTCGAACCGGCTGCTTCAGCATGCGTCTTACCGTTTCTTCATGCAGCGGGTACAGCACGAAGTGCAAGAAGCTGCGGTCTTCCGCCGTCTTTTCCGCCTGATCCAGCTCCAGCTCGGTCGCATCCTCAAAGGTATCGTAATAAACAAGCGTGCCTCTGTATTTCTCTTCAGGCGGCTCGTAGCCAAAAGGTACGTTTGTCAATGTACGCTTCATTCCTCTGCATCTCCCAGATGTTCACGGCAGAATGCCTCAATAACCTGTACCTCATCGTCTTCCAGATCAAAATCCAGATAGCGGTCGGTCGTCTTTTCATACAAGTCGTATTTTACCAGATTCCCGCCCTCTTCCTGTTCATTGTATATCGCCCGGACATACAGTCCATTCTCGGAGTAAAGCTCATCATCTTCCGGTACTTCAATGTCCAATTTGTATTCGTAACGCTTGCCCGCCAAAATACGGAACGGGTCTTTAATATGCTCCACCTGAAACTCCGTGATCGTCAGCATGCTGTCATCCTTTCCAAATTCTTATCATCTATATGGTGTCATTACCCTTATTCTAACAGAGATTGGGCTTAACATTCACGTTTCTGGGCGTCTTACGCATATATTAACCCAAAAAGACTCGGGCGGGAGAGCTTTTGATGATATATGCAATCATGCAGCTGATTGGCGGACTGATTATGGCGGTAGGCTGGATCCCGCAAATCATTCAAATTCTGCGCACCAAATCCGTGAAAGATCTCAATATTAAAACATTTCTGTTCCTCGTGACCGGCATAACCCTGATGGAGGTATACGCGATCCATATCGCACTTGGCGGCGTGGGTTACGCTTTTCTGATTACTAACTCTATATCGCTTCTTATTATGCTTATGATTCTCGGATGCATCCTCAGATACCGGTAAGAAAAACGTCTATCGAAGTACTTTCACAGAAGACAGACCGCATTTAGATGTAGTTTTTCTTGCGATTATAGAATGGCTTCTGCTTCGCTGAAATTTATTAATTCTATAATCTAAAAAAAAACGTCTATCGAAGTAATCTTATTTTTTATCTAAAATCCTTTGCATGAGGAATGACACAGCGAATTTCCCCCATCTGCATTTATGATGGTATTAGAATAGAAAGACGTTGGGGGGATCATCATGAAACGAAAATGGATAGCGGGAATACTCGCTTTACTGCTTATCGCGGCCGGGGGTGCAGCCGTTTTTGCCTGGGATGGCTTTTCTCTTCGATCCGAAGGCGGCAAGCAGGACAGTTCTGCTGCCCAACCGGCGGAGCCCATTTCAGAGACCTATATTATTTTCGATACCGTCGTAAACGTAAAGTTATATGGAGAGCATGCCAAGCCGCAGCAGCTTGAAGAGATCAAACAAATGCTGGAAACGATCAATAATGAGCTAAGCCGAACGCTTGAAGGCAGCGAGGTGTACCGGATCAATCAAGCGGCAGGAAAAGAAGCCGTCCAAGTATCGCAGGATACATTTGATGTGCTACAAAAAGCGCTGGATTATGCCGTCCAAACTGGCGGCCTGTACGATCCGACCATCGGGCCGCTTGTCAGCCTGTGGAATATCGGCAATGAAGGAGCTCATGTTCCATCTAAGGCCGAGCTCGATAAGGCAAAAGGGTTGATAGGGTATAAGGACGTTATCATGAATCCGAAAGAGTGCACCATCAAGTTGGCACGCCCCAGCATGGCACTTGATCTAGGGGGAATAGGCAAAGGATATGCTGCCGACCGGGTTGCCGCTTATCTGAAGACGCAGCAAGTAGACAGCGCCATGATCAATCTTGGAGGAAGCAGCATTATCGCCATGGGGAGCAAGCCTGGGGGACAAAGCTGGAATATCGGTCTACAGGATCCCGACCAAAGTCGCGGCACTTCCCTCGGAAATGTCCAGATCATTAACAAAACGATCGATTCGTCCGGCGTATATGAACGCTTTTTCGTGGAAAACGGCGTCAGATACCATCATATCCTGGATCCTCGGACAGGCTATCCGAGCCAAAGCGGGCTCAAAAGCGTAACGATCATCTCCGATTCGGCAACCGATGCCGATGCGCTTTCCACCGCCGTGTTTATTATGGGACTTGATGAAGGAATGAAATATATAGAGAAACAACCGGGTATTGACGCGTTTTTCATCACCGATGACAACCAGATCTACCAATCCTCTGGGCTGAAAAACACTATCCATTTTACGAATCCCGAATATAAACTTATTGAATAGTAGTGTCCTTATGCAAAGCTTGAAAGCCATCCGATCATGATAGGGCAGTATAAACTGATGGTAGCTTGAAATTGGACAAGGCAGCCTGCTTCATGGAAAATGTGGGCGGGCTGCTTCACTTATAGACGAGGAGCTTGCAGCATCCTGTGGCAAAAGAAAAACTGCTGCTAAATGCAGCAGTCCGTCCCAAAGCAATTCTTTAATCGATAACTGGAACACGCTCCGGATTCTTAAGCAGATCAAACATAAGCTTCACCTGCTCTTCCGTATTTCTGCTTCTGGACAGCTGCGGCAATTCATTCTCTCCAAAAAACCGGACACCGCTCGTTTCGACTCCCTCCTGCGCCCTTCCTCCGGTAATTTCACAGTGAATAAACATTTTGTAAACATGGTACGGGGCAGGCGGATTATGCTTCTGATTGTCCATCACAGCGAGCAGACGCAGCACCTTCGCCTCGAAGCCTGACTCCTCCCTGATCTCCTTCACCGCGATTTCTGAAGGGGACAGCAGCAAGTCCGCCCAACCTCCAGGCAGAGACCACTCGCCATCCCCCTTCTCTCTGACCAGAAGAACACGTCCATCCTGAATCACAACGCCGCGGATATCCACTTTGGGTGTGGCATAACCGGATTCGCCGGCAAAAAGTTCTACCAGCTTACTGCTCTCCACATCCGTGTACTGCTCCATAATCTCCAGACTCAGCGCCCGCAGCTGCTCGTACCGTTCCTTGTCATAAACATCCTTGGTATAAGCGAGGCCTGTCTGTGCGATACCCTGGATCTGCTTGGCCCAATTCAGCCACTTTAAAGGTGCATCCATCGTATGCATCTTCCTCTCCAATACATCTCTTAATTTCATATATAATCCATTTACAGCTCATTTGAAAAGGCTAAACTGCATTTATATTAAGAAGAAAACGTCTATCAATGTACTTTACCGTACGCGCTTTCCGGTCCAGGAGGATATGCCCCCCATCAGGTTATTCACTTCAGGAAAGCCGTTTTTGAGCAGAATTTTGGCTGCCTGCTTGCTGCGCATGCCGCTTTGGCAGTACAGGAACACATCGTCATCCTTGGAGATCTCAGAGGTACGGCTTCCGAACTGGGAGAGTGGAATGTTCACCGCACCCGGAATATGTCCGGATTTGAATTCATGAACCTCCCGGACGTCGATCAGCCGTTTATGCTTGGACTGTTCCATTTTTTGACGAAACGACTCGTCTCGCAGCTGTACCAGCCCCTTCACTGGTGCGAACATGCGGTACAGCATCCATACCACGAATAGCGCCAGTACAATATAGAAAATAGTTGATGAGTTCATTCTATAATCCCCTTTTCTGATTCTAAGCCGAAGTATAAACCTTTATAATACCCAATAGGGTATATATAAAACTTAATGCAGTATAAAGGAAAAGTCAACGGATGCTTTACAAAAGAAAAACGTCTATCGACGTACTTTCATAGATGACAGACCGCGTTTAGTTGTAGTTTTTCTTGCGATATAAGGATGTGAGATCCTCGAAGTTTATACTTTCTTATATCTTTACAAAAATAGCCGAACCGCAAAATACGGTTCGGCTATTACTATAAGAAACTATTGGAATGATTAGCCTTCAAGCAGCAAGGACTCCGGATCTTCCAGAAGTTCCTTCACAGTGACGAGGAAGCGTACTGCTTCACTACCATCCACGATCCGGTGGTCATAGGATAAGGCGATGTACATCATCGGACGGTTCTCCGAACGTTCTGCGTCAATGGCAACCGGACGAAGCTGGATTTTGTGCATGCCGAGAATACCTACTTGCGGAGCGTTTAGGATTGGCGTGGACATCAGCGAACCGAATGTACCGCCGTTTGTAATCGTGAAGGTACCACCTTGAAGCTCGGACAGCGCCAGAGAGTTGCTGCGTGCTTTGGTAGCCAGCGAGGCGATTTCCTTCTCGATATCGGCAAAGCTCAAACGGTCTGCATCACGGACAACAGGAACGACCAAGCCTTCCTTCGCGGATACTGCAATACCAATATCATAATATTTCTTCACGATGATATCTTCGCCGTCAATTTCCGCATTCAGATGCGGGAATTTCTTGAGAGCACCTACAACAGCTTTAGTGAAGAAGGACATGAAGCCCAGACCGATATCATGCTTTTCTTTGAAAGCATCTTTGCGGCGTTTGCGGACATCCATGATCGCCGTCATATCCACCTCGTTAAAGGTAGTCAGCATGGCAGCCGTATGCTGTGCTTCAACCAAACGCTTCGCAATGGTAGCCCGGCGACGGGACATGCGTGTACGTTCAGCCGGTTTTCCAGGCTGGCTTACTTCGGCCAGTGCTGCTGCAGGAGCAGGAGCCGATGGACGTGGAGCAGGTGCTTCCGTATGGTTCTTCACATTGTCCTGGTAGATACGGCCTTTAGGATCACGATTCACTTGTTCCAGGTCGATACCATGTTCGCGTGCCAGCTTGCGTGCCGCAGGCGACGCTGCAAGGTATGTTTCCCCATCCTTTGCAGGTTCAGCCGGCGCAGGAGTGCTCGGAGCAGCCGGAGCTGGTGCTGCTTTCTCCTCTGCTTTCGGTTCTTCCTTAGCCGGTGCACTTGGAGCAGCCTCGCCGCCGGCAGTAAGTCTTCCGATCACTTCGCCAATTTGTACGGTGTCGCCGTCGCTTCTCAGGATTTTCTCAACGACGCCGGATTCTTCGGCACTGATTTCAAGGTTGACTTTATCCGTTTCCAGCTCCAGGAGGACGTCCCCCTGGTTTACTGCGTCCCCTTCTTTGACATGCCATTTAAAAATAGTTCCCTCTGTGATGGATTCACCCATTGCCGGTACTGTAATTTCGCTCACTGCTTGCTACCTCCCCAGTGCGATATTATGCTTAATAGATTTTTGGTTCAATGCTGTAGATACGATTTGTTGTTGTTCAAAGCTGTGTACCTGTTGGAAGCCGCTTGCAGTACTCGAACGTTCAGGACGGCCGTTGTAATTGACAGGCATACCTTGTGGCGCAGCTATACGAAGATGATGCTCGATGTAACGCCATGCGCCCATATTTTCCGGTTCTTCCTGTACCCACAGAATTTCTTTTGCATTCGTATAGCGCGCAATAATCTCGCGAACTTCTTGCTCAGGGAATGGATACAGTTGCTCTACGCGGATGATATGCAGCCAATCCTTCGATCCTTCTTCTTTATCCAGTGCTTCCTCAAGCTCCACTGCAATTTTGCCGGAGCAGAGTACCAAACGTTCCACGCGTTCAGGATGCTCACCGAGTCCAGGCTGTTCCAGCACCCGTTTGAATCGTCCTTCGCTGAGCTCTTGGCCGCTCGATGCCACACGCGCATTGCGGATGAGGCTCTTCGGCGACATCACGATCAGCGGACGCGCATCTTCGCTTTCGGTGAGTGCTGCCTGACGGCGAAGCAAATGGAAATACTGGGCTGCGCTCGTCAGATTGACAACAGTAAAGTTCTCTTCGCCGCCAAGCTGGAGGAAACGTTCCAGACGAGCACTGGAGTGCTCTGGTCCCTGTCCTTCATAACCATGAGGAAGGAGCATGACGAGACTCGATTTTTGCCCCCATTTCGAACGTCCTGCCGAAATGAACTGGTCGGTGATGACCTGTGCACAGTTAGAAAAGTCGCCGAATTGCGCTTCCCAGATAACCAGTGTTTCTGGGGAATATACATTATAGCCGTATTCAAATCCGAGTACGGAAGCCTCGGACAACGGGCTGTTGTAGATTGCAAAAGATGCCTTTGCCTGCGGCAGCTCATGCAGCGGGCAGAATGTCGAACCGTTCTTCGTATCATGAAGCACCAGGTTTCGGTGTGCAAATGTCGCACGTTCAGCATCCTGACCTGTGATACGGATTGGCTTGCCGTCTGCAACAATGCTTGCGAAGGCCAGCGTTTCCGCAAGGCTCCAGTCTACCTTTTCTCCATCATTCAGCGCCGATTCACGACGTTCCAGAATGCGCTGAAGCTTCGGATAAACATTAAAGTCAGCCGGGCGTTTCAGCAGGTCAGAGTTGATACCGCGCAGTACATTCAACGGTACGCCGGTCTTAATCGCCTTGATCCGGTCTTCGGCAGGTGATTGCTGATGCGTATTCGCTGGCTCCTGCTCCTTATCCTTGATCTTGTCGTAAGCTGCCTTCATACGGTTCTGCACTTCTTGAATCAGCTTATTGGCCTGGTCTTTGTTGACCATACCTTTTTGATTCAATACATCTGCATAAATGCTGGCAACACGCGGATGGTTTCTCACTTTATCGTAAATGAGCGGTTGGGTTGTATCCGGATCATCCGTTTCATTATGACCGTAACGGCGGTAGCCAACCAGATCGATCAGGAAGTCCTTCTTGAATTTATTGCGGTATTCGCTCGCCAAACGAATGGCTGCGATACATGCCTCCGGATCATCTGCGTTGACATGGACAATTGGAATTTCATAGCCCTTCGCCAGATCACTGGCATAATGGGTAGAACGGGAATCCCGGCTTTCGGTCGTAAAACCGATGTTGTTGTTGGCGATGATATGAATCGTACCGCCATTTTGGAATCCCGGAAGCTTGTTGAAGTTCAATGTTTCCGCAACGATGCCTTCGCCCGGGAATGCGGAATCCCCGTGAATCAGTACAGTTGCAGCCTTGTTCACATTCTGCTGCGGATAGCCAGGCTGCGATCGGTCTTCCTGGGCCGCACGTGCAAAGCCTTCAACCACCGGATTGACGAACTCAAGGTGAGACGGGTTATTCGCAAGCGTAATCCGAGTCTGTACGACACTGCCGTCTTTGAGAACCCGCTTGGCACCCAAGTGGTATTTCACGTCGCCGGTCCAGCCGAAGTTGATGCCCATGGAACCTTCCGAAGGGAACAGCTTCTTGTTCGGCGAATGATGGAATTCAGAGAAAACTTTATCATAAGGCTTACCGAGCACATGAGCCAGTACGTTCAAGCGGCCGCGGTGTGCCATACCCATCAGGATATGCTCTGCGCCTTCGTCGGACATGTTGCGTACCAGTTCGTCGAGCATTGGAACGAGCACGTCGTTACCTTCGATAGAGAAGCGTTTTTGTCCCACGAAGGTACGGTGCAGGAATTCTTCGAACTGTTCAACTTCAATGAGCCGCTCCAGCAAGTTCACTTTTTCCGTTTCGCTCAAAGGAGCCGGGAATTTGCCACTTTCGACATGAAGGTTCAGCCATACACGCTCCTCCGTATCATGCACGTGGCTGAATTCGTAAGCAATCGTTCCTGTATATGTTTGACGCAGCTTCTGGATGGCTTCCCAACTGGTTCTTACGTCCTCAGGTGCCCCGTCCCAAATAAGAGATGCGGGAACAGCCGAAAGATCAGACTGGGTCAGTCCGTATTGTTCAAGTTCGAGCACGCGTGTGTCGGGCTTCGGAATGATGCCCAGCGGATCGATGTCTGCAGCCAGATGGCCGTATGCACGGATATTCATGACCAGCTTGCCGGCGTTCACGGCCTTCTTCAGCATATTGCCGTCGATCTGAACAGCGGCGGATGCGGTGTTCACAGGTGTCAACTGCGCTGGCGCCATCGGAGGCGCGCCCCACAGCTGAAACACCTTGCGGAACGTTTCATCCACAGACTCCGGATCTTTCACGTACCGTTCGTATTGCTCCTGAACGTATCCCAGGTTAGGACCGTAGTAAGATTCCCAGGCTCCCTGCGTTTGCGTGTCTTTCTTATTGATTATCATCGCTAAAGTGATACCTCCGCCTTGATTTTTTAATAGTCATATAGAATGAGTTATCCTTCGAACCATTCTTCTATGCGTTGGACGGAAATCTGAAAAAATGATTCTTGTAAGCCATTACATCAAAATGTAAGCGGCTCAATTTCTATTATAAACAAATCCTCTCCATACCTGAAATAACCATTTAATATAGTTATGATCTAAAAAACAGATCAATCAGGACAAAAATGCATTTAACAATCTATTTGTGGTCCCTTTACATATGTAAATGCTTACAACTCCTGTTCTAATCTTCAAAAAGCGATAATTGATCCGGTGGCAGCTCTGGCATCTCCGGCAATTTCATTCCGAGTATTTCCATCAGTTGCAGGGCATTATCAGCCGCATCGCCACCGGAATTATTATTAAAGACAATCCAGCAGTTTTGCGTCGATTCGAGCAATTTGATGATATTTTCTTTCCACTCCAAAAGTTCCTGTTCATTATAGCGATACAGGTATCTGACTTCCCGCCAATTGGGCTGACCGCTGGAATACCAGCCGGAGGCATTACGGCCGTGCAGACGGACAAGTGTAAAGTCTTCTCTTGTAGGTTCAAGAATGGTTGGAACAGATCCTTCCCCGGACTGCGGTTCATCACATATGGAATGAATCCAGCCTTCTTCCCGCATAAAAGCAAGCGTCTTGTCCTTCATATCTCCATCAAACCAGCTTTGATGCCGAAATTCGAGCGCAAGCGGAAATCCGTCCATCCATTCCCGGGTTCTACGCAGTATTTCGACATGCTTCCGCTCGCAGCCAAACCACGGCGGGTACTGAAATAACACAGCCTTCAGCTTCCCCGCTTTCTGCAGCTCCACCGCCGACTCCCGGAAAGCCTGAAACATCGATTTGGTATCCGGAAAAGGAGTTTTGCCGCGGGCGTGCCCCGTCATTCCCTGGTACGCTTTGACGATAAATCCGAAGGAGCCTGGCGTTTGCTCGCTCCATTTCCCCATCCTGTCCGGAGAAGGAATAGCATAAAAGGAGGTGTCGAGCTCCACGATTGGGAAGCGGCTGCTGTATCCCTTCAGCTTGTCTGCCGTCTTAGTTCCTTTAGGATATATATCGTCATGGTCTCCCCAGCCGGAAAGGCCAATTTGAATACGTTTTTCCACATCTGCGTGTTTCAAGGTAATCGTCTCCATCATGTCTTAGTATGGCCAACTATTTTCTTCCAAAAACAATTCATGATTCGAAGATACTATTCAGGTGAAGTATACCGTTTTTCACAAACAGGATCATGATTTCCCACTGCAAAATGAGAACTCTGCTTGCGTTATTCCATGATATGGATATCATGGTAATATACATATCTTACAGGAGGTATGGCCATGAACGAACCGTTTGTCCTGTTCTCGACTTCTCATCTCCTCGCACTCCTGCTGCTTGTCGTTGCCTCACTATTGCTCTATGTATTCAGACACTCTCTTCGGCATCGTCCCCTGGGAAGATCGATTGTCCGCTATACCTTAGCCGGTCTGCTCGCCACATCTGAAGCTGTGCTTGATATTTGGAATATAATTGAAGGAGCCTGGAGCCCGAAATACACACTTCCGCTTGAACTCTGCAGTCTGACGCTGCTGCTCTCAATCATCATGCTTCTGACTAAAAACCGCCTGCTTTACGGTATCCTGTTCTTCGCCGGAATCGGCGGTGCTTTTCAGGCTCTGATCACGCCCAATCTCGGATATGCATTTCCTCACATCCGGTTCTATCAATTTTTTACGGCACATATTCTGATCATTCTTGCATCTCTATACATGACCTGGATTGAAAATTACAAACCAACGTGGAGATCCATCGGAATTACCATGATATTTTTGAATCTGGCCGCGCTTTTGGTCGGTATCACGGATCATTATTTGGGAGCCAACTATATGTTTTTGATGCATAAGCCTTCAACCGCATCCATACTGGACTTTCTCGGCCCCTACCCAGTTTATCTGCTCGCTGAAGAAGGCATCGCCTTGTTGATTTTCATCATCATGCAGATCCTGTTCTTCGTTCTTCCCGGAAAAATATTCCGAGCAGGTAAATCCCGCAGCCATTCAGCAATATAAAGAAGCAGGCACAAGCCCAGGGTGCATTCCGTCGATCCTTAACACCGAAATTTATGACGAGATTTTCCAGGTAAACGATGAAAATGCGATTGAAACGACGAACGTTATCTTAGCATGGGGATTTTCTAAGCTACCCTAACGCCTCAGCGAAACGATACACCTACACAGAGGCGGCAAATAAGGTACTTACGATCAGGCTGGGGGTCGAATAATATCGCAATGATCGATATAGCTAGCGTCAAACGTTGGATGTTCATGAATCCGTGGATCTTGTTACCAATTATTACATATATTATAATCTCATTATGTGACAGTGCACAGTAAGGAAAAGAACAAATTCAAAAAGATGAGGTAGTCCCACATGAGAAAATTGGTATTATGCATGTTAGCTATAATGTTGAGTTTAGCTGCGTTTACCCCCGCTGCCTACGCTTCTGAAATCCGAGTATCCGTGAACGGTCGTGATGTACAATTCCCAGACGAGCAACCATATGTCGATCAGAGATCCAACCATACGATGGTTCCACTTACTTTTGTATCGGGCAAGCTCGGAGCCACTACAAAATGGGATGGAAAATTAAAACAAATCACGATCTCGCATAATCGTGACACCATTATTTTGGTGATTGGCGATAATCATGCACTGGTGAATGGAAAAAGAGTAGACTTTGAGGGGGCGGCAGTGCTCAAAAACGGTCGCACGATGGTTCCGCTGCGCTTTATTAGTGAAACCTTGCATGCAATTGTCGATTGGCAGCCCGCGCGCAATCTGGTGAGCATCACGACTTCAGTGGCCAGTGTTCCGAAAGGAACATGGATATGGGACAGTTACATCTTGAAACAGGATCAAGATAAAATTATTAACTTCGCAAGAATGAAAGGTGTGACATCTGTTTACCTTCAGGTTGATACAGATATAGATCCAACAATATATGAGAGCTTTATTCGGAAAGCGAAAAGCGAAGGAATTCAGGTGGAGGCACTTGAGGGGCGTCCCGAATGGGCCTATAAGTCTATGCAGAAGGATATTCAAAAATTCATAGCGTGGGTTAAAACCTATAATTCCTCTGTTGGCCCAGAAGCAAGATTTACGGGACTGCATTTCGATATTGAGCCTTATGCGCTAAGTGAATGGACGAAGGACAATAAGACGATTCTTGCAAGCTGGATGGACAATGTGAGACTGATCGAGAAAGAAACCAATGGAAGCGGCTTGAAAATTACGATGGACGTTCCGTTTTGGCTGAATAAGATTAAGGTACCGGGGAAGGATTACAGCATGAGCGCATGGCTGCTGGAGAAGTTCGATTGCCTCGTCATCATGAATTATCGGAATCATGCGTTAGGCAACGATGGAATTATAGAAAATGCGCAAGCCATACTGAGAGAAGCCTCTACGCTGAAGAAGCAAGTTGTTGTTGCTGTAGAAACAGCCAAAAGCACAGAGGGGCCGCAGGTTTCATTCTATTCCATGAGCAGCGAGGGGATGGAAAAAGAGCTGCAGTCCGCCCATAATCAATTGACGCGCTACGCAAGCTATGCCGGCTTCGCTATTCACGAGTTCAAAAGCTGGCAGGACATAAAATAAGAAAAGACAACAACCCAGTACCACAATCGGTGCTGGGTTGGTTTTCACTTGATATGCTGCTGCAGCACACTCGTGTTCTGTTCCACTGCCTCGGTTTCCTTTACTTTTTTCAACTGTGCAACGATAATGACGCTGATCACCACAAGCAGGAACCACGAGCTGATCTTACCGATGTGCACGATTCTCCATGCGTGTTCCTGATCCGGATACTGCCATGCACCGAAGAAGGTCGATATGTTCTCTGCCACCCAGATGAAGAAACCGATTAGCACAAAGGACAGCACCATCGGCATCCGGTAGGTTTTACCTGCGACGTCAAAATACACAAACGTTTTGAAAAAGATGATAAAAAGCAGCACTGTAAGCCACCAGCGCAAATCCCATATAAAATGATGAGTGAAAAAGTTCAGATAGATCAATATGCTGATGCCCACCGTCCAAAAAGCATGCGGCCAGTTCCGGATCCGCAAATTCAGATTCCGCCAAGCCTGGCAGATATAGCTGGCTACGCTCGCATACATAAAACCGCTGTATAAAGGCACGCCGCCGACCTTGCTCCATCCGTCCTCCGGATACGACCAGGACCCCATATGTACCTTGTATAATTCGAGCAGCAGGCCGATGATGTGAAACATGCAAATAACCTTGAACTCATCCCAGGTCTCCAGCTTGAAGAGCAGCATCAGCACTTGCGCAAGAACGCAAACCAGCAGTATAAAATCATACCGTGACAATCCGGGAATATGAACCAGCTTTGAGGCTGCGAGTGTCAAAAAAATGACTGCCGGAAAGATGCATGAACGGGCCTGCTGCAAGCCAAATATGATGAATCGATATAAGGGGCTAACCCTTTTGATTGCATTCTGTTCCAAACTATCACCTGCATTTTAGGAATTTTTTCAATATTTTAACATCCGTTAGCACAAAATAAAATCCGCCATCCTAAAGAATGACGGATTCTTTCGTTTGTAACTTAAGGAATATACTGCTGCACAATTTTAACTACTTTGCCGTCCTGAATGGTCAGGTGATACGGAAAGCTTTTCATGTCCATCAGCTTGTCGTTGTTCATGATGGCAAGGTATTTATCGAGCGACACAGCTTCATTCCATTTAATATCCATACCTTCGTAGGTTCCATCATGGTCGTAAATCTGCATCAGCACCTGCGCATCTGGTGCAACTTCATATGTGCGAAGCGTTTGGTCGTCATTTACAATATAATAGCCGTCAGGTGCTCCGCCCAGTTCCTCTGCGGCATCCTTTTCCCGTTCCATAAACTTCTGGTCAGCTGCGGCGCCTTCATACCATTCAATCGGGTCAGCCTGAATGCTCACATGCCCGTTGTCATTCTGTATCGAAGAAATCAAAGCTGTCACTGTGTCCTCGCTCGGAGGAACCGGCGTGTATTCCTTATCCGTTCCGATAGCACTAGCCGATGTCATAAAGCTCAGCAGGGCGACGATCATGAGGGTAGTAAGCAGCGTGATTTTTTTCATTGAAAATATCTCCTTTAGTGGACAATGTATTTCATTTCCATATCATCCATTACCCTGCTGAGTGATTTTCAAACGAGATTCCTGCAAAAATCCCTGAAAACCTCATGTTCGGGCGCGGTGATCTTATAGATTTACTATAAATCATTCCTCACGCCAAATCGTCACAATAAGGTTACAACCACGTCAAATTGTTGTCATGATCAATGCGCTTTCAAGCCACTTTAAGACCGGCTGCGCTCTAGAATCTCTTTTAGTTCCGCCAGATCATGGATTTCATAGGTCGGAACAATTCCCGTTTCGTTTGGAAGGCGGTTCGGGTTATACCAGCAGGTGTCGATCCCTACATTATTGCCACCCTGAATATCAGAGGTTAGAGAATCGCCGACCATCAGCATTTTTTCCTTCGCTGAGCTTCCAATTTTGGAAAAGGCATGCTCAAAAATACCCGCCTGCGGCTTTTGGTAGCCCGTATCCTCGGAAACGATGACCTGCTCGAAAAAATCCTTCAGCTCCGAGCGGTTAATCCGTCCGAATTGAACCTGCTTAATCCCATTGGTGATAATCGCCATACGGTAGCCGTTTTCCTTCAAATAGAGGCAAAGATCCAGCGCTCCCGCCAAAATAAATGCCTGCTCTGATAATACTCCTATATAACGGTCGCTGATGACTACCGCATCTTCTTCCAGCCCTTGCTCCAGGCAAAATCTCCGGAAACGCTCCACACGAAGGTCCGTCGAATTAATCCGTCCCTGCTCCAGCTCCTGCCACAGTCCTTTATTAATACGGCTATAGCAATCCGTGATTGCGGTATCCTCCGGATCCAGGTTCATGCTGGCGAGTACGCTGGATAATGCGCGGGTTTCGGACATTTTAAAGTCATACAAAGTTTCGTCTGCATCGAGTAAAATCCATTCGTAAGACAATTTATTGGCCTTCCTTCTATTTTAATGTACAAGCTTTCTGCTGCCTTCTATCCTAATAAGTGTAAGTGAAACAACCCCTTTTATCCAGGACGCATGTCTACCAATAGCAAAAAAGCACACGGCCGCCGAAAAATATCTGGAGACGATGCGCTTTTCGTCATGTTCAACTCGTAAGCATGTCCGACACCCAGCGGTAGCACCGCTCCAGATCCTCATCGCTGACCAGATCGGAACGGTGTTCGAACTGAATTTTCACGTCCGGATTCTCTTCTCTGATGATATGAAGATATTCGGCGATTGGCGCCCAGCCCTCACTCGGCAGCTGCTCCGGCAGCACCGGATAACGAAGCTTTACAAAGCCGTCGCCGTACTGTAAGTTCCACAAGTGGATGACTTCCGCATATTTGGCGTATTTCCGCACAAGCCGGACGGACTGGAACGACGGATCTCTTCTCTCCTGCAGGTACAGTCTTCCGGTATCCAGACATAGCCGGATGGAACGGTATTTTTGAAGTAACTCCTCCAAAACACCGGAATCATAAACATATTGGTTCAGCGCATCAAATTCGAGCACAGGCACAAAGCCGTATCGTTCACTTTGCCCCGTCAGCCAATGAAACAACTCTTCCGTCCGCTGCTTAAACTCTTCAAATGAGTATTCACTCTCAAAGACATATTCTCTGCGGTCACTGAAATGCCATGTGCTCCAGTTCACCCGATCATCCAATATAATCGGCTTCGGATAATGAAACAGAATATAGGCCGGATTCAGCTGCAGTTGCGCAATTTCATCCAGTTCCTCTTGGATGAGGCGGTAAGCATCTCGTCTTTCGTCCGGATCCGGAGAGAGAAATAGCGCATCACGGATGACAAGCCCTCTGTCGCGAAGCGGAAAATGAATGCCCACCTGAAAAGAATGCTCCCTCGCAGCCTGTCGCAGCGCCATCATATCTTCATCGGTCTGCAGCAGGCAGGCTTCAATCCCGAAGAAATCCTCCCGGAAATCCCGTTCGAACTTATGCTGATCAAATGCGCCGTATTGTCCAATCAAAAATCTTTTCATGTTCATATTTTCACCCACACATTATTAAAGCCTCTTCTTCAGTATAATTTATTACGAGATTTCTCGGCGAGATAAATATCCAGCGCTTTGATTGCTCTTACGGCGAAACGGATGAACAGAATCATGCAGGCAATACCCAATCCCCCAAAACCGATAAATACAATTAACGGAAACAGCGCGACAACCCCGGTAGCAACGGACATTTGTAACTCCTCCTTTATTCCATACTAGAGTACTCTTCCGTTACCGAAAGAGGAATGTTTTCCATATGTAGTTTGCTAAGATTATCTTTCCATTTTATTTCCACATAAGAGTTACCTAAGTCCTGCGATGTTTCTTCAAGTTCCCAATCCGATGGCGCACCTTGAATAGATCCTAAATGCTTAACATTCTCTAAAATAGCTACCGGCCCGTTCACCGAAGATTCGGTATGGCTTAGCACAGGACGCGGTTTTCCAGCTTGCTTCTCATAAAACGTATAACTGAAATAGGTTGATTTTTCGATATTTTGTGGATCTCCGAGATAGGTTAGGCTCCCGTTTCCGCGATAGATGGAAGAAGCGGTTCTAATCATCTTATAATCATTCACCTGCCAATTTTGGCCCATCCCGTTCAACGTAAAGGCTTCCCATGCTTTTCCGCTTTCGAGTAACTTATCGTTACTGTGGCTGCTCTGGATCAGCAGTCCGAGAGTTACACCATTAGTCACCAATAAAACTGCGACGAGTACAATGCACCATTTTCTAGAAGTCATTACCTACTCCTTAAGTCCGTTTTACTTGAATACAAAAAACCCGGCAATTTACTCAGCCAGGTTTGTCTGAACGCGGATGTGAAAACTTGTGGCCGCAGCAATCTTTAGAAAGTTTCTTTTAAATAAAAAGGTTTGCAGTTGCTCTCAAAATAACCCTCCAGCCCGGAACTTCCGTTCAGCTCAATGAACTCGACAGGCGGGAATTGTACTGCTATGTTCTCAGCGACCTTGCCGGCTTCTGCGATGATGTTATCTCCTTTGCCAATATAGCTGACAGCAATCAGGGTACGCGGAGCTCTGTCGGTGCGCGGGTTAAACACCTGAGCGTTATAAGCGCAAATCACGTTTTTCAACCGTTCAAACACGACGCTGAGTTCATTCAGAAGCTCTGTTGGCGGCTCCTCAGGCGGACCGATCATGGTTTGGGTGTTCTTTTCCACCACGTAGGCTTCCTGAGCGTTAAACACCGAACCGTCTAGTATGGATTCGATTTCTCGCGCGCTGAATTCTTTGCCAAAAGGAGATCCCGGATTAAGCAGCAGATCCGCCCCTTTGGTCAGCTGGAAAAAATGCACCGCATTGATCGACAGGTATTGAACCGGCTCTTTGATAAAGTCCTGCATACGGGCGCGCGAAGAGAAAATGGGAAGGTATCTCTTCCCGTTCATTTCAACGCTTATGAGCTGTACAGATTGTCCTGCACTCAGCTCTGTTTGTTCTTGCATAGGACTTGTCCCGCCTTGAATTGCGTAAATCTCCGAATTCCGGAGTTCGTTATAAAAATCAGGTCTGGCAGAGGGCTCGTTCATGGCTTTAGCCAGTTTCTCTTCCAGCGTATTTGCAGCTTCAACAGACATCGTTGTGATGCTCCCTTCAGGAAAGTATCGGATATAGGACCAATATAAGTAGTGTACCTTGCTTTGGCGATTTACTAAAGCCCTAATCTCACAATATATATCAGGATATGATATCGCAGAGCGCTTTCCGGAGTGTCGGATATTTAAAACGGTACCCCGCCTGTTCCAATCTCTCAGGAATAACCCAGCGGCTTTTGAGAATAAGTTCGGTCTCGGTTTGGATGACTCTTGCCCCTAATTCAAGCATCCATGCCGGAGACGGCAGCCCAAAAGGCATCTTCATAACCTCTCGAAGCTGCTGCATCAGCTCCCGGTTGTCCACCGGATTGGGAGACGATACATTAAACACGCCACTCAGCTCGGGGTGATCTCTCAGAAAAAGAATGATGCCCAAAATGTCGTCCAGATGAATCCAGCTGAACTTTTGGCTTCCCGGCCCTTGTATGCCGCCGAGACCAAACCGGACCAGATTCCGATAAGGTATCATCACACCACCGCCGCGGCCCAGCACGATCGCAATTCTTAAAGCAATTTGCCGGGTATGTGGAAGAGAGAACGAAAAGAAGGATCGTTCCCACGCCTTGGCCACTTCCACCGAAAAGCCGGAGCCAATCTCGCCATGTGCTTCCGTCATCGGACGATCCTCGGCATGCCGGTAGATGGTCGCTGTGCTCGAGTTGATCCAAAGTCCAGGTGGATGCTCACAGGCCAAAGCAGCTTGGCCAAGAATATCGGTCGTTTCCGTTCTGGAGTTCATAATTTCGGCTTTGTTCTTCGCATGATACCGGCAGTTTACGGATTTGCCCGCCAGATTGATCAGCATCTCCGCATGCTCCAGCGACTCACGAATCCCGTCCGTATCATCCCAAGCGATATGGCCTGCCTTTCTGGAAATGATGAGCACCTCATACTCAAGCCGTTTGAATTGTTCCTCTAAATAGGTTCCGATAAAACCCGTTCCACCTGCAATGACAACTTTTCGTTTCATTCTTATTCACTCCTTTCTCCTGGCATCGAGGTAGAATTAGGACGTTCTGCGGTGAAGGCGGTGGTATATCACGAAAACAACAAGCACCAATACTGCCGCAATCACCATGCAAATCCATATATAACTGCTGTTCGCTGATTCAGCTACCGTATACGGTCCTTTAAATACAGCTTTTATATACAATCCATCTTCGGCTTGAACGGCAATCTCCTGAGCAGGGCTGGTGCCGATGATGGCATAATAGACGGTTCCCTTCGGATGGTAATTCGAGAAGTTCCCCCGATATGTCCCTTCGCGGTCGGAGGAGAGGGTTACTTTTCCAATCGAATCCCCAATTAGATCCGGACTCACCTGCTCCAGCGTCGCTTCGTAAATACCTTTGTTATAAACCACAAATGGATAAGCCCAGCTCGCCATGACTTCCGCGTGAACGAGCATGAAGAAAACAAAAAAGAGTATCGATATCTTTTTCATATCCTCCTCCATCCCGGACTGCTTCCAGTCTCGATCCCAAATTGGGAGTTCCTATCACTTGAAGTTCTCCTTGATCTCATCCTGCGAGTCCCACTTCGACCAGGCCGCCTCTAGCAGATTCCCCTCGGGATCCCTGAAATAAAAATATTTGGCTTCGCCGTCGCCAAGCGTACAGAGCTCTTCCACTTCGATGCCCGCACACTTCAGCTTATTGTATGTATACTCGATGTCCGCACAGTTTAGAGCCATGATGGGAAAAGGCTTGCCGTTCCTCGAAATTTCCAGAGTCTGCCGGTCACGGGTTTCGATCAGGAGGAGGGCAATGGAGTTCAGGTGCGGATGATGAAGCACGCCGATCTGCGAGCCGCGGTCTTCAAATTTGTCCATCAGCTTAAAATCCAGATGCTCGGTGTACCAAGTAATAGATTCTTCGATCCGACATGTCGGCACATAGACATAACCGATACGCAAAAAAGAAAAGGGTTGAGTCATAACATAGCCTCCTAAAGTTATTTTCCTCGGAATAAAAACTACATTTCATTCAGCTTGAGCATCTTGATCCTCCCGAACCTTCCATTCACTGTAAAACTGCTGCAAATACAGCTCCATAAAAGCATGCCGCTGCTCAGCCAGCTCTCTAGCGTACGGGGTATTCATCAAATCTTTCAGCTTCAGTAGCTTCTCATAAAAATGATAGATGGCCGTTTTATTGCTGGACCGATAATCCTCCTGAGCAAGCACCTCGTGGCTCAGTCCCGGATCGTGAATGATGCGGCCCTTTGCTCCCGAGTATACGAAGGTTCTGGCAATACCGATCGCGCCAAGCGCGTCCAAGCGGTCCGCGTCCTGAACGACCTGACCTTCAAGGGTTTTCATTGGCGGGTTTTGGCCGCCGTTAAAGGACATGGTCGATATAATATCCATCACCTGTTCAATTAGGCCCCTATCTGACGTATGCTCCTGCAGCCAGCTGTGAACCTTATCCAGGCCGGCTTCTTTGCTCTCGTTCAGCTTTTCATCGGCCACATCATGCAGAAGCGCCGCCAGCTCGCACACAATCGCATCCGCATGTTCCTTCTCGGCGATGTCGAGGGCCGTATTCCGGACCCGCTCGATATGCCACCAGTCATGACCGCTCGCCTCACCGGATAGCTCCTCCTTTACAAATCGTTCTGCCAGCTTAATCATTTCCACTTGTTCTATCTCTCCCATGATGTCCTCTTTTTCTCCCGCTGCGCGAGTCGTATTCAATACTTAATTGCTGCCTTAAGAATCCTTATATCCGCTTTCTGAAAAACACTTCGCCTATGCCTCCTTCATTGATGCCTGAGATGATTCCGGTTTCTTCGAATCCGACATGCCTGTGCCAGCTTTGAGGTTCTGCTTCATTCGCCTGAGAAGAACTGTATAGGTACAGGTGCCCCCGATTCTTCAAGTGCTCCTCCGTAAATGCGATTAGTTCTTTGCCGATCCCCTGCCTGCGGCTTTGCTCCGAAACAAGAATAAGTCCGATATATGGCACAGTGGACCAGATATACTCCAGACGCAAATAACCGATGATTTGGCCGTTAGCTTCAGCCAGTATGACTTCCTGCCTTGTCAGCTTCCACTCTAAAAAATCCGGTTCAAAATGCGTATCCCAGCTGCACACGGCGGGAAGGTCCACGGGTTCTCCGAATCGTATCTGCACACTCAGCCCTCCATTTAAATCTATGATTCCTCGTAAAAGACAACGAGACCCGGTCAAGATCATAAATATCTCAAGCCGGGTCCTTAGAGTTGTCCGTTCAGGTTTGTTTCTATAATTATACAACAGGAGCACCTTTAGGAAAAAGCCCTTGGCCAATAAGAAAAAACGTCTATCGACGTACTTTCACAGATGACAGACCGCGTTTAGATGTAGTTTTTCTTGCGATTATAGAATTGTTCAGCTTTGCTGAAAACTTAAATTCTATAATCTTAAGAAAAAAAACCACCTCCCTTAACGGCAGGCGGCTTGCTATCTTACGCACCCCAAATTCGCGGCATTGGCATCGGTTCTTTGCCGAGCTCTGCCCAGGCATATTTCAGAAGCAGCTCGCTTTTAAGCTTTCCGTAAGCCGGATCATCCCATAGATTATGGAGCTCTTCGGGATCATTTTCAAGATCAAAAATCTCTCCGTAAATTTGGCGGTAATAGATTGTAATTTTGTGACGTTCATCAATATACGTTTTCTGGTGAATGGTCGTTGGCTCATGCCGGAACTCGCAGATCGCGTGATCGCGCGCCTGTTCCAGGGTTCCTGTCCATACTTCGCTCTGATCCACCCCTGTCATGATCGCCGGAATCGGAATGCCGGTTAATGAGAGGAAGGTCGGGGCCAGATCCACCAAAGATTGAATAGCAGCAGACGTTCTGCCGGCAGGCACATGTCCCGGATACCGCACAAGGAAAGGCAGCTTGATCAGATCCTCGTAATGGAAACCGCCTTTGTACTGAAGCCCGTGCTGTCCGAAAAAGTGACCGTGATCCGTTGTAAACACCACGACCGTGTTATCGGAGAGTCCAAGCTCATCGAGCTTATCCAGGATTTTGCCTATATATTTGTCCATCAAGCTGATCATGCCGTAATAAGTGCCTACAAGCTGTTTGCATTCGTCTTCGGGTAACAGGTGGGAATGATAGCCGTGAATCCCGATTCCCGTCTCCCTCAGATGGTTGAAATCCGGCTCCTTCTCCTGCGTCATACCAAAATGCGGTGGATTGGTCTCATGCTCACCGGACACCACACTCGGAATCGTCAGTTTTTCCGGATCATACATTCGGTCCCAAGGCTCAGGCACCAAGTAATCGGGATGCGGATCGAAGAAGCTCGACCATAAAAAGAACGGTTCTTCCTCCTGCTGATACTGTTCCAGCATCGCATTCGTCCGCTCCGCAATCCATGCATCATAATGAATTTCTTCTGGGATCGGCCACGTGTGCGTAATCGCCGGGTCCATTGTACCTGTAGGTGCAAGAAAATAATCCCTCCAGTTGTCATAACCCTTCTCTTCCATCCAGAGGACGTAATGCTGCCCCACATGTGCTTCATTGGTGTGGTTGCGGGCAAGCTCCACATGATCGAAGCCATAAAACGGCCCATGAAACGACTTCCAGAATTCGAGATCCTGAATAAGAGGATACGATTCAAGCGACGGATATTCCTCCGTTCTCCGCAGGGGCTGGAAATGCGCCTTGCCGATCAGAGATGTCCGATAGCCTGCCTCCGCCAAATCCTCCCCGACGGTCCGGCGGTCCTCAAGCAGCTTGGTGCCGAGACTCCAGGCTCCATGCTGGCTCGGGTACATGCCGGTGATCATCGAGGCCCGTGATGGCGTACAGGTCGGATTCGGGCAATAAGCGCGAGTAAAGGCTGTTCCTTCCCTAACCAGACGATCCAGATTGGGTGTATGTACTTCGCTTCCTAGGGCACCGATCGTGTTCCAGTGCTGCTGATCGCTGGTGATGAGCAGAATGTTTGGACGTTTCAATACGGACTCTCCCTTCCATTTGCTGAATATGCTAGATTTTCTTCCTTTTATGTATTGAAGTTTATCTTGTTCTCAAAATGAAAGGAATGCCATAATGTATTTAACAAAATGTTAGGTGGGATAACATTGAAGGAATATGCGGAAGAGTTGGCGGACCTGTGGCATCATATGCCTTCCGGATATGAGCGCACAGGCGGATTCTGGTTTGTGAGGGCGGGACGCAATATCGCGAGTCCCCATTACCATGTCGGTCCAAAGCAAATTGAGAGCTATGGACTTCATTTTGTTTTGAGCGGGGAACTGGTGCTCCGCTATGGAAACAACGAAGTGAAACTGGGAGCTAATGATATGTTCTGCCTGTTTCCCCATCTGACGTACGAATATTGGATTCAATCCACAGATTCTCTCCAGATGATATGGCTGACGATGGAGGGGCCGCAAATGCGGGAGCTGATGCAAAGGATCGGACTCATTGCGAAGCAGCCCTTTCGGTATGGGGCCATAACCCCCGAATGCCGGGAGCGATTGCGGATGATGGAAGAAGTCATATGGCATGATCCATTATACCGGCTGTCCGTCATGAAGCTGATGTCTGCGGCCTATCATTTGTTTGAGGAACTCGAACACGAACCTGCGGCGGGTACTCTTGGCGCAGCACCCTCTGAAGAGCATTGGGTGGACGAAGCTTTGCGCTTTTTTCAGCTGCATTATACCGAAACGCTCCGAGTGGAAACGGTCGCAGGGATGTTCGGGCTTCATCGCTCTCATTTCTCGCATGTTTTTGCGCAAAAGGTTGGCGTCTCCCCCCAGCAGTATGTGCAGCGGCTCCGCCTGACTCGGGCTGGTGAACTGCTCATGGATGTGTCCCTGCAAATTGGTGAAATTGCATCGTCAGTGGGATATCCGGACCTCTATACTTTTTCGAGGGCGTTCAAGCGTTATCATGGGTGCTCTCCCAGTGATTATCGGCGTCTGTCTGAGAAAGAATTAAACTGAACCATACACTGCTGAATTCAATTGAACTTTCCTGGTTTGCAACATTCAAGTGCGCAAAGTAATTTCGAGCTTCATGAGCAAGATTCAATAAAATCGAGATAAATTTGGCATTCAGCCTGAGACTGTAAAATATCTCGCGGATCATCGTTATTCTCATACATACAACAAAGAATTAGCACTAAATCGATGAATGCGCCATATGTAATTATTCGAGGAGATTCCTTAAATATTCCACTAAACTTATTAGCCATAGTTGCTAGAGAATGAGATTTTTCATTTTCTGGGACCCGTCCTACCTGATTGACGATGAATCGAGCACTCTCCAGACACGGTGTACCAATGACACCTTTAGGATCGATTGCCTTCCAATGACCACTTCTGTCTTGAAGTATGTTTTCATGGTGCAAATCGCCGTGCAGCAGCTTCGGAATTCGTCCGAGTGACTGCATTTCTTGAAAGAACTTTTCAGCTAACTCCATATAACGAATCATTGACTCATTCACTGTTCTTTCCCGGCGGATACGATTAAAATCATTCTCTATCCATTGGTGGTATGTAGGAAACTCAACTTCAGTATCGGAAAATACGCTCAAATGTAACATAAGGTTAGCGGCTATGTTAATTCGTTCCTCTTCAGAAGAAATCGTTGTTAGATCATTTCCTGGCATAACACGTTCCAAGAGAAGTGCACCTAGAGGCTCATCTGCAACGTAGCAATGACAAATAGCCAGCTCGTTAAATCGAGACATCGCTTTGATCTCAGAGGTGATATCCATACCAATTTTCAATACGACATCCCCAAAGAATCTGCTGGTTCCATACAGTACTGCGTTTGTGTAATTGTCTAACAAAACAAGTTCGCTAAGACCCCATTTACCGCTACACCTATCGATAATGTCTGGCAAACGTGCTAGCCAATCTTCACCGACCTCACCATATATCTGTTTGACCTTAATGTAAAACTCATTAGGTATGTTCATTCTCTCCCCCTTCATCGATTTCTTCCGGTAGTTCTTGCATAAAGTTAAGCTTTGTAAAGCTTGTAATGGTTGTAGGTCTTACCTTCTATCTCAATTAGATCCACGTATTCAAAACCGCTTTTCCGAATTACCTTGTTGGAGGCAATATTGTGGGTTAATGCTATCGCGTTCAGCATCATTACATCCGTATGAGAAAACAAGTACTTTGCCAGTGACTGCACAGCCTGGGTCGTGTAGCCTTTTTTCGTGTGCTGATTGGAAATAGCGTACATAATCTCACGGTTCGGTTTCGGCATCTCTTCCTTCATCAGGGTGTTGCACCAGCCAATAAATTCCCCGCTCTCCTTCAAAATGATTCCCAACCGAAGCGGAATACCGCCCACCTTTCCATCCTTCGCGGCAGCTTGCAGAAAACGCTGGTTATCTACGGTTTCATAATGGGTGATCCACTCCACTCTCTGTGCGAGTGGCACGTCCCAATCCGGCAAAAATTCCTTGATCTCGGGCTGACGGGTTAATGCACACAACGCTTCTACATCGTCAACCAGGTATTCACGCAGGATGATGTCCTTGCACTCGATCGTGAAAATATGATTCTCTGCACTATGATTCATCTTTTTAATGCCTCTTTCGTTTAAATTATTACTCGTTTTCTAAGTAAGTCAGCACTCTTCCGGATTCCAGTCTGGCGTCTATGATCCGTGCCAGATGTTCTGCGAGCTCATCGGGTTTTTTCAGCTGTCCCGCTTGATACGCCTGCTCAAAGTATACGGACAAGGCAAAATCCTCAGCATTCTTGTTCCTAGCAATCGCCTGCATCGGCGTATCCACCATTCCGGGATCCACTGCAATCACCTCCACGCGATCCGAAAGCTCAGTTCCGGCACATCGGGTGAACATGTTCAGGCCTGCTTTGGCAGTAGAATAAACACTCATGGCCGGATTGGCAGCAGAGCCTGAGCCTGATGTAATCTGGACAACCTTTTTCCGGATTTCCCACCCTCTGGTGTCGCGGATAAACACGGATGTCAGTATCATCGGGGCAATCAGGCTGATCTGGATATTCGCGGTCACTTCCTCAGGCAGCATGTCTTCCACAAGCTTTAAAGGCTCAAGCATCGCCGCGTTGTTCACTAGGCATATCATCTCATATTCATCCGGATCGATCTGCTGCAGAATGGAGCACAACATCCTATCGATATGAGCGGTCTGCATCAGATCAAAGCGGGTATGGATATAACCGGGTCGCTGAGCCAGTGTTTCGGCTGCTTCGCTTCTCGAAATACCGTATACAGTATCTCCTCGATCGAGCATGGTTCGGCTGAGGGCCTCGCCCATCCCTTTTGATGTTCCCGTGATGATAAAACAACGCTTTGGCATAGTGAATCCCTCCCAAGTATCAGCTGTAGACATACTACTGCTCCTTCTCCATCAGCATTTGCAGATCATGAGCATGTTTCCGTCAGGGTCTTTAAAATTAAACCATTGATTATATTGAATTTCCGTAACAAGCTCGACGTTTCTCTCCTTCATATACACATAAGATTTCTCAATGTCATCCGTAAGCAGCTGTACGGCAGGAATGCGAAACACATGGTCTGGTGCATAAATCCGGCTGTCCAGAATGATGCCCGCAGATCCCTTCATTGGGAGAATGAACAGATGGCCATGCAGTATTTCTCCATCCGCAGGGACGCCCAAAATATCGCAATACCAATCCCGCGCCGCTTCAATGCTGCTTACTGGTATGAATACCGTCTGAATTTGGTTCTGTATGGGGCTGCTCATAACATGTTCGCTCCTTTTATCTTGATTTTTCCTTTTCGAGTGCATGATTGGGTTCGCCAATCTCATGGCTGCTGTATTACCTGTAGACTGCCTCGCTTACTATGTACTGCATCGTTTCTGTGTCCAACAGAACAGTACGCGTATCATTTTTGCGTATAAAAACCTCCCTCCCATCCGGGTCAATACAGTAGGCAATAGGAATCGAAACTGCGGAATCACGGTATGATCCGTCGGCATGGCTGGTTCCGATGATGAGCGCATGATGCTGCTTTGCGATATTTTTGGCAACCGTAATCCATTCCTCAAATTGCTCCTCGCTGAACATTCCCACACCGATGGGATGCGCGATCATATCCACAGGTTCTGCCTGCTCTTTAAGCCCCTGCAGTACCAGTTCATCGCATAACAAATGCGCGATCCGTTGTCCGTTCACCTCTGCTGCGCCGCCAGCCTCATATTTGGCCCGGTTCAGTAGAAGATCTCCCGAAGCATCGATGACGACGGACCAATCCTTGGGATTCTTGTAGCCCGAGATGATTGCGGTATGGTGCATACGAGCCAGCTTGCGCGCCTGTTCCAAATTCGCATTGATGTATCCCTCAGGAAAAATGACCACATCCGCCTCCGGGTAAGCTGTTAATGTCAGCTCCAGTTGGTTCAGCTCCGATTCCAGTTTGGGCTGTCCGATCACGATTTTCATTTTCTTATTCCCGCCTTCTCTTTTATGTTATCTCTTTTTCATCCGCCGTACCCCGCGCCTTGTATGTACTCCAAAATCTCCTTGTTTGATTTCACGATGATTCTTCTGCCTTCATAAGGCTGCGTAAGCTCCAAAATTTCGTTCATGTTCTTCTGGTCGAAGCCTTTGTTCCACACAAACGTCATCACTAGCAAATTTTTGAAAGACTGCTTGTAGTTGGCCCGTTCCAGTCCAAGTCTCGCCCGGACGAACCTCCGCAAGATCCGGAAGTCCCGAATGAATTTATTCGGCGAGATGATGAAAATAACATCGGCGTGCTCAAAGCTCTCTTTTCCCCATTTATGGTGTACGCCTTCAATGATCCAAGCCTCGGTACGGACCGCTTCCCTTAAAAGCCTATCTCTTGTCTCAATCGGAAATTTGCGTTGTTCTAGACCACGTTCCCACACAAAATTATCGGTTTCGTAGTGAGGGATTCCCAGCCGGCGGGAGCACTCGCGCGCAATATATGATTTTCCACTGCCGCAAGCGCCAATAATACGGATTCTAATGGGTATCTCCCCCTTCCGGTGCAGCATGGTTTCGAAAAAAAATAACTTTAATTCCAATTTTAATCTATCTTGGTTGTAATCGTATACGGTTTCATAGAAAATAGAGATTAAATACGGGCGACAAAAGGAGAGTACAGAGCATGGACAAATATGCGGCATACGTGAAATTTACGGCAAAAGCCGGAGAGCGGGACAAGCTTACAAACATTCTGATGGAGGCAGCAAATGCGGCTCAGACCGTAAAAGAATGCGAGCTCTATTTGATCAACCTGTCGGAAAAGGAACCCGACGCCGTTTGGGTGACTGAAGTGTGGAGCAGCGCTGATGCGCATAAAGCATCACTGGATCAGCCTGAAACCCGGGATTCCATTGCGCGGGCCATGCCGCTGATAGCCGGTGTAGAAGCGATACCTCTGAATCTTTTAGGCGGCAAAGGACTGTAAGAAATCCTACGAAGAAAGCAAACACGCCCACCAAACCCAGTCGAACATTAAAAAAGAGAGCTCTTCCGGCTCTCTTCATTTTTTAAAAGTTATGACGTTCATTCGCTCTACTTTTTCCTGCCGATATAAAGCAAATGCGATGCAGAGCCCAACATATACGGATTCTCGGAATTTTTCAGAACCATGTCCATGATCTGCCGGAATGCCTCATCGCCTTGCTGCTCCCAGTAATCCCACTGCTCCGGCTGCATTGCGCCCGCAATACTGCTCGATCCGACCAATTTGACCGTTTCGAATCCATGCGACTCCATAAACGGGTTGATCTCATCAATGTTAAAATAGTACGCCCCTGTGAATCTTCCTTCATCCGCATGGTCAAACGTTCCCGTCCGCAGGAAATCTGTAATACCCTGAACCGTATGGTTCGGCTTCCACATCTCAGGATGCATGAGCGACGTCGTCAAGAACCGGGTTCTAGACATCATCGCCACAAATACAAGCCCGCCCGGCTTCGTCACCCGATGCAGCTCCTGAACAGCTTGTACACGGCCCTCTTCAGTCTGCAGATGATACAGCGGTCCCAGCATCAGGGCGGCATCATAGCGGTCATCCGGAAACAGGCTCAAGTCTCTGGCATCTGCCGCGTAAAACCCGTCGAACTGATCTTCAATCTGATATTCTTCGGCTTTTATCTTCGCTATATCAACCGACTTCGGTGTTAAATCTGTCAGCGTCATCCGATAGCCCAGCTTGGCAAGCTCAATTGAATATTTTCCCGGCCCGGCGCCGTTATCCAAAATATGTCCCTGCGGCGGAAGCAGGCTTTGAATATGATGCATATTAATGATGAATTCAATAGGCTCCCGGTCGAGCCGTCCCCATTCGTCGAAGGCATTGTAGTATGTAATGACTTTGTTGTTCATATGTACCCACTCCTTCGTAGAAACTTATTTCACCCGTGCCACGACTCTCGCAATGGAGGAATCCGCCTGCTTCTTGTTCTCCTCTTCCGACTATCGGTTCACAGCCCAAATTTATCCTTAATCATCTGAGCGACGTCCTCCGGACTCAGACGGGTGTTGTTAATTCTCAAATAATGGGAATTCTTGATTTCCCCCTCCATGGAATTAAGCCGGTGGTTCTCCATCGTCTTCCTCAGATTTCTTTCGGAGAATTCCAGATTTCTTTTGGTCGGTTTGTGGCTTAGTCGGTGCGGGCTCTTGTTGCGTTCCAGCCGCTCGTCCATATCTGCTTCCAGTTCCACATAATACACCGTGCCGCCCTGGGATTCGAAAATACGGCTGATTTCCTCCACATAATCCCAATCACTCTGCAGATCAAACGCCCACACAAACGTGAAGATGAGTCCGGCCAGATCGCTTTTGGCCACTTCCTCAAAAATCTCCTGCCGAAATAAATGGACCAGACGATTGCCAGCAGGTGAGCCGTAGCTAAAAAACGGAGTAACCAGCTCGATGGTCATATGGTTGTGAAACAGCTTTAAATCCGTGATTTTCTCAAGCTCCTGCCCTACCGTCATTTTCCCGACAGCCTGGGGACCAAAAAGGATGATGAATTTCATGCGTACACCTCTTTTTCTAAAATGTGCTGATCACCGTCCACGTACCGGACAGGATAATCACCCACAGCGCCAACCTTCTGAACCACTGATCGTTCAGCTTCCTGATCGCTTTAATGCCAATAAATACGCCGACTAACATGCTGGGAATGAGCCATAAGGAATAAGTAAATACCTGCTTGGTCAGTATGCCGCTGTAAGCAAAGGTACAGATCGTAATGACATTTAAAATGATGGCATACGCCGTAATATTGGCCCGAAAGGTTTCCTTGCCTGTTGTTGATTTGATAGAAAAAGAGCCACTGGCGGTCCGCTCATCGATATGCTTCCGTTCAGCAGCCCACTGATGATGCCCACCGGCACAAAGGCAAGTTTCTCGTTTTTAACTGGAAAAGACTTTCCAAGTAGCAAGAGAACAGCGATCAGGATAATGAACACTCCCGTAAACAATTTCAGAAGCCGCTCATCCAGCAGAAGAAGAAGATAGGTTCCAATTGGTGCGGCCAGTAAGCTAGACAGGATGAGAATCCAGATTTTCTTCAAATCTACGTGGCGCCTCGCATCTACGATCACTATAAGATTGGTGCATAGACCCAAAATAACGACAGCGGGAACCGCCTGCTGAAGCGGAATGACCCTTGCCAGAAAAGGCATGGCAATCAGGGCAAATCCGAAGCTCGTCAGCCCCTGAATAAAACCGGCCCCTACCACAACGAAAATACATATGACTAGAAACGCAGTTGATTCCATAAAGTCCTCTTTTCCGGTGTCTGAAATATCGCCTTACAGCAAGGCTTTGCTTCGGTACCAATAGGAATAGATTTGACGGTAGCCCAGCTTCTCGTACAGCCAATTGGCAGGCAGATTATCCTGAAGTACCTGAAGATAGCTGTGCGCCGCCCCGTTTTCTTTTGCCCATTTCAATATGTTCAGGATCAGCTGTTCTCCGTATCCCCAGTTCCGGTGATCCTCCGACGTAATAATATCAAACAACCCGACGAACTTGTCCTCGATCACCCCGAGACCGCAAGCTACCGGAACAGACTCCTGATACAAGGTAAAATATCCCGTTTGCAGCACCGTTTGTGACAGCATTTTCTGCATGGCCGCTTTGTTCCGTGCGGATAGCCCATGGTTCATTGAAGCGAAGGTGTCCGTCCACTCAGGCGTTAACGACGGCGAACATTCAATATCCGTCAGCTTCGGTTCCGCCGCAGCAGCCAGATCCTCCAAGATCATGACAGAAGATGGATCGCAAAGCTTATAGCCACAGGCTTCCAGCGTACGATCCAGCGATCCAGGCACGAATGGCGTTACCTTGAAGACGGCGTTCAGACCGGCTCGGTGGTACAAGGCCTCACACCGGGAAATTTTCTGCTCCAGATGATCTTCCCCTGCATTGAAGAGGGCATTCACGGAATTGGATCGTTTGGTATAACCGTCCGCAAAACGCAGCAGCCATCCGTCATGAACGAGCGTCTGCAATGCAGGCCAGGCATTCAAAGCATACTCCTCGATTTGTTGATGCAAAGCTACCACCCACTCTTATATAAAATGATTGGTATTAATAGTACTTACTAATATATATCAGCTGAGCCATACAGCAGCCATGTCCTGTGCCGATACAATAGAATCCTTATTGAAAAAAACGAATATGCCTGATCTGCGTCATAATTTTGTCGTATTGTTTGCGCAGTTTCCCGTGTTGGTCGGGCATGAGTGTGATGTCTAACACCGCCGCAATGGCCTCCACCACATCAGAAATCGTCATCGCATCCGTCTGCAGATGCCGTTCAAACACGGGAAGGGAGAGCCCATCAATGCATCTGTCGATTTGCTGCGCCGCCCATGAGCGATCATTTTCGCCGCGACTCCGCAGTCTTTTCAGAAGAGTCTCTCTCGTAGCGCACAGCGCAAAATGGTGAATAACAACCCCGTCCCGTCTCAGCCTGCCAACGATATCGTCAAAATATTGCGGATCTACGATCGTCATCGGAATGATCAGGGTTCCGTCATATTCGTCATGAATGTACTTGATCATGCTGTAATTCGTTTCGCGCCACACCTTATGATCCTGAAAATCGCTTTTGGCCATACTGGCGGGGATATTTTTGCGGATAAAATAACCGGCATTCTCCGGATCATAAATATAGGAATGCGGTATCCGCCGCTGAAGCTCATGCGCCGTTTGCGTTTTTCCCGCTCCAAATGCGCCGTTCACCCAGATGATCATCATTCAACACCTGACTGCCGCACATCGGTAACCATCGTTATGGACGTGCCTGCCATGCCCACTTTTTCAAATCCAAAGCGCTGATACAGCTTCACCGCGGCCGTGTTGTTTGGATCTACGCTTAGCGAAACCCGGGCAATCCCGTTCTTGTGCAGCTCTTCAAACAATGCCTGCATCAGTGCCGTTCCAATCCCCTGTCCCCGATGCGTCTGCGATAGAGCCATGCCCAACTCTGGTACGTCAGCCCCGACATATCCATATCCTTGGTTGTCTTCCTGAAAAAATCGCGTTGTAATGGTGCCCAGAGGCTCTCCCTCATCCGTCACGGCGATTAGTCCGATATCTCCCGCCCGGCCCCAATTCTCGGCATACTTGGCGATCGAAGGGTCCCGTAGAATATCCCTGTTGAACGGCTCCTGGCCTTCGGGTACATACATCGATTCATAGAGCATCTCCCACATAAAAGGAACATCCTGCTCCGTAATCAGACGGATGGTATAATTCATCATCATTCCTCCTCTGCCGTTTCTCCCAGAAGCTCATGCCTCATAATCCTCACGTTATCCTTATGGCACTCCATCGTCGTTTCGGATAGAAAACCATGCTCAAGCTTCAGCTGCTCCAAAACCTGCTCGTCACCGGCAAGAACCGCCTGCTTCAATCGCTTCAAATGGTCCAGCGCCACGCCCACTCTCCGGTCCATCTCAGCGCGGCTTTTGGTATGCTGACCATGACCAGGAACGAGAAGCCGTACCGGATGACCATGCAAAATCTGCTTAGCCTTACGAATCGTCTCCTCGTACGCCTGAGCGCTGTAATAAATAAAAGGAAGCTCGAAGTCTGATAAATAATCACCAGCGACAAAAACACCTTCCGCATCAATCACCGTGAACAAGCCGTCTTCCGTATGACCCGGAGCCAGGTAAAAGGTCAACGTGGTGGAACCGATCGTAATCTGCTGGCCGTCCGCACCGATGACGATATCCAGCTCCGGAAATTCCACTGGATAGTCGCGTGACACATAATAGGTGGCGTCAAAATCCCGAATCAACTTCAGCTTATGGTCTTTTTTCGGATAATTCGCAAGTCCGGCGCTCCCGATAGTTTTTGCCCCCGGAAAGGCTTTGTACCCGATGATATGGTCGTAGTCCGCGTGCGTAAACAACAAATAACACGGTTTATCCCCTTGTACTGCATCCACGTGGGCCTTGATCTCCTGAATCTCGCCTGGGAGCCAATTAGGGTCCACGACGAGGATGAAATCATCCAGCTGAATGACGGTCGAAGTGGTCTGAAACAAAACGCTTTGAAATACCGTGACCTTGCCGTTTGAAAATTGAATCATGATGTCACCTTCTTCTTTCTCCTTAATATCGTTCATTTATATTCCCGGTCTTTCAATCTCATTTCTCTGCAAAAGAAAGCCCCTTCTCCTCCAGCACCTGCCGGATGATTTTCAGTGCGTTCGGTCCGATTCCGTGCAGCTGCTTCAGCTCGTCCTCACTGACCTTGGCAATGTGCTCCAGGTTCACGAGTCCAGCTCCGATCAGAGCGCGCTGCGCTGGTTTCGCCAATCCCGCAGGCAGTTCATGTTCGGGGGGAGTCTGTTTTTGTACCATTCAGATGCATGCCTCCTTCTATAAAGATATGCTAGATTCGCTCTACAGCTTTTTGATCAAATAAAGGATCAGATCATCATCGACCATAACGGGCTGGCCTGGGATAACCTTCTGATTTTTGTAGGTCATCCCTTGTCCATCCAAAATATATCCGCGTGATGTATACATCCGCTGAGCGTTCCCGTAGTCCTCGTAAAGTCCAACGCCCAGGCCTATATGCGAATAGGTTTGGGCAGCAATGCTTTCGAATTCATCAAATAATCTGCTCGCGATATGATTGCGGCGAAATTTCGGGAACACGTTCAGGTCATTGATCTCCGGAATGTTATGCTCAAGAAAATATGGATACTTGGAACGGTGCAGTAGATGGCAGCATCCCGCCAAAATATCCCCATAAAAGGCCATCAATGTGATCCGGCTTCCTTCCCGATTCTCCCTCAGACATCTCTCGTAATAATCTCCCTGCCTGTACCACTCAAAATGGCTTGAAAATGCCTTATCCAGCATCACGGCTTCCGACGGATCGGACAGCTGTTTCAACATGATGTTCTTATCCATTTCAGCACCTCGCTTCATTTTTACGGAAATTTCTGCCTACTTCTTATCTTCCAAAAATAATAGAAAATACTCCTTACTCTCCGCATCGCTGTATCCAATGTCATCTGTGCAGTCTTTCAGATCATATTCCACGCCTGAAGCATCGCCACTCATCTCGTCGCGTTTGATGATCTGCTTGCATACGGTAGATTTTTTGCCCCTGTCCTGTCCGCCGAATTGATCCTTTGAGTTATCTCTAGTAAATTGAATGTCTTGGCCGTTACTGTTTAGATCCAGATAAACGGGGTCGCCTTCATCTGTAAAATGAACGATCCGGACCTTGGAAGGGACTTTATTTTGAAAATCAGCATAAAACTGCTCCAGCTTCTCTATGTTCGCTTGTTGACCTGGCCCTGCACCTGCTACAACGTAGCCGTCTTTTTCCGCGTCTTTATACGTGTACGTACTGCCGCAGCCGGATAAAAACAGAAGTGCCGCCAGTAATCCCACTGCTGTTTTTATCAAAATCTCTCACGCCCCCCCTAAGAGTGCTCTATTGAAAGGAGTCCATATCGTATTATAACAATACATATATTGGAAAATGATTATTCAAAGTGTACCACAGGTTATACATGTTGAGAACTAACCGATCATAAGCGTCACATATTGCTGCTATTTAATTTGTGCCAAAATACTATGAAAGATCATAATCTTAAGAGAATTCACAAGTTTGGGCCTATCGAAGGAAGGATTCAAAGATTTAATATCTCGTGGATAGAGGGGTTCGAAGGGGTTCGGATGCAAGCAACAGGGATCCTGCCAACCATCTGATCTGGGGCTAATTAAATGAGAATGTGTTTTCAAACTTCTATCCCGTACTGATGCTTAGATCCATGCCATATTGGTGCAAGCCCAGTTTCCGCGCTACGGCCTGTGAGCTCAGGTTATCCCATGAAGTGCTGTACAGCGGGATAAGTCCCTGTCTGCTGACTTGCCTGCACCAGGATTGAACCACCAGCGGGGCAAGCCCCTGTCCCCTGAAGGCCTCTACGGTTTTCAAGCTAGCTTCGGCAGCCCTGCCGGATATACGCGCGCTGCAGCATATGGAGACCACTTCCCCATCCGCAACATAACCTGCAGCAGGTAAATGCTCGGACAGCTCTTCATGCAGGATGCTGAAGTTTTTCTTCAACAGATGCCGATTGGATTCGCCGATCAAGAGGATGTTTGGCTCTGCTACAGGAGGGACATCATCCCATCGGAAAACATAAGCCGGGCCCATCCAGATGTCCGTCACCTTTTTATAGGATTCAATCACCCGGCAGAGTTGAACTACATCCAGGGACGCTTCCGTACAGCTCAAGATCTCCTCTATCAACTTTTGAGGCAGATCCCGCCTGAAGCGAATGACCAGCCCTTCTTTCGTTTTTCCGATAAAAACGGCTGGAGGCTGCATATCCAAAGGTTCATTAATGGCAGCGATCCGCTCCCGGTCATCCAGTACATATAACGTTTCCACTTGGATTTTCATGAGTTCATAATCTGAAAGAGTTATGGTTGTCACGCCCTCTATTAAAATTTAAAATATGAAATCTGCAATACTGCCATATCATTCACTTGGACAACGCGTATGTAAAAAGAAGGCCGAAGACTCCGCATGCTTCCATAAGGAATGATGATACAGGCTCACACCTCATTCATCGCACTGCCAGTCTTCAGCCTTCTTGGCCTCAGTTTGCTTCTCTGATTCTATTCTTCGTATCTTACAATCTATAATCTAAGCCCGCGGTACATCGCGTCAAGCAATTGATGTGTTTCGTCGCAGCTGTATTCCCAGAACATGATTCCGGCTAAGCCACTATTCTTGACATACTCGCATTTATGCCCGATCGATTCTTCATCATCATAGGAAATCAGGCTGGACCCATTAAACAGATACGGCGCGCAGGCCTCTGAATCCCAATATCGAACATAGCCATTTTTGTTAATGTAGTCTGCTGAAAGCGTCGTATAATTCGGTCCGTATCCGCCAGTGGTGCCGGCCATTTGGTGAAGCCCCTGATTCCGGTCCGGCACCTGATTCCACACGCGGGAGTAAAAGGCCGCTCCGATGACGATTTTTTCCTTTGGTACGCCGGCACGGATGAATATGTTCACGGATGCATCCGTGCTGATGCGGAACAAATCCCCTGTCGGTGTATACAAGTTCGTATGATGTCCGGTCAGAACCTGAAATCCGCCGCGCATGTCATAGGTCATCAGCTGGACAAAATCCAGATGCTTTTGCGCCTGATCCATTTCGGTGCCGTCCACATAATATTGGTCTGCCCCCGCTGCGATGGTCAGTAGGTAATGGCGTCCATCCTGCTCCCCTTTACGGTCCAAAGCTTCCCGAATGGTCTTAAGCAGGAGCGTGAAATTCGTTTTGTCATCCGGACTGGACGCAATTTCAGCCTCACCGTAGCTCGGATACTCCCAATCGAGATCGATTCCGTCAAACGGATGCTCTGCCAGCACGCGGACCGCCGACTCCGCCATGCTGCGTCTTCCCTCTTCCGTGGCAGCAGCTTCCGAGAAGCCGCCTGCGCTCCAGCCGCCTACGGACAGCAAGATGCACAGCTCCGGATGCTCGCGCTTGATGTCATGGAGATGCCCCAAATTTTGGAGATGATCCGTCGAGATTTGATGACTCCGTACATGGCCGAAGGCCACATTTAGATGGGTCAGTTTCATTAGATCTTCCCGCGTAATATGGGGAAGCTTGGCGTCGCCGGCATAACCCGCGACAATGTAGTTCGTCTTTGTCATTTATCCTTCACTCCGATCCGTAGTTTGCTTCCATACACCGGACAATACCTGCAAAGCTTCCTTCCCGGTTCCGATTTTGTATCCCGAGGCTGTATAGCGGATTTGATCCTGACCATCCAGCACGAAAAGATGCGGGAAGCCTGCCTCATGAGCTGGCGAATTCGCAATCAAGTCCGGTAATCCTGCATATGTGGTATCCCGGACAAAAATAGTACGCGGCGGCAGCTTCGGATAATTGGCCGGATCAAACGATGCCGTCCACTGCGCGTCGCCGATGATGAGAACAACCGGAGCCCCTAGCTCCGCAAACGGCTCGGCCAGCTCGCCGATTTCGCGGAAAAGATGCTTCGTTGGTTCCCGCTCCGGCTCGATCCAGGCTGCAATCGTGCCATTTACGCCCAGTAAATCTCCTAGGCTCACGCTTGTTCCATCCAGCGCCGTCATCGTGATTGTTCTGTCCACGGTTCCCAGAACAGGTATCTCCTGCTCAGCCGATCTGTACGTCAGCACCACATCGGCTTGTTCTCCGGCACGTACCTCGAAATAAGTGAATCTTGCTCTCACCGTGCCATCCTTTAGTCGCACACCCGATGTTAATCGATAGGAGCCAGGTTCCACTTCGAACTGCTCGTCATACACGTCTTTTTTGCCATCCGGATATAACAGCGTCTTATAAATCCCATTCTCGAGACGCGCAAATGTAAAATTCTCAGCATAAGAAGCGGCAGGCGTTTCCGGTGCGGCTTCGGTATCCTGCAGCAGGCGGAGTGAACCCCATTCTTTCGCTTCCTCAACCTTCGGCGAAGTTCGCAGGAATACCGCATCCACCCAACTACTGCCGCTGGCCATATATTGCGGCTTCAGCTCGCTTGGATGAAGCCGGGCCGGAATGCCCAAACTGCGGCAGATAGCTACGAAGAGAATATCCAGCGAGACACGGTCCCCTCTCATCAGCTTGTACGTACCGACCGGATTCCCTTTCCCCTTCAGGTTCGGAAGGTCTTCCCATATGCCGTAACCTTCATCCAGTTTAAGCGCAAGCTCTGACGGATTGGCTCTGAATGCTTCAGCTTCAGACTCCGTGAACGCCTCTTGGAAAAACTGCTTGTAAGGCACGATCATCTCGTACAACACACGTGGACAAAGCACGTACTGCACGAAGATGTCCTCCGGAAAATCCCGTCGCTGAGACAAAGAACCAATCAGATGATCATCCAGCGTTTCGTGGAACGTGTCCACCAGATCTTTCTCATTCAAGCTCTCCAGCAGCCGCAACGGCCACTCCCCATACTCGCCCGAACGCTCCCGCAGGAAGGCGGCAATTTCGCAGCTGTTTCCGCGTGCTTTACGTAACACGTCCCATACCCGCTCTGCCGGAAGACTGGTTTCTCCGGCAAGCTCTGCAGCCTCCGCTTCAGTTAGGAACGTATCTTCATATCCCGTCCGGATTTTCGTGCCTTCTTCAATTCGTTTGTTATGTTTTTGAATCTTGTCTTCAGAAAGCGGCTCGGTGGCATCGCCCTCGCGTTCCGGAGGAGGCACCATGTCCAAATCCATCGTTCCGACCGGCTGCTGCGTTTGGTCAAGGACGATCTCATAATAATCCTTGTCCGTTACCGTAATCTTCAGTACTCCCCATTTGCCGGCATGGACAACGCGAATGAGCAAATCGCCTAGCCCCGTCTTAAACGACGCTTCTCCCTGTGCGTTCGTTGGAATCACAGCAATGGGGTAGAATTCCGCCATATTGTACAGCTCGAAATAAACATCGGCACCACTGACCGGATTCCCCTGCTCATCCTTCGCAAGCACGGTAATCGTCCGCGTCGGCGCATAGTTTTCCAGCAAATTGATTTCCGTGAACCATTCATCGGCAAGCGTAATGTCTTCCGGTCCTGGATAATCCGCATAAATCCGCGTGTTGATCAGCATTGCCCGGCGTGCAGGCGGACTGAACCAGCCCTGGTTCAGACGGGCTTCAGGCTCGCAAGCGCCAATGTAATACCAGGTGCCATCGGCCCATGCCTCCACCCAGGCGTGGTTATCATCGCAGTGTGCCCAGCGCGGCGTATAGACCTGGCGGGCAGGAATGCCGATACTGCGCAAGGCAGCTACGGCAAGGGTAGACTCTTCACCGCAGCGTCCGCGCGCATTCCGGATCATGGTCAGCGGCGAGATCGTTCTCAGATCGCTGCCGATGTAGGTTGCCTTCTCATGACACCAGTAGTTCGTCTCCAGAATCGCATCGGCCATGGATAATGACTTCGTGCGGTCTGCCAATGCTTCATACAACATACCGCGGGAATCCTCGATATTTTCTGTATTAACCCGGTAAGGAAGCACAAAATGCAGGAACAAATGGTCCGGCACCCGTTCACCCCAAGGCATTTGCTTACGGATTTCAAGCGTCTGCCGTACATGACTGAGGAATAAGGCCCCATCGTAATCAGCCATATCATTGACCGGCATATAGGCGAACAGGTATTTAAGAGCCCAGGTCTCCTCTTCGGTCAGCTCTTCTTGAAAAACACCAAACAGCTCATGTGCTCTAGCCTGTGCCAACTGTCGTTTCTCATGGAACTTGCAGTCGATTTGCTCCATGGTTTTTGGATCCAATGAAAATACAGAGGTCTGCATGGTCATTCCATTCACTCCTTCCATAGCTTTCCGTCTTCGCGGATACAGTACACTGCGGTCCCGTCCGATGAAGAAGCCGTAATCTGGAACAGACTCCGAGTCGTTTCGATCTCCGGTACAATGCTCCATGAATCATCGCCCATCAGGAGCTTCGCCTCTTCGGTGAATTTCCCTTCTGCTTCGTAATAATTGCGCTCGCGGTAGTAAAGCTTCCGCAGCTCCCACTTGATGCGTTCATCCTGCGGCAGCTCGAACGTATTCGGACCTTCGCCGTCTGCGAATACGACATAACCCCACAGCTCCGGATAATGCATATTGATAATGCCCATCGGTGACCATACCCAGTTGTCTTCTGGAAAAGGCTTACCGGTTTCCGGATTCAATAGCTTACGGTATTCCCCGTCCTGTACCTCGGTTTGCCATTCAACACGGGAGAAATTCACGCGCCAAAATTCACCTTTCATCGGCGGGCGGGTTTCTACCGCGCATTCTCTCAAGCTCTTCCATGGAATCGCCACTTCCACGCTCCATTTCCGGTTCGCGGCTTCCGGACGGTTAAGCTCGCCGTCGATATGTACCGCCGTCTTTAGCCCGCTGATGTCCCAGCCGTTTACCGGCGGGCCGCCGTCACGGTAGGGCTTCACCAAGAGCAGATCCCACACCGTATTCAGCGCGTTGATCTCGAACTCGTAATACTGATGGGTATCCCCATCCGGATCAATGAAGATCTCAAAATCATTATCGTAAAAGATGACCGAGTCCCGCTCCGTAAGCGTCGCCCAAATCTGGTCCTCAATAAGCTCCGCCCCAAAGTAGAAATATTCGTTGTCCCACAACATTTTGACGCGTGTCTGCTTGGCAGGTCTTGGGCGCAGGTCGCCTTCAATATCCACGAAATCATCCGTCCAATCCGCAGTCTGCCAGAACGGCTTATCGAGCTGCCCGTCTAACACAAGGGGCTCTGCTGCGCGCCGGCATATGTAATGCTTGGGAGCATATTCGATCTTAGGCTCAGGTACTCCGCTTCGGTTCATGTCGTTCCCTCCGGATATCTTTGAATTTTGGGGTTCCCTTTTAATTATGCGTTACGACCGTGCCGGAGCCTCCGTACATTTCCACTTCCTCGTCGAACTCCAGCTTCAGCACCGTAACCTGATCATGCGAGTCCTCGGCGGTCATATGAATCCATGTCGTTCCCGGAATGTTGAACCATGGGACGCCGCCATGAATCTCATGCGTAAGCTCTTTGCCCGAGTGGAGCACCGTGATTTTACGGATCTTATTGCATAATCCCTTGAGGCATACATTCTCCTTCGGATCGTCGTAGACAAAAAGGTACAGTGTCTTCCGGTCTTTGGAAATCGTGCTGCCTCCCAGGTAATAGCGTGTCATGATCCCTTCCTCTGTTCCAAAGACCGCCTCTTCGTGCGTACGTATCCATTCGCCAAGACCCAGCAAAATATCCTCCTGCCGCTGATCAATCGTCCCGTCTTCCCTTGGACCGATATCTAGCAGCATGTTGCCTCCCAGAGAGATGCAATCGCAGAACATACGGATGATCTGATTAAGCGATTTATACTTGTCGTCTGTCGGTACATAGCCCCAGGAGGTATTAATCGTCGTACAGAATTCCCACGGACCTTCAGGTCTGGTAATCGGAAGTCCCTGCTCCGGCGTCTTATAGTCTCCGTGTCCTTGAAGCCTTGAGTTGATGATGAGGTCTGGATTGAATGATTTCAGGTAATGCTTGAACTCCGGCAGATTCCACTGCTCGGCGCTCCGCTCCCAATCACCATCGAACCATAACAGATCCACCTTGCCGTAGTTCGATAAAATTTCCTTCAGCTGATCATTATTAAACTTCAAAAACTTCTGCCACTTCTCTTCGTCCTGCACACCGTCGACTGGATTCGAATATTTATTGACCTGGCTCAAATCCTCCGGAACCATGCCGTTTGCATACACGCTTGGATAATCCGGATGCGACCAATCGATCAGCGAAAAGTACATACCGAGGTGGATACCCCTTTTCGTGACCGCTTCAGCGTACTCCTTGATCAAATCCCGCTTGGCCGGCGTTTTTTTCACGACGTTCAAATCACTGTACTGCGTGTCCCACAGCGCGACGCCATCGTGATGCTTGGTCGTAAGTACGGCGTACTTCGCTCCTGATTTCTCAATCAGATCGGCCCAGTAGTCCGCATTAAATTTAGACGCGGTAAAGCCATCCAACTGTTTCATGTATTGTTCATACGGAATCCGCCCGTTATAAAAAGACCATGATTCGGCAACCCCGTCGACTGCATAAATGCCATAATGAATGAAAATGCCCAATTTCGCTTCCTCAAACCATTTTTGCATATCAGGTCAGCACCCTTCTTATACGATATTGAAGTTATTTATTGGTTGATTCGGAATACATGCGCGATTGGTGCCCCGGCCTGACGCTCCGTATCCGGAAGACGGACTACGACACCTTTGTCCGTGCGGCGGTATTCAAGATTGTCCTGCCCTCCAACCAGATCAATCCGGCTAAAATCGGCTGTAAGCGGCAAATGCAGCTCCTCTTGAACCGTCTCATGTTCATCCTTATACAAGTGGAAGGCGTAGGTGGTGTCGTCTTTTCGGGTAAATTTAACCTGGCCAACCGAGCAAGGTTCACAAATCCGAGTTCCGTAAATCGCCTCTCCATAAACCTTCAGCCATGCTCCCATCCCCTGAATCCGGGAAATGGCGGTTTCAGAAAGTCTACCATCGGGCTGAGGTCCGACATTAAGTGCGAGGTTGCCGCCTTTAGCCACAATTTCCACGAGCAGATGAATGAGTTGGCGTACCGATTTATAGTTGTCCTCGTAGCGGAAGGAGAAAGACGTGCCCATCGTAATGCAGCTCTCCCACGGCACATGCAGCGCATGTTCGGGCAGCGTTTGCTCAGGTGTGATCAGATTCTCGTAAGGTCCACCCACCGTGCGGTCTGCCGAAAGCAGCCAAGGCTGGATTTGGCGGGCCTTCTCCACCACTTCACCCAGTCTGATGTTCTGATCGCGATAGTCATTGACCCATCCTGCATCAAGCCAGAGCACGTCGATCCGGCCGTAATTCGTTATCAGCTCCATAATCTGCTCATGGGTGAACCGGACGAACTGCTCCCACAGCCAAGGATATTCCTTTGGATCGTAGGACGGTCCCCGCCACATTGAGGTTCCTGGCTTCATCCCCGGTGCCCAGTAGTATGGCGTATGCCAATCGGCTTTGGAGAAATAAGCGGAAATGCCGAGGCCTTTTGCGCGGAATGCATTGAACAGCTGTTTCACGATGTCGGCATATTTATGCGTATGGAATGGGCAATCCGGCCCCGTAATGCGGTAGTCGGTCGTATGAGTATCCCACATGCAGAAGCCGTCATGATGTTTGGTCGTAAAGTTCAAATATTTGAAGCCGTTCTCCGCAGCAAGATCAGCCCACAGCTCAGGTTGGAAGCGGAGCGGATTGAAGGTCTTGTTGAGGTTAAAATACTGCCGCTTTAATTCTTCCGCATCAACATTCCAGTCAATCCCATTACGGGACCATTCCCCATCCGCGTCGCTTAAGGCCCATGATTCTACGACACCGAGCTGTGAATACGGACCCCAATGCATCATGAGTCCCAGTTTCTGATCCTTAAACCATTCCAGCCGCTCAAGCAGCAGCGGATCTTCAGGCTTTACCCATTGTTCTTCGCTGCTATAATTATGGACCCCTTCCTGGGCGACTATCTCTTCTTCTAACAGCTTATTTTCACTCATGTTATCCCTCCATTTGATCTATCATTTGATCTATCATTTGTTCCTCTCCTGTTACTTTCAGCCTCAAGATTTAATAATCTCCATCTTGATGTCTATGTCCAAAAGGTGGTTTTGTTGCTATATTAAAATCATCTTGAGTGAACAGGAGGCAGAATCATTGAAACCGAACTACTTTAAATCCAAGCTATTCATGAAATATATCTGGTCCTATTTGTTCATTCTGCTAATCCCATTAGTGCTGATGACCATATTTATCTATCAAAATGCAGTCTCGAATTTACGTTCCGAAATCGAACAATCCCGGCTCGCCCAATTAACGCAAACCAAGGTCATCATTGACGCGCGGATGAAAGAGCTAAGCGAAATCGCCTCCCGCATCTCCTACGACAAAAGGCTGACACCCTACCATGTTCATGACCCGATTTACAGCGGAGAAGCCATTCAGGCGCTGGATCAATACAAATCCACCAGCTCCATTATTGACGAGATCTATTTGTATTTTCATAAGGATGACAAAATTTACTCCAGTAAAGGCCTGAACAATCTTGATGTGTTCACCAGCAATGTAAGTTTTCAAAATTGGAAAGGCGATGTCCTGCTTCAAAACCTGAATACCGTAAAATATCCGACGATGCGTCCGGCCGATATCGTAAGCAAACCATCCGGGCGCGAGGAAACGATGCTGGCTTATCTGATTCCTATTACGCCGAACAGTTCGAATCCGCATGGAACGGTCATGTATCTCATCAAGGAATCCGAGCTTACGAGCCTGATTGACTCCATTCTCGGAAAATATCAGGGTTTGACTTACATTCTGGATAATGAAGGTCATGTTCTGGTGGACAATCGCCATGGCGAAGCATTATCGAGCGCTGATGCAAAGTCATTATTCGATAACCTGTCTCCAGGGATTCAGAACCGGAACCTGAACGGGCAGGAGCACTCCATTGTATCCGTAAAATCGGAAAATAATGGCTGGACCTACGTAACCATCATGCCAAGTGCCCAATTCTTCAGCAGCGTCCTGCATGTGCGCAGCTTCATCATCATGCTGTTCTTCATCGTCGTGCTTGTCGGTGCCGCGATCGCACTCGTGCTGGCCAGAATGCAGTACCAGCCGATCTCCATGCTGGTCGAATTCGCAGATTCCAAATCCGGTGCGAAGGCTTCCGAAAGCGGTTCCAAGCTGACCCTAAATGAACTTGACCGGATCCGGTCTGCCCTACAGGAATATAGTTCGCGAATCGACCTTCAAGAACCTTTCGCCCGTAATCATTTTTTGTCCATGATGCTCAAGTACGGCAGTGCACAGAGCCTTACGCCTGAACTGAAGGAAGCCTTTGATCTTCATTTCGACCGTTCCCATCATTTCGTGATGGTGATCGGCTGGGACGAAAATGAACAGAATGGCCAGCAGGAACGCCAAGATCTGTTGGAACTGCTTACCCAGATCGAATTCCCGGAGCTCGCTGCCCACGGATATGGCGTGGAACTGTCGCAGTTGGATCAGCTCGGCCTCATCATCAGCTTCAATCTCAGCAGCACAATGGACGAAATCTGGCATATGCAGCAGATTGTCGAAGCTGTGCGAAGCCATATGCTCGAATCGTTCGACATGATCCCTATGATCGGAGTAGGCACATGCTATGTAAATCTAGATCAGCTGAACCAGTCCTTTATTGAAGCCTGCTCGGCGTTCGAGATGCGCGTATCTACCGACCATGGATCTGTATCCTACTTCGAGAAGCTGTCGTACACACCGGATCATGCATTCTGGATTCCGAACAATACGCTGCTGAAACTCTCGCAGAGTCTCAAGCAGGGCAGCTACGATGTGGCGGCACAAATGATCCATTCAGCCATCCAAAGCCTGCGAACGTCCGAGCTGTCTGCTCTGCTTACCCGGTGCATCTGCTTTGATCTTTTGAATACGATACTCAAGACCGCATCCGAGCTTGGTAACCACGGCATGATGCAGCAAGTCGCACCGAACATGATTTACAGTAATTCCTTAGATGAACTGGAGCGCAGCCTGCTGAATCTCGCATCCGAGATTTGCAACCAGGTAGAGCAGGACAATCAGAAGGAAGAGCAGTCGATCATCGATCAAATCGTTGCTTATATCGACGGTCATTATACGGATAACACTTTAAGTCTGGAGACGGTGGCCTTTGAATTCGGCATCTCGCCATCCCATGTCAGCCGTTCGTTCAAGGACAAAATGGGCCTCAATTTCATTCAATATATATGGCAAAAAAGAATGGAAGAAGTCATGCATCAGCTGAAAATGACGAACGACCCACTTAAAGACATTATCCTGAAGGTCGGCTATCTAGATACACCTAACTTCATCCGTAAATTCAAGAAGGAAACCGGTTATACACCAGGACAATACCGTAAAATGTTCACGGAAGGCGGCGCATCCGTAAACGATTTGGATGACGAATAACAAGATAACCCCACAAAGTGGAGACTTTGCTTCAAAGCTGATTCAGGTACTTTGTGGGGGTCCCGGAAATTAATATGAAAGCCAACACCCGGGCATCTGGGACCGGGACATGTTGGCTTCATTTTTGCTAAGATTTAAGAAAGAATAATCTTCGAAGAGTCAACATCCTTATATCGCAAGAAAAACGACATCTAAACGCGGTCTGTCTTCTGTGAAGGTACGTCGATAGACGTTTTTCTTATGCGTAAGCAGGCTTATTTCCCCGTGTTCCAGCGGTCGTATGCGCCTTGATACAGCTCGACGATGCGATCCCCGCCCATTTTTTTGATTTGCGCCACATACTTGTCCCAATTGGATAGCGGCTCTTGGCCTGTTATGAATTTCGCTTCCATTTGCTGCACGTACGTATCCAGGTCAGAGAAAAGGGACGACGCTTCGCTTTGCTCCTCATTCGTCAGATAGACGTTAGGGTAAGGAGCCTTGCCGATCGGTACAAGCTTCTCTGTATTTTCTTTATCGATCCAGGCATCAAAATCGCTCTTCAGCCCCTTGGTCAATTCGCTTGAGCTCATTCCCGGAGTTTGAATGCCATAGTTTGGTGTAATCGTACCTCGGACTTCCTCCCGGTCCTTTCCTCCTTGAACAGGCAGCCACTCTTTCTCATGGGTTTCTTTATTTTTGTATTTCCACAGCAGATTCTCAGGTCCTTGCGTAAACAGCGTTGCGCCATCATAACTGAATTGGTAATCGATCCAGCGCATCGTCGCTTCCGGAGCCGGGTTATGGCTAGTGATGGCAAAGGTTCCATTCGCGGAAATACCCGGATGCTTACCGTAGACCGGAGAACCTGGCACCTCACTCTTCACCGGCGTCATCAGCGGATTGTCTGTGCTTGGCTCTCCGCCCAGTGTAAAGTATGGGAAGTAGTCACTGAATAACGCAATTTGATTGTTTTGCCCTTTAGCTTTCTTTTGTTCAGGCGTTTGCGAGAAGGTTTCATGATCCAGCAGATTTTCCTTCCACAGACGGTTCATGAAGGTTAGATATCCTTTGTAGCCTTCTTCCTGAGGCGTATAGTGAACCTTTCCATCCTTATCAGCGTAGACTTTCTCATCGTAAATACCCCAGAAGCCGAGGAAATACATACGCAAATCATCCAGCTTCACAGAAGTCAGCGGAATTTCGTCTTTCTTACCGTTGCCGTTCGGATCCTCATCCCTTACTCGTTTCAGGAAAGTATACAGCTCGTCCGTCGTCTTCGGCTCCGTCACATTGAGCGCTTTCAAGAATTTACCGTTATACCACATTGGACCGCGGTACCATACAGCTGACAAATCGATATTCGGAAGCGCATAGATATGTCCGTCAGGCGTCGTAAACGATTTGCGGATGTCCGGATGCTCGTCAAATATTTTCTTAATGTTCGGGGCGTAGCCTTCATCGATGTATTTATCCAAGGGTATCAAAACACCCTGCGAACCGTAGGTTACTTGTTCGGCCGGCTTCAGATCTGCAGCGTAAAATACATCAGGCAGGTCTCCGCTGGCAAAAACCAGATTCTTCTTGGTAGCAAAACTGTCAATCGGCGCGAGCTGATACGTGAACTTGATTCCGGACAGCTTCTCCATCTCCTGAAGTACAGGCATTTGGTTCCAATCCGCCACACCGGCATCCTGCGACATCATCGTCAACGTAATCGGTTTGTCTACGATCGGAAAGCCTTCTTTCTTCACGCTTTCCGCGCTGGCAGAACCGGAAGAGACAGAGGAAGAACCGCCATCGTTTTTGGAACCACATGCGGCTAGCATGGTCGCAGATAGCGTCAGACAGAGTAAAATAGATGATGCCTTGCGTAGATTTTTCATTATGAACATCTCCCCTTTATGTTGTATGCAAAGATCAACCTTTTACGGAACCAATCATAACACCCTGAACGAAATAACGCTGAAGAAAAGGATAAATCACAATCACTGGTACCGTCGCTACAATGATAACCGCGTATTTGACAAGCTCCGCAATCTCTGCCTTACTGTTCATAGCTGCTGCAGTCGAAGCGTCAATGGCTCCGCCTCCCTGCGCAGACATTTGCTGCAGGACTAGGATTTGGCGCAACACCAGCTGAAGCGGATATTTGGCGGTATCGTTCAAATAAATGAGAGCCGAGAAATAGCTGTTCCAGTTCCCTACCCCATAGAACAAAGCCATAACGGCGATGATCGGCATCGACAGCGGCAGGATGATCTTGATGAACAATCTCATATTGGTACAACCGTCAATCTGAGCAGCCTCCTGAAGCTCTCTCGGAATAGAGCTCTGGAAGAACGTACGGGATACGATGATGTTCCAGATCGATGCGGCTGACGGAATGACAATAGCCCAAATCGTATTGATCATGCCCAACTGTTTGATGAGCAAATAGGTTGGCACCAGGCCACCCCCGAAAAACATCGTGAACATGAACATAGCTGTAAAAAAGTTGCGTCCCACAAAATCCTTGCGGCTCAGCGCATAAGCTGCCGGCAGCGTAACGACCAGATTGATCGCCGTCCCGACCACCGTGTACACAATGGTGTTTCTGTAGCCGGTCCAAATGCTCGAATTCTCAAACACTCTTTTGTATCCGTCAAAGGTAATCCCTTTCGGCCACAGCCACATCTCCCCGGAGCCGACATACTTCGGATCGCTGATCGACGCACTGATCATATACACCAGCGGATATAAAACAATCAGTAGAGCTAGTGAGACAAAAATATAATTGCAAACCAGAAACAATTTGTCTCGTTTGGTTTCTTTCACACCTGACAGCATACGTGTCCCTCCTCTCTACCACAAACTATTCTCGCTCGTCCTGCGGACAACCTGATTCACGACAACCAGCAGCACCGCGTTGATCACGGAATTAAACAGGCCAACCGCTGTCGAGAAGCTGTACTGGGCGTCCACAAGCCCTGAACGGTACACGAATGTGGAGATGACATCAGATGATTCCATATTCAGTGGATTCTGCAGCAGCAGGATCTTTTCGAATCCTACTCCAAACAGACTTCCCATATTCAAAATGAGCAAAATGGTCATCGTCGGAATGAGCGTTGGAATGTTGATATGACGAATACGCTGGAATCGCGATGCTCCGTCGATGATCGCTGCTTCATGCAGACCCGGATCCACGCCCGACAGCGCGGCCAAATAAATGATCGTCCCCCAGCCCGCACTCTGCCATACCCCCGAGAATACGTACATCGACTTAAACCATCTCGGATCGGTCAGAAAGTCTGGAGCGTTAAAGCCAAGACCCTCAATGATATGAACAACGATCCCTGTCGACGGGGACAGGAACGTAATGATCATCCCGGCCATGACCACAACGGAAATAAAGTGCGGCGCGTATGTGACCGTCTGGACCATCTTTTTGAAGAAGCCCGTCCTCACCTCATTAAAGGCAAGTGCCAGAAGAATCGGGATCGGAAATCCAATCGCCAGTTCGTATAAGCTGATGCTTAGCGTGTTCCACAGCAAGTCCCAAAAGTAGTAGGAATGAAAGAAGCGTTCAAAGTGGTCGAAACCGACCCATGGGCTTCCCGTAATCCCTTTTGTTGGAATGAAGTTTTTAAATGCGATTTGGATGCCGTACATCGGTCCATAAGAAAAAATAAGAAAGTAGAAAAAAGCCGGTGCAATGAAGATATACAGTTCCCAGTTCTGAACGATTCTCTTCCATATCCCTTTGCTTGCTCTTCGCGAATTCAGTCGCGCATGACCTGTGGCGGCTACCTTAATATCCTGCATAGGATCACCCCTTCCTGTTCGTAGATTGTCTCTGCTCTAGCTCACCTTTCACCGTATGCAATGTTTGCTAGCGCTTACATGTCTAACAATAGAGGACCAGCAGAATCTGAGTAAATATGTCATTTTTCGTCATCCATGAAAGCGCTGTACATCAATACTGAAAAGCGATTGACAATATACAATGACAACGCGACAATGTGTCATTTTTGCTGTAAGTAGGGGCTTACATTTTAAATATCAATTTTGACCAACTTGTGTAAACTAGCAAACATTTCAAGTTATAGTGCCGTTTTTTCGCATAAAAAAAGACCAGGGCTTTGCCCCGGCCTTATTCATTACTTCGATAAATAGCTCACGATTTGTTTATTTTTCTTACCTTGCCCCTAGGCCCTCTCTTACCAGCTGCAGCAGTTGCTGCTGATGGTCCGGATGACAAGCAATCATATAAGGTTCCGTGCTCATACCGTTAAACGGGTTACCGTCAAAATCAATGACCGCGCCGCCTGCTTCCTTAACCATCAAGATCCCGGAGTATAAATCGTCTCCCTCCGAATTGTACAAAACAATGCCATCCAAATCCCCCTTGGCGAGCATGCACCACTGTAAGGTTGGCGCCCACAGGCGCATCATTCTTTTACATCTGACATCTATGAAGTGCCGCAGCTGAACCGCTGTTGGATCATTTTGAACTTTATGGCCTTGAATCCAGCCTATATTTCCTTTCAGGAAGTTGGGGCTTCTTTTCACATGAACCGGCTTATCGTTGCAATACGTCCCCTCTCCTCTCGCAGAGACAAATAAACGATCCGTCATCGGCTCGTACACGACTCCAAGAACAGGCTGCTGTTGGTACATGAGCGTGATGGATACCGAAAATACCGGCAGCCCGATCGCAAAATTATTCGTCCCGTCCAGCGGATCGATCAGCCACAGCCAATCACTGTCTGATCCAACCCATCCTGCTTCTTCACTGTGGATTTGATGCTCAGGGAAAACATCTTGAATCTGCCCCAGGATCAACCCCTCAGCGAGGTGGTCTACTTCTGTGACGACATCCCCGAATTCGTCTTTGAACTGCACATCGGCAATGTCATCAAACTTATCTTTGGCGATTTGTCCGGCTTGACGTATGATGCGGGTAGCCAGAGCTTTTGCAATTTGGAGAACTTGTTGATCCATGCTTCACCTCTATAAATTCATTTTAGATAAAATAAGCCATCAACTCTCCGTCAAACGCCTGACCTTGATAGATCAATGCATCCTTCTCGATTCCATAAGTAACAAAGCCCAGCCTTTTATACAGCTCCGCTGCCGTATGATTAGCAGTCACGACCGTCAGCTGGATTTGCCGCAGCCCTTCGATTTCTTTTCCTCGGTGCAGGATTTCCTGCATGAGCTTTCTCGCGATTCCCTGACCCCGGTGTTCAGGAGACACATATACGCCCCAGATCATTCCTTTATGACAGACCTTCATGCCCTGCTCTCGCCGGAATCCGGCCATTCCCATCAGAACATTATCTTCTGAAAAAGCCCCCAGAATATAGTTATCGGACATGTTGTTGATCTTCAGTTGAACCTCTTCCATCGGGGTGTGCACTTGATCGACATAGGAAGAGCCAAATGCCTCTGGATTCGATTTAAGCGCTTCAAGCCTTAGCCTCCAAAAATCATCTGCCTGCTCGCGTTGAATATTTTGGATATGCATCATATTTATTAACTCCTTTCAGCCTCCAAATTCCATTCGCGGAATAAGTCGATAAGCTCGTTCGCTGTATTCTCGATAAAACGCATCACCGCATCTTCAATAAAATACTTGGTTTCGATTCCCGGCTCGTTCGACGGATCCAGCAGCCATGCGAGTTTGATATCCCTGTACTTGCTGACTTCATCCTTGGTTACGAAGGGCTCCATGGCATACACCTGCGCCTGCCGCAATTTGGCGATTGCCCCATCCGCCCACTCGGCAGATCGCATCAAAACAAACTCGACTTGGCTGACTTCTTGATTATATGTATCCCTGATCTTGCTTGATTCTTCGTCATACGCTTTCGAAAAATCGGCATACAAGGCTTCAGTCCAACGCATATCCGTATAGATATGGGCAAAATACCCCTTCACGAACTCTTTCCACTCAGCATCCGCGTGCTTATTTAAATAAGCAATATAGTTCATTTTAAGCGTCTCAATGCTTGCAAACCGGCCCTCACTCACCAAATGGGTAAGCCCCTTCTCCGCTCTCGTCACAGGATCCCGCGCATGGATCGCATCCGGCGAAATGCTGCCAATTAATAGTTCGGGTGAAGGATTCGATAGAGATATTTTTTCCGCTACTGCAAAATGAACCATGGGCCAAGGCATAAATAACCTCCGTTCATTCAAAATATCGGCTATTGTCTATAGAGATAATCATAGTTTACTATAATTACATAATATAGGAAGTGGTGATTTTAAGATGTTAAAGAAAGCTTTGCTCATGGGCATGAGTGTTGTATTGATTGGACCATGGCAAAGATTTGATTGCGTGTGAGAAATAAAACATGAGGGCTGATGGAACCTTCGTTCCTTCAACCCTCAATTGATCCCCGCCAATGCGGGTATTTCAAACTTTCATTTTCTGGCCGTAACGATCGGTTGGTAATACCCAGACTCCGCAGGCATGTGCCAACGGATATCTTGAAACCTTGCGCTTCTTAAAGCCTCGCTCAATTCCTCTCTTAATAACGCCCTGTAGGTTGTCTTGTTTACTTTGGTCTGCCACTCCCCGTCGATCTCCTGCATAATGAATTGATTCGTTATATATGCGTTTGTGCCTTCGGCCCAATCCCACACCTGAAAAGCGATCCGTTTGCCGCCATCCATGACCCTGGGTAACGTCGCCCGCTGCTTTTTTAGAATTTCGTGGTCATAGTCCCTTATGGAGATCACTAGCAGTCCGTCACTTTCCAATTTGTCATAGAAATTCCGGCATGCCTTCTCCAGATCTGCATCGGTTAGCAAATGGGGAACCGCATTATCCGCAGATAAGAACACCTCAAACTGCCCAGGAACATCTACGTCCAAAGTCCGAAAGTCCGCCGTACCAAACGAGATTTGAACCCCTAGCTTCTCGGCTTCCCGCTTGGCCCTTTCTATCGATCGTGGGCTCAAATCTGTTGCTGTTACCTCAAACTCGTGTTGTGCCAAGCCCAAAGACTGCGTACCGATACCGCAAGAAGCATCCAGAAGCTTGATCTCTTCCTCGTCCTTCCGCGGATAATGAGAGCGAATGAAGCCATTAAAAAAGTTCCCCTGCCACTGAACCGCTTGGTACCAGTCGTGAAAAATCAAATGGTAGTTTTCCGAAAGCTCATCATAAAAATCCAAGCTGGTATTCTTCTCCATTCAGTATCCCTCACTTTTCAAAAAGGAAATATAATACCCGGCTTCACCTAAAAAATCAGATCTCGTTAAATCCTGCTGACCTAAAAGCTGCCGATAGCTGTTGATCGTACCGTCATGTGTTATGAGAAACGCTCGGCGATGACCCTGATTCTTGATCCAATCCAGCAGCCCGTGGCCCAGCTTTTCAAAATGTCTTCCATCGATTTCGTTAATGCCTTTCTCCCAGAGGACCTGATTGACTCGATCCTGAGTATGAGATTCGGATAATGCTGTTCGACGGATTCAATAGAAAGCAGGAAATCACATATCAAGGTCGTCCACTCGGGGTTCTGCGGAAACATTCTCGGGCCCACTAAGGGAGTGATATATTTCTTGGAGTATGTAAGATCTTCGGTTAATATGCCTAACGTTTCTATAGTTCTCACCGTTGGACTTGCGATAGAAAGATCATCGTTACACAAATCAAACAAAGCTTTCAATTGTTCTGCCTGTATTTTGCCTTTGTTCGTCAAATGGGGATGCATGATATCAAACCGCCCTGGTACATCCAAGTTATGCTCCCCCTGACCATGGCGTATAAAAATTAATTCGATGATCCATCCCCCTTTTTTTTCGGTAAAAGCTATTCGCCTGTCCTAACTATTCACTCTTCCCGATCAGTTCTTCAATCGAAGAAGGATATAACGGCCTGCTCAGCTCCAGAATCGCCTTGGCGTAATCTTGTATTTCTTTTTGCGCATCATGTTCAAGTCTTTGATGTAAAAAGTGGCACACCGACTGCAGCGATGCCGTCCAGTACCATCTGACGTACATGCCATAAGCAGGTAAAAAAAGCCTTGCCTGTTCTGCACACACTCCATTTTGAATTGCCGCTTCATATTTCTGGACGCCTAGTTCTATGTATTCCAGCAGCTCGCTTGTTAACTTTTCACCTTTCTCAGTCCCGAGTACTTCCCCGCTGCCTTGTTTGGAATTTTCCGGTTTGCTCCTCCATTCTTCCGACCCCGGAACATAAAATACCGGTTCTTCCGTAATGTATCTGCGGCTGGATTCGTTCCACGCCTCCATGCTGTCCCCTGTTCCCTCTGCGTGCGAAGAACCGATAACATACTTCCACCATTGTCTGGCAACCATGAGGGGAGCGTAAATTTCATACTGTACAATCACATGTCTAAACGGCGAAGTATGGCCTTCCCTGGCCAGAAACTTGATGAGCCGAATATCTTTTTCCGAAAGCTCCTGAGATTCCTTAGCAAACGATACGCGGGCCGCGTTAACAACCGTTAAATCCGATCCCATATGGTTGACGAGCCTAACATAGCCTTGATCCAAAACGTTGATGAATGACATGATTTCCTCCTTCATATTGTTCGAATCTTCATTTAATTATGAATTCCTCTCACAATAATACAAAACCCAGCCTTCTGGCTGGGTTCCATAATGATGTTGTACACCACTTATTTCCTCTTGTTGTGATAATGATATCCTGTGCAAAGGCCTTTTTGCTTCGACTTGGCCGAGCAATTATGCCCGCCATTTTTATCCGTTCTTCCCGAGTGAGCGTAAGCAGAAGATGTCATTCCGAGCAAAACGATAAAAGCCATAACCGATACTACAAACTTTTTCATTTTCTCACCTTTACATACCCTATGCTTTAGGGCGTAATCGAATCTACATCATTCTACTATAAAACCCATATTCAGGATATACATTTTTGTTAAGGAAATTAAGATATGAATCTCGCGATCATAAAAGCGATGCCAGCAGCCAGCCCGCCAACGAGTGCGGTTTGCCATGCACTTTTAAACGGTCTGGAACCGGTAAATTTTCCTTTGATATAACCAAAAATAAAAAGAGCAATTAATGTGACTGTGACAGAAACTGCCAACGCCATATCCGCATTTGAAATGAAAATGTATGGCGCTAACGGTATGATGCCCCCGACAATATAGGAAAGCCCTATCGTTAATGAACTGTTGAGTGCTCGCTTCGGTTCAGGTTCCTCAAGCCCCAGTTCGTATTTCATCATGAATTCGACCCAGCGATCTTCATCCTTAGCTATCGCATCGACCGCAGTTGCAACAGCATCCTCAGGAATACTCCACCCGCGCAAAATATCTGCGACTTCCTCCCGTTCCCGTTCAGGCATTTCAATCACTTCCCGCTTCTCGCGCGCAAGCTCTGAAATGTAATGCTCTCGGTCCGTACGTGCAGCCAAGTAGCCTCCTAAACCCATGGCAATTGATCCCGCGGCAATTTCCGCAACTCCAGCAATAACGACCAGACTTGTATTGGACACGGACCCCGATAATCCGGCTGCAAGAGCAAAAGGCACGGTTAATCCATCCGCCATACCGATGACGATATCCCGAATCAGGTCCGAAGCCATAAAATGCTTCTCCTCATGATTTTGCTGCTGCACGACATCTTTATCCGCTGACATACTGCTGACCTCCTTCGTATTTGTTTATCTCTTTTGTAGGATAACCATTACCAGTCCAAAATCTAACACTATGCCGCCAAAAATTCCATGCCGCAGCTCACAATCTTTTATATGAATGACCTCTTACGGAAAAAAGCTACTTCGAATAACTCAAAAAATCATTTGTTCTCTTCATGAAATCATTCCAAACTGAGGAAAACCCAATATTTAATCCTAGTCACTCTGATCCCTTCCATTACATCTTGTGTTCTAACTATTAATTGCTCTGCTGATTTCCAGTCATGCTGTTTTTGATAGCTTATTTCACTTTCGAGTTTCACTAAGCCATATTGTATTGTTTTTGATGATAACGTAGGATTAACCATTTCAATCTGAGATCTTAATTGGCCAATTTTATAAGTTTGATAGATAAGACCTACGCCAAGAAGAATAATTATGATAGTGAAAATAATCCTATATCTTCCTTTCATAAAAAGCCTCCTAAAAATGGATCAAACCCATCTCGTATAACATCTAGCGTTCAAGAAATTCTGATCTTCCAAAAGTTCTATTTCTTGTACTTCATGTCCTTCTTTATCGTCTAATCAACTGTCAGTTCTGTAATAAAAACGCATTTTGTACAGTTTTTTCGTATGTTTACAGTACACCAATTTCTACATACATGCTACCTTATAAATATTCTGACAGAAGGAGGTAATATCAGTACGGTTCGGCCAATGATAATGCTGGTAGCGTTTTCAATCGCTCGAATACGGATTTATTTTGAAACCAAGGCGCTAGGAGGAATAATGATGAACAGAAAGATCGGAAAAATCATGATCTGTATGGTTTGTATTGCGACTTATCTCTTTACCCTTGCCCCCAGTGTATTTGCAGACGAGAATGTGAAGGGAGCGGAAACGACTTTTTTTGTCGCTACTAACGGGAACGATGCGAACCCTGGAACGAAAAATGCCCCTTTCCAAACATTAGAGGCGGCAAGAGACGCCATCCGTCAACTCAAAAGCAGTTCCGGATTGCCTAAGGGAGGCGTCAAAGTTTTTATTCGTGGCGGCGAGTACCGTTTCGACAATACGTTTTTACTTGAACAGCAGGATAGCGGAGAGCCTGGAAAACCGATCGTGTATGCTGCTTTTCCGGGTGAACGAGTACAGTTCATCGGCGGCGCAAGCCTTCCGGCTAATATGTTTGCTCCGGTAACGGATGAAGGAATACGGGAGCGATTGCCGGCCGATTCACGAGATGCGATTGTCCAGCTGCATTTGCCGGATCTCGGGATAACTGATTACGGACAAATCCGCCAGGGCGGTTTCGGACCGTTCGATAACATCGCCAATCCCGAACTGTTCTTTAACGAGCAATCGCTGCAGCTTTCGAGATACCCTAACTCCGACTACGTCAAAATCGGCAAAGTAACTGTACTAGGCGGAAACCCGCGTAACAATGCGCCTGATACACCAGGCGGTAGCGATGCCAAAGTTCAGGAAGAATTCCTTAAAGGGCATACGTTCGTTTACAACGATCCGCGTCCGAATAACTGGGTGGATACCGGCGATATTTGGCTTTCTGGCTATTTTTACTGGGATTGGGCAGATGGTAACCTGAATGTCTCCTCTATCGACAAAACGAATAATACCATCTCCACGAAAACGGCGAGCTATTACGGCATTCGCTCCGGACAACGCTATTATTACTACAATATTTTAGAAGAAATCGATCAGCCAGGCGAATGGTATTTGGACCGGTCAACGGGAATGCTGTATCTCTACCCGCCATCAGATATCAGTCAGGCCAAGATCGTTCTATCCCTGATGGATGAACCATTAATCAAGCTGCAGGGTGCATCATTCATCAATTTTGAGAAATTGGATCTGGGCTATACACGCGGCTCGGCCATCGAAATCGTAGACGGTACGGATAATCTGATCTCAGGCTGCACGATTGTTCAAACCGGCGGCTTTGCCGTTGTCATTGGCGACCGGAAAACCGGAACCCAAGGCGGCACCAATAACGGAGTTATCAGTTCCACGATTGTCGATACCGGTATCGGCGGGATTTACCTGGCTGGTGGCGACCGGGTCAGCTTGACTCCTGGGAACAACTATGCCGTAAACAACGAAATCTCTCGTTTTAGCCGCCTCAAAAAAACGTACAGTCCAGCAGTAGAATTATTCGGAGTCGGCAACAAGGTCGCAAACAACTACATTCATGACGCTCCCCACATGGCCATTTTTATTCACGGCAATAATCACCTGATCGAAAAAAATGAAATTTACAACGTTCTTACCGAGACAGGGGACGCCGGGGCTATTTATATGGGACGCGATTGGACTGAGCAAGGAAATGTGATCCGCTACAATTATTTGCATAAGCTGCGAAACAGCTCGGCCAATGACCAAATCGGGGTCTATTTGGATGACATGGCGAGCGGGACGACCGTATACGCCAACCTGTTCGATGACGTATATCGGCCCGTCCTTGTCGGAGGCGGAAGAAACAATGTCATCGATCACAATATTATGCTAAACTCGGTACGTTCCATTTTTGCGGATGAACGCGGCTTGAACTGGGCTGCCTATCATGCCGAGCCAGGCGGGACTCTTAGGGTAAAACTAGCTCAGATTCCTTACAGCACACCACCATGGAGTACAACTTACCCGAATTTGGTCAACATTTTGGAGGATTGGCCTGCGGCTCCAAAATATAATGAAATCACGAACAACCTCATTTACAATACAAGCAAAGATATGGAGATCGCGCCGACGGTATCGACATACGGCAAGATTGAGAACAACTACTTTATCCAAAATGGACAAAAATTACCGGGGAATGCCGGCAGCTCGTTCTCCGAAACGGTTCAAGTCTTTGGAGACGGCAAAGCTGGACTGTATACGGATAAATACCGCAAGAACGTGGTAAGCAATAACAACCATTCACTTGTCAAACTGATGGAGGATTTGAAGCAGTAACGGAATCTGAGCTAATAATCAAGCTTCAACAACCGGCATTACCGATTGTTTATGTTGATTTAGCTGTGAAGCTGCAAACGAAAAACCCTTGCTTCTGCAGTAACGCAGGAGCAAGGGTTTTTACTGCAGCTAGAATGAATTTTGGATGAATTGATATCCCCTTCTTCCAGCCAAGACATATAAGATACCCCCTATCATCCAGAAGGGTTCCCAAATAATCAATCGCCATTTTATCGCGTAAGCACTCATATCAAAATGCAATACATTTAATCCTGCCAAAGAAATGGTTGTAAAATTCCCCAATCCGTACAGAATCATAAATACTCCTGCTACAATGCAAAACAATGACAGCATTTTTCTTATTTTCTTATTGATACTTGTCTTTAAAAGTAATAGTAATAGAATAGCTCCTCCTAGTTTGACAACCCCTGTCACCCAAACTACCGAAATAAACGCAGGATCCCGTTCCATTGCTTTTTTGTAGATTTCTCCACCCAGGGATTCGACTCCGATCATACCGCCAGCAGCCCAATAAAAACTCATTACAGCGAATAATAGCGACCAAGTTACTCCAAGGTAGATAGCCAGATTTTTATGTAATCTCATTCTATAGACCTCCGTACTGGATTTTGAATATTGTATGTATTTTAGGTGGCATTCCGTGTCCGCGACGATACTTACTGTGTAAGCTTAATTATTTTTTTCTTTTAAATCTGACAACAACATCTATGAATATAAAGATTACTGCTACAATAAGTACAACTGCTGAATCTTCTTTAAATTTTTCAATACTAAAATTCTGTACATACTTTACTAGTCCATAGAGGTACATAATAACAACAAATAAAATAATAAGTACTTTGAATTTAGAATTAAACCTATTCAGCCTTTTGAAATTTAATAATATAAGATATAGAGTTATCAATCCGATTATGAACATAAGAATCATAATATGCCACACCTTAGTGAAAAGATTTTTTTTGATTATTATTCGGACGGTATCAACTAACGTTTCAGTATTCACGGTGCCCGAGAAAAAATCAATTCAAATATGCTTTTCCCGCTATCTTGTGGGTACATCAATCCTGACAATACTATTGTTATTATGATGATAATTGCACCCGAAAAATGGTATATGATTTTATTTAAGTACCTACGACTTCTTAGATAAAAAAAGATTATTGTACTGTTTACTAAAAATATAGTCGGTAAATAAATAATTCTTCCTAGACCTGTATAAGGGAAATTAATTATTAAGATTGTAATAGTAAGTACCGAAGGTAACATTGCTAACAGATATCTATTAAGTTCGTTTCCACATCTAAATAAATTAGCAGTGCTCCAATTAGGTATGAAACTATAGAAAGACTTCTTACAATCAGAACATATTTTCATGTAAGGGGCAAAGAGAAGAATTAATACTAGTAAATACCCAGAATTAATCTCACCCGTAAAAAAATAAAAGGCTAATAAAATATAGGTACATAAAAATAGTCTTGTTATTGTCGAACTTGTTTCTTTTACATCTGAACTTTGGCAAACTGGACAAGGCTTCATAAGATATAACACCTTCGATACTTAATTTTCAAAATCCTTAAAATTACACCGCCAATCAGTCACAAACGCCGGATAATATCCTACCCGATAAGCCACTCTTTGGGAGGCAATATTACTTGAGATAACATCGTAAAGTGGTACATAACCACGTTTTAATACTTCAAAAGTTAAGCTGCTTACAAGATAAGTTGCCAATCCCAAATGACGGTATTCAGGGAGTATTTCTATACCAATTTGCCACATCTTTGCACATACATTACAGGCTCCTGCCATGCCAACAATATTACCATTTTTCTTGGCAAGTGCGACCAATACAGTTTGATAGGGATGATTCATATCAGAAATAATTGCATTGTCAAATCCTTCAAGCCCCAATAACTTAGGAACCTCATCCTTCTCAACCACTTCATACGAGAAATTGTCTTGTGGTGACATTGGCTTTATTTTTTCTAAATCGGGAAGAAAGTGCAAGTATAGTCCTCTAATAAATGGCAAGGAAAAAATAGTATCCCTGTCTTTTCCTTGCATCTGCGTTTTGGCAATAGCCAGTCGTTTCGGCGTGGCCGATACCACAATTGATTTGCCCATGGACAAAATTTCAAAATAACGCTCTTTTCTCGGATACGGCCTTCGTCCGGGATTTTCTTTTGCGTCTACAAAAATAACACTGTCTTTTTCTCTGTTCAAGTCGTCAATTGTACAATTCAGGTCAATTGCAAGCTGTGATTGTACGATGTGTATCATTTCTTTTTGTGTCATCATTGTTATACGTCCTTTCCGGTACGAGTCCTTTATTACCTCCAAACAGTAAGGTTCTAGCCAATCATACACATTGGGATGGGTTGTAGCTTTCTTATCCTTCAAAAATCCAGCAGCTCCACACAACAATGAACCCGTACATACAGATACCTTATATTCAACTGAACAAAACTAATGCTATCTTCATAGAACCATCTCCCTTCTAATCTTTTCCGGATTTGCAATTTGAACCAAGCTATCATTCTAATTCTACCTTAATTGGGTTATTATGGTATAATCCTTCTAATATTATTTGAGAGGAGAATTGGTATGCGAGTGTTTACATTCGATTTTCCAGTAAAAGAAGAAACTTATAAAGTTATAGGTGAGCGCAAACTGAAGTTTTACATTTTCGAGCCTGAATCCCCACCAAATGACAGGAGCGCTATATTGTTTTTCATCGGTGGCAGTTTCGGCAAGGGACCTCGAACGCCTGCGGATTTCCAGCATCAAGCAAAATACTTTTCATCAAAAGGTGCCGTTGCGATCTGCGTTGATTATCGAACTGGCTATGACGAAGGATTTACTCCAATTCAAGCTATATGCGACGTCAAATCCGCTGTTCGGTGGTTGCGGGAGAATGCATCTGATCTGGGTGTGGATCCAAATAAAATTGTTGTATGCGGTTCGTCTGCTGGCGGGTACATCGCTGTATCCTCCATTATGTTCGACCATCTGAATAATGACGGTGATAATCAAAGCACAAACCATATTCCAAATGCATTGATCATTTTCGCCGCGGGGATGGATGCTGTTGACATTATGACGAGACGTTATCCCGAGCTACTTGATCAAGCGCGAGAAATGTCACCTTACCACAACGTAAAAAAATGCCTGCCTCCCACGTTATGGATGTGCGGAACAGCAGATGATCTCCTCGAACAAAATAAAGACTTCGTTGATCACATGGTAGCGGAAGGCAATGATATCACCTTTGTCACCTATGATGGTATGGAACATGGCTTTTTCCTTTATGGAAGACACGAGAATAGGCCTTTCCACGAAACTAAACTAAAGATTGAGGAATACTTAAAATCGATAGCTTTTATTTAATTAACCGTGCGAGCGGTTTTTTCTTTTGCCTTACGAACCCGAGAACCTTAAGGCCCGTAAGGCCGGCCGCGACGCGCTTTCATGAATTATCTGCAATTGTTCTAGATTGTGCTCCTAATAAAGGGAATGTAATTATCTGTATTTATTATGTAAATTAACGCCAACAATTGAATAGCTAAATAAATGGTATTGAATATCAAAAAGGATTTCTTTTGTATGAAATATATTGTTAGATATATTGCAGTAATCATTAAAGATAAAATTAGACTCACAAATATACTGATCTTAAACATTTGAACTACCGCTTCAGCTGACGCATACTTTATATTTGTTGTTGATAAATAAAAAGAGTAATTGTCAGCTAAAATATAAAAGAAAATCCACAAATTAAATACTGAGAAAATTCCAATCATAATGCTAGTAAAAATTTTAATTATTTTTTTCATGCTATAGATACTCCCACCTGGAATAAACTACAATCCACTGACCTTTCTATTCTTATGTACTACAACTCCACCCATTAACATTCCAAAAATTGAAAAAATCGCACAGACAAGTGCAGATGATTGTTTTGGAAAGAAATTAAGAACATGTGACAAAAAGATTTCTCCTTAATGTTATATTTGGTTTTTTCCTTTCTATCCACCAAATGCAATCCGATATCCATCAGGATCTTGAATTGTAAATTCACTAAAAAAGTCATTTAGATCAGGACCTCTGACGATTTCTATCCCCTTTTCAGTAAATTCTTCTAAAAATTCTCGTACATTACAATAACAGAAAGCATCAAAGTATAACCCTCCTTTAACCGTTGAAAATGGCCTAACATCATCTGGATTCGATGCAGGATGTAATATAAAGACTACAGAATCTCGTGTCATATGTACATGTTGAACCATGGGTCCACCAACAAGTTCATAATGAAAACCAAGATGTTTATAGTAGTCAATTGACCTTTGTAAATCTCTTACCAGCAATACCATTGTCGGTCCTGACAATACAATGTTCGACATATATATTACCTCTCCTTTTTTTTGGTTTTATAATATAATATTGCACTGGTTTCAGATAATTTGCATTAACTTGTCTTATTATGAGTTCTTGGACTTCCATTCATCTCTTAATAAACCCATATAAATCCTATCTAATTTCTGACCATCTCTTAGAACGCTTTCTCGTATTGTACCCTCAATAATAAAGCCAGATTTTATCACTTAGGCTCGGAGGGTTGTCCGGCTGATTCTATTTCCTTGCTTCTCAACTTCGGCCGGACCAAGAAGCGTCAGCGACGCAGCGTGAATACGGTGTTTATAAGAATATGGTGACTTCTTGAAACACTTGTAAACTTCATTTCAAAACTTGTATATATGTACATTTGTATAAAGTTCTTGATAAAGATGATCTTTTAAGATTTGTTCAAGATTATCATTATTATTTTGAGTGGTTGTATACATTTTTTCATTGTCCTGATAAGTATATGAAAATTGCAATTCATAAACTGGATAGGTAGATAGAAAATGTGCACCAGCTTCAGAACACTTTTCAGAAAATTCTTCCGTTGATAATTTTCTTTTCCCTTCCCAACCAATATGAACAACCAGTACCAGATCTCCGCTACTATTGTGAACATATTGAATATTTCCTTTGCCAAAATCTTTATAATAGGCATCTTCATCAATTGATTGATGAATAATATCGACTTTAGCTGTAGGAATAATTTCTCGAACCTTATCATTAAATTGATCTTCTGCATCAGCCTGTAATGCCCAAAACAAAAAGTCATCATCCCTTAAACCATTAAACATGTTTAGATCAACATAGAACTTAATTTTTTGTTTTTTATTTTGGGTATATACCGGAACTTTATACCAGCCATCTGAGATATTACTAAAAATACTCTGACTGGGCCAACCAATTCTCATATCCATATCATAATATTTCTTTTCGAGGAAACCTACTGCTTGTTGTCGGGCTACCCAATAAAAGGCAAGGTGAATCACTATTATTAGTGTAATAACTAAAACTATTAAACCAAATATCTTTTTTATTCTGATCACTACTTTCGCCAGTTTCTTATAACGTTGTTCCATTCACGACGTCTCACCGACTTAAGGCTCCGTCAGGAGCCGGCCACGATGGGGCTAGTCGGTACGGATGTGTCCATATAGCGTGAATTCGGTGTTATCGGATACGTTAATGTCGTCTTTGATACAGCAAACCACTTATTCTTTCAATTTGAAAATATGCTTCTTTCAACCACGGTGACTTAAGTCACGCTTTCTTCAATGAAAACAGAATATAGATCGTATCAATTTCATGGAATTCTTCCAAAACCCACGAGGTTTGGGTTACAATTCGCTGCAATCCCTCTGGCCCAAGATATCGGATTTGCACCCCAATAAACTCTGTAAATCCCAGGTATCCCGGATTTACATTCGCCCGATCGAAAATTAAGGAACCCGTGACCCGGGCGTCCGCCGGGGAGTTGGTAAAGAAATGGTTTAAATTTTCAATGATATCTGAATCCGAACCGTACTCAAAAAGCCCGCCCTCCGATGAACAGAGCTGAATCCAGCCGGATCGTTCCAAACTCATCTTTAGTAATGCCTCCGGTTGGCTCCAGTTATAATGAATGATATTGAGGGTAATGTCCAGGCCATGGAAGCGTTCTCCCGGCTGCTTCAAAACATCGATGCACCGTTTTGCGAAATTGGGTCCGTAGGTATCGATATCTAAAATGTTGATCTCAATCTTCCGTCCCTTGAGTAATTCCGAGTCCGATTCCTGAATTAGAATCAGGGTGTTGATACTGTCAGTGGCGGCCCCCCCAGCGATATTGAAGAAACAAAGGTTCCGTTCAGGGAATTGTTTGAGCTGGGTCTGTAAAAGTTTCGACTGGCGCCGGCAAAGATCCCTCAGCCTGATCCGAAGTCCCATGAAAGAGGTTTGCTTCACCGCCCACTTGTCCCGGAAACCTAATTTAATTCCCCGGCTTAAGTCGGGGCCAAGTTTGTACAGTAAGGTACGCATGCCGCTAAGATAGAAATCGTCAACATTCGACATTTTAACAAAGATGTTCTGGATAAAGCCAGGCATCTTCTTTAATGACTCAATGCTCCGGGCTGACTTGAGACAGCTCAAATGATACGCCTGTTCATCAATACTTGCGTTGAAAAGGGGATGAGTAATATCCAGTATCGGAAATTGAATATCATTCTCGAAAACCGCATAGGGAATTGGCTGATTTTGATCTGTATTCATAATTTTCACTCCACCTCACTTGAACGATGATTTTTATCTAACTAAAACCCAAAGCGAGCGTAATTGATCTTCCCGGAAGAATTCCGTGGTATCTGTCCTCGAATAGAACATTAATCCCAAAACTTCTTGAAACTTCAATTCTTACTTCGTTTGGAAATACAGCACTAATATCATGAAGGTAACCAGCAAGCTCTTCATCATATACTCTAGCTTCGAAACGTTTCGCATTTCCCCCTGCCGTTTCTCCTTCCTTTCTACAATGCTCTGCTGTCTTTTGATGCCCATTATGTATTAAAAAGTTATAAATATAAGCTTACTTATCACTTGTGAAATACAGACCTCTAAAACCTAATCATCAAAAATTGCGTGCAAAAAACCACCTCCAACTTCGAATCCCTCTTACACTTCTCCGCATTAATTTCAGATAACGTACTTGTATTCACGAAACGACCCAGCCTTAGATAGCTCTTATCTTAGGCTGGGTCATTTGTTGTCTGAGCTTCTTCCATGATTATACATACTGGCAACCAAGGGGCGATAGCCCTGTAACGTGAATTGGTGTTATAAGATGCCGGTGCCTTCTTCGAAATCACAAACAAGATATTCATTAATATAATCTCTTTTCGTAGCTTTCTTGTAACCCTTTCTTGATTACTTCTTCAGTATATTCAGATGAATTAACATGATCCGATAATATTGTTGGGATCGATGGCAGAGTATCAGCTTCCACCCATGACTTGTTATCCCATACCCTGGACCGCTTAAAAGCCTTAGCACAATGAATGAAGCATTCCTCAACTTCTACCCCAATTCCTAATATCGGTTTTGTATCTTTAGCTTTCATCTGTTCTAGAATTTTTTCATCTTTAATTACATAGGCTTTACCATTAATCCTAAGCGTTTCTTCCAGCCCAGGAATAATAAATATCATACCTACTCTAGGATTCAATAATATATTCCTTAATGAATCTATCCTACGATTACCTGGCCTTTCTGGAATAACTAAATGTTTTTCATCTAAAAGTAAAACTGATCCAGGAGCATCTCCTCGTGGAGATACATCACAAAACCCTTGATTATCTGAGGTAGATAAGAATAATAATGGTGAAATAGAGATAAAATTTCGACAATGAATATCTAAGTAATGTACTGTTTTCTTCTTAACAAGCTCACTTGGATAACCCAAAAGATCTCTAATCTCTTCTTCTGATGACAAGATTTCTTGAAAAGGACTTTTCATATAGTTCCTCTATTCTTCTTATTTTGGCAGGGTTGTCCGCCTGATTCCTCTTCCTCGAAATGCCTCAGGCGAACCGAGCAGTCGAAAGGCTACGATGCGTGAATACGATGTTTATCGGAAGTACTTGCCTTCTTTGTGATTCATACACTATTATGCTTTTATATTTCTATTTCATTCGTTTCATAATAGGATGGTCTTCGTTTAACTGCAATAAATCCCACCGGTTCCCATAAAGATCTTTAAATACAGCAACTATCCCATATGACTGTTCTTTAGGTTCTCTTACAAATTCTATACCTTTAGAAATCATATCGTTATAATCTCTCCAGAAATTATCAGTGTTTAGAAACAAGAAGACTCTCCCGCCGGATTGATTACCTATAAATGATTCTTGTTCTGGTTTCGACGCTCTCGCCAGTAAAATTGTTGTACCTACTGAGCCCGGTGGAGCAACTACAACCCATCGCTTATCTTGTTCGGGCTGATAAGAATCCTCTACTAATGTAAAATGAAGTTTCTTAGTATAAAAATCTATGGCCTCATCATAATCCTTAACAACAAGAGCGATATGGACTATTGATTGAATCATCTCTATTCTCCTCCGATTCTTCTTATATCAATAATTCGCAAGTATTTCCGATAACGTCTCTGTATTCACGAACCCGCGGCGTGAGTACAATGTTGAGATGGATTGTGCTATCTATGAGCTATCTAAAATTCACTTAGCAAACTATTCTTTATAATCATTAAATCAATTTCAGTATCTAATGCCAATTCAAAATTAATATTCCACCAATTATTTATTTAACTAAATAATTCTATTAAACTCCTTAAAAATCCAAAATACTTTTTGACATCAATACCTTTAGTAATGATATTAGTCATTTCATGAGTTAATTTATGTTAGGGGGAGTTAATGGCTACGTTGAATATTCCCCCATAATCCTAACTTTGATATTAATTCTAATTGTTTTGATACTTCTTCTTTGTATTTGTTGAATTCGTTAATACTTTGTTGAATATCTTCTTCCTTTTTTGCTTTCAAGTTCTCATCAAATCCCTTATAAGCCAAATCTAAATATGTCAGTGATGTTTTTATATTAATTTCTTCGTCACTCTGTGAAGGCATTGAGCGATAATAACCCAATAAGTATTCATTGTCTGCTTCGGTATACATAGATTCTGTTTCTACTTTCTTAATATAAAAATTTAAGACTTCAACAGACTTTATGTAAAACTCTTCTCTTACGTTAATTGGTGTCACTTTATTTGGTAAATAGCTATTTGAATTTTGTGACATACAGCCAAACAATGATAAAACTAATATCAATAAGCCGAGTACATAGAGCCACTTATTATTTTTCATTCTATATTCCTTTCTATTAATTTCACCTAACGTTCTTGTATTCACGAACCCTCACCACCTTAAACCTATAGGGCGGCCGCGATGCGGTTAGGTGGTGCAGGGTTGTTCGTCTGATTATGCTTACTGTATGCTGAATGATCACCGTTGTGATTTCGCTTCTTCTGCTTCGGACGGACCAAGGGGCGTAGCCCCTCAGCGGGGAAACGGTGTTAGGTGATGCCGCGTTCTTCCAGTAAATGCTCAATATGTTTGATGTATTTAGCATAGTCATTATAGGAATCGGCACTTGCTATTAAAGAAGTACGTTGTAAAAACTCTTCACTGGTTGAATCAATGTCTTTATAAAAATAGTGGTAGAAATCATTAATACTAACTGGTCCATTCGAATTATCAATAAATTTAAAATAATCCAGGATTTGAGGCTCAATTTCAACGTATTTCAAAAGTTCTAATTTTGCATCTTTCTTTTTATTTTTCAACAAATTTAATAACTCTATTTGATTTCCTACACTATTAACTACAAGTGCTTTAATAGCATCTAAGTCATATTGATTCCAATAATCATTACTAATAGAGATTGTGTTTAACTCTTCTTCTAACTCTAAAATAAATTCGAAAGGCCATTCAAAAATAAATCTACTGAAGAGATAATGTCTTACATCAAATAATTTTTGAGAAATTAATGCCTCTTTCATAAAAGGTATTAGTGGTTTTCCTATTGAGAATAAAAAATCAGCAAGCAAGTTAGCCTCAGGTTCACATCTCCAAACATACTCATCAAGCGCTTCAAATAGTTTTGGAATAAGGTCCGATATATGAGGATATCCTTGCACAATAATATTTTCTAATTCACTTCTTGTGAACATCTTACACCTCAGGTTCTTCGTTTTTTAACGCGGTTTCACCTAACGTTTTTGTATTCACGAAACGCCCCAGCCTTAGATAGCTCTTATCTTAGGCTGGGGCGTTTGTTGTCTGATCCTCTTCCATGATTATACATCTGACAACCGAGGGGCGATAGCCCTGGAGCGTGAATACTTTGTTATCGGATGTCCCCGACTTCTTTGAGACTCCTACGAATCAGCCCTTATCAGCCTTTAAATCAAATGTTAGATCCGGTATAAAATCTGGCTATAAATCAGATCTTCAAAATCAGATGAATATTTCGGTTCGGCAAAGTCGCTTGATTAATGGAGTTAGAGCCACGTTGTTCATAATATAGAGCCATGATGTTAATGATGTAGAGCCACTTTAGATTTAGGCTGTAAAAAAATTAATGCGAGTGGTCACTAGACTAACGGAAGGCACAACTTGATTGAAGCTTGACATAGAGAAGCTTTGCGAAGATGTAACTCCGTGTTACGATGACGCATAACACCATCCATCCATTCAAAAGTCAGTCAAACAAATTTTTTAACAAAGATCCATTGGGCAACATATATTAATCCATGACAATTGACTATCTCAATTGAAACGGAGGATGATTTATGAGCAACTCACTCATGTCCCAATATGCTTATACTGGCGAACCTTATTGGGGGTTACCGACGGTTACGGACGACCGACAGATGATCCCTCATCCCATACTTCTGGAGGCTAGACAAACTGCTCCAAATCAAATATTGCTTATGTACGATCAGCGAACTGATTTAGCGTCGGCAACAAATATCTCTAATTACTGGATTAGAAGCAATGCGGGGCCCGTTGGAATTGCAAGCGTTGGGATGGGCGAAGCAATTTCGCCTGCTAACCTAATACGTCCTGAAATGGGAATGATTACGCCTGTCGACAATTCGAAAACGAGATTTGTCATGACTTTTAGAGTAAACGCAATGACGGGCGTCCTATACGTTGTGCTTCCTTGTTTTGTTAACTTGGAGGGAAGATCGGGTTACGGGGGAGCAAACTGGGGTCCCTTCAGTAGAAATATGTTTATCGGAATGTAAATCAAATATTGAACTCCCGTTGATGCCGTCACTTTTTGTTGCGTTAACGGAGAACGATAATTGAATTGGTGCCATCATTTACTTGATGGCTTTCGTCATTTACACGGTGGCTCTATTTAATCAACACAATGGCTCTAATTCATTAACCAGCCTGAATCCACTTCTTCGAAATGCCTCTTAGCGACTGAGCAGCCGAAAGGCTTCGATGTGTGAATGCAGTGTTATCGGATGTCAGTGCCTTCCTTGAAATAGCCTATTAACTGTTCTCATTTGTTATTAACACTGCTTCATTATCTAATCTTGTCAATATTTCAAAAACTGTTTCTTCAGGTGTCATGTTTGATGAATCAATCCACATTCCAATTCGAGGTGTTTCATTTAGTAATACACTATTCAATGCTTCAACTGTCCAAACACCATATCCTTTCTTCGATCTAGTAGCTTCTCTAAGTGTTACAGTGTGCGTACTTGGACAAAGAACGACTACATACAAAGGACGGTTACGGACGTATGATATGAAGTCTTCTAACATTGGACCAATTACAACATCTTGAACTATTACAGAAAAACCTGCTTCAAAATAGAGATCTGCGGTTTGTGCTGCGATTCTATATCGAAGTTTCAATTGCTCCAACTCGACCTCTTCTGTATCCGGGTTTATCTCTCTTCGGTTATTAACAATCATTTTACGAAAGATATCCCCTCGTAAATGAACTGAGTTCTCAAGACGTTCGGCAAGTATTTGCGCCACTGTCGATTTTCCACTTGCCATAATGCCTGTGATTAAAATGATCTTAGGATGTTGATTTAACATATTACGTCACCACTTTCACTTTGACTTTGATATACATGCACTGATTTCCGATAACGTTCATGTGTTCCTGATGTCGATTCCCCTTAGATAGCTCTTATCTTAGGGGAATCGATGTATCTGCCTGAATTACGTCCTTGAAATCCCTCAGGCGGACCGAGCGGCGTCAGCCGTGAAGCTGGAACACTATGTTATACGACGCATGCTGCATCTTCGAATAACCTACAATATACTAATCTGTTCTTCTAATTTTCATACAATAAAAAGTGATACTCGGATACCGATCGTATTCTTCTAATCGTTCTAATTCCATATTCAAATCATGTAATACGCTTAATAGCTCTTCTTTCTTGTGATAATTGTTAAAATCCATATACATCAATTGTCCATTCGGTTTCATAATATCACTAATCTTCTCAAATGTTTTTCGGTATTCTCCAATCTCATTAAGTGCAGATCCAATCATTGTAACTAAATCATATTCCATTGAGGGAAGCATACAAGTTAAAAAATCCCCACATATTACAACAGATGAATTCGTGTGACCTTCTCTCTGTTGCCTGAACTCGAAAATCTCACAGATCTCCTGATCAATATCAATGCTTGTTAATTGGCCGTAATCTTTCAAAAAATATCCTAAAAAGTCATCCCATTCGCCAACACCAATACCAATATTGCAAGCTTTCATACCTACAAATACTTCAAAATTCCTTATTAAGAAGTCTCGTGTTTCGAAATCAAGATACAAACTTCTCGGTGATATATTCCACTGATAAGCTTCCGGTTCCCGCATATTCAAATAATATTGTAGAAGTTTTTGATCACTCATATACATCGCCTGCTTTGTTTAGTATGTTTTCATCGTTTCCGGTATCAACTAACAAAAGTCTTTATTTATGTTGTATTTTATATTATTTGTGCCATATATCAATCCCCATAATTCTATCGATTATATGATTTGAATCCCACACTGCGGTGATTTCTAGTTCCTCACATTCTTCTTTATTTGATGACCTAATCTCACCCTTGTGATATATAGAATAACCTCCAGATATAGAATCAATTATACAAGTTGGCGGTGGCAGGAATCCTCTTCATTCTCAAATGGCCGATTATCAACAACTACCCAATCGTCTCTTTTCAATGCATGATTATAGATACCGACAGTAAATTGATAATCATCTGTTTGAGGAGGAAGTTCTTCATGAGTGTTAGCTATATGTGTATATATTGCAATTGATGCATCATTATATATAATCTTCCAAAGGCATACTTTCCATTAGGTAATGGAATAGCATACACATCCCCGAGTTTTCTTCTTCTAATTTTTCTTTTTGTCATTTTTATCACCATGTTTTTTTATTCATTATATCCTTTAATTACTTTCATGCCTCAAAAATAAGTGAACGAAGTGAACGGGTCGCCAGACTTAGGTTCGCAGCGGTTTTCCGGCTGATTTACTTCCAAGAAATCCCTCTGCCGGACCGAGGGGCGAATGCCCCGAAGCGTGAATATAGTGTTATAGGATGTCAGCGCCTTCATTGAAGCTCCAACACGAATATTTCACTTTGATTATTCTTTTGCTTCTATGATAATTTCCCCTTCTCCAGAAGGTACTTCAAATCCATTGAGGAATGAAGATAATATTTCTTCTGTTATTGTAAATGCAGCATTAGCATCGAATCGCTGGCTCCGAATTCGAAGTCGCTCACGCAAATCATTAGGATGAACTTTTAAATAAATTAGTTTCCACTCTCCTCCTCCATCTTCAATAAGCTTTTTATATTGATTTCGTCTCTTCCGTTGCCAGAAACTAAAATCAATAACCACATTGCGCTTTTCATTCAAAAGATTTACTAGTTCATTACACAGCTTTAACTCGGCTTCAACTTTAAGTTGCTCATACACTTCGATTGGATAATCAATTCCGTATCGACCATTTGTAGCCCATATTTCTTCATCAATGGAGAGACGTACAAAGCCCCTCTGCTCTAATCGTTGAGCAAATGTTGTTTTTCCTGATCCAGCCACACCACACATCATTACTGCTAATGGAATGGAAACATCTGCTTGATTGATAAAATCATCTATTTCAAGATTTTCTAACACCTAAAATTCTCCTTTCATCCTTGAGTCAGGTTAATAATCTAAAGAATCTCCATAATATCTCTTAATAGAATTTTGCATATGATTTATTTGCGCTGATTTCCTATAACGTCTCTCGTATTCACGAACCCGAGAACCTTAAGCCCCAACGGGGCGTCCGCGATGCGGTTAGGTTCGCAGGGTTGTCCGCCTGACTCAACTTCCTTGAAAATGCCTCGGGCGGACCAAGAGGCGGATTCAGCCGACCCGTCGAGTGAATATGTTGTTATCGGATGTCAATGCCTTCTTTGAAATAACATATAGTGTTTTAACTCATTGATTCTGCTATCATTATCAGAAAGTCTTGAGAAATATTCCTTCCTATAAGTTCATATTGCAAGGCCTTCCCATTCTCATCTTCTTCGATCCAGATCAATTGCTCAGTTTCGATATTTGAGATATAAAATACCTCGACTCCTCGTATCTCTAATTGATTAACTTTAGAATTTTTGTTATCAGGCATTTGAATCCGACTTTTTGTTGTCCCAAATATGCTTAATTTATATGTACCGTTATCTGTTAGATAAGTGATACTGACGCCTACAAGTGTATTGTTAGGCTTGAGGTCTCGTACCACAACATTTTTTCCTGTCCTGTTACTTTCTTCGATCATTTCATCTATTTCATGCTTGTTTAAATTATCAAATCCATAATATACATGAATATCATTAACTACAGAATGAATTGGAAATCTTGGTTTCCACGGAATCAATTTATCTCTTAACATTTCATAGCCTTTATCCCATTCAATTGCGGCGTAATTTGTCTGTTGAGTAAACTTGTTATCTACTGCGTCAGCAATGTAGATCCCTTTTCCATCGCCTGGTCTTAATTCATGTATTATATTGTCGAGAATATTCTCATCTTGAAGGGATTGAATTTGAATCTTTCCAATCACATTTCCGCTTTTATTTTTGATTTCCATATCATTCGCTCCTTTGCGTCTATGATTAACTTTTTTGATAAATATCCATTGCATTGATTTCCGATAACGTTTGGCATTCCTGACGTCCAAACAGCTTAAGTGACCGTAGGGAACGGGTCGTTAGACTTAGCTGATTGAATGTATCGCCTGATTAATCTCCTTGAAAACCTTCTAAGCGATCAAGGGCGAATGCCCGCAGCAGGAATGCTGTGTTAACTGTAGTCTACGGCTTCCTGATTTACATTCGAGTTAACTTATATTTTTCAGATGTCTTTGATCTTCATTAGTTCTTTGGTCTTTACTTACACAACTCAATCTAAAGATGGGAATTATTGTCTAGTTACATTTTGAACAGGATACTCAAGCTTTGCCCATAACCTATTGATAATGTTGTCACTTTTTACTCTGCCCTTAAATCCGGTTGAAGTTTTAACCATCCCATTGTCATAGACATATATTAGTCTAGTACCATCTGTTTTATTAAATATGATTGAATAATTTCCGTCTAATGGCTTTGCATTATCGTTTGGTTTAATACGTCTTAAACTGTTTAATAATTCAGCAACATCTTGTTGTTTAATTATATTCATTACTTGAACTTCACTGTTATTAGTAGCTGAATTATATATTTCAACGTTAGCTACTTCATTAGGCTTAATAGATATAATGCTCTTTTCTCTAACTACAAAAACAAAAATTAGTAAAGCAACAATGCAAACAATTCCTACATAAAAATATTTTTTCATATTATATTCCACCTTCATCTTTAATCCAATTCTAAGCCAACCGAAACTTCAGGGTCTTTTCCTTTTTTGGGTTGCGGATTAGCCTCTAATCAATCGTTCTTTTTAAAAGACTTTCGTGCTCGGAGATTTCAGATAACGTTCTTGTATTCACGACGTCTCACCGACTAACTGCGCTAGCGCAGTTAGTCGGTGCGGATGTGTCCGCTGAAAATACTCCCCTGCCAATTGCTTCTCGCGTGCCGAGGGCCGACAGGCCTGGAGCGTGAATATAGTGTTAACTTATGTCTCTGACTTCTCGAGTTGCTTACAATATTCGCCCTTATCAAAGTCCTTATTTGGAATTGTATCCCATTCTATTTCTTATTTCACTACTTCTTTTAAACATAAAATATCCTGGTCCATTCCTTTCGACCAGGAGCATTACTTTATTTCAATCGCTTGTTCTATCTAAGTAACCCTTTGCATCTGGAACATTCTTGTTAACGACCTTTAAATGCTCTTATATCCGGAGATTTCAGTTAAAGTTCTTGTGTTCCTGAACCCGAAAGGCTTAAAGGAGCGAGAGCGACTGGGTGGCTGTGCCACTTAGCCTTGCAGGGTTGTCTGCCTGATATCACTTCCTAGAAATGCCTCGGGCAGACCAAGGAGCGGACGCGACGCAGCAGAAAAACGGTGTTATATGATGTGGGGGACTTCATGAAATACCTTCAGGAATTGTTTACTCTGTCTTGTCCGAAATAGAAGCCTTTAAGTTGTTCATCCAAAAAACATTTTAAGTTCTCTTGGTAAATAGAATACATCACTTGCGTACTCTTTATATCGGTTCTTGTAATGAATATACTTTCAAGGTTGTATTGAATCCGGATTTCTTTTTCTGACTTTAATCGAAATACTATTCCTGCACTAATATTAGATGGTATATGATTCAATTCTTTAATTGTTGAAGTAGGTACAGCATTGATCCAATCAGTAATATTCCTTATTTGTTCTTCTGTCAATTCAACTTCAATAAACTTAATATTCGGGATCGTTTCATGGGAATAAACTACCTTCGACATTTGTGTACTGGAAATTTGTTCTATAAGTATCTTTTTGTTCAGGTTTGAGTTGTTCGTCCATCCACTCCCGTTATATTGAAAAATAAAAAATACTAATCCAACTAATAAGATGACGATTATCATTGTTCTCGTGCTCATTAATTTGTTATTAATATCTCTTCCCCCATTTCATATAACGTTCTTGTGTTCCTGAACCCGAAAGGCTTAAAGGAGCGAGACCGACTGGGTGGCTTTGCCACTTAGCCTTGCAGGGTTGTCTGCTGAGTCCGCTTCCTCGAAATTCCTCGGCAGATCAAGGAGCAAAAGCGACGCGGCGTAGATACTGTGTTATATGATGGGGATGCCTTCCTTGATTTACTTAAATAAATCATTTATATCGTTTTTCAATATTGTTTTGATACATGTTTTTACATGTGTTATTATATAGTTAATAAAGACCAAGTGCGGCGAACACTTGGTCAGTACAATTGGCTTGGATAGGTATTCCCTTCTTAGTCAGTTAAGAACGAAAACCCACCTTCGGCTCGTAACCTTGGGGTGGGTTTTTACTTTCTCTTGTTGTTATTATTAATGTAAGTTAAAAGAGCAAGAATGAATGATCCAAATAGGAACATAATCGTTAATGCATCCTTAACTTCCATGGCTTCACCTCCTTTCGAAGGGAAACCAATGCCCACCCAAGATTCAATTGTAGTTATATTTTACCTTTATTTACATCTGCGTACAATTCTCACATTTATTTTTATTTGTTTTACAGTCTTTATCCTGCATCCCTGTCATATAACGTTTCTGTATCTACGAACCCGAGAGGCTTAAGCCCCCAATGGGGGCGGCCGCGACGCGGTTAGGTTCGCAGGGTTGTCGCCTGAAACCGCTCCCTCGAAATGCCTCTGGCGACCAAGGGCCGCAAGGCCCGCCGCGTGAATGCATTGTTATCTGATGGACAAGCCTTCCTTGAAACCACTAAACAATGTTCTTTAATTTTCCCAACACTTCTTCCCATCTTGTTTTCATTTCTTCCCGGTCCATTAAACTAGACAAATTCTCTTGATGAAAACTTATCGTGCACTTATCATTCTTTTGTTCTATTGTCCTAATCTGTAAAGTTGAAGCTCTTTCCCAATGTTCTTTCTTCCACGTCAATCTGATATTCTGGTTTTCATTTACTACTCTTATCTCTCCAGAGATTCCACTACTTGTAATATATTTATTTCCCACATTTAAATCATAAGAAGATAATTCTCCTAGCCAGATTTCCATTCCACTGCGTGACATTACCATTTGCCATGCATCTTCTAACCTGATTGGAAATGTTCTTCTTACTCCTACCTGATAGCCTACAGATTTTGTCTTCCCTACTTCCAATTCGAATCACCTCAAGAATTTATGGTTTTATGATTTGTTGCGTGTCTTTCAGATAACGTTCCCGTATTCACGAACCCTCACTGGCTTAAGGGGCGTATGCCCCGGGTCCGACGGACTTAGCCAGTGCAGGGTTGTCCGGCTGCCCACGCTTCCCCGAAATTCCCCTGCCGGACCGAGGGCCGAATGGCCCGATGCGTGAATATGGTGTTAGCTGATGGATACGCCTTCCTTGAACTACTTACTTACACTTTTTCCCTTAATCAACTTCTTAAAAGCAGTGTATTCTTTATTAGATCTTATAAAGTTTAATATCTCATTGGCACACTCATTCGATCTCATTATTTCAGTATTGAATTCAAGATCATATTCATTAAAGCAATACACGTTATCGTATTGTGAATTCGCTAAACCAACCATCCTGTCTCCTCTAAGTTTTTCTCTTCTAGCAAGTTCTTCCTTTGAACATTTAACTTCTACGAATATGACAGGGTGATCCGAAAATAATTCAATACAGGCATTGAACCATTTGTCATTACCTATAACAGAATCTACAACTACGTTGTTTCCCATCGCTGAAAATAGTTTTATTGTCGAGTAGTATAATGAAATCAACGGATTTAGAAGAATTTGATTTACAAATTGTCCATCCTCTGCACCATTTGTTTCAATACTCGGATATGTACTGTTAATGTAATCAGTATAACTATGAAATATCCCATTACAAAAATTATCAATTGATAAATGTTGAAATGGGATAGCCATTTGTGTTAATAGTTCATTAGATATGCTTGTCTTTCCAGAACTTGAAGTTCCATTAAGAAGAACTATAATCCCTGGCTTCAATAGAATCCGCCTTTCATAATTTTTATTTTTGCGTATCTTTCAGCTAACGTTCTTGTATTCACGACGTCCCACCGACTTAAGGCTCCTTCAGGAGCCGGCCGCGATGCGGTTAGTCGGTGCGGATGTGTCCGACTGAATATTCTCCCTGCAGCTGAAATGCCTCTTCGAAACTCTTCAGGCTTCGGTCGGACCCAGGGCCGCATGGCCCGAAGCGTGAATATAGTGTTATCTGAAGTCTCTGACTTCTTGAGCAAACCCAACCCAAATGTTCTTCCTATAGATCTTTATGATATTATAACCCAGCACTTCTATTTCTACCTTTATGAATTTTGTTTTTATAAATGAAAAAGAGCCGCGATAAAGAACGGGGTTAACCATCTGCTCGGACTCTCTCGAGTATAACTATGTTTACTAAAACAGTTTGAAAGTATTAATTCTAGAAATTTATTTCTTAATTGGTTTATTGGATCCTTAAACTTATCCGGAAGCCTTTCGTCTTGTCCTCTCTTCCTATCAGTCTATGAAGGGGGCGGGAAGGCGTGCCATAAAGTAAAGACGGAAGCCGCTTTATCCGCACGGTTTCCGTCCCGATCTTGCGGACGACTAACTCAAGTACCGATTTCGGATAACCCCCATGTGATGAAGTTCGTGTCCTGCGATTCCGTACGCGAGGGCGCGCGCCGTAATGCTTACGTTGTTGGCTGTGCCCTTGCGGGACCACGCCTCCGTCGGTAACCCGCGCAGCAGTGTGATCGTCGATTGCCGTACGGCCCGGTAGTCTTCGGCCAATTGCGCGGTTGTCCAGCTTCCGAAAGGAGGAATGAACAATTCCTGGTCGAAACCGGGCAGATGCGTCTGATCCCCTCTTGCAAATCGGAGCAGGCGGTAGGTCATGATGCGTTCACTGTCTGCGATGTGGCCCACGACTTCTTTCAGCGTCCATTTTCCTTCCGCATACCGATAGGCGCTCTGGCTTTCGGTCAACGATGCCAGCAGCTCGGTCATTTGCTTTTCCTGGGCGAGCAGAATGTCGATGATGTTGCCTTCCGGCACCAACCGGATATACTCGCCGGCGTCCCCGGCGTATTCTTCTTCTGACGGTCTTTGGTTCATGCGTAATCACCTTTCTATGAAGATATAGAAAATTATAGCACTATTCATAACTTTTGAAGCAATTGTTGCCATGAAATTAAAGCATTAGCCTGCCAAAACGGCAATATTATGATTCATTCCACAAAATGTAACTTCTTAGCGCTTTTGATCTTTAATATCATAAATAAGATGCTCTTTTCAATGCTCTACCGTTCTCAGAGATTTCAGTTAACGTTTGGCATTCCTGACGTTCAAGCAGCTTAAGTGATCGCAGGGAACGGGTCGTCAGACTTAGCTGGTTGAATGTATCGCCTGATTCCACTTCTTAGAGATTCTTCTTGGTGATCAAGGGCGAATGCCCGAAGTAGGAATGCTGTGTTATCCGAAGTAACCGACTCCTCTGAAATACCTACAATCGTTTTTTTAACCTATACTTATCAATTGTTTTTTAAGCAGCATTATCTGACCAATATGATATGCATTATGAATACATAAATTTGATACTACTCCCCACCAAGGAGCATTGAAATATGAAGGGATTTCTTTAATAAGTTTGAGATCTTCGCTTTCCTCAAGTGCCCTATTCCAACTATTAAAGACTGTTTCGAGTCTCTGTAAGGTCTTCTTCCACTCAAAATCATTTATTGTATGTGGATTCACGTAAAAAGTATCATCATTGTTTATTGAACTTTCTAATTCAAATTGTTCGACCTTATATCTCTCAAGCCACTTCTCATTCCAAAAAATGAGATGATTCACGATCGACCAAATTGATTGTTTACTTTCATTCTCCCATGCAGCTTGTGTAGCATTTAAATCTTTTAAAATTTCATGGAGCGGAATGAACCAACTCTTATCGTTATAACAGGCGTTTAATTGGTCTATGAGAATAGATTTATAACTCATCCTTGTACCTCACTTTTCGATTAATCTTTCGGTTATTTCGGATAACGATCCCGTGTTCACGACGTCCCACCGACTTAAGGCGACGAAGTCGCCGGGCGCGACGCGCTTAGTCGGTGCGGATGTGTCCGGCTGAATATACTTCCATGTAGCTGCCAATTACATCACTGAATTCTCATCTAACTCCAGCCGGACCGAGGGGCGAATGCCCCGAAGCGTGAACATATTGTTATCCGATGCCTCCGTCTTCCTGAATTAACCTTCAGTGTTATTCCCGCTGGTTTATTTCCTTCAACAATAGATCTAATCTAGAAATAATTCTTTCCTGATTTTCAAGTTGCTTTTTGTGAATGACATAGATACTTCCTTGTCCAAATAATAGCATTACTAAAATGACTATTATTACTACTCCCATAGTGATTTACTCCTTGTAATGAAGCGTTTTATTCTCAATTGGACAAAAATTCTTTTTACTTTTTGGAGTTATTTGAAGTTAATATTAATACTGCTCCAACAGCAATTGTAACAACGACTAATAATACTTGAAATATAACATCATCTTGATCATGTACACTATGTATAAGTCCATGAAGAGAAAAAAGTTCAACTATCAATAAGAAAATCCAAATAACAATATATAATGATTGTTTGCTTCAATTCATCATTGTCAACTCTCTTTTATTAGATTTTACGGAGGTTTCGAATAACGTCTTTGTATTCACGAATCCTCACTGGCTTAAGCGCGCAAGCGCGGGTCCGACGGACTTAGCCAGTGCAGGGTTGTCCGGCTGTTCACGCTTCCCCGAAATGCCCCTGCCGGACCGAGGGCCGAATGTCCCGAAGCGTGAATATGGTGTTATGCGCCAGATTCCAACTCTATTTTTTACTTTGGTATAAAAACTGAACTTCACCATCTAGCAAATATCGATATTCAAATAATTGCATTGTTCTTTCCCTAATTCTCTCCCGTATAACCGTGCCTAGGCTTACTGATCCTTGTGATCCAAGGTAACCATTATTAATAAATGTCTTCTCTACAAATTTTGTTTCCCTTAAGTGATACTGTAACCATTCTTTCTGCGATTCAATTAGTGCTTCTCTTGGTTCTCTATCCAACTTAGAAAGAAGCTTTTTATATATTTGATTCAACTCTTTATCCCAAATCTCTGTATATTTGCTTTCCAACGCCCCCCATCCCAATGTTGTAATAATCTCTTTGGAATTTTGAAATTCATTAAATTCCAGTTCATAATCATGATCTATAGGATTTCGAAGCATTTCATCATAAAATTCCCCACTCAAATCATAGGTCCCAATGCTCATGGATAACACTTCATTATTAGAAGGATCTGATTGACCTTCAGTTATTTCTTTCGATTCTGTTCCATTACCTGTACTCACTACATCAGGAGGCAGTTCAGAATTCATTATTGATTTAGTTTCGCTGTTCAAGGTAGTCGACTGACTAATATTTTGACAAGCTGAAAACACTATCGTTATAAAAAATAATGAGAGTATCTTACCTTTCATAAATTATCTCCTTAAATATTATCTTTAATATTTACCGGTAATGGCGCATAACGTTCTTGTATCTACGAGCCCGAGAGGCTTAAGGGAGCCCACGCGACCGGGTCCGACGGACTTAGCCTCGCAGGGTTGTGAGCAGATTCCACTTCTATGCTTCCTACATCTCGCGAACCAAGGGCAAAGCCCGCAGCGTAGATACGGTGTTATGTGATGCTCCCGGCTTCCTCGATATTGCAATCAAGTTGCCTTAATTCGTTCTTAATATTCAGATATCTTTGCGCTCCGAGCAGCAATTCACTGTATAAATACATATAAGTCCCAGGGTATCTGTCAAACTTTTTCCGGTGGTATTTCAATAAAAGTTCTACATAATCTTTATAGAAGTACAGACTCTTCTTTGTTTTCCTATTTACCTTAACCGTACTAATGTAATTCTTTAATTCAATGAGTTTCTTTTTTGTATATTTTAGAATATCCTTTATATCTTCCTCACTTAATAAATCATAGGTTTCCGATCTTGACTGCCAATGGTTATCAAATATTTCTCTCTGATCATTCAGTATCTCAAAGATAGGTTTTACTAGATTCAATTCATACTTTAACCGTCGTATTTTAAAATAGTTATAAATTCTTCTGGGAATGAGGTATCACCTCGATTCATTGTCTTTTAAAGCTCTTAGGGAGTTTCACATAACGTTGTTGTATCTACGAACCCGAGAGGCTTAAGGGAGCACCAGCGATCGGGTCCGACGGACTTAGCCTCGCAGGGTTGTTCGCTGAATCCGCTTCTCTGCCAATCTCATCTGGCGAACCAAGGGCCGAACGGCCCGCAGCGTAGATATGATGTTATGTGAGGTATGAGCCTTCTCTGAATAATCATTCAATTTATCTGTATTTTTAACTTCTCATACAGATCATGAACTATCTTCAAATCATGATTTAATACAATTACATTTCGTTTATCTTTAAAGTATTCTTGTTTTTTTGGAGTTGGGTATCTGCCTTCCCAATAGATTACATCAGTTAATCTCCCCAATATATGTTTTTCAGCATCATTAATTACGATATCTAATCTATTAATTTGTGATAAAAGATTATGATCAAATATAGGTTCTAAGTCTCTAGATATGTATATAGTCTTGATAAGCAATTCAAACGAATAACCTACCAAAAGCATATATGTCGAACTTATTTTGTCTATACTAACTGATAATCTAGAATCCATTGAAATGGATGTAATTTCATTCTTTAATTGAAGTTCTAATATATTTGCGCAATAAAATAAGTCTTCTGCTTTTACTTTCCAAGCATCTAGGGACTTACTTAATTCTTTATAGTCATACTCAGAGAACTTCATTCGTCTATTTAATTCTTGATGATCACAGAAAATTTCTATGTCGCTCATTTTATTTTATTTAATCCTTTCTTTAAAACCTCATATTTCACATAACGTTCTTGTATCTACGAACCCGAGAGGCTTAAGGCGCGCGCCGGGTCCGACGGACTTAGCCTCGCAGGGTTGTGAGCTGAATCCGCTCCACTGCTTACCCCATCTTGCGAACCAAGGGCAAAGCCCGCAGCGTAGATACGGTGTTAGATGGAGTCTTCGACCCTCAGTCCAGCTTACGGTAAATATCTCTGTATCACTGCATCATCCCAGACCTGTACTTCAATATATCTTTCAGGCCCTTTATCTCCATTCCTATTCCATTCTTGCGGCATTTCAAATTCTTCAATTACTTTAATTATCTCTTGCTTGGTATATACTTGTCTACGATATGGCTTATTATCTTGATACCTCATCGTTGGAAAAAGATCACCATATGTAAAACTAATTGCACTCTCTTCAAACTCATCTATGTTAATTGCTATCCAACTAGGGTTCATATACCATGTCTTTAACCAATCACAGGATATCCTAGTGTCATATAGTGCGGAAAAAATTTCTTTGGTTTTCCACCCTTGGCCATGAATTGTCCCCTGGCTATCCTCTCGAGATCTCTTCTAATTAGCATATAATCATCTGATCTCTGGCTTGCAAACATCTTTCCGTCCTGTTTGATTTGTCGTGAAACATCAAAAGCCTCATCAATTGAGAGGCTAGAAAGATTTCTAAATGGCCCTATATCCTTATCAAAATAATGATACAAAGTATAGCTCATGTGTATTGTTCCCTTTGGTTTTTTATATAATGTTCTCGAAGATTCCATATAACTCCCATTCTACGAATGTCGTAATTCCCTCCCTAGCCAGAGAAAATGCGACATTCGTTTTTTCCTCTTATAGAGTATGTTATGCGAATATTCCATTTTATTCAATCTCTTTCATCTCTTACATTCGATCCAACGGGCTTTGAATTCGGCGGATATCTCTGATGCTCACATGCGTGTAGATTTCGGTGGTTTTGGAACTTTCATGTCCGAGCAGCTCCTGGATATATCGGATATCCGTCCCCGCTTCCAAGAGATGCGTTGCAAAAGAATGCCTCAGTGTATGTACCGTCGCTTGCTTTTGAATTCCTGCCTTTTGCTTGGCTTTTTCGAAAACATGCTGGATCGTTCTCACGGTAATCGGCCTGCCATCCGTACCACCCGGAAACAGCCAGTTTTCAGGTCTTTCTATCCTGATATATTGCTCCATGAGCTTATATGCCGTTTGCGACAACAATGTATACCGATCCTTCCTTCCCTTGGCTTGGCGTACATGGATGGTGCCACGCTCTGCATCCAGATCTGGTACCCTCAGGTGCACAGCCTCGCTGATACGCAGACCTGCCGAATAGATCAACGTTAACACAGCGCGGTGCTTGATGTTCGTAATGCCTTTGAGAAGTACAGATACTTCTGCAGCTGAAAGAACAGCAGGCAGTTTCTTCTCCTTCTTTGGTCTTGCCCACTCTTTTGGAAAATCGGTTCGCCAGCCTTCTCCGTATTCGTGCTATACCCCTTCATCTTCAAAGCCTCAGTGTATATAACACGCCAGCGTTCTCCATGGGGAGATAACCTGCGCAACTGCGGAAACAGATCACGCATCGACTCATCCGTAAGAACCGGGCAGTTAGAGAACAATTCTACAAACACAGCAACAGATTCATCTCCCCCCGGTATGCTCCACTGCTTGATTTCCGGATGCCATTTTCGTCCATGAACGCTGCGAATACGGCGAATCCATTCCTTCTCAGGCGGCAGTATTACCCACAATCTGCCTTCAAAAGCATGATGAATTTGAATGTGATTTCCACTCATAAGTTCTCCCCTCCCACGGGACAAAAAAAGGAGACGGTTTCTCAACCGTCTCCAATTCTTTCGGAATATGCAGCTCTATATTATTTTCTTTCAATCGTCACAATTTGTTCTTGCTTATCCCAGTTTCCTTGCGCACCCAGTGCTTTCGTGATGAAACGCATCGGTACGTAGGAATAACCATCGATATTTTGTACAGGCAGGGCGAGTGTTTCGCTCACGCCGTTGATCGAAGCCTGCTTCGAGCCCATTTTCAGAACGATTTTGGAGCCTGTCAGGTCTTCGGTCAATGTGATTTGCTTGGTTGCATTGTTCCATTCGACCTTCGCATCGAGCTCATCCGCAACATATTTGAGCGGCACCATCATCGTATTTTTGATAACCACCGGCTCGTATCCTGAGTCATACAGCTCAGACGGATCTTCCTCCGTATACATCATGAAGGATTTGTGGGTAATATTCATGTCATCCTTCAGGAAACGGTACAGATCGGACTGACGGTCCACATGACGCAGCATCTCGCCTGGAGTCGCTTCGCCCGGATTCACATTCCAGATTCCTTTGGAGGTGTCTACCGCATGAATAGTGACAGGCTCGTTCACTTTCCATGTTTCTGCTTCGGAATGAACCTTAACCTGCTTCACCGGCAATTCCTCAATAGCAGGGATTTGTACGGTCAGGTCCATGTTTTGCTTGCGGATGTTAAGCTTGCTGTCGAGCATGAAATCGAGTGAAAGCACGGTATTTTTGCCCAAAATCTCACTCAGCTCCGGTGCTTCCTTAAACAGCTCAGCTACATTCTTGTCATAATCAGGAAGCAGCTCATTCAGCGCCCCCATCAGTTCATCAACGGCTTCATTGATATTCTTTTCTTTCTCTGCATCGCTTGGTGCTGCCGTCTCTTCCGGAGCTCCTGCATATGCTTCTAGAATCGGATAATACGTGTCGTACAAGCGGCTGATCAGCTGCTTCACGCCTTCCTTATCCTTGGACACACTGGTCAGGAATCCTTTGGCCAAGCCCACAAGCTCATCCCCGCGAATATCGATATGCAGCTTTTGCAGGGACAGCGACTCGCCGTTCACTTTCTCGTTCACTGGCGTTACTGAAATGGAGGATGGATTCGGCGCATGCTTCAGCAGAAATCCGAGAACATCCTTGTACGTTTGAATCAGACTTTCGTTGTTCATATTCGGACCCATAACTCCCAGATCCATATCTTCAAGCTCGAGCGGAATAGATACAGGCTGTGTCATGCCTTCAACCGATAGCGTCAACGCCTTTTTATCCATTGCCAGATGGAAAGGAAGCTTTTTGCCCTGAAGCTGAACGGATCCTTCCATTGACGCATGATTAGTATCCTGCATAATGGCCTGATCAATCGTCACGGAAAAAGAATTCAGCATCTCGATAACCTTACGGTCATCTTCACTCAACTTACCGTCTGTCGGAACCAACTGCAGGGACAAGGTCTGCTTGGACATGGACGATTTGACATCCAGTGTGCTAAGAACAGCCTTGCTCACATCCACGCCGCCGACTGCCTGACAGCCCGCGAGAAGTACCAGCAGCAGTGACAGCATTGCAGCCAGTCCCAGTTTAAAACGCTTCATCATAATGTTCCTCCTACTATACCCTTTTTCTTTTACCAAAATTTCTCGGAAATACCCGATTGAATATAGTATGCCAGTGCATGTCCGTTCATGTAAATACAATTTTTTGTGAATTCGGAATCTTCTTCTTCAATTGGTCATGATGCCCGCAAAAAAAACTCCAGTGCTGGCTGCTGCCGTTCACCTGGAGCTCGTTTCCTTCTAATGTTACCTATTCGAATAAATCACTAGGGTATGGCTTTATATTATGATTTCTGATACTTATGCCTCTATCTTTTTGCCGACAATCACCAGATCCCGTTCGATACCATCCAGCTCGGCCACTCCCGGCAGGAACCCCCAATCCTCAAAGCCGTATTTCCGCAGCAGCTTCAGGCTTGGATCATTATGGCCGAACACAAAGCCGACGAGCCGTTTAATTCCGAGTCTTGGGCATGCATCAAACGCCTTTTCCAGTAAAATACCTCCCACCCCCTTGCCGCGGCAAGCTTCCGACACATAGATGCTGATCTCCACCGTCGCATTGTAAGCTGCACGACCGTAAAAGGATTGAAAGCTCAGCCATGCCACCGTCTCTCCCTCCGACTTCATGACCCATAGCGGACGGTGATGGCTGTTATGCTCATCGAACCACTGCTGGCGGCTTTCTACTGTTACGGGCTCCAAATCCGCGGTTACTTTTCGTCCCGCAATCGTTGAGTTATAAATCGTTACAATCGCGGGCAGATCCTCCGCCTGTGCGTCTTCAATCGTGTAGTTCTCCCATGTCATGCTGAATGCAGTCCTCCTCGCGATAGTCCGATAGATTTTGTTTTCTATTGTATAGGAACAATCGCGGGAGCGCTATACGGCAGATTTTAGAGGCGTCAATGTCAGGATGCTGATGGATTCATCACTCTCTCCCTTCCATTATCTATCCTCGATCCCCACCTGCCTGCAGCTCCATTCCCATAGACGCTTGGCATCCTCCATGCTCTCGGCTTTGGCCGATAGCTGCTGCGGTTTGTTCTTGTAAAAATACTGCCCTGTGACCTTCTCCACTTCCGGAGCAGAAGCCAGATACACCGCCGTCTCCGCGCCCTTTTCTGGGGTCAAAAAGAATGGCTTCACCATCGCCAGCACCGTTTTACCAAAGCCCGTATCCCGGTTAACGCCGATCTGAGTCCCCACAGCCCCGGGATGAACGCAGTTGGCGGTAACATGTGTGCCTACCAGGCGGGAGGCAAGCTCCTTCGTAAACAGGATGTTCGCCAGCTTCGACTGGGCGTATGCTTTGGCCGGATTGAATCCGCGCATTAGAAATGGATCATCAAAATGGATTTTTCCAACTTTATAGGCACCGGAGGCTACCGTTACGATTCTTCCTTGACTCGATGCCAGCAGCGGATCTAGCAGTAGATTGGTCATCAGAAAATGTCCCAGGTGGTTGACTCCCATATCCATTTCGAAGCCGTTGGTTGTTTCCTGACGTTTGATCATGACCACGCCCGCATTGTTGAGAAGTACATCCAGCTTGTTGTAGCGCGCTGCAAAAGCCTTTGCAAACCCCCGAATACTGGACAGGCTGCCTAAATCGCAAAGCATCAGATGGATTTTATCTGAGCCGCTTAGCCGGATCGCCTCCGCCAGAGCTGCCTGCCCCCGCTGTTCATTGCGACACACCATCACCACTTCGGCACCCTGCTTAGCGAGCGCAACTGTGGAAGCCATCCCCATGCCGGAATTGGCTCCGGTCACTACCATCATCTTCCTCATCGCTATTGTTCCTCCCATCCCAAATTCCGTATAGGTTATGCAGGCTTTCTTATGATCATGATGCGGTCCATAGACGTTCTTATTTGTAATAAAACACTTCAGAGTCAAGAAATCAATCCATTTATTTCTAATTACAGACATGTTTTCTCAGTGAATTTTAATCTAATCCTATTATGATGAAGACATTGACTAACCTATTAATATTAGGAGGAAATCCTATGAATACGCCTCTTCATCCTTTGATAGTCCATTTTCCCATCGCGTTATTGTTCCTTGCGGCGATCGTGCAGATCCTTGCCCTTTGGCGTCCGAAGATGTTCGACTGGCCAGCAAACGCCCTTCTGGGACTGGGATTTATCAGCGGAATCTTGGCTTATATGACTGGTGATGCCGGAGTAGAATATGCCAAGAACGTATTCGGTGCAACCGGAGCCATGATTCACAAGCACGAAAATGTCGCCTTTTTTACCCTCTTGGTCTTTGGAGTCCTGATTGCTTTAAAAGTGCTGATTCGGTTGCCTTGGATAAAGGAACATTTTGCGAAAGGGTTACGCTGGATTACACCGCTGCTGATGATCATTTCTTTGGCCGGGCTAGTACTCATTTATTTTACCGGTCACTACGGCGGACAAATCGTGTATCACAATTAACGATTTCACATGGTTACTCAAGCACTTACCCGTACTTTCATACGGAGCAGGTGCTTTTTTTATTTCTAAGCCTTCAGCATTATAATAGGAAAGAAAACGCAAGAAAACCTTTCGGCCTCATAGAGCAAGAGTGTTATAATGAAGGGGTTATGTTAGAACGAAAAACCTTTGCCTTAGAAAGGAAGGAAAACCTGAATATGAGCAGCCGTATTGAACAATTGGAACAATCCATGAATGAAAAGGGACTGGACAGCCTGCTGATCACGGATCCCAAGCATGTGTATTATCTGACCGGGTTTGCAAGCGATCCGCATGAACGTTTTCTCGGCCTCCTGTTGGTCCGTGGAGAGGAGCCGCTGCTGATCGTGCCCGCTTTGGACGCCGAGGCAGCAAGTGCAGCTTCCAGCGTAAAAAAAATCATAACGCACAGCGATACCGACAATCCATACCAACTGCTGCAGCAGCAGTTTAAGGGCAGCATCGGAACCCTCGGCATTGAGAAGGAGCAGCTGACCGTAGCGCGTTACGAAGAGCTGTCGGCATCCGTTTCGGCGAAGCAGTACTCCGATATCGGTCCGCTCCTTCGCAGCATGCGTGTCAACAAATCCCCGGAAGAGATCAAGCGCATGAAGAATGCGATGGAGCTCATCGAGGAAGTGCTGCGTCAAGGACTAAAAAAGGTCAAAACAGGCGTAACTGAGATTGAAATCGTCGCTGAGCTCGAGTATTTAATGAAGAAACTCGGTGCACAGGGTCCATCTTTCGATACGATGGTGCTGTCCGGACCGAAAACCGCATTGCCTCACGGAACGCCGGGTGACCGCAAAATCCAGCATGGAGACCTCCTGATGTTCGATATGGGGGTATATGCGGACGGATATGCATCCGATATTACCCGTACTTTTGCGGTTGGAGAGATAGCTCCTGAGCTGAAGACCATCTACAACGCAGTGCTGGAAGCCAATCTCCAAGGCATTCAGGCCATCAAGCCGGGCGTCAGCTTAGCATCGGTAGACAAAGCGGCGCGGGATGCGATCGAAAAAGCAGGCTACGGCCCTTATTTCATGCATCGTCTGGGTCATGGCCTGGGTATGGACGTGCATGAATATCCTTCCGTTCACGGCAACAACACCGATCTGGTGCAGCCGGGCATGGTGTTCACCGTCGAGCCAGGCATTTACGTGGCAGGCCTTGGCGGGGTACGGATCGAGGACGATATTTTCGTAACGGAAAACGGTGTTAGCGTTCTGACCACCTATCCTAAAGAACTGATTACGCTCGAAGGCTGATTTTTATCTTATACAGCATAGAAAAACCGGATGCTTCATCCTCTTGGGATGCTGCATCCGGTTTGTTTTTCTCATCGTAATCCTACGATTACAATCGATTCAGACTCTATTCCTCATCTGCGAATTTGAAGTCGCGCGCAATATACAGGAACGGTGTGCCTACGGCGGTCAATACGAATTTGATAATATACGTCGTCAGGAACACTTCCAGCCAGACCGACCAGGTAAAGCCTTCTCTTCCCGCAAAAGCAATGACGCAAAAGACCAGCGTATCTACAAGTGAACTGATCATGGAGCTGCCGTTATTGCGAATCCAGAACTGATTGCGTTTGCCGTAAAACTTGCGGATCCAGGTATACAGCTTCACATCAAGGAACTGGCTTACAAAGTATGCGGTCAAACTTCCCAGCGCAAGCCGCGGCATCAAGCCGAAGATTTTCTCCAATGCTTGCTGGATTTCGTCTTCACTTCCGCCTAGCGGCGCGAAGCGCAAAGCCATCTGCATTAGCACGGTGGTCATGATCAAAGTGAAAAATCCGAACCAGACTGCCTTTTGCGCTTCCTTCCTGCCGTATTTCTCATTCAGCAGGTCGCTTGTCATATACAAGCTGACGTACATCGTATTACCAAGCGTCATGGCGATGCCGAAAACATCGATGGTTTTGGTCACCTGAATGTTAGCCACAACGGTCGCAACACCGATCCAGGCATATAAGCCTTTTTTGCCGAACAGACGGTAACACAATAAGTAAAGCGAGAAATTGACGAGTACGTAAAAAATACCCCATAGTAGATTGAACATGGTGCTTCCTCCTAGTTTTGATTACGCGGGATGGTTACGAACCGCGGTTTTCGGGCCAGGGCCTGCCTGGCCAAAAAACATGTTCTAATGTAACATAATCTACTCCCCTTGGCTACGATTTTTTGATAAACACCATATTTTACTAGCATGCAGACATGCAGAAAAAGAACCCCAGCATCATGCCGGGGCTCTGCTTATCTTGCTATAAAAGACAGCTTCCTGTCTGGTTATTTACCACCTTACACTTGAATAGCGTTATCCAGATCCACTTCGTTTTTAAAGACGTCATGATCGTTTTCTTTTAACACCTTACTGGATACAAGACCTGCCACGATCGAGTCGTTGACGTTCAGCGCCGTACGGCCCATATCGATCAGCGGTTCAACCGAGATCAGGAGACCGGCAAGAGCAACCGGAAGGTTCATCGTGGACAGCACGATCAGGGAAGCAAAGGTCGCACCGCCGCCAACACCAGCAACACCGAAGGAACTGATAACTACGACCAGGATCAGCTTCAGAATAAAGCTCCAGCTCGTCGGATCGATGCCAACCGTTGGTGCGATCATGCAGGCGAGCATGGCCGGATAAATACCCGCGCAGCCGTTCTGGCCAATCGTTGCGCCAAAGGTTGCGGACAGATTGGCAATCCCTTCGGAAACTCCCAGCTTCTTCGTTTGCGTCTCAATATTGAGCGGAATCGTCGCTGCGCTCGAACGGGATGTGAAGGCGAAAGTGAGTGTCGGCAGAACCTTTTTCACATACTGGATCGGATTGAATCCAAACAGTGTAATGATGATCAGGTGAATGATAAACATGACGATCAATGCCACGTAGGATGCAACCACAAAATTGATCAGCTTCAGAATTTCATGGACATTGGTCGTCGCCACCGTTTTTGTTATCAATGCCAGGATACCATATGGTGTCAGCCTCAGTACGATTGTGACAATCCTCAGCACGACGGCGTAGACGGCTCCGACCATTTTCCGGAAGGTTGCGGCCTCCTCCGGCTTTTTGCGATCAATACCAAGTGCTGCTACCCCGATGAATGCGGAGAAAATAACAACCGCTAGTGTAGAGGAGCGGCGTGCGCCCGTCATATCAGCAAAAGGATTGGTTGGTATAAATTCAAGAATCTGCTGCGGAATCGTCTTATCTTGTACATCTCCGAGCTTCTGCTCCAGCTTTTGTCCTTGCGCATTTTCACGGTCACCCGCTTGAATATCGATGGCTTTCAGATTAAAGCTCAAGCTGGACGCGATACCGACAGCAGCTGCGATCGCTACGGTGATCATCAGCACACCGATAATGGATCCGCTCATTTTGCCGAGATTCTGTCTGCCCTTCAAATTCATGATCGCAGAGATAATCGAAACCATAATCAGTGGAATAACGACCATTTGCAGCAGGCCAACATAACCGTAGCCCACCAGGTTGAACCAATCCGTTGACTTGGTGATGACGCTCGAATCAATCCCGAAAATCAACTGCAAGGCAACACCGAACACGATGCCCAGCCCAAGTCCGGTAAATACGCGTTTCGTGAATGAGATATGCTTTTTCTGCATCCAGACCAGCAGGCCGATGAGAGCCAGCATGACGATCACATTGACAATAACCCATAGTGTGTTCATCTACTTTTTGCACCCCTTTATCCTTATTTATGTTGCCGGACGTGAGTTTAATCATACAAAAAGTCAAGCTTCACATACCGGCTCCGAAATTGTTTTTTTCATATTAGCATAATCCATAGTATTTGGATAGGATTAATTTTAAAAAATATTTTTTTGGGATTTTTTTAGATAAAATGCATTCCTACAATTGAAAAAAGAAGCCATCCATTAAACCTCTTTTGGATGACTTCTTCTCAATTTTTACCTATTTTTTTATATTTATAACTTGTGAAACATCATCAACATCCTGGTTAAACAGTAATGCCGATGATCTTATAAATCTCGTCCATTCGCAGGTTCTGCCGCACGGATGCCGCTACGCGATCGAATTCCTTCTCTTTGAACTCTTTAACGGAGAAAGTGCTGTCAACCTGCGGCATTCCTTTTGCTTCCCGAATCCCATTAAGCCAGCTCCGGCGGAACTCATCGTTATGAAAAATCCCATGCAGGTAGGTTCCCCACACCCGGCTGTTTACCGAGCCGCAGCCCTCAGCTTTCAGCTCTCCTCCATTATCCTGAATTTGAAACAGAGGCATAACATCTCCATCCGAACCGGCAAGCACTTCCGTGCTTCCCATATGTATTTCATAGCCCTCGATCGTAACAGAGGCGGATTGACCCGAGCTAGCAAGCTGCACTGGACATTCTGGAGACAGCGTTCCGCTGACGCGGACGGTTCTTTTCTCCTCAGCGAAAATCGTGGCAAGCGGCAGATACCCCAGCCCCTTCACTTCCTTCGCCTGCTGACTCTCCACCCCCTGCGGGTCACTGAGCATACTACCGAGCATCTGGTAACCGCCGCAAATGCCGATCAGCTGGATTCTGCCCCACTTCATGGCCCGGGCGATTGCTGCCTCGAAGCCCTGGTCTCTGATATGTTCCAGATCTCCGATTGTATTTTTCGTTCCCGGCAGGATGATCACATCAGGATTTCCCAGCTCGGAAGCTCTGCTAACAAAACGAACCGAAACGCCGGGCTCCTCTATCAGCGGATCGACGTCAGTGAAGTTGGAGATGAACGGACTGCGGATCACGGCGATATCGATTTCAGCTGATTCTGCCGGATGTCCTGCCCCTATCCTTTTCTCCAAAACAACGGAGTCTTCCGCCTCCAAGCGAAGATCGTGAATATAAGGCAATACGCCGAGAACAGGAATACCTGTCCGCTCCTCAAGCCAATCCAGACCCGGCTGCAGCAGTGATAGGTCGCCCCGGAATTTATTGATGATAAAGCCCTTCACACGCTCACGTTCATGCGGTTCCAGCAGCTCCAGGGTACCGACCAGAAACGCAAAAACGCCGCCGCGGTCGATATCCGCAACGAGCAACACCGGCGCATCCGCCCAGCCGGCCAAATTCATATTTACGATATCCCGATCCTTCAGGTTGATCTCGGCAGGGCTTCCCGCGCCCTCCATCACGACAATGTCATATTCGGAGCGCAGCCGACCGAGCGCTTCCATCACTGTATCCTTGGCTCTTGGGAGATAATTGCTGCGGTAATCCGCCGCACTCATATTCGATAGAGGACGTCCGTGGACGACAATCTGGGAATGCATATCATGTGTAGGCTTGAGCAGGATGGGATTCATATCCGTTGTCGCTTCAATGCCGCAGGCTTCCGCCTGCATGCCCTGAGCCCGCCCGATCTCTTTGCCGTCCGCCGTCACATAGGAATTCAGCGCCATATTTTGCGATTTGAAGGGAGCTGTCCGGAAGCCGTCCTGCATGAAGATCCGGCAAAACGCGGCTGTAATGACGCTCTTGCCTACATCCGAGGCCGTTCCCTGAAGCATCAATACAGCCGTGCTTCCGGCGTTCCCCTGTCCTGTCTTGTTCATGATGGCTGTCCCTCCTCAAAATAAAAGATCTTCAGTGTTTCCATCACGACTGAAGATCTATCTACGAATCATTTTCTAGCGGTACTGAATGATCACAAGAACAAGCAGCATTACGGTTTCAAGCCCCTCATTCAATGCACCATAGGTATCGCCGGTCAGGCCGCCGAGCTTCCGGGTCATCCGCTGCGCCGCCCAGGTTCCAACCGCCCATGCCGCAATCGGCAGCAGCAGCCATGCCAGACCGGCCTGCAGCAGCGTGAAGTCCCCGATGCCAAGCAGCGGAAACATTGCAGCAGCCACTCCGGTTAGAATAACCGCGCCAGGCACCGCCGCCAGACTGTGACGTTTCTCCATGTCGTTAAAATTCTTTCCCGCCAGGCCTTCTTTGCCCCTCGCCATAGGCCAGGATGCCATCGCATGGACCATAAACCAGCGGCTCCAGACCGGTGGCAGCAGTAACACCAATGGCGGCCAGCCGCCGGTGAGCAGAGAATAGATCAGCGATGTCTTAAGCAGCAGGATCAAGACGCAAGCCAGCACCCCCATCGCGCCGACACGGCTGTCTTTCATAATCTCCAGCATCCGTTCCCGTGATCTGTAGCTCAGCAGACCATCAGCGGTATCCATCCATCCGTCCAGATGAAGCCCGCCGGTTAAAGCGACCCATAGCGCAAGAATGAGCACCGCTGCAGGCAGCGGCGGCAACAGATAGGAAGCAGCAACCGCACCGCACCAGACAACCGCGCCAATAGCTGCACCCACCAGCGGATAATAGCGTGTGCTCTTCCGGAACAGCTCTGGCGTATAATCAAGCTGTGCTTTCACCGGAAACCGGGATAAAAATTGAAAAGCGGCGGCAACCGCCTGCATTCCTTGATTCATAACCGATACTCCCTGCTCTTCAGCTCAATCGGTATGCCGACAGTCACAAGAAATACCTGGCTGCATACACGCGCTACAGACTGATTCAGGATGCCTGCGTAATCTCGGAAAATCCTGCCGAGAGCATACTCCGGTACAATCCCGTCTCCGACTTCATTAGTCACGAGGACAAGCGTGCCAGGATAAGCCTTGATGCTTGCCACCAGCTTATCAATGGCTTCACGAATACGAAGCTCCATATCTTTCTGTCCTTCTACCGCCAAAATGACATTGGACAGCCACAACGTCAGACAATCCACCAGGACCGCTGGCGCTTTCGTTTCCGATTGCCAGGACTGCAGCAGCTCCGGCAGACGCAGCGGTTCCTCCACGGTTCGCCAGGAAAATTCCGCTTGATTCCGCTGCTGTTGATGCAGTGCAATCCGATCCTTCATCTCCTGATCAAAGGCTTGGGCTGTGGCCACGTAAACCGCGTGGTCCGTATTCGCCATCATCCAGCGCTCCGCAAAGGAGCTCTTTCCGCTTCTTGCTCCTCCTGTCACCAGAATACTCATGATTGCTCGGGTCCTTCGCTGCCTGATATACCCGCGCTCTCAAAAGTTGCCATCTCGCTGACAATCCGGCATGCAGAATCAATCAGCATCAATTGGAGTACCCCGCCTGTGCCTTCACCGATGCGCATATCCAGGTCCAATCCCGGGCGTAGATCCAGCGCTTGCAGCAGCAGCCGGTGTCCCTGCTCATGAGAAGCATGGGATGCGACCATAAACTCCGCCGATTCCGGACAAATCGCCCGCGCCAGTAGCGCCGCCGCACTCGAAATAAACCCGTCAATAACGACAGGGCAGCGGTTCGCAGCCGCACCCAGGATAACGCCTGTCAGGCCGCCGATTTCAAGCCCACCGACTTTAGCAAGCACGTCGATCGGGTCTGCCGCATCCGGCACATTCACGTTTAGAACCTTTTCAATGACGGCAATTTTATGCTTCAGGCGCTCATCATCGAGACCCGTACCTCTTCCTGCTGCTTCATGGGGCTTCGTGTTGGTCAATGCGCACATCACAGCCGCGCTTGCGGTTGTATTACCGATACCCATTTCCCCAGTTACAAAAACACTCACGCCACGCTGCACCGCTTCCTCCACGATCCGGATACCCGTTTCAATGGATTGTTCCGCTTCTTCGCGTGTCATAGCTGGTCCCTTGGCCATATTGGCCGTGCCGAAACGGACCTTGCGCGAGACCAGATTCGGATGCGAAATATCGTTATTGACACCGATATCCACGCAGACCACTTCGGCCCCGGCCTGTCTTGACAGCACGTTAACCGCCGCGCCGCCGGACAGGAAGTTGAAGATCATCTGCGAAGTGACTTCCTGCGGAAATGCGCTGACGCCTTCCTCGCATACGCCGTGGTCTGCAGCCATAACGATAACTTCCCTTTTGTCAAAAGAAGGCTTGATCTGTCCGGTAATACCGGCTAGCTGTATAGCGAGCGACTCCAGCTTCCCAAGAGCGCCAGGAGGAACCGTCAGATTACCGATATGTGCAGCTTCTGCACGGGAGGCTTCAATGTCAAGGCCTGTAATTCGTTCAACATATTGTTCTAAAAATGAGTTCATGATGTTTCCTCCTAAGTTCGATCATTTTCTATACAAAGTCTAACCGTTTACATAGCTACATGGTTTGCCTGGATAACAGCACCTGCGGTACACCGCTGGCCGGATGAGCCACAACAACAGGCTCCACTTCATATACGACCCGAATGTTTTCTGCCGTCAGCATTTCCTGCGGCGTACCCATGCCAACCGCCTTTCCGTCACGAAGCACGAGCAGCTTGTCACAATATTGAGCCGCCAGATTGAGGTCATGCAGTACGGCGATGACTGTGATTCCCGTTTCCTTCCTCCAGTTCGCCACTAGCTCCATAAACTGCTGCTGATAGTGGATATCCAGAAAACTTGTCGGCTCATCCAGCAGTAAAATGCTGGGCTCCTGCGCCATCACCTGTCCCAAAGCCACGCGCTGCCGCTGGCCGCCGCTCAGCTCATCGAGCGGTCGTTCTGCGAGCTCGTGCAGCTTCAGCTTATCCATGATCCCTTCAATCAACGAATCGACATTCTCTGAGGAGTCGCGCCCGAGCCAATCCATATAAGGATAACGTCCCATTTCAATCACTTCCCTCACAGGGTAATGAATGGGCGCAATTCCCTCCTGCTGGAGCACAGCCATCATTCGCGACAGCTGCTTCCGGCTGTAATCTGTAACATTTTTGCCGTTGATGTTGACGACACCTGAGCTTACCCGTTCCACTCCCGAAAGCAGACGCATCAGCGTTGACTTGCCGCTTCCGTTCGGGCCGATGATCCCCCACCATTCACCTTTCCCAATGGTCCAATCTAGGGGATTCAAGGCAGTGATGCCGCCAAACTGCTTGCCTACGCCGAGCACCTCGATCAAGAGCTTCGCCCCCTTCGCTGCTTCTTACTGCGGTACAGCAGATAGCCGAAGAACGGCGCACCCACGAACGCAGTCACTACGCCAAGCGGGATTTCCGTTGGAGCCAGGACGGATCGTGCAAGCGTATCTGCCCATACCAGAAATATACCCCCGCCGATAGCGGAGAGTGGAATGATAAACCGGTAATCAGGACCTACGATCAGCCGAATCACATGGGGAATGACAAGTCCTACGAAGCCAATGACACCAGCCATGGATACGGCCGCCGCCGTCAGCAGCGTGCTGACGAGAAGCACCGAAATCTTGAGGCCTTCCACATTCACGCCCAAATGTGCTGCCTGCCGTTCCCCGAGAGACAGCAGATTAAGTGAACGGGCCCGGCTCCAAATGAATACGAATCCAACCAGAAAATAAGGCAGCAGGATGGCCGTATACGACCATCCTCGCATGCTTAAGCTACCCATTGTCCAAAATAAAATCTCATTGACCGTCTGCTTGGACATCGCGGTCAGGAAAGAAACGACCGCCCCGAGAAAGGACGACATCACCACGCCTGAAAGGATCAGGCTGTTCGTGGGGATTCTCCCTCCCTCGCGAGCCAGAGCCATGACGCCAAACAGCGTCAGTGATCCGGTGACAAAGGCCACTACAGGCAGCGTCCATGCGCCGAGCACGGAGTACTGCATGCCAAAATAAATCAGGATCGACGCGCCGACCGCTGAGCCGGAGGATACCCCGAGCGTGAACGGGTCCGCCAGCGGATTGCGAAGCACACCTTGAAATCCGGAGCCTGCTACCGCAAGGGCAGCTCCGACAAGCATGCCAAGCAGCACGCGGGGCAGCCGAACATTGATGATGATTTGCTCAAAAGAAGGATTCCACGTCGGTTGAATCGCATCCCCGATCCAAGGCAGCCGGTGTAACACGATCAGAACAATGTCCTTGACTGGAAGTGCGACCGAGCCGATCCCCAGACAGATCAGCAGGGTCAGCACCAGCAGCACGATGCCTATCCCTCCGTAACCTGCCAGTTTTTTACTCATTATTGAAACAGCTCCGGATAGATGGCTTTAGCTACTTCTTGAAGACCTTGCGTTACACGCGGACCCGGGCGACTGAGGAGATTATCATCCAGTCCGATCACGGCTCCGTTCTTCACGGCTGTAATCTGGTCCCAGCCACTGCGGCCTTTAATGATGTCTCCGAGGCCTTTATTGGTTTTATCGTCGATAACGCTATTCGCGTATAAAATGACGTCAGGATTATCCTTTATTATCTTCTCTTCGCTAATCTGGTTCCAGCCTTGCGTATCGGAAGCCACGTTGATGCCGCCGGCAAGAGTGATGAGTTCATCCATGAACTCGCCTTTACCTACGGTCCAGCCAGGGGAGAACTCGATATATACTTTTTTCTTCTGATCGTCACTCAGAGATTTTACAGCCTCCATAACCTTGCTCTCTTCCTCTTTCATCTGGTCAACGACCTTTTGCGCTTCAGCTTGATGATCTGTAATGAGTCCGTATGTCTCGATATTCTTCATGACGTCATCCACGGTCTTTGGATTTGTTTTAAAAATCGGAATGTTCATCTCGCGCATCTTTTTCACTGCTTCCTCACTCATGGAAACGCCCGTGAATACAACATCCGGCTGGGCTGCGATGATGGCTTCCTCATTCGGTTTCATGATGCCGCCCATTTTAGGCTTGGACTTTGCCTGTTCCGGATAGTCGTCGTAGTCGGAAACGCCTACAATTTCATCATTCAATCCGATTGCAAACAGCGCCTCAGTCTCTGCCGGTGACACGGAAACGATATGCTTCGGCGCTTCTTTGAATGTAAAGGATTGTCCGGTTGCATCCTGCAAGGTTAATGGATATGTCGTCTTCAGACTGTCTGTTTGTGCCGGCTCGGTTGTTTCCTTTTTCGCCGGTTCCGGCTGTTGTGCTGTCTGGCTGTCCTTCGTTTCATTGCCGCAGGCCGTAAGCGATAACGCGAGCAGCAGTGCCGCCATTCCGGTTGACCATCTTTTCATTGACGATTTCAAATTCATATACAAGTTCTCTCCTCTTTATGGTTCGTTTGGGTTGACACATAAGAGGCCTGGCGATATGACGATCATGAATACTGCTTGACGGAGTACATCACGGAAAAACAAACGATGCAGTCAGGCGGCTATGCGCCGGAGGACTGCCCACGCTTTTCCCAACAAAAAACCCTGATTCTTAGAAGAATCAGGGTTTACGTCTGCTCGGACCTTTGCTGCTGCAGCCGTGCTCGGCCGGCACCATTGATCTAAAGTTAAAATCAGCAGTGCGCAAAAAGGCGCTAGAACGTAATCCTTTCCTCGAAGGACCGTCATTACTCTTATGAGGCAGGTCTCCTGACTTACAGGCTTGGTAGTATCATCCCGGCCTTCCCATTCCTTTTCAGCGGAAGCAGTGGCATATCGGGATATTCCTGTTTTACAGTGGCGGGACCGTGCCGGATTTGCACCGGCTTCCCTTTTCACCCGGATGAAACAAGCAGCGGCAGCTGCTTTTTCCAGGACCTCGTAAGCTATCATTATTCACTTTCATTTCCAGGCAATGCATCTCTAATACTTGATTATAGGTGATATCTTACAACCTTACAATGACATATATCACAATCACAGCGTAGTTTGACCTGTATGCGGCTGCCCACAGGGAACTCATTTTAGACTCATTTCAAATGATATGAAGGCCACCGCCCGACCAGCCAATTTCATTGTGTTCCAGCTTCAGAACGAGCAAATCTCCCGGTTCAATTCTTATATCCCAAAAGGCTATATCCTGATGAAGATGATGTACAATCTGCCGAATCACGCCTCCATGAGCCACCAGAAGTACTGATGATACCAGAGGAGAATCGAAAACTTGTACATCCTCTGCGATCCGCAGCATGGATTCTAGAAACTCCGTAATCCTGTGTTCAAATGCTTCCCAAGACTCGCCCTGCGGAGGAGCAATATGCCGCGGGTCGTCCAACCACTGCCGGTACAGGGGAATATCCTTAAGCTGATCATAGGTATGTCCTTCCCAATCCCCAAAATCCATTTCCCGCAAACGGCTGTCATATACAGCTTCGTTGGACAGGTCTGGACGTACCAAATTCAGGCTTTCGCGGCAGCGCACAAGATCGCTGCAGTAGATGCCGTCAAAGACCATTTCTTTCAATTTGTCACGGGTAGAAATCAATTCCTCACGGCCTTTACTGCTGAGGCTGAGATCCGTATGACCCAAGTAGCGCTTCTGTTCATTCCACACCGTAGAGCCATGCCTCATAAGCACGAGATTCAGCCGCTTCATGTCCATAATGTACCTCCCGCTCCCAATATCTCAAGCAGTGCAAGGACCAAGAACATCACCGAGGTTGTCAGTAATAGCCGATTCGTAAGCAGAATATCCCGGGCTTCCATCGGTCTTATCGCATCACCCATGTAAGCCCTGAACGAGGTAACGCCATGGTACACGTTCGTTCCGCCAAGTCGGATCCCCAGCGCACCGGCCACCGCCGATTCCGGAAAACCGCTGTTGGGACTCGGATGCCTTCTCGCATCACGTTGTACCGTGCGGAATGCTCTTTTATAGTCCATCCCCAGAATCAATGCGGATACCGTAAGCAGAAGTGCCGTCAGCCGGGCTGGAATCCAGTTGGCGATATCGTCAAGCCGGGCCGAGGCCCAGCCGAGATGAATGTATTTATCGTTTTTGTAGCCGACCATCGAATCCAGCGTGTTGACCGCGCGGTATGCCATGGCAAGAGGAGCCCCGCCGATAAGCGCATACAGCAACGGGGAGATGACCGCATCCACGATATTCTCGGCAACGGTTTCCACCGTCCCACGTACAATCTCCGGCTCATCCAGATGCGAGGTTTCACGGCCGACAATCATGCTGAGACTGGTGCGTGCTGCCGGCAGATCGCCTTTTTGCAGATGCCGGTACACCTCCATCCCCGCGTCCTTCAGCCCCTTGACCGCAATTGTCGTAGCGATCAGCACCGCTTCGGCAGCCCAGGCAAGCCAGGGATGAACCCAGCTGAGCAGCTTCAGCAGCACCCAGGTGATGACAAATGAACCTCCCACCACCAGAAGCGGCAGCAGAATACCAGCTTTTTTCAAGTTAGTAGGAGAAAAGCGGCTGCGAATCCAAGCTTCCAGTCTTTTGATCGCTTTTCCCATGCCAATGACCGGATGCGGAATCCAGCGCGGATCTCCGATCAGCAGATCCAGAACAAATGCCCCCGCGAGAATGAGGATGGCTGTCAACTGCGCTCCGCCCATGCCGTAAGCAACCCCTCTTTTACTGCGCTGTACACGGTACGCCCAATCATGTCGCCCAGATCCGTGGCCGTTCCCGCATATTGATGTTCGACCGGATAGGCTCCGCTTTGGCTTACTCCAAGAATAATCGCGTCTGAGGTTGTGCCCGTTGCCACCAGTCCGTTCTCCGAATCGCGTACATTCAGATCGGCAAGAGCAGCCGCTTTGGCCTCCACCGCCGTCATCACCGCATTGATCATTGCCGCCTGGGTCAGCTTGGCATCAATCATCAGCATAATGTTCACGGTTCCCGGAATGTATGCCGGAAAAGTCGTACGCTCGGAGCCCGCTCTCGCCGCATTGGAGGTACCGGAGGTTGCACAGCAGAAGACTGCTGCCTCCGCATTTTTCGCCTCCATCACCGACGCATACCGCAGCTGTACGGCTGTCAGCAGACCGGCTGTCGTATCGATTGGATATCTCCATTCCCGCAGCCATTCCATCACATCTCGTACCGGATCCGAACAGTCGTAAGAGCGGTCCACATAAATATTGGCGATTCTCCGAAGCCGTGTAACGCCCCCGCCATGAACCGCGCTGCCCATCGTTTCAACCATGGAAGGCAGCTGCAGCAGCACATGCCGTTCCCCCTGCTTCAGCGTAAGTCCCGGCCATACCTCCGATGCATATTCCGTTGTTACTCCGTCCAAAAATGGTGTTGCCACTTTATTTTCCCCCTTTTCATATCCACTGAAGAAGATGGTCTCCTGTTTGTTTTTCGAGAACCCATCCTGTTCATAAATCCACTTCGATACCTAGCACCTCTGCCATAACCTTCAGAAGCTGCTTGTTGTCCTCCTGCGCTTTCACTGCGACCCGAATATATTCTTCTCCAAGTCCGGGATACATCGCGCAGCTGCGGATCAGTACACCTCTCTTGCCCATTTCGGTTTGCATACGCTCCGCCGTCCACGGGACCGGAAGACCCGCCAGCAGGAAATTGGCTTCGCCCTCGCTGACCTCACAGCCCAGCTTCCGCAGACCCACAGTCAGCAGCCGCCTCTGCTCGGTGATCAGTCCAATCGTGTCCCGCTCATAGCTATCGCCGCAGTTCAGACAGGCTTCACCTGCTAGAAGAGCAAGCCCGTTGACGCTCCAGGTCACTTGCTTATTCGTCATAGCCTGTACCAAATCCGGGTGGGCTGCCGCATACCCAAGGCGCAATCCCGGAATCGCGTAAAACTTCGTCATCGAACGAACCAGAATGGTATGAGGATATCGTTCAAGCTCTGGCAGCAGCGTCTGTCTTTTCGCCTCTGGAATGAAATCGATAAAAGCCTCATCCACCACCAAATATGTACCGCATCGCTCCGCTTCACCCGCCAGATGACGCATCAGATCCAGTTCGTATTGAATCCCGTTCGGGTTATTGGGCTGTCCAATGAACAGCAGATCCACCGACCTGAAAAGCCCTTCGATCTCTGCCACATCTGCCCGCCAGCCGTTTTCACGAGTTCCGAACACAGACTGAACCTGTGCACCAAACTGTTCTGACAGCTGCGTATATTCCGAAAAGCAAGGCTCCACGATCCCGACTCTTCGGGGCTGAAGCCCAAGCAATATTAAAGCCATGCATTCCGCCGCCCCGTTGCCTATGCACAGCTGATCCGCACGAAGAGACAATCTTGAGCCAAGAAGTTCTTTTAAAGCACGATGTCCAGGGTCCGGATACCGAATGATAGATGATAATGCGTGCTCCAGCTGTTTCATGACGCCAGGAGGAGGTCCAAGCGGATTGATATTGGCGCTGAAATCCAAAAATCCGCTTCGGCCATAAGTCTCAGCAGCACTCTCCAAATCGCCGCCATGTCCGTATCTTTCTAGCATGAGTACGATTCCCCCAGTCTTTTGACATTCAGTCATGATCGAATCCATTATTACTCCAACTTTTTGGCCCCGTCAATGCAAAATCTTTTTTGTTTCTTGCAACCGATTGGTTTACAATGGATTTAAAAGGAACTATTAAACAGGCCTTTAAACGGAGGAATCAAGCTATGCTGTTTATTGATAATCAAGGAATCACGGATCCGGCCATTAATCTGGCTATCGAGGAGTTCACGCTGAAGCATCTGCCAATGGAGGAAGACAGCTATCTGCTGTTCTACATCAACCGTCCTTCCATCATTATCGGCAAGCATCAGAACACCATCGAAGAGATCAACCAGGAGTATGTAAAGGATCACAATATAAAAGTCGTACGACGTCTTTCTGGTGGCGGGGCGGTCTATCATGACCTCGGCAACCTGAACTTCAGCTTTATTACGAAAGATGACGGTCAGTCGTTCCATAACTTTCTGAAATTTACCCAGCCGGTGATCGATGCACTGCGCAGCATGGGCGTGAATGCTGAGCTCAGCGGACGTAATGACCTGCAGGTCGGCGAGCAAAAAATCTCCGGAAACGCCCAGTTCTCAACCCGTGGCCGGATGTTCAGTCACGGCACGCTGATGTTCAACCTGAATCTGGATGATGTACAGGCTTCTCTGAATGTCAATCCGGAGAAATTCAAATCCAAGAGCACCAAGTCCGTACGCAGCCGGGTTGCCAATATTAGCGACCTGATGGAAGGCAGCATGACGATTGAGGAATTCCGCTCCGAGCTGCTCCGTGCCATTTTCAACATGGATCCAAAGGAAGTGCCGCAGTATCATCTGACAGAAGCCGATTGGGATAAAATCAATGAAATTTCCAAGGAACGCTATCAGAACTGGGAATGGAACTACGGGCAATCGCCTGAATCCAACGTCAAGCATACCAAGCGTTTCCCTGTGGGCATTATCGATATCCGGATGGACATCAAGGAAGCGCGCATTCAGGACATTAAAATTTACGGCGACTTCTTCGGCGTAGGCGATGTGGCGGATATTGAGGACAAGCTCCGCGGCAAGCGCTATGAGGAGTCCGAGGTTCGCGAGGCTTTGGCGGATGTGGATATCAAGCATTATTTCGGCAACATCGAGATGGATGATTTTATCGGGCTGGTATTTTTGGAAGAATAGTATTCTTCTTCAAGCACCCAACTGCACAGAGAGGCCATGACTGCATGGACCTCTCTTTTTGATGATTTTTTTATTCCAAAATCCATTTTTAGTAAAAACCGCTTCTCTCCGCAGTAACTTCTCCGGCTTCCCTGTCGTCTAAGCATTAGATAAAAAATCAAACAGAGGAGCCATTTGATGAAGAGAATAATCAGCATTTCGGTCCTGCTCGCCATGATGCTATCGCTGTCCGCATGCGGAGGCGGAGATAAATCAGCTGAAGATCAACCGCCGAACTCGTCGTCGAAGACCAATTTAGAACAAGGTACGAATTCAGATAACATCGAACCATCAACAAATAGCAATAAGAATGAAGAAACAGTAGCCAGCAACAAGAACAATGAAACCAACAGTGGTAAAAAGATAACCGACCCTATGGATCTTTCTCAATACTACCTGAGTGCAAACCTGTTGCTAAAGAAGTGGATAAAAGCCATATTTTATGGCAGCAGAGCAGCGTAACTCTAAAAGCCAGTCTTGGAGAATCGGAAGTATCGGCGGCTGTCAGTTCTGTGTCCATCGACAAAGGAAACCAGCACTTCGATCTGAAGCTGGAACCTAGGCCAAGCGGCATTACTGCCATTGCCCTTTCTGCGGATGAGTCCTATCTCGCCATTGAAGCCTCCTATCACCTAGGAATTCCCCTGACTTTTGTTGTCGATCTTAAAGACGGAACATTGATTTCCCTTGTGGATCGGTTGAAGAAAAGTAACGTTGAGCAAGCCGACATAACGACTACCTTCGCATGGTCGCCAGAAGGAAACAAGCTGACTTTCAGCTGTGGCAAGGATGCCAGCCTGTGGCTGTGCACCTATGATATAGACCAGGAGAAGTTCTCCCGTGTCCCCACAGACAGGGATTTTAACGGCTATATCAGTATGGCCTGCATCATGTGGAGCAACGATGGCCAAAGCGTAAGCTACATCAGTGAGTATCCTTCGGATCATATGAAAATGTACCGTTACAATCCCGTTGATCGATCTGTTATGAGGATGAAGGATCTAAGCCGCGCGGAGCTTGATAAGTTTCAGAAATTCAGCCCTTATATTCTCGGCAGCCAGCAGTAGAACCATGACTCATCCATCCCAGCCAGCTTAAAAATATGGGGGCCCTTTTTCTTAAATTCATGCATACCTTAAAATGCGAAAACCCCTGCTCCTTAATAAAAGGCCAGGGGTTTTCGATACTCTGAGGCTGCCTTCAAGGCAGCTTTTTTGCTTGTATAATACTTTACATTCTATATGGGATCATAACGTCCCCAATGTTATTTATATTTTTTCCAGTCCATGCCGCTGTTCTCCAGCAGATATTCGAAGTCGTTGTCGCGTCGTTTTTGCTCGGCTTTGCGCTCTTCCTCCGCTTTTTTCAGCTGCGCTTCCTTCTTCTGCTGCTCCTCCGCTTTCAGCTCTTCCGACTGCTGCTTCAGCTTATTCAGAACATCGCTGCTCAGAAGATCCTTCAGGGTGGCCGGCTTGTCCGCCGCCTGCGGCTTCACGGCCGCTTCCTGTCTTCTTTTCTTGGCCATATGATCAACTCCGTTTCCCCCATATTATAGCAGGTTTAACGTATGGCGTCAGGTATACCAGCAGCAATATTTCCTTGTCCGCTCTCCGGATTTGCGATACAATTTGGTCACTTGCTTCAAGAACAGTGCAATATTCTCGCTTATCATGAAAGGAATGACCTCATTGAATCGCTCTCGTCTCGCCGATCTCAGTCTGCTCCTTGTCGCCCTAATGTGGGGATGCACCTTTCTAATCGTACAGAATGCGGTCAGAGTGCTGCCTCCGCTTGCTTTTAACGGCATCCGCTTCATAGGCGCGGCCATTTTGCTGGCTTTGATCATCACCGTTTTTTACCGCGGCCAGTGGCGGACCATCAATCGCCGGATGCTGCTGCATTCCTGCCTGCTGGGCCTTTTTTTGTTTATGGGCTATGCTTTTCAAACAGTAGGCCTGCTGTACACCACCACCTCCAACACCGGCTTTATCACAGGACTATCGGTGGTTCTGGTACCTTTTCTCGCCCTCATCCTGCTGAAGCATCCGATCTCACGTTTCACCTGGCTGAGCGCGGTTCTGGCAGCCTTCGGATTATATCTGCTAACTTTTGCAGGTTCGACGCTTGTGTTTAACAAAGGGGATTTCCTCGTCTTCCTGTGCGCGATCGCTTTTGCACTACATATCGCTTATACCGGCATTTTCGCGCCGCAATATCCCGCACTGCCGCTGGCTGCGCTGCAAATGGCCGTAGTCGGCATTCTCAGCTGCCTCGGCTCAATGCTGTTCGAAGATGTAGGTCCCATCGCTCAAACGATGGATCGGCTGGCGCAACCGGAGGTTCTATGGGCGCTTCTCGTATCGATCGGACCCACCAGCGCATTCGCATTCTGGATTCAGACCGTCTGCCAAAAGTACACCAGCCCATCCCGTGTGGCCGTCATTTTTGCGATGGAACCCGTTTTCGCTGCGCTGACCGGCGTTTGGTTCGGCGGGGAAACCCTCGGAATAGAGGCTGGCATCGGCTGCTTATGTATTTTTACAGGAATGATCCTGGCCGAATTGAAATCTGCGTCGCGTACGGTACAATAGAGTAACTAAACATTAGAGAGAAAAGGGAGAGAGACAACCATGTACAAACTGATTGCCATCGACATCGATGATACGCTGATCAACGACGACAAGGAAGTAACACCTGCCACGCAGCAGGCTCTTGAGCAAGCGGTAGCTAAAGACGTAGTCGTAACGCTGGCCACCGGACGTGCGTACGCATCAGCCCAGGCCATTGCCCGCCAAACCGGTCTGAACGTGCCAATTATTACGTACCAGGGCGCTTTGATCAAGAATCTGATGGACGAAAAAGTGCTCTACGAGCGCTATGTGCCTAAGCATGCCGCTCATAAAATATTCGAATACTGCATCGAGCATGACCTGCACCTGCAGGTGTATATCGATGATAAGCTGTATGCACGTGAGGAAAATCAGAAGCTCATCGATTACTGCGAGCTGAACCGGACGCCTTATTATGTCGAACCGGATTTTCAGAAGCTGATTGAACAAAAAACACCTAAAATGCTGATCATCGACGATCCGGAATATTTGGACAAGCTGATTCCTGTCTTCCGTGAGCTGCTTGGCAGCGAAGTGCATATTACTAAGTCCAAACCTCACTTCCTAGAGATCATGCACAGCGAAGGCACCAAAGGACATGCCCTGACCTTCCTTGCGAAGCATTTTGACGTGGATATGTCAGAAACGATGGCACTTGGCGACTCCTGGAACGACCATGAGATGCTGGAAGCTGCAGGACTCGGTGTAGCCATGGGCAACGCTATTCAGGCACTGAAGGACATTGCGGACTACGTGACGCTTAGCAATAATGAGGACGGCGTGAAGGCCGCGATCGAGAAGTTTGTGCTCTCATAGAATCTACAGCCGCTTGAAAACTCTGTTTTAACTTAAAAAGACATCCGAAGCGCAGGTTTACCTGAACTTGTCCGGGTGTCTTTTTGCATGAAATCCTAACCTAATACCCTAATTCCACTTTCATTCCCGTACGTGCCAGCGTCACTTGGGTCGGAAGCGAGTACCCCGCATTAAGGTCAACATCATGGGACATATGCGTATAGATGGCTTTTACCGGCTGTACCTCATTCAGCAGCTCCGCCGCTTCCCGCATGTCATACACCGAGCGCTTCGAGTATTCGGCCGTTTCATGATAAAAGCTTGTGCCAAGCACCAGCAGATCCAGATCATGCAGCGGCTTTTTCTCTTCCTCGTTCAAACCGATCGAATCGGAGCAGTACACCCAGCGGTATCCGTTTTTCTCCAAACGGTAGGCATAGGCGTAGCCATTCGCACCGTGGCAGACCCTCCAGCCGGAGATTTCCCAGCCGCCCAGCACGATTCCATCATCCACCGCTGTCATTTTCATATGCTTTTCGAGCCACGGGAACTGCTTCAGGATCGTATCAATGACTTCCTGCGGCGCGTAGAGTTCACCTTTCCGCCCCAGCCAGCGGCAGGCATCGGCCCACTCGGGAAGGCCGCCGATATGGTCGAAGTGAGCATGAGTGACCAGTATCTTTTCGGCAAAACGTATGCCCTGCATCTCCATCTGGCTGCGCCAATCCGGTCCGCAATCAATCAGAAAATCCCCGTCCTGCCCCTGAATCATCACCAGCGAACGCAAGCGGCGATTGCTTCCGTTCAGTCTGGTTTCCATGCATACTGTACAATCACAGTAAACCCGCGGCACTCCCATCGCATCGCCGGTTCCCAAGAAAACAAGTGTATCCATAACGGTTTCTCCTTCCAAACTTGAACATTCTTATGATTTATTGTATCACGCAGCGATAACGAGTGCCTGTCTTCCCTGCCTTAGGCGCGCAGCAAAAAAAGGATCTGCCTTGTCAGACAAATCCTTAAGATCTCTTTTTTCATGTCCGCAGCTCGGACTCCGCACATTCGACTATCCATGCCATTTCCGTCTGCATATAGTCTGTATACACCCTGGTTACAATCCCGCAAGCACCTGGTACCATACTCCTTTCTTGGAATACAGGGTTTTACGCACCTCGTCCCAGCCGCCCAGATAGGATATATCGAACTGACCTGAAGGAACCTCGAAGCGACTTGCATTCGCCTGAAAAACCTCATCATTCACGGGCCGGAAGCCGTAATCGGCAAACACCGTCTGCGCTTCCTTTCCCCGGAGAAATTCAACAAAAGCCTCTGCGACCTTGCGGGTGCCATGCTGATCCGCGTACTTATCCACTACCACTGCGGGATTTTCAATCTTGATCGTATATTCGGGAATGACCACGTCATACTTCTTGCCCTGCTTGATACGGGCCAGCAGTTCGTTTTCATAGGTAACCACCACGTCACCGACACCATATTCAAAAGCTGCCATCGATGCTCTTCCGCTCTTGTCCAGCGACTCGACGTTCCGATGCACCTTTTCCAGAAAAGCTTTGGCATATGCCGGGTCCTTCGTCCCCTGCTTCTCCGACAATTTAAGCCCTGCTCCATAGATCGCATTGATATCCCATTGGGCACCGCCTGATGTTTGTGGATTCGGGTACAGCACCTTGACGCCTGGTTTGGTCAAATCCGCGAAGTCATGGATGCCGAGCGGGTTGCCCTCCCGAGTCCCCAGCACGACAATGGAGCGCGTGATCATGCCTTGATCAGGAGCATTCCGCCATTGCTTGCCGACGAGTCCCGCCTTAACCAGCTTGTCGACATCCCCTTCCATCGCGAGCAGCGTCACGTCCGCTTCAAAGCCGCCGATGATCGCCCGCGCCTGGGTTCCGGATGCCTCATAGGACTGCTGGAACTTGACCGTTTGCCCGGTTTTCGCCTTCCATTGCTGCTGAAACTTCGGCAAAATATCCGCGAGCGCGTCCTTGGCGATGCTGTACGCTCCGATGACCAGCGTGACCTCTGTACCGTTTACCGCAGCGGCATCAGCCTTCTTAACAGGCTCCTGACTGCATCCGGATAGGATGCCGGCAAACACCAGAAGGAAGCTGAGCATACCTAATATATACACCATCAACCGGCTAAAGGATCGTTTCATATGCGCTTCCCCCTTATTTAAAAAATGATCGTAACTTAGCGGAGAGGGCGGACTGCTCTGAAGATGCGGAGCGGTTGCCTTAAGTTCTTTCAGGAACTGCTGCTTCGGAAGTACTGAATGTCCCAAGATTTTCACTTAGGAAATGGCTTAACAATAAGCGAAGTAGCGGAGGGGACGGAATCGATCTGAAGAAGCGCCAGCGGTCGCCTTTGTCTCCGAATTTCTACCTCAAGGGAATATAATCAGGAAATTTGGAGACAACAGCGATCGGAAGAACGATCCGTAACCGCAGCGGCCACCTTGCACAATGTTAAGAACTAATTTCAGTATTGAGCCATAAAAGTAGTTCAATTGGAGGCGGGTAGCGCTCGGAAAAGCGATCCGCACACGCAGCATCTACACAGCTCATTTTTTAAATAATGACAGGCATCGGATCGACCTTCAGCCGGTTCTCCTCCATCCAGCTCCGCTCATGATTGAACAGATATGCCCGGTGCACCAACACTTTCACCTGCTGGCCCGGCGTCAGCGCAGGCTTCTCCAGCGAACGGTAGGTCATCAGCTTATGGCTGCCGACCTCCACCTCCACCATCCACTCGCTTCCGCGGAAATGCAGGCGGTGCACGATTCCTTCCTCCGTAACGGATGGCATGCTGAATTCACGCGCATCTCCCACTTCGATATACTCCGGCCGGATCAGCGCACGCGTACCTTCCCCGACTCCTGCCTCCTCAAAGCCCTTCAACTGGGAGACGTCGTCAATCATCGTGGATTCACCGATAAACGAAGCGACAAAAGGCGTTTTCGGCTCCTTGTAAATATCCCAAGGCGTTCCTTTTTGCTCGAGGCGCCCCTGGTTCATAATCATGATTTCATCGGCAACCTCAATCGCTTCATCCTGGTCGTGGGTCACGAAAATGGAGGTGATACCCACACGCTCAATCAGCTCGCGGAGCCAGGAGCGCAACTCCTGCCTGATCTTGGCGTCGATCGCAGCGAACGGCTCATCCAGCAGCAGCAGCTGGGGCTCAGGGGCCAGCGCCCGTGCAAAAGCGACGCGCTGGCGCTGACCACCGGACAGCTGATGAGGATAACGCTTCTCAAAACCCGATAGGCCGGTCAGCTCCACCAGCTCCATGACGCGTTCCTTCAGCGCCGGCTTCGCAACCTTTTTCACTTTGAGCCCGAACGCGATGTTGTCATACACCGTCATATGCTTGAACAGAGCATAGTTTTGAAAAACGAAGCCGATGCCCCGCTCCTGCGGCAGCAGCTGGTTAACCAGCTCGCCATGGAAGAGGATCTCGCCGGCGTCCGGTTGCTCAAGGCCCGCAAGCATCCGCAGGACAGAGGTTTTGCCGCCCCCGCTAGGACCCAAAAGCCCGATCAGGTGGCCTTTCGCAATCTCAAAGCTGACATCCTTGACGGCATGAAAATCGCCAAAATGCTTGTTTAAACCGCGAACCTCAATATGCATTGTCAGTGCACTCCCCTTCTCTTTTTCGCCCATTCCATCATCAGCATGAGTCCGATCGAAAACGCAGCAAGTACCAATGCCGCTCCGTTGGCCGAGGTTACGTTAAAATTCTCAACATCCTGATAGATCAGCGTCGTTGCGGTCTGGGTGCGGTTGATAATGTTGCCGGAGACCACCAGCACCGCACCGAACTCACCGAGCGCCCGAGCAATCGTCAGCACCACACCATAAATGACCGCCCAGCGGATCGAAGGCCAGGTGACCTTCCAGAACGTTGTCCAGCTGTAAGCTCCGAGCGTTGAAGCCGCTTCCTCCTGCTGAGTGCCGATTTCCTGCAGCACAGGCATCACTTCGCGCACCATCAGCGGAAAAGTCACGAACAGCGTCGCAATGACCATGCCCGGAAACGCATATACGATTTTGAATCCGATTTGTTCGAAAAATACCCCTGCCGTACTTCCCGGACCCAGCAGCAGTACAATCATCAGCCCGCCAATGATAGGTGACACCGCATATGGCAGGTCAACGATGCTGTTGAGCAGTCGCCTTACCCCCCGGCTCATCCAGGTGCCGCGCACCAGATAGACCGCCGTCATCATGCCGAGCAGCGTATTCAGCAGCGTTACCGTTACGACGACAAGCGCCGTCATCATAAAAGCATGCAATGCCTCCGGACGGGACAATGCCGCGCCAAGCTCGCCAAGTCCACCGCTGAAGGCGGCCACCGTCATTTTGCCGAGTGGAATGATCAGGAGCAAGGTAAACACCGCATAAGTGAGAGTGATCCATAGCTTGTTCATTGGCTTTTCCCCCGTGTCTGTACCCAGTTCACAACCCAAAGAATGACAAAGGATAGCGTCAGCAAAAGCACGGATACCGCAGCCGCTCCCGCCGTATTATCACTTTCAACCTCGCCGTAAATATAAACCGAAGCGACCAGAGTCCGTCCCGGAATATTCCCAGCAACCAGCACGACCGCCCCAAATTCGGCGAGCGCCCTGGAGAAAGCCAGCATCCCTCCGCTTAAAATACCAGGCAGCATCGAAGGGAGAACCACCTGGAAGAAGACCCTTACGCCTGAAGCGCCAAGCGTTTTTGCCGCCTCCTCCTCGGACGGATCAATTTCCTCCAGCAGCGGCTGAACCGCGCGGATCACGAACGGAAAGGTTACGAACACCATCGCGATAATCATGGCCGGTGAATGAAATACAATTTCGAATCCCAAGGCTCCGGCGGCTTTACCGACCCAGCTTGCGGGTCCCAGCAGCAGCAGGATCATAAGTCCTCCTACCGCGGTAGGCAGTGCGAAAGGCAAATCCACCAGACTGTTCAGCAGCGATCTTCCGGGAAAACGGCAGCGTACCAGCACCCACCCGATCATGGTACCGAGCAGCATATTCACGATAGCAGCCGTAAGCGCTAAGCGTACGGTCAGAGAAACCGCCTTCCAGGCGATGGGATCCGTGATGCTGTCCACAAATAGCCGCCAGCCTTCGGAGAAGGAATGATAGTACACACCGAGCAAGGGGAGGATTACCAGCAGCAGAAAATAAAGAAGCAGCGTGCTGCGGAACCCCCATGTCCAGCCTTTATGTCGAAGCAATGTATTCATGTGATTCTCCCCCCGCTTTTTCATAAGTCCGGTCACACGCCGATTTTCTTTCATTGACAAAAAAAAATACCATCCGACAATCTTGCAAATTCCTATTTGAATACTTGGTTTTTACTTAAGAGATACTTTACCAAAAACTGTCTGACATCGTCAATATATAAGTTGGGAAGAAGAAAAATTTCGATACTGAGGTTCAATTGGGGATAGAACTGGACACGGCGGGTCGTGTTAAGCTGCATACAACAAAAAAGGCGTTGGGGTTCAGGCAAACCTGCCTATCCCCTACACCATCTAAGCAATGCTTTTACACAATATCAATTCAACGCTATAAAGTACATATTTAACACAAAGAAACGATGAATGCCGCACCCTTACTTGTTTACAAACTGCTACCGCAAGCCTTCACAGCATATTTTCACATGCGTCATCGCTGCGGGTTTGATTTCCTCAAAAGTGACTCTGTCTTGTATGTAATAAGAGATGAAGCCGTGCATAGACAAAAACAGCGTGAGCGGAAGATTCCGGCAGAACTCCTTACCATGTGTTTCCTCGTTCATATAACGGCGCACGATGGACGCGAACAATTCCAGACAGCGCCCCTGCTCCGTCCGGCAGTAGGACAACAGCTCCTCATCCCGGATCATGAACATAATCTCATACTGGTACGGATGATCCAGACCGAAGCGGATAAACTCGATCATCAGCTGCTCCACCTTGGTTAAATCCTGAACAGAAGAAGCCTTGATGACCTTGTTCAGCCGGACCGCTAGATTATTGAAATCCTCCACGACAATGGCGTAAAACAGCTCCGCCTTTTCCTTAAAATGATAGTACAAGGAACCATGACTATAACCTAAATGCTGACCTATACTGCGCATAGAGATGGCCCGGTAGCCCTTTGTGACGAACAAATGTCTGGCTGCTTCCAGAATCCTCTCCCTGGATAACTCCTGTTCCACCGCTCTTCTTGCCATAGACTTTATTCCCCTTCAATAAAATAAAGCTGCTCACCCTCCGTAATCAGGGACTGTCCTTGCGTCAGATCCACCATCCACGACACGAACGCCTCCTTCTCCGCATCGAGCGGCAAGCATTCCAGCGTTACTTTGTCTGTAAAACGTGTCTCCCCCATACGTACCTCTCGGCTACGAAGCTCATTTTCGACCTTGCCTAGCCATGTGTAATCTAATTCTACAAAAATCTGCCGATGAAGTACACGTGTAATCGCTTCACCTGCCTCAATTGCTACTACAGCCCCATCCGTATAGGCACGGATCAGTCCGCCAGCCCCAAGCATAATTCCTCCAAAATATCGCGTAACCACGACCGCCACATTCTTCAGTCCCTGGTTTCGAATAACCTCAAGAATCGGCTTGCCCGCAGTTCCGCTGGGCTCTCCATCATCCGATTGCTTCTGGATCTCATCCCGCTCGCCGATCATATAAGCAAAGCAGTTATGTGTCGCATTCCAGTGTTTTTTCCGGATGTCCTCAATAAAAGCGTTTGCATCTTCCTCGCTCTCTACAGGCATAATATGTCCGATAAAGCGCGACTTCTTGATTACGATTTCTTTTTCCCCGCTCTTACGAACGGTACGGTAGCGTTCTATCATCTCTTAACCCTTTCCCTGATTGGAAAGAAAGCAGTCCCCCCGTATGATCCTGCAACCGGTGAACTGCTTCCTTCTGTCTTATGTCAATTCTAAGAAGTCTTGTTATTCAGAAAGTCTGGCTTCCAGATCCGCCTTTTCTTTTTCATAGCCTGGTTTGCCAAGCAATGCGAACATATTTTTCTTGTAAGCTTCAACGCCTGGCTGGTCGAATGGGTTCACGCCCGACAGATAACCGCTGATGCCGCAAGCTTTTTCAAAGAAATAAACCAGATATCCGAAAGAATAAGGTGTCAGATCAGGCACGGTTACGATCAGGTTCGGAACCTGTCCATCGGTATGTGCCAGCATCGTTCCTTGGAATGCTTTTTTGTTGACAAAGTCCATCGTTTGGCCAGCCAGGAAATTCAGACCGTCCAGATCGTCCGGATCGCTTTCGATCGTAATTTCATGAGGAACCTTGTCCACCTGAATGACGGTTTCGAAAATGTTCCGGCTGCCTTCCTGGATGAATTGTCCCATGGAGTGCAGATCCGTAGAGAAATCAACGGAAGCCGGATAGATACCTTTGTAGTCTTTGCCTTCGCTTTCGCCGAAAAGCTGTTTCCACCATTCCGATACATAGTGCAGGGAAGGCTCATAGTTGACGAGGATTTCAATGGCTTTGCCTTTGCGGTACAGCGCATTACGAACAGCAGCATATTGATACGCCTGGTTTTCGGCAACGTTCGGGCTACTGAATTCCTGGGCCGCATCAGCCGCGCCTTTCATCATGTCTTCGATGTTAATGCCTGCTGTTGCAATTGGCAGAAGACCAACTGCAGTCAGTACGGAATAACGTCCGCCCACGTCATCAGGGATAACAAAGGACTCGTAGCCTTCTTCCGTTGCAAGCTTTTTGAGTGCGCCTTTTGCTTGGTCAGTCGTTGCGTAAATGCGTTTTTTCGCTTCTTCTTTACCGTATTTCTTCTCCAAAGCTGCGCGGAAAATACGGAATGCAATCGCTGGCTCTGTAGTTGTGCCGGATTTGGAAATAACGTTAACGGAGAAGTCCTTGCCTTCCACCAGATCAAGCAAATGAGTAACATATGTCGAGCTGATGTTGTTGCCGGCAAAATAAATTTCAGGCGTTTTACGCTTGTCCTTCGGCAGGTAGTTATAGAAGGAATGCGACAGTGCTTCGATGGCTGCGCGTGCGCCAAGGTAGGAACCGCCGATTCCGATGACGATCAGAACATCAGAGTCGCTTTGAATTTTAGCCGCAGCTTTTTGAATCCGTGCGAACTCTTCTTTATCATATGCAGTCGGCAGGTCGATCCATCCGAGATAGTCGGAACCTGCGCCGGTTTTGTTATGTAGCTGCTCGTGAGCCAGCTTGATCGGTTCCGCAAAATAGTCCACTTCATGCTGGTTGATGAATTCGAGGGCTTTGCTGTAATCAAATTTCAATGGGTTTGACATTTGTCTGTACCTCCTGGTTTCATCTCTACTCTACACTCCAAAAAATAGCTTTAGAATAGGATACTGTAATTTTTTGCTGGTAGCAAGCACGTTGGAAAAAAGTCTATCGGCGTTCATTCAACGGAGTAGGCCCCGTATAGCCGATTTTTTCTTGAGATATCAGGATGCATTTCCAAGAGGTTACACTTTCTGATATCTTTAAAATAGACGAAACATCTGATCTATTGGATCCACACATACTCTTTTTTGAAGCTGTGCGTGATCCTCACTATTTACAGAAAGGTGATCACATGAAAAAGATAGGTTTTATCGGACTGGGAACCATGGGAGCTCCTATGGCGTCCTTACTGCTTCAAAAGGGCTACGAAGTCACCGTATACAACCGCACGGCCTCCAAATGCGAACCGCTCGTTGCCGAAGGCGCAACACCGGCTGCAACTCCGCGTGAAGCTGCCGCAGGCCGCGATGTTGTCATCACGATGGTCAGCAATGACGACTCCATTCGCGAAGTGTACTACGGAGCAGACGGCATCTTGAATTCCCTCGAAAAAGGCATGATTGTCATTGATTCCAGTACCATTTCACCTGGGCTCGTCAAAGAGCTTGCCGTCTCCATTCAGAAGAAGGGCGCCGATTTCCTTGACGCACCGGTCACCGGCAGCAAGCCTGCGGCTATAGACGGGACGCTCGTATTTATGGTCGGAGGCGAAGCTTCCATACTGGAAAGCGTGTCCGATATTTTTGATACCCTTGGTAAAAAGGTCATCCATATGGGTCAAAACGGCAGCGGTTCCGTAGCCAAGCTAGCTCATAATACCATGGTAGGCATCAACAACCTGGCTTTGGCAGAAGGCTTCGCCATTGCCGCTAAATCCGGCATTCCGGCAGACAACTTCCTCGAGCTGGTGCAGCTCGGATCTGCAGGAAGCAAGGCTGCTGATCTAAAAGGCCGCAAAATCATTGAAGCGGATTTCAGCAACCAGTTTTCGCTGGCGCTGATGCTGAAGGACCTGAAGCTTGCCTCCTCCTTGACCGACGGAGCCAGCATCCCTTCTCCGATGCTGAATCTGGCCAAAAGCCTGTTCCAGGCAGGTCAAACCCAAGGTTATGGCGATGAGGATCTGTCGGCCGTAGTCAAATGCTATGAAGCCTGGATCGGACAAACCATCGGCGGCAAGCCGCTGCAATAAGTGTGACCATTATGGATGATAAGAAGGGTAAGATTGCCGAAGCGGCAGTCTTACCCTTTTTCATGTATACATTTTTTGAGAATTCCTTTATTCCGCCGGATAGGAGCAACAATAATCTGTTACGCTGAACACTTCCAGAGCGAACTTGGAACGGGCAGGCACATGAAAAGTCGCCGATCCGTTAATTTCCTGCCAGGTGTCCTCACCTGGCAGGAGCACTTTAAGCTGACCGGAAAGTATCTCCATGATTTCCGGACCGTCCGTACCGAATTCATAAGTGCCGGGAAGCATAATGCCAAGCGTGACCTTGCTTCCATCTTCCTGGATGACGGTCCGGCTGGTAACCTGACCGTCATAATAAATATTCGCTGCTTTGACAATGGTTGCATTCTTCAATTGCGACATGAATTCTCACGGCTCCTCATCTTCTGGAACTTGATCTATGCAGGAATTAACGTCTTAGAGCAGCGCTTTGACGCGGCTAACAACGTTTTCCACCGTAAATCCGAATTCTTTAATAACAGTGTCGCCAGGAGCGGATGCACCGAATGTTGTAATGCCGAGAATGTCGCCTTTGTCGCCGACGTAACGTTCCCAACCAAAGGTTTGTGCCATTTCGATAGCCAGACGGGCTTTCACGTCAGGGAGAAGAACGGAATCCTTGTAGGCTTGATCCTGCTTCTCGAACAGATCCCAGCTTGGCATACTGATGACGCGCACCTCGATGCCTTCATTGGCGAGTGCTTCCTGAGCTTTGACAGCCAGCTGCACCTCGGAGCCTGTTGCGATGATTTGGGCAACTGGCTTGCCGTTTTTCGCATCGGCTACCACGTATGCACCGCGTTTGATGCCTTCTCTTGCACCGTCAACCGTTCCAGCCAAGATCGGCAGGTTTTGACGAGTGAGTACCAAAGCTACAGGGTTTTCCTTGTTCTCTACGGCATAAGCCCATGCTGCAGAAGTTTCATTGCCGTCAGCCGGACGAATCACAGTCAGACCTGGAATGATACGCAGGGAAGCAAGCTGTTCGATTGGTTCATGGGTTGGTCCGTCTTCACCTACTGCGATACTGTCATGTGTCAGCACATAAGTAACAGGCAGTTTCATGATGGAAGCCAGACGTACCGCTGGACGCAGATAGTCGGTAAACACGAAGAATGTGCCGCCGAATACTTTCACGCCGCCATGCAGCATCATACCGTTCATGGCTGCAGCCATACCGAATTCGCGAACGCCGAAGTAGATGTTGCGGCCTTCACGGCTTTGCGGTGTAAAGTTGCTAACGCCGTTCAGGTGAGTCATAGTGGAGCTTTCAAGGTCGGCAGATCCGCCCATCAGCTGTGGCACATTGTTTACAAGTCCGTTCAGAGCGTTACCGGATGCTACGCGTGTGGATACGGCTTTGTCTTCTACAGCATATTTTGGAAGGTCAGCGTCCCAGCCTTCAGCAAGATCTCCGGCAACGGCTTTATCAAATTGTGCTGCAAGTTCAGGATAAGCTTTTTGATAAGCTGCGTACTGCTCGTTCCATTCCTTGTTCACTTTAATGCCATGCTCTTTGACTTTCGCGAAATGCGCACGCACTTCATCCGGAACGTAGAAGTCTTCTTCGTACACCCAGTTGTAGAATGCTTTGGTCAGTTTGGCTTCTTCAGCACCCAGCGGAGATCCGTGTGTACCGCCATGGCCGCCTTTACCCTGTTTGTTCGGACTGCCGTAACCGATGATGGTTTTGACTTCGATCAGGGTTGGTTTTTCGGTTTCCGCTTGCGCCTCAGCGATCGCTTTTTCGATAGCCGGAAGATCGTTTCCGTCTTCTACGCGCAGCACTTGCCAGCCGTAAGCTTCAAATCGTTTTTGAACATTTTCGGAGAAAGAGAGGTTCAGCTCGCCATCCAGGGAAATGTCGTTAGAATCATAAAGAGCAATCAATTTGCCGAGCTTCAGATGACCAGCCAGGGAAGCTGCTTCGGAAGAAATGCCTTCCATCAGGTCACCGTCGCCGCAAATAGCGTATGTGTAGTGATCAACAACTTTAAATTGATCTTTGTTGTAAGTTCCAGCCAGCTGAGTTTCAGCCATCGCCATACCTACAGCCATAGCGATGCCTTGACCGAGAGGTCCGGTTGTTGCGTCAACGCCGGCAGTATGTCCGAATTCAGGGTGACCTGGAGTCAAGCTGCCCCATTGACGGAACTGTTTCAACTCTTCCATTGGCAGATCATAGCCGCTCAAGTGCAGCAAGCTGTACAGAAGCATGGAGCCGTGTCCTGCGGACAATACGAACCGATCACGGTTGATCCAAGTCGGATTTTCCGGATTGTGGTTCATCGTTTTGGCGAACAATTGGTATCCCATTGGCGCAGAGCCCATTGGCATGCCGGGATGTCCGGATTTCGCCTTTTCGATGGCGTCGATCGCCAACGTACGGATGGTTGCAATCGATAGATTATCGATTGTCTGATTTTTGTCAGTCATGTTTATCCTCCTCAGTCATTCTGGGAATTTAAAATGCGGCAGCGATGCTGCTTCATCTTCCTGATGAAATCAACTACAATGAAACCAAAAGAACGCCCTAAAGCCTTCTCCCGCTTGCGGATTATGAAGAAGCTCCGCTTGAATGTTTCATTTTGACTTATTGTAACACTTGGCTCTCTTCTTTTCCATATCCTTTATCACCATTCCCTGCCGCGAACGTCATTATTCGGCATGGATTGACAGGGTCCAGCAGAACAAAAAAACGTAATCAGCCGCTGTGTAAAGCGGTCACATTCCGAGCAATTTCCCGTGGGTTCCCCACATCATTTGTCAAATTTTTTTGTGACGCACCGAATATTACATGGGAGGTGTCTCTTGGGTAAACGCATCAAACGCCTCGCCTCATTTCCTGGCTTTTGGCTTAGAGGACTGATCTGCGGTTTGGCCGGTGGTTTCATCCTCGGTCTTTTTCTGAGGCTGGTTGAGCAAAATACCGGACATCAGGTATACCGGCTGCTGCTGAATGTAGACTTTATAAGCTTTCTGCCGCCGCATATGCCTGAATGGATTGAGTTTGCCCTGCATATGGTTGTGTCTCTGATTATTGGTCTGCTGTATTCCAGCTGGGTGATGTCCAGCATCAAGCCGCGCCCGCTGCTGAGTGGCCTGATTCTCGGTCTGCTATCCTCGCTGCTGTATTTTCCGCTGGCAGACTTATCTGACCGTGTGCCTTCGCCTAGTGATATGACGGCTTTTGCCTGGTGGCTCACTGGACACTTGCTGTTCGGATTCACGTTATTCGGTGTGGACCAAATGCTGAATCCGCTATATAGAATGGCCCAATCCAAAAGAGCATAGTCCTTATTCCTTAACCGCAATGATAGAGACAGACGGGTTGTGTAAAAAGGACCGTAGATACAGAAAGGCGCGCGATCATTATAGCATCGCGCGCCTTTCTATATTGTTGAAGTATAAGTGCTGTGAGCATTGAAGCTTCACCCGGCTAGCGCGAGTTGCGCTTGCGGGCGGCCAGCAGGCGGTCCATCGCTGCGGACCGCTGCTCTTCCTGCGGCGGCTTAGGCACAGCCGCCGCTTTCTTGCCCGGCTCCGCCACCGACGGCCGGGCTGCCTGCGTCCCGCGCGGCGCGCTTGCGCTTGGCGCCGCCGGGCGGCTCGAAGCCGGACGCTTCGCTCCGGCTTCCTCCCTGGTATCGGCGCGTGCCTGCGGCTGCGCCGATGATGCCGGCGGCGCTGCGGAGCCGCCGCCGTAGAAGGCCGCCGCGCGTTCCTTGCGCGCGGCAAGCCTGCCGAGGCCGGCGTCCGGGGCCAGCGCCCCGCCGGCCGACTGCGGCCGCCTGCGAAGCAGGGCGGCCAGGCGTGTGCCGATCTGGCCCCATGGGAGGGCCAGTCGGCGCACCGCGATATCGGCGACCCAGAGAATCAGGGCCGCCGCTAGCAGCGCGTAGCTGAGATCATGCTGCTCGCGGGTAGGGCGCGGAGGCGCAGCGAACAGTTGCTCCGGCTTATCCCAAGATAGGACGCGTCCGCCAGTCATCGCAGCGAGACGTTCCAGCTCCTGCTTCGCGTCCCCCGATTCAATCCGATATTCCGGAGAATAAGGGACGATCAGCCCGCTTGGCATGGCTACGCTTTTGCCCGTGCTGTCCTGAAGCGACATCAGGAAGGAGCCTGGCTGGTCCACCGTGATCTCGCCGCTGTAGCTTCCCGGCGATTCCTGCACCAAATCCACGGTGGTTGGCTGCAGCTGATCTCCGGTCACTACGGCCTGCAGCTGCTCCGGTCCGTTTCCTGCGGCCGCACTCACTTCAAACCGGACCTTATTGCCTTCCACCTGCGTTTTCACTTCATAAGGCGAAGCGGTAAACTGCGGAAAGGTCCATTTCACCATCTGCGTCAGCACGTTCGAAAAGGCAGGCCAAGACACCCAATCCTTGGACCATTTTCCCATCATATCGCTCGTCCAGGCCACCGTCCGGCCAGATCCGTACTGCCAGCGGGCCAGCAGCGGGTCCGGCTCTGGACTCGAAAGCACCGTCTGGGCACCCGGTTTTGCCGTTGTAGCGACGTAGCCGTAGATTTGCGGCACACCGTTATCGAATAGTTTTCCCCAGTCGCCTGCATCCTGCAGGGCCGGAGTAAACGGCTTATCGACAATATAGGATTTCGAGATCATGGCGGCTTCGCGGCTGAAAATAGCAGGAATCGTCGACTCATCCTGGGCCATATAAAACCGGCCTTTGGCTCCCTCGGCAAGGCTCTGCAGCAGATTCACGTCCGCATCTGTGCCCACGGCCACGGTGGACATCGTGATTTTTTCGTCCACCATCTGCGTAAGCAAATCCCCGTATCCATTATTTCCGGCAGACTGGCCGTCTGTCATCAGGATAATATGCTTGCGCTGAGCCTGAACCTTGAGCATCTCCTCGACCGCCGCAGCTGCCGCCGGATAGATATCCGTCCCGCCATCACTTTGGATGGATCGGATCTGTTCAATGACCTCTTGCTTTTTATTATCGAGCTTCAACGGCGGCACAACCCACCAGTTGGTAGAATCGAAAGCAAGAACCCCCACGGTATCCTTGGGGCGCAGCATTTCTACGGTACGGATGGCGGCTTCCTTGGCCATCTCCATCTTGTCTCCGGACATACTGCCGGAACGGTCGATCACAAGAATCAGCCCCAGCGAAGGAATTTGTCTTTTTCCCTCCAGCTCTATGGAGACCGGCAAAGCTCTCTCGATCGGCGTCTTAAAATATCCGCCCATGCCGTAGCTGTCCTCGCCGCCGACCATCATAAAGCCGATGCCGTAGCTTTTCACGGCCTGTTCAATCATTTCCATGCGGCGCTCGCCAACCTGATCGCCTGATACGTTGTTGAAAATAATCGAGTCATATGCGGCATATTTAGCCATTTCATTCGGCAGCAGCTCCGGGCTCGGCATCACTTCATACTGCACCAGTCCGGACGAAAGGGCGGAGGTAATATTCGCAGACGTCCCTTTCTTGCCTTCGACGATCAGCACTTTCGGTGGGCCGTCAACCCGAGTAAACGCATAGCCGGCATTGTTAGCTGACTGCTGATCGCCTTCCATGAAAATTTCGGCACGGTATCGGTGCAGCCCCGTGGCTTTAGCCAATGCCTTAACGGCGTAGCGGTTCTCGCCTGCCGCAATATCCACCGTTTGTCTGCCGATTTCACGGCTGTCCTCATAAAGCCTCAGTTCTCCCCGCCCTTTATAAGTACTCTGCACGAGCACTTCGATGGAAAAGGATTCTGCCTGATAGAGCTTCTGGGGCACGCTCACTTCATCTACCGACACATCCTGCAGCTGCTTCGAAGGCGACTGCAGCACATCGACAGGGATCCCCTGATCCTTCAGCATCCGGCCGGCTGCCAGCATGCTGCCGACATTTTCCTTGCCGTCGCTGATCAGCACAATCCGGGAATCGGATCGTCCGTCAAGAAGATTACCCGCCAACATGAGTCCAGATTCCAGGTTACTGAAATCAGGGTTCTGCGCCGCATTCAGATGCAAGCTTTGCGGCAAATGGTCCAGCAGCTTCTGTTCGTAGGAAGCCTGCAGCGAAGAGGATACGATCCCAACGGAGTCCTTCTCTTTTTTTGCGGCTGCGGATTGAAGTATCCATTCCTCTGAATGCTCCTTCTCCGGCATGCTTGCGGACCTGTCTACCACATAGACAACCTTTTTCTGCTCAAGAACGGTATAAGACTCTAAACCTGAAATGGCGAGTACCAACAGCAGCATTATGGCAGAGCGGAGGATGATTGCTACGGTTTTCCGCGCCCCGGATAGCCGAAAATCGGACCTGTACGCGTAAAACATAAGCGCTGCCAGCGGAATGAGCAGAAGCAGCAGCCAGGGGTGACTAAATTGAACGCCCACGCTGATACACCCCCCACTCCACTAAAATAATGAGCAGCACTAACCCGGCAAGCAGCAGCGTCAGCGGTATCTTGCTTTGATCTCCGCCGGGGTTGCTTTTGACTGAAGCCGTTTCGGAAGCTGAAGCTACAGTCGTTTCTCCATCGCCTGCATTTTTTCCTATGGCATCCAGATTCGTGTTTACTTTGTCCCACTGCGCTTCATACGGATCGGCTGCGGATTCGGTGAGATACTCCATTCTTTTCCCCTCACTGTTCACCTGTTCAAAAGCATACAGGCCCGGAATTGTCGGAACCTGCTGCAAAGCGCTAATTCCCTTCTCCCCGGTTTCCGCCTCCAGATTTTGTACCTTCATCGCTTTGGCCATGCCGTCTTTAGCAACCCAGCGAGCCGAAACGGTATCCGCAGCGACCGGAATTTCGATTCGCGATCCCGCCGTAAACCGTCCGAGGCTTTTCCCGCCGCTTTCCGTCAGCCAGGATACCGCTTCATGAACCACAATCGGAAATTCCGATGACAGTGGAAAATCCGTTTCCTGCAAGTTAAACAGGAAGGATAACCGCGGCTCACCGTTTTCGGTACCCGCAATGATCGCCGGGTGATTGTCAATGTTGACAATCGGCACGGCCCAATCCGGAAGCTTCTGCTCCAGTACACTGCCGATATATACGCCGCTATAGCTCACATAACGGTTTACCGGATGGCTGACGAGCTTGGGCTGAGCGCCGTTTACGGCAATTTCGCTTCCTCCGCCTCCAAGCGTCCACACCGGCGTACGGTCGAGAAGCTTTTTCCATTCTCCTTGGGACATAAAGGACGGAGCTGCTCCATCGATAACGACTAAATCCGGCTTCTTCTCCGGTACGGCTGTCTCGCCGGACTGGTCAGGAGACTTATTTTCGCCTACCTCAGGCAGGGTCATTTTAACCACCTCGGCGCCTGTCAGCTGAAGTCCCTTTTCCAGAAACAGATTGCCTGGGGTGATCAGAAGGATCCGGGGAGTATTGGTGGATTGCGAAAATGCGTAGGCCTCATTATCCGCTGCATAATCGTCATTGCCCTCCAGTTCTGCCTTATACACCTCTGCTCCTGGTAAAGCCTGAAACGTTAACGTCGCAGATGCCCCCGGCTTGATCTCAGTAGATGCCGTTTTCAGCAGCTTACCGTCCCCATATATGTTTAACTCCGTAGACTTAGCGGCCTCGCTGTTATTTTTCACAACCGCAACGGCTGTGGCTCCGCCCAGCTCGTCCTTCACGCCAAATTGCTGCAAGGTGAGATTAAAGCCCTTTTCGGAATCCACCTTCATGACTCTCACTGGAGCCTGAAACGGAATAGATGAAGGATTCCCTTTCCATTGGCCATCGGTAAATACAACAACCTCCGCATCCGTTTCTTCACGGGTTAAAGCCGAAGCCAGCGATAGCGTTTCATCATAAGAAGCCTTGCCAAAATAAGCTTGAAGCGAATCTATTGCCTCGGCAGCACGGCTGTGGTCCTTCTCCCGGGAAATGATCACATTCGGTTCCACATTCATGCTGAGCAGTGTGATTTCGCTGTTTTTCGCTTCCCGTTTGATATAGTCTTTCATCTCCTGCTTCATCTGCTCGAGCCTCTCCTTGGAGGCCTGTCCAGATGCCGCATTTGTGACTGCACTCATGCTTCCGGATGTATCCGCCACCAGAACGACATGCTCCTTTCCGCCGCCGGAAGTCCACAAGAAGGGTTGCATCAATGCAAACACAAGAAGAGCAGCGGCAAGCAGCTGAAGCCACAGGAGGAGCCTGTTTTGCAGCTTCTGCCACGGACGGTTGGCCTCCTGATTCTTCAGTACCCTCTGCCATAGCAGATGGCTCGGCACTTTGGTGTCAAGAAATTTACGTTTCAGCAGATACATAGCCAAAATCACCGGTATACTCAGTCCGAACCAAAGCCCGAGCCATGAACCGATTCCCACTCAGATCCCTCCTTCCTCCCTACGTACTCGAATCGGTCAGACACGTACAAGACCCGCCCCCGCAAATACGCCAAACACGGCCTCCTGCAGTGACATATCGCTTGAAAGAGTGACATACGATATGCCGCGCTCCGATGCTATTTTCCGGAGTTCGTTCTGGTAATGCTCCAATTCCTTGCGGTAGCGCTGCAGCACCCGTCCCGTGATGGCTACCTCTTTGCCGGTGTTCAGCTCGCTGTCTACAAGGCGCAGGTCACCACTCAGTTCCGGATGAATTTCTTCCGGCGACAAAACCTGCACAAGGACAACCTCCTGACCAGCACCCGCCAGACGGGATAGAACGCTTCCGATCGATGACTCGCCTTCATCCAGCCAGAAATCAGAAAAGATCCAAGTTATTCCGGACAGGCGGGGCACAGCCCCAGGCTCTCCAAGAGCAAATGACAAGCTTCCTTCCGCTCCAGGAGGCATATCCTGCAAGAATTGAAATAATCTCATCGCGGACCCCCGGCCCCGAAGTACCGGTAAACGACCGTCCAGCCGATTGCTGTAGCAATAAGCTCCCAACCGTTCATAGGAACATAGAGCAATATAACCAATGCTCGCAGCAAGCCTTTTGGCGAAAAGCAGCTTGTTTTCCCCGCTCTTACCTTTCGGCTTCCCCTCGGATAACGGCGACCCGCCAAAGTCCATGGAGGCTGAGCAGTCTACATATAGACTTACCATCAGCTCCTGCTCGTCCATAAACTGGCGGACAAAGGGCTTTCCTGTCCGGGAATACACCCCCCAGTCAAAACGGCGGATATCATCTCCCGGTGCATAAGAACGGTAATCGGCGAACTCAAGAGAGGATCCAAGTCTGCTGGAACGCCGCTTGCCTTGAAGCGTGCCTGCAACCCTTCTGCCTGAACCGAGCGCAAGCCTTTCCAGCCGTGCCATCCAGTCCGGCGGCAGGAGATGGACTGGATTCATGACCGTCCTCCAAGCGCCTGCAGCATTTCTTTAATGACTTGATCGGTGGTCACGCCCATGGCCTGTCCTTCAAAATTCAAAAAGATCCGGTGGCGCAATGCCGGAATGGCTACGGCGTTAATGTCACTTTGCGCCAGATGCATTCTCCCTTGGCACACCGCGCGTACCTTGCCCGCCTGGATGATCGACTGAATGCCACGCGGTCCAGACCCGAAACGAACGTATTTTTTCACGCCTTCCGGAGCTGATGCCTCTTCTGGATGGGACATCATCAGCAGCGTTGCCGCATAATCCAATACCTCATCGGCAACCAGAACTTCTCTTGCTCCATGCTGGATTTCCAAAAGTTCTTCCGGCCCCGCCTGCTTCACAATGGTAGGCACATGATTGGATGTCGTTCTCTTCACGATTTCTTTGAGCTCATCGCTATTCGGATACGGCACAAGAATTTTAAGGAGGAAACGGTCCAGCTGTGCTTCAGGCAGCGGATAGGTTCCCTCGTTTTCGAGCGGGTTCTGCGTCGCCAATACGAAAAATGGGCTAGGCAAACGGTGCGTCTCATTCCCAACCGTCACGGTCTTCTCCTGCATGGCCTCAAGCAGCGCACTCTGGGTCTTCGGTGTAGCGCGGTTGATCTCATCTGCCAGCACGATGCTGCTGAACAGAGGTCCGCTTTGAAACGTCATTCCCGTCTCGCCCTGTCTTCCGAACGACAAAATCTGTGTCCCCGTGATGTCGCTCGGCATCAGGTCAGGTGTAAACTGAATACGTGAAAAAGACAGGTCAAGCGTGTCTGCAATCGTGCGGACGAGCATCGTCTTCCCGAGTCCCGGAATGCCTTCCAGCAGCGCATGTCCTCCGGCAAAAATGCACCACAGCATTTGCTCGACAACCTCCTGCTGGCCGACGATGATTTCGCCGATCTGACTGCGCACGCGCGATATCGTTTCTTTCCAGGCCTCAGGCTGGATTTGGGTTTCCTGCATCTTATACGGTCCTCCTGGTTCCCATTACGGATTAGGGTTAATCTCTGTAAAATAGCTTTCGACCAGGCTCTGCATCTGCTGTGGCAGCTCCTGCCGTCCCAGCGATTTTTTGGCCTCGGCCTCGTACTCTTTGTACACTTCCTCATACGGGCGGCTAGCGCCATCCACGGCCGGAGATACTCCGCCTTTCTGGATCGTGCCTCCCTGCCCCTTCAGCGGCCCTTTATCATTCTGCTTATTGCCGCTGCCTTCAAATTTGCGTGGGGTCATCACCATGTCTCTGCTGCCGGCACCCACGCCAGCTCCCGGCCCCTGGCCGGCTCCTTGGCCGCTGCCGGAGCCGCTTCCGCTGCCCGAACCGCTACCACTGCCGTTACCGGAGCCGCTTTGACCCGCTCTGCTGCCCTGTCCCGGCGAAGTAGAATCACCGTCTTCCGGCTCCGTCCCGCTGGTCTCTTCAGCCCAGGCCATCTCTTCTGCGCTGCCTCCGCTGCTCCAGGCATCCGACACCTGCATGCTGGATGCGGTCATCTGCGAAGCCAGACCAAGTCCCTGCGAGGCCAGCTTGGAGCTCATACTGGAAGCTGCTGCGGATTGGCTTGAGGCGGCTGCACGCGCAGCAAGCGCTTTGGCAAGCGCTGCTTCCAGATCACTCAGAGCCTCGTCTTTTTCTTTATCGGTTGCTCCTTCCGCCAACGCTTTCTCGGTCTTTTTCAAGGCATCCTTCAACGCCTGAGTCTCCGGGTTTTTGGCTGCCTCATCCGCAAGCTTATTCAAAGCTTCACGCAGCTGCTGCTTTTGCTCCGGAGACAGCTGCTTCACCTGCTGCTTGAACTTTTCCATCGACTTTTTCAGGTCTTCCGGCTTTCCCTCAGCCAGGCTTTTTCCCAGGGATGACATGCTTGGAGCATTCTGCATTTTCTTCCCCAATTCGGTCAAGTTCTGAACTGCCGATTGCTGCTTCGCTGCCGTTTTCTCCATTTCTTTCATTGTTTTCTCTAGCTCAGCAAGCGCTATTTCCGGATCCTTCTCGGCTGCCAGCCTTTTTTGGAGCGATTTAAGTGAATCCTCCAGTGGTTTCTTGACGGCCGGATCCAGCTTTTGCGTCTGCAGCTGCCGGACCAGCTGCTCCGTCTGCTTCTTCTGATCCTGCACCCACTCTTTCTGACGTGCAGCCTCAGCGATCTTCGTATCCATCTTATTGGGCAATATTGAAAGCACGCCCGCTACCGCAAGAAGAATAGAGCTAGCAAGCGCTATCTTTTTGTAACTTGGAAATGGAAGCCTACGCTTTAATTGCGCTGTGAAGCTGCTTCCATACATCTCCGCCTGCTTCCGCTGCCACTGGGCAGCAGGGCTGTCCTGCCCGGCAAAAGAGAGCGCCGTCACCATCATGTCGCTTCGCTCGGCTCCGCCTGTTGCCGCATCCATGGCTTGCGCAGCCTCGTGCTCCTTCACGCGATACAATGCACCCCAGAGGGCACCGGCTAATAAACCGGTCAATGCCACTGCCAGGGCCAGATAACGGTAGGCTGGAATGGGCCACAGACGAGCCGCGAGCAGCAGCAGAATGGCTCCGCCAAGTCCGGCAGCAGCTCCGTATAGGGAAAAGCGGGTCAACCGAAACTGCTGCAGCCGTAACCTCGCTTTCAGAACCGCTTTCCGAATGCCGTCCATGAGCTGTCCTCCTTTAGTCTTCTATGATCGTACGTTTACGAATGCGCTCCTGTACTTGTTTTCACTCCCGGAAGCCCGTTTTCAGGGTGGCTGTGTTTGCGTCTTGCTACCGGACGAATACGGCGGATGCTGATCCATAAGGCCGCAATAATCACCACACTGTATACCAGCACAAACTCCTGCCAGAGCTGAATCGGCGCATCCGAGCTCAGGTTGCCGTTCTGCAGCAGAAACGCCTGCTTAGAAAAGCTCGGTTCAAACAGACTGATCAGCGCTCCCGCCGGGTTCAATCCGAGAATATAGCCAACCCACGAATAGGTGGTGCCTGTTGTTGGCGGTCCGGAGTAATAACTCCGCTGTACAATGCTCATGGCGAATAAATACAGAATTCCGGTCAGCAGGAAAATGCACAGGCCCACACCATAGGTCACTATGACCGAAATCATCGTCCGTTTAAAAAGTGTCGAGAACAGTACACCGAGCGCTCCCAGCAGCAGCATGACAAACAGATAAAATAAAAAGATAAAAATCATCTGTTTAAGGGAAATCCCCCCATAGAGGAAAACGATGCTGTAGATTGGCAAGGTCGCCACAATAATGAGCGTCATAAAGCTTAAAGAAGAGAACAGTTTGCTTAAAATGATCGTCGCCGAGCTTTGCTGCGTCGTCAGCAGCATGCTTAACGTCTGCTTTTCCCGTTCCCCGCTGATGACGCCGGCTGTCAAAGCCGGGGCCATAAACGCAATCAGAATCAGCTGCGCAAAGCTGAGCACGTAGAACATCATACGGCCTGCGCTGGAATTAAAAGGTTGATTCCCCTGATTCCCCAGGTACAGCGTAATATAGATGAAACCCAGCGCAATCAGTCCAAGCACCAAAATGTAGGCTAGCAGTGAAAAGGCCGAGCGTGGTGTTCTCATCCGAAGCCGAAATTCCTTGTCCAGCACCGGATTGATCCATTTGCGGCTCCAGTTCATACGGCAGCTCCTCCTTTGGTGATTTCGAGGAATACATCCTCCAGATTGGTTTGTGCTTCATGGTAGGATATCACGGCATATCCCCATGAAATGATGTTCTGAAGGAGCTGCACCTGCTCCACATCTCCCCCGCTGAAATGAACATGGATGCCCGTATTATCGGAAAGTACAGCTGATACCATCGCTTCATCCTGCAGGCGTGCAGCCAGCTCTTCTTCACGATCCATCACGCGGATATGAAGCACTTTCTTGACACGGAGCCGGGCCTGAATATCAGAGACTCTGCCCTGCGCCACCATTTCCCCATGCTCGATGACGCCGATCTCATCTACCATTTCCGCCAGCTCAGGCAAAATATGAGAGGAAATAATGATGGTCTTGCCCATTTGCTTCAGTTCTTTTAATATTTCGCGCATCTCGATTCTTGCCCTTGGATCAAGGCCCGAGGCCGGTTCATCCAGAATGAGCACCTTCGGATCGTGAATCAGGCACCGTGCCAGGCAAAGGCGCTGCTTCATCCCCCGGGAGAGGCCATCCACATATACGTCACTTTTGTCGCTCAGATTGACCAGCTCTAGCAGCTGCGGAATCAGCTGTTCCCGTTCGCTGCGTGGAATGTTGTAGCTCGCCCCGTAGAAATGGAGATATTCCGTCGTTTTCAGCTGATCATATACACCGAAGAAATCCGGCATATAACCGATTCTTTTGCGCACCTCTTTCGGATGCTGCGTCACGTCGAAGCCGTCTACCTTGGCAACGCCCGATGTCGGCAGCATCAGCGTGGCTAGAATCGACATGGTCGTGGACTTGCCGGCACCGTTCGGCCCAACAAATCCAAACACGGTCCCTTCCGGAATAAACAGATTAATATCCTTCAGTGCATCGAAATTACCATATCTTTTGCTTAAATGCTGAATGTCTATCATGGCTTCAGTACCCCCTCTACTGCAAGCTCGGGCAGTCTCAGCTCCGTTGCTTCTTTGGCTGTCAGCTTGACGCGGATACGTCCCTGCGATGCATACTGATCATTCGGATTGGCTGTACTCCACTGCTTGGATGCATCCCATTTGATGAGGTCCCAATCCTGCTTTTGATAATTAAAAATATAATATTCCGTTTTCATGCCCGGAGTTTTGCTCTGAAGCTTCAGCGTTCCTCCCGTCATCTTTTTCATGTCGGGGACGTCGTAATCGAAGGTGATTTCCCCCTGCTCGATATGACTGACGCCGTTCGGCTGCTCATACCAGTTCGGAGAAAATACTTGATTGACGATCGGTGTGACGAATCCGAACGGAATGTTCAGCTTACCGTTTTGAGTCCAACTGATGTTTACAGGCTGAAGCCATAAATTCAGCTGATCGTTTTCGATGTCCCGGCCGTCATTACGGTAGCTGAAGAGCTGGTCGCTGCTGAATGCCAATATGTATGCGTCCTTCGCAGACCAGGCCGACGGTTGAAGGTAATTGTCGATCATGCCTCTCTCGCGGATATAGGGATCTTTTCCCCCCGCCGGATTCCCCTGGAACATGACATAAGATAAATTGCCATTAACGAAAGATTGCGGGTTTTGGACCGATGCCAGTGAGATGGATTCCCCCTTCTCCAGATCTCCTAGCGGATACACTTTCCCCCCTACGATTAGAGCCGCATGATTCATGCTTTTGGATGTCGCATTAACCACTTTCCCGTCAATGGCTCCTTTGTCGTTAATGAACAAGCTTACGTTAAATTGGCCCAGTCCTTCATTTTTGGCGCGCTGCTCTACCCAAAGTTTCGCTAAGGACCACTGCGGCATGTCCAGAAGTCTTACGTCTGTCTCTTTGGATCCGACCTCGACCAGACTCTGGCTGTTATTCGAACCTGAAAAAGATCCGCCGTCCCTCTGAATAGATACGTAAGAGTTGGCAGGAAGCTCCAGATGATAGTTTCCGCTTCCCGGCGAGAAAAAGGCCGTTGCGCTTTTCACTTTTCCTTGTCCGCTTCCGTCCAGCTCAATCACATTCAGTGTATGGGCCAGTTCCTTGGTTTTGTCTGATGCTCCGATAAAATAGACCGTACCACTGGCAATGACGGCGATTATGGGAATCATCCACCAAGCCCATTCGCGTTTGTCTACCTTTTTCAAAAGAAAATAAAGTAGCGGTGCGACAACAATGGCATAAATAATAATCAGCCAGGCCAGCACCTGGAATGAAGGCATTTTCAGCGCAGGAAAAAAGTTAAGGATATAACTTAGATTCATCATCGGGTCGTAATTGCCGTTCATGGCATTCCAATTGCTCTTTTGCAAATCGCTGCCGAGCAGCGAAGACCAGACGGAAGGATGCCCGGGCCAGGAAGCAATCGGCTCCTGAGCAACGTCATAAGCGGCGTAAAGCACCCTACCCTTCTCGACCGGACGGCTTGCAAACAGCGGCTTGCCGCCTGTCGTATAGAGCAGCTTCGCTTCTTTTACCGGTTCGGCGTCCGATAACGTGATTTCGCCGCCCAGGTTCAGCTTTGCCGCGCCACTTTTAGTACCGCCCAGCTTTTCCAGCTCTGGCAAGGATGAAACACTGAATGTTCCTGTATACTTAACCGGCGATATGTCCGAGAAAGGAGCTGCCGTTTTCGGATAAGCCGCGCCGCCACCCAGGATTAGATGGCCTCCGGTTTTGACCCACTGCTCAATAGATTGCACTTGTGCCGGAGTCAGCGTGTCAGATGCAAAGCGGTTGAACACGAGAATATCGATTCCATCGAGAAGCATCGGATCGTCGGGAATGTCCTTTTGCTTCATATGCATGACGCTGATTTTCGAACTGCCGCTTTGCAGCATCGAAAGAAAGTTCATCGCGTCGGGGTCATCCGCTAGCACGCCTACATTCGTGGAATTAATGGTATAGCCTTTGATATAGCCGTCGCCAGACGAAAACGGAACCAGCTTGCCTTTTTCAACAGAACCTTCATAGAAAAAAACAGCATTGTTGTTTTTAGAATACTGCTGCCCCGGAATGGTCAGGATAACCTCCTTAGCCGTATCCTTCGGCAGCTCCACATGCTGAACATACGAGGTTGGGCTGTTCCCATGCCGATCCTCCATCACCTGGAAAACGATGTCTCCCGATAGATCTTGATTGCTGGTTAATGTTAGCTTCAGCGGATTCCAGGCTCCTTCTTTCATCATCCCGTTGTAGCCTACTTCGGTTTTCATCGCAATGGAAGGCTTGTCATCGGCATGGACGATACCGTTTCCAATTCCAAGCTGGAAAACTATGAATAGCGCCAAGAGCCATATCGGAAGCCCTGTCCTCTTTTTATCCCTCATCATCAAAGACAACATTTCTACCCCTCTCTACTCTAATCGTTGCTTGATTTCATCATACGATATTAAAGACGTTTCTTTTCTTAAATTCACTTCAATATTTTTGAAATTTTTCTAAAGAAAATTTTGTTAAAACATCTTTACAAATGGTAGAACATTGTATATGTAAGTCATTTTTTGCCGTTACGATCTAAAAAAGCCTGCTTCACGCGAAGCAGGCTTTTGTCGGTCAGATACTATGTGAGATGAATAACACTTGAAATAATGCAGCTCACCGGAAAAGAAAGTAAATTAGCCGTTAAACACAACGGTTTTATTTTCATGAACCAGAATCCGGTCCTCGATATGCCATTTGACAGCTCTCGCCAGGACGACGCGCTCAATGGTTCGTCCGATCCGCTTCAGTTCGCTGACATCATCGCGGTGGCTGACGCGCTGCACGTCCTGCTCGATGATCGGGCCTCCGTCCAGCACTTCTGTAACATAGTGGGCGGTTGCTCCGATAATTTTCACCCCGCGATCGTAGGCTTGGGCATAAGGCTTGCCGCCGACGAAGGCCGGAAGGAACGAATGGTGGATATTGATAATCCGGTTCCGGTAATGCTCGATAAAGGTTGGAGAGATAATCTGCATGTACCGTGCCAAAATAATGACATCAATGTCGCTGCTCACCACTTCAAGCTGGCGCTGCTCGGCTTCCTTTTTCGTGTCGGCTGTCACCGGAATATGATGATATGGTATGCCAAACGATTCCACATACTCCTTCATATCCGGGTGGTTGCTGACCACCATCGCAATTTCGGCGTCCAGATCTCCCGCCTGCCACTGCCACAGCAGCTCGACCAGACAATGATCCTCTTTGGATACGAAAATAGCCAGTCTTTTCTTGCGGCTGACGCTATAAATCTTCCACTGCATACTGAATCTCGATCCTGCTGCCGCAAACTGTTCCTTCAATGCGGGCAATCTCTGCTCCAAATCGGGCAGATCAAACTCAACCCGCATAAAGAACATCCCGCCCTCCGGATCCATCGTGTATTGGTCAGATTGAACGATATTAGCCCCATGCTCGTGCAGAAAATGCGATACAGCCGCTACGATTCCCGGTCCATCCGGACAAGAAATAAGCATGCGTGCGCGGTTTTGATGTGCTTGTGAAGCAGATGATGCATTATTTTTGACATGTAGTTCCATGAGACTCCTGCTCCTCCCTCATACTCTCTCTATATCTAATTAAAGATTTCGTTATTTCAAGGCTCCTTTGCCTGCCAGACAGGCAATCAGCCGCTGGTTGACCTGTTCCTCGCTCAGATCAGGGAACAAACTCGCTTCGGCGATCAAGTCGTACAAACGCTCCAGCGGTTCGCGGGAATCTGCTTTCTTCGCTTTGGCGTCATTTTTCAGCAGCGTCCAGACATCGAGCACATATTGACGGGGATCAATGTCCTGCTTCGCAAAAAATGTATGCAGGTCTTCCACTTGATTCATAAAGTCCGCACCAAAACGTTCTGATACGCTGCCGCGCAGAAGCGCGATTTCGATCTCGTACATCGGCCGCTGCGTTTTGGCTTCCTTGCCGATCCAAGGCGTCTCCAGAATAAATGGTCTGCCTGCAAGTTTTTCATGATGTACGACGTTGTTGATCGTATCAAAGCCAATCCAGCCGGATCCGATCGGGGTGTGACGGTCTTTACCGGCTCCACGCGGATTTTTGCTGTCATTGATATGAACGACGCCAATGCGGTCGAGGCCGATAATGCGGTCAAACTCTTCAAGCACTCCGTCAAGATCGCTTACAATGTCGTAGCCAGCGTCATGAATATGACATGTATCCATACAGATTGTCAGGCGTTCATTGTGCTTCACCTTTTCGATCATACGAGCGATTTCCTCAAAGGTACGGCCCATTTCCGTTCCTTTGCCTGCCATCGTCTCCAGCGCGATATGAACCTCGGTTTCATCCGTTCCGTTTAGCACTTCATTAAGTCCCTCGGCAATCCGATCGATGCCGTATTCAGGATCCTTGTCGGTATATGCCCCCGGATGAAGCACAATATTTTTCACGCCAATGGCATGCGTGCGGCGAATTTCCTCCTGAAGAAAGCTGACTGCAAGCTCGAACGTATTTGACTTGTAAGATCCCAGGTTGATAATGTAAGGCGCGTGCACGACAATTTCCTCAAAGCTGCTTTCCTTCATTAATTGCTTGCCTTCTTCAAGATACATTGATTCAATCGGCTTGCGGCGCGTATTCTGCGGAGCGCCAGTATATATCATAAACGTGTTCGATCCATAGCTGTTGGCTTCGGTAGTTGCACTTAACAGGCCCTTGTCCGAAAAGGACACATGAGAACCGATTTTTAGCATAATCCATCCTCCTCAATCGAATTATCCCTTATTTTAGCGTGAATGCTGAAATAAATCTAGGAATGCGTTATAATTCAGAAAAAGGTTTAGTGAATTGAAGATAATCCTAGAGGTGAACCACATGCATAGTTCATTGGGCACGAAGCTCCTGTCCTCTTCCATGCCCTCAAATATCTTTATGGATTCCGTCATGGTATGGGCGGTGATCCTGCTGATCTGTATGACGATTGGCGGATATTTTATGATCCGTAAATTCCTGAAGGTACTGCCAAAGACAGACGGCAGATCTAAGCTGGACTGGCAAAACCACTGGGTGGAAGCAAGCCGCCATCTGTGGACGGATGAATCCAAGGTATTTTTAGACAAACTGGTTAAGCCGGTACCCGGACCGTTCCGTGATATCGCCAAGCATTCGATTGCGGCTGAAATCGGCAGAATCGCACTAGAAGACAAGGCGCCGGAGGTCACACGAGATCACTGTATTAAAGGTTACATATCTGCTACGCCAAAAAGGGACAATAAGTTCCTCATCGCTTTCCTTAACAAAAACCAGATCGACTACAAGCCTTATGAGCATCTGATGCAAAAGTAGACCTATAGCCTGTAACTGACAAGCCCCCTGGCAGGAGCATCAAATTGAAGAAATGTATCATTTCGTCAGTCTGATCCCGTACCTGGGGGTTTTTGCATACAAACTTTTATGTATTGAACAATTCTGGATCAACTTCATTATGAATGTTTTACACAATACTAGAGGGGTGTGGTGTATCCGTTTATGAAAATCACGATTTGCGGTGGAACCGGCTTTATTGGGAAGGCCCTCTCCGATCATCTTCTGCAGCAAGGACATGAAGTAACCATCATTACCCGCAAAATTCCTGAACTTGACCAAACGGTTGTGAAGTACCTTACTTGGGAGCAAATCGATGCCTACCCTGAACTTCTGGAAGGGACGGAAGCGCTCATCAATCTGGCCGGCTCCTCTCTGAACCAGCGCTGGACACCCACAGCCAAAAAAAGCATCATCGAATCCCGGATGACTACCGTGCAGGCCGTAGCCAAACTAGTTCAGGCCCTTCATCAAAAGCCCGAGGTCGTCGTTCAAGCTTCAGCCATAGCCATATATGGCACGTCACTCACCGATACCTTTAGTGAAGACAGCCCGGCTCATGTCGCCGACTTTCCCTCTTCAGTCGTTAAGAAGTGGGAGGATACCGCTGATCTCATTCAAGAGGTCCGCCTGATCAAGCTCCGGACCAGTGTCGTTCTCGGGACAAAGGAAGGGGCTTTCCCGCTGATGAAGCTGCCGTACTTGCTCGGCTTCGGCGGGAGAATTGGCAGCGGCCAGCAGTGGGTGTCCTGGATTCATCTGCAGGATATGGTCCGGCTGATCGAATTCTGTATTACCCAATCCGATGTCAGCGGACCTGTCAATGCATCCGCGCCAGAGCCTGTAACGAACAATCAGTTCGGTCAGACCGTTGGTCGCGTCTATCATAGACCGCACTGGTTTCCGGTTCCCTCTTTTATGATGAAAACGGTTCTGGGTGAGCTTTCTCTCATCATATTGGAAGGGCAGCGCATCATGCCAGACAAGGTGCTGAAGCATGGCTTCCATTTTGACTATCCGACACTTGAGCAGGCTCTTCGAGATCTGAAAGAACATCAGGCAGATCGGAATGTGTAAGCTCCCTTGGCGATAATAAACTTGTCCCCGTCATGAAGCGGATACTCCTTATAAGGCACCATTGTTTCCCCCTTTAGACGGGTACCATTCTTGGAGCCGAGATCCTTGATTAGATATCCTCCATCTTCGGTCCGGCTCAGCTCTACATGCGCGCGCGAGGCTCCTACGGAGACTTCAACATACTGCGATACCTCTTCGGAACGTCCAATGACAAAATGCTGCTGCCTCAGGTCGATGCGTTCGGCCCTCTCCCCACCGTCTCCTTCTCTCAGCAAATAACACATCGATGTTGGCTCTGAAGCCGCAGTCTTCATTTCATCAGCAACCACTCCACTCAGCAGTACAGTTGCACTGCCTTTACCTGAATTCAATATTTCTGTCTTTGGGACCAGCTGACTATAGTAATCCCTTTCGCTCTTGTCCACGTGATCTCCGTCAAGCGCAACGCCGGCATGATTCCACATTCGCTGGTTATGCGACGGGATAGGTGTTCTCTTTCTCTGATCGGGCTGTGATTCAGGGAACGACCATTTCCAATCCGGCTCCGGATCAGGCATGTCCCTGTCCGAAGAGTCCCAGTCCCCTTTGTCCTTTTTCGCGCTGCCTCTAAAAAAGCCCGTCAGTTGTTCGATCTCAAAACGGGAACGGCTTTTGCTTCGCCGGGACTCGGCCGAAAGCTCAACTGAACCGAAATCAGGCAGCTCTTCAAAAGCACCAGAAGCTGCTGCTTCCTTTTTTGAAGCGAAAAGCCTGCCGCTCCAGCCCATGATTGCAATTACAGCGAGAATAACGGTCAGAAGGACGCATAAGATCAACTTTCCACTGCTTGGAGCTGACATGTATATCATTCTCCATACCAGGGCCGCAGCCAGCAAGCAGCCAAGAGCGATGAAAGTTTTCCGGGATGAAGCAGCTTTCTGTTCTTCTTCAGCTTCAGCAGGCGACGCTTCTTCCTCCGAACTTGAGCCATAACCACTCCAGCTTTTAAGAAAATCAGGCACTTCCGGTTCGGGTTTCTGATCATCGCGGTTTGTCCCAAGTTTTGGAAGCTCACCGGCCGGTGCTGAGTTTCGATCTCGTTTTAGAAACGGCTCAGCTGGAATTTCTCTACCAGCACTTGAGGCAGGCAATTCCGTTCTCCCTCTTGAAGGATAAGGAATCACTTCCGCCCGCGACGCTGCCGAAGCAGCATGATTCGCGCCACCATGCAATCCCGTGCTGTAACGCTCTTTTTGATCTTGTTCATCATATGAAACTGGGAATCGGACCTGCTTAGAATCGGTTGTTGCTGATTTCCGCGGCTCATCTTCACAGGTCAGCAGGTCAAGAAGTCGCTTTTTAAATCCATTCACAGTAAATTCCTCGGAAGAGGTGTACTGCAGCAGCTGCTGAACGCCCCCGCCGCTCAGCTCCGTTACAGAGGCCATGAACCGGGTAACAAGATCCTTTAGGCTGTCCTTTACGAGCCTTAAGCATTCCGTTCGTTCAAGAGGAATATAGGCCAGGTAAAGTGTGCCTTCCTGAAGTGAACCATCCACAAAAATATAGTCTTCATCCAATATGTACTTTCCTGGCTGCAGCATGTACATGACGCTTTCCTCCAGCGTATCTGCGATCTGCAGCAGAAGACTGTAGTATTCGGTCATGTTGATTTTCTCACCCTTAAGCATGTGTGACAGCATCTTCTTTTCGGTAATGTCATATCTTAAGGTTACCTGCAGATCTATTTCCTGAACATGAAGGGGCAAAAAACGTGGGATTCTTGCCGCTGTGATCATCGCTGCCTCTACCTTGCTCAGTTCATCGGAATGGATTCCGCTGCTGCCAGCAAGGACCATAAACGTCCCGCCCTGCTGTACAAAATCTCTTGTTAAACCTAACAAATGGATTCACCCCTAGCTGAGTGTATAGATGCATGCGAAAATATAACCGGGAACCACCGCCAGCATAAACGGAAAACGAAGCTGCTGCTCCTTTCCCACATTTAGAGATTGAAGACTCCTTAAAATAAAGACGCCGGCCAAGCTGCTCACGACCATTCGAAGCCTTTTCAGCGTTTCTCTTCGCCACAAAAGAATAATGACTCCTATGAAGCCGGCACAAAAAACGGAATAAACCAGACATTGAACCGTGAGCAGCGTCCCGAGCCAGGCTCCAATCCCTCCAAACAGTTTGACATCACCGGCCCCAACAGCACCGATCATATGCATCAGAAGCAGCAGCCCAAACCCTGCAGCAAAGCCTTTGGCGGAAAATGCCAGCCCATGCAGCCCCTCTGTTACCATATGAAAACAAAAACCACTAATCATTGCCGTCACTGTCAGCCAGTTGGGAACTTTCATGGTTCGAATATCCGTGACAAAAGCTGCGATGACGATGAGTGCACATCCCCAGATTGAAACCTCCATATGCGTGAAGCTCCCCCTTTATTTCTTTTCATAATTGCCATACCGTGTCCCTGTTACCCTTTGACGACAGTGAACATGACTTCGGTTCTCTCACCATTTCCTGTGGTCACCACAAAAGGCCAGGTACCCGGGGTCGTATTGGGCCCCACAGACCATTCCCATTCAATATAGCCCTCCGCATCCGCCTGCTTCTCACCCAGGTATTTGGCTGTGCTTTGACCGCTTTTATAAAAGACGGACAGATTGGCTGTCTCCCCAGGCGAAATCTTCACCCGAACCTTTGCCTTTTTTCCGACATAAGCCGGATCCGGCTTTTCTAATACCTCCACATTTTGAGCACCCGGATCTGTCTCTTCTGCGCTTTTTGGCTCCGTCTCACCGATCCACAGACGTTCCTGTGCCTTGGCCTGGAGCACGATTTTTTTATTCAAAAATGGCACCTTCATAGGCAGCTCATAGCTTACCTCGATACCGAAATATGGATCTGTACGTGTCTTGAGGTTAGGGATTTGAATATTGGATACATGGATACGATCATAATCCAGCAGCCTGCTTTCCATGTACGGCTTCAAAATAGGCTTCACTACTGGATCAAGAGCAGCCTCGGCAACCTGATTTTTCAAATCCTGAAGCGGCTCATCTGCCTTGGCTATTGCACCAGCCATCCATTCATTCAAAGGTGCAGGCAATGTATCGGTGTATTGCGCGGCCCAATCGCTGAGCGAAAGCTTAGGAATGCTCCAGCTGCCCGCAGGCTCCTTGCCGTTTTCATCCTTTTCAGGTGCCTTCTGTTCAATCGCCAATGCTACCGGATACATGTGCGTCGACACCATTTTGACGGTATCGGATACTGTGCTCTGCAAGGCAGTAGAGATCAGAGTCATTTGCACCATATAAATAAGAAAAATAACAAAAAAGATGAACATCGGCATCACGATCGAAGCTTCCACCACCATGCTTCCCTGCAGGCTGTCGCCATTTCGAAACATCCTTATTCTGGGGAATCCCTTCAGCCTCCCACTAATAAGAGTAATCCGCTTGTTTGACCGCATAATATCGGTTTCCTTCCACCTCGTCTGGACTTCCTCCGGCATATCCGACCATTTTCATCACCCCAGGCAAAAACCACAGCTTCATGCCAACCTTAACTTCTGCCGAAACATACGTTGGTCGCTGCGCCGGATTAATCCCCGTGTTGAAACGGATTAGCGCCAGCATACGGGACATTTTTTTCTGATTATTGCTATGAATAAGCAGAAAGAGCCGCAGGTAATCCCGATAAGTTACTTTGACTCTAATATAGCTGGACAGCTCCACCGATCCTGTCTCGCAAAGCGTGATCATATCGGCAATGGCCATTTCGATGCCATAGAGTAGTGCGGCAGCCAGCACTAGCAGCGGATGACCGAGGCCGCTGTTCTTGACGAGGCCCTCCATCGTACGGATCGCAAGTCTGGATGCGAATATCTCTGCATAAGCTGCAGAGATATTTCCTACCGGATTATGGAACCCGTACAGTATGTATTCAAGCTCCTGATTTTTGACGCTTAACTGGTCAACTACGGCATCTCCCAATTTAGCTTGCGGGTCTTTGGCCGCGTCTTTCAGACTGCTAATGTCAAAATGCTTAAAATAAAGTGCGGCATACTCATTTTGAAGCAATTCATCCGTCACTCCCGACATCATTCCTGCCATCGCCCCATACAGACCATCCATGTCATTCATTGCGGATTTACCCGCATCATAGGGATCATTGTCCAAATCAGCCCCATGATAGTCCCCAGCGGCAAGCTGCTTGTTGAACTCCATGCTTTCGTCATAATAGGTCTGCAGTGTTCTATATTCCTCCATATATCCCTTTGCCTTTTGATCAAGCTCGTTGATCCGCTCCAGGATATTAGCCGCATCCCTCAGCTTGGCTTTGCCCTGCTTTTCTTTTTCCTTTCGCTCCTTGTCGGAGGCGCGATGCTGATTAAGCCGGGCTGCTTCCTGATCCAGCTTGTTGGACGAGCCCGATTCGGCGTAAGCACGCAAATATGAATCTATAGCGCTTCGTGCCGATATCACCGTACTTTTCATCTGGCTGGAACTGCCGCTTTGGCCCGAGGCACCCCCAAGAGCGGACATAGCCGCTGATATGTTACGATCTGCCGTACTGAATTCATCCCGCTGACGGTCAATTTCATTTTTTAATTCATTAAGCAGGCTTTCAGACAGCAGCAGTTTCTCCGTTTGTCCGCGCAGACCGCGGATCGTATCCGAATCATCCCCGTTAGTTCCCGGCGTTGTCCCTGGGATGCTGCCGCCGGAGACCTCATCATAGCCTGCGCTTTCCGTCCGGCTTTCAGAAGCAGCTATGACTTCCTTCATACGCTCATTTTGATCAAAGGCTTCCTTCCAAGCCTGTTGAGCTTCCTGGAGCAGCTTGGTATGGCTTGCCGCAGCCGAACCCTGCTTGCTTCCGAGCCGGGACACAACGTCTGCCGAGTCTTTCAAATAATCCTCGATCTCTTCGCTGTATTGTGGATCTTCATCCTCATCCCGGTTTGCATCCTCATTAGCTTTGCTGACGTAATCATCGTACTGGGATGCGACTCCTGCAGCAGTGGTTACACGCGAAGAGCCGAGAGATTCATTGGATATGGAGGTTGAATAGAGCCCCATTAGAATACCGGGGATGCCATTAGCGCCTTGTGCGGCCTTCTTCTGCTTCGCCAGCATCTGATCGAGCGCCGCTTCCCGTTTGTCATACAGCTTTTGCAGCTTCCTAAGCACATCGACCGTGTTGGAAGCCTCCTTCATCGAAGAAGATAAGGGCTTAAACTTACTCAGAATTTCCAATGTAAAATCTACGGGCGCCTTGTATTTCATCTCTTCACCGATTTCGCGGTTAAAAATATCATATTCGCCCAGCATCCTGTCCATTTTAAGGCCCGAGCTGTCCAGCTCCATCGGCAGGATATCAAACTTGTCGCTTCGCACTCCCTTTTCCATGCTGCTGTTCAGAACACCCGCCATGATCTGGTCGCCGCTTTGCTCCCCATAAGCGAATAATCCATACCGTTCCTGGAGCTCGGGATCGTAGGAGGACATCACAGAACGAACCGCCGCATGCACCAGCCGCTCGCTTTGAACCTTCATAGCGGCGATGCGGCCATAGTCGATAAACAGGGCCACAAAAGCAAATATGAAGGCTAAAATCATAATCAAAAACACGGAAACCGATCCATTCTCCGATCGCCTTTTAGCGAACACCCTCGTCCCCCCTTATGATTCCCGCTACATTACACTACTTGTCTGAAGACTTGAGTTACTTGAATTTATCCAATACCTGCTTGGCGCTGCCCTGATCTGTTTTACCATTCTCATCTGAGCCCTTGAACTTCGAGCCGTAATATCTCATCAGATCCACCGTCCGGATAAATTCCACAGGCTCTACCACGACGGAATTAGCATAGGTGTTAACATTCGAGCCGCCCTCCAGCATGATATCCAGCGGCGGAAAAGAAAGCATGCGCGTTAGATCCACTGCAACCTTCCGCTGCAGAATCGAATTCTGATAGCTAATCTCGCCCTTCATCCAGGAAGGAACCATACCGCCGGATTTATTCAATTTAAGGACAGGAAGCGCTCCGCCCCCGCCTTCATTTCCCGGAAGAGCCGCTGTCTGCTTTTTATCTGCCAATCCGCTCCAGCCAAACAACGTGCCGAGTATCCCGTCATCGCTCAACCGCCAGTATAAGGAATCATATTGGCCTTTCGCTACCTCTCCGGTAGCTGCCTCTTTATGGCTGTTGTCCCAACTGTATGCCGAACGCTCCGCCACAGCGGAAGCCGTCTGATGGAGGAAGCTCATCTGGTAGACATATAAGCAAAAAAATATAAGAATCATCGTGACGAACAGGACGATGGGAAGTACGAGGGAAGCTTCAACGGTGAAGCTTCCCTCGGTATTTTTTAGTGAGTTATTAACCCGTAAAAACTTCATCACTCTTTTGATCCACTTTATTTAATAGTCTTTGCACGATTCGAAGAAGCTCTTTTCTGAACAACAAAGCAATGATAATAATAACCGCAATAATCAAAATCATTTCCAACATTCCCAGCCCGTCTTCCTGCTTCCAAAAAGCCTTTGCCTTACTCCATGCCAATGTCAACATATCTTCATCCTCCTACATATTCATCATCATAAAAGCGGGTGTTCCTACAAGCACAATGACAATGACAAAGATGACAACCATCGGAAAGATCAGCTTGGAAGATGCCTGCTCTCCCCGTATACGCGTCACTGCCTTTCGTTTCTCCCACAGAACGCGGGATAAATCCGTTAAAGCCATCTCAAAGTCGTTGCCGCCCCGTCTGAAATTCAGCAGCACGGTCGTCGTAAAGATTGATACCTCCTGTACCGCACAGCGCTTGCTGAAATTCTCAAAGGATTGCTGAAAGGAATATCCGCCTTCCAGATCATCCGTCATCTTGATCAGCTCGCGGTACAATGGATGATTGTTTTCCTGTTTCTTTTGTTCCACGCAATGACTAATCGCCTTCTGAACCGTTTCTCCCGCTCCAACCAATAGAACGATCTTGTTCAGCAGCTCTGGCAGTTCCATGAGAATATCCTGATCCCGCTTCTGCACCTTGCTATGTAGATCCTTGATCATCGCAGCGGGCAGCAGCAACCCCAAAACTATTCCAATTCCAAGCCCGGTGGCCTCGCCCATGGCCAATGTCAGCAGACATCCCATCACGAGCAGAAGCCAGCTGTAGCACATCATTTCGCCGACATATAGCAGCGTCTTTTCAGCGCTGTGGCGCTGCCCGTTAAGCTTCTGCACCGAGCGCTGAATCTTAAAGAAGAACAGCGGAAACTTCGACATGATCTTCAAATGCTCCAGAATATACAGCATCGGAGGAACCAACGGCTTGAGCCTCAGCTCTTCCATTTGGAGCTTGGCAATGCTCCGGTATTTTGCACCGCCGACCTGGTTCAGCACCACCCAACCTCCCACCAGCAGAACCAGTACCACGACAGAGAGCAGCTTCATATCCTCACCCCGCTCAAATTTTGATGTCCATGATTTTGATAATCCAGAACATACAGCCTGCCAGCCCTAGTAAGGCAAAGGTCGAAATAATCATGCCCATGCCGCTGAACATCGGCTCCATATAATCAGCTGATGTCAGGTTCATGAACACCAGCATCAAAATCGGAGCCGCCAAAATCGCCTTCGATTCGAATTTCTTCTGTGCAATGAGAACGGCAATCTCCTGCTGGATGTCGAGCTTCTCACCGATAATGGATGAGGTTCTCCGGATCACCTCTACCAAATCTCCGCCAGTCCTCTTACAGGTGGTAAATACATCCGCGAAATTCGTTATATCCTCCATGCAGGCCCGGCGGCTGAAATCATGTAGTGCGTCTTCAATCGGTTCACCGTACTCCATCCGTGCACTAATAATGGAAAGCTCCGTTATCAAATCGTTCTCCGCATCCGGATCGAGCATGCGCAAATCCTGAATCGCTTCCCGGAAGCCGTTCTCCACGGAACGTCCGGCAGACAAGGAGGATGATAACGAGAACAGCGCCTGCTTGAAATGGAGGTTCAGCGCCGTACGTCTCCGCTGCAGCATATGCTTTCTCCAGAAACGGGGGACAAGCAGTCCTCCAAAGGATAAGAGAAGCGCTATAATCCACTGATGATAAAAGAGATAGCCGATTCCGAAAAAGAGCACCGCCCCGGTAATAATGCACATTAGCCGCTGGAATGGACTCAGCACGTATACACTATAGTCGGGCAGCTGCATGTTCCCATCAGGCTTTGCCTTTTTTCCGGGACGGCTTCTCGGTGATGTTGTTCTGCGACTACGGAGCGCAGCCCCCTGAATACCGGGGCCGGCCCCCTTCCTTTCCAGCGCGGATTGTCCCACTTTCATACGACCGCCTCCTTAGCCAGACCAGGCGCATCATACGTGATGCCAGCCATCCTAAGCTTTTCCTGCTTCTGCAGCAGTCCTTGCAGCTCCAGCTGTCCGGCAATTCTGCCGTCCTTTTCCCCTGTTTCCTTAAACTTGTAGAGCGGATTCAAAATGACCTCCCCATTCTCCATACCGACTACTTCACTGATCTCGACCACCCGCCTCGATCTATCCCTGAGTCTTGTTAAATGGACGAAAATATCGATCGCCGAAGCGATTTGCTGCCGGACAACGGCGATCGGCAAATCCGCCCCGCTGAGCACCATCGTCTCCAAGCGGCTGATCATGTCACGGGTGCTGTTCGCGTGCCCGGTGGATAAGCTCCCATCATGGCCGGTATTCATCGCCTGCAGCATGTCGAGCGCTTCACTGCCGCGCACCTCGCCAACCACAATCCGGTTCGGGCGCATCCGCAGCGAAGAGCGGATCAGATCCCGGATCGCTATCTCTCCCTTTCCCTCCGTATTGGCATTGCGCGTCTCCATGGATACGAGGTTCGGCACCGTTACGATCTGCAGTTCCGCGGAATCCTCAATCGTAATCACCCGCTCATCCGCCGGGATATATTGGGATAAAGCATTCAAAAACGTTGTTTTACCGGAACCGGTGCCGCCGCTGATAAAAATGTTGTACTTGCCGGCCACCAGCTTCTGCAAAAACAAGGAGGCGTCCTCGCCAAGTGCTCCCCGGCGCACCAAATCCTCCATAGTCATCGGCTTCTCGGGGAACTTTCGGATCGTCATTGTCGGCCCCTTGAGTGTAATCGGAGGAAGAACAATATTGACGCGGGAGCCATCCTTCAGCCGCGCATCTACAATTGGCGATGACTCATTCACCACTCGGTTCACGCCTGACACAATGGTTTGGATAATGTCCTCCAGCTTTGTCCGGGACTCAAACTCCAGCGTCAGTCTTGAGACTTCGCCGTTTTGCTCGATAAAAATATCCCGGTGGCCGTTGATCATAATTTCTGTTATGGACGGATCGTCCACAAGCGGCTGCAAAATATCGAGCCCGCGGAATGAGTCATAGATGCGCCGGACAAGCTTTCTTTTCTCCGTTGCCGTCAGCTCCAGCAGCTCTCGCCTGCTGAAAACGGTACGCTCGATATATTTCATCAGCTCATGATTGTCGAGGGCGGACGTTACATCCAGGCCGGATCTCACTTCTTGGCGCAGCTGCCTGAACAGTTCCTCATCCATGCGCCCTCACCCCGGTTTCTTCAGTCAAGTCTTCGCTCAGCAGTTCCCGGCAGAGCTTGAGAATATCGCGCTGATAAATAGGCGAGCTCAGCAGTAGCTCCTCGTTGCTGCTCTGCTTCCAAGAGGGGATGTAAGGAAGAACCCCGTCGATTGCCGGAATCGCCTCAGGCAGCGGATTAGCAAACTCACCTACAAAGCGGTTAACGATAAACCGGCTCTTCGCGGCCATTTCAGAGAACTTCTCCGAATCGCTCCTCTCCATATAGGACAGCTGCTGTGCGTTCTTGAACATATGGATCAGGTCATCCAGCAGAATCCATATCAGATGCCCGCATCCTTCGATCACCGCATCCGTGCGCTGGTTCATTCCGGAATCGGTGTCGGCGATGACCACATCATATCTACCGCTCTGCGATATCAGGTCAAGCAGACAGCGTACATCCGATTTGCTCATTTGAATGATTTCATTCCGGTTGTGAACCGGCTCAAACCATTCGCACTTCATCGCCGGATGACTAACTACAAAGGATTCCAAAGGGATAGCCCCTGAACTTTTCGTTTCGACCTGTGCTTTCATTTCATAGAGCAGTCTCGGAAGCCCGTGGGCATCCTCGGCTTTACGGTTTGATCTTCGAAATACGGCGCTGCTGTTGAACGTCTCTAGATTCAGGTAGAACACGGATAGCCCCATCCCGCCGAGCTGCTTGGCCATGTTCACTGCGGCCGTTGTTTTCCCGCTCCCTCCTACCGTGGAAATGAAGCCGATCGTTACCGTACCCGTTCCCGCATGGACAGCCGCTTTTGAACGGCCACCGCCCTTTTGACAGACTTGGAGTATAGCTCCAAGCAGTTCTGGAAGCGGTTGATATTTTGCCAGCTCTTGATCCGGATCAGCTCCTGTCCCAAGCCGCTTCCACGGACATGGTGCTTTTTCTTCCCGCAGCCAAGGCTCCAGCAGCTCACTGTCTCCGACAACCAAATCCGGGCGTTCCTTCCCGTTCATGTACTCCAAAAATGATTCTGCGCGTGTAAATCCGACAAATCGTAATTTCCCGCCAAATTCACTTGTATGCACGTAATGAAGCAGCGCCTCCAAATACTGCGGCTCTTTGACGGCGAGCACCACTTTGTACGTCACCATGAGGCTATTCATCCCCCATTCACAGCATGAAAAAAAGCACCGTTCCTAAGCCGCATATGCGGCTGAAGAAACGGTGCTTCCGTTATCAGCTTGATTTACTTAATTAGGAATTTATCATATCCTGTAATGAAAAACAATACAAATTGTGTAAATTATCGACAAAACCTCAAGACAAAAACCGCTTTCGCAGCTCAGGTGTCGGAAGCATACACTGCTCTTCCTTCCCAAACCAGCGGTAACGGTTGCGGGCAACATAACGGTACAACCTGTCACGGAGCGGCAGAGGAATCAAGGCAAAGACATAAAGTAGTGGCCACGGCATCTTCAATTGGCGAACGATACGCAGGACAGCAGCCGAACGGACATAATACTGCCCATTTTCAATCAGCACCAAGGTATCCACCTTATCCGCAGGCAGTTCGCCCTTTTCCAAAAGTATAGCTCCAATATCGGATTGCAGGGAGGCGAATCGGAACTTGGCATGCGGATCCCGTTCAATAATAAAACGCGTCAGTCCCTGGCACAAATGGCATACGCCGTCCACAAGCACGATTCCTTCAGGTCCTTGTAGATCCTTCATCTGCAGGCACCTCCTGTACTGAGTATCCGATGCCCAGTACCAATAATCAAGCCATTTATATAAATTGAACTAAAGAATAGGTACCTATCTTTTTGATTAACAACATGAATCAAGAAGATGGATCATTAAACTTTAGTTCAATTTATTCAGACAAAAAGAAAAAAGCCCGGGTATATCCCGCGCCTGTATCTTTGGTTCGACAGATTACTTGGCAGCAGCCAAAGCCTTATCGATCCATTGGTTTTCTTCGATTTGCTGTGTCAGCTCGCCTTTGTAGCTCTCGATGCATCTGCAAATAAAATCTTTGCGGCATACCGGGCAAGGCGTTTTTTGCAACCGGCTGATGTTTGTCATTTTCCATTCCGGAAAACGGCTATAGAACACTCGGCACACGGTTCCGTCAGCCAGATTGACAATGAATTCGTACAATCCGCTTTGTTCATTACTGCTGGCTTCCTTCATGTTCGCAATCACTGGTCTGTAAGACATATGCATCACCCGTCTATATAAGTTTCTTGCCTTGAAACAAAAAATCAAGTATCAAGTACCTAGACATATTAAAGAATTTTAAACTTCATGTCAATAAAAGGTTACATTGCATTGCCCTTCGTTCTATAGTTTAGACCAAAAAAACCAAATGGATTCATGCCATCCGGTACCAGCTATGATTGAAAATGCTATATGCCCTGTGAATTGAATATCCACATAAAAGTTTCCCTATACAAACATATTTGAGTGAGTACAATGAATAGTAACGTATTTAAAAATAAACAATATACCGCAAGCAAGGTGTGTGATATAGATGAAGGACACAGGAAATACGGACTCCAGGAAATCCAAAAACTGGACCGAGCCCAAGGAGCGATCCTCGCTGTCAGAGCTGAATCATTCCATGAAGGTCCCATCGAAGGGTTCTACCTTCCGTAAATTTCTTGCGTTCGTTGGCCCCGGATACCTTGTCGCTGTCGGATATATGGATCCGGGCAACTGGGCAACGGATATTGCCGGCGGCTCACAGTTCGGATACTCGCTGCTTACCGTCATCCTGCTGTCCAACCTGATGGCCGTACTGCTTCAGTCGTTAGCGAGCAAGTTGGGCATTGTCACCGGACATGATCTGGCCCAAGCCTGCCGCAGCCAATACAGCAAACCAGTCACGATCGGACTATGGATACTGTGCGAGCTCGCCATTGCCGCCTGCGATCTGGCCGAGGTCATTGGCTCCGCTATTGCCCTTAAGCTTCTGTTTGGTATTCCGTTGCTATACGGTGTTCTGATTACGGCAGTAGACGTGCTGCTCATTTTGCTTTTGCAGCATAAAGGTTTTCGGGCGATTGAAACGCTGGTAATCATACTCGTCTTAACTATAGGTGCTTGCTTTGGTGTCGATCTATGGCTGTCCAAGCCGGATATGGGCAGTATTTTTGCCGGATTCATTCCGACAGCAGACCTAATCACCGACCATCAAAAGCTCTATCTCGCGATCGCGATTTTGGGTGCAACGGTGATGCCGCATAACTTGTATCTCCATTCGTCCATTGTTCAGACACGGCAATACGAGAATTCAGAAAAAGGCAAACGCCAAGCCATCCGCTTCTCCGCCTGGGATTCCACGATAGCCCTGACTCTTGCGCTGTTCATTAATGCATCCATTCTGATCGTCTCGGCAGCGACATTCCACAAAGCAGGAATGACCGAAGTCGCCGATATCAGTGATGCGTATTATTTACTTGCCCCACTGGTGGGTACGACGCTCGCAAGTATATTGTTTGCCGTTGCGCTGCTGGCCTCCGGGCAAAACTCTACGCTGACAGGCACCCTGGCCGGGCAGATCGTGATGGAAGGCTTCCTGAACATCAAGCTTCCGCCTTGGCTCCGCAGATTGATTACAAGGCTCATCGCCATCATCCCAGCCGTCATCGTAACGATCATTTTCGGAGAAAAAGGAACGGAAGAGCTGCTGATTCTCAGCCAGGTTATTTTGTCGCTTCAGCTCCCGTTTGCTGTCATTCCTTTGGTCAAATTTACGGGAGACAAAAAAATAATGGGAACATTCGTCAACCCGGTCTGGGTGAAAATTCTGGCTTGGAGCGTTTCCGCCCTCATCGTGGTACTGAATCTGTTTCTTATTTATCAATCCATCCTGGGCTGACATCAGCTCCTATACCTAAATGACCGCATAACGTCTGAAGACGCCATGCGGTCATTTTCGTTTATTCCTTTCCTACTTGCTACTTAGCTCCTCAAGGGCAAGGTTCAGCTTAAGCACGTTCACTCTTTTCTCGCCGAATACGCCCAGATCACGTCCCTCGGTATTCTGTTCTACAAGCTGCTTCAGCTGATCCTCCTGAATATGGCGCAGGGCGCTGATCCGCGGAATCTGAACCTCAGCAGCGGCTGGCGTAATATGCGGATCCAGACCAGAACCGGAGTTCGTGATCAGATCGATGGGCACCTCACTGACAGGCACCTCCGGATTCTCTTTCTCCCACTGTGTGATCGACTCCTTGACCCGTTTCAGCAGCTCGGGATTCGAAGGAGCATAGTTGTTCGATCCCGAACCGGCGGCATCGTAGTTGATGCTGGAAATCCGGCCTTGAAAAAACGAAGGATCCGTATAGCTCTGTCCGATGAGCTCGGAGCCCACCGTCCGTCCTGTGCTGTCCTTTACCATGCTGCCGTTCGCCTGATACGGAAAAATCAGCTGGGCCAGCCCCGTGCTTGCGAGTGGATAAGCGATGCCGCAAATCACGATAAACAATAAGCTGGATCGCAGTGCTATAAGCCAAATGGAACCATGAGACACTTCTTCGAACTTCGCCGTCGTCTTCATTGTATATCATCCTTTTTCTTAAGCTTGTTTGAGAATACTAGCCCCTTCTCTCTATTGCCCAGGCCACTAAATCCACAAGTGCACGAACATATCAATCAGCTTGATACCCGCAAACGGTGCGATTACCCCGCCCAGTCCATAAATCATCAGGTTCCTGCTAAGCAGCCGTGCTGAGCTCATCGGTTTATATTTAACACCTTTCATCGCCAGCGGAATCAGCAGTGGAATGATGACAGCGTTAAATATCAATGCGCTCAAAATGGCCGAAAGCGGCGATCCGAGATCCATAATATTCAGCACCTTCATCTGCGGAATGGCTGCCATGAACATCGCCGGAATGATCGCAAAATATTTGGCGACGTCATTAGCGATACTGAACGTGGTTAGCGCCCCCCGGGTCATCAGCAGCTGCTTGCCGATCGCTACGACTTCTATAATCTTGGAGGGATCGGAGTCCAGATCGACCATATTCGCCGCTTCCTTGGCGGCAACCGTACCGCTGTTCATCGCAATTCCGACATCCGCCTGGGCCAGGGCAGGTGCGTCATTCGTACCGTCGCCCGTCATGGCTACGAGCTTCCCTTCCGCTTGTTCACGGCGGATGACCGCGATTTTATCCTCAGGCTTGCTCTCGGCAATATATTCATCAACACCGGCTTCACGGGCAATCGTAGCCGCTGTCAGCGGGTTATCCCCTGTACACATGATCGTCTTGATTCCCATCTGGCGTAGCTGTTCAAAACGTTCCTTCATGCCCGGCTTTACCGTATCCTTCAGATGAATCAGGCCGTAAATTTTACTGTCAACCGCTACAGCAAGCGGCGTTCCGCCTTCCGACGCAATGGCATCCGACTTTGCGGCAAGATCGGACGGTACGTTCCCGCCCTGGGAAAGCACCCACTGACGTACTGCATCCACGGCTCCTTTGCGGACATGCCGCTCATCCTGCAAATCGATACCGCTCATTCGGGTCTCTGCTTTAAACTCAATAAATTCGCCGCCTGTCGCGATAGTCTCGTCATAGTCTAGCGACTGCTTCTTCATCAGCTCCAGCACGGAACGGCCTTCCGGTGTTTCGTCCTTCAGCGAGCTCACGGCCGCCCAATAGGCTGTTTCAGGCAGAGAAGCATCCCCCGTCGGAATAAACTGGCTTGCCATCCGGTTACCGTACGTGATCGTCCCTGTTTTATCCAAAATCATCGTATTGATATCTCCGGAGGCTTCCACCGCTTTCCCTGACATCGCAAGCACATTAAACTGGGTAACGCGGTCCATCCCGGCAATCCCGATCGCGGACAGCAGACCGCCGATGGTCGTCGGAATCAGACATACGAGCAAGGAGATCAGAACCGGAATATCCAGCTGGACACCAAAATATTTGGCAATCGGAGCCAGCGTGACGACGACGATCAAAAAGATCAACGTCAGCGTGGTCAGCAGGGTGTTCAGCGCAATCTCATTCGGTGTCTTCTGGCGCGATGCGCCTTCAACCAGCGAAATCATTCGATCGATAAACGATTCACCCGGATCGCTGGTAATGGCCACCTTGATCCGGTCACTGACCACCCGGGTACCCCCTGTCACGGAGCTGAAGTCGCCCCCGGCTTCCTTAATGACCGGAGCGGACTCACCGGTAATGGCCGATTCATCCACAGATGCAAGCCCTTCAATGACTTCGCCGTCTCCCGGAATCATCTCGCCCTGCGATACGATCACGATGTCACCCTTACGCAGTTCCGTGGAACTGACGACTTTGATATCTGGACCGACCACTTTATTCGCCGTTGTCTCTTTTTTGGTTTTTTTCAGGGAGTCAGCCTGTGCCTTGCCGCGGCCTTCGGCCAGTGCCTCGGCGAAATTGGCGAACAGGATCGTGAACAAGAGAATCAGAAATACGGTCAGATTAAACCCCTGGCGCCCTCCTGTATTGAAATAGGCTGGAAATAAAACCATTAACAACACGACGAACGTGCCGATTTCCACCACGAACATGACCGGATTTTTCATCATTACAACCGGATTCAATTTGAGAATGCTGTCTTTCATTGCATGCTTGATGATGCTGCCTGTAAGCATGCTCTTGCGTTTTCCGCCCATGATCTTTCCACCTCATTTATTAAGTTAAGCTGACTTACATCGTAAGAAATTCCGCGATCGGTCCCAAAACAAGCACCGGCAGGAAGGTCAATGCCCCAATCAGAAGTACGGTTCCGACCAGAATTCCCGCAAATAGCTTGGTATCCGTATGGAAGGTGCCGATCGTTTCGGGAACCGTTCTTTTCCGTGACAGCGAACCGGCTACCCCCAGAAGAGCGATCATCGAAACATATCTTCCGAGGAGCATGACAAGCCCCGTGCTGACATTCCAGAATACCGTATTATCTCCAAGCCCCTCGAAGCCCGAACCGTTATTCGCTGCGGAAGAGGTATATTCGTACAAAGACTGGCTCAGCCCGTGATACCCCGGATTGGACAAGGCATCCGTACCCAGATGGGTCATAAATGAAATGGCCGTTGGTGCTAAAATAATGAGCGGGTGGATAAGAATCGTGATGGCGATCAGCTTCATCTCCCGGCTCTCGATTTTACGGCCCAGAAATTCCGGTGTCCGTCCTACCATAAGACCGCATATAAACACGCCCAGGATGGCGTACATCAGCATATTGACAAGTCCTACGCCCTTACCTCCGAAGACGACGTTAAGCATCATTTCCGAAAGGGCAGCGAGTCCGCCGAGCGGTGTCAGTGTATCGTGCATATTGTTGACCGACCCAGTCGTCGCAGCCGTCGTGACGGTCGTAAAGAGTGCGGATTGCGCCACGCCGAAACGGACTTCTTTGCCCTCCATACTGCCCTGCGAGCTGCCGATGCCAAGCTGGTTAATAAGCGGATTGCCGCTTTTTTCCGAGAAATACGTCAGGCACAGGAACGCTGCGAACAGCACCATCATGGCCGAGAAAATAATCCAGCCCTGCTTGCGGTTTTTGGCAAACCGTCCGAATGTGTACGGCAGTGATGCCGAGATCGTCCACATGCTCAAAATTTCAATCACGTTCGTCAGCGGACGCGGATTCTCAAATGGATGCGAGGAGTTCGCTCCGAAAAATCCGCCGCCGTTCGTCCCCAAATGCTTGATCGACTCCAGCGAAGCCACAGGACCTATGGCAATATGCTGTACAGCGCCGCTCAGCGTGTTCACCGTCACTGTAGGCTCCAGCGTTTGCGGCACCTGCAGTCCTACCAGCACCAAGGTTACGATAAAGGCAAGCGGCAGATAAAGGCGGGTATGAGCTTTAACGAAGTCCTCAAAAAAGTTCCCTAGTCCGCCGCCTCCACGGGTAATGCCGCGGATAAAAGCAATGGCAACCGTCAAGCCGGAAGCCGCCGACGTGAACATCATCATCGTGATGACGATCATCTGGCCAAAATACGACATGCCGCTTTCGCCGCTGTAATGCTGAAGGTTCGTGTTGGTCATAAAGCTGATGACTGTGTTAAAGGAAAGACTGGGCTCCATACTTCCCGTTTGATTCGGATTGACCGGCAGTCCTCCCATCAGCCTGAGAATCACATAGCTGACAGCCACCAAAATAATGTTGGTTACGATCATGCTGAGCGCATACTTTTTCCAGCTCATGCTGGAGCGGTTTTTCAGACCAATAATCTTATACAAAAGCTTTTCAACAGGTCCAAAAATCTTGTCCGTACGGTTCGCCTCATTGGAAAACACATGGTATATATAGCTGCCTACCGGTTTAACCAGCAGGATCAGCACGGCGATCACAATACAAATCTGCAGGATATCCAAAGTCGCTTCCTCCTCTTTACATCTCTAAAATCGTTCCGGATGGATTAGGGCATAGACCAAATAAATAAATACGAGCAGCGCCAGAACTAAAACGATGGTCATTGGTCTCCCCCTCCCCCATCCACGACATGGCTGCACCAATTCAGGAACAGCAGAAATACTCCGAATACCCCGGCCAGTGTCAATATCATCAGAAAGTCCATCATGGCTTCATATCTCCCCTTTTGCATTCCCGAATAAGATCTACTTCAGCAAAAATCCGACCTCGCCGTTCAACGTATGAATGATGTGATTCGCTCCGAGTCCCCGGTAAATTCCCGGAGAATTGTCCGCCCGGGTGATCACGTAGATCGGACGCGATGTCCAGGACCGGCATATTTGCAAGTACCGGCAGGTCAAATTCAGACTGTTCTCAAAAATATAAATCCGCCCGATTCGATGCTCCGGCACGACCCAATCACCCGTGTCATTGGTATCGATGCGAATCATTTGAGTGGCCCCGAGCTTCTTCAGCTCACGTTCTTCCTTTGCATTATTGGTAAGGACGGCGAAAGGCCGTTTCAGGTATATTAATAACTTGATAAATTTACGTCCGGCCTCGTTTGGCGCTGTGACGATGATGAGTTCCTCATCCACGGCTACGTGTTCCTCCTTCTGGCAGATTGCCCTGCAACATAAATAGGCCGCAGGAAAGATAACCTTTCCCGCGGCCTCAAAAATTCATGACGAAAGAAAGCCATGAAAATATGCTCACGACAAATGCTGCCTCTCCCTATACGCTTACGAGGTTAGCTGACGGATTAGGGCGTGAGAGTCGCCCATCCCTACTGTCCCTTTACAGGACAGAGGGATTCACCCCGGCGCCACGATGCCTATGGCATGATGGTGCGACTTGGGTCCCCCGCTTCCGGCCCAAGGCCGGAACTCAGCGTTAAAGACGTTCAAATGTTTAATTTTCGCTGTTTCACAGCATTTTTGGCAATAAAAAACCACAGAGGTCAATTGATCCCCTGTGGCCGATGGACATCGATCACAAGTTTCATCATTCCTCTCTCAAACAACGCTTACGAGGTTAGCTGACGGATTCGAGCGGTGAGAGTCGCTCTACCCGTGTCCGGGTCCATGGTACCCGTTCACAGGATTCACCCCTGCGGCATCCCCAGTCTCCGACTCTCACACCGAATAACTGGAATACACGCGATTGGTTCCCCCGATTTCCACCCCTATGAATGGAAACTCAGCGATTCAAAAAATGGAAACGTCTTGAATTCAGATTGAATCATACACCCGCCAGAAGTTAGTGTAAAGGTAACGCGAAATCGCTTATCGCTTAAAAAGTCAGCATTTCAACCTGAGTTATCGCTTACAAAACTTTATATCTCCTCCAAAGTCGTCTATTCTCTCTATTTCACTCGTTTTCGCAAATCAGGCCTTTGTCCTTCACTTTGAACGAACCGTAGATTGAAACGAAGTGATTCATTGTTTAAAATTAAGCTGTATATGATATAAGAGACAAAACCATCGGTCTGGCGAATGATATGAACAAAGTGAAGGGAGGCGGGAACATGTCGGTACACGATTATCACGCCCGCACGCTGCAGGGCAAGGAAATTCCTTTATCCGACTATCGGGACCATGTGCTTCTCATCGTAAATACGGCGAGCAAATGCGGATTTACCCCTCAGTACCGGGGACTTCAGGAGCTGTACGAAAAATTCCATGACCGCCATTTTGAAATTCTCGGATTCCCGAGCAATCAGTTTGCACATCAGGAGCCGGGAGAAAGTGAGGAAATTGAGGAGTTTTGCCAGGTCAACTTCGGCGTCAGCTTTCCGATGTTTGAGAAAACCGACGTCAAGGGAGGCAATGCCCATCCGCTGTTCAGGCACCTTACGGAAAAAGCTCCCGGCGTGCTTGGCTCAAAGACGATCAAATGGAACTTCACCAAGTTTTTGATCGACAAACAAGGCCGTGTAGTCAAACGCTATGCGCCGCAAACGAAGCCGGATAAAATTGAGAAAGATATTATCAAGCTTCTTGAAGATTCTTCTTCGAGCTGAGATATCCCGAGTAAGACAGACCCTGTTTAGCAGTAGTTTTCCTTGCGATATAAGGATGTGGACTTCTCGAAGTTTATACTTTTCTATATCTTAAAAAGAGGCCCGACGGCCTCTTTTTCCATGTTCGTTTTAAATTTTACGCGTCAAAAAACAGCTCGAAAAACAAAAAAAGACCCTTGCCGGAGCAAGGATCTTCTTCTGTTCTTACTATAATGCGGTAGAGAGGACTCGAACCTCCACGAGCGTACGCCCACTACCCCCTCAAGATAGCGTGTCTGCCATTCCACCACTACCGCACATCATTAACTTTTTCAGCAACTCTTGTATTATACACCTAAAATCCGAAAATGTAAACAGCTAAGTCGTAAGTTCAATCTGATCACGGCAGGTCCCGCCCCTCCATCAGGAATAGCAGGTCCCACCCTCTTGATTTGCATTGGAAAAGCATATGTTAACGATCGCAAGACTGCTTCTTTTTATACCGGATAAAATGAATATACTCCTTAATGAACTCTATTTCGCTCTCTGATAGTGATACCTTGGTTTGTTCGCATTCTTTCCAATCGTATGTACAGCCGTTTTCTTTTATAAGAAACGGTTCCTGCTCCTTGCCTAGAATGAGCCAGTCCAGGCTGACGTCAAAATAGGACGCAATTTCAACGAGCTTATTGGTGCTTGGCGTTGACTTTCCTCTTTTCCAGTCCCCCAGATTGCCTGTGCTGATTCCCAACTCCTCGCAGAATAATTTCTTCGTCATCCCTCGCATTTTAATTAACGATTCAATTCGATCGTAAATGGATTGCATATAAGACCGCCTTCCAAATCGTCATTCAACGACGTATATAAGTAATTGCATTCTTGCAATATTACGTAAAAACGTATATACTTTTCCTTATGCTATATTCATTATAACATATTCTTTTACCCATTTACTCCTCATGAGCGGCTCCATTTCAACTCCTCTGTCAGACTGAACAAGCATGCCATGTCATTCAATAAGCACTTCCATTTCCTATCGAGGGAGCGACTTTATTTGCTTATTTCGAACATTTCTTCTCTTGAAATTATACATTCACTAAAGCAAGCCATTGCGGTTCTCGATTCCAAAGGCTATATCCTTTCTGTTAATCAGGGCTGGATACAAAATTCGCTTACAGGCGTTCCTGAATCCTTCAACTGGACTGGAGTGAATTTTTTACAAATATTCGCCGCTATTTTCGAAGCAGACGGACCTACCCCATTTGATCTCGATGCCGTACTTAATGGAACACTGCCTCATTTCCGTACCGAGTTTCAATCCCCTTTTGAGCGCAGCCCGAAGTGGTTCTCATTTGAAGCCTCGACCATTTTTCATCAGGATAGCCATACCGTTAAAGGAATGATTGTTTACTTCACGGACATTACGAAAAACAAGACGCTGGAGCATGATCTGATGGAGGCTCTTACCCAAATCCGTACCCTTCGCGGACTCCTACCCATTTGTGCAGTATGCAAACGAATTCGGGATGAGCATGACATCTGGAACTCGGTAGAAAGCTTTCTTGAAAAGCATACCCCTGCCGAGTTTACCCACGATATTTGCCCGGAATGTATCCGTCGTCTATATCCGAAATATTCTTCCGTTCTGGACGACCCCTCCCGTATTTGAATAAAACCTTATCTAATCCTGTCTTAATCCTTCAATTTTGTAATCATAACATCGCTTTTCTTTTTTTCCTCCCATTGGAAAATTGGATTGACGATTTTGATTTGTATGAATATAATTGTTTTGACAATTATACTTAAGGAGTGTATCTCTCTGAGCAGATTCACAGCAACCCATCAATCGATCGGATTCCGCTTTGGCAATATGCACCGTAAAATGTCCGCGCTGTTTGCAGGCAAACTTAAGCCGTACAGTATTACGCCCGAACAATGGTCCGTTCTTTACCAGGTTTATCTTCAGGAAGGCATTAATCAAAAGGAGCTTGCTCTGAGATCCGGCAAAGACCAGCCCTCCATTACCCGCATTCTGGATGTGCTCGATAAAAAAGGCTATATCCAGCGTAAACCCGATCCGGGGGACCGTAGAGCTTATCTGATTTATGCCACTGAAGCTGTCCAGCGGCTGATGAATGAAACCGTTCCGCTAGAGCTTAGTCTGAACGACGAGCTAGTGGCCGGGATTTCGGATGAACAGCTGCAAGCGCTGAATCAAATCATGAAACAGATTAATGAGAATATTAACCGAATTTTCGTAGATTAGAGGTTACATCAATGGAAGACATCAAAGATAAGCTATGGACACGGGAATTCGTCATGCTCACTGTATGCAATCTTCTGCTGTTCTTGAACCTGCAGATGATTGTTTCCCCGCTGTCCGTATATGTTAAAGATCATTTTCATGCGGATGCATTTATGGTCAGCTTGTTTACAACCGCATTTGCGTTGTCCGCTATCATCTCACGGCTTTTCTCAGCCAAAGCGCTGGAGAAGGGCAAGCGTAACACCATATTGTTTCTTGGACTCATCCTCACGTTTCTTGCTACCTTGGGTTATCTGTGGAGCGGCACGCTGGCAATGCTGCTGTTAATGCGCATCGTGTATGGCGTCGGCTTCGGAATGGGCAGTACCACACTGCCAACGATGGCATCTGGTGTTATTCCTCTTCACCGTATGGGTGAAGGTATGGGCTACTTTGGTCTTTCCACCAGCATCGCGTTGTCCTTGGGTCCGGTGATCGGCAGCATGCTGCTCGAAAAGCAAGGTTTTCCATCGCTCGTGTACGCCATATTGATCGTCATCGCATTCATTTTCCCGCTGGTCTATCCGCTGGCGAAGAAGGTGAAGCCGCATGCCCCTGTCCCGCTTCCGAAAGAATTCACAGCCGTACCGCGTAAAAAGGGCTTTCCCAAAGCGCTGCTCCTCCCGAGCCTGCTTAATTTGCTCATGTCTGTTACTTATGGAGGTCTACTAAGCTTTATCAACCTGTTCGGTAAAGAGGCCAACCTGACAAACGCCTCGCTGTTCTTCCTGTTTAATGCGGTCGCTGTCATTATCATCCGGCCGATTTCCGGCAAAATATATGACATGAAGGGACATAAAGCCCTGCTGATTCCTTCCGCAATATTCCTGATCGGAGGGCTTTGGCTCCTGTCTTATTCGACCACTACCGGTTTCCTGGCAATGGCTGCTTTATGCTATGGTCTTGGTTTCGGTACAGTACAGCCTACGCTGCAATCCTGGATGATCCAATTGGTTCCTCCCCAGCAGCAAGGTATGGCCAACAGCATGTATTTCAACTCGCTGGACCTGGGGATCGCAGTAGGCGCCTTGATTCTCGGGCAAATCGCATCCTTCAGCAGCTATGGAGCGATGTACCGCTATTCTTCCCTCTTCCTTGGCGCTTTCATCGTCGTATACGCCCTGTATTTGCTGATGAGCTCCAAAGAAGGAAACAGCATGTACGCAGATAAACGCTCCATCGAAAGCTAGGACTTGATTCCCCCTTCTGCCTAAGGCAGAAGGTTTTTTAATATCAGTATGCCTCTATCAACTATGATTTGAAATTTGTGGTGATTCTTGATGCAGTTATCCCATATAATGTTCACTAAGGAGCTGGTTGCAGACAAGTCTTACTTCACCACCTACACTGCTTTGCTGCTTGGTATATTCGGAGCTGGCGTCGGCTATGTTGCTAGTTTTGCAAACGCTTACAACAACATTTTTCCCATACTACCACTACATAAGGAGGATCTGAAACTATGACCAATCATCGGATTACAACGTTCTCGGATTTGCTGTATCCCAATGGAACCTTGATGCAGAAAGGATATTCGACCAAAGCGGTCATGCACTACAATCGAAAAGCAATTAAAGCCGCGCCATGGCGTATCAAAGAATGGGACTTTTACCAGGTTTCTAATAGCGATTTCTGCCTTCAGCTGACGATTGGCCATGTCTCCTATGCCGGGAATGTCTCAGCTATGCTGATTGATTTTAAAAATGAAAAAACCTATACCGTTAGTGATATGCTTGTGCTTCCTTTCAACAGGCTGAAAATGCCGGAATCCGCCGAGCATGGAGATCTTACCGTTCATTGCAAAAACATCGATATGCAGTTTGAGGCGTACAGAGGCGGGCGTCGTCTCCGCTGCAAAACCCATAGCCCCAAAGTGCAGCATAATATGGAGATCGATATTGAGCTTTCTCAGCCCGATCTGGAGTCGCTGGTCATCGCAACGCCGTTTGATGATAACCCGCATTATTTTTATTACAATCATAAAATGAACTGCATGCCTACCAGCGGCACAGTGAGAATGGGAGATCGTACTATCACGTTCGAGCCTGATACCGCTTTTGGCCTCCTGGACTGGGGACGCGGCGTATGGCCATTCAGTCATGAATGGTTCTGGGGCAACGGCAGCACCTGGATTGACGGCAAACGTTTTGGCTTCAACATCGGCTTTGGCTTCGGTAATACGGAGGCGGCCACTGAAAACATGCTTTTTTATAATGGAACCTCCCATAAACTGAACCATGTATACGTGGATCTTGCCGAAGGCGGATACATGTCTCCAAAAAAATTCACCAGCGACGATGGCCGCTTTGAAATGGATTTTGAGCCGGTGTACGACCGTTATACAGAGACGAAGATGCTGTTTGTGGACAATGAATGCCATCAAATTTTCGGCCGGTTCACAGGCAAAGCCGTTCTGGACGACGGTACGGTGCTGGAAGTAAAGGACATGATGGCCTTTATGGAGCATGCTGTGAATAACTGGTGATGTGTGGACGAAGGATTTTGTTCGTAATATAAGCAAAAAGAAGCACTCGCTTTCGCGAATGCTTCTTTATCAGTTATGCGGTAGAGAGGACTCGAACCTCCACGGGCGTACGCCCACTACCCCCTCAAGATAGCGTGTCTGCCATTCCACCACTACCGCATGTATAAGGGAACTTGCTTAAAAATAACTGGTGAGCCATGAAGGACTCGAACCTTCGACACCCTGATTAAAAGTCAGGTGCTCTACCAACTGAGCTAATGGCTCTCGATGACTCACAAGGATGTGTGCCAAAAAGAAAGTGACCCGTAGGGGATACTCTCACTTCGTTCGAGACTGCGATGCAGTGCTAACGAAGCTTATGCTCCGACGAACCCTATTGGGTTCTCATCCCCATCGAAGCAGTAATAATGGTGACCCGTAGGGGATTCGAACCCCTGTTACCTCCGTGAAAGGGAGGTGTCTTAACCCCTTGACCAACGGGCCGTATCAACAAAGCGTGACAACAAAAATTATCTTACCAGAATTTTTGGGACATGACAAGTGTTTTTTTATATTTTTTTATTCACCCCTTCGTATCGCGGGTTTTTCATGTTTGAATGAATAAATTTGGCGCTATTTTGGCATCTTAATGATTGGCATTTCACATATTAGGATGCAACAAAATCCTGACTTAACAACACATAAAGGAGACTAATGACTATGGCTAAACCTGATGACCGTTCCGACAATGCGGAGAAAATCCAAAACGCCATCAACAACACCCGTGAGAATATTCAACAAACGAATGATTACCTGGATGAGCACGCTGATGAAATCTCGGGAGAAGAACGCCACAATCTCGAGCATAAAAATACCAAGCGCAAAAGAGCTATTGAAGGCTTTGAAGAAGAGTACCAGGACGAAAAGTAATACAAGGGATGAGGCTTCTCATCCCTTTGCAAAAAAAGCTCCCAACCGCTATTGCGGTGGGAGCTTTGTGTTGTTATTCAATACGGAGAGAGAGGGATACCCTCCCTTCGGTCGGGACTGCGATGCGATTCCTATCGATGCTTATGCTCCGACGACCCCTCTGCGAGGCTTCTCATCCCTTTACAGAAAAAGCTCCCAACCGCTATTGCGGTGGGAGCTTTGTGTTGTATCTCAGAACGGAGAGAGAGGGATTCGAACCCTCGCACCGCTTACGCAGTCTAACCCCTTAGCAGAGGGTCCCCTTATAGCCACTTGGGTATCTCTCCAAGAAAATGGCTCCCCGAACAGGACTCGAACCTGTGACAACTCGATTAACAGTCGAGTGCTCTACCAACTGAGCTATCAGGGAACGTTTACAAGTGGTAACAATCAATAATTTATCATGATTTGTTGGGGGAGTCAAGTGTCTGCTGCTCGAGTTTCCCCCGGCACTTTCCGCACCGGAAACGACGGGTATCCACCTTCCGTTTCCGCATATATTTCATGCCGCAATCCCGGCATATCAGTACATAACGGTACGGCAGCACCTTTCTTCCCCCACGGTTTGGCAGTGAGCTGCAGAATCGGCTCCCTCCCACATGCTGGAGAAGCTGCTTAAAGTCCTGATCGCGATGCTTGTACCCTCTCCCGGCTAGGTGAAGATGATAATGGCAGAGCTCATGTTTGATGATTTTCTCTACTTCTTCCCTGCCGTTTTCCTCCAGTTGATGAGGATTGATCTCGATATCATGGCTTTTGGTGAAATAACGCCCGCCTGTGGAGGACAGTCTCTTATTAAAGGTCGCCCGGTGCCGGAAGGGCACGCCAAAGCTGTCCAGCGACACTTTTTCCACCCAGCCCTGCAGCTCGTCATTACTCATGCTTGGCATAACGCTTGCCTACTTCCTTTCCGTGTTGCTTTTTCCTGCATACTCTTCACGCTCAGGAATGTTACTTGAATTTTAACTTCTCACTAAGCTACACTGTCAAGTAAAGGATTACATCGCATCGAAAAGCAAGCAGCAAGTATGGAGGGGGAAACTTAATATGATGCCAAACATGCGTTATGTCATTTTGCAGCTGGGAGACAAGCTCCAGTACGTGGAGATGCCGGCTGATTACGCCTATCAGCTCAGCGCGCTCAATTTAAGACTAAATAAAGAGGTCAGCAAGCTCACCGCCCAGGGAACACCGGAATTGCCGCTCGCAGTAGCTGAATGTGACCATCTTGAGCTGCTCCAGGAAACAGACTCCATCATCGGCGGTCTCGACTACATTAACGAACTGGAGCGTTCCTTCGCTTCCCTCAATGAAACCAATTATCCGCTGATCTCGCTGCTCACGGAAATCCGTGCCCTGCAGGCTCAGCTTGAGCAATGGTACGAAGAGGAAGCCATTTAAACGTTCATCAAGTTACTTCTGATATCAAAAGAAAAACTTTATCGACGTACTTTCATGGAAGATAGACCGCATTTAGCGGTAGTTTCCCTTGCGATATCATGATGTATTTCCTAAGAGGTTATGCTTCTGATATCTTAAGTTATGTAGACCTGCACTCTTTGGGCTTCTTCCCCATATGCTAACCATACAGAAGGTTCAGCAAGAGGAGGAGATACCCTTGCCGCAATGGCTCTGCAATCAGCTGACACGCGCCTTTCGTAAAAAGGACACACGTCAGATCAAGCTGCTGAATGATTGCTGGTTTTTTTACCGGAATTCAGTGAGCGAAGGCTCGGATCACTTATAAGGCGCTGTTAAATCGATAATAGGATCGTTTCGAAAAGCAAGCCGGACGTATTGTCCGGCTTCTTTTTTACGAAAAAGCATCCGAGCGATCACGCCTGCTCAGCATATCTCGGCTCGGATCTGCTATTCCATTCCATCCTCTGTCTCATGGGTTAAGCCGAAAAGTTTGTTAATCAAAGCTGCGTGTCGCAGGCCAGCAGCCCTGCAGCTTGCGGAGAAAAATGATTTGACCCGTATGATAGGCATCATGCGTGATCAGGCTCATGAAGCGCTGGGGATTGCTTTCAAGCTCTTCCTCTGGCAGACGCTCCAGTTCGCTCCGCAAGGACACATGCGCCTGGATAAGTCGGCTCTTGGCCTGCTCCCAACCTTCGCCGCTGTCATCGGAGATCCGGAATGTGTCATCGTTGCTGACACCATTCGAATCCGCAGGCAAGCCTTGCAGTCGCCCCAGTAAACGTTCTTTATAGTACAGCAGATGCTGTACATTTTCCCAGATGCTGTTGGCAGCGCCCTCCTCAGGCTTCCAAACAGCCTGTTCAGGCGTAACGTCCTTAAGCGCATCCTGCAACGGCGGATACCAGTCCTCTTTTCCCATGCAATAATCCCAGTTTTGCAGCAGCAGATTCCGGATGCTCATTCCATCGCCCTCCATTCGTGTGTAACCACCTTAAAATGGTTATAATAGTTACATAGAAAATATCACATCCATTTACCTGGCACAAGCAGAAAAATACCTATACCATGCTCCTCTCCCCTTGCAGGGCACAGCAAAACCATGGCAAATGCCAACCGGGATTGCTACAATGCTCTTATAGAAAGGATGACCTGCAATGCTCTGGGATGATTTTGTAAACAGCGAGTGGCATGATTGGCGAGGAAGTGGACGCTGCGAGGACCGTCTAGATCAGGAAAAATGGCTCCAATGGTTTATGCAGCAGGATCAAATTACCGCAACCCGTCTTCCAAGCAAAAAAGAACTAAACGAGCTCAAAGAACTCCGCTCCTTCCTGTTTGATCTAATTAGGCACATCACTTCCGGAGGAAATCTAGCGGCAAATCATATCGAAACCTTGAACCGCTGGATGGGAAAGGCGCCGGTATACCGCCAGCTGACCCAAGCCGCCGCCGAACAGTCCGTAAATCTCTCCTATTTCCCAGCCAACGCCAACTGGACGCAAGTGATGGCCGAAATTTCAGCCTCCTTTGCGTCTACGCTGGGGAATGGCGAACTGTCCAGAATTCGCATTTGCGACAATCCGGACTGCCTTTGGGTATATTATGATGACACGCGCAACCGCTCGAAGCGCTATTGCGATGATAAAATGTGCGGCAACCTGATGAAGGTACGCCGTTTCCGGGCCAAAAAGAAGCTGTCAACGCCCCCTTCAACCGACTCTATGCCGGCTGTGGAGGAATAAGACTGCGGAAGCCGGACATATTTGAACAAGCCCCCATCTTTCGATTTTTTAGAAGGGGCTTGTTCTTTTTATATTGATGAACAGAATGAGATTACTGCTGGTCTTTCGGCTGACGCATGGTCAGACCGACGCGGCCTTTTTTCAGATCCACGTTCAGCACCCACACGGTCACGTTATCCCCGACGGATACAACGTCCATCGGATGCTTCACATAACCCTCGCTCAGCTGCGAAATATGCACGAGACCGTCGCTTTTAATACCGATATCCACAAACGCTCCAAAGTCAATAACGTTACGCACCGTTCCTTCCAGCTCCATGCCCGGCGTCAGATCCTCGATCTTCAGCACATCCGTCCGGAAAATAGGCAGCGGAAGCTCCTCTCGCGGGTCACGGCCCGGACGCTGGAGGCTTTCCAGAATATCACGCAGCGTCGGCACGCCCACGTTCAGCGCCTCAGCCAGCTGCTCTACATGCTGCTGTGCCAGCAGATTGGACAGCTCCTGCGTTCCCAGCTTGTCCATACCGATGCCCAGTTCCTTGAATAAACGGCCAACAACGGCATAGGATTCCGGGTGAATCGGTGTACGGTCGAGCGGGTTATCCCCGTCAGATATGCGCAGAAAGCCAATGCACTGCTCATAGGTTTTGGCGCCTAGGCGCGGTACGCTCTGCAGCTGCTTGCGGCTGCCAAATTTACCGTTCGAATCGCGGTATTTTACGATATTTTTGGCAAGCGTCGCGTTGACACCCGCTACATAAGACAAGAGGGATGGCGAAGCCGTATTCACATCCACGCCGACATGGTTAACGGCAGACTCCACGACAGCCTTGAGACTCTCGTCCAGATGCTTTTGCGATACGTCATGCTGGTATTGCCCGACGCCAATCGCCTTCGGCTCGATCTTCACCAGCTCCGCAAGCGGGTCTTGTACCCGGCGGGCAATGGAAGCTGCACTGCGCTCGGCAACGTCCAGATCAGGGAACTCCTCCTGCGCCAGCTTGGAGGCCGAGTACACGCTTGCCCCCGCTTCGTTGACGATCAGATAGGCCAGATCCGGGTCGCTAATCTCACCGATCACTTCCGCTACGAACTGCTCGGTTTCCCGGGAAGCCGTTCCGTTGCCGATTACGATCAGCTCGATGCTGTATTTGGTAATCAGCTCGCGGAACTTCTCTGCTGCCTCTCTCCGCTTGTTATTCGGAGGGGTTGGATAGGTGACAGCCACCTCCAGCAGCTTGCCCGTATCATCCACTACAGCCAGCTTACAGCCGGTACGGTAAGCCGGGTCAACGCCCAGCACGCATCTTCCTTTGACAGGCGGCTGCAGCAGCAGGCTGCGCAAATTGCCCGAGAAAATGGAAATGGCCTGGTTTTCCCCTTTTTCCGTTAATTCCGCGCGGATTTCCCGTTCAATCGAAGGCGCGATTAGACGCTTGTAAGCATCTTCAATCACAGCCGTTAAAACCGTTTGCACGGAGGAATGGCCTTTAATCATCTGGCGTGCCATGAAGTTGTGAATCGAGTCTGCCGATACCTCGAGACCTACCTTCAAAATATTCTCGCGCTCGCCGCGGTTGATGGCCAGAATCCGGTGTGGCGGCATTTTTTTGGCCAGCTCCCGGTAGCTGTAGTAATTCTCATATACAGATTCCTGCTCCGCATCCTTCGCTTCCGAAGTCAGCATAGCGTGATCCATCGTATAGCGGCGTACCCACGAACGGATCGTCGCGTCATCCGCCATATTTTCAGCCAAAATATCCATCGCGCCGGCGATCGCATCATCCGTGCTTTCCACACCTTTTTCGGCATCAACGTATTTGGCTGCCTCCTGCTGGAGATCTCCCTGCTTCGGCTGCTCCATAATCCAGGCCGCGAGAGGCTCCAGCCCTTTTTCCTTGGCTACGCTGGCGCGAGTCTTGCGCTTTTGCCGGTAAGGACGGTAGAGGTCCTCTACTTCCTGCAGCTTAACCGCTTTTTCGATAGACGTCTTCAGCTCTCCTGTCAGCTTGCCCTGCTCATCGACGATTCGGATGACTTCGCGTTTGCGTTCCTCCAGGTTGCGCAGATAATTCACCCGTTCCTCAATGTCGCGCAGCTGGTTCTCATCCAGTTCGCCCGTCATTTCCTTACGGTAACGCGCGATGAACGGAATCGTGTTCCCTTCATCCAGAAGCTCCACCGTCGTGCGGATCTGTTTGAGCGACAGCTGCAGCTCTTTCGCGGTTTGCTGTATAATGCGCTCCTGCTCCTTCGCCTTCTGTTCTTCCGTATTCATTTCCATAACTACTTTATCTGCCATAAAAAAATCCCTCTTTTCCCCGTATCAGTCGCCTGTTATGCGTCAATAGTGCAAAGTCTGGTATATAACGTTCGTTTATTAGCGTTGTCCATACATTTCATTTTCGTCATGTTAAATTTCTATCTCCGCTGTGATTATGCTTATTCGGAGTTCAGGTTAAAGACCAAATCAAATTTAGATGTTATTCTAAAAAGTGAAGCTTGGTTCTTGTATATTATCACAAACTTTTGGCTACATTTCCAGCGGACATCTTTGGAAGAGGCAAACAATGATGGCAGAAGCTTCTTTCCACGAGTAATTTCCCCCTTATTTTGCCCGGCTCGTTTGAATTATCGCACAAAAAAGCCCTGCCCCGGAATACACGGAGCAAGGCTTGTATTTTACAATCTTTTTACATGATCGATCAAGGATTTTAAATAGCTGCACTTTGCGCTGACGGATCAGCTCGCTGTGGAGATCTCCTTGTCTCTCTCCAACGAAGAGACCGGCATATCTATAGAAAAAAAGACGTGCCCGGGGGCACGTCTTCACTTTTGCACGTGTATGGTTAAAAGTCAATCAAGCTCAGACTGATCTGCAGGGAATCATCCACCTTTTTCATCGTTTCCTCATCCAGGTGTGTGATTTTGTCCGTCAATCTCTGCTTATCTATGGTTCGGATTTGCTCCAGCAATATGACAGAGTCTCTGTCAAAACCATGCGAAGCCGCATCAATTTCCACATGCGTCGGCAGTTTAGCTTTTTGAATTTGGGCTGTAATAGCCGCCACGATTACCGTAGGGCTGAATCGGTTACCGATATCATTCTGAATAATCAGCACCGGTCTTACTCCACCTTGTTCAGAACCGACAACGGGTGATAGATCCGCAAAAAAAACGTCGCCGCGTTTTACGATCAATGTTTACACCCCGCTCACTAAGCGGCCTAGAGTGCTGTCTGCATCTTCCTCTGCATGAAACGCTTCAGAGGCCATGGTCAAATTGATTTTGGCCATTTCCATATAGCCGCGCTGCATGGATTCCCGGATATACCGCTTCTTCCGTTCAAGCAAATACAGCTTCATGGCCTGCCTGATCAGCTCACTGCGGTTGGAATTCTCCATAGCAACGATACCATCCACTTCCTGCAAAAGATGATCAGGCAAGCTGATCATAATTCTCTTGGTATTCTGCATATTAGCCACCTTTTCTTCCACCCCCACAACCTTCACACCCTTGTGCACCAGTATAACTTTTTTCAAGGAAATTTATACAAAGGAATATATATGCCGAAGATATATCAGGTATGCTGCATTCCATTATAAACTACAGTCGGCATTTCCGTACAGACAATCTCGGCACAATTCTTTATTCGAGAAGCATGCAAGTTATTCCTTCTGCTGGGTAAAAGGTTATATATGGTGTTGTCACTTTAGCTGATCAAAGGATTGATCAGGGTGTAGGGAGCCCCGTTTTTGGTGTAGAGACGCGGAATCCGGTTAGCAATCATACAGATGACTTCATAGTGAATGGTACCCAGCCAGGATGCCAGCTCATCTGCGGAAATGCATTCCCCAGACTGCTGACCGATGAGCACAACCTCTTCACCGATTTGAATTTCTTCTGCTTCTTCAGCAAAAGATTGCAGCGTTACCATACATTGGTCCATGCAAATCGTTCCGACCACCGGAACGCGGCGGCCGCGAATCAATACCTTCGCTTTGCCGCTGAGCATCCGGGAATATCCGTCTGCGTAGCCGATCGGAAGCGTGGCAATGATTTCCTCGGTAGCCGTTACATACCTTGCGCCGTAACTGACGCCCCAATGAGGCGGAAGCGTTTTGACATAGGCAACCTTAGTCTTCAGCGTCAATATCGGGATCAGTTCTACCTTTTGCCGGTTGACCTCATCCGAAGGGTATAGCCCATACATGCTGATTCCGATGCGGATCATGTTGAACGATAGCTCCGGAGTGTCAATCGCGGCGGCACTGTTTCCCGTATGAAGAATCGGGAGGCTTACGCCTTCTTCTTTCAGTGCATCCACTACGCTTGTAAAACGCCGGTATTGCTCGAGTGTATAGCTTTTATCTTCTTCATCCGCCTTGGAAAAATGGGTAAACATGCCTTCCACCTCAGCCTGAGGCAGTGCCATCGCTTTTTCGATAAAAGAAATGGCGGCTTCTCCAGGGAGAAGTCCCAATCTGCCCATGCCGCTGTCAATCTTGATATGCACCTTCAAAGGACGCTTCAGACTCTCTGCGGGCAGAGCTTTAATGGCTTCAAGTACCTCCGGACTGAATACCGTCACGGTTACCTGATGCTCCCAAGCTGCCTGTATACCTTCGGGCGGCGTATATCCAAGTACCAGCACAGGCACTTGAATGCCCGCCTGGCGAAGCTGAATCGCTTCATCCAGAAAAGCCACGCTGAGGTAGTCCGCGCCCGCCTGCTCCAGCTCCCGTGCCACTTCTACGGCGCCATGTCCATAAGCATCCGCTTTGACGCAGGCCAGAAGCATCATTTCTTTAGGAAGTGCCCGGCGGAATGCCGTATAATTGGCACGCAAATGATCCAGATTGATTATAGCTTGTGTAGCTCTATATTGAACTTGCATTTTTGTAGTCACCTTCTCTTACGTTTTACACTTAGCTCGCTCATTAATCGTAATGTTCGAGAAGGTCACTGTCAATGAACCACGGCTGGCCGGATTGAGGCAAGTTTACCGTACCACACGGCGTCAGAAGAAAAACAGGCGGATGCCGTCATTGTAGAGGAGTCAGCTCTAACAACTCGGCAATCCGCCTATTTTGTATTATTTACCCGATTGTGTCTGTAAATCCGCGGCGATTTTGATCATTTCATCCACTGGAAGATCTGCACTCGTGATGCGGAATTCGATGCCTTCATCATTCATCCAGGTCAGCATCTTTTGATCATCACCGGTGAGGAGGCCAGACGTAAATCCGAGATCGATCACGGTTCCCGAAGCAAGCGCGGAAACGGCCATATCCTGCGAACGGGACTCCATGATGGTATATTGATAGGTTCCGTCGTAACGGAGAATCACCGTATGATTTGTACTATTTTCCATTTTATTCGTGTCTTTGCTCTCAACACCTTCAGGCATATAGTTCGGGATGATCATTCCAAAGTCCCCGAGCTCTTTCGGAGCTGTAGCGGTGCTGCCGTCTGCCTGTTGGTCATCCGTAATCGGATTTCCGTTCTCATCCACCTGCGTCACCATACCCAATGTAGGATCATCCAACGCTGTCATGTTGCGCTTCATATCAAAGGAATCCTTCTCAAATTTGGCGTCAAACTTGAACTCACTGAATTTCACTTCTACCATGACATGCGCATCGGCATCGGAAACCTGCACCTGCTTAGGCGCGTAATTGTCCTTGCTCAACCAAATTTTCTGGCGAACGAGAGACTGGCTGTGATAATTGGCCGCAACGTCAAATACATAGCTGTCTTTGTCCATAGCAAACTGGCGGGTATTATCGCTCAGGATGCCTTGCACTAGCGTCTGGTACAGATACACCTGCCCCTGGTTCTCCGGCCAATCGCTCTTAAAGCGGAAGCTTTTGTTCAGGCTTGGTGTAAGGACGAACACTCCTTCATCATTGCGGAGCACGATCTGTGTAACATCCTTTTGGGCATTGGTCAGGCTGATCCGGTAATAGGAAGGGTTCTGGTACCATACTTCAATGTTATACTCTTGCGGTTTTTCACCCGTATAAAGCGTCATTTTCCCCGTCCCTCTATAAGATCCCTCCTTGCTTTGCAGTGTGTCGGCAACATTATTCAATCCTTTGACTACGGAAGCAGCGTCCTTTTTGCCGCACCCGGCAAATACGACGGTGACGCACAAGATCATGGCGAGTACCCATGACATCCGGCGCATGACATCATCCCCTTTAGCACATGTTTTACTTGATTGATACATGTCTATGAGGGACTTGTTCACATTATGCAGACTAGCCTGACAAGCACCGATTACTGCGCTGTTTCTGTAAAGGCTGTCGCTTCTCAAATGTTACATTTCAGCTCCCATGTCGCGAGCTGCTGTTTTTTCTTTACTGCAATTCATTTTCTTGGTCAGAATGAGCGATAACCCAAAAATAAAATAGATAATGCATGCGGCCAGGATACAATATGGAAATACCGAGATCGTCGTCGGAGCCCATACTTTAATAAATGTCCAAGGCATTCCTAAAATTTTCGGGATTATGATCGTGAGTGTCAAAATTGCAGCTACAATCAACGTATGTACCGATAATAGCAAGATCCTCTTTACGTTTAACGATGTCCAAATCCGTTGTTTTCGAGCGATCCTCCCCATGATTCTTAACGTTAACATCATAAACAGTACACAGAAACAACAGGCGGATATACATAGTATTGTCACGATTTGATCTAACTTTTGATAGCTGTCGGAATGATTATTAGTAACGTTGCTCCCTTCCCACAGATCCATCACGCCTTGACCAATGGCTGTCGTAAAACTTGTATTCATATTGGCTAAAATGGCTACTCCCAATTGCTCATCAGGCTGCATGATGAAATATGAGGTAAATGTCGGGTTCTCTCCGGCATGAAATATATATGGTTTATCGTTTTTTTGCTGGACTCCCCATCCGCTGGCATAGTAAGTATTTTTATCAAAAGGCTCTACGGACTGATCCGGGATGTGTGATTCTTGGATGAGCAGTTTGTCGATCGCATGGCTCAGATTGTTTCCTAACTGTAGATTCATCCACTTCGCGATATCATTTGTATTGCTGATCATATATCCAGCTGGTATATTTCCCCGATAAATGGGAGGTGTGTAAGCCTGCTCTTTCATAAATCCAATTTTATAACCGGATGCCATCTCAGCGGATTGAACCTGATGCAGCCCAACAAACGAGTCTTTCATACCTATCGGCTCTAAAATGTGCTGTTTCATATACACATCATAGGGCTGCTTCGTTACCATCTCGATAACGAGTCCCAGTATATCGTAGTTGATTGTCGCGTATTCAAAAGAGCTGCCTGGCTTACGATCCAACTGCTGGTTCAGTAATGTTTTCACGGTTAGCTCAAGGGCGTTTTCTGCATTACTTTCTGGAATATGCGTGATTGAATTCGAAGGTATTCCGCTGGTATGATGAAGCAGCTGATCTATAGTAATCGTTTGCGGCTCCCCATTATATTTTAACTCTAACCATGGGATATACTTCCGGACATCGTCAGATCGTTTCAACAATCCCTCTTTTTCCAATTGCAAAATGGCTAAACCTGTGAAAGCTTTCGATGTGGATCCGAGTTCAAATAACGTTTTATCGGTCACAGGTGTTTTCGCCTTGACATCAGCGTACCCGAAGCTATTTTGATAGACCGTTTGCCCCTTCTCTACTATAACTACCGATATTCCCGGAATTTTACTTATGCTTTGCTGCTGTTCAACAAACTGATTAATCTTCTGAATTTTTTCACTTGAGTCAGCGTTAGCTATTTTAGGTGTAAAACCACTAACCGCCAAAATCATAGCAATCATGAACATACCTATTTTTACTGATGGTTTCATTACTTTCATTACCGATTCCCCTTGGTCAAATTTATGCTTTTCATGTAGCTGTTGCAGGCCACCAGGAAGTAAATCGTCTGCATGGCCAAATAAATGCCGATGATGACGAACGAATAGATCCAATTGGATACCATAAGGAGGTTGTTTAATGCTTTAAGTGCGACCAACGCATGTACGATGCCGACAAGGCATGGCGCGAAGAAAAGAATACCGACCTGCATATAGACGATTTTTCGAAGCTCGGCTTGCGTCATACCGATTCGGGTCAGTGCCTTATACTGCATCTGATCCTCTTTCAGCTGCGTGAACAATTTGAAGTAAATCATACTACCGGATGCGATAAAGAACAGCAAACTAATGAACACGCCAATAAACATCGTTAGTGAAATGACTCCTTGGGGATCATCATACTGCGTCTTTATATCGTTCAGTTGCAGCGCAAGCTCTAACATATAAACCGTTCCGGATGCCGTTAAAATAACTGCGCTCAAAATCGACACAATAAACAGCATTCGCGCATTTTCCTTCAGCTTAAGGCCAAGCTGAGCGAATACGATCAGATTCGTTCGATTGTAGTAGACCCTTTTACAACTTTTAACCAATCGCAGCAGCAAGCCGCTGCACTGCGTGAATAACAGATAAGTTCCAATGATAGCCGTAAGCAGGACAAGGGGCGCAAGCATGCTGAAGTTCGATGCATTTAACATCAAAGCCATACCATAAGAGGATGCTAAACATACGGCTGCAAGCAAGGCAAGCCATGGTGTATAAACAATCTGCTCCTCCGATCTGTCTCCTACATTAAGTAATAGAGCAATTTCTGTACGCCCCACACGCATTGCCGACTCAATCGAAATGAGTGTGAACAGCATAAAGAAGCCGCCAGCCGTTATCCATAGCGCATGAAGCGGTACAAGAGTGGCAATGGGATCGTTCATGCCCAGCAGCACACCGAGCGCCATAAAGAATGGCTTGCTGAATAGTACCCCTAAGCCGATACCGGCAACGATCGCCATAACTGCAATAACTGTGCTTTCATATACGATAAGTCGGCGAAGCTGCATACGAGTCATTCCGAACATATATAGAAGGCCGAATTCCTTCATTCTTGATTTTAGAAATGCGGCATTGGAGTAAAGCACGAACAGAAACGAAAAAATAACGATAATGTATTGGCAAAACACCATGCCCAGCCTTACTTGCGAAGTTCCAATGATATGACTACTCGTCAGGTCGGGATGAGCAACAAATGCGGCATACATATAGAAAATCATGACGGAGAAGACGCTGCTCATAAAAAACGCGCTGTATGACCGCCAGTTGCCGCGAAGGTTTCTAAGCGCGTGCGAACGAAGCGTCATTAAAATTCCCTCCCAGTACACTCAGCGCGTCTAATATTTGTTGGAAAAATGCTTGCCGATTCGAACCGCGCCGAATTTCCGAGAAGATTCTTCCGTCTTTAATAAACACGATGCGCTGACAATAGCTCGCTGAGAATGGATCGTGAGTCACCATTAGAACAGTAGCCTTCAATCTTACGTTCATCTCCTGCAGCGACTCCATCACATCCTTCGCTGACTTGGAATCCAGGCTACCTGTCAGTTCATCAGCGAGCACTAACGATGGTTCATTAATAAGCGCGCGTGCAATAGCCGCACGTTGCTTTTGGCCGCCAGACACTTCATATGTGCGCTTGTTCAACAGATTCGTCATCTGCAGCCATTCAGCAAGCGGATTCAGCCTCTCCTCGATCAACCTGGGAGCAGTCCCATCGAGCACAAGCGGCAAAATAATATTTTCCTTGATGCTCAGAGAATCTAGTAAATTAAAATCCTGAAAGACGAAGCCAAGCTCACGCCTTCTGAAAAGCGCCAATTTTTTATCACTGAGCTTGTTCGGATTCATACCGTTAATTTCAATATGGCCGGATGTTGGACGATCCATTGCTGCGAGCAGATTAAGCAGCGTCGTCTTCCCGCTTCCCGACGGACCCATAACGCCGACAAATTCGCCGGCCTCTACCTGCAGGTCGATGTCATTTAATGCTGTACAGATGACATTCCCTTTGGAGCTGAAAATTTTACCAAGCCCCTGCGCTTTAAGAACACTCATCGCTTGATCTCCCTCCCCCCGTTTGTAGTTTGATTGCCTTAACAACGTTTAGTATAGCGGGCAATGAGTACCGAACCCATCGATTTATATAACAAAAAACACGCTTCGAACATGACAAAGTTGTCACAAAGCGTGCCTGTCCTTGTCTGCTTGGCTGCCAAGAAGATGAATGCCGGCGGGCTGAAAAGTGATCGTAAACGTCGTACCGACACCAAGCTCCGACGATACGGACAGTTCGTGACCGAGCCTGCTGCACACTTGTTTCGCTAAATACAGTCCCATTCCCGTCGATTCCCCCGCAGACCGTCCGTTCTCACCGGTGAAGAAAGGATCAAATATTCGTGGTATATCGTGAGGTGCTATGCCGCTCCCCTCATCAGTTATGCTAAGCTTGCAGCCAGTGTCTGTATTCTGCTCCATGTGGATCATAAGATGCTTCACATCTTGCTTGTCCTTGCTGTATTTGATCGCGTTGCTGACGATTTGATTGAGTACGACCGTCATCCACTTCTCATCCGTTTCTATCCATGCCTCACCATGTATTTGCGGTATAACGGAATGACGGATACAAAGACGTTTGTGAGCAATCAGAACGTCACGAATCACGTTGTGGAGCGGCGTTTTTTTGAGATGAAGATCCATTTCGAACTTGTCTAAGCGTGCCGTATGGAGCAGCATTTCCAGACCTCTCGACATTCGATCTGCTTCTTCATGCAGACTAAGGGTGAGCTCTTTCTGCTCCTTCTCCGAAGATGGAATCTGCTGGGAGGTCTCCTGCAAAAGCAAATCAATAACCGATAAAGGCGTCTTCATATGATGCACCCATTGCAGCACAAAATGATTATGGAGCTCCTGCTGACGGCGGTATGCACCGAGTTTATTTAGATAAGCGCTCATTTGCTGATTAAGCAAGCACGCAACGAGTTGCTGCTCAGCAGTTACTGAAGATTGCACGATGGCTTCAACATGCAATTCATCAGACCGTTCAATCGCATTTCTAAGCTGTTTGTAATACTCACGCTGCCGAATGTAGTCAACAGCAAGTCCAAGAATCAAAAAGAATGCTGCAGCAGCCACAAAATAATATATCGTGCTCGTTTCCATCAATCCTGGATAACGCGCATTTTCCAGCAGCATTAAACAGACGCCGATACCCATAATAAGTAATCCTGATACCACATAAATGAGCCGATCACGAAGGAATAAAGCTAAAGTCAGCAATCTCAAGAGCTCGTCTCCCCCTGCTCAGCGCTTAAAATCAGTTTATATCCCATTCCTCGTACCGTCGCGATCGCACTTTGCAGCCCCAGCTCCTCGAGCTTCTTTCGCAATCTCGCCACATTGACGGTCAACGTGTTGTCATCGACAAACTGCGCATTGTCCCATAACGTCCCAAGCAGCTGATCCCGCGAGACGGTCCTTCCGTACTGCTGCATGAAGCATTCAGCTAACAGCTGTTCATTCTTCGTAAGCTGGGTTTTCCGCTTTTCCCATATCAGTTCATTACGGCTAAGATTCAGTCGCAAGCCTTGTACGTTTAACTCGCTCTCAGGCGACTGAGCAAGCCCGGTGGATGCCGCATAATCCCCGTAAACTCTTCTTAGTACGCTTTTTACCTTCGCTATTAAAAGGTCTAAATGGATCGGCTTCGTGATGTAATCATCGCCGCCGTTATCTATGGCCATCACCTGATCCATCTCACCCGCTCGGGCGGATATGAAGATGATCGGTAAGTTGGACTTTTTACGTATTTGTCTGCACCAATAATAACCGTCGAAGTATGGCAGGTTAATATCAAGCATGACCAAATGGGGTGCATACGCTTCAAGCTCCTGCATGATGTCGCGAAACTCCGTTACGCACGAAGCATCATATCCGTATTTCTCCATATTTCTTTTCAGGACAGCACTAATTTTACGATCGTCCTCCACTATAAAAATCCGGTACATACAATTCCTCCTCAAGCTTTCCGTAAGCCAACTATTAGTATAGCAAAATGTTGAATGACAGATAGTCTATCATCATCAGCATTTTAGGAACAAACTCGGGAGCACTCTTTTCTAATATCTAAAGCTCTGTTAAAGTAGAATGTTCTTAATTTCCATAAGGATATATCTTACAATTCAAACAAATTCATGTACAATGAAAAGGGATACATCCCAGCGCTAACCTACAAGCCGAAGCCTGAATAGATCCATCAAAGGAGCTTTACAGAGATGACGATTCTACTGATTCTCCTGATGTCGGCCATGATTATCATGTTTATCGCCAAGGCTCGCAACCCGTCCGTTTACTGGATGTCTATTATTTTGCTCGGATGGTTTCTCAGCATGTCCGGACTCGTCCTGTTCATCGCCAAATACGGTGGATTCTATTACCGGGTCAATATCGTGCTTTTTTTCAATGATGCGATCCGCGATATGCTGCTCCATTCCCCGATCAGCATCGATGGCGTCAGCCGCATGATCACAATCGGCAGATCACTGTTCATCTTCGGCTTTATCGGCTTGTCCCTATCTCTCTTCTACAATAATCAGATGAAGCACCGTGTACTCGCGCTTGCCCTTCATGCTATTTTGCCTCTGCTCAATATCATTTTTTACGATCCGGTCATCTACAAACCCATGCTAAGTCTACTCAGTCCAAGAAGCACTTATATCATCAGCTATATCACCCGCGGATGGCTTGTCATCTCTGCGCTTTACGCCACATCGCTCATTGTCTATTATTATTCTCATGTCACCATCCCCTGGCTGAAAAAGCAGATCAAGCATATTCTCTACGGCGTGTTTGCGCTTGTGCTGTTTTATTTTTACCTAGGCTTCATGGGCCCGATGCAAGTGACGGATGTGCGCACCTACTATGTTCTGTATTCGGATTTTTCCAACTTCAATCCACCGCTGACTCTGTTTGAATGGTATCTCGGCATTGGCATCACGGGAATTCTATCTGGCATCAGCCTCTTCTCCATCTGGCGTTACACCGACATCGAGAAAAAAATGGGCGAAGAAACGCTGCTGCTGGAGCGAAAGCTGAAGACAGCCGATATGGGCATCAAGGTATTCACGCATGGGATCAAAAATCAGCTGCTCATCATTCAAGTGCTCCTGAACCAAGCCAGACAGAATCCCTCCAGCGATGATCACGGCGTCAGCCAAGAGCCGCTGGTCAAGGCCAATGTGGTCGTACACGAAACGCTTGAGCGGCTGGACCAGCTGTACCGATCCATCAAAACAACCCATCTACAGCTCCGCTCGGTATCTATCTGTGAGCTTATGGATGGAGTGCTCAGCAGGTTCAATACCGGTTCAAGAGCGCTTGAAGTCCACACCCGATTCGAAGAGGCCGAGAGTATTACTGTTTTGGCCGATCAAGCCCATCTGTCCGAAGCCATTTACAACATCCTGACCAATGCGGCGGAGGCCATTCCGGAAGAACAGCGTGGAACCATTCAGATTACTTCGTATCCCGAAGGCAATTTCAATATTATCAGTATTACGGATAACGGCTGTGGCATGGAAAAAGAGCAGCTGCGAGCCATTTTTGACCCGTTTGTCACCAGTAAAAACACAACCCGCAACTGGGGTGTCGGTTTATCCTACGCCAAACAAATTGTGCATGGTCATGACGGGCGTATCCATGTAGAGAGTAAACCTGGCTTTGGAAGCACTTTTCAGATCGTCCTGCCGATTTATCGGAAGCATACAGCGTAAGGGAGGTACAACGCAATGAACAAAGCGCCCATACAGGTCATTGTTGCCGAGGATTTAGACGTACTGCGTGAACATTTCTGCTCCATCCTGAGGGGGCATGAGGATATTCAAATCGCCGGAACGGCTGCGAGCGGCAAAATGGCTCTGCAGCTGATGCGGACCACCCGCGCGGATGTCGTGCTGATGGATATCGAAATGGATGCCAAGCATGACGGAATTATTCATGCGAAGCATATTTTGGAGGAATTCCCCCAGACACGGATTGTATTCCTTACAGTACATGAGGATGATGAAACAATCTTCAGCGCTTTCGAGACCGGTGCAGTGGATTATGTGCTCAAGACCCGTCCGGATCACGAAATCGTCCAGCGGGTACGCAGCGCGTATGAAGGCATATCACAGATGCATCCGGAAATTACGAATAAAATCAAAAGTGAATTTACCCGCATCCGCAAAAACCAGGAAAGTCTGTTCCAGGCGACCATGATCCTGTCCCAGCTGACGCCAAGCGAGCTCGAAATCATCCATTTGCTTTACAGTGACTATAAGATTTCCGAGATCGCCAAGCAACGGCAGGTGGAGATTTCTACTATCAAGTCGCAGATCAACGTGATCCTGAAAAAGTTCAATAAAAAACGAAGCAAGGAGGTCATCTCCCTGCTCCGCGAACTTAATATCATGCATCTAATCCATAAAGTGCGCAGTGGCCATTAATTGCCGGCCGCCTCCTGCGCTTTCACGAACGGCTCGGTGGCGATAAACTTGTCACCGGGTACGACTTCAGTCATTTTACCGTTTGTCACGAACATTTTCTCCAGGTTCTCGAACCATTTCACCGTTGTGCCGTCCTTCATATAGCCTGCGATTTTGGAGGATTCAATCCATTCCATCGTTTCGAATTGTTCTTTCAGCGAGTCCTCTGGCACCTGGGTATACTTGGAGGTCAAAGAAATCGTCTCATCCACGTTTTTGATTTTGTAATCATTGGCTTTCACCCACGCCTCGAGGAATTGCTGTACCACCTCAGGCTTTTCCTCCAGGAACTTCGGATTCACGACCCAGCTGGCCGGGAATACATATTCCGGGTAGAAGGTACGGTTATCCCCAAGCTTCACGATATTCTCCTTACCCAGCTGCTTCTCGATTTCCTTGGTATATGGCGACCAAATCGCCACCGCATCCACCTTGTTTGCTACGAAGGCCGAAACCGCACCGGCCACGTCGATATTAACGATGTTCACATCGGACGGCTTCAATCCGCCCTTTTCGAGCCCCAGGTTCAGAATCATCTCACCAGAGGTCCCTTTAGGAACGCCGACTGTTTTGCCTTTAAGATCCTTCCATTCCTGAATCCCGGATTTCTTCGTCGCATACACCATATCGCCAAAACCCAGGCTGGCCAGCGCGATAATTTTGCCCTGTCCTTGAGCGGCCAGGAAGGTCGCGCCAGGTCCAATATAGGCGATGTCCAGGTCTCCGGAAGCCATGGCCTGGAATTCAGGCGGACCGCTTAAGAACTTGACGGCATTGACGTTCAGCCCTGCGTCTTTGAAGAACCCCTTTTCATCCGCAATCACAATCGGAGCTGCGCCGTTCAGATCGGGAATGTAGCCGACGTTGATTTTCACGGGCGATTTGGGAGCATCCGTTTTCGTTTCCTTAGGAGCATCCTGTCCGGTAGAGGTTGAAGCCCCTGCCGGCTCCTCCGCAGCCTTTGTATTGCCGGAACCGCCACAGGCGCTCATTATCAGCGTCAAGCACATCAGTACGGATAACAGAAGTGAAGCACGAAAGCCTTTTTTGGTATTTGTTTTCATAAACAACCATGTCCCCCTTAATATTTCTTTAGAGAATGTAAAAAGACGCTTTCTTATTTTTGTACTTCCAAATACTCCTTGTACACCTTGGACCAAATCTCGTTTTTGATCTCAATAAACCTTGGATCCATCTTTGTCGTTTGATCCCGAGGATACGGAATATCCACATCGATGATTTCCTTGATTCGGCCCGGTCTTGCACTCATGATGACGACGCGCTGCCCCAGAATGACAGCCTCTTCCACATCGTGGGTGATGAAGAAGCAGGTCTTTTTCTCCGTTTGCCAGGTCTTCAGCAGATCCTCTTGCAGCTGAGCCCGCGTTTGGGCATCCAGCGCTCCGAATGGTTCGTCCATCAGCAGCACTTCCGGCTGAACCGCATATGCCCGCGCAATCGCGACACGCTGCTTCATTCCGCCAGACAGTTCCTTGGGATACGCATGGGCAAAATCCTTCAGATTGACGTACTTCAGGTACTGCTCCGCCCTTTCGCGCCGCTCGGCTTTGCTGTATCCGCGCAGCTTCAGGCCAAACTCTATGTTTTTGATGACCGTTTTCCAAGGGAACAGGGCGTACTGCTGAAACACGACGCCACGTTCTTTTCCCGGTCCGGTCACCTTCTTCCCGTCGACTTCCACATTGCCGGAGGTGGCCTGCTCCAAGCCGGCAATGATGTTCAGCAGCGTTGTTTTACCGCAGCCGCTTGGACCGACTACGCTGATGAATTCGTTAGGCATAATGTCGAGATTCGCATCGCTTAAGGCGATGAGCCTGCCATTTCGAACCTGATACGCCTTGCTGAGATTTTCAATTTTGATCTTAGGCTGCTCCAATACGGGCGATGCCGGGATTAAGACTTGCGCAGTTCCTGCCATCCTGTCAGTCTCCTTTCGAGATAGAGTACACCTTTATCCATCGCGAGGCCGATCACACCGATGACAAAGATACCCATGATGACAAGGTCCATCCGGAAATACAGACTGGCTTCCATGACCATGTTGCCAAGCCCCTTGTTGGCTCCGGTCATTTCCGCGGCGACAAGCGTCGTCCATGCACTGGCAAGACCTAGACGCACACCAACCAGAATGTAAGGGAATGATGCCGGCACAACCACTTCAAAGAAAATATGGCGGTCGGTTGCGCCCAGCACCCGCGCGGCTTTAATCAGTGTCGGATCCACGTTGCGGACGCCCTGGAAAATCGAGATGACCATCACTAGGAAGGTCGCAATAAAAATGACGGCGATCTTCGCCGATTCTCCGATCCCTTGAGAGACAATGACCAGTGGAATTAATGCAATTGGCGGGATCGTGCGGAAAAACTGGATCCAAGGCTCAATCACCGCCCGGATATTCGCATACCAGCCCATCACAAATGCGACGGGAATGGCTACGACCAGTCCGAGTGCAAAACCTCCGAGCACACGCAGCATACTAGCCGATATATTCGTCCAGAGGCTGCCTGCTTTCGCTTCAATGAATAGCGTCTTCGCGATCTTGAACGGATCCGTGATGATGGCGCCGACGCTCGGTATTTTAGACAAAGCATACCATATCAATATCCCGCAAATGACCGAGAGCGGCGTAATAAGCCGTGCAGATATGCGGCTTGCCTTCATGCTGTTCCTCCTCCTCTTGTTCTTGCGGTATCAAAATTCATACGCTGGTTTCATCCCTTCATCTGCCCGCCGGCCAAGAAGCTTCGCCGCAGCCTCCTCATATCCTTTGCTGCGCAGACGGTTCACCCAATCATCTTCCGTCAAGTATTTATAAGGGCCGGTCTCAATCACCTTTTGCATTGGATCGGCCTTGTAGCCCGGTTTATTCATCTGCTCCTGCAGCCATTTCGCAATCCGGTGCTCCATCAGGTTCACGATCTCCGGATGCTCCCCGGCCACGTTCCGCGTCTGATGCGGATCCCGCTCCATGTCGTACAAAATCACTTCGTCAAAGTCGTAAAGTCCCTGGTGGTACGTCCTTAAAAAGAACCATCTACGGTCCCGAACCGAACGCTGGCAAGTATACAAGGCATGCTCCATAACCAGGTAATCGCGTCCCTCCATATCTTCGCCTTTCAGAGCCTGCAAATACGACTTTCCATCCCAGCCGGACGGAACCTGTAAACCGGCCATATCGGTGATTGTTGCGATGACGTCCACATTATAGAGGAAACCATCATACGAGCCGCCTGTCCTTGCGATTCCCGGCGCCTTGATGATCAGCGGAATGTGATGCACCGCCTCAGTGGCGCATGGATGCTCAACATAGATGCCCTGCTCGCCCATGGATTCGGCGTGATCCGCGCTGACAACGAAGCAGACCTCATCTTCAATGCCAAGTTCTCGCAGTGTTTCCAGCAGCTCTCCTACAAACGAATCCATATATGACACCGCTCCGTCGTAACCGTCGATCAGATGCTTGAAATCGGTGCGGCTCCGGATGGCTCCGGGCATCGTATCCGGATAGTTGTCGCCCCAATGCAGGAAGGATGCCGAGCGCGGAAAGGTGTTCTTTTGCTGCGCCGCAATCTGCGCTTCATCCGGGAAAGCCGCGACCGACGAATCCTGCCACTGCTCCATATACGATTTCGGATACGTATAATAGCAGTGCGGGTCCCAGTACTGGATATGCAGGAAGTAATTGTCCTCCTTACCATGGGACCTGAGCCAAGGAATAACGGCCGCGTTCACTTCGTCCGCATTCTCATTGCCTTCCTTGAGCGTATGGGTATGCACTTCGTTCCAGCCGGCAAAATACCACCAGGCGTGATGCCGGTCTCCGAATGTGGAGAAGGTGACCGTCTTCATGCCTGCCTTGCGGAGATAGCGCGTAAAGAAAGGAATGCGCTCGCTGTGCCCGTCTCCCTCCGGATATTGGAATTCGCAGCCCGGTCCCCAGTGGGTCAGCGCTCCATGATTGACGCCGTAACGTCCGGACATAAAGCTGGCACGCGAAGGCACGCACGGGGAGGAAACTGTGTAGCAGCTGTCGAACCGCATGCCTTCCGCCGCAATCCGGTCCAGATTCGGTGTCGTCCGGCGATGATAGCCATAGCAGCTCATATGATCCGGGCGCAGCGAGTCAATGTCCAGATAGATCATTCTCATGCTTATCAAATCCTTTGCTCCAAGTTTGTCTAACATGCGGTGTTAGTTGCTGTATCCGCTTTCATAAATAAAGTATAATTTTGACTCCCTGATCGCATAAGATTGAACTTTTTTACAACTTTTTTTCGGGTTTTTTCTGCACTATAAATTTTTAAGCTGCTTTATCTTGACAAAATAAATTAACTTAAGTTAATTTATTAACATAAGTTAATGATTGGAGCGTACATATGAATATCAACGACATCCCTCTCCGGGAATTAAAAAAAGCCAAAACCAAAATTGCGCTGTACGAAGCCGGTTTATCATTTACCCAGGACCGAATGTTCAAAGACGTACTTCTGGATGACATCTGCCGGATGGCTGGGATCTCCCGCGTTACCTTCTTTAAATTTTTCGGCAAAAAGGAGGATTTGCTCATATATTACATGCGGGTGTGGCTGACCCACCGGATCATCGAGATTGAAGAACGGCAGCTCCGTGGATTCGAAGCCATGCGGCTGATTTTAAGGCAAATCGCTGACGACACATCCGAAAACGAAGGCATTATGCCCAGCCTGATCGCGTTCCTGTCTGAGATGAATATGCACTGCTGCATGCCGAAGCTGAGTGAAGCCGAGGTGATGCTTTTATTTCCCGGCCAGGAGGACATCGGCGCTGAAAGCCCCGATATGTTCGCATTATTCAGCCGGATCATGAATGAAGCCCAAGGAGACGGAACATTAAAGCCGGAAATCCAAACCGAGGCCGCAGTACCGTTTCTGATCAGCACATTTTACGGCAGCTTCCTTACCTCGCGGTTATACGGATCGAAGGATGTCATGTCTTTTTACGAAAACCACCTGAAGCTGATCGAAAAATAAACTTTCTGTAAAAAGGAGTTGTTCTTTATGACAAAAGTAATTCCGGGCCGCTACACGGCGCAAACAGAAGATTCCTTTGTGGTATTCCTGATCGGGATGCGGATCAACCGCCTGTGGGCGGTACACCGGTGGCTGCCTGTATTCATGGCCATGCCTGGCATGATCCGGGAGCTGTATATGAATCGCGATTTGGGTTTTAAGGAAGGTCATATGTACTTTTCATTCCGTAGAGTCTGCATCGTTCAATACTGGGATTCCTTTGAGCAGCTCGAGGATTACGCGCGAAAAGGTCAGAAGCATCTGAAGGCCTGGAGGGATTTTAACCGTAAAATTGGTACCGACGGCACGGTGGGCATTTTTCACGAAACCTATATTATCCCGAAAGGAAACTACGAATCCGTATACAACAACATGCCGGTATTCGGCCTCGCCAAAGCGACAAACCATGTTCCTGCCACCGGCCGCAAAGAAACGGCAAGCCGCAGGCTGGGCCGTGACAACGAGCCCGCCGTACCGACTCCTGTAGATACGGTTCGTTAAACATATGTATCATCCCACCTTAAGGCCATCCGAAAGCTCGCTGCGCGCACCATCTTGTTGCAGCAGTTCATCCGTCCGCACGCATGCATATCCCTGGATTCGGGCATCCTCTAGCACCTCTTCAAGGCTTGCGATCATCCGACCCGGCGCGTCAGTCATAGCTCCGAAGGTGTCGCCGCTGTCATGCAGCACGATGATGGCTCCCGGCTCAAGCCGATTTATAATCCGTTCCTTCAGCGGCTTGCTCTTTTGTTCCTTCCCCCAATCCCGACCCATCGCCGACCAGAGCACGATCCGGTAAGTTTTCCGCAGGGTGAATAAATCGCCTATATTTAAGATCCCCCAGGGCGGGCGGTAAAACGTCGGGCGTTCCCCCGTGATCGCTTCGATGATTCTTGCGGTCCGGTGAACATGCCGATCCCGGATATGACGTGGACTCATGAACCAATTGGGAAGATGCGTATGGTTATGTATACCGATCTGATGCCCTTCCAGATACATGCGTTTGATGAGCTCCGGATAACGCTCCGCCTTACTGCCGAGCACAAAGAAGGTTGCCTTGATTCCTTTTTGCTTCAGCAAATCTAGCAGTTTTGGCGTGTACAGCGGATCGGGTCCATCATCAAAGGTCAAAGCGATCTGCCGGCTGGTCCGGCCCTGAACGGCGACGCCGACCCCCCAGATCCTCGTGATGACAAAGGGAATGAACATATATATCAAAACAGACATTGCGATGAGCTTGAGCAAGATACTCATGCCACTTCATCCTTGCTATAGCGTGCAAACAGAGCCTCTCTGCTCATCAACAGCATTTTAGGGACCAGTTTGGGAGCATTTTTCTTCGTTCGTTCCCGGCCTACCGGATGCAGCACCCGGAGCAAAAGCCGTAAATAATAGGTGGAGAACATTCGAAACCCTTTGGATTCCAGCGGATGCAGCTCAAAGCCAAGTCCGTGAATGATGCCGCGGTGCAGCAGCGTTATTCCGGTTAGTGCCTTGACATGGCTAAGCTTAGGGTCTGTGTCCATGGCAGCGCTGATCTGCTTCATCGATCTCCGCAGCATTCTGGCCGTCAGCAGAGCGGCCCGGTCTGCCCCTACTTCCTTGGAGAGCTGCAGCACCTGCCGGTTATCCAGATGAAGCTCTCCTACCCAATCTCTGGCATGAATCCATTGTCCGTCATGGCACTCCAGGCTTTTTCCATGATGCCGCCGGATCACAAGCTTACAGATACCATATTTCTTCACGGAAGCGCTCCGCAGTTTCGTAATTTGATCAAAAACCGATTCCCAGGCCATCCATACCGACTGTGCACTTGCTTTTGAAATGGAAGCTAACATATTCAATGTTGGTCACGTCCTTCTATTCCATATTTGGTCTTCTCGTAAACCAGCCTCCCCCCTGCCCCCTGGGGGATTTTGGCTTCTATTCCGTTAGACGGCAGAAAACCAGAAATCCATGCCAACATTTTATAAAATGAATCTATCGTTTCTCTTTCTTCTTCCTTACGAATTTCTTAATTCGTTATAGGGTCAGTCCCCGCCTGCACAATACGAATCATTTCATTTGCTGCGGCAGTCATCTGCTTGCCATCTGGACCTGAATCGCATGATTTCCACTGAAAATGGCGCTCTCCGCCATTAATAAACACCTTTAGATCGTAGCTGTTCCCATTCTGCAGGCTGCAGGTGGAGGAGAGATTTTTCTCATTCAGATAGCCGGCAAGCACGAGCTCCCTGTAAATTTTTTGGCGGTCCTGTTCCGGCAGACTATAATCGCTGACCTCCACCATCTGACCGTTTCCGAGATCTTTGAGTAGCTTTTGCTCTACAGTATTGATCTCATGGGTTCCAAAAGGCCCGTACTTTAGCACAAATTCAAAACGGTCCTGCTTGCTTACGTCAAAAGAAATGTGCAGCAGCTCCATGTTCTTGGACTCCCCGTCGCAGCCTGTCAGTATATAGCTGATATACGTATCCGTTTCTTCACGATTCAGTTTGCTGCAGGAATACGTTCTGACTTGCCCTTGGCCGAATTTATCCTCGGTTGTATCCAAGCGAAGTTCAACCCGTCCGTCTTTATGCGTCAAATCGTGGTAAATGGGATCGCCTTCAATCGTATACCGGATAAGACGCTGTGAACCCTCCGATTGACCGATAAAGGCATCCAGCAGTTCGCGGTTCTCCACCATGCCGTGCATGTCAATGACATCTGCGCCTTCGGTGGCGGGCTCAATCGCAGACGGCTCCTTGGGGTCGGCAGAGTCGGTACCCGCAGGCGTCTCCGTTTGGGCGGTTGATGGTGGCTGAGCCCCGTCATTGCCAGGCTTCAGACTATCCGAACAGCCGAAAATCATGGCAAGCAACAGTAACATGATTGTCCATCGGTACGGTTTCATGGATATCCCCCATTATCTCTGGTTTTATTACTCTTCCTGACGCGAGTCGGCGGATAAAGGTTTCAGGAAACGTTTCAGACCGCTTTTAGATGTAGTTTTTCTTGCGATTATAGAATGGTTCAGCTTCGCTGAAATTTATAAACTTTCTTATATCTTGAAAAAAAGGACCGCAGATGCAACCGCATCCCGGTCCTTATCGGTTATTCCTTGGCAGGCGGCTCCTTCGGCACCAGCCTGTAAATGTCGCCATTTTCAAACGTGTCGATCAGCCTATTCAGCCACTGATAGTAAGCAAAAGCATCCTGAATCTTGGCCTTATCCTGGTGCAGCATGTCCATCATCTCGGCGTCATCCGCGTACTTTTTCTCCATCTTATCAATCTCTTCCATCGATTTACGGAGAATCATGATATTGCTCTCCACGGATTTCCTCCATTTGATGTCGAAAAAGTCGGTGAAGGTCTGGTACCAGTCGTACTCCACTTCATACAGGTCCTTACGCGAACCCTTCTCCCAGACTTTGTTCACCATTTTCATGTCCAGCAGCGTTCGGACGCCCGTACTCATGCTGGTTTTGCTCATCTTCATTTCGCTACCCATCTCATCAAGCGTCATCGGTTTGTCCGCAAAAAACAGCAGGCCGTAAAGATGTCCGGTGGATAAGGAAATGCCGTATAGGTCCATATTTCGTCCAATCGTTTCTATGACACGCTTGCGCATTTTATGAAGCGCGGCGTTCTGTTCTACTTTACCCAGGTCCAAGCCCATGCTTGCAGCCTCCTTATGTTCGGCCATTCTCTCGCAAGTCTTTCGCAGATCACATATCGTTTACAGACGAAAGTCCAGAGGCAACAACCTTCTTGGTCTATTGTAGAAAAACCACTTTTAAAAGTAAAGAAGCCTCAGAGGCCGGATTTGGGAGCATCGGGCAGGAAACCGGATGAATATTTCATACAGTTTTTACCGTACGTTCTTTACATACTGTTAAAACGTTTGGTACGATATTATTTGTTTATTACTGTTAAACGTTGCTTATACGCCGGTACATGATTCATTTAGAGCAATAACAGATAAGAGATACGTATTAGATTTAATTTAGAAATGGCTTCTAAGGGGGAATTGATTTGTCCATCTTACAGCTTCAAAAGGTAAGCAAATTGTTCGGGCCGCACGCGGAAAGCTGCGTTCCGCTGCTGGAACAAGGTTGGACCAAAGAAAAAGTGGCAAAGGAAAAATCCGTAACGGTCGGTGTGAATCGGGTCAGTCTTAATATTGAAGAGGGCGAAATTTTCGTCATTATGGGATTGTCCGGCAGCGGCAAGTCGACGCTCGTACGCATGCTGAACCGTCTGATCGAGCCTACCTCCGGGGAAATCCTGGTGCACGGCAAAGATCTGATGAAAATGAACAAAGAGCAGCTGCGGAACGTTCGCCGGAAGACCATCAGCATGGTTTTCCAGAAGTTCGCGCTGTTTCCGCATCGCACCGTTCTTGAAAATGTGGAATACGGCCTCGAAATACAGAAGAAAGAAAAACGGTTGCGCCGCGAAAAGGCGAAGCAGTCGCTCGAGCTGGTTGGTCTGAAGGGCTGGGAAGATAAACGCCCCGATGAGCTGAGCGGCGGGATGCAGCAGCGTGTGGGTCTGGCCCGGGCGCTCGCGAACGATCCCGAAATCCTGCTCATGGACGAAGCGTTCAGCGCGCTGGATCCGCTGATCCGCCGGGATATGCAGGATGAGCTGCTAGATCTGCAGGAGAAGATGAAGAAGACGATTATCTTCATCACCCATGATCTCGATGAGGCGCTCCGTATTGGCGACCGCATCGCGCTGATGAAAGATGGTACTGTTGTGCAGGTCGGAACGCCTGAAGAAATTCTCACGCAGCCCGCCAACGCTTATGTGGAACGCTTCGTGGAGGATGTCGACCTTTCAAAGGTGCTGACTGCTTCCCATGTCATGCGCCGTCCGGAAACGATCATGGCGGACCGCGGACCACGCGTCGCCTTGGAATTGATGCGTGAACGCGGCATATCGAACCTGTTCGTCGTTGACCGCACCAAGCGCCTGCTCGGTGTCATCACTGCGGAGGATGCTTCGGCAGCCATGCGCAGCGGAGGATCGCTCGAGGACATTCTTATTGTCGACGGCCCGAGGGTACTTCCCGATGTCGTAATTAATGAATTGTTCGAAATCACCAGCCTTGCGAAAGTTCCGCTGGCCGTCGTCGACGACCAGAACCGCCTTCTTGGCGTCATCGTGCGTGGAGCCCTACTTGGAGCCCTTGCGGGAGAAAATAGCTCTAAGGAGGTGATACCGGATGCAGAAAATACCACTGGATGAATGGATTGAGACGCTCGTCAGCTGGATGGGGGATCACTTAACGTATCTTTTCGATATGATCGCCGGTGCTGTTGAGGGTATCGTCAATGGTTTTACCTGGCTACTCATGCTGCCTCATCCTTTTCTCTTCATTATAATTCTAGGCATTCTCGCCTTCCTGGTCGGACGCTTGTCGCTGACCCTGTTCTCCGTCATCGGCTTCCTGTTGATCTACAATCTGGGCTACTGGTCCCAGACCATGGATACGCTGAGCCTGGTGATTACCTCTGCCCTCATTTCCGTTGTGCTTGGCATTCCGCTTGGTATCTGGTGCGCGTACAGCAAGGGTGCATCCCGGATCATTACGCCGCTGCTTGATTTCATGCAGACGATGCCGGCATTCGTATATTTGCTGCCTGCCGTAACCTTCTTCAGCCTTGGTGTCGTGCCGGGTGTCATTGCTTCGGTGATCTTCGCGATACCGCCAACCATCCGCCTGACGCTGCTCGGCATACAGCAGGTGTCCAGCGAGCTGACGGAAGCCGCGGATGCCTTCGGCTCCACGTCGGGCCAGAAGCTTTTCAAGGTACAGCTGCCGCTAGCTCTGCCGACGCTGATGGCGGGCATGAACCAGACGATTATGCTGTCGCTGTCCATGGTCGTGATTGCTTCCATGATCGGCGCGCAGGGGATCGGCGCAGAGGTATACCGCGCAGTGACCCAACTGCAGATCGGCAAAGGCTTCGAAGCCGGACTGGTTGTGGTTATTTTGGCCATTGTACTTGATCGTTTTACGCAATGCTTATTCAAATCCGGTAAACAAAGGAGAAGATAAGATGAAAAAACAAGGTAAATGGATGACACTGCTAGGACTCGCCGGTGTATTGATGCTCTCTGCCTGCAACACAAACAACAGCGCGGATGATAAGACGAATCACGGCACCAGTACGGAATCCTTCGGCAAGCAGGTCAAATACCAAATCATCGGGATCGACCCTGGTGCCGGCATCATGAAGGCGACAAACAAAGCCATCGAGGAATACGGCCTCTCCGACTGGAAGCTAATCGAAGGCTCCGGCGCCGCCATGACGGCTACGCTTGCCAAGGATATCAAGAACAAAAAGCCGATTATCATCACGGGCTGGACACCGCACTGGATGTTCTCCAAATATGACCTTAAGTTTCTCGATGATCCGAAAAAGGTATACGGCGATGCAGAGGAAATTCATACCATTGCCCGCAAAGGCCTGAAAGAGGATGATCCAACTGCTTATACCTTCCTGGACCGCTTCGAGTGGACACCGGATGAAATGGGCGAGATCATGACCGCGATCGAGGAAGGCGCCAAGCCTGAGGAAGCGGCCAAGAAATGGGCCGACGAGCATGAGGACCGCGTGAACGAATGGACCAAGGATCTGAAGCCCGTAGACGGCAAAACGCTGAAGCTCGGCTACGTAGCCTGGGATTCGGAGATCGCCAGCACGAACTTGCTTCAGTATGTGCTTCAGGATAAGCTCGGTTACAAGGTGACTGCTCTTCAGGTCGAAGCAGGCCCGATGTGGACGGGTGTGGCCAATGGAGACGTGGATGCCACCGCTGCCGCATGGCTGCCGCTGACACATGCCGATTATATGGCTAAATTCAAGGATAAGGTCGATGATCTTGGAGCCAACATGACCGGCGTGAAAACCGGACTGGTCGTTCCATCTTATGTGGACATCAGCTCGATCGAGGATTTGAAGAAATAAAATATGTGCGAGAGCCCGCTCTTTTCACATACAATGAGTCAGAAACAAAAGAACTCCAGGAACCATAAGGTCCTGGAGTTCTTTGTTATTTCTAAATCAAGTTCTTTAAAACTTGGTTCTACTCTTCGTCCTTCGACTTCTTCTTGCCTTCAGCACGATCGTTGATCGTTACTGTTACAGGCGAATATTCCGCGGTCACCGTTTGGCCATGGATGGACACGCTGCCTTCCGGAGAAATATCCTTCTCAGTCATGATGCCGAGCGCGATCGTAAATTCATTGAATTTGATCGGGACGTTCTTTTCGCGGCGGATCTCCACCCCGTTCAGGTAAAATACCGCTTCGTCGCTGCCGCGATCATACGTGATTTTGTACGTATTGAATTCACGGGCTTTGAAGTTGGTATCTTCTTTGAAGATGCAAAAGTAACGCGTTTTATCGGACGGCGGCACTTCTACACCCGGGAAAGGAAGCACGGCATAGACGCTTGCGTATTTATCGTTTCCGGCAAAAAAGTCGAGCGCCGCGCCGGTTGTAAAATCGAGCAAATTGAGTGAAACATAGCCGTCATACAGATCGCCCGGAACCGTATTTTGAGTGCGTGCACGAATTTGCAGCTCAAAGCTGACCTCACCTGACTCAGGCACCTTGATCGTTTCTACGGAATAATACATATGCTTGGCGTTGTCCAAAATTTGAATCTGATCATTTTGGCGGCTCAGCGGAGCCCGTACATACAAAATGCCGTTACGTACAATCACCACCGCGTTCGGTTCGCGGTATTCCCAGAAGGAGCCGTCCGGAAGCGGAAATCCGCCTACTTTCCAAACTTCGCCTTCCGATAAGATGGTATGAAAATCACCGATGACTTTTTGTTGTTCCATGTTACCTTAGACTTCCTTTCTTTGATGGATCAGTACCGGTCCATAGAATGTAAGGATGATATCAGATCAGTCCTTGAATGAATAAACAAACAATCATAATGATACCGCTCAGCTGCGTGGATTTAACGGATGCGCCCATTAAAGGCAGATAAGCATGAGAAGTGTTGTGCGACTTCAGCTTACCGTATACCTGATACAACGGAAACATAGCAGGGAGTGCAATTAATCCGTATATCGGAAGCGCTCCGGCAATCGCGCTAATAATGAGCGTTACTGCAGCGAGCAGCAGTAGAAATCTCGAGAACGTCAACGCTCTTTGCTCGCCCCATACGACGACCAGCGTACGTTTACCTGCTTGACGGTCAGCCTGCCAATGCAGGAAATGGTGGTTAAACAATATCAGTGTGGTCAGCAAGCCGATCGGCAGAGACAGCAGCAGAGCTCTCAGATCCAGGTGCGAGGTTTGAACATAATACGCGCCCATCACCGGAAGCACGCCGAAGGAAAGCAAAATCGCTATTTCGCTGTACCCTTTTCCCCGGTAGCCGAATTTCAGCGGAGGAGCCACATAGAAGTAAGCGATGAGTCCACCCAGAGCCCCAAATACAAATGCCCAAATACCGGAGAATATCGCAAGCACGATGCCGCAACCGGCTGCCAAAGCGAAAAGCCCCCAGGTAACGGCTGCAAATTTACGGACGCTCCAGATCTGATTAGTCAAAAATCCGGAGTTCGTGGATACCGCATCGACGGTTTCTTTGGCTGCTATATCTGTCCCGCTTTTGTAATCCCACAGATCATTGATCATATTGGAGAACAAATGGGCAGCTGCAGCCCCCACCAACGTTATAAGGAACAGCCAGACGTTGAATACCCCGTCCCACACAAAAGCCCCGAGTGCGCCAAGCGCAACCGGAATAAGCATAACGGGCACAACGCCAAACCGTGATGCCTTTCTGAATTGTTTGAGCATGTTAGACACAATGCCCCTTTCCTCTTAAAATACCCGTTCCGGGAATATCGCATTCGCACGGAATAAGACTAGAATATTACCGACGAAACAAATGATAATTTTCACAATCCTTCCTATTGGAAGCAGCTGAGATTGAGAAGAACCTGCTTTTTAATAGGAAGAAAGTTGTGTCTTTCTGCTATTTCAGAATAGCATATTTTATCGGATTTTGACATGGAATTGTAGAATTTACATGGGTAAAGAATGCTAATTGCCATATAAAACAAATAAGTAGTATTTTATCGCGGACCTGAATCAGATTCGGGACCCCTATCAATCTAAAAAGCTATGGCCGCCGTATGAAGGCATGCGGCATGACCATAGCTTTTGGTGAAATCAGATTCAGCGTTTGATATTGTCGAGTGCTTTTTGACCCAGCCGATTCAGCAACTGCTGCTTATACAGACTCTCCACCTTCACATGCTGGCCGAGACTTTCCCAATAGCCGTCATTTCGTGGTCGTGGATCATAGTCGCTCGGGACAAGTCCCGACACCTTCGGTCCTGCATGCCCGATTGCATAATTCTGGGCGGTTGGCGGCTGCTGCGAGGTCATCTCATCCTCGGTATTCCAGGATACATAGTTCGCCCCTGCCCAGCCGTGTCCGCTGCCCAGCCAGCCTCGGTCGCGGATGGAGATCGGCGCGTCGATGTTATCGAATAATCCGCCGACCGACCAGCGGTGATGCGGCTCGCTCGTATTATAGTTCTTGACAGCCTTTCCATCCAAGAAGACGTTTGGCCCTTGTACGCGGCTGTCCACGACAAAGGCATGCCGAGCGGTCTCCGTGTAAATCCGCTGCACGAAATTCAGCTGCCCCATTTGATGTATGACATACCGACGGCCGCCTGTAATGATGCTGACCATATCATACATATTGCTGTCCTGAACCGTAATCCACTTGGAATTGCGGCTCATCTGCACTAGTGAATAGGACAGATGATAACCCGTTACATCACGCACCCAGCCGTTCTTCACGCTGTTGAAAACCACTAAGCGCTCGGCATGCTTTTCATCTGCATAATACGGGTCAGTCTTGTCGTTATCCATTACCGTGTCCATGACGCTTGGATCAAAGGCCGAGTCGGCACGCATATTTTCCACGCCTACCTGCTCGATTCGGGCACTGTCCGTGTATTTGAAAATTTGCCCTCCGCCCCATTTACGTTCAATCGCGTTTGCAATCGGCGCATCAACGGTAATGCTGTTGCCATCGATGGCCGTAATGACACGGTCAAAATCCAGGTTAAACGGCGCCCACTGGGTCACAGTGCCGCCCGGACGGTTATAAATGTAATCCATACCGATTTCATGAATCCAGTTTTTATCGCCAATACGGCGAACGACGATGGTATCTCCCACATGATAGCTGCTGGCATCATCTACATGGAAAGTGCGCGAACCGGACGGCACGTACAGATCCGTTATCGTCTCCATCGAGCTGTTGACGATGCTGAGCCCCGTGCTCTCCCCGATCTCGATCAAGTTGCGCGGGTTAGCCCCGGTACCATAGATCAGCGTACCTTTTTCGTCCTGCCCCTCACCCCGGAGAACGATACCGCTGGCATTAATTTTCAGCGTACCGCCAACTTCGTATTTTCCTTTTTTGAGCAGAACCGCTCCCCGGAATCCATCCTCGCCAACCGGCATTGCGGCGACCTGATCGATGGCTACCTGAATGCGGGCCGTATCATCCCCATCTCCTGGCTTCACTGTCGCTTTTACTTTAACATCCGGCAGCTTCACGCCGCCGCCCATATAGCCGACGTTCGAGAAATCCAGGATTTGATTCCCCCTGAAGTCGCTCACATACACCAGCTTGCCATCCTTGCCAAGAAATGCGATTTGACTTTGGTCCTTCGGAATTTTATTGTTTGCCCACACGGTAAAATAGAACGAATCGTACACCAGCGTTTTGCCTTCCTGCTCCATTTTCAAGCGAATTTCATATCGTCCTTCCTTATCGGCCTTGCCTTGGGGCGTCCACTGCTTAGCCTCTCCCTTGCTTACCGTTGTGGGATCCAGCTTGCAAATCACCTTGGAACCGTCGTAAATCAGCTCACCGCTGAGCGTACCGTTCACATTGGAGACCGTCGATACGGAAGGATAGGCATCCTTCGGTTCGATTATGGCCGACTGGCCGATTTCCGCCTTCATATGCGAATGGCTCAGTGTGGAGTTCATCACATAGATTTCATCCAAAAAAGCAACGGGATCATCGACCACGATCCAGAAATCATTAGTCTTCAGCTCCTGGGCTGCCTGTACAACACCATGGACAAGCGATGCACCGACTTGATTGGCGGTAAACGTGCCCGAAGGGTCGATGCTTACATCCTGCGTAGAGGCGATAAAGGTTTTCGCATAGGGCGCCAGGTCCACTTCCTGTCCCGAATCGAGCTCTCCCTTCAGCACCAGCGTTCCCTTACTGCCTTTATTCAGCCTGACTTCGGCGTTATTCGAGTATTCCTTCCCGCTTGTATCCGTAAAATAAATCCGCTTTAGTCCGGCTGGAGCAGAGCTCTCCGTACTGTTATACACCGCCAGCTCAGAGAGCTGCACATTCAAGTCCTTGCTCATATTCAGATTGAGTTTGATGTATCTTGCTGACACATTTTCGAACATCGCTGCCTCCGTTGCCGTAAGATCCTTATTTTTGCTATATACCTGATTCCAACTGCTGCCGTCATCCGAATAAAGAATTTGGTAGTCCTTCAGATTATCCGCGCGATTGAGATGTATTATGACCTTGTTGAAGGTTTCCTGCGCTCCCATATCCACCGATATCCAGACGTTCATATCGTCCTGACGGTCGGCAGCGAGCGGCTGCCATACCGTCGAGGCATCGCCGTCCACGGCGTTATCGGCCTTGCCGGAGCTTGCCTTTGTGGCTTTGCCAAGTACCAGGTTGACAGCTGGATCGCTGGCTGCAGACGCTTTTTCCCTGCCGCTTGATACCACAGGAAGCATCAGCAGCAGGATCATAAAACCGAGGCCAAGCCTTTTCATAGAACCCATCAATAAAATCCCACCTCTCTTAAATTGAAATCGCTCACATTTTAACTCGCACGGATGTGGAATGACATGTCTTTTTTAAAGATGGGATTGTGTTTTGTTATGAAAATGTTATTGGAATGGTGTAGGTTTTACGGCGTTTCTCCATATTTGTAATTTTTTGTTCATCCTCCGTTCACATTACTTTCCTACAATGGCTTTGAACCTAAAAACAGGAGGCTTAAAAGCCATGTTGAAACAGTTTGCGAATACATTCACTCATTTCGTCAGCAGTCGCAAAGGCGCTTGGACCGTACTAATCAGCTGGATTGTCATCATACTTATACTAAGTCTGGCCGCCCCCAGTTCCAAACCATACGCCGTGAACAGCGGCGAAGGTAGCGTACATAACGACACGCCATCAACGGTAGCGCAGCAAATCATGGATGAGCATTTCCCTACCAAGGACGGGCTGACCGCCCTGCTCGTTTTCCATGACCCAAACAAAATCTCGGATGCGGATCGGACTGTCATCTCCGACATCAGCAAGTGGCTCTCATCTGCAGATAAACCGCAGTATGTATCCGCTGCTCTTCCTTTCCACCAGCCTCCGAAAAACGTTCAGGACAAAATGCTATCAGAGGATCAAACAACCATGATTCTGAACGTCAGCTTGCAAAAGGATCTGCAATCGAGCGAGAACTACGATACGATGCAGCAGATCCGTGACCATGTGAAAGATATGAACACCGGCAGCCTGCAGATGGAGATTACGGGTCCGGCCGGCATCGCTTCAGACACGACGACGTTATTCAAAAATGCGGACTTTGTCCTGATGCTGGCTACCATCGTACTGATCCTGGTCATTCTCATCGTGATTTACCGTTCGCCGCTGCTGGCCGTCATGCCGCTTATCATCTCTGGCATGGTGTATATGGTGGTTGACCACATCATCGGACTCGGCGGAAAATACGGCTGGTTTGTCGTGGAAAAGCAGTCGCTTTCCATCATGATGATTCTACTCTTCGCCGTATTAACCGATTACTGTCTCTTTATTATTGCCCGCTTCCGCGAGGAGCTGCGTAAGACGGAGAAGCACGAGGCCATGAAGCAGGCTCTGACTCATGTAGCCGAGCCGATTCTGTTCAGCGGCGGCACCGTCCTGATGGCGATGATCATCTTATTTACCGCTATCTTCAAGCCTTACAACCATTTCGCGCCCGTCTTTTCGATCGCAATGGTCATCATCTTGATCGGTGGGGTCACACTCATTCCGGCGTTGTTCACCCTCCTCGGCCGCAAAGCCTTCTGGCCGTTTGTTCCTAAAGTGGGGCCAGATCAGGCCAAGTCCAAGAAGGAAAGTACCTGGAACAAAATCGGCAGCTTTGTCACCCGGAAGCCTGCCTTTACCGCAGGAGTTCTGCTGGTACTGCTGCTGGCTTCGTCGGTTAATCTGTTTGGCATGAAGTATTCCTTCAACCTCATGAAGTCGTTCCCTGAAAATATTTCATCCAGACAAGGCTTTGAAATTTTGGAGCAGCAATTTCCGCCTGGTCAGCTTGCACCGGTAACCGTTCTGCTTAAGGCCGATCATCCTATCAATGTCGATGACAAATTCGTCAAACAGGTGGCTTCCCTCAGCGACAAGCTCAAATCCGAAGGGCGCATCAGTTCCATCTCTCCGGTTATAACGCCGGAGCAAGCAGGTGGTGTGCAACTGCCTGAGAAGATGCTGTCCGAATCGGGGCAGGTCGTCAAACTTCAGCTCACGCTCGAGGATAACCCGTATGATCCGGTAGCTCTGGATAAAGTTGCACAGCTCCGCAGAGATAGCAGCAACCTGTTGAAGGATAGCGGATTCTCACCGGAGCAGTACTCCCTGCATTTTGCCGGACAAACGGCCGAGCAGCTTGACGTTCGGATCATGAATCAGCGCGATACGATTGTTCTGTTCATATTCATTACGCTGTTCATCTCCGTCATGCTGACATTCCAGGCACGTTCTATTAAAATGGCAGCAACCATGATTCTGACCATGCTCCTGTCCTATGCGGGAACCATGGGGCTTGGATGGCTCATCTTCCATGAGTTTATGGGATATGATTCCGTCAGCTACCGTCTTCCGGTATATACATTCGTCTTCCTGATCGCACTTGGCGTGGACTACAACATTATGCTGGTTTCCCGCATCCGGGAAGAAGCGAAGAAATATGAATGGAAAGAAGCCGTTAAACGCGGCGTATCGCTGACAGGCGGCGTCATCTCCTCAGCCGGTATCATTCTGGCAGCCACCTTCTGTGTATTAATTACGCAGCCGCTGCAGGAGCTGTTCCTGTTCGGTATCCTAATGGCTATGGGCATACTGATCGACACGTTCCTCGTACGGGGCATGATGCTTCCTGCCATTCTGACGATCATCGGCGGCGGCAAGCGCAGCGCAGACCATAAAAATAATCTTCCGGTTTATCCAAAGTAAAAGGCGATAAGGAGGAAAGCGTATGTTTGGATTTATGCTGTTTTTACACTTTGCCGGATTGCTTGCCTGGGTAGGTGGTCTGATTGTCATCATCGTGATGATCGGCATGCTCAGCAAGCAGCTTGGTTTATCGCAGGATTCCAATTTGCTGGCACGCAGGACTGTGAGTGTTTTCAGCTATCTGGCGCATCCCGGGGCTGTACTCGTGCTCGGCAGCGGCCTCTACCTTATACTGAACATGGGATCGGGCAGCAAGCCGCTTTGGCTGAGTATTATGGAAATGGGCGGCGGCACCATCGCGCTACTGTTCCTGATCATAACCGGCATACTCGGAAGCAAGGTCAAGAAAAAACTGAAGGCCGCCCATGGGCAGCCTGTCAAAGTAACCGGATATTTAACGACGATGACCGCCTTCATGGTGCTTGTTCTAGGCGTCGTACTCGTTGTAAGCTTGAAAATTTAGCTGCAATACTCATCATACCGTGATTACACCAAAGGTCGTCCCAGCTTCTACAACTGAGGCGGCCTTTAATGCATCTGGGCCAAAAGAAAAGGAGCGTAAATGTTATCAAGACCTAAATTTAAAAAATCCACCCTCAAGTGTTGGATTTTTTTATCACCCTGGGAACGCCGCGATCAATTACTTTACATCTCTCGATCTGCGATCAAACGGTAGTTTCTAGTTACTGCTATTGCCTTACTCCCGTTCAAATAATATTCATCTCCAGCTCTCCACGTGTGACTTCTTTTGTTTTTTCTGCGCATATATACATAATTAAAAGGCGATGTGGCGTATGTTTTGTAACCTTTGTTCTTGCAATCCGTCAAAAAGGTAACATCCTCTCCTAAGGAACGATCCGAAAAGCGGACCTTATTTAACACTCGTCTTCTAAATAAAATCGTACCTCCCTGCACAAAGTCCACATATTTATTTTTTTCCTCGGGCGACCTGATAATCAGCTTCTTGGTAACCATTAGGTACACAAGACAAGCATGCTTTCCGACAACATCACTTTTCGTGCGTCTGAGCGCTTTAACCTGCTCCTTTAAGTAAAACGGCGAGTAGTAGTCATCATCATCAAACTTAGCGATTAACGGGAATCTGGTTTTGATGATTCCACAGTTTAAACATTGCCCTAATGATATTTCTTCGGGTACCTTATATACCGCGACATTGTCATAGGTCCGAGTTTTGTCTCTAAATTGTTCCAGATTCATGCTGTCGTTATTAAGAATGATGATTAGTTCTTTATTTCTGTATTGCTGATTTCTATAATTTTTTAAAATATTATCAAAAAATTGAGGGCGATTGGTGCATGTGATAATAGAAACGCCACTATTAGCCGCTGCTCTATTCAAAATTGTCACCCCTTTTCGTATCAGTCCTTCAACATATGAAATTGACTAAACTACGGTGTCGGCTTCTCTAATTTGATAAACCTACTTGATTGATTTGATAAAAAACCATTCTACCTTTAAGTAAAGATTTACAAAGTTCAATCAGACTTGGTACATGTTCGCGTATCCTCATATGCTTTTCTTCTCTGCTTATCAGAAATGCGTAGTACTCGCAAATATTCAAAAACATCAAGTCCTCTAACTGTGCGATGTCTATTTTTCCTGATATCATATTAGAGTAGCCGGAAAGCAGATCATCCCGTAATTCATTTTTTATAAAAAGGGCAGCCAAAGCGACATCCTTTGCGTAATATCCAAACCCGGATAATCCGAAGTCAATGAATGAAATTCCCTTTGATGTACGGATTAAGTTGCTATAGTGAATGTCGGAATGGATGAATCCCCATGTTTCGGAACTTTTGCTCAATCCTTTCATCCGATCGTTTACTAGCAAAATAGCCTCTTGAAGAATTTGAAATTCCTCGGTAGCGATCACACCCATTCCTTCGCCTGATTGCAATTTGGTCAACATGTTATTTATCCACACGAGCCCATATTCGGGTCTTATAAAACTTGGACCTTGCTTAAAATTCCGCGAAAACTGATGTAAATCTGCAATACGCTTTCCCAAGGTACTAACCATTTCCTTATTGGTGAAATCTCTTTTGGACATGGTATCCCCGAAAACCCATTTCAATACTGAACAATGCACTTCTTCGCGTTCAATGACAACGCTTGTTACGAGTTCACCGTTTAGATTCGGAACAGGGATTTGAACAGGTAATTCGGAATGAGACGACCAAGATAACAAATATTCTAGTTCCGACTGAATCGCCTCACGTTTGTTTTGTACACCCTGCATGTTTTTTGTTATTGGTTTATGCATTCGTAACAAGTAAGTATCTTCAGTTCCCTTTTCCATTACCTTGTAAGTAATGTTTTCATTATGACGGATAAATTCAACGATAGGATCGAGAAAAGAATATTTCAGTACAACTTCCTTAAAACATTCAGTATAATCCATAGATTGTCACTCCTTTGCATTTTGAACTATCGTTCCTTGTTGGCCATACTTACAGTGCAATCGCCGCGGTCGCTTAAATAACATACAATTTATTAAAAAAAAGTTATAGACTTATACTGAATTTTTTTATATAACATTATGTATATATGGAATTTTTAGGGATGTATTTTCGCTATCTTCGATTGGCAATATTGGTAAACTGGCACATCATTTGTGCCGGTTTTATTTCTTTTGTTAACGTAATCTGCCCGTTAGTTAAGAAAAGGCAGCTGCTCAAATACCAGCTGCCTTCAAATGTCTTTATTGAGCTATCGTTCCCAGTTAGCTTAATGGAGTTATTGTTATTGTTTTTCTTTCACTTTTTCCCATTCTGTATGCAATTCAGCAAATTGAGCCGAAATCCCATCCCAATCGTTATTATTAAGCGAAACATAAAAATTGTCTACTTTCGATACGATGTTGCTCAGTTGGGATATGCGTGCTTTATCTTCCCTTGTTAATGGTCCAGGTTTTCCGAGAATATTCACCGCGTCACCCCACCAATCGGAATACCATAGGGAGATATCATTCATATTCGTACTATCCTGAAACGAAACTTGTGAAGGAAAATGACTAAATGACCAGTTCGCACCTACCAGACTCTCGTTTGCGTAGGCAAGCCAAATGAGGAATGAATCCCTAGTCTTCACGTCATCCCAACTGTTTTCTTTATTAAAGGTATCAATTTGTTGTTGAATCGTGGATATAAAGTAAGCTCCGCGAAGTGCCATTTGAGTAACATGTTTTTTTTCACTATTATGCGCCATCCGTAATTCATAGTTTTCCCATACTGCAATTCCAATCCCAGCGACGGAAAGTGCGATTAGAAACCGTATAATGATTCTGTTTTGTTTTGCCACGTCAGTTCACCCTTTGAGTTAAATCGTGATGCGATACTACGTTGAATTAGACGCAAATACTCATACTGAGTTACTGCCTCATGCTCTCCAATTTATGGAGATAATTTTACTATCCTGCCCGTTAGCTGAACAGATTACCGTTCGTGATGGCAGCTTGATATCTATCGTGTCCCGTTAGTTGAATCAAATCTGCTTCTATTCTAAAGATAATACCCCTCATCAGTTAGTTGTTTAAGGTGATTCCCCATTTCCCTTAAATCAAATCTTATTTGAAGAGGTGTATTGCCTTTCCAGGCTCCTATATGAATGTGAGGATGTCTAGAATAGCCGTTGTTCCCCACTCTAGCGACTACATCCCCTGCCTTTATAAAATCACCTTCCGACACATTTGTATCCTTAATATGGGCATACACTACCCTCACACCATCATTCCTTAAAAACCTTATACTACTTGCTCTAGATTGAATATAGCACCCTGGGTTATTAGTGTTTGGGTTAATATATATTGCTTCAACTATACTATCAAATGGGGCAAGAACTTCAGCGTCCCACCCGTACCAGTCTTCATTATTCTTTCCGTCATTTTTATGCTTTCTCATCCATCCGTCTTCAAATTTCTCAATTACACAATCGCAACCTAATGCATCTCCAATATGATGTAATTGTCCCTCTGGGTGTTCAGATACAGTGAAGGCATGCTTGTGAATTGGATGAATAGTAACTGCCTCTATAACTGCTGTGTCCATAATATATTTCCCATCCTTTATCGACCGCTTTTTTTAAAAAACTTTTCTCCAATAAACCCCAATTTCCTTTAAATTCAAAGTAATGGTTGCGTTAAACTGCCCTTTATTTCAATAAAATAAGCAGGCTTAGGCAGCCTGCTCGACAATGTATGATATTCAGCTATCGTGTCCCGTTTAATGATCCGTACTTCTACCTATGATACGGTTCACCGTAACACTCAAAGGGCGAAGTCTTCCGTTTTGCAGGAGGACTTCGCCCTTAAATAATAAGTCAACCTCATATTTCTGAATGCTCAAGAGTTCAGTTCAGATTCAAATTTTTCAAGCTTTTCAGAAACACCATCAACCCATACTTGGTCATCCCACAGTTTTGGATCATGAAGTTTTCTATCAGCGGGATGTCCTGTTACAATCGTATCTACACCATCTTTGTTTCCAAAGTACAAATCAACTATTTTTAATGCCTTGTTTTCAGCCTGAACTAACATCTTGAGGGTCCTTGCTGACCCTTGGTTCGAAAAAGGTAAACTTACGTAGTAGACATTTCCATCATGTCTCTTGAGCTCTGCTTTCTTAAATTCATTTTCTAAACCGAAAATCACACCAGATCCTCCGTTTAATTCCCTTCTTTGTTCTAATTCCAACATTTTATTTGTAAATTTAAGAAGATTCTCATTAGATATGTAGTTTTTAAATGATACTGCTTTTTGTTCTGCAATAGCTCCGGTATATAAATTTAAAAAAGCTTTTCCAAATGTTACAACGGTTTCTTGATCATCATCGCTAATTTGATTTCCTTTAATTGAAAATTGTTGATTTACTAGGTCACTTAATATTTCTGCTGCTGATTTCTCCGGTAGTTCAAAAGAAACTTCTTCACCTGATGGTATATTCTTTGAGCCAGTAATTTGTTCTAATTCATCTATCCCCTTAATTTTAGGATTTGCTATCAATCCAATCCCAACTGCTATCATAATGACAATTGAGAAAACAAGTACCCAGAACCTTGGCTTTCTATAATTTAACACGTTTTTAATCCTCCCTTTTACATTTCCCTCACCAAAAGCAAGCGGACTTCCATTCAAAATATGTCTATCAGTAGCAAGCGATAATAATGAAGACGCGTAAGATTTTTTTATATCAATATCAGAATTCATCTTGTTCAGTACACGTTCATCACAGGAAAATTCCATATCCCTACTCATTAATATGAATGCTACCCATACAAGAGGATTAAACCAGTGCACGGACAATACCAAGAAGGCTGCTAGCTTAATGATATGATCATATCGTTTAATGTGAGTCTGTTCGTGTAGCAGGATGTAGCTGCGCTCCTTAGCATGAAGTCCAACAGGCAAATAAATCTTTGGTCGTATCAAGCCAAGCACGAACGGTGTTTTCAAATTCTCAGCTTCGTAGATATTCTGCTCTATGAATTGTGCGTTTTTAAGCTGTTTCTTCAAGAGTAATACAGATACAAGGCTATAAATAAGCAATACCAACATACCCAAAGCCCAAATATATGAACCGAACTGTATATAAATCTGCAAAGGATCTACACTATTCCCAACAGTCGGTGCCGGTAGTGTCCCGCTTACAAATGAATCGACCACCTCTAACCCACTATTAATCTGTGGACTTTGTTGATGTATACTACCTTGAGGGATTGGAGGGATCGGATTGCTATCCCTATTCCTTGGCAACAGACTAAATACACTCTCAAATGTGAATGGAACGACAAGTCGGAAAGCTACCACACCCCATAAGGCATAAGAGATGACCTTCGGGGCTTTTTTAAGTAGTAGCCTGATTAATATCACAACAAGAATGACATAGCTTGCTGTGAGGCTCATATTTAAAACTGACACAAATAGTTCGCTCATGATTACACCTCGTTGTGCTCATCAATCAGTTTTTTCAGCTCCTCCGCTTGGCGGTTACTTAATTTTCTTCCTCCCATAAACGCTGTTAAAAATTTGGGCAATGACCCTCCATAGGTATCTTCAACGAACCGTACGCTTTGATTTGCGTAATATTCATCCTTTGTAATCAAAGATGAAATTACTGAATTTTCATTTTGAAAAAAACCTTTTTCACACAATTTTTTCAGCACGGTATAGGTTGTAGACTTTTTCCAATTCATTTCTTTTTCACATAGTTTCACAAGATCACCAGAACCAATCGGTTCGTTTTGCCAAATTAGATCGGTAAACTTTATTTCACTCTCTGTAAGTTTGTATCCTTTCATTTTACCACTCCTCGGTCTATAAGTTATAGACCATATATATCTACAGTCTATAACTTATAGACCAAATGTCAATAGTAATTTCCAACTTATTAGAAATCCCCAGTCGTTTATTTATCGTACGAAAAAAACCACCAATTAAGAGTAATAACCCCTTATCCAGTGGATAAATTAGCCGTCTCTATAATTTCGCCCTACTTATGGTACGGTTCTCCGCAATGTATAAGCACAAAGTTAAATTTGACCACAAAATATACATCAATATATAAGACAAAGCCACTCCCGACAATGGAGTGGTTTTGTTGGCTTGTAATTTAATTATGATCTTGTAGCTTCATAAACGAATTGTTGTTTTCCATTGGTGGGTAACTTCCCGAACTCAAAATCCGCAGATACTGTCACATCGGTAAAACCGATACTTTCTAGAATGAACTTAAACTCTTCCACTCCATACCACCGCTTTGCAAAACGTTGTAATTCGGTTTGAATTAGTTTGCCATTACGCCACTTTTCATACTTTAAATAGTCAACTCTGTATTGGTTAAAGAATAAATCAGCTTCGACACACTTACCTTCCATAGTGATAATGTCACCATTTGGTAAGTGATATGTTGCTGAACCTCCCCAGATTCCACTATCTGAACTGTTGTAATTATTGCTAGGTAAATGTAGGTCTAGCATAAGTCGCCCACCTATTTCTAGATGATCGTAAAGCCGTTTTAAGACTTCTATCGCTTCAGACCGTTGTTCTATTAATAAAAATGAACCACCAGGAATAATGATTGCTTCGTATTTGCTAGGCAATGCAAGTTCTTTTAAGTCAGCTTGATACAAATTGGTTTTTAAACCATGAACTTCACAACGTTGTCTGCATGAATTTAACATCTCAGAAGAGTAGTCTACTCCATCGACAAGAAGACCCGATTTAAGAAGTGGAATGATGACACGTCCAGAACCAACCATTGCTTCTAAAACTCGTCCCTCGCAATGTTTAAGTCTTTCTTGATAGTATTCAATATCTCCGCTAAATGATTGCCCAATTTTCTTGGTTAGGTCATAGACCTCCGTGCATAGTTCACCATATTCACTAAAAGACATGTATACTTTCCCTCCGTTTTTGGATTTGTACGGAAGGGATTAGTTAAAGCAATTAACCCTTCCGTGCCTCAAAAATAACTGTTTTTCCAACGGATTTAATGGTTCTCATGATAATCACTCGCTTTCTAAAAGGATATTTCCATATTACACCACACAAAAAATTGGGACAACAGTAATACTTAGTCATTATTGATGGCTGCCTTTTCTTAAAGGTTATTGCGGTATTGTGTCCCGTTAGCGTAACGAATCATTTTCCATATTCCCTAATGAATTTATTGAATGGGTTGAAATGAAACATTCCATATTCCATCATCGTCCTTAATCATTTGAAAGTTAGACTTGCTTCCCGAGTTAGACTGATACTCAATATATCCTTCAAAGTCGCTTGTTTGTACAAATTCACCTGATTCGATATTTTTAAATGTACTGAGGACTTGTTCTTCTGTCCCTCGATCTGAATCCGGAATTTTTTCGTCATCTTCTTTGGTCCATTGCACAAACCCTTCTCTATCCGTATATAAGGCATATTCGACATCGTATTTATTGTCCAATTTTGCTTGAACGTATAACTTGGCTATACTAATGGGTTCTAATCCATTTAAATGCTGCTCATTTAAGTCTTTTTGAAAGTTGTTATAAACCTCTTGTTCTTTGGCTGATAACATCTCATTCGGTTTTGTATCTGACCCTTGCTGGTTATCATTTGATTCGGCATTCGTTACTTTCTTAAGTTCTGACAAAGTAATGAATCCATTGTGTGTTGTTACCCATATAATGGTCCCATTCTTCTCAAATACACGCATTGCGCCCATTTGCTCTGTTTTCTTTTCATTCCATCCAGAGGCTTCTATTTCTCTAAGAAAATGGTCGGGAATACTCTTAATTTCATCAGCTTCGTTCCAAATATATTTTGCATAGCTCTTTATATTTGGGTTTTTCGCTTCTCCCTTAGTTAGCTCAGCATCATTCGGAACCGGAAAATCAGGATTAACCACTGAAGGCTTAACTTCTCTTGGATTATCGTTTGATTTGGCGTCCGTCAACGCACAACCGCTAATCAACAGCATAACCATTAGGCCCAACAGAGACCATTTCTTGGTGTTCATACTAAATGAAGCTATCATAACAACTCTCCTCTTGAGCTCTTTTTTGTTGCTGGAAATACTCGCCGCTCCTGCCAGCCTGATCGGGTTCGAAAAGCTTTCCAACAATCTAATTATCGTTAAGGCATAGTCCTTCGTCTCCTCCGGGTTGATGCGAGTTAATGCTAACGAATCACAGGCGATTTCCTGGTCATCCCGCATTTTACGGTAAGCGTACCAGAGCAAAGGGTTGAACCAGTGCAACGTCAGGAGAACATTCATCAGCCAATTCATGGCGATATCATTTCGTTTGATGTGTGACATTTCGTGCAAGAACACGTGCCGGAGCTGGCTTACATTCAAGGCATTCATGACGGATCTTGGGAGCAATATCTTTGGTTTGATCGCACCAAACAAGGTCGGGCTTGAAACATGGTTCGTTTCGACTAAAACGATGTATCGCTTGAGCTTCAATTCATTTTTGCATTGTTCAAAGACAGCTCTAATCGTCTGATCTTCGATGCTCGGCTCTCTATTTAATTTAGCCGCCAACCGTATGTTGGCCACGAGAATAAAGCCTAGCAGTGTTACGACGCCGATCAACCATACTAGAGACAGGATTTGCAAAGTTGATATCGATTTCGGAAATTCTTCAGACTTGTTTACTAGGGAGTCGCTTTCGTTATCGTTATGTAGAGCAGAGTCGGTTGGTTGCACAGCTGTTACTAAACTATTTGCTACTGCAGGTTCGTTTGGCTCAAAAGTATGACCTCTATCATTGGTCGATTCCTGCTTTTCTATTGGTAAAATGTTGAACACACTGAACGAGCTTTCTGGTGTCCACGGCAACATTAATCGAAGAATCAGAAGAGTCCACAACAAATAACTCCAGCTCGGTTTCAATTTGTCTTTCAAAAGAATTTTTGCAATGAAAATGAAGAGAACCAGTACACAAGCCATCGCTGAAGTCGTGATGATCCATATAAACAAGTCGGTAAGCAGTGACATCATTTGGCCGAATCCTTTCTCTTCTCCAGAATTCTTTTCAGTTCGTCTATATCCTCTTGGGTCAATTTCTCATCGTTGAGGAAGTTCACTAGCATCGGCTTCAATGCCCCACCGTAAATTCGCTTAATGAATGACTGCGTTTCGTATCTCATGCATTCATCTTCATTGACCAGAGGATAGTATAGATAGATTCTGCCTTGCTGGGTGTAACCGAGAGCATTCTTTTCAACCAGTCTTGTGATCAACGTTCTTACCGTCTTGGGATTCCAATCTTTATTTACTTCCAATACTTGAATCACATCGTTTGCAGAAATCGGAGAGTTAGCCCATAAAACCTTCATTACTTCCCATTCCGCATCGGATATTTTAGGTATCTCCTTCATGAATATGCATCCTTCCCAATTAGACTACATGTGTAATCGTTAATGTAATACTACATTTGTAATCATGCTTCGTCAATCCTCAATAATAAAAAAATATAAATAAGGCTACCATGATAGCAGCCTTATAGTTGAACTATTCTGCCCGTTCGTATTATGAGGTCACCAGATCTTTCTGGTGGACCTCATTTTTGTGTGGTCGTAAGATAGCGGTAGCCGGGGATCGAACGTTTCTGCCCGTGGGACTTGGATCCCGAGAGCTATTCTGTTCATCCCCCCTACTTGTTCAACCATGGTTAGGCTGGTTGGGACGTTGATCCCGTATCACATGCGATAGTGTGGAAGACAAGAAGGTTAGGGGTTACCGGTGAAAATACTACAGGAGTGATGTCATGAATCCAGTCATTGGTTTGGATGTGTCCAAGGGAGAGAGCCATGCACAAGCTTTTTTAGACCGTGGAGTACCTCACGGGAAGATCTTTAGATTTAATCATGATCTAGAAGGATTATCGTCTTTTCTTAATTATGTTAGAGCAGTGGAATCTGCTGCAGGGATGAGCCCTTGCATTGTAATGGAGGCAACAGGACATTATCATAGCCCTGTTGTTCAGTTTCTTGATGAGCACCAGTATCTGTACATCGTCATTAATCCGTTAATCTCATATGAAGCAAAAAAAACTAATTTGAGACGGGTCAAGACGGATGCTGCTGATGCCTATCAACTTGGGGCGCTGTTCTATAAAGAAGAGTTTGAACCCATCAAAAAACGAGGTCAGCATCTCATGAATTTACGCTATCTCACTCGTCAGCATGAATCTTTAACGGGTATGTATGTTCAAGCGAAGCTGCAGTTCCAGGCTATTCTAGATCAGGTTTTTCCTGAATACCATGGCGTGTTCGGTGACCTCTATTCGAAAGTTTCGCTTCGATTTCTAGCCTTACATCCAACGTCTAAAGAAGTCCTGGGTATGACTGTGGAAGAGATTACAGCAACAATAGGGCGCCTTACAGGACGCGGTAGATCTGTCTTATGGTGTTCGGAGCACGCTCAAATCTTAGTAGAAGCAGCAAGGCGAAATCCCTTTAAAGAGACGGCTTTTCCAAGTCATTTGATCTCCATGCAGTTGCTCATCAAATTGCTTCTTCAATACCAGGATCATCTAGCAGACCTTAATAAATCGATAGAGACCCTGGCTGAAGAGTTACTTGAATATGATTTAATCCAATCGATACCCGGTATCGGCACTAAAAT
>NZ_JALIRP010000005.1 GCF_022898935.1 Paenibacillus mangrovi | reverse complement strand
TTACTCACCCGTCCGCCGCTAACCATCAGAGGAGCAAGCTCCTCATCAAGTCCGCTCGACTTGCATGTATTAGGCACGCCGCCAGCGTTCGTCCTGAGCCAGGATCAAACTCTCCAAGAAAGTTTGTAGCTCATTTTGAATCTGACGAGATTTAAATCTCATTTGTGCTCCACAGTTCGGGGACCGAACTGCTTTGCGTTTTGACTTCATTGCTGAAGTCTGTATCTCACTCGTTGTTCAGTTTTCAAAGATCAAATTCTTTCGTTTTCGTTACCGCTCGTTTATCTCAGCAGCAACTCTTATAATATATCATGTATTTCGTTTTAATGCAAGCTTTTTTTAAAAAAAGAAATATTTTAAAAGCTGCATTGTATTGTTTCACGCCTTCGGAAAGGCAAGAAATAATATAACACAGCTTCATTAACTAAGTCAACTATTTAATTTGAAGATATCACTTCATCGATATAAAGATGTCTTTGCTGTACCAGGTTAACAATCTCTCCGCCTACCGAAATCATGGGCCGCGTCGGATTGCTGCGATCCGTAAAGACGATCTCTCCAACCTGGTCATTGCTAAGACGGACAACCGTACCATTATGAAATTCCGTCGCCTTTTGAATAAAAATCTGCACCAGGGTTGGATCAAGTTTACCGAATGCTTCAGTTTGGATTTGCTCCAACACTAGATATGGGGACTGAGCCTTCTGATAAATACGGTTAAGCGTCATAGCGTGGAAAATATCCGTGATGCCCACAATCTTGGCATATACATGGATCTTGTTTCCCTCAAGGCGCAGCGGATATCCCGATCCATCGACCTTCTCGTGATGCTGAAGTGCCGCAAGTCTAACACCTTCGTTAATGGCTGTTGTGTTCTTAAGGATCTGGTAGCCATAAGTCGTATGCTTGCGCATTTCTTCCACCTCTGCAGCAGATAATGGCTGGGGCTTGAATAGAATTGCCCGATCAACCTTTACATTGCCGATGTCATGAAACAGGCCGGCAAATGCCGCCTGCATCCAATCCTTTTGCTGAAGCCCGCCCCACTTGGAAAGCAGGTAAGAAGACAGAGCACATAAAACAGCATTATGAAAAATGTAGTCATACTCATTCATTGATTTTGGCGTGAACGTTAATGGGTTATAGTCCTTGATATGCGCTATCAGTGCTTCCAGCTGGTTACGTAGCTCGTAGATCGGCAAGTCAGTAGCAATGACGGATTGATATGCGCTTTTGACGAGCAAAATCAGTTTGTCATATTCATCATAAAGGTTGGAGATCTTATTGGCTGGAGCCTGCTCGGCTGGTTTTGAATTATTCAACTGGCTTTTGCGTGATGCTGGCTTTGAACCATGATTCGCATCCGCTTCTCCTGTATCCACCTCTACATACTGCACCATAAAGGCCCGCAGGATGTCTAAGTCACGAGGAAGCAAAACCGTGCCCTTTTGCAGCAGTAGCCCCCCCAGTGGGGTATGTACATCTTTTAACAACTTAATGCCGGGTTTTAATTCCAAAATAGATATGCTGGCCATAACGATTCCCTCGCTAACTTCCATCTATAAGTAATGGCAATATACACCATTATATTATGGATAGTATGCCTGTACAATCTATATTCCGGCAGGAATCAACCAATCACTGCTCCAAGTTTCCCCTTTCTACTCCCTTCTAAACAAAAAGAGCAGGGCTCTTGAATAATCAAAAGCCCTGCTCAACAAATATATCTATTCTTCTTCTGAAGATCCTTCTGTTCCGGCATCCTCAGCAGCCTCTGTAGGCTCGGTACCTTCGGATGAAGCGGTTATACCGTTCTCTTCGAACTCGGCACCTTCTTCATCATCCTCAGGCTCCTCACTCTTGTCTGCACGGCATACCGTAGCTACAAAGTCGTCCTCGCGGATATTGATCAGCTTCACGCCTTGTGTATTGCGGCCCATAGTGGAAATTCCATCTATGCTTGTACGGATCAGTGTTCCGCTGGATGTAATGATCATCAGATCTTCATCCGGTTTTACAACCTTCAGACCGACAACAGAACCGTTTTTATCGGTTATGTTCATCGTCTTGATCCCCTTACCACCGCGGGTCTGGGAACGGTAATCATTGAGCGGCGTCCGTTTTCCGTAACCTTTGGACGTTACAATCAGGGCATCCAGGTCTTTATCTACGACATCCATACCGATTACCTGATCATTGTCATCAAGTGTGATTCCTTTGACCCCAGTAGCACTGCGGCCCATGGAACGAACATCGTTTTCAGAGAAGCGGATCGACATCCCTTGTGCCGTACCCATAATCAATTCCTGCTGTCCGTCGGTTAATTTCACTTCAATCAGGGAATCATCTTCACGAAGGTTAATCGCGATGAGACCACCCTTGCGGATATTCACGTAGTCCTCAAGCGGCGTTTTCTTGACAATCCCGCTCCGTGTAACGAAGAACAGGTATTTGTCGCTTTCGAATTCCTCGACCGGGATCACTGCATTGATCGTTTCTCCCTGTTCAATCTGAATCAGGTTGATGATCGCCGTTCCGCGGGCAGTACGGCTCAGATCAGGAATTTCGTACGCCTTAAGCCGGTATACCTTTCCTCTGTCGGTGAAGAACATGAGGTAATGGTGGGAGTTGGTTACAAACAGATGCTCGACAAAGTCCTCATCCTTCGTATCCATGCCCACAACCCCGCGTCCGCCCCGCTTTTGGCTGCGGTACGTGTTAGCCGGCAAGCGTTTGATGTAGCCTGTATGGGTAATGGTGATGACCACTTCTTCACGCGGAATCAGGTCTTCATCCAAAATGCTTTCTTCACCCACCGTGATTTCGGTACGGCGTTCATCGGCATAACGTTCTTTGATTTCAAGCAACTCGTTGCTGATGATCTCCAAAACCAATTGATGGTTGGCCAGAATTTCCTTGTACTCGGCAATTTTGGTCATCAGTTCCTGGTATTCATTTTCAATCTTCTCGCGTTCCAGACCGGTCAGGCGCTGCAAACGCATTTCGAGAATCGCCTGCGTTTGCTCATTGCTGAGGCCAAAGCGTTCAATCAAGCGTTCACGGGCAATATCAGTCGTCTGGGATCCGCGGATTATGGAGATGACTTCATCCAGATGATCCAAGGCTACGCGCAAACCTTCAAGGATATGGGCGCGGGCTTCGGCTTTTTTCAAGTCGTATTCCGTCCGGCGGCGAATGACTTCAACCTGGTGCTCCAGGTAGTAATGCAGTACATCGCGCAAACTCAGAACTTTTGGTTCATTTTTCACAATGGCCAGCATGTTAATGCCAAATGTAGATTGCATCGCTGTATGTTTGTACAGGTTGTTCAGCATAACACTCGGATTCACATCGCGGCGCAGCTCGATGACGATCCGCATACCCGTACGGTCGGATTCGTCACGAAGGTCTGTAATGCCGTCAATACGCTTCTCACGTACGAGCTCGGCAATCTTCTCCACCAAACGCGCTTTATTCACTTGGTATGGAAGCTCAGTCACGACAATCCGCGCTTTATTATTATGTTCCTCAATCTCCGCTTTGGCACGCATGGTTACGGAGCCGCGTCCGGTTTCATAGGCCTGCCGGATTCCTGAACGTCCAAGTACATAACCGCTCGTTGGGAAATCCGGGCCGTGAATATAATCCATCAAATCCAGCGAAGTCAGATCAGGATCCTTGATCAGGGCAAGTGCGCCATCGATAACTTCACCCAGATTATGCGGCGGAATGTTGGTAGCCATACCAACGGCAATACCGGATACACCATTCACCAAAAGGTTCGGGTATCTCGCAGGCAGCACGACCGGCTCCAGCTCTTCGCCATCATAGTTTTCGGTAAAATCAATGGTTTCTTTGTTAATATCGCGCAGCATTTCCTGAGCAATCTTCGATAGACGTGCTTCGGTATAACGCATAGCAGCCGGAGCATCGCCGTCAACAGAGCCAAAGTTGCCGTGACCTTCGACAAGCATGTAGCGCATCGAAAAATCCTGGGCCATCCGGACCATCGTTTCATACGCAGGTACGTCACCGTGTGGATGATACTTACCGATGACCTCGCCGACGATTCTCGCCGATTTCTTAAACGGTTTGTCCGGGGACAACCCAAGTTCGGACATGGCATAGAGCACGCGCCGGTGTACCGGCTTCAGTCCATCCCGTACATCCGGCAAAGCCCGGCTCACAATGATGCTCATCGCATAATCCATAAAGGATTCGCGCATTTCAACACCAATGTCCCGCTCCTTAATCTGGGGATTATTTTCTTCTGCCATGGTGGACCTCCTCCATTTCACTCACAAACGCATCTATATTCAATCTAAACTAAAGCTCAAGCGGCAGCAGGCCTTAAAAAGAAGCCTTTTTCAGAACTTCTGACAGTACGAACTTTAGTTCCATACAAGCATAAAACGGCATGCCGCAATCCGCCGGTTACCGGAGGAAGCAGTACCGTTCGATGATTAAAATTACGATAAAACCATCAATCTTTATTATATTACTTTCACAAAAAGAGCACAATTAAACGTTTAGCTTTTCTCTCCCGTAGTACCGCCCAACTTACACGCTTATGGGGATACGCCCTACCTTTCTTTGTCGCCCGACATATACTGATAGGCAAAAGAAGCTATTTTTAGGTGTAATTTTAAAATCACAGCATCTTTATATTATACCATTCATTCGCTACCTTGTCCTATGTTTTACACATTCCTTGATCTTCTTGCTCCCCCTTATTGGGCAGACTGCTGCCTTCCAATCTCTACTTTCGCGGAAAGGATGAAATGTCTTGGCCATACAGCGTGTTCCAAGTAAGTGGGTTAAAACGAAAGTACTGCTACATGACAGCCAGATCACACGCTATATTCCACTCACTCTCAAATACTCAAAGGCCACACTCGGCGAAATGTTAAACATTCACCCGCTAGTATATATCAAGCCTGATGTCGGTACTTACGGCAATGGCGTCATGTGCGTCGACCGGCTTCATGAGCAGAGTAATATTGAGCAGAGTAATTTGGAGCAGGACAGCGAGCCCGTCCCCCAAGAACATTACCGGCTGCATTATGAGACCCGCAGCGATGATTTTAATTCCTTGGACGATCTGCATCGTGCCGTCCACAGCCGCACAGGGAAAAAGCTGTATCTCATACAGCAGGGCATTCCCAAGTTGAAATACATGGACCGATCGTTTGATTTAAGAGTATTGACGCAAAAAACGCCCTATGGCAACTGGGAGACCACTGCCATCGTAGCCCGTGTGGCAGCCATAAATAGAATCATTACCAACTATCACAGCGGCGGGACCATTAAAATGCTGGACGAGGTACTTACAGAACATGCTCCCAAGGAAAGAATCGACACCCTTGAAAAAGAACTCTACGAGCTCGGTGAAGCTACCGCCAAACAGCTGCAAAATGATTATCCAAGACTGAAAGAAATTGGACTGGATATTGCCATCGGTCCAGAGTTATCCCTATGGATTCTAGAGGTTAATACAATGCCTGCCATTCTCCCTTTCAGGAATTTTTTCAAGGATAAAAGCATATACCGCCGCATTCAACATTATGCCATAGCCTATGGACGCATTTGGGCTCCAAAAAAGAAAATCCGCCGCAAATCCAGAGTATGAGCAGCCACCAAAAAAAGAAGAAGGTGCACACATAGGCACCTTCTTGGCATTATTCACTCGTCTAGATATCCAGGTTCTTCACATGCTTAGCATGCTCGTGAATGAAATCACGGCGCGGCTCAACATTATCACCCATCAGGGTATCAAAAATCATATCCGCCTGCATTGCATCTTCAATGGTCACCTGCAGCATGGTCCGGCTTTCCGGATCCATTGTAGTTTCCCACAGCTGCTCAGGATTCATCTCACCCAAACCTTTATAGCGCTGAATGTTGAATTTGGCATTTTCTCCGAACTCAGCGATAATTTCATCGCGTTCTTTTTCGGAACCGGCATAACGCACCGTTTTATTCCGTTCGATTTTGAACAAAGGTGGCTGAGCGATATAAATATATCCCGCTTCAACCAGCTGCCGCATATACCGGTAAAAGAACGTCAGGAGCAGTGTTCGGATATGCGCTCCGTCGACGTCGGCATCGGTCATGATGATCAGCTTATGGTAACGGGCTTTGCTGATGTCGAAATCCTCGTCACCAATCCCTGTTCCCATTGCGGTTACCATAGCCCGGATTTCCAGGTTAGACAGAATCCGGTCCAGACGCGCTTTTTCAACGTTCAGGATCTTACCGCGGATCGGCAGGATCGCTTGGAAATGACGGTCGCGTCCCTGTTTAGCGGATCCACCGGCGGAGTCCCCTTCGACGATATAAAGCTCACTGATCGATGCATCCTTGGAGGAGCAATCTGCGAGTTTTCCCGGCAGGGCACTGATTTCGAGCGCACTCTTCCGGCGTGTCAACTCACGCGCTTTACGCGCAGCTTCGCGGGCACGGGACGCCTGCAACGCTTTTTCCAGTACGCGTTTGGAGACAGCAGGATTCTCACCCATGAACTCCTGCAGTTTTTCAGAAAATAGAGATTCCACGATACCGCGGACCTCACTGTTTCCAAGTTTGGTCTTCGTTTGTCCTTCAAACTGAGGCTCAGGGATTTTGACGGAAATGATCGCTGTCAGACCTTCACGGACATCATCACCGGAGAGGTTGGAGTTGCTGTCCTTGATCATGCCGCTCTTACGGGCATAATCATTGATGATACGAGTCAAAGCACTCTTGAAGCCGGACTCATGCGTACCGCCTTCATGCGTGTTGATGTTGTTGGCAAATGAATAAATGTTCTCCGTGTAGCTGTCGTTGTACTGCAGCGCAATTTCGACCTGGATCATATCGCGTGAGCCTTCAACGTAAATCGGCTGCTCATGGAGTGGCTCCTTTTTCTCGTTCAAATACTTGACGTACTCAATGATGCCGCCCTCATATTTGAAATAGTTGGATGCCCCTGTCCGCTCATCTGTCAGCGTCAGGGCAATGCCTTTGTTCAAGAAAGCCAGTTCTCTGATCCGTGTCAGCAGCGTGTTGTAATCATATTCGGTCGTTTCGGTAAAAATCTCCGGGTCAGGTAAGAATGTAACTGTCGTTCCGTGATCGTCGGTATCGCCGACAATTTTAATATCATACTGCGGAACGCCCCGATGGTATTCCTGTTGATAGATATGCCCGTCACGTCTTACCTGCACGACAACCTTCGTCGACAATGCGTTAACGACAGAGACACCCACACCATGCAGACCGCCGGATACCTTGTATCCGCCGCCGCCGAATTTACCGCCTGCATGCAGCACAGTCATAACGACTTCAAGTGTGGATTTTTTCAGTTTGGCATTTTCACCGACTGGGATCCCCCGTCCGTTATCAATAACCGTAATGCTGTTGTCTTTGTGAACGATAACTTCGATATGATCACAAATGCCGGCCATAGCTTCGTCAATACTGTTGTCGACGACTTCCCATACCAAATGGTGAAGGCCTTTGGCGCTGGTGGATCCGATATACATACCAGGACGTTTACGGACGGCTTCCAGACCCTCCAGAACCTGAATCTGACTCTCATCATATTGCGGTTGATTCATAGACATGCCTGTCACCTACTTCTATAAATTCTATATCTGCTATTACGAATCCCAATGATTTAAAAAACTTATATGTCAAGCATTGGCCACAAACACTTTGGCCCGCTTCTTGAGTGTGGAGGATGAAATCGGGGAATAATAGACTGTGCTCTGGGTCACGACGATGGACTTGGCTTCCTCTTCACTGATATATTCCACATTCTTCTGCTGACATGCATGGCTGGCAAATTGCTTGGATATTTTTGAAGATTTCTCGATCGATATATCAAAAATAGCGACCAATTCCGCAGAACGGATAATTTTTTCACCGCCCAGATGAATATACATAGTCCTCAGCTCCTTAAGAGCCAACGTGTCCGTCATGAACATGAAAGATGTTGGCGTTCTTCAGTTTATCCACACTCAGGCTCTCGACTCCCGTCGCTGTAATAAAGGTCTGCACCTTGCTCTGAAATGTTTCGATCAGCTGCGTTTGGCGGTAAGGGTCAAGCTCGGACAATACATCATCCAGAAGCAGTACCGGATATTCCCCGATCTCTTCCTGGATTAGTTCAATTTCCGCCAGTTTGAGAGACAATGCAGTCGTACGCTGCTGTCCCTGAGATCCGTAAGTATGCACTTCCCTGCCATTGATGAAAAAGGCCAAATCATCACGATGAGGCCCGGCAAGTGTCATACCGCGCCGAAGCTCCTGATCCTTCAGTTGTGATAATTTTAACATAAATTGTTCAAAAAGATAAGCTTCATCTTCCTCCGTCTCTTCGCCAAACGACGGAAGATAGACAAGTTTCAGGTCTTCGCTGCCGTTCGTAATGCCGTGGTGGATGGTTTCTGCCCATCTTTGCAGCTTTACTATGAATTGTTTCCTCTTTTTGATGATTTTAACACCGTGCTCTGCCAGCTGCTGGTCCCATACCTCCAAAAGCCCCTGCTGCGGCTTGTCTTTGCCCCACATTTGTTTGAGCAGATTATTCCTCTGATTCAGCACCTTCTGGTACTGCTGCAGGTGAAAAAGGTATCCGGGCTGAACCTGACCGATTTCCATGTCAAGAAAACGCCGGCGTATGCCAGGCGTTCCCTTCACAATCTCCAGATCCTCAGGTGCGAACATAACCACATTTAGCGATCCGATAAAGTCACTCAGCTTCCGCTGCTCGAGACTGTTGATCTTGGCTCTCTTCCCCTGCGGTGAAAGATTCAGGTCCAGCGTGAGCGGGCCGTACTTCTTCTCCACCACGGCAGACAGGTGCGCACTTTTATCCTGAAAAGAAATCAATTCACGATCTCTGGAGGTACGGTGGCTTTTGGTCAGCGCAAGAACAAAAATTGCCTCGAGCAAATTGGTCTTCCCCTGTGCATTTTGTCCGATCAGCAGATTGACATCGCCAAAAGAATCCAGCTTCAGTTCCTCATAGTTGCGGTAATGCTGCAGACTAATGCTTTTTACAAACACTGCGTTTCCTCCTCATCTCCCGCCTATCGCCACTTATAGCCGCGGCTTCGTGAGGGGCATATCAGGACTCGCGGGCTACTGTAAATTCGCCGCAGTCCTCCACCTTCACCTGGTCTCCGGGATAGAGCTTCCGTCCTCGGCGTTCCTCAGGCTCTCCATTCACAAGTACCTGACCTTCCTGTAGCAGCGCCTTCGCCATTCCGCCTGTGGGTACGCAGTCAGCCAGTTTCAAAAACTGATCAAGCTTAATATATTCACTGTGGATAACTATTTCTTTCATCGTTAACGCCCTTCCTGTGCATAAGTTCAGAGCTTTTAGTTCGTGGTCCGGTAAGGAAGAATGATATACGAGCTTTGGCTGTCATCCATCGGTTTGAGGATAATCGGGCTCATCATGCCGGTAAAGGCAATCATCAGCTGCTCGCTTTCCACGATTTTCAGCACATCAAGCATATATTTGGAGTTGAAGGATATGCGCAGCGGCTCCCCTTTGAAATCAATCACATCGAGTTCCTCACGCACTTTACCGAGCTCGGACGAACTCGAGGAAATTTCAATGCCCCCGTTTTCCATTGTCTGTAGCCGCACAATATTCGTTTTTTCCTCACGGGACAGCAAATAAGCACGGTCGATCGATTCGCTTAATTTTTTTGTGTCCAAAACGAGTTCTGTTTTATAGCTTGTCGGAATAATTCTAGAAGTATCCGGATAAATGCCGTCCAGAATACGGGAATAGAACAATACGCGGTCCAGCTTGAAGAGAACTTGGTTGTCCGCTACAACAATATCAACCAAAGCATTTTGATCAGGCACGATTTTGCTCAGCTCGTTCAGTGTTTTGCCGGCAATGACGACATTGCTGAATTTCACTTCTTCCGTTCCTTCCAAATGGGCAGATCGTGTCGCAAGACGGTGGCGGTCTGTGGCAGTGAATTTCAGATCATCATTCTCCAGGTTCCACAAAACCCCTGTCAAAATTGGTGTCGTTTCCTGAGTGGAAATGGCAAATACCGTTTGACGGATCATATTTTTCAGCAGTGCGCCCGGAATGGAAATCGTCTGATTGCCTTCAATGTCAGGAAGCACAGGGAATTCCTCTGGATCGAGACCGACCATCTGAATTTCAGTGGCACCGGAAGAGATAAAGGTTTGGAACTGCTCTTTTACCTCCATCTGAACTTCCTGGGAAGGTAGCTTTTTGATGATTTCCACGAAAAATTTGGCTGGAAGCACAACGCTGCCGGGTTGCTCCACCTGTACGATCGTTTTGTTGTCATCCTCTACAGGAATAAACGACTGAATCGAGATATCCGTATCACTTGCCGTCAAAGTGACGCCCTGATGAGTGACATCCAGCTTGATGCCTCCAAGGATCGGAATAGTGGTACGGCTGGATATCGCTTTGGATACATGCTGAATGGATTCGTTAAGGACATTTTTAAGAATGCTGATCTTCATTTTTTCACTCCTAGCAGGAATTTCGAGCTGAATGGGAGAGTACCTTTTTTGAACTCGTTCTTTGCGCAGCTCTTATGGTTATATTTATATATTTAAAACATAGTAATAGCAGTAGGGGCACTGAATATGTGGATAAGCCCGGAAATCCCCAACAAATTAAGCCTATCCACATGTGTATAGATTGTGCATAGGCTTTGAACTTGTTCAGGTCGGATTTTTGATTTTTTCTGTAATGTTATTGATCACTTTAAAAAGATCCTGGTCATTCTTCAGCGACTGGGATATTTTTTCATGCGCATGAATCACGGTGGTGTGGTCCCGGCCTCCGAAGGCCTCACCGATTTTGGGCAGAGAAAAATCCGTCAACTCGCGCGAGAGATACATGGCAATTTGTCGTGGGAAGGCGACGGCTTTCGTTCGTTTGCGTGCCTTGAAATCCTCCAGCTTCAAATTGTAGTATTCCCCGACTTTTTGTTGAATGTCTTGGATGGTGATCATTTTCGGTCGGCTGGAAGGGATGATATCCTTCAATGCTTCTGCAGCCAGATGCGTTGAGACGTCTTGATTGGTAAGCGACGAATAGGCGACGACCCGGATCAAGGCACCCTCGAGCTCACGGATGTTCGTATCGATCTGATTGGCGATATACATCATGGCTTCGTTCGGAATGTCGAGATTTTCGGCCTTCGCTTTTTTGCGTAGAATGGCGATCCGCGTTTCCAAGTCCGGAGGCTGAATGTCAGTAATGAGTCCCCATTCGAAGCGGGACCTGAGCCGATCTTCCAGGGTCGGAATTTCCTTTGGCGGTCTATCACTGGAGATAATGATTTGCTTCTGTTCCTCGTGCAGCGCGTTAAATGTATGGAAAAATTCCTCCTGAGTCGATTCTTTCCCAGCAAGGAATTGAATGTCATCAATCAGCAGTATATCCACGTTGCGGTACTTGTTACGGAAACTTTCCGCCCGGTTGTCCCGGATGGAATTAATGAATTCATTCGTGAATTTCTCGGAAGAAATGTACACGACGCGGCTTGCAGGATTATGCTCCAGGATGTAATGGCCAATAGCGTGCATCAAGTGCGTTTTTCCCAGCCCTACGCCCCCGTATAGAAATAAAGGGTTGTATGCTTTAGCCGGCGCCTCGGCGACGGCGAGCGATGCCGCATGGGCAAACCGGTTCCCGGATCCAATAACGAATGTATCAAAGGTGTATTTGGGATTTAGCATATGGTTGAATGCTTCTTCTTGGGTCACCTGAGGCACTGGAGCGGGCTGCTGGGTAACCACTTCTGCAGGCTTGTTCTCTTCGATGACGAATCTGACGTCAACTTGTTTGCCAAGCACTTCGAAGATGGTCGTACTGACGAGTTTGGTATAGCGGCTTTCCAACCATTCAACAGCAAAAGTGGTAGGCGCGGAAATGACAATGGAGTGGTCACTCATTTGGATCGCTTTCGTTGCTTTAAACCAGGTGTCGAAGCTTGGCTTGCTTAGCTTGGTATGAATAATGGATAGGATTTGCTGCCATAATTCGGAAGTATGGCTGTCCACTGACTGTCACTCCTTTAAATCTTCCAAATGCGGCTTTGCCTTCGCCACTTGAGTGGAATTGTCGAAAAAAAATGAATGCTGGTGAATCTTATCCCCAATTTCACATTAGGAGAAAATAAAAAAAAGTGGACAAATTAAAATTGTTCACAAGTTTATCCACAGCTTGTTGATAATATTATGGGTGAAAACAGATATTCACATCCAAAAGTAATATAATCATAGCAAAAGAATCCCTTTTTATCAATGTATGCGTCCAATTTATCCACAAATTCAATAAGTTGTGTATAAATTGTATTCACAACACTATATATTGTTTATAAATTGTTTAAGTTTCGACAGCATCCTTAAAATTACCAAATAAGTTGTGCACAGCTTGTGCCGGAAAAGAGAAAGCTGCGGCGATTCTTGTGAACAAGTGGATAAGTGGGATCTGTGGATTTTTATGAATCGAATTTCGCTCGGCCTGTGGAAAACCTCTTTTAATATCAGCGAGCTTAAATCAAGGGGAAGGCCAAGGATTTTCAATTTTCTTGAGAGGCCAAAGAGCAATAGCATTAAAGAGGGAGAGATGCCTTAAGTCTCATGAAGGTCGAATGTAAAACTGCAGCTGGCTGTCTAAGGAACAGGTAGATCTGAGAAAGTACCTCGATAGACGTTTTTCTTTTTAGAGGGACAGCGAAATGGTGAAATTGGATAAAATGAGGGAGGATGCCTTTTTTTCGCTGTGATTTTGATGTAAATGAGGGAAGGGATCAGTTGACTTTTAGCTCTTGACATGGTTAAATGTATAAAGGCATTTTCTGTGTAGATGAAAATGAATTAACCATAAGGTTATGAGATCCTGTAAGGGGGTGTGCAATACATGAGACCGACATTTAAACCGAATGTGAGCAAACGCAAAAAGGTTCATGGTTTCCGGAAAAGAATGAGCACGAAAAACGGCCGTAAAGTGCTGGCAGCTCGTCGCCTGAAAGGCAGAAAAGTATTGAGTGCGTAAATTTCGTGCATGAAGACCACTGCGGTGGTCTTTTTTTCTTCATTTTTGCAGGAATACGGTACGTTTATAAGTTGGATTAATATAGATTCGCTTCAAAATGAGCAAAAAAAAGGGAAGGATGAACTTGGCAGCAGGTGGTTTATGATCGCCGAGGGATGACGATACTGAATGTGATCTTTCCTTATATTATATGAAGTAAAAATTTAAACATCGATTTGCAGGTAATTAGAAGGATGCATGATAAGAGATTCTTGGTCTAGTCATGCTAAAAAATAAAGCTTTCTTATTGTCAAGAAATGACCGCTTGAACAGTGAGGGCGGATGGCAGGCAGGGGATATGATTGCAAAAAAGTTTACGTTTACGAAACCGAGCGGACTTCAGCCGCGTATATCGTCATGGGAAGTCTTTTGCGAACCACCAGTTTGTCGTGTATTGGTTCCGCAAAAAAGAGGTAGAAAAATTTAGAGTGGGTATTTCCGTCAGTAAAAAGGTGGGCAATGCTGTTGTCCGCAACCGGATGCGTCGGCTCGTCAAAGAGATTGTCCGTCATCAAGAGGATAAGCTAATCGAGCATGTGGATCTTGTTTTTATTGTTCGCAAAGGTGCGCTGGATATGCCTTATAAGGACTTGGAAAAAAGCGTGCTTCATGTGCTGCGCAAAGCGTCGCTGCTGCGGCCTCCAGCGCGGTGAAAGTTGGTTTCTTTGTCCATATAATTATGGTATGATCTATGTTGAACGGAAGTGTTCAGAGAGGGGTTATCAAGTGTCGCTATTCAAGACGAGACGAGGCAGGAAACTGATCCTGCTTATTGCTGTAATGATGCTTGCAGTGATGGTATTAACTGCGTGCGGTACCAGTGGTAGTAGTTCGATAACATATACAACCGAAGATATGAGAAATAGCGGTAGTTTCTGGCAGAGAAACGTTGTTTATTATTTCTCGTATGCACTGGATACGTTTGCACATTGGTTTAATGGTGAATATGGACTGGCCGTCCTTGTTATGGTGATTATCGTGCGGACGCTTATTTTGCCGCTGTCGATCAAACAGGTTCGAAGCTCAAGAGCCATGCAGGCGATCCAGCCTGAGCTTGCCAAGATCAAAGAGAAATACAAAGATAACCCGGAGAAGCAGCAGCAGGAAACGATGCGCTTGTTCCAGGAAAATAAAGTTAACCCGATGGCAGGATGTTTGCCGCTGATCGTGCAAATGCCTGTATTTATCGCTCTCTATAACTCGATTATTCATAATAAATATTTATATGATCATTCTTTCTTATGGCTTCAGCTTGGTAAGCCGGACCAAACCTTTATCCTACCGATACTTGCTGCAGCAACGACATTCATTCAGTCCAGCATGATGATGAAAATGAACCCAAGCCCGCAGCAGGGGGCTATGAAGTTCATGATGATGGTGTATCCGGTACTCATTTTCTTCATGTCGTACCAGTTCCCGTCTGCGCTGCCATTATACTGGTTCTACAGTAACCTGTACACGATCGTACAGAACTATTTCTTATACCGCAATCACAAGCCGAATGCGAATGTAGCGGCCGTATCTTCCGCCGGAGGCAGTGGTGGAAAGAACAACAGCCAAGGCAATAAGAGCAATAAAGGCAATGCGGGAAAAGGTAAAAAGGGGGCCAAAAAATCTAAATGAGCAAAGTCGTCGTATCAGGAAAAACCGTTGAAGAAGCTGTAAGACAAGGACTGGCCCAGCTTGGGGTAAGTCAGGACCGGGTTACGGTCAATATCATAACGCAGCCGTCAAAAGGATTCCTGGGACTGATTGGCGTCAAGGAAGCGAAGGTTGAGCTAACGCTGCTGCCTGATCCTGAGCCAACTCCAGTCAAGACGGCATCAACATTGCCATTAGATCCGGCTGTGCCGGTGGCTGAGGAAGAGAAGACTGAGCTTGATCCTTACGAAGAAGCCGTACAGTTTATCAAAGATGTCGGCAAAAGCATGGGCCTGGATGTCACCGTAGATGTCCAGCATGCCAAGGATGTTACAACGCTTCAAATATTCGGACCTGATTTGGGCCTCATTATTGGTAGAAGAGGACAAACCTTGGATGCCCTGCAGTACCTGGCCAACATTGTGGCCAACCGCTATTCGGACAGCTATATCCGCATTGTGCTGGATGCAGAAAATTTCCGGGAGCGGCGCAAGAAAACGCTGGAGGATTTGGCGGACCGCCTTGCGGGCCGCGTCATCCGTTCACACAAGGAGGTTGTCCTTGAGCCGATGTCTTCACAGGAGCGTAAAGTCATTCACTCCAGACTGCAGGATCATCCGCAGGTGAAGACATACAGCAAAGGGGAAGAGCCAAACCGGCGTATTGTCATTACATTAAAGTAGATGGGATTCATATCCTGAGATGAGCATGGATGTGCAATGACTTTACTCAGCTGTCACAGCTGATGAAGTCATTGCTTTTTTCGTAGATAAGGAGCTGTTTGTTCAGTCCTGGAGTCTTTACAATCCCCGAGGTGGATAGGATAGAAGTAAGAGGGCGATGGAGGAATGACAGCAGGAAAAATGAGGTGAAAGACGTTGCTTAGTGATACAATTGCAGCCATTTCGACGGCCGTGGGGGAGGCGGGCATCGCGGTAATCCGTGTGAGCGGTCCCGAATCCATTGCCGAGGTGGAGAAGATTTTTCATAGTAAAACCAAGCTGACCGAGGCGGCGACGCATACGGTCCATTATGGGCACATCATTGATCCGGATGGAGAAGAGCGGGTAGAAGAGGTTTTGGTTACCGTCATGCGCGCTCCACGTTCTTTTACAACAGAGGATGTCGTAGAGATCAGCACGCACGGCGGCGTCATTTCAGTGAAAAGAGTGATGGATCTGCTGCTCCAGCAGGATATCCGTTTAGCGGAACCGGGCGAGTTCACGAAGCGTGCTTTTTTGAATGGACGGATCGATCTGTCCCAAGCGGAAGCCGTCATCGATTTGATCCGGTCCAAATCGGACCGGGCTTTCTCTGTCGCATTAAAACAGGTGGAGGGAGCTCTGTCCGAGCAGATCAGGCAGCTGCGGCATATTTTGGTGGAGACAATGGCACATATCGAGGTGAATATCGATTATCCCGAGCATGATGTCGAATCGCTCACGGCCGAGTTTATCAAGGAAAAGAGTACCGAGGTCATGCAGGGGATAGCGAAGCTGCTGAAGACTGCCGAGCAAGGCAAGATTTTGCGTGAGGGAATTACCACTGCCATTGTTGGCCGTCCGAATGTCGGTAAATCCTCGCTGCTGAATGCTTTGGCCCATACCAATCGTGCGATCGTAACGGATATTCCGGGAACGACGAGAGATGTCATAGAGGAGTTTGTTACAATTAACAATATTCCGTTGAAGCTGCTGGATACCGCCGGTATTCGTGAAACGATGGATGTCGTGGAGAAAATTGGCGTGGAGCGCTCCAAGCATGCCGTTACAGAGGCGGACCTGATTCTGCTTGTTCTGAATACCAGTGAGCCGCTGCATGAGGATGAACTGGAATTAATGGAACAAATCCGCGGTAGACAATCGATTGTCATTATGAATAAAATGGACTTACCTCCACAGCTGGATAAGGATATCTTGTCGCGGTATTATGCGGAGGATTTGATTGTACCGATGTCTGTGAAGGCACAAGAGGGGATCGATGCGCTCGAAGCTGCTATCTCCCAGCTCTTCTTCAGCGGTAGCATTGAATCTGGGGATTTGACTTATGTCAGCAATGTGCGTCATATTGCCCTGCTTAAAAAGGCGAATAAATCGCTGCAGGATGCTTATGATGCCGCTGAGCAGTTCATTCCGATCGACATGATCCAGATCGATGTTCGGCTCGCTTGGGAGCAGCTGGGTGAGATTATTGGCGATACGGCATCGGATTCGCTGCTGGATCAAATATTCTCACAATTCTGTTTAGGTAAATAAAGAACGCGCTTATATAAATTTATTTTTCGAATATGAAAAGGAGGTTTTATGCATGAGTTTTGATGGCGGCAGCTATGATGTGATTGTCATCGGCGCGGGTCATGCCGGCTGTGAAGCTGCCCTCGCTGCAGCCCGTATGGGAAGCAGCACGCTGATGATTACGATAAACCTGGATATGGTTGCTTTTATGCCCTGCAATCCTTCGATCGGAGGACCTGCGAAAGGTCATGTCGTCCGTGAAATTGATGCGCTCGGCGGGGAAATGGGACGCAATATTGATAAGACCTATATTCAAATGCGCATGCTGAACACAGGGAAGGGACCGGCTGTTCATGCCCTGCGTGCCCAAGCGGATAAATTTCTGTATCAGCATACCATGAAGGAAACGATGGAAAAGGAACCGAACCTGACCATGCGTCAAGGAATGGTGGAAGAGCTGATCGTGGAAGACGGCGTCTGCGTTGGTGTAATTACCAAAACCGGTACGGCATACCGCGCCAAATCCGTTGTTTTGACGACCGGTACTTACCTGCGCGGTAAAGTGATTATGGGTGAAATGACGTATGAGAGCGGCCCGAACAACCAACAGCCTTCGATTAAACTGGCTGAGAACTTGCGCGAGCTTGGATTTGACCTCGTTCGTTTTAAAACAGGAACACCTCCGCGTGTTCACAAATCGACCATTGATTTTTCGAAAACGGAAATTCAACCAGGCGATGAGAAGCCGAAGTTCTTCTCCTATGAGACCGAAGGTTCTGATAACGAACAGCTTCCTTGCTGGCTGACATATACGTCGCTCGAAACCCATCAAATTATTAATGCCAACCTGCATCGGGCACCAATGTTCTCCGGCATGATTGAGGGAACAGGGCCGCGCTACTGCCCATCCATCGAGGATAAAATCGTACGCTTCAGCGATAAGCCGAAGCATCAGATTTTCCTGGAGCCCGAAGGCAAAAATACTTCTGAATATTATGTCCAAGGTCTATCCACCAGTATGCCGGAGGACGTTCAGCTTGCTATGCTGCGTTCCATTCCAGGTCTGGAAAAGGTAGAGATGATGCGTAACGGTTACGCGATCGAATACGATGCCGTTGTTCCGACACAATTGTGGCCTTCGCTTGAAACCAAAATGATTCCGGGGCTGTTCACTGCCGGGCAAATCAATGGTACTTCTGGTTATGAAGAAGCTGCTGGACAAGGAGTCATGGCGGGTATTAACGCGGCACGCCGCGTTCAAGACAAGGAACCAGTCATTCTGGATCGTTCGCAAGGATATATCGGTGTATTGATCGATGATCTGGTAACGAAAGGAACCAATGAACCATACCGTCTGCTGACATCCCGTGCGGAATACCGCTTACTTCTGCGGCACGATAATGCGGATCTGCGTCTGACACCGCTTGGCCATGAAATTGGTTTGATCTCCGATGAACGTTTCGCGAAGTTCCTGGCTAAGAAGGAAAAGGTGGAGCAGGAGATTGAGCGCCTTCAGGCAGCCAAAGTAGGTCCTTCCCATGTGAATGAGATGCTGGAACGGTTGGGGTCTGCGCCAATCCAGGATGGCAGCAATTTGCTGACGATTTTGCGTCGTCCGGAAGTCAGCCATGATCATATCGAAGAAATCTCCCCGTCTCCGTTCAACCTGACTGAGGAAATGAAGGAGCAAGTCGAGATTCAAATCAAATATGCCGGATATATCGAAAAACAGCTTATCCACGTGGAACGCCTGAAAAAGATGAATAAGAAGAAGATTCCGGAAACGATTGATTATAATGAAATCGAAGGCATTGCGATTGAAGCGCGGCAGAAGCTTTCGAGTATCCGGCCAATCTCAATCGGGCAGGCATCCCGTATTTCCGGCGTAACGCCTGCGGATATTTCCATTCTACTGGTTTATCTGGAGCACTATAACCGGGTAACAGCCGCAAGAGGTTAACGCATGGACCATATACAAGAGGCTTTTACACAGCGACTTCATGAAAAGGGGATCGAGGTTAGCTCGTCCCAATTGGAACAGTTTGAAACCTATTATCAAGAGCTCGTCTCCTGGAATGAAAAGATGAACCTTACCGGCATTACAGATCGGGAGCAGGTTTATACGAAGCATTTTTATGATTCCATATCTCTTGCCTTTTATGTAGATATGAATCAGGTGAAGACGATGGCGGACATTGGATCCGGTGCGGGTTTTCCGGGGATTCCGCTTAAAATATGCTTCCCGCATCTTCACTTAACCATTATTGATTCACTGAATAAGCGAATTAACTTCCTTCAGCATGTTGTGCAGGAAACCGGCTTGGAGTATGTCCAATCGCTGCATGGCCGGGCTGAAGATTGGGCGCGTAAACCTGAACATCGTGATCATTATGATCTGGTTACAGCGCGTGCAGTAGCAAAGCTTTCGGTGCTGAATGAATTCTGCCTTCCTTATGTGAAAGTAGGAGGGGTCTTCGCGGCCATGAAGGGCAGCAGTCCGGATGAGGAAGTGAAAGAAGCATCCCGAAGTTTGAAAGAGCTTAAAGGGAAGCTTAACCGGGTGGAACAGTTCACTCTTCCGGTGGAGGAATCGGAACGTCACATCATCGTGATTGACAAGACAGGGGCGACACCGGGTAAATACCCCCGAAAAGCAGGGACAGCTATTAAAACGCCTCTATAGCTGGTATGAAATCTCTCAGAAATGGAGAGTACAAAAGATTTTCATAGTTTAATATCGAAAGAGATTAAGAGGAATGTTTCACGTGAAACATCCCTCTTTTTTTAAAAATATAGAAAAGTATAAAACTTCGAAGAATCAGTATTCTTATATCGCAAGAAAAACTACCTCTAAATGGTCTGGATTCTGCGAATTACATCGATAATGTTTTTCTTATGGGTTTTTCCCCATCATTGAATCAGGAACCCCCAACTAAAAACAAATCATCATTACCATTTATTCTCAATCTATGCCTTTAAAAAGTGAAGAGTCAATTTGAGTATTCCGTCACGATGTTTGCAAATTATATCATCAGAAAAATCGGATGTAAGTACAGTGTTTTCTTATAAACAGGATCGTAATGGTTCCTCAAAAAATAAGTACCGGGCAGGAAAAAAAGAGGACTTTGGAGAATAGGATTATATGAAAAAAAGTGGTAGAATAGAGAGAGTTATGATAAGCAGAATTAAGCGGTGATTTTACTTAATGTTTGACCGGAGCGCAGGGCGCTAGAAATGTTTGTTCTACAGATTTTACAGGACTTACATACAGTTTGTAACAGGTTTAAAAGGCGTATTTTCGACTCATGAGATTTGGAAGCAAATCGATTGCTACACATGATGCTGACCAAGCGCTTTGCCAAAGTGCTATTACGAATTTAGGTGGTAATATACGGAATGAAAGAACAATTTTCTAAATTGTTTGGTTTGACGGAGCGCAACAATGGTGATGAAGTGAAACAAATTCCGGTGGGGGAGATTGTCAGCAGTCCATATCAGCCCCGCACGATTTTTGATGATGATAAGATTGATGAGCTATGCCAGACCATTAAGACGCATGGCATCATTCAGCCGATTGTTGTTCGTGTCCGTAATTCCAAATATGAGATTATTGCCGGAGAACGGCGCTGGCGTGCTGTAACGAAACTAGGGATGGAGACCATCCCGGCGATTGTTCGTGAATTTAATGACTCGCAGGCAGCTTCGATTGCTTTAATCGAGAACTTACAGCGTGAAGGTTTGACCTCGATCGAAGAGGCGGTAGCTTACCAAAAGTTGATTGATCTTCATCAATTGACTCAGGAAAGCCTTGCGCAGCGTCTCGGTAAAAGCCAGTCGACCATTGCTAATAAAATCCGTCTGCTTCATTTACCGGAAGAAGTGAAGACGGCCCTCATGGAGCGTAAAATTACAGAACGACATGCTCGTGCATTGCTGTCTCTGGATACAGAAGAGCTGCAGCTGAAGCTGTTGACTGAAATTATCTCCAAGGAGCTCAATGTCAAACAAACAGAAGCAAGAGTTGCTTTTTATAAAGAAGCTTCAAAAATTAAAAAGTCCAAACGCATTTCATTTACCAAGGATGTACGTTTGGCTTTGAATACCATCCGTCAATCCATTGATATGGTATCCGATTCGGGATTGACTATTAAAACGACTGAAAATGACCGGGAAGATCATTATGAAATCGTAATACAGATTCCCAAGCGTTAATACTTGTTGGGCTTTAGGCGGTTTTTAGGCCGCTTTTATCGGCCCGTGAATGCAGCAAACGGCTTCTGGTGATCTCCCTGACAGGGCGAGAGGAAGCGGTTTGCATTTTTGCTGTATGGCGCTGTGAATCAGATAATAAAAGAATTCGATGCTTGTGGTTCCAGGCTCAGGATTTCCTTCTGTAAGGAAAAAATGCACTCGTGCAGGGCGAAGCCGTTTCAGTTTGTACCTGGAGAATGGTCCTCATGTTCTGTCAGGATCAGATGCAGTGAAGCTTCTTCCAGGATGTATGCAGCCGGTTGTTTTGCTGTGTAACACAATCCCGTGACCTACAAGAAGAGTTTTCATACACAATGAGGTGAAATTGAGTGTCTAAAATCATTGCCATAGCAAACCAAAAAGGCGGAGTGGGGAAGACGACGACCTCCGTCAATCTCGGTGCAGGTCTGGCTTCGCTCGGTAAAAGAGTGCTGCTTGTAGATATTGATCCGCAAGGCAATACCACGAGCGGTGTGGGTGTGAATAAAGCCGATGTTACCAACTGCATCTATGATGTCATCATCAATGAAGTTCATCCCAAGGAAGCGATTCTTGAGACACAGGTCGAAGGACTGCATATCATTCCGGCTACCATACAGCTGGCAGGCGCGGAAATTGAATTGGTTCCAACCATTTCTCGGGAGCTTCGTCTTAAAAAATCGCTGCATCTCGTTAAGGCGAACTATGATTATATTCTAATAGACTGTCCGCCTTCTTTGGGTATTTTGACGATTAACTCGTTAACTGCAGCCGATTCGGTCATTATTCCGATCCAGTGCGAATATTACGCGCTTGAAGGATTGAGCCAGCTACTTAACACTGTACGTCTGGTACAAAAGCATCTGAATACATCGCTCCAGATTGAAGGAGTACTTCTCACAATGCTGGATGCCCGCACAAATCTTGGTATTCAGGTGATTGAAGAAGTGAAAAAGTACTTTCAAGATAAAGTGTATCGCACGATTATTCCACGTAATGTCCGGCTTAGTGAAGCACCGTCTCATGGACAATCCATAATGACTTATGATCCTCGGTCTAAAGGTGCAGAAGTTTATTTAGAGTTGGCAAAGGAAGTGATTTCTTATGAGTAAACGACTGGGCAAAGGACTTGATGCCTTAATTCCTTCCCTTTCCATCAATGATGATGACAAAATTGTGGAGATTCCACTCAGCCAACTGCGTGCGAATCCATATCAGCCGCGAAAAGATTTTAATGAGGAGTCTATTCAGGAATTAGCTGAGTCCATTCGTCAGCATGGCGTGATTCAACCTATAATTGTTCGCAGCGTGTTGAAGGGCTATGAAATCATTGCTGGTGAGAGACGGTTCCGTGCTTCACAATTCTGCGGTAAAGCAACCATTCCTGCGGTAGTCCGCAGCTTTAGTGACCAGCAGGTGATGGAGATCGCTTTGATCGAAAACCTGCAGCGTGAAAACTTGAATGCAATGGAGGTTGCGGTTGCCTATCAAGGTCTGATGGATCAGTATTCACTCACTCAGGAAGAACTCTCTCTTAAGGTGGGGAAATCGAGATCCCATATTGCTAACTTTCTAAGATTACTTTCGCTTCCTGAGGAAGTAAAAGATTATGTTTCACGTGGAACATTGTCCATGGGACATGCGCGTGCCATTGTAGGTCTGAAGGATCCGGCACTCATCAAACAGCTTGCCAAGCAGTGTGTAGCCAATGAGTGGAGTGTTCGGGATCTGGAAGAGGCAGTTAAAAATCTAGATCGTAGAGCCGTGGACAAGAACAAAGTCAAAGTGAAAAAACGTGATCCTTATATCGATAATCTGGAAGAATCTTTGCGAGAAAGATTCAGGACGACGGTTAAGATCAAACAGAACAAAGACAAAGGTAAAATTGAATTGAATTATTACAGTAAACAGGATTTGGAACGACTGTTGGAGCTTTTGCAGTAAGAGCGATCTTATGAACATGCTAAGTGACATATCCGGCTGTATCCCTAGCAAGGGGGAGGATATGTCATTCTCTATTTTTAGATATCAAAAAGTATAAAAACTTCGAGAAACGCATCCTGATATCGCTAGAAAAACTACTGCTAAACGCGGTCTGTCTTCAGTGAAAGTACATCGACAGACGTTTTTCTTGAGAGAGTAGAAAAGGTATGATGTGAGAGATTGGTCTCTTATAACAAATATCTGCTGGGAGGATGCAGAGCGCATAAGAAGCCGGGGAGAAGGAGGAACTCTAGTGAAGCCGCTCGTGTATTTAGATCATGCTGCTACGTCGTGGCCTAAACCTCCTGAAGTGATGCAAGCTATGCAGGCGGCCATGGCGGAAGCGGCAGCCAATCCCGGACGAGGAAGTCACCAGATGGCAGTGAAGGCCAGTAGAGTTCTGTTTGAGACGCGCCGGGTTCTTTCTCGCCTGTTTAAGGTTTCTAATCCCAATGATGTGGTATTTACTCATAACACAACGGAGGCTCTGAATCTGGCGATAAAGGGATTGCTTCAGGAAGGCGACTATGTTGTCGCAACGATGGTTGAACATAATTCTGTGAGACGTCCGTTGGAGTTTCTGAGAAGAACCCTTGGGATAAAAGTGGAGTATATTCCGGTCAATGGCCAAGGTGAGCTCGATCAGCGGCGGCTTAAAGAGGCGTTGGCGAAGCGTCCCAAACTAGTTGTGTGTAGTCATAGTTCTAATCTGCTAGGAAGTATTTTACCCATTGCGGAAATCGGAAAAATGGCACATGAGCAGGGTGCGGTGTTTTTGGTGGATGCGGCACAAAGTGCAGGATGTCTTGAAATTGATGTCAATGTAATGCATATAGACCTGCTTGCTTTCCCTGGTCATAAAGGACTGCTTGGACCACAGGGAACGGGCGGGCTCTACATATCCCCAACCATCGACTTGGAGCCTCTTATGCACGGAGGGACTGGGAGTCAATCCGAGGAAATCGAGCAACCTGCTGTCCGTCCGGACCGGTATGAAGCGGGAACACCCAACACGATAGGGATTTCTGGTTTGAGGGCCGGCGTTGAGAAAATACTAGAGATATCTACCTCACGGATCTATCAGCATGAGTGGAACTTGACGCAGCGGATCATGGAAGGTATACAAGATATACAGGGTCTGCGGATTCTGGGACCGGATCTAAGAAAACCGAAAACAGGGATTGTATCGTTTGTCTCGTCAGAGATGGACTCGAGTGAGATCGCCTTTCGGCTGGACCGGGAGTATGGCATTGCTGTTCGTGCAGGTATGCATTGTACACCCCTCGCGCATGAAGCGGCTCAGACGCTGCAGACCGGAGCGGTTCGGGCAAGTGTGGGTATAGACTCCACGATAGAAGAAGCGGGTATACTGGTCGATGCTTTAAAAAGGATTTGCGGTAGGGCATAATAAAATGGCATGTGTATGGAAAATTTGAGTTGCCCGTTGATCAGTAAAAACAAAAAAATAACCGGTTAGATCAAGATTGAGGAAAAGGAATGAACAGCAATGTCGGACTTGAATAGTTTAATTATGGAACAACTGCAGTGGTTTATCGGCGGGGTAATACTCCTCATTTTGATCTTGCTCGTTATGGTGCTTACGCAGGGTGCAAAGCTCAGAAAGATGCGCCGAAAATACGATTTGATGATGGCAGGGAGCGGGGTAGAGAATCTCGAGACGCTGCTGATTGATTTGAAAGTACAAATGGACAGCATTGAGGATGAGCAGCAGCAGCAGCGTAAATCGCTGGAGCTTCTGTTAACCAAGATGCAGCAGGTAAAAGGACAGGTGGGCATTAAGCGATACAATGCGTTTACTGGCCAAGGAAGCGATTTGAGCTTCTCGATCGCGATTGTGGATGAAAAGAAAAATGGAGTTGTCATTTCAGCTCTGTACAGCCGTGACAGCTCCTATGTATATGCCAAACCGCTTGCGGTCGGCGAGTCGTCGTATGCCTTGTCTCCAGAAGAAGTGGAAGCGATCAATCTAGCCTTGCAACAAGGGTAGAGCGGGTCTTCCATTCTTGAATGGCTTCATTAAGACTCGTGGCAATGATCTCCGATAAACGAACAACCAGACTTAAACGCGTGTTTTGCAACACAAAATATTCCATGAAGCCGCCGACATTAACGATACCCGTCAAATGGATATCGCCAACCGGCGGCAATTCTTTATGTACACCTGCACCGGGTTTTAAAGGTCCACTCGCGACCTGGATACAGCCTACACTTGAGGATTGACCAAGGCATGCGTCAATGCCAATTACGAAAGGATTATCGTACAAGGCGTAAATAGAGGACAGCGTTTCCTGAAGGTTCACGGCATGGACGGGTTCCTCAAGAGTGCCAAACAGATGAAACCAAGGGCTTTTATAGCGTGCTAGAGCAGTACCAACCAAAGGGCCAAGACAGTCTCCGGTAGAACGATCCGTGCCAACACAAACGACGATAACCTGCTGTTTATCCTTAGCCTGTGACAAGTGAAACAAAAGACGGTGAATGATAGCAGAATGGATTTCAGGGTCCGTATGTGGTATTTTTAAGCATGAAAGCTGCTGTTGCTGGGAAGGGTTAGGCAGCTGTGTCATAGAATCTTCCTTTCAAATACAAATGGTAGTATCTAGTATATGGATGGTTGCATGTTTTTATACTTCCTGGGGACAAGCAATTTATTTGAGCGGAAGGCGGCATGAGAAAAATGGAATCGTGGTTGTTAATTGCCTTCGACTCGACACAGCAGGCGCTTCGGGCGGAAATGCTGCTAGAGTATGCCGATATCGAAATCGATCTTTATCCTACGCCCAAAACCATCACTGCGGGCTGTGCGTTATCCATTCAGTTTCCGAAGGAAGAGCTGATGTCCGTACAGCAAATTATGAAGCAAGAGCATGTGGAAATCAGAGGAATCTACTATAAAGACAACAAAGATAGATATATATGCATCGAAGAATAGGAGGTAGAGGAAGTGATCAATCCATACTGGCTGGAAGCAGGGAGTGTAGGAATTGAAGGGACTGTGGAAAAAGCGGTGAAGTTCAGTGATCAAATATGGAGCTGGCTTACGGATGTGGACAAATGGATGAATCTTATATCTTCCGGGATCCGCATCATTGTTCTTTTTATCGTTACCCGAATCATTATCCGTGTGGTATCCAAAATCATTGACCGGACGTTATCGCAAAGGGAACAAAGCAGAATCAACACGAACCCCCGCCGATTTGCCACGGTTGGAGAGCTTCTGAAAAACGTAACAGCCGTTACCTGTAACTTCATCATGGTGCTGCTGATTCTTTCCGAATTTCATTTTGATCTCGGACCGCTGTTGGCGAGTGCTGGTGTGCTAGGTCTTGCCATTGGTTTTGGTGCTCAGAGTTTGGTCAAGGATGTCATTACTGGCTTCTTCATTATCCTGGAGGACCAATTTGCGGTAGGAGATGTCATTCAGACGGGGACTTATAAAGGGACTGTTGAATTGATAGGACTTCGTACCACCCGGATCGTCAGCATGAATGGGGAAACCTACATTCTGCCGAACGGGTTGATTACAAGCGTAACGAATTATTCAATATCCAATGCCGTTGCGATGGTGGATTTGCCGATTAAAAGCGAGCGGTTGCTTGAAGATACGGTGAGATTGGTCAAGGAGGCACTGGCCGGTCTGCAGGAGCGGGAAGGAAGTATTCTTGCCGTGCCAGATGTGCTCGGAATCCAATCCATGACCACCAGCGAGTACGTTATCCGCGTTGTAGCTCAGTGCGAACCCAATACAAGGTCACAGGTGGAACGAACGATTTTGGAGAATATCAAACAGGCCATGGAATTCGAGGAAATGCAAAAAGAATCGTTATCCGAATTATCGGTAGCAGAAGGGGGAGAGTAGGCTATGGAACGCAAGGTGTTTGGGCTCGGGGACATTGTTCAAATGAAAAAAAATCACCCGTGCGGCAGCAATGAAATGGAAATTATCCGTATGGGAATGGATATCCGGATCAAGTGCGTCGGATGCCAGCATAGTGTCTTAATCCCTCGTGCAAAATTCGAGAAAAATATGAAGAAAGTGCTGCGCTCCAAGGAAGCAGGAGAAGAGGCAGGCGAAAAGTAATTTTGTAAGGCCTGTCTTGCATTTTTTGTAATGTTGTGATACAATAAATCTTGCTGCGGAAAGGTACCCAAGAGGTCCAAGGGGGCTGACTCGAAATCAGTTAGGCGTCGCAAGGCGTGCGAGGGTTCGAATCCCTCTCTTTCCGCCACATTCCCTTTTTCATCAAATATACTTCATAGAATAACGTAATTGGACAAAACCTTTGGCCCCGTCATCGCCAAGGGTTTTTTACATTTTAAGAAGACAAACAGCTGACAAACCAAAGAAGGACCCGAAGGTCCTTCTATTTGGCAGACGGTACTTAAATGGATTTTGGAATTCGTTCTACAACAAACACGTCACATGAAACTTTGGATAAGCCGAGGAGCAATCTGGGATTGCTCCAGACAGAATGTCTTTGGCACGTCCCTCCGCTTCTATAATGTTATGCTGTTTCTGACTTCCAGTGATTTGTTACGCAGCTTAGGCCCAACGGAACCACACCTCTCTCGTAACCGTCTAATTGTATTATCTGCAGTTTACACAGAATTATTCATCGTTTAGAAAAAAATTAATGGACCTTGGCTTTGGTTTGCTTTTTCCACTTACGGTCTTTGTTTGTGGTTTTCGGGAAGGTCTCGCCTCGCTCAAGCGTGATCATCTTCGGGTCTTGGATTTCAGTATGAAAGCTGGCCTCGCCAACCTCCATATAAACTCCAGGGTTTGGTGCTTTATCTCCCGGTTCGAATTCAGTTTTTTCACCCATAAGTATACCTCCTTGTACAAGAGAATGGACTGCCTCTGTAGTGTTTACACATCATGCCGAATCGTATAAATCTTTTGTATGCCAATAATAGGGGTTAATAAGCAAATAACTTGCATCTGATATGACTATTTGTTATATTAATATGGTGCGAGTTTAGGCTCGCTCCTTGTTCCTGACTCGATCAGGGGCCGAAGTCCATAAGGAGGTGAAAGTTATGCGCAAATATGAAGTAATGTACATTATTCGTCCGGACGTTGAACAAGAAGCTGTTCAAGCTGTAGTCGAAAAGTTCCAAGGCATTATCTCGAGCGGTGGAGAAATCACGAAGCATGAAGTGATGGGTAAACGCCGTCTTGCGTATGAGATCAAGAAATTCCGTGATGGTACTTTTGTTCTGGTAAACTTCAGTGCAACTCCTGAAGTTGTTGCCGAGCTTGAGCGTATCATGAAAATTTCTGACGAAGTTATTCGTTATCTCATTACTCTTGACGTTGCTTAAGACCAAGCTTTTGGCGTAAGTGATGAATTCGTTCGAAGGAGGGGACTAGATTGCTGAACCGTGTAATTTTGATTGGCCGTTTAACCAAGGATCCTGAGCTTCGCTATACTCCTGCCGGAGTTGCGGTAACGCAGTTCACGCTGGCTGTAGACAGACCGTTTACGTCGCAGGGCGGGGAGCGGGAAGCGGATTTTATTCCAGTGGTGACTTGGAGACAGCTTGCTGAGACCTGTGCAAACTACTTGCGCAAAGGCCGTTTAACGGCAGTTGAAGGTCGTATCCAGGTACGAAATTACGAAAATAACGAAGGTAAACGTGTATACGTCACCGAAGTCATTGCCGATAATGTACGTTTTCTGGAGTCGAGCCGCGATGGCGGCGGCAGCGGTGGTCAAGCTCCGCGTGAAGAGACCTCTTTTGGAGGCGGAAACCGCGAAAATAATTACTCCCGGAACAATTCCAATCAAGATCCTTTTTCCGATGACGGAAAACCGATTGATATCTCGGATGATGATTTGCCATTTTAAATATGGGAAGGACTGAACAGCATGGCTTTTAAACAAAGAGAAGGCGGAGACGATAAAAGACCGGCTCGCCGTGGCGGCCGTAACAAACGTCGTAAAGTGTGCTTCTTCACTGTGAACAAAATTACTCACATTGATTATAAAGACACAGACCTGCTGAAGAAATTCATCAGCGAACGTGGAAAAATTTTGCCACGCCGTGTAACCGGTACGAGTGCAAAATACCAACGCATGCTGACGATTGCGATCAAACGCTCCCGTCAAATCGCGTTGCTGCCTTACACAACGGAATAATCCGTGGCTTAGGACAGCAGAAAGAGCCAGTATTCTGGGAAACCAGGGTGCTGGCTCTTTGTTGTCTTAGCCTTATACATAATTCTTCCATTTGAATAAATGGAAATGAAAGAGTTATCATTAGACTAGTTGCTTCTTACAAGGCAATACACAGCTAATCAAGTTTCTGCAAAGAGATGTGGAACATCCTTTCCAATTTCCCGGGTAATTACTCTAGTATAATCAAGCCCCGATAACCTGCTATAGGTGGTTGATTAAAGAGGTATTTAGGCTGGTCCAGCAGGCTGAGCGAAGGGTCACTGCAGGGGTATGATATAATTGGAGAGCAGGTCTGTTCTAACTGGCCACGACTTCAGGGGGGAGCGTGCATGGGGATCGGAAGAATATACAGAAACTACTTTAAGAACAATATGTTCATGAAGATCCTGGTAATCTTCACTTTCATCGCAATTGTAACGATTGTTATATTATCATATCTAATGGTATCGTCCTTGTCGCAGTCGATTGTGAACAAAGAGTTCGACAATCAAAAAGCCGCCATGGAAAGTGTAAGCCGTTACATCGACAGCCGGTATGAGGCAGTGGAGAATATTGCAAGGGATATGTATCGTAATGAAGCGCTGTACTCCAATATCTCCTTTTTGATGGAGAATTCTTATGCTGAATATGTGCAATACCGAATGGACCGGTTTAGTAATGAATCGGGCGGATATTCAACGGATGTGCTTCAGTATTTTCAAGATAAAATGGACGAGAACAGCGACATCCGAAATATTATGCTGTACAGTTCGGACCGTCAATATTTGTCTATGTTCAAACCCAACAAACAGTTTAAACAGCTTCCAACCAATGTCGCGAATTCCTATATCCCAGATGTGATGGCTATGGAAGCCAAAGGCATATCTGCTCCAAACTATTGGATCCGTAAAGCGGCTGATCAATGGGATCAATCACTCTATGCGATCCGGATTCCGATTAATAACAAGCAGCTGAAAAATTCCGGTCAGTTAATAGTCTACATGGACTCGGATAGCATCTCAAATGCGCTTGCAGCTTACAAGAACAGCTACAAAGGGAGTATTGTTGTTCTCTCTTCAACGGGAAGCGTGCTTTTTGATTCAGAAGGGAAGTACTACGGAAAAAGATATCCTTACGTCGACATTTCCGACTCTCTTTTTGATGATCCCCATGCGGGCTTAACAGAAAGCGGGAAAGATATGTATATTAACAAGCTGATTTCCCCGGAAGGGGGATATGTCGTGATTGGAGCGATTCCCAAAAATGAAATAGCAGCAAGCTATTCTGGCATACGCCAAACGATCATGATGATCAGTGTGATTTGCATCTTGTTTGCTATCCTTTTCCCGGCCCTTTTTATTACCAATTTTGCAAAACGAACCAACCGAATCATCCAATTTACACGCAAGGTCAAAAACGGTGATTTCACTGCCAGAATTGACGATCCACGTGAGGATGAGCTGGGTCAAATATCGCGAAGCTTTAACGATATGCTGGACGAGCTGAATTTGTATATTGAACGGGTGTATAAAGCGGAAATCAAACAAAAGCAGACGGAATTGGTAGCGCTTCAAGCGCGGATTAATCCCCATTTCCTGTACAACACGCTTGAGGTTATTAGGATGAGGGCGATTTCGCAGGGGGCCAGAGACGTCGGTGAAATGATTTATAGCTTATCGGTGCTGTTTAAAAGTCTCGTGCAGCAGAAAAGAAACTACACGCTTAAGGATGAACTGGAAGCCTGCCGGCTGTTTCTTGAGTTATTTAGAATCCGGTACAAGGAAAAATTCAATTACTCGATTACGCACGATCCGGCACTTGCCGGTAAATCAATGATTAAGCTGTCGCTTCAGCCTATTATTGAAAATTATATCATTCATGGTATCCAAACAGAGAGATTTGATAATCATCTGACCATTGAGGTAAGGGAAGAAGGCAATATGCTGGTTGCCGTGATTACCGATAACGGAAAAGGTATTGAGCCTACGCGCCTGGAGGAAATTCGAGAAGAGCTGGAGAAGCCGGAGGAGACAGGTCAGATGTTTGGCCTCCGAAGTGTTCACAGTCGTCTCCGTTTTCTGTATGGACCCGCCTACGGAATCGAGATTGACAGTTGGCCTGAGAGAGGAACGGTCATTACCGTGAATTACCCAAGCCAGGAAGGAACGGATGCTGAAGATGTATAAAGTGTTTATTGTTGATGACGAACCGTTTATTATTGAGGGATTATACGATATTTTGGACTGGTCATCGTTTGGTTTGGAGATTGTCGGACATGCGGAGAATGGGCGGCAGGCGCTGGATGCGTTAGCTTCAACTCCCGTGGATTTGCTGATTACCGATATTTCCATGCCGGTGATGAACGGCCTCAACCTGATCGCTGAAGCGCGTAAGCTTCATCCGGATTTAAAGGTGATTATTCTCAGTGGGTTCAATGAGTTCGACTATTTAAAGGAAGGCATGAAGCTGGGAATTGAGAACTATCTGCTGAAGCCGATCAATGTGGAGGAGCTGGAATCCACGCTGAGCAATACGGTGGAGAAAATGGACAGCACCAGATCGAGCGAGCTGTATGGCACGTTTGATGTTCAAATTTTAAAGGACAACACGCTCTACCGCTGGCTGACTGGACAAATTGCGGCAGGTGAATTTCGGGAACGGGCCGATTTGCTGGGATTTGATCTGGAAAAACCATATAAGGTTGTTGCCGTTCTAAGGTCCAAGGAAGTTGAGAGTTTTAACCGAATTAGCGAACAGATTCGGGATGAAAAAGAAGTCACTTCTTTCCGCGATGTAGATGGAGACCTTGTTTTGATCGGTCATCTTCGGCATAGGACCGAGGGAAAAACGAACTTTATAGAGCTGCTTAAAAGGATTTCGAATGAGCAGTCCAGCTTAAACGAACCTGTACAAATAGGGATAGGCTGCGTGGTTCAGCTTCCTGAGGAAGCGTCGCTCAGCTATAAAGAAGCAAAACAGTCCCTGGAGTATTTTATGGTGTATCCGGACTCTAGCATCATTGATTACACATCGCTTAAGGAGAATAGGAAGAGTAGCGGCACCGAAACGTCGATCCATTGGGAGGAATATGCCAAGCTCATTTTGGTCAGGGATCAAGAAGGTCTGACGCAAAAAATCAGGGATGATTTTGAGCAGATGCAGAAGGTGGAAGGCATCCTGCCAGAAGACCTGCGCAACACCGCGCTGGAGCTGGTTATTAGGTTCAAGATGGAACTTGCACAAATTAAGCATACTGATGAAACGGATATTTTCAAAAAAGGGCTAAGCAACCTAAGGAGCAGCGGTACATTTGACGATTTGGTCGTTTCACTTCAGGAAGTCGCCAAAGCGACGGTCGGCTCGCTGATGCAGGATGCCAAAAATCCGGTGGTCAGCCAGGTGCTCATCCATATTCACAATCATTATGCGGACGAGCTTTCGCTTAAGACGCTGGGAGCACAATATCATATTCATCCGGTCTATCTGGGGCAGTTGTTCCATAAGGAAACTGGAGACTCATTTGCAGAATATATCAACAAATACCGGATTGAAAAAGCAAAGGAACAGCTAAAAAACACAAATTTGAAGGTACATGAAATTGCAAGGAACGTAGGTTACTGGGAAACGGGATATTTCTATAAACAATTCAGAAAATATGTCGGTATTTCTCCAACCGATTTTAAAGGCTTGGGTTGAGACCGGCTGAATAGTATCCTGGATAAGGATGAGGCTTTCAAGAAAAGAGCCCGTTCTTATTCGGGGTATTTTTGTTTTTTAGAGAAATGATGTTCAGGGGATATGTTGAAATAGCAATGAAAGTAAGCGTTTTACATTTTCATCCCAAGGAAAGAATCTTTCTTTAATTTGTACCTGATTTTATTAAGTTTATCTTCTTTTTGAAACTGCTTTCATACGGTAAGGTTAATTTGTTAGTACAGACAAGCCGGAATATAAAAAAACCAGATCCGACTTTGAGCAATTTTTTACATGGTGGAGAGACATACGTAAAAGAAATTCAAAAGGGAGGATTACAACATGAGTAAGAGAAAAAAAAGTTTCTCATTCGCACTGGCTATGGTAACGGCTTTGACGCTTGTCCTTAGCGGCTGCGGTGGGGGAAGTAACGACGCAAAAGGAAGCGATTCCAATGGAGCTTCGAAGGATTCTGAAAAACCTGTCAATCTGATCTGGTACACGATCGGAACACCTCAAAAAGATGTAGACAAGGTTATGGCTGAAGTCAGCAAGTATACACAGGAAAAGATCAATGCCACGGTTACAATGAAAATGGTTGATTGGGGCGACTACCAGCAAAAGATGCAGGTTAACGTAGCTTCCGGTGAACCAATGGATATTATGTTTACCTCGGCAGGCGGATTCGATTACGTGCAAAACGCAAGAAAAGGCGCGTTCATGGAACTCGACGATCTGCTTGATAAATATGGCAAAGGCATTAAAGACACGATCGACCCTGCTTTCCTGGAAGGCTCCAAGGTAGATGGTCACAACTACGGTATTCCTGCTAACAAAGAGCTTCCTCAACAAGAGGTATGGCGCTTCAACAAAAACCTGGTTGATAAATACAATCTGGACATTTCGAATGTACGGTCCTTGGACAGCATCGAGCCGCTTCTGAAAACAATTAAGGAAAAAGAGCCAAACGTAACGCCGTTTGCTATGGATAAAAACTATGTTCCATACGTTCCTTACGATTATGTTATTCAGAATCTGCCAATGGCCGTTAAACTTGACACAACCGATTATAAAATCGTAAACATTCTGGAAACGCCAGAAATGAAACAAGCCCTGACAACGATGCACAAATATTATAAAGCAGGTTATATTGCGCCTGAAGCAGCAACGACTGGTTCCACCAATGACCTGACAACATCCGGCAACTGGTTTATGGACCGTGCGCAAACTCAGCCGTTGGCTGACAACCTCTGGTCTGCAAGCTATGGATACCCTGTCGTTTCCACACCAGCAAGTGACGCAATCATTACAAACACATCCGTTCAAGGTTCGATTATGGCAATTTCCGCGAACTCTGAGCATCCTGAAAAAGCAATGGAATTCTTGAACTTGCTGAATACGGATCCAGTACTTCGCAACATGGTTGATTCCGGTATCGAAGGCGAACATTACAAGAAGATTGACGACAAGCATATCGAAAATCTTCCAGCATCCAAAAACTATGATATGCCTTCTTATTCTTTGGGTAACAACATGCTGCTGTACCTCAATCAGAATGATCCAGATGACAAATGGGATCAATTCAAGAAATTTAACGCTGAAGGTAAAAATTCACCAATCCTGAGCTTTAACTTTGACAGCACGAAAGTAGCAACAGAAATGGCAGCAGTTCAAAACGTGAAGGAACAGTTCTGGTCTTCCCTGATGACGGGTACTGTAGACCCTGAAACTTACCTGCCTAAAGCAATCGCAGCATTCAAGCAAGCCGGTCTTGACAAAGTTATGGCTGAAGCCCAGACACAGCTCGACGCCTGGAAGGCTGAAAATAACAAGTAATAACTGAAAGAAATTTTAGCGGGATCGGGCGGGTGATAAAGCGCCCGATCCTTTTTCACTTCCATACCTTATTTTCAGGAGGGAACACAATGGCTACTTTTTTTAAAAACCTCATTAAGAACAAAGTCATGCTGTTTATGGTGCTACCCGGTGCCATTTGGTTTTTCTTCTTTTCCTATCTGCCGCTTGCAGGCACAGTCGTGGCTTTTAAAGAGTACCGTTTTAACCGTGATGGCTTTTGGGCTAGTATCACCTCAAGCAAATGGGTAGGCTGGGACAACTTCAAGTTCCTGTTCAGCACAAACGATGCTTATACCATTACGCGGAACACGCTATTATACAACATTGCCTTTATTTTTCTCGGGCTCATACTTTCCGTAGCCATGGCGATTTTGTTGTCCGAACTGGTTAACAAAAAAATGGCGAAAATTTATCAAACTGGAATGTTCCTTCCTTATTTTCTATCTTGGGTTATCGTTGGCTATTTCGCGTTCAGCTTCCTGAGCATGGACCGCGGGTTGTTTAATCAGATTCTAGGCTGGTTTGGCGTGGAGCCGATCTCGTGGTATTCCGAGCCTAAGTACTGGCCGTTTATATTGATATTCGTCAGTATGTGGAAATCGGTCGGTTACAACAGTGTCGTATACCTGGCTTCGATTATGGGTATTGACAAATCGCTTTACGAAGCGGCCATGATCGATGGTGCAAGCAAATGGCAGCGGATCCGCCACATTACGATCCCTATGCTTTCACCGATTATCACTATTATGACGCTGCTTGCGGTGGGACGGATTTTCTATGCCGACTTTGGTCTGTTCTATCAGGTTCCAAGAGATTCGGGTACGCTTTACTCGGTTACGAACGTCATCGACACTTATGTCTACCGTGGCCTTAAAACGACAGGGGAAATCGGTATGAGTGCGGCTGCAGGTCTGTATCAGTCGGTTGTCGGTTTTGTGCTTGTCATGGTGTCCAACTTTATCGTACGGAAAATCGACAAAGACAGCGCCCTGTTCTAAAAAGTTGAAAGGAGTGTCAGGTATGGCGAATATCATCAGAAAGAAACGAGATTTTCATAACGTGTCGCGTGGCTGGAACATTGTTCTTAACATCATCGCGGGGTTATTTGCTTTCATATGCGTATTTCCTTTTCTATTTGTCGTTATTATTTCATTAACGGATGAAAAAACATTGGCGACGAACGGTTACCAGCTAATTCCGGCCAAATGGAGTTTAGACGCCTATCGTTACGTATTTGAAAGCGGGGATGCGCTGCTTCGTTCCTATGGCGTAACGATTGTAGTCACTCTCGTAGGTACCCTTATCAGCTTAATTCTTATTTCGCTTTACGCGTATGCCATTTCACGTAAAAGCTTTCGCTACCGCAATTTTTTCAACGTGTTTGCCATTATTACCATGCTGTTCAACGGCGGTATGATTCCGACTTACATGGTTGTGTCCCAGCTACTTGGATTGAAGGATACCCTTTGGGCCCTTATCCTGCCTCTGGCGATGAACGCTTTTTATATCATGATTCTTCGTACGTTCTATAGTACTAGTGTTCCTGAACCAATTATTGAATCGGGACGGATAGACGGTGCGGACGACTTCTATATTTTTCTGAGAATCGTGCTGCCATTGTCGCTGCCGGGCCTCGCAACGATTGGTCTGTTCAGTACGCTTGGCTACTGGAATGACTGGTTTAATGCCCTGCTGTATATTGACGATCCAAATTTGGTTCCGCTGCAATCCATGTTGATGCGAATTGAGAACAGTATCGCGTTTATTCAGCAAAATTCAGCAAACAGCTCTCTCAGCATGACTGCACTTCAATCCATTCCGCAGGATACTGCCCGGATGGCGATGGTAGTGCTGGCAACGCTGCCGATTATTTTTGCATATCCATTCTTCCAGCGTTATTTTGTTCAAGGTCTGACCGTGGGCGCCGTCAAAGAATAATAACACCATCACTTTAAACAGATAGGAGAGAAGTGGAGATGTTGATTTACAAAGATAAGACGAAACCAGCTGAGGAGAGGGCCCGGCATTTGCTAGGTCTGATGACTTTGGAAGAAAAGGTGGGCCAACTGGTGCAGCCGTTCGGCTGGCAAACCTATGAATATAAAAATGGCTCCGTTACATTAAAAGAATCATTTAAACAGCAGGTGGAGAAAGGCGGTGTCGGCTCCCTTTACGGGGTGCTGCGCGCCGATCCGTGGACCGGTGTCACGCTCGAAAACGGATTATCTGCCAAAGAAGGGGCAGAAGCCGTCAATCAAATCCAACGTTATGCGGTGGAGCATTCACGGCTTGGGATTCCGATTCTGATCGGAGAAGAATGCTCACACGGTCATATGGCGATTGACGGAACCGTATTTCCGGTTCCGCTGCTGCTCGGCAGCACATGGAACGTAGATTTGTACCGCGAAATGTGTCAGGCGGTGGCTGAGGAGACCCGCGCCCAGGGAGGGGCGGTGACTTATTCGCCGGTGCTTGATGTTGTACGTGATCCGCGTTGGGGGCGCACGGAGGAATGCTTTGCAGAGGATCCGTACTTGATTGGCGAGTTTGCGGCCGCATCGGTACAGGGACTGCAGGGAGACAGCTTGGACAGTGACAGCAGCGTAGCGGCAACATTGAAGCATTTTGTCGGATACGGCAGCTCAGAGGGCGGACGCAACGCCGGACCGGTGCATATGGGCTGGCGGGAGCTTCTAGAAGTCGACCTTTATCCGTTCAAGAAAGCGGTTGAAGCCGGGGCGGCTTCGATTATGCCGGCGTACAACGAGATTGACGGGGTGCCTTGCACGGTAAACTCCGAATTGCTGGAGGATGTTCTCCGCAAGCAGTGGGGATTTGACGGTATGGTCATTACCGACTGTGGAGCTATAAATATGCTGGCTGCAGGACACGACGTTGTCGAAGATGGTATGGACGCAGCCGTTCAGGCCATCGAAGCGGGAATCGACATGGAGATGTCCGGTGAAATGTTTGGCCGTTATCTGCTGGAAGCGGTAAACCAAGGCCGTCTTGGCATTGGGGTGCTGGACCGGGCGGTAAGCCGGGTGCTGGCCCTGAAATTCAAGCTTGGTCTGTTCGAGAATCCATATGTAGATCCATACCGGGCGGAGCAAGTGATTGGCAGCAAAGAGCATGCCCAATTGGCTCGCAAACTTGCTGAAGAAGGCATCGTTCTGCTGAAAAATGAAAATAACGTATTGCCTATGGGACAGAGCAGCGGCAAGATCGCGATCATCGGTCCGAATGCCGACCATGGCTATAACCAGCTGGGTGATTACACATCGCCGCAGCCGCCAGAGAAAGTTGCGACTGTTTTGAAGGGAATCAGGGCCAAGCTAGCGAATGATTCTGAACGAGTGTTGTATGCCCCAGGCTGCCGGATTAAGGGCGATTCCAGGGAGGGCTTTGAATATGCGCTGGACTGCGCCTCGCAGGCGGACACCGTTGTGATGGTGGTTGGAGGATCCAGTGCCCGCGATTTCGGCGAAGGTACTATCGATCTTAAGACCGGAGCATCCAAGGTCTCGGACAGTTCCTGGAACGATATGGAGTGCGGCGAAGGAATTGATCGTATGACACTGGAGCTTGCCGGAGTACAGCTCGAGCTGATTCAGGAAATTCATAAGCTCGGCAAGCGCTTGATTGTCGTTTACATTAATGGACGTCCTATAGCCGAGCCGTGGGTTGATGAACATGCCGACGCGATTGTGGAGGCATGGTATCCAGGCCAGGAGGGTGGACATGCGATTGCCGATATATTGTTCGGGGACGTTAATCCGTCCGGACGTCTCACGGTCTCGATTCCGAAGCATGTCGGCCAGCTCCCGGTTTATTACAACGGCAAACGCTCACGCGGCAAACGGTATCTGGAGGAAGATTCAAAGGCCCGTTATCCGTTTGGTTACGGACTAAGCTACACCACATACAGCTATGACCGTTTAACAATAAGCGCGGACACCATCTCAGCGAATGAATCGGCGGTCGTATCGGTTGATGTGACCAACACCGGCAGTATGGCTGGGGCGGAAGTCGTGCAGCTGTACATTACAGATGCCGTCAGCTCAGCCAGTCGGCCGCTGATGGAGCTGAAAGGTTTCGCCAAAGTAGAGCTTGCGCCAGGCGAAACCAAAATGGTCCGTTTTGAAATAGGAAAAGAGCAGCTGCAGTACATTGGACGTGATATGAAGCCGGTCGTTGAGCCGGGGCTGTTCCACGTCCATCTCGGAAGGAATGTGAACGATACGCTTAGTACAGCCTTAACTGTGCGGGAGGGTGAATAATGGAACGGATCAGGCGTTTTATTCGTGAACTATCAGAAAACCGGTGGCTGGAGCTGATCGAGCTCCGCTCCTGGGATATCACGCGCTCATATTACAAGCTGCCTGGTGAATACGAGAATTCAGCCCCTTATCCGGAAGGGCAGGGGCTTGATTTTTTCCCGAGCAAGCAAGGAACCACATATTTTTTCAGAACCAAGCTGCAAATCCCGGCCGAATGGACAAGAGAGCCATTTGGCTTTGTGTTCAAGTCGGGCGGGGAGGGTTTGCTGCGCGTCAATGGTGCTTCATATCAGGGGCTGGACCGCAACCACACGTATGTAACACTTGATCCTCGTGTCATCGGAGATTCCCCAGAGCTTGAGATCGAGCTGTTTGATCCGGTGCCGGAGCCTGTAGATCCGCTGAACCAGCAGGCGGTAATTAATCCGCCGATTACCTCGATCACAAGCCAGCTTGTGCGGCCGAATCATGCTGTACAAAGTTTGATGTACACCGTGACAATCGTACGGGATTCAGCTGTTTTGCTGCCGCAGGAAGATTTTAGGCGGGTACGGCTGATGGAAGTGCTGTACCGGGCAATGGACCGGTTTGTGAATCTCGATGACGCCTCTGTTCGCGAAGGCAGCGCGGTTTCGGAAATAGAAGCATTGCTGAAACAGGAGGTTCAGGAGGTCGGGGGGAACGCCGAAGGACTTGAGCATATGGTCGGCCAATCGCATATCGACATTGCCTGGCTGTGGCCTGTCCGTGAAACAGTGCGGAAGGCGAGCCGGACCTTCTCGACAGTCGACAGGCTGATGGAGGAATATCCGGAGTACCGGTACGCGCAAAGTCAGCCGCTGCTGTTCGCTTTCCTGAAGGACAATGACCCTGAGCTGTTTGAACGGGTAAAGGCCCGGATTGCAGAAGGACGTTGGGAACTCGTCGGCGGTATGTGGGTCGAGCCTGACCTGAACCTTCCAAGCGGGGAATCCCTAATCCGGCAAATGCTGTACGGACAGCGGTTCTACCAGGAGGAGTTCAGCAAAACATCCAATATCGAATGGCTGCCGGATACATTTGGGTACTGCGCGTCGCTGCCGCAAATTTTGAAGCACGGCAAGGTGGACTATTTCATGACCACCAAGCTCGGCTGGAACGATACCAACCTGTTCCCGTATGATTTGTTCCATTGGGTAGGTATCGATGGAACGCCTATATTGTCTTATCTTAATCATGGAGTTAATGAAAATACGCTGCCTAAGGATATTCATGACCACTGGCTCTCTTACCGGGAAAAATCCAGACATAATGAGCAGATGCTGCTCTACGGGCATGGTGATGGCGGGGGCGGCGTGACCCGTGAAATGCTGGAATACATCGACCGCTCCGAGCTCATGGTAGGCCAGCCTGCAAGCCGCTACAGTACAGCTGCACAATTTTTTGAAGGCATCACCAAAGCGGATCCGCAGCTGCCTACGTGGCGGGGTGACTTATACCTGGAGCTGCACCGCGGAACCTATACGACCCATGCCCGCAACAAGCGGAGCAACCGTAAAGCGGAGATTCTGTACCGGGAAGCGGAGCTGTGGAACTCGCTAGCTCAGCAGAATATGGAAGCTTCCAAGCGGGAGGCTGCGCTGCAGCAGCTCCATGAGGGCTGGAAGCTGATTCTATTGAATCAGTTCCATGACATTATTCCGGGGTCTGCGATTACAGAAACGTATGAAACCTCGGATAAGGAATACAATCAGATTTTTGATAAAGGTGAAGCTGGTCTGCAGGAGGGGCTTCAGGCGATCGCGGCCATGATTGATACCTCCAAACAGGATGGGGGCATCCCATATGCTGTATTCAACAGCCTTGGCTGGAGCCGCGACGTCGTGATCCATATCGAAACGCGGCAGAGCGAGATAGCCGTGGATGATGAACATGGCATGCAACTTGAAATCGACCAGGAAGAGAGCGGCATTTCCGTATATGTTCCGGAAGTTCCGGCGTTTGGCTACAAAACGATCTGGCTGAAAACGGCTGCTGATACCACGGCAACGGAAGCTGTTCATGAGTCGGCTGCTCAAACCGCATTTGACGATACTTGGGAAACGGAATACTACCTTGTCCGGTTTAACGAACGCGGCGAGATCACCAGTCTGTTTGACAAAAAGGCCGGGCGTGAGATTGTGAAGCAGGGCGAACGAGCAAACCGGTTCCACTTCTTCCATGACCGTCCGACGCTTTGGGATGCTTGGGATATCGATACCCGGTATGAGCAGCAGCCTGCAGGGGAAGCCGAACTGCTGGAGAAACAGCTAGTATTATCCGGCCGCACGAAGGATGTGCTTCGCTTCCGCTGGCGGATCGGCCAATCGGAAATGAAACAGGACGTGATTTTCTATCACCACAACCCGCGGATCGACTTCAAAACCCATGTCAGCTGGAATGAAGCGCACAAGCTGCTGAAAGTGGGCTTCCCGGTAGATGTGGTGACTGAAAAAGCGACCTATGAAATTCCGTTTGGCTCCCTGGAGCGCGCCACACACCGCAATACCAGCTGGGAGCAGGCACAGTATGAAGTGTGCGGGCATCGTTTTGTCGATGTGTCCGAGCATGGGTATGGCGTCAGCCTGCTGAACGACTGCAAATACGGTTATGACGTTCAGGGCAGCACGATCCGTTTGTCGCTGCTTCGTGCACCGAAGTGGCCTGATGTGAACGCCGATCTTGGCGAACATGATTTCACGTATTCTCTGTTCCCGCATCAAGAGGACTGGAGAAGTGCGCAAACCGTCCGCCACGCGGCCGAGCTGAACGATGATGTGCCTTTGCGGCAGTTAAAAGCCGATACAGCGGGAACACGCCCAGCGGCAGGTTCGCTGATTGCCATGGAAAGCAGCCATGTCGTGCTGGATACGGTGAAACCGGCGGAAGAAGGAACAGGCACCATTCTGCGGTTCTATGAATCTTCCGGCGGCCGTGAACAGGTGGGGCTGCAATGGCCTTATGCCTTTGAGGATGCATATCTGTCGAATGCGCTGGAAGAACCGGTTCAGAAGCTTGAAGCGGAAGAAGGACGACTGACGTTGTCTTTTTCACCATATGAGATTAAAACGATCCTGCTCAAGTAGAAGGTAGACGCATTTTGAATTAGAAGGCTTTGCTATTTTCTGTTTGTTGTCCTGATCCATTAACGATAATCGTAATTATTTCTGCCAAGTAAAGGAGCGTTTTTAAATGGAACAATTCAGACTCCCTAAAATACCGATGCCGAAGCTGGAACTGCCGCAGGCAATCCAGGATGTAATGAAAGAAGCGGAGCAGAAGCTGGCTCACCGACCAAAGCTTTTGCAGCTGTTCAAGAACTGTTTTCCAAATACTCTAGAAACGACAACGAAGCTGATGGAAGACGGCACGACCTTTGTCATAACCGGTGACATCCCAGCCTCCTGGCTGCGGGACTCCGTGGAGCAGGTCATTCACTATGTGCCGTTTGCCAAAGAAGATGCCGATTTGCAGCGCATTATCGGCGGCTTGATTAAACGCCATATCCATTATGTGCACATCGATCCATATGCCAACGCTTTTAATGAATCGGCCAACGACTGGCATTGGAACACCACGGACAAGACCGAAATGTCCCCTTGGGTGTGGGAACGAAAATTTGAGATTGACTCCCTTTGTTTTGTTATCCGTCTTGCTTACTTGTACTGGAAAGAGACGGAGCTTACCGATATTTTCGACGAGAATTTCAAAGCGGCTTTGCGTAAAATTATCGATGTGTTTAAAACCGAGCAGTACCATTTTGAAAAGTCTCCGTACCGTTTTACACGGAACAACGGCATTTTGACCGATTCCCTGCGCAATAATGGACTTGGAATGCCGGTGAACTATACAGGTATGATCTGGTCAGGCTTCCGTGCCAGCGATGACGCCTGCGATTTCCACTATAACATTCCAGGCAATATGTTTGCGGTCGTGGCGCTGCGTCAAATGCAAGAGTTTGCGGAGTGGGTATTCCGCGATATGGATCTGCTGGAGGAGCTCAAGGAGCTTGAGATTGAAGTCAACCATGGCATTCAGCTGTACGGTATTTACCGCCATCCGGAGTTTGGACCGATTTACGCATATGAAACGGATGGGTTTGGCAACTACTGCCTGATGGATGACGCCGGCACACCAGGCCTGATGTCTATTCCTTACCTGGGTTATACCACAGCCGACGATCCGATCTACCAAAATACAAGACGGTTTGCGCTGAGCAAGGAAAATCCGTTCTACTTTGAAGGCAAGGCGGCCAAAGGCATCGGCAGCCCGCATACGCCTGAGGATTATGTCTGGCATATGGCACTCTCCATGCAGGGCCTGACAGCCCAAACGGCTGAAGAAAAACTGGAAATGATCGCGATGCTGGAAGCAACTGACGCGGACACGGGCTTTATGCATGAAGGCTTCCATGCCGACGACCCGACGATTTTTACACGTAAATGGTTCGCCTGGTCTAACAGTCTATTCTCCCAGCTGGTTTATAAAGCGATGAAGGAAGGCCTGCTATGAGCCAAAACATCATTATTTTATGCGATCCTGATTTCCCCGCGGCGGGTTCACTCCCGCAGGCCGGGGACTTCAAGGGAAATGCCGAGATAACGGTCGTATGTGCCGGAGAGCTGGCGGAAGCAATTCGCGGGCTTGATAACGGCTGTTTTGTCAATTTGCATGCTCCGTATTTTCCAAAGTCAGCTTGGACTGAGATTTCCGCCTTTTTGCATAGAGGAGGCAGTCTGATCAGTGCGGGGGGCGCGCCGTTTAAATATCCGGTTTCCCTGGAGAACGGCGTCTGGAGCCCTGAAGTAGAGCAAACGGCTTACCATCAGGAGCTGTATATTCATGAGGCTCTGCGGGTGGATATATCAAAGGTCGCCTCACTTGCTGCTTCGGACAGCATTCCGGTACTTAGCGGTCAAGAAGGGCTGTTTGAGCTGGCAGATGTCTGGAATCTAATTCCACACACGACCAAGAGCAGCGATTTGCCGCATCAAATGGGTTCTGCCGGTCCAATGAGCACGCAAATTTATCCGCTGATGAAAGGCGTTAGCGCCGAAGGGCGGGATATTGCCGCACCAGTTGTTCTGTGGGAAAACTCCCGTGTAACCTTTGCCGGTTCACGCTGGATGTTTATATTCCTGCCGTTGACGACGGCGTTTTGGAGCGGCGGTGGCGTGCAGCATTTGAGCAACTGGGCACGTTTTTGTTCCAGAGGGGTTACCGAGCTGTCGCTGAAGTCGAATTATGCTTCTTATGAGTCCGGTGAACATGCTGTAATTACCCTGCAAACGCAAATTTTGCAGCGCGGGGAATCGCGAGCCTTTGCTCCCGAGAAGTGGAGCTTTGAGCTTGAAGTCTGTCATGATGGCGGAAGCGGGGAGACTTGGAAACACCGGTTCCAGGCCCAGGTTACCAAAGAGCAGAATTTTGTCCGTATTCCGGTTCCGTTTGCTGTGCAAAGCGGTTTGTACCGGATTGTCTGCCGCGCGGAAGGTCCGGACGGAGAAGTGCGGATTTTGCGCCAGGGCTTCTGGGGCCGTGACGACCGGTTCCTGGCCGAAGGCTCTCCGATTAGCCGCAGCCGCGACTATTTTATGAAGGATGGACGGCCTCTGCCTGTCGTGGGGATGACTTACATGACTTCGGATGTGGCGCGGAAATTCCTGTTCCTGCCGAATGTGGATGTCTGGGAGCGGGACATGGCCCAAATGGCCAAAGCCGGCATCAACTGGATCCGTACCGGCATCTGGACAGCGTACCGGAATATTATGCAGGTCGACGGGCATGTATCAGAGGAAGTGCTGCGGGCGATCGACGCCTTTTTCCTGACGGCTAAGCGCCATGGTCTGCAAGTTACCTTTACGTTCTTCTCCTTTACGCCAGAAACGTGGGAAGGGCTGAACCCTTACCTCGATCCGCAGAGCGTAGAGGCTCAAAAGAGATTCATCCGCAGCATTGTCAGCCGCCATACGGCAACAACGCATGTGGACTGGGATTTGATCAATGAACCGTCGATGTTTGATCCGCCGCGTATTTTCTCAGATGGCCCGCGTTCTGCGAGGGATCCGTTTGAGTATCAGGCATTCGTAAAGTGGCTTGAGCGCAGGCACGGCAACATCCGGAGTCTCCAGGAGGCCTGGAATATGTCGCCTGATCGGCTGCCGGATTTCGCATCGGTAGTGATTCCGGAAGCGGAAGAGATCAACTTTGACGTGCAGGATATGCATAAGGCTAAAAAGGGTACAAGATGGCTGGATTACTGCCTGTTCTCCATGGATATGCATAACGTTTGGGCAGAGCAGCTTGTAGGCACCATCAAGGAATTGTGTCCGGATCATTTGGTAACGGTCGGTCAGGACGAGGCGCTTGGAGCCCAGCGTCCTTCTCCGTTTTTCTATGAAAAGGCTGTGGACTATACGACGGTGCATTCCTGGTGGCTGAACGACTACCTGGTTTGGGACGGCATTTTCGCCAAAACTCCGGAAAAGCCAAACCTGATCCAGGAAACGGGTATCATGTACGTGGAAACACCGGACGGACGTGCCAAGCGGTCTGAAGCGGAGCTGCGGAACATTTTGGAGCGCAAATACGCGTATGCCTTCTCCACGGGAGGGGCCGGAGCGATCCACTGGATCTGGAACACGAATTTCTATATGGACAACGCCAATGAATCGCATATCGGCGCCTTGCGGGCAGACGGTACGGAAAAGCCGGAAGCTGACATCTCCTATGACTTCGGCCGTTTCATCGGAGAGACCCGAGATTTGTTTACGGACCGGGAGCTGGAGGATGTCGTTGCTATCTTCCCGTATTCGAACGACTTTTCCAACCGCGCCTTGGCCTTCCAGTCTACGACGCGATTGACCCGTCTAATGACTTATGATCTGAAGCTGCCGTTCAGAGCCGCATCTGAGTATCATCTGGACGCGCTGCGGCAGCAAATGCCTAAGCTGATTATGGTGCCAAGCCCGCACAATATGGACAGCAATGCGCTGGCTGAGCTGCTGGAGCTGGTTAAGGAATCCGGCGCGACACTGCTGGTGACCGGACCGCTTGGTATCGACGCCTACTGGCGGCCGAGTGACCGGATGGATGCAGTTCTGGGCAAGCGCAAGTTGAGCAATGTCCGCAGAGAGGAAATGCTCGGCTTGAACGGGCGCCTGCTGCCAGTCTCCTTCGGCCACCGGCGGATCGCGGAAGTGGTTAAGGAGAGCCCAGCCTCGGTGGAAGGAACAAGCGGCTCCATGGATGAAATCGTGGATGTACCGCTTGGCAAAGGCCGCCTGATTTGGAGCAGCCTCCCGCTGGAGCTAAATGGCCGTGACGAGGCGATTATCGAGCTGTACCGCTATGCGGCAGCTGCGGCAGGCGTGGAGCAGGATATGCAGTGGCTTGCTGGCGGAGACCTTCCGGGCGTATACGGGAGGAAATTAAGCTTTAAAGACGGCAGCCTGTATGTATTTGTGTCCGAGTTCGGCTGGGATGCCCCGGTACAGGTCAAAGACCCGCAAACCGGAGTATCCTACAGTTTCAACCTTGAAAGCGACCGCAGCATATTATTCGCTGCAGACCGCGAAGGCCGGGTAACAGCCGTGTATCGTCCTGAGGAAGTTCAGATCAAGATGGAAGGCATCTAGATTCACAGAGATGCTCAAGGGAATTACAGGAAAAAAAGGCATCCCGTTCAATGCGGTAAGGGTACCTCCCGGAGATAAACAACTGTCCACTACCAGTGGACAGTTGTTCTAATGCCTAATCACTGTTGAATCTGGGGCTTGGAGGAAGAAGCGAGGAACAGTACGATGATGATCTTCTTGAAGCAGGGAGCGGGGTTGGAATAACTTGGATACTGGTGGGAAAATAACCGGTTTATATACTTTGAAAGCCCGTGTTTTAGAATTTTTTCTTCTATTATATATGTGTGACGGGACAATCCTGATTTTGAGTTTAATGGATCTGGAAATATTGTCCTAATCGAACTTAACAAAAGAGCAGTCCACCTTGTTCGCGGTGAATGGACACAAATTTAACCAATACATGACCTCACTTCGTGGGGATTCTCGGGCCGGTTCACCGGAGTAATCAACGTGAGCCGAACATATTAGAAAGGGGATCGACTCTAATGACATCACAACCGAAGAGAACAGCACATATCATTTCCCATACACACTGGGACAGAGAATGGTATCTCCCGTATGAAAAGCATCACATGCGTTTGATCCGTTTGATGGATGTGCTGATGGATACGCTCGAAAAAGATACGGAGTATAAGAGCTTTTATCTGGATGGGCAGACGATCATCTTGGAGGATTATCTACAGGTTCGTCCGGAACAAAAGGAGCGCTTGGAGCAGTATATCCGTGAAGGACGCATTTTTATTGGTCCATGGTACATTTTGCAGGATGCATTTTTGACCAGCGGCGAGGCCAACATCCGCAATATGCAGATCGGCCACAAGGATGCACGCCGCTTTGGCCAAATTTCCAAGATCGGCTACTTCCCGGATACGTTCGGCTTGGTAGGGCAGACGCCGCAGCTCATGCGACAATCCGGCATCGACAATGCCGTGTTCGGACGCGGTGTTAAACCGACAGGCTTTAACAATACCGTCGCTGATTCCGACTATGAATCTTCCTTCTCCGAACTGATCTGGGAGGGACCGGACGGCTCCAAGGTGCTGGGTATTTTGTTTGCTAACTGGTACAGCAACGGCAATGAGGTTCCGGTGGATCCGGAGGAAGCGAAGATTTTCTGGGACAGAAAGCTGGCTGATGCCGAGAAGTATGCATCGACGCCTGAGCTGCTGTACATGAACGGCTGTGACCACCAGCCAATCCAGACGGATCTGGCAGAGGCGCTGGAGACTGCACGTTCCTTGTATCCGGATACGGAATTCGTGCATTCGAATTTCCCTAAATATCTGGAAGCCGTGAGGAAAGCAAAAGAAGGCGAACTGTCCGTCGTTCGCGGAGAGCTGCGCAGCCAGCGGACCGATGGCTGGGGCACACTCGTGAACACGGCTTCGGCCCGTGTCTACTTGAAGCAGATGAACCAGCATGGACAGGCGCTGCTGGAAAAGGTGGCCGAGCCGCTGGCTTCGTATGCCCGTCTTGCCGGCCAGGAGTATCCGCATGATCTGTTCACCTACGCATGGAAAACGCTGATGCAGAACCATCCGCATGACAGTATTTGCGGCTGCAGCGTGGATGAAGTCCACCGTGAAATGGTTACTCGCTTCGCGAAAAGCCGTAACGTTGCCGAATCGATCATCGATGAGAGCAAGCAGGCTGTAGCCGATGCGGTAGATACATCCGTATTCCGCTCTTACGGCGAAGATGCGGTTCCGTTTGTCGTATTCAATACAACAGGCTGGAATCGCAGCGGCACCGTATCCGTTGACCTCGATGTGGAGCGGATATACTTCCGTGATGGAGGTACGCTTGAAGAGATGAGCCGCCAGATGAAGGAGCTCGACCTCGGAGTTCGTGCCGTAATCGATGCGGAAGGAAAACCGTTGGCCTTTACTCTTGAAGATCTTGGCCAACGCTTCGGTTATGATCTGCCGGATGATAAATTCCGTCAGCCGTTTATGGCGCGTGCGGTACGGGTGACGTTTGAAGCGGCTGGAATCCCGGCGCTTGGCCTCAAAACTTTTGCACTGGTTGGCGGAGCTGCCGCTGAAGGACTGACGGTTCAATCCGGCTCGCTGGTGAAAGAGGGGCATGTCATGGAAAATGACAACCTTCGTGTGGAAGCAGCCGAAAGCGGCAGCATTTCCATCACCGACAAGCGGACGGGCCGTGTGTACAGCGATCTTTTGATCTATGAAGACACCGGCGATATCGGCAATGAGTACATGTACAAGCAGCCGGAGGGTGAGGAGGCTCTGACGACCAGAGACCTGAAGGCCTCCATCCGCGTCGTAGAAGATACGGTATCCCGTGCAGTCCTCGAGATTACCCATGACTGGGCTATTCCTGCCTCGGCAGACAAGCTGCTTGACCAGGAGCAGGTGGAGCTGGTTTATTTCCCTGAACGCAAAGCGCAGCGGGTGAAGGAAACCGTTCCGATGACCATCCGTACGCTTGTCAGCCTGGAATGTGGAGGCCAAGGAGTCAAGATCGAAGCCAGCTTCAATAACCAGGCCAAGGATCACCGTGTGCGCATGTTGATGCCTACGGATATCGAGGCGTCCAGTCATCACGTCGATTCCATGTTTGAAATCGTGACCCGTGATAACAAGCCTACCGAAGAATGGCAAAACCCTAGCAATGCGCAGCATCAGCAGGCATTTGTTGATGTCAGCGGAGAAGGTGCCGGTTTGACGGTGGCCAATCTGGGCTTGAATGAATACGAGGTACTGCGTGACGGCCGCAACACGATTGCCGTGACGCTGCTCCGCTCCGTGGGTGAGCTCGGCGATTGGGGACATTTCCTAACACCGGACGCTCAATGCCTAGGAGAGCATACCGTTCATCTGGAGATTATCCCTCACAATGGCGATGGCGTTGATGCCGGAGCATACCAGGAGGCATACCAGTTCCAAATTCCTTGGACGGTTACCCAAACAGATCTGCATGAAGGAACGATCCCGGCTGAGCATACGTCGTTTACTTGGGAATCCAAGAACCTGGCCTTCTCCTCCTGGAAAGTGAATGAGGAGTCCGGTGACGACATGCTGCGATGGTTCAACATGAAACCGGAGACCAGTCCGCTGCAGCTTTCCATAGGGAACTGCTCCGTCTATAAGACGAATATCCTTGAGGAAGCCAGCGAAGAACATCTGGATGTGCATGATGGCCGCATCGAAATGTCCGTTGGACCTTGCGAGATTGTAACAGCGGGTGTTCGGCACCTGTCTTAGTCCAAGATTAAAAGAGAAAGGAGACTGTGTTAAAGGAGTCTCCTTTCTCCAAATAAATAAATTTTCCCATAAAGGATTTTACAATGTTCCACCGAATAAGAAATATTACAAAGCATAATTTTTATCATTGACAGATGATTTTGTTTGCATTAAATTTGTATCTATTACATAAATCATCCATCGTGTCAGGTAACCTAACATATTTACATGATAGACAGATAATGTAAGCGGTTTACATTTTACTAACACTCCCGATTGACCATTTCTTGTTCAGGCATCCTCTGCTTTTAACATTAAAATTCGACAAGAAATGAGTTCCTTTTTCTCTTCAAACCCTATGCTGGCGCTAGTTTTGGATCGTTAAAAAAAAATAATCCAAAGTGCCTAAAAAAAATATTGACGTGATATAAATTTACACGTATTATTTACATTAAATTTACGTAGGAAGTTTTAACCAATTTAGTCATTACCATTCTGCTGATTTCAATTGACCGATGGTCATTTAAGGCATTAATGCTTTATTGCGTTATTAGGTTTACGTAAATTTGTCTGGTTTGTTCACAAATTGAGCATTGATAATTGGCGAATCTACCAGGGTTTTCACCTCCTAATATTTGGATATATTAAACTTTTAATATATTGCTTCACCTGTTGTCGTCACCCTTGTTTTTAGATTTGGTTGTATACAAGAGGGGTATTGTGTCAAGCAAGATTCGGGGTCTGTAGAACGGATTCAACACAGGTGTAAAGTCCCTAATAGCTGGGCGGACAAGTTCGCTTGGACTATTAGCAAGGTCTTAGGATGCTCCATGCAGCAACTGCAGGTATCCATCATTTTATTCTCAAAGGGGAGGAATATGGTAAATGGCAAGTAAGAAAAAATGGTTGTCGTTATTGGTTTCATTGTCTGTTGTCAGTGCTCTGTTTGTAGGCTGCGGCGATTCCAAAACTGCAGATGCTCCTAAGGACGAGCCTAAGAAAGAAGAACCAGCAAAAAATACGGATGGTGAGAAAAAAGAAGAGCCGGCAGCTGGCACTCCTAAAGACGGCGGTACGCTGACTTTCGGTAGCACGTCCGACATCGTAAGCGTTAACCCGATCTATGTACAAGATACAGCATCCGGTGACGCTGAGCAGTTCCTATACGCTAAATTGTTTGATATCGACCGCTCAGGAAAAGTGGCTGTTGAGCCTTGGTCCCTGGCAGCTGAGCCAATGACTATTTCCGATAACGGTCTGGAATACACGATCAAATTGAAAGACGGCATCAAATGGAGTGACGGCCAGCCGATCACTGCCGACGACGTTGTATTTACTTTCGAAACGATCCGCAACCCTAAAGCAGGTTCTCCTGGCATCACTGGTTTTGACAAAGTGACTAAAATCGAGAAAGTCGATGACAAGACGGTCAAAATCACGTTGAAAGAAATCTATGCTCCATTCCAATACGTACTGGCATCTGAGATTGTTCCTCAGCACATTCTGAAGGATGTAAAGCCTGAAGAAATGCAGAAATTCAGCTACGGTATGGATCCAGCCAAAACCGTTACAAGCGGTCCTTGGAAATGGACAGAGTGGAAACAAAAAGAGTATTTGACATTCGAAGCAAATCCGGATTACTGGGGTCCTAAGCCTCACATCCAAAAGGTCGTATACAAAATCTATGCTGACCAAAACACTGAAGTTCAAGCTCTGATCAAAGGCGACATCGACCTTGTGTCCGGTGTACCTGTAACTCAGCTGGACGTTCTGAAATCCAAAGACAACCTGACTGTGAGCACGGATCCAGGTCCTCAATACGAATACATCGGTCTGAACCATAAGCCTGAAAACTTCAAGGATAATTATGTTCCTTGGAATACGGCTAAAACAAGACAAGCGATGGCTTATGCCCTCAACCGTCAAGGTATGATTGACAACGTTCTCAAGGGTATCGGTACAATCATGGACGCTCCGTTCCTTCCAGGATCTTGGGCGGATCCGAAAGATGCCGCTACTCACTATGGCTACGATCCAGAAAAAGCAAAAGCATTGCTTGCTGAAGATGGATGGAAGGCTGGCAGCGACGGCATCCTCGTGAAAGACGGACACCGTTTCTCCTTCGAACTGCAATACAATGCCGGCAATAGCCGTCGTGAAGCTGTGTCTGCTGTAATCCAGCAAAACCTGAAAGATGTTGGTATCGAAGTTAAACCTAAAGCGCTTGACTTTGCAGCCTGGATTGACCAGAACTTGAACCCAGGTAAATTCGAAGCCGTTCTGATCGGCTGGTCCCTGAACAATCCGGATCCGGACCAAGAGACGACCTTCGGCTCCAAGTTTACGCCGCCAACTGGCCAAAACAACGTTTGGTACAAAAATCCTGAACTTGATAAATTGTGGGAGCAAGGTACATCGACTGTAGATCAGGCCAAACGTGCTGAAATCTACAAAGAAGCTGCAAAGATTCTTTCGACGGACCTGCCTTACATCTTCATGTATCAATATGGTACTCCTGAAGCAATGAACAAGAAGATTAAATTTGCTGATGATGATAAACCAGAACCATCTCTGTCCTACGGCTACTTCTTCCACGCAATCAACTGGTGGATTGACGACGCAAAATAATAAAATGTAATTTTCAAGGGGCATATATGTGCTAGAGGGGAAGGATACTTCCCCTCGCCCTTTTTTGCGTTTCCGGATGATTGCGGTGCCGCGTACGTTTAATTTTTAGGAGGATTAATTATGACAGAATATCTCATCCGCCGGTTGCTTCAATCCATATTGGTATTATTTTTAGTTTCGGTGGCTGCATTTGCCCTGATGCATGCTGCTCCTGGCGGTCCGACTCAAATGATGATTTCTCCGGGCCTCTCGCCTGAGACTGCAGCGATTCAAAAGCACAACCTGGGTCTGGATAAACCAGTACCTACTCAATACGTTATTTGGCTCAAAAACATGTTAACAGGCGATATGGGAACTACGTTCAAGAACAATGTTCCTGTTGGCGATCTGATTTGGCCTGCTGTAAAAAATACGATTATTTTGATGTCTTTCTCTTGGATTATCAGTTTGATTATTGCTATACCTTGGGGGATTTATAACAGTACCCGCGAATATGGCTTGTCTGATCAGACGGCCAACTTTGTCACCTATGTCGGTTTTGCTATGCCGGCCTTCTGGTTCGGTATTATATTGCAAGAATATTTCTCGCTGAAATTGGACTGGTTACCACTCTCGGATATGTATTCCATGGATAAGCAGGGGGATCTAGGGAACTTATTTATGCACTTGATTTTACCAGCCTCCGTGTTGATTCTTGCCAACCTGGCTTCGTATGTTAAGTATTCCCGTTCCAGTATGCTTGAGGTGCTTGAGCAGGATTATATCCGTACTGCACGTGCAAAGGGTGTTCCTGAACGAAAAGTCATTTTCCGTCACGCCCTGCGCAATGCCTTAATTCCGATTATTACAGTAATTGGTTTGGATCTGCCGATTCTCGTCGCTGGTGCAACCCTAACAGAGAAAGTATTTAACTGGCCGGGAATGGGGCGCTTGTTCGTCGATATGGCACTAGCCCGCGAGTATTCGGTCCTGATGGCCATCACGATGATCACTGCTGTCGCAGTCATCGCGGGCAACCTGATTGCTGATATACTTTATAAATTGGTCGATCCGCGTGTTCAACTTGGACGTAAAGGAGGAAATGCATAATGAGTGAACTCAATACTACAACCGCTCCGAACGTTCAGCCTACTGAACCGATGGTGCCTGAAAATGCACCGCTTCCTCCTTCCAAACGTCCTCCGGGTCCCTGGATGATGGTATGGAAAAAGTTTTCGCGTAATCCTTTTGCGATGACAGGCTTAGTCGTATTAACTATTTTTATTTTGGTAGCTATTTTCGCCAAATGGATTGCTCCGTATGATCCGGCCCAAATTGATATGCTGGGCGCTAACTTGAAGCCGGGAACAGGCGACCACTTACTGGGAACGGATGAGCTAGGCCGAGATATATTCTCGCGTCTTGTTTACAGCAGTCAGGTCTCAATGACGATCGGCTTTTCAGTAGCCTTGATCGCTGTGTGTTTTGGCTCGATCATTGGTGCGATTTCAGGTTATTTTGGCGGATGGATTGACACGCTCATCATGCGTATCATCGACGTCATGATTTCCTTGCCTTCCTTGTTCGTCAACATTCTGGTTATGGCGATTTTCGGCACCAAAATGATCTATTTGATTCTCATTCTGGCACTCACCAGCTGGACCGGGGTAGCCCGTCTCGTAAGGGGACAGTTCCTGCAGCTGCGTGAGATGCAATATGTTGAAGCTGCGAAAGCGACAGGTGTTTCGAGCTGGGGCATTATCTTCCGACATCTGCTTCGCAATGCGAGCTTTCCAATTATCGTGAACGCTACACTGATGGTAGGCGGTGCAATTCTTTCGGAATCCGGTTTGTCCTATCTGGGTCTGGGCATTCAAATTCCAAAGACCAGCTGGGGACAAATGCTAAGTAATTCCCAGGAATTCATGCTGACCAACCCAATGCAGGCGATTTATCCGGGTCTGTGTATTCTGATTGTCGTCCTTGCTGTTAACTTCATTGGTGACGGGATCCGTGATGCTCTCGATCCAAGACAGAAAAACTCCCGGAGGAGGTTAGCTAAATGGCGGAAAAACTTCTTGAAGTCCGGAATCTGACCACTGGCTTTTTAACAGATAAAGGTCTTGTCAAAGCAACTGACCGCATTTCACTAAACATTGAAAAAGGGAAAACGCTCTGCCTCGTCGGTGAGTCCGGCAGCGGCAAGAGTGTAACCTCCTTGTCTATTATGCGTTTGATTGATTACGCAAACGGCATGATCCTCGAAGGCAGCATTAATTTTAAGGGTGAAGATCTGGCCGCGAAGAAGCAAGAGGAACTGAAAGACATCCGTGGGAATAAAATCTCGATGATTTTCCAGGATCCGATGTCAGCACTGAACCCGGTGTTTACGGTCGGTGACCAAATTGCCGAGAGCTTGAGTCTCCATCAGAACAAGAACAAGAAAGAAGCCTGGGATGAAGCTGTCGAGCTTTTGAGAATGGTGGGTATTCCTTCACCTGAAATTCGCGCTAAGCAGTATCCGAACCAGCTGTCTGGGGGTATGTGTCAGCGCGTCGTCATCGCAATTGCTCTGGCTGCCAAACCGGAACTTCTGATTGCCGATGAACCGACAACCGCGCTTGACGTGACCGTTCAAGCACAAATTCTGGAGCTGCTTCAGGATTTGAAAGAAAAGCTTGGTACATCCATTCTGCTCATTACTCATGATATGGGTGTGGCAGCAGAAATGGCCGATCATATTGCGGTAATGTATGCAGGTGCGATCGTAGAGCAAGGGACGGTGGAAGAGATTTTCACGAACCCTTCTCATCCATATACCACTGGCCTCCTGCAATCCATCCCTGGCATTGAAGGCGATCGCGGCGGGGAGCTGTATACCATTAAAGGTACAATTCCGGCACTGGGCAATCTGCCGAAAGGATGCCGTTTCAATCCTCGTTGCCCGCATGCGATGGATAAGTGCCGTCAGGTTGAGCCGGGAGATCTGCAAATCGGCAGCGAGCATTTTACGAAGTGCTGGTTGTATGAGGATCAGGCCAAGGCAGCGGCTCACGGGAAAGGGGAAAACACCCATGGCTAAGAATCTGGTTGAAGTCAATAACATTAAAAAGTATTTCCCTATCCATAAAGGCCTCTTGAACCGTGTTGTCGGCAACGTTAAGGCTGTTGATGATGTTTCTCTGACCATCCGTGAAGGTGAAACTTTTGGTTTGGTAGGGGAATCTGGCTGCGGTAAATCTACTCTCGGACGCGTCATTTTACGTTTGCAAAGTGCGACAGAGGGTTCCGTTAAGATCAACGGCCGTGATGTTCACAGCTTAAGCAACCGCGAACTGAATAAAATGCGTGAAGAAATGCAGATCATTTTCCAGGATCCGTTCGGATCACTCAATCCGCGTTTCTTAGTCAAAGACGTTATTGGTGAACCGCTTAAGATTCATACGAAGATGTCCGCCAAAGAAATTGACAACCGCGTTGTGGAATTGATGAATCTTGTGGGTCTCGACCCAACACGCCGCAACCGTTATCCGCATGAATTCTCAGGCGGTCAGCGCCAACGGATCGGGATTGCCCGCGCCATTGCGCTGAAACCCAAATTCATCGTCGCAGACGAAGCCGTATCCGCTCTCGACGTATCCGTACAATCACAGGTTATCAACCTGCTGATGAAGCTGCAGAAAGAGATGGGACTGACATTCCTGTTCATCGCGCATGGTCTGAATGTCGTTCGTCACATTTCCGACCGTGTAGGCGTTATGTATCTGGGTAAAATGGTTGAAGTCGGCGAAACCGAGTCGTTGTATGCAAATCCTTTGCATCCATATACTGCGGCTCTGCTGTCGGCCATTCCGAAGCCGTCCCCAACCAAGAAACGGAACCGAATCGTTCTACAGGGGGATGTTCCTTCACCAGCTAATCCGCCGTCAGGATGCCGTTTCCATACACGTTGTCCTTTTGCTTCAGAGAAATGCAGTAAGGTTGAGCCGAAGCTTCAGGAAGTTATGCCTGGACGCCAGGTTGCCTGTCACTTCCCGATTGGTGTGGAAGGCGGTTCTGATCTGAGCAAGCTGAACAGATAAAATGAGCTAATACTAGGTAGGATTGGGGTCCTCCTGAACGTTAAGTAAAATATGAAATGCTATGTAACAGCCTTGTGCCAGTGTTCTGGTCATAGGGCTGTTTTTTGTATTGAGTCCGTTCACGAAAAATATAATCAGGTATGATTAATAAGTAGTTGACTATAACCTAAAACGGGTATATATTTTTAACTGAAAACTGACTTGCAACATAAATTGAACTAAAGAATAGGTACCTATCTCTTTGATTAAACTTTAGTCAATGTTGTTGTTCTCCCATTAGATATAATGAGCAGAATTGACAATGATATAAGAAAGTGGGCAGCGGTTGTGAAGCGTTGAGAGAATACATAAATGCTTTAATTACATGTGAAATGGAGGTCATTCCTGTGCAAAAAAATATGAAAGTCTCGCTTTTAATTTTTGCTATTGGTGTGTTTATGGCTGCACTGGATAACGGTATTATCACATCATCTCTGACGACACTGATCTATTCCTTTGGTGTCAGTCCGACCTGGGGTGCCTGGACCATTACGTTGTATACGCTTGGTCTAGCTGTCAGTGTACCGATTGCGGGCAAGCTTTCAGACCGTTATGGTCGAAAGAAGTTGTTTATTATTGAAGTTCTTTTATTCGGTACAGGTTCGCTGCTAGTAGCGCTGAGTCCGAATTTTACATTTTTCCTGATTGCAAGACTGATTCAAGCGCTTGGAGGGGGAGGAATCTTCGTTATTGCCAGCTCGTATGTCCTAGCTACATTCCCGAAAGAACGGCACGGGCGCTCACTCGGAATGCTTGGAGGCATGAACGGTATTGCTTCGGTGCTGGGTCCGAATATCGGTTCCTTTATATTGGGGGCTACGGGGAACTGGCACTGGCTGTTTTTGATCAATGTGCCGATTGCTATTTTGCTGCTTATTTTTGGGGTTCGCTTCATTAAAGAAGAGCAGGAGCATTCCCAGGCCAAAATGGATTGGTCCGGTATTTCCGTCCTGATCCTCGGCGTGCTCAGTTTGATGTACAGCTTCACGAATCTGGATGGAGTGAACGTGATTGACAGTCTCCTGTCCTGGAAATTTTACGTGTTTTTCCTGGCCGCCATTGTGCTGTTCGTTATATTTTATTTTATGGAAAAAAGACTGCAGCACTCGGATATCGAGCCTGTCGTACCGGTTCAGCTGTTGCAGCAGTCCACCTTCCGCTGGGCGCTGCTCATTGCGTTCTTCTCGGGAGCGATCCTCGCGTCCGTTATTTTCTTGCCGGGATTCCTGGAGCAGTATATGGACGTTTCGAGTACCGTTGCCGGATACTGGTTCACCCCTGTAGCGCTGGCTGCAGGCATTGGGGCTGCAGGTGGCGGATTCCTGGTTGATAAAAAAGGACCTACGTGGACCATTGCGCTGGCGAGCTGTTTCAGTATTTTCGGCTTCCTTTTGTTTGCGCTATGGGTGCAGAGCATCTGGCAGATGATCGTCGCCGGTGTTTTCGTTGGAGTCGGTTTTGGCTCTATGCTCGGCGCGCCGGTGAACGTACTGGTTACAGAAGAGGCAGGCGAAAAGAACAAAGGGATCGCGGTGGCAACAAGTTCGCTTTCCCGTCAATTGGCGATGTCAATCGCGCCTACAATATTTGCAGGTTTTCTGGCCCGTTCGTTCATGAATATCGGAAGTCATATCCAGCAGGGCTTTGCTGAGAGCGGTATTCAAGTGCCTGCAGATCTCATGCAAAAGTTTGCTTCAAAAGCCGGAGCAGCCGGAGACTATCACAGTATTCACCAGGCCTTCCTAAGCGTTCCGGATGAAGGAGTGCGAAATGTCCTGTTGAATGCCCTACACGTGACGGTGAAGGAAGGTTATAACGGTCTTTTCTGGTCGGCGCTCATTTTCAGTGTGCTATCCTTGGGATCCGCGCTTATTCTAGGAGCGATTCGCCGTAAAAAAGCAGCGAAACTTCAAGCGGGGCGTGCTTAAACAAAACATAATTTGACGGAGAGCTCTGCCATGACGGTAGAGCTTCTTTGTTCCCCCGATTGATGCAGAAAAACTGCATATATTTAGCGGCAAAGGAACCTTTTTTCAGGAATCGACACGGGAATACGGTTTCTTTTTATAAAATTACCGTTTACAATGTTAGTGTCGTTTGACAATGACTAAAGCGGATTCTTTACTCGCAAAATACATCAAAAGCCATGATCCGTTTATAAAAAGAAAGGAGGCTAAAGCAAACCGTTTTTTCTAGGATTTAGGACTTTTATTATGTATAAGAGAAGGAATAAAATGAAAAAGAGAACAAAAATATATATATCCATAGCCGTGATTTTGGTTCTGGTTGCAGGGAGCGCTTATGTTTACCGCAAGCAGCTCGCGGTGATGGCATTTGATTTATTTCTTTCCAAGCGGGTGGAGAGCTCGCTGCAAAAATCCTATCAGCCGCTGGAATCCATGGACAATACGCCTACCAAGCCGGCTGAACCCGTAGTATATCTGAACAAGCCCTTTTCGGTGCTGCTTTTGGGTACGGATCAGCGAAAAGATGAACCAGCCCGTTCAGATACGCTTATTTATGCGGTTGCACGCCCTAAGGATTCCAAAGTATTGCTCATTTCCATTCCGAGGGATACGTATACTGAGATTATAGGAAAAGGAAAGAAGGATAAAATTACGCATGCCTATGCATTTGGCGGGCAGCAGATGTCGAAGGACACGGTCGAAGCTTTCCTCGGTCATAATGTGGACTATTACGCTACGATTAATTTTCAAGGTCTGAAGGATGCAGTCAATGCGCTTGGCGGTGTAAAGCTGCCGATTGAGAAAGATATCGTGAACAAAGGCTTTGACCATGAGAAGTTTACGGTGAAAGCCAATAAACCGATCTACAGCGGTGAGGAAGCCCTGAATTACGTACGCTACAGGGAGGACAGTGATTTCAACCGTACCAAACGGCAGCAGGTATTCCTAAATGCGGTCGCAAACCAGATGCTTGGACTGGACCAAATCTCCAAAATTCCGGAGCTGCTTGATATTATGGGCAATAATTTCCAAACGGATATGCAGCCAAAATTTATTATCGATCTGGCTAAACAGGTCTTAACAGGTTCGGAGGCTCAGATCTCCAGCTATACGATAATGGGTGAAGGTATTCGTATCAACGGCGTCTATTATGATGAGGCTAACCCAGAAGATGTGGAAAAAGCCAAAGAACTCATCGACAACTGGCAAAATCCAGATACGCCTTCGGATCAGCTGATGCAGCCAGATGACAAGGCATAAGAGCTTACGGTAAAATAAAAGAAGAACAAAATGATGTGAGAGATGGGGAAATGTTGATATCGGCAGCCACAGGTGCGGCTGCTGATTTTGTGTCCGCCTGAAACAATGCCAGGATTGAAACGTAAGTAGTTAGGAGAAGCTTGAAGAAGGGTAGAGGAGGATTAATTCCACATGAATATTGCGTTTTTTCTGCTACCTAAACAGGAAGTCGTTACGGTTACGATGGACTCCACGCTGCGGCAGACACTTGAACGCATGGAGTACCACAGATATACGGCTGTACCGATTCTAAGCAAGGATGGCACGTACGCCGGAACGGTAACTGAAGGTGACCTGCTATGGCATATGAAAAACTCGAACGGTAAAGTGAATTTTGAGAATGCGTCCAAATTTTTGCTGAGAGATGTGCCGCTCAAGGTAAATAATAAGCCGGTGTCCATTGACGCCAATATGGAAGATCTGATCAATCTGGCCAAGGTTCAGAACTTTGTACCAGTGGTGGATGATATGAACCGCTTCATCGGGATCGTCCGCAGAAGCCAGATTATTGAATATTGCGAGCGGTTTGTTTCTAAGGAATCCATGAATTCACGGTAACATCCGCTTGAAATCATCTATTTTTAGAGGCATACAATGATAAAAGACCTGCTTTTGATTAGATACGAAACGCAGGTCTTTTTGCCGCAGTTATAGGAAGTCAGGGTGCCAGGGTAGATTTTCGTGAGCGGTAGCTTTTTATGGTATAATGGAGAATAAAGCTTTTTTCAGGGAGTGTGACCTTCAGACATGCCAAAGGATTTGGATGTAGCCAAACGCGCGAAAGTCATTGAATGGCTCAAGACCGAAGTGGTTGAAAACGTATCTAGGCTGTTTAAGGCATTATGGGAAGGCAGCACGACCCGTGTGGGTGACAGTCTCGCTAGCTTGATCATGAGTTCCTACATACTGGCTCGCAGGCTCGGGATGTCGTACCGGGATCTGGATGATCTTTTGATCGAGAAACTGAAGAAACATAAACAGGAAGGCCACCAGCTTGAGGACTGGTATCAGGATATTTCCGCGCTGGAAGAACATATGCGTAAGAGGTGAAGACATTGAAAATGCGCTGGACATCGGTAGTATGGAGCGTTATATATTTGCTTCTGCTACTCTCCTTAATGACTCCTTTTTCAATCGTGACGGTATTTTTTCTTATATTACCCGCCACGATTCTTTTTGCAACCTTAAATCTGAAATCGTTTCTGCTGCATGTCATCCCGGTGTGGTTGATTGCCTTTATCGTGCATCCGGCGAATTTACTGCTGGCGCTGTACTTTATGATCCCTTCGCTTGTGATGGGCCGGGCCTATAAAAAGAAGGCTTCCGCACTTCGCACGCTGATAACCGGAGCAGGCACGATTCTGGCTGAGATGCTGCTTCTGCTGATCATTGGCACGTTGTTTCTGAACTTTGACTTATCCAGTTACGTGCAGGAAATTGTGAAAATGACGATGTCGCCGCTCAAAGATGTTGGGGGCAACAATCCGCTCATCAGTGATATGGCCTGGACACCGGAAGATATGCAGATGGTAAGCAACGCGACGATGAAGATGATCCCTTTTGCGATGATTATCAGCTCCTTTATGATGTCCGTTATTACACATTCGCTGGCCCGTCCAATCATCGAAAGTACCGGCTTCCATGTTCCTAAGCTAAAGCCTGCGCGTGAATGGATGCTTCCTAAATCGTTGATTTGGTATTATTTGATCGCAGTTGTGGTTGAAATCTTCGCCAAGGGCACCGGCAGCTCGTTCCTGACGATGGTTGCCGTGAACCTGGTGCTGCTTTTGCATATTGGTTTTATGATCCAGGCTATAGGATTTTTCTACTACCTGGGATATACGAAAAAATGGAGTCCGGTTATACCGTTGCTGTTCACCATTCCGATCGTGCTGTTTCCGCCCATGCGGATCATCGGCATACTGGATCTTGCATTTCCGCTGCGTCAATATATGACTAAATCAAAACGTTAGGGTGGGAGTCATGCCTAAATTTCTACAACAGCGCTGGCACGGCTATTATACCGTCTGGGCGTTTATGCTGATGCTGCTTCTAGTCATTATTGTGACCCGGTACAACTGGCCGCTCGGAATGATATGTCTCATTCTTGTGGCGGTGCTCTGCTACCTGTTGCTGAAGGCGGAAATACGGTACCGGAGGAACTTGCTGGAGTATATCAACGGCCTGTCCTTCCGTGTCAAAAGAGTCGAAGGTGAAGCGATCGGCACCCTGCCGTTCGGGATTGTGCTCTATAGCGAGGACAGGGCTGTTGAATGGAATAACCGTTATGTATGTAAAATATTCGGGCAAAAGTCGCTTGTGGGCGACTCGCTTCAGGAGCTTTTCCCGCCATTGTCATCCATCCTGAATGAGAAAAGGGATGGGCATAAGGACGGCCACAAGGATGGACATAAGATTGTCCATACCGAGCTTAAAATCGGTGAGTCGTACTTTCATTTGATGCTGAATATGGAGGAACGCCTGATTTATCTGTATGATGTGACCGAAATGGCGGTCCTCCGCGAGAAATATGAGTCAGAGAAGCTGGCAATCGGCATTATCGTGATGGATAATCTCGACGAGGCCGCCCAAGGCATGGATGACCAGCAGCGCACCTCCCTAATCGCCAAAGTAACGACAGAGATTACGGAGTGGGCAAGACATTATGAGGTATACCTGCGACGTCTGTCATCGGACCGGTACCTGATGATGCTAAATTACAAATCACTGCAGGAGCTGGAAAAAAGCAGATTCGTAATTTTGGACGAAGTCCGCGAAATGACGGCAGAACTGAAAGTGCCCATGACGCTGAGCATCGGGCTCGCCTTTGGTCCGGAAAGCATCAGCGAGCTGGGCGAATTGGCGCAGTCTTCACTGGACATGGCTCTTGGTCGCGGTGGAGATCAGGCAGCGGTCAAAGCAGGGCAGCGTCTGTCCTTTTACGGCGGTAAATCCAATGCCGTGGAGAAACGTACGCGTGTACGGGCTAGGGTTATTGCTCATGCCCTGCGTGATTTGATTCAGGAAAGCGATAAGGTGTTCATCATGGGACACCGTATGCCGGATATGGACGTGATTGGCGCCTCGATCGGGGTGCTGAAGGCAGCGCAGATTTATAATGTCGAGGCTTATATCATCCTGCCGGGCACCAATCCGTCCATTGAACGGATGATGGAACAGGTGCAGAAGGACGAGAAGCTTGTCGAGCGGTTCATCTCACCAGAGCAAGCCCTGTCCATGCTGAATCCGCACAGTCTTCTGGTGGTGGTGGACACCCATAAGGCTTCCATGACGATGGAGCCGAAGCTGGTACAAAATGCAAGCCGGATTGTCGTTGTGGACCATCACCGCCGCGGCGAGGAATTTATTAACGATGCCGTGCTGGTGTATATGGAACCGTATGCTTCTTCGGCATGTGAGCTGGTTACGGAGTTGCTGCAATACATTCATGAGAAAATACAGCTTACGCCGATGGAGGCCACGATGCTGCTGGCAGGCATTACGGTGGATACGAAGCATTTCGCACTCCATACCGGTTCGCGCACCTTTGAGGCGGCAGGATTCCTTCGCCGAAGTGGTGCTGATACCATTCAAATCCAGCGGATGCTGAAAGAAGACCTACAGGAATATCTGGCAAAGTCAGATATCATAAAGCATGCTAAAATGGTATATGATCATGTCGCTCTTGCAGTAACCGAGCCGGGAACCGTCGTTCCGCAGCTGCTAATTGCTCAGGCGTCGGATGCGCTGCTTAATATGGTCGACGTGGTGGCGTCATTTGTCATCAGCGAACGGCCGGATGGCCTGATCGGCATCAGTGCACGCTCACTGGGCCGTATGAACGTTCAGGTCGTCATGGAAAGACTCGGCGGCGGCGGGCATTTAACGAATGCTGCCGTACAGCTGAAGGGCAGCGTGGAAGATGCTGAGAAGCAGCTGCTTGAGGTTCTTGCGCAAATTGAGGAGAAAGAGGGGTTGTTCGAATGAAAGTTATTTTCTTGAAGGATGTTAAGGGTCAAGGTAAAAAAGGACAAATTAAAGAGGTATCCGAAGGGTATGCAGGCAATTTTCTGCTGCCGCGTGGGCTAGCTCGCCCGGCAACAGATGGAAATATGAAAACACTAGAAAACCAAAATGCAGCGGAGCAAAGACGCAAGGAACAGGAAAAGGAAGAAGCGCAGCAGCTTGGTAAAAAAATGGAGGGAATGATGGTGCAGCTGAAAGCCAAAGCCGGCGAAGGCGGACGCTTATTCGGTGCCATTACCTCGAAGCAGATCGCCGAAGCACTTGCGGAGCTTGGCGTGAAAATCGACAAACGCAAAATTGAACTGGAAGAACCTATTCGTCACCTGGGTGTCACCCAGATGACGGTAAAGTTGCATCCTGAAGTGAAAGCAACGCTTAAGGTTCAGGTTACGGAGGAATAAGATGGGCGGAGAGCTCTTTTTCGACCGGATTCCCCCGCAGAACTTGGAGGCAGAGCAGGCGGTTCTAGGCGCAATTCTGCTGCAGAGTGAAGCGATGATAACCGCGATGGAGCGGGTGCAGCCGGAGGACTTTTACGACGCGCCGCATCAGTTGATCTATGAAGCGATGATCCAGCTCGGAGAAGAGAATCAGCCTGTCGATCTGATTACCTTAACTTCAAAGCTGCAGGATAAGGGCCAGCTGGAGGATGTTGGCGGCGTCAGCTATCTTGCAAAGCTTGCGCATGCGGTACCGACCGCAGCCAACGTCGAATATTATGCTCAAATCATCGAAGAGAAATCGATGCTGCGGCGGTTGATCCGAACGGCCACCCAGATTGTAAGTGAAGGCTACACCGGCGGTGAAGACGTATCCGGCATGCTCAGCGATGCAGAGCGGAAGATCCTGGAGATATCCAACCGGCGGACCGGCAGTGGCTTTGTAGCGATCCGCGACGTGCTGATGGAAGTGTTCGATCGCGTGGAGGTTTTGCATCAGCAAAGCGGCAGCACAACCGGTATCCCAACAGGCTTTGTGGATTTGGACAAGATGACCAACGGCTTTCAGCGTTCGGACCTGATCATTGTGGCTGCGCGGCCTTCCGTAGGTAAAACGGCGTTTGCGCTCAACATTGCCCAAAATGTCGCCGTGCGGGCCAAAGAGACCGTAGCCATCTTCAGTTTGGAGATGTCCGCGCCTCAGCTCGTTAACCGTATGATCTGCGCCGAAGCTAATTTGGACGCCAATATTATGCGGACGGGTGATTTTAAGACGGATGATGATTGGGCCAAGCTAACGATGGGCATTGCCTCGCTCGCTGAATCCGAGATATACATTGACGATACCCCCGGCATTACGGTAGCGGATATCCGCTCCAAATGCCGCCGACTGAAGAAAGAAAAGGGTCTGGGCATGATTGTCATCGACTACCTGCAGCTCATTCAAGGGCGCGGTAAAGCTGGCGAGAACCGTCAGCAGGAAGTATCTGAGATCTCACGTACACTGAAACAGATTGCTCGTGAGCTGAGCGTGCCGGTTATTGCTTTGTCCCAGCTCAGCCGGGGTGTAGAGCAGCGTCAGGACAAACGTCCGATGATGTCCGACCTTCGTGAATCGGGTTCCATCGAGCAGGATGCCGATATCGTAGCCTTCCTCTACCGTGATGACTACTATAACCAGGAAACCGAAAAGAAAAATATTATCGAGATTATTATTGCCAAGCAGCGTAATGGTCCCGTAGGCACAGTAGAGCTGGTATTCCTTAAGAACTTTAACAAATTCGTCAATTATGAAAGGACTCATGCGGAGCCCTTTGCTGTTTGACTGGTGCAATTATATATTCTGTATGTTTTCGTTAAAGGTAAAACGCAAATATTTGGCTATTTCCGAACAATCGTACACACCAATGTGCGATTGTTCGTTTTTTATTTGACTTTGAAAATGGGGACTGTTACACTGGTAATGCTGCCTTAGGGTAGTGAAATGATGCATAGAGTTTTGGATTTTCGTGCAAAATTCATAAGAATTATTAAAATGAGGTGCGTAAGCACCAAGCGGGGGAATGAAAATGTCAACAGTAGTCGTTGTGGGAACACAATGGGGAGACGAAGGCAAAGGCAAAATCACGGACTTTCTCGCAGAGAGCGCCGATGTGGTAGCCCGTTACCAGGGCGGCAACAATGCCGGACATACCATTCTAATTGACGATAAAAAATATAAGCTTACGCTGATTCCATCTGGCGTGTTCTATTCTGATAAGGTTTGTGTAATTGGAAACGGTACGGTCATCAATCCGGGTGCACTTATTGACGAAATCAATTACATTCACGATAACGGTTTTACCACGGATAATTTGGTCGTCAGCGATCGCGCGCATGTCATCATGCCATACCATCTAGTGCTTGACGCGCTTGAAGAGGACCGCAAAGGTCAGAACAAAATCGGTACGACACGCAAAGGCATCGGCCCTTGCTATATGGATAAAGCAGCTCGTAACGGTATTCGGATCGTCGATCTCATGGATCCAGAGGAATTCGAACAGAAGCTGCGTCCGCTCATGCAAGAAAAGAACAACGTGATCCAGCAGGTCTACGGCGGCGAACCGCTTGACGTCGAAGAAGTGCTGAAGCAGTACCTGGAATACGCGGATGTGCTCCGCAAATACGTAAAAGATACTTCGGTCGTGCTGAACGACGCGATCGACGCGGACCGCAAAGTGCTGTTTGAAGGCGCTCAAGGCGTGATGCTCGATATCGACCAAGGTACCTATCCGTACGTTACTTCCTCGAACCCGTCTGCGGGTGGCGTTTGCAACGGCTCAGGCGTGGGTCCATCGCGTATCAATCAAGTCATCGGGGTTGCGAAATCCTATACCACCCGCGTGGGTGACGGACCGTTCCCGACCGAGCTTAACAATGAAATCGGCGATTACATCCGTGAAAAAGGCCATGAGTACGGTACGGTAACTGGACGTCCTCGTCGTGTCGGCTGGTTTGACAGCGTCGTGGTACGTCATACCCGCCGTGTCAGCGGTTTGACCGGATTGTCACTGAACTCGCTGGACGTGCTGACTGGTCTCGATACCGTCAAAATTTGCACAGGCTACAAATATCGCGACGAAGTGATCCAGCATTATCCGGCAAGCCTGAAAATGCTTGAAGAATGCGAAGCGATCTACGAAGAAATGCCAGGCTGGCACGAGGATATCTCGGAAGCGAAGACGCTTGAGGATCTGCCGGAAACGACACGCAATTATGTAAAACGCGTATCCGAGCTGACAGGCATTCCGATTGCTATCTTCTCCGTCGGCCGCAATCGCAGCCAAACGAATCAGATTTTGCCAATCTACTAAGTTTATAATAAATGTCTGCCCATCTCACCGGGATTTTCCCCGGCGGATGGGCTTTTTTTGTCCACAAGGGATTAAAAGCCCTCCCAATCCGTCAATACTGCTAGTAATAGGAAGTTTCATAAGGGGATCCTAATACTAGCAATCATCCATATAAAATGAGCTAAAGAAAAGGATATAAACACTTTAGTTCATTTTATCCAGCGTGGTTGGCATAAAGGAGGAAAGGCGGCATGAAAATAACAACGTGGCTGATCAAAACGGTATTGACGGTCGTTTTGATCAGCGGTTTAACCATATTAACGACCGGAGCCATAGTCAACAGTTATGTGCAATCGCTGCTAGCGAGTTTTAATATAACGCTTGAAGGGCAGTCTCTTAGCTTGGGCGGCATGATGAAAGGAATGCTGGGGTTTGGTGGCGGGAGTGGTGCGGATAAGACTCCTGAAGCGAAAACATCGCAGGACGTTGCAAAAACGTCTGGAAAGCAGGATACGGCAAGTAAGTCCGAATCAGGCGACACCGGCTCGCTTACCGAGGGTAGCATGGGGACTGCAGACGGCGGATCCTCTGACAGCGTCGATACCAAATCTGAGGACAGCAGCACGAACGGCACCACCGGTAAGGAAGGAAATTCTACAAACGGCGGGGAGACGCTAGACAACTCGATTCCGGTTATGGGTCAGGGTCTGATGGGTGAATCCGCGGCGGGCAGCCAATCGGTTCAGGACCAGCAGGTGATGATAAGCCCAGAGGATGTAGCTAAGAAAAAGCAGGAGCTGACCAGCAGTGAAAAGGAACAGATTTTTAACATCCTCATGACGAAGCTGCCCCAATCCGAAATGCAGAAGATCTCGAGTGCAATGGAGGATGGGCTGACCGAGCAGGAACTGCAAACCATTGAAGACACCATTTCCAAGTATTTAAGTACGGAGGTGTACAATGTCCTGAAGCAGATGCTGGAGCAGGAGTAGAGGTAGTTTGATGCCATGAATTCGCAGATGAATTTCCAGTTCAAATACGGCAAAACTCGAGAAAATGTTATCTTTTTGTCATCAGTATGATTTGCCGCATAAAAGCACTGAGATCCTGGAACCCGCTCTCCGAGCGGGTTTATTTGCTAATTGCACAGAGTTGAATTGTTACCTGACCTTATGTTAAAGTAAACAAGGGTGTAAAAAGGTATCAAAATTTTAACCTTTTTGTCGATAGATTTGTAAAATCTAAAGGCCCCGAAACGGATAGCGCTAGGGGGAGTATTATGAAAGATTTGCACGAAGAACATGACGGCATGAACACTTCCACCCTGGGTGAGCCGAATCGGCAGAGATGGAGTGCTGCCCGAAAGTGGATCCTAGGCGCGGCTGGTGCAGCTGTGGTGATCACGGGTCTCGTGTTTGCCGGCAATCAATATGTCGAAGCGAAGACGGTTCCTTACTATCATGTCTACATACATGGGAAAGAGATCGGAACGATTGACGATCCGGCACGAATCGAACAACTATATAGCCAGAAACGGCAGGAATATCAGAATAAGTATCCGGATGTAGCGATGGAGCTGCATACGGAGGGGATTACAACCAAATTGGATAAGGCCTATAAGGTTGAGCCCGATACCCAGAAAACGATCGACAAGCTTGACGGTATGCTAAAGGGATACGCGGAAGGCGTGGAGCTGAAGGTGGACGGCAAGGTCGTAGGTATTGTTAAGGATCAAGCCACTGTGAATAAGGCATTGGAACTTGCGAAGCAGAAGTATGCACCGCAAACCACCGTGGCATCAAAGGCGAAAGGTCCTACCGTGAAAACACTCGCAGCGAGTGGAGTCGCCAAGCCTCAAAGAACAGCCGCAAGTAAGGGTGTCAAATCAGTGCAGATTGAAGAGAAAGTGACCTCTTCTCCGGTCAAGACCGATCCGAACAAGGTTCTGACTGCTGAAGAGGCAGCCAAGCTCCTGGTCACAGGTAAGGATGCTCCGCTCGAGTATACAGTGGAGGAAGGCGATACGATCAGCTCGATCGCGAGCCAGTTTCATGTGAGCCAAAAGGAGATTTTTGCGAACAATCCGCAGATTAAGGAAAAGTATTTGCAAATTGGCGATCAACTGAAACTGACGGTACCGAAGCCGCCTTTGACGATCAAAACCGTGGAAAAGGTGTCCGAGCAAGTGGCGACAGCGCCGGATATTGAAATCCGCAAGTCGAAGGATCTACCGGCGGGCAAGAGCAAGGTGGTTCGTCCCGGACAAGAAGGCCAGAAGGTCATGAACTATGTCGTTACGAAGGAAAATGGCAAAGTCGTGGATGAGCAGTGGGTAGGCCAGATGGTCGTGAAGCCTTCCGTCACCGAAGTCGTGATGCAGGGCACGAAGGTTCCTGGCAAAGGTACAGGCAGATTCGCGTGGCCGGTCAATGGCGCCAGCATCTCCAGTTCCTATGGTTCACGCTGGGGCAAGATGCATAAAGGCATCGACATCGTCTCGGGGGACCATACAATCAAGGCTGCCGACGACGGCACTGTGACTTTCACCGGACAGATTAATGGATATGGCAATGCCATTATCATCAGCCACGGCAATGGTTATGAAACGCTGTACGGGCATTTGAAGAGCATTACGACTCATACGGGAGCACATGTGGACCAGGGTGATAGTATTGGCGTTATGGGCAGTACCGGGCATTCTACCGGTACCCATCTCCATTTTGAAATCCATAAGAACGGCTCCATTCAAAATCCGATGAAATATCTGAATTAAACTCATTACAACATCAGTCATCATCAATCAGCAATCATCATCAGTCATACACGAATATAAATAGAACAGGCACTGCCTCTATCCTTGGGGGGCGGTGCTTTTGTGTCTAATGATGATTTGAGGGATAAATGCATATTAAAGCGCCCTAAAGCAGGATGTGACACGAGGTCAGGTATGGTAAAATACAAGTACGAGTTCTGATGAACGGGGTGAAAAGCGGATGCAGGGAACCATTCTGGTCGTGGATGACGAACAGCCCATTGCTGACATATTAAAATTCAATTTGGAAAAAGAGGGTTATGAGGTGATATGCACCTTTGACGGCGTCAGCGCGGTGGAAATGGCGTTATCCATTCAGCCGGATCTGATGCTGCTGGATTTGATGCTGCCCGGCAAGGACGGCATGGACGTATGCCGCGAGGTGCGTGCCCAAGGCCTGCATATGCCGATTATTATGCTTACCGCCAAGGATGGCGAGATCGACAAAGTGCTTGGACTTGAGCTTGGGGCTGATGATTACGTCACGAAGCCATTCAGTACGCGTGAGCTTCTCGCCCGTGTAAAAGCGCATATGCGGCGCCAGACGAAGCCGGCGGGCGTGGAGGCTGCAGCCGTGGCTGAGCCTGAGCCGAAGCAGGGCATCCAGCTTTTTGACCTTTTTATAGATACCGATATGTATTTGGTGTATAAGGACGGCGAGGCGCTGGACTTGACGCACCGCGAATATGAGCTGGTATATTACCTGGTGAAGAATGCCGGGAAAGTTATGACGCGGGAGCATCTGCTCCAAGCCGTATGGGGCTTTGAATATTTCGGGGATGTCCGCACGGTGGATGTTACGATCCGGAGGCTGCGCGAGAAGATCGAGGAGAATCCGAGCAAGCCGGAGTATATTTTGACGCGCAGGGGTCTCGGGTATGTCATGCGTAGCCCCAAAAATGGAGGCTTGTAAATGAAATGGACCTCCTTTTTCCGCACTATTCAGGCGAAGCTGATCATCATATATGTACTGCTTATTTTGATCGCCATGCAGCTGATTGGTGTTTATTTTGTGAGCGCCATGAAAAACTCGCTGACCCGCAATTTTTCGCAGGATCTGCAGGAGAGAGCCGAGCTTCTGTCCGTGCTGGCCTCGGATAAACTGGGGAGCACCGCCGAAACAGGAGAGAATAATTCCATTGAAAGCTTGGGAGCGATTGTCACGAATCTGTTCAACATGGACGGAGCGGAGATTCAGATACTGGACGCAACCGGCAAGGTGCTCATTACATCCAACCCGGCGCATATGGACTATGTGGGTCGCAAGAATACGCAGACTGTGGTCAGCCGCGCGCTGCAGGGCAGCAAGGATAACGAGGAATACATCATCGACGAGGACAATGTCCGCAAGAAGGTCGTGGCGAAGCCAGTGTTCAATAAAGGCAAAATCGTCGGCGCGGTATACATTGTCGCCTCGATGAAAGAGCTGTACACGACGATGGGACGGGTCAACAATATTTTCATATCGGGTATTTTGCTGGCACTTGTGCTTACAGCCGTTCTGGGTGTGATTCTGGCGCATACGATTACCCATCCGATCAAGGAAATGACGAAGCATGCCACGGCGGTGGCTGAGGGGGACTTTGACCAGAAGATGCCCGTCTTTGGCAATGACGAAATTGGCCAGCTGAGCGAGGCGTTTAACTATATGACGACCCGTCTGCGGGAAGCGCTGCTTGTGAATGAGGAGGAGAAGGAGAAGCTGGCTTCTATTCTCACCAACATGAGCGACGGCGTGATCGCAACGGATGAAGCGGGACGGATCATTCTGATGAACCGCCGCGCAGGTGCGATTCTGGGCGTGGATGAAGATGAGCTCTCTGGCAGCGACATCGCCGAAGTGCTCGGACTGAGCGGTGAGCAGACGCAGACGTTCACGGAAGGAACGTATGTTTCAATGCTGCTGCAGATGAGTCCGGAAGCGGAGCGTTCATACATGATCCGCGTGACGCTTACTCCGATACACCGCCGGGAGTTCGGCATTACGGGAACGATCGCCGTACTGCAGGATGTTACGGAGCAGGAGAAGCTTGAAGCATCGCGGCGTGAATTCGTGGCGAACGTCTCGCATGAGCTGCGGACGCCGCTGACGACTATCAAGAGCTACAGCGAGGCGCTGGATGATGGCGCGCTGGATGATCCGCCGCTGGCATCGCGTTTTGTAGGCGTCATCCAGAATGAGACAGGCCGGATGATCCGGCTCGTAACGGATCTTTTGCATTTGTCGCGGCTTGATAACAAGGAAGCCTTGATTCGCATGCAGCAGGCCGATGTGCTGGAAATGCTAGAGGATGTCGCGGACCGGTTTTCGTTCCAAATGCAGCAGAAGGACATAAGGTCTGAGGTCAGAGTGGAAGAGGGGCTGCAAAAGGCGCTCTGCGACCGTGACCAAATCGATCAGGTGCTGGACAATTTGGTGTCCAATGCCATGAAATATACGCAGCCGGGCGGAAGCATCGCCATGGAGGCTGCCGGGGCGCCGGGTAACCTGCTGGCGATCTCCGTACAGGATACCGGCATCGGAATTCCGAAAAAGGATCTCGACCGCATCTTCGAGCGGTTCTACCGGGTGGACAAGGCGCGTTCCCGCAGTATGGGCGGTACGGGACTTGGCCTCTCCATTGCCCGCGAGATTGTGCTGGCCCACGGCGGTACGATCTCCATTCAGTCCGAACTTGGGCAGGGCACCAAGGTGACGTTTACCCTGCCGCTGGCAGCGAATGAGGGGGTGGCAACATGAAGGAACGGATGAAATCACTCCTCCTGCTGCTGCTCGTGGTGGGAAGCCTGGTACAGAGCTATTACCTCATCTACCGTCTTCCGGGCAGCGATACGGCCACCAAAGCAATGAACAGCTATATCAAGACGGATAATATGGGGCCTCAAGAAAAGGTGGAGAACCTGCTATTCCCGGATAAGATGGTGATTCATATGGGAGAAGGCAAGCATACCATTTTCTATCCGAATTCGACGTTCTACAAGCTGATTTACACACGTCTCAAAGGGCGCAGCTTCGAAGGCTTCCAGCGGCGGTCCGTAGAGAATATGGACTGGAACAAAATCCGCAATGAAAATCCTGGTATTGAGATGACCTTCGGCTCCGGGGTTCCAGTGTCGATGCTGCAGCGGGTGATGCAGATTCAGCCGGATTCTCTGTTTGAGGCTGAGCGGATTAACCGTATTTGGATATACAACACACCAAACGATTCGAAGGCGCATGCGCTCTTTTTCAGCACGGAGGGCGATGTGGTGTATGAAGCTGGCAAGGTCGATCTGACCGTGCAGGACGTGCAGCAGCATGTCGACTTCGGCAAACAATGGACGCCATATGCTATGCAGGGCGACGGTGCTTATTATTTGCCTGAGAAGCCGGTGGATATGGTAGAGGCCGATCTGGAGATCGGTTCGTATACGGTTGCGCAGATGCAGCAAAGCCTGTTTTTCGATCCGGGAATTACCCGGTACATTCAGGAGAAAGACGGATCGGAGATTTATACGGACACCAAGCGCAGCCTACAGGTGCGGCAGGAGCAGAAATGGATGAGCTACACGGATCCGGCAGCTCCGCCGGCTGGAGAGAGCAGCGACAGCAAAGACATATTGGCGGCTGTTGATTTTGTGAATGAGCATGGCGGCTGGAATGGCGTGTACCGCCTGGACATGTCCGGCGCTGGAACAGAGCAAAGACAGATTATTTTCCAGCAGTACTACGGCTCTTATCCGATTCTGGATACGATGAGCTTCCATTACGGCACGATGAAGCTGGAGTTACAGCAGGGCAATGTCACGACATACGAGCGTTCCCTGATCTATACGAAGACAGGACAGAAGAAGACAATGAAGAAGCTGCCTGGTGGGGAGGAGCTCAAGGCCCAACTGATGGCTTTCGAGAAGGAGTCGCCTGTGGTGGATCTTTACCCGGCTTATCTGCCAGAGCTTGAAACCAAGGGACTCAAACTGACGCCGGTCTGGGCTGTGAAGCTGGCGAACGGGCAGATCCGGACAATTTCTTGAGAATAAAGGAGGCAAAAGGATGGATTGGGGTAGAGCCAAAAATGTGCTGATATACGCTTTTTTGCTGCTGAACCTCGTGCTGGGCTATCAGCTATGGGTCGATGTGCGTGAGCAGGCGGACACTAATCTGGATTTTGCCTCCTTATCCGAGAGTACCCAGAAAGTGATGAAGGAAAAGTCGATCCAGCTGCAGTGCCAAATTCCGAGCATGACGCCGCAGCTTCCCAAGATTACGTATCAGTATGTGAACGGGGAAAGCATTGGTGAGCAGGTACCGCTCAAGGACAAGATTGAAAGCCAGCTGATATTTAAGGATAAAGAATTGGTGAGTGCCTTGCAGGGAGTTATACCGGATATCGAAAACTACTGGTATGATCCGCTGGCGAGTGAATACATGAGCAAAAGCGAAATGGAGCGGGTCAAGCAGGCCGGCGCTGCCGGACGATTCGTGATGCATCCGCTTGTCGACCAGAAATGGCCGCTCTTTAACGATCAGCTGGAATTGTACTACAGTGAGCAGCGGATTATCTCTTACAGGCAGTCGCCGATTGAGATTTCAGCGCTCGCAGATGAGGAGAATCAAAAGATGATGCCGGCCAGCAATGCGCTGAAGACGCTGGTGGAGCGGCACCTGCCGCCAGGATCAATTATTAAGGACATTCAGCTCGGATATTACGGGCAGGTATATAATTCCGAGAGCCAGGTGGCCGCGCCTTCGTGGCGGTTTACGCTGGAAAGTGGAGACATGTATTACGTGCAGGGCGTCAGCGGGGATGTGACCGTGAGCAGTCCGAAGACCGAAAAAGAAAAGGAGTAATGGGAGATGGGAATATCTTTTACCGTGTTATCCAGCGGCTCGACTGGTAATGCGACCGTAGTCAGAAATGAAGAAACGACACTCATGATTGACGCGGGCCTCAGCGCCAAACGGATTGACGAGCTGCTGAAGGAGCGGGATGTGACGGGCGAGGAGATTGATGGCATTCTGGTCACCCATGAGCACTCGGATCATATCAAGGGTCTTGGAGCCGTAGCGCGCAAGTACGATCTGCCGATCTATGCCAACGAGAAGACCTGGGAAGCGATGGAGAAATCCATCGGCAAAATCGCAGAGGAGAACCGCATCGTGATGGACAGCGGAGAAGTCCGCGACTTCGGCTCGCTGCGCGTAGAATCCTTCGGAATCTCGCATGATGCGGCGGAGCCGGTGGGGTATTGTTTTTATGATGGAAATGAAAAGCTCAGCGTAGCGACGGATCTCGGGTATATGAGTGATAAGGTGAAGCAGGCGCTCAGCGACTCGAACGTAATGGTGCTGGAAGCGAACCATGATATCGAAATGCTACGTATGGGCAGATATCCATGGAATATTAAGCGCCGCATTCTGGGCGATATGGGCCATTTATCGAATGTGGCTGCGGGTGAAGCCTTGAGCGAGCTGCTTACGGGTGATCTCAAGCGAACCTATCTGGCGCATCTCAGCCGCGACCATAATATGATGGAGCTGGCGAAAATGACGGTGCGTGACAGCATGGAGGAACGCGGCTGTTTTTATAAAGACAGTGAATTCAAGCTATGCGATACGTATTATGACCGCCCTACACCATGGGATAAGGTGAGTGAACCATAAACTGGTCGAGTTCGGCCGCTTTCCTCTCTACTTCTTCACGGGTGAGGATACCCTTGTCTACCAGCAGCTCGATGATCGTGCTGAGGGCAAGGGTATTGCGGTAATGCTCGTCTTTTAAATCTCCAAGCTTGGCCATCATCTGCACGTAGTCCATACTGGACGGAAATCGCTCCATCATATTTATCCTCCTTATAAGTGAAAATCAGCAAATCTTCTATACTATGATTTCCAAAAAAACACAATGAGATTCAGCAACGCTCCATCATTTATTTCCGAATTAGATTAGGCCAATGGGCCTCTATGTGATACAATGGTCTGTGCAAGAGGAAAACCTGAAAAGCCTTGGGGTTATTGGTCTGAGAGGAACTTATGATCCTCCATTTTTTAGGAAAATCATCTGGATAGGCTTAGCTTGTTCAGCGGTTGTTTTCTGCCCTTTTGTTATTATTCTAGTAGCTTGCTGGCGGAAATATTCCTGTTTTTTAAGAGAATTCGATAAATTCAGAGTTATGAAAAAGAGAGTAGAAGGAAAATCGTTTTTTTTTGCTTAAGAGGGGCTTTTTTGTGGGTAATTAAAATAAAGAGAGTTTCACACGCAACCTTTAGGGTCAACATGCAGTTTATATTAATGGAGACTTTTGTACTACAGAAAAAACACCGCCGAAAAGGTAATCTTTAGGTATAAGAACAGTGCTGAAACATGATGCAGAATATTCCCTCGAAGGGTCATAATGAATCAGATGAAGGCTGCATAAGCATACCTGATGAGGTATTAAAGATACACTGACGGCGGCCCGTTTAGGGTGCGTGACAACAAAGGGGAGAGGATCACATGGGGCTGTTTCAAGATGATTTTTATTCGACCAAAGTGCCAAAGCGTAGACGCGGATTCCGTAAAGCCCGCAAGGAGCAGGAAGTCTGGCCAAGTTACAGGCGCAGCCGGGGTCTCTCGACACTTCAGATCGCTACGATTAGTTCGGTCATCAGCGCATTTGTGGCCGTGTTGTTGTTCAGCATGATCACGGGTCTGCCTTCCTACGAGCATAAAGTGGCCGCGGTTAGCGCCATCAACTCCAAGCACCTGGACAGCAGCGGGGATCCTTATGACCGATTGGTCACGGCAGCCGCAAAAGTGCGCCCTACCGTGGTAAGCATCGTGAACTACAAGGATGCCAAGAAGGATAAGAATAACTTGGAGGATTCGGCTTTAGGATCAGGCGTTATTTTCAAAAAAGACAACGGCAAGGCTTTTGTGATTACCAACAACCACGTGATTGAAGGCGCGCAGGAGCTTGAGGTGGTACTGGTAAGTGGTGAGATGAAAGAAGCGAAGCTCGTTGGCGCAGACAAGGTGAATGATATCGCCGTTCTCGCCGTGGATGATAAAAATATCAATGAAGTGGCGGAAATGGGCGACTCCGACAAGCTGCGGCTCGGGGAAACGGTGCTTGCGATCGGGAATCCGCTGGGACTCGGCGACACGCTGACTTCCGGAATTGTAAGCTACACGAACCGCGTTGTGCCAGTATCGCTGAACCAGGACGGCAACTATGACTGGGAGCAGGAGGTCATCCAGACCGATGCGGCGATTAACGAAGGCAACAGCGGCGGGGCGCTTGTGGATTTGGACGGAAAAGTCATTGGCATCAACACCATGAAAATCGCGGATACCGGCGTAGAGGGACTTGGTTTTGCCATCCCGATAGACCAGGTGATGAAAACTGTTGACGAGCTGATGGCTCACGGCAAAATCGCCCGCCCGTATATCGGCATCTATTCCATGGATCTGAACAATTCTTACGCTCCAATGGATGATGATCAGCTGAAGGAGCTGAAGCTGCCAAGTGACGTGAAGGATGGGGTCGTGGTTCTGGATGCCATTGGTCCGGCGGCGGAGGCAGGTCTGAAGCTCAATGACGTTATCGTGAAGTTTAACGACGATCCGATCACGACTACGCTGGAAATGAAGAAATTCCTGTACGACAAGGTCAAAATCGGTGATACCGTAAAGGTCACTTTCTACCGTGACGGCAAGGAGCAGACAACGAACGTGAAGCTGGCAGAGAAGCCGGATCAGTAATAAAGCAGCGGCTGAAAAAACAAGTGTGCGAAATGCTGAAAAAGGGATATAATTTGAGTAAGACATAAGCATTTTGCAAAAGATGAACTTATGACAACCGTGTGCAGCACTAGAAGGGATGCTTTCATTTATGTATGTAGTATGCAAAGAACATTTGGAGCTTGCCATTGAAATGTTTGTGGACGAATTCGAGGATGCTCCGGACATTGTGGACCTGAAGGATACGGAGTTCTCCGATTGGGACCCCCCGGTACAGTGCGCGCACTGTGAGCAGGCCGGCAAGTTTCTGGTGGTATGATACGAATATCATAAGGTAAGGGAGGAGCGTGGAAGCACGCTCCTTTTTTTGTGGAGTAACGAAGGGATGAAGCCGGAAGCGGTTGCCATAATAAATGACATAACGGTAAGGACGGAGGATATATCATGTTGATTCAATTGATTGGCGTTGGCAAATTGAAGGAGAAGTATTTGGTGCAGGGCATCCAGGAATACGCGAAGCGTCTGACCCCGTACATCAAATTCCAGGTGATCGAGGTCGCGGACGAGAAGGCCCCGGACACCTTGAGCGATGCTGAGGTGTCGATCGTTAAAGAGCGCGAGGGCGAACGCATCCTCGCGCATGTTAAAGAGAGCGCGCATGTCATCGCGCTCGCTATCGGCGGCCAGCTGTGGAGCTCGGAAGAGCTGGCCGCCGAACTCGACAGGCTCGGCACCTACGGGACGAGCCATGTCGTGTTCGTGATCGGAGGGAGCCACGGGCTCTCCGATCAGGTGCTGCGCCGCGCCCAGCAGAAGCTGAGCTTCGGGCGCATGACCTTGCCGCATCAGCTGATGCGGCTGGTGCTCACGGAGCAGATTTATCGCGCAGTGAAGATAAATCGGGGGGAACCTTACCATAAATAAATGAGGTTTTTACTATAATTGGGTAAAGGTATGGTGGTAGGGTAAAGCGCGATTATATATTAGTTGGGGTTTTTCCTTATGTATAAATTTAGAATTATTTATAATACTGTTGATATAGACATAAAAACAGGACTTACTGTAATAAAGTAAGTCCTTGATACATCTTTTAAGAAGATTGTGAGTTTAATTTTTGTAATTATAGTTCCTTCTCCATAGATATAAATTCCATATCACCTTTAACAGTCTTACCTTGTGATAAATCATTATTAATAAACGAGTTTAACGTAACGAATTAATTACAACATAAGATTACCATTGTTTTTCAATATAATTGGAGAATAACTACCAATTACCTTTTACCCATCGCAGCTTCAATATCTTCTATGCTTCTAGGTATGATTGCCGATAGATTTTCGCATCCTGTTTCTGTAATCAGGCAGTTATCTTCTAAACGGAAGCCGATTCCCCATTCTTCACAGTATATACCGACATCAACGCAAAAAATCATTCCGGGAGTTAATGGCATAGTAGAGTCTGCCAGATCATGAACATCATACCCTACATGATGAGCTCCACCATGCCATATATATTTGCCAACAGATGCATAGTCATCACAAAGGCCGATAGCCTTTAATTGTTCAAAATTATATTTACGTATCATCAAATCTACGTCTTTCATAGGAATGCCAGGCTTTAGTATGCGGAACATATACTCAGAGGTTTCATAGGCGCATTGATACAACAATTTTTGTTTTTCATTAAACTTACCATTACAAGGCCAGCCACGTGAGACATCATTGATTTCATTGTCCCAGCAAGCCCCCACATCGTTTAAAATCATATCTCCATCCTGAGCTTGCCCTCGGTAAGAATAATTATGTATACAGAAATTATTCTTTCCCGCAGTAATGATGAGCGGGAATCCTGGAGCCAGTACCCCATGTTGTGCCAGAGTATAATCAAATTCTGCTTTGAATTGGTATTCATACCTACCGGGTTTAGAAGACTGCATCATAGAAAGAATACCCGCTCTTGTAATCTTTTCTGCCTCTTTCATGGCTATAATTTCACAAGGTTTTTTGATGGTTCGTTGTTTTTTCAGCTGTGGTTGGAGATTTTTAAGGGTGATGAATGGATATCTATTTCTTATGTACTCTGCTAATTTGTATGCTTCACTATCCGGTTCATTATCTCTTATTTTATCAAAATCCAAATAGATTCTTTGAATTTCTTTTGAAGCAATTATATGATTCAAAAAATTCTGAAATTGATCTATATATTTGATTTCATCTATACCAGAAACTTCATAGGCTTCTATTGATGTTAATCTTCTCCCTGTCCACCGTTCTGCAAAAGGATCAGATGGAAGTAAGAATAATGTCTCTTTTCTTTCATTTCCCTGCACTTCTGATAGAAAAATACTATTTTGCTGCTCTATGCCTGTTAAATATACAAAATTACGGTTAGCGAAAAAAGGATAGTCTTCATCACCAGTTTTCCTAGGTGCATGTCCGCTAAACATAACAGCAAGTGACCCTGCCTCCATACTGTGATATAGTGTTTCTCTGTTTTCCATGTGAAATTCTTTTTTCATAATAATATCTCCTCTCTTTCTTGTTGAATAAATTAAATGATCAACTAAAAATTAACATAGTACCTAGTATATTTCGATGTATCCAATTCCAATTCCTGTATGATTTTCTTTATAATCACAATTATTTTTTCGAAAACAACATCAATTCTTAAAGGACAGTTACAAGAGTTAAACGTTAACTTGGAATATCTTTTAAAGAATTCTAACAATAGCACCTGCATTGAACTGAATTTAAGCCCGAATATATTTATTAAAGGTATGGCTAGCGGCTATTATAATAGAAATGCGAAAAAGCTTGAAATGATTACAATATTACCAGGTAGTATCATTACAAATAAACAGGCATCTAATGGTTGGAACCAAATAATTTAGTTCAACTAGAAAGGTCCGAGTGGGACTGCTGCGATGATTCAAGGGGAAAATGGTCCCAAAAAACCTAACGGATATAAAATTTGGGGATTTGCTGATGATAAAACTATTTTTGAATCAGGTGAAAAACCAGAATAAAGACTGCTAGTTGGAATTAAATTTAAGGTACCTTGAGCTCCATGAAAAAACCTCATTTAGATGCGTTACGGTGAACCGTATCGTAAGTAGGGCGAAATTTAATGCATCAACCGGGTATGGAGATGAGTGCTGCAGGAAGCAGTTCCGAATGACACAATCTTCGTTTTGATGATGCTTAATTGACATACCTCCTGAAAATGAAAATAACCCCTCGAAAGGGGTCTTGAAAACAAGTCTTTCAATTAACTGGCACAGGGTGTCTGATTTTCTACATCAGGCACCCTACAGTGTTCACATAGGATCACGACGTTATTATCTAGTGTCTACTATGACTTCTTTCGTGAGTTCTCGGTATAGGGCAAGTTTCTCTTCGGTGAGAGAAATAATATCATCAATTTCTTGCCGCCTAGCTTCCAGTTCCATCAGATGCTTCTCAAGGATTTCAATCCGTCTTTCTAAGGTGGGAGTATAATCAGAAAGATCCTCCCCTTGTTGAATTTTATCCATCACACAGCCCTCACGAGTAAATTCCGTAATCTCCTCAAGCGATAAGCCCAAATTTTTTAGTTTATTTAGACATTGAATGTATGAAACCTCGCTTTCTTTGTAGACACGCGCCCCTCCATTTCTACGCTTGGGTTCATGAAGTACCCCAATTTTCTCATAATAACGTATCGTATAAGGAGTTAATCCCGTTTTTTCTGACACTTGACTGATCGTAAGCATCCGATTTCTGCCCCTCCTTTTATATGCTAATATTGAAAACTATTATACAGCTTGCAGTTAACCCAAAGTCAATGTTTACAATCCTTCCTAATTATTCCTTATAAAACCCCTTGACTTCTAGTTGACTCTAACTTGTAAGTTAAAGTTACTAGCTGAAATACAGGAAACAACAAACACGAAAAGGGGTATAACAATGAACAACGAATATTTCACGATTCAACAAGCATCGGAAGGTATCTGGGGTGCTATTTCGGTTCCAGGCAGCGGTTCTCTGGGGAATGCAGCAATTATTGATCTTGGGGATATAACCGTTGTAGTGGATACAACCAACCTGCCGCAATCTGGTGCTTTGTTACGTCATACTGCTGAACAATTAACAAACAAACCAGTTAAATATGTAGTGAATACACATTTTCATGGAGATCATGTCAACGGCAATCAGGAATTTATGAAAAGCGAATTTATATCTACCGTTTGGACAAGAGATTTGCTATATGATATGGGCGAAGTGAATATTGATCTCATGCAACAAAACATTCAAAAGTTAATAACTAGCTTAAATCATGTACGTTCACAGCAAAGGGATCCCCACATGCTAACCGAAATCGACTATGATCTTTCTGTACAGCGAGCCCTGTATGATGCCATCCCTTCCCTTTGCAGGGTGATACCCACGATAACCTTTGAAGATAAACTCGTTATTCAAGGAACAAAGCGAACTATCGAAGTTTTATCTTACGGAGGCGGTCATTCTTTAAGTGATGCTGTTGTGTACGTTCCAGAAGAGCAAACTTTGATCGCTGGTGATTTAATATCGACTAAGACGATTCCGGTCATGCCATACGGTAATCCATACGCTTGGATACGCATCCTTAAACGTATTCAAAAAGACCTCAAGGTCGATACTGTCGTTCCGGGACACGGAGATGTGTCTAATTCAGATCGAATCACGGATGTCATACGCTTTTTGGAGAAAACGATCGCTTATGTTTCTAGAGCTGTAACAAGCGGGAAATCAGAGTCTTACTGGTTGGAACAAGGGGTATTAGAAGGCTATGAGGATTGGCATCTGCCCCAGTATTTCAGATGGAACTTTCGCTGGCTCTTTAACAGTATGGTTGTTCAAAACAACAGATGAGACAACAAGCAACACTGTTTGTATCCCTATCGCGCTCGGTTGCATGAGCTATGTGGTATTCCTGAGCGCGGAAACAATAGCTGCCATGACCCAGACATTTTGTCCACCAGCGGAGTATAGGCCGTCGGTGCAGAACTGGCTCTGTAGAAGTTGCAGGAGATTGGAATTGTTCATGTGCATTCGCTCTGTTCGATTGGAATGAAAAGAAGCTGCCTTCTAGGTACTATCGGGTCCATCGGACAGCTTCTGGAATGTAAGTTGTGCTGCGGAATTATCTGCACCAAAATTCGCTCTTTAGATGATACGGTGAACCATATCATAAGTGACGGCAAGTTTTTATTGTACAACTCAAATCAAGTATGCAAAAATCGCCGGTGATATATTCAAAAGGAAAGGAGGGCCTACCCGACCTATTCCGGGGATGGGATACAATGGGATTGAAGTTGGCTGTAAACAGTGTTACTCTAGCAACGGTAAACTCAAAATCTATGTTGTGCAATACACCTAATAATAGTCATGATTATATTTGTAAAGAAAGGTAATACGATGATAAAAGTTGATAACTTATCCTTCTCATTCCCGCAAAAAGAACTATATACCAACATTTCATTTACGCTTGAAGAGGCACAACATTGCGCTTTTATAGGAACAAGTGGCAATGGGAAAAGTACATTAATAGATATACTGATGGATCCCGAAAGATATCTGTTCGAGGGCAGGCTAGAAATAGACCCGACCTACAAAATTGAGCATGTAAGTCAATTTTCTCAACTAGACGCAACTAAAGAAACAACTGTTTTTGAATATATAGGGGAAGAATTTATTAAGATACAAAATGAAATAACTTCTATTTGTACTGAAATGGAAACATCGTCGGATATTGATTCTTTATTAGAAAAGTATCAAGTAGCGTTAGACGCATTGGATTCAATCGGTGGGGATGATTTTGAGAGCAAAATTATTAAGAAACTAAATCTAGCAAACCTCATGAAGCTAAGAGATCTTAGGGTATCCGATCTGAGTAGCGGGGAATTCAAACTTATTCAAGTCATGAAGGGAATGCTTAGTAGTCCAGACTTATTGATTATGGACGAACCCGATGTATTTTTGGACTTTGAAAACCTAAATGCGCTTAAAAACCTTATTAATTCTCACAAAGGAACACTGCTAGTTGTTACGCATAACCGATATCTATTGAATCATTGTTTCAACAAAATTATACACCTTGAAAACAAGGAGATCCAAGAGTTTGATGGGCGATTTATTGATTATAACTTCTCATTACTTCAGACTAAAATTGAGTTACAAGAACTCGCAATCGCTGATGATGAAGAAGTGGAGAGAAATGAGAACATCATCAATAATCTCAGAGAAATCGCAACTAATAATGCAGATGCATCTAGAGGGAGAGCATTAAAAGCTAGAGTTAAGTTTCAAGAAAGATTGGAAGCGCGTAGAATTAAAACGCCATTTGTTGAGATTAAGCAACCGAATATTCGTTTTGATATGGATAAAGAAATGGAAGACAGCATTGTTGTAAATGTCAATCATTATAGTGTTGCCTTTGATGAGTTGCTTTTAGACAATGTTAACTTTGAGATAAAATCTACGGATAAAGTAGCCATTATTGGTTCAAACGGTACCGGAAAAACGACTTTACTCCGAGATATCTTTAATAATAATCATGATTCAATTGAAATAAATGCTGATGCTAAAGTGGGCTATTTATCTCAGGTTCAAGGCGAAGTGCTAAGGGATTCTAATACAATACTAGAAGAATTCATCGATGCTGGGTTTAAAACTTATGATGAGATTAGATCGCATGTTTCAAGCTATGGCTTTGAAGGGGAAATCGTTAATCAAAAGATAGGATCTTTATCGGGTGGAGAAAAAAATGTGCTTCAATTAGCTAAAGTTTCTGCCAGTAAAGCAAACGTATTGCTTCTGGATGAACCGACAAGCCATTTAGACACCTATACACAAATCGCACTGGAGAAAGCCATTGAAGACTATAAAGGTGCGATTCTCATGATTTCTCACGATTTCTATTCTGTTGTAAATGGTATGGATTATGTGTTAATCATTGACGATAAGACGATTAGAAAAATGAGTATGCGAAAATTTAGACAGATGATTTATGCTAATCATTTTGATCGAGATTATTTAGAAACTGAAAAAAATAAAAAATCAGTTGAAATGAAAATAGAAATGGCTTTGAAAAATACTGATTTTGAACTTGCGAAAGTATTGATTGATGAGCTAGAAGAGCTGATCAAGTTGCTTTAAATTACAACCCTCTATACAGGTGTGACACGCAATCCGTTGCCGGATGTCTACACTTCATCAATCATGTGGCACCCGACAGGGTGCCATTTTAAATTCGCCGTTAGACCCGTTACGGGGAACCATACCATAAGTGACGGCGAAAAATTTTGTTGTGGTTAATTCGTGAGCATAGAAATACTTATAAGCATGATTATGCATTATTCTGGGATAATAATAAAAATCAACGTCAAAGCACCAAAGACTATGTACCAGCAACAGGTTATTCCGCAGTTAAGGTGGAATCTGCACCTCATTATAATGATAATAACTATATTACCAATCAGGCATATGCAAATTATCTTCAAAACAAAAAGATTTTTCGGGGTATACAGCTTATGTGGTCAGATACGATAGTTAAGTAAAGTCAAAAAAGGAAAAGGCCATCCCGTAAAGGATGACCCTAAAACTTGCCGTTATAGATAGGATTAAATGTTTTGAGTCGCAAATCGTTTTGAAATATGGTTGAGCAATTCAGGCTTGTCATCGCGGTCCATGACAACTTCAATAAAAATCAAATGGTCACGGTCACGTTCTGCTGCTTCTAATGCTTCTTCAAGTTCCGGTTCTGTTTGTACTTTAAAAGTTAGGCTGCGTTCTTTAGGACCTAGTACATCAGGAATTTTTTGATAGTCCCACATTTGAATATCATTATATACTTGGTCCTCGCCGTGAATGGCACGTTCGACCGTGTAGCCGTCATTGTTGATTAAAAAAATAATGGGTTTGATCTGCTGACGAAGCATGGTTGAAATTTCTTGTGCTGTCAGTTGAAATGAACCATCTCCAATTAATAGAATGTTGCGTCGGCTTTGATCAGCCAGCTGTGTTCCTAATAAAGCAGGAAGTGTGAATCCAATAGAACCCCATAAAGGCTGACCGATAAAAGTTGTATCTTTTGGCAGAGGCATCATCGTTGCTCCAAAAAAGGATGTGCCTTGTTCTGCTAATAATACATCTTTTTCTTTTAAAAAATGAGAAATTCGTTCAAAAAAACATTTTTGCGTAATCATGCCCTCTTTTACAACATACTGATCCTTAGTTGTTTGGGAATTAACAGAAATAATGTTTAAATCCTCAAAATTTCTTTGTTCAATCTCATTGCTTAATGATAATAACGCTTCATTCATTGTAACAGGTGCATATTTTTTGTTTTTTGCTTTTACTGAAAAAGGATGAATGTGAATGACGGTTTCTTCTGAAAATCCATGAGAAAAGCCTCCTGTAATTGAATCCGTTAACTTTACACCGATGCTAATGATGCAGTCTGCTTGATCGATGCGCTGTTGTATATAAGGAGAACTTAAATCACCGTTATAAACACCAATAAACTGCGGATGTTCTTCATTGAAAACACCTTTTCCCATACTTAATGTAGCAACAGGGAACCCAGTTTTTTCAGCGAAATGCTGAAGCATTTCTTGTGCTTGATAGCGATATACTTCATAGTCTGCCAAAATAACAGGGCTTTTCGCTTGATTTATGATAGGTGTTATTTCTGTAAGAAGCTGATGTAGAGCATCTTGGTTACTTGAAACAATATCATCAAGTAATCGTTTTGATGGTTTGTTAATCGGTTTATTGTACACATCAATAGGTAAATTTATATGAACAGGTCGTTTTTCCCTCCAGCATGAAAGAAGGACGCGGTCAATTTCTTGTGCTGCATTTTCTTGTGTTAACAGTGTTTGAGCAACCGTTACTTCTTTAAACATGTTAGAAAAATGATCAAACTTACCGTCACCTAGTGTGTGATGCACATATAACCCATCGTTTATAACTTTTGTTGTTGGAAGACCTGTAATTTTAACAACCGGCACATTTTCAGCATAAGATCCTGCAATTCCATTGATCGCACTTAATTCTCCAACACCAAATGTTGTAATTAAAGCAGCGATTCCATTCACTCTCGCATAGCCGTCGGCTGCATAAGCGGCGTTTAATTCATTACAATTGCCAACCCAATCTATTCCTTCATATTCAATTACGTCATCTAAAAAAGATAAATTATAGTCTCCAGGCACGCCAAAGATATGACGAATACCTAGTTCTGATAAACGGTCTAATAAATAGTTTCCAACTGTAAATACATTCTTCATTTTTATCACCTCAAAAATTATGTCAATATTATTGACCTAATCGCAGTATAACAGAGTAATTAGTTTAGGTCAATTATATTGACCCTTTTTTAAAGGGAAAGGAATGTAGTATATTAATGTAAAGGGAATGGGAATGAAATGAGGTTTCATTGTGTTTTGCGTCAAAAAGGTAAGAAAGCGGGAGGATGATTATGGATCTAGAAAAAGAAAAGCGAATGAATGAGGTACTAGCACTTTTTTATTTTGCTTATAAAACATTTACCGAAGAACCAGATCTAATTATTCAAAAGTACGGAATCCAGCGTGTGCATCATCGTATTTTATTTTTTGTCTCCAGATTTCCAGGTCTTAGTGTAAACGAACTGTTAGAGTTATTAGAAATAAGCAAACAAGCGCTGCATGGACCGATGCGCATATTAATTGAGAAAAATTTAATGTTTAGTAAAGAGGCGGAGCATGATCGCCGAGTCAAACGGCTTTTTTTAACAGATGAAGGAGAGAAGTTAGAAAAAGAACTTAGCAATAGACAACGCGAGCAACTATCATCAATCTTTTCACAATTCGATGCTGATTATGAAAAGTCATGGATTCAAATTATGGAAAAATTATCAGCAAAACGTTCAGGTTATGATGTTTGGAACCAGAAGACAAATAAAGAAAATATACCAACTGAAATCATTTAGCAAAATCTCCGGTATGTTAAAAAAACGAGGCTGATGATAAACAGAATGTATCGAATGCTTTAGCCTATTGCAGTTTCTTTGTTTTTCGCCGATCACCTGGAACGGCTATTTATTATTGTTCTTAATTTTGCCAGAGTAACACATCCGCTTCACCTACAATATGATGAGTCTAGAAATCTAAAGAGGTGAGCAAATGGCAGTCGTAAGAGCCAGAAAACAGGATATTGATATGTTGGCAAGGTTGCTTCGAGCTGAAGCTGAGACCGAAGGCGAAACGGGCATGCTCCTTGTTGGAAGTGTTGGCATTAACCGAATAAGAGTGGATTGCTCCGATTTTAAAAATATCCGGACAATTCCCGAAATGATCTACCAGCCGCATGCGTTTGAAGCATTGCAACATGGCATGTTCTATCAAAGCGCAAGAGATAGGGAACGTCGTCTTGCGCAACGGGCTGTGAATGGTGAGCGGAGTTGGCCAGCCGAATTCTCCTTATGGTATTTCCGTCCAGGAACGTTCGAAAATCCCGGACCATGTCCGCCAACTTGGTACAATCAGCCGCTCGTAGGACGATGGAGGAAGCACTGTTTTTATCAACCGACCGTTGAAGAATGTGAAAGTATATATAATACGTAATAATTGTATAAACGAATAGACGGAAATAAAGCATTTATACGGAACAACAAATCCGGCATATGATGAGTTCTCATCACATGCCGGATTTGATATTAATTGGACTTCTTGCGTAAGCTATAGCTTCTGTTTTATCCATCACACGTTATCGTTTCAGTTTGTCAGTTGTTTATTGCCTGATGTATAACATCCTCTCTTCCCGTAAATGCTGAAAATATTCTTTTTAGCGAAATGCGGAATTCGGGGGATAATACATGCTAATCGGAAGTCACGTATCCATGGGCGGCAAGGAGATGTTGCTTAAAGCCAGCAAAGAGGCTGCTTCTTATGGAGCGAATACATTCCTGATATACACCGGTGCTCCACAAAATACGAAAAGAAAGCCGATCTCTGATTACAAGATATCAGAGGGACATGCGCATATGAAAGAGCATGGAATCAGCAATATTGTTGTCCACGCTCCTTTCCTGGTCAATCTGGCAAATTCCATGAACAATCAAGTATTCAGTCATAGCATTTCCTTTATGCGCGATGAAATGGACAGGACGGAAGCATTAGGTTCGGAACAGATTGTGATGCATCCCGGATCACACGTTGGAGAAGGAGTAGGCAAGGGACTTAACAAGATCATTAAGGGGCTAAATGAAGTTCTTACCCGGAATGAAAAGGTTCAAATCTCGTTAGAGACAATGGCAGGTAAAGGGACGGAATGTGGTGCTCGCTTTGAGGAACTGGCTCGCATTATAGATGGAGTAACTTACAATGAGAGTCTTTCAATTTGCCTGGACACTTGCCACGTTCATGATGCCGGATACGATATTGTCCATGACTTTGACGGCGTGCTTGATCAGTTCGATCGCATCATTGGGCTTAATCGGTTAAAAGTGCTTCACATTAATGATTCCAAGAACGAACCCGGCTCCCGTAAAGATCGGCACGAGAATATCGGACATGGATTTATAGGCCTGCATGCCTTGGACTATATTGTTCACCATCCTCAACTTTCTAATCTCCCCAAACTGCTTGAAACTCCATCTATTGGACCTATTAAATACAAAAATCCTCCGTATAAACATGAAATCGCTTTACTTAGAAGAGAATTAACTGAACCAATAGAAAAGTAAGACTTTGTAACAAATCAGACATAGGCAGGCATCCGCATGAAGAAACGAATAATATGGGCTCGGGTTCTTCCGTAACCAATCGTCTATTTCCCTACTAGCTTCATACATATTATAAGACAGTTGGGGAGGAGTGTATGTCGGATGTCGGAATGGGTTCGTTACAAATATGCAACGGTACAAGGCTTATCGGTTTTTTATCGCGAGGCTGGTTCACCTTCAAATCCTGCACTGGTGCTTCTCCACGGGTTTCCTAGTTCATCCCATATGTTCAGGGAGCTTCTTCCTTTGCTTGCAGATCGCTTCTACCTTATTGCGCCTGATTACCCCGGTTTTGGGTACAGCAACATGCCCTCAATCAGCGATTTCTCTTATACATTTGAACAGTTCTCGCTCATTATTGAGCAACTATTAGATCAGCTGTCTATTCCAAAGTTTATTTTGTACTGCCACGATTATGGCGGTCCTGTCGGATTTCGGTTGGCTGTCAGGCACCCTCATCGCGTCCGAGGCTTTATCATTCAAAATTCCGTCGTAAACTTCGAGGGATTGGGAACGCCATTTGATGTATTCAAGGCGCTCTGGAAGCACCCGGATGCCCGGACGCAGCAGGAATTCGCAGCTACCGTAACCTCTTTCGACTTCACCAAGAAGCAGTACTTTACTGGAGCATGCTATCCCGAAAGGGTTAGTCCCGATGGACCCTACATGGATCAAATGTTTCTGAATCGCCCCGGTAATCAGGAGATACAAGTTGCTCTTGGCTACGACTATCGCAAGAATGTGGAGCAGTACCCTATCTGGCAGCAATATTTGCGCACGTATCAACCACCTGTGCTTGTCGTTTGGGGCCGTAACGATTTTATATTTACTTTAAAGGGAGCGGAATTTTTTGAAAGGGAACTAAAATGTGTGGCAACGCATCTGTTATGCGGCGGGCATTTCGTGCTGGAGGAAGCAAGCTATGTAACAGCAATGTTGATCAAGAATTTTTTTGATAGCACCTGTACGGATGTATTTAATACAAAATTGGAATTTCCTGTGAGGTGAGGAGTACTAAGCTAAGCGGCATGGACGTCTATATGTTGAAAAGGGGTGGACGCAACCCGAAACGGTTAAAAAATGAAAGGTTCAGCAGCGACTTGAAGAGTCCGCCGCTGTTCTTTTTTTTAGGCATGATATCCTTTCATTCCGTATCAAAAAAATGGTAATTGAAATCAAATTCGTTTCGGTGTTATATTGTGGAAAAACATTACTAGATTCAAGGAGTGAATCTCATGTGTGCTCTTCGGACGATTGGACAACTAGATGCGGGTATTAGCCAGTGTGTTGTAACGTATGGTACCAGTCTGACGGAAGGGGGAGCTTGGGTGGATGAACTGCGTACCCAGCTTCAGGAGCGATATCCCGGTCGTGCAACCGTCATCAATAGCGGTAAAAACGGAATGTGGTCCGAGTGGGGAGTCCAGAACTTATCGGAAAGGGTACTTGATCACAATCCGGATATGGTTTTCATCGAATTCGCCATTAACGATGCTTATTTGCCGTATGAAACAAGTCTTGAGCAATCCAGGAGCCGATTGGAGCACATGATTAGCAGCATACTGGAGAAAAACGACAATTGTGATATCGTGCTCATGACCATGAACCCTCCTGTAGGCGATTCTCTTGAGATTAGACCTAACTTCCATGAATATTATGAAGTTTACCGTTCGGTTGCGAAAGAAAAGAATCTTCCTATTATTGACCATTTTGTAGAATGGAGTGCTTTGTACAATCAAGATCGGGCGCTTTTTGACCGATGGATTCCGGACAGCATCCATCCTATACCGGAAGGTAGCATCAAAGTTACGGCAAAAGGAATCGAGAAATTCCTTTTCCCGAATTTGACTGTTTAATTTGTCTTCAGATAACGATTGTGATGCGGGATGGGTCTTTAAGGAAACTTTAGATCAACGTAAAGCGTCTAAATAATATAATCGTTCTAGAAGGAGAAGAGGGCAGTGAAAGTAAAAAGAAGTTTGCGAGTGTTACTTCCAATTTTGGGGGCGTGTACGATCTTTGTCGGAACTGCTGTGGCTAGCAATTCTGTTGGTCTGTTCGTTAATGGTAAGGCGCTGAGTCCTAAAGAAACTAAACTTGATCATTCAGTAAACATTCAAACAGGAATTACAAAGGATATGGTTGAAGATTGGATACGAAAGCAAGGCAATGCAAAGAGGGACTATTATTTTGATGGTTTATCCTTTGAAGAAATGAATGTAGATGGGGATTCCGAACCAGAAGTACTTGTGCGAATTGATGGAGGGGTACATCTTGGTGATTTCTTCATCTTTGACAAACAGTCCAACGGTTCATATAAATTAATCTTTGAGCAACCGTGGCATGTTGAATCTTGGAATATTGAGAATTTTCGTGCTGATGGAATGAATCCTTTATTTAATATAGTCACGCGCACAGGCGGAACAGATGCCGATGTTAGGGAATCTCATCTAATGTATATGAACGATTCTGGAGTATGGACAGAAGCTTGGAAAGGTACCCTTAAAGACCGCTCTGTATTTCAAGGTAAATATCATGTTGTCATGGGTAGTTACCAGTTCAATGATGATAATGGGGAACTTTTCTATTGGCAGACCGAAATGGACGCATCCTTAGAGGACAACAAGCAAGAGGGAGACTCAAAGACCACGATGAAAATTTTTAATCTTCAACAGGGAAAGTTTATTGAGAAGAAGTGAGCATCTAACGAAACAAAGGGACATCCTCCCTCAGGATGCCCTTTTTTCGAAACTTGCCGTTACAGACAGCGCGGAGAACCTTATCATAAGTGACGGTGAAAAATTGGGGTACTCTTCAGGAATGAGTTATGTTTGCCTTATAGCCGATGAAGGATATCCCGCAAACTGGTCGCCCATTCCCGAGGCATATCGAAAAAAGAAATGTGATGGCCTGGAAAAGTGGCCATTTCGCAGCCAAGTTTCTCCGCTAAGATGGGAACGGTCCGTCCGTAATATTTCCTTTTATCCAACGTCATCTTGCCTGCGGCTACGGCAATTTTCACCCCGTTTTGCCTAATCTTCTCGATATCGGGCATATAATTTACGCCAGGGATCATCTCATACCGGATTAAGAAGCTTTCATTGTTCGCCTTCGTAACCCGCTGTTGGAAATCTTTCGGAACCGTCTTAAAAGCGCTGAACGGAATGGACAGGGATAAATTGAATCTGAAGCTGGCTGCTTGAACACCAAATCGGAATGAGGTTCGATAAACGTTCGCAAAAAATCTTTGCCACTTCTCAGAATCTGGAAGGAGTCTTACGACGGGCGGTTCGTGGACCACCATCGCTTTGACCGCTTGCGGATGCCTTGCCGCCATTTCCAGCGCGAAGATGGCACCTCCGCTATTCCCGAAAACATAAGCTGACGGATGACCGACTGCTTTCAACACCGCAACCGCATCTCTGGCTTGTTGGCTAACCTCAAAATTTTGTAGTTCGTTCCGAGTGCTTCGCGAATTACCGCGACGGTCATATGTGATTACCTGGTATTCGTCGGCGAGAATATCAGCCACGTACGTGTAAAATCCGGCATCTCCACTTCCGCCCGAAATCATAATAAGCGGCTCGCCCTCTCCCCGGACTTCATAATAGAGTTCGTTTCCTTCGGTTTTTACGAATCCCGAACTTACCATGCACGATCCCTCCCGTATTTAAGTCATCTACGTTTCAAAAATGGATATGAACTTCGCACCAATGCAAGAGCTCCCCAAAACAAGACAAGCGCCAAAACAGGATGAAGGGCGCCGGCGATTCCGTGCGCCGTATAGTATTGAATGTTGAAAAGGAGGAACAAACCGAGACTCCCCCAGATCATCCTCCAGGAAAGCTTCCCGAAGATTCCAAGAAAAAATAGGATTACCGAAATGTATTCAAACATATGAACGAATGTTCGGTGCCATTTCCATGCTTCCGAGTTACCGAACAACGCCATCCCAGCCAGATATACTTGTGCGACGATACATATGAACAATGCCAAGGCAAGAAGGGAGAAAGCCATTCTGCATATCCTTAGACGTGAAGGCTCTGTTTGATTGCCTTCCACCATTTAATTCAACCTCCTTTCATCAGATGTAATTGTCCAAACCCATTTTTTTAAGCTCTTCGGTGATTTGGCCGTATATTTTCTGTAACATCTGAATCATTTGATCTTTTTCCACTTCACTTAACGGACTGAAAAAACTGCTGTCTCTTTCTATTCTTGTTTCATGCATCATTTCGTGTTCCTTATAGATCTCTCTGCCGATGTCTGTGAGCCTGAAGTAAAGCTCCTTCTTATTCTCAGGCTTTTGGTAGCGTTCAATAGCCCCCATTTCGATCAATCGTTTTGTCACCTTGCTAATCGCACCTCTGGTGACTTGAAAGGATCTCGCCAATTTGGACACGTTGGGGTCCTGCATTTTCTCGATAAGATCGATGCAGTGAACTTCCATAAATGTGTTCTCACGCATGAACTTATACTTTTTCTCTTCCATCGTTTTGATCAAGTTATGTCTTTCCGAAACGCGATTGAAAATTCGGCTTAATTCTTCATTGACGATCATGGCGCACCTCAATATTGTATACTTAGGAAACAATATCATATTAATTCGTTTTGTTTCCAATGTCAACAAAAAATGATCTTGAGAAGAATAGAGCGGGGACGGATGAGATCGTGAGTAGGAACTTTATCAGGATGCGATATGATCGCACCTCCCCAACTTCATAATACCCAATATTTTCCTATCCACTAAGCAAACTTCAGGTGTTATACTAATCTGTCGATAGCGTAACGGATATACATTATGTCTGTTCTTATCAAGAAGCTCGAGGTAGTATACATAATAAGTCATCAGGGGGAAATGGTTATCATGAAGAAACGTATTGCTGTACGCTTATTTATTTGTATTTTTGTCCTAAGTTTGGTCGTTCCAGGACAAGCTTCGATGGAAGCGCTTAGCCAAGAACCGATTATTAAAGATGAAAATCTCGAACAAGCGATTCATTCTTGGTTAGCTAAAAAAGGTGATGAACCACTTACCAAAGCGGATTTAGAGTCACTCACTAATGTATCTTTAGCAGGTAAAGGAATTAAAGATCTGCAGGGATTGGAGTATGCCGTCAATGTCACGGAACTCGATTTAGACCGTAATGAAATTACTGATCTTACACCGCTAAAGAACCTTTCAAAGATCCGTAGTCTCAGCCTCAAAGCAAATCAGATCTCATCGATTGAGGAATTGTCAGCTCTGAAGGATTTGAAGTATCTTGAAGTAAGCTGGAATCAGATATCATCCTTGGATGTAGTGAAACAATTGCCTCACCTAATCGAGTTGGACGCCGACCATAATCAAATTTCGAATGTTCAAGCACTCTCTAGTGCCGCAGAATTAGCGTATTTGAAAATGAGCGACAACGCGATAGAAGACATAGTTCCCCTCGGCAACATGAAGAATCTGACATATCTTGATGTGTCTTACAATAAGATTAAGGATTTTTCGCCGCTACGGAAGCTATCCAAAAGTCTGTCGTATCTGGGGATTAGCGGAAACCGGGTTACTGATCTTAAGCTGCTAGAAGGATTCAACAATCTCGAAGGTCTCTCTGCCAACAACAATAACATCGAGAGTCTTGCCCCTTTAGCGAAATTAACTAACTTGTCTACATTGGATCTATCCTCCAACGAGATTAAAGATGTAGACCCGTTAAAACAATTGAACAAGTTAGATACCCTCTACTTGGATAACAACCGAGTGTGGAATTTGGAACCGTTAAGAAATTTGAAGTCCCTAAGAATTCTAAATTTGAACAATAACCGGGTATGGGATCTGGAGCCGATTCAAAATAATAGTTATGATTTTCATTGGGATACGGGGGCAGAACGCTACGGACTGCAGTTGAACGATAACTACTTGGACTTAAGGCAAGGAACCCAAACCTATAAAATATTTAACAAATTGAATGCGGATCGTTATGGTATTATGTCTCAGCGCAAGACTCAACGCTTGATGATCGGCAGCAAGACAGCCTATGTGGGCGACAGTATCTACAATATAACAGCAGCGCCATTCATTCAGACAGGCCGTACCTACGTACCTATTCGTTTCATTTCCGAGAAGCTAGGGGCAAAGGTGAACTGGAACCAGAGTACGAAAGAGGTAACGATTCAAAAGGACGGTAAAACGATTCGTTGGTCTGTGGGGAATAAGCAAGTTAAGATAAACCAGCAAACTGTGATGTCCGACGCTCCTTTACTACTGAGAAATAACAGCACTTTCGTTCCTGTACGCTTTGTGTCGGAGCAGCTTAATACTTCTGTTGAATATTTAGGCAGCAAAAAAATGGTCATCATTTTTGAGAATAAGACCGCATAACAGAATTCAATCTAGGCGCACTGATCTAATAGATCAAGCGTCTTTTTTTGTGTCATTTCATATTTATGAAATTATTTCATAATATATTGAATGTTGCTCTTGTATATATTACATTATTCATAAATATGAAATTTAGGGTGGAGTAATGAATATAGGGATGGAAATAAAGAAATTGAGGACTGAAAAAGGAATTACTTTGAAAGAGCTAAGTGAAAAAAGCGAACTATCTGTTGGATTTCTGTCTCAATTAGAAAGGGGGCTTACGACCATAGCAGTTGATTCACTTGAAAAACTAGCTGATATTTTGGAAGTACATTTAACACATTTTTTTGATTATCCACCTAAAAAGAAAGATGTGGTTCTAAGAAGCTATGAACAAGAAATAATGGATTCAGTAGAAGGTGGTTTTATTAAATATAGTTTAAGTACAGATTTGGAGAATAAACAACTTGTTCCAAGACTTATAGAAATTCTTCCTCAAATGAAAGATGAAGAAATATTATCCTATAAGCATGAGGGAGAAGAGTTCATTTATGTATTAGAAGGTATATTAACAGTCTACATAAATGGTACGAGGCATGAAGTATATCCTGGTGACAGTGTTCATATGGACTCAAATATTGACCACAATTGGGCTAATTATACAAACAAAAAGGTCAAGCTTATCGCTGTGAATACCCCTAATTATATCTACAATAGTCGGTTTAACAATGGATAAATTTATATTATATCTAATCGGTTCTTTCTTTGTAATCGGAGCTATTGATTATATTACCGGAAATCATTTGAAACTGGGTGGGAAATTTGAGGAAGGCATAAAGACCATGGGGGCTTTAGGGCTTGGCATGATAGGAATACTTTCTTTAGCCCCTATATTTACAAATTTTCTATCCGCTGTGATTATTCCAATCTGTAGAGCTTTTCATCTAGATCCTTCTATCGTTCCCGCAGCATTTTTAGCTGTAGATATGGGGGGCTATCAAATCGCTGATAAGCTAGCATTAACAAAGGAAATGGGGGCATTCTCAGGAATTATCATCGCGTCAACTTTAGGAGCCACAATTAGTTTTTCAATACCTGTCGCGTTAGGGATGCTTTCTAAAGAGGATGAAAAGTATTTTTCTAAGGGTGTGCTGGTTGGAATTATTACTATACCGATAGGATGTCTTGCAGCTGGCTTATGGCAAAAAATAAATTTCGGCATATTAGTATGGAATCTGGCACCTATATTTGTTTTTGCCATTATTTTAGGAGCAGCTTTATTAAAAGCTCCTCATGTTTTTATAAAAGTTTTTAATGTATTTGGAAAGCTTATCATGAGTTTGAGTACTGTTGGATTACTTTTACAAGGTATAGATGTGATATTTGGTGTAAGGCTTGTCTCAGGATTAGCACCCCTATCTGAATGTACAGTTATCGTAGGCAAAATCGCTTTGGTCTTAGGTGGAGCATATCCTATGCTAGATTTTATTATTCGAATTTTTAAAAATAGTTTTGAAAAAATAGGGGATAAATTTGGAATTAATTCCGTGTCAGTAGCGGGGATTCTAGGGAATTTGGCTAGTAATCTGTTGATATTCGGAACATATAAGGAGATGAATCCTAAAGGAAAAGTGGTATGTGCTGCCTTTGGAGTAAGTGGAGCATTTGTATTTGGTGGTCAGCTTGGCTTTGTGTCAGGAGTAGCCCCTGAAATGTTAGGAGCGTTTATCATATCAAAGCTTACAGCCGGAATCATTAGTATAGTACTAGCTTCATGGCTGTATGATCGTGAAAGCAAAGAATTTAGCCTTAAGAAAAATGGAGGTATTCGTAATGAATATCAGGGACAGAGTCGAAAAGTTAAGACAGCTAATGAAAGAAAATCAAATGGATGCTTATATCATTCCGAGTTTTGATGCACATCAGAGTGAATATGTAGCAGAACATTGGAAATCTAGACAATGGATATCAGGATTTACAGGGTCTGCAGGCACTGTAGTTATTACATTAGAGGATGCTGGGCTATGGACAGATGGCAGATACTATATTCAAGCTGAAAAGCAGCTTGAGGGATCAGGAATCAGATTATTTAGAATGATGGATCCTGGGGTACCATTTTATACAAAATGGCTAGCAGATGTTCTAAATGAAGGAAGCATTGTGGGCTTTGATGGAAATGTTTTTTCATTGGATATGGTTAAAAAGATGGAAAAAGATCTAAAAGCAAAGAGAATCGAATTAAAAATGAATCAAGATTTCATTGGTGATCTGTGGGAAGATAGACCGGAGATTCCTAAAGGATCAATTTTTACCCATGACGTAAAATATGCAGGCAAATCGCGAGTAGAAAAATTAAATGAAGTAAGAGAAGAAATGAAAAATATAGGAGCAAATTATTATATTCTAACTTCTCTTGATGACATTGCATGGCTATTGAATATAAGAGGGGCCGATGTGCCTAACAATCCAGTTGTAATAGCTAATGTAATTGTAGCAGAACATAAATGTTATTTATTTATTGATTCTAGCAAGGTTCCCTCATTGGTCAAAACAGAACTGGAGGCTGAAGGAATCGAGTTAAAAGCGAATTATGAAATACAAACATTCTTGAGAAATCTCCCAAGCGAAGATGCGATTATTTTAGATTCGAATAAAACAAATATCAGTTTATATAATGCCATAAATAGTAATACAAAGAAAATTGAAAGTCCTGACATCACGACTAATTTAAAAGCTATTAAAAATGAAGTTGAGATAAAAAATTTAAAATGGTGTGGAATAAAAGATGGTTTAGCCATGGTGAAATTTATAAAATGGCTAAAAAACGTTGTAGATAAAGAAGAAATTACAGAGATAACTGCAGAAGAAAGATTAGAAGATTTCAGAAGAGGGCAGGAAGGATTTGTTGGACCTAGTTTTGATACGATAGCAGGTTATAAAGAACATGCTGCGATGATGCATTATAAAGCTAATAAAGAAACGCAATATACGCTTAAGAATGAAGGTCTTTTTTTAATTGATTCAGGCGGACAGTATTATGATGGAACAACCGATATTACACGAACGATTGTTTTAGGGAAACTTACCGATGAACAAAAAAGAGATTTTACTTTGGTGTTAAAAGGGTTTATTGCATTAAGCTCAGTAAAATATTTATACGGAGCAACAGGCGCTAACTTAGATGTTTTGGCAAGACAACCCATTTGGCAGTATGGTTTGGACTATAAATGCGGGACAGGACATGGGGTGGGTTTTTTCTTGAATGTTCATGAAGGACCACAAAGCATAAGGAATAATAATAATGTTGTATTAGAAAAAGGCATGATTATTACGAATGAACCGGGAATATACCTCGAAGGTAAATATGGAATTAGAATTGAAAATATGATGTTAGTCGCCCAAGACGAGAAAACAGAGTTTGGTCAATTTATGAAGTTTGAAGCAATCACGTATTGCCCTATTGATTTAGCCGGTATCCATAAAGATATGTTAACAGAGAGTGAAAAGCAATGGTTAAACAATTATCATCAAGAGGTATACACAAAGCTAGCTCTTTATTTAAATGAAGAAGAGAGAGTATGGCTAAGGGAAGAAACTAGGGAAATATAAATAGGTATTGCCGAATTGCGACCATGCGATATTGATCCAACCAGTTGCAAATTATCGACCATCTAATTTTCTTTCATTATGAATGGCTTATGCTCATCAGAAGCTGGATTTCATGGTAATATAGTATGCAAACATTACCAATTCATAGTTATGGAGGCGCATACATATGGACCAACCATTGCATCAAGAGGGGTATTTCGGAGAGTTCGGGGGCAGCTTTGTCCCACCGGAATTGCAGGAAGTGCTGAACTATTTGAGTGAGCAATTTTATAAGTTTCGAGACGACCCGGACTTCAAGGAAGAGCTTAGCTATTACCTACGCGAATATGTTGGTCGCCAGAGCCCGCTAACGTATGCGGAGCGGCTGTCCGAAGCTTGGGGAGGCCCTAAGATCTACTTAAAGCGGGAGGACCTGAATCATACCGGAGCGCATAAGATTAACAACGCGATTGGCCAGATTCTGCTCGCGAAGCGGATGGGAGCGAAGCGGATTATCGCCGAGACCGGTGCCGGGCAGCACGGTGTCGCTACGGCAACGGCCTGCGCTATGTTCAATATGGAATGCGTCATTTACATGGGAGCCGAAGATACGCGCCGCCAAGCGCTTAACGTGTTCCGGATGGAACTGCTCGGCGCAACCGTCATTCCGGTTCATAAAGGACAGGGACGACTGAAAGACGCGGTGGATGAAGCGCTAGACGATCTGGTACGAAACTATAAAAATACGTTTTATTTGCTCGGATCCGCGGTTGGTCCGCATCCGTTCCCAACGATGGTCAAGCATTTCCAGGCCGTCATTAGCGAAGAGTCGAAGCAGCAGATTCTGGAGAAAGAAGGTCGGTTGCCGGATGCGGTTGTGGCATGCGCGGGTGGGGGCAGCAATGCGATTGGTGCATTCGCTCACTACATTGACGAGCCAAGCGTCCGCTTGATTGGGGTCGAACCTGACAAAGCGCCAAGCTTAACCCAAGGCGTCCCCAGCATCATTCACGGCTTCAAATGCTTAGTTCTGCTGGACGAAGAAGGCCAGCCGCAGAAGACCTATTCGATCGCTGCAGGGCTCGATTATCCGGGCATCGGGCCGGAACATAGCCACTTGAAAGTGACAGGACGGGCCGAATATGCGACCATCACGAATGAGGAAGTGCTGGAAGCCTTCCAGGAGCTGTCCCGCACGGAGGGCATCATTCCTGCTCTAGAGAGCGCGCACGCAGTTGCATACGCGAAGAAGCTGGCGCCTACGATGAGTCGGGATCAGATTCTCATCGTGAACCTGTCTGGCCGCGGGGACAAGGATGTTGAACAAGTGTATCAGATGCTCAAATAATAGACGTGAGTGCAGTGGCCGCCAGGGAGTTGATCTGGCGGCTTTGCCGGTTTGCTTTGAAACATTTTTTCTTGAAATGTAGAAATCGGATTAACCGAAACGACATTGTAGTGAAGTCGAATTCTAATACGGTTTTAAAGGGAGGAGCTTTTGCATGAATTACACTTTGATGTTTTACGAGAGTCAAGAGGATTTTGCGGCAAGAACGGATCCAGCTAGGCAACAAGAATACTTGGCAGGCTGCGCACTATGTGCATGCTTTGCGACAGGCAGGAATCGTGGTATTCGGTTCGGGTCTATGTGCTCCTGAGACAGCTGGGACGATGAAACGGCGCGGCGGTGAAATGATGGTTCAGGACGGACCGTTTCCCGAGACGAAAGAACAGCTGGGTGGGATATTCGTGATTGATGTTCCGGACTTTGATATTGCGCTAGAGTGGGCTGCGCGAGGGCCAGTCGATACGGTAGAGGTCAGACAGAACCTTCCCGCGTTGAAGTAATCATTCTATGGATACGAATCAGGTCATTGAAGAAACGGCACGTGATGCTTATGGGCGATTGCTCTCCTATTTGGCTGTAAACTGGCGGGATTTGCATGCTGTTGAGGATGCCATTGGAGATGCTTTTCTAGCTGCGCTAGAAACTTGGCCCAAGGCCGGCGTTCCGGATAAGCCTGAAGCATGGCTAATTACTGCCGCCCGTAGGCGGCTGATCGACCGTGCCCGCCGCACCCGTATATCCGAAAATGCGCTGCCGACACTCCTTGCCATGTCCGAGGATACGCAACGTCTCGCTTCTTCAAGAGCTGACTTTCCGGACGAACGATTGAGGATGATGTTTCTTATCCAAAATTTATGCTAAAAACTTGTTGACTTCATAAAATCCCCATGGTACATTGTGTATGCACAACATACACAATTTGATGGGGAGGATACGGTATGCTGGCATTAGATATTCGAAATTTGAATAAGGAATACCCAAATTTTCAGCTCAAAGATGTGTCATTCCAGCTGGAGAAGGGCTATATTATGGGCTTCATCGGCGCCAATGGCGCAGGAAAGACGACCACCATCAAATCGATCATGAATATGATTCAAACCGATGGCGGCGTTGTCCGCGTTCTGGGCAAGAACATGGCCGAACACGAAATCGAGCTGAAGCAAGAGATCGGATGCGCATTTGGCGGCGTCGACTTTTATAACCGCAGCAAGATCAAAACGTTGACCGACGTGATCAAGAGGTTCTATAAGCATTGGGACGAAGCAGCCTATTCCGGCTATTTGAGTCGATTTAAATTGGATGAGAATAAAAAAGTCGCCGAATTGTCGACGGGGATGAAAGTGAAGTACACTCTGGCCCTTGCGTTATCCCATGGTGCGAAGCTGCTCATTCTCGATGAGCCGACAAGCGGACTCGACCCGGTGGCCAGAGACGATCTGCTGGATCTCTTCCAAGAGCTTGTCGCAGGCGGCGAGATCAGCATTCTTTTCTCGACCCATATTACCTCCGACTTGGAGAAGTGCGCAGATTTTATTACCTTTATCGCGGATGGGCAAATCATTAACAGCGCTGAGAAAGAAGAGTTTAAGGAGTCTTATCGCTTGCTGAGCGGTGACGAAAGCCAACTGAGCCAGGTGAGGGAACGGATGATTTCCTACAAAGTCAATTCGTTCGGCTTTACGGGATTGATCCGCTCCGAAGACTTCGATCCCTCTTCCGGCATCAAAGCCGCCACGCCGAGTCTTGAGGAGATCATGATCTATTTCGCGAAGAAGGAGCCTGCGTATGTATAACTTGGTGATGAAGGATTTGAAGTTAGGCATTCAGCCGATGTTTTTTGTATTCCCTATTTTGTTGGGAATGCTAATGCTCATTCCTAGCTGGATCTATTTTCTTGTCCCTATGTATTTTTTCTGGATCTCGGTCCCGAACATGTTCGGCAATTTTAAAACGCAGAATGACTTGATGTTTACCTCGATGATGCCCGTAACCAAGAAGGATATTGTGAAAGCAAGGGTATCCGTTATTGTCATCCTGGAGATCTTGCACATCGGGTTTGCGGTGATCTTCGGTCTGGTCCATGATCTTGTATACTCGAACTTGAACATAACCTACTATTTCTTCGCACCTTCCATGGGTTTTTGGGGACTCTGCATGGCCATGCTGGCGATCTTCAACATCATCCTTATCCCCATGTACTACAAGACGGCGTACAAATTTAGCGGGGCGCTGTTCTCAGCTACTTCAGCCGCTATGATTTTTGCCGGAATCGTACAATGGCTGGGAATTCAGATAAAGTCCGTGTCCGACATTTTTAATGTGACCATCGCTGACCATATTGCTATTCACGCATCCGTCTTGATCGCAGGAATCGTCATCTTTGCGGCATTCACCCTGATTGCTTACCGGATTGCGGTGAAACGATTCCTCAAAGTGGAACTTCTATGAACATATCAATCTCGAACACATCGGAGAAACCGATCTACCAGCAGTTATTCGAACAGATCAGCGCCCAGATTCTCAAAGGCGAACTGGAGAGCGGGTATGTATTGCCACCCATTCGGCAGGCCGCCCAGGAGCTTCGCGTCAGTGTCATCACCGTCAAGAAAGCTTGGGAAGAGCTTGAACGAAGCGGTTTGATCAACACCGTAACCGGCAAAGGATGCTTTGTCGCCGAATTTTCACCCGAGGAGATGCTGCAGATACGCAATAAGACGGTTTTGAAGCAAATGGAAAGCGACACTTCCTACTACAAATCCTTCGACCTTACCTTGGATGAAGTCATTGAGCTGTTGAAGAGGATTTATTGAAAAAAGGAGCTATTCCTGTCATGTGGCTTGGGCAACCCGCGATGTCATCCGCGGGACTCCTTTATTATTTAACAATCTAAGAGGTTGCGAAAACCCCCACGCGACGGCGGACAGAATTTTGCTCTTTAAATGATATGGAGAACCTTACCACAAGTTATGGAAAGGTTTGGATAATCCCACAAAACTGTGCATGAGATGTCGGATGGGTGTTTCCGAACCTTGCTATGCTGTACCTGAAGGGAGGTCATGCGAATGGATTTACTTGGCAATCTAAATCGAGCTTTAAATTATATCGAAGAGCATCTTGATGAAGATATAGATCTGAAGGAAGCAGCGAGGCTGGATTGTTGTTCTGACTAGCATTTTTCAAGAATGTTTTCTTTCCTTGCAGGCATTACGCTATCGGAATACATCCGTCGAAGACGCTTAACCCTAGCAGCATTTGAGCTTGGAACCAGTGATTTAAGGATTGTGGACGTGGCGGTAAAATACGGATATAGCTCAGCAGACGCTTTTTCCAGAGCTTTTCAAGGCTTGCACGGCATTTCGCCCTCTTTGGTAAAGTCCCATGCCCCATCTTTAAAAGCCTATCCGCGTATGACCTTCCAATTAACTATTCAGGGAGGAAGCGCAATGAATTATCGAATTGTTGAGAAAGAATCTTTTCGTATTGTGGGTATCATGAAAAGGGTGCCAATCCAATTTAATGGCGTAAGCGAAGAAATTGCGTCCATGTGGAAAAGCTTAACCAGTGCTGACATCGACCAGCTAAAAAAGCTCTCTAATACTGAACCGCCGGGGCTGATTTCAGCGTCGACAAATTTTTCTGAAGGGCGAATGGAGGAGAAGGGGGAGCTTGACTATTATATAGGTGTAGCTACAACCAAGGATTGTCCTGAAAATTTAGTAAAATTAGAGGTTTCTGCACTAACATGGGCTATATTCGAAGCTGTCGGACCGTTTCCCGATACATTACAAAATGTCTGGGGACGGATCTATTCGGAATGGTTTCCCTCCGCAAATTATGAGCTAGCAATGGGACCGGAGATATTATGGAATGGAAGTAAGGATGTATCTTCCCCCAATTTTAGAAGCGAGATTTGGATACCGGTTATGAAAAAATAATGAAAGAGGTTCTTACCGTAGTACTGGTACATCATTTCTGAATATAAGGCCATCCCGCCAAGGATGGCCTTAAAACTTGCCGTTACAGACAGGGCGGTGAACCGTACCATAAGTAGGGCGAAATCAATTGTTTAAATTAGTATTAATGAACAATCCAATGTTTCTGATCCTTAATTACTCATATTATAATTGTCTTCAATTTGTTTACTTGCTGCAGGCAGGTTCATTCCTTTTTTCCAAATCAGTATGTTGTCATCCTTTGTTCCAAAATACAAGGCCCGCATTTCTATATTATCGCCCCATTTAGCTTGCCAGGCATTATTTTCAGCAGGGTCTGACAGATAGTACATATTATGAAGCCCCACATCAGTGATAGGCTTCTTTTTGATTATTGTGCGGTAAGGCATGATGTACATGTTTCCGTCTTCGTCCAGTTTGTGTTTTATAACATTCAAATCATAACCATCTGTTAATTGGACATGATAGGCGATTCTACCATCAGCCAATTGACTTACATCCTTTATTTCTACAACGTTCATAGGTACGGGTATAATGTTCCATCGAAATAAACCGATATAGCCGAGAATGAATATAACAAATAATAAAGAAGCTACAAGGAGCCCTTTCATAAAGGCTTTTGTTCTTGTCTTATTCCAGAAATTTGATATGGATTGCAACACTTTAACCTCGCTTTGATTATTAACGAAGTTTACCCTGGATAATGCAATTTCACTTTGAAATTTCTGAGCTTCATATGTACAACTGCTGCAAGATGCCAAGTGTTCCTCAACCAATCTTCGGCTCTCTTCACTGCACACGTTATCGATATATAATGGCAGTAAATCGTTGATGATTTCACATTTTATTTTGATCAAGTTCAGACTCCTCCTCCAGTAAGTTTTGAATTTTTTGTTTAGCCCGGTAAAATGTAACTCTTGCCCAGCTTTCACTTTTCTCAAAGAGCTGGCTTATTTGTGAGAAGGACAGCTCTCCAAACAGCCTTAGGGTAAACACTTCCTTGTATGGCTCATTCAATTGGCGTAATACCTTATGAATTCTGAAAGCAGCATCCTTATTCAGTATAATTTCTTCAAAATTTTCTACATGTAATTCATCGAGTTTGTACTCCGGCTCAAATCGTTTTTGTTTGTTTAGATAGGAAAAATAAGTGTTTTTTGCGATTTGACACAACCAAACGTTGATTTTACACTGGCCTTTGAATGTGTCGATGCTCTTCAAAGCCTTAAAGAAGGTTTCTTGTGTTATTTCTTCAGCAATAGCTTCATTTCGACATAACGAAAGAACAAACAAGTGGATGTCTCGGAAGTATTGCTTGTACACATTTTCAAAATTCGTCAGATTCTCACCCCCCATTCGTATATATGACTGTGTTCATATCATTTCGTTACAACTAGATAAATTGAACTAAAGAATATTTTCAACGGCAGAATGGTCAGCGATAAGCAATGTTACTATTTCTCCAACACTTCTGTCCACCACCATTTGATAATGTTAATTTAATCATTTCTCCCACAAAATGTGCCTCAAACATTGTACTGGGATATTCTCTCAGGTTAAATTTTACAGTATAATAAATTAAATACATCTTGGGGAACTGGGAGGAGTAAGACAACCGTGCCGATCCAATTTCGATTTTACGAAATACTGATGAATCCCATTCTGTTGGATGGGGTATGGGAATTGCTGTGCCTCTACGATCGTGAATTTATCCCGCCTCTGTCCGCCCGCGATTATACGTATCAGTCCGATTTGAGGGGTTGCCAGGCGGCAAAACAAGAGCCGAATCGATATTTTGAAACGTTAAAGAAGCAATCGTTTTTGCTGGCACAGGATCAAGACAAGGTAATCGGATTCATGTCTTTTCGCACTCATTATGTTTCAGAGGATTTGAATGACCAGGTTGAAACGATCTATGTTACGACCGTTATCGTGGATAAGGAGTACCGCGGTAAAGGAATCACGACGCGCTTTTATGTGGAACTGGAGGAAATCGCAAAGCAAGGAGACCAGCCGATTATGACGAGAACTTGGTCTACGAACGACAGCCATATTCGGGTATTGAATAAAATCAGAATGCAGGAAGTCAAAAGAATCGAAAACGGACGCGGTCCCGGTCTCGACACGGTCTATTATCGCAAGAATTTATAGGAGGGCAAGACTCTTTTATGAACAGCGAACGATCCTTATGGCAGAAGCTGCAAGCATATAAGCTTCATAACAATGTGTATGTTGTTTTGATGTTGGCGGCAAGTGTGCTGGGTTCCATCCTGATTTATGTATCCCCTTTGCGAGAGATCCGCTTTGTCCCGGAGCTGGCGCTCGCCTGTGCCACGTCTTTGCTCGCGTCTATCTTCTCGCTCGTTTCCGATATTTACGTCAAGTATAAAAATCATGAAAACGATAAGCTCCTGGAAGGAATTCACGAGTTCGGTATCAACGATCTTCATTTTAATAAGCAGCTGCTCTTGGAACACTTGTTGAAGACATGCGACAAGGAAGTATGGGTCTCCGGATACCGACTTATCCTGACTAGCAAAATCACCGCAAGCTTGTCCCAAGCGATCAAGCAAGGAGCAGTCATGAAAATATTGATTTCCCCTCCCTGGCTGGACGGCTTTCGATTGGTTTATGGAGAATACGATCGTATCATCGACAATTACTGCAAATTGTTCAGTGCAATCGCAAAAGCATGCAGAGAGGCGAATCGTCCCGTCGAACAGGTTTGCGAGGTGCGCTTTACGAGGAAACCTTTGTTCAGTGATACTTATAAAGTAGATCTGCATATCGTGACGGGGCCATACATGCACAATCGGGACGAAGACGATCAGCGAATTACGGCCAACGATTTCTTTACATACAATTTAATCAAAAAAAGCCGCCTATACAAAATGGTTGAAAACGAATATTTAACACTTTGGGAAGAAGCGGACTGCGTCCTTGTATGGGGAAATTATGCGAAGGCTGCCGAGCAAATTCGAACGAACGATCTGCGGGAAAAGGAGAAAATCGAGCTCTTGAAAGACGCTTGCCAGCCGTTTGAAGAGAATGCGGGTTCGTTTGTTGCGGCGGGGAAAGAGTAGAGGGATTAGGGCAATTGCTGCTTCCGATTTCTACAAAGATTCGCAGTTACAGTGATACGCTGAACCGTATCATAAGTAAGCACAAATTTAGTTAATTGAAGCTGAAGCGTCAAAGAACAGTCAATGCTCTTGGCGCTTTTTTTGTCGGGATTTTTCGAACGTTTAAAGTGAAATGAACAATTAATAAAATCATTTTAGGTGTTATCAACCTCTAAGACCATTGGTTTTAGGGGTTTTTTATGTTCGTAAGTTTATCTATATTCTCTATTCACACTGGGAGCAGTAAATAGGATAAAAAAGGAAATGGCATTAAAGTGTATCTTGGTGATATAATGCCCATCGTACTATAAATAGGACGAAATTTTGTCTCTAAGACAATGTGATCGTTTGATGGTAATCGGTTTGTGAAGAAAGGATTATGAACAGCGTTTATCAGCTATAGTTTTTTACGTAAAAAATGAACACACGAAAGTAGGACACTATGGGTTTTAAAGATGAATTGAAACGTGGAATACGTAACGCGATGAAAGATATAGAAAAAGAAGCAAATAAGACGTGGAAGATTGATTATAAAGGGCATTGTGTTGAAGTTATACACCAGTTAAAAGAAGAGTGTCTTATCATTGATGGAACTACGGTGGATACGAATAAACGGAAATCTTTATTTTCACTCATTATTCCTTATACCAAATTATCTGGGACTCTTGATCTGGGAGATGGCGTAAAGCATACAGTTTCCGTTAAACTCGGTGGCTATAGTATAAGCTTAAACTGTATTGTCAAAATCGACAATGTTACGGTGCTCGATGATTCACTGGCGCTTGACTTTCTTCCGTGGAACCATAAAGAAAAAATCGTCCCTTTTATTGAGCGACAAGTCCAAACACACAACAAAATAGTAGACGATGGTTTACCGGATGACGAATATGTATATGATGAAAATCATCCACGAATGGCTGCGGGTTCATCTGATCATTTGGTAGATGACATACCTACTCCATTCTATGCGAAAAAGCTGCTAAAGCTATTTGAAAGACAACTCCAACATCCTACGAACAAAACACGAAAGGCAACTTACGAAGAAATCATTTCTGACAATATTGCTAGCTACGGTGAAGAATTTATTGAACGCTTCGAACAAGCTGAGTGGGATGAATCTCTCGTACAGCAAGAGGCATTATGGCTTCTTGAACATGCAGCACATCGAGAGGTTGTAAAATTCTCAATCACTGTACTTGGTTGTACGAATTGTGAAAAATATAAAGATCTGTTATTCACATTAGGCATGCATGAAGAATTTACATTATATGTCATATTTGCATTGAAAAATGGAACAAGGCAAGCGAATGACCAAATTTGGCAGCTCGCTCAGTCTGTCCATGGCTGGGGTAAAATTGCTGCAGTTAAAAGGTTGGAAGCAACAACGCCAGAAATAAAACAATGGTTGCTGACAAAGGGCTGTGAAAATGCCATTATGAATGAATATTTAGCCTATACGTGTGCCATCAAAGGAGAACTTGCTGTAGCACTACACCCAGGGACGATTTCAAAAGAGCTATATGATGGAGCGGGTCTTATCATCCAAACGTTACTTCATGAAGAGGTAGACCCTGATATCGAAGATTATTTATTTGAAAACGCGATTCTTTTCCGTTTCGCTGACCATGCTCGTATCCATTGCCAAACGCTTGAAGATTTTCATCCCCTTATGAAAATATGTGAATTTATAAATGCTGAAGAAATTTGGGATGAAAGATCTAATGATCAATGGAAGCAACAGGAGCGCATTTCTATTCAGAAAGCGATTCAAACATTTATAAATGATCCTAAGTGGTCACAGCTTGCTATGGATGCACTACAACAAGATATCGATATAAAGGCACTTGAAGTCGCCCGATTTTACCAATTAGACATCATTCCGAATTTGTTTGAGATGCTAGAGAAATATCCGACAAACAGTGAAATATATTTTTTCATTATGGGTACAAATCATCGCCAGCATATCATAGACCTCTGTACATTCGCAGAAAATCATTTATCGTTATCAAGCCCGTCAAATGAGGAAGAAGATTGTCTGCGATATATTGTTCAAGATTTACACGGGCATGAAGGAGTGGGACTACCATTGATTCAAGCTGCTCTTGAATCGGATACAGGGGTAATACAATATCAGGCACTAAGTGTGCTTGAAGAATGGACTCCTTCAATTTGGCAACAACCTAATATACTTGCCGCTATTAAAAGCATCTCAACTACGACAGAAGATAAAGAGGACCGCAAGTTAGCAAATCAGTTATTATCAAAATAAGTTGAGAGAGGATTTCTTCTCTCAGCTTATTTTTTTCTGTCCAACAACGCAATCAACCATTGGCCGAGTAGTGGTAAAGCAGAGGATCGAGTTGTAACCGTGGTATAATTACGGCTATATCGATAAAATCACTTTTACAATATATTATTCGCTTCGACCGTTTACATGGAATAAAGCATCCGTGCGTGCAAAGGATCATTTTACGGACACGCGCACAAGGCCGGCCATGGTAGCACAGAAGTTATACGAGGCGGGCCGTGACTGATGTGCTGTAAGGGCTATCGTAATTTTATGGCCATTCGAATTGGAAAAGTACTCAGGGTTTTTGCTTGACAAGATGAAGGGTTTTATGGGAAGTTACAGGTGTCGAAAAGGTTAACAGAGCACGAGAAGTGGGGAAGGAGAAACACTATGAAAGCCAATCGAATGGAAGCGTTCAGCGATGGCGTACTGGCGATTATCATTACGATCATGGTGTTGGAATTTAAAGTGCCGGAAGGCCATGACTGGTATGCGCTGATCGGGCTTGGCCCAAAGATTCTTAGCTACATCTTCAGTTTCGTATATATCGGCATCTACTGGAACAATCATCATCATTTGCTACACATGGTTCGAACGATGAACGGGCGGTTGATGTGGCTCAATTTGCTGCTTCTCTTCTGGTTATCTCTTGTGCCGTTCACGACAGCTTGGATGGGGGAAAGCCACTTTGCAGCCACTCCAACGGCGCTGTACGGTATTATTCTACTACTCGCGGCATTCTCATACTGGCTGCTTCAGCGCGCGATTATTAACCAGCATCCCGGCGATTCCTCATTCGTTCTGGCGATGGGGAAAGACTGGAAGGTGAGATTATCTACCTTGCTCTACTTGATCGCAGTCTTGACCGCATATGTGAGTCCTTGGATATCCGGCTTCTTTTTTGTACTCGTTGCTGTAATCTGGTTCGTGCCGGATAAGCGAATTGAGCATGCTCTGAGAGGCCACTAAGAAATGCTCTTCAATTCTCGCGTGCAGCGGGTTTCGAAGAGCTTTTTTTTATGGCTGACCAATAGACGAACCGTGTATCCGTGACATTTAAACTTGCCGTTTTGGTTAGCGCGGAGGACCGTACCACAAATGAGCGAAATTTTGGACAGTAATGCTCAACAGGGCCTGGAGAGTTATTCCTCTCCAACGGTTCCATTTTCAATTTTAAACCATCTATTTGGAGGGAATGGAATTAATCGTTTGTGGATTGATCAATACAATAAAATGGATAAGAAGTCTCCCGAACCTTTAGGGATAATAACCGGAGGGAAAGAGAGTAATTCCTAAAATTTTATAAATTGAAGATGACTTGGAGATTGGCTCTTGGCTAACGAATTATCTGTACTGAAGAGCTGCCAAGGGTTGATCTAATTATTATGTGTCCACCCGCAAAAAAGCCCGCGATTTACGCGGACTTTAGAAATTTTGTGTCAAAAATAAACTATTATTGACCTGGCCATACTTTGATAACGTTCATGCTGTCATGGATGATTTCGAATGGGCCAGGGAAAGGTTTGTACTCATCCCGTGACTTGCCTAAATAATCCTTGTTCAAACAAATCGGGGTTCCATCAACATCCTCATAAGGCAGCTCCGTTATGCGCGTTTTACCAAGAAGCTCCCCTGTAACAAGGCTGCGATTCCCTTGATTTTTCCAATTTTCTTGACCTTTCAAATAAAGATAAACCCCATCTTTCTTCACCGTGAGCTTGACTTCAGGGTCAAAATTATCTATTTGAACAGGCGCCGTCTCATGCTTGGCAGGTTGCGCACCATTCAGATACAAATTGCCATCTAAGAAAACAGGGAATGCGGGTTCATCAAAATTGTCTAATCCAATCGGCTCTCCCTGCCCAATAAACATATTGTTGTAAAAACGATCGTCTCCGCCTGGTATATCATGTGTTCCTGCAACGCGAGTGGAATGCGCATGCAGATATGGCGTAAAGCGGCTGAGCTCCGGCGCTAATAAGATTGTACCCAAGAATAAATTGTGAGCGTAAGCGCCGCCCTGCGACATGTTAAGTAAAGCATTCGCAGTGCCTCCCGAGAGACAGAGGTTATGATCCACCACGCACGGACCATGGCTCACTTCGATAAAGAGATCGTACTGCGTGTTGTCATAGAGCAGGTTGCCGGTTACGTGCGTTCCTTGCGTCATCCAATCCAACCAAATGCCCATAACACTTCGATGAATATGGTTTTTGCTGATCAAGGTATCAATCGCGCCATGAAACTTAATGCCGGCCATCTCATAACCGGAGAAAGTACAATTGATATGAATATCGTGTATGTAATTTTCGGTAACTACACAGTGAATAGCCCCTAAACTGCCGGCAATTCCGGCCATTCCACAATAGGAAATGGTGTTATTTCTAACGACATGATGACCAACATGCTCACTGTTCCACCCATTTTCCAACGCGCGTTCGATTGTTTTATGGTAAGATTCGGTTGTTCCGTCGTAATTGTCCCACTCATCTCCATATTTTCCTAGTGTAATACCCGTGCATCTCGAGTGGCTAATGGTATTGTTTTCAATAATCCACCCTTTGCTCCAGTGCGTACCAACCAAACCAATCTGCTCAGCGGTCGGCGGGGCCCACGGCGTTGCCGCATGGCTCATATTAAACCCTCTGACTGTAATGTAATCTACTCCAGGCTTCTCGGGATAAAGCACCGTTTGTCTTGCATTGATTTCGACTAACTCCTCATTCGGATTTGCGCTGCCGAAATTCGCCCAGATCGTCGTATTCGACTCATCGACACTTGCAAACCAGAACAGCGTGCTGCCCCCGTTTTGGAGGACATCATCTAACTTGGCTGATTCGTCTAGCCCATCCCCATTCAAATACACCGATCCTGTATGGTGATCCCGTTCATTAGGAAGAAACCAATCCCCTTTGATGAGGTCATTGTATGGATTGAATGCTCCGAAAAAGGTGTTTGGAATCGTTGTCTTCCATACGTTCTCGTGTACGTTTTCCCAATCCTTCACGATTTCGGAGCCTTTTATTTCAACTCGCTCACCCGCTGCTGCTTGATAGACAATTCGTAACGAATCCGATTCTCCGCCGCGCGGCGGACTGATTCTTTCCCGATAAACACCTTCATGGACGGTGATGACATCCCCCGGCTGTGTTTTCGCTGCAGCGGCTGAAATGGTTCTTAAAGGTGCAAAGGATGTTCCTTCCCAGCTGTCATTTCCCGTCATCGATACATGAAATTCTCTTCCTTGATGAATTGACAAGCATCATCACTCCTATAGAACTGATGAAATTAATGGCTTACTTTTATTATAAGAGCTTAGCTCAACTCCACAATGTCTACAATTTATATGTTTTTAACCATGATTGATTTCATTGTACTATTGATTTACTTATTATCACTTTGCTAATGGTCATAGGGATGTCGGTCGGCATTTGGTTGGCCCATTTTTGATCGTTCGTGTTAAATGATACTTGGCTGAAGCCGTAGATAACGAAGCCGAAACTGACGGTTGACATCACAATGGATACAAGATGAAACCATATACCAAATCACATATAATTGCCTTTTTTTTTGCCGTTAAAATTCGCTGTTAATCTTGAAAAATGTAAATAGAAATTCATCTCCGGGGGATATAAAGTCATTATAGCAGTCAACCCAAATCGTTAAAGGAGATGATGAATGTATGCGTAACAAATCGGTAATAAGCAAGGTTTTACTTGTATTTGCTATGGTTCTAGCAATTACAGCATGTTCAACGCAAAAAAGTAATACTTCTTCGTCTGAAACGAGCAACAGTGGCACCAGCAGCACTAGCAGTACAAAAAGCGAAAACAATCCTAAGGTTACATTGGATATGATGGTTTTCCAGCATCCATCCTGGCCGTACAAAGAAGATTGGGCAATCTATAAATACTATGAAGAAAAACTCGGCATTAAGTTTAAGGTAACCGCACCTCCAAGTGATTACGATACGGCCCTAAACCTGGCTTTTGCAGGGGACACGCCGGATATTATGATTGTTTCAAATCTGGCTCAAGCCAATACATACGGCAGTAGCGGAGCGCTGCTCAACTTCTTCGATCATCTAGATAAGCTGCCGAACTATTCCAAGTTCCTTGAGGATCATCCAAAAGTAAAATCGGCAATACTGTCTGCTGATGGTAAAAACTATTATTTGCCGCATTATGGACTAGAACAAACATCCCGTCGTTCCTGGACATACCGCGATGATATTTTCAAAAAAAATAATTTGAAGGCTCCAACCACTTGGGACGAAATGTACAAGGCTGCAAAGGAACTGAAAAAACTGTATCCCGATAGTTATCCAATCGCCATTTATGACAATTTGACAGGACTTACTAATATTGCAGCGGGTTTTGGCACTTGGTATGGACCATATGTTGATTATGAGAAAGACGAATGGAGATATGGACCAACTGAAGACAGCTTTAAGGAAATGCTTCGATATCTGAATCTTTTTTATAAAGAAGGTTTGATCCCACCAGATTTTATGGCGATGAAACGCGATCAGTTTAATGATTTGCTCGCGCAAGATAAAGCATTTATCGCAAATGATTACATCGGTGTCATTGATGAAGTTCCTGTTATTATCCAAAGAACAGATGATTTCAGTTTGGACTACATGACGCCTCCAATTGGCGGAAACAATGGCAAGCCGTATAACGCATATGATGGTTTGCTCAACCGCGGAATGGCTGTAGCAGCTGATACGAAAAATCTTGATACAGTGCTTAAATATGTTGATTTTCTGTACTCACCGGAAGGCATTGAACTGGCAACTTACGGTCGCGAAGGCGAAACGTACTATCAGAAGGACGGGGCTCGACGCTTCAATGATGAATATGTAAATTTTGCAACGCTTCGGAAATCAACCGGCATCGCAACGTATGGTTCACATTTGGTGGTCGATATGAAAGCTTATTCTTATATGAGCTCGGACAAATTCAATAAGGCGATGGAGAAAATTCAGAATGGCAATGAAGCACCTTTGCAACCTCGACTCGCCTATACGGATGCAGAGAACGAAACATTGACCATGAAAAATGCAGAGATTAACAAATATCGTGATGAGCAAATTGCAAAATTTATTTTGGGTCAACGCGATTTAAGCACATGGGATCAATATGTCTCAGAAATTCAGAAACTCGGTCTGGATGAGGTCATGAAAATTAATGAAGATGCGTATCGACGTGCTCAATCTTTCCTGAAATAACTAATGGGATATAAGTCTTCCTTCGACTTCAACAACATTGAGGAAGGAGGAAGACTTTATCATTGAGTCCACATGGGAGAAGGGATAAAGTCAGAATGAGGCACGAAATATTGAACAAAAAGTCCTGGATTGCACGAGTGCGACAAGATCGTTATCTGCTTTTGCTCGTTTTGCCCTGTGTCTTGTATTACCTTATTTTTAAGTATGGACCGATGCTCGGCATTGTTATCGCATTTAAGGATTACAACTTGCATCGCGGAATATGGGATAGCCCCTGGGTAGGCTTCAAGTGGTTTAATCACTTCATGAACAGTCGTGATTTTTGGCCGGTTCTCAAGAATACGTTTGTACTCGGGTTTATGAAATTGCTGTTCGGTTTTCCTGCACCCATTATACTTGCTTTGCTTATCAACGAGGTTCGCCATGCGTTTTTCAGACGCTTTGTACAGACAGTCAGCTATTTGCCGCATTTTATTTCAAACGTCATTGTTGCCGGTATTATGACTATGTTTTTGTCTCCACGTAACGGGATTATCAATGAATTGATCTCTTTCCTCGGTTTTGATCGTATCAATTTCCTCGTAGAGGAGTCTTGGTTCCGATCAATTTATGTTTCAAGCGAAATTTGGCAGCATCTAGGCTGGAGTACGATCATTTACCTGGCGGCTCTAAGTACGATTGATATTCAGCAGTACGAAGCGGCGCGGCTGGACGGAGCGAATCGCTGGCAAACGACATGGAACATTACGATGCCGGGAATCGCACCGACGGCGCTCATTATCCTTATTTTGGATATTGGAAAGGTTTTGGAAATTGGGTTTGAAAAAGTCTATTTGTTAGCGACACCTGCCGTATACTCAAAAGCGGATATTATTAGTACCTATGTTTACCGGGTAGGGCTTTCAGAGGGCAAGTACAGCTATGCTACCGCGATTGACTTATTTACCGGGATGATTAGCATTATTTTTATTATCAGCGCGAACTGGGCGAGCCGTAGAATTAACGGCAACAGTTTGTGGTAAACAGGGGACATAAAGATATGAATCGAAAAGCGACCTGGTTTGATTATGTGAATGTATTGATCCTGATGCTCGTCGTTGTGATATGCCTTTATCCGTTTATTTATATGATAGCTGTTTCCATGAGCGGAGGCGGACCGATCTCACAAGGAAAAGTGTGGTTGTACCCCGTTGATTTCAATCTCGATATGTACAGGTATGTATTCGAAGATGGAAGAATTTTAACCGGGTATAAAAATACGCTGATATATGTCGCCTTGGGCACGGCATGCAGTTTGCTGGTGACTGTGCTAGGTGCCTATCCGCTATCCAAGAAGCAGATGGTTTTCCAAAAGCCGATCATGCTTATGATTGTACTGACGATGTTTATTAATGGGGGGATGATCCCGACATTTCTGGTCGTCAGAGGGCTGGGCTTGCTGGATTCCATTTGGGCCATGGTGCTTCCAGGGTTGATCTCCACTTGGAATTTGATTATCATGCGAACGTTTTTTCTTGGCATTCCTAAGGAACTGGAAGAGTCAGCGAAAGTGGATGGTCTATCGGATATTGGCATTTTGTTCAAGATTGTATTACCTATTTCACAAGCGGTTATCGCTTCAGTCGGCTTGTTCTATGCTGTAGGGATCTGGAATGGGTTTATGTCGCCATTGTTGTACTTACGCAGTGAAGAGCTGTACCCGCTGCAATTGTTCCTACGCAATATTGTGCTGTCCAGTGAAATGACGGGCAGCGGAGCACCGGTCAGCGGCAACATTGTTGTCGTAGAACCTGCGATGAAGTACGCGGCCATTATTATTTCAACGCTTCCAATTTTGTGTGTTTACCCGTTCCTTCAAAAATACTTTGTAAAAGGTGTTACGCTTGGTTCGGTAAAAGGTTAACAGGAAACCTCAAAAAACAACATACCCTCAAATAAGAGGGTATGTTGTTTTTTTTCGGAAATCACCTGGTGTAACACCGGTTTCTTTTTTAAACATACGAATAAATGACGTGGCATTACGATATCCGACTTGCATGCCGACTCCCTGAATAGACAGGTTGGTGCTTTGAAGCATGTGCTTGGCATGCTTTAGCCTGATGCCATTCAAATGATCGATAAAATTAATGCCGGTGTTTTCTTTGATATACAAAGATAAATACCCAGTCGACATATTGAGCTTGGAAGCAATGGAATCTAGGGAAATGTCATCCTGATAGTGATTTTCGATGTAAGACAAAACCGTGTTGATGATATCCTGTGCTCCGGCTCTTTTTTCGTTAATTAGCTGCAAAACATCGTCCAGTATGGATAAAATAAGCATCTTGTAATGTTCAATGGTTACACATTCTTGAAGGTACAGCTTAAAATTGATGAGAGAGCTCGGAAACTCCACCTTTAACTGCTTTAGTGCCCTCTTGTATTTGCGAATGACATAATCCGAAAGTTCGATTAGTTGTGCTGTTGTGGATGTCCATTCGTCCATCTCATCAAAAAGCTTCGAAATGGTTTGCTGGGACAGAGATATATTACCCATGAGTAGATATTCCGAAATCAGTCGATCTTCTTCTAGCCACAAAATCATCGGTTCATCCGTTATCGTTATGTCATTCGTGTCGGAAGTATAAAAAATCTGGTGTTCCGTAATTGGTTTTGTAAGCTTGGTTCGCTGCAGAAGCTGGTGATATACCGACTGCAGTTGGGTAGATTCAGTAATTAATGGGCTGACTGCAATAGTTAGCAATATCGATGATTTCTCGGAATCCATGACCTGTACAAATTCGTCTAGGAACGAATTAAGCTTTCCATGGAGGCTATCTGGCACAAAAGAGAGCAGCTGTGTGTCTTCCATTTGAATGGTTGTAATCGATTGACCGAATAGATCCGCTGATATTTGGTGTATGTGATCATAAATTCTCTTCATGCTTTCATTAACGATATTTTCCTCCAGAATATGTCTAATTCTCGCTTGATACATAACGATGTAGAAGGTTCCGGTTTGTTTGGGCCAGTTCCAATTCGTATTGAAAGAAATATTTTTCAACCGTGTCATGTAGTGATAGTGGGTTAACAAATTTTCATGATTGGCCAGCTTGCTTTCAATATCAGAACGATTCAGATGCAATTTTTGAATATGTTCATTGATCATTTGAAATTCAAAAATAGAGGAGCGCAATAACGGATTGGTTTGTTCAGGTTCGCCCTCTAGTGACATTTGCTTTAACAAATTTCGAACGGGAGTATTTAGCTGTTTGCTAAACACAATGGACGTAATAATAGCCAGAACTAAAGCCAGGATGAATAATACAAGAGTAATATGGTTTAACTTTAACAGCGTTTTGTTCATATCCGACATGGCGATCGCGGTGACATAGATCTGGTGATTTTCATTGTTTTTTTTGAAAAAGTAATAATGCTGATCGTGTAAAATCCAATCTGTACTCGAATGCTCCAAGGAGTCACTCACAAGAGAGATATCCAGGGGTTGTTTTTCATTCGATTGAAATATGATATCGAACGATGAATTGAGAACAAACTGGTCGGCGAATATATAGCCAAATTGATCTTTATATAACCGATCGATATCAATAAATGCTACGATGTTATATTCACTTTTGGGCAAATTGATTTGGACAGGGAGTAAGGACTTGGTCTTATTGCCGTTATAGCCTATCTGAAATTCCGTATTTGGAAAAATGGAAAGCTCCGATGAGGGGGAAGGAGCAAAAATCCACGCTTCCAGATTTGAATTCGCCAAATGGTAATATTTATCTAGAAAACGATCTTTATCAATGAGTGCCTGTTTATTGATAATAAAATTTTGATCTTTGAACACAATGAAAAGATCCTCTAAGTAATATGACGATTGCGATATCGTCGTTTGGATCGATTTAATGATGTTATCGACCATGATATAGTCCAATGAGTATTTACCTGAAGTGTAACTTTGTTCTGCGATCTGTTGAATTCGGCTGTCAAACTGATATCCAAGCAAAAGACCGCGCCATACCCGAAACTGCTTGTCAAAAGAATCGACTGTTTGTTGATTTAATGCTTCGTGATAGGCAACAATCTCTTTTTCTATACCGCGGCTGTAATAGGAAAAGGAAAATACAAAGATGGTAGATAGAATACTTAGAACAGTAAGAAAACAAAACAAAATTCTTACAGGCAGTGAATTCAGTTTGAACTTTCGAATTAATTCCAACATGTGTCAGTTCCTCCTGATTTTTATTATAGCTGAAGAACATCAACGCAATGTTTTCACTTTCTCTGCTCAATATCAATTTTTATTAAAATAAACAAAAGATGAGTATTTGTAGGATTAAGGCCGCTTTATGATATATTCAAGTAAAGATGGCTTAATCCCTAACGACAAATCATTATAAAGGAAGTGCGAATAATGAATCTAGAAATGGTTATGCAAGAGCTTGAAGCTCTCGGCAAGGAACGTACCAAGAAGATATACCTATCCAATGGCGCGCACGAACCGCTTTTTGGCGTGGCCACAGGGGCTATGAAGCCCATCTTCAGGAAAATAAAACGCAATCAACCATTGGCTGAGGAACTCTATGCTACAGGGAATTACGATGCGATGTACTTTGCGGGGGTGATCGCGGACCCTAAAGCGATGTCTGAGGCGGATTTTGAACGGTGGATTGATCGAGCTTACTTTTATATGCTATCGGATTATGTGGTAGCAGTAACTTTGGCAGAAACGGATATTGCGCAAGAAGCTGCCGATAAATGGATTGCAAGTGATATAGAGCTGAAAATGTCGGCGGGCTGGAGCTGTTACTGTTGGATGCTCGGAAATCGTCCGGACAGTGAATTTTCCGAAGGGAAAATAGCCGATATGTTGGAACTTGTAAAAAATACGATTCATGATGCCCCTGAACGCACGAAATACGCGATGAACAATTTCATGTACACTGTGGGAGTATCCTATCTGCCGCTTCATGATAAGGCGGTCGAGATCGCGAAGGAAGTTGGCCTGGTGGAAGTCAATAGCGGTAGCGCAAAAAGCAAGTTCTTGAATGCTTTAGTTAATATTCAAAAGGCGGAAGATAAAGGGCAGCTCGGCTTCAAACGAAAATATGTAAGGTGTTAGTCAATAAATATGGAATGAAATTGTGGAAAGGTTCAAGGTATAATCTAAGGAAGGCTTATTCCTATTGTTGAAATGGGAATAAGCCTTTTTTGTGTGATCCGCACCCATGCGCCGAAGTTTCAAGTCATCACACAGAATAACGGAGATGTTGTTACTTGTGATAGTATATATAAGGTGATTTCTTATTTTTCGACACAGAAAAGCAACTAGAAAGGCGAGATTTTCGATGGAATCGATTCATCCCAAGCAACGACGCCTGCGGAAATGGCCGATCATGCTGATCGCTGCCATTGGTTTAATCTTCTTCCTTCTGATTATGGCCGACAACTTGTTCTTTTACCAAGCCAATGCCGCCCCGAATCCCAAGCAAACTCAGGTGGAAGTACCCGTTCTAGCTTATCATTCCGTAAGCACCAAGGCCACGAACGAATATGTCGTGACACCGGAACAGTTTCGCAAGCAAATGAGCACGCTTCATGACCTCGGCTATACAAGCATCAATATGCAGCAGTTCGATGCGCTGATGAAAGGCAAGATCAAGAACACGGGCAAGTTCGTCCTGATTACTTTTGACGACGGATATGCTGATAATTATAAACAAGCTTTTCCGATCATGCAGCAATACGGATTCACAGCCACCATGTTTGTTATTACGAATTGGGTGGGTAGCGATTCTTATGCGACTTGGAGCGAACTGAGCGAATTACAAAAGGCCGGATGGGATATCATGTCTCACACCCGTACTCACCCGGATTTGTCGCTGATGTCTTCCAAAGACCAGACCGACGAAATCGCTGGCTCTAAGCAAGCAATCGAAAGCCACATGCACGAGAAAGTCAATGCGATGGCGTACCCTTATGGGCTGCGGAGTAAAGATACGGTAGAGATTGCCAAGAAATGCGGATACGAGTACGCTTTTACCTTTGAGGACGGATGGACATCGTCTGTGCAAAATCCACTGCTGCTTAAACGGATTATCGTCTCGGGAACGGAGGATCTTCCCACTTTCCGGCAGAAGCTGCAAAATCGTTACTAATTAACGATGGAAATAATCAAAAGAACCCTAAACTTTTACGTTCAGGGTTCTTTTTTTAATATCTATTTCGTCGCTTTTCGTCCTATCAATACCCAGTACAGAGATAAACTGAACAGGGTAATAAATGCGAGGATGAATAGGATATTACTAAACATGGAAGCATCTAAATTGCTTGTAATCCCTAGGAAGCTTGTTCGTAATGCGGAATGATCCATCATGGCTGCTGTATAGGCAATTCCGATTGACATCGCGATATTCAGTGTTAAATTATAAAATCCGACGGCTGTACCTGTCTTTTCTTTTTCAATCGTATGAATACAAGAATTAAGTAATGGTGCATACATGAATGCAAATGAACTAGAGAATAACACCATGGAAATTACGAATACAACCACAGAAGTTTCTACAAAGAATCCGCCCAATAGTAAGCTGATTATAATGCTAAACATAGCGATTGTAATACATTGCTTGCTTCCGAGAAACGTTGCAATTTTTCCAGAAAGAGCCCCGACGATCGTAGCTGCAATATAGCCTGGAATCAATAATAATGAAATGGTATCTAGCTTTAAACCATAAATCTTCTCAAGCAAGAATGGAAATAAGAAAATATAGGCTAACTGTACTGAGTAAATGACAAAAGCAACTCCAAGCAATGAGATAAACTGTTTGTTTTTAAAGAATGATATTCCGATAAAAGCTTTGGAGTTCTTACTGATATAAATAAGGAACAAAGTAATTGCACCGATAAACAAGAGCAGGTAAGCCCAATTGAAATCGGTAATAAACATCAGCAGGGATGCTGAAATGGTTCCTACTAGAAATAATCCTAATACATCGACATGACTGTTTTTCGCTTCTTCCTTAGGAAGATATTTCAGAATAAAAGGAAGGGTGAAAAGTGTTGCTAAAGAAATTAAAAACAGCGTTGTCCAATGGAAATACGTTGAGACGTAACCTCCAGTTAATGCACCAATAAGCTGTGAGAGAGCGAAGCTGCTTGTACTTAATCCTAAAAATTTCTTTTGTTCATGGGCAGGCAAATGTTTCGTTACAAAGATAACATATAATGTTTCAGCTGATGCTAAACCTGCAGTTTGGATCATTCGTGAGACAACAACGAGTGTATACGAATGTTGAAACACATATCCCATGACTGAACCGATACATATTAGAATAATACCAGCGCTAAAAAGTTTTTTGAAACTAATGGAATCCGCCAAAGCTGCGTATACCACGGCCCCGATTCCAATCACAAGGCCAGCTAGGGTTGCTTGCAAGCTGACTGCCGTCGCTGAAATGTGGAAATCCTTTGCCATATCAACAGAAACAATCTTAAACGAATTATCAATGACCAAGCATAATAGAAATAACAGTAGGGTAATAGGTACTGCTTTCTTTGCATTATATTCCTGCGTTTTCTTCACGCTCGCATCTGCAGTTGTTGTAGACATAGCTGTATTCTTCTCCTTTGTTGTTTCCTTCTTATGATGTTTAAAAGGCAGCGTTTCATGAAACACCCCAAAATCACATATTCCTTTTGGTTACGATTTCATGAGTTGCATGACGACTCCATAAAATATACAACATTGTATAGTTGTATAAAAAGTTGTATACGCTTTAACAAAGAGAATGTTACCACAGTTTTTATCTCGCTGACAACCTTTCGATATTTGTATAATTTGTAACAAAAAAGCAATGTATTCATAAGAAATACATCGCTTCTAAATTCATGAAACTAATATTTGGTTATTTGGATAAATTGAATTAAAGTTTATTTAGATGTTTTAATTCTAATTTGACTGCATTGAATGGGGATATAATATTTGTTATAAACAACAGGGTATTTATCGCTAATATATACACTTTCTAGAATCAAATCACATTCCTCTTTATCGGAAAGCTGGTATTTAAGCGACGACGGAGTATTCACGGAATTCGAACGTTTAATCTCAATGGTAGAGGAATTGGCTAGTTCATATACCTTCTCTTCCAGCATGTTCAGTACTTGCTTTTCGTTCTGTAAATCCAGATTTAATTGGGAAACGGCTTCGATTGGCATCATCGTAAAAGCGAAAGCTACGATTTTATCGTTGCTTTTATACCAACGTTCCAACGCCACAACTGCGGTCATGGGTTGATTTAATACTTGCATGGCATAATCCGTTAATAGGTCAATTCGAAAATGAAGTTCGATATCATCGATTTCCCCCGTATAGCATTTATATAAGGGATTCCCCAGCTTCTCCAAGCCATCCAAACTTTCATTATGATGGAATTTTGTAATGAAGTTTCCTTTTCCATGGATATTTTTAACCAATCCATCTTCCTGCAGAAGTGCCAAAGCATGTCTCAATGTCATTCTGCTTACCCCAAATTTTTTGGCCAATTCGGGTTCTGTGGGAAGCTGACTGCCCAGAGGAAATGCTCCATCCATGATTAATTTGTACAATTGATCATATATAACGACGGATAGTGGTTTCTTTTGCTTGTTGAGTTCCTGAGGTTTAATGTTCATTTCGTATACCCCTATCATTTATTAAACGAGATTCTGTCTTAGTTCTATTGTAACGTACTTTTCCAAGGAAATTAATACGCTTTCAAAAAACTATGATCTATAAGTTATTTAAAACGTAAATGCGGCTATTCTCTATGCATTCCGTATACCCCGGGCTATAATTTTTAGTATAGATATATTGAGGGGAGAACATCATGTCGCATAACATATTGCTGATCGAGGACGATACTCAAATCGTCGAAATGCTGCAAAATTATTTGGTTAAAGAAGGATACGGCGTCTCGGCGGCGTTTAATGGACTGGACGGAATTGCCCTGTTCAGGCAAAGTGCCTTTGATATGGTCATTGTCGATATTATGATGCCGAAGCTGGACGGTATCGAGGTGATTAAGCTGATTCGAGAAAATAGCTCGGTGCCGATCCTCATCATGTCGGCGAAGGACAGTGACGTCGATAAGGCGATCGGACTGGGCTTCGGTGCCGATGATTACATCGCGAAGCCGTTTTCTCTTATTGAGGTGTCGGCCCGGATCAAAGCGGTGATTCGCCGCGCCACGATGTACTCGAATCCCAGACCGTCCACCACTGTGGCCGCAGATCAGGCGCATCCGCCGGCTTCCGAAGTGCTGACTTTCGGCTCGCTGCGCATCGATTTGGATAATTACTCAGCGTCGAAAAACGATGCCGATCTGAAGCTAACGGCCAAAGAATTCGAAATACTTAAGCTGTTCGCCACGAACCCGAATCGCGTATTCACGAAGGCGCAGCTGTACGGTTTTATATGGAACGACGAATATTACGGCGACGAAAACGTCATTAACGTCCATATTCGAAGGTTGCGTGAGAAGATCGAAGACCAGCCGTCCGAACCCCGGTATATCAAGACGCTTTGGGGCATCGGCTACAAGTGGGAAGGACAATGATATGGTGATCGCGCTAGCTGTGCTCGTCGTCATTTTGATTGTAGTGATTGCGATTCAATATCGTGCCTATCGGACAAGAAGCTTCAACTTGGAGCAAATACATAACAAATTAAATGAAATTATCGCAGGCGGCACAAGCGAGAAGCTGCTCGTTTTTACGGACGACCCTGCATTGATACCAGTCTTGATCGAAATCAACCATTTGCTAGAGTATAACCAGCAAAGGGCGGCAAATTTCCTGAAGATGGAGCAGTCGATGCGGAAAATGATCTCGAACATTTCGCATGATTTGAAGACGCCGCTTACCGTCGTGCTTGGTTATATCGAAACGATCAATCTGGATCCGGATATGAACGCGGAAGAAAGAAAGGTTCTGTTGTCTAAGGTACACGCCAAGGCAAACGAGGTGCTGGAGCTGATTCGCCAATTTTTCGATTTGGCGAGACTCGAGTCAGGGGACAAGCCGATTCCGCTATCCCGGATTCATATGAACGATATTTGCGGGAAGAATATGCTGGCTTTCTACGACACGCTGACGGCCAAAGGCTTCGAAGTCGCAATCGAGATTCCGGACAAGCCTCTGCTTGCGTGGGGGAACGAAGAAGCGCTGGACCGCATCCTGAACAATTTAATCGCTAATGCGATTCAGCATGGCGGGGAGGGAATGACGGTCGGATTAACATTGCGGGGCGACGACGAGTTTGTGTACGTGGACGTATGGGATCGGGGCAAAGGGATCGACGAGCTGCATCAGGACCAGGTGTTCGAGCGGATGTACACACTGGAGGACTCCCGCAACAAATCGTATCAGGGCAGTGGTCTCGGGCTGACGATTACGAAAAGGCTGGTCGAAGCGCAAGAAGGGACGATCCGCATCCATAGCAGGCCGTACGAAAAAACAGTGTTTAGCATCAAGCTGAAACGAATCGCCTTCACGGCTTAAGAAATAAGTAAGAATCGGGTAAGAAAAAAGCAAAATTCGATGCTTACAATAAAGCTTGTAATCAATAGAGGAGGCATCGAGCAATGACGCATATCGTAAGAACGAAGCAGCTGACCCGGGCATACAGGGGCAAGGAAGTTGTCTCGAACGTCAATATGAACATTAAGCAAGGCGAAATATACGGCATGCTTGGACCGAACGGAGCAGGCAAAACAACGGTCATGAAAATGATCACGGGCCTGGTGAAGCCGACGGCGGGCGAAATCGAAATTTTCGGCGAACGGCTGACCGATACGTCGTACCGGCAGCTGGGGCGAATGGGCACGATCATCGAAAACCCGATTTTTTACGAAAAGCTGACGGCCCGCGAAAATTTGGAACTGCACACTGAATACATGGGCTATCATAACAAAAAGTCGATCGATGAGGCGCTTGAGCTGGTGAATTTGAAGGGGATCGACGGCAAGCTAGTGAAGGAGTTTTCACTGGGGATGAAGCAACGGCTTGGCATCGCCCGAGCGATCACGACGAAACCGGAGCTGCTTATTCTCGATGAGCCGATTAACGGTCTCGATCCGTTAGGCATTAAGGAGCTTCGCGATCTGTTCAAAATGCTGAGCAAGCAATATGGAATCACGATTCTCATATCGAGCCATATTCTTGGGGAAATCGAGCTGATCGCCGACACGATCGCCGTTATGAACGACGGCAAGCTACTGCAGGAGGTTTCGATGGAACATATCGCCAAACTAACTACGGAATATATCGAAATCACGACAAACGAAAGCAGTAAAGCGGTTTACGTGCTTGAAAACTATTTACATATAACCAATGTTCGCGTCAACGACGAAGGACAAATCCGTATTTATGACTGCAGCATTCCGCAAAACGAGCTGATGAAGGTATTGGTCATGCACGATGTCGCGATCGAGGCGGTTCATAAGAAAAAAGGGTCGCTCGAGGATTATTTCCTGTCCATCCTGAACGGGGGTGGCCTCGTTGCTTAAGCTCATGAAGCTCGAAATGCGCAAGTTTCGTATAGGGTCTTATATTCGGGCGGCGATGATTGCGGGTGTCGTGATTTTAGGTTTAATCTGCTTGATCAGCAGTATCGAGGAAATTAAACAGGGGATCCCTTTTACGAGCTACGACATGGCGTTCTTCGTCATCGATACGCTCGTTCGGGGGACGTATATCGTGTTCGCGTCGGTGCTCATTTCACGGCTCGTCATTGACGAGTTCCGCAACAAATCGATCACGGTGCTGTTCATGTACCCGATCAATCGCAAAAAGCTCATCGCGGCCAAGCTGCTCGTCGTCGTGCTGTTTACGCTAGCTGCGGATATTGTGGCGAACCTGTTTGTTGGCGTTGGATTTTATGTATTTAATCTGTTTGCATCCGTTATTCCGGGGCCGCTCACGTGGTCCGTTGCAGCCACATCGCTGCTGAAGATCGTCATGAGCGCGCTGGCAACTAGCTTCTTAAGCCTGATTCCGCTGTACTTTGGCATGCGTAATCATTCCGGCGTGGCCACCATCGTGTCGTCGCTCATCGTCGTGGCGCTCGTCTGCCAGAGCGTCGACGGCTTCAGCTTATACTCCATCATTGCGGTACCGATTGGTCTGGCACTCCTCGGTGCGGCTGTCGCGTACATGTCGATCCGCAATATCGAGCATATTGACGTACTCAAGTAACGGAAGCGGGAGGAGAGGATCAGGATGAAGAATCAAGTGTTAAAATGGGTGATTTTGTTTTGTATCGCTACGTTGGTATTCAACGGACTACTGTATTGGGGAACAGGGAAGAGTGAAGTACTCATCAACCTGTATGGTGCGGCCGGATTAGGTATCCTGTCTGCATTCGGGTTATTGTTCACGAGGAATAAGCGGTAAGCGACAGGAGTGAATTAAAATCACCAATTCCATGAGGGGTTGGTGATTTATTATTTCAGATTCTTTTACCAGCTTTTAAATTGCATTTAACAATTATTTAATAGTCAATAAAATAGTGATATACTAAGATCAGGTGATAATTCATTCAGAAAAGGTGTGTGACCAGGTCGCAGTCTGGCTTACTGTGAGAGCGCCTACATCCTTTTCTTCAAATACTAGCGTGTAAGGGCGGTTAAAAATGAGCGACAGACAAACCGAAACAGACGTTATCTTAATTGGTGCCGGAATCATGAGTGCGACTTTGGGGACACTGTTGAAAGAATTAGTACCGGACTGGAAAATCACAGTGTTTGAGAAGCTATCAAGCTCAGGAGAGGAAAGCTCTAACGAGTTGAATAATGCGGGTACGGGGCATGCTGCTCTGTGCGAGCTTAACTATACAACCGAAAAACCGGACGGATCCATCGATATTAGCAAAGCGATAACCGTTAATGAACATTTTCAAGTTTCAATGCAGTTTTGGTCTTATCTTGTAAACAGCAATCTGATTCGTAACCCGCAAGACTTTATCATGCCATTGCCTCATATGAGCTTGGTACAAGGGGAACAAGATGTAGCGTTTTTGAAAAAACGTGTTGAAACGATGTCAAACAATCCTCTGTTTCAAGGGATGGAATTTTCCGATGACCCGAAAAAGCTGATGGAATGGATTCCGCTGATTATGAAAGACCGGAGATCGAATGAACCTATAGCAGCTACAAAAATGGACTCTGGAACGGACGTCAACTTTGGTGCTTTAACGCGCATATTGTTCGACCACTTAAAGAAGAAAAACGTCGATATCCATTACAAGCATAGTGTAGATGATATTAAACGTACTAGCGATGGCGCATGGGAATTGAAGACACGGAATCTCGATAGCGGTAAGGTCGAACGCCATACTGCAAAATTCGTCTTTATTGGCGGAGGAGGAGGAAGTCTTCCTTTGCTTCAAAAATCCGGAATTCCTGAAAGCAAACATATTGGAGGATTCCCAATCAGTGGACTATTTATGGTCTGCAATAATCCGGAAGTTGTAGCACAGCATCACGCCAAAGTTTACGGTAAAGCTAAGGTTGGTGCACCTCCTATGTCTGTTCCGCATCTGGACACAAGATTTATCGAGAATAAAAAATCGCTGCTCTTTGGACCGTTTGCCGGCTTCTCACCAAAGTTCTTGAAAACCGGCTCCATGTTTGATCTGTTAGGTTCTGTAAAACCGAATAACGTGTTAACGATGCTCGCGGCAGGTGCAAAAAACCTTTCATTGACAAAATACCTGGTCCAGCAAGTGATGTTATCAAAAGAAAAGCGTATGGAAGAGCTCCGAGAGTTTATCCCGAACGCCAAAAGCGAGGATTGGGATCTATTGGTGGCCGGCCAGCGTGTGCAAGTGATCAAAGATACGGCTGCCGGCGGTAAAGGAACGCTTCAATTTGGTACAGAAGTTGTTACTGCCGCAGATGGATCGATCGCAGCACTACTTGGCGCTTCTCCGGGTGCTTCTACTGCCGTTTCCGTCATGCTTGAGATCATCGAAAAATGCTTCCCTGAGCATCTAAAAGCGTGGGAACCCAAAATAAAAGAAATGGTTCCTTCTTATGGCATGTCACTGGTGGAAAACCCAGAGCTTATCCATAAAATTCACACATCAACAGCGAGAACGCTTGGTCTTAATAGTGCACTGAAATCGGTCATGTAGACAGTATAAAAATAATAAAACGGCCTTCCTCCCGAATTCCATGGGGTGAAAGGCCGTTTTGCTCTGTCTGCAAAGCAAACACAAACTCATATCAAAGGGAGCGTCAAAGAACAGTCCAATGTTCTTGGCGCTTTTTTGTGCAAGAAAATCAAGTGTACGTGAGAGAAAAAGATTTTCGATTCGTTGTTTAGAGTATAAAAGGTATGATAACAAAGGGAGTGATGTACATGAGATCCAATGAAAATAACTTTATACAGCGATTGCAGCGAAAAAAAGAAGACGCATTGGAATTCGTAATTGATACATATTTACCGCTAATCAAAGGGACAACTTACAAAGTTCTCTCCCCTCTTAAGAACGATGGAATCATCGAAGAATGTATTAATGATATTTTTCTTACCATATGGAACAATGCGAAAAAATTTAGCGGAGATGCGGCGGATTTCAAGAAGTGGATTTATGCGATCGCAAAGTTTAAGGCTATTGATTACTACAGAAAGAATCGGACAAAGACGGATTTTATCACGAATGATGACTTGGATTTCATACCCGAAAGATCTGCAGAAGATGAGCTTATCTTAAGGGAGGACCAGAGGGAACTTATTCATCTCATCAATCAGCTGGAACCGGTAGATCGGGATATTTTTATCATGAAGTTCTTCTTAGGTTTAAAGACGGAGGATATCTCGCAAAAACTCGGTTTGACCCGAGCGGCGATCGACAATCGAATTTATCGAGGGAAAAAGAGGCTTTATACCAAAGCTATGGATCTAAATATGGGAGGTCAGGTACTATGAAGGATATTTATGAACTATTGAACGATGTGGACATGGGTGACAATGAATTTGAGGAAATGAAGGTCAGTGAATTCGAACGGGCTAGAGTCAAAAAAGCAGTAAAAGAATCCATACATCGGAAGAAAAAACTGTGGAAAAAAGGTATTGTGGCTGCAGCCCTCGTAGCTGGGATATCGACTGCAGCGCTCGGAGCAACGTTCCCTGCTTATGCGAGCAGCATTCCGATCATCGGAAATATTTTTAGATATTTGGATCTTGGAACTGGTGTGTATCAGGATTATAAGGAGTATTCTAGCACGATCAACATGTCACAAGAGAGCAATGGCATTAAAGTCACCATCAATGATGCGATTTTCGACGGTGAGACGGTATCCTTAACCTATTCAATAGAAAGTAATAAAGATTTAGGTGCTGACCCGATCATCCAAGGGTTTCTAGATATTAAAGGCGCAGAAGGGATGGCAGGCAGCAATCAAATTACGAAAGTGGATCAAAATCATTATGTCGGGCTAATCACGGGATCCGGATTTCATCCTAAGGAAAAAGACAAAGTAGAATTAAAATGGAACATCGAGAGTATCACGATTCAAGATAGCAATGAAAAAATAACAGGAAATTGGAATTTTGCGCTTGCATTAAAGGCAACGGAAAGCGATACGCAATTGATTAATCGTCGTGTGGACCATGATGGAGTATCCGTGAATATCGATAAAATATCCGTCACACCGATGTCCTTTATCGTGTATTATGACCAAGTGGTTAGCGAGAAGGTAAGAAATAAATGGGGCGGCGTCGATGTTTCTCTCGAAATTAAAGATGACATAGGCAATCATTACGCCGGTAAAGATAATGGAGGATTTGGAGACGATAGCGAGGGCTATAACATACACCTTAGCAATACTTTCGAAAAACTTGACCCGAAAGCAACGAAGCTCATCATAACTCCGCATCTTTCTTTATATGAGCATACTGCTGATAATCATGGTGGGGTTGAAATAACAGAAGATGGATCGAAAGAAATTCCAATTCCTCAAAAATCGGGTAAAGGTAAAGAAGAATATACATTAGATGACATCGTGATTGAATTAAAGAAATAAAGCATTGATGCTAACGATTCGTAATAGAATAATAATTTTGTATACCCTAAAATTTCCCAACATATGATAGAATGAAAATAAAAAGTTGGGGAGGCAATTGATTTGATAGGTCGCAGCGGAAATCCGACACTTAACAAAAAAACGTTTGAAAAGAGCGGGTATTACAATGGACAAGAGACCATGACGATCGGGGGAACGGTGAATAAATCGTTCATGCTGCTTGCGTTTCTTCTTGGAGCAGCTGTCGTATCATGGGCTATGTTCTTCAATGGGTACGATATATACCCGTACATCATCGGAGGTGCGATTGGCGGCTTGGTTCTGGCGTTGATTATTAGCTTTAAGCCAACAACAGCACCGTATTTGGCGCCGATCTATGCGATTGCGGAAGGTTTTTTTGTAGGGGCTTTATCGGCTACTTACGAATCATTATATTACGGTATTACCCTGCAGGCAGCCTTACTGACCATGTGCATATTCTTGGCAATGCTGATCTCTTACAAGACCGGATTGATCAAAGCGAGTGAAGGCTTTAAGCGAGGTGTTTTCGCTGCTACGCTCGGAATCGCGCTTGTATACTTGCTTAGTTTCGTGCTCGGCTTGTTCGGTGTGACGGTCCCCTATTTGCATGATAGCACCCCGATCGGGATCGGGATTTCGATTGTCATCGTTATCATTGCTGCATTGAATTTCGTGCTCGACTTTAATTTTATCGAAGAAGGGGTACGGCAGGGCGCACCGAAATATATGGAGTGGTACGGCGGCTTCAGTTTGTTGGTTACCCTCGTATGGCTGTACGTCGAGATTATCCGTCTGCTTTCGAAGCTGGCGAGCCGGGACTAATCCCAGCCCTACACCATAAGAAGGCTGCCCGAGAAAGTGAACTGCACCCCAATTGTTAGACACAACTAACAATTGGAGGTGCATTTTTTATGAGCCAAGCTAGCACCGATAACACCTTGACACGAAGAAACGGCGAATTTATCATCATTCTAATATGTCACCCCATCCATGGAGGTAATTTATAATCGAAAGGTGGTTCGATGCGATGCAGCATGAATCCCGTAGTATAACAGACAGTTATATTCAAGGTTACGTTGATTCCCCAGATCTGCAGCGACAATTGTATAGGCGTTCCCTGCTCATTGTAGTCATATCACAAATTTTTGGTGGTGCAGGCCTTGCTGCTGGAGTAACCGTCGGCGCACTCCTTGCACAGGAAATGCTCGGAACGGACAGTTTGGCAGGTGTTCCCGCCGCCTTACTCACGCTTGGTTCTGCTGTGGCGGCATTTCTTGTTGGGCGTTTTTCACAACAATACGGGCGCCGATTGGGGCTTGCCGCAGGATTCTTGGTAGGCGGGGTTGGTGCAATAGGGGTCATATTGGCTGCAGTCAATCATAGTATTGTACTTTTGTTTGTATCGCTTCTTATATACGGTGCAGGCACGGCTACGAACTTACAAGCACGTTATGCAGGAACAGATTTAGCTGGGCCTTCTCAGCGGGCTAAAGCAGTTAGTATTGCAATGGTTTCAACTACTTTCGGCGCGGTTGCAGGTCCGGGCATGGTAGGTGTTATGGGTCAATTTGCAACTTCAATAGGTGTTCCTGCCCTTGCGGGTCCGTTTATTTTAGGTGCTGCGGCATTCATCCTCGCAGGTTTGGTATTTTTGATTTTCCTCCGTCCGGACCCATTCATCGTAGCGAAAGCTGTATTTAGAGAACAATCAGACCTAAGCCAGCCAACAGCAACGCAAACAAAATCCCATAAAATGAATAACAGAGGCTTAGTTGTAGGAGCGACAGTCATGATCTTAACTCAAATCGTTATGGTCGCAATTATGACAATGACGCCAATACATATGAAGCACCATGGTCATAGTATGGGAGATGTAGGATTAGTCATAGGCATCCATATTGGGGCGATGTATTTCCCTTCCCTCATTACAGGTATGCTTGTTGATAAGATCGGTCGTGCAGCTATGTCAATAGCTTCGGGTGGCACTCTATTGCTTGCTGGTATTGTTGCAGCTGTAGCGCCTGCGGATTCTTTACTGGTTCTTATCATTGCTCTTGCGCTGCTCGGACTCGGCTGGAACCTTGGTTTAATTAGTGGGACTGCACTTATCGTAGACGCGACTGATATAACAACTCGTGCAAAAACTCAAGGAACGATCGATGTGTTAGTAGCACTAGCTGGGGCATCGGGCGGAGCACTTTCCGGTATGGTTGTAGCGAGTTCCAGTTACGCAGCGCTATCGCTTGCTGGAGGCGGACTCGCACTTTTACTGATACCAGTCGTTATATGGTCCCGTAGTAAATCTAAAGTATCAGCGATTCAAAATAATCTATCGAGCTAGAAACAGATGCTAATATATATCATTATGGATGAGGAGCAGCTTCGTGCTGTTCCTTTTTGTTTATAGGCATGAGGTTGAGAAGTGCGCTATAGTATGGAGTGAAGTTCACCAAGCAATACACCAAAGTGGACAGCAGAAGCGAAAGGATAGGGATCGCAGAAATATGGATTGGAAAAACGGAGCCTGCGGGCATAGATTTATTGCTTCTTTTAGTGGTGGAAAAGATAGCGTTCTGGCTTTATATAAGGCCATGCAGGTTGGTGAAGCGATCGGGCTGATTGTCATGCTGGAGGAAGAAGGGAAGCGCTCCAGATCGCATGGAATGCCGCCGGAGCTTATTCGCGCCCAAGCCGAATCAATCGGCTTACCGGTTTATACAGGAGCAGCAAGCTGGACAGATTATGAATCCGTCTTTATAGGGCTGCTCAAGCAAGCCAAAGATCAGGGCGCTAGAGTATTGGTGACCGGGGATTTAGACATGCCTGCTCACGGTTGCTGGCATGATAAGGTGACCCAAAATGCCGGCTTAAAGCTGGGGATGCCGCTATGGGAAATGGATCATCTGGAGGCCGTCCGGGAATTTATCAATCTGGGATTTGTCACGATCCTTGTTACGGTAAATCTATCATTAGGGATGAAAGAAGAGGATTTGGGACGGGTTCTAACCCATGAGTATGTGGAGGAACTTCAAGCACGTGGTATCGACCCTTGCGGCGAAGGCGGCGAGTTCCATACGACGGTTATCGATGGTCCGATTTTTAAACGTCCTATTCCTGTTCGTAAATGTGAGATCGTTAGAGATGGTGACTATGCTTTCTTGCCTTTGGAACTCGGGTGAGGTCCACAAAATAACCTCCAGCCTATGGGGGTGGAGGTTATTATTCTCTGGGTTATGAATGATCTTGACGATATAGTTCGCGGCTCTTATAGCCTGCCTGAAGAATCATCTTCATTTCTTCCCGGCGTTTTGCTTTTGTCGCCTCCTGTTTGGCACTGTACACATAACGCGCCCAATCTTTACGGTACCCTGGGGTAAGCGATTGGTAGAATGCAAGCAGCTCTGGCGTATCTTCCAAATCTTTTTCCACACTAGGAATCCATGAAATATAATCATCTACACACTGGCTTGGTTTGGAAGAAGTTTGGCCTTTGCCCTTAGCATCTTCTTTGAAGCCGACAACGGTAAAGACATCGTCCAGTCCAACCATGCGCGCAAATTTAATATTGCTTGTCCCGATATATCCTTCCTCATCGCTGCCTACACCTTCAAGCAGATCATCGCGGTGGATAAACGTGGCATATACTTTATTCCCTTTTTTGGGATATGCCGCAAAGAGGTATCCATTGTTATGAAGGTGCTGCCCTTCAATTACACGATTAACAAGTTGCTTTAATGACTCCAGATCCAGCACAAAAGCAAATATGAGATCATACGCACTTTCCTTGAGCGTGGTATCATAGCCTGTCAGCTCCGAAAAATAATCCTTTCCTTCAGGCTGGTTCAATATCGCCACTCGCTTGTACTTTTGTAAGCCAAGCTTCTCTACTATGGATTTAGCCAATTGCTTTCAACTCCTACATATATTCGGGTGTCCTTTTATTTATCAATTATAGCCTGATTTGAAGATGAACACGAACCTGTAAGCTGCGAAAAACATGACTTCTGTGCCGCCGTCCTGCCGGAAACGGTATAATAATGGGAAGAAGTGGACATTAAAAAAGCGATGAGACATCACAAGGATATTACAAGCCACAAGAAATAAGGAGAGTCTATGACAAAGCATAAAGAAACAGGATGGAACTTCGACAATAGCTATGCCCGTCTGCCGGAATCATTTTTTTCCCGTATTGAGCCGACTCCTGTACGTTCGCCAAAGTTGATCATTCTCAATCATCCGTTGGCAGCATCTCTTGGTTTGAGTGTTCAGGCGCTGCAAAGCGAAGATGGCATAGCCGTGCTTGCTGGGAATCAAGTGCCAGAAGGGGCCATACCTCTAGCTCAAGCTTATGCGGGGCATCAATTCGGATACTTTAACATGTTAGGGGACGGCCGAGCTGTGCTGCTAGGTGAGCAGATTTCACCTCAAGGCGAGAGGGTGGATATTCAGCTGAAGGGTCCAGGCAGAACGCCATACTCACGTGGAGGGGATGGGCGAGCTGCCCTTGGACCGATGCTGCGCGAATACATTATCAGCGAAGCCATGCATGCGCTTGGCATTCCGACCACTCGTAGTCTTGCCGTCGTGACAACGGGGCAGTCCATAATCCGTGAAAAAGAGCTTCCGGGCGCCGTTCTGACACGTGTAGCTGCCAGTCATATACGTGTTGGTACCTTTCAATACGTTGCACAATTCGGTACCGCCCAGGACCTTCGCATCCTTGCTGACTATACATTAGAGCGCCATTATCCAGACGTTGAAGCGGGTGAGAACCGATATCTTGGGCTGCTTGAGGAAGTGATCAAGCGTCAGGCTTCGCTTATTGCCAAATGGCAGCTGGCTGGCTTTATTCATGGCGTGATGAACACCGACAACATGACCATTAGCGGCGAAACGATCGATTATGGTCCTTGCGCCTTCATGGATACCTATAATCCCGAAACGGTATTCAGCTCTATTGATTCGCAAGGCCGCTATGCTTATGGTAATCAGCCGTACATTGCCGGATGGAATCTTGCACGATTCGCTGAGACGCTTTTACCGCTTTTGCATGATGATCAGGAGCAAGCTGTCCGGCTGGCTCAGGACAAAATCTCCGGTTTTATGGATTTGTATCAAGCGAATTGGCTTGAGGGCATGAGGGCCAAGCTGGGGATTTTTAACGCAGAAGCAGAGGATGAAGAGCTTAGTAACGCCCTCCTCCGCCTGATGGAGAAAAATCATGCGGACTATACCAATACCTTCCGCGCATTAACCTTGGATACAATCGAGGATACGGATCTGTTTGAAGATGCAGAGTTCGTCCAGTGGCATGAGCGCTGGAAGTCGAGACTCGGCAGACAGCAAGAATCAGAAGCCTCCTCGAAACAGCTGATGCGAAGCAGCAATCCTGCAGTAATCCCAAGGAATCACCGGGTCGAAGCGGCACTGGAAGCTGCAACGGAACAGGAAGACTACAGCGTGATGGAACGGCTGCTCACTGTTCTATCCGACCCGTACGGGTACTCCGCCATACAGGATGAATACTGCACATTGCCTGCGTCGACAAAGCCTTACCGGACTTATTGCGGTACGTGATCAAGTGGATTTGTCGCCGGTAGCCCCTTTAAGCTGAACCGTACCATAAGTGTGATCGCGAAAAATTTTGAGAAGAGGAACTATAGTCTAAGCGCAGCATGCAGCATAGGCATAGTTCCTTTCTTATTTCAAATAGGTACTGTTGCTGTGAATCCTTAATTTGGATAGCTATGGATCAGCTTGCTAATAATACTCATTAGTCGTTAGGTTTGACCGATCTCAATAGCCTGGGATAAGATTTTAATAACACAACCAGAAGAAAGGAACTGTTATGCAAAACACTTCTAGAAAGCATAGGTTTAATGATGTTTTTGAAATTGTTCTGTACGTCATATGCGGAATATCAATTATTTATTTTGGCGTGACTGGAGCTTACGGCAAATGTTTTCAAGCGGGTCTCATCATTATCGTCCTGCTGCTCTTCAGGGGCTTAACCGCATGGACCAAGAGTGACTTGCCTCCCACGCTGCGATTCTGGGTGCTGATCTTTATCGCGATCACGATGATGGTCGCCAACTTATTCGGTATGTATGCTTTTATCCCTCATTTAGATAAGATGGAACATCTGCTGTCTGGCGTTATTCTATTCTTCACAGGACAATTTATCTTGAACAAGATGGCTAAGCGTAAAGGGCTGAGCGGTCTGCCCGCCAACATCATCATCTGGTTCTCCTTCTACTTCGCTGTTGCCATGGCTGGAGTGTGGGAAATTTATGAGTTTACATCCGACCATTTATTTGGACTTACTTCGCAAAATGGCAGTTTAACGGACACGATGTTTGATATCATCTGCGGAACAACGGGCGCTATCGGCGGAGTCTTATATCTGTTCTATAAAGCGCGTAAAGATCCTAATTCCGTAGAAAATGTAGTTGAGAATAAATAAAGCCGAAGGGTTGTCCCTTCGGCTTTTCGCTTAAACATAATTATGAACTAGGTAAAGTGATATCTACGATTGTTCCCTTATTGATTTCACTTGTGATGTTGATACTGCCTTGATGGTCTTTAATGATTTTGTTACTGATCAGTAAACCGAGTCCTGTTCCCTTTTCTTTTGTCGTATAAAAAGGTTCCCCAAGTCTGGAAAGCAGCTCCTGTGACATGCCGCAGCCGTTATCCGAAAAGCGAATAAGGACTTGGTTGTCACTTAGAAGTTTGGTTTGAATACTAATTTCGCCATTTGCTGAGATGGCATCCAGGGAGTTCTTCATGATGTTGATGAATACTTGTTTTAATTGATTTTCTTCACAATTGATCGTAACGGGTGTGCTCGGAAATTTTGTATTGATTTCAATACTCTTTAAATTAGCTTCAGACTCAAGAAACTTTACAACGTTTTCGATGATACTATGCAAAAGAACCGATTTTACATGGAGATTTTGTGGCTTCGCCAAGACAAGCAGCTCACTTACGATAAAGTTGATTCGATCTAGCTCAGAGAGCATAATGTCAGTAAAAGCAGAATTTTTCGAAATTAAGGGTTGTAAATACTGAATAAAGCCTTTTAGTGAGGTAAGAGGATTTCTTATTTCGTGCGCTATACTTGCAGCCAATTCTCCAATGACGGACAGCTTTTCTGTTCTCAGGAGAAGTTCTTCGTTTTGTTTCCTCTCCGTAACATCGCGTGTAACGTTGAAAAAGTGTTGACATTCGCCATCGCTATTGAGAAAAGGCATTCCCCTCGATTCCAAATAAATCCAATCACCATTTTCAAGTTTATATCGATATACACAGGTAATGGGGGTTTTCGATTGAAGCATGTAAGAAAAACGTTCACAGACGGTAGGAGCATCGTCAGGATGGATATTTTTAAAGTTAACTCTATCCTTACCTAGCTTTTTCAGATGTGATGGAGAACTGTACGTTGTATCGCCATTCGTATCAATCACAGAAATGAAGTCTACTGTATTTTCAGCAATGAACCTGTATTGTTCTTCACTCTTACGCAAAGCTTCTTCGGCTCTTTTTCGTTCTGTGATATTGCGTGAAACGACCAGATAGCTTTCGATCTCAGCGTTCTCAGAAAGAATCGGCACACAACGCGACTCCAAATACACCCAAGATCCATTTCTATGTTTTAATCTGACTTCCATTTGAACATTTTTTTTATGGGTAGTGATGGATTGATATTGATCTACAATTGTTTTTACATCATCAGGGTGAATAAGGTCGAAAATATGCGCCTGAAGATATTCATTCGGAGTGTATCCCAAGTGAAGCTCTACGGAAGGAGATACGAATGTTTTTTTCATGTTCAGATCATAGGTGCTTATAATGTCGTTTGTATTTTCTACTAATATCCGGTATTTAGCTTCACTTTCCAGCAAAGCTTCTTCGGCCTTTTTGCGTTCTGTAACATCCCTAGCAATTACAGAAGTGCCGACGATATTCCCTCCTGAATCTCGTATTGGGGAAGCTGTTAGGGATACCTGAATCATCGTACCATCTTTTCGTTTACGTACAGTCTCATATCCCGAGATGTTCTCTCCAAAGAATTTAATCGGATGGAATATCTCTTTGGTCTCGCTTATTAATGTTTCAGGTACCAGACAATAGGGGTCATTGATCAGATCTTGATAGGTCCAGCCATAAATCTTTTCAAAGACACTATTTACGAGAAGTATATTCCCCTGTATGTCCCGAATAGAAATCGCGTCCGTCGTAGTTTCGACAAGAGACTGAAGCATCATGAAGATATGTTCTTGACTTAGATTGGTTCGAAGAGTCTCTTTATCCATGGGCGATCCCTACCTTAATAAGGATTTGATTCTAAGTATATATATTCCATCCTTGTTGTAAAGATCTTTGGGAGTGTATTTCTGGAATGTTGTAATGAGAACGGTCTCTCGTAAAAGGGGCTTGATGCTAAACGGTGAGTTAGATGAATATAGAGTTCCCTCAGTTACATCCTAGCATACGGTGAGTATTAGGAGGTGATGGAACATGGCTCAACCGATAACCATCGGGGCGAATAGTATAGCTAAGATAAACAATCGTTTTTTTCTGATTGTCGAGGTCGAGGCGAAAACAACCGGAGTTGAAATTGATCCTGTATTTGGCGTGCGGACGACCGCGCAACAAGCAGCAGCACTCATTCGTGCTGGGGTAATGCGTACGAAATTTCAGAACTTTGATCCAAAGCCTACTAGCACAACGAAGGTCGAGTTGAAAGGCGTATTGTTTGCCGGTGGACAAATTTTCAAGGTCTTCGACGTGGAAAACTCGACTGACGTATCCGTCTTAGTCCGAATCAACCAAGCACAGGCGCAAAGGCTTATAAAAGCCGGTACTCGTATCATCAAGGTCTATAGAAAACCATTTTAAAGCGGCAAAGGAACTGTTTACTCAGCTCCTAATTTCAAGAAAAAGAAAGGGCTATCCTGTAAAGGATGGCCCTTTCGTCAATACTTGCCGTTACTGAGTGGACGTGCCATTAGCAAAATGATATCCGTATAGAAAAACATTAAGTTCTGTTTGGACTGATTCCAGATTGATTTCTTTTTCATTTAGCCGTTTAAAGTTTTGACTCTCATAAAATCCAAAGTTGCATCGATTGTCTGTATATAGATATATAGATTCTACATCCATATCTTTCATATAATTAGACAAATGCTGGATCAAAGCTTTTCCAACCCCAAGACCTCTAGATTCCTCGGATACAATGAATAACTCTATGCAGCCTTGGAAATCATCTTGTTTCCCTTGGATAATCTCTTTATACGTTTCTTGGATCTTAAAAAATTCTTTAATAGCTTTTTTATTCTCCTTATTAGCTATGGTTACTTTAAGTAGTGAACAGGTAATACTCAAAGTATTATGAGCTTTCCTCAAACGATTTTTGTCCTTTTTCGCATCCCCCAGAATAATACCAATGACCTTATTGTCTTTTACGGCTACTTTGCTAAATGAGCTAGATAAAATGCAACTTTGCAGATAAATGTTTAATACGTTATCCAAAAATTTTGGATCTTTAATCAATTCATGAAGGCCAAATGCCTCGTTAATTAAATGTTTTACGCGGTCATAATCTGCTTGAACCAGTTCTCTATATATAACTTTATCCATGTTTATACACATCCCTTTCATATGACTACTAACCTTATCATGTATAATAGGATGTCCCCTAAGGGAAGAGTCAAGGGCAGGGTAAGGAGAGAACATAAAAGGAAGTGATTCGAATGAAAAACCTGTTTTCTATTGGGGAAGTCGCCGAGATTAAGGATCTTACAATAAAAGCGTTAAGATATTATCACAAAATGGGGATCCTTATTCCAAAGTATATCGATGAGACAACAGGCTACAGATATTATTCTCTAGATCAATTTATTCATATCGATATCATCAAAGGTTGTCGAACATTAGGGACAAGTATCAAAGAACTTCAAGAAATTTTTAAAGAGTGCGACACCGACAAATTAATAAGCTTCTTGCAGCTAAAAAGAATTGAAGCGGAAGAAAATTTGAAAAAGATGAAAGAGGTCATCGAAAATATTGATAGCCTAAAAAACAGTGTCGAGTATTCCCGGAATATATTAAATAATGATCAAATATCGATTCAATTTTTGGAAAAGCGTTATATCATTACAGCCCCTTGCAAAGAAGCGGGAAGTTTAAGAGAGCTGCTCTACTATTCAGACTTGGACAAAATCATCCAAGATAAAAAGGTGAAAACGACCATGGAGGTAGGAATCATATACAGCCTTAATTCAGAGGGGAATGTAGAACCAAGATATGTTTTTAATGGAATTCAAGGAAATGGCAGCATAGAAGCTGATCAAAATATAAACATTTTACCTGAGGGGAAGTATGTAACTTTAGCATATAGTAAAGATAATGAAGAGGAACGTGTAAGAGAAATACTTAACTATGTCGAACAAAATCATTTAAAAGTAAAAAATTATATTGAAGTGGAGCTATACAATGATTTTTTTGATACCGAATCCTATAGTTGTCAAATTCAAATGCTTATAGAAAATGAATAGCAAAGAAGCAGCTTTGCCGAATAAAACGGCAAGCTGCTTTTTATATAAGGAAACTTTCAAGGCTCCTAGTTCTGTTTTTCAATTGTGAACGAGACGGTGGTTCCTGAGCCTAATCTGCTTTCAATTCTCAGATCACTGCCGCAAAACTGTTTTAATCGTCGATGGGTGTTCAACAGCCCGATTCCCGAGCATCGGCTTCTCTGTCTGTCCAGAATATGCTTGACTGTGTCTTCATCGATTCCCACACCGTTATCGGAAACGCATACCTCGACAGAGTGGCCGAGATCGGTAATTCGAATTCGAACTTCCCCACCCTCGCCGCGCTTCATTATGCCATGTGAAACCGCATTTTCGACAAGCGGCTGGATGGTCAAAGGAGGAATGCAGATGTTCACGTCATCGTCGACCTCCCATACAACGTTGAGCCTGTCCTCGAATCGCTGTTTTTGGATAAATAAGTAGGAGCGAATGAGCTTAAGCTCACGGTCCAGCGGTACCGCCCGGTTGGAATTCTCAAAATCGATGCCGAGCCTAAAATAAGTGGTCAGTTCCTCGATTAGATCATCCATTTTATTCGTGTCGATTCTGCTGAGAGCAGATACCGCATTAAACGTATTGATCAAGAAATGAGGCTTGATTTGAGCTTGTAGTAATGCCGCTTCCATCCGCAATCGCTCGTTCACGGTTTTTTTCAGATTGGTCAATGATCTGACCCTGGACTTCAGCACAGTAGCATTCACCGGCTTGGTCACGTAGTCATTGGCGCCGGAGCGAAATCCAGCCTCAATGTCCTTATCCTGACTGCTCGCCGTCAAGAGAAGCACAGGTAGCTCCGCGATGGAAAAACGTTCGCGAATTCGCGCAGTCAGTTCATAACCGGACATGATCGGCATGGTCACATCGGAAATGATCAAATCCCATCCGCCGGATTCCAGCAGCGTGAGTGCTTCCTTGCCGCTGGTCGCCGTGACTACTTCATATGTTTCATCCTCGAAAATCGTCCTCAGCACATTCAGATTGACAGGATCGTCATCGACAGCTAACAATCGAATCCGCTCTGAAGACGAGTTATGAGCTAGTTCAGCATAGGGAGTCATCTGGGCATCGGTAGCTCTGCTGCCTTCGGATACGATGGCGGCCGCAGCTATGAGTGATTCTGTGAGCTCGTCAACAGTCCCTTCCGTGGCAAGCCTTAATGTAAATGTGAATACAGAGCCTTCATTCGGCTTTGAACGAACCTTCAGCGTTCCTCCATGCATTTCGACAAGTTTTTTGCAGATGCTGAGCCCAAGTCCGAATCCGCCTCTGAGTGAAGCCCCGTCCGATGAGGCCTGCTCGTAAGGCTCGAATACTCTGTTCAGCAGCTCTTCATCCATTCCGATGCCCATGTCTGCAACAGATATGCTCGCCCATCCGTCCTGAACGTCAGCCTGTACCGACACTTCGCCTTCATCTGAGTATTTAACAGCGTTGTGCAATAGATTGAACAGGATTTGATTCAGTCTGTTCTCGTCGGCATGAACCAGAGGGAAGCCCGCCGGTATGTGGTTGATCAGCTGGATCGGCTTACCTTCCGTCATAAAGTGAAGCATATCGATGACGCTTGAAGCTACGCCATGTACAGATATGCCTATAAGGTCCAGGCTAATCCGGTTTTCCTTCAATCGAGCCATATCGAGTAGATCGTTCAGCATGTAAGACATGCGGCGGCCAACCTTGGCAAGCATCTGCAGGTCATTGACGCTATTCATCCCGAGTTTGTCCTGCTCTCTCTCTGAGACCGATTGCGAGATGTTAATCATACCGTGCAACGGATTACGCAGTTCATGGGCGACAGTAGACAGGAAATCATCTTTTTGCTTGTCCGCCTGCTTCAGCGTATTCGCCAGCTTATGGGACTCTTCCGACAATCGGAAAAAGCGCTTGAACCAAAACGCCGAGAAACAAATCATCGCAATGATGAGATCGAACGGATAGGAGATCATCTCGATATGTACAATATTGATGATGATGAGCCAAATCATACTGCTGATCGACGCTATAGCAGCCAGGAGCAAGAAGATGTTATCCACATCAATTTTAGCTGTCGACCTGTACATTACAGCTGGTAAAAAGAAGCAAGGGATGAACATCAGAACGATATACAGCTCTTGTAGAGCTAGCACAACGTGTAAAGGTAAGAGCAATACGGATAAAACCGCAATGCCGCATAAAAGCTCATAAGCCAGAGAAGCTCGGCGACGCAGTGATAACGGAAGCTTACCCTTAATTAACTGATGCAGAAAATATCCTCCGGATAGCATACCGAGATAAATGATCTTAAAACTCCATTCATATGTGAATGGAATCCACGTATACAATAACCTTTCTCCGTCCAACAGCGTCGCGAGAATCACGCACAGAATCATCAGGGAGAAGTAGATCAGCCTCTTATCCCGGCCTCCTACCAGGTATAATATAAAGCCGTACAGAACGTGAAGCGCATAAGCGATGCAAGCAACCCAAACCATATTCCTGGAAAAGCTCAAGTCCTTTCTCAGAGTGCTTTCCGGTCCAAATTTAATCGATCGGACGATCCCGCCACTGCGAAAGTTGTCGAAGTTCGAAACCTGGATAACGAGTTCAATCTCGCTCTCGTCCTCTAAGGTAAAGTACGTCGTATACGGAACGTCTAGCGGCGAGTAATTTTCTTTGCTCTCGGCCGGTTTACCAGAATGACCGAGAAGCTGTCCGTTTATATAAACTTCCGATGAGCTATTAATGCTTGGTATGTGGATGCCGTATGAGTTCCCTTTGCCCGGATTCACCAGAATTCTCAAGCGGTAGGTGCCGAAGCCATACTTGTCGTTGCCATATGGCTCATCGTCAAATTTCCAGTTGCCCGGAACTTGAATCCATCTGCTCGAAGAGTGGGTATCCGCTCGGAATGTTCCGTTCTGATATCGGAGAGTACCAGGGTAGAACTCCCATTCGCCGTTTAACGGAAGGGAATGGGAGTTCAGAGAGTCCCAGCCCCGCAGGTCCAATACACCCTGAGAAGCAACCGGATAGTCGGTAGTCGAGTTATATTGCAGCCACAAAAAACGAAAGCCCGTCAAAATGGCCAAAAACAGCGTTGATATGATCCATATTTTCCTCGTTGTCATCATAACTCTACATTTTCGACATCATAGGTAGGATTCCTCTTGAGGCCGGATTTAGCAACAACAAGTCTATGGATTACAAGGCGGCATCCGTTTCCAATATCGGATCGGCGCCGAAGGGATGGTCTACGATATACAGCCAGCTTCCATCCGGCTGCTTTCTCACAATCTCCGAAGTATGACCCTGGATTTGTATCGGATTTCCATCCGCATCCACGGTATGAAGGATATAATGTGCCCGCATCAAAGCCATATTTTCAAAAGGAATGCAGTACATATTTTTGGATACCATGTTGCCTTTCAATTGCAATAGATCCTCAAGGGTTTTGCGAACATGATCGATCCCTTGATCTATGCCGCCATTCGGATTAATCAGAATGCCTTGAGGTTCATATAAGGCAAGCAGACTGTCTATGTTTCCAGAGTTGTAGGCTTCGGCAAATGCAGGGTTCATATCTTCCGGATTCATGACCGGTTTTTTTCGAATAGGGGATTCCATCGTGTCACTTCTTTCAATATGATGTGTGTATGTGTTAGTATATCCGAAGCCCCGCGACATATTAAGTACGCAGAAAATGATGACATAGTCATAAAAATCTGACTATTGTGGAGGTAAAGATGCCATATCAGGACGGGACTTTTGGTTGCCCTGTAGAAGTGGGGCTTCAAAGAATTAGTGGGAAGTGGAAGCCGAGGATTATTTATGAACTACTGCAGGAAACACGGCGTTTTGGTGAACTTCAGCGACTTATTCCAGACGTGTCCAGGCATGTCCTAACAACACAGCTTCGGGAGCTTGAAAAAGATGGTATAGTCAATCGTACTGCGTTTTTAACGATGCCGCCGAAGGTTGAATATTCATTAACCGATTTTGGAAAAAGCCTGGAACCTATTTTGGAGCAAATGATAAAAGTGGGGGAGCATTACATTTCTTTGCAGAAGAACGAAACGAATAATACAGGGAGTTAGAACCTGTTAGTGTAGACGGTGCGATGAACGAGCTTCCCTTATGATGCAAAAGACGCCCCCATCCCCACTTTAATAGTGATTATGGAGGCGTCTTTTAATACTGCCTATCGCGTTCTTTCCACGTAATTAAAAATAGCATTTCTCAACTCAAACTCATACGTCAATCCATCCACGATCCCCACAACCTTATCGCTATCATACAAATCAAGTAAAAATCCCGCCATTTCCTGTGCGGTATGAAACTTTGGCACAGTACCGTGATATTCGAAATCCTTGACATCGAAAGCATGCTTCGCGAATTCTGTTTCTGTTGCGGCAGGTGCCAATACTTTTGCTTGCATACGTGCACCTTGGCTTTTAAGTTCATGTGAAAGTCCTTCAGTAAAGGCACTTACATAAAACTTGGTCGCGCAGTACGTAACGGCATTTCCCACAATCGTATAACCACCGCCAGATGAAACGTTAATTAATTGTGTTCCTTCAACATTTGCGTAGTCACGAACGAATAGAGAGGATAGTATGGTTAACGCTTCAATGTTTAAATGCAGCATAGTCTCGATCTTGTTTAAATTTTGATTGCCAATAGATGCAAAGTTACCAAATCCCGCATTGTTCATCCACGTTTCGATTTCGAACTCTTGCAGGCTATCGTAAAGCTTATAAGCATTGTCAGCAACAGATAAGTCAGTCGTCCGAATGACAACATCTACATCAGGATGGTTACGTGCGATTTCAGACTTTAATTCCTCCAACTGCTCCTTTCTGCGGGCTACAATGACTAAGTTTTTTCCGCGAGATGCAAAAGCTAGGGCAGTTTCATAACCAATACCTGAACTGGCGCCTGTAATAACGGTATATTTCATGTGAGTTCCTCCTCATTTTATCCGTAAGAATGTATTATGAACCAACTACGATTTGATTATATAGCTTAAGTAAACTAGGAAATCATTTAGGCACCCAACTGGATATAACCGGCAACAATCAACAAGGATGAATGATCCTATTCCCGGGCATGTTAGTTAAAAACAGGTCTAGGAGTGTGATCAGGGGATGTCCAGAAGGAATAGGAAATATGCGGTGCCGGGAGCCGAACGTGGGATGCAGGCGTTTAAGGCCGAAGTGATGAGGCAGGAAGGCTATGATGTCGATCCTAATCGGCCGGACGATGTGAAATATGAAGTAGCAAAAGAACTCGGCGTTCCGTTAGAACCAGGCGGCAATGGTGATTTGACCACAGAGTCGGTCGGTCAGGTTGGCGGAAAAATTGGCGGATCCATGGTTCGCGAAATGATCCGGCTCGCACAGCAGCAGATGGTGGACAAAGAAAGTAAGTAGAACTTTTATAAAAGCACCTTATTAAAGGGAGAGCTTCTGCAGCTCTCTTTTATTTTATTTTATTTTTGAGAGGGCTATGCCGGAAATGGTATAATTTCAAAAAGGCTGGTTTATAGTAGGAGGCGTAGATGATGAGAGATGATCTTTTGGCAAAGCTGGATGAATTACATGAAGAAGATGAATTTCAAGAAATCGTAGATGCAATTATGGAGATTCCTGCAGAGGATAGAGATTATGTACTGATCAGTCACCTGGGCAGAGCGATGAATAATCTTGAAGCGTACGAAGAGGCAATTGAACAGTTCTTAACCATTGCAGAAGAGGGCAAAGATGATCCGCTGTGGCATTACCGCATAGGGCTTGCCTATTACTACCTCGATCGGTATGAGGATGCCTTGAGGGAATTCGAAGCAGCAGACAAGCTGGAACCCGGGGATGAGGATACGCTGGAGTTCCTGGATGATATCCGGAGTAAAATGGCTTCTGAAGCTATCGATGAGCAGGCTGCCGAACCATTGGAGAAGACGCATGCAGAGGTCATTACGGAGTCCGAGTCCGTTACTGAGCCTGCGGTCGACCCGGATACCCGCGCCGAAGCATCGGGCTTCTGGAATGATAGCGAGCATGCGTTAGAACAATACGTTTCAGAACCGCCCACAGATGAAATGATCGATTCCGTGGAAGAAAAACTGGTCTTTAAGCTGCCAGCTTCCTATATTGAGATGATGAAGCTACATAACGGGGGCATTCCTCGAAACCGGTGCTTTCCTATAGGGGAAGCAGCTTCCGAAGCAAAAGAACATGTTACCATCTCAGGCATTTTGGGAATTGGACATGATAAAAAACACTCGCTGTGTGGGGAATTGGGCAGCCGGTTTGTCATTGAAAATGGAGGTTATCCTGAAATCGGCGTGGTTATTTGCGACTGTCCTTCCGATTCGGAGGTGGTCATGCTGGATTACCGTGAATCCTTGAATGATGGCGAACCCGAGGTGGTCCATGTCGACAGAGAGAATAACTACAAGATAACCAGACTGGCAGTAAACTTCGAGGCTTTTATTCGCGGATTGGTGAAAGAGAATGACTCATATAAGGGAACTAACTAAGCATAAAAGCCTCACAAAAAAGCCACTTCGGAAAGAAGCGGCTTTTTTCGATTCTAACCGACGCTTATTCGAAAAAATCATGACCAGGTTGGCGCCCGTTCGTCTCATGACTCGGTAACCGCTTGAACTGGCCGTTGCGGAATTTGTCTCTTGACCCTAACATTAATGTCAGGGTTTATAATCAAATTGAACCAACGAAGCAGGAGGCGTAGAAACATGAGAATCGGTGAACTTGCAGCACGTACCGGCGTCAGCGTCCGCTCGCTCCGTTATTATGAGCAGCAGGGATTGCTTACGCCCATCCGGTGCGAGAACGGCTACCGGGAATATTCGGCTTTTGCGGAAGAGCAGGTGCGGACGATACAGTTGTACCTCAATCTCGGATTGTCGACGGAGCAGATCGCCGGTTTTCTGCACTGCGTCCTGATCAATAAAGAAGCATTCTGCCAGGAAGTGCTCCCCATTTACCGCCAGAAGCTTGCGGAGATCGAAGCACAAATCAACACGCTGCAGAGCATCAAATCGAATCTGCAGGAGCGCATGCAGTCGATTTTGGATGAACGGGGAAATCAGGAAAGCGAGGAATGAGCAATGAGTTTGCGAGCCATCAGTTCAGCATCTTTTCAAGAATCGATTCAGGAGAATAAGGTCACGATGGTGGATTTCAGCACGAAGTGGTGCCCGCCCTGCAAAAAGCTGCATCCCATTCTGGAAGAATTGGAAGGCGAAGAGAAGAACCGGCTATCGATTTTCCATGTGGATTGCGACGAATCCCCAGAGCTTGCTTCAGAATTTAGCATCATGGCCGCACCGACTGTGATTGTGTTCCATAACGGCGAGCCTGTCGATAAACTGATCGGTCTCCGGCCAAAGGGCGTATATCAGGCAGCACTTGCCCGGTATGCACCATAAACTGAACATGAAAGCCAGCAGCCTTGGAGCATATAGCGCCAGGGTTATTGCTGGTAAAACCCAAGCATCCGCCGGATGCTTTTTTGTTTTTCAAAATACATAATTAATAGTTTGATTTACTTATATCGCTATAATAGCGTAATGCTTTATAATATAGCAGAACCTTACATATCTTATCTGTTTGGAGTAACAAAGGCCGAAAGGAAGTAAACCCTTGTTTGAAACGCTGCTTTTGAATTTCCTGTTTTTACTGTTTCCCGTCGTCATATTTCTGATTTTCTTTGAAAATAGGCCAAATTCGTATAGTCACAAAGTTCTTGTTTTACTATCGGCCGTGGCGATGAGTCTCTGTATTGCTAAACCTATTAAACTTGAAATCGGGTTTATTTTTGACTTAAGATACATTCCGTTTATTATCGTGGCTCTTTATGGAGGGTACAGGAATGTACTCCCGTTATATCTCATCTTAAATATTTATCGATTCTATGTGGGTGGAGATGGAACGATTCAGTCCTTTCTTTTTTCAACAACGGTCATGATTTTAGTGCCTTATTTTAGCCAAAAATTCGTAAAACTAAATTCTAAACATCGAATTATTTGGGCAACCGCCACTTCTTTTTTAACTATAGGGTATTACCTGTTTACTTTAAGCTTTGTTCATGAGGCGCTGAACAGACAGTTCTGGATTCTCACCATCAACGCCTTGACGACTTATGTGGGAGTAACGATTATCATCATGATTTTAATAGAAAAGATCATTGCTAATATTAAAAATCGTGACCGGATGGTGCAATCGGAAAGATTAAATGTTGTCAGTGAGTTAGCGGCTAGTGTATCCCATGAAATTAGAAATCCGCTTACGGTTACAAGTGGTTTTCTGCAGCTACTGAATAAATCCCAGACCCTAACGCTGGATGAAAAAGAATATGTGGAATTGTCTTTACAGGAACTTAAACGAGCTGAAAAAATAGTTAGCGATTATCTCTCTTTTGCCAAACCGCAATCCGAAAACATGGTTTATTCCAACATGAGTGCGGAGCTCGAGTATACCAAAAATATCATTATGCCGTATGCCTCTATTCATAAAGTAGAAGTTGAGTTTAGTTTTAATAACTCGCTAAATAAACATTACGATCGGAATCAAATTCAGCAATGTTTCATTAATTTATATAAAAACGGTATTGAAGCGATGAAAGAAAAGGGCGGCGGCACGTTATTTATTGATATATCGGAAAGAGGGCAAAATATTATCATCAACATCCAGGACACCGGAATCGGTATGACCAAGGAAGAAATATCACGTCTGGGTAAACCTTATTATTCTACAAAAGAAGAAGGAACAGGCCTCGGCATGCTCATGATCTACAGTACCATCTATAAAGTGAAAGGGACCATAGAAGTCGAGAGCGAAAAGGACAAAGGCACAACGTTCCTTATAACGATACCTACTTAATATCTCCACTCGGAATCCTAGACGATACGCTTGTCCCTACATTGTTGGGCTGAGCAGCTGGTCAATCTTTGCTTGCGCCATACTCCCACCGGTATATTCGAAGTCCCGGAGATTTACGTCTCCGGGGCTTATTTTGACCTATAAGGTTACTGACTTGTTCGTCCTGTGGACCAACAGCTCTTCGCTGACAGGATGGTGTCTTTTGAGCAGCAGGAACAAAAAAGGTATCGCGATGACAACAGATTGGGAAAGGGCCCATTCATATACGAATGAAATTTTATCGTAAAATGACTCTAGCAGAACTCCAAATTCGTGAATTTAAAAGCCAGTCTCCGCTTAATGATATACTAATCAAATGGACAAATTAAACCTAAATAAACATACGCATGATACGCGAGCAGAAAGGGGGAGAGGCAACATGTCAAACCGGAAGTGGTCCTTCGGACTGATCGCCCTCGTTCTTATTTTTGGATATGTACTCATTCGCTTTTTCGATTCCACGACAAAGGTAGATGATTTGGTACAGCGCATGGAACATGACAAGACTTCAGCTTCACCTGCCAAGCATATCGTTCTGATCGCGCAGGAGCTCGACAATCCGTTCTGGCGGGAAATGGAGCAGGGGGCAGATCAAGCGGCGGACAAACTAGGGATGAAGATCGACTACATGGGGCCAATCCGGATCGATCCTTCCGAGCAGATGAGACTCCTGGAGAAATCCATTGCCGCGAAGCCGGATGCGATCCTGGTGCAGGGTATTGGCAATCCGGAGTATGACCAGCTGATTGGCAAAGCGGTAGATCAGGGAATACCCGTTCTAACCGTCGATGCGGATGAGCCGGGGAGCCGGCGCCTGGCATATGTGGGCACGGATAACCGTAAGGCGGGAGAGCAGCTGGGTGAGCTTGTGGTTAAAAATGAAGCGAGGAACGGTCAGATTGGCGTCATCATCGGTAGTGAGGCGGACAATCAGCGGCTTCGCTTAGAAGGTTTTCGTTCCGTCATCTCGGCAGCGCCCGGTTTTCAGATCATTGATGTTCGCTCATCCAATATTTCACGTATCGGCGCGGCCGAGCAGGCGGAGGCGATGCTGAAGCAGCACCCGGATATCAGCACGATCGTCGGATTCAGTGCACTGGATGCGGCAGGCATTGTGGAGGGCGTAACTGCAGCCGGTCAGGAAGATGTAAGCGTGTACGGATTCGACGATTTGGAAGTGACCCGAAAAGGGATCTCCGAGGGCGATATTAAGGCTTCCGTTGTGCAGCAGCCAGGAGAAATCGGCGCCAAAGCCGTTTATCTATTGGATCAATGGTTTAAGGGTGAAAAGCTGTCCACACCCTATTTTATTCCCACAAACATTATGGACGGGGAACATATGCAGGCAGGGGGAAGCAACCGATGAATATGCGCAGAATGCTGTTCATTGTCATCCCGCTGCTCTTCATTTTGAATAACGCGGTATCCTTCTTTGTGTTCCAAAGTGGACGGACGGTGCAGCAAAGCTATAATATGATGCTGGATCGGGTATTATTATACAAACAGATTGATCAGAAAACGCAGGAAAATCTGCGTGCAATAAGCGTATATATCACAGACCGCAGCGCAAGCAGTCTTCGGGCATATCAAGGCCAGAGCGATGAACTGAAGGATCTGCAGTCAAGCCTGTCCGCCCAACCTGCGATTTCATCTACCGAACTGACAGTTCGGAGTTATCAGCATATGCTAGATACATTTATTGGACAGGAAAAAAGCATCATCGAAGCATTAAACAGCCAGACGCCGCTCGCCTATGCCGCTTCTTATACGGAGGCTGAGAAAACAGCCGCTTTTATCCAGGAAGAAGCCTATCAACTGATTGACCAGGAGCTCAGCTACTATCAGCCGATCTACCGGAAGATTCTCGTGCAGACGGAAGTGATGAATCACTGGGGAGTCGCCGTTTTCGTACTGAATACGGTCATCAGCGTGCTGTTTGCTTACTGGATTTCGCTGCGGATTACACGGCCTATCAACGAGCTGGTTCAGACCGCTGAAGAAATCTCAGGCGGCAACCTGCAGGTCGTTCCTCCCCAGATGAGTACGCATGACGAATTTCGGATTCTATCGGAAGCCTTCGGACAAATGCAGGAGAATCTGAAGCTGCTCATTCAAAAAGAGAAGGAAAGTTCGGAGAAGGACCGTCTTGTGAAGGAACTGGAGCTTGCGGTGCTGCAAAATCAAATCAATCCACATTTTCTGTTCAATTCCTTGAACGTACTGTCCAAGCTGGCTTTGATTGAGGGTGCGGAAAAAACGAGCGATCTGACCGTATCCATGTCGAATCTGCTCCGGTATAATCTCCGGCAATTGGATCGCCCTGTTCCTCTGCGGGATGAGGTGGAGCATGCCAAAGAATATTTCATTATCCAGCAGGCCCGTTTCCGTGAACGGATCCGGTTCGAAACCGAGATTGATGAGGCGGGACTGGATGTATTGGTGCCCGTGCTGACGCTGCAGCCGATCCTCGAAAATGTGTTTGTGCACGCCATCGAAGGCATGGAAGAAGGGGCGGTCATCAAACTGGCCATTCAGTGCAAACCAGATGAAACCTGGGTAGCCATTTCGGATAATGGGGTCGGTATGAGTGAGGATGTCCGCGAATCGCTGCTTCATTATGATGAGGAGCTTCCTAGGGAACGGGATAATCCGGAGAAAAGCCATTCCACCGGACTTGGCACGCGTAACGTGTTCAAGCGGCTGGAGCTATTTTATAACCAAAAGGATATGATCAGCATTCAGAGTGAGCCGGGTAAGGGGACAACGGTTCTCATACAGATACCTAGTACTGGAAAGGGGGAAGAGCATGTATCGTCTACTGATCGCGGATGATGAAGCGCTTGAACGTGAAGGCATTGAATGGATCGTGAACCGGATGATGCCGGATACTTTTGAAATCCACCATGCGGAAAACGGACGGATTGCCATTCAGAAGGCGGCGGAGTTCCATCCTCATATCGTGATGATGGACGTCCGAATGCCGGGAATTCAGGGACTTGAGGCATTGAAGGAAATCAAGGCACAGAATCCTCAGGTTAAGATGGTTTTGGTTACCGCTTACGAATACTTCGAATATGCCAAGCAGGCTCTTTCCCTTGGTGTTCAGGAGTATTTGGTCAAGCCGGCCAAAAGGGACCAGATCGCATCCGTCCTCATGCGGCTCGTGAATGAGATTAAAGCAGACCGGAGACAACGCAATGAACAGCTTGCCGTCCGGGACAAGTTCTTTCAGCTGCTACCGCTGGGGGAAACGGAAATAGCCCTTCACTTCATGTCCGATCAGGTCAATGAGACTGAGGTGGAGCATCTGGCGGATATACTGGGGATTTCCATCCATAAAGGATGCGCGCTCGTGCTAGCTTTTCCGGAGCTCGGAGATGAGAAGAAGAAAGTATACGACACGGTCAAAGGCTTGACGCATGGAATGACCAAAGACCGCTGGGGCGCCGTTGTCAGCTCCATGGTTCATAGTCATATGGCCGTATTTCTGCTTGAAAAGCCGCAGACTGGAATGGAGGCGATCCAGGAAGGCGCTGTGCAGCTGGGGACGAAGCTGGCTGAGGCTCTTACCGGGCGGTATGGAATTACAATCTCTGTAGGCATCGGTTCCGTACAGCCAGAGGTAACGGGGATCCGTAGATCCTATTATGAAGCCGTTTTCGCATCGAAATTCGAGAACAAATGGGGAAGCCTCTGCCGTTTCGAGGATTTGAGTATGGCTGACCGGAATGGATCAGGCAAAGCCACTTCTCAGATGCCTGGTGAAGCTTCGGCAGAAGAGAGCACATACGTGGAGCTGGCCATCAGGCAAATCCGCGAGGAGCGAGAGCAGAGCACAACGAATATGTTGGACCGGGCACTCGATTATATCCGGGAGAAGTTCCAAGAGGAGATCTCGCTTGAAGATGCGGCCGAGCATGTTCACCTGAACCCATATTATTTCAGCAAAGTATTCAAGCAGCAAACCGGAGAAACCTTCATCGATTATGTAACGAGGCTTCGCATTGATAAGGCCAAGGATATGATGAAGAACGGGGAACTGAGCATGAAAGAGGTCTGTTATGCGGTTGGCTACAAGGACCCCAACTATTTCAGTCGCGTGTTTAAAAAGGTGACGGGAGTAACGCCATCGGAGTACCGTGTACAGCTTCAATAAGATTGGGAGTCCATGTCATCAGTCCATGTCATCAGACATGGACTTTTTTGTTGTGGTTAGGTGAATTTGTGCTAGTCAGATGGCCCCACGGTGAATAGGAAAAGGAGCCGGGGCAATATTATGCTGAGATAACGCAAATAAGTGAAGGGAATAGGTCACGTTCTGAGATATAGCCCATGATACAATTATTGTAGATTCAGGAGATTCATCGATAGGAGTCTTCTGAAGTGAATATTTGATTAGAAGGGACATCAGATGATGAGCTCAAATATACAAGAACAAAACGAACAGCAGAAAGTCAGCATGAAGTTCGTGACCTTGGTATCCATTGTTGCCGCTTTAGGCGGATTGCTGTTTGGCTTCGATACAGCCGTTGTATCGGGAGCCATCGGTTTTATGAAAGACCGCTTCGATTTAAGTGAGTTTCAGGTAGGCTGGGCGGTTTCCAGCTTGATTATCGGTTGTATCGTTGGTGCACTCAGCACGGGTGTGCTGAGCGATAAATTTGGCCGCAAAAAAATACTGATTACGGCTGCGATTCTGTTTATTATCGGTTCGGTTGGATCCGCTATCCCAGGTACATTCAGCGGATTTATTATTGCCCGGATGATTGGCGGTCTTGGCATCGGTATTACTTCGACATTGTCTCCTCTCTATAATGCGGAAATTGCACCGGCAAAATACCGGGGACGTCTCGTAGCGCTGAATCAGCTTGCTACCGTAACGGGGATCTTCCTCGTCTACTTCACCAACCTGTGGATCTCGAATCTGGGAGACGCGGCATGGGATGTGTCGACTGCTTGGCGGTGGATGTTTGCGTCCGGCGTGATTCCCGGCATCTTGTTCCTGGTGCTGCTGTTCCTGGTGCCTGAAAGCCCAAGATGGCTGATCAAGCAGGGGCGTGCTGCGGAATCCCTTCCGATCCTGCTCCGGATTCATGGCGAGGAGCTGGCCAAGCAGGAAGTGCTGGATATTAAGGAATCATTCAAGCAGGAAAAAGGATCCTTCCGTCAGCTGTTCAGTCCAGGCCTGAGAATGGCAATGATCGTGGGCGTAGGTCTGGCGATCCTTCAGCAGGTTACGGGTATCAACGCAGTCATGTACTATGCTCCGGAAATCTTTAAGGAGACGGGTGCGGGTACGAATGCCGCATTGATCCAAACCATTCTTGTTGGTTTGATTAACTTCCTGTTTACGATCTTGGCCATTTGGCTCATCGATAAAGTCGGACGCAAAGTATTGCTGCTTGTCGGGTCTTCAGCCATGACGATCTGTCTTGCGGTCATCGGTATCGCGTTCCAGACGGGCCATACTTCGGGGCCATTGGTGCTCATTTTTATTCTAATTTATGTAGCTGCATTTGCGGTTTCACTCGGACCGGTTGTATGGGTTGTCATCTCAGAAATCTTCCCGAACCGGGTTCGCGGCATCGCTACATCGATTGCCTCCATGGCATTATGGGCTGCCGACTATGTGGTATCTCAAGCCTTTCCTCCGATGCTTGCTTCAGCAGGTCCGGCGATTACCTTCTGGATATTCGGCATTATGTCTCTGATTACGTTCTTCTTCACCTTGCGTGTGATTCCGGAAACCAAGGGGAAATCCCTGGAGGATATCGAGTCGCTGTGGGCACCGAAAGCTTAGCAGCTTAGGTGGAATATATAAATTCTATAATCTAATAAAAAGGCACCCTTGGCAGGGTGCCTTTGCTTGTCTTTATGGAAGAATATTGCCCGCGGAACGGTAAATATCGTACCACTCTTCCCGCGTGAGACGGATTTCGGTTGCTTTCAAGCAATCCTTCAGGCGGTCGATATTCATTGTACCGATGACCGGCTGCATGTTCGCCGGATGACGAAGCAGCCAGGCGACAGCGATGGTTGTGTTGCTTACACCGTATTTGGCCGCAACCTCATCGATTTTTTGATTCAGCTCAGGGAATTTATCATTGCCGAGGAATACTCCCTCGAAGAATCCATACTGGAACGGAGACCAAGGCTGAATGGTGATGTCATGCAATCTGCAGAAATCGAGTACGCTGCCGTCACGGTTGACAGCTGCATTGTTCTCCATGTTTACGTTGAAGCCTTGGGAGATCATGGTGGTGTTTGTAATGCTGAGCTGAAGCTGGTTGGCCACGATCGGCTGCTTCACGAACTTTTGCAGCAGCTGAATTTGCATCGGATTCTGGTTGGAAACGCCGAAATGACGCACTTTGCCTGAGCTTTCCAGCAGAGCAAAAGCCTCGGCCACTTCTTCCGGTTCCACGAGCGTATCCGGGCGATGCAGACACAGGACATCCAGATAATCGGTTTGAAGACGTTTAAGGATGCCGTCGACCGAGTTCAGGATATGTTCTTTGGAGAAATCGAACATTCCCGGGCGGATGCCGCATTTAGATTGCAAAATGATCTTCTCCCGGACACTTGGGTTCATATGAATGGCTTCCGCGAAGCGTTCTTCCGCTGTGCCACCTCCGTAAATATCCGCATGTTCGAAGAAATTGGCTCCTTCTTCAATCGCCGTCTGAATGAAGCGTTCGGTTTGCTGCATATCCAGCGATCCGATGCGCATGCAGCCTACTGCAACAACAGGCACCTCTAGCGTACTCGTGCCCAGCTTGATCGTTCTCATGTCTATGTACCTCCGCATCTTTATAATAGAAACGTAAGATGGCGTTTAGCGTAAGCGCCTTCCCGTCTATTGTTGCACACGAAGAGAATGGTTTCAATATGCTTGACCGGGTTGATCCGACTCCGTATAAACGGATATCAAAATAATGGCCGGCCCATCGCCAATATTTTTGACGAGATGTGGTGTGCAGGCGTTCCATGAAAAAGAGTCCCCTTCGGCAAATTCAGCCGAATCCTCTCCCTGCTCGGCATAAATTCTCCCCTTCATAACGACATGCACTTCCTCACCCTCATGCGCATGCGGTGCTTCTCCGGTAGAGGCTCCGGGAGGGACTTCCACAAGCATCATTCTGACGTTCTTCGTTGAGCTCAGATGCTCTACTTTTAGCTGCTGGGACCCGCTTGTCGTGATCTTCCGCTCGTCTTTGCGGACAATATGCATGCGTTCTTCTTTTTTCAGAAGTAAATAAGCCAAAGGAACCTTTAAAGCCTGTGCGATATTCTCCAGTGTGGCGATGGAAGGCGAGGTTTTATTGGTTTCAACCTGGCTCAGGAAGCCTTGGGAAAGGCCTGTTTCTTCACATATTTGAGCAATCGTAATATTTTTTCGTTTCCGGATGGCCCGGATGTTGGAGCCGATGTCCATGGATTCACGCATCCTCTAAAATATTTGTAATACTGATTTTTTATTTATATTAACAAAATTTATATTGACATGCTAGCGGCAAACGCGTTAAATTACTCATATAAAATATATTTTATTATTACTAATATTTTCGGTGCGGCGTTCTGAAGTAACTGGAATCAGATACAGATATCCATAACCATAAGGAGTGATTTGATATGATGCCATCGTATTTTTTTGCGCATGGTGCACCTTCATTAGTGCTTGAAGAGCATGCGTACACCGATTTATTGAAAAATTTCGCTTCACATACAACCAAGCCCAAAGCAATCGTTATTTTCTCTGCCCATTGGGAAGAGCCTGTTCAAACCGTGAGCGCTGTTGATCTATACAGCACCATTTATGATTTTGGGGGATTCCAGGATGATCTTTACCGGATGACCTATCCGGCGCCGGGAGACCGTTCGCTTAGCGACCAGATCCAGTCTCTGTTCACGGAGCATGGCATTCCAAGCAGGCTGAATGAGGAGAGAGGGCTCGATCATGGTTCTTGGGCGGTTTTGAAGCTGGTGTACCCGGATGCGGATATTCCGGTCGTCGCGCTCTCGGTTAACCGTTATCTGACGAACGAGCAGCAGTATGAAATCGGAAAAGCATTATCGGAGCTAAGAGAACAGGATGTGCTTATTATTGGCAGCGGCGGAACCGTTCATAATCTGCGGAGTGTGAATTGGCGCGCGGAAGGAGTCGATGAATGGGCTGGAGCATTTGATGGCTGGCTACAGAGCAAGCTTGAGGCCTGGGATACAGAGTCGCTGTTTAAGTACCGTGAGCTCGCTCCCCATGCCCAAATGGCGGTACCGACAAGCGAGCATTTTATTCCTCTGCTGATTGCGATGGGCGCAGGGGATGCGAACCGGCAGGCAACTTTGCTGCACCGCAGCTACCAGTATGGCAATTTAAGCCTCAGCTGCTGGCAGTTTAATTAAAATGAAAGGCATCCTCCGGAGAGGGTGCCTTTTTCGTCATTTTGCAGCCGCGAGCACGCATATGGTTCCAACTAAGCTAAAAAACCCGGCGTGCGGTAACGAACCGTTTCTTCCATTGTCCGTCAAAGGCCTCGACATGAACGCCAAGCTCTTTGGAGTACGTATGCAAAATCTGATTATTCCCTGCATAAATGGCAACATGTCCAATATCCAGATTCCGTGCACTGAAGAACAACAGATCCCCTTTGCGCAGGTCATTGATGCTGACTTCCTTGCCCACTTTGGCTTGATCGTAGGATACACGGGGCAGGTCGATCGCCAGGGTATCCTGGAACACGCGCTTCACAAAAGAAGAACAGTCGAACGTTTTCGTCTGATCGGGGGAAGCTCCGAACACGTACGGTGCGCCCAAATATTTTTTGCCGTAAGCAATCAATGCATCACCCTGCAGTTCGGCGAGGGAAGGGCTTGTATAATCGGTATATTTCGGTTTGGCCGATATGTATCCAGTCTGGTTATCCTGGGTCCGTACCTCGAGCCAAAAGGCGTTAACCTCCCGGGTCACATGGACCTTCGTGCCTGCAGGCAGCAGATTAAGTACGGTGCCTTTCTCGGCATCAGGCAAACTTCGAAGATTGACTCCCCTCTGAATGGAGGTCTCATAACTGATGGCCGACGTGATCTGCACCGTCTTGGTGTTCGGATCCCAATTCACACTGCTGCCCAGAGCTTCGCTGACAAAACGCAGAGGGATTAATGTATAGCCGTTTACAATTTGACCGGGTACATCCACAGCTACTTTTTTTCCGTTGAGCGAGGCGGTATGTTCACCAATATGGTAGGTCAGCGTTGTCTTTCCCTTGGTCGCTATAACGGTTTTGCTCACATTGTTCCAGGACAGCTTGGCACCCTCCTCTTCAAATATCCCGCGCATAGGAACGAGTACGGTACCGTTTAGGTTGAGAGGTTCTACTTCGGTCTGCAGCTGATGGCCATCGATGTAGATGGATATCGGCTTGGCAGCCGTGTGGGTTTGAGGGGCCGTTTCCGCATGTGTTGGGGCTGCATATAACAGGGAAGCGGTTAATAGAAAAAGGAATGCTTTGCTTTTCGTCATCCATTCATCACCTTGCTGATTGATATAGTCATTCATATAGTTGGACGAGGGCTTGTTCAATTGGTTTTGTACCAAATAGTGGTAACATTTTGAGGGTGTTCGCGAAAGCTCGGATGGAAGGCATATATACTTGAAAATCCGCGTCAAATAGTTCAATATAAAGATATCAATCATTAAAATTTACACTTATATAAAGCAACTTACAAAAAAATAGGAGGCTGACCATGGAGATCGGAATAAGTACATTTGTAGAAACGACGCCGGATGTGCACACCGGTGAGGTCATCAGTCACGCACAGCGTCTGCGCGAGGTGGTGGAGGAAATTGTGCTGGCGGATCAGGTGGGGCTGGATGTATTTGGCGTGGGCGAACACCATCGGAAGGATTATGCCGCGTCTTCACCGGCGATGGTGCTCGCAGCGGCTGCGCCGCAGACGAAGCGGATCCGGCTGACCAGTGCGGTAACAGTACTCTCGTCTGATGATCCGGTGCGCGTATTCCAGGATTTCGCGACGCTGGATGGCATCTCGAACGGACGAGCGGAGATTATGGCAGGCCGGGGTTCTTTTATCGAATCATTCCCGTTGTTTGGCTATGATTTGAACGATTACGATGAGCTGTTTGATGAGAAACTGGAGCTGCTGCTCAAAATCCGGGAGTCCGAAAAAGTCACTTGGAAAGGCGGCCACCGGCCTGCCATTAACAATTTGGGTGTATACCCGCGTCCGGTTCAGGACCCTTTGCCGGTATGGATCGGAAGCGGTGGCAACCAGGAGTCGGTCATCCGTGCGGGTCTTCTGGGGCTGCCGCTGGTGCTGGCGATCATCGGAGGAAGACCAACGCAGTTTGCTCCGCTTGTCCAGATTTACAAGAGAGCGGCTGCCCATGCGGGCCATGATGTCTCGAAGCTGCCCGTAGCATCTCATTCGCATGGCTTTGTTGCAGAAGAGACCGAGCTTGCGGCCGATAAATTCTTCCCTTCCACACAGGCCAGTATGAATGTGCTCGGTAGGGAGCGGGGCTGGGGGCATTATGATCGAGCCAGCTTTGATTTTGCACGCAGCCCGGAAGGAGCGCTGTATGTAGGCGATCCGGAAACAGTGGCCCAAAAAATCATCGATCTGCGCAAACATGTGGGCATCACTCGCTTTATGCTCCATGTACCGGTAGGCTCCATGCCGCATGACGATGTCATGAGAGCCATCGAACTGTTTGGAACCAAGGCAGCACCTATCGTGCGCGATGAAATTGCCAGATGGGAAGCTGCGGGCCAGCCGCAGGAGTAAGATTGCCTCGGCTCGCGACTTGGTTTGCACACCGGGCCGAGAAAGAGACACTCGCATTCAGTGAATCAGCGCTCCAGCCATGAAAAGAAGAAGCGGCTCCTTGTCACAAGGGGCCGCTTCTTCTTTGTCTGGCAAAGGACGAGGCGTCATTTTCCACCAGGGTAGTTCTTTTTGCTCGTAACATAATGCTCTATGCCATCCAAAATCCGTTCCAATCCGAACTCGAAGTCATCCCCTACAGGATTTCCTCCTTCAATTTCATCCGTATACGCTCCTGACATCAAAATAGGATGCAGATGCGGATAACGTTCGGGAGTGACCAGCTTTTTAAGAGCGCTGCTGTAATCAATACCGCTGAATGTGCTTGGGCTTTTTCCGGCTTTTATCGCCAGGTCCATATCCTTCATAAGGATCCCGCATGAACGCGCATAGCTGCTTAAGAGGAGCACAATAGACATTTTCTCATAATCGTTCAGGGGGAGATCCCGAGTGGTCCACAGCCCCAAATCAACGATCTCCAGATTCTTCGGTGTAACGGGTACGCCGGAAATAGGAATGTCGGTAAACCAAGGATGCTCCCGCATGATATCGACACTGGCCCGGAAATAGATGCGCATCTTTTCCCGCCAATTGAGGTCCTGTCCGTCTTCATTCGGGATACCTCCCATATCGCAAGCCGCATCCATCATGAGCAGCAGCAGATCATCCTTGCTCGGAATGTATCGGTACAGAGACATGGTGGTAAAGCCCAAGGATGAGGCGACCCTGCTCATCGAGACGGCAGCCAGGCCTTCCTGGTCAGCAATCTCCATGGCGGCTTTCACGATTTTTTCGATGCTCATTTCCCGCTTGGGCCCACGCTGCGGCGGTTTAACGAGACCCCAGCTAAGGGCTATGCCTAGAGGCAGGTTATCTTCATTTTCATTCTCCATATGATTCACGCTTCTCCCATCGCTTCGTGTCAATTTACAGAAAGCCCCTATTATCCGTGCTATATTTCTCTGGCAATGAATCAGGAACATATTTAAAAAATAATCCGATTGTCATAAAAATTAGTGTTGCACTGTAATTGTATATAGAATATACTGTGTATGCAATAAACTGTTTATGTAATACACAAAAAATACGAAAATCGGTATAGGGAGGAAGATTCATGAGCTCGCTTGCGATTGAAGTTTCGGGTTTGGAGAAAAAATTCGGCCAGCAGACAGTTCTGAAAGGAATTGATTTGGCTGTTCCGCAGGGTAAGATCGTTGCGCTGCTCGGACCAAATGGTGCCGGCAAAACCACACTCATCAATATTCTCTCGACGCTTGTGACTCCGGATGCGGGATCCGCTAAGGTAGCGGGATATGACGTGGTCCGCAGCAAAGAAGAGGTGAAACGCTCAATAAGCTTGACGGGCCAGTTCGCCGCGGTCGATGAGGCTTTATCCAGTGAGGAAAATCTGCGGATGATGGGCAGACTTTGCGGACTCTCGTGCTCGGAAGCCCGTTTGCGGGCGAGCGAGCTGTTGGAGCATTTTGGTCTGACGGAGGTGGCCCGCAAACGCGTGAAGACTTTTTCAGGGGGGATGCGTCGGAGGCTGGATCTGGCAGTCAGCCTGGTGGTGCGCAGACCGATTATTTTTCTGGATGAGCCGACGACAGGGCTGGATACACGCAGCAGACGCGCCCTATGGGATATTATTCTCGATTTGTCGGCAAGCGGAGTTACCGTTTTTCTGACGACTCAGTACTTGGAAGAAGCTGATCAGCTGGCCGACACCATTGCCGTGATATCGGGCGGACGAATCGTAGCCCACGGGACTCCTACTGAGATGAAGGCCCGCATCGGTGGCGAGGTTGTTGAGCTGCGTAATGCCCAGGATGACGTCATCCGTGAGATTCCAACGGGCGGCAGCATCGCAGAGGTAAAGGATATCCTGGATAGTTTGGTGCATTCAGCAGAAGAAGGAACGCGGATCAGCATCCGCAGACCAAGCTTGGATGATGTATTCCTGGCGTTAACCGCAACGGAAAAGGGGGCTTCCTTATGATCCAATCAACCAATTCTCTCCGAAAACCATCGCAGCTGGTGACCGGCGGCGTGTTTATCGGTCGCAGTCTGCTGCACAGCATACGTAATATCGAGGCCCTGATGATGGCCATTATGCTTCCTATTATGCTGATGCTATTGTTTACCTATGTATTTGGCGGTGCCATCGATCCCGGCGGGGACTATGTGAATTACGTCGTTCCGGGAATTATCCTGCTGTGTGCGGGATTTGGATCGTCCAGTGTGGCTGTGGATGTATCAACCGATATGACGGGCGGTATTATTGACCGCTTCCAGACGATGCCGATCCGCAGTATCCACGTCATTACAGGACATGTCGTTGCAAGTCTGGTCCGGAACCTGGTCGCGACCGGCATTGTAATCGGAATTGCGCTGCTCGTCGGATTTCAACCGAATGCGGGAATAGCGGCCTGGGCCGGAGCAGTGGGTATGATAACCTTGTTCATCCTGACCTTTACATGGCTCTTCGCAGCGATCGGACTCGTCGCCAAAACGCCTGCTGCCGCAAGCGGGTACGGCTTTGCGCTGCTGTTTCTGCCATACCTGTCAAGTGCGTTTGTTCCGACGGATACCATGCCCAAGTGGCTCCAAGGCGTAGCGGAGCATCAGCCGATTACGCCGGTGATTGAGACGATTCGCGGGCTGCTAATGGGAACGCCGGTGAATAACCAAATCTGGTGGGCCCTTGGCTGGTGCGCTTTGATTCTGATTGCGGCGTTCATTTGGTCGAGATGGGCGTTCCGCAAGAAGGCAGGGCGCCGGTAGCAGCAGTTCATAATTCAATGGCAGCTTATAAATGAAGAACCCAGTGTTATCTCCCTTGTCACACAACAGCCCCCTATTTCGTTTCATGTTCAGAAGAAGCGAAGGGAGAGGAAGCAAATGAAAACATACACATGCGTTGTTGTAGGCGGAGGGTACGCTGGCATTCATGCCATCCAGGCGATTCGAAAGGCGGTTAACGAGGGAGCTATCCCAGGAAAAACAAGACTGATTCTCATCGATAAGCAGCCCTATCACCTGCGCAAAGTATTGCTTTTTCAACCAGCCGTTGAAGAAAAGGACATCACGGTCCCTTTTGAACAGCTGTTCCCACAAGGGCTGGAACGGATTGAAGCTCAAGTCACCCGCATTGAATCGGAGGAAAAAAGGTTGCACTACCAGGATGCTGAAGGCGCATCGTATGAGCTTGGTTATGACATTCTGGTGCTGACGGTGGGCAGCGTGGTGCGTGATCCCGGTACGGATCATGGGGGAATTGCCTTAACAGGTCTGCAAGCAGCCGTCAAAATCCGCGAAGTGTGGCAGGCTAATTTGAGGCAGGCGGAGGTGGAAACTCGCAGAGAGGAACGGAAACGGCTTCTGACGATCGCGGTTGCAGGCGCAGGCATCAGCGGCATCGAAACGGCGGCGGAGCTGGCTTGGGGAGTTCGTGCAGATGCAGAAGCACTGGGCATTGGACCGGAAGAGATCAACATCATGCTGTACAATGCCTTGGATCGTTTATTCCCGGAGGGCCCCGTTAAGGCAGGGCATAAACTGGAGCGTCTACTGGCTGCCAAAGGTGTAACGACGATCCATCAGCGCAAGGTACTGCAGGAAATGGACGGCGTACTAAGCCTGGCGGGTGGTGAAAGGGTTCCGGTGGGCTTATGTGTCTGGACCCTTGGAATGCAGCCGAATCCGGCGCTGCAGGACATGGGAGTGCCACTTACCCTGGAGGGTTATGTGCCTGTCGATGCAAGCTACCGGGTTCCAGGCGCCAAAGGTCTGTACAGCATTGGTGATTGCGCCCGGATCATGGATCCGGAAACGGGACGAGAGGACGGTAAAACCTGCAAGGAGGCATCGGCGCAGGCGGCAAGGCTGGGGCATGTCATCGGGGCGGATTTGTCGGGAAAGCCTGCACCACAGCATAAGCCGTATATGGACATTTTCTGCTTCGGTCTTGGACCGCAGCAAGGCATGATCTGGGCACGGCAGTGGGGCTTGGATCTTTTTATTACCGGAAAATTGGCTGGACGCATACGGAAAATGACATGGGATATCGCCAGTCTGCTAAAATAACGGTACATGAGTTGTTGGATGAGGAGAGAAGCAGATGCAGGAGCTTTATGAGCGGTACAAGAGTTTACTGTTTACGCTGGCCTACCAAATGACAGGCTCGGTCTCGGATGCGGAGGATGCTGTGCAGGATGTATTCGTGAAGATCTACGACGTGAAGCCAGAGCGGTTAACCGAGCCCAAGGCCTATTTGTGCAAAATGGTTACGAACCGCTGTCTGGATCTGCTTAGATCAGCCCGGAAGCGGCGGGAGCAGTATTTCGGGGAATGGCTTCCCGAGCCTATATTGACGCCTGCCCCTGATGCATCCGAAACCGTCATTCGCGGTGAGCTGTTGTCGTATGCCATGATGGTGCTGCTGGAAATGCTGAGCCCGGCGGAACGGGCGGTATTTGTGCTGCGCGAGGCTCTTGGGTTCGAACACAGCGCCATTGCCGAATTGCTTGATAAAAGCGAGCCAAACTGCCGCAAGCTGCTGAGCCGGGCACGGGGCAAAATGGGGCTTTCCCCGGATATGGATGTGCCGGTTCATGCCGAAGAGGCGAGCGAAGCGTGGGTGCGGCGCCTTTTGGCAGCAATTGAAAGCGGCCAGGTGAATGACGTGGTCTCTATTTTATCTGAGGATGTCGTGGCGATCACCGATGGAGGCGGAAAAGCTTGGGCAGCTGTGCATCCGATTCGTTCTGCGGACCGGGTGGCCAGGTTCCTCCTGGGGCTTATGCATAAAGCTCCGGAATATGTTGGTGAAATAGAGATGGAGCTAACCGACATCAATGGGCAAGCGGGCCTGCTGATCCGCTCGGAAGATCAAATTATTGCTGCGGTTCTGCTGCACGTTGAAGCGGATGCAGTCCGTAATCTGTACTTCATCAGAAATCCGGATAAACTGATATTTCGACAGTAAGTTTCGACAAATTTCGAAAAATATCTATAGCAATTTCTATCGTTTCCTACTAAACTAAAGTTAGTAAATAAAATAGGCTGAAGCACTGGAGAACCTTCAACCAATTTTAAGATATAAGAAAGTATAAACTTCGACGAGCCCACATCCTTATATCGCAAGAAAAACTACCTCTAAATGAGGTCTATCATCTGTGAAAGTACGTCGATAAACGTTTTTCTTATATCAATAGAAATAAGCTAAAGCTGATCCGGGCTTTAGCTTATTTGGTTATTTTGTATCGATAAAAGATAACTACAAACTTTAGCTCATTTTATCTGGGCATTTTAGTCGAGTAACATGTTAAATTGGCAAAACCTTGTATCATTCGGATTTATATTGCTATTCCGAGTAATCCGATATACAATGAAAAACAGTTTGAGAGATGGGGGATAAGACATCATGCGTAAATATTTATCAGGGGTCATTATTTTGGCATTGATGACCATGTTGGTCACTGCCTGCGGCTCCGGAGACAATTCCGGCAGCTCTGCTTCACCTTCCGACGCTTCGCAGACAGCCAGCGGGCAGCCGAAAGACGGCGGTAATCTCATTATCGGCGTTGCTTCCGATCCGGTCATCCTGAACCCGAACTATGCAAGCGACCGTGTCAGCTTGACGATTGACCAAGCCCTTTATGCACCTCTTTTTCAAGTGAATAATGGCAAGAAGACGTTTTATCTAGCCGACAGCCTGGAGCCGTCTGCTGATAAATTGACCTATACGTTGAAGCTCAAAAGCGGTCTGACTTGGCATGATGGAGAGAAATTGACGGCGGATGACGTTGTGTTCACGTTCGACAAGATTATGGACGAGAAACAAAACAGTATGCTGAGAAGCAACTTCATCATCGACGGCAAACCAGTCAAAGCGGTGAAAATCGACGACACCACGGTGGAATTCAAGCTTCCGCAGGTCAGCCCGGCATTCGAAGCCGCACTGGTGCAGGTATCGCCGATTCCGAAGCATATTTTTGAGAATGAAGCAGATATCGAGAAGAGCCCTAAGAACAACACACCTGTAGGTTCCGGACCGTTCAAGTTCAAGGAATACAAAACAGGCGAGTATGTAACCTTGGAGCGTTTTGATAACTACTTCGGCGGCAAACCGCATCTGGATTCGATCACGTACCGGATTTCCAAAGATGCTAACGCATCGAACCTGGCCCTGCAAAACGGCGAAATCAATGTGAAATATGTAGATCCGCAGGACGCGGCGACTATCGAATCTACCGGTAATTTTGATATGAAGAACTACAGCGAAGGCCGCTTGTCTTACTTGATCTTCAATGAGAAGAGCGACACGGGCCTCCTTGCTAATAAAGAAGTCAGAGAAGCATTGTCCTACGCTTTGAACCGTGATGAGCTGATTCAAGTGGCTTATACTTCAGCTGACTATGCCGATCCGGCCAAATCCTTTGTTACACCTGACGCCTTGTACCATGACAACAACGTACCGACGTATGACAATGACGTGGAAAAAGCCAAACAAATGCTGCAGGCAAACGGTGTAACCGGAAAGACGCTGCGTTTTATCGTAGCGAGCGGAAACAAATCTCAGGAAGCCATTTCCCTCTATGTTCAGCAAAAGCTGAAAGATGTTGGCGTGAACGTGGAAATTCAATCCATGGATTCATCCGCATACACTGCCAAATATACAGATCCTAACGCTACTGACTATGAGCTGGCAGTAGGCGGATATATTATGGGCTTCGATCCTGATGCATACAGCATGCTGTATACGACAGGCGCCGACTCCAACTATACGCATTACTCCAATCCAGAGGTGGATAAGCTCTTCCAGCAAGGCGCAAGCGAAGCCGATGATACAAAACGCGGAGAAATCTATAAAAAGCTGCAGGAAACCATCGCTTCCGATGCGGTCATCTATCCGATCGCTTATACGAAAACAATCGTTGCTGTGGACAAGAGATACGGCGGCCTGGATGAGGCTGTGCTGAAACCGGTTGTTATCTTTGAAGATTTGTCCAAGCTTTACCAAAAATAAAAGTTTATCATTCCAAGTTCATTGTAATCTGAAACGGAGCTGCGCCCTTAGGGTGCAGCCGTTTCCGTTTCTATTGTTCTACTTTATTTTCATTTGAGAGAGAACGTATTTTTTAAGATTATAAAAGTTCTTATCTGAACGAAGCTAGGAGACTAAAAGCATGAGAAGACTGATCGTCAGAAGATTGTTGCAAACTCTGCCTATGCTGTTTTTTGTGTCGATCGTCTGCTTCATTTTGGTGAAAGCGGCGCCCGGGGATCCCGTGCGTTCTTTTGTTACACCGAACATGCATGCGGCGGACATTGAACGCGTTAGGCATAACCTGGGCTTGGACCAGCCTTTATATGTTCAATATTTTATGTGGCTGAAGGAGTGTCTGACGGGTAATTTTGGCTACTCGCTCGTCAATCACCAGCCGGTCCTTGACCAGATCTTGGAGCGCTTGCCTGCAACCGCAGGTTTGATGGCGTCGGCGATCGCTCTGGCAGTCATTATAGCCATTCCTCTCGGTTTGGCCGCAGGAGCTAACCGCGGCCGATGGGTGGACAAGCTGGTGAACATGATCGCATATATCGGGAATTCGCTTCCTCTCTTTTGGCTGGCGATCCTGATGATATACTTTTTCTCCATTAAATTGCACTGGCTGCCGAGCATGGGGATGCGTACCATCGGCACGGATTCGGCGCTTGATGTCATTAAGCACGGCATTCTGCCATGTATCGTCCTGGCCATCGGTTTCTTGTCAGTGTATGTGCGTTATATCCGCTCAAGCACTATCAGCCAGCTGAGGGAAGACTACGTGCAGATCCAATATGCCTTTGGTTCGACGAAGCGAAGAATATTGTTCCGGCATGTCATGAAGCATGTACTGCTTCCCATCATTACGCTGCTGGGCATGTCCATGGGCGACCTGGTCGCCGGAGCCATCGTGACAGAGACGGTATTTTCCTGGCCGGGCATCGGTTCCCTCGGCATGACAGCTGTACGGGGAATGGATTACCCTGTCATTCTGGGCATAACATTATTCTCGTCCGTTCTGCTGATTCTGGGTAACTTGCTCGCGGATATCCTGTACGGCATCGTGGATCCGAGAATTAAAACAACGAGGTGATCTCATGAAACGGAGTAAATGGGTTAATGTTGCCCGCGAGCTGAAGGGGAACAAACTGGGGATCGCCGCGGCTATTATTTTGCTTGTGATTACCCTGGCTGCAATCTTTGCATTTTTGTCCTCTAAGGACCCGAACCAAATCAATGCGCTCGAGCGGCTGCAGCCGCCAAGCAAGGATCATTGGTTCGGCACGGATGATTATGGACGGGATACGTTTACGAGAGCGCTATATGGCGGCCGCGTCTCGCTGATGGTTGGCTTTCTATCGATGATTCTGGCGACGGTGATCGGCGTGACGGTCGGCATTATCAGCGGCTACTTCGGCGGATGGATCGACAGCCTGTTGATGCGTCTGCTCGATATCATCATGTCGATTCCGTCATTCCTGGTCCTGCTGCTGCTCAGCGTGTATCTGAAGCCGAGCGTGGGCAACATCATTATTATTATTTCACTGCTGATGTGGATGAGCATTGCCCGGGTCGTCCGGGCGGAGACGATGGCGCTGAAGCAGCGGGAGTACGTCCTGTATGCCAAGGCATCGGGTCAAAGCTCCATCGGGATTATCCGGAAGCATATTCTTCCCGGACTCTTGTCCGTCATCATTGTCGGTGCGACGAATAACATCGCTTCGGCGATTATGATGGAATCATCCCTCAGCTTTTTGGGCTTTGGTGTGCATCAGCCAGATGCGACATGGGGCAGCATGCTGAACGGGGCTCAGGGATATATTGCCCAGGCACCCTACATGGCGCTGTTCCCGGGTCTGCTAATATTCCTAACAGTCCTTAGCTTTAATATACTTGGTGATATTCTGCGCGTCGGTCTTGAACCGAAGCTTGGTAAAAGATAAACCGCCGGCGTAAGGCAATGAAGGGGTGAGAAACCAATATGACAAAACAACTGCTGACCGTCGATGACTTAAAGGTCTCATTCCAAACCAGGGACGGACAAAACCAAGCGGTACGCGGTGTCAGCTTTCACGTTGACGCCGGGGAAACGGTAGGCATTGTCGGTGAATCCGGCAGTGGCAAGAGCGTGACGGCAAAAGCCATCATGGGCCTCATTGCGCCCCCGGGGAAAATAACAAGCGGTAGCGTTTCTTTTCAGGGAGAGAACCTTGGGAAGCTAAGTGCTAGCCAGTGGCGCAAGCTCCGGGGCAACCGGATTGCCATGGTGTTTCAGGATCCGATGACGTCGCTGAATCCGGTCAAAACGATCGGTTTTCAGATGACGGAAGTCATCCGCCGTCACCGCGGGCTCGGCAAGAAAGAGGCGCTTCAGGAAGCGGTAGAAATGCTTCGCAAGGTGGGCATTACCGAGCCGGAGCGCCGCGTGAAACAGTATCCGCATGAATTCAGCGGCGGGATGCGCCAGCGCGTGATGATTGCGATGGCTCTGTCCTGCAGTCCGGAGCTGCTGATTGCCGACGAACCGACAACGGCGCTCGATGTAACGATTCAGGCGCAAATTCTCGATCTACTGAAGCAGCTGAAGGAAGAATCAGATACCGCCGTGATGCTCATTACCCATGATCTGGGCGTCGTCGCGCAGGTATGCTCCCGCGTTGTCGTTATGTACGGCGGGATGGTGATGGAAGAGGGAACGGTCGAGGATATTTTCTATTCTACAGGCCACCCGTATACCCAAGGCCTGCTGCGTTCGGTTCCCAAGCGTGCAGGGGCGAGCCGGGAGCGGCTTGTGCCGATTGAGGGCTCGCCGCCCGATCTGATCAATCCGCCGTCTGGCTGCCCGTTCAGAGACCGCTGCCCGTATGCGTCTGACAAGTGCTCGGAGCTGCCGCCGATGGCGGAGCTTGGAGAAGGGCACCGTTCCCTGTGCTGGCTCGTGCAGGACAAGAGCACGCTGGATGAGGCGTTAGCGGGGGAGGAGCAGACAAATGAGTGAGAATATCATGGTCGACGTACGCAACCTGAAGAAGCATTTTACGAAGGGCACGGAGGTACTGAAGGCGGTGGATGGCGTCAGCTTCCAGATCCGCAAAGGCGAGACGTTCGGACTCGTCGGTGAATCCGGCAGCGGCAAATCGACAGTTGGACGCTGCTTGATCCGGCTTTATGATTACACCGATGGCGAGGTTTATTTTGACGGCCAGAACCTGTCGAAGCTCGGCGATAAGCAGCTAAAGCCGTTCCGCCGACGGATTCAGACGATTTTTCAGGATCCGTACTCCTCATTGAATCCGAGCATGAGCGTGCTGGAGCTGATCGGTGAACCGATGGATATCCACGGCATCTATAAGAAGCCGGATGAGCGGAAAGAATTCGTCTCCAGCCTGCTGGAGAAGGTCGGACTCAAGCGTGAGCATCTGTACCGTTATCCGCATGAATTCAGCGGTGGACAGCGGCAGCGGATTTCTATTGCGCGGGCCTTGTCCGTGCGTCCGGACTTTGTCGTCTGTGACGAGCCGATTTCGGCACTCGACGTGTCGGTGCAGGCACAGGTCGTCAACATGCTCGAAGATCTGCAGGCCGAATTCGGCCTGACCTATCTGTTCATCGCGCATGACCTGTCTATGGTTCGCCATATTTCCGACCGTATCGGGGTGATGTACAGAGGCCGTTTGGTGGAGGTCGCGGAAAGCGACGAGCTGTATGACAATCCGCTGCATCCTTACACGAAGGCGCTTCTCTCCTCCATTCCAATTCCGGATCCACGTGCGGCAAGTGAGAGATTGGCGGTTAAATATGAAGTTCCCACGGCGAAAGACGGCGTGGTGCCTGAGTTGCGGGAAGTGAGTCCGGGTCATTTTGTGGCCGACATTTAAGTGAAGGGGGCAACAAGGATGGAAGAGAATCGAAGCGTCAAGCTATCTCAATGGAATGCGTTAATGCTGGAAGGACTTCGGGCGTACGGCTGGTCGAACGATGAGCTGTTGCAAAGAGTACAGGAACGGAATTTGCCTGAGGATCACAGCATTTATGAATTTGATTATCAGGAATTGGCGGCATTTGCCGCGGCAGAGCCTGAGACTTTCGAGTCTGCAGTCAAGAATGGTTATTCTATCAAATACAACACGCTTGGCGGCCTTCGTTCCTGGATTGCGGTTGCGTACGGTCTGGAGTCAGAGGTCAATCGTGAACCAGGGCAAGAGTCGGTGATCACCAAGCTTACGGAGAGCCAAAAAAATCGGCTGGAGTCAGTCCTCTCTTTGGGCTGGACGGTTCAGGCCGAGGCAGACAAACCCGGCGTATACCGGGTCGTTCCGACTCACCGTTAATCTATAAGTATTTCGCCTTCTCGGGTTGAGCCGACATGCCTCAGGCATGGGCCAAGCTCGGGAGGGCGTTTTTTCTCTATGAATGGTGCCTATTATTTCTTCAAAAGCAAATAGATAAAGTATGGCGCGCCGATCAGAGCGACCACGATTCCCGCAGCCAGCCCGTCCGGCTGTGCTACCTGGCGGCCGATGGTGTCGGCAAGCAGGAGCAGCCAGCCTCCGATCAGGATCGCTACAGGGATAAACACTTGGTTCCTCGGTCCGACCAGTGCCTTCGCGATATGCGGCGCCATCAGCCCGATAAACGCGATGCCTCCCGTAACCGAAACGGCGGATGCCGCCAGCGCGACGGCCGTAAGCAGGAGCACAATCCGCTCCTTGTTCAGCGATACGCCTACGCCGATGGCTACAGGTTCGCTGAGTGACAAGAGATTTAACCGGTTGGCCTTGTACATCGTAAAAGGAATCAGGATGATAAGCCAAGGCAGAATCGCCCAGACAAAGGGCCAATCCGCGCCCCAGACGCTGCCTGCAAGCCATTTGGAGATAAAATCGACCTTCTCCCGCTCGGCGGAAGAAACAAGCACGATCATGACGCCGGAGAGCGCCATGGAGAATCCCACGCCCATAAGCACCATTCGTACCGGCTGCAGACCGGTTTTGCGATTATAGGAAAATAAATAGATGAGGCAGGCAGTGACTACTGCGCCGGCGAAAGCGACCACGGGCACTAGATAAACAAACGAACCCGCGTCAATTGGCACGTACAGGAAGAACAGCGCAACCGCCACCCCGGCGCTGGAGTTAATGCCGACAATGCCGGGGTCGGCCAAATCATTGCGGGTAATTCCTTGCAGAATCGAACCAGAGAGCGCAAGCGCCATGCCGGCGAGGAGCGTAATGATAATCCGCGGCAGGCGCAAGGAGAACAGTACGAAGTTCTCCTTAAACGTTCCTTGTCCAAGCAGCGTCGGAATGAGCCGGTCAAACGACAGGGAAGAGGACCCGAGCCCCATGCTCACGACGATGGTCAGCACGATCAGTATAAACAGGACGAGCAGAATGAGCCGCTGCTTCCGGATGAGAGACGGTTGAATCATGAGAATGCTCTCCCTCCTTTACGTACGATGATCAGGAAGAAGGGCAGGCCCAGAACGGCCACAATGGCCGACACGGGCGCTTCGTAAGGCGCACTGATCGTCCGGGCCAGCGTGTCGGCAAGCATCATGAACGATGCTCCTACGATGGCAGACATCGGAATGATGAAGCGGTAGTCGGTACCGACAATGGCACGCACGATATGCGGAATCATCAGGCCGATAAAAGTCAGGCTGCCGACCAGAGCGACCGAAGCGCCTGCCAGCATCACTGTTACAACAAATAAAATCGCTTTGATGCGGGCGGTTTTTTGTCCGAGACCCACGGCTACTTCTTCGCTGAGACTTAGAATCGTCAACTGCTTGGACAGTAGCATGGCGATGATAATCCCAACGACGATAAAAGGTACAATGACCTTTAATTGCTCCCAATTGGCGCCGATCAGGCCGCCAGAGGTCCACATGGAGACGTCCTTGGAAATTTTAAAGGTAATGCCCACGCCGTCCGCAACAGCATACAGAAAAGCCGAGATGGCTGCGCCCGCAAGTACGATGCGGAGTGGGGAGAAGCCACCTCTTTTGACAGCGCTGATGCCGAATACGAGGCCCGCACCGACGGCAGCGCCGATAAAGCAAGCGATCATCAGGCCGAAATAATTGACGGAAGGCATAAGTGCAATCGTCACAGCGAGTGCCGCATTGGCTCCGGCCGTTAAACCGAGAAGTCCCGGATCAGCCAGCGGGTTGCGTGTCATTCCCTGCATAATAGCGCCGGAGACGGCTAAGGCTGCACCGACGAAAATCGCTGCGATTTCACGCGGAAGGCGGATTTCGCGGATGACGGACAGCTTCTCGCCATCACTGCTGCTTGTCAGGGCAGCCCATACATCCATGAAGGAGGTTTGGGCTGCTCCGAGTACCATTGCAAGGAAAAATAGGCCGATAAAGAGCAGTACTGCTGCGAGTATTTTATAGATAAAAGGGATTCGTTCAAGCTTCATTTTCATAACGCATTACTTCCCCAGAAAGTTTTTAATGAAGAAATCAAGCTGATAATCCAGTGTGATCGGATCGTTGAAATAGAAGGCTTTGGCATCGGCCTCGTACACATGGTTGTTTTTAACCGCAGGGATATTTTTATAGGTGCTCGTTTCTTCGAAAGAGTTGTCGGCATCTTTATTTTTGCTGAAAATCACATAGTCGCCGGCGAATTCCGGCAATACTTCAGGAGATATCGCATAGTAACCTTCTTTGAGAGCGGAGGCCTTCACTTTCTCAGGCATTTTCAGCTTCATCTGCTGATACAGAATTTCGGTGCCGCGGCCCCAGTTGTCGCCGAAAACATACAGCTGCTTGTCGAAGCTTTCAATCACGGAAACGGTCGCATCCTCGCCGATTTTGGCTTTGATTTCATCGCCGGCTTTTCCCGCACGGGCTTTGAAGTCATCGACCCAGGCCTCAGCTTCCTTCTCTTTGTTCAAGAGCTTGCCGATTTCCAGATGCTGCGTCAGGTAGTCTACTTTTCCGTAAGTAAAAGTAACGGTTGGAGCAATCTGTTTCAGCTTGTCGATATTTTTGATATTGGACAGGCCGATGATTAGATCCGGGTTCAGTTCAATGATTTGTTCCAGGTTTTCATCCGAAACCTCTTGAACATCCTTCAATTTATCCTGGAAGTTCGGGTTCATCTTCGACCAGGAGTCGACGCCCACCAGATTCACGCCCAGAGACAACACATTGCCGGCAAAACTCGAGAGGACCACGACGCGCTTCGGATCAGCAGGAACTTCAACCGGGCCGTTCTCCGACTGATAAATAATCGTTTGAGGCTTGGCGCTATCAGCGGCTGCATTACCTTCGACTTTATCGCCGGACGGCTCGCTGGCTTGTTTATTACCGCAGGCGCTTAAGACCAAGATGAGGCAGAATAAGAGTGGTAAAAACGCTTTTTTCATGAGTGCAGACTCCTTTTATAAGAGATTATTTTCACAATGTAAGGACTGTTCAAAATCCTTTATTTAATCAGGTTGTAAGTGACGCACATCGGCTTATCCGTACGAGGATCGCGTCCGATGGCCGCGTCGATTTGATATACCTGCCTCAGTACGTCGTGGTTGATTACTTCTTCGCTGCTGCCCGTTTTGACAATTTCTCCGTTCTTCAGGGCGATGAGATAGTCCGCAAACCGCGCGGCCTGATTGATATCATGAAGCACCATGACGATCGTGCGCTGCTGTTCCATATTCAGCTTCTTGAGCAGCTCCAATACCTCCAGCTGGTGCGCCATATCAAGGTATGTAGTCGGCTCATCGAGGAAAATAATATCGGTTTCCTGGGCCAGCGCCATGGCAATCCATACTCGTTGACGCTGCCCGCCGGAGAGTGTATCTACTGAGCGGAACTTGTAATCCTTCGTACCTGTTTTCTCAAGCGCCCAATCGATGATCTCGTAATCCCGTGTTGTCAGGCGCCCAAAGCCTTTTTGATAAGGAAAACGTCCGTAAGATACCAGTTCGCCGACGGTCAGTCCCGCTGCGCTTTCCGGAGTCTGCGGCAGGATGGCCATCTTTCTCGCCAGCTGCTTTGTATTTTCCTTGGCAATATTTTCACCGTCCAGGATAACGGCTCCGGCTTGATGCGGAATGATCCGTGTGATGGCTTTCAGCAGTGTGGATTTGCCACAGCCGTTAGAGCCGATGATGGCGGTGATCTTTTGATCGGGAATGTTCACACTGAGATTCTTTATGATAGAGCGTTCGCCGTATCCAATACTTAGTTCCGTTGTGTACAGCCGAAACATGACCTGCCCTCCTATATGAGTAAAATGTTTATGTGAGACAAATAGTGATAATGATTCTCAGTATCATCAAAAGGATAAGTTGAATTTGAATAATTGTCAATACAATCTTGAAAAGATAGCTAAACACGTGTATATTTTACTGATAATGAGAATTGTTATCAATAATGAAAATATCTGAGGAGCGAGCGGAAATGGGTCAGGAAGAAATGTTCGATATGACAGTGATCGGCGGGGGTCCAGCTGGACTGTACTCCGCTTTCTATAGCGGGCTGAGAGAGATGAAGACCAAAATCATTGAATTTCAGGCTGAACTAGGCGGCAAGGTCCATGTATATCCGGAGAAAATGATCTGGGATGTCGGCGGCCTGACTCCGGTGCCTGGTGCCAAGCTCATCGAGCAGCTGGTACAACAGGGGCTGACGTTTAACCCCGAGGTCGTGCTGAATGAGAAAATTGAATCCATTACGCGCCGGGAAGACGGCATTTTCGAGCTTCACGGCACTTCGGGCCGCACCCATCTCTCCAAAACCGTCATCGTGGCTGTTGGCAGCGGCATTTTGAATCCGCAAAAGCTGGAGATTGAAGGTGCGAGCCGTTTTGAGGTCAGCAATCTGCACTACACGGTGAAATCCCTCAAGCAGTTCAAGGATAAGACCGTCATGATTTCCGGCGGGGGAAATACGGCGATCGACTGGGCCAACGAACTGGAACCTATCGCGAAAAAGGTCTATATCACCTACCGGAGGGATGCGCTAACCGGACACGAAGCGAGCGTGGGACATCTGCTGAACAGCTCGGTGGAGTGTTTATCCTATACCTCCATTACCAAGCTGTATGCGCGCGGCGATCACGAAGTGATTGAACGCGTGGAGCTGACCCATCATCAGACCGGTAAGGTATTCTCGCTTGCGGTCGATGAGGTGGTCATTAACCACGGCTATGAGCGCGACACGACACTGCTGCAGAATAGCACACTCAAGATCGACATCGCGGAGCAGGATTACATCGCAGGCACGCCCAGCAGCGAATCCTCGGTTCCAGGCTTGTACGCGGCAGGAGATATTCTGATGCATGAAGGCAAGCTGAATCTCATCGCAGGCGCCTTCCAGGACGCGGCCAACGCCGTTAACAAGGCGAAGCAGTTTATTCAGCCGGATGCTGGACAAATTGCGATGGTCTCCTCGCATAATGAGGTATTCAAGGACCGCAACAAGGCGCTCGTTAAAAAAATGATGAACTAAGCCTATTTCCGTTTCATCACATAAAAATAAAGCCCCTCGCATGAGGGGCCACGTCCATTATCAACCTCTTTTATATGACATTATACGGTTATAAAGCTCTCTATCATTCAGCTTACGGAAATGGGACATTGCCGGATAAAGGTTCGTTTCAATAATGGCAACACGCCCCTTCTGGTTTGTTGCAATGTCCATGCCATAAATACGGTGATGGGGAAATAAAGCTCCTAATCTCTTAGCGGAACGAATTGAAACTTTATCAATTTTGGATTCTAAATCGGAAACAGATAGGTGCCTAATGGATGACTTCCGAATGCCCGACTTAAACTTATGCAATTGTCCCTTACTCCGCGTATTATTGGAAACAATGTAACCTTTGCCTGCAACCTTGATCACTTTTCCTGTGACTACCCAATGAGATGAGTGTCTTTTCCGTTGAACGATGACCCTCATATCAAAAGGACGATTATCTATAGTCGGGCGTGTAATTCTCTTTTGAACCATATAAGGGGTAGATCCGATTTTTTTTCTTAGATAACGATAGGTATTCTTTTTCCCCCGCTTCACCTTTTGCCTATTCTCGTAGTGTATGCCATACTTATGATGACCCAATTTCGAGACTTGAATGACACCTCGTCCGCGACTTCCCCAAACCGGTTTAACAATGACATGCCCGTATTTTCCCAGAAGAGCCCGGAAGGAGTGTAGACTCATCATCCGCGTTTTGGGTAAATAACGAGCTAGGGGACCATACCTTTTCAAAAACACATATTTATACCATTTATTCCTTGTTACAGATCCCATGGGACTCCACCTTTCTCATGTTCACTTAACTGTGCCCAGATAATTTTCAAGTAATTCCAAAAACGTCTCGATATCCTTATGCGTGATGTCTCCTATATTAGCAATCCGGAACGTCTTTAGTTCCGCTAGTTTGCCGGGATAAATCATAATACCTTTGCTGTAGAAAAAATCATGCATGGATTGGAAGTCAAAACCTTCATAAGGTTCCTGAATGGAAGTAATGATTTTGGAATGGTGCTCTTCGGGGACGATGTAGGTTAAGCCCAGCTTTTTTAGCCCGCTAATTAAGGTTTTCCAGGATGTCGTGTATCTTTCATAACGCTCCGCTATACCTTCCTGTTTTAATTCCTGGATCGCTTGCCTAAGTGCATACAAAGTCTGTACCGGTGGTGTAAACCGCATTTGCGCATGATCTGCAAAATATTGATATTGAGCGTACAAATTCAAATAATAACTTCTTGGTTTCTTGTCCTTCAAATGCTCCAATTTACTTTTTTCTGCGATCACGAACGAAACGCCCGGCATCCCCTGCAGATTCTTATTGGAGCTGGATGCCAAAAAGGAGATGTTCATTTCCTTCATCTGAATCGGAATCGCAGCAAATGAACTCATGGCATCCACCATCATGTCCATATGATATTTTCTACATAATTCACCAAGTTCTTTCACGTTGTTCAGAAGGCCGGTTGTTGTCTCATGATGTACCACAGCGAGATGAGAAATCGTACGGCCTGAGGATCGGATTAACCTCTCTAATTCAGCCATATCAATAGCATCATCAAAGGGACTCCTGAATTCTAAATAATCGATGCCATAGACCTTGGCGATCTCGCACATCCGTTTTCCATAAGCACCATTATTAACAATGACTATGGCTTCGTTGCCCGGGACGGAACAGATCATGGATTCAACGGCCGCAGTACCCGATCCGCCAAACAATATAGTCTGATAATGGTCCGAATCCGCAACCACACGGGTGAGCTCTGTAGTAATATGCTCCATAATTTCGCCAAACTCGGCTTCCCGAGGGCATATATCTGGAACTACCTGTGACCATTTCACACTATCTGTAGTCGTTGTCGGACCTGGAGTAAGCAAAATGTTTCTCTTTACGGCAGTACTCATGAGCCATCCACTTCCTCGGTCTTCACGGGATCGCTTTGGATAAATCGCTGTAGACGTTCCTTTACTTCATGAGGCTTTATGCTCGGACGAGCAAGCTGATCCTTTGAGTGCTTGGATATTTTCATATACAGGAAAGTAAGCCCTTTGGTCTCTTTCCATTGTTGTAAACAAGCTTTTAGTTCTTCGAGGTTGTGGACATGGATCGACTTTGTATACCCGCAGGAAGCGGCAATGTTTACGAAATCAATATTATGGGATACCGTGCTTTGTCCGCCTGTTGATTCGTGAGCGTTATTATCGAGAAGAACATGAACCATATTGCTCGGGTTATAATACCCATTTGTCGCAAGGCTTCCCATACGCATCAATAAAGAACCGTCTCCGTCAATGACGACGATATTCTTGCTAGGTTGGCTTAGAGCGAGCCCGAGTCCGAAAGATCCGATGCACCCCATAGAGCCCACCATATACAGATTGTTGTTGGCATCTTCAATTTCATACAATTCCCGTCCTGTTTTGCCTGTGGTTGCAAGCTGTATCGTATCTCTGTCTTTCACAGAGTTAATCATAGCTAATGACTCATACCGTGTAGGCATCTGATTGTCTGTATGGGCATGTTGTGTGATCTGGTTTAAATGAACGGAATTTTGCAGCTTTTTCAGAGGCTCTACGTCAAATGTCCCTTTCTTGACGACAAAGAAGAACGGCCGATTTCGAGCAATTTCTTCATCGGCCTGAATCAGTTGTTTCTTGGCCTCCTCTAAATCTTTGGAAAGATATTGCCATTCCACGTTCATCAAATCCAGCATCTGTGTTGTGATTCTGCCCATAAGTTCATGTTGAGGCTCATCGGGGATACCCGGCTCTCCGCGAAGGCTGACAAATCCAAGCAGCGGAATCCGAAAGGGGTAATTGAGGGATGTTAACGGCGAAACAGCGTTGGTTAGCCCTGAATTTTGCATCAGAACAACGGACTTCTTACCTCCTATATAGGCAGCGGATGCAATGGCAACCGCATCCCCTTCGTTGGCTGCTGCAACGTAATCATGTTCGTTGATGGCATGATTGATTAAGTTTTTCAGGTAAGAGCATGGTACACCGCTGAAAAAGGTAAATCCTAATTTCCGCAGCTCGTTTCCAAACAGGCCTGTTTCCATTATTTGCTCTCACCCGAATCTGACTTCGACGGCGGGAGGTATTGTTTTTCTGCAGCTTTCAGCTCTTCTGCTCCTTGAAGTCTGAAAACCTCTTCAAGTGTTGCAACGTCTTTTTCGATATGGATAAGGCTTTCATCCTGATAAATTCTGCGGGATGTTTGTTCCATGGCTTCGATAGACGACCTCAAATTATGGTTCGCCCAAATTACAAGGCTAATCCCCAGCTCCCGAAACTTATCAGTTGGGGTCGTATAATACTTCGTGGGCACGATCACTACAGGCAATCTTCCCGCCCACTCCTTCATGAACGCCTCAATCTCCGTAATATCCGACCTTTTGCTGTGTATGAGCACAGCATCGGCACCTGCCTTCCGGTAGGCTTCCGCCCGCAGCAGTGCCTCGTCAAGTCCCCTCCCTGTAATAAAAGCCTCTACTCTGGCTATGACCGAAAAATCATCGTCGGATTGGGCATCCTTCATCGCTTTAATCTTACCGGAAAATTCCTCGATATCAGCCATAGGCTGTAATTGACCGTTAATGAAAGAGTTCATTTTAGGAAATTGCTTATCTTCAATGCATACCCCTGCAATATTGCGCTGCTCCATCTTTCTCACCAGCCGTCTTGCATTGTTGAAGTTACCGTAGCCCGTATCCCCATCTAGTAGAATCGGGACGGACGTCGCGTCACTCATGAATTCTAGAACATCCATAATCTGGGTCCAGGAAGCTTCGTTATTGTCTCTTACTCCCAAAGCTGCAGAGATCGATAACCCGCTAGCCCAAATCCCTTTAAATCCTGCCTCCTCGACAATTTTGGCAGACAGACCATTATGGGCTTCCATGATAAACTCCAGCTTTTCGGAGTTGATTAAGTCTCTAAGCTTCTTTGTTTTTTTCATTGAAACTTTCTCCTTCCCCTAAAAATCGGAGCCTATTTCCGAATACGTTGTTTGTTTTTCATAATGGTTCTGATCATTGAGTGATCAGAAAGCTGGTAAAACAACATATGGCCCGGGCGTGAATTAGCTTCGATGATCCAAATATGGCCATCTTCGTCTATGGCAAGATCAACCCCTAATTCGCGAAGCGGGTACCGTTTATTAAGGGTTTTTGCAATGATCATGGATAGTTTCTCTATTTTACGTAAACAGGCTTTCGCTTTCGCTTGGTCGTGATGGAAAAGGCTGAAGAGCACTCTATGCAAAGGTGCTGCATGCCCTCCTTTATGATAATTGGTCACAAATTTATGAGGTGCAGCCACACGGGCTACCATGCCCGCGATCATCCATGTATGCTTTGGCTTCTGCATATATATACGGATATCAAAGATCACCCCATGGTACTTCGCTAATCGGAGACCTTTTTGCACCAGATACTGGTGTCTTGAACTCCGATATGAATGAATTGCTTTTAAGGCAGATCGAGATCTTCCAACAATCTTCTGACTTGAGCCAGACCGAACCTCATATCCCCTGCTCAATCTCTTGGCACGGATGATTCCGCCGCCGCCACTTCCATGATTGGGTTTAATGAAGACGGATGGATAGGCTTTCAGCATCCGCAAGGTTCTTGAGGCCGTCATCCAGCGTGTTTTGGGCAGATATCGACGTAAGGCAGGATGCTTTAACATTACATAATATTTATTCATTTTTCCTAAGCCCACTGATGTCCCTCTTCTCTTTTTAGAGTTCCATATATATGAATGAGTATATGCATCAGGATCCCTTGCTGTATGGACTCTTTTCCATATAAGCATCAAATCCCAAATGACAGTTCATGTCGCTCTTTGAGCAGTGTTACTTTGTTGATCTGTTAAAATAACTAAAAATTACTATTTTTTTAAGATTCGATATATAAAAAAGATAGCGAAGTGAGTTAAAATAAGGAAAATAGGACCTTATCATAGAGAAAATTAGAGCAAATGCAATCGACTTAGGATCGGGAGATCATACGCTTATATGACATAAGTAGTTCATTAATAGCAGGACCATACATCGATGCCAAACGAAGATGACAAGGGGAGAGCGTGTGATGGTGAAGGAGCAAACGAGGTATTCCCGGCTTGCGAACATTACGAAGTTAATCAACACCAGGCTGGAATTACGAGAGGTACTACAGCATGTAACGACAGCAATCTCGGAGGAAATTGTCCGATGTGATTCGGTGGGAATTTATTTGCCGCAGGAAGATGGGAATTTCAGAGGATATGTCGGTAAACCCGAAACCATTAACGGTATGACGCTGGATATGCATATTATTGATATCCAGCGTGATCAGCTGGCCAAAGAAGTAATCGAAACGCAAAAAACGATCTACATTCCGGACACATCGCAAGATGAACGCCCTGATTCTTGGGCTATTGAAGGATTTGAGATCAAATCCCTGCTCGTTCTTCCCATCTCATATGAAAATGAACTGTTTGGACTCGTATTTTTGTTTGACTACGGCATTCCGATGAACCTGACCGAATCGGAGATTCAAACGGTCGAGGCCTATGTCAATATGGCAGCTGTCGCTATCCGCAACGCCAACAATTTGACCCATAAGGAAAATCTGATTGCTGAAAAGCAGCTCCTGCTCGACGTGACACGCAACCTGTCGATGTGTTCGACCATGCAGCAAGGGCTCGATACAAGCTTTTACTATATTGCGAAAGTACTGAACAATTATAATGTTGGGGCGCATCTGCTGGATCCACTGGCAGGTAAACGAATCAAGCCGGCCAAGCTCAGCAAGGACAGCGACTGGACTGAAGAAGACTGGATGAGAACGCATCAAAGAATTAAAATCGATCCGGAAAATGATGCCGTTCTCCAAGAGGTTATAAGCACGAAAAAGGTGATCATTATTCCTGATGTCTTCGTGGATGACAGGCCTAACCATGAAGCATGCCGCGATTTCGGGATCAAGGGAATGTCCATGTTTCCGCTTGTATCCATGGGCGAGGTGCTGGGTGTGATTGCTGTCGTAAATCTGGAGGACAAGATCACCCTGTATAACGAAGCGACTATACAACTGTGCCAATCCATCGTAGAAGCTACAGCCTCAACGCTCTCCAATCTCCTATATATGGAGAAGCAGGAGGTCATCATCGAAGAAAGAACCTCGGAGATTACCTTTAAGAACAAGGAGCTTGAGCGGGTCGTTACGGAGCTGCAGCACATGAGCCGGGAGAAGGAACTGATCCTCAACTCGGCAGGTGAGGGGATTTTTGGATTGGACCTGGAAGGGAACATTACCTTCTGCAATCCGGCCGGTGAAGCTATGCTTGGCTATGAGACCAAGGGTGAATTGATCGGGCAGCCCGGCAATATTATTTTCAATGGCAAGAGGATCAATAAACAGAAGGAAAATGGCACGAATGAGCGCAAGTGGAGCAACTGCCATACGGACGACCGTTTCTATCGCAAAGACAATTCCAGCTTTCCCGTGGAATACGTCATCTCTTCCATCAAGGAAGGAGAAGACATTGTGGGTGACGTGGTCACCTTTAAGGACATTACGGAGCGGAAGCAGATGGAGGAGGAAATCAAATACCATGCCTATTTTGACAGTGTGACGGACTTGCCTAACCGGGTATTGCTCAAAGATCGACTCAATCAGGGCATTAAGTATGCCCAAATGAATGGAGGAAAAATAGCGCTCTTATACCTGGATTTGGACCGTTTCAAGTTTATCAACGATACGCTGGGGCATACCTACGGCGATCTGCTGCTGCGCGATGTGGCCAAACGTCTAAGCGTTTGCATTCCGAAAAGCGCTACGGTTTCACGTCAAGGCGGAGACGAGTTCACCATTTTTTTGCCAAACATCAAGAGCAGGAAAGAGATTCAAAAGGTCGTCGATCAGGTGATCGCATCGTTTGCCGAGCCTTTCTATGTCAAGGATAACGAGGTGTATATCAAAACGAGCATCGGCATCAGCCTGTTCCCGGACCACGGGGATACCAGCGAAACATTGATTAAAAACGCCGATACTGCGATGTACAAATCCAAGGAAATCTCCGGGAACAGCTATCATTTCTTCAGCTCGGGCATGGATACGCGAACCTTTGAAATTGTTAAATTTGAAAATGCATTATATAAAGCTCTCGATCAAAATGAGCTGATGATTTATTATCAGCCGCAGATTAACTATAAAACCAATACTATTGTCGGTGTGGAGGCTCTACTGCGCTGGACTCATCCGACCGAGGGCATGGTATCGCCGGATGAGTTTATTCCGATTGCCGAAGAGACGGGACTAATCGTCCCTATTGGGGAATGGGTTCTGAGAAATGCCTGCCGGCAAATAAAGGAGTGGCATGACAAAGGTTATCCGCGCATCAGCGTGTCGGTGAATCTATCCGTCCGGCAGTTTGAGCAGGACAACTTATTCGGGATGGTCAAGAACATCCTGAAAAAGACCGAGTTGTCACCTGAATACCTCCATCTGGAGGTGACCGAAAACCAAATCATCAAGAATTCGGATATTACGCTGAAAACGATGGAACAGCTGAAAGGCCTCGGCATCAGCATTGCCATCGATGATTTTGGTACAGGCTACTCCTCTCTGGGGTATCTGAAAAATTTCCCGATCAGCACGCTGAAGATCGATAAATCCTTCGTGCAGGATATTATCCAGGATGATGATAATGCGGCTATTACCAACACGATTATTACGCTGGCCCAGAACCTACACCTCCATGTCATTGCTGAAGGGGTCGAGACGAAGGAGCAGGCCGAATTTCTGGCTGCCCGCAGCTGCTATCTGATGCAGGGCTACTATTTCAGCCGCCCGATGAAGGCGGAAGATATCGCTGAATTATACCTATCCTGTGGAGTGAGCTAAAGGCCTAGGCCTTCAGTTCACTCCGTTACATCATAGATAAATATGTATTTTTGGGAGGTTTTTTTATGAAAGCAGCACGTGCAGTATTAGAGTATCTGAAAGGACAGGGCGTGAGACATATCTTCGGAATTCCAGCGGGTTCCGTCAATGTCCTGTTTGACCAATTGGTGGAGATGCCTGAAATTACACCGGTTGTCACCAAGCATGAAGGAGCTGCGTCGTATATGGCCGCGGCCTATGCTAAATATTCTAACCAGATGAGTGTTGTAATTGGCTGCAGCGGACCTGGCGGAACGAATCTGGTAACCGGCGCAGCCAATGCCATGCGCGAGCATTTGCCGGTTCTTTTCCTGACAGGTGCTGTTCCGTTAAGTACACTGGGACTCAACGCTTCACAGGAGCTGGATGCTGAGCCGGTATTCCGTCCGGTGACCAAATACAGTGTGATGGTACGCGAATCGAAGGATCTGCTGGCTGAAGTCGCCAAGGCTGCCGAAATTGCGGTTTCTGGCGTGCCTGGACCGGTTCATGTCGCGATGCCGATCGATGTACAGCAGGGTGAAGTGCAGCATGTCACCATTCCCGAGCCGCCGAAAAGAGCGCCGATCGTACCTAATCTTGACGTCATCAGGCAGGTGGCGCAGGAGCTGGTTAAGCGTGAAAAAGGCTATATTTTTGCGGGACAGGGTGTCCGGAATTCGGTAGACCAGCTGCTGGAGCTTGCCGAGCTGCTTCATTGGCCGATTCTAACCTCGCCGCAGGCCAAAGGATTTATTCCCGAAGAGCATCCACTGCATGCAGGCATTTTTGGGTTTGCAGGACACGATGGAGCATCGGCTCTCATTAATGAAGGAGACGGACAAGCCTTGCTTATTCTCGGTTCGAGTCTCGGTGAGACCGCAACAAACAACTATAATATGAATCTGACGAAGGGTCGTTTCTGTGTTCAGATGGATTTTGACCAAACGGTATTTAATCGGAAGTATGAGATCGACATTCCGGTTCTGGGCGATATAAACCTGAGTCTGATGTTCCTGATCGAAGAGCTGAAGGCGCTCGGATTGCCTAAACCAGGCGCGAAGGAGCTGGAGAAAAGCCAACCCTATCAGGTCACGGATGAATACAATACACAAAACGTGCTTAAAAACCTGCAAAAGCATCTGCCTGCGGATACGCGCTACACCGTAGATATCGGCGAGTTCATGTCATACGTAATCCACTACATGAACGTATTGGATTTCAATACTTTTGATATTAACGTGCATTTCGGCGCGATGGGCAGCGGTATTGGCTCGGCCATCGGCGCGAAGCTGGCTGATCCGGACCGTCCGGTGGTATGTATCACGGGAGACGGCTGCTTCTTCATGCACGGTATGGAGATTCTGACGGCCAAGGAATACAATCTACCGATCCTGTTCGTGGTGATGAACAATGCCCGTCTCGGCATGGTTTATCATGGGCATGAGCTTCAGTATAAGCGTTCGCATGCTTCCTTCGAGCAGAAGGCCATCAGCATTGCGGCCATGGCAGCTGCGATGGATATTCCAAGCTTCCGCGTGAACGAGCTGGGCGATCTGACTCAGGATACTGTGCGCAGCCTGTTGAACACAGGTGGCCCTGCGGTGCTGGAGATCGCACTGGTGGACAACAATACGCCTCCAATGGGAGACCGCGTGAAATTTTTGTCCTCCTTCGGCAAATAAAGATGATAAAAGGGCGCTGATCCATGGATCAGCGCCCTTTTTTAAGAAAAACTACAACTAAAAGCGGTCTGTCAAATGTTATGTGCTTCCTTTTTACAAGTGGCTGCAGGAATTCCCGATGGTCGCCATGATGGCCCCCATTGTCTGCCCTTTAAAGGCATCCGGAACAGCTTGTCCGTCCGGATTTACAAAATAAAAGCCGTTCATATCGACATCAAATTGATAACCTAGTCCCTTTAGGGCAATCTGCAGATCTTCCGGCAGACCGTCCATGCCTGTCTGCTCTTTATAATAAACGGTTGGATACACCCTGACATCTACATCGCCTTCGCCTGTATAGACGACGAATAAATCACGTTCGTGCTGCACGATCCATTGCTGCTTGGAGAATAGCGAGATTCTTGATTTTTCCAGCGAGGAGATGGCATCGAGATTTACGCCGAATAGATGATTCAACATCGCGCGGATGGCGGGGCCTGTTATCTGTCCGTTATAGACGGTAAGCTGCGAATCTATCACATGGCGGGGCAGCAGACGGCTGGAAGAGGCCGCTATGGTTTCGATCTCTGTCTGCGTATCCTGGGCTGCCGCCAATGCTTCCTTCTCTGCTTCCGTTAACAGAGAGACGGCATCCAGATCAATCCCGAATGTTTGCAGTACGACTTTGTGGATGACGTCGCCCGTTACTTCCCCTTCAAAAGAATGGAGAAAGGCGTCCATGTGCTGGGCTTTGTTCATTCATAGAACCTCCGTAATTGTAAATGTTATCCATATGGGGACTTGATATTATTATAGCTTAATCTGCTGCAGTCACAACAGCATTGTTCATGCGGACATGAAAGGCCAGGAGCATTCGCCTAGGAGGATGCATAGAGTGAGGTAGACATCTACCCAGAGGAGGCTCCAAAATGAATGTTGATCTGACATCCCCTTCCTTGAACCTGAGTGCCGATTCGAATGAGGTTGTGAACTACCGCCGGGACCCGAAGAACTATATTACCCAGCTTTTTGCGGCGCAGCTGCCGGCAGTCGGTACCGGCTTCTTCAATGTTTATATGAGTCAGGGAATCATGATTAATCCGCATTGGCACACCAATGTCGATGAACTGATCGTTGTGATTACCGGCGAAGTGATGACATCTGTTTTTAACCCGTTTACACAACAGCTGATGACTTACCGGCTCAAACCAGGGCAAGTATCCAAGTTTCCAAAGGGCTGGTTCCACTGGCTTGTTTCGCTTACGGATAACACGTTTATTATGGCGATTTTCGATCAGCCGACTCCGGATATTGTGTACGCTTCTGATTTCCTGCGGTTTACGCCGAAAGAAATTATGAACCGGGCTTATTGTGTCAATCCGGAGGAGTACGCAAAGACGGTAGCTCCAATCACACAGTCTGTCATTTTGGGCCCGCCCGTTGATTGCCAGAGCCGGGATATTCCTTCTGTACCTGTTCAACAGCCGCAGTATGCTCCGCCTGTTTACCCGGGTCTGGAATCAGAGCAGCCCATGTTTATTTCACAAGATCCCTTTGGGCCAGATCCATCCTATCGGTACAGGTTCGATCCGAACCGGTTCTGGTGAGAAATACGAATAAACAGGAATAGGATTGTATAATAGATTGAAGATGCAAGAAAACGAGAGTAGAGCGTTTAGAAGCAGAGGAGTAAATACACAATGAACAGAACGGACCGCCTGCTGGCGATTGTTCTTGAACTGCAGGGCAGAAAGATCGTCCGGGCCGAGGAGTTGGCCGCCCGGTTTGAGACAAGCGTACGCACCATATACCGGGATATGCAGGCGCTCAGCGAAGCGAATGTGCCTATCGTAGGAGCACCGGGACAAGGGTACTCCCTGATGGAAGGATATTTTCTGCCTCCCTTAAGCTTCTCGGCCAGCGAGGCGGTGACACTCCTCTTGGGTGCCGAATTTGTGCAGAAAAAGCTGGAGCCGAATTACGGCATTCATGCCGAATCATCTAAAGCCAAGCTGGAGGCGGTACTTCCTGAACAGGTGCGGCATGAAGCAGAGCAGGTGCGCGCAACCATGCGGCTGCTTACATCCCGGAAAGAAGACGGCAGCAAGCATGAACGCGAAAATATGGAGGTGCTGCGCCGTGCCATGCTGGATCGGCGAAAGATCCGCTTCCACTATGCCAAAACGACCGGCCCGGTCCCTCAGCGGGATAGCACGCGCGTGGCGGCGCCCTATGGACTCGTGCATGTACAGGGAGTGTGGATGCTGGTAGCCGCTTGTGAGCTCCGGCGGGAGATCCGCCATTTTCGGCTGTCACGCATGAGCGGGCTGGAAGAGACCACGGACAGTTATGAGTTTCCTCCTGATTTCAATCTGGAGGCATACAGACCTCAGGATGACCGCGATATGGAAGTCATTCTACTTGCCGACCATGGAATCGCGGACCGTGTTAGAGAGTCGCATTTCTACTATATCGATACCTTTGAAGAAGATCATCCCGAAGGTCTCCGGGTGAAGCTGCGGATCAGGCGAATGGAGGAAATTCTGTCGTGGGTGCTCGGGTGGGGTGCGGGAGTTATCGTGCTGGAGCCGGAGGCCTTACGTTCCCGGGTTCTTGAAGAAGCCGAAAAGCTCCTGAAACGCTACTGACATAACGCTGTCAGTAGCGTTGTTGTATATTGGTCCCATGATCAAATTGAGGAGTGATGATGGGATGAATACACAAGAAATGATACAAAGGATGGACAGCATTACGCAGTATTACCTAGAGGAGCTGGACCGTTTCAGTATGGAAGACTTAACTCGAAAGCCTGGAGAAGAAGAGTGGTCGCTTGGGCAAATGTATATGCACTTAATTAACGCTTCCTTACGCATGCATCTGCGGAATGTCGAAGCATGTGCCACTTCAGCCGAGGGAGTCATGAAGGAAGGTGAGAAAACGGAGGGCGGGAAGTCTGCATTTTCGAATCAGGCCTTTCCTCCCGTGCGGGTTCAGGTTCCGCCATCTCCGGCATATACGCCGTCCCAGCCTGGCAGCAAGGAGCAGATTCGCGAAGGGCTGCTGAACGTACTGGCCGAAATGAAGAGAATAGATCCGCTTGTACAAACTGCACCAGCGCAAAATAAGCTTGTCCATCCCGGCTTTGGTGCCCTGAATGCAGGCGAATGGTTCATGCTGGTCGAAATGCATTACCGCCATCATTTGCGTCAGAAGGAACGCTTGGAGGGTTTCTTGGCAGGCGTATAACAGATGGATATGGGATGGATGTCTCCCCTTGTTTTAACAATAAAATTTTGGGACAATAAGGACAGATCGCTGTTCCAATCTGGTAAAGTAGAGAGGAACTGAATTTTAGGTTTCTGAAAAGAGGAAAGTCGTAATGAACAAACCATCCATTTATGGATTAACTCTCGACCAGCTGGCCGCATGGCTGGCTGAGCACGGGTATAAAAAATCACGTGCACTGCAGGTATGGGATGGACTGTACCGCAAGCGGGTGACCGAATTCTCCGCGATGCCGGAGGTAAGACCGGAATTGCAAGAGCTTTTGGCCGAGCATTTCGCCATTCAGACGCTGGAGGAGCACACGAAGCAGGAATCGGCCGATGGCACGATCAAGTTTCTGTTCCGTCTCCAAGATGGCAACCTGATCGAAACTGTGCTGATGCGCCACAAGTTCGGCCTTTCAGTATGCGTGACCACGCAGGTGGGCTGCAATATCGGGTGCAGCTTCTGTGCCAGCGGACTGCTGAGCAAAAGCCGGGATCTGACGAGCGGTGAAATCGTAGAGCAGGTCATGAAGGTACAGCTGCATCTGGATCAAATGAAAAAAGATGAGCGGGTCACCCATATTGTCGTGATGGGGATCGGCGAGCCGTTCGATAACTTCGAGCATATGTCGAACTTCATCCGGGTGATCCGCGATCACAAGGGACTTGCAATCGGACCGCGTCACATCACGGTATCCACCAGCGGTCTTGTGCCGAAGATCCGGGAGTTTGCCGACAGCGATCTGGGCACGAACCTGGCTATTTCCCTGCATGCGCCGAACAACGACATCCGCACGCAGATTATGAAGATCAACAAGGCCTATCCGATTGAGCCGCTGATGGAGGCTATCGATTATTACCTGGAAAAGACCAACCGCAGAATTACGCTGGAATATATCCTGCTGAGGGATGTCAATGACCAGCCGGAGCATGCGCTGGAACTGGCCGAGCTTGTAGGCAACCGCAGAAATCTGGTGAATGTGAACCTGATTCCGTACAACCCGGTCGACGAGCACAGCCAGTATCAACGGAGCTCGCAGGAGACCATTACCGCCTTCTACGATACGCTGAAAAAGCAGAACATCAGCTGTAGCGTGCGGTTGGAGCATGGTACGGACATCGATGCCGCCTGCGGACAGCTGCGCAGCAAGCAGATTCAGAGTGAACGGGGACGGAGTGCGAAAGAAGAGACTCGGTCATAAACGAATAATAGGTTAACAAAAGAGCGCATTTTCCTCGTTTCCGGAAATGCGCTCTTTTTGTTCCTAGTTTCTCTGATTTACCCTTGAATTGCGGCAACGATAAACAGGACCCAGCCAGCCAAAAAGGCTACCCCGCCAAGCGGCGTAATGGCGCCAAGCTTACGGATGCCGGTCAGACTGAGTGCGTACAGGCTGCCGGAGAAAAGAACGATGCCTACAGCAATGAACCAACCTGCCAAAACAGCAAGGGATGCATGGTTTGTCATGCCTGCATAGAGTCCGATCAGCACGAGTCCAAGCCCATGGGCTAAATGATATTGAATGCCGGTCTGGTATGTTTTCTGCTGGCTTTCATTCAGCCGTTCTTTCAAGGCATGAGCGCCAAAGGCACCCAGCGCCACCGCGAGGAACAGCATGATGCCGCCAAGAATCAGCATAGTTTTCAAGTCAAATCACCTCTTACGCTCATATTAAGGGTGGGAGAGCCCGGGCGTCAATGTCACTCGTTTTTGTTTCCTGTCTCCATTTGCTAAGAAAAATTTGTTAAAATGGATAGGTAAGGAAATTGGAATACATATTTGTTTGAACATAGGTGAAATGTCTGTAGTCAGAAACGAAAATTAGAAGACTTGCTCCATTTTTGCAAGCGTTTTAATGACATCTTGAGCTCAAGGAAATGGGGGCAAGGGGAAGGTAGGGAAGAAGTATGGAGAGTGTGCATCGGTTGGCGCTTAAATTAAAGCAAAACATTGCAAACGTAATTGTAGGCAAGGAGCATGAGGTGGACCTGCTTCTGACGGCCCTTCTCGCTTCTGGACATGTGCTGCTGGAAGACGTTCCGGGAACAGGTAAAACGCTGCTTGCCAAAAGTCTGGCGGCATCGCTCAGTCTGAGCTTCCAACGGATTCAGTTCACGCCGGATTTGCTGCCTTCGGATTTGACTGGTATCCATTATTTTAACCAGAAGGACGGGGAGTTTCATTTCCGCCCGGGGCCGCTGTTTGCGCGTATTGTGCTGGCCGACGAGATCAACCGGGCCACCCCGAGGACGCAGTCCAGTCTCCTCGAATGCATGGAGGAGCGGCAGATCAGTATTGAGGGGAAAACAATGCCGCTTGCGAGTCCATTTATGGTGATGGCTACGCAGAATCCGGTGGACAACCAGGGAACCTTCCCGCTGCCCGAAGCGCAGATGGACCGGTTTTTAATCCGGATGAAGCTCGGTTATCCATCGGCAGACGAAGGGGTCGAGATTCTGAAACGGACGGCGGCTGCAGGCAGCTTGCGGGCAGAGGAAGCCGGGCAGACGGCGACCGCCGAAGAGGTGTTGGAAGCGCAGCGGCTGTGCAGGCAGGTGCGGATCGCGGATGATCTGCTGGGTTATATCGTAGCTTTGGCCGAGGCTACCCGGAGACATGACGAAACGATGCTCGGCATCAGCCCCCGAGGTACGCAGGCGCTGCTCCGCGCTGCTCAGGCATATGCCGCACTGCAGGGAAGAGACTACGTGCTGCCCGATGATATCAAACAGCTCCTGTTGCCGGTGTGGACACACCGACTGGTGCTCAAACGGCGCCATGAGACAGGCAGCAGCCATGGAGAGCGCATTCTGATGGGCATTATGGACAGTATCCCGGTTCCGAGCGAAAAGGAACTTGAAAGCGGCGTGAAATAATGGCTGTGTTCTGGCTTTTTGCTGCTTGCGGACTTGTGATGGTGCTGCAGGGTTATATTTTGGGGAAGACGGCGCTCAGTAAGCTGGTCTATGACCGTCATTTCAGCACCGGTACCTGCTATGCCGGGGACCGGATCGAAATGGTCGAGGTCATCGAGAACAAACGCAGGGTGCCCATCCCGTGGCTGCGTCTGGAAGCGATGCTTCCGGCTTCCCTGGGCTTCAAGCGAAGTAAGGAGACCTGGATCAGCGAGGGTCAAATTTATCAGAACCATACGAGCTTCTTCTCGCTTCCCGCCCGGACACGCATTACCCGGACGCATCAGATTCTGTGCCGGGGCCGCGGCATCTTCCGTATGGACACGGCCACGATGACTGGCAGCGACTTGTTCGCGATGTGCACGCCTTCTCTGAAGGTAACGCTGAACAAACGCCTGGTGGTGTATCCATCTCTGCGAAGAGATGAAGAGCTGCCATCTTCCTGGAAGACCTGGCAGGGTGAACTAGCGGTGCGCCGCTGGATTGTGGAGGATCCGTTTCTGTACACCGGGGTGAGAAGCTATGCGCCCGGCGATGGCATGAACCGGATTCACTGGAAAGCCAGTGCAAGATCAGGTGAACTGCAAGTGCATCAGCACGGTTATTCCGCTGACCCGAAGGCGATGATTCTGCTGAATATTGAGGTTTCCGAGCAGATGTGGAATGTCGTTACCAAGCCGGACATCATAGAAGAAGCGCTGTCTTATGCGGCAACCTGCGCCGCTGCGCTCATTCATCAGGGGATGGCAGCTGGCTTTGCTAGCAACGCGTATCTTTCGCCTGAGGCGGATGCCAGGATGGCTCATCTTGCGCCAGATTACGGCCTTCCCCACCTGGAGGATCTGCTGGAAGCGATGGCCGCTGTGGAGCTTAAAGTTTACAGACCCTTCTATGAGCAGCTAAAGCTCGAAGCAGAGGCGGAAGCCCATGAAACGATCGATTATTTGCTGGTAACCCCGCATGTTTCTCCGGCGATCCGGGAGGCGATCCGGATGATCGAGGCGAAGGGTCACCGTGTATCTATAGCTGATGTGCAGGAAGGATTGAAGGAGGCGGGAGCATGATGCACACCGATCAGAGAGTCCGCAGGCGCCGCCTCCTCGCCGTACTAGGAAATTCGCTGCTCGAGACGGCAGCTTGTTATCCTTTCATTCTGCTGTATATGGTCTATGCCATGCAGGCTGCTCCTTGGTGGCTGCTGCCGCTGATCTGGGTGCTCCATGCGGCAGGCACGATGATTGGCCTTCGGCAGGCGGCAGGCAGGAAGGAAGGGGTGGCTACAGCTCTGCTTCTGGCTGCTGCACTGCTGCCGCTGGCGGCACTCGACCTTCGCTCCGCTATTTTTGCGGTCATCGTCCTGCTGCTAGCGGATATTCGCGGATTGATTGTCGGCCGCAAGGATCTGTGGAGATATATCCAACTGAATCTGCCGCTGGCCGGATTGGCGGGATCCTTGATTGTGTATAGCGTATCCTCCAAGGTGGAGGCTATCGAGCCTTACCGGTTTTCGCTATATTTTGTGAGCATATTTACGCTGTTTACAGTCTTGCTCCGGTGGAATGGGGATCGCGTACGCGAAGCCTCTAATGCGCAGGAGACCGACCAGGTGCAGCTGCGCAGAATTCTGTCCAGGAACCGCTGGATGACCTGGCTAACCATTGCGGTGATTGCCCTGCTGAGCTTGTGGAACGGGCTGAATGCAGGCTTAGCTTACGTTAAACGATGGCTGGCCGGAATATTGAATGGTCTTGGAGGGGACGGACAGCCGAAGACGCCGGAGCAGCTGCCGCCAGCACAGCAAGGGCTGCCGGAGCTGCCGCCACCTTCTGAACCGCCGAAATGGCAGCACATTGTCAGCCAAATCGTGTTCGTCCTGCTCGTGGCCGCTGTCGCCGTGGCCCTGTTGCTGCTGTTGTACCGGCTGCTGCGGCGCTGGCTCCCACAGAGCCTTCGCGCCTGGCTAGAGCGTATGGCCCAGCGGCTTCGGCTCATGCGCGAAATCCGGCGTGTGGTTACGGATCAAGGCGATTATGTGGATGAGGTTGAGAAAATCGAACGGGTAAATAAGCGTCCGGCCAGACTGCGGTGGAGGCGCAAAGATGGGGCAGCCGCACGCATGGACGGCGATCCGCGCCGGGCTTATGAAATCTTGATCCGCAGCGCCGTTAAGAAGGGCTTCAATTTTAAGCCCAGTCTTACGCCATCCGAGAATGGGATTGCGCTAACCTCGAAAGGAGACTATGCCGGAATGCCTGGACAGGACGTGAGCCAAGTGATCAACCGTTACAACCAGGCTCGCTACGATGACGCTGGCAGAGAAAAAGAATAGGACGCCTGATGAAACAAAAGGTGAACGGAGACGAAGAACATGGCATCATTGTTAGACCGCTACAAACCAGCTATATTGAGCCTGCCTCAGAGCGGTGAATGGACCAAGCGGGACCTATTGACCAATGCGTTCCGTCTGGCATCTGAAGACCGCCTTGCGATGTATTATGCACCCCACAATGAGTGGATCAATTTTGATGCAAGAGTGGTGATCATAGGGATTACTCCGGGGTGGACGCAGATGAAGATTGCCGTTCGAACAGCGCAGGCTGGGCTCATGGCTGGATTGCCCGAGGAGGAAATTTTACGGTGCGCCAAAAGAGAGGCCAGGTTTGCTGGCTCTATGCGCCGACATTTGATTTCGATGCTCGATTGTCTCGGACTCCCAAAGCGGCTAAACATTAGGTCAAGTAGGGACCTGTTTGGGGAACATACACAGCTTCTGCACACGACATCGCTGCTTAAATACCCCGTATTTGTAGGGGAACGGAATTACACTGGAGCAAACCCCGAGATCGGGGCTTCTCCGCTGCTGAGTGGACAAGCGCTGTCCTCCATGAAGGAGCTGGGGCAGTTCCCGGATGCGATATTGATCCCGCTTGGGAAGGCGGTGGAGCGCGTTCTCATCCAGATGGCCGAACAGGGGCACATCGAGCAAACGCGGATACTGTGGGGATTCCCTCATCCTTCCGGCGCTAATGGACACAGGCAGCGGCAGTTTGAAGAGAATGAAAAGAGAATGCGGAGCATGATTCATCGATTCTTTCGTTAAACCTTCTGTTCATACACTGACCTCCGAATTAAGATAGATATATGAGCCTTATGGATTCGGAAGGAGCTAATGAATTGATGAAAATAGACCGATTGCTGGCTATGACCGTCCTTCTCTTGAACAGGGGCAGAATCAGCGCCAAGGAATTGGCCGAGCGATTCGAGGTATCGACCAAAACGATATACAGGGATATGGATACATTAAGCCGCGCGGGGATCCCAGTCATGGCGCATCAGGGGAGCAGTGGCGGCTTTGAGATGATGAGCCATTACACCATTTCGCGGCAGTTCCTTACCATGGATGAGATAACCTCCATTTTTACAGCCGTCAAGGGCGTTAGAGCCGCATTGGATGACCGGACTCTGGACCAGCTGCTCGATAAGGTGGGAGCACTCCTTCAGCGTTCGGACAACGCCATGGGTATGGGGATGTCTCAGAGACTCCTCTTTGACCTGAATCCCTGGGGGCAGGGGAAAGGAACTAGAGACAAAGTAAGTATGCTGAGACGGGCGGTCTTCGAGTCAAGAAAAGTGAATTTGCAGTATATCAACATGAATGGATCGGACAGCTGGAGGACACTAGAGCCGGGCAGACTGATTCTAAAAGGGAATGTGTGGTACTTGCAGGCCTTCTGCACGAGGCGTGATGAGTTCCGGATCTTCAGAGTATCCCGCATCCTGGAAATGAAGGTGCTGCCTGATATATTTGAGCCACGGGAGCTGCCGCTGCTGGATGCCTACGAGTGGAAGCCGGAATGGTCCACAGAGGCTCACCATACGGTGACGATGAGGTTTTCTCCGCAGGTGAGACACCGGGTAAGTGATTCATTCAGCCCGGAGCAGATCTCGGTACAAGAGGATGGAAGCCTGCTGGTGAAGGGGGAGTACCCCTTGGATGAATGGTTCTACGGCATGGTGCTAAGCTACGGTGATCAGATCGTCATCGAAGCCCCGGAGCTCGCAGCCATGGAAGTGGTGCGTCGGGTTCAAAATATTTTGCAGCAATATATGAAACCGGACAGACAGGTGTCCACGTAGCCTCTGTACAATGAAATCAACTTCAAAGGAAAAGAGGAACCATCATGAACCATACCATCATCCACATGCCGGCGGTTGAGCTGGCAGGCATCAAGATCCGGACATCCAATCAGCGGGAGAGCGGTCCGGATGGACTCATCCCATCACTATGGGAGCAATATTACCAAAGCGGCATGTCCAACACGGGTAAGCTGCTGCATCCGCATTTGCTCTATGCCCTGTATACGGAATATGAGAGCGACGTGAACGGAGAATACTCGCTGCTGCTTGGACATGAGCGTGAGCCGGATTTTTCCGGGGATGACCGGCTTGGAACAGCCTCTGTTCCGGAGGCGAAGTATTTCAAATTTACGACACAGAGAGGACCCATGCAGCAGGTCGTTCTGCAGTTGTGGCAGGAAATATGGGCTTTCTTCGAGGATTCGGAGATCAAACGGACCTACACCGGGGATTTTGAGCTGTATGATTTGCGTCATTTTAACCCGGCCGATGCCGTAGTAGATATTTATATTGCTGTGGAAAATGAATGATGGATCTGATTGACACAGCAAGCAGCCGGGTGAAGATCAGAAAGAGATGCAGAAGGCTCCTTCGCTTATAGAAGGAGCCTTTTGCAATATACTGGAGAGGGGTTGTCGCCTTTCGTCCCTGTTAGCGGTTATGGGGGGCTTTTTTATCGCAGAAGCCTTGTGCCGGCGTGAAAATAGCGTTATATTGAAGTGCCAGAACCTATTAGGAACGACGATATTTTTATGATAAGGAAGTTTCAAACTATGACTGCAACATTTAAAGGCAACAAGATGAACATCGTAATGTTTGGGCTTCTCCTGCTTGCTGCTCTAATTCGGCTGGCACTGGAGTGGACCTCTGATTACTCGAAGGCACAAGCTGTGTGGAATATCGTTTTTATGGCGGTGCTCCTGCTTCTGTCTTTGCGTTTCGCTTACGTATACTCACGTTATATTCGCATCATGGGAGACAAGGTAAGAGTCGTCAATGTTCAAGGCACAAGGACGTTTGACCTGGCGGAAGTAGAGAAGGTTATGATCTATGACAACTTGATCCGTTTTACTATGAAGGCGGACCGCGACTTGTTTATTCATATCAAGGATTTGAATGCGCAGGGACGGGTGCCGTTTGTGGCCTGGGCTGCGGATCAATTTGAAATTGAAAAGGATTAGGGCGACTTTTTTTCGCACCCTAATCCTTTTTTTTGAAGAAGCGAAGGCCCACTTTGTGGGGTATTTATGCACGGATGTAGAACAACAGCTCGCGGCCGTTTTTCACAGGTTCCTGCTCGAGCGTGTAGCCATGCTTGACGACTTCCTCCGGTACGTTGCGGAAAGACGCCGGGCAGTCGGCGATGACTTGAAGCAGCTCGCCTTTTTTCATTCCCTGCAGTGTCTCCAGTGTATAAATGACCGGGTAAGGACAGGATTCCCCTCTAAGATCCAGCGTAAAATCAATGGACATGTTTCGTTTCCCCTTTCTTGAATCCGACACCAAAGCGATAATTTTTCTGCCAAATAGCAGCCACGATGTAGCCGACCGCCAGTAGGACAAGCGTTAGAATCAGTGCCCAGGCCGGTCCCATGACGTCGATCAGGTTGACCGGCTTGCCCATCTTCACCAGCGCGTTATAGATCCCCAGGTGATCCCAGCCGTAAGCAAGCACAGTGGCCCCAGCGATATTACCGATGAATACCGGCAGGAACACCACCTGGCCTTCCATCAAACGGTACATCATCCCGGTTTCGCATCCGCCCGCCATCACGATGCCGACGCCGAACAGAAGGCCGCCAATCAGCGTGCTTGGCGCTGCTATTTTGGTGACAGGATCCATACCGTTTACCAAGATGATGATGAGCGTTACAACCGAGCTGACCGCCATGCCGAGCGTGATCGCTTTCGTCATGGTGGCGCGTCCGCTGATCCACAAATCGCGGAAAGCGGAGGTGAAGCAGATTTGCCCTCTTTCGATCAGGATGCCGAAGGCGGCGCCGAACAAGGCGGCTGTGCCCAGCATGTTTTTGCCTGCGGCATAGAAATATATGATCAGTGCAGCGTAGGCAAGCGCAAGAACAGCGCCGATATAGGGCTGGATTTTTTTGCGCTCCTTGATGATGGAAGCCGTGTTGCCTTTTTGCAGGAAGGGTTTGCCTTTCCACCAGCGGGTATTGACGAGCTTGGCTCCCGCAAAAGTACCCACCGCCGTAGCCACGATGAATATCCACGAGTGCAGCGAGAACTGCGGCACACCTGTGAAGAAAGCCGCCAGGTTGCAGCCAAGTGCCATCCGGGCGCCAAAGCCGGCTACGAAGCCGCCGATCAGACCTTGGAGCAAACGCCGCTTCTGCCGCGGCATCCGTATTTTGAAGTTGTTGCTAAACAGTACCATAAGCAGTGCTCCGATGAACATGCCCCATACAATCCAGCCATCCGTGCGGGTAAAGGTGGTTCCTTCCATATGAATGAGCTTGAAGTAAGCCCAGTCCGAAATGTCCACACCAAAGAGCCCCAGAATCTGTCCGCCGAGGCGGGTAAACTCACCGGTTACCGCCCATACCGTTTTGGTAATTCCGAAGTATACGGCACTCAGCACGCCTGCAACAGCCATGACGATATAAGGGCTCCAATATTGATTGAATGCTTTTCTGAACACGATTGCTATTCCTGCCCTTCTATAAACCATAAAATATTGGATGATGAAAATATATGTTCCAAACTTTATCAATTTTACATCATTTTCTAAAGAGTGTGCGGAGGAAATTGTTTTTCTAGGAGAATTATGGTTCGAAATTCCTGAATTGGGTGGAGTATGTAGGGAATGCGTTCATTTTTTTAACTTTTCGGAAAATTATCCCTTGTCAACGACGTTTGATTTTGAAACAATATAAATTTATATAATAGAATTTTGTGTATAAAACAGAAAAAAAGATAGGTAATAAGTCTCGGATAGGTTACATAAATGGAGGGGATTGCAAACATGAAGTTTAAACAGAAACTTTCCTTAAGTTTTGCAACTGTGCTGGTCATTACCCTGATTGTGGGGACAATCGGCTGGGTAGAGCTGTCGAAAGCAAACAAAAGCTACCGCTCGCTCATTGACAATCGTGTGGAAACAATGCTTCTGGCCAAGGACCTTGGGCGGATCGCGGCGCTGGAAGCCGAGAATGTGAGAGGATACTTGCTTACGGGAAATGAGGAGGAATTCACAGGCTACTTGAACAGCCGGAAACAATTCGGTGAGGCTACTGCGAAAGCGAAAGGGCTGATTCAAACGGGAAGAGGAAAGGAACTCCTGGTTCAGCTTGCTGATCTAGAACAAGAGTATTCTGCCATTGTCGATGAAATTGTGACATACAAGGAAAAGAACGACGTGGCCACATATACCCGTCTTGTAGAAGAAAAATGTGCACCCATGGTGAAGAAAATGACCGCAGCGGCAGATGAGCTGGAGAATTACCAGCAGGCTCAGCTGAATGAAGAGTTACAGCAGACTCTGGATCAGGAACAAAGAACCAAGGTGGTGCTGGGCTTAGTCGTGCTTCTGTCGATGCTTGTGGGGATCGCTATGGCTTACCTGATGATCCGTATGATATCCCGTCCGGTGTCGATGGTCGCGCGTGCTGTGGAGCAGATTGCCGCAGGTGATCTGACAGGTGAGGATCTGAACATCCGTCAAAAGGATGAAATCGGCAGTATGGCCCGTTCTTTTGATAACATGAAGCATCATCTGAACCGTCTCATGAGCCAGATTGATCATCATGCGGCTGAAGTGGCCGTGGCATCTGGAGAGCTAGCGCTCGGGTCTGAACAGACAGTGCTTGCCTCTCGGCAAATTGCCGAATCGATGCAGGAAGTGTCTGCTGCAGCGGAGAACCAAATGGCCCGCATGAAGGAAAATAAGACGGCGATGGAAGAAAGCGCGGCAAGCCTGCTGCGCATTGCCGAATCTGCATCCATCACGGTTGAATCGGCGGAGACAGTTCAGAAGCGGTCAGAGCAGGGAATGGAGCTTCTATCGGAGACTGTATCACAAATGGAGAAAATCCAGTCTGTGATGGAGGACTCGAGGGAAGCCGTGAATGATCTTAGACACTACTCTCATAAGATTGAGAAAATTACATTGTTCATCAAGGAGATTGCGGACCAGACCCATTTGCTGTCGCTGAATGCGAGTATTGAAGCGGCGCGGGCTGGAGAACACGGAAGAGGTTTTGCAATCGTCGCCGGTGAGGTGAAAAAACTGGCGGACCAGGTTGGATCCGCCTCGGAGCAAATTGCCGGAGGCATCCGTGATATGGTAGGAAACGTATCTAAATCCGTCGATGCCATGCAGCGTGGATCGGTTGAACTAGAAGCGGGAACGGCTGTTATGCACAAGACGGGTGAAGCTTTTCAAGATATTTTTGTATCCATCCAGACCGTTACGGGACAAGCGCAGGAGGTATCTGCCTCTATAGAGGAACTCTCCGCCCTGACGCAGCAGCTGTTGAGCTCGGAAGAACGGATGGTGGAACTGTCCGCGCATATTGCCGGGCACTCCCAAAGCGTTGCGGCGGTGACCGAAGAGCAGTTGGCGGCGATGGAGGAGACCTCCGCGTCTACCGGCTCCATGAACGGCATGGCGAAGGAGCTGCAGAAAGAAATTCAAAAATTTAAGTACTTAGAATAGTCGATCTGTGTAAAAAAGGATCCTGACTTTTGTAAATTTGTTAAATTCCTGCTTGAAAAAATGGAAACCCAAGCTTTTTATGTTACAATGGCACTAGGACATGAAATAAGGAGATGAGAAGGCCATGAGCAGCACACTCAACGAGCAGGAGCTTGTGCAGTATATTGCGGCTGAGACGGGCGCTGAACCCGAAAGCATCAGGGTTGTCCTGAAGCATGAGAAGACGTTTATCAACACGGCGGAAGCGAATGAACAAGGCGAAGTGGAGATCGACAGCGATGATTTAGTCGACTACGTGTTGAGTCGTAAAGATGTTAAGTTAGATGAAATGACTGTCGAAGCTGTACTTGATGCCGAGATGGATTACCTGATGGATATAGGAATTGCCGTGGACGAGGATTAATCGGAAAGCGGTCAAAATGTAAGAAAAGCTCATTGTCCCACAGTAGGGACCAATGGGCTTTTCTTGTTGACTTCGAGATCACTCTAACTTTAGGATGAGGTGGATCCAGCTTTTTTTGTTTAGAAAGAAATAATCTCCCATATATAAAATAATAATGGAGAAAATCTCTAGTCTTTGATAAGATGTAAGAAAGTATAGACTTCGAAGAGATCACATCCGGAATATATTACCGATACTGGCCCAAGGTAGAGGGAAACAGGAGATGAATGTATGGAGGATTCATACTTTCAAAAGGTTCAAGGCGGTTTGATAGTCTCTTGCCAAGCACTTGAGGATGAACCGCTGCATGGAGGGGATACGATGGCCAAGATGGCCCTCGCCGCTGAGCAGGGAGGCGCCATCGGAATCCGCGCGAACAGTATTCACGATATTGCTGCGATCAAGCAGGCGACCCGGCTGCCGATCATCGGCATCATCAAGCGGGACTATGACGACAGCAGAGTATATATTACGCCTACGCTTCGTGAAGTTCGTGAGCTGATGGAGGTAGGGGTAGATGTCATCGCCCTGGATGCAACACGCAACCGAAGACCCCATAGCGAAAGGCTGGAAGAGCTTGTAGCTTACATGAAGACGCATGGCCAGAAAGTAATGGCCGATATATCGACGCTGGAGGAAGCTTTATATGCCGAATCTATCGGTGTCGACTGCATTTCGACGACGCTTTCCGGCTATACCCCGTATTCGCCGCAGCAAAAGGAGCCTGACTATGAGCTGCTGCAAGAGGCAGTCCGTAGGATTCGTATTCCGGTGATTGGAGAGGGTAGAATCAACACGCCGGAGCAGGCGGCATTCTGCCTGAAGCTTGGGGCACATGCGGTTGTTGTTGGGTCGGCGATTACCAGGCCCAAGCTCATCACGGAGAGGTTTGCCTTGGCGGTCCGCGAAGCACTGAAAGGGGAAACCCATTAAGGAGGCCGGGAACGATGAATGTAATGGGAGCAGGCATGAAGGTCATAGGAATCGATATCGGAGGCACCTCTATTAAAGGGATGGTTCTAGATGGTTCGGGACAGCTTCTAGGTCAGGACAAAAACGCAACTGAGGCCAGGCAGGGCAAAGAGCGGATTCTGGAGAACATACGGCAGCTGCTGGATAACCTGCTGGCGCAGCATCAGGATATCCAGGGTATTGGCATCGGCACGGCAGGCAGGGTCAACGTGCAGACAGGAGAAATCGTGTTTGCGACGGATAATCTGCCGGGCTGGATGGGGTCTAATCCTAAGGCATGGGTGGAAGAGGCCTATAGTCTGCCTGTATTCGTAGATAATGATGCCAATACAGCACTTGTAGGTGAGGCCTGGCTTGGTGCGGGAAGAAACATCAAGGATCTGTCGATGCTTACGCTCGGAACGGGTGTTGGCGGAGCCAACATGATCGGGGGCGAGCTGTACAGAGGTGCCCATTGGAACGGCGGTGAGTGGGGGCATACCGTATTGGTGCCTGGCGGTAGACCCTGCAACTGCGGTTTGCGCGGCTGCATTGAGCAGTACCTGTCGGGTACGGCTTTGGTCAAGCTCGCAAGCGAGGCGGCGGGACGTGCTTATACGTCCGGCGTTGAAGTGCTGGATGATCATCTGAAGGGGCAGCCGCAGGCTACACAGGTGCTGAAGCAGTTCTCTTCTCATTTGGCCATTGTGGTGAATAACCTTCATATTGGCTTGAACCCGGAGGCGATTCTGATTGGCGGCGGTCTGGTTGACTCGAAAACGGTATGGTGGCCGCTGCTCCTTGAAGCCATGAACGGCATGGGGCTGCATGCGGATGTGCGTACAGCGGAGCTCGGCAATGAAGCGGGGGCGATCGGTGCAGCCAAACTGGTTCTGGATCAATTGAAGTCTTCCCCACTGAAGCTGGAGACGTAGATTAAAATAAACAAGCCTGTACAGGTTCTGATGCATGAATTGTAAAAGAACATGAGCAGGCTTATTTTAAATATCAAACTGGTTTATTTTATCACGACCGGAATCCATACCTCGCAGCGATAATCATCACTCATGGTATCCCCAGGTGGATAAATCTCCAGCTCGGGCCCATGGGCATGCTCGTATCCACTGGACGGGAACCAGTCCTGGTAGACATGCTGCCAGACCTTCTGGATGGCGCCAGGCATAGGGCCGACTGACGTGAAGACAGCCCATGCTGCAGCCGGAATGACGCGGGATACGAGCTCCCCTGATTCGGATTCATCCCCGTCCGTCTCTACCCCTATTAGATAATGAAATCCGCCCTCACCATCAAAATCCATACAAATTCCGTACATATTTTGTCCCCCGGCAATAGCCTCGAGCTTCATCGACGTTCCATCTCTGTGGCACTCCTGCCAGAACGCCGGAATGTCCACCAAATTGCTGCCGTCCTTCGTAGATACCTCGCGCATTTTACCGGTTACCGTAAAAGCCTCTCTTTCAATCACTTGAAACTCCATGCGTATCCCTCCTTCAGAGATTTTGATTCTTTGAGAATCTGCAATCTATTTCAATCCATGAGAATAACATTCGGGTTCACAGCGCAGTTTTCCTTCCGCAAATATGCTGGACCATTGACTATTTATGGCGGATTTTGACGATAGTTGTTCTAATTTGTACGACGCGTGAAAAGAGGGGCGGGGCAGCCGATAAACCTTTCATAGATCATCAGGTGAACGGAGTTGTAAATGACAAGGAGGACGAGCATCAAAGCATCAGGTGGTAGACCGTGAGGAACAGCGCGGTGAATCTAGGCCGCCAAGCTGGGTATCCGCTAGAGGAAGCGGGCTTTCGGCAGAAGAATCATAAGTCCCAGAACCGGTTCGATAGTAAGCTTGGTATCAAGGGCTGTATTTCAAAGCCTAGAGTTAACATCTGAGTGGTTCCTTCAAGGACAACGGTGGACAGCGGGCGGACCTGTTGTCGGCTGGATCGGGAACCGTTGTTCTTTCTGCGCATCGCTGTTGACCGCTGGCATGATCAAACTTCCCGTGTTCTTAACGGAACATCTCTTTTTTTGCGCTTTGGACTTTTAAATAGGTTCTATTCACAAGAATTGTTGCTGAATGAGATAACAAGAGATTAACTCTTGTCGAGGCTCCGAATGAATGTAGTAACATTGCCCAAACAACAGGCTCCTTGTGGGTTATTAACCTCACATCCGCAACGATTAGCTTGAATCTGTTCTCGTATATGGTCAAGGGGATGCTGATTTTCTTGAACAGCTTGTATTAAGCGTTCTCTTGTCCATCCAAAGCAGTAGCAAACAGGTACATCGAGCGCATCGTTTTTTTGAAACACCGAGACTTTGAGTATATCTTTGCCAAAGGTCTGTATATCGCTAAAATAGACAACTTCGCAAGACGAATTAGTGCAAAAAGCGTAATTTGATTCAGGGTGAATAGTTTCTAATGCTGCTGGTTGGAGTAATGATTTGAGAGTAATCAATTGAATAATTTTACCCTTATGATGACAAACAGGGCATTGTGTAGGTGTTCTCGGCTTTTCGGTGGATGTTTGACAACAGCTATCCATTTTTACCACTCCTTATGACGCCAGTCCATTGGTTTGTTGCGATCACAAACAAATGTTCCTGTTCTATTTTAGCACATGCCACTTTAAGCAACAATCTTTTAGAAAAGAGCCCTGTAGTATGAAACGGATCACTTGGGTTAACGCGATGATCGAGGATCCGGGCTTCGAAATTGAGTGAATGCTTGGCCTGGAACCGTTCGCAGGGTACACCATCCAGATTTGCCAATGAGATGCTGAGGCTGTATAATCAAAACCATAAAATAATAGTAAACGGGTGTTTATTTATGCAAATCCTTAAAGAAGATGTCCGCCAAAGCATTCTTCGGGCGGCCTTGGACGAATTCAAATCCCATGATTATATGGACGCTTCCATGCGCCGTATTTCGTCAGCGGCCGGTATCACGACAGGCAACATTTACCGCTACTTCAAGAACAAAGAGGAGCTGTTTGAAGCGCTCGTCAGACCGGTTTATGAAAAGCTCCTTGAGAACGTTCTCGATCTAAAAAAGGAACTGGACCACTGCTACACACCTCAGAACCAAGGAATTAACTATTTGAAGAGGGTGGAGGATACGATTGTCGGGCTGTTTGATGCTTACAGCGCGGAGCTGACGATTTTGCTGAACCGCAGTACAGGCTCCAAATATGGGCAGGCCAAAGCGGATTTAGTGCAGCTGATTGTGAACATTCTGGAGGATGCGTTTGCGTCGGGCTGGGAAAACGCATCAAAGCTTACGCCCGAGCAGCGTCAAAGCGCGCGCATGTTCGCTGGCACCATTGTGGAGGGTGTATGCCTGATCCTGAGGGAGAATGAGGACGGGGGGACTGTAAAAAGGCTCGTGAACGAGTTTGTTTATCTGTACTATTTGGGAATAGGGTCTCGGCTCACCACTTGATGGTGGTGCCGTGCCCGCATTCTTCAGATGAATAAATTCAGCGGGATTTTTATATGATGCAAAGTAGTCAATTTCATAATGGTTTTCATTGGCATTATGAAATTGATTATAGGTGAGCCTTTTTTTTGGTGCAATAATGAACGCCTGTTTACTAACAAATTTGCGAGGGGGAAAATCAAAGGCATGCGGCAAATCATCAAATGGCGCTGGGCGATCCTGGTGTTTTGGCTTATAGCAACCGTGCTGCTGACCGTATTTCAGCCGGATGTGAACGCCATTTTACAAGAGAGGGGTCAGGACCCGCTGACGGAAGACAGCCCTTCCAAGGTCGCCGGAGCTCTTCTCAACAAGATGACTGGCTCGAGTGGAACCAGCGATATTATTGTTTTTTATAGGGAAAGCAAGCTGACGGATGAGGATATGAAGAATATTGCATCCGGGATCGAGAGCATGATTCAGCATAAGTCGGAGCTCGGCTTTACCCAGCTGATTGATCCGATCACGACTCAAGACGCCAAGTCCTCCCTCATTTCGGAGGATAACACGACGCTGATGGCCACCTTCAACCTAGAGAAAAACGGCCGTAACGTGGATGATATCGACAAGCAGTTCCAAGAGGTGCTGAGGGATGTGAATGTTCCATACTACTTGAGCGGCGAGGACTTTATCCAGAATGACTATATCAAGGCCTCGACGGCCGGGGTGGAAAAGAGCGCGGTGCTTACCGTCATTTTCATCCTGGTGGTCCTGATTGTGATGTTCCGCTCCCTGATCATTCCGTTTGTCTCCCTGCTTGCGGTCGGTATTTCTTACCTCTGCTCAATGGGCATTGCCGCACAGATTATCGACAAGCTGAATTTTCCGGTCACGAGCGTGACGCAGATGCTGCTGGTGCTGATCCTGTTCGGCATTGGTACGGATTACAATATTCTCTTGTTCAACCGGTTCAAGGAGGAACTATCCCACGGGCTGTCTGTGGACGAGGCGATTATCGCTTCTTACAAAACCGCGGGCAAAACGATTATTTACAGTATCGCCACGGTGTTTATTGCTTTTGCCGGGCTGAGCTTCTCGAGCTTCGGTATTTATAAATCAGCGAATGTGGTTGCGATCGGTACGGTTGTACTGGTGCTGCAGATTCTGACGCTCACGCCGTTTCTACTGAAAGTGTTCGGACCAAAGCTGTTCTGGCCTTCGAAAAAGGCGGCGGGCCATAAGGAGAGCAAATTTTGGGCTAAACTTACATCCATTTCCGTCAAGTATCCGGTTGTAGTGACCGTGATTATTGTGGTTTTGATGATTCCGGCACTGCTGACGAGCGGGCAGAAGCTATCCTTTGACCAGCTGCAGGAGCTTGGCGACGGTTATCCGTCCACCAAGGGCTTCAGCATTGTGGCGGAGCATTTCAGCCGGGGGCAGGCGCTGCCGACGACTGTAGTCATTGAAGACGACAAAGCCATGGACAACAATGAAGTCCTGGGCGTTATCGATAGGCTGACGGATAAGCTGAAGTCGATCGATGGGGTCAAATCGGTAGCGAGCGTGACGCAGCCGCAGTCGAAGCCGATTGAGGAGTTCTATATCAGTAATCAGACCGAAACCGTGACGGAAGGCATCTCGGCGTCCCAAAAGGGCGTGGACCAGATCAAAAGTGGACTCGACCAAATTGGCGATAAACTGAGCACGCCGGATACCTCCAGCGCAAATCAGCTGGTTACCGGCACTGATCAGGTAAAGGAAGGATACGATCAAATTACTGCAGCGCTTGGTCAGGTAGCCTCAGGCATTAGCAAGGGTGCAGGCGGAGCCGGTGAGCTAAACAAGGGGATTGCCGGGCTGAAAAGCGGTATGGACACCGTTAGCAGTAACACTGGCAAGATCAGTGCGGGGCTGACGCAGATTTCCAAAGGGTTTGGCTCTCTGGAAGCAGGCTATCAGCAAATCAGCGGACAGATCCCGCAAATTCAGCAGGGCTTGATTGGAATGAACGGCCTCATTGCCGGACTCGGGACCAAGCACAGCGAGCTGGCTGAAGATCCGGATTACGTGAAGTTAAAAGCGACCGGAGAGACTCTCGCTTCCAGTCTGACGCAGCTCAGCGGTGGAATGGAGCAGCTGAACAATAATTATGCCAAGCTGAACTCTTCGCTGGGTGAGACTGCTGGCGGACTTGGACAGATTGAGGCGGCGCAGAAGCAGATGTCCTCAGGGCTTGCAGCGCTGCAAAAAGGTGCCAATGAACTGCAGAAGGGACTTCAGCAGGGCAGCAGCGGCAGCCGCGAAATCGAGGCGAATATGAAGAAGCTGAACGCGGCCCTCGGTCAGGTGCAAAGTGGTCAGAAGCAGCTGATCGACGGTCTCTCCAGCATGACAGGCGGCATGTCACAGCTGAAGGAAGGCATCGACAAGAGCGGCAGTGGGCTGGGGGATATCTCTGAAGGTCTGGGTAAAACAAGCGATTTCCTGACCCAGCTGAACAGCTCGAAAACCTTCTTTATTCCGCGTGAGGCTTTGGACAGCGAGGATTTCAAGAAGGCTGAGGACAATTTTATGTCCAAGGACCGGAAGATTACGAAGATGATTGTGATCCTGGATGATGACCCGTATTCTCCGGCTGCGCTGAAGACCATTGAGAAGATCAATGATACGGTATCCAGCAGCCTGAAAGGTACTGTACTGGATAACGCCAGTTACGGGGCGGCAGGACCGAGTTCAACCACCTACGATATGAACAAGGAGCAGCTCAAGTCCTTCAACAGCACGGCCATTATCGTCCTTGTGAGTGTGTTTATCGTGCTGCTGTTTGTGATCCGCTCTTTCTGGCCGGCTGTTTATATCGTTCTGTCGCTTGTTGCGTCTTATTTTGTGGCGATGAGCGCATCCAATCTGGTAACAAAATACATCATCGGGGCGGATGGCGTATCATCCTTTGTTCCGTTCTTCTCCTTCATCATCATTGTGGCGGTAGGGGTCGACTACAGCATCTTCCTGATGGAACGCTACCGCGAGCAGGGCGATATGGCGCCAGGGGATGCGATTGTAAAAGCGGCGAAAAGCGTGGGCGGCGTCATCATCTCCGCGATGGTGATCCTGGGCGGTACCTTTGCCACCCTGATCCCGTCAGGACTGGTTCTGCTGATCGAGTTGGCATCAGCCGTCATCGTGGGCTTGATCGTGCTCTGCTTTATCCTGCTGCCGATGCTGGTTCCGGCATTAATCGTGCTGCCTGAGAAAATCAAGCAGCGGCGTTCGGAGCGTCTGCAGGTGGCGCATGTGAGCAGTAAGGATTCGAATAAATAAATAAACGTGCGGTATGCACAGCAAAAAGGACCATCAAGAGCTGCGGCTCTTTGATGGTCCTTATTTTTAGATGAGAGTATCAACTTCGAGAAGCCGATACCTTAAACCAGTGTTTTCAACACTTCAGGCGTGAATGGCTTCAGATCCTCGAAGCGTCCTTCCCGGATCTTGGTTGCCCATGCAGGATCCGCCAGCAGAGCCCGGCCAACTGCAACCAGATCGAATTCATTTTGCTCCAGACGGTCCAGCAGCTCATCGATATCCTTCTTCCCGGCGCCTTTGCCCTCCGTGAAGAGACTGGTGAATGCCTCGTCGAGGCCTACGGAACCGACCGTGATGACCGTTTTGCCGGTCAGCTTCTTCGCCCATCCGGCAAAGTTCAGATTGGAGCCTTCGAATTCCGGTTCCCAGAAGCGGCGTGTGGAGCAGTGGAAAATATCTACGCCCGCATCTGCAAGCGCGGTCAGCAGCTGATCCAGTTTTTCCGGTGTATCGGCCAGCTTCGCGTCATAGTGGGTCGTTTTCCACTGGGAGAGACGCAGCGCGACCGGGAAGTCAGGTCCTACTGCAGCACGGACGGCCTTAACGACTTCAATGGCAAAGCGGGCACGCTTCATCATGTCGCCACCGTATTCGTCGGTTCGACGATTGGTTGTTTCCCATAGGAACTGGTCGATCAAATAACCGTGGGCGCCATGGATTTCCACGCCGTCAAAGCCGATCCGTTTGGCATTCGCGGCAGCATCGGCATATGCCTGGATGACCCGGGCGATTTCATCCTCTGTCATCGGCTCCGTAATCTTGTTGCCCCTTAGGTCGAGACCGGACGGACCAATTGGCAGCGCCTCGGGGTTCGGCTGTGCACCGACCGGACGAGTCATGCCGATATGCCAGATTTGCGGCATGATTTTGCCTCCGGCTTCATGGACCTGTCTTACAACCTCGGCCCAGCCATTCAGGGCGGCTTCACCGTGGAAATTCGGTACGTTCGGATCATCGGTCGCTGCCGGATGGTCAATCAGCGTGCCTTCGGTGATGATCAGACCGACACCGTTCTCTGCACGGCGGCGGTAGTATGCAGCCACATCCGGTCCTGGCACTCCGTTCGGGGAAAAGCTGCGGGTCATCGGCGCCATGACGATCCGGGTGGGAAGAGTCAGATTACCCACGGTATAGGGTTGGAATAATACAGCTGTAGAACGGACATCCTGTTTTTGCTGGCTCATGTATGGAATCCTCCAATGTAAATAATTTTTATTTTTCTATATTTCCATAAAAATAGAAATATATGATCAAAAGAAAGAGCTATTTGCTTAAGTGGCGTATGCGTATGCTTTTAAGCTTAAAGCTCTTTCTTGAGTTGTTCGATAAAGCGGTTAATACCCTCCTCATTACGTCTGTAATAAGTCCACTGTCCCGAGCGGCGGGACTCCAGGAGGCCTGCCTTTTGTAATTTGACCAGATAGCCGGAAACAACGGATTGGGCGAGTCCTGTCTTTGCCGAGATGGAACCGACGCAAATGCCTCCTTTAAAGTCACAAGAAGATGGCATATGTTCCTGAGGACTGAAATGCTCCTCGGGATGCTTCAGCCATTCTAAAATGTTGAAACGGGTCTCGTTTGATAAAGCTTTGATCGTTTGTAATATATCCATGTGCCTTATTATATCTATTTTTATAGAAATGTAAATACGCGTTTGGATTTTATTTTTACGCCTGGCTTTTTTTTAAACATTTGTATCAGATAGGCTTTATGTTAGGATAATAAGGGAATAAAGTTCCAATCTTTACAAGTGAAAGGGTGCTTGGCATGAAGGAAAGACTGGAGCGGTACAAAATATTCCGCATCCTGGCTTCCATATACCGGATTAAGGCGGTACGGATACTGATACCGATTGCGGTTATCGGACTCGTCTATTGGGAAGGACAGAAGGAGCTGAAGCAGATATCGCTTGGCCGCACATTTGGTGAGCTTCGCAGGCTGCCGGTAGAAGCGGTTGCGAAAATTTTTCTGTTCTCCCTCTTTTCCGTTGCGGCCATGAGTCTCTATGACTTTATGATCCGCCGTCATTTCAGGTTAAAGGTTGGATTCTGGAGTACATTCCGATATTCGTGGATTGCCAACACGTTTAACAATGTTATTGGATTCGCGGGACTTACCGGAGCGGGACTCCGGACGATTTTATATAAAAGAAGCGGGGTTCCCCCGGCATTAATGGCTTCAGCGGTAGTGTTCCTTTCGCCGGTTGTCGTGACGGGGCTGTCGATTCTTTCCTGGGGGATTATTGCCGGTCTGTTTCCGGTAGGAAACATTATGCAGGAGCACCACTGGCTTATCTTTGCGGTATGGGGGATGGCGCTGTATCTGCCGCTCTTTGTGCTGATGCAGAGATCCTCGCTGTTTGCAAAGTGGTTCAACCAAGGTGAAGAGAGAACGCCATGGACGACGGTCGGTATTTCTCTCAGCGCTTCTTTATTGGAATGGGCCTGCGCCGGAGTAACCTTCTGGCTGATCGCCAGCACCATGCTTCATAATGTGCCATTCCTCGAAGTGATCGGCATGTATGCGGTATCGGCGATTGCCGGAATTCTGAGCATGGCGCCCGGCGGCATTGGAGCCTTCGACCTGACCGTGCTCATGGGGCTGGAGCAGCTTGGTTTTCCTTCCGAGCGGGCGGCGGCAGTACTTGTCCTGTTCCGTTTGTTTTATTATATTGTGCCGTGGCTGATCGGGTTGATTTTAGCGGCCTTTGAGCTTGGTAGTGCAGCCATACGAGCTGGAGAGAATGCAGACGAGGGAGAGGAAGTCCCGCTGAACGTCTGGCAAAGGCTGTGGCGCTGGCCGGGGCAGTTTCGCTTCTTAAGCGATCTCGGTGTGTGGGCGCTTGGCAAGCTGGTGCTAGTGAGCGGGCTTGTTCTCATATTATCGGCTGCAACACCGGGGCTGCTTTACCGTCTCAAGCTGTCCGAGGAGATTTTGTCCATGCCAATCATGCGGGTATCCAATCTGATCTCGGTCATCATTGGATTCATGCTGATTATTCTGTCCCGCGGCATTTCGCTGAGGGTTCACAGGGCTTATGTGTGGACGAGTATACTGCTGCTTGCGGGCGCTGTCTTTACATTTACCAAGGCGTTTGATTTTGAAGAAGCGATCTTTTTGCTTATCGTCGGTGTCGCGCTGTGGATGTCACGTGCAAGGTTTTACCGTAAAGGGGCCATGGTGGATTTCCGGAACTATCTGCTCTGGTATGTGCTGACTGCGGTCATTGCAGCTCTGTATTACTGGATCGGAAGCCATGTTCATCACGGCTGGCTCAAGCATCTGCCGACGGCTGATCGCATCCATTTTGCGGTTGGGCCACAGGCATACGCATTAACGGCGCTGGTCGGTCTGGCAGGGGCCTGGCTGCTGCTGACCATGCTTCTGGTTCTCCGTCCGAGCCGTGCAGTGGCTGCGGCTGCAGGTCCAGAGGAGCAAGGCAAGCTGAGGGCATTTCTGAAGGAGAACCAAGGTAATTTGCTGACTCATATGCTGTTTACGGGTGACAAGAGCTTTTTTTGGGCACAGAACGATCAGGTCCTTATACCGTATGCCAAGGTGAGGGATAAGCTGGTGGTACTGGGCGATCCGCTGGGACCCGTAACGCTGGTGCCTGAGGCGATCGGCAAATTCCAGCAGTATGCTGACGAGTACGCGATGGCTGTAGTATTCTATCAGGCGACGCCGGATTATTTGCCCATCTATCACGAGTACGGCTACCGCTTCTTTAAGCTGGGTGAAGAGGCACTGGTCCATCTCGAAAATTTCACCTTGAGCGGCAAAAAAGCGGCCGATTTGCGGAGTGTACGCAACCGGTTCGAGCGTGAAGGATATATCTTTGAGGTGGCATCCCCGCCCTTTAATGATGCGCTTCTAGGGGAGCTTCGCAAGGTATCCGATGAATGGATCAAAGGAAGACGGGAGAAGGGATACTCGCTTGGATGGTTTGACAAATCTTATCTGGAGCAGGCTCCCATCGCATTACTGAAGTCTCCGGAAGGAAATATTCTCGCTTTCGCTTCGCTTGCGCCAGGCTATGATGAAGGACGGACGATGTCCATTGACTTGATGCGGCATCTAAGCGGTACGCCTAATGGCACGATGGATTATCTGTTCGTCAAGCTGATGGAATGGTGCAAGGAGCAGGGATATGAGATCTTTAATCTCGGTAACGCGCCATTGTCCAGTGTCGGGGAGAGTAAAAGCGCGCTTCGTGAGGAGAGGCTGGCCGCGCTGGTGTTTCAATATGGGGGACACTGGTACGGGTTCAAGGGTCTCCGCAGATATAAGGAAAAGTTCACGCCGGAGTGGGAACCGCGATTTCTGGCTTATCCGTCCTGGGTATCCCTGCCTGTGCTTACGGTGGATCTGGTCCGACTGGTGTCCAGGCGGGTGCCGGAAAGCAGCAAATAATCGAATGAACAAGAAAGAGCAGGGGCTGCATTCATCCTTCGGATGGTCTGTAGCGACTGCTCTTTTTTTAAAGCCCGGCATTAACCGGGCATTTCCGTTTTCATCTCAAGCTGGTGCCTCCGATTCAGCGAAGGGAGCACGATCAGGTAGTACACGCTTACGATGAACATGCTGACCGCCAGGATCCAATACAGTGCCGTCACGGATACAAGCGAAGGAAAAGCGATAGCAACAAATCCGAGCGCGATGGCCTGACCGGCCGTGGATAAAGGCTCGATCCAAGCACTGACCCGGCCCATGCTTTGGGGCTCCACCAGCTCAGGCAGCCATCCGCCCAGCACCACGTTAATCGGACCAAGAATGATGCCAAGCAGCACCATCATGCCAAGGTACAGCTGAATATGGCCGAAGTTGCCTAGAATGATCGTCAGAATGCCGGTGAGAAAGAGGCCGGTAATGAGCACGCCTACTTTGCCGGCTTTTTTGATCAGCGGGGTGCTGATTGCGCTGCCGATCAGGTATCCGATGCCGAGGAAAACCATCACCAGTGGGGTGTAGACCTGGTAATGTTCCGGGCTGAGTTTATATTTCATAGTGAAGAGAGGGAGGATCGAAAACACGCCGTTTACGATGCCAAAGAAGAAGCAGCCGAGAATAATCGCGAGCAGCAGCCGGGAACGGACAATGTACTGGAAGCCTGCGCCAAAGTCGGCAAGAATGCTTTTCAGGTTCAAATCCTTCAGTTTCGTTTTGCCGTTTGGCTGGCGAATCTCGAGCGGGAACCGGCAGAAGGCGAGAAGAAGGCCCGAGATGATAAAGCTGGCTGTATCGATCATAATGGCTCCTTCAATGCCAAGATAATAATAAGCGGCGGATCCCATGCTCATGCCGAACAACATGAATATACCCATGATCGACATGTTCAGACTGGAAGCCTGAACATACTGTTCCGGCTTCATAATGCCCTGCATCAGACTCATTTCGGCAGGCATAAAAAACTTTGAAATGGCGCTTCGCAAAAAGAGGACGGCGAAAGCGGCAACGATCCAGTCTTCGTGCACGATGACTAGAAGCACCAAGGACAAGCCTGCCCTGATCCAGTCGCTCCATACAGCGATGCGTTTGCGGTCAAGCCTGTCGGCGAGCACGCCGATGAACAGGAACACTACCAGTGTCGGAAGGGAGTACATCAGCTCGGCGACAGTAGCATAGGAAGGCTGATTGCTGAAACGGTCGATCAGATAGAAGGCGAAAGCCATATTGCCGACCATGGTGCCGAGCTGGGAAGCGAAAGCAGCCAGAAACATTCTGACAAATAATGAGTTGCGGAAGAGCTCCATGCGAGGTATGCCTCATTTCCTTTGATTTGTTGGGGTGGTGATCCTGAAAAAAACCACGTTGTATTGATCTGAAACCAGTGTACAATGGGATGCATTTTCTGGAAAACGGCGCGGGAAGGATTTTGTTCTCCGCCTTAAGACGGAGGCGAACAAAAAAGCCGCAGCATGTGACGCTGCAGCTTTCTTGTAAAATTGGAACGTTTGAAGTGGTTTTTCATGTCATTTCGGGGCGTAACGCAACTTAAGCTGCTCCGCCATTTCAGTAACTTCGTGGGTAAGGGGAAGTATAAGACGCGCTGCCGAGGCTGCTGTTCCTTCTGGTGTTTGCCGGCTGCGGATGACGTTTTTGACGGCTGCGGCAAATGATTCCGCTGCGTTCGGGCCAAGTCCTGTCAGATCCTTCAGAGAGGCAGTGCTGCTGCTCTCTACCAGCGGATAATCGGCTGTGTCCGCTCCCTTGCCCGCCCGGTCGTAGAATTCTCTGACGAGTTGGGCACGCTCCTGGCCCGACCCTTCGGCAATGACAAAGGCTTGCACGACATAGGCATGAGCCTGTCGCCGCTGCGCGATGCCGCAAAATTTCCGCCCGCCGATGCTGAGATCAAAGTCACCGGGGCAATACGCCCCGGAGATTTCCCCCTTATCGACGGCAAAGCCAGTGTGGGCCAGCGCTTCCCGGATTAGATCGTACATCCGTTCAAAATCGCTGCGGAAGCGTTCGTCGCCGACCCCCTGCTTCGGCAGAATCAGCGACAGGTTCACGACGCCAGAATCAAGGGGGACCGCTGCTCCGCCGGAATTGCGTACTGCGGTGCGGTATCCCATGGATTCAAGCCATGCTCTGGCTTTCTCCGCTCCCGGCAGGCGGCTGTCGCGCAGTCCGATGATAAAGGAGCGCGGATGCCGCCAAATATGGCAGAGGGGTGGGCCGCCCCGCCCAGTTTCCTTGCACAGCAGCTCATCCAGGGCGAAGGGATAGAGGGCGTCCTGCTGCGTTCTTTCATTCATCCGGTCCAATATAAGCATGGAGCTGAACACGTCGCTGTTCTCTTCGGTCATGGGATTCACTTCCTTTTCGCTAAAATCCATCTATAAGCAAAAGATTCCGTTATTAATAATGTATCACTTCTAATTATGCCATATGTGTTTATCAGCATAAATGCATATTGCCATTAGGAAATATATGGATTATAATTTATACAGACCGATCAGTCGGTCTTATTAAAAAGAAGGGTTGTCCTATGAAAAAAAGTAAAGACGATGCAGAACTGACGAAACAGACAATCGTAGATGCGGCCAAGGATTTGTTCGCCGCCAAAGGGTATGCCGCGACTTCCATGGCTGAAATTTGCTCTGCCGCCGGATGCAGCAGGGGAGGTCTCTATCACCATTTTGACAGCAAAGAAGATCTGTTTATTTTTTTAGCGGATCAATCATTTACGGTCTCCTGGGAGAACTGGGACGAGGTCGCAGAAGACAGCATGACAGCTACAGAGCAGTTATACAGGTATGCGGAATACTTTGTAGATACGCTTCAGAAGCCGCTGAATAAGGCGGGGGAGGAATTCATAAGCCGGGTGGGCCCGGATTCGGAGGCAGGACAGAGGTTTCTCGGCATTCTCCATGGATATATGCAGCGTTTTCAGAATCTGGTGCAGACCGGTCTAGACCGAGGTGAGTGGAAGGGCGATAACGCACAGGAGCTGGCCATGATAATATTGGGCTACTATTCAGGGCTCAGCGACAGCATTCAGATGATGAGCAAAACAGAAGGCAAACAGTTATATCGCAAAGCAACGATGCTACTACTCGAAGGGATTCAAAAATAAGCCATTTCTTTGAGGAGTGATGTTTATGAGCAGTCGATTTGCAGCCAGTACCGATCAAGAAATTAAATTTTCCATTATCATTCCTGCCAGAAACGAAGAGAAATATATCGGACGCTGCTTGGAATCTCTTGCTGCAGCCGCAGCAGCCTTTCCGGGACAAGTGGAGGCGATAGTCGTCCTGAACCGCTGTACGGACCAAACGGCGGCGATCGCCGAGTCCTACGGAGCTGTAACCTTGGTGAATGACAGCAAAAACTTGTCCCAGATCCGAAATGCGGGCATCCGTGCCGCGCGGGGTGATATTATCGTGACGATTGATGCGGACAGCTGGGTGACGGACAACATGCTGATTGAGATCGACCGGATGCTGGCAACGGGCCAGTACATCGGAGGAGGCGTCAGGTCTGCGTTTGAACGCAATTCCCTTGGCATTACCATGTCGGCGCTTGTGCTAATCGTACCTCTTATTATCAAATACGGGCTGGTGACTGTGGGTCTCTTTTGGGGATATAAAAAGGATTTCGAAGCCATTCACGGCTTTAATGAGCGGATGTTGATGGCGGAGGATGCGGATTTTGCCAGCCGTCTGAAGAAGTGGGGCAAGCAGAACGGGAAGAAATACGGCACCGTCACGAAGGCCATCATGACGACATCCTGCCGCAAATTTGATCAGGGCGGGGATTGGTACTTGTTCTTTCATCCACACATCGTGTTTGCCTACCTGAAAGGCACGGACCGCAAATACGCAGATGAAACCTATTATGAAATGGAATATAAGGAAATGAAATAAATCTAGATGAACCATCCGCTTTTACACAAGTTGTACTGCAGAAATCCGATCCTTTAGCATACAATAGTAATATAGAGAGAATCATCCCCTCCCTAACTTGCAGCGGTAGGGAAGTGGGACAAGGGCAACATTGTTTTAGTCACAGGCAACATAATTCAGCGTTTCCGGGCTATACTAAGGGAACAGCTGGGATGCTGCGAAAATATAGGATGAGGACGGGATGACATGTACTTCGGGAAAAAAGCGGTTGAGGAAATTCCAGAGGCGGACACGACGGTCTGGTCTTGCTCCAATGAGGACTGCAACGGCTGGATGAGGGATAACTTTGCTTTCGAGCAGGAACCGTTGTGCGCGCACTGTAATTCTCCCATGATCAGCAGTACGAAGATGCTGCCTTTGGTCGTCAATGACCATCCTATTAAAATGCTCAGAAAGGGCACCTTGATCTAGATGTCTGCCATCATATGAAAGAAGAAACAGGGCTTCCTTAGCGGAGGCCCTGTTTCTGTTCTGTTTCCATGCAGTGCGATCTATTTACAAGCTGCTGTTAAATGGTGACTTTACTCAAAGCTTTCTCGGCCGGAATATAATCATATCCCAGGTCACGGGCTACCGCTTCATACGTCACATGTCCATTTAGAACGTTGGCGCCGCTACGGATCGCAGGATTCGCGATCAGGAGCTGCTGAAGATCGGTATCCGCAAGCTTGAGCGCAAACGGCATCGTTGCATTGGTGAGCGCCAGCGTTGAAGTGCGGGGAACCGCGCCCGGCATATTCGCCACGGCGTAGTGGACGACGCCATGCTTCACATAAGTTGGATTATCGTGGGTCGTAATATGGTCGATGGTCTCAACCACACCGCCTTGGTCAATGGCTACATCGACGATGACCGAGCCTGGCTTCATGGATTTGACCATGCTTTCCGTTACCAGACGAGGTGCTTTAGCTCCTGGAATCAGCACGGCGCAGATCAGAAGATCCGTTTCGGCGACGGCTTTGGCGATATTGGCGGGACTTGATACCAGGGTGCTGATCTGATTCCCGAAAATTTCATCAAGCTGGCGCAGACGCGGAATGCTCAAATCGAGCAGGGTGACATCCGCACCGAGGCCTGCGGCGATTTTGGCCGCGTTCATGCCGACGATACCTCCGCCGATAATGGTGACTTTGCCTCTGGATACGCCGGGAACACCTGACAGCAGAATCCCTTTGCCGCCATGCGGACGCTCGAGCAGCTGCGCACCAATCTGAGCGGCCATACGTCCTGCCACTTCACTCATTGGTGTAAGCAGCGGCAGCGTGCCGTTCACATTTACCGTTTCATAGGCAATGGCATGTACACCGGATGCAACCAATGCCTTGGTCAGCTCCGGTTCTGCCGCCAGATGCAGGTACGTGAAGAGAATCAGCCCATTGCGGAAATAGCCGTATTCGCTTGGCAGCGGCTCTTTGACCTTCATGATCATATCCGCTTGCTCCCATACTTCCTTGGCTTCCGCTACAATGACGGCTCCGGCTTCTTTATATTCTTCATCCATGAATCCGCTTCCAATTCCGGCGTTATGTTCCACGAGCACTTTGTGTCCATGCTGGATAAATTCCAAGGTACCTGCCGGAGTGACTGCAACGCGATTTTCATTGTTTTTAATTTCCTTTGGTATTCCGATGTTCATGACAGATCACCTCTCCATTAATGATGGCAAAACGACATTCTGTAATTTTTTTCTCCATATATTAAAAGTTTACAATCAATCTGAATGCGCCGCATCATACGTCTTGTCAAGGAAATAGATCACATGACATGACATAATGTTTATATAGAAGGACGGGAACCTGTATTGAAAATGGTCCGTCAAACTTCTATAATGACTCCATTAAACCTGAGGGATGTGACGGCAATGGGCGGGTTTACGCTTTACGTTAGGGGCGTGCTGGAACGCCCTGTATTTCAAAGAGCCCGGTTAATCGCAGGGGCGGGCGGCATCGGCCGCAAGGTCGGGTGGGTCCACATATTGGAAATCGCCAACGTGGCTCCTTTCGTAACGAAAAATGACCTCATTCTTACCACCGGACTGTGGCTCCGTCATTATGAACAGCAGCGCCTGTCCTATATGCAGCAGCTCATACGCCAGGAAGCGGCGGGACTGTGCGTCGAGCTCGGAACGAGCATTGAGAACATTCCAAGTGAGATCATTGAACTCGCGGATGCGTCGGATTTTCCCCTCATTGTATTTGAGCAGCCCGTCCGCTTTGTGGAAATCACCCAGGATATTCACGGATTGCTTATCAACCAGCAGCACCAGATGCTGAAGGATCTCGAGGCATACTCCCGCAGACTGCAGCAGATTACCCTTCAAAGCACCGATGTGAACGCCATTCTCCATGTATTATATGAATACACCGGACAACAAGTTGTGTACCATTCCACCGTGGATACGAATAAATTTGTTCCCCGCGGCATATCCCCTGCTTCGGTAGAAGAAATTACAGCGCTCTACAGACAGCAGGTGGAATCGGATGAGACAGCCCAGCAGGAGGCAGGTGTATTCAAGCTGCCGCAAAATCGGTTGCTGCTGACGCAGCCAGTCATTTGCCTAGGGCAGACTCTTGCGCATGTCGGGGTGGTCATCTCGGCTCAGCAGTCGCAGGACCGGATCACGCTGCTGGTGGACTATACAGCCAAATCGCTGGCTACCCTCCTCCTTAGGATGCTTTTTTTGGAGGAAAAAATGCTGCGCGATCAAAATCAGCTCATCCAGGATATTTTGAATCATCAAATCGAGGATGAAGAGGAAGCGCGGGCACGCATGGGACTTCGGTCTTCAAAGCAGGGGGATATGTGGTTTGCGGCCGGGATCATCGAGATGGAGTACAGCGGAGAGGAAGGGGAGCTGGACCGGGACAAGGTGGAATCGGATCAGCAGGATTTGCTGGTCAGGCTGCGTGCACTCTTGAAAAAGGCTGCCGTTCACAATCTGTTGATGCAAAAAGGCAGCCGGATTTATATTTTATGTGCTCGGGATAAGGCCGCAAGGGAGGATACGTCTCTACTTATGCAGCAGACCATCCATAAAATCGTGGAGCGCTTGCAGCTTCCAGCCACCGGAGCAGCCCTATTCCGTCTGCATGCCGGCTTTGGACTCATACGCACACGAATGACGGATATGCATCGGAGCTTCAAGGAAGCCGAGCAGGTGCTTGAGGTATCGCGTTCGGCAGCCGTGGTTCGGAAAGGGCTTTTTTACGACCGGATCGGGGTATACCGTCTACTCAAGGCCATTCCGGCAGAGGCGCTCGGATCCTTCATACAGGACCAACTCGGGCCGCTGATGGCCTATGATCAGGAGCATCATCTTCACCTGCTGCAGACGCTGGATATGTATTTGAAGTGCATGGGCTCCAAAAATGATACGGCCAAGGCGCTCTACATTCACAGGCAGACACTCTACAACCGGCTAGATAAGCTGAATGAGATATTGGGCGAGGATTTCCTGGAGCCGGAAAGACGCGTATGTCTGGAAATGGCGCTGCTTGCGCTGCCGCTTTTAACTGGAGCTCAGTATTGAAATTAGTTCTTGATATTGAGCGAGGTGGCCGCTACGGTTACGGATCGCTCTTCCGATCGCTGTTGTCTCCAAATTTCCTTGATCATATTTTTCAAAATAGTAGAAATTCGGAGACAAAGCTTATGCTTTCGATGCTAGCTTTCCTTCGGAAAGCTTTTAGGCGACCGCTGCCGCTTCTTCAGATCGATTCCGTCCCCTTCGCTACTTCGCTTCTTTTCAAGCACTAAATATAATATTGAGCCCAAAAAACTGCAACGAACAGCATAAAGGATGAATAAAAAAATGAAAAAAGTTGGTTTGATTATGAGAAAGATCCAGTTCAGCGAGAATCAGGGGCCGCGCGTCTTTGCTGACCGTCTGAAATCCATCGGCGAAGAGCTGGGCGTGGACATCGTGTTTATCTCACCGGAGCGCCATGTCAGCGGGTATGACTGGGTCCCGGGTTATGAACATGAGAAGGGGGATCTGGTGAATTACGACATCGTACTCGACCAGATTTACCGAAATCATATTGAGCATGTCATTTATACAGTGTCGGGCTTTACCTATCTGAAGATGTTTCTGGAGAAAAGCGTACTTTTCCCCCACAGCTTCCCTGATCCTGCGCTGACGGGGTATGAAATGATGAAGCCTTTTTATCAAATGGTCGATAAAGCGATCGTGCAGACGGAGTTTCTAAAGGAGGAATTCGCCCGAAATTTCGGAGTGACCGATGTGGACGTCATTCCGATCGGTTTTAGCGAAAGCTTGGCGCATAAGCATTTTGACCCGGCACAGATTGTGGAGAACCGCATTCTCTGGATTGGACGTGATGAGGAGAACCGGCGGCCGGATCTGGTGCTGAAGTATGCGAAGCAGAATCCGGACAAGGAGGTGTTCATGGTCTTTGGCGGTGAACGCTACCGGGAAAGCATGAAGAAATATGATATTCCGGATAATGTGCGGCTGCAGTTTGCCCTGAGTCAGGATGAGGTATTCGCGCTGATGAACAAGGCGAAGGTCTATTGGAACTGTTCCCGATTCGACACGTTTGCCATGCCGCTGACCGAAGCGCTTGCCATGGGCAAGATTGTCGTTAAGCCAGAACATCCCTGCTACCGTCACATTAATGCGCGCCACTCTTTTTCAGGAAACGAGGAGAATTGGTTCGAGCTTGTGAACATGGCCGCCGCATCGCCCAAGTCGTATTCGATGGATAACCGACATTATGCCTTTGACCAGTTTTCCAGCCGGGTGATGAAGGAAGGGTACAAAAACTTTTTCGATAAATGGCTTCAGGATTGACGGATATCATCTGATCGAGGAATATGTATGTATATACATACATGAACGAATTCGGATTTGGAATGTTTGAATTTTAATCTGATGCGCAAAGGTGTGTTCATCCATGTCTTTCCTCCAAAAATACGTCCGGAAATACGGCAAGCTGTTTTGTGTGGCGGTGTTCTTTTTGACACTAGAGACTTTTTGCGACCTGTTGCAGCCTACGATCATGTCGAAGGTTATTGATGACGGCGTGGCCACGGGAAGTATGAACAAGGTATATACCTTAGGCGGGCTCATGCTGCTGGTCACCGGGATTGGGGCCTTGTCAGCCTCGATCCGCAACGTGATTTCCAGCCACGTCTCGCAGCGGTTCGGGGCGGAGATCAGATCCGATCTGTTCCGGAAAATCCAGTCGCTGTCGTTTGAGCGCATGGACCATTTTGACCGGGCTTCTCTGGTAACTCGTCTGACGAATGACGTTACGCAGGTGCAGAATTTTGTCAACGGTCTAATGAGGTTTTTCGTTAAAGCGCCTTTGCTGGGCATCGGTGCTCTGATTATGGCGATACGGCTCGATGTTCATTTATCTGTGGTGCTTGCCATTGTAGTGCCGGTTGTGGCTGTCCTGATCGTCCTAAATATGAGAATCAGCTTTCCTTTCTTTATCCGTGTACAACGTGCGCTTGACCGCGTGAACGGGGTCATGAGGGAATATTTGTCGGGTGTGCGCGTCGTCAAGGCGTTCAACCGTTTTGATTATGAAGTGGATAAATTCAAACTCGCCAATAATGAGCTAATGGAACGTTCCATAACCTCGATGCGGGTGATGTCGGCTTTTGGGCCGGGGATCTCGCTTGTCGTCAACTTTGGCATTATCGCCGTGCTCTGGCTTGGCGGACTACGGGTCGACAACAACCAGATGCAGGTGGGCAGTATTATCGCTTTCATCAACTATATGACGCAAATTTTGTTTTCGCTGATGATGATTTCGAACGTATTCAATATGTTTGTGCGCGCCAAAGCATCCGCTGGCAGGATTGGGGAAGTGATGCTGGAAGAGAGCGGCATGCCAGGCGAAGGCGAAGCAACAGCTCCTTTTGCCGGGGAACGCGGAAGGATCGACTTCGAGCAGGTTAGCTTCGCTTATGCAGGCTCTTCGGGCGATCCCGTTATCCGAGACTTTACGCTGACCTTTCTGCCGGGACAGACGATTGGCATCATCGGTTCAACAGGTTCTGGCAAAACGTCGCTGGTTCACTTGATCCCAAGGTTTTACGATGCGACTTCCGGTAAGGTTAAGGTGAACGATGTGGATGTCCGACAGGTGGATCCGAAGCAGCTTAGGGATTCCATCGCCATCGTGCCGCAGAAGATCATGCTGTTCACCGGAACGGTGGAAGAAAACTTAAGATGGGGCAAAGAGGATGCATCTACGGAAGAACTTATGCAGGCGGCGCGGATTGCGGAGGCCCATGACTTCATCATGGCTTCTCCGGAGGGCTACGACAGCCGGATCGGCCAAGGCGGGGTAAACTTCTCTGGTGGCCAGAAGCAGCGGCTTTCCATCGCCCGGGCGCTGGTAAGGAAGCCTGAGATTCTCATTCTTGACGACTGCACCAGTGCGGTAGACGTGGCGACAGAGGGCCGGATCAAGCAGGCTCTGCGGATGTATGCCAAGGGACTGACCTGTATTCTGATCGCTCAGCGGATTACTTCCGTCATAGATGCAGACCGAATTGTTGTCATGGACCGAGGGGAAATCGTTGGCAGTGGCACACATGAAGAGCTCATGAAGTCCTGCCGCGTGTATCAGGAGATTTACAAGTCCCAGATGGGAAAGGAGATGCAGGCGTATGCCGCAGAATAATCCGGCGCGTGAACAGCAGCAGACTCCTGTGCTTAACGGGGTGGGTGCTTCAGGCGGAAGGCCCGGACCTGGCAGTCCCATGAGGGGGATGATGGGCAGAGGCGCTGGTGGAAAGCCCAAAAATTTCTTAAGCACGCTCCGCCGTTTATGGGGCTATATCGGTAAAGAGCGAAAGCTTCTGTTCCTGATATTCCTGTTTATTGTGATTGATGCAGCCGTTACGCTCCTTGGTCCATACCTGATCGGCAGATCCATTGATGCCATGTCCCCGCTGGGCGGCGTGAACTTCAGCTTCCTGCAAATGCTGATCATCATCTTGGCATCCGCTTACGTAACCGACGCAGCACTGACGTTCCTGCAGGGTTGGCTGATGTCCGGGATGTCGCAGCGGATCGTGGCCTCCTTGCGGCGGGCACTCTTCGGGAAGCTCCAAAAGCTGCCGGTGTCTTATTTTGATGCCCGTACCCACGGCGAAGTCATGAGCCGGCTGACGAACGATATCGACAATGTCAGCTCAACCATTTCGCAATCAACGGTTCAGCTGATGTCCGGCGTGATTACGATCATCGGATCCCTCATCATGATGATTGTATTGAGTCCGATCCTCACGCTGGCGAGCTTGATTACCGTTCCGATTCTCTATCTGTTGACGCGAACGGTCACCCGGAAGACCAAGGTGCTGTTCAAGGAGCAGCAGGTACAGCTCGGGATACTGAACGGACATATCGAAGAAAGTGTCTCCGGCATGGAAGTGGTCAAGGCTTTCAATCATGAAGATCAGGCGATATCTGAATTTGAAAAAGTGAATCAAAAGCTGTTCGAGGTGGGTCTCAAAGCGCAAATCCGCTCCGGTTTTCTTATGCCGATGATGAACGTGATCAACAATATCGGGTTTGCAGCCGTTGCTCTCGTGGGCGGGGTACTCGCCGTCAAAAGCTTAATTACCGTCGGCGTCATTGCCAGCTTCATCAGCTACTCCCGCCAATTCGGAAGGCCTTTGAACGATCTGGCCAATATTTATAACCTTCTTCAATCGGGGATAGCGGGCGCGGAACGCGTCTTCGAAGTGCTGGATGAGAAAGAAGAACCGGAGGATTCGGAGAAAGCGAAGGTGCTGGATCAGATTGAGGGAGAGGTCATATTCGATCAGGTCAGCTTCGGGTACAGACCGGAGGTTCCGATTCTGAAAAATGTAAGCTTTACCGCAAAGCCCGGAAGCAGTACGGCGCTGGTCGGTCCGACCGGGGCTGGAAAAACGACGATCGTGAACTTGCTGACGCGTTTTTACGATGTGACCGGCGGGTTCGTCCGCATTGACAGTACGGACATTCGTGATTATACGAGGGACAGCCTTCGCCGCAGCTTCGGATTCGTTCTGCAGGATACGTATTTGTTCTCGGGAACGATCCGGGAAAATATTAAATACGGCAAGCCTGAGGCGACGGATGAGGAAGTCAAAGAGGCGGCGGCCATGGCCAATGCCGATGTGTTTATTCGGCGCCTGCCTGACGGCTATGACACGTTACTGTCGGAGAATGGCGGCAATCTCAGCCAGGGACAGCGTCAGCTGCTGGCCATTGCTCGTGTTCTGCTAGCAAGGCCGTCCATTTTGATCCTGGATGAAGCGACAAGCAGCATTGACACCCGCACGGAGCTGCATATTCAGGATGCGCTGCTTCACATGATGCAGGGACGGACGACGTTCATTATTGCACACCGGCTGAACACGATCCGGGATGCCGATACGATCATGGTCATTGACCATGGGGAGATTATTGAGCAGGGAAGCCATGAAGAGCTTATGGAGCAGAAGGGCTTCTATGCCCGCATGTTCGAGAGCCAATTTAAAAATCTGGAGAATGCAGCAGATGGGGCCGCAGCCCCATGATCACCATTCACCTTTTCACGTAGAAATGGGATTATCAATGATCCCGCTCTTCATTTTGTTTTTTATTCGAAGATAAATACCAGCCTCGTACCCAGCTGCCGATTCTCTCCTTGTTTTTCTTGAGAAGCACAAAGAGGGTGATCGCGATCGCCAGCACGACCATGGATGCCGCAAAATAACGGGATACGATGTGCAGCAGATGTTCGATGTTTGGGCCGAAGATTTTGCCGATGGATACATACACGAGCACCCAGACCAAACCGCCGATATAATTCAGCACGAAAAAGATGCGCTGCGGCACTTTCAGCACGCCCGAGACATAGCCGGTGAAATGGCGCAATCCCGGAATAAAATAGCTGACTAGAATCAGCTTGTTTCCGTATTTGCTGAACCATGCCGTTACCTTCGCCAGGCGCGCTTCGTTCATGAAGACGTATTTGCCGTATTGCGCAAGAAAAGGCGTCCCGAGTCGGTAGCCTACGTAATACGTGATCGTCGTGCCGATGATGGCCCCGATGTATGAGTAGAAGATGATGAAAGGGATATGAAAGTTCCCAAGCGTTGACATATGACCGGAAATGGCCATCGCAAGCTCGCCGGGAAAAGGCAGGGCCAGCGACTCTGAAAATAATCCGAGAAACAGCACCAGATATCCATATTGTTCAAACAGAGAGTTGATCCATTCCATGAGTTTGCTCCTTTGCAGACTGAATTCGAAAAAGCGCATTGTGTCATTCACAGACATCTGACGGAATCGAATCCCGCCGGCTTTGATATTGATTTAGACGACCGGAGTGTATTTCTCCCCTGCATAGAAAATGGAAAGGCCCTCGTTGGAGACCTTGATATGGTATAAAATGGTTTTATATTTAAGCCTATATCTTAAAAAAGCATCCATCCTCTAGATCGAAGGATAGATGCTTTGGCTGCATAGACTATTTATTGGTGCTGTGCTGCTTGTTCTGCAGCTGTTTACCGGGCTCGCCTTTGCCATAGTGCTCTTTGTTCTTGCGCTGTTTTTCCTGCTGCTCATGGACCTTGTTCACAAAATCGCGCGTGCTGTCCGTCATTCGTTCTCTCACACTCCCTTCGTTATTGGAAATGGCATTCCTTGTTACCATGTCCGAAGAGGGCGGATGGAATTCATGCGGTGCGGCATCATTACTTTATTAAATACGAATAGAGGGATTCGTTATGATCCGATATCCATTGTTAAAAGAGGGAGCCGTCATCGGCACCACCGCGCCTTCATCAGGCGTAGAGGAATCCATGCATGACCTGATCCGGGAGGCGAGCCGCCGCCTGGAAAACGAGGGATTTCAGGTGATTGCTGGGGATACCGTATGGACACAGACTAAGGCCAAATCGGCTCCGGCCAAGGTGCGTGCTGCTGAGTTTAACCACATGCTGCGGGACGATGCTATTGATCTGATTGTGCCCCCTTGGGGCGGTGAATTGCTGATCGAGATTTTGGAGCATCTGGATTTCGATTCAATGCCGGAAAAATGGATTCTTGGCTACTCCGATATCAGTCTGCTGCTGCTTGCAATTACGCTCAAAACAGGACTGGCAACGGCCCATGGTACCAACCTGGTGGATTTAAGGGGCGAGTATTCCGACGAGACGACGGCCATGTGGCGTACGGTACTGTCGACGGAAACCGGTGGATCTGTGCTTCAGCGCTCGTCGGCCAAATACCAGAAGGAGTGGAATCACGCAGCGCCATCGCCATACGTATTCCATTTGACTGAACTAACCGACTGGAAAACGGTATCCGGTGGCAAAGTCAGCCTAAAAGGCCGCCTTCTTGGCGGATGTATTGATGTGATCCGGCATGTGATCGGCACGCCGTTTGGCGATGTCCGCCGTTTTCAGCAGGAGCAGATCGGTGGCGAACCTATTCTGTGGTATCTGGAAAACTGCGAGCTGAATATGGCCGATCTGCGCCGGTCGATGGTGCAGATGAAGCTGGCGGGCTGGTTTGACCACTGTGCTGGCCTGATGTTCGGAAGAAGCCCAGCGAACCGCCCTATTGAAGGGTATACCGCCGAGGATATGTATCGCGAGCTGGAGGAAGAGCTGCAGGTGCCTGTCATTTACGACATCGACTGCGGCCATGTGCCGCCGCAGATCACCTTGATCAACGGTGCGTACGCCGAGGCCCAGGTGGAGAACGGGCAGGGGGAGATTAAGCAGTATTTTAGGCCGTAGAGAAGCCTTACCATGACTGAAGATAGAAACAAGTATGCACGCCAACGTGCAGCTCTGTCCCGAGGCGTTTTTTATTTAGATTATAGAAAAATTTAAGGCATAAAAAATCACATGCCTCAGCAACGGAAACCATGCATTTTTCGCTGTTCGGGCAGTAGTATAGAGTCAGAAGCAAATTGTACATAAGGAGGCGAGGGCAACCCATGTTAGCCTGCAAAGGAAGCTTCATGAGCAACATTGGCAAATGGAAAGACGCTGAACCTGGCGTGATCCGTAAAATCATGCAGCCGGGCGAGTCGTTGATGATGATGGAGGTTCATTTTGAGGAGGGGGCGGAGAGCTACGAGCATGCGCATCCTCATGAGCAGTTGTCCTACTGCCTGAAAGGGAAGGTCGAATACACCATCGATGGCGAGAAGACCATCATCTCCGCAGGGGAAACCATCGTCATTCCGGGCGGTGCGAGACACGGGGCCAAGGCGCTTGCACCGAGCGCACTGCTGGATTGCTTCACGCCGCTGCGCGAGGATTTGATCCGCAGATAGAATCGTTAAAGCAAAGGAGTCCCGCAGGCCGCAGGGGACTTCTTTTTCCTTTCTATATAAATAAGAACGGGCAGCGGCTTCGTCATTTTAGGGCTGATACTGCTTCTCGGTGTGTTTGCAGGGGCACATTTTGGTTTTACATTTTTACCGTGTGGAGTATACCTGTGGATGCTGCTGTTATTGGTCTCGAACCTCACCGCATGGAAGCTGGCTTTCCGCAAGACACCTGTGGACCGGCCGATTCAAGAGTGAAAAATACATGATCTCCCTATGCGGGAGATTCTTTGCACTTTACTGCCTATATTTCACACTTTGATTATGGTCCAAAGAAGTAGTACATTAATAGATGAAATCATAAGGAGGTTTCTGAATTAATGTTCTATGAAGACAATGAGAATTTGAGCATCATGACCTACACCTTGAATAGTGGCATTAAAGGAACTGTACCTTTATCGAATAAGCAAATTCTGGAATGGATCGAGTGCTATCGTACCGATACGAAATTCATCACAGCTATTGGCAAGGAGTTTTTCGGCCTCAATCCAGAGCTGGTTGCGGATTTTAAAGTGCATAACCGTTTCTCCAATTACGCTGAAGTGATCAAGCCTGTAGGCAACCAGCAGCCGGCGGCAGAATCGGATAACTCCGATCAGCTGTCCAAAGCGTATGAAGAGAACCGTGTGTACTTTAAAGTCGACTGCAAGTGCGGTACCACCTACACGACCTTTTCCCAATACTACACGACGAAATGGTATTGTTCCAAATGTAAGGAAATCGTGTTTTTGGACAAGAAGAAGGGCAGAGTATCGACCGACAAAGGCGATGCTTGGTACATGACCAACAAGTATTATGTATCACGGGACTAGCATGAATGAGCGAAAAACGCCTGTCGCAGGGTGAAGATATAGAAGATTGGTTGAACACGTATTAAGGGACTGCTTCCTGAGCTGGATTACGGCTTGGAGCAGTCCCTTTTGTTTTGCGGACATCCGCTCGTTTACGGGGTGCTGAAGTGGATATGTATGTAAATTCATAAGCTGGCGGGGGCAATGCCTAAAATTTTTAATATTTTGTGACATATTTCACATTAGCTCATTTTCGGGCTGGAGAATGTGACATTTATCACATTGAAAGCATCATTCGTCTGCCAGAATACATACAGGAAAGGATTTTGCTTGGAAGCAGCTGGAACTGAACTTCCTGCAAAATCTGAAGAAAAACAAATCGATGTGTGTTCACGAATCCGGGCAGTACGGGGTTCTGAGAATAACTTTGGAAAGAGGGTAGAAAAATGGATGTATTGATGCTGTCACGGATACAGTATGCAGCAACGACGATTTTTCACTTCTTCTTCGTGCCTGTGTCGATCGGACTCGCTTTTCTGATCGCCATCATGGAGACGATGTATGTCGTCAAAGGCAAAGAAGAATACAAAGACATGGCCAAATTCTGGGGTAAGCTGTTCCTGATCAACTTCGCCATCGGCGTAGTGACAGGTATTCTTCAAGAGTTCCAGTTTGGTATGAACTGGTCGGATTATTCACGTTTTGTCGGGGACGTGTTTGGAGCGCCGCTGGCGGTTGAAGCGCTGCTGGCCTTCTTCCTGGAGTCTACGTTTATCGGACTTTGGATTTTCGGCTGGGACCGTCTATCCAAAAAGGTTCATATGATTTGCATCTGGCTGGTTGCCATCGGAACGGTGATGTCCGCCTTCTGGATTCTGGCTGCAAACTCCTTTATGCAAAGACCTGTCGGATTCACCATGAATAATGGACGCGCGGAAATGAACGACTTCTTAGCACTCATCACCAACGGCCAGCTGCTGCTGGAGTTCCCGCACACCATTCTGGCTGCGTTCCTGACGGGAGCGTTCCTGATTGGAGGCGTGAGCGCGTATAAGCTGCTGAAGAAGCAGAATGTCTCCTTTTTCAAAAAATCGTTTACGATCGCGATGATCGTCGGTGTGGTAAGTTCTATTGGCGTGGCCCTTGTGGGTCACCAGCAGGCACAGTACTTGGTAAAAACACAGCCGATGAAAATGGCTGCTTCTGAAGCGCTTTGGGAAACCAGCCCCGATCCTGCTCCATGGACCGTTGCGGCTTTTATTGATACGAAAAACCAGAAAAATACAGGAGAAATCCAGATTCCATATATGCTTAGCTTCCTTTCGTACAGCAAGTTCTCCGGGGATGTGAAGGGCATGAAGGAACTGCAGGCCGAGTATGAGCAAAAATACGGCCCTGGCGATTACATTCCACCGGTTCGCACCACCTTCTGGAGCTTCCGTTTCATGGTAGCTGCAGGCTCGCTGATGATCCTGTTCAGTATGTATGGCGTATATCTGGCCGCTCGCAAAAAGCTGGAAAACCGAAACAAATGGTTTTACCGGATCATGTTGTTCAGCATCTCGCTTCCATTTATCGCCAATACAACCGGCTGGATTATGACCGAAATTGGACGTCAACCATGGACCGTATTCGGTCTTATGACAACGGCGGACAGCGTATCGCCTAGCGTCACTTCTGGGCAGGTTCTGTTCTCCCTCATTGTTTTCGTGGGTGCCTATGCCATTTTGGGTGGCGTCATGGTATACCTGTTCGTGCGTACGATCAAAAAAGGACCTTACGAGGTCAAAGCTGTAGAAGAATCCCATGATCCATTTGATAAGGAGGGATACCGTCATGCTATCTCTTAATGAACTCTGGTTTTTGCTCATCGCGGTGCTGTTCACAGGCTTTTTCTTCCTGGAAGGCTTCGACTTTGGCATCGGGATGTCTACGGGAATCCTGGCCAAAACAGACAATGAGCGCCGGCTGCTCATCAACTCTATCGGACCTTTTTGGGACGGTAACGAGGTATGGCTTCTGACGGCGGGCGGCGCAATGTTCGCCGCTTTCCCGAACTGGTATGCCACGCTGTTCAGCGGATTTTACACACCGCTCGTTCTACTGCTGCTGGCGCTGATCGGGCGCGGGGTTGCCTTTGAATACCGGGGCAAGGTGCAGAAGGAATCCTGGAAAAAAACGTGGGACATTCTCATCTTCACGGGCAGCCTGCTGCCGCCGCTTCTGCTGGGCGTGGTGTTCTCCGACCTGATCCAGGGGCTTCCGATCGATCAGGCTATGGAAATGAAGGCTTCGTTCTTCGGCGATATCGTCAATGTGTACTCTGTGGTTGGCGGCCTGACAATGGTGATGCTCTGCCTCGTGCACGGACTTCTGTTCGCGACGCTGCGTGTGAGCGGTGATCTGCATGACCGTGCACGTAAGATGGCACGCAATCTGATGGTGCCGTTGGCGGTGCTGGTGGTTGCCTTCTTGACTCTGACTTATTTCAACACCAATGTCTTTGAAGTTCGCGGCGGTATTTTGGCTGCTGTCATCGTCGTTATGATCGCTGCACTTGCGCTGGCTGCTATGTTTTCCGGCAAGAAAAGAGACGGCTGGGCATTCGGTATGACAGGCGTGGTGATTGCAGCGACGATTGCGTTCTTCTTCATCGGGCTCTTCCCGAACGTGATGATCAGTTCGATAGATACAGCCTTCAACTTGACGATAACCAATGCGGCATCTGGACATTACTCCCTGAAGGTGATGACCATCGTGGCTTTATCCCTGCTGCCTTTCGTGCTTGGTTATCAGATCTGGAGCTACTTCGTCTTTCATAAACGGGTTAACGAGAAGCATCTGGAGTATTAATGGACCGGAATCTACTGGGCTACAAAGGGATAAAGCCAACACTTGCCGCCGTTCTGCTGCTCACGCTCGTGCAAAGCGTATCGATTGTTCTGCTGGCAAGATGGCTGGCGGAGGTCCTCTCCGCCCTCTTTGCCGGTGAACCGCTTCATACGCAGTACAACAAAATCATGATGTTTCTCGGTGCTTTTCTGGTACGGCATATCATGGGCTTCATTCAGCAAAAAATCAGCTATGCCTTCGCTGAACGGACAGGGGCCAGCCTGCGGAAGCAAGTCATGGAGAAGCTGTTCCAGCTCGGACCCCGGTTCGCGAAGCAGGAGGGTACTGGCAATCTGGTCACACTCGTGCTGGAGGGGGCATCCAAGTTTCGGAACTATCTGGAGCTGATCGTGCCTCGGATGGCTGGAATATCGATCATTCCCTGGGTCATCCTCATATATATTTTCATGCAGGATATCACATCCGGGATTATATTGATCCTGGCGATGCCGATCCTGATCGTATTTATGATTCTGATCGGGCTTGCCGCCCGCAAGCATACCGAAAAGCAGCTGGATACGTACCGCACGCTCTCGAACCACTTTGTGGATTCGCTGCGCGGGCTGGAGACGCTGAAACTGCTGGGGCAAGGCCGCTCGCACAGCGATACGATCGCACGTGTCAGCGACCGCTACAGATCGGCGACCATGCGCACGCTGCGCGTGGCCTTTATGTCTTCATTTGCACTGGATTTCTTCACAATGCTGTCGGTAGCCGTTGTTGCCGTAGGCCTCGGCCTACGGTTGATAAACGGCGAGATAACGCTTGTCACCGGACTCACGGTACTGATTCTGGCACCGGAATATTTCCTGCCTGTACGCATGGTTGGGGCTGACTTTCATGCGACTCTGGATGGCAAGGAAGCGGGAGCTGCGATGCAGCTGATTATCGATGAGCCGCTAAATCAGGAATCGGATATGGAACACGCGGGTCAGGAAGAGAGAAAACTGAGCTGGACGAAGGACAGCTGCCTGAGCCTGTCTGGGATTGGTGTCCAGCATCAGCAGAAAGGCCCGCATTCACTGGATCAGGTCTCACTGAATATCCACGGTATGGGCAAGATCGGAATTATCGGCGCCAGCGGTGCTGGCAAATCCACACTGATTGATGTGCTGGGTGGATTTCTAAAGCCGTCGGAAGGAAGCGTGATCCTGGATAGTCAGCAGCTCGGATCACTTACGACGAATGCTTGGAGAAAGCTGACGACGTATATCCCGCAGCATCCGTATATTTTTGGCAGCACCCTCGCGGAAAATATCCGCTTCTACGCACCGGACAAGGCAGCTTCCGATGTCGAGCGTGCTGCAGCCGCAGCCGGGTTGTCGGAGCTCATTCGCACTCTGCCGCATGGCGCGGAAGAAATGATCGGAAACGGCGGCCGCCAGCTGAGCGGCGGGCAGGAGCAGCGCGTGGCGCTGGCCCGTGCTTTCCTCAGCGACCGGCCTGTCATGCTGCTGGATGAACCGACGGCGCATCTGGATATCGAGACGGAATATGAGCTGAAGCAGACGATGCTGCCGCTGTTTGAGAACAAGCTGGTTTTCTTAGCGACCCACCGCCTGCACTGGATGCCGGATATGGATCTGATTATCGTGCTGGAGCACGGACGGGTAGCCGAAACCGGCACACATGAAGAACTGATTGCCCGCAGGGGAACCTACTATGAGCTGACACAATCGCAACTGGGGGGAGTAGAGTGAGAGAAGAGAGCTGGCTTCGGCCCTATGTCCGTACGTACTGGGGACGTTTTCTGATCATTATTGCGCTGGGCTGCCTTACGATCCTCACCGCCTCAATGCTCATGTTCACCTCGGGCTTCCTGATTTCCAAGGCGGCGCTCCGCCCGGAAAATATCCTGATGGTGTACGTGCCGATCGTTCTGGTCCGTACCTTCGGGATCAGTCGTTCAGTCGTTCACTATGTGGAACGTCTGGTCAGCCATGATGCGGTGCTCCGGATTGTGTCGCTGATGCGCACGAGGTTGTACCGAATTCTTGAGCCTCAGGCGTTGTTCATATCCTCCCGTTTTCGTACGGGGGATATGCTGGGCGTGCTGTCGGACGATATTCAATATTTGCAGGATGTTTACCTAAGAACTGTGTTCCCGAGCTTGATCGCTCTGGTCATGTATGTTGGTTCTATTGCCGCTCTGGGCTTTTTTGATATTCGGTTTGCGCTGTTCATGGCGCTGTATGTCTTTATTCTCGTAGCTGTACTGCCGTGGGTGTCGCTGCTGATTACCAAAGCGAAAAGCCGTCTCGCAAAGCAGCAGCGCAATAATCTCTACAGCAAGTTGACCGACGCCGTGCTTGGCATGAGCGATTGGGTCATCAGCGGCAGACAATCTCAGTTTGTCGCAGCTTATGAAGCTGACGAGCAGGAGGCTGCGCGGGTAAACGGCCAGCTTAAGAGCTGGGCACGCTGGCGGCAGCTAATCGGGCAGGTGGTCGTGGGCCTTAGTGTAATTTCCATGGTTATTTGGGCAGCACACGAATATGCCGGTGGGCATATTTCAGCCACGTTGATTGCGGCTTTTGTACTTGTTGTGTTCCCGCTGATGGATGCATTTATGCCGGTATCGGAAGCGATCGAGAAAATACCAAGCTACCAAACTTCGTTGCAGCGCTTGGGAGAGATCGAACGGACGGACGGAGACGGAGCTACTTGCGAAACGGCCGATCGAGTAGCAGGCGAGAAGACTTCAGGCGTTTCTGCCGAGGAAGTCCGCAGCCTGGCCGCATCGGATGTCCATCTGACCGTACAGCATGTCAGCTACCGTTATGATGAAGCTTCTCCGTGGTCGCTGCAGGATGTATCGCTTGACCTGCCGCAGGGCAAGCGGATTGCCATCATCGGCCGCAGCGGCGCGGGAAAATCGACGCTGCTCAAGCTGATTGAAGGGGCGCTGAAGCCTTCGTCAGGCACCGTCAGTCTGAACGGCACGGATGCTTTTGCTATTGGCGACCATATGCCGCAGGTAGTCTCCGTGCTGAACCAAAGCCCGCACCTGTTTGATACAACGGTGGCGAACAACATTCGCCTCGGCGACCGGGATGCCGAGGATGAGGACATTCAGCGGGCGGCAGCGCAGGTGAAGCTGGACCAGCTGATCGAATCGCTGCCGCTGGGCTACAAAACGCCGATGCATGAGACGGGCCAGCGCTTCTCCGGCGGAGAGCGCCAGCGGATCGCGCTGGCGAGGGTTCTGCTTCAGAACAATCCGGTTGTCGTTCTCGATGAGCCAACCGTCGGACTGGATCCACGTACGGAAAATGACCTGCTGGCAACCATCCTGGATACGATGAAGGGCAAATCCCTGATCTGGGTGACACACCACCTGGCGGGTGCCGAGCATATGGATGAGATTATTTTTATGGAGAATGGACGTATCGAGATGAGAGGCTCACATGCGGAGCTGATGGAGACGTCGGAGCGGTACCGCAATTTGTACCGGCTCGACCGTCCGGAGGCTTTTATGGTGAAGTGAATCGAGTGAAATCATTAGAGTCATGCCGATTGAAGCGGCATGGCTCTTTTTTCCATACTTTCATGCATAAAAACGGGCCCGGCTCCGCATCCTACATATGGGTAAGTTGGTAACTGAAGGGGGTGAAAGCACAATGAGCGATAATTCCCAGGAGCTTAGTAAATATGAGGTACAAAGAACAGAGCTGAACAAAATGCCGGTACCTGACAAGGAAAGAGAAGAATTTGCCGAGGAAATGGTAGAAGACGCCAAGGAAGCGTTCAGCAAGCAGCAGCCGGAGAGCAAAGAGTAGTATATAGAATGAGCTGAAGACAAGACTGTTCTTCATTCAGTCTATACTTGCGGAATACATTGAATTCAGGGGTGCCTTTGGTCTACGGACCGGAGGCGCTCCTTTGTTTTTAGGAGGGGTCCACCCAAGAGCAAACAAAAACAGCCCATCCGAAACCGGACAGGCTGTATCTTACACCATTAAAATCTTAGTCTTCCTTCGGATGAATCATTTGCTCCGGACGTACCACAGCATCAAACTGCTCTTCGGTCAGCAGATTACTCTTCAAAGCTGCTTCCTTCAGAGTCAAACCTTCCTTGTGAGCCAGCTTGGCTACCGCTGCGGCATTTTCATAGCCGATATGCGGATTCAGCGCCGTAACCAGCATCAGCGATTGGTTCAGGTTGCGGTCGATTACGGAACGGTTAGGCTCAATGCCAACCGCGCAGTGGTCGTTGAAGGACACCATTGCGTCAGCCAGCAAATGCGCCGACTGCAGGAAGTTATAAATGATGACCGGCTTGAACACGTTCAGCTCGAAGTTGCCCTGACTCGCCGCAAAACCGATTGCGGCATCGTTGCCCATGACCTGGCATACGACCATCGTCATCGCTTCACTTTGCGTTGGGTTGACTTTACCCGGCATGATCGAGCTGCCCGGCTCGTTAGCAGGGATGGTAAGCTCGCCGATGCCGCAGCGCGGACCGCTTGCCAGCCAGCGCACGTCGTTGGCGATTTTCATGAGATCAGCGGCAAGCGCTTTCAGCGCGCCGTGAACATACACGAGCTCATCATGGCTTGTCAGCGCATGGAATTTATTTTTGGCGGAGGTGAAGGTTTTGCCGGTCAGCTTGCTGATGTTGGCAGCCGTCATGTCGCCGAATTTCGGATGGGCGTTGATGCCAGTGCCGACAGCCGTTCCACCGATCGCCAGTTCACGCAGGGATTCGATGCTGCTGCGGATCATGCCTTCGCTTTTCTCCAGCATGCGGTGCCAGCCGCTGATTTCCTGTCCGAGCGTAAGCGGCGTAGCGTCCTGCAGATGCGTTCTGCCGATTTTGATGATGTCCATGTACTCTTCGCTTTTTGTGCGGAACGTTTCTTTCAGCTTGGCAATCGCAGGGAGGACTTGATCCTCAACGGAAACAAGCGCCGCGATATGCATCGCTGTCGGGAACGTATCGTTCGAGCTTTGCGATTTGTTGACGTCATCATTCGGGTGAATGCGCTGCGCACTGCCTTTTTCCTGAAGCATCTGGTTGGCGCGGTTCGCGATAACCTCGTTTACGTTCATGTTCGACTGGGTACCGCTCCCAGTTTGCCATACAACCAGCGGGAAGTGCTCGTTCAGCTTGCCTTGGATAACTTCATCAGCTGCCGCAACGATTGCGTCGGCTTTTTCAGCGTTCAGTTTGCCCAGCTCTTTATTGGCGAGAGCCGCACTTTTTTTCAGGATCGCAAATTCGCGGATCAGTTCCAACGGCATTTTTTCCGTGCCAATCTTGAAATTTTCAAAGCTCCGCTGCGTTTGGGCTGCCCATAGCTTGTCCGCAGGAACTTTAATTTCACCGATGGTGTCTTTTTCAATTCTGAATTCCACTTGCATTTCCTCCTTCACCACACGTGAGTTCATATTCAATTCTGAGGTCTATTCTACGAATGAGCTGGTAGAAATGGACCCACCTGATATGAAATATATCATAATCTTCCTGCTATATGAAATAAAGAAAGCGCCCGCGGTACATTTCGTTGTCTCTGGGCTGCAGCGAATGCTATTTTAAGGTATAGTAAATTTTAGATATCATGAGCACGCGAAAGGCGTGATTCAGTAGGTAGCGGGGGGAAATCATGACGGCAGCAACAACGATTATCGCATGTTTGATCTTCATTGTGCTGGTGCTTGCGGGAGCCAGTATGTACTTCTATAATGTCGGGATACGGCGCAGCAAAAAGGATTTCTTGGAGGAAGATCCGGCTTTGGTTAAATTGGATCATCCATGGGAGCATGAGGGGGAATGGCTCGGCAGCCAGCCGGTTGAAACCCTTCATTTGGAATCCGCGGACGGGCTCACGCTATCGGGCTATTATATTCCGGCAGAGCAGCCGTCGTACAGGACGGTCATTCTGGTTCATGGATACTCCAGCCAGGGTAAGGAAATGGGGGCTTTCGCCAAGCTGTACCACGGGATGGGCTTTCATGTGCTTATGCCGGATAATCGGGGCCATGGACAAAGCGGCGGCAGCTATATCGGCTTTGGATGGCCGGACCGACAAGATATCATGCAGTGGATCCATTATATATTGGCGAAGAGCGGGCCTAGGATGCAGATTGTGCTGCATGGGGTATCCATGGGCGGGGCTACAGTGCTGTCGACGAGCGGAGAACATTTACCAGAGCAGGTGAAATGCATCGTGTCGGATTGCGCCTACACTTCGGTGAAGGATATTTTAACGTATCAGCTGAAGCAGATGTACAAGCTGCCGCCGTTTCCGCTGCTGCCCGCGACCAGTTTGGTGTGCAAGCTGCGTGCCGGCTACTTTTTCGGTGAAGGCTCAGCGCTTAAGCAGGTGGCCAAGACGCATCTGCCCATCCTATTTATTCACGGTGACCAGGATACATTTGTACCTTACGAGATGGTACATCGTCTGTTTGCGGTTGCGGCAGGAGAGAAGGAGCTTTATGTAGTGCCCGGAGCGGTGCACGCCAATGCGTATTTTATGGATAAACAAGAATATAAGGACCGCATAAGCCGGTTCCTCGGCCGCTATCTGGCGCCTGTACGGGAATAGGCCCGGGAGTCACTTTGGCGGTTTGAGAGGCAGGTTATCGTCTTTGTGATAGAGGCGACAAAGTGGATTAAAGGAGTCTGAAAAACATGAAAAGCCGCGAACTCATATTACTTGGGATCCTGATGGCGCAAAGCCTGCATGGATATCAAATTCATGAATTTATCGAGCAAAACCTGAGCAATCTGACAGATATGAAAAAAGCAACGGCATACGGAGTGCTGGAGAAGCTGAACAAGGCCGGATATATCGATATTCGCGTGGAACAGGAGGGCAATCGTCCGCCACGCAAAACGTATACTATGAATGAAAAGGGAGACGCCTACTTTATGCAGCTGCTGCGGGAAAATCTGTCGGCAGACGGTCACCTTCACGATCCGGCAGATATCGGACTCATGTTCATGGACTATTTGCCGGTTGAAGAGCGCATGGCCTGCATGAAGGTTCGCAGGGAGAAGCTGGAGAAACGGATCCGCAGCCTTGAGGAAATGCCCGGTCATGGCACGGCATGCGGAGTAAGCTGGATGACTGAGCGTAATCTGGTTATGCTGAGGGCGGAGCTGGATTGGCTTGATAACGTGCTGAAGCAAATGAGCGAGGGGCAGATCCGACGTTAATAAACGTCAGGTAAACTCCGAAGGAATTAGAAAAATGATAGCATACGATATAACAAAAAGAAGTCTCGCCATTGGACGAGACTTCTTTTATTTACTTCAGCGGCTGCTGGTTCACATAGCTGTCAGATAGATTCAGCAGCTTCAGCGCGCGGTTGTATTCATCCTTAGTTGTACCTTTGCCGATGGAATCCTTGCCGCTAAGCGGAAACTGGGATCCGTCCTCGTAGCCGCTGCCCGACATGAACATCGCGTTATCGTTTAAAAAGGAGCCTGTTGGCAAATAATAACGCTGTGGTAACAGATTATATGTCTGGTTAAGCAGATCCTGGCCGAAATGGATATGATCCTTCATGGAGACTCCGAGCAGATTAGCAACTGTAGGCATAATGTCGACCTGTCCGCCGATCTCATCCCTAATCTGATCATGACTGATACCACTGCCTGCAATTATAAGCGGGATGTTGAGCATATCGGTATACGAATATTCATGACCGTAGATTTCCTTCATAAGCTCCTTGTCGTCATGATCCAAGGAATAAATCGGGAGTCCCATATGGTCTCCGTAAATAACGATCAGGCTGTCGTCCCAGAGGCCTTTTTGCTTCAGCTCGTCAATCAATTGGCCGAGTGCATAGTCGGCATAGTTCTGGGCACGGATATAGTCGCCAACAAAAGTGCCCTGATAACGTTCAGGAAGCTCCATTTTGTACTTACTTTCTGGAATTGTAAATGGATGATGCGCTGACATGGAGATGATCTGGGCATAAAAAGGCTTATCCGTCTGATCCATTTCCTGCATCTTGTCGGTTGCCTTCGCATACAGTACTTCATCCGAAGAACCGAAGAACACCATATCCTCATTGCCGAAGAACGGCTGGTCATAGTAATGCTGGAAGCCGAGAGACGAATACAGCTCCTCGCGGTTCCAGAACTGAACGTCGTTGGTATGAAATGTTGCGGTGTTATATCCGTTCTGCTCCATCAGGCTCGGCAGGCTCGGGAGCTTCTTATCAACGTACTTCTGGGTTGCAGCGCCGTCAGGCGGGATATAAAAGGACGTATTCACAACAAATTCCGCATCCGATGTATTTCCCTGGCCCACCTGCTGGTTAAAGTTCGAAAAATACAGGTTCTCATTCGCGAGCTTATTCATATTTGGCGTAATTTCCTTGCCGTCGATCTTCAGGTTGATCAGAAAATTCTGAAAGGATTCCAGCTGGATAATGATCAGGTTTTTCCCTTTGGCATTTCCAAAATACTTCGGATTCTCAGGCTCTGTAATTCCCTTCAACTCGTCGATGGAAGCCTGGTTGACGCTTTTCAGTGGTACGTACGTTTCCTTCTTAGGCGATAGAATCGTATAGGCCTCGTAATTCAGAATCCCCATCTGCTGGGCTTTTTTGATCTCGTTCATACTGGCCCGGTTCGGCACAATGTTGAACAGACAGATCATCAGACACAAAATAAATACGACAGATACGGTGCTCTTTTTATTCGTTTTGCGTTTGATGCTGTGTCTCCATTCCTTCACCTTGCGGCTTTTGAGCAGGAGCACAAGCAGCACGATAATATCGGCAAACACAAGCAGGTAGTATGGATCCATAAGCGAGAACACGCTGCTTTTGACTTCCGTAACCTGATTGACCTGCGCGAGGGCATGATATGTAACGATAACGCCGTAATACTTGAAATACATAATGACTGCAAAGAAAACACCGGTAAGGATCAGGTTCACGATCGTATAAGCCATAAGCTTACGCTTGGAGGCGAACCATTCAATCAGGCAGAACAGCAGCCAAATAAACGGTAACTCGGTAATCAGTACCTTCCACGGTAGCCAATCATCGAAGGTTACAGCCCACGCCAGATATCCTTTTAGCAGCAAAATGATCGTAAAAAGAACGAACGGCTTTTTGAAGAAATGAATAATAGATTCACGTGACAAGACACAACTTCCTTCCGTTGTGATTAAACTACTTAGTATATAAGCTATTAGTAATAAAAATATTATGCCCGGCTGGAGTAAAGAAGTCAAAGTATGATAGAAAAGCATCCGGTAAACCGGGGAGTGGGTTTGTGTACCGCTCTTTCGGTTATCCGAATGCTTTTTTGGTTTAAGATATCTTTAATTATAAGAACAAATTAGATTACGCCTTGAGCGATCATCGCGTCAGCGACTTTGACGAAGCCGGCAATGTTGGCCCCGACAACCAGGTTGCCCGGATAACCGTATTGCTCAGCTGCTTGGGCGCTGTTGTTGTAAATGTTGATCATGATTTGATGAAGCTTCTCGTCAACCTCTTCGAAGGTCCAGGAGGTACGGATGCTGTTTTGGGACATTTCCAGCGCCGACACGGCTACACCGCCTGCGTTGGCTGCTTTGGCTGGTCCGAAGAGCACGCCATTTTCAAGGAATACGTCGATGGCTGCCAGCGTCGAAGGCATATTGGCACCTTCAGCTACAGCTTTAACACCATTGGCAACAAGCAGCTTCGCAGCTTCTTCGTCGATTTCGTTTTGCGTAGCGCAAGGAAGAGCGATGTCACAAGGAATCGTCCAAATATTCGAGCAGCCTTCAAAGTACTGCGCGTTTGGATGATGCTTCACATATTCGCTGATCCGTTTTCTTTCCACTTCCTTCAACTGTTTCACCGTTTCGAAGTCGATGCCTTCCGGATCATATACATAACCGGCGGAGTCGCTGCATGCCACGACTGTAGCGCCGAATTGGGTAGCCTTCTGGATGGCGTAGATGGCTACGTTACCGGAGCCGGATACGACAACCGTTTTGCCGGAGAGGCTTTCGCCACGATCCTTCAGCATCTCATTTACGAAATAAACTACTCCGTATCCGGTTGCTTCCGGACGCGCCAAGCTGCCGCCATAACCGATGCCTTTACCGGTCAAGACTCCAGCTTCGTTGCCGCCGCGGATGCGTTTGTATTGTCCGAACATGAATCCGATCTCGCGGGCGCCCACGCCGATGTCCCCTGCAGGAACGTCTGTATCAGGTCCGATATATTTGTACAGCTCTGTCATAAAGCTTTGTGTAAAGCGCATAACTTCGGCATCCGATTTTCCTTTTGGATCGAAGTCTGAACCGCCTTTACCGCCGCCGATTGGCTGGCCTGTCAGAGAGTTTTTCAAAATTTGCTCAAAACCAAGAAATTTGATGATGCTGGAGTTTACAGAGGGATGAAAGCGAAGTCCGCCCTTGTAAGGGCCGATGGCACTGCTGAATTGAACGCGGAAGCCGCGGTTGACGCGCACGGTTCCTTGATCGTCGACCCAAGGTACCCGGAAGGTAATCAGTCTTTCAGGCTCAACCAGTCTTTCCAGAATGCCGTTTTCCATGTACTTCGGTTCCTTAGCAAGCACCGGGACCAGTGAGTCGAGGATTTCTTTTACGGCCTGATGAAATTCACTTTCATTCGGGTTCCGTTTACATACCGTTTCGAAAACTTCATTGACGTACGTTTTGGCTTTCTTCTCAGCTGGCAATTCTACATGCAAAAATGTCATGGGCTTCTCTCCTTATTCCCTAGATTCAAGATTACAGAATGCGTAAGCCTTAAGTAGCTTAACGCTTCAGCATTCTGTAAGCATGAATCCGTATTTAAACAAGAATTATACACGAGGAGTCTGGGAATCTTCAACCCTTTAATACTTTAAATAGGCATTGGAATTGAAATTTTTTTTATTTTCTGAAACATTTCAGACAATTTTTTGGAATATTTACCCTTTCTGGTGGGCTGATGTAGGTTCTACTTTTAGGTTATGGTATGATGATCAAAAATAAAAGGGGAACGGGTGATCTTATTGTCTGGCGAAGACCTGGAAAAAAATATTGTCGATATTTCCGTTAGACCGCTTGTGGAATATGTATTCAGAAGCGGAAGCATAGATTCCGGGTTCCGAACCGCCAGCGCCATGCACGAAGGAACCCGGATTCACCAGCAGGTGCAGCGGAATTACCGGGAAGGAGATCAAAAGGAGGTTTATCTCAAGGCAGATATACCACATGAAGGAATCGTTTACCGGATTGAAGGAAGATGCGATGGACTGATTCAGACGGATGAGGGCCTCATGATCGATGAGATCAAATCGACCTCGGCTGGACTGGATACACTGGAGGGCGGCCGTACTGTTCACTGGGCGCAGGCGCAGATATATGCCTATATCGTGGCCATGGAGCAGGGGCTTGACCGCATAGGCGTTCAGCTGACATACGTAGATACAGATACAGGTGAGGAGCTGCGCTTCAAGCGCACATGTACGCAAATGGAGCTTCTTGACTTCGTGCAGACCGTGGTATCACAGTATACTCCGTATGCCATGCTGCGGCTGTGGAACGCGGAAATTCGGGATGATAGCATCCGGGGGCTGCCCTTTCCTTTTGATGCCTACCGCGAGGGTCAGCGGAAATTGGCCGGCGCAGTGTACGGGGCGATCAAGGAAAAGAAGAAGCTGTTCGCCAAAGCACCTACTGGCATCGGCAAAACGATGTCCACCCTGTTTCCATCGGTCAAGGCGATCGGCGAGGGGCTGCTTCACCAGATTTTCTATCTGACGGCCAAGACGATTACCCGCACCGCTGCTGAACAGGCGCTGGCGCTCATGGGGGACAAAGGGCTGCGTCTGCAGGCTCTTACCATTACGGCGAAGGACAAGGTATGCTTCCAGGAGGAAACGAATTGCAGCAAGGAAGCTTGTCCTTATGCCGATGGATACTATGACCGGATCAACGGAGCTGTGCTTGATATCCTCTCGCATGAGACCATCATGACGCGGCGGGTGCTGGAGCAGTATGCCCGCAAACACAGGGTCTGCCCTTTTGAATTCTCGCTGGATACCGCTTATGCGGTCGATGCGGTCATCTGTGACTATAATTATATTTTTGATCCACGGGTATCACTCAAGCGCTTAATTGAAGAGCAGAAGAAGCGGACGGTGCTGCTGGTGGACGAGGCGCATAATCTGGTAGACAGGGGCCGGGAGATGTATTCGGCAGCCATCGGCAAAGCGGATTTCCTTCAGCTGAAGCGTGATTACAAGACATCCAGCAAAGCGGTTGCCGGTGCAGCTGATGCCGTAAACAAGTATTTCATTGAGCTTCGAAAATCCTGCGGCGATGCGCGCCAGCAGTTATCCAAGGAGCCTCCGGAGGAGCTCGTGAGCTTGCTTGAGACTTTTGCGGACGAAGCCGAGCGGGTGCTGGCCGCAGGAAGAGAGGATCGCCAGCTGCTGCTGGACACCTATTTTGCCGCTCAGAATTTTATCCGCATAGCAAAGCTGTATGACAGCCGCTATATTACTTATTCGCAGGTTCAGCACAGCGATGTCACCCAAAGGATGTTCTGCCTCGATCCATCATACCTGCTCTCCCAGGCAGATAAAGGCTTCCGTTCGGCGGTGTTTTTCTCTGCGACCCTGTCACCGCTGTCCTATTACAGGGATATGCTGGGCGCGGATGCGGAGGATTACAGTATCTCTGTCCCTTCTCCGTTCCAAAGGGAGCAGCTCGATGTACGCATTCTGCCGGTGTCCACGAGATACCGCGACCGGGAGCGGACGCGTGAACAGATTGCCGATTTGCTCGATGCTTTTGTTTCGGAGCGAACCGGCAATTATATGGTTTTTTTTCCTTCTTATCAGTATTTGCAAAGCGTGTATGAGGTCTTTTCGGAAAAATATCCCGGGGTGCGGACGATTGTGCAGGGCTCGGGCATGGCCGAGGATGAGCGGGAGCGGTTTCTGGATGCTTTTCAGGCGGGAACCCACGAAACACTGGCAGGCTTCGCTGTGCTCGGCGGTATATTTTCGGAAGGCATTGACCTGCAGGGTGATCGGCTGATCGGCGTGGCCGTTGTCGGTGTAGGGCTGCCTCAGCTGGGACTAGAGCGGGACCTGATCCGGGATTATTTTAACGGTGAAGGCAAAAGCGGCTATGACTATGCGTACGTGCTGCCTGGCATGAACAAAGTGCTCCAGGCCGGAGGCAGGCTGATTCGTTCGGAGCAGGATGAAGGGGTCCTGCTGCTGATTGATGACCGTTTCCGCCAGCCGCATTACCACGATTTGCTCCCCTCGGAATGGAAGGATTAGAGAGTACAGTTCTGCCTCCGAAAGTCCTGAAATAGGGGATAGTCGACCGAGGCAGCGTTCTGTATAATGTACGGTAAATATGCGTAAAAGGTGGGGATCTGTCATGACGCTTCAGATCGGAATCATCGGAACGGGCTGGTTCAGCCAGGTGCATGCTGACATACTTGCGGGGGCCGAAGGCGTAAAGGTGCAGGCTTTTCTCGGGACAAGCAAGGAAAAAGCGGAACAGAAGGCTCGCGCTTATGGTGCAGCTGGCTATGGTGATTTGCATGAAATGCTGGATGCGGAGCGGCTTGACGCGGTATATATCTGTGTTCCGCCCATGTCGCATGGGCCCATCGAGGAGGAATTGATTCGGCGAGGCATTCCTTTTTTGGTGGAAAAACCGCTCGGTCTCAATACGGAGCTTCCGCGGAGCATCCTGGCTAAGATCGAAGAAGCGAAATTGATTACCTCAGTCGGCTATCATTTCCGTTATCAAACAAGCATAGACAAGCTGAAAGAGCTGATAAAGGAGCAGAACACTGGCATGATGCTCGGGCGCTGGATGGGCAGCATGCCGGGAGTAGCCTGGTGGAGGCAGCAGAACGGCTCCGGCGGGCAGTTTATCGAGCAGACAACGCATTTGGTGGATTTGCTGCGTTATCTGGCTGGCGAGGTCCTAGAAGTGTATGCGCTTTACGGAAACCGCATTAAGCATGAGCAGGTGGAAGGCATGGAGGTTGCGGATGTGGGCACGGTTACCCTCAGGATGGCAAGCGGCCTCGTCGCTAACATCTCTAATACCTGTGCTCTTCCGGAAGGAGGGGAGCTCTCTGATATCGGGCTAACCTTCTATACGGATCAAGGCGTCCTGGACTGGAATACGAAGCGGCTCCGGTGGTCGCGACCAGATGAACGAACGGAATATCCAGAGCAAATGAATCCCTATGTAAAAGAAACGGAAGCCTTCATCCATGCATTGCGCACAGGTGACGGCTCCCGGATCCGTTCGGATTATGCAGATGCGTTCAGGACGCAGGCTGTCACCTGCGCCGCACTGGAATCAGCGGTATCGGGCAAGCCGGTCCGCATCAGCTATTAATAGTAGAAAAGCTATTTTAGTGCGCCAGCATGTGCATCATTACCGGCGCGGCTCCAAGCGTAAATAGGGCAGCCACGATCATCGAAATGCTGGATATGGTCCCGGACAGCGCACTATTCTCAAATGCCTTGGAGGTGCCTGCACCGTGGGAGCTGGTGCCGTACAGAATGCCGCGCGCAATATCGTTGTCTATTTTGAACATGCGTAGCACCATCGGGCCGATCATGGAGCCGAGCAGCCCCGTCATAATGACAAAGGCAGCCGTAATATTCGGCACGCCGCCAATGTCCTGGGATACATTCATGGCAATCGGGGTCGTGACGGAGCGTGGAACCAAGCTAATCACAAGCGATGTGTCTAAGTGAAGACACTTGGCCAGAAATGCTGATGAGATCATGGCAACGCATGAACCCGTCAGCACGCCGGCGATAATTTCGGTGGCGTGCTTTTTTAGTACCTTGAAATTTTTGTATAACGGTACCGCAAAAGCAACCGTAGCCGGCTGAAGCAGACTACTCAGCCATTTGCCGCCTTTGTTATAGGATTCATAAGGAATCTGCGCCCAGGTCAAAATAAGAATAATGATCACGGGAGTAATCAGAAGCGGAGACAGGTATACTTTTGGCCGCTTCGCATAGATGCGTTTGCTTACGGCATAAAGACCGAGTGTACCGAGCAAACATATGAGGCCGATCATTGTGAAGCCCTCCGTTCTTTCTGTTTGGCAATCCAGGCTGCAAGCAGCCCCGAGCTGGCCATGACGATAAATGTACTGAAAATAACTACGATCAGGATGCGGACGCCATCACTTTTGAGCATCGGAATATATTTCATGACACCGACAGCCGCAGGAACGAAGAACAGCAGCAGCTCGGCAAGCAGCCAGCTCGCTCCAAGATCAATCCATTCCAGACGGATTATGCCGGTTTCTAGTAAGATGAATAAAACGATGATCCCAAGAATGCTGCCGGGCACCGGCAAATGCAAAAGTTCGGCCAGCTTGTTCATTAGCAGCGTAAAAATCATAAGTGCCGCTACCTGCACCGTCCCTTTCACAATATTCTTCAAAGGACTCTCTCCTTTCATTGATATGAAAATTTTACATCGATTGTTTTCATAGGTAAAATGAATAAATCGAATGATTATCATTCCATTTTTCTATACAGAGAACGATGCCTAGCAAAAGGGGGAGAAGACGGGATGGATATCCGGCATCTGCAATATTTTATGGAGGTGGCCCGGCTGCAGAGCTTTACCAAGGCGGCCGAATCGCTGTATATTACGCAGCCGACGATCAGCAAGACGATCCGCAATATTGAAGACGAGCTTGGCGTAACGCTATTTGACCGTTCGAATAAAAAAATTGAGCTGACGGATGCGGGCCAAATTATCTATGAGCAGGCGAAGCCGATCGTCAAATCCTTTCAAAGCTTGTCCGCCGAGCTTGGAGATTTGAAAAACCTGCAGAAAGGGCATATTCGGCTTGGACTGCCTCCCATGGTCGGCTCCAGTTTTTTTCCCGAGGTAATCGGCCAGTTTCATAAAAAATATCCTCAGGTGACCATGCAGGTATTTGAGGATGGAGCCAAAAAGGTCGAAAAGGACGTCGAAAGCGGCCTGCTGGATGTTGGGGTGGCGGTTCTGCCGACTGAAGAGGATGTGTTTCACTATTTCTCCTTTGCGAGAGAAAATCTGATGCTGCTCGTACATCCCTCGAACCCTCTGTCCAGCCGTGGGGCAGTACCCCTTGCGGAGCTGGCAGATGAGAGCTTTGTTCTATTCCGGGAGGATTTCGCGCTGCATGACCGGATTATTACGGAGTGTGTCCGCGTCGGCTTTCAGCCGCGCATCATTTATGAGAGCTCGCAGTGGGATTTGATCAGCGGCATGGTGGCAGCCAATTTGGGGATCGCGCTGCTGCCGGAGACCATTTGCCGCGAGGTGGATCATGAAAAGATTCGTATTTTGCCGCTTATCAACCCGTCCATTCCCTGGCAGCTTGGCATGATTTGGCGCAAGGAACGGTATCTGTCATTTGCGGCGCGGGAGTGGATCTCCTTTGCCCAAAGTATTTTAATGGTGGATAAGCAGAACAGCTGACCATCCGGTAATATGCCACCCGAAGTCACTAAGATGAGCACCCGATATGTATGCATTGCGGGAATTTTCTATAGAATTATATTTACAGAACAAGGGCGTCCCTCGCTTAAGAGGAGACGCTCCTTGTTCTTTGTGCTGCTAACGATGACTCATCATGTACAGGAACCAGACGGCATGATTCTGTTCATCCATGGCGATGCGGCGGATCTGGTTTTTCAAATTAGGATCCTGCGCCCGGTCGGATAAGCTCAAATAAAAATCAACGGTTTCCTGTTCATCTCTAAACGATGCGACAAGGCCAGCTCTATACTCTTTTGCACAGGTTTCCGTCTGGACAGGCTTATGTGTTTGACCTGTTAGATGAGTGTATGCCTGCGAGAAAAACTGCAGATGCTTCATTTCATCCTCACGAATTTCGAGGATGCGTTTTCTGGCATCTTCGGAGGGAGCGAGCTTTGCCAGCTGCTCGTAGCAATTAATCGCACTATATTCGCCGTCTATGGCTTTAATTAGGTCTGCTGCCAAGGCGGTGTCGGGACTTGCTGCTGGTCGGTAATAGAATCCGTGTGAAATCAAGGGAAAAGCCTCCTTCAATCTGTAGTTGGGATTTTATAGCCTATGCTTTTGAAGAGAGAGGGGTGTAAGGGAGGGGTTGCCAATTTTGACGGGGTAGGCTAATTTATTAGAAAACATCACGCGTATACTTAAATACAGCGGTTAAGAACGGAGGATTTACGTGTCCAAAAGCATTCCCTTGTTGGAGCCCTTTAACGCGGAACTGGTCATGAGGTCGGTAAGAAGCCAGAACGAAATGCTGGTATATGCGGATCCAGAGCGCCCCGTATTTTCGAAAGTTGTGCCTGCCTGCACCCGCAAAATTCCGGTTAAGGTAACGCTGGTACAGCACGAGGAAGGACAGGCTGCGGAGATTGATTTTCTTGATTCGTGCTCGGATACAGAGCAGGATGCTGCAGCTGCATTCATCGAAAAAATGCTTTCCAATCATGTGGACTTACTGCCATTTTACAAGCAGCTTGCGGAAGAACCGGTGATCGGTTCGATTCTTCCGGATCTGTATGGGCTAAAGATTCTGCTCGAACCGAATCTCTATCAAAATCTAGTGCGTACCATTATCGGACAGCAGATGAACCTTAGCTTTGCCGCAGCGCTGGTCAGCCGGATTACGGAGCGTTATGGCACTCCTGTACAGGCTGATGGACGTTTGCTCTACAGTTTTCCTGAACCGGGCGCACTGGCCCGTCTTGAGCCTGAAGAGCTGATGGAGCTTCAGTTCAGCCGGCGCAAGGCGGAATATGTCATTGGCTTGTCGCGGATGGTCGATGAAGGAACGCTGGATTTGTACTCGCTGCCTGCTCTGGAGGATCAGGAGATTTTCGAGAAGCTCCTCCCTGTCCGCGGAATCGGCAAATGGACGGTCGAGTGCTTCTTGCTGTTTGGAGTTGGTCGTACTGACTTTTTCCCGGTGGATGACATCGGCCTCAAAAATGCGATGAAGCTGCTGTGGGGCTACGACAGCCAGCCTTCCTCGCCGGAGATGCTTGCGATCAGCAGCAACTGGTCACCTTGGCGGAGTTACGTGGCTTATTATTTATGGGCTTGGCTGGATGAATGGAAGCTGCAGGAAAAGGCCGCTGGTAAGGCCAAAAAGAAATAAACGCTGCAAGGCTGCAGGATTCACGAAGATATCATGTTTGATGCGGACCAGCACCTCTATTTATGGCTATAATATTAAAATATGGGTGTTATAGCTTCACATAGATGGGGAGATGGACATGACGGAACAGGGCATTCTGCTTCAAGAAGCGGAAGATTATATACAAATATGTTATACCGAGCTTGGGAAAACAGAGCAGGATATTCGTGACCGGCTTGCGGCGATTAGAAAAGAAATCGATGTGACCGGAACCTATGAGCATACGTTCGAGGAGCTGGAGCACGGGGCCAAGATGGCCTGGCGCAACAGCAACCGCTGTATTGGGAGGCTGTTCTGGGATTCCATGATTGTAAAGGATCAGCGGCATCTGGAGCATCCGGATGATATTTATACGGCGCTGCTGAACCATATCGATTCGGCCACCAATGGCGGCAAGATCATTCCGACGCTGTCGGTATTCAAGCCTCCGGGGCCAGAAAACAAAGGAGTTCGCATCTGGAATCACCAGCTGGTCCGGTACGCAGGCTATGAGACGGAAAACGGGATCATAGGCGATCCTGCTTCTATAGCATTTACGAGCTTATGCAGAGATATGGGCTGGAGAGGAGAGGGCACGAACTTCGATGTACTGCCTCTGGTGATCCAGTCGGAAGACCAGGAGCCGTTACTGTTTCCTATTCCAGATGGGCTGGCGCTTGAGGTGCCACTTACTCATCCGGATTATCCGGCATTCGGTCATCTTGGCCTGCGTTGGTACGCGGTGCCGATCATTTCGGATATGGTCATGGTGATTGGGGGGATTCATTATACGGCAGCGCCCTTTAACGGCTGGTATATGGCAACGGAGATCGGTGCCCGCAATTTTGCGGATGAGAACCGTTATAACGTTCTCCCGCAGGTCGCCGAGCTGATGGGCTTGTCTACCGCCAGTGAAACCACACTATGGCGGGACAGGGCGCTCGTCGAGATGAATGTGGCCGTGCTGCATTCATATAAACAGGCTGGTGTAAGCATGGTAGATCATCATACCGCAGCCGCGCAGTTTGAGCTGTTTGAACAGAGAGAGGCCAAGTGCGGCCGTCCGCTGACGGGATACTGGAATTGGCTGATTCCGCCGGTGTCTCCGGCTACGACGCATATTTTCCATCAATCCTATGATAATAAGATTGTATACCCGAACTTTTTTAAGAGATCGGAAGTCTATGGACCCGGTATATGATGATAAACAAAGGATAGCAAGGCTAGAAGCGCGGCCCGGCTATCCTTTTCTTCGCTTATCGAACGGCTTCGGCCGGGTCTGCAGGTACAGATCTGCATTCTTGCTGCGACCTGTCGCGATCATATCCCCGATAATTTCCGCCAGGACCATGCTGTAGACGATGCCATTGTCGCCGTACCCCATTAGAAAATAGCATCCGGGAAATTCCTCGTACATACCGATCATCGGCAGCCCGTCATGAGTTCCGCCATAAAAGGCCGCCAGATAATATTCTGCCTTTACCGGGATATCCGGGAACAGCTTGCCGAATTCTCCGAGCAGCTTGTCCTTATTGTTCAGCAGCTTTGAATCACGGACATCAGCATACTCAGTATCTTTATCAAGTCCGCCAATGATAACGCGGTTATCTGCCGTCGTACGCATATACATGTATGGCCTCGCCGTCTCCCAGATGAGGGTACGCTTGTACCAGAAGCTGAGGTCGGCAATGGGCTGTGTTACGACCGCATAGGTGGACGACAACACCGCATTTTTGTCCCTTTTGACTTCGAGGTTTTCATAACCAGCGGCAAAAATGACATACCTCGCTTCAATCCGGTGACGATTTTGGGTATAGAATACGGCTTTGCCGTGCTCAAACGTTTTGCCTGTGATTTCGGTATTGGCATGAACCCTCACGCCGCTGCTTCGGGCCTTCTCCAGCAGACCGGCCGTGAACCGGACGGGATTGAGATCCGCATCGTTGTAATAGTAGATGGCCCCTGGTTTACGGAACGGGTATTGGGCTGCGATATGTTCTTCACTGAGCAGAATGGCCTGAAATCCATGCTTTTTCAAAAGCGTGATTTCCTGCTCCAGCTTGGCTACATCTTCAGGGTAACTGGCGTAGTAGAGGCTGTCCCGCCGCGTAAAGTCCGGATTGATCGGCAGCTCGCTACTCAGTGCCTCCATGTTATGGATAGCCGCTTCACATAACTTCAGATGCCGGACCGTCCGCTCCTCGCCAAAGGTGTTGACCATCTTCACGAAGGATTTCCCGCCTGCATACTGGATGAGCCCGGTATTGGATGTGGTGCTGCCGGAGCCGGGCTGTCTTTTATCGACCACGAGTACATCAGCCCCGTGCTGTGCAAGCGCCCATGCACTTAGGGCTCCGGAGATGCCTCCGCCGACAATCAGCACATCGCAGGAGGTATCACCGGATAGCGGAGGATAGATTGGAGTCTGTTCCAGAGTTGTGGGCCAGTAAAACCTGCCGCTTTGCAAATCCATAATGATATAACACCGCCTTCTTGAAAATCGATCGAACACTATTATGTTCCATGAAAGGGCGGATCATGCAGGAGCGAGCGCATACAAGAAAAATACCCCTACCGCCAGATGAACAGGACGAAGGGGCATTTTTTAAGATAATAGAATTAATGTTAGGTTACTCTGCTTCATTCAGCGGGCTAACGACAAGCTCATACTGGTTCAATGAAGAGCCGAGAATGACGTCATTGCCGCCTTGTCCGCGATGGGACTCATGGAAGGATTCGCTGGAGGTCCAGTTACGGAAGGAGGCTTCGTCCTGCCACACCGTGGACACCTTCAGCTCTTCGCCTTCGCTTTCCTTGCTCTTGCCGAGCCATACTTCCATCCGCACAAATCCGGGCATTTCCTTGGCCTTCCCCTGCCCGAAGCGTTCGGACATCTCTTTTCCGAAGCCTTCCTTGACCCGGATCGTATTCGTAATGACTATCATCGATCAATCGCCTCCGCTCTGGTAAAATGGATTGGCCTTACATGGTAAAGTCTACGCGTCTTTATCCAGTTTCTCAAGCGGATCGGTAGCGGGGCCTTCAATAACCTCGCCTTCGTAATTGAAACGGGAGCCGTGGCACGGACAATCCCAGCTGCGCTCGCCCTCGTTCCACTCCACTTCGCAGCCCAAATGGGTGCAGGTGGTATCTACCAGGTACAGATTGCCTTTGGTATCCTTGTATCCGCCGGCCCTTTTGCCGTTGTGGGTGATGACGGCGCCTTCATCCGGCTTTAGATCTTCAGCAGACCGTTGAACCAAACCGACCTTGCCAGCGACGAAGTGCTTGGCCACATCCGCATTTTGGACGACAACGTTTTTGATGGACGGGTCTGCATTGAATCGGGATGGTGTATATAGCGGCGTATAAGGGTTGCCTTTGCCCAGAATTTGATCCGAGAGGATCATGCCAGACAAGGTACCTTGGGTCATCCCCCATTTATTAAAACCGGTCGCTACATAAATGCCTTCGTCGCCGGATGTAATTTGCCCGATATATGGGAGCTTGTCCAGGGTGACGAGGTCCTGTGCAGACCAGCGGAAGGGAATGCTTTTGACCCCAAACAACTCCCTTCCAAATTCTTCAAGCCCCTCGTAGTGGCTGTGTGTGCACATACTTTGGCCGGTCTTATGGTTCTCTCCCCCGGCGAGGACGAGCTCCTCGCCATTCCAGGAGGCCGTACGTAGCGAACGCTTCGGCTCGTCGGCACTCAGATATGTCCCTCCAGCAAATGTGGTATTCGGCTGGAACGCTACAACATAGGAACGCATTGCATGAAGGCGCGTAAAATACATGCCGCCGCCGTCATAGAACGGAAAATGGGAAGCGGACACGACATGGCTGCAACGCACTTTATGCTTGCCGCGATAGGTGGTCAGCGTGAAAGGGCCGTCCTTTTTCAGCGTCGTAATTGTCGTATGCTCGAAGATCTGCCCGCCAGCCTTGAGGATTTCATCAACCAGAGGCTTCAGATAATGCAGCGGATGGAACTGGGCCTGATCTGGCATCTCGATGGCGCCGCTGACGTTCAGCGGGATGGGAAGCTTATCTCTCCATTGTCCGGGAATGCCGAGCTTAACATAGGCGTCAAACTCCTTCTGCAGCTTTTGCAGTTCATCATCCTTTTCCATATACAAAAAAGCACTTTCCGGTTTAAGATCGCATTCGATGTTCAAGTTGGATACCGTGTTTTGGATGAAATCCTTGGCATCGCGGTTGGCCTGATAGTGCATTTGGGTCTTTTCCTCGCCAAAATGATTCAGCAGCTCATCATACAGCAGGCCATGCTGGGCGGATATTTTGGCGCTGGTATGGCCGGTTGTGCCGTTCAAAATGCTCCCCGCCTCAAACAGTGCAACCTTGCATCCTTGACGCGAAAGCAAATACGCCGTTGTAATACCGACAATGCCGGCGCCGACGATCGCGATGTCCACCTGAATATCCTCATTCAGTCGTGGGAAAGAGGGCAGCTCAGTGGTGGCTCTCCATAAGGATTCGGGAAACTGTGGCAGATGCGGTGAAACGAAGCGAGATGGTTGCATGGCGTAGCCTCCTATTCATATTCACTCTTCATTTATTACCACTTGTTCCTGAAAAGAAACGATGCCTTCGGATTGGCGTTCCGCGATAGGGAAAGTTATACTTAGGTCATACCTAACAATAGGGGGAGAAAGGCAATGGAATGGCTTAAAATTGACGATGTTGCCAAGGAGACGGGGCTGACGAAGCGCTCGATCCGGTACTACGAGGAAATTGGTCTCATGAAATCGCCGGAGCGGTCCGACGGAGGCATCCGATTATATACTGAAGAAGACGTTCAGCAGTTAAAAAATATAGTGCTTGCCAAAAAGGTGTTAGGCTTTTCCCTGCAAGAGATCCAGGAATTTCTGCAGATTCATGATCAGGTGATGAGGCACCGCAGCAATGCCTCTTCATCCTTGGACGACGCCCTCCGCCAAGCGGAGCTTGAAAATATGGCCGAAGCGGTCAGCAAACAGTTGAAGCTGGTCGATTATAAAATTACCGAGATGATGAAGGTCAGAGAGGAACTGGCGGGTCTGAGCGGCCGGATTACGAAAGCCATGAACAAATAACAAAAGGACAGCCCCAGATAAAGCGGGTTGTCCTTTTTTGTATCCTATTAGATGTCAGCTACTAAATAAATCTTTCACAGGATTGTGAAGAAATAAAGCCGAATTTCAAGGTATAGGCCTCTATGCCTATGAAACGGATAATGATAGAATATTTTATAGGATATGGATAATAGTTGAAAAATAGAAAGGAAAATGCCACTGTGAAACGATTGTCTTTCACTATTAAAAGAAAATTGTTAATCACGTATCTTATCGTTTTACTCGTCCCTAGCTTCATGATTGGCATTCTGTCCTATCAATCCGCTAAAAATGCGAATGCCAAGGATATGATGAACAGTGCGCTCGAGAGCACCAAGTCAGCCGATAATATCATTACTCATAACGTGCAGGCTAAGCTTGATGATATTACATATTTTCTGCAGCAGCCCTATGTGGAACGTGCCACTGAAGACCCAATGGGAAAGGGCGGGGAATTGAAGCTGAAGTTAAGGCAGTACATGGCGATGCATAAAGATGTCAAAGACATCATTTTAGGTGTGGACGGCGGCTTCTTTATCCGTGCCTCCGAGGATCCATTGCCGGAGCAATATGATGTGACTAAGCAGGATTGGTACATACGCGCTTTGAAGCAAGGTAAAACCCCGACCATATCCCCAGTATTCAAGACAGCTAACGGAAAAATGGCGGTGTCCATCTCCCAGGCGGTACCTTCCGGCAATGGGGTGCTCTCCATTGAGCTGGATCTGGACAATATCCGAACCTTGACGGACGTGAAGCTGGGTACTAAGGGTTATATCTTCATTACCGACCAGGCCAAAAATTATGTGGTTCACCCGCAATACACCGGTCAGAAGGCGGAAGGGGATTTTCTGAAGCCGATGTATGCTAGCTCCGAGGGGCATTTTTCTTATACATTTGAGAACGCTAACAAACGGATGGCTTTTACGACGAATACATTGACAGGCTGGAAGATTGCCGGATCCATGTATGAAGACGAGATCGTGGCATCGGCAGCGGAAATCCGGAATTCGGTTACGATCGTGATGATCATTTCCATCCTGGCGGCGCTGGCCATGATCTGGCTGAATATCCGTTCGATCATTCGTCCGATCACCAAGCTGACTGAGGCAACAGAACGAATCAGCCAAGGTGATTTGACGGCGAGCATCGACACGACAAGCAGGGATGAAATTGGCAACCTTAGCCGCCATTTTCAGGCGATGGTGGACAGCTTGCGGACCATGATCGTAAATGTGCAGGAAATTACGGGTCAGGTCAGCATGTCAGCTAAGGGACTTTCGACAGGTGCGGACCAAACGAACCGCGCAATTGAAAGCGTTACCGAAGCGATCCAGGAAGTGGCGGCCGGAAGCGATCAGCAGCTTCGCAGCGTGGAGAAAAGCATGGAGAGCATGGATGTCATGTCCACACAATCGGAACGGATCCGCAGCCATATGGATGATGCATCGGCAAAAATGTCCCGCACCTCCGTATCGGCAGAAGAAGGACATGCGGCTGTCGTGGACGTTACCGACAAAATCCAAGGAATACATACAACGGTCAGCGACCTGGATGGAGTCGTGTCCCATATGAATGAACGCACCAGCCAGATCGGCGAAATTGTGACGCTAATTGGGGATATTTCGAAGCAGACGCATTTGCTAGCGCTCAATGCTTCCATTGAAGCGGCCCGCGCCGGAGAGCATGGCAGAGGGTTCGCGGTGGTTGCCGTAGAGGTACGTAAACTGGCTGAGCAATCGGGCCATTCCGCGCAGCGCATAGAAGAATTGGTGGAAGGCATGCGGGCGGAGATGCAGCGTGTTCTTACAGCCATGGATGACGCCAAAGGCAGAGTGTCCGAAGGGATTCAGGCCGTGGACGTTACTGGCAAATCCTTTACCCGTATCCGTAAAGCTGTGCAGGGAGCGGCGGAAGGCATTCATTCCGCAGCGGAAGCCGCTAGGGAGCTGGCGCGGAACGGGGAGAGCGCGGTTGAATCCATCCGGCATATCCAGGGTATTTCCGAGATCGCAGCGGATAATACGCAATCCGTTTCAGCTTCAGCCCAGGAGCAGCTGGCTTCCATTGAAGAGATTGCCTCTTCAGCCGAGCATTTGAGCCGTCTTGCCGAACAGCTGCAGGAGCTGGTAGCGAGGTTTAAAATCGAATAATCCTATATCGGATGAAGCAGCAGTGCCTATACGGTACTGCTGTTTTTTTATTGGGATATATGATGCTTTTCACATAATATATCCAATTTTGGCACAAGCTATAGCGAAAACATTCCAGGTCCTGGACGGTGGACGGCATACGAGGTGATTGAGACATGGGTAAAAGCAAATTGGGCTCTGGCAAATCAGCAGGGGCCTTGCCATCCGGCACGGCGCTGGGGCTTCCTTCCCCTCCTTGGGAGAAGCTGCCCATACAGAAAAGCCTGGATCAGAATATCCAGACAATCAAAACGATTTTTAAAGACTGCTCGGATATGGTCTACCGCAACCTTGAGATAGCTCCGGATATTACAGCATTAGTGGTCTATGTGGAAGGTATCGTGTTTACGACAGAACTCGAGACACGAATAGTAGAGCCGATTATAGAAGCATATGTCCGCATGATGAACGCCGATCCGGAAGAACGGATTGAGGCCTCCGAGCTGGTACCGCTCGAAAACACGCGGATATCTCTTTCGCAGGTAAGGTCCGCCAATGAATGGGTCGATGTTGTGGAAGGAATATTGAATGCAAGCGTGGCGGTTTTTGTTGATGGTCTCAGCGATGTTCGTCTCTTCAACATCAAGGGGGGAATCCGCCGGTCCGTGCAGGAGCCGGAGACCGAAGCGGTCATCCGCGGTCCCCGCGAGGGTTTTACCGAAACGCTCCGTGTCAACACTGCGCTCGTCCGCTTTAAGATCAAAACGCCAAACCTCAAGATGTACAGCATGGTGCTCGGGACGAACACCAAGACGGATGTAGTCGTCTCGTATATTGAGGGACTCGCGGATCCTAAGATAGTAGAAGATGTTATCAATCGTTTGAAGGATATCAAGATCGACGGCATCTTGGAATCCGGTTATATCGAGGAACTGATTGAGGACCATCCGTATTCCCCGTTTCCGCAAATGCAGTATACGGAACGCCCTGACAGCGTGGCGGCGCAGCTGCTTGAAGGAAGATGTGCCATTTTTGTGGATGGAACCCCGTTCGTCTTGGTTGTGCCGGTAACCTTTTTCCAGCTGACGCAGGCATCGGAAGACTATTATGAGCGGTTCTTCATTACAAACTTTATCCGGTGGATCCGGTACATTTTTTTGTTTATCGGCATGTTTTTGCCCTCGCTTTATATTGCAGTGACGACATTCCACCAGGATATGCTCCCGACGACGCTTGTCCTGAGCATTGCTTCGGCAAGGGAAGCGATCCCTTTTCCCGCGCTGGTGGAAGCATTGATTATGGAAATTTCCTTCGAAGCGCTGCGTGAGGCGGGAATCCGTCTGCCCAAAGCTGTAGGGCAGGCGGTCAGCATCTTGGGAGCGCTCGTGATCGGACAGGCCGCCGTGCAGGCAGGTATTGTATCGGCGCCGATGGTTATCATCGTGTCGATGACAGGGATTGCTTCGTTTACGATTCCGCACTACAATCTCGCCATTACGATCCGGCTGCTGCGGTTTCCGCTCATGCTTCTCGCAGGTGTACTTGGACTGTTCGGCATCATCCTTGGGACCACTTGGATTCTGGTCCATGTGACGAAGCTGACCTCGCTTGGTGTTCCATACATGTCGGGCATCAGTCCGTTCCATAGCTCAGACCGCAAGGATATTTTTGTTCGGGCGCCATGGTGGAAAATGGGCACACGTCCTTCCTGGCTGTCGAGGAATAACCAAGAACGGGAAAAGCCGGAAATCAACGGAAGACCCGACTCTAACAAGGTATGGTGATGTCTTATGAGAAGATCCCTTTTCACAGGTTTGCTGTTGCTGTGCTCTTCGATAGGGCTCTCCGGATGCTGGGATCGCACGGAAATCAATGACGTGGCATTTGTAATCGGTACGTCTGTCGATAAGGAGAAAAATTTATACCGAAGTACTCTTCAGATTGCGCTCCCGGGTAACTTGGGAGGCAGTGGAAGCCAAGGGGGAGGCGGCGGAACGTCAGGCGATAAAAAGTATTATCTGGAATCGAAAACCGGCATTACCCTTCGCAAATCATTCTTGGAGGTTCAGGAAGGGAATTCCAGAAAAATTTCGTTTTCTCACCGCAGAACACTGCTCATTGGCGAAGAAGTCGCAAAAGAAGGAATTTCCTCCATGCTGGACCAGTTCGCCCGGATTCCACAAAACCGGCTTTCCTCCCTGGTCGCTGTCACGGAAGGTCCCGCGTATATGATTCTTGATGCTCAAGCGCCCATGGAGCAGTTCCCGAGTGAAATGATCCGCAAACTGATGAACCAATTTACGAAAAGGCCGGTTACGCTCAAGTATCTTACGAATGACCTGCTAACAGATGGAATCGATGTCTCCTTACCCTACTTTTCGCTGCAGGAGGCAGTCCCCGAAGGGTTGACTGAGACCAAAACAAAAAAGAATATTCAGATTACCGGTCTGGCTTTGTTTAAGGGAGACAAGCTTGTTGGGGTTTTGAAGGGGAAGGAAGTCCGAATGATTAATCTGGCTATGAATCAGGCAACCTCTCCGGATATTTTGGTGCCCGGACCAGACGGGCGAGGATACGTCACCATTAAGCTTACTGAAAATGTGGTTACGCTTAGGCCGGTCATCCGCGGAGATGACATCACGATGAACATGCGCATTTTGGCTAAAGGTTCAGTGATCGAAAACGACTCCGATTACAGCCTGGATAGTGAAAGGACCATGCACAAACTGGAACAGAACGCAAGTAAGGAAATTATCCAGCAGATCCATTCCGGCCTGCATCTCTTGCAGGATAAATATCACTCGGATGTTCTGGGCTTTGGCCGGACAATCCAGGAGAAAGATCCACCTGCCTGGGAACGTTTCAAGGACCGCTGGGAAAAGTTGTATCCAACCGTCAAGGTCGTCATCGACACCGAGCTTCATGTAGAAAATATCGGGGCTGTGGATAAGCCTTTTGGCAGAAAGGATGAAGTCTTGAAGCATGATTAAGGTTCTGCTCTTTTATGTTACTGCGGCGGTGGTTATTCTGCTCGTGGATCGTAAAGTGATCCGTAACCTACCCAAGGTCAACCGATGGTTTACATACCTTCTATTGATCGGGGGAATGGTGATATTCACCTACAGCATTCTGAACAAGCATGTGACTTACGCTTCGGTATGGCTGGGCGAATTGCTCAGACCACTTGTGCCATTCTAAAAACCGTGTCCGGTTAAGGAGGACTTTTCCGTGGAAAAAACCACTCGACGCCAAATTGTGCTGCTCGGCTTTACCTATGTGATTAACATTACCTTGGTCAATATTCCAAGTCAGGTCATCAGCTCGGCTGAGCAGTATGCCTATCTGTCCTTTATTTTGGCTGGCGCCGTTGTTTTGCTTATGCTGTTTTTCCTGACGCGCAGTTCAATGCGTTTTCCAGGCCAGGATTTGTTTCAATCTCTAACATGCCGCTTTCCGATCATGGGAAAAGCAATTGTGCTGCTTTATATGTTGTTTTTTTTCATGATTCTGGTCCGGGATATTCGCACCATGGCAGACTTTACGAACGTCATTTTGCTCCCGATTACGCCCATACTCATCATTTCGCTCTGCATTACCGCAACGGTGGTTTATCTTGCCAGAGGCGATGTCAAGACGGTACTGGGCATTACCGAGCTATATGGGCCTATGATGATCATTATCGTGATTGTTATGCCCTTTATCGTTATGCGGGACTTCGATTTCGATTTAATGAGACCGCTTTTGCATGTGAATTGGAAAGGCGTCGCTGAGGGGGGATGGTTATCGATCTCTTATATCGGACAGATTCTGATTCTTCCGTTTATTTTTCACAGCAAGGATTACAAGTTTAAGCACGGTCTATATTCCATGTTGATATCGCTAGCCATCTTGACCATTTTGATATTGATGACGATCCTGCTGCTTGGAATCCATGTTTCCGGAAGATTGATGTATCCAACCTATGAGCTGGTGCGGCAGCTGCGGGTTACCGATTTTCTGGATCGTTTTGACCTGATTGTGGTTGCTTTATGGTATCCGGCGATTCTGCTTAACCTGGCGATCAGCTTGTACATCATCTGCTATGGTCTGAAAATAGTCATTCCGTCCGTCTCAGGGAAAATGATGGCTGCTCCTATCGCTCTGTTTGCTTTCAGCTGCGGATTCTGGTTTTATGAGAGCTCCATCGAGCTGTTTCAATTCAACTGGGAATGGACTTTGATTGCACTGATTTTCATTGTGGCGCTGCCGCTTTTAATCTTTGCGATTCACCGGCCTTTGAAGACTTGAATAGGATAGGACAGGACCGGAAAGTATCGTTAGAAAAAGGGGCGCAGAAATGATACAATGTGCTTGAGAGCGGCCTTGAGGGTACGGCTCTTTAGGCTGATTTGGCGTCGTTTTAGGCTATGAAGGGTGATTACATGACTAAGAAGCGAAAAAAATACAATATATTTCATAAATTCTACCGGAAACTCAGGTTTAATATGATTAAGCTCTTCCGTTCCCCTGGCGGGGCGAGAAAGGTGTCCCTTGGCTTTGCGATCGGTTTTGGGCTGGAGATGATTGTTATTGCTACCGGTTCACTGGTGTACCTGATTTTTTATCCTATCGTCAGACTGGCCGGAGGATCGCTTCCCGCCGCTATTATCGGCAATGTGATCGGCAAGCTGACCTTCCTGCCTATTGTACTTCTTCCTTTTGCGAAAAAAATCGGAGGATGGTTCTTTACGAAGAAAATGGTGGATATGCCCATGGAGCATGCATGGCGTAATCTGATTCACGGGGATTTTACCGTCTTCAAGCATCTACTGCAGGGGGGCCTGCATGTGCTGATCGGTATGTCCGTGTTTGGACTGGTTCTTGGTTTCGTTTCCTATTTTATTGTCCAATATCTGTATAACCAGCGCAAAAAGCACCGGCTGGCCAAAAGAGCAGGCGCATCCTTGTAAAATTCCTTTTCCTCTGGCGTACGGTCAAGTATACTGTTCAAAACAGTGCGTGCTTTCGGAAGAGGGGGAAGAGATATGGCGAATCGATTGGCGGGCAGGACAATTGCATTAACAGGTCCGCGCAAAGCGGAGGATATGGTCAAAATCGTTGAGAAGATGGGCGGAACTGCCCTGATAAGACCGGCTCAGGGTACCGTTTTTCTCGATGATGCGAAGGTCCGCAGCTTCTTGGAGGGCTGGATTGCAAAGCCGCCGTCCTGGACGATACTTACGACAGGCATGGGGCTGGACGCATTAATCGGCGTTGCTTCTGACATGGGTGCTCAGGAAGAGTTTTTGGAAACACTGCGGAACTCCTCTATCGCAGCGCGGGGCTACAAGACCGTTAATGCGCTTCGGAAAAGGGGACTAGCGCCGCTTGTCCGTGACGATGACGGCAGTACCTCCGGCTTGATTCGCAGCCTCGAAGAATTCGGGTTTCATGCGGAAGATGTTGTGCTTCAGCTTCACGGCGATCCGGCTCCGAAGCTTGAAGCCTGGCTCGTGGAGCAGGGGACGGAAGTACGTAAGGTGCTGCCGTACCAGCATATCCCGCCGGAGTCTGAACAGCTGGAGCAGCTTCTGGATGAAATTCTGCAGCACCAAGTGGATGCAGCGGCTTTCACCAGCGCGCCGCAGGTACGCAATTTGGTAGAGTATGCCCGCAGCCACGGCAAGCTGGAGAAGCTGGTGTACGCTTTTGAGGGACCGGTTGTGGCTGCTGCTGTTGGCAAAATGACGGCCCAGGCTTTGCTGGAGGAAGGGATTACGAGGGTTGTGTACCCGCCGGAAGACGAGCGGATGGGCAGCATGATGGTTGAGCTGGCACGCTATTTTCAGACGGAAGCGGAAAATTTAATAAACTAACGACTTTGATATTGCATAACGTGGGATGTGAAAAGAGCGGCATCCCTTTTTTAAGATATAAGAAAGTATAAACTTCGAGGATCTCACATCCTTATATCGCAAGAAAAACAACATCTTAAAGCGGTCTGTCTTCTATGAAAGTACGTCGATAGACGTTTTTTTTATTAGAACGAAAGAAGCGAAAGCTATATCCAAAAATGTGGAATACTACTAAATAATCAGCAAGAAATGAACGGTGCGCCAAAAGGAGGAATAGGCCGTGTACAACAAAAAAAGCATTTTACTAGGGGATTATACCCATCCCAAGTTCCATCCCCTGCAGGGGATCGACGCTCAAATCAGCCATATTTTAAATGACGTGATTTCTGTTCAGTGCAGTGAAAATAAAAATTTGCTGCTGCTGGATCATCTGAAGCCTTTTGATCTTTGCATCTGTTATTTTGATCTTTGGGATGAGCAGGTGTCGAGACAGCAGACTTCGGGACTCCTTTCTTATGTCAGCCAGGGAGGCGGCCTGCTTGTCATTCATAATGGCATATCTCTTGGAAACCGCCGCTATGAGCTGGCACAGCTGATCGGAGGACGTTATGAGGGGAACGGCCCGATTCAGCCCCTGTCCTTCAGGACGCAAGGCGAGCATTTCATCACAGAGGGCATTGAACCCTTCGAGCTGGCGGAAGAGCCTTTTCAGATTCAGTTCAGTCCGTTTACGGAACGGAAAGTGCTGCTCGAGTACAAGCAGGGCGATGCCTGGCATCCGGCGGCCTGGAGGCACAATTACGGACTCGGAAGAGTCGTGTTTATGATGCCGGGCCATCATGAGCCAACCTTCCAGCATCCGCAGATTAGTAAGCTTATTTTACAGGCGGCCCAGTGGGCAGCGCATTTGCCGGGTTAACCTGCCTATTTCATATTGCCAAAGTTTTCAGGGTATAATAAGGGAAATATAGCTTTGGGAGGGAATAACATGAGTGATCTGTTTAAAAAAGCAATCTCGTTAGGTTGGGGACTAACCATTGTCAGCAAGGAAAAGATCGAAAGAACGGTCGAAGATCTGGTCCAGCGGGGAGAACTCGCTCCGGCGGAATCCAGAGATTTGATCGACCGCCTTGTCGAACGCGGCGAGGAGGAGAAGGCACAGTTCAAGGACTTTTTACGGGAACAAATCCAGCGTGTTTTGACAGAGCTTCATGTCCCTACCGAGTATGATGTGACCAGCCTGGAGCAGCGCATCGCTACCTTGGAGAAACGGATCTCCGAACTCGAAGTGGCAGAAGAGAAAAAGGTTCCGGAAACGGACATCGTAACGGACACGCTGTAATATGGCTGTTCGGATCAGGCATACCGGACGTTACCGGGAGATTGCCATGGCGCTTATGCGTCATGGCTTTGGCTATATGGCCGAGGAACTGGGGCTGCTCCAGATACTGTCCCTGCCCCGGCGCTGGGTCACACATGAGACGCCTGAAACCAAGACACTCGGGGAACGCATCCGTCTGGTGCTTGAGGATCTGGGTCCGACGTTCGTGAAGCTGGGGCAGCTGGCCAGCACGCGTTCCGATCTGCTCCCGGATTCGATTATTCAGGAGCTCGTCAAGCTGCAGGATCAGGTGCCCCCTTTTCCCTCTGATGCGGCTCGAAGCATTCTGGAGGAGGACCTTGACGCGCCGCTCGAGGAGATGTTCGCAAGGTTTGATGATATCCCTGTCGCTGCGGCCTCTATTGGACAAGTCCATCTGGGCAGGCTGAGGTCAGGAGAAGAAGTAGCGGTTAAAATCCAGCGTCCCGGAGCGCTGCAAACGACAGCCCGCGATTTAAGCATTTTGCGGGATTTAACCGAATCGGCGGAGAAGCGCTGGGAATGGGCCAAGCGCTATCATATCGTAAGGCTCGCCGTGGAATTCTCCAAATCGATGCTGGCGGAAATGGACTACAGCCGGGAAGGGCGCAATACGGAGAAGATCGCTTATCAGTTCCAGAACGATCCCCATATTTTTATCCCGGAAATATACTGGCAGTACACTTCTTCCCGTGTTTTGACGATGGGGTATGTGGAAGGCGTGACGCTAAGCCAGCGGGATCAGCTCGAGGATGCCGGCTTCGATCTGAAACTTATTGCGAAAAGATATGTGAACGCAATGCTGCATCAAATGTTCATAGAGGGCTTCTTTCATGCGGATCCGCATCCTGGCAATCTGCTCATTCGGAAGGATGGCAGCCTGGCTTTTCTGGATTTCGGCATGGTCGGTCGGCTCAGTGAAGACATGAAGGATCATTTATCCGAACTGATTATAGCTCTTATGCGAAAAAACACCGACAGCATGATCCGGGCGGTTCTTCACCTAGGCCTGCTGCCGGATGATCCTGATATGGACGCTCTGCACAGGGATTTCGATGCACTGCGTGACGAATATTACGATATTCCCTTTTCTGAAATCGGCATCGGCAGGGCGCTGAACGACCTGTTTGGCGTAGCACAGCGGCATGCGATTGTGATGCCGCCGGATTTGACTCTGCTTGCCAAGTCGCTCTTGACGATGGAAGGCGTTATTCAAAAGCTTGATCCTGAGCTTAGCATCATCGATATGGCCGAGCCCTTCGGGCGGAAGCTGGCCAAGGAGCGCTTCAGCGCCCGAAGACTGCGCAGCAAGCTGCTCGGGGGCGCAAGCGGTTTGGCTGAAGCACTGCTGGATCTGCCTGCGCAGGCGAGACAGCTGTCATCGCTCGTCAGCAAAGGCAAGCTAAAGGTGGAGATCAGCCTTCCGGAGATGGAGGCGCTCACGCGCAAGCTCGATCAGATCACAAACAGGCTGTCATTCAGCATTGTATTACTGGCTTTCAGCATTATTATGGTGGGGCTGATTATCGCTTCTTCCCTGAATCTCCAATCCTCCATCCTGTGGAATTCTCCTATCATCGGCATCGGGCTTAGTGTCGCCTTTGTGATGGTGCTGTGGCTGCTGTTTGCAATTTTTAAATCAGGGAAGTTTTAAAAACCGAAGAGAAATAGAACTTAATGAGGTGGATGTTTTGCCAAATTTTTTAGAGCTAGGTATGCAGGAGCAGTGGGTTAAAACACTGAAGGAGAATGGTATCACCGTACCGACACCGGTGCAGGCGGAGACCATTCCGCTGCTGCTGGCCGATCGGGATGTCATTGCCCGCGCGCGGACAGGAACGGGCAAAACGCTTGCTTTCCTGCTGCCGATCATGCAAAAGCTGGATCCGTCGCGTCCTTTCCCGCAGGCCTTAATCATTGCGCCTACCCGCGAGTTGGCGCTGCAAATTACGGAGGAAGCGCGGAAGCTGGCACTGGGCACGGAGATCCGGACTCTGGCGGTATACGGAGGTCAGGATGTGGATAAGCAGCTGCGCAAGCTGGAGGGTGGACGGCATCTGATCATCGGAACGCCAGGACGCCTAAACGATCATTTGCGCCGCGGCACGCTTGAACTCGGCGGCGTGAAGACGCTGGTGCTGGATGAAGCGGATCAAATGCTCCACATGGGCTTCCTGGATGAAGTCGAGACGGTGATTCAGGCCTTGCCGTACAAACGGCAGACCCTGCTGTTCTCCGCCACGATGCCGGCTGAAGTGAAGCAGCTTGCTTCCTACTACACTCGTGATGCGGTTGACGTAACGATCAAGGTGGAGAATTCGCCGGTGCCGCTGAAGCATATCCGGCAACTGGTGGTCGAAGTGACCGATCGCACCAAGCAGCAGGCATTGGTATCGATGATCGAAACGTACCAGCCGTATTTGGCGATTGTGTTCTGCCGTACGAAACGGCGGGCATCAACGCTGAATTCCGCACTGCTGGAAATGGGCTACGCTTCGGATGAGCTGCACGGGGATTTGTCGCAAGCGAAGCGGGAACAGGTCATGAAGCGATTCCGCGAGGCGAAGCTTCAGATTCTGGTAGCCACGGATGTGGCGGCGAGAGGCTTGGACGTAGAAGGCGTTACCCATGTGTTCAACTACGATATTCCGCATGAAGTGGATAGCTATATCCACCGGATCGGCCGAACAGGTCGTGCCGGAGAAAAGGGGATGGCCATTACGCTGGCCTCACCGAAGGACAAGGGCGAGCTGCAGCGGATCGAGCAGGGCATTCAATATACCATTGAACGCGGCCGCTATGAGAAGGACGGCGCGATTACGGAAGCTAGAGGCGCATCGCGTCTGGCCTCCGGCAGCGCCGGCAAGGGCAGCAAGGAAGGCCGCGGGAAGGAAGGCCGTCCATCTACAGGCGGGCGCCGCGGTGAGGGCCGTACATCAAATGGAGGCCGCCGCGGAGAAGGACGTTCCAGCGAGGGCAGACCGAGCCAGGGACGCTCACGCCGGGAGGACAGAGCGCAAGCTTCCCAATCTCGTACAAGTGGAGAAGGCCGGGGAGGCTCTAAACGGGATGCTTCACAAGGCCGCAGCCAAGGCCGCGGCAATTCGGATACGCCAGGTAGGGGTGGACGCGGCTCCGTTTCAGGACGCCGGGGCGGATCGGGCCGCAAATCATAAATCATTCAATATCTATACCGGGAGCAGCCAGCCAAGGCGCTTCCGGTATTTTTTTGTGCAAGTAGAAGCCTGATTACAATGGCCGCCGATGAATTCATGGCCGGAATGCTCATACACTACAATATGGGTTATAGGGATAGAAACATATTAAAGAAAGGTCTTGAAGCCATGATGAAGCTCAGCATTTTGGATCAATCGACCATCTCCGAAGGAAGCTCTCCTGTCGAAGCGCTAGCTCAAACGGGGAGAATGGCACAGGAAGCCGAACGTATGGGATATCACCGCTTCTGGGTGTCGGAGCACCATTTTTCGCCTAATCTGGCAGGGTCAAGCCCAGAGGTGCTTATCTCGCATCTGGCGGCGATTACGTCAACGCTCCGCGTCGGCTCAGGCGGCGTAATGCTCCCCCATTACAGCTCTTATAAGGTTGCGGAGAATTTCCGCGTATTGGAAGGATTGTACCCTGGCCGTATCGATCTGGGACTCGGGCGTGCCCCAGGAGGCATGCCGCTGGCAACGCAGGCCTTACAGGAGGGTAGAATGCGGAATGTGGACCGTTATGCTGAACAAATCGCCGACTTAAGCGCCTATCTGACGGATACCCTAAGCCCAGCCCATCCGTTTGCCGGGCTTTTGGCTACCCCTTTGGTCCGAACCGTTCCGCAGATGTGGATGCTTGGCTCTAGCGGCGGAAGTAGCGGCATTGCGGCGCAGCAGGGTACGGGATTCGCATTTGCTCAGTTTATCAACGGCTCCGGTGGGGCGGATGCCATGCGGTGGTATCAGGAAAACTTCAGGCCGTCGGCGGTTTTGGATAAGCCGCAGTCGCTCCTGGCTATTTTCGCTGTGTGTGCGGAAACGGAGGAACAAGCGAACCGTTTGGCTTCCAGCATGGACTTGTCGCTGCTGCTGCTCGAAAAGGGCGTTACTGCTGGCGGCACGCCTTCGGTACAAAGAGCTTTGAGTTATCCTTACTCTCCTTATGACCGCATGCGTATACAGGAGAATCGCAAGCGGATGATTGTTGGATCTCCAGATCAAATCAAGTGGAAAATCGAGCGTCTATGCGAGGAGTACCGGACAGATGAAGTGATGATTACGAGTATCATCCACCGGTTTGAAGATAAGCTGCAATCGTTCCGTCTCATCGCTAAAGCCTTTGGACTTTCGAATAAGGTATGACAAACCATGGTGAAAACTTGCACTTGAATGCCACTGGTGTATGATGGAAATGTGATAGAGGCATTTAAAACAATGTTCAATGAAAGCGGGGTAAGGAAATGTCTGTCTACTCGTATTCAGCCGCCACTCCGGCAGGCAAGGAAGTGTCCCTTGAGGATTACAAAGGAAAAGTGCTGGTCATCGCCAACACCGCCAGTAAGTGTGGATTAACGCCGCAGTATGGCGATCTGCAGAAGCTGTATGACCGTTATCAGGAGCAGGGTCTGGTTATTCTCGGATTTCCGTGCAACCAGTTCGGCGCGCAGGAGCCTGGCAGCAGCGAAGAAGCCGCTTCCTTTTGCCAGCTGAACTATGGTGTGTCATTCCCTGTGTTTGCGAAAATCGACGTGAACGGGGAGAACGCTCATCCACTCTTTACGTACCTGAAGAAGGAGCAGCCAGGTATCGAACACAGCGACATCCAGTGGAACTTCACGAAGTTTCTGGTGAATCGAAGGGGAGAAGTTGTAGCCCGCTTTGAACCGAGGGAAGCTCCAGAGGTTATGACCGACGCAATAGAGCAACTGCTGTAAGCAGTCACCACGAATGAACATCAATAGATTTGCAAAATAGCAGGTATAAGGGTCTGTCCGCAAGCGGCAGACTCTTTTTTCAGAGGTGCGAAACGCCGACGATACCAATACATAGGAGGTATGATCAGGTCATGAAACCAATCATGGAAGTGGCAGGTTTGATCGGAGTGGAAGAAGAGGAGCTGGAGCTGTATGGACGGTATAAAGCCAAGCTCAGCTCGTCTTTGTGGGAACGGGTAAAGTCTCGTCCAAACGGCAAGCTGGTGCTGGTGACCGCTATGAATCCAACGCCAGCAGGGGAAGGTAAGACGCTCACTACTATCGGACTGGCCCAGGCGCTGAATATGATCGGGCATAGGACGGTAGCTGCCCTTCGCGAGCCTTCGCTGGGACCGTGCTTTGGAATGAAGGGCGGAGCCACGGGCAGCGGGAGAGCGCAGATTATTCCGGCAGAGGATATCAACTTGCATTTCACTGGCGATCTTCACGCCATTACGTCTGCGCATAATCTATTGGCAGCCATGATCGATAATCATATCTATCAAGGCAATACAATGCGGCTGGATCCGCAGCGGATCGTATGGAAACGTGCCATGGATATGAATGACCGCAGTCTCCGCAGCATTGTAACAGGACTCGGTGATGGAAATGGCGCCGTCCGTGAAGGCGGCTTTCTGATTACAACCGCATCGGAAGTGATGGCTGTGCTCTGCCTGAGCGAGAATATCCGTGATTTGAAGGAACGTCTTGGCCGCATCATCATCGGCTATAACCAGGAAGGCGAAGCAGTGACGGCTTCGCAGCTTGAGGCGGTGGAGGCCATGACGATTCTGCTGAAGGATGCGATCAAGCCGAACCTTGTACAGACGCTGGAGGGCACGCCGGTCATCGTCCATGGCGGACCTTTCGCCAATATTGCTCATGGCTGCAGCAGCGTCATCGGAACAAGGCTTGCCTTGAAGCTGGGGAACATCGTGGTAACGGAAGCGGGCTTTGGCGCAGACCTTGGCGCAGAGAAGTTCCTGGATATCAAGTGCCGTCAAGCTGGCCTGGATCCGGCAGCCGCTGTCCTGGTCGTGACGGTCAAGGCACTGAAATATAACGGCGGCGCATCCAAAGACAAGCTGCATGAGCCCAATATGCGGGCGCTTGTGGACGGGCTTGCTAACATGAAGCGGCATGTGGAGAATCTGAAGAAGTTCGGTGTGCCGGCTGTGGTAGCTGTGAACCATTTTGCAGATGATTTGCCTGAAGAGGTAGAGCTTGTACTGGCAGAATGCCAAGCTTTGCATGTTCCCGCCGCTGTATCTAAGGTATGGGCAGAAGGAGGGGCAGGCGGCTGTGAGCTGGCGGAGGCCCTTATCAGGCTGCTAGCTGAGGAAAGCTCCAGCTATCATCCGCTGTACGAGCTTGAAACGGATATCCGCTCCAAGATAGAAACGATCGTCAAGGAAATTTACCGGGGCGCTGAGGTCTCGTTTACCCCTGCGGCTTTACGGAGTCTCGGAGATATCGAAAGGCTGGGGTATGGCAGCCTGCCTGTCTGCATGGCCAAGACGCAGTATTCATTCTCGGATCAGCCACGTCTGCTTGGAGCTCCGGAAGGCTTCACCGTTCAGGTCAGGGAGATTTCGCTATCGGCTGGCGCCGGTTTTGTAGTTGTTCAGACTGGAAGCATCATGACGATGCCCGGACTACCCAAATCCCCTGCTGCCGAGCATATGAGGATCGACGAAGACGGCCGGATATCCGGCATGTTCTAAACGTCAATAAAACCAGCCTTTCTTCTGCACGCGCGGCAAAGGGCTGGTTTTTTTCAGCTGAAGTAGTTAAGTATCCATTTTTCAGCATGCTGGACTGTTTGTGATTTAATTCACATGAATTAATGCGCGATTTGATTACAATGGTTATGCAGAAACGGATCAATAATGCTACGCTACGCCTGATTCGTTCAAAACTAAGCAGATTAAATTTTAGATAAGACTACAGCATTCATAACAGGATGCAAAGGAGAGGACATTATGGCTGCCTATAAACCTCAGCAAATTGCCGAGCTCACCGTTGAAACAGGGATCAAAAAGGCGCATAATTCACCGCTTACGGTATTGGTGCTTGGTTTTCTCGCGGGAGCATTTATCGCACTCGGGTTTTTGCTTGATATACGTGTCATCGCAAGCGCGCCCAAGGAATGGGGATCCTTTGCCACTTTCATCGGAGCGGCTTTGTTTCCCACAGGGCTGATCCTGGTGTTAGTTGCTGGCGGAGAACTGCTGACGGGTAATATGATGGTGGTGTCTTTGGCCCGGATGGCGAAGAAAATTTCGACGCTTGAAATGTTGAAAAACTGGCTGCTCGTGCTGGTGGCCAACTTTGCCGGTGCATTGTTCGTCGCTTACTTTTTCGGGCATGTCACCGGTCTGACAGAAAGTGGTCCTTACCTGGATAAGCTGGTGGATATGGCTGGACATAAGCTGGATGACAGCTTCCTGCAGGCCTTCGTGTCGGGGATCGGCTGCAACTGGCTGGTGGCGCTGGCGGTATGGCTGTGCTACGGGTCGGATAGCATGGGCGGAAAAATTCTCGCGATCTGGTTCCCGACCATGGCCTTCGTCGCTATTGGTTTTCAGCACGTAGTTGCGAACATGTTCCTCATTCCGGCAGCCATTTTTGCAGGCCATTTCACATGGGGCGATTACTTCATGAACTTTATCCCCGTACTGCTGGGGAATCTCGTCGGCGGGGTGGTATTCGTTGCAGCGGCGTACTGGACTGCTTACCTGCGGGATGCGAAGCCGGCCACTTTGAATCAGAAAGCAGATCCTAAAGCAGCGGGCGGAATGCGTAAGCACGCATAAGAGCAGAGCAAGAATCATAGAAAAAAGAGCAGCCGTTCCCCAGAGGGAGCGGTTTTTTCTTTCATATCTACAAAATCGCCATGTAACAACATAATCTGATTTTCTTTGCGCATTTTTCTCCCGCCGATTAAGATGAAAGTAGAGATGAATGATCATGGAGATTTCAGAGGAGAGTGGAGCGGGAATGATCGAACAGAAAAATGGCGTGTTTCCAGCAGTTTGTCCGCTGGATTGTCCTGATACCTGCGGCCTGCTGCTGCATAAGGAAGACGGCAAGATCATCAAGGTGACTGGCAATCCGGAGCATCCGGTGACGCAGGGAGCGATATGCAACAAGGTCCGCAATATGACGGAGCGGATTTATCATAATGAACGTATTTTATATCCCCTGAAACGGACGGGCGCGAAGGGCTCAGGGGAATTCACCCGCATCTCATGGGAGGGAGCGGTGCAGGAGATTACAGGCCGATACCGCGAGCTGATCGCGGAATATGGATCAGAGTCCATTTTGCCTTACAGCTTTTACGGCAATATGGGCATTCTCAGCGTAGACGGTATGGACCGCCGCTTCTTCAATGCGCTGGGCGCAAGCCGGCTGGATCAAGCGATATGTAATTCCGCCGGTAGTTCCGGCTGGAAATATACGATGGGCTTCAAGGGCGGAACATCGCCGGAAGATACGGAGTTTGCCGATCTCATTATCGTCTGGGGTGGCAATCTGATGAGCACCAACATGCATCAGGTGGTGTATGCCGAGAAAGCGCGCAAGCGCGGCGCCAAGGTGGTCGTCATCGACGTGCACAAAAACCGTACCGCCCAGTGGGCGGACTGGTTCATTCCTCTTTACCCCGGCACGGATACGGCGCTTGCGCTTGGCGTGATGCATGTTCTGTTCCGTGATGGATGAACAGATGAAGCGTTTCTGCAGCGCTACACCGTGGGTTATGAAGAACTTCGCGAGCATGTAAAGAGCTACACGCCTAAACATGTCTCGGCCATAACAGGCGTCCCTGCGGAGGATATCGAGAAGCTCGGGCGCATGTACGGCGAAGCAGCCGTCTCTTTTATAGCGATTGGGAACGGACTCCAGCATCACGACAACGGCGGCATGAATGTGCGCAGCATCGCCTGCCTGCCTGCTCTGACAGGCCAGTGGTTGAAAAAGGGAGGCGGAGCGGTCAAAGGTAACGGTGGTTATAATGCCATGAACAGCGACTATCTGGAGCGGCCGGATTTGCGTCCGAATCCGGAGGCCCGCAGCATCAACATGAACCGCATCGGCGAAGCGCTGGAGATGAAGGAGCAGCCGATCAAGGCGGTATTCGTGTACTGCAGCAATCCGCTGGTGGTCGCTCCGGATACGGAGCGGGTACAGGCAGGTTTTGCACGTGAAGACTTGTTCACGGTGGTGCATGATCTCTTCATGACGGATACGGCCAAATATGCCGATATCGTCCTGCCTGCAGCCTCGTCCTTTGAGACGACGGAGCTGTTTAGCTCGTACTGGCATCATTTCGTACAGCTGCAGGAGCCGGTGATCGAAAAAATGGACGAAGCCAAGGGCAACGTGGAGCTGTTCGCCATGCTGGGGCGCGCGATGGGGCTGGATGAGCAGGCCTTTGACGAATCCGAGGAAGAAATGATCGCCGGGGCGCTAAAATATCCGGAGAACCCGTATTTGAACGGGGTTACGCTGGAAGCGCTGAAAGAGAAGCGGTTCGTGAAGCTGGATATGACGCCGCAGGCGTCGTATCTGGATCGGCTGACTACACCATCCGGCAAGATCGAACTGTATTCCGCGGCGATGAAGGAGGCGGGACTGCCTCCGCTTCCGGAATACGTGCCGCTGCAGGAAGGTTATGATGGAACAAACCGTCCCGGTAAAGACGAGCTCTATCCGCTCATGTTCATTTCACCGCCGAACCATAACTTTTTGAATTCCACCTTTGCGAATGTCGAGAAGCATCAGCGGCTCGAGAAGGAGCCGCAGCTGCAGATCCATCCTCAGGATGCTTCTGAACGCGGGATTAGCGATGGGGACATGGTCATCATTTATAACGGTCGCGGACAATTGGAGCTTAAGGCGCTGGTTACTGATAAAATGCTGCCAGGAACCGTCATCAGCCAGGGATTGTGGTGGGATGGCAAGGGCCGCAAGCAGCGGGCCAACGCCTTAACGGCCGACAGGCTGGCAGACATGGGCGGCGGAGCCACTTTCTTTTCGACTGTTGCCCAAGTAAAGCGTCAGTGAGAACTATTGCCGGGACTGCAATTATGATGGATGCTTAGTAATTTGCACATTACAGGAGAAAAACATATGAAATTTTTGCAATCCTATCCGAGGGAAGTCAAAATCTTTCTTGCAGCCAGCCTGATCAATTCCGCCGGTGGATCGCTGATGTGGCCGCTGACAACAATGTATGTCTTTGACGAGCTGGGCCGAAGCATGGCGGATGCGGGACTGGTTGTCATGATCCAGGCATTCGGCGGCATTATCGGACAGCTTCTTGGAGGGGCGTTGTACCATCGCGTAGGGGTGAAAAAGCTCATCGTCGGCTCACTCGCGATGAACGCGCTGGGACTGTTCACGCTACCTTTTATCAGCTCGTATTGGGTGCTATATATGGTGATGATGGGCTTTATCGGCCTCTGCAATGCCGTTTCGATGCCCGCCATCCAGGCCTTTGTCGGCTTCCGTTTCGCCGATCGGCGCGGAGAGCTCTTTAACGTGATCTATGTCGCGAATAATATCGGTGTGGCACTGGGTACGGCGCTGAGCGGTTTTCTTGCCGATGTGTCTTATCATTTGACCTTCGTTCTGAACGGGGTGACCTCCGCCGTATTCGCGATGTTCTTCCTGAATTATTTGAACCGGCTGGATAAGCAGGAAGGCCCGGTGCATTTGGAGAAGAAGGCCAAAGCCGAAGCGAAGGACAGCATCCCGGCACTCCTTGGCAACACGCGAATTTATTTGTATCTAGGCCTCGGTTCCCTGTTTTTATGGTTCGGCAACTCGATTTGGAACACAGGTGTGTCGCCGCATATTATATCCGAAGGTCTGCCCAAGAGGGCTTACGGCTTTTTATGGACCCTGAACGGGATTCTGATCTTCGTCGCCCAACCGGTGACAACACTGATCAAACGCTGGTTTGCCAAAAGCTCGTCGGCGCAAATGACGGCCAGCGGGATCTTTTACCTGGCGGCCTACATCATCATTCTGACATACCCAAGCTATCCAGGGATGGTGCTCGCCATGGTGCTTGCCACTTTAGGAGAGATGCTTATTTCCCCGGCCGTGCCTGCGTTTATATCAGATCATGCTTTTAAGGCTGCCCCATTCTATATCGGGCTGACAGGCGGCATGGGGGCGATTGGACGCATGGTTGGGCCTTATTTCATGGGTATACTATACGATAAGGGAGGACTTCAGCCTGTAGCCTGGCTCTCCATCGTGATTGCGGTCGTGGCCGTAGCCTTCTTCGTCATTCATTTGGGCCGCAACCGGACATCCGAACGCTCTCTGGCAAAGACCATTAGCGGTTGACAGAGGATTCGATCCGATATAAGGCAGCTGCCAAATTACAGCAAGTTTCCTGCAAAAGAGGTGTAATTCATGAAGCTTCATCAACAGACTCTGACGATCAGGCTATCTCAACTAAAAGACGCACAGGCTCTCATGGACATCGATGCGTTGGTATGGACGGACCGGACCGCACCGGAGCCGCTGCTCTGGCCATCCAGAGAGGATTTCCTCCAGCATTGCCCTCCGGCATCACAGCTTGTGGCTGAAGCGGACGGAACCGTTTGCGGCTATGTTGGTTTCAGCCATCCGACAAAACTTGCGGGCAATAGCCATGTGTATGAGATTAATATTGCGGTGCATCCTACCTATCAACGAGAAGGGATCGGTACAAGATTGATCCGGGCGGCTAAGACATGGGCTGTGCAAGAGGGGAAGCTGAAGCTAAGGCTTCGCGTGCTTTCGACGAATCCGGGAGCCATTGCCTTTTACCGTAAAAACGGGTTTGTGGAGGAAGGCCGTCTGATGGACGAATATCAGGTTGAAGGCAGATACGTAGATGAAATCTGGATGGCCTGTTTTTTAGAGGAAAGACCTAAATTTGATATTTTTGTGTGACGGACTTATGCTTAGATGAATAGAGTGAATACATGGACTTTCACCAAGTGAAGGTCTTTTTGTTTCAGGAGCACAAGCCTAATTAGTATATATTTCCTGTTTTGTCCCGGGATCAAAATGTGTAAAATTAGGGAATTATGTCTCTATATTCAGGGATCATAGCTGCATTTCAAACGAAAATAAAAGAATTATAATTTATATATTCAGAAAAAAGGGGTTGTGGATAATGGATTTGCATCTTCAAGGCAAAAAGGCTCTGGTCATCGCCTCCAGCCAAGGACTAGGCAAGGCGATTGCCGCCGAGCTGGTCAAAGAGGGAGTGGATGTCATGATCAGCAGCCGCAATGACGACAAGCTCGAAGTGGTGCAGCAGGAGCTGCAGCAGCTGGGCAGTGGACAGGTAGAATATTATGCGGCGGACATTACGATTCCGCATGAAGTAGAAGGCCTGATCCGATATACGGCGGAAACCTTTGGCCATATTGATATTTTGGTCAATAACGCAGGCGGTCCGCCAGCGGGCACATTTGAATCGTTTACCGACGAGGATTGGGATAAGGCGTTCCAGCTGAATCTGCTCAGCTATGTTCGCACGATCCGGTGCGCGCTGCCGCATATGAAGGAGAAGGGCGGCCATATCGTCAACTTGACGTCGAGTTCGATCAAGCAGCCGATCCCTGGGCTCATTCTTTCCAACACATTCCGCACGGGTGTGGCGGGTATGAGCAAGACCTTGTCGCAAGAGCTGGCCCAGTACGGCATTTTGGTGAATACGGTAGCACCGGGGAGAATTGCCACGGACCGCATCAAGAAGCTGGACGAGGACAGAGCCAAGGCGAAAGGCATTTCAGTAGAGCAGATCAAAGAGCAATCCCTACAGGAAATTCCGCTTGGACGTTATGGAGAGCCTGAGGAATTCGCCAAGGCGGTCGTTTTTCTGCTGTCCGGGGTCAATACCTACATTACGGGCAGTACGCTTGTGATCGACGGCGGTATGGTTGAAGCTTTATATTAAACGACAATAAAATAACCTTTGAGCTCGCCAGGCTCCTTTTGGTATGATGGAATTTAAAAAATACATACAAGGAGACTGGTCAGGATGGAGGAGAACAGAAGCTGCGGCATCGTGTCCGTGAATACGGGCAAGCCCGTTACGGTGGAGTATTTGGGCAAGCCGCTCACGACAGGCATTTATAAGCACCCGGTTCAAGGCGAGGTATTCGTCTCTCGCACGCAAATGGAGGGGGACGGTCAGGCTGATCTCAAGCATCACGGTGGACCCGATAAGGCGGTGTGCGTCTATCCCTACGAGCATTATGCTTACTGGGAGCAGCAGCTGGACAAGAAGCTGGATTATTCCGCATTCGGCGAGAATCTGACCGTGACCGGACTGCTTGAGACGGAAGTGTGCATCGGTGATATTTTTGAGATCGGAGAAGTGGTTGTACAGGTAAGTCAGCCGCGTTTCCCCTGCTTTAAAATTTCCAGCAAGCATGCTGTTAAGGATTTTCCGGTGCGGGTACTGGATACCGGATACAGCGGTTTTTACCTGCGTGTTCTACAGGAGGGCCGCTTAAGCAAGGATTCTGCCATCGTGAAGCGTTCCTCCCACCCGATGCAGGTTTCCGTGGCTTCAGTATTGAAGCAGCAGGCCCTTGGCCGCCGTCAGGCGGACCCAGAGCAGTTGATACGGATGCTTGAAGTCGATGCGCTCGCATCGAATGTGAAAGAATCATTCAACGAGTGGCTGCAGGAAGCCTAGAGATAATCAAAGTTAAAAGCCGCTCCGCTGGATCTGTGCATCCGGTAGAGCGGCTTTATCTGTTAGTAGATCGTATGCTATCTCAGCAGCTTCCAATCGCTTTGAATCATGCCGTAGACCGCATGGTTGACAAAGCCCTGCGGCAAAAGCTCGGCCTCGCGAACGATGCCCTCCAGGACAAATCCCAGTCTTTCGGGAATGGCCCGGCTGCGCTTATTGCCGGTGGCACAGCGGATTTCAACGCGGTTCAGATCGAGATCCATCAGTGCATAATCCACGAAAGCCCGGCAGGCGCTGCTCATGATACCTTGGCCTACATATTCCTTCCCGAGCCAGTATCCGATACTGACCGAGCGGCTATGCCAGTTAATCTCATGAAAGCTGATGATGCCTGCAAGTTCCCCCTGCACCCAAATGCCCGCCGAAATGGTGCCATTTTCCGCTCCATGCTTTATAGCGTTTCTCACAAAATTAGTGGTATGCTCCACTTCCGTAATTGCATCGACCCAGGGAAGCCACTCGCGCAGCGTGTCGCGGGAACGGTTGGTCAGGATAAATAAAGGGCGTGCATGCTGCAGAGCCAGCGGCCGCAGCTCAATATGATCGTCTAAGGGATATGTAAACATGATAAATTAGACCTTCTTTCTATGGAGAATAGGAAGATGCGGTTTACCGCGCTTTTTGGTTGTTGTTTCCATGCTATTTTAAATGCTACCTTATTCAAATGCCTCCGTCAAAGCGTAAAAAGTGCGAATCATTGAACTATCCGGCCATTACAGGTATATTTAAATGAAACACGCTTATACAGAATAGATATAGAGTGGGGCAGGAAACTGCCATCGTTTCGTTCTATTAAGGCGGCATAATTCAGGATGAAAGGTTGATTACTGTGGAGAAACCAAGCACCCCCTCCAATTTTATTAAAAACGTAATTACAGATGACCTGGAGTCCGGCAAAGTCCAGAAAGTGATTACCCGCTTTCCGCCGGAACCTAACGGCTATTTGCATATCGGACATGCCAAGGCCATCTGGATTAACTTTACGCTCGCACAGGAATTCGGGGGTTCGACCAACCTCCGCTTTGACGATACAAATCCGATGAAGGAAGATGTGGAATTCGTTAAATCCATTGAAGAAGACGTGAAATGGCTCGGTTATGACTGGGCGGAGAAACGCTTCGCATCGGATTATTTTGAAGAGATGTACAAGCGTGCCGAGCTCCTGATCCAAAAGGGCAAGGCTTACGTGGATGACCAAAGCGCCGATCAGATCCGAGAAACACGGGGAACACTGACGGAGCCCGGACAAAACAGCCCTTACCGCGACCGCAGCGTAGAGGAGAACCTGGAGCTGTTCCACAAAATGCGTGCCGGCGAATTCAAGGATGGCGAAAAGGTGCTTCGCGCCAAAATCGACATGAGCTCGCCGAACATCAATCTGCGTGACCCTGTCATTTACCGAATTGCCCATGTGGCCCATCACAATACGGGGGACAAATGGTGCATTTACCCGATGTACACCTTCGCCCATCCACTGGAGGATGCCATCGAAGGCATTACGCATTCCCTGTGTTCGCTGGAATTTGAGGATCAACGTCCATTTTATGATTGGGTGATTGCGGAATGCGAGATGGAAAGCACGCCGCATCAATATGAGTTCGGACGCCTGAACGTCGCTCAGACGCTTACTAGCAAGCGCAAGCTGAAGCTTTTAGTGGATGAGAACATCGTGGACGGCTGGGACGACCCGCGCATGCCGACGATCTCCGGGCTTCGCCGCCGCGGCTACACGCCGGAAGCGATCCGCAGCTTCGTATACGAAACGGGTATTTCCAAAAGTCAGGGCCTAATCGACCTGCAAATGCTGGAGCATTTCGTCCGTGAAGATCTGAAGCTGAAATCACCGCGCACCATGGCTGTGCTGAAGCCGCTCAAAGTGGTGATTACCAATTACCCGGAAGGCCAGGTCGAATGGCTCGAAGCGGAAAATAACACCGAAAATCCAGAGATGGGCAGCCGCCAAATTCCGTTCTCACGCGAGATTTACATCGAGCAGGACGATTTTATGGAGAACCCGCCGAATAAATATTTCCGCCTGTTCCCGGGCAACGAAGTACGTTTGAAGAATGCTTATTTCATCAAATGCAATGACTTTATCAAAGACGAAGACGGGAATGTGACGGAAATCCACTGCACCTATGACCCTGAAACCAAGAGCGGTACCGGATTTACGGGACGCAAGGTGAAGGGCACGATCCACTGGGTGGAAGCTTCCCATTCTGTACCTGCCGAATTCCGCCTGTATGAGCCGCTGATCAAGCCGAAGGAAGACGAGGCAGCGGAAGCCGAGGAAGCCGTGGAAGAAACGGACAAGGTGGAAAAATCCTTCCTGGATGAAATTAATCCGAACTCTATTGAAATTCTGCATGGATTCGTAGAGCCGGAGATGAAGGAAGCGAAGCCGCAGGACAAGTTCCAATTCTTCCGCCATGGATACTTCAATGTCGATCCGAAATATTCGAAGCCCGGAGAGCCGGTCTTCAATCTGATCGTATCGATGAAGAGCTCGTTCCAGCTCCCTAAATAAGAAAAACGTCTATCGACGTACCTTCACAGAAGACAGACCGCGTTTAGATGTAGTTTTTCTTGCGATATAAGGATGTGAGATCCTCGAAGTTTATACTTTCTTATATCTTAAGAAATAAGGCTCCTAAAGCAGCCTTGGGCCCAAAAGAAAAGCCAGTCCAAAGAGATGATCTCTTACGGACTGGCTTGTTTCTTTTAGTGGTATTCTTCGAGCTGATCATCCAGCTCATCATCTTCAGGTGAATCCGGCTTCGGGTGATGCCCCTGAATCCGCAGCCAGTACCACATGAGGCCAAAGCCGATGGCTCCGAACATCGCCAGTAAAAAGGCTGTGTTGTACATGGCCTGGCCGCCAAAATTCTGGAACAGCCAGCCGCCGGCCAAACTGCCAACCATAGTGGAGAGGCCGCCCCAAGTTAAGGTGAAGAGGGAATGCGCCGAGGCACGGTGCACCGGAGGCACCAGCAGACTGACCACCTGGGTTCCGACGTAAAAGTATCCGCCGAATGTAATACAGTGCATGATTTGAATAAACGCAACCTGCAGCGGCTGCGTGGCATCTGCCATGAGCAGCCACCGTATGCAGAAGAGCACACTCACCACGGCCAAGCAGCCGATCAGGGTGGAGAGAGAGCGTTTCAGGTAGCGGTGAAAAAGCACGAGCACAGCGACCTCGAGAATGGACGAAAGGAACACGGCGAAACCGACCATCGTCTTGGAGCCGCCGAGTTCCGTTATATACAGAGACAAGAATGTATTATTCATCGCATTAGGTACGGAGACCAGTATGCCAAGCAGAATAAAAGCGACGAAATAGCGGTTAATGGCAAATTTGCCGAAGCCTCTCAGGCGGATTGGCGGTGTCTCTGAAGCTGCTCTCAGCGGGGGAAGCATCAGAATGGTACCGATGGCAAGTAGAAGAATACCGGTAACCAGGAACGACAGGTGCGATATGCCAATCCGGTCAATGAGCAGACCCGCCGTTACGGCGACGATCGCCCAACCAATGGAGCCCCAATTCCGGAAGGTGCCGAATTTCTGAGGCGTATCCGCAATATATCCCAGAATAAGCGTGTTGCTCTGAGCGAAGAGCGGGCTCTGAAAAAAGAAAAAAAGAATCATCGCCAGATACATCATATTGTACGTACTCACATGAAAGATAATTTGAATGAGCAGAAGGGTTCCGGTCATCATAAACAACAGAATACGTCTTGCATTATGCAGACGGTCACTCCAAAATCTCCAGAAAGGATTAGCGATCAGAGATACAAGGGGACCCAGTGCGATCAAGCTGCCGATTTCCTGTTTGTTCATGCCTGCATCCTGCAGGTATAATTGAAAAAAGCTGGTGAAGATCACCATTGTGCCGTAGATTAAAAAGTTAAAAGCCTTAAGTGGTAGCAGCCTGGACTGTTTTTTTACAGTATCCTGCACATTGCACATTCCTTTCCGACCGAATGCTAATCGACAGCGGCTATTTTAGAGTCGCCATTCTCACTTTATCATTTGTTGAAAAGGGATACAAACCAATAATTGTTAAAGTATCCAATTGAAAGTTTTTTAAACGATTAATGTCTTGGATTCGCGAACATTCTTAAACTAAAAAAGGTTGTATAAGGAAGTGGTTCCAAAATGGGTAAAGAGATAACAGGTGTGATACTGGCAGGAGGAAAGTCGAGCCGGATGGGAAAAAATAAAGCACTTCTTGCCGTCGGCCGGGAAAGGGTCATCGACACCATCATGAATGCCATGTCCAGTGTGGTTCAGGATGTACTCATTGCGTCGAACGACCGTGAAGCCTACCTTGAGCTTGGCAAGGAGATCGTAGAGGACCGCTTTCCGGGACAAGGACCTTTGTCCGGCATTCATGCAGCACTACAGGCAGCCAAGACGCCGTGGATCATCGTGGCTGCTTGCGATATGCCCTTCGTGTCTTCGGATCTGATCCATTATCTTACAAAGACGGTCCATGAGTCGCAAACCGCTCCTGCAGGTGGGATAGAGTACCAGGCCGTTGTCCCCCTGGAAGAAGGAAGAGTGCAGCCCCTGCTGGCGGCATATCATGTCAGCTCTCTCCCCGCTCTTGAAGAGTCGCTCAGGTCTGGAAAGCTCAGAATGACCGACTGGCTTGCACAGCTGCAGGTCCGGTACATTTCGGAAGAGGCTCTATTCAAGGAAACAGGCATGAATCCCGGCCATGTATTCTTTAATATGAATAGCCCGGAGGATTACAATCTGGTACTGAAAAAGCAGGAGGATCAAGAGGCGGGACGCTAAGGCGCCCCTTTTTTTATATCTATAGAACACGGTCTTCCGAAATTTGAACTTTTCATTAATATTTGAACTTTACATTAAAATTTGAAATAATCAGAGTGGATCCGTATTGCGTTGTGAAATATGTCACATAAGAGCTTCTTATTTTCAGGTATGGTGAAATCAGGAAGAAAGCGCTATCTTGTCTTTAGTTTTTAAAAGGAATGGAGACAATTATGATATGGACCTTGATAAAGGAGGATTCAGCTATGACGACGACAGCTAGTGAGAGGCTGCTGGACACCACAGAAGGAACCCGCTGGCTTCAGGGAAGAGGATGGGTATACCAGCTGCTCATCGATTTTTCGGGGAATTCGCCGAGCTTATCGCTAATGGCTCCGTGGCAGCGGCAGGCTGCGCTCCGTGAGGAGCTGGCTTTGACCGAAGGGGGGAGGCGTCTGCAGGAATATTTGGGTGAGCTAGAGCCTTGTGAGCTGTCTAAAGTATGCCAGACCGAGACTTTAGAGTATGAACGGCTGTTTGCCGGCCCGGATGCGCTGCTTCCCTGCATCTGTGAAAGCATATACTGTGCAGCGGATCAGCGCAGCGGTCAGCGCTGCTTGCAGAATATCCGGGAAGCCTATGCTGGCTGCGGCATTGTATTTAACAAGCTGCAGAGCGAAACGGATGACCATCTTGCCATTGAGCTGGAGTTTATCGCCGTGGCCGGGGAGCATATGGATGATGCGCAAGGCTTGCCGGAGTCCCGGCTGATGTGGCTCGATACACAAATTGACTTTTTGGAAAATCATTTGATGAAATGGACACCGCGCCTATCGAATGAGCTAATTGCACTCGCCCGTACCCCGCTGTACCGGGAAATCGGGCATATCGTAGGAGAATTTATCCCTTACGATCTACAGATGCTTCGCTTGCTGCGGAAAGATCTCACATAAAAAAGATCACGAAATACGTGTTAAGGGCAATCAGTAAAAAGGACGCGTTCCCTCCCGGGTGGGAAGGAACGCGTCCTTTTGTTTTGCAAGCCAATCTTCAAATCTTAATCTTCCACTTTCGGTCTGCGGAACTTCATCAGGAATTCGTACACAACCGGTACGATGACGAGTGTCAGCAGCGTGGAACTGATCAGACCGCCGATAACAGTAATACCGAGGCCTTTGGAGATGATCCCCGCACTGTTTTCAAGTCCGCTTACGAGCGGCAGCAGAGCTCCTATGGTTGCCAGAGCGGTCATCAGGATCGGGCGCAGACGGGTTGCGCCTGCTTCGAGCAGTGCTTCACGCGTCGACAAGCCTTCGCGTTCCTTGTGAATGGCGCGGTCGATCAGAACGATCGCATTCGTAACGACGATACCGATCAGCATCAGCGCACCCATGAGAGAGGAAACGTCGAGCGGTTCTCCGGCAATCCATAGGCCGACGAGCGCACCGATAATGGAGAACGGCAGGGAGAACAGGATCGCAAATGGCGCAAGACCGCCGCCAAAGGTTACGACGAGCACGAAATACACGATCGCGATGGCAGCTGCCATGGCAAGGCCGAGCTGAGTAAAGGTGTCATTAATCTGCTCGGTTGTTCCGCCGAATTTAATCTCTACACCGTCAGGCTTATTGATTGTATCGATTTGCTTTTGCAGATCGGATGAAGCCTTACCTACATTCGATGTTAAGATGTCGGCTGTTACGTTCACGACCATTTTACCATCCGTGCGTGTAATGGTATCCGGGGAAGTTCCCTTCTCAACCTTGGCCACATCCTTGATCGGCACTTCCATACCCAGTGGAGAAGTGATCGTTTCATTCGAAATATCATCCACACTCTTATATACCTTGTTGTCCGCTTCAACATATACCTTGTAATCCTTGCCATCGACCTTGACCTCTGTCAATACCGGGCGTTCCCGTACTGGACTGAGCTTCATGGCAATCTGACCTGCGGTGAGCCCCAGCGAGCTCAGCTTTTGCTGATCAGCGACAATGGTGTACTGGTCATAGGTTTTGGACAGGCTGGTTGTGGCATTTTCAAAATCTTTCGTGTCGGCTTGAACGAGCTTCAGAATCTGATCCGACACCGGCTTGATGTCATCCAGGCTGTTGCCGAATACGCTGACGCTGAGTTTGCTTCCACCCATACCGCCGGTCATATCCATCATTTTCCATTCACCTTTGGTGACCTGTTTCTGCAGTCCTTCGACCAAATTCTTCTTCACGTCTTCAAAATCTTTAGTGTCTTGCTTGTATTCAACGTAGAAGACTCCGGAGTTAGGGGATCCACCCATCGGGTTGCCGCTTCCCCCTATGGAGTACTGCATTTTATCCACGTCTGGCTGCCCGAGAATATATTTTTCGGCATCCAGCGCACGCTGCTCAACGGTTTCAAGCTGGGCTCCCGGCTCTGGAGTGTAGGTTACCATCACATATTTGTCTTCCTGTTCCGGCATGAATCTGGTACCAATGAGCGGTGTCAGGAAGAGACTCGAAACGAGCAGGATGACTGCCAGTCCAAAGGTGATCAGCTTATGGGACAGCGCCCAATTCAGGATACGCTGATAGCCGAGGGCCATTTTACCCGGTTTGTCGTGATCTTGCTTTTTAGATGGTTTGACGCCTTTTTTGAACAGAGAATGCGCGAGCATCGGCACGAGGGTAATCGCAATCAGCAGAGAAGCCGACAGGGCGAAGACGATCGTGAGCGCAAACGGCATAAACATCTCGCCGACCATACCGCTGACGAAAGCAAGCGGCAGGAAAACGGCAATCGTTACGATGGTTGAAGACATGATCGGCAAGAACATTTCGCGTGTTGCTTCACGAACCAGCTCACGGCCGCGCAGCTTCTCCCCGCCGCTGGTCATCCGTCTATAAATATTCTCGATTACGACGATGGAGTCATCGACCACCCGCCCAATGGCTACCGTCATCGCGCCCAAGGTCATCATGTTCAATGTGATGTCCATTCTCCACAGAATCAGAAGAGCGATCAGCAGGGAGATCGGGATGGACAAAATCGAGATGATGGTGGAGCGGATGTTTCTCAGGAAGATCAGGATGATGAGGACGGCGAACAATGCGCCGAATACGGCTTTGCTCATCATCGTAGATACGGAATCTTCGATCGGCTTGCCTTGGTCGAGCATTACGGTCAGGTTCATGCCCTGGAACTCGCCTTCGAGTTCCTTAGCCTTATCCTTAACGGCATTGACGATATCTACGGTGTTGGCATCGTTATCCTTAATGATCTGCAGACCGATAGATTGTTTACCATTCGTACGGGATACGGATTCCGCATTACCGACGACCTGGATATCCGCGATATCGCTAAGTTTCACGGTCGGAATGCCGGCTGGAATGCCGGCTGGAATGCCTTGAGCAGCGCTGCTTTGTACGGCTGCACCGCCGGCTGTACCTGCTTTCGAGCTTGGGGCAGCCCCTGGGGCGCCTGTTTCCATTCCGGCTGCGCCGGCAGGGGAACCTTGACCTTGAGCTCCACCGGAAGCTGCTCCTCCCGCATTAGGAACAACAGGGATCGCCAGGTTCTTCAAATCATCCAGGGTGATGATATTCCCGTCCACCACAACGGCTTTGGAGGATTGGTCCAGGTTGAAGAGTCCTAATGGAACACGGATGGAAGAGCCTTGAATAATACCCTTGACTGTATCCTCAGAAAGTCCGAGCTGAGCCATCTTTTCCTTATTGAACTTCAGTTGTACTTCTTTGACATATTGACCCGAAATGGAAACGGAAGCTACGCCAGGAATCTTTTCGAGAGCAGGTTCGACCTGGTTCTCGACTGTTTGGGTCAGCTTCTCCAGATCGCCCGAGTCATCAGAGGCACTAAGCGATACGACAGGGAAGGAACTCATGCTGAATTTTGTGATGGTAGGTTTCTGAACTCCTTCAGGCAAGGTCACCTCATTCAGTGCTTCGCGGACAGCCGCGGTTGCCTGGTCCAGATCCGTTCCGTAGTCGAATTCCAATGCAATGTTGGCGGCGTTCTCCATCGAGGTGGAGTTAACGGTCTTCACGCCGTCCACATTACGCAGCCTTTGCTCGAGCGGAATGGTTACATCCTGTACGACGCCCTCGGGGGCCGCTCCGGGATAGACTGCGGTAACACTCAGGAACGGAACGTTAATGTTCGGTATCGTTTCCTGCTTCATCGACAGGCCGCTGTACAGCCCGGCTACGGCAACGATGACCGTCAGAATCCAGATGGCAAATTTATTGTTAAGTGAAAAATTAATAATACCTTTCATTTGGCAGGTTTCTACTCCTCTCTATACCTTTCGAATTGCGGATGATATGCACTTTGGCAAAATCTCTAAAATACGTTCAAGTACGGTCAGTTCTTGAGTTCACATACAGCTGGTAAATTTCCTTCAGTTCTTCGCTAAGCGGCGATAGCTCTGGAATTTGCTCCAGATTGCTCATCATTCCCGATAGAATGGCTTTACGCGGCTCGATGTCCAGCAGTTCCTTCTCAATAATCTGAATGGATTCGAGGGCAAATTCACGACTCGCTTCATCCATGGAGATCTCTTTGAGAAGGTCCTTCATCTGCTTGGTGACCATCAGCGGATGCCGCGTGCGATCGGGATTCTCCATATACTTCTCCATCCATTGTGACCAGATCTCCGTGGAGATCAGCGGCTCCCTGCGTTCGCGAAGCGTGCTTGCGACTACGTCATCCAGCAAGGTGATCAGATGCTCGGCCATTCTGCGCACATTCAGCGGCAGTCCCGGAACCATCAGCGTGCGGACATATCCGCCGAGCATTCCGGTAACGAACATGGTAAGATCCATGGTATGAGGCTGAATTTCCTGCCCGTAGATCATAACCAGTTTGTTGTGGAACCAATGCAGCCTGTGGATATGCTTTTCGCGGATGCATTCGTTCAGCCCGGGCATTTTGCCGCTTGTGTGCTGATCGCGCAGCTGCATGATGACGAATTCACGCAGCTCGACCAGGCGGTTTAGAAGAACTTCGACCTGCTTGTGAAGTTGCTCTTTAGGAGTTAGAAGATGCTCCTGCTCCACCTGCATGATACTGTCACGGACCATTCCTTCACAGTAAAGATAAATGCTTTTCTCAAGCTCTTCCTTGGACTTGAAATGCAAATAAAGGCTCCCTTTGGACATCCCGCAGTATTCTGCGATTTCCTGCATGGAGGTAGAGGAGATCCCTTTGGTGGAAAACAGCTGCAGGGCAGTCTTCAGGATCTGTTTCTTTTTGTCCGCCAGTTTCTCAGACAATTGAACATTCACTCCTTTCTGAACGCTTCGGTTCTCATTTTGACCGCGTAGTCAGAATGATTATATTACAAAAGCTGGGATGGATTCAAATCGAGCAGTGATGAGGATTGTTAGAGAGGAAAAACAACTAAAAAACCGCCTGAAAGCAGGCGGCTTACGCAAAAGTACATACGAAGGCAATAGACTTTGAATTCTCGTTGGAACACCGAAGGCGATTATGCTGAGGATCTTATTCTGTAGTTTTCAACAGCTGCCCTTATGGAAGACTGTAATGCTTTAAGTTTCGGAGGATTTTTGATCGAAAAATAGAAATTAGGAATATAAGCAAGTAAAGTGAGACTTAAATTCACATCATCTTAAGGGGAATCGTGACGAAATTTTAGATGTTTTAAATGAGATTAGAAACGACTTATTGACTGGTAAAATTGAAATAGGTAACACAAGTAAATGAAACGGAGGAATAATATGAAAGTTTACCGATGGATTAACAATGAAAATGTTATGATACTAAGATATAAAAATGATTTGGACAATGATCATCCCATATTTACTAGTTTTAATGGAGATTCTGTGTTAGGTTCATGGACTCCCTTTGAACTTATTACGTTTTATAAAAAAAAATACAAGGATATTCCTTTGTATGATTCTGGAATGCCCGTAGTTTCTAGACGAGTTAGAGATATCATTGAACCGTACGTAGCAAACGAAGTGGAGTTCCTGCCATTAATTCACGAAGAATTAGAATTATACATGATTAACGTAACAAATATCATAGATTGCGTAGATTACGATCGCTCGGAAGTTCTTCTTTCTGTAGGGAAAATGGCCGGATTCACAAAAATTGTGTTTGATTTTTCTAAAATACCCTCAGAAACATATCTTTTTAAAATTAGGGAAATGGCAGAAACTAAAGTTTTTCTTACACAGGCATTTAAAGAAATAATTGAAAGCCATAAGATAAAGGATTTGGATTTCTCGGATGATTACGACTCGAAATTTACTAAAGAAATGCAAATACAACAACAACAGCAGTACGAGGCAGCTCTGACTGTTTTAGAAAACTATCAAGGTCATGAATTCTCCTATGAAGAAGCCATAAGTAAGATTGATGCTGCACTCGCGGTAGAGACCGGAAAATGGAGGATGCAGCGCGATGAAAAAGGAAGGCTTTGGTTGGGACAACTGAAACCAGACCTAAATTATTTGTGGATGCGGCCTATGTATATTCCACCTATGCTACTTGGTTATCGGTGGCATGAGATTGAACGATCAATTATATAGCAGAAAATGGCGGCTAAGGGATAAACACCAGTGCCGCCATTCTATCTCAATCAAAACATGAATTAAGAAATTAATTTAAGACCTACGGCCGAGCCGAGAATCATCGTGATGAACAGTATTCGCCGCCATTCCTTTGGCTCACCGAACAGGAGCATACCTACGACCGTACTGCCGACGGTTCCAATACCGGTCCATACGGCGTACGCCGTACCCATAGGCAGGGTTTTCATCGCATAGGATAGAAGGGAGAAGCTGGCGGCGAAGGACGCGAGCATGAGCGCATAGGCGGACCAGCCTTTCTTTTGCGTGACGCCCTTAATACCGATGACCCCGAAAATTTCACATAATCCTGCAAGTACAATTGCTGCCCAAGCCATTACGCATCCGCTCCTTTCTCGTTTGTAGCTTCATCTGCCGTAATCAGCTTCAGCCCGATGACACCTGCCAGCAAAATGAGAATGAGCAGGGTTTTCGACCAGCGGAAAGGCTCGCCGAAGAACAGCATTTCCGTTACGACAGTGCCCGCTGTCCCAAGGCCCGTGAATACTGCATAGACCGTACCCACAGGCAGATGTTTGGATGCTTCGATAATAAGATAAAAGCTTACGACAATAGCAAGTATCGTCAATAACCATTCCAGGACGTTGCTCGAGTACTTCAGGCCCGATACCCAGAGCACCTCCATAACGCCCCCTAAAATGACGTATAACCAATGCCGATTCATGATATTTTCCTCCTTTATTGTCCCTTGCGGGCTTCTACCGCTTGTATGCCGGCCCAATAAATGGGCCATGAGGCTTTCAGCCTTCGCTGTGCTCCCGGCAGACCGCCGTATACCATTTCGACCAGGACGCCGTCGGCCAGCGTCATGTATGCGACAGCGGCATCTACCGACTCTTCGATCTGCAGCGAACCTTCCGCCTTTGCCTGCTCCATCAGCTGGACAACCCGTTTTTCCATTGAATCGAGAAAAGGATTAATCATCGCCATCACCTCATCGTAAAGGGAAGAAGGCGGGAAAAATGCCATCCGGAGCACGAACTTGCTCTCGCTGCTGCGGGTATATTCCTCCTGAAGGAATTCAAGCAGCCCGGACAAGCGATTTTCGAGCGGCTGTTCCCTGCGACTGACGATATAGCGGGTGATCCGCCGCTTTTCTTCCTTAAGCGCATTTTTGAGCGTGCTCAGGAACAGATCATCTTTGCCTTTGAAATGGGCGTATATGGAAGGCTTCTTGATTCCAACGGCTTCGGCTATTTTTTGCAGAGAGGCTCCTTCATAACCCTCCTGGGCAAAATGAGTCAGCGCGGTATCTAAAAGCATGCGTTTTGCATTCATAAATATCGCCTCCGTTTCAACTACCTAACGGTCGTTAGGTAATATCTTTTCACAAAAATATATTCCTGTCAAGCGATTTAAAGGAGGTTTGGGTTAGGCCTGACGCTTGTCTTCTGTGAGAAGTTATCAGAAGGACGTTTTTTTCGCAGGGATCATATAGGAAGTTTGCTTCCATTCATGTAGAATATAGTAGCTTGTTGCAAGAGAATTGGCATTGCTAGATAAGATAGAAGTGAGGGAAGATATGAGAAAGGTAATACAGGCTGTGCTTGTGGGCGCGCTATTATTTGTTTTATATTATTTCAGCTTTGGATTGTTCGGTAAAACGGCGGGTACCATCGTCAGTATTTTCTCCACCATGACGGTCGTATCGCTCGGATTTATGATTTTTATGGAAAACAGAAACCCCTCCTCGACCATGGCCTGGATTCTGCTGCTGGCGCTGATGCCAGTTGTGGGATTGTTTTTATATTTATTGTTCGGGCAAAACTACTTCAAACGCCGCAAGTTCAACAAGAAAGCCGAACAGGATTTGAAAATCTACGAGAGGCTGGAAGAGGGGGGTGTACGTATCCACCAGGACCTATCGGGATTCAGCCCGATGCAGCAGATGCTGCTGAGGCTCTCACAGAAGCTTGCGCGGACACCGATTTCCTTTTCGAGCGAGACCAAGATCCTGACGAATGGAAAAGAGACCTTTTCAACTCTGCTGGAGGAGCTGCAGAAGGCGAAGCATCATATTCATATGGAATATTACATTTACCGCGCTGACGATATCGGGACCCGGATTCAACAGATCTTGATTGAAAAAGCCAAGGCCGGTGTTCGTGTGCGGTTTATGTATGATGCCTGGGGGAGCATGCAGCTGCCCAAATCGTTTTTGCAGGAGATGTCGGATGCGGGAGTCCAGGTCGTCGCCTATGGCAGCTCGAGGGCCTATTTCCTGTCGAGGGTGAATTTCCGTAATCACCGCAAAATTGTCGTCATTGACGGCAACGTTGGCTTTATCGGCGGATTGAACGTCGGTGACGAGTACTTAAGCCGCAGCTCCACCTACGGGTTCTGGCGTGATACGCATATGTCCGTTAAAGGGGAGGCTGTCAGGACGCTCCAAATTATTTTTCTTCAGGACTGGAATTATATGACGGGCGAAAAGGTGCTGGAGGCCGAATACCTGTCACCGCTTCTGTCCGAGCGCAGCAATGGAGCCGTGCAGATTATTCCGAGCGGGCCGGACAATGACCGCCGCGCGCTCAAAAATATCTTTTTCTCCATGATTACTTCCGCTCAGAAATCAGTATGGCTGGCTACGCCGTATTTCATTCCGGATGATGATATTCTGACCTCCCTGCGCGTTGCCGCCATGTCGGGCCTGGATGTGCGCATCCTGTTCCCGGCCAAACCGGATAAATGGCTGCCCTTTCTGGCGTCCCATTCCTATTTCCCGGCGCTGCTCGATGTCGGCGTCAAAATTTATGAATATGAAAAAGGCTTTCTGCATTCCAAGCTGCTGATCATCGATGGAGAGGTAGCAACGATTGGCACGGCCAATATGGACATGCGCAGCTTCCACCTGAATTTTGAGGTGAATGCTCTGCTGGTGCAGACGGATAGTGTTCAGCGCATCGTCTCCGATTTTGAGCGCGACCTGAAATCGACCAAGCAGATTATGCCTGATAGCTTTATGAAAAAAAGAATCTCCGAGCGCTTCATGGAGTCGCTTGCCCGGCTGATGTCCCCGCTTCTGTAGAAGGCAGACTTGCAGGTGAATATATCGATGCACATAAGGTATAATATATTTTTCAAGATTATCGAACGGACTGCAGTTTGAGTACAATCGCTGCGGGAAAGGGGTCATATCATGAGCGGAAAAGATGCTTATAGCCAGTCGCTGCTGCCGGAAGTGCCGACAGGTGAACGGAAAATAGAACATGTGCGGTTGTGTCTGAATGAAGAGGTGGGCAGCGTTGGTGTGACATCAGGACTGGAAAAATACCGTTTCCGCCACAATGCCCTGCCGGAAACGGACTTCAACGACATTTCCCTTGAAACCTGTTTTCTTGGAATGAAGGTGCGGACCCCTCTGCTGATTAGCTCGATGACTGGCGGCAGCGAAGCTACCGGAGCGATCAATGAACGGCTGGCTGCAGCGGCAGAAGAGCGGGGCTGGGCGATGGGGATTGGATCCGTGCGTGCGGCGGTGGAGAAGGAAGAGCTGGCTTCAACGTTCCATGTGCGTAAGCATGCGCCGACGATTCCCGTGATTGCTAATCTCGGTGCGGTTCAACTGAACTATGGCTTCGGCGCGGATGAATGCCGACGTGCTGTTGATATTGCCGGTGCGGACCTGCTGGTGCTTCACTTAAACGGGCTGCAGGAGCTGTTCCAGCCTGGGGGTAATACCAATTTCAGCGGCTTGCTATCCCGGATTGAGCAGGTGTGCCAGCAGATTCATGTTCCCGTCGGCGTGAAAGAAGTCGGCTGGGGAATCGACGGCGAGACGGCAGCGAGACTGTTCCGTGCAGGCGTGGATTTCGTAGACGTGGCCGGAGCCGGAGGCACCTCATGGAGCCAGGTTGAAAAGTTCCGCAGCAAGGACCCGGTGCGCCGGGCTGCGGCGGAGGCTTTTGCCGGCTGGGGAATTCCAACGGCGGAATGCATTACGGAGGTCAGGAAGGTATCGCATCAAGCGGGGGTGATTGGCAGCGGCGGCCTGGAAAATGGTGTCGATGCAGCCAAAGTGCTTGCGCTCGGTGCAGATATGGCCGGATATGGCCGCAGCTTGCTTGGTCCAGCGGTGAAGTCGGAGGACGCGCTGCATGCTGCACTTGCCCAGGTGGAATTTGAGCTGCGCGGGGCAATGTTTGGCATCGGGGCAGGTAATATCGCAGTCCTGCGGGGAACCACAAGGTTGGTACGGAGCCTGTCGTCGTAATCGTTAGAGCCTTCAGCCCCATGAAAACGGGAACTGGAGGCTTTTTTGTGTCCGCTGCCTAAGGAGGTCTTTATCTTGATGACCCCAAGGTTCTAATATATAATGGGTAGGACTCAAGAGGCGCTGGCCTCCGGTTTAAGGCATATATCTATGAATACAGCTAGCACAGGCTTTTAGCCCATTCTAATATGAAATAGGAGTGTCATATCCATGGCTTTGAAAGCAGGTATCGTGGGGCTGCCGAACGTAGGCAAATCCACTTTGTTTAATGCGATTACACAGGCGGGTGCGGAATCCGCCAACTATCCGTTTTGTACGATTGATCCGAATGTCGGCGTGGTTGAGGTTCCGGACGAGCGTCTGGACAAGCTAACCGAGCTGGTACAGCCGAATAAAACCGTTCCAACCGCCTTTGAATTCGTGGACATCGCGGGCCTAGTCCGTGGTGCGAGCAAAGGTGAAGGACTCGGAAACAAGTTTCTTGCCCATATTCGCGAAGTAGATGCTATTGTACACGTGGTAAGATGCTTCGAAGACGAGAACATCACACACGTCGATGGTAAGGTGAACCCTGTCAGCGACATCCAGACGATTAACCTGGAGCTGATTCTTGCCGATCTGGAGAGCGTGGACAAGCGCATCGATCGTTCCCGCAAGAACATGAAGGGCGGCAATAAGCAGTATGAACAGGAAGTGGCAGTGCTTGAACGCGTGAAAGAAGCTCTCTACAACGATCAGCCTGCACGCAGTGTAGAGCTGTCGGATGATGAGAAGGCTATCGTGCGCGACCTGCATTTGCTGACGTTGAAGCCTGTTCTCTATGCGGCTAATGTCAGCGAGGAAGAAGTGGCTGATGCCGACAACAATCCGTATGTGCAGCAGGTCAGAGACTTCGCTGCTGCGGAAAATGCTGAAGTGGTACCGATCAGCGCCAAGGTAGAGGCTGAAATCGCCGAGCTTGAAGGCGAAGACAAAGCGATGTTCCTGGAGGAGCTCGGTCTCGAGGAATCCGGTCTGAACCGCCTGATCAAAGCGGCATACCGCCTGCTGGGCCTGTACACATACTTCACAGCCGGTGTACAGGAAGTCCGTGCATGGACGATCCGCAAGGGAACCAAGGCCCCACAGGCAGCGGGCGTGATCCACACCGACTTCGAGCGCGGCTTTATCCGTGCTGAAGTGGTATCCTATGAGGATCTCCTTGCCGCTGGCTCCATGAACGTGGCCAAAGAGCGCGGCCAGCTCCGCCTCGAAGGCAAAGAATACGTTGTTGCAGACGGCGATGTTATGCATTTCCGTTTTAATGTGTAATTTTCATATAAATAGCAAAGGGCTACCTCACAATGGGTAGCCCTTTTCCTTATCTTCAAGCTTCTAATAAGTTATGAGTTTCTTGCCTACCTTGAAGCTAAGTGGGATGCTTGCCATAATTACAGCTGCAGCAACGATGATGCTAGCAATCAATTGAGTTGCTGTAATTGTGTTTGTATCAAGCCCCGTCTTGATGATTAAACTATGAACCGGGATGATGACTAGAACTCCAGTGAATAGGCCGGGTGAATAACAACGCTCAATAATTGTAGAGATGAGGTGCGGGAAAATAACATTGATGATCATACAGCCTACATAGCCAAAATAGGCATACTTAAAAAAATGAATGTCCGGGAAAAATAGGTAGAGGGCAGTAATCAAGTACGCCAGACCCGTTACCCAAAATAAGCCGAACAGAAATTGATCTTGAGACACCGGTTTGTGCATCTTTACCTTCCCCGCTGCGGAAGATTGTCTGGTTAACCATACCGCTTCCTCTAAGTTGTGAATGGTAAAAGCGAACAAAAAGAGTATAATGATCGAACTGCTCATACGGTATTCCTCCTTAATCCGTTTAAAATGAAATGAATGGTATTTGCGGCGATGTCTTCCGCACAATCCGCATTTTCCTGCTCGTTTACTGATGATTCGAACAAGTCATCGAGTGCAGGTACATTTCTGGTGAAAATGAGCGCTCCGATGATGAAATGAAGCGTCTGCTTCAGTGAAGCAAAATGGAAACATCCCTGTTCTTTACCTGCTTCTAAAATATTGCGAAGCTGCTTCCAAAGCGTGTATATGTACGTTTGCAATTTCTCCATGCGCGGGCTTTGCATAATGATTTCTTGCTGCAGCAAATTGATAAGCTCAGGTTCGGCCAGACGAAGCTGAACAAATTCATGGATGAAATGCTTCAAATCAGCTTCAGGATCTTTTAATTCATAGCTTGTGCTTAGAAATCTAGGGACCGACGATTCGAACAACGCATAGAATACATTTTCCTTGCCTCCAAAATGGTACGAAACAAGCGCAAGCGCCACTCCTGCCTCTTCACAAATTTGCCGCACGGTAGTTCCCTCGAATCCGCCTCGTGCGAACAATTTTTTCGCTGCTTCCAATATCTTCACTTTCACGTCTTTAGTCTCTTGTTTCATACAAGCCCTCCTGCAATGTTAGCCACTCGATGTCCATCACAGACCTATTCTTCAAAATGACTTATTGAATATTTATTTTGAACGGTTGTTTTGAACAAATGTTCAAAACGATGCAAGTTCATCTTACTCCGCCAATATGGTCATGTCAAGAAAAGGAAAAATGCAGGGGATGGGTGCATGGTGTTTGGACACTATAGGAGTGGATGTGTTTATTGTAAAGGGGGCGTATGTTGACCTCGTAGCAAAAAATCGGGCTATCAAGATTCAATATCTTGATAGCCCATGCTTCTATGAAAGTACATCGATAGACTTCTATTTTACAAATGAATCCACCATCCACTTTGAGAATTTTTCTTTTTCTTCAAATTGCGGATAATGAGCGGATTGGTTGTACGTTATAAATTCCTTTTGTTTTGCATCAATCTGATCAAAGTATGTTTTGGCTGCTTTAGCGGAAGTCATGTAATCGTATTTTCCCATGATGAAATACACCGGTAAATCTAGTTTTGTAACGATCGTAGGCAGAGGTTTTTTAATGCTTGCCCTATTAAAACTTCTTGTGCATAGGATACGCTACTGTAATAACGGATACGGTCTAATAAGTTATATTCCGGTCCGTACAATAAACCATGATTCATGTCCGCAATATCATCGATCAGTCTTGCAGCACCGCCATATTTTCGAACATAATCGCGTGGAGTATACATAGCGCCGCTTTGAACTTTCCCAGTTAATCCTTGCAAATACTCGGCGTCGGTTGTATTACCGCTCAATTTCGCTTGGTCAATCGTGAAATTCAAAGCATCCATTTCACTTTCTAAGGTATTGGACATCTGTCCGATGCCGATATAAGCTTCATATTTTTCAGGAGCTTGCTTTGCTGCCTGTATGCCAATATATGTTCCAAAGGAATGGCCGACGAGTATGACCTTCTTTTGGTTGAAATGAGCTGATATATAATCCGTCACAGCCAATAAATCTTTTACTAATAGATCTGGTGAAAGGTTGGAATAATCTTCTTCAAAGTGATAGGATTTCCCGCTAACTCTTTGGTCGTAATGGACAATCGTGAAATGTTTCTCCAATTGGTCTTGGTATTTGGTTACATAGGGTATCTCTGAAACACCTGGACCCCCGTGTACAAAAATGACAATCGGATTGTTTTTTTCCTGACCTCGTATCATCAATTCATGACCGGTGCCATTAATTTCGACTTGCTCGAGTACGCTTATACTGTTCGCGCCGTCTATTTTGGGAGTCCATGTGGGAAAAATCAATGCTAATCCAATAAGTAAAATAATAGTTGCTCCCAAATAAAGCAGAACTTTTCTGATCCTTTTGATAGTCTTATCTCTCCCTAGTCTTGTACCTAAAGCTTATTCTTACTCTCCGTAATTCACTTTGATGCTGCCGTTGGATGTAGATAGCTCCACTTTATGAGTTCCATCTCCAAGTGTGGCGCTAGCTTTGTTGTCGCCGCTTTCTTCACTCCACGGAATGTCGCCTTTGATGGACGAGTTGGAGGTTTTTGCTTTGATCACAGCGCTAGTGTTCTCCGGAATGTTGAGCGTGATGCTGCCGTTTGTGCTGCTGCAGGTCCAATCACCACCGATGGCGGAAGTGCTTTTGATGGAACCGTTGGTTGTTTTAGCTGTCAGTGCGCCGGTGATCTGATCCAGCGTAATGGAGCCGTTGGTCGATTTGACCTGAGCCGCTCCGCCGATACCGGTCACATGGACGGAACCATTGGTCGTTGTCGCGGAAACACTGCCTTTAATATTTTCCAAATTAATAGACGAGTTGGTGGTCACGGCCGTAAAACCGGCTTCCAATTCCTTGCCTTTAACTGAGTAATTTTGGGTGTGCACCTCGACTTCTAGGGCTTTCGGTACATCGACGTTCAAATATTCGTCCTCTGAACCCAGTCCGATATGAACGAATGAATCCGGGCTCTCTTCAAGAGAAAGAACGAGCGTGTCTCCAGAGGGGGCGACTTTCCATTTTTCCTTGGCTTTGCTGTCGGCCGCCTCCTGGCTGGAAGCATCCCGGAAGCGGAATTTGCCGTCGTACGACACCTTGGCATCGTCCGTGCCGGTAACATTGACTGTTCCATGATCCACGAGAATTTCTACGCGTTTGATACTGCTGCCGACTTCAGCCGAGCCTTGAACTGCACTTACATATCCTTGATTAAATATGGAGCTCCAATTCGGAATGACCATCTGAACGCCGCTGACGAGCAGCAGCAGAACCAGAATCGTCACGCTTCCTCCGCCAAGGCGTACCCGTTTGTCGGAGTAAATAACGTTGGCCAGCACGACCTCGAGGCCAAGGAGAATCAGCAGTACTGGCCATACATACTTCAATACCTCAAATGTAATCACATGGTTGAACTGCAGCAAAATGATCACACCGATGCCGATCAAACCGATGGCTGTGGTCCACCTGCCTACCTTAACGGTGGGCGGGGTATTGTTAATGGGGGTGTTCATAATATTCCGCTCCCTTTATGATCAGGCTTCTTGAATAAAATCCGCAGGCCATATCCGATCAACGCGACAGCCAGCAGCACGCTTGCCACGTTTCCCTTGAGCAGCCAGTGCCATAGATCGGGGAATATGGTCGTCAGCAGCACCATCACGCCGAAAAGGATGCAGCCGGCACCGATCCATACCGGACTCAGGGTAGTTTCCTTTTGATACCCTCCAAGCGTCATCCAGTCCTGTGCGGTCCAAGGGTAGCCGAAGGTCTCTTGGCCCATCATCATGCGTTCGTGTTCTGCGGCGGCGGCCTTCATCCAGGCTGCCTTTTGCAGCGCGTCAAACATCTGATAGAACCACAGAATCGCCAGCGCGAAAGAGAAAACGAGCGGAATGGATGGGATAAAAATAATACAGGCGCAGGTGCCGATCATAATCTGCAGTCCCTGTTTGGTGAAATTGAGATACAGATGGCCGACCCCGGGAATGATCGCAAACATAAATGTAAGGATTTTACTTTTCTTAATCATCGTTTGCCCTCCTTTAATATATGATCCACGGAACTCGAGAAGATCTCCGTCGCATGCGTAATGCGGTCGCCCAAATGCTCGAAAACACCGAATTGGAACAAGCAAAAAGCTATGCAAGCCGCAAGACCGAAATGGGCGATCATGACTTTCCGAGAATTATTTGGCTTCATACGCGAAGCCTGGCGTTTATATAGGGGCGGCATCTGCCGGATTTCATTCATGATGTCAGCCGTCATATCGGGACAATCCAGCTCTGAATCAGGCTGCTCCCAGATGCGGGCCATCTCCTGCACTTCCTCAAGCCATACCTGGCACGAAGGACAGGTACGAAGATGCTTTTCAATATAAAGGGAGGATTCGGACGGCAGTTCACCTGCAGCATAAGCTCCCAGCTGGTATTGTATGAATTCGCATTTCATCGTAATTCCTCTCCTTTCTTACGCATCATGGCCCTTGCGCGGTACAGCTGCGATTCCACCGTCTTCGGCGTAATCCCGCGCCTGTCGGCAATTTCCTGATAAGAGCATTGTTCAAAATAGTACATCTGGACAGCCGACCGGTAAGGCTCTGCCAGCTCGTCGACGATCCTTCGGAGCCTGCTGCTCCGTTCTTCGGTTAAAACGATCTGCTCGGGCGTTTCATTCGTCACCCAGTCGTTCTCGGTCACCTCTCCCGGACTCCGCCGTGCCTGCTCGCGCTGATGCGCGCGTTTCCAGTCGAGACATTTACGGACGGCAATCTGGTAGAGCCAGGTGGAGAAGGAGGAATCCTCGCGGAAGGCTGGTAGAGCAGAGTAGGCCTTCATAAAGATATCCTGCGATAAATCTTTGGCCGATACGTCATCGGCGGCTATTTTCAGGCACACATGGTACACCATATTCTGATAACGCTGCACCAAGAATTTATAGGCTTCCGGGTGACCTGCCTTAACGGCCCGGACCCACTGTAACTCTTCCAGTCTTCTCCCCTCCTCCTGTTTCATTTAGTTTGACGGCGCAGCTGAATGTATCCCTGCAGAATATTTTTAAAAAAAAATTTAAATAGCTCAATCTCTTAATTAGTACTTGAAAAGAAGCGAAAGTAGCGAAGGGGACGGAATCGATCTGAAGAAGCGGAAGCGGTCGCCTTTGTCTCTGAATTTATACCATTTTGAAAGACATAATCAAAGAAATTTGGAGACAACAGCGATCGTAAGATCGATCCGTAACCGTAGCGGCCATCTCGCCCAATAACAAAGACTAATTTCAGTATTGAGCTAGTTTAATGGCAGATCCATTATTTTCTATGGAAATCATAAAGGCAAGAACAATCTTCAAAACCGCTAAGGTACGGACTGCATTCCGCAGTTTAATCCTTCAGTAGAGGCATTCCTCGCTGATTTTTAGAACTGGCAAATATGTATATTCCATGATATAATAAAAAGTCGTCTGTCCAATATTAATTAAAATCAAGCATGTTGGTTTTGTGATGGGATAAACGGCGCTTTTCATATTTTAATGACCGAAAGCACTTTAAACAGGAGAGGTGAACCCCCTTGTTGGACCGATTGCAAGCCTTGGCAGACCGCTACGAGAAGCTTAGCGAGCTGCTGTGTGATCCTGATGTTGTAAATGACAGCAAGCGACTTCGGGAATATTCCAAAGAACAATCTGACTTACAGCCTGCATTCGAGGCGTATACTGAATATAAAACTGTAACCGAAGAGCTGGATGCCGCGAAAGTCATGCAGGGTGAAAAGCTCGATGAAGAAATGCGCGAAATGGTGAAAATGGAAATCGAGGAGCTGTCTGCCCGCCAGGTTGAACTCGATGAACGCATTCGCGTGCTGCTGCTTCCGAAGGATCCGAATGATGATAAGAACGTTATTGTGGAAATCCGCGGCGCAGCTGGCGGTGACGAAGCGGCGCTGTTTGCGGCCGACTTGTACCGCATGTATACCCGTTATGCCGATAATCAGGGCTGGCGCGTAGAACTCATGGATGCCAATACGAATGACCTTGGCGGATTTAAAGAGGTTATATTCATGATTAACGGACGCGGCGCGTACAGTAAAATGAAGTACGAAAGCGGCGCGCACCGCGTACAGCGCATTCCGGCGACTGAATCGGGCGGACGGATTCATACATCTACCTCGACCGTGGCCGTTTTGCCTGAAGTTGAGGATCTCGATATCGAAATTCATGACAAGGACATCCGCGTGGATACATTCTGCTCCAGCGGCGCGGGCGGCCAGTCCGTAAACACCACGAAATCGGCTGTTCGTGTAACGCATATCCCGACAGGGATTGTCGCGACCTGCCAGGACGGCAAATCGCAGAACTCGAATAAGGAAAAGGCACTACAGGTGCTTCGCGCCCGGATCTTCGATGTGAAGCGCCAGGAGGAAGAAGCGAAATATGCCGGCGAACGCAAGAGCAAAGTCGGCACCGGTGACCGCAGTGAACGGATCCGCACCTACAACTTCCCGCAAAGCCGTGTGACGGATCACCGCATCGGGCTTACGCTGCACAAGCTGGATCAGGTGATGAACGGTGAAATTGAAGAAATCATCTCCGCGCTGAACATTGCTGAACAAGCGGATATGATGGAAAAAGGGGAATAACGCTTTGTTTGAAACCACTTTTGTGATGTCTCCAAAGCAAACGATACGGGAAGCCTTAATAGAGGCTTCCTCTTTTTTAACGGCATGCGCGGTTACGGAGCCGCAGCGCAGCGCCCAGCTGCTGCTAGAGCATGTGCTCGGGCTTGAAGGAGCCGCCTATTACATGGCGCTTCCCGAACCGTTCCCGGAAGGGCGCAGAGAACTGTGGGAGCAGGCCATTTCGCGCCGTGCTAGCGGGGAGCCTGCGCAGTATATTACCCGGGAGCAGGAGTTCTACGGCATCCCGTTTGAAGTGACACCGGACGTGCTGATTCCACGGCCGGAGACGGAGCTGCTCGTGGAGGCCGTGCTGCAGCAGGCGAAGCGGTTGTGGCCGGAAGGAGCGGCGCCAAGCCTAGGCGCCGCCTCCGGCGAAGACGACGCGCTGCGCCCGCTCGAGTGCGCCGACATCGGCACCGGCAGCGGCGCGATCGCCGTCACGCTGGCGCTGCAGGCCCCGCGCTGGCATGTCCGTGCCAGCGACATCTCGGCAGGCGCGCTGCAGATCGCTGCGCGCAACGCCGCCGCAAACGGCGCCCAGGTTGCCTTCAAGGAAGGCAACCTGCTCGAACCGTTTGCGGGCGAGCGGTTGGACATCATCGTGTCCAACCCGCCGTACATCCCTGCGGCCGACATTGCCGGCCTGCAGCGGGAGGTGCGCGACCATGAGCCGCGCACTGCCCTAGATGGCGGTACGGACGGCCTCGCGCCGTACCGCATCATGATGGAGCAGCTGCCGCTGCTCCAGGATCCGCCCCGGCTCATCGGATTTGAGCTCGGGCAGGGGCAGGCGCAGGACGTCGCAGAGCTCCTGCGCGCCGCAGGCCACTGGGACGAAATTATCATCGTCCCGGACCTGGCCGGGATTGAGCGCCATGTACTTGGCGCCCAGAGCGTGCCGCGTTAATTTTCTTTTGCATCTGGTTTAAACTACAATAGAGATACTTAGGCATTGATTTCGCTGATTCCTGAACGAAATTGGAGGATGCTGCATGCTGCAGAAATTCAAACGGATGGACATGTCCATCATTCTGATCCTGCTCGCGCTCATGGTCTTCAGTCTATTTTCCATCTACAGCGTTACTACAGGCAGGCCGAAGGTCGGACATTACACGGAACGTATGGCTGTATATTATGCAGTCGGCTTCGTGGCCTTTTTGGGTTTCTCGCTGGTCAGCTACAAGCTGCTGATCAAGTATGCCGTATATATTTATCTCTTTGGCCTCATGCTGCTGGTGCTGGTATTGTTCGTCGGCAACGAGTATTACGGAGCCAAGGGCTGGCTAACGCTCCCGGGCGGACTCAGCCTGCAGCCGGCCGAATTGTTCAAATTATTCCTTATCATCTTCCTTTCCTATATGCTATTGCGAAAGCGCAAAAACCACCTTTCCTTCTGGAGTGATGTGGTACCACTTGTGATCGTAACACTGGTACCGTGGGTGCTCGTCATGGCTCAGAACGATCTTGGCAATGCACTCAGCTACTTGATGATCCTGGCCGGACTCCTCTGGATCGGGAATATCAAATTTACACATGCGCTTATCGCATTGGCCGTGGCCGCAGCTGCCATATTCAGCGGCATTCAGGCCTATATCCATTATCATGACCAAGCGGTCAAGCTCATCCGGGACGATCTCGGCAAAAAGCACTGGATCGCGCGTTTTGATCCGTGGCTTGTGCCAGATCTGGCCTCCCGCGATGTCAGCTGGCAGACGTACAATGCGAAGCTGGCCATCGGTTCGGGCGGCATTGAAGGCAAAGGCTATATGAAAGGAACGTCGATCCAGTCCGATCGGATTCCGCTGGCTTATGCCGATTCTATATTCGTACAGGTGGCCGAGGAATACGGATTTATCGGTTCCTCCGTCCTGCTGCTGCTCTACTTCATTCTGATTCACCGGATGGTCCTGATTGCGGCGGATTGCCGCGACCGAGCGGGGCCCTATCTTATTACGGGCATTATCATGATGTTCGTGTACCAGATTTTCGTCAATATCGGAGCCTTTATCGGGCTGATGCCGCTGACCGGCATTACACTTCCTTTTATCAGTTATGGCGGAACTTCGCTGCTCATCAATATGATGAGCGTTGGAATTGTCATGAGCATCTGCATTTATGGACAGGAAGAGGAGGAGCCGTTTCCGCTGTCAGAGAAGCCGGTAGAGGGGAGCTGGTTCAGCAGGACTTTCCAGCGTATCCGTAATGGATTTATCAGGAATTGAATCTGGCATGGCTGTTCCTTTACAATAGATAAGTAAGATTCGATAAGTATCACGGCAAGAAGGGACGGAATAGCCCTGCACAGGAGGATAGCAAATGCTTCAAAAGCTGAAAAAAGTGGATTATATCGTCGTGTTCATACTTCTGATCTTTATGGGCATCAGTATCATGGCCATATACAGTGTCACCGCGGGGACCAAGTTCGAAGGCTACCATATCAAAATGCTTTATTTTTATATATTGGCTTTTGTCATATTTTTTGGGCTGATATTATTGGACTACAAGGTGTTTGTTAAATATGCGCTTTATATTTATCTATTCGGCATTGCGCTTTTGATCGCCGTCAACTTCTTTGGATCGGACCTTAACGGCGCCCAAGGTTGGCTTAAGCTAGGCGGCTTCAGCTTTCAGCCAGCCGAGATGTTCAAGCTGATTTTGATTATTTTCCTGACCTACCAACTGATGAAAAGGCAGAAAGCCGAGCTGTCCTTGTGGTCGGATGTGCTGCCGATCTGCGGTTTGACGTTCATACCGTTCGCGCTTGTTATGATTCAGAACGACTTGGGTAACGCGCTAAGCTACGTGCTTATTTTGCTAGGCTTATTATGGGTTGGCAACATCAAGTTTTTGCACGCGTTTATCGCTCTAGTGATATTGGCGGCAGTTGCGATAGGCGGAATATTTGCATATATTCACTTTTACGATAACGTTCATCAGTTTATGAAAAAAATAAACCGTGAGCACTGGACGGAGCGGATTGACCCGTGGCTGGTTCCGGACAAAGCGACGGCGAAAGCCTCATACCATACGAAAAATGCCAAGCTGGCCATTGCCTCCGGCGGCATGTTGGGTGAAGGCTATATGAAGGGGACCTCGGTGCAGTCGGGCCGCGTACCTTATACGTATTCAGACTCCATCTTTGTGGAAATTGCCGAGGAGTTCGGGTTTGTTGGATCCTCTGTTCTTTTGCTGCTCTATTTTATCCTGATTCACCGGATGATTCTGATCTGCCTGGAATGCCGGGATCGTGCCGGACCGCTGCTGATTGTTGGCGTCATCTCGATGCTGCTCTATCAGATTTTTGAGAACATTGGCGCCTTTATCGGACTGATGCCGCTGACCGGCATTACGCTGCCGTTCATCAGCTACGGCGGTACCTCGCTCATCATCAATATGGCCAGTGTCGGCATCGTGATGAGTGTGCGTGTTCATGGTCACGAAGTAAGTGAAGACCTCTTTACCCCGGCAACGCAGAAGATTTCTGCAACCAAGCATGCCTGATGGCATAGAAAAAAAAGACCGCTCTCCAATCCTTCATTTAAGGACATGTGAGGCGGTCTTTTTTTGTTAAAATAATAGATTTATAGAAACAGAGGTTTAGACTCTATCAACTCCGGACATACTGGTCATTATCATAGAAAGATTTGATAGAGGGGGTACGATCGGTATGTACAGGAACCATCAGGAAAAGGAAGACCGTCTCCGGTCACTCGTTAAGAATACAGCCATTATTTTTTGTATGATGTTTATGCTCGCGATGACTTGGGATGCTCAAAAAACGGATGCGGCGTTGGCTGGGGGGCCTATTCCTCAAGAGTCCATTCGCCTTCGGATTCTAGCTAATTCGGATAACCCGGATGATCAGCTGGTCAAACGTGAAATCCGCGATGCGGTGGTTGCCCAAATGGACAGCTGGGTCAAGGAGCTGGAAGATCCGCAAAGCCTGGATGAAGCGCGAGAAACGATCCGCGAGCATCTCCCGGAGCTGAATGATCTCGTCGGAAGAGAGCTTGAGAAAAGAGGGATCGGATACGAATATCATGTGGAGCTTGGGATTGTTCCGTTTCCGACGAAATTGTACGGAGGGACGGTATACCCGGCTGGCAACTATGAAGCGCTGCGGATAACGCTTGGCGCGGGCAGAGGCCAAAACTGGTGGTGCGTCCTGTTCCCGCCGCTGTGCTTTATCGATGCGGGAAGCGGCGATGCAGCTGCGCAGCCGGCAGCGGCGAAGGCAGAGACGCCCAAGGAGCAAGCAGGTAAAGTGAAGAAGACAGCCTATAATCCAGCTGAGGCAAAGGGGCAATCCGTGAAATCTACTGATACAGCGCCGGTCAAAGCATCCGAGCCGCAAGTCCGTTTCTTCCTCTGGGATTTGTTTGAAGGGATTGTCAGCTGGTTCAAGTCGTTGTTTTAGAGCATTCCTGATCCGTCAGAGGAGATATACCCTTTGGTCTGATCTGTGTTAATATATTTAAGAAAAATGTTACCGGAATAAATTGAACTAAAGTTTAATCCTCCATCTTCTTGATCAAAGAGATAGGTACCTATTCTTCAGTTCAATTTATATAAATAAAGTGCTTATGCCCATTGGTTAGAGGTTTGGCGGTTATCAGGCCGCAGCTTCTTGCTGGGGCCTTGGCGCTTTTTTAGATACTGGATGATCACTAAAGCAGAAAGACGGGATGGAAATGTCACATACAGAACAAGAAAACGGGACAGGCGGTAAACCGTCCACTCCATATTGGCATATTGATTCAGGCACGGTATCCGAACCGGCCAAGCTGCAGGTGCAGCTGAGGGAGGCGGCTGCAATCCTCCGCGAAGGCGGTGTCGTGGCTTTTCCAACCGAGACGGTGTACGGACTTGGGGCGGATGCTCGTTTAACGGCAGCTGTGGAAGCGGTGTTTGCTGCGAAGGGGAGACCTTCGGATAATCCGCTTATTGTTCATATTTCCAGGAACGATCAGCTGGAAGGATTAGTGGAGCAGGTGAGTCCTACAGCACGCAAGCTGATGAAAGCCTTTTGGCCGGGACCGCTGACAGTCGTGCTTCCGGTCAAGCCGGATGTGCTCTCGCCCCGCGTGACGGCAGGGCTTGATACCGTAGGCATCCGCATGCCGGACCATCCGGTGGCGCTGGCTCTGATCGAGGAATCCGAATGCCCGGTTGCAGCTCCAAGCGCGAACCGCTCCGGACGTCCCAGTCCGACCCTCGCCAGCCATGTGCTGGAGGATCTCGGCGGTGCCATTGACGGGATCGTCGACGCTGGTGCAACGGGTGTTGGTGTGGAATCGACGGTCATACAGGTATTGGAGGACGGGAGTGTAACGGTACTCCGTCCCGGGGGCGTAACGCTGGAGCAGCTGGCGCTGGCTGCTGGAGCTCCCGTCCGGCTGGATCCCGCACTTCTGCCTGAATCAGGAACTGCCAGCGATCTGGCACCCCGGGCGCCAGGGATGAAATACACCCACTACGCGCCAAAAGGATCGCTGAGCATTATAACCGGCGCAGCATCCGAAGTGTCGGACTACATCAACAAAAATTTGCATGAAGCCGCGCAGCGTGGAGAACGGACGGGTGTACTTGCGTTTGAAGAGCATATTGGCATGTATGATGCCGATTGTGTCGAATCGCTCGGCAGCTTGTCTGATCTGGGCACGGCTGCACACCGGTTATATGCAGCGCTGCGCCGGATGGATGAGCAGAATATCAGCTTTATTTTATCCGAGGCATGTCCGGAAGAGGGGCTTGGTGCAGCTATTATGAACCGGCTCCGCAAGGCCGCCGGGCAAACGGTAATTCGTATTGGCTAAGTCTGCCACCTAGCTTGTACGTCATGTACAAGTCATGATTGTCCTCTTGTCCGCATATGGTTGTACAAGAACTTAACGGACATGGGGGAGTTGGAATGTTTGAGACATCTGCCAGCTTAGGGCAGCTGATTACAATTCTGATTATGGCCGCCGCTCTGGGAATGGACGCTTTTTCCTTGGGGGTCGGCATTGGCATGAAGGGAATCCGTCTGCTGCATGTGATCAAAATCAGTGTGCTTATCGGTTTTTTTCATATTCTGATGCCGCTTTTCGGTATGTTTACGGGGCAATATGTCAGCTCTCTGCTCGGACAGGTGACCACCTATGCCGCGGGAGGATTGTTGATTTTGCTTGGTGCTCACATGGTCCTAAGTTCCACTAAAAGTGGAGAAACCCGCATGATTGACCATCGCTCACTGATCGGGATGATCCTCTTTTCCTTAAGCGTCAGTGTGGATTCCTTTTCAGTTGGAGTGTCGCTTGGGATGTTCCAAAGCAATCTGATTTTCACAGTTTTGGCTTTTGGGATTTGTGGAGCTGCGATGTCGGTGATGGGACTCCTGCTGGGCCGTAGGGTGAGCCGCAATTTAGGAGATTTCGGGGAGGCGCTGGGAGGCGTCATCCTGCTGGGATTTGGCCTGACCTTTATCTTTTGAAGATATTAGAAAATATAAGCCTCTAGGTTGTGTTATCCTAATATCGCAAGAAAAACATCCGTTAAAGGCGGTCTGTCTTCCATGAAAGTTTACCGATAGACGTTTTTCATATACAATAATCGCCAAAGAACAATCCGGGAGGTGCGGGTAGACGTGAAGCATATCTTATTTGTGTGTACAGGGAACACGTGCCGCAGTCCGATGGCAGAGGCTCTTCTCCGTAAAATGGCGATGGAGCGCGGTGTTGAGGTTGAGGCACGCTCGGCCGGTGTGGCGGCGATGGACGGAATGTCGATGTCCCGCCATGCGGAGGCGGTCCTGCGCGACCATGATATTGATGATCGGTTGATGTCCAAATCGCTTCAGGCTGAGGCGGTGAATTGGTCCGATCTGATTCTTACACTGACTGGGGGGCACAAGCAGCATGTGATCCGGAGTTTTCCACAGGCGGCTGACAAGGTATTCACGCTGAAGGAATATGCGGAGAACGATACGGACGTGCTGAATGATATGGCAGAACTGGACAGCCTGTATGCAACCTGGGAGGTCAAGCGCTCATTGGGGCAGCATTTAAGCGATGAGGAGCGGGAGCGGCTAATTGAAATCCAGCAGCGGATGCCAAGCTTTGATATTTCCGATCCGTTTGGCGGATCTCGGGAGGACTATGACTTAGCGGCGGCAGAAATCCGCACGGCGATTGAGCGTTTGCTGGACAAGCTGGAGTCGCTTCATTCTTCCTGACGGAATATTACTCATTGCTTTTCGGTCTTGAATGTTTTATGATGGTTGTGAAAAATACTCGGTTCCGGTGTAACTGGCGACAAATGTGGATCAAACCACGATGGAGCACCGGAAGATACGGCCGGTCGCCTGGGCGAAGAGCAATTCTGCGGTTATCCGCGGACTGCTCTTTTTTGTATTTGAACAGCTGCTCCACTTTGTCTGGTTATTTTCATCTTGCGGCTCTGAAATAGGGTATAATGGTACAAGAAGTCTTAGGAAGCACGAAATTTCAGGGAGGTTTATCGAAAGATGAAAATTGCTGTAGGAACAGACCACGGGGGAGTACGCTTGAAAGAAGACATCATTGCCGTTATTCAGGAGATGGGCCATGTTGTTGTGGACGTGGGGTGCAACTGCGCTGACTCCGTGGATTATCCGGACTATGCCCTGCCTGTTTGCGAGCTGGTTGCTTCGGGTGAGGCTGATCGCGGCATTTTGATTTGCGGAACAGGGATTGGCATGAGCATTGCTGCCAACAAGGTTCCGGGCATCCGCTGCGCTTTGGTGCATGATGTATTCTCCGCCAAAGCGACCAGAGATCACAACGACTCGAACGTACTGGCCATGGGTGAACGCGTTATTGGTCCCGGCCTCGCACAGGAAATTGCGAAGATCTGGATCGGCACGCCGTTCAGTGAAGGAGAGCGGCATGTTGGACGCGTAAACAAAATCAAAGCTATTGAGGACCGTTATCTGCAGCATTAGGGAGGTGTTCGTATGGAAAACATCGGTCATGGTGTTCCATCGGAAGTTTCACTAAAAGAGCAAGTGTCGGGCATTTTACGCGAGCTGGCGGAAACCGCAGCGCTGGGACCGGGCAAGGTTGTCGTTATCGGTGCCAGCACCAGCGAGGTGGCAGGCCAACGAATCGGAACCTCGGGTGCCCTTGAAGTGGCAAATGAGCTGCTGGAGGGCATTCTAGAGGTTCGGGCCGAATTTGGTTTTGATGTCGTATTCCAGTGCTGCGAGCACTTAAACCGCGCGCTGGTCATGGAACGTTCCCTTTTAACGAGTCTAAGACTGACTGAGGTGGCTGCCGTGCCTGTTCCGAAGGCTGGTGGCTCCATGGCGAGCAGCGCATACCGCTCCATGAAGAATCCGTGCCTTGCGGAAGCTATTGAGGCGGATGCCGGTATCGATATCGGCGAGACGTTGATTGGCATGCATCTGCGGCGTGTCGCCGTTCCTTACCGGACACAGCTCCGCTATGTCGGGAATGCGCGTGTAAATGCGGCTTATACCCGGCCGAAGCTGATTGGCGGAGAACGCGCCGTATACAAATGGGATGCTAAGTCTGAAGAGGGCAATGCACATCTTTGCGATTAACAACAGAGGATTTCATCAAGGATACTGTACAAAAAAGAGAGTTCACACTCAAGGGAGGAACTAGGAATTATGGATCAATTGCGTAAGAAGGACCCGGCTGTTTTGGATGCGATGAATTTGGAATTGAAGCGTCAGCGCAGCAACATCGAGCTGATTGCCTCGGAGAACATTGTCAGTGAAGCGGTTATGGAAGCTATGGGCTCCGTCCTGACGAACAAATATGCAGAAGGCTATCCTGGCAAACGTTACTATGGCGGCTGCGAGCGCGTCGATATCGTTGAGGATATTGCCCGCGACCGTGCGAAGCAATTGTTTGGTGCAGAGCATGCCAATGTACAGCCGCATTCCGGCGCGCAGGCAAATATGGCTGTTTACCTTGCTGCCCTTAATCCTGGCGACACAGTGCTTGGCATGAACCTTGCCCATGGCGGACACCTGACTCACGGCAGCCCTGTCAACGCATCTGGACTCCTCTACAACTTTGTGGCCTATGGCGTTCAGGAAGACAGCTTCCTGATTGACTATGATCAAGTCCGTAAAGCAGCCTTCAAGCATCGTCCTCGTCTGATCGTTGCTGGTGCCAGCGCTTATCCGCGTACTATCGATTTCGAAGCCTTTGCTTCCATTGCGAATGACGTGGGTGCATTGTTCATGGTTGATATGGCGCATATTGCTGGCCTTGTTGCCGCAGGCGTGCATCAAAGCCCTGTGCCTCATGCCCATTTCGTAACGACAACGACGCACAAAACGCTTCGCGGACCTCGCGGCGGCATGATCTTGTGCAGAAAGCCATGGGCACAAGCGATTGATAAAGCGGTATTCCCAGGCTCCCAAGGCGGACCGCTGATGCATGTGATCGCCTCTAAGGCTGTAGCGCTCGGCGAAGCTCTTGATCCTTCCTTCAAGACCTATGCCGAAAACGTCGTGAAAAATGCCAAGGTTCTGGCTGAAACCCTGATCAGCGAAGGACTGAACATCGTATCCGGCGGAACAGACAACCACTTGATGCTGGTGGATACGCGCAGTGTGAACATTACCGGTAAAGATGCGGAAAAGGTACTCGACTCGATCGGCATCACGGTCAACAAGAATGCCATTCCATTTGATCCGACCAGCCCGTTTGTAACCAGCGGTATCCGGATCGGTACGCCTGCGGCTACTTCCCGCGGCATGGATGAGAACGCTATGGTGAAAATCGGCCAAATCATCGCGATGACGCTGAAACAGCCTAACGATGATACGGTTCTGACCAAGGCTGCTGCCCTCGTGAAAGAACTGACGGATCAGTATCCGCTCTATCCTGAATTGAACTACTAGAATAAATTTTAATATAGAAAAAGGCTGGAGGCTTGACCACCGGCCTTTTTTTCATAACCATTTCCCTCTTAAAGTCCCGCTGTCACAAAAGGTTTAATTTTCGATATATGATGGCGAAAATAAACATGTCAAACGTAGGTACAATTTCATTCATGGGAATGATATAATAGACAAGATTTGTGTACCTTTTGCACTTGGCAAAACCGGCACTGGCAGCTACTCAAGACTTACAATTACCGGAGGGACAAAATAATGGGAAAATTGGTGGTTTGTGATCACCCCTTGATTCAACACAAGCTGACATTTATTCGTGATGTACAGACAAACACTAAGGATTTTCGTGAACTTGTAGATGAAGTTGCTTCTTTGATGGCTTATGAGATTACACGTGAGGTTCCGCTGGAGACGGTTAAGGTCCAGACCCCTGTTGCCGAAATGGACGGCAAGGTTCTGGCTGGACGCATGCTGGGGCTTATTCCAATCCTGCGTGCCGGACTTGGCATGCTGGACGGCATTCTGAAGCTGATTCCTGCGGCGAAGGTAGGGCATGTCGGCCTGTTCCGGGATCCGGAAACGCTGCAGCCAGTAGAATACTACACCAAGCTGCCTACGGACGTGACCGAGCGTGAGCTGATTGTCATCGATCCGATGCTGGCGACGGGCGGATCGGCGATTGCGGCCATTGATGTCTTGAAAAAACGCGGCTGCACCCAAATTAAGATGATGAATCTGATCGCGGCGCCTGAAGGTGTAAAGGCTGTACAGGAAGCCCATCCTGATGTAGACATCTACGTCGCTGCGCTCGATGAGAAATTGGACAACCACGGATATATCGTGCCGGGTCTTGGAGATGCGGGAGACCGCCTTTACGGAACCAAGTGAATCGAAAAGAGGGTATAGTTCATGTCTAAAATAAAAGTAATGACTGTCTTCGGCGTTCGCCCGGAGGCCATCAAGATGGCTCCGCTCATTCTGGAACTGGAAAAGCATCCCGAGCATATCGAATCGGTAGTCTGCGTAACCGCGCAGCACCGCCAAATGCTGGACCAGGTGCTTGAAGTTTTTAAGATTACGCCGGATTATGATCTGGATGTCATGAAAGACCGCCAGACGCTGAATGAAATCACCATCCGCGTTCTCGGGGGGCTGGAGCCCGTTCTACGCGAGGCCAAGCCGGATATCGTGCTAGTGCACGGGGATACGCTGACGACCTTCCTGGCTAGCTATGCGTCGTTCCTGCAGCAGATTCAGGTGGGGCATGTGGAAGCGGGACTCCGTACCTGGAACAAACTCTCTCCTTATCCTGAGGAGATGAACCGCCAGCTGACAGGCGTTCTAGCTGATCTTCATTTTGCGCCAACTGAATTGTCTGCAGGCAATTTGCTGAAAGAAAACAAGAATGATTCAAGAATATTTGTCACAGGCAACACCGTAACGGATGTGTTTCAATATACCGTACAGCCAGACTACCACCATCCGGTGCTAGAATGGGCAGCCGGCAAAAAGCTCATTCTTATGACTGCACATCGCCGTGAATCCCAGGGTGAGCCGCATATGAACATTTTCCGGGCCGTCAAACGCATTGCGGACGAGTTTGAGGATATTGCCATCGTCTACCCTGTACATCCAAGCCCTGCCGTTAAAGAGCCGGCACATGCCGTTCTTGGCGGACATCCAAGAATCAAGCTGATCGAACCGCTAGATGTGGTAGATCTGCATAATTTCTATCCTCATACGCATTTGATTCTGACGGATTCCGGCGGACTTCAGGAGGAAGCTCCTTCGTTCGGCGTTCCGGTTCTTGTGCTCCGTGATACAACAGAGCGTCCGGAAGGAATTGAAGCAGGCACACTCGAGCTGGTGGGCACGGATGAAGAGAAGGTCTATGATCGCACCAAGGCGCTACTCACCGATCAGGCGCTTTACGATTCGATGAGCAAGGCGGCCAATCCATACGGAGACGGTAAGGCTTCGGAACGGATTGTTCAGGCGATATTGCATCATTTCGGCATCGAAAAGGACCGTCCAGAACAATTTCACAGAAAGTTCACAAAGTAAAGTTAACCCATCATTCTTGAGGGGAAGAGTATAGCATACAGTTAAACTGTACGGTTTACACGGTTTTGAGGCGTTTTGCTGTGATTAATTTCATAGTTTCGACCCAATTTGACATCAATTCGCTCAATTGACAAACTCTTGTGACATTCAGTAAAATGAACTGGGATTATGAGGGTGGACTGTAAATGAGTAAACCTGAAAAGCCAAAAAAAACCAACAAAAACACTACGAGCTCTATGAAATATATGGGGCTTGTAAGCGCAATCGGAATTGACCTGGCAGCATGTACGTTAGGGGGCTTCTATTTGGGCTCCTGGCTGGACAAGTTCTTGGGAGGACCGGGACTCTGGATCGCTTTTGGCGTTCTTCTCGGACTCTTAATCGGCGGCGTAAGCGTTTTTATGATCACCAAGGCAGTCATGGGGGAAAGTGATGAATGAATTATGGAAATACCGCAGGGTATTGACCAGAACCACACTTTATTTCCTGGCCCTTTGCTTTTTGGGTGCTGCTGTCTTTCCGCAATACCGGAGCATTGCGCTAGGTATGGTGCTTGGCTCCAGCGTAAGTTTGCTTAATAGCTTTTATCTGGGGTACAAGGTGCAGAAAGTGTTGGATACTGTCACCAGCGGAGAAGGTAAAAAGGTGAATATGGGGTTTATGACCCGCGCAGCCACAAGTGTACTGGCCGTTGTTCTGGCTATTCAAAAGCCGGAGACGTTCAATATTTACGCTGTCGCAGCTACCCTGATCTTATCGCAGTTCCTTCTCTTATTCATAGGAATTCGATTGACTCGCAAAGAAGAGTAGATTGTTCGACTGAGAAAGGGGTGAGAAAAACATGCATTTATCACCGACTATTGAATTGGGCGGCATTCAAGTTGACCTTTCCATTGTTCTGATGCTCATCGTGACATGTGTTATCGTGTTTGTTATTGCCAAGCTAGCAACCCGAAATCTGTCTGTAGAAAATCCGGGCAAACTGCAAAACTTCATGGAATGGGCAGTTGAATTCGTTCAAAACCTGATTTCAAGCACAATGGACTGGAAAAAAGGGAAGCACTTCTTGTCTCTTGGCCTCACGTTCATCATGTTCATCTTCGTAGCGAACTTGCTGGGCTTGCCGTTTGGTATCGTCACCCATGTCGATTCCCCGGAACACGCTCAAATTTTCGGTAAGGAGATCGTTTCTGTAACACAGGAGTTTGCGAAACATCCGGACGCTGAAGATGTTGAAATTGCTTGGTGGAAATCGCCGACAGCTGACGCTTCCGTAACGATGGCACTGGCTCTGATTGTCTTCCTGTTGTCGCATTTCCTCGGAATGACGAAGAATACTAAGAATTATTTCAAGCACTATTTTCAACCTTACTGGTTCTTCTTCCCGATCAACGTTATCGAACAGTTCGCCAAACTGCTCACGCAGGGCATGCGTCTATTCGGTAACATTTTCGCAGGCGAGGTTCTGATCTCCGTACTGCTAAAATTGACCGCATTGGGCGCAGTGGGCTGGGTTGCTTCGGCACTTGGACTCGTGGTATGGCAGGGCTTCAGTATTTTCGTTGGCGCCATTCAGGCCTTCGTCTTTACGATCCTGACCATGGTGTATATCTCGCAAATGATTGAAACGCACGACGAACATTAGCTTCAAAGTTAAGCTTGGAGCGTCGCTTCACTCTTAACTAAAACATAAATTCTATCAAATACACATCTCTAAGGAGGATTTTACAAATGGGAGTTTGGGCATTTTTGGCAGCTGCTATCGCAGTAGGTTTGGGCGCACTTGGCGCAGGTATTGGTAACGGTCTGATCGTAAGTAAAACAGTTGAAGGTATCGCTCGTCAACCAGAAGCAAAATCCACTCTTCAAACAACAATGTTTATCGGTGTAGGTCTGGTCGAAGCCCTTCCAATCATCGGTGTAGTACTTGCGTTCTTGTTCTACGCAGCAGCTTAATTTAAAACGAGCAACGTTTGGCGGGGAAGGCCACGGCCATCCGCGCCTTCTTTTTAGCCGTGAGAATATGATTCTTTCGGAAGCGAGTGTGAACGGCAGTGTACGTGCACCGGAAAGGAGTGACTAGATTTTGAGTATTAACATCGCGTCTTTTGTACTCTCGTTAATCGCATTTGTGATTTTGTATCTGCTTCTTAACAAATACGCTTTCGGACCGCTCTTTTCCATCATGGAAAAACGCCGTGAGCTTGTAATGCAACAAATGAATGAAGCTTCGCAAACCCGCGAACAGGCTGTCGCTTATGTAGAGGAGCAAAAACAAGCTCTCGAGGCAGCCCGCAAAGAAGCTTACGCTATTATCGAACAGTCCAAACAAACGAGCAGCAAACAGGCTGATCAGTTGATGGCACAGGCGAAAGAGGAAGCAGTCCGCATCAAAGAAGAGGCTGTACGCGACATCGCCAGCGAAAAGAACAAGGCGGTTCAGGAGCTGCGCAGCGAAGTTGGCGCTGTATCTGTGAAGATCGCTTCCAAGCTGCTTGAGAAGGAAGTAAGCAGCGACAGTGCACAAGAAGCGCTTGTGGACCAATACCTTAAAGAGGTAGGGGGCAGACCATGAGCCGGGAAACAATAGCAGCCAAGCGTTACGCAAAGGCGCTGTTTGAAGTGGCTGCACAGCAGCAGAAGACGCTGGAAGTGGAGCAGGAGCTGAAAGCCGTCGTGGAAGCCATTACGGTTAATGCCGATGTACAGAAGTTTATTTCCACACCCAATATTTCCGTATCAGTGAAACTGGATGTGCTGAAGAAGGCCCTTCAAGATAAAGTATCCCAGCCGGTTGTGAACACCATTGAACTGCTCATTGAGCGGGGCAGAGCTGATATCCTTTCGGATCTTCTGGACAGCTATATCCGGATCGAAGGCGAAAGTCTCGGAATTGCGGATGCTACAGTGTACTCCACTTATCCGCTGAATGAGCAGGAACGGGAAGCCGTTGCTGCACAATTTGGAGCTTTGGCTAATAAGAAAATCCGCGTTAATAACGTGGTTGATAAGAGTCTGCTCGGCGGTGTGAAAGTCATGGTCGGCGATAAGCTGTATGACGGAAGTCTGGCAGGGAAGCTGGAACGGCTTGAAAAGTCTTTTAACAGACAAGCACAGTAGATAGGGGTGAAGACACTTGAGTATCAGACCTGAAGAAATCAGTACGCTGATTAAAAGTCAAATTGAACAATATAAATCAGATATCGAGGTATCCGAAGTCGGTACCGTTATTCAAGTAAGCGACGGTATTGCTCGTGTTCACGGTATTGACAACGTAATGGCCGGCGAGCTCGTAGAATTCGCCAATGGTGTCGTAGGCCTTGCGCTGAACTTGGAGGAAAGCAATGTAGGTGTCGTAATCCTCGGACCTTACACTGAAATCAAAGAAGGCGACCAGGTTAAACGTACCGGCCGTATCATGCAGGTTCCTGTAGGGGAAGCTTTGCTCGGACGCGTTGTTAACCCGCTGGGTCAGCCTTTGGATGGCAAGGGCCCGATTGAGGCTTCCGAATTCCGTCCTGTAGAAAATAACGCTCCAGGCGTTATCGAACGTAAATCCGTACATGAGCCAATGCAAACAGGTATCAAAGCGATCGACGCCATGGTACCAATCGGCCGCGGCCAGCGCGAGCTCATCATCGGTGACCGTCAAACCGGTAAAACCCAAATTGCAATCGACACGATCATTAACCAAAAAGGCAACGGCGTGAAATGTATCTACGTTGCGATCGGTCAAAAACAATCCACAGTTGCGCATGTTGTAGAAAACCTTCGCCGTCATGGCGCTTTGGACTATACAATCATCGTTACTGCATCGGCTTCCGAGCCATCCCCACTCCTGTACATCGCTCCTTATGCGGGCTGTGCAATGGGTGAATATTTCATGTACAAAGGCGAGCATGCCCTGATCATCTATGATGACTTGTCCAAACAAGCAGCGGCATACCGCGAACTTTCCTTGCTCTTGAAACGTCCTCCAGGCCGCGAGGCTTATCCGGGTGACGTATTCTATCTGCATTCCCGTTTGCTGGAACGTGCAGCGAAGCTGAGCGATGCTTTGGGTGGAGGTTCATTAACCGCTTTGCCATTCATTGAAACGCAAGCTTCCGACGTATCTGCATACATTCCGACGAACGTAATCTCGATTACAGACGGTCAGATCTTCCTTGAATCTGAACTGTTCTATTCGGGCCAGCGTCCGGCGATCAACGTGGGTATTTCCGTATCCCGTGTCGGTAGCTCTGCGCAAATCAAAGCTATGAAAAAAGTAGCCGGCGGTATGAAGCTCGACCTTGCCCAATACCGTGAGCTTCAAGCGTTCTCCCAGTTCGGTTCCGATTTGGATAAATCTACGCTTGCTCGCCTCAACCGCGGTGCAAGACTGATGGAAATTCTGAAGCAAGGGGTTAACCAGCCGCTCAAGGTTGAGCAGCAGGTTGTGAGCTTGTACACGGCAGTTAGAGGCCATCTGGATGACATTCCGGTAGGCGATATCCGCCGTTTCGAAAAAGAATTCCTCGGATTTATGGAAAGCAATCATCCAGAAATTCTGGCTTCCATTCGTGATACCAAAGATCTGGTTGCTGATAATGAAGCGGCTCTGAAAGATGCTATCGCGAAATTTAAAAGAGGCTTTGCTGTTATGGCGTAAGTCATTAACATGAACCGGGCCGCAAGGCTCGGGTTCATCTTTTTCAGATATACGGGAGCTTTGACCAGTCAAAGCTAAGCGAATGCTTACGAAGTAACTTTGGCTCCGCCAAAGTTTTGAGGTGGTGAAAACATGGCAAGAGGATTGCGTGAAATTAAACGTCAGATCAAGAGTATTCAAGGTACAAAGCAAATCACAAAAGCGATGGAAATGGTCGCTGCCTCCAAGCTCAGAAAAGCTCAGGAGATGGCGCAGCATGCCCGTCCTTACTCTGATAAGCTGAAAGAAGTGGTGTCCAGCATCGCTTCTGGTACAAAAGGCATCAAGCATCCGATGTTTGAGAAACGCCCCGTGAAAAAGACTGGGTATCTGGTTATTACCTCGGATCGCGGTCTTTGTGGCGGATACAACGCCAACGTCTTGAAAAAAGTGATGGGAACGATTAAAGAGAAGCACAAGTCCTCCGACGAATACGTCATTTTCGTCATTGGACGCAAAGGCCGTGATTACTTCCGCCGCCGGGAGATGCCGGTCGCTCAAGAGGTAACGGATCTATCCGATACGCCTTCCTTCTCGGACATCAAGTCGATCGCTTATGCAGCGGTACGTCAGTTTGAAGATTCCCAAATCGACGAACTGCACATCTGTTATAACCGTTTCGTGAACGCACTGACTCAAATTCCTGAAGTGGATCAGCTTCTGCCTATGGAAAACATGGGAACTCAAACGACCGGTGTAACGGCCAGCTACGAGTATGAGCCGTCTCCGGAAGCCGTACTCGAAGCATTGCTGCCAAGATACGCGGAAACCTTGATTTTCAGCGCATTGCTGGATGGCAAGGCGAGTGAGCTGGGAGCGAAGATGACGGCGATGGGCTCTGCGACGAAAAATGCGACCAAGCTGATCGGCGAATTGACACTTACGTACAACCGTGCACGTCAGGCTGCCATTACTCAGGAAATTTCCGAGATCGTGGCCGGAGCGAACGCTCAGGTGTAAGACCAAAGTTTTTGAATAAATGACAAACCCATGAACGGAATATGGCGTTAAGCATTGCAGCTTACGATGTAGGTTTGCATATAAGCAGACTTGTAGGAGGGAACAAAAAGATGAACAAAGGACGCGTAGTCAGCATTATGGGTGCGGTTGTCGACATCGAGTTCGAACGAGGTCAACTTCCGGAAATCTACAATGCGATTAAAATTGAGGGTTCTGTTGCTGGCGGACGCCAAATCGACTTGACCCTGGAAGCTTCAAACCATCTGGGTGACAACATGGTACGTTGTATTGCCATGTCCTCCACAGATGGACTGGTTCGTGGTATGGAAGCCGTCGATCAAGGCGCTCCAATCTCCGTTCCAGTAGGTCCTGTAACACTTGGCCGCGTATTTAACGTACTCGGTAAGCCAATCGACGAAGCAGGCGACGTGACTTCTGAAGTTAACAGCCCGATTCACCGTGAGGCTCCTAAATATGATGAACTGTCCACACAAGCTGAAATGCTTGAGACAGGAATTAAAGTTATCGATCTTCTGGCTCCTTACCAAAAGGGCGGTAAAATCGGTCTGTTCGGAGGCGCGGGTGTAGGTAAAACCGTTGCGATCCAGGAGCTCATCAACAACATCGCTCAGGAACACGGCGGTATCTCCGTATTCGCAGGTGTTGGTGAACGTACTCGTGAAGGTAACGACTTGTACCATGAAATGAGCGACTCAGGCGTTATCAAGAAGACCGCGATGGTATTCGGACAAATGAACGAGCCCCCGGGTGCGCGTCTTCGCGTAGCATTGACAGGTCTGACAATGGCGGAATACTTCCGTGATCAAGAAGGCAAAGACGTGCTGCTCTTTATCGATAACATTTTCCGTTTTACACAAGCCGGTTCCGAAGTATCCGCCTTGCTCGGCCGTATGCCGTCCGCAGTAGGTTACCAGCCTACGCTGGCAACAGAAATGGGTCAGCTGCAAGAGCGTATCACTTCCACGAAAAAAGGTTCTGTAACGTCCATCCAGGCAATCTACGTGCCTGCGGATGACTATACTGACCCGGCTCCTGCAACAACATTTGCCCACTTGGATGCGACAACCAACCTGGAGCGTAAAATCTCCGAAATGGGTATTTACCCTGCGGTAGATCCACTGGCTTCAAGTTCCCGTATCCTGGCACCTGAAATTGTAGGTGAAGAGCATTACAATGTAGCTCAAGGCGTTAAGGAGCTTCTTGCCCGCTATAACGAGCTTCAAGATATTATTGCGATCCTCGGTATGGATGAGCTGAGTGAAGACGACAAACTGATCGTTGCGCGTGCACGTAAAGTACAACGTTTCTTGTCCCAACCGTTCCACGTAGCGGAGGCATTTAACGGCATGCCGGGTACTTATGTACCTGTAAAAGAAACGATCCGCAGTTTCAAAGAAATCCTCGATGGTAAACACGATGATCTTCCTGAAGCAGCTTTCCTCTTTGTCGGAACGATTGATGAAGCCGTAGAAAAAGCAAAAACACTGGAATAAGTCCTGCAAGGGAAGCTATAGCTTACCGAAGCGAGCTGTTCAGGAGGGATGAAAGTGAGTACCTTTTTATTGGAAATTGTGACGCCGGATCACTTGGCATATTCCGGAGAGGTAGAAAGCCTGACGGTTCGGGGTGTGGAAGGCGATCTCGGTATCTTACCGGGGCACATTCCTATGGTTACCCCGCTTCAAGTCGCTCCGCTTATCGTCAAAACTGGCAAGAAAACTAGCCGGATTGCGGTGAATGGCGGCTTTGTGGAGATCCGTAAGGACAAGGTGGTTGTTCTGGCGGAGAGTGCCGAAACAGCCGAAGAAATCGATTTGCAGCGTGCTGAAGCTGCCAAGGAACGCGCTGAGCGTCGTCTTGCAGTAAGCGGCAAACAGGATGAAATTGATCACCGCCGTGCGGAACTGGCTCTGCAAAAAGCCATGAACCGGATCAACGTTTTCGGCAATCAAAAAAAATAAATAAGCAGTCCAGCCCGTCTTCGTTTTGAGACGGGCTGTTTTTTTGGAGGAATTCTGAATGAATAAGCTTCCAATAGACATTTTTCTAAAGGTTGCTGTAGAATTAGGCTGCAAAAAGTAGAACGAGCAGAGAATATCGGGAATATTTCCGAGGAAATGACTCATATAAAGGGTAAGAAAAAGGAAGCATAACAGGAGAAAGCGCTTTATTAAAAAAGAATTAATTAATTACGAATTTGAAGCTGGATTCTTTTTGCGAAGCCCAGTATTATATAGTAGTCCCTTTGAATATATAAAGATGGGTTAATCCTAAAAAGATGGAGGTGTCATAATGGATTCAAACCTTGCAAACAACCTGACAGGCAATTTGGGTGTCAGCGGTCTGATCTCGATTATCGTCTCTCTGATCTGTATTGGTCTGTCTTGGTGGTCTTTGCAGAACCTGAAGCTCGACCTGTTCATTCGCCATCCCAAGAGTGCTCAGGGCAAACTTCTCCAGCTGCTGCTGGCCATCGTTTTGGGGCACTTTGTTTCGAAGTTTCTGCTTGATTACTTAACCTGGAGCCAAATGATTAAGTATATGTTTTGATACAGCAGTCTTTGGTTATATCCCTGTTAGGTTGTTTCACGCCGAATGTCGGATGGACAACGAATGTGTCGAATAATAACATTTTTTTATGTCAACAATGAATACAACAGTAATAAAAGGGACTAAAGCTTGTTAAAACCCCGTTTTACACCTGCTAGGGTTTAGGCCTTCAGCCTCAGGAACAGCTTTATTTTGGACTCAATTCGCCAAAAAACGCTTGTATCCATGAAATGATTGGTGTTATGATGGAAGTTAGGGAATTAGCAATGTAATTTCTTGAAAATACAGAACTTGTGGAAAAAAATGAACGCGGAGGGAATCATGATGAGCAAATTTATCGTCCGCGGTGGCAATAAACTGACCGGAAGCGTGAAAGTCAGCGGAGCAAAAAATTCAGTTCTTCCGATCATCGCTGCCTCTCTTCTTGGGGAAGAAGGAGTAAGTGTTATTTATGACGCGCCTCCTCTTGACGATGTAATTACAATCAGCAAAGTGTTGGAATCGATAGGTGCAAGCGTTACATATAGTAATGATGTAATGAGGGTTGATGCCCAAGCTATTTCCTCTTGCGAAGCACCTTACGAATGGGTGCGAAAAATGCGTGCGTCTTTCTTGGTTATGGGTCCTTTGCTCGCAAGAATGGGGCATACGCGAATTTCATTGCCGGGAGGCTGCGCCATTGGAACGAGACCGATTGATCAGCACTTGAAAGGCTTTGAAGCTTTGGGTGCCGAAATCAATCTCGGACAAGGATATATTGAGGCGAAAATAAATGGCAGACTGCGCGGGGCAAAAATCTATCTGGATTATGCCAGCGTAGGTGCTACTGAAAATATTATGATGGCAGCTACTCTCGCTGAAGGCGTGACCGTAATCGAAAATGCGGCGAAAGAGCCGGAAATTGTCGATTTGGCCAACTACCTGAACGGAATGGGTGCCAAGGTTCGCGGTGCGGGCACAGGCATGATCCGGATCGAGGGCGTTGAAAAAATGCATGGCGCAGAACATACGGTCATTCCTGACCGGATTGAAGCAGGTACTTACATGGTGGCCGCAGCGATTACAGGCGGCGATGTGTACGTCGAAGGTGCGATTGCGGATCATCTGGGTCCGGTCATTGCCAAAATGGAGGAGATGGGTGTTACCATCGAGCCGGATGAGAATGGCATACGTGTCACTTGTGATCGACCACTGAAGGCTGTTGATATCAAAACTCTCCCTTATCCTGGCTTCCCGACTGACATGCAATCGCAAATGATGGCGCTGCTGCTGAAGTCCGAAGGGACGAGTGTTGTAACCGAGACTGTGTTTGAGAACCGTTTTATGCATGTGGATGAATTCCATCTCATGAATGCGGAGATCAAGGTCGAAGGACGCACAGCCATTGTTACAGGCGGAGCGAATCTGAAGGGCGCTAAGGTATGCGCAACAGATTTACGTGCAGGCGCAGCCTTGATTCTGGCAGGACTGGTTTCTGAAGGAACGTCGGAAGTGAGTGGTACGCATCATATCGACCGTGGGTATGTGGACCTGGCTGAGAAGCTGTCCTCGCTTGGCGCCGATATCTGGCGTATTTCCGTGGAAGAGCCTGTACTGAATCAACCGACTTCTGCGAAGAAAAAGGTGGAGCTGGAAGAAGAAGTTCCTGTGTTCAATATCCAGCCAACTTGGGTATAACCGTTTCCGGCTTTTCATATGGAAACGAGGATAACATTGTACTGGAAAAAGGTAATAACTCGGACTGTAAATGATTATACATTGTCACGAAAAACCAAACCCTTGGGGGTTTGGTTTTTTTGTTGTTCTATTAGAATTTATAATTTCCGGGGCCCCCGCAAAGTACCTACTTGTGGGGTTATTTTCCTATCCATATGAATCTTCCTTTTCTCTTAAAAAGGGTTCTATCATCTGCGAATGGCTCATAACTATGAATATCGGGATATGAGAGGTATGAAAGGATCATGACCAAATGGAGGTAGGAAGCATATGAACGACCCGCGCACACAAATTAAAGTATCTGTTGCACAGAAAAGAGAATTGGCGGAGCCGGACATTCCTATACATCAGCCAGATGTACAAGCTGCAGCAAAGGGCGGCCGTTCGTCGCGCCCGGCCGGAGAGCCTGCGCAGCCGCCGCAGGCCACTGCGCCAGAGCCGCCGGAGCCTCGCGAAGCGCTCCGGCCCACGCAGCCAGGCGCGCCTGCAGGCGCCCGGCAAGACCCCGGGCGGCGGCCATGGGCCCCGCCGCCCTCAAGCGGCCGCCGCGAGGCCTGGCGGCCGCACCGCCCGGGCAGCGCCCGCAGAGTGCCCCCCGCCGCCGTATGGGCGGGGGGACTGCTCGCGCTGGCGCTGCTGATCCCCGCGCTTGTGGTGGCAACGCACCACAAGCCAGCGCCAACGCCGGCGCCCATACCTGCGCCGGCCGCTCCCACGGCTGTGCCTCAGGTGCTGGCACAGCCGCAGGTGTCCGTCTATCTGACGAAGACGGACAAGGTAGAGACGCTGCCTCTCGAAGACTACGTTGTCGGCGTACTCGCCGCCGAGATGCCGGCAAAGTTTGATCTCGAGGCGCTTAAAGCCCAGGCCGTTGCCGCGCGTACCTTTATCGTCCGCAGACTGGCGGACGGAGATAAAAGCGGCGTACCCGGCTCAGCGGCTAATGTCACCGATACCGTGAGTCATCAGGCGTATATTTCGAAGGAACAGTTGGAGACTCAGTTTAAAGGAAAGACTGAGCAGCTAGCTAAGCTGAAGAGAGCGGTGGAGGAATCCCGCAATACGATCATGACCTATAACGGCAAGCCGATTACCGCCTCCTTCTTCTCTACGGGCAACGGCTATACCGAGAACTCAGAAGAATACTGGAATCAGAACATTCCGTATCTGCGGAGCGTGGCGAGTCCATGGGACAAGCAGGCACCTGGATATGAGGAGACAGTGAAGCTCAGCAGAGAGGATTTCCTGATCAAGCTGGGACTTATAGGTAAAGTGGCTCCGGTCACGGCCATGAGAGAGAATCAGCCTTTTATTCAAATTCTCGCGTCTACCACTGGACACCGTATTAAAGAGATTTCCATCGGAGGAATTAAGTTCACTGGCCGCGAAGTAAGAGAGAAGCTGGGCCTGCGCTCCAGCGAATTCAGCTGGAAAACAACCGGCAACGACGTGCTTATCACGACATATGGATATGGGCATGGCGTGGGCATGAGCCAGTGGGGAGCGGAGGGAATGGCCAAGGAAGGATATACCGCCACCCAGATTCTAAAACACTACTATACAGGTATCCAGTTCTCAAAAGCTTCGGATTTTATAAAAACATAGCTTCGGAAGTCTATCTCTATATGTGATCGCATAAGCGATTTCAATGTCTCTATTTTCAACATATAATAGTTGTAAATGTCCGGCTTCTATACTTTTCAAAAAAATAATATAAGAGATACGTATAAAAGGTTTGACCCCGGTAACAATGATTACTGAGGTGATAACCATATGAATGAACAAAACAAAAGTAATCAAAACCATGGAGAAACTCCTAAAAAATCACAGGGAGAGCTGGTTAGCCAGCCGTCTACATGGAAAAAGCTGTTGTCCAAACGGTGGGTATACCCGGCAGCTTACGTGGCCGCAGCAGCAATTATACTAACTCTAGTTTGGGTCTACCAGGATGTCAGCCAGAAGAAACTCCCGCAAGACCCTGCTAAAGTATCGGACACTGTAAAAGCCCCTGCTGCCAATGAAGCGAGCAAGGATGCTGCGAAGGATCCGAAAGCTGTGGAAGTAACTGCAACTGTAGTCGACATGGCATGGCCGGTAGCCGATGCCAAGAACATCAAAGTCGTGAAGCCGTTCTTTGAAGAAAATGGTACTGCCGAGAACCACCTGGCAGCCATGGTGCAGTACAATGACACGTTTATCCCGAACATCGGCATTGACCTGGGTCGTGAAGACGACAAGACATTTGAAGTCAAAGCAGCGCTTGATGGAAAAGTCACCCGTGTGGATCTGAATGCTGCTGTGTATGGCACGATCATCGAAATTACGCATGATAACGATGTGAAAACCATTTACCAAGCCCTTTCTGATGCTAAGGTCAAAGAGGGGGACATGGTGAAGCAGGGCGATACGATCGGTACTGCCGGACGCAGTGAAATCGAAAAGGATCTCGGCAACCACGTACACTTTGAAGTGCATGAAAAAGGTGTACCGGTGAATCCGGAAGATCTGCTTCCAAAACAATAAGCAAAACGTTTCTGATCAGAGCAACACAGCATGAAAAGGGCGGGGGAAATCCCTGCCTTTTTTGTGTTCCCAAGTCCCCGCAAAGGATCTGAATAAACATTGAAGCGAAGGCCCCACTTTGTGGGGTTATTTTGCATGTTCCGAAAATAAATGGGCCTTGCGTAGCTTGTCAGGTCCTTAAAGCGCGAATATATAGGCACGCCCCTCATATAATGTACCAAACTATCCACAGTAGGGAGGCGGGAGCGTGCACGACTACATCAAGGAACGTACGATTAAAATTGGACGTTGTATCGTGGAGACAAAGCACACGGTCCGGACAATTGCCAAAGAATTTGGCGTATCAAAAAGCACAGTGCATAAGGACTTGACCGAACGTTTGCCTGAAATCAATCCGGAACTGGCAGACCAGGTTAAGCATATTCTCGAATACCACAAATCGATCCGTCATCTCCGCGGAGGGGAAGCTACCAAAATCAAGTACAAAAAGACGAAAAAACGCGAAGCTGTGGCATCCGCCAAATCATAATATTTGCGAAGTGCATACCGCTTTAAGCCATTGAATCCGTCCCCTGAAGTATGATATGTTAAAAGATGGTATGAGGTCGAAATTTGTGTTCCCTGCTTCCCTATGTACATAATTCCTGCCGCATCTTGTCGAAAAGGGACTTTCAAAAGGCTCAGGGACTCTTTTACCATAAAATATGACTTTGGGGGCTCTTTTCATGATGTTTAGCAAGGATATTGGGATTGATCTAGGTACGGCTAATGTACTTATACATGTCAAAGGGAAGGGGGTTGTTCTTGACGAACCTTCTGTCGTGACGATCGAAAGCGACACCAAGAGAGTCCTTGCCGTCGGTGAAGAAGCCCGCAGAATGGTGGGGCGTACTCCTGGCAACATTGTGGCCATCAGGCCGCTGCGCGACGGTGTTATTGCGGACTTTGCGATTACAGAAGCGATGCTTAAATATTTTATTGATCGTGTAGGAGGACGCAGCTGGAGCAGCCGTCCCCGTATTCTCATCTGCGCACCAACCAATATTACATCGGTTGAGCAAAAGGCGATCCGTGAGGCCGCCGAGCACAGTGGGGCTAAAGATGTGTTTTTGGAAGAAGAACCGAAGGCTGCGGCAATCGGGGCGGGAATGGACATTTTCCAGCCAAGTGGCAATATGGTAGTCGATATTGGGGGCGGGACAACGGATGTTGCTGTGTTGTCCATGGGTGACGTCGTGACCGCCTCTTCTATTAAGATGGCGGGGGACAAGTTCGACGAGTCCATAGTCAAATATATCAAGAACAAATATAAGCTTATGATCGGTGAGCGCACCTCTGAGGATATCAAAATCAAAATCGGAACTGTCCGCCCTGGAGGACGGCAGGAAGAGATGGATATCCGCGGACGCGACATGGTGTCCGGCCTGCCGCTCACAGTCACCATTTCCTCTAGTGAAATCCAGGAAGCTCTTTGGGATCCGGTATCCTCTATTGTGGCAGCGGCCAAGTCGGTGCTCGAACGGACACCGCCGGAACTCTCTGCGGACATTATCGACCGCGGTGTTATTCTGACAGGCGGCGGAGCACTACTGAACGGACTGGACGAGCTGCTCGCCGAAGAGCTGCACGTTCCGGTGCTGATTGCCGAGGACCCGATGCATTGTGTCGTTAAAGGCACGGGCATTATGCTGGATAATTTGGATAAAGTGGTTAAGAAATCTTTCTAAACCACCGATATATTAAATATATTATGGGTTTTCGTGACCCGTTGATCATAGAAATGCCGTTTGAATGACTATGATGGATGCAATAGATAGCTTAGGCCATGAAAGGGGTGCCCCCACTCACATGATTAGAGGACTTTACAATGCAGCAGCCGGCATGCTGACCCAGGAGAACCGCCATGATACGGCGGTCCAGAACTTAGCCAATGTAAATACGCCCGGATATAAGCAGGTTAACAGTGTTGCACGCTCTTTTCCGGAAGTGCTGATTTCGATGATGGGCGGCAGCAGCGATGTGCCGACTCCGACAATCGGTAAGCTGAACACCGGCGTTTTTGCGGAGGAGGCCTTGTCCTTGTATCAGCAGGGCGTTATCAAAGCGAGCAGCAAGCCGACAGATTTTGCGCTAGTGTCCGATATGGAAATGACGGATCCGGCAACCGGGCAAAATATTAAGTTTGACGGTTCAGGCAAATTTGTCAGTGCAAACGGTGAAGTTATTTATAAGCCCGAAGCCTTCTTTACGGTACAGGATCAGAACGGACAGATACGCTATACGAAAGACGGCAGCTTCAAAGTGAGCACGGATGGCAGATTGCTGACTTCAACAGGTTACCAGGTATTGGATAGCAATAACCGTCCAATTGTGTTGACAGGTTCGGTGGACAGCTTTAAAGTGGACGGGCAGGGGTATGTTCTGGATCCAAAGACCGGAGCGCGCGGGCAGCAAATCGGTGTGTCCGTTGTAGGACAGCCATACCAGATGGTTCGTGACGGCGAAGGTGTATTCCGGATTGATGATCCGCAGGGTGCGGGTGTGCGACTACTTGCCGGAAACGACCGGGTTGAAGTGCGTCAGAACTATATCGAGACATCGAATGTGAATGCATCCGAGGTTGTGGTAGACATGAACACAGCACTCCGTGCATATGAAGCTAACCAGAAGGTCATTCAATTTTACGATAAAAGCTTGGACAAAGCCGTCAATGAAGTAGGCAGGGTATAAGGCCGGCTTTGGCTTAAGGGAGGTTTATGATGAATAACTCCATGATCAGTGCGATGGTATCCATGAACAGCATCCAGCGGAAACTGGATATCATTGCAGACAATATCGCGAACCTGGATACGGTGGGATATAAGCAGAAGGATACCTCTTTTGAGGACACGCTGACTACTGTCATGCAGCAGCCCAAGGATTTTCAGCAGCAGGGGAGATTTTCACCGCTGGGATATACAACCGGATACGGAGTCCGGATGGGTGATGTCACCCGCGATACGACGCAAGGACCTCTGGAGCAGACGAACAATCCGCTCGATCTCGCCATCGAAGGCAGCGGCATGTTTGCGGTTGAAGCTTATGGGAAACGCGCATATACCCGGGAGGGCGGATTTCACTTCGCTCCTGATCCAAGCGATCCCGGTTCCATGGTGCTGCTGAACAATCAGGGATATTTTGTGCTAAGCGATAAGAATGAACATATTAAAGTATCTGATAAAGCGAAGGTTGCAATTGATTCCCATGGCAAGGTGATTGTGGATGAGAACGGCAAGATGACATCACCTTATACGCTTAAAGTGCTTAAGCCGCTCCGTGAGGATGCGCTTCAGCAGATGGACGGTAATCTGTTCGTTATTCCAACCAGTCTGACGGAAAACCAAGTGTTTGAGAAACCGCCTGCAGGCGGCGGCATTCCCGAGAACACTTCGATCCGCTCGGGTTACCTGGAGAAATCCAATGTGGACTATATGGGTCAAATTACAGATATGATGCAAATGCAGCGTGCCTACCAGCTGGCTGCACGGGCAATCAGTTCCAGCGATACAATGATGAACCTGGCCAACAATATGCGAGGCTGAGGTGGAAGCGGCTATGAATGAGAACAATAAGCCTGCTGACAAGCTGACGAGAGCCCATAGCCGTCAAGGAACGCCTGAAAAGGCGGGTGCGGATCGGGATAGCCAGAATCCTGCTCCAAGAAAGACGGCGCGCTGGAGAATTGTCATTCGCTGGATGATTCCGCTGTTTCTGCTGCTCGCTTTAGCAGGAGGCTTGATCGTCGGATACGTGGTTGTCGGCAAGCAAAGCTTGTCCGAAGTATTCGAGTGGAAGACATGGCAGCATGTCATCGATCTGGTCTTTGCTCCATGATCCAAGTGGCCTCACCAACGAAGTGACATAAGACTCCCTCGCTAGCCCGGGGGAGTTTTCTTTTTTGGCTCGGAAAATGTATAATGATTGGGGACTTGAGATCGCCAAAAAGGGCCCCGCTTCATGCCACTGCGGTTAGACCGCGGCTTGTGGAGAGGAGCCCCTTATCTGAACCTTCACTTCTGCAGTTGGTGAAGGATATCTATAGTTTTTTCCGTATAATCGTGTTTTTATGCAAAATAGCAGGTATTTCAAGGGCTCAAACAGCCTAAATTGCCAATGTCGGAAGGAGATTTGATGTCGTGCTAAATGTCAAAGAAATTCAGGAGATTATTCCGCACCGTCCTCCATTTTTACTGGTGGACCGGATTGTGGAGATGGAGGTTGGCAAGCGTGCGGTCGGTATTAAAAATGTGACGATCAACGAGCCATTTTTCATCGGCCATTTTCCGGAATATCCGGTGATGCCGGGTGTTCTGATCACCGAAGCTTTGGCTCAAGTAGGAGCTGCTGCCATTTTACAAGAAGAGAGCAACAGGGGTAAAATCGGATTTCTGGCAGGGCTAGACGGTTTCCGTTTCCGAGGACAGGTTGTACCCGGTGACACGCTTCGTCTGGAAGTGGAGATAACTCGGTTAAAAGGTAGTATAGGCAAGGGGCATGCCATTGCCAAGGTTGAGGACAAGGTCGTTGCCGAAGGCGACATTATGTTTGCCCTGTCCGATCCGTCCAAAGCCTAATTTCGATATATCAACCGCTCATGGTGAAAGGGGAAACAGTATGACAAACTTAAGCAAACTGGCAGAAGAAAATGTACAGAGATGGCTTTCGGATCCTTCGATCGACGAAGGGACCAAGCAAGAGCTTCAAGGGCTGCGTGAGGAAACGCAGGAGCTGGAAGACCGTTTTTATAAAGATTTGGAATTTGGTACCGGTGGTCTTCGCGGTGTGATCGGTGCAGGAAGCAACCGGATAAACCGTTATACCGTCGGTAAAGCGACGCAAGGTCTTGCACGCTACATATTGGAGCAGCACGGCCAGGCGGAAGTCAATCCATCGATAGTCATCGCTCATGATTCCCGTCATTTTTCTCCGGAATTTGCGCTTGAGGCAGCGCTGGTGCTTGCAGGCAACGGCATTACAGCCAAGCTCTTTCCATCCCTTCGTACGACGCCTCAGCTGTCATTCAGCGTTCGTCATTTAGGCGCTAGCGGAGGCATTGTGATAACAGCCAGTCATAACCCGCCGGAATACAATGGATACAAGGTTTACAACGCCGAAGGCGGTCAGATTGTGCCGGATCAGGCCGAGAAGGTGATCAGCTATATTGGGCAGGTTGATTCTTTTGCTTCAGTGAAACGCCTCGAGCAGTCGGAAGCGGAAGCTAAGGGGCTGCTGGTTTGGCTTGGAGAGGCTGAGGATGAGGCTTTTGCTAACACCGTTGCCGGAACCAGTGTCAACCGTGAACTGATCTCCTCGAAGCTTGGAAAAGATTTCAAAATTGTATTTACCCCGCTGCATGGAACGGGCAACATTCCTGTGCGCAGCGTGCTTGCCAAGGTCGGCTTTACCAATGTTCATATCGTTGCTGAGCAGGAGCAGCCGGACGCAGGGTTCTCGACAGTCAAGTCGCCTAACCCGGAAGAGCGGGAGGCATTCACGCTGGCCATTAAGCTTGGCCAAGAGATTGGTGCAGATATTCTGATAGGTACGGATCCTGACTGCGACCGTATGGGTGCGGTGGTTCTCAATGATAAGGGTGAATATGAAGTGCTTTCCGGCAACCAGTCCGGCGCCATTATGATTCATTACCTGCTGAGCCAGCTGAAGGAGCAGGGCAAGCTGCCTGACAACGGGGCGGTCATTAAGACGATTGTAACCAGCGAGATGGGAGCGACCATTGCTCATCATTATGGTGCAGAGGTCTTCAATACGCTGACCGGATTTAAATATATTGGCGAAAAAATGACCGAATTTGAAAAATCGGGAAGCCATACGTATTTATTCGGATATGAGGAAAGCTATGGTTATCTTGCAGGTACCTATGCCCGCGATAAAGATGCCGTACTTGCTTCGCTGCTGATCTGTGAAGCGGGTGCTTACTACAAGGCACAGGGTAAGACATTATATAATGTTCTTCAGGAATTGTATGAGCAGTTCGGATATTTCCGTGAAAAATTGGAATCGCGCACGCTCAAGGGTAAGGACGGTCTGGCCCAAATTCAGGCTAAAATGACCGATTGGCGCGAGAATCCGCCAAAGCAGGTTGCCGGAGCCTCCGTCACGGAAGTTTTGGATTACTCCAAGGGCCTAAACGGACTGCCACGGGAAAACGTGCTGAAATATATGCTGGATGATGGCTCATGGTTCTGCCTGCGTCCGTCCGGTACGGAACCGAAGATCAAAGTTTATTTTGCAGTACGAGGATCTTCACTGGCTGATGCCGAAGAGCGGATTCAGAAGCTTGTGGCTGAAGTCATGGCGCGGGTTGACGCCTAAAACATTAAGATATAGATAGTCTGCCAAGGCCGCTGCAATCGCTGCGGCTTTGCGGAGTTATAACGAGGAGGTACTTTCGGTGCATCAAAAATGGCAACGCTGGGGCATAGCATCTCGTAAATGGCTGTGTGTCCTGATCGTTCTCGGCATACTTGCCGCTGTGCCGGTTGCATATGACCGGTATCAAACGGAATCATCATCAAAAAACGTGGAGCTGGTATTCAATTACCGCGGCCTGGTCGATGTAGCATCCTACCAGCCGCATCCGGAGCAGTTTATCAATGAGCAGCTCGATAAATTAAAAGCGGCAGGCATTACCAGCATGGCGATGTTTGAGAGCACGCTGGACGATTTCAAGAAAAGCCGGCGGCTGATGGTGTATAATGCTCAGGATATTGCGCAAATGACACACACCGTTATTCCAACGAATGAAAATTACACTTACGTTCTGTTCACCAATGAAGAGAATGCGGGTCGGTTAACGCCTCTGATTGAAGACACGTTCACAAGTCTCGGCATTAACGTGAAGCCTTGGGAGTTTAATCACCAGAAGGGCCTGATTATAGAGACATCGCCGGAAAATGCCATGCTGAAACCGATGCAGCCAGATCCGATTGCATTTGAAATGCTCCGCAGCAAAGGATTCAATATTGTACCTCGGATGTCGGATAGTCTTCCTTATGACCAGGATGCTATGGAGAAACTTCTTGCTTATTATGAAGCAAACGGTGTAAAGCGGATCCTGTTTGAAGGGGATTCGGTTAAAGGCTTCAATGACAACGCGGAAAAACACAGCTTGCAAAGCTTCGCCAACCTGCTGAATCAGCATGGTATCGGTATTGCGGCGATTGAAAATACGAAGAAGCCTCAGGCGGGTCTCGCGGAGCTTTCGTATTACATTCATTATAATGTGGTTCGTCTGTATTCCTTGAGCGACAAGGATGCGGCTGCACTGGATGAGGCTACCATCGCAGACCGGTTTGCACTAGCCACAAAAGACCGCAATATCCGGATGATCTATCTCAATACAGCACCTAGCAAGAACCCTTCAAAAGCGATGATTACCGACTCGATCGACAATATTATCAATTCACTGAACGAGCCGGGTAACGCCATCAAGCAGATGGAGAGATACGGATTTAAGATGGGGCAGGCGCAGGCCTTCCATATTACCGATTCATCAGCACAGCATTATTTCAAAATGGTTGTAGTGCTGGGCGGAATAGCCTTTATTGCACTGATGATTTCCTACTTCCTGCCTAGTCTGACGTTGCTGGCCTTTGCGCTCGGCTTAATCGGCAGTGCGGGATTGTATGTACTGAAACCTACGATATTTGAGCAGTCACTCGCTCTGGCGGTGGCCATCAGCGGTCCGACGGTCGCGATGATCCTGGCCGTAAGGAAGGTCACCGCGCTGAATGCGACCAGCGGTGATATGAAGCCTGGACGCCGTCTGGCAGTTGCGTGTGTTCTGTTTGTCAAGACAGCCGTGATTTCAATGTCGGCGATTCCGTTTGTGATTGCGCTGCTGAACAATATCACGTACAGCTTGGTGCTGAACCAGTTCCGCGGGGTAAGTCTGCTGCATGCGGCACCGATCGCACTGGTAGCTATATACGTCGTTTTGTATCTCGGCGGCCGTCCGATTCAACGAATCGGAAAGCTCTTCAAAACGCCAATTACACTGCTATGGGTCGTTGTAGCCCTGTTGATTGCTGTAGCCGGGCTCTACTACTTGAGCCGCACAGGCAACGGAGGCAAGGTCAGCCACGTTGAGATGATGTTCCGTACATTCATGGAGAATACATTCCATGTGCGTCCGCGTAACAAGGAACTGATGACGCATCCACTGTTCCTGCTCGGTTTGTTCCTATCCGTGAGATATCGGAGTGCGATTTATATCATGATAATCGCTGTCATCGGACAGCTGTCCATGGTGGATACCTTTGCCCATATTCACTCGCCGATGAAAATTTCGTTTGCCCGTGACATCCTGGGTCTGGGACTCGGATTTATTCTCGGACTGATCGCCATCGGCGTATGGCAAATCGCAGAAGGGTGTTGGAAAAAATGGTCACCTCGCCTCAGAAAACAATAGTCATCTCAGGATATTACGGCTTTAAGAACAGCGGCGACGAGGCTGTGCTCCAGTCCATATTGACGGCTCTGGAAGAGAAGGGGAAGCAGGCGGGCGTTTATATCAAGCCCGTCGTGCTCTCCATCGATCCGGAGTGGACATCCTCCACGTATGGTGTGCAGGCGGTCCACCGCATGAAACTGGGCGAAGTGAGACAAGCTTTAAAGAACAGCAGCGGCCTCATCAGCGGCGGCGGCAGTCTACTGCAGGATGCGACCGGTCCGAAGACCATTCCGTACTACCTCGGAGTCATCAAGCTGGCCCAGTGGCTGAACAAGCCGGTGTTTATATATTCCCAGGGGATAGGCCCGGTGAACCGAAAGCTGTTTAATCCTTTGATCAAAAATGCTTTCAAAAAATGCGAATACATCTCCGTGCGTGATGTGCAGTCATCTGAATTGCTACAGAGCATGGGGCTTGAGGCTAGCCGCATTCAGGTGGTTCCGGATCCTGTGATGGGACTCACACCTGAAGCGGGCAGCGTGGCCGTAGAGAATCACGCTGCAGAACCGAAAATGCCTGTTATAGGCATTTCCGTTCGGTACTGGGACCCGGAGCGGCGGGAATTAAAAGGAATTGCCGAAGGTCTGCGCGCATTGTGCGAGAAACAGGCCGTACATCTCCGGTTTCTTCCTTTTCATTTTCCGGACGACGAGAAGGCCTCCCAGGAGATCATCCAGCAGCTCGGGGATGTGACTTCCGGCGGAAGCCAGGTATCAGTATGCAGGGAGGCTGTCTATCCCCGGCAGATGCTGGCCGAGGTGGGGCACTGTGATCTCGTCATCGGGATGAGGCTTCACAGTCTGATCTATGCCGCGAACCGGCTCGTACCGCTGATCGGTGTATCCTATGATCCGAAGATCGATCATTTTTTGAAGAGACTGGATATCGCTCCGGTCGGAACAAGCAGCTCGCTGGATCCCGGAAAGCTTGAGGCGGAAATATCTCGTCTTTTGGCAAGTAGAGAAGCATGGAAGGAAGCAAGCAAGCCTCGCATCGACAGATTGAAGCAGGAAGCCCAGGCGCCGGCGCAGCATATCATTGATTTTCTTAGCAGTAAAGGATAAGGTGATAGAATCGTGAATTCATTAGAACAAGTACCTACGGTTTCCATCTACGGTCTACAGGTAAGCAGACTGGGGATGGATGACACTGTGAAGTATTTAACCCATATTTTGGAGTCCGAAGAACGCAGACCTTTTCAAATCATTACAGCCAATCCGATTATGGTAATGAAGGCTCTGGAGGAGCCGGATTACATGAAGGTGATGCGGGATGCGGAGCTTCTCGTACCGGATGGTACGGGAGTGGTCTGGGCCGCAGCGAGAACCGAAACGCCTGTCCAGGAGCGTGTTGCGGGCTTTGACCTGCTGCATGAATTGATGAAGGCCGGAGAAGACTATCACTGGAAAGTATATTTGCTCGGCTCAACGCCGGAAGTCATTCATGCGACTGCGGAAAAACTGCGTTTACAGTATCCCGGTGTCCAAATCTGCGGAGTTCGCGATGGTTATTTTAAAGAAGACCAGGATGTTGAAGTCATTGCGGACATCCGTAAAGCGGCTCCGGACATTCTGCTCGTTGCACGTGGTGCGGATACGCAGGAGCCTTGGATTGCCCGCTACAAGGAGCAACTGGGTGTTCCCCTGATGATGGGCGTCGGCGGAAGCTTCGATGTCATATCAGGCAAGTCCAAGCGTGCTCCAAAATTGTTCCAAAAACTTCGTGCAGAATGGCTCTACCGTCTTCTGAGAGAGCCTGCAAGGGCCGGAAGAATGCTTGCGCTGCCGAAATTCGCACTTAAAGTGCTGCGGGATAAAGAAAACATGACAAAACCGAGTTAAAAGAATCAATTGTACCGCAAAAACCCGATTTTTTGCTGAAAAACAGGATTGGTTTTATCTTTTTGAGAAGAGTATAATTCAATCCGGTAAAGAAAATGGGGGTTGAACGAAACATGTTAATAATAGCCATCATCGGATGCATTGTGTCATTAGTCTTGGCACTGCTATTAACGCCGCTGGTGAAAAAATTTGCGATTAAAATCGGCGCCGTAGATGTCCCGAACGCCCGAAAAGTGCATACGAAAATCATGCCTCGGCTTGGTGGATTAGCAATATATTTGGCATTTATGCTGTCCTTGTTTGCCGTCCTCCCATTTGTCTGGGATCATTTTTCCATTCGGGATACGAACTTTATTAAGGCCTTTTTACTTGGCGGCTCTCTGATCGTATTGATTGGAGCTCTGGATGACCGTTTTGAACTGTCTGCCAAAGTGAAGTTACTCGGCCAAATTATCGCTGCATGCATTGTCGTTTTCGGATTTGACATCAAAGTAGATTTTGTTAATATACCTTTTCATGATTCCTACTCTTCACTTGAAAACTGGGTTGCGATACCGCTCACGATCTTTTGGATTGTCGGCGTCACGAATGCCATCAACCTGATTGACGGTCTGGACGGACTCGCTGCAGGTGTCTCCGGTATTGCGATCGGTACGATGTTTGTAATGTCCCTGCTCATGGGAAGCTGGATGGTAGCGCTGATCTGCCTGCTGCTTCTTGGAGCCATTATCGGCTTCCTATTCTTTAACTTCCATCCGGCACAGATATTCATGGGAGATACAGGCTCACTCTTTCTAGGGTTCTGTCTGGCAATGCTCTCGATGCTCGGATTTAAGCAGATTGCGATTGTATCGTTTATTACTCCGTTGATTATTATCGGCGTACCTCTTTCGGACACATTCTTTGCGATCGTGCGCCGCTGGATTCAGAAGAAACCGATCTTCGCTCCGGACAAAGGACACCTGCATCACTGCCTGCGGGAAATTGGCTTCAGCCACCGCCAGTCTGTCCTCATCGTGTACGGTATCGCCGCATTCTTCGGCGTCCTGGCTATCATCCAGTCCTCCGCCGCGATGTATGAAGCGAATTGGGTCACCTTCGTTGTAATCTGCGTTATGATGTTCTCCATGCAGATCGGTGCGGAAGTGATCGGCCTTGTCGGAAAAACGAAGCGTCCAATTCTGGATTTGGTTGCAAGGCTCCGAATGAAAGCAAGCGCGGAGCGCGGTTCGAAGTAGGTTGAATGCCATTATATATTTTATATATGTGAAAAGCCGTACCTTAGGGTGCGGCTTTTTTAGTTACTTTTTCCAAATCAGGATGAGATTTTTTGAGCCTGTTCTAAAAAATTGAGGTATTTAGTCCGATAACAAGAGTAGTGATTTTAGTCTATTTTTACAGCGGACAAAACGGATAATCACAAAATTCGGCAGTAAAAGGAGAGATTAACCTTCATGCAGCGCATCAAAAAAACTTCTGTATGGATTATGCTTGTCGCAATGATCGTTTCATTGTTCCCGGTCGGACTGACGAAGCAGGCGTTTGCCGACGGCGGAACGGTAGCGACCTACTTTATTCCTGACGATTTGGCATTGCGCCAGACAGCGCTTTTAACAACGGATAGCACTGGCACACAGATTGATAGACAGAATATTTTTACCTCGAATAGTGCGACCTTGTCGTTTACAGGCGTATATTCCCATGTTAGTGATAGCACCCTTAAAGTCAAGGTGGAGCAGCTCAGTTCGGTACCGGATAATACCGGAATTAAATGGGTGACGGACTCGACTCATTTCAAAGAAGGGTCAATTGCGGTGGATACCTCTTCAACCACTGCACAAAAATTTAAAGTTACCAGTCTTCCGCTCTTCGCGGGATTCAACAAAATCACGCTTTATGGATCTCAGAACGGAATCAGCCGCTCGGACGTATTTTTTGTTCTGTATGATCAGGTCCCGTATATTTCAGATTTGAAAATGACAGGATCAAGCATGGGGGAAGTACCGCTGAGCGAAGGCGTTGAAGCGGTATCCGATAAAGAAATGGTAGCTGTTCAGGGACAGGTAAATAATGCTACTGCAGTTACGGTGTCTGTAAATGACGGTACGGCGTTTGATACAACTCTTCTTCAGAACGGTAAGTTTTTCTCATCTGCGCTCAAGTTGAAAAAAGGAATGAACATCCTCACCATTAACGTAAAGAATGGCTCCGATGTGATGTCCGTTACACGAACTGTCTATTACTATACGAAAACAGATCCGTTCGTAACCATTAACATGAATCACAATGGCAAGGACTATCAGCTTCTTGATAATGTTCCAGTTGTGACGAACAACGGAAAAACAGCCACATCCGAAAGACTGACCGTTACTGTCATGATTCCGGACAAAATCGGAGCTCCTTTTATTGATGCAGGAACAGTCAAGGTCGGTAAGCTTGGGAATATGCAGCCGATCGATCTAAAATCGACTTCTGTATCTGTAAAAGATGTACCAATTACGTCAAGTGATGCAGGTGGCAATAAGCCTGCCTACCGTCTGGTAACACTGACTTTTGACGGTCCGGATGTTGACCCTACGGCAATTGGGGTTGTGCAAAACTTCGTTGTTGAGATCACATACGGTACGGATGTAAGCATGTCTCGGGATCTCAATTTCCAGTATGCTGGTGATGTGACAGGCATCGATGACATCAAATATCTAAAAGGGTATGATCCAGTCCAAAACGCGGATCTTACGAAAATCAGCCAGTTGCCGCTTACGGAAGTCGATACAAGCACGTTTTACATTTTGGTGAAAGCCGATAGAGACATTACAAACCAAACCCTTCATGCGGAGTATTCTCCAAGCGGGGATAAGCTTCAAGTAGACTTCGAGAAAATCGGAACCAAAGACAATGAAGTAGTCTATAAAGTATCGAATATTTCAAGTGGACGTCAAAATGTTCGATTCTATTTTGATAATTCCAAGGCTTATTTTAACGCAGTCATTTCCTATGCCATCAAAAACAATATCTACATTGAAAATGTCCGGAATGGACAGACCTTTGAAATTGATTCGAACGATGTCTCAAAAACAATCATACCGATCAAAGGTGAGTATCGTAATTTCGATAATCTTGAACAGCCTGAATTTTTTGTAAATGGTATCTCAAACAAAAATTTAGGAATTGATTTTATTTTGGATGCTCAAAAGAAATTTTCAATTGATCTGAAAATCAGCAATTCAGGTCCATTGTATTACGGCGAGAACAAGATCAAGTTTGTTGGTTATTCGAAAGATGGTCGGGGAAATACCACGACGATCACCAATGAGCTTCGCATCTATATTTCAGATACCAACATTGCGAATATCACTGTCTTCCAGCCTTCGCTAGCCGACGATGCCAAACGTCTGCCGATTAACGATTTGGACTTGAAGACACTTGATGATAACAAAGTGCTTGCACAGATGACGGCTCGATACCCTGATTTTGTGTATAACAACGACAAGTATGAAACAACGCAACTGAAATATGACTTGGTCATTCAGGGCAGCGGTGCAGAGATTATTAATTTGAACCAGGGAACGAAGAAGCTTTTCTCTTCCCAGGACAACCAGACTATTAAAGATTATTTGAAGGATAAGCAAGCCAATACGGTTTATGCTTCCGGAGATACAACATTTAACGGTGCAAATTACAAATACGACATAGCGATCTATAACGGGAGATTCTTGCTTCGTATAAAGGATATTCCGTTTGAGACTCTTGGCAGCCAGATCTACAACATTGAATTAATCAATAAAACCGGAGCACGCGCCAGCCAGCGTATTGAAATCACACGGGTTGCCGAACCATTCCGGATCCTGTCTCCAAAAACGACTGTTGGCGACCGTATCGTTGTGAACAAGAACTTTGTCCGTTTTGATATTGAAGCAGAAGGTGCCGACAAGGTAATTATCGATAAGCAGGAAGCGCACAAGCGTCCGGACCTGTCAAACCGCTTCTATCTCGATTACGTTGGATTAAAGCCGGATAAGACGAATAAGATTAAGATCCAGGTCGTACGTGGTAAAGATGTCATTAATCAAACGATTGAAATTTATTATACCGGTACAGTAGGGGTAAACACGCAGTTTATGACCGATAAACCGTCAACCAAATACAGCGTGTTTAACAAAGCGATGGAGCTCAGCTTCCCTAAAGGAACGGTCCTGAAATCTGCCAACGTGGGAGCAGGCGAAGTGACGAAATACTATCCGGACAACAAGCTTTTGTTCGGTATAGCCGATCCGAAGGATGGCGTCGTTGAAAGACGTAATGATTATGGCAACCTGATCAACATCGACCGTGATGACAGAACACCAAAAGGTGAAACAACCATCCCTCTGGCAACAGATCTGACAGAGCCATTTACTTCTATTATTGACCAGTATAACTTTACGCGTGTATCTAATATTTATTGGGTCAGTGGCGGATTGGGTGAGCATGGTACGACAAGCTCTTCAGACTATATGTCTCCAACCAACGGCCTTCCACCGCACAGCTATGAGTATCAGAATACGAAGTACAACTTCAAGGAATCTGCCGAACTGCAGCCAGACCGTAAATTGGTTCCTACGCAGCGCGGTACACTCAAGCTGAGTTATGACAAAAATGTGGTAGACGAGGCAGGAACAACCATCACTGTATTCCGTTTTACGGATAAAGCGAAGTGGGAGAATATTGGCGGCGTTGTAGATGCGAAGAATCATACCATCAGCGTTCCATTCGATGAATTCGGCTATTATGTAGTAATGAAACAAAGCCGCGGATTCGACGATATCACCAGACATCCTTGGGCTCGTAATATCCTGAATGCACTGTATGCAAAAGGCATTATGGTGAACGTGCAGCCAAACGCGTTTGGTGCCGATGATCTGACGACCCGTGGTGAATTTGCAACATTACTCGTGAAAGGTCTAAATCTGCCGCTCAATTATGACAAGAACGTTCAAACTTTCTTTGACGTCGTTCCTGATGCAAAGACCGATACATGGGATTTTGAACATATTGAGACCGCAGCCCGTGCAGGTATTATCACTGGTATGTCCGAAGGAAACTTTGGTGTCCTGGAGCCGATTACGAGAGAGGATGCCGCTTTGATGGTATCCCGCGCGATGAAGCTCAAATTGCCTGCCAACGATGCCAAGCTGAAGAGCTCTCTGGACAAGCAGTTCCTTGACTCCGGACAAATCAGCTACTATGCTCGTCCGGCTGTAGACGCTATTGTTAGGGCTAAAATTATGGTCGGTCAGCCTGTAACTCTGCCAGGAGCGAAAAAGCCGTCGTATAACTTTAATCCGAAGAGCAGCATGACCCGTGCCGAAGCCGGCAAAATTGCTGTGGAGCTGTTTAAGAAAACTTCGCAAATCTTCCCTAAGAACTTAAGCTAGGTAATTGACTTATTCATGATGAATGGAGGGGACCTAAGGGTCCTCTCTTTCGATTTCCATTTACATGTCTTTGTAATTTGTCAGAGTTTAGGATACAATGGCGTAGAACGACAATTTATATGTATAAAGGGTGAAGGCTATCTTATGAAACCGATCTATTCCAAGGCTCAGCTCGACTATATGAGAGCAAAAACTAAATTTGAGAATAAGGCTAGCACATTGGAGCGCAAGATTGAGTTGACTCGCAAGACCAGAGAAATTACTCAAGAAGTTATGGAAGGCCTTGTACAAGAGACGGGCTTTCATGATGCCTATAATGAACTGGTACTATCTGAAAATCATTTGATTGAATGGTCCCATTCCACCATTAAGCATGAGAAGACATACCGTGATAACAAGCAGCCGATCGAGCAAATGTATCAGAATTTGAACGCCGACCCGGAAATGCGTGCACAGATCATCGAACTGGCTATGAAGATTCGTTAGTTTTTTGTAACCTTAACATCGAACTTTTTATTCTAAAGAACGCCATTTGGCGTTCTTTTTTGTTATCTGTTTAGCTTCCCGTGGTTCCAGTTTTTTTGACTTCCATATATTTCTTGCACAAACGCTTGGATATAATTTCGAAGGCTGGTAACAATTTTGAATTTTTTTTAAAAAAGGTGCAACTTTTTTGGAAATGCAGCGTCTAAGATGTAGAGTCAATTACGATGGGTGTTCCAACTATGTCCTATGGAAGAAAAATATCTATATTATAGAAAAATGTTCTTTACGGCATCTTGACCCCATTGTATAATACTTAGGTAGGATTAGGAATCTACTCTTTTTTTGTCGTATTCAAAGTTTACCAGTTTCTGTGATTTCGTCACAGACATCATTTATATGAAACCTGCTCAACTCGGGAAAGGGGGTGCACGACAAATGAGTAACACGAGCTACCAAATTAAAGAAAACTCTAATGTGATGAAAGTTCAAGGAGGAGAACAAAAGGTTATGAAGAAAATTTTATCAGTAGCACTGTCTACAGCTATGGCATTCTCTATGTTTGCATCTGTAGCATTCGGTGATTCCGCAGTATCTGTACAAGACAAATATGATTCCCTGAAAGCTAAAGGAATCTTCACGGGCTATCCAGACGGATCCGCTCACCTTGAGAAAGACATGACTCGCGCTGAGTTCGCGAAAGTAGTTACTAAGCTTCTTGGTCTGAAAGAAGTAACTGGCACATTGTCTTACAAAGACAAAGGTTACGACGCTAAGAACTGGGCTGTTCCTTACATCGAAGCAGTAACTGCTGCTGGTATCATGGAAGGTCAAGACAAAGAAAAGAAAATCTTCAACTACAACGGTAAAGTAACTGTTCAAGAAATGGCTACTGTACTGACTCGTGCGTTGAAACTTGAAATCCCTGCTAACCCAGACAACAGCGCATCTGCATGGGCTAAAGGTTATGTTCAAGCAGCAATCGACAAAGGTCTGATCTCTAAAGACGCTAACTTCCAAGCTAACGCTACTCGTTCCCAGCTGGTTGAAGCTGCTTACGCAATCGACCAAGCTCAAAACCCTGCTGTAGCTTCTTACAAAGTTGCTGACAACGGTAAAGATGTTGAGTTCACACTTAACACTGGCGAAGTTGTTAAAGTAACTTTGGATAAAGCTCTTGAGCCTAACAAAGAAACAGAAGTTAAATTCAAAAACGCTGCTGGCCAAGAAATCACTACTAAAGTGACTTGGGCTGTAACTGCAGCAACTAAAGTACAATCTGCTTCTGCTTCGAACTACAAAGAACTGGTAGTTAAGTTCGACGGAGAAGTTGACGCTAAAACTGCTGAAAATGTAGATAACTACAAAGTTACTGGTGTAAGCTTCGAGTCCGCAACTTTGTCTTCTGACAAAACTTCCGTAACACTTTTGGTTAAAGACGGAAGCGGAACTTTGCCAAAACAAAAAGATACTAAACTTGAAGTTAAAGGTGTTAAGAACTCCACTGGTTCTAAAACCTTTAATGAAACTGTAACTTTCAGAGCAGTTGATACTGCGCTTCCTGAAATCAAAGAAGCTAAAGCATTGGGAACAAAAGCTTTCAAAGTTGAGTTCTCTGAGCCAGTAACTTCTGCAACTGCTACAAATATCTCGAACTACAAAGTTGATGGAAAAGCAATTTCCGGTTATGTGCAATTCACTAGCCCTAACATTGCATTCATCACTACAAATCTTTCTGTAGGCGAACATACTTTGACAGTGTCTGGCGTTGAAGATTTTGCTGGATTCAAAGTAAGCCCTGCTGATACAAAATTCACAGTAGCTGAAGATACAGCAGCTCCTGAAATTGTATCCGTGAAAACTTCTGACTTGAATAAAGTAGTGGTTGAGTTCAACGAGCCAGTTAAATCTGTCGACAAAGCTTACCACACTACTTCCAGCAAAACTGCAGACAAGATTGAAATTAAAGATAACAAAGTAACATTGTCTTTCACAGGTGACAACAAAGTGTTGAGCCTTGGTGAAACTACAGTTTACCTGCAAGGCGTTAAAGACTGGAGCGACAACTCTGCAAACCGTGAGGCAAAAGTAACTCCACAATTGGATACTGAGCGTCCGACTGCAACGAGTGTAACTTCTGAAGTTTATCAGGATTCTACGAAGTTCACTATCGACTTCTCTAAAGATGTGAGAGCTGAAGATATCACTAACGCTGACAACTTTGTGCTGAAAAACTCCAAAGGTGAAGTAGTTGTTGGAAAAGGCTTCAACACAAAAGGTCACCCAGTTAAAGCTCCTTACTACGAAGTGAAGAACGGAAATGTTAACAAGAGCCGTGTTATTATCGATTCCGTAGGTAAATTGGATGCAGGTAAATACACACTGGAAATTTCCGGTATCCGCGATACTGCTTATATCGGCAACACTATGCTTCCACAATCCTTCGAAGTTGACGTAACTAACACTTCCGAGCTGAAAGTCAACGGAGTATGGGCTGATGTGACTAGCGATGCAGACGATGCTTATATTGATGTAACATTCAACAAAGAACTTGCACTCGATGGTGCTGGTAAAGCTGACGACATCAACAAATATAGCTATGTTGTAGGAACTACTTATAAGCCATTCCCTGCTAAATCGACAACAATTTCGCTCAGAGATGCGAAAACAGTTCGTATCACGGTTGCGAAGAAAGACATCAACACAGCTGAACTGTTGAATTCCGAGCTTCGCGTAACGAACGTTGCTGATAAAGATGGTAACTTCATTACAGCGTCTCAAACTAAAGTCAATGATCAAGCTACTGCTACTATTGGCATCAACAGCGTAAAAGCTACTGCTCTGAATAAAGTAGTAGTTGAATTTGACGGCATCGTTTCTTATGTTAACCAAAACGACTTCAAATTTAATGGTTCTACAGCAGTAGCTAGTGCGCCTCAATATGATGGCAACACAACTACAGTGACTTTCACTTTGAGTAAAGACTTGGACCCACAAGCACTTGGTAATTTCGAAACTGTTGAACAGCCAACATCTTCCGATGCTTACGGTCACAAAGTTGCTAAAACTCCAAGCACGGGCATCAAGGACGGAATCGCTCCTAAAGCTGTAAAAGCTACAACTGCAGTTGGAGCCACTTATGTAGATATTACATTCAACGAAGAAGTTTCTGTATACTACACTCCAGGATCTTTCAAAGTGTATGTTAACGGAAATGGTGCTGATGTTAAGGGAGCAACAACTCTTGCAGATAAACACGTAATCAGAGTTGAGCTTGATAAAGCAGTCCCAACTGATGCTTACTCCGTTCAAGTATCTGCTACAAACAGCGGAAACAACATTCAAGACAAAGATGGTAACAATGCTGAAGCGATCGATCTTACTGCATTCTCGAAGTAATTTTTAAGTGATTTCATTCCGGAGCTGCTCGAAATATCGAGCAGCTCTTTGATTTTATATAACAATTATATTTGGAGGTCACGATGAAAAAAGTTGTTAAGCTATCGGCTACTGTCGGTATTTTGGCTGCAGGCATCGCCCTAGGCTCCATCTTCAACATCACAGCCCAAGGAGCCGGTGCAACCGGACAAGCTGGCACAGCAGATGACCCAGTTGTAACCAAAAGCTACGTGGATCAACAAATTCAAAAGGCACTAGGCGGTGGCGTAACCACTCCCCCAACAACGCCTACAAATCCAACGACTCCACCACCAACATCCAATCCGTCAGACAATAAGGAAACCGCAGCTGTGGATAACACCGTGTCTGTAGTTACCCTGAAACCGGGTGAGAAATTGATCGCCAATGCAGGAACTGAATTCATCATCCGCAGCGGCAAGGGTGTTATCTATAGCCGGGATGCGAATGGTGTGGCGGACTTGACCGATGGTAAAGACATCGGCAACGGACAACCTGTTGGGAATAACCATTTATTATCTTTTCCAAGAGATGGCCGCGGTATTATGGTACAAGAAGGCAATACATACAATTTGATTGTCATGGTGCGCGGTGGGTACTCAATTCAATAATGTAAAATAAATTCGGTATAATAAGCTTATTTTTGCCATAAGTAACAATGATTTATACGTCTAGGGCAAAAATAATTACAAATACTACTCTTGCAGTACCAATACGCAGGAGGTGTATTGAAATGGCTAGGAATAATAATCGGAAAGTTGTCCCTGAATCGCGAAATATGCTGAATCAAATGAAAAATGAAATCGCTGCTGAGTTTGGTCTTGGGGCATCATATGGCTCATCCAATGCTTTTGCGGATACGGAATTTGGTTCGGAATTAGGTGAAATGAGCAGTTCATCCGCTAATGGAGGGGCATACGCCGGGAATCTGACTTCCAGAGAAAACGGCTCTGTTGGCGGTGAAATGACCAAGCGTCTGGTCCGTCAGGCTCAGCAAACTTTGTTATAGCGTCATCATCATTCTCCTTTCGTTGACACAGGTTGACAAATACGTTAATATGTCCATTGAGGTTTGTCATGCAGCCTTTTCCTACTTGGGAAAAGGTTCATTTTTTATGTAGGACAACTTTACGCCGTTGCTAAGATTATTCTATAATCGCAAGGGAAAACTACAGCTCCATGTGGGGCGATCAACTGTTAAAGCTTTTCTCATTATTATCCTTATAGGAGGTTGATACTATGTCTGTAAAAGGACGTCATCTGTTTACATCAGAGTCCGTTACGGAAGGACATCCGGACAAGATTTGCGACCAAATCTCCGATGCGGTACTTGACGCTTTTCTGGAGAATGATCCGAATGCCCGTGTGGCCTGCGAGGTTTCAGTTGCGACTGGACTTGTGCTTGTCATCGGCGAAATCAGCACAAAATCCGAGTATGTTGATATCCCAGCTATTGTTAGAAATACGGTGAAGGAAATCGGGTATACTCGTGCTAAGTATGGCTTTGACTCGAATACAATGGCTGTTCTGACATCGCTGAACGAACAGTCTGCAGATATCGCACAAGGTGTAAATGCCGCACTCGAAAACCGCGACCCTGCCCAAATGGACAAGGAAACGGAAAATATCGGTGCAGGCGACCAAGGCTTGATGTTTGGTTTTGCAACCAACGAAACGCCTGAGCTTATGCCTCTTCCAATTGCACTCTCTCACCGGATTGCACGCCGTTTGTCTGAAGTTCGTAAGGATGGTACCTTGGAATACCTCCGTCCAGACGGTAAAACCCAGGTTACAATTGAGTATCTCGACGGCAAGCCGGTACGTGTGGATACGATCGTTGTATCTACACAGCACTCTGAGGATGTAACTTTGGAGCAAATCCAAGCTGACATCAAAGAACAAGTAATTCTTCCTGTCGTTCCAAAAGAATTGCTGGATGGGGAAACTAAGTACTACATCAACCCAACCGGACGTTTTGTTATCGGCGGACCTCAAGGTGACGCTGGTCTGACAGGACGTAAAATTATCGTAGACACCTACGGTGGTTACGCTCGTCACGGCGGTGGTGCATTCTCCGGTAAGGATCCTACGAAAGTGGACCGTTCCGCAGCTTATGCAGCACGCTATGTAGCGAAAAACCTCGTAGCTGCTGGTCTCGCAGACAAATGCGAAATCCAGCTTGCATACGCGATCGGTGTTGCTACGCCGGTATCGATCAACGTGGATACGTATGGTACAGGCAAAGTTAGTGATGAGAAGCTCGTAGAGCTGATCCGCAGCAACTTTGATCTTCGTCCTGCAGGCATCATCCGCATGCTGGATCTGCGTCGTCCGATTTACAAGCAAACCGCAGCTTACGGTCACTTTGGCCGTACCGATGTGGATCTGCCTTGGGAACGCGTGGATAAAGCGGAAGAGCTTAAGGCTCAAGCGGGTCTGTAAGACGCTTTTTCCTAATTGAATAAATGATCAAACCTCAGTTTGGCTTTGCGCCGGGCTGAGGTTTTTTGTGCTTCTGCGATCTTTACCTGGGCAATCTCTTCTAAACTTCATCCATCGTTTTACCGAAATAGAAGTATAAGTGTGTGTTTTGTGCTGGGTTCATGAAACATATGAGGAGAACACCAGGCCCGGGAAAGGAAGGATGAATCAATGAAAAAAAGGCTGTCATTCTTATTGGCCTTGATTATGATGATCGAAGTAATATGGGGGAGCTTGGGAACAAGCATTACCGCAGTACATGCGGCACCCTCGACACCATCGGCACCCAGCTTGGAACCGGCTATATCCGTATCTGCGAATTCATGCAGCGGCGATGGCAGCGTAGGTCGGACACCGGTCATTAGCTTGGATTTCTATCAGCCAATGCAGCTGATCAGTTCAGGACAACTGGGGGGTTATCTGGATGATGTAACTGATTCAAATCATAGTATGGGTCCATTGACAATACAAGCAGATGCGAATCAGCCAGGTCATTACGTGATCCAGTTCAGCAGCCAAAATCCGCTGCAATATAATCACGAGTACAAGGTGAGAGTGGAAGCTGGATTATTCCAGACGCTGGACGTTAATCCGACTCCTTCGGCAGCAGTAGAGTCTTCTTTTAAAACTATTGCTAAAGGTTTGCAATCATATGTACCAGCTGTGAATGCTTCCGGCATCAATCCGAATGGTCTGAATCTTAAAATGACATTCAATGAAGAGATGACTACAGATGCAGGTTCGATTCAAATCGTTCAGCAATCCAATGGATCAGAAATCGAGAAAATTTCAGCAAGTAGCAGTCAAGTAAGCATCAGTGGATGTGAGGCCAATATAACTTTAAGCAAAACACTCGCGCGGGATACGACCTATGCCGTAAAGGTAGATTCTAACGCTTTTAAATCCAAGACGGGAGTTCCGTTTGAAGGAATTAGCAGCAATGAATGGTATTTTACGACGCAATGGAACACGACTATACAGAGTACATACCCGCAAAAAAATGACATCAATGTCTCGACGGGTACAAAATTTACGTTGAATTATAATCATCCAGTGAATGCCGGAAGTGGCTTGATTGAGCTTCGCCGCGCAGACGGCTCATTGGTGAAATCTTTTGCAGCTAATAATACCTCTTTCGTATCCGTGAACGGTTCACAGATTACCATCAATCTGAGCAGCGGCTATTTGTCCAGCAATACAGGGTATTATGTGACCGTGGCGAATGATGCTTTTACCGATACGCAGGGTAATCCTGTACCGGGAATTACAACATCGTCGGGCTGGAATTTTACAACGGCAGTGGACAGCTCCTCTCAGTTGACGATTACGGGATTTAGTCCGGCTAATCAGTCTACTGGTGTGGCTATCGACAGTGATCTATACATCACTTTTAACCGCGAAGTCTATCAGGGAACGGGGGAAGTATCTGTCCGCAAAGCCGGCAGCAGCTCCAAGGTACCGGTTACTGTCAGTGTAAGCGGACGAGAAGTGAGAATTCGTTTGCAGCCCGGCTATACCTATGACTATGATTCTACCTATTATGTAACGATTGAAAGAAATGCATTTTACGATGCACAAAACTATAACAACCAATATGCCGGCATGACATCAAGCTGGGTTTTCCAGACACCCGTGTCGGACAAGCAGCCGCCTGTGCTGCAAAGCAGCGACATGTACAGCAATACGACCATCCGTCTGACGTACAATAAACAGCTGTATTCCGATTCATGGCTGTCGACAAGCGCCTTCAGTGTAACTGTCAATGATGAATCCCGCCGGATCAGCTACGTATACACATCCGGTGACAGCGTGTATATCGTTCTGGAAACGGGGATCGCTGTTGGGCAAGTCGTCAAGGTCAGCTATAAAGGTGGTTCGAACCCGATTCGCGATTTGTATCGCAACCAGGCAGCAACCTTTTCCCAGCGTGAGGTCGTAAATGGCATTGATACCGCACTTCCGCTGCCTAAGGACGGTTATGTATCCGGCAAAACGCTCAAATTAAATTTTGGCCAGTCCTTAAAAACGCCATCTGTTTATGCCTACGAGCAGTTTAAAGTCACAGGAGATGGCAGCAGCATTAAAGTGAACGGAATTAGCCAGAGCGGAAACACACTGACTCTGACGCTCGACAGCACGCCTGAAAATGGCCAGATCGTTAGAGTCAGCTACACGCCGGGAGCTTATCCAATTCAGGATAACCGGGGCATGAATGTTGCTGCATTTACAGACTTTTTGGTCCGCAACTATTTGGACAGCAAGCCGCCCGTATTCCAGAATGCGGAGGGGGCAGATTCCAAAGTTGTTTTGAACTACAATGAGCTGCTCAGCACAAGCAACGTACCGATGAAGAGCCAATTTTCAGTTCTTGTGAACGATAAGGCCAACTTCGTCAATAAAGTGGAAATCAAGGATAATCAGGTGATTCTGACATTGGCCACGGCCTTGCCGAAAGATGCGAAGGTCACGGTCTCCTATGTGCCTGGAACGTCCCGCCTGACAGATTTGAACGGGAACTCGGCCGATTATATCAATTTGCAGCCGGTGACCGTAACCGGGTATACGCTCGGAGGCGATATCAAGTCTGCCGTTATTCAAGGGGATATGATTCAAGTCGTGTTCAACAAGGCGATGCTCTCGCAATCTTCTCTCGTGACGAGTCAATTCCAAGTTATGGTGGATGGCGTGATCAGAGGTCTCTCGCAGGCGTCGATCAGTGGAAGCACCTTGACTATTAAACTATCTAGTCCGGTAGCGATCGGGCAAAAGGTTGTGCTCTCGTATATTCCGGGGGCAACGCCGCTGAAAGATACATCGGGCAACAGATTATTGTATTTTAATAATATTTCGGTCACGAATACGAGCACAGGCAGCGGCAACAGTACTTCCGACCCAAGTCTTCCTGCGGATCTGACCCGTATGGATGCCAAGGAATTCGGCAAGGATATGCTGGCCATGGGAGTCCAGTCTGTAACCGTATCCGATGTCCAATCCCGCAACGGGCAATATATTAAGCAGTACACGGTTGATGGCGACAAGTTGAAGAAGGTATTTGAATACATCGGCAGCAAAAATGAAGCCAGCCATACCGTTGTTATCGATGCTGCTTCAGGACTCAGTTCTGCATCTGTCAGCATACCGCTGAGTGCTCTGGAATATGCCTACAACAACGACCGGAGCGCCTCTATTGCCGTTAGGGCTGGGGATGCTGTCTATTTGCTGCCGCTGAATCAGGTGGATTTTACGGCAATCGCACGCAGTCTGAATTCTACAACGTCATCCGTTACACTGAACATTACCGTGGAAAAGCTTGCGGATCGCACCGCTTCGGACTTATTGAGTTTGCTGAACGGCGGTTCGACTCAAAAGGTTACCGACCCCGTTGATTTCCATGTCTCTGCCAGATCGTCCTCCTCTCAGGAAGTCACCGTTCTTCTGAAAGGGGAATATCTGATTCGTACGAATACGACGCTTCAGGACAACCGTTCAGGACTTGTTCGTGTGGACGATGCAGCAGGGAAGCTGACCTTTGTACCAGCGGTTATTGATACACTCAGTACCCGTAAGGTTTTTCATGCCAAGGTGAAAGGGAACTATACGGTTATGGGAGTGACCAATTACAAATATTTTGCTGACGTAGGCAATCACTGGGCCAAGGATTCCATTAGCGTCCTTTCCTCCAAGTTCATTATCGATGCAAGACAGGGCAATTCGTTTGAGCCGGGCAAAAATATTACAAGAGCCGAGTTCGCCGAGTATGTGGCTCGTGGTTTGGGTCTCGAGGGAGATCCAAAGACCGCGGAGCGTTTCTATGATGTAACGAACTCACCGAAGAGCGCTTTTATCGGTGCTGCAGCCAAAGCCGGCATCATTACGGGGTACACGGATGGCTCTTTTAAACCGAACAATCCGATTACACGTGAACAGATGGCGATTATGATGACGCGCGCAATGAATTATGCGGGGTATAATTCGACGCTGAATTATTCACCAGCCACCTATCTGAAAAATTTTAAAGACTACAAGTCCATTCAGTCGCCGGAATCAGCTGCGCGGATGGTTAAAGAAGGCATCATCCAAGGGGTAACCCCAACCACCTTCCAGCCAAAAGGCTATTCGACCCGGGCGCAAGCGACTGTCATGCTGGAACGTCTTCTGAAGAAAATAGGATATCTATGATAATATAGGCTCTTCTCTCATTCATTGGATGAGGGAGGGGCTTTTTTATGTCCAATCTATGGTAATCGTTAAAAAAAGCAGTGTTTGCCGTAACTTTTCAGGCTTAAATTAGTCTATTAAGTGTATGGAAGTTACAAGTTAGTAACCTCTTAGCATCGCTATTGGATGGAAAATGTCGTATTTGAGGGTTGATCGAAGGAACTTTTTTACAAGTCATAACGTCAGTAGATTTGTAGGTTTGTTCAAATCAATGGGGAAAGAACGTGTTTTAAAACAGATGGGAGAGTAGCGTTTTCATGAAATGGAATAACAAGCTGGATGAGAATAAAAACCGGCTAAGCACAGGTAAAAAATGGATGGTCGTATCTCTGGCAGGTTTGCTCTTTATCGCGCCAGTGGTAGGCAGCGGAATTCCGCTGAACGGGCATTCGATTTCATCGGTCGCCAGCGCGGCAGCGGCGTCATCGGTTACGAAGCTGAGTGAAGAACCGATCACTTCGGGTGCGATGTTAACGAAATACAAATATACGACAACGCGTTCCGGCAAACAGGCAACCGCGCTTGCAGATGTGATCCGGGTAGATCTACAGAACCCGTATGTGAAGATGGACGTGATGAACGGTCAGGACGGTCAGTTTACGACCAAGCAAAGCACAGGCGGCATGGCGAAGGAGACCGGCGCAGTTGCAGCGGTCAACGGGGATTATTTTAATACGAGCGCTGATGGTGCACCTATCGGGGGACAAGTGACGGATGGCCAGCTGTTATCCACGCCATCCGATATCAAAGGCATGTACTCTTTCGCGGTAACAGAAGGTGGTAAGCCAATTATTGATGAGTTTGCCTTTGACGGCACAGTGACGGCTCAGGACGGTGCTTCCTTCCCGCTTGCAGGGATCAACAAGACCTCTTACAATCCGGAAAGCAGCGGCTCCTCGTACAGCCATGTGAACGCCATGTACATGTACACCAGCGCATGGAAATCGACGACGCGCCCGAAAGACAGCTCTACAACACCAACCGAAGTCTTGGTGCAGAATGGCGTTATCACGCAAATTTCGGATCTGGGCGGTTTTAAGGATATGACGGTGCCGAAGGACGGTTATATTTTGCGGACACACGGCGCAGCAGCGGATTTTGTTAATAATCATCTGGCTGTAGGTCAAACCATCCAAACCAATTATATGCTCAACTCCAAAACGATGGGGCAATCTGTAGACCCTTCTGATTTGCAGATGATGATTGGAGGACATACCATTCTGGTGAATAACGGACAAGCTGCGGCCTACTCCCGTGACGTGTCCAGCATCGGCGGGTACCGCGCCAGAACGGCTCTAGGTTATTCCAAGGATCAGCGTTATGCATACATTATCGCCGCCCAGAAGAATGACGAGAGCTCGGGCATGTCGCTTGGCGAATTGCAATCCTTCATGGTGAATATCGGGGTATGGAAAGGCCTTAATCTTGACGGAGGCGGTTCTACAACGATGGTCAGCCGTCCACTGGGAGAAGAAGATACCGAACTTACGTTTGACACGGAATACGGCAAGGAGCAGCGCAGCGTTGTAAATGGCCTCGGTGTATATACAAGCGCTCCCAAAGGGGAGCTGAAGGGTCTGAAAATCAGCGGCAGTGAGAACCTTCTGATCGGCCAGCAGGCTTCGTTCCAATTGAAAGGCTACGATACCTATTACAATCCGGTTGACACATCTAGCCTCACCCCAACCTGGAAATCCAGCAATGGAAATGTGAAGGTTAGCGGACAGACCATCACGGGTGTGACACCAGGGACAAGCAAGATTACCGCCGTCAGCGGAAAAACCAGCACAAGCATGGATGTGAAGGTGCTCGGAGCCGATGATCTGAATGCGCTGAGTGTGGCAACAACCACTGCGCCGCTTCAAGCAGGTACGACGGTATCTGTACCGGTTACCGCCACCACCAAGGATGGTCAGCAAATCAGTGTGCCTGACAGTGCCTTGAAGTGGGAATTCATTGGCTTTAGTGGCAGTGTGCAAAATGGCAAGCTGACGGTGAAGTCGGTGAATCCGAATGCCAAGGTGGGCTATGCGATTGCACGCTATAACGGCTTCAGCACAGCGGTCGTGTTGTCAGCTGCCGGTGAAGATATGTGGGAGAACTTCGAAAATGTCAGCTACCCGGTGCAGTTTACGAGCAACAGCTCCCAGGTGAGCGGTACTGCAGCTATTACCCAGGGCAGCGGCGATCATGCCAATTCCAAAGTGCTCCAGATGACGTATGATATGACTGCGGGAACAGGCAAAATGTACGCTTACGCAGAGCTTAACGGCCAGGCCGGCAAAACCATTGCTGCACCTGCTACCTCGATGTCGATTGATGTGATGGGAGATCACAGCTTGAACTGGGCTCGTGCCGAGCTTAAGGACAATAACGGCAAAACGGTGTATGTGGATCTGGCTAAAACGATCGATTGGGACGGCTGGAAAACAATTAATGTTGATTTGAGTGACAAAGGCATAGCATTCCCGGCACAGCTCAAGCGTGTATACGTTGTGAATGTTGAAGAAGGCCAGGATGAGCGTGCCAAGACAGGCCAAGTTGCTTTTGACAACATCAAGTTCACGATGCCTTCCGAGTCCAGTGAAGCGGGACTGCCAACAGGCAAGGTCATCATGACGATAGGCCAAAAGTCCTTCACAGCGAACGGACAGAAGAAATCGATGGAAACCGCACCGGTGATTAAGGGCGACAGTACCTATATTCCTATAAAATATGTGCTGGATACCTTTGGTGGTCAAGCTTCCTGGGACCCAGCCAATCAGAGAATTACCATTAAACGCGGTGGGAAAGTCATGGATTTGAAGGTTGGAAGTAAGGATTATATCCTGAACGGCAAGCGCAAAGGTGCAGATGTTGCGCCTTATATCAGCCAAGGTCGTACTTTAGTCCCGCTTCGGCTCGTTTCAGAGCAATTAGGATTAAATGTAAAATGGGAACAAAACACGAAGACCGTCACTATCGAATCATGATATGGTATGATATGTATAGAATTGATCTCGAAAATTCGGATGACAGCTCATTCTATATAGAACTGTAGTGGTACGAAATGGAGTAGAAGTGCGTGGATTTTCAAGCCGATGCGATAGACCGCGTCATTAAGAACGCCATCCAGGTGGTGGAGAACAGCAAATATCAGATGTTTGAGATTCTAGAGGCGGCCCGTGACGAACTTGCCACTTTGAATCAGGAACTGCAGTTTGTGATGAAGGAAACGATCGAAACGCTGCAAAAGGTGGATCAGCTAGAGCTGAACTACCGGCGTTCGCGCGTCCGGCTGACGGAAGTCAGCCGGGACTTCGTCCGTTACAAGGAGGATGACATCAGGCAGGCGTATGAGAAAGCTACGCAGCTTCAGCTTGATGTTATGATTTATCGTGAGAAGGAAATGTATCTCAAGGCCAGACGCGATGAATTGCAAAAGAGAGTCCGAAATGTTGAGAACTCTGTTGAACGTGCTGAATCCATCGGATCACAAATGGGTGTGGTGCTGGAGTACTTGTCAGGCGAACTGGGACAGGTGACACGGATTATCGAAACGGCTAAGAACCGCCAGCTAATCGGTCTGAAGATCATACTGGCTCAGGAAGAGGAACGTAAACGCATTGCCCGAGAAATCCATGATGGTCCTGCACAGCTGCTTGCCAATCTGGTCCTCCGCACGGAAATTGTGGAAAGAATGGTGGTAAAGCAGGAATTTAAGATGGTGCAGGACGAAATAGTAGATTTGAAGGGACAAGTGCGCTCCAGCCTAGAAGAAATGCGGAAGGTTATCTTTAACCTAAGGCCTATGGCTCTCGATGATTTGGGACTGATCCCGACGATGCGGAAATATGTGCATGATTTTGAGGAGAAGACCAAAATCCGTACGATTTTCGAAACACGTGGGAAAGAACACCGACTCTCTTCCGCGATGGAAGCAGCCATATACCGTTTGGTGCAGGAAGCGCTTAGCAACGCTGCCAAGCATGCCTACCCGACCTATGTGGTAGTCGAAATTACATACCAGGCCCAGATGGTGAAAATTGTTGTTCAGGACAACGGCCTGGGCTTTAATGTCGAGCTTCTGGAACAGAAATCGAAAGATCATTTCGGACTGATCGGCATGCGTGAGAGGGTAGAGCTTCTCGAAGGAAGAATGGAAATTGAATCCGCAGAGAACCAAGGTACAAAGATCGTAATCCATATCCCAACGAACGTTGAGAAGGGAAAGGAGTAACAGGATGGAAAACAGAGATTCTAACATAACAACCATTAAAGTCCTCTTGGCTGACGATCATCAATTGTTTCGCGAGGGTCTGAAGCGCATTTTGAATATGGAGGATGACATTGAAGTCATCGGCGAATGTGGGGACGGTATTCAGGTATTGGAATTTTGTAACGATATAAAGCCGGACATCGTGCTGATGGATATTAATATGCCTGTCGAGAACGGTGTAGAAGCAACCGAGAAGCTACGTGAGCTTTTCCCGGATGTGAAGGTCATTATTTTATCCATCCATGATGATGAGAGCTACGTATTCGAAACGCTGCGCAAAGGAGCGAACGGATACCTGCTGAAGGATATGGAAGCAGAGTCGCTGATCAATGCGATCCGCTCGGTGCAGGAGGGCTATGCCTTTATTCATCCGAAGGTAACAGGCAAGCTGATCCAACAGCTGCGCCGCATGACCTTCCTTAATGAAACAGGTGCAATGACGGAGAGCGGCGTGAAGGAAGCAGGCGTCAAATTTGTAGCGGGCGACAACAATCCGTTAACCCGCCGCGAAGCGGAAGTACTGCGTTTGATGGCTGAAGGCAAGAGCAACAAAATGATCGGCGAGTATCTCTTTATCAGTGAGAAAACAGTCAAGAACCATGTCAGCAGCATTCTGCAAAAAATGGAGGTTGACGACCGTACGCAGGCGGTAATCAACTCAATTAAATATGGATGGGTAACCCTCTAATTCCTGTCAATTGGAATTTCGGGTTTTCCTGCAAATGATTGTGAAAAATACCACTGGATAGGCGATGGCCGTGACCCCTGAAAAGGGTGTGGGCAGAATATACGCTTACATTCACCGACCTGACTTTACCGGCATATAGTGTTGGTATACAGGGAGGTGAGTCTGCATGTTGACCCCGCTAATGTGGATTCTGACAGTGTACGCACTTGCTGCTGTTGCGGTTCATGTCTATCATGCCTGGCAAAGGCGCAAGGATACACACCTGCTTCACTATATTCTGGTGACTTCCAATCATGAGCGTCAGATCGAATGGTATATTCGGGCATTTGGTTTGTATGCTTTGATTACAGGCAAAAGACTTCGGCTAACCGTGCTCGACTTCCATTCAAGTGATGACACACTTGTCATTATCGAGCGGCTTGAGGGCATCGCCGGTGTTGAGGTTTCCGTATCGAATGATTTTTCGATGTTGAACCATGCCGGAGAACCAGATGCCACAATCATTGATTTACGAAATCCGCATGAAGCGGCGCATATTCCTTATGTATAGGATGAAGCCCGCGGCTGGCAGCGGTATATTAAGAAATACAAGGTGAAGCACACTTCTGAACGGGCAACCGTGGGGTGTGCTTTTTTGTCGTTTGTTATTCAACTCGGGTAGCGGGACAGAGAGTCGAAATTTAGAATGATAATTCAACTCAAAGGGGATTTACCCACAGGTAGAAATCGTGAAATTGGGAAAAAGAATGGCTTAAATGCAAAATCATCCTTAGTAGCTGTGAAAAATGGGGATGAATCTGTGGGTTTGTGGATGGATATTTTTCATGTTAGGAAGAAATATGCGGTCAAGAGGGGTTTCTGTGGATAAGTATTGAGATGGTGTAACACCCCTTATTTTTGGACCGAAAAGGAGGTTAAAGCTGGTGCGGGTAGCGGTTTATGCCGTATGGAACGGGAGAGTTTGGGCGATTAGGCGGTCGCTGGATATGAGAGTGGACGTGCTGTGGTGGAACCGGAATAAGGACAAGCTCGGTAAAACTGCAAAGTTGGTGTTTCTGTCCGAAGCAATGGCATACAGTCTTGCGGTTGAAGTAGAGCAAGAGTTTGAGGAGCAGCCGGGGATGGAAAGCTGGGACTTAGGAAAGTGGAGTACTTTCGTTCATGAAATGCTTTGGGATGTGAAAAGAGAGAGTCAGGGAGGGTGGATTTGGGATCTGCATGAGGCAGCTCCGGAAGCCGTACAACGGCTGCTTGCAGAGCCGGCGGGAGCAGGCCGGATGGAAGCGGCACTCCATACGGCAGGCGTAATGGAGGAGCTGGGCGGTCAAGCTGCGCTGCTCAGTAAGCTGCTGCATGGGCGCTCGCTGCTCGCAGCAGAGGTCGAATCGCTGCTGCAGGATGCGGCGCCCGGGCTCGCGGGCGCCTGGTTCAGCGCCGTGCAGCTGGCCAGCCTGCAGGGCCGGCTGGCGCTTGACGCGGGCGTGGCGGCAGATGCCCGCCCGCGACGCCCAGGACGCGGCCCGCTTCGCTTGGGCCGCGACAGGCTCCCCCGCTGCCGGCGCTGCGGCAGCGAAGCCACGGGCGCCGCGCCATGCGCCGCGTGCGGCCGCGCGGACTGCGCCTACTGCGAGGCATGCCTCGCTCTTGGGCGCAGTCGCGCCTGTTCGCTGCTGCTTCGCTCAGCAGCGGGAGGGGCCTCGGCCGTACGTGCCGCGGCCGAGCAGTCCACCGCCGCGGTGCGCGGGCGGTGGGGGCTTAGCGCAGCGCAGGGCGATGCCGCCTGCGCTGCGCTGGGTTTCCTGGCGGAGCCGCCCCGTAAGGGCTCCGCCGAGAGGAGCGGCCGCGCGTGGTGGCCGCTCTCTGCCCCCGCCGGGCTGGCGGTGCCCGGCGGCAAGCCCTGTGCGCCACCCGCTGGGAGCTACGCACAGGGCGAAATCGCGCCCTCCCGCTTCCTTCTCTGGGCCGTGACGGGCGCGGGCAAGACCGAGATGATCTTCCCGCTGCTCAGCTCGATCCTCGAACAAGGTGGCCGCGTGCTGGTGGCCACACCCCGCAGGGATGTGGTGCTGGAGCTGGCACCCCGGCTTGCGAAGGCCTTTGAGGGAACCCGTATGGTCACGTTGTATGGTGGCAGTACGGAGCGGTGGCAACCTGGGGATCTTACGCTGGCGACAACGCATCAGCTGATGCGGTTTTACCGAGCGTTTGATCTGGTCATTATCGATGAGCTGGATGCCTTTCCTTATCATAATGATCCCATGTTGGCCTTTGCCGCGCAGAATGCCTGTAAGCCGGATGGAAAGTTCGTTTACCTATCAGCCACACCGCCGCGGCCGCTGCAGAAAGAGGCCGCACGCGGGACGCTGCACCATGCCAAGGTGCCGGTCCGCTTTCACGGCCATCCGCTACCGGTGCCGAAGCGGATTACAATGAAAAGCATCGAGCAGTGCCTGCGTCAGCCACATCTGTTAAAGAAACTAACGGAAGCCCTCCGGGAATCCCTGGAACGTGACGCCCAGGTCTTTCTGTTTGTATCGCGCATTCGTCATATTGACCCGCTCGTGCGGATCCTGGGCCGCATTTTGGCTGGGTATTGTGTCGAAGGGACTTCTTCTGAGGATCCGCAGCGTGCAGCCAAAGTAACAAGATTCCGTGGGCGGGAGATCCGTCTTCTGGTGACCACAACCATTTTGGAGCGGGGCGTGACCGTTCCGCGCAGCGATGTTTTTATTGCAGATGCAGACAGTGGCCTTTTTGACGAAGCTTCACTGGTTCAAATGGCCGGTCGTGCAGGACGCTCATCGGAGGATCCAGCAGGGAAGGTGATTTTTGCTTCGCCTGAGTGGACCCATTCACAGAAAAGAGCGGTAAAGCAGATTACCAGCATGAACCTGATTGCACGCAAGAACGGATATTTGAAAGAGTCGTAGATTTCTTTTTAAGATGTACGTCGATAGACGTTTCTTAACTAGACTCATTACTTATCATTGAATCAGCTCTGGTCGGGTTCTTAAGCGGTGTAGTTTAAATGTTGTGGGCGGCTGGCTTTATTGTATAAGTCATATCATCAACTGTTCGGAGGATAATCTTGTGAACTCTATATACACCTCAATCACTCAATTTATTCGTGGTCTGCTGGCTCCTCCAGGAGACATCTGCCTGACCTGCGGCAGTCCAAGCCGATTGACGCGTGAATGGCCCGGTATCTGCGAGCGATGCGCTTTAGCTATTCCCTGGATTGATAGGCCGCGTTGTCCCTACTGCGGGAGAGCTTCCGGTTGTCCGGATTGTCTGCGGAAGGAGGCGCAGCATCGTGCTTTTGTGCTGAACCGAAGCGCTGTGCAGTACAATGACGTCATGAGAGAGTGGCTGGCTCAGTACAAGTATAGAGGGCACGAGAAATACGCGCCTTTATTGATTAAGATGTTAAGCAGGGCGCTATATCGGATGCAGAAGGAAATTTCTTTTCAGCTCAAAGATCAGGTAGGCGGAAGTAGCAGAGAATGGAGGCCGGATCTCGTGACCTTTGTCCCTGTCAGTACGGAGCGCCTCACGGAACGCGGCTTTAATCAGGCGCAGGTGCTGGCTGCAGGAGTAGGGAGCATACATAAGCTGCCCGTGGTGCCTTTGCTTGTCCGGAGCGAGCATACAGGCAAACAAAGTTTTAAGACAAGACAGGAGCGAATTGATTCCATGAGGCATGTTTTTGATATCGATCAGGAAAGCTTTAGATATTTACAACATATCGGTATTGAAAAGCTTGTCTCTCAGACCAAATCTAATGAGAATTCCACTCGAACAATAGAGCCTCTCCGTGTCCTGCTGATCGACGATATTTACACAACAGGCAGTACGATTCAGGCCTGCGCGGCTATAGTAAAATGGGCATTGCAGTACTATTTGGATGTCCCCTCAGAAGTCTATAGTCTGACATGGGCACGTTCGTAAACGACAAAAATGGCTAAAAGCAACCTGATTTCGTGAAAAAGGATGGACGAGGGAACCGTGAATCATGTAAGCTATAGGGTAAGGATGGTACATAATCTTGTACATAATCTTGTACATATTATTCCAATTTTATCATTGGCAGGCTTGGATGCTTTTCGTATAGAATCCATCATATGTTCTGCCTGGCATTGTTCGTAAAGATATAAGGAGGCGTAATCGTGAATCTGGCAAACTGTCCTCGCTGCGGCAGATTATTTGCGGCTAATTTTAAAGACATGTGCCCAAACTGCATCAAGGATATTGAGCACGAATATGAGAAATGTGTTCAGTACCTGCGTGAGGAGAAGGGCGCAACGATTCAGGAGCTTTCGGATGCAACCGAAGTTTCCATTAAGCAGATCACCCGTTTTGTTCGTGAAGGGCGGATTTCGGTGATGAATGCACCGAACTTGATGTATCCCTGCGAGGTATGCGGGAGCATGATCCGTGATGGCCATATGTGTGACTCCTGCCGCTCACGTCTGACTAAAGAACTGAATCAGGCGATCCATGAGGAATCGAATAAGGATGTAGGGACTAAAAGGCAGGGCGATGGAACCTATCGCGCAATCGATAAATACCATTAATAACAGACTACCGCACTAAAAAAAGTTGAAACTATAAATAATGTCTCATTTATGACCGATAAACTTAGTAAAGATTTATCGGTTTTTTACGTTATTCTGGCGTATAATACCCGCCCGGATGCCACTTTCGACTGATGCGAAAAATAGCCTGAAGGCGTCCTTATATATTTGAAAGAAGGTGGAAGATATGAAAATTAATGATACCGGACGAGTTGGTGGAGTTAACCCTTATCAGCGGAATATGGAGACTCAGCGGCAGGAAGCGAGAAAGATGGAGCGCCGCAAGGATGAAGTATCCATTTCCTCGGAGGCGATTGAAATGCTGGAGGCTCAGGAGCGCAGCGCCGACCCTGAAAGAGTACAACGGATTCAAGACCTCAAACAGCAGGTATCCTCCGGCACCTATCATGTAGAAGCAGGGAAAATTGCCGAGAAGCTTATGCCCTACTTTAAATCTTACAGTAAATCAGGTGACGACGAGTGAGTAGTGTTACGAATATTATTTCAGAGCTCGAGTCCTTGAACAAGATATATGAGGAACTGCTTAGCACAGCGCAGAGTAAGAAAGTAGCTATTATCAATAACGACATCACGGAATTGACTCAATTGATGACACGTGAGAATCGCTTGCTAAAACAGACTGAACATATTGAAGAACTCCGTAAGGAATCGTTGATGGCTCTATTAGAAGAGAAGGGGATCAGAACAAAATTAAATTTGAATATTTCCGAGGTTTCCCGCCTTGTCTTCGATCCCAAGGAAAGAAAAGACTTATTAGAAATTAGAGATACATTAGTTAGGAATACGCAGCAACTTAAAAAGGAAAATGAAATCATTCATCAGCTCATTGAACAATCCATGCAGTTTATTGACTTCTCTTTAAATATTCTGGTGGATACGGAAGACGAATTAATTTACCAAAATCCTGCGCAACATTCTTCCCAGTTTAAAAAAAGTAATCAATTCTTTGATACTAAAGCTTGAATTTATTGAGATTGTGAGGGGATAAGATGACATCTACGTTCCATGGTATTGAGACTTCCAAACGAAGCTTGTTTACTCAAATGGCAGCGATGAACACGACAGGTCATAATATAGCAAATGCAAGCACTCAAGGTTATTCACGTCAGGTCGTTGGTATGTCTGCTACAAGACCGCTCGAATATCCTGGACTCTACAAATCCACAGCTCCTGGGCAGTTGGGGACAGGCGTTGAGGTAAGTTATATTAAGAGAATTCGTGATTCTTTTGTGGATGATCAGTTTTGGGATACGAATCGTTCGCTTGGGGAATGGGAGATCCAAGCCGATACCCTAACTAAATTAGAAAAAGTGTTTAATGAACCTTCCAATTCAGGGCTAACAACAGTAATAGATAATTTTTGGAAGTCTTGGTCTGAACTCAGCAAAGATCCAGAGAATGTGACTGCTAGAAAAATAGTGAAAGAAAATGCGTTGGCAATGGTCGATGCCTTTAATGAATTAAGTAAAAAATTAAATGATATGCAGGATGATTTATCTAATAGCGTTTCCGTAACTGCTCAAAAAATCAATACATTAACCAAGCAGGTTGCTGACCTCAATAGACAAATCTACAAAATTGAAGGAACCGGCGATAACGCGAATGATTTGAGAGACCAACGCGATGTCATTATCGATCAACTGTCCAAACTTGGTAATATATCAGTAGTTGAAGAAGATACAGGATATCGGGTGACCCTTGGTGGATTAGAATTAGTTAACGGAAACAACTCCGTAGATACAACGGCTGCAGATTGGGAATCCGCTTATGCTGGCAACACATTAACCAGCGGAGAAGTATTCGGGACGATTAAGTCTAGAGATGTAATTGTTAAAGATTATATTGACCAGCTCGATCAACTCGCCAATACGATTGTGAATGGTGATGTTGAGATTACGATTCCAGCAGGTTCCGTTTTACCTGAAGGTACTACTTTGAACGGCATTACTTATAGCGGAGCTAACAGAACCTTAACTCAAGATTTGACGACGACGGTAAAGGGAATTAATGGTTTGCATCAGTTGGGGTATGTGTTTGGTCCACCAGCAACCAAAGGAGTAGAATTCTTTACTTCTAGTAACGGACCTATTACAGCAGGGACAATTCAACTGAATTCCATCATTGATAAAGACCCTAATCAAATTGCATCCTCCCTACGTGTAATCACAGGTGCCTCGGGAGATGAGGCTGTTAAAGGCAATAATACTCTTGCGTTATTAATGTCGCAATTAAGAGATAAGACCTTTACGTTCAATCCGGTCGCTAGTAATAATGGCTTTACAAAGGGAACGCTAGATGATTATTATCGGTCTATAATGGGTCAATTAGGTGTTGAGAGCAGTGAAGCTCAAAGGCAGCAGACTAACAACCAACTGCTTGTGGACCAGGTCGATTCGAGAAGGCAGTCGGTCAGTGGTGTATCTATGGACGAAGAAATGGCTAACTTGATTAAATTCCAGCACGCCTACGGGGCTGCTTCACGTTTCATGACAACAATGGATCAAAATTTGGACAAAATTATCAACAGTATGGGCGTTGTGGGTAGATAAGAAGGGAGTGAGATAGATGGCATTAAGAGTTACACCGGGTATGATGAATTTGCAAATGATGAGAAATATTAACAATAACCTCATCAGGATGGATAAGAATCAAAATAATTTATCAACCGGTATGAAACTAAATAAGCCTTCAGATGATCCTGTTGGTATAACATATTCATTAAGATACCGCAGTGAACTATCTATAAACGATCAATATCAGAAGAATGCGGATGCTGCGACCTCGTGGCTCGAATATAATGATACTGTTATTGGTCAAATTAATGATGTTGGTCAACGAGCATATGAATTGGTTGTGCAGGGCACAAATGGAACTATCCCCCAGGAAGCTATGGATGCAATTACTATTGAATTAAAACAAATATATGAACAAATGGTTAATCTGGGTAATAGTAAATTTAATGATAAATATATTTTTAATGGACAATTTACGGACCAAGAACCATACAAGGCAGATATTGCAAGTACCCAGGAGACCGATACAGGAGAAATAATATATAAATTTACAGAAGGGGCATCCCTTTCGATAAATATTACTGGTCAGGATATTTTTGGTAAGCCGACTGACGCAGACAATTTATTTGGCATTATTACGCGAGTGGAGTCAGCCTTTAGCACTGGCAATCAGGCAGCAGCTTTAAATGAAATGGAATTATTAAAGAGCAGGCTCTCTAAAATAAATGAGGCCCGTTCAGAAATAGGTGCAAAGACGAATAGAGTTGAACTTATCAGCAGCCGAATGAGCGACCTTGAACTGAACTTGACTGAAATGCAGTCCAAAACAGAAGATGCTGATTATGCAGAGACGATTATGAAACTTAAACAAGATGAGAGTGTATATCAAGCATCCCTTGCAACAAGTGCGAAGATCATGCAGATTAGCTTACTAGATTACCTGAGATAATATAGGAATTTGTGATTGAGGGTGAACAAAATGAACCTCCAACGTTTATCCATTCGTCAGACGTATGCCAATATTGGGATGGAATCGGAAAGAGCTCAACTTATGATAGAGTCCCCTCCGGCAGAAATGGACATTGAGAGTTCTCCGTCGATGATGGATATTCAAAAGACCCCTTCCGAATTGTCAGTAGACAGTTCAAGGGCATGGATGGCGCTCGGGAAGGGGGATCATTTGGAGTGGCTGCATATGATTTCTTCTCAAATGCACCAGCAGTATCTTACAAATGTAGCCAATATAGTTGATGAAGGAAATAGGCTTGCCCAATTCACTAAACAAAAAATTGCAGATATGATAGTACAGAGAATACAAGAAAAATCTATAATTGAATATAATGGTGAAGCGTCTAGTAATAATGTTGATGTAAAATATAAGCCTGCAGAAACAAATATAAACTGGAATTCACCACAGATCAATATTACTTTCACCCCTAATCGCCCAAATGTTTCGTTTCAACCAGGAAGTATGAACATTTATTTGAAGAATAAAAATGATATTAAAATGTGGGTAAGTAATTATGATTTGTATGGTTAAAATAGGCTATGGCTGAAAAGCTGTAGTTTTTTTATTTAGGAGGGATTTGAATGCTGGGTCAATTAAATAACATGCTAATATCTTTTGAAGGAAGCATAATAGGATTTGAAGGATTAGACCAATTTTATTTAGAGGCAATCGAGGATACCCCATTTGCTTATTTAAAAAGCAAAGAGGACCCACAAATATCATTTTTGACAACAACACCTTTCCAATGGTATCCGGATTATTCCATTCACTTGAATAGTCCAATAAAAAAAAGATTGCGTCTGACTAAGCCAGAAGACACTCTTGTATTATGCATAGTAACCATCAAAGACTCCATACAGACCTCGACCTTAAACTTGCTAGCTCCATTGATCATTAATGTGGACCACTCTATTGGTATACAACATGTAATCCAAGAGAAGACTACCTATAAAACAAATAGTCTTATTATTGCGCGAAATTTGGAGGAGAAGGAGGGGGTATGAATGCTTGTACTAACAAGGAAGCAAGGGCAGTCTATATTAATTCATAAAGATATTGAAATTTACGTTTCCTCTATTGATGGCGATAGTGTCAAGATTGGAATTAGAGCACCAGAGGATGTTGTTATTTTACGGAAAGAACTGGTGGATGAAGTTCAGGCGAATAATGTTGAGGCCAGTCAATTTCAGCATAATCTCGAATTTATAAAAAAAATAAAAAAGTAAGATCAATATTTTAATTCAGGTATAAACTATGGTATTAGAAATCCGATATATATATTGTAGGCTATAAGCCTGCTTCACAAGGATGTGAAATATTTCAAACTCAAGGAGGAACAACAAATGATTATTAACCACAATATCAACGCAATGAATTCCCATCGTAACCTTGCTTTTAACAATGTTCAACAAGGTAAATCCAGTGAGAAACTGTCTTCTGGCTACCGTATCAACCGTGCCGCTGATGATGCTGCAGGTCTTTCGATCTCCGAGAAAATGCGCGCGCAGATTAAAGGTATGAACCAAGGTATGCGTAATGCTCAAGACGGAATTTCTATGGTACAAGCTGCTGAGGGAGCAATGAACGAAGTTTCTGATATGCTAACTCGTATGAAAGAATTAACAGTTCAGGCATCTAACGGTACTTACAATGCTACTGATATCGCTGCCATGGATGCAGAGTATCAAGCTTTGAACACAGCAATTACTGATATTGCAAAAAATACGCAGTTTAATGGAATCACTATCCTTGATGGATCTGCTAATACTTTGACGATCCAAACAGGAGGAAATGCAGCTGACCAAGTGGGAATCGACTTCTCCAAAGCTAATATCAGCACATTGACTTTCGGTGGCCTGACAGATAATGCATCAGGTGTTACTGAAGGCGGTGTTGTTGACAAGGCTATCGAAACAGTAAACGAAGCACGTTCTGCTCTGGGTGCTTACCAGAACCAATTGGAGCACGTTTACAATAACGTTAGCGTAAACTCTGAAAATCTTCAAGCTGCTGAGTCTCGTATTCGTGACACAGATATGGCTGCTGAGATGATGAGCTATACTAAATTCAATATTTTGCAGCAAGCTTCTACAGCTATGTTGGCTCAAGCTAACCAAGCGCCACAAGGCGTTCTGCAATTGCTGCGTTAATTATTTGGTTACAAAATTGGGCCCACATTTATTGTGGGCTCTTTTTTCATGAGGAGCTATTTACAATATGAAGATTAGCGTATGTATGATTGTTAAAAATGAGGCAGAACAGATCGCTAGAGCATTGGCCAGTGTGCCCCCTAGTTACGAATTAATTGTAGTAGATACCGGTTCAACGGATGAGACGGTCAAAATAGCGAGCGAGTATAAAGCAAAAGTTTATTATTTTGAATGGAATGACAGTTTCTCTGATGCTCGTAATTGGGCGATTGAAAAGGCTTCAGGGGATTACATACTATTTATTGATGCCGATGAGAAGTTATCACCAAATGTCGTAAGACAGATTGATGATTTTGTATCTAATTTCCCATCAGAAGCTGGTGCTGTCAAAATTTCAAATGTAATTAATGATGAAGTAAATATGAGTCGAATGATTCGTTTCTTCCCAAATAGACCAGAGTTTCGCTTTTATGGAGAGGTTCATGAGCACTTGAGGAAAAATAATCAAGAAATACAAATGATCAAGTGTGATATCGAAATAGAACACTTTGGATATAATCCAGAAACTTATTTAAAGATGGGGAAATTTAATCGTTACATCAAAATGTATAAGCGCATTATAGAGAAAGATCCTAACAACGGTTATATGCTCTATCAATTAGGGAAATTGTATTATTCAAATAAACAGTTTGAAAATGCTTATGAAGCCTTCGAAGAATGCTTATGTTTGGAACAGTTTGATCGGTTATACTTTGCCCCCATGCTTGTACAACTAGGGTATACACTTAAGGAACTGGGCAAGAGTCAACAAGCAATTGAACTATTAGAATTGTTTGTGCCGATGTATCCTAAATTCCCAGATCTTCCATTTGTCTTAGGCATATTAGCTATAGAATGTGGTAAATTTCAATTGATTGAGAAGTATTTTAAATTCGCGTTAGAAATTGGAGAAACGGATCATTACTCAACTTTAATCGGCAGCGGTAGTTATCGTGCTGCTCACAATCTGGGTGTTTACTATGAGGTTACGGGGAATCTCGTAGTCGCTAAAAAATATTACCAACTTGCAGCAGGACATGGATTCGGTCCATCAAATAATCGATTAACCGAACTCATAAATAATACTAAATAATATCCGGTGGTAGTTCGATATATATATTAACTAGTATATTTGAGGGGAGCTGGTCCTAAGATGCCAATGAGAATAACGGGTATGTCTTCAGGCATGGATATCGATAAAATTGTTAGTGATTTAATGAAGGCAGAGCGAATGCCACAAGTTAAGCTAAAACAGCAAAAGGATCTATTAAACTATCAAACGAGTTTGTATCGAGAGATCAATACTAAAGTATCTTCATTACGTGAAGCATTGAATGCTATGAGATTTAGCTCGGGTCTCACGGGAACTAAAGCTACTTCATCATCTGGAGATATATCCGTATCAATGAATGGGAGTTCCTCGAAGTCATCATATTCTCTTGAAGTGATTGCTTTGGCAACGAATGCATCTATTTCAGGAGGAGAAAATGTTTCGAATTTTGGTTTAATGGGAAATCCTTATTCTGATGCAACGATTGTCCAAGGAGTAAACGATCAGATGATCGTAACATTGGATAATCAAGCCAAAGCAATAAAAATACCAGCTGGTACTTATACGGTAGATGAAATGAAGGGTGCACTCCAGACAGCAATCAACTCGCAATTTGGATCAAATAAAGTGCAAGTAGGAATTGATGGAGGAAATAGACTCACACTAGACCCTATAACTAGCTCAGGGAAAAAACCACAGATCACAGTAAAAGAGATGAATGGTGCGCTTTCAGCGCTTGGTTTTACAGACGGTCAGTCTTATCGGTTAGATGTTAATATGAAATTAAGTGATTTAGCCCAATCTAGTAATCTAAACTATAATCAACCACTGCAAGTTCCAGGGGAATTTAAAGTCAATGGGGTATCTATTACATATGACGAAAATTCCACAATACAATCCATAATGACAAAAGTAAACAGCTCATCCGCAAATGTAAACATGAGCTATGATTCAGTAAATAATAAATTTGTGTTTAAATCTCGGCAAACTGGGTCTACTTCTGAATTAAAGCTTGAGTCAGTGTCCGGTAATTTCTTGGAAGCTATCAAAGTAGCAGATGGTACAGCTAATGGAACTGATGCTATTGTAAAAATTGATAACGAAGAGAAAACATTTTCAAGTAACAACTTTAACTACGATGGCATGTCTATACAGTTGAATAAGGTAACGTCCGAAGCCGTTACTATAAATGTTGCGGCTGATCCTGATGCTGTTGTCGATAAAGTTAAGAAATTCGTATCTTCTTATAATGATCTGATTGAACTTGTTAATACTCGTTTAGGTGAGACAAGGGATCGTAATTACAGCCCTCTTACCGATGATCAGAGAAGCGCGATGAATGAATCGGATATTGCAACATGGGAATCAAAGGTGAAGATAGGCTTATTGCATAATTCCTCAATCTTAAAGAACATTAAAAGTTCTTTGCGAGAATTACTTAGTAAAGAGGTTGATGGAATTGCAGATGAATTCAATACATTATCAGAGGTAGGAATAACGACAGCTCCTTATGTACGAGGGGATATTAAAAATGCGGGTAAGATCGTCATAGATGAGGCAAAACTTAAAAATGCGATTTCTCAAAACCCGGAGGCAGTTAATGCGCTATTTACAAACAACCCAGGATTCGAGAGTCAAGAGGGTATTGCTGTAACGATGTATAAGAGAGTGGATAACATCATGGGCTCTCTTATCAAGGAAGCGGGTCGAATAGATGGAGCTACCAATGATGTTTCTACTGTAATCGGGAAGAAGGTCTTTGATCTCGAGAGTAGAATAATGTCGATGAATGCGATCCTTAATAAGAAAGAGGATAACTACTATAAGCGTTTTTCAGTAATGGAAAAAGCTATTGCCAATGGCAATGCGCAAATGAATTGGCTTGCACAACAGTTAGGGTGATAGGGAGAGAATGAATATGGAAGTACAGTCCAAAATTCATCAAGTGCAGTCACAGATTAAAGAGCAACCCATAAATTTAGCAGCTGGCGAATACTCGGTTTTGAAAGAGAAAAGTAAAGGACAGATTTTGTCGGTTAGTGAAAAGGCATTGGTAAATGCTATTGAGAAAGCGAATAAAGCTGCTGAAGGATCACAACATGAATTTAACTTTAAAGTGCACGAAGCAACTGGGGATATCATAGTACAAGTTGTAACAAGGGACACCCATGAAGTGATTAAAGAAATTCCCTCAGAGAAATTAATTGATTTGGTAGAAAAATTAAAAGAGTTAACCGTAGGGGCTATCATCGACGAAAAGAGGTGAGTGAAGCATGGGGCTTCACGTTCAAGAAAATTATATTAGAGCTCAAGTGCAGACAGCTTCGCCAGGAGAGTTAACTCTTATGCTCTATAATGGATGTATACGGTTCCTCAAAACTTCTCTCATTTGTATTGAAGGTAATGATATCTCTGGTAGACACAATAATCTTATTAAGGCACAGAATATTGTTGATGAGCTTCAATCTACTTTGGATATGAATTACGAGATATCTCATAATTTGTTTAGTATTTATGACTTTATTCAGTTCAGACTACAAGAGGCTAACACTAAGCAGAGCAAAGAGGCTATAAACGAATCAATTCATCTTTTAACAGATCTTCGCGATACTTGGATGGAAGCTCTAAAGTCAATGAAGAAAAGTGAAGTAAACTAAGATGAAGAGTCAATTGGATAATTATTTATCAGAACTATTGGATATAACAGAGGGAATTTTAGATTTAGATTTAAATGATGAAGAATCCGATGGCAAACTTTTAGAGTTTCAATCAGAACAAATTCGGATTCGGGACTCAATTAATCTCATATTAACAGATTCCCATTTCACCGCTGCAAATAGGGAGACTCTCGAAATGTGTTTGATTAAAGAGAGAGAAATTGCTGAACATTTATTACAGACAAAAAAAACAATAGAAAAAGGTATATCCAAATTTATTGACGGAAGACGAACACGTAGTTCTTACAATACGGAAAGTGTTTACTCTATGGGGTTCTTTATAGATAGCCAAAGATGAATAAGTAAAAGAGGAGGAATAAAATGAAAAAAATAATGAAGTATTTTACTTTATTTATGACAGTATGTTTATTAATTGGTGGGGTATTCACACCAGCACCTAAAGTTAGTGCAGCTACAATTGACTATGTAAATGTGACTAAAACAGTGAATCCAAGTTCAATTACTACCGAGGAACAAGCGGATGTCAACCTAAGTATCTTAGGTACACCTCCTGTGAATGTAGTAGTACCGAATGATGTTGTGTTGATCATTGATAAATCTGGTAGTATGCTTCCACAATATAACAATGGGGAAGACAAAATGCAGAATGCAAAAGACGCTGCAAAGGGTTTTGTGGACTTGATGGATTTTACAAAACATAGAGTAGCGGTTGTGGATTTTTCATCTGTAGAACTAATCAAGTCCCTTCCATTTACAACAGACAAAGATGTGGCCAAAAACTACATTGATGGAATTAAGGCTAATGGAGCTACGGCAACGGGAGATGCAATAGATGTAGCGATGAAAATGCTCGCAGATCATCGTCCAGAGGCACAACCGGTCATTATTATTATGACTGATGGTGATGCAACAGAACCGAAAAATGATCCATATGGTTTTGCGAAAAGTAAAGCACAAGAGGCGAAAGATGCTGGGATTATTTTCTATACGATTGCATTATTGAAAGCTAGTGATGATCCAGAGAAAAGTGGCCCAAACACTTTATTGAAAGAAATGGCAACCACAGCAAATCACCATCATTTTGTACTTGGGTCTGTCGGATTAAGCGAAATATACGCGGCAATAGTCAAAGAAATTGGAATGGCTAGTGCATTTGATGTGACAGTCACAGATATTGTTGGACCGGATTTTGAAATTGTACCTGGATCGTACGACCAGAATATTCCTAAACCTGAAGTTTCGGGGAATGTACTGACGTGGAAATTCAATGAGCTTAAGAATAGCACTTTGACATTTAATTACAAAATCCGCCCAGTTAGTAAGACAAAAACGGGGAACTTCCCAGTATCCACTTCTTCTTCTCTAATAAGCTATAAAGATTATGCTGGTGCTTCCCGTACAAAATCAATTCCTGGCTCTAATCTTACAGTTAAATTACCCGCCCCTGTAATTACTTCTATTACAGAGCCATATGGGCATCCTAATGGAGGAGAGAGTGTTACCATAAATGGTAAAAACTTTATGCCTGGAGCGGTAGTTCAGTTTGGGCTTAATAATGCGACGAATGTTAATGTAGTCGATAATAATCAGATTACTGTTACTTCACCAAAAGGGGTTCAAGGGCTTGTAGATGTAACTGTAAAAAATCCTGATGGACAGAAGGCTGTGGGGCAGTTTCAATATAAGATTGATCCTATCGTGACAAGTCTTTCCCCAAGTAATGGACCACTAGCCGGAGGCACCACAGTAGTAGTACAAGGTAATTACTTAATGAAAGGATTATCTGTTAAGTTCGCTGATCAACCCGCAACTGTATCCTCCTACAGTAATCCAACATATCTAAAAGTCATTACTCCTGCAGGAACAGCACCGGGTCCAGTAGACGTTACATTTACGAATCCTGATGGAACTAGTGTTACCATTAAAAATGGTTTCTCCTATGATACTCCTCCATCTACAGATCCGGAGATAATTTCTATTTCTCCTAATAAAGGGTCAATTACAGGAGGGGAAATATCTTATCTGGACGGTAAGAATTTCAAGTCGGGAATGAAGGTTCTAATTGGAGGTAAAGAAGCTACGGCAACATTAATCTCTCCAACACGCTTTAAAGTCACTATTCCGAAGGGAGAGTCACCAGGAACAGTTGATGTAAGTGTAGTTGATTTAGATGGAAAATCGTTCGTATTGGCTAATGCATATACTTATGAACCTATTGTTTATCCGACTCCTACTATTGTTTCCATTAGCCCTAATACTGGTTTAGTTGCAGGTGGAGAAGTTATTTATATTAATGGAACTAATTTTGTTAGTAACATTTCCAAGGTATATATTGGCGGGAACTTGGCGATTAGTACGTATGTCGACAGCACTCGCCTAAAGGTGACCGTGCCACCAAGCGCCGCTCCAGGCAAAGTTGATGTTAAAGTCCTGAATGATACCAATGAAGCATTGGAGAAGGAAGGTTATGAATATACTTTACCGGTTATTGTACCAGTAACTGTGACTTCACTAACACCAAATACTGGTTTAGCTTCTGGTGGAGACATTATTTATATAAATGGCTCTAACTTCAAATCTGGAGCGACTGTTTCATTTGGTTCTAATAGTGTGGGAAGCACGTACGTGAGCTCAAGTCGTCTCAAAGTGACAGTTCCTGCGGCTCAACAGATCGGTAAAGTAGACATAACAGTAACTAATCCAGATGGAGGAACAGGGACATTAGCGGATGGATATGAATATACAAAAGTACTTCCTGTGATTACTAGTCTGTCGCCAAGTACAGGAAGTAAAGCAGGTGGCGATATAACTTATGTGGACGGTAAGAACTTTGATAGCACAGCATCTGTTACCGTCAATGGTGTAAGTGCAGCAGTTACCTTTGTTAACAACACTCGACTTAAAGTTACTATTCCTCCTAGCTCAGTAGTTGGTGATGTACCGCTTGTCGTCACTCTATCCAATGGAGAGTCAGCGTCTGCTACATTTAATTATAATAACGGTCCAGTTCTGCCTTCTCCAACCATCACTAGTTTAACTTCAACAAGTGAAAGTGCTGGAACTATTATTTATATTAACGGCTCGAATTTCACTAATAAGCCAAAGGTATTTTTCGGTAATGTTGAGGCTACAGCTGTTACTTATGTAAATCCAACTAGAGTGAAGGTTACAGTGCCTAGTGGGAACACAGGAAGCGTTGAAGTTAAAGTAATCAATCCAGATGGTCAGGCAAGTAATACTACCATGTTTACTTACAAATAATGTGAAAAAAATGCTGGTTTGATTATATTAATCAAACCAGCATTTTTATTTAGAACGATAAATGAAGAAGTTCTGGATATACGCAATAGTATAATTCTAGCATTTCCTTGCTATTTGCTATATCATCGCTATTTTCGGTAATTAGGCCCAAATAATCAATCGGTGGTTCATTAATCGAAGCCATGATGAACATATTAGCTTGATTTGGATCCTTTGCAATGATACTCCATTGTGCCATTAGTTTGTGTCCCTCGGCGTCAAGTATGTTGCTTTCCAATAATATGGTCGCTAAGTCAAGAGTGTCCTCTAGTTTACCAGATCTATAGAACAATTGAAGTAACATATTAAGAGTTTTTTCATTGGCTACCTCATTAACGATCAAGAAATACTCTTCTCTGTAATTATATTTCCACATGAAAAATAAAACTTTAGAAAGTAATTGTTCATGATTGGCTAAGACATTGGACTCAATTGTTTGATTACTAAAAGTCTTTTGAATTTGCTCTACTAATAATAAGCAAGTTTCTTTATTATCCGAAGCCAGCCTGATCCATTCTGATTGCCCAGTTAATATAGCTGCCATTACAGCAATATGGGATGGAACCTTTTCTTGGCATTCCTCAAAAACTATCGGTTTCTTTAAGAACAACGCAGTTTGGATTCTATCCTCATATTTTAACTTTATTCCTGCGTTATCAATCTCACGCTTATAAATATGAACTAACTTATCATCAGCAGTATTGAGTGCCATTTTATATAATAGGACATTATTGATTGCGTGATCCCTTGGATAAAGTTTATTAAGAATATCTTTTGTGGTCTCTATTGATTCAGTTCCAACCAAATGATCTATTAATGTCTGTGAAATTCTGAAGTTTTTGGGTTGTAAGACTAAAGCCTTTATCCAATACATTATAGCAATAGAGATGTTCCCCTTTTTTCTTGATATTTCTCCAAGCATTTCTAAGGGAACTACGTTTCCAAAAGTCGGTTGTACGATCCAATATGGATGATTTTTCTTATTCGCCTCTTCTGCGAGCTCGATACATTTTTTGAATTCATTAGCGGCTGCCTTTAAAAAACCTAGACTGTCTAAAAGAATTCCGCTAAAGCAATAGTAATCTACAAACTGCGGCTTTAACTTTTTTCCTGTTTGTATATGCTCAAAAGCATCAGAATATTTGGCTTTCTCTAACTCTGTGGTAATAAGACGATCCATCAGGTGGAAGAACCAAGTATCCCGAGGACTACTTTTCTCATAAGATAAATGGTAGGATTGCAGGGCTAAATCAGATTCTCCTGAATTAGAATATTCATTACCAAGGATAAAGTGATAATAAGGATTATCTTTGTTTCCTGTTTCCATTGTTTTGAGAATTTCCATATTTCGATGCGATTTGTTTTTTTGATTAACAATTTCATGAATGTATCCGGAATGATGAAGAGTTAATAAAATGTTTTTAAATTCAATAGTTCCATTTGCTACTGTCAATTGTTCGTGTATTGGCTGAGAGTAATGTATATTAACGTTGTTATTGAACAAACGAGCTCCGCTTGATTCGATAATATTGGTTTCATCGTAACCGTTTCCTGTTAGATTTAAAATTTTCAAAATATAGCAGCAAGGTTGGTTTGGATTCTGAGAATTCAAATATTGTCTGAGTTTCTCAAAATCATGTTCACTTTCCTTTATATATTCGTCTGCATCTAGTATTAAGATCCACTTTCCTGTTGCATGACGCAAGGATTCATTACGCGCTGCTGCAAAATCATCATTCCATTTATAATCATAAACATGATTTGTATATTGACGTGCAATAGATTTAGTTTTATCAATAGAGCCCGTATCAATAATGATAATTTCATCTACCAGTTTTTTAACGCTCTCTAGACAACGTGAGATTAGCTTTTCCTCGTTTTTAACTATCATGCACAGAGAAATTAAGTTTTCCATTGGAGCCTCCATAATGTACTGAGTTATTATAATAGTTAGTATATCGGCTACATCCAGTCAAACACTTAAGATTGACGATCGGTTACGTGGTTTCTATTGGTCCACTACTATTTTCGTATATAAATTAATTCAGCTTTGACTTATCTAATTCTTTTTGTTTCAATACTAATTTAGGTCCGAATGATTCTCAGCAATTAAATTAAAATATATTCATTCTCTGTTAAATTTGACTTACATACGGTAATAACGCTAAATAATCGGTCTGTTTTGGAAATTATTTGAACTAAATCATTTTCTTTTCCAATTGACAACAGACAAGCCTCAGTGGTATATTCAGGAATGTGGACGCAAGTCACACTTTATTTGATGACGAAGGGAATGTTTGTGCATGCAAGGAAAAGTTAAATGGTTCAATGCAGAAAAAGGTTATGGTTTCATCGAGACTTCTGAGGGTGGAGACGTATTCGTACACTTCTCCGCAATCCAAACTGATGGATTCAAGACTTTGGAAGAAGGTCAAGACGTAGAATTCGACATCGTCGAAGGCGCACGTGGACCACAAGCAGCTAACGTAATCAAATTATAATCATCCCGCAAGGCTGACCTACATAATACGGTTAGATGGTTAAGTAATTGAAGAACGATAGCTTAAAACCCTGGAGAAATCCAGGGTTTTTTATGTTTTAAGAAAGCTCTCCTCCCAGTTCCATTCCCCCCACATCGGGTAAAAATTCACATCTTTCCTTAATGCGGGAAGCAAAAAAAAGTAAAGGCTTCCATTGCTGTCACCGTCCACAGAAATGCCTTTTTACATAGCGTTAACAAATGTGATACAATGGAACTGCAAAGGAGGAGTGCCCTATGAATATTAGTATTCGAGGTCAACAAATTGAAGTGACTGATGCTTTGAAAGACTACGTTGACAAGAAGCTCAGCAGACTTGAGAAGTATTTTGATGCACCCCTTACCTCAGAAGGATATGTAACACTTAGTGTCGTTAGAGGATTGCACACCGTGGAGGTGACGATTCCGCTCCCAGGCGTTATGCTTCGGGCAGAGGACCGCAGCGATGATATGTATGCATCGATTGATGCCGTTGTGGACAAGTTGGAACGCCAGATCCGCAAACACAAAACAAAATTGAACCGCAAGTTCCGTCAGGATGTCAGTCTAAAGAATCTCTTCACGGATGAGACCGCAGCAGGCCTCGTTACGGCTGAACACCAGACGGAGGACGACTTTGAGGATTTTGAAGTGGTCCGCACGAAACGCTTCACATTCAAACCGATGGATGTGGAAGAGGCCATTTTGCAGATGAACATGGTCGGACATAATTTCTTCGTATTCTCCAACATTGATACTCAAGAAGTGAGCGTTGTTTACAAACGTAATGACGGCAAGTACGGTTTGATCGAGCAGAACTAATCAGATTCGTATGAAGCGGGCTTCACATTCTGAAGGTACAATTTTCATGATTATGCAATAATTAATTACTCAAATGAATGAAAAAGAGCCCATATCCTGCAACGGATTGGGCTCTTCTTGCGTATATAGATAATAGAGCCCAAAAACCGCGTGTGCATTGTCATCCGCACTGTTGCGGCTTTCTTTACAAACTGTTACAATTTATGCAAACATCATTTTCAGGATTTAATATGTATATTTCAACGAATTAACTTCAAACAGTTATTTTTTGTCTGGATGGAGTCGATTCTTTGTCCGGATATATCTCATTCAGCAGATCACCCACATTTCTGTATGAATCGGTTCGCGCACGAATCCAATCATCCAGCACATGTCTGTGAGGTTGGATCCCCGGACCCGATTTCATTTGTTGATAACCCTGATTTCTTGAAGTTAATTTAACCATTTGTTTTGCGTGAAAGGGGTTAACCATGCTAGGACTAGTTAAAAAAATATTTGGCGACACGAATGATCGTGATGTCAAACGTCTGATGAAGACGGTCGAGCAAATTAACAAAATAGAACCGGATTTCGAAAAGCTCTCGGATGAGCAGCTAAAAGCCAAGACAGAAGAATTCCGTGCGCGCATCGAAAAAGGCGAGACACTGGACGAACTGCTTCCTGAAGCGTTTGCGACCGTCCGTGAGGCGTCCAAACGTGTTCTTGGTAAAAGACACTATGATGTACAGCTGGTCGGCGGTATGGCGCTCCACGAGGGCCGTATTGCGGAGATGAAGACCGGTGAAGGTAAAACCCTTGTCGGTACGCTTCCGGTATATCTGAACGCTCTTCTGGGCAAAGGCGTGCATGTGGTCACGGTCAATGATTACCTTGCACAGCGCGACAGCCAGGAAATGGGCCAAATCTATGAATTTTTGGGCATGACGGTCGGGGTCAACCTGAACGGCATGGACCATGCTGATAAACAAATCGCTTATGCATGCGATATTACGTACGGTACCAATAACGAGTTCGGTTTTGACTACCTGCGTGATAACATGGTGCTTTATAAAGAACAGATGGTTCAGCGTCCGTTGTACTTCTGTACGATTGACGAAGTGGACTCCATCCTGGTCGATGAAGCCCGTACGCCGCTGATCATTTCCGGACAAGCTCAGAAATCGACGCAGCTCTACTACGTGGCTGACCGTTTTGTGAAGCAGCTGCAGGTGGAAGAGGATTACACAGTTGATATCAAGGTCAAATCCGTAGCGCTTACCGAAAAAGGTGTGGCGAAAGCCGAGCGCGCTTTTGGCATCGAGAACCTGTACGACCACGCTCATGTTACGCTTAACCACCACATTGTACAAGCGCTGAAAGCGAATGTGATTATGCGCCGCGATGTGGACTATGTCGTGACAGAGGACGAGGTCGTCATCGTCGACGAATTTACAGGCCGCTTGATGGCAGGCCGCCGTTACAGCGATGGTTTGCACCAGGCGATCGAGGCGAAGGAAGGCATTGAGGTTCAGAACGAGAGCATGACGCTCGCTACCATCACGTTCCAGAACTACTTCCGGATGTACCGCAAGCTAGCGGGCATGACAGGTACGGCTAAGACCGAGGAAGAAGAATTCAAGAAAATTTACGGACTGGAAGTGCTCCAGGTCCCTACGAATAAACCGAACCAACGCGCGGATATGGCGGACGTGGTCTATAAGAGCGAGAATGGCAAATTCAAGGCTGTGGTTGAGGAAATCGTGGAACGCCACAAAAAGAACCAGCCGGTTCTGGTCGGTACGGTTTCCATTGAAAACTCCGAGCTGATCTCCGATATGCTGAAGCGCAAAGGTGTCAAACACCAGGTGCTGAACGCCAAATACCATGCCGAAGAGGCCGAAATCATTTCCGGTGCCGGTCAGGCGGGCGCTGTTACGATCGCCACTAACATGGCGGGCCGCGGTACGGATATCTTGCTGGGTGACGGTGTTTCGGATCTCGGCGGTCTGCACATCATCGGTACAGAGCGCCACGAGTCGCGCCGGATCGATAACCAGCTTCGCGGACGTGCGGGACGCCAAGGCGACCCGGGCTCCACTCAGTTCTATCTGTCCCTTGGGGATGAGCTGATGAAGCGTTTTGGTGCGGACAACGTGCTCAACATGATGGACCGTCTCGGTTTTGAAGAAGACCAGCCGATCGAGAGCAAAATGATTACCCGTGCGATCGAATCCGCGCAAAAACGCGTCGAAGGCAACAACTTCGATCTGCGTAAAGTCGTTCTCCAATATGACGATGTCATGAATCAGCAGCGTGAAATTATATACAAACAACGCCGCGAAATTATGGAATCTGAGAACATCAAGGATATCGTTATGAACATGATCAAACCGGTCATCGACCGCGTGGTCGAAGCTCACTGCTCGGACGAAATTCCTGAGAACTGGGAACTCCAAGAGGTTGCCGATTATGTGAACAGCAAGCTGCTGGATGAAGGTGCTGTGACACGCGATGAGCTATGGGGTAAAGAAGTTCAGGATATGGAAGATTACATCTTCGAAAAAGTGAAGACCAAATACGACGTACGCGAAGAAAAAATCGGCTCCGAGCTTGTACGCGAGTTCGAGAAGGTTATCGTACTCCGTTCCGTAGACAGCAAGTGGATGGACCACATCGACGCGATGGATCAGCTTCGTCAAGGTATCCACCTCCGTGCTTACGGCGGTACCGATCCGCTCCGTGAATACCAGTTCGAGGGCTTTGAAATGTTCAACGAGATGACGGCCAGCATTCAGGAAGAAGTGGCCACATATGTGATGAAGGCTCATATCGAAGCGAACCAGGAACGCCAGTCGGTGATAGAAGAAAGCCAAGTGACTACCAACGGTGAACCTGCTGAGAAAAAACCGGTGCACGTTGGCGATCAAATCGGTCGCAACGATCCTTGTCCTTGCGGCAGCGGCAAAAAATATAAACATTGCCATGGTCAAGAATAGTTGTAGCTTTCGCAGGAAAATGCATAGTATAACATGCGGCTGAATTGCAGCCAAAAGCCATGTAAGGATATAAGCTGCGCCTCTTGCAGGTGCGGAACCAGACTCCCTTGAACGAAGGATGCGGCGGCGCGGAAAAGTTTTCTGCACGTGCTTCCCTTCTTTAAGGGAGTTTATGTCAATAAAGAGGTGAGGGAAAGTTCATGATCGATCCATCCATCAAGCATGATTTGCGAGAAATCGCAACCAAATTAACTAACCTTAGGGGGTCTCTTTGACTTAGACCTTAAGCAGGAAATGATCGCTAACTTTGAAGAGAAGATGTCCGCGCCAGATTTTTGGGACGACAATGAAAAGGCGCAGGCTGTAATCGCAGAAATGAACGCGGTCAAGTCTTCCGTAGACCAATACGAGAAGCTGCAGCAGGAATATGACGATACGTCCATGATGGCTGAGCTAGCGGACGAAGAAGGGGAGGAGTCGCTCTTTGACGAAATCGCCGAAGCAGTGAAGGGCCTCAAGAAAAAGCTTGATGATTTCGAGCTCGATCTGCTCCTGAATCAGCCTTATGATAAAATGAATGCCATTTTGGAGCTGCACCCGGGGGCAGGTGGAACCGAGTCACAAGATTGGGGACAAATGCTGCTGCGGATGTATACGAGATGGGCGGAGAAAAGTGGCTTCAAGGTTGAAGTTCTCGATTATCTGCCTGGTGACGAGGCGGGAATCAAGAGCGTCACGCTGCTGATCAAAGGTTTTAATGCCTATGGCTATCTTAAAGCCGAGAAGGGCGTGCACCGGTTGGTACGGATCTCGCCTTTTGACTCGTCAGGACGGCGCCATACTTCATTCGTATCCTGCGATGTCGTACCGGAAATTACCGAGGACACCGATGTGGAGATCCGAACGGAGGATCTGAAGATTGATACCTACCGGGCCAGCGGCGCGGGTGGACAGCACATCAATACGACGGACTCGGCCGTACGGATTACCCACTTGCCGTCCGGCGTCGTGGTAACCTGCCAGAACGAACGTTCACAGATTAAGAACCGCGAGCGTGCGATGACGATGCTCCGTTCCAAATTGTATGAGCGCAAAATCGAAGAACAACAAAAACAACTGGATGAAATCCGAGGAGAACAGTCGGACATTGCATGGGGCAGCCAGATTCGCTCCTACGTGTTTCATCCCTATAGTATGGTAAAGGACCACCGTACCTCAGTGGAGACCGGCAATGTCGGCGCTGTGATGGACGGAGATCTGGATCCATTCATCGACGGCTTTTTGCGCAGCCAGATTAAAGTGGATACCGAATAAAACCTATGAAATTCCTACACGCTATATAGATTGAACGAAGAATTGTTTTTCCTCTCGTTCACTCTACATTGTTGTGTAGGAATTTTTGGCGTCAAGGCACTTTTTTATAAAGAGCGGATGACCTCATCAAATATCAAGAGAATATGAAATCAAGGAGAGAAATGAAAGATGTCTCAAGTCACAACGCCGAGCCGCAGAAAGGCTCCCATTATTCCGCCAACCGGCCCGATTCGCCATCTGGTGGATACCGTTCTTATCGTCATCGGTTCATTGATTATTGCAGTAGGCTTTAATCTGTTCTTCCTGCCTCATGGCATTGCTTCCGGCGGCGTATCCGGGATCTCCGTATTGGTAGAGGCTTGGTTCGGTCTTGAACCTGCATTTACCCAGTGGGCTCTGAATATCCCGCTCTTTGTACTTGGTATCCTACTGCTTGGCAAAAACTATGGTCTTCGCTCGCTGCTTGGCAGTGTGATTTTGCCTCTGTTCGTATTTCTCACCAAAGACTGGCCGATCCCTACAGATAATCCACTGCTTGCTTCCATCTATGGAGGAATAGCCGTAGGTCTCGGCATCGGTATTGTGTACCGCGGCAGAGGATCCACCGGAGGTCTGACAATCCTCGCTCAAGTCATACAAAAGTACAGTGGACTCAGCTTCTCTGCATGTATCGTCCTACTGGACGGGAGTGTTATTACTTTAGCTGCGTGTACCTTGTCTTTGGAAAAGGCACTGTACGCCTTGGTTGGTCTCTATGTAACGGGTAAGGTCATTGATGCAGTCGAGCTTGGCTTCAACTATTCCAAAGTGGCTTATATCATTTCCAATCATACGGAAAAAATCAGCGAAGCCATTTTGCATGACCTTGACCGGGGATTGACGAAGCTAAACGCCCAGGGTGGTTATACAGGCGACAATCGCACGGTGTTGATGGTTGTGATCGGTCAAAGTGAGACGACACGCTTAAAGGCGCTGATACGGGCTGTAGACCCCGAGGCTTTTGTGATTATCAGTAATACGCATGAGGTGCTTGGAGAAGGTTTTAAATTGGAATCTTAAAGATCGTAACAGTATGAATGAAGGCAGCGAGATGGTTCGCTGTCTTTTTTTGTTGTAGATATTTTCTAACGAAGTTTATAAGGATGACTGCATTATTCATATTTTCCCAAAAACCCCTGATGGGACAAGACGGAATTCACTTAAAAGTATTGTATTTATATAAATGCGGTCGTATAATAATACATATTTATTAGAGCGATGCAAGCCAGGTGATAGAGAGGGGTACACGGGGATGCCAGGAGAATATGGGGAAACCAGTAAGATCAGAATTGCAATTGTCGGCTCGACAGGCTACGGCGGGGTGGAATTGATCCGCTTGCTGCAGGCGCATCCGTTTGCAGAAATTACGTCGGTTATTTCATCATCAAGCGCGGGAACGCCGATATCGGAAGGCTTTCCGCATTTAACGGATATTATCGTCCGCGATCTGGATGGAGTCAACGCAGCGGAAATCGCGGATAAGGCAGACGTTGTCTTCACGGCAACGCCATCAGGCGTAAGCTCGAAGCTGGTTCCCGGGCTGCTTGAAGCAGGATTGAAGGTCATCGACCTCTCAGGCGATTTTCGGATCAAGGACGGCGGGACTTACGAGAAGTGGTATAAACATCCGGCACCGGAGCAGAGCTACCTGGAGAAAGCTGTTTATGGCCTGTGTGAGATTTTTGGTGAGGAAGCCAAGGATGTGGACTTCATTTCAAATCCGGGCTGTTATCCGACTGCAACACTGCTGGGCCTAATTCCTGCGATCAGCTCCGGCTGGATTGATCCGAAAAGCATCATTATCGATGCGAAATCCGGTGTATCCGGCGCGGGCCGCGGTACCAGCCTGACTTCGCATTATGCGGAAATTAATGAAAACTTTAAAGCTTACAAAGTGAATAAGCATCAGCATATCCCAGAAATTGAGCAGGTGCTTGGTCAGGTGACCGGTGAGCCGGTGACCGTCACGTTTACAACTCAGCTTGTACCGATGACGCGCGGGATTATGAGTACCATGTATGCCCAGATGAATGGCGTGTACAACAACGAGGATTTTGTGGAGCTGTACAGACAGTATTATAAAGGCCGTCCGTTCGTGCGTGTACGGGATAAAGGAATTTGGCCGGCAACCAAAGAAGTATATGGATCAAACTATTGCGACATCGGGTTTGCGGCAGATGAACGGACAGGACGTGTGACGATTATTACGGTCATCGACAATATTGTCAAAGGCGCGGCTGGCCAAGCGATACAGAACCTGAATCTGATGATGGGATGGGAGGAGAATCTCGGACTGGGCTACACACCGGTGTATCCGTAAGGCGCGGGATGAACAACATTATGGGACAAGAAAAATATACCGTCGTACAAGGCGGTTCCATTATAACGCCAAAAGGCTTTTCCGCAGGTGGCTTGCACTGCGGTCTTAAGAAAACCGATCGCCATGATCTAGGCGCGATCTTGTGTGAAGTGCCGGCTGTAGCAGCGGCTGTATACACCACGAATGTGTTTCAGGCGGCACCGCTGAAGGTAACTCGCGAAAGTCTGCAGAGCGGCAGACTGCAGGCTGTAGTCGTGAATAGCGGCAATGCCAATGCCTGCACAGGGCAGCAGGGCGAAGCCGATGCCTATACCATGCGGGCGGAAGCAGCACGCCATCTGGGCGTTGCAGAGCAGGATGTAGCCGTTGCATCGACGGGCGTGATCGGCGAACTGCTCAAGATGGATCGTGTAACGGCTGGCATCGCCGGACTACCACAGCGGCTTACCAGTGAAGCTTCCGGTGCGGAGGACTTCTCACAGGCGATTCTCACAACGGATCTGGTGAAAAAGGAAGCCTGCGTCTCAGTTGAAGTGAATGGCAAAGGGATTACCATTGCCGGGGCAGCCAAGGGCTCGGGGATGATCCATCCGAACATGGCGACGATGCTTGCTTTTATGACAACGGACGCAGTGATCGAAGCGGACGCGCTGCAGCAGCTTTTGCGGCAGGCAACGGATGTAACTTTTAATATGATCACAGTCGATGGAGATACAAGCACCAATGACATGCTCATTACTATGGCGAGCGGCCTGGCAGGTAATGAAACGCTAACTCCATCCCATCCGGATTGGGCTAGTTTTGCAGCAGGATTCACCTATGTGTGCCAAGTGCTGGCTCAAGCGATTGCCCGTGACGGGGAAGGAGCAACCAAGCTCGTTGAGGTTAACGTAAATGGCGCAGTAAGCGACTTGTCCGCCCGTGCAATTGCCAAAACCATTATTGGTTCAAGCCTCGTGAAATCGGCAGTGTTCGGCGCTGATGCGAACTGGGGACGGATTATCGCAGCGGTTGGACGCGCTGGAGAGCCTGTGAATCCGGAAACCGTTGATATTCACATTGGAGATATTTCTGTTTTGGAAAGCTCGCGTCCAGTCGTATTCGATGAGGATGAAGCTTTGAAATATCTGAAAGGTGATACCATCCGCATTGTGATTGACCTCCATCACGGAGAAGGCCGAGCAACGGCTTGGGGCTGTGACCTCACGTATGATTATGTCCGCATTAATGCGGCATACCGGACGTAATAGAGCGGAAATGGGGGAGAGAGCAGTGAAGACATTGGATCACAAGGAACAGGATGCGGCTGCGAACCCATCGGGTGAGATCAGCTTTGTGATGAAGTGTGGCGGAAGCACGCTCGCGGCGCTGCCGGATTCTTTTTTTGAGGATTTGAAGCTGCTGCAGGCATCCGGCATTCAACCTGTGATCGTCCATGGCGGCGGACCGGCGATTTCCGAGAATCTGGAGAAGCTCGGGATCGAAACTGAATTTGTGAACGGTCTGCGCCGGACGACGGAAGCAGTGCTGGATGTAGTGGAAATGGTGCTTGCAGGCAGCATCAACAAGCAGATTGTGAGACGTATTCAGCAAAGCGGCGGCCTTGCGCTTGGGATTTCAGGCGTTGACGGGGCCTTGATTCAGGCTCAGCCTGTAGCGAATGCATCGGAGGTCGGCTGGGTCGGCGATGTGACGCATGTGCAGTCGGACATCATTCAAGGCATTACGGCCATGGGATACATACCTGTGATCGCTCCGGTTGGTGTGGATGCAAGCGGACAGCGATATAACATCAATGCCGATACGGCAGCAGGTGCGGTAGCTTCGCATCTCGGAACGGACCGGATGATCGTGGTTACGGATGTGCCGGGCATCATGAAAGAAATCGAGGGCGAGAAGCAGGTTCTACCGGTAGTGACGGTGCAGCAGATCGAGGACATGATCGCGAGCGGAGACATTTACGGCGGCATGATTCCCAAGGTAAAAGCAGCGGTTAGCTGCATACAGGGGGACGTGCAGGAAGTGGTTATCGTCAACGGCAGCGAACCGAAGGTTCTGAGCCGCGTACTGCATGGCGAAGAGATTGGGACTCGGATTGTGAGATAAGTATTTCAAATAAATAAATTCAATGACAGGAGTGATTACAATGAGCAATCCAGCAGGACAGTCCAGTTCGCTGTTCCCGACCTATGCGAGATATCCCATCAGCCTCGTTAAAGGGCAAGGAAGCTGGCTGTGGGACGACCAAGGCAACAAATACCTCGATTTCATGAGCGGCATTGCGGTTACCAATCTCGGGCACGCGCCGGAGAAGGTTAACGCGAAGTTGAAGGCCCAGCTTGATGAGCTGTGGCATGTGTCGAATCTGTTCCAAATTCCGAATCAAGAAAAGGCAGCCTCGCTTCTGACGGCGAACAGTTGTGCAGACGCCGTATTTTTCTGCAACAGCGGCGCCGAGGCGAATGAAGCCGCCATCAAGCTGGCCCGTCGTTATCATCAGAAGATTCAAAACAACGGGCGCTTCGAGATCATTACCTTTGTCCAATCCTTTCATGGACGGACGCTTGCAACACTGACGGCAACAGGCCAGGATAAAGTAAAGGACGGCTTCCTGCCGCTTCCTGCCGGCTTCAAAAGCGTTCCGCTTCATGATCTCGATGCTTTAAAAGCAGCCATTACCGATAATACGGCGGCAATTATGCTGGAGATGGTGCTTGCAGAAGGCGGCGTGCTTCCAGTCGAAGCTGACTTTGTTCATGCGATAGAGGAGCTGTGCAAGGAGAATGGTCTGCTGCTGATTATTGATGAAGTACAGACTGGCATGGGCCGAACGGGTAAACTGTTCGCGCATGAGCATTATGGCATCGAGCCGGACATTTTCACCCTGGCCAAAGGGATCGCCAGCGGGTTTCCGACCGGAGCGATGCTCGGCAAGGCTTTCCTGCGGGATGCATTCAGCGCGGGCAGCCATGGCTCGACCTTCGGCGGAACGCCAATTGCGACGGCTGCTATCATTGCCACCATGGAGACGATGCTGGAGGATCAGCTTCCACAGCGCGCGGCTGAGATGGGAGCTTATCTGAAAGAGCAATTGACAGAGAAGCTCGCGGGCATTCCGCATATTCAAGCGATTCGCGGCCTTGGACTTTTGGTCGGCATTGAGTGCGCTGAACCGGTGAGCGAGCTGGTGCTCGAAGGTCAAAAACGCGGCCTGCTGTTTATCACTGCAGGACCTAACGTGATTCGGCTGCTGCCGAACCTGTATGTAACCAAAGAAGAAATCGATCAAGCGGTAAGCATTATCGCCGATGTGATCCATGACCATACAGCTGTAAAGAAAGATTAAAATTACAGACATTAAATACACTAGGTTGATCATTTTAACCATTAATAATTAATCAAATAAATTAGGCGATAGTGCTCGGAATAACGATCCGTCACCGCAGCGTTCACTGTGCGAGATGGAAATCTAATGTGAAACAGGAGGGACACCCCCATGACCCAAACGGAACAGCTGCAGCATGTAAACCTAAAAGGCCGGGACTTGCTTGAACTGGACGACTACACCACGGAAGAGATTCAGTATTTGCTCGAATTGGCGATTGAACTGAAACGCAAGCAAAAAAACGGCGAGGTCTACCAGCCACTGAAAGGCAAAACGATCGGACTTATTTTCGAAAAATCCTCAACCCGTACGCGCGTATCCTTTGAGGTCGGAGCGTTCCAGCTTGGAGCGCATGCACTCTTTTTAAGCAAAAACGACATCCAGCTCGGACGCGGCGAAATTATCAGCGATACCGCCCAGGTGCTTTCCCGCTATCTCGACGGCATCATGATCCGCACATTCGGACATCACAACGTCGTTGACCTGGCCAAATACGCATCCGTACCGGTCATTAACGGACTCAGCGATCTGGCGCATCCGTGCCAGGTGCTGGCTGACTACCAAACGATCCTCGAGCACAAAGGTACGCTGAAAGGCCTCAAGCTGGCTTACATCGGCGACGGAAACAACATGGCGCATTCCCTCATGATCGGTGGAGCGAAGCTCGGCGTGCATGTATCGATTGCAAGTCCGGAAGGCTACGAGCCGGATCCCGAAGTGGTGAAGCAGAGCCGCGAGATTGCGAAGGAGACCCGAGCGGAAATCGTCGTGACGCACAGTCCGAAGGAAGCCGTGAAGGACGCCGACGCTATCTATACGGATGTATGGGCAAGCATGGGCTTTGAAGAGGAGCAAAAAATCCGCGAGACGGCATTCAAAGACTACCAAGTGGACGAAGAGCTGGTGAAGGGCGCCAAGAGCGATTACCTATTCATGCACTGCCTGCCTGCACACCGCGGGGAAGAAGTGAGCGCAGGCGTGATCGACGGCAAAAACTCGGTTATTTTCGATCAAGCTGAGAACCGTCTACACGCGCAGAAGGCTTTGATGGCTGCGTTGATAGGTTAAAAGGTCACCTATTTTGGCAGTACATGAGCTCATATCTAATTGGTGTATGATCAACCTCGCAGCAGCGGAGGGGACGGAATCGATCTGAAGAAGCGACAGCGGTCGCCTTTGTCGAGTCATTTTAACCTTTGATAATATAATCAGAAAATTAGGAGACAACAGCGATCGGAAGAACGATCCGTAACCGTAGCGGTCTCATTGCACAATTTCAAACTTAATATGCTTACAACGAAAGGAAGTTTACTATGGCAAAAGAAAAAATCGTGCTCGCGTACTCCGGCGGGCTGGACACATCTATTATTCTTAAATGGCTCAAAGAAACCTATGATGCGGAAATCATCGCTTTTACAGCGGATATCGGACAAAAGGAAGAGCTCGACGGGCTTGAAGAAAAAGCGCTGGCAACAGGCGCTTCCAAAGTGTATATCGACGATCTGCGCGATGAGTTCGCGAAGGACTTCATTTATCCAATGTTCCAGGCAGGCGCGTTGTATGAAGGCCAGTACCTGCTCGGTACCAGCATTGCGCGTCCGCTGATCGCTAAACGTATGGTGGAAATTGCCCGTGCCGAAGGCGCAACGGCGATTGCCCATGGGGCGACCGGCAAAGGGAATGACCAGGTTCGTTTCGAGCTGGGCGTAGCCGCACTGGCTCCGGATATCCAAGTGATCGCGCCATGGCGTCTTGAAGAATTCCGCAATGACTTCCCGGGTCGTGCTGAAATGATCGCTTTTGCCGAAAAACATGGCATTCCGGTTACCGCATCTGCTGCCAAGCCTTACTCCATGGACCGTAACCTGCTGCATATCAGCTATGAGAGCGGCGTGCTGGAGGATCCTTGGTTCGATGCAAGCGCACCAGAAAATAAAGAAATGTTCCTGCTGAGCAACTCCCCTGAGGATGCGCCGGATGAAGCGGAATACCTGGATCTTGAGTTCACCCAAGGCAACTGCGTGGCACTGAACGGCGAAAAGCTGAACCCGCTGCAAGTGATGGAAAAACTCAACGAGCTGGGCGGCAAACACGGCATTGGACGCGTCGACATGGTGGAAAACCGTTTTGTTGGCATGAAGAGCCGTGGTGTATATGAAACGCCAGGCGGAACGATTTTGTTCACAGCTCACCGCAAAATGGAATCCATCACGATGGACCGCGAAGTCATGAATCTGCGTGACAGCCTGATTACCCGCTACAGTACGCTCGTGTACAACGGTTTCTGGTTCGCACCAGAACGTCTGGCTGTGCAGGCACTCGTAACGGAAAGCCAAAAGAACGTGACGGGTACCGTCCGTGTGAAGCTGTACAAAGGCAACATTATCGCTGCAGGCGTGAAGAGTCCGGTCAGCTTGTACAATCCGGATATCGCGACAATGGAAGCCGATCCGACGCAAGCTTACGATCAGGGGGATGCAACGGGCTTTATCCGCCTGAACGCGCTCCGTCTTAAAGTAGGCACAGGTGTAGAACAGAACCAATAATCGTACTGTATCCATATATGAGTTAGGCTGCACATGGCAAGGCACTTGCGGCCGTTCCTTTTCTTAGGCGAGAAGGGACGGCCCTCTGCCGTATCAGAGAGGAGAGAACATAAATGAGTAAACTGTGGGGAGGGCGCTTTACGAAGCAGACCAACCATTTGGTGGACGAGTATACCGCATCGATCGGTTTTGACCAGGCGCTTGCCGAGGAAGACATTCAAGGGAGCCTTGCTCATGTGACTATGCTGGGCAAATGCGGGATTTTGCCACAGGAAGATGTGGAAACCATCAAAGCGGGCCTGAACAAGGTGCTGGATAAAATTCATAAAGGCGAGATCGAGTTCTCGGTATCGGATGAAGACATCCATATGAATGTTGAAAAGAACCTGATTGCCGAGATCGGTCCCGTTGGCGGCAAACTGCATACAGGACGCAGTCGTAACGACCAGGTGGCAACCGACATGCATTTGTACCTTCGCAAACGCGTGGTGGAGCTGTCGGGTATGCTGTATGAGCTGCAAAAATCGCTGGTGGTGCAAGCCAGAGACAATCTGGACACGATCGTTCCCGGATACACACATCTGCAGCGGGCGCAGCCGATTCTGTTCGCCCATCATTTGATGGCCTATGTATCGATGTTTCAGCGTGACATTGAGCGCCTGATGGATAGCTACAAACGCATCAACGTGCTTCCGCTGGGTGCGGGCGCGCTGGCTGGGACGACATTCCCGATTGACCGCCATTTTGTGGCGGAGCAGCTGCAGTTCGACCGCGTCTATGAAAACAGCCTCGACGCTGTCAGCGACCGCGACTTTATCCTGGAATTCCTGTCCCACGCTTCGATCATCATGATGCATCTTTCCCGTCTGTCAGAAGAGCTTGTGCTGTGGAGCAGCACTGAGTTCAACTTCATCGAGCTGGACGATGCGTTCTGTACTGGCAGCAGCATCATGCCGCAGAAGAAGAATCCGGACGTGCCGGAGCTGGTTCGCGGTAAAACAGGCCGCGTCTATGGCAATCTGATGGGGCTTCTCACCGTGCTGAAATCGCTGCCGCTTGCCTACAACAAAGATATGCAGGAAGACAAGGAAGGCATGTTTGACACCGTCGCGACGCTTGAAGGCGCGCTGCAGCTGTTCGCACCGATGATTGCCTCCATGAAGGTGAACAAATCGCGGATGCGCGAAGCTGTGAACAAAGACTTCTCCAATGCGACAGATATTGCCGACTTCCTTGTGGGCAAAGGTCTTCCGTTCCGTCAGGCGCATGAAGTCATCGGAAAAACGGTGCTCTACTGCATCCAGAACGGCAAATATCTGCTCGATCTGACGATGGATGAGTTCAAGCAGTTCTCTGATCTCTTCGACGATGCGATCTATCAAGTGCTGCAGCCGGAGACGGTGGTGAACGCTCGTAACGTCTATGGCGGTACGGCTACGGATCAGGTGGCGGATGCCATCAAGCGCAGCGAAGTGCTGATGAATATGACCGAGCAGTGGCTGGAAGAGCATCAATAATAATTTTCCGTTAAAATAGTCCGTATGATAAGACGTGAGCCGGCATTGGAATCTCTGATTCTACCGCCGTTAAAGCGAAGCCGCGATCGAAGTCATTCACCTAAAAAGAGCCGGTCTCTATGATTGCCATAGAGCCGGCTTTGCTGCAATAAGTCTGCCAATTTCATATTCATATCTTCCAGTTTGATCTTTTATTTCAGTTCTTCCTTATCCTCTGCTGTCGTTTTTACAGATCCGGTACGCCCCATTTTACGATCATGCCCGCATGGGTCAAACCGCCGCCAAAGCCATACAGCAGCAGGGTGTCTCCATGCTTCAATCTTCCTTCCTGCACCCCGAGACCCAGCGCCAGCGGGATGGAGGCCGCCGAAGTATTCCCCATATACTCTACGCTGTAGAGCGTGTCCTCAAGCGAAAATCCCGATTTCTCGCACATCGATTCAATCATTCTGAGGTTCGCGCTGTGGGGTACGAACCAGTCGATATCTTCGATTTTCATGTGGGTGCAGAGCAGCAGCTCTTTAATGCCTGCCGCGACCGTCCGCGTAGCCCATTTATACACTTCACGCCCGTTTTGAACCATGTACCCATTACCTTGCAGCGGGAGTCCATCCATCGATTTGGATATGCCGGAACGGTAGACATGCATTGCGCCGCTGCCGTCCGTACCTTGAATGGATGCCACGAATCCCGGATTCTCCTCGTCAGCCTCCACCAGTACGGCCCCGGCGCCATCGCCGAATAAAATGCAGGTTGTCCGATCCGTATAATCGGTTACTTTGGACAGAGTTTCTCCGCCCACTACCAGTACTTTACGATGCAGTCCCGAGCTGATCAGCCCGTTAGCCACATGCAATCCGTACGCGAATCCGGCGCAGGTTGCGTTCAAGTCAAAAGCCCCTGTGCATTGGATCTGGAAATGCTCCTGGATGAGGCAGGCAACGCTCGGAAAAGGGTAATCCGCAGTGGTAGTGGCCACAATGATCAGATCTACATCCTGAACGCTCTTGTCATAGGTTTGCATCAAATTCTCTACCGCTCGTATGCACAGATCGGAAGTGAATTCCTGTTCGCCGCTGATCCGCCGTTCTCTCATTCCGGTCCGCTGCACAATCCACTCATCATTCGTATCTACGAGCTTTTCTAGGTCCTCATTCGTCAATCTCCGTTCAGGCACGTACGTCCCAATTGCAGTTATTCTTGCTTTGGATGCTGTCGTGATCATTGTTCTCTCTCCTCCTCGTGGGTTATGGGATCGTTAACGAAATACTCATATCCGCAAATATAGTATCAAGTAATAGTACTTGGTACTAATTATATGCAATACCGGATCAGTTGCAACATTTTTTTGTACGGTGTCATAAATAATGAGGAATTTTTCGTGATTTAAAAATTCTCAGGCTATTTTTAGCTTGCTCAATTCAGTCCCCGTTTTTAATATTCGCCAAAGTTATCTCAGCTAAATGAATTAGTTGATCTGCCCTTCTCATATGAAACTTGACCAAAAGTCAATGATTTTACTAATGGAATATATTATTAATAGAAAAACATAGCCAACTTATGGTATAAATTTTCTTGCTGCAAAAAAGTATAAAAGGGGGAAACAATATGGAAAAGAAAAAGCGTACCTATAAAAAGGTACTCAGCGCAATTCTTGCCGTCTCATTATTTACCACTTCATCGTTTGGCCATACGGAGCTATGGGCTGCACAGGACGAAAGTAATGCTGCAACATCGTTTCAACAATCATCAAATGGCGCCTCTCACCAGAAAGTAAAGAAAGAAAAGAAAGAAAGAAATCAATGAATTACGAACGGAGAAATCAAAAACGTTCCTAAATGAAGATGGAACGTACACGACGCAAATCTCAGAAACTCCAATTCACTATAAGGATAAAGTGAAAAATCAGTGGCTGCCTATTGAGAACACACTTGAATCGAACAATCAGGAAGTTTTTAATAACGAGCATGCCTTTAAAGTATCTTTTGATAAGAAACAGAGTGCCAATAGTGACTTAATCGAGGTCAAAGAGGATGATTATTCTATTGGTCTTAACCCTGTACATGAAGGTACCTCCAAAAATGCAATGTCAGGAACTGCAACTAACGGAAATGTTTCAAATAATAAAATCACTTACAAAGGAATTTTCCCAGATTCAGAATTAACCTACTCGCTTGGGAACGATCGGGTTAAGGAAGAGATCAAGATCAACAAAAATCCAGTTGGGAATAAGGCTGTTTCATATTCTTTTTCATTAAATTTGAACAATTTGGATTATCGTCAAGAAACAGATGGATCCATTTCCCTCTTTAATCCAGAAACCGGTGATACAGAGTACAAAATTGATAAACCTTTCATGTATGACTCGTATAAACCAGAAGGATATGCTCAAGTCAACGGAGTGAACACGTATCCGGAAGAAGCATTATCTTATGATGTTCATTATGATTTGAAAAAGAAAAATGGCAAGCTATACATTGACGTGATTCCAAGTACAGAATGGTTGAATCAAACCAATCGGGTTTATCCTGTCATCATCGACCCTACTATTGTAAAATTTCAGCCTACGTATCAGCTTGCTGACACGAATATTAGAAGTGCCTTTCCGAAACAAACTGGGGCTACAGATACAACGTTAGGGGTAGGACTCTACAAAGATTCCACCAGCTCGAATGTCATTCGTTCCTTAATCCAGTTTGATACGACCTCAATTCCCAGAGGAGCCAAGGTATTAACCGCTGACTTAAATCTATGGCTGGCCGCTGTTTCCAATGATACCAATATTGATGTCACTTTACACGGGGTGAACACAGCTTGGACGGAATACTCGGCTTCTTGGATGTACGCCGATGCGACTAATCTCTGGGCAAAACAAGGTGGGGACTTTAATGCGTCTCAGGTTGCTACCACAACTTTAGGACCCTTAACTTCCCTTGCAGTCAATTACAAATGGTCCTTGCCATCCAACATGGTCGAGAAATGGATTAACGATTCCAGTACAAACAAAGGCCTGTTATTAAAGAGTAGTTCAGAAACTACGAACAGTTATAAAAAGTTCATTTCAGGCGATGATACCGCAAATAGTGCCTACTCGCCACTCCTTAGTGTTACGTACACATCGGCCAGCCGGTTAGGTTTGGAGGACTACTGGACGTATGAACCCCACCCAATTTCCAATGGAACGAGCTATACCAACCTTGGGACAGGGAATAATGTCATTCAGTTTACCGACTATTCCTTAGCTGGTCGTGGGAATGTATCCCTTGATTTTATCCGCACATATAACTCCAAGTCGAGTGAAGGGTCTCCTTTCGGATATGGCTGGTCGTATACCGGCTCGGAAACGATTATTGATGCCTATAAGACAGGTACGGCTATATTCACGGATGCGGATGGGACTTCGCATGAATTTCAATATAATTCGTCTTCCGGTACATATTCGTCATCACCAGGAGATTATTTGACCTTAAGTAAGCAGAAGGATTCCAACGGTGCGACAACAGGATATGAGCTTAAAGATAAAAATGGGTACATCAATCATTTTGATGTCGTATCTAATGATGACCAGGTGAGCATTACTAGGGCCATTATTAGTTATGAACAAGATCTGCACGGGAACAAAATTACTTATAAACATGCTACGAACGGCAATCTAACGGAGATCATCGATCCGTCCGGACGGACCATTACATTTACCTATGACGCGGGCGGTATGGTGGATTATGCTATGTTGGATGGTCGTAAAACAGACTATACGTATCAGAATGGAAAGCTCATTACGGTTGATCAATACAGCGATGATGGAACCTACAGCCGGACTCTGTTTGGTTATGGCGGGAATTATATTAAAACCATTTTTGACCCCAATAACCGATTAACTACGTACACATATGACCAAGAATATCTTTCTAAAGTTCAAGAACCTTCAGCTGACGGATCCGGTTCGGATCCATCGGAACGCCCGGCAACTACGTATCATTATGATATAAACCAGCATACCGCCGATGTCACCGACCCGAATGGAAATACAACATACTATACATTGAATTCCAATTATGTCGCGGAAACTATAAAGGATGCTGCAGGCGCAGTAACGAAATATACTCTGGATTCCAATTACAATGTAACTAAAATAACGAATCCGGATGGAACCTTTACACAGCAATCCTATGATGACAAAGGAAATGTACTAACTGAGACCGATGAATCCGGAAATCTAACGGAATATGTATATGATGGTCTAAGCCATGTGGTAAAAGAAACGGATCCTAATAAAAACATAACTACGTATACGTATACCGACAACGGAGATCTTGAGACAATGGTTGATCCTAAACAGCAGGTCACCACGTATGTATACGATAGTTACGGGAACTTAAAAACCGTTACCAACCCAGACCAATCTGTCGAAACCTACAGCTATGACGATAAAGGTAATGATATCAAGTCTGTTCGTGATGCTGCCGGAAACACCACTACCGTAATCACAGACTCTGTAGGTAACGTCCTAAGTGAAACAGATGGGAATGGAAATAAGACGAGCTATCAATATGACAAACTAAATCGTCTTCAACAAGTTACTGATGCAGCTGATAATGCAACGAAGTATATCTATGATTATTCCGGAAACCTTGTTCAATCCATAAATGCAAAGCAAAAAGCAACGAACTATTCCTATAACGGACTGAACCAGGTTACCAAGAAAACAGATCCACTTAGTAATATTACGGAAAACACCTATGATTCAAATGGAAACCTGACGCAAACAACCACACCTAATGGAAATATTATTTCCAACGCCTATACTTCATTGAATCAGCCCAAAACTATAACTGTGGGCGGCCAAGAAAAATGGGCATATCAGTATAATGACAACGGTGAATTGGTGAAGGTTAACAACGGAGTCCGGGCATTTACCTATAAAGATAACGGATTAGTTGCTTCTGAAACAGATCGCGGGAACACAAAGGGCTATTCATACAATGCAAATAGTCAGTTACAAGATTTCCTTTATACTGCCGGCACTACATCATCTAAGTTGCATTATGATTATTCGGAGTTAGATCAACTGATAAAGATTTCGAAAGACGATCGCAGCTTGGTGAACTATCAATATAATAAAGCCGGTAATCTAACCCAAGCAGAACATGCAAATGGTATCGTTACTAAAGCAGCGTATAATCAAGGAAATCAATTGGAGACTTACGGAGATTACTCCTCAGCTGGAACCCCTATCAGAGAGTATACTTATACCTATGATAGTAATGGGAATGTGAAAACCATAAAAACAGCGACAGGTAATACTTCGTATGATTATGATACGCGTAACCAACTGGAGCAGGAAACACTGCCTAATGGAACAAACATTCACTATTCGTATGATAGCGTAGGAAATAGAACTGAAAAGACAGTGACTTCGGGTGGTACACCAGTAACGACAAAGTATACCTATAATGATGGAAACCAACTGGTGGGAGTAGGTGACCAAGAATACAGCTACGATGCAGACGGTAACTTGGTCGATGATGGAAAATGGACATACACTTATGATGCATTTGATCAACTAATGGAGATAAAAGATAGTTCGGGCAAGTCCATATTCAAAGCAAGCTATGATGAACAGGGAAGACGGACCCAGGTCATAGCAGCTTCGGGAACAACGAATTATTTTTATGAAGGTAACCATGTAATTTATGAGACAGACGACAACAATCAAGTAATTACACAATATGTGTGGGATAATGATAACAATCCTGTTGCTATGATCCAAAACGGACAAACCTACTTTTATCACCTCAACAGTCATGGTGATGTTGTAAGTTTAACGGATTCCGCAGGTCAAGCGGTTGCCCACTACGAGTATGATGCTTGGGGAAATATTCTTGAACAAAACGGAACCATGGCTGAAAGCAATCCATATCGATATGCTGGGTACCGTTATGACCAAGCCTCAGGATTATACTACTTGATGGCTCGTTACTATAATCCGTCAAATGGAGTTTTTATATCACTTGATCCCGATCAAGGAAGCGATTTAGATAATCCGCTGAATCAAAATGGGTATAGTTACGCGCTGAATAATCCGGTTACATTAACCGACGAAGATGGTAATAATCCTTTTTTGGTTCTCGTCATTGTTATTGTAGTTAAAGTTGTTGCGAAACAAGTCGTTAAAGCAGTGGTTAAAAAGAGTGCAAAAAAAGCGATTGGAAAAACCTTGAAACGAGGAGTAACAACAACAGCAAAAAAAGTAAAAAAAATAGGACAAGTTACTGATAATAAGTTACCCGCCAAAAATCAAAAACCTTACTCTTATATGGACAGGGTTGATAGTAATAATAAATTGATACAAAGGCGATTCTATGATAGTAAAGGTAATGCTAAAAGGGATATAGACTACACCGATCATGGTAATCCTAAAGAACATCCAAAAGTGCCGCATACCCACGTATGGGATTGGACGAAGAATCCTCCAAGAAGCGGGTGGAAATAAAGAAGAAGGAGTGTTAATTTTGGAATATACCTATCAGGAGTTTATTGAGGATTTAAATATGGGACATGAAATAGAATTTCTTTTAGACTGTGAGAGATATTCTATTAGTTACAATAATAATGGATGGCATTTAACTAAATTCGGAAACGAGAAGTATTCAACCTATGGAAATGTTAATGATTTGTTAGATAATGCAAAGATTAACAATAAGTCCTTGCTAGAAATTTGGAATAGAATTAAAATTGATAGTATTTTTTAATAAAACAAAATAAACAAATTATAAGAAGTCGGTAGTTAATACTAACTGCTTCTCAGGCTGTCGAGAAAGTCTCGACAGCTCTTGTTTGTCTAATACTTTTAATGAGATACCGCGTTAATGATCACATGTGGGTATTCAACAGAGGAGGCCATTAAGATGGCTAAGGAAGCATTAAACTTATATCTGGAAGATAATGATAATGTATCGACTCCAAGTGATTTGAGTGATATTAAATTAAGTCCAACTGAAAAACTATATTTAACTGAGCCTGTTGATTAATAGGCTTTAGTAAAAATCAGAGTAAAAAGCTATCGATAAAGTTTAAAAAGAAGGATTAAGACTTTAAACTGGGGCTAATAAGGGTGCTCAACGATTGCCGTCGGTTCAGGTGATTCCTTCGAGATAGAGCCGTCTAAGAGACGCTACGCACCGCTGCGGGGGTACTCAGCGTGATAATTAGTGGGAAAATCGCCCTCAGCCAAGGCCCTTTAAGTTCCTGCCCCTCCCTTCCCCTCCCGCATGGGGCCTAAAAAGCTTCTGGGACTTATCAAGGATGGCATGAATACATCATGATCCGATTCGGTGCACTTCTCATCAAGTATTCATGCAAAATCAAAAGTACGATATACCCTGACTCCAAAGACTCTGCTGGTAATATAAAGGTTATTGAAATACTAACTGACCATAGATACTAAAGATGAGGTGATTCAATGACTATCAAGCATTTACTTTTAGAGTTATATTGCTCTCAAAATTCTATTGAAGATGAAGGTATGGAAGAAGCACCTTCTTATTGCAAAAATGGTTTTGGTGAGCCGGGCTATCATTGCTTTGAGAACAACTGTGAGCATCTTGGTTTTACTTATGCACCTCATGAAATTGCATATTCATCTGAATATGGTGAAGTACCTGATTCAGATGCATGGATTGGGTTTGGTGGTGAGATGATCCCATATGATGCCGATGAAGCAACCATCTCCAATTGTAAAAAAATATGGGAAGATATATGTCGTAATAAAATTGAAGAGTCTTACGATGAATATTTTAAGAGAACAGGAATAGAAAAAATAGATATTAGCCTTGAAGGTTGACTCCTCGAGGCTTTTCTTTACCCCTACGACGGTAGATCTAAAGATCCGTTCCAAGCCACAATTGATCTTGCAAAATCACTCGGTGGCGGTAAGAAGCCCTGAATATTAACAAAAAACATAAAAGGAAAGATTCTATGAAAGAGAAATCCAAAGAATTTTTAGCAAATTTCGAAGAGAACGGTCCCATTCCCGAAATATCAATAAAAAAGTTAGAGGAAGAAATCAACTTTATTCTACCCAGAGATTATTTTGATTTTATGTTGGGCTCTAATGGTGGCGAGGGTACAATTGGAGAGACATATCTAGCTTTGTGGAAGATAGAAGACTTGTTTGAATTAAACGAAGCTTATGGTGTTCAAGATTTTGCACCCGGCTTAATGATTATTGGTTCAGATGGTGGAGATACCGCTTATTGTATTGATAAAAGATATGATAACAAACCATTAATTTCAGTACCTTTTATAGGGATGGACTTAAATGAAGTTGAAATTTGCGGTAATAATTTTGAGGAGTTTCTTGAATATATAATCACAAATGGAACGAATTATAAAGGGGAGGATTTCAAAAATAAGGCGGATAGATATGTATAATCAAAAATTCAAGTATTTCGTGAATCCAGAAGCTAATGCAGAGTTTACTGAAGAGGTTTGTCAGTTCTGTGGAGCAACAAAAAATTGTTTAGAAGGTGAGTATTTTGACAGAGGTGATGAGGTAACATCTGTGTGCTTTGATTGTCTAATCGATGGGAAGATAGTAGTTAATATTCCTGAGTATCTTCAAAAAAAGTTATATTCGCACCTAAAAGATGTTTTTTCAAAAGAAAATGTCGATATAAATAAATATTCAAATCTATTATCGCCGATATAGAGCGAAATCCGCCAGTACCTTGGATACAGTTTAATGATTGGCCCGTATACAAAGGGGATTTTATGCAATATATTGGAGAATGGAGTCAGGAAGAATTTAATAATGCTTCCCCTGGGGGAAATGGGCAGGATTTTGTTCTGTCAATATTAAATGAAGAGACTAAAAGTAAGATTAATGACAATGATGTATTTTGGGAGGACATTGGGAATTACACTGCGGTTTTTGTTTTTAAGAGTATGGATGGTAACAAAATGTTGGAGTTGCTCAAAGCTACTAAAATTGGCCAAGCTCCTTCTTGGACATCAATATATGGAACTGAAGCTGGTACCTTAAAAGGATACCAGCTTTTTTGTACTGCAGACTTAGATTCTTCAGTGACATAAATCACAGATATCAATTACAGACACAAGGTTGATAATTAGAGGTATTGCCGAACCCCGGCAGCGTGAGTACAATGACATCAAGATTGAAACGCTTACCTTATGGTTGACTTTTGAAGAGCGAAAGGGGAAATTAAATATGAATGGTGTGCAAAGCGAGCTGCTGACTCCACTCTCTGAAGATCAAATTAAGCAGTATCATGAAGATGGTTATATATTGATCAAAAAAGGCTGCAGCGGCGATCTGATCGATGTTTTTAACAGACATATCTACGACATACGCAGCGGTCCTATGGAGGAGATGGCGGAATGGGCCCGCACGACGGAAAGAGCAAGATTCTCAACAAGGCTCTTTAATCCGCATAAGCATGACGGCTTTTCCCGTCAGATGATGAAGCTTCCAATAGTTCGGGGAGTGCTTGCGCAGCTGATGGGTCGGGAGGCGGCTGGCGTTCAGAGCATGTTTTTTTACAAGGAGCCGGGTTCCCATGGTCAGGCCGCGCATCAGGATTTTTATTATATCAAAAATGACCCGATGACGATGATTGCGGCATGGATCGCGATGGAAGAACGGGTAGACGAAGAAAACGGATGCCTGTGGGTTATTCCGGGTACGCATAAGCTGGGACTTTTACCGCACGGTAAGGTTAAAAACCTGGATGAGCACGAGCAATGGACGGATGAGACGGAAGGCGTGGATTTGTCCAAAGAGATTCCAGTGATCATGGAAAAAGGAGATATTCTGTTCTTCCACGAGCTGCTCATTCACTCCTCAAACCGGAACAGAAGCGTGGACCGCTGGCGCCGTTCCTATGTATGTCACTATATCCGGGAAGATGCCTCAATACCTGATCGGAAAGATTTGACAGTGAAATACCCGCTTGATTAACAAGAATTGCCTGGGTCTATGATCCGGGCTTATTACTTAAAAAGAAGCGAACGTAGCGAAGGGGACGGAATCGATCTGAAGAAAAAATGAGGAGACAACAGCGATCGGAAGAACGATCCGTAACCGTAGCGGCCACCTCGTTCAATATTAGGACAAATTTCAGTAATTGAGTCTATAGAATTTAGTTGGAGGCTGATATTATGCCAAGCTGGAATCGGATCCATACTGGAACATCATCTGATCCTAAACTCAGCCTGCAGCAGTCCTGGTGGGCAATGATCGGTATTGGTGAACAGGGGCAAGAATGGTCCATAGAGCAAAAATTCGAAAAAATCGCTGAGGCAGGGTATGACGGCATCGTGGGCTTTATCCCTTCACCTGATGAGGCTAAAATTTGGCGCAGTTTGCTCGAGCGTTACAATCTGACATTCGGCGCCTTATCTTTTCCTGCATGTCCGGAAGATCTGGCGAACACAATCAAAGCCGCAGAAGCATTTGGCCCGGTACAGTATATCAATTCCCAAGTGATGAATTCATTTGTTATTGATGAACAAGCTGTTGATTTGCTGAATGGGATTCTGGAGACATCACGCCGCTCGGGCATCCCTAATTTCATCGAGACGCACCGAGGCACGGTGACACAGGATTTGATCCGGACGGTCAGCTATGTTGAGGCTATTCCGGAGCTGCGTCTGACCATCGATTTGTCCCATTATGTTGTAGCCGGTGAAATGAATGGTGGATCCGACGAGGCGGAAGCATGCTTCCAGAAGCTGCTATCGCGGACTGGAGCTATTCATGCCCGTGTATCCAATGGTGAACAGGTGCAAATCGATGTCGGTCAAGACGGTGAACATCCAATGGTTGCTTCCTTTAAACGCTGGTGGACCTATGGTTTTAAGTCTTGGAAAGCTGGTGCCTGCCCGGGGGAACTGCTTCCTTTTGTAACAGAACTGGGGCCGCCCGGGTATGCGATTACGCGGAGAACGGATGGATCGGATGAAGAGATTTCAGACCGTTGGCAGCAGGCATTATTATTCAAACGGATAGCGGAACAGTTGTGGGCCGATGTATCGAATGAGGAAAGTCAGGAAACTCAGCTTCGATGAACAGGTCAATGAGGCGACTGCCGATGCTGGGGAGGGTCCGGATATGATCCCGTACAACCGAATAATATCCGCTTTTGCAGGCACGATTGTGTATCCGCCCAAAGGCCGGTATGGGCCAAGGATCCAGCAGGATGTTCAGCTGGTTTTACTTCACACCGGTGAAATGACGGTCGAGATCGACGGCAATCGGCTTGAGGTCAAGCCGGGATCGGTGGTTCTGCTTACTCCTGGTCATCATGAGCTTTTTACCTTCTCCGAGCATGCCGAGTCCTGGCATCGCTGGATTTCAGTCCGTGTGGACAAACCGGAGGAAGCTGATGAGTGGATGGGAGAAATGAAGTCTCTTCCGAGAATCCAGCCTATTTCCGAAGCGATGAACCGGATGACGGACCTAATGCTGTCGATCCAGTCTCGGGAAGGTGGAAACCAGGATGTACTGCGCAGCGTTGGGATGGCGGCAGTGCAGCTGTATGCTGATGAACTGAACAGAATCCGGAGCCTGGAACAAGTGCACTCGTCGGTAGTCAAAGTGAAGGAGCTCATACACGATTCATTTGCGGAAGAGCTGACTTTGAATCGTTTGGCAGAACACGGTAGTGTCTCTCCGGAGCATTTGGTGCGCTTGTTCCATCTACATGAAAATACGACGCCTGTCAAATATGTATGGAAGTACCGCGTCCTTCGTGCTCTGGAACTGCTTGGCAGCACCGGGCTTTCCATCGCGGAGATCTCGAGCCGTTGCGGTTTTAAGTCCACTTTTCACTTTGCCAGAATGGTTAAACAACAGACAGGCAAAACCCCCAGTGAAATGAGAACTTCTTATTGGAACGGATGGCAATCATGACCGTGTAAAGGAGTAAGGCGTATGACCTTGAGTGGAAAGGTGTTATCCCCGGAACAGCTGACAGCTTTTCAAACGGAAGGGTATCTGATTGTGAAGGGATTGTTCGAGCCGGAAGAGCTTGCCGACATCAAAAACATTTTTGAGATCATGAGCCAAACGAAGATTCCCGGACATTTTGAACCCGAGTTCGATTCGGTAACCGAGGACCCTTTGAAAAGATATCCTCGCGTAATGCATCCCCATCGGATCCATCCAACTGCCATGAAATATATGCTTCATAGGCCGGTGATGAATGTACTGGAGGATCTGTACGGAGAAGCTGCCCTGGCGGCGCAAAGCATGTATTACTACAAGCCTCCGGGATCAAGAGGACAGGCGCTTCACCAGGATAACTTTTACTTGAAGGTAGAGCCGGGGAACTGTATAGCGGCATGGACGGCGATAGATGCTGCCGATGAAGAAAATGGCTGTTTATTGGTCGTTCCTGAAACAAGTCGCAATGAAATCGTATGTCCGGACCTCGCCGATGAAAAAGAATCCTTCACTACCCACTACGTCAAGCCGCCTAAAGATAAGAAAGCCATACCCGCGGTAATGGATGAAGGCGATGTGCTTTTCTTTAACGGGAATATCATACATGGCTCATACCGCAATAAATCCAAGGACCGTTTCCGGCGTGCATTTATTTGCCATTACGCAAATGCCTCGGCAGCCCGCATCGGAACCTTTTATCGGCCGCTTTACGCTGCGGATGGATCTGAAGTCATGTTGGAGGCGAATCCGGATGGGGGACCTTGCGGGAACGAATTCGAAGCATTATACCCTCATTAATTAAAAATCTTTATTACAGCAAGGAAAGAGCTGGCATCGTCATCCGGTGTCGGCTTTTCTGCGTTGTATGGTTCATTTATTTAAAAATGTGTTTGCCAGAACGTCCCTCTGTAAACTGTGAACGTCTAAATTTGGCAGGGGATACGCCGATCTTCTTGGTGAAGATTCGGGTGAAATAGTGCACGGATTGGAAGCCGCACTGGTCAGCGATATCTTTAATGGAGTGTTCCCCTTCCAGCAGCAGATGTGAAGCAAATCGAACCCGCCGCTCCTGAACATAGTGAACGAAGGTTTGGTTTGTATGCTGTTGGAACAATCTCGTCAGGTGTCGTGAAGAAATATGAAGATGATTCGCGACGGTCATTAGGGTGAGTTCCTTGCTCAGGTTATCTTTTATAAACAGCTTTGCTTGCCGAAAAAGGATATTTTCATCATGGACGGCATCCGAAGGCTGATGAAAGGAAACCGCCGGACCCGGTCCATGCAGGTCCAGAATCGAAAGCAGCAGTGACGTAGAGCTGCATTTCAGCAATGAGGGCATGGCGGGCTTGGAATCCTGAAAGATGGATATTAACGCTTCCCAAAAATGACCCACAGGATGTGCATCCGCGCCAATGATGACCGTTTGGGCCTGCTCCAAGAGCTGGCGAAAGGCCTCGGTGTATACACTCCCGGTACGATCCTCATCCACTTCAAAAGCAACATACGCCAAGGTTAGTCCGGTACCGCTCCGTATTTGATGCCAAGTACCAGGCAAAGACAAAAAGGATGTCCCTTTACTGAGCGGATATTCCATACCGTTTTCAGTGTAGAGGCCGCTGCCTTCGAGCACATAACATGCTTCAAAGAACGAGTGGCGGTGCATGGAATTATCAAAATGGGTGGGCATGAAGCCCCAATATAGGATGGAAATAATCAGGTCATTTTCTTCAATTTTGGTTAGCTGACGGTTGCATATCTGGTTGGCACGGCGAAAGGCTGCTTCAATCAATGACATGGGTATCTCCTTTCATTCTCAAATCAGGAAGTTTATTTAGGTAGAGAAAAGAAGAGAGGCAAGAGATGTCCGTTTTTTACAAAAGGAAGACTCGTTCATGCAAAGACATCTGCAGGCTGTTCTAATACAATGTTACACAAGTTCGGTGTTGTTTGGAACTACGGTTATCCGAACTGTTGGTTGTAAAGAAAGAACAGGGGCTGCAAGGCTCAGATTCGCTGTTGTTAAAGGCAGTTTTATGAGAGTGACGGTACTCTGGAAAGGAATGGAATGTGATGTTCGAAAAAAGACCGCTGAATCCGATTCGAAAAGCCTTACTTGAAAATGGTATTGGACAAGGTTACGAGGAAATGCTGCAGCGCGTGATTTCTCAAGATCAAGGTACAAGCAACGTGTTCACCCTTGTAGTAGATGGTACGCATGGTGCAGATTTTCAGGCGCTTCTCAAGCGCTTAAGCCCGTATGCAGAAGAGCATGGATTTTGCTTCGTCGCTACAGATGTGTATGGTTATTTAAAATCCGGAACTGAGCTGAGAGAGCATTTCCACGGTAACATTACTGATAATCGCGCTTTTGGATACGTATCGGAGGCGAAGATCGACGAATATTTCAAAAGCGGGGCGCAGCGTAGTTTTGCGGAATATGCGGACAAGTTAACGAATTCCGCAAGTGAACGGACGCTGTTTGTCATTTTTGGCCCGGGTGCTCTATGGTTGTGTGACGGCCGCTGCGATGCTTCACTGTTCCTCGATGTTTCGCGGGAATACCAGGAGATTGCCCACAAAGAAGGCTTGCTGAACTTCGGACTAAGCTGGAATGTGGATGCGGTAGAAAAATATAAAATAGCTTATTTTGTGGAATGGCCGGTGCTGGAAACGTACCGGAAGGAGCGTTTGGAATCCTTCGACGTTTATGTCGATATGAATAATCCGCGCTGCCCAATGCTGTTGACCGTACGCGACCTTAAGGCCGCAATAGATGATATTGCACGTTTTCCAATGCGAGTCAAACCGTTTCTGATGCCTGGCGTATGGGGCGGACAATATCTGAAGCAAATAGCGGATTTGCCGGCGGACATGGTCAACTGCGCTTGGAACTTCGAACCGATTGCGCCGGAGAATTCGGTGCTCGTATCGAATGGGGAGCGGGTCGTGGAAATTCCTTTCCTGCTCGTGATGGCTTATTCCCATCTGGAAGTGATTGGCGCTCGTAACGTTCAATTGTTCGGAGATTATTTTCCTGTTCGGTTTGACTTTTTGGATACGATGGAAGGTGATAATCTCTCCTGCCAGGTCCATCCGAAGCAGGCCTATATCCGTGAGCGGTTCAACGAATTCATGGAGCAGCAGGAGTCCTATTACATCATGGAAAAACAAGGTGACGCCAAAGTGTACCTTGGCCTGACGGATGAATGTACGCCAGAGTCGTTCAAAACGGCTGCAGAGCAGTCCCAAATCACAGGGGAACCGATTCCTTTTACAGACTATGTGCAGGAATGGACAAGTGAGAAGGGAGACTTGTATCTCATTCCGACGGGCACGGTTCACTGCTCGGGCAAAGATAACTTTGTGCTTGAAATTTCGGCGACGACATGGTGGTTCACGTTCAAAATATATGATTACGTGCGGAAGGACTTGGATGGAAAGCTGCGCCCAATGAACGTCCAGTACGCTTTTGATAATGTTGATTTTTCGCGTAAAGGACAGTGGGTTCAGGATAACCTGATTCCGCAGCCGAAGCTTCTGAAACAGCAAGGAAGCAATTCGGAGTATGTACTTGGGGAAAGGGACGATCTGCTCTTCTATGTAAACCGGCTTCATTTGACCGACCGCTGGGAAGATGAAACGGGCGACGAGTTTGTCCTGCTTAATTTGGTTGAGGGAGAATGCGTGCGTATCGTTTCGCTTAACGATGAATCGGTTTACGTCGAATTCCGCTATGCAGAGTCGTACATCATCCCGGCTTCGTTTGGCCCTTACGCTATTGTGAATCAGGGAAGTAAACCATGCAAACTGATCAAAGCAGGCGTTTCGAAAAAATGGAACGTCAGCCTGGTCTAACCGAATGGAAGATAGCATTCTGGCCTTTGACGTTGGGGGTACGTATGTAAAAGCAGGCATTTTCGCATGCGACGGGAAAATGCTTGGAAGCTTAAGCATCCATCCCGCCCGTTCGGGGGAAGCAAGAGAGGAATTGCTGCAGCATTTCACCGATCTCGTAAAGATTCAGGGCATGCAGGTTCCCGCCGGATACGCGATCCGGGGCGTGGGACTAGCGTTCCCGGGTCCCTTCGATTATGAACAGGGAATTTGCCTGACACGCGGCTTGAATAAGTTTGAGTCGCTTTACGGTGTCAATCTCAAAGAAGAATTGACTGCAAGAATCTCCGAAATTCCTGAGCTGCAGGATAAGTGGAGCCATGCTCCGGAGGTTGCCTTCGAAAATGATGCGGCGTTGTTCGCACTCGGCGAATGCGCTTTTGGCGTGGGACGCAGCTACGAGAAAGCGATTTGCCTCACGATTGGAACGGGCTTCGGCACAGCCTTTGTGAAAAACGGGCAGTTGATTAAACAGGCCGAGGGAGTTCCCACGGACGGTTGGATGTTCCGTTTGCCGTACAGGGAAGGGATCATGGATGACTACATTTCGCGCAGAGGCATCGTCCGTCTCGCCGAGGAAATGGGAATTAAGCAAGTAGCCGCTGGAGAAGAAGATGTGAAGCAACTCGCGGAACGCGCACGCAGCGGTGAAACGCAGGCGGTACAACTGTTCCGCGAGTTCGGCGAGAGGCTGATGGAGGTTCTGCGTCCCTTTTTCCAATCCTTTCAACCTGACGCTGTTATCATCGGCGGGCAAATTGCCCGAAGCGCAGATCTTTTTGTTTCTGACTTCATGGAAAATGTCCCGGTCCTGATATCATCGGATATGTCGGTTAGTGCGCTTAGAGGAGCATGCCGGCTTTTTACTGGAGCCCAGGAAGGTTAGATTTTGGTAGGTTCTATTATAAAAAATTGATCTCTGGAGATGTTCGCGATGAATAAACTTAGCCGTAATTGGCGCATTTTTGTCATTCACCATTCGCATACGGATATTGGCTATACGGAAAGACAGGAGCGCATCGAGCAATATCACGTTGATTTTATTCGACAAGCCGTGAAGATTTCCAAGGAAGTGCGGTCCGGTAAACGTGACGAATGGAAAGGGTTCAAATGGACCTGCGAGACGTTTTGGGCGGTTGAGCGGTTCCTTGGCGAAGCTTCTGACGAGGAAAAAAGCGATTTTGCGGAAGCGATCCGTCAAGGTGACATTGAATTATCGGGCACCTATCTCAACATGACAGAGCTCGCTGATGAAGACCTGCTCCGCTCCATACACTCCAAGGCGGCTGCATATGGGCGTTCCATCGGTTGCCCTGTAGATTCGGCTATGACAGCCGACATTAACGGCTATAGCTGGGGTTATGCGAAGAGCTTGCTAGATGCAGGCGTACAGCATTTGTTCTCCTGTATTCACACACATCACGGTATGTTCGCGCTGGGCCGCAAGCAGATCCCATTCTGGTGGGAGACACCGGGCGGAGAGAAGTTGCTTGTATGGAACGGAGAGCACTACATGTTCGGTAACGAGCTGGGCTTTTGTCCGGACGCAGTCGGCAGCTACATGATCCGAGACGAATTCTATACGCCGGCGATCGTAAATAACCGCGAAGAGATTATGGAAACGCGCATTGATCGTTATTTGAGCAAGCTGGAAGAAGAGGGATATCCGTACGATTTTATTCCAGTCATGATTTCGGGTCTGGCAACGGATAATGGTGCACCGAACGGGGATATCGCGCTGGCCATTCAGAAGTGGAACCAGGAGCATGGAGACAAGGTTCAGATCGAAATGTCCACACTAAGTCATTTCTTCAGCCATCTGAAGGAGCAAACCGTAGAAATTCCGGTATATCGCGGTGATTGGCCGGATTGGTGGTCGGATGGAGTAGGCTCCACGCCGATGTATACTCAGATCTTCAAGGATGCCCAGCGTGCGCTGCGGAAGGTTAAACGGCTAGACCCGCAGCAGCAGATCATCAGCCAGCAGGAGCTGTCGGACATCGAGCACCAGCTTGTGATGTATGCGGAGCATACATGGGGATTTCATGCCTCTGTTGGTTCCCCGTGGGAATGGAACGTGCAAATGCTCGAAGTGCGCAAGATGGCTTATGCGGCCAACGCAAGCCGCTTGGCGCACAGCGCTTTGGACAAAGTCCGGAACGCTCAGGAAGGATCTTTGCTGCATCCGGGACGCGCTTTCCGCTACCGCGTAGCCAATACGGAGCCGAATCCGTCTAAGCAGTATGCCGAATTTGGATGGGATGGCTTCGAGAATGAACGGTTCAAGGATGGGCTGGAGGTTGTCGACGAGCAAAGCGGACAGGTGGTTCCGCATCAGGCCGGCATTCAGAACGTCACCATTGAGGTGGAGCTTCAGCCTGGGGAGCACAAGGAATATACCCTTCGTCCTGCGAAAACATCGAAGGCAAAGACCACGAGCAATCTTAAGCTGGTCGGTGCCGATACGGTGTATGATATGGAGGATATGTATTCATCTGGCAGCGCTAAGGATGCGGTTGTAATGTCAGAACAAAGCGCTGAGTCTCCTTATGTGAAGATTCGCTGGGGCGAAGAAGGCATCCTCTCCTGGGTCAACAAGGAGACGGGCGAGGAATTGATTCGCAAGGACCAAAAGCATGGTGCGTTTACGCCTGTCTATGAAATTACTCCGACAGATGGCCCTGCCACTCCAGCCAGCATCTATGCGGTGCGCAGCCGGATGGGCCGCAACAGAAAAGGGCTGAACGTGGAACGCTCTGCAGGACGGCTTGTTAAGGCAAAAGCCATCTCAAACGGCCCGTTGTTCGGGGTCGTGGAGCTTCAATTCGAATCGCGTGGAATGAGCTGTTATTCCGTGTATCTCAAGCTTTACGCAGCGTCCAGCAGAGTCGATGCAGCCGTACGGTTCCACAAAGACAGCGTCTGGGAACCTGAGAATGTGTATATTTCCATGCCGTTTACGTCCGGAGCGTCTGATGACGAAACGTTGTGGCTGGATAAAGCAGGGGCGCCTCTCCGCCCTTGGGTCGATCAGCTGCCGGGAACACTGCTTGACTACTATTGCATTCAGGAAGGCTTAGCATACGTAGGCAAAAACGCTTCCCTCATGGTGGCTACGCCGGATACACCGCTGGTTCAATTGGGAGCTCTGGAACACGGGAAACGAATGCTCCATACCCAGCAAAATGCAGATACGGAAAAGCATCTGTACATCTGGGCCATGAGCAACTACTGGGAAACCAATTTTAAAGCGACTTTGGGCGGGTTCTATGAATTCCGCTACGTGATTGAATGGAACAAGGACATTCATACACCGGAGCAAGCGATTGGACAGTGCCGGGCGATGAGCTCCGGATTCACGGTCTGGCGCGTTAAACCTGCATTATCTTAAGAATTTATAAAGTGTATATTTACGATTACAAGAGCAGACGACAGCGTTCTGCTCTTGTATTTTTTTGGGAAAATCCACTTTCAATCATCTACATGTATCTAACGAGGTTCTTTAAAAATGGATCGTATTCTGTTATTGTATTTACTAAATATGCGCGTTGACAATTTGCAACTTCTGGTTTGCGGCTAGAATACTAAAGTCACGGGCCAGGGAGACACTTTCCCATGTGAGTGCAGAAGCTACCCTTTAATAACGATGTAGGCATGAGTTAAAAGTCAGAGCAGCCGATGAGCTGCTCTTTTTTTGTTTTTATGAAATAAACAGCTTGATTATCCGAAACTGTGGTGATAAGATAACATCAATAAATTTACTAAAATATATTGAATATTAACTCTATAATTTAGTAAATTTAATACAAGCAAATAATGATCAAGCTGAGGTGATGGCTGCACAGTACATATGGGTTCTCGTCAATGTATTGCTCTAACATTATGTTGTAAGCGGATTCATAATTAAGGGGGTTAATTTGTGAAGAAGACTTTTATGCTGCTTTGTTCCTTTATTTTTGCGTTTTCGACGCTTGTAGGCTGTAGCGGTGAATCAAAGACAGATGATGCAGCGAAAACGGAACAGCAATCTGACACCGGTGAAAAGAAAGTCAATGAATTCGGGTGGGAAGTCCCAAATAAAACCGTCGAAATCAATTTCTATTCCGGACAAGACAACCCTGATAACGTGAAGAAGTACCAAGCGGAGCTTCAAAAATACATTCTCGACAAATTCAATGTAAAGCTGAACAATATCGTCTACGACGTGGACAAAAAAGAGAAGCTGAACCTGATGCTCGTAAGCGGTGACTATCCTGAGGTGATTACGAATCTAACCGAGTCTGAAGCTCAGCAATGGATCAACCAGGGGAAAGCCGTAGAGATTGGACAATACATGGATCAATACGGCGAGAATATTAAAAAACAGCTGGAGCCTTGGTTCAAATCGTACTACAACGAAGCGGGCAAGCTTTACATGCTGCCGAAGAGTTGGGGGCTGCTCCCTATTCCCGACAACTCCGCCCATATTCGCAACGACTGGTATACGGCAATGGGATCGCCTGCTTTTGAAACGCCTGAACAGTACTACGACATTTTGAAGCAGATGCAGGCTGCTCATCCCAAAAATAGCAAAGGCGAAAAAACGTATGCGCTTTCAAGCATAGCCCCTGTCACGACGAATATGGTACCGACGGTAGCCGGCATGTATGGACTTCAAAATGGCTACAAGGTTACCAAGGAAGGGGATATGACCCATTGGGTCAACACTGAGGAAGGCCTCGAGCTTACCAAATTCATGAACCAAATTTATCGGGATGGATTGCTTGATCCTGACACTTTCGTCAACAAATTCGATGATTGGAAGGCCAAATTTTCGGCTGAACGCATTATGGGGCATATCGGCCCTTGGTGGCAGTCCTGGAATGCGGGACATGAAGTGTGGCAGAAGGTGAACAAGGATTGGAAGGAAGAACAGCGTTATGTGCAAGTGAAGTTAAAAGCGGCTGATGCGGAAAAAGCATATTTGTCTCCTAAAAATGCACGCGGTGGAGTCTTCACGATTATTACAGATAAGGCCAAAAATCCTGAAGATATCATGAAATGGATGAACTTCTCCATCACAGATATGGGTACCCGTTTGATTGGCTGGGGGGCTCCGAACCAACCTGATTCGGTATGGAAATACGAGAACGGCAAATGGAGCTGGGTTGAAGAAGCGAAGAAGGCGATCATTGACGCGACATGGGATTATGCGAAATCGGATAAGCTTGGCCAATATTATTTGAGTCTGGTTGAGGGTCAAGGCACGATGAAGGATGACGGACACAGCACCATTTGGTTCGACCAAAACTTCAACGATGAAGCCAAATGGAAAAAGATCATGAACGACAACTTGAAGGATACGATTTACGATAACTCGATCGGATCCATTACAATTCCGGCTAATGATCCACTCCTGATCACCAAGCAGCAAATTGACGATCAACTCGAAACGTTGTGGGCCAAAACGGTCATGAGCAAGACGGAAGATGAAATGATGAAGAATTTTAATGATATGAAGGATAAATTGAATAGTGCGGGTCTTCACGATATCGAAAAATACAGATCCGACGTGTACAAATCTCGCATGGCTTCCTGGAAATAGAGGCAAGTGAACGAGAGGGGGAGGATATCTCTTCCCTCTCGCTTCGAAATTTTCGATCAAGAAAGCGGGTGGCTGGATGAAGTCCGAATTAGCACAGGTATCTGTACAACCCACATCAAGACTTCAACTTGTAAAGCGGCAAATATATAAGGAACGTCAGCTATGGCTGATATGCATTCCGATGATTATATGGGTGTTTATTTTCAGTTATCTCCCGATGTATGGCATTATCATTGCTTTTATGAATTACATTCCTGGCAAGCCGATTTTCAGCAGTGATTGGGTTGGACTTCTTCATTTTAAAACCTTTTTTCACTCTCCAGATTTTTGGAATATCATTCGCAATACGCTGGCGATCAGTGGTTTAGGTATCGTTTTTGGGTTTACAGCCCCGATCGTGTTGGCTCTACTGTTAAACGAATTACGCATGAAACGCTTCAAACGGGTTATCCAGACCATTTCCTATTTACCGCATTTTATTTCTTGGGTCGTTGTTGCCAGCATATTATTTGCGCTATTAGGCAATGAGGGTTTTATCAACGATATGCTGCTGCGACTGGGTATCATCCACCAGCCTATTGCTTTTTTGGGTGAGGGGAAATACTTTTGGGGGCTGTTAACGACTACGAATATATGGAAAGACGTCGGTTGGGCGACGATTATTTATTTGTCTGCGATTGCCGGCGTGGATACCGAACAGTATGATGCGGGCAAAGTGGACGGCTTGGGCCGATTTGGGATGGTGTGGCACATCACATTGCCAAGTATCCGCCCGACGATCGTTTTACTGTTTATTCTGGGTATTGGCGGAATATTGAATGCGGGCTTTGAGCAGCAATTGCTCATCGGCAACTCGCAAACGAGAGAGTATCACGAGGTTATCGATACGTATGCGTACAAATACGGGATTCAGCTTGGTAATTACTCGTATGGTGCAGCGATTGGACTACTTAAGAGCATCATTGGATTAGCGCTTGTTCTCGGTGCAAACCGGATCAGTAAAAAAACGCTGGACACATCCATTTTGTAAGGGAGCGAGGAGTGATATGAGTTCTCTAAAGATGAAACCAACTATTGGCAGCCGGATCTTCGACACATGTAATGTTGTATTTATGCTCATCTTTTCTTTTTTCATGCTGTATCCTTTTGTGAATCTATTGGCCCTTTCTTTTAATGACGGGGTTGATGCTGCCAGAGGAGGAATCTATTTTTTCCCCCGGGTCTTTTCGCTCGACTCCTATAAATTTTTGTTCCAGAACGATAAGTTGTATTCCGGCTTGGGGATTTCGATTCTTCGCGTTGTCGTCGGGACAACCACCTGCGTATTCATGACAGGGCTGCTTGCTTATGTGGTTACGATCCGCAACTTTTCCGGCAGAAAATTCATGCGGATTCTGTTTTTGATCACCATGTATTTTGGAGGCGGGCTGATTCCTACTTATTTGCTGATGGTGAAGCTTGGGCTCATCAATACGTTTAACGTGTACTGGATCCCTGGCCTTCTAAATGCTTATTACATGCTGCTTATGGCATCATACATGGAAGGCTTGCCTGAATCGTTGTTTGAGTCAGCACGGATTGACGGAGCCTCCGAGCTTCGGATCTATTTCAAGATTGTCATTCCGGTCTCCGTGCCGGTGTTCGCCGCAATTGCCGTATTCAGCGCGGTTGGCCACTGGAATTCCTGGTTTGATGTGATTCTGTACAATTCGAATGGAAAATGGGATACGCTACAGACGTATTTGCGCAAGCTGCTTCTTGAAGTTGAGGCGCTTCAGCAAATTCAGGATGCTCAGGTAGCCTATTCGAAATATCGGAATATTTCAAGCTCCACCCTTCGGGCTGCGGTGACCATGGTCGTTACCCTGCCGATTGTATGCGTATATCCGTTCTTGCAAAAGTATTTTGTCAGCGGCATTACCCTTGGGTCGGTAAAAGGTTAACCATTCAAGCAAACAAACATAATGATAGGCGATGGAGGGACAGCATGTGACGAAGTCAAGTATAGATATGAGACAGCTGGATACCGGAAAATATCAATTTGAAGTGATTGGTGCAAACGAAGAATTTCGTGTCTCCATGTTTTCTGAATCGGCGGGAGAGGGTGTGGAGTTATTAACGATACGACTTTCGGCCGATGCACCCGTCAACCCGTCGGTGGTTGAAATGATATGGCATATTCCTGCGATCGACATTCATGGTTATTGGCATCCTGCTGCTTACCGCAACAGAAGGCTTCATGTGGATTGGGAAAGAGGATTCGTATCGAAAGCAACTTACTCCGCTCCCGTAGGATGTTTATTCAACACAATGGGACGCAACCGATTGACGTTTGCCTATTCTGATGCATTGAATGCCGTCGAGATGTCGGCGGGTGTTCATGAGGAGACATCGGTATTCAAATGCTCGGTGAAGCTGTTTACAGAGCCGGTAGGACCCGTGCAAACCTATGAAGCGGTTATCCGTCTTGATGCAAGAGATCTGCCGTATTACCAAACTCTTGATGATGTGCAGCGTTGGTGGGCATCCATGCCAGGATATGAGCCCGGGTCTGTACCGGAAGCGGCGAAATTGCCCGTATTCTCGACATGGTACAATTTCCATCAGCAATTGGATCCGGAGCAAATCGAGCATCAGTGCCGTCTCGCCAAAAATCTGGGCTGTGAAATGGTCATTGTAGACGATGGATGGCAAACATCCGATAATGCCCGAGGATACGCTTATTGTGGCGATTGGCTCGTTTGCGAGGATAAAATTCCGGATATGCGGTCGCATGTTGAGCGCGTACATGCGATAGGGTTGAAATACATGTTATGGTACTCTGTGCCGTTTGTTGGAAAACAAAGCGATGCGTGGCATCGGTTCGAACATAAATTGTTAACCGTTTTTGAGAATCTGGGTACCGGTGTGCTGGATCCCAGGTATCCGGAGGTTCGCGAATATACGATTGGTCTGTATGAGAAGGCCGTTCAGGAATGGGATTTAGACGGGTTTAAGCTTGATTTTGTGGACAGCTTTTATGCGACAGAAGAAACCAAGGACAAGAAGGATCCGGAAATGGACTACACTTCTGTGCCGGAAGCCGTCGATCGATTGCTAAGCGATGTTATTGCGAGACTGAAGGCGATCAAACCGGACATCATGATCGAATTCCGGCAAAACTATGTTGGACCATTGATGAAAAAATACGGGAATATGCTTCGCGCCACCGACTGCCCGAACGATGCGGTTGAGAATCGGATTCGGACGATTGACGTCAGGCTTCTAAGCGGCGAAACCGCGGTTCATTCCGATATGATCATGTGGAATCCGCAAGAGCCCGTGGAGAGCGCTGCGCTGCAGATCATCAACATTTTGTTTTCTGTGCCGCAGATTTCAGTCAAGCTGGATCACATCCCGAGTGAGCATTTGAAAATGCTGTCCTATTGGCTGGCTTTCTGGCGTGAACATCGGGACGTCTTCATTGAGGGGGAGCTCATGCCAGGTAAACCGGATTCCCTATATCCACTTGTCCGTGCGGAAACGACGGAGAAACGAATGATATGCGCATACGATGACATCATTGTGAATATTGGAGAGCATGTGCCGGAGACGCTTATTGTTGTGAATGGCACCTTGAATACACGCCTTGTACTAGAACTGAGTGAAGATATAGGATTGGCGGAAGTCGAAATCCGCAGCAGCTGCGGAGATATTGTAAACAGCTTCCAGATGAAGATGAATACTGGCCTTCACAGGCTTCAGATTCCGGGCGCCGGTCTTGTCCTGATCAAGAAAGGAATGATTTGATATGAAGACGCATCGTATCGGTCATCTGGCTTTTGATTCCTCAGACGCTACACTAAATGAAGCCTTTGCGTGGGCCAAACAGCAGGCCTTATCCTATGCTCATTTTGACGATCCGGTTGGACCCTGGTATGAGGCAGCTTTGCCAGGGAGAGACGCCTTCTGCATGCGGGATATTGCACATCAAAGCACCGGCGCTCATTTGCTGGGCTTGCGGGAGCATAACAAGAACATGCTAAGCCAATTTGCCAAACATATTGCAAGCGAGCGAGACTTCTGCACTTATTGGGAAATTACGAAGGAAGGCTTGCCCGCACCTGTCGATTATGAAAATGATCAAGACTTCTGGTACAACTTGCCGGCGAACTTCGATCTAATCGATTGTTGTTTGCGGCAGTATCAGTGGACGGCAGACACAGACTATATTAAAGATCCTGTGCTTACCCATTTTTATGAACGGTCGGTAACGGATTATGTTGGGCGTTGGGATCAGGACGGGGATGGACTGCCCGAACATTATGCCTCCTATGGCCGCAGAGGAATCGCTTCTTATAGAGAAGACAGCACGCATCCGCTTGTGGCTGGAGATTTGGTAGCGGCGCTTTATGCCGGGTATAAGGCCTATGCACAAATTCAGAGTCTTCGCGGTCACCAAGGGCAATCCGAGGAATTTACGAACAAAGCCGCCGAAATACGGCACATGTACATGAATGAGTGGTGGAATGAACAGGCAGGACGATTTAATGGAGCGATTCTTCAGGACCGTTCACCGTATACTGAGTATTACGCATCGGCACATTATCTGCCTTTATATTTTGGATTGATCGAAGAAGGTGTACAGCTGAATTCCGCGCTGCTGGATGTAGTCAAGCATGGCGGGGATAACGTTGAGGAACGTTCCCATTTGGCTGAAATCTATTATCGTTACGGCTTGCATGAAGTCGCATACAAGGTGCTGCTGGAGCTATCCAGCCCGAATACGCCAAGAAGAGAATATCCGGAAGTGTCTTATAGTGTCATATCTTCTTTAATAACCGGAATGATGGGAGTTGCCCCTAGCGCAACCGACAGAGTTCTGATGACGCTGCCGCGGTTAGGATCTATAGCATGGAGTGATGTTAAGAACATTCCAGTATGGGGTAATGAAATTCATCTATCACATAACGGGAACGGGGAAAGCGTCATAGAAAATGTGTCTGGCCCGATGTTTGTGTGGGAAGCCCGTTTCCCTGGTGAATGGAGCACCCTATCCGTTGACGGTACAGAGTATGAAGCAAAGGTAGAGCAGATTCGCGGTTCTGAGACAATCAGCTCTATTCGTTTGAACGTAGAACCGGGCAAGAAAATAGCTGTGAGGGTTATGAAGTAACCCACTGGAAAGTGTGTGATTCATATCGCTACGATAAAAGAAATCGCAAAAATAGCCAAGGTATCGAGTTCCACGGTTTCAAGGGTACTCAGCAAGGATAGCTCCTTTAATGTAGCAGAAGAAACGAGGAGAAATATCATTGAGGTCGCCAAATCATTGAATTATCGTAAAAGAACAGGTGGAAAACGGAGCGGCCCCAAAGCCAAGAAAAACTGGAAGATTGGATTGCTATTCTGGTGCTCCGAGCAGTTTGAATATTCGGATCCGTTCTACTTGACCATCCGGCAAGGCATCGAGAAGGAATGCATTAAACAAGGACTATCCATTCACCGCGTTTTTCGATGGTTAGACGATGTCAGCCCGACGATTGACTGCTCCGATTTGAACGGGCTGATTGTTGTCGGGAAAGTGGAAAGCGGTTTACAGCCGAATCGGGCTGATTCGGATTTTCCAATCGTATATGTAGACTATCGTTCCTCGGATGATCATGATTCCGTGCAGTTCGACGTTGCCGATGCGGCCAAAAAGGCTATGGATCATTTGCTGCAGTTAGGGTATAGAGAGATCGGATATATTGGGGGAACAAGTTACATCCAGACAGCAGGCGGGCTTGAATATTACGAAGATGAACGGCAGAAGGTCTATGAAAATATGCTAGAAGAACGGGGATTGTATCGGAAGGAGCACATGTATGTCGGAAGCTGGGGTCCGGAAGAGGGCTATAGGCTGATGAAGCAGGCCATAGAAAAGGGAAACCTGCCTGAGGCGTTTTTTATGGCCAGTGATCCACTAGCAATCGGAGCGCTCCGCGCACTCGATGAATCGGGCATCAAGGTACCGGAGCAAATCGGGATTGCTAGCATTGACGGTATCGATATTTCCGAATACGTGAATCCTCCGCTTACGACGGTCAAAGTGTTTACAGAAGAGATGGGTGCCACAGCAGTGAAGCTGATCGTCGACCGTTTGCTCGGAAGAGACTATACATTACATGTTAATGTTCGAACGGAATTGATTGTCCGAAAAAGCTGCGGGGCGTGAGACCTCGCCTGGATAGCTTGATCCTATCACTTGCTTGGAAGTTTAAAGCCTGTTGATCTAGTAGATACTAGGTTTAACAGGTTTTTTATATAGAGCCGGCGGTATTTCGGGTTCGAAATTGGGTCGCAAGTTGGAAATCAAGAAGGTATAATTGATAATATTGTAGAAGTTCTTGCCCCAGGAACTTACTTTCCCCGGGAGAAACGGTCTGAACAAGTTTAATGAAGAAAGTGTGTGATTGAGATAGCAACGATTAAAGATATTGCGGAGCTAGCGCAAGTATCGAGTGCGACCGTTTCCAGAGTGCTCAATAACGACCTTTCTTTTAGTGTGCCTGAAGAAACCAAGAATAAAGTTATTGAAGTTGCCAAGAAACTGAATTATAAGAAGAAAACAGAGCGCAAACGCAAAACAGACGGCCTTCCAGATATTAAACTAGGGATGGTCATTTGGTGTTCAGAGCAGCTGGAATATTATGATCCGTATTATTTGTCGATTCGCCTTGGAGTGGAACGGGAATGCTTGAAGCGCGGAATCGAGATCCATAAAGTATTCCGCTGGGTTGAAGGTGGTACCCAGGATATGGATATGTCAGAATTAAATGGTATTATCGCTATTGGTAAAGTAAGCACTTCGTTTGTTTCGCATTCCAAGGACCAGAACCTGCATATCGTGTCTGTAGATCATATTAGCTCCGATCAATGTGACGCTGTCGTTTTTGATTTGGAAAAGGCAGCGAAACAGGCGATGGAGCATCTTTTTCTGCTCGGCCACGAAAAAATCGGTTATATCGGGGGTACGAGCTACATCTTTTCGAAAGATTCGATGGAATATTATATCGATGAAAGGCAGCAAGTGTATCGTTCTCTAATGACGGAGCGGGGATTGTTCCGTGAGAGTGATCTGCATACGGGGGGCTGGGGAACGGACGCGGGTTATCGGCTAATGAAACATGCAGTCCAGCAGGGCGATATTCCTACGGCCTTCTTTATTGCGAGCGATCCGATGGCGATTGGGGCACTTCGGGCATTAGATGAAATAGGCCTTCGGGTCCCTGAAGAGATTTCGATTGTGAGCATCGATGATATTGAAATGGCACAGTATGTGAATCCTCCTTTGACGACGGTAAGAGTATTACCCGAAGAAATGGGGGCAACGGCGATAAAGCTGATCGTCGATCAGATCATGAGCCACAGGGAAGCGGCGCTTCATGTGTCCATACCAACCGAGCTAGTGATCCGCAAAAGCTGCGGTGCTAATATGTAGCTGAATCGTTTTGACAAAAACCACCTTTGCTGGTGGTTTTTTTGTTTTAATTTGCTCTCGTAAAAGGTTTTGATTTTCAAACTCGAGTTTAAAAATATCTTTTCGCTCAGTTTACAACGTAACAATGTTATGTTACATTAATTTCTGAGGAGGCGGTATCATGAACGAAGAAGATCTCATTTCGAAGAAGGAATTACTGGAGCTGACAGGTATCTCCTACGGACAGCTGTACCGCTGGAAACGTAAAAATTTGATTCCTGAAGAATGGTTTGTCCGTAGATCATCCTTTACGGGGCAAGAAACCTTCTTCCCTAAGGATAAAATATTGCAGCGGATCGAGCGTATTATAAACATGAAGGATGGATGGTCTCTAGATGAGCTGGCGGATGTATTTTCACCAAGTTCCCATGTGGAATCTCTCTCCCCTGAAATGCTTATAAAACGTAACATTGTTACATCTTTCACCATAGAATTGTTTGGAGAGGAGTTAGGGAGTCAGGAAACGTTGTCCTTTAACGACATTCTGACGGTGTATCTTCTGCAAAAGTTGCTGCAAAGCGGGGAGATCACCCGCGAAGAAGGAAAAATGCTGATTGCAGTTATGCGGGAGCACTACGGCGCGCTGGCGGCGAAACCGTACGAACTGGTACTGATCCGTAAAATGGGAGTCCCTCTGCTATTCTTGGCGGAATCGGCTGAACAGATTTATTTTGACAAGGATGTAAAATGGATTTTTCGTTTGTCCCTGGCTGCATCCATCGAAGAATTGAAATTGAAATTAAATGATACGGAGGTATAGAAAGTGGAGATGAGATCTGATTTGTCTATTTCCGGCATCGGCCGGTCGCAAGGCGGGAGCTATTCGCATGTCAGAACAGATGGTATGGCTAAAATTAACGGGGATACGGACTGCATCTCGCTCGACAACAACGGAACCTTGACGATTGAAGGGGCGCTGCAAAGCGAGACCGTCTCAGTGAACGGAACGGCGACAGTGGAAGGTGCACTCAAAGCAAACCGGATGATTCTTGACGGAATGGCAACGATCAAAGAGCATGCGGTTTGCCAAGAACTGCTGACGGTGAACGGACGTTTGTCTATAGGCGGACGGCTTGACGGAGAAAAGGTAGAGGTTTTTGGCATCTTGAAAACAAGAGATGACGTGCAGTGCGAATTGTTGTCCGTTCATGGCGGATTCAGTATCGATGGCCTGCTAAACGCCGGTCTGATCGACGTCAAAATGAATATGCCCTGCAAAGCGCAGGAAATCGGCGGGGAGAGCATCACGGTCAGACGCCTCAAGAAGATCAGTGTCATCGAGCAGTTCGTACCTGTACTTTCGGCGAAGCTGCAGGCTCATACCATTGAAGGCGATGAGATCTATTTGGAGCATACGGAAGCAGAAATCGTGAGGGGCAATGATGTCATTATCGGCAAGGGCTGCAAAATCGGACGCGTAGAATATAAAAATCAGCTGACACGGGACGAAGATGCCCAAATTGGAGCAGCTTATCAAATCTAAAGGATCTATGTCTAAAAAGGAGGAAGGAAGCATATGATGACAAGCGGGAATTTGGGCGGCAGCCGCAGCGACATGAAAATCACCGGCAATGGGAGTTCAAACGGCGGCTCTTTTCAACATATCAAGATTATGGGCGAGGCCATCATCAACGGAGATACAGATTGCGATATGTTCAAATGTATGGGTAACTCCGAAGTAAACGGTTTACTTCATGCTGGAAGCGTCAAGGTACAGGGTGAGATGAAGGTAAGGAATGAGCTGTCGGCAAGCAGTATAGGGATCACCGGCGAACTATCGGTAGGCGGACGGATGGCGGTCGAAAAGGCAAAAATCACCGGTGAGCTTCAAGTGGGCTCAGACTGCCAGATGGAAGAAATGCTGGTTAGGGGTACCGTAGAAGTGAACGGCATGCTGAATGCCGAGGAGGCGTTTATCAAGCTATACGGGCACAGCCATCTGCGTGAGCTGGTTGGAGGACGCATTATGGTGAAAAAAGGGATCGGACTGCCGTTCCTCGGCAAATTCATTCCGGGCACAGAAGGCTCACTGACGGCGGATACCATCGAGGGGGATACCATCGTGCTGGAAAATACCAAAGCGTCTGTCGTCCGGGGCAGAAGTGTCACCATTGGCAGCGGATGCCGGATCGGCCTTGTTGAATATATAGATGAATTCAAGCAGGACAGCGAAGCATCAGTTTCGCAGTCTGCGAAAATCAGGCTGTAAGGATCAGGAGGATAGGGGAGAACGATGGCTGTTAAAAAGAACAGGCTGGGTTTTATTGTTGCGGGACTTTTGCTTGGCATTCTCATCGCCGCCATTGACAACACGATCGTAGCGACCGCGATGGGTACCATTATTGGGGAGTTGGGCGGACTCGATCAATTCGTATGGGTTACTTCCGCTTATATGGTTGCCGAGATGGCAGGGATGCCGATCTTCGGGAAGCTGTCCGATATGTACGGAAGAAAGAAGTTTTTTATCTTCGGCGTGGTGTTGTTTCTGATCGGTTCCATGCTCTGCGGTACGGCCCACAGCATTACTGAGCTCAGCATCTACCGTGCCATTCAGGGGATCGGGGGCGGTGCGCTGATTCCGATTACCTTTACCATCATTTTTGACATTTTTCCGCCGGAGCTCCGGGGCAAGATGTCAGGAATGTTTGGAGCCGTATTCGGCGTCGCGAACCTGTTTGGCCCATTGATGGGCGCCTACATTACGGACTATTGGCATTGGCGCTGGATTTTCTACATTAACGTACCGCTTGGACTCATCGCGTTTCTGCTTGTGGTTCTCTTTTACAAAGAATCGCATGAGCATTCCCGCCAGAAAATCGATATCTGGGGCGCGGCAACCCTGGTGGGTGCTGTGGTCAGCCTGATGTTCGCGCTGGAGCTTGGCGGCAATAAATATGCATGGGATTCCATGATTATTCTTGGGTTGTTTGCAGCTTTTGCTGTGCTGTTCATCATTTTCCTGCTGGTGGAGAGAAAGGCAGAAGAGCCGATCATATCGTATGAGATGTTCCGCAAAAGACTGTTCGCCGCGAGCAGTGCAGCCGCTTTATTTTATGGGGCAGCATTTATTACGGCAGCGGTGTATATTCCGATTTTCGTGCAAGGCGTCATGGGTGGAAGTGCAACTAACTCCGGGTTGATACTCCTTCCGCTTACGCTCAGCTCAGTCGTGGCTTCACAGGTGGGCGGCATACTGTCCTCCAAAATGACGTTCCGCAGGATCATGATCTTTTCCGCGACGGTCTTCCTGCTCGGCATGTTTCTGCTCGCTACGATTACACCGGAAACTTCCCGGCTTGTATTGTCCCTATATATGATGATTACCGGATTTGGCATCGGATTTTCCTTCTCCGTACTGAGTATGTCGGCCATTCAAGGTATGGAGCTGCGGCAGCGGGGATCGGCGAACTCGACAATATCCTTCCTGCGCTCGCTCGGGATGACGATCGGGATTACGATTTTCGGCATCATCCAGCGCAATGATTTCAAAGGCCAACTGACGGAGAAGCTGGGCGGAGCTGTGCAGAACATACCTGCAAACGCTGATCCGCAGCATATGCTGTCTCCGGAGGCCAGAGCGCTTATCCCACCGCAGGTTATGGAGAAAATAAGTACGGCGCTGTCGGTTTCCGTGGACCACGCTTTCCTATGGGCACTGATTCCGGTCTTCTTCGCACTCGTGTCCGTATCCATGATGGGGGCTGGGCGCATGCAATTCGCCAAGAATAAATAGCACAGCAGGGAGGCTGATATTTATGAAAGTGATCATTACCCAGGAAGAAGCCGTCGAAAAAGGAATCTGGCTGGACGTGATGAAAATGTTTGGTGTGGATGATGAGGATGAAGTTTGGCCAAGCGAAGAATATATACTGACTGAGGAGCAGGCGCGCCGGCTCAAATTGATTCCCTGAATGATATGAATATCCATAAAGTTGAGTTTCTTAGGGATGGTTTCGGCAAACCATCCCTGCTGTCTGTACGCAGAATTTGTCGAAACATGGGATTAATTGGTCTTCTTTGAGTCAATTGATGATTCATAAAATGCTTGTACACGGTAAAGAAAAAGGTTTTGCGTGATTCGACATATTTCTACATTATTTGGCGAGTTCTCCTTTACAAATCCGGATTTCTTGCGTATCCTTTCTTTAAACTAATATTTTCTTGTCGATAGGAGAAGGGAATAATATGTACACAATTCATTATGATGCCGCAAAGAATCGGGTCGCGGTTCAAGTGATTGAAATCAACAAGAACAACGTAAACGATTACATTGCGGAAATGACGGAACTGCTCGAAAACGTAAAACCTGGATTTACCGGAATAGCAGACATGAGCGAAGGAAAATTGTTCACAATGGAAGTCGCTGATAAATTGAGCCATCTTGGCCAGCTTTCCGTTGATCACGGGATGTCGAAATGGGCCTACTTCACCGGTTCCACCGTATCCAAAATGCAAATGAAGCGAATGTTTGGTGACTTGGTCAATTCTTTTAATAAATTAGAAGATGCAGAAGCATTTTTAGATAACGAATGAATACTACTTCAAAAATTAGGCCCGCTGATGCCATCCTCAACGACCTGGTCTTTGGAATCCGAGGAATCCTTGCTACTTCCCGGCTCATTGGAATTCACAGCAATCAGCCGGCTTTGGGGGCGATAAGTGTCTCGGGATACCAGACTTCGTTCGACAACTTTCCCGTTGACCTTTTTAATCTGATACGTTTCCACAATGTATCCCGGCTTGCCCTCTTGCAGCACTTCCTGCGCACCGACTGGAATGTCCTTGTTCTGCACGAGTTTCTCCGTTACGGGAAGCGTCTCGACGGTGCGCGATTCAAGCGAATATTCAGTATTTTTGGGGAAGGTGCCGAAAAACTTAATCGTCAATGTGTTCCCCTCTACGAAGGCACGGATGATCAGTGATTTGCCAGTTGTGTTTTTAAAGCGGAAATTAATGGAGCCCTCGGCAAAGGTGGCATCCAGACCCTTGGGCAGGTAGCTGACTGGGAGGGAGTGATTGCGACGCTCTACGATCTGCAGCCCGGTACGCAATGCTGCGTTGTACACGGTGCTTGATACCTGGCAGATGCCGCCGCCAATCCCCGGTACCAGCTTTCCGTTTAGAATGACAGGCGCTTCGCGGAACCCGTATTTCTCCTCTGCCTTCGCAATCACTTTGCTGTAATCGAAAAGATCCCCTGGCTTCAACACCATGCCATCCATCGCCTTCGCGGCCGAGCTCACATTGTACACGCGCCCTGATGCGCTGGTTCCAAGTCCGGTGCTGAATTCGATAATTTTGCGCTCGATTCCCTCTTCCTTCAGGCTGTTCACGGTGACCTTCGGTTTCATTGTATATAAAGGAAGCTTCATTTTCAGCGGAACTGAGGATTCGTCAGGGCCGGAAAAGCTTTTGGGAATGAGGGCCGTCATCGTATGGGTGAAGGATTCCCAATCGATGCGCAGGACCGATATTTCCGGAGTGTATACAACATCATCCGACGGTGTAATCCGGCGCGTGGCATTTACAGGCTTGCCGAAATATTTTTCTTCCCATGCTGGACCGAATTTTTGTTTGATCACAGATATGTTCCAGTGCGGTGTAATACCCCATTCCTTCTGAAAGTGTCTCCGTTCGTTCATCCGCTCGAACCAGCCTCCTTGATACAGGCGTAAGGCCGCGCTGCGGAAAGCATCCGCTTCAAACGTAACTCCGGCGTTTTTCAGTGTGACCGTGACCTTCGGTACGTCCTTGTTATTCGCATAAATAGTGATAGGCTGCTGCTGAAGCCCGTTCAATTTGGCATCCAGCTTTTTCAGCACCTCGTCCTTCTTTTGGCCGCCCACATCCCATCCCCCCACCTTGACATGAGCAGGAATCGTATTCTGACTGATATAGAGATGAATCCATCCGGCGGTAACGGAACCGATCAGCACGATACTGGCAATGATGATCAGATAAAAATGAATTTTTTTCATGGCTCCCACCTTTTTTTCGCTTCGTATTAAACACGGTTGATACCATCTTTCATATATATGTAAATGAATTGGAAAATTTTCGGGTACTAAAAAGGTAACAAATTTGTTACAATAATAAACATTGTGATGATTCCCAAAGTTTTTTAGAGGAATTAGCTGGAACATGTCGAAATTATAATGGCTAATTATGTAACTAGGAAGTGATAATGAAGTGATTGAAATGCAGGATGTGTGGAAGACATACCCCAACGGAACCCATGCGCTTCAAGGTGTATCCGTGAAGATTGACCGCAATGAATTCGTATATGTCGTCGGACCGTCCGGCGCAGGTAAATCGACATTCATGAAGCTCATTTATAGAGAAGAAGTGCCGACGAAAGGACAGATTTCTGTAAACGGGTTTAATATAGGCAAGCTGAAGCAGCGCAAGATTCCTTACGTCAGACGCAATATCGGCGTTATTTTCCAGGATTTTCGCCTTTTGCCGAGGTTGTCTGCTTATGAGAATGTGGCTTTTGCCATGGAAGTCATTGAAGCCCCGAAAAGACAAATGAAGAAACGCGTGATGGAAGTGCTGGATCTTGTCGGCCTGAAGTCCAAAGCGAATCACCAGCCGTCCCAGCTTTCCGGTGGTGAGCAGCAGCGGATCGCCATCGCTCGTGCCATCGTTAACAACCCCTCGGTTATTATTGCGGACGAGCCTACCGGCAACCTGGACCCCGAGACCTCCTGGGGCATTATGCAACTGCTGGATGAGATCAATTTCCGCGGAACAACCATTGTTATGGCCACCCACAATAAAGATATCGTTAACACGATGCGTAAACGCGTCATTGCGATTGAACACGGCAACATTGTGCGCGACCAGCTGAGAGGAGAATACGGATATGACTTTTAACACCTTCTTGCGGCATTTGCGGGAAGGAGCGAAGAACGTATTCCGCAACGGCTGGATGTCCGTAGCATCCGTAATATCCATTATCGTATCTCTATTCATTTTGGGCGTATTTATTCTGCTTGTACTGAATGTTAATGCGATCGCCGACAAGGCGGACAGTCAGGTGCAGATCCGGGTATACCTGAATTTGAACGTGGACAAGCAGCTGCGCGAGACAGTGCAGAAGGAAATTGCCGCCATGCCGGAAGTCAGCAAAGTCGATTTTATTTCGAAGGAACAAGGCTTGGTCGATTTCCAGAACAGCATGGGCGATGAGGGCAAGGATCTCCTTGAAGGCTTTGACAACGACAATAATCCGCTGCCGGATTCGTTCAAGATCGAAGTGTACGAACCGACGACTGTTCCTTTTGTAGCAAAGAAAATCGAAGCGCTGAACACGAGCCATTCCGATCAGCAGCCGATCATGAAGGTGAAGTACGGCAAAGGCACGATTGAGACGCTGTTCAAAGTAACGCAAACAGTGCGCAACATCGGCTTTGTTTTCGTGGCGGGTCTGGCAGTGATGTCGATGTTCCTGATTTCGAATACCATCAGGGTAACGATCCTGGCGCGGCGCAGGGAGATCGCCATTATGAAGCTGGTGGGTGCGACGAACACCTTTATCCGCTGGCCGTTTTTCGTGGAAGGAACGCTAATCGGACTGATTGGCTCTTTGATTACGGTGCTGATTCTGTTTGTAGGCTATGACCGTTTGGCTGCAGCCGTCGGCTCCGATATATCGCTACAAATGAATCTGCTGCCTATAAACGATCTGTGGCAGTGGGGCGGCTTGCTATTAATACTCGGTGTACTCATCGGTATGTGGGGAACAACTCTCTCTCTTCGCAAATTTTTGAAAGTATAGATCAATCACGCAAGTTGCTGATAAGCCCGGGATGAGTCCATACGGAAGACAGAACTTCGGGTAGAAGTTTTTCTTGAAAGGATGGGGAACGCAATTTGAAAAAGATAGCCTCTGTACTTGCCGTTATTCTGCTGGCGTCCGCTATTGTCCAGCCCTCTGAGAGTTATGCTCAAAAGAAAAGCGTTGATCAGATTGATCATGAGCTCAAAGCTTTGCAGCAGCAGGCGGAGGACGCCAAAGCACAGAAGGAAAAAGCGGAATCGCAAAAGCAGGAAGCGCAGCATTACAAAAATAAGACAACGCAGAATTTACAATATGTGCTTGATCAAATCGACCAGGTCAGCAATAAGATGACCAGTATTTCAATGCAAATCGATGAGACGCAGGACAAGCTCCACGAGACAGCAGCAGAGCTGGATGCGGCGGAAGCCCGGATTGAGTCCCGCGAAAAAATGTTGGAATCCCGCGTCAGACTCATGTATATGGATGGCAATGTGCCATACCTGGAGGTGCTGATGTCCTCGACGAGCTTCTCGGATTTCCTGCAGCGGGCCGACTCAATACAGAGCTTTGTAGAACAGGACAGGGAACTCCTAGAGCAGAACAAGAAGGATAAGGCGCTTGTTCTGGACAAGAAAAAAGAGCTTGAAGGACAGTATGCCAAGGCTAAGGATCTGTACGCCGAAATGGAGAACCAAAAGTCGATCCTAAACGAGAACGAGAAGCAAAAGAAAGTTCTCATTGCCAATTATGATCAACAGATTGAGGAATCCGATGGTATCAGTGAAGAGCAAGATCAAATGCTCGTGAACCTGGTAAGCAAGCGTTCCGCGCTGCAGCAGGAGAAAAACAAGTTGAAAGCGGAAGAGGCTGCGCGTCGTGCGGCGGCTGCCAAGGCGGCAGCGGCGAAGAAGGCGGCGGCAGCGAAGAAGGCGGGAGCGAAGAAAAGCAGCAAAACGGCGGTTGCTAGCTCCGGCGGCTTTACCGGTAACGGCGGGCCTCTGTATATGCCGGTAAGTGGAGCCCGTATTTCCTCTGGATTCGGACGAAGAACCCATCCGGTTACGGGAGAAGTCGGAAAAATGCATACAGGTGTCGATCTGGCAGTTCCGGAAGGAACGCCAATCCACGCGGCAGATGAAGGAACCGTCACTCTCGCCGAATGGTGGAGCGGTTATGGCAACTGTGTTATTATCGATCATGGAGGCGGTATGTGGACGCTTTACGGCCATATCCGCAATGGCGGAATCAAGGTTAAGGTTGGTGATCATGTCAGCCGCGGCGAGGTGATCGCAGAATCCGGATCGACAGGACGGGTTACAGGTCCCCATCTGCATTTCGAAGTTCGTGAGAACGGTAACCCTGTAGATCCAATGCCTTATTTGTAGGCGAATAAATATTCCGTTCAAGCCGGACATATACTACAATGGTTGGAACTGGTCTTAGAAGATGCTTGGCCGGAGAATAAAAGGCGGTGATCACACTTGAAAAAACGCACGGTCGTATGGTTGGTCCTTTTAGCCATGATTGGCGGAAGCGTACTGACTCTGGCATTAACGGGTTCAGGCTTTACTACGCAGGCAGCGACGGGACAAGGTGTGTTTGCGAGCGGAACCAGCGGGCTGAAGGCCGATGAAGCGAAAAAAATCGGTGCTGCTATGGATCTCATCCAGTCGAATTATTATCAGGATGTGGATCGCAGCAAACTAGTGGATGGTGCGATTAACGGGATGATGCAATCCCTGGACGATCCGTACTCCTCCTATATGGGCAAAAAGACAGCCCAAGAGTTCGAGGAATCCATTGAAGGCTCTTTCAGCGGGATTGGCGCTGAGGTATCTTCCGAAAACGGCAACGTCGTCGTGGTATCTCCGATTAAAGGCTCGCCGGCTGAGAAAGCGGGAATTCGCGCAAAGGATATTATTCTGACCGTTAACGGTGAATCACTGCATGGTCTGGAGCTGAATGATGCTGTAGCCAAAATTCGCGGTCCAAAAGGCAGTGAAGCCAAGCTGACGATTAAACGCAGCGGCCAGGCCGCACCGATCGAATATACCATTGTCCGTGCGGACGTGGACGTTGAGACCGTTAAGGCTCATATGGAGCCCGGCAAAATTGGTGTTATCGAAATTACCCAGTTCTCTCAGAACACAGCTGAACACTTCAAGCAAGAACTGTCCAAGCTGGAAGGCGAAGGTATGAAAGGTCTTGTGATTGATGTCCGGAACAACCCGGGTGGAGTTCTGTCCGTTGTGATCGATATTGCCGAGCAGTTTGTGCCTAAAGGCAAAACGATCGTTCAGGTTGAAGACAAGAATAAGAAACGCGAGCAGAGCCTGTCCAAGGGCAGCGGTAAATCCTATCCGGTAACACTACTCATGAACAAAGGCAGCGCCAGCGCTTCGGAAATACTGGCAGGCGCGCTTCAGCAGTCCGCAGGAGCGAAGCTGATCGGCGAAAATTCCTTTGGCAAAGGCACCGTGCAAACAAGCTTCAGCAAGCAGCTTGGCGACGGAAGCATGCTGAAAGTCACGATTGCCAAATGGCTGACGCCGAACGGAAGCTGGATTCACGAGAAAGGCATCAAGCCGGATATTGCGGTAGCTCAGCCGGATTATTACATGGCGGCACCGATCAATAAAGAAACGACATTGAAATACAACATGAATAATTCAGATATCAAGAGTGCACAAATCATGCTTGATGCGCTTGGATATCATCCGGGACGCAAAGACGGGTACTTCGATCAGAAGACCGTAACAGCAGTGAAGTCATTCCAGAAATCACAGAAGCTGACCGAGAGCGGCAATGTGGACGCCAAGACAGCGGAATCACTGGAAACCGAGCTGATCAAGCAAATACGCGATCCGAAGAACGATAACCAGCTGAAGGCAGGGATTGCCGAGGTTCAGAAGGAAATCACAGCGGCAGCGTCGAATCATTAAAGAAGGCTCTTGAGCCTTCTTTTTTCTTTGTTTGGCGCTAATGGACTCTAATTATAATCAATAGTAACGTTTCATCCGGGAAGGAGAGTGACATGACTTGGAAGTCGCTTTGGAACTGTTCTGGCATTGGACAGATGCTATTGTACAGCTGCTGCTGCAGCCGTTTTACTATATTTCGATTTTATTTATGATGCTGGTATACCGCAGGCAGGTGCTGCTGGAACGAAGGCTCTTTTCTGTGCGGCTGCACAGCTGGGGACTGCAGACCTGGCGCACCTTCATCGGAGGGCTGCTGGCGGGTATAAGCGTATCCGTCGTCATTGCTTTTCTGGGCATTTCGCTTTCGCTGCAGGCGGTATGGTGCATATGGATTGTCGCAATCATTCTGCTGCTGCTGCGCGTACGTTATTTATGTTTCGCATATTCCATAGGTATCCTTGGAGTCATTCAATTCATACTTAGCTTCTTTCCGGACTGGAAGCCGGAAGGAATCATGGGGACAGCGGCAGATACCGTTAGGGGATTGGACATTCCGGCACTGCTGGCTCTTGTCGCCGTTCTGCATCTAGCAGAAGCATTACTAGTGAAGGTGCAGGGCGCTGGGTTTGCCAATCCGGTCTTTATGGAGAGCAAACGGGGCAAGCTCGTCGGAGGCTATCAAATGCAGGCATTTTGGCCGATTCCGCTGTTCCTGCTGATTCCCGCTCAGACCACAGGTACGCTGCTGCCCTGGACCCCTCTACTCGGAGGAGACGGCTGGAGCGGCGGCTTCAGCATGGTGGCACTGCCAGTGGTCATCGGCTTCAGCGAAATGACGCAGAGCATGCTCCCGCAGGTCAAGGCGAACAAAACCTTCAAGCGGTTGCTAATATACAGTATCGTGCTTTTGGCACTCAGCTTGCTTGCATCCTGGTGGAAGCCGCTGATGATTGCCGCGGCTCTTGTAAGCTTCCTGCTGCATGAGGGACTGCTGTGGTACAGCCGTCTGGAAGAGCAGCAAAGCAGCCCGATGTTTGTCCACCCGCAGCAGGGCTTGAAGGTGCTGGCCGTTATTCCGGGCAGCCCAGCGGAGAGCATGGGCATCCTGGCCGGCGAGACGATCGTGAAGATCAACGGGATTTCCGTCCGCAGCAAGGAGCAGATGCATGCCGCCCTGCGGAAAAATCCTGCCTACTGTAAGCTGGAGGTCCGCAACCTGCAAGGAGAAAGCAAATTCCTGCAACGTGCAATTTACGCCGGAGAGCATCATCAGCTTGGCGCGATTCTCGCACCGGATCCGGATGCCGGCGTCATGCTCGTGATGAAGCCGATCAACATTTTCCAGCTGATTGCTATGAAGGTGCAGTCGAAAAACAAAACCAATGAACTACAGCTCGGCAAACCGCATGACGGAGATGCGGCAGAAATGTAGCTTAATTGCAGAAAAGCTTGGATCCTAAAGGGATCCAAGCTTTTTTTCTGGGCTATGTTATACCACAGGCTTTTTGACAGCAAGGAATATGAGAATACGGCGTCGAACAAGAAGTATATTTTGGTCAACTCTTGTCTGTTAACTGTAACGGATACAATATTCTATTTTTAAAAGGCGGTCGAAATGGGTGCGGAACGAAGCAATCTTATTGGTCGATGACGAGGAAGGTATTCTGATCATGCTTGAGAATCTCCTTCGAAGAGCAGGGTATACCCATATTACGAAAGCCGGTTCCGCTGGTGAAGCGCTCAAGGCTGTGCGAACGGTACGCTTTGACATGATCGTGCTTGATATCATGCTTCCGGATATGGACGGTTTTTCCTTGTGCATGGAAATGCGTAAAACGATAAGTACCCCGATTTTATTCCTTACTGCCCGCTCGAGCGATATGGATAAGCTGCAGGGGCTGTACCTTGGCGGGGACGATTATGTAACCAAGCCGTTCAATCCAATGGAAGTTGTTGCCAGGATTCAGGCTCATTTGAGACGGAGCTCTCTGTATGCGTCAGATGCTTCAAACGCTGATGATCTGTATCAATACGAGACTTTCACGGTTAGCCGAATCACCGGACAACTTATTGTGGGTGGCGTCGTTACACCTTGTCCAGCTAAAGAGTTTGAACTGTTGCTCTACTTTTGTAAACATCCGAACCGGGTATTCACATCGCAACAATTATACGAGCAAGTATGGGGAACGATGGTGCAAGGGGACGAGAAAACGGTGGTTATCCACATCTCCAGACTTCGAAAGAAGCTGGAAGTCGATCCGTCAGACCCCAAGCTAATCGTTACGCTGAGAGGGATCGGGTACAAGTTCGTTCCGATTTCGGGAGGTTAGTACAATGAAATTTGTGCTTCGAATAGCCATTCAGCTGCTAGCAGCTTTCTTTCTCCTTTTTGTTTGCATTCAAGCGGTTGTGATCGTGGCCGTCCGTATTTTTTGGCCGAAAATAGCCACAGACGAGGGCAGTTTAGGGATCTATCAAATCACTGTTCTGGCCTTGTGCGCCATCCTTTTTCTTCTGACCTTGCTCCTGATCGGCTGGTATCTTGGGAAGCCTGTTTATTTCATCATTGTTTGGATCAAGCGTTTGGCAAGAGGCCAATATGATTCTCCCATAAGCTTTGATGAAATCTGTTCCCGCAAAAGTGGGACGTTGAAATTGCCATATGCTGTCTACAAGGAATTGTTTGAGCATTTACAGATGCTGGAGAGCACGCTCCAAAGAAACGATAAGGAAAAGCAGGAGTCAGAACAAGCGAAACAAGAATGGATTCGAGGGATATCGCATGATTTGAAAACGCCGTTAACCTATATCTCCGGTTATTCTACCATGCTGATTCATTCGGAGTATCGATGGAGCGAAGCGGAGCAGAGAGAATTCTTGTCAGTAATCCAGCAAAAAGCAGCTCACCTGCAAGAACTTGTGCAGGATCTCAATGAAACGATTCAGGGACAGATCCCTTTAAAAGCCGAGGAAGTGGACATCGTAGAACTCGTACGCAGAACTGTGGCGGATGTCAGCAGTGCTCCTTGGGCGACCGGTTACCAGTTCATGATGGATACGGAACCGGATCGAATTCCAGAATTATGTGATCCGAAGCTGCTGATGCGGGCGATCCGCAATTTGCTCGTCAATGCGGTCGTCCATAATCCGAAAGGTACAGAAATTGCGGTTCGTATTTCATGTCTCAATAACGGAATGACGGAGATCCAGATCGAAGATAACGGGATCGGATTCAGCGAGACATCTGTTCAAGTCAATGCAGCGACAGCGTCCGCTGCGCATTCGGGCCTGGGGCTGTCCATAGCCAAGCAGCTGATTGAAGCTCATGGCGGCTATTTAATTGTGACCAGTAATCCAAACGAAGGGACTTCCCTGTCAATCAAGCTGTTATCGGCACAAAAGTTAGGGTGAAGTTTGTTTCCCGTTTACCTCCTGTTTACCAGCGCTCTATATACTATGAGTAACGTTGTATAAGGAGCTGTGATGATTATGAATTCCGTGAACCGGAATCCCGTATCCTACCCCGAGATGATCGAATCGAAACCTTCACTCCTTCGCTGGTTGAGGCGATGGCCGGAATGGATCCGCTACGCTACGATCATTTGGACGCTCGCCTATGGCGCAATGGGGTTATTTTGGGCACTTGGAGGCGCAGGTTTTCCACTAGGCATGGAGGGCGAACCTAACTCTTCGCATTCGGTTTTTAGCTATGCCACAGCCATGGCGGGAGGAACCGTCATGGCTATTCTTTGCTTGCTGGGTGTGATCTTACTGTTTATGTACAAGGCCAAGGCGCACGGTTTCGCTCGATCGATACCGATCCTCTATGCATGGAGCGCTGCGGCGGTTCTCTGCTTCGCGGTTCCGGACGCCCGGGTCCTTATTGCCGTAGCTTCCGCCCCTGTTAGTCTGATTATGGCTCTTATCGGGTCGCCGATTCCTTATTCCGATGTCATCACATGGCCAGTAGTGAACCAGATTATTTGTCTTGGCGGCGGTTTTCTGTGGGGAGCGACGGCTTTAGTCTTCCAGCGCCAATCAGGAAACGCTTGCGCATATTGTGGGCGCAAAAGCGGCGCTAGTCCCCGGACGTCTTCCGACTCCGCAGCACGTTGGGGAAAGTGGGCAACCTGGATTGCGATCCTTGCCCCCGTATATTACGATATCACCCGCATTGCATGGCTGCTTGGAATACCTTTAGGGATTACGGAGGAAATGTTTCGAAGCCTTCAGGATACAGGGGCCGCATCGGCCGGAGCAGGCCTTGCCTTAGTCTCGATCGGCGGCGCCGTTCTAACCCGCGGACTGATTGAGCCATGGGGAGAAACGTTTCCTCGCTGGATCCCGTTCTTGGCCGGGAAGCGCGTTCCTCCCACCCTGGCTATCGTTCCTGCTGCGCTTGTTTCCGTCATGCTCACGATTACCGGCATTCAGACCGTCCGAGATTCTTTTGTGATTAGCTTATTTCCGAACTGGGGGGCAACGACGCCACTCCTGCTGATGCCGATATGGGGCATCGCGCTGGGAGCCGCTGCGATAGCCTACTATTACCGGAGGCGAGGGCGCTGTAGTCAATGCGGATAATAATGCAGGCTCAATTGAACCGACAGCGTTATTTAACGTGAGTACGATTCGCGTAACAATAGATTGACTTCGCTAATCATAACCTCCAAATCGTGGAGTGTGACTCATTCCGCTAACGGATACGAGGGAGTAATAAAGACATTTGAAGGTAGCCGGCTTCTTGTGATCGGCTGCCTTCTCTCAACTAACGGGTAGGTTAAAATAAAGGGATGAGAAATACTAAAGGGAATATATTCTATATTAGAGTATTTGGGGAGGGGTTTCGTTGAAATACTTTTATGGAATATTAGCGGTTTTGGGAGTTGTGTTGCCATATTCGCAATTTCTTCCTTGGATCATACAGAATGGCCTTGATTCCTCTCAATTAATGAGAGAAATAACTCAAACGCGTATTGGCTCATTTGCATGGATGGATGTTTTAGTATCAGCAATTGTACTTATCGGGTTCATTCTCTTTGAAGGCAAAAGAAGGGGGATGAGGTTTTTATGGTTACCGATAGTCGGTACGCTTGTAGTAGGTGTTTCATTAGGTCTTCCTTTATTTTTATTACTTCGTGAAATACACATGGAGAGGAAATTACAAGGCAGAGCTCAGTAAATTTGTTACACCAACGGGAAACGATAGCCCAATTAACCGTCCTGGACGGTTTTCTTTTGTTCGAAAATCAACATTATGATTAAACATAGCCTTTTTCTTATATCTAAAAAAAGACAGGGAACCGTTGGCTCCCTGCCAAATATTTTTCTACTCTTGAAGCTGACGCAGTACGATGATCTCGACGCGCCGGTTTTTTTGTCTTCCCGCTTCGGTTGCATTATCGGCGGCCGGTCTCGTATCCGCATAACCTGCGTACTGGAACTCTTCGGGATTCAGATGCTTCTGATCCAGGAAGTAGCGGAGAACAGAAAGAGCACGGGCACCGGACAGCTCCCAGTTATCCTTGTACTCGGATGCATGTACAATTGGCAGATTGTCCGTATGGCCTTCGATGCTGATGGTGGTATGTAGCTCCTTAAACAGGCTTGCCAGCTTGTCCATTACAGGAATGGATTCGGGTTTCAGATCCGCTTTGCCGACATCGAACAGTAATTTATCACTGAGCGTAATGGTTATGCCCTGCGGCTTGTCGGCGACGAGAATCTGGTCCTCGAGGTTGTTGTCTTTGACATAGCCCGAGATGACCTTCATCAGGTTTTGAAGCTCCTGCTCCTGCTTGCGGAACGCAAGCTCGCGGTTTGTGAGATCATCTGCTCCTTTTTTGGGCTGTTGCTGTGTTTTTACGGCCGTGTCCGGGTTTTTATGATTATACTTGTTCGCCGTGCCTGTAATGCCGGATCCTTGATTGAGAATGGAGTCACCGCTTTTAAACGTATGCTGGAGCGATTGGGTGATCTCTTGATACTTTTGAGTGTCCAGACGGCTCATGGCGTACATCAAGACGAAGAAAATCAGCAGTAGCGTGATCAGATCCGCATAGGTGATCAGCCATCGGTCCCGGCTGCTTTCTCCGCTGTCTCCCTTTTTGCGCCGTCCGGTCCTGTTAGTCCGCTGTCTCATGGAATCCCTCCTTCACCATAGGGACGGAGTAGCGTTCCTCAGGCGTGAAGGATTGAAGCTTTTTGCGGACCAGATTCGGGTGCTCGCCGTTCTGGACGGCAAGGATGCCCTCAAGAAGAAGCTCCATATTCTGAATTTCGTTGGTGCTGCGCGACTTAATCTTGGACGCAATGGGTAAAAAGATAATATTGGCGCTGGCAACGCCGTACAGTGTGGCCGTAAAAGCAACGGCGATGGAGGGACCCAGCTCCGTAGGTTCGGTCAAACTGCCCAGCACATGGATGAGACCCATAACCGTGCCGATAATCCCCATGGTAGGGGCGTAGCCGCCGGCGGATTCTAAGATTTTGGCATAGCTTTCATGCTTTTGCTCCACCGCATCGATCTCAAGCTCCATGATCTGTTTCACAAGCGTTTCATCCGTTCCGTCGACGACCATTTGAATGCCTTCGCGCAGAAAAGAGTTCGGATGATCCTGCACCAGTCGTTCCAGAGATAATACCCCGTTGCGGCGAGCGGTAGTCGCCATGTTCACGATGTCCTCAATCAGCTGTTCGGTGTTGCCTTGCTGCCGGGTAAAGGCAAAGCGCAGCGCCTTGGGAATCGTTTTAAGCTGTGTCAGCGGGAAGCTGACGATTACGGCGGCGATGGTGCCTCCGAATACGATGAGCGCCGCCGCTCCTTGCATAAGTCCGTCAATTCGACCTCCTTCCCATAAAAAGCCTCCTACCAGCGCGACAAGGCCGGCCAGTATGCCAATAATTGTTGTCTTTTCCATGTTGTCGGTACCACTCCTATCCATGAGTTTAGGTTTGCATAGAGCAAACGATCAGAGTATAATAGACGGGAACAAGTATTCCTATTTCAACAAGGATTTCCTATTTATATTATCGGGAAATCTCGACATATAGTTTAGAATATCTATTTTAGATGATAAGGGTGATGTTGGGCAATGAGTGATATTGTCGTCAGTACCAATCCGTTTGAGCTTTTATCGGAGTATACGCCTCAGGGCGACCAGCCTAAAGCGGTGGCGGAGCTGGTAGAAGGACTTGAGCAGGGCAAGAAGCATCAGACTTTGCTTGGGGCAACGGGAACAGGGAAGACGTTTACCATCGCGCAGACCATTGCCAAGGTAAACCGGCCGACACTCGTAATTGCCCACAACAAGACGCTGGCAGCGCAGCTGGCGAGTGAATTCAAAGAATTTTTTCCAAACAATTCGGTGGACTATTTTGTCAGCTACTATGACTATTATCAGCCAGAAGCCTATATCCCTTCTTCCGATACCTATATCGAGAAGGATTCGAGCATCAACGAGGAGATTGATAAGCTGCGCCACTCCGCGACGAGCTCGCTGTTCGAGCGCCGTGACGTGATTATCGTAGCGAGCGTGTCCTGTATCTACGGTCTCGGTTCGCCTTCTGAATATTCGAGCTTGCTGCTCTCTCTGCGTGTGGGCATGGAGAAACCCCGCAACCAGATTCTGTCGCGGCTTGTGGATATTCAGTATCAGCGTAATGATATTAACTTCGTACGGGGTACATTTCGCGTCCGCGGCGACGTCGTTGAAATCTTTCCGGCGTCCAAAGGTGAACAGGCCATACGCGTCGAGCTTTTCGGAGATGAGATCGAGCGGATTACGGAAATCGACGTGCTTACCGGTGAGCTGATCGGCGAACGCGATCATGTCGCGATTTTCCCGGCTTCCCACTTCGTAACCAAGGAAGAGACGATGCGGGTCGCTTTGAAGAATATCGAGCGGGAGCTGGAGGAACGGCTCGAATATATGCGCTCGGAAGGGAAGCTGCTGGAGGCTCAGCGCCTGGAGCAGCGTACCCGTTATGATATTGAGATGATGAAAGAGGTCGGCTTCTGTTCCGGGATCGAGAACTATTCCGGTCCGCTCACTTTCCGTGAGAGGGGAGCAACGCCTTATACATTGATGGATTATTTCCCTGATGATATGCTCATCGTGGTGGATGAATCCCATGTGACGCTGCCGCAGATCCGTGCTATGTATAATGGTGACCAAGCGCGAAAGAACGTGCTGGTGGATCACGGCTTTCGCCTGCCGTCGGCACTGGATAACCGGCCGCTGAAATTCGAGGAATTTGAAGACAAGGTTAACCAGATCATTTACGTATCGGCAACGCCGGGTCCATATGAGATGGAGCATTGCGATACGATGGTCGAACAGATCATCCGTCCGACAGGGCTTCTTGATCCGGTCATCGAAGTTCGTCCAACCGAAGGGCAGATCGATGACCTGATCGGTGAAATCCACGAACGGATTGACCGCGATGAGCGGGTGCTGGTCACGACGCTGACGAAAAAGATGGCCGAGGATCTGACCGATTACCTGAAGGAAATCGGCATCAAAGTCCGTTATCTGCATTCGGATATTAAAACGCTAGAGCGGATAGCTATTCTGCGTGACCTCCGGCTGGGCGTATTCCATGTTCTGATCGGAATCAACCTGCTGCGGGAAGGCTTGGACTTACCGGAGGTATCTCTGGTTGCCATTCTGGATGCGGACAAGGAAGGATTCCTGCGTTCTGAGCGTTCCCTGATCCAAACGATCGGACGGGCGGCGCGGAACTCCGAGGGCTTCGTGCTGATGTACGGTGACAAAATTACGGAGTCCATGGACAAAGCGATGACGGAAACCGCCCGCCGCCGAGCGCTGCAGATCGCTTATAATGAGAAGCACGGCATCACGCCGCAAACGATTCGCAAGAAGGTGCGCGACGTCATCGAGGCAACCAAAGTAGCGGAATCGAAGGCGGATTACCTGACGGGAGCTTCCGGCAAGCTGTCGAAGAAGGAACGCCAGTCAGTGATTCAGCGTCTGGAAGCGGAAATGAAGGATGCGGCGAAGAACCTGCAGTTCGAACGCGCCGCCGAGCTTCGTGACGCTTTGCTGGAGCTGAAGGCGGAATAACGATACGTAAAATACAAAAGGGAACGGCCCGGATTTCAGGTCGTTCTCTTTGTGGGTATATAAACCAAATGAGAATGTCATAAAGTTCGCTATATAAAATGAACTAAAGGAGATGAACGAGCATTGGCGAGTGAAAACATCGTAATCAAAGGTGCACGGGCTCATAATCTGAAAAATATCGATATTACCATTCCCCGGGACAAGTTTGTCGTATTGACGGGCCTCAGCGGATCGGGCAAATCCTCGCTAGCCTTTGACACGATCTATGCCGAGGGACAGCGCCGCTACGTGGAGTCTTTATCCGCTTACGCGCGCCAGTTTCTGGGCCAAATGGAGAAGCCGGATGTCGATTCCATTGACGGCTTGTCTCCAGCGATTTCGATCGACCAGAAGACGACTAGCCGCAACCCGCGTTCGACGGTGGGAACCGTTACCGAAATCTATGATTATCTCAGATTGCTGTTTGCGCGCATTGGCCATCCGCATTGTCCGGAGCACGGTATTGAAATTACCTCCCAGACGGTTGAGCAGATGGTAGACCGCATTATGTCCTATCCGGAGAAGACGAGACTGCAGCTGCTTGCGCCGCTGATCTCCGGGCGCAAAGGGGAGCATAAGACTTTATTCACCGACGTGGCCAAGCAGGGTTTCGTTCGGGTGCGCGTGGACGGCGAGCTGCGTGATCTCTCTGAGAATATAGAACTCGAAAAAAACAAAAAGCACACGATTGAGGTTGTTGTTGACCGGATCGTGATTAAGGAAGGCGTCGAAGCGCGTCTGGCTGATTCCATCGAAACAGCGCTTAAGCTTTCTGGCGGACAGCTGCTCGTGGATGTGATGGGCCAGGAGGAGCTGCGGTTCAGCTCCAACTTTGCCTGCCCGATATGCGGCTTCAGTATGGAAGAGCTGTCTCCACGGATGTTCTCGTTCAACAGCCCGTTTGGTGCTTGCCCGGAATGTGACGGACTTGGCGTGAAGATGATCGTCGATCCGGATCTCCTCATTCCTGATATGGAGAAGTCCATTGAAGAAGGAGCCTTTCTGGCATGGACAGGCAGCACCTCCAACTATTATCCACAGTTCTTGAGCTCGGTTTGCGAGCATTACAACATCCCGCAGGATGTTCCGGTCAGCCAGCTGAAGAAAGAGGATATGGATAAGCTGCTGTACGGAACAGGCAACCAAAAGGTACGTTTCGTTTATGAGAATGATTTTGGCCAGCGGAGAGAAGCTTACGTGGTATTTGAAGGTGTCATCCCGAACCTGGAACGCCGCTATCGCGAAACGGCTTCAGACGGTATCCGCGAGTTTATCGAGAACTTTATGAGCGCTAAGCCATGTGAGGTTTGCAAAGGACACCGCCTGAAAAAAGAAGTGCTGGCCGTTACCGTGAATGACAGCAACATTGCCGATGTGACAAGCCTGTCCATTGGCGATGCCATGAAGAAGTTCGATTCTCTCGAGCTCAGCGAGAAGGAACGCTCTATCGCAAACTTGATCTTGAAGGAGATCAACAGCAGACTCGGCTTCCTGGTCAATGTCGGCTTGGAGTACCTGACGCTGAGCCGTGCGGCGGGTACGCTGTCAGGCGGTGAAGCCCAGCGGATCCGGCTTGCTACGCAGATTGGTTCCAGTCTAATGGGAGTTCTGTACATTCTGGACGAGCCAAGTATTGGCCTTCACCAGCGCGATAATGATCGGCTGATCTCCACCCTTGAGCATATGCGAAATCTCGGCAATACACTGATTGTCGTCGAGCATGATGAAGATACGATGATGGCAGCGGATTATATCATTGATATCGGTCCAGGCGCCGGGATTCACGGTGGCCAGGTAACAGCGCAGGGAACTCCGAAGCAGATTATGGAGGATCCGAACTCCCTTACCGGGCAATATTTGAGCGGACGCAAGTTCATCCCTGTGAACACCAATCGCAGAAAACCGGATGACCGCTGGCTCGAAATACGCGGGGCGAAGGAAAATAACCTGAAAAACCTGAATGTCAAAATTCCGGTCGGTGTTTTCACGGCGGTTACCGGTGTATCTGGTTCGGGAAAATCCACGCTGGTTAATGAAATTTTGTATAAAACGCTGGCGAAGGAGCTTAACAAAGCGGTTAAAGTAAGACCGGGTGCGCATAAGGAGATCAAAGGCCTCGAGAACCTGGAAAAGGTTATCGACATCGACCAGTCTCCAATCGGGCGGACGCCGCGTTCGAATGCGGCAACCTATACAGGGGTGTTCGACGATATCCGCGACATTTTCGCACAAACGAACGAAGCCAAGATCCGCGGCTACAAAAAAGGCCGGTTCAGCTTCAATGTGAAGGGCGGACGCTGTGAAGCTTGCCGGGGGGATGGCATTATCAAGATCGAGATGCACTTCCTGCCCGATGTTTACGTGCCTTGCGAGGTATGCAAAGGCAAACGTTATAACCGTGAAACGCTCGAAGTCAAATATAAAGGCAAAAGCATTTCCGATGTACTGGAGATGACGGTAGAGCATGCGACGGAATTTTTCAAGAACATTCCGAAAATCCACCGCAAACTGCAGACGCTGCTTGACGTAGGTCTGGGCTATATCACCATGGGTCAGCCTGCCACAACACTCTCGGGAGGGGAAGCGCAGCGTGTGAAGCTAGCCTCCGAGCTGTACCGCCGCAGTACCGGCAAAACGATGTATATTCTCGATGAGCCGACAACAGGACTTCACGTGGATGATATCGACCGCTTGCTTACCGTTCTGCACAGACTGGTAGATTCTGGTGAATCGGTACTTGTGATCGAGCATAATCTGGATGTCATTAAGACAGCCGATTATCTGATTGATCTGGGGCCGGAAGGCGGCAGCGGCGGCGGAACGATCATAGCTACCGGCACGCCGGAGCAGATTGTGAAAGTAGAGGCGTCATATACAGGTAAATACCTGAAGCCGGTTCTGGAGCGGGATACAGCCCGCACCGAAGCGCTGAAGGTTACCATCTGATCCACACGCGTTTAATGGATAAAAGCCCCTCCGTGGAGGGGCTTTTCAATTACATAGAAATGTTAAATTTTTGAACATATTTTTGAGCAAGAGGGTTAATACTATAAGAAAAGATACAATAACCATATCCAAATATAGTCAATTTTATGACAATTTCAATTTTTTCCTGGAGAAGTCTTGCATCTATCCCTGTTGAAGGATAACATGTAGAGAGATATGTTAAATTGAGCGAAGACTAGAGGAGGTCCAATCATGTTGCTTGCAGAAGCTGCTGCATCGGCTGCATCTAAATTCAATACGTTTGATATTTTTATGATTCTGTTTACGTTGCTTATTCTCATCGGAACGATTCGCCTCATCAAGCAACCCGTTAAGAACAAGTTTGCAATCGGATTCAGTATTGTTTGCCTTCTGGTATTCCTTGCTTCTGATTTTGCCATGGTACAGAACTGGATGAGCTAGGAAAGCTGGGCAGGAACTGAAAATGACAACGAATGAAGACGCCTTACGCCTCTAGCGCTGCAAGGGGTCTTTTTTATTTGCCCGCTAAAAAATATTTTCGAAGACTCGAAAAGATAGGGCTTTTGAGTAATTGTACAGTTTTTAAATGTGTGTTACATTGGGCTAGGAATTACGGGTTATCCCTAATAATGTGAATTAATAGAAAAATAAGGATAGGTGAATACATGAAGCCTATGGGGAAAAAGAGGGTCATTTTACTAGTTTGCAGTTTAATGCTGCTGAGCGGTGCTGCGGAAGCCGGTGCGCAAAGTGCGGTAAAATCGCAATCCGCTGCGAAGACAAAAACTACCGCTTCGGTTGCAGTGAAAAGCCAAAAGAATACAGCCAGCACCAAAGTGCAGATTCCTGCAGATCCGGTGCCGCAAATCGTAAAAAATGTATCGCCGTCTGTGGTAGGCATTATCGGGCGTTCAACAGACCCGGCGGACAAAACAGCCGCTAACCGGAACAATCTGGCGCATGGTACCGGGGTGATCATTTCATCGAATGGGTGGATTGTAACCAACGCCCACGTCGTAAACGGACTCCAGAGTACCGTTGTTGTCACAGCGGACGGCAAGACCTATAAAATTACGGATACATATGTGGACGAAATCAGTGATCTAGCGTTAATCAAAATCAATGCGTCCAACCTGCAGCCAGCCGTGTTTGCCAAGTCTGCGCAAAATACCCAGGTTGGTGAAAAAGTCGTGGCGATCGGCACGCCGATTTCCTTCTCCTTTCGCAATTCTGCAACAGTAGGCGTTGTGAGCGGTATGAACCGTGCCATCAATGCTTCTTACCGGTTAATTCAAAGTGATACAGCCATTAACCCGGGCAACAGCGGCGGTCCGCTGGTGAATATGAAGGGTGAAGTGGTAGGCATCAACAGCATGAAATTTGCAGCGATCGGCGTCGAGAACATGGGCTTCTCCATCCCGTCGGAAACGGTGCAGTATGTCATTAATCAGCTTTTTAAGTACGGCGAAGTCAGACGGCCGAGCCTTGGATTTAGTATGGAGGAGAGCTGGTCTGCCATTGTAGGGCTTCCTACGCAGGATCCGTTAACCATTACCAAAGTGGTCTCCGACGAAGCGAAGAAGGCGGGCATCCGTGAAGGTGATGTCCTCTACGCTATTAACGGTAAAAGCGTAACCTCTGTTGTGGACATTAATGAGATGTTCAAGTCCTATATGCCGGGACAAACCGTGAAGCTGCTCATGCAAAGCGACGGCGATATCGTGACCCGCAAACTTGTACTTACGCAGGCTAGCGGTGTTGACGAGAATACCCTCGCGGATGATGCCGGAGAAGAATTTTAATGGGGAAGAAGGGACATGCACGGATGAAGAGAAATGCGTTTCTCAAAATAGGCTCTGCGCTTCTGGCATGCAGCATCGTATTTTCTGCGGCTGTACCCGCCTGGGCGGATAGTGCGGCGGCGGACAAGCTGACATTTAAAGTAAAAACGGGCAGTACATTCGCTCTGATGAACGGAAAGAAAGAAAAGATCGTCCAGCCTTACAGCGATCATGGAACCGTCATGGTTCCACTAGGCCTCTTCAAGCGTACCTTTGGCAGTGAAGTGCGCCTTGAAAATACAAATGTGGTCAAAGTGATGTATGGATCACATACCGTTTCTATGACGATTGGAAGTACCGTAGCTTGGGTAGATGGCCGCAAGGTGAAGCTGGATGCCGCTCCGGCTATGGCATCAGGCACACTGATGGTGCCGCTGAGATTGGTTGCCGAGGGAATTGGAGCTCACATCGCTCCAGATGGTACGGGTTCGCTTGTCGTAAGTCTCACTCCATCTGACGATGCGGTGGATACCGGGAACGTTGGGATCGACGCCGATCAGGGGAAGACCAAAATCGGAAACAGCTTTTATCAATGGACCATGAATTATCCGAGCGGCCTGATTCTGGGCGGCGGAGAACAGGATGAGAGTATCGTGTCGTTTAGCGGCGCCGATAACAACTATTACTTCGAAGTTCACGCGACGGATCAGGATGTAAAGCTTGGGGCTGACGAGCTCCTCGCCATGATGGTGGAAGACGCCAAGGATTCCGGTGAGATCGTGGTTGACCGGGAAAGCTTCCCGCAGGCTAAGGTTCCTTATGCCCGTATTATCTCCAAGGATGGTGACGGGACTTTCTGGGAAACCCGGATGTATTACAATAATGACCGATTGTATGAAATTTATTTTGCCGATTTGAAGGCTAAGAATTACAAGGATCTTAAACAATATGCCGGTCTTCTGAACTCTTTCAGCACCAGCTATAACTCATCCGATAAAACGGTCAAGGATTTGTCCACCGTCAAAAATAGCATGCGCAGTGAATCTAATGATGATTACGGTATTTCGCTTGATGTGCCTGCAGGCTGGAGCGTAGACAATACCAATATGTATTACGAAAGCAAGGGCGGCAGCTATCTGAGTCTGAATGTATCTTCGTCACCGAAAGGCTCTAGTCTTGAGCAATGGAGTGAGGAGCTGAAAACCTGGCTGAAAGAGTCCTTCGTGCCGGATTCCTACCAAATTGTTAAAACAGATCCGATCAAGGTGTCCGGGGAGCAGGGTCTCGTGAATGAAGTCAGATATAATTATGGCGACGGCTGGGTTACGGAATACGAGGTTATGATCCTTCATAACGGATACCGCTACTATGCTGAATATGCTGTACCTGAGGATCAGAAAAATGATCTGGGCAAATTCAAGGATCTGATGAATTCGATTGATATTGATTTCAATGTTGTGTCCGACACGTTCGGTAAAATGGAGGAGGATGCGTTCCTCATCAGCAAGACCAAGACAACGACCAAGACGTCCAAGGCTTTCCAATATCAAATCAACATTCCGCAGTACTGGACGGCGAATCTGGATAAATTCGAAAAATCTCCTGTCGATTATCAATTCGTAGGCGGACGGTTCCGGATTACAGCCGATAAATCCACATCGCTCGATGCAGCGGTCAACCAACTGAAATCTTACTATAATGATGCGCAAAGATATCAAAAGGATTTCAAACTGGAGAAAACGGAAAATATCACATTTGCAGGTGTGCCGGCCGTCTCGATGACGCTACACCAGGTGAAGGATGGCATTCCGTACAGCGCACGCCAGATTTTGCTGCAAAAGAATGACATCGTTTATACGATCAGCGCGTCCCTGAATGATGCGAATGCAACATCTGCACAAAAGGATGCGCTGGAGCAGACATTGAATTCTTTTACGTTAACGGATTCCAAGTAAGCATCAAAATAAGTGAGTGAACGAATAGTAATTCATCTATCCGTAGTATTCCGGAATAATTTCATCATTTTTCAAAGAAAGCAGCTCGGTTGATCGAGCTGTTTTTTTCTTGAGACGGAGGAACGAGAGGGATGGAGCGTATTTAGCGGCAATATCTTTGTCAAAGCTTGTATATGAAGGTTCTCTTTTAGCGGGATGTGATCAGTCCAGATTCTGCTTTTTGACTGTCAGGCCTTTCCTTTAGTTGAAGTTATAATAGGTAGAAGGATCGCCTGATGTCTGGTACACTAGATAAGTTAAAGCGGTGGAACTGAGAAAAGCCACCGTTTAACGAGAGCGAATCAAGTACAGCCGGCGGTCGCCGGTTTGGGAGGATATAGATGAACACAAAAGAATTGCGTAGGGAAGATGTGGAACTGCTCGCGCCAGCAGGCGATTGGGAATGTATGCGTGCGGCTGTAGCTAATGGGGCAGATGCAATCTTTTTCGGTGTGGAAAAGTTCAACGCCCGTGCACGCGCCAACAATTTCTTGATGGCCGAGCTCCCGGAAATTATGGCCTTTTTGCACAGCTATGGCGTTAAGGGCTTTTTGACGTTTAACATTCTGGTGTTTGAGAACGAGCTGGAGGACGCGAAGGAGCTTATTGATGCATGTATCGATGCAGGCGTCGATGCCGTTATCGTGCAGGATCTTGGGCTTGTGAAGCTGATCCGTGAGATTTCGCCGGACTTTCCGATTCACGGCTCCACGCAAATGACGATTACTTCGCCGGAAGCGGTGGAGTTTACGAAGCCTTGGGGCATGGAACGCGTTGTTTTGGGACGTGAAAACAATCTGAAGCAGATTCAAAAAATCGGGGAGCAGGCGAAGCTTCCGATGGAAGTCTTCGTACATGGCGCTTTGTGCGTATCGTACTCGGGCCAATGCTTGACCTCGGAAATGTGGGGCGGACGTTCGGCGAACCGCGGCGAATGCGCGCAGGCCTGCCGCCTACCGTACGACCTGATGGTCGATGGCGAGCAGAAGCCGATGGGAGATGTCGCTTACCTGCTTTCGCCGAAGGACTTGGCAGCGATTGACCTGATGCCGGAGCTGATTGAAGCAGGCGTGACCTCTTTCAAAATTGAAGGCCGCCTGAAGAGCCCGGAATATGTCGCCAACGTGGTCAGTAAATACCGCAAAGCGATTGACCGTTATTTCGAAGGAGACGACACGAAGCCGAGCAACGAGGAAATGCGCGAGCTGCAGCAGAGCTTCTCGCGTGGCTTTACGCATGGCTTCCTGGAAGGTACGAATAATAAAAAGCTGGTGGACGGCACATTCCCGAAAAGCCGCGGCGTCTACGTCGGACGGGTGGAACAAATTCTTCGTGACGGCGTGGTTTGCCGGATCGAAGTTCCGCTGAAGCGTGGCGACGGCATCGTATTTGACGCCGGAGATCCGACCAAGAATGAAGAAGGCGGACGCATCTACGATCTGCGCCGCAAAGGCGTCAAGATCGAAGGCGAATCCGGGGAAGGCTGGATCGTCGATATCATTCCTGGCCGCAGCGATGTGGATCTGCAGAAGGTCCATGTCGGCGACCGCATCTGGAAGACGAATGACCCGGCGCTGGACAAGCGCCTACGTCAAACCTATGAGACGGAGAAGCCGTACCGGGTCTTCCCGGTGCATGTGAAGGCATTCGGCCATGCCGGCGGCCTGCTGACCACGGTCTGGACCGATGTGCAGAAGGGCACGACGGTCCAGGTGGATTCGGAGCTGGAACTGGAAGTCGCTAAGAAACGGCCGATGGATTATGCGCTGCTCGAAGAGCAGTTCGGCCGTTTGGGCGGCACCGTGTTCCAGCTGGAGCAGCTTGACGTCGACCTGCAGGGCGACGTCATCGTGCCGATGCGCGAGCTGAACAGCATCCGCCGCCGTGCGGTGGAGCTGCTTGAAGGCGAGCGCCCGAAGCCGCCCGTATACGTGAAACGGGCGGCCACGGTGTACGGCGATGCGGCGCACAGCGCAGCGCCGGTCGCGCGCGGTGAGGCGAAGCTCACCGCGCTGTGCCGCAGCCTCCCGCAGGTAGAGGCTGCGCTGGAAGCCGGCGTGGAATTCATATACGCCGACTTCGAGTTCATCAAGCAGTTCAAGGAAGCGGTGGAGACCGTTCATGCCGCCGGCAAGAAAATCGCGCTCGTAACCCCGCGCATCCATATGCCGATCGAGAACGGTATCCACAAGAACATCCTGCGCCTCCAGCCGGACGCCGTGCTGGTGCGCAATACCGGGGCGCTGTATTTCTACCTGCGCCACCGGATGGAGAACCCGGATGCTAAGCATCCGCAGCTGATCGGTGACTTCTCGCTGAACATCGCCAACCATAAAGCGGTGGACTTGTTCCTCGAAGCCGGCTGCGACATCGTCACGCCGTCTTATGACTTGAACATCCAGCAGATGGTCGATCTGCTCGGCCGCTCGAATACCTCGCGGATGGAAGTCGTCATTCATCAGCATCTGCCGATGTTCCATACCGAGCACTGCGTGTACTGCACCTTCCTCAGTGAAGGTACGGACTACACCAACTGTGGCCGTCCGTGCGAAGAGCACCGCGTATCGCTACAGGACCGCATCGGCATGTCTCACCCAGTACGGGTGGACGAAGGCTGCCGCAACACGGTCTACAACGCCATCGAGCAGTCCGGCGCCGAGTACCTTACCAACTTCATGGAGCTTGGTGTAGCTAACTACCGCGTCGAGTTCCTCGAGGAGACACCGGAACAGGTGCATGAGGTCATCGACCTCTACAAACGCGCCCTGCGCGGAGAGATCAGCGGCACACAGGTGTGGAAGACACTGAAAGCAACCAACCAGCTTGGGGTGACCCGGGGGCAGTTGGTGAAATAGAATAACATATATGAGTTATAAAAGCCCGATCAAAAACAAAAGCAGTTCACTTTGAGTGAACTGCTTTTATTTTGATCATTTTAGAAATTAATCTGAACCAATTTGGCAATCTGTTCTTTTTCACTAGGGTCCACCTTGATCAATTGATCAAGCACCGCTTGGTCATTAGAGCCCTGCTTTTGCATCGCTGCTACGTACCAATGGGCTATCTCCCGATTCGTAGGATCACTGAGATCCTGCTGCAAGCCCATCTTCAGTGTCTCGGCAGCCTTATCCGGCTGGTTGGTCATATAATACATTTTGCCTGCATCCAGAATCATCATAGGCGAGTTGGCAAACGGACGGCCAGCCATCTGTTCTTTTGGAAGTGTAGCCAAATGCTTCAGTCCAGCTTGTACCTTCTCGAAGGCATTAATGCCATCTTTGAAATACTTGTCCTTGGATGCGGTATCTCCATTACCCATTGCCGTATATCCAAGCTCAAATCCTTGAACAATCATCTTCTCATACCATTCAATATCCCAATTAAACTTAGGTGCGTTTGCAACCAATAATTCGTAAGCTTTATCATTTTCATTTTTTAGCTGGTAGTTATTCATGAGACGGATAATCATGTTTTTATTATAAGGCTCTTTTTTGAGTGCATCTGTTAAGAGAGACTGAGCAGCATTATAGAATTCATCATTTTGAGTTTGCTTATATACCGATTGATATAAAGAAGACATCAGCAGCACGGAATCAGGGTGATTGGGACGAATCGCCAAGTCTTTATCCAGTGGAGCTTTGATCTCCTCGTAGGAAGTACTCGTCTGAGATACTTTTTTGGCCTCAAGTCCAGCGCTACTAGCTTGTACGTAACGAGTAGAGGTAATCAGCACGACAACGCCGCAAATACCAACGACCAAACTGTATATCCAGCCCGTGCTCTCTGCCTTCCAGGAAAGCTTCCGCAGCGGTTGACTATCCATTGCAGCAGCCATACCACCTAAACCGATAAAAACTAGCATGCCTATAAACACGTAACTCATATTGAAGTCCATAACGCTGTGGACAAGAATAGATAGAGTCAGAATGAAATATAAGAAATAGGAGTCTTTTCCTTCTTCATCAGTCTTGAAGTATCCACGAATGTATTTATAGAAAATAAACAAGATAAACGCCATAAAGATCGTAAATCCAACAATACCTACCTCAAGCAAATACTGAACATAGAAATTATGCGCTTGACGGCTCGTATACGGATTGTTCTGATACTTTTCATACAAAGCAGCCCAAGCACCGCCGCCTGCACCCAAAACAGGGTAATCTTTCACAACCTTCATGCCATCTTTATAAAAAGTAATCCGTTCCAATACACTATGCTGTTTTAAGTTGATGGTATCCAGACGGGTACTTATATTCTCCGGCAAAACCTTGCTGACGTTGGTTCCAATAAGAAGGAAAGCTAGAACACCTATGACGATGGTTGATCCGATTGGAACCCATAGAGTGGCCATCTTCCTCGCAGAGGCTTTGGCAAGTCCTTGTTCCAGCTTGGGAGCGAGATATGCTTGAATCCCCCACCCGAGCACTGCAACGATGGCAGAAACAACCAATAAATATGCCCAACCTTTTACAGCTACACCTGCTTCGAATTTCTGATTCAACTGCAATCCGAGATCCGTAACCTCTTTGGAAATGGCAAGTGAAGCAACACCTGCGATGGCGCAATAAACAAACCATAGAATTTGTTTGGCTGGCTTAAGGAAGAGAAGCAGAATGACAAATACGACAGGAAGCATTACAAGTCCGCCCCGGGAAAGCGTGAGCAATAAGGACAGAATGATTGGTACGAGCATAAAAGCGTGAATGGCCTGGCCGTACCATTTTTTCGAACGGATCAAACAGAACACTGCTGCAAATAAGAAGGCCATTAAGAAAGCAGCGTATGTATTCGCATACTGGAAAACAGATGTCAGACGAAGTCCGTTGGAGTCAGTCATGACAGCATCCGTATACTTGCCATTCAGTACCGCACTGGAGAACCATCCTACTAGCGATCCAGCGAGCTTTCCGTGACCGAACCAGTTCAGGAAGCCAAAACCGACAATAAGATATGCAACAGTCATTATAGTCGTCTGGATGATAGAATTGGCTCTACGATCCTGCAGCAAATAGACACTGATGATAAACATGATGGCGTATAGACATTCAATAAGAACCATGTTCATCGCCAAATAATGCGAGGCAGCTCCAAAATACGACAATAGATATGTAATAGGCAGTAAAAGCACAGCGATCGGGAGCCAATCCCGTTGTTCAGCTAATTTGAAGCTTTTGTAATAGTTCGAAATCCATAGGAAAAGCAATATACTGGATAAAGCAATAGCCAAAAATAACGGCTTTTCAAACTCTAGCATCTGACCGTTAAATAATGCGACTTGGAAGGGAGTCCACACTAAAAAAGCGATAAGGGCGACAATTAACAACCAAAACTGTACAGGCTTTTTCTCGACGTTACTCGACCTTTTGGCCTGCTTACCGTATACTGGATTAGACAAAGTTTCCATTCTCCTTTTTATGAGTTCGACAATATTTTACCATAGGGGAGAATAGTGTACTACCTTTCCTACTTAAATTGAAAATACAAAATAACGAGGGAAATATATGATTAACCAAATTAAGAAGAATCAAAGTCTGATTCTTAAATTGTCTAAAAGCGATTTTAAAAAAAGATACACTGGTTCTTACCTTGGCATTATATGGGCATTTATCCAGCCGCTTATATCTATACTTTTGTTTTGGTTTGTCTTTCAAGTGGGATTTCGAAGTACTCCAGTTAATGATGTACCTTTTATTCTTTGGTTATCTTGCGCAATGATCCCATGGAACTTCTTTGCTGATGCATTGCCATCTTCAACGAATTCAATTCTGGAAAATTCCTTTCTGGTTAAAAAGGTAGCGTTTAAATTAGAGATTCTCCCAGTTGTCAAAATATATTCTTCATTATTTGTTCATTTATTCTTTGTGCTTTTCTTAGTAGGAATGTTTTTGGTTTATGGTTATGACTTTTCGTTGTACTACCTGCAAGTTTTCTATTATCTACTCGCAACTGTATTACTAGTCCTTGGTATGTCTTGGATTACAAGTTCAATTGTTCTTTTCTTCAAGGATACATCACAAATTGTTGCAATGTTTATGCAATTTGGTTTTTGGTTAACGCCAATATTCTACCCGATTAATACAATTCCTGATAAATTCCAGTTTCTATTTAAATTAAATCCGATGTTTTATATTACAAATGGTTACCGAAATACGTTTATTTATAAGAAATGGTTTTGGGAAGATGCAAAACTAACTATATACTTTTGGATTATAACAGTACTATTGTTGGTAATTGGTTATGTAATGTTTAAAAAACTGAAGCCGCACTTTGCTGATGTTTTATAAGGAGAATACAAGAGATGGGTATAGATAAATCAATTGAGGTTGTCGATTTAACAAAAGAATACAAGCTTTACAATAAACCAACGGATCGAATAAAAGAAGCGTTTCTAAATAGAAACTATCATAAGAGATTCAAGGCACTTGATGGTATTAGTTTTCATGTGAATTCAGACGAATGCGTTGGTATCATTGGGAAGAATGGATCAGGAAAATCGACATTGTTGAAGATCTTGACCGGGGTTCTATCTCCATCCTCAGGGAGTGTAACTATTAATGGGAGGATTTCCGCCCTTTTGGAGTTAGGCGCGGGTTTCAATCCTGATTTTACTGGGATGGAGAATATTTATTTAAATGGAACAATTATGGGGTATTCCAAAAGTGAAATAGATGCAAAAGTTGATGATATCTTGGATTTTGCAGATATTGGTGATTTTATCAATCAACCTGTAAAGACGTATTCAAGTGGGATGTTCGTAAGACTTGCGTTTGCCGTAGCAATTAATGTGGATCCTGATATTCTTATTATTGATGAAGCACTGAGTGTCGGAGACTTGCGCTTTCAGCAGAAATGCTATAGAAAAATTGATGAATTAAAGAAGTCCAAGACTATCATATTTGTATCCCACGATATGAGCGTAATAAATAAATACTGTGATCGAGTGATTTGGATCAACGAAGGTGTACTGAAGGACGAGGGAAGTCCTTCGGAAATATCAAAAAAATATCAAGCTTTTATGATCGGTGCGGAGTATAGAAAGTATAGTTTGCAAGAAGCAAGGATTCAAGAACAAGCATCATCATCTAATCAAGATTTATTTGAAATCGATGACTTGCCTGATGAGCTTGACATGATGGGTGATGATAAAGCTTTAATTACTGGAATTACTTTGAAAGATGTGCTTACCGATCAAAAAATTAATGTTGTTGAAACCAGTCAGCAGCTCAACTTACTCATAAGAATCGATATTTTTGAAAAAATCGAGAATCCAATCATAGGTTTTAGTCTCAAGGACAGGCTCGGTAATATGATTGCACAAACAAATAGTTACTTCTTAGGCGAGAGGATAACGGAACTTGAGCCTGGACAAAATTATGTTTTCTCTTTTGAGTTTTATTTTCCTAGTTTAAATCATGGACAGTATACTATTTCTCCTGCCATTGCCTCAGGAACTCAAGAAGATCACGTTCAACATAGTTGGGTTCATGATGCAATTGTCTTACAAGTTTTGCCGGTTGGGTACGAGGATTTAAGTGGAATTATCCATTTCAATGATGTTACCTTTTCAGTATTAATTTAGAAAGCAGGGGTTTTTCTTGGAATTCACAGGTGAGCGATTTATTCCTAATATAACGGATAAAGAATTAGAAATTGAACATATGCAACGATACCTTTCTCTGACCGAAATTGTGCGTGATAAGTCTGTGTTAGATGCAGCGTGCGGTGAGGGGTATGGATCATATTTTTTGTCAAAATCGGCGAAGTCGGTTTGCGGTATCGACATAGACAACCAAACTATTGAATTGGCTGCTGAAAAATATAAACAGGACAATTTGAGTTTTGAGATATCCGGTATAGATTCTCTTCCATTTGATGATCATATTTTCGACGTGTTGATTTCTTTTGAAACATTAGAACATGTTGATGAGCATATTCAACAAAAATTTCTTCAAGAAGCGAAAAGAGTTTTAAAACAGGATGGAATTTTAGTAATATCGACTCCTAACAAAGAGTATTATTCCGACCAATCCAATTACGTAAATCCATTCCATGTTAAGGAATTATATCGAGATGAATTTGAAGCATTATTGAGTAAACAATTTACTTATGTAGATATTGTATCGCAGAGGTTTGAGGTTGTTTCTCTCATGGATCGAGCCGATCATGGAGTTGAAAAAAGGGAAGTCCATTATGATGCGTATGTTGAAAGTGAAATACAAGAAAAATATATGATTGCGTTTTGTTCGGATGTGGATTCCAAGTTTTCAGAAGCTGAATCCTGTTTGTTATATCCATTTAAATACGATGAAATGAAAATGAGAATCCTGACGTTACAAGATGAGGTTGAGGATCGAAATCGGCATATTTGCACTTTAGATGAAGAATTAAACTTTCTGAGAAAGCAATATATGCGATTAGAAGAATTAGAGGAAAAGATTTCATGTCTCCACCGTGATAAATTGGACTTAGAACAAAAATATAGTGAGGTAGAGGAAGAAAAGGAAAAACTCGAGAATTCTCTCGATATTCAAAAAAGGCACAGTGATTCTTTGAAGCAGCAGCTAACAGAACTTCTTCAGGAAAATCAAAAGCTGAAGCAGGATTTTAAAAATAAGGAAGGCCATATTGAACTATTACTTGTAGAAGAACGAAAGCTGCAGCGTATTTATGATTCAACCGGCTGGTCATTATTAATGTCATATTATAAATTAAGGGATGCGATTATTCCAGCAAAAAGCAAGCGTAGGGTTCTTGCAAAGCTTGGAATAAAAACACTCAAAAATCCTAAATTTATGATTAGCAAACTTAATAAAGGAAACATTAAAAAGCTAAAATATTATTTTAAGGCTGAAGATGCTTCTCAATTAGAGAATAGAATTGAGACATTCATTGAACGTAATAGCGGGGAAGAATCGCATCCTGAAATCCAAATTTTCGCTAATGAAGATTTGAAACACCTTAAATTTGATTATGTTGAGAATCCATTAGTATCCATAATTATTCCTGTATATAACCAATGGAATTATACGTATTCTTGTTTGGCTTCCATATTAGAGAACACCAAAGATACTTCGTACGAAGTTATCATTGCGGATGATATGTCCACAGATGAAACGATTGATATACAAAATTACGTCGACAATGTAAGGGTTGTTCGTGATGGAGTTAACCGTGGTTTTCTATTAAATTGTAACAATGCTGCTAGACAAGCTAGAGGTAAGTATATATTCTTCTTAAATAATGATACCAATGTCCAACCTGAATGGCTCAGCTCGCTGGTACATCTCATTGAATCTAATTCTAAAATTGGTATGGTAGGGTCTAAATTGATCTACCCGGATGGCAGACAACAGGAAGCTGGAGGAATCATTTGGGAAGATGCAAGCGGCTGGAACTACGGTAGGTTGGATGATCCGGAAAAGCCGGAATATAACTATGTCAAAGAAGTCGATTATATTTCCGGGGCGGCCATTTTAGTCCGTCATGACCTTTGGAAGGAAATCGGTGGATTTGATGAACGTTTTGTACCGGCATATTTTGAAGATTCGGACCTAGCGTTTGAAGTAAGGAAATTAGGATATAAAGTTCTTCTTCAACCACGATCTGTTGTTGTTCACTTTGAGGGTATATCACATGGGACAGATCTAGGTAGCGGAATAAAAAGCTATCAGGTTCAGAACAAGGAGAAATTCTTAAACAAATGGAATTCTGTTCTAACCCATCAGCATTTTCCTAACGCCGAGCATGTTTTTTGGGCAAGAGATCGAAGCAGGGATAAGAAAACGGTCGTTATCGTTGATCATTATGTTCCGCATTATGATAAGGATGCAGGAGGCAGATGCACATATTTTTATATCAGACTCATGATCTCCATGGGGCTGCACGTGATTTTCATAGGTGATAATTTCTACAGACATGAGCCTTATACAACCGAACTCCAACAGATGGGGGTAGAGGTGTTGTATGGAAATGATTACGCTAAAAATATCAACAAATGGATTAAGGCAAATGGCCAGTACCTAGATTATGTGTACCTAAATAGACCGCATATTTCCATTAAATATATGGATGTATTTAAAAAGCATACAAATGCCAAAATTATTTATTTCGGTCATGACCTTCATTATTTACGCGAAATGAGAAACTATGAAATTACGAAGAATCCAAGTGTTCTTAAATCCGCAGAAGAATGGAAGGAAACTGAATCTAAACTGTTCGAGATGGCTGATGTAATCCATGTCGTGGGATCATTTGAGCAACAAGTGCTTTTGGAACAATTCCCTGATAAGCCAATTCGAAATATTCCGTTATTTCCATATAGTCAACCATACGGGGAGACGCATTCAATAAATGCCTTCGAAGGACGTAAGGACTTATTATTTGTAGGTGGATTTAATCATAAGCCTAATTTTGATGGAATTATGTGGTTCATTAAAGACGTATTTCCAAAGATTCGAAATGAAATTGAAGATATTAAGCTTTTTATCGTAGGATCCAATCCCCCAGAAGAATTAAAAGAAATGCAGTCGGAGCAGATCGTGATCGCAGGATATGTATCTGACCAAGAGCTGGAGGAATATTACAATCGGTGTCGTGTAGTTGTTGTGCCTCTTCGCTTTGGAGCCGGTGTAAAGGGCAAAGTTGTTGAAGCACTGAACTATCAAGTGCCTATAGTAACTACTTCGATTGGAGCGGAAGGGCTCGAAAACATTAAGGACGTGCTAGCTGTTTCTGACGATAAGGATCACTTTGCAACGTCTGTGATTAATCTGTATTTGAATGAAGAATTGTGGAATGCTTCATCCAAATCTTCGGGTGGGTATATCAAAAAATACTTCACGATTGATGCTGCGAAGAGAATTCTGTCTCTAGATATCGAGAACTAGGAGAAATGTTTACATGATTAACGTCGTTTTATGCGGGGGCAACGGAACACGTCTTTGGCCATTATCCAGAACTCGCTATCCGAAACAATTTAATAAATTCATATCTGATCGGTCATTGTTCCAGATGACAGTGGAAAGAAATCGATCGTTATGTGACAGCATATTTGTTGTGTCCAATGAAGAGCAGTACTTTCTTGCTTTAGATCATCTGGAAGAGATTAGAGCAAAAGCGGATCAATTCCTTCTTGAACCTGTGGGCAGGAACACTGCCCCGGCTATTGCTCTTGCCAGTTTGGCTGCTGATATGGATGAACTGGTACTCGTGACCCCGTCTGATCATATTATTAAAAATGAAATGGAATACTCTCGGGTCATTAACTTAGCGAAGTCTATGGCTGAGGAAGGGAATATAGTTACCTTCGGCATTACTCCTAGCCATGCAGAAACGGGTTATGGATATATTGAATCCGATGGCTACAAAGTAATTTCCTTTAGAGAAAAACCCGATCTTTATACAGCAGAACAATATATTAATTCGGGACATTATTATTGGAATAGCGGTATGTTTTTGTTCAAAGCAGGAGTGTTCCTGAATGAATTGGAAACATATTCACCAGAAATTTATCAGCGATCAGTTGTAGCTTTTGAACATTCCAAGAAGAACAACGACATTATACGGATTCAAAAGGATGATATGGAATCGATCCCCTCTGACAGTATTGATTACGCTGTGATGGAGAAGAGTGAGAACGTTAAGGTCATTCCTTCAAATATTGGTTGGTCTGATCTTGGTAGCTTTGAGGCCCTATATGAAGAGCTCCCTAAGGATGAATGCGGTAACACGGAGGCAAAGCACTTTATCGGTATTGACTCTACTAGTAATATGATTATTTCAGATAACAGGATGATTACGACTATTGATGTGAACGACTTAATGATTGTGGACACTCCGGACGCCCTGCTGGTATCAAGAAAAGGATCTTCGCAAAAGGTCAAGGATATTGTTGATGAGCTAAAGCAGAGTAAATCGTCCTTATGTGATAATCATACAACTACATATAGACCTTGGGGAAATCACACTGTTCTTGATCAACTAGAGAATTACAAGATCAAAACGGTGGTGGTGAAACCAGGTGGGAAGATTAGTATGCAAAGACATTTTCACCGAAGCGAACACTGGATTGTAGTTAGCGGCACCGCAAAGATTGTTGTGAATGGTAATGAATCATTACTACGTGTAAATGAATCTACATTTATAAGAATGGGAGACGAGCACTCGGTCGAGAATCCTGGAAAGATAGATCTTCATATGATAGAAGTGCATGTAGGAGAATATATTGGTGAAGATGATACTATTACAATTTAGGAGATCGTATGAAATTATCTAAAAGCAAGGTTGTATATGTACTTATCTTAATTTGTTTAATATCTTTGGTTTTATTATCTGGGAACAGGGACTTTCTTCAGAAACATGAAGCTGTTAGCGAAGTAAAAGGAAATAACTCAAATGAGTATATTTTAGGCGCTCACTATTTTGGTAATGAGTGGCCGATAACTTTTTGGACCTCTGAGTTTTATAATTTGGACTCTGATATGCAAAAAATTAGAAATGATGGTTTTAATACAATAGTTCTCGTTATTCCATGGGGAGAGTTCCAACCGGGTATAGATCCGATTAAATATAATGATGATATGTTTGAAAGACTTAAATATGTTGTAAATAAGGCGGATTTGAATGATTTAAAAGTAATAATAAGGATTGGTTATGCTTGGGACTTTGATCCAGACGTACAGTATCCTAATAATGAAAGATTTGAGAAATTATATGTTGATGATTTGTTCTATAAAGCCTGGCTTGATTATATAACGAAAATTAAAAATGAATTGGAACAATTCCATAATGTCACATTCGCCTTTTTAACATGGGAAGACTTTTGGGGTATTGTTGAAAAATCCACACACATTAATTCATTGGATGAACGGATTAAATATGCAAAGGAAATTGGATATCAGAATTATCTTAAAAATAATTATGACTTGAATGAGATATCGAAATTGTATAATCAATCTTTCGAATCATTTGATCAAATTCCTACACCAGATGCAAAGAAGGAATCTATGAGGCTAATGTATGAGTTTTTTGATTATATTCTCATCGAAAAGTTTTATATACCTGCTAAAGAGAGATTTGGCAATCTTAGTTTAGAAGTGAGGGTTGATTCTGATCCTGTATATAATTCGGATGGCTCAATAAGTTGGTATTCTCATAATAAGACATACAATTTACCTGACTCTTCTTATACAACAATGTACTATTCTCCATCTATGGGTGCTGAAAATAACAGTAATGAGGAGCCTTCGGATAAGGTATTAAATCGTTTTGATTATATATTAAATAATACAAAACAAAATGCAGGAGACAATAAAATATTTATTGATCAATTTCTTTATTTCGATAACACTCCGGCATTTTCACACAATACAAAAATAAAATCAAATGAATTATCTAATTTTATTGGAAAATCATACAATTCATTAACGAAATATACATCGGGGTATGCATTATGGAACTATAAGGATTACGCTGCAAACACAGTTTATAATGCCGCTTTTGAATTTGGACTTAAAGGCTGGGATTCAAATAATGTTAAATCAGTGAAAAATGAAAATGATAGCGCTGTGGAAGTTAGTGGTAATGGATGGATTTCACAAACTATTCCTAAAAGCAGGGATTTCTATCATAGTTATTCTGAATATGTGAATTTGAAATTTTCTGCCAGGGCGGTCAATCGGAATTCAACAATAAAATTATCCGTTGGCGAGTGGAGTGAACAACAGAGTCTAGTTACTGAATGGAAGGATTACAATTTCAAAATTCCTGTATCACAGTTAAATAAATATGATCTTAAATTTAGCTCTATTAATGGGGAATTTATATTAGATGACATATATTTATATAGCTTTATTCAAAAGGGACAAGTTTATGATGTTAATGGAAATAGCGATGCTTTACTCGATTCCATTAAGGAATTAAATCAAAAACTAAGTCTTCAAAATGATTTAATTCCAGTTTATGAGGTTGATTTAAATAAGAAGCGTGAATCCCAATATATTACAGATATTTTTGATGGATCTAGTTATATTGAAGAAGATGATAATGGTAGATATGTTTGGATTGGTAAAAATTCAGAAGTCCAAATAAAAAAGAAAGCTAATAGTACTGGAATAGAGATAAAGGGATACGTTCCTTTTTCATTGCACCGAAAATATAATGATAAAGTAGAAAATATAGTTGTCGAATTATATGTAAACAACAAAAAAGTGAAGGAATACACATTTACTAAAGATTCACCTCTGTCGATTAAGTTAATGTGGGATGAAATTGACGATAATTCTAACATTGCAGACATTCAAATTAGGACAAATTCAGAGTTCAATCCATCTATGCAAGGAGAATCCGATAGGAGAAACCTTTCAATTATTATAAATTCTATAACGCAATTAAAATAGCTTAAATTAGGGGCTCTTTGGCATAATGAAATCAGTGGAAAATAATCTATATGTTGGAAATTTAATTAACTCGCGAGAAAATAACTTTGATTTATTAAGGTTATTGGCAGCAATAAACTTTAAGAAAAGTATGGGGTGAATGTAGTGAATATTAAAGGGATTGTATTAGCAGGTGGCACAGGGTCACGTCTTTATCCTTTAACAAAAGTTACCAATAAGCATCTTCTTCCAGTCGGCAAATATCCAATGATCTTTCACTCTGTCTATAAACTTAAACAAGCTGATATTACCGACATTCTCATCGTCACTGGCAAAGAACATATGGGGGACGTTGTCAATCTCCTCGGCAGCGGTCGAGAGATGGGTGTTACCTTTACATATAAGGTGCAGGACGAAGCTGGTGGAATTGCTCAAGCGCTTGATCTTGCGGAACACTTTGTAGGCGAAGATCAAATGGTAGTCATTCTTGGTGATAACGTGTTTGAAGATGATCTAGCTCCATTCGTTCATAACTTCCGTAAACAAAAAGAAGGGGCTAAGATTCTTATACAAGAAGTCCAAGATCCAAAGAGATTTGGAGTCCCAGAGATTTGTAGGGATCGCATTGTTTCAATTGAAGAGAAGCCGAGTCAACCTAAGTCAAACTATGCAGTAACAGGTATTTACATGTTTGATCATCATGTGTTTGATATCGTTAAGACCCTTCAACCATCGGCACGGGGCGAATTGGAAATCACCGATGTTAATAACGCATATATTAATCGTAATCAGCTATCATTTGATGTTCTTAAAGGTTGGTGGACGGATGCTGGGACACATCCTTCCTTAGCCAGAGCGAATGAACTAGCAAAAGATCTAACTTTTGGTGAAGAGTTTGGAAAACTAAAAATATAGAGAATTGGAGGAACTCCAATCATGAAAGTCACACCTTTACAGCTGCAAGGCGCATGCCTGCTAGAACCGGTTGTCCATGGAGACAGCCGGGGTTTTTTTATGGAAAGCTACAATGAGGCTGTTCTAGAGCAGCAAGGCATCAAATTTAACTTTATTCAAGATAACCAATCATTATCTGCTGAACCTGGTGTTATTCGCGGCTTGCACTACCAGTTGAATCCTAAAGCTCAAACCAAGCTGATTCGTGTTCTTACTGGCGCAATCTATGACGTCATCGTCGATGTCCGTAAAAGTTCCTCTACCTTCGGCCAATGGGTTGGAGTCATTCTAAGTGAACACAACCATTGTCAGCTGCTTGTACCGAAAGGCTTCGCACACGGATTTTGCACGCTAACACCGAACACCCAAGTCCTGTACAAGGTGGACGAATATTATTCTCCCGAGAATGATCGAGGCATATTATGGAATGATCCGGCACTTGGGATCGATTGGCCGACGACCAAACCGATTCTATCGGATAAAGATCAACGTCATCCGCTGCTGCAGGATGCAGATTTGAATTTTTGATTAGGAGGCCGCTTTCTTATGAAACTTCTCGTTACCGGCGGAGCCGGTTTTATCGGCAGTAATTTTGTTTTGTACATGCTTCAACAGCATCCGGATTACCAGATCGTTAATGTGGATTCGTTGACGTATGCAGGTAATTTAGAGAATTTGAAATCGATTGAGAATAAGCCGAACTATACATTTTCAAAAACGGATATTACGGATGCAAAAGCAGTCGATTCGTTGTTCCAACAAGGAATTGATGTAGTTGTTAACTTTGCGGCGGAATCTCATGTGGACCGCAGTATTTTGGAGCCGGAAGTGTTCGTTAAAACTAATGTGTTGGGAACGCAGGTACTTCTGGATGCCGCCAAAAAGTATGGCGTAACGAAATATGTTCAAGTATCTACGGACGAGGTATACGGAACACTTGGTGATACAGGACTTTTTACAGAGAAAACACCGCTGACGCCGAACAGTCCATATTCCGCCAGTAAAGCAGGAGGAGACTTGCTTGTTCGCGCCTATCATGAGACCTTTGGACTGCCGGTGAACATCACCCGTTGCTCCAATAACTATGGGCCATATCAATTTCCAGAGAAATTAATTCCGCTCATCATTTCCCGGGCTTTGAGTGATCAGGCTCTACCAATCTATGGAGATGGTCTGAACATTCGGGATTGGCTTTATGTAGAAGACCATTGCAGCGCAATTGATTTGGTCATTCATAAAGGGCGTGTAGGTGAAGTGTATAACATTGGGGGGAACAACGAGCGGACGAACCTCCACATTGTGAAGACGATTTTGCAGGAGCTGAATAAGCCGGAATCCCTTATTACTTATGTTAAGGACCGTCCTGGGCATGATCGCCGGTATGGCATTGATCCAACTAAGATCACGCAGGAGCTCGGATGGAAGCCTAAGCATAATTTCGAAACGGGAATTAAAGAAACGATCCAGTGGTATCTGAATAATAAAGAGTGGTGGACTCGGATTCAGTCGGGGGAATACCAGGCTTATTATGCCAAACAGTACGCTGAACGGTTAGGAGACTCTCTATGAGAGTCTTGGTAACTGGTGCTGCGGGGCAGTTGGGTATGGATCTTGTGTCTCAATTGCACCAAAAGGGACATGAGGTTAAGGGCTGTGACCGTGCTTCTCTGGATATTACGAATCAAGAGCAGTGCTGGCAGGTAATAGGTGAATTTAAACCCGATGCTGTTATACATTGTGCGGCGTATACCGCAGTGGATGCTGCGGAGACGGACGTAGATGGAGCTTACCGAGTGAATGCTGCCGGCACGAGAAATATAGCTGTGGCAGCCGAAAAAGTAGGGGCCAAGTTCGTGTACATCAGTACGGACTATGTTTTTAACGGCCGTTCTGATGTTCCCTACCAGGAATATGACAATACAGATCCTCAAAGTATATATGGTAAGTCGAAAAGAGCAGGCGAGATTCTTGTGCAAAGCTTGTCATCTCGGTATTTTATTGTGCGTACGTCTTGGGTATATGGTTTGCACGGAAATAACTTTGTAAAAACAATGCTTCGTTTAGGGCAAGAAAAGCCTTTGGTACAGGTTGTGAATGATCAAAAGGGATCGCCAACGTATACGATTGACTTGGCACACTTTTTACTGGAACTTATTTATACCGAGAAATACGGAATTTATCATGCATCCAACAGTGGAGAATGCACATGGTTTGAATTCACACAGGCTATTTTTGAGGAAGCTGAAAAACAGGGGATTAATATAATTGCTCAGCTTGAACCATGTACAACCGAACAATTCCCCCGCCCCGCCCCACGGCCAATTAATTCGGTCATGGATCATTTGTCTATTCGAACGAATGGGTTTTCGGATGTGAGACATTGGAAGGAAGGTCTTATGGAGTTTTTGCAGCAGTTCCAGGTATCGAAACCATAATAATATCAGTGATACAGTCAAGCCTCTCGTCAATGGATACATGATCGAGGGGCTATTTGCGTTGGTACGTAAATTTAAATCATATCTCTTTATAATAGAAAAATAAAAGACACGCTTCATTTAAACGTGCCTGGGGAGGTTGGTTTTACTTTATTATTGGTTGGTTTAATTTTATAAGCTCGCGAAACCGTTCCAGTTTATATGTGTTATAGTTGACTTCAGTCATCGAGTCGGTGTAAAAGCCGAATACGCCCATCTCTTCATAATTTTTTAACTGCTTATAATCATTAATGGTATGAACGTAGGTCTTAACCTTAATATTTGTTAAACTTTCAATAAATTCACGATTTGCCCGACTATAATGCATTGTTACAGCCATGATTTTAGGCGTGTTTTTTACAAACTCAACTACCTGATCATCAGTATCTTTTGATTGATACAGAGTGTAAATATATGATTTGAATTGATAAACGCTCTCTATATACTTATACATGTCCTGAGTGTAAATTTGAGGAATGATTCTATCTATAATGTTTTTATCTCCATTTGCTTCTTTGATAAGTTCTTGGAATTTTTCGATTACTTTATCTTTTTGAGTATCCTATGTAGCTCCATTTATTTCACCCATAGCATGTGAAATAAATGAATAATCTGTCCATGATGCGCTTGGGCTCGCAGTACTTGTTTGCGGTGATAGGAAGGTCAATCCTATAATAATTAATATTGAAGCTAGTTTATTCATAATTTTTCTACTCCGTGTCCTATTTTTTACTGATAATCATTGTATATTCTAATCTGAATTTTGGAAACAATATAGAACTAATCTTTATATACTCCATCTTTTTACCTAAATCCTCCCACCTTCTCTTAGCACATGTGTTATAATGTTGTCGAATGATGTAATATCCCAAACTCTCCCTCTCTTTTGCAAATAGATTATGATTATTTAATTTGTCAGGAAGTGCTTCTATTGGATTTAAGCATTCTTATTGTCAATTATAATACATGCGAGCTTACAATGGATTGTCTTAGTACAGTGCTAGCCTCGGATACGGATTATACCTTTGAAGTCATCGTCATTGATAATAACTCATCGGATAATTCTGTAGAGTCGATTCGGTCGGGTTATCCGGATGTGAAGGTGATCGTGAACACGAACAATACCGGGTTTGCCAAAGCTAACAATCAGGGCATGGTAGCGGCGGCAGGCCGATATGTTCTGCTGTTGAATTCGGATACAGTTGTGCAGAAAGACACGCTTCAGACGATGATGGCCTTTATGGATGGGCACCCTAATGTGGGGGCATCCGGTTGCAAAATCATTTTACCTGACGGTTCTCTCGACAAGGCTTGCAAGCGCGGGTTCCCCACGCCATCGGCTTCATTTTATTATGCCTTCGGTTTTTCAAAGCTGTTTCCGGATAATCCGAAGTTTAATCAATATCAGTTAGGACATCTTGACCCGGATCAGGAGTACCCAGTGGATTGTTTGGTCGGGGCGTTTATGCTGGTGCGGCGGGAAACACTGGAACAAGCCGGAGGGCTTGATGAGACCTTCTTTATGTACGGTGAGGATATTGACTGGTGCTACCGGATCAAGCAGGCAGGCTGGGATATTTATTACTACCCGAAAACGACAATTGTGCATTACAAAGGTGGCAGTGCCCGAAGACGCCCGGTACGTATCATTTATGAATTTCATCATGCCATGATCATTTTTCATCGTAAACATTATCGGAATCAATATAATGCTTTGACAAATGGGCTGATATATACGGGAGTAGGTTTGAAATTCCTTATGTCCCTTATTAAAAATAAGCTATTTATCAATCCGGCTTCATTTTCGGAGAGTAGAAGAAATAAGGAAAAAGTGGCACCTAGGTCACTTTATAAATAGGAAGGAGATGGTTGATTTTTTATACTGAATTTCTATCGAAATTCAATTCTCCTTGTGTATTATTTGACAGAAAGAGATGAGTATATCACAGATGAAGTTTACAAAATGTTTTTTCTTATTCTTCTGCCTTATTATTTTTGGGGGATTCGCTGGGGATGTAATGGCTGAAGGGAGCTGTTCTTCGAAAATAGCAGCTATAAATTCAAATGAAATTTCAATTGATACATCTTATAAGAAAAAGATTGATAATAGCGTAGAACTAAAATTGATTAACACAGGGGAAAAAGTTTGGAGTAAGGACAAGATCAGACTGTCTTACCACCTGATGGATAGGAATAATGAAATTATTTTAAATGATGGCGTCAGAACGCCTCTTCCAAAGGACATAAAACCTGGTGAATATGTGATTGTGATTCCCAATATTGAGATACCTTCGGACATAAATTTATTACATAAGGAACTTTATATCCAGTTCGATTTAGTAGAAGAGGGTGTACAATGGTTTTCAGAATTAAATACTGAAAATAGTTTGGTAGTACCTATTAAATTCATAAAAAATTATGATTTTGAAATTGTAAAACCAATAAAGGATATTTCTGTATGGGGAAAGGAACCAAAACAAGTTAAGATAAGAATTAAAAATACAGGGAGTGCTAGGTGGGAGACATATTCGGGTATTAGCTTTTCTTATGACTTGTTAGATAAAGAAAAAAAAGTTGTTGTTCATGACGGATTTAGAAGTGCACTTCCAAACTCAGTTGGGCCGGGTGAAGAAGTAGATTTAAATGTAAATATCAACTTTCCTGGACACACAGGGGACTATACAATTCAATGGGATATGGTGAATGAAGGAGTAGGATGGTTTGGAAATGGAGAGATTATCCCAGACAAACAAACCGATATTACATTTCATTCAAAGCTGTGGTTATATTTATTCTATTTTCTGGCCGCTGTGCTAATAGTATATTTCATTAATTTATTTATCACCTATTTTAAAACGAAGAAATGGGAATTTAGAAAAAGCCTTAGTTTAATGAATCATTTCTACATCAGAAACATTGATATTATCTGGGTAACGCTCAGTCTATATTTAAAGGTTAAATGGAGTACACTTGAAATCTGTGGAAATATTAACACCAATATATTTATATTTTTGGGAGCAATTCTAACAGGGTTAGTTATAAACTGTTTTACGAACTATAAAGTGAGAGCTTTTGTAAGCGTACTTATTAATTGTCTAGTAAGTTTGCTTCTTTTCAGTGATTTGGTCTATTACCTTTATTTTAATGACGTAATAACTACAGGGACTATTTTTAATGCTTCACAGCTTACAGATGTAACTGATAGTATTTCAAGTCTCATTAATTATAAATACGTGGTTTATATGTTCAGTGATATTATTTTAATGATTATAGTTTGTATTGTTGTGAATGCTATCTTTCACAAGGAAAGAATTTTAAAAAAGAGTAGAGTTTTATATTCTCTTATTGGGATAATGGTGGTTATTGGAATTTCTGGTCTGGTGTTCAGTAATTTGGCCAAGGAAGATCTATTCGAAAAGAAATATCAGAATAAGTTAATTGCTCAGGATATAGGGCTAGCTAACTTTCATCTCTATGATTTTACTACGTACATGATCCAAAAGTTCAGTAATATTTCTCCAACTGAATATGCAAAAATTAATGAATGGAAATTAAAAAAGAATTCTGATCAGTACGACCAATATTTTGGAATTGCACGAAATAAGAATGTAATTCTTATTCAGTCTGAAGCACTACAAAGCTTTGTGATCAATTTAAGTTATAATAATCAAGTCATAACACCAAATTTAAATAAATTTGCCCAAAACAATTTGTACTTTAACAATTTTTATGATCAAACGGGTCCAGGAAGAACGTCAGATGCTGAATTTATGTCCCTAAACTCGATGTTTGGATTACAGAGTGGTTCAGTTTACACAACTTATAATCATAATCAATTTGATTCACTCCCCAAAATATTGAATGATAACGGGTACAGTACAATGTCAGCTCACGGCTATAATGGCTCATTCTGGAACAGAAGAGAAATGCACGCTTTACAAGGTTTTCAAAAGTCATTGTTTGAAGAAAATCTAGTAATGGAAGAAAAAATTGGTTGGGGTTTGTCAGACAGAACGTTTTTCTTGCAGAGTGTAGATCAAATAAAGAAATTACCAGAACCTTATTTTTCTTTCCTAATTACATTGAGCAATCATCATCCATACAATGAAGTGCTTCCCAATTCACTAAACTTGGGGGAACTGGAGGGCACAGTCGTAGGTAATTATCTAAATAGTGTTCATTATGCCGATTTTGCATTTGGTGAACTAATAAATGAACTCAATAAAAGTGGAATCCTGGAGAACACGGTGATTGCATTGTATGGTGATCATGATGCGGGTATTTCATTAGAAGAATTATCTACGATATTAGACATCAAAGATACGCCAGAACAACAACTATCAATAGATAAAGTTCCTTTCATTCTTCACATTCCAGGTATAAATAGTGGCCAAATTATTGAAACAAATACCGGTCATCTTGATATTACTCCAACATTACTGCATATTTTGGGAATCAATCACAGCAATAATGTCTTTTTAGGAGAAAACATGTTTTCTAAAACGTCTCCTGTTATTTTTAGAAATGGAAATTTTATCGGGAAGGATTTTGTGTCAAATGATGGTGTTTGCCAAAGAAATAATGCCCAAAATCAGTGTGAAAGTATAGCTTCTGAGGTTAATGAAAAAATATGGACCTCTGATACCATATTAAGATATAACCTAACGAAGAAACTACTGAACACGAATTAGTATAAAGCTTTATATTCAATCGCGAGTTTGCAATTAATTTGTAAAATCAGAATTTACTCATCTTTGATGAGAATCCGAACAAGGAGGTGGGCATGTGATCCGCAAAAACCAGCAATTTTTGACGCAAATGTATGTTTTGACGGATTTTGTGTTCATTCAAATTTCGTTCCTTCTGGCTTGGTGGATTCGTTTCAAGAGTGGCTGGATTCCTAAAAGCAGTCCGCTACCGATCGAAACCTATGCCATGTGGAGTTTTATTTATGGAGCCATTGCCGTCGTTACAGGGATGTTGATTGCATTATATTCGCCGAAGCGCAAAAAACGTTTTGCGGATGAGTTTATTAAAATCATTCAGGTTCATTCCATCAGCATTTTCGTTTTGCTCAGCTTGATGTTTTTCGTGAAGGAAGTCAACATCTCACGTTCCTATCTGGCCATTTATATGATTTCATTGGTCATGTTCATCTTGTTTTACCGTTACGTCCTAAAAGTATCCCTGAAGATCGTTCGGGAAAAGGGCTATAATCGTCAGTTTGTACTCATTATTGGTGCAGGCACGCTCGGTAGAAGATTCTATCATAACCTTCGGCAATATCCGGAAATGGGTTACGAAGTGATTGGCTTCCTTGATGATTATCAGCAGTGGGACAGTTTGGAGGAGCAGCGGTATAAGCCGATTCTGGGTAACGTAGACGACCTCTCCACCGTTTTGGAAGAGAAGCTGATCGACGAGGTGATTCTGGCGCTTCCGCTGGATGCGCACTCGAAGTACGCGAAGATCATCAGTTTGTGTGAAAAAGCGGGCGTCCGCACGCTCATCATTCCTGACTTTTTTGATTACCTTCCGGCACGGCCTTATTTTGATAACTTTGCTGGAATGCCGACGATCAATGTGCGAGATATTCCGCTCGATATGGCGGCTAACCGGATGTTTAAGCGTCTGTTTGATATCGCGTTTTCCAGCTTTGCCATTATCTTGACGTCGCCGATGATGCTGGCGATTTGGATTGGGGTAAAGGTTACTTCGCCGGGACCGGTTATTTTTAAGCAGGAGCGGGTGGGGCTGAATCGGCGAAACTTTATGATGTATAAATTCCGTTCGATGAAGCAGCTTCCGCCAGGTACAGAGGATAGAGGATGGACGACAGAAAATGATCCTCGGCGTACGAAATTCGGTTCGTTCCTGCGCAAGACCAGCTTGGATGAACTGCCGCAATTTTTTAATGTGCTGTTCGGTCATATGAGCGTCGTGGGCCCGAGACCGGAGCGACCTTATTTCGTGGATCAGTTCCGGGAGGAAGTTCCAAAATACATGGTGAAGCATCATGTCCGTCCGGGGATTACCGGTTGGGCGCAAAGTAATGGCTTACGCGGAGACACCTCCATCGAGGAACGCATTAATCACGACATTTTTTACATAGAAAATTGGTCTCTTTTATTTGATATTAAAATTATTTTCAAAACGATCCGCAACGGGTTTGTTAATAAAAATGCATACTAGCTTGGTTAAAAAAAGCGGCGTGATATCACGCTGCTTTTTCTATCCATCTGGAAATTCCATAAAATTGTTCGCATTCCATGCGAACAGAAATTGACACTCCTCCCGCGCTGTCATAGACTAGATTTATGAAGAAAAAGTCGTGGAGGAATGACGTTTGAAGCAGATGATTAAACCCTGGAGACATGTCTTTAAGCTGGACCCGGACCGGGAAATAGATGATAACGCGCTGGAAGCGATATGCATGTCCGGAACTGACGCCATTATGGTAGGCGGCTCAAGCGGCGTGACGTATGACAATACGGTGGATTTGCTGGCGCGGGTGCGACGTTATGAGGTTCCATGCGTGCTGGAGGTTTCCAATCTGGAGATGGTTGTGCCCGGCTTCGATCTGTACATGATTCCGATGGTAATGAATACGGCGGACTCGATGTGGATTACTGGCCATCACCAACGGGCTGTGGATGAATACGGCTATATGATTCCGTGGGATCTGCTCGTTCCCGAAGGCTATATCATTTTGAACCCTGATTCGACCGTAGCCCAGATGACCGGTGCCCAGACTGATTTGGATGCGTCCGGCGCTGCTGCCTATGCACAGGTGGCGGACAAGCTGATGTCACTACCTGTGGTGTATGTCGAGTATAGCGGGAGCTTTGGAGACATGGATACGGTTAAGAAAATACATCAATCCGTACAGACCGCCAAGGTATTCTACGGGGGCGGCATTCATGATGCGGAAACTGCAGCTAAGGCGGCAGCCGTCTGTGATACAATCGTGGTCGGAAACGCGGTATATGATAACTTGAAACAGGCGCTGCTCACCGTCAAAGCCGTGAAATAAGCGCGGCAGAATACGAAAAAACACATTCAGGAAGGAGCATGCGCGCATGCAACCGATTGATATACAACAAGCTATTAAAAAACTGAATCCACCGCAGCAGCAGGCCGTCGAAGCGACGGAAGGACCGCTGCTGATTTTGGCTGGAGCGGGAAGCGGCAAGACGCGGGTGCTGACGCACCGCATTGCTTATCTGATCGCCACCCGCAAAGCTCCGCCTTGGGGCGTTTTGGCGATTACTTTTACCAATAAAGCAGCCCGTGAGATGCAGGAGCGTGTCACCAAGCTGGTCGGAGGCGAAGGCCGCGACATCTGGGTATCCACATTCCACTCCATGTGCGTGCGTATTCTCCGCAAGGATATCGATCGGATCGGCTTTAACTCTAACTTCACCATTTTGGACTCGACAGACCAACTGTCGCTCGTCCGCAACTGCATGAAGGATTTGAACCTCGATACGAAAAAATTTGAACCGAAAGCCGTTCTTTCCCTGATCAGCACCGCCAAGAATGAGTTGATCACGCCAGCGCAGTATGAGCAAAAAGCCGGCGACTACATTGAAAGCATTGCAGCCAAAGTATACACCATGTACCAGCGCCGTCTTAAAAGCAACAACTCTCTGGACTTTGACGATCTGATCATGGCGACGATCCAGCTGTTTAAGGAAGTGCCTGAGGTTCTTGATTTCTACCAGAAAAAATTCCAGTACATTCACGTTGACGAATATCAGGATACCAACCGTGCGCAGTATATGCTCTGCCGGATGCTGGCTGATGGCCATCACCGGATTTGCGTGGTCGGCGACAGCGACCAGTCCATTTACAGATGGCGCGGTGCGGATATCAGCAACATTCTCAACTTCGAGGAAGACTACCCTGAAGCACGGACGATCATGCTCGAGCAGAATTATCGTTCCACTTCCACGATTCTGAATGCAGCGAACGAAGTCATTAAGCAGAACAGCGGACGTAAGCCGAAGAAGTTGTGGACGGACCAGGGCGACGGCGCCAAGATCAAGGTCTACCGCGCCGATTCGGAGCATGATGAGGGGTATTTCGTGACCTCGGAAATCAACAAGAACGTCAAGCAGGGCAAGTCCTATCAGGATCATGCTATTTTGTACCGCACGAACGCCCAGTCCCGGGTCATAGAGGAAATTCTGATCAAGTCGGATATCCCGTACCAGATCGTAGGAGGCATCAAGTTCTATGATCGCAAAGAGATTAAGGACATTCTCGGGTATCTACGTCTCATTTCCAACCCGGATGATGATCTCAGTTTGGCCCGTGTCATTAATGTGCCGAAAAGAGGCATCGGCGACACCAGCGTAGCTAAGCTCAGCGCGGCGGCTGCCGAACGTGGAGTTTCTATTTTCCAAGTGCTCGCTGTTGTAGACGATCTTGGTTTCGCCGGTAGGACGCGTAATGCACTCGTGGAATTCTATGATATGATCGCAGCGCTGAACCAAATGGTAGACTATCTATCCGTCACAGAGCTCACCGAAAAAATGCTGGAGATGAGCCAGTACCGCATCGAGATGCAGCGCGAAAATACGATCGAATCACGGTCGCGCCTCGAGAATATCGACGAGTTCTTGTCCGTTACGATGGAATTCGAGAAAAATAATGACGACAAGTCGCTTGTATCCTTCCTGACGGATCTTGCTCTGATTGCTGACATCGATTCGATGAACGACGAGGAAGAGGACCAGTCTGATGCCGTGATTCTCATGACCATGCACAGCGCGAAAGGTCTGGAGTTCAAGGTCGTGTTTATCGTCGGAATGGAGGAGGGCGTATTCCCTCACAGCCGCGCATTTCAGGACAACGAGGAGCTGGAAGAGGAACGCCGCCTTGCCTATGTCGGCATTACACGTGCGGAACAACAGCTGTTTCTGTCCTGCGCGCAGATGCGTACCCTTTTTGGCCGCACGACGGCCAATCCGCCTTCGCGCTTCCTGGATGAGATTCCCGAGGAGCTCAAAGAGGACACGGGCGTAGCCCGTGACCGTTACCGCCGCGGCGGCAACATCGGCGGCTCGTATGGTGGTCGTGGTTTCGGCAGTGGCGGGAGCAATTTCGGACGGAGTGCCGGGAACTCATCCTTAAGCGGTTCGACTGCAACGGCTTCCGGTTCGCAGGCCAAAGCGACCGTGACGACCTCCGTACCGCACAAGGCAGCGGCTGTGGGCAGCACGGCGGATCTGACTGCGCTGAAGGCTGGCGATAAAGTATCTCATGGCAAATGGGGTACAGGCACCGTCGTATCGGTCAAAGGCAGCGGGAACGATACCGAGCTGCAGATCGCTTTTCCTGCTCCTGTCGGCGTGAAACGCCTGCTAGCAGGGTTTGCACCAATCACGAAAGTGGAAGAATAGAGCCCTAATATATTAAAAATTATTGTGACGGAGGGATGATCCCCGCATGGATCCGATGTTTACCATGGAGCAGCTCGTCGCCGAGCTGAATAAGTACAACTATCATTATTACACGCTGGATAAGCCGCTGATCAGTGATAAAGAATACGATGCTTTGTATGACCAGCTGGTAGCCTTGGAGAAGGAGAGCGGCATGACATTGCCGGATTCCCCTACCCAGCGCGTCGGCGGCGAACTGCTGAAGGGATTTGCACAGCACCGTCATCTGGCTTCGCTCTGGAGTCTGGATAAAGCGCAAAATGTCGAGCAGCTCGCAAGCTGGAACGCACGGGCTGCCAAACTTGTGGCCGACTATAACAGCAAAAATCCAGGTAACCCGCTGCCAGAGCTGAGCTATGCGGTGGAGCTGAAGTTCGACGGGCTGACGCTGAACCTGACCTATACGGACGGCAGGCTGGTGCAGGCGGCGACCCGCGGCAACGGCGTCGTTGGCGAAGGCATCCTGGCTCAAGTTAAAACGATCAAATCTGTACCGCTCAGTATTCCGTATAAGGACGGCACGATTGAAGTGCAGGGCGAAGGGATTATGAACCTCTCGGTGCTGGAGAGCTATAACCAAACGGCTGCCGAGCCGCTGAAAAATGCCCGTAACGCCGCAGCCGGCGCGCTCCGCAACCTGAATCCGAAGGTCACGGCGGAACGCCGCCTGAGCGCTTTCTTTTACAACGTTGGCTACTCCGACAACATCCGTTTTGACAGTCATAAGGAAATGATGGACTTTTTGCGGGATAATCATTTTAAAGTGAATCCGTTTATCACGTACTTCCAGAACTTTGACGATGTCGTGGAGCAGTTGCAGGACATCCAGGAACGCCGCTCGGGCCTGGATTACCTCATCGACGGGGCTGTCATTAAGATCGTGGATATGCGTACCCGGGAAGCCTTAGGCTACACGGACAAATTCCCGCGTTGGGCCGTCGCCTTCAAATTTGAAGCGGAAGAGACAACGACTGTGCTTGAATCGGTATCCTGGGAAGTAGGCCGTACAGGCAAAATCACCCCGGTTGCGCGCGTCGAGGCGGTTGAGCTTGCCGGCGTAACGGTACAGAACTGTACGCTGAACAATATCGGCGATATCGAAAGGAAAAATCTGAAGCATGCGCTCGGTACCCGCGTCTTTATCCGCCGCTCTAATGACGTCATTCCGGAAATTCTGGGCAAGGTGACCGAGGAAAGCGACGGCGAAGAGATCGTTTATCCGGAGCACTGCCCAGCCTGTGGATCCCCGCTGGAGCAGCGCGGTGCCCATTTGTTCTGTAACAATAATTTGGAATGCAAACCGCAGATTATCGGGAAGATCACCCATTTTGCCTCCAGAGATGCGATGGATATCGAGACTTTTAGCGTCATGACGGCCGAGCAGCTGTACAATGAGCTGAATGTGCGCGAGCCTGCGGACCTCTATACGCTGACGTTTGAGGATCTGATCAAGCTGGACCGTTTTGGCGAGAAGAAGGCGAACAATCTGCTGGCCTCCCTGGAAAAGAGCAAAAGCCGGGATCTGGCATCCTTCCTGTTTGCCTTGGGCATCCCGAACACCGGCAAGTCGACGACCAAAATGCTCGCTGAGCATTTCCGTGATTTGCATGCCGTGATGAACGCTACCGCAGAAGAATTGGTAGCACTCCCGGATGTGGGCGGCATCGTCGCCGACAGTATTGTAGGCTTTTTCGCAGATCCGATGATCAAGGCGGGTATTGAAAAAATGCTTTCCCTAGGTGTAGAAGCCAAAGCACCGGAAGCACCGAGAGTGGTGAGCACGGATTCCTTCTTCAGCGGCAAAACGGTCGTCCTTACCGGTACGCTGCATCAGCTGACCCGGGACGAGGCCGCAGAGAAGCTGGAAGCACTCGGCGCGAAAATCACCGGCAGTGTGTCCAAGAAGACAGACCTGGTGATTGCAGGCGAGAAGGCCGGCAGCAAGCTGGCTAAAGCCCAGCAGCTCGGTATTCAGGTCATTGAAGACGAGAACGAATTTATCCGCCTTTTGAATACAGAAGCATAACTTCATACGAAACACGTTAGTAAGCAGGGAAGTCCTGGTTCATGGCAACATGAGCTCAGGACTTTTTTGCGTTATTCAGAAAGTTGCGCATCCATTTTCATAGAGTCATAGGATTGGAATCTTTGTTAATATAAAGGAAATATGAATTCATTATCCATTCGAAAGGACTCTTCCCCGTGAGAAAAGAAACCATTTTGCTCGTTGATGATGAAAAAGAAATCGTGAAGCTGCTCGATATTTATTTGGCTAATGAGGGGTACCGTTTGCTTAAAGCCTATGACGGGACAGAAGCGCTGCGCTGGCTGGAACAGGAAGAGGTGGATCTCATTATTCTGGATGTCATGATGCCGAAGATGGATGGAATCGCCGCCTGCATGAAGATCCGTGAAGAGCGCAACGTGCCGATCATCATGCTGTCTGCGAAGAATACGGACATGGACAAAATCCACGGACTCAGCATCGGAGCTGATGACTATGTCGGCAAGCCTTTTAATCCGCTGGAGCTTGTGGCCAGAGTGAAATCACAGCTGCGCCGCTACCATAAATTTAATAGAGAAACACATGTTCAAGCTGGAGAAAATCAGCTGGTATTCGAAGATTTGGTCATCGATATCAGCAAGCACGAGGTTCATGTGAACGGATGCAATGTCAAACTGACACCACGGGAGTTTGCGATTCTGGAACTTCTGGCCAAATATCAGGGGCAAGTGCTCAGCATGGAGCAGATATACAACAATGTATGGAATGAGCCTTTCCTGGATGGAGGCAACACCGTCATGGTCCATGTACGCAAAATCCGCGAGAAAATCGAAAATGATCCGAAACGCCCGCGCTACGTGCAAACGGTGTGGGGAGTCGGTTATAAATTGGACAATCCGTCCTAAAGCGCTGGAGGTGAAACCTACATTATGCATGCAAAATATATCAGTACGATCCGCTGGAAGTTCATTTGGGCTTTTATATTAAGCATTCTATCAGGGGCAGGCCTGCTCACGGCTGGATATAAGCTGGTAAACTCCACGGTCTATTTAAGCCCGGAGCGCAATCCCTCCCCCTTTACGATGATGTTGAAGTGGGTTATTAATCATATCGGTTCGGGACCGGTGCTGTTTGCTGCAGGCATTGTTAGTTTTCTCATTTTCTTTTTTTTATTCACACGGAAAATCATCTCTTATCTCGAGGAGATCACATCGGGAATCCAGCAGATCACCAAGCTGGGAGAATCCCACCGGATCGAGGTCAGAACAACGGACGAACTGGGCGTACTGGCAGAGAACATCAACATCATGTCCGAGCGGCTGCAGCATTCCCTGATCGAAGAGCGAGCTGCGGTTCAAGCGAAAAACGAGCTCATCACAGGCGTCTCTCACGATTTGCGCACACCGCTTACGTCGATTCTCGGCTTTCTGGAGTACGTTGAGCAAGATCGCTGCCGTGACGAGATGGAGCTTCGGTATTACGTCGATATTGCCTATCAAAAAACGCTCGTGCTGCGCAAGCTGATCGACGATTTGTTCGAATATACGCGCGTGAACAGCGGTGGATTGCCTCTCGTGCTGGAGCCTCTAGATCTGAAGGCTTTTATCGGGCAGCTGGTCGATGAAGCCGTTCCGGAGCTGAACATGGCAGGCATGACCTATACAATGAACGATTATACGGATGAAGCGTTATGGATTCAGGCGGCGCCGTATGAATTGGTGAGAGCTTATGAGAATCTGATTGCCAATGCGATCCGGTACGGCAAAGCAGGAAAAAAGCTGGAGATTTCCTTTGAACGCCAAGATGATGAGGCCGTTGTGCGGATCAGCAATTTTGGGGAAGTGATCGCCGAAAGCGATCTTCCGCATATTTTTGAACGCTTTTACCGGGCAGAGCGCTCCCGCTCGCAGCATACTGGCGGCTCGGGTCTTGGACTCGCCATTGCGAAGGGAATCATCGACCGTCATCATGGCATAATTACAGCACAAAGCGATATGTACCGAACGGATTTTATCACCTGCTTCCCGCTCTCCAAGGAACCTCTATCGAAAACAGGCTAAAATAGCTGTAGGATGGCGATGGCATCCCGAACTATACTTTCGCGTGATATTAAGAGAATGTTAAGAATTTTCAGGCTGTTTCTTAAGATTTAGCCGATATCCTTTTTTGCATAGAGTGATGAAGGGTTGCTTATATGCAAGGAGGGATTGAGGTTTTGAAAAGAGTGCTAACGGTACGCGCAGGTTACTTGTATATCTTTATGGGAAGCCTGCTGCTCAGCGGTATTTCTCTTTTTTTGGTGTATAGCACTTTCGCTTATGTCTACGCACATGTTTCACCTGATTCGTTTGGGGCCAGGACATCGCATTGGCTGATGAATCATATCGGCAGAACGCCCATAGCCGTCTTCATTTTTCTAACCATATTCACCGCTATATTTATGCTTCGATCGCAAAAGACGGCTGATGATATGAAGTCACTTCTAAAAGCCGCAGAAGGGCTGGCGAATAAAGGTTCTTTTCAGAAACTGGAGGTTGCATCACTGGGAGAACTGAAGGAATTGGCTGCTCATTTGCACCACATAAACCAGTCAGGCGTTCCCTCGCCGGCAGGTATACTGCCCCCACCTCAGGTCACCAATGAAGCGCCGGCCATTCCGCTCGGAAATGATGAGATCATGGCGCTGATCTTAAGGATTAGATCGCTGCTTCGTGCATTGGATGACGTGGAGTCTATCAGAAATGGTCCCGATGATACAGGACAGTTCGACATGGAAACAGTGAAGCGGGAGGCGCTTGGGATGGAGAGGCTCCTGGAGAGCCTGATGACTGCGTCATGAGTGGCTTGCAGGCTGTCGTTAGACGAAAGCTTCTGAGGAGCTTTTACTATGCGTTTGACTTGGCGGTGATCTTGGCGGCTCTGGTATTGGCTGGGCTGTTCTACGTTCATGAATACGGAGGAATCGTGCTGGGGCGTTATCCTGAGAAATTAGTACTCCGGGAATCAAGCGTTATTACTGCCTCGGATGGAACGGTTCTGCGCAAAATTCCTCTGCCAGAATCGGGCTATAGAGTAACGGCGGAACTAGAGGAAATGCCAGATTTGCTGATTGATACCTTTCTTGCTGTGGAAGACCGCAGCTTCTATCTTCATCACGGATTGGATTACAAAGGGATTGCCCGCGCAATATTAAACAATACAGCCCATTTTCAGGTATCGGAAGGAGGCAGCACCATCACCCAGCAGCTGGCACGGAATCTTTTTCTAAACCGGGATAAAAATATGCTGCGCAAGCTGAACGAGGCCTCCCTTGCTCTGGCTTTGGAGAAGCGGCTGTCCAAACATGATATTTTGCAGCTATATCTGAATCAGATCTATATGGGGGATAGTCAGCATGGCGTGAAGGCGGCGGCTGAGCACTATTTCGGGATTTCTGATTTGAAAAAGCTTGATATCATGCAGATCGCTGCATTGGCTGCCATTCCGAAGGGACCTTCCATCTATAATCCGTTAGGCGATAGTGAGCTGCCCGTGAAAAGGCGGGAGCTTGTGCTTGGCATCATGCGGCAGCAGGGGTTGATTACCGGCGAAGAGATGATGGCTGCGGTTCATGAGGAATATAAGCCGCCCGCGGCAGTTAACAATAAAACGATCGGTGCTTCATATATCGATGCCGCACTTCAGGAAGCTACGAGGCTCACCGGCAAATCGAGGGAAGAACTGCAAACAGGAGGTTATACCATTGTTACGGGGATGAACAGGGCAGCCCAAAGCGCGCTGGAAGAGTCGTTCCGTAATCCAGATCTATTTCCCCCGAACGGAAAAGATCAGCAGGTTGAGGCGGCTATGGTGATGATCGATCACCGGACCGGCGAAATCGTAGCATTAACTGGAGGGCGTAATCCGGTGACAGGGGGGCTGAATAGGGCGGTGATTGACGCGCGGCAGCCAGGCTCTGCTTTTAAGCCGATTATTGTTTACGGGCCAGTGCTGGAGAGCGGTTTTTATACTCCCGAGAGTATGCTTCAGGATCGTCAGGCTGCTTATGGAAGTTATAAACCCGAAAACCTGAATGGTACTTACCAAGGCCAAATGAGTATGAAGCAAGCCCTTCAGCAGTCCGTCAACGCCCCAGCCGTGTGGTTGCTGCAGCAGGTAGGCATTTCAAAGGCGCAGAAGTTTGCTGCAAAGCTCGGCATAGAGCTGACCCAGGAGGACTATAATCTGTCCATTGCTCTTGGAGGGGTACATACAGGGGTCTCGCCCTTGAAAATGGCACAGGCATACAGTGTATTTGCCAGCGGCGGGTTTTTTCGTGAAGCCCATATGGTGCGACAGATAAAAGATTCAAAAGGTAGGGTGCTGTATTCGCATCATTCCAATGAACGCCAAGCCATCTCGCCTTTAACGGCGGAGAGAATGACGGGCATGCTGCGAAGCGTGGTTAATGAGGGAACAGGCAAAAAAGCATGCATGAACCGTCCGGTTGCCGGAAAAACGGGTACAACCCAGTTGGATCTGCCTGGCATAAGCAGCAAGGCGAACCGCGATCTGTGGTTTGTCGGTTATACTCCGGAATGGACGGCTGCTGTTTGGATGGGATTTGACCGGACGGACCAGAATAACTATATGACCGCAGGCAGCGGGAAGGCCGCCGCCTTATTTTCAGCAGTCATGAGCAAGGCATTAGAGGGGTATAAATAGATGGCGCCAATGGAGAAAGTGATTCATGACCGCTTTGAGTCAGGAACCCATGCATCCTTATCGTAACCACGGACTTCCCAATACCCGACATGGTCCTCAGCAATGAGCTCAATCCGGTTGAGCCATTTGACGGACTTGTAGGCGTACATTTGTGGGACGACCAGTCGGACAGGGCCCCCAAGATCGCTTGGAATCGGCTTTCCATCGAGCATGACTGCGACCATAATATCATTCATCTGAGCCTGTTCCAACGATAAAGAATCGGTATATTCGCCATCGCCTGAGTAGAACTTGACCGTTTGGGCTGAGGCTTGAACACCGGCTTGTTCGAGGAGTTGCTTTAGCGAGATACCTTCCCAAGTATTATTGTAGACGGACCATCCGGTAACGCAGTGAAAGTCGCTGACCTGTACGGTGCGCTGTAGCTTCACGAACTCCTCCCAGTTCCACTTCAGCGGCTTATTCACGAGACCATCCACGGTAAAAGACCAGTTTGAATTATCGAATGTGGGAATTGGCGTTACCGTATAGATCCGGAAGCTTCCTTTGGAGCCTCCGCCAACCGGAGGAAGGGATGCTGCCGCAGGCTGTGGAGCGGGAACCAAATGGTTGTCGTCCTGCTGAACAAGATTTTCGACATTCGCGTCAAAGCTGAGACTGGATGCCAGCCATTTAACAAAAGACGGACCGAGTGTTACAGCAAACCCCAATCCGATTGCCGATCGGATAAAGGCTCTGCGGGTATACAATGGCTGGGATGCTGACGAAGGTGTAACGGTGTTTAGTGGCCTGTCGGTGCGGACTGTCCGCCGATGGGGCTCTTTTAGCCAACGTGTGCGGGTAATAGAATGATAGATCATATAGGGAAGCCCAATCCAGGTAAACGCATCATGAATGGTCAAGGCAGGGTTGGACCAGGCTGGTCCGAAAGTGCGGAACTGCCAGAGGACGACTCCGGAGAGGAACCAGCCTGCCATAATAAAGAGAACAATAAGTACATTCCATTTCTGAGCAGGGCGGCCTTTGAGAAGAGACCAATGCTTGCCGGCCAGCGAAAGATAATATAGAACAGGAAGCAGCAGCGCAAGACCAACACCGAGATGAAGCCACTTCAGCCATACTCTACCCGCTCCTAAAATCTCTCTCCAGGTTCCCCATGGGAGTATCAAACCGCTGAATGCAAGAAAGGCAATCATCCAGGCGTTCCAGCGGTGTACGGCGGCGAGCTTCTTGCCAATACCTTTGCTAATCTTTTTCAGCCAATGATTCATGGTCAGCCCCCTGTATATTGTTATTGTAAATAAGATGCTTTTTATATGGCTTTTACGAATAATAGGAATAAGTAAACATTAACATATTTTAAATTTAAAAAAATAGTTGCATTATGTATGATATCCATGGTATATTATTTCTTGCCGCTGAACACGGCGGGCTTTCGAAACAAACAACATTAACTAAATAAGTGTTGACTTGGTTGAGAGAGTATGATATAATAAAATCCTGCTTCGGCGAAAAGATTGTCGAATGAAGCAGAAAACAAGTTCTTTGAAAACTGAACAAATAGATGATGTTTTAAATGAGAATTATTTCTCGTCAGATTCAAAATGAGTCACAAACTTTCTTGGAGAGTTTGATCCTGGCTCAGGACGAACGCTGGCGGCGTGCCTAATACATGCAAGTCGAGCGGACTTGATGAGGAGCTTGCTCCTCTGATGGTTAGCGGCGGACGGGTGAGTAA
>NZ_JALIRP010000004.1 GCF_022898935.1 Paenibacillus mangrovi | reverse complement strand
CTCCGTTGTGTTAACCTCCATCACAAGCAATGAACCGGAAAGCGAAGAAGGCGATATTCAAGCTCGTAAACCGGAAAGCGAAGAAGGCGATATTCAAGCTCGTATCGGGTCAGAGGACACATCATTTAGTTTACGTGCTGAAAGATCAGGCGAAGGAACAGGCTGTATCTATACGATTACCTACACCGCAACCGACAAAGCGGGTAACCAAACGGTTGCGACTGCAACCGTATCTGTGCCGCATGATCAGTCAGGGAAGCCTGGAAAGTAAGGTTAATGTATAGCATTCCAGAGGATGGCATTTATGCCATCCTTTTCTCATTAAGATGCTGAATCCATTTTGACTGCCCTGGGTCTGAGCATGGTCTATACACGTTCATATTTTCAATAGCCGACCGCTCTTTTAGCGATGGTTGTACAAGAGGAGGCGAGCTACAGAGAACGACTCCTTATAATTTTTATAGAACTAATGAGGATCTTTATGATCTCTATAAATTTAGATAGATATAATATATATATAAATTTGGAAAGGAAAGGGGGGATGCCATGAACGAATGTTAGAAGGCGACTGACCGTAGATTACAGCATCTTGAGATAAATGGCTATTTGTTAATGTAATAGTTTCGGTTGTTTATGCAGCAAGAATCTCACCCCTTTTGCTTGTTTTTATTTCAAATCTTGCACTCACGGAGGAATGAAATGAAGAGGAAAAAAGGTTTATCGTTATTCTTGATACTTTTTATGATGGTCAATAGTTTTAGCGGTTTAAACGCGTTGGCTGCACCAGCGAACGGTTACCCGGAGTGGAATAACAATCCGAGTATTTTCCAAATCAACCGTGAACCGGCACATGCTTCCTTTATTCCTTATGGGGATGAGGCTTCGGCATTAAAAGGCGCGGATATGATTTCCGCAATGCTGGAACATCCTTCACCCTACTACCGTTCCTTAAACGGTCAATGGAAATTTAACTTCGCGAAAAACCCCGATTCACGACCAGTGGACTTCTATAAAGATACCTATGATACAAGCGGATGGAACGAAATCAAGGTTCCTGGCGAATGGCAGCTCCAAGGGTATGATTTCCCCATTTATACGAATGTTACTTATCCTTTCTGGGGGAACGGTAACTCTAAGAATGTGCAACCGCCAATCACTCCTACAGAGTATAACCCGGTTGGATCGTATAAACGCACATTTACAGTGCCTGACGACTGGGCCGGTCGACAAACATTTATTTCTTTCCAAGGCGTAGAGAGCGCATTCTACGTTTGGGTGAATGGTCAGATGGTTGGCTACAGTGAAGACAGTTATACACCAAAAGACTTTAACCTTACCCCATACTTGAAAGCCGGTGAAAATACTCTTGCCGTTGAAGTGTACCGCTGGTCAGATGGCAGCTGGCTTGAGGATCAGGATTTCTTGCGAGTAAGTGGAATTCAGCGAGATGTGTTCTTATACAGCACGCCTTCGGTTCATTTGCGGGATTTCAGTGTTGTCACAGATTTCGATTCTTCATATCAGGACTCATCGCTGAATCTGAAAGTGAACGTCAGAAACTATTTGAACGGCACCACGCCTCAGAGGCATACCGTAGAGGCTATGCTATACGATGCCAATAAGCATCCTGTATTTACCGAACCGGTCAAAATGGATGTTAATTTTACCGGCAATGACGAGGTTCAAGTCAGCTCCTCGACAATGGTCGCCAATCCTTTAAAATGGTCTGCCGAGGACCCGAACCTGTATACGCTCGTCTTCAGCTTGAAGGATTCTTCAGGTAATGTGATTGAAACCGCCGGTACACGGGTAGGCTTCCGGAAATTTGAAGTGAAAATGATGTCGGGCGGTAGCGGCAAGCAGCAAATGCTGCTCAACGGCAAACCAATTATGATCAAAGGCGCCAACCGGCACGAAACAAGTCCGGATACAGGGCATACGGTTGACCTGGATCTGATGATAAAAGATATTGAGCTGATGAAGCAGTACAATCTCAATTCAGTCCGGACCTCCCACTATCCGAATCATCCGTTCTGGTACGATTTGGCCAACAAATACGGCCTTTATGTACTTGATGAAGTCAATTTGGAAACACACGGCGTGAATAGTTCGGTTCCGGGCAATAAACCGGAATGGACTGAAAATGTTAAGGACCGCGCCAACAGTATGGTTCAAAGGGATAAAAATCACCCTTCTGTCATCATTTGGTCTTTGGGTAATGAAGCGGGATCCGGCAGCAATTTTAAAGCGGAATCCGATTTTATCCGCAGTCTTGATTCTACACGTCCGATTCATTATGAGGGTTACAACGATAAAACTGTAACTGATATGGTCAGCAACATGTACCCTAATGTTTCCACTTTAGAGACATACGCGAAGAGCAGTGATCCAAGACCTTACATTATGTGTGAATACGCGCATGCCATGGGGAACAGTGTCGGAAATTTACAGGAATACTGGGATATGATCAAAAAATACCCGAATCTCCAGGGCGGCTTTATTTGGGACTGGGTCGATCAAGCCGTACGAATGAAAACGCCATCAGAGAAATTATATTTAACCGAACCTAGCAATACTTATCAAGCTGATTATACGGGCACACTCGTAGACAAAGACGGCGATGTAAGTGGAGTTCTTCAACCTAAAGATGTAGATGGGGCTACAGTTACAATACCGAATGACGCGAAGTATAACATTACCGGTCCATTTACTTTGGAAGCATGGGTAAAACCGCTATCGAATATTTCGGACAGCCCGATCATTGCCAAAGGGGATACGCAATTCGCATTAAAAATGGCGGGTACAACAAAATTAGAAATATTTGTTTATAAAGATGGTTCCTGGACTTCCGCAAGTGCAAACCTTCCTGCGAACTGGGTAAATAACTGGCATCACGTAGCCGGGACTTATGACGGTACGAATTTAAGCCTGTATATTGATGGCAGCATCGTTGCAACAAAAGCATACTCAGGAAGCTTCAACTCCAATACTTATCCGCTTACCATCGGTAAGGATATGGAAAAAGGACGTTCCACCAAAATGAGTTTTGATAAAGTTCGCGTATACAATCGTGCTTTATCATTATCAGAATTAAATGATGCAGCGCGCAAACCAGATTCGTCTGCTGTCATATGGCAGGATTTCGATAAGGCAAATGCCGGATCAAGTCCGCTTGAGCAGCATGAATATTTCGGCTATGGTGGGGACTTCGGCGATAGCCCGAATGACGGAAACTTCATGGCAAACGGTCTTCTACTGGCCGACCGTACTCCGAAACCACAGCTTTCTGAAGTGAAACAAGTGTATCAAAATATTATCGTTCAACCTGTAGATCTTGCAAGCGGCAAGGTGAATATCCGAAATGAATTCCTGTTCACTAACGTTAGCGCTTACGATGCTAGCTGGGAGCTGAGAGCTGATAACAAAGTGATTCAGCAAGGAACTCTGGATAATCTGGATGTCTCCCCGCTGACAACGAAGCAAATTACCATACCTTACACAATGCCGAACGCTCAGCCGGGTGTTGAGTATTGGCTGAACTTTAGTTTCAAGTTGAAATCGGACACACTTTGGGCAAAGAAAGGCTATGAGATTGCGAAGCAGCAGTTAAGCCTTCCTGTCAGTTCGCCAAACCAACCGTCAGTAGACCTTTCTACGTTGCCAGCTTTGAAAGTGCAGGAGGAAGGAGATCAAGTTACGGTTGATAATGCTGATATGCAGATCAAATTCAATAAATCGACTGGAACCATCGATTCCTTCAAGTATCAAGGAAAAGACCTGATCAAACAAGGACCGATACCGAACTTCTGGAGAGCGCCGACCGATAACGATAAAGGAAACGGCGAACCGTCCAGAACTGCTACTTGGAAAAATGCGGGCAAAAATAGAACCGTCACAAAAGCAACCGTTACCGAAATCGGTGAGAAGATTGTAAGAATTGACGTGGAGGGAACACTTCCAACGACGACGGAATCCTCCTATAAAACGTCTTATACGATCTTCGGCAATGGCGACATTACAGTGTCCAACTACATGAAACCAGGTGCAACCTCGCTTCCCGAAATTCCGGAAGTCGGAAACATACTGACGATTCCGCAAGAATTTGAGCATATTACCTGGTACGGCCGCGGACCGTCCGAAAACTATCAAGACCGAAATACGGGTTCGGACGTTGGATTGTACAATAGTACAGTCGAAGACCAATTCTTCCCTTACATTGAGCCTTCGGAAACAGGAAATAAAACCGATGTGCGCTGGGTAGCGCTGACGAATAGCGACGGAGCCGGTTTGATGGCGATCGGCGCTCCAATAATTGAAGCTAACGCCTTACATTACACTCCGGATGATTTGGATGGACCGCTACATCCTTATCAGCTTAAGCATCACGACGATATCACCCTGCGCGTCAACTATAAGCAAATGGGTGTTGGCGGCGATAACAGTTGGGGAGCCAAGGCTCATGAGCCTTATATGCTGCTTGCGAACAGAGACTATAACTATAACTATACGCTCAGGCCGATCTCCGCTCATACTTCGGATCTGATGAGTCTGAGCAAGCCGGTTACTACAGTAAGTCTTGTGAAATCCATTATGGTGAACGGAAAGCCGTTAGAAGGATTCGACCCAGAGATATCAAGCTATACGTACAATATACTGCAAGGGACTACCCAAGTACCAGTCGTTGAGGTTCAAACCACGAATGAACTAATTGTTCTCCAAATTAAGCCAGCATCAGATGTAACAGGTAAAACGGTTATTACCGTGACTTCAGCTGACGGTCTTATTACCAAGACCTATGAAATTCAATTCAACATTATCGAGCATTACTTGAGTAATCTGGATTGGGTTAGCGCAACAACCGGATGGTCCACTATTAAAAAAGATCTGAGTGTTGACGGCAATCCGATTCGTTTGCGCGGTCCGTCAGAAATAGTGACTTATGCAAATGGTATCGGTACGCATGCCAACTCTGAAATCATCTATGATCTCACCGGAAAAAATTATGAAGCCTTCAAAGCAGTCGTAGGCGTTGACCGGGAGGTTTCAGGTACAGGATCGGATAGAAATACAATTGTGTTCCAAGTATTCCTGGACGGAGTAAAAGCATTCGATAGCGGTCTGATGAGAGCGACGACCGTTGCCAAAACGATCAACCTGAATGTGGAAGGGGTAAAAGAGCTGAAGCTCGTCGTAAATGATTATGGCGACGGCAACTCCGAGGACCATGGAGACTGGGCCGATGCCATTCTGATTCCAAGCTCGAAGAGTAACGACGCGACACTGAAATCAATCACAGTGAATGGCCAACCGCTCAATGGTTTCAACCCGGATACGTATTCGTATCAAGTTGTCCTGCCTACCGGTACGACTTCGGTTCCTGAGGTCATAGCAGAAGCAAACCACAAGAAGGCGACGTTTGCTGTGCAAGCGGCGGCGGCGATCCCCGGAACAACAAAGGTATTGGTAACCGCTGAGAACGGTAACACTTTGTCTTATGAGATTAACTTCGTTCCTGCGGAAGATCCGGCCGCTCATCTTCCGACTTTTGTTGCAGATGTTACGACACCGACAAATACAGACGTCGTCATAACGATTAACTATCCCGATGACACAGCGGTGAAAGAGTATAAAGTGGGCGAAGACGGCACATGGACACCGTACACAGATCCTATCGTCCTTTCTGACAATAACACAGTATATGCAAGAGGAACGGATGCCGCAGGCAATGTATCTAACATCACCAGCTATGTGGTAAGTAATATCGACAAGATTGCACCAACTTTAACGATTGGGCTCGATAAAACATCGATCTGGCCGGCGAATCACAAAATGGTGAAGGTGAATGCCACGTTAGATGTCAGCGACAGCTTGTCTGGAATTGCCTCCGTAGTGTTAACCTCCATCACCAGCAATGAACCGGATAGCGGACAAGGTGATATTCAAGCGAATTTTGGCTCAGAGGACACATCATTTAGTTTACGTGCTGAAAGATCAGGCGAAGGAACAGGACGTATCTATACAATTACTTACACAGCTACAGACCATGCAGGCAACCAGACTGTTGCGACTGCAACTGTGACTGTGCCGCATGATCAGTCCGGGAAGCCTGGAAAGTAAGTTGGGATTTGTACAGCATTATCGGAAGGATGGAGTTAACTGCCATCCTTCTTTTTTTACAAGAAAGATGCTTTATTAGAATTATGTTATCCAGTCCTCGTGCTGAGATTTCAGAAAGATCTGAACAGATACTGGATCGCCAAACCTGCTGGATGTTACAAAGTCAAGCAGTTCTTAATAAAAAACAATCGAAAAAGTGGTTTTTGATACTTTTTGAAGATATTGGTTTTTTTTATAGAAGGACATATTTGAAAATTAGAGGTATTTCTATTTTATATTGTTTCCGATCTCCTAGCGTCAAGGCTATGATCACAGTGTGGTAAGTAAAAAGTAAAGGAGCGTGATAGAAATATTGAAAGCGATTACAGATGAAATTGCACAAAGTTTTAAAATAGTGAGGAGGAAAACAAGTAATGAGGAAAAGGTACAAAATGGTGAAAACATGGAATAAGCTCACGGGGATCATCCTGTCAGCCACAATGCTGGGTACATCATTCATTGCATATCCCGGTACAAAGGTTAACGCACAGCAATCGGCGGGAAATGCTCCATTTATTAACTCATGGCTGGTATCTGGACCGTTTGATTCACCTGTAGTCGACAAAAAATATAATTGCGACGTAGCGGAACTCGTTAATTATGCTCCACTTGCGTCAGAAATAACAGCATCATCATCGACCCTTGCCGTAAACCCTGTTTCATATTTGGTGGATGGGAGTACCAGAAATCAATGGGTGACAGAAAATGATTCTAGTCCATGGGTAAACTTGAAATGGAAGGATCCAATCGACTTAAATGAGGTGAAAATTGCGCAGTGGGGTGATTCCCGTCACGTCAACAATTGGTATCATCTTACTTTTACACTTGAAGACGGCAGCAAAGTAGAATCTGGAAAAGTTAACAGCACGTCTTCGAACCCATCCGCGCCGACCGTATATTCTACGACATCCGTGTTGAAGAAAGTAGTAGAAATGAAGGTAGAAATCGATAAAGGACGTACACCCTATCCATCGATAACTGGAATTTCTGAAATAGAGGTATACAATAAACAGGCAGCTGAGCCTACTCCTGATGCTTCTGCGATCACGCCCAAACTCGGAGATCCCTTAAGTTTTGATAGCGAAAGTCATAAATGGGAGTATTTCGATGATCGTATCTACAACAGAAACTATGATGATTATCAAGATTTGTATGGGTATTTTACGGTAAAAAAAGGGATCGATACAAAAAACAAATATGTATATGCCCACACATATGTATACAGTCCGGTAGAACAACAAGCTTATTTTAATGTAGGTGCCAGTGGTTCATATCGACTTTATGTCAATGATAAGTGTGTAACCGCATCGTCCGTACCGGTGGAAGTACAAAAGGATTTGACTAAACAAGCAATCCAGCTGAAGCAGGGTTGGAATAAGCTGATGATTCAGATCAAACATACGTATACCGAAGATGTTAATTCTAACAATGTTCCGATTGCTGCAGATCAAAATGTAGCATACCTTGGGTTTTATGGTAGAGTTACAGATCAAAATGGCAATAAAATCAATGGTCTTGTTCAGTCCGTTGAAGGCGATACAAATGCCTTAAGAATTGTCTCACAAGGAATATCAACCGATGATGCCATTAATACTCCACTTCCTACTAATAATATGCCGCTTGGTTACAAGGAATGGCCTTATGTGTGGAATAAATCGAAGGGCACTAAAAAATATGGTGTTTCTGCATCCGCATTTCAATTTATGGCGAGCGGTGGCGCTCCTGGGTATACCTGGAGTGTCGTAGACGGCAAACTGCCTGACGGGTTGGAGTTAAATGCAGATGGTACCATTGCTGATGGACTCGTGAATGGAAATGTTGATTTAAATAGCAGTAAAGGCATCATAAGTATCAACGCGAAACCAGGAGACTATCATTTTACGGTACAGGTAAAAGATCGTGACGGAAATACAGCTGAAAAGAATATGACCATTACCGTAAAAGAACGTCCTAATAAATGGTTTGAAGAGGGGCGGGTTGGTGCGTTAAGCCACACGATTGTAACATACGGCTATTTTGATGATCCTAATTTCTCCACTGATTTATGGGCAGAGAGAGCAAAACGTCAGGGTCATTCACTCGTGTCGATTGAAGCATTGCAACAAAATTATTATTGGCCATCTAAATTTGCAGATCCAAATCATGATCGACAAAAATATTACCCGAAAGATGAAAATGGCCAAGTGGTAGACGGATTGAAACAGTTTGAAGAGGCAGTGAAACGTTATGGCATAAAATTTGGCTTGTATTATGCAACCGAGGGAGGCGGTCTACAGCATTATTCAACAGATGTGTTTGTGCAGAATGTTGAGGATCTCATTTTGCGTTATGATCCGGCCTACCTTTATTTTGATGGGCCTCAAGCTATGCCTAATGCCAATTATGACGTGATGTACAGTATGGTGCGGAATTATAGTGATGATATTATTATAAATTCCAACGCATGGGGCGATGAGTACGGTGATCCTGATTTAAGGACTGCTGAAGCAAGTCATATTTATGCAAATGCAGGAGCAAATCATCTTGTTAAACGTACAACAATGGAGCCATGGAAGTCTCTTCATACAAAGAGTAACTATACGCCATACTATGCGAAACGTGATGATTACCGCCAGGTCGCAAAAGAAATGATCATGAATGCTGGAAGAGGATATGTTGATAACAATGACCAAATGCCATTGATGAGCCGTGGAACAAACTGGGATTCTCCAGAAGATGTTGCAACAAGATATCCAAAATCCATTCAAGAGTTTATAGATGTTCGCGAAGGTCTTGCGAGTTGGTTCGCGCCTGAAGGCAAGCCGGAAAGACATGAGTCCACAACGGGTACTATGCCATATTACTTGTCGGGCTATGGCTACGAAGATGACGGAAAAGGCAACTACGAGAAATTCGCCTTCCCGAACAGCACGACAGGTCCACAATGGGGATATGCAACGTCCAGAGATAACAATATTTATCTGCACATTATGAAAGGACCTGACGGCAAAAATGGGTTTGATGCCATTGCCGGAAAGTCTCTAACCATTCGTCCAATTAAAGATCATGTCACATCGGTAACATGGTTAAACGAGGATATTCCTGTAACATCGTTTAACCAAAATGGTGATAGTCTGACAATCAACCTAGCCAATGTTCAGGAGGATCCGATTGATTCGATCATTAAGATTGTAACCGACAATTCTGCACGTAAATATACGCTTACGAACATCAATGCTACAGGTGAACAATTATCGCCTTCTTCACTTCGGATCAACACTGAGGGATATATGACATTTCCAGCGCTTAAAGCTAAGCTCTCAGATTTAACTTATAAAAGCGCAAATCCTGGAATAGCATCAGTTAATGAAAGTGGAATCGTAACGCCTGTATCCAACGGGACAACAAGCATTACCGTTAACGGCAGTTATGAAGGCGTAACGAAAGAGGATACGTTGAAAGTAACAGCTAAAGACGGCAAAATTTATGTAGGCGAAAGTATGATCGGTGCAACCTTACTCGTCAACGGCAAGGAAGCATACGGTGAGTTCGAATCATTAGAAAAATATAATTATCAAATCGAGGGGAGATCATCCAAAGGCGGCCCAATAGGGCTTGATGCTGCCCAGATTAAATGGCATGGCGGCATCGTTGATCTGAAAGCAGGCGATAAATATAAGCCTGTAGTTATCAACGAAGTGAATACATTTATTTTCAAAAAAGATGAAATTATCCCACCATATGTAGAACAGCCTAAACGAGGAGTAGTTTGGGCCGAAGTAACTTTGGATGGCAAAACATTCACGACAAATAAAATTTACATGGATCTGCTTCCATATCGAAATCTTGCAAAGTCCGCTGAAATTACTGCCAGTCATGGACAAGATGCTTTAGATCGTCTAGTAGACGGAAAGACCATAGACGGAATTCATTTTGATCAATCTAAATGGTCGGTGGCGGCAAATGAAAAGGCATGGATTCAATTTAAGTTGCCGGCAAAGTCCGAGATTGCCAATATCAATCTTAACTTTAATTCATTAGATCAAAATTATCTCAACACACCAAAAACTCTCAAAATTCAAACAAGCGATAATGGCACGGAATGGAAAGATGTCAGTACCGTTAATGGACCAACGGGGAATGCTTATTTCGGATTTTATAACCAATATCCATTAAATACAGAGGCTCAATACGTTAAATTAATATTTGATGGCGGTTCAAACGGAACGATGATCGATCTACTTGAGGTAGCGATCAACGGAATGGATCGTTCTCATATGTTCGATCGTTTCGAATTTGAGTATAAGCCAGTAGATGCGACAACAGGTAAATATGAGATTAAGGCTTTTACGGCAGCGGGAGAACCAACTAATGAGGACGCCGAAATCATCGTGACCAGTGAAAACCCGGATGTAATTACGGTGGATAAATCTAATTTGGTAACTGCTGTTTCGGAAGGCATGGCCAAGATTCGAATTAAAGTGATCATCGGCGGACGTTCTATTGAAAATGTTACGTATCTATTTGTTGATAAGGCAGGAAAGATCTATACGGCATCTTACTTAAACAAAATTAAACTTACGCTGAGAAATACGACCATTAAACCGAACCAACCCATTGTTGCAACAATAGATGGTTTGTTGAGTACGGGAGAACAAGCTGATATCTCTAGAGCTACTGTAGAATATGAATTCAGTGATGAAAGGCTCTCTGTTGTAGAAGGAAGTAATACAATTGTTGTTAGAGGTGACATTGGCGTTGGGTTCCAAGCAACCGTTACTGCTAAGGTCACTTTGGATGGAATAACGGTTGTAAGCAGTCCGGTCACGATTTCAGCAGTTGGGAATAATATTGCATCATCTGCTATTGTAACCGTATCTTCTGTAAGGGATCGAAACGGTGCCCCTAATGGAGATAATCAAGATGATCGTTATCTAGGGATTAAGGCTACGGATGGAAATAAGTCGACTTCTTGGGCAGCAAAACAAGCAGACAAAACCCCTTGGATCAAGCTTCAGTTCCCTGAGCCTGTGGAGATCAGCAAAATTAATCTGGTTGACCGAGGGCACGAAATTAACCAAATTGTTGAAGGACTTCTTGAATGGGAGGGCGGGAGTAAAAAGGTAACGGGTATCCAATGGCAAGGTCAACCGGACAACATCGTGACGTTTGATACTCCGATAACGACAAGCTGGATTAAGTTTACTATTGATCCAGAAAATAAATACAACAATCCTAGCGGTGCAGAATGCGGCTTGTCAGAATTTGAAGTCTTTGAATCAAAAGAAACTGCAAAGACCATAGTAGACTACAAATCCGTTGCCGTAGTAGAGACGAACCTCGGTCAAATCCCAACACTTCCAAAACAGGTTGAGGCCGTATACAACGATGGAACGACAGGGCTGGTAGACGTGGTTTGGGATGAAATCACCCCTGATATGGTTGCCAAGGAAGGTGTGTTCTCAGTCTACGGATCTGTTGAAGGAACTACACTCAAAGCGAAGGCTACTTACAGAGTCAAAGTAGTGGATCAAGAAGCACCAACGACAACAGACAATGCACCGGAGGGTTGGGTCAATGAAGACGTCACAATACTCTTGGACGCAACCGACAGTGGAACAGGAGTAGCTAGCACCCATTACATCGTAAACGATGGTACCGAGCAAACTGGAAACTCGGTCGTATTGTCCGAAGAAGGCATTCACACTCTGGTGTACTGGAGCGTTGACAAGGCAGGCAATGTGGAGGAACGGCATACGGTTACCGTGAAGATCGATAAGACAGCGCCGACACTAACGATTGGGCTGGATAAAACATCGATTTGGCCGGCAAATCACAACATGGTGAAGGTGAATGCCACGCTGGATTCCAGTGACACCTTATCAGGTATCGTATCCGTCGTGTTAACCTCCATTACAAGCAATGAACCGGATAGTGGACAAGGCGATATACAGGCGAATTTTGGCTCAGAGGACACTACATTTAGTTTACGTGCTGAAAGATCAGGCGAAGGAACAGGACGTATCTATACGATTGCCTACACCGTAACCGACAAATCGGGCAACCAAGCCGTTGCCACAGCAACCGTGACTGTGCCACACGATCAGTCAGGGAAATAGAAAGTAAAAGCGAGTATTATGTTTAGAAGGATGGCACTGAAGCCATCCTTCTTTCATTGTTTTGAAATCGGTTTTATATGTTACGTTTTCATTTGACGCTTACATTTGATCTTTTTTCATGCCAAGTCGACCGAACCAACCGAATAATTTCCATGCTTCCGTTCAGTGCCATAAGTACAGTCATCATCTTCAGCCAAAGGATTACGTCCGGTTGATAGATGGTTGCAATATGCCATACCGGCACAACTTGAGTCATACTCAACACTACGATAATAATAAGACCTGCAAAACCCAAAACAATTTTCGATATCACTTTGATCGATATTTCAGTTTGGCCCGAATTGTCGGGATTCCACGGTCCAAGGCAGCGCTTCGCAGTTCGAGCGATCGTGTATAATAACCATGCGCTGAGGATGAGTATTAGTCCATTTACAAGCAAGTATTTCTGCGAAATGCTTAGACCAGATCCTCCTATCGGTTGTTCATTCAGGATGTTTATGACCCCGGAGGCGATGTGGGTAGTCGTGATGATGTGCGTTTTGAATAAAGTGGAATCGATGGCGTCAAGTACATTGGCGAATACGATGACTCCCAGTTGTTGTTCCGGCACGATATAAGTTTGGGCTTGGAAGCCGATCGAGCCGCCCGGCTGACCGATAACCGGTAAACCGTTAATGTGACCTGTCATCCAACCCATGGCGTACGTTTCCGGAACAGGTTCGGTCTGCATAAGTCGAATGCCTTCCGCAGAAAGCACGGAGTTATCTTCAAATCGTCCGCCGTTTATTTGGGCAATTAAGTAATGGCTCATATCCTTTGCACTGGTATAGAGGTAGCCCGCCGGCGCATCCCCTGGAACATTAATATAGGGACCATCGTAGGGAATGTTGTATCCGAATATCCGACGGTAGGGCGTAGCCAGCCCGTGTACAGCTGCTTCATCGAGCGGAACGAAGCTGTTTTGCATAGACAGAGGTTTGAAAATATGTTCCTTCACATAGTCACCATAGGACTGGCCGGATACTTGTTGCACAATATAGCCGAGCAGCACATAATTTGCGTTCGAATACCTGTAGGGATGTTCGGTTTGGTTGGTATCCGTTAAGAACTTTTCCGCATAAGACATGGCGTTTTTCTCTAGAGCATCTTGAGCTGGATCGTTGATACTTGACAGAGAGTTGCTAAAAGTTGAGATTTGGGAGAACCCGCTTGTTTGGTTAAGTAACTGACGTACAGTAATGGACTCTGCACCGTTATACTTGGTGGGGATATAGCGCTGTATAGGCGCATCCAAGTCAATTTTTCCTGTTTCGGCAAGTTGCAGAACGGCCATAGCAGTAATCGACTTGCCGATCGAACCTAATCCGAAAGGTGTTTCAGGCGTTACAGGACGACCCGATGAATCGGCTTGACCATATCCCTTAAGGTAAAGGATGCGATCTCCCTTTACAATCCCAAGAGCCAGCCCCGGAAGTTGTTGTCGTTCCATTTCGCGAGCAATATACGCATCCACTTCGGAGAAGACTGAAGCTCCAGATCGCTCTTCTTGCATACTTTTATCACTCAGCGCTGAACCGAATAAGGGAAAGATGAACAGACCACACAAGATTATTACTATAATTCTCATTCTCATTTTAATTTTCATTCCACCCCATCCCTAGTTATTTTTCTGTAAGCTATCCAAAGATTGTTCCGATTTGCTTTAACTGAACGGTAGTGCATGTTCCCATTTCCGACGCCCACCAGAACACGCCCACCAGAACACGCCCATGAAGGACAGGGACCACAACACAGGGCACCATGGGCGGATCAGCTGGTGCGATCGGAGCGGGCCAGAGTTAGCCCAGCGAGGACGATGCTGATCAGCCCCATCACTATGGCAATGATGGCCCCGGCTCGCCCGTCGCCGGTGCCGAAATCACCAGTGAATAAGTTCAGATGCAGCACAGCGTAGGCTATGACGATCAGCCCCACCACCGCGGCCATGATGGCCCCACGTCGCCCGCTACCGGTGCCGAAACGACCGGCGGAGCGAGCCAAAGACAGCCCAGCGAGGATCGCGCTGATCAGCCCCACCGCCGCGTCTATCGTGGCCCAAAGTCGCCCGGGGGTGATTACTCCATATCCGACATTACCGTTGGTCGCTTCTGCAAAGGCAATAGTTGGAACAAGTAGAAATGAACTAAGTATTACGAATAAAACTAGCTTCATTTTCATTTGTTAATTCCTCCTTTTTGTTGCTTTTTGGATGGTTGTAGAGGTCATCGACCTCGATTTGAATCCGATTCCAGCCACCAGGTTCCGGTTTTCGCCCATCCGGCTTAGCTTGAGCGGCTCCAACTTGACCATTTTTGGCATTCACAAGAAACAATAGATACTCTACGTCATTTTCCATGAAAAATGATCCTCCCGTTGACTTATTCTTTCTTGCTCTTCGCGGCTATTTCTCTCGTTTCACAGTCAGTTTAAACAATAAATGTCGAGAACCTATGCAGATCTTCCTCTTTTTGTGTGGATTTCTTCAAGAACATGTTAAATCACTGTATAATTTTGGGCAAGTGGTGTATTCTCGCACTGAAAGCAGACTAAACTGGAAGGATGTGATTGGAATGGAACCGAAATTGTTGCTTGTGGAGGACGAACCGGGCATGCTTGAGGAGATGCACACCTATCTGCAACGTGAAGGGTTTCGGGTATTGACCGCCTGTACCGGCAAGGAAGCACTCACGATTGCCCGATCTGAACGGCCTGATCTCGTCGTGCTTGATTGGATGCTCCCCGAGAAAAGCGGCATCGACGTATGCCGCGAAATTAGGCAAACCTCGCATTGCGGTATTATTATGGTCACAGCCCGATCGGATGAATCGGATAAAATCGTCGGTCTGGAAATCGGTGCGGACGATTATTTGACGAAGCCGTTCAGCTTGCGCGAGCTCTCTTCGCGCATCCGAGCTTTACTTCGCCGCTTGCGCGGTCCTGAAGACAGGCTGATGTTGTTGGAAAGAGACAACCTGATCATTTCCGAGGCCAAATGTCAGGTATTCAAGAACGGCCAGGAGATCCAACTGACACCGACGGAATTCAAAATTTTATACACGTTGGCTGCGCGTCCCGGAATGGTTTTCAGCCGCCTGCAATTATTAAAAGCCGCACTCGGGGACGAATATATGGGATACGAAAGAACGATGGATTCCCATATCCGGAATCTTCGCCGCAAGCTGGGAGACGATCCGGCCGATCCTCGTTATATTCAAACGGTATACGGTTTCGGTTACCGATTCGGTGAACAATCATGACGCTCACGGTACGCCAAAAAATATTTATCTACATGGGACTGCTCGTTCTTATCCTCGGCGGCGCTCATGCCGTAACCAAACAGGTGTATATGGAGTCTCTGTTCGATCAATTTCGTAAGGAAGAAATTATTAGATCTTATTTGAACGCACCGCCCGGGGAACAAATCGAGATCTTGAAGACTTACGTTTCAGGTAAGATGCAGAAATTTGGGCTTGGAAATTGGGTATTTTTCATAGCAATCGGGCTGTTCTGCACTTTATGGATTTCGGGGGTGCTGACGATCCCGCTTCGAAAGCTCGTTGCCGCTATCGAACGCGTTGCACAGGGGGATCTGGACGTGAACGTCCCTGTACAATCCAAAGACGAATACGGTAAAGTAATCCAGACATTCAACGATATGACGCTTCGCCTCCGGGAAGCTGAGAACGCCCGCAGGCGGTTGGTAGCTGATGTCGCTCATGAGCTTCGAACTCCGCTGTCTATCATGCAGCTAAAATTAGAAAATGCTCAACAGACCGGTCAATCCGTCCCTCCGGAAATGCTGCTTAGACTCCATGACGAAGTGATTCGCTTAGGCCTGCTTGTGGAAGATCTTCATGTGTTGTCGTTGGCTGAGGCGGGCCGGTTGGCACTAGATTGCAAACCGCTCGATCTGTCGGCAAGACTTGAACAAGTCGTTGATGATGTGAAAATGGAGGCTGAGGAGAACGGACTGGAAATACGCTTCTATTCGAACAAGAGGCCGGTAACGGTGATGGCCGACGTGAGACGGATCACGCAGGTGTTCATCAATTTGTTGACGAATGCAATCCGCTACACGCCGGAAGGCGGAAAGATTTCGATTGTAATTGAAGACAAGGTCCTGGATCGGAATGCAGTCTATACATGTGTCTCCGTGATAGACACTGGCATCGGTATTCCAGCCGAAGAGCTGGCACACCTATTCGATCGATTTTATCGCGTGGAGAAGGCCCGTTCGCGGCATACAGGCGGAACGGGGCTCGGATTATCGATCGCTCATCATTTTGTCAGAGCCCACGGCGGGTTCATCCGCGTCGTGAGTGAGCCTGATCAAGGCACGACATTTACCGTTTATTTGCCATTGGGTAAATGATATTTATATGTATCCTTAAAATTGTGATATTCAGGATTTCGTTAGACTTTTCGCAGCACTCCGGTATAATTACATAATGTGTTTTTCACGTCACCCTAGGAGGAAATGATCATGCAGGTGCAGCGGAGAAGATTTACCATTTATCCCAAGCTGCTAATAGCTTTTCTAACTGCCATCTTACCTGTATATATGCTTGGCATTTTCCTGAACCAGCAGGTGGCCAACAGTCTAAGGGAGCATATTTTGCAGTCGATGCAAAGCAATGTCAAATTTTATTTAACCTCATTAACCGATGAGATTCAAAGAATAGACAAATTTAAGCAATCTCTTGTCGTGGATGAGGATTTAATGACACTTGGAGCGGTAGCGCCTGCCTTGTCAGAAAATGAACTTCGGGAAGCGATTTTGCGGCTTGAAAAGAAATTGTCCTTGTTCAAAGATTCCAGCTCCTATATTGCAGATGTCACTTGTTATATTCCTTCCATTGACAAGCGAATCAAGCCCGATAATTATGCGGATGGGGTTCCGGTCGATGAACTGAGTCAGATTCGTTCAAAAATGAAGCACCAAACCTCGCCCTTACTTTGGTGGAACAATAAACTATTGCTGTACTCCTTATATCCCGAGTATTCATTCTCTGATCGACCTCCGGCGTACTTGGTGGAAATTGAAATTGATCAAGATATGATTGTCAAGGATTTAAACAATGTCATAGATCAGGGCCAGGGCGGAGCCTTATTATATTTTCATAACAGCAATCGTTATATCGTAAATCATACCATCGATGGTTTGACCGACGAACTACAAAAGTTAGTATCGCGCGAGGAAGGAAGCAATAACTATAACGAGGTCTTGGAACACAGCGGAAAACGATATCTGGTTTCGATGCAGACGTCTCCGGAATATGAGATGACGCTAGCTATATATACGCCTGAAGCGCTAATCATGAGCGATTTTGATAAGTTTAACGCACTCTTCTGGGTTTTATTTATGTTATCTGTGATCGTCATCATTCTATTTTCATATTGGATTTTCAAGGCTATACGTAATCCGCTGCGTAAAATGGTAGATGCTTTCCATAGGGTTGAACAGGGGGATCTTTCCATCCGAACATCGCATGACAGTCATGACGAATTTCGGGATTTATCTGATCAGTTCAATAACATGGCTCATCAGCTTCAATCCCTGATTCAAGAAGTATATGAGCAGCAAATACGCAGCCAGCAATCCGAGCTCAAACAACTGCAGTCCCAGATCAACCCTCATTTCTTATACAACAGTTTCTTTATCCTACATCAACTTATCGAATTTGAGGATGTGGATAAAGCAAAAGAGTTTGTCAGTTATTTGGGGCATTACTTTCAATTCATTACGAGGGATGCGAATTCGGAACTGCTTTTAGGCCAAGAAGTCAAACATGCGGAAAGCTACATCAACATTCAAACGATGCGATTCGGAGATCGCATACAGGTGATGCTCGATCCGATACCGATAGCATGTGAATCGCTCTATGTGCCTCGTTTAATTTTACAGCCAATCATCGAGAATGCTTACATGCACGGGCTCGAATCCAAGGCTTCACAAGGCATATTGCGTATATCGAATAGCGTGGAGAATCATTCACTTTATATCCGGTTTGAAGATAACGGCATCTCGCTGACGGATGATGGGCTTTCGCAATTGACAGATAAACTCGCTATGACGGCTAAATCCGGCATCGAAACAACTGGAATTGTCAACGTACATCGTCGTTTGCAAATCAAGTTTGGTTCCCTTTCAGGACTTGAGGTGTACCGAAATGATATGGGCGGACTTGGCGTGACGATGAAAATTCCATTAACGAAAGAAGATGAGAGATAAATGTATCGCATATTGATTGTGGATGATGAACCATTGATTCTGAATGGGTTGGTCCAATTATGCAGCCGCATAACGGACATCGAATTGGAGGTGTATGCTGCTTCTACCTCACAGGAGGCTCTGGCCTGGCTGACGCGAACCAAGGTTGATATCGTACTCTCTGATATACGAATGCCAGGCATGAGCGGGCTTGAACTTCATCAAGAAATTACGAAACAATGGCCGAAATGCAAAGTCATTTTTCTAACGGGTTATAGCGACTTTTCCTATATTCAGCAAGCCATTCGCCAAGGGAGCGTTGATTATATTCTGAAAACGGAAGGGAATGCCAAGATATTGGATTCCATCCACCGTGCGGCAGGGGAATTAGAAGAAGAAAGGAATAGGGACTCGCTATACATCCAAGCGCAGGAGCAAAAAATGTTGGCGCTTCCCTACCTGCAGCAGCAATACTTAAGCGACATTTTACAGGGAGATTGTAAAGCAATAGGTTCCATTCACGAGAAATTCGATGATTTGCACATCGAGTTATCCGATGATTCACCTTGTTTGCTCATGATTGCACGAATCGATGACTGGGGAGACATGCATAGTTCAACGGACCGCGCGTTGTTTTATTTTGCACTCGACAATATCACTAGTGAATTACTTATGCCGCTAACCAAGTCGTTATCCATGAAATACGAAAAAAGTAAAATGGTTTGGTTCCTCCAACCCGCTGAAGCTGCACAGGCGACAGAAGGATGGACCAGGACGATTCTATTCGTCAGAGAAATGCTAGAGGAAATACAGCAAACATGCATAAAGTTGTTAAAGTGTCCAATTTCTCTCGCACTGGCAGCGGATGCGGTCGAATGGCCAGCGATAACTCAAAAATTCGATCTGCTCAACATGATGTTACATAGCGGGTTAGGTATCGGCAAAGAGCTTATTTTGCTGGAACAAAGTAAAGGCACTAAAGGTACTTTAGCCGAGATGAGACTATCCTCCGTACATTTGCATAAAATCGAGTATTTAAAGGCTTGTATGGAAAACGGTCATGAAGAGTCCTTTTTTGAAACCTTGGATGAACTGCTGTCTTTTGCATCCCAAGCGGGATCGTTCCCAAGCGGAATCCAATTGGAATTATATTTCTTGTTAGTATCGGTATTTTTGCCTCATAGCTTAAGAGATTCGGTTAGTGATTCTCCGGCAGAGCTGGATTTAGGAAAGTTCACCCAGATGGAATGGTTTGAATCTTGGCACCAGATCTGCGAAGAATTCATTCTTACAGCTAGAAGAATTTTCGAGCAGAAGCAGGCCGGTTTGAATGTGCAAGAGAATGAGCTGATCTGGAAAATTCAGAATTACATCACGACACATATGTCCGGAGATGTATCCTTAACGAAAATCGGCGAGGTCGTGGGACATAATCCTTCATACTTATCAAGACTCTATAAGAAACTGACGGGGCAGGGATTATCGGCATTTATCAATGACGTAAGACTGGAAAAATCGAAATCAATGCTGGAGGAGGATGACCTTAAGGTTCACGAAATCGCTGCCGAACTCGGTTTTTTGTCATCGCAATATTTTCATCGATTTTTCAAAAAAGCGACGAATCTCACGCCGCAAGAATATAGGGAACTCAAAAAAGAGCAAAACGAGTAAATAAAAGACACAAATGTAATGAATGGAAACTAGTTGACGTCTTGTACAGATTCTATAATAAAGTTACACCTACGATTAACAGCTGAGTCGGAGGACAATCTATGAAAAGAACTAAATCTATCTTTTTCATGTTTGTATGTCTAATATTCATCTTTGTATACCTGTTATCCGGTTGCAGTGAAGATAGCCCAAAGAACGCCATACCTTCATACGAAACCATGCAAAAAGCAACAGTCAATCCGTTAAGGGAGTACGATCCTCCGATTGATGTGACGGCAGCGAAATTCATTACGCAGGACGTCGTCTATCCGGAAGGTCAATCGGAACAGAATAATGCTTGGATATCCCTGTACAAGGAGATGGGGATCAACCTGAAATATGATTGGGTCGTAAAGGGAACCGATGCACAGTATTTTCAGAAGCTGAATCTTTCCATCGCATCGGGTGAGATTCCTGACATTATGATGGTTAACTCATCCCAATTGAAACTACTGGTTGAAGCCGATATGCTGGAAGATCTCACGAATGTGTACGATCGATATGCTATACCAGCCGTGAAGAACATCTTCGAACAAGATCCTATGGCGCTTCAATCGGCTACTTTTGATGGCAAACTATTCGCGCTGCCCAAAACAGAACCGATGATCGGCGCACAAACGCCAGTCATGTGGGTACGAACGGATTGGTTGAAAACGCTTAACCTCCCTGTGCCCGCTACATGGGATGATGTATTGAACACTTCGAAAGCGTTTACGATTCAAGATCCGGATCGTAACGGCAAGCAGGATACGTTCGGTGTCGCACTCAGCAAAGAAATTATTAATGGATATCCTTCAGCGAACGGCTTTTTCAACGCCTATGGAGCTTATCCAAGAATATGGAAAAAAGACGATGCGGGGAACCTCGTATACGGAAGCATTCAGCCTGAGATGAAAGAGGCGCTTGCACAATTAAAGAAAATGTATAAATCCGGTGAATTGGATCAAGAATTCGGCATTAAAGATGGATCTAATGTAGCGGAATCCATTATAAATGATCGCGTCGGATTACTCTTTGGCCCAAGTTGGGCTTCCCAATGGCCGCTTCAGGATAACAAAAAGAAAAACAATAAAGCCGAATGGAGACCTTATCCGATTCCATCTGTTAACGGCGGTGAAGCTACCGTGCAAATGCCGCTCGGCGCAAACTTCTATTTCGTCGTCAAAAAAGGCTTTAAACATCCTGAGGCAGCGGTCAAAATGGCGAACCTGTTCGTAGAGAAGCTGTATGGTCCTTCTGCTGAATATTTGAAATACGGCGTCGATAGCAAAGGAATAACGGTTGCTAAATTTGCACTTATTGATATGGCCGCGCCAGACAAGGATTTGAAGCGGGCACAAAATGTTGCAGACGCCTTGAAAAATACAAATCCAACGGGATTAAATCCAGAAGAAAAGTCTACTTTCGATAAAATCATAGCCTTTGGGCAAGGGGATTTGAACTTCTACGGCGAGATGTATCAGAATGGTCCCGAGGGAGCGATGATGGTACTTCAGAAACTATGGGATGCGGGAAAAGTTATATCCGATGGTTACGGCGGTGCGCCGACAGATACGATGGGCGAGAAGAAAGCAGCCCTGGATAAAATGGAAACTGAAATTTTTACGAAAATGATTTATGGAGAAATTCCCATCAGTCAATTCGATAAATACGTTGAAGATTGGAACATGCTTGGCGGAGAGCAAATCACACAAGAAGTGAATAAGTGGAACGCTTCGCAAAAGAAATAACGTCTAACAAAAGCAAGTTTACCTTCGATAAAAACGTATATCGTTTTTATAAATAGTTTTAAAAAAAGAGGAGCGTGTGATAATGAAACCAAATCAAAAAAAACACCTGGCGATCTTCTTAGCATCAGTCCTGGCTGCTGGTACGATACTGCCTAATGCTGCGATCGTACATGCCGGCGGCGATACCTTGCCACCCCGTCAGGGTGAACAAGGGTACAAGGGTGCCAATCAACCGACTTATCATGGATACCGAAAACAGAATATCCTGGATTGGACTCCTGAAACAGATGAGTACTATGAATTTATGAGAGCGGAAGTGCCGCTTCAGAAACGTAATGAGTCATTTAAACCAACACAGGCGAATCCAAAGTTGGACCAAGAAGTGAAAAGCTTAATGTTGACAGGGGACTATGGTAATGAATTTTTCAACCCAACGAACTATAATGATCAATTCGCACAATATTTATTTAACTTTTGGCAATATGTAGATTATACTGCATCCTGGCATGGCGTAGTTACAAACCCAACTCCGGACTCCTTATTTGATCCTGAAGCAGACTGGTGGCAGCGCGAATATGAGTTTGGTGTGCTCAATATTCCAAATCCGGCGTATACCAATGCCGCTCACAAAAACGGTGTTCAATCTTTAGGATGTATTTTCTTCCCAAGATCGGAACATACGGATGACTATATTTATAAAGACGAGAATGGCAGATTCCCTATGGCCGATAAACTCGTTGAAATCGCTAAGTATTACGGCTTTGACGGATACTTTGTGAATGCGGAAGAAGAACTTCCTGCCGACTTTATGCCGGTTTATGAAGAGTTTATCCGTGCGATGACATCACAAGGCATTTATGTCCAGGTATATGCTTCCAACCTCTATGGACAAGAGAATCAAAGTAAATGGGGGGAAATTGACTACTACAACAAAACTGCGAAAGAGTTCAGCAACTGGATCAAAAAGCCAACCGATCAGACGATTGCTGCGAACTCATTGTATATGAATCCAGACCCAAGTAAATCCCAGGCAGATGGATCTGTAGCAACCATGAACTCACTGGGCCTCGATCCAAGAAATACGGTATTTAATACGCTTGAAGCAGGCCAAACCGGATTTAGTGGAACCCGCGGGTCTTTATTCAACACTTACGATGAAAATCTCGTGCCGAGAACAGGTATAGCTTCTCTGGGCAGCTCTATGGTCTTTGAAGCACTGGACGAACAGCTGTTTGGCCATTCTGGACCTAACAAGTACACAGAGAACAGACGTGGAAACCCTGAATACTACAAATATGTTGCGGCAAGAGAAAGAGCATGGTGGTCAGGTACTGCAGATTCACCTACGTATACTGAAGGTAAAGGTACGCTGAATTCAGCCGGGTTGACACATGATCAATTGCTGGAAGGCGTTTTAAATGCGAATCCAGACCCTGTAAAAACAGCTAGTGATCCTAATCGTGGAAAAGCAAACGAGGGTCAAAAATATAAGACATGGCCAGGTATGTCGGCATACATCTCGGAAAGATCCGTTATTGACGGTTCCAACTTCTATACCAACTTTAATACCGGTCATGGCATGCAGTATTTTGTAGACGGTAAAGTTTCGAATGATCACGAATGGGCTAATATCAATAATCAGGATATTCTCCCAACATGGCAATGGCGGATCGATACAGAAGGTACAAGGTTGAATGTAGATTTCGACTATGGACAGAAGTATAGCGCAGCACATGATTATACTCAGGTTGGCGGGTATAATGGCGGCAGCTCTTTGGCGTTCTTTGGTGATTTGGATGCCACCAACTTTGTACAACTCTACAAAACCAAGCTGGACATTAAAAATACGTCAAAATTAAGCATTACCTACAATAAACCATCTGCAACCGATGCAAGCAGCGTTAAAGTTGGTTTGATTTTTGAAGATGCTCCATCCAAAGTCGAGTACGTTGACATTCCAAGCGGAGCCAACAAAACGACAAAAGGTTGGGAACAAAAAAATCTGGATCTTTCCAAATATGCGGGTAGAACATTAGCAGCTTTCGGTCTATCTTTCAATCCAGAGCAAGGAACGATTAAAGATTACCAGTTTAACGTTGGTGAAATTAAAATTACGGACGGTAAAGTCGCTAAACCTGCTACTCCAACGGGACTCAAAATTGATAAATCCTTTGATTCTTCTGAAATGTATATTTCTTGGGATTTAGCAGATTACAGCAAAGTACAACAGTACAATGTATATGCAGAATATGAAAATGGCAAAGAAGTATTCTTAGGTGGAACATATGATGATAAGTTCTATATTAAGTCTTTGTATGATCCAAAAGGTACAGTGAAAATCAAAGTTACAGCTGTTGGTGCGGATGGAAGCGAAAGCAAAGCAGCCGTTGTCCAAAAAGATTTTTCAAATACGGTTAAAAATATCAAGACAACAGGAAATGTTGGATCCATTGATGTAACATGGGATAATCCGGCAGTTAATTACTCAAAAGTAAAAGTAGACGTAGCATTGAATTACTCTCATAAAGACAAGTATTCGACTACGTTTGCAAAAGGAACAAATAAAGCGACTATTGAAGTTCCTTATACAGACGGAAGCGCATATACCGTTAGAATTTCATTGCTGGACGCTAAGGGCAACGTAATTAGTTATGCAGATCATACAGGCGCATTAAAAGATAATTATTCCGATGTTTATGAAGGCACTGCAACCTTGAATGGATCTAAAGTTAAACTGTCTGGACCAACATCCAATGACTGGTGGCATTTATATGCATGGCAGGACGGTCAACAGATTACATTCAAAGATGGAAGAACCTATGCCATCAGAGGTGTTGACGATCTAACATCACTTCCAGTGAAGGGAAGCTCCGGCGTTATTAAAGTCGTTCTAGAAGACTTCAGTGGCAATATGTCTGAGCCAGTAGAAGTTCCATTCGGAACAACGAACACAAGTGTAGAAAAATAGGAATCGTTTGTCTCAAAATAATAAAAACTCGCAACCATTTATGCTTCTATAAACTGGTTAGCGAGTTTTTATGTTTTTATTTGTATATACCGGCGTTAAAGATGGTTCTAAAGTAACGGAATCCATAATAAATGAATAGGGTTGGACAAAAAGAAAAATAGAAATAAAGAGGAGCGTGTGATATTGAAACCAAAACAAAAGAAACACCTAGCGATCTTCTTAGCATCCATCCTATCTGCTGGTGCGATACTGCCTAATGCTGCGATCGTACATGCCGGCGGCGATACCTTGCCACCCCGTCAGGGAGAACAAGGCTATAAGGGTGCAAATCAACCGGCTTATCATGGATACCGAAAACAAAATATCCTGGATTGGACTCCTGAATCAGATGAGTACTATGAATTTATGAGAGCGGAAGTACCGCTTCAGAAACGTAACGAACCATTTAAACCAACACAGGCCAATCCTATGTTGGACCAGGAAGTTCAAAACCTGGCCTTAACAGGTGATTATGGCAACGATTTTTTCAACCCAACGCTATATAATGATCAATTCTCAAAATATTTATTTAACTTTTGGCAATATGTAGATCTCATGGCATCCTGGCATGGCGTAGTTACAAACCCAACACCTGACTCCTTATTTGATCCTCAAGCAGACTGGTGGCAGCGTGAATATGAGTTTGGTGTGCTCAATATTCCAAACCCTGCGTATACCAATGCCGCTCACAAAAACGGTGTTCAAGCTTTAGGTTGTATTTTCTTCCCAAGAACAGAACATACAGATGATTATGTTTATAAAGACGAGAATGGAAGATTCCCTATGGCGGATAAGCTCGTTGAAATCGCTAAGTATTACGGCTTTGACGGGTACTTTATAAATGCGGAAGAAGCTCTGACTCCAAGCTATATGCCGGTTTATGAAGATTTTATCCGTGCCATGACTTCACAAGGTATTTATGTGCAGGTCTATGCTTCCAACCGGTATGGACAGAAAAATCAAAGCACTTGGGGTAGTATTGACTACTATAATAAAGATGCATCCGTGTTTAGCAACTGGATTAAGGATCCTACAGATGAAACGATCGCTGCGAACTCACTTTATATGAATCCAGACCCAAGTAAAGCCATGGTAGATGGATCTGTTGCAGCCATGAAATCATTAGGCCTCGATCCAAGAAATACGGTATTTAATACGCTTGAAGCAGGTCAAACCGGATTTAGTGGAACCCGCGGAGCATTATACAACACTTACGATGAAAATCTGGTACCTAGAACAGGTATAGCATCTCTAGGCAGTTCCACGGTCTTTGATCATCTGGACGAACAGCTATTTGGACATTCGGGACCTAATAAGTACACTGAAAACAGACGTGGAAACCCTGAATACTACAAATATATTGCGGCAAGAGAAAGAGCATGGTATTCAGGCGCTGCAGATGCTCCTACTTATGACAAAGGAAAAGGGACTTTAGCTTCAGCCGGTATGACTCATGATCAATTGCTGGAAGGCGTTTTAAATGCGAATCCAGATCCTGTTAAAACAGCTAATGATCCTAATCGTGGAAAACCAAACGCGGGTAAGCAATATAAGACATGGCCAGGTATGGCGGCATACATCTCGGAAAGATCCGTCATTGACGGTTCAAACTTTTATACCCACTTTAATACCGGTCATGGCATGCAGTATTTTGTAGACGGTAAAGTTTCGAATGATCACGAATGGTCTAATATCAATAATCAGGATATCCTCCCAACATGGCAATGGCGGATCGATACAGAAGGTACTCGGTTGAAGGTAGATTTCGACTACGGACAGAAATATAGCGCAGGATATAATTATACTCAGGTTGGCGGGTATAATGGCGGCAGCTCTTTGGTGATCTTCGGTGATTTGGATGCCACGAATTTTGTGGATCTCTACAAAACCAAGCTGGACATTAATGATACTTCAAAGCTAAGTATTACTTACAATAAACCATCGGCAACTGATGCAAGCAGCGTTAAAGTTGGTTTGATTTTTGAAGATGATCCATCCCAAGTGGTGTATATTGAAATTCCAAGCAGTGCGAACAAAACAACAAAAGGATGGGTTCAGAAAAATCTCGACTTGTCCCCATATGCGGGTAGAACATTAGCAGCTTTCGGTCTATCTTTCACACCGGAGAATGGAACGATTAAAGATTACCAGTTTAATGTTGGTGAAATTAAAATTACGGACGGTTCAGTTGCTAAACCCGATGCTCCAACGGGATTCAAAATTGATAAAGCTTTTGATTCTTCTGAAATGTATATTTCATGGGATTTAGCTGATTACAGCCAAGTTCAACAATACAATATTTATGCGGAATATGAAGATGGGCAAGACATATTCTTAGGCGGAACATATGATGACAGATTTTATATTAAGTCTTTGTATGATCCACAAGGTACAGTGAAAATCAAAGTTAAAGCCGTTGGTGCGGATGGAAGAGAAGGCAAAGCAGCCGTTGTCAGCAAGGATTTTTCGAATACGGTTAAAAATATTAACACAACGGAAAATGCTGGATCCATTGATGTGACTTGGGAAAATCCGGCGGTTAATTACGAAAATGTAAAAGTTGACGTAACATTGAACTACTCTCATCAAGATCAGTTTTCAACTACACTCGCAAAAGGAACAAATGAAGCGAACGTCGAAGTTCCTTATACAGACGGAAGCGCATATACCGTTAGAATTTCATTATTAGATGCTAATGGTAACGTAATTAGTTATGCAGATCATACGGGCGTATTAATAGATAATTATTCAGATGTTTATGAAGGTACTGCAACACTGAAGGGAACAAAAGTTAAACTATCTGGGCCAAAATCCAATGACTGGTGGCACTTATATGCATGGCAAGACGGCAAACAGATTACATTTAGTGGAAGAACCTATGCCATTCGGGGAATTGACGATTTAGGATCACTTCCAGTTAAGGGAAGCTCCGGCGTTATTAAAGTCGTTCTAGAAGACTTTAGTGGCAATATGTCTGAGCCAGTAGAAGTTCCATTTGGTATAACGCACATGTCTGAGCCAGTAGAAGATTCATTTGGTACAACGGACACAAGTGTAGAAGAATTAGAAGAATAGCAATCGTTTGTTTCAAAATAATAAAAACTCGCTACCATTTATGCTACTATAAACTGGATAGCGAGTTTTTATTTGTATATTTAACGATCATAAAACCAAAATTTTAAGAGGCAGGTGCGAAATGAAAAATCAAAAATTGCCTTCAAAAAATCATGATCTCGTGTTTAATGAACCGATTCGTCGTTGGGATGAGGCGCTTCCTCTAGGGAACGGATTGACCGGCTGTTTGGTATGGGGCAATGGTGATCCGTTAGTTTTAAGCCTTGATCGTGGAGATTTATGGGATACAAGACTGGTACCTGAAGTGCAGGGTAGCGGCTTTACCTATCGTAATCTCATTGAGCTTGTGCGAAATGAAGATCAGCAGCAAATCAGAAGCAGATTTAACAACTTTTTCATGACGTATCCGAACCCTACGAAGCTGCCAGCTGGCAGGATTGAATTTCAAGGTGAAAATGCGGCAGAGACGATTGTCTACAGACTTCATCTTCGGGAAGCAAAAGCAGAGGTGAATTGGATCGCAGGTGGCGCAGATTATCAGCTCGAAAGCTTTTTGCATGCCGAGAACGGACTCGGTTACATTCGACTTCAGGGAGAGCATATAGATGCAATAAATTTGAAGCTAACGCCTCCGGCTTATACGGACTCTTCCATAGAGGAAGCAAGCAAATCTAGCTCATTGGATCTTTCACTCGCTTCACTCGGGTATCCAAAGGCCGAGTTCGGCAGTGAAGGCGATAGTAGCTGGTTCTACCAGAGAACGAATCACGAATTAGAGTATGCGATTGTTGTTGCGAAGCGAAGCGTATCCGAGCGGACGATCGAATGGGTGTATACCGTAGCAGCCAACCTCGACGGGGAAGATTGGTTTGATCAAGCGAAGTCCAAGGTGAAGGCAGCTGCGCAGATAGGGTTTGATGAAGCTTTGCTGGCTCATACGGCATGGTGGGAAAAGTTTTGGCTTCAAAGTACATTGACATTGTCCGAATTCGAGATCGAGAAACAGTGGTACCTTACGAATTATCTGTTTGGATCCTGTTCACGCAAAGGTGCGCCACCGATGCCGCTTCAAGGCGTATGGACGGCTGATGAGGGTCAACTGCCGCCGTGGAAAGGTGATTATCACCATGATTTAAATACGGAGCTGAGTTATTGGCATTATTTGAAGGCGAATCATCTGCAGGAAGGCGAAAGCTTCCTCGATTTCCTCTGGAATTTGCGCCCTGCAGCTCGCGAATTCGCGCAAAACTATTTTGAATCTTCAGGCATTAATCTGCCGTCCGTCATGACCATCAATGGCAAACCGTTAGGCGGATGGCCGATGTACTCACTCAGCCCGACGAATCAAATTTGGCTGTGCCAAGCGTTTGATCAGTACTGGCTGTACACCGGAGACCGGGAGTTCCTTGAAACAAAGGCTTATATCTATATGAAAGAAACGGCTCTTTGCCTGCTGGACTTGCTGCTGCCAGGGGAAGACGGTATACTGCGGCTGCCAGTATCGAGTTCTCCGGAAATTCATGATGACAGCCTGCAGTCATGGCTGACTCCGAACAGCAATTTCGATTTGTCACTTCTCAGGTACTTGTTTGGCAGATTAACAGAACTGGCCGAACTGTTGAAGGAAAAAGCGGATCATGAGAAGTGGACAGCTGTGCTGAAGCAGCTTCCTGAGCTTGCAGTCAATGATACGGGGCTCATGTTAAGCCCTGATGAGTCGCTAAAGGTGAGCCACCGGCATCTCTCCCATGCAATGGCCATTTATCCTTTACGAATGATTGATTATCGTGGGTCAGAACGTGATAAAGAAATCATCGATCACACGATCAGCCATTTGGAGATATTGGGAAAAGGATTATGGGTCGGATATACGTTTGCATGGATGGCCGCTTTATATACTAGACAAGGAAACGGAGAAGCTGCGCGCTATCATCTGCAGCAGTTTTGGAACTATATGTGTTCTCCGAACGGTTTTCATCTTAATGGAGACTACCGGAATACGGGGGTCACCGTCATGCATTATCGTCCATTTACACTTGAAGGCAACATGGCTGCGGTGGATGCACTTCAAGAAATGCTGCTTCAGACCGATCACGGAATGATTCGGCCTTTTCCTGCTGTGCCTAAGGAATGGCTTCAGAACGGTGCTGAATTTCATCAATTTCGGGGTGAAATGGGCGTTCTCGTCTCTGCCAAAGCGATTTCAGGCGAGCTTCAGTATGTTGAACTTCTTGCCGAGCGCGAAGGGATGTTCCAATTGGAAAATCGGTTTCCTTCCGAGCTGCTGCAGCTGGAGAAACCGGAGTCCGTTGTTCAGACAAGTTGTCCTAAGGGATGCGTCGTTTCGATTCACTTGAAAAAAGGGGAGCGATGCCGGATCACATCGATCTGATCAATGCGGCGAAGATGATGTGCCTGCTTTTCAGCGAGCCGTCTTCGCGGGCTAGTATATTTGATAGAAGGGTGGATGATGATGTATAAAATGTTAGTTGTCGATGATGACCGTTCCGAAAGGGAAGGGGTCAAATTCTTGACGAAGCAGTTTAACTGGGAGCTTGAAATCGCTGAAGCGGATTGTGGGGAAACGGCGCTTGCATATATCCGCGACAATTGCGATATCGATATATTGCTTACGGATATACGCATGAGAGAACTCGACGGGCTGCAGCTGGCGCAGCAGGTCAAGCAGCTATCACCGCATACCAAAATCATTTTTATGAGCGCCTATGGCGAATTCGAGTATGCCCAGAAGGCGATCGATTTGAAAGCAATTCATTATATACTGAAGCCCGTGGAAATCGGCGAGTTTATGCGCGTTGTATCGAACGTGATTCAGATGTGCGACGAAGATCGGCAAGAAAAAATGAAGAATGAAAGAATCCAGGAGGTCTATTGGAAAGGAATCCGCTACGAGAAACAAAAATTTTTATATGATCTCATTCAAGGCAGGGGAGTGATCGTGGAAGAAGATAGCGAGACTTCAGGTACGGTCATTCACTTCAGCGGGTATCGTTATATGCGGATGTTGATGATCCATGCCGGGAGCCGTTTTTTTGATTTGATCGATTTGGATGCAGAAGCTCTACTTACGGAGATGACCGGCGGGAAAGCCGATTTCGTGAACTTGAATGAAGTGCAAAGTGTGTTATTGTACGAAGGCAAACCGGAAGAAACCGAAGACGTTATGAAACAAATGGGAACGCTGCTGGTTGAATTGTTCAAGGAAAAATATAGCGTAGACGTCACCCTTATCATCAGTGGACTTATCGAAAATCTTGGACAAATAACCAGTGAATATAATCTGATGGAAACGATGCTCGCGAGTAAGTTTTTTATGGAACAAGGGGCGGTATTGTACACGGGGGAAGTCATTACGGGAGACCGGGATGTTTCATTATACACTCATCATGTTCTGATGGATATGATGGCGTGGTTGAAAGAAATCGAGGTGGATAGCAGTAAAATCGCTCTTTTGATCGAGATGCTTCAAGAGGGGAAAACCGTCTCAGAAAATTACGTGAAATTTGTATGTACCGAACTATTGAAGTCGATACTCGGTCGTCCGACGCAGCAAAATGTAAACGGATACATGATGAGCCTGGAAAGAATAAATCATGCTTCTTCGCTTATTGAACTGTTGAAGGTGATGCAGTCGATCACCGAAGATTTGGTATTGAACGTTGAAAGGCCCCAGGAATTGCTTCGCAGAGTGATTGAAGATGTGGTACGAATCATCGACCGGGAGTACAGCAGTGAACTTACATTGGAGAGCATCGCCAGACAAGTGTATTTAAGTCCAGGTTATTTGAGTCGGTTGTTCAAGAAGTATAAGGGCAAAAGCATCATCAAACATATCACGTCGATCCGGCTGGAAAGGGCAGGCGAGCTTCTGCTGACGACGAACAAGAAAATCACGGATATTGGCAAAGAGGTCGGATATCCCAACTTTGCTTATTTCTCATCCCTTTTCAAAAACTGCTACGGGAAAACACCATCTCAGTATAGAGAAGAATATGGCCTATGATGAAAAAGATAAACAGAATTTTCGCACGGTTCAGATTTAAGCAAAAGCTGTTTATGTCGTATCTGATCGTCACGATTATTCCAATGATGGTTCTAGGTGTTTATTCATACAATCAATCGAGGCAACTGCTTAATTATCAAGCGGAGCAGGGCATCGAGAGAAACATTAGTACAGCAGTGAACAGCATCACTTATAAAATGGATTTGTACAATAATTTGATGTATTTGATTGTCGCCAATCGTATGATTCAAAATTTGGTGTCTACGCCTACCGGAGAAGCGGCCGATTTATCAGTCTTAGCTAATCAATTGAAAGATTATTTAGATCCATATTTCAGTATGATGCTTACAAGCTATCATGGAATTGACAAGCTGACCATCTATTCCGAGAGTATGGTTCCAGAGTATGGTGATTATTTGCGCTCGGCCGAAGGGGTATCCGATCAAAGCTGGTATAAGAACGCAATAAACAAATTTGGTATCCGCTGGTACTATGATGAGTCCCAGCATGCGGCTTTTGCAGTTAGCAAATTTCCGGAAACATTCATAACCGGCCACAATGTATTATACATTCACGTGAATTCAGAAAGTTTATTTATGGATTCCGTGAAGCTGCTAAGTGATTACGGCCTCATCATTTCAGATTCGAACGGTATTCCGCTATTCACAAATGTACACACGTTCAGTGAGGTTCCTTCTACCATACAACTGAATCAAGAGGATGGTATTTCCAAAATCAACGGGATCAATATGATGGTGATTAATAAGCAAATTCCGAATACGAACTGGACGGTACATTGTTTTGTACCCATGAATCAAGTATCAGGAAACGCTGCCCCAATACTGTATGCTACCTTCATCGTTATCGGAATTTGCATCGGTATTATGCTGATCATCATTTCTTTGTTCGCTAATGGGATGCTGCGGCGCATAAATCAGTTGAATCATTGGATGAAACGCGTGGAAAATGGCGGGCTTGAATTGAAAATTCATCATTCGTCCAAGGACGAAATCGGTGAGCTCATCGATCGCTTTGCCAATATGCTTTCTCGCATTAAAGAGCTAATTCAAGAGGTGCGCCGGAAGGAACTGCACAGGCTGCAAGCACAGATGAATCCGCATTTTTTGTATAATACGCTCTCGTCCGTCAATTGGAAAGCGCTGCAAACGGGCTCTTATGAAATTAGCCGAATTGTAACATCGCTGTCCAAATACTATCGAACGGCTCTCAACAAAGGAGACCATTTTATTACAATTCGTAACGAATTGGAAAACGTGAAATCGTATTTGGATATTATGCTCATTACTAATGATTATGGCTTCGATGTGATCTACGAAATCGACGATAATGTCTACCGATTTTACACGATCAATATGATCCTCCAGCCGCTGGTGGAAAATGCGATCAAACATGGCGTACACCGGAAGTCTGAAGGGAGAGGGACAATCACAATCTCGGCGAGTCTCGTTAAAAGTACCGTACAGTTTTCCATTCGAGATAACGGAGCGGGTATGGAAGAGGACCAAGTGCGAAAACTGATGACATTTCGTTCTGTTGGATATGGTCTGAGAAATGTGCAAGAAAGGATCGAGCTATTTTTTGGGACAGGCTACGGTTTAACCGTTCAAAGTCGTAATAGGGAAGGAACAACAATGATGATCACCATTCCGCAATCCGAAATGTCGCAGGCTTCCGTCTGATTGGTCAAAAAAACGAAAAGGAAATCAAATAACTGATAATGATGCCGTGCGAACCCCGATGTTATACTTTCGTTAAGAAATGAATGCGCATTCATAGAACACAGGAAGGAGACTGAGGGATGAGCAAAACGACAGTGTTGGCCGGGCAGCCTGAATGGAACGGTCAAATGAAAACCAGAGACGCCAGATCCAAACGTTATGCGTTCAAGAAATACCGGGTATTGTTAATCATGATGATACCTGCCCTATTGTACGTCCTCATTTTCAATTATGTACCGATTTACGGGTTGTTGATTGCATTTGAGGATTTTCAAGTTACGAAAGGCTTCTTCGGCAGTCCATGGGTTGGCTTTGCCAATTTTCAAAAAGCATTTAGTGATCCTTATTTTTATCAGGTGCTTAAAAATACGGTTCTTATCAGCGTGTACCGCATGCTGTGGGGATTCCCCATTCCGATCTTGTTCGCACTGCTGCTAAGCGAAGTTAAAAACGTACGATTCAAGAAGGCTGTCCAGACCGCTTCATACTTGCCACACTTTATTTCATGGATTATCTTAGGTGGCATTTTCATGAGTATCTTTTCTCTTGAAGGTCCAATCAATGCCATACTCGGAATTTTCGGAATCGATCCCATTCTCTTTATGGCTGATACCAAATACTTCCGTTCGATTCTAGTTATATCGTCGATTCTGGCAAGTTTCGGTTGGAGCTCGATCATTTATTTCGCCGCAATCACGGGCGTCGATCCACATTTGCATGAGGCTGCTGTCGTTGACGGCGCCGGTCGGTTCAAGCGAATGATCTATATTACGATTCCACTGCTCATGCCGGTAATCAGCATTATGCTCGTCTTGTCTATGTCAGGTATTCTCGATGCCGGCTTCGACCAAATTTTCAACATGTACAATCCGCAAGTGTATGATGTTGCCGATATTATCGATACGTATGTGTACAGAAAAGGCTTGATTGATATGGACTACGGTTATGCGACGGCGGTCGGCTTGTTCAAATCGGGTATAGGTCTCATCTTGATGTTAACCGCCAATGGCTTGGCCAAAAAGATGGGAGGCGGTGATTATACACTATGGTAAGAAGTGGAAGTAAAATCGCTGACATCTTACTGTATGCATTCATGACAGCTGTTTTGGTCATCACGTTGTATCCGTTTTGGACGCAAGTGGTTATCTCGCTGGATGGTGGAGATGCCGCGTACAGTTCATTTAAACTCTTTCCCAGTAAGATCTCCTTTGACAGTTACAAACTTGCATTTGATTTTGATGCATTATGGGTCGGCTATAAAAATACGATCATTCGGACTTGTCTTGGCGTGGTGATCAGTATTCTTGCAACCGCTATCACGGCTTATCCATTGTCGAAAAAAGATTTACCTCTCAATAAGTGGATCACGCGATTTATGTTGATTCAATTTATTATCGGAGGCGGACTCATTCCAAACTATCTGTTAATTAAGTACCTCGGGCTGTATAACACCATATGGGCGCTTGTTATTCCCGGGATGCTCAGCACGTTCAATGTACTGATTATGCGCAACTTTTTTCGCTCGCTCCCGGAAAGCTTGGAAGAGTCAGCGATGGTGGACGGCGCTGGATTTGTGAGAATTTTTATTAGAATCATTCTTCCGCTATCCATGCCTATTATTGCTACGGAAGCGTTGTGGGTAGGAGTTGGGCATTGGAATGCCTGGTTTGACGCATTGATTTATACGAACGATACGAATAAAGAGATGCTGCAGTTGGTACTTCGAAGAATTATTATCCAGAACAACCCCACTCAATTCAGTGATATTTTAACGAAACTGCAAGATAAAAATCCTTATTCGGGAATGCAGCTGCAGGCCACCGTCATCATGTTATCAATCCTCCCGATGCTTGTTGTCTACCCTTTTATGCAGAAATACTTTGTTAAGGGCATTATGGTGGGCGCTATTAAAGGTTGATCGATCCTGTGAACCTTGTAATAGAAATTAAAATGTGAAAAGGGAGAGGGTTTTTGAATGAACAAAAAGAATTATAGTTTATCCTTAATCATGTGTTTTGTTTTGCTTATTACGATGATAAGCGGGTGTGGCACAAGTTCGGATTCGGATAAAACAGCCCAGTCGAATGATGGTCAAAAGGCTAGTAGTGATGGGAGTGGTGATAAAGCAGCAGAGAAGATGAAGCTGAAATTCTGGACTTATTATCCAGAACAAACCAAAATAGACGGTTATTTTATGAATTTTCTTAAAAATAAATTTGATTTTGATGCTGAGTTCTACGTGGCTTCAGGCGATACGCAAAAAGAAAAGCTGAACCTGGCTATCGCTTCCGGCGACATCCCTGACTGGTGGAAGAGCCTTAGCTTTCAGGAATACGACAAACTGATTAAACAAGACGTCGTTGCTGAGATCAAAATGGAGGATCTGGAAAAGTATGCGCCCAAGTACTTGGCGTTCCTGCATAAAGTATTGGGAGATGATCCGTTCAAATATTTGCGCAGAGACGGTAAAATTTACGGATTGCCAGGGATATGGGATTTAGCTCCTCATGGCAGTGTTGTAGGCTTCCGCGAAGATTGGCTTCAAAAGGTCGGGATCACCAAAACACCGGAGACGCTGGATGAAATGGAGGAAGCATTGAAGAAATTCAGAAATGACGATCCGGACGGAAACGGCAAGAAGGATACGTACGGAATTACGGGAACAGCCGGCAGTATCGGGGACTTGTTCAGCTTCGTATTCGGGGCTTACGGCGTCTATCCGGGAGCTTTTACGGAAGATAACGGCAAGATCGTACGCGGCGAGATTTTGCCTGAGGCGAAAGATGCTCTAACGGTATTAAACCGTTGGTATCAAGAAGGATTGATTGACCCGGAATTTATCGTGAATAAAGGAAATAACGTACAAGACAAAATGGTTCAGGAAAAATCCGGGGCTGTCGCAACGTATTGGTTCGGGCTCGCTCAGGACGGCGTATTCTGCTGCAATGATATTTATACGGCACTGCACAAGAAGAATCCGAATGCAAACTTTGCCATGATTCCGGGACCGAAAGGACCGAATGGAGATTATGGCATGCAGCAGGGAAATGCGTTGTTTGGCGTCGATATCATGTTTGGCAAACAATTGGAAAAAGACCATGATAAAATGATCAAATACCTTCAGGTGTTCGAATTCACTTCCTTTGATGTTGAATCCAAAATCGCTTTGGCCTATGGCGAAGAAGGGAAAACATACAAGAAAACAGCGGATGGGGGATTCGAATACATTAAACCGTACGACGATCAAAAAGAACGGTGGAAATACGGATTTGGAGGCGCTTATTCTGTTCCGGGAGGATGGAATGACGATTACAATGAGGAATTGGCATCTTTTGATACGAAGGATAAATCCATGCTTCCACTGCGGAGCAAGCTGATGGAACTCGGCACGGGCAAATTTGATCTCCTTGGGCCGATCGACAGACCTATATACAATGATTATAAGGAAAGACTGGATAAACTGACGCTGCAAACGTTCCTTGATATGATTACAGGCAAAAAACCGATCAGCGAGTTTGACAACTACGTGGCAGAGTGGAACAAAATGGGTGGAGACAAGGTCATGGAAGAAGCGCAGCAAGCTTATGACAAGTTAAAGCAGCAATAACAATGAGTAAGTGACTCTCGGAACTGCAGAGAAAGGATCGGGCGGCCTTCATTCGAAGGCCGCAGAATATACCCGGTCTTTTCTGTTTTGTATTGACTTTATTATTCAGGCTTAGTACACATGGAGAGGAGAAATGTATTGTGAGCATATCTATTCAAGACAGCAAAATTGTCATCCAGAATGATTATATTTATCGGGAAATCGATATTTCCGCAGGTTTGGCGACAACGGCATATCATATTCGTCCTAATGGTGAACAGAGGGGAGATTTCTGGTACCCGGTCTTTTCGTTTGAGTCGAATCTACCTTATGAAGCGGCTGTAAGTATCGGAGGGAAAACATACGAGGCCGGACCGTGGAAGCACCGTTTGAATTGGGATCGGGAAGGGGCTTTTGCAGTTACCAAGGTCGAGCAGGACAGGGGCAGTTTCGGCGATATACTGCGTTTGACATGTATGGGACGTCATGAGGAAATACCGCCTGTTGAACTTGTTATCGAGTATGAAATTGCCGACGAGCTTCCTTTGCTGACGAAAAATGTACGTGTGTACAATGGTTCGTCTTCCCCTATTGTCATTGATAATGTAACCGTTGACATTGTCCGATTGTTCGAAGGAAAAATCGAGTTATCCGTGTTCAGCGATTACTACTGGAACATCCAGAAAGAGGATGATTATTACGTTCCGTTCTCCCGGTTCGAATTTCCAAAACCGATTGGCATGGAGCTTATGCCGGGACAACATTTCGAGACGTTCAAGTGCTACGAAGCGGTTACATCGGGCAATAAAGACGAGGCTTCCATCATCTTGCACCGTCTGTACAAAAAAATTGCACCGTGGATTACAACGCCGCAAATCAAACGGATTGTAGCCTCTTGCAATACATATGAAGAGCTCCTCGAGATTGCCGATAAATCAGCCGAAGACGGCTTCGAATCGGTCGAGTTATTCGTAGGGCAGCTGTTTACCAATACGGGAGATTACATCCCGCGTCCTGATCTTTTCCCTCATGGGGAAGAAGACATGAAGAAGCTGGTCGATTATTATCACAGCAAGCAACTAACGGTTCTTCCGTACTGCTCGACAACGATCGCCTGGCATTCGACCGAGATTTGCAAGACGCATCCGGATTGGCAGTATTTAGGTCCCGACGGCCTCCGCTTTTCACCGGAAGGGCTGGGCAACATGTGCTACCAGTCGCCGTGGGGCGATTTCATCAGGGAGAAACTGCTCCATCTCCTGGATCATATCGGGTTTGACGGTCTTGGACTCGATGGGCCTTATCATGGACTTCCGTGTTTGGCGGCCGATCACAATCATGCCACTCCGCAAAGTGTGGAATTTATGAACTGGATGTGGGAAAAGCGCTTTTTCAAGGAAGTGACGGACCGCAATAAAATGATCACCGCACCGCAAGAAATGCAGGCGATGTTCCTTGGTATGGGGCAACGGCCGGGCGGTTACCGTGAGGAAGATCAAAATGAAATGGGAGGCATGAATCTTGTCACGCAAACGCGGGCGTTTGTATACGATTCGCGTTATAAAGATCCGGCATGTGCGACATGGACGTCTTGTAACCTGGAAATGTATCACGGTCATAGCATCGAGCCGTCAGAAGAAAATCCGGCAACCTACGACCATGCGCTTGGCGGAATGTTCGGATATGGGCACAGCGGTGTTTTATACGGAAGAAACACTTATTTCGGGGAAAATACGAAGCAAATATTCAATAAATGGATTTCATTCTATAAAAAGTACCGAAAGACATTGGCAGGAGAAATGGTGCATTTGGCTCGGCCAAATGGTTATGAACCGGATGCGGTGATGCATGTATCGACGGAAAGCGAAATTCCCGCTGTTCTTGTCGTCTTTAATCCAGTCAACGCAGAGAAAAGCATTACGCTCGAGCTGCCGATAAAATATGCAGGATTTGCTGGCGGCGAAATGGCACATATCGAAAAAATCGGAGTGATACAACTGGATTCACGCGGTCATGGCAACGTCACGTTGACGCTTCAACCCTATGAAATAGCTGTTATGGAAGTTAATAGGTCCTAAATCATTGAAGTTGAAATATGGAAGGCTTCAATTCTAGGAGGTTAGTAACTTGAAAAAAATATTGTATGTGTACGGTGGTCCTGAATTTCACCCGACGAAGGCGGCTGGGGAACTACTAGGTAATTTGATAGATTCCAAGGAAGGTTATTGTCTGGAGACCACTTCCGACCTCGATATGCTAGTTCGTCTGCCCGAAGGGAAATACGCCGCCGTTGTCGTTTACACGACCGGATTTGCTGACGAGCTGACGCCGGAACGCGAGCGTGGGCTGCTTGATTTCATCGAGAGCGGTGGCGGATTTGTCGGCGTTCATTCCGCAGCGGACAGCTTCAGAGGCAGTCGCCGGTATATCGATATGCTGGGTTGCGAGTTTTTGACGCATCCTGACCATCACAGCTTTAAAGTAGAAATCGTGAACACCGATCATCCCGTCACGACAAGGATGGAGTCGTTTACGATCACGGACGAAATGTATCATCTGCATAGCTACGATCCATCCACAGTGACGGTTCTTGCGGAAACGAACTGGCAGGGCAGGAAGCTGCCGCTCGCGTATACCAAATCATACGGCCAAGGCCGGGTCGCCTATTTGGCGAATGGCCATGATTTAAGAGCCTGGATCCATCCGGAATTTCAGAAAATGCTGCTGCGCGCAATCCGTTGGAGCGCCGGGGAAGAGAAACAGTCCGAAAAGATCCGCTGCGGTTTGCTCGGGTTCGGATCGACGTTTAATATGGGGGCCGGGCATGCAAGCTGGATCGGTCAAACCGAAGGCATGGAAGTGATTGCGGTTTGCGACGCTTCGCCTGACAGAATAGCGGCAGCTAAGGAGCAGCTTCCCGGTTTGAAAGGGTATTTTACCAATCTTGATGATATGCTGGCTATGGATGAAGTGGATCTTGTCGTCAACATTTTGCCGCATAATCTGCATGCACCGCTGGCAATGAAGTGTCTTGAATCCGGTAAGCATGTCGTGATGGAAAAACCGTTTTGCCTGACGGTTGCCGAAGGAAAAGATTTAATTCAGAAGGCGCGGGAGCAAGGGGTCATGCTGTCCGTCTTTCATTGCCGGCGCTGGGACGACGACTATATGACGATCCGCGAGCTGCTGAACAAAAGATTAATCGGTGACGTGTTCCACATCGACTACTCGTCCGTAGGCTACCATCAGCCAGGCTTTCAATGGCGCTCCGACAAAGCCGTCAGCGGCGGTATTATGTACGATTGGGGCGCGCATATCATTGACTGGATTCTGAATTTGATCCCATCCGAAATGACTCAGCTGATGGGGGACTTCCAGAAAAGAGTGTGGCATGCAGTAACGAATGAAGATCACGGCAAAATAAATGTCAAATTCAAAAACGGAGTGACGGTCGACATCATGCTGTCATCTATTGCAGCGGTCAACCGGCCGAAATGGCAAATTCTCGGCACCCAAGGCAGCATCGAGATGAACTCGAAGGATGAAATTTATTTGACCAGCATGGTGAACGGCGTTCGCCAGTACAGCAAGATTGAACGGATGTTTGGAGCGGATTGGAAAAAATATTATTGGAATGTCGCCGACCATTTGCTGATGGGCGAGGAACTGATCGTAAAGCCCGAACAAGCGCTGCGTGTCGTCAGCATCTTGGAAGCCGCCTCGCAGAGCTCGGAGTTAGGACGAAGCGTTACACCTGAGGTGCTGTGATCGAGCTTTAGTGCGGTAACAGGAAGCTTTCGTGGTATAGCACCATAGCACCCCACAATTTTGTTCTATATGCATCGGGAAGATAGTTAAGATTGTTCTTAGTAGGGCAAGACCGTATAACAAAAATGACCGGGACCTGCAGTTGGTCCGGTCATTTTCTCGTTACTCAAGATTTTCCCAGACAGCAGTTTCAGGCAAACAAAAAAACAACATCGGCGACACTCCTTGGTGGGCAATATAGTTCTAAAATAAACAAAATAATGTAATTTATCTTCATTAATTCTTCGAATATACTGACAGTATCGTTCCAAACCACTTCGGGAAGAAGGTGAGTCCTTAGTTCGATGAGGATAGAGTTGTTTTGACAGCGCTATCAATTCTGCATGAGATCACGTTTTGAGCATGTAGTCTTGTGAATGACCAATTTAAACTAGGGGTGTTCCTGTGAAAAAGACATTATCCATTCTTCTGATCGTGATGTTCTTAATCCTTACTGCTTGTTCCAATTCAGATGACTCAAAGCAATCGTCCAGTAATACAAACGATAAAGAGCAAACAACCGACAAGAATGCTGCAATGAAAAAAGAGACTCCGGCAGAAGATTTGAAACCGGTTACACTTACAGTTATGCCAATTGCGGTAGGAATTAGCGAAGAAGATTTCAAGCTTCTGTTCACTGACCCAGTCAAAGCGAAGTATCCGAACATTACCGTAGAATTGTTCAAAGGTCCGGAAGGAGCGGGACTGGAAGAGCTGATCGCTGCGAAAAATACGCCGGACATGATGTTGATCTGGAACGGCGCCATGCCTTCTGTGAAGCGATATGAAATGTTCCAGGATATTACTCCGTATATTGAGACAGAAGGCGTGGATATTAATCGTTTTGAACCGGTTGTTCTGGATACGATCCGAAGCGTATCGGACAAAGGCGAATTATACGGACTGCCATTTGCAATGCAATTGAATGCGCTTTATTACAACAAGGATATTTTCGATAAATTCGGCGTTTCTTATCCGACAGACGGAATGACATGGGATCAAGTCACGGAACTCGCGAAGAAAGTAACCGGCAAAGTAGATGAAACGCAATACGGCGGCCTTGAAGCAGGGAATGTGGCGCGATTGTCCTTCCCACTAGGCATCGTGTCTGTTGACGCCAAGACGAATAAAGCAAGCGTCAATAACGATCAATGGAAGCAAGTTTTTCAAACGGCATATAATATTTATAAAATTCCAGGCAACGGAGAAGATGTAGCTTTCGGTTTCTTAGGTAAGACCAACGCGATGCTTGCCGGTATGAACGTTTTCCCTGACCTGGTGAAAATGTCCGAAGAAGGATTCACGAATTGGGATGTTGTTCAATACCCTAGCTACCCAGGCCACGAGAATACATACGGCATGGTTGACGCGCACATCCTGACAATCAACAGTACGTGCGAACACCCGGATGAAGCGATGAAAGCGATCAGCGTGATCACATCCGATGAAGTTCAGAAGCTCAGCGCTTCGAAGACGATGCGCGTAACGGCTCTGACCAATCCGGATGTCCAAAATGCATTCGGCGTCGAAAACCCTTATATTAAGGACAAAAATATCGCCAGCATATTCAAGAGCAAACCTGCACCGGCTCCTGTATTTTCTCCATACGATGGCGACGGCATAGGGATCGCGGATAAAAAGTTCAAAGAGTATTTGGCAGGTAAAGATTTGAATACGGCTTTGCGAGAAGCAGAAGAGGAAATTAATAAGATGCTTGCTGAGAAGCAGCAATAATGTTCAAGGGGGCAGCGTCTCCACATACGTCGATGCCGTCAGCGGCAAGGAATTATAATCCATCGGCGAGACCGTAAACAAAAATGACCGGACCTGTGGTTGTCCGGTCATTTTCTCATGACAAGATGCTCAGAAACGCATTATTCTTGGCGCCGTCTGCCTAATGACTCTCCCTGTATTGGGTCGGTGTCATCCCTTCATGGGCCAGAAACTTTTTGTTAAAATAATTCGGATTGATATAACCCGACTCGATCGCGATTCGTTTGATCGACCAATCCTTTTTCTCGATCAGCAATTGCTTCGCCAATTGTAATCTGCATAAGGTAACGAATTCCAGCGGAGTAAGCTGGGTCAATTTGCGAAACAGTCTGCAGAAGTAAAATTGGCTAATCTCCGCTTTCTCTGCCCATTCCTCAAGTGTAAAAGGAAGATGAGCTTGTCTCTGAATTTGCGGTAGCAGCTTGAGCAGCCTGTCTGCTACCTCCGTTCCTTTATTTGTTGTTAACGGGATTGCATTGCTTACAAACTCCGCAATAATTCCATAGGTTAAATGAGACAATCGGCTGTAATGAAGAGCTTCATGTTTCTCAGCTTCCGTGAGCAGATCATGATAGAGCTGTTCAAATGAGCTCATATCTTTTAGCGTCCATAAAGACGAGCGGTGAAAACCCCGATCAATCAGAAATTGCTTTAACTCAGGTCCTCCGTAAAAATGCACCCATCTCAGTTCCCACGGATCATCTTTGCTGCTATAGTACAATTGGCGCTGGTTCGGGAAATAAAGATAACAATCTCCTTTGACCAGCGCGTACTGACGTTCGTCAACATCCACATACCCTTTCCCGTCAACGACGACATGAATGCTAAATGTATTCCACGATCCCTTGTCGCGTCCCACAAAATGATCCGGCCACTGACCATACCATCCAACAGATTCAGGCAAACAAAAAAAGGGGTGCTCGGAGGGAATCGGAATAAATGCATTTCTAAACAACATCGGCGACACTCCTTAGTGGACAATATAGTTCTATAATAAACAAAATAATATAATTTATCTTTATTAATTCTTCGAATATACTGACATTAAGTTCCTAAACTACTTTGAAAAGAAGGTGAGTCCTCAGTTCGATGAAGATAGCGTTGTTTTGACAGCGTTTTCAATTCTGTATGATATCACTTTTAGAGCATGTTGTCTTGTGAATGATCAATTTAAACTAGGGGTGTTCCTATGAAAAAGACATTATCCATTCTTCTGATCGTGATGTTCTTAATCCTTACTGCTTGTTCCAATTCAGATGACTCAAAGCAATCGTCCAGCAATACAAACGATAAAGAGCAAACAACCGACAAGGATGCTGCAACGAAAAAAGAGACTCCGGCAGAAGATTTGAAACCGGTTACACTTACAGTTATGCCAATTTCAGTAGGGATTAACGAAGAAGACTTCAAGCTTCTGTTCACTGACCCAGTCAAAGCGAAGTATCCGAACATTAACGTAGAATTGTTCAAAGGACCGGAAGGAGCGGGACTGGAAGAGCTGATCGCCGCGAAAAATACGCCGGACATGATGTTGATCTGGAACGGCGCCATGCCTTCTGTGAAGCGATTTGAAATGTTCCAGGACATTACTCCGTATATTGAGAAAGAAGGCGTGGATATTAATCGTTTCGAACCGGTCGTTCTGGATACGATTCGAAACGTATCGGATAATGGCGAGTTATACGGATTGCCTTTTTCTATGCAGTTGAATGCGCTGTATTATAACAAAGAGATTTTCGATAAATTTGGCGTTTCTTATCCGACAGACGGAATGACGTGGAATGAAGTAACGGATCTTGCCAAAAAAGTTACAGGAAAAATTGACGGTACGCAATTTAGCGGTCTAAGTCCGGAGCATCTGGAGCGGTTATCTTTCCCTTACGGCATCACTACGATTGATGCGAAGACGAATAAAGCCAGCATCAATAACGATCAGTGGAAGCAAGTATTTCAAACTGCGTACAATATTTACAAAATTCCGGGCAATGAGAAAGATAAGGCATGGGCATTCTTGGACAAGACAGGTGCGATGTTTGCAGGCTTTAACATATTCCCTAATTTAATGCAAATGTCTGCGGAAGGATTTACGAACTGGGATGTTGTCCAATATCCAAGCTTTCCGGGGCATGAGAATACATACGGCATGGTTGACGCGCACATTCTGACGATCAATAGCACGTCCGAACATCCGGATGAAGCGATGAAAGCGATCAGCGTCATCACATCCGATGAAGTTCAGAAGCTAAGTGCATCGAAGACATTGCGCGTAACGGCTCTGACAAGTCCGGAAGTTCAGAATGCTTTTGGCGCCGACAACCCTTTTATGAAAGGGAAAAATATCGCCGGCGTCTTCAAAAGCAAACCTGCCCCAGCGCCTGTATTTTCTCCATTCAACGGAGACGGCATGGGAATAGCGAATAAAAAATTCGACGAATATTTGGCTGGAAAAGATCTGAACACGGCTTTGCGAGAAGCGGAAGAGGAAATTAATAAGGTGCTATCTGAGAAGCAGCAATAATAATAAGGGCTGCCCGGCTTCACCGGCAGCCCTTAAAGTTCGAAGAATCGCAAGAGACGTTCGCATTAAAAACCGAGCTTGCATCATGCAATCCAAAGCTTTGCCCGGAGGTCATCATCATGCTGAATCAATTACTTGGCTTGCTATTCAGAAATCCGCTGTTGTTGATATACCCGATCGTATTGGATGGACTTTCATTTATCGCGGGACTAATGATCGTTGGTTTTATCGGCACACCGTCATTATCCTATCGTCTTATACTTGAGATGGGGATTCCATCAGTTAGTTATGTCAGCAATATCCCGCAATTCGTTAACCAACTGCAGTTTATGGGGGGGGCAGTTCCGGCAAGCGCATGGATTGTTGTGCTGACCATGCTGCTTGCCACGGTCTTTGCCCAAGGCGGATATATTGCCTCCCTGCGTAATGCTACCCTAGGGCAGCCGAATTCATTGCGACAATTTATGAAAGACGGGAAAAGTCACTGGGTCCGCTTCATCTTCATATTTCTGATTTTTACGGCAGCCAAAACTGCTTTGACAACTCTTCTGGTTGCGTTATTTAACGCCATTGGTTTATTCCTTTCCCTCGTTATATTTGTGATTCTTCGGATTAGGTATATTTATCTGGAATATTGTATCGTTATCGATCGGTTGAATGTCGATGCAGCTTTTCGTCAAAGCCGTCGCTATGTTCAAGCTTCAAGCTTCAAGACGTTTGGTCTCGTAGCCGTGTTGTTCATTGCATCGGGTACGATTAGCTTATTGCTGCACTGGGCATGGAGTCCGGTTGCCGTCATGGCTGCTATACCGGTATGCGCAGTTGTTAGCGGTGTAATACAACTGGCCTTCATGCAGCAGCTATGTCAAACCAAACAAACATTTTGATCATGACGATATGGGAGTATACAAAAAAGCAAGGGAGGAACACTCATTGTCGAGAATTTGTTTTGATCATGTTCATAAACGTTACGGAAAATTTAAAGAATACGCGGTGAAAGATTTCAACCTGGAAGTAGAGGACAGGGAATTTCTCGTCTTTGTTGGTTCTTCAGGCTGCGGAAAGTCGACCACCTTGCGAATGCTTGCGGGACTCGAGGATATTTCGGAAGGCGAAATTTATATCGGCGATACGATTGTGAACGATATGCCGCCCAAAGACCGCGACATTTCGATGGTTTTTCAGAACTATGCGCTTTATCCAAATATGTCGGTCTACGAAAATATTGCTTTTGGCTTACAGATGAGAAAGCTTCCAAAGCATGAAATTGAGCAATCTGTTAAACGTGCCGCACGCGTACTAGAAATTGAGAACTTCCTGGATCGCAAGCCTAGGGAGCTGTCTGGCGGTCAGCGCCAGCGGGTTGCGCTTGGTAGGGCAATCGTCCGCACGCCTCAGGCGTTTCTGATGGACGAGCCTCTCTCCAACCTGGATGCGAAGCTGCGCGTGCAGATGCGTTCGGAAATTATTAGACTACACAAAAAAATCGGCGTAACGACGATTTATGTTACGCACGATCAGATTGAAGCGATGACGATGGGAGATCGCATTGTCGTGATGGAGAAAGGGATCGTACAGCAAGTGGATACGCCCGAGAAAATATATAATCAACCGGCAAATTTGTTCGTTGCCAATTTTATCGGCAATCCTCCGATGAACTTTATTCATGGAAGATTGGAAGAGCATGATGGAGGACTCGAATTCCAGACGAAGCGTTTCGCATTGAAGCTAACCGAGAAACAAGCTTATACATTAAGACGCCAGAATTTGGTCGATAAAAAGATCATATTGGGTGCCCGTCCGGAAAATATCAGCTTTGAACAGATCATGTTGGAAGCGTACCCGCATTCCATCATCAACGGAACGATGGAATTAAGTGAATTTGTCGGTTCGGACCGCTATTATCATATGAATATTGGAATGGAGAAAAATCTAGTTGCCAGGGCGCACCCCCGTTATCACTTTGATGACGGAATGAAAACTTCCGTGGCCGTGGACATGAACAAGGCGTTGTTTTTCCATAAAGATACAGGGATTTTATTAACAGAGTAACGGGGGGCGCGAATAATGAAGAGGGGAATTCGTACGGTTGGGCGATTGTTACTCCTTATCTTAGCTGTTGCCCTAATAGGTGTCCCAGTGTTATCGGATCATGCGCGAGGTGAGCAAAAAGCTGCCGATCAGGGCAGTGAAAATACGGTTATTCAAGATGTTTCGACTCGCGAGCCCTATTTCTATTCAATGGCGAACAAATGGGAACATGACAACGTTCCAGCTGGAGCCCAAGAAATCCGGATTGAAGCAAGATCTTTTAGTAGGAAGTCGGATGATGCTGAAGTTTCTGTCGGCTCCTATCAAGGTGAAGACAACGTTCTTTTATGGTCTAAGCCTAAAGGTTGGGTGGAGTACGAAGTAAATGCGGAGAAAGAGGGAATTTATGAAATAGAAACTGAATATTTTCCGTATATTCAAGCCGACGGGGGACACCGGCAATCGGTTATGATGAGTGTCCAGATCAATGGAGATTTCCCGTTTCGTGAAGCTCATTCCATTGCTCTGGAGAGGCAGTTTGCTGAAGCGGGAGCGGAGAAATACGATGATGCCGGCAATCAGCTGCGTTCCTTGATCCGTGAGGAGACAAGTTGGAAAACGACATCTTTTCGTGATTCGGAAGGAGCGTATAGCCAGCCGCTGCTATGGCATTTGAATAAAGGGAAGAACACGATTCGTATCGAATCGGTTCGTGAGCCGGTCGCCGTGAAATCATTCCGTCTACAAGCGAAGGCAGCCTTGCCTGCTTACGAAGATGTGAAAAAATTGTATCCTGACGTTTCTGCAAACGGAAACAAAAATGTCATTGCAATTGAGGGCGAGCAGTTCAGTTATAAAAACTCATCTTCCATTCAAACTACGTACGATCGCAGTCCGCTAACGGAGCCGGAATCGCTCGATTTGGTTCGTTACAATACGATTGGCGGCACGGGATGGAATAAGGGCGGTCAAGCGATAACTTGGGAATTCGAAGCGCCGAAAGACGGCGTCTACCATTTGACCTTGCGCGCAAAACAAAGCTTACATAAAAATTTGTCCGTATTCCGCAATATTTATATCGATGGAAAAATTCCTTTTCAAGAAATGAAAAACGTTCAGTTTCCCTACAGCAGCGATTGGAAAGGAATCACCCTAGAAAATCCGGATGGGAAGCCTTATGAGTTTTATTTCACCAAAGGAAAGCATTCGATCAAGATGGAATCGACATATGAGCCATACGTACCGATTATCCTTCAAATTGACCAAATCTCCAAGGAGCTGCGCGATATCGCCAGAGAGCTGCGCATTGCTACAGGAAACAGCAATGACCCTTACCGGGTGTGGAACATCGATAAAGATATACCTGGAATGAAGGAAAGGCTGGACACGATGAAGACGCAATTTGCTCAATTGACGGATCAAATGCTGGCCATTAATAAGGTGACCGACAATGTATCGCAAATATTTAAAACGAGCGCAAAGGATTTGGAAGATTTACTCAAAGACCCAAACGAGATCCCATATAGTCAATTGACTATCGGGACACTGCAAGAGAAGATCGAGATGCAGCGCAAAGATTTGATGGATACGCCGTTTCAGATCGATCGAATCTTTGTTTCGGAGCCGAAAGCGAAGTTGCCCAGAATGGAATCTAACTTCTTCGAGAAGTCGTGGAATATGGTTGAAACGACATTTTATTCGTTTACAAATAAAAACCAGCTCGATCAGCAATCTGACGATGAGCTTAACATCTGGATGTTCAAAGGCCGAGACTACGTTGACGAGCTGCAGCAGCTGGCCAATGAACAATTTACGCCGGAGCACGGCATTAAAGTTCGGATCAACTTGATCCAGTCTGCCGATCTGATCGTTCTTGGCAAGGCGGCGGGCATTTTGCCCGATATCGCGATTGGGGTGCCCAGCGGATCGATATTTGATTATGCATTACGGGACGCGATTTACGACTTTTCGAAGTTCCCGGACTCGCAGCAGCTCATCAATAAATTCCATCCAGGCATTATGCAGCCTTACCGCTATAATGGCGGGATTTATGGTATTCCGGAAACGAACAACTTTAATATCATGTTCTATCGAAAAGACATTTTGCAGCAGCTTGGTTTGACCGTTCCGCAAACTTGGGATGACGTGTATAAAATGCTGCCAACACTGCTTCAGAACGAAGCCAACTTCTATGTGCCGCCAGACAACTACTCATTCTTTTTCTTCCAGAAGGGTGTAGAGCTGTATACGAAGGATGGACTTTCGAGCGCATTAAGCGAGCCACAAGCATTTGAAGCATTCAAACAATGGACGGACTTGTTCAATGTCTTCGGACTGGAGCGTCAAGTCAATAGTTTCTATCAACAATTCAGAGACGGCACATTGCCGATCGGGATCGGAGATTTCAATACTTATATGCAATTGCTTGTCGCGGCGCCGGAAATTATGAACGAGTGGGCGATTGCGCCGATTCCCGGCACGAAACAATCGGACGGCACGATTGCCAGGTGGGCTGCAGGCGGAGCGCCAACGGCAAACGTTTTGTTCAACGATACACCCACAGAAAAACGTGATCTCGCTTGGGAATTCATGAAATGGTATATGTCCGATGACATACAAACGGAATTTGGTCTGAACCTGGAACAATATCGCGGTGAGACGTTCCGCTGGAACTCGGCCAATGTTCAAGCATTCGCAAACATGCCTTGGAAGCAGGAAGATCTCGATGTCATTCTCAAACAATGGCAATGGATTAAAGAATATCCGAACGTTCCCGGCGGATATATGACCAATCGTGAGATTGGATTTGCCTGGAACAAAGTAGCCATTGATCAAGAAAATCCACGGATTGCCCTAGAACAAGCGGTTAAAGAAATCAATCGTGAGATGAAACGCAAGCAGCAAGAGTTTAATTATATCGATGCGGAAGGGCATGTGTTGAAAAAACTGGATATTGAAACAATTTCAGAACCATGGAAAGGAGTGAACTTAATTGACAGGTAATGCCACAGCCCTTTCCGATAAGCAGAGCAGCGCTCCTGCAGTTGGAACGAAGTCAAGCGTTTCGCAGCGAATCCATGGTTTGATGACAGAAATGTGGAAATACCGTCTCTCCTATGCTTTTATATTTCCTTTTATGGCGATGTTCATCATTTTTATTCTGATTCCTGTTGTTGCCGGCGTTCTGCTCAGTTTCACCTATTTTAACGCTTTCGACTTCCCAACTTGGCGCGGCTGGCTTAACTATCAGAACCTGTTCTCGCAAGATGTTGTATTTTTGCAGCATGTGCTGCCGAACTCGTTCAAATTCGCGGTATTCGTAGGACCGGTTGGCTACATTCTTGCCTTTTTGCTTGCTTGGCTAATCTCCCAGCTGCCCAGTACGCTGCGTACCTGGTATGCGCTTGCAATGTACGCGCCGTCGTTGTCCGCCGGTGTTGCGATGACCGTCGTATGGACGGTCATGTTTACCGGTGATCGCTCCGGTTATATTAACAGCTTTTTGCTCAAGTGGGGCATTATCGATAAGCCAGTCTATTTATTGATCGATCAAGATTATTTGCTGAACATTATGATCGTCATCTCAATATGGTCCTCAATGGGGATTGGATTCCTGGCCATTTTGGCCGGTATTCTCAATGTGGACAAACAATTGTACGAAGCGGGTAAAATTGACGGGATATCAAGCCGTCTGCAGGAAGTATGGTATATTACGGTGCCGATGATGAAACCGCAGATGATGTTCGCAGCAATCATGTCGATCGTTCATACGATTAAATCCGGCGGTATTGGAGTTCAATTGTCAGGCAGCAACCCGACGCCGAATTATGCCGGTCAGTTATTGCTCGATCATATCAGCGACTATGGATTTATCCGGTTTGAGCTTGGTTATGCCAGTGCTATATCCATCTTCGTTCTTCTGTTGTGTTACGTGCTCAGTAAATTTTTTGGCTTTTTATTTGCGCCGAAGGAGGATGAATAATGCAGGAATCTCGTTTGATTGTGGTCAAGCGAAGATTAACCGTCAAGTGGGAAGATTTCGTGCTCGCGATAAGATTGCTTGAGCGAGCGCAGATCTGGATCGCCATTTTACTGTTGCCGCTTGCAGCATTCATGCTGCTTCCGCTTGTATACCTTTTCAATCATGCGTTCAAGCCGTTGCATGAGCTGTTTCTATTCCCGCCGACTTTTATTGTCAGGGAGCCAACCACTAGCAATTTTGCGGAATTGCTTGCCTTGTCTGAATCCACCATTGTCCCGGTATCCCGGTATATTTTTAACAGCATTGTGGTCACATTTCTTTCTACCGTTGCGATGGTCGTCACAAGTGCGATGTGCGCTTATCCGCTATCCAAGCATCCGTTTCCAGGATCGAAAATCGTATTGGGTCTAATCATGCTGGCTTTGCTTTTCGCAACGGAGGCGGTTGCGATTCCACGTTTTATCGTGATCCAAAGCCTTGGCATCATGAATACATATCTTGGCCACGTGCTGCCGTTGGTCGCCTTGCCGGTCGGTGTTTTCCTGTTGAAACAGTTCATGGACCAGATCCCGAACGACTTAATGGAAGCAGCTAAAATTGACGGCGCGCGAGAATTCACCATTTTTATGCGTATTGTGATCCCGCTCGTCCAGCCGGCAATTGCAACGATTTCCATTCTCGCTTTTCAATCCGCGTGGGGAAATACGGAGACATCAACCTTGTTCATGCAGGAAGACGCGATGAAAACGCTGCCTTTCTATATGAGCACATTGACATCAGGTCTTGCGAACTCTGTAGCCAGACAGGGAGCTGCTGCAGCTGGGGCATTGATCATGTTTATCCCGTCTCTGGTCGTATTTATCGTCTCCCAGCGAAAAGTCATCGCGACGATGGCGCATTCGGGGATTAAATAAGCAGAGGAGAACGGAGGTTATGCCATGCATAAAAATCTTGGCAAATGGATATGTTCGCTTTGGCTCGTCTGTCTAATTTCTTTGACGGCATTCCCGATGGAAGCGATCGCCGATGTGCCTTATCGAACGTTTACGAAAAATAGCTACGGACGTAATATATCGACTCAACCCGCCTATTCTCCGGCAGGCGTTCTGGCGCAGGAGATTCCAATCGTGGGCGATAAGGGCGAGACCCAGTATACAACGCTGCAGAGGCCGCAGGATCTATTTATTGCTCCTGACGATGATATCTATATTGCCGATACGGACAACAATCGAATTGTTCATCTCAATGAGCAAGGCGAGCTCGTCAAGATCATCACCGTGCCTAAGAGTCCGCTGAAGCAGCCGCAAGGCGTATTTGTTGCCGAGAACGGAGATATCTATATCGCCGATACAGGAAACAAGCGGGTTGTCCAATTGAACAGCCATGGCGAATGGATCAGAGAAATAGGCCGTCCGGAATCACGGTATGTGAATGAAGCGTTTGTTTACGAGCCGACGAATATGGTTGTCGACAAACGCGGATTTATATACGTCGTATCCAAAGGAAGCTATAATGGCATCGTCCAATTCAACCCGGAAGGCAAATTCGATAAGTTTTTCGGAACGAATAAAACGGAAGTCACTGCAATGGATATCATTCGCAGACAGTTTTATACGAAGGAGCAGTTAAGCCGGCAAGTTCGATTGCTGCCCGTTACGATCCGCAACATCGATATCGATGAGCGAGGCTTCATCTACACGGTTTCCGGTTCCAAAACAGAGCAAATCAAAAAAATGAACATTCGGGGAGAGAACGTATGGAAAGATATCGAGTTCAACAAAAATATGAGATCTTTCTCCGACCTGGACAAAAAGGATGACATACCGGTTGCAGAGATTACGGACGCTTCCGTGGACAGCAACGGCAACGTGGCGATTATTGATAAATCGCGGAACATCATTTCCCAATATGATTCAAACGGATCGTTACTGTTCTATTGGAATGGACGTTCCGTCGTTGGAAAATCGCTTGTCGGATTGACGACTGCTCCGGTTGCGGTAGAAACCAATTCGAAAAATCGTCTTTATATTTTGGACGAAGCGCTTGGTCTCATCCAGGTGTATGAACCAACCGAGTTTGGCGCAGCCGTTCATGAAGCTTACAGGCTAATGCAGGAAGGGAAATATTCGGAGGCGGAGAAACATTGGGAAAACGTACTGAAGTTGAACGCGCACTTCTCTCCAGCCTATGAAGGACTCGCGCAGGCTGCATTTTTTCGCGGCGAATATGAGCGTTCGAGGGAATTGTTTAAGCTTGCAGGCGATGGTGAAGGATACTCCGATTCATTCTGGCAACTTCGTTTGCAATGGTTCCAAGCAAACTTCTCCACATTGGCTAACAGCGTGATTATCACGGTTATCTTGATATGGTTCTTCACTTTCCTGAAGAAAAAATTCAAGTTCCGCGTCATCCCGAAAATGAGCAGGCTGAAACGAAAGATATGGTACCAGCAGGCGAAGCATGTGTTTTATATTTTGAAGCATCCGCTAGATGGCTTTACCGATTTGCGTTTTCTGAGTAAAGGCGGTTATACGAGCGCCATCATCATTTTATTGTTAACGATCGGAACGATTCTTGTGAAATCGTATTATACGAGCTTTACATTCAATCCGGTTCCGGTTTATGCCAAAGGTTCGACGTCTACGCTGACGATCTTCCTGGCAACGTGGCTGTCATGGGTCGTTTGCAATTATTTGATCGGTTCCATCCGGCAAGGTGAAGCGCGGTTTAAGGACGTATTCGTTGGAAGCTCATATTCGTTATTCCCGGTTATATTGCTGGGGCTACCGCTGGCAGCCCTCTCGAATATATTTACGCTTAGCGAAATGTCGATTTATGGCTCAATCGGGACAGGAATGATGTTGTGGTGCGGACTATTATTTTTCTGGAATATCCAGGCGCTGCAAAACTATGGTGTCGGAGAAACGGTAGTCAACATTTTGCTTACGGTCTTAACGATGATTATCTTATGGGTCGTAATATTCATCTTGATCGGATTGTCTTCTGAATTTTTCAGCTTCGTTTATACCATTTATCAGGAGGTGTCGATGTGATGCGCTTGTTTCGCTCCAGAAAACTGCCAATAATCGTTGTGATCGGCATCTTATCCGCGTCGTTGCTCGGCAGCTTCATCTATGCAAAGTCCGATTCTGTGGATCAGAACGCAAAGGCAAAGTCTGATTCAGTGGATCAGAACGCAAAGGCAAAGTCCGATTCTGCGGATCAGAACGCAAAGGCAAAGTCCGATTCTGTGGATCAGAACGCAAAGGCAAAGTCCAGCGTTCGCGTAGCTTCGGCTTCCAAACCGAGTGGAAGCTTGCCGGACGAAACTCGGTTCCAGCCCATTGCCGAGAATAATAGGCTACAGCTTAAAGCCGACCCAACCTCCGGACACTTTACGGTAACAAGCAAACAAACAGGGGAAATATGGCGTTCTTTTCCTAACTCGCAAAATTGGCAGGATAAGCTGAATACAGATGCATGGAAAGTTCATCTTGGCTCTCCTTTTATGTTCCGTTATTTGGAGTTCAATACACGCAAAGATTTGCTTATCGAATCGAACTTTAATGCGCAAGGAGGGACGGTCACCGGGTTTGAAAAAACGGACGACGGTTTCAAAATCCGTTATGAGATGCCGGATATCGGCTTCATTATTCCGGTAGAAGTGAAGCTCGGCGAAGATTTCGTCGAAACGAAAATATTGGCGGACGGCTTGGTCGATGAAAAGGTGTACCCGAAAGGTGAGAAGGATCCGAAGGCCAGACTGGCGTCCATTCGTTTATTCCCGTTTTTGGACGCGCAGACGTCGGACAATGAGGACGGCTTCTTGTTCGTACCGGACGGTCCGGGTGCGCTGCTCGACTTTAAAAAGCATCGTACGGGTACGCAGAACCTATATTCGGAACGCATATATGGCGATGACTTGGCATACAGCAACCGCAACACGATGTCCGACCGCAATCCGGTTTCATTGCCGGTTTTCGGATTGAAATCGAATAAACAAGCGGTACTCGGCGTCGTTACCGAAGGCGGGGAGTATGCAAACATTGTTGCGGCGCCTTCAGGATCGTTCAGCCAATACAACTGGGTGACGCCCGAGTACCAATACCGGTTTAAGTTTTTCCAGCCGACCGATACGAAGAAGCTTAACGGCTACTTGACTTATAGTACGGAGATTACGAAGTCGGATCGGGCGACCCGTTATTATTTCATCGATGAACAAAATAACCAAGAGATCAGTTACGTTACGCTCGCTGAGCGCTATCGTGCGCATTTGATGCAGGAATACGGAATGAAGCCGTTGACGAATGCCAAGTTGAAGCTCCAGCTTCATCTGCTTGGCGGCGATACGGAAGACGGATTTTTATGGGATTCTTATTTGCCGCTGACAACAACGGAAGAGGCCACCAAGATCGTAAATGACTTGCTCGCGGTTGGCGTAAAAGATATGGACATTTCCTATCTCGGGTGGCAAAACGACGGCTATAGCGAATACGGTGGCGCTTTCCCTGTTCCAAACAAACTAGGCGGCAACGAAGGGATGAAGAAGTTTGCCGAGTATGCGAATTCAAAAGGCCTATCGGTGTACCTTGACGCTTCTTCCTATACCTTTAATAGCGGCAGCAAGGATGGATTCCGAAAAAACAGGGACGGTCTTCGTGATCTGGGCTCCTCCATTATCGGGACGGTTGTCAGTCCAAGGTTTATGGAGAAAGTTTTTGTAGACGATTTGGAGGAAGCGAAGTCGCTTGGAATCAACGGTTACCTCCTCGGATATGGGATTGGAAGCTTCTTAAATACCGACTATAACGAAAATTATTTGTCGACCAGGGAGCAATCCAAGGAAATTCAGGTCCGGTTGTTTGAGCAAACGAAAGAGGCGCTCGGTGATGTGCAAGTTGCAAGAGGCAACGAGTATACATTGCAATATATAAATCATTTGGATAACCTGCCATCCACCTATTCTTATGATTTGTTTGTCGATCGCGTAGTCCCTTTTGTGCAAATCGCGCTTCATGGCCTAACAACTTATTCGTTCAATTACGCCAACTTGAGCGATGATTACAGGGAGGCCTTCTTGAAAGGCATAGAATATGGCGCTGTCCCGTCTTTCGTCGTAACCTATGCTCAGTCCGAGGAATTGCTAAAATCATTAAACTTACAACAATTTTACAGCACAAATTATAGAGACTGGATTCAAGAGATGGAATCGCAATATAAGAATTACGAAGAAGCGCTCGGCGATGTACAGGATAAGTTCATTACGGGGCATCGTGAATTGATGAGCGGGGTTTATGAAACGACATACAGCAACGGCAAACAAATTATTGTGAATTATAACAATAAGAAGGTTACTGTCGGCAGCCATGTTGTCGAAGCGAAAAATTACATCGTCAACCAGGGAGGTGCGTAACATGGCAGGAAAACGGATACTTTCCGCCAGAACGTCCCGCAAGCTGGAAGGAACGCTGTTTATGGCGCCGTGGTTGATCGGATTTATCGCTTTTTTAGGATTTCCGCTTCTCTTCTCGCTATATATGAGCTTTCATCAAGTTAAGATTTTGCCGAAAAGAATCGTTTACGATTTTGTCGGCTTGAAATATTATCAGGAAATCTTATTCAACAGCTCGGCTTTATACGATCAATTGATTCCTTATTTCCAAGAAGTCGTCATCATGGTGCCGGTTATCGTTATTTTTGCCTTAATGATCGCGATCATGCTGAATCAGAAGCTTCCTGGACGATTTGTATTCCGTGCGATTTTTTTCTTGCCGGTTATATTCTCTACAGGCGCCGTCTTAATGTCGTTTATGAATCAAGGTGAAGGAAACCTCAGTTTCCTCGAACGGTATAATGTTGGCGGTTATATCGATATGTTCCTTGGGGATAATTCATGGGCAAAACCGGTGAAACAAGTCATGAATCATTTTGTTCTGGTCTTATGGTATTCCGGAGTGCAAATTTTATTGTTTATTGCCGGACTTCAGACGATTTCGAGCTCTGCCTACGAATCTGCTCGCATTGATGGTGCAACGCCATGGGAAGTGTTCTGGAAAATAACGCTTCCAGCGATGTCGCCGTTTATTTTGCTGAACCTGATTTATACGGTAGTGGATATGTTTACTTTCCCGTCCAACCCTGTTATTACGCTAATCAGTACGGGCAATTACGGCTATAACAGCGCGATGGCATGGATTTATTTCTTGATTATTCTTGCATTCCTTGGATTCGTCATTTTGCTCTATGGCAGAATAAATCGGAAATATGCCAAATCAGATCGAGGATAAGGGGGGAAGAAGCAAATGTTGAAAGCGAATTTAGCAACGCGCGTCAAACAAAAATGGACGACGAAACGCAGATTGAGCAAAATTCGGTATATGGTGCTTGGCAGAGAAATCAATCAAGGTCTTATTTTTAAATTGGCATTGTATTCCGTATTAATCATAACTTCTTACATTTATATGAACCCGATTATTAAAATGCTCGTGAAGATGGTTATGAGCATCAAAGATTTGATCGATCCGACCGTGATGTGGATTCCATCTTCCATCTATTTGGGCCATGTCGCCGAAGCATGGAAGCTGCTTGATTATCCGAAGTCGCTTGCCGTCAGTTTGTTTATCGCAGTAACGGCGGCAGTGCTGCATTGCATCGCGTGCGGACTTGCGGGTTATGCGCTCGCAAGACTTGACGTTCCATTCAAAAAAACGGCTTTTTTCCTTGTCATATCGGCATTCATCATTCCACCGCAAGTCATCATTTTGCCGACAATTATGGCATATACGGAGCTTGGATTGAACGGGCATCTGCTGACGCTGATCTTGCCTTCCGTGTTCGGTTTCGGGGTGAAGGGTGCTTTATTTGTCATCATTTTCCGCCAGTTTTTCTTGACGCAACCGAAGGCATTGGAAGAAGCGGCACGTATTGACGGTGCCAATGCATTGAAGTTTTATGCCCGTGTAATGTTTCCTTTGGCCAAGCCGGCTATACTTGTCGTGTTCTTGTTTTCATTCGTATGGACGTGGAATGATACGTATTATCCGCGAATGTTCCTCGGAGCAAGTGACAATATGCCTCTGGCGCTGAAAATCTCCTATATCGATCGGAACTTGACGGCGTTTATTCAAGAAGGCGGGTTTCCGGAATTTTTGGCCGAACCGATCAAGATGGGCGCAAGCTTCCTTGTTATTTTGCCGCCGCTGCTGATCTACTTGTTCGCGCAGCGCTATTTTGTCGAGAGTGTCGAGCGTACCGGTTTGGTTGAATAGGAACCTATGAATCCGGAGCTTCCAAGAAAGGAACTGATCGTCGATGCAACAACCGAAAGAGGCAAAAGTCATTCGAGTAACCGATTACGGTGCAAGGCCCGATTCCGGGGAGGATGCCGTATCGTCCATTCGGCTAGCCATTGCTGCGGCCGCCGCAGTGAATGAACCCGTTGTGATCGAATTTCCTCATGGACGATACGATTTGTACCCGGATCATGCCGATCAGGCTCTATGCTGCATATCGAATACGACAACGGAAGAAGAAAACCCGGACAATACGAAAACCTTCGGTCTGCTTCTACAAGGACTGAATCACTTAACGATTGAAGGCAATGGGTCGTTATTGATGTTTCACGGAAAAATGACGTTGCTCGCTGTAATCAGCTGCAGTGACATCGAAATCCGTAACTTGAACACCGACTATGCGCATCCGACTATGGCGGAAATGACGGTTGAAGTTGTCGAAGAGCGAACGATGGACGTTCGCGTTCACCCGGACAGCCGATACGAATTGGAGAAGGATCGTCTGTATTGGATCGGATTGGGTTGGCGGTTCACAAATGGCCTGGCGCAGCTGTACGATCCGGCGAACAATTCAACGTGGCGCGTAACGAATCCGGTTTCGATCGCCGTGAAGGTTGAGGAGCTTGCGCCGAACCGGCTTCGCTTTCATTTTGACCGGAGGCAGGGCGCATCTGTCGGGCAGACGTTCCAAATGCGGGACGGCATCCGGGATCAGGTCGGCGCATTCATTGCCCGAAGCAGTAATGTAATCTTCAAGCAAGTTAGCATGCATTATATGCATGGGCTCGGTATCGTCGGTCAATTCAGCGAAAATCTCGTTTTCGACCAAATGACGTTGGCGCCTCGTCCCGACTCTGGACGAACGGCGGCGGCATTCGCAGACTTCCTTCATCTCTCCGGCTGCCGTGGGCGAATCACAATTCAAGACAGCTTGTTCGAGGGAGCCCATGACGATCCGATCAATGTTCACGGCACGCACTTGCGAATTGTCGGCAAGCCTGCGCCGGCTCAGTTGGTTGTCCGGTTCATGCATGGCCAGACGTTCGGCTTTGAGGCGTTTTTCCCCGGTGACGAGATTGAATTCGTGCGTGAAAGCACATTGCTTGCATATGACAGCAATACCGTCAAGGAGGCCCGGTTATTGAATCCGCGGGAAATGCTGCTGACCCTGGAGCGGCCGGCGCCGGAGCATATCGAGACTAACGATGTTGTAGAGAACGTCACATGGACGCCGGAGGTGGAGATTCGCGGCAATCGTTTCGCGCGCATTCCGACACGCGGCATTCTAGTAACGACGCGGAGAAAGGTGACCATTGAAAACAACGTATTCGAGCGTATGCGAATGAGCGGTATTCTAATCGCAAACGATGCGGGAAGCTGGTTCGAATCCGGCAGGGCGCAAGATGTGACGATTCGCGGCAATACGTTTCTCCAATGCGGAAGCGCCGCCGATCCCGTGATCTGGATTCATCCGGAGAACACGGACACGTCCCATGAAACGCCCGTGCATGAGCATATTGTCATTGAAGACAATACATTCGAGACAATCGGCAATCGTGCAATGGATGCTAAGAGCACCCGCCATGTGCGGTTTAGCCGAAACCGCATCGTAGCCTTGGAACAGGATCATACCCTATCGTTCGTCCGCCTTCACGCTTGCAGCAATGCGGAAATCGGCGGAAATCGCTTCGAAGGCAATGACAGCATGCAATGCGTCGAACTGCATGGTATGCCGCGGGAAGAAGTTTCATTAATAGAAAGTCCGTCAGTAGAACTTCTTGTGGTCTGACGGGGTGTATTGTCCGCAAAGTCAACTCCCGGCCTTTTCTACAGGAACCTATGAAACCGGGGCTTCGAAGAAGCCCCGTATCGGTTCACGCTTATGAATTGTGCAATTGTCATCAGAGTATTTTGCGGATAAGGGGGTGATTCGATATGTGAATATAATTCGATGTCGAGTGCCAGTATACCGATCGTGTACGGTTGTTTTGTAAACGCTGTCTATTTTGCCGTTGAAAGGTCATGATCCCAGTAGGTTCTCTCCAATCTATGTACAAAGGAGCATCGTTAGATGACAACTGTAAAAAGAAAAGGTTATTTAATTATTCTTATTTTTACTGTTCTCGTATCGCTTCTTGCAGGCTGCAGCCAATCCGAGGATAAAGTGGCCGAAAATAACCAGGCCGAGCCGTCTGTTAATACCAATGAAGATCAGCCGCAAGAGTCGAAAGATCAGCAAAAACCGGAAGAAGCGCAAAAACTTGTCACCTTGACGATGATCAACTGGGCAGACGATGAATCATGGGAGAAAGATTGGAAAAAACCGGTGGAAACCAAATTTCCGAACATCAAACTGGAACGATACAACATCATGCCAACGGAGAAGGATTTGGAGGAGCTTTTTGCCGCCAAAAAACTGCCTGATTTGTACTTTGCGCATATGGGACATAAAACAGCACTCGAAAAACAGGAAGTTTTGTACGACATGAGCGATTTAATCAAAACGCACAATTACGACATTGACCGCTTCAATCCTGGATTGATCGATCGAGTCAAAGTCGAGTCCGGCGGGGGAATAGACTTTTTGCCTTTTATCGTCGACCGTTATGCACTGCATTACAATAAAGACATTTTTGATAAATTCGGCGTGCCTTATCCGCAAGACGGCATAACGTACAATGATATCGTCGATCTGGCCAAAAAAGTTACTGGAGAAATTGGCGGGGTCAAATATTACGGACTGCAGTGGGGATGGGACAGTTTCAATACAATGTCGCAGCATATTCCCGTGATTGATCCGGATACGAAAGAGCCGACGTTTCTAACAGATGACCGCTGGAAATCGTTTTTTGAAGTCGTGAAACAAGTGTACGAAATTCCAGGTAATTTGCCTCCCCGCGAGAAATACCGTGAATATATTTATTCCCGCTTTGTCGACGAACGCAATATTGCAATGCTGCCGCTCTGGTTTAATGGCGGACAGTTGAGTGATGCCAAGATGAATTGGGATATGGTCAATTATCCGACTTGGGATGAGAATCCAGGGAAAGTTCCGGGCGGGCTTGCTTATTTTCTGGGGGTGACTTCGTTCAGCGAACATAAAGACGAGGCATTCCAGGTCATTGATTATTTACTGTCCGATGAATATACGATTCAAAGATATCAAGGGAAAGATATTTCTTCCTTGGTTCTGAAGTCGCCTGAGGTACGGCAGCAAATCAAGCCTGATCCGAAGTTCGAAGGCATAAACTACGAGGCTTTGTTTAAGATGGATTTCCATCCGAATCGAACTCAGGTCGAAGAGGATATATTCGGCAAAACCGTTATCGAACACATGGAAGATTTGATTTATGACCATGTCGATATCAATACCCATTTAAGAAAGTTGGACGAAATGGCTAGAACATTGATCAAGGAAATGGAAAAAAAATAAGCTGACCGAAACATTTGAATAGTGAGGGGATATACACTATGAAAACGGTAAAAATGCTTTCATTGTTCCTGATTATATTGTTACTCGCAACATCGCTTGCGGCATGTTCGAGCAAAAACTCCGAAGGGGAACAATCAACGAATAAAGAGCAAAATTCTGCTGCTGCGGGTGAAACTCCGAAACAGGAGGATAAAGACAAACCAGCGGGGACAGAACCGGAATCCAAGAACAAAGAGCAGATTACGCTAAAATTTATGGCGCCTTGGGGCGGAGAATTCGATGAGCGGGTGAAGCCATTTGTTGAAGAGAAGTTCCCTAACATCAAGATCGAGCTCATTAGCAAATGGGTCGGCAAGCAGGAGCTGGAGGAAACGTTCGCCGCGAAGGAAAATCCGGATATTCTGCTGACCACCGGCGGCTTTGAAGTTCTGAAGGACATGGAGCTGCTATATCCGCTGGATGATCTGGCGAAACAAAATAACGTTGACTTATCGGCATTCCGTCCGGGTGTGCTGGAATCGATGCGGGTGCGAGATCCTGAAGGCGAAAACCGTTTATTGGGATTCCCGATGGAAGATATTCAGGTAGCGCTTTTTTATAACAAATCGATTTTCGACAAGTTCGGCGTACCTTATCCAAAGGACGGAATTACCTGGGAAGAAGTTATTGACCTGGCAAAGAAATTGACGGGAGAAAAAGACGGAGTCAAGTACCACGGAATAGCGAAAAATGGCTTATCGATGCCTTTTATGGAGCTTTCGGCAACCGGCACGGATCCGAAGACGGGCGAAGTGTTGTTTTCTAAAGATCCGAAGTTCAAGAAATATTTCGACTTGCTTGATAAGTTTCGCAGTATCTCCGGCAACTGGGACGTAGAAAAGGATGAAGACTTGTATTTCCAGAACCAAACAACAGCAATGGCGATTTTATCCATTACGAATTTAGCTGGTATGCATGGTACCAAAGGGCTCAGCTTCGATATGGTAAAAGTTCCGGGTTGGGCCGACCAGCCGGATATTACGCCAAACTACGCGCCTCTTGCAGTGAGCGTTAATCCGAACAGCGAGCATCTGAAAGAGGCGTTTGATGTGATCGCATTCCTCGCCTCCAAGGAGCATCAAACAAGGCTGCATCGTCATGGTTCGCCATCTCCGCTTGGAGATCCGGACCTTGCTGTTCAGTTTGGCGAAGATCAAATGTCAGGCAACAATAAGCAATACAATTTAAAAGGCATTTATTCAGGAACAAAAGCTGACCCTGTGTACTCCCCGTACGGTCCGGACGCCCTTTACTACGGCGAGAACTATGTGGCCGAAAAGGCTTCGGAATTCATAACGTCCAAAGAAGATGTCGTTACGTTCCTGAGAAAAATGGACGAAGATTATACGATTAAATTGAAAGAGAAGATGAATAAAAAATAACGCTGCAGAGCTCCTGGAACACCAGGAGCTAGCCTTTTTGTCCAGCAACCCAATAAAAGCGCTGCGATGGTAGTCAGTAAGAGGATAGGCTGAACGTACGGCTATGAAACGAATAAATGAGATGTTAGTCGGTATTAAGGAGATGAGACTGCGATGTTGAGCATTTCTGCAGGAAGTTTGAACATTCAATTGGATCGTAAAGGCATGGTAACCGGTCTGACCGATACCACTACCGGTAATCGATATGAATCTGCCAAGCAAATTATATCGCTGCTTCAGGTAGTCGTTGGCGGTCGGATGGAAATGCCAGCACAGGCCGATTATGAAACGGCATCCGGTATTGTGACATTTAAGTTTCCCCAATGCGGGGCGGCCGTGGAAGTTTTGGCCGAAGATAAAGGGCTTTATGCGACTTTCGAAGTGCTGCGTATTGATGGCGATGTAGATGCCGTCATCTGGGGGCCTTACGTCACGACAGTTTCCGGATCGATCGGGGAGTCGGTTGGCGTCGTACATAACGGAACATTTGCCGTCGGCTTACAGGTGTTGAATATGAAGACCGTTGGAGGATGGCCTATCGAGCTTGAAAGAATGGAATTCGTCCAACAAACGTATTCGCATGATGGTATACCAGACCCTGACAGCAAGCTGCCTTCCGACAACAAGTTCGAATACGACGTCTGCGCGGCGTGGCCGACCGTAGGTGGGAGCATGCTGCAGGCTTTTGCAAGAAATCGCACCAAAGTAGCCCGGCGCCCGGTATGGAACTTGCCGGACGTTGAGGTTGCTCCGCTCACCGGCGACGATGCGCAAATCGTCGGAACCAAGATCGCTCTGTTCGGCTGCGCGGTTGACCAAGTTCTTTCGACGATTGAAGCGATTGAACTCGGCGAAGGGCTCCCGCATCCGCTGATCGAAGGAGTGTGGGGCAAAACGTCCCCGGCGGCGAATCAATCGTATTTGATCACCGATTTTTCTGAAGCGACGATGGCGGACGCGGTGCAGTTTACGAAGATGGCTGGTCTAAGCTATGTGTACCACCCCGATCCGTTCGGGCAGTGGGGGCATTTTACGCTGAAGCCGAGCAGCTTTCCAAACGGCGACGAAGGATTGAAGGCGTGTGTTGAGCTGGCGGAACGCGAAGGCGTGCATGTCGGCGTACATACACTTTCCAACTTTACAACACTGAACGATCCGTATGTGACGCCGGTGCCTGATGAGCGGCTGCAAATGGCCGGAAAGGCTCAACTGATTGCGGCGATCGGCATAGAGGAAAATGAGATCGAAGTGAGCGATCCTGCGCCGTTTACGGCGAATTTGTTCCGACGCTCTGCGAAAATCGGCAGTGAGCTGATCGAATACGATGCCGTAACGGGAAGCGCGCCGTGGAAGCTAATCGGCGTACGGCGAGGCGTGAACGGCACGGTTGCCGCTGAGCATGAGGCGGGTGCAGAAATCGGTCGGTTATGGGATCACGCCTATGACGTCTTTTTCCCGAATATCGAGCTGCAGGATGAGTACAGCAGACGGATCGCCGAACTGTTTAGTACGACTGGTTTGAAGCAGATTTCGTTCGATGGTTTGGAAGGTTTGTATGCCACAGGCCATGAGGCCTATGGAGTCAACCGATTCGTCAAGATGTGCTATGACGGCTGGGGGGATGAAGTGATCAACGACGCGAGCATCGTCGTCTCGAACTATTCGTGGCATGTGTTCACGCGCTTTAACTGGGGAGAGCCTTGGGGTGCGGCAACACGCGAAGGCCAGCTCGAATGGCGGCTTAGCAATCAGCGCTATTTTGCCCGTAATTTCATTCCGCCGATGCTCGGATGGTTTCTCGTCCGTTCCGCTTCCGACCGGTTCGAAGCGACGGCACCGGATGAAATTGAATGGGTGCTGTCGAAGGCGGCAGGTTTCGGTTCCGGCTTCGCTCTTGTAGCGGACACCGCAGTGCTCCGGCGAAACGGCAATATCGAGACGCTGCTGGGGGCAGTACGCGAGTGGGAGAAGGCGCGGCGGGCCGGGGCATTTACGCCTGAGCAGCGTGAACGGCTGCGGGAACCAAAGGGTGATTGGCACCTGGAACCGGTTGACGAAGACCGCTGGAACCTGTATCCGGTTCACATCTCGAAACCGCTTGTCTGCGATCCGGCCGAACTGCAGCCAGGCCAACCCGGAGGGGCTGACTGGACTTATTTCAATAAATATGCCGATCAATCGCTGAAGTTTGTCTTACGTGTAAACCCGTCGTACGGCAATGAGGACGCTTTGGTAAAGCGGCCTACTTTGTACACAAGCGGCGTCTATATGACATTCGATGCAGAGATCAAGCCAAATCAATATCTTGTCTGCGAAGGTGGGCGGACCGGCCTCATATACGACCAAAACTGGAATTTGCTGCAGACGGTGCAAGCGTCGGCGGATGCGCCAGTTATTCGAAGCGGTGGTCAAACCGTCTCGTTCAGTTGTAAATTCGAGGGAGATCCGAAACCGTCTGTCAGTGTGAAAATATTTGCTTGGGGCGATCCGGAGAAGGTAGAAGCAAAAGATGAAGTAGTGGGGGCTACACCTGTATGATGAGCGGAACCGGGTGCACAATCGCTTTCAAGTTGACCCAATATGATGGAGCCAATCCGATCCAATCGGCGACATGCGAATGGAACGAATCCAATGATGAACAACAGCTTATGCTGGACGAATCTTTGTGGAATGTCAGTTATGCACGGCAATCGATCGCATCCAATGAAGATGCGATCGATTGTGAAGCAACATTTAAGGTTGTAAAGGGAAACTTGAACCAAGCGAATGTAGCAGTTGGTTTGAGGCTTGACAGTTGGTCACAGGATAACTACTTGTTGATGCCTGCGGCGGCATATAACGGTAACCGCTTTCGGGTAAGTAAGCAACAATATCCTCCAATGCTGGAACATGAAGATGAGATAGGTGTCGATATTCCGACGACGATTACCGATGTGCCAAGACTCAACCTGGATGAAGGGCCATCGAAAATCGAATTACGAACGGGAGACTTGGCGACGCCTGCTGTCGGCTGTTTTTTACATCAACAGAAGAAAGGTTTGCTGCTGCTGACGTATCAAGGAACGGCTCTTGGTGATTCAGGAATGACAGTAGAAGAAAGCGGCGACCGTTCGGAGGCGATGATCTCGATTTCTGCCCCTGCGGTTCGAAGCAGTAAATACAGTATGTGTAATTCGAAAGAGCTTTCCGATGATCGAGGATACGATTTTCATGAACTAGACGAGGTGACGATCAAGTTCAGACTTTATGTTTTCGATTGTCCCGACATTCCGACGTTATTCGATTATTTCTCAAAGACTCGCAAAAGTTTGACCGGTCCTAACGAGCTAAGGCATGAAATTCCATTCTCAGCCTCATGGGATATATTGGAGGAGAAATATAACCGGGACAATTGGCAGCGCGACTTCGAATTTTACCGGTCATCGACTTCGCCGGATCCCACTTTTGGCGAATGGCAAACCGGGTGGGTCGGAGGGGCGATAAACACGTACCCGATGCTCGCCATCGGAAACGATTTATCCAAAGAACGATCGGTTAAGACCTTGAATTTTCTGTTCGACACGGTTCAGGCGCCTTCCGGATTTTTTCATGGCATTTATTGCAAGGGAAATCGATTAGGCGACGCTTTCCGCCGACATGATGAAACATCAATTGTGCTGCTGCGCAAAAATGCGGATGTCCTGTACTTCATGACAAAACAGCTCATGCTGTTGGAGAAATTAGGCGAACCGATCCCGGCCGGCTGGAAAGAAGGGTTGATCCGGGCCTGCGACGCGTTCGTTCGGCTATGGGACAAATACGGTCAATTCGGTCAGTTTGTGGATCTGGAAAAGGAAGAAATCATCATCGGGGGTAGTAGCAGCGCGGGGATCGCATCTGCAGGGCTGTCACTCTCCGGGCAATATTTTAACCGTCCTGATTACACCAACATAGCGAAGCTATCCGGGCAACATTATTACGATCATTTCGTGAAGCAAGGAGTTACGACCGGCGCGCCAGGTGAAATATGCCAAAGCCCGGATAGTGAATCGGCGTTTGCCTTGCTCGAGTCTTATGTTGTTTTATATGAAACGACTGGCGACCGCAAGTGGCTGGGTATGGCCGAAGATACGGCCAAACTATGTGCGACATGGGTTGTGTCTTACGATTTCGAGTATGCCGAAGAAGCGGAATTTCGCAAGCTCGATTTGCGTTCAACTGGCGCGGTCTGGGCAAGCGTGCAGAATAAGCATGCGGCGCCGGGAATTTGTACGTTCTCGGGTGCTTCCTTATTTAAGCTGTATCGTGCGACAGCGAATGAATTTTATCTGGAGCTGCTCCAAGATATCGCACATAACCTGCCGCAATATATGTCCAGAGAGGATCGGCCGCTTCGTATATCCTGGGGTGGAAACCGCAATGGAACGACGTACTCGCCTCTGGGTTGGATGGGAGAGCGGGTCAATCTGAGTGATTGGGAAGGGAAAGAAAATATTGGTGAGGTTGCTGGCGGCTCTTGCTGGTGCGAGGTTTCTTGCATGTTGACGTATTTCGAGGTTCCGGGTGTGTACATTCATTCGGATACGGGGTACATTTGCGCAATCGATCACGTGGATGCCGAAGTCGCCCACAACAATCCTGAAATGATGACGGTGAAGCTGATCAACCGTACGAACTTCACGGCAAAGGTCAAAGTTTTCGTCGAGAGTACGTCGGAGATGGCGAAGGTATTAGGTGAAAATGCTTTGCTCGATCATCGAACGATTGTGATCGAGCCAGCCTCAGACTATACGTTAACGATCAATAAATGATATAACACATTAGGTCAAAAGAGAATCAAGCGACAAAAGGAGAGTATGCTGCATGAATAAAGAGATGAATCAGCCGCTTCGGGAGCGGTTGTTGATGGATTCCGATTGGAAATTCGCCTTGGGCCACGCCTCAGACATCAAGCGTGACTTCGATTATTGGAAAGGCAAGCCGTTTGCCAAGCAAGCCGAAGGGAGAGGCGCTATTCACCCCGATTTTGACGACAGTGATTGGAGAGAGGTCTGTCTGCCGCATGATTGGGCGGTGGAGCTGGATTTTGAGCATTCGTCCGACAATGACATCGATTATCATGGATATAAACCGATCGGGAGACCCAATCCGGCGACTTCAATCGGATGGTACCGCAAGCCATTTTCTGTTTCGCCAGATGATAAAGGTAAGCGGCTGTCCATCGAGTTCGATGGCATATTCCGCGACAGTCAGATTTGGTTGAACGGCTATTATTTAGGTCGCCATGAAAGCGGATATACCAGCTTCCGCTTCGATATTACCGATTGCGTCAGCTTCGACGGACCGAATGTGCTTGTCGTTCGTGCCGATGCAAGCCAAGTGGAGGGATGGTTTTACGAAGGGGCCGGCATTTACCGGCATGTTTGGCTGGTCAAAACAAACCCGATGCATGTCGCGCACTGGGGAACGTATGTCGTTTCTGAAGTTGGCGACGGATTCGCGGAGCTAACGCTGCATACGACGATTGTTAACGAAGACGATCTTGGGAATACAGGCACGATCGAGTCGGCGATCTATGATGCTGACGGCCACTGTGTTGCAACAGTTCAGTCGGAGACACAACCTATTGGGGCGTGGAAGGAGCAGGAATTCATCCAGCGCGTTCGCGTGGAGCAGCCTCGGCTATGGGACTTGGATTCGCCGCATCTCTACCGTCTCGTGACGACAGTCAGAGAAGGCGAGGCTCCAACGGATGTTTATGAAACATCGTTTGGCGTTCGCAGCATTCACTTCGATCCGGATCTTGGCTTTTTCCTGAACGGGCGGCATGTGGTGATCCAAGGCGTTTGCTGCCATCAGGATCATGCCGGAGTAGGGGCGGCGCTGCCCGACCGCTTGCAATATTACAGAATCGAGAAGCTGAAGGAATTCGGCGTCAATGCATACCGGACATCGCATCATCCGCCGACGCCGGAACTGCTTGAAGCGTGCGACCGATTGGGGATGCTGGTCATGGATGAGCACCGGCAAGTGGGCGTTGGCGAGGAGATTGCCAATCAGTTGCGCAGCCTGGTAAGGCGCGACCGGAACCATCCCAGTATCATTCTATGGTCGATTGGCAATGAGGAGGGCGGAATTCAGGATACGGAAGCCGGTGCCCGCGCCGCAAAGACAATGAAACGGATCGTACATGAGCTTGATCCGACGCGTCTTGTGAGCTATGGCGGAAATAACGGTGGACAGAGCGCAGGGATTAACGGCGTTGTAGATGTGCGAGGCTGGAACTATTGGAAAATCGGCGCGAATTTAGATGAATACCATAAGGAACATCCACAAACGCCTATGATCGGCAGTGAAGAAGCGAGTACGCTGTGCACGCGAGGCATCTATGAAAATGATGAGCAGCGAGGATATGTCTCTTCCTATGACGAGAATTTCCCCGGCTGGGGATCTGGTAGCGAGGAATGGATGAACTATTATGAGAAGCGGCCGTATCTGGCCGGTGCTTTTGTATGGACGGGATTCGATTATAGAGGTGAGCCGCTTCCTTACCGCTGGCCGTGCATCAGTTCGCAATTCGGCATTATGGATACATGCGGTTTTCCGAAAGACAACTACTATTATTACCAGTCTTGGTGGACCGACCAGACGGTTCTGCATCTTTTCCCTCACTGGAATTGGACGGGCAAGGAAGGACAGGACATCGATGTGCGCTGTTTCAGCAACTGCGAGGAAGTGGAGCTGTTTCTCAACGGTCGCAGCATCGGTCGAAAACAAATGCCGCATTTGGGGCATTTGAGCTGGATGGTGCCATACGAGCCAGGCGTGCTTTTGGCCAGAGGATACCGAGATGGGCAGGAGATCGCAAGCGTGACCAAAGAAACGGCAGGCGCTCCGTCAGAGCTGCGGCTTCTTCCCGATCGCATTGCAATCAATGCCGACGGTGAGGATGTGTCATGTATCGCTGTACAAATCGTCGATGATTTAGGCAGAGTCGTCCCTATTGCTGACAATGAAGTGGTGTTTACCGTGTCTGGACCAGGAGTGCTGATCGGTGTTGGCAATGGAAACCCAAGTAGCCACGAACCGGATAAGTATATCGAACCAGGCGCGGTTTGGAGGCGGAAAGCGTTCAATGGTCTTTGCATGGCTATCATCCAATCAACGCAACAAGAGGGTGTGCTGTGCATTACGGCGGAGTCGACCGGACTCGCTGCTGCCAAAGTAACGATCGATACAAAAGCTTGCACATTACGTCCCTCGGTACAGCAGGTTGAAGCTGCTAATTTGATTTTTTGACAATTGATAATGAATGAATATGAGCCACGCGCTCATTTGACGCTAACGTTTTGTTAGCGTCTTTTTCTTTTCTGATGGGATGCTAGATCGTTCGAGTTAAGCAAGTTTACAAAGAATTTACCTTCAGTTGATATGTGGATAATGTTGCGATTGCATAATGTGAATGTACTAAAAACAACACAAACACACAAATTACCAAAATTTTGGAGGAGAGAACAACGTGAAAAAATATCGTTCATTGAAAACAGCTCTAGTCATAAGTGTGATGGCTTTGGGAATATCGGCATGCGGCTCTGCACAGCAAACGGCTCCCCCTTCAAACGACAGCGCAGCGCCAGTAAAGGAAATGACGCTTGAGGAGATTGAAAAGCAGGCGAAACAGGAAGGGAAGGTTGTCAGTCTCGGAATGCCCGACAACTGGGCCAACTGGAAAGGAACCTGGGACGACATTACAGCCAAATATGGATTAACCCACACAGATACTGATTTGTCCAGTGCAGAAGAAATCGCCAAATTCGAAGCGGAGAAGAACAATCCGACGGCCGATATCGGCGATGTCGGTATTTCATTCGGACCGATCGCAAAGGACAAAGGGGTAACGATGCCTTATAAGCCCACACACTGGAACGAAATTCCGGACTGGGCGAAAGACAAGGATGGGCACTGGGTGGTTGGTTATCAAGGAACGATTGCTGTGATCACCGATAAAAATCAGGTAAAAAATCCGCCGAAAACTTGGGACGACATACTGAAAGGCGATTACAAGGTTTCGATCACGGACGTAACCAAAGGAACGCAGGCACAAATGGCTGTATTGGCGGCGGCGATGGCGTATGGAGGAGACGAGCACAACATTCAGCCAGGTTTGGACTTTTTTGCAAAATTGGCCGAGCAGGGTAGATTGTCTACACTAGAAATTAATACAGGGGTTTTGGAAAAGGGAGAAGTGTCCGTTGCATTGCTGTGGGATTTTAATGCTCTGGGCTATCGCGACCAAATTGATCCTAACCGTTTCGAAGTCAGCATTCCTCAAGAAGGCAGCGTCGTCAGCGGGTATACGACGATCATTAACAAGTATGCACCTCATCCGAATGCGGCCAAGCTTACACGGGAATATATTCTGAGCGACGAAGGACAGATTAACCTGGCGAAAGGTTATGCCCGCCCGATCCGCGAGAACGTGAAGCTGCCGGATGATGTTGCCAAGAAACTGATCCCTGCTGAACAATACAAAAATGCGAAGCCGATTAAAGATTACAAGGCGTGGGAAGAAACATCCAAGCAATTGCCGCTCATGTGGCAGGATCAAGTATTAATTCATATGAACTAATTTTCATAGATTGACGGAAGGATAGGTGAGGGTTATCCGAATGCATCGCAAGGTAACGCTGTTTGCCATCATTGCTCTGCTACCGTTCGCCCTGCTTGTCGTCGGGTTCTTGATGCTGCCTTTGATCGCCATGATCCATGACAGCTTCCTCTCCGCCGACGGCAGGACATATACGCTCGAGCAGTATATTACCGCTTTGACCAGTCCTTATTATTCTAAAGGTATTGTCAACAGCTTGAAAATCTCGCTCTATTCCAGTGTCATCGGCATGATTATCGCGTTCGTTGTCTCGTATTCCATTACGCGAATGCCCAAAAAGATTCAAAACTTTATGATTACATTTTCCAATTTGACGTCCAACTTTTCCGGCGTACCGCTGGCGTTTGCCTTCATTATTCTTCTTGGCAACAGTGGACTTTTTACACTCCTGTTCAAAGAATGGGGATGGAATATGACGGACACGTTCAGCTTGTATAGCTGGAGCGGACTGGTCCTCGTTTACGTTTATTTTCAAGTCCCGCTGGCCATTTTGCTGCTCTATCCGGCTTACTCCGGCATTCATAAGCAGTGGCGTGAATCGGCCGCCTTACTCGGCGCGTCGAATCTCCAATTTTGGTTGAGGATTGGAATTCCTGTGTTATTGCCAAGCATTGTGGGAACCTTCAGCATCCTATTTGCCAATGCGATGGGAGCCTATGCAACAGCTTATGCACTCGTAGGAAGCAACTATAATTTGTTGACGATTCGTATCGGCTCGCTCATTGCGGGTGACGTAGCCACACAGCCTCAGCTCGGAAGTGCACTCGCCGTTATTCTGGGTCTGATGATGCTTGGGGCGATGTGGATCAATGAACGCCTGATGCGGCGGTTCAGGAGAGATTTGCAATGAAAAATAAAAGATGGTTGTCATTACTCGTTGTTTCTGCAGCATTTATTTATCTTGTATTGCCTCTTGCAGCAACCTTTATGTATTCAATTGCGAAAGAATGGAGCCATACGGTGCTCCCGGTTTCCTATACGTTAGATTGGTACAAGGAATTGTTCACCGATTCACGCTTTTTAGCGGCTGTCGGGAGAACGCTAACTGTATCTGCAATCGCGCTCATAGCGAGCGTTGTCACGATGTCGGTGACGGTGTTTGTCGTATATATGTATCTGCCGAAGCTGGAGCGCTTTCTGCAAGCCATTACGATGATTCCATTCGCCGTTCCGGGTGTCGTTGCCGCCGTAGGATTGATTAAAGTGTACTCCAGCGGTCCGATCGTGCTATCTGGCACCATCTGGATCCTGGTCGGCGCCTATTATGTGTTGATTATCCCTTATATGTATCAAGGCATCCGCAACAGCTTGCGAACGATTGATGCGAGAAGGCTGATGGAAGCGGCCGAAATACTCGGGGCAAGCAAAATGAAGGCATTTTTGCAAGTCGTCGCGCCTAACATCATGGGCGGAATAATCATTTCCGCTTTACTATCGTTTTCAATCTTGATCGGCGAATTTGTGATGGCTAATTTCCTCGTTGGCGGAAGCTATGAAACGATCCAAATTTATTTAATGCGGCAGTTGAATCAGAACGGGCATTTATCGAGTGCCATCGTTATTGCATACTTCACGATCGTGTTGATGATTTCCTGGCTGATGCTGAAGCTGGGTACACGTTTCAATAAGAAAGAAGAAAACAAGGAGAATGCAGCATGAGCTATGTACAAATCGATCAGGCATTTAAGCAGTTCGGGAAATCTGTTGTACTACAGCAGGTATCTCTGAACGTTGAAAAAGGGGAGCTCGTCACCTTGCTCGGACCCAGCGGCTGCGGCAAGAGTACGCTGCTGCGCTGCATAGCCGGATTGGAATCGCTAGACAGCGGTACAATCAGCGTGAACGGCAAGGATATATCTCAGCTGCCCCCGCAGCGCCGGAATGTAGGCATGGTGTTTCAATCGTATGCCTTGTTCCCTAATATGACCGTCTTCGACAATATTGCTTTCGGCTTAAAAATGCAGAAGCTGGCGCGTGAACAAATTACAGCAAAAGTGAACCAAGCGATTGAACTGGTACATTTGTCCGGCAAAGAATCATCCTATCCGCATCAGTTGTCCGGCGGCCAACAGCAGCGCGTCGCTCTTGCCAGAGCGCTTGTCACGGAACCGGATATTCTACTTCTGGATGAACCGCTCAGCGCGCTGGATGCCAAAATCAGAAAAAGCTTGCAGAGCGATCTCCGAAGCATTCAGCGGGATTTAAAGATGACGATGATTTTTGTTACGCATGACCAGGAAGAAGCCATGACGATTTCAGATCGTATCTTTGTCATGAATAACGGGGAGATTGCCCAGCAAGGCAAACCGGAACACATTTACGCTTCCCCTAAAAATGAATTCGTAGCCCGTTTTATTGGCAGTTATAACGTGTTGACGGGTAGGGACCTGATCCGCTTAACGGGTCAATCGATGAAGCCCGGAACGTATGCGATTCGTCCAGAGGTTATGGAGCTGCATCCAAGCGGCGAGGCGCACACTTTTACGCATGATCGCGGACTATGGCTCGAAGGAGTTATCTCGAGCATGATCGTTCGCGGTAATGTTCGTAGATACGAGGTTCAGTCACAGGATGTGACCCTGACGATTGACGAACTGAATGTTCCGCACAAAGTCGCTTTTGACGAAGGAATGTTGATAAATGTGCGGATTCCTGAAGCGGCATGTACTTTATTGGCGTAGAGGGGGATCTTGATGTCAGTCTTGTCCGTAGAACGAAAAACCGAAATTCTTGATCGACTGCATGCATATGGAAAGGTCAATGCAGCCGAATTGGCCCGGCTTTTTAATGTATCAATGGAAACGATCCGGCGGGATCTGGATGTTCTGGAAAAGGAAGGGCATCTCAAGCGTGTGCACGGCGGTGCTGTGAAAGTCAATTTTCAACTGGGAGAACCGCCATTCGTTCAGCGCAGACAGGTACGCCAGGACGAAAAGAAGAAAGTGGCACAGCGGGCTGCACAACTGGTCAATGACGGCGATACGATCGTGATGGGCGGAGGAACGACGATTTTAGAAATGGCTTATTGCATTCGCGGTGTCAATAAGGTAACCATCCTGACCAACTCATTGCCTACGGCCAATGTCTTACTGGATTCGATGAATCAAGGATTATTTCATGGCAAAGTGATACTGCTCGGGGGGGAGCTGAATGAGGAACAATATTCGTCTCGCGGGACGTTATGCGAGAAAATGTTGGATTTGTTTTGTGTAAACAAAGCGTTTATTTCACCCGGGGGAATTTCGCTTTCAGGAGCCACGGAATATACTCTAGAAGAGTCTTCGTTTTCAGCAAAGATGATTCAGGTCGCCAAAGAAACAATCATCCTCGTGGATCATTCTAAGATTGGTGTAGAAGCATTGTGTAAATTTTCGCAGCTGGAACAGATTCACGCGATTGTGTGCGATCAGGAGGAGCCGGCATCATGGAAGTCTTATCTGGAAAACATCGATTGGATCATCGTGGACGAAACGGCTGCAGTATAAAAATAAATTACAAACAGAAATCAACAGAATGGGTGAAAAACTTTGCAGCAAATCAAAGGTATTTTGTTTGATAAGGATGGTACATTAATGGACTTCTATTCCGGCTGGGTGCCGGTGGGGACCGGAATAGCCGATCTACTGGTTGAGGATGTAGGCTTGAAGGATGATCCTTCGGCCAAGGCAAGCTTGCTTGAATCCATCGGTTTGCATGGGGACACGATCGACCCGGCAGGGATACTCGCAGGAGGCACGACTCAGGAGATGGCGGAAGCATTCGTTCGCGTGCTGCGGGATAAGCAGGTTAATCCGGATAAACTGGAACATCTGGAGGATTGGCTGACCAGGGAGCTTCATCAGTTGACGTTGTCTAATCGGCACAATTTAAGGCCAACAGCGGATTTGCATCTTTTGCTTGGGAATCTTCGCCGCTATGGGTTGAAACTCGGCATTGCAACGGCGGATGACCTCGAATCGACGAAATTTTTTCTGGAGCTTGCGGGTGTCACTGATTATTTCGATTTTATCGGGACATCGGATTACTACGAGAAGAAACCGAATCCATGTATGCTCCGTGCTTTTTGTGAGGTTGGCAATATGAGTGCAGAAGAGGTTGCAGTAGTAGGCGATACCGTGACGGATATGCGATTTGCCAGAAACAGTGCGGCGGGTGTCGCGATAGGCGTGCTTTCTGGTGTCAGCGGCATTCCTCAGCTGCAGGATGCCGATCTTGTAATCCCCTCTGTTGCAGACATCGTTCAGGCGGACGGACGATTGATTTGGCAGCATGACTAGGAGGAGAACACAAAATGAAGATTGGTTTGGAGACTGAAAGCTATCACCTGCAGTTTATGACAGGAAGAATGGATATTTTTCAATTTATCGGAAAAACGGCCGAGCTGGGCTTGGACGGCGTCATGATCAATATCGTGAAATGGCCGAATCTGCCTGGATGGGGTACGCTTGAATCGTTTGAACCTGAATATTTAAAAAGGGTGAAGGCGGAAATTCAGAAATACGGATTCTTCGCTGAAATTGACACGAATGGCACGGATCCGGTGCATTTGAAGCAAGTTATTGAGGTAGCTCATCAGATTGGGGCCGATGTGATTCGGACGTACACCTGCCTGGGCACATATGATGCAGAAAGACTGAAGCAAGCTCCCGAAAACATTCAGCAAATTGTGCCTATACTGCAGAAATACAGAATAAAACTCGCTGTAGAAAATCATGAGGAAGAGCTGACGAGCGAGGTCATTCGAATCATTGAGGAAGTCGATAGCCCTTGGGTACGTGCGCACTGTGATGTCGGTAACGCGATGATGGCCTGGGAAGACCCGGTTGAAGCTGTTAAAAGATTGGCGCCTTATGCATTCACAACCCATTTCAAAGACCATATTATCGTTCATGACGGCGACGATTATCGGGTATGCGGCGTTCCTGTCGGGACCGGCAACATTGATTTGGAGCAAATCTTCCAAATTCTTGTCGAGCAGTCGACGTTGACACGTATTAATGTAGAAATGTGCTTTCCTTATGCGACTTCCTTCAAAAGGGTCCCGGGAGCGGGCGGCGTGTTCGCCGTTGGCGAAGGCGCGTTTAAAGTTGAGCAACCTCCATATGAATTGTCCTTTATCAAGCCGCTGGATTATTATGAGCCACCACGGAAACTTCTGGAGAAGATGATTGAAGATCAAGCAAATGGGGTCGAGCAATCTGTCAAATATACGTTGGCTCTAAGAGATAAATATTGCAGGTAACTTTTGATTACAATCGTACGCTATTTCATAAGAACGACAAGTCGTTTTCTCTAGGTTCTACACAAGGGAAATCGAATTGTCGTCTTTTTTTGCTCCTATTGTTTTATATAGCTGAAAGGAACAAGTCAGATCAAGTTCGTTGATAGAATGCAGAAATCGTTGCTTAGTGAAGTATATTTGCAGGCTGATAAACGATAAAATATGGATTAATTAAGGGGGTTAATGGAGATGCAATATTCGAATCTTGGTAGAAATACATTGAATTTTAACAAGGAATGGAAGTTCTTTCTTGGGGATCCATCCGAAGCGGAGCTAAAGCATGTACCCGACAATGAATGGGAATGCGTTTATTTACCACATACACCTCAAATTGAACCACTTCATATTGATCTGCACTATCAAGGCTTTTGCTGGTATCGTAAGCGCTTCCTTGCAGATGAAGCATGGAAAGGAAAGAAGATTTTCATCGAATTCGAAGCAGCGATGCATGAAGCCCATGTATGGATGAATGGGGAATCAAAACTGGTTCATAAAGGCGGTTATTTGCCGTTTATGATCGACATCACCGAGGATGTTGATTACGGTGCGGAGAATGTGATCGCTGTCCAGCTCGATAATCGCAACAACGGAGCTATACCGCCCGGAAAACCACTGGAGAGCCTGGATTTTTCGTATTTCGGCGGACTTTATCGCAACGTGAAGCTCCATATTATGGACAAGCTCCACGTTACTGATGCGGTATATGCGGGGATACAAGCGGGAGGCGGGGTCTTCGTCAAGTATTCCGATGTATCGAAAGCATCTGCAACGGTCGAAGTTCAGACTCACGTGTTGAATGAGCACGATCAGGTCAAGGATGTCAAAGTCGTATCAACGATCCTGGACAAACAAGGAACAATCGTGGGGACGACTGAAAGTATAATCGAAAGCGTTCAGGCTGGAGGTGAATACACATTTACACAAATCATTACGCTTACAAATCCTCGGCTTTGGCACCCGGACCATCCTTTTTTGTATACGCTGTTGACAGAAATTATCGATGGTGAAAGCAGAAAAGTTGATGAACTTCGCACTCGCATCGGAGTCCGTACGATTTCCTTCAGCAAGGCGAACGGTTTTATGATCAATGGGGAAAGGTTGGTCATCCGCGGGACAAACCGTCATCAGCAATATCCTTATATCGGAAATGCTGCTTCGAACAATGCCCAATACCGAGATGCGGTGAAGTTGAAAGAAGGCGGATTCAATTTCGTACGGCTCGGCCACTATCCTCAGTCTCCGGCCTTCATAGACGCATGTGATGAGCTCGGACTGATGACCGTTGAGCCGGTTCCTGGCTGGCAGTATTGCGCATTGGGAAAATTTCAAGAGATCGCCAAGCAAAATATTCGGGATATGATCCGCCGCGACCGTAATCATCCGTGTATGATCATGTGGGAGGTCAGCTTGAATGAAACATATAACAAACGTGGAGGCGCTACAGATGAATTTTTCCACGAATGCCATCTGATTGCCCATGAAGAATATCCCGGAGATCAAATGAACACATCGGGAGATACGATCGGGAGGGAAAACCCTGCTTACGTCAATTTTGATGTGCCTCATACGATATGGGAAGATAGCACCATGACCCGTCCGTTGGAGGATGTTCTACCGGACAAGGCAGGATTTGACAGGGAGTATGGAGATTATGAGTTCGGCGGTCATGAAAGTACAAGTCGTATACCTCGCGGCGCTGGAGAGAAGAAGCAGCTGCTGCAAGCGTGGAATTATCAATGGTCGCTGAACCGGAACCGCGGCAACCGCTGGTCGCTAGGGGATGCTTCGTGGATCGGTATTGATCATAATCGGGGATGCTATCCATGGATTGCGGAATGCGGAGCCATGGATACCTTCCGCTTGCCCAAATATGTGTATTACTTCTATCAAAGTCAAAGAAAGCCGGATGTAATTCACGAGCAAATCGAGAGCGGACCAATGGCCTACATCGCAAATGAGTGGACGGAACGCGTCTCGCCGGCCAAGGTTGTCGTGTATTCCAACTGTGATGAAGTCGAACTGTTTGTAAACGGTAAATCAGTAGGCATACAAAAGCCTGACCAAGGACCCGACACGGAATATGGTGAGCGCATAACTGGTTATGAAGTCGATTATTGGCTGACCGATGAGGAGCAGCATAAGTGGAAAGAAGGAACCATGGAGTCTAAAACCGATGCCGGCAGCCTGATGGTGTCTACGTACGATGGTGGAAATTGTCGTAATCTGGATAGGGCGCCGTTTACGTTTGAAGGTGTGGCCTATGAGCCTGGGGAGCTAAAGGCCATCGGGCGAATCGCAGGCGTGGATAAGGCCGAGTTCAACGTACGTACACCACTTGAACCTGAAAGGCTGTCTATTCGAATTGACACGAGCGGAAGGGAACTTGCGGCTGACGGATCTGATTTTGTCTTCGCTAATGCTGAAGTTCAAGATGCCAACGGAACTGTCGTCCCTTCAGCAAACCACGAAGTGGTTTTTGAAGTAGAAGGTCCCGTTGTCATCGTTGGCGAGAATCCGATTCAGGCAGAAGCGGGTATCGCTACAGTCTTGCTGCAATCGCGTCCGGTACCAGGTGAAGTGATCGTCACTTGCCATGCAAGAGGGCTAAAATCTGCTGCCACCAAGTTGACCATTACATAGTAATCATCAACTTCGTTGATAGAATACACTTTTCGTTGATAGGATGAGTATTTTTCAGCCTTCTGTACAGCTATAATTTCGTTTTAAGAGAACAAGCAGGAAGGAAACTAGGAGGTGAGCCGTTTGGCCAAACGATTTATTCGTCAGTGGGACCTGCAAATAATGGTCATCCCTGCGATCATCATGATTTTCATATTTTCATATATCCCCATGTGGGGGATTCTCACAGCGTTTCAGGACTATAGTCCGGCGAAAGGTTTTTTCGGAAGCGAGTGGGTAGGCTTCAAGCATTTCAGGATGTTTTTTAACTCTCCGGAATTTTGGCAGATTATGCGGAATACGATCGTGATCAGCCTTCTGAAGCTGTTCATCGCGTTCCCTGCACCAATCATTCTGGCCTTGATGCTGAATGAAGTGAAAAACGCGGTCTTCAAGCGATTCGTTCAGACGGTCAGTTATTTGCCCCATTTCATTTCATGGGTCATCGTGTCAGGATTCGTCATCTCCTTGTTGTCGGTTGATAGTGGCAGTGTGAACATCCTGCTGCAGAAGCTTGGCATCATCGATGAGCCTGTTCATTGGTTATCCATTCCCGAGTACTTCTGGGGGATTCTGATCTCGACGGGGATCTGGAAAGAAATCGGTTTTGGAGCAATCGTATATTTGGCAGCTATTACGGGGGTTGATCCCCACATGTACGAGGCGGCTTCGATTGACGGCGCTGGCCGGATGCGAAAGTTGGTATCCATTACCATTCCGTCTATAGCACCTGTGATCATCATTTTCCTCATTTTGCAGGTTGGACAAATCTTGAATGCGGGCTTTGAAGAGATATTGCTGCTTACCAATCAGGGCCAGAACGTCGTATTAAGGCCAGTGGCGGAAACGATCGATACGTATGTTTATCGTGTCGGGATCGAGAACTATCGTTTCTCGTATGCGACGGCAGCTGGTTTGTTCAAGGGCGTGATCAGTGTCGGTCTGCTTGTGATCGCGAACTGGATCGCCAGAAAACTGGGGAACTCCAGCTTATGGTAACGGCTTCAAGAAAGGAGGCAGCTTGTGAAACGTTCACTCGAAGATAATATAATCGATATTGTGGTATATGCAATCTTGTTGTTGCTTGCCGTTGTCACTTTGTATCCATTCTGGAATTCTTTGGTTATATCCTTTAATGCAGGAAATGATACGGCGGCTGGGGGTGTTACCCTATGGCCAAGAGAATTTACACTAGAGAACTACAAATATGTTTTCAAGGACGCACGATTAATTAACGCTCTCTGGGTCACAGTTGCTAGAACAGTTACGGGCACCTTCCTATCCATTCTATTTACCTCCATGTTTGCGTACGGGATGTCGAGGCGTGGATTGCTAGGCAAAAAGTTTTATATGATCCTTTGCGTCATCACGATGTACTTCAGCGGTGGTCTCATTCCAAGTTATCTGTTAATCAAGGATCTTCATTTGATGGACACGTTCTGGGTGATGATTATACCCGGTCTCATCAGCGTCTGGAATATGATCATCTTCCGTACCTTTTTCCTAGGGCTCCCAGACGGACTGGAGGAATCGGCCAGAATTGATGGATGCAATCATATAAATACGTTTTTCCGAATCGTTATGCCGGTATCAGGGCCAGTCATCGCGACGCTATCGCTATTCACTGCGGTCGGTCACTGGAACTCATGGTTTGACGCTTCGATCTATATTTCGAATCAGAAACTGCTGCCATTGCAAGTCATTCTCAATCAAACGATACAATCAATTTTGTCATTCGAAGCCTCCACGACGATCAGTGCGACCAAACAGGAATTTCTGCAGAACGCGCAGAGCGTTACGCATAAATCGATCGTTATGGCGACGACGATGGTTGCAACCATTCCAATAGTTATGGTGTATCCATTCGTGCAGAAGTATTTTGTTAAAGGGGTACTTGTTGGTTCATTGAAAGAATAGCTAGATGTTATGCGTCGATAGACGATAACATAGAAGAGATTATTAGAGAGGGGTAATCGATGCAATGAACAAGAGAAAATGGTCTACATGTTTGTTGGTCGCGGTTCTATCTGTCAGTACACTACTAGCTGGCTGCGGGAGCGACAAAAAAGAGAGCAAAGCTGCAACAGAGAATGGGAATGCCGGGGATGCTGCAAGCAAAGATCAACCGCTTAAGTTCACGATGTACAACTTTGACGACGGATGGCAGCCTGCCGCTTGGGGAGAGACGGTAACAACCAAGTGGGTTCAGGAAAACAAGAAGGTGACAGTCGATTATCTTCCGACGAACGGGAACGCAAAGCAACGATTCAACGCGATGTATGCGAGCGGTGAGTTGCCAGACGTGATTGCGCTTGGACCGGGACCAGAGCTCGATCGGTTGATCAGCGAAGGACAAGTGGTGGAACTTGATCCATACCTTGATAAATATCCGAATCTTAAGAAATCTGCCGGCGATATGATCCTTAATGTCAACCGTTCGGATGACGGTAAATTGTATATGGTTCCTGACTGGTATGTCGGTGGCGACCATATGAACGGAAACGGCGGTTATGCTGTAAACCGGAAAATCTACAAAGAGATGGGTTCGCCGAAGCTGGAGACAACAACGGATCTAGAAAACTATCTGCGAGCAGTCAAAGTGAAATATCCGAATGTGATTCCACTTGAAGTCGGCGGTCCTTACGATATCAAGATGTTGTATTCAGCATTTAAGGAAAACACCCCGCCGTATTTTGTGAGCAGAATGTTCTATCCGGACGGTGACACGGTGAAGCCGATTACAGAAGACCCAGCTTTCAAAGAGTTCATTTTGTTTGCCAGCCGATTGTATCGTGACAAGCTGATGACACAGGACGTGTTTACACAAAAGGCCGATCAAATGATAGAGAAACTGAGTCAAGGGAGAGTAGCTGTTTCCCTGAATGTGAACTTATCGGGCAGAGCCCGCGTCCCGAACTCGACTCTACGCGCCCAAGATCCTGAAGGTGGTTACGAATTTATTTGGCCAGTACACAAAGAAGGTTTGGACAAGAACAAAATTTATCCGAACTATACAGGACGAGAAGGCGGCGGCAAAATCGTCATTACGAAGAATGCGAAGGATCCTGAACGTATTTTTGCTTACCTCGATTGGGCTACAAGCGACGAGGGGCAAGCAGTTCTCTTCTTTGGACCTCCGGGATTCCTTTGGGATAAAAAAGACGAGAACGGATTTCCGATACCTAACGATAAATATAAATCGATGGACAAAGCCGAACTGGACAAGCTGCAAATTGCCGACAATATAATGGCCGGAAATGCGACATGGGTCGACAATGCCAAAGTGGCCAGAGAAAACCTTCTTCCTGAGGAGGAGCGGGATTTCCAAACGACGGCGCAGGTGAATGTCGCTTGGAAGACGTCGATGGACATCACACCTTTTGCGAATACAGACCCGCAAGGGGATTCTGAAGAAGGCATTATCCAGCAATCGGTGAAAGATATATTTGATGAGGCTTTTTCAAAAATGATTTATGCCAAGAGCGACGAGGAAGTCGTATCGATTCTGAACAAGGCGAATGAAGACATGAATAAAGCCGGCTTTCCTAAAGTGCTCGAATTCATCCAGAAGAAATGGCAGGATAATCTGAAAAAAATTAATGGTAGTAAATAACTTCAGATGAGTGGATGGATAGAGTATACTAAATTAGTATACTCTATCCATTTATATGAGGGATGGATGCCATGTATCATGTGCCTGTTGCACTATTGAGTTAATTCCTAAAATTGGAGGTGCTATGAATAATGAGCAGAAAAGTTGGTTGGATTGCTGACAATGGAAATGGTACCTATACGAATCCCATTATGTGGGGTGACTATCCGGATAATGATGTAATCAGAGTTGGTGACACCTACTATATGTCTTCAACAAGTATGCATTTATTCCCAGGATGCCCAATTATGAGTTCAAAAGACTTAGTGAATTGGGAATACGAAAGTTATGCGGTTGAGCGAATGGAAGGCGATCAATATGACTTGATCGACGGCGATGTTTATGACGAAGGTCCATGGGCAACGAGTTTAAGATATCATAACAATAAATTTTATCTTATGTTTAATATCAATCATGATGCTGCATATGTAAGTATTGCAGATTGTGCAAAGGGTCCATGGACGCTGTATAAACTGGAAGACGAACTGTATGATCCAGGCTTATTTTTTGACGATGATGGAAAAATCTATGTCGTACATGGCCAAGGAGAACTCTATCTTAGTGAGCTTACGATCGTAAATGAAGAAACAGGCCAATTATCTATCATTTCTAAGAGAGAACCTGATGCCAAAAGAAACGGTAAGAAGATTTATTCTTATCCATGTCCCGGTCATCGTTACAATGGGTATAATGAGGGCGCACATGTATATAAAATAAATGGCTTCTACTATATTCTAACGACGCCGATTTGGAAGCATGGTTCCAAAAAAGAAGTTGCCATTCGAACGAAGGATTTAGCAAACGGACCTTATGAAGTAGAGGATATTATGACAAGCTTTATGAATTTCTGGGGGAATGGCATTCATCAAGGGGGAATTGTCGACGTACCTCAGGAAGATGGTACCTCAGAATGGTGGGCGATCATATTCCAGGATCGATCGAAACTTGGAAGAGTACCTACACTGCAGCCTGTTGAATGGAAGAATGGCTGGCCATACATGGGGCAGGTAGATGGTGAAAAAGCTGTTATTACACATAGAAAGCCTAATATACCTGACTTAGAGCCTTCCCAACCCAAGGCGCCGCATGCTTCGGATGACTTTAGCACGAGAACGATAGGGTTACAGTGGCAATGGAATCACAATCCGGATAATAGTAAATGGAGTCTCGAAGAAAGACCAGGATATATGAGACTTCATACTTCGAGTGTTACGGATAACTTAACCTATGCCAGAAATACGCTTACACAGCGGGTCGTTGGTCCAGATTGTATAGGGACTGTTAAGTTAGATATTAGTCATATGGCCGATGGTGATACAGCAGGTCTATGCTTAATGCAAAAAAGTTTTACATTCATCGGGATCAAAAATGAAGATGGTCATAAATCTATCGTTATTAATGATAATACGACTGAACATGCATCAGTAAATTTATCTATAGGCATCAAAGACATCTGGTTAAGGGCTGAGACTCCAAGAAATGAATATCGAATGGAGTTTTCATATAGTCTAGACGGGATCCATTTTACACGGCTTGGCGGAAGATACGATATGCGCTATGGAACCTATGTAGGAATGCGATTTGGTATTTTCAACTATGCAACAATACAGCTGGGTGGATATGTTGATGTAGATTCCTTTGAACTGACAACGACAGAAAATCAGGGTAACCTCTTTGGCATAAATAGAAAAATTGATGCTGAGCGTTATGACGATCAAAAGTTTGTTTCAGACAAGGAACTGCAAATAAACTCAAAAACAGAATGGACATGTGATGATCCGAACTGTGACTATGATCTAAGTATATCGAATCTTAAAGACGGAGATTGGCTGCAATATGATCAAGTCGATTTTGGTGCTGGTGATGCAGCATGGTTTAATGCACGGGTAGCAAGTTCATTAACTGGAGGTAAGATTGAGGTTAGACTTGATCGCATGGATGGTGAGTTAATAAGTACACTTCATATTCCCAATACAGGTGATATCAATCAGTATGTCAATGTGAAGAGTGACCTTACAACAAAAGTAACTGAAATACAAAAGGTATATCTTGTGTTTCATGGTGCGAGTCAACATATGTGCAAACTGAACTGGTTTATGTTTGGTTCCGGAGAATTTCCTCAAATACCTTCTATCCCAGTAAATTTGACTGTTGTGGCTGAAAATGAATCTATTCTAAATATCAAATGGGATGATTCACCAGGAGCACTGCAATACGACATGATGTTTGATGACAGAGTGATAAGTAATGCTACTAGTGACTTCTCACAGACAGGTCTCGCACCGCGCTCTAGCCATACGGTAAAAGTAAGGGCCAAAAACGTTGCTGGTTATAGTGAATGGAGTGAAGAAGTTATAACTGAAACATGTCCAGAAGAAGTGGCAGAATAATCTGACAAAATGTACGACAAATAGCTTCAACTTTGTCGAATGGAAGAGTATACTATTATAGTATACTATATACATTTTCATAAGGAATGATTGCCATAAATAACGTATTGCTTGTGGACGATGAACAGTTGGATTTGGAAGTATTACAACGTTTTACGCCCTGGGAACAGCTAGACATGGCGATCGTTGGTGCCGTACACGGGGGAGGGGCCGCCTTAAACCTGTTGCAGGAAAAGCACGTGGATATCCTCATCACTGACATCCAAATGCCATTGATGTCCGGACTTGAGCTAGCCGAACAGGCCAAAAGATTGTTCCCCCATTTGAAAATTATTTTTATTAGCGGTCATGAGGATTTCCAATATGCCAAAAGAGCCATTTCGATGAATGCCAGTTCCTACATTCTAAAACCCGTGAATGATCAAGAGCTGCTGAACACGCTGCAGCTTGTCAGAGAGCAATTGAAGTACGAACGGGAACAAATGAAGAAGGAAGAGCAAATGGACTCATCGATTCCGCTGCTGCAAAATGAAATGATGTATCAGTGGCTGCGGGGAACGATTGAATACAGAATGCTCTACCACTTTCATGAAAAATGGGGCATCATCTGGGATGGCGGACAATGCTGCGTCGCTATTATTGAAATGGATGACATGGCGTGGAAATTGAAGGCGTTTTCCGATGATCAGCGGAGATTCGCCATCGATCATGTATTTCGCTTGATCAGTGATTACATTCATGTCCGGCAGCTGGGGATTTATTGCAAGACGGGAGATGACAAGGTTGTCATTCTCATGGGTGGCTGCAAACTCGAACCTGCGGAAACGATGCAGAATTTAGTTGATCATGTACGCAATCATTCCAACTTGACCATCACGGTTGGATTAGGCTCACAGGTCGACTCCCTGCAAAGAAGCCCCTTGCTCCTACCGGAAAGCCTGCGAGGCGCTTGGAACGAAGATGTTTGTCGGCAAATGTCGGGTAATCACGATGGAGCAGACAGAGGGCGAAATCGTTAAACAATCACTAGACCTTGAGCAAATCATGGAAAAAATGTTCGCCGCCACCGTCAATTATGACCCTGTCCTCATCCATGACAGCCTGGAACAACTATTCGAATTGGTGCAAAGTCTTAAGGACAAGCTGTCTGTTTACAACTTTGCTTTGTATGCGATTTCAAAGACAGATTTTTTCCTGCAGTCGCTGAACGTCAGTTTGTATGATTTACTCAGCATCGACTTGAAAAATTTGAACGTGCTCTATGATTTTGAAACGATTGACGATATCAAGTCATGGCTCCGCAGGCAGCTGTATGAGGTTTCCGAGCATTTGCATAACAAGAAGAAAAATCCGAACCAAAAGCTGATTGATGAAATTGAAAGATACGTTGAAGAGAATCTTGAGACTTCACTTCAGCTGCGGAATGTAGCCAAGGTGTTCGGGTTTTCACCCAACTATTTGGGTTATTTGTTTAAAGAGGTTACCGATGAGCAATTTGGTGAATTTGTAACGAGGAAACGCATGGAAAAAGCCCGTCAGTTTCTTCAGGATCCGAAGTTGAAAATATTTGAAGCGGCCCACCTCGTAGGTTATCAGAATCTGACCATGTTCAGCAGGCATTTCAAGCAGAGTTTCGGTCTTCCGCCGGCAGATTACCGTAAGCAAGGTCAGGGTAGCAAATGAAACGGTTCTCCTTCGGATATAAATTAATGGCTTCTTATATACTGCTGGTCATCGTACCTGTCATTTCTATCGGTTATTATGCGTATTATACTTCCGTACAATATGTGAAAGAACAGACGATACAAAATGTCACAACCACGTTGAAGCAGGTTCGCGATAACATCGAGGGAAGAATGCAAATGGTGGAGCGGGTCAATAATCAGATTTATCTGGATCAGTCGCTGCAGCGAGCATTTAATAAACGCCAAGAGCCTTGGGACAGCTATCAGACCATTACCCAAAACGTCATTCCAAAGCTTGAATCGGCTTTAAATCAGTCGACGCACAACGTCATGCTTGATTTGTTTTTGTACAATGATACCTTGCCGGAAATCTATGATACAGAGACCAGTGAAGATCCGCTTTTGCATGGCAAACGGTATAACCTGATTCATTATCAACGCGTCAAGCAGCTGGACTGGGTGAAAAAGTTTGAGGCGATGCCTGTTGATTCCGTGTGGATGCAAGTTGGTATGGATTCGAAGTTTGGCAATATTTCTTTGCTTCGAAAGATGATGGATTTTCAAACCGTCAAGGCGATTGGAACCATGCGGGTTACCGTCAAAATGGACAATCTATTCGGAAACCTGAATTACAGCGACAGCAGAGACGGTATACCAGGCTATTTCGCTGTGATCAACGAGCAGAACGAAGCCGTTTACGAGAATAGGAGCAATCCGCTCCCGCAGGATTGGAAGGCGAAGGCGGAAGCTTACATGCAGATTCATGAGTCTATCGAAGGCATCAACTATCGGATCATGGCACTTATTCCGCTTCAGGAGCTGGAACATGCTGCCCAGAAAGTAAGAAATATGACACTGCTCATCTGTGTTGCGAGTTTTTTGATACTCGTGGCGATCGGTGCGATTGTTTCCAATACATTTTCGAAGCAAATCAACAGAATTGTTCGTTCCCTCAGAGCATTTCAAGAAGGAAATTTCACGAAGCGAATCCAATATACCGGCTCGGATGAGTTCGCGCAAATTGCTATTGCGTTCAATGAGATGGCTGAGCATACAGAAGACCTCATCCAGGAGGTCTATGTTACCAACTTGCAGAAGAAAGAAGCTGAGCTGGATGCGCTTCAAGCTCAAATTAATCCGCACTTTCTGTACAATACGTTATCTTCGATTAGCAGGCTAGCCCGCTTAGGAGAAACGGAGAAGCTGCATCAAATGGTTAGCGAGCTGGCAACGTTCTACCGTCTGACGTTGAATCAGGGGAGATCAATCATTCCGATTCGCGAGGAAATTCAGCAGGTAAGGTCGTACATTGGCATTCAAAAGATAAAGCATGTGGACAGGCTTGAGGTTAGCTTTGATATTCATTTCTCTGTCTTGGAATACGATACAGTGAAGCTGGTTTTGCAGCCGTTTGTTGAAAACGCTTTGAAGCATGCCATGTCCGAAGAGCCCCTTCATATCCGAATCGTTGCCTATCAGGAAGAAGGGGCGATCGTGATGAAAGTTATCGATAACGGAGTCGGTATGAGCGAGGAAACGATAAGCAAAATTTTTGCTTGTAATGACCAAAGGATTGGTTATGGGATCCGGAATGTAAATGAGAGGATCAAACTGCAATTCGGAGAATCATTCGGCATAACGATAGAGAGTAAATTAAGCATAGGAACGACGGTTCGGATCGTCATTCCGTTATACCGAGAGTTGTCTGTTCAAAGTGATATCAGTTAAACATCATCATATACATGAACAATATGTTCAACATATGCAAATATAAATTATAATTTAACGGAGGTTTATACTATGTCTATTTTTGCAGTGGAAGGTAACCAATTTGTATTTAACGGCGAGCCGGTCAGACTTATTTCAGGCGCAATCCATTATTTTCGTATCGTTCCTGAATATTGGCGCGATCGTCTGATGAAGCTGAAAGCTTGCGGATTCAACACGGTAGAAACCTATGTTCCGTGGAACCTGCACGAGCCAAATGAAGGACAGTTCAACTTCGAAGGTATCGCTGACATCGTCAAATTTATCGAGACTGCAGGCGAGCTGGGGCTGCATGTAATCGTTCGCCCGAGTCCATACATATGCGCAGAGTGGGAATTCGGCGGAATGCCGGCATGGCTGCTGGCCGATCCTGGCATGAAGCTACGCTGTTTCCACCAGCCGTTCCTCGATAAAATCGACGCCTATTATGACGTCTTGATGCCGAAGCTTGTTCCGCTGCTCTGCACGAACGGCGGGCCGATCATCGCGATGCAAATCGAGAACGAATACGGCAGCTATGGCAATGACACGCAGTATCTTGAGTATTTAAAAGAGGGCAAGATCAAGCGCGGTATCGACGTGCTGCTGTTTACCTCCGATGGACCAGGAGACTTTATGCTGCAAGGCGGTATGGTTCCGGATGTGCTCGAGACTGTCAACTTTGGTTCACGGCCAAAGGAAGCCTTTGCTGAGCTGCGCATTTACCAGCCGGAAGGTCCGATCATGTGTATGGAGTATTGGAACGGATGGTTCGACCATTGGTTCGAGAAGCATCATACCCGTGATGCAGCCGATGTGGCGAGAGTATTCGACGAAATGCTGTCGATGAACGCATCGGTTAACTTCTATATGTTCCATGGTGGAACGAACTTCGGCTTCTGGAGCGGTGCGAATGACGATGGCGACAAGTATATGCCAACCATCACAAGCTATGACTACGACGTTCCGGTCAGCGAATGCGGCGATGTGACGGACAAGTTCTATGCTGTACGCGAGGTCGTGTCGAAATACGTTGATCTCGGTCCTTTGGAGCTTCCAGAACCAATTGCGAAGAAAGCTTACGGCCAGGTGAACATGACACAACAAGCGTCGTTGTTCGATTCCCTTGACAAGCTGTCTACGCCGGTGCAGAGAACATGCCCGGACCCTATGGAGCTGCTTGGACAAAACTACGGCTTCATCTTGTACACAACGCGGATTTCAGGACCACGCGAAGAGACACCTCTGAGACTTCAATATGTGCATGATCGTGCGCAGATCTTTGTTGACGGTGAATATAAAGGTGTCGTTGAGCGCTGGAACAAAGACGCAGAGCCAATTACTTTTAGCATCCCGCCAGAGGGCGTAACTTTGAGCGTGCTTGTCGAAAATATGGGACGGACCAACTACGGCCCATACTTGCGTGATGTGAAAGGGATTACGGAAGGAATCCGCTTCGGGGCGCAGTTCCTATACCATTGGACGATCCACACACTGCCAATGGAAGACTTGTCGAAGCTGGAGTATACAACTGCAGCAGCGAAAAGTGATGGTAAGCCAACATTCTACAAAGGGACGTTCGAAGTGGATGAGACGGCAGATACGTTCCTCGAGTTGAAAGGTTGGAACAAAGGCGTTGCGTACATCAACGGCTTCAACCTTGGCCGTTATTGGGAAACGGTAGGGCCGCAAAAAACGTTGTACATCCCTGGCCCTCTTCTCCGCAAAGGAGAAAATGAGCTCGTGCTGTTCGAGCTGCATGGTGCCAAAGAGCCGGTCGTTACCCTTCGCGATAGTGCTATTCTCGGGTAGATAATTTTGCCAAGCCAGTTGTATGGATTTATCTTTGCTGAAATGAAGTAAATAAAGCCGCTAAACACAAGGAATTCCGAGTGTTTGGCGGCTTTTTCTATGCTGCGCGCCTAGCCAAGCTAGGCACAAATAGCCGGTGCAAGTCCGGTCGAGGTAAGAGCCAAGTCGCTTCGTAGCTGACAGGCAACTGGTTCCTCCCCTTATGGAATAATATACGACAGTGGATCGATTGATCTAACCCGTAGGTGTGTTCTGAAACACTTCTTCGATGCGCTGAATGGCTGGGGTACATTCTAAGTCATCACGACCATGTTCGCCTTCAAAGTGACTTCCAAAAAAATACAAAGAATCAATTGACATGTAAGCGAATACATTGTAAAATCTGGTTTAAATATTTGGGTGAAAAAAATTCAATAATTGGAACTAATTCTCAGGTATTTGGGTGATTTTTTTGGGTGGTATTTTGGAAAGTCAAAAAAGGAGCATAGCAAGTGCCAACGTTAAAAGATATAGCAGAAGCTGTCGGCGTGTCGATATCCACTGTCTCCCGTGTCATCAACAACGATGTGAGCAAGCATGTAAGCGAGGATACTAAAAGCAAAATATGGCGTGCTGTTCAGGAGCTCGGCTATGAGCCGAATGAATCGGCGCGCAAGCTCGTGATGAAGAAAACATCGGCACCCAAGCAGCCGTCGATGCAAATCGGATTCATTTCTTCATGGTCGTTAAGTTGGACGGAACAGGACCCGTTCTTCACGGCAATCGTTGCCGGGATGCGGCAATTGATGGAGGATCGCGGCTATACGTTCGCTTACGTACACACCTTCAAAGAGCTCCGAAATGAGACGCTGCTGCATAAGCTGCTGCACGAGCAGCGGGTCGACGGGGTGATCATATTTGGGAATGCTTACGAAGAAATCGATATTGTCCGCTTGATCCAGAACCAAAATCCGGCGATCGTTGGCGTGATGTCGGATATTCCGGGCATTCAGAACATTAATTTCGATCATATCGCCGCCGCCAATACAGCGGTAAATCATTTGATCGAGCAAGGTCATCGACGGATCGGTTTTATAGGGGGATGCGTTTATGACGGGGGACACGAAAGTGAGGATCGGTACATCGGATATAACCAGGCGATGCAAAAAACCGGTTTGGAAATAAAAAGCGAATGGATCGTCAACACGGAATGGATTATCGACCGGAGCTACAGCTGGATGCTGGAGCTGCTCGAGCGAAGCAGGGGAGAACAGCTGCCTACGGCCATATTTGCGGCAAGCGATCGGCTTGCGCTTCCTGCGATGAGGGCAGCCATCGAGCGGGGTATCGAGGTGCCGCAAGATATGGCATTCATCGGGATTGATAACATCGAGTTGTCCCAGTATACGTCTCCGCCCTTGTCGACGATTCATGTCCCGAAATTCGAGCTTGGTATGACCGCGATCAAAACGCTGATCGATTATATGAACAGCGATTTTCACCCGCCGTTCTGGTTGAAAATGCCGCATGAGCTGATCGTGCGTGAGTCTTCGGACTACAAAAGGTAAAACGTTTGGGCAATCGAATAGAATGAAATTGCCCGGTTTTCCTGCTGCTATTAGCCAAACGTTGTCATAATTTGGGCCCGAAATAATTCAAAATATTAGGAGGGGAATTGGATGGATCAAATCAGAATCGGAATGATCGGCGCAACAGGCCGAGGAGGTATCGCCAAATATTGGCACAAACCTGATGGTAAATCGATCGTTGTCGGCGGTATGGACGTATATCCGGAAAGACTGGCTGCATTTCAGAAAAACGTCAATCCCGACGCGTTCATCACAACGGATTACCGCGAACTACTTGAGCGTAAAGATATTGACGCGATCGCCATAACATCGCCGGACTTTTGTCACGAGGAACACGCGATTGCCGCGCTGGAGTCGGGCAAGCACGTCTTTTGCGAGAAGCCGCTGGCCATTACGGTGGAAGGCTGTGACCGCATCCTCGCCGCCTGGAAGAAGTCGGGCAAGCATTTGATGTCGGGCTTTAACATGCGCTATATGAACATGTTCCGGACGATGAGGGAAATCGTAGATTCTGGCGTGATCGGGGAGATTAAAGCGGTTTGGGTACGCCACTTTGTCGGTTACGGCGGTTATTTCTACTACCATGACTGGCACGGAAACTCGAAAAATACGACTTCGCTGCTGCTGCAAAAAGGGTCCCACGACCTCGATATGATTCATTGGATCACAGGCAAATATACAAAAAAAGTGTCCGCCTTCGGCAGTCTTGATTTTTACGGTGGCGACAAGCCGAACGACCTCGTATGCAACAATTGCGGAGAAAAGGAAACCTGCACGGAAGCCAGCTTCGACAAGCTGAACCAATGCGCGTTCCGCGAGGAAATCGACGTCGAAGACAACAACATGATCATCATGGAAATGGAGGGCGGCATCAAAGCATCCTACCTGCAATGCCACTTCACACCAGATTACCATCGCAATTATACGTTTATCGGTACGGAAGGCAGGATGGAGAACGACGAGCTGACGAACAGAGTTATCGTCAAAACACGCCGTTCCAACACGATGCGCCAATATGCCGACCGTATATATGAGGTTAAGGAGGCGGAAGGTACGCACGGTGGGGCCGATCCGAACATCTGCAAGGATTTTGTCGACATGATTCTATACGGAAAAGAACCTGTCGCTACGCCGCTTGCCGGCCGGATGAGCGTGGCCGTAGGCTGTGCTGCTACCGAATCGATTCGCTCTGGCGGTCGTGTCGTGGAAGTTGCTCCGATTCCCGATTTTATGAAATGATAATTAATGATTTGTATCCGCTTTCAACATATTGCTAATGGGGGGTATCCGGTGGTTCGTAAATCTCGCAAACAAATACAGAAGCTATTGCTTGCGGTAATCGCTGTTTTGTTGTTAACCTGGTGGTTTTATTCAAGAAAAGCGGACTATACGGCGTTGGCGGACATTCCCCAGTACAGCGATGTCGATATGCAATCGATTTTGGCTGGGGAAGACATCAAGTCGAAGCTGGAGCCTTCTTATTTGAAATACGTCAAGCAGTTGAAAGGTGAAGGAAAACAGGATGCTGAGAACGTGAACATCGTCATTTCGGGCGAGGACTACGCGGCGGTCAGCGATTTTGGCGTGAGCAAGCAGAATTCTATTGGCGGCCGATCCGGAACTGCGCTCGTTCAAACAGACGAAAACAGCTGGGCTGAATACACCGTAGACATTCCGCGGGACGGGTTTTACCAAATCGGCATGGACTATTATGCGATGCCGGGCAAGCGGGCGTCTATCCTGCGCAGCATGCAAATCGACGGCAAGTATCCGTTTTTTCAGGCTAAAATGATCGACTTTAAACGGATGTGGAAGGAAGTCGGTGAGCCTTGGAAAGACAATCAAGGCAATGAATTCAATCCGCGTCAGGAAGAGGTCATGGGCTGGCAATATCAAGAGTTTCAGGATGCCGAGAGCAAGGTGTCTGAGCCTTTGCGGTTTTATTTGACCCAAGGAAAGCATACGCTTCGGCTGACGGTGATTCGGGAGCCGGCGGCGATCGGGGAAATTCACATTTTTTCTCCGGTTAAGCTGTCTGCATATACAGATGTACATAAACAAGATTTGCAACAAGGACGTCAAGAATTGAAAGACAAACTGCTGCAATTCCAAGCGGAGCAAGCGGTACTGAAGTCCGACCCGACCTTGCGCAGGCAGGAAGACCGCAATCCGGCATCCGAGCCGAATGACAGCAATAAGAGCATTCTGAACGTGTTCGGGGGCTCGGGCTGGCGCAAAGGGGGCCAATGGGCCGAATGGGAAATCGACGTTCCCGAATCGGGTTTGTACAACATCGGCGCCCGGTATTCAAACCCTTACTTGAATGGAATTCCGGTACAAAGGAAGGTTTCGATAGACGGCAAAATTCCGTTCGCCGAAATGAACGCGGTCAGCTTCGAATACGGCAGCGGCTGGCAAATTGCTGGATTTGGCGGCAAGGAGCAGCCGTACGAAATTTATCTAGGGCAGGGGAAGCACCGCATTCGAATGGAAATGCAGATCGGCTCGCTCGGTGAAGTGTTCGAAATTGTACAGCATGTAACACAGCAAATGTCGCTGCTTCAGCGGGAAATTTATCTCGTGACAGGAACGAATCCCGATCCGAACCGCGATTACGAGCTTAAGAAAAGCATCCCGAACTTAATTCCAAGACTGAATTTGATGGCAAAAGATCTCCAGGACGGCATGAAGCTACTCTATTCGCTTGGAGTCGAACAGAACAGCTCCAAGGTTAGCACGCTTGGCATGGCGCGAGATCAGCTGCTTGATATGGCGAAGAAACCGGAGACGATTACGGCAAGGCTCGATCAGTTCTCCGATAAACAGGCTGAGCTTGGTACATGGATGACCTCCCTTACCGGACAAGGGCTGCTGCTCGATTATTTTATCGTGAAGTCACCGGATCAGCCGTGGCCGGATGCGAACAAAGGCTGGGCCGCTCAAAGCTGGAATTCGGTGAACGATTTTCTGCTGTCGTTCCGCAAAGACTACGGCGGTATCGGGAACCGGTACGGCGAGCAAGACAAAGTGCTGAACGTCTGGGTTGCCCGCGGACGTGAATGGGCGAACATCATCAAGCGGATGACAGACGAGGATTTTACACCACAAACCGGAATCAAGGTGAATATTAACGTCATTCCAGCCGGAGCGATGCATCTGCTTATGCTGTCCAGCACCGCCGGAATGGCGCCCGACGTTGCACTTGGAGTACAGGCGGACATTCCGATCGACTACGCGGTCCGAAACGCCGTTGTCAACCTGGGCGAGTTCCCGGATTATAACGAAATCGCTGCGCGGTTCCGGCCGGGGGCGCTCATCCCGTACCAATACAATAATGGGCATTATGCGCTTCCCGAAAATCAAAACTTCAGCATGCTATTTTACCGCAAAGATATTTTGCAGCAGCTTGGCGTTGAGAAAGCGCCCGAGACGTGGCAGGACATTATGGATTTGATTCCGCTCTTGCAGCAGAACGGCATGGACTTTTATTACGGTCATACGCCGGATGATTTCACCCCGTTCCTGTTTCAGAACGGCGGCGAATATTACCGCGAGAACGGCAAATATTCCGCCCTCGACACGCCGGAAGCCTTAAAAGCGATGAAGATGTGGACGGATTTGTTCACGAACTACAAAATCAACAAAAAAGCGGACTTTTACAACCGGTTCCGCACGGGGGAAATGCCGATCGGTATAGCGGACTATTCGACGTATATTTTGCTGTCCACGGCGGCGCCGGAGTTAACCGGATGGTGGGAAATGAAGCCGATGCCGGGCATTCCGGACAAGGAAGGTAAAATTAACCGCTCAACAGGCGGGGCTGCGCAAACCGGGGTTATATTCAAAGATACGAAGTTGAAAAACGAAGCTTGGGAATATTTGAAGTGGTGGACCAGCGCCGATGTACAAGAACAGTTCGGTTCGGAGCTTGAATCGGTTCTCGGCGTCGAAGCGCGCTGGAATACAGCGAACGTCGAGGCGCTTAAACGGATGCCATGGTCTTCCCAGGATATTGATTCCGTACTGAAGCAGTGGGATTGGTTCAAGGAACGCGAGATCGTACTCGGCGCTTATTTCACGACACGCCATATTACGAATATGTGGAACGAAATTGTACTGAACGGTAAGACGGTACGTGAAGCCGTCGAAGACGGCATGAAGGAAGTTAACAAAGAACTGCGTAAGAAGCGCGAGGAATTCGGGCTTGACGTAGAGGAGCAAGAAGGAATCGGGAAAGGGGGCGGCAGCCGATGAGTGAAGTATCGGTAGAGACAAAAGTGAGCGAACAGGCGCGCCCCTTGAGAGCGGCCTCCAAGCTTAAAGTACTTTGGGCGGACATTGTGCGCAATCGGGTATCCTTTTATTTTCTCGCTCCATTTATGATCCTGTTTCTTGTATTTACGATCATACCTGTCCTGACGGCATTTGGGTTAAGCTTCACTTATTTTAATATTTTGGAGTCCCCCAAATGGATCGGTCTATCAAATTACCGGCTGCTGTTCATTGACGATGATATCTTCCTGAAGGCGCTTGGGAATACGTTGAAATTCGCAGTCGTCACCGGACCGCTCGGTTACGCCATGGCGTTTCTGCTCGCCTGGCTGATCAGCCAAATACCGCAGAAATACCGGTTTTTCTATACGTTGTGTTATTATACACCGTCGATCGCAAGCGGAGTCGCAATGACCGTCGTCTGGCAGTATTTATTCTCCGGCGACCGTTACGGCCTGTTAAACTATTGGCTGCTGAAGCTTAGCTTTATCAATGAGCCGTGGCAGTGGCTGGAAGATGTCAATACGATTCTGCCAATCATTATGATCGTTTCGCTTTGGATGAGCATGGGAATCGGTTTTCTCGCCTTCCTGGCGGGTTTGCAGAACGTCCCGCGCGATATGTACGAAGCCGGCGCCATTGACGGCGTCAAATACCGCTGGCAGGAGCTGTGGTACATTACGGTTCCGGCAGTGAAGCCACAGCTGCTGTTCGGTGCGGTCATGCAGGTGGTCGGGGCGCTCAATGTATTCAGCGTCAGCGTTGAGTTGGCAGGTATGCCGAGCCCGTTATATGCCGGACATACCATTTTGACCCACCTGCATGATTACGCGTTTATCCGCTTCGAGATGGGCTACGCATCGGCAATCGCTGTCGTTTTGTTCTGCATGATGGTTGGCTTGAACCGGTTTATTTTCAAATGGCTTGGAAACAAGGAGTGATCATTGTTGGCAACATTATCAGGTTCCATGGTGAAAGGCAGAAGAGTGGATTGGGGAGGGATAATTCTTTATTTAATCCTAACCTGCTTCGCATTGCTGATGGTGGCCCCACTCGTTTATCTCGTTTCGACTGCGTTTAAGCCGCTGGAAGAGCTGTTTTTATTTCCTCCGAGATTTTTCGTCATCAACCCGACGTTGAAAAATTTCAACGATCTGCTGATGATCACGGGCGCGTCCACGGTGCCGTTTTCGCGGTACATTTTTAACAGCTTGTTCATTACGCTTGCATCCGTCAGTCTGGGAGTCGTCATCTCGGCGATGGCCGCTTATCCTTTAAGCAAGCATCCGATGCCGTTTCGTAAACAGATTTTTTCCATGATCATTCTCGCGTTGATGTTCGCTCCAGCGGTGACGCAAATTCCGCAATATCTTGTCATCGCTAATCTCGGCTTGATGAATACATATTGGGCCATGATCGTTCCCGGCTTGGCGGCGCCCGTGTTTTTGTTCCTGACGAAGCAGTTCCTGGATCAAATCCCGGATCCGCTGCTGGAGGCGGCTAAAATCGACGGTGCGCGGGAATGGGTTATCTTCTGGAAGATCGTCATGCCGATGCTGAAGCCCGCTTTGTCCACGGTTGTGCTACTCAGCTTCATCAGCACATGGAACGATCCCGGACCGGCGATGCTGTTCACGACATCGGAAAGCATGAAAACGCTGCCGTTCGCGTTATCCACGATCAGCGGGGGGACGGGTGTGATTGCCCAAGCCGGAGCCGGTGCAGCGGCAGCATTGCTCACAGTCATTCCAAGCATCGTCATGTTCGTCATTTCGCAGCGCATGGTTCTCGAGACGATGGCCCATTCGGGCATAAAAGATTAACGGGTAAGGAGCCGGATTTCATGAAACGATCGACTTCGAAACGAGTGATGGCCGCGCTGATGATGCTGGTGATGCTGTCGATGCTTTCGCTGCCAGATGAGGCTGGGGCCCAAAGCCCGTACAAAGGTTATACCTATAATCAGTCTGAGGAAACACCGATTTCGATCAATGGATATTTGTATCGTGATTCGATCGACGGCTATGACTGGTTTGCCGGTCCTCTCAAGGAGCCGGAGGATCTGTTCATCGCAGGGGACGATACGATATATGCAGTCGACGGGGGCAATAATCGGGTCGTTCATTTCGACAAGAGCAAGCGTTTGCTCGGCATTTACGGCGATCCGGGAGGCAAAGGGCAGCTGAACGGCCCGAAAGGCGTTTACGTTACAGAAGAAGGCGAAGTATTCGTTGCCGATACGCTGAATCATCGGATCGTCGTGTTTAGCCGTGATGGCAAGTTCGTCAAGGAATTCGGCGCTCCGGAGAGCCCGCTGCTTGGGGCAGGTTTCGTCTATTCGCCTTCCAAGCTCATTATCGATAAACGGAATTATATGTTCGTCGTTAGTGAAGGAGCGTACCAAGGCTTGCTGCAGATCGATCCTAACGGAGTGTTCAAGGGTTTTTTCGGCGCCAACCTGCTTGGCTTCAGCTGGGAAAAAACGATCGTCAAGTTCGTTGCCACTCCAGAGCAGAAGGAACAGTTGTCGAACGAAAAGCCTCCGGAATTTTCAAACTTGATCCAGGATCAGGAAGGGTTTGTCTACTCGACAACGCTCGGCATTCCGACAAGTCAGGTGAAGCGGCTGAGCGCCGTTGGCGTCAATACACTGACTGACATCGAATTCGGGGATCATCATATGGCCCGCCGGAACTGGGAGAGGTTGTTTTCAACGTTTATCGACGTAACTGTAAACGATAAAGGCGTGTTCACCGCTTTGGATCAAACGACAGGCAGAGCGTTCCAATACGACAAGCTCGGTAATTTGTTATTTATTTTCGGTGGTATCGGTGAGCAAAACGGGTTGTTCAAGACGCCATCCAGCATTGCGGAGACGTCGGATGGCACGATATATATCGCCGATCGGACGCGAGGACGAATCGACCGTTTTCGTACGACACCGTTCGCGGACAAGGTGCACGAAGCGACGAACTTGTATGTAGACGGGGATTACGAGAAATCGGCCGAACCATGGCGGGAAGTACTGGACATGAACAGCAATTATGATTTGGCTTATAAGGCGATCGGCAAGGCGCTTTACAAATCCGGAAAATATCGCGAAGCGATGGATTATTTCGAGATGGCCAAAGCGCGTGACGATTATTCGGCTGCGTTTCTGGAATACCGCAAGCAATATATGCGTCAGCATTTTGCCTGGATCGCCGGCGGGGCAGTTTCGCTTTACGTGCTGCTCAAAATCGGATTCCGCTTGTATCGGAAATGGAGAAGCAAGCGCAGCCAATCAAAAATCGCGGTATCCGAAGGGGGAAGTGCTTCATGAATACGGTGCGGCTGGCAAAACTGGCGCTGCTTCACCCAATCCAATTTTTCGAAGATATCCAGGAGCGGGCGAAATGGCACTATGCATTCGTCATGATCGGATTAGCGATCTTGGCTCATTATCTCTCCTTGAATTTCTCCGGTTTTTTGTTCCAAACGCGGGAGCCTTACCAAATTTCGATTTTGATCGAAGCGTTGTGGATCGTCGTTCCTTGGCTGACCTGGTCGGTCACGAATTGGGGCGTCAGTACCATCATGGACGGTGAGGGCAAGTTTAAACAGATTTTCGTAGGCAGTGCATTCACCCTGATGCCGTATATTGCCTTGTCCGTACCGGTGGCGCTTGTCAGCAATCTTCTCGCCAAATCGGAAGCGAGTATGTATAACGGGCTGGAATTGTTCATATTTGTTTGGGTCATATTCTTAATCCTGCTGCAGGTCAAAATCATTCACGATTTTACGTTCGGCAAAATGCTGTGGATTACTGTTCTGACGATCATCGGCATGTTCATCATTTGGTTTATCGGACTGCTCTTGTATGGGCTGATCAACCAATCGATCCAATTCTTGATCGGAATTTATAAAGAAATCAATTACCGCTTTTAGGGAGGAGAGGACAATCCATGACGAATAGAGCAAAAAAAGTCTTGTTTGCTGCTGCTGTAGCTATCCTGTTCCTCGTGACGCCCTCCCCGTATTTCTCGCAAGCAGAAGGCGGTGGGAAGGAGCAAGAGCTGCCTGCAGGGGAGGCGAAGCAGGGTTTGACCTTGACGGCTGAGTCTACAGCGGCTTTTGCGGGAGAGCAAAATAAGGCTCAGACAAATGAGAAGGCTTCAGATGGGGTATCGGCAACTGGAACGGCTGGAGCTCCTTCGGCAACAATCACAGGAAAGCAGAAGGTTTCTCATGCAGTTGACCCTGCAGTGTATAAGCCGACGACGGCCAAAAAGAAGGTTGCCGAAAATTCGGATTTCGAACTATTTATCGACGAAAAAACCGGGCAAATACGTCTGGTCGGCAAACACAGCGGCAACGAGTGGGGGGCGCCTCCGGTGGAGAAAAAGATGCCGCCGGCCAATCAGAAGTATATTGAATCACCTGTCCATATTCGATATACCGAAGGCGGAGACGTTCGCCAGACGTATCCTTCCAAGGAGAAGGGGACAAAAACGACCGTGAAGACGACCGATCAAGGGGTCCTGGTTCAATACGAGCTGAAGGAACTTCAAATCGTTTTTGCTCTAGAATATAAGCTGCTTGACGAAGGGATCGAAGTCCGCATTCCGTTTCAATCGATCCATGAGCAAGGCAAAGCCAAGCTAATTAGTTTGGAGCCGGCGCCGTTTTTCGGAGCAGCACCTCAGCAGTCCAAAGGCGCGATGTTCATCCCTGACGGTTCGGGAGCACTCATCAAGTTCAAATCAAACCATCCGACTTATTTCGAACCGTACAGCGAGCGCATTTACGGCGGAGACTACGCCTTTATGACGACCGTATACAAGCAGGTCACCTACAACAAGAGTGAGATCGAAAGCTACGGCCCGCATGAATCGGCGGCGCTGCCGGTATTTGGCATTTACAAGGACGATACCGCCTTTCTTGGGATCGTAACCGAAGGCGACGCAGACGCCAAAATCAACGGAACGCCGACCGGCATACGTAATATTCCGCTGTATCGGACTTCGGCGGAATTGATTTATCGCAACAGCGACATCGTGTTTATCGGCGGTTCCGGGGAAATTCCGCTCATACAGCGAGAGATGATTCCCGGGGACCGCGCCGTAAGGTTCGTGCTGCTTGAGGGCGAGCAGGCGAATTATGTCGGCATGGCTCATGCCTACCGTGACTATTTGGTTCGCGTCAAAGGCGTGAAGCCCGTTGAGACCAAGCGTTCTGCTTTCCAATTACAGCTGCTCGGCGGTGTGCTGCGTAAGGATATGATCGGCAGTACGATTGTTTCGATGACGACGTTTGAGCAGGCGAAAGAAATTTTGGATGGATATGCCGCAGCGGGTATCGATTCGCTCGAGCTTACTTACGAGGGCTGGTCCAATGACGGCATTTACGGCAACGCGCCGAATCATTTCCCGGCGGAAAGCAGTCTCGGCGGCAACCGCGGCCTCGAAGCGCTGGCCGCTTATGCCAAGGAGAAAGGAATCCGACTTTACTTGAAAACGAATTACGTGAAGCCTTATGAGAGCAGCAATGCTTTAAAGCCTTCACTGGACTCGATTCGGGGACTTAACAAGGAAGTGATGGAAGTCAAAGATCCATGGGTGACGACGAATCAGCCATCGTGGAAGCTGTTCTACTACTTGAAGCCGGATCGCGTGTATGACAAATATATCGCCGGAGAAGCCGGTAAGCTCGCTGAGCTTGGCGCCGGCGGCATCCATTTGCAGTATATGGGCGATACGCTGTATTCAGATCAAAGCTCAGATATTCCGTACAATCGGAAGCAAACGATGGAAACGTGGACGAAGGCGATGGATCTGATGCGCTCACAAACAGGGCATGCCGCAGTGGACTACGGCTTCGCCTATGCGCTCGGCCACGTCGACCGGATCGATGGTATCCCGTTGGACTCCAGCCATTACGTCTACGAAGACGGTTCCATTCCCTTTTACCAAATTGCCGTACGCGGACTTGTCCCTTATACCGGCAGCCCCTCCAATCTGCAGGACGATCCCCGCATATGGAATCTCCGGCTGCTCGAATACGGAGCGATACCAAGCTACCTGCTGACGTACGAGGATAGTTCGCTGCTGAAACGAACGATGGCCGACGGCTTGTTCAGCTCGAAGTACATCAAATGGCTGAAGCCTTCAATCGACCAATACAAGAAGCTGACTGAGGTGCTGAATTTGGTGCAGGGACAGGGAATAACCAACCACGAACAGCTGGACACCTACGTGTACCGGACGACGTATGCGAATGGCGTGCAGGTTACCGTAAATTACGACGGCGAGCCTGCCCACGTCGGGAGCGATGTCATCCAGCCTTATGACTACTTGGTTCGGAAAGGATGAAGCTTACGATGAAAAAACGACTTGGCCTTACGATGAGAGCACGGCATATCGTCCAAGGATATTCGTTCATATCGATTTGGATCGTCGGCTTCTTCCTGTTTATGGCTATTCCGCTGTTCAGATCGCTGATGTTTTCATTTCAGGATTTAAAAATCATGTCGGGCGGCCTAGAAGCGACTCAGGTCGGGTTGAAGCATTACAATAATGCATTTACGGTTGACACGAGCTTTGTTCCGAGGCTCATTACGTCATTTACGAACATCGTCATTCAAGTACCGCTTACCCTCGTTTTTGCGATGTTCAGCGCCCTGCTGCTGAATCGGAAGCTGCTTGGCCGTATCGCATTCCGCGGCATTTTCTTCCTGCCTGTCATCATTGCGTCGGGGGCCGTGCTGAAGAAGCTAATGGGGCAAGGGGCGACAAGGCTGCCGATCTTCGATCAGGTGGATCTTGTCGGCAAGCTGATCGATTACGTGCCGGGGCAAATTCTGTTCCCGCTGCTGAAAATGATGGATGCAATCACGCTTATCATGTGGGATTCCGGTGTCCAAATCCTCATTTTCCTTGCCGGCCTTCAGAGCATCTCCACAACGTTGTACGAAGCGGCGAAATGCGATGGAGCGACCCCTTGGGAAAGCTTCTGGAAGGTGACGTTTCCGATGATCGTGCCGATGATTCTCGTCAATACGCTGTTCAGTATCGTAAGCTCGTTCACGAAGGTGGACAACAGCGTGATGGATTATATCCAATACATTGTGTTCAACAAGAGCGATTATGGTTACGCTTCCTCGCTCGGCTGGATTTATTTTGTCTTCATATTTCTCGTGATCGGCGCCGTGTTTTTGATGTTCCGCGGCGCTTCGGCTGAAGAAAGGAGGTAACGGCATGGCGATCAATCGAAATGTGGCCACGACGCATGTTTCCATGTTAAAACGGATCACGGCGGACAAAAGGGCGGCCACGGCGCCATTGCGCCACGCGGCCACGCGGCGGGCGAAAACGTTCATATCCCAGCTGTTCATTTATTCAATATTGCTTAGTCTCGCGTTCGTATTCATTTATCCGGTGCTGTTTATTTTCAGCAAATCGCTAATGCAGGCCGGCGACGTTACCGACGCGACCGTCAATTGGATCCCGAAGCAGCTGTCGTTTGCCAATTATGCTTACGCCTTTCAGCAGCTTGATTTTTGGAGAAGCTTCATGAACAGTACGGTCATCTCGCTTGGTAGCGCCGTCGTACAGGTCGTAAGCTGCGCCGTTGTCGGTTACGGATTTGCCCGTTTCCGCTTTCCGGGCCGCGGTTTATGGCTTGCACTCGTGCTGTTCACATTCCTTGTGCCGCCGCAAACGATTATCGTTCCGCTGTTTTTGCAATTCAGCGATCTGGGCTGGTTGAATACATACTTACCGTTTATCGTGCCGGGGCTGTTTGGCCACGGGTTAAAGGGTGCGTTGTTCGTTCTGATCTTTATCCAGTTTTTCAGCAAGCTTCCGAGCCAACTGGAAGAAGCGGCGCTAATTGACGGGGCGGGAGCGTTTCGCACGTTTCGCTCCATCATGTTTCCGCTCGCCCGTCCGGCGATGCTTGTCGTATTTTTGTTCTCGATCGTATGGCACTGGACCGATACGTACGAGCCATCGATGTATTTGATGGAACCGCAGAAATTCAACATGACGCAGCAGTTATCGAAGATGGACGGAGAAGGGAATGGCGAAGGGGCCAAACAACTTGCAGTAACAAAATCGGTCATCGGAGAACCGCCGACGAAGGTGAACCGCGTGATGGCCGGGGCATTGCTTTCGATTTTGCCGATCCTTGCGCTCTATCTGTTTACGCAGCGTTATTTTGTGGAAAGTGTCGAACGAACCGGAATCGCCGGCGATTGACCCAGCACTGCACGACCGTCTTTGAGGGAGGTGATGACCGCTCGGCTTGAGCGCATTCGCAGATTCAACCCGGTAGCATAAGATTGGGGTTACTAATTGAAAAATGGGAGGGTACCTGAATGAAAAAGATGCTGTTCGTTTCGATCATTTTCGTTTTAATGTTAGCCACCGTGCTGACTGGATGCAGCGGCAAAAGCTCTGATTCTGGAAATAAAGATACGGCCGCAAAAACAGAGACTGCAGATAATGCAAAAACAAACGACCAGACAGCGAAGGATGATGCTGCAGAACCGGCTGATACAAACTCTTCCAGTGACACGGCCAAAACGGATACGGTGAATACGGAACTGTCAGGCGAGATTACGTTGTGGAACGGTCTTGGAAAAGACGACAAATCGTTTGATAACGTGATTGTAGGCTTTAATAAAAAATACCCGAACATTAAAGTGAAAAATCTTAAAAACGGCACTCATTACGAAATTGCCAACAAAATGAAAACGGCGATTGCCGCCGGATCGGGCGCACCGGATGTATCGACGATGGAACAAAGCTATATCAGCAAGTTCAATGCGACTGACGCTTTTGTCGATTTGCTGCAGCCTCCGTACGACGCCAACCGGTATGCAGGCGATATTCCGGAGAATATATGGGAGAAGTTCCACTCGCTTGACGGCAAAAAGCTGTTGGCGATTCCAATTGATGCTCCTCCAGGCAACATGTACTACCGAGCAGACATTATGGAGGAGAACGGATTCCCTTCCGATCCCGATGAGTTGGCGACATATATGGAAGATCCGGACAATTTGATGAATATGGCCCAAACGTTAAAAGCACAGGGCAAATACATTCTCGAATACGATACCGAAATATTAGATTTTCTGAGTGACTCCAGATTATTCGACAAACAACTGAACTACACACACACGGGCGATAAATATATTACAGGCTTGGATTTGTCCAAGAAAGTCAAGCAGCTCGGCCTTGCAGCCAATCTTCAGGGCGACGCATGGAACCAGGCGGTGAACAACGGCAAGCTGGCGATGATTTGGAGCGCTTCCTGGTATTTGAACGGCCTTAAGGTAGACTCCAAAGACAATGCGGGCAGATGGCTCGCGTGCCGTCAGCCGCTAAACACGTATTCGGTTGGCGGAGGCTCTGCGCTCGTCATTCCTTCGCAAAGCAAAAATAAAGAGGCGGCATGGGCATTTGTCGAATATGCTTTGCTTACACCTGAAGGTCAGAAAGAGTTAATTAAATTCAATTCGCTCCCTGCGTTTAAACCTGCGCTGGAGCTGCCGGAAATTACCGATACGGAAGAACCGTTTTTGGGCGGACAAAAAGCGAATGCTTTATTCGCCACGTTAGTAGAAAAAATGCCACCGGATTACCCGTCTTCCTTGGATGGAGCTGCATGGAAGGTATGGAGCGCAGGTATCGATAAAGCGATGAAAACGAACCAAGATTCAAGGGCTGCGCTGCAGCAAATCGCGGATGATGTTGAAAAGGCGGTTGCTAAGGACAAGGCAGAGTTGCTGAAATCGATCGGGCAATAACAAGCACGGATCATTGTCATAGGAGGAAGTGAAAGGCGTCAATTCACTTCCTCTATTTCATTTAAACTAGGAGGCTGTCAAAATGACCATAAAGAGCGCAAAATTGGCTGACCTGTACAAGGATTACGAGTGTTTCCATCGTGATGTTACAGCACTTCCGGCATTTGCGAGAAGCGGCGGGGTTACTGCGATCGGAGAATCTGCGTTTTCGGTATGGATTCACCCTGTGAACCGCGTGATGGCCGGGGCATTGCTTTCGATTTTGCCGATCCTTGCGCTCTATCTGTTTACGCAGCGTTATTTTGTGGAAAGTGTCGAACGAACCGGAATCGCCGGCGATTGACCCGGCACTGCACGACCGCCTTGAGGGAGGTGATGACCGCTCGGTTTGAGCGCATTCGCAGATTCAACCCGGTAGCATAAGATTGGGGGTACTAATTGAAAAATGGGAGGGTACCTGAATGAAAAAGATGCTGTTCGTTTCGAGCATTTTCGTTTTAATGTTAGCCACCGTGCTGACTGGATGCGGCGGCAATAGCAATGAATCTGGAAACAAAAATACGGCCGCACAAACAGATACTGCAGATAATGCAAAAACAAACGACCAGACAGCGAATGATGATGCTGCAAAAACAGCGGATACGAATTCTTCCGGCGATGCGGTCAAAACGGATACGGTGAATACGGAGCTGTCCGGCGAGATAAACTTATGGGGTTCTATTGGCAAGGACACCCAAATGATGGATGACGTGATCGTTGGCTTTAATAAAAAATACCCGAACATTAAGGTAAATAATCACAGTTTCGGCTCTCTTTACGAAATGGCCAACAAACTGAAAACAGCCATTGCCGCCGGATCGGGCGCACCGGATGTTTCTTCACTTGAACAAAGCTATTTCAGCAAGTTCAATGCGACCGACGCTTTCGTCGATTTGCTGCAGCCTCCGTACGACGCCAAACGGTATGCAGGCGATTTTTCGGACAACATATGGGAGAAGTTCCACTCGATTGACGGCAAAAAGCTGTTGGCGATTCCGGCTGATGCTCCTCCCGGCGTCATGTACTACCGGGCAGACATTATGGAGGAGAACGGATTCCCTTCCGATCCGGATGAGCTTGCGACATATATGGAAGATCCGGACAATTTGATGAATATGGCTCAAACGTTAAAAGCACAGGGCAAATACATTCTTGAGTATGACACTGAAATTTTGGACATGATGAGCGACTCCAGATTTTTCGACAAACAACTGAACTACAATCACACGGGCGATAAATATATTAAAGGCTTGGATTTGTCCAAAAAAGTCAAGCAGCTTGGCCTTGCAGCCAATTTCGATGGCGACGCATGGAACCAGGCGCTGAACAACGGCAAGCTTGCGATGATCTGGAGCGCTTCCTGGTATTTGAGCGGAATTAAGGTAGACTCCAAAGACAATGCGGGCAGATGGCGCGCGTGCCGTCAGCCGCTGAACACGTATTCGGTTGGCGGAGGCTCTGCGTTCGTCATTCCTTCGCAAAGCAAAAATAAAGAAGCTGCATGGGCATTTGTCGAATATGCTTTGCTGTCGCTTGAAGGCCAAAAAGTGTTACTTAAATACAATTCGCTCCCTGCTTTTAAACCTGCGCAGCAGCTGCCGGAAATTACCGAAAGCGAAGAACCGTTTTTGGGCGGACAAAAAGCGATTGAGTTATTCGCCTCGTTAGTAGATAAAATGCCACCGGACTACCCGTCTTCCCTGGATGAAGCTGCATGGAAGGTATGGGGCCCAGGTATCGAGAAGGCGATGAAAACGAACCAGGATTCAAGAGCTGCGCTGCAGCAAATTACGGATGATGTTGAAAAGGCGGTAGCCAAGGATAAAGCAGAATTACTGAAATCGGTCGGGCAATAAAAAGCACGGAATCATTGTCATCATTAGGAGGAAGTGAAAGGTTGTGATTCACTTTCTCTATTTCATTTCTAACTAGGAGGCTGTTTAAAATGACCATAAAGAGCGCAAAATTGACTGACCTGTACAAGGATTACGAGCGTTTCCATTGTGATGTCGCAGCACTTCCCGCATTTGTGAGAAGTGGCGGAGTTACTGCAATTGGAGAATCTGCGTTTCCTGTTTGGATTCACCCCGAGTCGAACCCGATTATAGCAGCGACGCGTTACGGTAAAGGCCGTGTTGTTGCTGTTGGCAATGAGTTGTATTTCAACTTGCGCGAATCGGAGCAATCGGCATGCGGCTTACTTGCACGGAACATATTGTTATGGCTGACGGAGAGAGGTACGGGTGAAGATGCAGATGCAGATGCAGGTGCAGGTGCAGCGGGCAGTCTTTACCAGGATGCAGTGGATGGTCAAGACGCACTCAAGCTTGCAACAACATCTAGTACGCTAACGGTTGGTTCGTCGTTTCCGGTGGAGCTGGTCAAGATCGACAGCTGGTCGTCTTTTATGCTAGACCCCTCCGAATATCCGGTTGCATATGTAGACGCATCCATCAGCGATGCCGAAGTACCCGTTCTTGAGGCATATATCCGACAGGGCGGCAGCATTGTTGTCGCACAAAGAGGATGGCTGCTTTGCTCCGTGCCGACGGAAGCTGTTCAAAACCAGACTCTCGACCGTGCGGTGCGAATGGGCGATTATCCGTTGCAAAAGCTGCTGAACCGTGTGGGCTTATGTTTGCTTGACAGTGTCGCACAGTGGTATGTGCGTCCAGGCGATACCCTGCCAGAGCAGACGTTCGAGCAGGTATACGCTGTGCATACGCAGCGGTTGTTCGACCAGGCTCAGGCGATTGAACGAGGCGAATTATCGTTCGACGACCTGAACGTCGGAAAATCGGGAGCAAACGCGGAGGACAAAGTCAGAGTGATCACTGCTGTAGTAGAGGGCACGATTCGTTCGCTTGCAGAGGAAGCCCCGTTGCTGAAAGTGATCCGGGACGAAGCGAAAAAAGAGACACCGATACAGTTGCCGTTCGACAAAAAGCAGCAGCCTTATACCGCGGCGGTGTTATCGTATATGTTCCAGCAAGCTACACTTGATCCGGACAACGTCAAATCGCCGTATGCGGGTGTTTTCCCACGAAGCGTCGGAGAGCAGGCAGAGACGGTGTACGATCAAGTTGTTGCGGTCGATTTCGACTACCTGGATTTAAGCTATATGCGTATGCTGTTCGCCCCGATGAATTGGCGCAGCACCGGACTGTACGCGCCCGCAGGCAAAGTGGTGACGGTGGATGTGCCGGAAGGGACTGAATACTTGGACGTGCAAATTGGCGTGCACACGGATAATTTGTGCGACAATCCAAAATGGGATCGCGCCCCGATCGTCACGCTGAAGCAGCGGCTAAAGCCAGGGACCAATCGGATAAACAGCCCTTACGGCGGTTTGATTTACTTGATTCCGGCCAAGCCGAAGGCAGGCACGAAAGTGAACGTGACGATCCACGGGGCGGTACGCGCGCCATATTTCGTACTCGGCCAAACGACCGAGCAGGAATGGAACGATACGATTAGGCATTATCCGGTGCCGTGGGCCGAGCTGCAGGGCAATCGCATCATCGTAACCGTGCCGGCGGACAATATCCGCGAATTAGAACGGCCGGAGCAGCTTATGCGTAAATGGGATGAAATCGCCGATCACTACGACAGACTTGTCGGCGTTGCGCCGGATCAGCCAATCCCACATCGGAGTCCGGACAATCCGCAGCGGTTTGTCGCCGACATACAGATTAGCGCGGGATGGATGCATTCCGGTTACCCGATCATGTTCTTCGAAGGGGTTACTGCTCAAGAAGCGGTCGACGTTGATGTGATTCAGAAAAATGCCTGGGGATTCTGGCACGAGCTCGGGCATAACTACCAACAAATCCCTTGGTTCTGGGATCCGATCGTCGAGGTGACCGTCAACCTGCATTCAATTCATATTCAGTCGTTGTACGGAAACCGCTCTCGTTTGTTCGAAACTGGAAAGGACGGCAAAACGAATTACGATCGGGCGATTGAATTTACGAACAGCACTTATCCGAACAAAAATTTTGAAGATGTAGGCTTTTTCGAACGCCTAGTCATGATTAAGCAGCTGCAAATGGCTTTCGGATGGGAGTTTTACACGAATTTGCACATCGCTTACCGCGAGCTGCCGCTCGATCAAGTATCGATGGACGAAGAAGATGACGAACCGCAAAAGGTTGATCTTTTTATGATTATGGCTTCCAAAGTGAGTGGCTGCAACCTGCTGGAGTTCTTCGATCGGTGGGGGCTGCATTATTCGGAGCAAGCAAGAGCAGCGGTGGAAGCCTTGCGGCTGCCGCAGCCGGAAACGGAAATTTGGAACGCAAGAGAATCGGGCTGATCCGGTTTGATGAGGAGGGGCTGATGCGATCAGCCCTTAACTCTTTGTGAACATAACCACTTTTAAGTATCGACCAGGTCATGGAATCTCCGGGAATGGAAATCCGGGAGTTATCGTGCTGGCTGTGGCATTCGTTTTCTTTGTGCTGCTCATGATTTTCATAGGTATATTGGCCAATCACTTCTTTAAACGAAATACCATGAAGATGACGAACATTTATTTGATTTTTTTCGAATTTATCAATATCTAGTTCATACCTAATTGCTCGAATCTCCTGTTCGATAGCATCGATTTCACTCTGTCGTTTTGCCTTCCGTTCATCATATTCCTCTTTTGTATATTCATCCAATTCATACATCTCTTTGATTTTTGATAAAGCTCTTTTTAATTTCTCGAGGTGAGCTTCTTTGTCTTTTAAACGGACTTGCATCTGAGAAACAACTTTTTCATTCACATAGTCATCCGTCTTTAGCAGTTGATCCTCGTAATCAATAATTTCCTCGTTAATTGCATCGGTCAAGAATTTAATCGGAATCCCTCGATTGTCACAGTAGTTACCAAGATGATCATATTTGTTACAAGCTTTCATAGATGATGTGGTGTATCCATCACTCCGGACATTATAACGAATCATTTTTTTGCATTTTCCGCAGAAGACAAGACCTGAAAGTGGATATACTCCAGCTTTGGCTCGACTAGGTACTCTTTTATTGTCTTCAAGAATTTTTAGCAGCTTCATATGCCATCCAATGTTTTTACAGCTGGATGGCAATTTTCAACTTTTATCCAATCATTCTTTAGGAATATTCTTGAACGGCTTTGCTTTCTTCTGTTTATGCCCTGACCCTTGTGTTTTGTTGGTGGTGATGTGTCCGAGACCTGTTTCTGAAATAAGCATTCTACGTATTGTATTTTCGTGCCATATACCGCCTGTTGGACCAGGTATGTTCCTGTTGTTCAAATCCCATTCAATCTTCTTTAAAACCACGCCGGTTAAAGCTGCATCTTTAGCTTCCTGATATATTGCATTCTTTTGGTTGTTAATCTCGAGACCTTTAATTGATGGATTATAATCGTATGGGTATGGAGCCGGACCATTTGTCCAGTTTCCTAGACGCGCACCAACTTTTTTTCCAAGGAGTAAGTTTTTCGTGATAGATTTGTACTCCTGTCTTGCTAGGAGCCCACGAACGTCAACGAGTAAATCGTCAGTATCATCGACAAGGTTATAAATTTTTTCGGGTGTCACAATGTAGGTTTGGCTATCACGGAAAATCCTTTTGATTTTACCCTGATCTTCGATTTCTCCGCGCCCTAGCCTTTGATAATCGACAACTAGAACAGCATCGAAAATGCCTGATTCAACGTCGTTAAGCAACTGTTTGAATTTTGGGCGAAACTGTTAGGTTTTATATAGGTTATAGTTATAACATGGAAAATCGAGAAGAGGACACCACAGGGGCATGAATGCCCTGCAAAGCGGTCGGCCAAAGATGCCGGCCTTTTCTATTGGTGGTGGAAGTTCCGAACTAGCTGATCCTGTCCACTGACAATATATTGTGTTCAAACTGTATTGTTGGAGGTGGGCATAAAAATATCCGGCTTCCAGTTAAGAACCGAATGCCGGATAAATATATAAATATTAACCTTTTGATGGGAACGGTTGGCTTCTATAAATTTTACTTTATGGAAGGCTTGGATTGGATTTGCTCATTCCTTCGATCGAGATCCTTCTCTTACTTCGGCCTCGATGGTCTCTTTCATTACCTGTGATCCTCGATCAACACGTGCTTGAATCTCGGAAGCGAGTTGCTCTGGAAGGAAATCGGTGGTCCACACGAGTTTCGTGATGTTGTCGCCATGTGGGAGGACTTTGAAGGATGCATGATGATGCAATAGCGACATCCGACTCTCTTTAACCGCATACGCCATTCGACGTTCCTTTTCATCGATAGAAACGATGATTTCACGGACCCTGCCACCGTTTGGCATAATGAGCGTCCTTTCGTGACCGTTCATAATGGTGTTCTCGGTATAGCCAGGGACAAGACGATGATGGACAGCGCCTACGTCGCTGACCGCATTCCATACTTGCTCTGGTGAGGCATCAATCAAAATTTCCTTGTAAATTGTTGGCAAAATAATCACGCTCCTTGAGCTCATTTTATTTTCTGTAGAGTGATTATTCAACCAAAAAGTTAAAAATGCCACAGAAGGAATGCCACTTTATTTCGCTAGCCAAATATGGGCATCATCGAGACAAGCACCATTAGCTGGTGCTTTTTCGTTCGAGGTTGATAAATCGGAGGGGAGTGACGTGGCGACACATCGAGTAAAAAAGTCAGGCAAGGATCCGCCACCATTCACCCGGATCGACAATAGTCTGCTGCAGGATGAACGCCTCAGCTTCAAAGCCCGCGGACTGCTCGCCTACATGCTATCCAAGCCGGACCATTTCAGGTTTTACCTGGACGAGCTGATCAAGCACACAACCGAGAAAAAGGATAGCATTCGTACCGGCATGAAGGAGCTCGAGCAGCAAAGGTATACCATCACAAGAACCATTTTGAATAAACCATCTGACCAGGCAATCAAGGAAACAAACCAAATGTACAATGAACTTTATTATAAATTCAATCCACAATAAGACCTCGAATGAGGTCTTTTCTTTATAAAATTTTATGGTGGCTTGTGATACATTTTATGGGTAATAATATCTGATGACTAAATTTTTCTAAAAGGGAAGTGGGATATAATGCGCGATGAAACTGTAAAGCACAAGTACACTAACAGACTAATAAATGAGAAATCTCCATACTTACTCCAGCATGCTCACAATCCGGTGAATTGGATGCCATGGGGTGAAGAAGCTTTTAGCAAGGCCTCACGTGAAGGTAAGCCAGTATTCTTATCAGTTGGCTATTCCTAGTTGGGGCTTAGGTCTACCTGTCACTGGTGCCACGTCATGGAGCGCGAATCCTTCGAGGATGAAGAGGTCGCGGCACTTTTAAATGAACACTATGTTTCCATCAAGGTCGATCGTGAGGAGCGTCCGGACATCGATAATCTATACATGTCAGTATGCCAAGCATTAACCGGATCAGGAGGATGGCCACTAACGGTGTTGCTAACTCCTGATAAAAAGCCATTTTTTGCAGGCACCTATTTCCCTAAACGCCAAATGTACGGCCGGATGGGGCTAATGGAAGTTCTGGGGCAGCTTCAGAAGAAATGGTCGGACAACCCCGAACAAATCATCGAAGTCAGTGACAAAATTATGCAAGAGATTGATAACCATGTGACGAAGCCGCAGCAGGGTATGTTGGATGAGGATTTGTTCGATAAGGCATTCGAGGATTACTTGCAGACGTTTGATCCCGAATATGGCGGCTTTGGTTCGGCGCCGAAGTTTCCAACGCCTCATAATCTGCTGTTTCTGATGGCCTATTCTGAAATGTACGACCGCCGGGAAGCCTTGCAGATGGTAGAAAAAACGCTTGAGGGGATGTACCGCGGCGGGATGCATGATCATGTCGGTTTTGGATTTGCGCGTTATTCGACAGACGAGAAATGGCTTGTTCCTCATTTTGAAAAAATGCTGTACGATAACGCGCTGCTCGTCATGGCTTATCTGGAAGGCTACCAGCTGACCGGGAAAAGGCTTTGGGCCGAGGTTGCGGAGAACGTGCTAACATATATCCAGAGAGACATGACGTCGCCTGGAGGGGCTTTTTATTCCGCAGAGGATGCCGATTCCGAAGGCGTTGAGGGTAAATTCTATCTGTTTTCCCAAGGGGATGTGGAGGAAGCACTGGATCTGAAAGATCTGGATACTTACTGTCACATCTATGACATAACGCCCGAGGGGAATTTCGAAGGCAGTAATATCCCGAATTTAATCCAAGCTGTACCTCAGGATTACGCGAAGGAACATAACATAAAATTGCTAGAGCTGACCACTCAGTTAGAGAAGTCGAGACAGAAGCTTTTTGATTACCGGGAAAAAAGAGTGCATCCATTTAAAGACGATAAGGTGCTAACCTCCTGGAACGGATTGATGATTGCTGCTTTTGCCAAAGCGGCCAAGGTGATTCAGAATCCGTCTTATACTCAGGCTGCCACAAAAGCAGCGGATTTTATTTGGTTCCGCATGAGGCAGGAAGATGGCCGATTGCTAGCAAGATACCGAGAAGGGGATACGGCTTTTACAGCGTACCTGGATGATTATGCCTTTCTGATGTGGGGGCTTATTGAGTTGTATGAAGCAACAGGAGATACAGAATACGTGAAGCGAGTGATCAGTCTGAAGGATATCATGATTGAAGACTTCTGGGATGAAGCTGATGGAGGCTTTTATTTTAGCAGCAGGCATGGGGAAAAACTCCTGAGCCGTTCTAAGGAACTTTATGACGGCGCGATTCCGTCTGGGAATTCGGTCGCTGCGCTGCAGCTGAGTAAATTAGCCGCAATCACCCAGGATCCTGAACTTACATCCCTTGTGGATCGACAGCTGCAGGTGTTTACAGGCACGGCGGTACAATACCCGATGGGTTATGCGATGTATTTGCTGTCCGCTATGCAGCCTTTTCAGGGAGGCCGGGAGATTGTGCTCAGCGGTAACAGAGATGATACTCATATGCAGGATATGGTTGCCGCCGTGCAGCAGGCTTATTTACCTGGCGCCTCGGTTGTATACAATTGGGAAGGCGAAGCGGGGGAGAAGCTACGTGAATTGCTGCCTCATATTGCGGACATGAAGCCGGTATCCGGCAAAGCTGCGGCTTATATTTGTGAGCATTTCAGCTGCAAGGAGCCGGTGACCACTCTAGAAGCGCTGCGGGAAGCATTGGTTGACGTAACGTAACGATCCGACAAGATGATGGTGCTATGGCAGGAATTTGATAAGGACAATCATCCAGGTGATCTCAAATATGTAATTATTGATGGAGAGGGGAAAGCCAAGGGAGAGATCCAAACCATCAAGAATTTTGCATTATCCGAATGCAGTCCGATCGTTATGAGTAACCAAATTGTCTGGTATGTCAACGGCAATGGAAATCGATTCTTCTACTCGATCCCGTTAACTGATTAATATAAGGCAACCATAAAAAGACTTATGCAGCGACTGCTTCCCCAGATCATCTGGGGAGTGGTCGTTTTTTGTTGGATATAAAAAACGTCTTGACATTGGTGGTTACTCCAATGTTATTTTGAATTCATGGAAAAACTTTATTCTATACAAGAGGTTTCGCGGATACTTGGGGTCCCGAAGGATACGCTTCGGTACTATGACCGGATTGGAGTCGTATCGCCATTCCGGGAAGACAATCGGTACCGCAGGTATTCGAAGAATGACCTTATCGACTTGATGAATATTCAAATCATGCAGTATGCGGAGTTTTCTCTTGACGAAATCAAGGGAAAGTTTGGGTTCCACAGGATGGAGAATGTAGACTCTGCTTATTGCCAAGAGGTTGCTGCGTTCCTCGATGCCAAGAATGCAGAAACGCGCAAGAAGATTGCCCATCTGGAAAAGGTCAGTCAGTTGCTCGACGTAGCAGCCGAAACGCTTAGAGACTTTAATCATGAAAGCGACCAGCGACTGGCAGAGATGGTTCGCGAGATTTACCAGGCAATTCAAAAGAAGGAACCAGGAATATCCGAGGAGGGATGTCATGGACATCAAGATTAGGAATTAAGGAATCATTGGATTTTAGTCATCAATGGATACAAGAATGAATAATTAACGTAGTAGAAGATTTAATCATTCATTCTAACAGTATAGGAGGCAGAATTAGTGTCAAATCAAGGATCTGCAACGCGAGGAGGCTTAGTTTGGTCGGGAAGAAAGTGTACAATTTTTGGATTACCACTTTCATTCACGAAGTACTTTGTATATGAAAAAAGGCTGGTCACAAGACGAGGATTCTTAAATTTGGTTGAGGATGAGTTGGACTTTTATAAAGTACTTGATAAGAGCATTGTATTACCATTTTGGCAGCGTGTGTTTGGATGTGGTTCGATTCATTTAAATGTTGCTGATGTAGATACTCCGATTAAAGTGCTTGAGTCAATAAAAGCTCCTCGTGAAGTCTATAATCATATTGATATTATTGTTACGAGTTTAGCAAGTAATAATCCTATGCGAACAGCTGCAAATATTTTAGGCTCAGTAAATCAAGGAGAATTCTTTCATTAGTATTGTGGCCTTACGTTTTAAATTTTCTCGGCAGTAAGTTCAGATCAATAGTACCGACTTACAAGGCATCTTGTCTTGCAAATCATTATGAAGGGGGATTAGTTTTAGGCAGTATTGTCAAAGATACCTATGAAGCACAACAGGATTTATTAGATACAAGAGACACCCCAGGATTAAACATTTGGTTTAAGTAAGAAATGGAAAACAAAAGGAGAAAAAATGAACAAAGACGACTTTGGTAACCGTATGAAAGGTTACGAAAACATATTTAGACAAACACTTCCTCAGAGGCTTCCAGTAATCATTCGAATAGATGGTTCTCATTTTCACACTTTTACTCACGGAATGGAGAAACCGTTTGATGAATCATTAACCAAAGCATTTTGGGAGACGTGTAAATACTTAGCTCAGAATATCATGGGCTGTAAATTGATATATCACCAAAGTGATGAGATATCTATTCTGTTGACGAATTATGATAAGTTAACAACACAATCCTGGTTTGAAAATAATCTTCAGAAAATGGTTTCAGTGTCTGCTTCCATGGCAACTGCAAAGTTCAACGAAGTGATCAAGGAATATTATCCGGATAAACCACTTGCCACATTTGACAGTCGAGCTTGGGTTCTTCCTCATGATGAAGTAACGAATTATTTTCTCTGGAGACAGCAAGATGCCACCAAAAACAGTATTTCAATGGTAGCACAGGCAAACTTTCCTCATACGGAACTTCAAGGTCTAAACGGTAAAAATCTTCAGGATAAGTTATTCTCAGAGAAAGGTATAAATTGGAATGAACTACCCACTTGGCAAAAGCGTGGAGTTTGCATTACCAAGCAGTATTACATAAAAGGAGAAGCAACAAGAAGTAAGTGGGATGTTGACTTCGACACACCGATCTTTAGTCAAGATAGAGAGTACATAAACCAATTCGTTTATTTATATAAATTGAACTAAAGAATAGGTGCATGGAGGATTAAAATTTAGTTCAATTTATTTATCAAAGGATGAATAATTATGGAATGCGTAATCTTCATTGGGATTCAAGCATCCGGAAAATCAACTTTTTACCAAGAGAGATTTTTCAAAACTCATATGAGGATAAACCTTGATATGTTAAAGACCAGGAATCGTGAGGATATTTTTATTGAGGCATCGCTTAGAGCCAAACAACCATTTGTAATTGACAACACGAACTCAACGATGTTTGACCGGCAAAAATATATTGAGATAGCAAAGCAGCATAAATTTAAGATTATTGGATACTACTTTGAGCCAGATTATGAGTCATCCCTTGAGAGAAATGACAAAAGGCAAGGGAAAGAGCGGATTGCTGAGGTAGGAATCAAAAGTACAATGAAGAAATTACAGGCTCCTTTACATAGTGAAGGGTTTGATGAGTTGTATCAAGTGAGATCGCTTCATGAAAAGTTTGAAGTTGAAGCTTTGAAACACCAAAAAAGGTAGGCATCTGAACGATGTCTACCTTTTATTTTTAATACGTATGCCGCATTTACACGTTGATCTGAGCTGTTATTTCTTCGTCCAAATCCAGTGTGATCTGCTCACGGAATGCACGGACGTCATATTCGCTTTGCAGGTATCGCATAATGGCTTCGATCATATTGGATTCGACCAGGTACTGACTGCGACCTTGGGCCGTAACTTCAGCGGAAAAGCCTGTATCTTCGTCCCAGAGAAGCTCGACTTGAACATCTTGGGGACGAATCTGTTTACGCTCAGCGATATGCAGGCAAATCGCATTAATGATTTCATCCATTGTAAGTATCATCATGGCTTAGTACCGTCCGTCACGCGTGTCCGGTTTCCGTCGATTCTTAAACGCTCTGACTCCCGCAATAACAAGGGATACGACCACATAAATAGCGAGCAAGTTAATGAGAAGTCCAAGAATATTGCCGAAGAATCCCATGTTGCTAAACAAGCCTCCGAACAGCATACCGGCGATACCGCCCATCATCAGGCCTTTCATGAAACCGCCACCGCTAAAGAATCCACGTTTGGCTGTTGTACCCGATGTAGAATTGTTCGTATTCGTTGACTTTTTAACATTATCGGTTGTTGGAGATTTTTTCGGCGTATTGGTGAAGCCTTTAGAACCGGATCTGTAGCTGCCGCCGCTGCTGCGCTTGGCATCAACGCTATCCGCAGGTAAAGAAATTGCGAAGAAGATCGTAAATGCCATGATAATCATGGTCCATTTCTTCATCGTTTTTGTCATCATGTAGTAGAATACCTCCCAAGTTTTTTTGCTGGCATGTATGTGCGCCTACAATGCTTTACGTACTAAGTATCTTAAGGTTTCATTTTTTTTCTCGAAAATATTAAATAGTTTAATTTTTATTATAATTATTACTGCACAGGCTGAATGGGTGATTCCTTGGCCTGCTGCTCCCTAAGCATACCAAGCACCCAATTGCACCAATCTTGTCCGGCCGTCGCATTAAATATACCCTTTTGGATGAGAATGTAATCATAGAATTCCCGGTTACCGAAGGCTCTTTTTTCTTCAGGAACATTTTGCAGCTTCGTGTTGAAGGACTCGAGTCTACGCGTGAAATATGCTTTTCGCGTCTCCACAATCTCGATTGCATTATCGCGGTCAGTTAGCCACATGCAAAATGTTTTCATCGAAAGCTCATCCCGGGTCACCGGATCCGGAAGAGGCATGTACATCCATTCCTTCAGTTTCCGTATGCCGTTGTCTGTGATCGAGTAGATTTTCTTGTCGGGTTTTTCCGACTGCTTAATCCAATAAGAAGTAAGTAGGTCATTCTCCTCCATTTGTGCAAGGAGTGGATAGATTTGGCTGTGTTTGGCCTGCCAGAACGGCTGGATTTTCAGCATAACATCATAGCCTGAACCAGGTTCTCTGGCCAAAAATGCCAATAATCCGTAGGATAACGTATTCATTTGCAAAGTCTCCCATACGTGATATGATCGTTCTTCAAAAAGTGTACACTTAAACTGTACGGTTTTCAACCGAAGCAGCAAAAACACGGATACAGGTATCCGTGTTTAGGGAAATTCTATGAATTATTTGTTATAGCCGTCTACAATCAGCTCAAGCTCTCCGGTATTCGGGTCGATAATCATGCCGTGGACTGGCACGTCCCCAGGAAGAAGCGGGTGATTTTTAATCAGATTAACCGTACCTGTAACGCCTTCTTTGATGTTCTCAAAGCCATGAAGCCATCTGCTCAGTTTAATACCGGAATGCTCGAGGGTGGAGAGCACTTCCTCGGAAATACCCCGGTTTCTAACCTCCTGAATCATATGCTCAGCGTTCAGCGCAGCCATACCGCAGTCAAGATGCCCGACAACGATGACTTCATCCGCACTCAGCTCGTACAAAGCAACCAGAACGCTCCGCATAACGCTACCGAAAGGATGGGAGACGATCGCTCCGGCGATTTTGATGATTTTCACGTCACCGTTCTTCAGGTTCATCGCTTTCGGCAGAAGCTCTACCAGACGGGTATCCATACAGGTGATGATCACTATTTTTTTGTCTGGGAATTTCCCGGTTAAGTATTTCTCATACATTTTATCTTCCACAAATTGATGGTTGTACTCCATAATTTCTGAAATATGGCTCATATCGCATCCAACCTTTCGATTTTATTAGATTAGTCTTCCCGTTTATCAAGCAGTCTTATATTCTGACCGTACAGTTGGCTGTCTCCCGAAAGACGGAATGAAGGGAAGCCTTCTTCTAGGTCCAGATATAGATTCTCTTCGAAATATATCGCATGTACCCGGCCCATGACAAACGGAACTCCATTGCTATGTATGATCATGTCATGTTCATCCTGAGCCGGCAGAATCCATAGGGCGGGTATACCGTTGACGCCGCAGCCACAGCCCTCAGAGTCAAAGACAAGCCTGACAGGCGAAGACTTGCTGCCTATTTTTTGGCGCAGAAAGCGTTCCGCTCGTTCGGATATTTGAATATTCATGATGATTGCAGGCTCCTTTTCTCAAAAATGTGGTTTGAAGGCGAATGATTCGTATTAAATATTGATTATACTTTCTACAAAAAGTATCATCAAGAGGTAGGACGAAAATACGTGGGCGAGGTGAATCTTTGAATGAATAATGAAGTAAAGGCAAAATTGGAATCATTTATGGAACTGGTTCATAAAATTCAAGCCTATACGGAAGCGATTTCCCTGATGCACTGGGATCTGCGCACGGGAGCGCCGCGTAAGGGTGTAGAGCTTCGTTCCGGAGTCATCGGAACACTTGCAGCGGAGCAGTTTAAGCTGCAGGTATCGGATGAAATGGGAGAGTACATATCTTATTTTACCACCCCGGAAGTCGACAGCCAACTGGATGAAACGACTCGCCGCGTGGTGAAGGAACTCAAAAAGAATTACGATGAAAACCGCAGCATTCCTGCGAAAAAAATCGAGGAGTTCTCCGTGCTTTCTGCACATACTCAAACGATTTGGGAAGAAGCGAAGGAAAACAATGATTTTGCTTCCTTTGAACCGAATCTGACGAAAATCGTTGGTTTGCTGAAAGAACTGATTCAGTATTGGGGTGTGAAGGGGACGACCTATGACACGCTTCTGGACAAATATGAACCGGATTTGACGGTTGAGAAGCTGGATGACGTCTTTGGCCGACTGCGTAACCGTCTGGTGCCTTTGGTGACAGCTATTCAGGAATCTCCTAACAAGCCGAACACCACCTTCCTGGACCAAATCTTTGAAAAAGAGCAGCAGGAGAAGATGGGACTCTTTATCCTCGGGCAAATGGGATATGATTTTGAAGCTGGCCGCTTGGATGAAAGCGTTCACCCATTTGCGACGGGTCTGAATTCCGGAGACGTACGGATTACGACCCATTATCTAGAGAATGATGTTACCAGCGCGCTGTTCAGCTCGCTTCATGAAGGCGGACACGCCTTGTATGAGCAAAATATCAGTAAGGATCTAGCCGGCACACCACTGGCAACAGGCACATCAATGGGAATTCATGAGTCCCAATCTCGTCTGTGGGAGAACATTATCGGACGCAGCCGCGCTTTCTGGGAGCGCTACTACCCAGACTTGCAGAAGCATTTCCCACAGCAGCTGGAGAATGTTGCACTGGATGACTTCTACCGTGCCGTCAACCACGTAGAGAACTCCCTGATCCGGATCGAATCGGACGAGTTGACATACAACCTTCATATCATCATCCGTTATGAAATCGAGAAAATGATCTTTAATGAAGGATTGGAAGTCAGAGACCTGCCGAAAGTATGGAATGAGAAATATCAGCAATACCTCGGCGTTACACCTCCGAGCGACAGCCTCGGCGTGCTGCAGGATGTTCACTGGTCCGGCGGCGATTTCGGATATTTCGCTTCCTACTCCCTTGGCAACATGTATGCTGCACAAATCATGAACACGATGAGAAAAGAGCTACCTGAGCTGGATCAATATATTAGCAAAGGCAATCTGCTTCCAATCAAAGAATGGCTGACCGAGAAAATCTACCGTTTCGGCAAGAGCCTGACGCCGGCAGAGATCATCATGCAGGTGACCGGAGAGGAACTGAACCCGGATTATTTGGCAGATTATCTCGAAGAGAAATACAAAGAGATATATAAACTCTAATTTCTATTGAAAAACTTGTAAGACACAATACGAGGCCCCTGTGCTTATCCGCTTGATGTGGATGACACAGGGGACTTTTTGCTCATATCTGCCTTTACACCGGTTAACCCTTTTCTGGGCGAATGCATATGATGGCATATGGCTTTGAAGAGGATGGAGGAAGGCAAATGCTGAAGAACAAACGCGGGCTATGGATCATCGGACTTCTCACCCTGGTCCTGTGCGGAATGATCTTTTCCGGCTGCTCGGGCAGCAAGTCCACGGTGAAGGTGAAGGTAGGAGAAGTTACGCGGTCCGTTTTCTATGCTCCTGAATATGTGGCACTGGAAAAGGGATTTTTCAAGGAAGAGGGGCTGGATGTTGATCTGCAGACGATTCCTGGTGGCGACAAAACGATGACGGCATTGTTATCGGGTGCCATTGACGTGGCATTGGTTGGTTCGGAGACATCAATCTACGTTTACCAACAGGGATCGGATGACCCGGTGATCAACTTTGGCCAGGTTACGCAAACCGACGGTACTTTTTTGGTGGCTAGAAACGAGACAGGATCGATAGATTGGAACAAGCTGAAGGGGAGTACATTCCTGGGACAGCGCAAAGGCGGAATGCCGCAAATGGCAGGCGAGTTTGCACTGCGCAAGCATGGCATTGATCCCCAGAAGGATATAAAGCTGATCCAAAATATAGATTTTGCGAATATCGCATCGGCATATTTGTCCGGAACGGGGGACTATGTACAGCTGTTTGAACCACAGGCTTCCATTTTTGAAAAAGAAGGAAAAGGACATGTGGTGGCATCCTTCGGTGAAGCAAGCGGACATCTTCCGTATACCGTATTTATGAGCAAGCAGAGCTATATCAAGAAAAACAAGGATACCGTACAAAAATTCACGAATGCTTTGCAAAAAGCGCAAAACTGGGTTCAGCAGCACAGCCCGGAAGACATCGCGGATGCGATCCTGCCTTACTTTAAAGATGCGGACCGAAACATTGTTATTTCTGCTGTCAAGCGTTACAAGGAGCAGGGTACCTATGCCACAGATCCGATTGTGGATGATGCCGAGTGGAATAACCTGCTGGATGTCATGAGTCAGGCGGGAGAACTGAAAGAGAAAGTACCAGCGTCTGCAATCGTTGATAACAGCTTTGCCGAAAAAGCCAAATCTTCCGTGAAGTAGCATTCCGAGGCCGAAAGGAGAATGGAAGCATGGAGCCGGTCGTCGAATTACAGCATATTACCCACGTTTACGTTAGTCGCCGTGAAGCATCGCTGGCCCTGGACGGATTGGATTTGAGGGTATACCCGGGGGAGTTTGTCAGTCTTGTCGGCCCGAGCGGATGCGGCAAGACGACACTTCTCTCAATCATCGCCGGACTCATTAAGCCAACGAAAGGCGGAGTGTTTGTCTTCGGGCGTAAAGTGGAAGGGACATCGCCAGAGGTAGGATATATGCTGCAGCAGGATTATCTGTTTCCTTGGCGCACCATATTTGAAAATGCCTCGATTGGACTTGAGCTGACCGGGCATTTAGACGATAAACATCTGGCAAAAACCTCCTCCCTGCTGGAGGAGATGGGGCTTGAGGGAGTCAGAAATCAGTATCCGCAGCAGTTGTCAGGAGGGATGCGGCAGCGTGTGGCGCTGGTACGTACATTGTCTACCGATCCCGGACTGATGCTGCTGGATGAGCCTTTCTCAGCTTTGGATTACCAAACCAAGCTCCAGCTGGAGGATTTGATCTCTGAGACTTTGAGGGAAAGAAATAAAACGGCCATATTGGTCACGCATGATTTATCTGAGGCCGCGGCGGTTAGCGACCGGATCATTTTGCTGGAAAGCCATCCGGGGAAAATTCGCCGGACGTTTGAGGTTCCGGAACATATCCGGCTTGCAAGACCTATGCTGGCCAGGGAGCAGAGCGGATTTAACGAACTATTTCATGAGATTTGGCGCGAAATGGAGAGCGCTGGTGGGAAGGAGTGAGGGGAGATGTCAGTGTTGAACAGCCGGATGAACACGAGTACGCCCGCTCTTCCGGATGACGGCTTGCAGGAGTTTCACAGGTTGCATCTCAAGCGCGAAAAGAAGCAGCGTCTTCAGGTCTTTTCGGTACAAATGGCGTTACTGCTGTTGTTTTTTGCGTTCTGGGAGCTTGCTGGCAGATTGAAATGGATTGATGTGCTGCTGTTCAGTTACCCTTCCAAAGTCTTTGCACAGATTGGTAAGGATGCGATCAGCGGTGAGCTATGGCAGCATTTGGGGATCACCGTGGGAGAAACCGTGGTGGGATTTGTGCTCGGTACGCTCTTTGGCACGCTGCTCGCGGTCCTGATCTGGTGGTCACCATTTTTATCCAAGGTGCTTGATCCCTATATGGTGGTATTCAACAGTATGCCCAAGGTCGCTTTAGGTCCCATTTTTATCGTCATGTTCGGGGCTGGATTTCTGTCCATCACGGTTACGACGCTCTCGATAACAGTTATTGTGACAACTCTGGTTGTGTATAACAGTTTTTGCGAGGTGGACACCAATCTGATCAAGGTTGTTCGGGTGTTTGGAGGAACGAGGACGCAGGTATTCCGCAAAGTCATCCTTCCGGCTTCTTTTCCTACCATTATATCTACGCTCAAGGTGAATGTGGGGATGGCTTGGGTTGGGGTGATCGTTGGCGAGTTTCTGGTGGCCAAATCCGGGCTTGGATACTTGATTATTTACGGTTTTCAAGTTTTCAACTTTACACTTGTGATGTCCAGCCTGCTGATTATTGCGGTCGTCGCGACAGGCATGTACCAGCTTGTTGTTTATGCGGAGCGTAAACTGCTGAATCATCGGCGGTAAGCCGCCGAAGTGTTGCAAAAACAGAACAATTGCTGCGCTTAGAACATTGACAGGCCCGTGTGATATTGTGTCCAGAGCCCAAATCCGCTACCATGGAATACGTCAAATGTGTTAGAAAGAGGCGGATTACATGGGCTTTCGTGTCATTAAAACGGCGATTGCAACACTGATGTCAATCCTGATCGCGGATACGCTTGGTGTAAAAGGCCCGCTGTCAGCGGGACTGCTGGCTATTCTGGGAGTGGATGTAACACGCAAAAGGAGCATCCGAACGATATCCGCCCGTTTTTTTGCATCACTTCTCGGGCTTGGCTTTGCCTGTATTTTATTCGAAATTTTGGGGTTTCATTATTGGGTGCTGGCTCTTTATATCCTGGTATCCTTTCCGGCTATTGCCCGCGCGAACTTCAAGGAAGGGATCGTCACCAGCTCCGTGGTCGTTTTTCGGATCTACGGCGATGGCAGCATTACGCTAGCTGGGCTGTGGACTCAGATTGAGCTGCTGGTGATTGGTCTTGGTTCGGCCTTGATCGTCAATTTGGCCTATATGCCGCAGGCTTCCGACCAGATGGTAGCGATCCGTAAACGGGTAGATAAGCAGTTCGCGATTATTTTTGCCCGGATTGCAGAGACGCTCCGAGATCCGGATTATGTATGGGACGGCAAGGAACTGATTGAAGCCGGCAAAGAGATCCGCATCGGAAAAGAGGCAGCACACCGGGCGATGGAGAACCAGATGCTTCATCCGGACGAGGTCTGGAGCATCTATTTTTACATGAGAAGAGAGCAGCTGGAGTCTATCCAAAATATGATGCAGCTCATTTCCCATGTATATCAGAAAATGCCGCAGGCGGATGACGTGGCAGAATTGTTCGAGCAGCTCAGCCATGATGTCACGGAAGAGGTCTATACCGGACGCACGGAATTTCTACTGAAAAAGCTGGAGCAGGAATTCAAGACGATGGAGCTTCCTACCACCCGCGAGGAGTTCGAGATCCGCTCTGCGATACTGCAGCTGATCCGCGAGCTGTCGCTGTACCTCAAGCTGGCGAAGAAGAACAAGGCACCGACATCCGTTGAAGCACGCAGAGCGGCTATCGGATCAAATTAATTGATATGAACAGAAGCAACAACCCCTGCTGGAGGATCCTAAAGAAACCTCATGTAACAGCAGGGGTTGTTTAATAAGAATTTTCATTCTACTTGATCCGGAGGGAAATCACCGCCTTGGTCCAGCAGTTGTATTCCTTCTGGCGTGACCCGATACTGCCAATGGTAGCTTAATGTATCTCCTGCAGACGTACCCTGTGTTCTGAAGTTTTTGGCGTCCCAATATTCCGTTAGCGTCACGAGGTAGCTGGAGTCTTTTTCTTTCTTGGCTCTCGATTCAAAGATCCCTGGTATACGAATCCCCGGACTAGGACCTCCGCCTTTAATGATTCCTTCGATTCTGCCAGCTTTGGAAGGGAAATCGTTCCGATTCTTCTCTTTAACAGTCTTCGCAATGGCTTCATCTGCCGAAAAATCTCCGCCACCGGATGGTTGATCCTTAGAAGCAGAGCAGCCTGCCGTTAGGAGCAACCATGCCGTTAGCATAAAAAACACCACTTTTTTGTTCATATCTTCCTCCGTTCGGTAGAGCAAAAAGCTCTAATATTATAGTTACTAAACGGAGATCTAGTTCATAAAGTTGCGGTATATCGCTGTTTTTACAGTACTCTCTTGGGAGGAAGAAGATTATTTCATTCATTTATGCTCGTTTAATCAACAAATGCCTATGTCCTGCATACACTTAAGTGAATGATTGTATGGAGGAGGTTCAAAGATGTCATTAAGCGATAAACATCAATGTAGAGAGATCATCACGAAAGCGATCTGCGGCAAAGGTCGTAAGTTCTCTACCGTAACACATACCGTGACTCCGCCTCATAATCCAACCAGTATTTTAGGGGCATGGATTATAAACCATCAGTACGAAGCGGTTGCCGCAGGCGACGGAATTGAAGTTATTGGTACTTACGATATCAACATCTGGTATTCCTATGACAAAAACTCTCAAACCGACGTCGCAAAAGAAACGGTATCCTATGTAGAGCTGGTTCCGCTCTCGTACCTGGATCCGAAACACCGGGCTTCAACCGTGGAGGTATCTGCGGAGGCCACGCAGGAACCAAGCTGCGTTGAAGCCAGTGTTTCTTTCGGGGGAGGCAATGTCATCATCCGGGTAGAACGCGAGTATAGTGTAGAACTTGTGGCCGAGACCAAGGTTCGTGTTCTGGTGTGCGGAAGAGGCCACGGAGACTTCGAAGACAAGGAATTTGATTTCAGCGACGACGTGGACTACGACGATTTGGATCCTGATATATTGGATGATGAATTGTAGGGCTGCGGGGCTGGAAAAGAGGTATGGTTTAATATATGACGCGAGGGCGGCGGCGTAGAGGGCGAATGCCCTCCTTTTTTATTTTTTTATTAAAAAATTTTTGCGAAAGCGGTCTGTTTCCACAGAAGGTAGATCGGGGAGGCTGCACCAAAGGGGAGAAGCGCTGATGAACAGTCAGGATGAAGCAGCTCGTTATGACAGCTGGTCTGTCGCTCTCAGGCATGCCCGCCTGACACGTTCCGGCATTGTTTCTTTGCTGAATCGGAAAAGTGATTCGGGGACAGACGGGGTATATCGCACCCGCTACGCTGTTCATATATCCGGCCTGCATGCGATTGAAGTGGCAAAGGTCGAGGGTGCAAATCGTCAGCTCCAGACGCCTTTAGTTTTTAGCACGCAGCAGCCACACGCATCCGGAGGCCTGCTTCGCCAGCTTGAAAAAATGGCAGTTCGCAGCCTTTACACGCTTGGTCTTAGCTCAGGGGAGGTACTGCTCGTATCAAATGGTGGGGAGCGGAAATATGCGGTTGAGAAAATCACGCCATCAGCACTGATTGAGAGCAAGCGGCTGCAGCGAATTTATCGTCTAGCTCATCTCGAGCAGACGCAAAAGCTTGAGCATGAGCTCGCAAGTACTTCGTCGCTCATGCTGGGCATGGATCCGGAGTTTCTGATCGTCGATCCGGTGAATAACGAGGTCGTACCAGCCTCACGTTTCTTGGACCGGGAAGGTGAGGTAGGTTGTGATGCTGTGCATGGAAACGGGGTGACCACCTATCCGATCGCGGAGCTTAGACCGCTGCCGAGCAAGGATCCCCGCGGGCTGCTGATCGGACTCATGCGAACTTTGCATATGGCAGGAGAGATGATTCAAGACCGTTCTCTGCAATGGCTGGCTGGAGGGATGCCGAAGACGGGTCTGCCGCTTGGAGGTCATCTCCACTTCAGCGGTATTGAGCTTACTGCCGAGCTCTTAAGGGCTCTGGATAATTATCTTGCACTTCCGGTTTCGGTGCTTGAGGCAAATAGCAGCCAGTTAAGGCGTCCGAAATACGGATATCTTGGCGACTTCCGCAGACAACCACATGGAGGCTTTGAATATAGAACGCTGCCCAGCTTCCTGGTATCCCCGCTGTTAGCGAAGGGAATCGTATACCTGTCTTATCTGATCGTTTCCAATTATCGGGTGCTGGAAAGGCGACCTTTGGAGGATGAAGACCGGATACACCGAGCTTATTACAATGGGCAGAGAGAGAAGATCCGTGAGTGTATTGAGCCCTTAATTTCGGATTTGCAAGCGCTTGAGCAATACAAAGAAGTGAAGAGGTACGTCGATCCGCTGCTTTGTCAGATCCGGTCGGGGGGGATATGGAACGAATTTCGTGATTTCCGTCCGCTGTGGAAACTTCCCTTTCAGTCTTGATGATGATATTCTTTGTTTTCTGCTATAATAGGGCATGAGCAAAGTTCGAGGTATGGAGGTAAGTCATGGCAAAGTATACGCCAATGATTGAACAATATTTAGCAGTCAAGGAACAAGCGCAAGACGCTTTTCTTTTTTTTCGTTTAGGCGATTTTTATGAAATGTTTTTTGAGGATGCGGTAAAGGCATCCAGAGAGCTTGAAATTACGCTGACCGGCCGTGAAGGCGGGGGAGAAGAACGTATTCCGATGTGCGGTGTGCCTTACCATTCCGCTGAGGGTTATATTCAGCGATTGATCGAGAAGGGCTATAAAGTTGCGATCTGCGAGCAGATGGATGATCCCGCCGTCACCAAAGGCATGGTTCATCGCGAGATCGTCCGTGTGGTAACCCCGGGAACGATCATGGAAGGGAAGACCATCGCCGATAAATCCAATAATTATTTGGTATGTGTTACGGAAAGTGACCGGATGATGTCGCTTGCCGCTTGTGATATTTCGACGGGTGAGCTATATGTCACGTCGGTTCCTTCCTCCGTAGAATGGCTGCGGGACGAGATTGGCATTTATGAACCGGCAGAAATGATCGGGGACAGCAGCATGCTGGAGCTGATCCAGGCGGAGCAAATTCAGTGGAGCCGTCCGGTCGTTTATACCCCCTGGGAGAAAAAAGACGAGAAACTGGTTCGAAGCCAATTTGGGGAAGCAGCCTGGGCTAGACTGGATCCGGAGCGTCAGCACTGCGTGTCCGTCCTCATTTCTTACCTGAGTGAGACACAGCGCCGATCCTTAGGGCAGCTGACACAGTTTTCTCCTTATGAGCCGGGGCATTACATGATTCTGGATCCGTTCACCCGGCGCAATCTGGAGCTGGTGGAGACGGTTCGGGACCGATCGAAGAAAGGATCACTGCTGTGGCTGCTCGACCGTTCTCAGACATCCATGGGCGCAAGACTACTGCGGAGATGGATCGATAAGCCGCTGCTGAACCGTAAAGCTATTGAAGAACGTCTGGAGGCTGTGGATCATCTTTACAACCAGTTTATACTGCGTGAAGATCTGAAAGCCTCGCTCAATGAAATTTATGATTTGGAACGGCTCGTAGCACGTATTGCATTTGGCAATGCCAACGGCCGTGATTTGAACGCATTAAAAGTATCCTTGCAGCAGATTCCAGCCCTTAAGGAGCTTTGTGCATCCTCGGCATCTTCTACATTACGGCGCATCGCAGGCGAAATGGACGAATGTAGGGATCTCAGCGAGGCTATTGAACGGACAATCGTGGAGGATCCGCCGGTTTCCGTTCGAGACGGCGGGCTTATTAAGCCTGGTTGTCATGAACATCTGGATGAGCTTAGAGAAGCAAGTGTGAACGGAAAACGCTGGATCGCCGAGCTTGAAGCAAAGGAGCGGGAAGCTACAGGCATCCGTTCTCTAAAGATCGGCTTCAATAAAGTGTTCGGTTATTTTATCGAGGTAACCAAAGCGAATGTCGGCTCGCTGCCGGACGGCAGATATGAGCGCAAACAGACGCTGGCCAACGCGGAGCGTTATGTGACACCGGAGCTGAAAGAAAAAGAAGGACTCATTCTGGAAGCGCAGGAAAAGATGGTGGACCTTGAGTATGTCCTTTTCACCGAGCTGAGGGAAAAGCTTGCTTCCGAGATTTCCAGGCTGCAGTTGCTGGCAGAAAAAGTGGCTGAGCTCGATGTTTATCAGTCCCTATCTGCCGTCAGCGCCGAGCAGGGCTTTGTGAAGCCGGTGCTTACGGATGGTTATGATCTGGTCGTTGAAGCCGGACGCCATCCTGTGGTCGAAGCCGTGATGAAGGATGCATCTTTCATTGCCAACGCAACGCGTTTGACTCGGGATGAAGCAGCCATTCTGCTAATCACCGGCCCGAATATGGCGGGTAAAAGTACCTACATGCGTCAGGTAGCGCTCATCTCCATCATGGCGCAAATCGGCTGCTTCGTGCCGGCAGGCAAGGCAGAGGTGCCGATGATTGACCGCATTTTCACTCGGATCGGAGCGGCAGATGACCTGATCGGCGGGCAGAGTACGTTCATGGTCGAAATGGCGGATATTCAGGTGATGACGGAAAAAGCAACGCCGCGAAGCCTCATAATTATTGACGAGCTGGGACGGGGAACCTCGACGAGCGAGGGCATGGCCATTGCCCAAGCCGTGATCGAGTATGTACATGATACAATCGGCTGTAAATCGCTGGTATCTACGCATTTCCATGAGCTTGCCCATCTGGAGGAAAGTCTGAAGGGACTACGGAATTACTCCATGGCCGTACAGGAAAGCGGTGAGAACGTCCTCTTCCTGCGCAAGCTGGTTCCGGGACCGGCAGGAAGCAGCTATGGTATATACTGCGCGCGTCTCGCGGGATTGCCTTCTTCCATCATTGGACGTGCCTATACGCTGCTGCAAGGGTTGGAACAAGGGGCTTCCCAAGCAGCAGTTGGCCTTGAGACCGTACAGCAACCTCAAGCAGCGTCTGTAGAGATACCCGCTGCTCCTGAACCAGAAGCATCTAAAGTATTTGAAGTGCATGAAGAACCTGTGAAAATGGCAGGCGGGGTCGTACAGCTGTCCATTTTTGAAGAAGAGGAAATAAGACCCGAATCCAAAGCTGCAGCACCCGTCGAAAAGGTGGATCCTTCGCTAATGCATATTGTGGAAACGATCAAAAGCATCGATGTCATGAATATGACGCCGCTTCAGGCGATGCAAGTGTTAAATGAATTGAAAATGAAAGCTAAGGACATATAAGTTTTACAGGATATGAAATAAGGGGTGACGGATATGGCAAAGATTCATATATTGGACGAGCATATTGCCAACCAGATTGCTGCCGGTGAGGTGGTGGAGCGTCCTGCTTCCGTTGTAAAGGAGCTTGTGGAGAACTCTATTGACGCCGGCGCGACCCGCATTGAGGTTCATGTGGAGGAAGGCGGTCTTGAAAGCATCCGGGTGACCGATAACGGCTCAGGCATCGAGCCGGATGACTGCGAGACGGCTTTTTACCGCCATGCGACAAGCAAAATTGAAAACAGCCGGGATTTATTCCATATCACCAGTCTCGGCTTTCGCGGCGAAGCTCTAGCCAGTATAGCAGCCGTAGCGAAGGTCGAGCTGGTGACTTCGAACCGGGATGACGGTATGGGCCGGCGTATCCATATTGAAGGCGGGAAGCTGCTGGCGGAAGAGGATCATCCTGCACCCCGCGGAACGGATCTGCAAGTCAGAGAGTTATTTTTTAATACGCCGGCGCGACTGAAATATATGAAGACGATCCAAACGGAACTCGGTCACATTTCCGACTTTATGTACCGAATTGCTCTTTCCCATCCGGAAATTGCTATTACGCTGCGCCATAATGAGAACCAGCTGCTAAAGACGCTGGGAAACGGCGACCTGCTCCAGGTGATCGCAGCTGTATACGGAACGCAGGCGGCCAAAGCCATGCTGCCGGTTCAGGCGGAAAATCTTGACTTTGAACTCAGTGGCTACGTAAGCCTGCCGGAATGGACCAGATCAAACCGAAACGGCATCTCGACCATTGTGAATGGAAGATATATCCGGAATTATGGACTGAATCAGGCTATCCAAAGGGCATATCATACGCTGCTTCCTATCAACAGATTTCCGCTCGCTGTACTTACGATCAAAATGCATCCGTCTCTTGTGGACGTCAATGTACACCCAGCCAAACTGGAAGTGCGTTTCAGCAAAGAGCAGGAACTCTATCCTTTTGTCGAGGATAGTATTCACCGGGTCCTTCGCCAGGAGGTATTGATTCCCCAGGCTGTTAAGCAGAACATTGGCGGCAAGAACAGCAGCTCCTTTATTCAGGAGCAGTTTCATTTTCCAAACCGCAGCGGAGCTGCAGTTCCTGTTGAAGTGACGTCGGAATCTGCAGCTTCATTGGAATCGGCACAGACTACTACTACTGATGTTCAGATTAAGAGCGAGGATCGATTAAGCCCAAATGACTCCTTTTTCAGTGAAGCTCAAACTCCGATTCAACCTGACAGCATGAGCAAATATACGCCATCTGCAAGTTCAGAGCAGGGACAAGGGCAGGTCAGCCATAATATGATCAGAGAAGAGCGTTCCTCCGCTTACCGCGGGAGTAGCGCTTCTCAGCAGCGGATCAGTCAGAGTTCAAATCCCGAACTGGCCAGCAGACTGCTGGCTTCATCCGCAGACAGCCACGCGGAGATTCCGCCATTTCCCGAGCTGACACTGATCGGACAGCATCATGGAACATATCTGATCGCGCAGAATGATCAAGGGCTGTATCTGATCGATCAGCATGCGGCGCATGAACGTGTGAACTATGAATTTTACTATGAAAAATTCGGAAAGCCAGCGGACGCATCCCAGGAGCTTCTGCTGCCGATCACGCTTGAATTCACACCATCTGAAGCCAGCCGGCTGAAGGACAGGCTCCAGTGGTTTGAGCAGGTGGGCGTTTATCTGGAGCATTTCGGCGGCCAAACCTTCCGTGTCCGCTCACATCCCTATTGGTTTCCTAAGGGGGAAGAGAAAGAGATCATCGAGGAAATGGCTGAATGGGTTCTTGAAGAACGTATGATTGATTTAGCGAAGCTGAGAGAGAAATCATCGATTCTCTGCTCCTGTAAGGCATCCATTAAAGCGAATCAGAAGCTGACAGAGCAGGAAGCAAGCACACTGCTTGATCGTCTTGGAGCATGCAGACAGCCCTATACTTGCCCGCATGGACGGCCAATAGTGGTTTCATTCACCACCTATGACCTGGAAAAGCTGTTTAAGCGGGTCATGTAAGAGAAGACTTTTGTAAATAAATGATAATGATAAACGATTGGAGATTGACATGATTATTACAACGGGGGACAAGGCCGGAATCGAAATCATTAACCGCGCCAAGGCCCTGGCATCCCGCACAGGGAGCCTTTATGTTCCAAGGCGTCACACTTCGCTTCCCAAGATGGCCAAGCAGCATGGCGATGATGAAATTATCGTCGTTTTGGATAATGGCGCAAGATTGGTCAGGGCGGGAGAGGAACCGATGGAGTTCCATCCAAGTATGGGTTTTATTCGGGCCAAACGGATTCTAAAGGGAGAAAGTGATCCTATGCTGGATGCGGCGTGTATGAATGAGGGGAATAGCGTCTTAGATTGCACAGCCGGACTCGGTACGGATGCACTTGTATTTGCGGTGATGGGCGGCGCCAACACCAAGATAACCGCAGTGGAAAGCTCATCTTCGCTTGCTGCACTCCTGTCTGAGGGACTCGGGCATTATACTTCGGGAGTCGAAGAGATTAATGAGGCTATGCGGCGTGTAGACATTGTAAACGGGCATCATTTGGAAGTGCTTCGTTCCTTGCCGGATCAGAGTATGGATATCGTGTATTTTGACCCAATGTTTCGTGAGCCTCTGATGGATTCCTCGGCGATCAGGCCGCTTCGCTGGTTTGCCAACAGTGATCCGCTGAGTGAGGAAAGCATTAATGAAGCCGTCAGAGTTGCCCGGAAAACGGTGGTGCTAAAGGAAAAAAGGGGTAGCGACGAGTTTACCCGTCTCGGGTTCTCGGAGCAGGGACGCTCCCATTCTAAAATTTCATATGGAGTGATCGTCGTTGACAGGATTTAACACAACCGAGAATAAACCCAAACTACTGGTGCTTGTCGGTCCTACGGCAGTTGGAAAAACCAGGATGAGCATTGAACTCGCCAAAGAGCTGAACTGTGAAATCATTTCTGGAGATTCGATGCAGGTTTACCGTGAAATGGATATCGGAACAGCCAAAATCACACGGGAAGAAATGCAGGGAATTCCGCATCATTTAATAGATATTCATTCACCGGACGAACCGTACTCAGTCGCCGAATTTCAGGAACAAAGCCATCATCTTATCCGGGACATCCATGCTCGCGGGAAGCTCCCTTTTATCGTCGGCGGGACGGGGCTGTATGTGGAATCCGTCTGCTACGATTATCAATTCGCCCAGGTGGGGGAAGATAAGGAATTTCGAGAAGCGCAGGCTGCATTCGCTGAGGAGAACGGTGCAGAGCTACTTCACGCCAAGCTGGCTGAGGTCGATCCGGAAAGTGCACAGAAACTTCATCCCAATGATCAGCGTAGAATTATTAGGGCTTTGGAGATCTATCATTTGACGGGTATCCCTCTTTCGGCCCAGCTGGCTGGGCAAAATAGGCAATCTCCGTATCAATTATGCCTCGTCGGTTTGACAATGGATAGGCAAATGCTATATAAACGTATTGAAGCCCGCATCGACGAGATGCTGAAGCAGGGTTTGGTAGAAGAAGTCTCTTCACTGCTGGACAAGGGCTACGGAACTGATCTGGTCTCTATGCAGGGACTTGGGTACAAGCAAATCATATCCTATCTTCAAGGCCGTGAATCTTTGGAGGAGGCGGTTGAGATCCTGAAGAGAGACACTCGCCGGTTCGCCAAACGCCAGCTGTCCTGGTTCCGCCACATGAAGGATATTTCATGGGTGGACGTCACGGAGCCCGTAAATTTTTCTGCTAAATTTGAGGAAATCCGTGATATAATAGCAGGAAAGTTTCTCTCAAATCTTGAATATACTTCAAAACAATCTAAATGAAACGTTGGGGGTACGGGTAAATGAACAAGTCCATTAATATCCAAGATACATTCTTAAACCAGCTGCGCAAGGAAAATATCCCAGTTACCATTTTTCTCGTAAACGGATTTCAGATTCGCGGTACGATCAAAGCTTTCGATAATTTTACTGTCGTTGTCGATTCCGATGGAAAGCAGCAAATGTTGTTCAAACACGCTATTTCTACGGTTACGCCTCAACGCAATGTTTCATTGATGCAGGAAAATCAAAACGAGGGCTAACGGACGTAATTCGAAACTTTTTTGGATCATTTTCGTTTAAGAATATAGACTGGGTGAGCGGGCTGGGCTGAGTATGCTGCGTTTGCTGATGTCTATAGGCATAGGAACTGGAGCGGAGCAACCTTGTCAAGGTTGTTCTTTTCATTCCACTACTTGAATGATCCTTAAGGGAGTCAGGAGGCACCATGGATAACAATAAACTGTCAAGGACTGGTAGCAAAAATAAAGAAAAGCCGTCCAAGACACCAAAAAAGAGAAAGAAGAAACTTACTGGCAAACGAGTATTTTGGATTATATTTTTCACCTGTGCTTTTGCCGTATTCTGCGCGCTCGGAGGATATCTTTACATTACCATCAACGGAGAGCGGATTTACCAGGCGAACAAGGATAAAATCACGCTTCACGAAACATCCAAGGTCTATGACCGAAATGGAGATTTGATGGGTGAGCTTTCTCTGGTAAAAAGTGATCCGGTAGCCAGCGAGGATATTCCGAAGCTTCTCAAGGATGCTTTCGTTGCTACGGAGGATAAACGGTTTTATGAGCACAGCGGTGTGGATTTATGGTCCATCGGCCGTGCAGCCGTAAAAGACGTTATGGCGCGTTCCAAAGTGGAAGGCGGCAGTACGATTACCCAGCAGCTCGCGAGAAATATTTTCTTGACTCGTGACAAGACCTTCTTCCGTAAAGCGACAGAGATGTCTATCGCACTAGCTCTGGAACGCAATCTGACCAAAGATGAGATCCTTACGATGTATTTGAACCGAATTAACTTCGGCGGACAGATTTACGGAATTAAAGAAGCATCCAAGTATTATTTTGGTATTAGTGATTTGAATCAACTGCAATTGTGGCAGATGGCCACGCTGGCAGCTATGCCTAAGGGGCCGTCCAAATACAACCCAGTCAAGAATCCGGAGGCCTCCATGCAGCGGCGTGCGGTTGTACTCAACTTGATGGCCGAGCAGGGTTACATTACCCAAGCTGAAGCAGATCAGGCAAAGACAGTCGTTTACGATTACGTACCTCCGAAGAAGAAACAAAATTATCAGAACTACATGGATTACGTAATGAATGAAGCTGAGAAAGTGACGGGTCTAAGTGAAGACGACCTGAACATCGGCGGTTATAAAATCTACACGACAATGGATGCTAATGCGCAGAAGGTGCTTGAAAAGGAATTCGCAGACGATTCCAATTTCGAGAAAAGCGTAGATAACCAGCCAGTACAGGGATCTATGGTCATCATGAATCAGGAGAACGGGTCCCTGGTTGCGCTGCTTGGCGGACGCGATTATGAGCGCAAGGGCTACAGCCGTGTGACGAACAGTCGTCGTCAACCGGGTTCAGCCTTCAAACCGATCGTTTCTTACGCTCCGGCGCTGGAATCGGGCAAATTCGATATGAATTCGCAGCTTAGCAACAAAAAGCAATGCTTTGGCAATTACTGTCCGACCAACCTGCACGGTTATTCGGATACCATCGGAATGGCCGATGCAATTACCAAGTCGGAGAACATTCCTGCGGTTTGGCTGCTTAATCAGATCGGCGTGCAGACTGGCTTTGATTTCGCAAAAAATCTTGGCATTCCGCTGACGGATGAGGATAAGAACCTCGCATTGGCGCTTGGCGGCACCAGCAAAGGTACGAATACGCTGGAGATGGCTCAGGCATATAGTGCTTTTGCGAATGGAGGCACGTTTAACGAAGCGTACTCAATTAAGTCAATCGTCAACAGTGACGGTAAGACGATCTATACTCACAAAGATGCCGGCAAGAAGGTCATGAGTGAGGATACCGCTTATCAGATGACCGAAATGATGAAGAATGTTGTCGATAGCGGTACAGGTAAAAAAGCGCAAATCAGCAGACCTGTAGCAGGTAAGACGGGTACAACGCAAAGTGGTATTCCGGGCTCGAAGTCCAACCGTGATGTGTGGTTTGTTGGTTATACTCCAGAATTAACCGCAGCCGTTTGGATGGGGTATGATAATCCGGATAAAGATCATTTGCTTAAAAACAGCAGTAAGCTTGCAGCGCAATTCTGGGGAAAAGTAATGGAGCAAGTAGTTAAAGATTTCCCTGCGAAGGAATTCAAAGTACCGGAAAATGCGAAGAAGCCAGAACCGCCACCAGTTGCAAAGACGACGAGTCCCGTCACCGGACTGATCGGAAGCTATTCACCGGATACGCAAACCGTTTCGTTGTCATGGAATCCGGTTGACACTGGTAACGTTATGTACCGCGTATACCGGAAGGAAGCTTCTGAGGCGAACTACTCGGTCATTCTGGATAATGTTACTTCTGCTACCGCTGACGATGTAGGTGCACTTGCGGGTCACACCTATGAGTATTACGTCACGGCCGTTTCCACGGATACGGGGAAGGAATCCGACAGATCTAATGTCATATCGATTTCGATTGAAGCACCGCCACAAGAACAGCTGCCTCCTGACAATACGGGCGACAACGGTCTGAACGGAAATACCGACCAAGGTCAAAATCCGGATGGAAGCACCAATAATGGTCAGGATAACGGTAATCCAGGGAATGGCAGTGATAACGGCACTAACAATGGTAATAATGGCAACAGCGGAAACAATGGAAATGGTAACGGCAATGGTAACGGCAATGGTAACGGCCATGGCGGTGGTTCAGGTACCGGGGATGGCAGTACGGATATCGGAACTACCGTTCCTCCGGATAGTGGAGGCGGGGGGTCACCGGACACCGGTGGCCCTGTGGATGGAACCAAGAAGCCGGATAACAACGGCTCTGTCCCGGTTGATGGTACTACCAGTCCATAATATGAATCCACAAGTTCAATAAAAAGAGCTTCCTTCATGGAGGCTCTTTTTATTTTTGCTTATACAATGAATTGTACTTGCGCTTTATTTGATGTAAACATTTTGAGTGTATTTCCTAAATGTGATAAGCTGAAGCTACCATATTGGAGAGGGTTATTCCCATGAAACGAAAATTTGGAGATCGAGCGAATTGGCGCCGGATTTCCCGCCGGCGATTTGCCTGCCGTTATGTCGAGAGCGATGCATTTACCGGGTACATAACGCTCTACACGATTTACAACTTAAAGGAGCCCCTTTGGAAGCATTACGGGAACCATACTTACCGGATTGCTGATAAGGGTTATTCTTGGCTGCAATATTTCCCGAAAAACAGTCATTACATCATTACGGCCATGTTTGATGAAAGACAGGAAATCATTCAGTGGTATATAGATACCTGCAAGACGCAGGGAGTTACGGAGCAAGGAGTACCCTGGTTTGACGATCTGTATTTGGATATTGTCGTCCTGCGCAACGGAGAAGTATTCCTGCTTGACGAGGATGAGCTGGAGGATGCCTTGGCGCGGGGGGTAATTACCCAAGATGACTATATGCTTGCAACAGTTACGGCCCGGGAAGTGCTGAATGACATCAAAGCGCATAAGTTTCCTTATTTCCTGATGTCGCTGGATCATCGCAAGCGGTTGTTCGAGAATGGAGAGTTCAGGAGGAGAACATGACAATGTCTGAGCAGGGGCCGGTGCTGATCCCAGGGAAAAAGCGCTCCCCGCTGAAGTTCATATTTTCTTGTGTCGGCGTTCTGGTCATTCTCGGTCTACTGTGGACCGGATTTGTATGGTGGAAAATGGATCACGTTCAGAGCTCCAGTTTAAACGGCACAAGCGATGTCGGAATTGTTCTGGGCGCCTCTATGTGGGGGGACACCCCAAGTCCGGGGCTGAAGGAACGGCTGGATGAAGCATTGAAGCTCTATCAGGAGAAGAAGTTCAGCACCCTGATCGTTAGCGGCGGATTGGACAAGCCTGAATATAAGTACACCGAAGCGGAAGGGATGCGAAATTACCTGGTAGCCCATGGCGTTCCTGAGGATTCCATTATACTGGAAAATAAGGCGCGCAGTACCTATGAAAATTTGCTATACAGCAAGCAGATCATGGATGAACATGGCTATACCAGCGCGGTGATCATTACCCATCAATATCATGGCATGCGATCGAGAGATATAGCCAATTACTTGAAATATGATCATCCGCAGCTCGGTTTGACGGAATCCCAGACGCTTCAGATGAAGTATCATAAGCCCAGAGAGGTGCTAGCTTATACCAAATGGAAGGTTGATGAGCTGCTTCTTTGGCTTGGCTGGAAAAAGGCTTGAAACTTCTAATAACCATGCCTCAAATAGAATACATTGAATAGAGAACACATCTTGCGTGGATATGAGGTGATGGATGCATGAACGGGCGTGTCGCTGAGGCGAACGGCCGGCCGGAAGGCAGGCCATCCAGACAAATTAATGTTATTATACGCAACCAGGAGCCTCCTGTGCTCAGCAGCGCAGTTCCGGAAAAGGAGCCTGTACCTGTCCAAAAAAGTGTTGTTCAGCACACGCTGTATCAGGAAATCGAGAAAGAGCTGGATAATCTTGTCGGACTAGAGAGCATAAAGGAATTTGTCTTTGAAATTTATGCCCTGCTACAAATTGCCCATATGCGCCAGGACGCGGGTCTAGCCTGCGGAGGGCAGGTATACCATATGGTCTTCAAGGGGAATCCGGGGACGGGGAAAACGACGGTGGCCCGCATCATTGCCAAGCTTTTTCAGAAGATGGGCGTACTCAGTAAAGGACATTTAATCGAAGTGGAACGCGCTGATCTGGTTGGCGAATATATCGGTCATACCGCGCAAAAAACGAGGGATTTGGTGAAAAAGGCACTCGGGGGCATTCTTTTTATCGATGAGGCCTATAGTCTTGCCCGCGGTGGTGAAAAGGATTTTGGCAAGGAAGCGATTGATACGTTGGTGAAAGCCATGGAGGATCACAAGAATCAATTTGTCCTGATCCTGGCAGGCTATTCCGATGAGATCGATTATTTCCTGCAAACGAACCCTGGGCTGCCTTCGCGTTTTCCGATCCAGGTCGAGTTTCCCGATTATTCGGTTGACCAGCTGATACAGATCTCGGAGCTGATGGCGAAGGAAAGAGATTACATTTTAATGCCTCAGGCGATAATGAGATTAAGACAGCACCTGTTACAAGAAAAAAATGAATCCGAGCATGCCTTCAGTAATGCCAGATATGTGCGGAATACGATTGAAAAGTCTATTCGAAATCAAGCCGTGAGGCTGCTTCATTTATATTCGAACACGAATCCCGGTAAGCTTGAGCTGATGACACTAAGAACGGAGGATTTCAAGCTTGACAACAAGGGGACGTTTTAAATGATGTGATGAAGAACTGCAGGCTGCGGAAAAGGGGCAATCATTATTGGCACATTCCATTTACGATACGAATACGCAAATACGCGACCGAGCAGTTCTCGTTAGTCTTGTTACCGAAGAAGTCAAACGGTCTGGAATCAATCCAGAGCTATCCCTGCAGGAGCTTGTTAGTCTGGCAGAAACTGCCGGAGTAGAAGTTCTGGATGTGGTTACCCAAAACCGTGATGTTCCGGATTCCCGCTGGCTTATTGGTAAGGGCAAGGTGGAGGAGCTGCGGATTTCTATCGATTCTACTCACGCGAACACCGCTATTTTCGATCATGACTTGTCCGGAGCTCAGGTCCGGAATCTGGAGCAATACCTGGACGTGAAGATTATTGACAGGACGCAGCTGATATTAGATATTTTTGCACAGCGCGCCAAGACGCGCGAGGGTATTATACAAGTAGAACTTGCGCAGCTCTCTTATCTGCTTCCCCGTTTGTCGGGACACGGCAAAAATTTGTCGCGTCTCGGCGGCGGGATCGGTACCCGGGGACCAGGGGAAAGCAAGCTGGAGATGGACAGACGTCATATTCGTGGACGAATCGGCGATCTAAAAAAGCAGCTTGAAGCGGTGATCAAGCATCGTAAGCTTTACCGGGGACGTAGGCAAAAAAGTGGCGCGATCCAAATCGCGCTTGTCGGGTATACCAATGCGGGGAAGTCCACGTTGCTTAAGCAGCTTACCAGCGCGGACGTATACATTGAAAATCAACTGTTTGCCACACTCGATCCGACGTCGCGCACATTGGAGCTGCCTGGGGGAAGCGAGGTTATTCTGACGGATACGGTAGGATTCATCCAGAACCTGCCACATGATCTTGTTGCTGCCTTCCGGGCTACGCTGGAGGAAGCGAATGAAGCGGACTTAATACTGCATGTGGTAGATGCTTCTTCCCCTATGAGAGATGAACAAATGGCTGTGGTTGACTCGATACTGGAGGAACTGGGTGCAGCAGAAAAGCCGCAGCTGATTCTTTTTAACAAGGTGGATATTTGTACCAAGGAGCAGCTTGAGATGCTGCCATCCGGGCAGGGTTATCTCAAAATCAGTGCTCTGAATCCGGCGGACCTGCTCACGTTAAAAGAAGTAATTAAAGACCGTTTATCCGGAGGGATCTTGACGTTTCGTATACCGCCGGAAGACGGCAACGCAATGGCCATGCTCTACCGCGTTGGAGATGTGTTAGGGCAGCAAAACGAAGAAAATGATATGATTTATAAGGTACAGGTACACAAGCCTGATTATGAAAAATGGGGACATATGCTTCATCCTTATCTCGTAAGAGATTGATTGATGTTGACTTGGAGGAGAAATACGGAGACATGATAACTTTTGCACAAGAATTGGAACAATGGAAAGAAGCTGCTGAAGAGCGCATCGAAGGACAATTTCGCAAGCTGGACCGGGTGATCGACCAGAATCAATGGAAGGTTATTGAAGCGTTTCAGAAGCATCAGGTAAGTGATTTTCATTTTGCCGGATCAACAGGATATGCCTATAATGACCGAGGCAGAGAAGTGCTGGATTTGGTATATGCGGACGTATTCGGAGCCGAGGCAGCTCTGGTACGCCCGCATTTTGCTTCGGGTACGCATACGATCTCAACCGCTCTTTTTGGCGTATTAAGACCAGGGGACGAGCTTTTCTATATCACGGGACGTCCTTACGATACACTTCATAAAGTGATTGGAAAAAAAGGTGACGGAACCGGTTCGCTGCAGGATTTTGGCATTACGTACCGTGAGGCGGAATTGACAGAAGATGGAGGCATCGACTGGGAAGCTGTACGTGCAGGAATTCACGAGTCGACGAAGGTTATTGGAATCCAGCGTTCGAGAGGATACGACTGGCGATCTTCCTTCACAGTGAATGAAATCGGTGAAATGATCCGGAAGGTGAAAGAAATCAAATCCGATGTCATCATCTTCGTTGATAACTGTTACGGGGAATTCACGGAAGTGCTGGAGCCGACTGAAGTCGGGGCGGATCTGATCGCAGGTTCTCTCATTAAAAACCCGGGCGGCGGCATCGCCGAAACAGGGGGATACATTTGCGGCAAACAGCAATACGTGGATCTCTGCGCTTATCGGTTGACTGCTCCGGGGATCGGCAGTGAAGTCGGTGCGATGCTGGGAACGACCCGCGGCATTTACCAAGGGCTGTTTATGGCGCCGACTCTGGTTGGACAGGCTTTAATGGGAAGTATTTTTGCGGCGGCCATGTTTGAACAGGCGGGATTTGTGACCAAGCCGGCATGGAATGAGCCGCGAACCGATTTAATCCAGGCTATTTCATTCACGGGTGCGGAGCATCTAATTGCATTTGTTCAAGGCATACAGCGTGCAGCCGCGGTAGACAGCCACGTGGTTCCCGAACCATGGGACATGCCTGGCTACGAACATCCCGTTATAATGGCTGCGGGTACCTTCATCCAAGGCGGCAGTCTCGAATTATCCGCAGACGCACCGATCCGGGAACCTTTCATCGGGTATATGCAAGGCGGTTTGACATACTCTCATGTTAAATTTGGAGTCATGTTAGCTCTGCAAAAGATGAAAGATCGAAATTTATTGTGAGTTTATCTGACATGTCATTGACGCATGAGATCAGGAAATGTACAATATGAGTTAGAAAAGTTTACTGGAAGGTTGAGATAAGTCATGGGTGATGAGATTCGCAGAAACATGGCATTATTCCCGATTGGTATTGTAATGAAACTGACCGATTTGTCAGCCAGACAGATTCGGTACTATGAACAGCATAACCTGATTGTTCCTGCGCGCACGTCAGGCAATCAGCGCTTATTCTCCTTTAACGATGTGGAAAGATTACTGGAAATTAAGTCTCTAATTGAGAAGGGCGTAAACATCGCCGGAATCAAACAGGTGATGAATCCAGTGACCAAGGAATCTGAGGAAGCAACAGTCATTACCGCTGACACGGAAGTGAAACGAAAAGAAATGTCAGAATCCCAGTTGCATCGCCTGCTGAAGCAGCAGCTCGTTTCAGGTAAGAGACCGGGTCAGGTATCATTGATCCAAGGTGAACTATCCCGGTTTTTTAATAAAAAATAAATCAGATTCAATAATGGAAAGGGAGAGGATCCTGTGAGCTACACTAAAGAAGATATTCTTCGTATTGCTGAGGAAGAGAACGTTCGTTTTATCCGCCTTCAATTTACCGACTTGCTGGGAACGATCAAGAACGTTGAAATTCCGGTAAGCCAATTGAAAAAAGCGCTTGACAATAAGATGATGTTCGATGGATCTTCCATCGAAGGTTATGTTCGCATTGAAGAATCCGATATGTACCTGTATCCTGACCTCGATACCTGGGTGATTTTCCCTTGGGTAGCCGAAGACCGTGTTGCACGTCTGATCTGTGATGTATATATGCCGGATGGCACTCCGTTCGAAGGAGACCCACGCGGTATTCTGAAACGCAACCTGAAGGAAGCTGAAGCTATGGGCTACACTTCCATGAACGTCGGTCCGGAACCAGAATTCTTCCTGTTCAAAACCGATGAAAAAGGCAACCCAACGATGGAACTGAATGACCAAGGCGGATACTTTGACCTTGCGCCAACAGATCTCGGTGAGAACTGCCGTCGTGAAATCGTGCTTACGCTGGAAGAAATGGGCTTTGAAATCGAAGCTTCCCACCACGAAGTGGCTCCAGGCCAGCATGAGATCGACTTTAAATATGAAGATGCTATTAAAGCGGCTGACCAAATTCAAACCTTCAAATTGGTTGTTAAAACCATTGCACGTCAGCATGGTCTGCATGCGACTTTTATGCCTAAACCGCTGTTTGGCGTGAATGGTTCCGGTATGCACTGTCACCAATCGCTGTTTAACGGCGACAACAACGCATTCTATGACGAGTCCGATGAGCTTGGCCTCAGCAAAGAAGCGCGCTACTACATGGCTGGTATTTTGAAGCATGCTCGTGCTTTTGCTGCGATTACCAACCCAACAGTGAACTCTTACAAACGTCTGGTTCCTGGCTATGAAGCACCTTGCTATGTGGCATGGTCCGGTAGCAACCGGAGCCCGATGATCCGTATCCCAGCTTCCCGCGGACTCAGTACCCGCGTAGAAGTTCGTAACCCGGATCCGGCTGCGAACCCTTACCTGGCACTTGCTGTAATGCTGCGCGCTGGTCTGAACGGCATTAGCAAAAAGATGGAGCTTCCAGCTCCAATCGACCGCAACATCTATGTAATGTCCGATGAAGAGCGTATCGAAGAAGGCATCCCAAGTCTTCCAGCTGACCTGAAAGAAGCGCTGAACGAGATGGTACGCGATGAAGTTATCATCGAAGCGCTTGGCGAGCATGCATTGTCCCACTTCTATGAACTGAAAGAAATTGAATGGGATATGTACCGCACGCAAGTTCATCAATGGGAACGCGATCAATACATGACGCTGTACTAATCATCAAATCCCTTGCGCCGTATGGTGTGAGGGGTTTTATTAGAAAGATATAATATAGATGTCAGAAGCCTCTCCATGCCGTGGAGGGGCCTTTTTTATATTTTCGAAAAAGAGGTTGATTCTCATATTCAGAGGCAGAAGAAATGATTTATCCACAAGTGTTACGTGAGCCGTAAATATTGAAGAAAATATACAAGCGGTTTGACCATCTTAAAAATAATATGGAATAAAAATATAAATGAGAGGGGTGATAAATAATGCAAAGTCGGAGACAAGGTAATGCTCAGGGCATTGACGTATCTCATCACCAAGGAGTAATTGACTGGCCAAAGGTAGCAAGCGCTGGAATTTCTTTCGTGTTAATTAAAGCCACGCAAAACAGTATGGATCCTATGTTTCTGTCAAATGTCAAGGGCGCCAAGGCTGCAGGATTGCTGGTTGGTGCGTACCATTACATGGATGATTCTGTAACGACAGCGGACAAGGCCAAGGTGGCGGCTCAGATGTTTTACAATGCAATTCAGGCGGCGGGTGGTAGTGCCTTGTTTGATCTTCCGTTTGTTCTGGACTATGAGAGTAACAAAAATGGCTTGAGTAAAGCGGTTCTCTCGGCCAACGCCAAGGCTTATTTAGAGGAGATCAATCGTTTGACTGGTGCGATCCCTATGCTCTACACTTATCCGTCATTTATAGGTAATTTTAGCGGCTTGTCTGATTATCCATTGTGGATTTCTAGGTATAGCAATCAGGCACCGGCGGATGCGTCTGGCTGGAACAGCTGGAACTTCTGGCAATACAGTGATGGCAAATCTGGTGGAGTATTGCCGAACGGCAGTCGTATGATTCCAGGGATCGCGGGAGGCGTTGACCTTAACGAATTTGACGGGACGATAGACCAGTTGCGCCAACGGTATGGTAAGAAGCAAACCAGAAAGGATGATGTAAAAATGTCAGAGACGAATAGTGATATCAACCAGGTCAGTCCTTGGGCAGCAGATGCGTGGAAGGAAGCTACAGACCATAAATATTTTGATGGCAGCAGGCCAGGGGCACCCATGACTCGAGAAGAAGCGGCAATTGTTGTAAACCGGCTCAGAAAAAATCTCCTAGCCTTAATCCAAAGTATAGCGGAGGACGTCTCTGATCTGGAACAAAGAATGCAAGATATTGAACGGAAATAACGAATGTCATCCCAATATTGATCTCGTTCTATTTTTGCCGTATTGCCCTTACCAAGTCCGGATTTATCCATACTATATTATGTATCTTGAACCTAAGGAGGGTGTACTCATGAGTGAAGTTGTTGGAGGAGTAGGCGTAGGTTATGGTTATGGACATTTTGGTAGCAATATCGGAGCAATTTTAGTTTTGTTCATTCTGCTGGTTATCATCACAAGAGCATTCTGGTTCTAAGATCTCATTAATATCACTGAAGACCCTGCTGGCATGATGCTGGCGGGGTTTTTTATTAGCCTATTACTCTCCTAGATGGGTTTTTAAGTTAACATCACGTGAAATCTATAGAAATTAAACCTAAAACCTGAATTTCTCACCTCCCAAACTTTGTCATTTCCCTGCATAATGAGTTTATACCAAACAAAAAGGGGATAAAACGATGGCGAAGATGTCGAAATTGTTAAGCTTGGTACTTACGGGCACACTGGCCATCAGCTTGACTGCCTGTGGCGGCAGCAAGTCTGATGATGGAAGCACTTCATCTACTGGATCATCCAGCAATACATCGGAAAAGAATATTACGATCACATTCCAAAACATTTATCCGGATCCGACCGACCCGAAAAACCAGCTGATGAACAAATTGGTCAAACAGTATGAAACCGATCATCCAAACATTAAAATCGAGCTGGATTCACTGAATACCGACCAGCAAAAGCTTAAGCTGAAAACGCAGGCTGCTTCGAAGGAAATGCCGGATATCACGGTAGTGAATCCATCCGCGCAAATGAAGCCTTTTGTCGACGCGAAGCTTCTGGCTCCACTGAACGATATGCTGGATCAGAACGGACTGAAGGATACATTCCAGGACGGACTTCTCGATTGGTACAGCTTTGACGGCAATACATACGCACTGCCTGACGGCAACAACATCGCGGTTGTGTACTACAACAAGGAGCTTTTCGATCAAGCAGGCGTAAAAGTGCCAACGACTTTCGAAGAAATGCTAGATGTCGTGAAAACTTTGAAATCCAAAGGCATCCAGCCGATGGCGATCGGTGAAAAAGACAGCTGGACGGGTTCGTTCCTGTTCATGAACATGCTGCTTCGCACCAATAACGGTCCTGGATTCCTGCAGGATGTACTGGATAAAAAGAAAACGTTTGAAGATCCTGCCTTCGTCGAAGCCGTTAACGCATTCGAAAGCCTGGTTCAGGCTGGAGCTTTCCAGGATGGCGCAACATCCTTTGATTACAACGCAGGCGAAAACCTCTTCAAAACAGGTAAAGCAGCGATGTACTTCATGGGTACCTGGGCAACCGGCGGTATTGAAACCTCTTCTGTGAACGGAAAAGTTGGCGTATTCAAGTTCCCAACCATCAACGGCAAAGGGAATCCGGATGAATTCATGCTGGCACCTGGAAGCGCATTCGCGATCTCTGCAGACAGCAAACATCTGGAAGAAACGAAAGCGTTCCTGAACTGGTTTATGATGAGCTTCCCTAAAGAAGCATTTGAAGCCAAAGGCGCAGTAGGTATCGGTCAAAAGGTAGACGGCGACTTTAAAGCTGCTGGATACTCCGACATGGCTATGGAAGTGCTGAATCTCTTCAAAGAAGTAAAGGGTGGCGACCTGGCATTCGATAATACGATGAATCCGGCCACGGCTCAAGTTCACTTGACCAGCATCCAGAACCTGTTTGCTCAGAAAAAGGATGCGGCTGAAGTTGCAAAAGAACATCAGGCTGCATTTGAAGAAAACAATAAATAAGCATGACCGTGGAGAAGGGAACGCGTGCTGAAGGCTGCATGCAGTTCCCTTCCAGTCCTTAAAGACCAGCCAGAAGAGGAGGGGGTATTTTATGAACGTGCTGAAGGTCTCCCGTCTGACGATTGCCGCGTTTGTACTGCCTAGCTTAATCATTTATATAGGTATCGTGTTTGTGCCGATTATTGTATCCATGTACAGTGGTTTGCTGGATTGGAACGGAATCGGGGATCCCAAATTCATCGGGCTTGAAAATTTTAAAAATCTGTTCTTCCATGATCCGGTTTTCTGGCCGGCTGTGAAAAGAACATTAATGTTTGCCGTCTTTTCTATGGCAGAGATTCCGATTGCGCTCCTGGTAGCCATCTTGCTGAAACGTTATATCCGCAGACCGAATTTTCTGGTCTCCAGCTACTTTTTACCTGTAATTCTGTCGGTTGTCATTGTAGGTCAGCTGTGGAAGACGATCTATAACCCCGCATCGATGGGCGGCATGCTAAATCAGGTATTGGAAGCGATCGGGCTTGGATCCTGGACTCATTCTTGGCTCACCGATCCGTCTGTAGCCATGTACTCGCTGTATTTTGTGGCACTGTGGCAATATCTTGGATATCACACGCTGATCCAGTACACAGGCATTTTGAATGTACCGGAAGAAATTTATGAAGCTGCACGAATTGACGGCGCCGAAGGTTTTACAGCTGACCGTTATATTACGTTCCCGAACATCATCCCGATCTTCAAAATTTCGATTGTGCTTGCGTTCATCGGTTCACTGCAGTCATTCGATATGATCATGGTCATGACGGGCGGCGGTCCAGCACATGCCACTGACGTGATCTCGACGCACATGTATAACATGTCCTTCCTATCCATGAAATACGGTTACGGAAGCTCAATCGCGACATTTTTGGTGATTTTGTGTCTGTTTGCAACGTTCCTGATCAACCTGTTATTCAACAAACTGGAGAAACGGTTCTCGTAAAGGAGGAAATCGCCATGAATACAAGTACTGTGGTTACGTTGAACAAGCGGACAGCAACTGCCCGTCGCGGACGGTTTTCTATTGCGAAAATAATCGCCATCCTGTTCTTGTCCATCCTTGTGGTGACTCAGGTATACCCGCTGCTCTGGCTGTTTTTATATTCATTCAAAACCAATGAAGAGATTTTATCAGGCAGTTTTTTTGCCCTCCCGCATTCGCCTCAGTGGAGCAATTACAGCGCAGCGCTTGAAGGGAATTACTTTCAGTATCTGCTAAACAGCTTGTTTGTAACATCAATAACGATGGTTACGGTCATTTTGCTAAGCTCCCTTTGTGCGTATGCCATCAGCCGGTTTCGCTGGCGTTATGGGCAGGTTGTCATGCTGCTGTTCCTCGTTGGAATGATGATTCCGATGCAGGCGACCCTGCTGCCACTGATGATTATTTTCAAGAATATGCATATATTGAACACGCACCTGTCGCTGATATTGCCTTATGTTGCTTTTCAAATGCCGATTGCCGTGTTTATCTTAAGCGGGTTCATGAAGTCCATTCCACATGAGATTGAAGAGTCAGCGGTTATCGATGGTGCGAGCATATGGAGGATTTTCCGCAGCATTATTTTACCGGTGTCTGTTCCGCCTGTCATGACAGTTTGTATTTTGACTTTCATTAACATCTGGAATGAGTACATCCTGGCAGCGACATTCATTTCGTCGGAAAAGCTTAAGACGCTGCCTTTTGGTGTCAACAGCTTTGTCAGCCAATATTCCGTCAACTATGGCGCGATCGGAGCCTATCTGGTACTGGGCGCACTTCCGGTCATCATTATCTACTTCCTGTTGTCGGACAAAATTACGCAGGGGATGGTGGCTGGCGCGGTAAAGGGCTGAACTATTAAAAAAGATAGTACGGAACAAGCGGAGAGTATGCTAAAATTGACACGAAATGTCGATTTCCCGAAAGGAGAGCACATCAATTGTGAGACGCTTCCGATCCATACACAACCGCTTGTTTCTGCTATTTATGGGATGCATGACCGGGATTTTGATCCTAATGAGTATTTTGTATTATAATCGAACTCTTTCTATTATCCATTCGAAAGTCAGCGATATTGCCGAGAAAAATATTTCTCAAACCGCTGGTCTGTTCAACCTGATGCTACAAGGCTACAACAGCCTGTCCAAATCGCTGAACAGCAACTATGAGCTGACGCGCCTGCTTCAGGAGACAGCATCCAATCCTTCGGTTGCGGTCATGAATGAACGAACCATCACCAATATTATCGGAGCAGCCTACTATTCGCGAAACGATGTGGTAGGCATTCATATTTTGTCGAATGACGGAAAGGTCTACAGTTATGAGAGACAATTTGCCGGGGTCATCGACAACAACTATGCACAGACCGAATGGTATAAAAAGCTGGGAGAATCCTCAGGTAACATGGTGTGGCTCGGACTCTATCCCGGTTCTCCAATCAACACGATGCAGCAGCAGGAGAAGGTATTCGTTTTCGGACGCAAGTTGTATGATCTGACCAGCCATAAGGAGATTGGTATTCTTGTCATCGAAACAAATCCGTCTCCTATTATGGAAGCGCTGTCTAATGTGAGCATCAGTCCGGGAACTCGGGTGTACATATTGGACGAGGACAACAAGATCATTGCATCATCTGAACAAAAAGGCACAAAGCGGCCGGAACTTGATAAACTTCCAAGGCCATCCCCGGACGAAAGTATCGTCGTGGATAAAACTTCCGATCAGTTGATCGTAGCCGCTAACACTTCGATGGCCGGTTGGACCATCTATGGTTTAACGCCGAATAAAGATATCCAGGCGGAAGTATATCAAACGACGAAAGTTTTGATTATTGTGGTGCTGGTGCTGATTATTTTGTCCGCGGTTCTGGCGTCCATCGTTTCCCGCAATATTGCCTCGCCGCTCAAGCTGCTCATCCGTGAGATGAAGAAGGTGGAGATGGGGAACTTCAACGGTTCAGTCGATGTAAATTCTTTTGATGAAATCAATAGTCTGGTCTCGTCCTTTAACCGGATGGTCTACCGGATGGATGAGCTGATCGAGACAATTAAAATTTCTACGGTCAGCGAAAAAAATGCGCAGCTGCAGGCGCTTCAGGCACAAGTCAATCCGCATTTCCTCTACAATACACTGGACATGATCTACTGGATGCTGGATGAGCAGGAAAACGAGCGCTTGAGCCGTGTGGTACTGTCTCTATCGCAAATGTTCAGATACAGCAGTAACTGGGAAGAAGCGTCGCGTACGACGCTCGGGAGCGAACTGGAGCAAATACGGCATTATTTGACGATTATTGAAACAAGACTTGGCGGAAGACTTCATACGGAAATTGCTGCAGATGAACTCTGGCTGGAAGTCACGCTTCCGAAAATGACGATACAGCCCATCATTGAAAATGCGGTGAAGTACGGGCTGGAGCCACAGGGCAGCATCGGATTTCTGAAAGTGAGCACGGAAGCCCATGGGGGTAAGCTGCATATCATCATTGAAGATAACGGCGTGGGCATGGATGAACAGACGCTCACGAGAGTAAAAGAGACATTATCACAGAGGCAGCCAGAAGCGTCAAACGCCGGACAGTCCGGACAGAGACGCGGTATAGGGCTTCGGAATGTTCACGATCGGCTCGTTATGATGTTCGGAGAAACATACGGGCTGCAGATTCAAAGTGAGCTTAAGCAGGGGACGACCGTGGTTATCACCATTCCGATTCCATTGAAAGGGGAGATAGACCATGAACATATTGATCGTGGATGATGAGAGTGTAATTAGGGAAGGGATCAAACGGACGATACTGAGGGCTTTTCCTGAGCATGGCGTACAATTGGCAGAGAGTCCAGGTGAAGCGGTAAACATCCTCAGAGGCGGCAATATCGATGTAGTGCTAACAGATATTTTGATGCCGGGCATGACCGGACTGGAATTAATGAAGCTGTCTAGAAGCAGTTATCCGCATATCAAATGGGTCATTATCTCCGCCTATTCGGAATTTGCGTACGCGAAGGAAGCGGTGAGACTCGGAGCAAAAGATTACTTGTTGAAGCCGATCGGCAAGGATCTGCTGGTGTCCATGATCGGGCAGCTGAGTGAAGAAGTAGAGCGGGATGCTGAGCAGCAGCAGGAAGCCAAGATGCTTCGCAGTAATTTGAAGTTTTTGCGGGAGGCTGTAATTCAGCGGTGGGCGATGGGCCTGGATATAGGCAATATGGATATCGCCCCGTTTGTGGAGCGGCATCACCATTTTCAATTGGCACTCATCAAAATGGAAAGCGATAATACGGTGCAACTAGAGCATTTCATCATCGAGAATGTGCTGAACGAGCTGATCGAAAGGTATGGTGAAGGATTCGTCACCAGCCTGGACGGTAAAAGCCTGCTTGGCCTAATTACCGTGAGCACCAAAGACGGCATGAAGAGCTTGGTGGATGAACTGCGGACACATCTGAAAAACTACGTTAAGGTTCCTTTTCAGATTCAGCTGTCGGATGAGATCCATCATTTTGACAATATTCCGGCCGTCATTCAGCAGATGGTTCGGGATTCAGGAACGCTGGAGTTCGATTATTACGCACCGGGCGGAAATCGCGCTATGGAAGTTGCTGTGCAGTATATCCGCGCCAACTATAAAACTGACGTTACCCTGGAAAAGGTAGCTTCCGTTGTCTTTTTGAATCCGGCGTACTTCAGTCAGGTGTTCAAACAAAAGACGGGCAGCGGGTTTAAAGAGTATGTCACGGGAGTGCGGATGGAAAAGGCAGTTCATTTGCTCGAGCATACCCAGCTTAAGCTAGCCGATATCGCTGAGAAAATCGGGTATCAGGATGTAAAGCATTTTACGCAGGTATTCCGCAAGCGCATGAATGTCACACCGACAGAGTATCGCCAGCGGTTGGCAGCGGAGTCCGGTATCAGCCGGGTATGCCCATAATTCTTATTCGATACTGCTGCGTTCGTACGATCGTAATTGAGCTCTGCCACTCCCAAACAGCCTCTTATTGATAAAAGCGAACAAATGTTCTATAATTGGATTATTAGTATTGAATCAGTGGGAGAGAGTGAGGGTTAGCCGGTTTGAAAAAAGACGCTTGGAATGCTGTAGAACGGATGAGAAAGGGGAATATTCCTGGATTAAGCATGGCGTTGATCGATCATGGAATGTTGAATCGTCAAGAATGCTGGGGGGAGACGGGTTTAGGGAGTGGAAAACCGATTCAAGCTGATACGATGTTTAACGCTTGCTCCATCAGCAAATTTGCCGCGGCTATGTTGGTCCTTCTATTAGTGGAAGAAGGGATTCTTGGACTGGATGAGGATGTGTGCGGGCGTCTGGTTGCTTGGAAAATACCTGAAGATCCCTTGTATGATTCCCGAGATATTACATTGCGCAGGCTCCTTAGTCATCAAGCGGGTTTCGCTGATCCGGAAGGAAGCTTCGGTGTATTTTCCAGAGAATATGGGGCTCCCACCATGGCGGATCTGTTGGAAGGAACGACATATTACAGCCCAAAACCTGCTGCTTTGATGGCAGAGCCGGGCAGCCAGTTTATATATTCGGATACAGGTTATCGCATTCTTCAGCAGCTGATCGAGGATGTAACCGGCAAGTCCTTTGAACGACTGATGCAGGAAAAGATATTTGAACCTCTACATATGAATCACAGCAGGATCGTTACGTCGGATATGGATATCCGGCCAGGATCAGCAAGCGGACATAACAAGCATGGTGAACGACTTCAGGACCCTTATACAATATATCCATTTCCGGCGGCTGCAGGACTGTGGGCGACGCCATCAGATTTGGCGTTGTTGTTGATAGAACTCATGAACTCTGTTCACGGGAGGGGGAGGCTCGTTATTTCTGCCGAGACCGCCAGTGACATGATCTTGCCCCAGGGCTGTTTTCAATGGACAGGCCTTGGCGTATTTTTGGATACCTCGAACGGTCAACTGGAGATTTCGTCTCTTGGGTGGGGAGTGGGGTATCAATGCATGCTGATTGCTCATCCATATACTGGCAGGGGAGCGGTGCTGATGATGAACGCTGATCCGGGAGTACATCAGAACCAGAGCCTGCTTGGAGAGGCAGCAAGTATGTGGCGACAAGGGCAGCTCGACAAGCGGAAAATAAGAAAAACGTCAATCAACGTACTTTCACAGAAGCGTTCTTAAAAAAGCCCTTGTTCTCCGGCAGGAGCAACAAGGGCTTGTACATTTTGTACGCAAAAACAATTAATGAATATCCCGGAACAAACCGACTACCTTGCCGAGGATCGTTACATGATTCAGCCGCAGTGGCTCATAGGACGGATTCTCCGGCTGTAGACGAATGTGATCCTTCTCTTTATAAAAGGTTTTCACTGTAGCTTCATCCTCTTCCGTCATCGCGACTACGATATCGCCGTTGTCAGCAGTCTGCTGCTGGCGAACGATAACGTAATCACCATTATGGATGCCTACCTCGATCATACTGTCTCCCATAACCGAAAGCATAAATACTTTCTCATCCCCGACATAATGCTGGGGAAGAGGGAAATAGTCCTCAATGTTCTCCGTTGCGGTAATCGGTACACCGGCTGTAACCTTACCAACCACAGGAACTCTTGCGATCGTATGTGTAAACAGGTTGCTGCTTTCGGACTCTTCCTGACCCAAAATCTCAATGGCGCGAGGTTTCGTAGGGTCTCTACGGATTAGTCCCTTCTTCTCGAGTCTGTCCAAATGACCGTGGACAGTTGAGCTTGAAGCCAATCCTACAGCTTCGCCAATCTCTCGGACGGAAGGCGGATAACCCTTGGCCCGCACTTCGTTTCTGATAAACTCCAATATTGCCTGCTGCCGGCTAGATATCTTCGACATTCCCCATCAACCCCATTAGTAACGTTTGGTAAAATTATAACATAGAACTACCGTTCGTACAAACACAAGTTCTAAAATCAGAATATTAAAAAATCAAGCCCAGAGGCTCCCCTGTACAATCACTAATAGAACAAACCTTCCCCTAATATATCCATGAAATATAGCCTGCACTTTGAATTAGATCTAAGTTTTAAAAAAAGGGAACAATCGTTCGAAAAAACTATTGAACAAAACATGTGTTCGTGTTATATTGTTCTCATACAAGAACAAATGTTTGGAGGAGCGCGAAAAATGTTAAAACATACTACATACCAAAGTATTTATAATAGTGAAGTTATTGAAGTAGGAACCGGTGGATGGAAGGCTGTCGAGCGTATTCAGGAACTGCAAGCAATGTTCACTCGCCGTCTTCTTTTCAAGCTTATGCTTGCTGCCGTCATTATCATCATTGGGTGTACAGGAATGGTTCGCGTGTTTGCCGGTTCACCACATGATGAAATTCCGTTGGAACAGGTGGTCGTAACCAAAGGAGACACGCTGTGGGAGATTGCCGTTGAATATAAACCGAAGGATATGGATACACGCGATTATATTAATGTTATTAAGAAGACGAATCATTTGAAGACAAGCGGAATTGAAGCCGGAGATGTACTATCTCTTCCTATATATGAATGATATTTAACACAGAAGAGCTTGGAAAGGTGCATACCTTGACAAGCTCTTTTTCTCATGGCAAAGTTAGTTATGAATTGAATAATGGAGGAGTAGTGTATGGATATCGACAGCTTAGTTCAGCGGATTAACGAGCTTGCCCGTAAACATAAGGAATCGGGGCTCACGAAGGAAGAAACTGAGGAACGTGCCAAACTGCGCGAAAAATACCTCCAAAACGTCCGCCGGAACTTCAAGGCCCAATTGGAAACGATCGAATGGGTAGAGGATCAGCAGGATGTTAAGCGCAAGTAAAATACATGATAGGATGGTTAAGGAGGAAAACCTATGTCCCGTTCCTGGGAAAGAAAGGTTCAGAAAAACACAGCACAATTAAACAAGCAGCGTAAGAAACAAGGAAAACCATCGCTTTATTCTTCGAACAGCTCCGCAACGGAAGAAATTTTCAAAGGACGAAATTACGTTCTTCCTATTACGTTGGTAGCACTGGCAGCCATTTATGTTCTCCTTGGATTGGCGAGTCAGCAGGCAGTTATGAATACGTCTTTGACGTGGATCGTGGTCGCTATGTATGTTTTGCTCGCGGTCGTCATTTTTCTGCGTCGTCCATTTCTTAAAGTGGATAAAAACACGATTTCTACCATTAAGTTTAATCGGGATCGTCGTCTTAACGCTGATCAAATTGCCAAGATTAAGGTTGGATCAGGTACGGTAGTTATTGAACTCAAGGGTACCAAAGGAAAGAACGGAAAAGTAAGCAGAGGCGGCAACTGGGTGTTCACCCGGATCGTTAACCGTTATGATACTGCAGCCATGGGTGAACGGTTAGAGCGATTCGCGAATACTTTTAATATTCCTTTTGAAAAACAATAGATCATACTTGGGAGAGGGATGGATGAAGATGGGGGCAACCGCTGTATTTTTTGATTTGGACGATACACTGCTGTGGGATGAACGGAGCGTGAAGGAATCTTTTCGTGCAACCTGCGACACGGCTGCTGCGAAAACGGGGATTGATCCTGAGGCGCTTGAAGCAGCAGTTCGCCGTGAGGCAAGAGCGTTATATGAATCTTATGATACATATGCTTTTACCGCAATGATCGGAATTAACCCATTTGAGGCGTTGTGGGGTCAATTTACTGTAGGCGAACAGCCTGAATTCCGCCTTATGGCTCAGATCGTTCCCGGTTACCAGAAGGAATCCTGGCAGCGTGGTCTACAGGCGCTGGGAATCGATGACGAAGAACTGGCTCAGCAGCTGGCGGAACAGTTTGGAGCGGAGAGACGAGCACGTCCTCATGTCTATGAAGAAACCTTCCAGGTGCTTAAAGAGCTGAAAGGCCGCTACAAGCTTTTACTTCTCACCAACGGTTGTCCTGGTCTTCAGCAGGAAAAACTGGACAGTGTACCTGAACTGGCGCCTTATTTTGATGAGATCGTGATTTCAGGCAGCTTCGGCAAGGGTAAACCAGATAAACGCATTTTTGAACATGCCCTTTCCCGGTTGAACATCTCTCCTCAGGATGCGGTCATGGTTGGAGACAAGCTATCGACAGATATCATAGGCGGACTTTCCGCTGGATTAAAGACGGTTTGGATCAACCGGAATGATAGATCAAAGCACTCAAACATTGAGCCTGACTATGAAATCAAGCATCTGTCAGAGCTTCATGGTATTCTGGAATCCATTTAATTTCAAATGTCCTATAGAAAGTCTGCTATGGTGAGCAATTGCTTTTGCGCCATCGCAGACTTTTTTTGAAGGCTTGATGAAGTCAATAACATTTGTGTGTTATCGATGTGGTATTTGTCACCAATTTGTGAACAAGCCTGCGTTTTGTAAGAGTTAAAAGCATGTATAATATATGAGGCACCAAGAGGCGTACATATGAAGGATAATGAATTAGGGAGTGACAGCATATGAAAAACAGATTCTGGCTGACAGGACTTATTTTACTTGTCGTACTGGTTCTGGGAGGATGCGGCAGTAAGAGTGAACATGACGGCATGAATATGGATGAAAGTATGATGGAGCCGCTGAAAGTGGATGTAAGCTGGACACCGGAACAGGTGAAGGTAGGAGAGCCGGTTACCATTGAAGTGAATGTGACCCAGAAGGATAAAAAGGTTGATAAAGCAGATGAAGTAATGATTGAAATCGCAAAAGAGGGAGACAGTGGTGCCCATGAGCAGGTGCCGGCTGAGAACAAGGGAGACGGAAAATACGTTATTGAAAAAACATTTAATAGCGACGGAACCTACAGCATCACCTCCCATGTAACCTACGGGCCACAGCATACGATGCCTACCAAGAAGCTGACGGTTAACAAGTGATTGCGATTTAGTGCTTTTGAAATGAAAAAGCAAAGAGAACCCACATTTGAAAGCTAAGTGCAGGTTCTCTTTTTTGTATTAATAAATATAGTTAATAATTCACTACATTAAAATAACTAGGCCTTTTGAAAGCTTGGATCTTCTACCGGATAAGCAACCCAGCCGTTCTTTTCAATGAAGAGACGTACGGCAACGATCTGACGGTTCTCCATCAAAGTAAAGAAGTGATTCGTGTTCTCAGGTACCGAAATAACGTCACCGGCTTCCAGCTCCACGTCGAAATAACCCAAGTCACCGCTGCCTTTGATCACGAAGATACCTTTTCCGCTAACAACGGCACGGATTTCATCTTCGGTATGGGTATGTACGTCCTCAAACTTTTTCAGCAGTTCTTCGAGGTTTGGAGTCGAATCAGACAACGTAATGACATCCCAGATTTGATAGCTGCGGCGCGCAGCCAGATCACGGATTTCTTCATCATAAACACTCAGGATTTCATTTTTTTGATCATCTGTTAATTGGAAGTTGTTTTGAAGCTCGGAAGGCAGCTTGGAAGCATCCCATTTTTCAAATAATACATTTTGATTGTTTAAGAAATCACGAACATTATCGTCGCCAGAGATTTTTTCGTTCGTGTTACGTATTACGATTTCAGCCATGAGCTTATCCCTCTTTTCCACTTGGATTAATTTATATTATAGCGAAGCCCTCAGTCTTTGTCGATGCATCTTCCTAATGAAAATGAGGGATGACTGCGTTTTCTAACACTTTTCTAAATTATAGGATTCTGTTAAACTAAGAGCTAACGTTTTGCAGGGGGGAAATGACATGAATAGACCAGGCTTGCAGGAAATGATGAAAGAACGAATATTAATACTTGATGGTGCAATGGGTACCATGATACAGCAGGTCGAGCTTGGACCACAGGATTTTGGCGGAGAAGAGCTTGAAGGCTGTAATGAGATGCTCGTGCTGATCCGTCCGGATGTCATTGAAGAAATTCATGAAAAGTATCTGGAAGCGGGAGCCGATCTAATTGAAACGAATACCTTTGGTGCAACGTCCGTTGTACTGGCGGAATATGATATACCTGAGAAATCAAGAGAAATTAACCTGACGGCTGCTGAAATCGCACGCCGAGCCGCTGATAAGTTCAGTACACCGGACAAGCCGAGATATGTCATCGGGGCGATGGGACCGACTACGAAAACCCTGTCTGTAACCGGGGGTGTCACGTTCGAGGAATTGGTGAATAGCTATGAAGAGCAGGCTGCTGCTTTAATCGAGGGCCGCGTTGATGCACTGCTCTTGGAAACGAGCCAAGATACGCTGAACGTAAAAGCGGGAAGCATCGGCATCCGCCGGGCATTCGAAAGTAGCGGAGTCACGCTCCCTGTCATGATTTCAGGAACAATTGAACCGATGGGCACAACACTTGCCGGGCAAAATATTGAAGCCTTTTATATTTCGCTCGAGCATTTGAACCCGATCTCGGTTGGATTGAACTGCGCAACTGGCCCTGAGTTTATGCGGGATCATATCCGTTCACTGTCGGCAATGGCCAAAACGGCGGTCAGCTGTTATCCCAACGCTGGACTTCCGGATGAGAACGGGAGCTATCATGAGTCGCCGGAGTCGCTTGCACGTAAAATGGAAGACTTTGCGAAGCAGGGCTGGCTGAACATCGCTGGTGGATGCTGCGGAACCACACCGGATCACATTAGAGCATTGTCAGACGTGATGAGCCGGTACGAGCCCCGCCCGATGGAGGGAACTCATGCACCGGCGATTTCGGGGATAGAGCCAGTGTATATTGAATCGGAAAACCGTCCTTATATGGTAGGGGAACGGACGAATGTGCTTGGTTCGCGTAAATTCAAACGGTTAATTGTTGAAGGGAAATATGAGGAAGCATCGGAAATTGCACGTGCTCAGGTAAAAAATGGTGCTCATGTGATTGATGTATGTGTGCAGGACCCTGACCGTGATGAAACAGAAGATATGGAGAAATTCCTGGAGCTCGTTGTGAAGAAGGTAAAAGTGCCTCTCATGATCGATACGACGGACGCAGCGGTCATTGATCTGGCATTGAAGTACTCGCAAGGGAAAGCGATTATTAACTCCATTAATCTTGAAGATGGTGAAGAAAAATTCGAACGGGTGACGCCGTTAATCCATAAATACGGAGCAGCCGTCGTCGTCGGCACGATTGATGAGACGGGACAGGCGATTCACCGGGATGACAAGCTGAAAGTGGCAAAACGCTCCTATGATCTTTTGGTGAACAAATACAAATTGCCTGCCGAAGATCTGATTTTCGATACGCTGGTCTTTCCGGTAGGCACCGGAGATGAGCAGTATATCGGCTCCGCGAAGGAAACCATTGAGGGCATTCGTCTTATTAAGGAAGCGATGCCTGAATGCCAGACCATTCTCGGAATCAGTAACGTATCCTTTGGTCTGCCTGAAGCGGGACGTGAAGTGCTGAACTCGGTATTTTTGTATGAATGCACGAAAGCTGGTCTCGATTACGCGATCGTCAACACGGAAAAGCTGGAGCGTTATGCTTCAATTCCGGAAGAAGAACGCAAGCTTGCGGAAGCATTAATCTATGATACGAATGATGAGACGCTCGCTGCTTTTGTCGCCGCATTCCGGAATAAAAAGGTCGAGAAGAAGGAAAAGCTGTCCAACCTTACACTTGAGGAACGCTTGGCTTCATATGTGGTGGAGGGCTCCAAGGAGGGACTTATTCCTGATTTGGACGAAGCGCTTCAGAAATACGGGGCTCTCGAAATTATCAATGGTCCGTTAATGGAAGGAATGTCCGAGGTGGGCCGCCTCTTCAACAACAATGAGTTGATTGTTGCCGAAGTGCTGCAAAGCGCCGAGGTCATGAAAGCATCCGTATCGTATTTGGAACAATTCATGGAGAAAAACGAATCATCAGTTAAGGGTAAAATGCTTCTGGCTACCGTTAAAGGTGATGTACACGACATCGGGAAAAACCTGGTAGAGATCATCCTTTCAAATAATGGATACCAGATTGTCAATCTGGGTATAAAAGTAGCACCGGAGATAATCATTGAAGCATATCGCAAGGAAAAGGCCGATATGATCGGCTTGTCAGGCCTTTTGGTCAAATCCGCGCAGCAAATGGTCGTTACGGCGCAGGATCTAAAAAATGCCGGCGTTAACGTGCCAATTATGGTAGGCGGTGCCGCATTGACCCGCAAGTTCACCAAAACGCGTATTCGGCCGGAGTATGAGGGAATGGTGGTATACGCGAAGGATGCTATGGATGGGCTGGATCTCGCTAATAAGCTGATGGATCCCGTGCAGCGGGAGATCATGCAGACTGAAATGCAGGCTGAGCTCGAGGCTATGCTCGCAGAAGAAGCAAAGCCGCGGGTGCTTCCGGAGCCGACTAGAGCGGCAAAGTCCAGCGTGTCCACAGATGTGCCGGTGTATATCCCGCCCGATCTGGAGCGCCACATTATCCGGAATTACCCGATCAATCATATTATTCCATATATGAACATGCAGATGCTTCTGGGGCATCACCTGGGTCTTCGCGGACAGGTAGAGCAGTTGCTGGCTGATGGCAATGAAAAAGCGGTCGAGCTTAAAGCAACCGTTGACGGTTTGCTGGATCAGGCGGCTAAGGAAGGTATTATTCAGGCTCATGCGATGTACCGCTTCTTCCCGGCGCAATCCAGGGAGAATGATATTGTCATTTATGATCCTGAGGATACATCTAAAGTGCTTCATACTTTCAGCTTCCCGCGCCAAAATGTGCCTCCATTCCTGTGTCTTGCGGATTTCCTGAAGTCAGTGGACAGCGGACAGATGGATTACGTTGGATTTTTGGTGGTGACAGCAGGGCAGGGGATATCCAAGCTGTCGTCCGAATGGAAAGACAAAGGCGACTACCTGCGCTCTCACGCCCTTCAATCGGTTGCCTTGGAGACGGCAGAAGCGCTTGCCGAGCGGGTGCATCATATCATGCGGGACAGCTGGGGATTCCCGGATCCGGCGGATATGACCATGAAGCTGCGTCACGGGGCGCGTTATCAAGGGATTCGTGTTTCGTTCGGATATCCGGCCTGTCCGGACTTGGAAGATCAGGAGCCGCTGTTCAAGCTGATGAAGCCGGAAGATATCGGTGTTCAGCTTACGGAAGGCTTCATGATGGAGCCGGAGGCTTCGGTATCGGCCATGGTGTTTGCTCATCCGGAAGCCCGGTACTTTAATGTGGATAAGGCAAAGTGATACAATTGTAATCATAAGTATTGCGCTTTATGCTATAAATGATTTGGAAACGGAGCTGCTTGCTTTTGAGGGAGCAGCCCTTTCTGCTTGCTGACATACATAGAAAGAAGGTTGCTTGTTATGGAACTTGAATTTTTGGGGACCAATGCGGGAGTACCCTCACTGCAGCGGAATGTAACGTCGATGGCTCTGCGGATGTTTGAGGAGCGGCGGTCGTTTTGGTTATTCGATTGCGGAGAGGCGACGCAGCACCAGATCCTGCGATCTTCGTTAAAGCTCAGCAAACTGGAGAAGGTATTTATTACACATTTACACGGAGATCATATTTTTGGCCTTCCTGGACTTTTATCGAGCCGTGCCTACCAGGGTGGTACAACGAAGCTGACGGTTTACGGCCCACCGGGCCTCAAGCAGTTTATCGAAGTCAGCCTTACGCTGAGTCAATCGAGAATTGAATACGAGCTTGAAATCATCGAACATACAGGTGGAACGGTTTACGAGGATCAGGATATCACCGTTGAATCGTTGCTGCTGGATCACCGTGTGGACAGTTATGGCTACCGCATTGCTGAGAAAGACAAAGCCGGAAGCCTTGATTTGAAACGGCTGGCTGAGTGTGGGCTTAAACCCGGACCTGCTTATGGCAGGCTGAAAAGAGGAGAAAGCATCGAACTCGGTAATGGTCAGATTTTAAAGCCTGAGGATGTGCTTGGTTCTCCAAAAAAGGGCAGAGTGGTTACCATTCTAGGCGATACCCGCCCTTGTGATAATGTGGTTACGCTCGCTAGAGATGCGGATCTGCTGGTACATGAGGCTACGTTTATGGGTGATATGAAGGAATCGGCGTACAATTACCATCACTCTACATCGATTCAGGCTGCTGAAGCTGCAGTGAAGGCCGGAGCCAAGGAGTTGATTCTTACCCACTTCAGCTCGCGTTATAAGGATCTGGAGCATCTTCAGCCAATGCTTGAGGAAGCTAAAACCATATTTCCGAATACAATGCTTGCTGAAGAACTCGTTTTGTTTCCGGTCCATAGACATACTTAAGATGATTCGGTAAATGGTAAGGTAACACCAGCACGTAAAAAGCTCCAAAAGGAGCTTTTTTCTCTATAAAACGAGGAGGGCATAAACAAGCCTAATTACTTGATCTCAGGTGGGAAATAGGGCTGAATAGCGCGTGGGAATAAATTATTTTCCGGGAAAGCGCAGGAAGTGACACAAGATTTCAGCTCCAGACCCTTTTAAGCCAGGATCATGGGTATTCTATGGCGAACTGCGGTGAAAAAGAGTCAAAAACGTCGCGATAACGATAAGATTTTATTCAATATGTTGCGGCTTTCCCCCATTTTTCTTAAAATAGGACATGCGTAATCATTGAGAAATTTGTAATATATCTGTTTTCTAGAGGGAAATAAAATATCGTGAATCTGTCAGAGTCAATCGGAAAAGAGGCACAGTAAATGACACAACGCAAAGAAACTAAAGGACTGCTGATCGACCTGGACGGAACTTTATATCATGGAATTCATCGGATTCCGGGGGCGGATACGCTCATCCAAACATTGAAGAAACGCCAGATCCCTTATATGTTCGTCACGAACAATTCATCGAGAACGGCTGAAGGGGTTGCGGCACATCTCAATGAAATGGGCATTCCCGCTGCTGCGGATGAAGTCTGCACTTCAGCGTTGGCCGCGGCAAAATACATTGCTGAAGAATCTCCCGGAGCCGCTGTGGCTATGCTAGGTGAAGAAGGGCTTCGTCAAGCCTTGCTGGAAGCGGGGCTTCATATCGTGGATGATAAACCGCAATTTGTCGTGCAGGGAATTGACCGTTCATTTACATATGAGACCTTGGCCAATGCTGTTCGCTGGATCCGTGAAGGAGCCGCTTATATATTGACCAATCCCGATCTGCTGCTTCCTTCAGATCACGGTTTGATACCAGGCGCCGGGTCTTTAAGCGCATCCATCCAGGCGGCGTCGGGGGCGGAACCGGTGGTCATCGGCAAGCCCGCACGTCATCTGATGAATTATGCGATCGAGCGGCTGGGGATATCGGCTTCAGAGGCGACGGTGGTAGGCGACAACATGCGCACGGATATTGCCGCAGGAGCGGCAGCCGGCTGTCAAACGATTTTAGTATTAACCGGGCTTACGACCGAGGAGAACCTGGATGCACAAATTCAAGCTACAGGGATGAAGCCGGATATGATCTGCAAAGACTTGTATGAATTAATTGAACAGGTTTGCAAGGCAAACGATTCAATAGATTAAAGCCATCATTGTTTTTTACGAAAGGATCGATGAACGAATGCCGGAACTGCCGGAAATGGAAAATTACCGAAGACTGCTTTCAGAGAATATCATTAATGAACCGATTACAAAGGTTGTGGTCAACCGTGAGAAGTCGGTTAATGTGTCTGCGGATCAGTTCATCCGTGAACTCGTTGGACTAAGGGCCATTTTTGTGGAAAGACGCGGAAAATTTATTGTTTTTCATATGAACAACGGCCGTCGTCTGCTTTTGCATCTTATGCTGGGCGGCATGCTGTATTACGGCACGGAGGAAGACCGTCCAAGCCGGAGTACGCAGGTAGAGATTACATTTGGACAGAAAACATTATATTTTATCGGCCTGCGCCTAGGATATCTTCACCTGCTGACCGCGAAGGAAACGAATGAGATTCTAAAGCCGCTTGGACCAGAGCTGCTGGATCGGCGCTTGAGCAAGGAACGTTTCATCAATCTGCTGAAAGGACGGCGCGGAGCCCTAAAAAGTCTGCTTGTAAACCAGCATGTCTTTGCAGGAATCGGTAACTGTTATGCAGATGAAATCGCTTTTGAAGCCGGGCTTCTGCCATCGGTTAAGGTACAGGATCTGTCAGAAGAGGCTGTCGGCAGACTATATGATGCGGCACTCAAGGTTTTGCCTGAAGCGTTGGAGCATGGAGGTTACATGGAAGCCCCATTTATGGAGGGTGACACATTAACCGGTGGATTTGATGATGAGTGTAAGGTTTACGACCGTGAAGGGGAAAGCTGCTATCGCTGCGGCGGGGTTGTGAACAGAGAAGAAATAACAGGACGCAAAGCTTTCTTTTGTCCGTCCTGCCAGCATGAACAGTAAACGTTTGATCGGCTGTCATGTCAGTACTCGCGGAGGCTTTGGGAGAGCGGCCAAGCGGGCATGGGATATGGGAGCCAGAGCGTTTCAGTATTTTCCTAAAAATCCGCGCAGCTTGGCATGGAAGGAGCTTGATGCCGCCGCTGCGGCGGATTGCTTTCATTTCTGCCGGGAAAAAGAAATCCCGAGTATCGCACATACACCGTATCCGGTCAACATTGCAGTCGGAGAAACGCGCGGGAAAGAGCTGTACCAGACGACGGTGGCATCCCTCAAAAATGATTTAATTATTGCTGAGGCCTGCGGCTCCGTGGGGATCGTCGTCCATTTTGGCCATTTGAAAAGCAAAGACCCGTTACAAGGGTATAAAAATATAATACAATGTTTAAATGAAACGTTGGCAGACTGGCAGGGCAGTGCAAAAATACTGCTTGAAAACCAAGCGGGACAACCAGGTTCAATGGGAATTACGCTCGAGGAGCTGGTTCATGTCCGGAGTTTGGCTAACGAGCCGCATAAAATCGCCTTTTGTCTGGATACCTGTCATGCCTTTGCTTCTGGAACCTGGAAACCTGGTGACACGGATCGTTTCATCGAAAAAGGACATGAGCTTGGGTACTGGCGGGATCTAGCCGCCGTTCATCTGAATGACTCGAAATACCCGTTAGGTACAGGGAAAGACCGGCATGCCAGGATTGGAGAAGGTCTAATTGGAACAGAGGCGATTATCGATTTAATCTCATATCCTGAATTTGAACGGAGGCCGCTGGTTCTGGAAACGGAGCCCGGCCGTCACGGAGATCACCAGGAAGAGATCGAGTACTTATATCGAAGCTTGGCTGAGAATCAGAAGAGATAAAGCCTGGAAGGCTTTGAGAAAGGGGGAAACTGCAGTGATACACGTCTATCTGGATGATTACCGGCGTTGTCCGCAGGGGTTTGCTCTAGCAAGAAATGCGCAGGAATGTCTGCTCATGCTTGAGGAGTGCGAGGTGAATATTTTGTCGCTCGACTACGACCTTGGGCCGGGGGAGCTCACGGGCAAAGCTGTTGTACAAGGGATGATCACAGGGCAGCTTTTCCCAAGGGAAATTTATTTGCATACGTCCAGTATGCCCGGAAAAAGAGAAATGTACGAGCTACTTTACCAATCTGTGCCTGGACATGTTAAGCTGCATAACGGCCCGATGCCTTCAGATGTGCTAGAGCGAATTGCCATGGAGGCGCAGAAATGAGGTCACTGGACGAACAACAGCTGCTCGAGGAACTATGGAGCAAAGGCAAACCTTTAGCTGTTTTTCTCCATACTCCTTTTTGCGGAACGTGCAAAGTCGCTCGGCGCATGTTGAAAGTAACGGAACATATGCTGCCTGAAGGGATTCTTGCAGAAGCGGATGTAAATATGCTGCCGAAGGTCGTAGAGCAATATAAGATCCGGAGCGTTCCTGCCCTGCTTCTTGCGGATCCGGAGCGCAGCGGCAAGCCTGAAATTGTATATTCCATGGGATCGGTAGCGGATTTATTAGCTCAAATAAGGGGAGTGCTTTCATGATTTCGATGCGGGATGTGTCTTTGAGAAGAGATGAAAATCAAATTTTGGATCATGTATCACTTGAAATTCGCAGGGGCGAGAATTGGGTCATCTTAGGCCGCAACGGCTCAGGCAAAACCACCATTCTCGAGATGCTTACGGGATATCTTTTTCCAAGTAAGGGCAGGATTGAAGTACTTGGAAACATCTATGGTGAGTGCGATGTGCGTGAAGTCCGTAAGGAGATCGGCTATATCAGCCCTAATTTGCTGGAAAAGCTAAACCTGAGTGATCCGGTTTGGGAGGTCGTAGCCACTGGAGCTTATGCATTCCTGCGCTTTTATCAGGAGATTCCGGGTGAAGTTCAGGAGAAGGCACTGAAGCTCTTGGAAGAAATGAATCTGGGCAAGCTCTCATACCATCCGCTCGGAACCTTGTCACAAGGAGAACGGAAAAAGGTGATGCTGGCACGCTGTTTGATGAGTGAGCCGAAGCTGCTGATTATGGATGAGCCTTGCGCAGGTCTCGACTTATATGAACGTGAAAAAATGCTTGCCGAAGTAGAGCGGCTTGGTAAGCGGGATATTACTGTCGTTTACGTGACACATCATGTTGAAGAAATCATGCCGATGTTTACGCATACCGCACTCATCCGCGACGGCAAAATTGCGGGCTCCGGCCCCAAAGAACAAGTCTTAACCGATGAAATGATAAAACAAACCTACGATATTCCGGCACGGATCGAATGGGACGGCGGCCGGCCTTGGATTAAAGTGGTTTCTGGAGGGTAATCCATTTTGGATGATAAACAATTAACGAACGAAGAAACGAATAACGAAATTTCCCGGTTTATTTGCACGGCCAATCACGGCTTTGCGCCTTATGCACAGGAAGAGCTGAGACGCAGATTCGGCAAGCTCAAAAGCAAAACCTTGATCTCGGGTGAAGCCTTTCTGGTAACCTTCTTTGAGGCTGCAGACAGAGCGGTGGACATGATCGTGTCCAATCCTCCAATTTTTCTACGGCATATTCAGCCTGTACAGCTTGAGCTGCCTACGGATACCGAGGATGCATTTGCGAAAATGGTTCAATTTCTGGTTCACATGGACAAGCTCCATGGTGCAAAGGTATCCCTGCAAGTAAGGAAAGCCGATAACAGCGTACTCGAGGACAATGCGGGTGCGCTTCGGGAAAATTTGCAGGGGAAGCTGGCGGAGCTAAATGCCGAATTTGTAGTACGCGATGCTCAGTGGGTTATTTCCGTTTTTGCTGCTGAAGACAGGCTGTATATTGGTGTTTCCGAGCCTGAGCATAATTTATCGGACTGGAGTGGGGGAGCGATCCGTTTTCAGCGGGAGGAGGGACAGATTTCACGTGCCAAGTTCAAGCTGCTTGAAGCTGAGCAGAGCTTTGGCATTGATTTTGCATCCTTTGAGACCGGTCTGGACATCGGTGCAGCGCCTGGAGGCTGGACTTCGTTTCTGCTCGAACGAGGACTTCGCGTGACTGCCGTCGATCCCGCCTTCATGCATGAGTCGCTGCAAAATCACCCTTCGCTTAGAATTTTCAAAAAGAATGCGTCAGAGGTGCATTTCCGCGACAGCGAATTCGATTTGCTGGTCTGCGACATGAGCTGGAGTCCGAAACAGATGGTGAAGCTGGTAACGGAGCTGTTGCCAAGCCTGAGGGCGGGTGGAACGGCGATCGTGACAGTTAAGCTAATGCACAAAAAACCGATGGCGCTTATTGACGATGTCATTTTATCGTTTGAACATGCCAATATGCAGGTGCAGCGGGCCAAACAGCTGTTTCATAACCGTGATGAAATTACCTTGTATATGATTAAATATTAATTGTATAAATTGGTGGGAAATATCCGTTCTATTCATGGCGCATCCAGTACTCTCAACGATTTAACGACATGCCTTGAAAATAGTTCTTTACACAGATATTACCATTGATCTATAATGATACCAAATTAACCAAGCGATAAATAAAGGGAAAGCATCCCGGAGTATGACAATTACGATTACCGTAATTGTCATCTCCCGAGTGCTTTCCTTTTTTTGTCATGAAAGAGAGGGGACGCGAATGGATCATCCTTCCAAACTGCTAATTGGACTAACGATTGGAGGGAGATATGAGATTATCCGGAAGATTGGAGAAGGTGGCATGAGCCATGTGTATCTCGCAGAGGACTTGAAGCTGCCAGGTAAGCTGTGGGCCGTTAAGGAGAGTGTCTCCCATCCGAATCAATACAACAGCATAAGGGACGAAGCACAGCTTCTTATTTCCCTGAGTCATTCTAGACTTCCGAGAATTGTGGATTTTTTTCCTCCTGATTCAGACGGTTATACCTATCTGGTCATGGATTATATCCAGGGAATCACTCTTGAAAAATATTTCAGCGGATACCGCGGCAGGATTCCCGTAGATTCCATTTTTCAGCTCGCGGATCAGCTGCTTGAGGTGCTCGAATATTTGCACACCAATGACCCGGTCGTCATTTTCAGAGACTTGAAGCCGTCTAACATCATGCTTACGGAGCAGCTGGAGCTAAGGTTAATTGACTTTGGCATTGCCCGTAATTACAAGCAGGAGCAGACTCAGGACACTGTTAAGCTGGGTACCGTGGGGTTTGCTGCTCCGGAGCAATACGGTTCAGGGCAGAGTGACGCTCGCTCGGATCTGTATGGCCTTGGAGCTCTGCTGCTCTATCTGTCTACGGCAGGAGCTTGTAGCGAATGGACGCAGAAAGCCGAGAAGAGTATCCGCTCCGATCTGCCGCGTAGGCTGATACCTATCATTCGCAAGCTGCTTCAGTTTGCACCTGAGAATCGATATGCAACTGCTGCTGAAGTCCGTAAGGAGCTGGCGGAGGTTGTTAGGCATGAAATGAAGAAGCCTGATCTAAGGCAGATCAGAGATCTGGCCGTAAGGAACAGCACGCAGGTCGTGGCGGTTATGGGAGCGAGCGGCGGAACGGGTACTACGCATACAGCAATCGCAATCAGCCATTTTTTGGCCCGGAATCACAGCAAGGTAGCGCTTGTCGAGATGAATGTGAGGTCCCCCGCCTTTCGCAGAATTCAACAGATCGTTAATGGAGATCAACCCCCGGCTGGCGGAAGCCGCAAGTTTGAAGTACAAGGGGTCGATTACTGGCGGCAGACGGCAAGAGCGGATGTGATCACACTGTTATCCGGAAGCTATAACTATGTAGTGATTGATCTGGGAACTTATCGGGAGCGTGACCGCCTCGAAGAATTTCTAAGGGCGGATGTTCCTGTGATCGTGGCCTCCGGTGCGGAGTGGCGCCAGCAGGATGTGAAGGATATGGCACTTAGCCTGTCCAGATATCCCCAGCAGAAATGGATGTATTTCATGCCCTTAGCTCAGCACGATGCCGTTCAGAGGTTGCGTAAGGAGCTAAATACGACTCAGGTGTTTTCCCTGCCGCTGAACATGGACCCATTTGATAAAAGTGAGGAGATGGACAGAGTGCTAAATCATATTTTTCAAGGAATATTGGGCGGAACTCAGCGGCGGAGAAGATTCAGGTTCGGACTCAGCTGATTCCCGTGCGAGAGGAGAATGAAACGATACATGTCAAAGCTGAGACAGCGGACAAGACATATGCTTTACGCCGGACTGACTGGAGCAGCAGCAGTGGGAGTTATATTTGCCAGCTATGCCGTGGTTAGTAGTATGCAACATCATACGAAGGAAAACAAAATCAGGCAGGACTACCGCGAACAAATCGCCAGGCTTGAACAAGCTCGACTTGACGAAGAAAAGAAGATGGCCTCGAGCTGGGTCCTTTCGAGGGATATTGCTGCGGGTGAAGTTATCACACCAAAGGATCTTGTACAGGTCAAGCTGCCTCCTGGAGCGGCACCGGTCAATCTAATCCAAAGCAGCGATGGCAGCGAGGCGAAGATCGCCAAGATCGAGCTGAAGAAAGGAACGGCTTTGACGGATGCCATGATCTATTATCGTGAGCCGCTGCTGGATGATCTCAGAAACAGGGAATTGAAGGTGGTTACGCTTCCGTCAAATCTTAGAGAGCACGACGTTATAGATATTCGCGTCCAGTTCCCTACAGGACAGGATTACATCATTGTATCCAAGAAAAAAATTGACAAGCTGTTAACACCGTCGATGTGGATCACCATGACTGAGCAGGAGATTCTATCCTTTTCCAGTGCAATGGTTGACGCCTACCTGCATGACGCCAAGTTATATGCCGTGACCTATGTCGAACCTGAAATGCAGGATAGAGCCATCCCGACGTATCCTGTGAACAAAGAGGTGCTTAAGCTCATTAACAGCGACCCTAATATTATTAAGAAAGCGGAGCAAAAGCTGTCCGAAACCTTAAGGGCTTCCTTGGAAAAAGATTTGGTGAAGGCTGCTGGAGAAGAAAAGACGAACCAAAATTTCGCCGTATCGGAATTTGTGCCTACTTATAAAAGCGGAAGTTCCTCTACTGGTTCAAGCACGGATTTCGACGATTCGGGATTTCGTATTGAAGATTTATCGACAGGTGACGAATCCAGAGGAAATGAAACGGTCGTTCCGGGGGAGAAGAGCAATCCTGCACCTGCGAATACAAAACAGGATGCTTATTCACTCGGAGGGGTTCAGGACAATAAGCTGCTAGAACAGAGTAAGAATGAGAATCAAATGGAAAAGGGTGAGCTAACAACAGAGCCATAGCAACAAAATGCTGACTTCGATGTGTAAGCGAAAGTGGAAAGGAGATTGGAGAAACATTGAATACATGGATTTTCGCAGGCCAATGTGATAAAAGTGAGACCTTGTTATACATAAGCAAAATGTTAGTGTCCGGAAATCACAGCGTACTATTGATAGATGCAACGGAGAAGAGGAAATATCCCTTTTATATCGGGCATCTGGATGAAAAGTTATTGCTAACCGAGTTTGCAGGGTTTGACGTTGCGACCGGATTTGATGATGCACACAGACTGGAAGCTCATTTGCAGAGCTTAGGAAGTAGCTTGGAGAAATATGATTACGTTATTTATGATGTAGAGCTTCACAATTTTTGTCCATCCGAGCTTTGGAGAGAAGCCTCAGCGCTCGTATGGGTGACGGATTATGAAATCTGGACACTTGAACAGGGGAGCCGCTGGCTTAAAGACGCGATAGAGCGCCATTTTCCAGATGGGAAAAATCCTGAAATGGTTAAAGTTGTCGTACGTGCAGTAGATGAATGGTTCGGCATTTCCTATCTGGATGGGTATTTTAACAACCTGCCGGTATGCTGGAAAGATGAACCTGTCATTATACCCTGGAATGAGCTGGATATGTCGTTGAAGCTCCAGAATGAGCATATCAAGAGAGTTCATATGAAGCCATTGACTCGCAGGTATAAAAGAAATCTATGCCAGCTGGTTCAAACGCTCACGGATTGGAATCAGAAGCAAATTAACCGCCTACTTCGGGTAGCGGAAAGGAGAAGAGCATGAGTACGGTCGTATTTTGGAGTCCACTACAGGGAGGAAGCGGGAATTCCGCCCACACAGCAGCAGCTGCAATTAGCATGGGGATGGATTACCGCCTGAAATTGCTGTTAGCGCATGGCGGCATGGCGAAAGAACGAATTGAGGGAGCATTTCAAATAGGGGCATATACTTTGGATCAATCTCTGATTTCCTTTCAGGATCATGGTATGGATGCCATAGAGAGACTTTGTGTGAATAGAAGGTTAAACCGTGAAAATTTACGGGATTACACGCTTCCGCTGCTTCCCGACAGACTTGATCTGATTCAGGGAAATGCCAAGCTGGAGGGAACGATGCCCGGATATCGCAAACAGTTGATCCAAGCGATATGTTCCGTTGCCAACCAGTCCTATGATCTCGTCATCGCAGACGCCGGATGCGGCATTCATTCGAACGAAGAGAGTGGGGATACTGCACTGTTGGAAGCTGCAGACTTGATTGTCGTCAGTTTGAACCAGTGCGTTGAAGGATTGGAATTGTTCTTCAAAGACGGGCGGTGTCCCGCCGTGATTAAGGAAAAACCGCATATTGTCGTTCTGGGCCGGTATGACAAGTACTCACACTGTACGTTAAACAATGTAAAAAGAAGATTCGGTTACAAGGGCAGTATTCATGGAATCCCTTATAATACGGATTTTTTGGATGCGTGGAATATGAGAAGCGTGCTTCCGTATATACAGCGAAGCCGTAATTTGAACAGCCGCCATCCTTCCGCTGCTTTTTTGGAAAGTGTACGCTCATTGACCAAAGACATATTAACACAATTGGAGATGACCTCTGTCCTAAAGCTGGTGGAAAGGGGGGCGTAAATGATCCCGGGAATAATCATGAATACGCTGTTGATCGCGCTGATTGTTCTCTTCGCGGTGCTGCTTGTATATATTAAATGGCTGGATTACAGGCGTCCTCCCATAGGAGTAAACATTACAGCAGGACAATATACGATTGAAAACATGACCGAATTCGTGAAAGAAACGCTGCATGAACTGACGCACAGTCAACTGACCGATCTGGGTCTTCATGAAGAGGAATATAAACGCAGACTCAATAAGCGAAGCGAGCTCCGTAAGGCGCTTAAGGACTGTATCTCAGGCGATCTAAGCGAAAAGCAATATGTGAAGCAATTCATGGCGGATCTTCTAGTCAAAAGTTTTGGATTAACGGCAGAAAACATTGATGAGGCCATACCCTTTGATGAAATCGTTCGTTTAACGCCGCAGGATCAATTTGAAATTATATTTTATTTATATCAGATTCAGTATGGTCAGGAAGCGTTATCCCGTATCTTGGAAAGCTATGGGCTTGCCGAACCGCGAATCCTGAATGGTTATGGTGAATATCCGGTATATGCGGTGACTGGCGAGGATATCGAGATGATTTTCATGGCTGAATATACGGGTCTTACATTTAGCGAGAAGCTGGATATTGTCGTACAACGGATTTACCAGCAGTATAAGGGATTTTCTGTGGTGGACGATCTCCGTGATCAACGCATCGATGGGATCAGCGGTGGTGTGAATGGCATTTTAACAGATGATGGCGTCTTGGATACATACGGGAGCAATGGATTTCATCTGTATCTGCAGGATGAGGTTGAGGATCACAAGCCATTTGCTGCAACAGAGAGCGTATGGGTTTTTTATAAGGGCAAGTCCATCCATATGGGCTTTCTATCCTTTGGATCGGAACTGGAGCTTAAACGGGTCTGCCAAAACATCTATAAATACAATCATCCCGGACAGCTTTCCGAATCCAATGGATACAAGGTCAATGAAATGAAAGACGGTTCACGTGTTGTCGTTGTTAGACCGCCATTTGCGGAATCTTGGGCTTTCTTTGTACGCAAGTTTGATATTCCGAATGCTTCACTCCAGCAATTAATCACGGGAGAAAATGCCGAGCTGCCCATCGAGCTTCTAGCCTATCTGATGAAAGGAAGCCGGATTACCGCCATAACGGGTGCCCAAGGCTCCGGTAAAACCACACTGCTGATGGCCATGGTGGAGCATATTGATCCCACGTATACGCTGAGGGTACAGGAAATGGCTTTCGAGCTGCATCTGCGGAAAATATATAGCCGGAGAAACATTCTCTCGTTTCGTGAAACCGATCGGATATCCGGTCAAGAGGGACTGGATTTGCAGAAGAAAACAGACGGTACCGTCAACATCCTGGGTGAGGTTGCAAGCGATGAGGTTGCGGCGTGGATGATTCAGATGTCTCAGGTCGCCAGCTTGTTTACCGTATTCACCCATCATGCCAAGACATTTCGTGACCTTGTTTTCTCGCTGCGGAATTCTCTGCTCAAAATCGGTGTGTTTCACAACGAGCATATTGCAGAAGAACAGGTCATTCAAGTCATTAATTTTGATATTCACATGAAGAGGGACGCGGACGGCAAACGGTATATCGAGCGGATAACAGAGTGTATTCCCATGGAGAGCCATTCCCCTCTTGAGGAGCCGATCCTGCATAAAGACAGCACGATGAAGCAAATGCTTGGCCAGCTGTTGGAACTTCAATATGAGAACAGACGGCAAGCGCATCGAAGAACCTTTACGTCTCGTAATATCGTGGAGTATAAGAACGGGAAATACATTGCAGGCGACCCAATATCGGAGGAAAACATTCAAGAAATGGCAGAACAGATGGGAGCAGAGGATGCTTCTATGTTCCGTGACTTTTTGAATGATCACTGGGGCGGTGTACATGTATATTAAATCCGTTTTAATTATTGTCCTGATCTCATCCCTAGTTCTATTTGGAGCAGCGTTCGCTTTCTTGTCCTGGATTAATAGCAGACAAAAGCAAGTACTGCAGACCGAGTTTCATGGAAAAACGCAGTCTGGAAGTATTGGCATACGGGAACATTGGAAACGTTTTTTGCAAAAAGGGTACGTGACCATGTCCAGAATTCCTTGGCTGTCAGCCTATTTACGAAGAATCAGAAAACGGTTATCAGGTGTTCACGCATATGATGAATTCCGGTTAAGGCATGAAACCGCAAAGATTACGATCGCTGTCCTTGGCATTTTGATGTTATCGTGCATCATCCTTTTTATGCTTAATCCTAGCTTCAGCTTCCTGCTGCTGGTGCTGCTGACGGCTGTAATCATCAACAGCTTGCTGATCGATATGTACGTGAACCGTTTGGAGAGACGTCTGCTGGTTCAGATGGTGGATTTGTTCTCGGAAGTCAGACATCGGTATCAGCAGCATGAGATGATCGATGAGGCATTGTATGAGGCAGCCGAAACAGCAGGCTACGAGGCGTCGATTCATACCCGCAAAATATACGAGGCTTTAAATGCGAAAGAACCGTCACAGGAACTGGAAAAATTTTATGAGACGGCACCGAACCGGTTTCTGAAAGCCTTTGCCGGTATTTCCTATATGGTTATGGAGTTTGGAGACAAGGTCAAAGAACAGGGATCCATTTATCTGCAGGGACTTAGCGGGTTAACCAAGGAAATCCATCTCGAAATTCTTCGGCGGGACAAGCTGGATTACCTTTTGAAGGGACTGAATGTGATTGCTCTTGCTCCGGTGTTTTTTACCAAGCCGATAGAGAGATGGGCCCGCAGCAGTTTTCCGGCTATGGATGAATTTTACACGAGCAAATTGGGATATATCACGAAAATTATTATTTATCTTGTCATTATCTTGTCATTCATATTGCTTCAGCGATTACATCAGGACACTGAAACGACATATCGTTCGGGAAACAGGAAAAGGACCTGGGAGCAGCTTCTTTCATCTTTCCGTATTTTCAAGTTTGCTGTGTCATTCATGGCTCCGCGTCCTACGACACCAGCTTATTCCAAAATCATCCGTCTGCTTAAGGAAAGCAGTACCCATCTCAGATACGAGTGGTTTTACGTCCGAAGAATCTCGTTTTGCATTTTGGCCTTTGCCGTAACAATGACCACCATACTGATTTTGCATCAGACAGCAAAGATCCACATTTTGCACGATCCTGTGAGTGGTACCAGCTTTTTCGGTCAAGTCTCCAGCGGCCAGAGAGAGTCAGGAGAGAAGCTTAGTAAACAGGATCAGGAGATTATGAAGGAAGTAGGCATGTCCTCTTCCGCCAGTTATGACGAAATTGCCACAAGGCTGAATGAGAGAGAGGATACATATGCTAGCAGCAAAGATCTTAAAGTCAACACCACTTATCGGATTCTTTCTAAGCTCCAGGCCTATAACGAGGAATACACCAAGTGGTGGGAGATTCTGGCTGCGCTCCTGGTAGGCTGGGCTGGATATCAGCTTCCGCTTTGGCTCCTATATTTTCAGCGGAAAATCCGCTATATGGATATGAGGCATGAGGTCTATCAGTTTCAGACGGTGATTGCTATGCTGCGCGAAATGGAGCGGATATCGGTCGAGGAGATTTTGGAATGGATGAATCGCTTCGCGATCATTTTTAAAGCGCCGATCCAGAAATGCGTTCTGCATTACGATCATGGCGCGGAAATGGCTCTCACTCAACTAAAGGAGGAAGTCAGCTTAACCGAATTTCAAAGGATTGTGGACAAGCTGCTCCTATGTGTTGAGAAAATTCCCATTGACCAGGCTTTTGATGATCTTGAGAACGAGATGTCATTTTATTTTGAGCAGCGGAAGCAGGAATACGAGAAGATGATTGATACCAAAGGTGGCATAGGTAAAATGCTTGGTTTTGCTCCCATGTATGCTCTTGTCTTTATGTACCTGGTGATCCCGCTGATCGTCATGAGCTTTATGCAGATGAATGTGTATTATGAACAAATCCAAAAAATTTAAGGAGCTGTTGTCCAATGAATAACGCTTCAAGCGCACTGAAGGTTGCTGCAGGTATTTTTCTTACGATTGCATTGATTACCATTGTTGTGATTTTGTTTATTTCAGCTCAAGAAGCCACCAAGACAGCGCAGAATAACTTCTCTGACATTCAAACGGAATTGTCCCAGGCTGCATTTACCGTTTACGATGGCACGAGTATCAGCGGTTCTCAGGTAACCAACGCACTTCGAAAATTCAGGGATAAGGATCAATTCGGCATTATGGTGAAAACAGGTAAAAATAAAGGTGGTCAATGGTATGGCAACAGACTGTTTATTAGCAGTGATGTAAACGATGATAAGTACGGATCGGTAGTCGATGTCAATAACAAAGAAGGCGAATTGAAAAACACGAGCATGGAGTCCAGTAATGAGTACGTCAATCCAAGCGGTAAATTCAAAGCCAGTATTATTAAAGACAAATCGAACGTTGTTCGTGGGCTGATATTTGAACAGTAGTCGCAGACAAGGAGGGAAGGAGGGGCACGAATGAACGTAAATGTGCAAAACATGATTACCCTAAGCGCGGCCGTTGCTCTGTTTCTGAGTGCCTGCTACTTCACATTGGGCTTGACCAGCCACATCCATACAGCTTTGGATGAAGCTTCCTTGGTATCAGGAGGACAGACGAAAAGCGTCTATACAACACTAAAAACCGCAAAGCCTGATACGTTCAGCGGCTCTCAAGCGATTATAATCACGGTGGATCAAATAAAAAACGGAGTCCAAATCTTAGTTGACAGCGCTCCAGTAACAGAAGATGATCCAGTCTGGATGATGCAGCAATCTATTTTTCAATTTGATGCGAGGTACCGCGCAATGTATAAGAGGGATGTCAACGGAAAGTTAATAGAGATCCATATCAACAAGTTGTCAGCGGGAGAGGTTGACCCATGAGCAGCATGGTTTCTAAATTCGTAGCTGTACTGATCGCCGTCGTGCTGATGTTCATTTATCCGGCTGCTGGAGCGTATCAGAAACAGGATGACTTATCGAGGGTCGTGGTGTATAACGCGGTCACGCAGTTTGTCGATGCGGTTAGAAACAAAGGTTATCTTACGCCGGTCATGTATCAGGATTTCATGAACGAGATATATGCCACGGGCAATGATTTCGAAGTACAAATGGAGCATTTACATAAGAAATATACGCCCGTTTACACGGATGCTGCGAATCCGGATACATTTCAGCATGATATTGATGTGTCATACGCAGGGTATTATACCGCTGATATCATGTCGGTCATTTTTCCGGATAGCACGGATCAGAAAGATGAGGATACCCGTAAGTACAGGATGAATGTCGGTGATTTTTTCAAAGTTACGGTAAAAAACAACAATCGTACGGCAGGAACCGTGATGATGGATTTCGTTTCGGGGACCTTCTCGGGCAGTACGCCTGTTTTGGCATATCCATACGGAGGTATGGTGCTTAATGAAGATTACTGATTTTTCAATCGTTTTTGCCGTTATTTTTGTACCCTTATTTCTGCTCAGTGGCTTTCAAGTCAGAGATCAGCAAACGGTGCAATACCTGGAGATGAAGTATGTAACAGCCCTCCGGACAGCAGTTCAAGATGGAGCGAGTGTGCTAAATACGAATGAGAAGCAGGAGTGGGAAACGGGATACGGGTCTTCGAAGTTTTTTCGTGCTGACAAGGAACTGGCAGTGGCTATTTTCTACCGGAGTCTATATGCAAATCTGGGAATCGAAGAGGATATTTCTGCACAGCAGGCACTGGATTATTACATTCCAGCCATCGCGGTAGTGGATTATGACGGCTACTATATATATGCGGACGAGGAATTCAAAGGCAAAGATAACGAAACGCTGATCAAGCACATTTGGAGTCCTAAAAAACCGTATACCTACAGTGACGATAGCGGCAATCTGGTCCGTTTTACTTTGGATAATGCTGTAGAGGTCTATGATCATCACTCGAGCAACTGGATTCAAGGCCTGCAGCGGGAACTGAAGGATTCAACAGGCGTACCATTAATTGCTCAGTCTGAATTGTTTGAACAGGTGAGACGTTCGACCATCGTCAGGACCATCGAAGACGATCTGGCCAACGTGATCAACCGTCATAATGAGTATGCCGCCAAAAACGGTGTTTCGTATGACTTTACACTTCCTTCAATCACGGGGGAGGAATGGAACAATTCTATTAACGATATTGGTTTGATTGCTTTTATTCAGGGAATTCCCGTAGGCAAGGACTATATCAATAACTATGCCTTGGGCGGAGGCCGGCTGGTAAAAAAACCGGATATATACGCGGGAAGCGATCCGGTGACAGGGATTCGTTACTTTGAACGAGGGAATTGCAGGAGCGGCCTTATCGTTGAAGAAACGTTCTCTTCCGCTAGGGAAGCCACCGCCAATGGTTACTTTGAAAGAAGCTGTTCACCTTAAGTATTCACTGCTTCTTACCGAAGCTGGAATGGTCTGAATTTTATTATGGTAGTAGACATTTTCGTGTTTTACGGCAAACTCCAACTTATGATAAAATGATATCTTGAATGCCCGTTTACAAGCTGCCGTATTCCCATAATAGGAATGCGGCTTTTTCTCAGAGGAGATGTATAAACAGATGAACACAGGAGAAGATCGATACTCCAGACAAGAGCGCTTCACGCCGCTTGGGCCTGAAGGACAGCGTAAACTGGGTGACAGCCATGTATTGATCATTGGAGCAGGTGCGCTCGGCACTTCCATTGCCGAAACGCTCGCCCGGACGGGCGTGGGACATCTGACGATTGCGGATCGCGATTACGTGGAATGGAGCAATCTTCAACGTCAGCAGCTTTTTTCCGAAGAGGATGCAAGCCAGAGACTTCCCAAAGCTATTGCGGCCAAGAAGCGGCTTCAAGCGATAAACTCGGCCATCCAAATCGACAGTCTTGTCATGGATGTGAAGCTCGAGGAACTGGAGACGCTAATCGAAGGCGTGGATTTGATTATGGACGGTACAGATAATTTCGATACCCGTCTGTTGATCAATGATATTTCCCAAAAATACAAAATTCCCTGGATCTACGGCGGCTGTGTGGGGAGCTATGGCATCACCTATACTATTTTGCCTGGGCAAACCCCTTGCCTGAATTGCCTTCTGGGTACGGTACCGCTTGGAGGCGACACATGTGATACTGCGGGTATTATTCCGCAAGCCGTTCAGATTGTTACAGCCCATCAAACGACTGAGGCGATGAAGCTGCTGAGCGGACATCTGGAAGCATTACGCGACAAGCTGCTGACTTTTGATTTATGGCGGAATGAATCCATGTCTATGGGCGTGAAGCATGCGAAAAAAGAGGACTGCCTTTCCTGTGGGACAAATCCAACATATCCTTATCTGTCCGCTTCTAACCTTGAAAAGACGGATGTGCTTTGTGGAAGGGATACCGTCCAGATCCGCCCGGGCAAGAAGCAGTCGCTGAATCTGCAGGAGACAGCAGAGCGGCTGTCGAAGCTTGGGGAAGGCCGGGTGGAAAGCAATCCATTCCTGGTTTCATATACGTCAGGTGCGCACCGGATGGTGATATTTGCAGATGGCAGGGCATTAATACACGGCACCAAGGATATTTCCGAGGCCAGAATCCTGTATCACCGTTACTTTGGCTGAGTCATTAAGAGCTCGTTTTATTAGGGATAGAACATCATGAAAACCATTCCTTAAGGCTCGTCCTTGAGGAATGGTTTTTTTCATGAGCGGTAACCCTATGTTAAGATTACTGAATCGGGACTCAAAATGAAATCAGGTGATTACATGCATGAAAAGCTACTGGTAATCGGTTCCTTTTTACAAAACGAGGAGTTATTCGATGTCCTTCAGAAGGAGGGATATGTTATAAACATGGTTTTGACAGAGCGTGAGGCCATGAGAGTGATCAATGAAGAGGCAATTGATATGCTAATGATGGATCGTGCGGAGCGTACAGGGATCACATTACATAAAATTATTAAAGCGCTTTTGAGAGAGCAGGGGGACAGGCCTTTTCCGATTATTTTATTCGAGGAACAGCTTGATACCGAAGCAGTGATCGATGGGCTGGATGCCGGGGCAAACGATGTCGTGGCGAAAGAGATCAGGGGGATTGAGCTGGTAGCACGGATTCAGAACTTACTCAGAATATTCCATATTGAAAATGAGCGGGGGAATCAAAAGGTCGTTGTCGAAGATTTGGTTATAGATCCAGCTAAGCGGAAGGTGCGTAGGGGTGATAAGCAGATTCCGCTGACGGTAAAAGAATTTGATTTGCTTTTGTTTTTGGCAAGGCACGTTAATCAGGTATGTACGCGTGAAGAGATTCTGAAAAAGGTATGGGACTATGATTTTCATATAGGTACGAACGTGGTAGACGTGTACATCCGGCATCTTCGTACTAAAATGGATAAAGGATTTGGAAAAAAACTGATCCAATCCGTACGTGGTGTAGGTTATGTAATAAAGGAAGGCGAGTAAGTCCCTAAGCTTACTGCCTTCCTTGGTATTTTAGATTACGCGACGTGCAAATAAATATGTTTTTTTCCAGTTGCCGGAGTTCAGATCGGACATCGTTACACCGGGTTTGCCATAAGTGTGCAGAATTTTACCGTTACCTGCATACACTGCGACATGAGTGACGTTCTTGCCATTGGCTCTGCTACCGCTCGAGAAGAATACGAGATCGCCTGGCTTCAGGTTAGATTTCGAAACAGAGACGCCCATTTTCGATTGATCAGTGGATGTACGCGGAAGTGTAACACCGTATTTACCAAAGATATGCTTTGTGAATGAGGAGCAGTCGAACTCTTTTGTTGTTTTGGTAGACGCTCCGAATTTATATGGCGTACCCATAAATGTTTTGCCATAATTCACAATAGCTTGTCCTTTAGAAGTTTGAGAGGATGATGCGGAGACGGAATTAGATTTAGATGAGGATGCTTCCGTCACGTCTGCTCCGGTTGCCATCATCGCTGTAAAACCAATCGTTGCACATAACCCTACGGTTACTAATTTTTGGAATAGTTGTTTTTGCTTCATGTTGTTGTAATACCTCCAAATTTCGTTTTCTTTCAGGCTCGTCTCCGAGTATAACAGCTTTGTAACTCCCTAAATTATGGATAGGTCGTCTCAACCCATTACTGCTCTAAGGATTATCCCCTTTTATTAAAAAACGATTAAAAGTTACAAAAAATTAAGAATTTGATTTTGGGAGTGAAATTATAATGAGAAAAACCCTTGATATTCAGATTCGTAAAAGTTCTAAAGTAGTTCCCAAGTATCGCGGTCGCCGGCTAGTTTTAGGCAAAGGCGCGAACGACCGATGGCATCGACTCGGTCGGCACAAACGCCGAGCTGATAAACGGCAGGAAGATAATCGGGTAGGAAAAGGCGCTTGCGCCATCCACTGATTTGGCGGACAGTCCGGCAATCGCCGCGACCCAAGTTAACGCCAGCGTAAACAGCATGAGTATGCGGGCTACTGCAAGACATGGCAGTAGCCCGCATACGAAGCCCATAAGGAGCGCTACGAGAATGATGACGACAACCGATATGGCGTTGGATACCAGCGAGGTCAGCACATGCCCACACAGTGAGGTGGAACGTGAAATCGGCATGGAGTGAAACCGCTCGAATATATCCCGTATACCTGCGTTTTGCATTTACAACCCTTTACAATAATGGAAATGATCATGTATAATTTAACTAACTAATTAGTTAAATGGGGTGTTTAAGTGTCAGAGACTAATGTGGATGAAAAAGACATTAATACTCGAGAAAAAATACTTAAGATAGCAACCAAAATATTTGCAGAAAAGGGATTTGATGGAGCAAGAGTGGATGAGATTGCTAAACAGGCAGGAGTAAACAAAGCGCTTATTTACTACTATTTTGAAAGCAAGAAAAAACTCTTAGAGGAGCTTTTTCAAAAAAATATTGATGATTATATCAATCAAAAAGATGTATTTGGAAAACAATTATCCACCATCGATCACAATCAAATCGTGGAGTATTCAGATGAAATTTTAGCTACCTTAAAAACAAAAGATGAAGTGATTAAAATTGCGCTCATAGAAGCATTAAAAAATAACGAGCCGGATTTCTCTTTATTTAAGATGATGGATATGTCTCATTGGAGTGTATTACCTAAATTAAAAGAGATGGGATTAGATATTCATGATGAAGCTAACTCACTAATAACGGGTTTTTTCTTTGGAGTTGCCCCTGTGGTCTTCTATGTTATTTTAGGCGACAAATGGGCAGAGTTTCATAATATGGACCGAAATGAATTCGATTTGAATTTTTCATCTCGATTGAAGGAGTTCTATACGAAATTTGCAACTGAATTTTTAAATCAAGTTGTTGAATAAAGCTTTCAGCATAAGCGCCCCCTTTAAAATATTTGATTATGAGAGTAGGAGCGATATGAAGAAGAGTATTCTGTGGTTACTAAGCGATACACGTAAAGCCGCCGAAGAAGGAACTCCCGCGATTATGCAGCGGCAGAACAATCGCCTTGCTGAGATCGTAGAATTCGCCCGTACCAATTCTCGTTACTATTATGAACTCTACAAAGATTTACCCGATCAAATAGAAGATATCAGGTTACTACCTGTCACCAGTAAGAAGAAACTAATGCCATCCTTTAATGACTGGGTTACCGATAAGAATGTAACGCTCGAAGATGTCCGAAACTTTGTAAATAACCCTGATATGATTGGAGAACTATTCCTCGGAAAATACACAGTAGCTACTACCTCTGGTACTACGGGGCATCGTGGAATTTTCCTTGTAGACGATCATGCCCTCAGTGTGAATCTTGTCTTAACTTTACGTGCATTGGGTAACTGGCTCGGTATTGGAGATTTTATCAAGTATCTCATCCATGGTGGACGCATGGCAGTAGTAGCTGCGGAAGGTCACTTTCTCGTCTCCTCTGGGATCAACCGTTTCCGCAAAAAAAGCATGATGCTAGGCTCCGCGATGAAACTCTTTTCAGTGCATACTCCTATTCCAGAGTTGGTTGCTCAACTAAATCACTTCCAACCATCTATCGTCATCGGCTATGGGAGTGTAATCTCGATACTTGCTAGCGAACAGGCTGAGGGGCGATTACGAATTAAGCCGATTTTGGTAGAACCAGCTGGTGAATCACTACCAAAGAAAGAGTATGAGCGAATTTCCAAGCTGTTTAACACCAAGGTTCGTGATCTCTATGGTGCCACAGAGTGCCCATTCCTAAGTGTTGATTGTAAATGTGGTTGGTATCACGTAAATTCTGACTGGGTGATTGTCGAACCAGTAGATACTAACTATAAACCAGTTCAGCCAGGTGAACAATCTCATACCGTATTGCTTACAAATCTTGCTAACCGTGTACAGCCTATTCTTCGCTATGATCTCGGCGATAGTATCATGGTACGTCCTGATCCATGCCCATGTGGGAACCCTCATCCCGCCATTCGTGTGGAAGGCCGGTCTGCCGATATACTGATCTTTCTCACTGAGGATGGTGAAGAAGTAGCGATTCCGCCGCTTGTAATTGCCACCTTGGTGGATCGTACCGCAGGGATTCGTTTTTTTCAAATTGTTCAAACGACATCAACGAATTTACGGGTTCGTTTGTTGACCATGAACAACGATGATTCAGATTTTGTATGGGATCAGATGGAAACTGAAATTAGAAATATACTCAACCAATATAAACTTAATCATATTACCATTGAACGAGCCGAAGAACCACCAGAACAGGCACTAGGCGGCAAATACCGAAGGATTATTCCACTAAAGCGTTAATCTGACTGGCTATTTTTGCCTATTAAGAATCGCTGTGAATTACCGAGTTTTCATGTGTTAGAAGAGCCGGCAGGTCAAATTCGTAGACCAGTCAATCAAGAACTATTTCAGCAAGTGTATCGTCAGTTATCCAAGGAACAAACATATATTTTCAACGACATTACAGTGACTACAATCGCTTAAAAACACTCCCCAAGAAGCTACGTTAAAAAACCTGCAATTGCACATGCAGGTTTTTTAACGTAGGTACGCTCTCGGAGTTAAAAAAGCTGTTCCCATCCGCAAAGGTGGAGTATGTTGAAAAACAGCCGACATTAGAGGAGATATTCCTCGCAATCGTCGGCAAAAAGGAGGGGAAGTAAATGGAGGCAGTACAGAAACATTATTTTAGCGATCTGGGCGTTATGCATGGACGTTCCATGCTCAATATTACCCGCAGTATGGACACCATCATCACAGTCACCATCTTTCAAGGGTTTTCAGTGTTTTATATTTAGTTACAAAATAGTTTCGATGATGAAGACATTCGTCTATTAACTTCGATAGGATTTTTCTCGAAAACGTCTTAATCACGGCTTTGGATAATAAGTAATAGCCCGTCTTCAACAGTCACTATTCCGAATGATTCCAGCAGTGCGTTGCTGATACCTAGAGATTCACCCATTTTTAATGTGGCATTTTCGAGGGGATATTGGAATCCTTCAAGCGTAATTCCGGTTACCTCAAGAGTGATAGGAAGCAGAGAGATATATTTGTATCCTCGATCTAAAACCTCGATTTTGGAGCCGGTTAACGTAATGTAATTGTTTTGATCCATAATGGCGCATGCAATATGATGTTGAAGGGCGCGATTTAGCATTTGGATATTGGCGAGCGTGTGATCCATTCGGGTTCCTGTGCCGCCTATGAGCAATATGAAATCAGGCTGTTCCCGAAAGGCCATTTTAAATGCTAGCTCGGTATCCGTCAGGTCTTTATCAACCGGATCACACTCTACTATTTTCCTGCTTTCCATTCTCACATGCTCCAGTTCTTGCGTAGAAATGGAATCAAAATCTCCAACAGCTAAATCAGGCTTAATTCCATGCTGTGTAAGGAACAAGGCTCCTTTGTCCGCGCCAATGATAAAGTCTCCCGGCTGAATTTCCTCTATATATTGAGGATGAAGTTCACCCCCCGAAAATATAACAACACGTTTCTGGCTCATTTTTGGTTCCTCCTAAATCCATTTCATTCCTATCAGATTTTTTCTTCAGTATAAATGAGAAAACACTGTTGCACAATTTAGCCAGCCGCGACTACAATAGGTAAGACATAGTTAGGGGAGAGGTTAGAGAGAAATTGGACATGCATGCTTTTGAAATTTTCAGCATCATTGGAACCGTTGCATTTGCGATGTCGGGTGCTTTTGTCGCCATGGAGGAAGAATACGACATCTTGGGCATACTGGTGCTGGGACTTGTTACGGCATTCGGCGGCGGGGTCATCCGTAATGTACTGATTGGAGTTCCCGTAACGACGCTGTGGAGTCAAGGACTTCTGATCAAACTGGCGATTTTGTCAGTTCTGTTCGCATTCCTGCTTCCGAGCGGCTGGATCAAGCATTGGAAGCGATCCGAAGCTTTTTTTGATGCGGTTGGGCTCTCGGCCTTCGCGATTCAAGGTGCTTTGTATGCAGCCAAAATGCATCATCCGCTGTCGGCCGTAGTGGTTGCAGCTGTGATGACAGGAATCGGGGGAGGTATCATCCGCGATCTGCTTGCCGGGCGCAAGCCGCTTGTTCTGCGGGATGAAATTTATGCCGTGTGGGCGGCGCTTGCAGGAGTGGTGATTGGTTTGAACTGGATTCATACGTCATGGCAGGCGATTATATTGTTTTCGTTCATTGTTTTGTTTCGTATGCTGTCTGTATTTTTCAAGTGGAAGCTTCCGCGGCGTAAGCTGTTCATGTCTTCCTCATCCGATCTCTCCGTCAGTGACAACCATCATAGCAAGCGCAATCGGAAGACGGCTTAATTGAAGAAGGAGGCAACTACAGCATGGTATCAGTACTATTTGTTTGTTTGGGCAATATCTGTCGCTCGCCGATGGCCGAAGCCATCATGAGACATAAGGTGAAGGAAGCAGGTTATGAGGAAAGGATCCAAGTGGATTCTGCCGGAACAGGGGATTGGCATATCGGCCACACGCCGCATCAAGGTACAAGACAAATGCTGGATCAGTACCAAATTAGCTACGAAGGGATTCGGGCACGGCAATTCGCTGGCACGGATTTTGAACAATTCGACTACATCGTGTGCATGGATAACAGCAACTGGAGTAATGTACGTAAGCTGCCCGGCGCGCGCGATGATAACTTGATCAAATTCATGGATCTGCTTCCGGAGCATGAGCTCAGAGAAGTCCCCGACCCTTATTTCACTGGGAACTTCGAACAAGTATACGATTTGATGGATGCAGGATGCGAAGTTCTGCTCGGCAAGATCAGAACCGAAAAAATGTAATAGGTTAGCGGACAGTTTTTCCGGCTTCATGAAAATACGGCATAAAAGCCGTTTTTTCGGAAAAACAATGAAAACGCAATCATTGTATGAAAAACAACAAAGGTGATCCTTAGACTTGATTTGGCAATTACTGCTTCATACATGTCATTGGCTCACCTTTATTATGTTCTATTTAAATCAGTTTGTTATTAAGCGTGTAAAAAATATTGAAGCGCATTCGGCAGCTCTTTTTGCCAGAAGCCCCAAATATGCTTGCCGTCTTTTTCAGCATATTCCACTTTGGCACCGCGATCGAGCAAAATTTCACGGGTTTGACGGTTTAATTCAACAAAATTATGCACGCCGTGATCTGTTTCGAATGCCGTTTCCTGCAAGCCTACAATCATATAAACATCAAGCTGAGACAGGTCATCCTGAGCCTCATAAATGTCCTGGGAGGCCGGATAATAGGCTCCGGATAGGCTGATAATGCGCTGGAACAGCTCCGGGTAGCGGATTGCCAGATGCAATGATACGCTGCCGCCGAGAGAGTCTCCGGCAAGAATCCGTTCAGAAGCTGTCCTTCTTACGGGATATTTGGCTTCGATGAAGGGAATAATCTCTTCTGCGAAGCAACGTGTGTAGGATTCAAAGCGACTTCCGAACGGGGCGTATTCCTCGGTTCTGATAGAAGTATCAACTTCAACGCCAACGATAATGAAAGGCTCAGCGTCGCCGTCAAGAATTAAATGATTGGCTGTCGTCGCTATGCGTCCGAAATTGAAAAATTCCTCGCCATCCTGGCAGTAGACCACCGGATAACTCAAAATTTCATTATAACCAGGAGGGAGGTAAACCCGAAGGCTCCGTGTTTCATTTAGAAACTTACTGTCCATTTGTTCTTTAATAATGGTACGTTTCAGATACTTTGAATCCGTCATCTAATGTTCACCCTTCTTACAATTGATTTATTGGCTGAAAAAAGCCTAATTATTTGATAACTTATCATGATGCAATGTTCACAATCCCGTCAAATTATCGTGTTCTGTTATACTACACTTTACTGACTGTTATATATACAAAACTTGTTTATTTCGAAATTTTTCCGCGATGGCTTTGACGAAACGAATAAAACAGGTGTATAATAATTCTATAACAGCAACACATGATATTCAAATTTTTTTGTTGAGGTGAAGATAATGAGCAAGGTGCCTTATGAAGTGTATACCGAGGAAGTCGAAGCGCTTTCCGTGCTCTCTCCTGAAGGTGAAATCATTAACAAAGATAAAATGCCTAACCTTTCTGATGATCAATTAAAAGAAATTATGTACCGTATGGTATTTACCCGTACTTGGGATGACCGTGCCGTTAACCTTGGCCGTCAAGGCCGTCTTGGTTTCTATGCTCCGGTATCCGGACAGGAAGCAACAATGGTCGGCAGTGAATTCGCTCTGGAAAAAGAAGATTTCGTTTGTCCGGGCTACCGTGACATGCCGCAAATCGTATGGCATGGATTGCCTCTCTACCAAGCATTCCTGTATTCCCGTGGACACCAGCATGGTGGACAGATTCCTGAGGGAGTCAACGTTTTGATGCCGCAAATCATCATCGGTGCGCAAATTTTGCATGCGATGGGTATTGCTATGGGCTTCAAACTGAAAAAACAAAAACAAGTTGCGATCACATATACTGGTGACGGCGGTTCTTCGGAAGGTGACTTCTACGAAGGTTTGAACTACGCTGGACGTTTCAAACTGCCAGTCATTTTCTTTGTGCAAAATAACGGCTATGCCATCACAACTCCTTTCGCAAAACAAACAGCAGCACTGTCTATTGCTCACAAAGCAGTAGCAGCCGGTATCCGCGGTGTGAAAATCGACGGAATGGACGTGCTTGCTGTCATTAGTGCTGTTCAGGAAGCTGCAGAGCTTGCGCGCAAAGGCGAAGGCGCAACTTTGATCGAAGCTGTGACCTACCGTTTCCGTCCGCACTCCTTGTCTGACGATGCGACCAAGTACCGTACGAAGGATGAAGAAGGCGAGTGGAACGAGAAGGATCCGATTTCCCGCATGGCTAAATATCTCGAGAAAAAAGGCTTGTGGACTGAAGAAGACACAGCACGCGTGAAAGAAGAAGCCAAAGCGAAAGTTAACGAACAGATCAAAAAAGCCGAACAAACCGAAAAAATGACGGTTCCAGGTCTGATCGATAGCATGTTCGAAACAACACCAAAACATCTGGAAGAGCAAAAAGCTGACTTCCAATAATTCTATAGATGCGTTTGATGTAATTGCAACGTGAACAGTGAATGTTTAAGGAGGAAAAGAAGCAATGGCACAAATGAATATGAAAGAAGCGATCCGCGACGCAATGCGCGTGGAAATGAAACGTGACCCTAACGTCGTTGTATTTGGTGAAGACGTAGGTAATGTCGGCGGTGTGTTCCGTGCAACGGAAGGCCTGCAAAAAGAATTCGGCGAAGAGCGTATCTTCGATACTCCGCTGGCTGAGTCCGCAATTGGCGGTCTTGCAGTTGGTCTCGGTATCCAAGGTTTCCGTCCAGTTGCCGAAATCCAGTTCGTTGGATTTATTTATGAAGCTCTTGACCAAATGTTTGTTCAGGCAGCCCGCATGCGTTACCGTTCCGGCGGCCGCTACAATGCTCCAATCGTGTTCCGTACACCTTTTGGCGGCGGCGTAAAAGCAGCTGAATTGCACACAGACTCTTTGGAAGGTTTGGCTGTGCAGACTCCAGGTATTAAAGTGGTAGTGCCTTCGAACCCATATGATGCAAAAGGTCTTTTGATCGCAGCAATCCGCGATAACGACCCAGTATTCTTCATGGAGCACTTGAACTTGTACCATGCATTCCGTGCTGAGGTTCCTGAAGAGGACTACACAGTTGAGATTGGTAAAGCCAATGTTGTTCGTGAAGGCTCTGACGTAACGATCATCGCTTACGGCATGATGGTTCACACAGCAACGAAAGCTGCTGATGAGCTGGAGAAAACAAAAGGCATTAAAGCTGAAGTGATTGACCTGCGTACGCTGAATCCTTTGGATATCGATACCCTCGTGGCTTCCGTCAAGAAAACGAACCGTGCAATTGTGGTTCAGGAAGCACAAAAAACTTCCGGCGTAGCCGCAGAAGTCATTGCTCAAATCAACGAGAAGGCCATTTTGCATCTGGAAGCACCTGTTCTCCGCGTAGCGGGACCAGACACTGTTTATCCATTTGCGCAAATTGAAGATACATGGCTTCCTACACCGGCTCGCATCATTGCTGCAGTCAACAAGGTTATGGAATTCTAAGAAAAGCAGTTAATAGGAGGTAGTAAAGGTGGCAAAATTTGAATATCGGTTCCCAGAACTGGGCGAAGGTTTGCATGAAGGCGAAATTATCAAAATGCATATCAAACCAGGTGATAAAGTAACAGACGACGACATCATTATGGAAGTGCAAAACGACAAGGCGGTTGTAGAAGTTCCTTGCCCAGTCAACGGTACAGTGCAGGAAGTTCTGACAAAGGACGGACAAGTGTGCCGCGTAGGCGAAGTCGTTGCTATTATTGATGCGGAAGGCGAAGTTCCAGAACAGGAAGCTCCTGCTGCAGATCATGGTTCCCCGGAAGCTGAAGCAGCGCAAGGCGGAGCAGACACAACTTCCTCTCCTGCACAAAGCAGCCCAGAAGCTGCACCTGCAGCTCCAAGTAAAGAAGTATTGGCTACACCAAGTGTACGCAAATTTGCGCGTGAGCAAGGTGTTGACATCGCTCAAGTGAACGGAACTGGCTCCAACGGCAAAGTAACTAAAGAAGACGTTGAAGCATTCAAAAACGGCGGCGGCCAAGCAGCTGCACCAGCTGCTGAGAAGAGCGAAGCCAAAGCAGCTCCTGCGGCATCCGCGGCAGCAGCAGTGGATACTCGTGCCGAAGAAGAACGCGTACCGTTCAAAGGTATCCGTAAAGCGATCTCCAATGCTATGGTTAAGTCTGCTTACACAGCACCACATGTTACGATCATGGATGAAGTGGACGTTACCGAACTGGTGGCATTTCGTACACGCATGAAACCAATCGCCGAGAAAAAAGGCACTAAGATTACTTACTTGCCATTCATCGTCAAAGCTTTGGTTGCGGCTTCCCGCCAATTCCCTGCTTTGAATGCCATGATCGACGAGGAAAACAACGAGATCGTGTACAAAAAGTACTACAACATCGGTATCGCTACAGATACAGACAACGGTCTGATCGTACCGGTTATCAAGGATGCTGACCGTAAGAGCGTCTGGATGATCGCTGATAGCATTCGTGACTTGGCAGCACGCGGCCGTGATGGCAAGCTGACTCCTAGCGAAATGAAAGGTAGCACGATTTCCATTACTAACATCGGTTCTGCTGGCGGTATGTTCTTTACTCCGATTATCAACTTCCCTGAAGTTGCAATCCTTGGTACTGGACGTATTTCCGAAAAACCTGTTGTTAAGAACGGTGAAATCGTAGCGGCTCCTGTGATGGCACTATCCCTGAGCTTCGACCATCGCATCATCGATGGCGCAACTGCACAACACTTTATGAATTACATTAAATCACTGCTCAGCAATCCTGAGCTGTTGGTTATGGAGGTGTAAGATATGGTAGTAGGTGACGCTTCTCTCGATATCGATACATTAGTAATTGGAGCTGGCCCTGGCGGTTATGTTGCAGCAATCCGTGCTGCACAGCTGGGTCAAAAAGTTCTGATCGTGGACAAATCCGAAGTCGGCGGCGTGTGCTTGAACCGCGGCTGTATTCCTTCCAAAGCCCTGATCGCTGCTGCTCACCAATATGAGTCTGCAAAGCATGGCGAAGCATTCGGCGTAACTGTTGAAAATGTAAAAGTTGATTTCTCTAAAACTCAAGAATTCAAAAACAGCGTTGTTAAAAAGCTGACTGGCGGCGTTGCTGGTCTTCTGAAAGGCAACAAAGTTGAAGTATTCAATGGCGAATGTATGTTCATCAGCGAAAATGAAGCGCGTTGCTTCAACGAACATGAATCTCCACGCTACCGTTTCAAGCATTGCATCATTGCAACAGGTTCCCGTCCAATTGAGCTCAAAGCATTCCCATTTGGCGGACGCATCATGTCTTCGACAGAAGCGCTGAGCCTGAATGAACTTCCGAAGAGCCTCATCGTAATCGGCGGCGGCTACATCGGTGCCGAGCTGGGTCAAATGTTCTCCAAATTCGGTACGAAGGTTACGATCCTGGAAGGTATGGATACCATCCTGAACGGATTTGATCCAGACATGACCAAAATGGTCGTAAAGAGCATGAACAAAACTGGTGTTGAAATCATCACTAACGCTAAGGCTGAAAGTGCTGAGCAAACCGATAAAGACGTAACAGTTAAATATACAGTGAACGGCGAAGCTAAAGAAGTTACTGCAGATTACCTGCTGGTAACTGTTGGACGTCGTCCTAACACTGACGGCGACCTCGGTTTGGATCTGGTTGGCATCGAAATGACCGACCGCGGTTTGATTAAAGTCGACCATCAAGGTCGTACCAACAAACCGAATATCTTCGCAATCGGCGACGTTGTTGCTGGTCCTGCACTGGCACACAAAGCTTCTTACGAAGGTAAAGTGGCTGCAGAAGCTATTTCCGGTCATCCATCCGTTGTGGATTACAAAGTGGTTCCTGCCGTTGCATTCGTAGATCCTGAGTGCGCAAGCGTAGGATACTCCGAAAAAGAAGCGAAAGAAAAAGGCTATAAAGCCAAAACTGCGAAGTTCCCATTTGCCGGTAACGGCCGTGCGTTGTCTCTGAACAACCCTGACGGTTTCGTTAAACTGGTTTATGATGAAGAAACTCAACTGGTTCTTGGTTGCCACATCGCGGGTCTCGAAGCTTCCAACCTGATCTCTGAGCTCGGTCTTGCGATCGAAATGGGCGCTACCCTCGAGGATATTTCTTTGACGATCCATGCGCATCCAACACTTGGTGAAATCGTAATGGAAACTGCTGAGCTTGCGCTTGGCAATCCAATTCACGTGATCGCACCACGCAGATAATTACGTTATAACATACTAGATTTGAAGCAAGAGCCTTGCGTTAGTAAGGCTCTTGCTTTTTTATATCCAGAAGACTAAGGTTTAATTTTACTATTCCTCAGCGCTTTGCCGCATGGTAAACTAGTAAAAAGAATTTTGTTTATTTTAAGATTATAGAATTTATAAGTTTTCAGCGAAGCTGAACCATTCTATAATCGCAAGAAAAACTACATCTAATAGCGGTCTGTCATCTGTGATAGTACGTCGATGGACGTTTTTCTTATAAAAATAGAAAGAAACGGAAACGCGAAAGGGTGGACGAAACGTGCGCAATTACTTGGAGTTACTTGAGGATATTATGGAAAATGGAACGCCAAAAGAAGACCGGACGGGTACGGGGACGATATCTGTTTTTGGTAGACAGCTGAGATTTGATCTTGCGAAGGGTTTTCCTCTATTGACAACCAAGCGTATACACATTAAATCCGTGGTGCATGAGCTGTTGTGGTTTCTAAGCGGCGAGACGAATATTCGTTATCTGAAGGAAAACGGCGTGACGATTTGGGATGAATGGGCCGATGAAAATGGTGATTTGGGTCCGGTATACGGTTCTCAGTGGCGTAACTGGGCTTCGCCGGACGGTACACATATTGATCAGTTTGCCAACGTGATCGAATCGATCAAAAACAATCCGGATTCACGCAGACATATCGTTAGCGCATGGAATGTGGCGGAAATTGAGCAAATGAAGCTACCTCCATGCCACTTTGTGTTCCAATTCTATGTAGCAGGGGGCAAACTATCCTGTATGCTCACTATGCGGTCTGTGGATACCTTCCTGGGTCTTCCGTTTAACATAGCAAGCTACGCCTTGTTGACGCATATGGTAGCGCAGCAGTGCGGACTAGAGCCCGGAGAATTCATTTGGTCGGGCGGAGACGTGCATATTTATTCAAATCATCTGGAACAGGTCAAGACTCAGCTTGAACGCGAGCCGCATGAGCTTCCTGAACTCGTGATTAAACGCAAGCCTGACTCTATTTTCGATTATACATTTGAAGACTTTGAATTCGTTAATTATAAGCATCATCCGGGTATAAAAGCACCTGTTGCCGTTTAAGCTACGAATCGTATGAATACCTATACTAAGGAGGTCCATTCTTATGAGTATGACGTTTATTTGGGCGATGGGAGAAAGCAGAGTCATTGGCCGCGATAATAAGCTTCCTTGGCGATTGCCGCGGGACATGGCTTTTTTTAAAGAGCAGACTATGGGCAAAAAGGTGCTTATGGGGCGAAAAACCTGGGAATCCTTCGGAGGTAAACCGCTGCCCGGACGTACCAACATTATTCTGACGCGCGACCATGAGTATACGGCACCAGGAGCCCAGATCATTCATACGATAGATGAAGCGCTTGAGCTCGGGATCGAAGAGGAATTGATGGTGATCGGCGGCTCGGAGATTTACCGCGTGCTCCTTCCTTATGCCGATTGCCTTCTGGTTACGGAAATTGATGAATCCTTTGAGGGAGATACCTTCTTTCCGGAAATCAATGAATCCGAATGGAAATGTGTTCAGGAAGTACAAGGAATCCGCGACGAAAAAAATCCTTATGATTACCGCTTTTGCACGTATATTCGGCGTTAGTATCTGAGAATAGTTTCCATCCGAATGTGAACGGTATGTTAAATAATACAAATAATTATTCGGATAATCCATTTAATATTCAAAGATTTAGATGCTACTATAATTGAAATATCATCGTGCAGTTATTTGGAAGATATATAGAATCATCAGGAAAAGAACGGATGGGGGAACACGTCATGTCTACACCAACAGGATTTATGGAATACAGCCGTCAGCTGCCGGCTGACCGCGATCCGACTGAACGAATAAAAGATTGGGAAGAATTCCACAAGCATATGTCCGAAGAAGAGCTGCGTACGCAAGGGGCGCGCTGCATGGATTGCGGTACACCTTATTGTCATACGGGAATGGACATGGCAGGAGGAACCTCAGGCTGCCCGGTGAACAATCTGATACCAGAATGGAATAATCTGATTTACCGAGGACTTTGGAAGGAAGCGCTGGAACGGCTTCACAAAACGAATAACTTTCCGGAGTTTACGGGCCGTATTTGCCCAGCTCCATGTGAAGGGTCTTGTACTGTAGGCTTGATCGACCAGCCCGTTACCATCAAAACCATTGAACAAGCCATTATTGATAAGGGCTTTGAAGAAGGATGGGTAGTTCCAAATCCACCGGAAAAACGTACAGGCAAGAATGTTGCTATTGTCGGTTCCGGTCCCGCAGGTCTTGCAGCCGCAGCCCAGCTGAACAAAGCCGGCCACAGTGTTACCGTATATGAGCGTGCGGACCGGATCGGAGGATTGCTGATGTACGGCATTCCGTCCATGAAGCTGGATAAAGCCGTGGTACAGCGCCGTGTGGATCTCCTTGCTGCTGAAGGCGTCCGCTTTATAACCAATACCGAAATCGGCAAAGATATTTCTTCCCAGCAGCTTGTGGATGATTACGATGCCGTTGTATTGTGCGGCGGTGCTACAAAGCCTCGTGAGTTCAACATTGAGGGCAGCGCTCTGAAAGGCGTTCATTACGCAATGACGTATTTGAACGGAACCATCAAAAGCCTGCTGGATTCCGGACTGGCGGATGGACAATATATTTCGGCAGAAGGCAAGGACGTCATCGTTATCGGTGGCGGCGACACCGGATCTGACTGCGTGGCTACTGCTCTTCGTCATGGCTGCAGCAGCGTGACACAGTTCGGTACACATGAAATAGCGCCGCTTGAACGTGATACAATCAACAATCCTTGGCCGCAGTTCCCGAACGTATATACGCTGGATTATGCCCAGGAAGAAGCAAAGGCGTTGTATGGCAAGGACCCGCGTGAGTTCTCCATCATGACCACCAAATTTGTTGGCGATGAGGAAGGTAACCTTAAAGAGCTTCACACCGTACAGATCAAACGGATCGTTGATGAAACCGGACGTAAAATCTATCAACCGATTCCAGGTACGGAAAAAGTGTTCAATGCGCAAATGGCCTTGATCGCCATCGGTTTCGACGGTCCAGAGCAAACGATCGTGAATCAGATGGGCCTGGAAACGGATCTCAGATCCAACGTGAAAGCCCCTTACGGCAAGTATCAGACGAACGTGGAAAAAGTATTTGCTGCTGGCGATATGCGCCGCGGTCAAAGTCTGGTTGTTTGGGCAATTAATGAAGGACGTCAAGCTGCTCGCGAAGTAGATAAATATTTAATGGGTTCGACTGTACTCGTATAAATCAGTAAAAAATATGCATAAGAAAAGACTTCCTGATTCAAAAGGGAGGTCTTTTTTTGGCTCAAGGGACGCCTCATTTCATGTTTTAAACATGTGTATTCATTGAAACCATACCCGATGTATGCTATCATATTTTGAGGATTCAAAATCAAAATCCGAAGATTTACATAATCTTGAGTCTATTGAACACAAATAAACCATGGTCGGGAGAAGCTTCCTTTTCTCGGCCTTTTGCTTTCATAAAAGCTTTTATCATTGGAGCCCCCCGCTAAAGCATTTGTAATAAGTACCCGAAGCAAATGCTTCGCTTTTCGGGGTTATTTTCATGGGAAACTGAAGGTCCACTTGAGGAGAGACGGTACTTTTGAAAACATTAGTGATTGCTGAAAAACCGGATATGGGGCGAAACATCGCGGCGGTCATTGAACCAAAAGCCAAGAATGCCCGTACCTACATCGAAGGGGAGAATTACATCATCACATGGGCGATTGGACACTTGATCGGTTTGGCCGAGCCGGACGCGTATGATGATAAATATAAAAAATGGAATATCAATGACCTGCCGATCATCCCCGACCATTTCAAACTGAAGCCCAACCCTAAAACGAAGGACCAGCTGAAGGTGATAGCCGAGCTCGCCAAGCGGAGCGATCAGCTGATTAATGCCTGTGACGCCGGGCGCGAAGGACAGCATATCTTTTCGTTGATCCAGCAGCATCTGAAAATGAGACAGCCGGTAAAACGTCTCTGGATCTCGGATTTGACGCCGGAAACGATAAAAAAGGGATTCGATGAGCTGAAAGACGGCAGTGAATATGAAAACCTGTCCAAAGCGGCAAGAGCGAGAAGCGAAGCGGACTGGCTGATCGGCATGAACGGCTCCCGCGCCTTCACGACCAAGCACAATGTGCTGTTGTCCGTTGGACGTGTTCAGACCCCAGTTCTTGCACTGGTGTATGACCGGCAGAAGGAGATTGATGCTTTTAACTCCGCCAAGTTCTATGACGTAGAAGCCATGTTTAAACAAGGGGATTCCGAATATAAGGGCCTCTGGCAGGGTGAACGGATTCAGGATGAAGAGAAAGCGAAGGCCATTGCAGCCAAAGTTCAGGGGAAGGAAGGCGTGATCCAGAACTATGATGTGAAGGATACGAAGGAATATCCGTTCAAGCTGTATGATTTAACACTGCTTCAGCGTGAGGCCAACGCCAAGTACAGCTTTTCCGCCAAAAAGACCCTGGATCTTGCCCAAGCTTTGTATGAAAAGCACAAGGTGATCAGTTATCCGAGAACGACATCGAACTATGTGACAGAGCAAAATATTCCGCAGATGTATAAGTCATTGGATCAGCTGCGCAGCACGGATTACGCGAAGTTTGCCGAGCAAGCGGAGAAGAAGTATGTGCATAAAAACAATAAATCAGTCTGCAATCCGTCCAAGGTCGAGGACCACCATGCGATCCTGCCGACCAATAAAATGGCGCGGAACCTGGCACCGGACGAAGCGAAGATCTATGATTTGATCGTGCGGCGCTTTTTGTCTCATTTTTTTCCGCCCGCTGAATACAAGGTGCATACGATTATGACGGAAGTGGAAAAGGAAGAATTTAAGACCACGATCAAGCAATTGCTCTCGGAAGGCTGGAAGGTGATCTATGCAGACCAGAAGAAAGACGCCAAGAAATCCCGTGCCAAAAAGGATAAAGAGGACGAGGATGAAACGCAAGGCGACGAGGAAGTAACCACTCCGTTTCAGTTAAACGGAGGCGAAGGGGTTACTTGCATCAGCAGCGAGGCGAAGGAAAAAGAAACCCAGCCTCCCAAGCCATACACCGAAGGTACGCTTCTAAAAGCTATGGAAAGTGCGGGCAAGCAGATTGAGGATGAGGAGCTGCGGGATGCCATGAAGGATTCCGGGCTTGGAACACCGGCAACACGAGCAGCCATCATTGAACGTCTCAAGCAGGTTGGATACATGGTGATGAAAGGCAAACGCATCGTGATTACCCAAAAGGGGAAAATGGCCATTGAGGTCATCCGCGGAGCGGGGGTCGATCTCCTGACATCTCCTGAAATGACGGGTCAGTGGGAGCGCAGGCTTAATGAAATTGCCAAAGGCTCTGCTTCCGATGAAGTATTCATGGCGAACGTCAAAAAATTCGCAACGATGGTTATCAGCAAAGTCAAGGTACAGCCACGGGTCGCCAAAGAGTCCTTCGAGGACAAGCCCTCAGAGGAAGCCAAGTCGACTCGGACACGTAAGAAAACAACGACAAAAGCAGGGGAGGAAAAGGCATCCGCAAAGGCGAGCACATCCAAAAGAACATCTGCGAAAAAATCAGCCTCTGTAGCTGCAACCGATAGCGCTCAGAATGACTCCCCGGAGCAAGCGCCTCCCGTACCGCGTACTACCACAGCAGGGATTGCACCATGTCCGAGAGCGGGCTGCCAAGGCGCATTGATTATGGGCCGGCGCGGGTACGGCTGCTCTCATTACAAAACGGGCTGCAAGTTTGTCATTTGGAAGGCTCAGTTCGGCATCTCCCTTGAGCCGGAGGATATTGCATCCTTGGCAGGCAGCGGTAAAACATCAAGAGTTTTCATGCTGGAGGATAAAGGACAGGAGCGGCAGGGTCACTTGGTACTTCTTGACGCCGAAACCGGACTGATCGGGATTCAATCGTAGAATAACCGGATATGAAACAAAAAACAACGGTCCCTTAATTGAGGGTCCGTTGTTTTTGTTCCTGCTTAATTTTGATATCGATGATATTCGGTACTTCCTCGATGGAGGAAACCGTGTATAACGTGCTTCCAGGCTCCTGCTGTAGCTCGACCATATTATACGCCCATTCATTGGACTGTTTGACATAGATGCTTTGCAGCCCGGCGGTAAGCGCGGGTACAACATCCGTCCGCAGTGAATTTCCGATCATCCAGGTCACGGACCGGTCAAACGAACCTTTACGCAAAATCTGCTCCAACGTGGATTCATTTTTATGCTGCGTAATAAAGATCCGGTCATCAAAATAGGTGCTGAGCTTCATCTGATCAATTTTACGCTGCTGTATCGCACTATCTCCGCCTGTGTAGAGATACAAGTGATGGCCTTCCTGTTGCAGGGTTTCCAGTGTTTCCACCATGCCGGGGTACGGCTCAACTTCCTGCTCGTATACGCTCAGGCCCAGCTTGTTCAACTGCTGCTCTTCTTCCAAATGAATCGGGCGATTCAGCTTTCGGCAAAAAAAGCGGTACGTTTCAATCAGAGATTTAGGAAAGTTTCCGCTGCTGAAGCCGGTGCGGCTGACCTGGGCGACATCGATTTCGATCTGTTTCTGGCTGATTTCATCGGTTGAAATTTGCTGATCTCCAAGCCAGTGATGAAGCATTTCAAAAAATTCTCCGAGAACAATGCCAAAGTATTTGTTGCAATAGATCAGTGTGTCATCCAAATCAAATAAAATATGTTGTCTTGATGTGTTATTCAACAAGCTTCACTCCTTATAGACGCATGTAAGATTCCAGAAACATCTGGAGCTCCGACGCACCGTCCGGACGAATACTGAATTTTTCCTTTTCTTCAGCTCCGAGATGAATCCGCAGCAATCCTGCCACCCTCAGGATCATCAAGTGATGTTTGAGCGATTCTTCCGGTTGGTCTAGATCCCGAACCATTTCATCGAGGGAATGAGGTTTCTCCGCCACATAACGGAGCAGACGAAGCCTCTTGGGATCGGATAGTGCATGAGTCATCCGCAGCAGGCAGGTTGGGGGCTCGTCCTCATCTTCTTCCGGGACATCTACGGGATACTGTACCAGCATCATTTTTTTATAGTAGCAATACGCATTGATAGGCCTATTATGGACTGTCGGAAAAAGAACGATCGTCTGAACCTCAGGAACGTTCTCGATTACCAATCCGCCGGAGGCGTACTCGATCAGGCTCATGGGGTCCATTTTGGTAAGGAGCATCCCTTTTTCCTTGGCATCCTCTTCGATGAGCGGGATAATTCCTGCTTCAACATCCTTAAAATAATTCTCATACCAAATCTCTAACAGTGGAGTATATTGTTCCCTGATGCGCCTTGTTTCTTCCAAGGTGAGATTCGGTAAATATGGGGATGCCGCCGCAAGCAGCACTTCTTCAGGTGTTTCCTGCAAGCATTCGAGGAAGCTGATGACAGAATCGCCGTTATTCCGATGAATAGCCCAGGCGTAGAGAACATCGTAGTCGTCAAACGGCCAAGCTGCGGCCTTGGAAAGTGCCGCCGAGACTTCCGGGGCTAGCTTGCTGCTTACCTCACTGATCCATTCAGGTCCAATATCCAGATTGCGGACCCACTTCTTGGAAGTATATACCATAAAACTGCCAAGCAGTTCGTATATGGGTGAAACGTCAACTTTCACTTCATAGTTCATGAAACCGATAACCTCCTATGAAATCAGTGCATCTCCTTCATTATGGCTTGTTGAGTATCGGGTTGTCTACTATAATTGTTCAAGTAAGTTTGCCCTGATCTATCGAAGGAGGATTTTTCAAAGTGTCACAATCAAACAGCATGAACCGCAGCTTGTCTTTTCATTATGTCATATTACTCATCGTAATTGTAGCTGTAGGGGTTAGCCAAGGGCTTTTGTTGCCCGTATTATCTATTTTCTTGGAAAAAATGGGCGTATCATCGGCGATGAACGGACTTAACGCAGCCGCGCTGTATGTCGGCTCCTTCGCCATGACACTCGTGGCGGAACGTACGCTGGGAGCATTAGGCTTTAAGAAGCTTGTCAGTTTTGGGCTTGCTCTCGTACTGGTTTCCGTTATTTTATTTCCGATCTTTCCGGATGTGAAATTCTGGTTTATTCTTCGTCTGCTTGTCGGTATCGGGGACAGTGCAGTGCATTATGCTGCCCAGCTTTGGGTACTGCTGGTTACACCGGAGGAGAACAGAGGAAGAAACATTTCGATATATGGCATGTCCTATGGACTGGGCTTCAGTTTGGGTCCGCTGGGTATACCACTTCTCGATTTTGGCTACAGCGTACCTTTTATAGCTCTTGCTGTGCTGATCCTGCTCTCCTTGCTGCTGGTACTGATAAAACTTCCGGATCTCAGACCGGAAAAAGTCAATAAAGAAGATCGTCCGGAGAAAAGATTCCGCCGCAGCTACGCGCTGGCCTGGTACGCTCTCATCCCGGCTCTTCTGTACGGATATATGGAAGCGGGCATCAACAGCAATTTTCCTGTCTACGGCCTGCGCGTAGGGCTCAGCGAACAGCAAATTGCATTTCTCCTGCCATGCATCGGAATCGGCGGGCTGGTGCTTCAGCTACCGCTTGGCATGCTCAGTGATCGTTTCGGCAGAAAAAGAATCCTGATTATATCCGGAATTATCGGCGGCCTGGCGTTCATGATGGTTCCATTGGCCGGAACCTCCATTGCGCTCATTCTTGTATTGCTATTGCTTGCAGGAGGAATGATAGGTTCATTTTTCTCGCTCGGTCTTGCTTATTCAGCCGATATACTTCCTAAGCTTCTGCTGCCTGCGGCCAATGTGATCGCATCCTTTCATTTTAATATAGGAAGCATCGCAGGGCCAAATGTCGGTGGTGCTTTGATGCAATACGGCTGGAATGCTGGTATGTTTGTCGTGCTCGGATTCGGATTTATCATCTTCAGTGTTATCGGTATCGCCGTACGGGATAAATCTGCAGTATATGTAAGGCAATAGCTGTACTCCTGAAACCGAATGCTTTATGATAGAAGGAAGAGAACGAGAGACCAGAGGAGAAATGTCATGATTAGAATTCAGCATTTAACCAAGTCCGTCGGAGTAGATAAAATTCCTGTACTCAAAAGCATTTCGCTTGATTTTCAACGCGGGGAACTTATTGCGCTCGTTGGTGCTAGCGGAAGCGGAAAGAGCATGCTGCTGCGCTGCCTGGCAATGAAGGAAAAATGGGATAAGGGCACCTTTGTCATAGACGGATACGATGTTTTGAAGGACACGTTTGCCGGAAAAAGAAAAATAAAACGTGAATGGGCATACTTGGAACAGAACCCTCTGCTTTACCTGAACCGTACAGCCTTGAAAAATGTGCTGATTGGACAAGTGGGCCAGACTCCACTGTGGAGAATGGCAACCGGAATGGTACGGTCCGATGATTATATGGGCGCCATGGACGTGATTGAGCAGCTCGGACTGCTGGAAAAAGCGCATCAAAAATGCGATAAGCTGAGCGGCGGCGAGCGTCAGAGAATTGCGATCGCACGCTCACTTGTACACGGGGCCAAGGTAATTCTTGCTGACGAGCCAGTCATTGGTCTTGATCCCAAATCGCAGGAGAGCGTCATGGAGACGCTGAAGCAGCTTTGTGAAGAGGAGAGAGCCACTGTGCTCACGGTACTGCCGCTGGAGCTGGCAGAACGCTATGCAACGCGGATTATAGGCCTGGCAGGCGGAGAATTCGCATTTGATGTTTCCGGACGCCGGTTGACAGTTCGAGAACGAAATATGTTATAAAGCCTTTAAACAGGCTTTGGATAGAAAGAGTGATTCATATTGGTAAAACGCTACTGGATTTATATCCCTGCCGCTTTTTTTTTGCTGCTGCTGCTGAGTGGATGCTCTTTTATCAGCGACCCGGTCCTGATGATGAAAACCCCAGAGTTGCCAGCTGAAAAAGAATCCTTGCGGTCCATCGTAATGGCCAATTTGCCTGAGGATGCGAGCTTAATCCGTTCCAACGAGGAGAATGATACCAATGTCATCCATTTTGTGGATCTGGATAATGATGGCGTCAATGAAGCGGTCGTCTTTTATGAAACGCCGGATCAGACGATTGGCATTCACGGGATGATCTTTAGAAAGACGACCGGTACGTGGGTGAAGCAAATCACCTTTGACGGTGCAGGTAAAGTGCTCGAATCCTTGTATTTTAAAGACATGACGAATGATGGCCGCGTAGATATTGTAGCCGGATATTCAATAGGCAACGAGGAGACCCAAAACTATGTTTTCATATACAGCTACACCGGCAAAACAGTGGAAAGGGTATTAGAGCATCCGTATACGAATTTTGTCATCAGCGATATGAACAAGGATCATGTCAATGATCTGACCATCGTGGAGCTGAAACACGGCGAAAGCAATTTTATTACTACGTTTCAATATGAGGACGGCAGCTTCCTAGAGCTCGACAAGCTCGAAATGAAGCCGTATATTTACGATTATTACAATGTTGTCGCAGGTAAAGTGTACGTCGATCCAGAAGGTAACAGCGTTGAAGGCATCGTTCTGGACGCCACGCTTTCTAACGTCGGGGAAGCATCCTTCACAACCGTCATTGTGATGGAAGACGGCAAGCTCAAGTCAGTTCTCCCTAACCAGGATCAAACGTACAGAAATTACAGGGTGTACAGTGAAGATATTAATAATGACGGTATTATAGAAATTCCGCTGCTGAATCCACCGATCGGCTGGTCCTACTTTAAGAATCAGGATGAGATTCCTTATTTCTGCTCGTATTATCAGTGGGATGGCAAGAGCGGACTGAAGTTTGTGGCCGAGAAATATCACGACTTCAAGTATGATTTCGACTTCGGATTTTTCCCTCCGGAGTGGCATAACAAAATTACAGTGGATACGAAGTCGGAAATGAACAAATATTTGCGTTTTGTTATGATTGATTCCGGAAAAACCGTTGCTGAAATTAAATTTTTCTCCCTATACGAGTGGGATAAGCAGCATGATGACTGGAAGTATTTGAAACGAACGAGCGAGAAGGTCATTGCATATAAGAAGAGTGTGGATTTTGACCTGTCCAATAATCCGAACAAAAACAAACCGAAAAATGAAGTTCCGCCGATAGAAAGGAAGGACAAGCAAAGTGAGTAAAGTGTTGATTTTGGAAGATGAAGATTCCATCCGCAGTTTTATTGTCATTAATTTAAAACGCAACGGGTTTGAAGTGCTTGAGGCATCTAACGGAAACGATGCGCTTGATCTGATACTCAGTAACCCGGATATTGATATTGCCCTGCTGGACGTCATGGTGCCGGGAATTGACGGATTTGAGGTATGCCGCCGAATTCGTGAGACCAATGAACGGCTGGGTATTATTTTCCTGACAGCCAAAGTGCAGGAACAGGATAAAGTCTATGCATTATCGGTAGGGGCTGACGACCACGTCAGCAAACCTTTCAGCCCAACCGAGCTGATCGCGAGAATCCAGTCTCTGCTTCGCAGAGTAAATGTGCATCGCGAGACATCAGCGAAGGTTTCTTTCCAATCTGGACCTTTTGCTTTGGATCTCATTTCCAAGCAGTTTAAGAAAAATGGACACAATATTGAGCTTACGCCAACGGAATTTTCGTTGGTACAATTTTTTCTCGAAAAAGAAAATACCCCGCTCAGCCGCGACGTTCTGCTGGATCACGTATGGGGCAAGGAATATATGGGCGATCCGAAGATCGTTGACGTGAACATCCGCCGTCTTCGCCAAAAGATTGAGGACAATCCTTCCGAGCCCGAGTTTCTCCAGACCGTATGGGGTCACGGGTATAAATGGAAGGGTCAGGGACAATGATTAAGAAAGGCATTCGCCGGCAGATCGTCATGCATTACTTTATCGTGGTGTTTTCGACGCTGCTGCTGGCTGAAGTCATTTTTTTACTGGCAATACGAAGCTATTATTATGACAGCATCTACAGCCATATCACTCAACATATCAAACAGGTAGAGGACTATCAGAAATTCAGTAGCACCTCTAACGAAGGCAAGGATGACCTGGGTAATCTGCTTGCGATATATAAGCTGAGTTTTACAGAGATGCAGATTTTAAATGTCCAGGGTGACGTCTTGATCAACTCATCTGAGTTCCAGCCTGACGAATCCATTAAGACCAGTGATATCTCACAGGCCCAATCGGGTAATGTCGGTAGATGGGTAGGTCGGCAGCCGGGTACAGGTGAGGACGTGATGGCTGTTTCCAAAATGGAGCAGGATAACGGACAAGAGCCCTACATCGTCAGGTATGTCACCTCACTTGAACGGGTAAACGAAAAGCTGTTTAACGTCACGCTCATTGCCACAGCGGTTGCTGCCGTTGTACTGGCTCTGGTTCTGGCATTCAGTCTTGGACTTGCCAATTCGATTGTTAAACCGCTGAATACGATCACAGCCGTTTCCGCGCTGATGGCGCAGGGCAAATTTAATGCAAGAATTAAAGGCAATTACAAGTACGAGCTTGGAGAGCTTGCATCAACGCTAAATTATATGGCTCAAGAAATTGTACGCAGCAATCAGGTAAAAGATGATTTTATTTCTTCAATCTCTCATGAGCTTAGGACGCCACTGACCAGCATCAAGGGTTGGAGCGAAACCATTAACTCGGGTGGGTATGATCCTGAAGAGACCAAAATAGGCATGGAGATCATCACGAAGGAGACCGATCGTCTGATCGGCCTAGTGGAAGAAATACTCGACTTCTCGAAGCTGCAGCAAAACGAGATGAAGGTGTCATTCGACAGGGTTGACTTGAAAGAACTGCTGCAAGAGATTATGCTTAATTTATGGACCAAAGCGGAGAAAAGATCCATTGAACTTCGCCTAGACTCAGTGGATAAGCCTCTTGTAGAAGGGGACGCCAACCGTCTTAAGCAGGTCTTCCTGAATCTTGTGGACAATGCCATCAAATTTTCGCATGAAAATTCGGCAATTGATCTGCTTGTCTCCATTGAAGGAAATAATGTAGTTGTACAGGTTCATGATACTGGAATAGGAATCAGTGAAGATCATTTGGTTCGAGTCAAGGATCGTTTCTTCCAGGTTGACCCGTTGAATGGGGGCACCGGACTTGGACTCGCCATTTCGCAGCAATTGGTTGAGCTTCATCATGGTATTTTACTGATTCAAAGTGAGCTGGGAGTGGGGACCACGATTGTGGTGAGACTGCCGAGACTTGAAGAAGAGCAAATGACAGATGTTTCTCAGAATACGTCGCAGCTCCCGGATGTCAGCCCAACTGAATAATACAAACAGCATGAGAAGAGCGAAAACCGCATAAGCGGAATTCGCTCTTTTGTTTAAGAGAATCTGTTGTGCCGGGCGATTATGAGGTTATGCCTTCAGCACGCAGACGTCCGGTTTTTTCGTATACTTCCTGAAGCAAACGGGCAGGCTGGGTACGAACCGTCGGTTTTGGAAGAACCATCTCATATGGACCGACTACAATGACCTGCTCGGCGGTGCCTTTGATAACTGCGCCATCCTTAATAACGGCGCCTTCACCAATAATTGCACGTTCAATATGAACATTCCGTCCGATTTTTACGTTTGGCATCACGATACTGTCTTTAATTTCCGAGAATCTGCCTACTTCCACGCCGCAGAACACGACGGATTGATGTGCAGATCCATCCATCAAGCTGGATTCGGAGATCAGGCAATTTGACGCTGTTCCTGTTTTGGTCTTTTGCATGCCCAGTTTTGAACGCCACGGTCGTGTATACATCGGCCAATCGCTATTGTGCAGTTTCCATGAGCTATCCTTGGTCAAGAGATCCATATGAGCTTCCCATAAACTATCGACCGTACCGACATCTTTCCAGTATCCATCAAAGCGGTAAGCATACATGCGATTTTGCTCATCCAGCATTTTAGGGATCAGGTCCTTGCCAAAATCGTGGCTGGATGATTCATTGGCAGCATCCTCCAGCAGATGGCGGCGCAGATAATCCCATTGGAAGAGATAAATACCCATAGAAGCTAGGTTACTTTCCGGCTCAGCTGGTTTTTCCGCAAATTCGGAGATGCGGTGCTCATCAGTTACACTCATGACGCCGAATCGGCTTGCTTCTTCCCATGGCACCTCCATCACGGAGATCGTCGCCTCAGCTTTCTGTTCCTTATGGAACTGAAGCATTTTATTGTAATCCATATGGTAAATATGGTCTCCTGAAAGGATAAGCACATGTTCAGGACGCTTATGGTCTATATATTCAATGTTTTTATAGATGGCATCAGCTGTTCCTAAGTATTCTGTGGATTCTGTATCGTATGAAGGCAGCAGAGTAATACCGTTCTCTCCGTCGCTCTGAAGATCCCAAGGTTCACCTTCACCAATATGTTTATGGAGCGATTCTGCCTCAAACTGCGTCAGAACACCGATGGTATCGATTCCCGAATTTACACAGTTGCTGAGAGGAAAATCGATTATGCGGTAGAGGCCTCCAAAGGGCACGGCTGGCTTTGCTTGTTTTGATGTCAAAGGAGCGAGTCTGCGGCCTTCACCTCCGGCAAGCAGCATCGCGATGCAATCTTTTTTATACATTGTCGTTTCCCTCCCAATAATTGGTCAATGTAGTACTACATAAACAGCTAATATCCCATCTGAAAGAGTATATTGAAATAAATTTGAAAAATTACAAATTTATATTTCAGTAGTCATTTTTGTGATTATTCGGGCTACAATGGGTTAATGGTTGTAGTGCACAATATTTTATAAAGCAGGTGATCTCATTGGCTAAATTGAAAACATTACCCGGACTGCCGCCGATAGCTGAAGATATATACTTATTCCATGAAGGGACCTCCTACCACAGTTACAGAATTTTGGGCGCTCATCCTGCTGTGGAAGATGGTTTGGAAGGCGTCCGGTTTACCGTTTGGGCTCCGCATGCTCGGCACGTCGGTTTGGCTTCCGACTTCAACGGTTGGAACGGAGATGAAGATTCATTACATAAGATACCCTATTCGGGCATTTGGACTCGCTTTTTCCCCGACATTTCGACAGGTACTTTTTACAAGTACGACATACAAGGACCCAAGGGGGAACGTTTCTTAAAAGCAGATCCCTATGCTTTTGCAGCAGAGGTTCGCCCTGCCAGTGCATCTGTAGTGACTAGCCTAAAAGGCTACACATGGCAGGATGCTGCGTGGCGCCGAAAGAAGAAGAGGTTACAAAGCAAACCAGTCAACATATATGAAGTTCATTTAGGAACATGGAAGCGAAAGGAGGACGGAGAGCTATACAATTACCGTGAAATTGCCGAATTGCTGATCCCTTATTTAAAGCAAATGAATTATACGCATGTCGAGTTTATGCCGCTGGCTGAGCATCCATACGATTTATCCTGGGGATATCAATGTACTGGATATTTTGCCGTAACGAGCCGCTACGGTTCACCTCAAGATTTTATGTATCTTGTAGATTCATGCCATCAAGCGGATATCGGTGTCATCATCGATTGGGTTCCGGCTCATTTTACCAAGGATGCACATGGGCTGCGGATGTTTGACGGAACGCCATTATTCGAATATTCAGATCCTTTGAAGGCTGAAAAGCCGGGCTGGGGCACACTAAGCTTTGACTACAGCAAGCCTGAGGTGCGCTCATTCCTGATATCAAACGCGTTATTCTGGCTCGAAATGTTCCATATCGACGGGCTGAGGGTGGATGCCGTTACCAGCATGCTGCGCCTTGATTTTGAGAAAAAAGAAGGCGAGTATGAACTGAATGAACTTGGCGGCGTAGAAAATCTGGAAGCTGTTTCGTTTTTGAAGGAGCTCAATACAGCAGTCTTTCAATACTATCCATATACATTGATGATGGCAGAAGAATCAAGCGCCTGGCCTGGAGTTACCTCTCCGATAGATGAAGATGGCCTTGGCTTCAACTACAAGTGGAATATGGGCTGGATGAACGATACGCTTGATTATATCGAAGCTCCATTTGAGACAAGGCCATCCAAGCATCAACTGCTTACATTCCCGATTGTATACGCTTATTCAGCGAATTATGCGCTCCCGCTAAGCCATGATGAAGTGGTTCATGGAAAGAAATCCTTGCTTAATAAAATGCCTGGCGATTATGATCAGAAATTTGCCGGCCTTCGAATACTTCTCGGATATCAGATGACGCATCCAGGCAAAAAACTGCTGTTTATGGGTGCCGAATTCGGCCAGTTCATCGAGTGGCGGGACCAATATGAGCTGGATTGGTTGCTGCTGGAGTATGACAGACACCGTCAGATGCAGAGCTATACCGCTGATCTAAACCTGATGTATCTGGAGGAGGAGGCGCTCTGGGAGCGGGATCATGAGCTTGAAGGTTATGAATGGATTACCCCACATGATTCCGGGCAAAGCGTGATCTCCTACATGAGAAAAGGAAAAAAAGTGAAGGACATGCTGATAGTATTAATCAATTTTTTACCGGTAGCACGTAAACATTACCGAATCGGTGTCCCGCGTGCCGGTAGGTATGTACCTGTTTTCCAGAGTGAGGAACAAAAATATGGAGGGCAGGGGGCTTCCATTACTGAGCCTATACAGACCGCAAAAATCCCATGGCATAACCAATCGAACAGCCTTGAGCTTACATTACCGCCTCTTAGCTTTATTGTGTTGAAACGTGATGCAGCTGACCGCGAGCCCGTATCTACTGCCAAGGCACCCAGACAACCTCAGCGGAATGGCTTAAAAGCGACTCCCAGTAAAAAGGCTGAGCAAGTCCAAATAGCTGTTTCATCCAAAAAGATTTTATAAAAGGAGGAAATGAGGAATGAAGGTTTTATTCGCCGCTGCTGAATCGGTTCCATTCATCAAAACTGGAGGACTCGCCGATGTGATCGGCGCATTGCCTCAGGCTTTGCAGCGAAGAGGTGATGACGTGCGTGTTGTGCTGCCTATGTATCGCGGTATACCGGCTCATTTTCGAGAGCAGATGGAGCATTTAGGTGAGGTATATGTTCCGGTGGGCTGGCGGAGCCAGTATTGCGGGATTGAGAAGCTGCTTCATGATGGTATCACTTATTATTTTGTGGATAATGAATATTACTTTGGACGTGATTCGGTTTATGGCTACATGGATGATGGCGAACGTTTTGCGTTTTTTAATCGGGCCGTGCTTCAGCTGCTGAAGTCCGCTGATTTTCAGCCGGATGTCATTCACTGTCATGATTGGCATGCTGCACTTATTCCGGTGCTTTTGAATGCGCATTATCGTCATGATCTATTTTATTACGAAATGCGCACTGTATTTACAATACATAATTTGCTGTATCAGGGTATTTTCCCATATGAAGTATTGGGTGAACTTCTCGAGCTGGATAACCGTTACTTCACGGTGGGTGGTCTGGAGTATTACGGCAATGTTAATTTCATGAAAGGCGGTATTGTATATTCGGATCATGTGACGACCGTCAGTCCGACGTATGCACGTGAAATACAGACAGCACATTATGGATACGGCCTGGATGGGCTGCTGTCTTCCTTAGGGCCTAAATTGAGCGGGATCGTTAACGGCATTGACACAAAGAGCTATAACCCAGCGACTGATTCTCATATTGCGCTTAAATACCGTTCGAGCATCGCCAAGAAAAAAGAAAATAAGATCCGTCTTCAAGAAGAACTCCATTTGCCTGTATCGGCTGATACTCCGCTGATTGCCATGGTAACGCGTCTGGTCGATTCCAAAGGATTGGATCTGCTCGTTAGAGTACTTGATGAGATGCTGACCTTTGATGATATCCAATTTGTTATTCTCGGTACGGGTGACAGCAATTATGAGCACTGGTTCAGGGAAGCCGAGCAGCGTCATCCTGCAAAACTGTCCGCTCAAATTAAGTTCAGCGATGCCCTGTCCCGGAAAATTTATGCTTCAAGTGATATCTTCCTTATGCCATCCAATTTCGAGCCATGCGGGATCAGCCAACTTCTGGCATTAAGATACGGAAGTATTCCAGTGGTCAGAGAAACCGGCGGCTTAAACGATACGGTTCATGCATTTAACGAGTTTACGGGCGAAGGCAACGGATTCAGCTTCACGAATATCAATGCCCATGACATGATGCATACGATCCGCCGTGCGGTTACCTTTTATCATCAACCCGAGCATTGGAACAAAATTGTGAAAAATGCGATTAGTGGGGACTACAGCTGGAATGTATCTGCGGAAGAATACAAGGATATATATCAGCGGGTTACTGGTAGGTAAAAATTAATCAAGGCAAGGATGAAAGAAGGAAGCATTCCTCTGGAATGTTCCCTTCTCGTTGTGCCTGCTTATTTGGCGATTTCTCGGAACAATATACGATATCCGAAAGGATCAAGCGATATGTTCATTGTTCCGTTCGTTGGCATTACCTTTTCATTACTCAATGCATCACGCCAATCCGTCGTTACCATAGGGTGAGAGAGGGTTTGCTTTTGGTCGGTATTGTTCATCCAGATTGTGAAATGAAATGATTCATCCGCACGCTCATAAATGATGCAAGGATTTGCATCGGCTTTCAGGAAGCGGAATCTACCTTCACGGAGTGCTTTATGGTTTTTTCGCAGATTGATCAACATTTTGTAGAAGTCATACATATCGCGATCCTGTTTCTCAGGATCCCAAATCATACATTTACGGCAGTCCGGATCGCCTCCGCCGGAGATTCCCACTTCATCGCCATAAAATATACACGGCGTTCCCATATAGGTGAAGAGGAACACTACAGCGAGCTTCTGCTTGCGTTTATCGCCGCCTACCCGTGTTACCAGGCGGGGGGTATCGTGGCTGCAAAGAAGATTGAATACAACCTCATTGGTCTGTTGTGGATAACGCATGAGGAGTGAGCTCATCGAATCAGAGAACGTGGCACCATCCATTCCGCCAGTAAAGAACTCCATCACCTTATCAGCAAACGGATAGTTCATTACGGTATCGAACTGGTCGCCTACAAGCCAGATTAACGAGTCGCTCCATACTTCTCCTACGATATAAGCCTCCGGATTTGCCTTTTTAACCACGGTGCGGAAATCACGCCAAAAGTGATGGTCTACTTCGTTAGCAACGTCAAGACGCCAGCCGTCAAGCTTAATCTCTTTGATCCAGTACTCCGCGACATCAAGCAAATGCTGTTTCACTTCTGAATTGGCTGTATTGAATTTTGGCATATTGCCGAAAAATCCGAAGGTATCGTAGGTTGCAATACCGTTTTCCACACGGGCAGGAAACTTGTTAATGTGAAACCAATCTTTGTATTTCGACTTTTCTCCGTTTTTAAGCACATCCTGAAAAGGGAGGAATTGCTCGCTGCAGTGATTGAACACCGCATCCAGCATGACCCTTATTCCTTTTTCGTGGCAGACTTCCACCACTTTTTTAAGTAATGCATTGTCACCAAAATGAGGGTCTACATGTCTATAATCCACGATGTCGTATTTATGATTCGATGGTGATGTGAAGAGTGGGGTGAAATAAATCGCGTTGATTCCGAGATCTACAAGGTCATCCAGATGATCCAGAACACCCTGTAGATCGCCGCCAAAGAAATTATCGGTTTTCGGCTGGCCTCCCCAAGGTTCAGTGCCATCCGGATCATTGCTTGGGTCTCCGTTTGCAAACCGTTCAGGTAGTAATTGATAAAAGACCGCATCCTTAGCCCAATCAGGCACCTTAAACACATCAATTTCGTGAATGTAGGGGAATTCGAAATATCCGTACGTTGGATCGGGACACTTCTGATAAATTCCGCTGTCCACCAAATAAACGGATTCTGTTCCCGCAACGATGCGGAATGCGTAGGTTAAACGCTTAAATTTAGGAAGCACGGAGGCTTCCCAGAAATCAAACATCTCATCGGATGCAGCTTTTTCCATGGTAATTTCAAAATAAGTTGATTTCCAGTCATATTTGTCACCGGTCATGGCGATAACAGTATCCACATCATTTCTTTTGGTGCGGACACGCAGATGAATGGTTTTTGGATCGTAAGCATAAGCCCATTTGTCACGGGGCACATGATATAGAGCTTCGAGCAGCATGTCAACACCTCTTCAAATCATTTTGATGGTTATTATGCTCATCCGCGAGGGCTTCAATGCTAAAGTCGGAGATTTTTAGTACCAATAAAACTTGAAATTTTATGCATAAAAAGTGAAAAACGGTGCCCGGTAATACGCTTCAAAAATGAAGTGTTTAATCAATATCTATATCCAAATATGTATGATGCAGGAGGTAAAAAATGTTAAATAATAATTTAGAATTCAAGGGATGATAAAGGGTTAAAGCGTTAACCCGATGAAGTATGAACATATAATGTGTCTAAATATCAACCACTGGAATATAAAATTCACCCAAACTACACCTGTAATGGGATATTATTGAAAACGATTGGATTTGTATGAAAATTACATTGCATAATCATGCATATTGTTGTACTATAAAACATGTTTTTAGATGCTGATGACGATCAGCGATCATGTTCATACTAAAATTACAGCAATAATCGATGATGAAGACAGGAGAGATAGATCATGAAAAAATGGGGAATTTTAACCGTATGTCTGATGCTGACGGGAAGCTTGCTTACCGGCTGTGGCAATCAAAATAATGATCAGGCATCCGTTTCCGATAATGGCAAAGCAGACGGTAAAACGATTGTACTTGGCACGAGTGCTGATTTTCCGCCATATGAGTTCCATAAAATGGTTAATGGTAAAGACGAGATTGTTGGCTTCGACATCGAGATTGCCAAGCAAATTGCTGCTGATATGGGAGCGACTCTGGAAGTGAAGGACATGGACTTTAAAGCTTTGCTCGGCGAACTGTCTAGCGGACGCGTTGACTTTGTTATGGCGGGTATGACGCCAGACGAGAACCGCAAGAAAGAAGTGGATTTCTCTAACAGCTACTACAGAGCTCAGCAGGCAGTAGTGGTTAGAGCAGCCGACAAGGATAAATACAAAACCATGCAATCGCTTGAAGGTGCATCCATTGGTGTTCAGACTGGTTCGATCCAGGAGGAAATCGCCAAAACCATTCCGGGTGCGAAAATTACAGGGCTTGGAAAAATTAACGATATCATTATGCAGCTCGACTCTAACCGTGTGGACGCCTCCATCATGGAAAAACCGGTGGCAGAATCATTCGTGAAAAACGTAAACGGTCTTGCGATTGCGGATGCAGTCCCTGATTATAAGGAAGACGGTTATGCAGTCGGCGTTAAAAAAGGCAATAAAGAGCTTGTGGATCAAATCAATAAAACACTTGACCGTCTAAACAAGGAAAAGAAAATCGATCAATTTGTTGCTGAAGCAAGCGATCTGGCTGTTTCCAAATAATCAAACGCATTTACCAAAAATAGCGGATGACAAATCGCTATTTTTTTGGTTGTAACATTAAAAGGAGGATTTAGGGAATTTATGAATATATTTCAGATGTTCTGGGAATACCGGACTTACTTTGCATCCGGCATCCAGTATACGCTGCTGCTAGCGGCTATAGGTGTGGTATGCGGCTTTATCCTAGGCATGCTCGTCTCGTTGCTGCGGATGTCCCGCTTTCGGATCCTGCGCTTCATTGGAACCGTATGGGTCGAGTTTCTGCGGGGAACGCCAATGGTGGTACAGCTCTTTATTATCCATTACGGTTTGGTATCTGTGGGCATTAAGTTTACGCCCATTGAATCCGGAGCGATTACACTTACGATCAATAGCTCGGCCTACCTAGCCGAAATTTTCCGTGCAGGTATCCAAGGTGTTGACAAGGGACAAGCCGAAGCTGCCCGTTCGCTGGGAATGACCGGAGGCATGACGATGAGACATATCGTTCTTCCGCAGGCTGTCAAAAGCGTACTGCCTGCCATCGGCAACGAATTTATTACTATTATTAAAGAATCATCCATTGTATCTTTTATCGGGGTTACTGATCTGATGTATCAGGCGCAAGCCGTTAACATGATTACTTATGATTTTCTCACACCACTGCTCATTATCGCGGCCATTTATTTTGTGATGACCTTTACGTTGTCTAAGCTGCTCGGTTTGTTCGAAAGGAGGTTGAACACAGATGATCACCGTTAAGGATCTGCACAAGTCTTTTGGAAAGCTTAATATTCTGAAAGGCGTAAACATTGAGATTGCCAAAGGTGAAGTGGTCGTTGTCATCGGCCCCAGCGGATCGGGTAAAAGTACGTTTCTGAGATGCCTCAATTTGCTCGAAACCCCGACAAGCGGAGAAATCAAGTTTGAAGGCGAATCGATAACAGACAAAAAGCATGATATTAATCTAACCCGTGAAAAAATGGGAATGGTGTTTCAGCAGTTTAATTTATTTCCTCATAAAACCGTCTTGGAGAATATTACGCTTGCGCCGGTGAAGGTGAAGAAGATGCCTCAGGCCGCGGCGGAAAAAATCGCTCTTGAACTTTTGCAAACGGTTGGACTTGCCGACAAGAAGGATGCGTATCCTACGCAGCTCTCCGGCGGTCAGAAGCAGCGTATCGCTATTGCCCGTGCGCTTGCCATGCAGCCGCATGTGATGCTGTTTGACGAGCCTACGTCTGCTCTTGACCCTGAGATGGTAGGAGAGGTTCTGGAGGTTATGAAGAAGCTTGCGGAAGGCGGTATGACCATGGTCATCGTTACGCATGAGATGGGGTTTGCCAGAGAGGTTGGCGACCGAATCATTTTCATGGATGGCGGTCAGATCATGGAAGAAGGGACTCCATCCCAGGTATTCAGCAACCCGCAAAATATCCGTACCAAGGATTTTCTCAGCAAGGTCCTTTAACAGTTCATAACACATTACAGTTACAAAATAGCTCCGTTCAAGGTTCATGCCTTGGACGGAGTTTTTTTGATATCATCTTTGAAAATACGGAAGTTTACATAACATGTAGGATGTTAACAGAGTGAAGAAATTGTAATTTTTTTAACTATTAAAATGACACTGATTTTGTGTATGTGAGCCTACCTTATCGCATTGATAAAGGAAGTTCGAGTTGTAGAGATTGCAATTTGGTAACATTTTCATGCGCACAGGTTACAAAATTGTGATATATTGATTAAGCCGAAACTTTGAAACGCAAAGTGCGGGGGAACATTTTTACCGTGAAAGAGTTCATGTCACTTGGGGTGAATCGTTCTGAACGTAGGGTTGTCTCCTCAATCCGAACCCGACAGCTAACCTCGCAGGCGATGTATCCTAAGGAGGAACTATGAAGAAGAGATTTAAGAAAATGAAGATTTTTACAGCAGCACTTGGTATGACATTGGCGGTATCAGCCGTTCCTATTTATGCGGATTCCGTACATGTAGCCAAAGAAGGAGATACCTTCTACAAACTTTCGAAACAATATGACGTAAACTTAAATCAACTGATGAACGCAAATTCTACTGTAAAAGCTACCAATATTTATCCAGGACTTAAGCTGAATATTCCTAGTGGAGGAACCATGAAAGCTTATGCGGATCCGGCACCATCCAACATTACAACCGCGTCTTTGAACGTGAATCCGGATCAAAAAACCGTAGAAGCATGGGGAAAAAACTTTACTTATAATAAAACGATGAAAGTGAAAGCAACAGCATACTCCGCAGATCCAAGCGAGAATGGAAAATGGGGCGCAGTAGACTCCTTAGGTAATCCGCTTGAGCTTGGAACCATTGCGGTCGATCCTTCCGTCATCCCGCTCGGAACTAAGGTGCTTGTCACGGGTCACAGCTTCCCTGGTCTGCCTAAAAAAGCGTTTGTGGCAACTGCAACAGATACCGGCGGTGCCATTAAAGGCAACCACATCGACATCTTTGTTCCAGGCAGCCAGCAGTCCGTCAGCGACTTCGGCATCCAAGACGTTGAACTTTACTTCATTAACTAGAATAGACCTCAGACATATATGATTTGCCCCCATACGGTTTTACGCAAACAAGCAGCTCTTGTCATTTACAAGAGCTGCTTGTTTTTTAAAAACTCTATTTGTCCTTTTGTACCTTCAGCAGTTTGGGTAAAGTTACAAAGGTATATCCTTTTTTCTTCAGCTCGTGGATGACTTCTGGTAATGCGCCGATGGTGCCGGACAAATCTGAGGAGCTGCCGCCGCCGGCATGCTGGAGAATGATGGATCCCTGACCGGCAGTAGTCATAATATTTCTTTTCACAGCCTCTTTGCTGATGCCTTTCCAGTCCAAAGAGTCCACATTCCAATTGACGATTTTATAACCCTCACGCTTGGCCCAGCGAAGCTGACTCTCCGTAATATCGCCGTATGGAGGGCGGATCAGTTTGGGCTTGTAGCCCGTAATGCCGTATAGAATTTTCTCGGTTCTGCTGATTTGATCGATGTATTCGGTCATCGTCAGCTTATGGAACTGTGGATGGTTATAGGAATGATTTCCGATCACATGGCCTTCGCGCACGATCCGGGCCACCAGGTCGGGATGCTTTTTGGCGCGGCTTCCTACAACAAAGAATGTGGCTTTTACCCCTTGCTTAGACAAGATTTCGAGAACCTGAGGTGTGAAACGGGGATCAGGAACATCATCAAAGGTCAATGCAATTTGCTTGACATGAGGACCATGGATTTTGAATGTATCCGGGTATTTTTTGATGAGCTGCCCCAGCGTAAGGATCTGTTTTTCCTGCTGTTTCTCCTTCTCTACTTGTTCTAAGCTGCTTGTTTCCTGTACGGATTGAGGAATAGCGGGGTCCTCCATCTTGGCCGCATGGAGTGCGGTTTCAGGCCACAGCATGCTGAGAACAAGCATAACTGCGCAGGCTTTGCCGAAATGGGCGTTTATCATGCGGTGAAGGCTCCTTTCCACTTTTTAGCTGACAGCTACTGTGATTGTCTTTACTGTTATGTCCCTAACTGAAAGGAAATATGATGAGTTTTCAAAATAGTCACCCATTTCCATAATTACTTGTAGAACGTGTATAATATAATGTGCTTTATTTGTCCTGTTTCATATAAGGATAATTAGCTTATGAAAGGAGACAGCAGCATGGAATCCGACGGAACATGGGGCATCCGCATACAGGAGATTTTAGTGGGAAGAGACTTGATGCTCATTTTAACCGGCGGATCGGCCCATATCGGATCTGTTTCTACCGCATACATAAACGAAAAGGATAAGCGAGTTGAGGTACAGACAGTGGATCTTCCTGGACATCGTGAGCATGACTTGACGGTGGAGATGGCGGAAAAAGCAGCAGCAGCATTGGGCCGGACGGTGACCGTGGCTGCAGGAATCCATTACGATGGTATAAACCGGGAGCAGATATTGGAGATCGTATCTGAGGCTAAGTCGGTATTCGAAAGGTACCTGGCAGAAAAGGTTTCGGAAAGTAAATAAAAATTTTTTTGAGAATTTTGAAACGACTTCAAAGTTGCTGCGTATATGAATATCATAAGAACGAACACAACATTTAACCTTACTTAGGAGGAATAAACAAATGGCTATTTTTAAAAGATTACGTGACCTGACAATGTCTAACATTAACTCAATTATCGACAAAGCGGAAGATCCGATTAAAATGACAGATCAATATATCCGTGACATGACGGAAGATCTTGAGGATGCGGAAAAAGCGGTAGCAGCCCAAATCGCCATCGAGAAAAAATTCAAACAGCTGTTTGAAGAGCAGCAAGCTCTGGTTGAAAAACGTACACAGCAAGCTCAAACGGCAGCACAAGCTCAAAATGTTGATCTCGCCCGCCGTGCTCTTGAAGAGAAGAAAACTGCTGAACAAAAAATGACGGAATACAAAGCAAGCTACGACCAAAACAAGGCTGCAGCCGATAATCTTCGTAACAAACTGGAAGAAATGCGCAAACAGCTGACAGAAATGAAAAACAAGCGCGAAACGCTGGTCGCCCGTTACAACGCTGCGAAAGCCCAAACAGAAATCAACAAAGCTATGCAGGGCTTCAGCACAGACAGTGCTTCAAGCGGTATGAAGCGTATGGAAGAAAAAATGATGGCAATGGAGGCACAAGCGGAAGCGAGCAACGAAATGTCCTCCAAAGGCAAATCCCTTGACGACGAATTCGAAAATCTTGGCAAAGACCAAGCAGTCGAAGACGAGCTCGCTGCGCTGATGAAGCAATACGAAAAGAAGTAATATAATAGGACAATAAAGCGTAGATTTTAGAAACAGCGAAGGGGATTACATGCCAATGTCCTCCTTCGCTGTTCCTGCTGTATAAGATAATCCTGAGCTCTTGGAGGCACGTTTTTATGGATTTTAATACGATTATAGCATTCATGGTTTGGACAGGGTGTGGAGCGCTGCTCCTATTCATTCTCATGTTTGTGGACTCCCTGTTCACCAGATATAAGGACTTTGAGGAAGTGAAAGCAGGTAATATGGCGGTGACCACTCGGCTCGTATTAAAGCTGCTCGCACAGGGCTATATTCTATCGGTGTCCATTAGTACATCTAACAGGCTGCTTGAGGCCATCGTGGTGTCGATTGTTTCCTTCCTGATCCTGCTTGTGCTGGAAGCAATCGTACGTGTACTACTGCGGGTATGGGCAAAACTCGAACTCGATGTGGGCACCCAGCAAGGAAAAGTCAGTTACGGCTTGTTTGCAGGATCGCTTCATGTGGTAGGAGCATTAATTATTACTGCATGCCTATAATGTATGGTTCATCACAGTATGTAACATAAGGAGTTATCGCATATGAGTGTATTTAAACGAATCGGCAATTTGTTTGCCAAACCGGAGCCTCCGAAGGCGGAAAAAAGCATGCTGGATCTCATGCCTGGCGATATTTGCGAAGTATCGCTTGTCACTTATGAAGTGACGGGAAGAGTACACAACCGCGGCCGAAATGCAGTGGTGCTGACACTTCAGGACGGCAACACGATTATGTATCTGCATATCGAGGAACGCGAAACGCTGCAATATGCTCTGTATAGTCCGCTCGACGGCAGGCTCGACGATCCGAGCGAAGTGCCGACGGAACTGCAGCTGGACGACAGAACCTTTTTCCTGGATGAAGAATATGAAGGCCGTGTTATGGTGAACGGCAAGACGCCATTTACCCAGGGCGGGGAGCAGCATGTATGGCAGTATCAGTCAGACGATTACGGTCTGGTACGTATTGAATGGCAAAATGGTCGATTTATGCTTTACGAAGGAGAGAAAGTACTGCCTGGCGATGTAAAAGTCATCCGGGCCAATTAGGAGTGATCCATATGAAGGGACGGCAGGGACGGACGCTGTTCAGTTTGAAAATCCTACTAGTCATCAGCCTTATCATGTCACTGCTGACCGGTTGCGGAATCGGTTCCCCGAATGTCAAGGATACTTATCCTCTAGAGTCTGTGAACCGGGATGGCAGTTCGACTTCATACGTATACAGGGCAACGGATAAGACCGTCCCAGAAGTAGCGAAACAGCTGTCAGACGAGAAAAAGCCGGATCAGATGTCCCAAGAAGATCCAGAACACATGTTTCTCGTCTACGGCAATGAGTATTATCATCTGCAAAAGGATCCTAACAAAGACAGCGATACGCTGATTGAAGTGGATTCTCAGGAATATGTCCAAAAGAACTATGATTCGAGCTTCCTTAAGGGATATCTTACTGCATCTCTGATTGGACAGCTGTTTGACTCGTTTGGCGGCGGGCATGGTGGATATCGGGGGTATTCCAGCCGTGATATTTACCAGCCAAAGCAAGGGTCATACCATTCGCCAACGGCCAATGATAAGAAAATCGCTCCTCCGCTGACCACACAGAAAAAGGGATCGATTAACCGCCGTGGTACCAAAAGCAGTGATACCCGTGTTGGATCTGGCGACAATATTTTTGAGCGAAACACCAATTCCTCCAATTCAAGTAAGGGTAGTATTTCCAGGGGAGGAAGCGGGTCAGGCAGCATGTTTGACAAACCGAAGAGTTCCTACAGCAAGCCCAAAACGAGATCGGGATCCGGTAGTGTTTCAAGGAGATCATCAAAAAGATAACAAAAGCGGCGCACGAAGCATAGATTCGTGCGTTTTTTTGTGTCATGATATAATTATGTGTTTACATAGCAGAGTACTAGAGGATGGTGTTTACGACATGAAGCAAACCAAGGATGACTATGATAAATTTCACCGGAAACCAATGCAGGTGCATAACGCCCAAAAGCTGCTGTCTTCGTATGGTAAGCCCGGACCAACTGAGAAAATACCGCTTCAAGAAGGCCACGGACGTTTTTTAGCCGAAGAAGTCCAAGCACCTCATCCTTTTCCACGGTTTCGCCGCTCGGGTATGGATGGATATGCCATCCGTTCTGAAGATACAACACAATGCTCCTCTGACAATATGATCTGGCTGGATGTTATTGATGAGATTCCTTGCGGCTATGTTTCGGAGAAGACCATTATATCTGGCACGGCCGCACGCATCATGACCGGAGCGGAAGTTCCGGAAGGTGCGGATGCCGTAGTCATGCTAGAGATGACAGAGCTGCGCGAGCATGAGGGAAGAACTCAAATGGGACTCAAACGGATGATCGAGGCAGGGAAAAACATTACCCCGGTCGGATTCGAGGTTAAGGAAGGGGAAGTGCTGCTGCGTACGGGTCGCCAGATTCAAGCAGGTGAAATATCTGTGCTTGCCTCCTTCGGCGTGCATCAGGTAACTGTCTATCAAAAACCGCGCATTGCCATCTTTTCAACTGGCTCCGAGCTGTTGACGCTGGACGAACCGCTTCAGCCAGGGAAAATCCGCAACAGCAATACGTATATGCTGGCTTCTCAGGTACGTGTGGCTGGCGGAGAGCCGTTTATCCTGGAAGCGGTGATGGACGATTTGCCCCTGGCGAAAGCTAAGGTAGAACAAGCGCTTCAGGAATATGATGCCGTCGTCACAAGCGGCGGCGTATCCGTTGGCGATTATGATATTATGGGCGACTTTGCACGGAGCGACAGTGTGGAGATGCTCTATAATAAAATCGCTATGAGACCAGGAAGTGTAACGACCGCAGCGGTCAAAGATGGCAAGCTGCTGTTCGCTCTTTCCGGGAATCCGGGTGCTTGCTTTGTCGGCTTTGAATTGTTTGTCCGTCCTTTCATCCTGCAGTCCGTTGGAAGCGGTAAGCCATACTTGACGGAGTGGACGGCAGTTCTAGATCAGGATTATACCAAGGTAAATGCTTTTACCCGTTATGTCAGAGGTAGAATTGAAGTGAGAGATGGCATACTGTATGCGATCCCTGCCAAAGTGGATGAATCAAGCGTGATGGTTACCATTAAGGACAGCGACTGTCTGATCGTGATTCCTCCGGCTAAAAGCGTGACGCCTGCAGGTGATAAGGTGAAGGTCCTGCTGCTGAAAGGAAATACACTGTGAATACAGAGAATAAGGTAATTTCAGAAAAGCTTGCTCAAAGTGAACCATTCGTATGCCAGGTTGTCGGATACAAGAACAGCGGAAAAACAACTCTTGTATGTTCTCTGGTGGAGAAGCTTAATGAACAGGGCTATCAGGTGGCTGTCATCAAGCATGATGCTCATGATTTTGAGATGGATCAACCGGGAACGGATTCCTATCGTCACCGTGCCGCCGGAGCCTCGGCGATTGCGCTGGTATCCTCGCGGAAAACCGCTGTGATTCGTGAAGAGGAAATCGCTTTGGATGAGCTCGTCATGGGTTTTTCAGAGTACGATATGGTTTTGGTGGAAGGATTTAAACAGGAACGATACCCTAAGCTTGTCATGATCCGCACGGCGGAGGACAGGGAGTTAATTAGCAGTCTGGCTTCTGTCATAGGGGTAGTAACTTGGCTTCCAGTTGAAGAGACATTGGCCGGTCTGGATGTTAACACCGCTGGCAAGCTTGCCGTATTCGGCAAAGATGATGTTGAACAGATTGCAGATTGGATTCAAAAACATAGATAAACATGCGGGCAAAGCCGGCTTCCAATGGAAACCGGCTTTTGTACATCAAAGCGGGTTATGCAGAAATCATGTACATTACTCCGTACGGCGCTCGATAGCCTCAGACATGGTCTTGTCTGTGAGATGTGCATACACTTCCGTTGTTTCTGTGGACGCATGACCGAGCTGCTCTTTGGTTTTATAGATATCATTTTGCAGATAGTAATCGGTAGCAAAGGAGTGACGGAGCTTATGTACCGTCAGATAGGGCTTGCCGAACCGTTTGGCATATTTAATTATCATGGCTTGAATGGCCCGCTTGGTCATGCGGCTGCCTTCATTTTGGCCATTGGCTAGCGCAAGGAACAGCGCTTTTTCTTTCTTAGGTGCTTTATAACGGGTTTGGCGCAGATTCAAATAAGCGGTTAAATCGTCTTTTGCCTGTTCCCGGAAGTAAACTGGCGTTTTGAAGGTTTCATCATTATTACCCTTCCGGTAAACATACAGCATTTTATTGTTCATATCGAGATCATCGACATTCAGATTTACGACCTCGGATACACGCAGACCGGAATTTAGAATGAGACTCGTAATGCTGGCGTCACGTTCTTTATTTAACTCATGGGCATATAAGGCCTGTTTATTCTTCTCTACGTCTTTGGCATATCCCTCAAGAATATACCCGATAAACTCAAGCAGCTCGTCTTCTTCAAGAATTTTGCCTTTGAGCTTGGCCGCCGTATCCTTGGGTTTATGGATCCGCTTGATTTCAATTTTGGCCATAATATTGCGTTTGAGAAGCGGGTAGAACTCTTCATCCTCGGCAATCTGGCTTAGATAGTGAAACAATGACCGCAAAGAAGACAGCTTACGAGAGACAGTAATCCGCGAGTTGGTACCTTCTCGTTTGGTTGTGAGAAAGATTCGGTAGCTGACGACGGTTTCCATCCGCAGCACTTCAAGCTCTTTTAACGTAACCTCCGTATTCTTTTCAGCTGCCGACAATCCTTCGCCGCGCAGCCAATTGAAGAAGGTTTCGTAGTCTCGTACATATTCAAGCAAAGTGGAAGGGGACAGATCAGGCAGCTTGTAATCAATGAATTGTTGGACAAACCATGGCATGCCCAGTACCTTATCATCCAGCTTGATGCGATCCAGTTCTTTTTGTACGTTCATGTGGGCATCACCTCTGTATAAATGGTTATTTCCAGTATATTTTACCATATCGGATGAAGAACTGCCGAAGAATCGTCTGCGGGTGGCTCTGAGGTATAACCTTGCTCCATAAGGCTCAAAGATATATAGTGGTTATGATACGATGTACATAAATGAGGTGGACTCATGGATTTCAGAATGGATCTGGTTCCGGTACGGAGAAAACAAGTGATCAGCGGCTTGATGCAGCTATATTTGTATGATTTCACCATGTTTCAGAATCTAGATGTGAATCAGGACGGCGTATTCCCCGACTATCCGGGTCTGGACGACTATTGGAAAAGAGGAATGGGAAAGTATCCTTTTCTGATGACAAACGGAAATATACCAGCCGGATTCGCCCTGGTGGACCGCATGGGTGATCCTGAGGAAGGCGATTTTTACATGACTGAATTTTTTGTAATGCAAAAATATCGTCGTTCCGGATTGGGAAGCTGGGCTGCTAGCGAGCTGTTTGACCGTTTCCAGGGGCGCTGGAAGGTGACACAGGTGAAGACGAATGCTCCGGCACAGGCTTTTTGGAGGAAGGTCATCGGTACATATACGGGTCAGCAGTATGAGGAAAGGGTCAATCCTGTTATCGGACATATCAGTCAATATTTTACGTCATAAAAGATTAATGCCGTAAATTAAATCCAGCGGGGTATTATAGAATTACGCTCACTGTTTGAGAGACACCTGGTTCATATTTAATGTTATGAATAAGGAGGCAGGAAGATGGAAAAGCGTATTTTTGGCAACACGGGCATGGAAGTCAGCATATTAGGTTTTGGCGGCTCTGAGATCGGTCAGGAAAAAGATCTGTCGACCGTGGAAAAGCTGCTAAACCAAGCACTTGATGAGGGACTAAACGTCATCGATACGGCGGAATGCTACGGCGACAGCGAAGAACTGATCGGAAAGGCATTGGCAGGCCGAAGAGATGATTATTACTTATTTACGAAATGTGGGCATGCCACCGGCTTTGAGGAAGAAGATTGGGATCCGGTTATGATGGAAAAGAGTATTGATCGCAGCCTTAAAAGACTGCAAACCGACTATGTGGATGTGATCCATCTGCACAGCTGCTCGGAGAAAATGTTGCGGCAAGGTGCTGTCATCGAGGTGCTTCAGAAGGCGAAGGAGAAGGGGAAAACCCGTTTCATCGGTTACAGCGGAGATAGAACGGATGCGCTTTATGCAGTACAGACCGGATTGTTCGACAGCCTGATGATATCACTTAATATCGCTGACCAGGAAGGAATCGATCTGACTTTGACTGATGCCATCGAGAGGGGCATGGGCATCATCGCAAAGCGACCGGTAGCCAATGTCGCATGGACTTATGATACATTATCGGAAAAGGCCTATCCGTATATTTACTGGCAAAGGCTAAAAGAGCTGCAATATGATTTCCTCTCGGATCATGACAAGGCAGTTGCTGCCGCGCTGCGCTTCGCGCTCACAATTCCCGGTGTGGATACGGCTGTTGTCGGAACCAAGAAGCCTGGAAGATGGTCTGAAAATGCAAAGATTTTGCAGACCAGCACTCTGTCCGGACAGGAATATGATAAGATCCGCTCGCGCTGGAAAGAAGTGGCGGGAGACGACTGGGTCGGAAAAACCTGAACGGACCGGCCGATAGGAAGCCGGAAAAAGCTTGGCCTGCACAGGCCAAGCTTTTTTTTAGATATCAGAAAGTATAACTTTAGAAACCTATCCTGATATCGCAAGAAAATGCGATCAGTCTTCAGATAGTATACGAAAAATACAACATATGAAAAATTCACAATAGGATTTCAGGAGGAGACAGTATGGGGACGATATGGATGGGCGGCACGATCTATACGATGAAGCAGGAGCTGGATATGGTCGAGGCGGTATATACCGAAAAGGGAACGATCAAAGACGCCGGCAAGCTGGACGAGCTGGAGCAGCGGTATGGTAAACCGGGGATCGAGTTTGTTGATCTGCAAGGCGGAGTGATGTTCCCAGGCTGGGTGGACAGTCATATGCATCTGATCGGACATGGAGAGACTTTTCTTAAGCTTCAGCTTGGGGGCTGCACTAGCAGAGAAGAACTCTTGGAAGCGATCCGGATTCAAACAGAACTTTTGCCGGAAGGCATGTGGGTAATCGGAGAGGGCTGGAACGAGAATGATTGGGAGAATGCACTTCTACCCGAAAGAGAACAGCTGGATCTTGCCGCGCCAAGACACCCGGTTCTGCTCCGGAGAGTATGCCGGCATGTTATCGTCGTGAATTCGGCTGCTTTGCAGGCTGCGGGTGTCAACGAGAGCAACCCTGGTGTTTCAAGGGGGATACTGGGAAGAAATGCCGACGGAGAACTTAACGGAATCTTGAAGGAGCAGGCGCAGGAGTTTGTCCTTTCAGCTGTACCGGGAGTGACGGAGGAATATCTCGAAACAGCATTAACTGCGGCTATAGAGGATTGCTGGGCAAAAGGACTCACGGGCTGTCATACGGAGGATCTGAGTTACTATGGGAGCTGTGACCGAGTGATGAGCGCTTTTCATAAGGTTCTGAACGAGAAGCAAATGCATTTTAGAGCACATCTGCTAGTCCATCACTTGGCGTTGAATGAATGGTTGGAGGAGGACAAAGGCAAGCATTATCAATCGCCGTTGCTCGAATTTGGAGCGATGAAGTTGTTTGCCGACGGGGCGTTGGGTGGCCGAACCGCGCTGCTCAGCCGGCCATATGCGGATGATCCATCTACTTCAGGTGTTGCAGTGCATAGCGATGAGGAATTGGAGCAGCTGGTCATTGAGGCGAGAAAACATGGAATGGCTGTGGCTTCACATGCAATCGGAGATGGAGCAGCGGAAAAAGTCCTTCGCAATCTGGAAAAATATCCTTGCCCAAAAGAAAAGAGAGACCGGCTGATTCATGGGCAAATATTGCGGCCGGAGCTAGTGGAACAGATGAAGCGGATGCCCGTCATTACGGATATTCAGCCAAGCTTCGTAGCTTCGGATTTTCCGTGGGTGATGGATCGGATCGGTGAGCCGGGAAGCTTGCTGGTTTATGCTTGGAAAACGCTGTTGCAGGAAGGAATATCGTGTGCCGGAGGTTCGGACGCACCCATTGAAAAGGTATCGCCATTGGAAGGCATCCATGCCGCTGTCACAAGAACCAAGCTGCATCAACAGACGGTCTATGGGGAGAAGGAGCAGCTGTCCATGTATGAAGCAATGTCCTTATATACGAAAGGAAGCGCCTACGCTATTGGCCATGAAGGCGACCGAGGGATCATTGAAAAAGAGTTTGCAGCGGACTTTACCATTTTGAAGCATGATCCATTTAAGGAAGGCCCGGATATTCTACTTCAGGATCTTGTACAGATGACCGTGGTGAACGGGGAAATCGTCTACAATAAAAACCGGGATTATATTTTAAAAATTCAACATATGAAAAATTCACAACAATAAAACCTTATATTTGCACCCTCTAGTCAATAACCACAATCAAGTTTCATTCAACATATCTAGTAACAAAACAATGGACTAAAGGAAGATAGTTACCATAAATATAGTTATGTAAACATAGTATTAAATTATTCTTCGAAAGGTTCCCGCTGCTGGCGAGGAAGACGGATCCCATTGACAGATCAAACGCTAAAGCGTACACTTCGGTTATACCCATACAGGTATATTTAGAATGTCGTTCATTCAACAAGAAAGGGAGGTGCTGGATATGCAGCAGATGACTACGCTGGAACAGATGCATGCTCAAATTCAGGAAGCCCCTTTGTCATTACTCTTGATCAAGACGGATCATTGCGGCGTATGCGACAGCGTCATGGCAAAGCTGGATGATATGCTGCCATCCTATCCCAAGATACAGAACATGTATATTCGAATGGAAGATGCGCCGAAAGTGTCTGGCGAATTTCTCGTTTTCACCGCCCCGACACTGCTTCTGTTCGCTGAAGGCAAGGAAGTGTTCCGCCAGTCCCGTTTTATTCTGATGGGAGACGTGGAGAAGCAGCTTCAAGGCTGGAGCGAATCACTGCAAAAATCATAGATGTTTGTCTTATGTCCTAATTCGAACCTTGAACTGCATATAAATGTAGAAGAGGGGAGAGTGTTCGCATGGACAAGATCGTCAAACGATATTACCAGCTGAAGCAGCAGCAAAAGGAAACCGAGCAGGAGCTCAAGGAGCTGCGCGATCAGATCATAACTTTTTGTGAGGAACAGGGTACATCGGAATTTGCGGCTGGCCCTTACCGGGTGAAGCTCGTTTCGCAGTCACGGAAGGAGTATGACGATACCAAGCTGTATGAGGCTCTGCCGGATCTGGAACTTTGGCGCATGCTGTCCAAATCCGATCCTGCCAAAATCGCCGGGCTGGTCAAGCTGGGTGTGATCAAGGAGGGACGGATTCAGGATACCTTTGCATTGAAGGAGATTACGCTGCTGCAGGTGGATAGGAAATAGTAATCGAATAAGTCCAGTAATGTAAGTCGTTGAACATATCAAGTGAAAAAGCAGCAGGCGAGCTGGAGAATGATCTCCGCATGCTTGCTGCTTTTTTCATTACCGTAACGATGTTACTTGGATTGGAGGTCTTGAAGTACTCGGTAAAGAATGACGCCGGCTTCAGCCCGGGTTAATTTGCCTTTCGGATTAAACGTATGATCCGGATTCCCTTTCAAATAACCTTTTTGTACGGCATACGATATGGATCCTAGCGCCGATTCTTGAATGCTGTTCTGGTCTTTGAATGATAGACTGGATCCCGTTCCGTTCAGATCAGCCCCGAGTGCTTTTGCAAGCAGAATGGCCAGCTCTTCACGGGTTAACGGATGACTGGAACCTGATTCCGCAGCACGGTCGCTCCAGGTTTTGCCTGTGCCGAGAAGGCGATCCAACAGGGAAAGGAACTCAGCTTGTGTGACTTGATCATTCGGCTTGAACGTGTCTGCTGAATCCTTGCCGTTAACCAAATAGTGTGCGGCGATCACTTCAATTTCAGTTTTAGCCCAGTGATTGGCAATGTCCGCAAAGGATTTGGACACCTCGGCCGCACTGAATGTATCAAGCTTGGATGTCTGGAACGTCGCAAATCCAGGTTTGTCGTTTCCGGTAGTGAGGTAAGTCCAGGTACCGTCGCTGTTTCGTGCAAAGATACCCACTTTGTTTCGGTTTTTCACTTTGGCCGGATCGAGCGTCAGCGTAATCGTCACCGGGGATGCTAGTGCGGATGCCGGTTCATTGATCGTTAGACCACCCGAAACGAAATGAACGCTTCCGCCGTTTGGAGCTTGCGGTGTACCTGTCGGCGTGCTGCTAAAACTGATGCCCACGATCAGTCCGTCTTTTGTGACGAAACTCTTCACATCATTGGCAGGTATAGAAATTTCAAAGCTTTTGCCTTTGATGACAAGAGGTTTATTGGCTTTCAACAGTTGATCCGTCAAAGAACTGCTTAGTTGAATGTTCAATGGGTGGTAGGACTCCACTTTCACATCGTTGATATCGAGCGTGATACTTTGGTTGTTCGCACTGCCCAGTTGGCTAGTGAGATAAGTGGAATCGATATTCAGGACTGCGGATTTCTGATCTCCGGTTCCTTTTTCATTTAACGTTCCGGCTGTCAGTTTATTGCCTGAAGGTACCGACGGGGAAGACCCTCCACCGCCGGATGAGCTTGGTCCGCTGCCTGAGCCATTCCCTGGATCGGGATTCGGGTCAGTTCCTGGATCCGGAATCTGATTCGCAGTAGCGACTTTTACCGTAATATCCTCTGATGCTTTAGACGCGATGTCCTTATCCTCGGAGTCTTTTAAATCGACATTTTTGATGCTAAACGAATATGAACCGGCTTCTGATGCATTGAATGTCAGATTAGCGAGTGTACCTGCGGCAATCGGTGTTTTAAATTTGAATCCGAAATGAACAATCTTATGGTTCGGATCGGAAGCGGCCTGCTCCAGAACCTTCTCATCGAGAGATTGAATTTCGTCCCCGTCCATAGCTGGAACAGGAATTCCAGCTGTGAGTTTTCCGTCGTATTCCACGTCGACAGCCATGGACTGGACGTCTTTCTGTCCACTGAAATCAACGCTGATGTGGATTGGATCGGATACATTCACTTTGCCATGAGATGTCTTGAGTCCGACTTTAGTTGGCTGATCAACTGGTGCCTTTTCAGTATCGTATTCATAAGTCTTCGCAGGATTAGTCAAACCGTTGCCCGCATTGTCGTATACGAACAACTGAATTTTGTTCAAACCTGTTTTCAGAGGAACTTCTACGCTGAAATTACCTTCCAAGTCGACCGTACCGGTGTAATCTGTCAGTTCTTCATCCGTGTCCAAGCCGGCTTTGGCTTTGACATGAACCAGGTCAGGAATATCCTCGTCCAAGCTCTCAATCAGCAGATCGTCATCGATCGTGCCTTTAAGAACGCCAACACCCGGTTTGTCCGGTTTTATGGTTACTTCCTCTGGGAGGGTGGCTTCGGGTGCCGTATTGTCTAACAGGAAGACTTTGTACGAATCTTCTAATAGAGTTCCCTCTTCCGCATTCGATTCAAATACGTAAGGAATCATGACGTATATTCCCTCGGGATTCAATTTTTCTTGGGATCCGTTTGCTGTATACACCGATCCATCCCAATCAAATGAATAGTAAAAGGGATCCAGCGAATTCTGGAAATCATCATTATAGATAAATCCAACGGGTTCAGGAATCAATCTACCTTTCTCATCGACACCGAAAACGAAGAATGCATAATCATCAAGTTTTTTATTTACGGCATAATATACATTTGTACCGTATCCACCTTCCGCAGTGGAGAGATAAACCGGGTCGAGCTCCAAGTTCGTGATGTCCGCCTTATTATATTTCTCGCCCACATACACACTAAATGGTACATGCAGCTTGTGACCCGTCTCTATTTGCGTGAAATCAAGTTGTCCCTCATACATTCCTTCCGAAGTTCCTTCCGGAATCGTGAGAGTCACGGTCAGGTTGACTGAAGTTTGATCAGCTTTGATATCGACATCATTAGTATCAGGTATCAGAGATAAAGCATTGCTGCTGCTCCAATTAACGTATATACCATAACGCTGATCAATGTGTGCGATATTATCAATGCTTAGTTGTCTTTTGGTTTGTGTGCCAGCACCCAGTTGGCCAAAGGATAAGCTGCCGGAATAAGAGGTAATGTGAGTCTCGTCCTGAAGCTGTATTGGTAAATCTTCTTGGACTTTGACGATTGCCTGCGCTGAGGCGGAATTTTTCAATTCCACACGACCGGCACCTTGCTCATTTACTCCGTACTGCTTACCTTGACGGTCTTTCATCAGCAGTGCATTGTTCGTTAATAGGGCTTTGATTTGATCCGGTGTGAGTGATAAGCCTTCTTTGCGGGTTTTCTCCAGCAGGAGGGCAGCGGAACCGGCGACATGCGGTGCGGCCATGGAAGTTCCCTGCAATTCCTCGTAAGCATTGGTATAGTCTCCACCCAGATTGAATGCCGGAATGGAAGATTTGATGCCTACACCCGGAGCGGAGATATCTGGTTTGATGCTGTGGTTCGGAAGGGAAGGGCCTCTAGAACTCAGATCAGCCAGCAAATCCTGTTCTTCTTTGTAATTAAAGGTTAGATGGTTGTTTCCTTTCAATACTTCGGTTTTAAGCTGCTGTCCGCTTTCCTGGGAGATGGTGTAGGTAGGGACAGATTGCTTCGCACCTTCAATGGTGGCGCCGCCAATTTCTCCAGGCTTGTTATTGTAAATAATCAGTGCATTGGCGCCATTTTTTGCTGCGTTTTCGGCTTTCTCGGCAAAGGTAATCTCACCACGGGATACCAGCACGGTTTTTCCTTTGACATCGATATTCGTATAGTCAGCAGCCTTGCCCAGGTTAGCGTCTATAAGCTCTAGATCGTCATCCACCGTATCCAGCTTCGAAGAAGTAACAGCAAGCTGAGCGTAGATGATGCCTAAATTTGCTGAATTGAAGATCGGTGTTTGCAGCGGCGGAGTGGATGCCCCAACGGAAATAGCGAGCTGCGCTGCGGCCGGACTGCCTACGGTTTCAGCTGCAGGTCCTTCATTACCGTTCGATAGAACGACCGTTACGCCTGCGAGTGCGGCATTGTCCGCTGCGATTGCATCAGGCGTGTACGTATTATTCAGCTTCGACCCGAGGGACAGATTGATGACATCCATGCCATCACTTACGGCTTTTTCAATGCCCGCAATGACATTTTCAGTGCTTCCAGTACCGTATGGACCAAGAACGCGGTATACATACAGATCAGAAGCAGGCGCTACGCCACGAACCCAACCCTTACCCGCATCCGGATGTTCCGGATCGCCACGGCCTGCCACTGTTCCGGAGACGTGGGTACCATGGTAGGTGTCATATGTACTCGTGCCTTTGGGAGGCTTGGTAGGATCAGGCTTCGTCTCCATCGGATCCGAATCATTATCCACGAAATCGTATCCGCCTCTGTAAGCATTCTTTAAGCTGGGATGATTGTAATCAACTCCCGTATCAATAACCCCAACCTTGATCCCTGCGCCGTCATATCCCGATTTCCACATGTCGCCTGCACCGATCAGCGGTGCGCTTTTGTCCATATTCGGATAGAAATCATGTCCATCGGCAATGGGCAGAGCATGAACTTCCTCATCGGGGAATACAGCCTTTACACCTGGTAAAGTGAGCAGCGTATCGACTTGATTGGCCGGTAGCGTTACGGAATATCCATTGAAAACCTTGGAATATTCACGCTTGAACTGTGCACCTATTTTGGATAAAGCCGCCGACTTGAATGACTGATGCTCCTGATTCAATACACTGCTGTAACTGCTCACAGACAAGCGGGATCTTCCGGATGGATTGGCCTCATATACCTTAATAGGTTCGTTCTTGAGCTGTACGATTACGGTAATGGGATCACTGCTGTCTGTTTCTTTCACGTAGTTTTGCGGCCTATCAGAATCGGTTAATGCACTCAAAGCGGATCGATTACCTTGATTTAATAAACTCTTCTGCAGGTTGCCTTGTTTTAGCAGTGATTCCAGTTGAATTTTTGTGTTTTGCGGAAGCTTGATGGAAGAGGCGGATGCGGAAGCCGCATTAGGGTAAGTCATGCCAACAACTAGCAAAGTGCTTAGGAACAGGGTGGAGTAGGTACGGATTTTAGATGGCCTTTTACTCAAATCATGTCCTCCTTATATTGAATTTCATATAGAAGATTCGGTCCCCCTTTTTACGCCACGTTAATTGAACACTAGTAAAATACACTCTCATTTTACAATTATTACATTTCAGTGTTATGAGACTGAAAGAGGGCAGGCATATGAACCATACCTGTCGTTTGCCGTCGTTTAGATGTGTCGGAAGATGATTGAGAATAACGATAAATCAAAGAAAATGTGCAGAGAAGCTTTTGGCAGAATGCTGCAGTTTTCAGTAAGAAAAAAATAGTCTTTTGGACATGCGAGAGGGTGAAAGTAAGAAAACAATAATCTATCTTTTTCTACATAAGTATTTATTGGGATAGACAGAACTTATTAATGTAAGGATTTAGAATTTATACCAACGATTACTTTAATTCTTTCAAGTTTTGTAGCATTCTTGAATATTTGCGAATGCAGCGAAATAAGGATTAAATGTGGAAATGCTTTCAACTGAAGGAGGGTTAAAGATGAAGCATTCAAAGAGAAAATGGGCGCTAGCGTCGTCGGCACTGCTGCTGGCCATGACTGTTGGCTGCTCCAGTTCTGGTTCAAGTACAGATACAAGTTCAAGTCCAAAGGACAAGGGCACAGAGCCGGCTCCGGCTCCGGCCAAAGACAGCGGTGACAAAGGTACAACAGCGACAGCCAAGAAAACGATTACGATTACTTATCGTGACGACGGAGCAGGAGAGAAAGGTACGCTGTACAAGTGGATTAAAGATGTGGCTTCCCAATATCCGAATAAGGATGTGGAGATCAAGCCGACACCGATCCAGGCATCGGAAGGAGACTATTTTGCCAAAATCGCGCTCGCTCTCAAGTCCAAGGATACAGCGCCGGATATCGTGACAGAGGATACATTTATGCTGAATTCGGACGCGAGCGCCGGTTTCCTCGAACCGATTGATGACAAGCTGAAAGGCTGGGAGGACTGGACCAACGGCTCGTTTATCGAAGCGATGAAGAAGGGTGTTACTGCTAGTGACGGCAAAGTATATGGCGTACCTTACAATACGGATTCGAGAGGTCTCTGGTATAACAAGGATATTTTCAAAAAAGTCGGCCTTCCGGAAGACTGGCAGCCAAAATCCTGGGATGAAGTTCTGGCTGCTGCCAGAACCATTAAGGAAAAAGCCGGCAGCGATGTCGTACCGATCTGGATGAACCTTGGTAAAGCAACCGGCGAAGCCACATCCATGCAGACGTATGAAATGCTACTGTACGGAACAGGTGAGCGCCTCTATGATGACGCAAGTAAAAAATGGATCACTAAAAGCCAGGGTATCAACGATGCGCTAACCTTTATAGAGACGATCACCAAGGAAAAACTGGGTCCGCCTCTTTCCAAGGTATTGAACGGGCAAGCAGGCAATACGTCAACCCGTGAATATCTGCCAAAAGGAAAGCTTGCGATTTCACTTGATGGTTCTTGGATTACAGGCAACTATCTGGATGAAGGGGCAGCTCCATGGCCTGAGTATAAGGATGTACTTGGTTTTGCGCCAATGCCAACGAGCAAAGGTCAGGCTCCTGGCTCCATCACGCTTGCGGGAGGTTGGGCATTGTCTATACCAGCCAACGCACAGCACAAGGATGAAGCTTGGGACTTTATCAAATTCGCTCTGAACAAGGAAAACACGCAAAAGCTCGTCATGTCATCTGGTAGCATTACGGTACGGGCCGATGTTGCGAAAGATCCGGAATATACCAAAATGCCGTTTAAAGAACTTGCGACGGAATATTTGAAAAATGCCGAATTCAGACCGGCTCAGGACAAATATCCGGAAGTGTCGACGCAAATTCAAACGATGGTTGAATCGGTCGCAACAGGCACATCCGCAGCGGATGCCGCCAAGAAATATGCGCAGGATATTACTCGTATCGTAGGTCAGGATAAAACGTTGGAGAAATAATGCTTCCGGCATGCCCGCGTTTACCCGTTTTGGGTGCGAAGCGCGGGCATGAGGTGTTCTTTTTCCTGGAAGAAAGGAGAGGCATGAATGGGCGGACTTACAGTTTCATCGCCGCAACTCAAACGAAAAAACTTCACTTGGCTTTATTTCCTGTTGCCATCCATCGCTATTATGCTGGTATTTTTCATCTATCCGATTCTGCTGACCTTTTTTTACTCCTTCACCAATCTCGCTTTGACAGGAGAAGCGGCCAAAGAACTGAAGTTTGTCGGACTGAGTAACTATACCCACATGTTTCAGGACCCAACGGTCCGGGTCAGCATCTGGAATACGCTTGTCTTCTTGATCGGATCGGCAGTCATTGGGCAGCAGGTGCTCGGCTTTCTGATTGCGCTCCTCATGAAGCACAAGAAAAAAGTGTTCCGCCGCGTGATCGGCACCGTCGTTCTGGCCGGATGGGTTACACCGGAGATTGTGTGTGCCCTCTGCTTGTACAGCTTTTTCGGCGATGACGGGACATTGAACGCGATAATTACCTTTTTCGGCGTATCTCCCATCACATGGCTGTACACGGTCCCGATGCTAACGGTTATTCTCGCGAATATCTGGCATGGCACCGCCTTTTCCATGCTGGTGTTCCAGGCAGCGCTTGATGATGTGCCGAATGAAATTGAAGAGGCAGCTGTTGTGGATGGTGCTTCACGCTTACAGATTTTGTTCCGAATTACCATTCCATATATTAAGGATACAATCACAACGAATATGATGCTCGTTACCTTGCAAACGCTGGGCGTATTTGGACTCATCTATGCGATGACAGGGGGCGGACCGGGTACCGCGACGACAACCTTGCCGATTTTCATGTATAACCAAGCCTTTGTAAACTACCAGCTTGGCTATGGTACAGCCATCTCGCTGCTGCTGCTACTCATCGGGATTGTACTCAGTCTGTTCTATATCCGTTCGTTAAAAGAGTAAAGGAGATTTCGTATGAATACGAAACAGCGCAAGCTCATCTACCGGATCCTTCCTTATATTATTTTATCGTTCATCGGGATCTGTTTTCTGCTGCCGCTATTATGGGTGCTGGTGGCATCCGTGGATCCGAATGCGATGCAATCCCTAAAAATGCCCAAGCAGTTGACCGCCACGAACTATGTGGATGTGCTCACCAGCCACGAGAATCAGCGTGCTTTTGTGATCGGTCTTCTCATGTCGCTTGGCCAAGCTGTCATTGTCGTTCTGCTCGCGCTATTGGCTGCATATCCGTTATCCCGATATCAGTTGAAATACAAGAAACCGTTTATGCTGACAATTCTATTCATGACTTCGCTGCCTATAACAGCCGTGATGGTGCCGGTATATCAGTTGTTTTTAAGTTTAAAGCTGTATGACAACATTGTAGGTGTCGTGCTCTTTTATGTCGCGTCGGCCATGCCATACGGGATTTGGATGATTAAAAATTTTATGGATTCCGTTCCAGGAGATTTGGAGGAGGCAGCTTGGGTGGATGGCGCTTCGGTCTTCACGGGAATACGAAAAATCATCGCTCCGCTTATGGTGCCAGGCATTTGTACCGTAGCGATTTTCACCTTTTCCGGCAGTTGGGGCAACTTCTTTGTGCCTTACATTTTGCTGCAAAACCCGGAGAAATTCCCTGCTTCCTTGAAGCTTTACCAGTTCTTTGGACAATACGGCATGGTGGATTACGGAAGGCTGGCGGCGTTTTCCGTGCTGTACGCGATGCCTTCGATCGTACTCTATATCCTGTCCCAGCGCTTTATGTCTAAAGGCTTCAGCATGCAGGGGGGAACAAAGGGGTAACATTCCCGGTGGTTGGATTGAATCCCGTACAAAAAAAGACGAACTGGAAAAACAAATCCAGTATCGTCTTTTTTTGTTGCTGACTTTAAGAAACGTTCTGAAGGAGGTTTTGCGGAAAAGAAGAAGGATTGCCCGGCTCGTCTTTTTCCATATGCAGTTTCTTTAGGAAAAAGAAAAATTAATTTGTCGTTAATTTTCCAGTCACTTGACCATGCTCGCCAGCTTTTTCATCGTATTCCAGTTGCGCACCGTGCCTGGTGTGCCAAGTTTGGTTAAACTTGCAACCAGCTTGGATTCGTTAAATTTGTTGCGGGCGAGAAGATACAAATCGGTGCCAATAATCTGATACTCATCAATGCCTCGATCAACTGCAGCCAGACGCTCCATACCTTCGGTAGTTGGAACGTTTAAAAGCATCGACACATGGATGGTTTCACCTTCTTGAAGAATAGCTTCATCATAGGGGCACTGCTGCAAGATCGCCGTAATATCTGCGCTGCTGCGGATGATTACGGGAATGTTCAGTCCGAAAGCGTCGTTGATTTCTTTTTCAATAAGCTGCTTGAGCGCATCGGGCTTCAGCACCGACTTGAGTACGACATTTCCACTTTGGATGTAGGTTTGTACCTGCTCGCACCCGGCGGCTTCCAGAACCTCGCGTAGTTCAGACATTTTGATCTTGTTATGACCGCCGACATTAATGCCGCGGAGTAGTGCTGCGTAAACAGTCATCTTTGTAAGGCTCAGCTCCCATCGGAAAACGTTTATTGTTCTTAATATATCGCATTCGATATCTTTGCAGCAATTAGAGAGGTGAATCGTCACCCTGTCATGATGGCATTTCTCTTTTATAGCCCAATAGAGTCATGTCATAATTCGTAGAAAAAGTTAAGCTATAGCTATACATGACCTATTTTATGGATATAAAGGTGATTCGGATGACGTACAAACAAATAAAATGGATGATTTTGTTTATCCCCACACTGACGGTAGGCATTTGGGAATATGTCAGGCATCAATTTTTGCTGCCCTATATTTCGATGGATATGGGGAATTTCCTCACGCCTCTCATTGTCTACATCGTTAGCGTAACGTTGTTAAACAAGCTTTTTGTGATGCTCGAAAAAAATCAGCAGGAACTGGCAAAGGAACGCTCGGCCAAAGCTGCACTGGAAGCAAGGGAACAACTGGCTAAAGAGCTTCACGACGGCATTGCACAGTCGCTTTTTCTGCTGTCGGTGAAGGTTGACCGGCTTGAATGGAGCGAAGACAAGGAAAGTCAGCTTCAAGAGATCTATAACATTCGTAAAAAAGTTCATGAGGTTAATCGATATGTCCGGCAGGCAATCTCTAATTTAAAGGAAGATGTGGCAGACGTTGAAAGGGCGAACGTAAGTGAATCTCTCGATGTTACATTAGAGAAGATGACGAAAGAAGTCCATGTAGATATCGGCGTGAATTGGGAGATCTCCGATAAAAATTTTACGCCTAAAGAAAAAGTGGAGCTGCTGGCCTGCATACGGGAAGCCGTATTAAATATTGAGAAGCATGCGGAAGCATCCAAGGGCTGGATTCAAGGCGCCGGGGACGAAAAGAACTGGAAAGTGCTGATCAAAGACAATGGCAAAGGTTTTGATGCAGATCCGTTTCAGCTTCGGAACCATTACGGATTAGTGATCTTGAAAGAGCGGGCCGCAGAGATGAATTGGGATTTCCAGCTGAGCCGGGAGGATCATCATACGATTGTGCAGCTGAGCAAGGAGGGGGATCATCGTGCAGAGAACCCGGGTTTTAGTTGTTGATGATCATGCCCATGCGCGCGAAGCGATCTGCGATATATTATCGGCGGATTCGAGTTTTGAGGTCATCGGTGTGGTTGAAAGCGGGCAGCAGGCAATTGATTTTACGGAGAAATGGCTTCCGGATTTGATCTTAATGGACATTCAGATGCCGGTTATGGATGGGCTCGAGACCACCCAGCGGATCAAGCTTTTGTTTCCCTATGTGAAGATTGTGATGATAACCGTATCAGATGACATGCTTCATTTGCTTGAGGCTTTGAAAAGAGGCGCGCAGGGCTATCTACTTAAAAACTTGTCTGCTTCCACATGGATCGAGTATTTGCATTCGATATTGAATGACGAGTCTCCGCTTAACCGTGAGCTGGCTTATCAGATTTTAAATGAAGTGTCGATCCAGGAGAAAAAGGAGCCTGATGTGCGCTTAACGGAAAGGGAACATGATATCCTTTATGGCGTGGCGGCTGGTTGGACGAATAAAAAAATTGCAGAGAACTACTTTATTTCCGAATATACGGTGAAAAATCATCTGAAAAATATACTGCAAAAGCTGCAGGTACAAAATCGGGTTCAGCTGACGAGATATGCGTTGAAACAAGGGATGCTCAGACGGCCGAAAGGATAATAACACCCGACGTTCAATAATACATGTGGAATAGACTTGAGCAAGCAGCCATCCAAGAGGAAGCTGCTTGCTTGGCGATGCGGTGATATTTATCACAAAATGGACACAGGGATACGCGATGATTAGCTAGTTCGGGCTATATAGTTCGAATGGCTTTTTAAGTACAATATGGTCTGTGATCGAATGAGTAAGGGAGGTGATGCTGCTGATCAGAGTGCGGCTCGTTTTTGTTTTTTTCCTGTTGAACCTTATCTGTATCTGGAAACCTGGAACCGGATTGGCTGAGCCAACTCCAACAACGCTCATCCCGCTTCAACCCGTGATTGATCGGGCTCAGGAAGGTGATACCATTCTGTTATCCCCGGGTACGTATCTGGGTCCTGTCACCATTGATAAAAAAATTTCGATCCAAAGCAGCGGCTCCGTAACATTGGTGAACAACACTCAAGAATCTGCAATATCCATTCACGCGAATGGAGTGTTATTACAAGGATTGAACATTGAGCAGAATGGGGACGGCGAGTCCGCCGGTGTTGAACTCCATGCGAACGATGTTCAGCTAAAAGAGCTGGTCATTCATACCAAAGGTTACGGTATTCTTCTGCGTGATTCGAACAGGACATTGATCCAGAACAACCGAATTTCCGGGTTTGAGCAGAATATAGGGAAGCCAGAGCAAAAAGGAAACGGGATCGATCTTTACAATTCTCATGATAACCAGATCCTGGGCAATAAGATTACATCCATGAGAGATGCAATTTATATGGAAAAGGGGCGGAATGAAACCATAAAAGGAAATCAAATATCGTATTCCAGATATGCTATCCATTGCATGTACATAGATGATTCTCTAGTAAGCCATAACGAAGGTGAGCACAATTTTACCGGTGCAATGGTGATGGTAGTCAGGAATACAACCGTTTCGGATAACTCATTCCGGAAGCAAAACGAAAATGTGTATGCGCAGGGTATGCTGCTCTATGATGTGCAAAAATCTGTTATTAAGAGCAATGTCCTCGAGGGAAACCGGGTCGGGATCTATATGGAGAACGCTTCGGATAATCAGTTATCGGATAACGTGCTCCTTCAGAATTTTGTGGGCATTCAAATGATTCAATCGGAACAGAATCTTCTTCAGCATAATGCTTTTGTATCAAATGTTGTTGATACAGCAAACAAAGACAGCAGTAACCAAATTACAGGGAATTATTGGGACTCATTTCAAGGTATAGACATTACAAATGATGGATTCAGTGATATTTCCTATTCCATGAACTCGTTTTATCAAAACGTTATTTCTAGTAATGCGGCTTATCAGCTGTTTTTTCAGTCTCCGGGAATGACCTTTTTAAGCGAAATATTTACTGGGGATCAGAAGCAGGGTACAAGAGACAACGCTCCAATGATGAAAATGGATATCGGAAGAGAAGCGGGCCATGGCCATGCTACGGCGAATGACAACCGTAAGGTTGTCACTATGGGTGTGATGCTGCTTTTAGCGGCTATTTCAACGATAATTATAGGGGGAATTCGAAAATGAAAAAATGGATGCCGGCTGTCATGTTGGCTTTGGGTGTATTGGTCGTAAGTGCCTGTGGGGAGAAAAAATATGAGGCAATCCCGATTAATGAGACGGTTGATATTTGCGCCGTGTGCAAGATGCAGATCAAGGATGATGTCTATGCGACACAATTAACCATGATCGATGGTAAGAATTATAAGTTTGACGATATCGGCTGTATGGAAAAGTGGGAGCATGAGCATGGCAAAGAGCAGTTGGGAATGGATTTCGTCCGAGATTACAACGATAAAACATGGATTGAGCATGATAAGGCGACTTATGTGTATGACCCGTCCATCCGTACATCTATGGCTTACGGGGTGATCAGCTTCAAAGACAAGAAGTCAGCTGAAAAATTCGTTGCCGACCAAGGGGTTGGAACCATTATGAGTGCGAAGGAGCTTGAATCCCATGATTGGCAGCAAAATAAAGAGATGATGAAAATGATGATGGATGAGAAAGGCCACGGCTCAGAAGGAATGAAGGGTATGGATGGCAAGGATGGCAAGGATGGTCACCACAAGGGAGATGCAGGCCACAAGTAATGGATGAACTGGAGATGCGAACATGTCTGACATGATGCAAGTGGCAAAAAGGGAAATCAAAATGGGATTCCGTAATCCATGGGCTTATTCCTTTTTAATCCTTTTCAGTATTTTTAGCCTATGTCTGCTGATCATTAACTCTCAAAACTACGTGCAGGGATATTCCGCGGTGACAGGTTCCATGCTTAGCCTTATATTGTATCTGCTGCCTTTGATGACCTTATTCATCGGTTCGTTCTCCTTAACCTCGGAAAAAGAAGACGGGAACTGGCAGCTGTTGTCCACTTATCCGCTTGGAACGCTGTCCTTTGTGGCGGGAAAATACATTGGGCTTATGGTTGTTTTAATGACGGTAGTGATGTTCGGCTATGGATTGATGGGAGTGCTGAGCGGAATTTTAGGTACTCATTTTCAATTTCAAACCTTTGGTCTGTTTCTGGTTTTTTCGTGCTTGCTGGTGATGTTATTTTTAAGTGTAGCGATGATTGTGGGTTCACTATCCAAAAACCGCTGGCAGGCGCTGACGATTTCGGTGTCGGTATGGTTTTTTGCTGTTATAGGCTGGTCGACGATTTTGCTCTCTACTTTAAGTTTCCTTCCTTACCTATGGATCAAGCCCACGCTAGTTATCTTGACCCTCTTGAATCCGGCTGAGCTGGTTCGGCTTTTTGTCGTCATTCGTTTAGGCGGAGGCTCGATATTGGGACCCGAATATTATGAGTGGGTTGGATGGATCCAGCGTTCAAGCGGAGGGTGGATGTTTGCGGCGGTATGCATGATATGGATGCTATGCTCGCTCGCTATTGTCTATTGGATTTGGGAGAGGGGGCGCTCACGTGGATGAGCCGATCGTACGTGTCGAAGGATTATCTAAACAAATAAAGCAGCAGAGCATCGTGAGCGATATCTCCTTTTCCCTGTCCAAAGGCAGTATATTGGCATTATGCGGCGGTAATGGGGCAGGGAAAAGCACTGTACTACGCATGCTCGCAGGAATCATGCAGCCAACCACGGGAGAAACAATCGTGAACAATATAAGATGGAAGCATAACAGACGGCTGTATTGCCAACAGATTGGTTATATGCCTGACGATTATGCATTCAATCATGGACTTACGGCTGAAGAAACCATGTCCTTTTGGGCTTCGCTCCGGAAAGTTCATAAGAAAAGAGTAGGCGAGGTATTGGCCATGGTCGGACTGGAGAACGTCAGGAAAAAACGGGTCACCACCTTTTCCAAAGGGATGCGCCAGCGTGTGATGATGGCCCAAGCGATGTTGGCAAAGCCGCTCCTGCTTATCATGGATGAACCGACAAACGGCTTAGATCCATTCTGGACCCGGGAATTTATCAAGCTGCTGAAGCAGCTTAAACAAGATGGCAGCACGATCGTATTTTCCACGCATCAGCTGGAAGCAGCCGAGAATGCGGCCGATACAGTCATTTTTCTGAATCATGGACGCAATGTCGGAGAAGGTTCTGTTGATTCGTTCTTGGATCGGTATGAGAACCTGTACGCGGCCTTTAACGATTGTCTTGGATTAGAGTGAGTGAAGAAAACATACCAGCTTGGGAATTGCTTTCACAACAAGCCTATGGTAAGGTTGAATCAACCAGTTATGAAAGGGTGAACAAAAGCCAATGATCTACTAATCCTGTCTTTACGAAAAATCGTCTTTTTGCGATGTTTTCCGGATAGGATTGGTGTGGGCTTTTTATATACAAGAAGAAGGGCTCTTTCGTATGAAGATGTTCGTCTTTTTGTGGTACGCCTGCCTCCTGTCCAGACACCGGATAGGAGGTTTTTTAGTTGCAAATTCCAAAAATTCGTTTAAACAACCTGAAATGACGAACCATACGATCAAAGGAGAGGTTATACAATGACTGGACCGAATCCCAATGCGAAATACCCTTTGCCTGGAAATACTAACGTACAGTTTATTAAAAACACCATTACAAAAGCGAACATCATCGCTGGGGAATATTCGTATTACGATGCCTTGAATGGCGAATCATTTGAGGATCAGGTACTGTATCATTATGAAGTTATCGGTACCAAATTGATTATCGGCAAATTTTGCTCCATCGCACCGGAAACAAGGTTCATGATGGATGGCGGTAACCATCGAATGGATGGCTCGACTTTTCCGTTCAACATCTTCGGGCACGGATGGGAGAAGCACACGCCTACTTTGGAGCAGCTCCCGATTAAAGGAGACACAATTGTTGGAAACGATGTCTGGATCGGTAGACGGGCAACTATCATGCCAGGAGTATATATTGGCGACGGGGCCATCATTAGTGCGGAGGCTGTCGTTGTTAAGGATGTGGAACCGTATACCATCGTCGGCGGGAATCCGGCCAGGGAAATACGGAAACGCTTTTCGCCGGAGGTCATAGAAGAGTTATTGGACATTAAATGGTGGGATTTCGATATTAAAGTCATTGAACAATATATAGATGCCATTGTAAGCGGAGATATGGTGAAGCTTAGAAAAATAAAGCAGCATTCCTAATTTCGGCAGATGATCAAAAGGTAACTCTCTATATAGAGGTTACCTTTTTGAGTTCTTAATGCTTCATACATTCATTTTGTTTACAAAAAGCAAGCAATCTTTCAGCAATAAGCGCTTCATCCGCTGGACTTTGCTCCGTCGCAAAGCTTCCCAGCTCTTTATGGCTTCCAATCATGACAGATGTGTGGGCATGCTGGAACATCGTTAAATCATTCGCATCATTTCCGAAAGCCACATAGGATTGGTCTTCCAGTCCCAGCTTCTTCAGTCCGCTCCACTTATCGATCTCTCGTGGGCTGATATCCAGAATGGCTTCGTTTCCATGCTGATGCACGACGACCGGCAATGCCGAGAGCTTGTCCAATATCAGCTGATGTTCGGCGCCTTGGATTTCGAGCAAAACGATCTTAATAATAGTCCCCATCGAAGCCAAAGGAATCAAGTTTGCCCGCTTCTCTGGATCAACATTGCGTCTGATCGGATGATCTTCACTACCGGTATAGGCATAATCCCATTCGCTGTCGATCAAGTATTTCAGATCATGCTCTTCAATAATCGTAAGAAGCTGATTCTTCACATCTTCTTCAAAATGAACGGTTGAAATGATATTCTTATCTTTAGCGACAAATGCACCGTTCCCACCAACCATCGGATAAGCATGCATATGCGTGGGAAGAACAGGGAGCAGATCACGAATCGGGCGTGCAGAAGCAAAAATAACGTCATGTCCGTGCCGCGTCAACTCGTCCAATGCTTTTACGATAACGCTGCTGAGTGCTTTTCCCTGAAAACAAATCGTACCATCCAGATCAAACACGAATTTCATATCGCACATCCTTGCTGTTTTTGATTTTATCATAAGCGGCCATAGGAGCAAAGAAAAGGACGGATGTCCTGAAAGGACAACTCTATTATGAAAATCATCCATGATACTCCACTTTTGCAATCTAAAATGCAGAAATTCGACATTCGAAATCTGTTTACATCACCAGATGGCATTCCTTTCGAGCTGCGCTGCTATGAGGAAGAAGAGCTAGTGCTGCAAGAAGGCGAACAGATGGATGCCATTTTGTTTCTTGTGGAAGGCAAAGTGAAAATTTCATCCAGCGTGCAGACAGGAAAAGCGCTGCTTCTTCGTTTTTGCGAGCCATTTGCGATCATCGGAGACATCGAGCTCATTCAAAAAGTTCCCGTACAATCCCAGGTTGAAGCTGTTGGCCTAACGTGTTGTGTCGCGGTGCCTTTTACATACATAAATAATCATCTTATAAGTGATCCGAAGTTCCTGATGTCCTTGCTGAGGCATGTCACATATAAACTTCAGACTTGCACAACGGCGTCGCGCGTAAACTTATTAGCCTCGGTCGAAAACCGTTTTGCCAGTTATCTGATGACCACGCTGCAGGAGGAAAATGAATTCGGCAAGGAAATTCGAACGACGAACACGCAGGAAATCGCAGATTTGATTGGCACGACATTCAGGCATTTAAATCGGGTTATTTTAAAATTGTCCGAGCAGGGGATCATCCGTAGGGAAGGGGATACTGTTCTGATATTAGATCAACAGCGGCTTACAGATCTTTCGCAGGGTCTTCGCTATGAATAAATCCATATAAATATGAAGAAAAAAATGCCTAGCCTGAATATCAGGCCGGGCATTTGTATTTTAGAGCCATTCTTGAAACTTGCGGATATACCATTTTTTGATCGTCTGTGTCAGGAAGCAGTAGCCAAGCAGAATGCCAGCAAGCCAAGGGAAGTAGGAGAGCGGCAATGGCTGCAGTCCTACACTGGCCCCGAAAGCACTGAATGGAATGTAGATTCCGACAATGATGATGATGCTCGTCAACAGAAGTACAGGCAAGCTGGCTCTGCTTTGAATAAATGGTATCTTTTCTGTACGAATCATGTGTACGATCAAGGTTTGCGACAGGAGACCTTCAATAAACCAACCGGATTGGAATAAAGACTGGGTGGCAGGTGTGTTTGCCGCAAAAATGAAATACATCAAAAAGAAAGTGGCATAATCGAAAATCGAGCTGATTGGGCCGATAAACAGCATGAATCTTCCTACAGATTTGGCATCCCATTTTCTAGGTTTTCTCAGGAATTCTTCATCCATGCGATCCCATGGGATCGAAAGCTGAGAAATGTCGTAAAACAAGTTCTGAATGAGTAAATGAATTGGAAGCATAGGAAGAAACGGCAGAAAGACGCTTGAGCCCATGACGCTAAATACATTACCGAAGTTTGAACTGGCAGTCATTTTGATATATTTAATAATATTGCCAAACGTCAACCGTCCTTCAATTACGCCGGACTCGAGAACCATCAAGCTTTTTTCCAACAAAATGATGTCTGCAGACTCTTTGGCAATATCAACCGCTGTGTCGACCGAAATGCCGACATCCGCATCCCGTAGTGAAGCAGCATCATTAATTCCATCTCCCATAAACCCTACGGTATGACCTTTGGATTGCAGCGCTCTGACAATTCTGGATTTTTGCATTGGATTCAGTTTGGCAAATACGGTCGTCTGTTCCGCCAAATCGGCAAGCTCTTTTTCGTTCAAATGATCAATCTCACTGCCGAGCACGATTCGATCCACATGCAGACCGACATCTTTGCATACTTTACGCGTTACCGCAGCATTATCACCAGTTAGTACTTTAATATCCACGCCATTACGCTTTAAAGCCTGAATTGCAGTTTTGGATGTTTCTTTAGGCGGATCAATAAATCCGACATAACCGACAAGCGTAAGTTCAGACTCGTCTTGCTTGCCATATGACTCTGCCTTGGGTGAAACGGTTTTGATCGCAACGGCAATGACACGCTGTCCTTCGTTGTTCAGTTCATGCACCATTTGCTTGGCTTTATGGGCGAGCTGAGGCGTTAACTCCAGCGTCTCTCCTTGATCCAGCACATGGGTGCACACGTTGATAATTTCCTCAATCGCTCCTTTGCAAATCAGAACATGGCCGTTACCGCTTTTCTCCAGAACGACGGACATTCTGCGGCGGTTAAAGTCAAAAGGAATCTCATCGATTTTCGTAAATTTTTTTTCTGCTCCAAGCACCTCTGTCAGCTCTACATGCTCCAATACGGCAACATCCAATAAATTTTTAAGTCCTGTTTGATGAAAGCTGTTCAAATAAGCATACTCGAGTACCTTCAGATCTTCATCCCCATGAACATTCATATATTTTTCGAGAATGATTTTATCTTGGGTGAGCGTTCCTGTTTTATCCGTACACAGGATGTTCATCGCTCCAAAATTTTGAATTGCGTTTAACCGTTTAACGACAACTTTATTGCGGGACATGACGCCAGCGCCTTTGGCCAGATTAGTCGTCACGATGACAGGGAGCATTTCTGGAGTAAGACCCACTGCAACCGAAAGCCCGAACAGGAGAGCATCCCACCAGTCACCTTTGGTAAAACCGTTGATAAAGAAAATAATAGGGACCATGATCAGCATGAAACGGATGAGAACGAACGTTACACTGTTCACGCCCTTTTCAAAGCTTGTGATCGGACGCTTGCCGGTTAATGTTTTGGCCATGGAACCGAAATAGGTGGAAGCACCCGTAGATATGACAACAGCTGTAGCCGAACCGCTGATGATATTTGTACCCATGTAACAGATGTTTCCAAGTTCAAGTGCGTTTGCTGTCCGCGGACGCGTTGTTTTCATCGATCTGTGATTGGCCCACTGAGATTCTTCCTTTTCTACAGGCAGTGCTTCACCGGTAAGGGCAGATTCACTGACGAAAAGATCCTTGGACAACAGCAGTCTGACATCTGCCGGAACCAAATCGCCTGCCGACAGATGGACAATATCACCAGGCACCAGCTCCTGCATATCAATTTCCTCTTTGGATCCATTACGGGTAACGGTCGTGGTGGTTCTAACCATCTCCTTTAGTTTTTCAACGGTTCGAATGGATCGGAATTCCTGGGTGAACGTAATTAGAACACTGACCGTAACCATGGTGCTGATTACAAGCACACCCGTAAGATCATCCGTAAAATAAGAGAAAATATCCAGCGCGAGCAGGATGAGAATGAAGGGACTCTTAAAGCTGCTAAGCAGCTGGACGTACCAAGCAGGCGGCTTTTCGTGCGCAATTTGATTATCTCCGAACTGATCGCGTTTTTCCTTGACATCCGCATCACTCAAACCAGCATTTGACGATCCAAGCTCGGTAAGAAGATCTTCTGCAAGGCAATAAGATGAATCAATGAGACGCTCACTGATCTCTCTATTGGTTTGTTCCATTGTTTTGTTGTTTTTCATGGCTCATTCCTCCACCTTCGTATTTAGACACAAAAAAACTCTCCCTGGAAGGAGAGCCGATGGCTTCGGAACTCGTTATTTACTGGATACTACCGGACGTAAACGCACTTAAATAAACCTGTCCGAATACAATATTTGGACAAATTTGGAAAGTTGTTCACGCGGGGTGATCCAGAAAACGAGTTCCTGCTCTTCACAGGACATTGTCGGTTAAATATAGTTCTTTGCCTATGGGGACTACTGTCCATGTGAATAATCACCCCTTTCAAAATAAAATCAAAAATCCCTCCAGGATTTCGCCTAGAGGGATCACATAAAAAGCGCGCCAAAAAAAGCACTCTTCACCGGTTCCCCCTAGTCGAGCTTTAGCACTATACAACGTAAAGAGATGCATGTTCCCTTAGCCACCTTAAGAAAAGCCTTAATCCGGCAATTCCTGTTCTACCCATTGGCATCTTTCGATGTTTCCGGGCAGTGGCCTCTGTTTGTATAGGAGCCTCACCGAACGAGGTCATATGTTTTACAGGGAAATAGTACACCGATACGTTTGAAAATGTCAACAGCTTTTTTTCATAAAACAAGTTATTCATGATCGAAGGGAAAGGTGACTTCGGAAAGATAGCGATATGCGGAAATATGACCGAGTGAAATAAAATCAAGCAGACGTGCATGTTGGCATCGTTTAATACGCTAATTTACCTAAAACGTCGGAAGCATGTCTTAATATCTGCAGATAACAAGTCGGGAGCCTCTATGGCTGCAAAGTGACCGCCGCAGTCGAACTCACTCCAGTGCACAATATTATACTGTCTCTCAGCGAGACGCCGTACCGGAAGGAATAAGTCATATGAAAAAACGGCTATTCCTATTGGTACGGAGCAAGGTTTTTTCTGTCTTTTAATAGTGGCCGACTCGTAATGAAGCCTGGAAGAAGATGCGGCAGTTCCCGAGAGCCAATATAACATTACATTCGTAAGCAAAAGATCTCTATCAATTGATCGAATCGGATCCGACCACTCGGTGAACTTCTCAGCGATCCAAGCCAGCTGTCCGACAGGCGAATCGGTGAGCCCATAGGCTAAGGTTTGAGGCCGAGTTGATTGAATAACCTTATGGCCCGCTGGCGCAGCTAAATAGCTTTCCAATTTTGCAATCCTAGCCTTATCCTCTTCGGATAGGTCGCTAAGGTCTCCGGACGGTGCCATTGGCAGAAAGTTCAAGTGAATGCCGCAAATATGATCGGGTGCCTGTTGCCCCATATTGAGTGCAACTACGGATCCGAAATCACCACCATGTACAGCGTAATTGTCATAACCCAATCGGTCCATTAACTGTATCCATGCTCGAGCGATACGATGTACATCCCATCCAGTCTCATTTGTGGGTCCGGAAAAACCATAACCCGGCATAGACGGAATAACAAGATGAAAGGCATCGCTCGGATTGCCGCCATAAGTTCGCGGGTTGGTTAACAGATCAATCACATTCAAGAACTCCAAGATTGAACCAGGCCAGCCGTGGTTAAGAATAAGGGGCATCGCATCCGGTTCGGGCGACCGAACATGCAAGAAATGTACATTTGTACCGTCAATCGTAATGGTAAACTGCGGGTACTCATTCAATTGTTTCTCATGCTTACGCCAGTCGTACGAGTTGCGCCAATATTCCACTAACTCCTTCATATATTCAAGTGATACTCCATATTTACCTACTGTGCCCGGCAGCTCGTCAGGCCAACGGGTGCGGGTCAGACGAGCCTGCAGATCATCGAGATCACTTTGAGGGATAGTGATCCGGAATGGCCGGATCGAGGTATCTGTGAGTTCGACGCTGTTTGTTGCCAGTGGTTTTGACATTTTCGATTCCATGATTGAAACGCCTCCTAGTATTTGAAGTATAATTACCGGTCACAAAACGGCTATCGTCGCTAGCGAGGAACACAATTACACCCGCGGTGTCAAGGGGCTGGGCAATTCTTCCCAATGTTCCCATCTCCTTAATTTTGATTTGCAGAAGATTTTATAGAAACGCCTGAATTCCTTGTGCGGAATTGCAAGCGGTAGAACAATAAGATACCTACATGCAGTACGGCAAGTACGAGATACGTATTGCTGAACAGAGAACTGTCAGAATCGGAATGCAGAGGATTCCAACTTACCGATGAACTTTGCGTAGCTACCAATCCGTACACGCTGGTGGCGACTCCTTGGGCAATAAAGCTGATCATTGAGTATAATCCCATCCCTACACCTACCTGATCTTTCGAGAGCGTTCTTGAGGATGTATTGGACATTGCAATTTGTATGAAAGATTGTCCTACGTTACCGAAGATCAGAAACAATGAAATCCATAGTGGCGAGATGGTCCCCGTAAAGATGGACAGCAAGACAAAGCAAGTAATAATGGAGCTAGAAGCAACGGAGAACAGATAAGTATTGCTCTTTAGATCCGCTAGTTTCCCGCCTTTTCTTCCTAGAATGGAAGAAGCGATTGCCGCTGGGACCATTGCGAAACCGATCCAATTGGAATCCAGGTGATAAACCTGCGCAAACAGAATCGGCGTTAAGATGAATAAGGATGTTCCGATGCTGGCGATGAGAAAAGCCAGTGTCTGCGCAATAGTATACGCTTTGTTTTGAAACAGCCTAGGTTGAATGAACGGTTCTTTGGCCGTCTGGGTTCTGACAATGAAGAGGAGCAGAGTCACCAAGCCTGCAATCAAGTACCACCAGGTTTGATTTGTAACTCCAAGCAGAAGTAAGGAAATCGTAGAAGCGAGAAGACCTCCGCCAAGCCAATCGAATGTTTTGGGAGCACCTTTTGGTTCATCCTCCAAATATTTTCGATACAGAGGAAGAAGCGCTAACATCAGCAGGGGAGGGAGAAAAAGCCAGTGCCAGTTCAAATAGCTGACGACAATCCCGGATATGACGGGAGCTAATGCGCTTCCAAGTGCAATCCCGACGGTTGACATGCTGATTGCGGAGCCTCTTTTCTCAGGTGCAAAATAGCGTACGGGGATGATCAGAGAAATGGCTGGAACCACCGATGCCCCTGCAGATTGCAGGCACCTTGCGAGAAGTGCGATACCGAATGTTTGGGAAGCAAGCCCGATGAGAGATCCCGCCGCAAAAAGTGTCATTCCGAATGTGAGCAGACTCTTCAGTTGGAATCTGTCCGCCAGTTTCCCATAAGTCACGGTTCCAAAAGCATAGATAAGCGTATAAGAGGATGTCAGCCAACTTACCTGAGCAAGGGTGAGATGGAACTCTTCGCTGATTTGTGGTAGCACAACATTAAACATAAGAGCGCTCATCGATGAAATCATGCAGGTAAACATCATTAATCGCATTAAAATCTGACCTTTTTTCTGTCTAGAATCTGTAAACATGGCGGATCGCTCCTTCTAAAAAGTGTGTGCAAGTACATACTTGCATTAAGTGGAAAAGAAAAGCTCCTATTCGGAGCAGTCTCTACGAGGAATCATTACAAAAACTAGGGGGTTAATGCTTTGGTGAATATACGTACGCTTTCTTCAATAAATTCGTTCAATGAGTCTTCCGAGTTCGCTTCATTCTCGTGAAGTCTGCTGATGAACGCGCCGTAATTCATCCACATGAACGACATTGCCTGCATTTGAGGATTTGTAACGATGACTTTGCCTTGTTCAGACATGGACACCAGATAATTGGACAACAGGTTTTTCAAATGCTTAGGGCTGCGAGCAGCTTCCTGAAGAACCGCATTAGGGAGATTACTGCTTCCTTTTAGAGCTATTGAAATTAATTTTTTGTTCTGATTCATGATCTTATGGTACGTTCGGCTGAGCGTAAGAAGGTCCTCGTACAGATTCCCATTAAGACCATCACTAAAAAGCTTTGTCATCTCATTTGCATAATGAAAACGATTGAACGCGGCCTCAAGCATGTTCTCTTTCGTTCCGAAATGCCGAAATATGGTGACTTCGTTCACTCCTGCAGCAAGGGCGATTTCCTTGGTGGTCGTACCGTCATAACCTTTTTCAGCCATGAGGTCGATGGTTGCCTTCAAAATTTTATCGCTTGTAGTTTGATTAGTGCTCATGAAATCACCTCGTTTTAATGCAAGTACTTACTTTCATATTTGATGATATCCTTGTTTAAGTACATTGTCAATAACGACTTAACTCCGAATTAATTCAAAAACTGTGACTCATAAATACGAACTAATTGGCTTACTTCGAGGCGAATGTTATAGAAGTTCGTATTTAAATGTTACTGGACAATATCCCCAAAAAAAAGGCCGATATGATACAATAAAAGAACTCCCAAAAAACTGCGCATAACATAAATTATACGCAGTTTTGCTTCAGATCGATTTAAATGTCGATTCAGGACGAGTTATACAGCCTTTAGTTAGGCATTTTTTAATCATTGAACATCATTTCGAGGAGGACTGCCGGATGAGTGACGTGAAAGACAGCTATGAGGAATATACGGAAGCATTTCTGATCTGGTTGAAGGATGCCGGATATACTTCGCACACCCAAAAATCCTACCTTGGAGATGTATCCCAATTTCTCGATTCGATCGGAGATAAAGAGCTTGAGCAGGTTAAAAAAATCCATGTGATGTCCTATCTGTCCTCCGTCAGGGAACAGGGCGTAAGTGATGCGACAAGAAACCGGAAGCATGCGGCTGTCAACTGCTTTTTCAAAGCGCTGATGGAGCTCGAAATGTTGACTGTCAATCCGGCGGCAGGCATTAAGAAATCCAAAACGGAAAAGAACCGTACGCCTGTTTATTTGGATGAGCAGCAGCTGCCGCGTTTTCTCGAAAGCGTAGAAGGGAAATATCGCTCTCGCAACCTCGCGGTATTTTTGCTGATGGCTTATATGGGTCTTCGGGTTGGAGAGGTACACACATTAAACCTGACGGATTATAATAGAGAGCGGCGTACGCTTGACGTGTATGGCAAAGGCAGGAAGTGGAGAACGCTCCCGGTGCCTGAAGCGGTAGGAATGATGCTGGACCGGGCGATCCAGGAACGGATCACGCCTTGGCTTAAGAAGGAAGATGCGCTTTTTATTTCGCAAAAGGGACAGCGGATCTCAATCCGCAACATCCAGCAAATTGCCGCAGATACTTTTGAACGTTACCAATCGGAACTGCCGCAGCGGCAGCGCCTCCCGTATTCGAGCCATAAGCTCCGCCATTCCTTCGCCACGATGCTTCTGCGCAAGGGTGCGGATCTTAGAACGGTACAGGAACTGCTAGGACACTCGTCCATTCAGACGACAACTGTATATACACATGTCACCAGCAAAGAAAAAGAAGAGGCCATTTCGCGACTTGAGGTTGTGCTGCCTTTTTAAAATTGATAACAGATGTATGAAATAGAGGAGAAACAGTTCGAGCTTTGGGCGGCCAGTGACAAGCGGGATATCCAGGAAAAATAGGAACCTGAACAGGTCTACGAGGCAGCCAGCCGGATCGTGGAAATCAAACCGGAGATTGAGATCAAATTTAAGCTCGGTGACACCTATGTGAAAGGTTATCTGGCCGATTTCGGGGACAAAATTCACTTGACCAAGCTGAGAGATAGGTATGCGGTCATTATTGAAGGGGACTCGTTTGTGTTCGATAAAAGCTAACAGCTTCGCATGCATAATTTTCCTCCTATTGGTGGACACTAACGCTACTTTGAGGAGGGTGATTTGCATGTGCCAGCGTTATTCCATGGCCGCCGACTTGCCGGTTGTGCTGGAGCATTTTCAAGTTGACCGTGTAATGTATTATTACAAAAACCGATACAATATTAGCCCAACCCAGTCCGCTCCCGTGCTTCTTCAGCAGAATGGAGAACGCGTGCTGGATGAATTCCGCTGGGGATTTATCCCTTACTGGGGCAGGGACGCCGTGAACGCGGATCTGCGAACCGTTAGAGAGAATCCTTCGTACCGCAAAATGATCGAAAAACAGCGCTGCGTCATTCCCTGCAACGGATTGTACTATTGGAAAAAGGAAGGCAAGAAAATGCACCCGGTGCGAGTGGTGATGAAAGACCGCGGCATGTTCGGCGTTGCGGGTTTGTATGAAATCTGGAAGGGCTATAAAGGAGAGCCGATTCGGACCTGTACGCTGGTTATGACAGACGCCAACCGTCTGATCGGAAATTATGAGGAATCCCGGATGCCGGCCATTTTACCTGAGGAAGCCATGAAGGGTTGGCTCAATGAAGAAAATAATGCTTTCCATTCATTAAGCTCGCTTCTTCAGACATATTCGGATCACGACATGGAGGCTTATCCCGTCACACCGCTTATCGGCAATGATCATCATGACAATTCCGAATGCATTAGGGAAATGGATCTGCAAACCGCATGGGTAAAGCAGTAATCCGGATAGCGAATATACTGAACATAAGCACTCCCAGAATCTATAAGGATCCCATGTGGGAAACCAATAGATTTCTGGGAGTCTTTTATTGTAGCCACATATTGTACATGTAAGTGATTTCCTCGAAATGATACATTGACAAAAAAATATTTTTAAGTTCATAATTAAATTTCGTGAACTAATAATCGCTTTAACCGTTTAAAGTTAAGAAGAAAGCGTCGAGGAGAGATCACAATGGATATTTTTCGTAAAAAAACGGTTGAAAGCATGGGTGAAAATGCTGGGAAGCTGAACAGAACGCTGGGTGCGCTGGATTTAACCGCGCTGGGGGTAGGAGCCATTATCGGAACAGGAATTTTTGTTCTGACTGGAGTAGCTGCCGCTGTTCATGCTGGGCCAGGTCTAATCTTTTCGTTTATGATTGCTGCGATTGCCTGCGTATTATCTGCAATCTGTTATTCGGAATTTGCTTCCACAGTCCCTGTGTCAGGAAGTGCCTACGCTTACAGTTATGTAGTATTTGGTGAAATTATCGCATGGGTACTGGGATGGGATCTGATCCTTGAGTACGGAGTGGCGTCAGCGTCTGTCGCGAGCGGCTGGTCATCCTATTTCATAGGGCTGCTAGACGGATTCGGAATTCATCTGCCAGCTGCCATATCGGGGGCTTATGATCCTTCCAAAGGATCGTTCATTGACCTGCCTGCAGTTATCATAATTTATGTCGTTACTTATTTGCTGAACAAGGGTGTCAAAGAAGCTGCCCGATTTAACAGTATTATGGTCATCGTCAAGCTGGTAATCGTGCTGTTATTTATCGGAGTTGGCGCCTTTTATGTCAAGCCTGAGAACTGGTCGCCATTTCTTCCTTTTGGCATAAGTGGAGTTATTAATGGAGCGGCAACAGTATTTTTCGCTTACATAGGATTTGATGCCGTTGCAACAGCTGCGGAAGAAGTCAAAAGACCGCAACGTGATCTTCCGATCGGGATTATCTCATCACTGGCCATCTGTACCGTATTGTACATCGCTGTTTCTTTGGTGTTAACAGGGATGGTGCCTTATACGCAACTGAACGTGGGAGATCCGGTCGCATTCGCTCTGCGGTTTGTAAATCAAAATACATTAGCTGGATTCATTTCCATAGGCGCCATTGCGGGAATGACAACAGTTTTGCTGGTCATGTTGTTCGGTATGACGCGGCTGCTGTTTGCGATTTCGCGAGACGGCCTCTTGACGAAGAAGCTTTCGAAAGTAAACGAAAAAACCCAAACGCCAACGCAAAGCACCTGGGTGACAGGGACGCTCATCGCACTTTTGGCCGGATTTGTACCATTAAACAAGCTGGCGAATTTGACGAGTATTGGAACTTTGTTTGCTTTTACCGTCGTTTCCTTCGGTATTATTGCGCTACGTAAGAACAAGTTAGGGCTTAAGTCAGGCTTTAAGGTGCCTTGGGTGCCATTTTTACCGATTCTGAGCGCCGCAGCATGCTTTTATTTGATGTTGAATTTACAGTTGATTACTTGGATTGGTTTTCTGATATGGATGGCAATAGGCGTGCTGATTTATTTTATATATGGTAGAAAGCATAGTTTACTAAACAATGAATCTAATGGAAAATAAAAAGCAATTTTGCTAGCATTCCATTCCTTTTCTCAGCCTAAACTGGCGCGAACCCCTGATTATGTTATATTATTTGATTTGGAGGTTTTCTTTTTACAGGACAAGCTGTCTCCAGGAGAGGAGGAACTAGAATGAAATGGTACAAACAGCTTGCTGGGATCACTTTACTGTTCAGTGTATTTTTGAGTGCTTGTTCTTCCGGTGGAGAACAGACAGCAGAGCCCCAGACAGCTACTGCCATTCAGGATTCTACAGAAGCTACAGCTGATCAGGGCCAGACATTGACCGTGGTTACTCCGTCCACCATTAGACAAAGTACGAAGGATTCAGGCAAGTATCAGATTCAAACTAAGCTTACGGATTTTCAGCTGCTTAGTGACACAGTAGGGATCGCTTGGGGATTAACACGCAATGAACTGCGTTTGTATATGACGGAAGATAATGGAAAAACATGGGTAAATATATCCCCTTCATCCAATGTGCAGTTTCCCGCAAATCCACGGTATGGAAAAGATATTTATTTTACAGATCCGATGAACGGGTGGATTGTACGCGATCCGGCCGGGATGAACGAGACGATTGTTCTTCATACGAGTGATGGAGGACAATCCTGGGATGTTGCATCCATTCCTCAGAAAGAAAAAGTATCTGCACTTACCTTTATCTCGCCGCAGCGCGGCTGGCTGATGACTACCAAGGATTCGACTCCGGGTAAAGAGCTAAAGGTGCTGTATCGAACAGATGATGGGGGAGCGGAATGGAACGTTGTTATGCAAAATACAGAGTATAATCCGCAAAAATCAAGCGTTACGAGTCCTATTCCGCACCTAGGTTACACGCTAGGGTTATCCTTTGTGGATTCCAAGACAGGATATGCTGCAGTCCAAGAGCTTGGCGACCCCAAGCTCTACAGAACCCTTGACGGAGGGAATAAGTGGAGTGCTGGTCCGGAATTTTTCAATAAAGAAAAATTAAAAAATTGCGAATCTTATGTATCGGATAACCCACTGTTTTTTGGTTCAGATCACCAAAGCGGTTATATGCCGATTGGTTGCAAGGTTGGGGATACGACCAAGTATAACGGGTATTTTACTAAAGACGGCGGCACTACTTGGAATTTCGTCAATTTTGGATTAGGCAAAAGCGGGGGCCTTAATCAGTCCCTACGACCATCTTTTATTAGCGCGAGCGAAGGCTGGGCACTCATCGACAGCGTGCTATATCACACGGTAGATCAAGGGAAGACCTGGTCCGTAGTTTCGGATAACCAGATGATTAGAGAAATGCTTCAGGAGTATCCTGAGGTTGTAAAGCTTCAGTTTACCTCATCCAAGGTCGGATGGATGCTGGTTCAGAATACGGAGAAGAAAAGCTCTCGGCTGCTCCAGACGATCGATGGTGGAGTGACATGGAAGGTGTTATAAGCAGGGTGGAGAACGATGGTTCTCCACTTTTTTTCTAACAGGATGTAGACGGACTAAAAAAATAAAATTTTAAATTAAATGTGAAATAAATCACAATATATAGGTGCAGATTATGCTATTCTAAGAGTGTAAGAAGAGCTTATCAAACAACGGGAGTGAGAACCATGACAAACTTTAATGAAGAAAAAACAACGGAATACCTGCTTCAATTCTGCTACAACTGCGAGCATGCCTGTACCTGTGACACAGAAGAAAAATGCAGAGAATGCTGGGGTGCACAAGGACTTCTGGATGAACAACAGATGGATGAAACCCGCTATCTACTGGACCAGGTTCATGCGTAAGATAAAAAGCTGCTCCTCCTGAAACCTCCACGAGCTGAAAAGCGAAGTGGAGGTTTTTTTGTCATACATACTGCATATACATGTTATGAACAGGCCCGCTTAAGAACGATGCATCATCCACTCTATAGTCAAAAGAGGAGGGAGAAGCATGCCAGGAGATTCATTTTGGATGTTTGATTTCTTCGGTAAAGTTATGCCGATCTTTTTTGTAGTCGTTATTGGGATCATCGTCTTGTCTGCCGGCAGAGGATTGATGCAGTGGGGGCGGAATAATAATCAGCCTGTTCTCACTGTTGATTCAAGGATTGTCAGTAAGCGAACGGAAATTAAACAGCATCATCATCATGAGCCTAACGATTATATGTCCAGTCATACCAATACAACCTACTTCATTACTTTTGAGGTGGAGAGCGGCGACCGCATGGAATTTCATGTAGACGGGCAGCAGTACGGTATATGTGCCGAAGGAGATCTAGGTAAGCTTACATTTCAGGGAACCCGGTTTAAAGGCTTTGAACGTCATATGCGTTTCGGGAATGAAGCTCAGCCGGGGGCACGGTATCGCGATTATTGATGTCACCTTATTTTTGACTTAGTGGCTGCATCCTTTAGGGTGTGGTCTTTCTGTTGTTATCAAGTGTTCTTGATTCAAGCCCCCGGTGAATTTAAAGTAGAAGCAGTAGATTGAACAAGGAGGAATGGAACATGTCGTTTGAGAATATCGTGGTCGTTGTAACTGGAGCGGCACAAGGGATCGGATACGGTGTCGCCAAGGCCTTCGCGGAGCAAGGTGCTCTACTGGTCATGGGCGATATGAATGAAGAACAGGGTGCTGCCGCGGCAGCTGCGATCCGAAATGAAGGGGGACAAGCAGTCTTCATTCCTTGTGATGTACGCAAGGAGGATGAGATTAAGAATCTGATGAAGACTGCAGAAGACGAGTACGGAAAGATTGATGTCCTGATTAACAATGCTGGGATCTCCCGCTGGAAATCACCTTATGAGTTGTCCGTTGACGAATGGGATGATATTTTAAATACCAATGTGAGAAGCTGTTTTCTTGCAACCCGGGAGGCGGCCCGTTATATGAAAAAGCATGCAGGTTCCGGGGCAGTCATTAATATGGCGTCTACCCGTGCCCTGATGTCCGAGCCGGATACTGAGGCCTATGCCGCCTCCAAAGGGGCCATCGTGGCGCTCACTCATGCCATGGCTATCTCGCTTGGAGTGGACGGAATTCGTGTGAACTGTATTAGCCCGGGCTGGATTGAAACCCAGCATTACGAGACCCTGGGGAAGGCTGACCATGAACAGCACCCGGCGGGACGAGTAGGCAAACCGGATGATATCGCTAGGGCCTGCCTATATTTGGCAGATCCGGACAATACCTTCGTAACCGGGACGCATTTGGTTGTGGATGGCGGGATGACCCGTAAAATGATTTACGAACCGTAACTTTACTCCTGAGTAGTTGGCCCTATTGTATTCCATAATTTCTCTATTGAAGGACAAAAGGATAATACTTCCATATCCGGAATAGTTCCTTTTGTGCAGAGAAAAGTTTCGGAGAAGGAGATGAGCACGTCCTATAAGGACATGGGCTCATCTTTTTTTGTGGGATCAATGCTATAATAACTCCGTTTACGATATAAATTGAGCTAAAGCCACAATGCACGACATCTCAATACATCAAATAAAATAGAGATGAAGATGGCACAAACTTTGGTTCTTTTTATAGACTTGAGGGCTGCCTAAGCCCTCGCATAGGAATGGAGGGAAATTATGATTGTTAAAAATTCTCGATGGCTTGCAGGCTTGCTGATTCTGGCCGCTTCGCTTTTGGTGGGCTTTCAGTCTCCGGCCCAGGGAGTAAAGGCGACGTGGGTATGGCAAACCGAACTGATCGAGGATGGTGGAGGACATCTGCTTGATTTTGCTCGGCAGGAAGGCATTAATCTGATCTACTTACAAATCAATCGGGATTTACCTAAAGCAACCTATGAAACGTTTATTCAGAATGCACATAAGGAGGCAATTGCTGTCCATGCCTTAGGCGGTGATCCCGGATGGGCACTTCAGGAGCATCAGGACCGAATGCTCGGTCTAGCGGATTGGACCATGAATTACAATGCGAGCGTGTCGCCAGAGAACCAGTTTGATGGCATCCATCTCGACATAGAGCCTTACGTCCTTCCTCAGTGGAACACGAATAAGCAAGCAGTAATCAGTTCCTGGGAAAGCAACCTGAAGGCATTTCTTGCCAAGACCTCCGGCAGTTCGCTAGAGCTCGGAATCGATATCCCTTTTTGGTTCGATGATACCAAAACTTCAGAGGGAGGCAGCTTGAACGAATGGTTGATGAATTCTTTTGATCATGTGACGGTGCTCGCATACCGCAATGAAGTGGATACTGAGCATGGCATCGTTTATCTGTCGAAGGATGAGCTTGCTCTTGCCGACCGATTGGGCAAACAAGTGCTGGTTGCCGTCAATACCAAGGAAATGCCTGGGGAAGCACATACGAGCTTCTATGGGCGCGGGAAAGATCAGATGAACCAATCTCTCAGGCAATTGTCAGGCGAACTGAGTTCGCATGCTTCCTTTGCCGGGATCGCTATTCATGATTTCCGGAACTGGGAGAACATGCCTGGCGGCGGTGGAGGAGGAGGTACAGATCCCGGAGGGGAACAGCCCGGAACGGATCCGAATCCTCCGATTAACCCAGATCCTACACCTGATCCAGATCCGGGAGCCGGCGACAGGGTACCGGATGCGGATCCTGTCAACCGGGATCAAATCGTGAGAGGTACGTACATTTGGGATGCTAATGAAGTGCTGCAGAATGGTCAGGAAATACTCGATTTTGCCAAAGAAAAGAATCTCAATTGGCTGTACGTCCGCCTGGATCTCCAGCAGCCGTTCAGCGCTTACAGTTCCTTTGTGAAACAAGCCTCTGCGGCCGGGATTGAAGTGCATGCCATGGGAGGACATCCGATTTGGGCTTTACAGGAAAACCGGCCGAAAATGATGAAGCTGGTCAAGTATGTAAAAGATTATAACCGGGCAGTCCAAGGAGATGAGCGTTTTCACGGCATACATTTGGATATCGAGCCTTATGTGCTGCCGGAATGGAGGAGTGATCCACAGGGGGTCATTGCGCAGTGGACATCGAACCTTGACGCTTTTGTCACCGAGCTGAAAAAGGATTCCAACCTGCAGGCCAGCATGGATTTGGCCGTATGGCTCGATAAGTACAAGGCTCCCGGCGAGGATATTTCGCTAAGCAAATGGATGATTAATCGTATGGATCATGTGTCGTTAATGGCATTCCGGGATAAAGCAGGCGGTTCAAACGGTATCGTCAACGTGTCGAAGGAAGAAATCGCCTTTGCGAATGAGTTGGGCAAACCGATCTTGCTCTCGGTAGAAATGAAGGAAAGTCGTGAAGGGAATCATATTACCTTCTACGAAGAAGGAGCGCAGTACATGGAGGGAGAGCTGGCGAAGCTCCCAGATCTGTTGAAGAGTTCTCCTTCGTATACGGGCAATGTTGTGCATGCCTATTCTTATTGGAAAAACGCCAAACCATAAGTTAATGAATCATATTTCAGGCCCCTATCAGCTCATACCGGAGATGGATAGGGGCTCTCTTTTTGTGTCCCGAGTCAGATTCCATCTAGGCATTCACATAGAAAAGCCAGAGCGCATAACATAAGGTGTTGGCATTTGAGGAAAATGAAGGAGCGTGAACTTGAATGGCAGGTCAGATCAAGCATTATTTTGCACGCGGAAATACAGCTGCGGGTTTGTATACTTTGTATGACTCTGTGTTAAGTGGACTCGATACCGTGTTTGTGATCAATGGCCGGAGCGGATCTGGAACTTCTCAGCTGCTGAGTGAATTGGCAGAAGCATGGGAGGATACGAATTGGACCAAGCATTATATACATGAAGCGCTGGATCATAATCGGCTTGAAGGGATCATTCTTGAAGAAGCACGTATTGCTATTATCGACGGAAATGCATGGAGTGCGGATCCTATACTGGAAGGAACGGAACTCCGAATTCTGGATATTAGCCAAGCTCTCCGAGATGAGCTTCTGGAAGAAGCGGAGGAGGGAACAGAAGCTGAGGAGCAGGAGATGGCTTCACTTTACAAAAATGCTTATGACTCTTTCTTAAGAACACTCCGTATTCATGATGAGTGGGAAAAGTTCTATATCGATAATTTAGACCGGGAGGAAGCTAACCAGATTACTTCCGAGTTTGCGGATGAGTATCTGATTCCGATTTCCACTAAAAAAGCGAAGATCACACGTCGTTTTCTGGGTGCAGCAACCTGTCAGGGCGCTGTAGATTATGTGCCTAACTTAACGGAATCACTGCGTACCCGTATTTTTGTGAAGGGGCGTCCCGGCTCCGGCAAATCCACTATGTTCAAAAAGCTTGCGAAGGAAGCGGAAGCAAGAGGCATCGATACCGAGATTTATCACTGCGGCTTTGATCCAAACAGCCTCGATATGCTCATTTTTCCGGAGCTGAGTCTGGCTATTTTCGACAGTACAGCACCGCATGAGCATTTTCCGAGCCGTGAAGGTGACAGCATCCTCGACGTATACGAGCTGGCGATCCATGAAGGCACAGATGAGGCATATGCTGAAGAAATCTCGGAAATTCGCGGAAGATATGCATCTTCCATGAAAAGCTCAATCGCTATTTTGTCAGATGTGAAGCGGATCCGGGACGAGGCATGGGAAGCGTATGATGCTGCTATAGATATCCATGCATTAAAAGCTTTTGCCTCTCAAATCGTCCGGCAAGTTGAAGAATTGACGAATAGCAGCACAGTCTCGAAAGAGTAGTAACGTAATAAATATTATGTAAACAAAAATATTGCAAATTAAGCCCCCCTTCCTCGATAAACGCAGAAGGGGGGCTTAACGCCGCTTAAGTGCTGATTAAGTGCTGCTTAAGTGCTGCTAAGTGCTGCTAAGTGCTGCTAAGTACTGCTAAGTACTGCTAAGTGCTGCTAAGTGCTGCTAAGTGCTGCTAAGTGCTAAGTGCTGCTAAGTGCTGCTTACTTGCTAACGGTTTTGTTATACTCTTGGATTTTGCTTGTTATGGCTTTAGCTGCATCTTCTAAAGCTTGTGTAGATGATTTTTTGTTGTTTAATACTTCTTCAATCGCTGTTTCTGTCAGTTGTCTGGCTTCTGGGAAGACGCCCATCACGGCACCTTGTGTTGCAAGGCTTGGTGTAGTTTGGTGAAGCTGATCTACTGCTGTCTGAAACTGAGGATACTTGGTCATGTTCTCTTTGACGGTTTGCTCGTCATAGGCTTTTTGTGTAATCGGGAAATAACCGGTATTAATATGCCACTCGGCCTGGGATTTTGGCTCGGCCAAGAACTTGATAAATTCCCAAGCGGCTTTTTGTTCGGCTTCTGGCCGGTTATTCAGAATCCAGTTGCTGGCTCCGCCGACGATCACACCGCCTTTGACGCCAGCATCCGCTTTTGGCAGGAATCCCGTACCAACTTCGAATTTGCCTTCGGCAGATTTAACAATGCTTCGTAAGGAAGCCGTGGAATCCAGTGTCATGGCGATTTGACCGGCTGCGAATGCCTTGGAGGTATCATCCGTTTTGCGGCCCAAATTAAGCATGGTTTTGTCGTCAATCATCTTCTTCCACCAGTCGAGCGTCTTCACGCCGGCATCACTGTTCAGAAGGGAAGTGTTGGCCGGTTGTGTGCGTCCATTGCCGTTATCTACGAGTTCGGCTCCTTGGTTGGCGAACAGTTGCTCCATGAACCATCCATAAATGGCAAAGGAACCGCCGGCTTGGCCGGGCTTGGTCAATTTCTTGGCGGCTTCAGCCACTTCCTCATAGGTCGCAGGCGGTTTTTCAGGATCAAGGCCCGCTGCCTTAAAGGCGTCTTTATTATAGTAAAGAATCGGGTTTGAGGTGTTAAAGGGCATGGAGTAGAGCTTGTTATCAAATGTATAATAATTCAAAATGTTAGGCTCAAGGCTGGAAGTGTCATATTTTTCGGCATCGATAAATTGCTGTACCGGAGTTATCGCTTTGCTGTCAATCATGAAACGGCTGCCGATTTCGTATACCTGGATCATGGTAGGACCGCTGTCGGAGCCCAGAGAAGCTTTGAGCTTATTCAGGCTTTCGTCGTATTTCCCCTGATACTCAGCCTTAACGACGATATCCTTATGCTCGGCATTGAATTCATCCACCAGCTGCTGTGCTGCTTTACCAACATCACCGCTCATGGAATGCCACCATACCACTTTGACAGGTTCTTCTTGTTTAGCAGGAGTTTTAGGAGCTTCAGGAGCTGCAGCAGCAGGTTCCTCTTTGGTAGCTGCTCCATTCGAGCCGCAGCCCGATGCAACCAGCATCATGCAGGACAGCAGGAGCATGGCCAATGATTTCTTTCCAAACGGTTTCATTTTTTTCTCTTCTCTCCCTTTGAAATAGTGGTTTTATTGTGAAATTACAGGCTTCCCGCGGCAAGCGGCGCCTATAATGAGCACACCGTAAGGTACATAACGTTAATAATTAATAGAATTAACCTTTAAGAGCTCCAGCCGTAATCCCGCGTACTAAAGGCTTCAGGCCAACAATTAGCAATATCAGCGAAGGCAGCAGCATCATAACAATACCGGCCATGACCACATTCCAGGCAGTCACTTCCTCAAACTGGAGCATGCTGATACCAATCTGCACCGTCCGCATGCTCTCTTTATTCGTGATTAGCAGCGGCCACAAATAATTGCTCCAGTTGGTGAGAAAAGAGTACACGGCGAGCGTAGCCAGTGACGGTGCGGACAGCGGAAGTACCAATTGAACGAAAATGCGGAGGTGCCCGCAGCCATCAACTTTCGCAGCTTCGAACAGTTCTTTTGGAAGCTGAAGAAAATATTGCCTCAGTAGAAACGTGCCGAAAGCAGAAGCCAGGAAAGGGACAATCAATCCTTGATACGAATCAATCCAATGCCAGCTCCTCACGGTCAAATAGTTGGGAATCATCGTGACTTCCCATGGGATCATCATCGTGGATAGAAACAGCGAGAAGATGACCGCTTTGCCCGGAAAGCACAGAAAGGCAAAGGCATAAGCAGCCATACTTGCCGTTATTAATTGTCCAAGCATGATGGCGGTGGAAACGACAAAGCTGTTCGTTATAAACCGGATCACCGGAACCGTCTCAACGACCTGAAGAAAATTGTCCCAGTGCAGTCCGGATGGGATCAGCCGAGGAGGGTATGTAGCTGATTCGGCGCTGCTCATAAATGCAGATGACAAGGTGAAGAGAAGCGGAAACAAGATGAACAGGGAGGCAATACTCAGTAGGATATAAAGTATCGTTTGATTAATGGGACGTATGCTCACTGGTAATGCACCTTCCTTTCACCGAATTTGAATTGGACAATCGTCAGCAGCGTGATCAGGACGAACAGGATCAATGCCTGCGCGCTGCCGATCCCAAACCGGTAATTAATAAACGCATCCTGATAGATGTTATACACGAGAACATCCGTGCTGTTCATCGGACCGCCTTTGGTCAGAATATTAATTTGGGCGAAGGACTGAAAGGCACTGATCATCGAAACGACACTAATAAAAAATAATGACGGGGAAATTAAAGGGATGGTGATGCGGAAGAAAGTACGGAAAGGACCCGAACCGTCCATTCTGGCGCTCTCATACAGATCTTCCGGCACACTTTGCATACCACTTAGCATGACGATGTAGTTAAAACCGAGATTAAGCCATACGGTCATCAAGGCAATGGACGGGAGAGCCCATTTCGGGTCTGTCAGCCAGGCAATAGGGGAAATCCCGAGCAGGCTAAGTCCATAGTTCAGGATACTTAACGTCGGATGATACAGCACCATCCAGATGACCGAACCGGTACCTACCGATATAGCCATCGGAAGCGAGAAGAAGAATTGAAAGAGCTTGGTCAGCTTAAGCTTTGGAATCGAAATGGCGGCCAGCAAGAGAGCTACAGCAACTCCGGTCGGTACCGTAAGAAGAATGAACTTTACAGTGATCAATAGACTGTTGTAAAAGATTTCGGAAGTCAGCACATTTTTAAAGTTGTCTAAACCTACGAAAGAAGCCACTCTGCCTTGCGGATCGGTTAGATATAAACTCAGGTAGATCGATTTGAGTAGCGGATAAAACAGGAAAATGCCGAACAGGATCAGCGATGGGGCCAAAAAGAAATAAGCTAACGATCTCTCCTTCCAGCGGCTGGTCCGGAGCGAAGCAGCGCTTGTACTTCGGGAAGCTTCCCGCGGGAGCGGTGTAGCAATACTGATATCTTTCTCCATAGGGCTAAATGACCTCGCTTTAAGGATGAATTTTCCATTCGTTACAAGTATAAGGTTGCAGTGTTAAGGTGGAGTCAGAGGGGTGTAAAGCTTTCAAACGCTTTTTATTAAATTGTCAAATGAGATTAAATGCTGTCGCAATCATGTACAAGCAGTCAAGATTTGTTGTCACTCAACTGGGCGAATGCACATACACTTATAAAGAATATTAATCCTGCGGGGAGGTAGGATCTTGGGTGTAATCAAAACGAATTCAGAGCAAACCAAGCTGCTCGCTCGTTTGATGAGGGCTGAAGCCGAAGGTGAAGGAGATCAAGGTATGCTGATGGTCGGGAACGTCGGCGTGAACCGTGTCCTGGGTAACTGTATGGATTTCAAAGATATTCGCACCATCGAAGATATGGTTTACCAAAGTCCAGGCGGTTTTGAAGCCGTGCAGAAGAGTTACTTTTATCAAAAGGCCAGGGATTCGGATATCCGGCTCGCTGAGCGCAGCATTAATGGAGAGAGGTATTGGCCAGCGACGAATTCACTGTGGTATTTCCGTCCCGTTGGCGAATGTCCGGCCACCTGGTACAGCCAGGATAATACCGGACGCTATAAGGCTCACTGTTTCTTTAGTCCCCAGTATTCGGATTGTCCGAATGTATATTATTGAATGCGCCATTGTCATGTGAGCGAAATACGTAAGTTTTGATATGGAATTGTACTTATAAGGAGGATTTTAATCTAATGATGCCTTATCCTTTTCGTCCAGTGAGTTATGGTGTGGGAGGCGGATATCCTGGTGTGTCTGGTGGCAGTATGGGTATGCCTGGCGGCAGTATGGGTATGCCTGGAGGCAGCATGGGCATGCCCAGTGGAATGCCAATGGGAACTATGGGTGGTGCGGGAACAACTCCTCCGCCTGTTCCCAGCGGCAGTGCGATTGGTCCGGGAGGAACAGTTATACCAGGTCCGCCACCGCAATTCGAGCAATCCTACATCGAGAATATTTTGCGTATGAACCTCGGCAAGACGGGGACCTTTTACATGACCTATGAAAATAACTCGCAGTGGAATGCAAAAGTATTCACAGGCATAGTTGAAGCAGCTGGGCGTGATCACATTATTATCGTAGACGGTACAACAGGCCAACGCATCATCTTGCTGACACTGAATCTGGATTACATCACATTTAACGAGCCGCTGAATTACCAGTATCCAGGTGTTACAGGAACCGCTGTCCCAGGCCGCTAATCGTTGATCAATTCAAATTAATAAATCATTTTATCTGCAAAAAGCTGAAAAGGCCGCCTTTCCTGTCATAAATGACAGGGGGCGGCTCTTTTGGCCTGTTAAACGAAGGTTTGCTTAGAAAAACATCAGGTCCCTGTAATATTCAGTCATACCCTGACGTTTGACTGTGTACTGTATAATTATATAATTAATGATATGTACCTAAAAAACACAAAGAGATTGGAGGTGGATCCATTGGGAAATTGATGCTGAACATTTCATACATGACTGAATTGGTCTACAACTTTACAATACGAAGGAGGTGTACCTATTTGCCGATTAAGTAATACGGTGAATAGGAAGAAGATTGGCTGACCCCTTACCGAGTTTCATAAATTTGATTTGGGTAGTGGTATTGGTATTATTAAATGGTTTTTTTGTATCCGCGGAATTCGCCATGGTGAAAATACGGAGCAGCCGTGTGGAAACCCTGGTTGATGAAGGACGCAAAGGTGCGGTTTTTGCACAAAGCATCGTAAATAATCTGGATGCCTATTTATCTGCTTGTCAGCTTGGCATCACACTCGCTTCACTCGGACTTGGATGGCTGGGAGAACCTTTCATGGCAAGTCTCATTAGACCTCTGTTACATGCCTTGGGCTTTGGAGAAGCCGCTGTTCACGGAATTGCCGTGGCAATCGCTTTTCTGCTGATAACGATTTTGCACATAGTGCTTGGAGAACTGGCCCCGAAATCGATGGCGATCCGCAACGCGGAATCTGTCGTATTGATGTCAGCTGCTCCGATGGTGTTTTTTAATAAGCTGATGTATCCTTTCATCTGGGTTTTGAACGGGCTAGCGAATGCTTTACTGCGTTTGCTGCGCATTGCACCGGCATCGGAATCTGATTCCGCCCATACGGAGGAAGAGATTCGGATTCTGATGAAAGAAAGCAACAAAAACGGACTCATTGACAATACGGAGCTTGCATTGGTTGATAATATTTTTGATTTTGTTGAAACCACCGGACGCGAGATTATGATCCCCCGTACGGAAATGATCTGTTTGAACACGCAGTTGCCTCGGGAAGAAAATCTTGAAATTGCTTACGAAGGCATGAGAACCCGTTATCCTGTTTGTGATGGTGACAAGGATCATATTATCGGATTTATTCATATTAAGGATTTGTTACGTTCCAATGCGACTGAATACAGCACTTTAATTCGTCCAATCCTTGCTGTACCGGAATCCATTCAGATCAGTGCTCTGCTGAAACTGATGCAGCGGGGCAAGACTCAGATTGCCATACTGATTGATGAGTACGGTGGCACATCCGGGCTTGTAACCCTTGAAGACATTATGGAAGAAATCGTCGGTGAAATTCAGGATGAATTTGATGAAGAGCGTCCTGGCATTGAAAAGATTCGTGAGAATGAATATTCGATTGACGGATTAATGCTCATTGATGAAGTGAACGATCGATTCGATCTGGAGCTTGATACGACAGATTATGACACCGTTGGCGGTTGGTTGTATTCACGTGTCGAAGCGATCCCTCCCCAAAAGGGGCAGTCGGCTGAACTCGATGGTCATATTTTCATAGTGGAGGAAACGGAACAAAAGCGCATATCAAGGATTAAGCTGCTGAAGCCGCAAATGATGGTGGAGGAAGCGGGCGCATAAAGTATAATATAGAAAATAGGGCACGGTGCATATGCATCGTGTCTTTTCGTATGAGTTGAATCCGGTTCCGTATATTTGGTATGATGTCAATTGTCGCAGGTAAAGGCGAATAAACTGTATAAAAGCACAGTCACTTCGTAAAATTCCAAGTAAATAGATGGAAACAAGTGGAATTCTTTAAAGAGTTCAAGTTATAATGGAGTCAATTTTACAACTCAAACAACATCGAAGGGAGGAAACGCAGATTGGATTATACCATAGATCTACAGTTCGAACCCATTCATGAATTTATGAACAGCCTACATTCCTACATATGCCGAAAGTCACATAAAAAAATTGATCTTGCTCCATCGTGGGCCCAAGAAACTAAAGAAAAGCTTACGCCTGAGTTTGCCAAAACGCTTGACGGAATGCTGATCAACGGTGATTGGACCTTAGCCTATCTGCTCGCTTTCCTTGTGCCGAAGGGACTCGGGGTTGATGGCTTTCTTACATGGTTTGAGCAGTTAAGCATTCACGATTTGATAGAACTTTTCGCTGCAAATGGGAATAAATTCCCACAGTATGAACTTGAGGTTTTTCAAAAAAGCATGCTATCCCTGTTTCACCAGTGGAATGAACAATATTATAAGAATGTGGACCCGGCCATTTTAAATGCGCTGCAACTTGAAAAGAAAGAGAGGCTTCAGCGACTGACCGAGATCCAAGGAGAAGCGTTTGTGGACGAGACAACCAATGGAATGCTGTTCAAACCATTTCCGGGGTTCAAAGAGCTATGGCTCGTTCCTCAGTATCATTTTCAGCCTTTGAATATCGTTAGCCAATATGGTGATAAAATCATCTGTCATTATAATTCATGCATCTATTTAGGTGACGAGGACGTCATTCCTACACATGATCTTCGGCTGCTCCGCAGTTTGGGTGAAAAAAACCGGCTCAAGATTTTAAGATTTTTACATCAAGGACCCCGAACGTTTACAGAAATTGTGAGTCATTTGAAGCTTTCAAAGGGAATTACCCATGATCATATCTCTAAGCTCCGGAGCGCGGGGGCATTATATGCACATTTTGAAGGAGAGAATTTGACGGAATACAGCCTTCGAAAGAATGCGCTCTACAAGCTGCAGAATCGCCTGATCCATTATATTGAAGAGGGCGGATAGGTTCTGTTGGTACAATTGCATGCATCTTTAAAAGAGGAAAACCTCCTTATTTGTCCCATGGCAGTTAAGAAGGTTTTTTGCTATGCGGCTTTTTTCATTTCAATAACAAAAGTAGAAATAAAAAGAAATTTAAGATTTTTCAGAAAACTTTATAAGTTCTCTATTTACAGAACTCCAAATGCTTCCTATAATAAACAATAACAAATGCGATCTTAAATCATACTTATCGCATAGGATTAATGATGAGATATGTCGAAAATGGGAGGTTATATCATGAAAAAAGGCGTTTATTTATTAACATCATTACTTATTGTCGGGTCTCTGCTGCTTTCGGCATGCTCAGATCAAAAAGAAGCAGCGCCATCAAGCACGAATACGACACAAACCGAGCAAGGCTCTAAGGATCAGCCGACTGCGACTCCGGCAGCGTCTCCAGCAGGGGAATCGGGCCTGAGCGCACCATATGACGCAGCCGATATGTCTAAGCTTCCTGCGGTTGCCAAGCAGCGCACGGATACGATTATCGTTGGTTTGACAGATCCGAGTGGTGCGTTTACGCCATATTTTATCCAAAGCGGATATGACGCCAATGTGAACTCGCTGCTATTCAGCTCTTTGGTAACAGTAGATGAGAAAGGGCTTCCAATTCCTGATATGGCTGAAAAATGGGATGTATCAGACGATCAATTAACGTATACATACCACCTGCGCAAGGACTTGAAATTCAGTGATGGATCTCCAATGACTGCTGATGACGTTGCATTTACTTGGACACTTCTTTTTGATAAATCCTATGATGGTGACTCCATGATTCCGACGCTCCCCGTGAAGGGCGGTCAAGCATATAAGGAAGGCAAGGCTCAAAGTATCGAAGGTATTAAGGTTATTGATCCGCTGACTGTATCGGTAACTCTTGAGAAACCTAATGCAACTGCACTCGTTATGCTGGGTGACAAAGTCTTGTCCAAAGCCTATTACGGCAAAGATTATAAGTTCGGCCAGCTTGAATACATTAAGAAGCTTCACTCGAACCCTGTAGGTAACGGTCCATACAAGTTGGAGAAGTTTATTCCGGGACAGGAAGTGCGTTTTGTAGCGAACGAGAACTATTTCAAAGGCAAGCCGAAAACGGAACATTTCATTTACAAAACCTCCGAAGGCGACACATGGCAATATCTCGAAACCGGAGAAGTTGATTACGCTTCGTTTAGTGCCACGACAGAAAATATTGATAAACTCAAAAGCCTTGGATTCGTTAACATCATTCCTTATACGCCTAGCACATACGGATATCTGCAGGTTAATTTGGAACATGAAGCTCTGAAAGACAAAAAAGTTCGTCAAGCACTGGCTTATGGACTAGACCGTCAAAGCATCTATGTAGACGCGAACCAAGGCGCAGGCGCGGTAGCGAACATCCCGTCTTCCCCGATTTCCTGGGCTTATACGGAAGACGGAATTAATCCTTACAAATTCGATACGGAAAAGGCCAAGCAGCTTCTGGATGAAGCCGGATGGAAGGAAGGGGCTGGCGGAATCCGCGAGAAAGATGGCAAGCAGCTCGTTATTCACTACCTGGGATCGAAGAGCAAACAAACAGATATTTTTATCGCTGTGGCCAAGGAAAACTTCCAGGCAATGGGCGTGAAATTCGAGCCTGAAGTATTCGCTGATTTCAACTCTCTCGTATCGAAAGTGGAAGGTGGCGATTACGACCTCGTATCCTTCTCGACACCAATGCTCACAGATCCTTCCGACGGACTGGTACAGTTCGTGGATGGTGAAATCAAAGGGTACGACAATCCGAAGGTGAAAGAGCTTTATGATAAAGGCTTAGCTACATCAGACATCGAAGAACGCAAAAAAGTATACAAAGAAATCTTCCAGCTGCTAAACGACGAGCTTCCTATTATTTTCACCAGCTATAAGAAAACCGTCTATGGCTACAATGGAAGGATCGAAAATCTGGCCGTTAGCCCATTTGTCGGTTTGGCCAACAGTCTTCCGGACTGGTCGCTGAAACCGGCACAATAATCCAAACATATACATGCCATCCCTCGTCTGTAAGCGGCCTTGCTGCAGGCGGGGGATCATGCAATTAGGAGGCTAATGATGAGTGCTTATCTAACGAAACGGATCAGTTATATGCTGATCATCCTGCTAGCTGCATCACTCCTGATTTTTAGCCTATATGCGCTCACGCCGGGGGATTACATCAGCAACAACATTAAGCTTAGTCCCGAGCGCAAGGCCGAGCTGAGGGAGATCTATGGTTTCAACAAGCCTTTGATGGAGCGGTACGGAATATGGATGAAGAATGCCTTTCATGGCGATTTCGGTTATTCCCTCGCACAGCAGAAACCTGTGTTGACCCTGTTTAATGAATATATTTGGAACTCCTTTTTGCTGGCGAGCGTATCCACATTCCTGACCTGGCTGATAGCTGTCATTATTGGTGTTGTATCAGCCTATAAACAGTATTCGTGGTTTGATACGCTGGTCATGGTTTTGATCTTCGCTGCGATGTCACTGCCTTCATTTTTCATCGGCTTGTTCCTGATCAAGGTAATCGCAGTCGACTTGAAGTGGCTTCCGCCTGGAGGCATGCTGACCACGGGCAGTAATGCTACAGGCTGGGCGTATGTTAAGGAAGTCATCCGTCACATGACGCTTCCGGTCGTCGTTATGACGCTGCTTGGAGTCGGTTCGTTGACCCGTTACTTCCGCAGCAATTTGATCGATGTGATCAAGCAGGATTATATCCGAACCGCACGTGCCAAGGGATTGAAAGAAAGTAAAGTGCTATTCAGACATGCCTTGCGCAATGCGCTTCTGCCGGCGATTACGCTTGTAGGTTTCGAGCTTCCGGCATTATTCGGCGGTTCACTGATTATTGAGAAAATATTTAACTGGCCGGGAATCGGACAACTGTACATGCAGTCCTTTGGCCTGCGGGATTATCCGCTGCTGATGGGCTTTACCATGCTGATTGCTATATTAACAGTAATCGGAACGCTCATCTCCGATGTGCTGTACCATATTGCTGACCCGCGCGTCCGGCTGCATTAGAAAAGGGGGAACTATTTCATGTCACTGAACAGCACGCCGCTGCCCGGGACAATCGGGTCCAAGATTACCGGGCCGAAATCTTCTTCCCTGTTTGGGCAGTCGATGCGAAGGCTCCTAAAGAATAAGCTAGCTATTTCGGGATTAGTGGTTGTTATCATCATGTTCTTAGCCTGTTTTGTCGGGCCGTTCTTCTCACCATATACAGACAATAAGATCAATATGGCCATGATGAACAAGGCGCCGAGTCTCAAACATTGGCTGGGGACTGATGCGATGGGAAGAGATGTGTTGACCCGCGTCCTGCAGGCAGGGCGTATCTCTTTGACGGTAGGCCTCGCATCCATGGTGCTCTCCGTATTTATCGGGGCACTTCTTGGAGCAATCGCAGGTTATTACCGGGGCATTGTCGATCAAGTTATTATGCGAATAGCAGATTTACTGCTTACCATTCCGGGTTTGCCGCTGCTGTTTATTTTCGGCGCATTATTATCCGATTGGAAGATTCCGACGGAATACCGAATGTATATCGTGATGTTTATGCTGGGCTTCGTGAACTGGCCGGGTCTTGCCAGGATGGTCCGGGGCCAGATGCTGAGTCTGCGTGAACGCGAATTTATGCAGGCTGCGGTTGTGCTCGGACTTCGCGACAGACGCAAATTGTTTAACCATTTGCTCCCGAATATCGTTCCATTACTGATTGTCATTGCAACCCTGAATATCGGCGGCTCTATCCTCAGCGAATCCGTACTCAGCTTCTTTGGTCTTGGTGTCATGCCGCCAACACCTACATGGGGGAATATGATTGACGCTGCGAACAACCTGATTGATTTTCAGGAACATCCATGGCTCTGGATACCTCCGGGGTTTTCGATATTTGCAACCGTCATTGCGATCAATATTTTCGGTGACGGGCTCCGGGATGTTCTTGATCCTAAACAGAAGAGGTAGGTGGGAGACTTTCGATGAATGATTTAATTAGAATAGACCATCTCAGCACTTATTTCGATACGGAAGGCGGCAAAGTGAAAGCCGTTGACGATGTCAGCCTGCGTGTCCGGGAAGGCGAAACGGTATGCATTGTTGGAGAGTCCGGCTGTGGAAAAAGCGTAACCGCGATGTCTATCTTGGGACTGGTAGAAGAGCCTGGCGGCAAAATCGTGAATGGTCAGATCCACTTTGATGGAAAAGATCTGCTTCAATTAAGCAAAAATGAACTGCGGACGATTCGTGGAAATGATATATCGATGATTTTTCAGGAGCCGATGTCTTCACTAAATCCGGTGCTTAAGATTGGTGAGCAGATTATGGAGCCTCTGATCGTTCATCAGAAATTGAGTAAAAAAGAAGCGCGTGAGCGGGCCATTCAGCTGATCGAGCAGGTCGGGATATCCAGAGCGAAGCAGATTGTAGATTCTTACCCGCACGAATTGAGCGGGGGGATGCTACAGCGGATCATGATTGCCATTGCCATTTCTAGTAGCCCGAAGCTGCTTATTGCCGATGAGCCTACGACTGCGCTGGATGTAACGATTCAGGCACAGATTCTGGATATGCTCCGTCAGTTCAAAGAACAGTCCAATATGTCCATTATGCTTATTACCCATGATCTCGGTGTTGTAGCGGAGATGGCGGATTACGTGATTGTTATGTATGCGGGGAAAATCGTCGAAGAAGGAGAGGTCGTCAAGCTCTTTCAGTCGCCGAAACATCCATATACACAGGGCTTACTCAAATCCAAGCCTATCATCAACCAGCGCCAGGATGAGCTGTACTCCATTCCGGGACAGGTGCCAAATCCGCTTGAGTTGACTGATTCCTGCTATTTCCATGATCGCTGTGAACACTGCATGGACATCTGTAGAACCAAACAGCCCGCATTGAAAGAAGTCACCGGGCAGCAGAAAGCCGCTTGCTGGCTGTATGAGGAGGCGTTAGTTCATGCCTGAAGCATTGCTTGAAGTAAACCATCTCAAGAAGTACTTTCCCATTCAAAAAGGACTGCTGAACCGGACCGTGGGCCACGTTAAAGCCGTTGATGGTATCAGTTTGTCGATTCAAAAGGGAGAAACATTCGGCCTTGTCGGAGAATCCGGCAGCGGGAAAAGCACCGTCGGTAAAACCATTATCCGACTGACCGAAAAGACGGAGGGAGAAGTGAAATTCAAAGGCGTAGATCTCTATGGCTTGTCTCCCCAAGAACTTCGTAAAATTCGTCCAAGCATGCAGCTCATTTTCCAGGATCCATACAGCTCGCTTAATCCGAGGGTTCGAGTGGGGGATGCCATTGGCGAAGCGCTGCTGGATCACGGTTTAGCACCTAAAGAGGAAATCCGGAACCTTGTGCTCGAAGTTCTGAAATCCTGTGGTTTGTCATCCTATCATTTTGACCGATTTCCGCATGAATTTTCAGGTGGGCAGCGGCAGCGGATCGGGATTGCGCGCGCGCTCATTTTGAATCCGGATCTGATTATCGCCGATGAACCTGTCTCAGCTCTGGATGTATCCATCCAAGCCCAAATTATTAATTTATTCCGTAAGCTTCAGGATACACGTGGACTCACATACTTGTTCATCTCACATGACCTCAGCGTAGTCGAACATCTCTGTTCTCGGATTGGTGTCATGTATCTGGGATCGATGATGGAGACAGCTTCCCGGGATGAGCTATTCAAGAATCCGCTGCATCCTTATACGAAGGCTCTATTATCGGCAGTACCTATACCTATACCGAAGCTGAAACGGGAACGGATTGTGCTGAAAGGGGATATTCCGAACCCTGCGGATCCGCCGGCCGGATGCAAGTTTCATACGCGCTGTCCATTCGCCGTGGGCCGCTGCAAGGAAGAAGTACCCGTATTCCGTGACGCTGGCGGAGGACATTTTGTAGCCTGTCACTTGGCATGAAGTACCAACCCATCTACTCGAAAAAGGCATGTTCCGAGAACGGAACATGCCTTTTTGCATCCATATTAGGTTTACAAACTAGGCTTAAAGGATATGTGTGATTGTTACTTTAGGCCAAGTCTGACTCCAATTCTTTTTGGATACGCGGCCTTCGTAGATCTGAGCTCGTTCTTCGGATTGCAGGTAATAGGGAGTAGGTCTGACAACCATACGGATTGCATCTTCAATACCGTGTGGGGCGGTAAGTACAAGCCCGTCATCTTCATCCAAGGTAAGACCCAGAGCCGTTACCGTTTCGGTAAAGTTCGATATGGCATCCACCGAAGAGGTAAAAGGAGGCAAGTTGTTGATGAGATGCATTCTTGCTTCGTTTTTCACCGACCAAGGAATACAGGGATGAAGAGAGAAGAGCCTTTGTTCCAGCTCCTTTTCAACTTTTGTGTCACAGCAGCTTGGGTCGTAATATACGACATCCACATCCGGCAGCGGTGTACGTTCTGTATACCCGTGCAGTACATCCCAAATTTTGGAACGGACAAAGCCGGCGCATACCCACCAATCTGGGAGATGCAGCGTTTTGGCTGTATGGAGAATGTCCATCATCCACACGTCCTTCTGAACCAGTTGAATGATGTCCTGCTCAGTTTTGATCATGTATCATATTCCTCCCTTAAACATGTTCTTTATTATATACCAAGGAGCGCCAGTGAAATGAGGGAGCAAATAAATTATAAAATTTTCTTTAAATATGTCGCAACTTGTCTTGCGCTTCAAGCGTTATAAAATATGTATTCCAATATTAACCAATTAAGGACGGGTGATTGTATGAAGAAATCTCTATACCGTAAACTTTTGTCCATGACCGTTGCTGTTTCGGCGCTTAGCATGATGCTGGCGACTGGAGCAGGAGCCGAATCGTTCGCAGCCGACAACACTTCAGCTTCTTCTGCAGTGAAAGAGCCTGGCGCTCTCACACCACCTCCACCTCAGGAATTTAACACACTCGGCATTTCCGGCAACTATCAATACTTGCTTTCTGGTAACACCTATATTTCTGCTATTGGAAATGGAAAACTTCAATTGAGTGGAGATACTACAGCGAAAACATCAGTCAGTACGATTAGAGCGACTGTATACCTTCAAAAATTTAACGGTACATCATGGGAAGATGTGAGCGGCAGCAGCTCATCTTTTATGGATAGTGCAAGTGACTATGTTTCTGGCAATGCAGTTTTTACTGGAGTTAAAGGTTATTATTATCGTTCCAAATGCTTACACTACATTTCGACTTCAAGTATTTCAGAGCAAGCTTATAGCTATTCGGCATCAGTACTGTGTTTCTAATTGAAATGAAAAAGGAGTGGACTTTAGAGGTCTGCTCCTTTTCCATTTCAATTATTTAGTCTGTAGTGATTTATAGAATTGAATCAATACATCTTTAGGTAGTTCACTACCAATTTGTATCAATAAATTTCCGTTGGTTCCAAAAAGCTGGTTGTATGATCCTGGAGTGAAGTATACTTCATCGGATCCTATTTGCAGTTTTTCTGTCTCTTGTGGAACAGTTGACATTATGGAAGAGTAGGTTCTTAAATGAATAATCTGAACCCAAAGGGTCTGCTCCTCATTATTTGTAAATTTAAGTGCTACTTTATCAAATTTATTCTCAACTTCACTCGGATCAGAAGTAGTATAACTTTGGAGATGGAATTCTGTCGGCAACTGTCTTAAATCAGGCAAATGGAATGAAAGTTGAGATTGTATCTCATCCATGGATTCTGGAGCTGGGTGATTCTCCCAGGTGTAAGAGTAAAGTAAGGATTCTGTCATCTCCCCATTCTCATTTTCGTCGAGAAAATCATCTGGTTTTACCGTCTTAGGTGTAACAACGCTCGGTGGAACTTCCCCATTCTTGATCACAATTCCAATCATCCCATTACCCATATCCACAACAGACTTTACAATAGGAGATATCGCCTTGATTACACTTGATGGACTAAATAAAATGGCGCCTGCTAAAAATGAAGCAGCTACGATGCCGCTGAGTTGAATACGGCGTCTCCGTTTCCTATTACGGTTAACCTGCTCGATTTGTGCTTGAACCTTCTTCCAGGAAGCTCGTTTGCTTTCGCCTTTCGTCAGTGAGGATGAAGAAACCGCGCGGTCGAAAGCAACGTCAAACCATTCTTCATATTTTCCGCTTTTCATCCTTTATCCCCCACTCTTTAAATAACATTTTTTTGATACTTTCCCGAGCCCTGAACAGACGCTGTTTGACGACATCTTCACTCAGCTCGAGTATATTCGAGATTTCCTTGTAAGAAAGACCTTGTTTCCAGCGATATTCGATCAAAACCCTGTATTCAGGTTTTAACAGCTTCATGTATTCCGTGATAGACTCTTCGATCAGCTTGGTTTCTACTGTATTTTCTACTGATACCGGAGATTGTGGAACTTCTTCTTTATACATAAAAACACCTTCAACATCCAATTGGTTACGGTAGTTTTTATTTTTTCTCAAATAATTAATGGTGGTGTTTTTGGTAACAACTTTCAGCCATGCTCTCAGCTTGATCTCGTTCTCGAAAACAGGCTTATTCTTTATGATCTTGATAAATGCGTCCTGTATGATATCTTCGGTTGCCGCGTGGTCCTTGATAATATAGAGAATCATTCCGTATGCAAAATCATAATATTCATAATATATTTCTTCCTGCAGATCCTGACTAATATCACTAAAGTCAGTTGTCACAAGAAGTCTAATCATCTTGGACATGCTCTTCTCCTTCCTGAAACCCCCGTCTTCTAAATTATTAACGTTACAACTATTTTACAATATTTGCGAATACTTAGCCTAATATTTGGTATGAATTTTTTTGGAGCCATAGAAAACAAATAACAGATAAATCATGCAATGACGAGTTAACGTTTCAAATATATGCTTTTATCCCACCCAAAAGTCGATATTTAGGTTTATTCCGCGCTGTACGCCCGAAATCACATATTATGAACTTTACTTATATCCCATTACAGCTTACGATTCACCACAAAGAGCTGGAAGCAGGGGAGACCTAATGGATGGATATAAAAGAAAAACACCGGAGCAAATATTGGAGGATATCCGCAGACTTCAGCGCGGCAATCTGAAGATCATCATCGGAGCTGTCAGCGGCAGTGGCAAAACATATCATATGCTTCGGGAAGGTCAGATTTTACAAAGCCAGGGCATTGATGTCGTCATTTGTGCGGTCTCGACACTTAAACGCCCGGAGACGGTTAAGCAGGTGGCCGATCTGGAGCGGGTTCCAAGTATCCACTGGATGGATCATGGCAAAGAAACGAAAGACCTTAACCTGGAAGGCCTGCTGGCTCGGAATCCCGAGGTGGTTCTTGTGGATGAGTTGGCGCACAGGAACCGTAAAGACGCCCACTTTCCGAACCGTCTGATGGATATTGAACTTCTGCTGGAAAAAGGAATCAGCGTCATCACGACACTGAATGTATATGAGCTTGAGGGTGTGCATGACCTGGCCAGAAAGTGGACGGGAATGGAAGCCAGAGAGACGGTGCCGCTCGAAACCTTAGGGTTAGCCGATGAGGTCAGATTGATCGATGTCACTCCAGAGACCTTGATTACAAGAATGAAGGAGGGGCATCTCGATCAAAGCATAGACATGGGTCTTTTCACCCGTAAGGATTTGGCTGTACTGCGGGAATTATCACTGCGGCTGGTGGCTGAGGATGTCAATTCAACCTTGGAAAAACACCGGGAAGAGCAAGGACTGCATGGACCTTCCGGCGCGTCGGAACGTATTCTGGTCTCGGCCCAATATCACTGGAATGGTTCGATTTATATCCGTAGAGGGCAGCAGGTCGCTAAGCGTTTGAACGGGGATCTGCTCGTCGTCATTTTTTTGAATAAGAAAATGAGGCTTACAAAAGAGGCTGCAGCCTTTAAGCGCTCCCTGCAAAAAATGGCCAAAAAAACGGACGCGCTGTTGGAGGAGATTCCTTTACGTTCGACCCGGAATTTTGCAGAATCCTTGATTCGCTATGCAGTCGACAAGAAAGTTACGCGGATTGTACTTGGTCATTCCAAAAAAAGCCGTTGGCAGGAGTTTTGGCAGGGCTCGGTAACCGATGGGATATTAAAACATGCCAAAGGGATCGACGTTTTTTGGGTTGCGGACCGGACGGCCCAGGGAGGGCCGAGAATTCTGCCGACACGCAGGCAGCAGCCCGCTGGGGACGAACTTTACCACCGGCTCAGTCAGGAAGAGATCGAGAAGAAGGTGGAACGGATCAAGCGCGGGCGTTTCAAAATTTATATTGGCGCAGCTCCGGGTGTCGGCAAGACGTATACCATGCTCAGGGAAGGCAATGAAAGTCTGCGCAAGGGTGTGGATGTGGTAATCGGTTGGCTCGAAACACATGGACGTGCGGAAACAGCCTCCCAGGTGGAAAATCTGGGTATCGTGGCGGCGCTTCAAATTCCGTATAAGGGAACTGTTTTGAAAGAAATGGACACAGCGGCTATTATCCAGCGCGATCCAGAGCTTGTTCTTGTGGATGAGCTGCCGCACAGTAATGTCCCCGGGAGCATGCACAAGAAAAGATACGAGGATATCGTGTTCCTTCTGGAACACGGGATTTCGGTGATTACGACGGTGAATGTGCAGCACCTGGAAAGCTTGAACGATGCCGTGGAGCAAATTACGGGAATTCGCGTCCGGGAAACGGTGCCTGATTACATCCTGTCGATGGCAGATGAGGTGGAGTTGATCGACTTGACCCCCCAGTCGCTGCAGCAGCGGATGAGAGACGGCAAAATATATGCGGCGGACAAAGTTGAGCAGGCACTGAGTTCATTTTTCAAGACAGGAAATCTGATTGCTCTAAGAGAGCTTGCTTTGCGTGAAATCGCGGATGATGTGGACGAAAGGCTAGAAGCGTGGGAAAGGCAGTTTTCGCTAAGAGGGCCCTGGAGAAAAGAAGAAGCCATTTACGTATGCATTCTGCCTGGCTCTAACAGTGAGCGTCTAATCCGGCGCGGATTTCGTATCGCATATCGCTTAAAAGCCACGTGGTACGTCAACTATATTCAGACGAATTCTTCATCAAGCGAAGATGAGCAATTGAAGATTGATGCTTGTCGTAAGCTCACAGAGAGCTTTGGCGGTTCATTCGAGACGACTGTCGTGAAAGTTTGGAAGGAGATTCCGGCTATGGTTATGGATCAGGCAAACCATGTGCAGGCTACGCAAATTATTGTTGGGCAGGCTATACGCGGGCAAACTTTCCGGCGACGTAAGGTGATCCGTGAGCTGATTCGCCTGGCGCGCGATCTGGATGTTCTGCTTGTGTCCAATCCGGAAAATATGTAGTGTATGAATCTATTGTCTCATTTCATTTTGCTTGTCTGCATGTCGTGGTATATTATTACAAGAAGCGTATGATTTACATACCTGAAAAGGAGGCAATCATGGAGACACAATTTGCAGCATACGAAGGCGATTTTCACGGGGAACACGCAGTCTGGCTGAAGCATGGCCAATACGAGGCGGCGGTCCTGCCCGAACTAGGAGCCAATTTAATCTTGTTCCGTGATCTTGAGAACGGTTTCCGGTATTTGCGTGAGCCTGAGCCAGATGAGATGGAGGACTTTAAAGCGAACCCTGGGGTTTACGGCATACCTGTTTTGTTTCCGCCCAACCGTTATGACGGAGGAAAATTTGCCTGGGAAGGCAAGGTTTATGAGCTCCCAATAAATGAACCGGATCGGTGCAATCATCTGCACGGCTTCATGCATAAACTTCCTTGGACCGTTGACTACATCAAGGGGGATGAATATGAAAGCGTGGTCGTCCTTTCCCAGCAGGTTCGTGACGGTCATCTGTATAAACAGTATTTTCCGTTTGAATTTACGATTACGCTGCGTTATACGCTAACTGGAAAAGGGCTGCAGCAGCAGGTAACGGTAACGAACGACGGCAAAGAGAACATGCCGAATCTGCTTGCGTTCCATACGGCGATCAATGCACCATTCGTACCGGGAAGTAAGGCATCGGATTATACCTTTAATATAACCATCGGCCAGCGCCGGGAAATGAACGAGCGGATGCTGCCGACAGGTAAGTTCCAGCCGCTTAGCGCAGAGGAAGAGCAGATGAAGACCGAGGGTGTAAGTCCATTCTTTGACTCCATGGATAATCATTACACGGCAGTTCCGCAGAATGGACGCAACCGGATGGAGCTTACGGATAACCGCACGGGTGATGTATTCGTATATGACGCCGGTACGGCATATAAGCATTGGATGATTTGGAACAACGGCGCATGCGGCAAATTCTTCTGTCCTGAGCCACAAATCAATTTGGTGAACGCACCGAATATCACGGGTCTGCCTACCGAGGAAATCGGACTCATTGGACTTGCACCTGGCGAGAAATGGATTGAAACCAGTTCGTTTTACGCCATCAAACGCGCGAAATAATGTGATAAGTCGAAAAACCGCCTTTTCCATATTGGAAAGGCGGTTTTAATTTAGATATAAGAAAGTATAAACTTCGAGGATTCCACACCATATCGCAAGAAAAACTTCCGCTAAACGCGGTCTGTCTAATGTGAAGTACATCGATAGATGTTTTTCTTACTCGCTTAATTGAAACCCGCAGCCGCGGCAGAAATGATCCCCTTGACCCGAAGGCTCGCCGCATCTTGGACAGAAGGCTGCTTGAGAGGTGTGAACGGCTGTCGGTTGAACGACAACGGTCTGAAACTGTTGGCCGCAGAACGGGCAATAGGTTGCGTCTGCCGGGAGCATTTTGCCGCATCCGCATTCTTTGAGATTTTGAAGATGCTGTATTTTCTTGTTCAGCTCCTCGATCTCTTGTTCTAGTCCTAGAATGGCTTCACGGTATTTCTGAAACTCTGCATTCGGTATAAAACTCGACTGTGTCTCAAGAGAGTGGTATACGATGCGTCCAATTTCGGTATAGTTTTTTTCAATGTCCTTTTCTTTGGAAGATACCTGAAACTTCAATGTGGTGGATTCCACGGTTTGCTGGGCTTTTTTGCCCGCATCTGACACGCCCTGTTTAAGCTTGTTTAAAAAGTTGGACATAACGGGGGTTCTCCTCCTTCATCCGCTTATGTATCCATCTTTTTCTCTACGTCAAAAGAAAGCCGCATACGGCCATGCTGACTCTTTTGCTGATGGATACTCTTGGTAGTAATAATGTATGGCTTATCTTATGGCATTATAACCGAGTACTTAGAAGAGGGGAATACCTGATTTTTTTGTTTGAGTGATAATCAGTGACATACAAGATGTCACAAATAGACTGTTATAATGGATATAAAAATATGGAAAAGGAGGTGGCGGTTTGAAAAAGATGGACCGCTTGATGGCCATTATTATGGCTTTACAGCATGGGAGCCGGACGGCGTCCGAGTTATCGGAGAAACTGGAGGTGTCCAGGCGAACGATATTGCGTGACATCCAGATGTTGTCTGAAATCGGTGTACCTCTAGCAGCGGCAAGCGGTCCGAACGGAGGCTATTCGCTTATGGAAGGCTTTCAGCTTCCACCTCTTCAGCTCAGTTCCAGAGAAGCTCTGTGCGTTCTGTTCGCACTCCAGGGGCTGACGGGATACACGGACACTCCTTTTAACGGTGAACGGTGGACTGTAATGGATAAAATCCGGAGTATTCTTCCACAGGAAACGGCACTAAGGATTAATCCACTGCTAGACAGTATGGAAGTCGAGGTTCCCAAACGGGTTTACAACCTTCCCTCTTTGGAGCTTTTGCTGGATATGACAGCCAAAAGGAACTGGATTTCGGTATTCTATCAGTCCATGAATCACCGCAGAAGGCTCTTGATTAAGCCTGAAAAGATTTTTGCTGCCCATGGCTTCTGGTACTGTGACTGTGTTTCTTACACTCACCAAGAGAAGCGGAGACTGCGCATTGACAGGATGAGCGAAATAAGTGAAGCGCCTGCCCCGGAAGATTATGTAGAGCCCAAGCAAAGTCAGAGCGCTGTCCGGGCCATACATATCCGCGCAGAACTTACATACAAAGGCATGCTTCAGGTCGAACGGGACGAGCATATTGGAGAATGCATCGAACCGGTAAGTGAAGAGTGCTGGATCGCAGACTTTCATGTCCCAGAAAGCGAGTGGGACTGGGTCGTGCAGTTATTCTTCTCTTTGGGCTCAGAAGCGAAAGTCATTTTTCCGGAAAGATTAAGGTCCGCAATCCGTCAAAAAGCTGAAAGACTGCGCAACCATTACGAAGATGCCATTGAAGATATCATTGAAGATGTCATGATGAAGGAGAGTTTAAAGAAATGAATGGTAAAATTCAAAACGAAGTCAAGGTTACATATTTTGAAGAAGCAGCGGATTACATCGAACGGATCGGCATCCTTCCGTTAGCCTCAATCATCCCTGACTATCCTTCTCTCGAAAGCATAACCGCTAAAGAGAACTGGCACAGCGATACCGAGCTTGATCCCTGGAGTTGGCGGGTACGTTTTCCGCTTGAAGGAAAGGCGGCTTACGGCAAGTTTTTCAAGAAAAAAGCGGTTCTGGTTTCACCTGAATGGTTTCCATGGGTGCATGCTTGCTTGAATATAGGGACAGACACAGAGAAGTGCTACAGGGATGGACTCTTGTCCAGGACGGCGTGGGAACTGTATCAACTCATTGACATGGATCAAGGCATAGACACCCGTGTTCTCCGGGAGCGTGCCCATATGAAAGCGAAGGAAGACAAAAAGGCTTTTGATAACGCTGTAATTGAACTGCAGGACGCTCTACTCATTGTGATTTCCGGTGTAAAGCACAAAGTAAATGAAGATGGAGAAAAGAACGGATGGAACAGCACCGTGTATGAAACTACAACGAATTGGATGCGGGAGAACGGAATCAAGACGGTGAATGTCTCCAAGGAAGAGGCACACAAAGAACTAATGTCCAGATTACAGGATAGCTGCAGTGACAAAGCCTATGCTTTTTTCGGAAAATATTCAGAACCTAGGAGGGGATTTTTATGAAATTGACCAGCTCTCAGTTTAAGAAGGCAAGAGATTTCATCTATGCTAATGGTAGGCTCCTGGACCGCAGACGTTTTGAATTTCATTTTGAACAAGGCAGCGCCGAGGCAGTTCTGAATGCACTCCGGCCTTATCAGAACGAGGATGGAGGGTATGGCAGCGCGCTTGAACCGGATATGCGGACACCTTATAGTCAACCGATCGCTACGGAATATGCGCTTTCGATTATGGATGAGATCGGCTCTTGGGATTTGGCCATGCTGAACGGCATTGTAAATTATCTGAAGAATTCCTTGAGAGAAGAAGGCGGCTTTCCTAGAGCTACGGTCGATGTTAACGATTATCCTCATGCTCCCTGGTGGAACACAGACAAAGACCACTCGGGATCCATTAACCCTACAGGCAGAATTCTTGGATTATTGTATAAACAGGAGGTGCTGCCAGGACTGGAAGAGGAGAACTGGTTTGCAAGAAGTGCTCAATTTGTATGGAAAAGCATCCCACATGCCTGTAAATCGGACTACCATGATCTGATCCAATGCATTACGTTCCTGGAAAACGTGCCGGACCGTAAGCGAGCGGAACAGGAATGGAATAGGGTGGACGGTTGGCTGCAGCAGCCGGGGACTATAGAGCTGGATCCGGAGGCAAAGGGTTATGTACATAAGGTACTAGAATGGGTTCCCGCCCCCGGCAGCTATGCGAAGAAGTGGATCTCCGATAAGGATATTAAGCGTCATTTGGAATACTTGATCCGTGAGCAGCAAGAGGACGGAGGTTGGAACATGAGCTTTGATGCGCTGAGTCCTGGTAATGAATCCGAGTGGAGAAGCCTGATCACCGTTGATCGTTTGGTTACCTTAAGATCATATGGCTGTCTTGATAGCCATGGACAATAAAATAATGTCCTAGACTGACCGCAGTATTATTGGGCTTTCGTATCTGTTAGGTTAACGCTCTTGAGTCTACTTTACGGGAAACCGGACCGAATACCGGCGCCAATCTGGAGGGATGCAATTTGCCCTTAATCCGAAAAATTCACAAAAGTTCATAATAATATGATAGCAAGATATTGAAAGAAACGTAAAAAACCGAGCTGGAGGCTCGGTTTTTTACTGCTTATTTCATATCGGAAAATGATCGTCTTTATGACTAAAGGGATGTAAAGTATCCTATGCCCAGTCGCCGTTCACGAAAATGGCTTCTTCTTTGCCGTCTTGGGTGATGCCGGTAATGTTCATTTCCGGATGGCCCATCATGAAATCGACATGCGTGATGCTTGCGTTCATGCCATGAGAGGCCAGCTCTTCTTTAGACATGGTTTTGCCGCCTTCGATGCTGAACGCATAGGAACTGCCAATGGCCAGGTGACAGGAGGCGTTTTCGTCAAATAGAGTTGTCAGATACAAAATATTGCTTTGCGAAATCGGAGAATGGAACGGAACGAGCGCTACTTCACCAAGATAATGGGAGCCTTCGTCCATACCGATCAGACGGGCCAGGGTATCTTGTCCTACTTCAGCGGTAAAGTCTACGATGCGGCCATTCTCAAAGGTAAGCTTGAAGCGGTCGATAATATTGCTGCCGTAGCTTAGAGGCTTGGTGCTGCTGACATAGCCGTTGACGCCAGTTTTGAGCGGAGCTGTAAATACTTCCTCCGTAGGAATATTGGCTACGAAAGTGGTTCCTTGCTCGTTCACGCTGCCGGCTTGAGCCCAAATATGTCCAGTTGGAAGCTCCATGGTCAGATCGGTTCCTGGAGCAACAAAGTGCAGCTTGTGATAGTTCTTGCTGTTCAGTTCGTCGGATTTGGATTGAAGGGTGTCAACATGCTTATGCCATGCTCCGATTGGATCCTCCTGGTCCGCGCGTACGGCATAGAAAATGGCATCCCATAGCTTGGATACTTGCTCTTCTTTAGGAGCGTCCGGGAATACCTTGGCAGCCCAATCCGGGGAAGGGAAAGCAATGCCTGTCCAGCTCATCTTATTGGCTTGCTGATACTGGCGGTACTTGGCCATCGCTTGTCCGAAGGTACGCTGGTAATTGGCAATGCGCTCGGGGCTGACGCCTTTGAGCAGATCCGGATTGGCGGAGATGAGCGTCAAAAATGCCGCATTCTGTTCAGCCAGCTCCGTCCATTCGCGAGCTTGGGCAGTTGGAGGGATCAGGAAGGACTCTTCCGGTGCCAGGTCGTATCTGAGACGGGTTACGACTTCGTCCGTGTAATTCACCTTGACCATATTAGCCCCTGCTTCATAGGCTTTCTTGACGATCAGCCGCACGAGCTCTGCGGCATCGATGGCGGCACTGACGACGAGAGTTTGACCCGGCTGCACGTTAGCCCCGATTTTGACGGCGAGCTCCGCGTAATTGTTTAATTTGTCTTCAAAGGTTAACATGGTTCATTCCTCCTGAATATCGATAGGATGGATTAAAGGAATTCTTAGGCTTTAAATCATTCTATGACTATGGATTATTTTTCTATTGTAAATCATCCGAAGGTCAAATAGTATCGAAACTTATCTGTTGATAAGGAAATAGAGTCTTCCCCGCTCCGCAGGAAAGACTCTACCCGACTCCAAGGGCTGCACCTTATGCAGACAGCATGGATGCTATTTTGGAATCAAAACTTAAAATGCCCAGTTTCCTTTTTTAAATACAGGTTCTTCCGTACCGTCTGCCATTACGCCGAAAATGTCCATTTCACTGGAGCCAATCATGAAGTCGACATGTGTCACACTGGTGTTCAGTCCATGATCGGTGAGCTGTTCCTGTGTCATTTCTTTGCCGCCTTCCAGACAGAAAGCGTACGCGCTGCCAATCGCCAGGTGGTTGGAGGCATTTTCGTCGAACAGTGTATTGAAGTACAAAATGTTGGAATCGGAGATCGGGGATTGATGTGGAACCAGGGCCACTTCCCCGAGGTAATGGGAGCCTTCGTCCATTTCCACCAGATGCTCGAGCACTTTCTGGCCTTCTTCAGCCTTGACGTCTACAATACGACCGTTTTCAAATGAAATGGTGAAGCGGTCGATGATATTGCCGCCGTAGCTAAGAGGCTTAGTGCTGCTGACATAACCGTTGACGCCCGTTTTCAGCGGGGCCGTGAAGACTTCCTCCGTTGGCATGTTGGCGACGAAGCTGTGACCTTTTTCGTTAAAGCTCTCGCCACCAGCCCAGATATGGCCTTCCGGCAGCTCGATCGTCAAATCCGTGCCCGGAGCTATGTAATGCAGTTTCTTGTATTTTTTCTCGTTAAGCACTTTCGATTTATGATCCAAGGTTTCCAAGTGATTGGTCCAGGCTTCAACGGGGTTGTCTTGATCGACGCGGACCGTATGGAAAATAGCATCCCAAAGCATCTGAACGCGTTCTTCCTGAGGTGCATCCGGGAACACTTTGTCTGCCCATTCCGGGGATGGAACAGCGATCAGGCACCAGCTGAATTTATCAGCCTGCTGATAGGCGCGGTATTTGGTCATCGCTTGTCCTCTGGCCTTCTGATTTGCAACGATACGCTCCTGTTTGATGCCTTTTAGAAGGTCAGGATTCTCGGCAAGCACATGCAGTATAGCCGCTCCTTTTTCTACCAGCTCAGTCATTTCGCCCGCATACCATTTTGGCGATTCGGAAAATACTTCGTCTGCCGCATGCTCATATTTTAAGCGGGTGATTTTTTCATCGTTCCAATTCACTCGAACTTCGCTTGCTCCCGCATTGTATGCCTTTTCCGTGATCATGCGAACGAATTCAGCCGATTGAACGGGGGCGTTAACAACGAGAATTTGTCCCTTTTGGACATTGGCACCGACTCTGACAGCCAGATCGGCGTATTTGTTTAGATTTTCCTGAAAATCTGCCATGAACTTAGACCCTCCAATAGATTCGTCATGAAATGCCTGAAAATGGGATAATTAAAATCCTCTGACTAGTATTGTACTAAATTGGATGACATATTGAAAATATGTTCGCTCTGGATGGAAAGTATACCGCACATGGTATACTATAGAGACAACGAGATGGAATAAAGGAGATATGTATACATGGAATTCCAAATTATTAAAGCAGACATGAAGCAGGATGAGGACAAGCAGTACCTCGGACATGTGACCTTCACTTTACCTGGGCACCAGTCGCAGTATGAAATCACCCTTTTCAGCAAAAAGGGCAAGGAGTGGGATTACAGCCTGAATTTCGCCGGGGAATCCGGCATCGAGGAAGAATTCCTGAAGACTGACGAGCAGCTAGAAGAAGACGATGATTTGTTTGATGCTTTAGTAGACGCTGCACTTGAATCCATGGAGCAGTAAACATATATAGAGCTAGAATCAACCAGGAAAGGGTGAACGAAAATGAATTATGATGATAATGTCGTCCGGCGCTTGAAGCGGCTCGAAGGGCAGGTCCGTGGCGTACTGAATATGATGGAAGAAGGTAAAAACTGCAAGGATGTGGTGGCTCAGCTTTCTGCCGTTCGAAGTGCGACGGATAAAGCGATGGCCTATATTGTCGCCATGAATCTCGAACAATGTATTCTAGAAGAGCACGCCAAAGGAAACGAAACCGGCACGCTGGTCAAAGAAGCGGTGGAACTTTTAATAAAAAGCCGATAACAGGGCTGAAAAGTTTATAAGGCAGGGAGACACCTTCCTGCCTTTGATCTGCCGACACACCTATGCAGGTGTATAAGCAGACGAAAGGAGGGATAGATATGGTCTTTTACATATTATCGCTTATCGTTCTACTGATTGATCAAGGTTCGAAATGGTGGGTACGGAATCATATGTCGCTCGGCGAATACCGAAGCGTTCTAGATCCCTATCTTCATTTTGAGTATTATCAAAACAGCGGGGCTGCCTTCGGTTCTTTTCAGGGATTTGGTAAATGGTTTGCATATCTAGCGGTCGTTGTCGTAGGAGTCATTATCTATTACCGCTTCAAAGGCGTCTTGAATGGAATCGTTATGGAACTGGCCTCGGGATTTATTGTGGGAGGTGCGCTCGGCAATGCGCTCGACAGGTTCTTTTTCGGCAAGGTCACTGATTTTATCGTATGGGGATCGGGTTCCGGAATTATGAATTTCGCCGATTTGGCGATCAATGCGGGAGCACTGCTCTTGATTGTGGGCATGCTGCTGCGCAGCCGACGTGAAAGACGTTCTTATTCTATTAAATAATCAAATCACTCAGGTCTTCATAGGAAGCGGAAAGGAAACTATGGATAACAACCATTCATCGGTTTTGGCACAAATTATAAGGGGAAGAAGGTCTGTCAAGACCGGTTATAAAAATATTCCTGTGCCGCAGGAGCTCGTACTGGAACTGCTGAATGATGCGATATATGCACCTAATCATAAGCTGCGTGAGCCGTGGAGGTTTATTTTTGTACCTACGGCCGCTAAGCAGATGTTCGCACTGGAAATGGCCCAGCATTATCCGGATGACATGTTCGAGTACCGAGTCAAATACTTTAATGAGCCGGCTGCCTATTTGATCATCGTCATGCCGGACATTGACGACCCAAAGCAGTACGATGAGGATTACGGGGCGGTAAGCTCGATGATTCAGAATTTTCAGCTATTGGCATGGGAACGAGGACTCGGCTCGGTCTGGAAAACGAATATGCATATCCATGATCCGAACGTAAAAGAAATGCTGGGGGTTCAGTCTGAAGAGCGGATTGCGGGATTTCTGCATCTTGGGTTCTTCGACGAAGCGCCGGAAGGCAAGACGAGAACACGTGCGGAAGAGAAATTTACGGTCTATGAACCGACATATGATTTGTAGCTCCCGATTAAACGGGAGTTTTTCTGTTCAATCATTGCCCAGGGAGGATCACTTTCCGGTCCATCTTGGGTAGAATGTGGTTATATACTTAGCGGAGGGATTCAACATGAAAACCAGATATTTGGCAGGAACTTCCCTTGCGGTCATGGGGGCAGGATTTGTCATCACCCTGTTTTTGCCGCAAAATATAGCGGTTAGCCTGCTCCAAGGCGGATTTGAAGCGGGACTCGTCGGTGGCTTTGCCGACTGGTTCGCGGTGACGGCATTGTTCCGCCATCCGATGGGGATACCGATTCCACATACGTCTTTGCTGTTACAAAATCGCAATAAAATTGTCAACTCGCTCATTTCCGCATTGGAAACCGAGTTGCTGAACAAGGAAAGCATTACCAAAAGGCTGCGCCAATTGAAGCTGTTCAATGGCTTGTCCACCGGCATTTTGAAACTGGTAAGCAAAAAAGAAATCCGGCTTAAGATCATCCATATCGTTAGTGATGTGATTCGTCAGATTCCTCTCGAACAGATGACACCTTCCGTTCAAAAGTCGCTGGTGAATTTTGTGCAGCGTCAGGATCTGTCACCTTTGCTTGAAGCTGCATCCCGCCAAGCTTTTCAAAGTCAGCTGGATGAGAAGGCTTTGAACTATATTCTGAACTTTGCAGGAAAATGGGTTAGTCGGCCAGAGAATGAGTATATGCTGGGACAACTCGCGAGCAACAAGCTGCAGGAAATTCAGCTGAGTGGAATGAAGGGCTTTGCTTTACAGGCGATGCTGGGATTTTTAAGTGAGGAGAAGCTCGGGAATATTCTGAAAAACCTGATTCTGTCCTCCATCCATGAAATTCAATACGAAGATAGTCTTGTCCGGCAGCGCATTCTGGTAGAGGTTCGCCAGCAGGTATCCAATTTTACAGAGAATCGGGAAGTAGCCGAGCGTTTGAAAATGCTGATCGGGGATAAATTAGCTGATCCAGGCTCCGAGCAGTGGATGCTGCGTAAGCTTGAGGAGATTCGGGCCCGTATATTGCTGATGCTGGAGCAAGAGCAGATGAACGGGGGACGCGGTGTCATCAAGGTATACCGCTGGATCACCAATATGCTGCGGGGCAAGGAAGATATGATGGAACGCTGGGAACAAGGGATTTTATCCCTAATCGTTAAAGCAGTTGAGGCGAACTATTACCGTATCGGTCTACTGGTTCGCGACAATTTGGATCAGCTGGATGACCAGGCTCTCGTCCAGATGCTTGAAGAGAAGGTCGGCAGTGATTTGCAGTGGATCCGTGTGAATGGTGCCATCTGCGGCTTTCTGATCGGACTTGTACTGACCGTCATTCATATGATCATTGCCTAAAATGGATAATGAAGAAAAATCGCGGAGAGGTGACTTTGATATGAAAAGAAATCGTCTTGGAGCTTCGGAGCTGTATGTTAGTGAGATCGGGCTTGGATGCATGTCACTGGGCACGGAGGAAAAAGAGGCTGCGCGTCTTGTGCACGAAGCGTTGGACCGGGGAATCAATTTCCTGGACACGGCGGATTTGTATGATGAGGGCCGGAATGAAGAAATTGTGGGCCAGGCACTAAAGAGCCGGCGTAGTGACGTCATCCTTGCCACGAAAGTCGGAAACCGGCGCATTCCTGGCAAGGAAGGGTGGAGCTGGGACCCATCCAAGTCCTACATCAAAGCTGCCGTTAAAGACAGTCTGCGGCGCCTGCAGACCGATTATATCGATTTGTATCAGCTGCATGGCGGCACGCTGGACGATCCAATCGATGAAACGATTGAAGCATTCGAGGAGCTGAAGCAGGAGGGCGTGATCCGTTTCTACGGTATTTCGTCGATTCGGCCTAACGTGATCCGTGAATACGTGAAGCGTTCAAATATTGTTTCTGTCATGAGCCAATACAGCATTCTGGACAGAAGACCGGAAGAAGAGGTACTGCCATTGCTGGCGGAAAATGGGATCAGCGTGATTGCGCGCGGACCTGTCGCTTCTGGCGTATTGGCCGAAGCAGGGGCAGGTAAGGTGAATAAGGGTTACCTGGATTACACGCCTGAAGAACTACTTGAGATTCGCAGGAAGCTGGAATCACTAGTACGTCCAGAGCGAAGTATGTCGCAGACCGCGATCCGCTATTCGCTAGAGCAGCCGGTAGTTGCTGCAGCCATACCGGGGGCAAGCTCGCTAAAGCAGTTGATTCATAATGTAGCAGCTTCAGAATCGCCGGTATTAAGTCCTGAAGAGTTGGATTATATCCGTAGCATTAGCCGTGCGAATGTATATACTGCGAATCGCTAGTTAATGTTTCTGCATCGAAAACTTCAAATCAACTGAAATAAACCGTCCTGCTCTGTGAAGCTCACTGTTGCAGGGCGGTTTTTGGTTAGCGATAAGGCTATGATTTTCGTGAAAGCTTGAGTGCCTCCATGAGATCGGCCTTCTGTTTGGTAGGCTCCTTGAAGAGCTGGCCTTCCTCGACATGGTCGATGAACAAAATTCCGTTCAGATGATCGATTTCATGCTGAATGCATCGAGCCAAGTAGCCGATACCTTCCAGTTCCATTATCTCACCTGTCCGGGTCAGCGTTCGGATTCGAACATAGTTCGCACGTTTAACGATGCCGCTGTATCCAGGATAAGATAGGCAGGCTTCCGGTCCAATCTGCTCGCCATGCATTTCCAGGATTTCCGGATTGATCAGCTCAATCAGACCTTCGCCGCAATCCATTACAATCAATCTTCGCAATATGCCGATTTGCGGTGCGGCAAGGCCAGCCCGGCCCTCTTCGGCGTAGAGTGTATCGACCATATCATCCAAAATTTTCAGCACTTTAGGGGATAGTTCATCGACGGGCTTAGCCTTTTTTCTGAGGACGGGATCGCCAAAGGGAAGGATCTCTTTCTCTGCCACTTTTCATGCCTCCTGAATTTGTTTTATGCCGTCATTTATTGCTAATTAATGTATGCTTCTGGAGGTTGGACGGATGACTGATCAATAGGTACTAACAAAAAGAAACGTTAAATTTTTTTGAACGATGGTAGAATCTTCTTCCCATCTCCATGTATAATAGGCATAACCCTAGTTTTGAAAGGAAGTGTGATGGTATGAAATTCAGCGAATATAAGTATGAGCGCCCGGATATTCAGGACATCAAGGTGAAATTCCAACAGCTCGTGCAAAAATTTGAATCTGCAGATCGGCTGGAGGATCAGGAGCAGGCCATGTCCGACATCAACCACCTGCGCAGTGAAGTGGAATCGATGTCCGAGATCGTAACGATCCGTCATTCCGTCGATACCAACGATGCCTTTTACAAAGCCGAACAGGACTACATGGACGAGGTAAGGCCGATTTACCAGGAATACATAACTGATTATTACCGCGCGTTGGTAAATTCTAAATTCAGAAGCGAGCTGGAGGCAAAATGGGGAACCCAGCTGTTCCTTCTCGCCGAAATGGCACTCAAATCCTTCAGCCCCGAGATCATTGAGGATCTGCAGCAGGAGAACAAGCTTTCAACCGAATACACGCAGCTGATTGCCTCTGCGAAAATTCCATTTGAAGGCGAAGAACGTACACTGACCCAGCTTACGCCTTTTGAGCTCTCGACAGACCGTGATTTACGCCGCAGAGCTTCGGAAGCCAGATATCAATTCATGGCTGAGCATGAAGCGGATTTCGACCGGATCTATGACGAACTCGTCAAAACACGTACCCGTATGGCGCATAAGCTTGGATACAAAAACTTCGTTGAACTGGCTTATGCCCGAATGAACCGTACGGACTATAATGCGGAGATGGTGGCTAATTTCCGTAAACAAGTTCAGGAATACATTGTACCTGCCGCAACGAAATTGAAGGAACGTCAGCGCGCTCGAATCGACGTAGATAAGCTCTACTTCTTTGACGAGAACTTCAGTTTCAAAACCGGCAATGCTACTCCAAAAGGAGATCCAGACTGGATTCTTGCTAACGGGGTGAAAATGTACTCCGAGCTGTCTCCAGAAGTGAATGAATTCTTCACCTTTATGGTCGAAAACGGCCTGATGGATCTTGTCAGCAAAAAAGGCAAGCAGGGTGGTGGCTACTGCACATTTATCAGCAAATACGGCGCTCCGTTCATCTTCTCCAACTTTAACGGTACCTCCGGTGACATCGACGTGCTTACACACGAAGCGGGTCATGCGTTCCAGGTTTACTCCAGCAGACATTTCGACATTCCGGAATATCACTGGCCAACCTACGAATCGGCTGAGATTCATTCCATGAGCATGGAATTCTTCACTTGGCCTTGGATGAACCTGTTCTTCGAGGAAGATACGGACAAATATAAATTCGACCATCTGAGCCATGCGCTTCTGTTTGTGCCTTATGGTGTATCTGTGGATGAATTCCAGCACTTTGTGTATGAGAATCCAGATGCAACTCCGTCTGAGCGGAAGCAAGCTTGGCGTGAGATCGAGAAGAAATACCTGCCTCACCGCAATCATGGGGACAATGAATACTTGGAGCGCGGCGGCTTCTGGCAAAAACAGGGGCATATTTTCCAATCCCCGTTCTATTACATTGACTACACGCTTGCGCAACTGTGTGCATTCCAGTTCTGGAAACGCATGAACGAAGACTGGAAATCCGCTTGGGCCGATTACTTGAAATTGTGCCAAGCCGGCGGCAGTAAGTCGTTCACAGGTCTGGTTCAATATGCCGGATTAAAATCCCCGTTCGAGGATGGATGCGTGGCATCTGTCATCGGCGACATCGAAGCCTGGCTTAACCAGGTAGACGATACGGTCCTTTAATTCTTATTGTATCGCTATAAAATGAGCTAAGTAGGTTTGTCATTGTATATAAAATAGAGCTATCACCTGTTAAGGAATGATTTTATGAATGCGATCCTATTCTTAATGTTTTCCTTCACAGTCATACTAATTGCATTAATAGGTATAATTGCTTTTAAAATAGTCAAAAAGAAACAACTCCCTGATTGCTATTACACCCCATTCGACTATATTACTGGTCAAACAACTGTTGAATTTCACGAAGAAAAAGAAGAGGAAGAGGAAGAAAACGGTCAGGGTGACGATAAGGATAAAAATTTAAAAAAGTTGTATGCAGCTCTCAAATGAACCTATTGGAAATTTCCGACCTGATTCCATCATAAAATCCGAAAACCTATCTAACTTAAACGTCTGTCCATAGGGCAAGCGTTTTTTTTGTGAGTTTTAAAAAGTCATCAAAGGTCAAAGGGGGTTATAGTCAAATTCACGTAAGTCGTAATACAACGTCAGATATCGTCCTTTTTTGCTTGCTTTGAACTTTGAACGTTTTTGCGTGTAAGCCGTACAATAGAACTATAAAGAAAACAACCACATGTAAGCCAAGGAGGAGAATATCGATGTCTGATCTGATTCCTTTTAATAAACGTACCGATGCTTTTTTAAGCAGCATGATGAAATCTTTTAACGATATGTTTGAATCCGCCGGAATCAGCGAATTAGGAGCGAAATCTTTCCGTACAGACATCCGGGAGACTGAAAATGCTTATTACATCGAGGCGGAGCTTCCCGGGTTCGATAAGAAAGACATTCAGATCGAGATGAAAGGGCAATATTTGACGATTTCTGCGATACGAAATGATGTTAAAGAAATCAAAAATGATATTGAGAAGGTCATACATCAAGAGCGTCATTACGGTGAATTTATCCGCCGCTTTTATGTCGACCGAGCCGATGAGGACCAAATCAAGGCAAAGCTCGAACATGGCGTATTGAAGATTGTAGTTCCTAAAGTAGCGACTGCGGAAGAAGGCAGAAAACGAATTCGGATTGAGTAATGAAATATCATCCTTGCTTCCATCAAACGTCTGTCCTTGACCCCAAGGCAGACGTTTTTTTGCATTCGGATTCACTGAGAGGGAAGTTTGCAGAGTAATCCTATTGACAAACGTATGAGACAAGGATTACGATGACTAAGAAATTGCATATGTCCTCGTTACGTGAGGCTCCTATATAAACACTGGCCGCTGCGCAGAAATTTCGAAAGATGCCCATGGTTAGAACGTGGGTTGCCGGATTAAGGCTTTTCATAAAAGTGGCTAACGACTCAACCAGTATTTTCGTGCGTTTGTAATGCCCTCTAGTCGTTTCTAGAGGGCATTTATTTTTGAAAAGGGGGGATTTCCATGGAAGGCGGCACGAGTCGAAATATTATCTCAGTCATCTTCTTATATTTTGTGAAGAGAAAGAGCTACGTTCCATGGGATCTTCCGTATTTCTTACGCCCATTTCGATATGCACTGCAGCGGGGGATCTCAGCCGGGTAATGATTGCATGAAAGCAATCCCATTAACGGAACAAACGCGACTCTTTCTTGACGGAAAGAGTTTTTTGTTTTGAGATCATTCCATGTTAGAGCATGCGCGTGACCGTAACTTTCAATTGGATTTACCGGCTTCGGCCGAGGAGGTGGAATCGTGGATACTACGAATCGTAATCAGGTGCTCATTGTTGAAGATGATGCCAATATCAGACGTTTTATATCGATCAATTTATCGAATCACGGATTTGTGGTGAATGAGGCCGCTTTTGGTGAGAAAGCTTTACAGAGCTATAGGGCCAATCGCCCGGATATTATCGTGTTGGATATCATGCTGCCGGATGCCAATGGACTAGAAATCTGCCAGATGCTGAGAAAAGAGGACCCGGAGGTCATTATCGTTTTCTTAACGGCATCGGGCCAAGATTTGGACAGAATCAAAGGACTTGAAATCGGTGCAGACGATTATATTGTCAAACCGTTTAATCCGCTGGAGCTTGTAGCCCGGATTAAAGCAATATTGCGCCGTACGGATATTTCCTTAAAGCCGCAAAGACATACGCTTGAATCCGGTCCGATTCGGCTGGATATGAGTTCAAATAAGGTTTTCAAACATGACATCCATATTGAACTTACGCCAAAGGAATTTCAAATGATCCGAACCTTTCTGGAACATCCCGATACAGCGCTATCAAGGAACGAATTGCTGAACCTCGTATGGGGGGAGGATTATGTTGGAGATCCCAAAACGGTAGATGTTCATGTGCGAAAGCTACGGGAGAAGATAGAAGATGACGGCTCCAAGCCACATTGGATCGAGACGGTATGGGGACTTGGATACCGCTGGAGGAAGGACGGTTGAAGGAATGAGCATTCAGAAAAGATTAGTCGGAAGTTATCTTGTGGTCATCACCCTTACGGTGCTCATTCTTGAAGTTTTTCTCATTCTTTCCGTCAGATATTATTATTTTCATAATATTGAGCGAGTGTTGATGAACCAAGCGGAGTTATCCGCTTCTTTTTTTGAGCAGTACTTTGCTGAAGAAGATCTGGAACAACAATCGGAGCGCCTGCTGCAGGGGTTTGCCTACCATTCCGATGCACAAGTACAGATCATTCATCCATCAGGCCGGCTTTTGCAAGACTCGACCGGATTTTCATCTCGCATTACGATGACCCAATATGCCGATGTGCAGTCTGCGATATCTGGGGAGCCAGGGACATGGAGAGGAAAGGACTCTTTAACCCAAGAAGCTGTATTATCAGTTTCCTATCCCTTGGAAGCACACCATGTCACTGTGGGAGCAGTCAGGTTCGTCACATCTCTGAAAGCTACAATAACGACGGTGAACCAGATCACAGTCCTGCTGATTGGGGTTGGCGTGCTTGTAATTGCGATCGTTACCGTTCTTGGGTTATTCCTGTCCGGAACCATTACCAAATCCATTAAAGACCTTAAAAAAGCTGCAGACCGGATGACAGATGGGGATTTTAGCATTCATGTACACAAGCGGTACCGGGATGAGCTGGGCTCATTAGCGGATACGTTTAATATGATGGCCAGCAGAATCGTGAAAAGCGAAAAGCTGAAGAATGATTTTATATCATCCGTTTCGCATGAACTGCGTACACCGTTAACATCGATCAAAGGCTGGGTCATTACATTAAAATCAAATGGAGCTGGGAATAAGGAATTATTCCATGAGGGACTTGAAATCATTGAATCCGAGAGTGACAGGTTAGGCCGGATGTTGAACGAACTCCTGGATTTCTCCAAACTGGATAGCGGAAGAATCGCCTTGCACATTGCCCCTGTGAATGTTACGGAATTGCTGAATCATATAGGCAGGCAGCTTGCTCCGAGAGCCGCACGGCAAGGGATCGCTCTTGACTTAGAGGCGGACGGGATTCTTCCAGTCATCCAAGCAGATGAAAACCGCTTGAAGCAGGTATTGATTAATCTGATTGATAATTCGCTAAAGTTTACGGACACCCCGGGCCGTATTACCGTACATGCCACTACTAAACAGAAACACGTCGTAATCACCGTTACGGATACGGGTTCAGGAATCTCAGAGGAAAAGCTTGCGAACGTACTTCAAAAGTTTTATAAGGAAGACCCTCACGCACCTGGCAGTGGTTTGGGTCTGGCCATATCGGATCAGATCGTGAAGCTTCATCATGGCGAATTGAGAATAAGCAGTAAGATAGACATAGGAACGAAAGTCCAAATTAGTCTACCGATCGAGGGACCGGAATTTTAACTATTTCATAACCACTTTATGTTATCTAATCGATATGATAGAAATAAGCTTGCGGGCAGGAGAGTAGGTGAGCGTAATGCCGAGAAAGTTCAAGGGTATTCATATTTTGTCTACAACTATAATATTGCTGCTTGGAGGATGCGGAGTTCCGTCAACTCCCAAGGATTTGATCGAACCACCGGTACCGGAAACAAGCCTTCAGACCGGCAATATCAGTCAAGATCTGATAAAGCTGCTGCCTCAGAAAGCCCAAATCCTGTCTCCAGTTCAGGAAAAAGCGGGCAATGATATATCGTTTGGTGATATGGACGGGGACGGTGTTGATGAAGCTGTCATTGTATACAAAGAGAAGAATAAGACCGGCAAAATGCTAAAAGCAGCGCTGTTCACGCTTCATCAAGAGCAGTGGCATAAAATCTCGGAGGTTGAAGGTTATGGGTATGGACTCGATTATGTCAGGATGACGGATATCGATCATGACGGCCGATCGGAGCTTGCGCTCGGTTGGTCTTTGGGCGAAGCGGGCAATGGTCTGAATATTTACAGTTGGCGAAATGACACTCTAAAACTGCTATCCAAGAAGGTGTACCAAGAAAAGCCAGATTTGAACCTGAAATAGAGCATCCGCACGGGCAGCTGTCTAAACCGGGAGGTGTCTTATGAATTGAACAATAAAACAAGAGGCCGCCCGGACTTTCTGCTTCTTTTTTTGACCTTTTTTCTGGTCGGATTTGGTTTGATGATGATATTTAGCGCAAGTTATCCGATAGCAATCGCTAAATATGATACTTCATGGCATTACGTCGTTAAACAAGGCGTATTCGCGCTTTTGGGTTTATTTCTGATGTTCATTTTTATGAATGTTCCCCTCTCGAAATGGAAGAAGGCTTCACCATTTCTGCTGCTGTTCACGCTGCTGATGCTCGTATTTGTGTTAATAGGGGGCGGTAATGTCAATGGCGCCACACGCTGGTTTGCGGTGGGTGGTTATACTCTGCAGCCCTCCGAATTTACCAAACTAACCGTTATAGTCTATTTGGCTACAATTATTAGCAGAAAAGGGAAGCGAATTCGTGACTTCCGCAGAGGCCTGATGCCAGTCATGACGGTGGTCGGCATTATTCTGCTGCTGGTCCTCAAACAGCCGGACTTTGGTACGGTTTTAATCTTATCCAGCATTGCCGTAACGATCCTATTGGTCGGAGACGCGGATCTTCGTCATCTATTTTTGCTAGGTACGGCATTGATTCCGGTCTTTGTGTATCTCACGTTCAGCAAAAGTTACCGTCTTCAGCGGATCAATTCATTCCTGAGCCCGATGGATGATCCGAAAGGATCCGGATATCAATTGATCCAGTCGCTTGATGCATTTAAGCATGGAGGATTATCCGGGACAGGAATCGGTCATAGCATTCAAAAGCTGTTTTATCTGCCTGAAGCCTACACCGATTTTATTTTTGCCGTCATTGGTGAGGAATTGGGGTTCATTGGCACATCTTTGCTTATCATCGTATTTTTCCTTTTCGTTTGGCGGGGGTTCGCGGCGGCTTTTAGGAGTGAAGATCCATTCGCATTCATGCTCGGCATAGGGATCGTGATCATGATATTTGTGCAATTCCTGCTGAACGTCGGAGCTGCCATCGGTATTTTGCCTATTACGGACGTGCCGCTTCCCTTTATCAGCTATGGGGGATCATCGCTCATTTTGTGTCTGGCGAGCACGGGCATTCTGCTGAACATCTCACGGTTAAACCATAACAGACGTCAAGAAGAGCGCAGAAATTTAACAAAATAGAGGTTGTTCATCCTATGTTTAATATCCGTTTAATTACCAAATTGGATAAGTCTATGTTGTTTATCGTGCTTTGTCTGGTTTCGATCGGAACCATTGCGATATACAGAGCCACAGAAGGCACGCATTTGGAAGGACTTCATATCAGCAATATCGTTCTTTTCACTGCATTCTGCATTCCAATGCTGATTCTCGCTATCATGGATTATAGAATTCTATTAGGAAAGTTGTCTTACGTATTGTATGGGATCGGCATCGCGATGCTCATTCTGGTGAAGTTCACCGGGGAGAATATTAACGGGGCGTCCCGTTGGCTGAATATAGGCCATTTCCAGCTACAGCCATCCGAATTGGCTAAAATATTTACGGTTCTGCTGATTGCTCATTTATTGGGTAAGCGGAAAGGGCAGCAGCTCCGTGTTTTTCAAGATTTGCTGCCGATTGGCTTGGTTTTTCTAGTGCCTTTCATTCTAATCATGCTGCAGCCGGATTTAGGCACGTCACTCGTCTTTGTAGGTATCCTGCTAAGTATGCTGTGGGTCGGCAACATCCGGTCCTTGTATATGATTTTGTTCATCGGTCTTGGGATTTTGATCATTTGCACTGTATTTTGGCTCTATAATGTCAATTATGAGCTGTTGTCGAAGATCGTGGAGCCCCATCAGATGGCAAGAATTCAGACTTTTCTTGATCCAGCCAGTGATCCCAATAAATCATGGCATGTCAAAAATGCAATGAAAGCGATCGGTACGGGTGGATTGAGCGGAAGCGACGGAGTCTATGTACGCAGAGGATTCATACCTTACGTGTATTCGGATTCCATCTTTGTGGTAATCGGCGAGGAATTTGGCTTTTTAGGTTCTTCCGTCCTGCTGCTGCTGTATTTGCTGCTCGTATACCGCATGGTGAATATCTCCATGGAAAGCAAAGAGCTTGCCGGATCCTATCTTGTTATCGGCTTTATCGGCATGCTGGTCTTTCAAGTCTCCGTTAATATCGGTATGCATATTGGCATTTTCCCTTTGACGGGCATATCTTTGCCGTTCATAAGTTATGGAGGCAGCTCCTTGCTTACCAATATGCTCGCAATTGGATTGATTCTGAGCGTAAATGCTCATAAAGACGATATTGCTTTAGCCGATTTAAGTGACACTCCATGTGTCTTGAAAACCGGATAAGAAACTTTATATAAGCAATCGGCTCGATACATTAGACAGTCACCCGGCATGGGTGGCTGTTTTTGGTGTATTCAGTGTTTCGGATACATGCATATCATCGTTTCTACGCAGCTCCGTGGTGCTTAAGAGTCTTGTGTTTAGCTTTTCCGCGTGCATGTTTTGCTCTATTCTTGCATATTTCACTTTATTCAGGAATAGACTTGTCTCACGATGTCTCATTTTCAATATTTGATTTCTTGCGTTTTTTAAATATGGAATAGTAACAGAGAGGGAGGTGCAGAAGCTGATGAAGGATCCGAACTATGCAAACACGGCAGCCATCATCGGAATTGGTACAAGCATCCCGCCATATAGGCTTGAACAGAATGAAGTATTCCATCGAATCGAAGCGTCCTGTAAAAAGGATTCGGATGTGATGCGCTGGGCCCGCAGAATATTTAGGCAATGCGGCGTGGATACGCGATATACCTGCGAGCCTGATTTTCAGGAAGAGGCAGGATCTTGCCGCTATTTACCGGATCATGATGGGGGCATAGTGCCAACGACTTCTGAACGGATGGAGGTCTATCGAAAAGCATCCGTTCCGCTTGCCGCACAGGCAGCACGTGAGGCCATAGCAGAGGCAAAGCTAGATCCTTCCAGCATTACGCATCTCATGACAGTCAGCTGTACCGGGCAGTTTCTGCCAGGACTCGATACACTGTTGGTCAAGGAACTGGGATTATCCCTCCGTATCAACCGGATTCCGCTTATATTCCAAGGCTGCAGTGCCGGATTAAAGGCAATTCAGCTTGCTAAAGGTATTGTGGAAAGCTGCCCATCTCATAACGTGCTTGTCGTATGTGTTGAGCTATGTACGATACATTTTCAGCCTCCGGCTTCACGTGAAGCGCTGTTTGGAGCCTCTTTTTTTGGCGATGGGGCATCGGCCTGTGTCATTAGTTCTGCAGCGAGCGGTCATGAACATATATTCGAGCTGGGAAAAGGGCATTCAGTGCTCATTCCGGAATCCGAAGATGAAATGCTCTGGAAGGTAGGCGATCATGGATTTGACCTCTATCTCTCACCGGCTATTCCCAAGCTGCTCAAAACTTTTCTAAGAGAAGAAGTAGAGCTGCTGTCCGAAGGCCGTGCGCTTCCGCCACTGTGGGCCGTTCATCCCGGAGGAAGAGGAATTGTAGATGCGGTACAGGAAATGTTCCAGCTTGATGATTCTCAGGTTGCGTACAGCCGTAACATTTTGAAGAATTTTGGTAATTTGTCTTCGGCCACGATCCTGTTTGTACTAAAGGAAATGAGGAATAATCTGATCGAGCGGGGTACGGAACAGGCTGACGGGGTATCTCTTGCTTTTGGACCGGGTCTGACGGCAGAATTGCTAAGCTTTACATATGTTCATAACGTGAAGAAGCCATATTCAGCTAGGAGAGACGCAACATATGTTTAATGTGCTTAACAGCCGCTCGGTAGAAGCGGAATACATGGATGATTTCAGTTCAGGTGGCGAAGAATTGCTGGAGGCGCTTCAGCATCTCCGTAGACTGAACCGGATATTCGCTGCGGCGGGGCCTTTGCTTCATGGCATTAAAGAATTATGGATTCGTTCCGGCAAGCCTAAGCGGCTTCATGTGATGGATATCGGAGCAGGCTCTGGAGAATTGAATCGCCATATTCTGCGATGGGCAGACCGGATGGGAATCGACATAGAAATCACTTTGGTAGATGTGACCGAAGAAGCGTGTATTGAAGCACGCAAGATATTCATAGATGAACCCCGTGTAAGAGCTGTTAGGCAAGATGTATTTGATCTCGAGAAAGCTTCTGCTGATATGCTGATTTCCTCGCAGTTTCTGCATCATTTTAACGATGATGAGCTTCTGGAAGTAACTAGACAGATGTTGAAATGCTCCCGTCTGGGCATCGTCATCAGTGACATTCATAGACACTGGATATCCTGGTCCGCAGTATGGCTAACTGCACATCTTATATCTACGAACCGGTATATCCGCCATGACGGTCCTTTATCTGTAGCCAAAGGCTTTCATTCCTCCGATTGGAAAAGATTGAGTCAGGCTTTGAGCACTCATGGGGAATACAAACTTCATTATTCATGGAAGCCTTTGTTTCGTTATAGTGTCGTGATATACAAATATGTTGAATAGGAATCACGTTAGTCGGAAGAGAGGGGAAGACGGATGCCAGATGCAGTGGTGATTGGGGGCGGCCTGGCCGGAAGCAGTCTGGCAATCCGCCTCGCAGCACTTGGATGGAAGACCATGTTATTGGATCGACAGAGTTTTCCCAGGCACAAGGCCTGCGGAGAATTTCTGTCTCCGGAGACGCGGGACATGTTCCGCGAGCTGGGAGTACTTGGACACTTAGAAGCACTTCAGCCCGCATTGATCTTCAATACGCGCCTGATCTTTAGGCATGGGGGACGAGTAGAGGCAGAACTTGGGCAACCCGCTTGGGGATTAAGCAGATATGCATTGGATGCTGCCTTGCTGGAGTCTGCAGAAACCTTAGGTGTACGAGTACAGACTGGAACTGCTGTGTCCAGTATTGCTGCCAAGCATAAGGGTTTTCGGGTCGGAATGCGGATGGACGGAGTTTCCGAAGTGATTCATTCCCGCAGTGTTATTGCGGCATGGGGAGCGCATCCACGTAAGGAGCTTACCGGCAACCCGCATGGCCGGAGTGCAGCTGGGAAGCGAGCCTATATCGGGCTGAAGGCTCATTTTACAGGGATGCGTTTAGACCATACGGTCGAGCTTTACTTTATTCGCGGAGGTTATGTCGGCGTCTCGCCTATTGAAAATGGGTTGACAAACGTGGCTGCGCTGCTGCCGCTTGCCTGGACGCGGGGAAAAGGTAGCTCCGTTTCGGAACTGCTGCTTTCGGTTGCGGAAGAAAACAAACAGCTGCGAGACAGGCTCCGGGAAGGTGTGCTGCTGCCTGATTCGCAGGTATCAGCCGCACCGGTTTATTTATCCGAGAAGCCCATTTCTTGGAGCATCATTCCACAGGTGGGCGATGCCGGAGCGATGATTCCCCCGCTTTTTGGAGACGGGATGTCAGCAGCACTCCGCTCGGCCAAAATTTGTGCATTCCACGGAGACCGCTTTCTTCGTAGAGAGATAAGCATGAAGGACTGGAAGGAAGCCTACTCGGCAGATATGGACAGTGAATACGGATCTATTTTGCGATGGGGACATTATTTGCAGACACTTGCCAGCATGCCGGTAATCCCTCGGCTTTGGACAGCCGGGACAAGATTATTTCCTCAGCTAGCCGGATTTATGGTTCAGGCAACCCGGTTGAACGGGAAAACTCCGCTGTCTTAAGGGGAAGATGTGTAATGGGATTCCGATTACTCGCATATTTGATTCACCGCCATCCAGGTGCGATTGTGGCATGCTGGGCGGTGTTTTTTATTTTCTTCGGTTCTTTTTCCACCCAGCTTCCGTCATCCGTTCATGGCCCGGGATTGGATGTCGATGGGTCAGCAAGACGTGTGCAGCAGATTCTGAATGAGCGTCTCGGGATCCCCGTTGACCCCATTTATGTTGTATTTGAGCGGCATGCCGATACTACGGCTGCAGGGTTTAGAACGGAAATCGATATTGTACTGAATAAAATAAGAAAATTTGACGGAGTGGCATTGGTCATCTCTCCTCTAGAGCATCAGGAACTGATTCGGGATGGAACAGCTTATGCGGTTCTCGATTTGAAAGAGCCATCTTATCAGCAAGCATCACTCATCACCCAAATACGCGGTTTGACGTCTAAAGTCAAGGGTACAGCTGTTCAGCTTACGGGTAAATCAGTGATCCAGGAGGATGTAAACCGGGCAAGCATGCATGATTTCAAAGTGGCGGAGCGCATCGGAGTTCCGGTGGCATTCATGATTCTACTGTTTGCATTTGGAGGCTTCTGGTATGCATTCATTCCTGTATTGACCGGACTTTTAACTGTTTCTTCAGCCATGGGGATGATGGTACTGGTCAGCAGAAGCTATGATCTTGAGCTGTCCAATTTTATCTTAAATGTCATTCCGATGACTGGCCTTGCGCTCAGTTTGGACTTTGCTTTTATCCTCACCAGCCGCTTTAGGGAGGAACTACGTACAGGCAGTGCGCCAAGAGCACTTCGATCCGTTATGACTACATCCGGTAGAGCTGTCTTTTACTCCTCTGTATGCGTGTTATGCGGTTTAAAGGCTGTATCGTTTATTCCCATGCCGATGTTTAGTAGCGCCGCAATAAGCTCAATGGTCGTCGTAGTGCTGGCAGCAGCGATCAACTTGATGCTGGTACCGGCCGTACTCATGCTGCTGGCACCTCTCCTGAAGAATAAGGCGCGCCTCAGCCTCATCCCTAATCCGAGTTATAGGCTGTGGTCATCCTGGGCGGATCTAGTGATGCATAGACCTCTGCGTACGCTATTTACGGCAGTTTTCCTGCTTCTTTTGTTGCTGATCCCGGCATTCCAATTGAGAACATCCGTTCCGGATGCAGCCTCGCTGCCGGTCGACATGGAATCGAGACATGCCGATGAGGTGATTCGTACACATTTTGCGCAAAAAGGGACTGAAGTTCTGGTTGTGCTTCAGCCTGCGGGTGAGGTATTTACTGTAAAAGAAAGGGAAATAGCTTACTCATGGCTGGATGTATTACAGAAAGACCCTATGGTCATTGATCTGAAGCCGCTCCAAATGAAGAGCACAACTGCTGAACTATCATCGAAGATAGCTGTTTATCAAGTTTTGCTGAATGGCGAACCTGGCTCCGCTAGGGTGAATGAATGGTTGAGAGCTGCGGAAGTTCAGGCTGATGCTTCAGGCATGCATATTTTGCTGGGCGGTGAAGCCAAATCACAACAGGAGGTTAAAGATGCGATAGCCCGTTCGCTCCCGCAGATGCTTGGATTTATTATGGTTTCAAACTTGCTTGTGTTGCTCATCGCATTTCGGTCGCTTTTGATCCCACTTAAGGCTTTAGTTATGAATGTGTTGAGTATCACGGCTTCTTTAGGGGTGTTAGTCATCATTTTTCAGACAGGAATCACTGGGCAACCGCCGGTGGATATAGCCATCATGGTGCCTGTATTTATTTTTGGACTTGTGTTTGGTGTGAGCATGGACTATGGGGTGTTTTTAATCTCACGGATGTCTGAAGCTTTTGAGGATACCCGGGATCCTGAGCATGCAATCCGGCATGGATTGGCAGCGACGGGGAAGCTGATTACTTCGGCAGCAGCCATACTTATTGCAGTTACGCTACCGTTTGTTTTTGGGGCGGTGGAGGGGGTTAGACAGCTTGGGTTTGGCATTGCAGCTGCCGTATTCATCGATGTTACACTCATCAGACTACTGATTGTTCCTTCGCTGATGAAGCTGCTGGGGCATTTGAATTGGTGGGTACCGCGCTGGCTTCGGTCATCCCGATAGCTTAGGCACAGTACCCTTTGCTTAATTATTAGAATTTATTATTTTCGGAGTAGTATCTGCTCGATCATGTGGTTGGCGCCTTTTTTAATAATAAGCTTGGCACGTTCCTTGGTTGGCAAAATGTTTTCATGGAGATTTTTGGCATTGATATCACGCCAGATATTCTCTGCTGTATGAATGGCTTCTTCCTCCGTTAGAGATGCATATTTGTGGAAGTAAGAGCGAGGATCCCGGAAAGCCGTATCCCTCAGCATATGGTATCTCTCGATGTACCAGTCACGGATATCCTCTTCATCAGCGTCGATATAAATGGAAAAATCAAAAAAGTCGCTCACAAAATAGGGTTGCTGCGTATTGACCTGAAGGACGTTGATTCCTTCCAGAATCAAGATGTCGGGCTGATCCACGTGCAGCGTTTGATCATCCAGAACATCATAGGCCAGATGGGAATATACGGGCACTTTAAGAGCAGGCTCCCCCGATTTGATGCTGCTGATGAAATGCATGAGCTTGTTAATGTCATAGCTTTCTGGGAAGCCCTTCTTGTTCATGATGCCTTTAGCCTCGAGTACCCGGTTCGGATATAAGAATCCGTCGGTTGTCACGAGATCGACTTTAGGATGCTCATCCCAGCGGGATAACAGGTGTTGCAGCAGCCGCGCAGTCGTGCTTTTGCCTACGGCAACGCTGCCCGCAATTCCAATCACGAAAGGGGCTTTAGGTGCCGGCACGCTGAGAAAAGAGTTCATCTTGGCCTGGAAATTTTGAAAGGACGTTACATACAGATGCAGGAGGCGTGCCAGGGGAAGATAGACTTTCGTTACTTCCTCGATGGCAATTTTTTCGTTCAGACCCTTTAATTTTTCGAATTCCTCCTCGGACACCGTCAGGGAAGGGAGATCGCGGGATAAGGCCCAGGTTTCCCGGTCAAATTCAAAATAAGGAGAATATGTATCGTTCATAATTGGCTCGCTTTCTATGTCTTCTGAGAAGGTATCTCGATTGATAGTTTTGTAATATACTGTTCATATACGAAATTTTCGTAGTTCTTATCTTATCAAATAAACCTCGCCGAAAAAAGCATATCTTCTGGCCAACAGGAATTTGGGAAGAGATCTGGAAATGTTAGTCATCATGAGTACCGATTATAGATATAGAGACGGGTGAGTAGACAAAGATGGACATTGAAAAACAACGGCTATCGATTGAAGCTGCAAGACTGTATTATCAATCGGATTTCAGTCAGCAGGATATCGCAGCACGACTTGGAGTTTCCCGTCCGACGGTATCTAGACTTCTGCAGTTTGCGAAGGAACAGGGGTATGTCAGAATCGATATTGTCGATCCTAACGAAGATTTGAATGTCCTTTCGCAGAAGCTCAAGAACAAATACGGATTGGATACGGTTCAAGTGTGCTACTCGCCGCTGAATACGTATGAAGAGATCAAAAAGCATATTACCAAACAAACGGCAGATTATCTGCATGAGACCATTCAAGATAAAGATATTATTGGCGTGACTTGGGGAACAACGATGTATGCGGTTGCTCAGCAGCTGCAGCACAAAAATGTAAAAGGAGTGGAAGTCGTGCAGCTCAAGGGTGGTGTCAGCCATTCCCATGTGAATACGTATGCGGCAGAGACGGTGAATTTATTCGCAGAAGCTTATCAGACCGTCGCGAGATATTTGCCTCTGCCGGTTATTTTTGACAGCATTGACCTCAAGAGAATTGTGGAAGAGGACAGGCATATTAACAGGATCATCGATCTCGGGAAGCAGGCTAACATTGCTATTTTCACGGTAGGTACCGTGAAGGAGGATGCGCTGCTGTTCCGGCTGGGTTATTTTAACGAAAAAGAGCAGAAGCTCCTCAAAAAGAACGGGGCAGGAGATATATGCTCTAGGTTTTTTGATAAAGATGGCAATATCTGCAGTGAAGAAATCAACAACCGGACAGTTGGCATCGATCTGTACGAACTTCGGAAGAAGGAGAAATCGATTCTCGTCGCTGGCGGACAGCGTAAGGTGGAGGCAATCCATGCAGCGCTGGCGGGCAAATATGCGAATATTTTGGTTACCGATCAATTTACAGCACAAGCACTTTTGGCATAATGTTGCAAAATCTGTCATAGACACATATGGCAGATTTTTTTTGAGCAAAATAGTCAGGGAAGCTTCACAAATCGTTCATGAACATAATTTCATGATAGTGTTTACATATGTTCAATCGAGTGATATGATAATCCTGCAAATAGAATGCATAAAGGCAAAAAAGCTTTGGCGTTCTGCAAAATAAAAACCTTTTCAATTCAAGAAAATTGGATAAATAAAAGGTATGAGATTCTTGAAGGAGATGACATGATGACAAATCTTGCAAGTATGATCGATCATACGCTGTTGCGTGCAGACGCAACACAAAGTGAAATTGCCAAATTGACGGAAGAAGCCAAGAAATACGAGTTTGCTTCCGTATGCGTTAACCCTGCTTGGGTGAAATTCGCTGCAGAACAATTGAACGGAACCAAAGTAAAAGTGTGCACCGTAATCGGTTTCCCTCTAGGAGCATCGACTTCGGCTGTGAAAGCATTTGAAGTTAAGGATGCTATTGAAAATGGTGCAACTGAGGTCGACATGGTCATCAACATCGGCGCTCTTAAAGACAAACAGGACGATGTCGTTGAAAAGGATATTAAAGCTGTTGTTGATGCCGCTGCCGGCAAAGCGCTGGTGAAGGTCATTATCGAAACTTGCCTGTTGACTGATGAAGAGAAGGAACGTGCATGCCGCTTCTCGGTACAAGCTGGTGCTGATTTTGTAAAAACGTCTACCGGATTCTCCACAGGCGGTGCAACACCAGAAGATGTTCGTTTGATGCGTCAAACCGTAGGTCCTAACGTTGGAGTTAAAGCTTCTGGCGGCGTACGCAGCCTTGAGGATATGAACAAGATGATCGAAGCAGGCGCGACAAGAATCGGCGCAAGCTCCGGCGTGAAAATTATGGAAGGCGGCCAGTCTACAGCTTCTTATTAAGAATATAGCGATGCATCCGACTGCCTTAAGTAAAGCGGGAGACTCGAAATGAAGTTTCCGCTTTACTAGCAGCACTTTGGAAGCGCTTAATGAAAGGTTTTCACTACAAACTACATCATGGGGAGACAGCTATGAAATTTCTGATTGCGATATTAGGGTTACTCGTCGTGTTTGCACTGTCTTATGTAGCCAGCAATAACAAACGTGGTATTCGCTATCGCCCGATTATCATTATGATTGCTTTGCAGGTTGTTCTGGCATACTTCTTGCTGAATACGGTTTTCGGAACCGTTCTGATCAGGGGATTTTCTGATGTCTTTACAAATCTGCTGAACTATGCGTCAGAGGGAATTAACTTCGTATTTGGCGGAATTGCAAACGAAGGACAAGCACCGTTCTTCCTAGGTGTACTGCTGCCAATCATTTTCATCTCGGCTCTAATCGGGATTCTGCAGTACATCAAGGTACTTCCGATTATCATTCGTTATACCGGTATCGTGCTCAGCAAAATTAACGGTATGGGTAAGCTTGAATCTTACAATGCTGTTGCCTCTGCTATTTTGGGCCAATCCGAAGTGTTCATTTCGGTCAAAAAACAAATTGGACTTCTGCCGAAGCACCGTTTGTACACGCTGTGCGCATCAGCCATGTCTACCGTTTCGATGTCCATCGTCGGCGCTTATATGACCATGATCGATCCGAAGTATGTTGTTACAGCGCTGGTGCTGAATCTGTTCGGCGGGTTTATCATCACTTCGATTCTGAACCCTTATGAAGTAACTGCTGAAGAAGATAAACTGGAAGTGCAGGAAGAGCATGAGAAGCAGTCATTCTTCGAGATGCTCGGCGAATACATCATGGACGGCTTCAAAGTTGCGATCACTGTAGCTGCGATGCTGATTGGTTTCGTCGCATTGATCGCGATGATCAACGGTATTTTCAGCGGCGTCTTCGGTATCTCGTTCCAGGAATTGCTCGGATATGTCTTTGCACCGTTTGCATTCATCATGGGCGTACCTTGGAAAGAAGCCGTGGAAGCGGGCAGCATTATGGCAACCAAAATGGTATCCAACGAATTCGTTGCGATGCTTGATCTGGGTAAACATGCTATGTCTGCTCGCGCGACAGGTATCGTTTCGATCTTCCTGGTTTCGTTCGCAAACTTCTCTTCTATCGGCATTATTGCTGGTGCTGTTAAGGGTCTGCATGAGAAGCAGGGTAATGTTGTTGCGCGTTTCGGGCTTAAATTGCTTTATGGAGCGACGCTGGTCAGCGTGCTTTCCGCAACCATTGCCGGTATATTTTTATAATCGCTTGGCATGAGTTATACTCAAAACAGAGGAGTGATAAACAATGGCTGAATTTAAACGTGTACATCTGATAGTAATGGATTCGGTAGGGATTGGTGAAGCACCGGATGCCGCTAAGTTCGATGATTTTGATGTGGATACATTAGGACATATTGCCAGAGAACGCGGTGGACTGAAGATGCCGTATATGGGCAAGCTAGGACTTTCCAACATCCGTGAAATTCAAGGCATCGAAAAGGCTGACAAGCCGATGGCTTATTATACGAAAATGCAGGAAAAGTCAGCAGGTAAGGATACGATGACCGGACACTGGGAGATCATGGGTCTCTATATCGATACACCGTTCCGCGTTTTTCCTGATGGATTTCCGGATGAGCTGATCCAGCGCATCGAAGAAAAAACAGGACGCAAGGTCATCGGCAACAAGCCTGCAAGTGGCACTGAAATCCTTGATGAGCTCGGAGAAGAGCAAATGAAGACCGGAGCACTGATCGTGTATACTTCGGCGGATTCCGTACTTCAAATTGCTGCGCACGAAGATGTGATTCCACTGAAAGAGCTCTACGAAATTTGCGAGTTCTGCCGCGAAATTACATTGGATGATCCGTATATGCTGGGACGCATTATCGCCCGTCCATATGTGGGTCAGCCAGGATCCTTCAAGCGTACGCCAAACCGTCATGATTATGCTCTTAAGCCATTCGAACGTACGGTTATGAGCGAGCTGAAGGATGCGCACTTCGATGTTATCGCGCTTGGTAAAATCTCTGACATCTACGATGGAGAAGGCGTAACCAAAGCCATCCGTACTGCATCCAACATGGACGGCATGGACAAAATGATCTCCACCATGGATGAGGACTTTACAGGGCTTAGCTTCCTGAACCTCGTAGACTTTGATGCGCTTTACGGCCACCGTCGTGATCCGCAAGGATACGCGCAGGCTTTGGAAGATTATGATGCGCGTCTACCGGAAGTTTTCGCAAAAATGACGGATGAGGATCTATTGATCATCACTGCCGACCACGGTAATGATCCAACGTACCGCGGAACCGACCATACCCGTGAATATGTGCCTCTGCTCGCGTATTCTCCACGTTTCAAAAATGGCGGCAGCGAGCTTTCGCTTCGCAACACATTCGCGGATATCGGCGCTACGGTAGCCGAGAACTTCGGCGTGAAAATGCCGGAATACGGTACAAGTTTCCTTGAAAATTTGAAATAGATTTCATCATCTCTATAACCTGTCAGGAGGACAATCAATGAGTATTCATATTGGAGCAAAAGCTGGAGAAATCGCGGAAACAATTCTATTGCCTGGAGACCCGCTCCGGGCGAAATACATCGCTGAAACCTATCTGCAGGACGTAACCTGCTATAACGAAGTCAGAGGCATGCTTGGATTCACGGGAACCTACAAAGGTAAACGCATCTCTGTTCAAGGAACTGGCATGGGTATTCCATCCATCAGTATTTATGTAAACGAACTGATCAGCCAGTACGGCGTCAAAAACTTGATGCGTGTCGGCACATGTGGCGGCATGCAAAAAGACGTTCATGTACGTGACGTCATTCTGGCCCAGGCTTGCTGCACGGATTCCGGCTCGAATCGCCACTACTTTGACGGCAATGATTTCGCGCCTATCGCGAGCTTCAACCTGCTGAAAACCGCTTATGATAAAGGCGTGGAAAAAGGCCTGAAGCTGCATGTCGGCAACGTATTCAGCTCGGACATTTTCTACCGTGATGATCAGACGATCTCTGAGAAATTGATGAAGCATGGTATTTTGGGCGTCGAAATGGAAACAGCGGCTTTGTACACTCTAGCTGCCAAATTTGGCGTTAACGCTCTGACTTTGCTGACCGTAAGCGACCACCTGCTGACAGGTGAAGAGACAACAGCGGAAGAACGTCAAACGACCTTCAACGAGATGATGGAAGTGGCTTTGGAAACCGCAATTACCCTGTAATATTTAGTTCATATCATTAACTTTGAAAGTGAGGCATTGCTCTATGAGAATGGTCGACTTGATTGAAAAGAAACGTGACGGCGGAGAATTGACAACAGAAGAAATTAATTTCATCATAGAAGGCTATACAAAAGGAGACATTCCTGACTATCAGGTCAGTGCCTTGGCAATGGCTATTTTCTTCAAAGACATGACCCAGCGTGAACGCGCCGATCTGACAATGGCTATCGTGAACTCCGGCGACACGATCGATTTGTCCGAGATTGAAGGAGTAAAAGTAGACAAGCACTCCACAGGCGGCGTAGGCGATACGACTACATTGGTGCTTGCTCCTCTCGTAGCGGCTCTTGACATCCCAGTAGCGAAAATGTCTGGACGCGGCTTGGGACACACCGGCGGTACTATCGACAAACTCGAATCCATCGAGGGCTTCCATGTGGAAATCGAGCGCGAAGAATTCGTTAACCTGGTGAACAAACATAAAATCGCGGTTATCGGTCAAACAGGCAACCTGACGCCAGCAGACAAAAAACTGTATGCACTTCGTGACGTTACTGGTACGGTTGACTCCATTTCCTTGATTGCCAGCTCCATCATGAGTAAGAAGATTGCCGCAGGTTCCGACGCGATCGTGCTTGACGTGAAAACCGGCGCAGGCGCGTTCATGAAAACCGTAGATGACGCTAAAGAACTGGCGCATGCGATGGTAAGCATCGGCAACAACGTCGGCCGCAAAACGATGGCGGTAATCTCCGACATGAGCCAGCCGCTGGGTTATGCTATTGGTAACTCCCTAGAAGTGAAGGAAGCGATCGATACACTGAAAGGCGAGGGACCGAAGGATCTCGAAGAGCTCTGCCTCGCGCTTGGCCGCCAAATGGTGTTCCTGGCGAATAAGGCCGACTCTTTGGAGGAAGCGGAAGAGAAGTTGAAGGAAGTCATCAAGAACGGCAAGGCGCTGGAGAAATTCAAGGAATTCATCCAAAACCAAGGTGGAAATCCTGACGTTGTAGATCATCCAGAGAAGCTTCCGCAAGCGAAGTATCTCATCGAGGTTCCTGCGAAGGAAGATGGCGTTGTCGCCGAAATCGTAGCGGACGAGATCGGTACTGCAGCGATGTGGCTGGGTGCTGGCCGTGCAACCAAAGAGTCGGAAATCGATTTGGCTGTGGGTCTCATGCTTAACAAAAAAATCGGTGATTCCGTGAAAAAAGGCGAATCGCTTATGACCATTCATGCGAACCGCGAAAATGTGGATGATGTGATGAACAAAATTTATGAAAACATCCACATCTCAGGCCATGCCGAAGCACCTATACTGGTGCACGGTACCATCACGGAATAACCTTCATATATAAAGGGTTTACGAAAAACCGACTGCTCTGAAAAGAGCAGCCGGTTTTTTCTTATAGTCTATCGATTAATGAAACAGTCAGTTACCCAATGAATAAGGCCCTGTGTTATGAATAATGAAGTCTCAAATCTGGAATGGATGAGAGTGCATCATAATAACTGTCATAAGAAGCGCCAAGAAAGATAAGTCCGATTACAACCAACAGAATAAGAATGCCGTACAATGATGTACCGACAATGCCGCACACCAACCCGCCGACTGCAAGTCCACGTCCGCCCTCGCTTCTTCTCTTGATCTCTTTGAAGGCAAGGCTTGCAAGCACGATGGCGATAATGCCGAGAATGAATCCCAAATAAGGAATCACAAGGCTTAGAATGCCGAGCACAAGTGCTCCAATAGCTTTTCCGTTTGTCTTCGGCGGCTGCATGGGCGGCTGCTGAAACTGGTTAAATTGTCCCGATGAATATGGATCCAAAGATCTGTTCCTCCTCAAATAACATACTTTACGTATAAAAGATATCTAACATCCAGGACTATTATACCCAGAAACAAGCAGATTGACTATGTAAAATGCCAATTTATATCGACAAACTTTATTTCTGAAAGAGAAAGATCGGAGATGAATCTACAGATTAAAGCTTTTGCGCAGCTCAGATGGCGATACATGCTTGTACTTCTTAAACGAGCGGCTGAAGTAATATATATCTTTAAAGCCCGTGCACAAAGCGATTTCCGAAATATTCATGCGTGAGTTCCGCAGCAGGTATTCAGATTTGTTGATGCGGAGTGTATTAATATAGTCCATGACGGTACGTCCGGTGAGCTCCTTGAACAAACGGCTGAAATGGAAACGACTGAGTCCCGCTAGAGCGGACAGCATATCGATGGTCAGATCCTCATGATAATGATCCTCGATATACTGAAATACAGGCGTGAACCGCTCAAGGTTTTTCAAGCGAAGATGATCGTCTTCCGAGCTCATTTTGTTCATACCGTACCTGCGCAGCAGAATGGTCAGAATGCGGTACAAATATGATTTTATCGACAGCTCATACCCCAGCTCACGCTGGCTATGCTCTTGGATCAGGGAAGAGATAGAACTGATGATTTCCTCATCTCTCGAAATTTTGCTGGCGAAAAGAATCCGGTTCTGCATGATCGGGGTGATGAACTTGGTTTCGATCGCGTCCACAGAGTGACTATGCAGCAGTTTGATATCCACGATCATCGCATAATAGACCAAATCATCGCATTGGCTAACACCATAATGTAAATCGTTGCTGTTCACGACAACCAGATCGCCTTCACTTACTTCGTATGGAACGGAGTTCAGCTCGATCATGGCAGAGCCTTTTGTAAAATACAAGAATTCGATGTGATTATGCCAGTGGTGCTTAAACAGCGTCTTTCCATATTGATTTGCCGTACAATAATGAATTTTGATCGGGAAAAAGCGGTTTGGCATATCCATCGGTTCCTGTAATGAAAGGGGTCTTTCCATAGTGGTCACCTCTAAATCGCACAATTGTCTAAATAATGAGCAAGGCACTGCATGGCAGACTTTCTTATAAATATTATAATTCAAGAAGAACAAACACAAAAGGATGACTTAAAGGAGAGGTAGAATACGAATGAACAAGATCAAAGTGGGCATTATCGGTGCAGGTTCCATTTCAGAATCACACATGAATTCGTATCAAAAGAACCCGGATGCTGAAATCGTAGCGATTTGCGATTTGAAAGAAGAGAGAGCTAAGGCGGCTGCCCAGAAATACGGTGCCCAGAAAACATATACCGATTACAATGAACTGCTTGCAGATCCGGAGATTGATGCTGTCAGCATCTGCACATGGAACAACTCTCACGCTGGGATCAGCATCGCGGCGATCAAGGCCGGCAAGCATGTACTGGTCGAAAAACCGCTTTGCCGCAGCGTCGAGGAAGCATTACATATTCAACAAACCGTACGCGATAGCAACAAGCTCCTGCAGGTTGGCTTCGTACGCCGTTATGATCCGAATATCGGACTTCTACAAAGCTTTATCGAAAAGGATGAGTTCGGCGAGCTGTATTACGCAAAAGCCTCAATCCTGCGTCGTTTGGGCAATCCAGGTGGCTGGTTTGCGGATAAGGAACGTTCCGGCGGCGGACCGCTGATCGATATTGGCGTACACGTCATCGACCTGTGCTGGTACATGCTTGGTAGACCGAAAGTGAAATCGGTTTCAGGAAACGTGTATCATAAGCTCGGTAACCGTTCCAACGTGAAACACTTGTCCTTCTACAAGGCTGCAGATTACGATGCCAGCAAAAATACGGTCGAAGACTTGGCGAACGCATTGATCCGATTCGAAAACGGCGCTTCGCTCATGGTAGACGTAAGCTTCTCGCTGCATGCCAAGAAGGATGAATCGGCTGTTAAAATTTTCGGAACCAAAGGCGGATTCGAGATCGACCCGGCTTTGGTGATCGTTACGGAAAAGAACGACGTGATGATCAACATCGAGCCGCAAATCGACAATAAAGGCTTCAACTTTACAGCGGCCTTCCAAAATGAAATCGACCAATTCATTCTCAATATTCAAAACAACAGAGAGCCAATAAGCCCTGTAGAAGATGGTCTGGAGCTAATGAGAATATTGACAGCCATTTATGAATCCGCTGAGAAAGGGGTAGAAATCCAGCTATGAAAATCGGAGTAAGCACATACAGCCTGTACCGTCCAATCCATTCCGGGGAAATCACTGTACTTGAGGCCATTGAGAAGATCGCCGAAATGGGCGGGGAGCATGTAGAGATCGTTCCGATCGGTTTTACGCTTACAGATAATCCTGAACTCGTGGACCAAATCGTGGCGAAAGCCAAGGAAGTTGGCATCGATATCTCCAATTATGCTATCTATGCGAATTTTGGCGTGGATAGCGACGAGGAAGTCACGAATGAAATCGAGCGCGTCAAAAAGGAAGTGGACATCGCAGCACGACTCGGCGTAAAGCTGATGCGCCATGATGTGGCTGGACGCAAAGATACTTCCATCAAACAGTTCAACAGCGAGGTTAGCCGTCTGGCTGACGCCTGCCGCCAGGTGGCAGATTATGCTGCTCAGTATGGTATTACAACCAGCGTAGAGAACCACGGCTACTACATCCAGGCCAGCGATCGTGTTCAAACCTTGGTACAGACGGTAGACCGTCCGAACTTCAAGACAACGCTTGATGTCGGCAATTTCATGTGTGTGGATGAAGATCCGGTCGTAGCCGTTAAAAAGAATTTGCCGTTTGCTTCGATTGTGCACATTAAAGATTTCTACCTGCGTCAAGCTTCACAAAATCCAGGGGAAGGCTGGTTCAAAACTGCCAGCGGCAACTACCTGAGAGGTGCCATCTCCGGCCATGGGGATATCAATCTCCGTGAATCCATCCGTACGATCAAGGAATCTGGATATGACGGTTATCTGTCGATCGAATTCGAAGGCATGGAAGATGCTTACCAAGGCACAAGAATCGGTCTTGCAAACGTAAAACGTATTTGGGAAGAAGTTTAGGTATGAGGGGAGTATCTTAAATGAACAATAAAATTGGTGTTATCGTAGACAGCTTCCGTGTGGGTGTCAGAGAAGGCCTACAGCGCGCGAAAAAGGTTGGGGCGGATGGCGTTCAAATCTACGCCGTAAGCGGCGAGATGGACCCTGCTAACCTCTCAGGAGCGGAGCGTAAAGAGCTTAAGGACTATATCGCATCACTAGGTCTTGAAATTTCCGCACTTGTGGGTGATCTGGGCGGATACGGATTCCAGGACAAGAGTGTAAATGCGGAAAAGATTGAAAAATCCAAACGCATTCTCGATTTGGCGGTAGAACTGGGTACGCCAGTCGTGACTACACACATTGGGATCGTACCTGAAGACACGAATAGCGAAATTTATCAAACCATGCATGATGCCTGCGCAGAGCTCGCTAACTATGCAACCAGCATGAACGCATTTTTCGCCATCGAGACAGGTCCAGAACCTTCCGCAAGATTGAAGCAGTTCCTGGATGGTCTCGGTTCCAAGGGGGTATCAGTTAACTTTGACCCGGCCAATATGGTCATGGTAACCGGTGATGATCCTGCACAAGGCGTTTACAACCTGAAGGACTATATTGTGCATACCCATGCCAAAGACGGACTTCGTCTGCGTGAAGTGCCTGCTCACTATGTCTATGAATCCCTAGGATATGAAGCTCCGGCTAACGAGAATAATACCTTTGTACCGGGCGAAGGACAATACTTTCGCGAGGTTCCACTTGGCGAGGGTGGTGTGAACTGGACGGAATATCTGAACGCATTAAAAGACATTGGATATACGGGTTATTTGACGATCGAGCGGGAAGTCGGCGAGGATCCGGAAGCGGATATTTCCAAAGCCGTGCAATTCCTGAAGCAGTTTAGAGGCTAAGCCTTTACCATGATGTAACGCAAAAACAGTGGGCATACTACGGATCATTCCGTAACGCACCACTGTTTTTTTGTGATTTCCTTGGAACATCCCCTTGAAATGAAACCAAATGGTTGTATATAATAGATATGAAACCAAATGGTTTCTTAAATAAGAAAAGAAAGATACAGGAGGAAAAACATAATGGATACTTCAAAACATAAAAACTCGCTGCCGGATATCCGGCACACAGGTGTGTTTAAGGCGCCTATTCAAAAGGTATGGGAGGCTGTTGCGACGTCAGAAGGACTTTCTGCATGGTTTATGCCTAATGATTTTGAACCGGTTGTAGGTTATGAATTTCATATTAATGCAGGGCCTTACGGCATGTCGCCATGTAAAGTGAAGGAGATTGATCCACCACGGAGACTTTCTTTTGACTGGGGGAAAGACTGGGCGCTGACATTTGAGCTTAAGGATTTGGATGGACAAACCGAAGTTACCATCATTCATTCTGGTTGGAGCGAGGATATGGTTACTGAATTCGGTCAACCTCATACCCAAGTCCGCCAAGTTATGGATCAAGGATGGGCAGGACTGCATCGCAAACTCGGCTCATACGTCGAGGGATAAGTATGGGAGAGCCTCTAGCGACGAAACATGATGTTTTCCAGGCGATAGCCGATCCCACACGCCGTAAGCTGCTGAAGCTTTTGGCAGAGGAAGAGATGCCGGTTACGGTCATCAGTGGACATTTTCCCATGAGCCGGACGGCTGTATCAAAGCATTTGCGGATTTTGTCTGAAGCGGGGCTTGTAAGGGAGAGAAGGGTAGGGCGGGAGAATCGCTTTCGGCTTGATCCTCAGCCTCTTCAGGAAATAAAGCAGTGGTATGCTTACTTTGAACGCTTCTGGGAGAATAAAATGGCAGCTTTGCAGTATCTGGTCGAATCAGATGAACCGGTTAAGCCGGAACAATAATTCTCAAAAAAAAGGAACTCCGCATTGAATTTCCGAAGAGATTTACGGATCAATGTGAGAGTTCCATTTTGTTTTTAATCGTGTAAACGCATTTCTTATCACCTTTAGCCAAGCATTCCGTACGACCGACCTCGGCTCCGAGTAGGGATTCAAACATCTTCATCTCGCAGGTGCAGGCGTGGTTGTACTTTTTGGCAATTTGAGAGATCGGGCAATTATATTCCATCAGTGTGTATTCATTCTCACTGTTTTTTTCAAGTTCAACCATGTATCCATTATCATTCTGTATTTCAGCCAGTACTTTCACTTTCTCGGCAAAAGATTTTCCTTGCATCTTCGTCGCATGGTTCCTCCGGAGCGATTCGCCGCGGCGGTCAAATAAACGGTCAACCATTTCAGATCCAGCATCGAGCTCAAGTTCACTAAGCAGATCCAATGTCAGGGTATGATATTTATTCGGAAAAAAGGTTTCGGCCTGTTCGGTTAAATGATAGATAGCAGTTGGGCGTCCCATCGGTTGACGAATCGTTTTCGATTCGATTAATCCGTCTTTTTCAAGGGTATTAATATGCCTGCGTACAGCCATGCTTGTGATCCCGATAAATTCGGTGATTTCCTTGGCGCTGAGATCGCCTTTTGTTTTCAGCAGCTGCAGGATTTTGTCCCGGGTTGAAATATCCAGTTGTTGATCCACGTTTCATCACCGCCTGTTCTGCTGTTTATTCCTTAAAATCATCTCCGAGTGTAAAACAGCCTGGCGACGTGGGAACGAAGCAGGCTGTCACGACTCGAAATAATTAGATGGTGTAACCTATTATTTGTTTTTGAAGAAGTTTTCTGCTTTTGCAATGAAGCTCTTTTCTTCTTCAGGCAAATCCGTATCGTAATACACCGCACCAACCGGGCAAGCGACTTCGCAAGCACCGCATTCGATGCAAATGTCAGTGTCGATAAAGTATTGATCTGGACCTTCCTCGATGCAATCTACTGGACAAACATCAACGCAATCGGCTGCTTTCTCATCGATACAAGCCGAGGTAATAATGTAAGACATGTTCTTTTCACCCTTTCAATTTAATTAACCTTCTTGTGATGTAATGATGTTCGATGCTAATTCCATAAAAATCTTCCACTGTTCACTGCTGTCTGCAAACAGGGTAGGGGCGGAATCAGCTCCCTCCGGAGTATCCGAAGACTGAATCGGTACCTCCGCAAGCAGCTTCGTATTCAGCTCATCAGCCAGCTTTTGGCCGCCGCCGCGTCCGAACAGATAATGCCGTTCACCTGCAGGATCTGTAAAATAGGACATGTTCTCGATCACGCCGAGTATTGGATGGTTGGTCTGTACGGCCATCTCACCGGCCCGGGCTGCAACATGATTGGCAGTCGGATGGGGAGTGGTAACCAAAATTTCTGCGCAATGGGGAATTCGGTTATGAACATCCAGAGCAACGTCTCCTGTTCCAGGGGGGAGATCAAGAATCATATAATCCAGTGGGCCCCATTCTACTTCATTCAGGAAGGTGCCAATCATTTTGCCAAGCATCGGTCCACGCCAGACCACAGGCTTGTTTCCTTGTACGAAAAATCCTGTCGATATGACCTTGATGCCATGGCTTTCCACTGGGGCGATACGGTTGTCCTGCTTTTTCGGCAATTCTTTGATTCCCAGCATTTCAGGAACGCTGTAACCGTATATGTCGGCATCAATGATCCCTACACGTTTTCCTTGTTTGGCTAAAGCAGCCGCAAGGTTAACCGTGACGGTGGACTTTCCAACTCCGCCTTTACCGCTCGCAATAGCAATGAAGGTGACGCCGGAATCCCCGGCTACCAAAGGTGAGTTCATTAAGGTTGGAGCACGGCGCACCGATTTATTCAGCTTTATAGCTATAATATCATTTTTTTCTTCATTTGAAATATGTTTGAAGCGTATGTGAACATCGGTAATTCCTGACTTTTGCAGCGCACTGGTGATTTGCTCCTTTAATTCTTCTTCGCGAGGCGCAAGATCAGGTGCGAGGAGAATGCTTAGCGCGGCACGATCATTATTCGTGGTAATATCGCGGATCAGGCCAATCTCTGTCAGCGGCAGTTGATGCTCATCATCTCGGATATGGGCGATGGCTGCGACCAATTCATCCTTTGTCAACATTATTCACCTTCAATTCTCTATCTATCTGTAAACACAGTATGGCCATAATTATCGTACAATCTTCACGGAACCGAATTGGCTTTTTCACGTTTATGACATAGAGGTCAAGTGAATAAAGGCAATTGTAACTGGCGTTTGAATATCACTGTACAAATTATGTCACGGTAATTGTAGAACACGTATCGCATATAGTCAACATATATGTATAAAAAGTTAAACAATATTCGTCTGGGCTCTTGACAAAGCGTTTCCAGGATTATAATAATTAATATACATTTATGTTTACTAAATAAACATGCTATAGTTCATTTTATAGTCTTAGATCGAGTTAAAAATAATATCTAATAAAGGAAGGGAGGCTCATTTTCTCCTTGAACCCAGAACACAATCAGAGCACTGAACGACCGATGTCTTATTATGAGCAGGTTGGCGGTGCGCCAACTATTCGTGCAGTCGTTGAAGCCTTTTATCCGAGAGTAGTCGAGCATCCACTGTTGGCTCCATTGTTTCCAGAGGACATTGATCCCGTGATGGATAAACAGGAGATGTTCCTGACGCAATATTTTGGCGGACCCCAGCTCTACACGATGAAAGAGGGACATCCGCGAATGAGAGCGAGACATATTCGGTTTCCGATCACACCGGACCGTGCAACGGCATGGCTGAGCTGTATGCAGCAGGCGATGGACGAAGTCATTGAGGACAAAATGCTGCGTGAGCAGATGATGGAGCGCCTGGCGATGACCGCATACTTTTTTGTGAATACGGATGAACAAGAGGCTGACATGTAGATCAGCCATGCAATTTGACGGAAAACGGGAACTAGATGCAGTACGACATCCTGACTGAAATCAGACAACCGCTGAAGGAATCTCCCATTTACCGGCAAAATCAAGCAAATTACATCAGAAAAGGAGGCTGCCTTCATGAAGCTGGTTGGTATATCAGGTGCGATCATCGGCAGCAAAACAGCTATTGTCGTACAAAAGGTATTGGAAGAAGTCAAAAAAATGGATCCGGAGATCGAGACAGAACTGCTGGATATGAAAGATTATGATGTTCAGTTTTGTGATGGACGTGATCCGTCTGCTTATACGGGCGATACCAAGAAGGTCATCGACTGCGTCATTTCCAGTGACTTTTGCCTGATTGGAACGCCGATTTATCAAGCCTCCATGTCGGGTGTCCTGAAAAACTTATTCGACCTGATCCCGATCAAGGCACTGCAGCAAAAAGTGATCGGTTTCGTAGCCACAGGAGGAACATACCAGCACTATCTGGTGATTGAAAATCAGCTGAAGCCGATTGCCGGCTTCTTCAGATCGTATGTGGCTCCAGGGTATGTGTATGTGCATGATGACCATTTTAACGAATATAAGGAAATTATCGATCCTGACGTATTGGAGCGAATTGAGCGGCTTGCTTTGGAGCTTGTATTCATGCAGAAACGTTTGAAGACTGTCGATTAATATCAGCTACATATAACCAATTTTATGAATGGCCTGATCAATGGTTTGATCAGGTCTTTTTTTGTCGTATAATGAAAATATCATTTCATAGATTGACAGATTCATAGACTTATAGATTTATTGTTTCGAACGCAAATCGTTCGATTCATCATGGGAGAAGGGTACAAATTTATATGCGTAAATACGTGGTCACTTCCATAGTGGCAGTTATCATGGTAGGGGGAGCCATTTGGGCCTGGGATAAAAACCGGACGCCGGCTGCCGAAGGAGCCGTTGTGGAGAAAACACCTGCACTGACACAGCAGAAAAGCAACCAGGAGAAGGAAGCCGTATCTGTGAAGGATAATGCATCCGAGACAGCAAAGAAAGATCATGATGCCGAGTCGGAAGATACGAAGTCGGAAACTGGAAAAAACGATGAGCCGGCAGCTCAAAAAGTAGAAAAGCCTACCTCAGAGAAGACAAATTCGACGAAAAATACGGATGCCAAAGCTACGGCGAAAAAGCCAGAAAAAAGCGATACAGCATCGCATCCAGCTACAGGCTCGAAAACAAACAACGAAGCTTCTTCGAAGAAGTCCAGCAAAACCGGCGGCAACGCAGAGTTTGTCAACACCTATAGTGTAGAGCATGTTGTCGCCAATCCGGAAAGCGTAGATGTGTTGGTCAACAAGACCTATAGACTTCCTTCGGGATACGTGCCGCCTGATCTCGTCTATCCGAATGTTCCTTTTACCTTCTCGGAGAAAGTCGACAAGCGCAAGATGAGAAAGGATGCTGCGATCGCGCTTGAAGAAATGTTTGAAGCTGCCGAAGAAGACGGCATAAGTCTGGCTGGCGTATCCGGCTATCGCTCGGAATCCCGCCAAACAACGTTATACAACAACTATGTAAAGAAGGACGGCGTAAATGCTGCGGATACTTACAGCGCGCGCCCTGGGCATAGTGAGCATCAGACGGGTCTGACCATCGACGTATCGGGCAGTTCCGGCAAATGTGCGGCTGAGAGCTGCTTTGCTGGAACTAAGGAAGCCAAGTGGTTGGCCAAGCATGCGAGTGAATACGGGTTTATCATCCGGTATCCGGAAGGCAAGGAATCGATAACAGGCTATAAATACGAGCCTTGGCATCTTCGCTACGTCGGAACCAAGATCGCTCAAGAGGTAACCAGCCGCTCCATCACGCTGGAGCAGTATTTCGGTAAAGCGGTTCCTGTATCCAAATAGCAGATCGAGAAAGAAAACTGAAAGAGGCATATAACGCAGGACAATCGGATGCGTGCGAGTTGATGCGCGGTTTCCGATATCCTGCTCTTTGCTGTTTACGGGATATTTTTGCGTTCGGATTGATTTGCCTTTTTAACCGCTGACGTGTACGATTTATGAAGTAGAATGAAAAAATTAATATACTTAATTATCCGTAAGATTTCATGAAAGGTCGTGCAGATATAATGGGTTCCGAAATCAATATCAAGTTAACCTCACTATCAAGCAAAGGAGGTTGCGGCTGCAAGATCGGTCCTGCCGATCTTAGCCAGGTTCTTCGTAATCTCCCGCCTGCGGAGCCGAATCCCAATCTGCTAGTTGGTCTCGATACAAGCGATGACGCAGGGGTGTACAAGCTGAACGATGAGCTTGCTCTGGTGCAGACACTCGACTTTTTCACACCGATCGTGGATGACCCGTATTCCTTCGGACAGATCGCCGCAGCGAATGCAATCAGCGATATCTATGCAATGGGCGCTAAACCTTTAACGGTGTTAAATATTGTGGCATTTCCGATCTCTACCCTGGATAAACGCATTTTGACCGAAATTTTGCGCGGAGCAGGGGATAAAGTGAAGGAAGCAGGCGCGACCTTGGTTGGCGGCCATTCCATTGATGACAAGGAGCCTAAGTTCGGTTTAGCCGTCACAGGTCTTGTCCATCCTGATAAAGTGCGGAGCAATGCGGGAGCTCAGGTGGGTGATAAGATCATTTTGACCAAGCCGATTGGTGTAGGCATTATGACAACCTCCATTAAAAAAGACAAGCTCACTGCCGAGGAGATTACTCGCGTAACCGAGGTCATGTCCACGTTAAACAAAACAGCGGCTGAAGTTATGGAAAGCTATGATGTACATGCATGTACAGATGTGACCGGCTTTGGTCTGATGGGACATTCTCTTGAGATGGCAAAAGGAAGCGGCGTCGAGATCAAAATCCGCAAGGATGATGTGCCTATGCTTCCGCGCGTACGTGAATTGGCCGAGCAGGGGCTAGTACCTGGCGGCTCTAAAAACAATTATGCCCATGTAGAAGACAGCGTACAATTCCCTGAACAGATGGACCAGATTGACCGCTGGATTCTATGTGATGCTGTTACTTCTGGTGGACTGCTGATTTCCGTGAGCGGAAATGTTGCTGAAGCATTGCATCAGGAATTGGTGAATGCCGGTGTGGAAGCCAAAATTATTGGTGAGGTTACAGCCAGCGGCAGCGGACAAATTGTAATCGAGTAAGGGAGTGCCTTTTATGTTTCAAGATATATCAATAGAGAAACTGAATGATCTTCGTTCTAAAAATGAAATGACAGTCATCGATGTCCGGTCTCCATCCGAGTATGCAGAGTCGACGATCCCAGGAAGCGTCAACATTCCTTTTTTTACGGATGAGGAGCGGGCAGAGATCGGCATCTTATATAAAAAGGTCAGCACACAGGCAGCCAAAGAAAGAGGTCTGGAGATTATGTCTGCCAAGCTGCCGGCATTCGTCAAACGTTTTGCTGAAATTAAGGGGAATAAAACGGTTTTCTGTTGGCGCGGGGGAATGCGGAGCAGAACGACGGCGACCGTGCTGTCCTTAATGGGCATCCACGTAAATCGTCTTGATGGGGGCTATCGCTCATACCGGAAATGGGTTGTTGAAACGCTTGAACAGGTGGAATTTGCACCTCAAGTTTTTGTCCTTCATGGCAATACGGGTACCGGTAAAACGGAAATTCTCAAAGCGTTGAAGGAGAAAGGCTATCCGGTTGTAGATCTGGAGCGACTGGCAGGGCATAGAGGTTCTATTTTCGGTGAGATTGGCCTGAAGAGCAACAATCAAAAGACGTTTGATGCATTGTTACTAGAGGATATTCTTCGGTACCGCCAAGAGCCATATATTCTCATCGAAGCGGAAAGCAAACGGATCGGCAAGGTGATTCTGCCTGAGTTTCTGATCAACAAAAAGGAGAAGGGGACGCATATTTTGCTGGAAGCCCCAACTAGCTTGCGCGTAAGTAACATTTTGAACGATTACCAACCTGAAGAACATGCGGAGCAGAGTTTACAGGCTTTCAATCAAATTAAGTCGCGGATTCATACACCTATTGCCCAAGAGATTGAGGAAAGCTTGCTGACAAGGCAATTTGGCAGGGCTGTGGAGCTGCTGCTGGTATATTACTATGATCCAAGATATGCCCACACATCCGTGAATTACGGAGATGAATTCGCACGAACGACTCCAATTCGTTTTGAGACGATGGAGGATGCAGTTGAGCAAGTCGAGCGGCGTATTGAGGAATTGATTTACCGGGATGGCGCTAGTAACAAGGTTCAGACCAGTGTATAACAGAAAAAAAGAGAGCCTTGAGGGCTCTCTACAGGCTGCCCGAGACATCTCGGCAGCTTTTTTTGAATATCCGTTCACTCGTTAAATGCCCACCGGAATTCCATGGGTTGTAAGAACTCTTGCCTGATCCGAACCATTGAGCAGTCTGACGACTTCAGATGCACACAAGCTAGGACTATAGCAACATTCTCTCCCAAGGGAGTCGAAGCGAGATGGCAGGAAGCCTCGGGCAATCTGAATCTGTTCTCCACGGGCAAGTTTCCGCAGCCACTCTTCAAGCACATTCTCATTGTTCAATGCCTCGCCGTAACCAAGTTTAACGAAATATTCGCGGTTCTTCTCTTCCTGGCCAGGGAGCGATTCGCAGAACAGCATTGGAAGACCTTTGGCCAGAGCCTCTGTGCATGTCATCCCGCCTGGCTTGGTAATTAGCAGATCAGAAGCATCCATCCACTTGCTGATTTCGTTCGTATGGCCCATGAGCACAATATTTTCATGCTGGTACATCGGGTCATGTTTCATTTTATCCAGCAGCTTTTCGTTATTTCCAAGGCAGAATACGAGCTGGACCTGTTCTTTAAAGCTGTTGATCTGTCTGGTCAGCTTTTGGTTCGATACCAATCCCCATCCGCCACCCATGATGAATACAGTAGGCATGTTTTTAATCTTAAGTAGCCGTCTGACGGAAGTCTTGTCTTCGGTTAACCAGAAATCCGGATGAACAGGAATACCGGTCACCTGTACATTCTGAGAATATACACCGCGGTCGAGCAGCAGCTTGCGTACGCTCTCTGTCGAAACAAGAAAACGGTCGACTTCAGCATTAATCCAGGAGGCATGAGCGTCATAATCCGTAATCACGGTATAAAGCGGGACGTTCAGTCCGGCTGCTTTCAGTCTGGAGATAATATTGGTCGGGATCGGATGCGTACTTATGATCAAATCCGGTCTTAAATGCTCAATAACTTCCGCCGTATGATGATAGAATAACCGGTGCAGTGCCATCGTCGTTAATTTACTAAGGCGTTTGGCATGCTGTTTCCGATAAAGCAAACCGACGAGCCCGGGATTCGTATGAATGGTCAGGCGGTAAGCGGAGATGATCCATGGAGCTACCGTCGGATTTAAAAATGAGCCTAGCTCGATTACTTTGGTCTGAATATTCGGATTCATTCTCTTCATGCCGGCAGCCAGTGCATATCCCGCTTGGGTATGCCCGCTTCCAAAGCCTTCGGACAAGATCAATACTCTTTTCTTGCGCATTCATGTTCACCTTCGCTTTTTTATATTTGATGCTCCTTCAATGGGAAGAAGCTTATGTTCTAACGGGAATTTATTTATTTATCCTGTTAAGTATTTTTGGAGCTCAGCCCTATGTACGATTAAGCAATCTTTATGATTAGTGTATGATGGATTGCATATCGACAAAACGGACCGCGGACTGGTTTCATGCTAGACCAAGGTCGGGGAACTCTGTAGTTTTCGTTTCTATGTATTTAGACGATTCACTAGAGAGAATCCATGCAGCTTTTTGATAATTTTTTTCGATATGCCTTTTATGTTAACGACTATATTATACTAGTAATAGAATGATAGGAAAAATATGTATGGAAAAGGAGGCAATGATGATAAACCGCAAAGAATTTTTGTTAGCGATGGAAGAGAATAATCGAAAAGACGTTTTGCTGAGCATGTGCGAGCGTGCCGAGCAAGCCATAAATGAAAGTAGTAACGAAGGAATGGCAGCGGAACTGCTGCAGATTGTAGATGAAATGTATCTTCGAGAACAAGAACGGCTGGAAAACGAAAGCCATGTACATATCACGTTTTCACCGAGTAATGAAGGATCCCTAAAAGTAGCCTTAAGTAAATGCGGTAAACGAATGGAGAGCCGCGTGATGCATTGGGATGATTTTTATGCCTACGGACCGATTTGGAAGCTCCATACAGAAGAAGGAATAGTTCTGCGGGAGCAATGGTTGATGGAACGCTTCAATAACCAGTTATTTCTAGTGTTTAAGAACCGGGAGAATCGGTTGAATCTTATCATGGAGCGGCTTGCACAGATCCCGGACCATCACCGTATCTATCTATGGGGTGGAGATAACACTCATGATCAGGTGGCGGTCCGGCTGGTGCTCTACGCACTTCGCGGTAAGCCCAATGATATCCATATACTGAACGTAACCCGGGAATACCAAAAAGTAGTGCAGAAATATCAACCGGATCTCGAACCGCGGAGTATCGGACACGTACCTTTTAATGCTTTGATAGACATCGTGAGCCGGTTTGAAACTGCAGAGCCGATCAGTCGCAAGACTCGGGACGATCTCGTTGACGACTGGATTCGCTTGTCTCATACAACGGATACGCTGCGTATCTGGAAGAACGGAGATATCGTCGGCCTTGAAGAAAATGCATTTGACGAAGATATTCTAGAGGCGGTTCGATCTCTTCAGAACTCAGGTGATGAAAATAATGTTCAAGACGGTTATGTAAAGGCAGGCCGGATTGCGGCCGAGCTGATTGACCGGAATATCTTTGATAGTGATAGCTACTTTCAATACCGGATATGGCACTTGGTCAGCACCGGTCAACTTCAGTTTAAAGGCATTCCGTATGCGATGTATTTGTACAATGTAAAAATTCGAGAGTAATAGAAAAAAGATAAGCACATGATCATGGAACATCGTCATTATTTCCCGGATCTCGTGCTTATTTTTTTTGAGATTATAGAATTATAAGTTTTCAGCGAAGCTGAAGCATTCTATAATCGCAAGAAAACTACATCTAAACGTGGTCTGTCATCTGTGAAAGTACGTCAATAGACGTTTTTCTTATGCAGAGTTTCAAGCTGTTATTCATTCAATTGACTGGCGTTTGGGTACAGAATCACTTGGGTCACCCATTTGGCCATATGCTCAGGGGATTTCTCCATATCGGAGGAAACCCAATAACGGATTAACCCGATAAGTCCGCCGGCGTTGTATGCACAGCGAATTTTATCGATGGAGAATTTGAAGAGCTCCTCTTTGATCATTTCATCCAACTTCTGCTGAAACTCCTTTTCACCGAGCATGACGGAATAGAATTCAAAGTACTCCTGAATATGCCGGAAAATGGCCAGTAAAGACGAGATCGGCTGCTGCCGCTCCTCATAATCGCGGATAGCCTCTTCGAAATTGAAGGAAGGATACTGGATCGCTTCCCGTAGCTTATCAAGGATGAAGTTGGAGTTTTGCTCTTTCAGATCTTCTTTATCCAGAAAATGAAGATAAAACGTGGACCGGTTGATACCCGCCTTCTGAACAATATCACGTACGGTGATGGATTCGTATTTTTTTTCGGACATGAGGTCCAGAAGAGCGTTCATCAGTGAAATTTTAGTTTTAAGCACTCGTGAATTCATGTTGTCACTCCTTATTAAGCTTATGATATCTGAAATAGACATTTTGAGTCAAAATGATGATTGTTCTGCTGTGTGACAAAAGTTACAATTATTATAGACACTATGTTGTCTAATTCAATGCCATAGGAGGTATAAACAATGAAACTTCAAGACAAAGTTACAGTAATTACAGGTGCGGGCTCTGGCATGGGCAAGGAAATGGCGCTGCTGTTCGGACGTGAGGGCGCAAAGCTGGTGCTTGCCGATATTTTTCAGGCTTCCTTGGATCAGGTCGTGGCAGAAGTGAAGGCAAACGGCGGAAATGCTGTCGGTGTTGTTGCTAACGTTGCCAAAGAAGACGATGTTCAGAATATGATTGATACCGCTGTCAACACCTATGGCTCACTCGATGTGCTGGTGAACAACGCAGGTATTATGGATAAAATGGTTCCGGCTGCGGAAGTAACAGATGAACTGTGGGAAAGAGTAATTGCTGTGAACGCTACAGGTCCTATGCGTGCGATCCGTAAAGCATTGCCAATTATGATCAAACAGGGAAAAGGTGTCATCGTCAATACGGCTTCGGTTGGCGGTTTGTATGGCTCCCGTGCAGGCGCGGCGTATACGGCTTCCAAGCATGCGGTAGTAGGTCTCACTAAAAACGTAGGATACCAGTATGCCGATGCAGGCATCCGTTGTAACGCGATTGCACCAGGTGGTGTTGAAACCAATATCATGGCAGATGCCGGCGAAATCAACATCGAAGCGCTTGGCGTGAGAAAAGCGATGGCGGGTATGGGTACGAACCCAAGAAACGGTAAACCGGAAGAAATCGCCAAGGTTGCGCTATTCCTTGCTTCTGATGATTCTTCCTTCATCAATGGTACAGTCATTACAGCTGATTCCGGCTGGACTGCATACTAATATCACGAATTCTAGTCTCTTTTATCACGAATTTTAAATATCTTTTTAATAATAAAATTTTTTGAAAATACACAGGGCTCTTTCTCAAACTGTTTTTACAGTAAGGGAAAAAGCCCTGTTTGCTGTCCTGAAAATGTATACAGGTTAGAGGCAAAAAAATAGCGCCGTCGTCTGTGCCTTTTCGGCACCACGTGCGGCGCTGCTCTGCTTTTTTATTAGCGACGACCTGGGTCATCGGCTTACGGCTCCAAGATACCCGTCCTCCGAGTACAGGTGCCGGACCATGGTTTTGAGAAGATTTTACCGGATGATGCTTTCTTTTTTTCATGAGAATCTCTCCTTTATTGAAGTTACAGTTACAGCATAAAACATTTTATTCATGAACTCAAATAAACGGACGTAAAATGAAAAGGTATGCTATAATATATTTGGTTTAATTTGGAAAATGGGAGGTTAGAAAATGAAAAAAGGCAACATCTCTGGCAGACAAGCCTACCGGGGAAATTCCACGAAAAAGGTAGCCAAAACCGTTCTTGCAGGCACCCTTGGATTGGGTCTACTGCAGGTTCCGGTATGGGCGGCTGGTGCTGAAGTGAGCAACTCCGGAACTAATTTTGCAACGGTTCAAGTTGTTGAAAAGGCAGCTGCAGCAGATCAAACGAAGGGGAATTCTGCAAAAATAACCAAAGAGCAGGCAGCGCAGAAGATGCTCGCTTTGTTTCCCGATCTAAAGGATGCGAAGCTGGATGACACCAGTTACTCGGAAAACGAGAATATGCCAGGTAATCAGTCGGTTTGGACACTCAACTGGACTTTTACGAAAGGCAACTCGTCGCATACGATCGGCACGACCGTGGATGCAATTACAGGGGATGTGCTCAGTTATTATAAGCCTTATTTCCTTTTAGATGATGACAAAGCATACTATCCACCGGAAATTACGAAAGAGCAAGCCGAGAAACTTGCCAAGGATTTCGTTGCAAAAGCGGCACCCTCCATATCTGCCGAAAAACTTATACCTATGAACTCATATTATAACTCCTCCAAATCTCTATTTGGGCCGGTCATGTACAATTTCAACTATAATGTCAAAGTGAATGGAATTCCTTCAGACGGTGAGAACATCCGTATCGAAATCGATGGCAAGGGTAGGGTGAACAGTTACAACCGAATGACTTTCGCTCTGAATTATCCGTCAAGTAAGCCGGCAATTTCCTTATCCCAGGCTACCGATGCCTATAAGAAGGATCTATCCCTTTCGCTCGCCTATGTTGCTTTTAATGAATATATGTCTTCTAGTAATGCAAAAAAAGATTGGCGTCTCGAATACATACCCTCACCTTACCTAACGGTGGTGGATGCCAATACAGGTAAACGGCATGTCTCGACGCCTGATACGGAATACGTCATTCCAAAGGTTTTGGAATATACGGCTTTGCCGTCTTCCGCTTCAAAACCATTCACGCCTCACCAAGGTAGCACATTGAGTTCGGAGGAAGCGCTGAAGCTGTATGCTGACATTGCACCCTCCAGCAAGGACTACACGTTGTCCTCAAATCTCTCAAGTTACTGGATGGATGGCAAGCAGGTGTGGAACTTGAATTGGAACAAACGCAATTCGATAGGCTTCCCTAGCGACAGCATCAGTATGACGATTGACGCGAATACCGGACAGCTTATCGGCTATTATATCAACTCTTATCCTATGATGTATAACACCGGTGAAACGAAGAAGAGTGACGATAACAGCAAAAATAATACTGCCGTTATTTCCGAATCGAAAGCACGTGAAAAGGCCATCGGTCTAGTTCAGCGTTATTATCCTGATGCAGCTAAGTATCTAAAGATATCCAATGAATCCGGCGCGCAGAAGTCAGACGGCAAGACTTCTTACCGATATGTCTTCCAGCAGTTCTATAAGGATCTTCCAGTTTATGGACATCAGGTCATGATTGTGTTGGAGGGGGACGGCAAACTTCGGAATTACAACGCTTCTCTGCCTCTTTCGCAAGACAACGAGAAAGAGCTGGACGCATTGTCCGTGAGCATCAAATCTGAGGATGCTCTGAAAGCATACCAGAAAGATCTAGGAGCCGAGCTGAGATACACATCTGACGGAGGTTATTATACAGAGAGTAGTAAATATGTGGAGCCTACAGTAACACTCAGCTATATTCCGACCTATAACGGAGAGCGATCGCTGCCATTCCTGAACGCCGTAACAGGCAAAAGTGAAGTTAACGGGTTATGGGGTTCGAATGACACAGGCAGTCCAGTAAATCTTCCGTCAGATGCCGTATCCCATTCAGCCAGCAAAGACCTGGCTACGCTGTTGGAATACAAAGTAATAGCGCCGGGTAGCGATGGATTGATACATCCGGATGCAGATCTGACCTATGGAGATCTGCTGGATATGATTTCGAAGGCGGTATATCCGGACCATATGTATTACGATTCCGGGCGACTTGGCAAGCAGTATAAGGATGTGACAGCCGACAGTCCATATGCGGAGGCTGTTCAAATGTTCTCCGATCGCGGTTGGTTGCAAAGCAACCCGTCAACAGAGCTTCATCCGGAGCAGAAGCTGACGCGTGAAAAGCTGGCGGAGACGATAGTCAAGGTCCTGCATTATGACCGTTTATCCAAGTACTTTGATACAGATCCAACGGTGATGAGCCTGTCCGATGCGACAGCCATACAGAATAAAGGATCCGTAGAGATTATGATCAAACTCGGATTAATGAGTGCGAAGGATGGAAAGTTCGAACCTGCTAAAACCGTCACTAAAGCGGAGGCGGCACAAATACTTGTGCATCTTGCCCATATCCAAGGCAAGGTGGATACGCCAATCTCCGGCTATCGCTGAGGACAAAAGCCTGCTGCACTGTCCGTGCAGCAGGCTTTTTTTGAAGATACAAACAGCCATAGATCAGAGATGATCCATGGCTGTTTTGTCTTGTTACATGGAGTTTATTCTAAAACGAGCTGGGGGAGGGAGATTAAAGCGTTTAAAGACTTGATACATATAGTAGTGGCTAGAAAAACCGCAAGCGTCGGCAATAGCTTCAGTGCTGAGAGTAGAATGATTCAGCAAATGTTTCGCTTGAGAGACTTTGTAAAGTAAAAGTTGTTCATTAAAGGTACAGCCCATATATTTTTTCATGATCCGATTAATCTGTTTAGGACTAAGGAAAATCAGCTTAGACAAATCATCGATCGTAGGAGAAAGGTGATAGTTGTTTTCGATAAAATTCATAATACGGGACACACGGACATCACTTTGCGGATGCGGCAAATTCGTTTGATCGAGTGTGGTGATCACTGAGCGAAATAAGCTTACAACTAAAAGAAATAATAGCGGTTGAATTTGCAAGGAAAATCCCGGGAGTTTAAAGGATGTTTCTTTGATAATGGAATCAAATAACCCCATGGCGCCATAGTTGTCCTGGAAGGTGCGTGGGTAGGTCGTCGAAAGGACATTGATGAAAAATTCCGTATCTTCAGAAGAATGAAAGTAGGTGAAATCTGGTGTATCCGATAAGCTAATTTCACATTGTAAACAGTATTCAACCATAGGATCTATAGGATCGGACACTTGACGGTGTGTCACATAAGGTCCCGTGATATAGAAGTCTCCTTCTTGAAAAGAGAGCGCCTGGCCCTCGATCGATACAATGCCTTTCCCGGACTTAATCATATGAAATTCAAAGTAAGTATGAAAATGATCTTCTTTTTCCCAATGTGGTCCAGCATCTAATACAGCGGCATCTAGTACCTTTATCTGAAGTCCACTAAGGCTAATGGTGAAATTTTTAGCAGTCAGATAACTAATGATATTAGCCATAATAGACTCTCCCCATGTCGTTATTTCTCAATCTAATGTCCTCAAGGCTTAAAGACTCTTGTATCAAGCTATTGTACACTATTCTACGATAACCATAAAATTTGAAGCACATAAGATCACAGATATACGGGAGGAACGAGCGATGTTAGAGAAATTAACCCATAGATTACGAAATAAACAGCTAACCTATCAAGAAGACCGTGTCATGACGCAAATGAAGTATGCAACCATTTTGTCAGCAAGAAAAGAGGGGGCATTTGACGATCTTATTGAAGAAGTAGAGAAGGACTTGGTAGAAGGGTATGACGCACAAGGTGCCATCACCAATGAGCTAATAAGTAAGATGGAGCAAAAACTCATTCCACTTCAAGAAGAAGCCAAGCAGTTTGAAATGTTATGTGTGGCTCACGCTCATATTGATATGAACTGGCAATGGGGGTGGGATGAAACTGTAGGTATTACTTTAGATACATTTCGAACAATGTTGCAAATCATGAGAGAGTATAAAGATTTCACTTTTTCGCAGTCTCAAGCTTCGCTGTATCAGATTGTAGAAACCTATGATCCGGAAATGTTAGAAGAGATTAAACAAAGAGTGGCAGAAGGCAGATGGGAGATTACGGCGTCTACATGGGTTGAGGCAGATAAAAATATGCCGAGTGGAGAGAGCCAAACGAGACAATTGCTATATACGAAAAAATACTTATCCCAACTATTTAACCGGCCATTAGATTCATTTAATATCGATTTTGAACCAGATACATTTGGACACAGTATTCAAACACCGGAGATTCTTACCAAAGCTGGCGTGAAGTATTACTATCATTGCAGAGGACGAAAAGAAGGACCAACCCTTTATCGATGGAAAAGTCCTTCAGGCGCTGAAATCATCGTCAACTGGGAACCCCAATTTTATAATGCGTTTATTCATTCAGACATGTGCCTTTGTGTACCCGATCTAGCGGATCGAACACATATGCCTTCTGTATTAAAAGTCTATGGAGTAGGGGACCATGGGGGCGGACCAACAAGAAGAGATATTGAAAGAATCATAGATGTTTCCAATTGGCCAATCTATCCGAAGGTGAGATTTTCTACCTATCGAGAGTATTTTGAAATTGTTGAAAAATATAAAGAGCAGCTGCCTATTGAATATCAAGAGCAAAATTTCATCTGTGATGGATGCTACAGTTCGCAAAGCCGGATTAAAAAGGGCAATAAAGCTTCTGAAAACGGTTTGTACGAAGCAGAGCTCTTTAGCACATGGGCAGCCTTAACTCAAGGAGTCCAATATCCGAAGCAAAGTTTTGAAAAAGCCTGGAAATCCGTATTATTTAATCAGTTCCATGATATCTTAACAGGTTCAGGGGTAGATGCCACAAGAGATTATGCCCTAGGCCTATATCAAGAGGTTGCAGCAACGGTTAAAGCCAATAAGAAAATAGCTCTTCAAAAGATCGCTCAGCAGATTCATACGGCCGATCTTGTCGTCAGTGAGGGTGAGACTGAACCAGGCTTGGATTACGGTGCAGGTGCAGGGTCAGCACAGTATGAAAATGGTACAGGAAAAAACCGAATTTATCATGTATTTAATCCAACAATGCAGGCCCGCCAAGAAGTGATTGAATTGATGATTTGGGAATGGCCATATGACCACGAGCGAATGCTGTTTACCAATGAAAAAGGTGAAGTCGTAACTCATCAGGTATTGGAAAAAGACTTTAATCACTATTGGGGACACAATTATTTAAAAGTGGCATTAGAAGTGGATGTTCCTGCATGTGGCTATACAACATACATTTTAACTGAACGAGATATTGAACAGGTTAAAGTAAGTTATTGGCATGAAAAGCGTACCCAAAACGAACCGTGCTATACATTGGAAAATGAGAAGATTAAAGTGGTGTTTAATAGCTTAGACGGATCGATTGACTCCATGATGGATAAAGCAACAGGGAAAGAAATGATCGACCCCGCGAGAAAATCAGGGATTTTTAGATTAATAGATGAGGCAGACCATAAAGAGATTACAGATGAGGGTACAGGAATGTCTTCCTGGTTTGTTGGACGCTACAAAAATATCCAATGGATTCATCAAAATCTCGAAATCACAAGTGCAACAGGTACATTACGAAGCCAGATTGCGTATGAGTTAAGTTTTAGAAATTCAAAGCTTAAAGTGATCGTCTCCTTAGATAAAGGCAGCAGTCATCTGGACTTCAAAGTTGAATGTGATTGGCAAGAGGTGGGGCGTCTTGGTAAAGGTGTACCGCAACTGCAATTCTATATGCCGCTTCATGATTCATGCGCAACGTATCATTATGATGTTCCTTTTGGCAGAGTTACAAGGCAAGCACTAGACATAGATCTGCCAGGGAATAACTATATCTATGGAGAAGGTAAGGACGGATCGGCAGGTGTTATGCTCATGTCCAAAGTAGGCTATGGATTTAGAGGAGTAGATCATAGTCTTACCCTTACTTTACTAAGAGGCTCTTACGATCCGGATCCATGTCCAGAGTATGGTATCAATCATCTCGAGTTTGGATTAGGTGTTATGCCATCGAACAGTCCAAAACTGTTAAATGACTATGTCCAAAAATATAACCACGGGATGACCGTAGTAACAGGGTTAAGACAACAAGGAAAGTTTAATCCAAGACATACCTTTGCAGCATTTGAGTCTCAAACTTCTGTAGTTTCTTGTATCAAAGGAGCAGAGGAAGGAGACCGAAGTTTCATCGTGCGTTTTTACGAGATGGAAGGGAAAAGAGACACCATAACATTGATCTGCCCTGAACCAATCAAGCATGCTTATTGGACAGATATCAATGAACAAAAGATAGCATGTGAGGAAGAGCTAAGAGTAGAGGGCACAACACTCAAGATGGTCATCCAGCCTTATCAGATCGGTACCGTAAAAATAGTGCTTGAGTAGACAGATTATAGGGTGCTTTGAACTCTGTCATGATTAACAATAAGAATGTTGGGCATGTTGAACAAGAGACGACCTTTCTAATGTCAAGAGAGCATGAAATGGAAACGAAAATGGCTGCCATGAGGCAGCGTTCGTTTCTTCTTTTTTTTGTCAGAGTAACGTCACAAATGGGCATGCCAGCCCAGTAAATTCCCTGTGATATAATAACATCATGGATCATTACGATGGAAGCAGGTGGCTCAGATTTGAAAAAGGTTGTTGTGATCGGCGGGGGCATTACGGGCTTATCTACCGCTTATTATTTGCAAAAAGACGCACAGGGCAGTGGTACGGACATTCATATTACGATTGTAGAAGCAAGCGAACAGCTGGGCGGTAAAATAAGAACGGTACACGATGGGGAATTCACCATGGAGACAGGTGCGGATTCGATCGTTACACGCAAGACTAACGCAATGGACCTGATTGAGGAATTAGGGCTGAAGGATAAGGTGGTCTATAATGCGACAGGAATCTCTTATATCTATTCGGACGGGAAGCTGAAGCAAATTCCGAAAGATGCGGTTTTCGGCATCCCGACAAGTATAGAGTCTCTGGCAACAACGGAGCTGGTATCGGCGGAAGGAAAGGTTGAAGCGCTTAAAGACCTGTATACACCAAATGAACGGTTTACGAAAGACGATTCAGTCGGCGACTTTTTGGAAGCTTTTTTCGGAAAAGAATTCGTGGACAAGCAAATTGCGCCTGTATTATCCGGGGTATACTCAGGTAAGTTGAGTGATCTGACCATTGCTTCTACGCTTCCATACCTCATTGATTATAAAAATGAATACGGCAGTATTATCAAGGGATTCTCCGAAAATAAGGCCAAGTTCCAAAGTGGCAGCGGCAAAAAGTTTTTATCGTTTGAGAATGGTGTTTCCGAGCTAATTGACGGACTGGAGAATGCTTTGACAGCTGCAGGAGCCGTCATACTCAAAGGCACTGCGGCAGAAGCACTAAAGCCGTTGGACCATGGCCGATATGAAGTTTCTCTAATGGACGGGCGTAGTCTTGACGCTGATGCGGTTGTCATTAGTACACTTTCCGCCTCTGCACAGAAACTGCTTGGAAATTCGGATCTGGATGAGGAATTCAATCAGTTCGAGAACAGTTCCCTGATCAGTGTCTATATGGCTTTTGATGTGCCTGACCGCGAACTGCCCGCAGACGGTACGGGATTTATTACTTCGGACAGCAACGATGTGAAATGTAATGCTTGTACATGGACAAGCCGGAAATGGGAGCATACGTCCACGGAAGGCAGACTGCTGGTGAGACTCTTTTACAAGAGTACTAATCCTCATTATGAAGAGCTTGTGAAGCTGTCGGATGAGGAATTGCTGCAAGTGGGAATGGATGATATCAAAACCAGCCTTGGCATTACGAGCCAGCCTCTGACCTATGACGTGACCAAATGGCATGAGGTCATGCCGAACTATCACATTACCCATCATCAGATTGTGAAGACGCTGGAAGTGAAGATAGAGGAATTATATCCTCACGTGCTGCTAGCAGGATGTTCCTATTACGGAGTTGGCATACCGGATTGTATCGCAAACGGAATGGCGACAGCCGAGAAGATTTTGACATGTCTGCGATAATAATCAGTTAATGACAATAATGATTAATAACATTAAATATACAAAAGGGACTTGATTAATATAATCAGGTCCCTTTTGTTTCATATTCTTGATCCGTGTCAGCTTCATAAGCGTCGAGGCTCTTTTGAAGCAGCTGTTTCACCATATCGCGCAGTTCTCTTGGATAAATGACTTCGGCGTCCGGACCATACTTAAGCATCAGTCTGGCTACATGGGGGAACTCGCTGACCGGGATGCGCCCTTGCCATTCTTGCTGCGAAATTTGCTGGAACAAAGGATCGGATTCAACGAGCCGGACGCCGAAGGCTGTAAATCTAATTTTTGCCGGCACGCCCTCACGGGGATCTTCCATTTCCAACCATTCAATAAGAGTAGGGAGGTCTGGGTTTATAGCCTCCAGTAAGGTCATTTCAATCACCCTGTCCGCACGGTAGAGAAGAATCCTATCTCTGCTGTATGCGGGCATATACCAATAACCGTGATCAAAGTAAAGACCGACAGGATATACTTCAAAGTATTTTTCCCCGGAGGCAGAACGGTATTTCATCTTGATACCTTTCTTATTCATTGCGGCTTCTAGAATGAGAGAAGTGTATGGTGATCCGGCAAAAGTGGGCATCATGCGAAAAGATACATAGTCTTTCAATTGATCGATGCTGTCCTTAACATCGGGGGGAAGTTCAGCGTAGTATTGTTCGGATAGATGCTCGCGAACCGACCCGAATGGGATGTCAGGGATGTCTTCCAGCAGCTTCAGCATCAGAAAAAGACCCATGGCCTCGTCCCGGGCGAGATGAAGAGGGGGAAGAAGCCTGTTGGGAAGCGCCCGGTATCCGCCGTGAGGACCGGTTTCGGTATAGAGAGGCAATCCCATTTGCTGCAAATAATCTAGATCCCTTTGTATGGTCCGGACAGATACATCAAAGCGTTCTGCAAGCTCGCGTGCCGTATATTTTTTGCGTGAATCCAGCATTCGCATGAGGGCAATTCTGCGTTCGTTCATGTTCGCTCCTTTAAATATAGAATGAATCTTTTAAGATTATAGAAATTATAAGTTTTCAGCGAAGCTGAACAATTCTATAATCGCAAGAAAAACTACATCTAAACGCGGCCCTTGCATCTGTGAAAGTACATCGATAGACGTTTTTCTTATAAAAATATTTAACTACGTCAATTAATGTCATAAATACATTGTACCATAGGATCAGAAGGGAGCGATAAAATATGAATGAATCAAAATCGAACCAAGTCGTGCTGTATATCGCCATGAGCCTGGACGGGTATATCGCCCTGCCCGATCATTCAGTAGACTGGCTGTATGATGTGAAAGGGGATGGCGGTGACAATGGGTATGCCGAATTTTACGATACGGTAGGAACTGTCATCATGGGAAGATTGACGTTTGATGAAGTATTGAAGCTTTCGGAAGAATTCCCTTATGCCGGCAAACCATGTTATGTCACAACCCGAACACCGGAAAAGCAGCAAAACAATCCGCATGTGACCTTTACAGATGAAGCCTTGACTGAGCTTATTCCACGCTTGCAAAGCGAATCAGAAGGGGCGGTTTGGCTGTTGGGCGGTGGCCAACTGGTTCAGGCTTTTCTTCAAAAAGGGCTTCTTGATGAAGCCGTGATTGCGATTATTCCCAAAGTGCTTGGGAAAGGAATACCATTGTTCCCTGAAGGGACCATGTCCAGCGGTTTTGAACTGCAGCATGTAGAGCAGCGCGGAGACATTGCCATGCTGTATTACAACATCCAGAAGTAAAATTACTAAAAAAGGAGTGCTTTGAAGCGATAGCCGCTCAAGGCACTCCTTTGTGTTTTATGGATGATACATTCGATTTATATGATTAAACTCAAGACCGTCCGCGGATTTCCTGACGCATGAATATGACGTAGGAGATTGCGAAGCAGGCGAGCGTTAATGCAATCAGTCCGACGACCTGAGGCCAAATAAGCAGCAGGCTCTGGCCAAAAGGAAGCGGGCTGTCGATGGCGCCGTAAATCTGATCGGTCGTGAGCGGACCCAAATTTCGAACGGTAGGCATCATCAAAGTGGAGGTCGCTTCATTGAATAAGGTATACGGCGATAATCGACTTAAATTCATCATGAAATCAACATGGTGCACCACGTCGTCAACGGTTGCCGTTGAGGCGTCGGGGGCCAGACCGGAGGACACCAGCTTCAGGATCATATCATAAAAGAAGCTGAAGAACAGCCATACGGCGATTGACGCCAGCGCAGAAGTCGCGGGTTGACGGAAGCGGACCGAGAACAGAATGGACAGATTAAGCCAAAAGCCGATATAAATGATCGTGACGATCAAAAAACTGAAGATTCGCAGCAGCTCTTCTAAGGATGGCGGCAGCCCTACGATCACAAACCCCAGCGATAATACGAGCAGCCCCAGGGTTATAAACATAAAGGCGATAATGAACAAGGAGGCTGTAAATTTAGCGTTAAGCAGATCATCGCGGTGGATCGGCTGCGCCATGATACGGCTTAGTGTTCCTTTGTTCCGCTCACTGTTGACTGCATCAAAACCGAGTCCAATCCCGAGCAAAGGGCCAAGAAAGCCGACAAACCCGATGAAAGAAGGTATGGTTCCGTCCGATATGGTAAACAGCTTCAGGATGACGAATTCACTATATCCGTCCTGTGAATTGATCGCATCCTGGAGACTGTTCAGTGCAGTATAAAGGGAAGCGATACACGTTAGAAAAATAATGGCCAGCAGGAGAATAAAACGCCAGCTTCGGACATGATCGGAAATTTCCTTGCGCACAAGTACCCAGAAAACGGCTGGATTTGAATTGGACTTACTGAACCGTTCACGGTCTGTACGTCCGGATTCTATCAAGCTTCCAAGTTTTCCGCCAAGAAGCTGGCGCGCCACATCCCGCCATTTATTTAGCTGCTTTCTTAGAACGCTTGCTTCCATGTTCATCACCTCCTGCAAAATAGCGCCGGTATATCTCATCCAAACCGTATTGTTTGCGTTGCAAGCTGAATAACGATGCCCCTAATTCCACAAAGGTCTTGGCAATTGCAGAGCTGCAGTCTTCACTGCATCCGATTTGCAGAAGAATATGTCCTTCCGAAGGCCTGAATGCTTCGTTGTCCCCGTTCACGATTTGAATGTTGTTCACATGCTCAATGCCAGCAAGACGATTAAGAAGATCATCATCCACATGATCCATTTCAGCCGTAATGACGATCGGCGTGTCTGTCAGGAGCAGGCGGGATAGGGTAGGAAGATTGCCTTCCGCTAGCAGTTTACCGCTGACGAACAATCCTACCCGATCACAGATTTGCTGCACCTGATGCAGCTGATGAGATGACAGCAGGACGGTCAAGCCCTGTTCCCGGCTAAGATTGCTAATGAGTGCCAGCAGTTCATCAATACCCTTCGGGTCAATTCCAAGCGTGGGCTCATCCAGAATGATGATTTCGGGCTGCTTGATCAAAACATCCGCAAGTCCAAGGCGCTGCCGCATCCCCCGTGAATAGGCGCCCGCTTTTTTATCCGCTGCGTCCTTCAATCCTACTTCAGCGAGAAGCCTGATAGCCCGCTCATGTGCTTCCTTATTGGAAATACCGTTCAGGCGGGCGGTGAGCTTCAAGTTCTCAAGGCCGGTCCAGTCCTCATAAAATCCGATGTCGTCAGGCAAATAACCTACGCGGCGTTTTACTTTAATCGGCTCCCGTGTCGGATTCATACCAAGTACGTCAATGTTTCCGCTGTCCGGCTCAGTAAGTCCAAGCAGCATCAAAATCGTTGTAGATTTACCGGCTCCATTCGGACCCAGAAGGCCAAAAATTTCACCGCGGCGGATTTGCAGGGATAAGCTGTCAACGGCTTGATGTCCGCTATAGCTTTTGGACAGCTGCTGAATGTCGATGACTGTTTCCGCCACGATTATCTCCTCCCATATTTGCGAATAAGTACATAGATTCCACCGAAAATTGCCAGAATGATCAGCACGCCGATCCATCCCCACAGTACGGAGCCTTTAATCGCAACCCTGAAGGTCGCTGTTGCAGAGGCTTCTGCAGCCTGGGCTGTCATGTCGGTAACATAATCACCTGCGATGGCTTTGTCACTAGAGGTTATTTTGGCTTCTACGGTAGTGGATTTACCTGCTGCAAGCTTGTCAATTGTTTTTGGATTAAACGTAACTTCCCAGTTGGATGGGGTGGTGGACGTCAGATTGATATCGGTTAAATCGGCTGTTCCTGTGTTCTTCACCTGCAGCTCGACCGTCTTGTCTCCACCAGCTTTGACATCTGTGCTGAGTAGTCCGCTCGGAGTTGTCAACTCTAAGCTGTATTTTCCTGAGATGGCGGCTTCCAGAACGAGCTCGGAATTGGTGGACTGATTTGCAGCGCGAATCGGAATTTTAAAAGTTCCTTTGGTTACATTCTCAGCCGGTTTGATATCAACTGTAATCGCTTTGCTGGCACCCGGATCAACCTCTACGGATGATACCTGTTTACCGTCTGCGCTAAAGGTCACGTCCCAGCCTGGTTCCGCTTGAGCGGTCAGTGCGTAGGTTTGCTTTTCCGCAGTACGATTTGTCAAATTAACCGAGTACGTAAAGGTGGCGTCCGAATGGCCTTCCAAATTGGCCTGATCCGTGGTCAGCTCTGTTTGGTAGGTTCCTTTTTCAGTAATTTGGACCGTTAGAGGCAGTGATGCCAGGCTTCCGGCGGTCAGCGTAAAGTGATAGGTTCCCTTATCAATTTGCATCGGAACGGTAACGGCAAGGGAAATGGATTGCGCTGTATTCGGCATCACCGAAATCTCATTGAGATCCCAGCCGTCGCCTGTCATTTTGGCTGTCCAGCCTTTGGGAAGATCCTTAATGGCCAGAGGGACGGTTACCATACTGTCCGTATTATTTCTTAGCTCTACGTTATAGTTCAATGATTCACCCGGAGGAACGGAGATGGATGTATACGTCGTATACAAGCTCACCCCTCCGGAAGCATGTGCCGGCACTACGCCGAGCAGCGGTCCGACTACAAGAGTAAAAATCAGAAGCAGACTCGTTAATTTGATGTTCCTAAGGAAACGCGTCATGAATGATAATCCTCCTAAACTGATTTGTTTTGTTCAACATGATTACGATCCTAAAGGGAGTTTTGGATTTATAGAAAGCTTAAAATAAGATAAAAGTTTGCTGAAAAATAGATAAAAACAGATTGAGTTTGAATCTGGCTGCATGTTCTTCTGCTACAATGTTGTGAATAAGTCATCTTGTCTGTTCGTGGAAATAGGCAGTGAAGTTTAAGATGAAGCGTCCATTTTGCGATGCATCTGTTCTGTAGGGGGGGACATTAATGGAAGAAAATCCTGCCGAATGGTTGAGGGGAATTGCGGAAGGATCGACTTCAGCCTTCAACCTCTTCTATGAAAGGTTCGCTCCGATGGTATATCGGCTGGCGGATTATTGGATGAAGGATGAGGCGGAGGCAGAAGATGTGTGTCAAGAAATATTCATTGAAGTCATGCAAAAGGCTGGGCAGTATGATCCGGAGCGGGGAAGCGTTGAAGCTTGGCTCGCCGTACGCGTGCGCAGCAGGGCCATAGACAGGTTAAGAAAGAAAGAACGGACCGCCGCTGCGGAACGGTGTGGAGAAGATCCAACGGAGCCGATTTGGACCGGGCAGCCGGAATCTGCCGAACGGGAAGCTTTACGGAATTTCGAGCAGGAACGGTTAAGAGGTGCACTTCGCAATCTTCCTGCTTTGCAGCGGCTGGCTCTTTACGGTAGTTATATGATGCAGCTGTCGCACCGGGAGCTGGCGGAGCAAATGCAGAAGCCCGTGGGTACGGTGAAATCCCTCATCCGTTATGGAATCCGAAATATGCGGGTACAACTGGAAGATCAACATGTGAAACAAGCAGAGAAGGGAGGTGAGCCGCATGCCTTCATCAAGACCGGAAAATGGGAATGAAGCAGAAGATGCGGTTTGTCACTTTCTACCCGAAGAAAAGCTGGTCGATTATGTCATGAATCGGCTGCCTGAGAGTGAAAGGGCGGGCGTAGCAGTTCATGCTGCCACATGCTCTCATTGTGCAGAACGACTACAGGAGTGGGAACAGGTAATGCAGTTGCCGGAACTGGAGGGATTTTGCCTGACCGTTGATGGCGTGGATGGAAGTGTTGATGATGGACACCATATCGAGGTACCATCTCCGGAACGAAGTTTGATACCTCCTGCACGTATGGGGAGAAAGCTTCGAATGCGCGCGTACCTGCGCTCGGCAGGCATCTGGTTCGCTCGAAACCGCCGGTTTATCCTACCCGGTGCCGCAAGCGCAGCTGTGGCCGTATTTCTGCTTGCAGGCTTGTTTTCGATGAAGCAGCAGGTTGTACCTTCCGCGGAATCTATCGATGGTGAGGTATCATCCAAAATCGCCGTGATGCAGTCCGCAGCCTATGAGCAGTACCCGATCTCACCAATGCCGCCAATGCATGGTTCCGGGGGAGTATGGATTAACCGAAATTCGGGAGAGCTTCTGATTGTCGTAGACGGGCTGAAACCAACGCGTGAAAAGGATTATCAAATATGGCTTCAGCAAGAACAGCAGCCCGTTAGTGATGGTATGCTGCTTACGCGAAATTCGCATGGGAAAGGTTACTATTACGGATATGGTCCCGTTGATCCGGATCAGATTGTGATCAGTCTGGAGCCCAAGGGAGGCAGCCACGTTCAAACGGGACCGGTAGCATTGCGAATCAAAGTGAATGGTCAGCAATAAAAACACAAAAAGCCGCATTTTTCTGCGGCTTTTTGTGTGCAATTTAAAAGTAATACCGTTCTAGAATTAACTTCTTGCTTATCGGTTATCGATCTTCTCCGGATACAAGTCATGATTCATCAGGCGCTGTTCGGCCATTTGTTCAAATTTGGTTCCCGGCTTGCCATAGTTGCAGTAAGGATCGATGGATATTCCGCCGCGAGGTGTGAATTTGCCCCATACCTCGATGTAACGCGGGTCCATGAGCTTGATGAGATCATTCATGATGATGTTCATGCAGTCCTCATGGAAATCTCCGTGATTACGGAAGCTGAATAGATAGAGCTTCAGCGATTTGCTTTCTACCATTTTCTCGTCCGGAATATAGCTGATATGGAGCGTGGCGAAATCCGGCTGGCCGGTAATCGGGCACAGGCTCGTAAACTCGGGAAAATTGAATTTGACGAAATAATCGCGGTACGCATGTTTATTGTCAAAGCTCTCGAGCACCTCGGGTGCATACTGAAACACATATTTCGTCCCTTGATTGCCAAGAAGCGTTAAATCTTTCATTTCTTCGGGCTGTCTGCCTGTCATCTTGTATGTTCCTCCTTTAGGTAGCTGACGTCTTAAACGCCGCGTTTGTTACCCCACACCAGCGTGTGAAGCTGCGGGAGTACCCGCACATCGTTCAAAACCTCAGATGTCATAACCTTGTCGATCAGTGCTTCATATTGTTTTATCAGCTCGGCGGCATGCGTGTCTTTGTCCATCCGCGTCACATCCGAATTTCCGACCTGCAAAAACATCGGTACGTTGGGATAACGGTTGTGTACAGTCTGGGCGTATTCCAGATCATGATCATCGAAAATAACGACCTTTAGGCTGTAAGCATATCTTTCAGGACGACTGCCCAGTCTGTTCACGATGCCGTCGAGCTTATCCCAATCCGTGGCCATTCCCGAGCTTGGCGGCTTCGGAGAAATCGTTACTTCATCAATTTCCGTTAGCCAATCCTGCCAACGCGTTCCCTGCGTTTCCACAGCCATCCGGATACCGTAAGCTTTCAGCAAGGATACGAGGGAAGAGAGTTGGGGAAGCAGAAGTGGGTTCCCGCCGGAAAGGGTCACATGTGAAAAACGGTCCCCACCGATGCATTTCAGCTCATCCCAAATCGCTTTGGCGTCCATTTTCCGGATATCCTTAACACCGCTGCCGTCCCAAGTAAAGGCGGAATCGCACCAGGAGCAGCGGTAGTCGCAGCCAGCGGTGCGGACGAACATCGTTTTTTGGCCGATGACCATGCCTTCGCCTTGGACCGTGGGTCCGAAGATTTCCAGAACTGGAATGGGGGAAGCGGCTTTGACTAAACTCTTCACTTCACTCATGACTCTACCCACTCCCGGCGGAACTCGGCATAGCTAGTTGGCGTTTCATACAAACGTACAAATTCGGTTCGCCCTTGATCAATCAATTCTGCATATGGCTGAGATGCCAGCCCGGCTTCCATTTGCTCATAGAGCCAGATGACCATATTTTCTGCCGTCGTATTCATGAGAGGAAGGGTCTCATTTAGGTAACGGTGGTCCAGATAAGGCTCAATTCTTTGTTTCCAGATGTCCTTTACCAGTCCGAAGTCGGCCGCAATGCCGATCTCATTCGGATATGCGCTGATGCCGAACACCGCTTTATAGGTATGACCATGCAAATTTTTGCACTTTCCTTCGTAAGCGTGTAGGTGATGGGCAGCGTCGAAGGTGAATTCCTTACTGACCATCACGCGGTAATGCTTGTATTTTAAATCTGCGGCCGTGATGTCTGTGCCGAACTGCTGCAGGCGGTCAACGATGCGAAATGCTCCCGGTGTCCCGCTCATTGTCTGATCTCCCGTGTCTGGCCCTGCAAGAACTGCTCCAGTCCTTTACGCCGCAGCTCACAAGAAGGACATTCGCCGCACCCGTCGCCGATGATGCCGTTATAGCAGGTGAGCGTACGTTCACGTACAAATTTAAACGCGCCTAATTCATGCGCCATCGCCCAGGTTTCGGCTTTATCCAGCCACATCAGCGGAGTGTGAATGACGAAATTATAGTCCATGGCCAGGTTCAACGTGACATTCAGGGATTTGACGAAAGAATCCCGGCAATCAGGGTATCCGCTGAAATCCGTTTCGCATACGCCGGTCACCAGATGTCTCGCACCAGATACCTTGGCCAGAACGGCTGCAAAGCTGAGGAACAAATGATTACGTCCTTCAACGAAGGTGCTAGGAAGCTGACCTTCTTCCTGCGTAATCTCGATGTCGTTTCGGGTAAGCGCATTGGGCGCGAGCTGATTCAGAAGACTCATATCGAGAACGGTGTTCTTGAAGCCGAGTTCCTTCGCGATCGCTTGAGCGCATTCAATCTCGAGTCGGTGCCGCTGGCCGTAGTCAAACGTTACCGTCTCGACTTCCGCGAATTGCTGTTGTGCCCAGAACAGGCAGGTGGTGCTGTCTTGGCCGCCGCTGAATACGACAACCGCTTTTTCGTTTTTAAGCATAAAAAAACCTCTCCATCTTCAAAATGTGTTGTACAAGTGGAACTATGTCCGCTTCTACCTTCGAAGAGAGAGGGTCTTGAACTGTCTCGAAAAAACAAACCCAACAGGAAATAAGCCTTGGAGGGCAGTCTTAGTTTTTTATAGAGGGAGTTCGCGAACCTCTCCCGGAGGCGGCATGGGCCGCAGCCGGACTTTCTTCTGTTGGCGCACGTTTGGCGCGGACTCATTATAACATAACTCTATTAAGGTGGATACACATAGCTACTCCTCGAGGAGTCCTCCAAAATATGGATTACAGCCTATGCGGCATATTCTTATAAACAAAAACACCCTCGGGTTCTGAGCATAACGTTCAGATCCAAAGGGTGTTTTGATAAACTTATTCGTTCATAATATCGATATTAAGCGTGTTGAAGCACCAATTTGTTGGCCACTTCAGTCACTTGACGAAGACCTTCTTGAATGATTTGATCTGCTTTGTCACGTTGTGCATTGTGTCCTTCGATAATCACTTCGCCGATGATTTCCATTCCGAATACACCGCCAAAAACGTTGCGCATATAGTTAACAGCCATCTCCATTGGAGCAGCTTCCGGAGCGGAGTAGAATCCGCCGCGAGCGTTCAGAAAGATTGCTTTTTTGTCTGTCATCAACTGGATCATGTTGCCCTCAGCATCATATTTGAATGCAAAACCTGCTGCATATACATAATCTACGAAAGTTTGAAGTTTAGCAGGAATCGTCAGGTTCCAGAGCGGGAAGGCGAATACGACAACGTCTGCTGCAGTCAGCGCGTCCATTGCTTTTTGCTTGGCAGCCACGAGGCGGCTTTCAACGTCTGTCAATTCGGTGCCATTTTGCATTTTGCCGAACGCGTTGAACAAGTCTTGTCCGAAGTAAGGCATGTCCTCGGCGAATACGTCATAAGTGGTTACATTCAGGTTTTCGGCACCTTTTACAGCCTCCATGAATGTTTCATACATTTTGCTCGAAATTGCTTCTGTAGCAGGACGGTTGTTTGCTTTTACGACTAATACGTTCATGCTGTATTTTCCTCCAATGATTGAACACAAAGATGATGCGAAAATCAAGTTGAATACCGAATTAAGATCTCTTGTGTTTCTTCTTAGTTTGTAACAACATCCGTTGTATAGTTAAATTGTAAGCAACTTTCGAAAATTCCGCAACCCCTTTCTTTCAATTTTAAGATTTTATACTGAAAATGTTGTCTAATGTATGAAAAATGGAAGAAAAAGGATGAGTGAATAGAAAAAACATGTGAATGCGCTGCCCCATCCACATGCTTTCTAGTTTAAGTTTATTAAGGATATCAGACCAAAACCTTCCGGAATTCCTGCGTCAGCAGAGGCACGACTTCAAACAGATCTCCGACGATGCCATAATCTGCGACCTTGAAGATCGGCGCTTCCGGATCCTTGTTGATCGCAATAATGATCCGGGATTGGCTCATGCCCGCCAAATGCTGAATCGCGCCGCTGATGCCGCAAGCGATATAGATTTCGGGCGTCACCACTTTGCCGGTTTGGCCGATCTGCATCGAATAGTCGCAGTAGCCGGCATCACACGCTGCGCGTGAAGCGCCGACAGCGCCATGCAGGACATTGGCGAGCTCTTCGAGAGGCTTAAAACCTTCTGCGCTTTTGACGCCGCGACCACCGGAAACGACGATTTTGGCTTCGGTCAGATCGACCTTGCCGGAGGTTTTGCGGACGATGTCTTTGACAATGGAGCGAAGGGAACCGTTTGGCGTATATTCCAGCTCGATAATTTCAGCGGGAGAAGAAGCCCCCGCCGCCGGATCGATATTATTCGGACGGACGGTGATGACCTGCGTGCCGCCCGTAAACTGCTTTTGTTCAAAGGCTTTGCCTGCATACAGCGGACGGGTGTACAGCACATCATTACCATTTTTCTCAATGGCGGTCACATCGGAGATTTGGCCTGCACCCATATGGGCAGCAATTGTCGGACCCAGGTCGCGGCCCTGCGCGGTATGGCCCAGCACGACCACATCTGGCGTTACGTGCTCAAAGACGGTTTTCATCACATTCAAATAGGCTTCGGGATTATACATTTCAAGATCAGGATGATCGATGGAGTAAACCTGACCGTCCACATAGTTTGCAAGCTCCGAGGCTAGCGGCGTAATTTGCGAGCCAATCAGTACGCCTGCCGTGCTGTCACCATCCTGTTTGACGATCGAAACAGCCTGAATCGCTTCCAAAGTAACCTGACGCAGGCTTCCCCCACGGGCCTCTGCAACTACCACATACGTTTTACCCATTTCCAGATTCCTCCTTAATATGGTCAGGATTTCGCGAAATCCTTATGTGTAGATTCATGCTTTGCAAGGCGTTTGAATGTCGATTCATCATGCTGAAAATGAATTAGATCAGCTTAGCTTCCGTTCGGAGCAGGTGTACCAGCTCAGCCGCCTGCTGGGCATAATCTCCTTGAAGAATCCGTCCGGCTTGGCGCTGCGGAGGCAAGGAGAGGGAGACGCGTTTCGTTTTCGCTGTCACTTCGCTGTCACTTACGCCAAGATCTGCAGCCGTCTTTTGATGGAATGGCTTTTTCTTGGCTTTCATAATTCCAGGCAGGGAAGGGTAACGCGGCTCATTCAGGCCTTGTTGCGCTGTAAAGACAGCAGGGAGGGAGACCTCCAGCGTTTCCGTGTCGCCTTCGGCATCGCGTTCCAAAGTTGCCTTTTGTCCGTTAATGGTGAGCTTGGTGATGGAAGATGTGTGCGGAATGTCTAGTAGCTGTGCCAGTCTGACCGCTACCTGTCCGCCGCCGCTGTCCACAGAGAAGTTGCCGCCAAGAATAAGATCATAAGACTGTTGACCGAGATAAGCCGCGAGCAGACGGGATACCGAATACTCATCCGTTTCAAGACCCGTACTACTGATCAGTACAGTCTCGTCAGCACCCATCGCCAGAGCAGTCCGTAAGGCTTCAGCCGTACGGTCCGGACCAACGCCAACGACGGTAATTGTGCCGCCATGCTGGTCTCTTTGAAGCAGCGCTTCCTCTACAGCATACTCATCGTAAGGATTCATCACGTATTTCACGCCGTCATCGGAGATTTCCCCATTTTGAATGACAATTCTTTCCTCGGTATCGAAGGTTTGCTTCAGCAGTACAAAGATATTCATCTGGCAAGCTCCTCTCATTTTAGGGATTTTTGCAAAGTACTTAATAAACGGTTTATTTTAGTCCTTTCAAGAAAAATTCAACCGTCTTGTCGACCTGTGCGGAGAGCGAGTATTTCCGGCCTGAGATCAGCCAAGAGGTCACTACCTCATCCATGGCGCCGAAAATCAGCAGTCTTGTTAATTTCAAATCAAGGTCCTGACGGAAGGAACCCTCCGACATGCCTCTTTCTACAATATGCTCAATAAGCTCAATATAAGGCTTCACCACAAGGCCGATGGCTTTGCGGAGTTCGAGCGAGCTTTGTCTCAGCTCAATCTGGGTGACATAGGCGAGGTTCACGTTATTTTCAAGCTCGGTAAAATGAATCTCGCATATCTTGCGCAGCGCATCTTCCGCTGTACTGCTCTCCTTGATGCTGCTGTGGAACATCCCGACCAGATTTCCGAGCCGCTCCTGAAACAGGGAAATAAGGATATCTTCCTTGTTTTTAAAATATAGATATATCGTACCGTCTGCGACACCAGCCTCCTTGGCGATCTTGGAAATTTGGGAGCCGTGAAATCCGTTCTCCGCTATAACTTTTAATGCTGCATCCAAAATTAACTCATATTTTTCCAATTTTCTGCTTGTCATCCAGGCCACCCCAGTGTTAGAATTCAATTGACTGAATGAATACTCATTCATTTTTTCTTAATCTTATGGTAATCGATGTAAGTTGTCAATGATTCAGACAAGATTTGTTACGGGGATTTTGTGAATGTCAGCAGATGGTCGATTTTTGCAAAATCTTGATTTTAAACACCATGTGAAATCGCTTTCTATTAGTAAAACCGTCATTGAATTACATTTATTTTAAGGAAGGACGGATCGCGAATGGTGTGGCAAATTGTCAACTTACTTTTGTTTCTCGCTGTGGCAGGTTACGGCATCCACCTCTTTTACAAAGCCGTATACCACCGGATCCTGTACGTCAAGCTCGGCAGGCCGACAGATTTTCGGAAGCAGCGTGAAGGGAAGTGGGGTGAATTTCTTTCGCAGGTATTCGGACAGAAAAAGCTGTTTAAAGACCTGAGAAGCGGCGTGATGCACTTTGTGATCTTTTACGGCTTTATCATTCTACAGTTCGGAGCTCTGGATTTGATCATTAAAGGGCTGACGAACGGCGGACATCTCCCGCTTCCTGCCTATGAAGTATTTGGCCTGCTGCAGGAAATAACCGTGTTCATCATTTTGGTGGCAATCACTTATGCGGCTTACCGCCGGTACGGTGAGAAGCTCGCAAGACTCAAAAAAGGCTGGAAGCCGAGCTTGGTCATCTTCTTTATTTTCTTCCTCATGCTGTCTGTCGTACTTTCCTTAGGCTTCGAAAGGGTATGGCTTGGACAGGAAGCCTCAGGCTACGCACCCATCTCTTCATTGATTGCGGCTATTTTCGGCGGCATTTCTGCTTCTTACGCTCAAGTTCTTTTCTACGTATTCTGGTGGGCGCATTTGCTCATTCTGCTCTCATTCCTTGTGTATGTACCTCAGTCCAAACATTTTCATTTAATAACTGCTCCTGTCAACATCTTTCTGGGACGATCTGAACCAGTCGGAAAGCTCAGCAAGCTGGATTTGGAGGATGAAGAAGCGGAGTCTTTCGGCGTAGGTAAAATCGAAGACTTTACGCAAAAGCAGATGATCGATTTTTACGCCTGCGTGGAATGCGGCCGCTGCACCAATGTCTGCCCCGCATCCAATACCGGCAAAGTGTTGTCACCCATGCATTTGATCGTCAAGCTTCGGGACCATTTAACGGAAAAAGGAACCGTCGTTACTGGCAAGTCGCCATACGTGCCTGAATTTGCTTTTGCTGCAGGCGGCGCTCATACGTTACCCTCCTCCAGCAGCGAACCTGTCTGGAACACAGATGGAATCACGGACATTCGACCGACGCTCGCCTGGCAAAAGTCTACCTGGACCCATCAGGAGAAGAATCCGCAAGAATTGAACCTGATCGGGGATGTCATGACCGAAGAAGAGATCTGGTCCTGCACAACATGCCGCAACTGTGAAGATCAATGTCCGGTCGGCAACGAGCATGTGGACAAAATCATCGATTTGCGTAGACATCTCGTACTCATGGAAGGCAGCATGCCTGCAGAAGGCCAGCGCGCACTGCAAAATATCGAAAGACAAAGCAATCCGTGGGGCCTGAACCGCAATGACCGCGCCAACTGGAGCGGGGAAGTCGAAGGCATCAAAGTACCGACGGTCAAGGATAATCCGGGCTTTGAATATTTGTTCTTTGTCGGCTCGATGGGATCTTATGATCTTCGCAGCCGCAAAATCTCCCGGGCATTTGCCAGACTGCTGAATGAAGCGGACGTCAATTACGCCATTCTCGGCAACGAGGAGAAGAATTCGGGCGATACGCCGCGCCGGATGGGGAATGAAATGCTCTTCCAGCAGCTCTGCATGGAAAATATCGAGATTTTCGAGAAATACGGCGTTCAAAAAATCGTTACTGCGTGTCCTCACACTTTTAATACTTTTAAAAACGAATATCCGGAGTTTGGTCTTGAAGGGGTTGAGGTGCTTCATCATTCACAGCTTCTCGACCAATTGATTAGAGAGGGCAAGTTGGCTCTCAAGCATGAAGTGAAAGAACGCATCACGTATCACGATTCCTGCTACCTCGGCCGGTACAACAACGTCTATGACCAGCCTCGCAATGTGCTGAAGGCCATCCCTGGAGTAGAACTTGTCGAAATGAAGCGCACCCGGGAAAACGCGATGTGCTGCGGCGCAGGCGGAGGGATGATGTGGATGGAAGAGACCTCCGGCAAACGCGTGAACCTGGCGCGCACAGAGCAGGCTCTTGAAGTGAATCCGAGCATCATTAGCAGCGCTTGTCCTTACTGCCTGACCATGATGGAGGACGGGACGAAAATGAAGGAAATCGAAGACCGTGTGAAAGCGAAGGACATCGCGGAAATATTGGAGCTCTCCGTGTTCAGCGATCATCCCGCTCACAATAAAGGACTAGAAATGGAGGCAAGCACAAAATGAACAAATCCATTCGCAAAGCGGCCGTCATCGGCTCTGGAATCATGGGTTCCGGAATCGCGGCACATCTGGCCAACGTCGGAATTCCGTGCTTACTGCTGGATATGGTACCTAGACAACTGACGGAAGAAGAAGCAGCCAAGGGCTTAACATTGGAAAATCCGGCCGTAAGAAACAGGCTAGCGGCTTCTGCGATCGCCAAACTGGCCAAAACCAAACCGGCTCCGCTTTTTGACAATTCGTTCGCAGACCGCATCACGCCAGGTAATCTGGAAGATCATTTGTCTCAGCTTGCCCAGGTGGATTGGATCATTGAAGTTGTGGTGGAGAATCTGGAAGTGAAGAAAGGGCTCCTGCAAAAAATCGAAGGTGTCTGGACGCCGGGAACGATCGTCAGCTCCAATACGTCGGGGATTTCGATCAACGATATGGTGGCGGAATGTGGTGAGGAGTTCAAAAAGCATTTCATGGGAACGCATTTCTTTAACCCTCCGAGATATATGAAGCTTCTCGAAATTATTCCCGGGCAGCAAACGAATCCCGAACTTGTCACTTTTATGAAGGGATTCTGTGAAAAGGTACTGGGTAAAGGCGTCGTGCTTGCCAAGGACACGCCGAACTTCATTGGCAACCGCATCGGGACGTACGGACTGCTGGTAACACTGAAGGAAATGACGGAAAACGGCTTTACAGTTGAAGAAGTGGATGCGGTGACCGGTCCGGCCATGGGCCGTCCTAAGAGCGCCACCTTCCGCACGCTGGATTTAGTCGGACTCGATACGTTCGTGCATGTCGCGGATAACGTGTACAACAATGTCTCGGATGAAAAAGAACAATCCATCTTTTCCGTGCCGCTCGTCATGAAGAGCATGGTAGAGAAAGGTTGGCTGGGTGAAAAGTCGGGTCAAGGCTTCTATTTGAAGAAAAAGGGCGAAGGCGGCAGCGAAATTCTTGCGCTTGACCTGATAACGATGGAGTACGTTCCACAGAAAAAGCCGAAATCCGCTTCACTGGAAGCCGCAAAGCTGGCCAAAGGCGCCAAGGAGAAAACGAAAGCACTCATCGGAGGCAAAGACCGTTATTCCGATCTTGCATGGAACATCTTGAAGCAGGTACTAATTTACTCTGCGGAAAAGGTCGGTGAAATCTCGGATTCCATTCAAGAGATCGATGACGCAATGAAATGGGGCTTTTCCTGGGAACTCGGACCGTTCGAGACCTGGGATGCCATTGGTTTGCAGAGATCAGTAGAGCGTATGGAGACGGAAGGCCTTACCGTTCCGGCTTGGGTGAAGGAATGGATCTCAGCAGGCAATACATCTTTCTATAAAAAAGGAGATGGGAAGCTCTACTCCATTCATATCGGTTCTTCAAAGTACAAGGAAGTGGAATTTGGACCCGAAATCATCAATTTACGCAGTCTGAAGGAGAGCAACAAAGTCATCATAGGCAACAGCGGTGCAAGCTTGATCGATCTAGGTGATAACGTGACATGCCTAGAGTTCCATTCGCCAAACAATGCGATCGGCGGAGACATTCTGAGCTTGATCACCCGTAGCCTCGATGAAGTCAGAAAGAACTATAAAGGCATGGTCATCGCCAACCAGGGACGCAATTTCTGCGTAGGGGCTAACATCATGCTTCTATTGATGGAAGCCCAGGACGAAGAATGGGACGAAATCAACGATATCATTCATTTATTCCAAAATACGATGTATAAGGTCAAACGCTTTGAAAAGCCAGTTGTGGCCGCTCCTCACCGGATGTGCCTTGGAGGCGGCGTCGAAGCTTGCATGCCGGCCGATCATGTGGTGGCTTCCGCAGAAACCTATTACGGTCTGGTTGAGGTCGGCGTAGGCTTGATCCCTGCGGGCGGGGGTTGCAAGGAATTTGCACTCCGTTCAAGCCAGCAGGCGAATGTGGAGGGCGTAGACCTGCAGCCGTTCATTAATCACATATTCCAAACAGTAGGTACGGCTACGGTATCTACAAGCGGCTATGATGCCAAAAAGCTTGGATATCTCCGTCCTTCAGATCGTGTCGTTGCGAATCAGGACTTTTCGATCTATGAAGCCAAACAATCGGTGCTGGGTCTTGCGAATACCAATTACAAGCCGATTCCGGAAGAAAAGATCCGCGTCGTTGGCTCTGAAGGCAAAGCTGTTCTGCAGCTTGGAGCCATTGAAATGAAGCGCGGCGGATATGTCAGCGATCATGATCTGCTTATTGCCAAAAAGCTGGCGCATGTGCTTGCCGGCGGCGACGTTCCAGCCGGAACGCTCGTCACCGAGCAGTATATGCTTGATCTGGAACGCGAAGCGTTCCTCAGTCTCTGTGGTGAGCCAAAGACGCAGCAGCGTATGCATCATATGCTGACCAAAGGCAAAGCACTCCGAAACTAACATCCCAGGGGAGGGTGAAATCGAAATGAGAGAAGCAGTAATCGTATCCATGGCCCGCACCGCCATTGGCAGAGCCAAAAAAGGCAGTTTGGCCCAAACCCGGGCGGACGATCTCGGGAAAGCAGTCCTGGAAGCGGTCATCGATCGCGCGCCGGGACTGAGCAAGGAAGATGTAGAGGACATTATCATTGGCTGTGCGATGCCAGAGGGGGAACAGGGATTAAACTTTGCCCGCATCATGTCGCTGTATGCCGGTTTTCCGGTAACTGTACCTGCACTGACGATCAACCGCTTCTGTTCATCAGGTCTGCAGGCGATTGCGTTCGCAGCGGAGCGGATTATGCTGGGTCATGCGGATGTCTTGATCGCCGGCGGTGTCGAGAGTATGAGCCATGTGCCGATGACCGGCTTTAAAATATCGCCAAATCCGAAGCTCGTTGCGGAAATGCCTGAAGTGTATATAGGTATGGGGCATACCGCAGAGGAGGTGGCGGAGCGTTTTGGTATTTCAAGAGAGGATCAGGACCGCTTCGCTGCCCGTTCTCATGAGAAGGCTGCTAAAGCCATCGCGGAAGGCAAATTCAACGATGAGATTATTCCGGTTCAAGTTGAACTGAAGCACGTGGACGACAATGGAAAAGTACACGCCAAATCCTTTGTCTTCCAAATGGATGAAGGTGTTCGCGCGGATACAACGGTCGAAGTGCTTGGTAAGCTGAGACCTGCGTTCAAGCTCGGCGGAACGGTAACCGCAGGGAATTCTTCGCAGACCAGTGATGGAGCTGCGGCAGTCGTGGTGATGAGCCGGGAAAAAGCAGATGAGCTCGGTCTGAAACCGCTGGCTACGTTCCGTTCCTTCGCACTCAGCGGCGTGGAGCCCGAAATTATGGGTGTCGGACCTGTGAAGGCGATTCCCAAAGCACTGGACATGGCAGGCATTACGCAGAACGACGTGAAGCTGTTTGAAATCAATGAAGCCTTTGCTTCGCAGTGCGTTCATATTATCCGCGAGCTGGGCATCGATGAGGAGAAGGTCAATGTCAATGGCGGCGCGATTGCTCTTGGTCACCCGCTGGGCTGTACAGGAACGAAACTGACGACCACGCTCATCAACGAGCTCAGACGTCAGGGCGGAGGATATGGTGTCGTTTCGATGTGTATTGGCGGTGGAATGGGAGCCGCAGGCGTTTTTGAAGTTCATCCTGAGTAAACACCGTATATTTTAACATCTAAAAAGGAGAGGTAGAGCATGAGCACAACAATGAACAAAGTGGTTGGCGGCAGTTTCATTATTGAGGATACCGATTTCAGTCAAATCGTTACGCCTGAGGATTTTACCGAAGAACATCGTATGATTGCCGAAACGACGGCTGACTTCGTTGCAGGAGAAATCATTCCTCATGATGAAGAAATTGAGAAGCTGAACTATGAATTGACGGTGGAAAAAATGCGCAAAGCCGGCGAGCTGGGACTCCTCGGCGCTGATGTGCCTGAAGCTTACGGCGGTCTCGGCCTAGATAAGGCCAGCTCCACGCTGATCAACGAAAATCTGACAAAAGCTTCCTCCTTTGCTCTCTCGATTGGAGCTCATGTCGGGATTGGAACCCTTCCAATCGTGTACTTCGGCACCGAAGAACAGAAGCAAAAATATTTGCCGCTTCTAGCTACCGGCGAAAAGATCGCGGCCTACTGCCTGACAGAGCCTTCTTCCGGTTCGGACGCGCAAGGCGCCAAAACAACAGCCATGTTAACGGATGACGGCGAGTATTATGTATTGAACGGAACAAAGCAGTTCATCACAAATGCCGGTTTTGCGGACATATTTATTGTGTATGCGAAAGTAAATGGTACAGATTTTAGCACCTTTATCGTGGAACGCACCATGGAAGGTGTGAGTATCGGTCCGGAAGAGAAGAAAATGGGGATTAAAGGTTCCTCGACCTGCCAGCTCATTCTGGAGGATGTGAAAGTTCCAGCCCAGAACCTGTTATGGGAAGTCGGAAAGGGCCATCTGATCGCCTTTAACATCTTGAACATCGGTCGCTTCAAACTAGCCGCAGGCTGCGTGGGTGCATCCAAAGACACGATTGCGCTCGCTGCAGAATATGCCAACGAACGTACTCAGTTCGGACGCAAAATTTCTTCCTTCCCGCTTCTTGGCAAAAAGCTTGCCGACATGAATACGAAGGCTTTCGTGCTCGAAAGTATGGTATACCGTACTGCAGGCCTCTTTGATGTGGGTCTGGCTGAAGTAGATCACAGCAGTCCACAGGTAGGGTACCAATCCGCAAAAGCGATAGCCGAATATCAGCTCGAATGCTCCATTAATAAAGTGTTCGGTTCCGAGGTGCTGGATTTCATCGTTGACGAAGGCGTGCAAATTCACGGCGGCTACGGATTTACCCAGGAATACCGTGTGGAACGCAATTACCGTGATTCCCGCATCAACCGTATTTTTGAAGGTACGAATGAAATCAACCGTTTGCTTATTCCTGGTTCGCTGGTGAAGAAAGCCATGAAGGGCGAGCTTCCTTTGATGCAAAAAGCGATGGCACTTCAAAACGAACTGATGGAGCCGATTCCAAGCCAGCTGTTTGAAGGAACGCTTGAACAAGAAGCGCATCTACTCAAAATGTCGAAGAAAATCTTCCTGATGTGCGGCGCTCAGGCCGTTCAGAAGTATCAAATGAAGCTGGAAGAGCAGCAGGAAATCCTGAGCGATCTGGCTGACATGATGATTTCGGTATTTGCGATGGAAAGCGCGCTGCTCCGCACGCAGAAGATCATTGACCGCTCCGGCGAAGACAAAGCGAAGCTTACTATTCACATGACGACGGTGTTCATTCATGAGGAATTTGTAAAAATTGAAAACTGGGCCAAGGAAGTGCTGGCAGCCATGGAATCCGGAGATACACTCCGCACGCAGCTGTCGGTACTGAAAAAGCTTGCCCGCAAAACGCCGATCAACGTACTTGGCATCAAGCGTGAAATTGCAGCGAAAGTGATCAGTGCAGAAGCTTACGTTTTGTAATTATGTGAGATGGGGTGGCCTGGATGACGATGAATCCATGGTTAGATCAATATCCTGAAGAGGTCCCGCACAGTTACGAATATCCCAAGCAAAATGTGGCCCAATTTTTGATCGATTCAGCGACATTATACCCCCAGCATATTGCGCTGGATTTTCTGGGGAAGAAAATAACCTATTCAAGCTTGCTCAAATCGGTTTACCGTTTTGCGAATGCCCTGCACCAGTTGGGCGTTCGCAAAGGGGACCGCGTCGCCATCATGCTGCCCAACTGCCCTCAAGGAGTGATTGCCTACTACGGCACACTCCTTGTAGGCGGTATAGCGGTGATGACGAATCCACTGTATGTCCCCCGCGAAATTGAACATCAGCTGACTGACTCGGGAGCAAAAATCATCGTGACCTTAGATGCGCTCGTGGAGCGGGTCAATAAAGCGATGGAGCGTCGCCCAATGGAACGTATGATCATCACATCTTTGAAAGATTACCTGCCATTCCCGAAAAATATGCTATATCCCATTAAGGCCAAAAAAGACGGCATGGCCGTCAAAGTGGAATATAACGAGCGTGTACTGTCATTTGTCCAGTTTCTAAAAAATTCAACCGAAACGCCGTTTGAGGTCCCGGTTGATGCCGAAAATGATCTCGCCTTGATTCAGTATACGGGCGGAACGACCGGTTTTGCCAAAGGCGTCATGCTTACGCATATGAACCTGGTATCCAACACCGTTCAGGGACAGCTCTGGTTTTACCGTACACAAATAGCGAAAGAAGTCTATCTGGCGGCACTGCCATTTTTTCATGTGTTCGGCCTTACAGTTCTCCTGAATCAGGCGATTTATAATGCCGGTACGCTGCTCCTGATCCCGCGATTTCAAATTGATGAGGTGCTGAAAACGATCCACAATAAAAAGCCGACCGTGTTCCCGGGCGCTCCAACCATGTATATTGCCGTTATTCATCATCCGAATGTCAGCGGCTTTGATCTTTCGTCCATCCAAATCTGTATCAGCGGTGCTGCGCCGCTTCCGGTGGAGGTTCAGGAGCGTTTCGAGAAGATCACAGGCGGGAAGTTGATTGAAGGCTATGGATTGACGGAAGCCTCGCCAGTGACTCATGCCAATAATATTTGGGAAAAGAGAAAAACCGGATCGATCGGTATTCCGTTTCCAGATACTCTTGCCCGGGTTGTCCATCCGGAGACGGGAGAAGAAATGCCACTCGGAGAAGTCGGCGAATTGATCGTCAAAGGTCCTCAGGTCATGAAAGGCTACTGGAATCTGCCCGAAGAGACGGAGCGCACGCTTCGTGACGGCTGGTTGTACACCGGCGACCTGGCACGCATGGATGATGAAGGCTTCTTCTATATTCTAGATCGACGGAAAGATTTGATCATTGCTGGAGGCTACAATATCTATCCGCGGGAAGTTGAAGAAGTATTGTTTGAACATCCGGACGTGGAAGAAGCGGTTGTCGCCGGCATTAATGACCCTTACCGAGGCGAAAATGTAAAGGCTTACATCGTACTGCGCAAAGGCTCAACCGTAACGGAGAAAGAGCTGAAGAGCTGGTGCAAGGAGCGGCTGGCCGTTTACAAAGTACCGAAGATTTACGAGTTCCGTGATTCTCTGCCTAAGACGCTGGTGGGCAAGGTGCTCCGCCGGAAACTGATCGACGAAGAAAACGAAAAGCTTGCGAATCAATCCAAGGTGGATTTGTGAAGGAGTGTAAACATATGGATCACGTATCCGGCGGTAATTTTCCAGATCTGGAGCGCCTGGAACGGGCAGCAAAGAATACCTTCTGGGACTTTATCGGCTGCGAAATTGTCGAGATCAACGAAAAACAAGTTGTCGTCGCATTTGATATTCAGCCACATCATCTGAACCTGATCGGGATTCTGCACGGAGGAATGCATGCATCAGTCATTGATTCCGCAATGGGAATTATCGTGATGCTTGCAAGACCTGGTGTTAGCGTCGTCACTGTAGGGCTAAATATGAACTACGTGGCACCGTCATCCGAAGGGCGTGTACTGGTGACGGCGGAGCTGATTCACAGTTCCCGCAAGCTGATTACAGCCCAAGCATTCGCCCGCAAAGAAAACGGGGATCTGCTGGCTTTCGGTACAGGAACGTTCCGTGTGCTGGAAAAACCGATACCGGGATATGAATGAGACTGATGATGAAGGAGGACTTGTATGACCATTAAGGAGGAGCTTCAGCAGCTTGCAGACAAGATGAATGCCAGGCCGGAGCCGATCGAAACGCTGAATGCGGTCTACCAGTTTAACATCGGTGATGTCGGCACATATCAGGTTGCTTTTAAGAATGCCAAAGCGGTTGTATTTGAAGAAGCTTCAGGGGCAGCCGACTGCACGTTAACACTATCGGAAAAGAATTTTCACAAGCTGCTCGAGAACGATTTGAACACAACGATGGCATTTATGACCGGGTCACTGAAGGTCGAAGGTAAGATCGGACTCGCGCTTAAGCTGCAGGAGATATTGAAACAGTACATGTAACGGTGTTTTGATGAAAAGTAAATCATCGATACCCTGCTTTCTTCGCATTGAATCGACATGCCTAGACAACATCTCTTTGAACGATTGAGGGTAAGGGATGACGTAGTAGCATTTTAAGCTCCTCTTCCGTAGATAAATAGGGGAGCTTCTTTGCAGTTTTTGGAAGCATCTTGGACAGTTTCCTTACTGAAGCCCCAAAACTCTCTGATTGACAACTTCAAAGGAATTCTTTATCTTATAAACATACCAACCGAATGTATGAAAGGAAGACGTATTGATGGCAAGGAATAAATATCCAGAAGAAACACTAAACCAGATTCTCAGCGTTTCGCTAAACCTGTTTATAAAAAAAGGCATTGAAAACACATCTATACAGGATATCATCGAGGGGCTCGGCGGGCTTACGAAAGGGGCAATTTATCATCATTTCAAGTCAAAGGAAGATATCATCATTGCGGTTCTCAATCAACTTTACAAAGACGTTGAAGATAGATTGGTTGCTGTCCGGGATGACAAGGGATTAAATGGTCTTGAGAAGCTTCGTCAAATAATCCGGGTCTCTTTAAATCATGATCCTGCACAACTGGAGATGATGTCCACGGCGCCAAATCTCTTGAAAAATCCAAAGATGTTGGCAGCCCAACTACAAAGCGTAATTGAGGATGCTGTGCCCATTTATATACAGCCTATCATTGAACAAGGGGTATTAGATGGGTCTATCAAAACAAACTATCCCAAGGAGCTTAGTGAGACAGTGATGCTTCTCAGTAACTTATGGCTAAGCCCCATGATTTTCGAAGCCTCACCCGAGGATATGGTTCGTAGGTGCCGCTTCTTCCAGGAATTATTAAATGGAATAGGGATTGACCTGTTAGATGAGCAAATGATTGAGCGATATGAGGAGTTTTATCGTTCTTATAGCGAGAAGCATTAAAAGTTAGGTTTATGCATCTTCTCTGATTATAACTGCCTTAAAAGGCAGATCTTTTTTAGCTATTATCATACCTTTGGTTGGTATCTATAAAACAATGGAGGAAATCGATATGGAAAATACGACGAAAACCTTCAACCTAGATCATTGGCAAAAGAGACTAGATGGGCTGCGAACAACCTACCACGTACCAGGTGCGTCTCTAGCGGTGCTCATTAATGGGGAAATTCACGAGTTAGCCAGTGGACTGCTGCATAGGGGGACAGGCGTGGAAGCAACGACGGATTCGTTGTTCCAGGTCGGTTCAATTACTAAAGTGTATACGGCTACACTGGTGATGCAGCTGGTCGATTCGGGAGAGCTAGATATAAACGCAACAGTGAAGGATATACTACCGGAGCTTGTTGTCCCCGGAACCGAAGCGATAACGATACGTCAATTACTCAATCACACTAGCGGTATGACTAGTGATTTTATGATCGACACCGGTCGCGGCGATGACTGCTTAGCCCGTTACATCGAGGCCTGCGAGGAACTGAGACTGGAAAGCTCACCCGGGACGGTCGTTTCGTACAGCAGCGTGGGATACAACGTGTTGGGCCGTATCGTCGAGGTCGTAACGGGCCAGTCTTGGGACGATGTCTTAAGAGACCGACTCCTCGTTCCACTCGGACTAGTCGGTACGGTAACGTTGCCTGAGGAAGTGCTGCGGTTTCGGGCGGCGATGGGGCACTTGGCAGGCGGGAATGGTCAAGATCCGGAACCAGCGCCATTCTGGAACCTATTGCCACGTTCGTCTGGTCCCAGCGGCGGAGCTTTGTGCGCTACGGCTGCCGACCTCGTTCGGTTGGCTCAGATGTATCTCAAAGGCGGCGTTGCGCCGGACGGTACTCGAGTGTTGACTTCTGAGACGGTCGCCGACATGCATCGATTGGAGGCCGAAACTCCTGACAAGTGGACATCTCACAACGAAGGATGGGGGCTTGGTTGGATGATTTACGACTGGAACGGTGTCCCTGTGTTTGGACACGATGGTGCCACAATCGGACAGAATGGGTATTTGCGTATTGTCCCAGGTCGCGGCGTAGCCGTTGCCTTGTTGACCAACGGTGGGAGCACGGATTTGCTTCAGTCGATTCTATTTCGGGAACTGTTCGAAGAATTGGCCGAAACAAGAATGCCTGACGCTGCCTTTGAACCGGTGATGCAGTCGCCTATGGTTGATATCACGCCGTTCGTTGGCATTTACAAGCGTCAAGGAGTCGTCATGACCGTCACGAATCACAACGGAACACTCCATTTGAGATACGAAATCTTCGACGGAAGGCAAGCCCCCCCTCCGCCGATGGAAATCATCCTTATCCCCGTGTCGGAGTCGGTGTATGCCGGGGTGGGCGCCAGCGAGGACTTGATACCTGTGGTTTTCTCCACACTGACAGACGGTTCAGTATATTGCTACATCGGCATGCGCGCTGCACCGAAAATAACGTAATACGGGTGGTGTAAGCTCCGCTGGTACTATCTAAAAAGCCCATTTTCTCAAGGATAAGTCAGAGAAATTGGGCTTTATATTATAATTTATTGCATTTACAATTCACAACATTAATTATGTTTTGACTCGAAAAATAACAATCAAAAAATTTCAACTGCGTCAGCCGGAAGCGCATGGACATGCTTCAAATACGCAGTCACCCGCTCATCATCCTGATGAGGATATTCAAACTCGAAATGCTTAGCGACAAACAGAGCGCAGCTGCGGAAAAGCAGGCACATGTCGAACAAAGCCTTCCATACATTTTCATAGCTTCCATCGGGATAGGTCGAGAGGAGTTCATTCCAGTTCTGTTCTGTCATATACTGCTGCAGATATTTTCCGTTCTTGCCCGTGCTCACCGAGAAATCGGTTTGGATGCCAACCTGCCACTCCAGCATTTTGATCAGCATCGGTCTCATAATATTTTGCAAATGATGCTGTGCATATAGAATTTCGTTTCTCCATAATCCTTTGGCCACATACGTGGAGACCCACCAAAATTCATTGCAGCAGTCGGCAAAAAACGCAGCGGATGGTCGCTGAACCCAATACTTCTCATCGGAAGGCGACGCAATTTCAGGAAGATTTTGATCCTTGTCGAGCAGAATGACGGTCAGCTTATCCTCTTGACAGTAGATCTCTTTTTCCTCAATGGGGACCAACATCAGATCAATCCGGTTGCCGTCTGTAAAAAGCATTAAATACGTAAAGCGGCCACCAAGCGATGCAGGGAATAAGTCCATATTCTCCGGTGTTTGCATGATGATCCGGTCTCCGAACACATCCACCCACTGCGGATCTTGAATAAAAGAATCCATTTCGGACACCAGGTAGACGATATCATAATCCTGAAACGGATCGACAGGCGCATTTGGATTGGTGCGCGATCCGTTCATGGCGACGGCTCGAATCCGTTCATCTTTTTTCGCAACATTTAGAACTAAATCCATCATTTCTTGCTTCGTTCTCATTTATTTTCCTTTCCGGGTCATTTGGGCGAGGACATCCCACTGCTCATCGGTCACTTGCCTTAAGTCGTTGAATTGCCCAGCTCCTTGAAGCCATTCCCCGCCATCGATCGTGACCACTTCTCCGTTAATGTAAGCTGCATAATCGGAGATCAGGAAGGCCGCGAGATTGGCAAGCTCATCTTTGTCTCCAACCCGTTTGAGCGGAATCCGGTCCATCATTTTCTCTTCCAGTTCAGGGGTAGGAGAGAGCCTTGACCACGCACCTTCGGTCGGAAAAGGACCTGGAGCAATCGCTACCTGACGGATACCATATTTAGCCCATTCGACCGCCAGGGAGCGGGTGAGAGAGAGGACGCCGGCTTTTGCGGCCGCAGAGGGCACGACATAACCTGATCCGCTGGATGCGTAGGTCGTCACGATGTTCAGCATGGTTCCTGGCCGCTTTTGTTCAATCCAGCGTTTTCCTACTTCAAGGGTAGCATAGAAGGTGCCGTGCAGTACAATATTGAGGACGGCGTCGACGGCCCGGTGCGACAGCCTTTCGGTCGGACTGATAAAATTGCCGGCAGCGTTGTTGACGAGGATATCTAGACCACCGTAATGCGATTCAACGGCATCAACAAGCTCGGAGATCTGGTCGGGATCGCGCACGTCACAAGGCTTGTAGAAGACGCTGTAACCGTTTGCAGAAAGCTCGCTGGTTGTTTGCTTCAATACCTCTTCCCGGCGCCCAGTAATCGCTAGTTTTGCCCCTAGATTCAGAAATTTCTCCCCCATTGCACGTCCCAGCCCGGTTGCTCCTCCCGTAATCAATACGACCTTATCGTTTAGCAAATCACTTGAAAATGGCTCCATGTGACAACCTCCCTGATATGTGGACTGGAAATAAATAGTATCTGATTTAACTATAATCGAATAAAAGATAAGTGTATAGCATGGTGATCCATAACCGCCTGAGATAAATTCTTTTCATATGACCAAAGCGATGAGCTTGAACTTTCAGCTGTCTTTAGGTAATAATGATTGTTGATGATATGAAAGGAGGGAAAAAACAATATGCCAACAATTCTTGTTGAGGGCAGAGGCCCGATTGAGATCGAAGAGGGTAAGAAGCTGGTGCTTGCTCTGGAAGATAACGGAGTAGATATTTTGCACCGCTGCGGCGGCAATGCAAGATGCACGACCTGCCGTGTTGAAATTCTGGAAGGCGATGCCGGTCCTAAGGGAGCAGCAGAAGCTGAAATTCTGGAGAAAAAGGGGATTACGGAGCCTAACATCCGTCTGTCCTGTCAGATCCGCGTACATAGTGACCTTACCGTAAAGCCGGTAATGACCGTATCCGAAACGGGTATGGATGCGGGGAACAGACCCGAAGAATAATTCATACGCACGCAAGAAAACAAAAAAGCGGCAGCCGCTCTTAAACATGAGCAGGTGTGCCGCTTTTTGCGTTTTATTTTACTCCATGATTTACAAGAAAACGTTTATTCCACATAATAAAAAATGGAAGCAAATCAAATGAGTTAACGAAAATAATATTATGTAAACTATTTGAATGATTATATTCACTGTTTGTGAGGTAGAACGGAAACATCAAGAAATGAGGTGCAAGATGAAAGAATGGAACAAATCCGCTTTACTTATTTTTGGCATCGGTTTTTCCAATCTGGGTAACTGGATTTATTTTGTGGCCATTAATCTGCTCATCATTCATATGACAGGCTCCGCAGCTGCGGTGGCGGGTTATTTCGTCGTCAGACCGGTAGCGATGCTCCTCACCAATCTGTGGTCCGGCAGCATTATTGACCGCGTGAATGTGCGCAAGCTGATGATCGGCGTCGATGTCATCCGAGGGCTGCTAATTGCTCTGATTCCATGGCTGCCTTCGATTTGGATGATATACGCCGTTACATTCCTGATCAGCGTCTTAAGTTCCTTTTTTGGCCCGGCTTCGAACGTTTACATTACCAAGCTTGTACCGGTAAGCAGCCGGCAGCGCTTTAACTCGATCATGAGCATGACGAATTCAGGCGCTTTTTTGCTGGGACCCGCTATTTCGGGAGTGTTAATTAACCTGACCAATACAACCTTCAGCATTCTTTTTAATGCGGCCAGCTTCCTGGTCTGCGCGTGTCTTATCTACTTATTGCCCAATGTAGACGAAGATCGTAAGGAAAAAAGCGAACCGGTCCGACTACGTACCATGGTGGAAGATTGGCGCATCGTACTCCAATTCACGAAAAACTCTACATACTTCTTTATGTTATTCATTCTCATCCAGATCGCGATGCTGATCGGTTTCTCCATCGACTCACAAGAAGCGACATACATCAAGATGCATATGAAGCTGTCCGAAAAAGACTATGGCAATCTGCTCAGTTTGACAGGGGTTGGTTCGCTTGCAGGCTCCTTTCTCGCGACGCTGCTGTCCAAAAAATGTTCCTACCGCCTGTTTATCAGCGCAGGGCTAACGGTTACCGCAGTATGTTATTTTTGGTTTTATGCATCATCGGGCTTTTTGTCAGCTACGGCGGCTTTTATGCTTTTAGGATTTTGCATGTCGTTTGCCAGCTCGGGTTATTCGACTTTTTTCCAAAAGCATGTGCCTTCGTCGATAATGGGCCGATTCGGAAGTATGTCTGACATGATGCAGGGCATCATTACGATTGTACTGACACTCTTGGTCGGCGTTCTTTCGGAGATATTCTCCGTTCAGTCCGTGTGCTTGATTGCTGCAGGAGCAGGCATTGCCGTGTGTGTGATACTATCCCTCAAAGCCTTCTCGGATAAAGGAACCCGCTTCTTCCAGTCAAAAGAGGATGCCGTCTTTACAAATAACAGAGTGGACCTCGGCACATAGTTAATAACATTAAATATAAACACTATAAACAACCTTCCTGAATGTTCGGTTGGTTGTTTTTTGTTGCTTCATGTCTTCCAGATAAATCTCCTTTCTGTGATCCTTCCTCATAAAACTTGTTCAACCGCATATTTCGAGCTATAATATACCAGTGTATTTAGGCGCGATCAAGAAAATAGTAGGCCAAATTGAGCAGCCATTTTCTTGATCGCGCCTTATAAGACCGAAGTATAGAATCAATAGCGAAAGAGAGCGGAAAAGTATGGGGCGTAAGTGGAATAATATCAAGGAAAAGAAAGCATCGAAAGACGCAAATACAAGTCGTGTATATGCCAAGTTTGGCCGCGAAATCTACGTGGTTGCCAAGCAAGGCGAGCCGGATCCGGAATCCAACCGTGCACTGAAGGTCGTTCTGGAACGCGCAAAAACATACAATGTGCCTAAAGCGATCATTGACCGCGCATTGGAAAAAGCGAGAGGCAACTCCGATGAAATCTATGACGAACTTCGTTACGAAGGCTTTGGACCTAACGGTTCGATGATCATCGTTGACGCGTTGACGAATAACGTTAACCGTACGGCTTCCGAAGTGCGTTCGACCTTCAGCAAAAATGGCGGAAATCTCGGAGTAAGCGGCTCTGTGTCGTATATGTTCGACCAAGCGGCCGTTATTGGCGTTGAAGGCAAAACAGCCGACGAAGTGCTTGAGCTGATGATGGAAGCGGACGTTGACGTACGTGATATCGTGGAAGAGGATGAAGCGGTTATCGTCTATGCGGAGCCGGATCAATTCCAAGCGGTTCAGGATGCATTTAAAGGTGCAGGTGTTACGGAGTTTACCGTTGCCGAGATCACGATGCTGGCCCAAAACAATGTGACTATTCCTGAAGACGTACAAGCACAGTTCGAGAAGTTGATCGACACACTCGAGGATCTGGAAGACGTTCAGCAGGTTTATCACAACGTTGAATTTGAAGATTAATAACATCTTGTTCTTCAACTAAATATCTATCATGAAGGAGCTGCAGACTTGAACTGCAGCTCCTTTTTCTATTGGGGCTCCAAAGGGAAAAATACGGACCGTCCGGTGAATGAGGAAACGAAGCGGAAGATCATGGATGCAGCAATTGAGCTGGGATACCGGATTCAGAAGGATTCCGGAACTGGATACATGTCCAAGAATCCCTTCAAGCACATTGCATGTGTGGTCCCGCAGCATTTAATTGAGAACCATCCGTATTTTACCGAGGTACTTGCAGGATTTCACGACCGGATGAACGAACTTGGATATCCTTCGGCAATCGTGCGTACTTCGGATGAGGTGAGTGATTCTGATCGGATCAAAACGCTGATTAGGAATGAAGAAATACAAGGCGTTGCGCTAATAAGCTGGTATGATCAGGAAATGATAGAGCTGCTTGAAAAAGAAAACGTTGCTGTACTAGGCGTCAATTGGAATGATGAAAGGTTATCCGTACCTGTTGTCGACTGCGACCGTATTTTCTCGGCCCGGTCAGCCGTTCATCATCTGATTGAACAAGGACATGAGCGAATTGGTTTTATTGGAGGCCCCGCCTATTCGAGAAAGATGGATAACGATGAGCGTGATGATCCGGGAATCTACTAGCTTTGTAAGAAAATAACAGAAGAAATTCCGATTCAAAAGAGAGCCTGAATTCGTTATGGATGTCAGGTTTTTGCATTTTTTATCTATTTCTGTGAAATCCAAGCCAAAACAAATCGCAAAATATTGTTTGACAATCCAAATATCCCTATATTATGATGAGAAAAATTAATCAAGTTTTGGCATGTATATCCAAATATTTGGATGGGAGCTATATTTGGTTTGTTTATTTAGCAACTTTTGATTGCGCTTACAAAAACTCTGAATTACTGTTATCATGACATTTCACATTTAACTCTACACTAAACTTCACGTACCCATCACTTTCAACACACCTCATAGATCCGCCCAATCTTACACACGATCCCAATCAAACATTTTCCGAAAAGCTACCACGCGTTTTACTAAACCAAACTTATTTGGTTTTCATTTGTTTGTCATGAACCTTTACATAGAATCAATGACTTCAAGACAAATTATCGCTTTAATGCGGATGGGAGGGAATACGTTAATTTCATAAAGTCGCAAAAGTTATTGATGAAGCTGCATCTATGTCCTATCCAAAAAAGGGGGATTCAACGTGGCTAATGCCAAAGTATCTGCGCTTGCCGGTACCAGACCGGAAGCCAAGCGAGACTCCAAGTTGAAATGGAGCCGCATTTCACGTAATTGGCAGTTATACTTGCTTATTTTCCCGGTCGTCGCATATTACATTCTTTTTCACTATGTACCGATGTACGGTATTCAAATTGCGTTTAAGGACTTTATCGCGACCAAAGGGATTACAGGAAGTCCTTGGGTTGGCACTGAGCATTTCGAGCGTTTTTTTCACAGCTACTTTTTCTGGCGACTAATCAAAAACACATTGGGGCTCGGCCTTTATAGTCTTGCTTTAGGTTTTCCGATCCCGATCGTGCTGGCACTGCTGATGAATGAGGCCAAATCGGCCAAATTCAAAAAATTCGTCCAGACCGTCACCTATGCGCCGCACTTTCTGTCCACCGTCGTCGTTGTTGGCATGATGATGATTTTCCTGTCACCCCGTTACGGGATGGTCAACCATTTGATCACCATGTTTGGAGGTCAACCGATCAACTTCATGGCAGAACCAGCGTGGTTTAAATCCCTTTATGTATTCTCGGATGTATGGCAGACGATGGGCTGGAGCTCGATCATCTATTTAGCCGCTTTGGCTGGCATTGATAATCAGCTGCATGAAGCGGCACGTGTGGATGGAGCTGGCCGACTGCGGCGGATTTGGCATATTAACTTGCCGGGCATCCGCCCGACGATTATCATCCTGCTCATTCTCAATCTTGGGAGCATCATGGGAGTTGGATTTGAAAAGGTGCTCCTGATGCAAAACAATCTAAACATGGAAACCTCGGATATTATTGCAACTTATGTATACCGCGCAGGCATACAAGGGGCCGAATACAGCTTCTCTGCTGCCATTGGATTGTTTAATTCCGTCATTAATTTCATTTTGCTGATTACCGTTAACTGGGTGTCAAAACGCGTGAGTGAAACAAGTCTATGGTGAGGAGGAAGAGGCATGCTGCTGGAGTCCCGTGGAGACCGCATTTTCAATGTTTCGATCTATATTATTCTTAGTCTGGTTACCGTTATCGTGCTTTACCCGCTCATATTCGTACTCAGTGCTTCTTTTAGTGATCCACAGACTGTACTTCGCGGAGAGATGCTACTCTGGCCAAAAGGATTCAACCTAAACTCTTACGCTAAGATATTTCAGAATCATGATATTCTCATCGGTTACTCTAACACGATCTTATATACCTTGATCGGGACCTTGATTAATCTCGTGATGACGATCATAGGTGCGTATCCACTGTCGCGGAAGGATTTCGTGGGACGGAACGCGATCATGGCGCTATTTGTATTTACGATGTTCTTCGGAGGCGGCTTGATCCCGACTTATCTGCTCATCAAAGATCTTGGTATGCTGAACTCCTTCTGGGTTATGGTCATCCCGAACGCCGTATCGATCTGGAACATTATCATCATGCGCACCTTCTTTCAGCAGTCCATTCCTTATGAGCTGCAGGAGGCGGCGACGATCGACGGCTGCTCCAACATTAAGATTTTGACCCGTATTATTTTACCGCTGTCGATGCCGATTATTGCGGTTATGATTCTCTTTTATGCTGTAGCCCACTGGAACGCGTTCTTTAGTGCCCTGCTATATCTCTCGGATAAGAACAAGTTCCCGCTTCAGCTGATCCTGCGTGAAATTCTGATCCAGGGACAGACGAACGATATGGTGAAAATGTCGACCGAGTCGGCGATCAAACAGCAGCGGGAAGTAGAAGGCATTAAATATGCGGTGTTGGTTGTAGCGAATATTCCGGTTCTGATCCTGTATCCATTCCTACAAAGATATTTTGTCAAAGGTGTAATGATTGGTGCCATCAAAGGGTAGCCCTTGTATGGATAAATTGAGACAAAGGGAGGACGTAAGATGAAGGGGAATAAAAGGGGGAAAATGCTGCTGGCCTGTATGGTTACGATTACCGTTCTGGCGGGATGCAGCTCAGGTAAGTCGGCTGATACAGGTGGTGGCGGGGCCAAGGAGGCTACAGAAGCCAAGATCAATGCAACCGGTTATCCGATCGTGAACGAAAGCATTACGGTATCGGCCTTTGCGGGCAAGTTTTTTGCAAATGCGGATTGGAACAACATCAGATTGTGGACTGACTATGAGAAAAAGACCAATATCCATGTCAAATGGGATACGGTACAGACAGATACGCTGAAAGAAAAACGAAACTTGCTCCTCGCCGGTAACGATTATCCGGAAATGTTTTACGCTTCGGCGTTTTCCCGGACGGATTTGCTCAAATACGGCAAACAGGGAGCATTTATCCCACTAAACGATCTCATCGACAAATATGCGCCCAACTTCAAGGCAGTGATGGAAAAATACCCGATTATCGCCAAGGGCATTACGATGCCGGATGGTAATATCTATGGCTTGCCGACCATTTATGATCCGGAATTCAAATCGGTTTTATACGGAACGCCATGGGTGAAGCAGGAATGGCTGGATAAGCTGGGTCTCAAGCAGCCAGAGACGCTGGACGATCTTTACAACATGTTGAAGGCGTTTAAGGAAAACGATCCGAACGGCAACGGCCAGAAGGATGAAATCGCTTGGGGAGCTGTTGGTACGGACGGTCTCCTCAGCTATTTGAGAGGTTCGTTCGGATTAAATAATCACGGTACCGCGAATATCAACGTGGACACCGATCCTACGACAGGCAAGGTGCGGTTTGTTCCGACGGATCCACACTACAAGGAACTGCTTCAGTTCGTGAATAAGCTATATAAAGACGGGCTGCTGGAACAGGATATCGTATCGGTCAAGAGTACAGAAGTTGATTCGAAAGGGATGCAGGGACTTCTTGGCGTGTCCGACAGTGTTGATCCGGTGGCTATATACAATCAGAAAGGATACGTAGGACTTCCAGTATTAAAAGGTCCCCATGGCGATCAGAGTTTTAACGCTTACGGTTCTCCACTTGGCAACATCGGCATGTTCGTTCTGACGGATAAGGCGAAGCATCCGGAAGCGATGATACGGTGGATGGATTACTTCTACAGCGATGAGGGCATCAAGCTGTTCTTTATGGGCTGGAAGGATGAAACCTACAAAGAAGATGCTAACGGCAATGTCGACTATACGGATGAAATTAAAAATAACCCGAATGGACTTAATTTGGATCAGGCGATCGGACAATATCTCATTTGGCCAGGCGGCTATTATCCGGGATTCGTCAAGCAACAGTTTTTCAAAGGAGCCGAAGGCCTGCCTACCTCCGTCGAGAATGCCAAGAAAGCCGAGCCTTACGTACTGCCTCAGGATCAGGTCTGGCCGGCATTCAACTTCACGCAGGATGAACAAAGCGAGTTGACGACCATTAAAACGGATATCGATTCGTATGTCATGGAAATGAAAGACAAGTTCATTACGGGCAATGAATCATTTGATAATTGGGATAAATATGTGGATGCACTGCAGAAGATGGGCGTAGATCGCTACGTGGCCATTTATCAATCGGCAGCGGAGCGATATGTCAAACCTTAATGAATTCTGATTGTTAAACATCAAAGAGCATTCAAACAAGCACGAGTCTCGAAGTCTACCGAAGCACCCTGTAGGAGACCATTCTAATAAAGGTAGGGAGAAGTACATGAACCAACTTAAGGCAGTCGTAATCGGAGCGGGAGCAAGAGGAGGAAGTTATGCCAACTACGCTCTGGATTATCCGCATGAGCTTGAAATTGTTGCTGTTGCCGAGTCTGACCCGGTACGCCGGGAAAGATTTGCTGAAAAGCACAACATCCCTCAGGAGCGGTGTTATGAATCCTGGGAGCCGCTGCTGCAAGAGCCGCAAATGGCAGATATCGCTATCATTTGTACGCAGGATCAGATGCACTTTGGTCCAACGATGCAAGCATTAAAGCAGAAATACCACGTAATGCTGGAGAAACCGATGTCACCATCGCCTGCGGAGTGTATCGAGATGGAGAGAATGGCCCAGGATCAGGATCGTCTGTTGACGATCTGCCATGTACTGAGATATACGTCGTTTTGGAGTACGATCAAGAAAGTGATCCAGGAAGGGCGTATCGGCGAAATCGTATCGATCCAATTAAACGAAAATGTCGGCTACTGGCATATTGCCCACAGCTTCGTTCGCGGAAACTGGAATAATTCCGATACCTCCAGTCCGATGATTTTGGCTAAATCGTGCCATGACATGGATATTCTCTCCTGGTTGATGGACCGTTCATGTCTTCGGGTCAGCTCATTTGGTTCCTTGAAGCATTTCCATGAAGGAAATGCGCCTGCTGGCTCCGCAAACCGCTGCCTGGAGTGTGCCGTGGAGCCAACTTGTGCGTACTCTGCTCCACGTTTTTATCTGAGTGATGATTTCAAGGGCTGGGCCCGTCATTTTACACCTGAACTGACAAAACCTAATATTATTAAAGGGCTGCAGGAGACGGACTATGGCCGCTGCGTGTATCGAAGCGATAATAACGTCGTCGACCATCAGGTGGTGAACATGGAGTTTGAAGGCGGTGCGACGGCCATGTTCAGCATGTGCGGATTCACATTTGAGCAGGAACGTAGAATCCAAATCATGGGCACTCAAGGAGAACTGCGTGGTGAAGGGGACCACATTACGTTGTATGATTTTTTAACACATCAAAAGACTACCATTGAGATCCCTGTTCAGACTAGCGGACACGGCGGCGGCGACAGCGGCATTGTCCGGGACTTCCTGAACCAGGTGCGCGATAATAACGGTCTAGAGAGCCTAACTTCAGCAGCTGCATCCGTCCGCAGCCACATGATTGCTTTTGCCGCGGAAAGCTCCCGTCTGAGCGGAGGGCAAGCGATTGAACTGAATGAATTTATGAGCCGGTGGTCACCTGCCGAGACTATTTCAGGGGAATAGACCCATTAACTATTGAAATTTTGAAAAGATCTGTTTTCTTCCCATTAAGGAAAGAGGACAGATCTTTTTTTGCCGAGTGATTAGTCCAGTACATTCATGGTTTCAATATGTTCTCTTGTTTCGCCCGTGCCAAGCTTGTAGAGCAGCTGGTAAATATCCTTTACGTCACGTGCGTACATATCGTTATCATAGTCATAATGCTCGGGAATGCCGGGGTAATGCATACGGAAATAGGTTTCCATATCAAAATGATACATAGAGCTAAATATATCACGAAGCTGATTGGCTTCTTCAGGGGTAGCTTCAATGACAAGTTCATAAGCCGCCTCATCTTGACGTTCCATAATAGTTCTGGACTGTACGGACACATAATATTTCTTTTTATCCAAAGACAAACACTCCTAACGAATTAAGTTAGTCCTTTTACATCCATATACCACCAGAGCAGGCCACCAATGAGGACTAAAATGGGGAAGGCCAAATAGAGAATAACAATGGCATTAGCCATTAACGGATGCTTGGCGACTGTAGGATGAATATGATCTTTGCTATGTTTTGCTTGTTCACGCATGATGGACACGGACATGAATACTGAGATTGCGCATGCAATTACAGCAATAATGATCAATATGGTATAGATCAAGTTGATTTCTCCCTTGTCAATCGTTTTAATTAATTCATATGATTTACCTGTAAGATAAAATTATTCATGTGCGGTGTTGGTGGGTGCACTGGTACTACACTGGGAAAAGTTATGGTGAAAAAGTATGCAATCGCCGCGGACCTCGAGTGGAATCGCCGTGGATCCTTTAGAAGGAACCGAAACGGTGGCAAGCGGGCTAAACAATGCCATCTCCGTAATTGCTGCGGCTCCGGAAGGGGTTTTGGCCGCTGCTGCACTCAAATGTATGGGCGGGGAAATGCAGGGACGTCATCTGCCAGATGGTCTGGAAGAAACGGAACGCTGCATCCGAATGGGGATTTCCAACCCAAGCCAACTGCTGTATATGGACGATATGGTAGGCGGGGACAGTGTCTTTTTCGTAGCAACAGGCGTAACACCAGGAGGACTTCTGCAGATCATCAGCTTCTTGCACACCATTCATAAAATAGAGATTTCAAGTGAGATTTTGACGGAAGCAGCGATGTAAGTGAATTTTGTGGGGTATTAATGAACTACCGACCTCTAATGCCCTGCATTCTTGGAGCTATTTCGCACGGCATATTTATCAAGTTTTTTTAGAAAAGGACCGATCCTTCTTTCGGATTTCAGTGCCCATTGTAACCTGCTTTGTGTCAATGGAAATCTCTTAAAAGAGGATAGCACTAAATAAGTAGAAAATGGAAACCGCAGCCAGACTCGAATAAGTTTGTAATCGTCCATATTCAGTTGAGAAACTTGACGGTATCCATCCAGAATAGCGGCAGCTATCGAAAAATCCCATTCATAATCTTTGCATGAATTATAAATGACCCTATATAAATCGTAAGCTCGCAAATTGACATGCAAAGTTTCAAAGTCGATAAGGTAAGTGCCTTTATCATTTAGAATAAAATTGCTTGGACCGCCGTCCCCATGGCACAATACTTTCATATGACGCGGATTACGGCGGAAGGTATAATATCCACTATTTTGCAGTAGAGTTTTCGCCGAGATTGAATAACCTATGATCTCCGGTCCGTTTTTTTTGATAAATTGGCTAATTGGCAAACTATATCTGTTTTTTTTCGCTTTTGAAATCTTGTTTTTTATAGAACGTTCCCAGGAACTAAATGTTGAATACCATGTTCCAATCTCACTATTATCGAATGTTCCCATAAGATTAGCACGACCTGCCTTGTGAAAGCGTGCTAAGGCGATACCACAAGCTTGCATATCTTTTAGAGAGTGAGGAGATGGTTTTCTTCCTGAGATCCAAGGAGTTAGTACAAAAAGCTCTCCTTTTGGTGAAATTGCATGCGGTTTGTGTCCTTCAGGTGTTTGTGGATTTCGCCATGCCAGGTGTGAACCTTTTCGCCGGACTCTCAGCAAACTTTGATCAATCCATCGAAATCGAGCAACCTGTTTTGGCATCCGCTTTAAACTGAACGTATTACCATCCGTAGTAACAATTCGATATATTCCTTTTTGTATTTTCTTTTGCTTGCTTACTTTCACCCCAAATTGTTTAGCAATACTGGGTACGTTCATTTTATTTTCTCCTTCATAAGGCTTGTAAATAATGACTTATATTTACCAGAGATAGCCGGCCATTTATATTGAGTAGCAGTAGTTCTGGCATTGATCATCCTTCTCTTGGATTGTGAAGGATGATCCCAAAATTCCTTGATCGCCCGGGCTATACTCACACTATTTACGGCATGAATGATTTGGGCATTTCCCTTGTTCACGAATTCCTTTAATCCTCCCGATCGTGTAGCAACAAGCGGAACACCATTTGCCATCGCTTCCAAGGCGACCAGACAGAACGATTCTGTTTTGCTTGGAACAATAACGGCACCATAAGAAGCATACATCTCTTGAATCGTTTTATACGGACTGCTTTTAACCCAGCGAATTCGTTTTGTGATACCAACTTGCCTTGCTAAAGACCGTAGTTTTTGCTGATAGCTTTTTGTTCCACTACCAACAATCGTCAAATGAACACTTTTATGTTCATTCGATAATAGCGCGATCGCTTTAAGTAATGACTCAATTCCTTTGGAAGGAATTAGTCTCCCAGCGTAAAGCAATTTAGTCGGAGCACCATTTGACTTCTTCGATACCGGTTTTACGCCGTGTGGGATGACTGTAATTTTATTACTGGCAGCATCTGGATAATGCTTTCTAATGGCATCCGCCAGCCAATGGCTCGGAACGATGATTCGTTTTGCGATTCGAACCAACTTTGTTTGATTTTTCCCACTTGGTGAAGATAGGCTTTGAGATGCGATTGAGTGACACGAATAGACAATAGGAATGCCAAACTGATCTCTGGCTTTTTTTGCGGTGTTGGCAAATTCAGTACTATGCACATGAATGAGATCTGGTTTAGTATAACCCATTCTTGACGCAACACGAATGATAGCGTCTGCATTGAAGGAATTTTGGGTGCGATTGAAGTATTGCGAATTATTAGGAAATCTCAGAATACGCAAATTGCGATTCGGGTTCGATATCGTCAATCGGTTGGAATTACCAGAGCACAGAACCGTGACTTTCATACCTGCCTTACTTAATGTCCTCGTCAAATGAGTGGCGACGATCCCCAATCCTCCGATGATTTTAGGTTCAAACTCATAAGACATGACCCATACTTTAAGTTGTTTGGTTTCTTCTTTCATTGGTTCCCTCCTAAATTCATAACGCGACGAACTGGGTTGGAAAAGAATCATTCTTGATTTTCAATGTGACGGCATAACCTCCTTATATAATTGGAGTAACCGAAAACCAACGTTATTAATGGAAAATTGACGCTTAACTGTTTTAATGCCATCTTTCCCAAATTCCCTGGCTCTGTTTGGATCACTTAACAGTTTGTTTATATCAGTTGAAAGCTTTTCGGTTGAGATAGGCGCGACTGCTCCATGATCACCGAAGTGGTATTGAATCATCTGATTAATATTTTTCTGGTGAACAATACCACAGTATCCTGCAACGCCTGCAGAAATAACGGGTTTTGAACAAGCCATAGCTTCAAGTGCAACACGCCCTGTTCCTATAACGACATCTGCGGTATAGTAGGCGTTTTGGATGCTAGACATTGGAGGACGAATGATGACAGCTCTTCGACCAAGACGATGATTGACTGTAGCCGCAAGCTGAATCAGGTTTGAACGACAGGGTCCCGGACCAACTAGAATAGCTATAAATTTATCGTTTTTTTTAGCGATACGTTCAGCTGCTTGGATCACGTTTTTGGCTATAGGATATTTATCAGGCGAGAATCTTCCAGCATATACAACAATTTGAGCAGAGGATGGTAAAAGAAGAGACTTTCTCCAGTGGTTTTTATTCAATGAAGGACGAAATATTGCTGTATCAATCCCATTAGGGATCACCCGGATCTTGTTCTTAGGGATTTTCTTACTAGCCAACCAATGGGAGAGATTAGGAGATACCACAATTATACGTTTTGATGTTCTTGCCGCAGCTAATAAGGCATTCTGACGATGATAAGTTCCATGTACTGTAATGATCAAAGGAATGTTATGCTGTCGAGATAAGGCTGCTGCTAGTGTAAATGAGTTGGAATCATGGGCGTGGATTAGATTGTAACTTTTTTTAGCTATGATCAAGGACAAAAAGGATACCTGTTTCAATTTATTTCCTGTTGGCAAAATATGAAGCGAAATCCCCGCTCTTTTAAATGAGTCTGCAAGCGGTCCTTTATGAGCTGCAACACCCACTCGAATCCCATGTGTCAGTAGAATTTGGGATATAGAAAGAATATATTTTTCGGTCCCCCCAATATTCAACCGTGATACCAACATTAAAATGTTCATATTTCACCTTCCAAAATTAAGGACTTGCGTTAGTCCTGATATAAGACGGCTAAACGCTTTCTATGATTTAAATCTATAAATTGCTGGACGTGGGGTACTTTACACTATGAAGTTTTTTTACTCATTTCTTTTAATCCCTCCTGACTTATCTAGATTTCCATTTCATATTCTATGTATTTTTCTTTGTGCCCGAGAAGGTAATCGTACTAATTCATACAAATGGACCTTTCTCTCAGGCATACTTGTCATCAAAAAAAGAATCCGGTATTAGGGGGATGTAATTAAGGACTTTCAAGGATAATAGAAGATTTGTGAAACGGATTTCGAAACAGCATGGAAGGGGAGGTCGATCAACTGCATAATCAAATATATTGTATAAATTGTATAATACAATTTGTGAAATGATTGTTGTTAGATGTTAGGCGACAAGAACATATCTTTACAAGATCATAGATTGTTACACGTAATTGAGAGACATTATCAATTATATATTGAGGATTTGCTAGGTCAGAGAAGTTTGTAATTGGCTTGGATTTATCAAAGGCGAAAATAATTTCGTGAATTAATTATATTTTGAAGGTCGAGCGGGAGCGGGATCTTTTAACTTTGAGGAAGATTCCTCGAAAAAATATGGCTGGGCCGGAGCCGACAGTTTCCTATAGTTGTTTTCTTTTTATACATAAACACAAAACTCGTTATGGCGACTTTTTTGCATGCACATATTTATCCATATTAAATGAAAAATATTTCGGGTGATATAGACCGATGAAGTCATATTTATCCATATACTTAACTTATTATTATAGGAAGAGAACACGAGCCAATATAATTACGTAAAATAATAATTTGACGAATAAATAATGAATATTATATTATAATATTATAAGGAGGTGGTTCTGATTATGGATAAAAGCATAAAATCACATTACATGAATCGGATTGACGATAAATTAACGGAGTTACCTTGGTACGTCTCTGAATACATAGATAGCCGTAAACGCAAATTGTCGCATACAACGCTCCTGAATTATTGTCACGATTACATTATCTTTTTTGATTGGCTCGTTTCGGAGAAATTTTCGGCAGCAACCCGTAAAGAAGTTTCATTAACCTCATTAGAAAGTTTAACGGTTCGTGAAGTTGAAAATTTTTTGTCGTTTTTGGAGTATCAACTTGGCAATACTAAATACACCATTAACCGCAAGCTGTCTGCGTTAAAATCACTGTTTGATTATTTGCAAAATAAAGCGGAAACATCGGATTTAAAGCCATATATCCAGCGTAATGTCATGGCCAAGATCGAATTTAACTCCGTTAAAGAAACCCAGGAAACGATCGCTAACCGCATTGAAGGCAAAATACTCCGTGAAGACGATTTTGAATTATTCCGGCAATTTGTCGCCCATGATTATGGGGTGCAGAATCAATCCAACCTTAGAATATTTCGTTTCCATGAAATTAATCGTGAACGGGATACGGCGATTGTATCTTTGATCCTGGGATCCGGACTCAGATTGTCTGAAGTCGCAGGAATCAACGTTGATGATTTGGATGTGAATAAAGGTTTGGTTCGTGTATTGCGTAAAGGTAATAAAGAGCAATATGTTTATTTTAGCCAACAAGCATTGCTTGATTTGGAAAATTACCTGAAGATCAGAGAAACGCGTTACGAAGCGGAAAAATCCGAAAATTATTTGTTTATAGCAGCGCCAATCGGTCGTAAAGGAAAAAGCCGGCGATTAACACCAAGATCAATTGAGAAGTTGATTGAAAAGTACGCTGCAGCTTTTGGAAAGCCGACGTTGACGGTGCATTCCTTAAGACACTCCTTTGCGACACGGTACCACCTGGAGAATAACGATGTACCGCGATTAAAAAATCAATTGGGGCATTCATCGATACAGACGACCATGATTTATACACACTTAACAGATGAAGAGATGAGAAATGCAGTGAATAATATGGACAGGTAAAAACGCGATGTTATGCGGTTTTCTTCAGACATGTTCACAAAACTCGTATTTTATACATATGTCTATAAGTAAGCTTAAACCCTTTATGTGATTGAATTTGTATGGATTGTGTCACAATCATAAGGTTTGACTGTATCATTCGTTTTACCACTTCCCCTGGATTGGATCTACTTCTTATAAAAATAAGATTTATTTTTAAACCGATAAAAGAAAAAGCCGGTTCTCTTGTCAAGAACCGGTTTGTGAATTTCATGTGCCACAGTCTCGTCAATATCATCCCGATACATGCGAATGGCCTTTACTGAAGTTCCGAAGCCCACATCCTTCTCGCCTGCCTGTAAACCTTTGAAAATCCGTCTGCGAAATCATTTATTCTTTGGTTGGTATTGCCGGTCTATATTCGCCCACTCACAATCACCGGACATAATTTCTATATGGGAGTCAATAATAAAATAGGTTGCCATTAAAGCAACTTCTTAGCCTTTAGCGGTGGTTATTTGATCTCATATGCTGCATAACAAAAGCCAACTTGTTCTAAAGCAGTACCTTGTCCAGCATACACATCGATATTTCCTACTCTATCATAAACGTCAAAACTTTTACCTTCATAATCATCATATGCAACTATCTGATTGTTTTTTCCTTTTGTATTTACCGAATAACCTGTTGTTCTACTCCGATCACAACAAGGATTTAGCCCCGACTTACTACATCTGCGAAGACAAGTGCATCTTTAGGGAGACGGCAAAAAGGACTCCCCGGGCTTCCAGCTGGCTAGCCTTTTTTGTTAGCTTTCAGTTCAGTTAATCCTGCTATAAACATCATTATCCCAATCAGAAGAAACGAAAATATAGTACAGTACAACAATGGTTCATATACGTTTGTTAGATTAATATTATTGAAAAACTTATGAAATAAGAAGTATCCTAGAGGGACACTGAAAAATATTAAGATGAATGATAATGTAAACCATACATTAAATTTTCCCATAAAAACCCTCCCTTCATTTTTGGGCGCTTCGGCTGCAGCACATCGATGTGTGATGTACTGAATGTAATGTAACCATCATTGCGACTAAAATTGATAACGATAAGATCATTAATAGAGTTTTTTTGTCACGTAAATAAAAAGCATAGACTATCCTTTCCTTCCTTTTTTAGTACAAGTATACTAGAATTAACAATCAAGAAATTTCTTATCTATTACTGTAAAGTATTTTTCGATGTATGTAAATTACAAAAGTAGATATATTTAGGAGGTTATGAGTTAATGAAGAAATTATATGTTGGTTTGACCCTTTTGTTGTTTAGTGCCATTATCTATAGTTCAAGTTTAATTTCTGCGGCTATTTACTCTCAAGTTCTAGTAAAAGAAGGTGTAGGGTGGGACTCAAATTATGGTATTTTTAAAACTGCTCTAATGGAAACAGGGGCCATGCCTATTACAATAGCAATTTTCTCGGGAATACTAGGAATAGTATTAATTATCAAATCACTAAAAAGAAAACCAACTTAATGTCAAGAACCGGTTTGTGAATTAATCACGTTATTTAATGGAGTCTTTCGTTACGTTGTATACATGTGCCACAGCCTCGTCAATATCATCCCGATACATGCGAATGGCCTTTACTGAAGTTCCGAAGCCCACATCCTTCTCGCCTGCCTGCAAACCTTTGAAAATCCGTCTGCGAAATCATTTAACGTGGAAAGTGCTGATTTTATGTACAATCTCGGATGATTTCAAGCTCTTCTTTGGTTGGTATTGCCGGTCTATATTCGCCCACTCACAATCACCTCAAGGCGATTATAATGCGAATGCACGTTCTAATTCGAGTCTTGACATCACACTTCAAACTGCAAGGATCTCCTTAACTCGGAACTAAAAAATTAGGGTATCTCATTGTCACTTAATGACTTATGAAATACCCCAAACATTTATTTGAAATTTTCAAACTGAGATTTAAGCCATGTCTGATTCTGCACTGCAATAAACTGCTCAGCATTAATAAGCAATTCCACAAGTTCTAACTTTGATAACTGCAAATATCGTGACTTAACCCTCTCTAGATCCCGATCTATTTTGATGTTTCTAAAATCAACATCTCCTACCTTAATTTTAGTCCTCTTTGATGGTTTAGGTTTGTTTTTCGTGTGTTTTAAGTAATAGTCGTATAGATCCGTATTGTTTTTGACGCTATTTGGGTGAATACCCTTTCCCGATTCATCAAATTCCTTTGATCTTTCTGCAATATTTCGATAGGAAATTGTTTTTGAATCCCTAAGCAAAGAATGAATTGCTTTAACACCAAGTTTAAAGATTCTACTTTTTGATTCCTCATTATTTTCTATTAACCATGGCTTTTCAGTTGTTGATCTTAATTTTTGGCTCATAACGATCATCCTTTTGACAACGCTCCATAAGTTCAATTTCTTTCAATTCATTTTTAGCCTACAGTATCTGAAATTTGTTGATGTGTAGGCGCCGAGTAGTACTCAGTTACAGATATGTCTTTTTGATGTAACAGTGATTTTACAATATCGATCGGAATCTTTTCCGTTTGAACAGCATGCGTAGCGAAGGCGTGTCGAAGTAAATGAGCTTTTAAGACAACTTGATTTCCTTCACTTGTCTGAATTATAGTCCCATGGAGTAAAAAACGGATGATTGCATTGATTGTAAATTCATTGATATGCCGACCCTTGTATTGAAAAATATAACGTTTTTTGCTCATTAAATGCTTCCGAGTAGCAGCACTATATTCTACTTCGGGAATCGATGAGGAATTATACGATTCCTTTAGAAGATTAACAATATCACTCATGAAACGGTATACTTCCTCAGGCATGTAGTAATTTTCTTCTTCCTCGCGACCCTTAGGTATTAATCGGTATATATAATTTTTACTTGGTGGTGTCACGCTATTATCAACAGTAACAATACAACAGTTCTTGTCATAACTAATTTGTAATAGCTCGTTCATTCGGGCGCCGGATGAGGTGATAATATCAAGTGCAAATCGAGCAAAAGTACATGCTACGTAAATTGGCTCTAAATTAATTAACAATTTATCAAATTTTCTTGAGTTTCGAACTATAAATACACTCTGTGTTAATAACCCGGGATTCCTGATTTGGAAAGGTGCCTGACCTTGCACTGCATCTTCATATCCCCATTGATTTAAATACTCGACTATTTTTAGCCGTTCATTATCTTCTAAATATTCTTGGTCCCATATACCAATTAATCTAAGGCGAAGTATTTCAAGAAACCATAGTCCATCTCCTGGTCTTCCGTCATCCAGGTTCTCAGCTCTAACAAATTCCAGAAAAACTTCATTTTCTGATGAAGTTCCTACTTTATAGTATCGGCCGAAGCTCTCTTTATCCCATAAGACAAAATGCCATCGCTCATTAGTATATTCGGATTCATCATAACTAAATTCTAGTGGTAATGTTATTCGATCATGCCTAGCCTTCTCTAGGACGTCTCTCATAGCTTTGCGGAGTCGATGCACCTGGTTCCACCTGAAATGGCTTTCCGCCCTTATTTCAGGCAACTGAGGCGTTACAGCAGAGGTTTCAGTTTTCCTAGTTTCTTTCGCAACATCAAGAGCTTTGGTTCTAACTGAAAAATCACGATTGTCAAAAGGCAACTTTGGAAAGAGAAATTTAGAAAAATAACTTTGTTGTTCGTTAGTAAACTGTGTGGTTATCCATTTTGACACGTTAAAAATGAAACTTCCGTAGGCTGTGAGAAAGGACTGTCTCTGTCGATCTGTATGATCAGGCATTAAGCTGCCAGTCAAGTATTTTTCGACGACTGAGTAATTAAACTCAACCATTTCAGACAGCTCTGCAGCTGCGAAGAGGTTTTTCAGTCTAGCATTAATAGTACTCATTAAATTATAAATCGACTGTGGCGACAGTTTTCTATCAGTTACACTTAACAAGCTTAGACCCATATGATTCTGCCAAGGGGTGCCAACAATATTTGAAACAAAGTATCTTAATGAGTTGGGATCAACGCTGTCCCAATAATAGTTGCCATCATAATCCTTTAGTTCTAATAACGCAGAATCGATTTTCCCAAAAAGTAATTGGTACCATTGTTTAAGTTCAAGTTCATTTGTCATCTATTCCATTCCTTCATAAAAGTCATTTAACCACTCTTCTTCAAAATGTTTATCTTGGATAGATACTATCTTGGAAGCTGGAACATCTTTATTAGTCTTTTTATTTTTCAAGTATTCTTTTTCACGGCGTGTATATGTTTGAATCATCTGTTCATGAATATCGCGATATTTTTCTTCATCATATAAATGCTCATATATATTAATCGTTTCGGAATCCCGCCATTTCATGTAACCAATCAATTGCTTTTTTTTATCCTCAATTTCAGCCTTTGAGGTAGAAGTTTCGTAAATTCCTCTAAGTCGAGAAGTCACAAACCAATGTCTTGCTTTATGAATGTTCAGTTTCATCCCTGAAGTGGAGATTATTTTATGCCAATGATTATAAAACGCATTATATTTATACTGGTCTCCTCTTTGGGAAATGAAAATAAAGTCATTATCAGATAAACTCTCGAACTTCACTTGATTTTTGGCGGATTTTCTTCTCTCTGTATTTATATAGCGAATTAGCAGCTTTAAGGTTTCAGGGGAGATGCGAACAAACTTAGTTCTTCTCCTGAAGCTTCCTTTGTTAAAGGCTGATAATTCATGTTTATCCATACGATTCCGGTAATCCCCGATTGTTAAATCCAATATCTCACTGATTCTGGCACCGGTTTCAAATAAGAACCGGATAATTACTTCATCTCTTAACGTCCAATTTGATTTTTCCCCAGCATTATAAACTTTATAAGGTAAATCCCAATCACCAATAACTTCGGGTATCCATTCATCCTTCATAATTTTGAAATACGATTCAGTAATTTTCCTGTAATTCACAGGTTCTTCAGTACCAGCGATCTTCGGCATGCGCTGTCGACCTTTTCTTTCTCCTGGAATCTCAAAATCCTGTTCTATAAGATCTAGATTTACCAAAGGGTTACCATGTTCATACAGGCCCAGTTTTATCATAGCTTTGTAAAATGCCTTAATCGCAGCTAAAAAGTGATTAACCGTTTTTTTGCTCTTGTTTGTTAGAAACACTTTTTCATATGAATCCTGGTCTCTAACTTTGCAACCTAATTCTTTTTGAAGGTATTGTTTAATAGCGGACTTGACAGCTAATACTGAACTGTCCCATAAAATTCTTTCTCCTTGGAAAAGACTTTTCGTTTTTAGCCAATAGAAAAAAGGCTCCAAAGCATTCAGATATGAAAGCGATGTACTCTCACTTACTCTTCCTAGTTGGTAATGATAATACTCTGTAAGAGGCATAAAATGATTTTTCTCGTCATCAAATACCATTAGTGAATATCTGCTCTCAATATCTGGCGGACAAAAATAGTGCTTGAATCTATTGGACACTAGTAATAACCCACTTCCTATTAATGATTCACAAATATTATAAAGGTTACATGTCTACAAACCGATATGTAAATAATTCCAAGCAAAAGAGGACAATTCATATATCCTGAATGTCCCCTTTTCGTTGTATTAACTAATCATAATCTCTGTAATCTCTTGAGATAATGCCCTCGAACCGGTTAACCCTTTAATAAATCTTAATGAACCGGTAGTAGACCAATCGATTTGTTTTAACTTCTTTACTGATTTGATAAGTGACGAGTAATCAATTGACTTCTTATTACTGCTCAGATGTTTACTTAAAATATTACCAGCTGCAATGGATAAAGCATCCATGCAAACGATATGAGTTAGTCTATGGCCCGAATAGTCCAGCCATTCGGTGGGTAGCGTTTCCTTAACAGCTGTAAAATACATCAGAGCTATGTTTAGTTTCTCTTCTTTAGATAGAACAACTAACTGATCTTCTTTAAATAAGAAATGAAGGGTACGGTAAAGATTTTGAAGAGTGATATGCCTGCCCTTTACTCTCTTACCTATAATGCTGCCGATAAGTATAAAAGGACTTTCTTTGCGTGTTAACAACTCAGTTGCAACCCAGCTAAGATCATCTGTATCTCTTCGGAGGTATTTACTTAAAGACGGACCAATGCCTTTCGCTTTGGTATTTATTGTGTCAAAAAGTTTAATCTCTTCGTCATCATCAAGGGCGTGGAATGCAAGGAATGGGATTGCAATATCAGAATTTGTCTCTTGAACATACTTCCTTATTCCACCTAATCGATGTTGTCCATCCATTAGAGAAGCTTTCCCCTTACAAACTAATCTCCCGTAATTAGGTCGCATTTTATCGTAACACGTGAACTCCCAATTACCACAGGCATTAAGCAAAACTGGTGTAAATAGCGCATCTTCCCCTTTGGACAAATAAACGGCAAAGTCATGACAGCGCTTTGGATCAACTGGGCGCTGATAACCCTTACCGTTTGGATCATCATAGGGTTTTACAAAAGTGATGTTCAGCGCTATGGCTGCCGGTAAGTGGCTTTGATAAGCAACTTTTCCCCGCATCTTATATTGCAAGACATTTTCAATTACATTATTAACTGGCAAATTACTCATGATGTCATCTCCATGAAGTTTCTCATATTAAAATATAGTACTTATAAGTACTTTTATCAATGGTATTTATAGTTAGATGCTCTGTTTATGCTACATTCACTTGCCTAATGTATAAATTAGGTGGTGATTTGTATGGCAAGCCTGGCAAAATTAGTCGGGGAACGGATTAGACAAATTCGTAAAGCACAGAAGATGAGTCAAGAGGGACTTGGAGAATTAGCAAACTTACAGAGTTCTTATATTGGTGGAGTAGAGCGTGGTGAGCGAAATGTCTCAATAGAAACTCTGGAAAAGATCATAAAAGCACTTAACATGTCATATTCAGAGTTTTTTAGGTTCGGTGAAATTGGGACATCTTCTAAGCTCTCTAAGGAAGAATTAATTGAAGTATTTAGCGGGGAATTACTAACAAGAGACATCTCTGATGTTAAAGAGATATTTGAGATCTATAACATAATTAAAAAAGGCAAGTAGTCACTGGTACTGTGAACTGCTTGCCTCTTTTTTATCTAACTATTTCGTTTCAGTACCAGCTGCAGCTTCGTTGAAAAACATTCCTCTACTTAATCTCTTTTGGATTTCATTAAACCAACCTTCAATTTCTTTCTCCTTATCAATTGCACATAAATGATCATATGTCATAGTTGCTGCAACCTTATCATTCAGCCATTTCTTTATTTTTGACTCTCCCAATTCTGAGATTCCACAAAGCAACTTTGGTACATCATCGAAATCACCAAAAGTAACATCTAGATTCATTACATGCTTGATACATTCAGGATGAATATAATTCTCCAGTTCTTTCTTTGAAGTAATAAAAGCAATTGAGCCATCCTGTCTTTGGTTAACACTATTTGCAGAGAACAGATATTTGGGTTCTGCAGGAGGTTCATAATCCCTATCATAAATGTGTACTTCAATAGCTCCCAAATTTTTGAGATAACGATGCTTAACCCACTCTGCTAACGAACTTCAACCTAACGGTAAGATAGTTATTCTTGGATCATTATTTATGTCCGGGAAAGATGGCTCTCTTTGATGTAATACTTTACTAATGTGTTTTAGGAAGTTTACATCGTTAGATCCTTCAACACATATTATTACAGGTGTAATTGCTGTGGACACGTCTGGAATGATACCAAGAGCAGAAGAAACCTGTTCAAAAACAAATTCTGAATTCTCAAGAACAACTTTTTGGCCTTCTGGGTTATTTGTGATATATCTTAGTGAATCAATCGGTATTTCACCAGCTAAAGCTGGAACGTGGGTTGTAATCAACACCTGACAATTATCCTCGTTCGAAAGTTCAAGCAATGTCTTAATTATTTTGAGTTGATTTGAAGGATGTTGAGACGTTTCTGGCTCTTCGATTGCATATATTACTGGTACCGAGGATTGACCGCCTTTTCTCTCTACTTCAGCTTTAAAAAAGCTAAGTAATATTAATCTTCTGACCCCACTGCCTCTTTTATTAATCGGAATGGAATTATCGCCAGTGAGTGAAAGTTTAAATAAACTATCCCATTTTGGATCATTTTTAAAAATAGGCAGTAATTCATTTGCTAATGCAGAGTCAAATCCTTGCAGGTGCTGAAGAGTGCGATTTGCAACTTCTTCAACGTTACGTCGAATCTCTTCAACTATTTGAGTGATTTCATTTTCTACTTTCCTAATTGCCTCAGAAATGGCCAATTTCATTGGATCTTGAACTTCAGAATCGTCGTCTTTACTTGGGCGATCTGCTTGAAATAATGCGTAAATTGGCAACTTCTGATTAAGACTCTCCCAGATACTTTTTCCATCTTCTTTGTTCAGTTGTAAATATCGTTCAGAAAGCTGTAATTGGCCATCATAGTGTTGGTATATTGCTTTTCGAATAGATGAACTAGATCGGAGATCCACATTACTTTCATCAATTTCGAGTTCCTTGATACGTATTTTAAGATCTGTAATTTTTAACTGCAGTAGATCGTTCAAATGAGGTTTATTAGGATGAACGCATTTAATGTGGACACTTTCCTTTGGAGATCTGTTGGAACAATCATAGAATTTATGTATTTCAAGATTACCTTCATTATTTAATAAATACTCATGTACAAGACTTGTTGTAGACGTTGAATCAATGACTATACTTGCTGGAACGTCTGTAAAAACGCAGCCTATCCGAACTAACTTATTATCGCTATGAACACATGAATCGTTTGAATCAACTTTCACTACCTCATTATTGAAGAAAATTTCCATTGCCTCGAGTAAAGTTGATTTACCTGCATCGTTTGCACCTATAAAAGCAGTGAAATTGGAGATATCTATACGTACTTCATGTTTATAAGATCTGAAGTTCTCAATAATCAACGTTTTTAACTTCATACGGCCTCCAAGGTGTTACTAATCTGTTTATTACTTTCTAAAACACTGTTTTTGGAACAATGTCTGTATTGATTAGTAGAAGAGAAGATAATAAGCACATTGATGATATGTTAAAAATGTTAAAAGTACTAGGGAATGGGCACATTCGTCCCGTTAAATCCTGGATTTTCCAATAATGACACAACGACGTAGGAAACGGTTGGCTGAACCAGCGATTCGGAAGTTTCGGCCTGTGCAGGGAAATGCTCTGCCACTGCCTCCTCTCCGTAAGATTGAACAAGAATATCCCTTACGTAAAACGGTGGATCGACTGATACGACGTCTTCCCGACTAACCCCGAAGGTTTGAAAATAGTCTTTGAAATTCGACAAAAGCTGTTCGAGAAATCCTGTACTACTGGGGCCGCTTGAAGATCGGGAAGGATACGTGCAGAACAAGCAGCTCATAGGCAAAGAAAGGTTATTAACTTCATCGAATGCGAAAGTCCTTCTCGCCCTCGTCCCCCGCCGCATCGCTAACAGTCCATAAATTCGATCGGCTGAGGTGTATGTCCAGCCAAAATAGTTGTTTGTGTTCGCGCAAGTACAAGAATGCCCGGTGATCGTGTCATTGTAATAGTTATAAAATACGTATATCGGGAGCGCCCTGTTGGATCTCGCTCTACGCATCAACAGATCAATCTGGCGCAACCCTCGTCTTGATCGACGAATGTCGTGATTTGGTTTATACACGAAGCTTTCTAACAATATCTTCTTTGCTTGGACGCGAAGCTTGATCCACCGGCGACATGGTGTGTATAGGTGCCATTCCCAATCTGCTCCCGTGATTGACCCTTCCTCCAGCTTGTTGTATTGCCTCACAAAATTGTGAGGATGTGTAGCGAGGTCTAGCAGGATAAGCTCAGTCAACGTCTCCTCTTGGATTTGCATCCCACCGGGTGTACGATTTGGAGAGTGTATCCCAGACCCACTCTGAATATAACTGTATATTTGAACATAACATGAGCCCAACTCCTGCCTATTAGCTTGGTACCGAATCATTAATACAGTAAATTAATCTCTCACCCTCAATGAAGCTCTAGGCTACCACTTGCTCCCGAATTATCATGACTTCCTTTTTTATCCATCAGTAATTCTACCATAGTTTACAACAGAATTAATAGCCTGAATTCGACAAAAAAGGACAGCTAAAATGCTGTCCGTTAATAGTAGGTTTTTATTTGTGTCACAATCCATGGAATGTAGCGTAATGACGGCCATTCTAGGTCGTAGTTGTATATGTAGATTACATAGTATTTTATACATATGTCTATAAGTAAGCTTAACTTGATCTTTTCTTTCATGAATTTTTCCAGGTCTGGTAGGTAACTTTATGTCATTCTCCAGTCTGGTGGGCAACTTTGTGTCAATTCCCCAGCCTGGTAGGCAACTTTATGTCACTCCCTACCAAATTATTTGTCCATGTTGTTTACAGCGTTTCTCATTTGATCATCTGTTAAGTGCGTATAAATCATAGTAGTTTGTATTGAAGAATGTCCTAATTGATTTTTTAATTTTGGGACATCATTATTCTCAATGTGATAACGTGTGGCAAATGAATGCCTCAAAGAATGTACCGTCAAAGCCGGCTTTCCAAAGGCTGATGCATATTTCTCAACAAGTTTTTCTATAGAACGTTGTGTTAAACGTCTATTTTTACCTTTGCGTCCTACAGGTGCTGCAATAAACAAAAATCTTTCATTTTTTTCTGGGGTATATCTCGTTTCCCTTACCTGCAGGTAATTATCTATATCTAGAGATGCTTGGCTGCTAAAGTAAACATATTGCTCTTTTCCTCCTTTACGAGTTACTCTTACAGATGATTTTGTAAGATCTAAATCCTCCAGATTGATTCCGGAAACTTCAGATAATCTTAGTCCTGATCCTAAGATTAATGAAATTATTGCCGTATCTCGTTCACGATTAAACTGATGAAAATTCATGATACGTTTGTTTGTTTTATTTAATTCGCCATAATCGTACGCTACAAACACTCTAAACGCTTCAAAATCATTTTCTCTTAATATTTCAATCTACAAACAGAAAAGGCCTGGCTAAGAATTACAGCCAGACCTGGTTTTAATTATATGCTGAAGCCAAAATGCTCTTCAATTTGTTTAATGGTATCCATAGGGTCGGTTCCGAGTGTATTTCGTTTAAACCACCTGAACCCGCTCTCACAAATTTCCTTTTCACCCTCTTCCACCTTGTAAAACATGGTTTGAAAGACGTTTTCGAGGGCTGCTTCAGGATTCCTTAGCCCCATGATGCACTCGTACATATCCCTTTTGCATTCCCGATTGAAGTAATCACGGCGGACCACTTCTTCGGAGGAGAGCAGAAACACCACTCTGCTGTAATCCGAGATCTTCTTTAAGGTCTGTACGTCAAAGAAACCATCAACAATTATTTTTTTACCTTCTGCATTGCCAGCAAGTTTGAGAAGGTGTGCAATGACCATCTCCGTTTGTTCACGGAATGTTGTGTTCAACCACTCCGAATATTCCTCAGGTGGTCGCATGAAATACTCCTCCCAGGACGGAAACTCTGGTCGCTGACTCATGGCTGGTTGAAAATGTGGATCAACTAAAAGTTGATACGAAGCAAATTGTTCGTCCCAATCCAACAAAATTAGATCGTACTTATCTGCGAGATACCTGCTGGCCGTCGTCTTCCCGCCGCAGGCCTGGCCAGTAATCACGTACACGTTCTGCAGATGGTGCTTCAAAATGTTATCAGAAATTTTCATATATCTCATCCCCTATTATTCGTATTTCGTTGTGTTGGAATAGGGGTTAGTAATCAAACATACGTAATCCCTCCTTAAAGAAATATTCTTTGCAGATAGGGATGTACTTTTCCATAGTAGTAAGCCTCCTTTCGTGGAATACATTACTAATTCTATGCACTTTCATGCATTCCTTTACGTTTCCCAAAAAATTCCTCTTCCGCATTATTGCCCGTCTACACTAATGCCTAACACGCTGCACTGTTGCACTAATCTGCCCGTTAGCTTAATGACGGCGGAGCTTTTCTCAAGAACTAACGTTTATTTTGGCCTTTTTTAATTTGAATAGGGTCGTACCTTGGCCCACTGGCTATGAATAGATGTTATTGTCCTCAGACATACGTACTTATAGTTCCGCCAGAATGTAGGCATTTTTGTGTCATTATCCTACAATGTAGGTACATTTGTGTCATTAGACAGGTCACATTTGTGTCATTAGACATTGTCTTTTCCCTTGTCTCCATTTAAAAATCTTTGCACTAACGGGACACGTGAGTTTAATAGATTAATAATCGGCACGAGCCCTCATCGTACAACTAAACACGCCTTTGAAGCTTGACATTACATTCTGACGTTGTCGCAGTGTCGTACTCCATATAATTCACAGAGCCGTTAAAGTTCAAATAAACTTCATAACGCATGCGGATTGCAGGTAAAGTAATCAAATCCAGAACATTTTCCTTTGGAACCCACCTACACTCGCTCTTTTCATCAGAAGTAGCTAACTCTCCACCCACAGCTTTGCACACGAAATCAAACATGCGGCTGCAGACCAGAATGATATTGAGACAACAAAAGAACCTCACTCCGCGCTAATTCTGTACGGAAAAGAGGTTCAATTACTTAAGCATCCAGTTCGTCGCAATCTAAACATAAGAGATTTGGGCTGCAATATCCTACATCTGGTCATGAGGATTTATTATAGCTAATACCTGATGATCTTCCCATATCCCATTAATCTTCACATTTTTTTGTGAAATCCCTTCTTTATGAAACCCGGCTTTTTCCAACACTCGCATGGATGCAATATTATGAGGCATTACACCCGCTTCTATCCGATGTAACATCAATTCATTGAATGCATAATCGATAACTAATTTTACTGCTTCTGTAGCGTACCCCTTACCATTACTCCTTTCATCCAAAAAATAACCAATGATAGCATTTTGAAGGGAACCACGAATAACTTGAAACAGGCTAATGGTTCCAATGAGTTTATCATTATTATTGATAAAGATTCCAAAGTTATATTCTTGGCCTTCAAGCATGGTTTCTTGATTTTTAGTTATTCTCTTAATTTGATTTTCCATCGTATAAAAATCATTACTACGAGTCATTGAAAACTTCTCAAAGATTTCGCGATTCTCTGTTTCTAATCTAAGTAGTTCTACTGCATCCTCAATGTTTAGCGGCCTAATGTAAATGTTATTACCTTTAATCATTTAAATCTCTCCTAAATTTATTTTTCTTACTTTTGAAAATGGTATTAGTCCGGTAATATATTGTCATACTCAGACGAGTTAACTTTTCCCCCGAATTATAGTATGTGTGAGGTCTATCCGCCTTAAATCTAATTGAATCACCATTTTTTAGATGATAATTGCTTATAAACATCTTACCAATGATACAAGCACCTTTAACCATTTTAGGTGTAGGTTATATGTTATATTTGCTTATAAAGCATTACAAGTAAAGACGTTAATAATGAAAGAAATGAAGGTAATGATAGATATCTTATCACAATAGGTATATTGGTACAATTTATAAAACCAAAAGGTATTCTATATGGTATAACGATAGTATCAACCTTCATATTGCCTTATTATACTTCTTACTTTATTTTGTCTGACAAAAGATAAAAAGATCACCAGAATTTCAAATGAGCAGATGATCAGCACGGTATCCCCGCAACCACAACACACCGTTAATTCGTGCATGTCGAAAAGCACTTGAATGAGTTCCTTCTGTTCCTCGATCACCTTCTCTATCATGTTATTTCCTTTCTCTGGAATTGACGTATACACCACCCTGCGATCGTTTTCCGAGACCGGCGAAGAGTATCCCACAGGAGGTGTGTTCCTCGATGTCGTACCTTTCGAACGGCTCGTCTTCACCTGGGGTTACCCGATGATCCCATCGAGAACTCCCCTGTCGTGACCCTAACTCTCACCGCACATGGCGACCGCAGCGAGATGATCTTCCACCTGCGCGGATTCGCCGGTCACCCCGGCGATCAGTACGTGTACGACGGCTGGTCCAATACACTCGACGATCTGATGACGCACCTGCTCCTACGGCGGCATTGGCCAAGAGGCACGGTTCGGCGAACTGAAACCTTTCACAGTTGAAGCACTGGGTTCCCTATACTGATAGTAGCGCGAAATTGGATTGCTTGGTGTTTAACATCTACTTTAGTGCAGAAAGACGTAGTACATACCACTGGTCAAGCAGCCCAGAATAAACCTTTTTTGTTGCTTCCATTGATCTAAAACATAAAGATGTCGTTGTAGTCCAAGAGAAACCTGAGATTCACCAATGGTTTGTCTTAGAAAGAACACATGGATAAATGTGCCTAAAAAAATATATATCCCTCGAGATTTTTAATATATTATATGGAGAAATACGAGGATTGCGTGGGACAAATAATGCCTTCAACGGCAGGATTGTCTTTTTGGCTGAGCAGGTAGATAAAGGCCAGACCGGAGTCCTTGTCCGTCGGTCGTTTATTTCGTCCCAGCGAGGAACACTGGTTTTTTGACTTCTCTTCCCTGCTATACTCAACCACGCCTTAAAGAAGTTGTCACTAAACTTAGTCACTATTTCCTGTTCCAAACCTTACTTAATTATACTGTAAAGGGTTGACCCTCAACAATGTGAAGGTCAACCCTTTTGAGTTTTCATTTGACTATTGAGAATACTTTCAATTGAGTAAGATATTTCTCAGCTTCTTGTGTTTCTTTTTCTAACCCTTGGTTGATCGCTAATCGGAATGGTATGAATGACATTTCATCTCTTGTAGTGTTTATCTGCATAAGGGCATACAAAATTTTTTAGAGGTAACTCCCCTACCAGGTCTTTATATCACAATTGATTGATCATCCTCATTATAAAGTGTAGCAATCATTGGGATAATGTTCGAGAAAGCTTCGTTACACGACCATCAACAATCCATTCAGCGACATACACAGAACCTTGGGAATCTACACAAACACCATGAGGTGAGCTGAATTTATTATCACGATAATAAGACTTCGGCAAATTAGGCCAGCCCGTTTGTTTATATGCCTGCTGATCTTCACCTAAATGACAGATCAACCGATCATTCTTGTCGAAAATTGTAATTCGGCTATCCAAGTCAGGGATGTAAACTTCATCGCCTTGAAAATAAAAGCTACAAGGCATGTCCAAATCATCCATGATTACTCTTTTGAAATCACCTTGCAAAGTGAAAACTTGAATACGGTGATTGCCACGATCCGCTACGTAAACTTCTTCTTCACCTTGTCGTGTATCAATGGAAATGCCATGCGGACAGTTCAATTGTCCGCATTCTGTACCCTTTCCACCCCAAGAACGGATATATTCACCTGCTGCTGTATACTGATGAATCCAGCTTTGACCATAACCGTCAGCTACATAAATATCGCCATTAGTAGAAACAGCTACATCCGTTGGTACAAATTTCAACTCTTCATTATAAATGTCCGCGCGATCTGGAGTTTCCAATGTAAGCAAGTGCTTTCCGCTTAAATCCATTTTCACAACATTACGTCGCGTAGTATCTGTTACATAGAGGTATTCGCCATCATGCTCTTTATTCAAGTAAAATCCATGAGCGCCTCCCTCAAACTCTTCGCCCCACGCTTCTAGAAATTGTCCGTTTTGACTAAATTTGAAAATCGAAGGTTTTCCCGTATGAAACACATAGACGTTATCTTCCTGATCAACGACAATTCCATGCGTATATCCGAATTCCAAGTCAGCAGGAAGTTTGGCCCAGCCTTGAACAAGATTATAACTTCGTACGGTATTACCTAATTTTGATTGATTAGACATTTGTTAGCCCCATTCCATATTCCCCTATACCAAAACGATGATATTAATGGAAATTAGTTTGTCAAAAAGCACGCGTGAGTCGCAAAAAAACTAAGGATACACAATTGGATTAAGCGGACTTGCGGCAGCATCTCCTGCTTTTTGTCCTGGAAACCAGTTTTCTAAGTCATTTTTTTGTGCATTACTACCCGGTTCAGCAATAGCGAGCCCATCAGCAATATAGATAATGGTCATCACTTCACGCATTTGATCCGTTGGATTTCCCGGAGCGCTGTGAAGAGTCCATCCAGAGTGAAAAGTAGCGTCGCCCGCTGCCATTGCACCGTAATTTACCTGTTCTATGCCTTTACCTTCAATATAGTCCTTGAAGGTTCTATGCGACTCATCCGATATTTCCTGCTTCGAGATATAGCCATTGTGATGGGTTTCAGAAGCAAAGGTCATCGATCCAACTTCCTCAGAGATTGGAACAAGCGGCATCCATAGTGTTATTGTTTTGTCGGTGTCCAATGGCCAATAGATTTGATCCTGATGCCATGGCGTATGACCGCCTCCGGGCTCTTTGAACAATGCTTGATCATGGTAAATTCGTACTGATGGAACGCCCATAAGGTCAGCAGCTACTTTTGCAAAGCGCCGCGCCATCACAAACTTTTCAACCGATTCACTTATTTTCCATAGGTTTGCGATTTGAATAAATGCTTTACCATATGTATCCCGTTCATGAAGTGGTTTTGTATGGTTGTTATGTTCTTTGACGATCTCACTAATTACCTCGCGATAAATGGAAATTTCATCTTGTTTGGCTAGTCCTCTTACAATGGTATGTCCCTTATGCTTGTAATTTGCAATTAGTTCTTCTGGAAGGTGATGTAACTCATTCAAGCTAGGAAGATTGTTTAATTTGCTCATATTAAATTCTCTCCTTTTCAACTATTCATTTATGATATAGTTAATTGTAAGCGGTTTTAATCATTTGGTCTTTGTGTGTAATGATCGTTTTACTTGTATAAAATTACTGAATTAAAAGGTGGCTCTTATGAATCTATTTTCATTTGCGAATACACATCCCATTGCCCCCTACATTAGAGAAAGTGATGTTGCAGTACGTTCTGCCTATTATCATCCTTTCCGAAAACTACTTGACTATTTACTCATCTATATACAAAAAGGACAATTAACGGTCGTCGCTGACGGAACGACTTACGAACTCGAAGAAGGACAGTTCTGTTTGCTTCAACCTGGAACCGTGCATGATTTGCAATCTTTTGCTCATAATGCAACACCATTTGCCCATATGGACTTTTTCTTTCACGCTGATCGAGAGAAGAGCTTTCCGACAAAGCCTGGACAGATCGATGTACATTCCTTCCAGCATTTGATGCAGCCAAGGCTTAACGATTTTGAAGGTTTATCAATCCCGGTTGTACTAGCACCGAGTAAGCCGTATCTATATCGTAATTTGCTAATGGATATGATAGAAAGCTGGCTTGAACCCAATCCTTTGTCCAAGTTAAAGGCGCAAGCAACAGCCGCCCAACTCCTCTATCACATCATGCATGACCATTCTAATCCTGCCAATCTAAAATCAAGTCATCCGCATGATCTGGACTGGATCCCATCTTACTTTTCGTTTCACCTTGCCGAAACACTATCAATAGAAGACTTAGCTAAGCGGACGAATCTTTCTCCTTCTCGATTTCGGGCGGTTTTCCGCGAGCGATATGGAGTTCCACCGCATCAGTTCCTTATTAATCTCAGACTGGATCATGCTAAGGACCTGCTGACCACTACTACATATTCGATTGCCAAAATAGCAGAGTTTTGTGGGTTTTTAGATGTCAGTCATTTCACAAATAGATTTCGATCTGTTACTGGTCTCTCTCCAGGATCCTTTAGAGGGAAGTAAGAGAGTTTCCCATAAATGGTTAAGGCTTAGATGAATGAATGCATTTCACCTGCATCTCGCTATGTATACCAGATAGAGATCTTTATATTTTTCAGACAAAGGGCGGTGAGTGATACCATAAATTTAATAGACGCTTCAAAAACATCCTACATCTTAAATAGCTTAGCGAGTGTACTCAATCAACATTCGATCACCTTGACGTCCATTACTGGGGAATAAATCCGCATCATTTGCATAATCAGCTACACAAGCACTCTTTTTTTGAAATATGTTACGTATTGGAGGGTCAAGGGGTTTACCTGGATGATGGAACACAATATGCGTTGGAAACAGGAACCTTATTCTGTTCAAGACCAGAGATATGGCATCAAATCCGCAGCTAAAATGAAATGTATCTGGTTTATGTAGTTTTCGATGTTGATCCTTATAGTTAGTATCGCCCAAGCCCTACTCCTTTCCTTCTATACCGCCTTCACAGAGCACACTGAAAAGACGTTTCAATTGTCCAAAAACAAAGAAACCCTCTAATGAGCTGCCGGTTAAGGAATCCTCGCTTATGCTCGCCTGAAACGAACGTCATCGAGCCGACCTCCTCGGAAATCGGAACAAGCGGCATCCACATCGTAACCGTATGATTCGTCGCAACTGGCCAATAGTTCTGGTCCTGATGCCAAGGCGTATGGCCGCCTCCCGGCTCCTTGAATAACGCCTGGTCGGAACCCATTTGACGCCCATCAGATCGGCGGCCACCTTGGCAAACCGGCGAGCAAGCACGAAACGGCGAACGGCCTCGCTTCTTTGCCACAAATTTTCCATTTGAATAAACGCTTTGCCGTACGTGTCGCGTTCGTGGATCGGTTTCGTGTGGTGATTGTGCTGGATTACGATATCGCGGATGATCGGACGGTATGCCGCCAGCACCTCGGCCGTGGCCAAACCCCGAACGATCGTATGACCGTCCCGGTCGTAACCGTCGATGCACGACATGAGTGATGTCGGTTGTTGAACTTGTTCTTCTTTACTTTTGTGTCATTAGACATCTATGCAAACATTACACTATCCTTCTGCTCCTCTTTTTGAGATACCCATTCTTCTTGATTTCCATGTGTAGTCCCAAAAGAAACAGGCCGAGGAATTCCGCAGCCTGTTTCTTCCGATTCGCTTTTCGGCACACCGCCAAGTCAGTACACGGTATTTAGTTCTTTGGACTGGAATGTCTTGATATTCTTCCGTTATCATCGGTGATCTTGCTCACGAGCTGCGTCTTTAGCGGCTTCACCCCAGGTGCGTCATAGAAGCGTGACTTTCCCTCCTTGCCTGAGAAACTATTCCTTGTAAGAAATCAATTTCAGTTTTTTATCTTCAATCGCATATTGGCAATCTGCGACAGCTTTGACAAACTTGCGGTCATGGGAGACGAGCAGAATTGTTCCTTCGTAAGCTTTAATGAAATCTTCCAATGCTTCAATACAGAACACATCTAAAAAAATGGTGGGCTCATCTAAAATCAGTATGTTGTAGCGTCCAACGAAAAGATCGCACAAGACCAGCCGGATTGCCTCGCCACCGCTTAAATCGCGAACATTTTTTTTAATATCATTACCCGTAAAATTCATGGAATGAAGGATTGCACGAATTTTGCTCTCGTCATACTCGCTTCTTCCCTTCATATAATCCAGAACGTTCTGTTCTTTATCAAATCGATAACCCATTTGTTCATAATACCCGATGACCGCTTTTGGAGAAATGATGGTCCCTTCTCCCCTGTTAACAATATGACGCAGTAGGGTGGATTTCCCTGCCCCGTTATTTCCTTTGATCGCAATGGTACTGCCTAATGGGAACTGAAAAAATGCATCTTCGAGCAAGATTTTGTCCCCTGCTTTCAGGGTCAACTGCTCGGCCATAATGGGGAATTTGTTGTGCAATTGAAGAGCCGTCGATTGACTGAAGCTTGGTTTTTGTTCTTCTTTGGGTGCTTCGGTTGCTTCAAGCTGCTTTATTCTTTGTTCCATGGCTTTGGCTGCGCGCTGGACTGCCTTTTGGCTTGTGTCTTTAGATTTGGTCATAAACATTTTATTGGCTTTCGATTTCGACTCCTTTTTTGAAATGTGACCATTCGCTTGAGTAATTTTATCCGCCTTTTTCATTTTTTCCTCTGCGGCTTTTGTGAGACGGGACTTTTCTTTGATATATTTGTCATGCTGTTCTTGCTGCTGCTTTCGCTGAAGCTCTTTTTGGTCAACGTATTCTGAGTAGTTTCCTGTATATTCGGTAACGAAACCATCATCAATTTCCCAAATTTTTGTAACAAGCTTGTCAAGAACATATCGATCATGGCTGACAAGTACAAGTGCCCCATAATAATAAGTCAATTCATCGATAAAAAATTGAGTACCAGCTTCGTCAAGGTGAGTCGTTGGCTCGTCGATCAATAACCCTTCATGGTAGTCGGACAGTATTTTAGCCAATTTCAGTCTGGTTTGTTCTCCGCCGCTGAAATTTTCAATTTCGGTTTGCGGAATCGACAGCTTCCCCAGCAACTCATAATTGGCTTCCCGATCGTCCGGCTTGACCAATTGATCAAAATAGGCAAAATCCGCAAAAGACTTTACATGACCTTGATCCGGCTTGATTTGGCCGTTCATAAGCTTCAGCAACGTACTTTTGCCCGACCCGTTCTTACCGACAATCCCGATACGATCGAACTGATATACCACAAGCCGCGGAATATTTAACACGACTTTATCCAAATAGGATAATTCAATATTTTCTATTTCTAGGCATACTTTCTCCATGATATAACACCTCATTTTTTATTTATTCAATCCGATTAAAATATCGATATCAATCGTAATTTCAGCAGATCCCTGACGAACTAATGCATCCCTATGCGCTTGATCTGAAGTCCAAGACAAGGGAGACATTTGAACCAAGTTTCCGAGCTCATCTCTATTTAAGCTTCTGGTATAACATAAGCTGATTACATCCGAGAGATGGAAGTGCTTTTTGAAAAGTGACACGGTATCCTCATTGTTAAAGCTTTTCTTCTTATCAGCGACATCGAAAAACGCACAGTTCCTTACCGTAATTGCTATTTAAGGGGCGAGTCATCAAATTTACATAACCTTGTTTTGATATATCAAACGTATGGTTGTTGGGACATCCCAGGCTCTTTAAATCAACGACCTTTAACGCACCTTCACAATGCGGGCACCTAAAAGTCTCGGCGTATTCGCTGAACATCTCAGCGCTTATGATTTTTTGGCTCTTCGTCATGGATGACACCCCTTTGCTTATTTTTAATGGATTTCAACAACGATCCCATTTCTTTTTGTTTACTTTCGGCCAATACTTTCCCTGCATTTTGATTCTTTGTGCATTAAATGCTGCCCGGAAAAATTGGGAGGCTCTCCACGGCTCAGCTTTTTCCCACTGTACTCTCCCCTTTCAAAATAAAAAAATCACAGGCAATTTGCCTGTGATCAGAGTAAACGGGTAGCGACCTATTATATGGATCAGGAATGCTCGGAATGTCGAATGCAAATAAATCTTTCCTTATCCAAGGAAAAATTCATCATCAACATAAAAAAGAAAGGCATAGAGAATCTGCCTTTCTTCACGACATTCGAGCAAATGAAGATTATTAAAAATGGGCAGACTGATCCCGTTTACTCTGTCATGACAAACAGAGCCTTTGAACAGTATTTAATTACTGGTTCAAAGTAAGGGAACGTAGTCTGATAAAAAACATTGTTAATAATCCTCCTTCAATTATCAAAATATTACTAACAAGAGTAACATGACTTCACGAATAATTCAAGGATTATTACTTATGTTCCCTCCCGTTCATCTGTCGCAAACGCTGATCCTATCTCCAAAAAACCGCTGGTGGTCAGCAACCTTGTTAATATCGTTTCCGCAGACTTTTTCGGGATCACATTGCTCCCTTTCTGATGACTAATAGCTTCTCATCATTCAAACAAATTCCGTATGCACCTAAATGACGGTGCCATTGCTCATTAAAAATCATGTGCACCCCCTGTGGGAATCTATTCTATTCATCATAATTTCTTCAAATCATTTCCATTATCCTGCCCGTTAGCTTAACACCTGAGGTCAGTCTACAACTTTATTTTCACGGTCTAATACTTTATTTTATGATTCCAAAAGAAATGGCTGCAGAAGCTATCCGACAAATTCTTTATTCTCAATTTTAACTCTACAAATATGGATCTATTTCATCAAATCGGTAATCGGACCATGTTCTTGTCCTTGACTCGGGACAAGAACATGTACCGATAAAACAAAAAAGCCGCTATGATAGCGACTTTCAATGGGACTATGTTTTTGTCCCTCGACACGACATTAGTACTTATCGTTGAACTGCCCAGCATCTCCGATTTCTGCAACAATTGTCTCAAGCCCTCATTTACGAAAACAATATATGTTCTTGTCCTGTCCTCAATCAGCAAAGGCTAATGTTCTTGTCATTTGATTTTGACAAGAAGATATATTGTTAAAACAAAAAAAGCCGCAACTTCACGACTTTTAAGCATATATGTTCTTGTCACCCTACTTTTCCCCAATAGACCACTTCCCTTATTTATATATTTCATTATCTAAAATAATAACTTTTCCCTCATTAGAGGACTTCCCTGTTCGTTTCGTATTTTCAACCAACTGGAAAATATTATTACAGCATTGTTTAGCACCCATAATTAATAACGGAACACCTATGAAATCGATTTTTAATCCTCTTGAGAAGAAACCCCCAATTGACATGACGAACGGTACAGTCGGTGACGTATTAGAGAATATTATTTTTTCTTGAAAATGATGTTTGCTTTGTAGTAACAAGCTTAAGTCTTTTAATGCCGGAATAACAAGTTTGGAGGATTTTCGTCCTATTGTATATACTGAATCTCCATTTTCGTCTATCCCGTGAAAAATGATTTTCCCCGAATCATCTTTAGTTAATTTATTGAAATAGTTAACATTTAATATTTCTTCTTTAGTTAGTTTTCGTTCTGATTGGGTAATTTCTCTTAAATGATAAGCAGCTGCAATAGCTGTTGTATGTGTCCCACCATAGTCATTATAGATATAAATCATGATATCATCCTTTATATTTTTATCTATAGCTATTATTGTCATTAATTTTAGTTTCAATTCGGCTTATTTCCTTTAGCTCTTATTACACTGTATCGTCCGGATACAACAGAAGAAGCCAACAAATATATATTGTTGGCTTACTCGTCAATACTTTTTCAACTAATGTGTCTCGTTAGCTGAATAGCATAATTATCTCTTTTATATCATGTTAAAACCGATTTTATCGTTTTCAGTGATAGGTCTGATAACTCTACATGGTACGCCTGCTGCAATAACGTTTGAAGGTATAAGTGAACCACCACATTGAAGGCTACCATTAATCATCGCTCTTATTATTAACGCATAGCTCTTCAGCTATTTGTTGAACACGTTCTAGGGGTAGTACCAGCGTAGCTGTAACCAAGGGCAAAGTAGATGTAAATTAAATGGGGAATTTATTTATAACCTCGTTATCTTCTTGCTGGGCATCTGTGATTGCAAGCTTCGAATAGATTTCCAATAACTTCCGGCTTTCATGACCGGAATACGGCTGTATGAGTGCGTCATCGATGCCCTGCTTTTTGAGCCAGGTCAACAGAAAATGACGCAGCTTGTGTGGCTACAGTTTTTGAGCAAGTTCAGCTTCCTCCGAATATTTGGCCAAAATCTTTCGTATTCCCCGATCCGTGTACTTTTTCTTCCACGATGATTCAAATAAATAGACCGCATGTTTTTTCTTCATCGCGTCAGCGTGCATGGCCAGCAGTTCTTTAAATGACTGAGGGAATGGAACGATGCGATCCTTGCCGGCAGCCGCGTATTAGTTATTTATTAAGCTAAAGTGTCCCGTCAGTTAATTTAATTCGCAAATAAAAGCCGCAACTGGTTTTGAAATGATCAATTCTCTACCACATGATTCAATTTTTTTGCTAGTTAAAGCCAGAAAAGTTTGGGAGATTGCTTCCCGTTGTTCTCGACTTAACGCTATGTCATGAAGAGGACCTTGATAGAGTTGAGTTGCCATATAGTATTGTAACACAGGCTCCGGATCTGTTACCTTGAATCCTGCCTCATAAGTTATTAGTTCTACTCGATTAAAGTGCTCTGACAGTATAGCCTCTCCATTTTCTAAAGAAAAAGGAATCGGATCTTCTTTAATTTCAAATGGTATATGTAACTGACACATTGTCTCCTGATGCAGTGCGAAGAATTCAGGCATCCCCCGGCTACTATTAGTAGTAGCTAAAAACTGTCCAGTATTTCTTAAAACTCTGCTGATTTCCTTCAATCCTTTTTTCAAATCAGGTAGATGGTATAGCATATGATTTGCCATGACGACATCAAACTCGTCAGAAAGAAACGGCAATTTCTCAGCGTCAGCAATCATGTGGAGGATAGGTAGCCCTTCCTGTTCTGCCTGAATACGTGCTGAATTCATAACTCCTTCTGTTAAGTCACAACAAACCATAAACCCGCCATTGTTTTTCAAAATTTTACTGGTGGGAATTGAGAACCTCCCATTCCCTGTTCCAATATCAAGAACGCGTTCACTGCCCAGCAAATTAAGTTTTTCTATTGTCCAAGTTTCAAACAACTCTTTTGATATTCCGTATTTACCCATTACCTCATACTTAGCACTAAGGTTATTACCTGTGTTATAAATTGATTGTATGTTTTCTTTATTTTGTGAATTCTCGTAGTAGTTCCGGACTTGACTCATATTCTCGCCTTCCTAACGTACTTTAATTGTTCACAAATTCAATATAAATTAAAATCTCGATAAAAGTTAGGGGTTAAATTTGTCGATATTCCTGTAGCCTAATTAGCACTATCCTGCCTTTTAGCTTAATGAATAAGAGCAGCCTGCCGCCGGCAAACTGCTCCATGGTTCGTTGAACTATCGTTTCCCGTTAGTCTAATGAATCATCGATGTTAGTCTTCGATTGCCTGGTAGACCGTGGTCCAGAAGTCGTGGATAAGATGCAATGAATCCAGGGTGGAAAACCCGACCTGGGTTAGCAGGACTCCGGTGAGCTGGTTGGCCTTGTCTGCGTAGACGGTGGTGCCGGTACCGCCGTCCCAGCCGAACTGCCCGATGGGCGCATAGTCGCCGCGATAGGTGCGCACCGCCATCCCGAAGCCCCAGCCGCCGTGCAACCCCTGGCCGGACGACAGGTGGGCGATTTTCCTATACATGGCGTCCCGGGCAGCTTGTTGCTTGGGCGTGAGGCAATTGGTGGTCATCAGCTCGACGGCGGGCCGGGACAAGATCCGTTCGCTCCCGTGCATCCCGTGATTCAGCAGCATCTGGAAGAAGGCGTGGTAGTCATCGACGGTAGAGACCAGCGCGCAGCTCTGGAACGCCGGAGGCTGGCTGGCCCGTCCGCCTGCTGCCTCGTCCCATACGAGGAACTCTCCGGTCTGCGGGTCGGGCCCGTAGAGGGGCGGCAGTCGGTCGATCTTGCCGTCGGGCACGTGGAAACCGGTGTCCTTCATCCCCAGCGGATCGAGGATGCGTTCGCGCAGGAACGTCTCCAACGGCTGGCCCGTGACCCTGGCGACAAGCACGCAGACTACCTCGTTGCTGAGGTCGTACTGCCACCGTTCCCCGGGCTGGTACGACAGCGGCAGCTCGCCAAGGCGGCGCATCCACTCGTCCGGCCCGGGTGCCGGCCCGGACGCCACGCTGTAGTCGGTCTTCTCGAAAATCGCGGCCCTGATCGGGGAGTCTAGCAACTCGAAATCCACTCCGAGCCCGAACGTGGAGGTCAGCAGGTCCCTTACAGTGATCGGCCGCCGCGCCGGTACGGTCTCGTCCAGCGGGCCGTCGGGCCGTTTCAGTACCTGCCGGTTGGCGAGTTCCGGCAGCCACGGGTCAACCGGCTCGTCAAGTCGCAGCCTGCACTCATCGAGCAGGATCATCATCGCCGCCATCGTGACCGGCTTGGACGTCGAGGCCATCCGGAAGATCGTGTCCCGGCGCATCGGAGCGCCACCGTCATGACGCATCGTGCCAAGCGCTTCGACGTGCGTCTCACCGTTCCGGCTGACCAGGGCTACGAGCCCAGGAATCTTCCCGGACTCGACATGCCGTGACAGCACGTCGCTCATTCTGCGCAGCCCTGTTTCGGAGAAGCCGTTATTGCTTTGTCCCATCATCTTTGTCATTTAGTTTCCCTCACTTTACTTTTTTATCAGTTCTATTGTTTTATACTATAAGTTCTCTTTTGTTATTCATGCTTGAAAGCCCTTTGTCAAAAAGGTGTATTCGATGCATTAATGATATTGAATATTGGCAATCAAAATCTGACTCATCTCCTGTTCTGGGCAAACAGAGCGCCGCCAGGCTTTAGTTCGAACTCCTGAATCTTAATCGTGAACCCTTTGGATCCCCACCAGTTCGGAAGATGCTTCGGGACCGTCCAAGCCTGAAATACTATCTCGTGGGGCGCATCCTTCTGCCTGCCAATTGCTTATGCAAATCGCACACCCATAATCCCAGTGACCAAACCGACAATAATGCCGATCATGCAAGCCGCTAGCCAGAATTTTCTGCTGCGGGCGTTTTTCAAGAAACAGTACCCTAATAGGCCAAATAATATCCCCTCGATTAAAAACCAAGGCTCAAAGAGCACTAGATCCCACAACACAAAGGCATCTTCATGGATGTCAAATGATCCCGATTCCAACCCGACTACCCCACTGATTTGAAGTATTCTATAAACAATTCCATAAATGCCGTGCGAAGCAGCTAACGAACATCCTGCCCAGGCTATAAATAGCCACAGATAACTAGAAAATCTGCCCTTACTCCAATAAATAAATGCAAGACCAATGATTCCGGCAACGGTTAGAAATACAGATGCAATCCCATTAATCAAATCAAAATGGATATGTTGTACGATATCAGGTTTTAGTAGACCCTCCCCTATCGTGCCGCCTAAAGCCCAGTAAAGGTGTGGTAGCATATAAACGATGGACCAAATAAAAACTGCGTAACCCGACCAAACCAACGATTTTGTTTGCGTATGTTGCGTTTGCGTATGCATATCTATCACGCTTCCCTAGTCATGCCGTCTATCAATCTGCGCCGTGCACGCCACGCGGTGAAACCAAACAAGACTGCTCCAATCAGAGACCATGGACCTGGCCCTAATATATAAAGGAAAATCATGAAGTCCTTGCGTTGCACCGCGAGAATCAAATGCCAGACATCGTGTAAACTCATAAATGTAGAAGCGGTCCATGTGAGAACAAGCGCTGCCCGAAACCATTTTCTTCCTCCCCAGAAGCGGACAAGAGTCATTGCCGCCGCCGCAAATATGAAACAGATGAGGCTGGGAAGTACACCCCATGCGAAAAACAGTCCTATCTTCTGTTCCGCAGCAGGTGCGTTAACGAAACCGATGAGGTTTACTATAAAGTGGATAACGCCAAGCGCGAACGCCGCGGCAAACGCGCCGTATCCCATCCATTTCTCACCTGTTGTTTGAATCCTTTCATTTCGTTCTTTCATATCACATCACTCCTTTTTCTCTGCAACTTATACATCTCCTCGCTTGCGCTGAACGACGCCTTGTTCCCAAGCGAAGACCGCCGCCTGGGTCCGATCCGACAGCTGCAATTTGCCAAGGATATTGCTTACATGGCCTTTCACTGTTTGCTCGCTGATGACCAACGATTGCGCGATTGCTGCATTGGCGTTTCCTTGGGCGATAAGGCGCAATACTTCAAGCTCACGATCGGTTAAATCATTAAAAACGTTCGGAATATCCTTTCGTTCCTCGCGAAACTCCTGCACTACCCGAGCGGCCACGCGCGGATGGAGAAATGCTTCACCGCCACGCGCTTTTCGGATAATGTCAGCAAGATCGCCCGACTGGACATTCTTTAATACGTAAGAAAGAGCTCCCGCACGCAAAGCGGGAAAAATATAGTCGTCCTCCTGAAAAGAGGTCAACACAACAATCTGGGAATGGGGGCTGAGTTTCTTTATTCGGCGGATCGCTTCAATCCCGCCAATTCCCGGCATCGACAAATCCATCAGGACGACATCGGGCACCAGATTGGCTACAAGATGTTCAGCTTTCTCTCCGGAAGCCGCTTCCCCCACGATGCGCAAATCGGATTGCGTTTCGAGAAATGAACGAACTCCCTGGCGCACCAAGCTATGATCATCAACCAGCACAATGTGAATGTTATCCTCCATCGGTATTCTCGCTCCCTTCACTTATAGACTCGTACTTAGGCTCCATCATGCTTCATTGTCCTGCTGCCCATGGTCCGGCACCGTTGCAGTGACGACAAAACCTTGCTCCGGCTTGCTCTGGTAGCTAACCTCTCCTCCGAATGGAAAGAGCCGTTCAGACATGGAAAGGAGACCGACCCCTTTTCCTATTTTGCTTGAGACATGACACCCTCGGCCATTATCGGATATTTCCAGTGTCGTCCTATCCGGTTCAAACATGAGTTGAATACGAACGGCACGCGCCTCGCTGTGGCGGGCAACATTCGACAACGCTTCTTGTGTCAGACGGTATAAGGCTTCTTCCAGCTGCAACGGGATCGGGTTCATCCCTTGGACTTGAAAAACAGCATCGATCCCAGTTCGCTCTGCCCATTGCTCGATTTGCTCGCGCAGCGCTTGCGGAAACCTTTTGCCTTCCAACATGGCGGGACGCAGCTCATGGATCAGATTCGTGAGATCGTCCTGCACCTGCCCCAGCAAGTCCTCTGCTTGTTCCAGTCTGGGGAGCGCACCTTCTTTCCCCTGCAAGAGAAGTGCTTTCGCTCCACTAATTTGCATGAATAGCGCGAACAACTGCTGCTTGATGCTGTCGTGCAAATCACGCGCCATTCTCCCCCTCTCGTCCATAGCCGCTTGCTCTTGGCGCACCTGCACATGGTGCCGGAGCTGTTCAGCCATATGATTCAAGCGGCGTGATAGCCGTCCGATTTCGTCTCCGCCCGGATCATCAACCAAGACGGAGAAATCGCCGCGACTCCAATTGTCAGCGGCATCCGCCAATGTTCCGAATCTCCGGATGAGCGGCCGTGAAGTGACCGCACCAAACACAGCGCCTGCCACTCCAACACATAGAACTATGATTACTGAGGCTGGAAGCAAGACAGTCACGCCGATTCCAAGCCATAACGAGGGATGAATCTTGAAGTTTTCCGCTTGCATAACGAGAATTCCATCTGCCTGCTTCTCCGTTGCCCCAAGCGGTATGAATACGAGAACTCCTGTTGATGCGCTATCATGCGTTACCAACTTGACGTCACCCTGGCTGTTGAGATACATTTGCAAATGATCCGCTGCCTGATTTGTGAGCTGTGCCGACAGCAAAGTTCCATGTGACGGAGGGCGGACGCCGGCCCCTGTCGAAGCGATAACTTGCCCTTGCCGGTCAACGACAGCAAGTATGCCCGTGTAAGAAAACACTTTGTCTACGACTCGCTGTTGCTGCTCTAGCCAAAGAGTCAAGCCTGCACGATCGGGTCCTTGATCGCCTGCCAGCAAAGAACCGGCCACATTCGCATTGCTTTTCAAGGCACTCGTTAGCAAAAATGAGCGCGACATATACATTCCCCACCCGAGCGCCAAGAGGAGCAGAAGCTCTACAAGGAGCCAGGCCAAAATGCTGATCAGCATATAGGATCGCGTCAGTCTCCAATGCAGCGGTCGAAATGACTTGAAAAAACGTTTCCGCACACTCGCCTCTTCTCTAGCTAGCATTTTTCATTAATTCCCAGATGCACACCACGTAAACACTCCCCATCCACCAAGGACTAACGGTGCTTTTTGATAAAGCCCAGAATGTTTTTTGATCCACCATGATTTCTCCTTTCGTAAATGTAATCATCACACCATTACGAATTCCGTTATGGCAGGGTACGAAGTTATCACTTCTACAAAAAAAGTATATATTATAACCTACGATATGGGATGCCTCTGTAGGAGTTTTCAGACGATACTTCGGATGCATAACGGACTGCTACTTAACGTTAGTGAAATAACAAAAATAGCAGGCCAAAACAGGAACATACACCGTTTGATGATTTCGCATGACCAAGTGAATCAATCCAATTGTATTGTTGCTCAATATATTTAACATGACGATTTAAAAGCTGAATATGTACGTCCTTTTCCATCGATCTTAATATGCCTTGGTATGAATGCAAGACTTGTGAATAGTGTTCACTTATTGCAATTATCGTTTTTTCAACATTGTGCTTTTGACTATGTAATCTCTTTACTGCAAAATACTGATGTTTTTCCTACAGTAGACAACCCTTCGATTATTTCGGAGTGCTTTAATCCCACAACAATGTGCATTTCTACAATTTCACGCTCAATGACATCCAGTTGAAGCAGAGCTTTAGTAAGTTCTAATCGGTCTAGAATCTACATTTCATCACTGTTTAAACAATGAAATTCCTCGTTCAAACGAACTTCGTTGCGGTATGTTACTACGCAATAATTCGTAAGAAAGGTTTCGTGCGATTGAAATTATCCATGCTTTAGGGTTGGTTCCGTGGCGGTAATTACTTGCTTTTTCATAAACCCGTACAAACGTTTCTTGCATTATTTCTTCAGCCCACGACTTATTTTGTAAAATGGATAATGCCAATCCATACACAGGAATACGCAGTTCTTTATAAATCGTTTGAAGTGAATCAATTTTACCTGAAACAATTGAATCTAGAGCTTCATCCAAAGCGCTCACTTATCTTCACCACCCCTTGCATGTACATAACGGATGAGAACCCACAGCTAAATTCATTTAATGGTAATAAAGTACCTAATCTCTTTCAGTTTCGTCACATTATACACGCTCCCACTTGTATATATGAAAAAAACTATCGTCACAAAAAGACGATAGTTTTTACTATTAATCCTTATATCCTGCATTTATTGAAATAAACTGCTCGTTAGCGTTACGCGGCTGCCGCGTTATAGTTATTTATTAAGCTATACTGCCCGTCAGCGGAATATAGCTGCCAAATGGCAATCGTATAGTCCACTTATTTACACATTAGTTCTCTTTGCTAAATAGCTAAACATCCAATGCCTTGAGTTCCATTCTTACAGAAAAGGTATACCCCATTGACTCTAACAACAACATAGCTTCCTTATCCTGTTCATTAACCATCGTATAAATTTCGTTTCGACCATTCTTAATATGATATTCAAAACCCTTTGTTATGAGAAACTTGCCCAGCCCTTTATTACGCCATCGAGGAATTACGAATAATCTTTCAACTGCGCCAGTTTGCCAACACATAACGCTGCCAACAAGTTCTTCACCTTCAAATGCAGAAATGGTATGTAACTCTGGACCACCCATCATCCATTCCAACATATTTACACTTCTGTATACAACACCTTGATAAAATTGATTTTCTAATTCGGTATATTTGATTCTTTCCTCTTTGGATTCCATCGGGTGAAATTTGACATTAACTCCAACAGGCGTTATGACTTCAGGTATGGTTTTTTCTATTGAACGTTTTGCTATAACATATGTTTGATAAGGGATAAAACCTATCTCTTCGTAAAACTCTCTGTCACCATAGAAGTCTTTCCATGCAACCAACTTTGTCTTCTTGTTTGGATTACGCAGTTTTTGACAGGTATTTATGAATGTAGGGTAAAGAGCCTTTCTCACTTCATTCATGCGATTTGAAGCTAATTCATTAGTGGGTATTTCAATTTCGAATACATCATGATCATCAGCTATTCCATGTCGTAAGTATCCCACACAAATTAAATTACCGTCCTCGTTAAATACACAACTCATCCTCTCATGATCGAAATCTTTATTGTACTTAAAAAGTATCCATGCTTTGTGACTTAAATTTTTAACTGTATCCTCTAATTCAGTGCAATATGGACGAACTTGTAATGACATCCTAATGTCCTCCCTTAACGGTGTTTTTTCAATCATTGCAAAGGAAACTGTTAATAAATATATAAAAGATAATTCAGAATCATTTTCGTCAGCTTTTTTCCACACTTCTCGCTATTTGTATTAGTCCCTCTCCCCTTCATAGGAAGAGTGCGAAATTATATTCTGCAGTAGACCAACTGCTTTTTCTGAAAATGCGGTTGCTCCAAACAAAGCTGCCGTTTGATCTAAGTGGGATATTATGGCTCGTATCATTTGTATATCGGATGCCGTCAGTATTAGCGCGGGCAGTACATAAGTTTTATCCTCGTATTGGTACCCCCGCCTTTTAGGATTGTATACCAGTGGAGCACAAAGCGTATTTGTTAAATATTCGATGTCCCTGCAGGCTTGCCGGACGGATATCTCAAAATGCTCCGACAAATGACCGCTATTAGGGTACTTCCCGAACCGTACTTGTTCATCAAACCACAGGATTCGATGCATATTGCCCATTTTGTCTCACCACACGTTCCGTTCTAAGTGTGAAGCATTTCGTCGTACTCTCTTGCGATTCTTCTTAAGCGCTCCTCTACATTGATCCGATTTTCACGAAAAATCCATTCTTGGAATACATCATTGTTCCAAAAGCGCCATAGCTTCATGCTGGACACATCAAACGCGCCCTGCCTTGCATTCTCTAACGATTTGAGAAAAGGGCTATATAAGGGATCGGACTGCTGTCCGCTTATTTCAGCTACAGTACGCGACACCGCCAGATTATGTTTAGCCCATTCTCTTCCCGATTCTGTATGTGGTGAAGCAAGCTCCTGAAGAAATGCCCAGGCTAACTGGACATCTTGGCACTGTGCGGAAATGCAGTATCCATATACTTGTACAATGTTGCGCAGCGGCCCTTCTCCCATACTAGGAGGCATAACAACGCCAAACTGTTCCCGTTGCTCACGCCTCATTGGTTTGATCGTCCAGTTCGCATCGTAATACATGGCCATCTTATTATGTCTGAAGCAAGAGATCCATGTATCCCTACCCACATCTTCAAACGGCGTCACTTCGAGGGGGTGATACATCTCCAGATACCTTTGAATCGTTTCCACGGTTTCGGGGGAATCCAGATAACCAGTTGCTCTCATGCCATCCTCGGATAAAAACGCGCCTCCGTTGCTCCACACAAGAGGTTCCACCGGAAGAAGCCTCGGGACCAAATAAGCCCCGTAGCGGATCACTTCTCCGTCAACGTCATAGCTGTTCAATATTCGTGCCTTTTTCACAAACTCATCCCAGGCCCAATTCTCCTTTGGGTAAGTAATTCCCGCGTGGTCAAATAGAGCTTTGTTATAGAAAACCCCTGTCACTTCCGCCATGACCGGAATGGCTCCAACTCTCCCTTGATCCTTAACTGCTTGAAGCACCGACGGATAGAAGTCCAACAAGCCGAACGATCCATCTTCCAACAGCGGGGTGAGTTCCTGAATGAGCTTCCGATCGAGAAGGTTTCCGATGTTGCTACCGTCCCACTCGATCAGATCAGGGGCATTGCCATCTTGGATACGCTGCTCGAGGATCTCTCTAGGCAGAGTTTCGATCTCAATAACCGTCCCTCTGTGCTGCTCCTCGAAGCTTTTTTTTGCCAATTCAAGTACATTCTTTTTTTTATCATCGCTCACTGTTACCGTCAATCTCATTTGCATGCACTCCTTCTCTAACTGACATAATCATACAATAACTGGTATGACATAACGTGTCATGGTAAGTAAAATTGTTTTGGGAAAGGCTTTTTTACCTTATCGGGAATGAAGCAGCATGCATATAATTATTTTCAATACGTCAAAAGTCGGGCTGGGTAGGCTTCAGATAAAGCTCCAGATTGCCTCTCTTTAGGGCATTACGTTGTTCTGAAAGATGTGGCATTTCTTCTTTCAAAGGAATGAGTAAGTTTTTGAAAAGGGAATCTAGTGAATTGAGTTGGATGGCAACTGGTCTCCTTGGCCATGTCGATTCCGACAACAAGATGAGAAGTGGTAATTCGTTCAATTCGTTGATTTTGTCTGGCCGATTGCTTAAACTTCATATAAGAGCGCCTCCTTGATGGTGTTGGGTATCATACCCGTCGACAAACCCATCATGCCGAGGTGCTTCTTTTTTGACAAAGTCCATTTCTTGAACTAACAGGAATGTTTAGCGCAATGACGGCTGCCCTGCGGCGATCAGTTTCGTTCCGCTGCCAGCCACGGCTACCCGCACCTCATTGGCATCTGCCAGCATATGTGGGGAAAATTAGGCTAAAGCAAATCCGTTCCTGATCTCTATTCCAAGCTTGCTCCTAATGATTTCGCTCCTTGGGCCAAGCGGCTTCCAACTGAATTCCGTTATTATCAATAAAAATGAAATTACGCAGGCTCCCCTGATCATATATATCCGTCATCACAACTTCGTGGGCATTCAATTTCTTGCGGAGAGTCATTCCATCTTGTTCGGATGTGAGAGCAAATGCAATATGTTGAAGCCCTCCGGGTAGGAACCGATATAGATCTAACGACTCCGGCTTTACCGATAGACGCCTTAAAGAATCAGCACTTTGAAAGATTTGGGCATCCGGGTATTCGAAAAAATGGATTCCCCAAGATTTTGTATTGCCGGGCTTTACAAAACAGTGCCTACCCCGTTGTGGTGTTGCCGGATAGAGCGACGTCACTTGCATGCCAAGCACCTTCTCATAGAAGTTAATAGTACCGTCCAAGTCAGAAGTAACTAAGGCCACATGGTGGAAACCTGACCAATTGAAACTTTCTAATCCAGATTTTTGCGATTGCTCATTCATGAATGGCTCTCTCCTTTATTCTCATTTGAGAAATCAATTTGAACCGTACTCCTGCGATGACAGCAAATATGATCCCCACTGTCCAACTAACACGGCTTCGAAACCATGGTTGTTGATCATTTCAGTTACCGTCGCACCAATCACACGCATCCATTTTTTTATTTTATAGCCTCTTCTATTAATTAATTAGAATTCTAACTATATGAGTAAAAAAACGTTACTCCTTTTGAAATATACCGACCATTTTCACAAGGAGCGTCTTCAAGGATTCAAACTCAGCAGCTGTCATCCCTTCCTTAACCCTCTCTTCCACTAAAGCAGTAAAATGCTTTGTCTCTTCTGCTATTTTCAGGCCTGCGTCCGTTAGATAGATTTGTTTGTATCGGCCATCCTGTGGATGATCCTTGCGGATAATGAGTCCCTTATTCGCCAGTCCGTTCATCAAACTGGTAACGCTCGGCCGCTCGATCATTAGAATAGGTTCCAATTGCGATGGCGTGATGCCCGGATAATGGCGGATAACGCCCAACGCGCTCCACTGAGTATGGGTTAGACCCAGCGGTCTTAACTGCTCCTCCACTTCTTTGCGGAGCGTAATATAGCCTGTTTTTACTACCCGACCGATCGGTCCTTTATCCCATTGCCAATCCTCATGCTCGCTTACTTTCATCATTACGCCCCTCCTATAGTTAGATAGTTAGAATTCTAATTAAATTATACCTAAAAAACTTGAATTGTAAAGGGGTTCTTCATCAAACTAATCCGCTGCCTTCATGGGGATCAGCAGCTTGTAAAGAAGTTCTTCTTTCAGAAGTAAAATACCGAGCATAGAAAGAACGCCGGTAAAACCCCAATACATCAAAGGGGACTGACCCCATAACGTGAGACAAATTAAAACACCTTCAAGAGAATGCAACCATGTCGTAAGATATGGAGACAACCCTGGAGTTGTTTTTGCATTGGCAATAAGAGTTAGTTACCCCACCAGTCCCGGTTCATTTCCGAAGACTGGCTGCTTAGACTTGAAAGGTGTTTTGATCCCTGTCTCACAAACAGGGGGCAGTCCCGTCGATGAACTATGGTGCCATAGAGCCCATCCGTTAGTCTGACTCCAACGACCACGGTGCATCACAGATTGTCGCTCCCTTTCGAGAAGCATTCATGGGAGATTAATCCTACTCTGGCTGCACCAGCCTCACTTTTATCGCAAATAAAACGCGGAAACCGTACGCTAAGCAATTATAAGGAAAATGCCGGAATTTCCGTACGCTAAGGAATTCCGGCTTCTGTAGTGTTTCTGCTAGCTATCCGGTCCAAAGGTTGACTGTACAAGATATCCTCATTTAGACCCTGAAATATTCTTTATATCCTTGTGAAAACCTGCCTCAGCTGTTCACGTTGCAGCATGAAGACGGTCAGACCGAAAGCCAGCGCAGTGTAACCGCAAAGCACAGCAAAGCCAGCCCATGGTGTCAACGGGTAATATCCCATCTGCGGTACATAGGCGCCAATTACCTGTGGGTACTCCGTTAAGCTCTGATGGATCGCGAACCCAGCAGCTGGGGTGAGTTTTAACAGCCACTGTGATGCGCCCGGGTGCAGAACGTTAGCAAGGATATAGGGGAGGACGACTGCCGCAATACTGGCAATCACCGCCACAATCCTACGCCGGAATAAGGCAGCGAGTGCGAGTGAAAAAATAGCAACTACGGCGAGGAGTGCAGCGGTACCAAGTATTACACGCAACTCGGTAAACAGAGTTATAGGAAGTATTTGAATTCCGTTTGAGAGCAGGATTTGCCTGCATAGTGAAACTGTAACTATAACGGCAGCCAGCCCGACAACAAACGTGACGGTACCCAGCACAATTGCCTTCGCTGCGAGCACCCGGTCTTGCCGTGTACTCGCAGGTTGAGTGTTGCGAGTCAAGCCTCGTCGATTATCGGTGGTGACAAACAGCACCGCCACAATAATCACTGCTATCAGCCCGAATAACACACCAATAAGGAATTGCTCAATACGCCAGTTACCATTAGTTCCAGTTTGCGGCGCGATGTCACCAACTCCCGTTACTGCGAACCGACTACCAGACTCCTCCACCCTGCCTGGGTGATGCAGCGTTTTCCCATCGGGTTCGATGTCGACGCCCACATCGTCACGGCTCCATGGGCCATGTAGGTTGACCTGGTCGAAGACGGCAGTGACCTCACTAAAGCGGGCCGCATACCCGACACCGTCGAACCTGAGGTCACCGGGGGAAGCAGCAAACATTCCGATCTGCACTATGTCCGGCAGATCCATCTGAACCGTGTCGATCTTGATCCACTGCTTACCATCAAAGGACTCGTAGCCGATCAGCATGTCCCCCTCGCGGGTGAGCCGCAGCCAGCGAGGAGAGTTCTCCAAAACGCCACCCGGCCGACTAGCCGTGTCGTGGGTGAAGTTGTGCTGCATGTGCACACCATGCTCGGCGGTGACCATTACCGCCACATACGGTGCACCCTGGCGAACACCGTCCTTGATCATGACACCGGCCTTCGCCCATGGTACCATCCCTGGCACGGGATTGGGGCCAGGTCCGATCGTGCCACTAGGTGGAGGTTCCTTGATCCGGCCCGTCATTGAGGTCAGCCGGACCGTGATACTGCCGTCTCTCGTCAGCGACCTATGCACAAAGTAGAACTTATCGGTCACCGCTTCGCCATCCGGCCCCACCAGAATAGGGGGAGAGCCACCTCCGTTCGAACTGGTGACAGAGATGAACAGACCGGGTAGCATGATGAGTAGAACCGCGCTTACAATTCCGATCACCAAGCCGCGGTTTTTTAGGAAATTAGTCCACTCTGCGCGCACCAATTTCGCGAAGCCATCGGCCTCTGTGTTTATTGTCTGTTTAAAAGTCATCGCTTTGCCTCCTTAACCGGCTATCCTGTACCAATAACCTTGATACTCACGATAACTTAGGCAAGGTTAAATGACGGTTAATTTTTTGGCAGTATAACTGTTACTTTTGTAAAAACATCAACTTCACTCTCAAATAAAATTTCTCCGTTGTGCTTTTCTATGATGGTTTTTGCGATGGAAAGCCCAAGCCCACTGCCTCCCAATTCCCTAGAACGGGAGGTGTCAATTCTATAGAATGGCTCGAAGATACTTTCCAATTCCTCCTCAGGAATGCCTATCCCGTTATCCTTGATATTGACAGTCACAAAATCATCATTCTGTGCTGCTGTAACCACAACTTCTTCGTTCAATTTATTGTATTTCACGGCGTTCTGAACAAGATTAAAGAAAGCCCTTTGTAAAAGCACTTTTTCACCGAATAGCATAATATCTGAGATATTGTTTTTTATGAGGACATTTTTAACTTTGCTGTTTTCCGATAATGCCAAAATAATATCTTCAAACATATCTTTCGCATCAAAACTTTCACAGATATCAGCATTAATGGCGTTATTCATCTTCAGCAAATCATATACCAGGGTACTCAGTCGCTGAGCGTTTGTAAGGGTATCGTCCAAAACCTCTTTATATTCCTGAACAGAAGGATTTTTATCCAGTTGTAACACCTCAATATTCGCAATAATACCGGCAAGTGGCGTTTTTAGCTCATGGGCGGCATTTGCCGCAAATTGTTTTTGATGATTAAATGACTTCTCCAATTTCAAAATCATATGGTTAAAGGACGCTGCGAGCCTTGCGACTTCGTCATTCGTGTCAAAACCTTCAAGGCGCTGGAACAGCTTGTTTTCGTCAATAGTTTCAATACGCTTGGTTAGATCGGCGACCGGTTTTAACGTCTTTCCGGCGACGAAATAAGAGGCGGCCGTACCTAATACGATCATAATGAACATATAAGCGACGCTGGCGTAAGTGAAATTATTGTTTATTCTATCAGTTGCGGGTGGCTCCTTAGATAGATTCGACAGTGTTGTATTGAAATTATAGTCTTCAGCAGGTACCGCGTACATTTTTTGCGCCGTAAAAACAGATGAAGTCGTCAGCAGTACACAGATGGTGGTCAGAACAACCGTAGTCAAAATGGTAAGCCTTAACCGCAGGGGGAACTTATTTAGTAGTATCATCAGCAAACTCCTTAGTGATGAAATATCCAAGCCCTCTGGTGTTGTTAATCAGTTCCTTATCCCCGATATATTTTGCCAGTTTCTTTTTCAAGGAATTGATATGTACCTTGAAAGAGTTGGAGAACAAATCCGCCTCGCTGTCCCAAACATGCTCAATCAGCTCTTCGGCGCTCACGATTCGGTCTTTATTCATAAAGAGGTATTCAAGTATGGAGTATTCCTTCTTTGTCAATTCAACCTTTTGTTCATTCACAGTAACATACTTCAGAGCGGTATTGATCTTAACATTTTCATGCATATGGACAGAATCCTTTTGAATAAACTCCCGGCGGAGCAATGCGCGTATACGGGCCTCAAGCTCTTTGAAATGAAAGGGTTTTGACAGATAATCATTTGCTCCGGCATCAAGCCCGGAAATTTTGTCCTCGACTTCCGCTCTTGCGGATAAAATCAACACCCGAAGCCCCTTATTCGTTTTTCGAACTTCTTTGAGAACATCCATTCCGTTCATTTTAGGTAGATTCAGATCGAGCACAACCAAATCATATGGATATATATCGATAAGCTCCAAAGCTTGCTTGCCATCGTTTGCCGGATCAACAGCATAACCATATTTTTTCAACCCATTGCACAAAGCTTTTTGTAAGGACATTTCATCCTCAACAACTAAAACTCTCATTTCTCCACCTCCGTTATATAATCCTATATAGTTATACACAATTTCCAGCACGCAGCCTCGTTGATGGTTTTTGACGATTACGTTTAAGCAGTTGCAACTTGTCGATCCGATTCTTCCGGATTGGGTCAGCTAAGTTTGATTTTATAGTTAGCACAACGCGGCTGCCGATCATACCGGTGTCAGCCGCGTTTTAGATATAGTGTCCCGTTAGCGTAACTCACTATCTGACCCAAGACGATAAATAGCAGGTCTGAAATATTTCCCAACCTTCTCAAGCTCGTTCATTATGTAGCTTATTAATACCGGTCCCTCGAAAATACAAATTGATAAGTCAACAGCGCTCTCCGTGCATGGTAATTCTTGCAGACCAGAACAACATTCTTGGGTTGTACTCCTCGTTGTTGTATAACCTTCAAGAATCCCCTGGTGAAATAACATTGCAGCCCTTTCAATTAATTGAGGATGACTCGCGCCAGGTATTAATATTACATCCGATATCTTTATCTCGGTTTAAAAAAACATAAAATCACTTATGCAATCAAACGGGTAAGACACAATAAAGACCTCTTCAGTAATTCTGGAGAATTCCATTATAATCCATAAAACTGATATTTGGGCTCTAGGAATCTTGGAATTGTTGAGCAAATCTGCTCGTTACTTCAATGAATACAGGGAGCAGCTACGGCAGTAATCTCCTCCTTGGCTATTCAACAAACGTGTTCCGTTAGCTCGACGGCATCCACGATTTGACGCCTACTCCAATAAAAAAGAGAACAGGCCACCCGTGGCAGTCTGCTCCCTAATTATATTTAATACTCCTTACTTCGATATAAAAGGAGTGATAGAACATCCCTTCACTGCGACGGGATTGATTTCAACGAGCAAAACTGATGAAGCTAGCGCTTTGAAATGTGGATGGCCCTTTACTTGATGTTTTTATTGATCACTTTCATTATAATACATACAAACATTAAGCTGCATTCCGTTTGTATGCGCGCATCGCAAATAGATATGCGACGATCATTATCCCTAAGCACCACGCTAAAGCGACCCAGATATCATTGCCTACCGGTTGATTTGACAATAGTGCACGGATGGCCTCTACGATAGACGTCACCGGCTGGTTCTCGGCAAACGCGCGAACGGCTCTCGGCATCGACTCGGTCGGTACAAACGCCGAGCTGATAAACGGCAGGAAGATTAAAGGATAGGAAAAGGCGCTTGCTCCCTCCACCGTTTTTGCGGACAGTCCGGCAATAGCCGCGATCCAAGTCAAAGCCAGCGTAAACAGCACAAGTATACCGGCTACGGCAAGCCAAGACAGTACCCCGGAGGGCGAACGAAAGCCCATAATGAGCGCTACGAGTATGATGACGACAACAGAAATGACGTTGGATATCACTGAGGTCAGCACGTGCCCCCACAGCACGGTGGAACGCGCAATCGGCATGGAGTGAAAACGCTCAATGATGCCCCGCTGCTTATCCAAGAACAGGCGGTAAGCCACGTAAGCCACCCCGCTGGCAATAGCCATAAGCAGTATACCAGGCAATAGGTAGTTCACATAGTTATCCGTACCGGTTTGGATTGCGCCGCCGAACACATAGACGAATAGCAGCATCATTGCAATCGGAGTGATGCAGACCGTGAAGATGGTGTCCATACTGCGGAAAATATGGCGCATGGAACGTCCGAGCATCACGCTCATGTCGCTGAAAAAATGGTTTTTTGCCGTCTCCATTTACATGGCCTCCTTTTTACCGATGATTGCGAGGAATATTTCCTCCAATGTCGGCTGTTTTTCAACATACTCAACCTTTGCGGATGGAAACAGCTTTTTCAGTTCCGCGAGCGTGCCGTTGGCGATAATCCTGCCCTCGTGCAGAATGGCAATTTGGTCGGCAAGCTGCTCAGCTTCCTCTAGATACTGCGTGGTCAGGAATACTGTCGTGCCGCCGTTGGCAAGCTCCTTTACAATCTTCCAAACCTCTATACGTGCCTCGGGATCAAGCCCGGTGGTTGGCTCGTCGAGGAAAATGATCTGCGGTTTGCCCACAAGGCTCAAGGCGATGTCGAGCCTACGGCGCATACCACCTGAATAAGTAGATGGCTTACGGTCGGCCGCGTCAGTTAAGCCGAAACGTTTCAGCAAATCGTCCGCAACTTGACGCGGATGATCCAGATGCCGCAGTTTGGCAATCATGATCAGATTTTCCCGCCCGGTCAATATCTCGTCAACCGCGGCAAATTGCCCGGTCAAACTAATCGACTGCCGCACATGGTACGGCTTTGACGCGACGTCAAAGCCGTTTACGGTGGCGGTGCCTCCGTTCTGTTTGAGCAGCGTGGTGAGGATTCTAACAATCGTCGTCTTGCCCGCGCCGTTGGAGCCAAGCAGGGCGAAAATCTCACCTCGCTTCACTTCAAAATCGACGCCCTTTAGGACTTCTGTGTCCTTGAAAGACTTTCGCAGACCTTTCACATCAATTGCTTTTTCCATCCCGCTATCCCCCTTTTACTTTTTTTTATCCGTAACCTTTTTCATGGCCTTGCTAACTTCTTGGTTAACAGATTCTTGATAGATGTCAGCGTAAGTTTTGGAATCTTTGATTAGATCGTCGCAGAAAGCTGCAACGTCACTGCCCGTCACATCGAGTACGCCTTTCCCCAAGGCTGCGCCCTCTTCAAAAAGATCGATAATCCCCGATAGCAAACCCGTACCTTCGGTTAGTTCCACAGGGCCAACCTTAAAGAGATATTTTTGAATCTCTTTATAAACAATCTGATAATCTCGCGGGAGCGCTTTGACACGTGCCACGTGCGCTCTCCACTCTTTTTTGCCTTGGATGATATCTTGTATTCTCATTTTATCCTCCTATTTGCCTAATTTTTTAGCGATATTATTGTTGAGTTGCTCACGCCACTTGTCGCGATAAGACTTTGCCCCTTCTTCGCCGGCCAGCGCCGAACAGAAGCCTTTGATATCATCACCCAATACCTCTTGGACACTCTGACCGTCCTCCGCCGCTTCCTCAAGCAGGACAAGCACACCGTCAAGAATTGGTATGAGGTTTCGACCGGTGAAATCTGAGTGCGGCCAAAGATTGGCATTAATTTTTTTCCATGCCGCTTGATAATCAGCCGGTAGCTTTTTGACTCGCGATTCAAAACTTTTGAATTCTTTAGTCATATCACTGCCGGTGATTTTTTCCCAAAAATTCATTGTTTTTTCTCCTTTAACTCGTTAATTTTTGATGATACGAACTCCCATTTTTCCCAGAACTTCCGTAGTTCCTCGCGCCCCGCGTCATTGATCGCGAAAAACTTTCGCGGCGGTCCCATTTCGGAGGGCTTTTTGGTGATCTCCACCAACTTGTTTTTTTCAAGCCGGATCAGGATGGTGTACACCGTTCCCTCCACAACATCTGTGAAGCCAAGAGCGTTCAGCGTCCGCGTGATTTCGTAGCCGTAGGTTTCTTTGCGGCTTATTATTTCTAGGACACAGCCCTCAAGCACGCCTTTGAGCATTTCCGTTAAGTTTTCCAATTCAATCACCCTTCACTATTCTGTACGACTGGTATGCAGTGTTACTTACTACAGCTATAAAGTAACACGTAGTAGTTGAATTGTCAATAGCGTTATCTCTGACACGGATTTTATATTTTCAACTATCCTGCCCTTTAGCTGAACGGGCTGCTAATGATTCCAGCAGCCTGTTCGTCATGATGCTATTGTGTCCCGTATGCGTATTGGCTGTATCTTTGACATCTATCTACCTAAAATGACAAGAACATTGTCCGATTCCTCTTTGGGTTGTACTCCATCTTTTGTACGCCAACAAGAAAAAGCGTCTTGCAAACATCAGAAAAAAACATCTTTGATTTTATAAGTGGCTTAATTCATATAATGCTTTGGCGTAGATGGCTGTCGCTTTGATTAAATCATCGATTTCTATAAATTCATCAATTTGGTGAGAGCTATCTACCTTATCAGGGAAAAGCGCACCGTAAGCCACCGCATTTTTCATTAACGTCGCATACGTTGCCCCGCCCGATGTTAAAAGTGTGGGTTCATCCCCTGTAATCGATTGATAAGCCGATTGTAGTGTTTTAATCATTGGATGATCGGCAGGGATATAATGTGTAGAGAATTGCTGCGCATCAGCGATTGTGAAATGGCAGGTCTCAGCTTTTTTCGTGATCATTTCAATCGTATGTTGGTAATCATTATTTAATGGGAAGCGAATGTTCAACTGAATTGAACCACCATCTGCATGATTGTAATTGAAAATGCCGGCATTAACCGTTAAAGGCCCGAGCACATCTTCACTGTATTGGATTCCCAACTTTTCCCCAAAAGGTAGGTTCGTTTATATTTTGATCTGCAAAGCAATGACAACAAATGTGCAGACATAAGCTACACATAAGTTGGAACACTCTCGTCTGTCTCCTTTATTCCTCGCATGCTTGCTTTTGCAATGTATCTTACGGGCTTCTTAGGACTATTCCTAAAATAAAAAGCTAGCAAAGATGGAATCGTATGTGGAAAAGCTGCCGTGATTCAGTTTGGTTCGGCTTTAAGTATGTTTTTGGGTCACTTGACCATTATATACGTTCCTATATAGTCTATAATTAGATACATAACATACACATCGCGATGAGGGTGGTTTTCATGAGTACAATTATAAATAGGATTTTGAAACAAATTGGCGATCCAGAATTATTAGATAAACTTCTTTCCCTGTCAAAAGCAGACCTAAATTCTCTACTTCTAGGGCTTTTTGAAAAACAAACGGATAAATTTACTCCTGCGGATGTCTTAAAAACATTTCAATCCAACCGGTTTTCTACCCCCAGCGACGCTAGTCCAGCTAAATTTCATGCATTAGAAACACAGCTATTAACAGCAGCGAAGGAAATGGACATAGAAACTGTTCTACTTTCACCATCAGCGCCTCTTGGTAGTTGTAGTGTTTTTGGATGCGTAGACCAGTACAATGTGGTAAGTGCATTGCGCGGGACGGAAACACTTTCTGATCCCTCCAACATGTTGGCAATTATTATAGCTGATAAATTAAAGAGCAGGACAGAAAACAATATTCTTCCTTTGCACTATGCTACAACTGCAAGAGTTGTTAGAGCACAAGCATTTTCCGGGAGAGGATTTTTAGCTAATTTTGGTCTATTTTGTTTGGTATCTTCGGGTAAAGATAGTGGTTCTTACATCTGTGAAAAAGAACTACTGACAAAGCACTTCCTTTTCTATAAAGAGCTACTCCGAGAAAAATACAACGCAAAACTATCAATCGTTATGCGAAAAAGAGGCGGCTATACAGACGGCGATGGCTTCTTTGCAAGTATGACCGAAGTTGTGCAAACCATGCTTCCTGACACGCCGCTTTCTCTTAACTATGACAATGATGACAATAAGTATTACCAAGGTATCAATTTCAAGATATATATGGAAAATGAACATGAAAAAATGGAAATTGGCGATGGTGGATTTGTTGATTGGATGAATCAAATGCTCGGTAGCAAAAAGGAGCGGTGCTTGATCAGCGGCATCGGACTAGATCGACTGCTAATGTTGGGCTAATGAAAGGACATAAAGTGACCTTTATTTGCGCATGCCCCTTTCCATTTCAGTCCAGCCACAAGCTCCTCCATGTCTTCTTCTCTCATCTTAATCTAGGGTGAAATCCTGCGAATTCATGAGTCTGAGTGAGGAAACTGAATCATATCGAGGGAGCTTAACGAACAATTATGTCATCCTAATTAAGCCCATCATCCGAATAAGAAAAAAATCGTACCGAATAGTGCTAGGTAATATACTTATATCCACGTTTGAAACGATTTATTGACCATCTTTACATTGTTCATTTTTGCCCAACTCTTTAAATCTGAGGTACCTCCATCTTCATCCTTTAAATACCTAAATGCCATATCCATTGGGACGATTCTCCTCCTGTAAGGTAATATCCCGATAACAGGTTTAAAGTACCCCATGGTCATTATCACTTTAATATCCCTCGAATTAATAATATTCCCATTTAATATGATTTGCTCATTGGATAGGCATAACTCAGTTGGTTTCTTGAAAAATGTTCTGTAGAATGCGAGTAACAGTACAACTAAACATAGAAGAATCACCGTTAACGAAGCGTAGAATACACCTCTATGATCCCATGATCTAAATACAAGAATAGATTGAGTCAATATAATAACAATCATGCCTATAATGCTTCTAATCCTTGTAGGACTCTTAACTGTATGCTTTATTTCCCTCAACATTGTCCCCCCTTGTTCAAATCCCTTATCTTAATATACCATATATTGGAATCACCCTGCCCGTTAGCGCAACGCGGCTGCCGATCCATGCCGGCAGCCGCGTTTTAGTTATTTTATTAAGCTATAGTGTCCGGTTAGCGTAAACCACTCTGAGTAATATTCTTCCTCATCAGTATCCCAGTAAAAAGGTAGCAAAAAGAAGTAACTATAAACAACTTAAATACACTAGGCGTCATCGCTAAGTAAAGGCTTATAGGGAGTGACCAGGGGCTAAAAGGAATATGCCGTTCTTACTAAAACATCATTACTAGCTGGTTCAGGATTGTATGGGTTAATGAAGTTATGAACTATCCATAGTGCTATAGCTCCTAGTGATGAGAACACACCAATATATGTCCAATACTTCACCATACCTCCCCCTTATCAGACTACTTTATTACTCATCAATATGATACCACATATTGGAATTATTCTGCCCGGTAGCTTAATGAAATGGCTGTTGAATAATAATTAGATATTGGTCTAATCGGTAATCGGTACAAGTTCTTGTCCCTCGACATTTGATGACTGACAATTTGGTCTGCAAAGTACTCTAAATGATCCCATATAATTAATGGTGCTCCTATAGGAGGAATTAGTCCCTCTTATTCTCCACAGGTTGTCACCGTAGAAATATTCTTCCTTGAAGCGTAGACTTTCTCCAGAAAAATAAGCATACGCATATGGACATATGATGGGCGCACCTGATCTTTGTTCATATCCAAATCCTCAATATTAATTCATGCTACTTCGGATAACCTCAGTTCGGATCCGAGGATGGCTGTATCCCGCAACGGTGCTTTTCCTGTAAGCTCTCCATCCACCGCTGCAGCTTTTCAAATCCCTCGATAGTGTTACCAAACGACAGGTGCCGATTCGTGAGCACGATTCCACGGTAGTTCGTAACCTGTGCCACATGTGTCTCCTTGGCTATGTCGATCCCTACGACAAGATGCGTACGACGGATTCCGCGGCTCCGTGATTACTTAAATAGCTGACAACGACCGTTGCGCCTCACGCAGCCAATAATAGACACGTTGCTTTTCCGATTCCTCTGCCTCCACCTGTTACAATGACGACTTTTCCTTTTAATTGCATTCAATATACATCCTTTCGTTTACTGGTTTGGAATGAAATTAGCGTAGCTTGTTAAAGAAAGCTCGAATGTCTTCGATTAACAAGTCCGGCGCTTCAAGTGCTGCGAAATGGCCACCTCTGTCAAATTCCGACCATTGCACGACATGATGATCTCGTTCGACCAACCGCCGAATCGAAGAATCGTTCGGAAATACGGCAACGCCTGTCGGAACGGAAGTTCGCGGCCCTGGTACCCCCCACGACACTGAATCTTCCTTGTAAATACGAGCCGAGGACCCCGCAGTCCCGGTAAACCAATATAACGATACGTTAGTCAGCAGCAGGTCGCGAGCTACTGCTTCTTCCGGGAGCGAAAAGGAAGGGTCGGTCCATTCTTTAAATTTCTCGATAATCCATGCCAACTGTCCGACTGGCGAATCCGTGAGGCCATACGAAAGCGTCTGCGGACGCGTTGCCTGAATGACGGCATAGCCCGAGGCTTCAAAGCCATGAGAGGTTAACCTTTTATATCGGTCCATTTCCGCATCGGTCAAACCCACGCTTTCCGAAGGATCTCCTATAGGGAAAGTGGTCAACCCGTTAGAATGAATGCCAATAACACGGTCCGGCGCAATGGATCCTAGTTTTGGAGAAATAATTGCTCCCGTATCTCCTCCTTGAGCGCCAAAGCGATCGTAGCCCAAACGACTCATCAGTTCCGCCCACGCCTTTGCTACACGATTGGTGTTCCAACCAGGTACCGTCGTCGGACCGGACAATCCGAAGCCTGGAATCGAAGGGATGACTACGTGAAAAGCGTCCTCCGATCGACCGCCATGCGCCTTTGGATCGGTTAGCGGACCGATGATATTGATAAATTCGATAATGGACCCCGGCCAACCATGGGTAAGAATCAGCGGTATGGCGCCTTGTTCAGGAGATCGCACATGGAGGAAGTGTATTTGTTGTCCGTCAATCGTAGTTGTATATTGCGGAAATCGGTTCAACGTTTCTTCATACTTTCGCCAGTCGTACCCAGTCCGCCAATATTCTGCGAGTTCGGCAAGATAATGGACAGGTACACCATAATTCCAGTCAACTCCGTCTAATTCGTCAGGCCAGCGGGTGCGTGCCAAGCGCTCACGTAAGTCGTCTATCGATTGCTCAGGAATATGGATTCGGAAAGGTTTGATATCGATGTTATCGTTGCTAGCGATGCCCTCAAGTTGTTGTTCAATCTTACTCATTCGGATTACCTCCTCAAATGTTCGGATCATGGCTTGAAGCATGATCTTGAACCTATGGTAATCCATCCTTGTTGACAACGGGCTGTCAACAACCCCGATATATTTCGCTGATTTCTATCGCGGCTTTTTTTACAGCAGTAGCGATTCTCGTGGGTTCTACCACGAACACCCCTGTTCGAAAACTGAGCAGAAAGCCAATCAACCAGTCGTTGTCCGGGTAATGTACGCGTACGATTAACGACCCATCGGACTGCCGTTCGATTTCGGACTCGTCGAAATGATCTTCGGCTTGAACTTTTGAAACCCCATTGAATTTGAGAACCAAATCGATCATGTTATCTTCGCGCTTTGGGCCCCATTGCTCGTTTAATTCAGATAAAGAAACCGCCCGTCGCTCAAACTTGTCATGGAGCACTGATAATCCGCGGATCCTCGAAAGTCTGAAGTTGCGGAAATCGTTTCGTTGTAAGCAGAAGCCGTACAAATACCAGGTATACCCCTTCAAAACAAGACCCATCGGTTCAATCCGCCGCTCGGTTTCATTTCCCTGCATGTTTGTATAAGTGAAGACAACCACCTTGGATTCTTCGATGGCTTTGCTCAATGCTTCGTATTTTAACTTCTCGGCGTGACTCTTTCGCCAAGGGTTTAGGTCGATCATGACGGGTTCCGTCTTATTGAAACCCTTCCCCTCTGCTTTCGACACTAATGCGCCGACTTTTTCCAATAATACGTCAAGTTTCCCGCCGTTATATGCTTTTGCTGATTGAAGTCCATGCAAGGCAGTCGTGAGCGTGGCGAGCTCATCCATTGATAACATCTGCCTGTCCAGGCGAAAACTCTCCATGATTTCGAAGCCACCTTCTCCACCTGTATAAGAAACGATCGGGATACCTGCCATATTCAATCGTTCCAGATCGCGGTAAATTGTCCGTAAAGACACTTCCAATCGGTCGGCCAAATCCTGCGCTTGCACCCGTTTTCGATTCAATAACAAGATAGTAATGGCCATAAGTCTTTCAAGATTCACCACTTCTTCTCCTCTCTGACTCTCTTCTTTCCATTATGAAATGTGGGGCTTTCGATTAATAAAGATTATTATACAAGCCATCGTTAGTAATGGAAATCAACTTGGTTATTGCGCTAATCTGCCGTTAGCGCAACGAGGCTGTCGATCTATGCCGACAGCCTCCCTTTAGTTATTTATTAAGCTATCGTTTCCCGTTAGTTGAAGTGCACATGTTGCCAGATATCCTTCATCGATTTCGGGAAATTCGACCACATGTCCAGTTTCAGTTTAAACAACTATATCTGATTTTTTATTGTATTAGTAATATCGAAATGGAGGATGACATTAATGTCAAACATGAACAAAGCTGGGATGGCATGAGGTCTTCGATGGCAACATGCTCAACTTGAAGCTCAGCATTCGTCCCTGCATATAAAATGAAGGAGCGATCGTTCTCGGGATTAATCGCGATCGAAATCCTTGTTTTATTCCGATCGTTTCGTTCGATAAATCTGGTATCGATACCACACTCGCTGAATTGTTCGAGGATATATTGTCCGTAATAATCTGTGCCTACGATTCCTTTGAAAGCTAATTTCTTACCCAGTTTGGCAAGCGTCATGCTGAACAATGCCGCGCCGCCTCCGACATGTTGGTTCATGTCGCAGACGAATATCTCTTGTCCCGGAAGCGGCAATTGGTTGCAGCCGACAATCACCAAATCTACGTTTGCCTCTCCGATCACAAAGGCATCATATGTTTTCAACGTAACCCTCTCCCTGTCTCTTCCCGCGGAAACACGCCTTCTCGCCTGAGTTCATTTATATGTTTCTGCAGCTGTCTCGCACTTCCAAGCGGTGGCCTAATATAATGTCTACTTCCTGTTGGATCTCGCCAGATATCAGCTGGAGCAACGTCTCAACGGTAACCTTACCCATATGATGGATAGGCTGTTCCATGGAAGTAATTCTTGGCCGAACCAATTCCGTCAATTGGCTTCCGTCGAAGCCCATCACGGAAATATCCTCAGGCACTCGTAATCCGTGGTCAGCGATACAATTCATGGCTCCAATCGCCATATCGTCGCTGACGGCGAAGACGGCCGTAGGTTGGTGCTTATAACGAAGGAGTTCGCCCATCATGTCATAACCGCTCTTCACTTTATAATCACCAAATCGAATATGCTCGTGGACGATTTTGATCCCATGATCGCTTAGAGCATTCCGATAACCGCTATAGCGATTCTGTCCTGACGTGATATCCCGCAGGTCTCCCCCGATAAATCCAATCCGTTCATGCCCGATCTCGATCAGATACTTCGTTGCATCGTATGCAGCTGTGTAATCATCGACAATGACCGAAATAAAAGATTGATCCATCGGCTTGACGCTCGAGAAAATAACCGGAATATCTAATTTAATTATAAACTCGCGAATTTTCTCATTAATTTTCTCGTGCATGATGATAATGCCTTCGACACGCATCTCTTTGAAGATATTCAAGTATTTATACTCTTTTTCGATATCTTCACTAATGTTACATACGAGCAAGTTGTATTCATTGAAGGTCGCTGTCTGTTCGATAGAGCTCAGTATCGTTGCGTAAAAACTTGAAGTCAGATCCGGTACGATAACGCCAAGCAGATTGGTTTTATTGCGAACCAAACTTCTTGCAATCTGGCTCGGCGCGTAGCCCAAATCTTGAATCGCTTCATTCACTCTATTCTTGAGATCTTCCCTGACATATTTTTCGCCATTCAACACTCTCGATACGGTTGTCGTAGATACGCCCGCACGAATGGCTACGTCCTTAATTTTTACAGTCATCTTCCTCATCCTAATCTTGAACTTAAAATTAATCCTCCTCCAAGAACAAAGGTTGAGAGAATGCCGCATAGCCACCTTCGATATAGGCACTGACACGTACATACCCTTCATCGCCTTGGCATTCGTATTCAATATGTTTCGTTCTGCCTGTTACTTCATGCAGCACTCTTCCTCCGCTACCGAACAACGTAACATATGTATACATTTTGTCGAGCAACGCATTGGATTTCAAATCGATAATGATCTTATTCTGAGCGCATTTGATGGATTCGAACCCAAACCCTGTTGAAACATAGAATCGCCCCTCTTTGATAGCCTGCAGAATGGCTTCTTGCGTGTTTTCTTCCGCCAGCACCATATTCCAGGCTTGCTTCTCCTGCCCATACACATGGGAATCATCATTTCCGAATCCCCAGACTTTCCGGCCAGCGGTTAGGAGCGCATCCCATTTGTCAAAAGCGATATCGTATTCGATATTTCCGTCCCCGTTATAAACCTCTACCCCGGTATAGCGCTCCATAGCCATCATATCTTCCAGTGTCCAGAAGTTAGAGAAATAGCGGTTCGGGTGAACTAAGACACAAATTCCGCCATGGTCTAGCGTTGCATCGGCATACCTTTGATAATTATCGATCGTGAATTCATTCCTGTACTTTTCCATCATGGCATGAGGCGGTTGTACCAATAACATGTGGGATTTCCGACTGCTTACCTCAATGGCTTCAAATACCGTTTCAATCTTGCGTTTCCCTTCCACATTCGTTATTTTGTCATGATCCGAAATGGCAAGAAAATCATAATCTCCATACATCTGATATACGGTTTCGAGCGGGAACCAACCGTCGCTATTGTTCGTATGATTGTGGAAGCTGCCCCGGTGCCATGTTCCTTGCTTATCGTAGGGGTTCAATATTCTCATATCGATCCTTCCTTTTCCAATGAATTATTCTTTAATCGAACCGATCATGACACCCTGGGCAAAATACTTCTGTATAAATGGGTAGATCAGAATAATCGGTGCGACAACGATGATAATCGTAGCCATCTTCATGGAATCCCCGGTCACCTGCATTTTCTCAAGCGCTTCGTATTGGCTCATCCCTGCTGCTGATTCCAGCTTGCTTCGCATGGCTTCCGCGCGCGTTAACATCTCTTGAAGTAAAGTCGAGAGCGGGCGAAGGTCACTCGATCTGACGTAGAATGCTCCCGTAAACCAATCATTCCAATGACCTACAGCGTTAAATAACGCGATGACCGCAATGACGGGCTTACTTAGCGGCATAATGATCCGTATAAAAATGGAGAAGTCGTTATACCCATCGATTCTTGCAGACTCCTCGAGACTCTCATGAATTTGTTGGAAAAAGGTACGCATAATGATTAAATTCCAAGCGCTATACAAGGACGGAATCACATACACCCAAATCGTGTTCGTCAAATGTACGGATTTCAGGAGCATATAATACGGAATGATGCCGCCGCTAAACAACATCGTAAAAAAGATAAACAACGTAAAGAATCGAACGCCGGGCATCGTTTTACTCTTCAGGGTATAAGCGGCCATTGCTGTGAGAAATACGCTGGCAATCGTTCCAAGGAAGGTCCTAAACAAGGATATTCCAAATGCGGTGAGGATATTAGCCGACGTAAGAACTTCGGCAAAATTTTGCAGCGACCATACCCGAGGCCAGAAGTAGATTCCTCCACGCTCTGCATCTTTACCGGCATTAAAGGAAAGAGCAAATATATTTAAAAAAGGAAGAACTATGGATAAACACAATAACGTGATGAGCAAGTAGATTACGACTTTAAAGATCTTTTCCCCGAGCGTCGTCTTATAAAACTCCTTCACTACTCGTATCCCCCTTTCCTTATACAACAAGATCGTGGAGGCCGGCTTTACCGAGATTCGGACAAAACCGGCCTGAGTCCACGCTAATGACTAGAATTTCAGATGCGTTTTGGGATCCGCGTCTTTTTGCTTCAGCAGCTCCAGGAAGGATGGCAAGCCTGTCGCTTCCAATTGCTTGGATGCAGAATCCAGAATTTTCTTCGCTTCGACGGTGTTCTTGGCGTAATAGGCTCGAATCAAGCTATCATCGTAATTTTCGAACGCAGCTTTCAGTTCCGTTCCATGTTCGAAATCACCGATGAACGATAACGGCGTATACCCATCGACAATACTGGCGTTCTTGCGTTTCTCATCCCAGCCCCAGTAATCTGCAATCTTCAGAGCACCTGCATTCACTTCCGGAGCTACAGCATCGCCATACTCCATCTCACCGAAATCAGCCATTCGGTCGATATCCGTACCACCGAGCAGTTCTCCCCAGTAGTTAGATACACCGGCAAATCCAAGTTTCTTCGCTTCATCTGGATTGCTCTGCTTCAAATCAAGGATTTCTTTTTTCGCCAGAGGATTTCCCTTCCCATCCAGCGTATAATCTCTACCTTCAAGACCATACTGCCATAACAGTTTACCTTCACGGCTAGCAAGAAAATCAGCAAGTTTCATGATATCTTGTGGATCTTTGGTCGTCGCCGGGATTGCCCATGCGGAATAACCTGATTTGTAATTGACTTGCATTTGATATGGATGATCCACAGCATCAATGGGTCCTAAAGGCAAATAGTGCATGTCTCTGTTGTATTCTTGATAGTTATGCGTATCTCCGATGATTCCCCATGTCTCGTTAAGTGCGCCTTCAGTTGCACGACTTTCATCGATGGTGAAGAATTCGGGATGGAGCAGCTTCTCGTTCAGCAACTTTTGAACATATTCCACTTTTTTTAGCGCAAATTCGGTTTGACTTTCATGCAAGATGTTGCCGTCTTTGCCCTTATAAATCCGTTGGTCAGAACTTCCCCATTCCAAATCATTAAACAATGCTCCGACCTCCTTACCACCCCAATAGGATGGACCGATCGGCACGACATCTTTCCCATTTTTGTCTTTAAAGTTGCCCGCTTTGATTTTCTTTGCGAGATCATATAGTTTTTCTGTCGTATTAATGGTTCTTGGGTCGATGTTCAATGCTTCTGCAATATCTTTGCGAATATAGGGTCCCCCTGCATATTTACGCGTCGCATAGCCTCCTTGTCTTGCCACGTTCATGTGAACGAAATAAGAGGAACCGTTGAATTCTGGGCGGAACATGACGCCATATTTCGTATCTAGGGGCAGATATTCGTCTTCAAGATACTTGCTGTATATTTTCGTGTCTTTCATCAATGGCGTTAAATCCGTGAACATTTCTTCTCGCGCAGCCTTGAGGACGACAGGCATTTCCGGACGTCCGCTATTGTTCAAATAGAACGTAACGAAATCCGGCAAATCATTCGAAGCTAATCCTGCGATAAGGCCATCGATGGAGTGATCCGCAACCATGATCTCGATTTCCAGATCAATGCCTGTTAGTTCTTTCAGTTTGGCTTTGATTTCTGCATTCATATCTTCCGTATAGTCATCCGTGCCCATGAAGACGAGGCCCTTTACTTTGCGATCAGCGATCCAGGTAGCCGGTTTAGCCGGGTCTTTCGCAACATTTACCGTATCGTTGGGTGTGTTGTCGTTTGACTGCGTCGATGTGTCATTACCGCTGCACCCCATGAGGAGCATGGAAGCCATCAGGGGTATGGAGAGTACTTTGAACCACGTCTTGTTTCTAAGCATTGCATCATCCCTCTTTTCATGTTTTTTGAAAATCGCATATGCATTCTTCCGAAAAAAGAAGTAATTCATGATACGTTCAATCTGGTATCGCTACCATAACGAAGTGTCCGAAACTTTCTTAGAAATCCGATTGGCGGCAACGACAAGTATTAATCCGATCACCCCTTGCATGAGACCAACGGCCGTGGCATAACCATATTGCCCGCCTTGAAGTCCTACCCGAATGACATATGTATCTAATATTTCCGCGAGGTGCATATTACCTGGTGTTCTTAAGAGGTACAGCTGATCGAATCCCGCAGATAATATGTTACCTAACGATAAGATAAACAGAATGAGGATCGTCGGTTTGATCGATGGCAACGTGATATGCCACATCTCTTTCCACCTGCTGGCTCCGTCCATCTTCGCAGCTTCGTACATATCGGGATTAATGCCGGCAATCGCTGCCAAGTAGATGATTGAATCCCATCCGATCGATTTCCAGATGTGGCTCCCGAACATAATTTGATAGAAAAAATGCGGTTCCATCATGTAGAACGTGCTGCCGTCTCCGCCGAAGAAAGAAATCATTTGATTAAGCAACCCGTTATCAGGCGCAAGAAGTCTTTGCGTCAAGCCTACGACGACAACCCAGGATAAGAAATGTGGTAAGTAAGATATGCTCTGTGCAATATTCCTAAAATAACGATTCTTCACTTCGTTGAACATCAGCGCTAAAATGATGGGAAATGGAAGCCCGATGAAAAGCTTCATGCATGAGATAATCAACGTGTTCTTAATAAGCATCGTACTTTGGTAATCATTGAAAAACCGTTCGAAATACTTAAATCCAACCCAAGGGCTCCCGAGAATGCCTTGGTTAAATTTGAACTCTTTAAAGGCAAGAATCAATCCTGTCATCGGGATGTATGAAAATATGATAAAAAAAAGGAGGCAAGGCAGTAACATGAGGTATAGATACTTATGAAGCAGTATATTTCTCCAGAGTTTGGATGACTTAGAAGTGGCAACCGAAGTGTTCACCCGAGTTTGCATGGCTTACAGATCACCTTCTCTTGTGTTAGTGGGTCACAAAATAATGCGTAACGCGAGCATGCAATATATGGTTTTCGAAGGTAAATACGGTTCTATCTGCGGCTAATACGGTGGAATGGAATGACGCGTTAGGTTATATGCTCACCCCTTTCATAAGGATTACTTTTTTATCATAAATTGGAAATGTTAAATGCAAGTCCTTCTTGTATTGATATTTTGTAAAAAACCTCAAGATAAAGCGCGATTCGTTCCGTATGGTATCGATCCGTCATCAGAACATCCTGTAATGTATACCCGATGCTGAGCTTGTAATCAAGAAATCGACTGTAATGTAGGTACGACGCTCTTACTGTCCTTGATATCCAAGTTGAACGTGATCTCATAAGCTTCAGAAACCTTCAATATTTCGTCCAGGCTAGGAATTTCATAGTGTTCATAACCCGGATTCATCTTACGGCGTACATCTTGAGTGTTCAAATGTTCGTATGTATAGGCTTGAAGTAGAGGAGAATCATCATGCAGCAGAATCGCGAAGCCATCTTTGGTGGAACGAATGTCCACTTCAACCATAGCCGCTCGTCGCACCTTCGAGGAAGGAGGTCATCGAATTGTCCGGTGCGTCCCCGCAACCCGTATGGGCGGTAATCATAACTCTTGGTGGATCTACCATATAGCCTCCTTAACTCTTATTAAATTCGAGGTAAGCGCTTTCCTGAAAATTATAATTCATACTCTTGTGAAAGCGCAATCATCATTTAAAATTTATTTTGATAATGTGAGTTTAGTCGTTGAATTTCGAATCACAAGTTCCGGAAGAAGGACTGCGCCACCGTTATTAAATTCTCCTGATCTAAGTGATCGCTGTCTTTTCTGTTGCACATTGCACTATCGTTTCCCGTTCGCTTAACAACGAGTTTAGAAAAATGCCCTCATTGGTACGTTATGGTCCATCGATAGCTTTGTAGCAAAAACAACTGAAACAATGTAATTACCCTCTGTTTATATAAAATGATTCGAACTCAGGAACAGTGTTGAACTTGTTCAAAGATACTCCTTTTGTTTTTAGGTGAATCTCCAACTTTTCTATAAGCTGCAGAACGGCTATTCTTAACGGTTCGAAATTTGTTGGATCGAGCAGAGTGACAAGATCTGGATAACCATAGCGAACGTAAAACTCTCGATGCTCGCCTAAGTCAACAATACTAGGCCAACGTCCTTTTTCAGCAGCGTACAATATTCGGGCTAGCCCGTCTTGTACACCTATAGCAACAAAAAAAGCTGTTTCGTAATGGCCCTTTTCGCACGCGGTTAGCAGCTTGTTCATCATCCCCCTTTCTTCTTCGTAATACCCCTTCATTCGCTCTTTATAAGAGTGAATCTCTTCTTGACTGTTTTGACGCTCCGATATAAGGCGAAGAGTATTTGCAGTCAGTTTCTCACACGCCGATATAATATCATCTGGAGAAGAACTGAACATCATGGTGTCAAGGTATTCATTCAGTTGGTCAGGCTTAATGGGGAGACTTCTGACCTGTTCACGATAGTGACCCCAACTGCGCTTGTAGTAAATTTGGTTTAAAAATCCAAGAGACTTAAAGATGTTTCCCGCTATCTCTTGAGCTTGAGTTCGACAATATGATAGCTCCTTAGAGTTTTCGGAGATTCGCATTTTAGCCAGGCTAATAAGACATTCTGTTAATACAGATTCAGCTTTGTTGATCATTGTAGACACTTTGGAGTCATCCCCCATGTGGGATATCGTCTCTCGAAGACCCATGAATCTAGCATAATCATTATCTGATCGTACATACAAAAGTTCACAGTCTGCTATAATCGTAGTACTCCACTCTTCAGATGTTGCCATTCTTTCAGCACGCTCCCATGCGATTGGCCAAAAATCAAAGCTTATACCGTCGATTATAAACTGACATTCCACTTGTCTTCCTTTGTCTGTAGCCGGAATGAAGAAAAAGTCCAAATCAGATCGTTCCGTCGCTCTACCTTGCAAGTATGATCCGTAATATCCAACGATAGCAACATCTTGGGGGTAATGAGTCTTAATATGATTGACAATAATATCAGCCACAGCAAAAACATTAACCATTCAATAACCTCCTTGCTTTCCGTCAATTTTGAATACGTTGGCAAACATCAGTTTGGCATTAGCCAGTTCTTATTAGGCTAGTCAAGATAACGACTTACACCATACAAACATATTTCCAAGTTCTTGGAAGCCAACCCTCTCTATTAATCGTGTCAATTTGTTCTTCTAGAACATTCATTTTTTTACTATTTGGTACTAACATACGATAAAGCGCGTACAGTTGATCCCTGTTAGACCGTACAGCTTCACGAATCATATCAATATCAGCTCCTATATAGCCCTGTAATCGATACAATATATTTCCACTTTTTGTTGAGCATTTCCTGCCCGTTGGCACAACGCGGCTGCCGATACATGTCGGCAGCCGCGTCTTAGTTATGTATTAAGCTATAGTGTCCCATTAGCGCAATGATCTAACTTTAAAAATGATACGGTTCCCCGCGATGTCTGTAACGGCAAGTTTCCATCACTTCTCAATGCTCCCGGGTACCAAGTAGTTCATGCAAACGCGCAGCCGTATCCGTTGACGCGGTATAGATCATGATCTTCATCACCGGATCGTTTGGTTGGTGCAGAACCACATGTTCAAACTCCATCTCGCCGATACGAGGGTCGTTCCAATGTTTATGACAATCGGCTGCGATCTGAACATCATGCCGCAGCCAGGTTTCGCGGAACAGTTCGCTAATATGCATAAATTCCTCTATAAGCTCTTTAAATCTTACATCATTAGGGAAGTGTGCATAATCCGCACGAAACCGGGCAATCATCACCTGCGCTTTGGCTCCCCAATCCGTATTGTTTACTCTAAGCGAAGAATCCGTCAAAAAACGCCTCATCCAATTGGGTCGACTCAGTACTTCCTTAGAGAATGCCGGTAATCGAAATAACAACTCAGCCGCCTTGTTCCACATGAGTAAATCCCAACCTCTCCCCAATATGACTGCAGGGTTTGGTTCAAGTGACCTGACCATCCGCTCAATTCCTATACTTACCTCCTGACTCTTTTCTTCCCTCGATTCCTTAGGTTTTGCAAGCATATAAAGATAACGGCGTTCATCTACGGTCAATCGCAACGCAACAGCCAAGCTATCCAGCACTTCCTCCGACGGACTTACATCTCGATCCTGTTCTAACGAGGTATACCAGGATGTGCCGATGTGGGCAAGCTGGGCCACTTCTTCCCGCCTTAGTCCCGGTGTTCGGCGCCGACCGTATGAGAGCAGCCCCACTTCCTCCGGAGTAAGACGTTGCCTACGAGCCCGTAAGAATTCCCCTAACGATATGTTTGAACCGATCTCATCCACTGTGGATCTCCCCTTATCCTGACACTGCCAATCATACGATAAACGCAGGAAGGCAATGGATTCCGTAATACGCTACTCTTCAAGTATAGCACCAGCAAATCAAAGGAGGAATTAGAATGAATATTTTCATCACCGGGGCTACAGGTAAAGTTGGGAGTCGTTTGGTCCCTAGATTGTTGCAGCGTGGTCATCACGTTAAAGTATTAATTCGCGACGTCGCGAAGGCGGAATCATATCCGTTGCAAGGTGCCGAAATTGTCGAAGGGAATTTGATGCAGGCAGACAAACTTGAGGAAACGCTTCGTAACATGGATGTCGTCATACACCTCGCTGCCCAATTCCGTGGTGTAGATGAGGCAACGGCAAAAAACTCGAACATCCATGCTACCATTGCCTTAGCGAACGCCGCAATAATGGCTGAAGTTCCGCGGTTTGTGTTTGCCAGCACCAATCTGGTATACGGTTCTGGTGGCCAATTGAGACCAAACCGTGAAGATGACGACTTGCGGCCTGCATTTCTGTATCCTCAAACCAAAGCGACTGCCGAAGAAGCGCTATTCCAACTTCACGTTGAGCAGGGTTTGGGGCTACGAATAGTACGTCTTGCATTCGTCTATGGAGAGGGAGATCCGCACATTTACGAATTTCTCCCTATCATGAATACGTGGAATCCAGCCAAACGGCTCCATATGGTGCATCATGCGGATGTAAGCCAAGCGTTACTGCTCGCTGCCTCCACTCCAGGCATAGATGGTCGCGTCTATAATGTTGCCGATGATGCTCCTATCTCCGTTGCCGAGTTGATTCAGTTTCACGGGCACTCCGGTCAATACGCGGCAGAAGTCTCGCATAGTGAGTTTAACCCATTTGATATGATCGTAGACACGACCCGAATAAGAGACGAGATGAATTATCGTCCGATTTTCCCCTCATTCTACACAGCGAGAGATGCAGGCGGTTTGTAATGAATATTCGTGAAATCCTCAGTATAAATCAAATATGATTCAAAACTTGCCGTTATTTATGATAGGGTTCAGCATATCATCCTGAAGGCGAAATTACCTGCGGCAACGCGACTGCCGCTTCATGTCGGTAGCCGCGTTTTAGTTATTTTATTTAGCTATAGTGTCCCGTTAGCTTAATCATTACAATCTCGATGTCACGGTTTATTGCTGATGTACAAAGCTAATTCAGTTTTTGGGGCAGGCAACTTTAATAGAACTAGAGTTCTTCATTGAATCACATCCGCCGTCGGCAATGTAATGTACACGGCATCAATTTCACTTTTTTCATCAATTAATGCTTTTGCAACTCTATGTCCCCCATCAATTAATTGTCCATCTGAACATAATAATATGGGATACTCCATGTTTGCGTTGATAATCCGCTGACAATGAAGCGCAACATTGCGTATAGTTGGAATTGGTGTACTCCTACTATCTGTAAACCAACAATCCTGATCAAGTTCCTTTATTAAATCAATCTTGATTTTATGAACGGGTAAGTTCTTAGATAACTCCCATAATTTCTCTACGTCCCAGAAATGTTGCCTTCCATCAATTATCCTTCCGTGCTTATGTTTCATTCGTGAAAGTAACTCTCCCACAATAATCACCTCAGTTTTTCATAATAATTAATGGCACGATAGGGAATCGGTGATCGGAGATAAACCCTTCCCTTCATCAGTTACTTAGTTATTCAGGATTTGGATTCCTTTTTCCTGCTATTACGCTATCCTGCACGTTAGCGCAACAAGGCTGCCATTTGAGTTGGCAGCCTTGTCATAGTTAATTATTGTTGAACTAACGTTCCCGTTGAGGCGTTGATGTCCGTTGCTTTAATCGTGATATTTACTCCTGAGGAAATGCCCCCATGTCCATATAGGCAATTTCCCACAAATGCCCGTCGAGATCCTCGAAGCTTCTCACGTACATGAAGCCATGGTCCGCCGGTTCTTTGGACTGCTTGCCCCCCGCAGCCAGCGCCTTGTCCGCCAGTTCGTCCGTTTGCGCTCTGCTGTTCGCGGAAAGTGCGATAATCCCAGTAGCGGAGCTAGTGGCATCAGCTATCGGCTTATTGATGAATGTCTGGAAGTACGACTCCGTTAGCAGCTGTACACATGTGTTGTCATTGATTACTAGGCATGCCGCGTTTTCATCGGAGAACTGGGGGTTGAATTCAAAGCCGATAATGCTGAAAAATTCCTTAGTCCGGTTCAAGTCCTTCACTGGCAGGTTTACGAACGTGTGGGTTGATTTGTAAGACAATTTGGTCACCTCATCCTATTTTATAAAAATCCGCTCAGAGTTTTTGTCCAAGCGGTAAATCCCTATGACAAATTACTTAGAAGCAGAAATATTTGCGCCGGTCATCAAACCTTTTGCATGAAATCCACTTTCAGAATCCCATTATATCATACATATTATTCCATTAAACTGCCCGTTAATGCAACGCGGCTGCCGATTTATGCCGACAGCCGCGTTTTAGTTATAGATTAAGCTATCGTGTCCCTTTAGTTTAATACCTTGAGGCATAAATACGATCAAAGAACGGCAATATCATTTCGCTGGATTACAAAACGTACTTCTACTTTGATGCGAAATCCATTCTTGGCCAGATCGATACCTTGACGGAGACGATGCTGTAGCAGACAAGTAAATAAGATTACTATGGAAACCGCAGGATGAATGACAGGAATGTCATACATTTCGGTTTCTTTTATAAGATTCGCTTCTGCTGCCAGAAGTCGTGTATAGTAGGAGTAGTTGAAAATATATTCCAGGAGGCTACAGCCATGTCACAGGAGATTTGGATTAACCTGCCGGTCAAAGATGTTGAGAGGTCAACTGCCTTTTTCAATGAGATTGGATTCCATGCGGTGAGCGTTGGTAACGAGAGAGCCAAGCTTGCCATAGGCCAAACAACGATTCTGCTGTTCCCGGATGCGGCGTTTGAGAAATTTACAGGTTCAAAAACCGCAGATACTTCCCATAGCGCAGAAGTAATATTTTCCATTGGCGCTGAAAGCAGAGAAGAAGTAGATGCCTTTATTCAAAAAGTAGAGTTTGCCGGAGGATGCATCTTTGGCAAGCCGAGTGAAATTGACGGCTGGATGTACGGCGCAGGATTTGCCGACCTGGACGGTCACCGCTGGAACCTGCTGTACATGGATGAGAGCAAAATGCCGAAACGCTAATATGGTAACGCCGGTCTCCTGCTTAAGGTCACCGGCGTTTTTTACACCCCGTATAATCTCATATCTGCCATTTAAATCAAAATCGTTGCTTAGAAGGAAAAATTCGTGGTTTAAACTAATACAATTCACCTGGTTTAGCCCGTAATTTATTGGTCTTACATAAACTATATTAACACATATTAGAACTAACCTGCCCGTTAGCTTGACGTGGCTGCCGATCCATCCCGGCAGTCGCGTTTAAGTTATTTATTAAGCTATCGTGTCCCGTTAGCTTAACCATCAGGGCGTACAAACAAAGGAGCCGCAACCTCAAAAGGTCCCTAGCTCCTTTCTCTCATTATCAGCAATATGCTTTAAGGTTCCTGCGCAACCGGAAACCAGCCTGGAACACTTAATATGAGCTGCCACATTCCGTTCGGGATGACCAATTTATGTTGATCCTGTAGAGAGAGTGTTGTTTGGACTCCATCTTCGTCTCCTTCTGCAATCAACTTCATCCAGTCTGGTTCCATGACAAGTACCCGTCCCAGTGCAACGAGCTGAACTCCGGTTTGCAGTGCTTTAATGGCGTCTTCAGGCGTCTGCACGTTCCCAACTCCAATTACAGGCAGCTGACGTCCTGCACGTTCTTGAATAATGGCAAGGCGCGTGCGAGAATCCACGATTCCCCGACGTGGTACTGCTTCATAATTTTTTAAAGAGATATGCAAGTAGTCCAGCCCCTTCATCGCAAGTGCATCTACGAATGGGAGTGTTTCAGCCATCGTAATTCCCGGTGTATCCGGCTCTTCCGGTGATAACCGATATCCGATAATAAAGGGCTTCTTAGCATGCACGGCTGCGATCCGTTTCACCTCATCCACGATCTCCAAAGCAAACGTCATCCGCTTCTCCAATGTTCCTCCGAAACGGTCGCTGCGTCTATTCGTAAATGGTGAAAAAAACTGATGAAGAAGATTGCCGTTTGCTCCATGAATCTCAACACCGTCAAACCCGGCCTCGACGGCACGCCTTGCCGCTTGACCATATGCATGGATAAGCTCTTCAGCCTCATTTTCCGTCAATTCACGCGGTACAATGGCTCCCTCTTTCTGCTCGGGCACAGCACTGGCACTCACAAGATCTCCAGTTAACGATGCTTGGCGGCCGGAATGGAAGATCTGTAGAATCGCTTTAGCTCCCTGCTCCTGAATCGCTGACGCAAGCTTGCGAAGTCCAGGGATCACCGCATCGCGGTCAGCCGCCGGTGCGCCAGGAATACCGCCGTTTGGCGTAACCCACGTGGCAGCCGTGATGACCATGCTAACACCCTGTGCACGACGAGCATAATACTCCACTTCCTGGTCGGAGATGGAACCATCGGGTTGAGAAGACATGTGCGTCATGGGAGCCATAACGACACGATTTTTTAACCGGATCTGATTCGGCAGGTAAAGCGGTTCAAACAAAAATTGATATCGTTCTTTCATTTGGAACATCTCCTTTGATGAAGTCAATTTACCCAACGGCTAGCGCATTGCCACTCGAGTTCTGTACCGTCACGTCTGACGGATCATTTAATAAGCATTATAGTCAAGAAGTTTTCATCCTGTAAGAAGGCAAAAGCTTTGGATCTAATCCAATTAATTTGACCTACTAACTTTTTTATAATGATTTTAATTGCTGGATTGACATAAGCAAAAGAACTGAACCATACTGAAAACATGAATAATAACTGATACCTTGCGTCGATATGGCCGAAGTCATTTTATAAGGAGGTTCATACCTATGAACGAACAAACCAGCACGAACAAAAACTGCTTGAAGAGTGCCGGCTCAAGTATCTGCGAAGTCCTGCAGATCCTGGGTGCCAAGTGGGCTTTCCTCGTTCTTGAAGAACTGCTTAACGGGCCGCAACGATTCAAACAGCTTCAACGGAAGATATCAATCGTCAAGACCCAATCCCTCACGGATACACTCCGCCACCTGGAGAACAACGGTCTTGTCCTTCGCGAAGTCTTCCCAACCGTACCCATTTCCGTTGAATACTCGCTGACGGAGAAAGGAAAAGATTTTCAATCATCTTTGAAGGAAATGGAAAAATGGGTCCAGAAATGGGGCAATTCGGCGCCATCCATCGGATCTGACGTCCAAGTATTATAATCGTATTGCACAGTAAACCGAAATAACCGCCATGGTGCTTCAAACCCTGGCGGTTATTTGCTATTTTTCATGTCCAAAGAAAATATAGTTGTAGACTGACAGTGTTGATTTTATGCGCTTATACCTAGAAAAAATCGTTTGCCTTTCGGAAATAAGTTTTAGTTTAACAACCAAAAACCCAGTCAAAACACGAAAATAAAGTGTTAGACTGGGTTTAGTTTATTAAGCTATCGTTCTCCGTTAGCTTAAGTTCGTGCATCAATCTGCATAACTTATAAAGATCATTCAATATTCCAATTTTTATCGTATGGTATTGAGTGGATGAGTCCAGTTGAAGTTTCTGTTCTCCCAACAAGTAGGTAGTACTGACCGTCTCTCATAACTAAAGTGCCTGGAGATTGATTCTTTTCTTCTTCCGTTAATTCTAATTCAGAACTATATTCAACACGAATATCTTTAAATCTGTAAATTTCTTTCCATCTTTCAAAATTGATATTTTCTCTATTTGATATAGCTTCAATTATCTGTTCAGCATCTTGTAATACAATTTCATAACTATACGAATAGAGCAACCGAACTCTTTCAAGTAACTTTCCGCTGTGAGCATTTCGGTATTCCTCATTGAATGCAATAGTTATTTGGAATGTTCTATTCTCTAACACGTGATAAATCGTCAGTGCTGCTATATGTTTGCTATCATGAACTACCTTATCAAAATTCCAGCCTTTATAAGTATTCTTAATTTTCTTTAATAAGAAAAGGTTTGATATTGAGCAATTAAAACCATCATTATCAAGGTGCTCAATGATATAGTCCTTACTGTATGCTTCTTTTCGATACTCTTCCCCGAAATAATAATCAAATGAGATTTGATGTAGTGTTTTCTTATATTCATTTGAATACGGATATTTGTATTTCTGCTTAGCTTCTTCATTTTCAGGAGTTCTAAACCTAGCGTTTCTGATTAAGTCATACATTCCAGAAGTATAGTCTACAAATGCTAGTTTATCTGTCCCATTAATGTGTATAGATATTTTATCATTCCATACTTTTAAGACTACTTGTTCTTTTTTATCCATAAAATTTCACCTTTCATATCGAACTTCGCAAACACTTCAGTATTTTACATATTCGTTAATAGGTAGAACTATCCTGCCCGTAGTTTAACCATGCCGGATGAACTCTGAGATGCTGATGTTTTCTTATCCTTTATAAGGAGTGACTACAGAAAACTTATGCCCGTCCAAATCTCTGAAGTGAAAGCTTCTACCGCAGATACCCTCATCAATTAAGTCAGTCAATACCGCTCCATCTTCTTTCAAACTTTGGTATAGAGAATCAATTACTTCTTCATCTACTTCATAATTTATTGTAAACATTTCGAAATCTGATCCATCTTCTCCCTTAGTGAGGAAGCTTAACGTTTTTCTATCCTTAACGGGTATTAAAAAAATTGCGCCTTCACGCATGTAAAGCATGGCACTGCTCTCAGGACCTGCTTCGCCGTTCCAATTAAATTTAAAATGTTTTACGTACCATTCGGCAGATTTCTTGGTGTCAGTGACGGGAATGTAATTACAGCACACCCGTCTAATAAGTCGCTCACTCATAGCTTCGTTCATTTTTATACCCCACCATCATCTTTGATATAGATCAATATTTAGAAAAAATACCCATATCAAACATATCGTAGTATGCCAACAATTTGTAAAAGTTTTTCATCCGACACTACGTAATCCTGCCCGTTAGTTGAACACGGCTGCCGATCCATGCCGGCAGCCGCGTTTCAGTTTATTTATTGATCGAAATACTTTTCTCGGCAACCGAGCAGCCGTAAGGTTGCGAAGCGTGAATGCATTGTTGGTGATGTTACTGCCTTCTTTGAATTACTGACTTTGATTTAGTTTCCCACGTCATAGTCTTCGAGCTCTTCCCGATCAGCAAGTCGTTTTAATGCCAACCTGATCGTCGGAATAGCCATCTTCTAGTATCACTCTAACGTTGGGTGCCCTTCGTAATTATACAGGGATTCAGAACGATGAATTCACGCTGTTAATAAACCTGCCTAATCGTAATGTCCGAATGGTTTCGTAATTTTGCTTCAAAAAATGCAGCAAGGCCGAGCGAGATGCCCCAACCAAGGAACAAAGCATACCATACATAACCCCATGCTGCCATTGGGCTTGCATCCTGTTCAACAAAAGCAGGAGCGGACACGACACGTCCGATCGCGAATTGAAACTTCAGAACAAAGAAGCTAAAGCCCCATATGGACAATCCTATACATCCGATCCATGCAGGAATGAGCTTCAACTTCCTCGGTAGCTTTTCTCCCCACTTATAAACGAATGATAAGCTGAACAGGGCAGCAAACACGGCCGCTACTCCCATAAACCAATAACCGATTATTTGAGACAATAATTCATCTGGTGCCTTTGCAAAATCCCCCGGAAAACCGAACGAAACCCCAACGCCCCACCAAAAGTGTGGAAGGGCATATAACACCCCGCATATGCACGCCATATACGCTGCCCGATTTCTTTTCTTAACAACCTTCATCCTCATCACCTCAATAACTATCCTATCATACTAAGATTAGCTTTCAGGTGACCTCATGTTTAAGTTTTGTTTAATTTGATGTGCCGATATATACGGTCGTTCCATTGTTCGAGGAATCGATCCTCCATTGCAAATGCATAGCATTGATCATTAGCGACACAATGGATAGACCGATTTCCGCCCCTTTCGCATCGGAGCGATAAGTCATGCCGGGTCCATGGTCCCGTATGGCTACAGCCATTCCATCATCCTGTTCGTAGCAAAAAATACCGATATACCGTCCCGACTTGGCATGCCTGATAACATTCTGAAACAAATTATCGACGATCATACGGAACCAGAAAGGGTCAATTCGCCACACTAATCGTTTCTCAGGCAATTCAATTTCGATTTCCAACCCTTCCTCTTCAAAGACCGGGTACCAGTCGGCGGCTGCATTGCGAAGCTCTTCTAGAACATCGGTATCCTTTATTTCCATAGGATATTTGCCTGCCGATAATAACGAGTAAGAGAAGAGATTTTCCATTAGCTTGCCGATATCGTCCAATTTTCTATTTATGACACGTAACGAATCGTGAGACGAATCAGACGGCATATTTAGAAGTGTATGAACATGCTGCCTGATTACCGTTAACGGTGTTCGAAGATCATGAGATAAATTAGCAACTAGCTGCTTGCGCAATTCCTCCTCCTTTCTTTCGTTTTCCCTCATCGTTTTCAGTTGAATGCTCATTGTGTTAAAGGATCGTTCCAGACGACCGATTTCGTCATTCCTACTAGAAATAACACCACTCGGAAAACCGCCTTCTCCTTTCACCATCATTGCCGCTTCCAACCGGGTAAGCCTGATACGAATGCGATAGAAGAATAGGAACGAGACAAGCAAAAACAGCGAATATACCCCTGCCATAATCGTAACTAGCGTCACATTTCGATAGGGTGGAATATCAGCTATCGTCGTTAGTGAACGAGGAATACGAATCGTCATAAAACCATTTCGAGCGTCATCGCCAAGTAGAGCCGTGAACGTCTGCAGATCCTTCTGCCCCGTCTGAGCTTCGAACGCAATCGCGTCGGTATATGTCCATCGCTCTGGTATATCAGCCGAACGTTCGCCAATCGACCATGTCATTCGATTACTGTCTACCCAAAATGCCTCTGTGCCAGGGTATCGATCGACGAGAAGCTGTAATCGCGTTTTCACGTTTTCTGCGGAGGTATCATTTATTAATTTAGCTTCGAGCCGCCAGTCACGTTCAATCTCATCAGCATCAAGCAAGATTTTGTTGCTTAATAGATAATTCGGAAAATAGAATAGAGCAGGTATAAGAGGAAAAATAATTAAAGCAACCAAAATCAGAGACAGGTATCGAAGAAGTAAAGATCTCCCTTTTATCATAGCTTGAGCCGATAGCCAACTCCGCGTATGGTTTCAATAATCATCGGATTGCCAGGATCGATCTCAAGCTTCTCCCGTAGATGACGAATATGTACCATTAGGGATTTGTCGCCCTCCAGATAAGACTCCCCCCAGACCGATTCATATAGCCTCTTCTTAGTAAGGATGCGGTTGGCGTGTTGAAACAGCTCCATGAAAATATGATACTGTTTGCCGGTTAGCACGATATCTTCTCCTGTCTGGGCGTTCGTTATTCGATTCAACTCTTTGTCGATGATGATATGCCCCAGTTGGACGCGATCCGCTGAAAAGTCTCCCTTACGGCGTATTAATATTTTGATGCGCGCACATAGCTCATCGGGATGAAATGGTTTGGTCATATAATCGTCAGCGAATGCTAGACCTTGTAGCTTATCCTCGATAGACGTTCTGGCCGTCAGCATTAATATCGGGATATGGGGGAACCTTTTCCTGATACGAAAACCCACTGAGTAACCATCTAACCCAGGAAGCATGACGTCAAGAATAATTAGATCAACCCTTGGCAGTTCTTCAGTGAGCTTATTGGCAGTTTGTAACCATTCGACAAGATAACCGCTATTGGACAGATAATTCGTTAACCAGGAGCCAATCTCCAAGTCATCTTCAATGTACAGAATTTTGGGAATCATTCTACTTTCCCTCCGGTTATTATCCCTAAAGTTTCGGGAGACTTTTTCCATTTTATGATATTAATCAAGATACCACAATCAACAAACGATTAATTCCACTTTCCCAATCAGATGGTTAGAAATTGAAAATGGAACCGTTTGAGAGGAATAACTCTCCAAGCCTATGGGGCAATACTGTTAATAATTTTGCCTTTTTATGATACGGTTCCCCGCGTATGATCTTAAACTATACTGCCCGTTAGCACAACGCGGCTGCCGATCAATGTCGGCAGCCGCGTCTTAGTTATTTATTAAGCTATAGTGTCCCGTTAGTTGAACGATACATGCCGGGAACTTCAGATCCTCACTTGTTTGTGGTTAGTTCCGCTATTGATCCCCAAGAGTTTATACGTTTTGGGGCGTTTTTCAGCTAAACGACTTTCGTCAACTTGATATCCATCCAAGGTACCCAACTCTCGCCATCGCCTGACAACTCCCACCTGCCAGTTAAGGTGTTGCTGTCATCGCTAAACATACCCGTGAAGCGCTCAGATTTTCCTGCAATTGTCCAGACGGCGTCGAGTAGATTCGCTTGATACTTACCGACGCTGCCTCGATTGTCATAAGAGTGCGTAAAGTACGTCTCGCTAGAAGTATCATAACCTATGATCTCGATAGTCTTAACCTCTTCGTCACCCATATAGCCATCCACGTGGTGAATAAGGAAAAATCCGCCAGGTAGCCATTCGTAAGTATCAATTGCCTTCAACCTGGCAGTCGGACCGGACGGACTCGCCTTAATCAGTCCTTCCGTATTCCATTTGCCTATGAACACATTCAAGCGTATGAGCGCAGGATCTGGCTTGGGCGGATCGTGTGGAGCAAGGGAATTATCTTTCTTTGTCACTAATATGTTCCTCCTTCATAGTTAGGGCGGTTGCCAGGTTTCTTATCGATTGCTATTTCGGAAGTTGAAGAAACTACTGGAGCCTGCTTGTATCACGATTCGCAAAGTTACTCAGGATTTTTGATCTATCACACGTAACCCTCCTATTTCTTTCTATGCACATCACCCCCTCCCTTTTGTTTAATATTAACAAAAATAACACCCTCTTGTTCAACTAAACTGCCCGTTAGCTTAATGAAAACGGCAGCCGATCTTTTCTGGCCGGCTGCCGTTGTGTCTTCAATGCCCTTGCGTCCGGTGTGGTTCGAGTTTCATCTGGGTACCCTCACACCTTCTTTTTATTTTTCGAAACCCCCAGAATGAAAAAGCTAATGATAATAAACAAAATATTGGCATACATCTCCATGTTATCCGGCAGATTTTTGTAAAGAAGAAATGAACCACCCGAACCGTGAACAAAACCAACGATGATTCCACGAACGCCTAAACCAAAAAAAATGACGCCGAGGATTAATAGAAATGTTTTCAATATATCAGCTCCTTTTTTACAATTTATACATTCAAATAGGAGATTTGCGGGTTGCTGCTTCAAACAATTGGATCAGCTCTTTAGCATACTCCTTCATATTAAAATCAGGGTTTGCTACTAGCTGCTGACTCGCGAGATCAATGGCACTTCGAATCGTCATTGCCAACACTTGGGCACTTGTCGGCAAAATAGGCCGGAAGCTGCCGTCCTCTTGGCCCCACTGCAGTATCTCGATAAGCGGCACATATATCGCGTTATCTGCAGGTTGGTGATATATCAGCTTTCCCTCCTCATCTCTAACATTCATTACAATTTCGGCGACAGCTGCCACATGCTGTTTGTGAGCAAGAATAAATTCTAAATTCGTCTCAATATATCTCCGTAGCATATTAGAGGCAGTAGACTCTGTTGCAATTTTTGACATAAACGAGGCGCCCTTCAAGTACAAATCCTCTACAATATTCTGCATGAGTTCATCCTTGCTGGGAAAATGATACGTAATTACCCCCTTACTAACCCCAGCGCGTTTTGCAATTTGTCCGATCGAAGCCTGTGCATACCCGATATCGCATATTGTTTCAATTGCGATTTCCATGATTTGCGATCTTCGCGCTTTTTCAATAAACGACTTTTCATTAGATTTAGTACTCATGGATAAATTTTAGCACGGTCGTACTAAATTTTCAACAACTAATACAGTAACCCTTGTCTTTATAAAACTTCCTATCCACTTTTAGAAAGTAAATTACCACATTACCTCACACCGTGCCCTTAAGTATCCCTAATAGTTACCACATATTGGGACTAACCTGCCCGTTACTTCAATAAACATCAAAAGGAGCTGTCCTTGCGGCAGCTCCACGCTATCGTGTCCCGTTAGCTTAAACATCAAAGCAAAGAAGGACTAAGAAACACAAGCTCCTTCCCACTTCCACATGAGCATAACTCATTTCTATTAGGTATACGTGTTGGCGATACTAGTATTCTCCGAAAGCCTCTTTATCCCCGTCATTACTATTAAAGATCTTTTTTTAATTACTCTCCTAAGCCATAGTACATTTAGTAATTTGTTAAAAAATCCAACTGGATTATAGAAGGCTTCAAATAATAAAATCGTAGAATTATTATCTTGAGGTAAAAGGGTAGTTTCCAATACAAAATCCGCTAACATTTTGTGCATACCCCAACTATCTTCAGACATAAAAGTAGATACTTTAACATTAGGAATATACTCACATACTTTTTCAATACAATTTCCTTTTCTTCCTTCAAGAATATTACACTGATATTTAACACCAACAGCACGGTTTTTTTGTCCAGATATCAGAATAACCTTGGCAACATCAGGGTGATATTTGGGGATTAATGAGATATCATCAATGATTTCCCAAACCCGTTTTTGGGATGCATTAATATGAATTTCGGCTTTCCACTGAAATTTACCTTTCATTTAAACGTCCTCCTTATTAAATAGACCATCAACAACAAGATCAATAAAGAAATCAATGGTTTGCCTATAGTCAGATTCCCCAATATCTTTTTTATGAAGTGTAAGTACAAATAAAGAATGGAATACACCCGAAATTACCTCGGGGGATTTTTGAACAATTAAGCCTTCCTTTTGCCATCTTTCAATTAATGGAATAAATGCAGGCAGTGTCATTGTTAAAATGTTCTTCCCGTTTTCTATTGGTAACTTCCTAAGTAGGAATTCGATATTGTTCTCAAAATAGAATTGACGAATAAGTGCATTTGTCTCGATTGTATTGACTATATGAAGGAGCAGATGCTTAACGACTTGTTTAGGTTCGTTTTCTTTAGAGATATCTACACTAAGGAATTGTTATCTTAATTGATCCTCCTCTCTTTCAAGAATCTCGAAATACAACTCTTCTTTAGAATTGTAAAATTTATAAAAAGTACCTGGAGCAATACCAACTTTCTTCGTGATTTCATTAATACTGGTTTTTTGAAACCCAAGCTCACTAAAAAGAATCTTTCCTTGTTCTATAAGTGAATTAGTGATTTCTTGTTTTTCATATTCATTAAGTCCCTTCGGCATTCAATAATACCCCTTTATAAAAATGTATGAATAAAAAATATTTATATTCACAAATATTGAGCTATTAGCTGGAATAGCTTAATGACAGTGGTACCATTCTCGAGAGCTGAGGTTCATTTAGGCTTGGTTTTAATTCGAATAGGGTCGTTCTTCTCTTTTGGGTTGGGATAAGAACATATAGCTTTAAAACAAAAAAACTGCGATTTAACGTATCTTATAGTCCCGTAATAATGTAGGCACGACAGGTACAGTACAACCCCCGAATCAAATGCTTTTGATTTGGGGGTTGCTTTATGTCAATTTCCTAAATAAAGGTTGCATTTCATGACATTAGAGACTTGCTGTTTAATTCTCAATTTAGCGTCTGCATAAGTTCTTGGAAAACCGGGTCTCCTGCTCCTCGAGCTGGATACATTGGTTCGATCATACTCTCCTCATAACCCAACATTGGCAGTAGCCGTTGATTATCACTTATGCCTCCTCGCCCTTCTGCATGCGGAAAACATGCGCGATCGGAGCCTGCCCGTTCAATTCGCAATCCGGAAGCGTGATTGAGATTCCTTCCGCCGTACGCTCAACCTGCAGCAAGGCATCGCTTCCGACAAGATCAATACCGGTAACGGGATCCAAGTAAGGAATATGAACCACCTTGGAGACGGCTTCATCTGCGCTTTCATATAAGTACGTACAGTACACGGTATTTCCTTTCATGGTGAACGCACAGGAATCGACAAAATATGGCCCGCACACGCGTGTGCAGTATACTGCTTCACCGTAAACCTTCATCCATGCGCCCAATTCCCTGATACTCTTAACCGCCCCGGCCGGCAATCTGCCGTCGGGCTGAGGACCTACATTCAGCGCCAAATTTCCGCCTTTTGATACGACTTCCATCAGAATGTGAACGAGCTCCCTTCCCGATTTATACTGGTCTTCGTATTTAAAAGCCCACTGTGTGCCCATCGTAATGCAGCTTTCCCAAGGCACGTTCAGTGGATACTGCGGAATCGCTTGCTCCGGCGTCACATAATTTTCGTAAGGCCCTCCGACTGTACGGTCCGCGGACAGCAGCCACGGCTGCGTCTGACGGGCGCGCCCGATGACCTCGCTGAGCCGAATGTCTTGCTTAACCTGGTCACTATCATTTACCCAGCCTGCATCAAGCCACAAAATATCGATCCGGCCGTAATGGGTCATCAGCTCCATGATCTGCTCATGGGTGAAATTGACGAATTGATCCCACAGCCACGGATATTCCTCGGGTGAGTACGAGGGCCCTCTCCACGTATCGCGGCCCCGCTTCATTCCTGGCGTCCAGTAATACGGCGTTTGCCAATCTGCCTTCGAGAAATAAGCGGCAATCGCAAGCCCCTTGCTGCGGAAAGCATCAAACACATGCTTGCAAACGTCGGCATAGCGATGTGTATGAAACGGCGTTTCGGAGCCAGTAATTCGGTAATTCGTCGTATGTGTGTCCCACATACAATATCCGTCGTGATGCTTTGTTGTAAAAATTAAATATTTGAACCCGCCTTCGGCAGCAATTTCCGCCCATAGCTCTGGCTGGAAGCGGAGCGGATTGAAAGTGCGGTTCAGGTCGAAATATTCTCGCTTCATCTCTTCGTAGTCGCTCGTCCAGTCGACATCATTACGAGCCCAATCACCGTCTTCGTCACTGAGAATCCAGGAGGACTCGACCCCGATCTGCGAATAAGGTCCCCAATGCATCATCAGAGCCAATTTCTGATCCTTGAACCACTCCAATCTTTCCAGCGTAATTGGATTTTCCGGCTTCACCCAATTCGTCTCGCTGCTGTAACCGTGGACACCTTCTTTCACTTCCTTCGCTTCGGCTTGCTGAGATTCCTTGGTTTCCATATCATTCATCGAACTACCTCCTTCAGTTTCTCCGCGTCACATCGATGTGAAATTATTACGATTGTTGCAGACTTTCCTCAAATTCTTTTAACTCAATCACTCTATGTTCCTCTCGCAATTTCTCTGCAGCAAATGCCATCAAGTGACTTTGAACCGAAGTCGAAGCTGTCGTAAGTCCCTGGCCTGAGTTGCCCCCTCTAACCAGCTTTACGAAATCCTTCTTCATAAGGCCATGTCTCCTCATCCATGACCGGCAAGCCCTTCAACGTCCTCAAATGTGATTTTCTCTACAGCGGCTTTATTGTTTCTCCTTTTTCTCCGTAACGATAGCCGCGTACTCATCGTCCATTTTTCTTAAATACGTTTGAATGTCATCGTTCGAATCCAAAAACTTTCGCATTTGGTCCCGAATATAATTTTCTCCGAAGAATAGGGTTTCAGGCCCGTATGGAGAATAAGCAGGCTCCGCGTCTTTCATCGAATAAACGCCCTTTAAATTCAAGTTCAGCTCCTGCAGTCCTTTCGCTGCGCCGAATTGTTCACGAATTTTCGTATCCGCCAGTGGGGAAGGAACCCCGATCCGAGTGAGTGTGAGCTGATTTTCATCCGACAAGATACATTCGATCACTTTAAAAGCTTGCTCCTTATGCTCGCTATGCTTATTAATAACCCAAGGGTATGCGAAGTTCGACGGTCCGACTCCCGGTTTATCCGGCCAGGTCGGAAAGCTGACCATATCAAATTTTAATCCTTCAACGGTCGTAAAAGAAGGTGCTCTATAAATATGTTCAACCTGCATCGCGACATTGCGTGTTTGGAAATAATCTTCGACATCCTTCTCGTAATTGCCCGGAATGCTCTGCATTCGCTTCAACAAGTCGAAGAAATTGGCAAAAGCGGGGTTTTTGGAAAATTGGGTTTCGCCAGTCGCGGGATTGGTTCCGGTAGCTGACAGCTGGGCAAAGGCTTGCTCCATATTGAGAAAATTGATTCCGCGATACTTCACTCCCCCCACCTCGGCCGTCAGCTTTTTCGCAAGATCGATGACTTCATCCCAGGTCATGCCGTCGGTCGGATATTTGACGCCGAATTTATCGAAAATCTCTTTGTTGTAAAATAATCCAAATACCATATCTTCCGCCGGAAGCCCCAGCAATTGATTCTTTCCTTCCGGATCCCTGGCTCTGACCGCTTCGACGGTCCCCCCTCTGAACCTTGTCAAGTCATACTGGGATTTTTCAATCATGTCATCCAGCGGATAGGCCATATCCATTTCTTGAAGCACGTCAAGCCCGTCATGCGCCAGCATGATATCGGGAACGATGCCATTGGCGTTCAATTCCTGCAAGGCCGTCGAGTTGACAGGCATCTGCAGCAGCTCCAGCTTGATATTCGGGTATTTTTTGTACAGCGTATCAGTAACTCTTTCCTTCAGCATGTCCTCGCCCCACGGAAGCATAATTTTCAACGTAAGGTTTTCATCCATATTTACGGCAGGCTCCTCCGGATTCTTTTCCAGGACTTGCTCGTCTTCCGCCTTCCGGATCTTCTGCGTATCGCCACCATCATCCGTCTTCCCTGTTTCTTGCGATGCGCATGCGGCAAAAAGGAATAAGTTCAAAAGCATAACAATTACGAAAATAAACCCTTTTTTATTTGCCATTCGGCATGACTCCCTTCGATTACCCTTTTATGAATGCATGAAAATCTAAATCAGCCTGCTTGATGATCGGGATATCTTACTGTAAAACTCTATTGAGCAAAGCTGCTGCTTCTGCACGGGAAGTGATACCGCTCGGAACGAATTTGTTTGCATCGCGTCCATTAATCAAATGAAGTGACGCCGCCGCTCTTACTGAATCAAGCGCCCAGGCTGCCACAGAGGATTCGTCAGTAAAGGAAGAAGCAGTATTTCCGTTCAACTTGACGTCTTTCAAGATCACATACGCCCGCATCATCATGGTGACCATTTCTTCACGTTTGATTCTCGCATCGGGATCGAAAGTCGTTGTGCTAGTTCCTTTAATAATTCCTGCTTTGACCGCTATGGAAACAGCTTCCTCATACCAGGCACCCTTCGACACATCCGTAAATTTCGATTCGCCCACGGATGTCAGACTCAACGCTTTGACAAGCATTGCTGTAAATTCGGCCCGTGTTATGGAACGCTCTGGTTCGAACATTGCCGCACTAGTGCCGTCAATAAATTGCTTCGCCGCTAACTGTTCGATCGCATCGGCCGCCCAGTGCGTTGACTTCACATCGGTAAATATTTTCTTGAATTCGAGCAACGCATATTTACCGAAATGGTGAATCTTGGCGACCCATTCTCCGTTAATAAATGTGCCTCCCACATATTCCAGCTCATTATTGTCTGCCAAATCGTAGATGCCAGTCAGTTTCGAATTTAAGGAAGGATCCGCTTTGAATCGAATCGTCATCGGTTTGTCGAAGCTGCTCAAACTTGTCACTTTACCATCTTTTCCGACAATCGATAAGCTGAAATGGATTACATTGCCAGAAAGTTTAATTTGTGCGTGTGTGGACGATTGCCCTGTCGCTTGAAGTTTTTTCGCATCGGGTTCGGAAAGGGGAGTCATGATCAGCTCGATCGTACTATTTTGTTTATCTATTGCGGGCAATTTATCTGTTAATAATTTGAGCAGTTCAGCGGGTACTTCCCACGTGAATAGACTCGTTTGAATGACGAATTGATTATGTCCGAGCAGTTCGGCTGCATTTGAAGGAAGTACAATTTTCTCTTTATCTTTGGCTACGATCGTCACAACGCCATTGGAAGCTAGAGCGGTTAGGTCTTCCTTTTTCACGATAAGCGTATGAGTATCGGTGTTTCCATTGGCTGTACCACTACCAGTAGAAGGGATACTACTGTTCCCACCACTCGTTGGAGGGTTACTATTCCCGCCACCCGTGTCCTTTCGCTTAAACGTAACATGGATCATATGGTCGGCGGTTATGTTGGCAACCGTATACACGCTTCCGGTCACTGTCACGTCGGTACCGTCTAACCTCACCTTGTCGATTTCGTATCCATTGTTCGGATTGAATTTAAAGGTTTGATCAGCACCATCATTGACGACAACGGCGCCGTTCGGGCTGATCGTTCCGTTTTCCCCCGCGCCCGCTGTGATCGTATGTGTATGAATCGCACCAATCTCTCCGTTTTCCGGAAGGTTATAGAGCTCAAGCTCATACACCGCGTACATGCCCCACGTCGTATAGTTCGCATCATTAATCTGTATTCTCAGCTTCAATGCGTCCTTTATTGTAGGAATATTGGCAAAGGTGTACTCCATGACGTTGTCATCGATGCTGCTGTTCCATTGGAGCGGTACCTCCTTCGCTATGGTCTCAAAGTTTACTCCGTCTGTAGAAGCCTGAACATCAATATTGGAAATACCCTGGATTAATCCTGATGTCGTGGCCATGACGATGGTGTTAAAGGTTTGCTGTTGATCCCAAGTCAGATTAATCTCATGTGGAAACGGATGACTGTTGTTGTAGCCTCGTAAACTCGCGAACATGGTACCATAGCTACCGTCAACCATTTTCTGGGGACTGTAGTCTTCGCCTTCACGTGCTGCTGTTGCTGTAATATCTGAATAGCTTCTGGCCATATTGGTGCCTGGTTCATTCACATTGCCTTTCAGAATGTTCAACGTATAGAGCATTGTCGTCGTCCCGTCGCTTGCGGTTGATTTGATATGAACCTCACTTTTACCGATTGGAATGTCAATCGTCTGTGCTGTGTTATTGGGGACATTCTTTCCGTTGAACTGTAGGGTACCCTCTTCGTCCGAAAGCATTGGCGTTATAGCGATCGTGTTTACATCATTAGGAACCATTACGGGGTAGGTCGTCGTGCTGTTGTTAAACTTAAAAGCAGGAACATCAGGGATTGTTAGATTTCTCAAGGTTCCGTCTGCTATAGGGCTAATCTCTCCGTTGTCTGGAAGGTTATATAGCTCAAGTTCATATAAAGCGTAAATGCCCCAATACGTATAGTTAGCGTCATTCACCCGTATCCTCAGCTTCAGCGCGTCTTTAACTGTAGGGATATTGGCATACGTGTATTCCATAATGTTGTCGTCTGTGCTGCTGTTCCACCCAATTGGTACCCGCTTCGCAATTGTTTTCCAATTCGTTCCATCCGAAGTAACTTGAACATCAATATCCGAAATACCCTGTAATAACCCAGATGGCGTGGCCATGACAATCGTATTAAAGGTTTGCTGTTGATCCCAAGTAAGATTGATCTCATGCGGGAACGGATGGGTGTCAGTATAGCCGCTCTTACTGGCAAACATGGTACCGTAACTGCCATCGACCATTTTCGAAGCACCATAATAAATGCCCCCGTCGCCCTCCCTGGCAGCTGATGCTGTAATATCGGAATAGCTTCTGGCCATATTGGTTCCTGGCTCATTCACATTGCCTTTCAGAAAGTTCAACGTATACAGACTCGTGGTTTCCCCATCACTTGCGGTAGACCGAATATGAATCTCACTTTTACCTGTAGGGATGTTGAATGTAAGCCTCTTACCACTGTTGGTGCTCTTTCCGTTGACGTCCAGGGTTCCATTGGTATCCGCAAGCGTTGGCGTAATGGAGATCACGTTAACATCTTTTGGAATGACCACTTGGTAATTAATTTTGCTTTTATTAAAATGAAACGAAGGCGCGTTCGTCAGCTCCAAACTTTGCAGCGTTCCATCATAGATCTTCTGTCCTTCATACATGCTTACTCGAAAGCCGTCAACGTACAGGCTTTTGTTCTCCAGGTTCACGACCTTGATCGTGTGCTTGCCTGCTGATGACAGATTATGATTGCTGTATACCGATATCGAATCGAGTTGAACCTTCTCATAGAGATCTATAATCACCGGATCGGAATCGTCGACGTATACGGCAACTTTACCGGAGCCTTCATTTTTCTCCGCAATAAGATCGATTCCGGACCCTTTAAATGTATAAGTCAAATTGTCTTCCGCTTTCAATGTGGCTTGAACACCGCCCATATAGGCGTATTTCCGGCTTTTGGCAAACCACTCACCGTTGTAGGTGATCTCGCTACTCGTGTTATCCGTCATGTATGTCATGGGTACATCCTGCCCATCGTAAGGACTAATCGGCACAGGAATTGGAATTCCATCCATAGATTCACCGGCAGCCGCTTTAACCAGATAATTATGAAGCATTCTGATATATTCAGGGTCCAGGGTATATTTTCTCGGATCAGACGGGCTAACAGCGCTGTCGGCTATACGTTTGGCAAGCTTGGGATTGGTTTGCTTGAGTTGGTACATCAGTTCGTAATCCTCAAGTCCGTCTCTTTGGGCCTCGTAGCGCAGCGAGCTCTTAACCGTCATATGCTCCTTATCCGGATATACGATCGTGGAATCGCCATAATGAGGGACGTACCATACGTTCCATCCCCAATGCAAGTGCCCTTGAACATCGTCTTGACTAAGATTCCAGAATAACAGCCTGCCAGTCAATATGGGCTGCGTCCAGAATCGGTTCAACCACGGAGCCGGATTAGCATCGCAAGTATACACCCACAAGTCTTTGCCGGCCGCTTGCTCCGCTTTATATAAATTCTTCTTGTCCTGAAAAACCGGCGTTAACGGGACCCAAACATCCACATAGGGTTTGATGGCTTCGTTCATTAGAGTACCGGCCGCATCAGCATCCAATGTTTTGAAATCCGGAACGATTTCTTTTAATTGTCTTGCGATATACGTCATATAGTTTGTAATGCTAGCACCGTTGGGTTCGTCCTTAGTATGCTGATACCAAGTGAAGCCATTATCGTTAAGCCAACCTTTGTCCTCTAAATGATCGTGTAATGCCGTCAAGTAGTTCGTAAGATAAGCGTCTGTTACAGGTAGTGAGCCGGGTTCGGGTATGGACGTTTTCCACGGATCTGCGGGATCATCATTGTTTGGTCTTTCACTTTGTGGCATTTGTTCTAATGCATGGATCAAGTGAATGTTCGCAAAATGTGTAATCCCTCTTTTCATAAAGGTTTCAACATAGCGATCGAACAAAGACCAGTCGATATCTTTCGGTATCCCGTCCTTAAAAGACACCATCTTGGTACCCTTTGCGTTTAATAATAAGTCTGTACGAACCCAAATCATGTTCTGGCGATAATCGCTCATCGTTTTGGCGAAATGATCCATAAGCTCAAACCATTTGTCGCTATACGTCTCCACTCCGTAATAGTTCTGACCAACATCATAACTAGACTGCGTTAAAGGATCATCAGCAATCTCCTGTGGAGAACCTCCAATCATAAAGCCATTCGTCATCGCCCACTGATAATTAACGAAATTAGCCTTAGAGGTTTGAGGGACTTCAACGTTAGCTACTTCTACGTTAATAGGCACTTGATAATCGCCCAAAGTCGATTTCACGGTAACCATACCGTGGTAGAGGCCAGGAGCCGCATCGGCAGGGACATAATTCGTTATGAAGATGGGCTGAGTTGAATTTGCCGCCACATGGATCGATGGATCGCTCGACAGCGGGTCGGGGATTTCGGATAAGGGGTAGATTTGCGTGCCTACCAAGTCCGGTCGATATTGATTGGGCTGCACAGTATCTTCAAGCACGTATTCCTCAAAATGATAGCTTAAGTTGCGGTTTGAGATCGTATTGACAGATGATGCAAGATCAGAAAATTCAATTCCCGTAATCTCAAAATCACGATTGCTTCTTACAGCAATTTGCTCACTTTCGTATTCGTTTTTGGCTGAGACAAGATCAATGCTGTTAACAGGATTTGCGGGGATCGTGCTGGTCCTGTATACGGCTTTCATTGCATTCACCACCCACACGTCCAGCTCTCTGCTGTCAGCATAGACACGAGGAGCGTAGTTCTGAATAAAGATGCTTGCTAGAATCATAAAACAGATCATTATACACGTTGTTCGTCTGAACATTGATCAACAATCCTCTCATTCTTTATTTGATGTCAGAATACTATCCAAGAAAGCGTTCTCAAAGGTGGTTGGCGATGCAGTCTGTTCATATTTACATTGTATGATCATTTGAAACCCTGCAAAATAACAGTATTTTTTGAAATCTAACAGATTTCGATTGGAATCAAAAAGGGCCGTGCTATGATGCACATTGGCCCTTAATTCTTCATGACTCTTCTTCTCTTATGTGACGATACTGCGGTATGCGTACGATCACTGAAGTACCAACCCCAGATTGACTATGAATACTGATCCCGTATTCGGGTCCAAATAAGAGTTGTAATCTTTCTTGCACATTTTTAATGCCATAACCAGCACTTTCATGTTCAAGAATACGCTTAATCATATACGGTTCCATTCCGACGCCATTATCCTCCACGACAAAAACAATATCCTCACCGTCGAGACTTGCCCGCAGGATGAGTTTACCTCGCCCCTCACGCTTCAGATCGATGCCATGCATAATCGCATTTTCAACAATCGGCTGTAAGATCAAATGGATCATTTCAAATTCAAATACCTTGTCGTCTGCATCGAATTCTACGTCAAATCTTGTATTGTGCATCGCTAATTGAATATGTATGTACGCTTGGATGTTGGTCCATTCATCTTGAATCGAAATAATCTGCTTCCCTTTATTTAAAGTCGTTCTGTAATATCTGGAAAGATGATTCACCAAGTCACTGATTTCCTCTGCATCGATACGCAGAGCTTTTGAATTAATTAAAGATAAAGAATTGTATAGAAAATGAGGATTGATCTGAGCTTGCAGCGCTTTGAGTTCGGCCGCCTTTTGCGTGATTTTGGTTTGATATACCTCCGAAATGAGCTGATTAATTTGTTTAAGCATAGAACCGAATCGATGGGTAAGCTGCCCGATTTCATCTTTGGAGTGCGCTGATACAACAACAGTAAGATCTCCATCTTCCACCATCTTCATTTTGGTGTTTAATTTCTCGATTCCTTTTAACATCGTCTCTGAGAACAAGAAGATAATGATACTGAGGAAAACCATGCAGATGAGTACAATGATGCCCGTTGCGCTTAAAATATTGCCAATGCCTGTTTTGTTCAGATTATCGGGGACCAAATAATGCAGTATCCAATCGGTTTGAGGAATATCTTTGTTAACAACGAGATAGGATTCGCCACTTATGGTTGCTTTTGACGTACCCATCCTTGAAAGTGATTGAAGCCCCACATCATCCATGTGCCCAACATGCTCTGTTAAAACGGGCCTATTCTGTCTATCGGTAATGATAATGCCATTCCCTTCATTTCCCCTGCCAATGAAATCGCCGAAGATTTTATTGTAATCAAACTTGACATAAAGTTCACCGCTCACGGTCCGAAACTCGATATTGTGAATCACTCGTGTGGCAAACAATTTACCATCTTCGAACCACCACTTGGTTGTATCACTGCCCTTTGTCTCTAGATACCAATCCTTTTCCTTAACTGCTGAAGAAGGAGAGATGAAGTTTCCTAATTCAGATTGCCGACTCTCGGAATACAACATAATCTCATTCATATCTCCAACCATATACATCAGGTTAAAAAAAATAGGTTCAATTTTATCACTCAGCGTCTTAAATTGTAAGTACAAATCCTGATTCGGGTTACTCATCAACTCAATGACCGCTGGATGGAAAACAATCGATTTCATGGACATTTCCTGTCTCTGAAGTCGGTAACTGATCTCGAGTGTGACCTTCTTCGCCTCGTTATCCGCGCTTTGCAGGAACTGGCTTTCCAATGAAGATTTGGAATTTTGGTAGGCATACAAGCCCAGTGCAATGGTTGGCAGGAAGATGACAATCACATATGAAAGCAATAATTTCTGGCGCAGGCGAAGATTACGAATAAATTTGAGCAGAGTCATCTCCTTCCGCCACCTTCCCGATATTGAACAGGAGTCAAGCCGTTATATTGCTTAAACATTAAATTAAAATAGGATGTGTTCGAGAATCCAACTGTACTGGCAATATCAACAACTTTAATCGTTGAATCACGCAGCAGTTCCTTCGCTCGCTCCATTCGAACGGTTGTAATATATTTGACTAGGCTTTGACCTGTACTTTTTTTGAACAGAAAGCTTAAATAACTTTGCGATAAAAAGACGCGCTTGGCTAAATATTCGACCCCAATATCACTCCCGTATTCCATCTGGATGATCATCTGTACATCTTCTATCACCTTGCGGCATTGATCATCGGTCGCCGTTTCGATTCGCAGCAAATGCTCCTGAAATACGGATAAAATGACTTGCCTGAGCTCAGCAATCGAATTGCAAAGTGCGATTCGCTCCAAACCATCCTTTACTAAAAGGACGTTTTTTTTATCTTGAGAATCAACTATTCTTTTCATTATCTCTGTAAATAAGAGTTTGGCATACATAGAACTAAAGCGCTTACTATTCCGCATATTCGTAATGAGAAATTCTATTCGATGCTCAAGTGTACGATATTCTTTTCGTGCTATGGAAGTATAAATATCCTTCAGCATAAGCTCTAACGATTCGTCATCTACATGGTCATAGATGCTTGCATCATCTTTGGAACAAACGACACTGTTATCCATAAAAAACCGAAAATTCATTAACTCTTCCATTTGGGTGAACTCGTCATGAAGTCCCTCTAGCGTATTAATCGGACTACCAACGATAATGAAACTTCGCCGATCGAAGCGAATCTCTAGCCATTCTCTAACCCCGTCCCCATAAGCCATAAGCTCTTGCTGTTTATCGCTGATCGTTGAAGCTGGATCAATAGCAACTAGCATGATGCTTTGATATTCATTCATATTTAAATAAAGCATCTCATGTTTACAAGTCGATTGAAGGAATTCGAACACTTCTGTATGATGCAGATCAAAAAAATGATCTACCAATCCAATCATCATCATATACATCCGCTTATTTGCCAGATGACTTAGACCCGCAAAAGCTGCCCGCTCCTCGTAATGGAGGTCTATCTCACGGCCTTGAAGGAGATCAAACAGGAGCTTTTCTTTCTCATACGCCACTCCTTTATGGAATCCTTTGATCAGCAGCTCATCTTTCTCCCTCTGAAGTCTTTCGTCCTCTAGTATAGCGATTATGGATTGGAACACTTTGAGGAATTCCTTCACATCGATCGGCTTTAACATATAATTAACCGTTCCAAGCTGAATCGCTTTTTGTGCATATTCAAATTCCCCATAAGCACTGTAAATGATCACCTTAAGGTCTGGAACGACTACTTTTGCCTGCTTAATTAACTCTAGACCGTCCATGAATGGCATGCGAATATCCGTGAATAACAGATCTACATGATGCCCCCTTAAATATTCCAGCGCTATTTCCCCATCATTGGCCTGAGCAACAGAAAATGGTAGTGCATGCTTATGAATAAGCCATGCAATGGCATCAATTTCTGCTTGTTGATCATCGACTACTAGAATATGATACATATTTTCCTCCCTATCCGTTCATACGACGGCTATTTACTCACTTATATTACATCACATAATTTGGTTTCTGTTTCCAGAGAGATTCTGTTAGGTTTCAAAGAAATCTGTTATTTCGATAAAAATGACACTTATACTATACTTACTGTGAAACAAACTTTCTAAATTTTGGGAGGTCAATGTATGAAGAAAACATGGTTAGTCACCGTTATCTCAATACTCACCTTGTCTATTCTATTCACAGGCTGCGGTAAGAGCAGTACAGACAATAGCAGCACAATGGAAAATGTAACACCGAAGGATAAAACGGTAACGAAAGTGAAAGTCAGATTATCGTATTGGAACAAAGAGGACAGTGTAAAGACACTTCTGCAATTATTCAAAGATAAACTTCCCGATGTAGATGTGGAGTATCAATTCATCGATAACAAGACTTACGCAGATGTCATCAAAACACAACTTGCAGCAGGCGAAGGTCCTGACATTATCGGTGGAATAATTGACGCGAATACCGTCAAAGCAGGTTACTTCGAAGATTTAACAGAACGCTACGCCAGCAAGTATTATGAAACCGGCACATCCACCGTTACATTTGATCATAAACTGTACGGGTTGCCGCAAGCTAGTTGGTTTAACGGAGTTTACTATAACGTTGATCTATTCACCAAATATAACCTAAAAATACCCAAAACGCTTGATGAATATTTCCAAGTAGCAGACGTGCTCAAGAAGAATGGCATCAAACCCCAAGCGATCGGTCTAAAGAATCCTAACGTAGCGGGTCAGTCCTTCCTCGGTTTGGCATTAAATGATTATATCGGCACAGCGGAAGGGAAAAAATGGAATGAAGATTTTGGTAAAGGAACCGCGAAAATGGTCGATGCGTTGGAGCCTGCTTTGATGACATGGACCGAATACTTGAAACATGGTGTCTTCACCAAAGATATGCTTGGGCTTGAAGAAGAACAAGCCATTGATGAGTTTACAAGCGGCAAGGCAGCTATGTTCCAAGCAGGACCTTGGTATATGGATACTTTTAAGCAAAAAGCGCCTAACATGAAGATCGATATGTTCCCGAACCTGGGCACAAAAGGGGGTCCGGGTTGGATGGTCGGTGGTCCAGGGGTATCGTTTGGTTTGAATGCGAAGTCCGAGGTCAAAGATGCGGCGTACAAGGTGCTTGACCTGTTATCCACACCAGAAGGTCAGAATGCTTATTGGGCCGATAATAAAGGCGGTTCATCTTTCTTGAAAGGCGTTACGTTTGAAATGCCAGCAGAGTACAACGGTGCTCAAGAAGCTTTCAAGGCGGGCAATGTCATGTACCCTGTTAATAATTGGGGCGTTGCTGGTGCTGCTTTCACAGATCTAGGGAAAGGTATTCAAGAACTCATAGCCGGTACCAAAACACCTCATCAAGTCCTAGAAGCGGTAGACAAAAAAGCAACTGAACTGCTGGAGAAATCTTCTAAATAGGCCGTATCAATTACAAGGGGTAAACCGATTTGCCCCTTGTACATCCTATAAGCTAAAGGTTGTTGCCCATGAACAAACCAAACATGTTCAAACGAGAGATCAATTATGTTCTGCTTCTGCTTCCTGCCTTACTTATTTATTGTACCTTTTTCATCATTCCGACGTTAAAGACCGCTTTATACAGCTTTACAAACTGGTCGGACGTGCATCCGGTTGTTGTCAAGTTCGTTGGTCTAGACAATTATATAGCTCTATTTAAAGAATCAATCTATTTGACAGGTATTCGTAACACGTTAATCTATGCGGTACTCGCGATGCTTGGACAGAATATACTAGCCATTCCATTAGCGGTATTTCTTAATAAAAAATTAAAAACAAAAAATCTGCTTCGGGCTGCGTTCTTTCTTCCTGCGGTGTTCAGCGTATTGGTTATCGGTTATCTCTGGAATTTTATGTACTCACCCTCCGACTTTGGCTTGATTAATCAACTTGTAGTCGCTCTTGGCTTTGAACGCATCAATTTTCTCGGAGATCCTCATTTTGCACTCTATTCGGTCATCATCGCCTCCGTATGGCAGTGGGTTGGTTACACCATGGTTATTTATTTGGCCAACTTGCAGAGCATCTCAACGGATTATTACGAAGCGGCGAAGATTGACAGAGCGAGTGGGATGCAAATGTTCCGCTATATCACACTTCCTCTCCTGCTTCCGGCGATCACTTTCAATACGGTTATGGGGATGATCAACGGCATGAAGGTATTTGATATTGTTTATGCCTTGACTGGCGGCGGTCCGGGGTATTCTACGGAAACGATCGTATCACTCATGCTCAAGAAAGGTCTCAGTGAAGGTTTCTATAGCTACGGAGCCGCATTCGGAATTGTCTTCGTTATCCTCGTTGGCATCATCACCTTTATTCACATTTCACTAATCAAGATGTGGGAGCGGCGGTAATCATGAATCGATATACAAAAGAAACTGCCTTCACGGAAATTCTTATGCTCGTCTTAGCGGCGATTTTTATGATCCCTATTTACTATTTGATCATCACAACATTTAAGACGCCAGCTGATGCGGTCTCTCATCCGATGGGCCTTCCAGTTAACATCACGTTCGACAATTACATTCGCGCCTTTAAGGCAATGAACTACTTTCATGTGCTTAGTAACAACCTGATCATTACGATTTCCTCCGTTGCTGGAATTGTTCTGTTTTCTGCAATGGCTGCTTACAGTTTAGTACGACGCACGAATCACTTCAATCGAATCGTGTTCCTTTTATTCATGGTTGGGATGATGGTACCGTACCAAATGGGGATCTTAGCTCTTTATAAACAGGTAGCAGAGCTTGGGATTATGAATACCCTCTCGGGCGTTGTTCTTATCGAAATTTGTTACTGCCTTCCGTTCTCTATTTTTTTAATTAAAAGCTTTATCAGCTCTACCGTTCCATTTGAGCTGGAAGAAGCGGCAAGAGTGGACGGCTGTGGGGTTTGGAGAACATTCTGGCAGATTGTATTCCCGCTGCTTACGCCGGTCATTGCCACGGTAGCGATCTTGAATACACTTGGTGTGTGGAATGATTTCATGACGCCATTGTTATTCTTGCAATCCCGTTCAAAGGGTGTATTGCTCTTAGAAGTGTTCCGAAATATTGGGCAATTCTCGACCGACTGGACGAGTTTCTTCCCGATGATGCTCCTGGCGGTTGCACCACTTATTCTATTCTACATTTTCATGCAAAAATATATCATTAACGGCATCACGTCCGGCTCGCTAAAGGGATAGGCGTTTAAAGCTTTGCAAGAGATAGCCTTTGAAGCTGAACACTTCTATTCCTAGGTTGTGCGCTTGAGACGAATACATGAAATCCCTGATCAATGGAGCAAGGTTTCATGTATTCGTCTTTTTCATTTCTTTTGATCCGGAGCCGTACGGATGTCTTCGAAGCATTCCTCCGTTCTGCCCCAAGCTGAAGTTAAGGAATCTTATCGCTCACTTTGCCTCCTCGCCCTTCTGCATGTGGAAAACATGGGCGATGGGAGCCTGCTCGTTCAATTCGCAATCGGGAAGCCTGATCGAGATTCCTCCCGGCGTACGCTCAACCTGCAGCAAGGCGTCACTTCCGACAAGCTTGATGCCGAAAACAGGATCCTGATCAGGAATATGAACGACCTTGGAGATGGCTTCATATGCGCTTTCATACAAGTACGTACAGTACACGGTATTTCCTTTTTGGAGGTGAACGCGCAGGAAACGGCAAAATACGTGTGTGGCATCATAAATAATAAGTTCAACACCATGTTGCGTTAAACCGTGAATTAACTTATCAGTCATTGAAAAGAGCTAGAGATTATTACGGTGTTGTATACCCATCTCCCTTAATAGACTAGTAGCGATTATGGGAAGCTTCCGTGATTTCCTGTATCCATGTTTCTTCAGAAGCTACTCTTCCTTACAGCACATGATCTTTTGTTTGAACTGTAGCAAAACTTTGATTAATAACCCACTACTTCACCGATGGGGTCAAGGATTTGATTCCCTCTTTATTAGGTTCTCCCTCATAGCTAAAATCCCTTACCATAAAGGAGAATAGTTACTTGCTTGGCTTACCCTAGAAAGCGACGGAACGTAATATAGAAGCAAATCCGGAAGCATCGTTAACAAACCCCTACTGGCTTTACGTTGGTAGGGATTTGTTTTTGGAGCATTTGTCACTACACTATTATTAATGTAACGGCAAACATGCAAAATGAAGAGAAATAGCAATTTATTACCGAACTACCCTTACTTCATTCTGAATCCCCCATAAAATAAAGTGTATTTTAAATCAAGGAGGGTGAAATCATGAGCGAAGTTGTCGGAGGAGTAGGTTATGGTTATGGTGGTTTCGGCACAAATATTGCAGCTATCTTAGTTCTGTTTATTTTGCTGGTTATCATAACTAGATCTTTCTTTTTCTAAGTAAACAACATTTTGTAAACCCTGCCAGCTTTGTGCTGACAGGGTTTAATTGTTTTTGGAGCATTTGGGACATTCAACTATTATACCCGTTAGCGCAATGAGCCTCGTGAAAAATATCACCTTTACTCATTTCATATTTCCCCTTTACATCGTAATGATACCCAACAAGGCGCACAGAACAAGATCAGTAGCCGAAAATCCGCCACCGGTAGTATACATAACCAAAACAATATGTCTAAGAAATTGGGAGAAGGACATGCACGTTTGTTTTTTGATCAGTCTTGTATAATAGTCCTCCTGGAAGTGAAAATGGTTTACGAGTTCTTTAATCGAGGCATCTTTATCGTCAATAGATCGAATATCCGAATCATGAGACCCTTAATGATATGGGAAGATCCTTTCCTGTTCTCCTTCTTCTCCTTGGCGCAACATAAACTCAATAAAGTCATGTTTGTGCATAACGGACCAATCTGTATGAGCTCTTGTATACTGTGAATATTACTTTCGTGAATGCTGTATGCTTTTATACACTAAATACTATTGAATTAATAGTTGTCTAGTTCCATTGTATATCAATAATTGATTTTGTCTAAAAAAAAGGAACACTGTAAACTATGCTACAGTGCTCCATCGTGATATAGGATTAACCTTGTCTTTGTATGTTACGCTTGTTCTGCCCAGTTAGCCGGATATGTTACATAGATAAATCGTGCATATTCTGGCACAGAAAATTGAATCTTACTTCCTTTTGGAATCAGGATCACTTCTCCTGGACCAGCTGACACCTTTGTACCATCAATGATAACATCCAGATGTCCCTCAATCACATAATCAATTTCATCATAGTTAAGTGTCCAGTCAAAGGTTGTTTCTTTCATCTCCATGATACCGCAGCCAAGTCTTGGACTTTCCTTTAGCGAAAAAAGATCTTTACAATAGACGATATCATTAGGGTTGCCTGTATCGAGACGATCCTCTTCTGTAACTTTCATATTTGGCACTTTAACAGAAGTAATCCCTCCAGGACCTCTATGAACGTTCTGTTCAATAGCATCAGCCCCTACTTTTTCCATGATGATTTTACGAACCATCTCTTCAATCATCTTTTTATCGATACTCATGGGTACTCTCCTCTACTTCTTAGGTGTAGTTTTTTTGGAACCATTTTACTTGCAATGAGCATAGCAACCATTACAGCTGTATTCCTACACTTAACAATTCTTCTGCCACTTCCTCATCTCTCATACCAGAGAATAGACACAAAGAGGCCTAAAGTTATACCGCTTCCTATCAAGTAGGAATGCTATAACCTTAAGCCTCTTTGCTTTAGTAAGACTACGCCTTTGTAGTCCTCTATTACATTTTAAACGTGAATGAAACTGTTGTTCCACACGCTGTAGATTAAATTGCATGCTCCCTTTTAGTTTATCCTCTACATAGCTATTTACAATAGATAAACCTAAACTTTTTTGTGAACATTCTTCAACGTTGAATCCTTTGCCATCATCTATTACTCCAATCGTGCAAAAGCCGTTGTTGGAAGCGAATGCCTCAGCGACAACTTCATGAGAATTAATTGAATGACTATCGTTAGAACACTGCATGTTACGTTCTTGAGCCGTACCAACAAATGGTAGTAGAAGTGAATGCCCCTTTCTTATCCCCTTTATCCTTGGAAATGATTCATGTAGGGAACCATCCTTATAGTAAAGTTCGTCATACGTGTGTTATACTTTTTCTTTGAATCCGCTGTAGAGTCTAATATAGGCATTAGAAGTTGGAATTCTTTAATAATGGATACCCTTACTAAGGGATGATACTTTTAGCAGAACATTTATTTCACCAGGGAGGAAGTAACAGCATGTCTGATTTAAACAAACAAAAAATTGTTGAGAGTGTTCCGCAACGGGGATTTTTTGGACATCCCAAAGGGTTGTTTACTCTATTCTTCACAGAGTTTTGGGAACGCTTTTCCTACTATGGAATGAAAGCGATCCTGGTTTATTATATGTATTACGAAGTGAGTCAGGGCGGACTCGGCATTGATGAGAATACCGCTCTCGCCATTGTGTCCGTCTATGGTTCACTTGTCTATATGTCCGGGATTATTGGTGGGTGGTTAGCGGATAGGATTTTCGGAGCGTCCAAAGCTGTGTTCTACGGCGGAATATTAATCATGCTGGGGCATATCACCTTGGCCATACCGGGTAGTTTGTCCTTATTTATTGTTTCCATGGTTCTGATCGTGCTGGGTACGGGCTTGTTGAAGCCCAATGTATCCAGTGTGGTAGGAGAACTTTATAGTGAACAAGACCAGCGCCGAGATGCAGGATTCAGCATATTTTACATGGGCATCAACCTGGGGTCATTCATCGCTCCGCTCATTGTGGGAACCATCGGCATGGATTACAATTTCCACCTGGGCTTCGGCATCGCAGCAATCGGTATGTTTCTAGGATTGGTCATCTTTATCTATACCAAGAAAAAAAACCTCGGCCTTGCAGGTACTTACGTAGCAAATCCGTTATCACCAGCGGAACGAAAAAAAGTATTCCTTAGTATCGGTATCGGTGCAGTGCTTCTCGCCGTTATCGTTGCAATTACCATTCCATTAGGTCTGTTAACGTTTGATTCGCTTATCGTAATCGTAGGCATTCTGGGAATTTTGATTCCAACCATATATTTTATTGTCATGTTCCGCAGTCCGCGAACCACAAGCATTGAACGTTCCAGACTTGTTGCTTATATACCGCTGTTTATTGCAGCGATTATGTTTTGGGCTATTCAAGAGCAAGGCTCAACTATCCTTGCTAATTATGCAGATACTCGTACCCAATTGGATTTTGCCGGAATTCATATTTCGCCGGCCTGGTTTCAGTCTATAAATCCGTTGTTTATTATCATTTTAGCTCCCGTATTTGCCTGGTTTTGGATGAAGCTTGGCAAACGACAGCCTTCGATCCCGAAGAAATTCGCCTTGGGCTTATTGTTTGCCGGATTATCTTTCATGGTGATCCTCTTACCGGCTTACTTTGGCGGCGAGGATTCCTTGGTTAATCCTTTGTGGCTCGTTCTTAGCTATTTCATCGTTGTGCTGGGGGAATTATGCTTGTCTCCTGTAGGATTGTCGGCTACGACAAAATTGGCACCCACCGCTTTCTCAGCCCAGACCATGAGCTTATGGTTCTTATCCAGTGCGGCTGCCCAAGCGATTAATGCGCAAATTGTTAAATTCTATTCGCCTGCGACAGAGATGGTATACTTTGGTATCATTGGGGGAGCGGCAATCCTCCTCAGCATTCTGCTCTTCTCGTTCTCCTCAAAAATCGAGGGGTATATGAAAGGGATACAGTAAAAGAACAGTATCCGGATTACTGCGTGTTTTGTCTACGAAAGCAAACCCCGCAGTAGATCAAAATGCAACGAGGCGATCCTCCAATGAGGGTCGCCGTTCTGTGCTTGAACAACAAATTCAACATTATTGACTTGCTGAAGGGCATCTAAGCAATCCGTCTAGTGGGATAACCATCATAGGTAAGAGGAGTCCGGTCTCCATTTCTTGAAAGAGCGGGGTTCATCACTGACGACATAACCGTTCGCGTCAATGTCGTTAGCGATGATTTTTTTATTTCAACGGCTCAAACTGCCCGCCAAACGCAATCGATGACGATAGGGACCGACTGGAATAAAAATCAGCCCCGTTTCATCCCGGGAAGCCGTCCCGTAAAACGCATCGCTGGAATTGGCGTCAAACCCGAGAAGCGGACGCCCTCCCATCCCAAGGGCGGATGCTGCCAGTAATAATCGGTGAACGAGCATCCCTGCCTCCATTTGCTGTATGCGATATCCCCGCTTGCCGAGCTGAGATTGAAAGAAACCCCTCTTCCCTGCTACATGAAAGCTGAGCGGCACTTGAAACAAATTGATATTGGGCAGCGACATTCCCTCCTGCATCCGTTGCCGGTGATCTCCAAGACAAACCGGCTGCAGCGCATGCGCGGCGCCATCGTACCGATAAGCACCATCCGGAACGTCATCGACCCCGTAGAAGCAGCCATAAAGGCATACACGGGGTTCCGTCCGCTCCTGTGGGCCATCCAGGTCGTTGTGATACGAGAAGGAAGCCATCGCTTCCCGAAGCAGAGCTGCAAGCTGGGAGAGACCGATCGGCTTCCAGACAAATTCTGTCTCGGGCGAGAACCGGTTGCGGCAAACCATCGCCAAATCATACGACAAGCGGTCTACAGGCGGCAGAGGCAATGCGAGCGCTTGATCCGGGATTGCTTGTTCATCCTTCCGGATCTCTCGAAACATTTGCGACGAATCCAGTAGGGACGCTTCGCTCATCCGAAGCAGCATCGGATAATCTGCGATCCTCCGTGACCTGACATAGTGATCATGCCTGACTGGCAACAACTCCCGGCACAGCTCGGAGGCGGAAACCGTGTCCTCATCCTCGTTCCCGATTTCCATCCACCGGATCGCCGGCTCTGTCGATAACGGGATAACCGCATACACGCTCTCCTCTTGTTCTGATAGACCAAGCAGATGATTGACGGCTTGATCGAGAAATTGAAAATGCACGCTGGACGAAAATCCGAATCGTTTCGCGATTTCTAGCAGCTGTCCGATCAAAATGCCAGCATCTAGTCCCTGCAGCCGGTAGGCAAAATTATTGTATTTGTAAAAATTTTTCCAGTAAACCGTAGATACGAACGCAGCTCCAAAGCAACCGTTCGTGTCGCGGCGATTCCCAAGCGACTTCGCTAAATAGTCGTCGAAATCTCCTTCGCGCAGCAACGCCAACCGATGATGCGCCGCATCGTAATGGTATAAGCCGGCAGGCAGTTCACCAAGCTTCAGATAGAGATACAGTTCGCTCGGATATAGCCCGCCTCCTGAAGGAACGAAGCGCCGGCACATCTGCAAGACGCCTCCAGGTTCTTCCGATGTATCCCGTTCCATGACGGATTGGGTCAATTGCGTAAGCCCGAATACATAGTAAAGGAAATGTCCGATATCGCGAAGGATAGGCACACCGGTGGTTTCCCTGCCTTCGAGCGTTGCCGGCACTTCCCTGGATAGCGGAAACATTGGCAAGCTTCGATAAAGCTTGTAAGGAAGCGGCGCGTCATCCCAATCCGTCTCCCAATCCAAGGGCTTGACCTTATCCGGATCATATTGTAAACGGTGAAGAAAAACGTCCAAATTCATAAGACTCATCGCTTTCCTCCTTGTCTTCAACCGCGCCGCCCATAGCCGTGTTTATGGGAACGGGTGCGGATACGGATTAAGCTGCTCGGGCGACAAGGGCGCAAGCGAATAAGACAGCTCCGCAGGGACCCTGAACACTCTATCAAGTCCCGTCAAGCGGATGAGATGCTGTCCGAACGTCATCGGCAGCATGCCGGGAATGAGCACTTTCACGCAATGCAGTCCGTTGCGACGTGTCTCCGGAGTCGTCTGGTCGACGACAATCACTTCAAGATTCAATTGGCGAAAAACATGCAGCATGGCCTTCAGATCATCGGTCAGATCTGCGTTCCAGCCCCTCGGTTCAAACGCTTCGGCGAACGTTTGCATCGGACGATCGTCATTCAGCAGAAAATCGAGCCGTTCCTCCGCCTGTTTCAACCCATACAGCATGGAATGGTCCTCCATCTGAACGACCTGGTACGGATCGAGAAGCATCCGTTCATACTGCTGACGGTTTTCCTCGAATTTCTCACTAACCGTGAGCAGCATGCCCGCCACCTCGTGGATTGCACTCTTCGCCGCGCGGATCGGATCCGGATGGGCGCCCGCCGCGCAGATGAGGTTCACACCCCGCTCTTTCTTGTTTTTCGCGAGCGCCCACACGCTCGGTATGCCGTGCTCCATTGTCGAATTATATAAATGTACGTCATAGCCTGCCACGGCCTCTAAACGATCCGTCATCCATATTAATTCCCGGTCCTGAACCGAACGGTGGTCCAGGCGCGGTAGGGGTAGCCGCGCATACCAAGTCATGAGAAAGGAGTCGCGCTCCACCACTTCCAGCATCCCGTAGAAGATCGCTTCCTCTAGACTGCCGCCCAGCGCGCAGCCATTGGACGTTTCGTATACGAATCCGTGACCGCAACCCGAACTGTAATAAGCCAGCAGCTCCGGTACGAGAATCGGACGCTGCTGCAGGAACGAATAGCCCCATACCCAATCGATCGGCCGCTCGGGATCGAATGGCTTGAACGGGAAGTCGGAGCGTTCATACTGTTCCTTCGCATGAACGCCTACTTGGAGTGGATCGAGCGCCTGGTCCTGCACATTGCGGTAGCTATCATGAATGACGGATCGTTTGCCGCGGGGCGACAAACCGCAATAACGCTCTAGTCCCTCCAGGATGGCCGTCATTTCGCTGTCCGCATAGGAGTGGGTCCGACCTGCGCAAGCTTCATCTCCGCCAAACAAGGGCAAATTGATGCTCGCATCGGCGAATGGGGATACAAGGTCAACCATTTTCCCGTTCAGAAAACCGGTCCTAGCATCCAGGTATTCTTTGGCCAATACATTCTTCAGCTCATCCATCGAACGACTGCGATACGTTTCGGCGCTGATTTTCGGGCTTGGCTGCAGTGCAACGCGGGCCGTCTCCGCATCGTCTTCAGGTAATCGGCCGCAGACCGGACATAGCGGATCGGGAAGGAAGAAGTGCGATGAGCTTTTCATCGTACGCAGATTGATCAAGTACATCCGGCCTTCAATCATCGGCTGACCGCCCAACAGCACCTTAACGGCTTCTGCCGCGACAATGTGCGCCACCTGCAATAATCCCGTGCGCGACGCCCATGCGTCCCGGGCGATTCCCCCAAGCGACGCCAGCTTTTGCTGAAGGTCCCACGATTCCCTGCGGTCGCTTCCCGCCAGCAGGAGCCGGATATCCGCGCATTGCGAGCATCCTTGCCCCTCCGGGCGAACCAGCGGACCGACAATCCCCTCACCGAATGCAACAAAACCGCGCAGCCAAGACGTTCCCGACTGTCGGAATCGAGCCTCCGCTGCAGCATGAACGGAAGGATCCCATGCATCGTTTAACACCAGCGCCAAGTCTCCTGTTGCCGCCACTCCAGATTCCATGCTCTTCTGCCGGATTAGCCGATAGCGGTCATCCGCAGACAATAACTTGCTTACCAAATCCGCGAGCTGTCCTTCCCCGATGACCGTCACGATCGCGCTCAAAGCGTTTCCTCCTCTCGCAGCGACACGCCAAACACGCCTGCCAGCACTTCTTGCATAAACGGTTCTGTCGACAAATCAACGACCGCGATCCGCTTATGGTTCGATTGCAGGATCTCCCGGACGGACTGCAGTGTCATGCCGTATTCTGACTGATCAAAGCTGGGAATCGTCAGGCTCTGCGGCAAGGCATCTTTCACCCTGACCGAAGAGCGCTCCAGGATTTGGACTTGGATGTCCACAACATCGTTTTGGGTCCTCATCAGCGCCTGTCGAAGCGCTTCTCGCAGCGCCATCGTGCGGTTAACTCCGACCCCGCCGTACCAGTACCCGTTCGTACCGACCCAGACGACTGGAAAACCCGCTGCTTCTTGCCCCAGACCGATTACCGGGGCGTCCCGCATCGTACTCAATACGCGCAAGCAATAGCGGGAGATATCATCATCAACCTCGCTGAGCTCGATTCGGTAAACGGAGGGCATGCTGGATTCGGAACGGCTCTTCAGCTCCTCGAACAGACATTTCTGCAGTCCGCGGAGGACCGCTTCCGCTACCGTCTCTCCTGCTCCGATCCCTACATAATCATTTGGCTTCGACTCGAGCGGGCTAGCGGAATCCGGCTGCGCAGGTCTGGCCGCCTTCAGAACCCCGGCCAGTCGCGACACGTACGCCTCGATGCCAGCCAAGCCCGCTTCCTTCCTGGCTTCATGGTGCGTCATTCCCGAACAGATGATCTGAGGCAACAGCTCGGCGGGGCCTTCCGACATCGGGTCGACTGCCTGGACGCGACACTGCGAGAGCGGAAGCTGCTTCAAGTCCCCTTCCTCCCAACAGTGAAGAATGCCGGTCTTCGCCGAAGTCAAGCGATTGAAATAGGACAGTAGACGGTCTGTGTCCTTCCGCTCCGTACGCTGATCGATCGGAAGGTCGAACGGATCCGTAGGCTCGGCCGGACGAAGACCCCTGACCAGCGGATGGGGAAGTAACGAATGCCACTCGCCTTCTAATGTCTCCGGATTCAGCATGAACAACTTTCCGTTCAATTCCGAAGACATCACCCCTGTAATGGTCTTCATCCATTCGAATACGACCACATTCGCAAGCATGGCTTCCGACGTAGTAGAGACGGCAGTCGGCCGATCCGCATCGCCAAGGGTGGTTCGGTGTATCCTGCGCCATGCGGATTCGAAGCAGACGTCCGAATCCGGGTGCACCAACGGCCCTGCTATGCCCAACTGTCGCAAGTAGATGGCAGGCAGCAGCAGCTTCTTTGCGTCCCTGCAGGCCGCATGCAGCGCTCTAAGCTCTCCGGGATCGTCATCCTGAGCGACGTAGAGAACGGAATCCGCCAGCCGCACGACCTCCGGCCAATCGAGGAAGCCGTCATTCGACGGAAAGATCTCCTCGACCTCGATCTCGTGGTCCGATAGACGCGCGGTTGCCGTCAGCTCGGAGATCCGCTGGCGATCCGTGGTCGCCCGGTTCATGATCAGCATACGAAACCGGGGCAATCCAGATTCCAACAAAGCCGCAACGAGCGAGACAAATATCGGACCGGAACCGACCGCAATCGGATTAGCCTGGCGATAGGCTTGAAAGCAGTGAGCGCCCGAACCGCTAAAGCTGTCCAGAAATTCGATCTGTGCGGCATATTTCCGTTCGATCGCTTCCGGGAGGCCGTGCGGACGGTCTTGGCTGGTATCCCGGACAAAGCCGTTATTGAACAGTATTTCCGCGATTTCATAAACCCGTACCCTGTGCGGTTCCGGCAGCCCGTCCGTCAGATCCGCCATGGAATAATCCCCACTCCACATGGGCATCAATTTTTCGATCCACAGATCGACCATGTCGCCTTCCATTCGGAACGAACCCGTATTGTTGCGAAAATAGACGCCTCCATTTGAATCGGGGAGAAAGAACGTATCCCCTTTCACTTTCAGACGCATAGAAGGGTTCAAGTTTTTATTCCTCCTTAAAGTTTTGCCGGAAGCAAAACCGTTTCGTAGGTAAAAACTAAGTTTTTGCCGGAGAAAACCGCATTGTACGCAGGCTTTCGGTTTTCCCTCATTTTTAAGTTATGTAGAGCGTTTTGTCCGTCATGCCTAAAACTAAAAATGAACAGCCCCTGCAAGACGAGACATTTGCAGGGGCATGCCCTTTTGCCGGATCACCAAGCGAGCTTTTCAGTACTCAACGGCAGCGAGCGCAGCTTCCGCAACGTGCGCAGCCACTGCAGCTGGCGCAGTTGAAGCAGCTACTGCAGCGGAAACAGTTGCTGCATGAACAAAACCCGCCGCAAAAGCCGGTGCAAAAAAAGCAAACACCAACACATAAACGGGGATCCCCCGGACTGTTCTGATTTTGCCCCGACGTAGGCGTCATCCCCGTCGAATTGAACTGGCCGACATTCAAGTTTTGCAGATCCTTCTGGAAATCGTTCATTTTATACCCTCCGTATCATTCATTTCGCTACATTGGACAATCGTTATACGAGAATGCTTAGATCTGGATCCGACCGGCATTCAAGCCCATCTGCCCTTCTCGACTAGATAATTTATGAAAATGGATCCACTAGTGTTCCTATGACATCCGCCTACCAAATAAAAAGAACCCAGCAGACTACTTTTGGTAGCCGGGTTGAACGTAACTGCCCGTGGGACTTGATCCCGAGCGCTATAGTGTTCACCCCTACTTGTCATGACCCTGATTGAGGCTAGTTGTGACTCTAGATCCCGTATAACAAGCGATGCTATGGAGCGACAAGAAGAACCTTTGGGGCTACCGGTGAATCTCCAGGTTAGGAGAGGTCGAATGAATCTAGTTATCGGTCTAGATATTTCCCAAAGGAACGTTCCAATTCGAACATACTCGAGAAGGACTAGTGATACTACTTCAAGTTGTTCAGGGTGCCGAGCAAGCATCTGGACAACGTCAGCTCGGTACAAAAACTTATAACGCAATAAAAAAAAGTCGCATTTCTGCGACTAATCATTTGCATATGTTATTTTATAAACGCTTGAGCAGATTAATCTCGACTTGCTTCGTAAATCTTCAGCGCCAAATAAGCTGGTCTTGTGCGCGTATCCGTAAAGTGGTCCCCATCGCCAACGATTAGACGGAACAGACCGAGTCGTGTTGACATGTGGGGATTCCAACCGTAGCCCTCTCCTTGAGGCAATACATTATCTTGGTAGAAATATACATAGCTTTTGGGGGTTGGTAGCGTGTAGAACGCTTTAAGATCCAGTTTCTCGAAAAGTGGTTTAGCTGGTTCAGGAGAGACACTTTTATAGAATAGCTTGGCATCCTCCGTGGAGGCCGTATTTACGAACAAAGCCCTAAACAGCTCAAACGGAAGCATAATCGTATCGTCTTTCGACATGGTTCTGAGCTGCTCAAAACCTTGTCTCGTTTGGGGCGGCAACTCGTCTGCAAGCGATTCTCCATCTTTCAATACGAACGCATCCCAGAAGACCAGACGCTTGATGCGATCAGGCACCTGTTCCGCAACTTTTTGGATGACTGTGCCACCGAAACTGTGCCCAACGAGGACAATGTCGTGCAAGTTCAACTGTTTTATATAATCAACGACTGATTTCGTAATCATTGCATGCGTGACTTTTTTATTTGGATCTGTTCCGTGGCCTGCATACTCTGGAGTATAGACTGTGTGCCCTTGACTGCGCAATTCAGCAGCTACGCCGTCCCAAAAGTGAGCATCCGCCCAGGAGCCATGCACAAGTACGAAGGTAAGTTGCTGAGGCGGAGAAAAACGGTAGCTTTCTTTTGATTCTATGGGATAATGCCACCAAAGCCATCCTGTGTCAGAATAAGGGTTGTAATACTGCCCCTGGGGTATGAATCGGTAATAAGGATTTGGAATTTGATAATTCCCCGATTGATAAGGAAACACGAACAACATCCTCTCCTAGACGACATATTTGAACTTATGACTCAGGCGTCTAAATGATTCACGCTCCCGTGGTTAGTTTTAGTAGCATCGTTAAAACAAAAAAAGCCGCAACTACGCGACTTTAAAAGCAAACTCCTACATTATCGTTTCCCGCTTCTGGATGAACTATATACTAACGTGTCCCGTTAGCGTAATTCAAAGAAGGTATTATTACTTTGCTTCGTTCCTCTGCCCGTGCGAACCGAGTGATCGATCAACACACACACCGCAGCGATCAAGCTTGCAACAGCCATCGTCACCATCGCGTAAGCGTCTCCTCCCTCTTCCTTGAACCATAGCAGCATCGCTAGGTTAATCAGCGCGTGGAACGTCGTGGACGTCGGCAACTTAAGTCTTTTGCCGCGCAGCAGCTCTCCGAGAATGACCGAGAGACAGACGGCAAACAAGATGAACGAACTTGCGTACAGCCAGCCCTCGGCGAACACCCCCACATGCCACACGCCCCACAGCAGTCCAACGACGACAGAGGATAGCAGGACGCCCATGCGGGTCTGTAGAGCGGGCTGCAGAAAACAGCGCCAACCGATCTCTTCTCCAGCCGCTCCGATGAACTGCGCAATGACTATGAGCCACATCGGGTGCGCAAGATCGAACGGATTCGTAAAGTCGATCATATGGCCGGACAATCCGTACCAGGCCAGCGCGACCACGAAAATCACCACCACGATCAGTACTGCTTCCCCCAATTGGGCAATGCCCGCCTTCGATGACCGGAGTTCCGCCTGGCGAACAATCCCTCGAGAGCCAGGGAGTAACCATAGAACGACAAGTACCGCCAGCGTTGGCCCGAACTGCGTCAGCTGGATGATTACCTCAGGGATGCCGGTAGCCGGCTGCACGATTCCAAGCAGTAGCGCGAAGACGGAAGCTAGAACATAATAAGCGAGCACGATCCCGCTCAGTCGATTGAATCTCGGACTATCGATTAACGTCATATCAAGCCACCTCGATCAGATGATTTTTTCATACCATCATTTTAAGCGAAGGATCATCTCGCTAAAACAGGCTAGAGTCTCTTTATCGCCTGGACTGGAGACGGATGACGTAACCACGACCTAGTCGTCTTCAGCTCCCTTCAAAACAATTGGTTAGATAATCATCACATTCGAAAGTAATTTTACTGATGTTTACGATGCGTTAGCGGTCAAAATGTGGTTAGGACGCTCCCATCGGCTTCTTTAAAATGGCTTAACGACCATAAGCACCAATATGGCAATCATCAGCAGCTGTGCTGCCGTCTCGATGGGTACGATCTTTTTTATCAGCAGTCCAAACTCGGCGGGTATTTCATTACCCTGGTCTTGACTTTCAGATATGATCTTTATGATCTTTTTCATACGCGGCTCGATCCATCCGTCGATCATGACGACTATGAGCAGTGATAAAAGGATGGATACATTCAGCCACATTTGGGATAACCCCATCTTGGTTATGATCATAAGTGAAACCCCGGTTAAAATAAGTACGGTTCCGCCAATTTTAGGCATTATGGCAAGTTTGGTCGTTATACCAAAAGCAAAGTGTAGCTGGCCGACGGTTCTAGCAGATCTTCGAATGATGGGCATCACGAAAGCGGGGCCAATGATGGCGATCGAAGCCAATATATGCAAAACGAGCAGTAATCCAAACAAATTCATTATCCCCTTCTCCTCAGCGCACTGTAATATTGCTTTGATAGGCTAGACCGACCCTTTTTCTTTTAAACTCTCCTCCGAGCTCAAGATGGTCCAACATACATATTGCGACATCGTCATAAGCAACATTCAGCTCTTGAAGTCGGCTGAACAAGTAACCGGCTATATCTGCCTCGGAATATTCCTTGATCATCTCCGGAATTGGAATGGGCAAGGTTTCCGTTGTTACGTGTAGATGAACCGGATCTGGGTGCTCTCTCGAATCAATCATTGTTCCCGGACACATAATGGACCAATCGAGCCCAGTCTGTTGTAGCCTTTCGAAATTCAAGTTGTGATTTCTATACTCAGGTGGGAAGCCGGGTAAATTGTTGCCGATAAGATCAGTATATGGAATATTCAGCAGGCCGGCTCCTCCCATTATCCATACCCGCCCAGAGAAACTAGATTGGAATTCACATTGACTTATAATGTTATCGACGATATGAACAAACTCTTCTCCCTGGCCCGCATGGCCGGCTGCAATAATAGCGGCGTCTTGATGCGCGAGCGCCTCACCGACGCTCACCGGGTCCATAATATCGTCCACGATCACCTTCACATGCTTTAAGAAATGCTCTCCTAGTTGATCATAAAGCTTCTCAGAATTTCGCACAAATGCGGTCATTTCATGCCCCATTTTTATCCCTTGTACCAACACTCTTTTCCCTGTATTCCCCGTCGCTCCAAAAACAATAATTTTCATTGTTCATTCCTCCTCTTAAATGGCCCCCAATATTTGGTTAACTCAAGCTTAGCATCGCTTCAAAATGATGTTAAGAACCCACTTTAAAGTAGGGTACTTACTTAAAAGTAAGCATGACAGAAAGGAATACCATAATTATATTCATATCAGGAGTGCGACTGTAGGTAAACAAAAACTGCCCGGAATCCCGTGGCAGCTTTTGTTTTGAGTTGATTGAATTAGTGTACAAGTTCATTAAACCAGCTTTAAGACGCTGACTCTTCATATTTCCGCTTATTATGATTTTCTCCCCAAGCACACATGACTTCTGCAACAGGAATCAATGTTCTGCCGTATTCACTAAGAGAATATTCTACTTTTGGAGGGATCGCAGGGTAGACCGTTCTATCGACTATGCCTTCTCGTTCCAAATCTCGGAGATGTTGTGAAAGCATTTTTTGTGAAACATCAGGTATAAGCTTTTCCAGATCGTTGAATCTCTTTTTGGATTCAATCAAATGCCATAAAATCATTGGCTTCCATTTGCCACCTAAAACATGTATGAGTGTCTCAACTGGACATTCACGCTGATGATTCATTGATAAATCATCCCCTTACTTTTAAGTAAGTGCATTACCTAAAATTAACATAACAAAATTTTACAATAGTGCTACAATCAAGTCAATCATTGGTTCTGTCTATTTCCAGACTTTTGAAGGGTATATCAAGTCCCCCATACTTCACGGATTTTACTTCATACGATTAAAATGGGACAACTTGTCTGGATTCATCACAACATAAACGTTTGAAAGCTGATCCTGCAAATATTGAAATGTAATCACTGCAAAAGTCATCTCACCTATTACGAACCGTATTCCCGGCATACCGTTGATTTCACAAGTTTCACATCGATATCCAGGCGGAAACTCGGGTGCAACTCCGATAAAGAAACGGATAATTCGGTCTGAACCAATAATCGGACGGAGTGCTGCTTTTACTTTGCCGCCTCCATCCTGGTATAGTACAGTCTCCGACGATAATAGTTCAACGAGTAACTCAATATTCCCGGTCATAAGCGCCTCGGCAAATCGTTCAGCCAGTGCCGTTTTTTTCTCTTTGACTTCCGGGCTTCGTTCAGGCAATTGACCGATGCTCTTCTTCGCTCGGCGAAAAATTTGACGGCAATTCACTGTGCTTTTGTCGACGATCTCGGCTATTTCATCAAAACGGTAATGAAACACTTCATGAAGCAGGAATACAATCCGTTCAGTCGCGGAGAGCTGCTGCAGCAATAATAAGCCGGCAGTAGAAAGGGTTTCTTTCCATACGACACTCTCCATTGGATCGTTCCCTTGAATATAGGTTGTATCGATGGGCTCCGGCAACCATGGACCGACATACGTTTCCCTGTTTCTACGGGGTGATCGAATATAATCAACACTGCGATTATGAACCATTTTGCATAAATAGGCTTTGACATCGCGCACTTGCTGCGGCGGTTTCTCTTCCCACGAAAGGAACACATCGTGAACAATATCTTCCGCTTCTGAGATACTTCCCAACGTATGATATGCTAATGACAATAGCAAAGGTTTCAGCTCGTTATATAACTTTCCCCTCTCCAAAATCCTCCCCCTCAGACGAGCAGTGGTTGGCAATGATGGCTTGCGCCGCTCGTTTGGCGCTGGCAAATGATGCATCAGCCAATACTTCTCCATGCCCAGTCCAATCCCCTGCCACATAAAGTCCATTTATTTCCTGAACCGAGGGACCAGGGTAAACGCTATTTCTGTCCACGGTGATAAAATCATGAACGACTGTTAAGTTAGGCAAAAACTGTCTAGCTATTTCCTCTTTCCGCCAGCCGGGTTGAACGAGATCCATTGCTTTTTCCAACTGCAACAGGTCCATCTCGGGATCACTTTTATTCATTCCAAGGTGTTTGATCAGATGAATGACGACAGAGCCATCTTCACTTAGCTTTGCAACAGTAGAAGGTGCGTTATAGAAGATCGGTTGATCCAGCCAAAATCCAGCAATAAAATTGGAGCCGCCATCAGGCAGTCGGCGCAAGACGAGATCAAGACACGCTGCGCGGATCGGTTTTACGGCATCTTTCCATTTGGCAAGAGATGTGCTATCTGCGTTTTTGACCAGATCGTATGCTTCCTTCGGACCCGCTGCGATCACGACATTAGGAGCGTCGATTAGCTCGCCATCTTTAAATCGGATACATCGAACCGTTCCGTCATGTACAACTTCGACCGCTTTTTTCTGATGCATTATCGTGACGCCTGCGCGGATAGCCTGACCTCTTAAATCGTCGATTAGCGTCCCCCATCCCCCATCAATATAGAAGGCTTTTCCGCCAAACGTTCTTTGAAGCTGCCGCACAGCTGGACCCGCAAGAAGAAGCTCCGGGTGAGGAACGAAAGAGTTCGCCCGACTCACCGAATATACAACATGCCTCAGCTTCGGATGCCGAATTTCCCGTTCTGCCCACTCTTTTAGACTGATTCGTTCGATTCGACTCGGATCGATCTTGCCGAGCTTGAGCATTAACCGGGTAAGCTCCATCTTTTCCGAAAATGAAAACAGTGTGGATGCGATCAGTTGTAATGGTTTGGACGGGAATGTGTTAACCCGCTCCTTCCACATCGCTCCCGCCGAGGCAGGCGGGTTAGCGCCTTTTAGCTTCACACCCAATTCGCGCAAAATCGTCTCCGCTGCCCCGTCTTGATAAAACGCATGCACGCCCAGATTAAGCAATGTCCCGCTTTTGTTGATGGAAAGCGCACGGCCGCCAAGCTGATTTGCCTTTTCCAACACAATTACCGATAGGCCTGCCCTTGCCAAATAAATCGATGCGGTTAATCCGGTAAGTCCGCCGCCGATGACGGCGACATCGTAATGTCCCATGTTGGCCACCTCACCTCATATTGTTTACGAACAAGACGTTTCCGGAGAGTAAAACGTGACACTTTCCATTAAAATAACGGATAAACATTCTTATTTAATAAAAAAAAGCCGCAACTACGCGACTTTTAAGCATATATATTCTCGTCACCTTGTAATTGGATTTTTTTCCTTAAGTTACTTTATTCTAATGACTACCTTTCCTTTGGATCTTCCGCTTTCCAGATAATGAAAAGCTTGTCCAGCATCTTTCAATTGATACACTTTATCAATAACGGGCTTAATGCGACCTTCTTCAATAAATTCCTTTAAAACCTTCAATTGTGCTCCGCTCGGTTTCATAAAAAGGAAGTGATACCTCACTTGGCTCTTCTTCTCTAGAGCTTTGATCTTACGGCTCGCGATGGACAAAATCGCCGTTTTCATCCAACCCAATTTTGCTTCTTTTCCAAAACTGGCGTTAGGCATGTCGGAGATGGATACAATTTGTCCGCCTGGCTTCAATATGCGGAATGATTTTTCCAAGACTTCTCCTCCTAAGGTATCAAAAACAGCGTCATATCTGGTAAGCATTTCTTCAAAATTCTCTGTTTTATAATTAATAATTAGATCGGCCCCCAAGGATTTGACTAATTCATGGCCTTTATCGCTTGCTGTTGTGGCAACAAAAACGCCCATCAGCTTGGCCAGTTGTATGGCGAAGGTACCTACGCCTCCCGAACCTGCGTGAATCAAGATTTTTTGGCCTTTTTGAAGATTTAAAATATCAACAAAAGCTTGGTAAGTCGTAAGTCCAACTAGCGGTATCGATGCCGCTTCTTCAAAGGTTAGATTCTGCGGTTTCAGCCAAATATCTTCTTCATGGACAGCAATAAATTCGGCTAATGTTCCGATCCGGTTTTTGCGGGGTCTCCCATAAACTTCATCTCCGGGTTTAAATGTATTCACCCGTGCGCCAACCTTGACGACAACGCCGGAGAAATCATTTCCCAAGATTAGAGGAAACCTATAATTCAACAGAAATTTCATTTTACCTTCCTTAATTTTAAAGTCAATCGGATTTAAGCTGGCTGCATGAATTTCCACCAGCACATCCTGTTCTCCGATATTAGGCATTGGTTGATTTGTCATAACTAATGGAACATTTTTCCCGTATTTCTCAATGATTACGGTCTTCATTTAAAATCACCTCAACTATGATTATTCGTTTAAACAAATAAACCAATTGTACAAAATAAATTTGCACTGCATTACTCCCCTTTAGTCTTTTGATAGTCCCTGAGGCCCATCGCACTCGGCTTCAACGGAAGTAATTAATGATTTGAGTTGTTCAAGCGGTTTACGGACAGTCAATACATAATAATTTTCTACGCCTTTTTTTTCGGATTTAATATAACCAGACTGTTTTAACACCTTCAAATGATGGGAGACAGCCGGTCTGGATAAACTTATATGGCCTGATATCGAATTAACGTTAAGTCCCGATTTGTTCTGTGCCAGCAGCAAAATTATAGCTTGACGGTTTTCATCGGTCAGCACTTCCAACAGTGGGATGCACTCTTTAAATTGTTGCAGGACATGCTCGGTTCTCTGGCTCATAGGATCCTCCCTTTCCGTTCATTCGTTTAATCATTTAAACATAATTATAATCATCTACTTAGTAAAATCAAGCGCAAAGTTGAGGATTTCACAATTACAAGCTGGTTTATATACTCTCGTGACCCGTTAGCTCTCCCCAATCTCATCTCTTCTATGAAAAGATCATTGTTGTGTCTGGTTGCCCCTATTAGGCAATAGGGGCAAGTGTTTCATTCAATCACTCACGACATCAGCATTTAGCTTACTCGACTCTGCAGAACGGGTTTCCTCTTCCCTTTCCGCTTTGATGATTGAAATATAACCGAATATATCTCCGATCACGGCGAATGTTAGTCCGATTTTAGCTAATTCCAAAGAAGATAATTCCTCAATTGAAGAAACATTTCTCTTGACTTTTGCCACTGTATCACCCCGGAATTTATCATTTTTATTCAACATATGTAAATGATGCATAGCGTACTTATGTGACCGCCTAGTCTAAGGAAGAAATAGGCAGACCCAAAGGACAGGGATATTTTGTGCATTGGTTGGCGGGAGATTTAGATAAAGCAAAGGCGATTGCAAGACAATCGAGCTTAATTTCTATGCGCTTTGGTCAAGTACTATATTTTGGCCTCATAGTCCGTGTCGGCACTGAAGTATAAGCAGCACCTACGATTGCAGGAAATATAGAAATCTTCTCTTATATGCCGGGGTCTAGTTTGGCTGTTGCAGCTAGCATTTATGTCCTTTGTGGGTGTCCTTCTTTTTTATTTTCTCCCCTATGGCTGCGACTTGGTTTATTGATGAACCCAATGCTATCAGTATGGTTACTACTGCGCTTCGAATCGATGCTTTTGCAAAGCCTTTCTTGGCCATTGGTTTGGTACTGGCTGGAGCATTACAAGGGGCAGGAGATGCCCGATGTTCAGCACGGCTATAGGGATGTGGCTAATCCGGTCGTTGGGGTTTATGTATTGTGTAAATAAATCAAGTACAACTATTCCATTTTTTACCGATATGCCCTTACCAAATTTTGATTAATCCATAAAATACAATGTAATTCAAATTAATTTATGGAGGGGTAAGGGATGAGCGGAGTTGTAGGTGGAGTAGGTTATGGTTATGGTGGTTTAGGCACAAATATGGGAGCGATTCTGGTTCTCTTCATTTTGCTGGTTATCATTCTTAGCGCTTTTTGCTGGTAAGTAAAATTTTATCGTGTAAATGGACTGAATATTGTTTTTTAAACCCTGCTGGCCTATGCTGGCAGGGTTTATCTATTTTGTAGCGTTTTGAATAACCGATGCATATAATGTAGCGTAATTTCAACCGCCATAACTTACAGTTTAGCCATTCTTTATGTGTCCAGACATTTACTAGGCCGATTATTGATTAGGCGAATGGCATTTGCGAGTTCTTTATCCGTTACTGCAGCAAAATTTCGCCTCAGTTACCATAAGAAGAACCGACTACTTTTTTCGTAGCCGGTTCTTCTAAATTAAATCCTTATAATTATCACAACGTTACATCTCTTGTACAGTAGGTGCGCTATCCGGCGCTTTTTGGTTCATGATCGGCACCATGGCGAGTGCGCCAATAAGAAATAACAATCCTGCTCCGCTATAGATGGTACTTAGCGATAAGGAGTCCTTTAACGCGCCAGCGAAAGACATGGAAATGACCATCATGCCAACGAACATCGGATTTAGAACCCCATTCACCCGGCCAACAATGGAAGCATGGGACCATTTCAGGATCATTGTGCTGATCCCGATATGAATACAAGGGAAAACAAGCCCATTTAGAAATTGAACGGTCAGCGTGACCGGAACGCTCGTCGAATACCCGACAATTGCTGTGCAGACTGCGCCTGCCAGCATGCCGATTGCAAGAAGAATCTGAGGTGGAACCCGCTTCGCAAAGGCGGCAACGATTCCACCACCGATCAGCATGGCTACGCCATTCACCATCAACAGGTATTGCAGGAACTCTTTACTCTTGCCTAGCCGCTCCGTTACGATAAACAGGTTGAGAGCTTGGGCTACGCCAACAGCGAGTCCAGCAAGAATAAACGCGAGTCCGAGCATACGCAGCACTTGGCTTTGCCAAACAAAGCGGAAACCTTCAATGAAATCTTTACGGAACTGCCCTTTTGCGGCGACCGTTTGAGATTCCATATTATCCTCAGGTAAACGAATAAGGACGAGAGCGGAAAGAAGAAAAACGACGCCCATGATAGCAATCGATATTTCAAGGCCAAATGTGCTGTAAACGAAGGTTCCAAGCATTGGGCCAAGTACCATGAAGATAGCCATCAGGGATTGGAATAGAGCCATCCCTTGCTGCAGCTGATCTTCAGATACATGATACTTAAACAATCGCATGCCTGAAGGCTGCGAGAACTGCGAAAGAATAGCTGAGATGAATGCGACAAGGTAGACGGAATGCCAAGAACCGAAATGTATGGTTAGAAGAACGGCGAATACCGATACCGCGGATAATACATCGCACCAGATCATCGTTCGCTTAGGCCGCCAACGGTCGGCAAATGTACCCCCAATGAACGAAAAAACAAAAATTGGCGCAAATTCTGCCACACTGATTAGCGAAATGGCGTATGGATCATTGTTTGTTCTATCGGCAACGTACAGAAGAATTGCGAAATTACGTACCCAAATGCCGATCTGTAGGAGCACATTTGAAAATAATATCGTCTGCAGAAAACGATTGCTAAGAAGGCTTGGTGCAGTAGCACGTTTTTCAGGCTTATTCAATCTTTTCAACCTCCATTTTCTATATAAAGATGCCATCTTTAGTATTGATATGACTCTCCTTCCCTTTCCTAATTATACCGATCTCATCATCGTTCACCTCCGACTTAAGACTGATATTATGGAGTATATTTCCTAGAACTATATGCCTTTGCTTATCCCGGTTCCCCGGTTCCCCGGCACGCCGGACACTCCGTTTTCTTGGAGAAAAACGAAATCAACACTTGCGTGGCTGAACAGTTTGCGGCAGCTCAAAATGTTTCCATTGAATCGTCGTTCAACGTGAGGAAAGGCTCTGGAAGCCATTCCCCGAAATATTCCTCCCATTGAAGGTTCAACGAATATATCTCTATACAACCGGTCCCAAAACGCTTACTATTTTCTATAGAGTATTGTTAATATCTGCTTTAGTTTAAGAGAACTTATTCGTGAAGGAGTCATAACAAACATGCTGGAGCCATACATAACCAACCAATTAAAAAAAACGCTGATGGCAAGTATTGACAACAAGGAAATCGCCGGCGCGAATTTCATGGTGATCAAGGACGGCAACGAAGTTTTTTACCATGAAGACGGCTTGGCCGACATCGAGTCGGGACGCCCTATTGCAAGGGATTCCATTTTCCGTTTATATTCGATGACGAAGCCGATTACCGCCACTTCCGTCATGATGCTGTTGGAACGTGGGGATATCGATCTGTTCGATCCTGTAAGCCGCTATATTCCGGGTTTCAAAAACCAACGGGTCGAAAAAAATGGAGAACTGGTGCCTACCGGCCGGGAAGTCAACATTCACGATTTGCTGAACATGACATCAGGGTTGGTATATGGCGGAACCAATAAGGCCGGGCAGCAAACGGAAACATTGTTCCAGGAAATGGGCAGCCGGTTGTACAGTGATAACCCAATGAGCACAATGGAATTCGCAAACCGCCTGGGCCAAGGCCCCCTTTCGTTCGAACCGGGATCGTCTTGGCAGTACGGAACGTCGGCCGACGTTCTTGGTGCGATTGTGGAAGCGGTCAGCGGCATGCGGTACGGGCAATTTTTGAAAAAAGAAATATTCGAGCCGCTCAAAATGAAAGATACCGGTTTCTGGCTGTCTGAAGAAAAAAGAGTCCGCCTTGCGAAAACCTATCAGGATGATAACGAGGGCGGCTTGAAGCTGTACGCGGAAAGCCATCTTGGCATCGGCCATCAGATGGATCGGGATCCGGCATTCGAGTCTGGCGGAGCAGGTCTAGCGTCCACGATTGACGATGCCGCTAAATTTACTACGATGCTGATAAATCAAGGCAGCTTAAATGGTGTTCAACTGTTGAAGCCTAGAACGATTCAATTTTTGACTTCGGCTACGTTAACCGATTGGCAGCAAAAAGGCTTCGATACGTGGCATACATTGCGCGGCCATAGCTATGGCAACCAAATGCGCATTATGACCGACCCCGGTAAAGGCGGCTTTATCGGCATCCAAGGCGAATACGGCTGGGATGGCTGGCTTGGGGCTTACTTCTGCAACAGTCCTCAAGACCGTATGACGATCCTATTTATGATCCAGAAAAAAGATGCCGGCACGATGACGATTACGCGCAAGCTGCGCAATATCGTGTTCAGCTCCTTATAAATGGCAAAATGAAAGGAACCGCACGGGAGGGATAACTCCAGGTGCGGTTCCTTTTTATTGTCTACTTTAGCGGCTGCCTAAAATAAACCTCTGTTCAAAAATTGAGATTATGGCACGTTCTTCCAATCCGGCGACGCCGGCGTTCAGCGGATTTGCGTCCTCCCGCCCTCGCAAATGTCTTGGCTGGAAATCGCCTCACGAAGCTTTCATGGATGAGGTGTCGCACTTGGCTTGACAATCTGTCCTTTGTGCTTCTTTTTTATTCCCAGTATGATGAAGGTGACATAGATTACGGTGGCAATCGAATCGATTAACGTATCCGTAAGTGCCGAAACGTCTTGAAATGCCGATATGCCAAGAATGACCATCAGTCGGACGATCAGAAGCGACACGATCATCCATGCGGCAAACAGGATCTTCGATCGCTCGCTTTGGAATGACATTAAAATGAACACGATGCCGAAGACCAGATTTTCCGCCGTGATAATGTGCCAGACATACATGAATACTGTCTGGGTATCCATGGCTATCGCACTCACGTGGAGCGTCGGCAGCACAGCGGATTGCCCGTTCCATGCGTGCGTAACGGCAAACAGTATCGCAAGAATACCTGCAATCAGATAATAAAAATTCCTAACCTTGATGTCCATGACATCCCTCCTCGGATATTCCCGCTTCCTTCTTTCGAATAGCCCGGTAAATCCCGTGAACGATCTCTGCCAGCCGCTGGTCGCTTTCATGATTAAAGTCCCTTAGCGTTTCGGTTGTTACGTCGAGCAACTGACTGACCGTTTCCAGATGAGCAATCTTCTTGCGCGTTTCTGCATTCTTGGCATCGAGGAACGCAGCAACCTCCTCGCAATAAGCGGGGTCTACGTTCTCCATCCTGTGGAACCCAAACTTTCCCTTGATTTCGTCAAGAGAAAAGTCCGCATACTGCATGATTTGAATATTCATCAAGTCGATGAGGTCGTTCTTCGAATACCTGCGGTACCGATTGTCTTCCCGGGAGGGCGATACGATTCCAATCCGGTCATAATACCGAAGCGTATCCTTCGGTATCCCAAGTATCCGCGAAACCTCTTGTATAGAATAATGTTTTTCCATGAATTCAAAGTAACATTGGAGTAACCTCCAATGTCAAGACGTTTATTATTTTTTCTTCGTACGCAATCAAGCAATCTCTGAATTGTGTTGCGAAATCGAGATCACGATTAATAGGAATACGTTTTTCTATCTTCGGCTCGCTCAGTTTTAAAGCAGGATTTCTACAATCTGAGCCTGATTCATCAGGCTCTTTCTCAATAATTATGTGGGTACATTTGTGTCATTAGACATATGATGTTGCACACTTTATTCACTTAATTCTTTTTAAAGTTGGTTTACGCTTCTTTGATTCCTCCAAGCCCCATATTGGAAAAGTACCTGTAGATATCATAGTACAAGTGTTCTCATGTTAACAGCATCTTTAAAAAGGGTAATGAAATTGAAGATCCTCATCAATCTACCGATGAAAGTCATACATATTTCTACCAAACGGCTTCATCTGTCCTGTACAATTGCAATTGTACCATCCCTTCCCAATTCCGCTCACTCTAATGAGCGACAGACAAGGAGGAATCAATGTGATTAATGAAATGCGAGCAGACTGCATCATTATCGGGGGCGGAACCGGAGGATGTGCGGCTGCCCTGTCTGCGGCCCGCTTAGGCAAATCCGTCATTATGACCGAGGAAACCCACTGGATCGGAGGGCAGTTGACGAGCCAAGCCGTCCCTCCCGACGAGCATTCCTGGATCGAATCGTTTGGCTGTACGAGGAGCTACAGACAGTTCCGCGATGGCATCCGCGCTTACTACCGGCACTATCTTCCCTTGACTGCGGCAGCTGCCGCCAACCCGCTGCTGAACCCAGGCAACGGGATTGTAAGCCGATTATGTCATGATCCGAGAGCCGCGTTGGCCGTTCTGCATGAAATGCTGGCACCGTACGTGCTCAGCGGGTGCGTCGTCATCCTGACCCGGCACCGGATCGAATCGGCGGAAACCGAAGGGGACCGGGTACGTTCTGTAACTATTCGGTGCCAGCAAACGAAGCAGCGCTCCGTCCTGACTTCGGACTATTTCATCGATGCAACCGAATGCGGTGACGTGCTTCCGCTTACCGGCACCGAATATGTCACCGGGGCCGAATCCGTCAGCCTGACCGGAGAGCCGCATGCCCTCGAAGGGGAAGCCGACCCGCAGGACATGCAAGGGTTCACCCACTGTTTTGCCGTGGATTACCTGCCGGATGAAGTCCACACCATTGACAGGCCTGCACAGTATGCCTTCTGGAAAGACTACAAACCGGATTTCTGGCCGGATAAGCTGCTTAGCTGGACAGCCGTTAAGCCGCAGACGCTGGAACCGGTCCAATATGAGTTGTTTCCCGGCACCGAACGGTTTTCGCTGTTCCAGTACCGCCAAATTGCCGATCAGGCGAATTTTGTTCCCGGCACTTTCCGCAGTTCGGTCACGCTCATTAACTGGCCCCAAAACGATTATTGGCTTGGCAATCCGTTCGAAGTGGATGATGCAGAGCGGCAGAGCCATCTTGAGGGCGCCCGGCAGCTTAGCCTCTCGCTTCTCTATTGGCTGCAGACGGAAGCCCCCCGTCCGGATGGCCGTCAAGGCTATCCCGGCCTGAGACTCCGGCCGGACGTCGTAGGTACCCGGGACGGCCTCGCTATGTATCCTTACATCCGCGAGTCAAGACGCATTCGCGCCGAATTCACTGTCCTGGAGCAGCATTTGGCAGCAGATCGGCCGGGTGGAACGTCTGAACGGTATCATGATTCGGTTGGCATCGGCTGCTACCGGATTGACCTGCATCCCAGCACAGGAGGGCGGAACTATATCGACGTTTCCTCCCTGCCTTTTCATATTCCGCTGGGCAGCTTAATTCCCGAGCGGATGGAAAATCTCATTCCGGCATGCAAAAATATCGGTGTAACCCATATTACGAACGGCTGTTACCGCTTGCACCCAGTCGAATGGAATATCGGGGAAGCGGCAGGATCGCTTGTCTCTTTTTGTCTGGACCATGGCATTTCGCCGCGTGGGGTGCGCAATCAGGATAAGGAGCTGAACTCTTTCCAGACGCTTCTTCGTCAGCAGGGGGTCGAACTGGAATGGCCTGTCATCGTTTAACCGGGTCCTCTTACGATGCCAGATATCGTGCCCAAGCCGTTTATATTCTCGGATATCTTAAAAGTAAAAAGCTGCATCCGTCATGGCAACGGATGCAGCTTCTTTATGCGTATCGAAACGGTCACAAGGTACTAATTCCAGCTATTTCTTGCTCGATTGATACCAGTCGTTGGCCGCTTTGATCATATCGCTGCCCCCATCGGCTTTCCACTGCTCCACGAACTTGTCATAGCCCGACAATGGCTCCGCGCCGGAAATGTACTTAATGAACGTATCCTCCGCCATCTTTTGCAGCTTTTGAACGTTTTTCGATACATTCGGAATCGGTGGGGCGGTGATTAGGGCGTCCCCGAAAAGGATGTCCTTCGCGTTACTCTGATAGGTTTCATAATAGGTTTGAACGTATTTGTTCTTTCTGACGCGGGCTTCCCAATAGGTTGGATAATTGGTTTCATCCACTCCGGTCAGGAACGCGCTGCCATTATTCCATTCTTCGTTAAACTTGGGTAGAATAGGGTAATACTTGCCGTCTTCCACTTTATAATGAGTTCCTTCGATGCCGAGCGCATTACCCTTGAAGATTTCCTCGCCCATCTTCAAATCCAGATACTTCATCGCGTCATCCTTGTTAGTCGACCACTTCGGAATCGCTATAAACCATGAAATTCCTCCTGTGCCGACTTGGGCGGCTTTGCCGTCATCTCCCTTCATGTAAGGGAGAATGGCGATCTTGCCATTCGGATTGTTCTTCGCCAGAGCCTTATTGATATTCTCAGCGTCAAACCATCCGGCACGGTACATGAATGCTTTGCCGCTGGTAAATTTCTCGATCACCGTATTGGATTGGTTGATAGCCCATTCGGGGTCGATCAGGCCCTCATTATACAGCTTGTTCATGAACGCCAAATATTCCTTTGTTGTCGGATCATCCACATAATGGACGATTTCACCGTTCGATTCCTTCCAGTACGTCGAAGGGCCGTACATCCAGCCGAATGTAGAGGCTATTTCAGCCTGAAAGGGATCTTTCCCACCCGCAATCGGAATGACGTTCTTCTTCTCTTTGACCGTCTTTAATACGTTATACAGCTCGTCGCGCGTCGTCGGTTCTTTCAATTCAAGCTCATCCAGCCAGTCCTTTCGGTACACGAGAGCTGTGCCTGTGGCAACGCCAGAGCTGCCTTCCGGAATCGCATAGATATGTCCGTCGATTTTGGCTCCATCCCAGGAAGCTTGACTGATCACCTTTTTCAAATTACTTCCATACTTATCCAGAAGATCGTCCAACGGCTCCAGCGCACCTGAGGAAGACAGCTTGGCGAACTGGTTTGGGGTCAGCTTCATGAAGTCGTAAGGCTCCTTGTTGGCCATCAGCAAGTTCAGCTTCTCATCGGCATTCTCTACTGGCAACATGTCGTACTTGACATCGTAACCGGTCTTCTCTTTCAAATATTTGGCGACGGGGTCGGTACTGGGTTCGAAGCGGTTGTACTGCATTAACTCGCGCAGCTGCGGCTTATCTCCTTCTCCTTGCTTTTCTCCTGCGTTATTCGATTGTGCCGGCCCCGACTTTGAACAACCGCTGACGATGATCGCGGCTGCAATGATTGCCCCGGCTGATATTCTCCATAATTTCTTGCGATTCACGATAACCCCTCCTCTATATTTAGAGACTTCCCTTGTACACGTTCCAACAGCTGGGTTCAATCCATTACATTACTTCATCAATCCGGCTAATGCATCACTTTAGACAGCCTTCAGCGTAACCTCTTCACCCCCCTTTTTTGAAGTCACGTTCTGCCTGATTCAAACGGCTATTCCTTGACGGAACCGATAAGAACGCCCTTAACAAAATACTTTTGCAGGAAAGGGTACACGAGAAGAATCGGCACTGTCGCGAGTATGATCGAAGCTGCCTGAATGGCCTGTGGTGAACTGTTCATGGCGTTGTCAGCCCAATTGCCTGATTTCAAAAACGTGTCGCTAGACGTAACGAACAGCTCTTTCAAGTACAACTGGAGCGGTTTGTTCTCGGGTGAGTTGATGTAGATTAAGGAAGCGAAATAATCGTTCCAGAAAGCGACGGCGTAGAACAGGGCAATTGTCGCCAGCACAGGCAGTGAGAGCGGCAGCGTAATCTTCCATAGGATGGATAGATTGCTGGCTCCGTCCAGTTTCGCAGATTCCTCCAGACTGTCTGGAAGACCTTCAAAGAAATTTTTAATAATAAGCATGTTGTATACGCTGATCATGCCCGGCAGGAACAGCACCGGTAGCTTGTCGATCAGGTGCAGGTTCTGCATTAGCAGGTAGGTGGGGATCAGCCCGCCTGAAAACAGCATCGTGAAGATATACATTAGAATGAAAAATTTCCTTCCACGAAGCCGCTTCTTGGATAGCGGATATGCAGCCAGCGTTGTCATAGCCAGCGCCAGTAGCGTGCCCAGCACCGTCACGGTAACCGAAACGCGCAGCGAGCCGAGAAAGCTGCTCTGTGTCAGCACATAGCGGTATGTACCGAACTGAATGTCTACGGGCAAAATCCCTACCATCCCTGATACAACGGCCGCTTCGCTGCTGAGCGACTTGGCGATCAGGTTGAGAAATGGTACAACAGTCGTCACCGCAAGCAGTACGAAAAAAGTGACGTTAAGCACATGAAAGATGCGCTCGGATGGGGATGACTGAATGCCCCGCCGGCGGGATGGCACGTTTTGGGGTTGGGGCTCAATGGAGACGGATTTCATAACGGGATTGTCGGCTCCTTTCTACCAAATGCCGCGCTGCAAATATTTTCGGCTCAGGAAGTTGCCAGTTACGATAAGAATAAAAGCGATCACCGATTCGAACAGCCCGACGGCCGTAGAGAAGCTGTAATCCTGCTCGCCCAGCCCGATTCGGTACACATAGGTGCCGATAATGTCGGCGACGTTGTATACGCTGGGGTTATACATAACGAGCACCTGCTCCGTTCCGGCCTCAAGCACGGAACCGAGTCGCAAAATGAACATCAGCAGAATAATCGGAATAAGACCAGGCAGTGTAATATGCAGCGTCATTTTCCATTTGCCGGCACCATCCATCTTCGCAGCCTCGTACAGCTGGGGATCGATGCTTGTCAACGCCGCTAAATAGACGATCGTGCTCCATCCCGTTTCCTTCCATCCGGCTGATGCAACAATTACGGAGCGAAATACGCTGCTGTCCAGGAAAAATTTGATCGGCTGCCCTCCCAGCGCCGTGATCCATTGATTGACCATCCCGCCATTGACGGAAAGCAGATCGATGAACAGGCCGCTTACAATGACCCAGGACAAAAAATGCGGAAGATAGATGAGCGTCTGAATGGAACGCTTGAAAATCATATTTCTGAGCTCGTTCAGCAGGATGGCGATGATGATCGGCAGCGGGAATAGAAACACGATTTTGTACACCGAAATCAAGAGGGTGTTGCGGAACACCTGCAGAAAGCTCTCGGAAGCGAACAGCTTCTCGAAATGATGGAGACCTACCCATGGGCTTGCCGCCATGCCTTCAAAAATATTGAAATCCTTAAACGCAATGATGATGCCGTACATCGGTGTGTACTTGAACAGGAGCAAGAATGCGATTCCCGGCAGCAAGGCCAGATAGAGATCCCAGTCTTTGCGGATGTCGATGGCAGCCCTCTTGAATTTGCCTGTCCTCTCCTTCGGTTTAGGGGATGCCCGTAAGCCCAATAGAGACTCACCTCTTTCTTATTCCTCTTCGCCCTCGAAGGGAGAATTTGTTATAAGTGTAAGCGCATCAAACGTTGGTCGATAGATGAAAGCGATTACTTTTTTCGGTAAATTCATGTTCAAAAATAAAGATTGCTTGAGATACCCGACATTCTTGTTTATTTGATCTCTCTTGGCGTCACGCCCCAATATTTGCGGAACACCTTTGTAAAGTAGCTCACATCACGATACCCGACGGTTCGCGCGGCATCGTACACTCTGGCGCCCTTTTGCAGCGTGGCTTTGGCCAGTTCCATCCTTCGCTCCAGGACATAGGCGGAGAACGCCTTTCCTGTCTCCTGCTTGAACAGCCTGCTTAAATAGGAAGAGTTCACATACATCCGGTCCGCTACCGTATGCAGCGTAATCTCCCGATCGATCTCGGCTTCAACCATGTCTAGAATCCGCTTGACCATTTGGTGACTGACTGCCTTCCGCTGCCGCTCCACCTGGGCAACAATACCCTCGACTGTACGGAAGATCCAGCCGCGGACCTGCTCTTTCGTCGACAGCAGGCGCAAATTCTGAAACAGAGCATAGTCGCCGCCTGTGACTTCCTTGACGCTCCATCCCATCTTCTGCATAATGCGGATCAGTAAGCCGCTCCAATAGAGCACGTATTCGCGCGCCTCTTCCAGCGACTCCGCTTGGCCGAGATTTGTATCCCACATCTCATCGATGATTGCTCTGGCTCTCTTCTCATCACACGTTTCCAGCGCAATTTCAAGCGTCTTCTCCATGTGCGGGTGCACTTCCAGCTCAGGGCATTCCGCCCGCTGCTCTTCCCGGTAAGGTATCGCAATCCCGGACCCGTACAGCATCCGGTTTTGAAGCGCCTTTACCGCTTGCGAATACAGCCTGCTAACATCCCCCCGCCCGCCGGTGGAGCCGCTGATTCCTCCGTTAACAGGTACTTTCAGCACTTCCTTCAGCCTTGAGAGGAGACGATCGACAATCGTGTTGACAGTGAGCAGTTCCCGGTTCTCATCTTCTCTGGCTGGTGCATGGAAGAGGAGGACTGTGCGTTCATTTGTATCCATGACAATCCACGCAGGGACTGGATGTAGGAGTTCTGTTGCGAGCCGGTTCAGGGAGAACATTAGCTTTCTCCGATCCCTATCACCGGGTCCAGCTTCCCCTGGCGTCGGGTCGTCGATATCCAGAACGACAAGGGTGTACTGCCAATCGCTACCCAATTCGATCCCCAGATCATGACTGATCTCCAGCACTTGCTGCGGGTCGTATTTACCGCTTATCCAATGCTGTATAAACATCTCTTTCATATAAGGCAAATGCTGCTCCCACCGCTCCTCCAGCCTTATCTGATGGTTGAGCCGCTCCAGTTCGAACCGCAGCTGGTCTGCGGCTTCCAGAACCGCCTTTACAATCTCGCCCTCGCCCGCAGGCTTGAGCATATATTTCACAACACCATGTTCCAGTGCAATCTGAGCATATTCGAAATTGTCATGACCGCTCAAAATAATAAGCTTGACCATGGCATCCCTGCGTTGGATTTCACGGATCAGAGCAATACCGTCCATTTCGGGCATTTGAATGTCCATAAGCACAATGTCCGGCTTCTGGTGTTCGAACAACTCAAGGGCGAGCAGCCCGTTCTCAGCCAGCCCCACCACTTCTATTCCATGCTCTTCCCAAAGAATATTGTAAGCAAGGCTGCTCCGCAGCCGGTCTTCGTCTTCTGCTATCAATAAGTTCAATTGGTCTTCACCCCTGTTGTACTGTTGTCATCGTCGTGTTCGGCTTGTATTCGTCCTGGCACCGGTCGAGCGGTAACATGAGAGCAGCCGTAGTCCCGGAGTCTTCCCTGCTCTCAATCGTCATCTCTGCGCCGGAACCATACCAGATGCGAATTCGCGAGTGCACATTCCGCAATCCGTAAAGGTCCTTCGCTCCATGCTCCAAGTAAGAGAAAGGCCCGGATTCAGATGCCGATAACCGCTCCAGCTCGCCGCGGATATATTGGAGTCGTTCCTCCGGGATCCCTTTGCCGTTGTCGCGAACCTCAAGGACGAGATCATCACCTTGGAGGTAGCTTGCAACGGTAAGTTCCCCTTCGCGGCAAGCTTCCAGTCCGTGTACAATCGCATTCTCCACCAGCGGCTGCAGCACCAGCTTCAGCAGCGGGATTTGGCGTGTCTCCTCCTGAAGCTCATAGCGGACTGTGAACGAATCCATAAAACGAAGCTGCTGAACCCGGATATAGTAATGAAGATGGGTAACGGTCTCCTCGACGGTGAACGTTTCCTTTCCTCTGCCAAGACTTAGACGAAAGAAGCTGGAGAGGTTGAGAACCATCTCCGTAATTTCATCGGCATCGTAGTTTTTGGCTGTCCAATAGATGGAATCCAGCGTGTTGTAGAGGAAATGGGGATTGATCTGCGACTGCAGAAATTTCAGCTCTGTATGAGCGAACCTAAGCTTCTGCTCATAATAGTTCTTAATCAAATCCTGCTGCTCCTCGACCATCCGGTTAAAGGAATGCGTTAAATAACCGAGTTCGTCTCTTCGGTCCTCCTTCAGCCGTATGCTGAAATTGCCGCTTCCGACCGACTTCATCCCTCTCATCAGCCGCTGGATTGGCGAGGCTATTCCGCTGTAGACACCCCACGATATAAGAACCGCCAGAAGCACGCTCACACCGATAATGACGTACGTAAAGAGCCTCGTCACGTTCGTTTCCTTATAAAGCTCCGCCTTCGGCTGAACGAGCACAAGCGACCATTTAGAGTAACGGGAAGTGACCCGAACCATGAACTCCCCGGGCTCGGCAGTGGATACACTCGTAAGCTCCTTAGCTTGGTCCCCCGTGCTGGTCACCAGCTTGCCTTCATCGGTGTACAGATCGATCCGGGCGCTGGACGAAGGGAGCAGCGATCGGATTAAGTCAAGCAGGCGGGCCTTGTTCAAGCTGATCAGAAGCAGATTGGGCTCACGATCCGGATTGTTCAGGTCCATGGTCCGCACGAGCGAGACGCTGCCTGTTCCTGTTACGGAACCGAGAGTCTGTCCTTCGGGAAAGGGATAATCCGGCGTCATGTAGACGATACCGGTCCCTTTGGTCTCGGCTATTTCGTTCAGTTCCTGACGCTGCTGCGCGCCCTCGATCCGCTTTCCTCCCTGGGTTGTCGACAGCAGCATATACGAAGGGGCATGGAATAGTGAAACATGGGATATCAGATGGTTAACCGAGGTCAGCCCGGACAACTGTTTCAACAGATCGGCAAAATTGACATACGACTGCGCATTAAGATTCGGTCCAACGTCATCGATCAGACTTAGCATCCGGTCGTCAGTGGACACTATGGTGGAAAGCTCCTCCACGCTTTGCAGCGATAGATCGATATAGTCCATCGATGAGGTCAGCGCCCCTCTTGTCCGTTCCTCCGCCTGCTTGAGGAGAATAGCCTGGGACCGGAAATTGACATAAAGACTTACGATGACGAGCGGCAGTAAAAGAAGCAGGAAATAAATCGTCAGGCGCATTTGAATCTTTCGTGTATATTGACGGTACAACCAAGCCAATAACCATTCACCTCGCTTTTATCTTCGTGCTGCGGACCCATCCTCTGACTTCAGGCGCAATATGATCCCCTCCTTCTTGCCCGGCGGATCGGTTGGCAATACCATTGCAGTTACCATCTGCGATAAATGGGATGCCGCTCTTATCCGCTATTTTCGCTGTCTTCAGGACATGAGCCGCCTAACATCTTCGTTTCCATACAAACGTTCTCCTCTATGACAGCGTTCGTTCGGCAGCGTCCTACGTCTGACTCATGCATCATGCCCGTTTGAGTGCTGATTGCCATGAGTTTTATAACCGGGCAGCTTACGCCTGCAATACACCATATCGGAATTAGCAACCATTACAGGAATTAACCCGACTCCTTTTTATTCATATCGAGACAAAATCATCATGGATAAGTTTATGCTAGATTCAAGAAATGTCGGTTACGGCATCTTTATCAACGAATTTGAAAATACACTTGAGATGTTTTGATAAATCAAGCTTGCCGAGCCGATCGGGTCTTTTCATCAAACACAGCTTCTTTGATCTGTAATTGATAACGATATTTGTTCTAGTCCTACGGTTTTGACAAGAACATATATCGTTAAAACACAAAAAGCCGCAATTACGCAGCTTTTATACGTGTATGTTCTTGTCGTCTAGGGGTACCGCCAACAGAACGCGGAAAACTTACGTTAAGCGAAAATATCTTCAAATACGTCGGAAATGTATAAGGCAACAATTAGGCCTGAGCCATCAGCTTGTTTACTTCTCTTAACACACTTTCGACGACCGATTTACCCGGATCAGCCTTAATACTCTTTACGTCCCATTTGTCTTTCCCCTCGGAGATCAGCCGACTGACATATGAAATAGCGCCTCACGAAGCGGGGGAATGTCGGGCGAATGTTGTGGATGGGGAGACCTTCCTAAATCTCGAAGGTTTATAGGCGACCAAACCCATAAAACCACGAGAAAAAAAAGGTACTCCTTTTCAAACTCTTCAACAAACAGAGTTTTTTATAGATTTTCTCTTAAACGCTCTTTTGCTGTCGGTAAAAATACCGAGAATGCCGTACCTTTTACAGCTTCGCTGCGTACTTCGATCCAGCCTTTGTGTACGACAATGTTTTGCTGCGCGATCGCCAAGCCAAGACCTGTACCGCCGTTCGGACGACTTCTTGAATGATCGGCCCTGTAAAACCGGTTGAATATATGGGGCAGATCTTCCTGCGGAATGCCGATTCCGTTATCCTCAATTACAATCCGGACAACCTCATCCTGTCGGTCGTGACTGTACATCCGTTCCACATGAAGCTGTACTTGTCCCCCCTCGTTCGTATAATGAATCGCATTAATTAAAATATTGTAAAGCGCGTGAAGAATACGAGATTTCTCGACCGAGACCTCGATCACATCCTCTGAAGCATGCATGGATAAGCCGATGTGCTTTTCCTCGGCCAAAAACTGCGTTTTCTCAATTAACCCGCTGACCATCTCGACTATATTTTCAGCGCTTGGGCGGAGCTCTGCGCCGCCGGCCTCCAGCTTGGATAGATCTAGCACGTCATGAACCAGTCGGGATAGCCGCAACACATCGTCGAGCAGAGAGGATAGCTTTTCCGGGGTAAGCGGGACATCTTTTTCCTGAGCTAGCTCCATCTCGCCCTGTATAACCATGAGCGGGGTTTTCAATTCATGCGCAACATCGGATAATAGCTGTTACGGGATTGTTCTGCGCTGGCGAGGCTTTGATTCATCACCTGAAGCGCTCTTGAGATCGCCCCGAACTCGTCCTTCCTGCGGACAGGGAAAAGCACGTTTGCATCTCCTTGCCTGATCCCGTCGATACCTGCAACAATTTTGCGTATCGGACGGGTCATCCTCTAGGATAACAGAAAGATGATGCCCAGAGCGGCAACAGCAGTCAGAAGTAAGGATACAAGAAGGGTATTCGGGAGAATGTTGTACCACATGTTTTTAAATTCATAAGTGTGGTACTGGCTGTCGTTCATAACAAAAAGGCGGCCGATCTTCTGATCATGTTCATGTAACGAGATATGAAAACCATCGGCCTGCATGATTTCGATGTCCAGCCGTCCTTGCTGGTACAATGTTTTGCCATCCAATACCATGGCGATTTCGGCAAAACCTCGGCTATGTTCAAATTGTTCATCATGGACGCCTTCCCAGGAATCATTGTGATCCGCATAATATTGCTCAAATTCCTCTTGCAGCAATTTAAAAGCGGCTTTGTCTTTATAATAAGCAAGATCACGGACAATAAAAAACTGGATATGTGTGACAGCGAGCAGACTGAACAAGATGAATACGATCAGAATGCTCATCGAGAGCATTAGCTTCGTTCTAATTTTCATGCTTCGCTCCGAAGCGATATCCGAACCCGTAAACCGTCTGGATGTATACAGGCTGATCGATATTGTCCTCGATCTTTTTACGTAGTTTGCTAATGTGTGAATCCACCGTCCGTTCGTCAATGACGAATTCTTCTTCAAAAGTGTGCTGAAGCAGCTGCATTCGGCTGTATACCCGGCCAGGCTTCGCTGCCAGCATATGAAGGAGCTTGAATTCGGTCGGGGTTAGCCGCAGCTCCTGATCTGCTTTATATGCTTGCAAGCTCTCCTCGTAAATCGTCAAATCGCCCCGGGAAGCACATTGCTCTGTACACCGCTGTCACTTCTGTTCATTCTCCGCAATAAGGAACGGATACGAGCGGAAAGCTCTCTTAGGCTGAAAGGCTTTGTTAAGTAATCGTCCGCTCCCATCTCCAGGCCGACGATTTTGTCCGTTTCCTCCGTTTTGGCCGTTACCATAATAATTCCCGGCTCTCCGATTTGCCGGAAGTAACGGCACACATCCAGACCGTTCATTTGCGGCAGCATCCAATCCAGAATGACGATATCCGGCTTGTGCTCCTCAAATCGACTGACCGCGGTTTTCCCATCCTTGGCGGTAACAATATTGTAGCCCTCCGTCTGAAGGAAATCTTCCATCAAGGACAATATTTTCTCCTCATCTTCGATGATTAGAACTTTGATCCCCATTTTTATCCCTCGATCATTTTTCCGTTTTTTCGTGTTCCCGGTTTAACTACATTTTTATTATACAACAACTTGATTCTACGAAAGGAAGCATCACAACTTCTCAAAAATGTCTCCATAAGTTCGCAACATTCTGGTGTTAGCATAGTTTTAAGTCTGTTACAAAACACGATATAGGAGGATTAGATCCATGAGCTACAGATTATCTTTGAAAAAGAAGCAATTGTTGATTACGATTCATGTCATTTCGATTATAAGTTGGTTCGGCGGCGTTTTATGTATGTTTATGCTCGGGTTGTACATGTTGAACTCAGATAATGGAGAACAGCTTTATTACACCCTTGAAAACATGCATTTGGTTGATGTCATCTTGATTCGCTATACCGCGCTTGTCGCCTTGTTATCAGGTCTCGCGCTGTCACTGTGGACAAATTGGGGACTATTTAATTATTACTGGATTGTAACCAAACTCATCTTGACGATATTTTTAATTTTATTCGGGATCGCATATTTGAGTCCATGGTTATCGCAGCTCCTTCGCGAAGCGGACCAGGGAAGGTCTCTTGCCCTGATTAATGCAGCATTTCTCGATAAAAGCTATTCCCTTCTCGGAGGCTCTATCGCAAACATCGTCGCGCTTGCTTTTATGACGGCGATCTCTTATTTCAAACCATTCGGCAAAATCAAACCAAAGCTTAACAAATCCAAATCATAGCACGAAAGGGGTTTATGAATTGTTCCACATTTTTTCCAATATGATTTTGACATTTCTGATGGCGATTATATGGTCTATTGCCGGATTATTGGTTACGATACTTCCTTATGCGAAAAATAACCAGCGACTAAGGCTCTGGAGAATGATTCTGATGGGGGTTATCTACATCGCTCTCACAATCGCCGGGTTATGGGGGGCTCTGCTTATCTTCAGTTATATTCAAAATGACTGGCTGCTCATTGAAGGGACCATCAAGGGCATGGTTCCCGTCGCGCTTACCGGTTATATGCCAGTCCTTGTTTTCACATTGTCACGGGCAAGGCGTCTTGGCGAAGCAAATCAAGAACAATTGTCGGCAGTGACGTTGGCCAAGACAATGGACCCCCTGCTGGTTATTCCGGTCTATGCAGCTGCATTGGCTTCCGGCATAAATGCTTTCAGCAATGTTGTCGCGCAAGCGGTTATGCCGAGCTTATTTGAAATCGTGCAAAGACCTGTTCTGTTGCTGCTTATTCTGGTCGTGCCTGCTTTCTTCATCGTAAGAAGATATCTTGTGGTCTTACGAAGGGGGCGGAACGCCTACGATGATGTCTGCCCATCAGATGTGCGGTGATTCCAATCATTCCAATATGGTCGAAGTGGCTGCTTTGACGGGAGATATCTCCGATCCGGCGGATGTCACTTTCGAACTCGTCGCGCAGAGGCGGGAAATAACACTTGCTTCCGGTGCGAAGATCGATGCCTGGACCTACAATGGAGAAATCGCCCCCGAGCTTCGCGTGCGATATGGGGATATGGTGGAAGTGAAGCTGCTCAACAAGGATATCAACAAAGGCGTGACGATTCATTGGCATGGCTATAATGTGCCGAACGCGATGGACGGCGTGCCGGGAATGACCCAGAATGTCGTCAAACCGGGGCAGTCTTTTACGTATAAATTTCGGGCGATGCAGGAAGGAACCTATTGGTTTCACTCTCATCAGCAAGCTGCAGAGCAAGTGAGGAAGGGGTTCTTCGGATCGTTAATTGTCGAGCCGAGAAGCGGCCTGATAGACGAGTACGATGAACAATTTACGATTATCAATCATAATTGGGAAACAGATCAAGGAAAGAAGATCGCCTTCGGAACCGAGGATCAAATGCAATTCAAGCAAGTGGAGCCCGGGAAAATGGTAAACTTGAAAATTATCAACACACATAACCTCTCGCAAAAATACCTTTTGCAAGGCGTCGATTATCAAATTACAAGCATTGACGGCGTGCGGATTCGTGATCCGGACCTATTGTCCGATGACACTGCATTCAGGCTCGCATCTGGCGGAAGATATGATATCGTCTTTAGGATGCCGGATCATCCCGTGAAATTCAAAATCGGAGACTACAGGGAATCTGAGAATCCTGGCATCGTCTTCTATGGTGATGATGATACGCGTTCCCTGCCGAAGGAATCAAGCTTCAAAGTGGAATCCAACTTGTTCGATCCGACAAAATATGGGAAGCCAATCGTCAACGAATTATCGTCCGCAACCAGGTTCGATCGGGAATTCACGATGATCCTTGGCAACAGGATGGGCTTTTATAACGGACAATTTAATTTTTTGTGGACAATTAATGGAGAAGTATACCCCAATATCCCAACCTTTGTCGTCCAGGAAGGCGACAGGGTCAAAACAACATTCGTGAATAGAAGTCTGACTGAGCATCCGATGCATCTTCACGGGCATCATATGACGGTATTGAAGAAGAACGGCAAGAAAGTAAGGACGCCTTGGATGACCGACACGTTAAATGTCTATGCAGGCGAGACTTATGAGGTGGCATTTATCGCGGACAATCCTGGAATGTGGATGGATCACTGCCATAACTTGGACCATGCTGCGACAGGGATGATCTTGCACTTGATGTACGACAACATCACTCCTTCTTATGAAGTAGGAACGAGATCAGGGAATTTGCCGGAATAATAATGAGTTGGGCGTTCACTAATGGGTAGCTGTGACTATGAATAGATTCCTAAAAGCATTATTCGCTATCCCCGACTTTTTGAAGCATATTTCTCCTCTAGGATGGGAATACATCAATTTCTTAGGCGAATACAAGTTTGATATAAAGCAACTCGCATCTCTAAAAGGACTACGTCCACTTAAACATCCTTCACCAGAAGAATACAAACGAGCCGGATTTCCTTAGCGTACGGAAATTCCGGCTTATTTGATCAAATCTTCACTTAGCGTACGTTAAGCAATTCGTTGCATAAAAAAAAGCGAGCTCTCCCTATCTCTACAAGGGGCTCGCTTTTCGTAAATCGCAGCTAAGAAAATTTCAACTAACATGTCCCGTTAATCATTAATTTTCATAACCAGTGGGCTCATTTCTTTCAGTGTAGCACGCCCCCACTGACCTACGAGCTTACAATAACTATCGGAGTCATGCATTTGATTAGCGATTGATATTATGCATTATTGCACTGTAAAGAAAATCTGCTAAATCCTCATTGCTATATTGATTAAAGTAGTTTTTGAATCGCGCATCGAATTTGTAGGTATTGGCAATGCAAGCCAGTATCTCTGCATCACATGTCATGAATTGCATTAGATTTTTTTTCCACTCCTCGATTAATCGCTGAACTTCATCGGAGGAAGGATCCTGATCGACACATGACGCAATTTGTTTGAAAATTTCCTCCATGGATTGAAAACGTTCCTCTTTATCATCTAGTGATAATTTTTCCAACGTTTCATTAAACTCTTTATACGTTTCTGTTTCGCCATAAATGAATCTCGCCTCATTGGCATACTGTTCTTTCAATGGCAAAACGGAAGTACTGTTGAAGATTTGCAAGTTACTAATATCATTCCCCGAAACGTATTCATCGAGAGCAGTCATAATGTTTTCCAGTCTTTGTTTTCTCAATAATAAAGTTTGTCTCTGCTTCTTTAATATTTGTTTCTGTTCTTGCCTGGTCAGCTTTAAAATGTCCGCAATTTCTTTCAAGGAAAAATCCATTTCCTTTAAGATCAAAATGGTTTGAAGTTTTTCCAAACTGCTTCGATCATATAAGCGATACCCTTTTTCCGTTAGATGTGTCGGTTTAAATAAATGGATTCTATCGTAATAATGCAGAGTCCGGGCTGTAATGCCTGTAATCTGAACAATATCTTTAACCGCTAATAATGGTTTCTTCATCCCAAAATCCTTTTACTTCGTCTAGTATTTGAGCTGCAGGCGTTATTGTTGCCTCAAAGATCGTTCTTCCTGTTTTTCTTAAATAATATTGGATTAAATAATATCCGCAAGCGTATCCGGCACTATAAGGCATGTTGACCGGTTTAAAGTTCTGAAGTTTTGCGATCTCGTCACCGTAAAGATACGGAGCAAATTTATCAAACCCGGTTAATTGCAATTGCTCTCTAAGCACGGGCTTTATGCGTCTGTTAAGTGTTTCTGCGTTTGTTTTCGTTACCCAAGGGCCGAGCAATTCTTCTCCAAACATGAACGTAGCATAGTTTTCAGCTAATCCTTCACTTACAATTAGCTCGCCCAAATTAACGGTGTGATCCCACTTAATAAATTGATATCGCACATTATGGTTGCATTCGTGCGCCAGCGCAGCCTTCATTCGAGGAATCGTGTACTCATTTGGCACAATTGTACCCCAGATAAACCCAGGAATGCCCCCAAAGCCGCTATATCCTTCGTTTATTGCTAAGGAACGGCTTTCCGGATTCCCTAGTTGAATGGTAAACAAATAATCGGATACGGGGAGGTTAATTTCATGATCTATAAATAGATGCAGGCTTTTCTTCACAGTATGCTCGCACTCTAACCAAAATGATTCGGACGAAATCAGCTCGATCTCTGCCGAAATCTGAGGGGTAATCTGTTCAGGTGATCGATGCATCATACTATTAAACGTAATAACGTCAAAACCATTCGCCTCTTCAGCTCTAAAAGGGATCTGTTGAATTTGCCATTGTTTCATAAAGGGAGCCATCATTTCGTTTCTGAATAATTCAAGTTTTTCCTCGGGCGAAGCTTGGGCAACTTTTTGATAAATTTGGTCTGAACGCAGTGATTTTATATTCATTTCTCTCACTCCTTGTAGTTTATAGTGAGAATTATGCACTATGACTTAACGTCATAGTCAAGTACTTTGGATCAAATACTGAAAATTAGGTACATGGTGCTCCATCAGACTGCTCCGAAGGGCCATACCCTCCTATTTTTTCAATTATAATAAAATATGATGTGACACATATTATCTCGTGCCTGGGTTGGCGCTGCCATAACACAAAACTCATAGCCCAAAGCTCCTTCTTTTCCAATCCTGGACCTGACGTACAGTAATCCCGTGCAGCCAATACCGGAACGGCCGGTTCGGGTCGGGTCGTATTTGTGAATCGACCACCAAATGCGCATGTTAACTTCATTCACGATATCCTCAAATGTCTTGTTTGTTGTAGACGAGAAAAGTACGAGAAAAGTAACCGTTCCGATAGAAAAAATATTACTTAACCATTCTGGATGAAAATGGAGCTTCATTGAGCTGTTTTAAGATAAATTGTTAAAACAGGCCCAGCGTTAAGCTGAGCCCTTTTTTGCTTCATTTTCATTAGCATTAAGACTGAATTACAACCTCACCGGTAGCTTTGTTCCATTTCAGATTTATACCCAATCCTTCACAAATGGTTTCCAACGGGAAGACGGTCGAGTTGGACATATAAAAAATCTCCGAATTGGGCTTGTCTTGATTAATCGAAACCGACCGCTCTCCATAAGTGAATGTCCATATCGACTGCGACTGAGGAACGGCTTTCGGATCGGTTGCTTTGACAACTTCGTGTGAAATCTTAACTCCCATCGCTCCAAACACGCTGGTATAAGGAACGTAAAGTTTATTACCTACTACACCTGATGTGGCGTAGAAATTGACGCTTTTCCCATTTACGGTCCAGGATAGAGCTTGCTGTACATGAGTCACCATCGTATCCGAATCGTTATGAGCTGAGCCGCTTCCTTCCGCAAGCCCAGTTCGATACCCATCAGACCAGGCCAGGAATTCACCTTTTTTATTTATGGCCAAGCCTGTCAGGCCTGTAGTTCCCCAAATAGCGGTGATCCCTGACAATCCTTTGACCTGAAATGGCTTGGCATTGCCGCCATAATTATAGTTCCATTGCCATACCGTCCCATCCTGCTTAAGAGCGTAGAGGCGATTATAACCTACTGTCTGAATATTGGAAATTCCTTTTAAACCATCAACAACCGTGAATTTCTGACTATCCGCGTTCCAGCGCAATACGGTTCCATCCTTACGAAGTAGAAAGGCGTCTCGCCACGATATAGCAATGCGGGATATATCAGCTTTGAGAATCTCTGGTGCCTTTAACTCCTCTTCAGACCGGTACCTTCCGTAGTAATCATTATATAGACTTAACGATCTCAGCGTATCATCCTGACCCAGAATTAACGCTGTATTGCCCATAATTTGGACCGCTCTTGCCCCCGTAACCCCTTTGAGGGGCACATATTTGATATGCTTTTTATAATCCGAATCGTAAAAAATATACCACAGTGTAGCCGTACCATTCTTATGCACCGCTATTCCTGCTATACCATTCGAACCTATGCTGGTCACATCGCTTAAACCTTCAAGCTTGGACGGAAGTTCTATTTTTTGATAAGGCAGCACAGGATCACCGTTCACAGAGTCTGAATAGCCCGCACCCCAGGCCCATACCTCCCCTTCCGCCGTTACTGCAAATGAAGCATCCCTCGCCGCTGTAACCTGAATAACATTCTCCAGTCCGGAAATCTTCTTGGGCACATACTGATCAATGCGCGTACCGTCCCCAACTTGACCGTATTTATTGTACCCCCAACCGGTAACAGATCCGTCGCTCCATGCCGCGATTCCATAATCATACCCGCCCGCGGCGCTAACCACTTTGGCCGGAGAGTCCGCCATCGCCTCCTGACCGCTGGCCCATAGACTGCCAACCGTTAAGAGAGCGATAATTAACCATTTTCCACATAAAGTCCATCGCTTCATTCAGGTTCCTCCTACTATCAGTTTGCTAACCAGTTCTTACTTTCACCACTAAATAAAATTAAGGAGCTCTTTAAACATCCAGTTAAAAAAATAAAAATAACCATAGATAAACAAACTAGAATTCCTTTTATTGGACCCTCCCTCGAATATTAATGAAGTTCACATATTATAAAACGAAAGGGAAACTAATTTGTTACGTTATACTGCCCAATCCTGGAATCCCTACCGTTACAGAGAACATAGAATTCACTCTCAATTCATCAAATGGTCTTACAACAAGCAGCAGTTCGCACGGTAGAGCCCTTCCTACCTGCGAAATAATAGTATCATTCGATCAAATGAAGGGGGTATAGACCTGAAAGGAATCATACGTTCAAGAAATCAATTGGCAGTTTTTTTGCTGTTGGCTAAGGCGATCTCTTTCCAATTAATGACTTTATCTGTATAGTCATATATAATAGATTGATAGTCAAAAATGGAGGAGGAATATCCTTGGACTCTACCTTACAAATGTTAAAAGCTCTAACCGACGCCAACGGTGTACCAGGTCACGAAGACGAAGTTCGCGACGTTATGCGGGAGCACATTGCCCCTTTCGCTGACGAAGTGACGGTGGATCATCTCGGCAGCTTGATCGCCAAAAAAACGGGCACGGTCCCGGACGGCCCTAAAATTATGGTAGCCGGACATTTGGATGAAATCGGTTTCATGGTGACGCGGATCGACGACAAAGGCTTCCTATACTTTCAACCGCTCGGCGGCTGGTGGGAGCAAGTGATGCAAGCGCAGCGGGTGACTGTCATGACGCGCAATGGGAACATTCCCGGCGTGATTGGCTCGAAACCGCCGCATATTTTATCGCCGGAAGCCCGCAAAAATCCAGTTGACAAAAAAGAGATGTTCATCGATATCGGTGCGGAAAGCAAAGAGCAAGCTACGGAGTTCGGCGTTTGCCCGGGCGACTCCATCGTACCGGTTTGCGAATTTACCGTGATGAAAAATGAAAAAATGCTGATGGCCAAAGCATGGGACAACCGCATCGGCTGTGCCATTGCGATCGATGTGCTGAAGCAATTGAAAGACGTCGAGCATCCGAATACCGTTTACGGCGTCGGCACCGTTCAAGAGGAAGTCGGCTTACGCGGAGCGAAAACTGCCGCAAATATCATTCAACCGGATATCGGTTTCTCGGTTGACGTAGGGATCGCCGGCGATACGCCGGGTGTGAGCGAGAAGGACGCCTTGGCCAAAATGGGGAAAGGGCCGCAAATTCTCATTTATGACGGATCGATGATCTCGCATCGTCGTCTGCGCAACTTCGTTACCGACACAGCGGATGAGCTTGGCATTCCTTATCAATTCGACTATGTCGCAGGAGGCGGTACCGACGCGGGCGCCATTCACGTGACAGCCGGCGGCGTACCGTCACTTGCGATTTCGATTGCAACGCGATATATTCACACGCATGCGGCGATTCTACACCGCGAGGATTTCGAAAATGCCGTGAAGCTGATCAGTGAAGTAATCAAACGATTGGATAAAAACAAAGTGAAGGAACTTACATTCGGCCAAGGGTAAGGAGCGACTGCGGGCCCTCTTCCCTATTTGGTGCTACGCGCCATCGAAGTATTGAACTATCGTACTCCTTCGTATTATGAGGTCAGCCAGTTTTTCCTGGTTGACCTCTTTTATTTTTGTGGTGTATTTGTCAGTAGGCGGCGCAGATCGATCGTTACCTTGGGTCGATAACCCGTCGATTTATGAGAGGGAGAGTGTTTTCATGAATCCAGTGATAGGTATGGAATTAAGTTCCTAGCCTGGTCCTTAAGTTCTTGTCGTGTACAATTTTCAAATATCCTACCCGGTAGCTTAAGAGTAAAAAATAAGCAGAAAAGAGCAACTTGCTCGCCACTCTGAATACTACTTGACGAAAACCTACTGATGATTGGAGTCACAGAGATATAAGCAGGAAGAGCCAGCCCATACGTTCATAAAAACAATGGGATGTCCTTTCAAACGAATTCGTTCGGTTCTTATTCCTCCTCGCTTTATTATTTTTTATTGTATTAGGAATACATGGAGATAAAATAAATACTCCGGGTCACTTCCTTTAAATGTCCTTCATTAGCGAAATTTGCCCAGTTAACGCAACAACGGCAGCCGATCTGACGGCTGCCGTTGTTTTTTGGATTGAGCTTAATCACAACTAGAATATAGTGTTATTCCCTATCCTCTCGATATGCCTGTCTTACCCGCTGGATCTGGGCAAGGTGGTCACGGACATGCTGGACGCGCAATTCCAGCAGCTCTTTGAACGTGTACCGCGCTCCATCGGGATATTCCCCGACCCGATCTAGCTGCTCGGGAGTCAGATTTTCCAGAAGTGGCGGCAGTAATGAGTTCAAGTTCTTGTCAAAATCGGGAATGAGATAATGTTCCTGTCACCCGTCACTCATTCCCGCCTGTTTCCATGAAAAATAAAAAACCGCCTATCACATTCCTTCAGCTCGTTTAACTTATAAAGCTCCCTGTTTCTCAGTTTCCGAGTTACCAGGTCGATAGAGCTGTCCTTTTCCAGCTGTTTTGCGCAACGCAAACATATACATATTGGTCGTCCCAAGCCATCTGCCCCTGACTGCAAGGCTCACTCGACGAATCGGGCGTATGCTTCTCGCGGATGCGCAGCATGTCTCCGTTTACGTCAAGCTTGGTGTCGGGGTCATTCACACCTATCCCGACATTGCCCTCGCCACGCTGCAGGGTAATCGCGGAATCGATTGGGTTGCCGTCATCGCCGTAACGGACGAACTGCAGGTCGGCCCCCGTATTACTCCCCGCTTCCTTCGAGCTGTCCGCCCGGATGGCCCATCTCGGCGCCGTCTCATTATCTTTGCCAGCTACGCTGAACTGAAGGTCACGGTTCGTTCCTGTTTCCCCCGCTACCCGCAAAATGCCGTTCATCACATTGAAGTTGGACGAATGGGTGCGGATCTCGCTCACGTCGGTGTCATAGGGAATTTCTAACCGGGTGAAGAGCTGGTTTGCATATTGTCCGTTTGGCGACATTGTCGTCTCAAACGAGAGATGTTTATGGTCGTGCTGCTCCGGATTGTTGGCCTTGTCGTGGGAAATGATCGCCGTTTTGTCATGGTCGTTCTCGTCAGCCCAGACGATCGCCGGCTTGGCTCGATCCGCCGTCCATTGTAGCCTGATCAGGTCGGATTGATGTCCCTCCTGGTTGATCCACTTTTTGTCGGTGGATAGCAGCAAATGATCATTGTGTGGAATTTGGATTTCGTTACCGATCTTCTCGGCTTGTCCCAACGGTCCCGCCGCACTTAGTTTCTGATCCGCAAAGCCGATGCCCAGCAGGCAGATGCTCCCCAACATAACTGATACCATCATCACCTTCGATAATTTCATTGCACTTCCCTCCGTTATTGTTGTGATTTGAGCTTGTTCGTTTTTTCGGTCTTTTCGTTTTAGTGAACAACTGACTCGGTCTGATCGTATTATAACAACACCTGGTTCACAAGCATTTCCCGGAAAAACCATTCTTTTCGCCTATAAAAATTTAACGGGGTTTATCCGATTAAGACCGATACTCATGCAAATATTGACCAAACAAGCCTCTTCACTCAAAGGTAGTCAATTTGTCCTAGTTTTTTCTCACCGATAGCGAAACTGACACTACCCGCAAAGTAGATGGATATATATATAAATTACACTCTCGGAGTCTCTTATTGCGAAAATATACGCCAAGCCTATGATTATGTCTACCGGCTTGGCGTTTTATTTTAAACAATACCTAAGTTTTAGTCATAGAAATAGAAATAGCAGCAGGAAGATAAGCGGGTAGGAAAAGGCGCTTGTGCCATCCACCGATTTTGCGGAGAGTCCGACATTCGCCGCGACCCAAGTTATGCCCCGTTGCACATCGGTAAACAGGCGGAATGACGTGTAGGATACACAACAACATACGACCGGAGGTTAGAAAATCATTGGGATACTAGCAATGAAACCTTTGCGGATAAATTTTATCTTGATACAAAACAGGTATTCCTAACATCTCGGCAATAACCCGAAACGGAAGTGGAGAGGCAAAATCTGGAATGAGATCATCTTCCCTTTTTTCTGTACTGCATCCAATAAATCATCTGTAATCTGTTGAATACGAGGTTCTAGATTCGCGATCAATAATCATCTAGACGGATAAGTGGCTCTTGTTGTTCCGTTAGTTTTTTTAAAAGCCAACAACATCCTTCATATTTTCTGACGAACTAAAATCTTCTGTTGTAATCTTTATCATTTGGTTCCCCTCTCTTTCCTTTTTTCAGCCCTATTGTTTTAAATTACATATTCTCTTTTGATTGATAGCTTCTTCCATCTTTAACGATTTCACACCCGCCTTTTATAAACCCTCATTGCAAAGATATAAGCCACGAGCAAAATCCCAACACACCATGCAAGAGCGACCCATATATCATTGCCCACCGGCTGACCTGACAGTAGCGCACGAATAGCTTCCACGATCGAGGTCACCGGCTGGTTTTCTGCAAAGACGCGAACGGCAGTTGGCATCGACTCGGTTGGAACAAATGCGGAGCTAATAAATGGCAGGAAGATAAGAGGGTAAGAAAAGGCGCTTGCGCCATCGACTGTTTTTGCTGACAGTCCGGCTATAGCTGCGACCCAAGTTAAGGCCAGAGTAAACAGCGCGAGTATGTTTTCTTGGGAGTATACTCACATTACTCCTTTATAAGTCTAGACAAAGCTGTACTTGTTGCGATTCCTCTACTCCTTACTTCAGTTCAGCTACGCTAACAGCGACCTGTTCAATTTGACTGCTGCTCAAGGAACCGTCAGGGGAGCTGATCGTCACCGTCCGGTCGTCCAATTGGAAACCCAGCAACGGCGTTTTGGAAGGCGTATACCACTTCGCGCTAACACCGTTGGACAGCTTAACCTCCTTGGACTTATACCCAGTTGAATAATCCCTTGGCGACACATTCACGGTCATATGTTTAAAGATCAGATTGACTCCATCGCCCGTAGCTGCCGCTTTAACGTAGCTATCGTGTTTGGCCATTTGCTGTGGAGCATAGGCCGTCTCAAAAGATTCAAACTTGGCGTATGCCTCTTTGATGGCCTTGATCTGGGCTTCACTGTAATGGATAGTTGTCCATTCATCTGCGGGTTTATCCCTGCCCTGTTCCGTTTCCAGTCGAATTTGCTGGCTAGCAGCATCGAACCCTACATTGATTCCAGCCAGGTTGGAGATAACCCGCACCGGCAAATATGTCGTATTCTGATAGGTGATCGGCACCAGCTTTTTGCCGTTACTGTCTGTTAAGGATTGATCGGCTCCGTTAACGCTAAAGGTAATGCCGTGATTCAGATAAGCGTTGATCTTCTCCAGCTTGCTTCCGGCATACACTCCGGCGGCTCCCGATAAAGTCATTCCCAATACGATGGTGGACAAAAGTGTTTTTTTCACAATGAATCTCTCCTTTTTTCTGAACAATGTCATTTTTTGAAATCCACAATATGCGTGACGATTAGCTTTTCTTTATCGTCCACGGTAATGCCCAGCCTAGTGCCAGAAGGGTTCCAGCTCAGCGGGTATACAGGGTAATACGATAACCCAAGCGGCGATACCTTGCCGGAGACTGTATCAAAGATATAGATCCCATTCATGCCGCCCTTATCCTCGGTATAGACCGCGAAGGCCAGCCTGGAGGAATCGGGGGACCAGGATTGATGTGATAGCAAATCGCCCTTACCGATCAGCAAGCCTTGTACATGACCACCCGTATCGTAAATGAGCAGGCGCGAGTCTTCCTGCCCGCCGCTTCTAGCGGTGGAGACGGCAATCCGCTGACTGTCAGGCGACAGGCTCATGGTGGAGACATCGTTTGCAAGCAGGGTTGGCCGGGATTGTGTGGGGGTGAAGCTTTTCATGCGACTATTGGCATCAGTGTAATAAATCTTCCCGTTGCCCGTAGCAAATTCGGTGAAGCTCTCAACATCAGGATCCTGTAGCTCGATCTTCTTCCGGGTACCGTCCACGGATATGTTCCATATCTCGCCCCGGTCCTTCATCGAGCCGGCGGCAAGAACATAGGAGTCATTATTGAGCCATCCGCCCACTTCCATGTAATTGTCGACTGCGACCTCATGCCGCTCCCCTGTAGCCATATTTTTGATCTCATTCACGGCCTTATATTTGTCCTTCCAGGTCTGAATGAAGCTGTATTTCCCATCCGGCGATAGAAAAGATTTGATGACTTCTCTCTGATCCGCTCCTGTTTGTTCCTTGATACTCAGCCGCTCACCAGTCTCCAGATCAAATCGGAACCTATGGTAGCTATATTGCGCTTCCTTCGTCGCGGTGGCCTGTTTCTCCACCGTGGTGACTTGGATCTCCAGTTCATGGTCTGAGAGCCATTTCTCGATATTTGCGCTATTCATCTGGTGGATGCGCTCCACGGCAATCCCCTGTTCAGCAGGCGGTTTGCTCTCTTTGACCACTGTTAGTTCACGTTTTCCTCCTCCCGCCTCAGAGCTGGATTGGCCAGTTGTATCCGGCGTGCTGCGTACTTGTGCTATGCTGCCCTTCTCCTCTGCGTTACAACCGAATAAGATGCCGGCAGACAGCAAGATCATGGCAATCAGACCGGCGATGTATTTCCCTTTGTTCATCAGGGACCTCCTGCTCAAAAAAATTATTCTGACCCGGGCCGCTTGATCCAGTTGTTGTCTCCTTTCGATCCAACCCGGTGCAAAGCCCCCATACCTTTAGTATAGAAAGACAATATTGCATAAACATATCCGGCTTGTAACGAACTTGTAAACAATCCGGGAAGCCAGCATTGTGTGAACCACGGCGAAAAGCCCGAATGATCTCATTCATTCCGGGCCTCGTCATTTGGTGTATATTTTGTTCTTTACCGTACCAAAGGCATGCAGTAGAAGCTCCACCCTGAGACGCGACCCGTCCGGTCCCGTCTCTACAAGCTGCACCATTCCGCCTTGCTTCTCGGTCAGATTGCGAACTAGGGCTAACCCAAGTCCAGTTCCGCCGTTAGCTCTTGACCGGTCTCTACTGACCGTATAAAACGGATCGAAAATTCGAGATACGGCTTCCTCCGGAATACCGATTCCCGTATCGGCAACCTCGATAATCATCCGGTGTGCTCCGTCTGCTGACTCTGCCGTGTAGTTCAGCAGGTGAACTTGTCCGCCTGGGCGGTTATATTTTATAGCATTGTCCAGTAAATTGAGCATAATGTGCATCACGTTCTCAGGATCTGCCCACACCTCACCTTCAACAAGCGAAGTATGGATCGTAACCCTGAAGCTGTCCGCCCTTCCTTGCAGCCGGGCCACAGCTTCCTCCAGTAAGGGGCACAGCGAAACCGCCTCCGCCTGTGTCTCAAACTCGTAAACATCCATCGCTGACAGCTGTAGCGCCTTCTCCACAAGACTGTACAGTCTCTGTGCCTCCACATGGATGCGACTTCCGGCATCGTCCAGCAGGGTAGGATCATCGTTGTACATCGTCAACAGGTCAGCGTACGCGATAATCGAGGTTAACGGTGTCTTTAGCTCATGGCTGATATTACCGATGAACTGCTTTTGTTGCTGCTCCAGTTCTCGCAGCCGCAACACCGTTTCAAGCAACTTCTGCTTTTCTTCATGCAGAGCACCGACAGACGTGGAAATACTGCTGCTCATCTCATAGATTCCTTGTGCAAGCTCGCCCAGCTCATCCTTTCTGACTACCGAAGGGGCCGACAGATAATCTCCCTGACCAATTTGCGATGCCGCCCTATTCAGCCGGTCAATGACATTGACCTGCCGCCGGACATACACGTAACCGATTAAGAAACCGACACCCAGCACGGTGGCACCGGCAAGAAGAAACAACTGGCGAATTCGAGCGTAAAAAGCATTTTGCTCGGCGAGCGAAGCATGAAACTGCACCGTGCCCAGACGCAGCTCGGCATTGTACAGGGGAGCAAGGAACAACAGCTGGTCCCCTTCGGTAATGTATGCCAACTGCCCCTGAGCCGTAATTTTCAGAGCATCCTGCACATCCGCCCGTGGCTGAAATGGCAGCGAGGTACCGGCAAATGAGCCATCCGCCGTATACAGCGTCACCGCCATACCGCTTTGTGCGCCCAAATCCACGGCCAGCCGTTGACCCGTCTGCTTCATAAACTGATCCGGCGGAATCCTGCTTCCGGTCAGATATTCCTCCCGAACGCGCAGATTGGCGGCTTCTGCCTGTCGGGTAAAAGACTGCTCCAGCATAGTTCGCTGGTTCTCCCGGATGCCGCTCAGCACCAGCACGCTCAGGCAGGTTACGATAAATACGAGCAACAGGGCGAGTAACAACGACATTTTCCCCTTCAGGCCCAGCCGAAATTTGCCGACCATCTAGGGTGACCCCGTGCTTTTATAGCCAATACCGTAAACGGTTTGAATGAGCCCGTGATGACTGCCCAGCTTTTTGCGCAGACGCTGTACATGAATGTCCACCGTGCGGGTGCCACCCGCAAAATCCATATCCCACACCTTCTCCAGCAGCACTTCCCGCGAATAGACCCGCTCCGGATTGCGCATCAGCAATACCAATAAATCAAATTCCTTAGGCGTTAAATCCAGCAGTTCACCTTGAATAGACACCGCACGGCTGAACAGCTCTGCGGACAGTTCTCCCAGTCTCAGCACGTCCTGCTGCTCCTGTTGCATTTGCTCTACATAACCTCCCCTGCGTGATAGCGCCTTGACTCTGGCCAGAAGCTCCCGCATATCAAAGGGCTTGGTCATGTAATCGTCAGCGCCTAGCTCCAGTCCCAGCACTTTATCGACAATATCATCCTTGACAGTCAGTAACAGAATAGCAGGCCGCGGCCGACCATCCAGCTTGCGGCATACGTCGTAACCGCTTACACGAGGCATCATGACATCGAGCACCATAACCGTAGGGCGAAACGTCACCACCTTGTCCAGCGCTTCCTTGCCGTCCGAAGCCATCTCCACCTCATACCCTTCCCTACGCAACGCATAAGCTACAGCCGCCCGAATGCTGCTCTCGTCATCCACCACAAGTATTTTGATCATGAACATCTCCTCGAATGCTTTGTACCATGTATTATACATGAAGAAACGGTTGCACGGTCCTTAATATCTCCACTATCAAACACGATTCTGCCCGTTCATTAGTATAAAAAAGGGCTGCCATCTGGCAGCCCTAATGCAATTGAACTATCGTGTCCCGTTAGCGCAACAATGAGCTATCGGCGTAATCTCTTTTTCATGAAATTACCAGTGGGTAACACTACGATAAGAACTATGAGAATATAGGGTAAATAATCTGACCAATTATACCTTCCACCTGCATATTCACCGCCATAAGTTGCTTTTACGTATAGCATTTCATTTTCTTTAATTGCAATTGCATCATTGATTTCAACCCCTATAATTTCCTAACATTTAGTTCCCTTTGGATATCGATTTGAGAAATTTCCAGAGTAAGCCCATTTCCAGTGTAATAATCGTTTACCCTGTGAACAGAGTGAATTATGTTCGCAGGAAATTTTTATCCTAACACTAACTCAAAACGAGCGAAAATATCTTCTTCATACCACATCGTGAAATTAGTTCCCCAAGTTGTGTTCATTAGTGTAAACGTAAATTTATTGTTGTCTTGATGGTATTTGTTGTTATAACTTAGATTGTTATTTGTTCCGATTCCCAAAAGAGGGGCATCAATAGGTTTAATATTGATTTTTTTATCGCTACCATCGTAAATTAACTCTTCAATCATGTGTTGCAACTTATTTCCGTGACCTACCACTTCAAAAGGTGAAATAACGGTATCAATTTTACGAATCTTAGTTAAGTACGGCGAATTCAAACGTGGTGTAATGTCAAAAGAATAAATTTCTGGATAACGAATTGCATCTTTATCCTTTAATAAAAGTGCAATTTCAACTTTATCTCCAAATTGATATTTAACCTTTACAACTCTTGGAGCACCATACTCCTCCACAGCTCTTTGGCTATACTTTAAAGTTGCAATAATCGAATCATTTTCCTTAACTAATTTCACAACATGTGGTGTGAAATTTTCGTTCAATTGAATGCGTTTTTGAATTTCCATTCCTGGCTTTAAGAAGTCAATTGCCCACCAATTATGTTGTAATTCACGCAAATAGTTGTAGCGTAGGTTATCATAGTCATTTTGCCCAGCAATTGTATAGCTCAGAACCCCGAGTTTGTTGTCCTGATCAAAGTAAAGTGTTCCATCCTTTTCTAAGTGGTTAATTGAACCATCGCTAGCAAACATAACTTGATACCCGTTTACCGAAATCATTTCTTCCAAACCACATTCAATACCTTGGTTTTCAAAGATATGATATGGAACTTCGATAAGTTTTTTAATGTTATTTTGATCTTTAGGCTCCAAACAAGCTATTGCACGATCAACGTTCTTGCGTTGTTCTTTCCATGAAGACTCATAAAATTTGTACGAACGATCCGTCCACTCATTATAAGTGAATTGCATTTCGCCAACAGTTGCATCTTTAACAATTCCATAAGCGTAGGTTAAATCAAGATCGGTAATTTGGTCTAAACTACGCGCTCGTTGGAAGTCTTTCTTTTCATAATTCATATAGTCACTGAAATAGCGTTTGATATCCATTCCGCAAGTATGCTCTGGAACTAACATCGCATAGAAATTAGCATCATCATTTTCTATTTTGTTATCAAACATGTAATTAGTTAAAATCCGATAATCACGAATGATTTTCGGATCAGACATCATTCCGTGAATCCATGTGTCCCCAATCTCCTCTGTAATAACTGGCAGTTGGTCACGTACTTCCCAAATTTCATTTGCAAACTGATCCATTGAAGTCATTTCAAGCTCATAGTCTGGATACTTATTCGCCATTTTTGACAAAAAGACGTTAATCTTCTCTTTTGTTCCTGGACCACTATTATCATGAGTATGCATAAACGCCAGCTTGTTATCCATGCAATCAATTCCGATTACGCCACCATAGTCGTCTGAATAAGAGACAATTATCTCACTTTCGCCATTCTTCCATAGAAATGTATCTGGAACTTCTGGAATTGAGCTCGAGCCATTTACACCAATGTGTAGGAATTTAATTCCTTGACGATATAACTCATCAACAATCCCGATAGTATGTGCTGGGACGTCAGTCATCTTTGCGCTTGTTGTTTTGTAACCATAACGAGCATCTAACTTCTTTGAGATTGAAGTCATGTAATGTAAAGTTTGAGGTGTCATAGTTTCAGATTCAATCGTACACGGGATTGCGTGCCAGCGAATGTAACCTTTCTTTATGGCGTCGTCTAGCTTTTTACAAGCTTCTTCATCCATGTTTTTGAAGTAATATTCAATAATAAAGCTACCTGTTGTCCAAACAAAGTCTTTGCCCTCTTTTCTTAAGTCTTCAGCTAAAGTGATTGCGTTTTGAATGTAATCATGGCAATACTTGTGCAAGACATTTTCTGCTAAATCGGTAAAACCAATGTCAAAATGAGTTTTGTTTACCACATAGATTTTTTTCATTTCTATAATCACGCCTTTCTTAGTCATAATACGTCGTGAAATAATTGCTTTCAGGCTTTTACTCCACTTTTATTTTTACAAGGTTCGGCCATTCCAATTCGGTATTCAAAGTAATAATAGGTCATTCCATACGTCTAGTATTTATATTATACGGACACATCTTTATAAAATCCTGACATTTTAATGTGTCTACCACCTGTTCATACAATAAAATCTGATAAAACCAAATCAATCGCGAAAAGCTGTAGTTCTCCGTTAGTTCAGTCTTCCTGTTCACTACATTCATTCGATAACAATAACTTCACCATCCCTCAAAGCTTTAAAAAGAATTTTATTATCTATCATATATTCAACTGCATTATCCATATCTTCAGATTCTTTATGATCCGACTTATAATGTGGGGCAATAGCATAATTCAAAATATTTAATCCTTCCCAAATCGTTTGATGTTGTTCTCCGTACGGTTTCTGATTGGGGTCATCTACTAGGTGAATCCCCCTTAGTGTTGGTCCTAGGATACATATACCTGCACTGTATCCCCCATAAACAATATTTTTACAGTCTCTATGATATTCTTTAATAATCTCATCAAAACCACTCAATTTCATTGCCTGTGCTAGAACGAATGTATTACCGCCTCTAACCCATATAACATCATAGTGTTCGAGTTTTTCTTTAAGTGTTTTTGAGCTGTTAAAGTACTGTTTTAAGTCTAAAATATCCACAATAAATCCCAATCTTTCAAGATCGGAAATATTCAATGCAACACTTTTGTTCCTTCTTTCCAAGTCAGTTGCATAGTCTAGTGCATTATGAATAAAAGCAACATGTTTATTCCCATTAGCTGTCATTTCTTTCAATCTTAATTCTTCAGTTCCAATTTTATATGATGATGATAAAAAAAATTTCAATTATATTCTCTCCTTGAGCCATAATTTATTTATAAACGAAATAAAACACGATTTCCGGTCAAAACAATTATAATTTCTCCGCCTCATTAAAAATTCCTTTTTTGAACTATCCTGTCCTTTAGTTGAATAAAATAAGCAGGCTTAGGCAGCCTGCTCAACAATGTATGATATTCAGCTATCGTGTCCCGTTACTTCAATCCTTTATTTGTCCCCAACCTTATCCGGGATAGTGTTATGGTTATAGTCTAATTGTTCTTCAGACAATCCCAACATCAATTCATCACAAAATAAGAAAACCGCATTGTAACTTTGCTATAAGTAATATGATTTTAGCCATTTTTTACCTCAAAATAAATAGCCATCCTAACACTACCGCATATTGGAACTATTTTGTCCATGAGTCACACATGCTAGGGTATTCAGACCCTGTTTTAAGCGAAATCTTTCTAATCGATTCGATTTAAACAGAAAAAGCGCCGCGCGACGCTTTTCCATTTTGCTGACAATTTGAGGCATGTGGAACTTCCATACAATAGATTAGCGATGGCGCCTCCGGCGGCTTGACAAACAAAAGCTTCAAGCATCGCCGTCCAATGTATATCGATGCATAATTATACATTTATCATTAATTATGAAATTTTTTTCTCACTTATTTGAAAAATCTTCTCACTAAATATGACACCACACAATGTGAACCCTCATCAGCGTTTAATGATCTAGACTATTCTAAACCACATCGATTTTCTGACAGAACAAATTGAGATGTTAGATCAAGAGATTGCTCAAAGAGTTAGCTCTTTTCAGGAAGACTTAGAACGTTTGGACTCCATTCCTGGCAGCTCCTCGCATGGCCGAGCAAATTTTAGCTGAGCTTGGTCCAAACATTGAGAAGAGTTTCCTAGTGCGGCTCAATTATGTGCCGTATCGAAGAGGCAGAATCCATCATGATGCTTCGCGGTGAGCACCACGTATTTCGCACCTGCTTCCTTCGCCTGCCGAGCCCATTCCCTAGGATTATAGTTCGTAGGATGGAACTCATCTGCCAGACTTTCATAGGTTTCAACATCCAGATGCTGACTGCTATGAGGCATTAATGGCCAAGAAGCTTCAATTTCGCGTAAAGCATATGGACCCCAATGAATAAATACGCCGAATCGAGCTTCATCAAACCATTGCGCCTGTGGGTGAACTGCTTTCATGAATATTCAACTCCTCTTGATTTATTCTCCGTGGTTTTATTTCAGTGAAGACAAGAACTCTACTGTCTTCGTATCGGATTGGAATGCAGATGTATCGAACGGCGCGGTCATCGCTTTCTGTGCCATCTCCAGATACTGCGTCAATCCTAATTTCTGCAAGCCGTCCACATAAGTCTGCCAATCCTTCTCGATCGATTTCGCTCCATTAATGAACTGAGCCATGGATTGCTTCACATACTGTTCAATATTTGTCTTTAGCAATGCGAAGTTCTGATATTCCTCTGGTTTGATCCAAATAACCCCTGGATACACTTGCTTCGGTTGATGACCGGCATAATTCTTCATCGTCTCTAGCATCAACAGAGATTCCAACCCATCCGCCGAAAATGGTGCCTTCGCTTCAACGAATCCGTTTCTCCATGTGGTATTCTGGAAAATTGGCCCCATCTGGTTCCAGCCTTCGTTCTGCTTCGCGCCGGCAGAGTAGAATTTATCAGACTGCGTAATGAACAGCGCTTGTTCCCCGCTCAGACCCTTAACCCCGGCTCCTGCTTTGGTCCAATACTTCCCTTCCTGCCCGAAATTCATCATTTGGGTGCCTTCAGGCGTATAGATGAAATCGACGAGTTTGATCATTCGCACAATTTGCTCTTCAGTAGCGTTTTTCGTAACGACAAACGTTAGGGATTTAGGCGTATTTCCGCTGAATGCCGCATATTGAGTACCATCCGGCCCTTTCAATGGGGGTACGGTACTCCAATTCGGATAATTCGGGTTGGCGGTATCAATAAATCCCGCGCTGTACAAATAAGGTACTACGCCTACTTTGTTCTGCGCAGCCAGCTGCTTGATGACCTCGCCCTTTTGGCTGAAAGCTTGCTTATCAATGAGTCCTTTCGCGTACAAATCACGCATATAGGTAAGGCCTTTCTTCCACCCTTCTTGCATAGGCGCATAGCTCACTTTCCCATCCTCTACGTTGAAGAAATCGGAGCCATTGTCATAAATGAAGGCATTCATGAGGAAGATTGTCAGGTCAAACCCGTCAGATGTGCCGGACAACGGCACAAGCCCATTATCTTTAAAGGTTTGCAGCACATTTGTCAGCTCATCCGTCGTCGTTGGCATGGACAAGCCGAATTTTTTCAGATCATCGGTATTAATCCAGAATTTCTGTCCCCAATAGCAATGAATGCATGAATTATAGCTTGGGACGCCATAAATGTTCCCATCCGGTGCGGTCATCGCTTGCTTCAGACCTGGCGCGGTCTCAATCGCTTTCGTCAAATTAGGAGCATACTTCTCGATATAAGCATTGAGCGGGACGATGATCCCTTGCTGTGAATATTTCAGAATATCTGATGGTGAAAAGCTGCCCGACCAGAAGGCATCCGGATAATTGCCGCTGGACAGCAGAAGGGATTGTTTTGTTAAATAATCGCTGGATGGCGCAATGTTCCATTGAATATTCAGCTTGAAGGTTTCTTTCACATAATTGGTGAACCAGTTCGTTTTGAGGTCTATCACATCTGAAGACGGAACCGCGAAGAAGGAAACATCGACCACTTTGTTTTTGTCGACCGTACCATTGTTATTCGTTGATACATTATTGTCCTTTGGATCCGTCGAATTGCCTGAACAAGCGGATAATATGATCATGATGGATGCCATCATGAGAGCCAATACCGTTCGATTGAAACGAATCATGCATACCCCTCCAAAATTCGAAATGGATTTCACCCTCACGACCCTATGTGCTTATTCTTTGATGGAACCCACCATCACCCCTTTGACGAAGTATTTTTGAATAAACGGATACAAAATCAACACCGGTATGCTTGCGATAACAATCACGGAATATTTCAGAAGTGTCTTCATATCTTCGAACTGCTTGAGCTGTTCTGGAGATAACATAATCGAGTTCGTCGAGACATTGTTTAAGACCAGAATTTCACGCAACACGAGCTGCAGCGGGTAGAGATTTTCACTATTCAGGAAGATCAGCGCGTTAAAATAGGAGTTCCAATTGCTCACGGCAGCCCAGAGCAGTAATACTGCGATGACTGGCTTGGATAATGGAAGGACGATATGTGTTAAGAAACGCGTATCATTGCATCCATCGAGCTGAGCGGCTTCATATAAATCATTAGGGATCGAGCTTTGGAAAAATGTTTTGGCGACAATAATCGAGAAGATATTGAGCGCGCCTGGAAGGATCATGGCCCAACGTGTATCGAGCAGATGAAGAGATTTGATAACGAGATAGTAAGGAATTAATCCGCCGCTGAACAGCATCGCGAACAACAGCGCCCACATGAGGACTTTCCTGCTCATAAACGTCTTTCGTGATAAGGGATATGCCATCATAATGGTTAGAGCAACGCTAATGATGGACCCCGATACGGTATAGATGAAGGAATTGAGGTAACCCGTCCAGATTTGCGGATATTGAAACACGGCTTGATACCCGTACCACGTAGGTTCTACTGGGAACAACCATACTTTACCGGAGGTGACTGCGGCAGACGAACTGAACGAAGAGCTGATAATATAGATTAAGGGGTAAGCAACGCATAGTAGAATGATACTTAGAAAGATATAAATAACAACAATGCTCACTCGGTCGCTCAAAGGCTCGCGAATGTGAATGGCTTTCTCCATGGCTATCCCCCTCATCAGAACAGACTCGAATCCGAATATTTTCTAGCGAGCACATTCGTTGTGAAGATTAGAATGAACCCAACAACGGAGTTGAATAAGCCGACAGCAACAGCGAAGCTGTAGTTGGTGTTCACCAACCCGATTTTGTACACATACGTCGATATGACTTCGGACGTACTTAGGTTCAACATATTCTGAAGCAGGAAGACCTTCTCGAATCCCACGCTCATCAACCCGCCTACCGCTAAAATTAATAGCACGATGATCGTTGGACGAATCGCAGGCAAATCGATATGTATGATTTTCTGAATGCGGGATGCTCCGTCAATTTTGGAAGCTTCATAGAGCTCAGGATTCACGTTCGCTAATGCTGCAAGATAAATGACGGCGCCATAACCTGTCTCCTGCCAAACGCCAGACCATGCATACAGTGATGAGAACGCTTTCGATTCTCCTAAAATATCATAGACATTGTCTACGCCGAAGAGATGGGATAGTTGACCGTAAAGACCTGTTGTGGGGGATAAAATAATGTTAATCATGCCGACTAACACAACGGTGGAAATAAAGTAAGGGGCGTACGTAAACATCTGCACGATTTTCTTAAAGCGTTGGTTCTTCACTTCGTTGAGTGCGAGTGCGAGTAGAATGGCGGCTGGAGTTCCGATACATAATGCGTAGATGCTAAGTAGGAGCGTATTTTGGATGATTGGCCAGAAGTATGGGGAATCGAAGAACATCTCGAACTGCTTCCCTCCGACCCAGGGACTGTGCCATATGCCTTGCATGGGGTTGAACTCTTTGAACGCAATCTGGATGCCGAACATCGGGACGTAATTAAACGTGATGAGGAATAGAACGGGTAATGCCACGATACAATAAAGCTGCCAATGCCGATAGATGTTTTTCCACAAACTCACTGTGCGAACAAACATGATCGTCCCCTCCGCTATTATGTAATCGTATTCAATACTATATATCGTGTATGATTTGTTTAGAATAATATCATACACGATTTATAGTGTAAAGAAGAATATGGACGTTATTTGAAGTTGTCTCGCAACCGTTGATAAGCCTGCTGTAGATGGATTCTGGAAGCCCCTACGGCTATTTCTGTATCCTTCTCGAGCAAAGCTAACACGATCTTACAGTGTTCTGCAATCTCTGCGCTCATGTCGATTTTGTAATGGACCAAGTTTAAGTAGCGGTGAACCCGCTCGATTAATGCCGTGACCATCTGCTTCAGATTCTCATTGCCTGAATCAGCAAATATCGTTCCATGCAGATCATGATTCATCTTGGAGATGACGTTCTCTTCGTGGCTCGCTTCCCACATTTGTGGAGGCCGGTCTTGCTATCGTTACGGGTCGGTGCCCTTTGGTTCAATACATCCGGTACTCCGTGCTTTCTTTGAAATCCCGCGAATATGACAAAACTCGTACAATGAAACGGAAAGTATGGTTAAGCTGTTAGCTTGATTGGCATCGTTTTAGGAGGATTGTAGTTGCGAGCCATTCCAACTAAAATAACTTCGGATTGTTCGCAACTAAACTCATCGTCATCATGAAGATAAAACGTCGGAGGCGAGAGCGCCCGCGTTTGCTAATCTTCATCTGCACTGTCCATTTACCTGAACTTGCTTCTGCGAGGTTAAAACCAGCATGACGCAGCAAAGCATTACCGTGCGCTAAGCTACTTAAATCCCCCGCCTCACCGATGATGGGATTTTAAGGGCTATGACCCGTTGCGTACTCCCATCGTACCTTTTTTGCAAAGCTGATAATTAACGCTCTACAGGAATGCTATCGTGTCCCGTTAGCATAATAATCTTTCGTTTAGAATACGCAATGTCTCTATGGCATTAATAACAACCGTTGTCTTTTCTTCTTTGGAATTTTTATTGACTTCTAACATGTCTAATATATCTTTACTCTTTCTAAGTAACAACACATCGGAGTAAACATCGATGCTTTTTTCTTCTATCGAGCTAAGCGGCCTGACTGATTGATAACCATTCAAGATTGATTCATAAGTGCTGTAATCAAAACAAAGCCTTATTACTGCTAAATCATGTATCCTCCACCCGTAAGCACAATGATCGAAATCGAAAATTTTAAATCCGTGTTCAGGACTATAGTGAATGTTTGATGGGTTTAGGTCACCATGAATTAACCCAAAAACCTCGCTGGTTATAGGAAGTTGATTAATACGTTCAAGCATGAAGTTTGCACAAGTTTTGAAAAAAGATATATCAGATAACTTTAAGGTTCTAATATACTTTTCCAAAACTTCTAACGGCTCCTTTATCAAATAATATTGATCCATCTTAATCCGAGAGTATTCACTTTTGAATTGGTCAGCTTTCTTATGAAGAGCCGCAACTATTTTTCCAAAAATCTTTGCATCGCTAAGATTGATATCGCCTATCTGACTTCCTTCTGCATGATGAAATAGGGCTATATATCGAAGCTCATTATTGAAATATACAGTGTTGAGGGATTCATTTTTAATACTTCGAATTGGAAAAGCTACAGGTACCCCCTGACTGTGAAGAAACTCCAGAAAATCTAGCTCAAAACGAACATCCGTATTTGTTCTAATTTGGCTTTTTTTATGTTTATAAAGCCTTAGAACAAATCTGCTTCCATTTGCATCAATGGAGTAATGATCATTAAAACTTCCTCTTAGAAAATTACACTGTATGGGCCTAGAAAGGTTGTATATTTCCTCCAAGGCACAATGTAGTTGATCTTGTTCAATCAGGTCACCGTTAATATTCATATCGCTCCCATCTCACTAACAGCCTAAAATTTTATTGAAAAGTTATAACCCTTTGACTCAATTGGTAGACAATCTAATTAGTCTTTATGCCCTATCATTAAAAAACGTTTTGTTGTATCATCAATCGGATCAAAAGGCTTACCATCCCATGTGGTCATTTCGATTCTATCAAATCCAGCAGCTATTAATAACTCTCTCGTACAATGGGTGCTTACTGTTTGTGAATTAATATATTTAATCGTTACCTCATCCGTATTTGTATTTATATATGTTTCCTCATGCTCAATTGTTGATGTTGCATTATTATATTCGTGGCGAATTAGCTTATATATTCCATTCTCTAGAGACCAAGTCTTATTGAAAGTATATCGGTGTTTATGCTTTCCATAGTTTTCGTTCCACATCTCATATATGAACACTCCTCCACTTCTTAATAATTGAAAAATGTTTCTAACAGGTTTGGCTGTGATTTCGATGGGATCAATCCATGTAGCAATATCAAATTGATTATTATTGTTTATATTATTGATGTCTTGAACGAAATAATTCGAGTTCGGAAAATCACGGTTACTTTGCTTAGACTGTTCAATGAACGTTTCTGATAAATCGATACCGGTTACATTATATCCATTTTGTAACCATACTTTATGATATCTAGACAAGCCGCATGCAATATCAATAATGTCACTACCGTGACGCTCAAAGATAGATAGCATTTGGGTTGCTATAAATATTTGTTCATCCACATCGTCAAAACCCCAATTAATATAATCTTTATCGAAATCTTCATCACCATAGCGAAGCATACACTCTCTATTAATTTTCATTTTTTCATTCCTCATGGTTAGATTTGTAAAGTTCTACATAATTTCAGCTAACGTCTTATTCACGAATTTCATTCCATATGTAGAAGTATTCGCGTAATTATTTAGCTATCCTGCCCGTGTTACTCAGATCCCGTGAGCTATTCTGTTCATCCCACTACTTGTTAAACCGTGATTAGGCTAGTTGGGGCTTTGAACCCGAATCACAAGCGATAATGTGGACGAGAAGAAGATTAGGGGCTGCCGGCGCAAGAGAATACAAAAAGGGTCGATTTCAGCTAGTGCAACGAGGCAACGCCCTCTATCTTCGATTTCTTCAACTTCAACTCCACTAGCTTTGAGATTGGCGTGTAGTTGTTCAATGCTTTTGGCCGCATCCCCCTTTTCACGTTATGGATTATTTTACCACACAAGAAAATAACATTTAACTGTATGTTTGTAAACGATCTCTTTGTTAGGTATTCTGCCCTTTAGTTGTGAAAAGGCTACCCTATTGAAACCTTAAAGCATTCAACTATCGTGTCCCGTTAGCGTAACAAAGCTATTAAGCATCTATGTGCAGTTCAGTTGTTAGTTTCTCACGAATTCGATTTTCCATGATCTCAATTGCCTCGTCCCAAAGTGTATATTTCCGCACAGCTCGCTCCATTTCTTCCTTAACAATACTTCCGACCATGTACTCATAAGGACTTTGTGGATTCGGCCAACCAACTTTGGTTCCTCCGAACACCCATTCCATGTTGATTCCTGAAAAAGAGGGAGTTTCTTGTCCGTACTCCTTTTCGTATTTCTTACCAGTTAAGGAAGAGAACCTTCCGAGTTTGGTCTGATAGAGTTGAAACTCTTCTGATACTAAATAAGCTATAACTTCAAATACCTCTTCCTTCTGTTGGGATTCAGGGTGCAAAGTTAAAAACCAACCTCCATCGTTTAGTGACGGCACCCTAAGCGTACTATCAATCTGCGGAAAATTTACGGCACCTAATTCAAAAGACAGCTTACGAGTGAACATTTCAGGGGAGTCTATTGACATTGCAACATTACCATTGCGTCGGAAAGCTCTGCCGTATATGAAAATGCGCTCTTCGGTATCTTGAATATTACCTGGAATTCCGTAAGCACCTTTTATAATGCGGAAATATTCTTCACAATTGCTTTCCCGCAGTATAGGTTGGTGGGTTTCAGGATCAAGGAACCTAATTCCCATCTGCATTTTTAAAAGTGCGGAATCGCCTATGTCTAAACCGTAATATGAGGTATCGTCAATCGTTCCGGTTACTTTCGTTGCTAATGTGATTACTTCGTCCCATGTCATTCCGTGTTGGGGAGGAGGTACATCAAACTTGGCAAATATATTTGCATTGTAAAATAGGGCATGCGTATAAGTTGTACCTCTACTGAAAGGGAGTCCAAATATTCCATGTTCATCAGAAACCGATTTAAGTAAATCAGGATCAAATAACTGAAGGCTAACCCCGGAGTTTTTCAAGTATGGTGTAAGATCGTAGGTCTTGCTCTTAAAAAACGGTTCATCGCTAATATCCATTCGAATATCAAGCCCTCTATTTTTTTCCCAAGCTTCCCAGGCCTCCAAAGAAGTATGTTCACTCGAGTCTTGTACGTGGGCAAACAAGAATTGTGGAAATTTTTCTTCTAGCTTCGAAGCGATCATGGACTCGAATTCATGGTCAAACCACTTGGAGCAAAAAGCGATTGTTTTCTTCATACCAAAGCCTCCCATTATTGTAATATAATCATATCCAACAATAGAACAATTGTTCCTATCTGTAAATATATTTATTTTTATATCCATCATACTCTACTGCCCGTTAGTGAATGATCATTTTTGCAGCATGAACTCAAAAGAAACGAAATTCAAGAAAAGCCCATACCTATAGGCATGGGCCAACAACATTTATCTAAAATAACGGCAATGTATCTTCAAGCTAAATATATTGTACCATCTGGAAACTAGGAGTTATTTGAGAATGAAGCTTGCAGGTGCGTATCCATTAAGGTCAAACGTCAGTTGGCTGTCCTTAATTTCCAATAATTCACCGACTTTTTCTCCTCGGAGGTTGACCGGCATCGCGGTTGAGAACTTTGCTGAAACTGGTAGGGTGACGGTGAGTTTACCAGAGACACCGGCCTGCTCCCATACGCGCAGAAGAGTGTCATCTCCATCGGGGTTGGGTCCGAATGCAGTCAAAAGTATACCTTTACGGGAGACGCTGACACCTGTCTGTTTTGCAGGTAGAGTTTTGCCAATGCCAGTAGCTGTAGTCACCATTAATGGATTACGGGCTTCAAGCGCAGGTGTGGCTATGACGGCGTCAGTCGGCATTTTAGTATCGAAAGTCCAAAGGCGAACACGCGAACTCCAGGTGCCAGGGTACCAGTAGCGGAAATTAGTGTTCCACTGATTGTTGTAGAGATTTAGATACACTACGGGTTCTTTAGGAGTAAACTCAGTAGCATCTTTAGAAAACTTCCAGCATCCGGGACGGTCAAGGCTGACCAATGGATGGTCGAGCGGACAAACAGCGATGCCGGCGCCTCCGGCGTCAGTGATGGTCACACCATGGCCAACCGAGAATAGGTCCCGATTAGCACCCGGAAGAATGTCTGTTACGGGATTCATGACACCAAGTTGACGGTGCACATGGAACTGAGGCGTAGCTACCTTGAACGGCAGGCAGAGCCAGTCAGCCTCAGGCCAGTTATCCTTCTCTTTATTCTGGATTGTCAGCTCAAGGTCTATGTACGGCTGGTGATCATCTAGAGTGATCTTCAGCACCGTAGCCGGCATGTGGTTGGTTGGGTCGGCTGGGCACTCGATGGTAGCAGAGTTCAACCCCATTCTAACGATACCTTTAGCACAAGAGGCAGCTCGGTACGGTACCTGTTTTTCAGAAATCATACCACCTTTGTGCATACCAGGATGTGGCCAGTCTTTGGCACGATCCATCTGGTAGGTCATAGTGTAGTTTAGCGTCTGTTCAAAGGTAAAACGTTCGTTGTGGTATTGTCCGAGTTTATGTGTAGCGGATGAGTCTACCCACTCACGCCCTGAGCGCTTATCAATAAGAGAGGCAATAGAACCGGTGGATGGGTCTAGAATAATCTTGAAAAACTCATTTTCAAGACTATTTCCAGCTTGACTAGGTCCAGGTTCGCATTTTGTGTTTGCTTTGTGTGTATAGGTTTTGTATCCGCAGGCTGGTACATTTTTGGCAAAGAAGACAAACTGACTGTCACTCCATTTTCCAAAAATCTCTTCCCCGTCACTATTGTCAATCAATGAAAACACATCATTTTTTGACTCTACTGCAACAACCCCTGAACGAGTCCAGGGTAATGGATTGTACACAATGATGTCGCCTTGAACTGTATTTACATTTTCGGCAAGTGCTTTGAGGTTAGCGTTAGAAATAGTACTGGTAATATTGGCGGCGGTGCGTATGTAATCAGTTTTATCCTCCCATGAAGCTTCAAGACGTGCCACAAGCTCAGGATCGGCATTACTAAAGTCATCCCCGTATTGCTTAATGTTCGGCGATATACCCCAGGTATGCTCTCCATAGAGCAGGATATTTTCATAAGCGCGTGCAACATCATTGGCCACTGATGGCTGCGGTACACCCCATATACCGAGCTGGGTGTTAAGCGCCTCGGAGGCAGCAAGTTGCGGATGTACGGTACGGGAGGTCTGAATACCTTTAGGGTCACACATTATACCGTGGATCCAGGAATCAGGCATTTCTCCCCTAACCACCGGTAGCTCTGGTTTGTCAGCGAGGATAGATGCTACGAAATCGTCCATCGTGCCCATACGGATCTTGACACCAGGCTGCCTGTCCTGTGCTTCCTCGAAAAGTTTATTTATGTCTTCGGCAGACGGGGGTCCGGAGTTGTCCAGGGTGACAAGAATAGCAGGCCAGACTTTGTATGGCCAACCTTTAGGGGGGACAAAGTTGTGGCCAATGTTAGGCTCCCCCTCCCCCCACTCTTCAGGCCAATTAAGCCCGGTGGCAGTTCCGTAGGTGCTGGCAGGATACGAGAACCATCAGGGCCTTCCCACCAGAAGAGTCCTGGTGTGGTGACATAGCCGCTCGGCCAGTTGCAACCGATGTGAATAAACTTGACTCCACTGTTTGCCAGCACCGTCGCCAATGCTCCACCGTGAGAAGGGACGTCGGTCATTTTGCTGGAAGTGGGCAAAGGCATACTGTACTTGCGGCTGAGGTTGGAGGCGAATGTTAATCCGCGGGCTATTTCCTCCGGTTCGCAAGCATCTGACTCGAGCGTGAACGGTAACGCATGGAACTTGAAACGGCCGGACTTCACATAGTCATCGAGGCGTTTTTGGCGCTCAGGCGTCTGGCCCTCCCAGTCATCTAGTACCCTGGACATGACCCAGCTAGGGCTCGTCCAAGCAAATTGTTGCTCTGGGGGTGTTTCTTTCCCTTGATCCATGATGTCCATTGCCTTATCAATCATGGAGGTGCGGATGTAGTGGACGAACTCTTTGACACGGTGCGTATAGCCTATGTCAAAGTGTGTCTTACAGACAACAATGACCTCTTCCAGGTTCGACCATTCCAATTCGGACTCTGAATCATGATCTCTCATAAAACACCTCTTAATAATTAATTATGGGTATTTCACTTAACATCTCCGCATATTGTGGGGTATTCAAAGTAATAATAGGTCATTCCATACGTCTAGTATTTATATTATACGGACACATCTTTATAAAATCCTGACATTTTAATGTGTCTACCACCTGTTCATACAATAAAATCTGATAAAACCAAATCAATCGCGAAAAAGTCATTAGTACTCTAATTGAATTGTTTAATTAACCTGCCCGTTAGCACAACGCGGCTGCCGATCCATGCCGGCAGCCGCGTTTTAGTTATTTACTAAGCTATTGTGTCCCGTTAGCGTAACATAGACTGTCTCTATATCCAAAATCACAATAAAAATGTACCCAAATAATAGGTGCTGCCTTTTTCATCAGCATCCCAACCATCCCCTAGTCACTTTGTCTTTCATAAACTATCCCTCTAATTCGTTCCTCACTTAAATTGAAAATTTCAGCCAGTGCCGCTATGGTTAATCCTCCACAGTATTTTCTGAATATTTCCTCATTTCGTTGTCCCATTTCATCCCGTATCCCAGTTGAAGTTCCCCAGTTTTGACGTTCAGTTTGCGGAATATAGATGTGCTGTCCTTTTACATACGTGTCCCGTTAGGTTAAGCTTTACTTGTATCGCCCTTCCTCCATTCTCTCTTATGCTAAGGTGAAAATTAGGGGGTCCTTGGTTCCCGAACCACATGCACCTGTACAGTTAGCTTGCCGTCTACTGTTGCCAAGATTACGTTATATAATTCATGGGGCCGTATTTCCGTTTCCAGCCATACGCGGTCCTTTCCGATCTCGCGCAGTAGCGCATGTTCCATGTGGCCGTCCGTAATGATCGGTTTGGTTAGATTGAAGGGTTGAGTGGTCAGCTTTAAGTCAGCCGGAGTTACGGGCTGATATGCTGTATTCAGGAAAACAGAAAGTGTACCGCCTGGTTCCCAGGCTGCAAAGGCGACCTTCGAGATGTCCTCAACATTCGCTTTTCGTAGCTCAGCATACAGGAATTCAATGGGCAGCTTCGCTCTCGACAGGTTCCGATAATCAAGCTTCCCGTCCAGAACAAGGGGAATCGCCGGCGGGTCGAATAATTTTTTGAGGAGCGGGATCTTCAGACTGAGCCAGATGGCGGCAGTGTACAGTAAAACAAGGGAAAAGGTCGAAATGAGGGCTCCTTTTAATCCAAGATGCTCGTCCGAGAGCGGATGGGCGATAATATTTCCGAGCGTAAGTGCGATAATGAAATCAAGAAACCTGAGCTGGGAGATGGAACGCTGGCCCATCATTTTGGCAGCAATGATCAGAAATACAAATCCAACAATGCTTCGCACAACCCATTCTAATGCCGTCAAGGAGTCTTGGCCTTTGAAAAAATCCATGCACGCATTCCCTCCGTCACTTTATTGCCAACAATTAGGTTCCCCTACTATAATCCACTCCATACAAATGGTGGTAGCTGCTTGAAACGATTCCAACGAAACGCGTTAGATTTAATTTAATCAGCAACCAAGACAACCCCGCTCTACTGCCCGTTACTTCAATGAAAACGGCATCTGATCGTTTGACCAGCTACCTCGATATCATGATTCAACTATCGTCTCCCGTTAGTGCAAAGGTCTATCAGAGGTTTTTTGTCACACTCTGGTCGTTTACGATTCAGTTAATATTTATATACATTAAATCGGTTGCCATCTGGGTCATAAAAGTGAAAAAACGCAAAAAAACCACCAGTAATGTAGTCAGAAGTACGGATACCGTTATCTCGTAGATATTGAAAATATTGAGAAAAAGCCTCTCCATCATGAGTGACACAATAAGGGCGGCAAGGTCCATCTACTGGTCCATTATCCGGTGCGTCTTCTGAAAGTTGGTCAAGCCACCAAACGGAATGTACATCGGAATGATGTTCCAAAGATAACCCCATTTTTAGGGACCCTTTTGTAGAGTAATCCTCCAATAATACCATCCCTAAATATTTTTCATACCACGTTCTAGCCTCTTGAAGATTTCTTACTCCAATACGAACCCAACTTCCGCCAAAGCGTGAACCGTCTTGAATATCTTGGCTTTCTGCTGCGGTTAATCGAGTACCTTCGAATCCCCAAAAATCAAAGTGCCCCTTACCATCGGCTGTGTAATAAATGTCAGAAGTACGTATGCCTTCTTTTTGGAAATAAGTATGCTCGGCTTCTAAGTCACGCGTAGCATGACACCAGCGAACGTTTGGGTCAACCGTGCCACGTTCGGCGAAAAAATGATTAACTCTTCTGTCCGTCAGTACAGATTTGAGCCATAAACCAGCTCGCAACTCGGTCATAATTTCCGCTGTAGATAATTTTTCATTTTTCCCATTCATTACTTGCTTTCGGGTAAATCCCATATGTTTTTCATACCATTGGACAGCCATTTCATGATTGTCCCAAATTACATCGATTTGTCCACCGTCATATGCCAATTTAGGGACAGATGTAACCGTAGCTGGCTGCTGCGTAACCTCCATCGGGCAAACCTTCTTTCCTCTTTTCTTAGTACAAGTAAGAATTCAATGCTCACCAATATATTCCTGGAATAATGAAAAATATATTGATAAACTATCCTGCATATCATCCGACACCTTGGCCTAATTCCACCAACTCTTCACGAAAATCGAATTTGTTTATTTCGTTCCCGCTCCGTTTGATTTAGAAACCTACAGGGAAAAGACCATTATTCAAATATACGGAGTGCGAGAACATGTTATCTTGGAAGACATTTTACAGCAATATGATGCATCTTTTGAAACCAACGTCAGAGAAATCTCAGTGTATCCTGATAGCTAGTTTATTGAATTATACCAATTAGGAATAAGCCGCCTCTATGACTGTTAGATTCGCTATTGTCACACGCCTATAGACTAGTTCTCGCATGCTTATATCCTGTAACTGCTGTCGAAGATTATTGCACGACACCACTACACCATATACTGGGACTTTGATATAAAAAAAGGAACCCCTAGACCTTACAACCGACAGCGTCAGCCGTCATTCTCTACAAAATGCCGCCCCACGGAGTAATATACATCCTTATTCACGGCATCGTCCAACCACTTCATCAGCTTCACCCCGTCCTGTTCGGCTTTGTAGAAATGATTTAATGAGGAGAGTGTATGTGGTGTTCGGCCCGTCTTCTCGTTAAGATCGTAATCAGTGATGTAATAATAGTAGCCTGGCAATACTTCAGTTAGCTCTCCCGCAGATTGCAGCATGCGTGCCGACCAGCGATGCACATACTCGCCATCGTCCGAAACATCACCATTCAGATCCTTTTCAAAGTCGAACAGCAGCTCATCATAAAGTGTATTGGATTGCAAAAGTACCGCATTGTCCGGGAGCAGCTTGCGGTTCGCCGCGAGTACGGACGAAATCAAATCGCCGTGGACTTCATAACCAAAGGTTGCTGCAAAGTTGGCCTTCCATTCGTTATCGATAATATCTGGCCAGCGGTCGGCATTTAAGTAGGAACCGTCCGAATATTGATAAATACGGGCATCTGGGTAGCGTTTCGCAATCTCAGGCGCCCAGAAAGCAGCTCCGAATCCTCCGGCGCTTTCTCCCGCAATGAGGATCTTTACCGGCGAAGCGAAATGGTTTGCAATCCATTCCAATGCTGCGCGCGTATTGGCTTGCCCGTTGTAACGCATTGTAAACGGCTTGCCTTTGGCGTCCGTATATTCCTTGGATGCATTCCCGATATGCAGATCACCAGTAGAATAAGGGATATATACAATATTCCAATCCTTGAACGGATTGTCAGGGTTATTATTTTTCAACAGGCCGCCAAGCGTACTTACTTTAAAGAATGGAATGTTCGGAAAGTAATATTTGATCTCACCGTTCTTCATTACATTACTCAGACTGATCGGCTGCGCGGCAGTCACCGCATCCCAGGCCACACCGCCCCCAGAAAAATAAATGATCAATTTATCTTCTGTAGCTGCTCCCTTATTGGCAAGTAAATAGTATTCCGAACCGTCGGCAGAAATTACTTGTGCATCATGGTCAAACTTGATTTTATTCCAGACATAGCGCTCCGCAGCAGCCCATTTATCCGGTTCAGCAGGCTTTTCAAGTATGAAGAAATAAACATAACCCGCCAAAACACCCAAAATAAGTGCGATTCCGCCTATCGCAGTCAGGAGAATCTTGTTGATTCTTTTCACTGTTTTCTTTTTTGCCACACAAAGACCGTCCTTTCAACCAGCGCTTCTATCTTTCTTCCACCCATTAGCAGAACAAAATACATCGTCCTTGCTCCAATTAAATACAATATCGTAATCATCTATATTTAATGTTCTTAATCTAACATCCATCTCTCTTCCTCCAAAGCTCGAAAATATTTCAGTAATCTTTTTGTTTTGCATTGATTTCCTATAACTTCTTATTCACGTCCTTAGTAAATAATTCCATGTGTGGGGTATTCGCGAAACTTTTGTACTATCCTGCTTATTAATAAGAAAAGGCATCCGACACAAAATGTCGGCTGCCTCCAAAATTCTTATTGCATTAATGTTCCCGTTAGAGTAATGAGGTTGCAGGTCGATCGCTGCAGAAGCCTAATGATACAATCTCTTTGCTTTATCGTTCTCGGTTAATTTATCAAATGAATTATGTGAAGCCTTCGTTTATTGCCGTTATTGTTTTCTGCCGATAAATGCAAACGACAGCAAGCTGCCGCCGAAGAAAATAACAGTTGTAACGATAAGCGACATATGCATTCCGGCAATAAACGATTTGCTGCCACTCAGAATCGAGCCGAGGATGGCGACCCCCAGCGTCGCGCCAAGCTGACGGCTCGAATTGAGAGCGCCTGAAACTGCACCGGTCTGTTCCTTCGGGACAGAAGAGATTACGGCCGCCATCAACGAGGGAATCGTAAAGGACACTCCGAAACCGATCAGCAGCAATCCAATCATCGTAATAACATAGTTCGTGTTCACTTCCGTCCACACTTGCAGCAATGTACCTACTGCACCAAGGCTAAAGCCGACAGTCATCGGTATCCGCGCTCCGATTCTGCCAACAATTCGACCGGTCAGAATTGGATTAAAGGCCAGTGGAATCATCATTGGAAGGAGCGTGAGTCCTGCTGTGTGGGCCGATAATCCGCGCGTTTGTTGAAAAAATAATGGCAGTACAAATAAAATTCCGGACAGGCCGATGTTAATCGCCATCCCGGCAAGCATTCCGGCCGATACCGTCGTATTCCTAAATAGCCGTAACGGAAGTAACGGTGTCTTGCCTTTCGCTTCAACAATCAAAAATATGATGGCGCTCAACAGAGCCAGACTAAATGCCGCGAAAATAACCGGGGAATTCCATCCGTACGTTTCCCCCTCCATCAGTCCGAACGACAATGCAGCTATGGCGACAATGGCTGTGATTTGCCCTCCCAAGTCAAAGTATTTCCGCGGTTTACGGTCCGTTTCCCTGACGAGCAGGAAAGTCATGATTAAGCTAATGCCTGCAAGCGGCACGTTGAGAAGGAAAATGCTGCGCCAACCGAACGAGTCCACCAATAGCCCACCGACAACAGGTCCTGCCGCCATCGCTGCCCCGGTAACTGCTGCCCAAATGCCAAGCGCCCGGGCACGTTCAGCTGATCCAGGGTAGGCATGGGCAAGCAGGGTGAGCGAGGCTGGCATCAGAGCTGCGCCTCCTATACCGAGTATCGCACGTAGCCCGATAAGCGCGCCTAGCGTCGAAACGGCTGCAGTAGTGGCCGATGCTACGAGAAATAGGGCCAGACCGCACGTATAGACACGTTTGGCCCCAAGTTTGTCAGCAAAAGCACCCATTGATAGCAGTAAACAGGCAAACACAATCGTGTATGCGTTGACCACCCATTGAAGGCCGGATATTCCCCCACCCAACTCGGCGCGAATCGCAGGCAGCGCGATGCTCACCACCGTCATATCCAAGAGCACCATAAAGTATCCGAGCGAAAGTCCGAGAAGCAACAGCCCTTTGGCCAGCTTGCCGGTACTGCTGGTCTGTATTGGCATTGCTTTTTCCAAAGTAAGTCCCCTTTCAGTGCAATTTTAAGTATTTGCCATTTCGTCTCATTGAAAGTGTATAATGAATTGTATACTAGAATAAGATGAGGGTTTATCATAGGAGTAATTCTCCTACGATATGTGTCTGACAAGGAGAGCAGGAGCAAATTTATGGAACAATCAAACAATACGCGGCTTGATGAGCTGGCGCAGTTTTTGAGGACACGTCGTGCCCGTATTTCACCCGAGCAAGCTGGTCTGCCTAATGTAGGCCGTCGGCGCACGCCGGGACTTAGACGCGGGGAAGTGGCGCAACTCTCTGGTGTCAGTGTGGACTGGTACACATGGCTGGAACAAGCGCGAAATATTCAGGTATCGGCTCAAGTGCTAGAAAACATTGCCCGAGCTCTCCAGCTTGATTCGAATGAGCGCAAGCATTTATTTTTGCTGGCCCTCCAGCAGCTGCCTGCCGATCTGACGCCAGTCGAAAACAACATTAGTCAGACACTTCAGAAGTTCCTTGACCTACAAGGGAGTAGTCCGGCCTATGTTACTGATCAACGCCTAAATATTGTTGCATGGAACAAGGCTGCAAATTTGATTTATGGGGATTATGGGGCTATGTCAAAGCGCGAGCGAAATACTGTTTGGCGGACGTTCACTTCGCGATACGTGCGTGAATTGCTTCAAGGAAACTGGGAAACACATGCCCGGCATCGGTTGGCTCATTTTCGTGCCAGTTACGGTAAATTCGCCGGTGATCCTTGGTGGATGGAACTCATCGGGGATTTGAATCAGGTAAGCGCGGAATTCAGGGCATGGTGGCCCCAGCATGATGTTCTGAATGGACCTGAAGGAAAGAAAATTAATCATCATCCGACGGCCGGACTACTTGTATTTGATCAAATTTCGTTTCTTGTATCTGATTCTCCCCACCTTACGGTCACGATCAATATCCCGGCAAACGATAACGATACGATCCCCAAGCTTAATAAGCTTTTATCGAGTAATTGATATAAAATCGGCCCGATCTTGTCGATCGGGCTGAATCTTTCTTATTATACATTTCTGCCGTTAGCTGAGAAAAGGCTGATACGTATGCCGGCGGCCTTTTCTCGTGTTTACTGAACTATCCTGCCCGTTACTTCAATGAAAACGGCAGCTGATCGTTTGACCAGTTGCCTCTATATCATGATTCAACTATCGGTCCCGTTAGTTCAACTCCTCAACAGGATACATCCGCTTCGTTTATCGCCAACCTTCTTTATTTTCAAATGATTCATAGCTACAGCCTGTTCCATAATAATATTCCTTACCTGTTCTCTTGACATAAGCTTCATGAGCAATGCTAATAAGGATCTCAAATCCCTCGTCTTTAGGCATATCACAAGGAGAATTCAGTGCCAATTCATAAAAGAATTTCCCTTTTGCGACAGCGGCACAACGAGCGTACAAAAATCCATCAGCTGAGATATAATCTTCTTCCTCATTGTAAGCAAATTCCCCAATTTGCTTGGCATGCTCTTTCGTATCTAGCAAATATAGCTTGTACGCCAAAGTTTCGTCGAATCTTTTAATATTACTGACACTGGTCTTAGCGAGCTTCATTACTAAAGGGGAAGCGGCATCTTCTTCGTCCTTTTGTTGAAGATCGAGCATAGATATGTATGTCCAAAATTCAACATCTGTCATCATTTGTTTTGGTACGTGTATTCGATGTTTGTTCTCTTCTTCACGCTTGAGTCTTTCAGCTTGTATTTCATTCTCATAGTTTTCACGATCATTTAGCCAACGCCACTCCCAATAAACTGGATGTGCACAAGAAGAACTCAAACTGCCGCTATATTTATTGCATTCAACCATCTTCTCATGTTCTGATACAGGAATATTACCTATATACAGAAAGTCTTTAGGTATTTTCCCATCATACCAACTTATCGCAGATTCGTTCTTATAACTGAATCGATTTTGAATAAGAATCATTTGTAGTTGTTGATCAGAAACCGAAGGTATTCTTGGTTCCAGATAAGTCGTAACTGCTATTAAAAGTGATTTATCCACTTGATTTATAATACGTATCGCACCATATCGTCCATCAGGCAATACGACAACGAATAAGTCACCTGGATGAGCATTTGTTTTTTTGGTTTTCATTATTTTCACCATTTCTAATGTAATTATGGATGATCTTTCATTCAACTATCCTGCCTGTTAGTTCAATAAAATAAGCAGGCTTAGGCAACCTGCTCGACAATGTATGATATTCAGCTATCGTTTCCCGTAAGCTTAATCCACATTTGCGAAATGCCATTACTTCTTGCGAACGGGAAAGCAAATATCCGTAATGGACTCCGCAGACTCGGGATCATGATTTCTTTCATCGTAGATTTCGATATTATATAGCCCAGCAAGTTCATATCCACTTTCTTTTAACCACGTAGAGTATAAATAAGCATGTACGGCACCTGCATTTTCGAAAGGGCCATTGAATGTAAATAAAACATAAGTATTGGCTGGGATCTCTCTAACGACCATTTCATCCGGAATGTCCTCGGTCGAAGAAACTTCAACTCCAATAAAAAATTCAAAAAGGTCCGTTTCGGGATTATAATCTTCAGGGTCCGTACTAAGACCAAATACTTCTCTTTCGTTAATGCAACTTTTGACTTCCGCTCTTCTTTCCATGAAATTCGCCGATAGATTAAGCGTTGTCCGATTCTGTTGCACATCATAGAGAGTTACTTTAGCCGCTAAACCGATTAATGTCATGGACGGCTTTTCGATGATGGTTGCTTTCATGCACTTCCTCCTTAATGAATCTGATTTGAGTAAATTCAATTGAAATTTTTGTAGAAGTTGTCCTTAGCGATTTTTTCCATTCGTCAATTATTCGCGAATTGATTGAACAATCCTGCCCGTCAACAAGCAAAAAGGAGCTGCCTCCATGAAGTGACCCCAAAAAGTTAGACATTATATAGTTAGGCCACCTCTAACGCATGAGTTCGGTACTGTACCGGGCTCATGCGTTTTAGTTTTGCCTTTATTCGTTTGTGGTTGTAATAGTGGATATAT
>NZ_JALIRP010000032.1 GCF_022898935.1 Paenibacillus mangrovi | reverse complement strand
TTCCCCATTCGGACATCCCCGGATCAAAGCTTGCTTACAGCTCCCCGAGGCAGTATCGTTGTTCGCCACGTCCTTCTTCGGCTCCTAGCGCCTAGGCATCCTCCGTGTGCTCTTAGTAGCTTAACCAAACGCTCCAGTTTTTGCGCTGATCGCTCTGTTGCAAAAACCGCAAAGGATCGATCATCCCAAAAACTTTCGCTGCTACTTTTATTAAACTTGTTGACACAAGTTCAGCTAAAAGGATATTTCTAAAACGCAAATTCGTTTCGTTATCTAGTTTTCAAGGATCAATGTTGAAGATAATTGGTGGAGCCAAGCGGGATCGAACCGCTGACCTCCTGCTTGCAAGGCAGGCGCTCTCCCAGCTGAGCTATGGCCCCATATTTTCACTTCAAAAAGTGAAGTATGGCTTACTTTATGAAGTTATATGGTGGGCCCTAGTGGACTCGAACCACCGACCTCACCCTTATCAGGGGTGCGCTCTAACCAGCTGAGCTAAGGGCCCATATATAATTTGTGCTGCACCTCTTACGGTACAACCCATAAGGGCTTGCGCTTGGCAGCGTCCTACTCTCCCAGGACCCTTCGGTCCAAGTACCATCGGCGCTGGAGGACTTAACGGTCGTGTTCGGGATGGGTACGCGTGGAACCCCTCCGCCATCGCCACCAAACGCATTTTGAAAGAGTGTTTGCTCTCTCAAAACTGAGCAACGAGTGAGATTTTTGCCATGAAAGGCATATTTGAATGTCTTCGTTGCAGAAGACGATTCTCCATAGAAAGGAGGTGATCCAGCCGCACCTTCCGATACGGCTACCTTGTTACGACTTCACCCCAATCATCTACCCCACCTTCGGCGGCTGGCTCCCTTGCGGGTTACCCCACCGACTTC
>NZ_JALIRP010000031.1 GCF_022898935.1 Paenibacillus mangrovi | reverse complement strand
GAAGTCGGTGGGGTAACCCGCAAGGGAGCCAGCCGCCGAAGGTGGGGTAGATGATTGGGGTGAAGTCGTAACAAGGTAGCCGTATCGGAAGGTGCGGCTGGATCACCTCCTTTCTATGGAGAATCGTTTCCTGAAACGGAAACATTCAAATAAAGCAAGATAATGCTCTCGAAGTATTTTTACTTCGTAAAAATTTCACTCACTCGTTGCTCAGTTTTGAGAGAGCAAACACTCTTTCAAAATGCGTTTGGTGGCGATGGCGGAGGGGTTCCACGCGTACCCATCCCGAACACGACCGTTAAGTCCTCCAGCGCCGATGGTACTTGGACCGAAGGGTCCTGGGAGAGTAGGACGCTGCCAAGCGCAAGCCCTTATGGGTTGTACCGTAAGAGGTGCAGCACAAATTATATTTGGGCCCTTAGCTCAGCTGGTTAGAGCGCACCCCTGATAAGGGTGAGGTCGGTGGTTCGAGTCCACTAGGGCCCACCATATAAATTCATAAAAGCCATACTTCACTTTTTGAAGTGAAAATATGGGGCCATAGCTCAGCTGGGAGAGCGCCTGCCTTGCAAGCAGGAGGTCAGCGGTTCGATCCCGCTTGGCTCCACCAATTATCTTTAACATTGATCCTTGAAAACTAGATAACGAAACGAATTTGCGTTTTAGAAATATCCTTTTAGCTGAACTTGTGTCAACAAGTTTAATAAAAGTAGCTGCGAAAGATTCGTGACAGGTGATCCTTTGTGAGACAGTTTCCACCTTGGTTTATTCCAATCAAGAAACTGGCGAGCAACAGAGCACATGGCGCGAAACTTGAGCAAACATGGTTAAGCTACTAAGAGCACACGGAGGATGCCTAGGCGCTAGGAGCCGAAGAAGGACGTGGCGAACAACGATACTGCCTCGGGGAGCTGTAAGCAAGCTTTGATCCGGGGATGTCCGAATGGGGAA
>NZ_JALIRP010000030.1 GCF_022898935.1 Paenibacillus mangrovi | reverse complement strand
AGCTCTCGGGATCCAAGTCCCACGGGCAGAAACGTTCGATCCCCGGCTACCGCTATCTTACGACCACACAAAAATGAGGTCCACCAGAAAGATCTGGTGACCTCATAATACGAACGGGCAGGATAGTTATAATTGTTTAGCACCTGATGTATGAATTTGGAGCATGTTATGATAGAACAATTAATATCGAAAAGAGGATGAGGCATGAACACTTTTATAAATCATGTGGTTGATGCAATTACATCAAATCTAAAAGATGTAAGAGGAATTGTTCTAAGTGGTTCCCAACAATCTGATGAAATAGTTGATATTTGGTCCGATACTGACTTATTAATTGTAATGGATGAAGGTTTCCTGATTGATGAACAAGTAATTATTGGGGCAATTAATTCTATCGGGTTTGTTGTCGGAAGCGAAACGTACAGGTCGGTTGAACATTCAATATCGTTCAGAACCTGCATCTCATTGGAGAATTCAATTCATTTACTTGATGTGAAATTTTGCTCTTATGATGAGTGGATTTTGATAGAATCTCAAAAAGGCCAATCTTATACAATTATTTTTGGTGACCTTAAACTTAGAGATAAACTACCTAGTCTTGTTAAAAACTATTCATTTGACTCATATGAAAGTAATAATACTTGGTTTAAGTATTTTATGGCGATTAAGAAATTTGCTCGAAATGATAATTTAATTGGGTTACATCTACTTCTGGATTTAGTTCGAGATTTTTTGGTCGTTGAGTTGATTGAAAGGGATATTCGGTATGGTACTAATATACATAGATATGGGTATGGAGAACAGTTGCCTCCAAATATTGAAATGTCAAAGTTAGACATCACTAACCAAAGGGCAGTTTTCGACTATATTGATAAGTTAGCATATGAATATGATAAAAAATTAATAAGTAACGTGAAGGGGTATGTCAGTAGGTACACCCATGTTGCTAATTACTTAGTAAACACTAAACAGCGTATCGCACAAAGCGAAGGATTAAACTAACGGGAACGATAGCTTAATCTATAACTAAAACGCGGCTGTCGGCATAAATCGGCAGCCGCGTTGTGCTAACAGGCAGGATTCCTTAATCACTACACGAATTCCTTAGATAAGGGGTGATTAAATTGAAGCAAGGATTAATAGTTTTTCTAAATGGAACTTCAAGTTCCGGAAAGACTTCCATATCGACAGAACTATTAAATCAAAATGAAATCTCATTTCGTCATTTATCAATTGATGATTTTTTTCATGGATTGTTTCATGACTACATTGATTTTATTAACACTAAATGTTCAAAATCAGCCGATGGAGAAGATGTGGAAGTTTCGGTCCAAATAATTATTGATTCATTAGTTACTTTATTTTATTCAACAGTTAAATTTATGTCGGAAAAGGGGATCA
>NZ_JALIRP010000003.1 GCF_022898935.1 Paenibacillus mangrovi | reverse complement strand
CGGTCGAGGGCTTATCCTAGAATAACCCCAAAAAGTGACGTGAAGCTTTGTAGCAACACCGATTACTTTTCGGGGACCCCAAGAGAACGGGGCTAAAATGCAAATCGTTTCGTATCTAGTTTTCAGGTGATCAAACATCTGAACGATTTTTAAGCTGCATGTCCTTTCTAAGGACGGATATTTTGCTGGTGAGTCATTATCGAAGCGAAAACAGCGCAAAAATCCTGTTTGGTGGCGATGGCGGAGGGGTTCCACGCGTACCCATCCCGAACACGACCGTTAAGCCCTCCAGCGCCGATGGTACTTGGACCGAAGGGTCCTGGGAGAGTAGGAAGCCGCCAAGCAGTCCCCCTAAATGGGGCTTTTTTCTCGCCTTTTTAACTCGAATACATAGGTATTATAAATGAGGGCGCTTAGTTCAGCTGAGTCATTCCCCAGCCAATTCACCCCAAAAAGTGAAGCAAATGCTTCGAGGGCGATTCCGGATACTTTTCAGGGACCCCGGTAAACATTTGAGCCATTAGCTCAGTTGGTAGAGCACCTGACTTTTAATCAGGGTGTCGAAGGTTCGAGTCCTTCATGGCTCACCATTATATTTTGCGGTCGTGGCGGAATTGGCAGACGCGCACGGTTCAGGTCCGTGTGGGCTAACCCCCCGTGGAGGTTCGAGTCCTCTCGACCGCATCCTAAATTTCGCGGACGTGGCTCAGCGGTAGAGCATCGCCTTGCCAAGGCGAGGGTCGCGGGTTCGATTCTCGTCGTCCGCTCCAATATTTGCGCCCTTAGCTCAGCTGGATAGAGCGTTTGACTACGAATCAAAAGGTCGGGAGTTCGAATCTCTCATGGCACGCCATTTATATCGGGATGTAGCTCAGCTTGGTAGAGCACCTGGTTTGGGACCAGGGGGTCGCATGTTCAAATCGTGTCATCCCGACCACTTTTTTGCGGGTGTAGTTCAATGGTAGAACTCCAGCCTTCCAAGCTGGTAGCGTGGGTTCGATTCCCATCACCCGCTTTATAAATATAAAGAAGAGATGGCTTTATGCCATCTCTTCTTTTATATTTATTGACTATCGTTTCTCTTTTTACCTGGGCGTAATGCCTATGCCTTACTATAACTTAAACTTCTGCGACAGCTCTTGAAGCTCGATTGCGACGCCGCTCAGGTCGTTGATGTCGCCCTTCATATTTTGAATGACAGATACCTGATCATTCGTTGACTTCGCAACACGCACCGTTTGATTGGAGGAATGTTCAATGGCCCCATTCATATGAAGGAGAGTGGCGGTAACCTGCTCTGTGCTTGCCGATATTTCCTCTGCGGATGCAGACACTTCATGCAATTGCTCGGTCAACTGTTGCACAGACTCATTAATTTCTTCAAAGGCCTGCTTCGCAGCATGCATCTCGATCATGCCCCGCTCAACCTCTTGTTGCTCCTTGTCGACAAGCATGACTGCATGCGAGGAACGATCCTGAATGCTGTTCACAATCGCGACAATTTCCCGGGAAGATTCCTTGGAGTGTTCCGCTAGTCTTTTCACTTCATTCGCTACTACAGCAAATCCTCTTCCGTATTCTCCTGCACGAGCTGCTTCAATTGAAGCATTCAGTGATAGTAGATTTACTTGCTCAGCTAACTCTTGAATAATAAGCACTGTCTTCCCAATATCTTCGGTCTGCTTATGAAATGTGCGAATCTCTTCCCCCGTTTCCTTCGAGCTGTCCAGAATCGCATTCATCTGATCATTAATACGCGCAATTTGCTCACTTCCCGTGTCAGCCTGTTTAGAAGAGTGATTCGCAAAGTCAGCGACGGATGCTGTAGCTTCTGTTATTTTTTGAACGCCGGCAGCGACTTCCTCTACAACTCTGCTGCTTTCTTGGATATTATGAGACTGAATGACTGCTTGTGATGCTACCTCCTGCAGCTCCTCTGCATTGTGAGAAGTATGCTGAGTAATTTTTTCAGCGTTAGATAACAGTTTTTCCGAATTGGTGGCAATAATGGATGAATGAATGCTCATTTTTGATATCATCTCTCGAATTGCTTCAATCATCCCGTTAAAGCTCTTGGTGAGCTGTCCTAATTCGTCTTTAGATTGATAGCTGCCTTTGACTGCTAGATTCCCCGATTCAGCTTTTGCCATGACCATCTGAAGCTCTTTGATCGGCTTATTAATGATTCGGGATATAAAGAAACCGGCAGTACCGCAGATCACAATCGCAGCCAGCAGGACAATCAGCACAAGAGTCATACTGTTCTGGGCTTGCTTACTATTGATTTGGTTAAACTGCTCTGCGTTTTCCAGATTTATGGACTTCATTTTTCTTAGCACGGTTACGATACTATCGATATTTGTCCTAAAATTTAAATCATAGTATACATAGGCTTCCGTAGAATTGTTTTTCTCGAGCAACTCCTTCACACGCACGTAATGCTCTTCACCGTTCTTAACTAATTTTAAATACTGCTTGTATAAATCTTGATCCACGGCTTGCTTGCCATAACTTTCAAGCTGCTTTCTAGTCGCTGCATCCTGTTCCTTAAGCTGGTCAATCTCGGCAATAGTACTGGCCCTATCCACTCTAGTGTCTCCTAGTATCAGCTTGGTTTGATAGGCATCAATTTGGGTGCTGATCGTAATCAATTGACTCAACACTTCATTCGGAAGCATTTTGTCTTCATACATTTCCTTCGCATTGGCATTAACGGTCCTTAAAGATATGTACCCGATCATTCCGATCACTGCTAAGAAAAGTAAAAAGAATACGATTAAACTATTAATCTTGACCGAAATTTTTTGGTTCGCAATCAGTTTCATTTGATGTCCCCCTTTTTTCTGTGTATTCATACTAGTCTCCATATTGTATTTTTATTTCAAAAAATAAGAATACAATTAAATAATATTTCGGAATTTTTGTCTAAAAAAGTTAATGGATTAACCAACTTGTAAAGGAGATAGGGATGGATGTATTAAAACAGGGGGGAATTGCACTTCTATGTAGAGGAATAAGAAAAGGGAAAACTAGAGAAGCTTGAAAGAAAAAAACACTAGTGGATTGACATAGGGGTGGACAGTCGGAAAAGGCAGGGGAGGTTGAAGTGAGAAGCTATGAGGCTAACGCTTCATTCGTTATTTTTTCAATATCGATAGGGGATCTTGATCCTTCGTGAACCAAATCGGGTAGAATATGTTGCAAGAAATAGTCGACACAATGAAGCTTGATTCCTTTAATTTTGATGAGAGCATCTCGATACATCACGATAAACTCTTTTTCTGTGTTTCCTCGTTGCAGCTCTGTAAAAGCCTCATAGACCTGATCCAGTTTATCAGCCACCTCCAGTATTTTCCCTTCTACAGAATCGTCTTTGCCTTCGCGCAGTTGTCTGCGGAAAATGTGCTTAAACTCCTCTGGAATATGCTCGTCTATGAAATGAGCGACCATACCTTCTTCAACCTGTTGCAGCATAGCCCGCAGTTCGAGCGAGTGGTGCTTCACGGGCGTCTTGATATCCCCGATAAAAATTTCCCCATAATCATGACTGCTTGTAATTTCGTATAGCTTCTTCCAATCCACCGTGATCCCATTGCTTTCTTCAATATCGGCCAATGTTTTGGCATATTGAACAACCTTCCAGGAATGAGCGGAAACGCTATGCTCTTCAAATTTGAATTTGCCTGGACAACGAATAATGCGCTCGAGGTCGTTTAACGATTGAAAATACGTATGAATACCCATATTTTTGCATTCCTTTCTTCGAAAAATGGTTTATATGTTGCTGTATATTCAGTATACATTTAGTTTGTAAAGGGATCGTTAACTCATGCTAGAAGTTACTGGGAATTAGGGGGAAACGGCCGCAGAGGTTATCTGTACCGGGACAGATGTACTTTTCTTCGATTGAAGCGTAGGGTACTAGCGTTTAAAATGAGTAGCGAGGGGGCAACATGATGATCATCGCAGAGGTAAGGGGCGAATAGGGATTTGAGATCGGTACACATTAAATCATGACATGACATTTGGAGGTAATTTAAGATGAAGATTGTTGCTATCGTAGGGAGTATTCGGAAAGAATCATATAATCTGAAGCTTGCCAAATACATTCAGCAGCGGTATAAAGACCGTTTTGAGCTTGAAATTTTAAGCATTCGCGAGCTTCCGTTCTATGATCAAGATATCGAGAATGAGCCGCCGGCCGTCGTTAAGGAGTTCAAAGGAAAAGTGGCTGCAGCCGATGCCGTGTTATGGGTGGTGCCAGAATATAATGGAACCATTCCCGGCGTATTAGGCAATGCGATCGACTGGTTGTCTCGCGTGGATAAAGTGATGAACGGCAAACCGTCTTGGATCGTCGGCGCTTCGATGGGCCTTCTTGGAACCGTCAAAGCCCAAGGTCATTTGCGCGATATTTTATTCGCTTCCGGCATTGGGTCGCCTCTCTTGCCCGGCAACGAAGTTTATGTAGGGGTCGTACACGAGAAAATCGATGCCGAAGGCAATCTGACTCACGAACCGACGGTGAAGTTTTTGGATACGGTCGTCGGTAATTTCCTCAACTGGTACAATCAACAAGCGAAAATTGCCGTTTTTAAATAAACTTAAGATCGGCAGAAAATCGCCGCCATCAACTCCTTTAACCTTGATGGCGGCGATTTTTTTAGTAAAGGGAACGATGCTCGAATTAAGAAAGTATGGGAAGCCTCTGCACTGGTTATGTGATGTTGATAAGCAGAGGCTTTTATGTGTTAGAATATAGGAAAAATAAGATTATTTTTTCAAGGAGCATTGCCATGAAAATTCGCAAGGCCATTATTCCGGCAGCAGGGCTCGGCACACGGTTTCTTCCGGCTACCAAAGCCATGCCGAAAGAGATGCTGCCCATAGTTGATAAACCAACCATTCAATATATTATCGAGGAAGCAGTTGCTTCCGGCATCGAAGACATTATTATCGTCACAGGCAAGGGGAAAAGGGCAATCGAGGATCATTTTGACTACTCCTTCGAGCTTGAACATAACCTTACGGCAAAAGGTAAGTGGGAGCTGCTTAATGAGGTGCGTAAATCTTCTGAGATGGCAGATATTCATTATATCCGGCAAAAAGAACCGAAGGGCCTTGGCCACGCGATCTGGTGTGCGCGCAAATTCATTGGGGACGAGCCGTTCGCCGTGCTATTGGGAGACGATATTGTAGAAGCGGATGTGCCTTGCCTAAGACAGATGATTGAGGTGTACGAGCAATATCATTCATCCATTGTAGGCGTGCAGCCGGTACCTATAGAAGAAGTCTCGCGTTATGGGATTGTAGACGCACGGCAGATCAGTGATCGAGTATATCAAGCGGCGAGGCTTGTTGAGAAGCCTGCACCTTCAGAAGCTCCGTCGAATTTAGCGATTATGGGGAGATATATTCTAACTCCGAATATTTTCACACTCCTTGAAGGGCAATCTGCGGGTGTGAACGGAGAAATTCAATTGACCGACGCATTGTCTAAACTTAATGAGATGGAATCCACCTATGCGTATCATTTTGACGGTATTCGTCACGATGTGGGCGAGAAGCTAGGGTTTATCCAGACATCGATTCATTATGCGCTTCAGCATGAGGAACTAAAAGATGAGTTGCTTAATTATATGAAAGAGGTAATCGAGAAGGAGAATACTTAAAGATTATCCTCTCCCAACACCCCATACCTCTCCAGCGCCTTCGTTGACGCCTCCAGCATCCGCTTTTTCACATAATTCCCTTCAAGCACCCGCACCCGCTTTCCCAGAAAGCGCAGCTTGGAGAGCAGATACTCCTTCTCTTCCCCGAGCAGACATACTTCTACCGTGTACGTATCCTGCTGCGCATCGTATTGCACTTCTTTCTCGAAACAGGACAGTGCATACAGAATCCGTGACAGCTCCGGGTTATAGTGCGGGATGATCTCTATAAGGACCTCAGTCTTGCGGTTATCAAGCGTTTGACCGATCCGCTCCAGAATACCGTTTACCCTTTCAATCGGCAGGGCTTCTTCGGTAACAGAAATGATTTTATCCAGCTTCGTACTCATAAATGCGCGATTGCGGACATGATGCCACAGCAGGTACCACTCCCGCTTCACCATAGAATACTCCAGCCGATAGGGTACGCCCAATTGGTTGGAGTAGACTTTGCCGCTTCTCAAGCAGTGGGTAATCCGAATTCCGCTCCGGTTCATGATGAGGCGGCGAAGCGGGCGAAGGAGAGGGTGGTACACCTGCTTTTCCCTGCTCCGTGCTTTTTCGATCAGGTGGGCGCTCGTCTCCATCTGCTCATCCTTCGTTAACATGGACTTCAATTTGTCCATCGTTTCGGGTGTAAAGGCGTCGGAGGCGACGGGATGCTGCAGCATGGCTTTGAGCCAGGACCGTTCGTGGGCAGTGACCATGAAGGTGCCGGTGTCGTCCAGCCGCGAGATGATTTGGTAATTAAATATTTTCTCAAACAGATTCATAGTAGGCGCGAATCTCCTTCCATTCCGCGATCATTTCGCGGCGCAGCCGGACCGGCTCAAGCACCTCGCAGCTGGAACCGAAGCTTCGCAGCCACGGCTTGATCTCTGTCGTTCCATTCACGGTGATCTGATAGGTAAAGGAATCGCCGTCTTCCTCGACGATTTGTCCCCACTGCCCCTGCAGCAGTACCCGCTGTTTAACGAAATTCGGCCCGGATTCCCCGGGGTTATAGAACTTGGCGCGGACCGTAACCGGGGCGCCCGTGTCGATCAGCCAGCTGTAACGCAGCTTGTCCTGGAGTTCCTGCTGCTTCTCCTCGAACCATGCGGGATCGACCGCTTCATCCTCTTCGAACTGCGTGATCCCCTCCATCCGATACTTTCGAATCCCTTCCCGACCATAAGAAAGCAGGTACCAGCGGCCATATTGGTGATCGTACACAACTTTAAGCGGCAGCGTTTTCTCCGATTTCCCTTCCGTTTCCCGTTCGAATAAAGGATTGGTGTTTTTGGAGGCGTAGCTTTTTTCTGTTTTGGGCGAGAAATACAGGAACCGGACCTTCCGATGTTTGCGTATGGCGTCCAGGATGGTGAATAAATGGGCTTCATCCAGAATTCTGGAGTGATAGTGATATTTATATAAAAAAGGCTCTACCGCATGCTTGTCCGAATGGCCTCGGATTAACTGCTTTTTCAGTCCATCCCGCAGCAGGTAGCCCTGTACGGATGGGGTCTGAGTATTGGCCATCACGTCCACAAAATCATATAAATCCAGCAGCTCGTCTTCCGTCAGCTCCCGGATAAATTCATTCCGAATTGCGTATTTGAAAGGGCGTACGTCGCCCTCTTTTTGAATGACGCCTACCTCTTCGAGGTATTTCAGGTCTTTGCGAATCGTTTTTTCATCCGGCAAAGGGAGATTTGTGGGGAGTGCATTCATGCAGTAATCCAGCAGCTCATGAACATTCAGGGATAGAGCACTCAGTGCTCCGAGAAGCAGGGAAAGCCGCTGGCTTTCAGACTCCTTTAGAGACTTGGCACGAAATAGAAAGAGCAGCATCGGGTCCGCAGAATCATAGTAATTGTAGCGGATGCCTTCGGTGAATTCCTTGCCCTGGTCCTCTGGTAGCTGGTACGTGGCCTGGACGATCTCTTTTAGACGGCGGATCGTTTTATCGAACGTGTTCACGGAAATCCCCAGCCTCTTCGCAAACTGCTGCCTGTTATAAGCCCCGCTCGTCAGCACCAGCATACGTAGAAACTGTATTTCCTTATCGAAGCTCTCCTTGGCCATCTGACGTTTCTCCTTCTTCCTTGTCATCTCTTTCTATTGTAACAGGGGAGGTGGACGGATAAAATGTTAAACTTCCCCTTTTCGAGCCATGGGCGGGAGCTCGTTCTGCGATCAAGAAACGGGATTTATTTTCGAGGTTGTAATACTTACGCCATGTTCGCGTCGATCAAAATGAGCGATGATAACACCAACAGGCCGGGCGCTAAGTCCAAATGACATATGAATTTGAAATACAGTAAGCAAGGAGTGTATAGAATGGCAATCATTCAAGTCAAATCAACGAATCCGCAGTTTTCATTTCTGATCAAAAAGAACCCGAATTCCGGCATGGTCCTCCGGAGCATCCGTAAGGGTATGGCGTATGGCTGGTACACTGATGGGCAGACGTTTAACGTGTATTTCAAGGATGCAGACAATGAAATTTCCTATAAACAGCATGAGCAGGACAACTTTGAATATTTAAATGTGTCGCGTTACAACACGCCTTTGTTTCCACTGAACACGATCAGTGAGTTCTTTTCCTCACCGCATAAAGTACATGACGAACGCGATGTGGAAGGGTATGAACACACTTTTTATATCGGTATGGTCCATATTGAGCTCATCCGGTATATCGAGTTTTTCGAAAAGCATCTCAAGGATTTCTCGTTCGAGATCGCCCATCAGGCGCATAAGAGCTACTCGCTAACCGTGACGACACGCAAAAGCCTGTATCAGCTCCTGCATGTTGTGAGCGTATTATGCCTGTTTCTGTCGATGTTCGGCAACGAATACATAGATATTTCCGATAACGTTCTGGATAAATACATCAAGAGTATAGGCGTGATCGACGCACCGTTCTACATCCGCAGTTTGTTCGTGCGCAATTTCCTCTCATCCAAGGAGCGGTACAGTAAGTACAAAGAGGAGCTCGAGGCAACAAGCCGCTATGAAATCCGGTTTGCGTATGGCGGGACGGCGCTTCAGCGCAGAAACTATATCGGCAGCGTGCTGCCTTTTGACAAATCTATTCTCGATGTTGGATGCGGCGAAGGATTTTATGCCCTCCCGTTTGCCGGCAAGATTGAAGGCAGCTATTACGCGGTCGACGTTAATGAAGAGGTCCTGGGCAAAATGATTCGCAAAGCGGAATCCAGACAAATCGATAATATCGCGGCCTTCCGGTCTATTGATCATTTTCTTGAGGACTACAACGGCGAACGGGTGGATGTCATTTTGACCGAGGTGATTGAGCATATGAGTCCAGAGGAAGCGGGGCAGCTGATCCGGCAGATTGTTTCCGAAGTTGACTTCGAGCATTTGATCATCACCACTCCGAATGCGGACTTTAACCAGTTCTATGAATTAACGGGCTTCCGTCACGACGATCACAAGTGGGAGATGGGGCAGGAAGATTTTCAGCAGTGGATGCTAAAGGTTATTCGGGGTTCCAGTCTGCAGTATGAGTTTGTGGCGATCGGGGACGGGGTCAATCATATCCAGACGACGCAGGGCGTCATTTTGAAGAAAAGGGGGGCTTAGGCTCATGGAAATCCGCACAAAAATACATACCATCTTCATGCTCGTCGGTTCCACGGAATGCGGCAAAACAACGTTTGCCAAGGAAGTGCTGATTCCGGGACTGCGCTTTGAGGATGCTCATACCAAGTTAAAAGCTAATATTCAATATTTGTCCTCCGACCAGATCCGCCAGGAGGTCCTTGGATTCGATTACGATAAATACGACCAGGTGATGCTGGAAGCGAGCGAGCAGGCTTTTCATCTCTTGTTCGAGAAACTGAACATGGTCACTTCATTCCCGATTAATGCGGAGTTCGTCGTGGTCGACACGACTGGATTGGCGGAGGATTTTAGAGAGAAAGTAAGGGCTGTTGCCCGTCAAAATCATTACAACGTCGAAGTCATTGTGTTCGATTACCGGAAAAGAGAAGATTATTACGCGTCGGAGCGGTCCAAACGGCTCATTACGAACCATATCAACCGCTTGAAAAAAGACGTGCTCGGATCTTTGCCGCGCGAAGGATACGAGAAGGTTCATAAGGTGCGTGCGAAGGATTTTTACTTGCCCGATGAAGGAAAAGGCAATCCCGAATATAGCATCCTCGTTGAGGATTTGGAGGCATATCAGGAGACGGTTCTTCCTAAGGATCAGCAGTACATCATTGTTGGCGACGTTCATGAATGCGTGGATGAGCTGAAGGGCCTGCTGCTTAGCTACGGCTATCGGATCGAGTCCGGCAGGTTGGATCTAGGAGAGAAGCTGCGGCATACGAAGGTTATTTTGGTCGGTGACTGGATCGATAAAGGGAAGCAGACGCGGGAAATCACCGAATTTCTGTATGACAATCAGGAGCATTTCTTATTCGTGATGGGGAATCACGAGAACTTCGTCTACAAATACTTGAGGGGCGAGATTAGCGCCGTGGATCAGGAACTTCTGCGCACGTATTTCGACTCCACGGAGATCCTCTCGAATGATACGGAGCTGCTGCGGAAATTTAACCATTTGGTATCGGCAGCGAAGCCGTTTTATCGCTATGTGGGTGCGGAAGGTTCGTCTTATTATGTTACGCATGCACCGTGCAAAAATAAATATATCGGCAAGCTGGATGCCCAGTCTGCCCGCCACCAGCGTAATTTCCGGATTGACCGGGAAGCGCCGCTAGAAGAGCAGCTGTCTTTTCTGCAGGAAGATGCGGTAAGGAATTATCCGTTTCATATCTTTGGGCACGTCGCTGCCAAGCAGGCTTTCCGGATTCGTAACAAGATCCATCTAGACACCGGAGTGGTACACGGCAATGGACTGACATCCGTCATGATCTCGTTCAAGCCGTTCATGAAGTCGCATAAATCGCGCACAGCGGTTCTGGCCGAGGAGCTTCCGGTGCTGTTCAAGGAGAAGCGGAAGGTTTCGGTCCAGGATCTGGGGGAAGACGACATTCGTAGACTTCATTACTGTTCCCGGCATAAGATCAATTTTATTTCCGGCACAATGTCTCCGGCCGACAAGGACCCGGATGCGAATGAGCTGGAGTCCCTGAAGCGAGGGCTGGATTATTTTAAGCAACATGGCGTTGATCAGGTCGTGTTACAGCCCAAATATATGGGATCTCGGTGTAATATTTACCTGTATCGGGAACTGGATCAATGCTTCGCTGTGAGCCGGAACGGCTATAAAGTGAAGCAGGTGGATTTGACGGACGTGTACGAGAAGCTTCTGGCCAAGTTCGGTGCGTACATGGAGCAACAGGATATCCGCATGCTGATGCTGGACGGGGAGCTTATGCCGTGGAATGCGCTTGGAGAAGGATTGATTCAGCGTCAGTTCAAGCCGATCGAGAAGGCGCTGGAGGCGGAGCTTGCGTTTTTGCAGCAAAATGGCTTCGAACCTGCCCTGCATAAATTGACCGGGGAATATCAGGCGAGCGGATTCGAGCAGGATCAGTACCGCATGTCCAAAAATGTCCTGAGTGAAAAATACGGTTCCAGCGTATATCAGAACTACAAATATCTGCACGACATCCAGGAAACCTACGTGCCGCTAGCTGAACATGTCCGGGCATATGAAACCTATAAAAAACAGCTTGAGCTGTATGCGGAAGCGGGAATCATGGAATATAAGCCTTTTGCGGTTTTGAAAATGGTCTTCAGCAGTGGCGAGGAGCAAATACCGCAGTGGAATACCTCTGAAATGTACAGCTTCCTGTCGGAGGATGAGGCGATAACGTTAGATTTGTCTGATCCAGAGAGCTATGCAAAGGCGGAACAATTTTTCGCGAAGCTGACGATGGAGAATCATATGGAGGGAGTCGTCATTAAGCCTGAGGTTTGGGATGGCCGGACAGTGCCGTACATGAAGGTGCGTAACCCGGATTATCTGTCCATCATTTACGGCTACGATTATCAGTTCCCACATAAGTACCGGAAGCTGATGAAGCAAAAGAGCATTACCCGCAAGCTGCGCACCTCGCTGAGCGAATACCAGCTTGGTATCCGGATGCTTGGCGTGAAGCACGATGACATTGCGCCTGAAAGTGAAGCGTATCAGGAAATTGCGGCCAATCTGCTGTTCGAGGTTGCCCAGGAGCAGGAGATCGACCCGCGTCTATAAGCTAAATTCTTCATAACTTCAAACAACCCCGTCTATTCAGGCGGGGATTATTTCTGATGATGAATCCATATCTGAACTTGTAAGCATAGGAAAATGGCAATTGTTCGATTCCCTGTCCGATTCTATCTATATATGTTACCATCTATCGTAAAGCAGGATGTTATATGAATTCATTGATTCGTTATGCCAAAGGGGGATCCATTATGAAAATACAACATATCTCAATCCAAGGAGCTGGGGAGTGGAACGAAGACGCTGTCGTCATCAACCCGGAGCAGCGGCTGTATGGCGTCATTGACGGTGCGACATCGCTGGTCCCATACCGGAGTGCTAACCATGAAACAGGCGGCAGGCTTGCATCGCAGCTGCTTAAGCATTATTTTGAACAGCTTCCAGGCGAGGACGGTCGTGATCTGGAGACATTGACGAAGGAAGCGAACGCCAGACTTGGAGAAGAAATGCGGGCGAGCGGGATTCAAATGGACCGCAAAAGCGAGTTGTGGACGGCAGCTATGACCTTGATCCGCATCACAGACCACCATATCGAATATGTGCAGGCAGGAGATTGCATGCTGATGACTTTATACCGTGACGGCTCGGTGCGGACGATTACACGTGATCACGTCGCTCATATCGGTGAAGTGCCGATGGCCACTTGGAAGCAGGGAATCGAATCCGGCATCCGCTCCAAAGCGGCGCTAAGGGAGATGGTACAGCCGCAGCTGCTCGCTAACAGGGATAAGATGAACACCGATCATGGATATTCTGTGCTGAACGGACTGCCGGATGCGGACCGCTATCTGGAAAGCGGCAAAATCAACCGGATTCAACTGGCAGGCCTGCTGCTCGTGACGGACGGACTGTTTTATCCAGAAGAGTGGCCTTGTGCAGAGGCGGAAAACGGGAATTTGGAGGAAAAGCTTCTGCGCTGCGTGGCTTCGGATGGTTTGGAACGGTATGCGGAGTGGCTTCTTGCTCTGGAAAACGGGGATCCGGAATGCATTCGTTATCCGCGCTTCAAAATCTCTGATGATAAATCCGGGGTTTGGATCACCTTTTAAGAGGATGGAAGTATACCTTACATTCTTGTAAAGATAATCATTTAGTACTTTACATTCTTGTAAATCGGATGTAACCCAATTATATCCTTACTGAACTATACTGATATAGCAAACAACAAACATCTTATCTATCAAGAATGAAAGTAGGAATCAACATGAATATCAAAAAAGTCCTCACAAGCACGATGATCGCATCTCTCGTACTCAGCGGAAGCGCTATGGCTGCGAGCAATAACAGCAATAACAGCTTTAAGCTGCCATCCAATATGTACAAACTTGCACAAAAACAAGTCGACGTAACCGGTGACAAAAAAGCTGACGTCATCACGCTCTATGGTCACAAAGAAAAGGCAAGCGATGCATATAATGATGAATTGCTGCTTGTTATTAATAATGGGAAGACAAAGAAAACGACCTCTATTCCGTTGCATGACGGTGGATATTCTCCCGTGCTCCTAGTTCCGGATCTTAACAATGATAAAGTAGCGGACATCATGGTTACTGCAGATACAGGTGGAACCGGCGGTTACATAACTAGCCATATTTACACATTGATAAATAGCAAGCCTGTGGAATTTCCGCAGCCAGGACTTGCCAAAGGCAAGGTAGGCGTGCAGGGCAATGGCTTCATTCAGCTGAAACCAGTCGCTTTGAACAATAAAGGTGCTTACGCTTTGCAGGGAGTTGAGAGAGTTGGAACTACCCAAGCGGATACAACTTCTTATGTGACCTCCAACTGGAAATGGATTAAGGGCAAATGGCAACTGAACGGTAAAAAAGTTACAAAGCCGAATTCTTCTCAGGAACAAGCGAAAAATACGGTTTACAAAAATTCCGAAGCCAACTTTAGCGTAGCAATTCCTTCTTCTTGGAATGGTCACTATAAGGTACGCCATGAAAAGTCCGACGTCATGTTCCCTTCGGCAAAGCATGTTGTTTACTTTGATTACGTGACGAAGGATAAAAAAGACTATCAGCCGCTAATTACTATCTCTGTTTATGCAAAGAACGATTGGAAAAAGCTTTCGGATGATGACAAGAGTCAAATCGGAGGTACAATTGCTGAGGCAAACGGTATGGTATATGTCGTGACAACACCTCAATCCAACCCGTTTGACCCCCAATCGGCTGATGGAAAAAAGTTTGATCAAATGTACAAGGATTTGAACCTGAAAAAAGCCTTTTCGATTCTTAAAAAATAGAGGTATGATGGAGATATGATCAGAGTAGACACCTTGAATAGGTGTCTTTTCTGCTTTTTTATACCATAAGTGTTCTCCTCTACGGCAGGTATTCGCGCCGAATATAGCCTCGCCGGATGGGGAGGTTTGCTGATCCTTCAGAAGTAGCGGAGATGGTCGTCTTCCTGGCTTCCAACAAATCCAGCTATATGACCGGTTCAATCATTGTCGTAGATGGTGGTTTGACGCTCTAAGCGTGGTTCTTAGAAAGTTGTAGACTGGAAATGTTGATTTTACGCGGCCTTTCCGTTAAAAAATCGTCATCTCCCAGTGCAGGAAATGGGACAATTTTCTTGACTCAAAACGAGAATGTGATTAAGATCTTGACATCGTCCAATGGCAAGAACTTGATCCTATAACTAAAAAGCCGCGATTTACGCGACTCGATTACCTTACCGAAGCTTAACCGCCAGCCCCTCTGTCAAAACATCAAGACCGAACTTGAACTCCTTCACCCAATCGGAATTCGTCGTGTACGACGCCAGACGGATTACCGTAGGGAACTCCTCTGAAGGCAACTGACTATAATATTGGTTATAGCGTTCGCTTAACTCCGCATTCGAGATGGCCTGCTCGGCATTCAATTGCAGCCTTACCTCTTCCCCTACGAATCCGAGCACGTAATTCTTCAAAATCGAAGCTACCCAAGGCACTTGCTGGTCCGAGAAACCGATAGATGACAATAGGGCGTACAGCTTTTCTACCTGCTTAAGACGATCATAGCCCGAGGCTATACTGGAATTAAACAGATCCACCGTATCCCGGTGCGAGAGAAGGATCTTACGGAAAGCCTCCCCCCAAAGCCCAAGCTGCTCCCTCCAAGGAAGAGATGACTCCGGCCACTCCATGGAACTGCTTATTCGATCGGTCAGTAGTCCCATGAGCTGGTCCTTGTCTTGGACATGATAATAAAGCGACGCGGTTTTCACCTGTAGCTTGTTCGCGATTTTGTTCATGCTTAATTCCTTAAGACCGATCTCATCCAGCAATTGCAACGCGGTCTGAATAATTCTTGACTGGTCCAGCGGAGTATTGGTTTTACGAGTTTTCCTAGCCAACGTGCTCACCCTTTCACTTGACAAGTATAGCATATAAGTCTATTCTAATACCATTAGATTAATCTAATGGTATTAGAATAACGAGGAGGAAAAATGAATGAAGCTAAACCACCTGAACTTGTGCGTGAACAATATGTCGGAGGCTGTTACATTTTTCGCTAATATATTCGGTTTGGAGCTCGCGGATCAGAAAGGTGACGCGATTGCAGTCATGAAGGACGAAGTGGGGTTTACGCTCGTCTTAAGCCGGTTGGCCACCTTAGGTGGCGAGATTCCAACTTACCCCGAGGGGTTCCATGTCGGATTCCACGTGGACACGAAGGAAGAGGTGGATCAATTCTGCCTTCGGCTTATGGCTGCAGGGCTTGCAGGCGAGGAAAGTAGCCCGAAGTCGATGCGAGGCGGTTACACGCTCTACTTCAAAGCGCTTGACGGCATTCTGTTCGAGGTTACCTCGTTCGCCGTTTAAGCCCTTTTACGAATTCGGACTGAAGCCGTAAGCCTGAACAAATTGGGAGTTTGTAGCTTATGATAAGTAGCGCACGAATATTGGGAGATTATTGTGTTCTGTGGTTTTGCAATGTCTCCGCGTTTGAAGTTTTCGTCAAAGTTATTAAGTTATTCTGCCTGTTAGTTGAGAAAACGGCATCCAGTTACACCGGCTGCCGTCTCTTTGAGTTTATTGAACAAACGTGTCCCGTTAGCGCAATGAGCCTGGTGAAAATATTACCTTTACTCATTTCATATTTCCCCTGATTTGAGGTTGAGTTCAACAATCTAGTTCTTTCTTATATTCATCCATATGGTCCAGCATCAGGACCTAACTGCTCAAAACTATTTCTAATAGCCAGTAAATTCTCCAGGTATTCTAGTGATTTAGGATCGCAAGGCAAGTCTCTATTTTTACCCCGCCGTTCCATGCTTCAGGCCGGTACCATTGCCACAGGATGGGTCGGTCATGTCTGCGAGATCAAATGGCCGCTGGATGGATGATTTTGGGTGGATTTGTTCTTAGAAAAACGGTATATTATTTTGGAGTTAATAGCGCGGAGTGTTCGTGTTCGATATGTGTTATTGGGATAACGCGCAAGTTGGGATATACGTTTAGGCTCATATTATTTATATTTGGGGAGGGTGTCTGCATGGACAAAAATCCTGGCTATAGAACAAACATTATAGGCGCTGGCGAGGTTGGCTGCGCTATCACGGTCGACATGGACAGGAATTCTATTCATAAAACAAACAAAATCTTATGGGATACAAAAGGAAATGAAATCATAGGAACAACCGCGCTTCCTTTCTATGGAGCATTTGTCTCAGAAGAAAAATGCCAACTTTTTGGTAATGTCTCAGGGAAAAAGATGCTGGAGATAGGCTGTGGAACCGGTCATTCCTTACAATATCAGGGGGAACGCAAAGCATCTGAACTATGGGGTATGGATATATCAGAAAAACAAATTGAAAAGGCAAAGCAACATTTGACGGCGTGCGGCCTTACAGCAAAATTTATCTGCTCTCCCATGGAAGAAGAATGTGGCATACCAGTGGATTATTTTGACTTTGTTTATTCAGTTTATGCCATAGGCTGGACTACCGACCTTGAGGGTACTTTTTGCCGGATCGCTTCTTACCTTAAAAAAGACGGCGTATTTATTTTCAGTTGGTCTCACCCTATACACAAATGTGTTGTTGCAGAAAATAATATGCTTGCTTTTAAAAAATGTTATTTCGATGAATCTTGGTATTCGGTATCTCTTGAAGAAGGTACGCTAGCATTATCGGACCGTAAACTATCAACCTATGTGAATGCGCTCTCAAAAGCGGGATTTGTCATTGAGCAAATGATTGAGCAATCTGATGAAGAAATTATGCAGTTGCGGGATGATGATTTTGCAAAAAAAGCAGAGATGCTTCCTGTAACTTTTGTAATCAAGGCAAGAAAACTATAGTATCCGATAGCTTGATCATGACCTTTGATGATAAAAGCATCTCCCGTCTTCAATGTTTGAGTAACCTGGAACTGAGCCATTATCCCACCTCAATTTATGTATAACAAAATGAGTTAATTGTTCGATGACTTGTCCACTTATGACCATATTTTAACATATATAGTTGAATATAACTGTCTGTTAGCTGAACAGGCTGCCGTTCGTGCCGGCAGCCTGATGCTGTACTATCGTTTCTCGTTAGCTTAGTAATTTCCCCTTAATGGAATCAACATTGTGAACAATATAAGTTGGGTTTGATTGGATTAATTCATCAAGTGATCCGTATCCATAACTTACACCCATGGAATGAATACCAGTATTCTTAGCCCCAATTATGTCATGCTTTCTATCTCCAATCATAATAAACTCATGCTTCTCCTTGTCCTCGTACTTATCCAATATGTACTGAATAATTTCCGTTTTTGCAGTCCTGGTTCCATCAAGGTTGCTACCGACAACAAGGTTAAAATATTTATCAATGTTAAAATGATGTAGTATTTTTTCCGAGAACACAGTGGGTTTGGATGTTGCAACAACCAGTTCATTTTGATGCTCTTTAAGTAGTGTCAGAAGCTCAATTATCCCTGGATATATCTCATTTTCAAACATCCCCGTTTCCTTGAATCTTTCCCTGTAATATTCGATCGCTAATTTTGTTTGTTCCTCGTCGAATGAATATATTTTTGAGAATGATTCTTGAAGTGGAGGTCCAATGAAAGGTTCAAGTTCATTTAAGTCATCTACTACAATACCCATCTTTTTCAAAGCGTATTGTACGCATTTGGTTATTCCAACCTTTGGGTCTGTCAATGTGCCATCTAAGTCAAAAAGTATTGCCTTGTATTTGTTCACAGCTATTTCTCTCCCTTTGTCATTATCTATCTATTCAACAATATTTTATATTTCCTGTCTTGTGAAGCATCTGTACAAAGCTGCCCTTTAGTTCAATAAAATAAGCAGGCTTAGGCAGCCTGCTCGACAAGTATGATATTCAGCTATCGTTCACCGTTAGTTCAAATAATTTCTGAAATCCTTTACAATTACTTCAACAAAAAAGGATGCTGCGATCTGATTCTTTGAGCTATCGAGTCTCTTTAGTTGAACCTAGGTGTCTAATTATCAACATCAATTAATTGCAAACCATTCTGGTAATGGCATTCCTTTTAGACAATGCTCAAACCATACTAAAACTCTATTTAAATAGTCTCTCTGATACTTTTGATTCCATCCGCCACCATGATCGGCTTTAGTATAACATACTAAATTAGTTTCAATTCCGAGACCCTCTAAACCAAAGAATAGGGTCTTTGCCCAGCTATTCCAACGTGCGCCGTCCCATTGCCTCTCGTCCCCTGTTTCAATCAACAAGACAGGTGTTTGAACCGACCCGATATTCTCTAGTGACGATAGTTCTTTATATACTTCAGGTTTGAGCCACATATCCTTTGGATTAGCTTCCCCTAATCGGTTGGGCCGAAAGGCATGAAAAGGAACTCCATAATTACGATCCCAGTGCAGAAAGTCGTGGATGCCACAAATCCCAATCGCTCCCTTAAAACGGTCAGTCTGTGAAACGATCCATGTCGAAAGACCACCCCCATAACTGTATCCATAAACTCCAATTGCATCGGGATCAGATATTCCTTGTTCTATCAAATAATCCACACCCGCCATTACATCCTTAAAAGGATTTCTCATAATTTGTAGGTTCCCAAGTTCCTTTTCAAATTCTAAGCCATATCCGCTGCTCCCCCTAAAATTTGGCATGAACACAGCGTATCCTTGATTGGCGAGAAAAAAAGCCGCACTTTGTCCTTCAGCGCAGTTCAATTCTTTAAAATCCGCAACAATTTTCCCCTCGGGTCCGCCATGCAAATACACAAGTGTAGGAATTTGATTTCCTGGTTCATATGCAACGGGAAGTACAAGAAGTGACTCAATGCTCCAGCCGTCACTCTCATATTTAATAACCTTCACTTCAGGAATTGGGTAAGTAATGATCTTATCGCTGAAGTGGCTTAATTTCTCCATATTTCCTGTTACAGATAGTTTCCAAATTTCCATTGGTTCGCTTGGACCGCTGTATGGGAAAATTAGGGGGTTCCCTTGGTGCAAACATTTTACCCCAGCAGTGTGCCAATGTGAATATACAACCCTTGCATCATCTGTCAACTGCTCCAGTTCTCCTGTGGAAGTTTCTATTGAGAACATATAATTGGATAATCCTCTTTGTGCTGTAAGAAATACATGAGATGTATCGAAACTAAAATCATGTAGTTTTACTCCATATCCTGGAATTTCTACTTTGCAAAGTTGCTGAAACTTACCGTCATCCAGAATAATGATCTCAACCGATGAATGCAACACTGAAGCAATATATAAGGTCCGACCTTTCATTTTGACTAGGTCTGCATCTCCCGAATACAAAAGTTTTTGTTCAGATCCAGAAACAAAAACTTCCTTCAGTTCATTATTTTCTTTGACTACTATCGTACCTCCGTCATCCCATCCGACTATGTCAATTTCTCCATTTGAATGATGGATCAACTTTCTGGTTTCCCCAGTAATCGTGTCGATAATATACAACTCGCATCGATATAGTGAAGAAATGTAATCAGACCATCCCTCATGATCCTGTTTTCTTGTTTTATGGACAATGATATCCGTTGAGGGTTTCTTCTTGCTGTAATCATTATTCAGAGACTGTCTGTCGCCATTTGGCATAAGCGTGTAGGCAATCCACTTCCCGTCAGGAGACCAGCAAAGCTTTGTAAATTGAAAAGGATTTTGTGCAGGGGAATGAGTATTAGAAATTTGTCTTTTCCCTGAACCGTCTTGATTCATTACCCAAATTTCCGCTTTTCCAGAAATACGAGAAAGATAAGCGATCATGCTTCCATCAGGAGACCAGCGCGGAGCATGGGCATCTTCATCAGAGGACAGAATTTCAGTGTAATCGCCGTTATTAAGATTTAGGAGCCAGATTGAACGATTACGCCTCCCATAAACATATTCTTCATAAGGCATATCATGATTTCCGAAAACGATCAGAGCTTCACGATCATCTGGAGAAAGTGACAATTCTTCATAATTAAAGTAGTTAGCGGCTATTACATCGTTTTTTAGCTGTTCACTGGTTAATGTATCATCAGTCACCTTGTTCATCATTATTTACCTCCTATTTCCCATCAATAGAAACATATATTCTTCATCAGGTAAAAATTCCCTCTTTTCAATGTAATTTTTTTGAGAAAGGATTGTAACTAATGAGTGTTCACCACACTTGCCCGTCGCAGCTTGCTTGTGTTGCGCTAAACTGCCCGTTAGTTGAGCGAAGTCGTCAGTCTATCTTGAAAATATATCTAAATGAAAGACGTGAAAGACAATAGAAAAGGACCCTCAGACTAAAAAAAATGGGGCGCCGCTATCCGATACCACTGACTTCCCGGGCACGTTCTTCAATAGAGGTGCGGCGATACCGGATCAACTCTCTGAGTTCGCTCTGATCTCGGTTTAGGATGAAGCTGCCTTTCAATAGACGGTGTCGGAGTAATCCTGCGATCCATTTCGCATCCTTGACGTCTGTCTTGCTTCCCAGAACAAATAATTGGAAAAAATTTCATTCGGGCTCTTGACCGTTACGTAACGTAATGGTCTATATTGAAGATACCGGTGATAAGCTAGCAACCAGGAAAGGGGATGATCATGCAGCGACATTGGAAAGTCGGAGAACTTGCGAAAATGGCTGGAATAACGATTCGAACTTTGCGCTTTTACGATCAGATCGGCTTGTTTTCACCATCCGGCTATTCGCAATCCGGATACAGGCTCTACACCGAAAAGGACATTTCACGCCTGCAGCAAATCTTGTCCTTGAAGGAGATGGGGCTATCGCTGGAGCAGATTAAAGCCGTTATGACTGGAGATCAGCTTAGTTTTTTAGACATTGTCACTCTTCAAATGGACCGTCTGAAAGAAAATATCCGTTTGCAGCAGAAGCTCTTGCACGAGCTTGAGAACGTATCGAGCAGGATACAGCGGAACGAACCGTTTACCGTCGATCATTTCACTGCCATTATGCGGACGATGAGAATGAATCATGAGAAATTTTTCGCCGAGAGGAAGTCGAGCATGAATCATCATCTCGACCAGCTTGGCGAATATTTAGATAAACAACCGGAAGAACCCGGCTAAGGAGGATATGACTATGAACGAGCGATCTGCCAAGCATTCCACTTTCGTTATCGAAAAGAACTACAAACATTCCCCATCACGAGTATTCGCAGCCTGGGCCGGCCAGGCGGCCAAAGCAGCGTGGTTTCCGCCGGCTAACGAGTTCGACTTCCGCGTCGGAGGACGCGAATTCAACCGCGGAGGTCCGCCCGGGGGCCCGGTTTACACATTCGACGCCTGCTATCAGGAGATCGTTCCGGACAGACGCATTGTCTACTCGTACACGATGGACATGGAAGACAGGCGGATATCCGTCTCCGTGACGACGGTAGAATTTGAGTTCACGGACAGCGGCACGCGATTGATCTATACCGAACAGGGCGTATTCCTGGATGGTCTCGATACACCGGAACAGCGTGAGCACGGAACGAAGGTGTTGTTGGATCGTCTCGGCGAGGCGCTGGACAACCAATGAAAAATGCTTCGACCGGATCGGATAGTAAGGCCGGCCTGAAGGAATGGATCGGACTTGCCGTGTTGTCGTTACCCGCCTTGCTCGTCTCGATTGATGTGTCCGTGATGATTCTCGCGCTTCCGCACATAGGCGCTGCGCTCGGCGCTGACAGTGTCCAGCAGCTATGGATCATGGATATATATGGATTCTTGCTCTCCGGTTTCCTGATCACGATGGGTACGCTCGGAGATCGACTCGGCCGACGTAAATTGCTGATGATCGGCGCTGCAGTGTTCGGCTTGTCGTCGGTATTGGCTGCTAATGCCAATAGCGCTGGAATGTTGATTGCGGCCAGGGCGCTGCTCGGTATCGCTGGAGCGACGGTATCTCCATCCACCCTGGGTTTGATCAGCAACATGTTCCGCGATCATAAGCAACGATCCCTCGCCATCGGCATATGGTTTACGTGTTCCATGGGAGGCATGGCGCTTGGCCCGGTGGTCGGAGGGATGATGCTGGAGCACTTTCCATGGGGTTCGGTATTTCTGCTCGGCGTTCCAGTCATGGTACTGCTGTTGTTGACTGCGCCTTATCTTCTGCCCGAATATCGCGACCCGACACCCGGTCGCTTGGATATGCCAAGTGTCGTGCTGTCACTGTGCGCCATTCTTCCGACGATCTATGGCCTTAAGGAAATCGCCAAGCAAGGTCTACAGATCTTGCCGCTATTTGCCGTAGCAGCTGGAGTTGCCTTCGGGATTGTATTCGTAAAGCGACAGAGACAACTGGACAATCCACTAATGGACTTGCGCCTGTTCACCAATCCAGCCTTCAGCACGGCGCTCGGCGGCATGTTCGGAATCACCTTGACAGGCGCTTCCATGCTCTTTGTCGCACAGCATCTTCAATTTGTACTGGGACTGTCGCCACTTCGGGCGGCGGTGTGCATGCTTCCGGGTGTGGTCGCATCCATGGCGGGCATGCTGACATCGCCGATCATAGCAAGGCGGATTCGACCGTCTCTACTCATCGGGGTGGGCCTTACCGTTTCAGCGATAGGCTGTATCCTACTGTCCCAGGTAGGGGCCGGATCTGGGCTCTCGATCCTGATCGTCGGCTATATCCTTTTTAATGCGGGATCGGCCCCGTTTGCGAGCTTGTCCAGCGATCTTATCGTCGGATCTGCCCCGCCTGAGAAAGCGGGTTCGGCGGCGTCTTTGCTGCAGACGAGTGGAGAATTCGCATTCGCACTAGGTATCGCTGTATTAGGCAGTATCGGTACGTACATTTACCACAGCAAAGCCGTCGATTTCATTCCAAGTGATTTGACGGCGTCAGCGGCCAGGGCCTCCAGCGAAAGTCTGCCTGGAGCTGTCTCGGTGGCAAAGGGCTTGCCCGAATCTATAAGCGGAGCACTTCTTCATGGCGCCCGAGAAGCTTTTACTAGCAGCATGCATGCCGTTGTCGCGGTTAGCGGCGGACTCATGATTGCTATCGCCTTTCTCGCCGTGATTAAACTTCGGCATATACGGCCTATTGGGCAGAAAGCGCCAAGCGAGATGGAGCTATTGCGAGAGTAAGGGAAGGCTTGGTGCTCTGCTTGCCTGCTTTCATGTGCAGCTGTGGAACCATGCAAAGCGCAGGTTTAAAAATGAAATGGCAGCTGGATGAGAAGTGCTCCAGCTGCCATTTGAATTGCCAAGATTTTTTATAGAAGTGTTCGACTTATTTCAATAACCTTCCGTTTGTAAGGCAGAACGGTACTTCTTCGGAGTCACGCCCGTATACTTCTTGAAAACTCTAATAAAATGAGATTGATCATAAAACCTGAGCCGCGATCCGATTGATGAAGTTGTGTCACTGGTTATTTTGAGCAGTTTTTTTGCTTCTTCCACCCGCTGTTTCTGTACATAGTTTATCAGGGTCATACCTGTCTGCTTCTTAAACAATTGCATTAAATAGTTGCCATTCAGCCCTGTCAGCTCCGAAAGGTTATACACTGTAATATCTTCATACAAATGTTTATAAATATACTCGCGGCAGTCCCTAGTCGGTTTAGACATCCGTTCATTTTGGCTTTGTCCGACCCGTTCCGTAAAGTCCACTAGGGCATGGACTATCGCGGCCTCCACAGCCTTAACATCATTCAGTTCTTCGATTTGCTGTATATGCAGATCACTAAGTGTACAAGCCAGCTCTTCATATAATCCGCCAGATACAGCAGCCCTCATCGCAATCGCGACGCAGCAAATGGCCAGATTTTTGGTGTTGCGGATTTGGCTTCGCTTGGATAATACCCCCACTTTTTCGTAAGGGATATCGATCCACTGCTTTATCAATTCGGTTTTATTGCCAGTTCGAATCCATTCAAACAACCGTTTCTCGCTTTCCATACTCTGGTGAAATATCGAAAACTCCCGATGAGTCGAAATCGCCATTTCTACATTGTCTTTGAACGTTGTCGGCAGCACATGTTGGTAACCATATTGCAGCACATCCGTAATCTCCAAAGCTTCTTGATTAATCATCCAATGGGCAATCATAGCGATATGAAGCAGGCGAGGACGGTTTACGATCGGCAGACTGCTCCAGTATGCTTTCCAGCGCGGCTGATCGCGATAGGATATGTGGTTATCGTTCATGAGGCTTATGATATGCTCATCCGTAGGCACTTGCTGGATGGAAGCACCTCTGTTTCGTACAAATTTTCTAAGTATTATACCATAAATAAAAGCGTCTACATGAGATAATTTGAATAGTACTTATTTACGTTTATAAAGGAGGATTCATCAATGGGACGCGATATTCAAGCTTTAATTGCTCAGATGACATTGGAAGAAAAAGCCGGCATGTGCTCCGGTCTTGATTTTTGGCGTTTAAAAGGCGTGGAGCGCCTTGGTATTCCTACAATTATGGTCACGGACGGCCCGCACGGGCTGCGCAAGCAGCAAGGCACCAGTGACCATTTGGGCATATTCGATAGTGTACCCGCGACTTGTTTTCCTTCGGCAGCCGGTATGGCCAGTTCGTGGGACCGGGAACTGATCGGCAAGGTTGGCGTTGCGCTGAGTGAAGAGTGCCAAGCAGAGAACGTAGCTGTCCTGCTCGGACCAGGCGCCAACATCAAACGCTCGCCGCTGTGTGGACGCAACTTCGAATATTTCTCGGAAGATCCTTATCTTTCTTCAGAAATGGCCACCAGCCATATTCAAGGTGTACAAAGTCAAGGGATTGGCACATCGTTGAAGCACTTTGCGGTAAACAACCAGGAGCACCGCCGAGTGGGCGTTGATGCGATTGTCGATGAACGCACGCTGCGGGAAATTTATTTGGCGAGCTTCGAGGGCCCGGTGAAGAATGGTCAGCCGTGGACCGTCATGAGCGCTTACAACAAAGTAAACGGAACGTTTGCTTCCGAGAATAAGATTTTGCTTACCGATATTTTGAAGGAAGAATGGGGTCATGAAGGGTTCGTCGTTACGGACTGGGGCGCAAACAATGACCGGGTAGATGGCCTTGCTGCAGGGCAAGAGCTGGAAATGCCTTCGAGCGGTGGCCTGGGCGACCGTAAAATCGTAGAGGCTGTCCAAAACGGCCAGTTGTCCGAAGAGGCGCTTAACCGTGCTGTAGAACGGATTTTGCGCATTATTTTCATGAGTGTGGATAACAAAAAACCAAACGCGACTTACGACCGCGATGAGCACCACCGTCTAGCACGCTCCGTTGCGAGCGAAACGATGGTACTGCTGAAGAACGAAGGAAACCTGCTCCCGCTGGCAAAAGGAAAGAAACTGGCGGTCATAGGCGCATTCGCGCAAAAGCCAAGATACCAAGGCGGCGGAAGCTCTCACATTACTCCGACCCAGATCGACGTGCCGTTTGAAGAGATCCGAAAATTGGCGGACGATTCTGCATCCGTTGTATATGCGCAAGGCTTCCATACGGATACAGACGATCTGGATGCCATTTTAGTCGAGGAAGCGAAAAAAGCTGCCAGCGAAGCGGACGTCGCCGTCATTATCGCGGGTCTTCCTGACCGATATGAGTCCGAAGGCTATGACCGCAAGCATCTGCAGATGCCAGCGAATCAAAACCAGCTTATCGAAGCGATCGCGGGTGTGCAAAGCAATGTAGTCGTTGTGCTGCTGAACGGTTCTCCGATCGAAATGCCGTGGGCCCGTCAAGTAAAATCGATTCTTGAAGCTTATTTGGGCGGTCAGGCGGTAGGTGGCGCGATGGCTGACCTGTTGTTCGGCGTAGCGAATCCGAGCGGCAAACTTGCCGAGACGTTCCCGATGAAGCTAAGCGACAACCCATCGTTCCTGTTCTTCCCGGGAGAAGGCAATCGAGTCGAATACCGTGAAGGCATTTTCGTCGGCTATCGCTATTACGATACCAAAGAAGTGAAGCCGCTGTTCCCGTTCGGACATGGTCTAAGCTATACGACATATGAATATTCGGATCTTGTCATCGGCAGCAAGGAAATCAAAGATACGGATACCGTAAGCGTACAGGTAATGGTGCAAAATACGGGATCTCACGCCGGTAAAGAAATTATTCAACTTTATGTCCGTGATGTGGACAGTACGGTTATCCGTCCGGCCAAAGAATTGAAGGGCTTTGCCAAAGTCGAGCTTCAACCAGGGGAAAAGAAAACCGTTACGTTTACGCTGAACAAGCGCTCCTTCGCCTATTACAACGCGGAGCTTAAAGATTGGCATGTAGAGTCCGGAGACTTTGACATTTTGATGGGCCGTTCGTCTGAAGATATCGTCTTGAGCGATACGATTCGCGTCGAATCGACCGTTATCTTGAAAATAAAATGCGATCGTAATACGATGCTAATCGATCTGATGAACGATCCACATAGAGCTCCGATCGTGCAAGGTCTAATTCAGAAGTTCCAAGAGGGAATGGGCGTTTCGATGACCGATCTCGAGTCAGGGGAAGGTAGTGAAATGTTCGCCGAGATGATGAAGTATATGCCGCTGCGCACTATGGTTGCTTTCAGTCAAGGCTCATTCACAGAGGAAATGCTGGATGGACTTGTTAAACAATTGAACGAACTATAAAATAACGAAGTCAGAAGGTTAAATATTCCCTCCCAAGGTGACATGAAACAATCACATTCCTTGGGAGGTTTTTTATATGAAGAGCGCCTTGCGAGGTGCTCATTTTTCGTTCATTCCTGGACATGGAATATTCGCGATCAGATGACCGAAAAATTGCTCCACTGTGAATAGAAAAAAGCGGGTGAATTTCCCGAAAGTAGTGGTGGGGGTATTGAAGAGTGACTGGTAAAAATGGTAAAAATATCATATGAGTACATAGAGGATTAAGAAGGGGGATGAGCATGCCGATTCTTGATAAGCTTCCTAGAGCCATAGAAGATCAGCTTACAGAAGAACCATTGTTCCACGCTGTTTCTGATTTAATGAAAGATGGTCAATTCGGTCAACAATGGCTCGTATTGACTGAGCAAGAAGTTTCGGTTTGGGGTACGGATGGGGAGCTGGTTTTGAAACTTGCCGTTTCGTATATTACCGAAGTCCGAGCTGTAGGAGGTGTGGGGGGAGGCTCTTTACTTGCCGATACCCCAAGCGGCCCGATTATACTTATCCGTTATACAGCATCGCTTACCTCTATTTTTGGTTTCGCCTCCAAACTCATTGGAGCTGTTGCCAAAGGGGAAGAACGGCCCACGGTTTCTGAAAAAGAACTTCCAAGGAATTGTCCCAAATGCCGCAATCCACTACCAGACGGTTCTCAAGCTTGCCCTGTATGTAAAAGTAACAGCAGGGTTTTGTCTCGAATGTTAAGTTATGCCAAACCCTATAAAATGCAGATGCTTGCTGCGGTGATCATGTTGATTTTTACAACGCTGGTGGAGCTCATTCCGCCTTTTCTGACCAAAATGATGGTTGATGATGTCCTGACACCCATGAATATGGGTTCCACACTTCTATGGATTGTCATCGGTCTTGCAGCCACTTCGTTAATGATTACTCTAATGCAGACCGTGCGTGGCATGATTGGCGTTTGGATTGGCTCTAAAATCATGGGAGATCTTCGTCATGATGTCTATCAATCTTTGATGAAGTTATCGTTATCCTTCTTTGATCGAAGACAGTCTTCCCAATTTATTGGAAGGGTGAATAATGACTCGGAGGCGATGCGGCAGTTCATGACCGATGGTGTTGTATGGGTCACGGGTGAAGCTTTACGGGTGATCGTGATTTTCGTCATTATGTTTAACTTAGATTGGAAATTAACCTTGCTCGCCATGCTGCCTATGCCTTTCATGATTGTGTTGTCCAGTGTATTATGGCCGATGATCGGCAGACGCTGGTATCAACAATGGAGATCTATTTTTAGATTAAATGCATTAGTTGGCGATTCTCTACAGGGTATTCGTGTCGTCAAAGCATTTGGTCAGGAAAATACGGAAATGTCACGCTATTCTGTGGCGAATAAGGATTTAGTTCGGAATAATATTCGGATTGAAGGTTTGTGGCAGGGTATATTTCCCGTCTTTGCGTTAGTGGCTGGCGTGGGCACTTTATTGACCTGGTACTATGGCGGGAGTAAGGTGCTTGGTGGTGAAATATCCACGGGTACACTGATCGCGATGGTTACATATTTAGGTATGCTTCTGGGACCGCTGCAGTGGGTGAGTCAAATGATTAATTGGGCATCACATGCTCTTTCAGCGGCGGATCGAGTATTTGAGATTATGGATACCCCTTCGGATGTGCCCGATACTGCGAATCCAACGGAACTCGGCCGTGTTAAAGGGGACGTAGAATTCAAACAGGTTACGTATGGATACGAAAAGCATCACCCTGTGCTCAAAAATGTGAATCTGAAGGTAGCGGCAGGAGAAATGATCGGACTGGTCGGACATTCAGGTGCCGGAAAATCGACGTTCATTAACATGATCTGTCGATTCTATGATTCCGATGAGGGCACCATTACAATCGACGGTACGGATATCCGTAATATTAGCCAGCGTGACCTGCGTAAGCAGATCGGCGTAGTGCTCCAGGAGACGTTCCTGTTCGACGGGACGATTGCAGAGAATATCGCATATTCCAAACCGGACGCTACGAAACTAGAAATTATGCGTGCCGCTAAGATTGCAAATGCTCATGATTTCATCGTTCAGCTGCCTGATGGCTATGATACTAGGGTCGGAGAACGTGGACATAAGCTGTCAGGCGGAGAAAAGCAGCGAGTAGCGATCGCCCGTGCAATTATTCACGATCCGCGGATACTCATCCTGGATGAAGCAACAGCCTCTGTTGATACGGTGACAGAGCGGCAGATCCAAGAAGCGATTTCGCGTCTGGTCAAAGGAAGGACGACGTTCGCGATCGCCCATCGCTTGTCCACTCTTCGAAATGCAGACCGGCTTGTCGTGTTGGAACGCGGTAAGATTATTGAAGTGGGCACCCATGAGGAATTGCTCACTGCGAAAGGCGCCTATTTCAAGCTGGTTGAGGCACAGAAGGAAATGTCCAAGATTAAGGGGGTAGAAAATGCATGAGTGTTATCAATGGGATCATTGATGAATTAGACGTTAAGGATCCCTATGAGATACATATCCTTGAACCAAGTATGGTCTCATTTAGCCGCAGCCAAGGTGGCGTGTTTCAAGGAGTCATTGAAGGCAAGACCTTTGAAGAACTTATCCTTTATCGTATATTTCCCTTTCAGTACACGACTCAATATATTTCCGTCCGTAACTCAAAAGGCGAGGAATTGGGTGTCGTTCTTGACATTGACCAGCTTGATGAAGAAAGCCGAACGGAAATCGATAATGAGCTGAAATTCCGTTATTTTCTGCCGCTTGTGACCCGTATTGATAGCATTAAGCAAAAAGCCGACCTATGGATTTGGGAGCTGCAAACGAATCTGGGTCCGACCCGCATCGTCATGCGGAACTTACATGAGCATATGCAATACCCGAGTGCGAACCGCATCATCCTCACCGACATCAACGGTAAAAGATGCGAAATTCGCGATTGGACATCTTTGGATGGTCACAGCCGGAGTCAATTGAAAGACGCTTTATAATGTAGCTCGTAAAGTGCTGTGGATGGGTTGTAGCTTTGCATAGCCTCAATTTGTTTTCATAAGTATTAAAAGCGACCTTGTATGGTCGCTTTTTTAGTAATTATGGATTTATGGATTAGAATTCTAAATTAATTCTCTCCCCGGTTTCTGCTGATGCTTCAATGGCCGCTATCAATCGATGCAAATCGAATGCGTCATGAAAATCAGGGGTTTCATTGCTGTTCAAGAGGATGTCTTTCGCAAAGGATTGGTGCGCTCGAAATACATTAGTGAAAGGCACCTTTGTATTGTCCACCATGAGAACCGTAAAATCGCTAGGCTGACTAGTGACAATCGTTTGTGTTGAATCATATTTAGCTATCGATACACTCATCCCGCCATATTGCGGATGTCCGATGGATTGATTTTGATAGAGCCGAATGATCCCTTTCTCTCCTTGTATTTCTAACAGGAATTGAGGATATGCTCCACCTTGCAGATGAACGACGATCGGGATATCGTTATTGATTTTTCCGTTAATCATGTATTGGTCTTCGATGTTTTTGTTGATTGTACGATCATTATCCAGAATTCGAGCTTCTGTATAATGCGTATGGCGTCCCGCTTGAACCTCCGTAAAATGTCCGAAGATATAAGTGACGACATCTAAAGCATGTCCTCCATTAATGGTTAGCAGCGTCGCTCCGTTCTTTCGATCCAGGATATAACTGCCGGCTTGATCCACCCAATTTCCTTTTGCATGTGTGGAAACCTTCATATTGATCGACAGAATGCGTCCGATTTCCTTGTTATCTACTAACTCTTTAACAAGCTTTACTTCATCTGACTGGCGTGATTGTAAACCAATTGCATGCTTGATCGTGGATTGATTCAGCTCCTTCATGATGGATTCGACTTCACTTGTGCCTACGGCGAGAGGCCATTCACAGTAAATATGTTTATTTGCCCGGATCGTATTCAGTACGATTTCCTTATGGAAAGGAGCTTTGACGCTCACAATGACCATGTCCACGTGGTTAGATGCAAGCATTTTTCTATAATCATCATAAGCTTCGACTACTCCAAGCTGGCTCGCAGATTCTTTGGCCGATTCCATGTTCGTCGTTGCAATAGCCGTAATTTGATGATGTTCACTCTGGATTAACGCGGGAATATGTGTAGAGCTGGCCCACCGATTTCGAATGGACCCCCCGATAATGCCCACCTTTATTTTGTTGTCTTGCATAGAGAACCCTCCCATCTTGTTGTTAACAGCAGTATAATGCTTATTAGATATCAAAAATAATGTTTTTATTTCATATATATATCAAATTTAGTGATATCAAAAGGGTGACTTCATGTGGATATTGAAAATATGAGAGCCTTCATTACGGTTGCAGAGCATCAAAGTATTTCACATGCGGCCAAAGAGCTGCACCAGCTACAATCCAATATGACAGCGAAAATTAAAAAAATCGAAAGTGAGTTCAATAAAGAACTTTTCTATAGAAAACCCAGAGGGATGGAGCTGAATGAAGAGGGGAAGAAACTATACGCACAGTTCAAGAAGATCGTACTACTATGGGAAGAAACCAGAAGTATGATGAATGAAGACAGCCCGGTGCTAAGGCTTGGGTTAATGGTGAGTAAAAATCCTCCGAATTTTGATGATGCCATGAAAGCCTTATATGAAACATATGAAAATCTGATGGTTACGATTAAAACAGGTAGCACACCCAAAATTGAAGAAGAGCTTGTGAACGGAACGATCGATATTGGATTTCTGGTGGGGAAAACGGACATGAACTCGCTTCACTATAAAAAGTACGGAACGGAGAAACTGGTGCTCGTCGGCAAAAACATTGATAAGCCGCTTGAGGAGATTTTGAAGCATGACAATCTCATTATCTCTTCTGAAAATTGCTACTATAAAAAAATATTGGATGTATTACTCGAAGATCATAAGGCGATTAGATCGGATTTTGTGGAAATTGCCGCCTTGGAATCGATGATGAACATGTGTCAGCTTGGCATGGGAGTCACCTTGATTCCAGAATCGGATACGGCTCGGTTAGGAATAAGGCATTATAAAGTGATAGATCATAGCTGTTGTGAGATTGAAAAATTCATCAGTTATCGGAAGAATCATAAAATCACAGGAGTCGAGCAGCAATTAATGAATCGAATCGTCACGGCGAATTGATGCTGAAGATGATGATCAGGCTGAAGGATGGGTGTGATAAATGTCATCGGAAACATATATTTAAATTTTGAATAATAGGGAGAGAAGACTGATAAAGGAAGTCACATGAAAGGGGGCGTGAGACCGTTGGCAACCAGCCGTGGATCAGCGGAGCAAGATTACGTTATTGAGCAGGTGAGAAGACAGGCATTTCAATGTACGGTATTGTGGTGCGAAGGGCGTCCATGCCTGGAGTATAACAGCCAGGAGGAACTGAACAAAATATCCGACTATGTAAAAGCAGAGTTTGATAAAGACCTTCTGGACGTGTTCTTTACCGCTATTGAAAGCATTCCGGTGGAATCTTCATCCTAATACATCAAGAAAGCCTGATCCTTTCGAGGACCAGGCTTTCTTTCGTAGTAGAATGCTTGACGTCAACCAACATAATACGAGCCCGGACATATCACTCAAGAAATTGGCAGAGCTGTTCCATACGTTGCTATACGGCGTTTCCAAGATGTTCAAGGAAGTCAGAAAAAATTGCTCAGCCATTCAAAGAATGTTCGTTGCTTTCATCCGGGAACGAATTTATCATAAAAAACGCAGATGGGCCGTGCTTTCTGATAAAATGCCGGATTCTTTTCCGGGGTCTTGCGGGATAAAGGAGAGGACGAGGTGATCCGTCGAAGCCGCCAACCGCGAAGTGAGGTGATTGGAAACGCAGGGCAATGAAAGCGTAGGCAAGGCCGGGCTTTGGAAAGACGCGCCTGAGAGGTAGAACGAAAGAATGTAAGGGCATCGGCCCAGGGAGAAAGGGGAGGGTTTTAAAAGGAGGTGACCATTACCTCTATTCCTGTCAACAGGTCAATCCCATATATTCGCCACGGAGAAAATAATAAAATTATTGTGGGAGGTATTTGTAATGAGGTCTTACAAATGGGTCCTTGCAGCAATAGTTGTTTCTTTAACGATGATCCTACCAATAATGCCAGCCAATGCATACGTACCGCCGGGTACTGACATTTCAAACGGAGCTAAAAACATTTTACTGCTTTATACAGGGTATTATGATCCTGCCAACTATAATGGACAACAAGTGGGCGTATATGAAAAAGAAAAATTTAAGCCATATGTATCTCACCTTAATCAAAATGATGAACCAGATGACTATTTTTTTGATACATTCCTTTTTTTGGGGATAAAATCGCCATATGGTGGTGTTACTGGTGGTCGTTACTATGGCTCACCGGATACTCACCCAGGACAAAAACAAGATTGGCAATGGTTTTTAGACAGGGTTTTCACACAAAATCAGCAACTTGACGCATTAAATCAAGCGGTAAAAGAAGCTAATCAAAAATTAAATCAACCGGATCACAAAGTTTTGGTTTATATGATGCTTCCCTTTCCTGATTCCCAAAGTACAAACTTCGGCGATATAGATGGCAGTGGTACTTCTTTAGATTTCTCTTCACTTGAAGCAAGGGAGAAAGCGATAAAGTGGTATATGGATCAATTCATGTCACGCTTTAATGATGCGAATTATCAAAATTTAAAATTAGCTGGCTTCTATTGGACGGAGGAAGATCTCAATACAAGTATCCCAGGTGAAACCGAAAGTGTAAAATATACGTCCGATTATGCGCATAGTTTTGGATTAAAATTGGGTTGGATACCTTATCGAGGTGCAATGAATTATACGAATGGCAATAAATATGGATTTGACTGGACTTGTATACAACCTAATCGTTATTTTGATACTAGCTCAACATATTCAAGAATAAAAGAAATAGCTAAAACGGCTGATAGTTCTGACGAAGGTATTGAAATTGAGTTCGATCAGACAGTTTTAGGCGATAAATGGTATAGACAAGCACTTATGGACTATTTAATAGGCGGAGTAGAATCAGGGTATATGAAGAATTCGTTACTCGCGTATTATCAGGATGTTTATGGAGTATATGATTTGTACTATAGTGCAAATCCCATTGGGAAAAAGCTATATAATGACATCTATCATTTTACGAAAGGTGATTTTCAATTACCGGCAACCGGAAACATAAAAGGAAGAGTTGTAAATATTAAAGGCGAACCCATTCAAAATGTTGAAGTTACTCATGGAGATAAAGTTGTGACAACAGATGAATATGGAAATTACGAATTTGATAATTTATATGCGATGGGGCAAGACTTCTCAGTTGCCGATATTGGGGATAAAATATATAAATCTACAAAATTCAGTGTTGATATACAAGCTGGACAAACCATAATGAGAGATATCGTTCTGGAAAACGGAATCCTCGAAGGTAAGGTTGGCGGTACAGTAGATCATTCGGTTTATTCAAATCTTAGTGCGGGAATCATACCGGAAGTTTCTATGCCCGCCGGTGGTGATGATAGGGAATTACAAAGGGAAACGAACCTAATGCCGGTTCTAACTGACGGTATATATGGAAATGGTAATTGGGATACAGATCGAGATCATTACGTTGACTTCCATGGTAATACCAGACGTGATTTATACATCAATCTTGGGCAAACATCCACAGTAAAAGAAATAGGCTTTCGTGCATTACTTAGCGATGAAGCCGGCATTCGTTTACCGAAGAGTATGGATGTCTCCATTTCAAATGATGGAGGCAAATCATGGGGATTACTGGGCTCGATAACAGATAATATGGTAACGCTAATAGATGCTGCACATGATGTTTACGAATATCACCTGAGCGATTTAAATTTCCAAGCGAATGTAATTAAAATAAGTTTTGATGTTGCACCATGGGTTTTTTCTGATGAAGTCAAAGTAATGGGAAGTCACGGAGTCATAGATGGAGCCACACCTCCGCCCGTTAACAATGAAATTATTAAGGCTCCTAATTATGCAATGTCTATAGAACCCGACATAGAAGAATTTTCAATAGGCCAAACAGGAAAGATAACAGTTAAGGATTTAAAACATACTGATGATAGCGGCAAGCCCATTATTATAAATAATGCTATATTTAGCTCTTCAAATCCGGATATCGTGAAAATTAATTCTGACGGAAATATCACTGCACTTAGTGGAGGTAGTGCGATGATATATGCGTCTGTCAATGGAATCCAAGTAGAAAGCAAACTGATAAATGTAAGCGTAACGGATCATACTCCTCCTGCAACAAGCGCCTCTGTGGCGGGAGAAATCGGGAAAAACGGATGGTACAAGTCAAAAGTTGCCGTTGCCCTATCTGCCGAAGATGCGGAATCTGGTGTCGCCGAAACCTATTCTAGCATGGACGGCAAAGAGTGGATGAAAGGAAACGCGGTTGCCATCGAAGCGGACGGCATGCATACCCTGCAGTATTACAGTAAGGATTCCGCCGGAAACCAGGAACAAACAAAATCTATGGTGGTGAAAATCGACCAAACTGCTCCTGTGATCGATGCGGCATTACCGGAAACAGTCTATAGCACGGATGCGGTTTCCCTGCGAATTTCCATCTCGGATGCGACAAGCGGCGTGGATCAAACTGTTATCAAACTGGATGGAGTCGAGGTTTCCGCACCTATTGAACGGGAGCCGTTCACTCTGTCGGTGGGGGACCACATCGTCGAAATTGCTGCAATGGACCTTGCTGGTAATGAAGTCGTGCGGCAGTTCACATTCCGGGTTGATCTGGACATTGATCATTTGGACGAAGTGTTGAATCTGGGATACGACAAAGGCTGGATTACAGATCGTGGCATCCTGAACAGCTTGATGGCTAGTGTGAGAAAGGTGCAGGAGCAGCAAGGAGACGCGAACCAAGTGAATCAAGGTTTGAACGCACTGAGGAATAAAATCTCGGCCCAGTCCGGCAAACATATCGATCGGACATTAGCGGACTACATGCTTGCCGCCATTGATCGACTGATGCAGAACAGTCATTGACGAAAGGGAGGTGAAAATCACGTGGGGCCAATATTTCAAGACCGGTATCGTGCTCACGATGCCCATGCTTTTCATCTCCTTGACCGGATTATACCTATGACTCCATGTAATCCACACGGCGAATCTTAACGCCGTGTAGGTGATGACTGCGGTTATTGCCGTTGTGTTGGCGTGCTTAAGTTCCGTGAAGTGCACGACGCCAGCGAGGCAAGGATTGAGAAGTTCGTACGACCGAGGAAGTAATTAACGAAGATGACCTCCCTTGAGCTTGCAAGCCAGGGGGTCATCTTCTGCTCAAAACAGCCGACTACCTTTGAAGGCAATCTATTGCATGAACATGGATGTTCCAGCATCCGTTACATCTAAACGCGGTCTGTCTTCTATGAAAGTACGTCGATAGACGTTTTTCTTAAGAATAAACATGAGACAAAACGGATACCGGCCTGCAGCCTACGATGAGTCGCTGACCATCTGAATAACCTTCCTCACGGCCTTCTAATTCGTGGATCAGAACGGAGCGCCAGTAGCTAATACGCTCTTGCTGATCCTCATCATCGGCGGCGTTATGAAGCTCGTGCGGATCATTGATCAAATCGAAATATTGTTCTTTGCCGGTTTGCGAGAACCAGATGTATTTTTCCTTGCCATTGGTAATCCAGTGGTTTGAGTTATTTCCACTGGAATGCTCACCGTGCAAATAATTGCGCCATGCTGAAGGATTCTCAAGCGTACTCTTTTGCGCAAGCTTCCACACGCTATCGCCATCTACTGTATCTGGAATAGCAACACCTGCAGCTTCCAAGAGGGACGGCATGATATCGCGCATTTCGACGACTTCATTACACACGGTTCCACGGCTTAGGCCAAGATGATTTCCTGCATCATTGACGATAAATGGCACTCTGGCGCTTCCCTCGTATGGGAGTGTCTTACGGAACAAATGATGATCGCCCAGCAATTCACCATGATCAGATGTAAACAGAATAATCGTATTTTCGCGTTCGCCGTATTCGCTTAGCACCTGCAAGAACCGCCCAATTTGATGATCGATATGGGTGATCAGCGCGTAATAAGCAGCCATGGCCTTTTTCAAGCGGCGAGTAGGAACAATCCCTTCGGATGTGGTGGATAACAGCCCTTGTTGTCCAGGAAACTCGGTCTGTGCCCAATCACCGACAACAGGATCTGGAATATCCAAGTCCTCATACAGATCGAGATAAGCCTGTGGCGGATCAAACGGAGGATGCGGCCGTACAAATGACATCATCAGAAAGAATGGCTTGCTCGGGTCGCGGCGCCGCAAGAAATCAATCGATTGTGTAACCGTCCAGTTCGTCGGATGCAGCTTCTCGGGAAGATGCCAAGGTCGAGCGACAGTGGAGGCATTACAGTCCAAACCAAGATCTAGCATGTCAGCATCCGGTACCCGCTCGCGCAGCCATTGCACATAATCGTCAACCTCATCATAATGCTCCTGCACCGGAATGCTGTGCTTGTTGCGGTTGTGATGGAGGTATCCATCATGAAGTACAATGTTATGGAAGCCTAGCAGATTGCGTGCCGGGTATGTATGCATTTTGCCGACACATTGCGTATGATACCCTGCCTTTGCCAGCTCGCCCGGAAGTGTTGCGCTATAGTTCCAAGGTACTCGGTCTTGATAGCCTACGCGTCCATTCAGGCGCTGGCTTTGCCCCGTCAGCAGCGCTGCTCGCGCAGGCACGCAGCTTGGTGTAGCTGAATAAGCGCGGTCAAAGCGAACGCCCCGCAAAGCGAGTTCATCCAGATTCGGTGTTTCAACGATCGGATGTCCTGCAATGCTCAAGCAATCGAATCGCATCTGGTCGACTGTAATAAGCAGAATATTCGGTTGCTTCTGTGATTTCTGCTGCTCCACTACATTCACTCTCCTATCGATTATCATTGACCATATCGTTGCATATTGAATGAAAAATGGGAAGAGTAAATTTTCGGACGCTATTCTTTAAGTGGAATGACCATGTTCCAGGTATCTGTGGCTTTCGCGAAGCCCTCGGGTGAATTGGACGTAGCTGCAAATAGATGAGTTGGGCGTCCGTCCTGGGTGAGCAGCTGCGGACGTTCTAAATTGCCTTGAATGGTTTCGGATCCGTTATCCCATCGAACTTTGCGGGAGTATGCAAGCGGTTCTTCGAATATATGCCATACGGCACCATCTTCAGAGTAAGCATGAATGCCCGCATGTTTTTCCCCGCATATCCCGCCATTCATATCCTTCATAATCATCTCGTATCGGCGCGCTTCTTGTGACCACCATACATAACCATCTTCAATATGGTCGTTTGTTTCGTCGAATCTAAAAATAGGTTCCTCGCACAATCTTTCATATGGGCCCTTATAATGGGGAGCCTTCGCAACACCTAACCGAAGTAAGTCATGCTGAGATCCTACTGCTTTATAGATCAGGAGGACGCTCCCATCCGGATGTATACAAGGAGCCGGATTCGTCGTCATCAGACTGTCCCATTTGCCGGGCATTGGAGAGAGTATGGGCTCATCACTGCGCTCCCATGGACCGAACACCGACTTGGATGTTGCAAGGCCAATACGCTGCCTGGCTCTTGCTTTAGCAGAGATCGGGTGATCAAGTGTACTGCCCGCCTGAATCGGATTGTGTTCGGGGCTTGGCATATCTTCCTCATATGTTGTTCCCATGTAGAACAGCAAATACATGCCGTTTACACGATGAATCGTAGGATTGTGAGTGACCCGGCCATCCCAATATTCGCTGCCGCGGGGAGGTAGTACAACCTCTGCGAACGTATAGGGCCCTTCCGGACGATCCGCTACGGCTCTGACGATTTCGGAATTGGTAGCCCAATGAGGCGTAAAGGGCAGTTTCTTGGACCAACGTGATGCAAACATATGATACCGGCCATCTTCCCCGCGGATCACTGAGCCGCACCACACCCAATAATCCTTCATCCTGAAGCCCCCTTCTGTAATCGCTGGGAGCAGTTTGTCATAAAACGTAGAGCGCATGCTTAGATTCATCCCCGTTCTCGTTACATTGCATCTCCTGTAATTGAGGGAGTTTAAAATTCTTTTTTAGTAACTCTCCATGATCATAATATAGTCGATGTGAATAATGATAGAAAGAATTAAATAATAATAAACTTTCTGTGCAAAAATTTACTATGATACGAGCTAGAAATAAAGTAATGTATATTTAGATGTCACCACATTTTACAGAGTGAACAAAACAGGAGGGATCCCACTTGAGTACACAGAAATATGGAGCTCCATTAGAAGGTTTTCCTGAATTCAGTAGAAAAGTAGCCGCAGAAGGCGCCGTACTGTTAAAAAATGAAGGACATGTGTTACCTATTCGCAATTCCGAAAACGTTTCAGTTTTTGGCCGGACGCAGGTGAATTATTATCGCAGCGGTACAGGATCGGGGGGCAGCGTCCATGTTACGCATACAACCAATCTGCTGGATGGTCTGCGGAGCAAAAAGAACATTAACGTCAACGAAGAGCTGGCGGTTGTATATGAAAAGTGGATTGAACAAAATCCTTTCGACAATGGCGGAGGTGGCTGGGCAGCTGAGCCTTGGCATCAAAAGGAAATGCCTCTGACCGATGAGCTGGTGGCCGAAGCCAGAAAAATCTCCTCCAAGGCGATCATAGTGATCGGCCGTACGGCGGGAGAAGATCAGGATAACGCGAGCAAGCCAGGCAGCTATCTGCTGACGGACGAAGAAAAAGCGATGCTGAAGCAGGTGACAGCTCATTTCGAGCAAACGATCGTTGTGCTGAATGTGTCCAACATTATCGATATGAGCTGGTTGAACGATGAAGGCTGCGTGCACCCGATTCCTTGCGTCATCTACGCTTGGCATGGCGGCATGGAAGGCGGCAATGCGATTGCCGACGTTCTGGCGGGAGAGGTAACACCGAGCGGCAAACTAACGGATACGATCGCTTATTCCATTGAAGATTATCCGTCGACCCGCAATTACGGCAATGAGTTTAGCAACTTATATGAGGAAGATATCTACGTAGGGTATCGCTATTTCGAGACATTCTGTCCGGAGCAGGTGCAGTTCGGATTTGGTTACGGCTTGTCTTATACCGAGTTCAGCATCAAGCCTGAGGAAGCCAAACGGATAACCAAAGACGGAGAAGAGTACCTTGAAATTGGCGTAACCGTAAAAAATATCGGAACTACCTTCGCAGGAAAAGAGGTCGTTCAGGTCTATGTCGAAGCGCCGCAAGGTAAGCTGGGCAAGCCAGCTAGAGCTTTGGCAGCATTCGGTAAGACCAAGGAACTGCAGCCAGGTGAATCCCAGCATCTGACCGTGAGCTTCCCTGTTCATGCCATGGCTTCTTATGATGACGCAGGCGTGACGGGATATCCTTCCGCATATGTACTGGAAGCCGGGACGTACCGTTTATTTGCAGGAAACAGTGTCAAAAGTCTGGCGGAAATCGGCGTCGAAGGACAGAACGGTTATGTAGTGAACGATCTCAAGGTCGTGGAGCAGCTGCAGGAGGCCATGGCGCCAACGGAAAGCTTTACGAGAATGAAGCCAGGCACACGAAAAGCGGATGGCTCCTATGAATTGACCTATGCCGAAGTGCCAACGCGCCAAATTTCCATGGCGGATCGCATTGAAAAAAATCTGCCACGGGCTTTGGAGCAAACCGGCGATCAGGGCTACAAATTAAAGGACGTGCATGAGGGAAAAGTCAGCATGGAGACCTTTATTGCGCAGCTCAGCGACCAGGATCTGGCGGTCATCGTCAGAGGAGAGGGCATGAGCAGTCCGCTCGTCACACCGGGTACGGCTTCAGCTTTTGGCGGGGTCAGCGACAGCCTGCTCCATTACGGCATTCCGGTTGCTTGTACGTCTGACGGCCCGTCTGGCATCCGGATGGATACTGGGCAGAAGGCGACGCAGGTTGCCATCGGAACTTTGCTTGCAGCTACGTGGAATACGGAACTGGTCGAAGAGCTGTATGTCCTGGAAGGCCAGGAACTGCTCGGCTACCATATCGATACCCTGCTTGGACCGGGGCTTAATATTCGCCGCAGTCCGCTCAATGGACGCAATTTTGAGTATTTTTCCGAAGATCCGCTGATTTCCGGAGAGTTCGCAACTGCATGCACGCGCGGGATCATGAAAGGCGGCTCCAATGCGACGCTGAAGCATTTCGCCTGCAATAATCAGGAAAAGCATCGCAGCAAAGTCAATGCCGTCGTATCCGAACGCGCCTTGCGGGAGATTTATTTGAAAGGCTTCGAGATCGCGGTAAAACAAGGCGGAGCCAATTCGATCATGACCTCCTATAATCCGGTGAACGGACATTGGGCGGCTTCGAACTATGATTTGAACACTACGATTCTTCGCGGGGAGTGGGGCTTCAAAGGTATCGTGATGACGGACTGGTGGGCTGTTATGAACGATGTGGTAAATGGAGGCCCTGCCGATCGGAAATATACAAACTGGATGGTCCGTGCGCAAAACGACCTGTACATGGTAGTCATGAACTACGGCGCGGAAACCAATGCGTGGGACGACAATACGTTGGAATCCCTGGAAAATGGTACGCTGACCCGCGGTGAACTGCAGCGCAGCGCCATTAATATTTGCGAATTTATCATGCACGCTCCTGTATTCTCCAGAAAGCCTGTGATCGAAGAAGCGGTTGCCGCGTTTACAGCCAATCCTTCTCTCTCGCCAGGGCAAGCGCAAGTTTTGTCCGATGACACGCAGGTGAAGCCTGTCGCAGCCGGATCAACGGTCGTGAAGGTGGATCAGGCCGGCGAATACCGGATCATTGTGCGCATCATGTCTCCGGAACCGGAGCTTGCGCAAAGCGCCTGCAACGTGACGATGAACGATCAGCCGCTGACGACCATTCAAACGAACGGTACAGATGGAAGATGGATTAAGCAGAGGCTGGTAAAAATCGGACTGGAAGCAGGTCTTTATGAGCTGAAGCTGGATTTCGTGAAACCGGGCCTACAGATCGAGTGGATTGAATTTAAACGAGTGTAGATATAGATATGTTTTTGTAGAACCCTGACTTACTAAAGTCGGGGTTTTTCATTTTTTAATGACTCTGGTGACAGGATCGCAGAAGGAGTATAGGTCAATAAATACATAAAACATCCACCCTTTTTCCTGGTTCTGATGTATTATTGTGGTATGGAATCGACGAAGTTTCGTAATTGAAACCTTTCCCCAGAAATTCATGTATTATAGGGTAAAAGTAACTTTCGAGGAGGCAGCTCATCATGGGAATCTTATCGAGGTTTAAGGATGTTATGAAGGTCAATATTAACTCGTTAATGGAGCGAGCGGAGGATCCTGAGAAGACTATTGATGAATATATGCGGAGCTTGAACAGTGACCTGGGAAAGGTAAAGGCGGAAACAGCCTCGCTGCTCACAAATGAGCGCCGAGCGAAAACAGCATTGGATGAATGCAGTGCCGAGATTAAGAAGCTGATGCGTTATGCCGAGAAGTCGGTCGAAGCGGGGAATGAGGACGATGCAAGGAAGTTCCTGGAGAGAAAGGCGCAGCTGGCCGGAAAGCTCAGCGAATTACAAGCGGCTTACGACCAGGCATCCTCGAACGCTGCAACCATGAAACAGATGCAGGATAAGCTTGTATCGGACATCGGACAGCTGGAAGCACGGCGTCTGGGGCTTAAAGGCAAGATGACCTTTGCGAAGATGCAGCAGAGCCTCAATTCGGGAAGCTCTTCTTCGGGAAAAGTTTCTTCCTCATTCTCTGCGATGGAAGAAAGAGTAAACCAGGCCTTGAATGAGGCGGAGGCTTTGGCCGAACTTAGAGCAGGAAAGAATGAGGACGATCTGGATGAGCTGATTGCGCAGCTCGAGAAGGATTCGAACAAAGAGCAGGATTAACTTCATTTCTAATTGAGGTGAGCAGATGCCGGTTATCGAATACAAATGTCAGAGCTGCGGCAGCGGCATGGTTTTTGACAGTGAAACAGAAACGTTATCCTGCCCCAGCTGCGGAAGAAAAGACAATATTGAACAAATCCCCGATCCTCTAAAACAGCAGGTATTCTCAGAAGATGAGGCTCGGGAGTATCATTGTACAAGCTGCGGAGCCGTCATTATGACTGATCCCGAGACGAGCGCAACGACCTGCAGCTTTTGCGGTTCCGCTGTTATTCTCAGCGACCGGCTAACCGGGAGTCTAGCTCCAGCGATGGTCATTCCTTTTTCGGTAAGCAAGGAAGAGGCGATGAAGGCTTTCAAGAAATGGTGCAGAAATGGCCTGCTAACGCCAAGCGGATTCATGACAGCGGATCGGATCAAGGGTATGACCGGGATCTATGTCCCTTTCTGGCTGTACGATTTAAATAACCAAGTTGAGGTTCATGCCCATGCTACGAAAGTAAGAATATACACGAGCGGTGACTATGAATACACGGAAACACAGCATTTTGACGTATACCGGAAGATCCGCTTGAACTATGTGAAGGTGCCGATTGATGCATCCGAGAAAATGAATGATGCGCTGATGGATAAATTGGAGCCTTTTCCTTATGAACATCTGAAAGAATTCAAAACGCCTTATCTTGCCGGTTACATTGCGGAAAAATACAGCTTTGACGATAAGGCGCTTTTCCCGCGGGTGAAGGATAAAATTAGGGAATATATTGATTCATATATTGCGTCAACCGTGTCAGGATATACCTCTGTCAGTTACACCGATAAGCAAATTGATACAACACCAAAACAAGCGAAATATTGCTTGTTCCCGGTATGGATGATCAACTATGACTTCCACAAATCTGATTATACGTTCGCCATGAACGGACAGACGGGCAAGGTTGTAGGCAAGCCTCCAATCAGTAAGGCGAAGGTGGCGGCATGGTTCGCAGGTGTTTTCGGCGTTTCTCTCCTGTCATTGAAGCTGATCTCATGGATGATGGGGGGAGGATTTTTGTGAAAAAGCATCGCTCTACCATGGCTGTGCTGGCCCTTCTGGTCATGTTCGCTGTTAATCTCGTCTTACCCGCCCAAGTGGTCAATGCCGCGGATGACAAACAGCTAATCTTCGACAACGCCCATCTGCTCAGCCAGGAAGAATACAGGGAACTGAATGCCATGGCCAACGAATACGGGGCCAAAAGAGAAACGGATATTATGATTCTTACTTCCACTAACCCTGAAGGTGCCGATGTCCAGAAAATGACGGAGAATTTTTATGACGAGCAAGCGCCCGGGTACGATAAACCTCATGGCAATGCCGTTATTTTAACGCTGGACATGTACCATCGGGAAACGTATCTGGCCGGGTTTTATAAAGGAGAACAGTACCTGGATGACGGCAGACTGAATAAAATACGGAACAAGATCACTCCGGATTTATCGAATGGTGATTACAAGCTTGCCTTCGAGCAGTATATAAAAACGACGTATAAATATATGGGCTTTAAACCCGGAGTGAACCCGGATAATATAATGTTCAATATCTGGTTTCAATTGGGAGGAGCCGCGGTTATTGGTGTGATCGTCGTCGGCATCATGGCTTACCGCTCTGGTGGCCGGGTTACGGTAAACGGGTGGACCTACGAGGATACCAGCACTTCGGGGATTCTGGACCATCAGGACCGGTATATTCGAACAACAACGACGAGACGGAAAATCGAAAAGAACACGAGCAGCGGCTCGGGAGGCGGCGGAACCACCAGTGGCGGCCATTCGCACAGCGGAAGCAGAGGATCATTTTAACGGAAGGGAAGGGATATCAATATGGGATTTTTCAAAAACCAATTTTCGAATGTCGTGGAATGGGAAGAATTCAGAGACGATATGATCTTTTGGAAGTGGAGCAACCGGGAGATCAAAAAAGGAAGTAAATTAATCATTCGTTCCGGACAAGATGCGATTTTCGTGAATAACGGAAAAATTGAAGGGATTTTTGAGGAAGAAGGGGAGTACAGCATCGACTCGGATATTATTCCGTTCCTCTCCACGCTCAAAGGATTTAAATTCGGCTTCAACAGCGGTATGAGGGTGGAAGTTCTATTCGTGAACACGAAAGAGTTTACGGTTAGATGGGGAACGCAGAATCCCGTGCTGATTCCAACGCCGCAGCTGCCGGGCGGCATGCCGATCCGCGCCAATGGTACGTTCAATTTTAAAGTGAATGATTACGTTACGCTCATCGATAAAATTGCTGGAATGAAAGACAGTTATCTCGTGGATGATGTCAAACTCCGCATTACTTCGGTGCTCGATCAGCTGCTCATGAAGTGGATTAGCAGAGAAGGGAAAGATATGTTCAATCTGCAGGCGAATGCTTTTGAAATTGCCAAAGGCATTCGTGAGGATCTCGATATGGAAGTCATGGGCCACGGCATGACGATTACAGGCTTCCAGGTGATGAGCTTCAATTATCCTAAGGAAATTCAGGATATGATCACGAAGACGGCTTCCCATGAAATGATCGGCAACTTGCAGAAATATCAGCAGGTAAGCATCACCGATGCGATGGCTTCCGGCAAATTGCAGGGCGGCGGCGCAGCCTCGGATATGGCGGGCATGATGATGGGCATGAACATGGCAAGCGAAATGATGAAAAATATGAACCAGAATCAAAAGCCTGCAGCTCAGAATGAGGCAGAATCTGCGGGTTCTGCCGGTTCTGGGGGCGGGAAAAAGCTTAACTTTTGCCCGAACTGCGGTGCAAAGAACGAAGGGGCGAATTTCTGTCCAAATTGCGGTCAGAAGTTAAGCTGATCGAATGCGGTCTCAATCGTATTGGTTAAACCAAACCAGTCCTATCAACTGAAGGACTGGTTTTTCTATGTCATCTCATAGTCCTACCTACTCGATTTCATTCACTGCCAAGTATGATAAGGTATTTTTCGTTATTGTGGAGCAGGACCACTGGATTCTCTCTTCACCAGTTTGGTAGGAAGAAGCATCTCTGTTAACGGCTCGTCGGGATGATTGATCCGCCAGAACAGCTGCTCAACCGCTTTTCGTCCATACAGCTTCAAATCCACATCCATCGTTGTAATCTGCGGCGTGGACACTTGGGATAAGTACCCGTTATCGAAGCTAACAACGGATACATCTTCCGGCACGCGGTATCCCAACTGCTGCAAAACCGAATTCAGTATAAAGCCAAGCCCGTCATTGACGCAAAACCACGCCGTTGGCAGCTCCTCGATCGATTTTATTTTCTCGAGCATATACGTCGCTTCTTCTTTGGCATCCTTGATGACCCAGGAGTCGTTAATCTCCAGTCCGAAATCATTCATCGCAAGCACAAAGCCTTCCCAGCGTTCATAATAACTCGGTGAAAATGACGTATTGGAAAAAATACCGATTTTCCGGTGGCCGAGTTCTGCCAAGTGGCGAATGACTTCATAAGCGCTAAAGCGGTTATTCGTCAGAATACAATCCGCATGGATAGAAGGATGGTGATGGTCGATCAGGACGGTTGGCACGCCGGTTCCTGTAATGGTGTTGATATAGTCAGTAGTGATGTGAGACAGGACCAAAACGCCGTCCACGGTTTGATTTTGCAAAAAAGTAGGGAGGCTCCGTTTTTCGGCCGCCTGTTTGCTGATCGACTGGATGATCAGGTTGCCCCCTCTTCTCACGGTCTCGCGCTCAATACTCAAATAAATTTCCCCGAAAAAGCTTTTCATTGAAAAAGCAAAATCCGAAGCGATCAGGGCGATTGTGCCTGTTAGCTCAGCTTCGGAAGCCCGCTTCTTCCGGCTTGGCGAATAGACATATCCCATTTGATGAGCTGTCTCGAGAATGATTTTCCGCGTTTCCTCGCTAACCCCGTCTTTCCCCGACAAGGCTTGGGATACTGAATTTTTAGATATATTGAGCCGCTCCGCAATATCCTGCATCGTTACTTTGTCTTTCATATGTACACCTCTATCTTTATTGGCCTGCATAAATTCGGTCCGTTTCTAGAAAAATATAGAAAGCTTGCTTCTCACTTACATTACAGTAAATTGTAACGTTACAAGAATCACAAGTAAAGTACCTTTTTATAAAAACATTATCTCACGAACAAAATAGTATTGACAAGATGTTTGTAATGTTAAATAATAAGGTTACACAAGCGCTTACAACATTATAATAATTACATTTTGTAACGTTACAGAAAAGATGACTTGTGGGTCAGAAATATTTATTTCAATCACTCGAGACAACATTTTGAGGAGGTCGACGATTTTGAAGAGAAAAAAAATTCTTGGGCTTATGGCTCTTGTGCTAGCGTTCTCCACCGTGCTTGCAGGCTGTGGTTCCAAAAAAGAAAGCGCAACACCAACACAAGATGGAGTAACGACCATTGAGTTTTGGGCGGCTTCGAACCCGACGCAGCAAGCGTTTTGGGAGAAAATGGCTAAGGACTATGAACAGGTAAATCCTAAAGTCAAAGTCAATGTCAGTGTAATCAAGGAATCCCCAAGCTCCGAAGCTAGTATTCAGGCGGCGATTGCGGGGGGAAGCGCTCCGACGATTTCAGAAAATATCAACCGCGGCTTCGCTGCTCAATTGGCTAACAGTAAAGCACTCGTTCCACTGGATACGCTGGACGGCTTTAACGATATCGTGACCAGCCGGAACATGAAAGATACGATCGAGCCATGGAAATTTGCTGACGGCCATCAATACGTGCTGCCGATTTACTCCAATGCGATGCTGTTTGGCTGGCGCCTTGATCTGCTTAAAGACCTTGGCTATACCGAGCCTCCAAAAACATACAGCGAAGTGCTTGAAGTCAATAAAAAGCTGAAAGCGAAGTATCCGGATAAATACTCCTGGGCTAAAGCCGATTTGGCAGACCCAACCGCTTGGAAAAGATGGTTTGACTTCTTCATGCTGTACGATGCAGCATCTGGCGGTAACAAATTCATTGAAGGCGACAAATTTGTGGGTGATGACAAAGCGGGTGTAGAAACGCTGAAATTTGTCGATGATCTTCGCAAAGACAAGGGTATTCTGGCTCAAAACGTTACAGATCCGTTCGAAACAGGAACAAGCTTGTTTATCGATTTGGGACCTTGGACATTTACGAACTGGGCTGAAAAATACCCAGAAATGAAATACAACCAAAACTATACGCTTAGCATGCCTCCAGTACCAGATGATGTTGACCCTAAAGATTCCAAAACATTCGCTGATACAAAAGGTCTGGTAATTTACGCGTCCGCTACAAAAGAACAACAGAAAGCTGCAATGGATTTCGTCAAGTGGGTATATTCCGATGCTAAACACGATGCTGAGTGGTTCCAACAAACAATGCTGCCACCTGCTCGTGATGACTTGACTACCAACGAAGCATTTAAAGAAATCCTGGACAAAAACCCGCAATTGAAGCCATACGCGGAAAATGTACCAAACGCGATTCCGCCAATGGATAATCCGAAATATAACGATCTGCAAACCATTATTGGACAAGAAGCATGGAATAAAGTCGTTCGTGGGGAAATTGATCCTGTTACCGGCTGGGCAAACATGAAGAAAGCGATTGAAGGGGAACTTCAATAATAGTGGGGGTCTTCTAAATGAAAGAAAATAATAACCGCTTGGGTTGGCTTTTTGCCAGCCCCTACCTTATTTATTCCATCGTATTTTTCCTACTTCCATTAATCTATTCATTTTATTTAGCTTTTACGAACTGGGATCTTATCGCCCCTACGTATGACTATGTTGGCTTTGACAATTTTGCAAAAGCGCTAAAATCGCCCGGGGTTCATGCGGCCTTCTGGGTAACTTACAAATTCATGGTGGTATTCATTCCGCTCGTGATTGTGATGTCGCTGGTGGTTGCGCTTCTAGTGCACAGCCTGCCACGGTTTAAAAGTGTATTTTTGATTGGCTTTTTTCTACCATATTTATCTTCTGGCGTCGTTTCGTCGCTGATTGTAAAAGGTTTATTATCCTATAACAGCCCTGTAAACACAGCGCTGCGTAGTATTGGAATTAATATCGACTGGCTTGGAACAGCTTGGTCGGCACTTCTGATTGTCGGATTAATTATGGCTTGGAAATTTACCGGATACTATGCGTTGATTCTAACGTCCGGATTGGAAAGTATAGATCATGAAGTTTACGAAGCTGCGGCCATCGATGGTGTAACCGGTCGCCAGCGCTTTTGGAAAATTACGCTTCCGCTCCTGTATCCTTCGATATATACAACGCTGATCTTGGCCTTCGGTGTAACCTTCGGTATTTTCACCGAGGTATACCAGCTGACTGGCGGCGGACCGAATTATGCAACAAACACATGGCAAATGGAAATCTACACCCAGGCATTTAAAAATCTGCAGGCTGGTTACGCGTCGGCAGTTGCACTGCTCGCAGCGTTCGCTACCTTTGTATCGATCTTCATTATCCGGAAACTGCTAGAAAAGTGGGGTGCGCGAAATGGTTGGAACTAAACGCAGCAACAACAAGCTGATAATCCGATACGTAATCGCCGGCATTCTTCTGCTGGTTATGGTGTACCCGTATTTATACATGGTGCTGAATTCATTTGCGGATTGGTCCCAGGTGGACAAGAAATTGATACCAACGGATTATTCGCTTAAATCGTATACCTGGCTGTTTACAGGAGGAGATTCGGGGATCACCCGTCCGTGGATTAACGCTTTTCTGAACAGCGTCATCGTGTCGCTTCTTTCGACCTTCCTGATGATGGCCTTCGGGGTCATGGTCGCTTATGCCCTCTCTAAGTTGAAATGGCGCGGGAGAGACACGGTCAACAACTTTATCATGTTTCATATGTTCTTTCCATCGATTATTTTGCTGATCCCAAGCTTTCTGATCGTTCAAAAGCTGGGCTGGTATGACTCATACTGGGCGCTGATTATTCCAAAAGGCGTCAGTCTGTGGGCGATTTTCATGTATACCAACTTCTTCAAGGCGGTTCCTACGGTATTTATCGAAGCGGCTAGGCTGGACGGGGCCAGTGATTTTAAAATCCTGTACAAAATCATGTTGCCAATGTCCAAGTCCATCACAACTGTCGTGTTCCTGTTCCTGCTGATGGAACGGTGGACGGAGCTGCTATGGGATATGATCATGGTCAGCAGCGATAATATGCTGACGCTCAATGTCCTGCTCTCGCAAATGTTTGGTCCTTACGGAACGTACCCAGGTCCGCTGTATGCAGGCTCGGTGCTGCTGACGGTGCCGATCATCATCATATTTATCATTTTCGGCAAGAACTTCCAGAAGGGCATGCAGGTCAGCTTGAAATAAGCGGTTTTGCTATGCATAAATAGCGCTGGAAATAGCTCGAAGAAGTAGCTATTTATGCCTAAGAAAGCGAGTTGAATGACATGGAAGAGCGGGAAATGCAGGACGGACTACGCTTATGGAGAAACACCGTATTTTATGAGATTTATATGCCGAGCTTCTGTGACGGGAACGGGGATGGAACCGGGGATTTCCGGGGACTCACCTCGAAGCTTGATTATTTGCAGGAACTCGGAATCGGGGGGATATGGCTTACGCCGTTTTACCCTTCCCCCCGGGTAGATAACGGTTATGATATTTCCGATTATTACGGGGTGGATCCGGATTACGGAACACTTGATGATTTTGACCAATTTGTCCGTGAAGCGCATCAGCGCGGAATTAAAATTATTGCCGATCTGGTGCTGAATCACACGTCCTCTGAGCATCCATGGTTTATCGAATCCCGTTCATCCCGGACTAGTCCGAAGCGGGATTGGTACATTTGGAAAGATGCCGTAAGCGGAAATAAGCCGAACAATTGGGAATCGTTCTTCGGTGGAACAGCATGGGAATGGGATGAGAAGACAGGGCAGTATTATTACCACGCTTTTGCCAAGGAACAGGTCGATTTGAATTGGGCTCATCCTGAAGTTCGGCAGGCGATGAAGGATGTCATGGCGTTCTGGCTGAACCGCGGCATCGACGGCTTCCGGCTTGATGTGATCAATTTCTTGAAGGTATCCGGAACTTTTCCAGATAATCCGTCCAGCGACTCCGGCGAGCAGGAGCACCTCTATGATCAAAATCAGGAGGGAATTCTGGAGACGATCCGAGAACTGTGCGATTTTGTCCGGTCTCAAAACAAGGATGCATTTATGGTCGGTGAAGTAGGGTCCGAGGATATGGAGATTCTCCGAAAATTCAGCGGAGGCGGCCTGCTCGACGTTGTCTTTAATTTCAATCTGGGCAGCCGCAAGAAGATAGATGCTGAGATTTTGTTTCAGGAAATAGAAAACATGGAGAAACTGCACGGAAATGACCAACTGCCGACGTTGTTCTTCGGCAGTCATGATATGCCGCGCCATATTTCAAGATTTTCCACAGGGGAAGAAGAGGCCGATGTACGCCGTGCCAAGCTGATCGCCACTTTCATGCTGACGGTCAAGGGAGTTCCTTTCATTTATTACGGTGATGAGATCGGAATCCGGGATTTCATTCCGGAGGATATCCGCGAGATGAGGGATATTCAGGGGCTGACGGCTTACCAGATAGCCAAAGAATCAGGGTTATCCGATACCGAAGCCTTTGAGGCGGCGATATTAAAAAGCCGCGATCATTCCCGAACGCCTATGCAGTGGGACGCTTCGACTTATGCCGGATTTTCGGAACGGGAGTCTTGGATTCCACTCAGCGCCTCCTTCCGGAACGTGCATGTAGAGAACCAGCGGGGGCAAAACGGATCGTTATTCGAATTTTACCGGTCCCTCATTAAGCTCCGTCGGGATCATTCTGCACTGCATGCAGGGGATTACACCATGATGCGGCAGGATGGCGAATGGATTGGCTATACGCTTCAGTCGGAAACGGAAAAAGTATTTGTATCTATCAATTTCGGAAGCAATCCTGCTTCCCCGATCCTGCCGGAAACCGAATCCGGGAAGTACCGGTTGTTGCTGACAAGTGCGGAAGAAGCCAGGGAGAATGACCGAAATCCATCGGTTGTTTATCCTTTAGAGGCCGCAATCTGGGTATGCGAATAACGGAAGATTTTATTAAGAGCAAATCATTGCTTTTTTAGGGGGATAAACGTGTTGAACCTGAAAAAAACCGACGTAAAAACTTGTAATGTGCTTCTGGAACAGTATTTAGTCAGCCGTGCCGGCAAATCTCCCGTTGCAGCGGAGAAGCTGATCTTTGATGGCGTTGGCCAAAAGGATGTATACAACATCACCGCTCCGTTTGAGGATGAAGGTGAAGCCGTGATTGCCGGCAGAGTGGAGTCCCGCGACAGCGAACACTCGGAAGTCGTTTTCTTCGTGGAAAGAGACGGAAAGTGGATTCCGCGGGAAGGAGCGCCGGTTCTGGTGCTTCAGGATCCGTTCCATACCCGTATCGGCGGCGAGCTGATTGTGGGAGGCGTACAGATTTTCCCTCATCCGGAGCAGGAAGGCGCCCTGATGTGGCGTACCGCCTTTTACCGGGGCGAAAAGATTGCCGATCTGAAGCTTTTCTTCACGGGCCCGGACGGCATGAAGGATCTGCGGCTGGTTGAGCTGCCTGATGGCGGTATCGGCGTGTTTACACGTCCACAGGGTGAAAAGGGAGGACGCGGCCAAATTGGATATTATCGCGCTGCATCCCTCGATGAGCTTTCCGTTCAGCATATTGAGGAAGCACCGCTGTTTAAGGGCCAATTCATCCCTGAAGAATGGGGAGGAGCCAATGAAGCCCATGTGCTGAAGAACGGCCTGATCGGGGTGCTCGGGCATACGGCATGTTTCGATGAGGCCGGCGACCGGCATTATTATCCGATGATTTTTGTACTCGACCCAAGCACGGGCAATATTTCCGATATGGAGCTGATTGCCATCCGCGACGACTTCCAGCCGGGGCCGGCGAAGCGTGACGACCTTCAGGACGTCGTGTTCAGCGGCGGGCTTGTACGTCAGGCGGGCGGTACAGCTGTTCTTTATGCGGGAATAAGCGATGCGGAAGCGCAGCGCCTCACTATACTCGATCCTTTTGCGAGATTTGAATCATAATAGTTTATACATCCAAGGAGCTTGATCACAATGAAAATTAATCGTTATGCAGAAAATCCGTTGATCACGCCGGCTGACGTCAAACCTCACCGGGAGGATTTTGAGGTTATCGGCGCATTTAATGCCGGTATTGCTGAGTATCAGGGGGAGACACTGATGCTGCTTAGAGTAGCGGAGCGCCCGCTCAGCGACGACCCTAATATCGTAAAAGCACCTGTATATAATGCACAAACTGGCGAACTTGAACTCATTCCTTTCCGTACGGACGATGATCGCTATGATTTCTCTGACCCGCGGGTGATCCGGAATAAGTCAAAGGGCGGCACTTTTGAATATTTGACATCCCTTTCCTACATCCGGATTGCAAGAAGCAAAGACGGTCACAACTTTACGGTGGATGAAAAGCCGTTTATTTATCCATCGAATGAACAGGAAACCTTCGGCATCGAGGATCCGCGCGTAACCCAAATCGGGGACACTTATTATATCTATTTTTCTGTGGTATCCCCGGTAGGGATCGGAGAATCGATGGTTTCGACTACCGATTTTGTGACAACCAAGCATCATGGCATGATATTTGGACCTGATAACAAAGACGTCCTTATCTTCCCTGAAAAGATCAACGGAAAGTATTATGCGCTGCATCGTCCAACGATGAAAAGCATCGGTAATCCGGAAATCTGGATTGCTGAATCCGATAATCTGCTGTATTGGGGCAATCACAAGCATCTGCTCGGTTTGAGAGACGGCATGTGGGACAGCGGCAGAATGGGCGGTGGAGCGGTTCCATTTAAAACCGAAAAAGGCTGGCTGGAACTGTATCACGGGGCGACCTTAGACCACAGATACTGCATGGGCGCCGTGTTGCTAGATTTGAATGATCCGACTCGCGTCATTGCCCGTTCTAGCAAACCGGTCATGGAGCCGGAGGCTGAGTACGAGAAACATGGATTTTTTGGAGATGTTGTGTTCTCCTGCGGAGCCATCGTTGAAGGCGATACGGTAAAAATGTTTTACGGCGTCGCGGACACATCCATGGCCTGCGCAGAGCTCAGCGTGAAGGAAATTTTGGACAGCCTCGAGTATGTTGAAGTTACAGTATAAATGCATTTGAACAAGAAACGCCAAACAACCCAGTTGTTTTGGCGTTTTCTTTCAGGGGGGGACATTATGATTATTAAAGACCATTGGAAACTGCGGGACTTCCGGATTGGGGAAGCCAGAGATTTGGAAGTCGCCTCTCCATTATTTGACGATTATTTTTGGATGGCGTCGGAAGTGCCAGGAGATGTTCATACAACCTTGATCCGTCATGGCTTGATCGATGATCCGTTCTACGGACACAATGATCAAAAATGCCGGTGGGTGGAGGATCGGATCTGGTGGTATCGCACCGTATTCACACTGGATGAAGTTCCTGGTCCGAATGAGAGAATGGAGCTTGTATTTGAAGGGCTCGACACCTTTGCTACCGTTTATTTGAATGGCGCCGAGCTTGGATCAACGGACAATATGTTTATCAGCCATACGTTTGAGGTAAGCCGCGAGCTGAAGCCTGGCAAAAACGTGATTGCCGTTAAGTTTGATCCGGTTCATGCCAAAGTAGGCGAGAAGGCCGTATCCACATACTGGTCCGGATTCAGCAAGGAACGGGTCTGGACCCGCAAAAATCAAAGCCACTATGGATGGGATTGGGGCCCTCGGCTGCTGTGTGCGGGAATTTGGAAGGAAGTCCGGCTTGAGAAGAGTCGCCATGCCAAGCTGGAGCATGTATATGCCCGGACTGCGGAAATCGGTACGGATCAGGCACTTGTCGACGTTTCTTTGGAGATCAAGGCTTGGGACTGCAAGAAAACCTACACCGCCTTTGTGGAGCTCATCGATGAGGAGAAAGGGGAAGCTGTGGCATCCGCGGAATTCAAGGTCGATTTGAGCCAAGGCTTCATGATGGACGGAGCTTCGATTGGAACCCGGATGACAGGCAGTACAAGGCTTGAAGTGGCTCAGCCCAAGCTTTGGTGGACTCATGATCTCGGGACGCCTTTTTTATACAAGCTGCAAATTACGGTGTCTGCTGACGGAGAGGCAATTGACAGCAGAAGTCAGATGTTCGGTGTCAGAAGTCTTGAGCTGAAGCTGCGGGATGATTCGGGCAACCCTACGTTTACTTTTGTGCTGAACGATGTCCCTGTATTCGCTAAAGGAGCCAATTGGATTCCGATTGACAGCTTTATTGCGGCTGTTCCGGACAGCAGATATTCACGGTTGATTCGCATGGCCCAGGGTGGCAACATGAATATGCTAAGAGTATGGGGCGGCGGGATCTATGAAAGAGATATTTTCTATGATGAATGCGACCGTCTGGGGATATTGGTATGGCAGGACTTTATGTTTGCCTGCGCGCTGTATCCGGACTATAACCGCAACTTTATGGACAATGTCCGCCGCGAGATCGAGCATGTAACCAAACGACTTCGCAGCCGGACCTGCTTGGCGCTGTGGTGCGGTAACAATGAGAACGATTGGCTGTACGAAGCGCTTCATTCCAGCGGTCAAATTCCGCATCCGTTTTACGGGGAGAAAATTTACCATGAAATGATGCCGGCTCTGCTGGAGAAGCTGGATCCGTCACGTACGTTCTGGCCGAGCTCGCCTTTTGGAGGGAATGACCACAACTCCCGCGATGAAGGTGATACGCATAATTGGCAGGTCTGGCACGGCAATATCGAACCTCGCGTCTTTGGCGAGCCTCAGCTTCAGGATTACAGCATAGAGGGATTGTCCTTTAAAAAATTTAAAGAAGACCATACGAAATTTGCCAGCGAGTTCGGCATGCACGCCTCATCAACCTTGTATACTCTCAAGCGGAATATCCCTGAATCGGAGCTCGTATGGGGCAGTACCGAAATGATGAACCGGAACAAGGATATCAACCACCTGAAGGGCATTATGCTGATGGAGGGCTATTCAGGGATTCCAAGCAATCTGGAGGAATACGTGAATTTCTCGATGCTTACCCAGGCTGAAGGGTTGAAATACGGCATCGAGCATTACCGCAGAAACAAACCGGAGACGAGCGGAGCGTTGTTCTGGCAGTTCAATGATTGCTGGCCTGGAACGAGCTGGTCGGTCATCGACTACTATGGCCTTCCGAAGGCGGCCTACCATTATGCGCGGAAGTTCTTTCATCCCGTGCTTCTGACAGCGGAGTATACGCCTGGAGACTCCCGTCTGATTCTGTGGGGGCTCAATGATACCCGGCAGACGGCTAAGCGGACTGCGGAAATCAAAGTATATGGCATAGACGGCCGCTGTGTGTATCATCGCTCCTATCCTGTCACCATCGATGCGGTGGGCAAGCAGCGCATCGCAGATATCACTTTGGAGGAACTGCTGCAAGACCTTGATCCGTCTCAGGCGGTATGCGTTATCCGGTGGGAATATGGAACAGGGGAGGACAATTTCTATTACTTCCTGGACCATAAAGATATGAACTTTGAACCAACTCGTCTAAATGTGCAGGTGAATCCGCAGGATAGCACGGTGACGGTTTCAGCGGCAGGTCATTTGGCACGAATGGTTAAGCTCGAGCTGGATGCGGAGTGGATCGAGTGGGAGGATAATTATTTTGATCTGCTTCCTGGGCAAAGCCGCACGTTGCACGTTAAACAGTTGGAGGGTAAGGATATTCCATGGTACACGCTACGTGTATCGGCGTTGAACGGGACCGCCAACTAATAACTAATGCGGAATACAGGAACAGCTTAGTTTTGATTGGATCATGGAGAAAAGGAGAGAGATCAATGAGAGCGGCAGTATTACAGGAACAAGAACAAATGGCATGTAAGGAACTTTCCACCCCGCTGCCCGGACCCGGTGAAGTCGTCATTCGTGTGCGCAACTGCGGTATTTGCGGTACGGACCAACATATCTATCACGGACATCCGGGTTCGGCGGAGGTTCATCCTCCAATTGTGCTTGGTCATGAATTAGCCGGTGAAGTAACCGGTCTTGGTGAAGGTGTCGATACGTTAGCGATTGGGGACCGTGTCACGATCGATCCCAATATTTATTGTGGAAGCTGCGAGTATTGCCGCAGCGGCAGACTTCATCTATGTGACAATCTGCAAGCGGTAGGTGTTACCCGAGATGGGGGCATGGGCGAATTCTGCGCCGTTCCGGCGGAGAATTGCTACCCTATTCCAGATACAATGAGCTTTGAAGAAGCGGCTTTGATTGAACCGCTGGGCTGTGTGCTGCACGGCTTCCGCAAGCTGAAGATCCGGCCTCAGGATCACGTATTGATCGTCGGCGGCGGATTTATCGGCCAGATCTTTTTGCAGCTGGTAAGAGCGGAAGCTGTTTCCCGGATTACGGTAAGCGATCCTGCCGTATTTAAGCATGATACTCTGCGGAAGCTGGGAGCGGACGAAGTGGTTTCTCCTTTGGACCCAGGTACCGTGGATGCGCTGGCTTCAAGTGCAGATGTTGTCATCGAATGCGTAGGGCGGAAGGATTCAGTCGAAATGGCGGTCCGCGCCGCTCGTAAGGGTGGACAGATTCTGCTATTCGGCGTGGCTGCGCCGGATGCGGAAGTTAGCATTCGTCCTTTTGATATTTTCTCCAAAGAGCTCAGCATCATGGGATCCTTCATCAATCCGTTTACTCATGCGGAAGCGATCGCTTTGGTCTCCCAAGGCAGAATTCAATTGGAGCCACTGGTCAGCCACCGCTTCACACTGGACGATTTGCCTCAGGCCATGCGCGATTATCCGAAGCTTGGCGTCAGCAAAGGGATGATCCAATTATAACTTTTAGAGGGCGCTGTTCGCTGTACAAGGACACTGACATGATATGTCGGTGTCTTTTTTTGTCCAATCATGCCAAAAGGGTCTGATTCGGTTTTCAGGACAAACGGCATTTATACTTTTGACGAATGGGAACACAGGCATGGACGGCGTATGGCTTACGTTGGTTGTCTTATTTACCGAGGTATTGTCACAGGACGGCAAAGTCGTGTACACGGATGATGACGAATACTGGGTGAACGGCTTCACTTACCATAATCCGAATGACAAAAGAATTTTTGTGCCGAAACGTGTCGGAATCGGAGATACGGTCAATACAGCGACCTTGGGTGGAAAAATGATCATATGTGGCACTGTTTTTATCGTGGCGGTGATCGTGATCGGGGTTTCCTTTATGCTGATCCGTTCCGAGCTGACGTCGCCCGAGCTTAAGGTACCTTTGACCATAAAATCGAGATCAAATACCCGATGTATTCCTACGATTTTAGCATAGACGACTTCAAGAATTAACGTTGGTTGATAGCGTACCCCGTGTTACTAAAACGAATGGGGAAGCCACAGGCCAGTACGCTCGAGGACATTTTCGCTTGAAGGAATTAGGCAAGTCCAGATTGTATATTTTTAAAAACCCTCCTTACATCCGGATGAAATTAGACGATGTGTATATTTTCTATAATGAAAAGGATCCGCTGCAGACGAAGCAGGTTTTTGAGCAGCTGCAAAAGCAAATGGGGAAATAACAGCTTTTTGCGAAAGGGAAATTCATATTTTCGATGCAAAAATAGTTCCAATCTACTAATATTCGGTAATTGACAACCATAGGTGGTTGGTATATATTGGGTTATATCGATAGTTCCTATATACTACTTGTGGCTATTAACTTATATCAGATATTTAACAAGTGTATCTACCATTAACGACAATTTCATATATTTGGCACACTAATCGAAAGGTTAGGTCGCAAAGCCTAGGAGTCTAACAGTCTTATGACTTATGATCGTCCGGTTGCAATTAACATCGTTAATGCAATCGGGCGTTTTTGCGTTCCGGGGAGGAGCTCATCTGGCCCAATCCTGGAGCAGTCAATCTGACAAAGACGGCTGATCCTGCAGGGCCAGGTCGATGGAAAGTAACGTTGACTGTTGAAGGCAAGAACATCAAGACTACTTCAAAAGGGTATAACTTAGTTTGGATAAAATAATCTAGGGAGGAATAGATTTCCAAATGAACAAACTTTTCGTCGCAAAAATGCTAACAGCATCATCTCTCCTATTGGGTACGATGACCCCATCCGTACTCGCTGCATCCAATGCATTTACTGACATCGACGGCTCCTACGCAAAGGATGCAATCAATAACTTAAAGGAAAAGGGTATCATTGAAGGTATTGATGCAGCTCATTTTAGTCCAAAGTCCGAATTGACTCGCGCTCAATATGTAACAATATTGGTACGGGCTTTGGGGCTTGAAGGAAAAGCGCCAACATCTCATCACTTTACTGACGTGCCTGATTGGGCATCCCAGTACGTGGATCTCGCTTTTGAAGCAGGGATTGTAACGGGCGTAAACGATACGCTGTTTGATCCAAATGGAAAAGTGACTCGTGAAATGGCAGCTACCATGTTAGTACGGGCACTTATGTATGAAGGAATCATTAGCAAAGACGAGGTCGCTACCCTTAACTTTAAGGATGCTGATAGCATTTCTAGTTGGGCGAAACCTTATATTGCATTGGCTCAAAAGTACGAATTGATTTCTGGCTTCCCGGACGGATCGTTCAATCCAAAAGGTATTTCCACACGCGAAATGTCGGCAATTATGGCTGATAATTTATTGAAATTTATCGAAAAGAGTACACCTCCTACTTCCGAGCCGAAACCTGAACCTAAGCCAGAACCAAAACCTGAACCAACTCCTCCAAGCACTAGTGGTGGCGGTGGCGGTGGCGGTTGGACACCACCTACAGATCCATCGGTATCAGTTAAAGGTGTATCCTTGAATAAAACTACATTGAATCTTGTTGAAGGTGGAAACACAGAAACACTAACTGCAACGATCACCCCATCGAATGCAACAAATAAAAATGTAGTCTGGTCTTCCAGCGATACTGCAATTGCAACTGTAGTCAATGGTGTTGTTACTCCTGTTAAAGAAGGAACAGCAACAATTACAGTGAAAACGGTTGACGGAAATTACACTGCAACTTGTCAGGTAGTCGTCAGTGCTAAAACTGTTGCTCCTGTAGAGATTAGCAATGTACATATTTCTTCTAACAACGCCGATCCGAAAATCGCTAAGGTTGGCGACACCATTACGCTGACATTTGAAACAAAAGAATGTGTCGAGAAGTTGAATAACTTCAAAATCAATGGTAGCAACATTGTTTCATTCTCTTCTAATGCTGTTGATCAGAATGGAGACAAATATATTAACGTTGCTACTTATGTTGTTGACGAATCTGATCCTGAAGGTATTGTTACATTCCAAATTAACGTCAAGAATGGAAATGGAATTTACTCGATTACTACTGAAGCCACAACAGACGGTAGTTCCGTTACTGTTGTAAAAGAACCTGTCGTTAATCAACCTGTAGAGATTAGTAACGTGCGCATCTCTTCTAACAATAGCGATCCATCAGTGGCAAAAGTCGGTGACACCGTTACACTGACATTTGACACTAAGGAACACGTTGAAAAACTTAATAACTTCAAGATCAATGGCAGTAACCCAACCACTTTCGATTCTGTGGTAAGTACAGTAAGTAACGATGTGTACGTTAACACTGCTGCTTATGTAATTGAAGAGTCTGACCCAGAAGGTCCTGTGACGTTCCAGATCAATGTTAAGAATGACGCTGGTTACTACTCGATTACTACCGAAGCAACAACTGATGGCAGCTCCGTTACGGTGGTAAAAGAACCGGTAATTGAACAGCCAGTCGAAATCAATAACGTAATTATCAAATCAAGTAACGCTGATGCGACTAAGGCTGTAGTTGGAGACACTATTACGTTGACATTTACAACAAAAGAAGAAGTATTCAAATTGGGTAATTTCAAAATCCATGGAAACAACCCAGATATCTTCTTCTCTACTGACAACGGCAATGAGTGGATTAACACTGCTACTTATGTTGTGCAAGACTCCGATCAAGAAGGATCTGTAAACTTCCAGATCAATGTTAAGAACGCGGCGGGAATTTATTCGATTACTACTGAAGCAACTAGCGATAATAGCTCGGTCACTATTGTAAAAGAGCCTGTAGTTGAAAACCCTGTGGAGATCAGTGACGTAAGTATTGTTTCTAGCAACGACGACCCTTCATTGGCTAAAGTAGGCGACACTATCACGCTCACCTTTACAACCAAAGAAGAAGTGTTCAAACTTGGAAACTTTAAAATCAACGGCAGTAATCCAACTGACTTCACTTCAGTCGATGACGGTAATGGCGGATGGAAGAACGCGGCAACATACGTAGTGGAAGAGTCCGATCCAGAGGGTAAGGTTAACTTCCAGATCAATGTTAAAAATGACGCAGGAATTTACTCTGTCACAACAGAGTCCACAACAGATGGAAGCTCTGTAACTGTAGTTAAAACAGCTCCTGTTATTAGCAAAGTAAGTATTAAGTCAAGTAATAAAAATTCATCCTTCGCTATGACTGGTGACTTGATTACATTAACTTTTAAGTCTAACCAAGAAGTATCTAAGCTTAGCAACTTCAAGATCAATGGCAGCAACCCAAAAGCATTCCAATCTGTTAAGTATGATGGAGATAAGTTGTGGTCAAACACTGCTACTTATGTCGTTGACGAGTCCGACAAAGAAGGATTGGTTAACTTCCAGATTAACGTTAAAAATAAAGCAGGTCTGTACTCGATCACAACTGAAGCCACATCTGATAATAGTTCCGTTACAGTGGTTAATCCAATAAAATCACAAGATTTTGCTTATTGGGTCGATGCCACTCCTGAAAGTGCAGGTTATAATGTAGGATTCCAAATTAACCTGAACATGCTACCGTATGAAAATATCTACAAGATCGAAGTATCTCTAGAAGATGCTAACGAAAATACAATTGCGAAGCGTACTGCTACTGGTTCTCAGATTTACAAACTGAAATCAGATGATGAAACCTATGGCGATCTTGATGGTCAATTGAGTGCATCGTTTATTAAACGCAGTGAAGCATCTTCAAATGAATATTGGGATAGTTCAGCATACGACTTTTCTACCCCTGCAAAAGCAGTAATCACAATAACAGACAATAAAGGTCGCGTATACAAAAACGAGAATAACAATCTATCTGGAACGTCTGGTGAAGTCTCTAATCCCCAAGACTTTTTGCAAGCTCAAGATTTTGCATATTGGTTTGACGCTACTTCCAGTGGTGCAGGGTACAACGTAGGATTTAAGATCGATCTTAACAAGCTTCCATACGATAAGATCAAACAAATCCAAGTTTCACTCGAAGACGGTAGCGGAAACATACTTGCAACACGTACAGCTACTGGAGATAAAATTGTAAAGCTGCAAGCAGACGATGCGCTTTATGGTGAAGGCGAAAATAAACTTGATGGTCAACTGAGCGCGGCATTCATCTATCGTAATAGTGAAGCTTCAAATGAATATTGGGACAGTTCAGCTTATGATTTCACTACTCCTTCGAAAGCAGTAATTACTATCATGGATGACACGAACCGCATTTATAAAGTTGTTAATAATAACTTGACTGGTGAAGTATCAGGAGAAGTTCCTAATCCACTGGACTACGTACAACCACAAGACTTTGGATTTTGGCCTGGCGCTGACCCAGAATTAGGTAATGCATACAATGTAGGCTTTAAAATTGTTGATCTTACCAATCTTCCATATGAAATGATTAAGAGCATTGAAGTGTCTCTATTGGACGAAATCGGAAATGTAATAGCTACAAACACAGCTACTACTAATGTTACCGTTGGTGATGCTACTTATAATCAAATCGAAGAGTTGCAGAAGATAGATGATGAGTATGGCGGTGTAGATGGACAACTTAGTACCCCATTTTTCAACCGTGATAGTGTTGTAAATAGCAAGATGTGGACTTTTGGTGAGTATGATATCACAAAAACCCCTGCAAAAGTAGTAATCACGATAACTGACAAATCAAACCGCGTCTTTAAGGTTGAAAAAATCAACCTTGTACGTTAAATCTCTAACTCGAGTCCGGTAATTTGGACTTAAATAAAACAAAACCGCCAGCCTATACAGGTACTGGCGGTTCTTTATTTTTGTGAGACTATATACACAAAAAGATATTGTATTTTGGAAAATAAGCTGTGATTGCAGTTCCTCATAACCGGTATTTTTGCTAGAAAAAAATAATATATTTAGTTCCAGTGATGCAAACTCGTTCGATTTAAAACAGGCCATCTGTAGGAAATTACAATCATGTCCATCCGAAAAGGAGCTGATTAACGAAATGAATGCAAGATCATGGACCGCGCAGTGGATCTGGGGAGGCGACGAGGAAAGTCCCCGTAATGAATGGCGCTGCTTCCGGAAAGCTTTTGAACTACCTGCGGAAGCGTTAGAGGTGGCTTGGCTGCACTTGGCCGCGGATTCCCGCTATATTCTCTACGTTAACGGAGAACGGGTTGGCCGGGGGCCGGTACGCTCTTGGGGCGAAGAACTGTTTTACGACTCTTATGAAGTAGGACATCTCCTGCGTGCAGGAGAACAGAATGTCATCGCGGTTCATGTGCTGCATTTCGGTTTAACGAACTTCTATTATATTCGGGGCAGAGGCGGGCTGTTGGCTGAGCTCGAATGCTTCTATCAATCAGGCGCTGCGGCTGCTCCAGTAGACAAAGCAATGCTAATCTGCAGCGACGATACATGGTCAACCTCGAGGCTCCTTGCGCAGGGTCCCTACTCACCGCGCATGTCCTGTCAGCAGGGCTTTGCCGAAATATATGATGCAAGAGCATGGGATGAGCGATGGGTGCCGATCGATTATCAGGAAGAAGGACCGGATTCAACATGGGAAAAGGCCAAATGCATCGGGCCGGCAGGTATGGATCCTTGGAAGCGGCTTAAGCCAAGAGACATTCCCTTTTTGACAGAGGAGAAAATATATCCTTCCCGCCTTGTGTCGCTTCGCCGTGTAAAGGCTCCGTCCTGGACGGCAGCGATGGATCTGAGGGCAGCTATGATGCCAGACAGTATAGAGCATGCCAATCCGGTAAGCTATGTCGGCTATCTGGCAGGGGAGCTTATCTTGAAGCAATCCGGCAAGGTAACCCTGGGATTTCCGGGCGGCTGGCGGACAGAGAAGGTGTGGGTGAACGGCAAGCTATGCACGGATTGGTTTGGGGACACGCCCGAACGATATTGTTCTTTGGATCTGGATGCGGGAGAATATTTCGTGCTGATCGACGTTACGTCATGGGATCACGGAGGAAGCTTTCATCTCGCTGTGGATGCGGGTGTACCACTGCAATGGAAGAAATCTGCAGAGAAAATGGAAGAGCCAGAGACGCCGTTTGTGCTGATTGGACCTTTTGATACCGCGGTTCATATCGATCATCAGGACCCACAGCAGCTGAGGCTGGATCATCCGGAATATTTGAAAGCTGCCGGAGCCGCTAATAGGAAGGAGCTTCAGGATCTGAGCAGATGGATACATCCATTGCCGGGTGCCCTGTACTGTGAAGATGATGTGTTTGGTGCCAGCGTATGGACGGTAGAGGCGCAGCTCTACAGTATACCGTCCCAGCTGGAGCGTGCGATTATGCCAACGCCGGAGCCTGCGGTCATTCCCTGGGTGGAAAATAGTACGGATGATTATGAAATCGTTATTGATGTAGGCCGGGAAACGACGGGGTTCATCGGCTTCGAGGTTGAGGCTGGGGCAGGCACGGTCATAGATATTTGTGGTATTGAGTATATACGCGACGAATTCAGGCAGCACACCTACGGATTGGACAATACGATCCGGTATGTATGCCGCGCGGGCAGGCAGCGCTATTTGTCACCGATCCGCCGAGGTTTCCGTTATATGGTGCTGACGGTGCGAGACGCTGCTGCACCTGTGAAGCTGTATGAGGTGTATGTCCACCAAAGTACGTATCCGGTGACGAATGCAGGGGCTTTTCAATGCTCTGACCCGCTGCTCAATGAAATATGGAATATCAGCCGCCACACGACCAGGTTGTGCATGGAGGATACGTTCGTGGATTGCCCTTCGTATGAGCAGGTATTTTGGGTGGGAGACAGCCGGAATGAGGCCCTGGTCAACTATTATGTTTTTGGCTCGCTGGATATCGTGAAAAGATGCCTTCATCTCGTTCCGGGCTCCAAAGATATGTCCCCGCTCTATATCGATCAGGTGCCAAGCGGTTGGAGCAGCGTCATTCCGAACTGGACGTTTTTCTGGTCTATCGCCTGTTTGGAGTATGTAGAGCATTCCAATGATGTTGGTTTTGCCGTAGATATTTGGCCAGCTGTACGATATACACTGGAGCATTACCTGCAGAAGCTGAATGCGGAAGGGCTGCTCGATATGCGGGGATGGAACCTGCTGGACTGGGCCCCGATCGATCAACCGAATGAAGGAGTTGTGACACATCAAAATTTGCTGCTTGTACTCGCGCTGAGGAAGGCTGCTGAGCTTGCACGGATCGCAGGCAAAGATGCAGAAGCTGCAGAGCTATTTCTTCAAGCGGCAGATAAACTGTCATCGGCAATTAATGCCCATCTGTGGGAAAAACAGCAGCAGGCGTATCTAGACTGCATCCATTCGGATGGAAGACGTTCGGATATCTTCAGTATGCAGACGCAGGTGCTGGCTTACCTTACCGGAGTGGCATCCGGTAGACGCAAAGAGATTATCGGTTCGTATCTGCTTAATCCTCCTACGGCTTTCGTCCAGATCGGTAGTCCTTTCATGTCTTTCTTTTATTATGAGGCGCTGGCTGAAGCCGGGCGGTATGAGCAGATGCTAAGCGATATTCGGTCCAATTATGGACAGATGCTGCGCTATGATGCCACGACCTGCTGGGAGATGTACCCGAATTTTTCGGAAAACCGGGCAAGCAAGGATCTCTTGACCCGAAGCCACTGCCACGCCTGGTCGGCGGCACCCGGATATTTTCTGGGTCAGAGCATTCTAGGCGTGAAGCGTGCCGATCCTGGTTGGACCCGCATCCTCATTGAGCCTCAGCCATGCGATCTTACCTGGGCTAGAGGCAGCGTGCCTTTGCCGCAGGGCGGCAGGATTGATGTAAGCTGGGGCGTGGATGGCGACACGATGGACATCAGCGTATCTGCGCCTGGCAGTGTAGAGGTAGAGGTACGCGTACCACAAGGAATGCAGAAGCAAATAAGAATGGTGGAAAGCAAATAAGGATACCGCTGAGTGATTACCGTACCGCTTCAAGTGTATATATGTTCTCCATACCGTCAGTGCACTGGCGGTATTTTTTTATTTTTCCAGAGTTTTTAAATGCATTTCTTTTTTTGAAGTTTTGGTATTTTTCCTATTGCAATATACAGTTAAACTATATATAGTATAACTATACAGTTACACGATATAAAGCAACACTGAACAGAAGGGGGAATTTATTTTGAAAAGAGACAAAAATCTACCGCTGACCGAAACGGTTTATTATATACTCCTCGCTTTGCTTGAACCTGCGCATGGATACTTGATTATGCAAAAGGTAGAGGAGCTCAGCGCGGGCCAGGTACACATGGCTGCCGGCACGCTTTACGGGGCGGTGGATAATCTGCTCAAGCAGAAATTGATCCAGCCCGTTCAAAGTGAGGACAGCCGCCGCAAGGTATACGTCATCACAGACAGAGGACGGGAGATCCTGCGCCAGGATTATGGCCGCATGCACCACATGATTGAAATGACGAATAAGATAATGGGATAAGGGATGGGGACCGTCATGAAGAAAATGAAATTTTTTACGAATTTTGACCGTGAAGAACAGTGGCTGAATGAGATGGCCCGGCAGGGTAATGTATTGATCAGAAGAAAACCATTCGGTTACGAATTTGCACAGGTTCCACCGGAGAACGCGAACTTCCGGATGGATTACCGCACCTTTAAAAGCCGGCAGGATTTTGAAGATTACAAAGCATTGTTCGAGGATAGCGGCTGGACTCATGTTGCCGGAACCAAGAGCTCGGGTTCGCAATATTTCAAGCAAACCAGAGCCGAGGGAAGCGAGGATATCTTTTCCGATGTGGATTCCAAGGCTGCACGGTATAAACGGTTTTCCGATATGTGGTTTTCGCTGGCCTGCTGCTTTGTACCGCTGTTTGCGGCGCTCATCGCAACGGATGCGATTAAGCTATCGGCTTTTCTGAATCCTAAAGAGCTGTATTATACGCCTGGATTATGGGATATGAGCGGTGGAGAGTTTTGGAGAGCCCTTCTTTTTGAAACGCCGTTTGCGTTTTTCCGGGGCTTTAGCTGGCTGGTCATCCCGGTGATGATTGTGGCATATAGCGTATTTGCGTACAAGGCCAAAAAGCAGTATGCAAAGACGCAGCAGGGCCGGTAACAGTGATTTTTCAATAAAAACAGCGGGATGCAGCTTAGACTGCGGCCGCTGTTTTTTTGTGATGATATCATAAGAAATGGAAAAAAAGTTCGTTATAACGATTGACGATAAAGCGTTTTCATAATAATATGAGATCAGTTTTCCCAATGACTAACTTGGCAACTGCACAGCGGAGAAAGGAGGAGGGCATTTCTGTTTGTGCAAACGTTTGCTCATCTGTGATAAAACTCGAAGTTCATTTTTGAGGAGGCCTTATATGAGTTCTGTGAAGAAAAAGCAGCTTCGCATGTATTCCCTGTTTACGGCCATTCTTATGACGGTACAGCTCATTGCAGGTTCGTTCAGTCCTATTTTTGCTGATACTGCAACTGAAGGGGCGGACAGAGTGATACCGGTCCTGGAGCCTGACACGCAGCCTAAGGCGGCGGCCAATGAAGCGGCGAACGGTGCTGCTGGACTTAAGCCTGATGAACTTATCGAGCAGCCAGGAGGCACTTCCAAATGGTACGTGGCCGGCAGTTTCCAAGGCTGGAACAATACTTCCGAAGATACAAGGCTAAAGCATCTGACTGGTGATTTCTATGAATATTCCGCCGTGCTGGAAGCGGGCCATCATGAATTCAAGATCGTTAAGAACGGAACCTGGGACGGATTTTCCAATAACGGGAACAATTTCGCCTTCGATCTTGGCGAGGCTGCGAGAGTCAATTTTTACGTGAATGAGAAACTGGGCCAGGCTCGAATCAATATCCCGAATGTACAGGGCCTGCCTCAGTATGCACCGAAACTGCCAGAGGAGCAGTGGCCAAGACTGGTGGGTAACATTCAGCCGGTATTTGGCGAAGGAGAATGGGCTCCTGCCGAGGCGAAGCAGATGTTTGTCGATACGAAGTTCGACGGCTCGGTCTACGAGCTTCAGCGCTCTGTGCCGGCAGGCAATTATGCCATGAAAGTGGTGCTGGGAAACACTCGGGACGGTACCAAGAATTACGGGAATAGCAGCGGCGACGATTTTATCCTGAATACCCTCGATCCGGCCGATGTCATATTCTCCATTGATTTGAGCCGGGAAAAGCCGGAGCTGAGCACCAATTACAAGCCGGCGGACGCTTCCTATGACGGAAAAATCAATAAGAGCAAGCTTTACTTCGATTCGCGCTCGATCACGTACAAGAAGCCTTTTGGAGCCGTTAAAGAGACAACGGAGGATCTGACCCTCCGCATCGCTGCAGAAGCCGGTGATGTGCAGGCGGCCCGGGTGGAACTGACGAATCCGGGAGGACTTTCCACAGCCTATGACATGCACCTCGCAACCTCCTTCGGTGGCCAGGATTATTGGGAGATTACGATCCCCAAGACAGCATTTCAAGGCATAGGCGTATGGAATTATAAATTCATTCTGATCGACGGGATGACCAAGGTGGAATATGGGGATGACGCTACGCGCGGAGGCATAGGGACAACAGCAGATGATGGCGTCCTTCCTTACGATCTGACCGTATACAAGAGTGATTTCGTGACCCCGGACTGGATGAAAAATGCCGTGGTCTATCAAATTTTCCCAGACCGTTTCCTCGACGGCAATCCTGCGAACAACCGGGCTAAAATCGTGGATGGTTACCGCGGGGGAGCTCTCCCGGGAGAAACCATGACCGTCAAAAACGGGCATAAGCTGCAATTCTTCGATGGCGGCGTAGCCAATGATCCTGCTCCGGAGGATGTGGCTGGGACATGGAAAGACGTTCCGGAGAATCCGGACCGTGTGCTTCCAGAGAACAAACCTTATTATCCGGACGCCAAGAGTGACGGAATCTGGACCAACGAGTTCTACGGCGGCGATATTCAGGGAGTGGGCCAAAAGCTGGATTACCTGAAATCGCTCGGTGTGAACGTTATTTACTTCAATCCCGTCGCATGGGCAGCCTCCAACCATAAATACGATGCCACCGATTACAAGCATCTGGATCCGATGTTTGGGCAGCCGGTATACAACATCCCGGGCGATCCTACCTCGGGCCTGAATTATGAGCAGACTAGAGCCGCTTCCGACCGGGTATTCACCGAGTTTGCGAAGCAGGCACGGGCGAAGGGCATCCGGCTGATTGTGGACGGTGTCTTTAATCACGTAGGGGACGACTCTATTTATTTTGACCGGTATGAGAAGTATCCGGAGATCGGCGCTTATGAATTTTGGTCCAAGGTCTATGACAAAATGAATGCCGATGCAAGTGTAACCCGTGATAAGGCGGAGCAGGAGACAATCGCTTCCTTTACCTCGAAGGTAAATCCGGCTACGAGCAAAAATTATGTATATCCGGACGACTTCGACTTTACGAAATGGTTTAAGGTCACGAATGAAAAGGTCGACGGGCACTACAAATACGAAGGCTGGTGGGGGTTTGATTCCCTTCCTGTCATTGATGCACCTGAGCCTGCAGCCGGTGATTCCGCTGGACTTCCGGGCAATCATGAATGGAACGTGCAGGGATACCGCGATCAAGTCATCGGACATGATCTGACTGGTTTATTGGATGATCAGGCTGGCAAGCAGATGCAGGAAGCCAATTCCCAGCGCTGGGAGTGGCTCGGAGCCCGCGGGTGGCGGCTGGACGTCGCTCCAGATGTATCCTCGGGAACCTGGGAACAGTTCAGAAAGGCGGTCAAGTCGACAGCAGGCCGTTCGGACAGCAACGGAGAAACGATTGATGATCCGATTATTTTAGGCGAAGAGTGGGGCGTTGCGACCAAGTTCCTCTTGGGGGATCAGTTCGACTCGGTCATGAATTATCGCTTCCGCAACGCTTTGCAAACGTTTGTCCTGAACGGAAACGCCGCCCAGTTCAACGACGCGCTGGAGTCCATTCGCGAGGATTATCCCCAGGAAGCGTGGGAGGTTATGCTGAATCTGGTCGATTCGCATGACACCATTCGGTCGATTACGAAATATCAGAATCCGACTTGGGAGGAGGAGCATCTGAAGATTGCTCCAAGCCCAACAAATCAGGCGATGAGCATGCAGGCGCTTACGGCTATTTTCCAAATGAGCTACCCAGGAGCGCCGACCATCTACTATGGCGATGAAGTCGGGCTTGAGGGCACCAAGGATCCCGATTCCCGTCGTACCTTCCCTTGGGATCGCGTCAGCGAATCGGGTGGCAATTATACCGGTACTGGAGATTACGCGAATTTATTCGCGACCTATCAAAAGGCAGCAGAAATCCGTAATGAGAACGAGGCCTTCCGAACAGGCAGCTTGAAAGTGGCGTACGACAAGGGCGACGTCATTGCTTATGCTCGGAAAACGGATGCCCAGGCAGGATTGGTCGTTATTAACCGTGGAAACAGTGACGTTACGGTGAGCCTTGATGCAGCGGGATTTCTGCCTTCGGTTATCGGTTTTACCGATCTGTTGGGAAGCGGCACGAAGGTCCAATTTGTGGATGGCAAAGCCAATTTGACGGTCAAAGCAATGACTGGCTTGATGATGACTTCGGATGGAGCGCTGGAGATTGTCCCTTCAGTGACCCATGTCAAGGCGACCGCAGGCAATCTCTCTGTTAGCCTGGAGTGGGACGCTGTCCAGGGAGCCGATGCATATCACATATACCGTTCGCCGATTGAGGGAGGCTCACTGGAGCAAGTAGGAATCGTCAGCGGTACGACCTGGACCGATACAAGCGTTCAGAACGGAATGAAATATTATTACACGGTCACAGCCGTTAAAGGCCAGGGAGAAAGCAGTTTGAGCGAATTCGCGACGGCTACGCCTTTCTATTCCATACATTCGGTAGAGATTACACAGCCATCTACCCCTGTGACCTTGGGCGCCGGTCATACGACCTCGCAAATTCAAGTCACCCTGGATATTCCGGGATTATCTGATGAATCTGCCTATACCGGAAAAGAAATGCCGGGCGTTACTGCCAAGTTGGCATTTTATAAGGAAGGTACGGACGAATCGGATGCGGCTGAAGTGAAGCTGCGTTACCTACAGGATACCTCGGACGGGAAAAAAGTGTACTGGGCGGTATTCGAACCGACAGAGGCGGGAGCCTATCACTACTTTGCTAAGGTGTCTACCAATCATGGGGAGACCTATACCGAATCGGCGAAGTCTTCTGTTGATGTGTACGCTGATCCGAATGACATGACGCCGCCGGGCAAGCCTGTCCTGGCTCCGATCAACACGGAATCCAACCGGGCTCAGCTTGCGTGGACGGCGGAAGGCGACGACATCTACAAGTTCGAAATCTATCGGAAACAGGACGGGGGCAATTTCAAAAAGCTTGCCGTTCTTGACGGGGCAGCCCGTTCGTACACCGATTTTACGGTAAGCAACGATACGACTTACATTTACAAGGTCGCAGCAGTGGATTCATCTTATAACCGTTCAAACTCCGATGAGCAGAGCGTTACGCCTAAGCTTGTCATGGTTGACGTCAAACTTCGTCTCCATCTGCCGAGCTACACGCCGGTTCAGGACGATATTTACATTGCCGGAGATTTTAACGGATGGAATCAGGCCGGAGGCAAGCTGAATGTCCCGAGCGGAGCGACCACTCGTGACGTCGTGGAGTACAGCTTCAAAATGATGGCCGGAAAAGCGATTCAATACAAGTATACACGGGGAACTTGGGTGACAGAGGCGTTGACCTCTCACGCCCGTCTGGCTGACGATACAGCCGATATGAGTAATTATGCGTATTCTTCAGAGGATACCAACATGAAGCTGACTATCCAGAACCAAGGCGGCAACCGGATGACCATCGATGATTACGTTCTCCGCTGGGTGGATATGCCGATGATCATCACGCTGCCCCGGACCTCCTATGGGGATGCGATAGCTTATGAAACGGACGCCGAGCAATTTACTTTGAAGGCCAACGTACCTTACGGTTCGAATGTGACGATTAACGGACAGCCGATTCCGGCAGATACGATGGATGATAGAGGAAACGTAGAGGTAACGGGAATTCCACTGGCGCCAGGGCTTAACCGTTTCAGCGTACATGCCGAGCCAAGCGCAGAAACGCTAAATTTGCCTTGGTATAAGGACCAGGGGCGTGCTGGCAAGGCAACCAAAACGATTGAACTTTCCATTACCCGCACGGGTGGGGGAGGAGAGCCGAAACCGGTACGCGTAACGGGCGTGACGCTCACTCCAGGTACGCTGAATTTGACGGCTGGCGGAGCTTCCGGTCAATTGATCGCAGCCGTGCTGCCTGACCAGGCATCGGATAAATCGGTTACGTTCACGTCAAGCGACGATTCCATTGCCAAGGTGGATAGAGCCGGAGCTGTAACACCGCTTAAGGCAGGGACGGCAATCATTACAGTGACGACTCATGATGGTCAATATCAAGCGAAAAGCACTGTCGTTGTGTCCAAAAAAGACGGGAATACCGGAAATGGCGGGCAAGAAGGCAGCGACGGCAATACGAGTGGAGGAAGCAGTTCGCAGGGCAATCAAGGCAGCGGTACGGCGAATCCAGGCCATGGTCAAAGCGGCAAGGATGCCAAGACTGTCGTTTTCACCGCAGAACAGATCAAAGCAGCGGTCAGCAGCCAGGGAGGCAGTGTGGTTACACTGGATGCGGGAAGCGCCGGGAAGGTGCTTCTGCCTGTGCTGACAGCCGGTATGCTGCAAGGGAAAGCGCTGCAGTTGAAGCATAGAAGCGACCTACTCACCATTCCGGCAGCGGTGCTCGAGCAGTTTTCGGCCTCTGGCTCAGCCCAGGCGGCAGGTCTGCAAATTGCTCTGAATATGGAAACGGTCGGCAAGGATGCAGCCGGGGAACTGTTATCAAAGGCAGGCAGCGCAGCCCATGCCAATCTGGTGCAAGCCTCTGAAATCTATGATTTCAAGCTGTGCTTGATCGATGGAAACGGCAAGGTTGTGAAGGAAATCAAGGAATTTAACAAGCCCTTGCTGCTGGACCTAAAGGTAGACAGTCATGCGAACCAGGAACGCATTGCCGTTTATGATCTAACAGATGACGGCAAGATTAAGTTTATCGGTGGAAAGCTGAATACGGACGGAACCATGACGACGGAGCTTCAGCATTTTTCGAAATATGGCGTACTGGAGTTCAATAAGAGCTTTAAGGATTTGGCAGCCGATCATTGGGCATCAGGTGCGGTATCTTATTTGGCAGCCAAACAGATTCTTACGGGCACGACGGCTGATCTGTTCGATCCTAAACGCAGCATTACACGGGCCGAATTTGCCGCGCTGATCGCGCGAGCTTTGGAATTAAAAGCGGAGCACCCGGCCAAATTCGCGGATGTGCCTGCAGATCAGTGGTATTCGGCATCCGTTGCGGCTGTTAATGAGGCGGGTATTGTGCAAGGCCGTTCACAGACGGCATTTGAACCAAGCGCCTTGATTACACGTGAAGAGATGGCCGTTATGCTGATCCGGGCTTATGAAGCGAAGAATCATACCCAGCTTGACGGTACGGGAGCAGGAGCAGCTCTTCCATTTACAGATTCGGCCGGAATCAGCGATTGGGCGAAGGATACCGTTCAAATGGCGGCGAAGCTGAAACTGCTGACTGGTGACGGAAACCATCAATTTATGCCTCAGGGCAAAGCCACCCGCGCGGAAAGCGCACAGGTGATTTATAAGCTACTAACCGCAAGATAAGAGTGCAATTATGATTTAATAAAAACAGCAGCTTCGGTCCTTATATTTTCGGACCGGGCTGCTGTTTTACGTTTATCAGAAGTGGGCTACTCCAGCAACAAAGAGATGTATATAAATGCCGCATATAAGAGAACGGGAATGCAGAGGCCAATGATTACGGATACGTAGAACCATGGTGACCGCACCGTGTCGTTCAAGCCTAATTCCTGGCTTAACTCTTTGAGGGAGTGTTTGTTTATATGCTCGCGCTTAATCTGGCTGGAGAAGCTGTTCAGCAGGTGCTCGGCCTCATCCTCATTCATCACCGATATTTCATTCCACAGCTCCGAGTGTTTCCTACGGAGCTCCTCAATCCGTCCATTCTCCTGTGGTGTCTCCGTCATAAGCTCACTTCCATTCCTTATATATTTCCACGTGAATGCGAATGCATCGTTTATATACATAACATGATTGATATCAAAAAGTTACAGATTATAGTATATTTCCCTTGTAGTATAACCAACCCGTTTTTATTTACAAAAATAATTTGAAACTTTTTCACGCTCTCCTCAGTCTAACGGGCATAACAGCATTCAAGAACTTAGGGTGAAGCCATACGATAAGTGCTTTTCAGCCGCCAGGGGGTGAAGAAACTGAAAGGAAACGCGAAATTAACCGAGCAGGAGTTTAGCGAACGGATCGAATCCTGTAAAGAGAAGCTATACCGTTTTGCTTATTGTTATGTAAAAAATGAACAGGAGGCTTTGGAGATCGTATCGGAAGCAACGTACAAAGCCTATCTTTCTTTTAAAAACATGAACAATCCGGAGTACTTTGAGACATGGATCAGCCGGATTGTAATCAACTGCGCATTGGATTATATGAGGAAAAATAAAAGGTACACCTACATGGAGGACAGCGCGGTCGAATTTTCCACCATGGAAGGGCCGGTGTCTTTGGAAGAGAAGTGGGATCTATACGAGGCGCTGGATCAGCTTCAGCCGGAAGATAAGGCATTTATTATTCTAAAATATTTTGAGGACAAGCGCTTCAAGGATATGGCGGAAGTGTTATCCCTCCCGGAAAACACCGTCAAGACCAAGGTTTACCGAATCCTGGCCAAGCTCAAAAAACATTTAATCAAGGAAGGGGTGGATATGACATGACAGGAAAAGATCGCTACGAAAATATAGAAATTCCATCCCACCTCTCCGAGGTAATTCATGAAGCCACGCAGCGGGGACGCATGCACAAGCGGAAAATGAGATGGCTTCGCGGATCGTCCGTTCTTGTTGCCGCTTGCGCAGCTCTGATGACCACCGTTAATGTACCTGGTGTTGCCATGGCTTTATCCGATGTACCCGTCGTCGGGTCGATCGTCAAGGTGCTGCAAGTTGGCGGCGGTGGTGAACGTACGGACGGCGTTGCCGTGACAACGACGGTGCAGGAGAATACGCTGAATATCCACTTTACGATTGGCGGCGAACAAACCACGAGTGCTCCGGCCTACACGGTCGAACACAAGGAAGCGCCAAACCGTCTGATCTTCACCTTTAACGGCGTACGGAATCTGGATGGCGAGAAATTGAAACAGGATATCGGTGCTCTATCGAATGTAAAGGATGTCTACAACAATATCATTTTGGATGATTCGATGGTCCGGTTTGTGGTGGAGCTCAAGGATAACGTCGATTATTCCGTGTCGGAGTACCAGAAGCCCGGGTATATCCAGCTGAAGCTGTTTGGTGCAGAGAAAAAGGAAAAGGCTCATGAGGTCTTCTATGTGCGGAGCCAGGGGATGGAGCTTGGCGAGACGCTGGGATTTCTTGACGAGCAGTATACCCAGGACGGCAGCAGCGTCATCAAAACAAAAGACGGCAAGTATATCGTGGCGTTGGGCGGTTTTGCTACCCGCAGCGAAGCGGAGGAGCTTCTTCAGAAGCTGTCCGCACGCGAGGATTACAACGAACCGCTTTATGTCGACAGCTGGATGAGCAATGAAAATCCGAAGTAGACCTTAACGAGATCGATTGGATCATGAAAAGGGGTTCCTTGGGCCATGGATGGCGCCGGGGGACCCTTTTTTGGCATGCCACTAAGCATGCTTGGCTCCCATAGCCTCCGCCTGATCGAGCCAGCGCTTGCGCTTTTCCGTGGATAACAACTTCACGGTATTCACTTCGGTAATACGCACCGGGTTAATGCCGCTGAACTTCAGGATGCCGCGCTTCATGATCGTATGTCCAGCCCGTTTGAGAACGAGGCGGTAATACCAGGATGGTGAATCCATCGTGACCAGCAATCTAGCGGTTTTTCCTACGAGCAGCTTCTTGGCAATCAAGGTGTCCGGCGCGGAGGTAAACGCAAACCCCGGCAGGAATACCCGGTCGATGAAGCCTTTCATAATGGCAGGCATGGTGCCCCACCAGGTTGGATATATCCATACGAGATGATCTGCCCAGAGAATGACTTCCCGGGCTGCGACCAGATCGGGTTCAAGCTCGGTCCGCTTGCGGTATCCGTACTGTAAAATAGGACTAAAATCCATAGCGGCGAGATCGAGTATGCGGACGCTTGCTCCGCTGCCTTCGGCTCCCCGGATGTAGGCCTGTGCGAGCGCGTGACAGTAGCTTTGGGTATCGGAATGGCCGATAATGACCACGATTTTTTTCATAAAGGATTTCCTCCTCAGATGGCATGATTGTGCTTCGTTTTCACGCAGCGGCTGATTGCCGTGTTAAAATAAAGCCAAGATCATCATAAACGGGAACGCATCACCAGTGACATGACTAAACGCGCGAATAACATGATCATTTGCGTCAGCGGAGGGGAAGACAAGTTGAAAAAGGAAGATGTATCGGTATCCATGCTGTGGCCTATTCGAAAATTGATCGTGATGAAGGGTTATGACTGGGATGCTTTTTGCATAGAAGCGGGTATCGATGGCGGGCTGTTCAGCCAGACTGAGGCGAGGATCGAAGCAGGGGAACTCGAACGTATCGTGCAAGCGGCTGCCGATTTTACGGGGGATCAGGCCTTTGGGCTTCATCAGGGACAGTCCATGAACATCTCCGACCTAGGAGTGCTGGGATATGTCATGTTCCATTCGAAAACCATTGGCGAGGCACTTGTGGCGTATCAAAAATACAATTACGTCGTTTGCAGCCAGTACAATATCGAGCTCGAACATGCAGGAGCAAACATCACCCTTCGTCTGTTCCTGAATTATTCGGTCCATGGCTTCAGTCGTCACTGCATTGAGGATATGGCCGTTTCCCTGATTCAAATCATGCTGCAGCTCAGCGGCAGGCCGATTAAGCCTCTTGGAGCTGGTTTCTCGCATGAACGGTGCGCTCCGGAGGAGGAATATATGGCGGCTTTAGGGATAGCGCCGCTGTTCGGGCAAGAGGAGAATACACTCACGTTTACGAGGGACATGCTTGATTTTCCCGTAATAGGAGCGGATACGCGCCTGCTAGGCGTTTTTGAAACGATTGCGGAGGAAGTGCGGGTGAAGCTGGCGCAAGGCTCGGTCCTGTCATCCCGCCTGCGGGAGTGGATTTTATCGTGCATGCCGTCCTTTTTCCCCACACTGCAGGACGCGGCCCGGGAGATGAAGCTGAGCGCAAGAACACTGCAGGCCCGGTTAAAAGAGGAGCAGACGACGTATAACCGGCTGGCCAATGAGGTCCGAAGGGAACTGGCGATCCGCCATCTGGCGCAGCCGGAGCACACGATCGCCGAAATCGCCTATCTGCTCCATTTTTCCGAGCCAAGCTCGTTCCAGGCTGCCTTTAAAAAATGGACGGGAACAGCGCCGGGTGAATACCGGCAGCAGCTATTTGCTTAGCTGACGTAAAAAGCAGCACCAAGAAGCGAGAGAACGAACCCATTCCAGAGAGGGCAGCTTGGCGAGGCGCGATTCGTTGGATGAAGCTCCTTTCGTTAACAAAAAAAGGAGTGTCCCATGTCAACGGACCTTTGGGACACTCCTTTTGCAAGTTGGATATATAGCATAATAAATACAGTAGGAAAAGCAATAAACAATGATTTATCCTAACTCGGCATGGTCCTGCAGGGTTATCGCAGTATTTTGGCAATGATGAAGTTCAAACATGATGATTTCATTGATTCCGGCCTTCAAGAACGGGGCAGGAATATAAAGGGTTTTCTGCGGGCCAATTTCCCAGTATCGTCCAAGATTATGTCCATTAACGAAAGCTACGCCTTTGGTCCAGCCTTCAAAATTCAGGAACGTATCCGCAGCATGCTCCACATGAAAGGTCCCTTTATAGAATGCGGAAGTTCCTTTGTCAGGACCCTGCATCCCGCGAGTTGCCGCAGCTGTTTCTTCCGCTTCCTGCGTCACGTGAGCAGCTTTTGCAGCTTCTTCTGCGAAGTTCAATTGTTCAACATTGTTTAGTGGGAGGGGATGAATCGTCCAGCCGTACAGAAACTGGTACCCTAGCCGCACGCCTTCCGTAATTCCCTTCGGATCTTTCATGAGAGGTCCATAATTGGTCCGGCCCATATTCTCGACCAGAATTTGCAGCTTGGCGCCTTCCGGAGGAATGGTCAACTTGATCGGCTGTGTATGGTTCATCCGGTCGATTACGCCTTGGTATTCACCGTTTACGAAGATCAGCGCGCGGTCGCGAACCTCCTGCAGCACAAGCTCACTTTCTGCTCGTGGACCGGTAACCTCTGTTGTGTAGAGTATGAATCCGTAATCCTGATCCAACTCTTCCATTGTCAGAGGAACGCTACTCTCTACTGAAGCCGCGAGGCTGGATAAAGCGTCGAAAAGCGACACCCGTTCCGTCAGCTCAACCTGTCCATAGCCTTTTTTTGCAATCGGCTCCGGCAGCTCCAGCTCCGGAAGATCCACGTACTCCGACAGCGTCTCCCGGAATGCATAGAATTTGTCCGTCAGATCGCCGCATTCGCTGATCGCAGCATCATAGTCATAGCTTGTCGTGGTAGGGCCATAGCCTTCTTCACCACAGTTGGCGCCGTTATAGAAGCCGAAGTTGGTCCCGCCATGGAACATGTAGAAGTTAACCGATGCTCCGGCCTCAAGCATGTGCCCGAATACTTCGGCCGCTTCCGCTGCATCGCGTGTATGATGCGACTTGCCCCAGTGATCGAACCAGCCGTTCCAGAATTCCATGCACATATCCGGATGATCCTGCTGATATTCGCCCAGCTTGGCAAAGGCTTCCGTCACCCTTGATCCGAAGTTGACCGTTTCAAGAACCCCCGGAACCATTCCGCCCTGCAGCATAAAGTCTCCGGGACCGTCCGAGGTGAAGAGCAGCACGTCGATTCCGCGGGAAGTCATCGCTTCCTTCAGATGGTTTAGATACTTCTTGTCATTTCCGTAGCTTCCATATTCATTCTCGATTTGCATGGCGATGATCGGTCCACCGTTCGAGTGTTGAAGAGGGGCAAGCTTGGGCAGCAACACATCATAGTATGCATCTACATGATCCAGGAATGGCTTATAGTCGCAGCGGAGCCTCATGCTCGGGTCTTTAAGCAGCCACGCCGGCAATCCGCCAAACTCCCATTCCGCACAGATGTAAGGACTTGGCCGGACGATCACATATAGCCCAAGCTCACCCGCGATTTTGATAAAGCGGACGAGATCGGCGATACCCTCGAATACAAACTCGCCTTTTCTAGGCTCATGGATATTCCAGGCGACATATGTTTCCACCGTATTGAAGCCGCATGCCTTTAATTTTTGAAGCCGGTCTGCCCAGTACTCGGGCACAACCCTGAAATAGTGGATTGCTCCCGAGATGATGCGGACAGGTTCTCCGTCAATGACAAACTCTTTTCCTCTGATTTCTAGCCCTTTCACTTAAGGTCCCCTCTTTTCCTCGGCTGCCGTAATTTCCGACAGCATCAGTCGATTTTTATTTCGTAAAGACTTACTGTTACTGGCTGCTCATTTTTTTGTGATAGGCCTCAGTCATTTCATCCGCCACCTGCTTGAGGGTTGGATCATTGCGCAGCTGTTCGATGAGCGTGTCATAGCTTTCAATCGTATCTTTGCCGATGATGACCTTCGTACGCATGTCCGTCACTTTTTTCTTAATCTCAGGGAAGTACTTGTTATAGGCTTCGGAATACAGCTCGTTGCCAGGGTTCGGCGTCTGGATTGTTTTGCGCTCATTCACGATTTCAATGTTACGGTTATAGACATCATCCGGCATGCCGACGGCACCGATCGACATATCATCGCTAATGAGGTGGATCAGGTTGTTCATATTGCCATCGCCCAAATGGTCTTTTTCGCTTTGAGGCGTCGGGATTTTACGACCGTTCTCGACATTGTAGTGCACGCCTTCGATACCATAGGTAGCCAGCTCATTGCCTTCTTTACCGTATGCATAGTCGAAAAACTCCAGAATTTTCTTCACTTTTGCCTCAGGAACCTTTTTAGGAATCAGGTAAACGCCATAATACGGTACTCCGGATGGTGTATATTTCTCTCCAGCGGCGTTTTCCAGATAAGTAATTGGCATATAGTCGGCTGTAGGAACAACGTCACGGATTTTCGAGCCTGTTACCCAGGCATGGTTCATGGATTGGGAAGTACCACCTGCGTTACCCCCACGAATCAGGTCAACGGTTTGAGAGTATTTCATGATGGCAAAGTCTTTCGGGAACAGGCCCGCATCAAATGCTTTTTTGAGCCAGAGAACGGCATCGCGGGACGCATCCTCGGTAATGACCGGAACGAGCTTGTCGTCCTTCAGCTTCCACTCTCCCTGAGTTCCGTTGAACACGCCGTAAACGAAGTTCATCGTATCAGGGTTGGCCGCATACGCAATTTCATCCGCTTGTCCATTTCCGTTCGGGTCTTTCTCCTTGAATGCTTTCAGGACATCGAAAAATTGATCCATATTCGTTGGTGTCTGCATTCCCAGCTTATCCATCCAGTCCTTACGAAGGATCGGGAATGCGCCACCGCCATAGCTCGGATAATAACGCGGAATAACGTAGTTTTTGCCATTCACTTTGGAGTCGTTCCACATTTCTTCCAGGTTCGGTGCGCTGAGGTTCTTATAGTCCTTGATGTAAGGGGACAGATCCCAGAAAACGCCCTGCTGGATCATCTTCTGCAGCTGGGGATTGATCAGGGATTCAACGAACGTTACTTCAGGCAGATCGCCGGAAGCGAGCATGACGTTGATTTTTTCCTCGGACGTCGATGGCGACAGCCAGGTGATATCCAGCTTGGTGTTGGTGCGTTTCTCGAATTCTTTCCAAATCACATTTGTATTGTCAATAAATTCAGTAGCGTAGTTCAGCGTCTGCATCTGGATCGGCGTTGGGCCGGATGAATCGCTTGATGCACCCTTGGAACCACCGCATGCCGTCAGCAGAACGCTAGCGCCCAGCATGACCAGCATGGATTTCATCATCAATGATTTCTTTTCCTGTTTTCTTGGTGGATTCATTTTCTATAACCTCCTTTTAAATGGGCAATACCTGTATATTCATCATTCCTTCACAGAGCCGACCATGGCGCCTGTCGCAAAATGCTTCTGAAGGAACGGATACACCAACATGATAGGAATGGTTGCAATGACGACTGCAGCCATTTTCAAGGTTTCGGTCGGCAGCTGACGGTTCATTTGCAGGGACACAGCCTGACTGCCGCCTCCGCCGCCCATGGTAGTCGGGTCGACCAGCATGTTTTGCAAAAGCACCTGCAGCGGCCACTTCGACTGCTCGTTTATGAACATAATGCCATTAAAATAGGTATTCCAGTAGCCCACGGCAAAAAAGAGTCCGAAGGCGACGATCGCCGGAAGCGAAAGCGGAATAATGATCCGCCAGAACACACTGAGTTCAGTACACCCGTCAATGCGGGCGGCTTCATCAAGACTGACAGGGATGCTGTCAAAAAAGCCTTTCATCAAAAGCACGTACCATCCGCTCGTAAGCGACGGGAGAATGAGGGACCAGACGCTGTCGATCAATCCCAGGTTTCTCACGACCATATACAAGGGGACAAGCCCTGGAGTAAACAAGAAGGTTAGCAGGATCATGAACATCATCGTTTTGCGGAAACGAAGCCGCCGGCAGGAAATGGCGTATGCCAGTCCTCCCGTGACAATCAGGCTGAGTGCCGTTCCAACCGTAGCCAGAAAAATGCTGACCATCAAGGAATCCACAAACATGCCGTTTGCCAGCAGGTATTTATAGGCATCCAGTGACCAATTCTGTGGCCACAGGATCAAATCGCGGGTGTAATATTCCGTTGGATCGGTAAATGAAAGCACGATGGTGTAGTAAATCGGGAAGACCATCGCCAAGCTGATCAGGATCAGAAGTCCGGTGTTGGTTACGTTAAACAAGCGGTCCTTCCAGGACGTATTGAGTTCCATTAGATGACTCTCCTTTCTGCTGCCTTTAATATAAGCTCTCTTGGCCGAAGCGTTTGGCAGCCTTGTTCGCGCCGATGACCAGCGTTAGGCCTACAATGGATTTGAACAGACCGATCGCGGTGCTGTAGCTGAATTCACCCTGACGGATACCAACGCGGTACACATAAGTATCGAATACTTCGGCCACATCGGTAACTGCTGCGTTCATCATCAGGTAGACCTGCTCAAAGCCCGTATCCATAATGGTGCCGAGACGGAGAATGAACAGAATCATAATGACGTTCCGCATGGCAGGCAGCGTGACATGCCACATTCTGCGGAAGCGTCCGGCTCCATCGAGAACGGCTGCTTCATATAGCTGTGGATCGACGCCGGCGATGGCTGCGAGGAAGATGATTGTGCCCCAGCCCACTTCTTTCCAGATCGACTGCGCGGTCAGCATGCCCCAGAAGTAACTCGGATTGGATAAAATATCGATCGTGTTCTTATCCATCGCGGTGAGCAGCTTATTGAACAAGCCCTCGGACTGGGAAAACATCAGGTAGGTGAGACCGTAAATGAGCACCCAGGACAGAAAATGGGGGATATAGATCAGCGACTGCATGGTTCGTTTCAAGAACATGTTTCGGACTTCATTCAACATAAGCGCAAGAATAATCGGCGCTGGGAAAAAGAAAACCAGATTCATGAGGCTGATACCCAGCGTATTGCGCAGCAGCATCCAGAAATCGGGATTTGAGAAAAACCGGGTGAAATGCTCAAATCCTACCCACTCACTTCCGGCAATTCCAAGGTACGGGGAGTAATTCTGGAAAGCGATGACCAAATTGGTGATCGGAATATATTTGAAGATGATAAAAAACAAAATGCCTGGCAGAGCCAGCAGGTACAGGTACTTATCTCGTTTTAGGTCCGGCCATATCGGTCGTTTGGGTTGTCGCAGTTTGGCTTTCGGCTTCGATGCTAGCATCTGGCTACCTCTCTTTCTTTGGGTCAAAAGTTAACGTATAACCAAAATGTAAAGGCTTACAACATTTTCGGCAATTCGACTTTATTTCAAGTGTGCCAAAAGGCTTGATAGGCTGTTGTTACAAGCATTTTCTGGATTTCATTTCAAGCGATTGCACTTTTTTGACAATGTATTTTTTGGAGATTTTTGCCGAATAATCGCGTTTTTTCTTGTTGAAAGCCTTTCCATGTCACCTTCATTTCGATATGATGGATTAAACATGATCACGAATCATCAGAGTTCATCCGAATGGGATACTGTCAGGAGTGAGAGGTTTGGTTAAAGAGTGGACGAGGAGACTCGCATCAAAAGGAATCATGTACTGGAAAACCATTGCGCTTGCCATATTGCTCACATGCGTTCCGATTTCCATTGTGAGCTTCATCAGCTGGCATTTCGGCAATCAATACCTCATCAGGCAGCATCAGCAGAACAATGAAGAGCTGGTGAAGAACACCGCGCGGCAGATCGACGAGCAGTTTTCCCAGCTGGCTCAATATGCCCTGCACATGATTTCCAATCCCATATTAAAGACTTCCCTTGCCGATACGAACTTTGTGGATCAATTTGAAAAGACGCAGGAATTAAGCGATACGCTGTATTTTATCGAGAACGGGGATCCGATGATTGACCAGGCTTACCTGTATGTGGAGAAGCAGAATATGATCATGCAGCCCATGCTTGGTCTGCGCCCGCTGGATGACCCGGCGGATTCGGCTTCCTGGAAGAACATCATGCGTTCCGAGAAAGGCATTCTCTGGACGAATCATTTGGCCAGGCCTTTTCATCAGGGGGGCTCGTCGCATGCGATCGTGATGAAGTTGCCTTTTAACAGTCAGCAGCCGTACGGTGCACTTGTTATATACGTTAATCCTGCGAAGGTGAATCTGAATGCCAATTCCGAGCAGGTGGCCTTTGTTCTGGACGGGGAAGATACTCTGGTCGCCCAGTCCGATGCGAGCAAGCAGTATCCGGAGGTCATTCCCGATATTCAGGAGGTGCTGAGCACGACAAAGCGTTCTTACAACACCCAGACGCATTTCCAGCTGCCGGTGGAGAATGACAAATTGCTGGTGAGTTCGGTATCTTTCGAGAAAATGGGCGGTATCTGGACCTTTGTCTCCGGTACTCCTTCCTCAGCCATTACGGCCCCTACAGGGACTTACAAGCATGTCGTGCTCACTTACTGGGGTGTTTCCCTGCTGCTGGCGCTTGCCCTGAGCTGGTTCGCTTCTAAAAGCATGTACAGACCGATCCGCCGGATGGTGGATTTATTCAAAGAGGGCAAATCCGAGATGACGACGGAAAACAACGAACTGAAATATATCGAGGAAAAATGGCGGCAGTACCGCTCCGTGAACGAAACGCTGCAAAGCAATCTGAACCAGTCCATCCCGAAGGTTCGTGAGGCGCTGATTAACCAATTTCTATCAGGCCAAGCGGCGCATCTGACGGAATCCGAGATTGCCGAGAAGCTGCAGGGCCTCAAGCTGGATATTACGCAGCAGCATTTTTTCATCATTGTGTGCCAGATCCATCCCCTCAGCGAGGACCGCGGCCAGCTTTCGCCAAAGGATCACCAGCTGCTCACGTACGCGGCAGTCAATCTGCTGCATGAAATGTCCGTGCGCCTGGCCTCCTATGTGCATACCATCGATTTTATGGACGGCTCTTTTGCCGTCATCGGGTTTGTACCGGTAGCTTCGCCTGTTGAAGATCTGAAGCCGCCATTGATGGAATTGAGCGCAGACATGATAGATACGCTTCGGGATGTGCTGAATATGCCGGCAACCATCGTTGTAAACGGCCCTGCGGGGGTCTGGACGGATGTTCCTTACCTGCTGGAGCAAGCAAGAAGAGCACTGAGCTACCGCAGCTTTACGTCGGACAGTCAGCTGCTGGAAGCTGCCGTGGCACTGGAACAGGCGAAACAGGAGGTTGAATTCCCTTTCGAGCTGGAACAGGAGTTTACGCATACGCTGAACCTTGGTCTTGAGAATGAAGCTGTGGACATCCTGATCCGGTTCGTTACGGCACTTCAAAATGACGGGGCGCCGGAGTGGGTCGTGCATCAAGGTCTGATGCGTCTGAAGAACAGCTTGTACCGTTCGATGCTGCAGTCCAACCATAATCCGTATGCGCTGTATGATGGGGTGAAATTACAGAAGGAGCTTGAAGCGCTGCGGGATTCTCATGCCTGCATTGAGTGGTTTCGCGCCAGCATTATCAAGCCGTATATCGAAGTACTGAACAAAAGCTATCATCAGTCTATTAAACATGTGGTGGATCAAATCATACAGACAATTAACGAAAACTATATGAGCGATCTGTCGCTTGAAACCTTTGCCATGGAAGCGGGCGTGAGTGTGTCACAGCTGAGCAAGGCGTTCAGGCAGATGACGGGCTCGAATTATATCGATTACTTGACTGCGATCAAAATAAACCATTGCAAAAAGCTGCTCGTGACCACCGATATGAAGATCAGTGAAATTGCCAAAGCGGTCAGCTATCAGCCTCCGTATTTTAACCGGATGTTCAAGAAATTGGAGGGGATGACGCCAGGCCAGTATCGTGAGCAGTTCAATCCCGTACATGAGAATAAGAAGCAGGCGTAGTATTCGGAAGCTCTATCGATGGATCAAACGGAAGCTAAACAAGCGAAAACCCACCGTGTAAGGTTGGTCGCCTAACGGTGGGTTTCGCTGATGTTATTATTCACAAAATCATGACGATGCTTCTCGTTGGTACTCTTTTAAATTTACAGTTATATTTTTAACCTCTGACATATTCCCCATGTAATCTTCCAATGTAATACCTATGATGGATCCCTCTTTAGGTACAGGAAGTCCATTCAAATCATGATATCCCCTAATAAAGTAATCGGTTGTCTCGTCATTATACTCTTTCGTAGGTTTTACTGCCTCGCCATTGATTGTAATGTACATATGCCACCAATCTTTTGAAGAAGGTACATCGATCCCTAATGTATTCTCATCGATATAGTAGCTGCCATCGAATGCTTCGGAATATATATCTTTCATTTTACCTGCATAACTGACGGTATCTATGGCTTTACCTGTCGAATCCAAGGTGGATATTTTTAAGAGGTACCGATCATCGTCTTTCACGGGGACTTCAAATTTGGTAGAAGCCAATTCTTTATCTACGGTCTTGGTGTATGTATCTTTTCTACCATCGGTAAAACATAAGTCGAATCGAATCTTGCTGCATTCGTTTTCTTTTCCCCAGCTAATATCAAATCCTTCAGTGTCTTCATTAACCATCACATTGGATATGAAGTTCTTACTGTTAAGAGATATAATAGCTGGTTTACTTTCCGTATGATCGGAGCCAACAGCAGTCAATATAAGGGCCACGACATGTTTATCTAGGTTTTTCACATAAAAATTGTCGCCGTATATGCCGCCCAAAAATTCCTCGTTGCCATGAATAAGCTGTGCATAGAGATGGTATTGTTGTACCGTGCTATAATCTTCACGATCCCATACGACATTGATCTCATTGGTATGAAACCTATTTTTAATTTCAAATCCTTTAGGTGTACTTGGTGTGTAATCTTGTCCATCTGTGATTTTAAGTTCACCAATATTAACTTGATATCCTTGAACAGCCTTTCCCTTTGGATCAAAGACAAGTCCCAAGGCAGCAATTTCACGATTTGCATAAACGCTTAAATCCAATTCTGCTGTTACATATCCTTTTGTTTTCTCCCCGCTACCAGGTACAGTAATATATTCAACTTGATTGGGAGCATCTTTGAAGATAACCCCAAACTGAATCTCAGAATGATCTTTAACTGACGTTTTGTTATACGTAATCGAAGCTTTTGTTGTACTCTTTACGTCCAGATCCGTTTTATAAAGGCGCAGGAAGTTCTTTGAATCTAGAGTTCCGTTCACGACAAGTGAGCTTCCGCCTTTGTAGCCGCCAATCCGTTGATAGGTGAATTTATCCCCGTTCTCCACGGAGCCCCCATAATCAAAATCCGCTTGCAGCTTGGTTCCTTCTGTATCGATCCACCACTGCCACGTTGGAAGAATATCCTGTAAATTGATGTTTGACCACTCTTCGTTATTCGATACTTTACCATTCACATAGTATTTCATGCCGTGCCCAGTATTAAAGTTCGTCACAAAGGTACTTCCATTGATGACCGAACGTTCTGAGATGTATCTCGATATCCCTGTCCATTCTGAGGCATCTTTCAAGCCAACATCCGGCCTTGCGTACCCTTTCTGCTCCTCCGTATCGGTCGGATCAATCTTAACGCCGGTATACCACATACGCTCACGCTCGGCGATCATCCACTGATGATCGTCATCTCCTTGAAGATTCTTGCTTGGATCGCCTAGATTCTCGTCAAGCGCAGACTGAACAAAGTTCCCTCCCAATGTTGCAATCGATGTCAATGGATTCCCTGTTTCTAGATCTAGAATAACATCCAAATTTCGAGTCGAGTTATGAGTTCCCCCGAAGCCCCCCATTCCTGCCTCTACACCGGAAAAGACTGTTTTTAGAGGATCAATGCCTCTTCGTTTTGCTTCTTCAACGGTATTCTTAATATAGGATTGATCCGTGCTATCTCCATTATTCCAACCATCCGGCGAGTTCCAGTTATAGTTCATAAAGATGGAGTTATTAATGGTGGCGCCCATTTCGTCATCATGAATGAAAGAGCTGTGGGAAGGAATAAGTGAAGGCTGATAGGTCAGTTTTCCCTCTTTATCGTCCACCGTGTCATACCATTGTGTATATAAACCGGCATCTACCAACGTTTTCGTGAATGCCTTATATTTCTTAATATCTTCAGGCTTGATCGAGGTTTCCTGGTTGATGAAATACCCGTCAAAGCCGAAATATTCCTTCATTTCAATGAGCTTTTCGGCTACTGGGAATGTCCCGTCTTCTCGTTGTTTGAGCAAAAGATCATAAGGCTGTCCTTCGCGTGGGATAAAAATACAACCGACGGATTTCACGCCATTTTTATGCGCCGCATTCGTATAAGCCGGATTAGGCAAATCTACGATGCCATATTCAAATACTCTTTTTTCCCCCGATTCCGTAGGGTCATATATACTGGATGGCACATCCTCTGTTGCTGTCCCATGCCAGCCGCCATAATAATCTGTATACTGCCAGAAATTAAATAAATAGTTCGAAAACTCGTTATTGTAAGGCGTTGCGCCAAGGAAATAAGAGTCATAATCCCCAGTCAAGTTAAAAAACTCGGTTTCTGGACTAAGATTCGGATTCGCTTGTGTTGCAGCAAACGCCTGATTTCTTTTTTGTAAAGGCACAAAGGCTCTTAATCGATCCGCATTCGGATCTGTCTCTGGAGACCAATGCTCAATGTCCACAGCTCTATATCCGTGTGTTATCGGTTGATTCTTCCCAAAGGAATTTCTATTATTCACTGATCGTTCCTCCTATTTTGTAATGTAGTTTCTTTACATTTAGAAAGGTGTTTTACTTGTTGTTTAACAGTTAGATACATTTTGGTCTCGCCTTACTTTACACCTGAATTATACCATATTTTAGTAGTTTATACTGCAATGTGATGATTTTAGTAGAAAATGAGGTGAGTGGTCGTTGTTCGGTTTAAGCGGCTATTCGATTCGCTTCAGAAAGGCTCGGACGAAGCTTAGCAGTAGAGCGACATGCAGCGCGAGCCCGATCATGAAGGCAGCGGTGGAGACGACCGGATCACCTGAGATATCTGCCAAATATGCTTTGGCAGGCCAGAATGTAGGAATCAACGCTGCAGCGTACTGCCAGGGCACCGGAACGAACGCCGTGATGACGGGGCCGGCGAATAATAGTCCGCATAGTTTGGAGAGTGCAAGCCCCTCTACTTTATTCGCAGCGAAGGCTGCAAGGAATAACGTAATACATGGGGCCTCAAGCGTGAGTAAGAGTAGGGCGTACACACTTCCTAGCTCTTTGTCAGCGATTCCTGAGAAAAGATAGTAAAGCGCGGTCAGCGCGAATGACAGCAGACTAGGCAGAAATAATCGATAGACGAAATAGCCTTTGCGGGCAAGCGGTGTTACCGCATAGTAAGCGATCATATTCTCATCTCGCTCATCAAGCATCAGTAGGCCTGCCATCGTACCGGGCAACAGAGGAATAGTAATCACCAAGAACGCCGCGATGAACTCGGTATAGTCGGCCAAGCGAAAAGCATAGTGCTGTTCAATCCAATCCGACAGCGGTTGAAAGGCAAACCGTGTGAACAAGATGACAAATAGCGGTCCGAGCAGACTGGCCATCAGCATCGGGTCTTTCAACGTCTGTCTGGCATCTTGAATAAGGAGCGGACGGTAATTCCTCATTGTTGTTCCCTTCTTTCGTCTATTCTCAGCAAAATCCGACGTTCGAATGATCGGTGCGCCCAGATAAATGCTGCTGCATTCCACAATAGGAGAATGGTGAGGGCATAGATTATCTCACGCCATGTTAGATGCCGTACTGTGGATTGAAGCAGGAGGAGTGAGCCATGGGTCGGAAATATCAAGTACAAGCCCTCGCGGCCAATGCCGAAGAAATAGAGCAGGGGCAATGAAAATGGCAGAGAATAGAGCTGTGAGAGAAGAATAAACCCGTTAATCGAATGAGAGCGAGCGACCACACCGATCGATAAGAACGTAAAGAAGCTCGAAGTTAGCAGAATACCAAGTGTGAAAAGGATCGGTGATACAGGAATTCCTGCCGAGAAACCGTGAATCACCCATGCGGCAGCAGTGGAAAGAACCGATATCGATAGAGCCTTCGCCAGTAAATATTCCTGTAGCCGCAGCGGCGTTGCGAATAGATGATTGTGTATACCTTGGTCTTTCTCGAGCAAGATGATCCCTCCCGCGAGAATCAAACCGATCGCACTCGGATCTAAGAAGGTCAGCAGTATGATTACGGAATCTTGATAGTCCGCTCGGACGAAATGCAGTAGCAATAGGTAGAGAAGGCACACAATAACGTAAACCGCGTAGAACCCGTGCCGCCACTGGAATCGAATGTCATGCGATATTGTACTTGTCAATCTCATACCAGTGTTCTCCCCGTCACATCGATGAAGATTTGATCCAGCGTACCTTCTAAGGAGTGAAGCGTCTCAATAGGGTGTTGTCGTATCAGTTGCAAGAATCTTGTGTTCTCTCCAAGGTTGTGCATAGGGAATTCTTCGATATGCTTCTCATTCGATAGGGTATATTCGAGTCGTACCCGCTTCTGTCCATGATGGAGCTTCAATGCTCGCGGGGAGTCGATTAGAGAAATCTGCCCATCGACGATAAAAGCGACACGGTCGCACAGCTCTTCGGCTGCATGCATGTTATGCGTTGTGATAAGTACCGTCGTCCCGGCAGACTTTTGCTCTAGAATCAAGTCTTTCATGATCTTCGCATTGAGCGGATCGAGCCCCGAAGTGGGTTCGTCTAGGAATAGAATATCGGGGTGATGAAGGATCGCCCGGCAGAAATTTAGCCGCATTTTCATTCCTTTCGAAAATTGAGACACCTTCATATTCGCAGCCTGCTCCAGCCCGACTTTACGCAATATATCCATCGGATTGTCTTTCGATTTCTTGTAAAGGGACTGGAACATCTTCAAATTCTCAAGCGCCGTAAATTTACTGTAGAAATTCGGGAACTCAAAAGCGACACCGATCTTCTCGTAGTAATCAGGGCCAAGATCGCGTATTTCTTGACCCTGAACCTGCACGCTTCCTGTATAGTTTCGTAGTGCGCCGATTAATATTTTTTGGGTCGTGCTCTTGCCGGCTCCCGAAGGGCCAAGAAATCCGAAAACTTCACCGCGGGCAATCGAGAAGTCGATTCCCTGCAAGGTTCTCTTGTTAGCTCCCGGATAACGGTAACTTAATTGTTCGACGTTAATCATCCGAAAGATCCGTCCTTTCGCTTGCTTTTTGCAATCATTCCCTCTGCGAGCATATCCACAAGCAATTCGATGGTGGCTGTATAGCTGTGCTCACCAATCTCCTTCTTGTGCAGGGATAGAAGAACAATCGCCCGGAACATGCTGACGATCAGTTCTGGCGGGGCGTCACTTAAAATGCCGCTATTCTGCCATTTCTGGGCGACTGGCATCATCGCATCTTGATCATCACGGTAGTTCTGTTCGAGCAGCTCACTAGGCAGCTTACGGATCAGATATTCAAATTCCCCTTCCAGATACATTTGACGAATGAGCGGGTTCTCGCTCATGAGGCGTAAGCCGTCTAACATAAAGTCGCGAATGCTCTCTTTCGTGACAGCGTCATTCGAAGAAATGGACTGAAGCATGCTCTCCCGGATGGAAGCTTCTTCGTTCAATAGAATTTCATAGCAAAGCTCTTCCTTGGACTTGTAAAACATATAGAAAGACCCTTGCGCAATGCCGACTGCTTTTGTTAAGTCTTCAATACTGGTTTTTTTGAGGCCTAAGGTTTCGAAGCTTTTTTGGCCAACCTCGAGCAGTTTCTGGCGGATTTGTTCTTTCTCTTGATCATTGAATTTTCTAGGCATGGATCCCGTTTCACCTCAATTTATGATTTTATGAATAATTTTATTTTGTATTCATAAAAAGATCATAGATTGATTGGATGGAATTGTCAATCCCTTTTATAGCCCCATATAAATAGCCCCCGGCGCATGAATTGCGCTCGGGGGCCGCTCGATGTTCTGATCGCTGGCTGCGTTCAGGCCGCTGCCTAGTAATCGGACCAATCACGGTCGCCTGACAGGAATTTTTCGGTCAGAATCGACAGGAGCTGAATACCGACCTCGTTTTCCCCGCCTTCGGGAATAATCAGATCGGCGTATTTTTTGGAAGGCTCAATAAATGCCTCGTGCATCGGTTTGACCGTAGTCAGGTACTGCTGGTAAACCGATTGGATCGAACGGCCGCGTTCCTCGATGTCACGAACGACGCGGCGCAGAATGCGGACATCGGGATCAGTGTCGACGAACACCTTGATATCCAGCATTTCGCGAAGCTTTTCGTCGGACAGGACATGCAGTCCTTCGATAATGACGATATTGTTCGGTTTTAGTTCGAGTGTTTCCGTTGTGGAGCGGGCATGGACCGTAAAATCATATACCGGTGCGAACGCTGCCTCTCCTGCCCGCAGCTGGGCAAGATGCTCAATCAGCAGCTCATTATCAAAGGCGAAGGGATGATCGTAATTAATCAGTGCCCGTTCATCCATAGTAAGATGTTTGTGATCTTTATAATAGTTATCCTGGGATATAAACGTAACTTTTCCCGTACCAAGACGGTCAATGACGGAGCGGGCTACTGTCGTTTTGCCGGAGCCTGTTCCGCCTGCGATACCAATAATGAGCATGGCTTGTATATTAACCTCCCTGATCGATTTGCCGGTGCAATTCCAGTATTGTAGCACAGCATGCAATTTTTTTCACCTTGGATTCACACACCATGGAAGAATGTGAAAAAGTTGCTCTTTTACCGGGCGTGGGCTATCGTTGGAAGTGTATAAGATAACCTGAGGACGGAAGGGATGAATTGGAATGCAAAATAAAGTGATTTTTCTAACCACGGACAGCATGGGCAACGGAGAACGGGAGCTCGGGACGCAGATTTTAGAGACGTTCTTTACCCTCCTGAAGCAGAGAGAGCAGCTGCCTGCGGCAATTTTTTGCGCTAATCGGGGCGTACTTGCCCTTACGGAACAGTCTCTGGCCTCTGTACATCTGAAAGAGCTGGCGGATCAAGGCGTGCCGGTACTGGCTTGCGCGACCTGTGTAGACTACTATGGTGTTCGCGAACAGCTGACGGCAGGCGGGATTTCGAGTATGGGTTATTTTATGGAGCTGGCTGAGAAATATGAAGTCATGACACTCGCTTAAGGTCGGCGAACCATTGGAAAAAGCTCCGCATCTGAAGATGCAGAGCTTTTTTTGTTACTACCGCAAAAAGCGGACTGTCTTTATGTAGGTTGAAAATTATAGCTCAATAAATCGGGCAATCTACAGTAAGGCCGCAATTTTATATGTACAAAAATACATATTTTTTGCATTGTAATCGCTAACAAAAAGACCTATTAGCAGCGATTAGTCATTAGTACCATTTCTCAGCCCATTCCTCCACAGCTCGCAGAGCTCTCCCAAGTTCCGTTCCTTTTCTGGTTAAGGAGTACTCTGTACGAATGGGGCGGTCCGTAATGACGTTGCGAATCACAATTCCGCTATCCTCCAGCTCCTTGATCCGTTCATTAAGCATGCGCTTGCTTAGGTCGGGAATATAGGCCTGAATCTCGCTAAAGCGTTTGGGCTCCTCCATCAAGGTATGAATAATGAGATTAACCCACTTTTTCCCTGTAATCTGGTAGGCCAATTCTACCTTTTGACATAACGGATTGTCGTGTTTTTCACCAGTCATTATCATTCACTCCTCCACTTTCGTGGTTACTAAACATTATTAAGTTACCAATTAAGCTAAAATGGCGAAATACGGATAGCTCCATAACGATTATACAACATAATATCACGGAAAGCGTTGCCATTAAAGGTCAAAAGTCGCTGTTCATAATTTGGACAAGAACTGTTTGACAGAGCGGAAAAATGGGTTTAATATTGGCCATGTTAAGTAATCGGGTTATTTTAAGTAACCATTATTGTATAAGAGACCGCTGCTGGTCTCCTTATGCGTTGTGGTGGAATGGAGGAATGAAGTATGGACAATATGACATTTGTCTTGTTTGGCGGGACCGGAGATTTGGCAAGAAGAAAAATCTATCCTGCTTTATTCAATCTGTATATAGATCACAAAATGCCTGAATCGTTTTCGATTATCGCGATGGGCAGAAAAGAGCAGTCACATGCTGATTTTCAGCAAATTGTAGCGAAATCGCTGCAGACTTTTTCGAGAAGAGGCGCAAACGATCCGGCTGTTATGGACGCTTTCCTACAATCCATTCGTTACTCTTCCCTCAATGTGAATAATGTGGAGGATTACAGTAAACTGCGGGGTCTTGTAGAGTCACGGGAAAAGGAGCTTAACATCTCGGGAAATCGCATTTTTTATCTCTCTGTGGCGCCGGAGTTTTTTGAAACAATTGCTTCGAACATCAAGGAAAGCGGTCTTGATTCGATAAGTGGCTGGAAACGTCTGATTATCGAGAAACCGTTTGGACGCGATTTGGAATCGGCACGTCACCTGAATGAGGAACTCAGCAAGGTGTTTGAGGAAGAAGAAATCTACCGCATTGACCATTACCTCGGCAAACCGATGGTGCAAAATCTTGAAATTCTCGAATCCTCCAACCCTATTCTTAAGGCCCTTTGGTCCAATCACCATATTGCCAACGTGCAAATCACCGCGAGCGAAATCGTGGGCGTTGAAGAAAGAGCCGGATACTATGACAATTCAGGAGCCATCCGCGACATGGTGCAAAACCATATGCTGCAGCTTCTCATGATGATTAGTATGCGTCTTCCGCGCAAGAGCGATGCGAGCGAAGTCCGTATGAAGAAGAAAAACGTCATGAAATCCCTGCGTCCACTGCAAATGGAAGACATCGCGAAGAACGTAATCCGCGGACAGTACACAGCAGGTAGAATTCAAGGCAAGCCTGTGGCAGGTTATACCGATGAGCCGAACGTTCCGAAATCCTCGAACAACGATACCCTTATTGCTCTCCGTTTATGGATTGATAATTACTTCTGGAGCGAAGTTCCTTTCTACATTCGTACAGGAAAACGTATGGCGGAAAAATCTACGCGGATCGTCATTGAATTTAAAGAGCCTTTAAAAGGACAAACTACCACGAGCGACCCTAATCTCCTGGTCATCGAAATTAATCCAAACGAAGGCATCTTTATTCAATTAAACAAAAAAGACCCAATGAACACCGAAAAGCTGGAGCCGATGCGCATTAACTTCTTCTCCAATGGAAAGGAACAGCCGGAAGCTTACGAAAATCTGATTTTCGATGCTGTCCGCGGCGATTCCACCTTTTTCGCTCACTGGGATGAAGTTGAGCTTTCTTGGGAGTATGTGCAGCCGATTTTGGATGCGTTCGAGCAGGATCTAATTCCGTTATCTTACTATCCTGCAGGCTCCAACGGCCCTGAGGCTTCCGATCAATTGCTTGAGGCGGACGGATTCAAATGGTGGCTGGATAAAGACCCGGCTGCAGAAAAAGCGGAAGATAAGGAACTGGTGTCTCAGTCCTAATCGCAAAGAAATCATACTGGTCAGTATTAGAGATAAAAAAATTAAATCAAATAGTGGACTACAACAAGCGTTGGAACGTAGGGGACGGATTCGTTCTGGAGAAGCGGCAGCGTTCGCCTTTGTCTCCGGATTTCTCCCTTAGAAAAGGGATATAATCAGGAAATCTGGAGACAACAGCGATCGGAAGAATGAACCGTTACCGGTGGTCACCACGCTTGAAAAGCTATTTGAGTTAATAGAAAAAACAGCATGGTGTGGAGGTAATATAATGAAAGTCGGATTAGTTGGATTAGGAAAAATGGGTTTGAACCTGGGACAAAATCTTTTGGATCATAACCATAACGTGGTAGCTTTTGACTTGAATACAGCTGCGGTTGAGGAACTGAAAAGCAAAGGCGCCGAAGGCGCTGCAAGCTTGAAAGAGCTTGTTGCCGCGATGGAATCTCCAAGAATCGTTTGGATCATGGTTCCACATTCGGTTGTTGATTCAGTTCTAGACGAATTGTCGCCGCTTCTGTCGAAGGGCGATATTGTCATCGAAGCAGGAAACTCCCATTATAAAGAATCGATCGCCAGATACAACAAGCTGAAGGAAATCGGCGTGAGCTTCCTTGATGTAGGTACTTCCGGCGGTATGGAAGGCGCTCGTAACGGCGCATGTTATATGATCGGCGGAGATCAGGAAGCTTGGAACATCGCTGAGCCGATCTTTAAAGATACTGCGGTTGAGAATGGATACCTTTATGCAGGTAAATCCGGCAGCGGACATTTCCTGAAAATGGTCCACAACGGTGTGGAATACGGTATGATGGCTGCGATCGGCGAAGGCTTTGAAGTACTGGAGAAAAGTGAATTTGATTTTGACTACGAGAAAGTGGCACGCGTATGGAATAACGGCTCTGTCATCCGCTCTTGGCTCATGGAATTGACTGAGCAAGCTTTCTCCAAGGACGCGAAGCTGGATGGCATCAAAGGCGTTATGCAGTCTTCTGGTGAAGGCAAATGGACCGTGGAGACCGCTTTGGATCTGCAAACCGCAACTCCAGTTATTGCATTGTCCCTCCTGATGCGTTATCGTTCTCTTGAGAACGATACGTTTACCGGCAAGGTTGTTGCCGCACTTCGTAACGAATTCGGCGGCCACGCTGTAGTCAAGAACTAAACAAAACTCGAAATCAATGGAGGTAAGTGAATCATGAAATTTTTCATCGATACTGCGAATCTTGAGGACATCAAAAAAGCGTATAAAGTCGGCGTATTGTCTGGCGTAACGACAAACCCTTCCCTGGTTGCCAAAGAAGGAGTGAAGTTCGAAGACCGCATTGCTGAAATTTTGCAAGCCGTACCTGAAGTGGAATCGGTATCTGCCGAAGTAACTCCGGATGCTGAAACAGCAGCAGAGATGATCGCACAAGCTGAAGAGCTGATCAAGATCAACGGCGGCGACAAAAATATCACGATCAAACTTCCTATGACACTCGATGGTCTTGAAGCATGCCGCTACCTGACCCAAAAAGGCGTGAAAACAAACGTTACCCTGATTTTCACAGTGAACCAGGCTTTGCTGGCTGCACGTGCAGGCGCAACGTATGTTTCCCCATTTCTGGGCCGCCTCGACGATATTTCGGAAGACGGCGTACTGCTGGTAACCAAAATTGCTGAGTTGTTCCGTGTGCATAACCTGAATGCGCAAATCATTGCAGCTTCGGTTCGCCACCCGGATCATGTAACCCGTGTTGCCTTGGCTGGTGCTCATATCGCAACCGTTCCGTTCAGCGTCATTGCTCAGCTTGCCAAGCATCCTTTGACGGATCAAGGCATCGAGAAATTCGCAGCTGATTGGAAAAACGCTATAAAATAATATTCGCTTCAATAAGCTTATAAAGTAAAGCATTGAAGCTGAAGGCCCGCAAGAAAAGATCACTTGCTCACAAGTGCTCTTCTTGTGGGTTTTTTGCTGTATCAAAATCCTGCAATGGAAAGAAAGGGAAAAGTTGGCTATAATCTTTGCTGTAAGCGCTGCCGCGAAATACAAAAAGACCAGCGGAAGCCGGGGGACATGAGAGAGATGAAGGGAGGATGTAAGAATGACGCAGAAGTTCGAAACCCGTATTGTCCATTCTTTGGTGAAGATTTTTCCTGATCAGGAACTGGCGGAGACCGCCGCGGCTTCGGGCGCCGCGCTTTTGAACGAGGTTTTTTCCTATCAAGTAGCCTATCGTTCGAAGCATCTGATGCCTGAGGTCAAGGTAACCGCGGAGTCCGGTATTGGCGATCGGATTACGCTGCGCAGCGTCGGCCTGGTGCCATCGGAGTATCCTGTGCAGCACGATCATGACGATAACATGCTCCGGACCACGCCCGGCCTGTACCCGGATCCGCTGCTGCCGCTGAACGGCGATGGCGTGCTGCGTGCGTATCCGGGGCAATGGCGTTCGATTTGGATCACGGTGAATCCGCAAAATGAGGTGAAGCCCGGTCTGTATCCAATCGTGATTCGTTTTGAGTCGGCATCCGGTGACAAGCTGGCGGAGGAGCGCTTCGAGCTGGAGATCATCGGCGCCTCGCTGCCGAAGCAGCAGCTGCTCCATACGGAGTGGTTCCATACGGACTGCCTGACCACCCATTACCATACGGAAGCTTTCGACGAAAAGCATTGGGGCCTGCTTAGAAAGTACATACAAACCGCCGTTGAGCATGGCGTCAACATGCTGCTAACCCCTCTGTTCACGCCGCCGCTCGATACGGAGGTCGGGGGCGAGCGTCCGACGGTGCAGCTGGTGGACGTCGAGGTGACGGGCGAGGATGGATACCGTTTCGGATTCGACCGCCTGAAGCGCTGGACGGATCTATGCGATGCCTGCGGCATCGAGTATTTCGAATTCTCGCATCTGTTCACACAGTGGGGCGCGCAGCACGCGCCGAAAATCATGGCAACCGTTGATGGCGAAACGAAGCGCATCTTCGGTTGGGAGACCGACGCTTCGGGCGAAGCTTATCGTGCTTTCCTGAACCAGTTCCTGCCGCAGCTGGTGGACTGGATTCGGGAGAATGGGCTGGAAAGCCGTAGCTATTTCCATATTTCCGATGAGCCGACGCTGGATCACCTGGGCTCTTACGGAAGCGCCCGCAATATCGTCAAGGACCTGCTCGAGGGATTCCCGATCATCGATGCGCTGTCGGATTACGATTTTTATGAAAAGGGTTTGGTGGAGAATCCGATCCCGGCCAACAATCACATCGATCCTTTCCTGGAGCACGGGGTAACGCCGCTGTGGACGTATTACTGCGTCTCGCAGTACAAGAAGGTATCCAATCGCTTCTTCAGCATGCCGTCCGCGCGCAACCGGATTTTGGGCTACCAGCTATATAAATACGATGTGGCGGGATTTTTGCATTGGGGCTTCAATTTCTGGTATACGCAGTATTCCAAGCGGGTGATTGATCCGTTCCGTGTGACGGACGCAGGCGGCGCTTTCCCTTCCGGCGATGCTTTTCTGGTATATCCGGGCGAGGAAGGTCCGATTGAATCAATCCGGATGGAAGTGCTTCGTGAAGCTTTACAGGACTTGCGTGCGCTGCGCCTGCTGGAGAGCATTCTGGGCCGGGAGGCTGTACTTGAAGCTCTGGACGAGGGCTTGGAAGAACCGATCACGTTCAGTAGCTTCCCAAGGGATGCCGACTGGCTTCTATCCAAACGGGAGTGGATGAACGGCAAGATTAAAGAGCATATCCATAAGAGTGCGGTTTCCTCATAAAATTATATTTACCAAGGACTTCATTCAAGGTAAGGTTGCCTATTTTGCAGCCATGCTCGGATGAAGTCTTTTTTCATTACAGGGCACTGTTTTCGTGTTGACCCCGCTTAATTTTTTGGAAAATTGAACCATTACCACCTTTGATTCGTATTATTAGTATCTCTATGACAAAAGGAGGAACATTCATGAAAAAAAGGCTGTTATGGGTGCTTGCCGCTGCCATGGCGTTGACGCCGCTTGTGCCTGCAGGAGCGAGTGCTGCAAGTGAGGTTTCGGTTTCCGATCAGGCTTCCAAAACGTACAACCTCGAACAATTGGCTGCGGAGAAGGCAGCACTGCTCACCAAGGATTACGGCACGACCAGCGTCCAGTACGCATTGATTGACAAGGGCAGGATCACGCTATCGGGACAGACAGGCAAAAACGATGCGCAAGGCAAGGTCCCCTTGACTAGGGAAACGATGTACGGCATCGGCTCGACGAGCAAAATGTTCACGACCGCAGCCGTCATGAAGTTGGTGGATGAGGGGAAAGTGAATTTGGATACCCCTTTGGTGAAATACATACCCGACTTCAAAATGAAAGACGAACGTTACAAGCAAATCACTCCGCGCATGCTGCTGAACCACTCTTCCGGCCTACAGGGCTCGAGTTTGGGGAATGCTTTTTTGTTCAATGACAATGATTCGTATGCGCATGATACACTGCTAACGCATCTGGCATCCCAAAGCCTCAAGGCGGACCCGGGTGCCTTTTCCGTATACTGCAACGACGGGTTCACGCTTGCCGAAATTTTGGTCGAAAGGGTTAGCGGCGTGGATTTTACCGCATTCATCCATGATAATTTTATGAAGCCGCTAGGCATGGACCACACCAAGACATCGCAGGAAGTATTGGAACCCGGCAAGCTCGCGGGACTGTATTATCCGGCTTATCCTGGACAGCTTCCGAACGAAACGGTGAACGTTATCGGCACCGGTGGCATTTATTCGACGGCCGAGGATTTGGTGCGGTTCTCGCAAATGTTCACGGGGCAAAATGAAGGCCTTCTTTCTAGTTCATCGGTCCGCGCCATGGAGCAAGCGGAATACAAGAAAGGCTTGTGGCCTAAGGATACCGACAACTCGCTTGACTTCGGTCTTGGCTGGGACAGCGTCAGATTGTTTCCTTTTAACGATTATGGAATGACGGGCCTCGTCAAAGGTGGAGACACGATCTTGTATCATGCCTCCCTGGTGGTGCTCCCCGAGCAAAATTTGGCGGCGGCCGTGCTTTCTTCCGGTGGCTCCAGCTCGACGAACCAGCTGCTCGCAAGCGAGCTGCTCCTGCAGGCGCTTAAGGAGAAAGGCGTCATCAAGGAGATCAAGCCGGCAAAATCTTTCGGCAAGCCGGTGAAAGCCGACATGCCAAACGAAGTAGCGGAGCATGCGGGTTACTATGGTTCCATCGGCCAACAGATCAAGATATCCATTCAAAAAGGTGAACTGACCCTCTCGGTTCCGACCATACCGGGATATCCGGAGGAGAAGTTCGTATACACTTCGGACGGAACGTTCGTGAACGAAGACGGCAGCTCGAAGCTTAGCTTTGTGACGGAGAAAAACGGACACACGTACCTGTGGTCAAGACAATACACGAACGTACCGGGGCTGGGGCAGATGGCTTTATCCCACTATCTGGCCGAGAAGCTGGAGGAACATCCCGTCACTCCAGAGACAGCCACCGCATGGGCAAAGCGGGATGGAAAGACATTCTATCCTGTAAGCGAAAAATACAGCTCGATCATGTATATGATCAAGCCGACCCTTGATGTTACCCTAACGAAGGATATGCCGGGCTATCTCGGGGATAAAGCCATCACGGGGCCGGATACCGCGGCGGGACAACTTCAAATCCCAGCCATGGGAGGCCGCGATTCGGCGGAATACCACTTTTTCTTGAAAGATGGCGTAGAGTACCTAGAGGCAGCAGGAAGCCTGTATATCGGCGAGGATGGGGTAAAGACGCTTTATCCCGGAAAACAATCGAACGTTACAGTGCAGCCGAGCGGTGATGCCAAGTGGTACAGTGTGCCCGCGTCGGCTGCCGGTAAGACGATGAAAGTCGATATGCCTACTCGAGGCTCGTTTGCGGTGTATGACGCGGCGGGCAGCTGCGTGAATTATTCGGTGCTTAGCGGCAGCTATGAAGCCGTGCTCCCGGATAAAGGCACGATCGTGTTTGCCGGCGACCCGGGCTCGGCATTCCGCATCACATTGAAACAGTCGAAATAATTGCATCGTGGTCCCACCGTCAGGCGACAGCCTGCGGTGGGATTTTTCTGCTGGACAAAACGCTAATAAACGGATATTCATTTTTCAATACGATTGTGAATTTATGAACAAATTTTGAAAATTAACCTTTAACCCCTTGCAATGTGAAAAAAATCACAGTATATTATAAATGTGAAATAAATCACAAAAAGGTTATACATTATCAAACGGTTGTCTACCATCGCATATCGTTCACGATCAATACAAACCATTGGCAATAAATCGGTTCATACAAAAATCAGTTCAACTAGGAGGAATTCATTATGAAAATCGCAGTCATCGGATGTACACACGCAGGAACCGCAGCAGTGGTCAATGCCGCGAAGCTTTACCCTGATGCACAGATTACCGTATATGAGCGTAACGATAACATATCCTTTTTGTCCTGCGGGATTGCTTTATATGTGGGGGGCGTCGTGAAGGATCCGCAAGGGCTTTTCTATTCCTCGCCGCAGCAGCTGGCTGATTTGGGGGTCGTCACCCACATGCGCCATGAGGTTCTGTCGGTCGACACCGACGCCAAAACGCTGCAGGTCCGCAATATCGCGACTGGCGAGGCTTTCCAGGATACCTTTGACAAACTCATCGTTACCACAGGCTCTTGGCCAATTATTCCGAAGCTTGATGGGATGGAGCTTGGCAATATTCTGCTCTGCAAAAACTATGACCATTCCAATACCATCATTGAAAAAGCAAAAGACGCGAATCACATTACGGTCGTCGGCGCAGGCTACATCGGCGTGGAGCTAGTGGAAGCTTTCCAGCAAAGCGGCAAGCAGGTTACGCTGATTGATAGCGCAGACCGGATTCTGAACCGGTATTTGGATTCGGAATTCAGCAGCCGGATTGAGGAATCGTTCCGCAGCAAGGGCGTTGAGCTTGCTTTGGGGCAGACAGTGCAGGCTTTCGAAGGCGAAGACGGCAAGGTGAGCCGCGTCATTACGAGCAAAGGCTGGGTCGAGACCGATTTGGTCATTCTCTGCATTGGCTTCCGTCCGAATACGGAGCTGCTGAGAGGGCAGGTGGATATGCTGCCGAATGGTTCAATCATCGTCGATGAATATATGCAGACCAGCAAGCAGGACGTCTTCGCCGCAGGCGACAGCTGCGCAGTGCATTACAATCCTACCGGCAAGGCGGCCTACATTCCACTGGCAACCAATGCGGTGCGCATGGGGATGCTGGTGGCCCGCAATTTGGTACGCCAAACGACCAAGTACCTGGGCACGCAGGGAACATCGGGCCTGAAAATATATGATCTGAACCTGGCTTCGACCGGACTTACCGAAGGTGCTTGTGCAGACGAGAAGCTGGACGTAGAAGCCGTTACGATTGCCGATGCCTACCGGCCGGAATTTATGCCTACGGCGGAGACGGTGACTCTGAAGGTCGTCTATGAAAAAGTAAGCCGCCGCCTCCTGGGCGCGCAGATCATGTCCAAAGTTGATCTGACGCAGGCGATGAACACGCTGTCGGTATGCATTCAGAACGGAATGACGGTTGATGAGCTGGCTTTTGTGGACTTCTTCTTCCAGCCGCACTACAACAAGCCATGGAACTTCCTGAACTCGGCCGGCATCGCAGCGCTGCCTGAGATCAAGACAGAGAAGCTTCAGCATGCTTGATCGAAACTAGCGAGTTTTATACTCTATAAATACCAAAAGGGGATGTCCCAGAAGTCCGTAATGACTTTGACCTGGGATGTCCCCTTCGTTTGTTATGGGGCACCCTGTGATCCGCAAGAGGGAAATATAATTGCCCCATTACAGGAAACGGTGTAAACTGGGTGCCGTACTATCATTTATGAAACAGGGTGTGGTTGACATCTCAAGATTGCGCCATTTTTATTTAAAGTATCTGAAGCGAAAAATGTTTAATAAAATCATTTTGCTCTATTCGGCCGTAACGATTGTGCTGTCTGGCATCACCGCAATGCTGGTATATCAATACCAAGCCCAGCGCATCCTTCAGGAGCAGACCGATGCTAATCTCCAATCGGCGCAAGCGCTGAACAGCTACCTCAGCCGGCAGTATGAGAGCATTCAGAATGTGATTCAGCAGATTTACGGTGACGCTACGTTAAGCGATGATCTGATCTATTACCTGAACCATGATTATGAGAGCTATTTGAATTATCGTCTGGATTTGTTCACCAGTACCGGTGAGCAGCGTTTGAGGTCTTTCAATACCCTGCTGAAAAATTATTTGGAGCGGGAGCAAAGTTCTGCAAGCGTTTCCATATACAGCTATCCGAACAACTCTTATATGCATATCACCAGGTACAGTCAGCAGCTTATGAATGAATCCGGTTCCAATAGCCAGTGGGAAGCCTGGTTTGCCCGCAGGGAGCAGCAAAGCTGGGATGCCATGCCAAAGAATGAGGGCTCGCCAATAGAGAGCTCCGTTCCGGAATCATATTCCTATTCAAGGGAGCTGCGAGACCCGTGGACTCTAAAAAGGGTCGGACTGATCAATGTGGAATTTGACGGCCGGGAGGTCGACAAATTTCTGGACAGCCGCACATCGCTCAAGGGCAGAATTCTTGTTCTGAATGCCCAGGGAACCGTTATTTACGACTCCGAAGGGGAGTATTATGGTCAGGCTTATCCGTACCGGGTCCGTCTGGAGCAAGGGAATCCCAGGGACTGGGTGCACCTGGATGAGCCCTCCAAGGTGAATGTACTGAATGTCGGAAATACGGGACTGTCGGTTGTAGGCATTGTGCCCAAGTCTCTGATCCGTGAGAGCACGGAGAGTCTAAGGAATACGCTGATTCTCGTCACGCTGCTGTTTATGGCGGTCAGCTTTGCGATTACCTTTACCATCATTCGCAAATATTCCAAACAGGTTCAGCGGATTATCTGCTCCATGAACCGGATTGGCGAGGGGGACTTGTCCACGCGCATCCAGCTTAGCGGAGAGGATGAGCTTCAGCAGATTGCCCGCCGGTTTAACGACATGGGCGACCGTCTGGAACAGTATATCGATAAGATGTATACCTCTGAAATCAAGCAGAAGAACGCGGAGCTGGTGGCGCTGCAGTCCCAGATCAACCCACACTTTCTGTACAATACGCTGGAATCGATACGGATGAAAGCGTATTTTATGGGGGCGAAGGAAGTGGGACAGATGATATACAGCCTCTCGGTCATGTTCAAGAACATGGTGAAGAAAAGCACGATCGTGACCGTCGAGGAGGAAATTGACATATGCTCAGTCTATCTCGATCTGTTCCGGATTCGTTTTGAAGGTAAGCTGGAGGCAGACATCTGGGTGGACCCGGAAATCAAGGACTGCAGCATGATCAAGCTGCTTATTCAGCCTGTAGTTGAAAATTACATTATTCACGGGTTCCGTCCACTGGAGGAAGACAACAGGATTGTTGTGAGTGCAGAAGGGGATCGTGACCGGGTTATCATTATCGTATCCGATAACGGAACGGGAATCTCGGCAGAGAAGCTGGATGAAATCAGACAGACGCTGGAAAAGACCCTGCAGCCGCCCGACAAGGGCTACCGCTCTATCGGTTTGATGAATGTGCACGAGCGAATCGTTTTGAATTACGGGGGCGATTACGGTGTCACTATCAATAGCACGGAAGGGCAGGGGACGGAGGTCCGCATGCAAATACCGAAGCTTCGCAAGGGGGAAACAGGATGAGAAAGGTATTGTTTGTTGACGATGAACCGCTGATCGCAAAGGGACTTGCTGCCATCATGGATTGGAAGAACTATGATCTCCAGGTTGCTGGCTCGGCCAACGATGGGGTACAAGCCTTGGAAAAGTTAAGGGAGGAGCCGGTGGATCTGCTCTTTACGGATATTACAATGCCGAGAATGGACGGGCTGGAATTGATCAAGAAGGTGAAGGAGATGCATCCGAGGACCAAATTTGTTGTGCTGAGCGGCTATGATGAGTTTGAGTATGTGAAGAAAGGGATAATGCTCGGCATTGAAAACTATATCCTGAAGCCGATCAATATCGATGAGCTGGAGTCGACCATCAAGCATATCCGGGGTGACTGGGAACGGGAGGAGCTGAATCGCTTTCGCTCCGAGGAGGATTGGAAAATTCTTCGCAGCAACATTTTGCAGCGATGGGTTAACGGGGAGATTGAAAGCTCTGAACTCAAGCAGCGGGCTGAATTGCTGGGGATCCCTCTGAATTATGAATCCTTTCAGGTGCATGTCGTGCGCCTCATATCGGACGATCGTCCGGTATCCCAGCTGTATCGCCTGACCAGTCTCGCAGACGAAATGTGTCGGGCGATTACGGAGGAACTTGGGGAGGGGCATGGGGTCATTTGCTTCCCTGATGCGGATGACGATATTGTCATCCTGTCCGGCCAGGCCGGGGAGCGCGATTTGTCCTGGGAGAGCATGAGAACTGCGATGGACAAGCTGCATAGGCTGACGGGGCTTCGTTTGTGGTGCTCGAAGGGAATCGCCGGGATCCGTGATCTCCGGCTGATCCAGGGCAGCTACAGCACGGCCAAGGAGCATTTCCGCACCTCTCTGGTCGCCGGCGATGACGGGATTTTGTACGGTCCTATTTCCGAGGGGGAGTCATCCGAGACGTCGCTGTGCTGCTTCGGTACCGACGATTTTATTAAGCTGCTGGTTGAAGGCGACGCTTCGGCGCTGAAGGGGTATATCGACTCCGTCTTAAACGCTGGCGGCCAGGAGGCGACGGTTCCCCGGGAACCATACGTCAACGCGGCCGTACAGCTGATGGTGGCCGCGAAGGATCTGGAGAAGAACCCCGATTACAGTGGGATCTTTGCGCCCATCCATCAAATCCATACGCTCCGGGGCCTAAGGGGTCATGTCCTGGCGATCGCGGAGCGCTGTCTGGAGCGGCAGCAGGAAGGGGATCAGGGCTACAGCCCGCATGTCTCCTTCCTGGTAGAGCAGGTGCAGCACCACTTCCCGGAAGAGCTGTCGCTCAAAACATTAAGCCAGCGCCTGCAATTGCATCCGAATTACCTCGGGCAGCTCTTCCAGCAGGAGGTAGGCGCCAGCTTTTCCGATTATCTGAACCAGTACCGGATCGAGAAGGCAACCCAGCTGCTGCTGTATACGGACCGGAAGACTGCCGATATCGCCAGCAGCGTCGGATATACGGACAGCTCGTATTTTTACAAGCAATTCAAAAAATACACCGGTGTATCGCCAACGGAAACGAGATCGATGTATTCCAATCTGAAATAGAATGTGAACGATTGGTGACAGGCTCTGGTCAATCCCTCCGGAGTCTGTCCTTTTTTGTCTCTAAACGGCGGATTCTTTAATTTTTCCATCCCATTCTTGGTTTTTTCAACTTGAGAAAGATAGCGCTTACTTGGCACAATGGAAATAGTTAAGGGCGAGTGATACATAAATGAACGGCTTGCCGAAAGCTTCTCGCTCGGCAGGATCATAGGGGATCTTGTGGCAGCGGTTTCATCACTTGGATTTAACAAGGAAAGAGGAGGAGTGCATATGTCGGCGTTCATCAAGAAGGTTATCCGAAATCGATTTATGTTGTTGATGATCCTGCCCGGAACCATCTGGTTTCTCATTTTTGCTTACTTGCCCATGTTTGGCACGGTTCTCGCTTTTAAGGATTTCCGGATCAGTCCGGACGGCTTTTTCGCCAGCGTGATGAACAGTGAATGGGTAGGATTCAAGAACTTCGAATATTTGTTTTCGACAAACGATGCTTATATCATTACGCGAAATACCATTCTGTACAACCTGATCTTTATTGTTCTGGGCCTGATCATTGCCGTCGGCTTTGCCATCATGCTGAATGAGCTGGTTAATAAGCGCACGGCCAAAGTTTATCAGACCGGCATGTTTTTGCCGCATTTTCTGTCTTGGGTCATCATCAGTTACTTTGCCTTCACCTTTCTGAGTGTGGACAAGGGAGTGCTGAACCAAATCATTACCTTCTTCGGGGGCGATCCCGTCAGCTGGTATTCCGAACCGAAGTATTGGCCCTTCATCATCGTATTTGTCGGCATCTGGAAAGGCGTAGGCTACAACAGCGTCATCTATCTGGCGGCCATTACAGGGATCGACAAGTCTTATTATGAAGCGGCTGTTATTGATGGAGCCAGCAAATGGAAGCAGGCGCGGTATATTACGATTCCGCTCCTGAAGCCGATTATGATCATTCTGACTATACTTGCCATCGGCGGCATCTTCCGCTCCGACTTCGGTCTGTTCTATCAGCTTCCGAAGGATTCAGGCGCGTTGTATCCGGTAACGAATGTTATCGACACCTTCGTCTATCGCGGACTAATCAATATGGGTGACGTCGGTATGAGTACCGCTGCCGGATTGTATCAATCTATCGTAGGGCTGGTTCTGATTCTGATCGCCAACTATATCGTTCGAAAAATAGAAAAAGACAACGCGATCTTTTAATCCAGGGGGTGTGTACCATGACACAGCATTCTGTACAAGCCGCTGGCCGGCGGCCCAAACGTGCGAGAAAGAGAGACTACAACGCAGTTTCTCCCGTGTGGAATACGATTTTTAATATTGTGATCGGCCTGTTCGCCTTTTCCTGTGTCTTTCCGTTTCTATTTGTTATCATTATTTCTTTGACGGATGAGCAGACACTGGCGATGGAAGGGTTCAGACTGTTTCCGAGCGAGTTTAGCTTTGCAGCGTATGAGTATATTTTCCAATCGGGAACCGAGCTGCTGCATTCATTTGGGCTTACGCTGCTGGTTACCGTGCTGGGAACGCTGATCAGTCTGACACTGGTGACGACATATGCGTATGCCTTGTCCCGGCGAAATTTCGAATTCAGAGGATTTTTCAGTTTCCTGGCGTTTTTTACGATGCTGTTCTCGGGCGGCATGGTTCCCGGCTATATCGTCATGACCCAGTTTTTGCATCTGCAGAACACGATCTGGTCGCTAATCTTTCCGCTGTCTCTGAGTGCGTTCTCCATTATCGTCATGAGAACCTTCTACCAGACGACGATTCCGGACGAAATCATTGAGTCAGCCAGGATTGACGGCGCAAGCGAATTTCGGACCTTTGTCAAAATCGTGCTCCCCATCTCGCTGCCGGGGATTGCAACGATCGGTCTATTCAGTTCACTCGGTTATTGGAATGACTGGTTTAACGCCTTGATGTACTACAACGATCCGCAATCAACAGTACCGCTGCAGTATTTGCTTATGAAAATCGAAAAGAACATGGACTTCCTGACCCAAAATGCACAGCACCTCGGTTCCTTCGATGCGGCAGCTAGCTTACCGACCGAAACCGTGCGAATGGCGATGGTGGTATTGGCCACGTTGCCGATTGTAATGGCGTATCCGTTCTTTCAGCGGTATTTTGTCCAGGGCCTGACGGTTGGCTCGGTCAAAGGTTAATCTCATATGGTTGAACCCGCAAACCCACACCCTGCCGGAGCAATCCGGGCACTAAAGTGGAAGCGGTATCAATATAGCAATAAAATAAGCGATACAGGGGGAAAACACATGTTTAAGAAAAAGGCTTCTCTATTATCCCTTACTCTGGTGCTTGCGCTGAGTTTCGTTTTGTCGGCCTGCGGCAGCAAAAACGAAGAAAAGTCGGCGAGTGAACCGGCGAAAGAGGAATCAGCCATTCAAAGCGACGGCACGATTGATGCTTCCAAGCTGGATCCGGTAAAGCTGAAAATGTACATGATTGGACCTTCCCAAAAGGATCTTCCTATAGTACAAGAGGAGATCAACAAATATCTGACGGAGAAAATCAACGCAACGATTGAACTGAGCATGATTGACTGGGGCGATTACAGCCAGCGGATGCAGGTAATCACCAGCTCCGGCGAGAACTACGACATCGCTTTTACCAGCTCGTGGGCTTTTGAATATCTTCCGAATGCTGCTAAAGGTGCCTTCATGCCACTGAATGACCTGCTAGACAAGTATGGTAAGGGCATCAAGGAAGAGCTTGATCCCCGTTTCCTGGAGGGAACGAAGGTTAAAGGCGTGAACTATGCCGTACCGACTAATAAGGAATTGGCGCAGCAATATGTATGGCGCTTTAATAAAAAGTATGTGGATAAATACAATCTGGACATTTCCAAAGTAACGACTCTGGAGGATCTGGAGCCGCTGCTTAAGACAATCAAGGAGAACGAGCCGGCGGAAATCACGCCGCTTGCGGTGCCAAAGGGCTTCAAGCCGTATATGCCGTTCGACTACCCGCTCGGAGATGAAATCCCGATTGGTATGTATCTGGACACCGAGGACTACAAGTTTGTAAACGTGCTGGAAACGCCTGAATTGAAATCGGCTCTGACGACGATGCGTAAATACTATAAGGCAGGCTATGTACGCGAGGACATCGCTACCTTGGACGGCATCGACAACATGAAGACTGGCAAATGGCTCGTTGACCGCGAAATTACGCAACCGTATGCCGAATTGGGTTGGTCCAGAAGTGCAGGTTATGACATTGTAACGAGACCGATGCATGACCCGGTTATTTACACCAGCTCCGCAGCAGGCTCGATGATGGCGATTTCATCGTATTCCAAAAATCCGGAGCGGGCGATGATGTTCCTGAACCTGCTCAATACCGATCCTAAGCTGCGCAACATGATTCAATATGGTCTGGAAGGAACGCACTATAAGAAGCTTGAAGATCCATACATCGAGGACCTGCCTAGGATGCAGGAAAGTTACGCTATGCCTGGTTTTGCGCTCGGTAATATGTACCTGACGTATCTTCATAAAGACGAGCCTAAGGATAAGTGGGATGCGTTTGAGAAGTTCAACAGTTCTGCAAAAGTGGCGCCGACCTTCGGCTTCAACTTTGACACTGCACCTGTAAAAACCGAAGTGGCCTCGATCACGAACGTTGCTAAGGAATTTATTCCTGCGCTTTATACCGGTTCGGTTGATCCTGAGGAGTACCTGCCGAAGGCGCAGCAGAAATTCAAGGATGCCGGCATCGACAAAGTTATTGCCGAAGCGCAAAAGCAGTTTGATGCCTGGAAAGCTGAAAACAACAAGTAATTTGAAATGTGATCAAAGTGGTGAAACGGTCGGGGGGTGTACCGCCGTTTCGCCCATTAATCTCTTTTTTTCATCATATGTTCTCACTACAGATACAGGAGGTTATTCTATGAAACGAGTCAAACCAAGTTATTTCAGCAGAACACAGTGGAAGCGCAGAACGGTCATGTGGATGAGCACGGCGTTGCTGGGAGCAGCCCTAACAGGATTTGCAGGGGAAGCGGAAGCAGCACAACCGCATTCGTCGTATTGGTATCCAAATACGCTGCTGGAATGGTCGCCGTCCACAGATAAGGATGCGGAGTTTAACCGGGGAACGGTCAAGCTTGAACAGAACCGCATTCAAGGCGTAAAGACAAACCCTAATGCCAAGGAAGAGGTCAAGGTGATGGCCATCGCTTCGATGTATCCGAGCACGAGCGGCGCTCCTTCCCAGGGATCGGAGAAATTCCATACCTATACTTTCAGCAACTGGCAGTATATCGACAAGCTCGTTATGTGGGGTGGCTCGGCTGGTGAGGGCCTGATTGTACCTCCAAGCTCGGATGTGATCGATGCGGCTCACAAAAATGGCGTCCCCGTTTTTGGAACCGTATTCTTGCCCCAGAAGGAGCATGGCGGGAAAATCCAGTGGATGCGCGATCTGCTGCAGCAGCGGGAAGACGGATCCTTCCCGGTGGCAGACAAGCTGATCGAGGTTGCAAAGTATTACGGGTTTGACGGATGGTTCATCAACCAGGAAACCCAGGGCGGAACACCTGAAGATGCAGCCCAAATGACTGAGTTTTTAACTTATCTGCAGAAGAAGAAGCCGCAAGGAATGGAGATTATCTGGTACGATTCCATGATCGAGGACGGGCCGGTGAAGTGGCAGGGGGCCTTGACGGACAAGAACGACGGATTCTACCAAGCGGGAAATCAGCGCGTGTCCGACAACATGTTTATCGATTTCCGCTGGCAGTACAAGGACGATAAGAACGGTAAATACGATTATGTAACCCCGTTCCTGAATTCTCCGGCGAAAGCGGCGGAGCTGGGGCGCAGTCCGTATGACCTTTACGCCGGCATCGACGTTGAGGCCAAGGGCTACGACAGCCGGATCAATTGGCCAGTGCTGTTCCCGGAGGGAAAGCCTGCAACGACTTCCCTTGGCATTTACCGTCCGGACTGGACGTTTAACAGCTCCGAGACGCATGAGGAATTTCTGAAGAAGGAACAGAACTTCTGGGTGGGGACCGCCATGAATCCGGCGAAGTTACCTCCGGAGAGCGGGGATCCGATGGCCTGGAGAGGCATCGCGAATGACGTTGTTGAGAAAAGCGTACTGACCGATTCTGAATTCATCACTCACTTCAATACGGGTAACGGCCACATGTTTGCCGTGGATGGCAAAGTAATGCGAAACCGCGACTGGAGCAATCGGAGCCTGCAGGATGTTTTGCCGACCTGGCGCTGGATTGCGGAGTCAAACGGCATAGGCGAGCCGCTTCAGCCGAGCTTTGATTTCAGCAAGTCCTTCTACGGAGGCAGCTCGCTTCAGGTTGCGGGTCCTGTAAACAAGGGCTCTTCCACCCATGTCAAGCTGTACAAGGCAAACATTCCGGTGGAGGAGACGACGGAAGTATCGGTGGTGTACACCGACAATGTAAAGAACGGGAAGGACGTCAATGTACAGATAGGCCTGGCCTTTGCTGATGCGCCTGACAAGTACGAGTTCTTCGAGCCGAAGAAGTGGACGGAGACTGGTGCAGGGCAGGATTGGAAGCAGGGAAGCGTGAAGCTGAACAAGTATAAAGGACGTACGATTACTGGTATTTCGCTCCGGTTCGACGCCGCGGCGGATCTGGCAGATTACCAGGCCAACATTGGCCGCTTGGCGGTTACGCAGGTGAACGACAAGGCGAAGAAGCCGCACCAGGTAACCGATCTGCAGGTGATCGAAAATGATTTCCGTGACGGAATTTATGGCGATGCCCGTTTGTCTTGGAAGGCGCCGAAGCAGGGCGAAGACGATATGTACTACCAGGTATACCGGGTTCATCCGGATGGTAAGTACGAGCTGATGGGCACAACTGGCAATACCGTTTATTATGTGCCCGAAATGAAGCGGACCCAGCAGGAGAAATCGACCAAAATGGTGGTCATTCCGGTGAACCGCCATTATGAGCCGGGTAAGGGAGCAGGTGTAAGCTTTGACTGGCCGGAATATCCGAAGCCGACCGCAGCCTTCGAGGCCGATAAGACCTTGATTGCGCCAGGGGAAACGGTGCAATTTACGGATCTGTCCTCGGAGGTGACTGAGTCCTGGCACTGGAACTTCCCAGGTGGCCAACCTTCGTCCAGCACGGACCAGAATCCGAAAGTGACGTATAGCGAGGGAGGAACCTACGAGGTTACTTTGACGGCGAAAAACAGCGTCGGTGAGGACACAGTCCACAAGAAGCTTATTACGGTTACTAAGGAAGCCGCGAACGGTGTCGGCAATCTAGCTCTCGGCAAAGAAGCGACGGCGTCGAGCTCTGTGAACGAGAAGGAGGCTCCGCAGTTTGCCGTGGACGGGCTGACCAATACGAAGTGGTGTGCTGTCGGTGACGGACCGCATCATCTGGTTGTGGATCTTGGAGAGGAACGCAAGATCAGCGGGTTTGTGATACGGCATGCGGAAGCCGGAGGTGAACCGGCTGCGTTTAATACGCGTGCATACAAGATTCAAGTGAGCCAGGACGGCACAACATGGAAGGACGTTGTTACGGTGAAGGATCAGGCGAAAGCGGTCAGCAGCCATGCGATCGAGCTGACCCCTGCGCGGTATGTACGCCTGCAAATCGATCAGGCGACCCAGGGCGGGGATACTGCAGCGCGTATTTATGATCTAGAGGTATTAGGCTTGAAATAAGTAGCAGAAATAGCGGAAGTATGGCTGAGTAACGCAGGCAAGCTTAAAGGGGCTATCCCAGAAGTGAATTTACCACTTCAGGGACATCCCCTTTTTGCTGTTCACTCATGGAGATCCAATCGGCTCATATGCATGAGTAGTTCGTTTATTACGATTCGGCTTGCTTCTTCTCCTTGCCGAGATTGATGCCCACTTCTCCGTCATGGCTGCCGAGATTTCCGCCGATCTTGAAGCTTACGCCTTGACCGCCACCAACCTGGGCCCCGGCATGCGCGCCAACGCCGTGGTCGCCGCCGATGTGCGCCCCGGTGGTGAATTCAGCTCCATGGCCGCCACCGAGCTGGCCTTTCATGTGAGCACCGATGCCATGTTCACCGCCGAGCTGTGCCTCGGTGTTCAGACCGATCCCCTGCTTGATGCCGGCATGGCCCTCCATTTGAGCCTGGATGCCGTACTTGCCGCCGAGCTGGCCACCAGTCTCGAATTGAAAACCTTTATTGCTGTTGTCCAGGCTTGCTTCGCTTTGCATGCTAAGTCCATACGCTTCCGAGCCTACATGGCTGCTGACCTGGTTACTTACGCCTTGCTTGTCGACCTGGGTTGTGGCTTGAAAACCAGCGCCATGCTTGCCGCCAACCTCGATGCCTGTATTCATTTTCACTCCAGGCTGACTTTGCGCCTTTACGTTCTCGGCTTGAACATTTTCAGTCTTCTTCTCGGGCTGCGGCTGGAGCTTTACCTGAAAACCCTTGTGAGTCGGCTCTACCCGGTTTGGATCCGGCGCTTGGAACGAAGAATTATACGCGATGCCCGGATACGGTCCGGAATAGGCGCTGTAAACCGGATATGCGGGATACCCCGGGAAGGCTCCAAAGTAAGGATAGGAGCGGTCCGGCACAGGCCAGTAATAGAAGGATGGCGGATACGGGCTGCGAAGTGTATAAGCATACGGGTCATAAGCAAAAGGAACCGGATATATGTGCTGGAAGCCGGGCCCGAAGGGATAGCTTGTCGTCATGTGAAAGAACCTCCAGATCAAATGTGATGATATAGCCTATTCACGGGGATTTGAAATGACACATATTATCGGGTTTTGCTTTAACTGACTTTATGAATGCGAAAGCGGGGCAGACCCGGTTTACTGGGCAAACAAGGTATACAAGGCGAGTCAATAAAAAAGTAGTTGTCAAACTCAACGTAAATTTGTTTAAATCAGAATAAAAAGGTGATGACGAGATGCCACTAGTCGATATGCCCCTATCAGAGCTGAAAAAGTACCAGGGAATCAATCCAAGACCCTATGATTTCGATGATTACTGGGAAAAAGCGCTGGAAGAAATGCGCGCTGTAGATCCTCAGGTTGAGCTGATTCCCGCTGATTTTCAGCTTCCTTTTGCGGAATGTTTCCATTTGTACTTCACGGGTGTAAGCGGTGCCAGAGTACATGCGAAATACATTCGTCCAAAAGGAACCACGGAGCCGCATCCAGCTGTGTTGCAGTTTCACGGGTACACGGGACATAGCGGCGACTGGATAGACAAGATGGTTTATCCTGCGCTTGGTTTTTCCATTGCATCGCTGGACGTACGCGGACAAGGGGGGCTCTCCGAGGATACCGGCGGCGTGATCGGCAATACGCATCACGGCCATATTATCCGCGGACTGGAGAATAAGGACCCGCATCGTTTGCTGTTCCGGGACATTTTCCTGGATACGGCGCAGCTGGCTTCGATCGTCATGAATATGCCGGAGGTAGACGCGGATCGCGTCGGTGCTACCGGCTGGTCCCAGGGCGGTGCCCTCACGATGGCTTGTGCGGCACTGGAACCGCGCATCAAAAAAGCGGCGCCGGTTTATCCATTCTTGAGCGATTACCGGAGGACCTGGGAAATGGACTTGTGCAAAAACGCTTATGAAGAGCTCGGCAAATATTTCCGATACTTTGATCCACAGCATAAACGTGAGGACGAGATTTTTACGAAACTTGGTTATATCGATATTCAAAACCTGGCTCCCCGTATTCGGGCCGATGTGCTCGTTGGTGTCGGACTGATGGATACCGTGTGCCCGCCGTCCACGCAGTTTGCCGCTATTAACAAAATAACCGCGCCTGTACAGCTGGAGATTTTCCCGGACTTTGGGCATGAAGGCTTGCCGGGACTCCATGATAAAATCATTCAATTCCTGAAGGATCTATAGATTCAATTCAATTCAATATAAGACATCAAGCCGTTCACAAGGAGGAATCAAGATGATCGGATTTGCCATACTCGCCTTTTTCCAATTGGCCGGATGGCTCATTCAGCGTCTGACGGGTCTGCCGCTTCCTGCCAATGTGATCGGCTTGCTTTTATTTATCACGGCTTTGTTTTTGAAGTGGGTGTCGCTCCATAAGGTGGAGGAAACGGCGTCGTTCCTGCTTAAATACATGAGCCTGTTTTTTGTGCCGGTGATTGTAGGAAGCCTAGCCTTTTTCCCGTATCTGCGCGACCACTGGGCCTTGATAACGGGAAGTGGGGTCATCAGCCTGCTGCTTTCGCTGCTCGTGACCGGATGGCTGGTGCAGAGCCATTTGCAGGCCCGAAGGATCCGGCAACAGGAGGAGGAAACGCATGTCCATCGCGGTTGATCCCTTATTTGGCATTGCCGTTACCGTTATTGTATATGCATTATTTTTATGGCTCCAGTCCCGCCGCTCCTGGGTGCAGCCGCTGCTGATGACGAGCGCCGTGATCATGATTATGCTCGTGGTGCTTAAGATTCCGGTAGAAGATTACCAGAAGGGCGGCTCTTGGCTGAGCTTTCTGCTCGGACCGGCGACGATTGCGCTAGGCGTGCCCATCTACAAGAACGCTGAGCAAATCCGTCGTAGTTGGCGGCCCATCCTGGGCGGCATTACGATCGGAGCGTTATGCGGCCTGCTAAGCGCCGGGCTGCTCGTGATGTGGATGGGTGGAAGCAGCGACATGGCCTGGACGCTGATGCCTAAATCAGCAACGACGCCGATCTCAATGGAGGTATCGCGGCTTTATGGCGGCTATCCGGAGTTAACGGCGGTGCTTACCGTGTTAACGGGGCTTATGGGAAGCATCATCGGCCCGCCGCTGCTGCGGCTCTGCGGCATTACGGATGAAACGGCCATCGGCGTTGCCATTGGTACGACCTCACATGGCATCGGCACCGCACGCGTGCTCAAGGACTCGGAATGGATGGGCGCCGTCAGCGGCTTCAGCATGGGACTGACCGGTATTTGGGTATCAGTGCTAGCGCTCCCGCTGCATATGCTAGGGTTTCTCTGGCAAATAGAGGTAAAATAATCCATATGTTGAATATTAATAGAATAAATTATTCACGGAATGGGAGGAATGCGCATGCAGCGCAAATGGGTCAATTCGCCCTATACCTTCGCGCTCGGTATGTTTGCCATGATGGTTCCGAGCCAGGCCTTCAGCACGTTTTACAGCTTCTTCTACGTGGAAAAGCTTGGACTCGGCATCGGGCTGGCGACGCTAGCCCGGACGATTTTCCTCATTTGGGACGCGGTGAACAATCCGCTGTTCGGCCACTGGTCCGATCGCACCAACACCCGGCTCGGACGACGGAGACCCTGGATCTTCGGCGCCATGCCGATGTTCATGCTGACCTTCATCATGGTGTTCTCTCCTCCCGGCGGATTATCGCAGAACGGACTGTTCGCCTGGTTTCTGACGGCATTAATTCTGTTTGAGGCGGTCTCCACAGTATTGTGGGTCAATTATGGAGCTCTGTTTCCGGAGCTGTACCAGGGGGACCGTCTCCGCGCCAAGGCGTCGGCCATCCAGCAAAGCTATCAGGTGGTGGCGCTGCTGATTGGATCGGCGCTGACGCCGATCATTTTCAAGGCGCTGAATTTCTCGAGCATGTCCATCATTTACGCCTTCGTGTTTGGAATCAGCATGCTGGTATGCATGCTTGGAGTCCGCGAACGCAAGGAATACAGCGCTGGCGAGCCTTTGAAGCTGAGGGCCGCGTTCCGGGAAACGCTGAAGAACAAGAAATTTTGGCTCTTTAATATCTCGAATTCCTTTGCTCAAACGGTGAATGGACTTGTGAGCTCGATTATTCCGTTTTATGCAAAGTATGTGCTGAAAATCGACGATGCGCAGGTCACGATTCTGATGGCAGCGGTGTTCGTCTCCGTCATTCCGCTGGTATTCGTATGGTACTGGATCTGCCGCAAAATGGACGGTGTAAAGGTATGGCGGCTGTCGCTCGTGGTCTATGCCGTATCTGTGCTTCCGCTGTGGTTTGGCTTCAATCTGATTAGCGGGGTGGCGGCCGGAATTGCCGTCGGTTTCGGACTTGCTGGCTTTCTGGTGACGCCGGCGATGGTCAGCGGCCGGATTATTGACGAGGATGCGGAGAAAACAGGGCTGCGAAGAGAAGGAATTTATACCGCGGTAGCCGGATTTATTACCCGTTCGAGCGGTCTGATCTCGGCGCTTGCCTTTCTGATCGTTGGCTTGATCTTCGGCTACGAAAGCGGCGACAAGCCAGGGCCGAATCCGGAAATGACGTTCAAGGTACTCATAAGCATTGTGCCATTCTGCCTGCTGTTGCTCTCGATCATCATTTCACTGTTCACCCGATTTGAATTTACCGCGAACCAGAGAGGGGACTTGACGCATGGGGAAGAAACTCATCCTCAATTGTGACGATTTCGGGCAAAGCCCTGCCCTAAATCAAGCGATTATGGCCCTCCTGGAGGAGGGGAAGGTATCCTCGGCTACGATTATGGCGGTTGCGCCCGGCTTTGAGGAGGCAGCCGCCTGGACGGCGCGTCGGAAGCAGACGAATGTGGGACTGCATTTGACGATGACCAGTGAGTTTGAAGCGCTGCGCTGGCGCAGCCTGACGGGCGATCCTTCGCTGCATGACGACAACGGTTATCAATACCGCACTGTGAAGGAGTTTGAACAGGGGGCGCAGACCAGGGCTGCGATGATGGAAATTGACGCGCAATATGAACGGGCACGGAAAGCAGGCATCGTGATCAGCCACGTCGACAACCATATGGGCAGCCTGTACGGTATAGAGACCGGGCGCAGCCTGCTTCCGCAGACGCTGTGGAAGGTGTCGCGGTGGAAGCTCCCGATGCGTTTTTTTCGGCATATCTACAAGGAAGATCCACTGCTGGGCTCACTGCAAGGCATCGAGCGTCCGGTTGCACGTGTCGTCGCCTTGGCGGATGCGTTAGGCGTGCCGATCCCTGACTACCTGCTGTCTCATCCCTTCGGCATGGAGGAAGGGGAGACATACGAGAGCTTCAAGCAGTCAATCATCGCCAAGCTGTACCATCTGCCGGACGGCGTGTGTGAAACCTATATCCATCCCGGCGTGCCGGATCCATGGATGCAGGAACAAATTCCGAATTACACCAAGCGGGTATGGGAATACCAGCTGCCCTTCGACGATGATTTTACTTATGCGATGCGCGATGCCGGGGTAGAATTAACCACTTACCGTTATGTGCAGGAGCATCTGAAACGTCCGCGTCTGCGTTCGGCGCTGCGACTGGTGCAGGTACTGCTGAGATGACTTTTGGAAACGGAGAAGAGAGATAATGCGGCCCTCGCTTCTGTGAAAGTACATCGATAGACGTTTTTATGGCTGAACCGGAATGGTAAGCTCCAAGTCCTTGATGTATGTTTTGGTGCTACGCACGTAACACCGCAGAGAAATCCAGCGAGATCACCGCTCCGCCACCGCTTTCGTTACCGGCCTGAATCATACCGCCGCAGCGCTCGACAATGGCGCGGGATATGGCAAGTCCGAGGCCGGATTCGCCGTCCTTTCCTTTGACAAAGCGGTGGAACAAATATGGCAGCAGATCTTCCGGTATGCCTGGGCCATCGTCGCTGACGCGGATAACCACATGCTTGTCACAGATATCAGCATGAATATATATATGATGCTTGGCATAACGTACGGCATTGGAAACGACGTTCAGCAGCGCTTGCAGCAGCTTATCACGGTCCGCTTGAAGCGTTACAGGCTGAAGATCCTCATACATCGTATGGAGCGTAATGCCTTTTTTCACGAGAAGCGGGTTCATGCGCTCTACAGTTTCTGTCAGCAGGTCCTGTAGACAGACCTTTTCGGTCTTAAATACATCCTCTTCACTGTCGAGCTTGGCCAGCAGCGTCATTTCGGTAACGAGCTTCTTGAGGCGTGCGCTTTCGTTCATAATGATGTCGAGGCCCTTGCGGACGCTTTCCCCTTCAAAAACGCCGTTGCGGATGCCTTCCGCATAACCCGAAATGGACATCAGGGGTGTTTTGAGCTCATGGGACGCATTTTGGAAAAACTGCTTTTGCACATGGTTGAAGCGGTTCAGCTCGCTTGCCATGTCATATACCGATTTGGCCACCGAGCCGATTTCGCCCCCGGCCTTGATAAAGTTCACATCGGCAAACCGGCGTTCTTTAATCTTGCCCAGCTCATCCCGCAGCAGGATTAACGGCTTGATCAGCTTTTTCGTAATAAACAGGCTGAAGAGGAACATGATAAGTCCAGCCGCACCGAAAATGATCAACAGCCGCTTCAGCAGCGCCTGTTCGATGGTTTGGATTTTACTTAGTGGTGTATATAATGTCAGCTTTCCCTGGGGTATCAGATTGTCCACCGTAATATAGTCCTTTGTGGACCCGTCCTGGATACTTTGTACACTGGAAGATTCGACTTCAGCCATTTCGGCTATGGAAGCAGGCTGGGCTGGTTCGATAGAATAAGCTGCCCAAGGCGATACTGTAAGAATGCTTCCCGAATTATCGGTTAGAATGGCGTTAACACTGAGGCTCGGAGATGTAATTGGCACAGCAAAGGCAGCATCTTCGCTCATTGTGCTGTTCATGGGAGTGTAACCCTGCTGCATAGAGGCTGTCATTTCAGCGCTCATGGCTTTCAAGTCGTCTTTCTGCGCGCCGATCAGTTGATCCAGCAGCACATAGTGAATGACGATGCCTGTGACTGAAAGCACCAGAACCAGCGCAACGCCAAAGGCCAAATTAATTTGGTGTACGAGTTTCATCGCGTCTGTCACCTCCATCATTTCTCATCCGGTAGCCATGTCCCCATACCGCTTCAATCGGCAGCTGGTCGATCTTTTTGCGCATCCGTTTAATCAGGTGGTCGACGGCGCGGTCGCTGCCAAAATAATCATCGCCCCATACATAGGTCAGCAGCTCATCTCTTGTGAATGCGCGGTTCGGGTTTTCAGCGAAAACCTGCAGCATCGTGAACTCCTTGCTGGTCAGATCAACTTCTTCACCTTGCCAGAAAACGCGCCGTTCCTCCGGCAGCAGCTCAAGCTGGCCTAGCTCAATACGTGCAGGGGAGGGGGTGCCTGCATGTCCTTCTTGACCGTTCAGCTTATACCATCGCTGCAGTTGTCTTTTGATACGGGCCACCAGCTCGCGCGGGCTAAACGGCTTCACCAGATAGTCGTCGCTTCCAAGCTCGAGGCCAAGGATTTTATCGACTTCATTATCTCTAGCAGAGATCATAATAATCGGCACTTCCGCCTCGCTGCGGATCCGCCTGCAAAATTCATATCCATCCATGCCGGGCAGCATAATATCCAGCACCCACATATCGGGCGGACTGGTTTTCCACAGCTCCCAGGCTTCCTCTGCGCTTCCCAGACCTACCGTGCGGTAATTTTCTTTTTGCAAAAAGGCTTCCACCAGATTGCGTATATTCAAATCGTCATCGACGATGGCAATGAGATCATGTTGATTCATTCATCTATCCTCCAGAGGAATTTCTCTTATCAGTATACCAATGGGAAGACGGGGAAGGGAAAATGCCATCGTTTTTCCACAATTCTTCCAAAAGCATGCCACATCTGCCTCGTACACTGGGACTTGCAAGCCCGGATGATACTGGATGCTATGCACTGGGACTTGCAAGACCAATCCAAAGGAGTGTTAATCCATGAACATGCAAAACATCCTTAAAAGAACGGCTCTGGCTGCCATGATGTTCTCCGCTGTTGCGGTTCCGGTCGTGACGAACGCGGACAGCAGTCAGAAGACTGAGAAGGCTGAGACACAGGCCGCAACAATGCAGCCTGCGTTTACCCTGCCTGCTGGCGGCAACAGTAACATGAAAGAGATCGTGATTGCCGAAATGACGGATCCAGTAGAGCTCGCTAAGAAGTATGCACCCGAAACGGTGAAGGATTGGCAGAAGACACTGGGACAGTTCTATAAAGCCTTTGATTCTGAAATAGCGGATGCCAGCGTACAGTCTGTTCCGACGGCCAGCGTAGAGGCTGTTCCGGCCGAAAAGCTGACTTCGAGCCAGGAGAAAACAAAGGATATTCCGGGAGTCAAAATAAGCCAGTACGCGGTGGCTGCTTCTGCAGCCACCCTGACCGAAGCGAAGGAGGAAACGGGTGGAGTCGCTACCTCGCTTTCAACAGAGGCGAAGGAAATCAGTTCTGCTTTTACAAAAGCCTGGGCAAATCTGAATAAAGCCAATGAATCAAAGGACGCAGACGCGATCAAGAAAGCATTGGCTGAGCTGCTGAAGCAGTACAAGCAAGTCATCGCTGATCAGGAAGCAGCTGCCAAGTAACTTCCTGCTTGTTAGACTAGAGAAACTTGTGCCGGAAGTGAGATATGAAATAAGCAAAAAAGGTCGGGGATCGGAGCTGAATTGGCTCCAGTTCTCGACCTTTTTAATTCATACTTGCCCATTTTCCTCGACCACATCGCATATCCGCTGGCATTACTTATCACCTCAATCAAGCAGCCCTTCCTGTATTTATCACGCTTCGCCAACTGTAATGTTCTGTTCATATTCCGTTCATAGTACAAGCGTATACTGATGTTGTACCAAAGAAATGGAGGAATCATCATGAATATGGCATGGAAAGAAATGAAGAAGAGTAAAGCCAAGTTTATTATATTAGGGTCTATTATTTTTCTGGTTAGTTTTCTAACCTTTATCATCTCGGGATTGGCCAACGGTTTGTCCCAAGACAATGCAGCCCTAATCAAGGACTTGCCCCAAGGACATTTTTATATGAGTACCGATGCGAAAGGAACGTATAATCTTTCCAAAATAGATCCAAGCTTGCAGGATCAAACTTTGAAGGAACACAAGGATGCAGCTGCATTTTCCATTCAGATGGGCTTTGTGAATGATAAAGAGGACAAGCAGCATACCGTCGCGTTCGTGACTTCAACGGATTCTCCGTTATTCGAAAAAGTCGCTCCAGGGGAAATCGTGTTAGACAAATCCTTGGAGAAGGATGGCATTAAAGTCGGAGATGTATTAACCAATAATCAGTTCAACGGTGAATTCAAAGTCGTTAAATTCGTAGATCAAAAGAAATACAGCCATGCTCCTGTCGCTTATATTAATATGAATGACTATAAAGAGATTTACCGTGCGAAGGGCCTGCAGCTGATGTTCATCCCAGGACAAGATCAAGCACCGTCGATTACAGGATTAGATTCCTATACAAATAACGAGTTCCTTAACACCATCTCAAGCTACAAGGCAGAGAACATGTCCCTACAAATGATCATTTGGTTCTTGATTGCCATCAGCGGCCTGTTGTTCGCGATTTTCTTCTACATGATGAATGTGCAGAAAATCGGGTTGTACGGCATCTTGAAAGCAATCGGTGTGAAGACGGGTACGCTATTCCGTATGATGTGGGCTCAAATGTTCTTGATCACTATCAGTGCATTGGTCTTATCCGTGGCATTAAGCCTGGGCTTTAACATGATCGCACCGAAAGGAATGCCGTTCAGTCTGACACTGAATGGGACCATACTATTATCCGTCCTATTCTTAGTCATCGGATTTATCGGCGCTACACTTTCTGGCATGCAAATTAGAAAAGTGGAGCCGCTGCAAGCTATTCAACAAGGAGACATGTAATATGACAACCTTCACAATACAAGACGTTACCAAAACATTTACCAATGGCGAAGTTTCGGAACAAGTACTGAACGGAATCAACCTCTCCCTGCAAGAGGGAGAACTCACAGCTCTCGTAGGTGCTTCTGGTTCCGGAAAAAGCACGCTGCTTACCATCGCTGCCGGCCTTCAGAGCGCTTCCGATGGGAAGGTGAAATTTGACGGGAACAATATGATCGGGATGACGCAAGAGCAGATTCGAAAGATACGCGCAAGTAAGTTTGGCTTTGTTTTTCAATCTGCTCACCTGGTACCATTCCTTACCGTTGAAGACCAGCTTATGCTAATGCTTGACGTGGCAGAGTCCAAAATGAGCAAACACGAGCAAAAAGAAGAAGTGGCCAAGGTTCTCAAGTTGGTTGAAATGGATCATCGGAAAAATGCTTACCCTGCTTCCTTATCGGGTGGAGAAAAGCAACGTGTTGCCATCGCTCGCGCCATTATCCACAAACCTAAAATCTTGTTCGCGGATGAACCGACGGCGAGTCTTGACTCGAAGCGATCCAGAGACGTAATGACGCTCATTCGTGATCTAACCAAAAAACTGAAGATTACAACTCTGATGGTCACCCATGATGAAGAAATGCTCCCTTTTGCAGATCGCATCATTACGATGAAGGATGGATTGATTATTTAGTCCCCCTCATTACAGAAGTCGAATCGACCCGAAAGTTCGTTTACTGAATGAATAAAACGAGGCTGCCCCGACGTCATGAATGACAATGACTGATGGGACAGCCTCTTTGCGTACGCATTTCGGAGGGGGGGCGTCGCTGTTTGCTTTTGGCTAGAAGCATGTAAACGACTGGATCTGTCTTAGAGAGATTCCGGTATATACCCAGAAGAAACCGGTCCATCTGAATCCTGCGACGGATGTCTGTCCGACAAAGACCGGAAAGAACCAAAAGCTGTTGCCGTTATTCAACCAAATGTAGGTATTACGGAACATGCAGCCGCGAATCGCTCCAGGGTCGACAGCGAACGTCGTGGCCGCAGGTTGCGGTGGTGTGAATTGTGGTGGAGGGGAGCTTGGCGGCTGCAATTGTCCTTGTGGACCAAACGGGGGCATAAAAGCCATTTTTACAACACTCCTTATTTATGGCATATCAATTTGGTGTATTAGGCTAGTAGGGTAATGACAAGCAATTCATACAACACCAAAGGCAGGATGACATTGTTGTAATAGAAGCTGCGCTGCCCAGTCTGCTGCGGCATGGTCATTTGAATGTAAAGAATTCCTTTGTTGCAGTTTACGATCGTTCCTTCAAAAACATCGCCATCCAAAGTTTCAACTCGGACATGCTGATTGATATGCTTCCTGCAAATATGACTGAATTGTTCGCGGAGTGATTTCAGGGTGTGGCTCATATTCGGCTCAGCTTGATACAAGGTTTGCTGCTGATAGCCGGGATATTGCAGACTCATATTAAAGACCTCCATTTGGGGATAGAACCTGATACATCCTATGTGGATGCCTAGGTGGAGGTGTCTTATGGAGGGACAAAGCGAAGGCTTGGCATGCAGGCATGAAGCCGGAATAATTAATGTTTCTCATCATGACCCGGATTTAGTATTCTAGAAGAAAAGCGGCTACCCAAGGGGGATAAAAGATTATGAGCGGGAGCAGCGGAACGATGGCGCAGCAAATTGCGCTCAGAATCTGGTGTGACGAGAAGGGGATCAAGCGTGTAGCTGTAGAAATGTCTATGCTCCATAAACGGATAGATCAATCCGGCCATCCCAGCTGACGGTGACCCCTTCGTCTTCAAGCAGGGATTGCTGCAGGAAACGGGCTTCATCATCTCGGAGAGCAATTTCGCCTTTGGCATTGACGACCCGGTGCCAGGGAAGCTGATATTTGCTGCTCATGGAATGTAGAATTCTGACGACTTGCCTTGCGGCGCGCGGGCTGCCGGCAGCGGCAGCAATGCCGCCGTATGTCATGACTTTGCCGGGAGGGATGGCTTTGATTTGTTCAATGACTAACATCGTAAATGGCTGCATGGCGTCTCCTTTAGATCCAGGGACCAGAGGAATCCCTGTGCAGTCTTTGTTCTTGTTATCAACAGTGTATCATAGAAACACCCCCGGCCCTATTTTTACCCTGCAAAAGGTTATATGGATAAATAGCAATAGATGGTATGATAGGGAGAGGACTCCATAAGTAAAACAGCAATCGGAACAATCATAGAAACCGCTTACAAAAGATCCATTAATAGCTTCAGAATGAATTAATTATAGAAGGAAAATGAGGTATTAAGCATGATAGAATCAATACATAAAGTGAATACTGCAGAAGCAATTGCTCTTTCCAAGCAGTATTGCAGACAAATGGGCATTCATCCGGACAGGGTTCCCACGTTTATTCGGCGGTACAGCCAAGCGGAACTGGCATCGAAGCTGGTGAAATACAAGGAGTATATCGAAGTGATTCACTTCTTTATCAACAAGTTTCTATCCTCCATTTCGGGTAGTCCGATTACGATCGCAATAACCGATGACCAAGGCTATATGTTGGAGTTCGCGGGCGATCCGAGCATCATCAAGACGGTCCGGGAATTGGGCATTGAGGAAGGCATTCAATTTAACAAGGATGCAGGCACGAATGCCATAGACTTATGTCTGACATATCAGCGGCCTTTTCAGCTGATCGGTGAGGATCATTACCATGCCATTCTCCATGGGCTTGCCTGCTACACGGCCGAGTTTCACAGTGATGAAGGCGCTGTGCTGGGGACCATTTCGCTAATGACGGATACCCATTTTGCTCATCCGCATTTGCTTGCACTGCTGTGTACGATGGCAGATTCGGTGGAACGTGAGCTGCTGCTTCGGAGGCAGAACACCCAGCTGCAAATCCTCAACCAGTTCCTGCTGGATACGAACTTTTACGGGGTCATCATTACGGACGGAAAGGGCAGCATTCTGGAGATGAACGAGCGCTGCCGCTCTATGCTTCAGCTGGATAACCAGGCGGTATCTGAAGAAACCTCCGTATTTAATATCAGTCTGATCAGCTGCTATTTCAAGCGGGTTATCAGTCAGCATGAGGAATGCATCGGCGTGGAGCTCTGCGTAAATCTAAGCAATGGGGAACATCATTACATGCTTGACGTGCTGCCGGTCTATAACAACGCCAATGCCATGATTCGAGTGGTAGGAAGCCTGCGTGATATTACGAAGATGAAGAAGACGGAAGATATCTTGCGTAATACCGAGAAGCTGGTGTTTGCCGGGCAAATTGCCGTCGGCATCGCTCATGAGATCCGCAATCCGCTGACGACGGTAAAGGGAATGCTACAATTATCAGGGAAGGATACCCGTCTCCGGCATTATGATCTGATCATGTCAGAGCTGGAACGGATGAATCTGATTGTTGGCGAGTTTTTAATCCTGGGAAAGCCCCAGGCTGTCCATTTCCGTCAGGAACGCTGCATGCCTATTCTGGAGGAAGTCGTAAACCTGTTCGAAATTCAGGCAGCACTGAACTGTATTTCTCTGAATTTCAGGTCAGAAGAGGATCATATGATCTGCTGCGACCGTAATCAGATTAAACAGGTATTTATGAATATATTAAAAAATGCCGTGGAAGCTGTACCTTTTGGCGGCGCCGTCCATATTCTGCTCGATACCGAGGATGCTTACCAGCGCATTCGTTTCACCGATAACGGCATAGGCATGACCGACGAGGTGCTGCAGCGGATCGGCGAGCCTTTTCTTACCACCAAAGCCGAAGGAAACGGTCTCGGGATGATGATCGTAAAGAGAATTATTGAGGCACACAAAGGCCATCTGGTCATCACAAGTGAGGTGGACAAAGGGACAACAGTGGATATTTATCTGCCGCTCGATCTGACCTGATGAGCTCCCTCAGCTCTCCTGCACCCACCTACGGTATTCCTCTGGCGTATGGCCGACGACGGCTTTGAAGTCTTTGATAAAATGCGGCTGGTCGTGGTAGCCGAGCTCCATGGACAGGCGGGACAGGTCAACCGGGAGACGCTGGTCCATTGTTTCGGCCGCGTTCTGTAGTCGGTACAAACGGATCACCCACTTCGGGCTGATGCCGACATATTGATCGAACAAACGCTGAAGCTTACGGATATGAAGCCCGAATTGCTCGCTGACCTGCTCTACCTTGGAAATGTCGCGTTCGCTCGCGATGTAGTTAATGATCTGATTGATGAACAGAACCTGCTCATCCTGCGGCGGTAGCTTGGGCAGCAGCAGTTTGTCCATGGCGGCGGCCATATCCTGCTCTGTGTTAAGGGAAAGAATGGCTTCCTCAAGCTCCGGGCCGTCCAGATCAAGAATGTGTTCCACTCCAAGCGGATGATTGATCAAGGTGGAGATGGGCTGATTCAGGAACGGATAGAAGCCCCCTGGTTTGAATTTCACGCCGAACACCATTCCTTTTCCGTGGATCGGATAGGAGAATTTCCGTGTGGATGGGCCATAAATAAAGGTTTTCTGCGGCTCCACGACCAGATTGACGCAAGGATTCGGAACGACATGCTGAAGATAGGGCTCCTCATCCACACAGTCCCAGCTGACGATCCAGTAATGCTTGATGAAGAAGCTCAACGCTTCCGAAGCAGCATGACGGGACAGCTTGAATCTCTTCTCGCCTCCCTGCAAATTCAGAACTCCCATACTCGGTCTTGGTAATCCGGCAGGCATAAACTAGATCACCTCCATGTTTTGAATGAACACCAATATAAATTTTTGGAGTAGAACGAATGTTCCTGTCGTGTTTTTACAATACATAACATTTCACCAAAGGTATCATTAGTTTAGCACAAAATCCCAGCACAAAAGACAAGCGTGAAAAGGTAAAAATCCAAAACGACATGGAACAAAGGAGCGTGCAAAATGACGAGTCTGAGATACGATTTTTATATTGGAGCAGAGCCGGAAAAAGTATGGGATCTGCTGGTTGCGCCGGAGGGAACGAAGAAGACTTTTTTCAACTGCGTGCTTCAGTCGAGCTTTAAGGTGGGTGAGCCTTTTTCCTATGTAGGACCGGGGAATGACGGCGATGAAACGGTGCACGTATATGGCGACATTCTCGCGTACGAACGGGGCAAGGTGCTGAGCTACCTTGAGCATCCGGGGCCGTCCTATCACACGAATCATGAGGAGCTGACTTCCCGGGTGACGTTTACGCTGGATACCGTGGGCAAATGCACGAAATTAACGCTTGTGAATGACGAGTGGCCGGACAACCATCCTTCTTTTCAAAATGCAAAAGAGCATTGGTGGATGATCCTAAGCAACATCAAGACCGTGGCGGAAACCGGCAATACGCTGGATTTCGGCTGGTAAATGAATATCTGTAAGACAAGCGGCTGCTTTGGCAGCCGTTTTTTTAATTTCGAAGTGTCATCAAAAAATATGCAAGTTGGAGCGAACCCATGCATAGAATAGCAGAACTAAGAACAATTTCTAATATGTCACCCAATTTTCACTTTTTGAATTCACCAATCAGCTGTAGATTACATATTAATTTAGAAGAGTATAGGGGGAATCGGATCATGCATTGGACTGATTTCTTGATGATTATAGCGTCAGGCTCGTTTGGCGGGCTCCTGTCAAGTTTGTATATCCATGATGGATCCCTTGTCATGCCCAAAATTATCGAAATGGAACTAAGCGATGGGTCCAGAAGGAAAAATTATCATATTGGTTTTCTGTCGGATATTATTCTCGGGGCCGGCGCCGGTCTTATTGCAGTACTGCCTATTGGACTTGATTTCCCGAAATACATTTATATGGCGATCATCGCAGGCTTCGGAGGCGGCAGCTTCATCGCCAAACAAGCCAAGCTGACTGCGGAGGAGAAAATATCCTCCCAGGATAAACTGCCGACAATCGTCGCGTCCAGTGTTCCGGACACGGATTCCGATGAAGTGACATTTGATCTCGCTATTTCAGACCGCAAAGGAGAGAGGCAACCATGACCCTTGGAAAGATCACACTAACAAATGACGAAATTAATGAATATAACAGGTTGAAGCAGAGGATCAGGGAAGCAAGAACAAGATTGGAAGTATCGGTGTACACGAAACAGGCGGAGGAAATCCTTGAAAAGGGCCGACTGCGATATGTTGACAAATTGGAGAAAAATAATAAGCCGCAAGTAAAAGGTATACAGGAAAAGAGTAAGTTAAAGGAAAAGCAAGTGAAGCTATCAGCCTATACTGCGGCAAGTCAAAGGAACACGCTCCCACAGCATGTCAAACGCATTCCGATCATAACAAAACTAGCGAAATCGAATTCGGGCCACTAAGGCTCTTTTTTTGCGAATAAAGACGAGCGTATTTCTAGAATCGTGTTTCACGGTATTGCTTCGGGGACGAGCCCACGACCTTCTTGAACATTTTGGAGAACAAAAACGGATCGTTATATCCTACGGAACGTGAGACATCGCTGACGGAAAGCTCGGAATTCCCCAGCAGCTCAGTTGCCCTGTTCATGCGGTATTCAAGCAGAAAGTTCTGCAGGGATACCCCGAATTTGTCCTTGAACAAGCCGGACAGGTAGGTGCGGTCGAGGCCGACCGAGCGGGCGATATCCAGTACGGTGACCTTTTGGCTGTAGCTGCTTTCAATATATTCAATGGACTTGCGGATATAGCCCTCCCGGGAGTGCTGCGGTTTTTGAGAGGAGACCGGTTCAGGGGAGCAGCGGATCAGATCGGCAAGAATGCGGTAGAGGATGCTCTGGCTGAGCACGTCGCTGCCGCGGTCATCCCCGGCCGTTTTCAGTTCCTCGTAAAAGCTGCTGAATCGGCTATCTGCAAGTTCGGTGTATATGGGACGCTCGGTGCTAATTTGTGCTCTCTGCAGCAGTGATTTGGCGTTCAGCCCTTTGAAGCCGATCCACGAATACGTCCACGGGTCGGATTCATCGGCGCTGTAGTGGCCAAGCGTATCAGGAATAAGAATAAAGCCCTGCCCGGCGCCAAGCTCATATACGGTCTCGCTTGTACGGTACACGCCTCGTCCGCTGTGGATGTAGTGCAGCACATAGGAGTCGCGAAGACCCGGCCCCCAGGTATGCCCCGGAGCGCATTCTTCCATGCCGAAGAACAGCAGATTCAGATCCATTTGTCCCTGCATTGCGGGCGTGGTGTAATTGACATTGATGCGTGCCATCCGAAAATATCTCCTTTTTCCCTGGAATTGTTGTTTTATATTATAACAGGTGGAATGACTTATTTCTGCTACGAAAACGGATACACAAATGGGATTATGACATGTATTGCTGGGTTTGCTCTATGTTCCTCCCGTAGCTTGAAAGGTATAGTTAGTATCAAGTTCAAGCCATTCCTGAGGGAGGTAATCATCTATGTCCAAAATTACGTTTATCGGTGCGGGAAGCACCGTCTTTGTTAAAAATGTGCTCGGCGACGTCATGTCGACACCTGCATTGCAGGGGTTTGAGCTCGCTTTATTCGATATTGACGCGGAGCGTCTACAGGACTCCGAACGGCTGTTGAACAGCATCAAGAACACGCTTGGCAGTACCTGCATCATTAAAGCGTACAGCGACCGCAAGGAAGCGCTGAGGGGTGCCAAGTACGTCATTAACGCCATTCAGGTAGGCGGATATGATCCGTGTACCATTACCGATTTTGAAATTCCGAAGAAATATGGCTTGCGCCAGACGATTGCCGACACGCTCGGAATCGGCGGCATCTTCCGGAACCTGCGCACCATCCCGGTTATGCTCGATTTTGCGAAAGACATGCAGGAAGTATGTCCTGACGCGCAGTTCCTCAACTATACCAATCCGATGGCGGTCCTCACCAATGTCATGAACACGGTGGGCGGCATTAAGACTGTGGGACTGTGCCACAGCGTACAGGTCTGCGTGTCCGAACTGTTCAAGTCGCTGGATATGGACGCAACCGGCGTGGAATCCAAAATCGCGGGCATCAACCATATGGCCTGGCTGCTTGAGGTGAAAAAGGACGGGGTCGACCTGTATCCGGAAATCAAGCGCCGCGCCGCCGAGAAGCAGAAGGAGAAGCATCATGATATGGTGCGCTTCGAGCTGATGCTTCGCTTCGGATATTATGTGACGGAATCCTCCGAGCATAATGCGGAGTATCATCCATACTTTATTAAGAAAAACTATCCTGAACTGATCGAAAAATACAATATTCCGCTCGACGAGTATATACGCCGCTGTATCAACCAGATCAATGGCTGGAAGGATATGCGCGAGAAGATTTTTGCCAGTGAAAATATCGAGCACAAACGCTCCAAGGAATATGCGTCTTACATCATGGAAGCCATGGAGACAAATGTACCGTTTAAAATCGGCGGAAACGTCATGAACACCGGCCTCATCACCAACTTGCCGAAGGAAGCCTGCGTCGAGGTGCCATGTCTCGTGGACCGCTCCGGCATTTCCCCGACCTATGTGGGCGACCTGCCGCCGCAGCTGGCTGCGCTGAACCGCACGAACATCAATACGCAGCTGCTTACCATCGAAGCAGCCGTAACCGGCAAAAAAGAGCATATTTACCATGCCGCAATGCTCGATCCGCATACGGCAGCAGAGCTGTCGATGGATGATATCGTAGCGCTGTGCGACGATCTGATTGAGGCTCATGGCAGCTGGCTGCCGAAATTTAAGTAAGGATTATCAAAGTGCTTGTCTAAAGCCCCCGCCTTCGCATTCTGAAGAAGGCGGGGGCTTTTCACGCTGCCATCCCGCCGCGATCTATCGCTGATGCTTTTTGCTGAATTCGGAAGGGTAGCAGCCGACATTTTCCTTGAACAGATTGGTGAAATGGCGCGTGCTGTAATATCCAACCTGTTCCGCAGCTTCGACCACCTTCATGCCGGGAATGGATAGCAGTTCCTGTGCCTTCAGCATCCGCAGGCGGGTCATATATTGAATAAAGGTGACGCCCATTTTCTTATGGAAAAGGGTACTTAAATGGTTGGGGGATACCTGAAACCGTTCGGCCACTCCGGCAACGGTAATGTCACCGCAGAAGTTCGCCTCCAGGTAGCGGATGACGGCATCCAGCCAGTCCTGCTTTTCTTCAACCGATTTCTTCTTTAACATCGAGGCGCCTGCGGCTTCAGGCAGTTGTCCTAGCCAGTCCGTATCCAGCTGTACGTCATATGTCAAGTGAGGGCCTATGACGCAGCGGAAGTAAGAAACAAGCCGCTCCTTCAGCATTGTGAGCATGACCGGCTGGCTCATCCAATGAGTCTGAAGTTTCTCACAGCTGCTTATAAATGCGACATAATCACCGCGTTGATAGGCTTTGGCCAGATCGGCGGCGATTCTTCCAGTCTTGGCGTAAACCGGATTGGCCCCAAGCGATTCCATTTCGGACAGACCCAAGGGGGCGAGTACTTCCGTAACGCTGCGCAGATAGGAGAGGGCTCTCAGCTTGGCGACTTCATCCCGCAAGGGGCTCAGCGAGGTGTGCTCCTTCGTCTGCAGCGAGGTCAGCATACGGGTGAAGGTGGTCAACTGCCGCGAATGCTCCGTGATCTCCTCTGGGAGGCGGAGGAGACTACGCCGATCTTTTTCCGTAGAAGCTTTGCCGATCAAGAGATGCTCATCCTTGCTGAGTGTGACCAGGGCAAGCAGCAGTTCTTTGGAGCAGCACCCGTTAATCGTCTCACGCAGAATCCGGGTCACTGGAACCAGGGTTTCTGTAGAGCCGCTAGTCTCGGTTTGCATCGGTTTGTCTTCATAGATTAAGACAGCGAGCCAGCTTTCGCCGGCAGAGGCGGGGCTTGGCGATGACGGCTCCGGCAGGATCTGATCATGGAAAACGGACACCATCTGCGCTTCGAAATCCCTGCAGTAGGATAGGGATTCCTGCCCGGCTTTGGCTTTCGCCTGCTTGAGGATGTTTTCCACCCGCTGCGGGTCGACCGGCTTGAGCAGATAATCGACGGCACCGAGCTGAATCGCCTCTCGGGCGTATTCAAACTCCGCGTAGCCTGTGAGCATAATCCACTGGGTCGACGGTGCAAAGGGCAGGGCTTCCTTGATCGCTTCCAGCCCGCTTTTTCCAGGCATGCGGATATCGACAAAAGCGACATCCGGCTTCCACTGCCGGACCAGATCTATCAGTTCCTGCCCGCTGCCGGCCTCGCGGATCTCAAGACCCGGCCCGTTGTCCTCCAGAATACCGATGAGTGTTTCTCTTGCCAGCATTTCGTCATCAGCTACAATGATGTTCATGGGCATATCCCTCCTCCTGCAGGTCAATGGTAATCGTAATCAGAGTCCCTGCATCCGGAGCGCTATGAACATGCAGGGTGGAAACTCCGGGGTATGAAAGAGAAAGACGTTCTTCCACATTCCGCATGCCCACGCGATCCTTGCTCGGCAGTGCCGCAGGTTCAAAGCCGTTGCCGTTATCTTTTACCCGGATGACAGCCAGTGAACGCCCGTCTTCCCATTGAAGCGCCGCATTCACCTCGATCAGGCAGGGATGCTCACAGGGTTCAAAGCCATGGACAACCGAGTTTTCGACGAGCGGCTGCAGCAGCAATTTGGGGATCTTTAGTCCTTCCAGCGCTTCGTCCAGCGCAAAATGGAACGACAACCGATCTCTAAATCGCATGGACTGCAGATCCGCATACTTGCGGATAATCTCAAACTCTTCCGCGAGGGTAATGTTCGTATCCGATGATAAAATATAGCGCAGAAGCCCGCTCAGAGATCGGATGGCCCGATCCAGCGTATCATGCTCGCGGCGGCGGTTCAGCCCGATGAAGCCATTCAGCGTGTTGTACAGAAAATGCGGCTTGATCTGCGACTGGAGCGCTTGCATCTCCGCGTCCTGCTGCCTCAGCTTGGCACGGTATTCGCTGATGACCATGTCATCGAGCTGTCGGATCATACGGTTCAGCGCGCTTCCCAGCTCGGCAATTTCGTCCGTACCCTGGATATCGACCCGCCTGGTCATATCGCCGCGCTGTACATGGCGCATGACCTGGATCATTTCTCGGAACGGGGTCAGCAGCTTGCGCGAGTACGCCAGGAACAGGAACAGGGTCAGCACCAAGCCGCCCGAAGCAAAAATCAGCCCCGTCGTATGCATCCACCGTACCTTATCGGTAAAGCGGCTCTGCGGGATGAGGGAGGTCACCTTCCATGAGCTGGAAGGTACCGTTTTGGATACCTGAACATAAGGCTCCCCGCGATAGTTTACAGTGCTTGATGACGCAGACAGCTCCTTCAGCGTTTCGGAGGGAATGTCACTGCTGGCATAGACAAGCTGCCCGTTGGTATCCGTAATCACGACTACGGAGTCATTGCTGATCAGCTGGCGGACGATCCGGTCGATGACAACCGTGTCGGCATCCGACATGATCACGGCAATCGGCTTACGGGAATCCATATCACGGATGAGGCGTGCAACAGAGAACACGCTCTGCACTGGGTCAATATCGAGATAGTCCTGAGGATGGACCCCAACGAAGGTGGCTTTGCCATTGGCCTTGACCGCCTCCTTGTACCAATCCTGTTCTTGGTAAGCATAATCGGTGCGGGCCTTATACAACGTAGAACGGCTATCTTTATAGAAAATCGAGCCATCCAGCGGCAGCAGCAGCGTGCCCAAAATTTCTTTGTGCATGTTTTCGAGCACACTCGGCAGCGTGTTATAGAGCGCATAATCGGCCTTGTACTTGGTATAGCTGTCGGATTGTTTATAAATGCCTGCGGAGCGGATTTTCAGGGCATACATCACTTCATTGTAATTGTAAGGAATCGTGGTCACGCGCTCGAGCTCATCCAGATAGTACTGGATATTGCTGGTTAAGCCGACGAGCGTGGATTCGGTCAGCTTTTCGGTCTCTGTGGTAATCAGCTTCGTATAATATGCGGGCAGCACATAGGCGATAATCAGAACGGGGAATAGAATCGTTAATGAAAAGAGTATCATCAGCTTGGCTCGGATGGACAAGGCTCTGTTTTTCAAGCGCGAACGACCTCCGTTTGCTTGACCTTAGAAGAGGTAATTTTTCTCATTTTACTTGAAGGATAAGGCTTAGGCAATAGATAGAAAATAGCGCTTACATCGTAGGAATGAGTCATATGTAAGCGTTTTTACGTGTGATAAGCTGAATTTACATAACAAATCGACGAATCCATTAAAAAGACGAAGAGGTGGGTATATGAAAAAACGCGCATTTTGGTTTATGACGTTGGCCATGCTTCTGGTGATATTCAGCGGCTGCTCGTCGCGCCCCGATGGCGGAAGCATCAGCGCAAGCGGCGGCGATAACGCCGAAACGGGCTCCGGCAAAATTGGCTCAGGGAAGGCCAAAACAACGCTGTCGATGATGGTGAACATTTCGGATGAATCGCTGACCAAGGCTTACCGCGAAATCGTGGATGGGTTCACGAAAGAAAATCCCGATATCAGCGTCAACCTGCAGTTTGACAGTAACGGCTATGAGAATACGATGAAGGTTAAAATGGCTGCGAATGACCTGCCTGATATTTTCGATACCCACGGCTGGGCGAAGATCCGCTATGGCGAATACCTCGCTGATCTGCGTGACGAACCTTGGGCCTCCCAGCTGACCGATACGATCCGCAATGTTGTAACTGACGAAAACGGCAAGGTCTACGCGCTTGTACTGACCGAAGCGAAGGACGGCATGCTGTATAACGTGGATATGCTGGAGAAATACGGCATCGAGGTGCCGCGCACGTTTGATGAGCTGGTGGCCGCAGGGGAGAAGATCAAGAAGGAAAGCGGAGGTAAAACCATCCCGTTCTACCTGTCTGGCATTGATGACAGTACGATCGGCCAGTATCTGGACCAATTTGCGAATCCTCTTCTGATTACGGCCAAGAACAATGAAGCAGACGCGCTGCTGAAAGGAACTTTCGATTGGTCGCATATCACGCCGCTAGCTCAAAGTCTCCTCACCCTCAAGGAAAAGGGACTGATCAATGAAGACGTGCTGACCGCCAAGCGCAGCGACCTTCCAGCTGCTTTTGCCGCAGAAAAGGTAACATTTGCTTTGGTCGGCCCGGCATTTATGGATTCCGTGCATGAAATCGCTCCGAATATGAAAATAGGTATTATGCCACTTCCAGCGATGGTAGCGGGTGACGAGCCGACCTTTGCGGGCGGGGAGCGCAATACGCTCGCGGTATGGAAGGACTCGAAGCATCTGGATGAAGCCAAGAAGCTGCTCCAATATTTTGCAAAGCCTGAAAATATGGCGAAACTCTCGAACGTATCCAAGAACCCTCCGGGACTGAAGGATATCAAAACCGATCATGAATTGACACCTTATTATGACAAATATGCCTCAATCCGCGTGTTCCCTTACTTTGACCGTGTGTATCTGCCAAACGGCATGTGGGATGTACTCTGCAAAAACGGCACCGAGCTGCTGGCCGGTCGTATGACGCCGGAACAGTTCAGTGAATCGATGAAGACGGAAGTCGAGCGTTTGTCCAAAAAATAAACTTCAGGGGTGGCGGGGCATGAGGTCATGCCTCGCGCCTTGCCATTGTGCGAGGAGTGAGGGCGAGATGAAACCAAACGTTGTTGTCACCAAAGCAGGGCAGCGCAGAACGACTCAAATGCGGCGCCTTGCCAAATCGCCAGTGATGCTGAACTGGATGTACTTGCCTGCATTGCTGCTATTCGCGGTTTTTATCTATTATCCCTTTTTCCGGGGGCTGCTGATCTCCTTTACGGATTGGGACGGCTACTCCCAGATATTTCATTATATCGGCATCGACAATTACAAAAGAATGCTGTCCGACAGCCGCGTTCACACCGTCATTATCAATACGCTCATTTACGGCCTCGGCAGTACGCTTTTTCAAAATATCATCGGGCTTCTGTACGCCTTGCTGCTGAACAAACACGGAAAGGGCAGAACATTCGTCCGGGTTATCGTGTACATTCCGGCCATCGTCAGCCCGATCATCATGGGCTATATCTGGTATTTCCTGCTTCAATATAATGGCGGCGCCATTAATGACATCATTACGGCATTTACGGGTCATCCTGTCAATCTGCTAGCAGATCCCAAGGTAAACGTCTGGATTATTATGGTCGTCAACACCTATCAGTTCCTCGGGGTCGCGATGATGATATTCCTCTCGGGTCTGCAGAGTATTTCCAAGGACTATTATGAAGCGGCCGAGATAGATGGGGCTTCGCCCATGAACCGCTTTTTCAACATTACCTTCCCGCTGCTGGCTCCGGCGCTGACGACAAGCATCATTCTGAACCTGATCGGCGGTCTGAAGCTGTTCGACGTCATTGCGGCCTTGACGAACGGCGGCCCTGGATACGCCTCGGCGTCATTGTCAACGATGATGTACCAGCTGTATTTTGCCAGACAGGATGCAGGTCTTGCGGCCTCGCTCGGCAATCTGATGTTCCTGCTTATCACTGTCATCAGCCTCACATCCCTGTACTTTCTGCGCAGAAAGGAGCTGTCGCAATGAAGCAGCGAAAACGCACGGTTATGTATACGGTTATCGGCCTTTTCGTGGCCTTGGTGCATATCATTCCGTTTTACATCCTGCTGACAGTATCCTTCAAGGATATGCGGGATATGAGTTCCAAGTGGGCATTTCCCGGTTACTGGTTTATGGGCAATTTTATGAGTGCCTGGCAGAATGCCCATCTGGGCAGAGCCTTCCTGAACACAGGGGTCATCACCGTTATGTCCGTGGTACTGATTCTGATCTTCGGCTCTCTGGCAGCCTTTCCACTGGCACGGTACCAATCGAAGCTGAACAAGTGGGTATATGGCATCTTCGTCAGTGCGCTGATCGTGCCGCCGCTAACCATTCTGGTTCCCTTGTATAAGCTTTTCGTGGATATCGGCTTCATGAATACTTATTACGGGATCGTGCTGCTGCATGTGACCTTTCAGCTGTCGATGGCCATTTTCCTGTACACGAGCTTCATCGGTACGATCCCGAGGGAGCTGGATGAGGCGGCGATGATTGACGGGGCAACCAAGACGGGAATGTTTTTCCGCATCATAATGCCGCTTCTGAAGCCCGTTACGGCTACGATCGTTATTATGAATGCAAACTCAATTTGGAATGACTACCAGTTCTCACTCTTTTTCCTGCAAAAGGCCGATTCGCGTACAATTACGGTCGCCTTGTCCAGCTTCTTCGGGGAAAACAGCGCGCAGATCGGCTGGATTGCCGCCGGCTCGCTTATGGCTGCCATTCCGAGCATACTCGTATACATTTTACTGCAAAAGTATTTCGTCGACGGGATCGCCGCCGGCGCGGTCAAAGGGTGAATCTGGCGTAATTAGCCGAAATATTGGATGGCGAGGAGCCTGGCCTGCGGGGCCAGGCTTTTTTTGCGTTTTCCTGCCGTCCATGTATCCTCGATACCTTAAAAAAACACAAGCCGTACGCAATCTAAGCAATGTAGACTGCACGCACCCGGTAGTAGTATGAAGGAAAGCTTGAATAACGGTGTGGGATAGGAGGTTTTTTTGATGAAAGCGCTTTTAGTTGGATTGGGTGAGGCCGGAAGCGGCTGGCTCCGCAGATTGCGGAGTTTGAACGAAGATTTGGAGCTGGCGGCTTCGGATACGGATGGTAGCAGAGGAGAGCAGCTGCAGGCAGACGGGATTCCCTTCTATACGGATACCACGGAAGCCATTGAGCGGGAACGGCCGGATTTCGTGATCAATGTGACGCCGCGCCATGTGCATACGGCGATCAATCACTTGGCTTTTGATTATAAACTGCCGGTGCTGTGCGAGAAGCCGATCGCGGAGAATTACGAGAAGGCTCAAGAGATTGTGAAGAGGGCGGAAGAGGAGCGGATTCCGTTCATGATCGCGGAAAATTATCGCACCTTTGCACCGCTGCGCAAGCTGAAGCAGCTGATCGAAGAAGACGCGGTCGGCGCGCTGCAGTCGCTGGAATGCGAATTTTTCCGCAAACGACAGCGGGTGACGCTTGAACCGAACGATGAACTCGAAGAAGTGATCATTCACCATTTTGATCTGCTGCGCCATTTGTCGGGACGTGAAGTCGGCAAACTGTACGCCGTGAAGCGTCATGTGTTCCATATCGTGATGGATTTGCAGGCAGGCATTCAGGCTTCCTTCCGCTGCTCGCTGCGCAGCGTGGGGCGCGAAACGCAGTGGCCAGGAGACTGGCGCATTGAGGGGGAGAAGGGCAGCCTGACCTTCAAGGACGGGGAGATTGAGCTGACGACGCCGGCGGGCGTGCAGCGCTGGAGCGATTTCAGCGACGTGGAGGTCCGGACGCCGGTTCAGGAATTTATGAAAGCCTTGGAGGAGAAACGGCGGGGCGAGACGGATGCGAAGGAATACCTTAAAAACCAGGCGCTTGCTTATTATACGCGCGAGTCCCTAAAGCAGGGGCAGCAAGTGGATACCTCCGCTAGTTGGGGTTATGGACCAGCAGATATTCGCAATTTCATGCGGGCCGAGCTGAAGTCGGCTTCGAGCCATGGAGGCCAGGGGCTGGTTGAAAGCATCCGACTGTTCGGCAAGGGGGATTTCGAAACGCCGTTAAAGTTTTTGTGTTATTCCGTTCTGCCTCCGGGCACTTCGATAGGTTATCACGGGCACCGGGAGGATGAGGAAATCTACGTCATTCTGGAGGGCACCGGTCTCATGACGATTAACGGTACGGATACGCGGGTAGGCCCGGGCGATGTCATTGTGAATAAGCCTTGGTGGAAGCATGGTTTGGTCAATGACGGCAGTGAGTCGATTAAAGCGATTGTGTTCGAGGTCGATAAGGGCTGATTCCAGCAAGAATTCGAAGCTGTTCAGATGAAGGAAAGGGGAGATCCATGAGATGGAGCGAAGCAGCGACAGCGTAACCGGTCAGATGCCGGAGCAAGCAGCAAAGGATAGGCAGCCATATGAAACGAAGCACGATCAGGAGCATGATAAGCAATATCAGAACCGGGACCGGGACGGGGATGACTTGGAGAGTGCCGGTTATTCAAAACGTTCCAGCCGGCACGGCCGTCCCTTAAGGCTCTGGTACACCGCTCCGGCGGCGGCTTGGGAGGAGGCACTGCCGATCGGCAACGGGCGCCTCGGAGCGATGGTGTACGGGTCCACCGGCCTCGACACGATCCGTCTGAACGAGGATTCGCTCTGGTACGGGGGCCCTTCGCGGGCGGCCAATCCGGATGCGGGACCTTACCTTGAAGAGATCCGGACCCTGCTACGCGATGGCAGGCAGGCGGAAGCGGAGCATCTGGCCCGCATGGCGCTTACCGCTTCCCCGAAGTATGAGCAGCCTTATCAGCCGCTTGGCGATTTGATGATAAAGCCGCTTGCGGACGTCCCGGTGGAAGAGTATGAGCGCGAGCTTGATCTGGAGCGCGCCGTCGTGAACGTGACTTATCATGCAAGGGGAGTCAACTACCGCAGGCAGTATTTCGTCAGCGAGCCGGACGGTGTCCTGGTCGTCCGCCTCACTGCGGACCGTCCCGGCGCGCTAACTTTCGCGGCCAATCTCATGCGCCGTCCCCTGGACAGCGGATGCCGGCCGGGACCGGGCGGTACGGTGATCATGGGCGGCGAATGCGGCACGGACGGAATCCGCTTCAGCGCAGCCTTCCGCGCCGTCCATGAAGGAGGCGCCGTGCGGACGATCGGTGATTTCCTGTCCGTGGAGGAGGCCGATGCGGTGACGCTTCTGCTTGCCGCGCAGACGACGTTCCGGGAGAATAACCCGGAGGAATCGAGCTTTATTCAGTTGGAACGGGCTACCGCTTTGACCTATGACGAACTATTCAAGCGCCACGTGAAGGAATATCGGCAGAGATTCGACCGTTTCGAGCTAAACCTGACGCCAGGCGGCGATCCGCTCGAGGAGCTGCCGACCGATCAGCGCCTGCTCAGGCTCAAGGAGGCGGGCGAGGGTTCGCATGATGCCGGGGCCGGAGCGTGCCAATTTTCGGACCCCGGTCTGATGGCTCTTCACGCGCAGTACGGCCGTTATCTGCTGCTATCCTGTTCGCGACCAGGTACGCTGGCTGCGAACCTGCAGGGGATCTGGAACCACAGCTTCACGCCGCCGTGGGAATCGAAATACACGATCAACATCAACATGCAGATGAATTATTGGCCTGCGGAAAGTCTGGGACTGGCCGATTGCCATGAGCCGCTCTTTGACCTGATTGAGCGGATGGTGCCCAGCGGTCAGGCTACGGCCCGCGACATGTACGGGTGCAGGGGATTCGTGGCTCACCACAACACGAATCTGTGGGCGGAGACCCGTCCGGAAGGCATTCTGATGACCTGTACCGTTTGGCCGATGGGAGCCGCCTGGCTTAGTCTCCACTTCTGGGAGCATTACCGGTACGGGCTGGATGCGACGTTCCTGAAGCGGCGTGCCTATCCGGTGATGAAGGAAGCCGCTGTTTTCTTGCTGGATTATATGACCCTAGGCGAGGACGGGATGCTCGTTACAGGGCCCTCCGTCTCGCCGGAGAACAAATTCCTACTTCCGGGCGGCGGAAGCGGCAGTCTGTGCATGGGACCTTCCATGGATTCTCAGATTGCGCTGACGCTGTTTGAAGCCTGCCTCGAAGCTGCACGAATCCTTGGTATTTCCGCGATGTCGGCGAAAGGGATAGCGGTAAATGACGGACAGGGGCTTGGGGATGCGGACTTCATCTCCGAACTGGAGAAGGCCATCCAGCGCATCCCGAAACCGCAGATCGGCCGCCATGGACAGATTATGGAATGGCAGGCCGATTATGAGGAAGCGGACCTTGGGCACCGGCACATCTCGCATCTGTTCGCTCTGCACCCGGGCGAGCTCATCGATGCCTTGGATACGCCCGGGTTTGCGGAAGCCGCAAGGGTGACGCTTGCCCGCAGGCTTGCTTCAGGCGGGGGACATACGGGTTGGAGCCGCGCCTGGATCGTCAACTTTTACGCCCGGCTGATGATGGGCAGCGAAGCGCACGGGCATCTGTCCAAGCTGCTGACGCTGTCCACCTACCCCAATATGCTGGACTGCCATCCACCGTTTCAGATTGACGGCAATTTCGGCGGGGCCGCAGGCATGGCCGAGATGCTGCTGCAATCGCATGCTGGCGAGCTGCGGCTGCTGCCCGCGCTTCCGCCACAGTGGCCTGCTGGCGAAGTCAAGGGACTTCGAGCCAGGGGCGGCTATACGGTCGATATGCGCTGGAAGAATGGCATGCCGTCCGAAGTCATCATCCATCCGCACCACACCGGGATGTGCCGGCTATGGTCACCCGTGCCGCTGCATGTTGCGGATGAAATCATCTCGCCGCCGTCCGGAAGGAATCCAGGGGTCGACCCTGGCTTCCGCTACAGTTTTCCGGTTCAAGAAGGCAAAAGCATGACGATCAGCGCAGGAAAGCACCGCCCGTAACGTCTCGTTCAGACAATCATAATAAAACACAAGTCACTCGACAAATCTCCATTCCGGCCCCCTGCCGGGGAGGGTTAAGATAGTTTCGAAGGCGAGAGAGTCAGGACGCACGCCAATTATACGCGTTTAAGATAACGCTTTCTTTTATTGAATAAGAGAAACTGAACCGGCAACTTGACCGCGCTGCAGGCTCATCCGGTTCATAAGCAGAAGGAGCGATGATGATGTCAGGACAGGCGCCAACGGCAAACCAGACAAGCATGAAGACAAGCAGGCCTCTCGGCAGGCGGCGGAGTAATTTCCGCAAATACAAAGCGCTCTATTTCATTACTATTCCGGGCATTCTTTATTTTATTATTTTTAAATATCTGCCGCTGATGGGTTCGGTCATGGCCTTCCAGAACTACAACATTTTCAAGGGTTTCACCGGCAGTCCCTGGGTGGGACTGGATCAGTTCAAACGGATGTTCACCTACACGGAGTTCCTTAGGATTCTGGAGAATACCGTGTTGATCGGTTTGTATGATATTCTCTTTGCCTTTCCGGTGCCGATCATTCTGGCGCTTCTGCTCAATGAGATGAGGAAGGTGCTCTACAAACGCATTTTGCAAACGGTTGTGTACCTGCCCCATTTCCTTTCCTGGGTCATTATCGGCGGGATCATGATCGGCATCTTGTCTCCGACAACCGGGATCGTCAATCAGGTTCTGAACGTGTTCGGCATCAAGTCCATTTATTTTCTCGGGGAAGATTCATATATCCGCAGCATCCTGGTCGGTACAGGGATCTGGAAGGACAGCGGCTGGGGGACGATCGTCTATCTGGCGGCGCTCGCAAGCGTCAATCCCGAGCTGTACGAAGCGGCGCGCATGGATGGCGCCAACCGCTGGAGACAGACGTTATCCATTACCATTCCGGCGATTCTGCCGACGATTACGATCATGTTCCTGCTGCACATCGGCAACTTCCTGGATTTTGGTTTTGAACGGGTATTCGTCTTCGTCAACTCGCTGAACGAGCATAACGGCGATATTCTGGATACGTATATTTATCGGGTCGGACTGATCGATCAGCAATACAGCTATACAACAGCCATCGGATTGTTTAAGTCCCTCGTAGGTCTGATGCTGATCATGATCGGCAACACCCTGAGCAAGAAGGCAAGCGGAGAAGGACTTTACTAGAGAAGGGAGCAAGGCGAAATGAGCATCAAAGGACGTTTGTTTGATTGGTTCAACACGATTTTTCTGACGATCGTCGGCTGCCTTATGGTATTTCCGCTGCTCCATGTGCTTGCCAAATCGTTCAGCAGCAGCAAGGCCATCAATGCCGGTCTCGTCAAGCTGATTCCCGTCGATTGGACCTTTATCAATTATAAGGTGATACTGGCCGATACTTCGATCTGGAGGGCTTTCCTGGTCAGCGTCATCATTACCGTAGGCGGTACGGCCATCAACCTGATCATGACGGCCTCCCTGGCCTACCCGCTGTCCCGTCCGGAATATTCGATTCGGAAGGTGATCCTGATCTTCATCCTCATCACAATGATTTTCCAGGCGCCGCTCATCCCGAACTATCTGGTCATCAAAAATCTGCATATGCTGAACACCTTATGGGTGCTCGTCATTCCCTCGGCCATCAGCGCGTATAACCTGTTTATCATGAGGTCCTTTTTCGTGGCGCTCCCCGCGGAACTGGTGGACAGTGCCAGAATCGACGGTGCGAGCGAGCTGCGGACAATGTGGAGCGTGATCCTGCCCTTGTCCAAACCGGTCATGGCGACGATGGGATTGTTTTACGCCGTATCCCACTGGAACTCGTACTCCACGGCCCTCTACTTCATTAATAACCGCGCACTGTATCCGCTCCAGCTTCGTCTGCGCGAAATCGTGCTCAGTAATGACCTCGGCCAAGCCGGGAGCCTGCTGGAGGGCGTAAATGAGGTGTCGCCGGCGGGCGTGCAGATGGCAGTCATTGTCGTATCGGTTCTGCCGATCATTATTGTCTATCCGTTCCTGCAGAAATATTTCATCAAAGGGATGCTGGTTGGCTCGATCAAAACCTAGAGGCTCGGCATAGTAGCATCGGATTTGCAATTGAATGCGTTTTCACATTGGAGAAATATGTTAATATAGAGGTGTTTCGAATCGAATAGCGCTCATCACGTCCGAAGAGAGCAAACCGGACGAGTAAGAGGGGGAGGCAATGAAAAGGTGGTTTTATCTGGTACTAGCCACGATCGTGACTCTTGCAGGCTGTTCTATTCCGGGAATATCCCATTCTCCCGGCATCTCCGGTCACTCCCCTGGACCCATGGCCGGCAGCGGCTCTTCCCTGGGGGCGTTGTCTTTTTCGATCGTGTTGTCTACCGGCTCCAATCCATATGCGATCAAGCTGGAAGATATCCATGAGGATAAGTGGATCAAACAATTGGAAGCGCTGACAAACACGGATCTTCAGATTACGATGATTCCGCTGAAGGATGTGGATAAGCGCCTGCCCGTGCTGTTGACCGGCGATGATTTCCCGGATGTGATCCAGACGGTGGGCGGAGCCAGCTCTGCTTCGATGGCAGGGACGGTGGAAGCCGGATTGTTTATGCCTTTGGATGATCTGTTGCGGACTTATGCACCCCGTCTGCTGCAACGGATTCCTAAGGAAGCTTGGCAGGAGACCAGCTATGACGGTCATATTTACGGCATTCCTGCCTGGCTCGATAACCCGTCAAGGCGAGGCACTTACATCCGGACCGATCTGCTTAAGAAGACGGGGCTTCCGGTCCCGAAGACGGTGGATCAATTTTTGGACGTGCTGCGCGCCTTTAAGAAGCTGGGAGTTGAGAACCCGTACCAGATGCGGGAGAACTTCAAATATGCGGATGTCATTTTTGGAGCCTACGATGTGCTCGGATACCAGTTTGAACGCAAGAATGGCGAGATCGTGCCGAAGTTTTTCGAAGAAAAGCGCATGATGGAAGCTCTCTCGGTCTATAAAACGATGCTCGAGGAAGGTTTGATCGCGAAAAATTTCGCAACGGTGGGTATGAATGAATATGCCCGGAATATTTATGCCGGCAAAGTTGGAATCTGGACGGCTAACGCCGCCGGGCTGCTTGATTTCCGGTCGAAGGTGATTGATTCCGTTCCCGGTGCCAAGGTGGATATCATCCCTTCACCCGAAGGTCCCGGAGGAACGAAAGGCTACGGGCTATATAGCTCCGTGATAAACTCGTACTTTATTAACAAACAGGTGTCAAAAGAGACAGCCATCGGCATCCTTAAATTTTTCGACTGGATGCTCAGCGACGAGGCCGAGCTGTTTTTTTCCTTCGGAATACCCGGCGACACCTATACGGTGACGGATGGCGTGATCCATTATCCGTTTCCGAAAACGCAGGATCAGCAGGACGAACAGGGATTCCGTGAGCTGCTGTGGCTGACCCATGACCTGACGATTAACCGCGAAAGAACGAAGCTGCTTCCGGGCGGCGGGGATGTACTCGATGCAATTGATTCGACGCTTACCGGTGAGGGGCTGGGGAACATTGTCTTCGTGCCCGAGCTGGAGGTGTTCAGCGTATACCCGGAGCTGGCCCCCAATAACCCGAATCAGCCTCCGCTATTTATCGTCGACCATATGGTGCGAATGATTTACGGCAAGGAACCGATTTCGGATTGGCCCAAAGTGATCAGGGAGTATAGAGATCGCGGCGGGGATGCGATTATCCTTGAAGCGACGCAGCGTTATAACGCGCACGAAGGTGTGCTGGTCCTGCCAAACCGCTAAAGGTGGTGGTCAGGCGTGGCGCATAGCACTGCAGGTACTTTTTTTCAAAACCGGCGAGAAAAGGGGTTATGATCCATGCGTGTACTGATTGTGGAAGACGAACCTGTCATTCAAAAGGGATTGGTAAAAATGGTGCAGCGTTATCCGGCGTCGTTTTCGGCCATTTACACGGCGGACGACGGGGAGACCGCTTTGGAGATGATCCGCAGCGAGGAGCCGCATTTGGTGCTGACCGATCTGCGGATGAAGCGGATGGACGGCCTGGATCTATGCGAGCGGATTCACAGGGAATTCGGGCATGTGCAGGTGGCGGTGATTTCCGGTTACAACGATTTTGAGTATGCCCAGCGGGCCATTGCTTACGGTGTCAAACGTTATTTGCTCAAACCTGTGACTCAGCAGGATGTCCATGACGCGCTGCGCGAGATCATTGCCGGCATGAATGAGAATATTCTGTCGCTGCAGAAATACGTGGAATGGGCGGAAAAGCTGGAGCAGAGCATCTGGATGCTGCAGAAGGGTGACATGACCCGGCTGCTGGAGGAAAGCAGGGAGAACTGCCTTTTCGGCGGACTGCATGTACTCTGTATGAAGTCGGTCCTTGAGGACTGCCTGAACATGATCGTCGGTAGACTTTCGCAGCGGGGGTGGCAGCCACAAATCAGCGTCGACAAGAGCGGTACGGATATTAGCAAGAAGGAAGCGCTTGAAGCCTTTGGAATCGTGCTGGAGGATATCTATACGCAGCTACAGCTGACGCGCAAAGGCAAGTTCAAAGACCCGATCGAGGAGGCCAAGGCATTTATTGATCTGCATCTGTCCGAGGAGGTTACATTGGAGGAAGTAGCCAAGAAGGTAGGGCTTACCCGCACATATTTCAGCGCTTTGTTTAAGAAAATGACGGGCGAAACCTTCGTCCATTACCGCATCAAGAAGCGGATTGAGGAAGCCCGCAAGTTGCTCGCCATTCCGGCGCTGACGATCACGGATATTGCGGTTCAGGTCGGATACGAGGATTATCCGCACTTTACCAAGACGTTCAAAAATTTCGTGGGCATGTCTCCTTCGGAATACCGGTCGTTTTTCGGCATTGAATGATGGGGACGATCAGGATCCAGCTGAGGGTCAAGCTGCTGATCAGCTTTCTGGTTGTCATTTTGCTCACGCTCTCGGCGGTGGGTATCGCTTTCTATACGATATCGGCAAGACAGCTGGAGCAAAGTGCGGAAAATCAGATGACGCAGATCGTCAACAATGCCGTTCACCATACCAACTTATATCTGTCTTCCTATCAGCGCTCGATGGTGGCTTTACTGTCCAATCTGAGCGTGAAAAAGTATATCGATCTGCCTTCGGACCGCGAGGAATACGAAAATTACCGCTATATGACCGACATCCGTGATTCGATCGTGGACCCGGTCTGGATCCGCAATCCCGAAATCAGCGCGCTGTATATCATCGGGTACAACGGCAATGCGCTGTATTATTTTAACGGCGGTACCGAGCCTTCCTTCAAATCCGAAGACACCACCAAGCAGATCGAATACTTCAAGTCGCATACGGATGAATCCGGACGTCTGACCATTATCAACCACAGCATTCAGGGGGAAGGGGCGCCGATGCTGACGCTGATCCGCCGCATCCGCGGCCTCCGCTCTCCCGAGATGAAGGGTTTCGTCGGCATTGAGGTGAAGTCCGAGGAGCTGTCCACGCTCTGGAAAGGGATTGACCTTGGTCCGGACAGCTATTTTTTCATCGTGGATGATAAGGGCCGGATCCAGTATCATACCGATCCTTCGAAAGTCGGGAAAGCCATATCGGGTAAGCTTGCGGGCGAGATGGCCCGAGCGGGCACGTCCATGTTCCGCAGCTCCGCGGAAGGTTCGAAGCGGGCGTATATCAGCCGAAAAGCCGATTATTCCGGCTGGAATCTGGTGGTGTCCATTCCGAACAGCCAGCTGGTCAAGCCGCTTGAAACGACCCGGACGCTCATGTTTATCGTAGCGGGGCTCACCTTCCTGTGCGCGCTGTTTCTGGCGAGCCGTTTCGGCAAATCCATTACGAACCCGATCCGGTCGCTGATGAAGGGGATGAGCCAGACGGAAAAAGGGAACTGGGAGTTCATTCCCCTTCCGAAGCGCCATGACGAGATCACCGAGCTGATTGTACGATACAACCTGATGGTGAATCGGCTGTCGGAGCTCGTGGATATCGTCTACCAGTCCGAGCTAAAGAATAGGGAAATGCAGGCGGAGCGGCAAAAGGCCGAGTTCCAGTCGCTACAGCTGCAGATCAATCCGCATTTCCTGTATAACACGCTTGAGACGGTCGTCTGCTATGCGGTCATCCAGGATTCGGACGAAATCTCCGAAATTGTCGGGGCGCTATCGTACATGCTGCACTACTCGGTTCGCACCAATCTGGAGGAAATCACGGTGGCCAACGAGCTGAAGCATGTCATGTACTTCATGGTCATCATCAATCACCGCATCGGCCGGCATTTCGAAATCGACATGCGCGTGCGGCCGGAGCTACTGCTGCGGAAAATGGTCCGCCTCACCCTCCAGCCGCTGGTGGAAAATGTGTTTCAGCATGCTTTCCGCTACGGGGTCGAGGATCACCATACCATCATGATTGATGCTGGCGAGGAAGAAGACGGTTTTTGGGTCAGCGTGGAGGATAACGGCTGCGGCATGACGCCGGAACGGCTGTCGGAGCTGCGCGCTAAGCTGAGCGAGAACCGTCTCGCGGACAGCGATGAGGAAGGCAAGCTGAAGAGCGGCATCGGCGTAGCGAACGTGCACCGGCGCATCCAGCTCGTATTCGGAGAGGAATATGGTTTGACGGTGGAAAGCAGCCTGGAGCAGGGGACGCGAATGTTCATGCGAATGCCCCGCTCCGCGCCCAAGACCCTGGAGAAGGAACCCGGACTGCTCCCCTCGGCCTTCCCGGGCGGGGGTGATTCCTGGCAAGCGGGATAATCGGATAATAACAAAGCAGGTCATCGCGAGGCAGCCGGGAAACCGGCTGTTTTTCTTTTTGCATCTTAAAAAAACACACTACAAGCATAATTTGCCCCATGGGTCCTGCTCGGTCTTTCGTTTTATCATGAGGTAAGCACGAAACAGAATGTCTCTGATAAACGGAAAGGGGAAAGGTCTAATGAAGAAATGGATCAGCCTGATTTTGGCATCAACGCTTCTTACCGCAGGACTTGCAGGATGCGGAGGAGGGAGCAAAACGGATTCGGTGGACGCCTCGGATGAATCGAAACCGATTAAATTATCCATCTCCTTGTCAACAAGTGGAAACGCTTACGCAGAAAGCTCGAAGGATATTAACAATGACAAATGGGTAAAGGAATTCGAAAAGCGGGCCAATGTGGATGTGGACATCAACATGATTCCGCTGAAAGATTTTGACTCGAAAATGGCAGTCATGTTCGCGGGCGGGGATATTCCTGACGTGGTGCAAAATGTCGGCGGATCGACGGATAAATCGATGTCGGGCTCCATTGAAGCTGGCGTGTTTATGCCGCTGGATGACCTGCTCAAGGAATATGCGCCTAACATTATGAAGGCGGTTCCGAAGGAAGCGTGGGCCGAGGTTAGCTATAAAGGGAAAATTTACGGCGTGCCAACCTGGATTAGCAACCCGTCACGCCGCGCGACATATATCCGGACCGATCTGTTGGAGAAAACAGGCCTTCCAGTTCCAAATACCATGGATGATTTCCTGAACGTGCTGCGCGCATTCAAGAAGTTGGGCGTACAAGCACCTTATCAGGGACGTGAAAACTTCAAGTATGCTGATATTGCCTTCGGCGCGTATGATGCGCTGGGCTACCAGTTCGTAGAGAAGGACGGCGAGGTTGTTCCGAAGTTCTACAATGCCGAGAACATGGAAAAAGCATTGACCGTATACAAAACGATGTATGACGAGGGCCTGATTCAGAAGGATTTCGCGACCATCCAGGCGCCGCAGTACACCGAGAACATCCAGGCGGGCAATGCGGGAATGTGGACGGCGAATGCCGCAAGCTTGCTTGATTTTCGCACCAAAATTCAGGCGGTCGTACCGGAAGCCAAGATCGACATCATCCCGTCTCCCGAGGGAGATACCGGCTTGAATGGCTACGGTCTGTACAGTTCGGTGATTACCTCCTTGTACATCAACAGCAAGGTAAGCAAGGAGAAAGCCATCCGGATCATCGAACTGTTCGACTGGATGCAAACGCCTGAAGCGACGAAATTCTTCAGCTTCGGCATCGAAGGCGAGAATTACACCGAGAAAGACGGAAAAATCGATTACAAATTCCCGACGACCAAGGAAGGGAATGACGAGCAAAACTTCCGTTCGCAGCTAAAATGGATAGGGGATGGCACCATTAACCGTGAGCGCACGGAGCTGCTTCCAGGCGGCATGGATGTCCTGAAGGCACTGGATGAAACGTTGGCCGACGAGGGCATCGGCGGAATCGGGTTCGTGCCTGAGCTTGAATCCTTCAGCCAACTGCCGGATCTTGCGTCCAAACGTCCTGACCAGGCGCCGAAGCTGATCATCGACCACATGGTGAAGATGATTTACGGCAAAGAGCCGATTACCGATTGGCCGAAAGTCATTGAGGAATACAAGCAAAAAGGCGGCAATGACATCGTCAAGGATGCTACCGAGCGCTTCAAAAATAACGATGGCATTCTAAACCAGTCGAGCCGTCATAAATAAAAAAATGGAACGTTACATCAGGCAGATATCGGGGAAAGAGAGGTATGACGGCATGGATAAAGAAGCCTGGAAGCTGAAACTGCTGACCCCCTCCTCCTGGTGGGGAGCCAAATGGCGCGAAGCTCTCCCGACTGGCAGCGGCACCGTCGGCGCTGCCGTATACGGAGGGGTGCACCGCGAGACAGTCATGCTTACCCACGGCGATTTATGGTGGCAGAGCCGTACGCCGGACCTGCCGGATATCAGCGGTCGACTGGAGGAGATGCGGCATCTGATGCTCTCCGGTCAGGAGGAAAAGGCTGAACCGATGTTGGTAGAGGAGCTTCAGCGCAAGGACTATGATCCGGCCATGGCTGTACCTCTTCCGCTTGGGGACCTCACGATTGTGTCAGCGGTGAATGAAGGTTTCAAGCTCTATTCCCGCGAGCTTGATATGCAGTCCGGCGAAGTCACCGTTCGCTGGAAGGACAGGGGGGCCGCTTTCGAGCGGGCCCTGTTCGCATCCCGGCCCGAAGACATGATCGTGATGGAGATGCGTGCCGAAGGGGAAGGATCTGTGCATGCACGATTCTCTCTCGGCTTGCATGACCCGAGTGATGCCAAGCGGCCGCCGGGCCGGCCTGAAGCGCCTCTTCCCGTGGAGGTGGAATCGGGATCGGACGGCTCCTTTATCTGGTACGCAGCCCGCATCGATGACGGCAGCGATTTCGGCGCCGTAGCCCGGATCATTCCGACGGGAGGCGGGTTGAAGGCTGAAGGAACGGAGAGCGTGGCCAGTGGCGCGGAGCAGGTGCTCGTCTGGGCGAAGGGAATCTGGCTCTCGAATGCCTCGATTTGATGAGCCGCTCGGCGGTCATCAACAACTTTTATACGCTTCATAATGACTGGCGGAACATGGGTATCGGACTTTCCATGGATTGGGCGCCGTTTCAAATTGACGCGAACATGGGTTGGACGGCGGCCATGCAGGAGATGCTGCTGTATTCCGAGCCGGGCTTGATGCGGCTTTTGCCCGCTTTGCCTGACCGATGGATCCGGGGGCGGGTGCATGGCATGCTGGCCTGCGGGAGCATCGAGGTGGACGTGGACTGGAATCGGAAAGGGGGTACGCTTTCGGTGAGGCTGATGTCGGCAGCCATCGATCAGCCGGTAACGATGGAGCTGCCGCAGGGCTGCAGCATCTTGGAGACTCCGGCTCCATCGGTGGATCGGGATGTGGATTCTTCTGCACCGGTGACGCCAGACGGACGCAGGCTGCAGGTGCTGTTGAAAGCCGGGGAGCCGCTTGTGAAGACGATGAGCTTTGTGTAATCGAAGGGACCTCATTCCAAGGAAGAAGTCAATCGACCGTTCGTCAAACCTGGCTTTCAATTGCATTTCAACTTTAACGACTATAGTGAGCCTATCAACGCGAGCTTAGCAACGAAGGAGAGGATTACCGATGAAGCATTCATCCTTGCTGGATGACATCATGGCCATGGATGCGATCGATACCCATACCCATCTGGTGGGAGACCATCTGTGCGCAGAGGATTTTTGGAAGATCGCGGACTACTTCTGGCTGAACCGCGAGCTCCAGACCGCGGGCTACCCGCCCGATGCGGAGAAGCTTCCGGAGGAGCAGCGGATAGATGCGTTCCTCAAAGCCTATCATTCTTCACGAAATACGATGATGAATATTGCTTTTACCACCATTCTCAAGGATTTATACGGTGTAGAGCTTACCGATACAGCATCGATCCGGATCGCAGATGAACGGATCAAGGCGAGCAGCAAGGAAGAAGGCTGGGCGCAGCGTGTAGCGGACCGGCTGCATGTGCGCCGCTTCGCGGTCAATCACCCTGATCATGCCTTGTTTGAGGGGATGAAGCATCATGCGCTGCTGTTCCCGCGGATTGACGGCTGGCTTCCGAAGCTTGTGTTGGAGGTAGCTCAGGCAGAAAAGAGGGAAGAGGCTCTGGAACAGGCTAAGGCTCACGTCCAGAATCGGCTTCAAGACTATCAAGATATGGGTTGTCCGGGCATCATGACCACGCTCTCCAACTATGAGGCCGCCGCGCATGAGCAGTATGCGTTGACCGCAGACACCTCGCCGGATGAGATCATGTTTATGCTATTGCATGAGGTATGCGCCGAGCTTGAACGCCGCGGCATGTTCCTGCAGCTCTTTCTGGGCGTGGAACGAAGATGGGGGAGCGCTTCGGCGGCCCCGGTCAATGATTCGCTGCGAGTGTTGCGATTGTACGGCCTCTTTGAAAGGTACAGCATTCCGTTTGAGCTTGTCGTCGCCTCGGAGCTGAACAATCTGGACGTGGTTCAGGCCGCGTGGAATTTCCCGAACGTGCATGTCGGCGGCATGTGGTGGTACAACTTCCGGGCAAGCACCTATACCCAAAGCATGCAGTACCGGCTGGAGGCTTTGGCGCCAATCAAGAGCTCGCTGATCGTATCCGATGCCCGCTGCATCGAGTGGACCTACGGCAAGATCCATGTCGTGAAGCGGTTGCTCGCCGGTTTTCTGGATGAGCTTGTTGCCAAAGGCTGGATCGATCGCGAAGGGGCGCTGCGCTGCGCCTCGGAATGGCTGTACGGTAGTGCCGCCAAGCGTTACGGCATCAAGGAGGAGGGAGCCTGATGGCCTTGTCACTGATGGACCGCATGCTGCCTGCACCGATCGGCGGCGGATTCCGGATGGAGGAATGGTGGGTCTGGTGCGGGTCGGTCGTGCGCGGAGAAGACGGGCGGTATCACATGTTCGCTTCGCGCTGGCCCAAGTGGCTGCCTATGCATCCGGGCTGGCTGATCCGATCGGAAATCGTGCGCGCGGTCTCGGATACCCCGGAAGGCCCTTATACGTATGCGGAGACGGTACTGCCTGCGAGAGGAGCGGAATTTTGGGACGGCCGCAGCACGCATAACCCGCATGTCATTCGGCACGGTAGCGGGTATCTGCTCTACTATATGGGCTCAACCAATCCTTTTGCAGAGGCAGACCCCGGAGATGCAGTCGAAATGGATGACTGCCGTGTCATTGCCGCTAGAGCGAACAAGCGGGTGGGGCTCGCGGTCGCGGACAGCGTGTTCGGGCCGTGGAAGCGGCTGGATGCGCCGATTCTCCCGGTGCGTCCCGGCAAGCTCGACAGCTATCTGACCTCCAATCCTGCACCCTGCATCCGGGAAGACGGCTCGGTGCTGCTCATCTATAAGGCACGGAGATATGAAGGGCATAATTATGGAAAAATGACGCTCGGAGCGGCAGAGGCCTCCAGGCTGGAAGGCCCTTATCGCGTCATCAGCGAGGAGCCGCTGTTCCCGCCTGCCGTGCACGTGGAGGATCCGTTCATTTGGCGAAGCGGCAGCGGGTACGCGATGATCGCCAAGGATATGGAGGGCCATCTATGCGGCGAGAAGCATGGGGGCATTCTGGCGTTATCGGATAACGGTACCGATTGGCGGCTTGCGGACGCTCCGAAGGCTTATTCTCGCAAGGTTTTGTGGGATGACGGACAGGAGCGGGTCATGGGGAGTTTTGAAAGGCCGTTCCTGCTGTTTCAGGACAGCAAACCGACGCATATGTTTGCTGCCGTGGCCGATGGACCGGGAGGATTCCGTGAGGCCAGGAATACCTGGAATATGGTGATTCCGCTTTCCGCGGGAAACGCTAACGACAGGGAGGACTAAGCCATGCAGCAGATCAGCTGGATTGAAGCGGCGCCTGGAGTATGGAAGATAAGGACCGGCAGTCCCGTGGGCCTAACCCCTCTCAGCTGTTTGAACCGTCAGCCGAGAATAGAAGCCATGGCTGAGCTGCCGGAGGGTCAGCTGCCATTGCGGCAGGATGAGATCGGGATGAGCGTTTTGCAAGCTGGCGGCAGCTTGCTGTCCCTTCCTCTGGAGCAGGACGAAAAGCTGTACGGCATGGGTCTTCAGTTCATGCGCATGAACCAGCGCGGCAGAACCCGTTATTTGCGCGTGAACAGCGATCCGAAGCAGGACACGGGCGAGACGCATGCCCCCGTACCATTTCTGGTTAGCTCGCGGGGCTATGGCATTCTGGTGGACAGTGCGAGAGCCATCACGTTTTACTGCGGCTCGGCGCTGCGCCAGCAGGAGGATGCAGCGGCACAAGCCCGCGACCGCAACATGGATCGTGGCTGGAAGGCGACGCTCGTCTCGGATCAGCTCGAAATCCGTCTGCCGCAGGATGGCGCGGATGTGTATCTGTTTGGCGGCCCCGGAATGCAGGATGTGGTAAGACGCTACAACCTGTTCTGCGGAGGGGGAGTCCTGCCTCCCCGCTGGGGGCTTGGCTTCTGGCACCGTGTGCCTACGTTGTTCCGGGATGACGAGGTGGAGCGGGAGGCGGCGGAATTCCGGGCCAGGGGCATTCCTTGCGACGTCATCGGACTGGAGCCGGGCTGGCATTCGGCCAGCTATCCCGTCACTTACGAATGGGACGGCGCCCGGTTTCCCAATCCGGCCGGATTCGTTCTCAGAATGAAGGAGGCCGGGTTCGAGGTTAACCTGTGGGAGCATCCGTATATATCCCCGAAGTCGGGACTTTATAACGAAATGCAGCCGCTATCCGGCAATTATTCGGTATGGGGCGGTCTAGCCCCCGACTACACGATGAAGGAAGCGCGCGAGCTGTATGCGGCGCAGCATGACCGTGAGCATGTAAGCCTCGGCATTTCGGGCTACAAGTTGGATGAATGCGACGGCAGCGAGCTGACCCGAAACTCCTGGATGTTTCCCGCGCATGCATCCTTTCCGTCCGGTCACGACGGCGAGCAGATGCGGCAACTGTACGGCCTGCTTCTGCAGGATATGACGGACCGACTTTACCGCGACAAGAATCGGCGCACTTTCGGTCTGGCCCGGGCCTCGAACGCGGGAGCATCTTCTCTTCCGTATGTTTTGTACTCGGATTTGTATGATCACCGCCAGTTCGTCCGTGCGCTATGCAACGCTTCATTTTGCGGCCTGCTCTGGTCTCCGGAGGTCCGAAGGGCCGACAACGCGGAAGACTGGGTCAGACGCATGCAGACGGTATGCTTTACTCCGCTGGCCATGCTGAATGCATGGGGCGACGGCGTCAAGCCGTGGAGCTATCCGGAATCCGAAGCGATCGTCCGTCATTACATTCGCTTGCGGATGCGCCTGCTACCTTATTTGTATACCGTATTCGCAGAATACGAAGCGAAGGGCATCCCGCCCTTTCAGGCAATGCCGCTTGCGCTCTCCGGGGAGAAGCGGGATAAAGAAGCGCCGACCGGAACTTCGGGTAGCGGCGCTTCCGGGAAACACGCGTCTCCGGAAGACTTTGACACAGTGGAGGGTGCCTACGGCAAGCAGTCTGCGCGGGAATGGGATGACCAGTTCTGCATCGGACGCGATCTCCTCGTAGCGCCTTTATTCGCAGGCGAATCGGGCCGCGACGTGCTTCTTCCGGACGGTGCCTGGTACGAGGCCGAGACCGGCGTGCGCCATGAGGGGGGCCGGATCGTGCATGTGGACTATCCGCTGGAGCGGATGCCACTGTTCGTTAGGGAAGGGGCCATGATCCCCATGATGCCTGCAATGGATCATGTTCCTGCCGGGGAAAGCGAGATTCCGGTTGAAATGATCCATTTCGGAACGAAGCCAAGCGAAAGCGTTTTGTATGACGATGACGGATTCAGCTTTGATTTTGAACATAACGGCGGCAGCTGGCGCAGGATCGTGGTCGCCCAAGCTGCAGGCGGCAGCTTCTCGGGCGATGCCGAACCAGGCGGGCCGGGTAGTCGGTATCGCATTACGGGCTGGCGCTTCGGTCAGACCTGCCTGCCGCCTGAATAATATTGCCATATATCAACAGAGGAGGATCAGATCATGAATGAACAAGTATTGAATCCATCCGCCGCGAAAGCGACCCATCATGCGGATACTCCATCCGTTCAAGCTTGGGCGAACGGAATATGGGAACGAATCGAGCAAAAAGTCAGGCGCACCAGCCGCCGAATCGGCGTCAGTTGTCCGCATGCTTCCGTAAACGGCGTATATGATGATATGAGAGTATCCTGGTGGACGGCCGGCTTTTGGCCGGGCATTCTGTGGCAGCTGTCCGCGGACGGCGGTCATGCCGATCTGCGGGCCATTGCCGAGCAGTGCGAGGAGCGTTTGGATGAACCGCTGCATGCGCTGTCCGTGCACCACGACTCGGGCTTTATCTGGCTGCTCTCTTCCGTGGCGAATTACCGCATAACGGGCAACGAACGGTCCAAAGCGCGGGGGCTGATGGCAGCCTCCCAACTGGCCAGCCGCTTTAACCTGAATGGCCGGTATATCCGCGCCTGGCATGACACCGAGAGCCTGAACCGCGCAGGCTGGTCCATCATCGATACGATGATGAATCTGCCGCTGCTGTACTGGGCTTCGGAGACGACTAACGACCCTCGCTTCCGCCATATTGCCGCCGCACATGCGGGTACCGTTCTGGAACATTTCATGCGTCCGGACGGATCCAGCTACCATATTCTTCGCTTCGATGCGGAAACCGGCGAGCTGCTGGGCGCCAATGCCGGTCAGGGACATGCGGAGGATTCGGCTTGGGCCAGAGGCAGCGCCTGGACGATATACGGCATGGTGCTCTCCTATCAGTACACCGGCAATGAAGAGTTTTTGATCGGGGCCAAGCGGGCGGCGCATTTCTTTCTGGCCAACCTGCCGGAGGATTACGTGCCGCATTGGGACTTCCGGGCACCCCGAAACGCGGATACACCGCGGGATACCTCAGCTGGAGCCTGTGCAGCCTGCGGTTTAATCGAGCTGTCAGGCTGCGTGCCGGCAGGAGAAGGCCAAATGTATCTGGAGGCTGCCACGCGCCTCGTCCGCTCGCTCGATGAGCGTTATGGAGCTTGGGACCGGGAGGATGAGGAGGGGCTGCTTTTATCGGGTACCTCGAACCTGCCGGGCGGCGTGCACGTCGATACGCCGCTTATTTACGGCGACTATTTCTTCGTGGAGGCCGTTTCTAAGCTGCGCGGTTCTAAGTGCCGCTTCTGGTAAGGTTTCAACCGCTCCGGAAATCAGGTTACGAGACATAGAAAGGGGACAGCCGATCATGAGAGATCAGATGGATTTGAAGCATGTACAACCCGGCCCGCATGGCCGCAGCCGGGAAGAGAACCTTCTGGACGATCCGCTGCAGGCTTTGAAGGAGGACCCGGGCACGCTTCCTGACGAGGCTCATGAGCAGCGGATTGCCTGGTGGCGGGAAGCGCGGCTTGGCTTGTTTATCCATTGGGGCCCTTACGCGCTGCCGGCGGGCGAATGGAACGGCGAAGAGATCCAAGCCTCGTACAGTGAGCATATCATGCTGCGGGCGCGCATTCCGGTGCAGGAATACGAGGAAATGGCGGAACGGTTTAATCCCACTGCTTTCGATGCGGGGCATTGGGTTCGCACGGCTAAGCGAGCCGGCCTTAAATATATCATTTTTACGGCGAAGCATCATGACGGGTTCGCCATGTACGATTCGAAAGTCTCCGATTACTCCATCGTCAAGCACACGCCTTTCGGCCGGGATCCGCTTCGGGAGTTGGAGGAGGCCTGTCGTGTGGAAGGGATCGTGCTCGGCATTTATTACTCGCACGCGATGGATTGGCATGACCCGGACTCCCAGGGTAACACCTGGGATTATCCCGACAATATCGGCGCATATGACGAGGTGGGAAGCTGGATTCAGGATGAGAGTAAGCGTACGCGCTTTGAGCATTATCTGCACCGCAAATCCCTTCCACAGGTGCGGGAGCTCCTGACCGAGTACGGCAAGGTGGGGCTGATGTGGTTCGATTGCGGCGGCAAGCTGACCCGGGAACAAGGCGAATTGTTCTTCAACACCGTCCATGCGCTCCAGCAGCAATGCCTGGTGAACAGCCGCGTCTGGAAAAGCCCGCTTGGCGATTACGCCAACACCTCGGACAATCAGCTTGAAACGTGGACCATCCGCCAAGATTGGGAAAATATCATTACGCTGAATGATTCCTGGGGTTATAAAAAATCGGATTCGAGCTGGAAGCGGCCGGTATCGATCATCCGCCAAATGATTGACGTGGTCAGCAAAAACGGCAATCTGGTCATCAATGTCGGGCCAACCGCGACGGGGGAATGGGACCCGGTCTCGGAGGAGATCCTGCTTGAAGTGGGAGAATGGCTGAACATCAACGGGGACAGCATATATGGCGCAGGAGCATCTCCGACGGCGAAGCCTTCTTGGGGAAGATGCACGCTGAAGGGTCAGACGCTTTATCTGCATCTTTTTGATGTACCGGCGGATCGGCAGGTGGTGGTTCCGGGACTGCTCAGCCGTGTAAAGAGGGTATATCCCTTAGCAGGAGGGGCTGATCTTGCATTTAAGCGTCTGGGAAATGAGGATCTGATTGTGCTGCTGGATGATCGTAGGCTTCCTGCGGACGGCAAGCCCGTCGTGCTGGCCGTCGAATACGCAGGTCCTGTTACAGGCAATCCGGTACGGCTGCTGCATAGCGGCGATGGAGAGGCCGAGACGTATGAGCTCAGCGTCTTCGATAGCGAGATCAACGGGAGCACTCTCCGTTATGACACCGGCAAAAAGAATCGCGATAATCTCCTGGACTGGATTCATGAACAGGATTACGCTTTCTGGCGTATACGCACCTCGGGACCCTGCTCTTTTGTGGCAAGCCTGGATTACGGCTGCGGTGATGAGGGTGGCGGAAGCATCCGGCTGGAAGCCTCCGGGCATCCGCTGCTTTCAGATGTCCATCCCACTGGGGGGGCCTATGAGTTCCAGCCGTTTGAGCTCGGCGTGCTGTATTTTCCAGAGGCGGGAGAATACCGCCTGGAGCTGCATGCAGAGCGGATCACGGGAACGTACCTCATGCAGCCGCGCAAATTACTGCTGAAGCCGCTTCACGCAGCGATATAAAGATGCACCTTGAACCATGAGCAACCCGTCCGAGAACTCTTGGGCCGGGTTGTTTTCATTTGCAGCCCATAACCGAAGGTCAATCGCTAGTCAAAACGTTATTTTCTGTGGCGTCTTTCTCAGGACTCGCAGGCGGCAGAATGGACGCCTACTGGGAATTCAGCCATGGCATTTACGAATGGATGGCTGGGGCACTGCTGATCGAGGAAGCGGGAGGAAGCTTGCCGGCTATCGACGGAAAGCCGTTTACCTGGGGAAACTCCGGGATTATAGCAGGTCATGAACAGTTGCGGGCGGAAATAGCGAAAATCCTTGCCCAATAAAGTTGCCCGGCACTTGGAAGAGTGCTGTATCATAACGGCCTGCATGCGGGCCAGATTGCATTCTTCCGCAAGTTTATTTCATGACGTGACCTTCCCTGGAGAACATCGAAATCGAGCTCCGATCTGTTATAATAGGTGGACTTAGATGGAAGGGATCGATGCAATTATGGAATATACACCTCAGCAGGTGGCCGAATGGATGGTTCAGGAGATCAGATTTAAGGGCAATCTGTATCAAACAGATGCCATCCAATATGTACGTGAGCATTTCGGCGAAGAATTTGTTTTTGTGAATGAGAATGGGAACGCCTCGCTGTCCAAGGAAGTAAAAAAGGCATTCCGCAAGCTGCACGGCGGCCGGATCGCCTGGGACCGCGATAGCTTTATGTGGGCATGGACGTAAGATCGCGGGCATGAGGATAGCCGAGCTGTTCTCCATGATTGAGATGTCCGGCAACTGGTGGACGTACTAAGCGGTAGTAATGGGTTTTTGCGCATGTAAAAGAAGGCAGGGAGATCAGCTCCCAGCCTTCTTTTTTTAAGACTTTTTTATCCAACCAATCATAAACGATCGTGATCATGAACGCGAACTCGATCTGGAATGACTACCAGTTCTCGCTCTTTTTCCTGCAAAAGCCCGACTCGCGCACCATTACGGTCGCATTGTCCAGACTTTTCGGGGAGAACAGCGCGCAAATCGGCTGGATTGCCGCCGGCACGGTCATGGCTGCGATTCCGAGCATACTCGTATAACATTTTGCTACAAAAGTATTTCGTCGACGGGATTGCCGCCGGCTCGCTCAAAGGATGAATTTGGCGCTGTTGCAACTTCGAGAATTTGGGGACCGGGAATGAGAGAGCAACATTACGATATCGCCCTCATGATATAACAATACTGTATTCAAGTAGACAAGGAGATGAGGGCATGTTGAAAGGTAAAATCGCTTTAGTAACCGGTGCAAGCCGGGGGATTGGCCGCGGCATAGCGCTGCGGTTGGCACGGGACGGCGCCTTGGTCGCGGTTCATTATGGAAGAAGACAAAACGAAGCAGAGGAAGTCGTCCGGAAAATTGAGCAAAATGGAGGTTCCGCGTTTTCGATCGGCGCCGATTTTAGCACGCTTAAGGGGATTGGCGATTTATATGCGACATTGGACGAGAAGCTTCGGAAACGCACAGGCAATAACCGTTTTGATATTCTTGTGAATAATGCCGGAATCGGGCAAATTCTCACACTGGAAGAGGCAACGGAAGATTCCTTTGACGAGGTGATGAATACGAACGTCAAGGCGCCATTTTTCGTGATCCAACAGGCTTTGCCGCGTCTGACGGATGGGGGGCGAATTATCAACCTTTCATCTTTTGTTACGCGGGCGGCTTCTCCGAGTGTATTCGCATATAGCATGTCAAAAGGAGCGATCAACACGCTTACTCTTGCCTTGGCCCAGCAGCTTGGAAGCCGCCATATTACGGTGAACGCGATCCTGCCTGGCATCATCAATACGGAGATGAACGCCGGAACGCTGCAAAATCCCGCTGGGCGTAACTCCGCCGCCGGACTTTCAACATTCAACAGATGGGGAGAGCCTGAAGATGTGGCGGATGTGGCCGCTTTTCTAGCATCATCGGATAGCCGCTGGGTGACCGGTCAATTGATCGATGCAAGCGGCGGCTCTCATCTGTAAACAAACAAAGCCGGGAACCCGGATTTAGGGCCATCCGGTATTCATTGATTGGGCCATCCTGCATCAGTTGTGAACATTTCAGTTGGGAAAGGGACGAAATCCGCATAATCGGATCCAGAGATCCGGGGCTTTTGGCCCCGGTTTTTGTGCGGATTGGAATCATGCGAACCCTCATGGAATCTTCATTTGAATCCCATAGGAATGGATAAACCGGCTTGTTCCTTTACCCAAAATCGCACCTTAGTGCATGAGATACTTCCAGATCAGCCAGCAGATCAGCACGGATAACCACGATATGAAGCCGAAGATCATGACGATTTTGTTCTCGCTCCATCCGTATTTGAGGCTGAAGTGGAAATGGATCGGGGCCATCCGGAAAAGACGGAGCCTGGTCCGTTTGTAATACCATACCTGTAAAATGACCGACAGCTGTTCTGCCAGATACACGAAAAACAGGATCGGAATCAGAATCTCAACCTTTTCAATCACCGCCAAAATGGACAAGGAGCCCCCAATGGCCAGCGAACCGGTATCGCCCATAAAGGCTCTGGCCGGATAAATATTGTACAGAAAAAGGCCCAGCAGACAGCCGATCATCACAAGCGAGAAAGTCTGTACTTCCGGTTTGTCTGATATCATGAAAAAGAAAAAATATGTAGGAATCGCCACGTTAATCAGCAGTCCGTCCAAACCGTCCGTGAAATTAATGGCATTGGCCGAGCCAACCACGAACAGCAGCATAACCGCCACGTACACATAAACGGGCAGATGCAGCTGGAACCCCTGGAATAACGTGATATCGCTGGTCAATCCGAAGTAGTGGATCAGTGCGTACAATATGGCGCCCGTAAAAATGAATTGAAGCACCAGCTTCATACGCCCGGAGATGCCGGAGGGATCCTGCCAGGCGGCTTTTTTGAAATCATCCAGAAAACCGATGGAGCTGAACAGCAAAAAGGTAACGCACAGCAGCAGCATCAGCGGAACCGGATGGAACTGCAGAGAGGTTGCTACGCCAATCATCAGAATGAGCCCAGCCATCAGCGGGGTTCCGCGTTTCGCCTGATGATCTGCCGGAAGCTCTGAGCGGATCGGCTGCGTCAGCCTCATTCTTCGCAGCGCCCAGATGAGCATGGGCATAAGCACTGCCACAAGCAAAAAGGATAAGCCGGATATGACCATCATTTCATACATGTGAAAACACCCTTTATCTTCATATTGGTTGATTTTATTGTCTTATTATAATTAATTCGTTTCTCTGGACAAACATTCCTTTTGTATGTGAAATATGGAATTGATTTGTCTTGGGCAAGTCAAACAGCCTGCTTACACGTCTGTGACGGTAAACAGGCTGTTGATTCCTTTTTTCACATAATTGCGGTCTGCGAGCGGTTCCTGAACATCCGGCTTCCAGATCTTCGGCGAATCGGTGAGAGAGGATAGCTTTTTGCCGTACCAGCTCTCGACAGTGCTCCGCTCGACTGAATAGGTCCGGTCATCGAATTTGAAGCGGATCTGCTTCAGATTGTCGATCAGCGCAAAGGCGGCGGTGGCATTGTAGATGAGGGAGCGTTCAAGATCTTCCGTGTCCAGATCGGCTGTTTCAGCATGATAGATAATGTCTGCGGTCAAGCTGTCCGGATGCAGCTCCATCGTGCTTCGAACCTCGTTTAGCGGTAGGGTGTGCATAAGGTTAGACAAATTGCTGGCATTGCCCATGTATTTGTTCTGGTATTTCATAATGCTTTGCAGATCATGCGTTAGCGGACTTTGCTGCTCGGCTGCATAAACTTGCTTTTGACGGTCCCACTGAGGCAGGACGATGCCCTGAATCGCGGAAAAAAGCAAAATGCCGGCCGCTGCAAGCAGCAGGATTGTTTTATTTTTAGTCCACATGGTTTTCACCTGCCTCATGTTTCATTTTCAGCCGGAGAGAGGCATTAAAGAGCAGCGGAATCACAATAGTGACGAGCGGCCATACATAATTCGCTGCAAGCACGCCAAATTGGTAGGGCCCCGAAATATGCAGCGGCCTGCCGAACCAAATATTGCTGCCCATATGAATCGCCGTCGTGGACATCGTCATCGCCATTACGAAAATCCCCCAAATAATCCACGCCAGGTTACGCTTATATACTCCGGATGTATAATCAAAACTTGCTGTCTTAGAATCGGCCCCGGTAGCAGAACCGCGGACAATTATGTAAATGATGCCAAGTACAACTGCGATGAGAGGGAGCAGAAGACTGAGATTCTCCGCAACCCGGAAGAGCTGCATTGGAATCGTGACGATCCAGGCGATCAGGAAGTACAGCAGGGCTGTCTGCAGCAGTTCAGTCCGATATTTAGCAACGTCATAGGAGGCTTGTTCCTCAACTAATCCCTTGACGCTCGTTATATTAGCTTTGGCCACTTCCACAGCCAGATCGTATTCCATCCCCTCTGTGGTCAGATCTGCAACCTTGGCCTCCAGATTGCTCAGGATTTCAGCTTTTAATTCCCGCACCTGCCGGGTAGGCTTATATCCCGCGAATAAACTTTCCACGTGCTCCTGTAACGGACTCAATTCGATTCCTCCCTGGATTCAATCAGCTGATCAATCAGCCTTTTAGCGATTTTCCAAGCCTCAACGCTGTTATGGTATGCGTCTATTCCCTGAGGTGTAACCGTATAGTATTTCCGGCGGCCACCCTGGCTTTCGTCCCCCCAGTAGGATGTAATGTATCCTTGGGATTCCAGCCTCTTCAGACTGGTATAAAGCGAAGGCTCCTTAAGCTCGTATTGGCCTTGGCTGTATTTAGATATGGATTTGATGATTTCATAGCCATAATTGTCGCCCTCACACAAAATGCGGAGGATAATCGAATCAATATGGCCTCGGATCAGGTCACTGCTGATGCTGCTTTCTCCCACTCGCTTTCACCTCGTGAATATAATGTATCACATATTACTATGTATGACAATGTAATACTTAAAACAAGGGTTTCGTCTTGCCGATATATGCTAACGTGGTGTCTCTCTTATTTTGGGAAATAGAACTTTATTCACCTAAAAATAGGGAATTATTCTCTTCTTCTGATCCGCGCTACCGCATATGATGAAAAGGTCTTATCTATAACTCTGTTAGGAATCATACTTAGGAGGTGCAGCTATAGCTATGTCGCTGCTTCGCAAGCTTATTACGATCATATCCGCCGTTATTATTGCAGGCGCTTCGTTGCTGGGTGCGCTGCCCGGCCAAGCCGCCGCGGCTTCGGATCCTTTTGCCGCGTATCACAAGGTGTTCAAGAAAGGGCCAACGATCCCTAATCTGGATACACACTATGTACCGCAAGGGATGACGTATTATCCGGCCAAGAACTGGATTCTGATCTCTTATTACTACCATAATAAAAGCAATGATTCCCTCGTGAAGGACAGCCTGATCGCCGTCGTGGACGCAGGGAGCGGTAAGTTCGTCAAGAATGTATACCTGTCGGACGAGAAGCAATCCGGAGGCATCTCTCACAGTGGCCATGTAGGCGGCATGGGTGTATCCAAGAGCTACCTCTGGATCGCCTCCTCAGCAAGTACTGCTGATACACAATACAACATGCTGCGCTATAAGCTGAGCGATGTGTCGGCCGCCAAGAACAACAGCCATCTGAAATTGAACAAAGGCTACAAGCTCAAGGCTTCCTCCTACGCGACAGTGGCAGATGGAGACTTGTACGTCGGCAAGTTCGATGAGAAGAACAGCTCCTACTTGTACCGCTACGACCTGAACAGCTCCGAAAATCCTTCGGCCAGCCCGATCGCCACTTACAAAACGCCGGCCAAGGTTCAAGGGGTTGCCGTCACCGGCAGCAACCTGATTTTCTCTGCATCATACGGACGGAATAATCCGGGATACCTCTATATCTATACGAAGGCTGCTTCACCCAAGCTGAAGAAAACGATGAAGATTCCGAATATGTCCGAGGATCTTGCGATCATAAACGGCAATCTGTACATCAACTTCGAGTCGGGAGCAAAGTATTATAGCAATTCGAGCTATGTCAAAAAGACGCTGTCCTATGCCAAGCTGAGTTCTGTTCTGTAGACACACAAGCGAAACCCACCGTAAATAGGCCTGATAGCCTGACGGTGGGTTTCGTTTATTTCGCTTATTTTCGTGTTACGGTATGGGCTTCGAAACACGCTATGCCTTTGGTTATTGCAGTATTTTAAGTGGCCTTAATAAGACTTTCCTCAGGAGCCGAATCCTTCTCCTCGGATGCCTCACCCTGCCACAGCAGCTGCATCTCGGAGCTGGTCGCAAGCAGATCGGACAAGGTGCCTTCCGCCTCAATGCGGCCGTCCTTCATCACGATGATATGATCGGCTTGCGCCAGTGCCGCTTTGCGGTGGGATACGGCGATACAGGTGACATCCCGCTCTTCGAAAAGCCGTTCCCAGAGCTGTTTTTCCGTTTCCACATCCAGTGCGCTCGACAGATCGTCGAAGATGAACAGATCCGACTCCGTCATCATCATCCGCGCCGTGGCGGCGCGCTGAATCTGACCGCCTGACAGCATAACCCCTCTTGGGCCTACAAAGGTGTCGAGGCCTTTCTCCAGATCCTCAATATCTTTCTCCATGACAGCCAAACGAATCGCCCTTGCGAGTGCATCATCATCAGCTGGACTCCCCTGAATGATGTTTTCCCGGAGCGTATCGCTGAACAGCCGCGGTACCTGCGGCGTATAGGCCGCTCTTGGCGGAATGAGGAATGACGCTGGATCCACCTTGCTGCCGTTCCAGTGCACAGATCCGTCCGAAATCGGAAGCAGTCCGAGCAGCGCCCGCACCAGCGTGGACTTGCCGGAGCCAATCCGACCGGTAATGACTAAGAATTTGCCGCGTTCCAGCGCAAAGCTCACATCGGAAATTCCATTTTCAGAATTCGGATAGGAGTAGGAGAGCCCTTTGGCTTCAAGCGTTTGAAGCTGCTCTTTGGGATCTTTCCGGATGACCGGCGGCTCTGGTGGTTCCCCGTAAAGATGGGTTTCGCTGAACTCCATGATGCGGTCCTGTTCGCCGGGACGGAAGAGGATGCTCATCCGGTCGAGGGATACTTTTAAGCGCTTATGCTGGAACACCATATATCCGAACATCGAAATGCTGAAGCCGATATTCGTCAGATACGAAGTGAAGAGAGCAAAGTTGCCAACAGTAAAATGGCCTGCCTTCATCTCCGAGGCGCACATTAGCAGAATGATACCGGTACAGATACTTAACACATGCTGGTTGAGTGAACGCATCCACTGCTTGAACAAATTGTCCTTCAGTGCCGCTTGTCGGCGGGATTCGTTCAGCTGCACAAACCGCTTATGGACATGCTCTTCGGCCTGACCCAGTTTAAGCGACTGCACGGCGCCGAAGGATTCGGCGATAAAGCTGGTGATGCGCCCTGTCGCTTCACGGTTTTGCTGGCCGTAGCGTCTTGCGCGGTTGCCCGAAAGATTGTTCAGCAGCGTCACTGCGACCATCGGAAGAAGAGCAACCAGGGTGATCTGCCAATTGATCTTTGCCATGATGACCAGAGAGATCACAGCAAAAGCGAACCGTCCCCAGAAATCGACCCAGGATTCCACGTATTCGACGACCTCATCCACGTCCTCGCGGAACCGGCTGACCGCTTCCCCCGAGGAAGCAGGAAGATTGCGGCCAGGCCAGCGCATAATGCCTTTGAGCATATTGGTGCGCAGAATGGCCTGGATATCGTAAATGTAAGTGACCCATTTGAAAAACGCCCAGAAAAAGACGCCTACCCGCGATACCCTTACGAGTGCGATAAAAATCAAAGGGACAGCGAGCCACAAATAGTTATGCGACTGGCTCGCCGCTACTCTGTCAAAGAACCAATTCATACCAAGCCCAAGGAGCAGCGGCATGGAGTGGAACAAGCACCAGAGCAGGCCGTTCACGATAAAAAGCGATATGTTATAAGTAAACAGGAGTTGTATAAATCGGGATACGGTCATGCCAAATCCTCCTCTCTGCCTGTAATCAGAAGCTGAGCGTAATGGGAGGAAGGGGTTTTAGCCAGTACCTCCCTCTCGCCAAATTCAAGAATTTTCCCATCTCCAAGCACCATAATGTGATCGACCTGCTCCAGCGTAGAGAGCCGGTGTGCGATGACAATGCCTGTGCATTTCATCATGAGCTGGTCTACGGCGGACTGCAGCATGGCTTCGGTAGCCGCATCGAGGCGCGATGATGGTTCATCGAGGATCACCAGACTTGGCTGGGTCAGGAATACGCGCGTCAGAGCAAACAGCTGGGCCTCGCCAGCGGAGAGGGAGGCGCCGCCTGCCTTCAGATGCGTATTCAGGCCTTCAGGCAGCGAATCGATCCACTGCTTCAGCCCGAGTCGTCCGGTCGTTTCGAGGATATAATCGTCCGAAATGCTGCCGTCAAACAGCGTAAGATTATCGCGGAGCGTGCCGTCAAACAGTTGCACATCCTGCGTTACCATGCCTACCCGGCGGTACAAGGCCTCAAGCTTTAAATCCTGGATGTCCGTTCCTCCGACGCGGATGACGCCGCTGTTGATATTGTAAAGCCGGAGCAGGACGCGGCTGAGGCTGGATTTGCCGCTGCCGGTGCGTCCGATGATGCCCAGTCTTTCGCCAGGGCGGACCATGAACGTAATGTCATGCAGCACCGGCTTATCCGGATTGTAGCTAAAGTTCACATGATCGAACTCTAGACCAAGCGCCCCCTCCGGCAGTACCGTTTCGTTTCCATCTACGATTTCACTGCGGTTTGCGAGCAGTTCCTGGGAGCGCATCATGCCGGATTTGGCCTTCTGAAATTCCTGTACCTGATCGCCGAGCTGCTCGATCGGATCGTTCAGCATCTGCGTGTATTGATAGATCAGATAAAGCGTCCCCAGCGTGATTTGGCTGGTCAAATAATAATGAACGCCGAGCAGCAGTACGGCCGTGACAGCGATTGCAAAGAAAACGACAGTCGTATTCCATGGAATAACGCGCAGCATCCAGGCCTTGCGTCCTTTCAGGAACACGTTTCGCATCGCACGGTAGAAACGGTTCATGACATACGGCACATTGCCGTTGGCCTGAACATCTTCGATTCCTGCGATCCGTTCCTCGATGAAGCCGAACAGAGCCGCGCTTGCGCCGCGTTCGTCTTTGGAGGACTTAACACCAAGATCACGGATGAATACCATGGCGCCGATGGAGGCGAGCGTAAATACGGTCATCACCGTAGCAATCGGCCAATTAATGGTGAACATAAAGCCCAGAATACCGGCTAGAAGGACAAAGCTGCCGATGACTTTGATGATGAACATGGCGAAAAAGTTCGACATGTTCGTTACGTCGCCATCGATTCGCTCAATCATTTCGCCGGGCGTTTTTAGATTGTGAAACCGCATATCCAGGCGGAGACAGTGCTTCAAGAGATCGCCGCGGAGCTGATTCGTGGTGCGCCAGGATACGTCATTTCCGAGATAACTAATCGCTACCGTCAGGAGCTGGTTGAAGACGGCAAATACTAGGTAAATTCCGGCCAGCACCAGCAATTTGGAGACGATGCCGTTCTCTGCAGCCGTATCGATGAAGCGCTGGATAATCTGCGGATTCACGAGCTGGGCCGCGGTGGAAGCGAGCAGCAGAATGAGCAGAATGAGCAGCCGGCCTTTGACCGGACGCAGATACCTGAGGAGCCATGACATCGATGGCTTGTTAGGTTGTTGCATGTGAAAACCCCCAATCCCAAAACCAAACAAGTATGTATTTAAAGCTTCATATTTATCGCGATCTGGACGCAACCCGTTTAATTGACCAGATGCAAATAATATCCATCATACAATAATTTGGAAGCGATTCAAGATAAAGTTTAATTATAAAGAAATTATTACACCATACCCAATAGGCTCTATCTTTCCTCCAAGTTCATATTCAGTTCATATTTGCAGATTAATCTAAGTTCCGTTAAAAGGATTGATCCTGTGTAGCAGCTGAAGGAGGAGTAAAATAAATGGAACCGATGATCCGTGTGGAAAATTTAAGAAAGCAATATAAACAGGGAGCCCGTCCAGCAGTAGATGGCGTCAGTTTCGAGGTTGGTAAGGGAGAGTTTTTCGCTTTTTTGGGACCCAACGGTGCCGGAAAAACGACGACGATTTCCATTTTGACCACCACCCTTTCGAAAACGGATGGCGAAGTGATGATAGCAGGTTATGATGTGGAAAAGGAGGCATCCAAGGTACGCCGGAATGTAGGGATCATTTTTCAGAATCCAAGCCTTGATCTCGATCTGACGGCAGAGGAAAATATCAGATTGCATGTCAGCATTTACGGAGTATATGCTTATCGTCCGTTCTACAGTATGATGCCGGCCGCCTACAAACAGCGCATTGAGGAGCTGTCGCAGGTTGTCGGAATCCACGAGAATCTGTTCAAAAAGGTGAAGGGCTTTTCAGGGGGCATGAGACGCAAGCTAGAAATCATGCGCAGTCTGATGCATAACCCGCAGATTCTGTTTCTAGACGAACCGACACAGGGATTGGACGCTTCCGCTCGCCAGTCGCTCTGGACATACCTGCAAAAAATCCGCAAGGAAGAAAACATGACTATTTTTCTTACGACGCACTATTTGGAAGAGGCTGAAGAGGCGGATCGTGTCTGCATGATTACCCAAGGCAAAGTAGCGATTCTGGGAACGCCGGACGAAATCAAACATAAGCTGCTCGGCGACAAGACGATGCTGCTACGCGGAGAAGACGAAGCTGCATTGAAGGAAGAGCTGGACGCTATGCGAGCCACGTATACGGAGGAGAACGGCAGCCTGAAGGTGGTTTATTCCGATAAAACGCCGCAGCATCTGCTTTCTCAGCTGCACACACCCCTGACACGGCTTGATATTCATCAGCCTACTTTGGAGGAAGCTTATTTAAGACTGGTCGAACAGAGTGAAAGGGGAGTGAGTCTATGATTACCACCGCACAAAGAGAGGGCAACGCCATGCTGGCCATAGCGGCCAGGGAAATCACGAAAGGTATTAAAAATCCGGTACTGATGATCGTCAGCATCGTATTTCCGATCATCTTCATTGGCATCATGGGCGGCAGCCTATCGCAGAATATGGCGGGGGGACTGGGATTTAATTACTTGCAGTTCATGATGATCGGCATGATCGTCAACAGTATTTTTACAGGGCTAATCACCGGCATGAGCTCCCTCATAGAGGAACGCAACCAGAATATGACGCAAGAGCTGTATGTATCTCCAATCTCCCGGTATTCTATCATTATTGGGAAAATGATCGGATCCAGCTTTACAAGCCTCGTGGGGCTTATCGGCATTGTGTTGGTCGCACTGATTATGCAGATTCCGCTTGGTGGCATGCATATCGTGTACCTGTTCCTGATTACCCCACTGTTTTGTCTGGTCGGTGGCTCGCTTGGTATTTTTTTTATCGGATTTGTGCAGGACAGTAAAACGGCAGATATCGGCTCGATGCTGCTGGTGATGCCGCAAATGTTCCTTTCCGGCGCGATGACTCCGATTCAGCATTCGACCGGACTACTCGGTTTTTTGGCACACATCATGCCGATGACGTACTGTATCGATTTGGCGCGGAGCGTCTTTTACTCGGGAACCGACATGTACAGTAAAATTGTTCTGTATAATCCGCTGACGGACCTTGCGGTTATGGCCGGATTCTTCTTGGTGTTCACCATTGTCGGCACGTTGATGTTTACAAGATCGGAACGAAACCGCTAAAATCATCTCACAGATTTTATAATGAAAGGAGCCGGCTATCGATGCCACTCATTCTTGTAGTTGATGATGATCCGCATATCCGTGAGCTCGTCAGTCACCTACTCAGAAGCGAAGGCTTTAGTACCGCGGAAGCTGAAAACGGACATGAGGCTCTAAAGGCACTGGAAACGGTGCAGGCCGATCTGGTTATACTGGACGTGATGATGCCAGGCATGGACGGATGGCAGCTGTGCAAGGAGCTGACCGAATATTATGAGGATCTGCCTATTCTGATGCTGACAGCGAAGGGCGAGACCATCCATAAGGTCAAGGGCTTTGAGCTTGGAACGGATGACTATCTGGTGAAGCCCTTTGATCCGCCGGAGCTGATCGTTAGGGTGAAGGCGCTGCTCAAAAGATACCGCATTGCGGCCTCCCAGCAGATTCAGATAGGATCCTTGCGGGTGAACCGCAAAACTTACGAATGCTATAACGGTGAAGAAGGAGTTACGCTGCCGCTTAAGGAATTTGAACTGCTGTTTTTGCTGGCAAGTTATCTGGGCAAGACCTTTTCTCGAGACCAGCTGATTGAGAAGATCTGGGGCTTTGATTATGAAGGAGACGAACGGACGGTGGATGTGCATATCAGGCGTCTTCGTGAGCGTTTTCCGGCGGAAGAACATGCATTTCAAATCCGGACGATCCGCGGCCTTGGCTATAGGCTGGAGATGACACCATGAGGAGGCATGAAGGAATCCGGGTCAAGCTGAAGGTCGCGTTTTTTATGCTGGTGGTTCTGGTGGCATTATGCATTTGCTGGACGGCTGCGTATTATTTGATTCGTTGGTTCGGCTGGAGCATAAGCGGATTGGTCGTACAGCTGGCAAATTCCGTACTTGGATTCTTTATCTTCGGCATATGCATTTCGATCATGTCAAGGTTTGGCAGGAAGAGGCAGCTGGAGTTTTACCAGTCGGTTATCGATGCCTTGAAGCAGATTTCGAGGGGGGACTTCAATGTAAGTCTTCCGGTTAATAGGATGGAAGATGACCATTTTACCGAAGTTATTCAAAGCATCAATGACATGGCTGCCGATCTGAATAAGCTTGAATCCATGCGTCAGGAGTTTATTTCGGATGTTTCCCATGAGATTCAGTCCCCGCTGACTTCTATCAGCGGCTTTGCGCGGGTGCTGAAGGAAAAGGAACTGAGCGCGGAGGAACGGGAGCATTATCTCGATATCATCGAGCAGGAAAGCGTACGTCTCTCGCACCTATCGGAAAATATGCTGCGCCTGGCTTCGCTGGACTCCGAGCAGCATCCATTCCATCCCGTTCCCGTGCGGCTCGACAAGCATCTGCAAAAGCTGATTTTGGCCTGCGAGCCGCAGTGGATGGAGAAGGATCTGGATATGACTGCAGAGGTGGATCCGGTGACGATTGAGGCGGATTCAGATCTGCTGAGCCAAGTGTGGGTGAACCTGCTTCATAATGCCATTAAGTTTACGCCAAGTGGGGGATCCATTCAGGTTCGTCTGGCAGCCGGGGATAGTCAGGTCACCGTAATGGTGGAGGACTCGGGCATCGGCATTTCGGAAGAGGATCAGGCTCATATTTTCGACCGCTTTTACAAGGCTGATAAATCAAGAACCCGCTCGGGTGGGGGGAGCGGTCTCGGACTTTCCATTATTCAAAAAATCGTGCAAATGCATCAGGGATCCGTAACGGTGGCCAGCCGGCTGGGCGCCGGCACGACGATGACCGTGCGCCTTCCGATCTCTATGTCAGCAGGTCCAGCTCCTGTGCAGCCCGAGCGCCTGCGTCCACGAAGACATGCCTAGCTTTTCGTACAACCGCGAAAGATATTTCGGACGAAAAAAGACATCTGCATCCGTTGATTGAAACGGCGCAAATGTCTTTTTTAGGTTAGAAGTCTGCCATAAACTTGTCGGAATCCGAGTCCGCGACGATGTAATTTTGATTCATAAATTCCGAATTGTTCCAGAACCTGATCAAAATCATGAATAACGATGCCTTTATCCCCATATTTTTCAATATGGGATTTTAGCAGATCCGTAATTTTCGGATTATCTTCAACGACGTCTAACGTCAGTTCCCTTCCTATGAACATGTTACTAGGAGCATAACCTTGAGAAATTGAACATATTATTAGTTATATTATAATAATTATAATTTAATATTGATTTTTAATAGCAGTTACATTACAATGAATCACATCAGTTATTTAGAATTATTCTAATTTATATAAATTTGAGGAGGAGATATGATTATGACAAAACTCACGACCAACCAGGGTGTTCCCATCGGTGATAATCAGAATTCCAGAACGGCAGGGCAGAACGGACCTACACTGCTGGAGGACTATCAGCTTCTGGAGAAGCTGGCCCATTTTGACCGTGAACGTGTGCCGGAGCGTGTTGTTCATGCCCGGGGAGCGGGTGCGCATGGTGTGTTCAAGCTGACGAACAGCATGAAGCGCTACACGAAGGCGGTTTTTTTGCAAAATGAGGGACAGGAAACGTCGGTGTTTGCCCGCTTCTCCACGGTTATTCACGGTCAGCATTCTCCGGAGACGCTGCGAGATCCGCGTGGTTTCGCGGTCAAGTTCTATACGGAGGAAGGGAACTATGATTTTGTCGGCAATAACCTGCCGATATTCTTTATCCGCGACGCGATGAAGTTTCCGGATATGGTTCACTCACTCAAGCCGGATCCGCGCACGAACATTCAAGACCCGGACCGTTACTGGGACTTTATGTCGCTGACACCCGAATCTACGAACATGATGGTGCATCTGTTCACGGATGAAGGCATTCCGGCCAATTACCGCCAAATGCGCGGCTCGAGCGTCCATTCTTACAAATGGATCAACCAGTTTGGCAATACGGTATACGTGAAGCTGCGCTGGGTTCCGAAGCAGGGCGTTAAAAATTTGAGTGGCGCAGAAGCATCGGCGATTCAGGCCAGCGATTTTAACCATGCCAGCCGTGATCTATATGAAGCGATCGAGCGCGGAGACTATCCGGAGTGGGATCTGTATGTACAGGTGCTTGACCCTGCCGATCTGGACAGCTTTGATTTCAATCCGCTGGATGCTACGAAGGACTGGTTCGAAGAGGATATTCCTTACCAGCTGGTGGGGACGATGACGCTGAACCGCAATCCGGACAATGTTTTTGCGGAAACGGAATCAGTAGGATTCAATCCGGGTGTATTGGTACCGGGTATCGAGCCGTCGGAGGATAAACTGCTGCAGGGACGGTTGTTCTCCTACTCCGACACCCAGCGCCACCGCATTGGACCCAACTATCTGCAGCTTCCGATTAACTGCCCGTTCGCGCAGGTAAGCAACAATCAGCGTGACGGAGCCATGCCGTTCAAACAGCAAACGGACCGGATTAACTATGAACCGAACCGTTATCAGGACGCGCCGAAGGAAGATCCGGCATACCGTGATGTACCACAGCCCGTACAAGGTGTGATCTCCCGGGAAAAGATCAATAAGCCGAATGATTTTGGCCAGGCCGGTCAAGTATTCCGTAAATATACGCCGGAGGTTCAGGCAACTCTGGTAAGCAATCTGGCTGCCGATTTGCAGAATGTATCCGAACAGACCAAACTGCTTGCCATCTGCAACTTCTACCGCGCGGATGAAGAGCTGGGCAAAGGCCTGGCAGACGCCCTTCAGGTTGATTTGGCACCGTTCCTGTCCCGCTTGTCATAATATGGAGTAAGAACTATAACATCTACAGAAGGCGCAGCATATGCTGTGCCCTTTTTTAAGATTATACTAATTTATTTTTTAAAAAATGGAAAACATTTCTGCTCATTCTCTCGTCAAATAAGTGTAGCTATTTATTACAGGAATATATGAGGAGGAGAATCGTGAAAAAGCTTTGGGTTATGCTTGTGGCGGTGCTGATGGTTGTTTCATTTTCTCTGCAGCCTGCGCAGGTAGAGGGAGCCGCAGCCGCAAAAAAGATCAGTGTGTATGTAGATGGAGTCAAACTGAATCCGCTGCAGGCGCCCACGATGGTAAAAGGCAGGACCATGCTGCCGATGAGAGCCATTTTTGAGGCGTTTGACGCCGAGGTTCTGTGGAACCAAAAAACGAGTACGGTAACAGCCATCCGTGATGACATTACGATCGTACTCAAAATCGGTGCCCAGACAGCTACTGTCAATAATCAAAAGGTAGCGCTGGATGTGCCTGCGCAAAACTTGTATGGAACCACGATGGTGCCTGTGCGCTTCGTGAGCGAAACGCTTGGTGCGCAGGTGCTGTGGAATCAAGCGACACAGACGGTAAGCATTTTGACTTCTGATACAAATGTGAATGCCGTTTCTTACGTTTCCGCACGGATTGTAGGCAGAAACGGCGACGGCCGCGACCTAGAAGTAAGCTTCCCGAAAGTACAGCGTGAATCGAATATCAGTGAATACCGCGTTCTGGTCGTTAAGTCTGCGAATGCTTATGGATTTAACCTTTCTCAGGCGATTTCCACCGGACATTATACATCGGTGCAGCCGTCCGGGATTGATCCGCTTGTTACCTTATCGTCCCAGTCGAGAGACGTAAACGGCGATGTTCTGAAGAATAACCAGTCTTACAGTGTATACGTATTGTCGGTCGGCAAAAGAGGCTCAAACGCCCTTTCCGGCGTGTCCCAATCGGTTACACTCAGCAGCGCATCACCGGTAAGTTCCGTTTCCAACGTAAAAGCGAGTGATGTCAATGATTATGGTGACGGTCGCGATCTATCGGTCAGCTTCAACCAGCCGCAAAACACAAGCAATATCCAGAACTACCGTGTCATGGTTGTGAAGACCAAGGATGCGGGCAGCTTCAATCTCAATACCGCGAGTGCGCTTGCAAGCTCCAATTATACGACAGTAAGCAAAACCAGCAGTACAACGGTAACCACGACATTAAGCTCATCGACTAGAGATACCTCCGGCGAATATATTAAAAATGGCGTATCTTATACCGTTTTTGTACTTTCCGTTGCCAGCGGCTCGAATACAACGAACCAGCTTTCCTCAGCGTCTGCTTCGTTCACGCTGACAGCGAGTGTGATTGGTGCTCCTGTCATTACCAAGGTAGAGGATGTGAGCAACTATGGCGATGGCCGTGATTTGATGGTGCGTTTCAACAAATCATCCGACGAATCCCGAGTTGGCTCATACCGGATTTTCGTTGTGAAGGACAGCAAGGCGGACAGCTTTAATCTGTCTACAGCGACCAGCGTATCCAGCTCTTATTATTCTGTCGTCAGCAAAACAGGATACAACATTAACCAGACCCTGTCCTCCGGAGCGAGAGATGTGGATGGATCCCTGATTAATCCAGGCGTTGTCTATCGTGTATTCGTGATGGCCGTAGGAACAGGAAGCTATTCTGGAAACTATGCGCTTTCGGCGCCTTCGTCTTCCATTGTCTTGTACGGAAATACGGATGTAAATGCAGCTACAAACGTTAGTGTCAGCGATGTTTCCGATTATGGCGACGGCCGTGATCTGCGCGTTTCCTTTACGCGAGCGTCTGATGAAAGCAATCTGTATGGCTACCGGATCATGGTGGTGAAGGCTTCGGATGCTAACTATTTTGACTTGTCATCAGCGAACGCTGTATCCAGCTCGAATTACACATCTGTCAGCAAAACCGGCTATAACATTACCCAAACGCTGTCCTCAGGAGCAAGAGACGTGGATGGCCAAATTATCCGTAATGGTGTCAGCTATCGGGTATTTGTACTCTCTGTAGGTTCATACAGTACGAATGCGCTGTCTTCTTATTCTCCGGTGATTAGCCTTTCAGCGAATTCGAGTGTATACCCGGCGACTAGCGTGGGTGTCAGCGATGTTGCTGATAATGGAGACGGCCGTGACCTGCGCGTTACGTTTACGCGTGCGAATAATGAATCCAATATCAGCGAATACCGGATTATGGTAGTGCAGGATTCGGATGCCTACTACTTCGATCTCTCTACCGCCAATGCGGTCTCCAGCAGCTATTATACCCGGGTCAGCAAGACCGGCAATAACATCAATCAAACACTTTCTTCCGGTGCCAGAGATGTAAGTGGAAAGCTGATCCAAAATGGTGTGAAATACAGAGTATTTGTCCTATCCGTAGCCTCGAGCGGATATTACGGCAATAACGCGTTGTCTTCTTCGTCTTCAGCCATTACCCTGTCGGGGAATTCGAGTGTAGCTCCGGCGACCAGCGTAACTGTCAGCGATGTTTCCGATTTCGGGGACGGCCGTGACCTGCGAGTTTCATTCACGCGTGCAGCTGACGAAAGTAATTTGAGCGGTTACCGGATTATGGTGGTGAAGGCATCGGATGTGAGTAATTTCAACGTAACCAAAGCTAATGCCGTGTCCAGTTCGAATTACACATCCGTTAGCAAAACAGGTTCTAACATTACTCAAACGCTCGCTCAGGGTGCAAATGACGTGGATGGCAAACCGATTCAAAGCGGTATCAGCTATCGTGTGTTTGTACTCTCGGTAGGTGCATATGGCACGAATGCACTGTCTACTTATTCCTCTCCCATTACGCTGTCGGAAAATGCGACTGTGCCTAAGGCGACCAACGTAACTGTCAGCGATGTCGCCGATAACGGAGACGGCCGCGACCTGCAGGTTTCGTTCACCCGTGCGAATGGAGAACAAAACATCAAAGAATACCGGATCATGGTGGTGAAGGCTTCGGATGCCAGCTACTTTAACCTGACAGATGCCAATGCCGTATCCAGAGAGAATTACACAGCTGTCAGCAAAACGGGCTCCGATATTACCCTGAAACTTTCTGCGGATTCAAAGGATATAAACGGTGGATTTATTAAGAGTGGTGTTGATTACCAAGTATTTGTCTTATCCGTAGGAACTACCAGCGATGTAAATAATGCATTGTCTTCCGCGTCCCCGGTCATAAGCTTGTCACAAAGCTACTCCGTGGGACCTGCTAAAAATGTCAGCGTGAAAGATATCGGAGACAACAATAATGGCAGCGATCTGCAGGTATCCTTTACCCGCGCAGATAACGACAATGACATTAAAGAGTACCGAATCATGGTGGTGAAGTCTTCCGCAACGGGCAGCTTTAATGAAAAAGTTGCAGCGAATTTGACCAGCTCTTATTCGAACGTCACAAATGACAAAAAGGACAGCTATGAAGTTATCTTGGACGGTAAGGCAATAGATACCGATGGAGCTCAGATTAGTAATGGATTCTCCTACAAGGTTTATGTCCTTTCTGTTGGGAATCACAACAATTATGCGCTCTCGCCTGCTTCTGGTCCGATCACACTCGATACGCCCGTTCCGGATCCTGTAGTTCCGGTTAACCCGGTAACCAACTTAGTAGCGAGTGATGCTGGTGATGAGCATAATGGCAAGGATATGAAGATCTCCTTCACCCCTGCGGTTGACGAAAAAGGGATAGGAGAATATCGCATTTTCTTTGTGTCAGGGGGAACAAACCTTACCGTAGATAATGCGCTGAAGGTGGCATCAGACAGCTATACCTCAGTGACCGCCGGAGGAAAAGAATATAATCAGGCGATGAGCGACACGACGAAAGATACTGGAGGCAAAGCTTTAACTGAAGAGACCCCTTACAAGATCTATGTCCTGTCTGTGGCCACAAAAGGAAAAAGCGTATTGTCGGAACCGGCAAATGTCACATTAATAGACAAGACGACTGTTCCTACGAATATAACGGCAAAGTGGAATAATGGCGCCATTGATGTGGCTTTTAAGAAGCCTGCCAATGCCAGCCAGGTTCAAAAATATGTCGTGATGGTCGTTCCGACAACGCTCAAAGATTTCAGTCTGAAAACCGCCGCTGTTAAAAGTAAATCTGATTCGAATATGAAAACTGTAAAGGTAGATGAAGACTATACAGTTACATTTACGGCTGAAGATAAAGATGTTAACGGAAAGCGACTGAGTGACAAAAATTCCTATAATATCTACATTCTTAGCATTGGCGACAAGAAGAGTGTTTTGTCTGACCCTATTCCGGTTACCGTTGCCAAGACCGATTCAGAAGCCGCAGATGTGCAGGGAAAGAAACAACCAATAAAGCCTTAATCAAGTGTAAAAGAAAGCCGGATCCATTGGATCCGGCTTTTTGTTAACTTCCGGCCGAGAACATTTTCCGTATTGTCTTTATCCAGCTTGATCTATCATATGAATAATTTCAGGGTTCTTTTTCAAGCGCAAAATAAGTTACAATATAATGAAAACAAAAAAGAAAAGGAGGTATCCAACCTATGAAGCAGATGCCAAACGGTGATCTGTCCGAGGAGCTGTACAAACTGCTGAACGGAAGGAACCTCGAGACCAAGCAGCATGAAGCCATGATGCTGATGACCGTGACGGAAGAAGGATGGCCTCATACAGCCATGATCAGTGTGGGCGAAATCGTCGCCTTGGATTCAAGGTGCGTGAGATTGGCCATATGGCCCGGAACGACAACGGCGCGCAACATGATTCGTTCGGAAAAGGCTACTTTAGCCTTCGTTTATGCGGGAGCAGCCCATTACATCAAGCTGTCACTGAAGCTCTTGCCTGTACTACCTGATGCCGAACATCCGCGTGAACGATTTGAGGCTGAGATCATTTCGGTCCGATCCGACATAGCACAATATGCGGATATCACCACAGGAATGCAGATCGAGCTGAAAGATGGAGAGTCGGTCCTCCGGCGATGGCATGAAACACTGGCAGAATTGCTCCTATAAATGCAGCTGTAGAGGTTATAAGGGGGAACAAGGACATTGTTATGAATAAACAAACACACGCTGTCCCAAATCAGGACAGTTTACCGGAAGCTAGGCCCGCACGTCCAAGCACAAGCCAGCTGTGGATGATTATCTTGCTGGGAGCATTATCTGCATTTGGTCCATTTTCGCTGGATATGTATCTGCCTTCGCTGCCAAGCCTGGCGGATACGATGCATACAACGATATCACTGACGCAGCTAAGCCTGACTTCATGTCTGATCGGACTCGCGGTGGGCCAATTGTTCGCCGGTCCTTTAAGTGATGTGCGCGGGCGGCGCATTCCGCTGCTGATCGGCATGGCGGTTTACGGTATTTCATCTTTATTATGTGCATTCAGCACATCGATTGAAATGCTGATTATGCTGCGGTTTATCCAGGGGATTGCAGGCTCGGCAGGAATCGTGATTTCGCGTGCGATCGTCAGAGACATGTATTCCGGATCCGAGCTGACCAAATTCTTTTCCATGCTCATGCTGGTTAATGGCGCTGCTCCGATCTTGTCCCCGATTGTAGGCGGGCAGCTGCTGAAGGTGACTTCCTGGCGCGGGGTTTTTATCGTGCTTGCGGCTATTGGAGTTGTCATGCTGCTGTCGGTGCTCTTTGGATTACCAGAGACTCTCACATCTGAAAAACGTTCCAGAGGCGGCACCATGAACACGCTGAAGACGTTTGGCGTTCTGATGCGGGACCGCAAATTTATGGGACTTGCACTCAGTTCGGGCTTTATCACGGCGGCTATGTTTGCCTATATTTCGGGATCGCCGTTTGTTTTGCAAAATATTTACGGCGTAAGCCCGCAGGTATTCAGTCTGATTTTTGCGATGAATGGTCTTGGCATCATTATAGCCGGACAAATCACGGGGCGCCTGGCCGGACGGGTCGGCGAGAAGAAGCTGCTTGTAACAGGCATCATCTTGGCAACGGTCGGAGGCATGTCGCTGCTTGTCTTGCTGATAGCGAAGGCGCCGCTTGCCGCGATTCTTCCACCGCTCTTTATCGTTGTCTCTTGCGTCGGCATTGTGGGTACCGCAGGCTCCTCGCTGGCACTGCAGGATTACGGACATGCGGCAGGCAGCGCATCGGCATTGCTTGGGCTTCTATCCTACATTTTCGGCGGCATTGTCAGTCCTCTGGTAGGCATCGGCGGCGGTACTTCAGCGGTTCCGATGGGCATTGTCATCGCTGGTGCAGATTTGTTTTCCGTACTTTGCTATCTGCTGCTGGTCCGCGGAGCTAAAAGAAGGGTATTCAACGGAGAAGCATCAGGTGTACAAAACAAAGGAGTATAATAGGGAAGGGACTGCTGAAGTATAGGCAGTCTCTTTTTTGCTGCTATTTTCATGTTTTTTAGATATCAGAAAGTATAATCTTCCGGGAAATGCATCCTGATATCGCAAGAAAAACTACATTTAAACGCGGTCTGTCTTCTGTGAAATTACATCGATAGACGTTTTTTTTTTGCAAAATCCTTGAATTGAATTTACACGAAATGACTGTATTTTGATGTGAAGTGTGCTAACATACCTTTGCTCTAGGTTAATTTTATATAGAAGAAAGGTGATTTCTGACTCATGACTATAGCTACCCATGATTCGTCCGAACGGTCAGAATCCAATCGTCTCAGCCTTGTTCGTCTGACCTGGCCGATCTTTCTTGAGCTGTTCCTGTTTATGCTGATGGGCACTGTGGACACGTTCATGATCAGCTCGGTGTCGGATAACGCCGTATCCGGAGTGGGCGCCGCCAACCAGATCATATCGATCGCCATTCTGCTGCTTGAAGTCATTGGAAGTGGGGCTGCCATCGTTGTGGCACAGTATTTGGGCTCCAAGAAAAAGCTCGAGGCCGCGCAGGTGACGGGAAACGCGCTGACACTAAATTTGGCTGTCGGCCTGATCCTGAGCATTGTATTTCTTGGACTGGGCGGATATATGCTGCGCCTCTTGAACGTGCAAGGAGAAATTTATGACTATGCACAGTCGTATATGAGCATCGTTGGGGGCGGGATTTTCCTGCAGGCCCTGATTAATGCACTCGCTGCAACCATACGTACTCATGGGTTTACCAAAGAATCGATGGTCGTATCCCTATTAATGAATATACTGCACGTGGTCGGCAACTACCTGCTGATATTCGGTCATCTGGGCTTTCCTGCCATGGGCGTGGAAGGTGCAGCTATTTCGACGGTATTCAGCCGTCTGGTGTGCCTGCTCGTCTTCTTTTGGCTGATGTACCGAGTTATGGATGTACGGGTAGAATGGAAATATTACATCCGTCTGTCCAAAGAATACGTCCGCAAAATTCTGAGCATTGGCATCCCATCGGCTTTTGAAAGTCTCGTGTATCAGTCCTGCCAGCTTGTTTTTACGTTCTATGTGACCTTCCTGGGAGCAGAGGCAATGGCTGCCCGGCAGTATGCCGTCAATATCTCGATGTATATCTATCTGTTAAGCATGGCGGTCGGTATGGGCACGGCCATCATCGTAGGCCATTATGTCGGCTCGCGCCGCAATCAGGATGCCTATACAAGGGTGTTCCAAAGCGTAAAATGGGCGCTGGCCGCCACGGTCGTCATCGATCTGGTTATCATTGCGTTCCGCGTTCCTTTAATGAGTCTGTTTACGGATAACATGGCCATTATCCACATGGGTGCGCAGGTGCTTCTGCTCAGCATTCTTTTGGAAACGGGACGTACGGTGAACATTATCATCATCAACTCCCTACGCGCTTCCGGTGATGCCCGGTTCCCGGTTTATATCGGACTTATTTCGATGGTGGGCATGTCATTGCCACTAGGGTATTTCCTTATTTTCCATCTTCATCTGGGGCTGGCAGGAGTCTGGCTCGCAATTGCCGCAGATGAATGGACCCGCGCCGTTATCATGTATTTCCGCTGGAAAAGCCGGGCCTGGGAGCGGCATGCGCTTGTAGCGCCTGTAGATCCGGAGCCGATTCCTGCAGCCGCATCGACCGTGAGCTAGGAAAAATCCGCGAATACTTCGGATTAAGCGGAAAATAGCTTTTAAAGTTGCAGAACGCAAGCGCTCATTATATAATGTATAAAGAATAGTTACAGTTAATTGGCGGGAGCTCCTGCCTTTCTTTTTGCTCTATACTGTGTATAAAAAAGTATCAGTTAGCGCAAGATATACTATTAAACCTTTAGGAGGATTTTCGAATGAAAGTTGAAGTATGGTCCGATTTTGCCTGCCCGTTCTGCTACATCGGTAAACGACGTTTTGAAGCGGCTTTGGAAGGTTTCGAGCATAAAAACGAAGTGGAAGTGGTGTTCCGCAGCTTCGAGCTGGATCCGAATGCACCGCGCGAGAACGAGCATGATATGCATACCATTTTGGCTAACAAGTACGGCATGAGCATCGAAAAAGCAAAATCGATGAATGACAATTTAACCGAGCAGGCGAAGGCGGTGGGCCTTACTTATCATTTTGATACGATGCAGGTGACAAATACCTTCGATGCACACCGCTTGACGCATTGGGCGGGCGAGTTCGGCAAACGCTATGACATGACCGAGCGGCTGTTAAAAGCTTATTTTACCGACTCGGAGCTTCTGGGCGACCGTGCGGTGCTCGCGCTTCTGGCCGGAGAGATCGGTCTGGATGCCAAAGCTGCCGCTGACATGCTCGAAAGCGATGCCTACAAAGAGGATGTCCGTGAGGATGAAAGCCAAGCGTCCAAACTCGGTATCTCGGGCGTGCCATTCTTCGTCGTGAACGAGAAATACGGCATCTCCGGTGCTCAGCCGGCAGAAGTGTTCACGGAAGCACTCGCGAATATCTGGAAGGAAGATCATCCGCTGACCATGGTAGAGGGCTCGGACGATCTGGCCTGCCAGGACGGCTCCTGCACGCTGCCGACGGATAAGGCGTAACCCACATTTTATATCAATGCAAAAATAGGCTGCACCGAAAGGTTGATCGGAAACCTGACGGTGCAGCCTATTTATTTCCCGATTTACTCATTAATCAATAGTTTTGGTCATGGCCCGGAGCAGCTCCATTCCGATTTCATCGACATGCCGCTTTTGGGCGCGAAGGCGGGAAAAGGGCTTAAGTGCAAAGCTGCCGTTGTTCGAAAGGACGATGACCGCCATGTTTTTCTCCCTGTGAAAGCCGATAAAACTGCTCGATCCGTACGTTCCGCCGTTATGCCAGTGCATCCGGTCATGATAGACGCCGGTCCTGATCATCCAGCCCATGCCAACCTCGTCATTGCGGCGAATCCGGTATCTTGGCAGTTGGGTTTCCTTCATGGCTGCTGCTACGGAGGCAGCTCCCATGCCCATATTCGCTTTAGCGAACTGCAGCAGGTCCCTGGCTGTGGTTCGCAGTCCTCCGGCTCCCGCCAGAACGCCGAAGTCCCAGTGGGGAACTTCTTTGCCATTGGCGGTATATACAGGCAGGAATCTTGGCTGCTGAGCCGGGCTTAGCCTGAACACCGTATCCTCCATGAAAAGAGGTCCGCAAATTTTCTCCCGTACTAACTCCTCGAGGCCGTCTCCTGCGCACCGTGTCAAAATATATCCGAGCAGCCCGGCTCCAAGATTGGAGTATTCAAAGCGTCCAGCCGCGGCCGGCCGGCATTTCAGCAAATCTTTCAGCAGATGTTCTTCCGCGTAATGTTCATAGGGGTTAAACTTGTCCGTAATAACGGATCTCAAACCCGCAGGAAGGCGTGGAAGTCCAGACGTATGTGCTGCGAGCTGTTCCAGGGTGATTGCACTGATTTTACGATTGGAAGCACATTCAGGTATGTATTTACCGATAGTGTCTGTCCTCTTCAGCTTGCCCTGCTGTTCCAGAATGAAAAGCAGTGTAGCCATAAAAACTTTTGTAATTGATGCCGCTTCGTAAAGAGCAGATGAGTAATCAAAGCCCTGCGGCTGACCATGGCCCAAGTAATACTGGTCACCATTTTCCAGAATGCCGATCGAGACGCTTAGCGGGGAATGATTGCCAAAATGCTCCCGTACCAAGGCTTCGGCTCTGTCTGTTAATGGATGGTCGGTTGTGATCATGGGTAGGCACCTCCATATATTATAGACGTACAAATCGAAGGATAGTTGTTCTAAAGTTGAAATTAATAAGCAATCTTTTAACTTGCAGAAATCACTCATTTTCGCGGGGAAAACCGAGAAACCAACAAAAAAGCTAACATTCATCCTTCTCTTGACCGATATGTGAGGTAGGATGTTTTTATTTAACAAGAGATGGAGGGATTTTACATTGCATAAGAAGCTTCAAAAGATGCTTGTCATGTCACTGGTGTTAGTACTGTGCGTGGCATACTCCGGAGTCACTTGGGCGGCTACTGCAGCCGATTTGTCCAAGCTGGTTCTCTCAAAATCTCAGGTTACCCTGGAGATTGGCGATACTGCATCTGTGACGGCGAAGGGTGTTTACAATGACAACTCAACAGAAAATGTGACGATAAAAGCAAACTGGAGTAGTGCAAACGATGCGGTAGCCACCGTTAATCACGGAACGATTACCGCAGTAGGGGAAGGCAGCACGACCATTTCGGTCGTTTATGGCAGTGAAACCGACTCCGTTAAAGTGAACGTGACGAAGAAGGTTAAGGCCCTGACGAAGGACGTGCAGAAGCTCGATCTCAAAATGAGCGACAGCCCAACCATTCATCTGACCGCAACCTATACCGACAACACGGTAGATACGGATGCTTCGAACAAAGCCGAGTGGGCTGTGGATGACAGCAGTGTCGTCTCCGTCGTGAACGGCGTGGTGAAGCCGATCGGTCCCGGTACGGCAACCATTACAGCAACCTATGGCAAGCAGACGGTAAGCATTCCGGTGAGCGTGGAGCTGGTGAAGCGCCTGGATCCAAGCGTGACACAGGTGTCCATGCTGGTGAGCGAAAACAAACCGGTGAAAGTTTCCCTGAAAGCGACCTATCCTGACGGGGATGTGAAGAATGATGTGTCTGCGCTGGCAGAATGGTCTACAAGCAACCCGGCTGTGGCCGATGTCATCAAAGGCGAAATCACTGCATATGGTCCGGGATCGGCAACCATTACGGCTAAATACGGCACCATGACAACAACGATCCAGGTCGATGTCGACAAGACAATCCGTTTGCAGGCAAGCGAGCAAAATATTTTCATGCACAGCAATGAGACACTGCAGAATCCAATTAAGGTGGAAGCTGTTTATCCGGATAAAGCTCCGGTGGATATTACGAAGGATGCCGTTTGGACATCCAGCAACGAGAAGGTTGCATTCGTCAAGCAGGGGGTCATTACAGCTAATGCACCCGGTGCGGCAGTCATTACAGCTCAATACGGCGACAAAAGCGTAAGCATCAACGTGGACGTGGATATTCCCCGCCATCTCGATATGCCGGAGAAGATATCTTTAAGCCTGTCTGACAACAAAACGCAACAGCTCGAGCTGACCGCGACCTATGCGAACGGACAAGTCGAGAAGGTGCAGAGCAAGGCAGAGTGGAAATCCAGCAAGGAAGACGTTGTTTATGTATCAAACGGAATGCTGACGGCTTACAAAAAAGGTGAAGCGGACATCAGTGCCACTTACGGCGGTGTAACGGTAACCACCCATGTTGCGGTGGATATGCCGCTGAAGGTGGACATTTCCTCGAAAAAGGCTTCTCTGAAAGTAGGGGGAACGTATGAAGCGGCCATTATTCTGGATTACGGTTCAAACAAGCCTGCAGAGAAGGTAACCGACAAAGTCGAATGGAGCTCCAGCAAGGAAGACGTAGCCAAGGTAGATGACAAAGGCATCGTTACTGGCGTCGGCACAGGCACCGCCACGATTACAGGCAAATATGACGGCAAAACGTATACGATGACAGTTGAGGTGGGTTTGGTCAGCGAGCTGACTTCCCCTCAAAGCCTGATCATTATGTCCACGGGTGAGAAAAAGACCATTAATCTGGAAGCCGTAAACGATCCTGAAAATGATCCAGACAGCTTGAATAAAAGAGCTACCTGGAAATCAAGCAGCCCTACAGTAGCCAGTGTAGACAGTGGGGGCGTCGTTACAGGATTGAAGAGCGGCAAGGCAATGATTACTGCGGAATACGGCGGCAAGAAGGTTACCGTAAACGTGGAAGTAGATGTGATCTCTAAACTTGACGCGAGTGTGGATTATGTATCCCTGAAAACCGCGGGCAAACAAAGCGACAAAACCGCCACGGTTACTGTCAAAGCAACCTTTAGCGACGGTTCAATCAAAGATGTTAGCTCTAAAGCCGATTGGAGTACTTCCAATTACAAAGTTGCATCCGTAACGGATGGAAAAATTACGGCGCTGTCCAGCGGAAAAACGACGGTATCAGTCAAATATGGCAATAAAACCATCCGTATTCCGGTGGAAGTAGATAACCTGAAATATTTGCAAACCAATGAAGTCAGCTTGAATATGAGTGTAGGCCAGACATATAACCTGACTGCAACGGCCACATACAGCGATGGAAGCGAAGCGAATGTGTCGAAGCCGGCGGTTTGGAAGTCTTCTCGTATTCTGACCGCAACGGTAAAAGACGGTGTGGTCAAGGCGACAGGCAAAGGTAAAGCAACGATTACCGTTACCTTCGGAGGCAAGTCCACCCGCGTGCAAGTAACGGTGAAATAGAGCATCAGAAGCAGTAATCAGATACAGCAAAACGGGCAGTCCGAGATTAATTCTCGGGCTGCCCGTTTGTTTTGGGATGAGCCTCTTACTCCATATTCTCCACATCAAACACCGGCACCGTAATCAGCTCGCCCGTCTGATCGCCGCTAGGATAAACATCCTCGAACTGGTTGAACAGTCCGGTTACGGTCACATTCATGCCTTCATAGAATGTGTAATTGCCGTGCAGCTTCACATAAGAATCGCCCATTTGCGCAAGGGCGTCGCCCTCACCGCCATACATGATATAGCAGGTGAAGCGGACCTTCTCGTTGGAATGACCAAGCAGGTCATTCACATCGATATCGGTGTAATCCTTTTGGAAACCCATGAATTGATAGCTGTCTCCCTGGCGCATGTAGATGGCGTTCGGGGATGCGCCGCCAGCACCGTCTACACCGTCCGGACGAGTAACGAGCAGTGATTGGTCTGCCTGCACCTCATAGCCGTCCGCATCGAACATGAAGAGCCGGGTCATGCTGCTGTCATGCACCTCATAAGCTGCATAAAGTGCTTGTCTTGAAGCGGATTCTCCTTCAACGAGAATGACGGGTACGGCTTTTGTGCTGAGCGATTTTTCAATGGAAATCTTCCGGATGTTCACATTGGGAGGGAAATCATCCGTGCTCAGCATTTGCACCGACTCATCTTCATTCATTTTCGCAAAATAAATCGTATTGACGTCATCTGAGCCGATCGCATAGGCACTCCCGCCGAACTGGCTGCCGCCACCGATAACATGGCTGTAATTCTTAGCGAAGTCCGCTTGCTGCAGAAGCCGCAGCGGATCATGCACCGTCCAGGCCAGCTTGGCCTTATTCACTTCGTCTGTCGTATCTTGGTAGGAAGAGAGCGCCTCATAGATGGCGATGGCTCCTTCATAATCGTTGTTTTTGATTTTCCGCTGAGCGGAGGTGAGCCATTTCCGAATCTGCCTTTCGATCTCGCTCAGAAGTTTTGATTGGATGCCTGTACTCTTGGCATATGCCTCATACGTTTTGGCATGGAGAGCATAGTTCGCTATCTGCTCCCCATCGACATCCTTTTTCAGAATGATCCGGGCAAGCTCATCTGTTTTGCTCTTGACCCATGGCGCCTTCAAGTCGCGTGCTTGATACTGGCTCATGAGCGACTGTGATAAATCGAGAAGCTCAGAGAAATTGCCTGCACCGGCCAGCTTGGACATCAGCCTTTCATCAAAGTCCTTAAACTTGGCGTTTAACTGCTTGGTTTTCTCGTTTGTCCCGCCGTAAAATGCATCCGGGATAGCCTGCAAATTCCACTTAGCAGTGGCTTCGTCCGTCAATCCCTGGTTCAGCTGGTCCTCGAGTTGGCTGTAAAACATTGCTTTGAACTCCTGGAAGTAACGCGTAATGTCATCCGAAATGCCGTAGCTTGCCGAAATCTTCGGATAATAAGCCGCGAACCGGTCGCCTGAGTTCATATACTTGTTCCGCGTGCTTTGCAGCTCATTGTACACCTGAAGAAAGCCGGTAAAATCCTGTCCGGAGCCCGTACGCTCCACACGCTCATCGAGCTGCGATAGCGACTGCTTCATCAGGGTAATCGGCTCAAGCTCCCGCAAACGCTCCGCAATCAGATCCTCTTTATAGTGAATGGATTTATTATGGGCCGCCTTTTGGTACCATTCTTCCGCACGGATGAGGTCGTTTTGATTGTAGTAACGCTCAGCCTCATCGACCCAGGCCATTTTGCGGTTGATGTCCACTCCCTTCAGACCGATCAGGACCAGCATGGCGATACAGAACAAAACGAGAAAATTACGCAAGCTTAGCGCATGTCTTATCGTCATATATTCATAGCCTCATTAATAGAATTTGTGAACATTTTCTTTCTAGCAATTCATCCCATTATCCCACTAAATTTCTGCTAAATAAATACCGATAATAAAAGGATATAGCATTTTTTCGAATGAACATTAAATATTATAAATTATTCTACATATTAAATTGATCATTGAGGAGATATATATCATGTTAGACAAACCTAACCCGACTAATAAAACAAGAGGATGGCTTAAAAATATATTAAATGCCCGTACAGGGTCACCAGCCGCCGCACCGCTTGATAGCCAAGGTGAAATGGAAACGGATGAAGTGGAGTCCCTTCAGGGCTCTCATGAAGCGGATTTTTCGCTGCTGGAACAAGATAAAGTCGCTCTGGACCTCGTCGTTGCCGTCGAGAATCTGCTGAATGACCGCCAGCTGGCTTCTTTTAAAATCAAGGATAACGAGCAGCAGCTCCAAAATGCTAACGAGTCGATCAACCGCCTCAAAAATGAGCTTAGCAAAAAGGAACATTTCATTCTTGAAAAAGAGAAGGAATTCAGAAGTTTGGAAGACAAGCTGACCCATAAACAGATGAGCTATGATCAGCTTCTTGAAGATTATAAAGAGTATCAGAACTCCTCAAACTCCGGAATCGAAAATTTGAAGTACCAGCTCGAGAAGGAACGGAATAAGTACGTCAAATTAAATGATGAGTTTTCTCATTACCAATACGAAAGCATGAAAAAGGCAAAGGAACTGGAAGAGAGAATCCGGGATTTGGAAAGTGAGAACCAGAAGGTTGAAAGCCAGTACCAAAAAGTTCTGGAAGAAAAGAATCATCTGCTGCAGACGATTTCGGATTTCACTGCACGCATGAATTTTTCGTTAACCCCTCCTTCGGAATAAACAGCATTTTTTAGAAGCGAAAAGAGGAGGGGGAACCGTGCAGCAATCCTATTTGACAAAGTGGCTTGAAATCCTGTCCGTTGAAGAAAACGGATCTGGGACTTATTTTATGAACGTGGAATTTGTTTATGAAGAGCGGGTCGCATTAAAATGGGATGTTGATTCTTTTACAGCTATCAATATCCGTCATGTAATAGATGAAGCGGAAAGTACAGATGCAAAATATAGATTAACTCTCCTGAGCGAACGAAATGTCATTGATCAACAGTGCTATGGTCAAATCACCCGATATAACCGGGACACCAGCAGGAGGATGAAATTTGCTTGTTCTGAACCATTCGCAGAGCAGTTGTCAGCCCTCAAAAAAATAGACCGTATCAGCGAAATAAAGAGTTTATCTTCTTTCTTAAACGAAACGTATGATGGGGAAAACGATTGCGATCTTGAGGAGCAAGCTATAACCAAACCTAGGGTTAAAATGAGTAAGAAGGTATTCATAAATCTGACAGCGTCTCTCCTCATCATAACGTTATTGGTTTATCTTTCTTCTACGGGATTCTCGCTGATTAATGGAAATGTGCTGGCCAATACGGACACAGCGACGGCCTCGAAGGTATCTCAAGAGCCGCCAGCTGTCTCATCGGATAAAATAGAAACGGAAAAATGGACGCAGCCAGCGGCTTTGGCATTATCTGCAACGCCGCCTGTTCCTCTTCATAAGGAAAAGGCATTGCCTGCGGCTGTCAGCCTGGATAAAATGATCAACTACAGTGTTCCGAAGGATTTTGTCGCAATCACCTTTGATGACGGACCATCCAAATATACCAAAGACATTGTCGATATATTAACGGATTATCATGTTGGAGGGACGTTTTTTTTCGTAGGAACACAAGTGAAGAAATTCCCTGAATCGGTAAAATACGTGGGGGAGCATGGGTTTTCAATCGGCAATCATTCCATGTCGCATGCTAATCTTCAGAAGCTGTCATTGGCAGAGCAGCAAGCGGAAATTCTGGGCAACAACAGGCTTATAGAGAGTATCACTTCAAAACCGGTGGTTCTGTTTAGGCCGCCTTACGGTTCCATGAACGCCCAAACCAAAGAAATTGTTGAATACGCTAACATGAAAATTACGATGTGGAACCGCGATCCCGAAGATTGGAAATTCAAGAAAAACCCGCAGAAAGTTCTGAGTTACATCGAACATTCCAAAACAAGGGGATCGGTGATTCTCTTGCATGAATCCAAGGAAACGGTGGAGCTGCTTCCGGACATTATAGAATACTTACAGCAACAGAAGGTCCAGATCATTAATCTGATGTAGTCTTCATGTGTGAATTTATTCATTATATTAAACCTTAATAAGGAAAACTAATTTCTTTTGGCGTTATCCGCTCTGAATCCCATTTTTCCTTTATTACACAAACAGCCCGCTCTCTTCAAGAGCGGGCTGTTTCCAATTCGTTACATTGAACTCAGATGCTGATATAAAATAAAAAGAGAAAATACGCAGGGTTAGCGCAAGTTTTATCGTCATATATTTATGGCCTTTTTAATAAAATTGGACACATACCTTATTCCCAGTTTTGAAATTCGGGATCCCAGCGGTATTTTTCGTTATATATGGCTGAGACCTCTTCACGTAGACCGTTCCAGGATTGATTCGGATTGCGACGTACCAGCTGATACAGCCGAAGATAACGTTCCTTGGGAAGCTGACGGGCATAACGGAGAATGAAATCAGGATAAGTATCCACGTATTTCTTCATCCGTACAGCAGCTCCTGCTACCGCAGCCATGATTCCGGGGCCGCCCTTCATGCGGAGGATTTCTCTTTCGTGCAGCAGTACGTACCGGATCGCTTTGTTCTTGATAAGCTCGCGTTTGACCTTGGCCAGCTCGCCAATATATTCCGCCAGGGCGGGCTCGAATCGGTCCAGCATCAGCGAATCCAGTTCCAGCTCCATGTCTTTGCGGAGTATGAACGATTGGAGCAGCATGATCTGCTGCAGACGGATCCGGTCATTGTGCACGATCGTGGCGATTTCCCGCAATATTTCATAGCCGAGCTGCTCGTCATCCTTGATGGCGGCGGAAGCGGTCGTGAGGTTCATGTAGATCCCTTCGATAATGCGCCGTTCGCTGCTTCGCAGCAGCTTATCGAGCTGCCGTCTCGTCTCGGTCTCCAGCATTCTCCGCTGAAACCACCAGAGAAGTACGGTTAAGGCGAGTCCCCCAAGCAGGCACAGTACAATCTGCAGGAAGGTTTGGCTGAACAGGACGGCCGCGAGCGTGATTAGTAGGGCGACCAGCCGCTCGTTTTGCATGGAACGCTTGGCGTTGATCCGGGCCTGATCCATGACGGGAATCAGCGTATGTTTGCCGCAGCTCGCGCATTTATCTTCCCAAAGCACGGTAAAAGAGCGGCAGTGTTTGCAAACTCTTAACTTTTCATAGGCATATCTTGTCTTATAATAGGGGCGCAGGCGCACCGGTTTTTTCTTGTTCATGTTGTGTGATCACCCCTCGGATTGGAAATGATCAGGAGGGTGTCATCAAGATCCTCTGGCGTAGGTGCTTTCTTCTGCCTATTAAAATAAACGGCAATTTTTATGATTATAAATAGAAACAAAATGCCGAGGCATCCGTATGCAATCATATTCCGTAGTTCCTTTCTGGAGTTTCGAATGGATGAAAACATAATCTAGGCCTTATTTCCTATAAGGCGCTCGGAGGCTGCGATTATTGAACTTTGCTAGCTTTAATTATATCATAATATAAAAGTATTGGGAGTTTCTAGATAGCCTGAGGGAGCTTTAGCTTTTCAACTGGTTATAGTTAAAACCGCGTCTTTGATGAAATTTTTTTCGTTTCTTAAGAATTTCTTAAGACTTTTTTCCTACAGTGTAATGAAAGCTTATGAAAAAATCAGTTCAATTTAATAGAGAGGGAGTATCGAAATTCTATGCTTCATAAAAATAAAATAGCACTCTGTCTTCTGCTGGTTGTTCTGTTGATTCTACCGGTAAGCGGCCAGTGGGCATCAGCTGCGGCTGCGCAGCAGTCCTCCCATATCGATGCCGTATTGGTCATGGACGCAAGTAACTCGATGAAGGCCAGTGATCCGAACCGAATCAGCGGCGAAGCGATGAAAATGTTCATTGATATGCTCTCCACGCAGGGTGATAAGGTCGGCATCGTCTCGTATACCGATAAAATCCAGCGGGAGAAGGCGCTGCTGGAAATTCAGTCCGAAGCGGACAAGGAGGATTTGAAGCAATTTATTGATGGGCTCGACCGTGGATCGTACACGGATATTTCCGTAGGCGTCAAGGAAGCGGTCAAGGTGCTGAAACAGGGTGCCGAAAAAGGCCATGAGCCGATGATCGTCGTCCTGGCGGACGGCAACAACTCACTTGATCCGAAGTCGGGCAGAACCCAAGCGCAGTCCGATCAGGAGCTTAATCAGTCGGTGCAGGAGGCGAAAGCCGCAGGCATCCCGATTTATACGATCGGCCTGAATGCCGATGGCAAGCTGAATAAGGATGCTCTGGCCCAGTTATCGGACCAGACGGGAGGCAAATCCTTTTCGACCAGCTCAGCGGATGATCTGCCGCAAATCCTGAGTGAAATATTCGCAAGCCACCAAAAGCTGAAGATCGTGCCGGTGAGCTCGATTACGGCGAATGGAAGCTACCAGGAAGTGACGATCCACGTGCCGAATGCGAATGTAAAGGAAGCCAATATCTCACTGATGTCGAGCAAGCCGGTGGATGTAAAACTAATCGACCCATCAGGCAAAAACCAGCCGATTCCGTCTGCGAACATTCTGCGCTCTCAATCGAATTCCTACTCCCTGATTAAGCTCCTGAATCCGGAGCAGGGGGATTGGAAACTGCAAGTGAAGGGCGTTCCGAAGGATAAAATCGACATCAATTTGATCTTTAACTATGATCTCGAGCTGGACATGGCTCCGCTAAAGTCGACGACCGTCAAGAAAGGCGATACGATCGACATCAACGCCTATCTCGTCAGCAATGGCCAGAAGCTGCAGAATAATGGGCTTTACAATAATATGAGCGCGAAATTGATCGTCAAGGATCTGGATTCTGGCGATACGAATGAAGTGAAGCTCACTAACAAGGGAGATCACTTTGAAGGCTCCTACACTGTTGAGGAGAAGCATGCATACGAGCTGAAGGTTCGTGTCGAGGATCAAAGCTTCTACCGGGAAACGAAGCCGGTGACCATCAGCGCGAACGCCGGCGGCTCCGGAAGTTCTCAAACACCCGCAGCCCCGAAAGACGAAAAGAAACCTTTTCCAATATGGCCCGTAGTGATTGGTGTTATTGCCTTGGCCGCTGTGGCCGCCGGAGCTTACTTTATTCTTGGGGCGGTCCGGAAAGCTAACAAAGGTTTTGTTGGCCAGATGGTGGTGGAAATCCGCGACGAGAATAGCGGTGAAAAAACGTACCCGCAGTACAAAAAACTGACGGCCTTCAAAGGCAAGTTCAACCTGCATCAGCTGCTCCAACTGGCGCCAGAGCTGAAAGAAACGGATAAAGTGATCTTTACGCCAGGCAAAAATGACCGTTTGATGCTCAAAAACGTCTCAGCCTGCATGATCGAAAAATCGGGCCGTGCGGTGGATGCATCCCTCGGAGCTGAGCTGAAAAGCGGCGACCGTCTCAGCGTATCGCTGCCGCAGGTGGATAAGACGATATTGATTGAATATTTGGTTTAAGTGCTGCACTAACATTCGGATATAAGAACCTAGAGATATTCTCAGGAGGGGAAACGATGAAACCGATAGTAAGAGAACATATTCAGCAGCTTGATGTATCACTGGGCGGAGGGATCGTAAGCGAGAAGATTCGCGTCGATACGATCGATAACCCGATTCTCATCATTGGTCTTGGAGGTACGGGTATTGATGCGCTGCTGCGCCTGAAATACCAGATCAACCGCCGCTTCAAGCTGCCGGAGGACCCGCTTTCCAAGAAGAAAATGGAGAAGCCGGCTAACGTGGAATTTCTGGCTTTCGAAACCAACGAGCAGGATAAGAACAAACGTTACAAAGGCGTAGGTTTAGACTCTATCAACGAGTTCGTTCTTCTTTCGAACGCCGAAATCGGCGGTCTGCTGCAAAACCGCAGCATTTTAGAACCGTACGTTACAGACTGGCTGTCTCCGGAGCTCAGCATCACCGACGGCATGAACGGCGCTGCCGGTGTACGCCAGGCAGGACGTCTGCTTCTGTTCACGAAGATCAATCAGGTGGTGCAAGCCATCGATAAAAAAATCAAAACCCTGTCCGTCGGCACGAACAAAAAGCTGATGGTGTTCTTGCTAACGGGTCTGTCAGGCGGTACGGGCAGCGGCTGCTTCCTGGACATTGCCTATATCGTGCGCGGCATTATCGAGCGCGACCACGGCTCGGCAGGGATTGACCGCGTCAATACGCTCGGCTACCTGTTTACGCCGGATGTGAATCTGTCGAACAAGAGTCTGAGCGAGCATACGCGCGAATACATTAAGAAAAACGGCTATGCGGCGCTGAAAGAGCTTGACTACTGGATGAACGTCGATGCCCGGAGCGAGCGCTTCAAGCAGCAGTACGGCAACATCCTGACCGTAAACTCGCCGCTGCCTCCGTTTAATTTATGCCATCTGATCTCGGCGACGAATACTGAGGGCAAGCTACTGGAAAATGCGTACGACTACTGCATGAACGTAACCGCAGAGAATATTACGAACTTCATGGCCAGCGAGGAAAAGCAGTCGGGTGAAGAATTCGCCATCCACGACTATATCAGCAACATCCGGACGAATATCGCACAGATGAACAAGGCGTATCCGGCCAACTATGATTACAACATTATCGGTGCATCCTCCGCGGTGCTGCCGATTGAAGAAATGACGACCTACCTGGCGTACCGCTTGTTCGGCAAAATGGAAACGATGTTCGAGAAGGCGCCAAGCCAAGAGGATGTGGAGAAGTTCGCCCGCAAGCTGGGCATCGATCTCGACACGATGATGAAGACGTTCGAATCCCGCGTGCCAGAGCCGCTGCCTGGCTACCAGAACAGCGAGCGTCTGAGCTACACCAACGTGGTGAAAAATCAGGTCATCAACATGGACACGGAGCTGGAACAGAATTTCCTGGCCCGTGCCCGCGAGGAATACATCAAGGCGAAGAAGCAGCTGCCAGGCGAAATCGTGGAGCAGTTCAGCGACCAGATCCGCCGCATCTTCCTGCATCCGGAGCAAGGGCCATTCTATGTATCGCGCCTCCTGTATACGGAAAAAGGCTTCTGCCTCCTGAAAATGCTGCTGTCCTACATCGAGACGCTGCGCGAGAACCTGACCCGCATCCCGCGTGACATTGAGGCGGCGAGAGAGCAGGCGAATGACCGTCTTGGCGATGCGAAGAGCGCTTTTGTATCGAAGGACAAGAAGAAGAACGTCTACATTGAAGCCAAAATCAATGAATACTGGCTGATGGCGGATGTGGAGCGCACCGAGCAGATGATCGAGTTCTACGAGGATCTGTATGATCTTTTGAACCAGGAAAACAACCGCATTTATAACGTATATACTGAAATTCTTAACGCACTGAATGCGATTTTTGCCAAAAACGGGGACATCCTCCTGAGCGGCGAAGAGCAGCAGGATCACAAGGGCAATAAAACGTACTACTGGAACATCGTCAGCGTGCCGGACATTTCCAAGGTCATCAACAAAATGATGGAGCAAAAGGACGTGGAGGATCTTATCCGCGATTTTGCCCAGGAGCTGCTGCGGCATTCCAACCAGTGGATCAAGGAGCAGGAGATCGACATCGTTAGCTCCATTTCCGACTTCCTAACCGAAAAATTCGGCGACTTGATCACGAAATCCATGGAGGATTTCCTGGTGATGAAGTTCGGCCAAGAGGAGTCCATTGAGAAGTTCGTGGAGCGGAACATCGCGAGCAAGCTGGATGACGAAGCCGTTCCGGTATTCCATTTGAGCAACAGTGCGGGTAATCTGTACTTCCCTTCCTGGGGCTTCGTATCCGTGCCTGTGCAGGCACCGAGCATCCTGAAGGGGATTCGCAACTACCAGAACAACTCCGTTGGCAAGTCCCATTTTACGGTGAAGGAAAGCGAAGTGAAGAACCGGATTTTCTGGCTTAACACGAAAAACGGGGTGCCGCTCTTCGTGTATACGCCACTGAAGGTGTTTGAAGAAAGCTACGAGCGCACGATTCTGGACAAGGAAGGCATCGGGCGCCACCTGGTGCAGACCGACCGTTCCAACTGGACATATCTGCCTTCGCCGATTCCGGAAAAATCCTGGGGCGAAACCTATGTCAACCCGCGGGTGCAAAGCTACAATGCCCGTGTCCGTGCGGAATTCGAGCAAGCGATCGGCTACAAGATCATCGTAGAGAAGGATATCGATCAAAATACAAGCAACCGCTATGCAGTCATCTATACGAAGCCGTTCGACTTGAACAATGTTTTGCGTGCCTATGATATGCAGCTGAGCGTAGCCAAGCCGAACCTCGGCGAGGTGAAGCGTGCCGCAACCGAACTGAAGCGCCTGCTTGATGGTGGTCTTGAAAAAGAAAGCACGAAGGATATCTTCGGCAGCATTAGCGGGGAGCTGGCCAAGGAAAATCTGATCCGTTCACCGGAGCAGATTACGCGCATGCGTGCCGAGCTGGCGAAATATCAGGCAATTGCGTCCAAGCTGCAGGAGCTGGAACAGGTCATCAACCAGTATCAGGACGAAGAAAAGTGGCTGGATCACTTTATCGAAGCGATGTACACCGGCACGATCTGCAAAAAAGGCGCACTGTACGTGTATGACCGTGATCCTGAGGAAGAAGCATGGGAGCCGTTTGCCAATCTCATGAAGAGCGTCAACTACGTGGAATATGAGGTCTACAAGCACTTCCGTGAACTCGATGAGAAAAGCCGGAGCACGCTGCTCCGCAAAGCCTCCCGCCGCGATAACGAGTTGACGGCATCCGAGGATATTTCGCCACTGCTTACCAAGCTGGAAGAGCTTGCGGAGGCTTTCCTCGATGCACGTGACCGTTTGGAATATGAGAAGGTAGAGCTGGCTGACGGCGAAGAACGCCATCAGTTCTATAAGCAGGTTTCTTCTAAATTAAATGACATTCGCAGAAGGTTGAAATAAGATGGACCAATTATTGGAGCGGTACGCAGCAGGTTATGCCGCCGATCAGGATAAGCTGTCGGGCAAAGGGGATGATCAGAGCAGCATCCATTACCCGGCCGTGTTTCTCTTCATCGGCGACAAGTCGGCGGGTGCGATCGAACCCATGATGAGCATCAACCATAAAAAATGGGATAACAGTGCCGGCGTCATGTATTTTCACGTCGGAACAGGCGCGGCAGATCAGGCGGCTTCAGGTTCTGGAGCTGCGAGGCAACCGCGCTCCGGAGAAGCCGGCAAGCGCCTCAGCCAGTTCGTGCTGAATTCAGCTCCGGGCGGAAGTGATTCCAAGACGCTGCGCAAGGAGCTGTATCATTCCTTCTATCAGGATGAGGAGCAGCTCTACGGCTTGAACCGGGCGCTGCGGCAGCTCAGCTACAACATAGCGGATTACGGACGGCTGTATTCGTCGTTTGACCGTATTCATCTCTCTGTCATTACGCGGGTCGACGACCCGCTTAATGTGTTCATACCGGAAATTTCGCTGCTGGCGCAGTCGATCTTCAGCCAGTCCTTCAAATCGGTGCAGATGGATCTGTATGTGTTGATTAGCGAGCGGGATCAGATGGAGGCATTCGGATACGGCAGCTCGGCGGGAGTTGCTTTTTTGAGAGAGCTTGAGCTCATGCAAAGCCAGGACTACAGCTTCTCGGCGAAGCTGCATGTCACGGAGGACGGCTTGTCCATCCCGGTGACGCATCAGCCTGCCCCGTTGTTTGATTTGGTATATGTGTTATCCGACAAAAATGAGCGCGGCATTTCCACTGCCTACGGGATGCAGGGCAACTATGAAATTATCTGCCATCTCAGCCTGCTGAAGAACCGCAAGCAGAAGGAAAGCCATTACGACATGAACACCGGAGGGTACAACAACACCTCCTTCAAAAATAACATCATGACCGAATCCGGGCGTCAGGGGTACGTATCGGCCGGATTCTCCCGCGTCAAACGTCCGAATGAATCGATTGCCCTTGCGGTGCTGCATCACTTTTACAGCGGACTTCTGCAGCGGATGAAGAGGCTGCCGGACTGGGGGATGAAGGAGAAGCTGTCCTTCTTCGGCCTAGACCCGGCTTCCGTGTCGGAGCGTGCTGCGAGGCTTGTACCGGACAGCGGAAAAATCGCGGAAATGACCGGGATGATGACACATCCGGTAAGCTATGCCTCCCTTAAGCGCATGACGCTGCGGGAAGCGGAGGAGGCGCTGTTTGCCGGAGGCTGCGAGGCTTACTTCCAAGGTAATTACGTTCAGGAAGCCATGCGCAGGTTGCAGCAGCTGGAAACCGGCGGGGAGCTGCGCTCATGGATCCGTCGTCGTATCGGCGAACCTTCAGGTGTGGGTATTTTTGGAGTTGCGGCATGGACCGACGAGAAAAACGGCACAGGCAGCGTGCTCGAAGCGGTGCAGAGCCGCATCCGTGATCTCTCAGGACATCTGGATTCCGAGAAATTACAGCTGGCGGGTTATTATGAGGAGCGGGTAGAGGAGCAGCCTTTTTCGAAACGGCCGCTCATGGAGAAGCATAATGTCCGCAGCTTTATCCGTTACTTTTTCGAAACGGTGTATCAGCGGAAGCTTGAGCTTCTTCTAATCGAAACGGAGCTGAAGCTGTATCGCCGTTATGAGGCTGAGCTTGCGCGGATTCATCAGGAGTATAAGCGTAAAGCGCTGGAGCTTACGGAGCTGCAGGGAACGCTTCTGGATGCGGCCCGGGCAAGTATCCGGGCAGCTGACGATTACATCGGTCAGAATATTATGGAATACTACGGGGTGGTCACGGAGGAATGGATGAGTGATCTGGAATCCCGGCGCGGGGAAGGTGCCTTTTTCGAGGAACGGTTCATGGGGAGCTTCGTAGAACTTATGGATGAAGGCCGGCAGGGTATGCTGGAGCGGCTCATAGAAGTATGTCGGAACGAGCTTCTGGAGTCGGATGCTTTCGATCAGACCTTTGAGGAAGAACTGCTGAACCGCGCGAATGTTACGACGGATTATAACAACAAGCAGGTTTTGTCCAAGGAAGAGCTGTTCAAGAAGCTGTACCGGACACTGGAAGAACATGCGGTTATCAATGTCCGCCTTTTGGAATACACGCAGGAACACCGCTACGAAGAGAAATATTTCTTTGGCGATGGGGAGAGCGAGTTTATCCGTTATGCTTCCGCCGCCGACGAAACCTCGCGTATCTACAAGCTGGGTGTCGTGCATGAGAAGCGCAGCAGCGGCGTGGAGAAGCTGAACATCATGGGCGGATTCCATCTCGAGGACCTGATGTATTACCGCAATGGCAGGGTCTACTACGAAACATACGTCCAGAACGGCTACGAATTTCACGGCATCGAGACCGAACGGCTGCTGGAGCTAAGGTAGTTAGCTCCTATCCCACTATGGAAAGGAAGCATGTCATATGCAGCGAAAATTGAATTTACTCCTGCTGCTCTTCAGCCTGATTGGTGGTGCCGTCGGCTTTGCTGCCTCGGAAGTCATTCTGGACAGGTGGGGCGGCGACTGGCCATGGATCGTTGTGATCGGTCTGTATTTCGGCTTGCTCGCCTTGTTTATCGGGCTGGGATGCCTGGCTGCGGAGATCATATCGCCGCGGCTGAATGGTCCCTCCTGGAGACAGCGCTACACGGGCACCTCATGGAAACTGCTGGTGCCGGCCACGCTCGTGATGTTGTTCGTCGTGGGTCTGGCACTGGAGTTCGTTTATGAAATCAATGCCGGGGGATCGAAGCCGATCAAGGATATTGTACTGGTCATCGATAATTCAGGCAGCATGCAGCAGAACGACCCGGATAATGCGCGTTATACGGCTGCCAAGGACATGATTAACCGGATGGACAGCGATAACCGGGTGGCTGTGATGGCTTTTAATGACCAAACGGATTTGCTGCAGCCTTTTATACAGGTCAAGGATCAGGCGGCCAAGGACAAAGTCGCGGCTGAGATTGATGCACTGGAAGCCACCGATGGCGGTACCAATATCAGTCTGGCCTTGTCCGACACCATGAAGCATATTCAGGACCAAGGCGATGCAGGACGCGGAACGATGGTTGTTCTGCTCTCTGACGGCGTCAGTGATGTAGACCTGAATTCGGCGCTTGCGCAGTATAAGCAAAAACATGTTCAAGTCAATACGATTGGTCTCAGTCTGGTGCAGTCTGACGGATCGAGCCTACTGAAGTCCATCGCCCAGGAAACGGGCGGCCAATACTACGATGTGCAGAATGCTGGAGATTTGTCGCTGGTGTTCCAGAAAATCTACAATGATGTAGGCGAGCGCACGCTTGTAACCGAGCGGACGGGACCGGAGCAGGACAGCATGGTCTATCTGATCCTCCGCGTGGCGTCACTGAGCCTGATCGGCGCAGCCATTGGCCTGTCGCTGGGGCTGATCTTCGACAACCGCTACCTGGCCCGCAGCTTTGGGGCCGGCGGCGTGGTTTCCGGACTGCTTGCAGGCTTGCTGCTGGAGTTCGGATTATCCGGCGATGGCTGGAGTGATACGATGATCCGCCTGCTATCCTGCCTGGTGCTCGCGGGTGTGCTTGCACTGTTCACGGCTGTTATACCGGTGAAGGAGAACGGCAAGCTTGAGAGCGGACTGCAGCGCCCCGGTTCTGCCGGACGTTCGCAGACCGGATATGCGGGGCGATCTAAGAATAACAGCAGCAGAGGATTTTAATGCGGGAGGCGAATGAAAGATGAGGTTCATCGATGCGGATATCAGCTCACTGCTCATTCGCGGTGTGACCCATCAGCTGGATGGAGACCGCTGTACGCTCCGCTGGCGCTGGCCGGAGGATATAGCGGCGGTCTACATTGAGCGCAGCATGGCAGGGGAAGAGCCGATGCCGGATACGAAAAGGCCTGATATGAGCCGGCTGAAGCTGTATACCCGGAATGAATACAAAGCCAGTAACGGCTACCACGACCGGATCGACGGTGTCGGCAGAGTCGTATATACCATATATGCGTCCACCGAGACGGAGGACGGCCCGGCGCTGATCCGCCAGCATGACGGGCAGAACCGGAAGGAATTCAGTACCGGCAAAGCCAAGGTGTGGTTCTCTATAAGGCAGAAGAGTGGCTTGTTCCAGAAGTATAAGTCGGTACAGATCAAAGTTACGACGGAGATTCCCGTTCCGAAAGAAGCGCTTTGCTACGTGAAAAAGGAAGGCAGCTACCCGGCGAACAAAGACGACGGCACGCTGTACCCTTTTGTAACGGACTTTGAAGCGGGACGGAATGTGCTGCCCGTGATCGAAGTGGGTAAAAACGATTATGTGAGGCTGTTTTTCACCGACGGGAAAAGGTACGGGCAGGTGTATGAGTTGGTGCCGGAGTGAGCGTTGCTTCTGTTGAAATCGCGTTATCGGATTGCATCGCTCCGAATGCGGATCATTCTTCCGATCACTGTTGGGCGCTCCATGTAACTTCCCTCCGGCTTCTGTTGAAATCGTGTTATCGGAATGAACTGAGAGGAAATAACACGATTTCAAAGGAAGCACGTAAACTCTTCGGGAATTTACATTCCGCTTGGTATCTCGAAAGAGGACTTGGCTGATTCGTAAGAATTGAATCAGCGTTAGTTAAGGGGATTGGAATGCTGCTCTAAGATGGCTCGAAGGGTTGGTCTAAGGAGGGCACCGGAGTATCTTGCTGAGTGAATTTGGAGTATAAGTGAGAGGTTTTTCCTCTTTGGAAGTATAACTTAGTAGCTAGGAAGTATTTGTTAAATAATTCATCTGTGAGTTGGCTCAAATATTGTTAACGAGTTTGTTCTAATAACTCGTTTCAAAGATACTACAATCAAATGCATAGAGTAGCGGAGGGGACGGAATCGATCTGAAGAAGCGATAGCGGTCGCCTTTGTCTCCGAATTTCTACAATTTTGAAAGTTATAATCAAAGAAATTTGGAGACAACAGCGATCGGAAGAACGATCCGTCCCCGCAGCGGCTACTATGCAACACCCACCAGCTAAAGGGGGAAGAAAGAAACCTATGGGCATTTTTGATATATTCAAAAAGAAACCGATCGCCGAGCCAAGGCCGCTTTTTTACGATATTGTGTGTCCGTACTGCTTCAGCAAATTCGCACCGGACGAGGTCGTATTCCGCGCGGCGCACAGTCGCGAAGACGATGAGGATTACGCGCTGCAGGAAGACGAGGCGCTGAACCGATACCGTGAGCGCTTTGGCCTTGACTCGGTGTACGACATGGAAGCCATTTTGCGCCCGGGCGATATTCCCGAGGAGCATCATATCTACTCCGATCATGTGCTGGTCGGTCTTAATGACCGCTACGGTGTGGTCACGCGCCACCGTTTGTGCCCGAAATGCCATAACGAGCTACCGGTCACTTCCGGCAAGGTACCAAGCAATATCATTTCCATCATCGGCGCCTCGCAGGTAGGCAAATCAGTGTATATGACCTCGCTGATCCATACGCTTCAGCATTCAACAGCAGACCATTTCAATGCGGCCTGCATGCCGCTGAACGCGGAGATCAGCCGCAAATTCCGTACGATGTACGAGGAGCCGCTGTTTGAGCGGGGCGATCTGCTCGCTTCGACGCAGAAGGAACGGATGCAGGAGCCTTTTATTTTCCAGTTCGTATTCAAGGACGAGACCAAACCGCCGCTGACGCTGGTGTTTTTCGATGTCGCCGGTGAGGGGATGGTCGATGAGGATTACCTTGGCCTGCATGGCCAGCATATCAAGAACTCCGCGGGCATCCTGTTCATGGTTGATCCGCTGCAAATCCGCTCCATCCGCGACAAAATCCGCATTCAAATGGGGGATGAGCCGGGCGAGTGGGTGTCGCAGTATGATGAACCGCGTGATGTGGTGCTGACGATGTTCGGTGACTTTATCGCTTATGAGGATAAGGGGAAAACCGACATCCCGACCGCCGTTGTGCTGACCAAGAGCGATATGCTGCACTCCCTAAAGGATGAGGACGGCGAGTATATCAAATCCAACAGCAACGTGTTTAACAATATGGTGCACCGGAAAACGCTGGATTTGACGGAGTTTGAAAATATCGACGGCGAAATCCGCCGCTTCATCGAAAAGGTGGACCGTCCGTTTAAAGGCACGATGGATGTGTATTTTTCCAATACAGCTTATTTCGCGGTGTCTGCGCTTGGCAGTAATCCGGTTAACCAGAAAATGCAGTCCGTCGTCAGCCCGATCCGCGTCGATGAGCCGTTTATCTGGCTGATGTATAAGCTGAAGTATATTGAGGGGAGAGACGAAATGTGATGTTGACCCCAAACAAGGTCCAGCAGCAAATGTATACGCGTGAGCGGCACGGCATCTTCCGTTCTACAGAAGGCTTCGACACGATTGCGCGTTCATCGGGACTGGATCCTTCTTACATCAAAAAAGTGCTGCACCCGTTCTGCCAATATGATGCTCCGGCAGAGCTTATGGCACGCACCGAAAAGGAAGGGCAGGAGTACCCGGATGCCCTACATGTGATCCATACGGAGACCGGCGAAACGATTGTGGGCCGGAGCGTGTACCAGCCGGCGGATTTTACCGGGCTGCGCAGCGCCTTTTTTACTCATAACTATGTCATTCCTGCCGGATACCAAGAATCGCCTGAGACGGATTACCGCGCTTGGCTGCATGCCGCTTTCGCTGAAAAGTATGATATCGAGCAGGGAATGGAGCTTCCGGAGCTGACTGCAATTCCATCCAAGGACCGCGGCGGCAGTATGAACCGTGAGCAGGCGCTGAGTCTGCTGCAGGAGCTGAAGATTGATGAGCAGGTATTCAAACAGCTTCTGTTTGCGGCCATGGCATCCGTAGCCGGTAAGAAAAAAGTATATATTGTGCTTGATGTGGAAATCGAGCAGCTGTCCGACAAGGCCAAGGAGCTGCTTGCGCTGCTGTTTGCCAGCCTTCCCTACGGAATACGGCGACAGCTTGGTTTCCTGACCTATGCCAAAGAACCGCAAAGCAAAAAGGGCATCCAAATCATGTTCGTCGAGAAGGGCAGCCTGCGCCTGAATGACCGCAGCATCGAGAAGGATTTTCTGTTTGAGCTGGTTTCAGGCCGTGTGTTTAATGCAGATCTGGACTGGAGTGACCAGCCGTATCTGGACTTTGCATGGGAAACCCTTGGCAATCCGGAGCGGGCGGAGCGCTTTTACCAGTTCGCAGCCCACATGCTCAAGGACATGGAGCCGATCCGTCAGATTGCGATTGCCAGCTATCATGAGTTTGCGGTGCTGTTTCAAATGGAAGAAGGCAACGTAAAGCTGTATGAGCAGAATAAGCTGACGGTGCTGCGCAGCATGCTGGATTATTTGGCGCCCGCCGGGGCTCTTGCTGCCAAGATGCGCCTGAATGATCTCTTTTTGGCGAGCTTTGATCTGGAGTTTGATCATGTCAAACAGGGCGAGATTCAGGAGCCTGAGGTCATGGAATGCATCAAGGACTACTACCGGATTGACAAGAAGCACAGCGGACGGAAGATCGTCGAGTATTTTATCCGGACGCTCAATAATGCGATCTCCAAGAACCAGAAGGATCTGCTTTCGGCTATTTATGCGATGATCGATAGCGATCCGGAGCTGAGCCGGGCCTTTTTCGGCAAAGTGCTGGCCAGTCCAGGACTTCCGAAGCTGCTGTTTAATCCATACATCGAGAACCGGATGAAGAAAGCGCCGAGGGCGCGGGATCTGGCCGATCTGCTGCACAGTTGGACTGTTTCCCATCCGGTTGTGCTGGAAAGCGAGTTCTTCACCAAGCTCGCGGAAGCACAGCTGATGGACAAGCTCCGCAAAGAAGCTGAGCCGGTCAAGGCAGTTAATCAGATGCTGGACCAGTTGGATGAGCTGGATCTGGATCCACAGCATGGCTTCGCTCTGGTGGCGGGAGGTTCGCTGTTCGTGGACAAGCTGATGTACGCCGCCAACCTGTTCCTCTTGAAGGATATCCAGTTGGATAAGCTGACCCAAGAGCAGCTGCTTCAGATCAGTTTCCTGAGCAATCCGAAGGAGTTCCGCTCCTGGATATCCCGGTTTGATACGCGTACACGCTCCAAAGGGGAAGTGATGCTGGCTGCGCACCAGTGGTTCTCGAGTCCGCATCCTGAGCTTTCCATACTGAAGGGTCTTTCCCCGGCCGAACGAGATGAGGTGCAGCAGCTAGGACAGAACTGGCTTCGCAAGGAAGTCACCCCGTCCCATTTTGAGAGCATTACGCTGGCCTTCTGCTATGATGTCGAAACGGAAGCGGTAGATTACAACGGACTCATGGAATTCCTGCACAAGCATGCACCGAATCCCGAAACGGTGTATGAATTTATCCAGTGGTCGGCGTCGCAGCATGCCTTTGTGCGTCCGCGCGGTCTTGTGCCGGCTTATGCGACAGCGATCGTGAACTATTTTAAAAATAATGATCCTGCCGCGTTCAAAAATAAAGACAATGTCCGCAAATACTTCGATACCGCCGCTCCTGCGCTGAAGCCGGTCTATGCTAAAGTGAAAAGCGAGCTCGCTTCACCGCTAATCAAGTTTCTGCGCGGCAACCCGAGGGTGCTCAGACTTAGTTCCGTGCTGATGCTGGCGATCGTGGTGATCGGAGGCATGCTGCTGGTTATGAAGGCAAACGGCGGATTTGCCAAAGAAACGCCAAAACCGCCGGTCGAGGCGACGAAGCCGTCTACAACCGATACGCCGCCGGCAGAGCCGGAAGTCGTGAAGGAAGTGCCGGTACTGACGTCCAAGACGCTGAAAAATGCTGACAAGACCCGAGTGACACAGCTGACGTTCCACTTCAAACAGCCGGTATCCTGCCGTGATTTTAAGGCGAATGAAGTGACGGTCACGGGGAAAGACGGCAATATTATTTTGGAAATCCCTACGCCGCAGTTTGTTTATAAGTGTGCAGCAGATTCGGTTCAGGATCAGGGCACGGGCTTAGGTACGGGAACAGGAACGGATACCGCTTCGGGGACAAATGGAAGTGGGGCCGCAGACGGTTCAGCTGGCAGCACCGGAACGGCGAATACCGCTGATACCAGTGATATAGCAGGAGCCCAGGCCACGGATGGCACAGCTTCGGATGGAACTGCTGCAGCAAATGATACTGCGGTTACCGGCACAACCGGTGCGGACAGCAGTGGTATCAATGACGGCGCAGCCTCTGGCGTTGATGGAGCGGAAGCCTATACCAGCACGGTGACGCTCAAGCTCATCAAGAAGCTTGATTTGACCAAGGTGGATAAGGTGCTCGTGGATAACGTGCCTTATACGATCATACCTGAGGATCAGCTCGGCAAGACGACGCCTTCGGCGGACAGCACGCAGGATGGGGCGCAGAACACCACAGCTGGCGGTACGGTGAGCGGAAACGGGACACAAGAAAGTGGTACAAGCGGTACACAGGGTACCGGGAAATAATCGTCTTTAATAGTTTTAAGTGAAAAAGAGTGGCCTTCATCCGGAAAACGGAGAGGGACACTCTTTTTTAATCTATTAGAATTTATTATTTCCTGGGCCCCCCGCAAAGTACCTGAATCAGCTTCGAAGCAAAGTCTCCACTTTGTGGGGTTATTTTGTGTATCCTACGCTTTCATCTGCGGTGAATCCGGATGCAGCTCCATGAATTCAATCCGGTTGCCGTCAGGGTCCTTGGCCCAGCACTGCCAGTTATGGTCTTTGCCCTGTAAAGGCTCCACATCCAGCGTCACGCCGCATTTTTTCAAATGTGCAGCGATTTCTTTGATGCTGTCGACTTCAAGGCACAGATGGGAGAAGCCGATCGGATGCTCTGCGCGCTGCGGCTTATTTTGACCGCCGTAAAAGAGCTCGATAAACTGGCCCTCGGTTACCTTAATGTACTCAATCCAGGGATTGCCTTGATCATCTTCGATGGAAAATGCCTTTTTGAAGCCGAGAACGCCGCAGTAAAAGTTCAGGGACTGCTCCATATCAGCCACGTCAAATGCCAGATGCCCGATTCGTTTGATCACTTGGAATACCTCCTGTGGGAATTTCCGCGATAGAAAGCGGTACGGTTTTTGGTAACGCATTCATCGTAAACAAGGTGGGGATATTTTTCAATACGATTTAGCATGAAAAGAAAATCTAAAGGCTGCGGGAGTTTGTTAATGTTCGGATTTTGGCGATGAAATGAGCTTCGGATCTAGATTATCTATTATTTAATTAACTAAAAACGAATTATAAATTAAAATCTTGTTGACACATTCGTGTTTATTCGGTAAACTTACTTCTGTTGTTGATTATATGATGGTAATTGTTCGTATATCCTCATTGATATGGTTTGAGGGTTTCTACAAGAGACCGTAAATCTCTGGCTACGAATAGGTTGCTTTTGGCATACCTGTTCTACTGGCTAGGGATTTTTTTTGTCCAAACTTACATCACTACGATCAGGAGGGTCATGATGAATAAATATGATGTCATTGTTGTTGGAGCTGGTCCGGCCGGTATTTTCGCTTGTTATGAATTTGCGCTGAAGGCGCCGCATCTGAAGGTGCTGCTGGTGGATAAAGGGCATGATATTTACCGCCGCAGCTGTCCGATTCTCGAGGACAAAATCAAGCTTTGTCCGCCTGCCGGAGGCCGGAAGGAATTTGCCGGATGCATGCCTGCATGCTCGATTACGGCTGGCTTTGGGGGCGCGGGCGCATACAGTGACGGCAAGTTCAACATTACGACCGAATTTGGCGGCTGGCTGACAGACTATTTATCGCCTTCCAAGGTGATCGATCTGATCCGCTATGTGGATGCTCTTAATCTGGAGCATGGGGCGACGACGAACATTACGGACCCGACAACGGATGTCATCCGCGGAATTGAGCAGCGCGGCTACGCTGCCGGACTTAAGCTGCTGCGGGCGCAGGTGCGCCATCTCGGAACCGAGCAGAATCTGGAGATCCTGAAATCCATATATGAATATTTGAAAACCCGCATCGATATGATGTTCAAGGCGGAAGTCGAGGATATTGTGACGACCAAAGACGGCAGTACGCACACCGTACACGGCATCGTCCTGAAAAATGGGGAGTCCTACGAAGCGGACCGCGTGATGATCGCACCCGGCCGGGACGGCTCAGGCTGGCTCACCTCAATTCTTAAGAAGCGCCGCCTGAAAATGTACAACAACCAGGTGGATGTAGGGGTTCGCGTGGAAACCTCGGATGTAGTCATGCAGGAAATCAACGAGCATCTGTACGAGGGGAAGTTTATTTTCAATACTTCTGTGGGAACCCGCGTTAGAACCTTTTGCAGCAATCCTTCGGGTCATGTCGTTGTGGAAAACCATACGGGAGCGATGGCTGCCAACGGCCATTCCTTCAAGGACCCGGCGCTTGGCTCATCCAATACGAACTTTGCCCTGCTGGTCTCGCATAAGTTCACGGAGCCTTTCGACAAGCCTAATGAATATGCGCGCGAGATATGCAAACGAGCCAATGATCTGTCGAATGGAGGCATCATCGTACAGAAGTACGGGGACATCCTTCGCGGCAGACGCTCCACGGAAGCGCGGATCCGCGAGGGCTTTCTTGAGCCGACGTTGAAGGAAGCTGTGCCTGGGGATCTAGGGCTCGTACTGCCTTACAATACGATGAAAAGCCTTGCCGAGATGATGCAGGCGCTGGATCATGTGACGCCGGGGATTGCCTCGGAGCATACGCTGTTTTATGGCGTAGAGGCGAAGTTCTACTCAGCCCGGCCGAAGCTGACGGAGTCGCTGGAGACGGAAATCCGCGGACTTTACTGCGGCGGTGACGGCGCGGGCATCACCCGTGGTCTCGCCCAGGCAGGTGCAGCAGGCGTCTGGATTGCGCGCGGCATCATAGACTCCATTTAATATAAATAATGAGATCGATAATTAGAAAGTCCGCTTGGAAACAAGCGGGCTTTTTTGCATTAAATGATGCGGAATAGCTGAGGATAAACATCTCTTTTTGTGATCTATTTTATAATTTCTGTTGATAATTAATAAACATTACAATATACTGTCTAAGTAAAATATAAACAAAAATAAAATTGTCTATATAAATCGAACCGAGAGGTATTGTGTCGCCTATACGATCCATGCTGCTGCACATGAGGTGCTTTACCTTTTCCATCGTTCCATTTATAGGATAAAAGGAGATGTTTCCATGAACTCGTCACAGCAAGCCGCCGGGCATGCGGCGGAGAACCGAAGGCCTGACGCTGCGGCCCAGCTGAATTCTCAGACCCAGCCCGGTGTATACCGTGCGATGATCGCTTTTCTGATTCCGCTCATTCTGAGCAATGTCCTGCAATCCATCGGCCAGCTAGCTGGCGCGATTGTTGTCGGACGCTGGATCGGTGTGGACGCACTCGCGGCGCTTTCCGCTTTTTTTCCTCTCTTTTTCCTGCTGGTGTCGTTTGTGATCGGAATCGGTTCAGGCAGTGCTATTCTGATTGGTCAGGCGTATGGAGCGAGAAATGAGGAAAAGCTGAAGACCATCGTTGGGACGACGCTGACTTTTACCTTCCTGCTCGGGGTTGTGCTTGCAGTGGTTGGCGGTATTTTTACGGAAGATATTCTGCGCATGGTCGGTACCCCGGCCAACATTATGGAAGTTACGGTGAACTATGCGCGCATTATGTTCTGGAGCTTGCCGGTCATGTTTCTGTATATGGTCTATACCACGTTTATGCGGGGAATCGGGGACTCCAAGACACCTTTTTACTCGCTGATCGTCAGCACGGTGCTGAATCTTATTTTCTTGCCCGTCCTGATTTTCGGATGGCTTGGACTGCCGGAATGCGGTATTTATGGAGCGGCGTATGCCAATCTGATTTCGACCGTCATTACGGTTGTTCTGCTGCTGATGTACACGCATTGGAAGAAAAGCCCGCTCCGTCTGGATGCGTCGGTCCGCAGGCATTTGCGCATGAACAAGGAGATGCTGAAGCTGCTGCTCCGGCTGGGCATTCCGTCCAGCGTTAGCATGATTCTCGTGTCCCTGTCCGAAATTGCCGTAATCGTGTTCGTGAACCGTTTTGGGTCGAGTGCCACCGCTGCGTACGGATCGGTTAACCAGGTCGTGAGCTACGTCCAGATGCCGGCGATCAGCCTGGGCATGACGGTATCCGTCCTTGCAGCACAGTCTATAGGAGCCAAGCAGACGGAGCGTTTGAAGGAGGTCATCCGTGCCGGCATCGTCCTCAATTATGTGATCGGCGTGATACTGATGATCCCGATTTACATTTTCTCGAAAAATATTTTGTCCTTGTTCATTACGAGCCCGGAAACGCTAGATATCGCGCATCAGCTTTTGATGATTACGCTGTGGAGCTATCTGATTTTTGGCCATGCACAGATTATTTCGGCAGCGATGCGCGCGAGCGGCGTTGTGCTGTGGCCGATGATTTTCAGCGTGATCTCGATTTGGTGCGTTGAGGTGCCAGTCGCTTATTTTCTTTCCTATCATACGAGTCTTGGCATCCGCGGCATTTGGCTGGGGTACCCGGCGGCGTTTATCGTCAGCATGATTTTGGTTTACTCGTATTACTGGCTTGCTTGGAAGAAGAAGCGGATTACCAGTCTGGTGCAATAAGCAGAGTCTTGGTGTACTGATGTCCCCCACAGAAATAATGTGGGGGGTTTTTAGGTTTTAGAATGAATACAGATGAATAATATTAAACGAATAGAATTATCTAATGCGGAGCCAAAAGAACTGCTCGAAGGAGGAGAGTCATAAAATGCAGAGGATGGTTTACATGATGAGCAATGGTGCAGAAATGAATGAAGTCATTGCTTTTTACCGGGACATGAATGGTATGCTCACCTTTATGGGGAGATACCCAACATATGGAAGAGGAACGGGTACAAGGGAAGTCTCTTCTGCAACACCAAACGATGGCGTCAATCCCCTTGCGTCACAAGGATCACTATCTTTATCCCGTGATGGTCATTTCTTATTTGCTGTGAATGCGGGCAGTAATAGTATCAGTAGTTTCATCATTACCGACAGCGGAGGACTCGTTCTCGCCGATGTGAAGGCATCGGAAGGTGCTCAGCCAAATAGCGTAACTGCATTCGGTAATCTTCTTTATGTTTCAAATGTAGGTAACGCCGCCAATAATTTTGCATCCAATATCACTGGTTTTCACATAGAAGATAACGGACGTCTTACTTATATTGCGGGTTCCACCCATTCTCTAAGTACGAACAATGCTCAGCCTTCGCAGGTTTTATTCACTCCAGATGGCAGTAAAATCGTTGTAAATGAGTTAACTACAGACCGTCTCAGTGTATTCCATGTTAATAGTAATGGTACTGTTACAGGGCCAATCATTAACGATTCTAATGGGTCGAAACCGTTAGGCTCTTATTTCCTATCCTCAGGAATCCTTTTAGTTACGGAGGTAACTTCTAGCGCGCTGTCATCATATTCCATGAGTGACAACGGGATACTGAATGTTATCAGTGGATCTGTACCGAACGGCCAGAAGACAGCATGCTGGGTTGTAACTTCGAGGAATGAACGTTTTGCATATACCACTAATACCTTAAGTGGCACAATATCCACCTACCATATAGATGACAGCGGAAAGCTAACAGTTCTCGGGTATATAACAAGTACACCCGTTGGCACGCCTACTGGTATACCAATAGATGCTGGAGTCAGTAAAGATGGACGCAATTTTTACACCCTTAACGGTAACCAGGGCACAGTCTCAGTATTTAATATCAAGGATGATGGTAGCTTAGTCAGATTGCAGGTTGCTGCGTGGACCCCTGTTCCTTATTTTGGATCCCAAGGTTTAGCTATTCTTTGATTCTAATGTTATAACTATCTATCCTGCCCTCGTTTATTATTAAGCTATCGATTGCCGTATGTAAAAATTTGAAATATACTCGCAATAGAACATTCGTTCAAAAGTGAATACGTTAGAAGGTTGCGAAAAAGTGAATAAACGTCATTACAACAGCGAGGAAACACGCCAGATTATTGCAGAGAAGGCGGCGAAGCTTTTTGCCCAGAAGGGCTTTGCAGGCACGTCGATCGCAGATATTTCGCGGGAATCCGGATTCAGCAAGGGGCATATCTATTACCATTTTGAAAATAAAGAGAAGCTCTTTTTGCATTTGTCCCTGGAAACCATGCGTCACTGGGGTGAGAAATGGCAGGCGATTGCAGGTTCGTACCCTACTTCGACCCAGAAGCTGTACGGGATGGCGCATTTTGTTATGAACAACTACAAGACGCCTTTATTACCCGTGGGGCAGGAGCTTGCGATGAATCCGAACACCTCGCCCGAGACGCTGCAGGCGCTGCAAGGTCTTGCGGCTACACCTATGGCGGCCTACTCGGCCATTTTTCATGAAGGGGTAGAGCGCGGCGAATTCGACATCGAGAACGTGGAAGAGACCACGCTGCTGTTCGGCAGTTGGATGGGAACGTTATGCCAATTCACGCTGACGATGGAAGGGGAACCGTTGCAGCGTCTGTTTCAGCAGGCGGTCACCATTTTTGTGGGAGGCATCCGGAAAAGGTAAAGCTTGATCCGACGCTGCACCGCAAGCTAAAGAGGCTGGTCCGCCGGACCGCCCGGAGAAACCAGCCTGAAAGGGAATATGGTGTAAAAAGCTCAGACATGAATGGGTAACAGAATTTTCAGCATTCTAAGCCTAGTTCAGAGGCAGGCATATATGAAACTCGGTTCCTGCGCCTACCTTACTTTCTACAGTGATCGTTCCGCCGTGTATGCGGATGATTTTATGCGTAATCGCCAGCCCCAGTCCGCTGCCTGTCTCGCCTTCGTGACGGCTGCGGGCTTTGTCCGCTTTGTAGAAGCGATTGAAAATATAGGGCAGATTCTCTTCAGATATGCCGATCCCGCTATCCTTAAAATCAACATAGCAATTGTTCTCATCCTGATACAGCCGGATTGTAATGGTGCCGCCTTTCGGCGTGAATTTGACGCTGTTGGTCATTAGATTGACCCATACTTGGTGTAGAAGCTTCTGATCTGCGGTGATCATCACTTCGGGAAGCTGCATGTTCAGGGCGATCTCCTTTTCCCGCCAGCTCCATTCGGTCGTCAGCAGCACTTCCTTGATCTGGTCGGCCACGTTGAAGGTAGTCTTCTCAAGCACTTCTTCTTCCTTGTCCAGCGAAGCCAGCATCAGGAGCTGCCTGCTCATCTGGGACATGCGTTTGGCCTCACTTTCAATCACTGACAGGTAATGTTGACGCTGCTCTTCACTCACTTCCCCGGACTGCAGCGTTTGGGAGAAGCCCTGAATGGAGGAAAGCGGAGACTGGATTTCATGCGATACATTGGATACGAATTCCTGACGCATCGCCTCGAGCTGCTCCAGCCCCTTGGCCATTTGGGAAAAATGGCTCGCGAGACGCCCGATTTCGTCCTTGCGGTTCACGTTCAACTTCAGATGGTACGTTCCTTGCGAGATCAGGCGCGTGGCTTCAGTCAGCTTCGTAATCGGATTGACGATATATCGGGTACTGATGACGACCAGCAAAATGCTCAGCAGGATAATCAGGACCACAATGACCGCCAGGAAAATATGGAGCTCCCCGAACTGCATCGAGACATTGGGCCGCACGAACAGGGCGTAGGTTTCCCCACCGTCCTGAAGCGGAACTCCAATCGTATTGATTAGCGTATTGTCAAAAAATCCTGTAATAAACGCCCTGGAAGGGAATTGTTTAATACCGTGATATACTTCGCCTTGCTGGACCTGCTTGATGACCGAAGGGGCAAGCCTCTGATCCCGGAACTCCCCGCCGTAAAAAGTGCCGTTGCCGCGCGGGTCCACGATATAAATTTGATAGCCGAGCGTGCCTATATTCTCAAGATAAGGCTCGCGTTCTCTCTCAGGACTGATTTCGTAGAAATGCTGGATGTTTTCCGCCACATGCGTGATCTTGCTGTCATTCACAGGTTTTAATTTGTACTGATAAAAGACGTTAGCCAGCACAAAAGAGAGCACGCTGCTGAGCATCATAACGGTAATGGTTGTAAGGACGATATGCCAGTACAGAGATTTCACTTTTTGGCCGCCTCCAGTTTATAGCCGACGCCGCGAACGGTGCGGATGCTGAAATCATCCGTCATATCCGCAAAGCGTTCCCTCAGCCTTTTGATATGGACATCGACCGTTCGGTCGTCTCCTTCAAAGTCAGCGCCCCAGATCAACTGGATCAGCTCGTCACGGGAAAAGGTACGGTCCGGAAAGCTGGCCAGCTGCGTTAGCAGCTCGAACTCCTTCATGGGTAGCATAAACATGTTATCGCCGCATTGTATCGTGTAATTTTTCGTGTCAATGACGGTGTCGTTCAGTTTGATCACCTGCGAATTGACCATCTGATAACGGCGCAGCAGCGCTTTAATCCGGAACACCAGCTCTTTCGGCTCAAAAGGTTTGGTCACATAATCATCGGTTCCTGCCGTATATCCCTTCTCTTTGTCGAGGAGCTGGTCCTTGGCCGTCAGCAGAATGACGGGGAACCCGTAGTCCTGGCGGATTTCGCTGCAGAGTTGCAGTCCGTCCTTGCCCGGCATCATCACATCAATCACCGCCAGGTGAATCTGCACCCTGGACAGCACGTCCGAAGCTTCGTTGCCGTCTGCCGCTTCAAACACCGCGTATCCTTCTTGCTGCAGAACATGTCTCAGAAGCTCGCGAATATGTACATCGTCATCCGCCACTAAAATATGTATCATGAGGTCAACTCCCCGCTAATCGGTTGTCAGTATTTTATTTATTGTTCTATTATACCTGCAAACAGGGCTTGTTCACACGGGGGCAGGGACTCATCCATGACAAAATCCGAAAATATCTGCACGCTTTTCCGGCAATAAATGAGGCACTCGGCAAAAGCTCTCGGGAAGCGTTTACAATTTATTGGCTTGTCTCATGGCTAAGATGTTATAATGATCCTTATATAAATGCCAAGAAAAAGAAAAACGGCGTGGAAGCGAAGGAATAAACATCAATGGGGGATTAGCTAATGAGTCAGGAACGGGAACCGCTGTACATCCAGATTCAGAACCACTTCAAGCAATTGATTTCAACGAAGCAACTGGCTCCGGATGACAGGATTCCAACCGAAAAGGAATTGATCGACCAGTTCCAGGTCAGCCGTATTACGGTGGCGAACGCGCTGGCGGATCTTGCGAATGAAGGCTGGATCTACCGTATACCAGGCCGGGGCAGCTACGTCAAGGGCATTCCGGAAAGCTACATCAAAAATGCCCGCGGGGCCGTTATTTCGGAGGTACATGCCGGACATGCACCCAAAATCGGACTCATCTTTCCGTCGATTGAGGATTTTTTCGCCATTCAAATGGTGCGGGGAATCCAGAGTGCGCTGAAGGACAGCAAATATTCACTGATCGTGATGTTTACCTACAATTCCAAGGAGCTGGAGAAGGAAGCGATCCGCGAGCTGCGCTCAAGTGTGGATGGTCTGATCATCTTTCCAGTGGATGCCGAAGTATATAACGAAGAAATTATTGCACTGAAAATGCAGAACTATCCGTTCGTGCTGCTGGACCGCCATCTTCCAGGTGTCGAGACCAATGTCGTCTTGTCCGATCCGCTACAGGGCTCGATTCTCGCAGTGGAGCATCTGTGGAATCAGGGGCACCGCAATATTGCAATCTGCTCAGATACGCCGATGCCAACCGTGACGGTAGAGGAGCGGATACAGGGATATAACGAGGCGCTGAAGCAGCAGGGGGCGCTTATCAATCCGGCGCTCATCCTGACCGATTTCAGCATGCATGAGGCGCCATACAAGGAAGATTACGCGCTTTATCGTTTCATTAAGAATAAAATGGCGACGGCTTACATTGCATTGAACTGCAGGCTCGGTGTACATATCTGGTCTGTGGCGCGCAAGACGGGCTTGCGGGTGCCGGAGGATGTCTCGATTATCACCTTTGATAATCCGAGCCCGATGCTGGAGGAATTCAGCACGTTCACGTTTATTGACCAAAACGAGGAGCAAATGGGATTCGAGGCGGCCAGCAGGCTGCTGAATATACTTGAAAATCCGGATAATGGGCCGAAGTACAGCAAGATTATTTTGCAGCCGGAGCTCGTGGTGAATTGTACGACAGGGCCTGTACCTTCCTGACATTATTTATGTGTATAGATCGACAAACCGGTTATTCCCTTTGGGAAGGCCGGTTTGTTTTATTAGAAGGCATCCGTATAAATCGACCCAAAGAGGCGCTCCGATTTGTTCAACCTCGCCTGTTTATGTTACATATGGAGTAATCGGCAAAACGGGTAACCTAAAAAGACTCCACGCTACCTTGTTATCAATGTATTGAACTGGTAAGGAGGATGGATGAAGTATGGCTTTTAAGCCTACAGACAAGCGATTATTAAACGTTTTTCCCTGCTTAAGCGTCGTACAACCTGCCGAGTGGGCGGAAGCTCATCCGTTCGTGCAGCGTTTTCCGGCCAAATCCAGCATATTTCGCCGGGAGGATGCGGCGGTATACGGGATGTTCCTGCTGAGCGGCACGGCCCGGATTACGGTCATTAATGAACAGGGAAGTGAATTGGTGCTCAATATGCTCGCGGCTGGTGAGGTCTGTTCATTGATGGTGCTCAGCGGGCTTAGTGGACGCGATTATCCGGGCTCGCTAATCGCCGAAACTGATGTGGACGTGCTGTTCGTGCTCAAAAGCAGCTTTTTGCGCTGGGTTCAGGAGTATGAGCCGATCCGCACCGCTATTTTTGGCGGGCTTCTTGAAGGCATGCTCCGCATGGTCGACATGCTTCAGGAGAAGCAGTACATGCCGCTTGAGAAGCGACTTGCCAAGGCGCTGCTGCGTGCGACCGAGGAGGGGAAGCCGCTTCTGCATACGACGCATCAGGAGCTGGCCGACGAAATCGGCACTGCGCGCGAGGTCGTTTCTCGTTCGCTGCAGAGATTTAAACAGAATGGCTGGATTGAAACGGGAAGAGGCTGGGTGAGAATCGACCAGAGAAGCAGGCTGGAAGATCAGCTTGGTGACTAAGTCACAGAGGGGAAGTTTTTTTCCTGTTACATTGGGTTTCAGGCGCTTATGCCAATAACCGATGATCAGGAGGAATTCCCTATGAGTGATCAGCTTCAGCATGGAGATACAGCCCCTTTATTCCAAATGAAGGACCAGAATGACAAGCCCATTTTGCTTGAAAACAATCGTGGACGCAAGGTGCTACTTGCTTTTTTTCGCAATTCGGCCTGCGCTTTATGCAATCTGAGGGTACACCAATTTATTCAACGGCATCAGGCTTGGCAGCAGCAAGGAATGGAAGTCATCGCCTTTTTCGAATCGCCGGAAGCTAATCTTCACAAGTACGTTGGTCAGCAAAATGCCCCGTTTCCGCTCATTGCCGATCCCGAGGCTGAAATCTATGACGTATATGGTGCGGAGACATCAGAAGCCAAGGTGCAAGCTACCTTATCGCTGCCGGGAATCCAAGAGAAGATCTCTGTCCAGGTGGAGGAGGCCGGCTTCAAGCTTATACCAGAGGAAGGCTCCAATTTCAACCGGATTCCAGCCGAGTTTTTGATTGATGAGAAAGGCATTATCCAGGTCGCCTATTATGGAAGGCTAATCACCGACCATCTGCCTTATGAAACGATTGAACGCTTTTCTGCTGGTAACTAGGGGCGACGGGCAGGTCTTCGGCACACGATGAATCTACCTTCCTGCCCTGGATAATGCCGACCGATTGTTCCGTTAAGCATAGACTGTCTGCTGTAAAAATAGCGGATAGTCTTTTTTGTGTTTCATATTAGACATAAATGATATATTATATATATTAAAAATACAGAATCGTGGGGAAGGGAGCAAAAAACAGTTATGAGATTCGTTCTGCAGAAGTTGGAAAACCGCATCCGGGAGCTGGCTGGGATTAGATACCGGGAAGGCCGGGGATTGGATGCCGTACATATCGTACCGGATGTGAAGGATCTGGATGAAGCACGTCGGCAGTCTGCGTCAGGTCCTCTCGTTCGCGTTGGCGACCATTGGGGCGGCAGAGACCGCTATGCCTGGTTTATGGCAGACATTGAATTCCCGCAAAGCTGGAAGGGCCAAGATGTGATCGGCCTCATCAAGCTCGGGGAAACAGGCGGGGGAAATTGCACAGGATATGAAGCGCAGGTCTTCCTGAACGGAGAACCTCTGCAGGCGCTGGATCGCAATCATGCCGAGTTGTTCTTCCCGGAAGATGCAGTGGCGTCTGGGCGTGCGGAACTGGCGATTTATGCGTGGAGCGGCCTGACGGCGCCAGATGGACGCTCGCCGTTTGATCACCGCATTGATTCGCTGAGTGTCGCGATTCTGGATGAAGATGTGGACGACTTGTATTATACGTCGCTGCATATGCTACAAACCGTGAAGCAGCTGGACGAACGCCAGCTGGAGAAACATGAGCTGACGGACGCGCTGGAAGCGGCATTCCGCCAGCTGGATTGGAGCAGACCCGGCTCAGAGGCGTTTTATGCATCCGCCGTGCAGGCTCGCCATACGCTAAGAGAACGGCTTGAAGCCATCCCGCGCGGCCCGCGCCCGCAGATTACGGCGGTAGGCCATTGCCACATCGACGTGGCGTGGCTGTGGAGACTCCAGCATACGCGTGAAAAATCGGGGCGCTCGTTCTCAACGGTGCTCACGCTGATGGACCGTTTCCCTGAATACGTGTTCCTTCAATCGCAACCGCAACTGTATGCTTATTTGAAGAAAGATTTCCCTACGCTGTATGCGAAAATCAAGGATCGCGTGCAGAGCGGAAACTGGGAAGCAACCGGAGCCATGTGGCTGGAATCGGACTGCAACATCCCTTCCGGCGAGTCACTGGTGCGCCAGCTTTTGACCGGCAAGCGCTTTTTCAGGGATGAATTCGGCGTGGACAACCGCGTGCTGTGGCTGCCAGACGTGTTCGGCTACAGCTGGGCGCTTCCGCAGATTCTGAAGAAAAGCGGCATCGATTACTTCATGACGACCAAAATCAGCTGGAGCCAGTACAACCGTTTCCCTTACGATACTTTTACGTGGAGAGGGATCGACGGGACGGAAATTCTGACGCATTACATTACGACACCTGATAATGACGGCAGCTGGTTCTATACGTACAACGGCAATGTGACCGGAGCTTCAGTGCAGGGCTTATGGAACAATTACCGCCAAAAGGACATCAACGATCAGCTGCTTCTGGCCTATGGCTGGGGTGACGGCGGTGGCGGTCCGACCCGCGATATGCTGGAGGCCGTGCGGCGTTACGAGGATATGCCGGGAGCGCCACAGGTCAAGGCTGGAGGAGCGGAGGACTTCTTCGGCCGGCTCGAGGAACAGGTCAAGGATCAGCCGCAGCTGCATTTATGGGATGGCGAGTTGTATCTCGAATACCACCGCGGAACCTATACTTCTCAGGCCTACAACAAGCGTATGAACCGCCGGATGGAGCTGCTGCTGCATAATGCGGAATTCCTGAATGCGTTCGCGCTTGCACTGAATTCAGAGCATGCCTACCCGTCGGAGCAGCTGGCGGAGAGCTGGGAGATCGTGCTGCGCAATCAGTTTCATGACATCATTCCGGGCTCTTCCATCCATGAAGTGTATGAGGACAGCAAGCTCGAATACGAGGAATCGGAAAAGCTCGCTCTTGCCGCGATTGAAAAAGGGCTTGGCGGTTTGAATGGAACGATTGGCGGCGAATCTGCCGGAGCAGTGGAAAAAGGAGTGCCTGTCCGCATCTTTAACGCACTCGGCTGGACCCGGTCCTTCCTCGCAGAGGTCGAAATCGACGGCGCAGCAGAGTTCGCGTGGTATACGGCGGAGGGCATGAAGCTGGATGTTCAGGCCGATTCGGCTGGATCGACAGATTCAGGGAAGGTACTGGTAGCGGTTCAGGGCGTGCCGGCATATGGATATACGACCATTTACGGACGCCGTGAAGCGGAGCGGATGCAGGACGGAAGCACTTCGGCGGACGTTCAGCACAACGTGGAAAACGCCTCCGAATCCTGGAGCATCCAGACGGATCGCCTTGAGACGCCGTATTACAGCATCCGACTGAACGAAGCCGGCCAGATTGCCTCGCTTTATGACAAGCAGGCCGGGCGTGAAGTGCTGAAGCCGGGTCAGCCAGCCAACGTGCTTCAGGTATTCGAAGATAAGCCGATGGCGCATGACGCCTGGGACATCGATATTTATTACCAGGATAAAATGACTATCGTCGACGGTTTGCAGGAGCTGACCGTGCTGGAAGCAGGACCGCTGCGCGGCGTGCTGAAGCTGGTGTTCAGCTATCAGCAATCCACCATTGAGCAGCATCTGATCGTATATCGCAATCACCCACGCATTGATTTTAAAACCCGGGTGGATTGGAATGAGCATCAGCAGCTGCTGAAAACGGCCTTCCCTGTGGAGATCCGCTCAACCAAAGCGACTTACGAAATCCAGTTCGGCAATGTAGAACGGCCGACGCACTGGAATACGAGCTGGGATTATGCACGCTTCGAATCGGTGGCTCAGCGCTGGGTGGACCTCTCCGAAGGCGGCTATGGCGTCAGCTTGTTGAACGATTGCAAATACGGACATGACATCCGGAACCATGTCATCCGTCTGAGTTTGATCAAATCTGCCGTGTATCCTGACGGCAATGCGGACCAAGGGCTGCATGAATTCACGTACTCCTTGTATCCGCACAGCGGAGGCTGGTATGAAGCGGGAACGCATCAGGCAGCGTGTGAGCTGAACGCTCCGCTGATGGCTGCGGCTGTACCAGGAAGCAGTGGACTCCCTACCGAGCTTGGCATGCTTAAGGTAGATGCCCACAACGTCATGATCGATACGGTCAAAAAATCCGAAGACGGTAATACGCTGATCGTACGCCTGTACGAATTCGGAGGCATCCGGACGAAAGCAGCCGTCACTGTGGATCCGTATCTCGGACCAGTTCGTTCGGCAGAAGAAACCGACCTTATGGAAGAACATCCGTCCGCTCTGCCTGTGGCAGGACAGGACATCGAAGTAGCCTTGGCGCCGTATGAAATCAAAACGCTGAATATTGTTCTTTCCTAATTAAATAAATCTGATTTAGTAAAGAGGACGCCCTAAGCTTAAGAGCGTCCTCTTTTGTTTTTTTAAATGATGAACAGGATGCTGAGTATTGGTAAAGACGCGCGGCCAAGCTTCATATACTTCAAAATATACATCTTTTCAGATTCATCTCCCATTCTGCGGATGCCGCCAAAGGTGTGAGCAAAGCGTAACAATGGACGATTGGAATCAGGACAGACGGTCTTTAGAATGTGGGATGTATAACCATGGTGCATTTATCGGAAGGAGGAGGTTGTAATGACGAAAAGAATGCGATTTGCCATTGTCGGCGCGGGTGTCATTTCCCCGTTCCATGCACGTGCGATTATAAGCCATCCGGAAGCAGAGCTTACAGCCATTGTTGACGAGGTACCGGAAAAGGCCGAGGCCTTTTCCAAGGAATATGGTTCACCTCCCGTCTATGCCACGCTGGAACAGATGCTGAAGGAAGGGGAAGTGGATGCAGTCTGTGTTTGTGTTCCGAGCGGGCTGCATCGTCATGTAACCGTGGCTGCGGCACGGGCCGGGAAACATGTACTCTGCGAAAAGCCACTGGGCATTACGGCAAAGGATATGGATGAGATGATTGAAGCGTGCCGCGCCCATAACGTGAAGCTGGCTACCGTGTTTCAGAAACGGACGACGGAAGAGGCGATTCTGACCAAAAAGGCGGTGGAAGAAGGCAAGCTCGGCCGCCTAGTACTGGGTGATGCGTATTTGAAATACTTCCGCAGCCGCGAATATTACAAGAGCGCCGGATGGCGCGGAACTTGGGCGCTGGACGGCGGCGGAGCGCTGATGAATCAGGGAGTTCACGGCGTGGATATTATCCGCTGGCTGATGGGTGACGTGGAGAGTGTCTTTTCCTATGCGTCTCCGCTGATTCATGACATTGAGGTGGAGGATACCGCCGTAGCGGTCTTGAAATATACCAATGGAGCTTACGGCGTTATTCAAGGGACGACAACGGTGAATCCGGGGCAGGAGGCGCGCTTTGAAATTCATGGTGAGCATGGGTCCATCATTTACGGGGACAGTGGGTTCAAGCTGTGGAAGACGCTGGATGGAGACGAGGCTCCGGGGAGCATACAGCATAGGACTGCCGATGGTACCGATGATCCGCATGTCATTTCGGCTGACGGCCATTATATCCTCGTCGATGACCTGATCCAGGCGGTGCGGGAGAACCGTGAGCCGCTGATTTCCGGAGACGAGGCGCGTAAATCGGTCGATCTGATTCTAGCCATTTATGAGTCCGCCCAGACTGGACGGGAAGTACGGCTGCACCCGGGAGGCGTAAAGGCATGAACGCGGACGTACTGAAGATCGGCATGATCGGCCTGGACACCTCGCATGCCCCTTTGTTTGCGGAGATGCTTAATCATTCTGCTCATCCTTTTCATGTTCCGGGCGGAAGGGTGACAACCGCATTTCCCGGAGGATCTCCGGATTTTCCGCTTAGCATCAGCAGGGTCCCGGGCTATACGGCCCAAATCCGCGATGATTTTGGCGTCCGGATGGTTGAAACTGTGGAAGCTGTTGCCGAAGAGACGGATGCGATCATGCTCCTGACCGTGGATGGTAGGCTGCATGTAGAGCAGTTCGCAGCTGTGGCTCCCTACGGAAAGCCGGTATTCATTGATAAGCCTTTCGCACTCAGTAGCGAGGATGCCAGAGCGGTCTCGCGCATTGCCCTTGAACATCATGTGCCGATAATGAGCTGTTCTTCGGTCCGTTTCGCGGAGAATCTGGCCGTCGCCTTGGACACCAATGAAGGCGGGCTCATTGGCGCAGACTGCTGCGGCCCGATGGAGCTTCAGCCGACGCAGCCGGGATTTTTCTGGTATGGAATCCATATGGCCGATATGCTGTACCGCTGCATGGGCCCTGGCTGTACAGAGGTGAGTGTGACCACAGTAGAAGATCATGATCTGGCGGTTGGGGTCTGGTCTGACGGGCGGATCGGTACCATTCGCGGAAACCGGAAAGGCAACAAGCGCTTCGGGGCTCTGCTTCATCGTGAACAGGGAACGGATTTCGTAGATATCTATGCCAATGAAAAGCCCTATTACGCCAGTATGCTGGAAGGTGTAATGCGTATGTTCCAGACTAAAATCGTACCTATAAATATCACCGAGACGATTGAGGTGATCACTTTTCTGGAAGCGGCAAATGAAAGCAGAAAAACGGGAAGGCCCGTCCCGCTCAAAATTCCGGAGTAACAGCGATCGGAGGATCGATCCGTAACCGTAGCGGCCACCTCGCTCAATATCAAGAACTAATTTCAGCTTTGAGCCAAATTCATGCCATTAAATATTGCTGCTGGATCAGTAAAGCGGCGGAGGAGGCGAAACAAGTCCAATGACAGGCTTCAAACTGGGAGTCATCACGGATGAAATATCGCAAAACATTGAGGATGCGATTCGGATCGCCAAGCAGTACGGCCTTGAAGGATTAGAGCTGCGGTCTGTGGACGGAAAGCAGCTGCATCGCCTCAGCGATCAGAGGGTGGAAGAGATTGCTGCCATGATCCATGATGCTGGCTTGCAAGTCTGCGGTTTGTCTACTCCAGTGTTTAAATGCAATTTGAAGAATCAAGAGGAGACTGCAGCGCATCACCGCATGCTCCGCAGGTATGCGGAACTGGCCCGGCGGCTGGAGGCTCCTTTCATCCGGGGGTTCAGCTTCTGGGCCGATGGGGAATGGGATGCGGCATACCCGGGGATTGTGCGGGAATTACAGCGTACCGTGCCCGTATTGGAGGAATTCGGGGTGCGCTTTATCCTGGAAGCGGATCCTTCTGTTTTCGCTACCAACGGGGCGAAGGTGGCCTCGCTCGTGCGGGCTGTATCATCCCCACGGGTACGGGCCTTATACGACCCCGGCAACAATTTGTGGGATCCGGACGGCGAACTCCCTTACCCGGATGGTTATGAGGCGCTGCGCGGATTGATATGCCACATACATGCCAAGGATGCCGTACGGGAACAGGGCAGGACAGATGCTATCGCAATTGGCAAGGGCCAGGTTGGTTATGACCGGGTGTTGGCCCGGCTGGCAGAGGACGGTTATGATGGCTGGCTTGTCGTGGAGACCCATTACCGGCTCGCTTCCACACTGAGCGAAGAGCAGCTGAAGCGTCCGGCGGGATATGCTTTTTCCGCCGGCGGCGAAGAAGCGACGATGGAGTGCCTGGAAAGCCTGCTTGATCTGCTGGGACAACATGGACAGAAAATATGCTGATATGCCTTAAGGGCACAGGTTTTCGATTACCTTCAGGAGGAGGAATCCATATATGACGAGAGCTTTTTCAGCCGAAAAGGCATGGGCAAAAGACCGTCTGCTGATCCAGCAGTATGCCAGCCGCGATGAGCTGGGCAGAGCCGCCGCTGAAGATGTGGCTGAAGCGATGAGGGAAAAACTGAAGATGCAGGAAGCGATCCGGATGGTGTTTGCCGCAGCGCCTTCCCAAAACGAGTTTCTTCACTATCTTGTGCGTGCGGAGGGGATCGATTGGAAGCGGGTGACGGCGTTTCACATGGATGAATATATCGGGCTTGGCGCGGGTGCGCCGCAGCGCTTTAGCCATTTCCTGACCATGCGGTTATTTAACCAAGTTCATCCGGGTACAATTCATTTGATCGATGGTTCAGCCGAGCCGGTGGAGGAATGCAAGCGGTACGCCGCACTTCTTCAGGAAGCGCCGCTGGATATGGTCTGCCTGGGCATCGGCGAGAATGGACATATTGCGTTCAATGATCCGCCAGTGGCCGATTTCGAAGATCCCTATATCGTTAAAAGGGCTCAACTGGATGACCTGTGCAGACAGCAGCAGGTTCATGATGGATGCTTCGAGCGGCTGGAGGATGTACCGGAGCATGCGCTTACCATGACGATTCCGGCACTAGTGTCGGCTGAGAAGCTGTTCTGCATCGTACCGGGAGCGGCTAAGCGAAACGCGGTGCAGGGCGTATTGGAGGGGGCGATTTCTCCTTCATGTCCTGCTTCGATCTTGAGAACTCACGCGAACTGCCAGTTGTATCTTGACCGGGAGTCATACCCTGGGGAAATTCAAGGGGGCTGATAAAGACATGAATTCAGGCAGCATTCAATCCTCCGGTTTATCTCTGAGAGGAAGGCATTACCGGACAGGGGAGATGATTGTTCTCAGCATGGCGGGAGGGATCATTACGGAATGCAGGCCTGCCGCAGCTGTTCCCGGCAATGAATCGGAAGAGGAGCTGCCTTGGATCGCGCCTGGCCTGGTCGATCTGCAAATCAACGGTTACGGCGGCATCGACATGAATGCTCCAGATCTATCGGAAGAGGATGTTATAGCGTTCATGGAACGGATGTGGGCAGAAGGAGTCACCACGTTCTACCCTACGCTCATTACGGGAGCCGATGAGCTGATCGTTCGTGGATTTGAAATCATCGATCGGGCGTGCTCCCGCATTGAAAGGGAACGGGACGGGGCAGGCCCGATGCACAGCATCGCCGGTATCCATTTGGAAGGTCCATTTATTTCTCCGGAGGACGGCCCGCGTGGAGCCCATAACCGGGCATATGTAAGGGCTCCGGATGATGAGCGGTTTGAAGCTTGGCATCAGGCGGCGGGTGGACGTATCCGGATCGTAACCATGTCCCCAGAGTGGCCTGGCAGCGACGAATTCATTACCCGCTGTGTGGAGAACGGCATCGTCGTTGCGGTCGGACACACAGCCGCCACCGGAAGCCAGATTGAACAGGCTGCTTCGGCCGGAGCGCGCTTGTCAACGCATTTGGGCAATGGAGCCCATCCGATGCTGCCGCGTCATCCCCATTACATTTGGGATCAGCTGGCGGAAGACCGGTTGTGGGCGAGCGTTATCGCCGATGGCTTCCATCTTCCGGACACCTTCCTGAAGGTGGCCCGTAAGGTCAAGGGCGACAGACTGATCCTGGTAAGCGATGCTGTAAGCCTCGGCGGTATGCCGCCGGGTGTTTATAATACACCCGTTGGCGGCAATGTCACGCTTACGGAGCAGGGGCGGCTGCATCTCACCGATCAGCCGGCTCTGCTGGCCGGATCAGCCCTGCCGCTTACCTCCGGCATCGCGCATATGGCATCTGCGGGGATATGCAGCCTCGGGGAAGCCTGGGACATGGCGTCCACCGCGCCTGCGCGGCTCATGAAGCTTCAGACCCGGGAAGGGCTGCAGCCGGGTTCCCCTGCGGATATTGCTCTTTTTACGTTCCAAGAGGGGAGAATCCAGATTCAAGAGACGTACAAGCGCGGGAAGCGGATGTTTTAAAACAAAACGGGACTGTCACCGTAAGCTTATCGCTTCAGGGACGGTCCCGTTTTACGTTTCGATGGATCTACAAAATAACCTGATCCTCCAAGTTTCTCCATAAATGATGTGCCTCTCTGGCAACATGTTCCAACAGGTCTGGAGGTGAAGTTGTAACGGCAGCACATTGTTTGATCAGATCGTCTAATTCCAGTTTAAATGCTTCAAGGGCTTTAGTCTCCTTAATAACCATTTGGTTAAAGGCGTTTAAAGCCGGTGTTATTTCCTTGCGTGGATGGCGTATCATCGTTCTGAGTGCATTAGCTTGGAGAAATAGGTTTTCGAATTTTTTGGTCATGTTTCTCACCTGATCATGAAGTTCATAATTTGATGTATCTAAATAATGACTTATATAGCTAAGATGGTCTGCCATTTGCCTGAGCCAAAAATAATTCTCATGTATGGTTGCGTCAGCTGGTGAAACCCGGTTACCGCTTTGAAGTAATTTGAAGACCGACACGGTTTCCTCTGCTTCCCGAATCATGTGATCGAGAAGTGATTGTGGGGTTGAAATAATGACATCACAGCGTAATGATTTATCCAACGTATAGACGAGTAAACTTTGAAATTCTCGTGTTGCGTGTTGAGCTTCATCAATCAATTTTGAGGGATCTGCTGTTTTTGATTTCGTCTTCTCAAATACGGTTCCCAGACGTTGAATCATATGCTGGTTTGCACGGGCTAGTTCCATTTCATGATGACTTATTTCTCTGTCAAAAAATCGGCCGTGATCATAGTTGTTCTGCACCCAAAAGGCTATTATGCCATAGATGTCTCTTTCATAATTATCTGTATAGGGCATAGTTCCACCTCTTTCTTGGTAAAATGCGGTCCCTAAGAACAGACCATCTCATTCTCACGTTCATATAAGAAGTATCTCCCCATATGGTTATGCCGGGTATTTGACATCTATGAAGCATACTTTTTCCGGAATTCGCCCGGCGTCATCCCCGCATGGCGCTTGAACATGCGGATGAATGAATTGACGTTTAGGTAGCCGACCCGGACAGCAACATCCTGAATGCGCAAATCCAGGTTCTGCAGCAGGTCCTTGGCTGTACGGATGCGAAGGTTGTTGAGATAATCGCTGAAATTCAGGCCGGTCTTTTCTTTGAAGTAAGTGGACAGGTAGCCGGACGTAATGTTCAGCTTATCAGCCATCATATCCAGATTGATATCCTCCTCTAGATGGTCATTGATATAGGCCATGACAAAGGAGGTGATCGGGTCATGATGTTCCGTTTTGCGCCGGATGAGCTGCAGCGCCGGATCCAGCAAACCGCGGAACCAGAGCTCATACTGGTCCGCACTGTAGAAATCCCTGGTGATATCCAGCGCCGGCACCTGAGCGTCATGATATGCGGCAGAAAGATTGAGGCTGCGCAGCAGCTTGTCGAGCTCATCCGCTACATCTTTGGCGAACTGGCGGTATTCAAGGGCGGAAGCCTGTTTTTTTCCAAGTGCACTCAAGCTTCTTTCGATCCATTCCTGCGTGCTGTCCTCGCTTCCACTCAGCAGTCTGTTTTGAAATTCCTGCTCCCACAGCGCTTTGAAAGAGCGGGCTTCCCTGCTGTTAACCCTGTCTTCCTTCTGAATCCACTGGGTCTGATCGAGAAGCTTGCGATGCTTCAGCATCCCGGTAACGTGGGCGTAGGCGCCTGTGAATGGCGATCCCTCAGGTTGTATAGGACTGCACGCCATCGTCACGAGATAGAAGCCGCGGTCGGCGTTGAACACCTCTATCAAATGCTGGAGCTGAGAAAGGGCCTTGGCCGCTTCATCTGGCAGGAACACAATCGACAGCACCTGCTGCGGCTCGGTCTGAATCGTAACTGATTCGGGATAGGCCTGCTGCCAGATCAGATCGATGTATTCCCGGACATAATAAGCTCCCTTTTCTTGCTCCAGATGATATTGGGCGAATCCTTCTTTAAATATCATCTGATAAACGATCATGACGTAAGGCCTGCTGGCATCGGCAAGCTCCCTGATCTCGCTCAGATTCATATGGATGTTTTTCAGTCGGTTCGCATACGCATAATGGCGGAGCATGGAATTTTTCCTAGCCAAATCTCTTGATATACGCTGATGGGAGGAGCGCATATGCTGTACTCTCCGGCTTATCAGCTCAATCTCTTGGACAGGCCCCTGAGCGGTCTCGGGTTCGTCTTGCTGGAGAGTATCGACCATGAGGCGGATCGGGCGATGGACACGGCGGCTGAACAAATACGTGAGTACAATCAGCAGGCCTACAACGGCCAGGAGCGAAAGAAGTACAAGGTTCAATTGCAGGAGCTGGGCGGAAATGCTTTGCACCGGAACTTTGCTGATATACGTGAAGCCTGTTTCCGAACCTTTTTTATAAAAATAGTAAAAATCGCCGTTCTGCACAAACGAATGCCGGTTATCGAGCGAGTCAAACGCAGGCAGTACAGCGCTGTCCGCCGTGGATTCGGGCTCATAGAGAGGGCGGCCTTCCGGATCAAGAATGTAAAAGTCTCCGCTCATGGCGGACTGCAGGTTCCGGGCCAAACGCTCCGCGTCCAGCATGGCGATCAGGTACATATCTTTGTATGGCATCATTTTAATGACGACAGGCAGCAGGGTTCCTTTGGAGCGTGCCGATCCCGGCATTTTCTCTACGAATTTCGCTGCGGGAAAAACTCGAAAGGCATAAGGCTCGCCAAACTGCTTATCCCAGAACGCCAGTGGATAGGACGGGCTCGTGTAATAAGTGCCGAACAGCGACTTCGCGCTGCTTGTCCCGTCTTTTTCGATGACGTACGCGTCCTTTTGAAAATAGATCATGAGATTATCCATGCCCAAAAAAGGGTTGGCGTAGAGCCGCTTCATCTCCGCAATCACGTCATTTACATAACCGTAAGCCTGATTGTCCTTCACCTGCCGCAGCTGGTTGACATACGTCGTCCACAGCGGATCCTGGTACAGGCCAAGCACCATTTCCCGGGTCAGGCGGAACTGGTCTTCATAGCCCCGGGCGGCATGATTCACGCCAAGTTCATTGTATTTCACGATTTCATTGTGAATTTGCTGCTTCAGATAGAAGAAGGAAACGAGGTTGAAGGCGGTGAGCAGCAGGATGACGGCGAGAAAACCGGACAGCAGCTTGGTGAACAGCGTGGGAAAGCCGAGCTTTCTCTTCAAAACGAGCGACATTCGATGAACACCTCCATGTCATGTAGGTCAGTTATCGATTAGCAGAGCAGCAGCTTCAGAATGACTATATCATAAGGTTTATTTTTGCATTCTCACAATATTCACCTTTTCAGGAATTTCTACAACCTTTCCACTCATCCGAAAAAAAGGGGATGGCGCCGCAAACATGCCGATTTATTTTCCAAGGATTGATCCATTATGCTACAGATAACAGGTAAGGCCATCCATTAAATGACAAGGGAGGTGCGGAAGCGAAATGAAAACGGTGGAGACGGATCTGGCGGGCGCTGGGGTGTTCCTGAAAACGGATCGGCGTGCTCGCCTTGGCAGCGGGCGGATGGCACGGGCTTTCCGGCGGAGTAAATATCTGTGGCTGCTTTTTCTGCCCTGCCTGCTGTATTATCTGGTGTTCAAATATGCTCCGATGTTCGGACTGGTCATCACGTTCAAAAACTATAATGTGTTCAAGGGAATTTGGGCGAGTGACTGGGTCGGCTTGAAGTACTACCACATGTTTTTCAGCAATCCGGATTTCTGGATACTGATGCGCAACACGTTTTTGCTTGGGGCTTATAAGCTGCTGTTCGGCTTTCCCGCCCCGATTATTCTTGCCCTCCTCATGAACGAGGTTAGAAATGCTGTGTTCAAACGGTGGGTGCAGACCTTCAGCTATCTGCCGCATTTTATTTCCAACGTCATCGTAGCCAGCATGGTCATCATGTTTTTGTCGCCGACAGGGGGCATCGTCAACCAGCTGATTACGGCGCTCGGCGGAAAACCGGTCAATTTCATGATGGAACCTGGTTTGTTCCGGCCCATCTACGTCATTTCGGAAATATGGCAGCACATCGGCTGGGAGACGATCATTTTCCTGGCGGCACTGACGGCGGTTGATCCGCAGCTTTACGAAGCTGCCGGCATCGACGGGGCCGGAAGGTGGAGGAAGCTATGGCATGTCACGCTGCCCGGGATCGCGCCGACCATGATGATCATTCTGATACTCGATATCGGCAAGGTGCTGGAGATCGGTTTTGAAAAAGTATTCCTGATGTACAATCCGGCTGTCTACAGTACGGCTGATATCATCAGCACGTATGTGTACCGGGTCGGCATGGAGCAGGGCAATTTCAGTTATGCTTCCGCCATCGATCTATTTATGGGGGTTATCAGCTTCATATTTATATTTTCGGCCAATTACGTCAGCCGGCGATTAGGAGGAACGAGCCTATGGTAACCACCGGTCGCATGCGGAGCCGCATCAGCTTATTTACCGTTATCAACACGCTGATCATGCTGCTGCTTGCCGTCGTCATGCTGTATCCGTTTGTGTATATGCTCGCCGTGTCGCTCAGCGGGGATGTGTACGTGATGAAGGGGGAAGTAACCCTGTGGCCGAAGGGCTTCAATCTGCGGATGTATGAGCTGGTCCTCGGCGATCCGAAAATCTGGACTTCATACCGGAACACCATCATATACACAGTACTTGGCACGGCCATCGCCATGCTTGTTACTTCGATGGGAGCGTATGCGCTGTCCCGTAAAGACATGATGTTCCACAAAGGCTTTACGCTGCTTATCGTGTTCACGATGTTTTTCGGCGGGGGCATGATCCCTACGTTTCTGGTCGTCCGCTCGCTTGGGCTTGTGGATACGATTTGGGGCATGGTTTTGCCGGGCGCAGTCAGCACCTGGAACCTCATCCTGATGCGCACCTTTTTCAGCGGGATCCCGAAAGAGCTGGAGGAATCGGGACGGATGGATGGGCTGAATGACGTCGGGATATTTTTCAGGATCATCGTGCCGCTGTCAAAGCCCGTGTTCGCGACGATCTCGCTGTTTTATGCGGTCGGTATCTGGAACAACTTTCTGTACCCGCTCTTGTATTTGCGCAACCAGGAGCTGTTTCCGCTGCAGGTACTCCTGCGCAATCTCGTGCTTGCCGGCAGCGTCAGCTCCGGGCAAGTGACGCAGATCGGCGGCGACAACCTGATCGTTGAGGATTCGCTTAAGTATGCGACGATCATGGTATCCACGCTGCCGATATTGATCCTGTATCCCTTCGTCCAGAAGTATTTCGTCAAGGGCTCCATGATCGGGGCGGTAAAAGGCTGACATCATTGATTTTGCTTAAGGATCAGGATTTTGTAAAATTCTCGGAAGAAAAATGAAATCAAGGGGGATGTACATGGGAAAAAAACGGTCGTATACGATTCTTGCGGCACTGCTGGTGGTGATGCTTGCAGCGTCAGGCTGCTCTTCGAGCACAGGGAAAACTCCTGCGGCGGAGCCAAAAGGCGAGACTAATCCTGCTGCCACACCGAAAAGCGAGGTCACGCTCACAGCACTACTCGATAACAACGCAACGTTTCCGTACAGCAAGGATTGGCCGATCTGGAAATGGATCAAGGAAAAGACGGGCGTTACGTTGAACGTTCAGACGCCGTCCGGCAAGCTGAGCGATACGCTCAACCTGGTCATGGCTTCGGGTAACCTGCCTGATCTCATGTATATGTCCAGCCGCCGCGATTCCAACAAGTATGGCGATCAGGGGGCACTCGAGAACATTCTGGATCATGTCGACCAAATGCCGAATCTGAAAGCATGGATGGTTAAGTACCCGGAAGAAGCCAAGGCGGCGCTCTCCGCGGACGGCAAAATGTATATGTTCCCGAACCAGGGCTTCGGGGAGACGAACCGCATGATCTGGCTGTACCGCGAGGATGTTTTCAAAAAGAACGGACTTACCCCTCCCAAGACGTACGAGGAGCTGCATCAGGTACTGAAAAAGCTGAAGGAGATCTACCCGGACAGCTACCCGCTCTCCATGCGCTTCGGCCAGATTCCCGATGAAATGATGGCGAATCTAACGACCAACTTCGGCAGCGGCGCGGACGTATATTATAATTTTGACGAAAAGAAATGGAAATTCGGGCCGACAGAGGACAATTACAAGGCGATGGTCAGCATGTGGCATACCTTTTATCAGGAAGGGCTTATCCCTCCGGATTTCCTCTCGATCCAAACGAAGCAGTGGCAGGACGTCATGTCCACCGGCCAGTCGTTTATGACCATCGACTATATCAGCCGCGTCGACTTTTTCAACAATGCCATGCGTAAAGATAATCCGGAATACAGCATGCAGTTCATGGCCCCTCCGGCCGGATTGTCCGGCATGAAGCCGCAGAATCCGTATTTTCATTATTTGGAAGGCGGCTTGACGGTCGCTTCAACCTCCAAACAGATCGATGACATTATGAAGTACATGGACTTTTTCTACAGCGAAGATGGCCGGACCATAAGCAGTTGGGGCAAGGAAGGTGAGACGTATACCGAAGAGAATGGGCAGAAGAAGTTCAAGCCCAAGTTTACGGACGTCACGGAAATGCGAAAACAGACCGGTCTGCAGACAAGCGGCACATATACATGGATCGATTATGACGCTCACCTGTCCCTGTTCTCGGCCGATTTGAAGAAGGCTTATGAAGAAGCGGCCAAATATGACCCGCCTGCCATGCAGCCGAAGCCGGCCTTTACAGATGCGGAGAATGAAGTGCTATCGGTAACCGGGCAGGCTGTGAAAAAATACAGGGAAGAAAACTTCTCCAAATTTGTCCTCGGTACAAGAAACCTGAGTGAGTGGGATAAATATGTCGAGGAAATCAATGGACTCGGCGTGCAGAAGCTGATCGACACCTATGAAGCGGCCCAGAAGAGAGTGGAGCAGGCGAAGCTTGAGAACAAATAAGGAAAACAGGAGATCGAACCAGCCGATAAAAGCTGGCGGCGCATAACCCAGAAAATCCACCAGGCCTTAAAGGCCGGTGGATTTTTTAGTTCAGGAGTTCTTTTTAAAAAGCCCAATTTCCGTTCCGGAACACCGGTTCAACCTGACCGTCTTCCGTGATTCCGTCGATGTCCATTTCTGCTGAGCCGATCATGAAATCAACGTGAATGAGGCTGTGATTCAGTCCGGCCTGATCCAGTTCCTCCCGCGACATGGATAACCCGCCTTCAACACAGGTTGGGAATGCGTCGCCTAGAGCCAGGTGATTGGAGGCATTCTCATCATAGAGCGTATTAAAGAAAATCAGATTCGATTCTGAAATCGGAGAGTGATGGGGCACAAGTGCGACTTCTCCCAAATAACGGGCGCCTTCATCCATGTTCAGCATGGCCTTCAGTGATTCATAACCTGTCACCGCTTCGAAATCGACAACCTTCCCATGTTCAAAGGTCAAGCTGAAGTTTTCGATCAGGTTGCCCTGGTAGCTGAGAGGCTTGGAGCTCCGAACTACGCCATGGGTACCCTCTCTGCGGGGAGAAGTAAATACTTCCTCTGTCGGTACGTTCGGGTTGAATTGATTTTTGGCTTCGTTGAGTGCGGTACCGCCGTTCCAGATATGATGCTCCGGAAGCTCAATCGTCAGGTCGGTTCCCGGAGCAAGGTAACGAAGCTTCTTGTACTGCTTGCGGTTCAGACAGGCTCTTTTGTCGTGAAGGGTGGCATTATGTTCCTTCCAGGCTTGTACCGGATCCTCGCAATCAACACGGACCGCTTTGAAGATCGCATCCCAGAGGGCATCGATGGCCGCATCCTTATCCAGGTCAGGAAAGACCAGTTTGGCCCAGCCCTCTGAAGGTACCCCGATGATGGACCAGGTCACCTTGTTTGCGCTCATATATTCTCTCCATTTGACGAGCGCGGTTCCAGCGGCCTTGGATTGGGCGGAGATCCGTTTCGGATCCACTCCTTTCAGCAGCTCGGGATTGCTCGAATCGATGAACAGGAACGCTCCGCCCTCTTCCGAAAACTGCTGCAAGGCTTGCGCTCTCCACGCTGGATATTCCTCAAAGACCTCATCCGGCGCGAAATGGTATTTGATCTGCGTGCTGACTTCATCCTGCCATTCGATATGTACCAGCTTGGCCCCGGCCTTATAAGCTTCTTTGGAAATCATACGAATAAATTCGGGCGTATGAATGGGTGCGTTGATCCAGAGCGATTGGCCGGGCTGGATGTTGACTGCAATTTTGACAGCCAACTCCGCATATTTTTCGAGACGGTTCATAAAAGTCATCGGTCTCCTCCTTCGGTGTGGGTTGAATATACAGCTTCGTCTTTTACTATGGCTTTTCCTTTGTTTGAAATAGGCCACTAGAGAATAAATTCTACGCGTTGAAACTTCAAAAGGTGCAGCTCATGAACCATGGACACGGAGCTACACCTTACGGCTGTATTCATAATATTTCTAGGGGCTTGCTGCTGCACGGTGGAGCCGAAGGATTACACCCTTCGTGCTTCCAGTTTCCGCGCAATAACCGACAAGGTATAGTTGACCGCAAAAAATAGCAGTGCGGCCATAAGCAAGGCAGGAATGACGTAATTCAGGCTGTGGCCTTGCAAAATTTGCACATTGTGCATGATCTCTGGCAGCGAGATGACGATTGCCAGGGAAGTGTCCTTCAGCAGCGAGATGAATTGGCTGACCAGCGGCGGCATCATCCGGCGCAGAGCCTGCGGCAGAATGATATAGCGCATAGTCTGGATGTAGCCGAGCCCGGAGGAGCGGGCGGCTTCGATCTGCCCCCTGTCTACCGAAGCAAGGCCGCCGCGAACGATCTCGGATATCATGGCGCCTTCGAACAGCGTCAAGCCAGCGATGGCCGACCAGAATGGTGTCAACTTAATTCCGATCTGTGGAAGTGCAATATAAATAAAATAAATGATGAGCAGCAGGGGCAGATTCCGGATGAGATCGATAATGACGGCCAGCAGCCGGGCCAGGAAGGGGATACGTGTATAACGAAGGATACCCAAAATGGTCCCGAGCACGAAGCTGAGCACGATCGAGAGGGCCGCGACAATCAGGGTAACGCCGAATCCCTGCAGGATAAAGGAGAGATTCGGCCAGGAGTATGCTCCTGCAAAATCCATGCGGCTGCCTCCTTCCACAGTTATTTTAGGAAATTAGTGATCCGCTGAACTGAACCGACGCTCCATATAATGGACCCCCATGCTGAGCGGAAGCGTAAGCACGAGATAGAAAAGGGCAACGAAAGTATAGACGGTAAGTGGTAGGAAGGTGTCCGCGCTGATCAGATCCGCGTAATACATTAGGTCCAGGCCGGCCACGACGGCAAGAATCGAAGAGTTTTTGACCAGATTGATGAACTGGTTGCTGATGGAAGGCAGCACGATTTTAATGGCTTGGGGAAGCACGATATGCAGCATGGTCTGCACATACGTTAATCCTGTGGCACGCGCCGCCTCCGTCTGTCCGGAAGGGACGGTCTGGATACCAGCCCGGATGCATTCGGCAATGAAGGCAGCCGTATACACCATGAGGCCAAGCGTGCCTGAGGTGAAGCCATCAAGCGGAATGCCGAGCGACGGAAGGCCGAGAAAAAAGAAGAACACGACGAGCAGCAGCGGAATGTTGCGGATAAACTCCACATAGACCGTTCCCAGCCAGTTCAGCGGCTTATACGGCGAGATGTGCATGATGGCGATCAAGGTACCGAGTATAAAGCTGCCGATCAGAGCAATGATGCTGGATTCGACCGTATGGATAAATCCTTCCAGAAAGCGGTCCCAATGATTGATAAGAACATGGACGTCGAATTTGCCTGTCATGCGGCCGGTCTCCTTTCCTGAAGTATGATTCTAAGGAAGGTATCAGGGGAGAGAGACGTTCCCTCCCTTGATGAAGCGAGTACGGAGTTACTCCGGCTTCACACCCATCCAGTGTTCATACAGCTTGTCGTATTCGCCGCTGGATTTCATCTCCTTCAGCAGGTCGTTGACCGTTTGTACGAATTCCGTATCTCCTTTTTTAACAGCAATGCCATAAGGCTCATCGGTGAAATTGCCGCCTACAAGGACGTAATTCGAATCCTGCTTTTGCATACCGAGCAAAATGGCATTATCCGTCGTAAGCACTTCCCCCTGTCCCGCTTTGAGCGCGGTAAAAGCATCCTGATAGTTTTCGAATTCCAGCACGGTCGCGTCCGGTGCTTTTTCCCGTATGTTTTTTGCCGAGGTCGAGCCTTTCACGGTCAGTACTTTAATGCCCTTTTTCAGGTCCTGCAGGCCCTGGATCGGGCTGCCCTTTTTGACGAGCAGCGATTGGCCGGCTTTAAAATAAATGTCGCTGAAATCGACCTGCTGCTTGCGTTCCTCCGTAATGGTCATCGTAGCAATAATCAGGTCAATATCCCCGTTTTGCAGCAGCGGAATCCGGGTTTTAGAGGTCACTTCTTTGAGTTCAACCTTGTTTTCATCACCGAAAATTTTCTTGGCGAGCGCCTTGGCGATATCGATGTCGAAACCTTCTACTTTGCCTGTGGCAGGGTCCTTCAGGCCAAACAGCTTCGTGTCATACTTTACGCCGGCGATGATTTTGCCGCGTGCCTTGATCGCTTCAAGTGTGCCGCCTTTGGCGCCAGATTCCTTTTTACTTCCGCATCCGGTTAGAACCAGGCAGACCGTCATGATGATCATTAAAGCCGTTAACCAGGTTTTTCGGTTCATCTCTTTTTCTACCCCTTTTCATATGTTTGATGAGGGCCGCATTAATGGTGGATCAGGCGGCTTAAAAACAAGCGGGCGCGCTCCTCGCGCGGTTCCTTGAAGAAGGTGGAAGCTGGCGCTTCCTCGACGATCTGGCCGTTGTCCATGAAGACGATCCGGTCCGCGGCCTCCCGGGCAAATCCCATTTCATGCGTCACGATGACCATCGTCATTCCCTCATGGGCAAGAGAACGCATGACATCAAGCACTTCGCCGATCATCTCCGGGTCAAGAGCGGAGGTGGGTTCGTCAAACAGCATGATTTTCGGCCTCATGGCGAGTCCCCGGGCGATAGCCACCCGCTGCTGCTGGCCTCCCGACAGCTGTGAAGGATAGCTTTGCGCTTTGTCTGCAATGCCGACCCGGGTCAAATAGGAGAGGGCGCGCTCTTCCGCTTCCTCCTTGGACAGCCCGAGTACCTTGATAGGGGCGAGCGTGATATTGTCGATCACTTTTTTATGCGGATACAGATTGAAATGCTGGAATACGATCCCGATATCGCGCCGGAAACGGTTGATATCAACTTTCTTGTTATGAAGCGGCGTATCATTGACGATCAGCTCCCCGGAGGATATCGTTTCGAGGCGGTTGATACAGCGGAGCAGGGTGCTTTTTCCAGAGCCGGAGGGACCAATAATGACGACAACCTCGCCTTCTTCGATCCGGAGATGAATGTTTTGGAGAACCTGAAAGCTGCCGAAAGCTTTGTACACTCCGCGAAATTCGATCATTCGTTGACCTCCTTTCGTAAGTAATGACGCCCTGGCTACTTGCGCCTTGGACGATACATGCATCTTTAAAATATATGGCCGGGCTCAAGTCATCATGCTTGATTTGTCACCCGAATGTGTATTTTTTGTCCATGATGTATGGACAAGAAAAAGCCCGCGCCTTTCACGGCACGGGCTGAACACACAAGAAATATAATTGAATATTAGCGTTTTTTCTTCGTAAAGGCGGCGAATAATGAGATGATCGAAAGGACCAGAGCGGTAATGGAAATCACAAGCGTAGCCGTTTGTGTGCCATTGGTGGACGAGTTGTCCCCCGCTGCCGGAGCGGTCGCGGTGCTGCCTGCGCTGTCCGGTTGATGGTCCTTGTGATCCGCACTGGTGCTGTCATGGCTGTGCCCGGATGACTCAGCTGGCTGGCCCGAAACGGTCGTAATTTTCGTAATAGAGTGCGGGGATTCAGAGCCTTCATCGCCAGTCCATTCTACGATGCTTCCATCCTTGTAGTATTGGAAGGCATCCCAGGCTACGTCAGTCTCCTTCTCAGGATTATGGGCCACAAAATTAAACTGCTGGAATTCGCCAGCTTGAATTCCCTCTCCGGTCGCGTTCCAGGTGATGCTGCTGATTTTGCCTGCGCTGTCCTTTTCGGTGGTAACTTTCCAATCCGGAATCGGCTGATACTCCATCAGTTCAACACCTTCCGGAGCCTTTAGCGTCACTTTGGTCGTCGCGATTTCTTTTTCGGACGGAACTTTAATCGTATAGGTTTCCCAGGCTCCAGGTTGGGAGGTGGCAGGCTTGACGGTCACATGCGCGCTTGCGACGCCGGAGAATAGAAGCAAACCTACCGCAGCGGTAGCGATGAACGGAAGACGTTTGAATAATTTCATTATGTTGTTTTCTCTCCTTTAGATCGAATCGTTGTGGATTTTTTTTAGTAATGTTGTTAATAAAAATTTTTAATAAAATTTAAAGTATATGGCATTAATGATTACCGACGTGAATCACCATATCCGTGTCCCAGGTTTCAAGCTTGTCGGTCAGCACATGCACATGAACATTCCATTTGCCTGCCATGCTGATCAAATCTTCGGCTTTGTAGCCTTCCGCTTTGCCGCCAGGCATGACAATTTCGTATTTCCCCATATCCATATCCAGGCAGGTCAGGGTGAGCTTAATCTGCTGGATTCCTTTAACCGGCTGGCCTTTACTGTCTTGAACCTTCACTTCGAATTCGTTCACGCCTGTGGTATTCGGGGTGATATCCAGCGTAACTAGGTTCTGGTTCTCCAGCTTCTGCTGCATATGGACTGGTCCAGGTGAAGACATGGCCGTAGGCATATTGGTCAGTGCAGCCGCGAGCATCAGGGCGAGAACGCCGGCCGTAAGCTCCAGCCAAACACCAGCGCCAAGCGAGCGCTGTTCCCGCCGTCCGCGCAGCATATTCCAGGCAGCACACAGCAGCATAATGAGCAGAAGCGCGCATTTGGCAAGCAATACTTTGCCGTATGACGTATGGAAAAGCGAATACCAGGTCGGGACATACTGCAGACTGGCGTATATGCCGCTGATCAGAATCAGTACGACAAAGCCGGTTCCCCATAAGCTAAAGCGCCGGATGACGGCAAAGTAGCCCTTTTTCCTGTTCTCGGTATCTGCCGGCAGGGAAGCCTCTTTCGGCAGCAGCACGGCAAAAGCGAGCAGGCAGCCAAGCCAGAGAGAAGCAGCGCCCAGATGGAGAAAGTCCATGGTAATAGCGAGGGCTTTGGACTCGGAAGCGGCGGGATGGCCGGTAAAGGACTTGGCCAGCAGCATGCTCATGAGGAGCAGGAAGGTGACCGTCCGTGTGATGTACGCCTGATCCTGATCCTTGATTCTAGGGGCGGCGGCAGCCAGAGCGATGACCACTACCAGCAACAGAAGCTGCACCAGCCACACCTCGCCGAAGCTGGTGATCCGCAGCATTTTGAGCAGCAGGGACGGATCGGACCACACGCCTCTCCAGCCGACGCCGGCATCGATCCCGGTCTGCAGCGGCAGACTGAGCAGAAAGCTTGCCGCAAGCACGGCGATGTTGATCCAAATCAGTCTGGTGCTTCTGCCAGACCATTCTAGGCGGCTTCCAGCGCCTACAGGAAGCAGGTACAGCTGGAAGAAGTAGATTCCCGCAAGAAATGCAAGACTGGTATAGATCAGCCATCGGATGATGACCTGATCTGTCCCGGGCCAATCGGGCGCGGTTACAACCGAATGCGCAGCATTGCCGGTGCTGCCGCCGCCTTCTCCGATCTGAAACGAAAAGGTGCCTTCCACCGGATGCCCATCAGCCGATACGGCCTTCCACTGAACGGCGTAAACGCCTTGGGGAAGATCAGGCTGCAAATCAGCTTCGAGCGCGGAGGATTCGCCCTCTGGAATCCGGCTTTCGCTGAGATTTACCTTTTTACCTGATGAGTCTGTGACGATGATCGAATGGAAGGCTTTTTGCAAAGGCTCATTAAAATCAATCACTACTTTGGCTGGCGCCTGGGCCAGCATCTCATTTTCCCCCGGCATAGACTTGACGATGTAGGCATGGGCCGAAGCGAAACCCGGAACGAGCAGGAGACCGATCAGAATTACCGTCAGCCAAGCAGGAAGAATCCGTAATTTCTTATTCAATCCATCACCTTCCACATGGAGCTTTGCAAGTAATCAGAAAAAAGCCCAAATCGAATTTTGCAAACACTCTGAGTTGTCTTTATTGTGTGCGGCTTAGGCACAGGGTTAGGCGCAGGACGTAGTAACATTGTATTGCCCTTGCCCAAAAATTATTTTATAGCTGCCGCCTGCAGAAGGAAATGACCCGTGTGGGCTATTCGGCCTTCAAACGATGGCTCGGGGTGCCATCCAGGCGTACCGATTTATCGCCTACTTATAGTACATATAGGAATATTTTGGATGTTGGTATTGATAACTTGGGTGGTATAACGGAGAAATCGGGAGTATCCTTCCGGCTGACATCCATTCCGTCTCACTTCTGGGTGCTCAGCTGTGTCAAGGAAGGTTTAGACATTTTCTGAACATTTTCAATATTTTTCATATCGCTTTATAATGATAAAGGACTTCTCGGAAAGTTCAAAAACATACCAGGAGTGATTTAATTTTATGAGTCAAGCTGTATTGGAACGTCGCAGCGAAATGCTGAAGAAGCATATTCAACATCTGCTCATCCAGGATAACCAACACGGAATCAGCCGTCAGCAAAGCAAGTTTCTGCAGCAGATGATTAAAGAGCTGCACCAAACGTCACATGAAATGAACGGTCATAAATAATTGATACAGATATTTTGTATTTCATAGCCAAATAGACAGGGGCTGTCCACAGCAGTAAAATTCTGCAGGTGGCACAGCCCCTTTGAATTTATAAGCCGGATTCAGCCTGCGCAGGCTCCAGCACGGTTTTACCTTCGATGTAAGCAATAAACAGCTCGGTCAGCTCCGGATCAAATTGGGTTCCGGAACAGAGGCGCAGCTCCTGAGCGGCTTCCTCAACCGATTTGGTAGCCTGGTAGGGCCTTTCTGAGGTCATGGCGTCGAAGGAGTCGATAATGGTGAGCATCCGGCACAGGAGTGGAATTTCAGCTCCTTTAAAGCCATGGGGATACCCTTTACCGTCGAAGTGCTCATGATGAAGTTCGATGTAGGGGGCGAGCCCCTTGAATTTATTATTGGTCATCGCCATTTCCTTGCCCCAGTTCACATGCTTTTTGACGATTTCCCATTCCTCCGGGGTCAGCTTGTCCTTTTTATTTAGAATTTCCCAAGGGATTTCCATCTTGCCGATATCATGAATCAGGGCTCCGAGCACAAACTGTCTGCGGGTATTCGCATCGAGGTTCAGAAGCAGGCTCATATCCATGGCATAGCGGAACACGCGTTTTGAATGCTTGAATGTATTGATATCCTTGTACAGGAACAGATTAAGCAGCTGCTCGATATCCCGTACATCCTGGGCAATTTCGATCTCATGTTCGAGCGAAGCGGCGCTTCCGAAGATGTAGGCGATGTTTTTGCCCTGCTTCTTGGCATCGTAGAGCGCCTGGTCTGCCTGCAGGACGAGAAGCGACTTATCATGGATATCAATGTGGTATGCGGATATACCCGCCGAAAAGGAAAGACACGCATGCGGAAGAATCTCCACTCCCTCAAACGGGGTATCATTGACCTTTTTGCGCAGTCGGTTGACGAGATCAAGCGCCTCATGCTCCGTATAACCCGGCATCAGCAGCGTAAATTCTTCTCCCCCGTAGCGGGAAGCGGTCACGCCGGCCTTGGCGGCCTCTTCTTTCAAAATCGATCCGAGCAAACCGAGCAGCTTGTCTCCCTGTAAATGCCCGAAACGGTCGTTATAACGCTTGAAATCGTCGATGTCGATCATGGCCAGGGACAAGGGAGTCCCTTCGCTGTGGGCAAATTTGATTTCTTTTTCGAGAAGACTTTCAAAATGACTGTGATTGAAAAGACCTGTCCGCTGATCGCGGATGGCCCGTTCCTGCAGCTGCTGGTACATGTCGAACAGTTTTTTGAATAGATGGGACAGGAATATGCTGATTCCCAGGAATAGGATAAGTCCGGTAATACCGTTGTTTACAATCAGGATCGTCAGGACGAGCGACAGAATCAGAATGCACAGGTACACCAGCACCGATTCCTGAAGAAGTCCTTTTATAATGCGGTAAATATTGCTCCGGTCGGCCATGTAGTAGTAAAGGCTAATACATAGAATGTTCAGGGTAAGGTATATGATCAGCGTACTTACATAGGATAACAAATGCATATTTTGAAGCTGCCCAGGCTGCCCGCTAAGGCCGTAAAAAACCGCTCCAGCTCCGAAAATCATTATCGTATAGATCGAAAAGTTGGTTAGATGCTTCCACCATACGACTTTCCGTTCAATAAGTGCAAACAACAGCGAGCTCAGAAGCAGAAGTGCCAGTGCCTCCGAGGTGCCGAAAATAAAGAGACATGCCAAATATACCGCTGAATCCATCGACTGCTTGTTGCCGTCAGGCGGTATCTGAAATGTGTAGAAGTAAAGAATCAGCGACGCGCCGAACATAGAGCCGAGCAGCAGCCATTGTTCAGGTGTATAGTCGAAGGACAGATGCCTTATGCCAAATAAAAACAGGGATGTACCGAGCAGGCAGAACAAGAGTGCGTTCATGTTTGTCGTAATCCAGGACGTTGTGATAGGGCGTTTTTTTAACATGGCATCTTCTCCTGTCATTCGTGATGTGTTCTGAAGCTGAAGCCCGTACGTAGTATAAAATATAATTATTCGACTCGTAAAATGGAAATCCCTTCTAGATCGCAGTTTTTTTCATTCATAGAAAAATGAGTGAATAAAATAATCGTCCCCACTTGCATACCTACAGGGGGTATAGTATAATGACGTCGTAAGCTTCGATGAAAGGAGGTTCGGATGAGATGGTTGCTAAGAAAAATAATCTCATTACCCGCCTGAATCGCATCGAAGGGCAAATCCGCGGCATCAAGGGTCTGATTGAGAGAGATACGTACTGCGATGATGTACTGAATCAGATTGCCGCGATCCAGGCCGCTCTGAACGGAGTCGGCAAGCTGCTTCTTGAGGATCATATGAGGAGCTGCGTGGTCGAACGGATCGAGTCGGGGGATCATGCGGTGATTGACGAGCTGCTGGTTACGGTAAAGAAATTAATGAAATAAGAGTGAGTCCTTAGCAGGGATTGTACAACTTAAGGAGGAATATATCATGAAAAGCGTAACGCTGAATGTTCAAGGAATGTCTTGCAATCATTGTGTAAATGCTGTTGAGGGCGCTGTGAAAAATGCAGGAGCGACCGGCAAAGTGGATCTGCCTGGAAACAAGGTTACCGTGGATTATGATGAAAACAAAGTAAGCCTTGACGCCATTAAAGCAGCCATCGAAGACCAAGGCTACGATGTAGTCTAAGCTTGATCAGCTTAAGATATATCCCGTAACGCATACCGGGCAGCAGCAGACCTGAAGAGGGTCTGAAGAAGCTGCCCTTTTTTGCAGTAAGAATATACCCCGTGAGGGTATATATCTGGAAAGGAGCCGAGGTCATGGAACAGAATACGGAAAACCGGGAGAATGAGAAGCAGGCGACGCTGCAGATTACCGGTATGACGTGTGCAGCCTGCGCAACCCGGATCGAGAAGGGCCTCAGCCGCATGGAAGGCATCAGCCGGGCCAACGTCAATCTGGCGCTGGAGCAGGCCACCGTCACGTATGATCCGAAGCAGTCGGATCTGCGGAAAATGGAAGAAAAAATCGAGTCACTCGGCTATGGCACGTTGAAGGAAACGATGGACTTTGAAATTACCGGCATGACCTGCGCGGCCTGCGCGACCCGAATCGAGAAGGGCCTTGGCCGCATGGAAGGCGTCAGCCGAGCCAATGTCAATCTGGTGCTCGAAACCGCCCACGTGGAATATACCGCAGGCATGGTTACCGTTAAAGATATGATGAAAAAGGTCGACCAGCTCGGCTACAAAGCTCTGCCGAAGCAGGAGGCCAAGGACAGCGCGGAGCTGCGCAGGCAGGAGATCCAGCATAAGCGGTTCAAGTGGATGATGGCGGCCATACTCTCGCTGCCTCTGCTCTGGGCGATGGTAGGGCACTTCTCCTTTACTTCCTGGATTCCGGTGCCTTCACTCTTCTTGAATCCATGGTTCCAGCTGGTGCTGGCGACGCCGGTCCAGTTTCTGATCGGCGGACAGTTCTACGTCGGAGCCTACAAAGCGCTGCGCAACAAGAGCGCAAACATGGACGTGCTGGTCGCGCTCGGGACGTCAGCGGCGTATTTTTACAGCTTGTACCTGACCATTCAGACTCTGGGGACGGATATGCATCATCCGGTGGAAATGTATTACGAGACCAGCAGCATCCTGATTACGCTGATTCTGGTGGGCAAATGGTTCGAGGCTCTGGCCAAAGGCCGTTCCTCCGAAGCGATCAAGAGCCTGATGGGGCTGCAGGCCAAGACCGCGCTTGTACTTCGGAACGGGCAGGAGGTAAGCATTCCTGTGGACGACGTGGAAGTAGGCGATACCGTGATCGTGAAGCCGGGCGAGAAGATTCCGGTCGACGGCAGGGTGCTGGAGGGGCTTTCCTCTGTGGACGAGTCCATGCTGACGGGCGAAAGCTTGCCGGTAGAGAAGCGCGAGGGGGACACCGTCGTGGGTGCCACGCTGAATAAAAACGGCATGCTGCGCATTCAGGCCACGAAGGTGGGCAGTGAAACCGCACTCGCGCAAATCATCAAGGTGGTGGAGGAAGCCCAAGGCTCCAAGGCTCCTATCCAGCGGATTGCCGACGTTATCTCAGGTATTTTCGTTCCGATTGTTATCGGGATCGCCATTGTAACGTTCCTGATCTGGTATTTCGCTGTGGAGCCGGGCCAATTCGCATCGGCACTGGAAAAAGCCATCGCCGTGCTTGTGATTGCTTGTCCATGCGCGCTGGGCCTGGCGACACCGACCTCGATCATGGCCGGTTCAGGGCGGGCCGCCGAATTCGGCATCCTGTTCAAGGGCGGAGAGCATTTGGAGTCGGCGCAGGCGATCGAAATCGTGGTGCTCGACAAAACAGGCACGGTCACCAGCGGCAAGCCGGTGCTGACCAACGTGATTCCCGCGCCGCTCATGACTGAGCAGTCGCTGATCCGTACGACGGCGGCCGTGGAGCGCCAGTCGGAGCATCCGCTGGCCGAGGCCATCGTCAGCGGCGCGCTTGACAGGAGCAAGGCTCTGCCGCTGCCGGAAGCGAAGGACTTCGAGAATCTGCCGGGCTATGGCGTTTCGGCGAGGGTGGACGGGCGGCATGTACTCGTCGGTACCCGCAAGCTAATGGCGGAGCGGGGCGTACACGTGGAGGCAGCCATGAACGCCATGCGGCAGCTGGAGGACGCCGGCAAGACGGCGATGCTTGTGGCCGTTGACGGGAAGTATGCTGGTATGGTCGCTGTTGCGGATACCATTAAGGACACTTCGCGCGAAGCTGTATCGCGCTTGCAGGAGATGGGGATCGAGGTCATCATGATTACCGGCGACAATGAACGTACGGCGAAAGCCATCGCTGCGCAGGCCGGAATCCGCCATGTTCTGGCTGAGGTGCTTCCAGAAGGTAAGGCCGAGGAAGTGAAGAAGCTGCAGCAGACCGGCAAGCGGGTTGCCATGGTCGGCGACGGGATTAATGATGCTCCTGCGCTGGCCACCGCCGATATCGGCATGGCGATCGGCACCGGTACGGACGTCGCCATGGAGGCGGCGGATGTGACGCTGATGCGCGGCGATCTGAACGCGATCGCCGACGCGATCCTGATGAGCCGCCGCACGATGGGCAACATCAAGCAGAACCTGTTCTGGGCGCTGGCGTACAACACCATCGGCATCCCGATCGCCGCCGCCGGCTTCCTTGCCCCTTGGCTGGCCGGCGCTGCGATGGCTTTTAGCTCGGTATCAGTTGTCCTAAACGCGCTGCGTCTGCAGCGGGTGAAGCTGTAAGATAGATGGGTAAATGAAATAAGCCTGGACTGAAAACGGCGGTTTTCGGATCCAGGCTCTCTTTGTGATTATCGTTAGTACTTCGTTGTCGGTGCCTTTACTTTATCGAAGACGATAATACCGTCGTATTGTTCTTTCGGAACAAACCTCATCGACATTGGAGTAATGATCTCGGATGTCATTCCATCTTCAGCGGCATAAATCGGCTTGAACATCCAAGAATTATTTTTGTTCGGTGACTTGTGTTTGGATAAATCCGCGAATGCTATCTTATATCCGCTCTGCATCATCAGATTTTCTAAGCTTCCTTTCGGCTGCGGCTTAATATCAAAGATTTTCTGCGTCGTGATCGTACTCGCCTGACCGCTGTTCATATACAAACCAATGACATATTCCTTATCTTTAAACTTTTTATTCAGCAGTTCTCCCATGCTGGTGAAGCTGTTCATCCATTTTCCCTGCTCTTTTGTAGCGATTTTGGACGTGTTCTTCGCAAGATGGTCGTTGTGCGCCCATAAAATCACTTTTTTGCCGGGGTACATCTCTTTCATTAACCATTCCACATTGTCTGCCATGACGCGATCCCTGAATTCATAGCTTTCCTTCGTACCGTACATCCCCATTTCGATAAATTTGATGCGGTCCTCCAATGTTTTCACGGCTATATCCACCATATAGGGATTTTTAGGGTATGCTGCCGCGAGCTGCTTCTTATGATCTTGGATGAACTGAATCAATGCCTTATATTTCGGTTCGTATTCATCTTTGACTTTCTTGACTTCCTTCTTGGCTTGAGGATTATTGTCAAAGTCCAGGCCATATTTGTTGATGACTGCATAGAAATCGGTCATGGCTTGCATTTCGAAATTAAAATAGTCCTGTCCCTGGGCCGGATCGACTTTGGCGATCCAATTCGCGATAAATTGAGTTAAATACGGCGACGTAAACTGCATATCATAGCCTGCAAGGTACAAGGGATCGTCCGTCTTCTGCTCCTTTTTTATGTAATCGAATAAACCTAGCGTCTCCTTGGAATGCCAGATCGGAAAAATCGAGCGCTCCATCATTTCTTTGGAAGTCAAAGAATCCGCATTTTCATACGTCATGAAGGCATCGCCAAGCCCCGACTCAAACATAATGACATCAAAATCAAGCTCTTCATGCAAATATTTGATCAGCCTTGTTTTCATACTGCTGTATTCTGCGACGCGATGGAAGTTCTCACCCAGGCTCACGACGGTTTTATCCTTCAGTATAGGCTTGAGAAACGCTAAATCCTTGTAATCCTCTGATGTTGCCGATTTAATCTCTCGGATATTCGCTTTAATTCCTGCATCCTTCTGCGCGGCCGCTGAGGCACTTACCGGCGTTAGTAATAGAGCTATGGCTAGCCCCATGGCCGTAAAGCCTGTTAATCGTTTGGTTGCTTTCATTGATTGTGTTCCCCCTTATAAACAATGGTTATAGTGCTTTACTGACCAACATCATAACTAGCATTTATAAGGAATTTATAAAGATAAGACCAATTTATAAGTATTAGATTTTGTTGACGGACCAGTGGTTGGGACGTGGGGCCGTTGATTGGCTCGGTGTTGGTGATTAGCGGTTGGTATATAATAAGGGGGATTATTGGCGAACCAGAGGATGTACCTTATGAAGGAGGATATTTTCCAGATGAATGACACGCTAACTCTGTTGATGAATCACCGCTCGATCCGTAAATTTAAAGATACGCCGGTCTCGGAAGAGCAGCTGTATGCGATTATCTCCGCTGCGCAAATGGCGTCAACCTCCAGCAACGTGCAGGCATACAGCGTGATTGCCGCTACGGATCCGAAACTGAAGAAGCAGCTTGCCGACCTTGCCGGCAACCAGGCTTATGTGGAGCAGTGCCCGGTTTTCCTGGTGTGGTGCGCGGATTTATACCGCTTGAAGCAGGTGACGGCAGCGCCGCTGCAGGAGCGGGAGTCCTATGAAACCACAACCGAGAATTTCATCGTGGCAACGGTAGATGCCGCACTCGCAGCCCAGAACGCAGCCGTTGCTGCGGAATCGCTGGGTCTTGGCATTGTTTATATCGGGGGTGTACGCAACCATATCGCTGAATTGTCCAAGCTGCTCGATCTGCCGGAGCTTGTTTATCCGGTATTCGGCATGTGCATCGGCGTGCCCGATCAGGAGCCGGGTCAACGTCCACGCCTGCCGCTGGAATCGGTGTTGCATCTGAACGCCTATTCTAGGGAACAAAGCGTTGAACCAGTCAAGGATTATGATGCCACAATGAAATCGTACTTGCAGGAGCGGACGGGCGGCAAGAAGGACACCCCATGGACGCATGTGATGGCCGACAGATTGGCCGAGCCGATTCGGCTGCATATGAAGGGGTTTTTGGACAGCAAAGGCTTTATGAAGAAGTAGGAAGCCTCATGAATTATATGCCGTAAAAGCGTTTGGCATTGTCATACAGCATGCGTCGTGCCTCCGGCAGGGACAAGCCTTGAATCCGGCTCCAGGCTAAGGCCACATCGGCCGTCATTCGCGGGTGGGTCATTTGACCGGCAAAGGGTCCCTCAAAGGGCCACGGACCGTCGGTTTCCGACATGACGAGAGAACGGGGGTATACGCTTGCGAGCTCCTGAATCTCTTCCTCATAGACGATATCGGGTGTAAAAGAAACATAATAGCCCTGCTTCGCCATATGCTGCACAGTCTCAGGCGAGCCCTTGAACCAGTGGAAGTGGGCTCGCTTGATGCGGTACAGTTCGAGCAGACGGCAGGCGGTGTCGGCATCCTCATAGACGGCATGAAGCACGATGGGCTTGTCCTGATCCCGGGCAAAGGCAATAAACCGTTCCAACAGCTCCTCATAGGGACGGGTATCAAAAGGTTGACCAGCCTCTTTAGCTTCCGTCCGGGTGTAATAGGGCAAACCGACCTCGCCTACGGCGACCATGTCTGCGGCATGCCGGTTCATCCAGCCGAATAGCTCATTGATCCCGGCTTCATCAGGGATCGGCTGCTCGGGGTGGAATCCGAAGGCCGGGTGGACAAGGCCAGGATGCTGACGGGCCAGCTGCAGGTTAGCACGGGCCGATTCCAGGTGCATGGAGACGGCAATGATGCCTTCAACGTCTACGTTATTCAGTTCCGACAGAATTTCCTGCTGCTGGTCTTCTTCATAAGAGTCCAGATGGATATGCGCATCGATTAGCGGTGCAAGGTTTGCGGTAAGAGATAACTCATGTTCCGATTGGATGCTGTGCGCATCGGGAAACGCGGAGTGGATACGGGTCTCCGGTGATAAGCTCATGGGTAAAGCACCTCCTTATTTTCGTGTTAACCGTCCTCATGCGCTTAAGTTACGGCGTCCCTTTCGTACTCTTCAGCAGCTCCTGCAGGTTCATCGGAAGCTCGAAGGACTGCAGATGCCTGAAGGCGATCAGCTTGACTTTGTCAGGGAAGAGCGGAGAAATTTCAAAGATCATCCGGTCTCTGCCGACTGCAACATGCGGCCCAAGGACAGGCTCGGTCTCCAGAGTAATGGAAAAGTGAAAGCCGCGGTCTCCCGGCCCGCCGTTAACTCTTTTGGCTTGGACGATTTCGATCTGGTAAGGATACACAAGTGGGTTCTCGGACAGTCGGTTTTTATAGTAGTCGTTCACAGCATTTTGAATGTCGGGAAGAAGGAATTCCATCACCATGTCCTGATACAGCAGCAGCTTAGGCTCCTTGGACTCCTTAGGCTGAAAGCTTGCGGCTGTAATCGTAACCGGCATCGAACACAGAAGGATGGTCATGATCAGCAGAACCGATCGTATTCGGATTTTCATAGATTCAGATTCACCTCGTATACAACGTTCCCCAGTAAGACCGGAAATTATTCCGCCAGGACAATGTAACAAGGGCGACGCTGGCCTCGTATTCCGCAAAAGCAAAAAAGAGAGGGGTGTTCCCACAGGTTCATGGACCCTGGTAACACCCCTTAGCCGTTTATTTCAAAGGCCCGGAGTCCTGCATTTTCTGCTGCTCCTCACGCATCCAGCCGGATAGCTCCCGTCTCAGCTTGATAAAATCGGGATGCTCGATAATCTCCTCGCGGCGCGGGCGCGGAAACGGTACATCAACGACCTGCAGCACCGTGGCCGGACGTCCGGAAAAGACATAGATCCGGTTCGAGAGGAGCAATGCCTCTTCGATATTATGGGTGATAAAAAGCACGGAGCGCCGGCTTTCCTCCCAAATGTCCAGCAGCCAGCGCTGCATATCGCTTCGCGTCAGCGCATCGAGTGCGCTGAACGGCTCATCCAGGCACATCAGCTCCTGCGGACTGAGCAGGGCGCGTAGAAAGGCCGCTCTTTGCTGCATACCGCCAGACAGCGTATGGGGATGGGCCTTCTCGAACCCGCCCAGGCCGACTTTATCCAGCCAATAACAGGCATTCTCCCGGGCTTTTTGATCGACATTGCCCTGCACCTCTTGAGATAGCAGCACGTTATCCTCAACGGTGCGCCAAGGGAAAAGCGCAGGCTGTTGGGGCATATAGCTGATATGACCCTGCTGGCCGGTTACGTCCGTCCCGTTCATCCGTATAGTTCCGGCATCGGGTTTCACAAGGCCGCCAATGATATGGAACAGCGTGCTTTTGCCGCTGCCGGAGGGGCCGACGATGGAGACGAATTCTCCCTTTTGGACGGTCAGCGTTATATTATCGAGCACCTGCAGACTGCTGCGCTTCGCACGGAAGGACTTGCTGATCCCGGAGGCTTCAAGGGCAGGAGGAAGCTCTGACTCCGCTGCTGCGGACCTCGCGTCCGTCCGTATTTCTTCAGTAATTGACATGGGTTACAGCTCCTTTCTTCATCCTCGGCATCAGCTTTCCTGCTTCGGCTTCCAGCGTACGAGCCATTTTTCGATCAGGGCAATCAGTCCGAACATAAGCAGGCTCAGTGCGACAATGATCATAATGGCGACAAACATGCGGTCGGTGCGGTAACCGGCCTTTTGCAGCATCATATAGTAGCCGATACCTTTATCGGCCCCGAGCCATTCGGCGATGATCGCCCCCATGACGCTGTAGGTTGCCGCGATTTTAATTCCCGAGAAGATCGAAGGCAGCGCATGGGGCAGCTCCAGCTTAAAGAAAATCTGCCGTTTACTCGCACCGATCATCTGCATGTAATTCAGCATGATCCGGTCCGTTTCCTTAAGTCCGCCCATCGTTGCGACAGCAACGGGGAAGAAGCAGACGAGCGTGATCACGATTAGCTTGGGCAATAGGCCGAAGCCGAACCAGATCATCAAGAGCGGAGCAAGAGCGATCGTCGGAATGTTCTGGCTCAGAATGAGCAGCGGATACAGCGCCGACTTCAGGAAAGGAATCATATGAAGAATAAGTGCAATAATTAATCCCACCAGCGTTCCGATCGTAAAGCCTTCCAGCGTCAGTTTGACCGTGGCCCAGACATGCCCCCATAAATCCTCACCGCCGCTTACAGCTTGTATCGCGATATCAACCGGAGAAGGCAAGATCCACTTCTCAATATGAAACAGCGAGGTACACAGCTGCCATGCGGTCAAAAAGAAGAGGACCGCCACAACGGGCGGCCACACCTGACTCCACCAGCGTCTCATGGACGGTATTTCTCCGTAAGCCGCTCCATGCTGATTCCGCGGGGATTATGGGCGATTTTGATCTGGGAGATGATGCTCGGGCTGCCAGCTTCTACGAGGGCCGTATGCATGCGGCGCACAACATCCAGCAGCTCTTCCAGTTCGCCTTCCATCGTCGTTTCGAGAGGGTGAACCTCGTATTTTACACCTGACTGCTGAATGACTTCGATCGCACGGTCAACATAGGGAATAGAATCTTCATTGTTAGGAGTCTTTGGAATAACCTGAATACTTAGCAGGGTATGAGCCATACCCAATCACTTCCTTTTCTTAAAATAAGTGATACATCAAATATTTAAAGGCTTTTTTTGAAAAATCAGTGGAAGACATAGATGGCTGGTAGCGCAAGGGGCGGAATCGTTCTGAAGAAGCGTTAGCGGTCGCCTTTGTCTCCGGATTTCTATTCTACTGAAAAATAAGATCAGGAAATCTGGAGACAACAGCGATCGTAAGAATGATCCGTCACTGGAGCGGGATTACAGCACATAGAAGTCTGCCACTTATTTTTCATATTAAGCCTTGGCTTAAGGCAAAAAGTCATTGGTATAAGCGCTGCTGACATCCAGCGGCTTATCGAGCAGCTTATGCTCATACATCCAATCGGAATATCCCTTCCATACTTCTTCCTTCTGCTCGCCCCAGCGCGGTGCATCGTCCTGATATCTCGGGCTGAGCCACTTCTGGCTGGCCATAACGAGATCCTTGTCGAGCTCAGGCACAGCTTTAATCAAGATGTTGGCGGCATCCTCCGGATGCTGAATTGCGAATTGATAGCCTTTGGAAGTCGCACGCATAAAAGATTTGACGAGCTCCGGATCTTCCTTGATCTGCTTCTCATTCGTAACCAGAACCGGCGTGTAATAATCCAGCTTGTCGGAGAAGTCCTTCACATACAGCATATCGAGCGGCTGTTTGCGCAGCTCTGCTTCAATGCCGGTCCACCCGTAGAAAATCCAGGCAAAGTCGATATCGCGCTTCACGGCCGTAAAATAATCCGCTTCACCCATGTTGACGAATTTAACCTTGTTCACATCCGCCTTGTCGTTCTCCATGATGGAGCCGATGATAGCCTTCTCTACAGGAGAGCCCCAGCCGCCGTAGGTTTTGCCTTCAAAATCCTTCGGCGTTTTGATGTTCCGGTCCACCGGAGCGGCGAAGCCGGATGTGTTATGCTGGATGATTGCCGCAATGGATACCAAAGGTACGCCTTGGGTACGCGCTTGGGTCACGTTCTCCTGAACGCTGACCCCAAATGGTACTTTGCCCGATGCGACCATGGCATCTGCACCACCGGAGCCTGGCTGCACGATTTCAACATTGAGGCCTTCCGCCGCATAATAGCCCTTTTCTTTGGCTACGTACAATCCTGTATGGTTTGTATTCGGCGTCCAGTCGAGGACGACCTGTACATCCCTCAACTTCTTGGAGTCATTCCCGTTTCCAGCCGAGGATGCTTCACCGGATGATTTGCTCCCACCTGTGGTTTGGGCGTTTTTGCTGCCGCATCCTGTAGTAGCCAGCACGAGCAGGAAGGCCAGCAGAAATAGCCCGAATTTCTTTGTCTTCATAACTTTTCTTACCCCTTTCCAATTTTCCCCTTCACTTTCAGAATCGTTTTGTCCATATCTGAGAGATGAATAACATCGAATCCTGTCCGCATGCTTCTTTCGAGTGATTCTAGTATTCAACAAAAAAAGCGCCCCGTATTCGGGACGCTTAGGGCGCAAGAAGGGCATGGCAATACACCATGACGATGCTTTTTCCTACGCTGGCATTACCCAGATCAGGTTTGAGGGTCAGTATCTTGAAGGGATACAATCTCAGCCGGCCGATTCCAGCACCCCGGATTCTTATGTAGTTACAGGTATTTCATGTGTATTATAGTCGGATCTTTGGAAGAATTCAATCCATTTCTGTTCTCTCTCGTCTGATCCGATCATCTCTTCGCTTAAAACGGAAGTATAAATACTCTCAAAAATGCCATTATAAGGTTAGAACATCGACCCGGTTTATTTAGGAGGATGAGGAAAATAAAGGCGAAAATTTCATTTATCCAAACCGTTATGATCATGATGCTCAGTACAGGTCTATTGAATCATGTCATCATTATTCCTACAATACTGGACGTGGCAGACCGGGATGCCTGGATGTCCGTGCTGCTGGCAACTGCATGCGCGCTGGTCTGGATTGTTATTCTCCACTTCGGTATTACCAAAATGAATAAACAGCATCTGTTTGAGCTGCTGTCGAAAGCTTACCATCCCATTGTGGGCCGCTTTCTTGCAGTTTTAACGAGTATATACCTGTTGGTCACATGCGCGCTTACAACCAGAGACTCCGTATACTGGATTCATCTCACCTTCTCTCCGGAGACGCCTATTGTGGTATTAAGCTCCACATTCCTTTTGATCTCCGTAATAAGTGCATACCTTGGGATTCATTCCATCGCCAATACTGCAGGGATTCTACTTCCCGTTGTTGTTGTTTTGGGCTTTTTTATCATGCTGTCAAACACGCCTCATAAGGACTATTCCTTATTAAAGCCGATGCTTGAGCATGGGATGCAGCCGGCTTGGAACGGGGTGGTGTACGTCGGCGCCGGTTTTGTTGAAGTCATCATGCTTTTCTTCTTGCAGCACCATATTAGCTCACGCCTGTCGTATCTATCTTTTATGATCCTCATTCTTCTCCTTCTGGGTCTCACCATAGGTCCACTTATGGGTGCCATTGTTGAATTTGGTGTGGATGAGGCCCAAAAACTGAGGTACCCTGCGCATGAGGAATGGAGACTGCTAACGATTGGACGATATATTGAACATATGGATTTTTTTAGCGTATACCAATGGTTCAGCGGTGCGTTTCTGCGAACATCCCTGACCCTGTTTTTGATTCTGGATATATTCCAGATTCAGAGCAAAAAGGGAAAGGTGTGGGTGCTTGGCTCTATCTTTTTGATCATTATCGTGTTCAGTTCCATTCCATTCAGCGATCAATTTTTTCTGAAATTAATATCTGCCTATGTGCTTCCCTATTCTCTGTGGGGAGTGCTGATTTTTTCAGTGATTATTGTAGGGCTGATTCTATTGGCTCACCGAAAGGGGAAGGCGGCATCATGAAGGAGCAGCAGAAGAAGGAATCCCAAACGTTCGAGGATGCAATTAATCGGCTATTTGGTTCGAGCTCGGATATAGAGAAAAGGACCATCTCTTTGTCGAATTCGGATTATACCGTACAGCTGATTTACTGTCAGGGGCTATGTGATGCAAAAAAAGTGGAGCAAAACTTCATCCCCGCATTAAAAAATATTCCGGAAGATATTTTCCTGTCGGACAAAATGGATCTGCAGCAAAAGGTTCCGTTTCACATGAATCCCCTTCAAGGGGCCGATACGGAAGCTTCGATGAGAGACACCGTACTGGAAGGGGATCTTCTTCTTATATTTTCGCCTTCTAATCAACTCTACTTCGTGGACTTGGCCGATCCGCCCAAACGGCAGCCGGAGGAACCGAATACGGAGGTGTCCACAAGGGGGCCTAGAGACGGCTTTACGGAAGAATCGTTTACCAATATTGCTCTGATCCGGAAAAGACTCAAGACCGATATGCTAGCGGTTGAAGAGTTCACGTTCGGATCCCTAACAGCCACTAAGGTTCATCTCTTGTACCTTAAGGACACCATCAAGCCTCAGGTTCTGAGTGAGATCCAAACCAGAATGTCCTCCATACAGTTCCAGGGACTCGTAAGCAGTACACAGCTGGAGGAGAGTTTGACCGGCTTTTCGGCTTTGCCGCTCATGTCCTATACGGGAAGGCCGGATTATGCCGTAAATTCGCTGCTTCATGGCAAATTCGTGCTTATCGTAGAAGGTTCACCTACGGTAATTATGGCACCGGTGACCTTTAATTTTCTGCTCAACACGGCGGAAGATGCGCACCTGATGAATGTCTTTGTGGGTTTTACGAGGATGTTAAGGGTGACTGGTGTACTTCTTTCCCTTTTTTTGCCTGGATTTTGGATTGCGCTGACGACGTTTAATCAGGACCAAGTCCCTTTTACGCTGCTTGCAACCTTGGTGAATTCGAGACAGGGGGTACCGCTTCCGGCTCCTCTGGAGGCGGCTGTGATGCTGATCCTGTTTGAGATTTTCCGTGAAGCAGGGATGAGATTGCCTTCCGCATTCGGCCAGACCTTATCGGTAGTGGGAGGCTTGATCATTGGACAAGCGGCTATAAGCGCAGGGATTGCAGCACCGGGTACGATTGTTGTCATTGCAATTTCAGTACTTGCGACCTTTACGCTGGTGAATCAGTCCTTGGTCAGCGTCGTCAGCTTGTTCCGAATTGCCATCCTCTTAATCTGCGGAATTTTAGGGTTATATGGTGCGATCATCAGTCTGATGGCGCTGGTTCTCTATATGGTCAATTTGCGTTCTTTCGGAACCTACTATTTATCCCCTTTGTCTCCTCCGAATTTCAAGGATCTGTATAAAGTTCTTTTTAGAATGCCGTGGGGCAAGAAGGGACCTATTGACAATTCGAAAAATAAAGGATGAGGATGATGAAGAAAATTATCCGATGCATTCTTGCCGTTATACTGCTCTCCACACTGCTTACAGGCTGTTGGGGAGCAAGGGAAATTGAGCATATGGTCTATGTAAATACACTCGGAGTCGATTATGTAAAAGACAAAGTCGTGATTTATATCCAAATGGTTAACTTCAGCGGCATTGCCAAGAGAGAGTCAGGTCAGATAACACAGAAAACGGCAATTGGAAAAGCGGAGGGGGATTCGTTTGATACCGCGATCTTTAATCTGTACACTTCAAGCCCGCAAAGGGTTGTCTGGAGCCATATAAAAACGATTGTGTTTAGTGAAGCAGCCCTGAGAAGTGATGTGATCAGGCAGGTTCTGGATGAGTGGGACCGATATTATGAATTTCGTTATACCATCTGGATGATGGCGACCAAGGAACCGATGGAAGATGTGCTTAATACGCTTTCGATCAGCGATTTATCGGTGATTTACTCGCAGCTCAACAGCCCTTTGCGGGAGTATGAACAAAATTCAATCATTGCTCCAATGTACATGTATAAGTTCATATGGAAATGGAAAGAGAAGGGCGCAACGCTTCTTCTGCCTTATATTGACATCAGGTCGGGCTGGACCGAAGAAAGAAAGCCTAATCCCAACATTAGCGTTTCCGGAGTGTGCTTTTTGGATAATCAGAAATTTCAGAGCTGCCTGAAAAGCAAAGATATTCTAGGGCTTCGCTGGTTGGAAAAAAAGACGAAAAGAACACCTTTGATGATCAGGGAAGACAATAAAGTGAAAGCTGTCATGGTGATGACCAAAATTAAATCATCCATCAAACCGAAGCTGAAACATGGCAAGCCGGTCTTCGACATTAAAGTCTCCATGCAGGCAACGACTACGGAGTTGAGTACAAGTTTTAATAAGAAAAAGCTTGAGCTGCAAGCGGCAAATGAAATTGAAAAGCAGCTCATGAAGACGTACCTGAAGGGGTTGGAAGAAGATATTGATGTATATGAGCTGTCCCGCGTATTTTATCGCAGCAAGCCCAAGGAATGGCACAAGCTGAGCGCCAAAGGAAAACTTCCGCTGGATCCAAGCAGTATCGAAAAGATTGACATCAAAGTTAATCTGAACAGCGGGGGCATCGCCAAGATGAGATAAGCCCAGCGATTCGGAAAATAAAGGATGGGAATGATCATGAAAATGATCCGATGCATTCTTGCCGTTATACTGCTCTCCACACTGCTTACAGGCTGCTGGGGGGCAAGGGAAACTGAGCATATGGTCTATGTGAATACACTAGGAGTCGATTATGTAAACGACAAAGTCGTTGTTTATATCCAAATGGTTAACTTTAGCGGCATTGCCAAGAGAGAGTCGGGTCAGGTAACACAGAAAACGTCCATTGGAAGAGCGGAGGGGGATTCGTTTGCTACCGCGGTCTTTAATCTGTACACTTCAAGCCCGCAAAGGATTGTCTGGAGCCATATAAAAACGATCGTGTTTAGTGAGTCAGCCCTGAGGAGTGACGTGATCAAGCAGGTTTTGGATGTGTGGATCCGATATTATGAATTTCGTTATACCATCTGGATGATGGCGACCAAGGAACCGATGGAAGATGTGCTTAATACGCTTTCGATCAGCGATTTATCGGCGATTTACTCGCAGCTGAACAGTCCTTTACGAGAGTATGAACAAAATTCAATCATTGCTCCGATGTACCTGTATAAATTCATATGGAAATGGAAAGAGAAAGGCGCAACGCTTCTTCTTCCTTATATTGAAATTAGGTCGGGCTGGACCGAAGAAAGAAAGCCTAATCCCAACATTAGCGTGTCCGGAGTATGCTTTTTGGATAATCAGCAATTTCATAGCTGCCTGAAGAGCAAAGAAGTTTTAGGGCTTCGCTGGTTGGAAAAAAAGACGAAAAGAACGCCTTTGGCGATCAGGGATGACAAAGCGAAGGCTTTAATGGTGATGACCAAAATTAAATCATCCATCAAGCCGAAGCTGAAACATGGCAAGCCGGTCTTCGACATTAAAGTCTCCATGCAGGCAACGACTACAAATATGAGTACAAGTTTTTACAAGAAAAAGCTTGAGCAGCAAGCGACAAAAGAAATTGAAAAGCAGCTCATGAAGACTTACCTGAAGGGGCTAGAGAAAGATATTGATGTATATGAGCTGTCCCGCGTATTTTATAGCAGCATGCCGAAGGAATGGCACAAGCTGAGCGCCAAAGGAAAACTTCCGCTGGATCCAAGCAGTATCGAAAAAATTGACATCAAAGTTAATCTGAACAGCGGAGGCATCGCCAAAATGAGATAAGATATCTTGAGAAAAACGTCTATAATCTAAGAAAAGCGTCCCGGTATCGGAACCGGAACGCTAAGCAGAGGATCTGACCCTTAAGAGCCGCTTTGTACTGCTTGCCGTTGCTGCTCTCGGTATAAGTGCTGTTTGCGCTGAATCTGGAATGCGGCAAAGCTTAAGATAACCATGAACAGCGTAAATAGAGCCAGCAGCCAGGCCGTTTGGTTTACCTTCAAATGATCCATGCTCCAGCCAATGCACAGTGGAAGCAGTGCACCGCCCACCCCACCAGAAGCAATCAGAATGCTTGGTGTGGATTCTTCGCTTCCGACAAGCATTTTGCTTGCAAAGACAAGCGCAATCGAGAAAATGCCGGACATGAACAACCCAAGAAGCAGAATAACGGCAAAGGCAGACCAGACGCTGGTAGTAAAAGGGAAAACCGCGAACAGGACAAGCGTAATGACGCAGCTGAAAAGGACATATACGCGGTAATGAATGCGTTCTGCGATGGTGCCCGCGAAAATCCGTCCAATAGACATGGCGGTCCAGAAGCAGGTGACGCTGAGCGCCGCTCCGGCTTCCTTCATACCGATCTTCTCAATGAGCATGGCAGGCATGAAATTGGCCAAGCTCATTTCGGTTCCGACATAAATGAAGAAGAACAGTATGAACATCAGAAGAATCCATAGGGACTTGCCCTGATAGGGAAAAGGTTTTTTGGACAAGGCAGCGTCGGAGCCTAAGCCGCTAATGCTTGCGGTTTTCTTGACGCCGAGCTCGGCATCGACGGCTTCACCGAAGGAGCTTTTGGACCAGAACAATAGGGCAGCCAGGGCAACCAGGGAAATGACGAGAAAGGAAAAACGCCACCAGCCCTGTGCGATCATCCCACTGGCAATCAGCGGCATCACCATGGCTCCAACACCAAAGAAAACTTCCAGACGGCTCATGGCGACAGCCGTTTTTTCTTTAATAGCGGCAATAATGATCGTTCCGATCACCGCTTCGATCATCCCAAAGCCAAAGCCGGCGCATACGGCAACGGGGTATAACCATTCCCACGGAGGCAGCAGAACGTATGCGAGCTCGGCTACGCAAAGCATAGATATGGCGATGAGCAGACCGCCTCTTTTGCCGAACCGTTTATTCAGTAAAGGGGAGATCAGCACTCCAGCCAAAAATCCGGCAAATTGGGTGAAAATGAGCGTTCCGCCTTCACTGTATTCACGGCCGTAATGCTCCAGAAGCACCGGAAGTACCGAGCCAAGCACAACATGGGCCAGGCCGATCAAGAAGTAGGATAGGCATCCTATCCATATTAACCGTTTCATGATGAACTCCTTTTATCGATAGAAATTTGATTTTTTTGATTCTCACCTTTCATCATACCAAGTCATTTCCCTGGCGTATATCTCTTCATGAAAAATTTCCCTGGACGATTCATCAAAATTGGGGAAGGGTACACTACATATACATGCGTCAATTCACTTACAACAGGATAGGAGAATGATAGGATGGAAGCGAAGATTATCATGGAACAGAATCTTGCCAAAATCATGGATCGCAATGAATTCTGCTCTTTTGCCACGATTGAGGGGAATAGACCCAAACAGCGTTATATGAGGCTCTATAATCAGGGGCTTAGCATACATTTGGTCACAGACCGCAGAACCCATAAGGTAGAGGAGCTTAAAGAGAACCCGCATGTGTCCCTGCTGCTGGGATACGAGAAGGGCGGCACCGAGGACGCCGTGGAAATCGAAGGCACCTGCAGCATTTCGGATGACGATGAACTCCGCGAGCACTTCTGGAAGCCGGAATTCGAGCAGATGTTTTCGGGCCCGAAGGATCCGAATTATGTCATTCTCAAAGTCAAGCCCGTACGGATTGAGTGCTCATCAAGCAGCGGGGAAAAGCACGAGTGGGTGGAGTAAACCAGGTACTCGGTATTCTTTTAGGAAAATATAGCAGGGCTCGTGCGAACCGCACGAGCCCTGCAGCTTACTACAACTCAGCATTGCAATCCTGACTGCTTAAGTATCTATGCCATCATTACTTCGAATGATTCCAGCTGTTCAATCCTTCGAGGAACAGAGCAGGCTCGTCGGTTGCATACCAGCGGATACCGAGATCCAGCAGCTGATGCAAAGAGGAGGCGTCGAATGAGAATGGGAACAGCTCCAGATCTATTCCGCTTCGCTCGGTAAGGGCTAACGCCTCAGTCAGAAACGCAGGCTCCAGGTCAAAGCTCCAATCCTCATTCCCCTCAGCAATCTTCAGATGAAACTGTACCTGATCAAGTCCTTCGAAGCCGGTAGAAGCGGCTAAGCGGAACTTCTCCATCCGCTGCTCTGCGTTTCCGCCGATCCACAGCATGCTTCGTACCTCTCTTGCAATCTCTTTCATCTGTCGGCAATTGTCCTGAATATAATGGGTAAAGATGACTTGCCGATTCACTTCATACTGATCGATGAGTCGGCCAAGGTCGGATAAATTGACTTCCTTCAGATCGAGATACATCATTCGTTCCGGGCGGCCTTTCATTTCCTGAAAAACCTCTTCCAGTGAGGGAATGCACTCCCCTTGAAACGCTTCGTTGAATTTTATCCCAGCATCCCATAGCCTTGTCTCGGCAAATGTAAATTCAGATATCAGCTGATTCTTGACCTCGTCAGGAGCTGTTGTCGTTCGGGCAGGTGTCTCATCATGCAAGCAGACGATTACTCCATCGTTCGTCGTTCGAATATCCGCCTCCGGAATTCCACCAAGCTCCCATGCATAACGGTTGGCTGACATCGTATTATCCGGACGTTCATATGCGCCGCCGCCCCGATGGGCTTGCCAGTAGATGTTCAATGATAGTTCCCCCTCATTAGACCATATCTGCGTAGGATGTATTCGGATTCACGGACAGATCGTGCAGGTTACCGCTTATAGCGTCGCAGCGCAGATCGTTCTGCAGCCGCGTCAATGCTGTAACGGTGCTAGCCGTGTTGAGTCCATAGCGCAGCTTCTTCTTGCCGGCTTCTGTCCGCACGACATTACCGATCACTCGAACGTTCGAGCTTGTACCCGATACATATATCCCGTCGTAGGAGTTATCAGACGATTGCCCGGCGTTCGTGATGGAATTGCCGTCCGCGATCACTCCCTTGGAATTGTTGACCTGGATACCGTTAAACGCTACGTCGCGAATCAGATTGTCTGTGATGATAACATCGTTGCAGTCTGTCAGATAAATACCGTTCTTGGTTGCTCCTTCAAAAATATTGCCGGTAACAATCGTACGATTGCTGTGCAGGCTGATCGCCTGACCGCCGGAATTCTTGAATATGTTGTTCGCGATAACAACCTTTTCTCCGTTGCCTTCTGGGAATCCCTCTACATAGATTGCATTGGTAGTACCCGTATCAAAGATATTATGCTCTACAATAATCGTACTGGCAGGCTGTACCGGATGGAATACGCCGTCATCGTCCTTGGAGGATGCTGAATTGGCCGCTGGGGTAGAGATAAATATGCCGCCGCCCACCTGTATCATATGGTTGCCCGCAATAACAGAGTTAGTCCACTTGAAGGGGCGGATCGCCCAGTAGGTGGAATTCTCCATCACATTGTCGCGGACAATGATATGGTCAAAATAAGCGTCTGGGTAAGCCCCATGCGCACCAACCCCACATGGCCAAGGTACAGTCCCTGGCGTTCCGCTCGGTCCGAAGTAGCACTGCTGCACCGTAACATGATGTGTCGGGGTATGGTCAGCAGCTTGACCAACGAACCCCGCCTTGATCGCGGGCTCCAGTTGAATGGCTTCGGCGTAATACTGTGTGGTGAACATGTAGCCGACGAACTTGCATCGGTCGATCAAGACGCGTCTCACACCTGTCAGTTCAGCGCCGTGACCGCTCTGGGTGTCCTTGATCGTCAGCTTCCGCAATGTGATGTTCTCCGCGTGAGCGAGGGCGATGCCGTTGCATACTCTCGTGTACTGAACAGCATTGCAGTCGAGCACACCACCCTCAATTGTGATGTTACCGTTACCTTCGTATCCGTAGAATAAGTCCGTTGTTCTATAGTTTCGGATGACATTGCCGTCATGACATCGAAGCAGAACGGTGCCTTCATCCATCTGGATATACGTATTCTTGAATATGTAGAGCTCTCTCGACAGACGATAGGTGCCATTCGGAATGATCACCCGGACATTCGGCCAGCGATTCGCTTCATTCAGCGCAGCTTGAATGGCGTCAGTATCATCAGCAAGGTTGTCTCCCTTAGCTCCATACCAGGCTGCGTTAACCGTATGATTCTCTATTACCCGCTTAAAACGAGTTCCCGACTGATGGACAAGCACAGTTCCAACATTGTCTGCAGTAACTGTATCGGACAAATCGATTAGAAACATTCCCTCTTGTCCAGGATCTGTGACATAATATCCGAAGGAGGGATTGACTTGCGAATGCAGCCGCAATTCGTTAATCGTCGTCGTAATGCAGTACGATAAATTCATTAAATCAATAGGCTTCACAGATTGCTCCCCGTAGGTAGCATCTGTCACACTTGGTTCCTGTGCGCTGACGATACCGGTATTAGCTGTCATCCATGCTGCGGCTCCTGCCATTCCGATGCCGGCGAGCAGCTTTCTTCGGCTGATCTTGCGTTCGGATGTGGGTTCTTGCTGAGGGGATTCGAATTCTTGGCTCATTTTCTCTTACCTCCCTGACATATGTTCATTACTGTTCGTATTTCACTCGATTATGCTCGTTTTTGCAATTAAAATGTATGGCCCGATATCAGATTTGTCAAGATCTAACTTGAAAATAATGTTTTCCATGAATGAGATTTACTTATTGACATTAACCTTTTCAGTCGACTACGCTAGGAATAAAGAGAAAAAATGAGCATAAATAAACAATAGTGAATTCATTCAACCAAAGCCGTTTGCCCAAATACAGCAGCTATTCATGAATAAATAATCGTACATGTGATGGAGCCCATCACATGTATTTGTTGCTCAAGTTATAGTAAACGTTTTCATTTTGTAAAAACTATGTAAAGGCTATGTAAAGGACTCTATTGACTCTGTTACCGATAAGGAACGTGAAAGGAGAGACTTCTATGAAACGGCTAGGCCAGCCCTTATCGATTAAGAAGAAATTGCTATTATCTTTCCTCATACTGTTTTGCGCTCCCTTACTATGCTTCTGTCTGATCTGGTACGCCAAGTCTGCTCAAACGATAGAAAAGAATGTCATTTACTATAACGAGCAGATCATCGAGCGGGTAAGCACGCAGCTGGATGAATATTTCACCAGTATAAAGGCTGATTCCCAATCACTTCCAGGGCATCCGCTTGTGCAGCAATTCATCAAGGCTGACCCTAAGAACACATACGAAATGTACATTTTAAAAGGCCGCATCTCTAAGGAGCTGGTACCGAATCTGCGAAAGGACATTTACAGCTTTAATCTGATCTCTAATAAAGGCGCTTATTATGGGGAGTTGAAAGCAGTACCCGGGGTGGAGTCAGATACAAACTTCAAGATACATGGGATATCCGAATGGAATGGAGTCCCTGTCATCACGGTGTCCCGAAAGGTATTTGATAATGAAACCTACCAACCTGCTGGTACGATCGTCATGTCACTATCCCTCCAACAGATGCTGAAGATAGCGGACATGAAGCCATATGGAGAGAACGGCTCAATCCTGATCGTGAATGAAGCGGGGCAAATCATCTATCATACGGATCGCAAGCAATGGGGGAAGCCTCTTCCGGAGAGCTGGTCTAGGAAAATGGACTCCGCTAACGGACATTTTACAGTTAAGAGTGATGAAGGAGCGAAGAATGTGCTCTATCATGTGTCACCCGTCACCGGCTTCAAGATCATATCTGAAACCTCTCGATCCGAAATGCTTGGCGGTCTATTCCAGCTTCAGCTTTTAACGCTTCTGATTGGCTCGCTAATATTGATATTGGCGTTTCTATTGTTCTATCGAATGTTCAGAGAGATTAAGAAACTGCTCGAGGAGGTTCATACGACAAAAATGCGTGAAAAGGAACTGGAGCTGAGAAACAGAGAGGCGCTTGTGTCCGCGATGCAATCACAGATCAATCCTCATTTCCTATACAACACGTTAGAAATAATCAACTCGTATGCGATCATGTCCAATATCATGCCGATCAGCAAGATGACGGTGAATCTATCGAATATGTTCCGTTATAGCATTAGCAATCCGGATCAGGTGGTCAGTCTCCGAATGGAGCTTACGTATATTCAGCATTTCATCGAGATTCAAGAAGAACGTTTTGATGACTTGGTATTCGAAATGGATATTGAAGAAGAGATGCTCGATAAGGTTTATCTATTCCGCTTGATTATACAACCTCTAGTGGAAAATGTGTTCAAGCATGCTTACGAAGAGCATGGCTTGCCTCCTGGAAGGATTATGATTACGGGATCTGCCCAAACGGATTATTACTCGATCTATATCAGGGATGAAGGGCGCGGGATGCCCGAGGATACGATGAATCAGTACAATCAGGCATTTACGAAGATATCGAGCGACCGGATGCTGAGAGTTGGCTACACCCCATTTCCATCGATCGGCTTGTGGAATGTGCATACTAGGCTGCGTTTAGCATTCGGTCACCCGTATGGTCTTGAGATTTCCCGTTCAGGGGAACAAGGCACTGAGATTCAATTGAAGCTGCCTTATCTGAGAGGAGTGGTTAACGATGTACACCGTACTGATTGCGGATGATGAACGCATGGTTAGAATGAACCTAAGAACGATGATCGAAAGAGACTCGGAGGGGTTCCGTGTAGTCAGTGAGGCGAAGGACGGGGAACAGGCGCTGCAGCAATGTATTGAACACGAGCCTGATCTCGTGATTACGGACATACGTATGCCTGGAATCGAAGGTCTTGAGCTGATACGCCGCCTGTCAGAACATCGTCTTAACCCGGAGTATCTTATCATATCAGGACATAGTGACTTTCAATATGCTCAGAGTGCACTTCGTTACGGAGTGGCCGATTACATGCTGAAGCCGATCGATCCAAGCTACTTTCTATCAGCAATGTCAAATATCAACACCAAGATCCATTCCAAGTCGCTAAAACGCCAATCGAGCAAGGAATGGATCTGGGCTTGGAAGGTGCATGCTGAACAAACGGCTAAAGCGCTATGGCATCTGAATTACACTTCGCTTGAGACTGAACTGGAATGGACCCGGAGCACGATCGGCAGCAATGACTCCAAGGTAAAACCCGAAATGGTGGAGAGGCTGGAATATTTCTTAATCGTTATGGAAGGCGCCCTTCAAGAGCTCAATTCAAATGGGCTTCCCCTGCCCAAAGTACAGGTTCCCGAGAACGCGGCAACTGCTAGAGAACTCTTTGATTCCTTCAACAATGGCTTACTCGATCTAATCGAATACATTCGGTCATCACGCAATTGGTGGGGATATAACCGGCTGTTGAAGGGAGTTCAAGAATATATCGAGCAAAACTACATCGACAGTGAGCTCTCTCTCAAGGATACTGCAGAGCATTTTGAGCTGTCTCCGAACTATTTCGGCAATCTGTTCAAGAAAGAAGCGGGCATGTCGTTTAATCAGTATCTAACCCAGCTGCGTATGGAGAAAGCGAAGGAATATCTGCTGGACCCGATGACGAGGCTCTATGAAGTAGGGGAAGAGGTCGGCTATAAGGACTATGCTTATTTCTCCAAATCTTTCAAGAAGCATACCGGATTCTCCCCATCGGAGTATCGAAAATATGAAAATATTGAAGATTATGAATCGGTGTGAATATATACAAAATTTCGTTGATAATTGCATGTATCGTTGAAAGCTCCTTTCCTATAATGAAATCGAGCAGTAACTAATAAATAAGAATGATACTGAATCGGAGGGATTGGAGTGAAAGGAAGAAATAGGAGGATTTGGTCCTTGTCGGTGATTAGCTTGTTGCTAGCAAGCACCACTGTACTGACGGCATGCTCCTCAGAAAAAGCAGGAGAGAACAAGAACGCAGCATCTGGGGAAGCGCAAACGCAAGCGCAAGCGCAAGAGAATAAGGACATTTCAATTCTGCTATCGCATAACAATTCAGGGTTTGCTTCCAAAGCTCCAGAAGAGAAAAAGGTTAAGTATTATGAAGAACTGAGCAAGGAATCCGGATACAATGTCAACTACGAGTTTTTGGGAGCTGGTGAGGACTTCAGACAGCAGCTATCACTTCGCTTCGCTTCAGGTGATCTGGCTGACCTTGTTCGTACGGATAGCATTAATTCGGATGTGCATCAGGGCGCGGTGGATCAAGGCATCTTCTTGGAACTTGGACCACTCATCGACAAGTACGGTCCTAATCTGAAGAAGAAGATTCCAGAGGTTGCCTGGAATAGTCCTAAGGTGAACAAAGATGGGAAGATATACGGCATACCGGTTCTTAGCGGGGCACCTGCTGACCGGATCATGTTCTATCGTCAAGATATGCTTGATCAGCTTCATATGGAAGTACCAAAGACGCTCGATGATTTCCTGAAGTTTGCCGAAGCGGTTAAGGTGGAGGACGTGAATGGTGACGGAGATCCGAATAACGAGTGGGCACTGTCGTTAACGGACGCTATGGGCTGGAGAGATGTGTTTACGGGATCGTTCGGTGTGAGACCAGGCACATGGCATGTACACAACGGGAAGCTCGAGCCGGACATTATCCAACCGGAGATGAAGGAAGCTATCGCATTCTATAAGAAGCTCTATGATAACGGTTATATCGAGAAGGATTTCATCACCAAGAAGCAGGGCGACAGCGGGACGGATATCAGCAAAGGCTTGGTAGCCTCTTGGGGAGCAGCAACATACCAATTTCCAGCAGTAAACGCTCAAGAGTACCCAAATCAGCCGAATGCGAAAATAACGATGGCGGTTCCTCCGAAAGGACCACGCGGGGAAAACTATTTGCAGATTACGAATGATCAGATCTACTATGTCTGGACGATTCCTGCAACGACGAAGAATCCGGAGGAGATTATCAAGTTCTTGGATTGGGCTTGGGGCAGTCCAGAAGCGGATAAGTTCTTCGCTTACGGAATCAAAGACTACAACTACACAGAGAACAATGGTCAGCTTCAATTCGATCCGCTCGGTCCGAACAACTCTGAGCTGAATGAGAAGGAATTCTTCCAGCTCTCGATGAATGTGCGGGAGAACGGCTTGAACAATCCGCTAGCACTTAAAGTGCTGCCGGACAGCGATGTCATTTTAAAGGGATATGAAGATTCGAAAACAACAATGCTACCAAATGAAGACGCCATGTATATGCCGAATCTCAAAGCATTGGATGGACGTCCAGAGCTGACTCCTGGCTTCGTATCCGGCAGTCTGTTCTATGATACGTTTGTGAAACTTGTGGTTGGCAAGGAAGATCTGGATAAGGGATTTGATGCATTCGTCCAAGATTGGAAGCAACGTGGAGGAGACGCAGCGATTCAAGAGGCGACGGATTGGTATAACAGCACCAACAAGAAATAAGCCTGACTCAGGCTGTATGAAAGGGCCTCTCCAACTATACAGTTAGAGGCCCTTTTTCACCTATTAAGAAAGGAGGCTTTCTTCTTGTTCCGTAAATTCAAATCCGTTGACTCTTGGGTACTTCTGTTAATCGCCTTGCCGGGTCTCGCTTTCTTTCTTGTTTTTAAGTACATTCCGATAGCGGGCAACGTGATTGCCTTTCAGGATTACAATATGTTCAAGGGAGTACTTCACAGCGAATGGGCTGGATTCAAGCATTTCGAGTTTATGTTTACTCATCCTGAATTCATGATCATATTTAAAAATTCGCTAAAACTTGGTCTGTATTCGATCATATTCGGGTTCCCTGCGCCGCTGCTGCTAGCCCTGCTGCTGAATGAGATCAGGCTCAGATGGTTTATGCGTACGACCCAGACCTTATTATATCTGCCTCACTTTCTGTCATGGGTTATCGTCGGAGGCATATTTACTGAGCTGCTTTCGCTTAACGGCCCTCTAAATCAGATCATTACGAATTACGGCGGAGAGGCGGTATCATTCCTAACGGAGCCGAAGTATTTCATGGGCATCATTACAAGCCTTGGGATATGGAAAGAGGTCGGCTGGTCGATGATCATCTATCTCGCAGCGATGACCAGCATCAATCCTAATCTGTATGAAGCAGCTATGATGGATGGCGCCGGACGATTCAAAATGGCTTGGCATATCACACTGCCATCACTGATGCCAACGATAGTCGTTCTCATGCTGCTGAGGATCGGGCATCTGCTAGATGCTAACGTCGAGCAGGTACTGTTCTTCCTGAATCCATTAGTGAGAGAAGTTGGGGAAGTATTTGACACCTATGTATACCGTGTCGGCTTGATGGGCGGTCAATACAGCTATACGACAGCGATCGGCATGTTCAAGGCGGTTATCGGAATCATTCTTGTCGTCAGTCTGAACAAGATCAGCCGCAAGACAACAGGAGAAAGCATCTATTAGGATGAGGAGGCTCGTGAAATGAACGTCAGTCGTTCAGACAAGATATTTCAATGGATCAATGGGACCTTCTTCATCCTGCTATGCTTTACGATGATCGCTCCTATTATTCATCTGATGGCGGTTTCGGTTAGCGATCCAGTCTATGCGAACAATAAGATGGTCATGCTGTGGCCTAAGGGATTCCAATTAGACGTGTATAAGTCGCTGTTCGCGATGAAGGATATGTGGAGATCCATGGGCGTCAGCGTGTATATCACTATAATGGGCACAGTGCTGTGCCTGATTCTGACTTCGACTCTGGCTTTTGCAATTACTCGTCCCATGATGCCGGGGCGCAAATTAATCACGAAGCTTATCTTGTTTACGTTCATCTTTCCAGTACCGCTCATTCCAAGCTATCTGGTAATCAAGTCGCTTGGCATGATCGACTCGCTCTGGGCGCTGATCATACCGGGAGCCTTGGGCGCTTACAATGTATTTATTATGAAAACATTCTTTCAGGGCATTCCTTCTGAACTCGTGGACGCGATGAAGATCGATGGCAGCGGTGAGTTTGGGGTGTATACCCGATTAGTGCTGCCGCTGTCGCTACCGGCGCTGGCTACCATTGCACTGTTTCACTCCGTCGGGACATGGAACTCCTACTTCGGAGCGCTTATGTACATCCGCTCAGCGGATCTGTACCCGCTGCAGCTAAAGCTTAGGAACATGGTGGCAACTAGCAGCGCCGACTCCGGGATAGATGCAGTAGCTGTCAGTTCAGGTATTCTGCAGAGCCCTGAAACGATCAAGGCTGCAACCATATTGTTTTCAACGATACCGATTCTGCTCATATATCCTTTCTTGCAGAAATATTTTGTGAAAGGTGCCATGCTTGGATCTTTGAAAGAATAAGATGCGGATGAGGCATCGTGAGATGAACCAAGCAGTGCAAGTAATATATAAGAAATCTGATCTTACTATTAAATGAAAGAAGGAGATCACATGGCTGTATTTATTAACATGCTGCCTTATATGAACCGTATTGATGACTGTCAAGAGCTGCTGGAGCGCTGGTCCGGAGGTCTGGAAATATCGATGGACGGTCCGAACTGGCTCGAGCCTCTGAATTGGAGCTCAGAATTTAAGAGATTCGAAGGACACCCGGGTCCGTTAAGCGTGCATTCTCCGATATGGGAGCTGAATCTGGCTTCTGCTCGGTTTGAAGTCATTCGTAATTATTCATACGAGGTTTACAAAGAATGCTTGGCATGGTCCGCCCATATCGGTGCGGAGCAGATGGTGCTTCATCCAAGCTTGTATTCAACACCTCTCTTCCTTCGGAAGGAATCTCAGTACTGGTCGAAAGAGAACTTGAAGCGGTTGGGTGATGAAGCTCAGAGACTAGGCATTGATCTGGCGGTAGAGAACGTCGGATTCGGAGATACGGCTTTATTTGATGAAGAAGAGTTTGTACAGCTGTTCGATGAGATCCCGACGATTACTGCGTTAATCGATGTTGGCCATTCGTTCATTAACGGTTGGGATACGCCGAAGGTGCTTAAGAGCTTGGGGCATCGGCTGAGCGCGGTGCATCTGCATGATAACGATGGCACCCTCGATCTCCATCAACCAATCGGCGAAGGGAAGATCGAGTGGGAGCCAATCTGGCAAGCATTAGGTGGTATGAAGCATTCCTTCCGCTCTATTCTCGAGTATCAGTTTGATACGCCAGTTGATAAAGTGCTAGAGCATGCCGCTCTTGCCCAGCGAAAGCTGCCTAGGCATACTACCGAGCAATCTGTCTAAATATTAATTATTGAAATTAGTGGAAATAAGTGTTAGAATCCCCGAAACGAGCGAATATGCACGGAGATGAACTATTTATTGCAAAAGTAAGCTGTAGCTGTACTTCATAAATAATTCATCGCCGGCTTCAAGTTAAAGGGGAGTGTCTACATTGTTGCCCGCAGAAAGAAAACTGAGAATTATCGACTATGTCAGGCAACAGCGATCCGCATCTGTGGCAGTGCTCGCACAGGAATTCGCTGTACATGAAGCGACAATACGCAGAGATCTGGCAGAGATTGAGCAGGAAGGGCTGCTCAAGCGAACTCATGGAGGAGTCATCGTGGAGAATCTCACCAACAGAGAGCTTTCATTCAATGAACGGACGAATGTCCAGCTGGAGCAGAAGATGAGGATTGGCAAGATGGCTGCCAGCTTGGTTGAAGATGGAGATCATATTATTATCGATTCCGGTACTACTACACTGCATATCGCAAGGAATCTCGTACATCGCTCGAATCTGACCGTCGTAACAAACGATATTAATATAGCGGCTGAACTGAGGGATGCACCGGGCGTGAAGGTGATGGTAACCGGAGGGGAACTATATCCTTCAAGCTATATGCTGAACGGGATGTTCACGGATAATGTTCTCCGCTCGCTGAATGTATCCAAGGCTTTCATTGGAACGCCGGCGATTCATCCGACACACGGCCTAATGCATCCTGAGGCAGAGCTTGTCCCTGCCAAGCAGGGCATGATCGCTTCAGCACAGGAAGTCATTGTCGTGGCAGACGACTCCAAGATCGGTAAGCTGTCCTTGCATAAGGTAGCGCCAAACAGCAGCATCAACACGTTGATAACCGGAATCGAAGTGCCTGATTATGAGATAAAGTCATTTCAGGATCAGGGCTTAAATGTTATTAAGGTCTAACGTACGATGAATCCTTCGCGGCTGCACACCGCAGTCGTGAAGGTCATGTATGAATGTCGTGAATATGGAGGTATTTATATTTAATGGGTCCCACAACGACAGGAACCGTAAGCTCGCGAACACTGCGCTTGATTCAGCCCCACGTAGTTGAAGAACAATGGATCGAAAGAACGATACCGAGCGGCTTTGTCGTCGTAGAGCCGAAGCTGGCAAGCATATGCCATGCAGATTTGCGGTATTATGGAGGACTAAGGAAGCCGGAGGTGCTGTCTCGGAAGCTGCCGCTGGCCTTGCTGCATGAAGGCATTGGGGTCGTGATCGAAGGGAAACAGGCAGCGCTGACTGAAGGACAGAGGGCAGCGATCGTACCGTATATTCCTGGCTATATACTTCTGGACATAGCGCCAGAACAGTGCTGTCCGGCATGTCGAGGCGAGATAGCCGATAATTACTGCAGTAACAGTAGATTTCTGGGCAGCAGCATGGATGGGATCGCTCAACACAGATTGGTGCTTCCGGAGCAGTGCGTTATAGCGATCCCTGATGGAATACCCGATGAGATTGCCGTCCTTGCCGAGCTGTGTAGTGTATCGTATCGTGCGATGAGAAAGGTAAAAGAGTTCCTGCCTAATTCAAGAGTTGCTGTGTTTGGCGATGGGCCGGTCGGTTATATAACCGCCGCAATGCTTCATCATGCATACGGAATAGAACGCGAACGACTGACCGTATTCGGAGCAGATCGGGCGAAGCTGGATTACTTTACGTTTGCTAACACTGAGATGGTGCAAAGTTATGATTTCTCCTCAGGGGGTTCAGCAGATATCGTTGTAGAGTGTACGGGAGGTAAGTTTAGCGAGAGTGCAATTAATCAAGGGATTGATTTGTTGAAACCAGGCGGTCACTTGATCGCGATGGGAGTTAGTGAGGAACGTGTTCCTATTAATACACGGGATGTGCTGGAGAAAGGGATCACGATCTATGGCAGCAGCCGCAGCTCAGACCTTGATTTCAGAGAAGTGTTGAAGGTTATGGCGGAGCAGGATTGTCAGGCAACACTCAGGCGTCTGCTTCCGGATACGTATACTGTGGTGAGCCAGGCAGACGACTTCGCTGGCGCAATGGAATCTGCTCTGGCCCACAGAAGCTGGCATAAAACAATTCTCGACTTTCACTGGTGACACAGTGATAGTCTCAGAGGAATTGTAACATAGAATTGACTCGGGTAGGTAATCCTGTACCCAAATGATATAGATATGACGAAACATCAAGCCGTACGGACCTGAGTGCTCATCAATGCACGGATCGGCATTCCTTTGGGCCAAAATCTCTATGTAAAATCTTGTATAATGCCAGAGACAGGGTCTCGGGCATTATTTTTTTTCGAATGGATGTATTTGTCTTTATTTTGGCTATCATTGGATATAAACTACTACTTGGACCAACAAAAATTTAACCGCTGGTTATTTTAGAGAATGACTACATAGGTCCGTGCAATTGTACTTATCAGGTACATATTTTTAGGAGGGGTAATATGTCGAAGTCCCGTAAAAAAGTAGTAAAAAGCATTACCGCAGCCGCCGTTGCCATCAACGTCCTGGCACTTCCGTTCATGGCTTATGCCGATGGAAGCACACCCGATTCCAAGGTAAAGCTCCGTTTGATGGAAACATCCGATTTGCATGTCAACATGGTCAACTATGACTACTATGCAGACAAGCCTACGGATCAGTACGGATTAGCCAAAACAGCCTCACTGATCAACGCAGCGCGCAAAGAATCCAAAAACAGCCTGCTGTTTGATAACGGCGATCTCCTTCAAGGCAATCCCCTTGGAGATTATGTGGCTAAAGTGAATCCGCTGAAGCCAGGTCAAACACATCCTGTTTACAAAGCTATGGACTTGATGAGTTATGACGCAGGCGGCGTAGGAAACCATGAATTCAACTACGGGCTCGATTTTCTGAATTTGGCTGAAAAGGGAGCAAACTTCCCGATCGTGAACGCCAACATTTACAAATACGACGGGGATAAAGATGACAGCAATGATGTGAACTATTTTACCCCTTATACCATCCTGAACAAGAAAGTGATTGACGAGAACGGCAAAGAGCAAACCGTTAAGGTTGGCGTTATTGCTTTTGCTCCTCCTCAAATCATGCAGTGGGATAGTGCCAATCTGGAAGGCAAGGTTATCGCCAAAGATATGGTTCAAACCGCTAAAAAATTCGTTCCGCAGATGAAGAAAGAAGGAGCCGACATTATCGTTGCGATTCCACACTCCGGTTTTGAGGACATTCCGCAAACCGAACTGATGGAAAACTCCGTTCTGTACCTGAGCCAGGTTGAAGGCATCGACGCGATCATGTTCGGGCATGCCCATAAAACGTTCCCTAGCGCCGAGTTCAAAGGCAAAAAAGGCGTTGACCTCGAAAAGGGAACCATCAATGGCGTGCCATCCGTAGAGCCTGGATATTGGGGTGACCACCTCGGTATTATCGACCTGGATCTCGAAAAAGTCGACGGTAAATGGAAAGTGACCGACTCCAAAACCGAAACCCGCGCCGTTTATGACGTTGCAAATAAAAAACCGCTTGTTGATGCCGATCAAAAGATCGTTGATGCTGTTAAAACAGAGCATGACGCAACCATCGAGTATGTTCGCGGTCCTGTTGGCAAAACGACTGCGCCAATCAATAGCTATTTCGCACTTGAACAAGACGATCCATCCATCCAAATCGTAACGAATGCACAAAAATGGTATGTCGAGAAGAACCTGAAAGGCACGGAATACGAGAAGCTTCCAGTTCTTTCTGCAGGCGCTCCATTTAAGGCCGGCGGACGTAATGGTGCATCCTACTATACCAATATTCCAGCAGGAACGATCGCAATCAAAAACGTATCTGACCTTTACGTATATCCAAATACCGTGCATGCGGTCGTCGTAACAGGTGAAGAAGTGAAGAACTGGCTCGAATGGTCCGCAGGACAATTCAACCAGATCGATCCTTCCAAAACAACGGAACAGCCGCTCATCAATAATGATTTCCCGACTTACAACTATGATGTTATTGATGGTGTGACTTACCAAATCGACGTAACGCAGCCTAACAAATATGACCTTAAAGGCGACATGGTGAATGCCAATGCGAACCGCATCAAAAACCTGCAGTACAACGGCAAGCCAATTGATCTGAAACAAAAATTTGTTGTGGCAACCAACAACTACCGTGCTTCGTCGTCCAAGCTGGCGAATCCGGATGGCAAACGAATCATTATGGCTGCTCCAGACGAAAATCGTCAGGTCATTATCGATTACATCCGCGAGAATGGAACTATTAACCCATCCGCGGACAACAACTGGTCATTTGCACCGGTTGACCAAAAGTTGAATGTCACATTTACTTCTTCTCCAGATGCCAAGGACCTGGTAGCTAAGAGCAATAACATGAAGTATGTTGGAGACGGTGAAAACGGCTTTGCCAAATACAGCTTGGATCTGTCTGTCAAAGCTGCGGATTCTTCGAAGGAGACTACAACACCGCCTACTAAGCCGGAGAAACCAACAAAGCCTACAGATTCTAAGCCTTCGGAGCCTGCAACGAAGCCGGAATCTAAACCATCAACCAAACCTGAACCTTCAAAACCGTCCACCAGTGGCAAGGTTTATGTCATTAAGAAAGGTGACAACCTATACCGAATCGGACTTCAGTTTGGTGTGGAGTGGGAAAAAATAGCAAAGGCTAACGGGATCAAAAATGTGCACGCCCTGAAAATCGGACAACAAATTGTGATTCCTTAAGTCTATTGCAACATATGTTATAGCCAAAGAAACAAGCCGACGGTTAAGGTAGACCGTCGGCTTGTTTTTATGAAAAATATTCCTTTATTTCAACAAAACCTCACACACAAAAGTGGAGGGTCATGCTATAATCAAATCAACAATTTTCGGCAAAATATGCCAAGGAGGAACTACATGATCTGCAGCGGATGTGCCCCTATACAACCTGTAGAAGATCAAGGAAGGGTTCGTTTCAGGCCCAGACATCATCTGATATATGCAGTTTTTCATGAAAAGCAGCTGGCTACGGAAACAGAAGCTGATGATATCGTCGTATCATACCATACTAAGGATGAGCTTCTTAGTCTGATGCACAGCCTCTATATACTTCCGGCAGAGATCGTGGAAACAACAACCATCTCCATTACGGGGCATGGCCGGGACAAAAGTATAGGCCAGTGGATTTCGCTGTCGCAAATGAAGGCTAGAATGGAACATGTGAACGTTGTCGATATCATACAGAAGGGGCAATTTTCCAGTCATATGCAGCCGATTGTCGATAGCTCGGAGGAAATTGTGGGCTTTGAGTTTTTGCTGCGTCCTGCTCCAAACGGCGTCATGTTTCAGCCATATCAATTGTTTGAAATTGCAAGGGAAACCGGCATGCATTCCTTCCTGGATCGGGCGGCACGGATTTCAGCCATTGAGACTAGCGCCGAATGGCTGCCCCGAGGCGTAAAACGTTTTATTAATTTTCTTCCATCTTCCATATATAATCCTGAATACTGCTTGAGCCATACTTTTAAAACCATCGACCGGCTGCATCTGGACCCCAAAGATTTTGTGTTTGAGGTAGTGGAAACGGAAAAGCTCGATAGCATGGATCACCTCCTGCAAATTTTCAAGGCATATCGCGATCACGGAATGAAGGTGGCCCTGGACGATGTCGGCTCAGGCTATTCAACCATGGAAGTGATGTCGATGCTGAAGCCGGATTATGTCAAAATTGATCGCAGTATCATCGATTGCTGTGACCGGGATGCGGTCAAAAAAGACAAGATCCTGAACATCATTGACCGGGCTGAGAAATTCGGCGGACAGGTGCTTGCAGAGGGCATTGAGCGGCGGGAGGAGTTTGAGTTTTGCCGCAGTTCGGGAATTCATCTGGCTCAGGGTTACCTGTTTGGGAAACCAGCGGAACGTCCTCCGTTTAATGTACTTCAGGTTGTGTAGCCTTTTCATATGAGAAAAAAACCGTAATCCTGATTAGGGATTACGGTTTTTTGATTAAGGGAATAGGTTTATAACACACCGATCATTTTTAAAAAAGTAAGGAAGAACGAAATAGCGACGAAAAGATAAGGATTCGGGCTGCTTATGCTTCTTCATACGTGGGGCATATGCGTCATGACCTTTATTTTTTTCCTTTGCGGACCTTTAACTGCTTGCCTTTGACCGTCGTGTTTTGCATCAGTTCAAGCACAAGCGGTCCTTTGCCGTTCAGAATTTCCACGTCCGTCACAAAATCGAGGATCGTAATAATCCCGATATCGTCGGCGGTTACCCCGTCAAGCTTGGCGATGGTGCCGACGAAGTCCACGGCTCTTAGCTTCTTCTTCTTGCCGCCATTGAAGTTAAGCTTCATAATCTGCTTGTTTAATTGCTCGCGTTTATCCTTTTTCGGCTCAGGCTTAAACTTGAGTTTCTTTTCGAAATCTTCTCTATGCCGATCCACTTCCTCTTCGGAGGGAGCTTTCACTTTCGGAATCTCAAAGCCAATATACGCTTCAATCTCAGCTAATCGCTTGTCATCCTTCGGTGTGACGAACGTGATCGCTTTACCCGTCTTGCCTGCGCGTCCCGTACGTCCTGTACGATGAACGTAGCTTTCCTTCTCAAGCGGAATATCATAGTTGATGACATGGGTAATGTTCGTGATATCGATACCTCTGGCGGCCACATCGGTCGCAATCAAGTAACGGAATTGTCCTCTTCTGAACGCATTCATGACCTCGAATCGCTCTTCCTGCTCCATCCCGCCATGAATACGGTCACAAGGATAGCCAAGCTCGGCCATTTCTCGGAATAGTTGATCGACATGCTCCTGCGTCCGGCAGAAAACGATACAGCTGTCGGGGCTCTCCACGATGAACAGATCCTGGAGCAATGCCAGCTTGTCCGACTCCTTCACCTGAATCAGAGCATGCTCAATCGTCGCTGTCGTCAGGCCGCTCGCTTGGATCTCGATTTGGGCAGGGTCGTCCATATAGTTGCGCGACAATTGAGCTACATCCTCCGGAAACGTAGCGGAGAATAACATGGTAACTCGCTCGCGGGGCAGTGCTTGAATGATCGTCTGCACCTGCTCGATAAAGCCCATATTTAGCATTTCATCCGCTTCGTCTATGACCAAATAGGCGATTCGCTCTAGGGATAGCGTGCCGCGTTCAATATGATCCAGCACACGTCCCGGCGTCCCCACAACGACATGCGTTCTTTGCTTTAACTCGGCTTTTTGTATATGAAAAGGATGTTTCCCAAAAAGAGGCGTTGCCTTGATCCGCTTGAAGCGCCCGATATTCGTTATATCCTCGTTCACCTGCAACGCGAGTTCGCGGGTTGGGGTCAGGATTAATGCCTGCGGCTTGTTCTCGTTCCAATCTACCAGCTCGCAGAGCGGAATACCGTAAGCAGCTGTTTTGCCGCTGCCCGTTTGCGATTTGACAACAAGATCCTGCTTCTGCAGCGCAACAGGAATGACTTCCTTCTGAACCTCGGTTGGCGTCTCATATCCCAAACTATGCAGTGCTCTCACAATCTCTTCACTTAATCGATAATCTGTAAAATGCTTCTCGCTCATCTTCAACCTCTTCTACGCTATATTCGAAATGCTATACATACAGAGCTTCACCGTGCATCTATCGTATACTTGTCTATTATACTCGAATCCAAAGATATTTATTGGGTACTTTCATGGACCAATACGATACCCCGATGGCGTCAACGATCTCCATTCCTTTCAACTGCCGAGCAAGTAGAGCACGCCGTTCAAAAATATATTCGTTTCTACAACCATGAACGTTTTCAAGTGAAACTAAACAACCTGAGTCCTTATGAATACAGGACTCAGGTTGCTTAAAGATTGCTTTTTTATAGCTGTCTACTTGACAGGGGTCACTTCAAGCATTCGAGCATCGCAAGAAGAGTGACCGCCAAAATTCGGTCCGTTTTCTTGGGAAGTACGTCGATAGACGTTTCGTCTTAGTGGGCGACTTTCACATTTTCCATGCCGCCTATGGTGTAATCCTTGCCGTACACGCTGATGTCAGCAGGCACTTCCGATTCATTCGCCACGATCACTTCATGTTCTCCGACGGTAACCTTCAGGCGCGAGTCGCGGAACATCACCTTAAAGGAGAAGGATTTCCAATGGCCGGGATTAAACGGATTCAGCTGCAATACGCCGTCTTTCACCTTCAGGCCACCAAAGCCATGGACCACGGACATCCAGGTACCGGCCATGCTGGTCGTATGACAGCCGTCTTCGGTGTCATTGTTGTAGTTATCCAGATCGAGGCGCGAGGTACGCAGGTACATCTCATAAGCCTTCTCCCTGTAGCCGAGCTCACATGCCATAATGGAGTGAACGCAAGGCGAGAGGGAGGACTCATGCACGGTCAGCGGCTCGTAGAAATCGAAATTCCGCTTTTTCGTATCCAGATCATAATGGTCGCCAAGGAAGAAGAGCCCTTGCAGCACGTCTGCCTGTTTGATATAGACGGAGCGCAGAATCCGGTCCCAGGACCAGTTCTGGTTCAGCGGCAGATGCTTCGGATCAAGTTCCTTCACGGGCGTCAGGTCTTTGTCGAGGAACCCGTCCTGCTGCAGGAAAATTTGACGCTCCAGATCAAATGGATAGTACATTTTATCAATGATATCCTGCCATTTGGCGGTTTCTTCTTCGTTCAATTGCAGCTTCTCCACCAGCTCGTTGTAGCGGGAAGGCTCGTTTTCACGAAGGTAATCCAGCACTTCAAGCGTATACTCCATGGTCCACGAGGCGATGCGGTTCGTATACCAGTTGTTGTTGACGTTGTTTTCGTATTCGTTTGGTCCCGTCACGCCGAGCATCACATATTGATCCTTGGCTGGCACGTAGTTCACGCGTTCTTCCCAGAAACGGGAGATTTCCGCGAGTACTTCCAAACCGTATTGTCCCAGGTAATCTAAATCACCGGTGTAATTGACGTAGTTGTAAATCGCGTATGCGATGGCGCCGTTACGGTGGATTTCCTCGAAGGTAATTTCCCACTCGTTATGGCATTCTTCGCCGTTCATGGTTACCATCGGATAGAGAGCGCCTTTGGTAAAGCCAAGCTTCCGTGCATTTTCCTTTGCTTTTTCCAGATGCTTGTAGCGGTAGACCAGCAGATTCCGGGCGATGGCGGAGTCAGCTGTGCTCAGGTAGAAAGGAAGGCAGTAGGCTTCCGTATCCCAGTAAGTGCTGCCGCCGTATTTCTCGCCGGTGAAGCCCTTCGGTCCGATGTTGAGACGATCGTCTTCGCCGCTGTAGGTCTGATTCAGCTGGAAAATGTTGAAGCGGATCGCCTGCTGCGCAGCCACGTCGCCTTCAATCACGATATCGCTGTCGCGCCATTTGTCGGCCCATGCCTGAATTTGTTCCTTATGCAGCTCTTGGAAGCCTGCCTCCACAGCGCTTTGAAGAGCAGCGCGACCGGCATCGGCGAGCTGTCCAAAACCATAGTCACGGGAGGTCACGTTAGCGACGTATTTGTAAATGACGATTTGCTCGTTCAGGGCAGCTTCAACCTGCACTTTAAAGCCCACATATTTGTCTTTCACGAGCAGTTCTGTCTCCAGAGAGAGCGGCTCGCCGTTCTTGCTGATTTCAAATGTCATGACAGAGGTCAGATGGAAATCGAGCTTTTTCGTTTTCACGGTCAGCAGGGCGTCGTTTTTGCCGAATTCTTTGGCTACCTCAGTCCAGAATTTCTCCTCATAGTTGGAGTCCTTGTTCTGCACGTCGCCGTCCAGGTATGGAGTGACAGTCAGCGTTCCGCTGAAATTGAGCGGCGTAACCGCGTAGCGGATCGCACCGATTTCATGGCGGGTCATGCTGACAAAACGCAGCGCCTCAACGCGGACTTCCTTGCCATCTTCAAGCTTAGCCGTAAAGCCGCGGGACAGCGTTCCTTCCTTCATGTTCAGCACGCGCGTGAAATCCTTCACTGTGCAGCTGGCAAGGTCCAGCGGTTGTCCGTCGATGTCGATGTTGATGCCGATCCAGTTGGTGCTGTTTAGCACTTTGGCAAAATACTCCGGATAGCCGTTTTTCCACCAGCCGACACGGGTTTTATCCGGATAATAAACGCCGGCCATGTAGCTGCCTTGCAGCGAGGGCCCACTGTAGGCTTCTTCAAAATTGGCACGCTGGCCCATATATCCGTTTCCGATGCTGAAAATACTTTCAGAGATTTCATGCTGATGCAGCTGAAAATCCTCTTCGATAATGTTCCATGGATCGAGCTTTAAATATTGCTTCACAGTAACCGCTCCTTTAAAGACATAATGTAATCTATTTTGCGAAAACTTGATGTCATTTATTTTCGATTTCCAGGGAAATATCCCGAAATTAACGGGCAGGGAAGATGTCCATAAGGCGGCTTACCGACATTTCCTGCAGCGAGGAAACGACTTCGTCGGCACGGCCAAGGGTATCCCTGGAACCTACGCCGATGCTGCGCATTCCCGCGCGAATGGCGGCTTCAATACCAGCTTCGGCATCCTCGAACACGACGCATTCGGAAGGACTCACATTCAGCTCCTTAGCTCCAAGCAGGAATACTTCCGGGTCGGGCTTGGCACTGGCTGTTTTGGTCCCATCGATAATGGCGTCGAAGTAAGTCACCATGTTGGTGTTGTTCAGGATTGTCATTGCATTTTTGCTGGCAGAGCCCAGAGCGACCAGAGTGCCGCTGGCTTTCAGCTCCTTCAGGAAGGTAAGTGCGCCCGGGAGAATCTCCGATTCATCCATATGGGAGATATAATCCACGTACCAGCTGTTCTTTTTATCGGCGAGCGCCAGTTTGGTTTCATCATCAAGCGTTACCCCGCCAACCTCGAGTAGAATATCGAGCGAAGCCATCCGGCTTACGCCCTTCAGGCGTTCGTTATCTTGCTCTGTAAAGTTAAAGCCCAGTTCCTCGGCAAGCCTTTTCCAGGCGAGGTAATGATATTTTGCGGTATCGACAAGCACACCGTCCAGATCAAACAAACAAGCGCGAATCGGAGTGTGAAGAGTCATGAAAGAAGTCCTCCTTGTTAGTTGTGCAAACGTTTGAACAATTTCTGAAAATAAAGGAAGCACCAAAGATGCTCCACTTATTTAAGGCATGATAAAAATGCAAGGTCGTATACTTTTGTATAGCATAATTGCCCCAAGGATTGCATAAAGCTCTCCGGAAGAAGGGGCTCCTGGAATAGAGAACGTCTCTTCTGTGAAAATAACGTCAAACAGGCCTAATCGTCAAGAGGAATTTTTTAAACAGTGTCCAGCTGGGCGATATAAACCTGTTATGTATGACTGTGCTAAACCCTAACTGTTTTCAAGGCAGCTCCATTACTGCGGTGAAGAAGACTTGGGCGGCGTGTAGATCGATGATTCACGAATGACCAGACGATGGGGGATGATATGACGTTGCTGGAACTGTTTTTCCCCGTCGTGCTGAATGGATTGAATCAAGGCCTGCGACGCGGTGTATCCCAAATTATAAATGCCGATATCAATGCTCGTGACAGGCGGTGTCGACAGCTCGGCGATCGATAGATTGTTGAAGCTGACAATGCATAAATCCTCAGGAACTTTGTAGCCCAGCTCATGAAGTCCGCGCAAAACGCCGAGGGACACCAGATCATCCACGACGACGAGAGCGGTCGGGCGCTCCGGAAGATTCATGAAAAAGGACATGGCACGGTAGCCGCTTTCCTGCAAAAACTCGCCTTCGACGATCCATTCCTTGCGCATTTCAAGTCCTGCTTCCTCCAGCGCAGCAGCATAACCCTTCAAGCGGTCACGCGACACAATATGGTTCGGCGGTCCGCTCACAAAGCCGATGCGTTGATGGCCGAGCGAGATGAGATGCTTGGTGGCATCGTAGGATGCCTGGACATTGTCATTATCCACGGACAGAATATTCGGGAACTTTTCGCTGCGTCCGATGAGGACGAACGGGAACTGATTATTTTCCAAAAATTCAACCACCTGATCATCCTTGCGGGAGTACAGCAGTATGGCTCCGTCGACCCGCTTTCCCTTCAGCAGGCGTGATACCGCTTCAACTTCCTCCTGCTCGCTTCCGCCTGAACTGATCAGAACATCGTATCCGGACCGGTTGGCCTGGGTGACGATACCACGGATCAGCTCCATGAAGAACATATTCAGAAACAGCTCTTCAGCCGGCTTCGGCAGAATCACGCAAATGCTTTCCGTGGTCCGCGAGACAAGGCTTTTAGCCATAATGTTCGGATGATATCCGAGCTCCTCCATCACATCCCGTACCTTCTGGGACGTTTCTCGGCTGATTCTGGTGTTGTTCGACAGCACACGGGACACGGTGGAGGGGGAAACGCCCGCTTTTTTGGCGACATCTTTTATCGTTACAGACATTGTGACCTCCTGTGGAACCGTTTGCGTTCCTTGTTAGACTAAAGAGCATCAGATCACCGGATATAAGAAAACATTCGCTAAACGGGGTGTGTCTTCTGGAAATATACATCGGTAAAATATGCTGATTTTTACACTTGCTATCTTAATCCAAAGCCTTGGGCTTGTAAATAAGGTTCCTCATGGGCCAAAAAATTTATACGAAAAATGGCAGGGGATGCGGAAGTTAGTAAATTTTAAGAAAAAAGTGGTTGCGCAATCGTTTTTATACAGCGTATTCTGCCTAGTAAGGAACACCGATAGGTATCAAAGAGGGAGGATGGCATGGGGAATGAAGCATAGAAAATCAGGAAAGACCGCAATTAAGCTTTTTGGGATAAGCGTAACCGCGGCCCTATTAACAAGCTCCTTAGTTGCAGGCTGCAGCAGCGAAAACACAGCTGGACCCGGCGAAAAACAGGCGGGCACAGATGTAAATCAGACACAGTCTTCAGGCCAATCGCAGGGGAAAACGGGAGCTCCATCTGGTCAGGAAAAAACGGCGCAAGCTGATGCGATTCATGAGCAGCCCGGGGCGGTTTATTACGAGGTGTTTGTCCGGTCCTTTTATGATTCAAACGGTGACGGGATCGGCGATCTCAAGGGATTAACGGATAAGCTAGATTATCTCAATGACGGCAATCCGGATACGCATGACGACTTGGGCGTAGGCGGCATCTGGCTGATGCCGGTCAATCCTTCGCCAAGCTATCACGGCTATGATATTACCGACTACCGGAATATCAATCCGGAATACGGAACACTGGATGATATGAAAAAGCTGGTGGAGGAAGCCCACAAGCGGGGAATCAAAGTCATTATGGATCTTGTGGTCAATCACACCAGCGTGAAGCATCCATGGTTCATCGAAGCCAGCCAAAATAAAAACAGCGAGTACCGTGATTGGTACGTATGGGCAGAAGATCAGGGGAAAAGTCCGACTGGAACCAGCGCCGCCGGAAGCGGCAATCCGTGGTTTGAACGCGGAGGCACCCATTACCTTGGCACGTTCTGGGAAGGGATGCCTGATCTCAATTACGATAATCCGGAGGTCCGGAAGGAAATAGAGGATGTCGGCCAATTTTGGCTGAAGCTTGAGGTCGATGGCTTCCGTGTGGACGGAGCCAAGCATATCTACGAAAATCTGCAAAGCGACCGCGGCACGGCAACGACAGCCAAAAACGCGGCCTGGTGGCAGGAATTCCGCAGCATCATGAATACCGTGAACAAGGATGCCTATATGGTGGGCGAGGTATGGGAGAAATCGGCGGCGGCAATCGCCCCCTATGTGGACGGCGCTTTTGATTCCGCATTCGACTTCAATCTGGCGGACAACATCATCAGTGCGGTCAAACAGGAGAAGGACAATAATCTGGGCTTTACGCTGGAACGCACCAATCAGTTTTACATGGACAAATCGAGGGGCAAGTTCGTGGATGCCATCTTTTTGACCAACCATGATCAGGATCGGGTGATGAGCCAGCTCGGCAATGACACGAACCATGCTAAAATGGCTGCGGCACTGCTGCTGACGCTTCCGGGGAATCCGTTTATTTATTACGGTGAAGAAATCGGCATGCAGGGTGTGAAGCCCGATGAGCATATCCGAGAACCATTTGCATGGACCGGAAGCGGCGAGGGCAAAGGGGAAACCACCTGGGAAAAGCGAGCGGTCAGCGGTGCGAATCAAGCGGATGCCAATGTTGAAACTCAAGAAGGGCAAGAGAATTCTTTGCTGTCGGCATACCGGATGCTGATCGGCTGGAGAAACGAGCTGCCTGCACTCCGGGATGGAGATATGAAAAGCGTGGATACTAAAAATCCGGCAATTGTTTCTTTCATGCGCAGAAGTGCACAGCAAACTGTGCTTGTGTTGCACAATTTGTCCAGTCAGACGCAGGGTATCCCTCTCGATACCGCTGAGCTGTCCTCCTTCGGCAAAATGATCAGAACCAGCAGCGGAAGCGCATCACTGCACGAAAAAATTGTAACTATTCCAGCTTATTCCACCACCGTTATCCAGTAAATCGGGTGAAAAACAGAGAAACATTGTGATATTTGGAGATATGGATGGGTAAGATCCATAAAACCGGGGGAAATGGCTGAAAATACAGTGTGCAAACGTTTTTACAAAATAATAAGCGTTGTGTATGATAAACGCATGATTAAAGCGCTTACTTAACAAGAGAAATTTTAAGATACGGTCTATATACATACAAAATAGATCAGTCATCCTTTTTGTGAAATCGTTTGCGCTATAATCAGTGAACGTATAAGTATATATTTTGGAGAGGGGTTATTTCGAAATGAAAATGAAACAGGTTATGGCATTGGCTGCAACGCTGACCATGGCATTCTCCATTACAGCATGCGGCAGCTCTAATAAGACAGCCGAAGAGCCGGCACCAACTGACACCAAAACGGAGACACCAGCACCGGCTGCTGATAACAAGGATGCTGCGGCAACGACAGAGGGCTTGAAGCCTGAAGACGGAGCGCAGCTGGTCGTTTGGGAAAGTAAGGATGAAAGAGCGTTCACAGACGAAATCGCGAAACAATTCACTGCAAAATACAATATTCCGGTCAAAATCGAAGAAGTATCCCCTACGGATCAAGTGACGAAGCTGTCCCAGGATGGACCTTCCGGACTTGCCGCAGACGTTGTCATCTTCCCGCATGATAATCTGGGCAGAGCCGTAGAAGCAGGTCTTCTGCTTGCGAACGATACATTTAAGGATGAAACGATCAAAAACAATACCGAGGCATCCATTCAAGGCGTAACCTTCGACGGTACGCTGTACGGATATCCGAGAGCGGCTGAAACGTATGCCTTGTACTACAATAAATCCATTCTAAAAGAAGCGCCAAAATCGTTTGACGATGTCATCGCTTTCGGCAAAACATTTACAGATAACGCCAAGAAAAAATATGCCATCATGTGGGAAACAGGCAACATGTACTTCAACTATCCGTTCATTGCAACGACTGGCGGATACATTTTCGGCAAGAACGGTACCGATAAAGACGATATCGGCATCAATTCCCCCGGAGCATTGGAAAGCTTGAAAGTATATCAACAGCTGAAATCCATTCTCCCTGTGAAGAGCGGAGATATCAATCCGGATATCAAACGCAGCTTGTTTAACTCTGGCGACGTGGCTATGGATATCAACGGTCCGTGGGAGCTTGGCGGCTACAAAAAAGCACTCGGCGACAACCTTGGCATCGCGCCAATTCCGTCCATCGGAGGCAAACCAGCCATTTCCTTCTCCGGTATCAAAGCTTGGTATGTCAACTCGTTTACAAAATATCCGAATGCAGCCCAATTGTTCGCTGAATTTGCATCCACTAAAGATGCCCAGCTGCTGCTGAATGAAAAAGTCGGCTCCATTCCTACCAACAAGGAAGCTCTGGAATCCGATCAAATCAAGAGCGACCCTTATGTATCCGCATTTGCAGAACAAGCCAAAAACTCTCAGCCTATGCCTTCCATTCCTGAAATGGGCAACGTATGGAGCCCTGTGAACGCAGCGCTTCCAGAAATTTGGGATAACAACGTTGATCCGAAAACAGCTATGGATAAAGCCGCGCAGCAAATCAAAGATTTGAACAACGGCGCAACAAAGTAATCATAGCTGATGCATATAAGGCAATGATGAATCCACCCGCCGCTCGGTGAGCGGCGGGTGATTCTCCTTAAGACGTAAGATTGTATAACCTTCAGGGAGGGGAGAGGGCTGATGCAAGGGCACCGCAGCAAGGCAACGATCCTGTCGATTTTAAGCATGGGACTTGGACAAATATATAATCGCCAGTTCATCAAAGGCATCATTTTCCTGCTTGTCGAGGCTTGGGGCATTTTTTATTTCAGCGGCAATTTGGGTAGAGCTTTGTGGGGGATCGTCACACTTGGAGATGCACCCCGGACATTGGTCAAGGGTAAGTGGATTGAAGGGGACCACTCCATTTTTATCTTGGTCCAAAGCTTGATTACACTCTTATTTCTGGCTTTGTTTATACTCATGTATATCATGAACATCCGGGATGCCAACAGAACGGCACGAGACCGGGAAAACGGCAAAACGCCGAACAATTTCAAACAATCGGTCCGTTATGTTCTGGACTATAAATTTGCGCAATCTTTCTTGACTCTGCCAACCATGGGGATTCTGTTCTTTACCATTATGCCGATCCTGTTTATGATCATGCTGGCATTTACGAACTACTCGGCACCTAATCATATTCCTCCGGCAAAACTCGTCGACTGGGTTGGATTTCAGACGTTCAGAGATCTCTTGACTCTTAAGACATGGAGTCATACCTTTTTCGGTGTCCTGACCTGGACTATTATCTGGGCTGTTCTGTCCACGGCGACCACTTATTTGGGCGGACTGCTGGTAGCTCTCCTGATTAATCAGCAGGGCATCAAATTCAAAGGTCTGTGGCGGACAATCCTGGTTATTCCTTATGCGATTCCGCAGCTGATCTCTCTTCTTGTGATGAAAAATATGTTTAACGGCCAGTTCGGCCCGATCAATCAATATTTCAGCTATTTTGGCCTCGCTGGCCTACCTTGGTTGACGGACCCATTCTGGGCGAAGGTAACGGTTATTATCGTGAATATGTGGGTAGGTATCCCGGTTTCCATGATTTTGATTATGGGGATCCTGACTACGATTCCGAAAGATATGTATGAAGCGGCTGAGATCGACGGCGCCAGCGGTTATCAGAAATTCCGGATCGTTACGCTGCCGATGGTGCTTTTCTCGACGGCTCCTACGCTGATCATGCAGTTTGCGGGCAACATCAACAACTTTAACGCCATTTATCTGCTGACGAATGGTAACCCGGTGGTAGGGGACTACCAGTATGCCGGCGCGACGGACCTGCTCGTGACCTGGCTGTACAAACTGACGCTGGATCAGAACAAATACAATATGGCTTCGGCTGTCGGCATCATCATTTTCCTGATTGTCGCCTCGTTCTCCATCTACAATTACCGGCGGACTAAGTCATTTAAAGAGGAGGACATGATCCAATGAGCGGACGCAAAGCGAGAAGAGGTATCCGGCTGGGCCTGAGCTATCTGGTCTTGATTATCCTATCCATCGGCGCGATTTACCCTGCGCTTTGGGTCGTTCTCGGCTCATTCCGGCCCGGGAAATCACTGTACAGTAAAACGCTGATTCCGGAAAGCTTTACTTTGGAGCATTATCGCGAACTGTTTCATTCGCAAAGTATTCTGTTCGGCCAGTGGTACCTGAATACATTGAAGATTGCTGTATGTTCCATGATTATCGGGGTATTCCTAACCCTGCTGACAAGTTATGCTGTTTCCCGTTTCCGCTTCCGGGGGCGAAAAACCGCCCTTTCGACGGTGCTGATTCTCGGGATGTTCCCAGGCTTCATGAGTATGATCGCCATCTATCTGCTCCTGAAGGAATGGCATTTGCTCGACACGCATCTGGCGCTCATCATTGTATATGCGGCCGGCGCTCCTCTCGGAGGGACATTTATTGCGAAGGGCTTCCTGGATACGATACCGCGCACGCTGGATGAAGCGGCCAAAATCGACGGTGCGAGCAACTGGATGATTTTCACGCGAATCATTCTGCCGTTGTCGAAGCCGATGCTCACCTATATGGCGCTGACCCAATTTGTCGGTCCATGGGTGGACTATATTTTTGCAAGGCTGGTGCTGCGGACAAAAGAAAACTGGACGCTCGCGGTCGGCTTATACGATATGGTCGCGACGAATCAGAACACGAACTTTACGGCGTTTGCCGCAGGGTCGGTTCTGATTGCAGTGCCGATTACAATACTGTTCGTTTTCCTGCAGCGTCTGCTCGTGGACGGATTGACGTCCGGAGCCAGCAAGGGCTAAATCGCATAGATGACAATAAGGTACAGCTGTCGCATTTTCAAATGCAGGCTGTACCTTTTTTGCGTGATTAGCTATTCCAGTAAAATCCATCCTTCGGTTACAATAGGGTTCATGAGGGATGGGGCTAAGAGTCTCTGGCCCTTTCAGAGGAGGAAAGTATATGAAAGCTCTAGTTGAAACGAAGCGCATCCTGCTGCGGGCATTTCAGGACTCGGATGCAGAAGCGGCCAAGAGGTTTTGGGGAGATGAGGAAGTGATGCGTTACTGCCTCGGTGCCACTTTGCACGATAAGCTGCCCATGACTCTTAAGTGTTACCGCGACTGCCATGAGGCAAAAGGCATATCCGTCTATGCCGTTGTCGAGAAGGAGACAGGAGATGTGATCGGAGCCTGCGGCTTTAATGTGACCGGGGAGCTGCAGGAGGTTGAACTGATATATCATTTTGCCAAATCCAGCTGGGGAAAAGGGTATGCGACGGAAGCCGCGAAGGCCTGCCTGGAGCTCGCCAGGGAGAACGGCAGCGTAAAGCGTATTCACGCTTCAGTTGACCCGAATAACATGGATTCCCACAAGATTCTTAAAAAGATCGGCTTCGTATACGCAGGGACGGAGTGGTTCGAAGATACAGCACAGGAAGAGTCCGTTTATGAGCTCAGGTTGAGCTGAATAAGGACCAAAAGGGGGCGTATGATGAAGATTCGTGTGTTGATTGCTGATGACAATTCCTTCATCCGGGAAGGGATGAAAATTATTTTGAATACATTCGGTGAATTTGACGTGCTGGCTACGGTGGGCGATGGTCAGGAGGCTGTTGAGTACTGCCGGACGCATGAAGTGGATGTCGCTCTGCTGGATGTCAGGATGCCCAATATGAACGGCGTGGAGGCCACGAGGCTGATCCATGAGCAGACGGCGACCAAGCCGCTGATTCTCACGACGTTTGATGATGATGAGTATATTCTAGACGCGATCCGGTTCGGTGCGAAGGGCTACTTGCTCAAGAACAATGATCCGGAGCGCATCCGCGATGCGATTAAAAGCGTACATAACGGGCACAGCGTCCTGCAGGACGTGGTGCTGGATAAGCTAAAGTCTCAGGTAACCGGGAGCCAGGAGCCTCCTACCATGACTCCCAAAAATTCAGACGATTCCAAGGAGGCATGCCCCTTTGACCGCAGCCAATTTACGGAACGGGAGCTGGGAGTCATGTCGCTGATCGCGCAGGGGCTGTCCAACAAGGAAATCTCCAAGGAGCTGTTCATTTCCGAAGGGACGACGGCGAATTACATTACATCCATTTTGAATAAAACGGCGCTTTCGCACCGGACGCAGATTGCGATCTATTATCTGACGGGCAAAACCCGTTAAGGCGGAAGGAACGTGACTGCGCATGGATTTATGGACTGTCGGCAATAAGACGATCATGCTGCTTTTTGTCATGATTGCTTCCTATTTTACGACGGCTGCGGCGGACCCGTGGCTGGTTCTCTTTTTTTTGATCTATTTGGCACTCAATCTGGTTCTGCATATTGTACTAAAAAAAGCGGCCAAAAAGGCGATCATTCTGATCATTATTCTATATTTGGCCGTCTGCTCGATCTACCATCCGTATTTTACGCTGCTGCTGCCGTTCAGCTGTTATGAGCTGGCCTCCTTTTATCACCGTAAAAATGGTTATGCGCTGATCGCCGCCATGATTCCAGCCCTGTTTCTCCGGGATACCATGATGATGCTGTATATCTTTATGGCCTTGCTGAGCTTTTTCAACTATGTGATGGTCAGGCATTATATGGGGAGGGTGAATAAGCAGGAGGACGAGATCGAGCAGATGCGCAAGGACCTGCAGAAGCTGGCCAAAAGCTTGAATGACAACGAGGATTTTGCCAAGGCTTCCGCCTATATGGTCAAGCTGGAGGAGCGGAACCGCCTCACTCAGGAAATTCATGACGGAATCGGGCATGCCATGACCGGCGCTCTGATTCAGATGGAAGCATCCAAACGTCTCCTAAGCAGCGACCCAGCAACCGCGGAGAGTCTGCTGCAGAATGCCATCGGCATCTCGAAGGATGCCATCGAGGAAATCCGGGTCACGCTGAAAAGCAATAAGCCGCCGGTGGAACAGCTGGGACTCAGCCGGCTTAAAACAGCCGTGGAGGCTTTTGGGGGCAAAACAGGCCTGATGACCTCGGTCGTTCATGAAGGGAACATGGAGATTGTCACGCCGCTCCAATGGAAAATCATTTATGAAAATGTCACCGAAGCGCTGACCAACAGCGCCAAATATTCCGGGGGTTCGGCCGTTCATGTGGAACTCAGGGTGCTGAACCGGTTCATTAAAGCGGTCGTATCCGATAACGGAAAAGGCTCCCTGAAGATCGTCAAAGGACTTGGCCTGATCGGGATGGAGGAGCGGACTGCGGCCGTGAACGGGACTGTTATTGCCGATGGAACCAACGGTTTCAGCATCACCACGCTGATTCCGTACGGGATGTGAATGAGATTTCTCATCTGCCCAGCGGCCCCTTTTTAATAACAAGATATGAATTTTCTCATGTATAAAGGATGAACTTATGCACTGACATAAGGGCATCCTTTTTTTGTAAGATAAGGTCATCAAGAGAACAACGAAACGGAGTGAAAAGAAATGAACGTATTGGATATCCGGGGGCTTACCAAAAAATTTGGTGATTTTGTTGCTGTTGACAATATGTCGCTTACGGTCCGGGAGGGAGAGATTTTCGGGTTTCTCGGAGCAAACGGCGCCGGCAAAAGTACGACCATTAACGTGGTCTCATCACTGCTGCGGCCATCGAGCGGAGAAATCCGGATTTTGGATAAGGACATTATGAAGCAAAGCCGCTTTGCCAAGATGAATCTGGGGATTGTTCCACAGGATCTGGCCATCTACGAGGATATGACCGCATATGAGAATGTAAGCTTTTTTGCGGGATTGTACGGACTTCGGGGTATCAAATTGAAAGAACGCACCATCGAGGCACTAGACTTCGTCGGACTTGGCGACAAGGCGAAGAGCTTCCCGAAGAACTTCTCGGGCGGGATGAAGCGCCGCTTGAACATTGCCTGTGCCATTGCCCATAAACCCAAGCTGATCATTATGGATGAACCGACGGTAGGGATTGATCCCCAGTCGAGGAACTATATTTTGACCTCTGTGCGGAAGCTGAATGAATCCGGCTGCACCATTATTTACACGAGCCATTATATGGAGGAAGTCGAAGAGATCTGCTCCCGCATCGCGATTGTGGACCATGGCAAAATCATCGCCGAGGGAACCAAGGAGCAGCTTAAATCGACCATTACCGATGTGAAGGATATCCGTATTGAATTGAAATCCGTTCAAGGTGGGGTAGTGGAGAAGCTGAGATCTATACCGGGGGTACGGAACGTGAGTCAGGAGGATCATGTGATCCGGATTCATAGTGATGCGGCGGTGGATAACTTGAACCGGATGCTGAAGCAGCTGATCGATGCAGGCATGGAGATAAGGTCGGTCGAAGAGCAGGAGCCCAATCTGGAGACGGTGTTCTTAACATTGACCGGACGTAATTTGCGAGATTAAAGATTTCACAGATAGGGAGGTTAACACGGTGAACATTTTATCGATTGCATTAAAAGAGATGAAGCAGTCCATACGTAATCGGCGTACGCTGCTGTTCACGCTGGCGTTTCCGATTGTGCTCATGCTCATCCTGGGTCTCGCGCTTACCAACGCCTTTAGCTCCAATGTCAGCATTGGAGATTTGAAGGTCGTCTTGAAGGACTCTTCCGGAGGCGGACAGCTGTCCCAGGCTTTTACGGGTTTCACCAAGGAAGTCGGCAAAATGGGAGTAACCTTTGAATCCCTCAAGTCCGGAATGAACGGAAGGGAAGAAGTTCAGAATGGCCGTTATGTGGATTATGTTGAGCTGACGGATCAAGGGATTTCTCTATACGGCAGCAGCCGCGACACGATCGAAAGCAACATTGTGCAGGGGATGCTCGCCTCCTTCACGGATAAGTATAATGCGGCGTCGGCAGTGGCCCAAATCGAACCGACCAAGACTGAGGCGGTATTCGCAAGCGGTGGGCATGATTATATTAAAGAAACGTCGGTGAATCCGGACCGGACGCCGGGCTCCATCGATTACTACGCGCTGGCGATGACCGTTATGATTGGCATGTGGGCGGCCATGGCGGGAAGCCACATTATTAAGGGGGAAATTACACGCGGCACGGCGGTAAGACTCGTTATAGCACCGGTCCGCAAGAGTGAGATTTTCACAGGCATGATTTTGGGCGGCATCGTCACCAATATGCTGTGCGTTATAGCCATTATCCTGTTTAGCAAATATGTGTTTAAAGCCTATTGGGGAAGCCATATGGGGATCGTCCTGATCGTGCTGCTATCGGAAGTCATTATGGCGATGAGCCTGGGTCTTGCTGCAAGCTATCTGCTGAAAGGTGCGGTATCCAGCGGGATTATCAGTATAGTCGTTCAATTGATGTCCTTTTTTGGGGGAGCGTACTTTCCGATCGGCAATGAAACCGGCGGAGGCATGATGGGATTTCTGGTCAATTTGTCTCCCGTCCGCTGGGCTAACCACGGATTAACGGAAGTGATATACGGGAACACGGTATCGGCAGCATGGCCTGTCGTAGGGTTGAATATCGGCTTCGCCGTATTGTTCCTTGGAGCTTCGATATTCATGATGAGACGCAGGGAGGGACTGTAACATGTGGAGAGAGATATGGTTTCTGGTCACAAGAACACTGCTCACGACATTCCGCAAACGCCGCACGCTGATGTTATATTTTGGTCTGCCGATTGCTGGCATCCTGGCCTCAGTTCTTCTCTATAGCTCACAGGGGCCGACGGAGCTGCGGGTCGGCGTCGTGAACGAGGACGCGGGAGAGCAAATCGCGGCGGACACCGTCAGCTTCGTGAAGGGTCTGGATCATGTGACAATTGTGAACGTAACGCCTGATGAGCTGAAGGATCAGCTTGCGGCCAGCAAGTTGGACAGCGGTCTGATTATTGATTCCGGATTTTCAGAAAGTGTGCTTAGCGGAAGTCCCGACCATATCGCCATTGAATCGGTGAAAGGCGCGCAGGTGACCGCCTATATGAAATCGATGCTGTATGGATATATTGACAATGTGACATCCATGGGTAAAATCGCTGGCGGGGATGCAGCGAAATTTAAAGCGCTGTACGATCAATACCGCTCGGCAGACTTTAAGCTGACTTCGGAGTCGGTGAATGACACAGCTACCACCAAGGATATGTCATACCAATCCATCGGCTTTCTGCTGATGTTCATGCTCTCCTCAGCCGTAGGGCTGTCAGAGTTGATTCTAAAAAACCGGGAGAACCGAACTTACTTCCGGGTGCTATCGTCCCCAATCAATGCACGGACGTATGTGCTTGCGAACATTGTCATGAATTTGATTGTGATGATCGTCCAGATTATTGTCGCTTTATTATTCATGCAGGTCGTGTTCCATCTTGATCCTGGAATTCCGATGGGAGAAATGCTGGGGCTCCTGGCCCTCTTCGCGCTGGTATCGGTCAGCTTATCGCTGGTCATCGTGGCCTTCTCCAAAAGCTCCGCAATGGCCGGCGCACTGCAGAATTTGATTGTTCCACCGACATGCATGCTCTCTGGCTGTTTCTTCCCGATCAGCATCATGCCTGCCGAAGTTCGTAAAATCTCTGACTTTTTGCCGCAGAACTGGGTATTGCAGTCGATTAATAAACTTCAGTCGGGTGAGTCGTTTGGAAGCATTTGGTTTAATCTAGTGATGCTGTTCGCCTTCGCAGTGGTGTTCTTCCTGATTGCCACGTATAAGTTCGGACGCAATAATGATACGAGAAATTTTGTATAGATAATTCGAATGCAAAAAGAGGATGCCCCGGGTATGAAACCTTGCGGGCAGCCTCTTTTTTAATCCAAGAGAAGCAGCGTTAATGTTAGGGAACTCTACTTGACGACCCTGAGCATCACGCAGCCGTAAGCAGGGAGCTTGATGTTCAAAGCTCCATTGCTGGCAGATACGGCTTCACTAGTGCGGATATCCTCCCAGCGGGCTTCCTCTACCGATACTTTGATGTTCTGCGGCTTCGAGGCGTTGTTCATGAAGATAACGATTTTATCCTTTTCATCCTCGCGGGTATACACCAGGCTTGAACTGCCTTCTTCGGCTGACAGGAATTTCAGATTGCCGGTGCGGAGGGCGCTATATTTTAGTCGCAGGCCAATTAGCTCCTGATAGAAGGAGAACAGGTCCAGATCCTGCTTGGCCTCGTCCCATTCCATACATTTTCGGCATTCTGGATCATGCCCACCGGTCATTCCGATTTCGTCCCCGTAGTAAATGCATGGGGTTCCCGTATAGGTGAACTGGAACTGGGCTGCAAGCTTCATTTTATCTTTGTTGCCTTCACAACGGGTCAGCAGTCTGGCGGTATCATGGCTGTCAAGCAGGTTGAATGTCGCTTCATTGGCCTGACGCGGATAGCGGGAGAACTGCTTGCCAATCGCATTGGCAAAGTTTCTCGCATCGCCGATGCCATCCACGAAAAAGTCCAGCACCGCATTGGTGAACGGATAGTTCATCACTGCATCAAACTGGTCGCCCATCAGCCAAGGGGAGGCCTCATGCCAGATTTCGCCGAGAATGTAGGCGTCCGGCTTAAGCTTTTTCACGACACGGCGGAATTCACGCCAAAATTCATGATCGACCTCATTGGCGACATCCAGGCGCCAGCCGTCAATATCGGTTTCCTCGATCCAATAGGCAGCGGCCTTCAGCAAATATTCCTTCACTTCGGGATTTTCCGTGTTCAGCTTCGGCATCAGCGGCTCGAAGGCGAAGGTGTCATAGGTTGGAACGCCGTCTTTCACGGCAATCGGGAATTCCCGGACGTGGAACCATTCTCTGTAGCGGGATTTTTCACCGTTTTTTTGCAGATCCACAAACGGTGCAAACGTTCTGCCGGAATGATTGAACACCGCATCGAGCAGTACGCGGATGCCTCTTTCATGGCAGATCTTGACGAGCTCTTTCAGCGTGTCGATATCTCCGAAATGAGGATCGATCTGCATGTAGTCCTCGGTATCGTATTTATGATTGGTCGTCGCCGTAAATATGGGTGTAAAATAAATTGCATTTACGCCGAGCTTGGATAAATGATCGATATGATCGATAACTCCCTGCAGGTCGCCTCCGAAGAAATTATCGCGCTCCGGGGTACCGCCCCAAGGCAGCACACCTTTGGGATCGCTCAACGGGTCTCCGTTGGCAAAGCGTTCAGGGAATATCTGATAGAAGACGGCATCTTTCACCCATTCCGGCGTCTTGAGCACATCAACCGGATTAATAAACGGATACTCAAACAGACGGTCCGGATTTTCAGGAGGCTGCTCCATGAAATCATATTCTGTCATCCAATACTTTTCCTGTCCACTCTCCAGCACAAAACCGTACTTCAGCCGGCGGTATTCCGGGACGATTTCGCATTCCCAGTAATCGAACAGCTCGTCGGCTGCAAGCTTATACATAGGCACGTAGGCCATGGACTGATCCCAGATATATTTGTCACCCGCCATGGCGGACACAGCGGTTACATCATCCCGTTTGGTACGGATTCTAAGATGGATGGTGCGCCCGTCATAGGCATAACACCAGTTCAGTTTGGGGCGGTGATACACGGCTTCAAGCAACATAATAATATTCCTCCTCCATGAAATTCCTATATGCCAAAAAAGGTACAACCTGGGACTCTACTTGAGTCTGCGAGGTTGTACCTTGATTTTAAGGTAGCATAGCCTTTAAATTGGTAGTGTCGGCATACAACATATGGCAGTACTGCTCGACACGTAAAATATACCATGTTTTCAGGTGCTGTACAACCCGAATAATGTCAAAAACGGCATCCTGCAAAGGATGCCTAATCGGCTGCCCAGAAGTGCACGCAGCACCCGGAAGGAAAGGACGTTACATCAGTGGGAATTCATTTGTTATATATCGAGGATGATGCCGAAATCGGCACATGGGTAAACGAAGATTTAAGTGGAAGGGGATATGAGGTGACCTGGCTGCAAAGCGGCGAGCATGCCGTGGAGAAAGCGGCGACAAGCCGCCTTGTCATTTTGGATGTCATGCTGCCGGGGCTCGACGGTTTTACGGTAGGCCAGCGGCTTAAGAAAGCCTATCCGGACCTGCCGATTCTGATGCTGTCTGCGAGAACCTCCATCGACGATAAGCTGGAGGGGCTGCAGTTTGCGGACGATTATTTGACCAAACCGTTCCATCCGGATGAGCTAGCCGCCCGGATTGAGGTGCTGCTACGGCGCTCCGGCTCCTTTTCATCCGAACCGCTTGTGCTGAAGCATCTGCTCGTCTATGAACGGGAGAACCGGATTGTGAATAACGATACGAGCGAAGAAATTCTGCTGACAGGCAAGCAGTTCCAAATCTTCACGTATTTGATCCGCCATCTCGGCCAGATTTTGACCAAGGAGCAAATTTATGAGGGGGTATGGGGCGATCCTTACCTCGACGGAGACAAAACCCTGATGGTTCATATCCGCTACCTGCGTGAGAAGCTGGAGCGGGATCCGGCAAATCCGGAAATTGTCGAGACCATACGTGGTGTTGGTTACCGGGTGAAGGCATGAGGAAAGAGAAGCTGTTTAAATCCCGTTTTCGCGGCACGCTGCTCTCCAGATATCTGCTGATTATCTTGTTTGCACTGCTGTTCATTCCGGTCATCTTTCCCGCGTCTCTGGTTGGTTACCAACTGGTGCAGGGCTTGGTGTTCGGAAATGTATTTACGAAGCCTCAGGTGGAAGATGAACGTTACCAGACACTGAATCTAGAAAAAATGTGGCACAAGGAAGCCAAAGCGCTGAAGGGAAAGACACCGGAACAGATTGACGCCAAAATAAGCGAGCTGAATGCGGACTATCCGAAGGTGGACATGTTCTGGGTGGATGCGGACTCGCGGGTGAGAAAGCCGGAGAATAGCAGACTGGATCTGCCGTCTACTTGGAGCACTGCCGATGCTATCTCCTACATGAAGCACTACAGGGAATCCACAGAGCAATTTTCCGTCATTGCCTTTATCGGGGATGATGAGAAGCTGAATGAGGGCTTCATGGTATTGCAGGCTTCGAGATCGGCATTAACCCCTTCTAGTAACGATTTTTCGGCACGCGAATCCATGATTTTCTTCGGCATCATCCTGTTGATGTTCGTGCTCTTTATCGCCGTCTCCTGGATGTTCTTTGTCAATATGCGCAGACGGCTGCTTCGTCTTCAGTCCGCCATGACAGTACAGAATGACAGCGGCCTGCCTGAGCCGATTGTAGTCAAAAAAACCGATGAAATCGGCCAGCTGGAGGATGCCTTCAACGGCATGGTCCACCAGTTGAGCAGCAGCCTGAAGCGTGAACGTGAGGAGGAGGAGCTGCGCAAGCGGCTCATCGCCAATCTGTCCCATGATTTAAGAACACCGCTGACGGTGGTCCGCAGCCACGTGTTTTCGCTGCAGAAGGAACAGCTGTCTGATAAAGGCAGAGAACTGCTGAAGCTGACGGAAACCAAGCTTGGCGATTTGTCCGGTCTAATCGACAATCTGTTGTCCTACAACCTGCTGACAAGCGGCAAATATACGCTGCATCCCGAAAGTAAAGACGTACTCCGTATTGTCCGCGAAAGCGCGGCGGCCTGGTATCCTCTCTGGGAAAAAGAAGGCTTCGAGGTGGATATCGATCTGCCTGAAGAACCTTTATTCTGGTCGGTGGACGCGCAGTGGTTCCGCAGAATTCTGGATAATCTGTTCCAGAACGTAGTCAGACATGCGCACAGCGGACAATACATCGGCATCCATGCTGGGGCAGGGGCGGAAGGACAGACGGCAATTGTAATTTCGGACAAAGGAAAGGGCATGCAGGCTTCCTCCGGTGATAAAGGCGCCGGAATCGGACTAGCCATTGTTGGGTTTCTGACGAGAGAAATGGGACTTATCATGGATATCAGCAGCACCAGCGGCGGCACGAGCATTCTCATTTATCCCGCCTCCGACAGTGAGCCTGGACTGAAGCTAAAAGACAGAGTTTAACAGAAGACGGCCCCAAGTTTAAACGAAATTTAAACTTGGGGCCGTCTGTTTTTTAACCTTGGCACGATAAGATGGTTTCCGAGGTGATTAATCGTGAGTGAACTCGTAATTCAGACGAGAGATTTGAATAAGAAATATGGCGATCGTTATGCTGTACGCCATTTGAATTTGGAAATTGCAAGAGGGGAAATTTACGGTTTTCTCGGCCCTAACGGCGCCGGCAAAACGACGACCATCCGGATGCTACTAGGCCTCATCCGCCCGACGATGGGATCGATCCAAATCTTCGGCAAGGACTTGAGGAAAGAAAAGATGAACATTCTCCGCAAAGTCGGATCACTGGTGGAATACCCGTCCAACTACGGCCATTTGACGGCTGTTCAGAATCTGGAGACGGTCCGCCGGATTCTCGATGTACCTAAATCACGTATCGATGAGGTGCTGGATATTGTCTCCCTGACCAAGGATGCGAAGCGCCCGGTAAAGGGCTACTCGCTGGGAATGAAGCAGCGTCTTGGCATCGCGACGGCTCTGCTTGGCAATCCTGAGCTGCTGATCCTGGACGAACCGACCAACGGTCTTGATCCGGAAGGTATCCATGAAATCCGCGAGCTGATTCGCAGCATGCCGAAGCAGCATGGCATCACCGTACTGGTCTCAAGCCACCTGCTGTCCGAGGTCGAGCAAATGGCCGGTACGGTCGGGATTATCCGTCAAGGGGAAATGGTATTCCAGGATACGATCAGCAACCTGCAGCAGCAGGCATCCGCAGGTTTCCGCCTGGTGGTCTCCGAACCGCAGGAAGCGCTGCAGCTTGTACGGGGTCAAGGCTATATCGGACAGATGGAGAATGGCGGCCTGAAGCTGGGACAGATCAGCGATCCAGAGGTGGCCCTGCTCGTCAAACGTCTGGTCGATAACAACCATGCGATCTACCGGGTGGAAGAGAACCGCCGGACGCTGGAGGATATCTTCATGCAAGTCATTGAGCAGGGGGGATTCCAGTGATGCTCTTAAGGGCTTTGTCGGCGGATTTTCTGAAAATACGCCGGAGAGGCATATGGTTTCTCGTTTTCCTAGGGTCACTTGGATTGGTTGCCATGCAGGCTTTGAACTTTGGACTTCGTTATGATTATCTCGTAGGGAAGGTGTATAAAGGAGATGAGTGGGCAGGCCTGATCCGGGAAACCTTCTCGTTCGTACCGATTGCGCTGGTGCTTGGTGCAACGCTGATCGCGTCGCAGATTGCCAATGTGGAGCATTTAAACAACTCATGGAAACAGCTGCTGGCGCTGCCGATTTCCAGAGTCACCGTTTTTACTTCCAAATATTTGGTTGGCGTGATCGCTTTGACGGCTGCATGTCTGCTGCTGTTTGCCGGAACAATCGGACTCGGACTAGCTTTGGGTTTCGGCGCGGAGCATATTCCGTACCTGAAAATTTTGAAGCTGTCGTTCCTCCCGTATCTTGGGGCTCTGCCAATGCTTGCCCTGCAGCTGTATCTCTCTTTGACCTTCAAGAATCAGGCTCTGCCGATTATGATCGGCATTACTTTCGCCATCTTGACGATGTTTGCCCCAAATTATCCGGAGATCCTGCCGCTGGCATGGCCGTTTCTCGCTTACTATGCCAAGCCGGCGATGCCGGTAGCATCGGGGATTATCCTGTTCATCTTCATCTATTTGCTGGGGACAGGCCATTTTGTCAGAAAGGATGTGGACTAAATGGGGGGATACTTCAAAGTATTGTCTGCCGAGCGGCTCAAAATGTCGCGTTCCTATATCGTTCTCCTCATGCTCGTCAGTCCGCTGATTGCGATCTTGTCCGGGCTGCTATCTAATATCGAAGGAGCGCCTATGCCTTGGAGCACGCTGCTGATGATCATGAGCATGATGCATGCCATGTTGTTTATGCCGATCATGTCGGGGATCTTCGCTGCTATTATATGCCGTTATGAGCATAACGGCGGTGGATGGAAGCAGCTGCTCGTGCTGCCTGTTACACGTACAGGCGTATATTTTGCCAAATATACCGTCGTAATCGTCATGCTGGCGATTACCCAGCTGCTGCTGGCAGGATCGGTATTTTTGGTAGGCTGGATCAAGGGAATCCACGCTCCGGTGGAATGGGATATCTTTCTGCGGAGCATCTTGGGGGGCTGGGTTGCCTGCCTCCCGCTGGCCGCATTGCAGCTGGCCGTATCCATGATGTGGAGCAGCTTTGCTGCGCCGCTGGCGCTGAATGTTACGTTTACGATTCCGAATATTCTAGTCGTAAACTCCAGCACGTACGGCCCTTATTATCCATGGGCTCAGCCGCTATTGGCTACTCTTCCGGGGAACCAACTGGACGGCGGAGGATTCGGAGCATTGAATTTGCCGTTTGAAAGCTTGATGATTACTGTTCTGGGCAGCTTTATCGTTTTCTTTATCTTTGGCTGGGTTTATTTCAAAATGAAAGAAGTCTAGGGTTTACGAGAAAATTGCATAAAAAACGGTTGGAATCCGCCATAAGGCGGGAGAGCCATAGCAAAGGGCGTCTTCGGGATCGAGGGCGCTTTTTTGTCGTGACATCGCTGTTTTTTTTGCTTATTATCCATTTATGGAAAACAGTTCCTTTGTAGTGGGTAATTATGAAATTTGTGGGATACAAACTCCGGGGGATCAAATGAATAATTAAATTAATTGAGGATTTTGCCAAATTCTCAAAATAAAAATGACATCTTTGAAAGGAGAATGCTTGTGGTAAGAATTTTTTCGCGATTATTGACTGCATGTATTGCCGGATTGCTGCTGATGTTTGGGCTTCTGCCTGGATTTAGCCACGTGGCTGCCGAGGAGGCACAGTCAGCTGTCGAATGGTCCAGGGATTACGGGAGCAAATCCGAAGGGGAGGGAGTGATCCCGACTTCTGATGGCGGGTATTTAGCCGTAGGAAGTATTTACGATGCTGACAAGGCGTCCGGGTATCCGTATCAAAAGGCCTATGTTTTGAAGCTGGATACCGAAGGTCAGGTGGAATGGGAACGGAAGCTCAAGAATAATTCTACGCGCAATACGGCATACCGGGCTATTGAGGCGAAAGACGGCGGATACCTCGTTGCGGGAAATTCGACTGCAGAAGGCGAACCGAAGGACCAACTGTACATGATCCGACTGGATTCATCAGGCAATGTGTTATGGGAAAAGGTACTGGAGGATGATGGAATTAATAGTACCCCCAAAGCTATTGTCGAAACGGACGACGGCTTTTTGATTGCCGGAGAAGGGATCATAAGCTGGGTTGCCTATGATCAAGCTTATATTTTAAAGATCGATAAAAACGGAGAGAAGCTGTGGTATAACAAATACCCTTTTTCGGGCAGTGACTATCTAACCGATCTTATTTCCGCGAGTGACGGCGGATATATCGCTGTCGGCCACGCAGGCATGGTGGAATATGAATCGAAAGAACTCGATGCGATGCTGATCATGAAGATTGATGACCAAGGCAAGATGCTCTGGTCGAAACAATCCGTCGATCCGGGTAGCGGATGGACAGCCTATTCGGTTATTGCTTCGGAAGATGGAGGTTATATGATCCTAAGCCGAAAGAGCATCGACGGTAATGGTGTGATGGTGCTTACCAAGATAGACCTGAGCGGACAGGTCAAATGGGAAAAAACTTATCGCGATGGTACGAATTCCGAATTGTATAATCGTCTGGTCCGAACAAATGACGGCTATGCGATGTTAGGAAAACATTATTCTTGGAACAGTCTGGAGCGGAAAACTCAGTACGGTGTATTATCCGTCGATGTGAACGGCGAGGTTATCAGTAGGGAATTGTTTAAGGGGCCTCCGATCTACATGGTCGGAGCCGCGGCGGCAACCCCTGACGGCGGCTTTATTTTCCCGGGAACCGTACAGCGTGGAGACATAAAGAAATTCCAGCTGATGAAGCTGACACCTTCGGTGGACAGATTGCCTGCCGAACGAACGCTGACAGGTATCACGTTTACGGATAAGGAAAAGAAATTGAAAACAGGTACAAGCGTCTCTACCGTGCTTCAAGCGGTTTATTCCGATGGGACCAAAAGCGATTTGTCTAGCGCAGCGGTTTACGTCTCAGGGGACAGCTCCATTCTGGATGTCGATGCATTGGGCCGAATTACGGGGCATGAGCCAGGGAAATCTTATGTCGAAGCAGCTTACGAAGGTTTCACGGCCAGATTGAACGTTGCTGTACTCCCTGAAGATACAGACGAATTAAATCCCGTCTTCGGCTATATCAAGCTCGATTCGGACGAGTATTCGCTTGCTGAAGGTTCGATGCTCGACTTGAAGGTCACTTTCTATGACTATTCCATCCAGAAGGAAGTGGACATCACGAAGCAGGTTACGTTCAGCAGCGATCTTCCGGACATCGTCGAAGTAGATGAGGAAGGAAATCTGATCGGTCATAAGCCGGGAATAACCAAAATCTATGCGAAATATAAGGGAAGCTCGACATCAGCCAGCGTGTTGGTCGTCCGCGCACCTGCGCCAAAAGTGAATGTACAGCCGGAGCCGAATGAGCCGGAAAACAGTACAGTGGTAGAAGAATAATCGGTGCCTAAACGGGATACATGGCTTTTTGCTAATCCCCTATTGATTCTCCTCTTGGGTAAGGCCTTAGACTGCACTCAGAAGGGAGTGAAGCATATTATGCTATTCACAGTCAAGGAAGTATCAGAATTATCCAAGGTGACAATCAAGACACTGCATCATTACCACAAAATCGGTCTGCTTCAGCCGGCAGAAATCAGCGAAGCGGGCTACCGCTTATACGGGACGAAGGAGCTTGAACGACTGCAGGCCATTTTATTTTACCGCGAGTTCGATTTCTCGTTGGAGCAGATCGGACAGTTGCTGGACCATGAACCGGATCGAACGGCAATGTTGCAGAAGCAGGAGACGCTTCTGGAACAGCGCCGGCGGAGGCTGGAGCAGGTGATGGATACTCTGAGGAAGACGAAGGCCAGTCTGGAGAGCGGAGAGCCGCTTGCCCGTGAAGATATGTTTGCCGGGTTTGAGAGCGAGGAAGAATGGCGGGAGGCGCTGAAGGAGCAGAGCGATTACCTCAAAGAGCGCTACGGTGTGGAGATGGAGCATGAACCTCTCGATGTGCAGGAGATGAACGAGCAGGCAGCGGAGGCGGCAGCTTTTATGAAGGACATGACTTCTTCGCTACTAGGTGGGATCAAACATAACGATCTCCGGATTCATCAGCTGATCCGTAATCATCTGGCGTTTATGAACGCGCATGGTCATCAGATAACGCCTAAGGATTTTGTGGCGCAGACGGCGTTTTTCCTGCAGGATGACTTTCACCTGAGCATGCTGGAAGGTCAGCAGACCGGTCTGGCATATTATCTAAACGCGGCAGCAGCGTCTTACGCCGAAGCTGAAGCGTAACGCATACAGGCAGAAGATGAACGAACTGTTCATCTTCTGCTTTTTTCGTGTCCAAATCTCATATCCTAATTATTTACATCCCTTCGTCTAAAAGGAACTTCGCACCGTCCATCGAATACATACGCCTAATGACTTCAAGGAAAGGATGCTGCCGTATGAACGCACGGACACCCGTTTGGAAGAGGGCTTATTGGTATTTCAAGCGCAATCTGCGCGCCAAGCTGTTTTTGTCTTTCTTTATCGCATCGGCCGTGCCCCTGATGATTCTGGGGTATTTGTCATATTCAAAATCCACGGAGGAAATCCAGTCGCAGATGGTCCAGTACGGACAGTCGAGCATCACCCAGCTGCAGTCGCAGCTTGACTTGTACTCACGCCAGATGAAGTCTACGACCCGTTATATTTACTCTTACCTGCTGGATCCGATCAACGGCACGCTGCATCCGGAAGAACCGAAGGACTACGCCAGCTATGTCAGCCAGAAAAACTTCAACCGCTTTCTGGATGCCCATAAAACGGAGGAAACCTCGGGCATTTACCTGATCACGCCTACGGACGTTTACTTCGGGTCTCCACAGATTAATGTGAAGGAGCTGAAGGAACAGTCTTGGTGGCAGGCCATCCCGAATAACTACCGCGGTGAATACTGGACGGGGCTGCATGACAGCAGCTATTACATTTCTCGCAATTTGAATATTCCGAAGCAGGTTATTGGCCTGGTATTTCCTGTGCAAAGCCAATACGGATACCTGCAAAACAGCCGGATTGTCGTCGAGATGGACGCCACCAAGCTGCTGGAAACCTTCGGTACACTGGAAAACAACCTGCATTCCTTCATCACGATCCGTGACCGGGACGGAAGGTTGATCTACCAAAGCCCGAACATGGTTAAGGCGCAGGCCGACGATCTCGTATGGAACCGGAGCATTGAATCCAGCGGATGGAGCATTGAGGTCCGGACGCCGTATGAGCCGGTGTACCGCTCGACGATCATGATCCGCTATTTTACGATTGCCTTGATTGTCCTGGCTTTTGTGTTCGTGCTGCTGATTTCGTACTTATTCTCCTTACGCATTACGAGAAGGATTATTTCCCTGAAAAATAAAATGCAACTTGTCGGCATCGGCCAGCTTCAGTCCCGCATTGAATTGGATACGGAGGACGAGCTGGGGCGGCTCGGAGCCAGCTTCAACAAGATGGTGGAGAAGATCCGTCTTCTCATTCAAGAGGTACAGCACAAGGAACAGCTTAAAAAAGAAGCCCAGCTGCAGGCCTTCCACTACCAGATCAACCCGCATCTGCTGCTGAACACGCTGAATATGATCCAGTGGCAGGCTAGGCTTAAGAGCGACGCGGAAATCCAGAACATGATCCACTATCTCATCAAGGTGCTGGAGGGCAATTTGGTCATCACCGAGGAGCTGATTCCACTGGAGAAGGAGCTTCAAACCGTAGAGTATTATTTGAAAATCCAGGAGGTTCGCTACGGCGATGTATTCAGATACAGCATCGACAGCGATCCGGCGATCGCCTTCTGTCTGATTCCGCGCATGACGCTGCAGCCGCTGCTCGAAAACACGTTTTTCCACGGCTTTGAAGACGGAGAAGGCACCATTCGCATTGAAGTGAAGGAGGAGGGGGCGGACCTCGTTTTGACGCTGGAAGATGACGGTGCCGGCATCGAACCGGATAAGCTCGAAACGCTGCTCCTGGAAAAGCAAACCCCTGCAAGGCTGGGAGAAGGCGGGCTCGGATGCTATAACGTGGACCAGAAATTCAAGCTCCATTTTGGTGAAATGTATGGTATGCGCTTACAGTCGGAGATAGGCGAAGGCACGACAATAACGATCCGCTGGCCGAAAACAGAGTCAGAGAGCGGTTCACACCAAGAGATCCATGGGGAGTCTGTCACCGAACCGAACAAATTGACAGCAAATTGAAGACAAATTTCCGTTATGAAACGCTTTCATTGTTGTTATACTTGGGAAAATTCTTAAGGTTACACAAAGGAGGAAGGCAGCTTGAACGCAATGAAACGCATGTCGGCGGCTCTATTATGCACGGTGCTCATGCTGACGCTGGTGTTGTCCGGATGCTCCGGCAAATCGGGCGAAAGCGGAGGCAAAGCAGAGGGGGATGCGGCCGGCGAGAAGACGAAAATCACCGTTTGGATCTGGGAAGATGCCAAAACTGTCATCGATCTGAATATGCCGGAATTTAAAAAGCAGTATCCGAACATCGATGTTGATCTGCATGTGCTTGCACAGTCTGATGTTTACCAGAACTTCCTGATTGCTGCCAGCTCCGGCGACCAGGTTCCTGATGTAGTCAATCTTGAATCGCTGCGTTTGTCCCAGATGATCGAAACCGGCGGTTTGCTGGATATCACGGACAAGGTAGCTCCTTATAAAGATAAAATGAACGCCTACAAGTGGGCGGATGCCACGAAAGACGGCAAAATCTACGCGATGCCATGGGACAGCGGCCCGGTGGTCATGTTCTACCGCAATGATCTGTTCAAGCAGGCCGGGCTTCCATACAAGCCGGAAGATGTGGCCGCCGAGCTGAAGACCTGGGATGACTATATGCGCTTTGCGAAGCAGCTGAAAGAGAAGACCGGTATCGCGATGCTGGCGGATTCGAAATCTCAAACCGACGGTGGATTCTTCCAGCAGATTCTGTGGCAGCGTGATCTGTGGATTTTCGGCAAGGACGGATCGGTCCAGCTGGACAATCCTGAAGTCATCAAGACAGCGCAGTATTTTGTCGACCTTATGAAAAGCGGCTACGTATACGAAGTGAAGCCTTGGAGCGACGCTTGGTACAGCTCCTTCCAGCAAAATAAAGAAGCGACGATCGTAGGGGCCTCTTGGTACGAAGGACTGCTGCCAACGCTGATTGATCCGGATGCGAGCGGCAAATGGTCTGTGGTTCCGATGCCGAAATGGTCGGTAGACGACAAGTACAGCAGTGCGATCGACGGAGGAGCGAATCTGGCCATCAACAAGAACTCCAAGCATCCGGAAGAGGCGTGGAAATTCATCGAATTCATGCTCGGCAAGGAAGAGTCGCAGTTAAAAATGATGAAGGAAGGCGGATTATTCCCGTCCCTCGAAACGACCTACAATGACGATGTCTTCAAAGAAAAGGTTCCATACTTCAACGACCAGCCGGTCCGTACCCTGTACATCGATGCCGTGAAGAATGTGGCGCCGATCACTTATACGAAGGATTATCCGCTTGCTAACGAACTGATTACGAACGCATTCGCCGAAATATTCCTGGATAACAAATCTGTTGAAAGCGTGTTCAAAAAAGCGGCTGCCGAGCTGCGGCAAAAGACAGGACGCAAATAGACCATCATAAGTCAGCGCGCTTAAAGATACAGAAGCTGCCCGTACCTTGGGAACAACACCGGTCATGCCATGATCCGGGGTGCGGAGGCTTCGCTTTCTGGAGGAGATCCGATGCAAAATTTTTACTGGAGATGGCAGTTTAAAACGGCACCGTACCGGTTTGTCGCCCCGTTTTTCATACTCTTTGTGGTATTTGTGTTTTTACCCTTTGTATTCTCCATTTACCTGAGCTTTACGAACTGGCACGGCGAGGAAGTGAAAACGTTCGTCGGGCTCGACAACTACAAGACGCTGCTGACGAACCGGGAGTTCTGGCAGTCGCTGCTTAACAGCATCATCATATTCGTGCTGTATGTCCCCGTGATGCTGCTGCTTGCGCTGATCTTTGCTTCCTGCCTCAGCAGCAGTTGGATGAAGTGGACCGGATTTTTCCGCACCGTGTTTTTCATTCCGAACATTACCTCGGTCGTCGCCATTTCGTTTGTGTTTCTGCTGATTTTCAACTCGACGGGCATTCTCAATCAGGTACTGATGAACGCAGGCGTGATCCATGAGCCGATTCCGTTTTTGGAAACGCCGTGGTGGGCCCGGATTTCGGTGTCGGTGCTCGTTGTTTTCCGGTGGACCGGGTACAACATGATTTTGCTGCTCGGCGGCATGCAGAGCATTTCGAAATCGCTGTATGAAGCGGCTGAGGTGGACGGCGCCAGCGGCATCAAGTCGTTTTGGTACATCACCCTGCCTATGATGAAAAGGCTGCTGGCTTTTTGTACCGTACTGTCCACGCTTGGAACGTTCTCGCTGTTTACAGAGCCGTTCATTTTGACCAAAGGCGGGCCGAACCTGGCCACGACCACACCGGTGATGCTGATTTATAAGGAGAGCTTCCAAAACCTGAACATGGGTTATGCTTCGACGATTTCGATCTTTTTCTTCATTGTGATGATGATACTTTCCCTGATGCAGCTGCGGCTGTTCCGGGATAACGATTAGGCGGTGGCAGGAATGAGAAAACAACACAAAACATTATCCATCGTCGTGCTCCTGGTCTTTCTGCTGCTGGCCGCCGTGTTTATGTTTCCGTTCATCTGGATGCTGAGCTCATCACTCAAGGATAAAAGCGAGATTTTCGCCAATCCGCCGATTTGGATTCCGGACACGTTCCATTGGGAAAACTTCACGCAGCTATTTACGGAGCGGCATTTCGGCAATGTCATCGTGAACAGTTTGTTTACAGCTGTGACAGGCACGGTTGGAGCTTTATTTTTCTGCTCGCTGGCCGGGTTTGCATTTGCCAAGTACAATTTTCGCGGCAAAAGGCTGCTGTTCGGGCTGGTGCTAGCATCGCTGATGATTCCGATGGAGTCGAGCATGGTACCCCTGTTTATTATCTACCGTGATCTGGGGCTGATCGATCATCTGTGGGGCGTTATTTTACCGAGACTGACGAGCGCGTTCGGCATTTTTTATATGAGGCAGTACTGCATGTCGGTCGAAAATGAGCTGCTCGAAGCGGCGCGCATGGACGGCTGCTCGGAGAACCGGATCTACTTCCGGATCGTGGCTCCGATTTTAATTCCGGCGTTTGCGAGTCTGGGTATTATCTTTTTCGTAGAGGAGTGGAATAACTTCCTGTGGCCGTCGGTCATTTTGCGCAGCGAAGATAAGCTGACGATTGCCGTTGCCATTCGTTCACTCCAGTCCGGGGTCCGCACGCCGTACAACCTGATTATGTCGGGATCGGTCATCAGCATTCTGCCGATGCTGGCCGTCATTTTTATATTCCAAAAACAGATTTTCGCAGGCCTTACTGAAGGAACCGTGAAGGGCTAAGCCGCTCTTAAACCACTTTGCAGGATACAGAAGGAGGCGTGACCATGGCAGCAACCAAAATGAAGGTTCTCATTGTCGATGATGAATTGATCGTCCGCAAAGGACTGCGCACCACAGTGCCTTGGGAACGGTACGGGATGGAAGTGGTGGCTGACGCGAGCAACGGGCTGAAGGGCTGGGATGCATTTCTCGCTCATAAGCCCGACGTTGTGATTACGGATATTGTCATGCCGAAGCTGAACGGTCTGGAGCTTGCTCGGAGAATTAAGCAGGCCGCAGGCGACACGCAGATTTTGCTGCTGAGCTGCCATGAGGATTTCTCTTATGCGCAGCAGGGCTTTCGGCTTGGAGCCTCCGGCTATATTCTCAAAACCAATATGGATGAGGATGAGATGGGCTTTTACCTGAGCCAGTTTCAGGAGCAGTACCTGCAGCGCACCGGAAGCAGTATTCCAAGAGAAGCAGATGTCCAGGGCAGTGTAGATACGCGGCAGGCGCATATCGGCTCCTGGCTCGGCGGATTCTCGGGAGGCATTGAGGAGCAGCTGCGGCAGTGGTTTGCAGGGGACTGGAGCTGGATGGACAAAGGCTGCTTCATATTCCTGATCCGCTGCGGCGAAGGGGACGATATGCTTCATGATGGCGACTGGCAGGATGTGCTTCGGGAGGCGGGGACGCCATGCGAGCGTATCTCATGCGGTAAAGGTAGGACACTTCTGCTGTGCAGACCGGAAGCGGCGGAGAGAGTTGCGTGCCGGCTGAAGGCTTTAAAAGGCAGATATGCGAAGCTGATGTGGCAGGAGCAGGGCCCGGTTTCCGGCGTTCAGGAATGGGTTGATACCGTGCTGAACCTGTATCAGCAGGATGAGCTCCGGACTCAATATGACCTGTGGGGGGAGACCTGGCCGGATGCCATCATGAAGGCGGTGGGGATTCTCTCCTCCGATCGGGGCAGCACGCTGTCCGTTGCCGAGGTTGCAGAGGAAGTGGGGCTCAGCCGCAGCCATTTCAGCACGCTGTTCAAGCGTACGGTAGGCGAGAACTTTATTGATTTTCAATCGAAAATCAAACTTCATAAGGCCGAGCATATGCTGACAGGAACGCTGATGAGCGTCAGCGAAATATCTGACCAGCTGGGCATGGTGGACGCCAACTATTTCAGCAAGTGGTTCAAGCGCTTTACGGGGCTGACACCCAGCCAGTACCGGTCGGTTCAGAACCGGGATTCAACTATTGAAGAGAAAAGAGGGCTACAGCGACATGATCAACAACCGGCAACCGCAGAATGACTGGGAGAATCTGAACGTACTGCAGCACGGAAGGATGAAAGACCATACGTATTTCGTGTCATACGCGGATGCGGTGGACGCGCTCACGTATGAGCGTGGACTTTCTCCATGGTTTCGCCTATTGAACGGATCCTGGAGGTTTCATTACGCAGCTGCGCCGGGGCTTGCCCCGGAAGGCTTTGAGTGGGAAGCTTTCGATGATTCAGCCTGGGCGAAGCTGGAGGTGCCGGGACACTGGCAGCTTCAGGGCTACGGAAAGCCGCATTATACGGATTTGTATTACCCTTTTCCGGTCGATCCGCCGCGCGTACCTTCGGATAATCCGACAGGCTGCTATCGCAGAAGCTTCCATATCCCTGCGGAGTGGGAAGAGCGGCAGATCGTCCTGCGCTTTGAGGGCGTAGACAGCGCCTTTCATGTATGGGTGAACGGGCAGGAGGCGGGGTACAGCCAGGGCAGCCGCCTTCCTTCCGAATTCGATATTACCTCCTTGATCCGCGAAGGTAGCAATCAGTTGGCCGTCAAGGTCTATCAATGGTCTGACGGCTCGTATCTGGAGGATCAGGATATGTGGTGGCTGAGCGGTATCTTCCGTGATGTCAGCCTGTTTGCCCGGCCTAAGGTGCAGATACGCGATTTTACGATCCGCACCGATTTGAATGAGGCTTTGGATCAAGGCGTTCTAGATATTCAGGTGGAGCTTGGCAGCATGGATGGGGCAGGAGAGAGTGGGAGCGGCTATTGCATAAGGGCGCAGCTGTTGGATGAAAACAAGATGAGCGTGGTTGGAGCCGGAACTATCGGAGGAGTTAAGCCGGTTTCAGGTGGAATTGAACCCTTTACGCTGCGCATTCAGGTGGATCGGCCGCGGCTGTGGTCCGCAGAGCTGCCGAATCTCTATCATCTGCTGCTTACGCTGGAGAATGGAGAGGGTAGCGTCATCGAATGCATCCCGTACCGGATCGGTTTCCGCCGCATCGAAATCGTGGATAATCACTTTTTGGTCAATGGGGTGCCCATTCTCCTGAAGGGCGTAAACCGCCATGACTACCATCCGGAGCTGGGCCGAACCGTGCCCTACGGGACGATGCTTCAGGATGTACTACTGATGAAGCGGCATAACATCAATGCAGTCCGTACCTCGCATTACCCGAATGATCCGCGTTTCTATGATCTGTGCGACGAATACGGCTTATACGTCATGGACGAGACGGATCTGGAATGCCACGGCTTCGAGCTGCTCGGCAACATCAGCCGGATCAGCGATGATCCGGCCTGGAAGGATGCCTACGTAGACCGCATGGTACGGATGGTGGAGCGGGATAAAAACCATCCGAGCATCATCATGTGGTCGATGGGGAATGAATCCGGCTTCGGCTGCAACTTCGAGGCCATGGCCGATTGGTGCCGTGCTAAAGACCCGACCCGCCTGATCCACTACGAGGAGGACCGCGAGGGCAAGTCTGTCGACGTGATGAGCACCATGTATACGTCCGTGGAGAAGCTAGCCGAGCTGGCGGGCGCTGAAGGCCCGCAGAAGCCGAGGATCATCTGTGAATACGCACACGCTATGGGCAACGGGCCCGGCGGATTGACCGAATATAACGAGCTATTCCGCAGCTGCAGTGGGCTGCAGGGCGGATTTGTATGGGAATGGACCGATCATGGCTTGAAGACGGTGGATGAGCAGGGAAGAAGCTACTACGCATACGGCGGGGATTTCGGCGACGTGCCGAACAACTCGAATTTCTGCATGGACGGGCTGCTTTTCCCAGACCGCACGCCTTCGCCGGGCCTGCTTGAGCTGAAAAAGGTCATCGAGCCCGTCGCAACTACAGCACTTGATCTGAAGCGGGGAGAGCTGGAGCTTACGAACCGGCTGGACTTCACCGGACTGGATGCTCTGGAAGCAGTCTGGTCAATCCATGCAGATGGGCAGCTGTTGCAGAGCGGTTCTATGCCTCTGCAGGTTGTGCAGCCGCAAGGCAGGGCGAAGCTTGTGCTGCCTTATGAGCTGGACGCGCTGCATGTTCTACCTACAAGCGAAACGTACCTAACGATTCGGTATGTGCTTCGTCAGGAATGTATCTGGGCCGCGAAGGGGCATGAGGTGGCGACGGCTCAGTTCCGGATACCGGAAGAGCTGCTCTCCATGACGACAGTTTTGCCGGCCAATACATGCAGTAGTGTTGCGCGGAGACCTTTGACATGCTCGGAACAAGGATATCTGCTTCGGGTGAGCGGAACGGATTTTGAGGTTGTTTTTGACATGGTGGAAGGAATCATCGAGTCGTGGACATTCGCTGGGACGGACATGATCGCAAGCCATGGGGGGCCCAAGCTTTCCTTCTGGAGAGCGCCAATCGACAACGACATGTACGTAGTGCAGGAATGGCGCAAAGCTTATCTGCATCTGCTCCAGCATCGCATTGACGGCACATCGTGGCAGCAGAACGACAACGGCTGCGTGACCGTGGCGATTCAGGCGCGTATCGCACCGCCTGTGTATGATTGGGGCTTCCGCTGCACCTACCGGTATACACTGCATGGCGATGGCCGGATGCATCTGGCCGTTGAAGGCGAGCCGGTAGGCACACCGCCGAAAATGCTGCCGCGGATCGGGCTCGATCTAACGCTGCCGAGGACGATGGACCAGGTCGATTGGGCCGGCAGAGGACCGGGCGAATCGTATGCGGACAGCAAGCAGGCGAATCTCTTTGGCGTCTATCATGCTTCAGTCGATGAATTATTCACGCCATATATGGTTCCGCAGGACAATGGGAACCACACCGAGGTAAGCTGGGTATCCATTACTGGCAGCCGGGGCAGCGGACTCTTGGCCGCAGGGCTACCGGCTCTGGAATTCAGTGCCCACCGCTATACGGCGGAGGATCTGGAGCAGGCCGGACATTTGAAGGATTTGACGCCGAGAGATACCATCTCTCTGCACCTCGATTACCGCCAGAACGGGCTTGGCAGCAACAGCTGCGGTCCAGCGCAGCTCCCGCCTTATGAGCTGCGTCCGGAAGCTTTTACACATCAGCTCATACTGATGCCATATTCTAATCAGGCTGTATCGCCAGCCATACTGCGAAAGGAGCTATTGAAACAACATGCCGAATAATCAGAACATTTTGCGTTTGGACGGGAAGACAGCCGTGGTGACCGGAGGGGCCTCCGGCATCGGCTTTGCTACAGCCGAAATGCTTGCGGAGTTTGGCGCTGAGGTCATGCTGCTGGACATTCATGAAGAGAATGGGGAAAAGGCGGCGGCAAGCATTAGGGAGGGCGGCGGCAAAGCCCGTTTTTACCGCTGCAATGTGACCTCAGGCGAGGATTGCAAGCGGACGGCAGATGCTATTGCGGAGGAGTTCGGGAGCATTGATATCCTCTTCAACAACGCGGGCGTCATTCGCCGCAAAACGGTGGTAGATCTGGAAGAACGGGATTGGGATCTGGTCATGGACGTGTCCCTTAAAGGGGTTTATCTGCTCTCCAAGTACGTAATTCCGCATATGGCCGCGGGTGGCGGAGGCAGCATCATCAATACGGGCTCTGGCTGGGGACTGAAGGGCGGCGATCAGGCCGCTGCTTACTGCGCGGCCAAGGCCGGCGTGGTGAATCTCACCAAAGCCATGGCGATCGACCACGGCCCGCAAAACATCCGCGTCAACTGCGTATGTCCGGGAGATACGGACACGCCGCTCCTACGGGACGAAGCGAAGCAGCTCGGGAAGGAAGAGGCGTCCTTCCTCGTATCTTCGGCATCTGGGCGTCCGCTGGAGCGGCTGGGTACGCCGCAGGATATTGCCGGTGCGGTTCTGTTCCTAGCGGGCGATCTATCCGCATGGGTGACCGGCAGCGTGCTGGTCGTAGACGGCGGCGGTCTGGCTTAAGAGGCTCTGCCTTGCATGACAACGGATGGATCGGACCAAAAATGGCTTGATAAGGAGAGATGATAATATGGCACAGCCGAAACGAGCGGCAATGCATCCCTATATACCGAATATGATCCCGGAAGTACAGCGACAAATGCTGAACGAGATCGGAGTGGAGTCGATTGAGGATTTGTATCGGATCATTCCGGATGAGCTGAAGCTGAAAGAGCAGATGGATTTACCTCCGGCCTTATCCGAGCTGGAGCTGAGACGGCATGTGGATCGGCTGCTGAGCCGGAACCACAGCACGCAGGAGGTCGTCAGCTTTCTCGGTGCGGGCTGCTGGCCGCATTTCATTCCGGCCGTATGCGACGAGATCAACCAGCGTTCCGAGTTCGCGACCGCCTATGCAGGCGAACCTTATGAGGATCACGGCCGTTTCCAGGCTTTGTTTGAGTACCAGAGCCTTGTGGCGGAGCTGGTCGACATGGATGTCGTGAACGTGCCGACCTTCGATTGGGCGCAAGCCACATCTACCTCGCTGCGAATGGCGGCACGGATGACCGGGCGCTCGAAAGTGCTGCTGGCGGGAACGATCGACAAGGATAAGCTGAAGATTATTGCCAACTATATTACGCCGGATTTGACCTTTGAACTGGTGGATTTCCATACGGAAACAGGTGAGCTTGACCCTCAGGATCTGCGGAATAAAATCACCGACGACACGGCGGCGGTGTACTTTGAAAATCCTTCCTTCCTCGGTACGATTGAGCCTTGTGGGCAGCAAATCGCCGACATCGCTCATGAAGCAGGTGCGGTTTGCGTGGTAGGTGTGGACCCGATTTCCTTGGGCGTGCTGAAGCCGCCTAGCCAATACGGTGCGGATATCATTTGCGGCGATCTGCAGCCACTCGGAATGCACATGAATTACGGCGGCGGTCAGGCTGGTTTTATCGCGACGCGCGACGAGGAGAAATACGTTATGGAGTATCCTTCGCGCCTGTTCGGGATCGCCCCTACGATCGTGGAAGGCGAGTACGGCTTCGGCGATGTCGCGTATGAACGGACTTCATTTCATGACCGTGAAAAAGGAAAAGAATCCGTAGGCACCCAAACAGCGCTGTGGGGCATTACGGCCGGGGTCTATCTTGCGCTGCTCGGTCCGCACGGCATGCAGGAGCTCGGACAGACGATCATGCAGAAATCCCAATATGCGGCGAAGCTGCTTGGCCAAATTGAGGGCGTCTCGATCCGGCTGCAATCTCCTTTTTTCAAGGAGTTTGTAGCAGACTTTACGGAGACCGGTCTCACGGTCGAAGAGATTCTGAAACAGCTTCGCGCAGAAGGCATTCAAGGCGGACGGGACTTATCGTCAGACTTCCCAGAGCTTGGCCAGAGCATGCTGCTCTGCGTTACCGAGGTCCATGCACAGGAGGATATCGAACTGCTGGCGGAAGCGCTCGGACGTGTGTGCAGCCGGGTAATGAAGGGAGTGAATAGCTGATGAAACGGATCATCAGAGAGCAGAAGGTACGGAATTTTCATCAGGCCAAATGGGATGAGCCGGTTATTTTTGAGCTGCATAAGCCCGGAGAACGTGGCGTAGAGGCTCCGCAGGCGGAGTCTGCGATTGTGGCGGCTGTCGGAGACGGCGTATCGGTCATTCCGGACAGCATGAAGCGCACGGAACCTCCGGCTCTGCCGGAAATCGGCCAGGCCAAGGTGCTGCGTCATTACCTGCGGCTGTCCCAGGAGACAATGGGGTCGGACTTCAACGTGGAGATCGGTCAAGGCACCTGTACCATGAAATACATCCCTCGCGTCAATGAAATGATGATCCGCACGACGAAGCTCATGGAGCTTCACCCGCTGCAGCATGAGGATGACGTACAGGGCATTCTAGAAGTGTACTACCGTCTTGATCTGGCGATGCGGGAGATTTCCGGCTTGGACCGCTTCTCCTTCCAGCCCAGCAGCGGCACGCAGGCTCTACTCACGATGGCTTCCATCGTCCGGGCTTACCACGAGTCCAGAGGCGAGGGAGAGCAGCGGAATGAGATCATCACGACGATGTTTTCCCATCCATCGCAGGCAGCAACGGCTGTCGTGAAAGGCTATAAAATCATCACAGTAATGCCTGACGCAGACGGTTTTCCCGATATCGAGCAGCTGAAGCGTGCAGTTTCCGACCGTACGGCAGGCTTTGTGGTCGCGAACCCGGAGGATACCGGCATTTTCAATCCACGCATCCGCGAGTTCACCGATATCGTGCATGCCGCAGGTGGCATCTGCTACTACGATCAGGCGAATGCTAACGGGCTGCTCGGTATTACCCGCGCAAAGGAAGCCGGATTCGACATGTGCTTCTTCAACCTTCATAAGACCTTTGCGGCGCCGCATATGTGCGGGGGACCGGCAACGGGGGCGCTAGGGGTCACCGAAGCGCTCGCTCCGTTCCTACCGGGACCTGTTGTAAGTCGCAGCGGCGAGCGCGAGCACTACGAGCTTCAGGAACCGGGAGATCTGAGCATCGGCAAGGTGCGCAGTTTCCACGGCGTAGCTCAGACCGTACTCCGGGCGTATGCCTGGATTCGCAGTCTGGGAGCGGAGGGGCTATTGAACGTAGCCCAGGTGGCTGTGCTGAACAACAATTATCTTTATCATAAAATTCTGCAAATTCCCGGCGCATCCGCACCTTACATTAAGGGCAACCGGCTGGAGCAGGTTCGTTACAGCTGGCAGAAGATGACCGAGGACACCGGAGTGACGACCGAGGATGTTACGCGCCGGATGTGCGATTTCGGGCTGCATTACTGGACCAGCCATCATCCATACGTGGTGCCGCAGCCGTTTACGCTGGAGCCGACGGAATCTTACTCGAAGGAAGATCTTGACGAGTACATTCAAGCGCTCGTGCAAATTTCCAAGGAAGCCTACAACGAGCCGGAGACGGTGAAAAACGCGCCGACACGCAGCACCGTGCACCGCATTAATGACTCCAGTTTCGACGATCCCGCCAAGTGGTGCATCACCTGGAGAGCATATTTGAAAAAGACAGCACTGCCGCAAGCGGAGGCATAACAGAGAAGAGGACTGCTGAAGATTCAGCGGTCCTCTTTGCGCGTAATGATTGCATCTGTATCGGTACAGATGCCGTTTTATTGTATTGTGGAACGGATCCCGCCCCCTTACAATCAAGGCAAGGACCTTAATAAATCGCTTTGCATGCAGGGTAGAAGGAATAGAAGTTATGAAACCAGGCCTCCCCCCTTTTTATTTCAACGTGGAAATCTCCATAAGGGCAACCGGGGCCGGCATATGCCTGGCCGCTGCCGCTCCGCAAGTCTACAACCAGCCGAAGAGGAGGGAGAGAGTATGAAAAAGAACTCCTATCTGCTTCTAATCGGCATCAGCCTGATTTGGGGATCGCAGTTTTTTCTTGTCAATCTTGTGATCGGCTCCATCCCTCCGGTTACCTTAGCGGCAGCCAAAGCATTGATTGGGGCAGCAACGCTCGCGCTGCTTCATGTCTTTTCGGGAAAAAGAACGCAGCACTCCGAAACCAAACCGCCCTGGCGAAGCTTCCTATGGATTGGCCTACTCGAGGCCGTTGTTCCTTTCATTCTCATCGGATGGGGACAGCAAACGGTTAGCAGCAGCATGGCATCTATTTTAATGGGAACGATTCCGATCTTCACGATCTTGTTCGTCAAGCTGTTTGTTCCCGGAGAAACCATTTCAGGAGCCCAGTGGCTCAGCGCCATCATCGGAATGGTCGGCATCGGGATCCTGTTTGTACCTGATCTTGGTTCTTCTCTCCATGGCGGCAGCATGGCCGGGGATCTGGCGCTGCTCGGAGCCTCCGTCAGTTTTGCGGGTTCACTCATTCTAATTAAGCGGCTGCCTCCGATTGCCCCCATTTTGGCTATGCGGAATGTGCTTTTTGCCGCTTCTGTTATCCTTGTGCCGCTTGCCCTTTTGCTCGAAGACCCATTTCATGTGGTTTTGACGCGACAACAAATCCTTGCCGTCGTCATCCTGGGCAGTTTCCATGCAGGCATTGTATATATGCTTTACAACGTATTGATCCAACGTGCAGGCGCGACATTCGCTTCCTTTAACAATTATCTGGTGCCTCCCATCGGCATCATTCTTGGCGTGTCTGTTTTGGGAGATGAATTGACATGGAATGCAGCGGTGGGACTGGTGGTTATTCTGCTTTCACTTGCAGTCGGCGGCATCCAAAAACAAAAAAGGCCGTGACATCACGGCCTTAGTACGGCCAACTTTAGAGGGAAAGCCCGCTGAATATTTGGTTTTTTTTCATTCACCCAATTTTGATCCCAAATGCGATCCATCTTCCATCAATATCTTCAATGACAAACTCTTTATTATTGTAATCCGTATAAAAAAATAACACTTAAGGAGAAAAAATGACTCAGAATGGAATTGTATTAGTTGTTAGCGTATCCATCATCCAAGACAACGAAGTTTTGATTATAAAAGAAAATAAGCCATCAGCGATACATAAATGGAACTTTCCATCCGGACGTATCGAACATACAGAAGACATACTAGATGCTGCCTACAGAGAAGTGAAGGAAGAAACAGGGTATGAGGTGAAACTTACCGGCACAACAGGTATTTACAACTTTATCAGCAGCGCCAATTATCAAGTGATTTTATTTCATTTTATTGGTGAAATTATCGGAGGTTCATTACAGATCGAAGAGGAAGAGATTATAGACAGTAAGTGGATACCGCTGTCTGAACTTATGAATCTCGATGGCAAAGAACTTCGCGACGAAGGTGTAATGAGGCAAATATCAGATCGATTAATAAATCAAAAATTTCATTCAATTAATATTTTTAATGAGCAATTAACAACACCGCCCGGATCGATACATATTGGTATTTGAGGGCTGTTCAAACAAAGAGACAGAGGCTTTTCCGCCTTCTGTCTCTTTGCTTCTATCCCGGCACGTACAGCTCACAGCAGCGCCTTTGGCACCGGAACGGCAATCAGCTTGCCGGTATCCCTGGCCTGAATGATCAGCGTATTCCCGGAGCGCAAGGTCTGTCCATAATTCCGTGATCCTGTATTCACAGTAAACGCCGGAGCTGTCGTTTGCAGGTTGTAGCCGTGGAATACACCGTCGCTTTGTCCGATATAGACGCCGTTGCCGTAGATGTCAGTCTGAACGGGCTGGTTATCGGTTAGGAAGCTTATGCTCTGTCCGCCTACAAGCTTCATACCTGTTATTCGACCTGTGGAATGATTGGCAAAAAAGATTCTCCCAGCCTGCATCGAACCGATCAGCGAACTGCCGGCGCTGTATTTTGTCCATTTTTGCAGCGGCTTTCCATCTTTTTCGTATGCTGCGATATCATATTTCAACACTGCACTGTCTGTGGCCAAGTAGAGATCTTTACCGTCAAGAATAACGGAACCGGCGCTGTCTCTTGAATAAGGAGGAGTGCTGACTAGTTTCCAGCTATACGTTTGTTTTTCTTTTATCGTGCCCGTCTTGGCGTCGATTACACTGATGTTCAGCTCCCGTTTCGGATCAGCATCGTCAAAAGGATACTCATCAACTACAGAATAAACAAGTCCATTTTGTACGGCTAATGGTGCATTTTGTCTGATATGTTCCCAAAGCTTTTTACCAGTCTTCTTATCGATTGCATCTAACTGAACAGTAGTGAGAGCTCCCTGTACCATGTAGATTGCATAAACAATGCCGTCCGATTCCCTAGCAACGCCTCCCGAGAAGTCGGAGTTCTCTTCAATAGATTTCCACCGCTGTTTCCCCGTAGATGCCTCCAGGGCGATGATGGCATTGTCCTTCGTCACATATAGCGTATCGCTGAAGATGGAAGGAGTTATATCATTGCTCACTCCTGCGCTGGTCTGCCACAGGCCTTTACCTGTTTTGACATTGACGGCATATACTTGTCCGGACTCAGTAACTCCATAAACAACTCCTTTTAGATACGCAGCGCCCGGCCGGAGCTTATTGCCGTATGTAAAAAGCTTTTTGCCGGTGTTAACATCCAAGGCAATCAGCTTGCCCCCTGAAAAGGTGAAAAGTATACCGTCGTCCGTTACGACGTTGTTGGCATTTTTGTCATAGGAGGCCGTCCACAACGGCTTTTGCAAAGGAGCTTTTATCGGCTCTGATGCAGGAAAGCTGAATGAAACAACAGGAGCTGCAGCGTACGCGGCAGGTACAATGCCTCCGCTTATGAAGACTGCAACTGCCATGGCGGCAATGGTTCCGGTACGGATTAATTTCAGCATTTTATCTTGGACCTCTTTTCGCGTTTGATAAAAAACGGCCATGAATTTGTTACTTATTGCAGCGCCTTCGGCACTGGAACGGCAATCAGCTTACCGGTATCCTTAGCCTGGATGATAAGCGTATTCCCGGAGCGGAGGGTTGGTCCGTAATTGCGTGATCCTGTATTCACAGTAAACGCCGGAGCTGTCGTTTGCAGGTTATAGCCGTGGAATACACCGTCGCTTTGTCCGATATAGACGCCGTTGCCGTAAATGTCAGTCTGGACGGGCGGGTTGTCTGGGCCCCAGCTGACTTCCTGGCCATCTGCCAGCTTCATGCCTGTAAGGGTTTTCGTGTCATAATGACTAAAATAAATTCTGCCGGCGTGCACCGATCCGATCAGCCTTCCGGAGTTATACGGTATAGCCCACTTCTGAAGCGGCTTGCCGTCCTTTTCATAATGACTGAAATCATACTTCTGTATCGCATTTTCGGTAGTCAAATAGAAGTCATTGCCGCTTAGCAGCGTGGAACCACTCACACCGTGGGATGGTGTGTTGGAACGTGTCCAGGAGTATACGCGCTGCCCCATCTCTTTTCCTGTTTTCGCATCAAGTACGGAAAAGGTCAGGTTTGGTGTATCGGGTTCGGGATTGTTGAGCGCTTCGAACATGGATTGTTCCTTTTTGGAATAAACCAGTCCGTCCCTGACCGCGATTGGGGCTTCGTACAAACTTGCTTTCCATAATTCCTTTCCCGTTTTCTTATCGATGGCATCTAGCTGCGAATACGTGTACGCTCCAGAAACGAGATATGACACGAAAACCACGCCATCTTCTTCCATGCTGATGTTAACTCCATATTCTGCCTGATTGACCGCCTTCCAGCGCTGCTTACCCGTGGTAGCCTCCAAAGCGATAAGGGCATTTTTCTTGGATACGTAGACGGTATCGCCGATAACAACGGGAGCGTCTGCATCGGAAATGCCTGCAGTTGTCTGCCAGATGGCTTTCCCCGTCTTTACGTTCACGGCATATACGCGGCCATCCTCCGAGATACCATAAGCGGTACCGTTCACGTACTGTACAGACGGCTTCAGGTTGCTGCCGTACGTAAACGAAGGTTTGCCGGTAGCCAGATTCAGCGCGACCAGTTTTTTTCCTGAAAAGGAGAGGACCAGTCCGTTATCCGACACGGTTGCATTCGAATTGGGATCGACGGCTGCGGTCCATTGCGGTTTAATCAGGGGGGCATTGATGCGCTGACCGCTGAATGAACCGTACGAAACGGCTGGGGAATCAGCATGCGTAATAGGGATGGAGCTGCTTCCGCATAGAATGGCTGCGGCGAGGGCGGATACTGCTCCAGCACGGATCCGTTTGGCTTTATTCAACATCATCTACCTCTTTTCGTGAGATATTTATTGGAGTCATTGTGCAAATGCACTCGTCAGTTTCATATATTAAACGTTTTACCCAAAAAAAGGTTGCTGAGGTACATCGTGAAAAAAGTTAAGATTAATGTTGGTTCCCAGTTTTCATTGCGTTTCGGATTGGAAGGTTTTATTCTGATAGATGCGTACTTCCACAATTATTCGTTTTGTGTGGATTCATGATGGAACGAACCGCTTCATTTATACGTATCAAGATGACATATGCATGAATTTAATACAGGGGGTATTCAGGATGGGCAACGATATGAGCGTGATTTTAACGGAAAAAATGCCAAGCGGCGAGCTGCGGCGTATTGAAGAGCGCTATTGGAGCATGAATATGATCGCTGCGCTGGAGCATGTGAATTATCTTGTCGTTGGCGGTCAGGAATATGAGGCCATTGAAGGAAGATTGAATGTGGATGAGGGCAAACTGGAGCTCCTGCTGGTCCGGATCCGTACGGAGTAGCTGGGGGCGTGCATTGAAGGGAGGAACGAATCATGACGAACGAACAACAGCCACAGGATAAGGAAAAAGCGGTCTCCAAGCTGTTTACGCCAGAAGGCAAACCGGTGCGCGTCTTGTCCACATCGCTGGGCATAGCGCTTCTCGCGAACGCTTTCTTATTGCCTAGTGCGACCGCTGCAGGCGCTACAACCGGAACGGCAGATGAGCCGAAGCTGGTCTCATGGTCGAACGATGAAGTAAAGGCGTATTTCGATAAAAATACCGATTGGAACATACCCCTTCCCGAAGAGACCGAGAAGGAAGCTGAAGGGCAGAGCGGAACCATGGGCAGCACTGGAAGCGGAGGAACGACGACAATCAACAACTACGGGGTGAGTCATTCCGGGTTCGGCTGGGATGATCTGCTGCTGTATCATTTCTTATTTAACAACGGATCGAGCTATCATCCAAGCACGTATTATGACAACAGACGTACATATTATAGCGGGACATCGCAGACCTACAAGCCGCGTTCGTATTCCAGCAGCACATTCCAGAACAAATCGGTTGTAGGCTCCACGGTCACACCTAAAACTTCCCGATCAACGGGATCGATCACACGGCGCGGAACATCGTCAGGCTCCGGCGGTATCGGCGGTAAATCCAGCGGTTTCAGCTCGTCCGGCAAATCCAGCTCGAAATCAAGCTCACGAAGCGGTGGGTTCGGCGGATGACCGGCAGTGTATTTGAGGTATTGGAGCCAAGTGGACAGGACCGCAGGGAACGTGTAGAGCAGCTCAGGCAGCTCGGCTTCACCTGGGCGAATATTGAGGATGAGGAATATTGGCTCGATCAATTGGTCGTGATGAGCCAAGACACCTACCGGGAGCTGGAAGACGCGTCTGCACGTCTGTGGCGGATTCTGGACCGGACCGTACGATATGTGCATGGCAACCGGCATCTGTATGATCTGATCGGTATTCCGGAAATTTTGTGGGATATGCTGGACATCTGTCCTCTGCCTGAGGAGAACCTGATCAGCCGCTATGCGCGGTTTGATTACGCTGTCTCGCATTATGGAAGCATCAAGCTGTACGAACTGAATGCGGATACGCCTACAGGTTATGTGGAAGCATCGATCGTTACGCCTTGGATGTGCCGGGAGGCTGGCGTTCATTCGCCCAATGTTCAGATGAAAGAGCTTGTGGCGGCAGCCTGGAGCGTGGAACAGCCGGATACAGCGGCATGCATCGCGTACGGCGAGCATCTGGAGGATTCCGGGACGATTAATGCGCTGGTGAAGCACAGCGGGCTTCATATCCAGTGCGTGGATTGCCTCGACCTTACGATCGACCACGGGATTGTCAAGGATGGTAGTGGGCGTGAAATCAAGCGCATGTTTGCCTTGTACCCGAAGGAATGGATGGCCGTGGATGATGGGGGAGATGCGCTTGCCTATGCGATCGAGACTGGAAAGCTTGCGCTGTTCAATACGCCGCACAGCATCCTGCTGCAGTCCAAGGGATTGATAGCAGCGGCTTGGGGACTCTATGAACTGGGGCTTTTATATAATGATGAAGAACGTGAAGTGATCGAAAAATATATTTTGCCGACATATAATAAGCCGGTCTTTTCCGGAAGTTATGTCTCTAAGTCTATGTTTGGGCGCGAGGGTGGTTCGGTTCAAATGTTCGACAATGAGGGAGAGCTGGAGATCAAGGACGAGGACGGCTTTGACACGAGTGAGTTGTTTCCTTCCGTCTATCAGATGAGAGCAAATCTTCCGGAAATCACCACAGTTGTGGGGGAACGCCGCCTGTTAACTGGGATGTTCATGATTAACGGCAAGCCTTGCGGACTGCTTGGCAGAGCTGGCGGACTGATTACAGGGAATACGAGTCATTTTATAGCGATAGGAGTGAGGTAGATGAGAAGTAACCGGGAAGGGAAGCACCGGTCCTCCAGAACGAGATTTAAGCTTGCCGCTGTTCTGGTGCTCTCCATGTTGGCTATGCTCCTGCTGAATGCTTGCTCCGACAATGAGGGTTCCGATTTCAATACAGATTTCACATCAGAGGGATTCATGGACGGTATGTCCCGCGTACCGTGGGATTACAAGATCGTAGAGAGCACCGTCGGGGATTTGATCGGCAGCGATATGACGATTTCGCCGGACAATGAATTGATGCCAAACGATGAAAACTACGCGACTGGTGATAAAATCTGGGCTCTACAATATATGGATGCGGAATTGTTTACGGGTGATGACCAGCGCACTAACGTCACTCTGTTTTCGTGGAGGACGATCAAAACCTTTAAAACGCAGGAAGAAGCCCAAAAAGATATGACTGAACTGAATATTCCCGTAACCACGGAAGTCGATTTGGTCGGCGTCTACAAAACCGAATATAAGGGGAAAACACGGAACTTCGCCGTGCTGGAGCTGCCTTCAGGCAACCGGGTCAAGCAGCCGATTGATGATGAGCGATACAAGGAATTAGAGAAGAAGAAGAAAGTTTCTGTTAAGCTTGAAGAGATACATGATTTTGCCGATTATGATCTGGCCTATGCAAAATTTAGGGGGTGGGCGAATTGACCGTCGCCATTAATTTGGTCGTAAGTGTGCTTGTTATCATTGTGCTACAGCTGCTGGGCATGCTGATTTTTAGCTGGATGACACCGTTTAAGGATATGGAAGAGTTGAAAAAAGGAAATGTGGCGGTAGGACTCGCTTTAGGAGGGAAGTTCCTGGCGACGGCCATCGTTCTCGGGGTTGCTGCCTACACCAATACATCCATCTTGTTTATGGCGATGTGGTTTGCCATCGGTTACGTATGCCTCGTAGCAGCCTACTGGCTTTTTGAGCTTGTTACACCGGGCTTTCATATCGCCGACATGCTGCAAAAAGGCAATGTGGCGGTAGCCACTCTGCTGTGCATGGTATTCATCGGAACGGCTTTTGCCGTCAGCAGCCTGATTGTATAAACCAACACTTCAGAAAGGGGTAGACAGTTGCATTTTTTTCACCGGTTTACTACCCGTATGATGCGGATGAGCAAAACGACCGTTGCTCTTATTCTTTTCTTTTTCGTCACCGGGAGCGCAACCATCGCTTACATTCTGGAGCCGAATACGTTTCACACCTGGTTTAATGCTTTGTACTGGGTCATGACGACCATGGCGACCGTCGGGTACGGCGATTACGCCCCCACAACCATCTGGGGCAAGCTGTTCACGCTGTTCCTGTACGTCTTCGGCGTTGGAGTACTCAGCTTCGTCATTGGTAAAGTGATAGAATCCATTGGCAGCATTAAGCGACAGAGGGAGGCAGGAACCTTGATTTATCATGGCCGGAATCAATTCATTATCATAAACTGGACCAAGAAGGCGAAATCCGCCGTCACGGAGATTTTATCGAATGATGAGAAAGCCCAAGTCGTTATTATCGACGAGACCGATCGGCATCCGATGGCGGAGCTGCCTCAGGTGCATTTTATCAGCGGAGATCCTTCGGCGGAGGATACTCTGCGAAAAGCGGGTCTTGAGAGAGCCAAAGCGGTGATCATTTTTGCGGATACCCGGAGTGAGGATACCTCGCTGATCGACGGCAAATCGCTGATGATCGCCTCCAGCATTCAGCGGATGGCTCCAGAGGTACACACCACTGTGGAAGTTATGCATGAGAAGCATATCCAAAACTTCCGGTTCATGCAGGTAAATGAATTCGTATTGTCCCATGATGCCATCTCGAGTCTTGCGGTGCGCTCCGCCTTGCAGGAAGGCAACACCGCGGTCCTCGGCCAGCTGATCCGCCGCGAGCAGGGAAATGATATTTATGAGGTTCCTCGCAGCCAGGAATGGCGCACCTATGGGGATGCTTTTCAGGATTTGCTTCGCCAGGGAGCGACCTTGCTGGCCGACCGCAGCGATATGTCCATTAACCGCAGGTTGAATGACCCTATTCCCGCGGATGCCCGCCTCTATGTCGTTTCGGACGAGGCAACGTACCAGCGCATTACCGGTAAATAAGGATTGGGACCAACCCGTTCACAGAAAAAATACAGCAATACAACAGCCCTTTGACTCCTTAACTGCGAGTTGAAGGGCTTTTCTCGATTCCCGCCGGTGTAATCTTCTACACCAAAATACAGAATTAGGCAGGATTCGCCGAGTGGTTTGTGGAAGCAAGCCACAGGGCTATTTTTTTCAAAATCAGCTGGTCCATCGAAAAAGCAGGTTTGGGAGCCTGACGCATACATATACATAGGGGATATTTTCCCTTTATCCAGCATTAAAGGTCGGTACGTTCAAGGAGGAATTTGGATGGATTTACACCCTTATAAGAACTTGACTCAGTGGTTTGCCACGACCTTGTTTTTGATCGGTTTTTGCTGTCTTCAGCTCCTGCTGGAGATCCAAATGCATGGTAACCCCGTTTTGGGGGTCATGTTCCTGGTTCTTGGACTGGCTTTCGTTACGTCAGCTGTTTTTATTGGCGCAGATTTGTTTACCAAGAAACAGGTTAGCTCTGAAGGACGAGTGATCAACAAGGGAAATAAAATTGTTCATATTTTAACGACAGAAGAGAAGCTGAAGCGCCTCAAAATAAGCCAATCTGATGTATCTGAGAAGCTGGCAGCGAATCAGAGAGTGGAGTTTACATTGACCCTGTACACGAAGATGCCCGTCAGAATCCGGATTTTGGAGAGGCCAGAGGAGCAGGAGGAAATTGACGACAGCAAGTGATAGTAGGAGCTTTAAATATATCGAAATAATGAAAGGAAGCAATCAGCATGAATCCATCAATAAGGGAACTGTGGAACAGGCATAAGGTCAAGCTCACCTGGGTCGCAGGTGGAGAGCAGCCGGACCCGGCGCTGGTGACCAGCGTTCACGGCATATGCCTATACCAGGGCCATGTGCTAGCCGTACACGTGCAAGGGCGGGGATTCAATCTGCCGGGAGGGCATGTGGAGCTTGAAGAGACACCGGAGGAGGCTTTTCACCGGGAGGCAATGGAGGAAGGCAGCGTGAAGGGGACGGCTGTTTACCTTGGAAAAATGGAAGTCAGTCATGAAGAAGACGAGCATTTTGATCCGAATGGAAAATATCCGATGATCGGCTACCAGCTGTTTTACCGGATGGATATTACCGAGAGGCTGCCTTTCAGCCGTGAGCATGAGTGCCTATCCCGGATCTGGGTGGAACCGGAGGAATTCAGGCATGTGGTGAGCGAGCACCGATTGATCGGACTTGTGCTGGAGGAAGCCCTGAAGCGGGACGAGCAGATGTGATTGCAGGTAGCAAACGTTTGTGCATACATATTCATCAGGAAAAGACGGGGAGGGTGACATATGAAAGCACCGGAGCAAATACTCTGTGTCTGGCACCGTTTTGACGGTTATCCGATGGAGACGCTAACCAAGGCCTGGTATAGCCTGCAGCCTGGAAAAGAAGGCCAGCGCAGCGTTGCCGAGATGAGAGAACATAAAGAGCAGTACGGCATCACGGGCAACTGTTTTGATCTCGCGATCTGGCTGCTGGATGAATTCCGTGCGGAAGGCATTTCTGCCTACGCGGTTGGGCATGATCTGGGATCTTCCAAGGCCCATGTGGCCGTTGTGGCTGAGGATGAAGCGGGCAGCCGGTATTTCTGCGATCTCGGGGATCAGTGGATACAGCCTATTTTGGTGGATCGGCAAGATGAAGGGTTTACGGAGGAAGCGCAGGAAGGCTTTATTACTGGTGGGCGTATTCAATCTGCCTTGGACGCATCTGGCCGGTATGTTGAGTTCAGCTATGTCAGACGGGGCGGGAAAATGAGCACGCAGTCTTTTGATCTTACACCCATTACGATGGAGGATCTGCTTGCCTCTGCAGACCACTCGCAGCGTCTAATCCGTCACCCACTTGTAGAGCACCGCCTGTATTTACCGGATGAAGTGGTGCACTGGGAGTTTGACCGCTGGACCAGCTTTGTCAGCAAGAATAGCGGACTTGAGAGAGAGGTTCAGCTGCACAGCAATGAAGAATGGGCGCAGCGGATCAGCCTTATCTCCGGTATCGACTTCCAGGTTGCGCTTCAGGCCTTGAATATCTATTTTGCTCTGACGGTGAAATGAGGTCACGGCTTATTCTCTTATTTGTTTTTCCTCTGAAGAAAATTGGAGCGTAATCTATGACCCCTTTTTGCCGGATTGATGCTTATAGTTCCGAACCAGCATGCCTTGCGCCTTCCTCATGCCCAGCCCTGCGTAGAAATCCTGAAGATCCGGATCACACAGCAGGTCGACCATATACATATCCTTCAGCTTATCCAGCATCCGTCGGGTCAGCTCTTTTCCGATACCTTGCTTTTGATAGGCCGGGACGACCTCCAGCAAAGGGATGTAAGCCGTGAGCACTCGATCAGACAGTGCCGTGATGAATCCGACAACGCGATTGGTACTTTCATCAATGGCCAGTATGATATGAGTAGCGTTATGCAGAATTTGGACAAAGGTAGAGGTTGATGGCGGGTTTGGCCATCCGTCGAAAAAGCCTTCTGCAAAAGATGCTTCGGTGATGTCTTGTAGATGTTCCTGATATCGAATCATGGAAAAATTACCTGCCTTTAAAAGAGTTGTCAGCGTTTAAACATGGCTTGTTATATATAGTAGCATATCAATTTACCAGGGAATACGATACGATTGATATAAACTAAGAATGATATCAGTAGGAAACAATCTTTGAATCTTTCAAATCGAATTTTACAAGGGCGTGGTTACGTGTTTAATGAGGCGATTGCCGCGGTAGAAGAGTACCGCAGAACGATTAATGAAGGAACGGTTGAAGAGGTAAATGCATGGATATCGGATGATTTTATCGGATATTTCGGTTATTATCCGGACCGGGATTACGAGATTTACCGGTCCGAGCACTACAAAACGGACAACATTGAAACGCTCGCACTGTATGAGGGAAAAGAGCCGAATTGGAACTATATCGATCTGGCCCGTAACATGCGCTCAGACAATGAACTGATCGTGTCGGCTATTGTTGACTTCAGCCTGAAAGGCGTAAAGGTCGCGAGCGTGCTGGCCATGGAAGTATTCCGCAAGGAACTGGGAGCGTGGAAGCTGTACAGACAGCATATGGAAAAATATGCGGATGTCTAACTTTGTATGGCTTGTCTCCTTTCAATCCAAATAGAGGTGATTTGAATGGAAAATATAACGAAAATAGAAGATTGGATTATCGAAGCCGACATCCCGCGGATGCAGACTGCCATGGAATCCGGAGAGACAAGCTCCGAGGAAATCGTACGAACCTACTTGAAACGGATAGAGCAGTATGACGGAAAACTGAGATCCATTATCGAAATTAATCCGGAAGCATTGGAGATTGCGCAGGCACTGGATGAGGAGCGGTATGTTAAAGGCAGCCGGGGACCGCTGCACGGCATTCCCCTGCTCCTGAAGGATAATATTGATACTCATGACGCGCTGCATACCAGCTCGGGAACGCTTGCCCTGGCGGAGCATGTGGCGGCGGAGGACTCTTTCGTAGCCGCAAAGCTGCGCAGAGCAGGCGCCGTTTTCCTCGGGAAAGCGAATATGACCGAATGGGCCAACTTTATGGCTCACGGGATGTGGGCTGGATACAGCACCCGGCGCGGGCTGTGTCTGAATCCATATGGTCCGGGTGAGCTGTTCGTTGGCGGCTCCAGCTCAGGTTCGGGCGCGGCTGTGGCTGCCAACCTGTCTGCTGCAGCCATCGGCACAGAAACATCCGGTTCTATCATCAGCCCGGCGAGCCAGAATATGCTGGTTGGCATCAAGCCAACGGTGGGTCTGGTTAGCCGCTCCGGCATCATTCCGATTACCCATACCCAGGATACCGCCGGGCCAATGGCCAGAACCGTTACTGACGCGGCGATTGTGCTGGGAGCGATGACGGGCGTGGATGAACGGGATGAGATTACGAAGTCGAGTCAAGGGCATCTTTTATCCGACTATACGCCATTTTTGGATGCCTCTTTTCTGAAGCAGGCGCGGATCGGCATTCCGCGGTATTATTACCGGGACCTCGACCCTGACCGGATGCAAATTCTCGAAGATGCGATTGAGGTGCTTCGCAGCGAAGGGGCGACGATCGTTGATCCAGTGGAGCTGCCATGCCAGGAAACCCCGTGGAGCTGGAATGTCCTGCTCTATGAATTCAAAAAGGGTGTTAACGACTATCTCGCGACGCTGCCGGACAACATGCCTGTTCATACGCTGGAGGAGGTCATCGCTTTTAACAATGAACACGCTGAACAGTGCCTGAAATACGGTCAAAGTGTATTAGAGGAATCCGAGGCTACGAGCGGAACGCTGACGGAGCCTGAATATCTGGATACGCTCCGCGTGAATTCAGAAATGTCGCGGGCACAGGGAATAGATTATGCGCTTGAGCAGTATAAGCTGGATGCACTGCTGTTCCTGGGCTGTGAAGAGGGTGACGATATCGCGGCCCGAGCCGGATATCCGGTCATTACTGTGCCGGGAGGGTATGCGGAGGACGGAGTCATTGCCCCAGGCGGCTACATCACCAAAGGCCCGGTAGGCATTACATTCATCGGGACAGCTTACAGCGAGCCCGTACTGATCAAAATAGCTTACGGCTATGAGCAGGCGACGAAACACAGGGTACCGCCGGAGATGAGTAAGCTTGAGGAAGTGTGAGGGACAGGATGGAAAAAGGAGCCGTTAACCTCTGCCAGTCCGGAAATGGTCTTCATTTGCCGGAAGGCGGGTTAAGGCTCCTAAGAAGGTGGTATTTATTCACTTTGATTTCTGGCTTATCTGAATCCGGCGCAGGATCGTGATCAGCGCGATGGAGGGCAGCAGCAGTATGCTGGTGTCCAATGGCTGATCATACCATAACTTTTGCCCCACCTGAAAACAAAAGGCCAGAAGCATAATAACGCCCAAAAGCAGTAAGGGATCTAGATTCAGCGGCCTGCGCAGCACCTTTTTGAAAAAGAACTTCAAACCGAAATATGCAACTGCAAAATAAAATCCACACATTAGCACGATGGCCAGGATCAGGGCAAGGATATTCAGAGGAATCAACTCCGATCACTTGGGTTATATTCCATTATATCCCTTTTCATCTGAATTCGAAAGGGTCAGCCTTGCTGGATCGGTTCCAGATTCAAGCCTTCCAGATTGTTTCGGATAAGGTCACAGGAAGCATTGAAAAGCTCTTGCTCCTCCTCATTCAACTTCAGCTCCAGCAGTTCCTGAATGCCGTCGCTGCTGATAATCGCCGGCACGCCGGCACATACGCCGTGTTGGCCGTACTCACCATCGAGTATGGCGGATACGGCGATGATTTTATGCTCATCATTTAGCACAGCGCGGGCGATGTGGGCAATCGCGCTGCCGATGCCGAAATGCGTCGAGCCTTTGCGTGTGAAAATCTCCCAGCCCGCATCCTTGGTTTTACGGGAAATATCGCTTAGATCTAAATGCTTAAAGCGCTCCTGATGCTGCGCCAAAATATCGAGGATCGGCTTGCCGCCGATCGTCACATGCGACCATGCCACAAATTGCGATTCCCCGTGTTCTCCAAGGGCGTAGCCGCTTACGCTGCGTGGATCAATGGAAAAGATATCCGACAGCAACGTTTTGAGCCGGGAGGTATCGATGGAGGTTCCCGAACCGATTATGCGATGGCGCGGAAAACCGGTCAGCTTCCAAATCATATAGTTGACGATATCCACCGGATTTGCAGCCGTGATAAAAATCCCATCAAAACCGCTTTCCACGATCGGGGTGACAATTTGCTTTGTAATTTCGGCAGCTTCCGCTAGTACATCCATCCGGTTCTGTCCCGGTTTCGGATTGACCCCGGCCGTTATAATAACTACGTCTACATCGGCACAATCTGCATAGGTTCCTGCAAAAACAGTTGTCCGCGTATTCGTAAAATCAATACAATGTGACAAATCAAGTGCCTGGGCCAAGGCCCGGTCGTACGTTCGGCCAATCATAATTATCTCGTCGCAGATCGATTGATTGATCATGGAGTAGGCGCAGCTGGATCCAACCATGCCGGAGCCTACGATGGCGACTCTTCTTCTTTTGCGATTCATACGCATCCGCTCCTTCATGAATATTTTACACGAGAATATAATGAAAATCCTATTACGGACAAAATCAGCGGAATACAGTTGAAAATCGCCTGTAAACGGTGAAAACCGGCAGCATCAGCTTACCCGGTTAAAGAGTGTTCTATTCCCGATCCGTCCAGATTCTGACTCCAGGGCAGTGAATGCGACTGCCTTCCGGCACGCCAACCCATAATTCTGACGTCAGGTCTCCAGTACTTGTATAGATGGGTGCCGATCGAGCTTCCCAGAATCGCGATAACCTCGTGTCCGTTCACACGCTTCAGTCCCGCATATAGAGCGGAGCTGAACAGGATTTCCACCATAACGAATCTGGCCAATTCAGCCCGGGTAAACACCCAAACCTTAAATTCCGTATGTTGAGCCGCTGCAAGCTTCCGCATGCTTTCCTCCTTGCTTTCGTCATCAAACCCCTTTTTTAGGATATAAAGAAGCTTGATATTTGAGAACATGCGGACAAGTTCGAATTTTTGTTTCAGAGTTAAAAAAACCCCTGCCCAAATGATCACATTTGAGCGGGGCTTTATTTTGAATGCTATAGAAATTAGTAAGCCAATGTGAACAACGCATGGATGTGGGAGAGGTAACGGATGTTACTTGCTTCCTTCATCATGGTTGCAGGCAGACCTTTAAGAGAAATGTTGTTTTCGCCTACAGTTGCTACTCCGTCTTTGCGTCCAAGACTTGCCAGTGTACCGGAGTTCACAGGAGCGAAAGTTTTGAATGCTTTGTCATTCAGATGAGCGTAAAGGTTGTAACCGATCAGCTCGCCCATTTGCCAAGCGATTTGAGCCGTTGGAGGGTAAGGGCGACCGTCTGGAGCGAATACAACAGCGCTGTCTCCTGCTACGAATACATCCTTGTGGGATGTGGATTGCAGGAATTCGTTGACGGTTGCGCGTCCACGGTTTACTTCAAGACCGGATTCGCCAACAAGCGGGTTGCCTTGTACGCCGCCAGTCCATACGAAGGTGTTGGTAACGATTTTTTGGCCGTCTTTCAGGTCAACTACGTTGCCTTCCACATTCGTTACAGGCAGACCTGTCAGGAATGTTACGCCGCGTTTTTCGAGGCTTTCTGTGGCACGCTCAATGAGGTGGTCAGGAAGCACAGGCAGGATTTTAGGGCCGGCTTCAACGAGCATCAGTTTGATTTCAGCTGGGTTAACGCCGTATTTTGCAGTCAGTGTTGGCATGATATCAGCGATTTCGCCGACAAGCTCAACGCCAGTCAAGCCGCCGCCGCCGATGAGGATCGTTGCATCAGCTTCGTCTTTAGTTTGAGCATAAGCTTTGATGCGATCTTCGATATGCTGGTGAATGCGGTTGGCATCTTCAGCAGATTTCAGAACCATGCTGTATTTATCAAGTCCTGGGATACCGAAGTAAGCCGTGATGCTGCCTAGGCCAACAACCAGAGCGTCATAAGTCAGCTTGGAGCCGTCGGTCAGTTTGATTTCTTTGCTGTCTACGGAGAAAGAATCAACCTTTGCGATTTTCAGATCGATGTCTTTACCTTTGAACAGTTTGTCGAGAGGCATAGCAATGGCTTTTTCAGCGATGCTGCCTGCAGCCAGACGGTGAAGCTCAGTAATGATTTGGTGAGTCGTATATTGGTTCACCACGGTTACGCGCGCCTGATCTTTGTTCAGATATTTGCGCAAGGTCAGAGCAGAGAGAAGTCCGCCATATCCTGCACCCAAAATGACAATATGTTTTGACATAGTTTTTCCTCCGTCCTTACTGGTTATATTGAGAGAATTATTTTTGTTCTTTAGCCCGTTCAGCAGAAACTTGGAGATATGCGTTCACGAAACGGAACATTTTTTGCGCTTGAGGATCCTTCAGCAATTTGAGCAGACCAAAAAGACCGATCACTTCATGGCTCTCCTCAGCACGGTCTTTTGCTTCAATTACGTTGGCTGCAACATTTTTAGCGGATTTGATGACTGGAGAAGCCATTTCCGAGATTGCGCCGACAGTGTCGCTTTTCAGCGTTTTGTCCGTAGCAACGGATTGAGCGAAGTCATAAGACTTTGTCAATACATTCACAAGCTCAGTCAGCTTTGGAAGATGGTTAACCAGAGTGGTCAAAGATTCCTGAACCTCAGGCTTGAGCAGCTGGTCCAGCAAATCATTTTGATCTTGGCTGATAGGCGTGTTCGCTTGTTCAGTCTTTGCATCAGTAATTGTTTCTGACATGTCCATTTCTCCTTTGCGTAAGCAGCAATGCTTATAGTTTTATTAAAAAAGGGCTGATAGACCCTTTTTAGACAGTGGGGTCTATAACCGGAAGACCTTCCTCAGACGAAAAAGGTCGTCTATATCACCATTTCCTATGTTAACATAATGCTCACTAAAAGGATAATGAAGCATTTAAGGTGATAGGCACAAATTGTGAAGTTTTACACATATATACGTCATCTTGGTTCGAATTTCTCTGTTTTGCTTCATTTTTACGCTAAAAACGTGATGAAAACCACAGCGCGTCGGCAAAAAGCAGATTATCATCCCGGATTCGCGTTCATTCTCCCATAGGTTCTTCAAATCAACGGGACGCTATGCACAAGAACTCATGAAAAGTGACGATAAGAAAAACGTCTATCGACGTACTTCCACAGATGACAGACCGCGTTTAGCAGAAGTTTTTCTTGCGATTATAGAACGGTTCAGCTTCGCTGAAATTTATAAGTTCTATAATCGCAATAAAACCGCCCCCCTCATGCCAAAGCATGTGGAGAGCGGTTCTATTATCAAGTCTGGGGTATGTCAGGGGTGAGCGGATTTCCGTTCAATTCGCCTGAAGCCTCGATCGAGCGGTACTGTTTCAGCATGAAAATTCTCCAGCGGACGATCATGCCGAACGCCAGCAGGAAGAACAGTGCGCCGGACTGCGGAATCGAAACATACACATCAATGACCTGGTGGAGCGCTGTACGTATGATGAGCAGGACAAACAAGATAACGATAAAGCTCTTGGAGCGTCTTGCAAAAACCTGTCCTTCTCTCACCTCGAATTTGGTACTACGGATCAGTGGATATGAAAATATGAACCAGCCTACGAGGAAGGCAATTAAGGCCCAAAGCCATGGAACCCGTACTTGCGGCGCCACGAACATCACGAAGCCTGATGCCATGCCAAGCGGCGGGATGATTATTTTTTTGATGGTAACCGGTCTATTGCTGGCCTTCAAACGGAGAAAAATAACCATGAGTGCCAGAAACACAGCGCCCACGGTAGAGATGATCTGAAGATATGAGTGACTAATATGAGCCAAGTGTAAGACTCCTTTCTAAATATAATATAATTAATCACGTATAACTATATTATATCACATGCAACAAGAAGTAAACTTGAAAATGATATGACATTTTTGACATTATGCTCCGGATTTATTCAAATGCATTCCTTTTAAAAAGGTACGCAGTACATATTGCACGCTTTCATCCAGGTGCAGATCCATTTGAAAGCCGCCATGCTGCTCCAGTGTCGCGAATCCGTGCAAAAGGCTGCGCAGTCCGCGGATCGCATGCAGCGTTTCTTTCTCACCCAGGCGGTAAGGCTCCATGATCCGTAAAAAAAGGTTCAGCAGCTCTTGCTTAGCGGTGTCGAGATCTTCATGCTGTTGCATATTTACCTTATAAAAGGCTTCGTACAGACCTGGCCGGGACTCAGCAAACCGGAGGTAGGCCTCACACAGGCTGAGAATGGCTTCATCGCCAGATTTGCCGATGACAGCGTCCCGTGTCGTGTCGACGAGAAGATGCAGGCAGTAAACCGTGAGCGCCGCACGCAGATCAGGAAGTCCATTCACATGATTATAGAGGGAAGGCGAGCGGACGTTCAACTTCTGCGCCAGTGCGGCGAGCGTGAGGGAGTCTAGCCCGGATTCATCGGCCAGCTCGGCGGCGGAAACCAGCAGGGTTTGACGGTCGAGTCCCATCTTAGCCATCGTTATTTCACCTCCTGGAAGGCGACTTCGGCACGCTGGATGGCTCGGCTCATGGCTTCCAGCGGCTTCTCCAGCATCCGTCCATGACCTACGGCAAGCCAGGAGGGCTGAAGCTCGGCGAGGCGGCGTGCGCTCGCAAGAGCAGCATCCCTATTCCAGGTTGCCATTGCCGGAAAAGGAAACAGCGGCTGCATGTGTCCGGATACGGCGATCCCGCCCCGAATTTGGAATGCGTCACCGGCAATCAGCACCTGGCTGCGCATATCCAGAAATGCCATGTGGCCTGGGGTGTGCCCGGGTGTGGCAACGGCCAGCAGCGATCCAATCCGGTCTCCGTCCTGAAGGAGATGGTCGGGTTTGGTGCTTATTTTCTTCGGAACATCACCCTTGATCGGTGTCTGCGGCTCTCCCTCTTCAAGAGCGCGGCTGCCAGCCAGCAGCTTCTGATCCCGGCGCGATATATAAACTTTGGCGGTTGGAATGGCTTCCTTCAGCCCATCCAACGCGCCGACATGATCTCCATGGGCATGGGTTAGCAGGATGCGGGTGATGGGTTTACCGAATGATTCCGCAGCTTTCAGAATACCCTTAAGACTAAATGGAAGGCCTGCGTCAATCAGGGTGAGACCGTCTTTTTCTTCAACCAGATATACATTAACCGGAAACAGGCGGGGCATAAAAGACAGCTGGGTAACTTGATGAACCGTTGTTTTTTTCATAATGAACATCCTCCCATGCGATTAAACTAATCATATTAGTATTATAACTAACCACATTAGTTTGCGCAATCGGAATTTCCCTAAAATGAGAAAATTGGGTGTTCACACTAAGAAAAAGTTTATCGACGTCATTTCAATGCAGCTCTATATAATAAATGAATGAAATATCATAAAAAAGCGTTTTCAAATAGGGAGAATAATACTATAATGTATTTGTAAACCCTTTCATATGTCTAATCTGATTTATGAGCCCTATTGCGAAGGGCTCCTTTTTTTGTGCAAAAATGAGAACAAATGACGGCTTCGTCCGTCTACCTAGTATATAAAGGTCAGAGGAAGAGCAGGGGAGGATTGTTATGACAGACCCGTCACGGGACGCTGCGCTGGTCAGACAGGTGCTGGCCGGACATAAGGAAAGCTTCGCGCAGCTGGTGGATGCACATAAAAACAAAATATACGGTTTGCTCCGGGGGATGGGCGCATGCCCGCAAGACGCCCAGGACTACACGCAGGAGGCTTTCCTGAAGGCTTACCGCAAGCTGGCGAGCTTTAGAGAGGATTCCAGTTTTGCTTCTTGGCTGTACGCGATTGCCGTAAATGTGATGAGGGATGCGGGGCGGAGAAAAAAGGACATTCCGGCGGATGACAGCGTTCTGGGTCAAGGACGGCATCACACCGAAACGCCGGAATTAGCCTATCTTCGCAAGGAAAACGGCCGGGAAGTACAGCAGCTATTAGACCAGCTTCCTGACAAGTATCGTATTGTGCTACTGCTAAGGTATACAAATGAGCTCAGTTATGAAGAAATCGCTGGGATTGCCGGCATCGAAGTGAATCAGGTACGCAACCGGCTTCACAGGGCTAAAAAGTCCTTATGTAAAATAGTCAAGGATAAGGAGGGGATGAAGAATGAAATGCTGGAAGCTGTCTCAGACAAAAGAATACATTCAGTCTGGAAATAACGTGGATGAAGAACTGAGTTTCCATATACAGATGTGCCCTGAATGTCAGTCGTTGCTGCGGCTGGCTGAAGAAGAAGAACAGGCGTGGATGGGGCTCCTCTTTTCGGAATCCTTGCCTGACGGGTTTACGGAACAGGTGATGGCGTCTCTTGAAGAAGTGGACATAGAGCCCGAAGAGCAAGTTCCACCGGCTTCCGCCGCTAAACGTACCCGCAGATCTCGGCGTTTGCTCAAAAAGAGTATTCTCTGGATCGCATCGCTTTTTATTGTCACAGGGGCATTTACACTATACGCGAAGCCGTCCATTGCTGATTGGGTAAGGTCTATTTTTTCCAAGGAGACAACAGACAGCGGCATTATCGATGCCCGCCAGCTCGGAATTTTGCAGAATCCCCATGTGAAGGTGAAGGATAAAGGCTATACCCTGGAAATCAATGAGGTGGTTGCGGATGCCACTAGGCTTGTCATGGGAGTCAAAGTGACGGACCCACAGGGGAAGCCTCTAGTTTATCAAGTCGATTGGAATGACTTGTATATTACAGACATGAATGGTAAAGAGGTAGCACAGCTCAGGGGAATGGAGGGCTCGGATTCGATCGAAAAATTGACGTTTGTTTTTACCAAAGAAATTCCTACGGATGAACTGAACGTGGAGGCCCGTGTGAATCGGATCCGGATCCCATACTCCGAACAGTTTGTACAGGGAAACTGGGATTTCAAGTTCAAGCTTGATATGAAGAAGGCGAATGCCATGAATATCACAACACCTCTGAATGAGAAATATACCACGCCTGACGGTATGCAGATCGAAATGGAAAAGCTGGTCCGGACACCAAGCGGGGTACGGCTGGAATTGAGCACGACTCTAAGCTCTGAAGCTGCAAAACGTTCTCCGGGAGAGCTGGAAGGCCAGCAGCAGCTGATGTTTCATTTTGAAAATGAGCAGGGGGAGGATATATCGAGCGTGAACAATCTCCGGGGTGGACATCCGGAAACCATCATTTCACAAAATAGCGAGCTGCAATCAGGCAAACGGCACTGGACCTATACATTCAGATGTCTTCCTTATGATCGCCAGAAGCTGCGCTTTGTGTTCGACGGATACTCCATTCCGGTGAAAAGCGGCGCATCAGTGGAGCTCGTTCCAAGTGAGCTTAAGAATCATCCGGTCATTTTCAAGGATCAGGGGGATGAGCTTATATTAAGCGATTTTTGGGTGGATCAGGACCCCAACCTGCAAGAGCAGGATCAGCAAAGGGTGAGTCTCATCCGGATGACAGGAAAGTACCGGAACATGTTTGACCATGACGTTTGGATTGTGAGGGATCCGGGCGGAAAGGAATTTCCAGTGACTTTTAGAGGATCCTTGAGCTGGGGGGAGATCAGCGAGGCTTCCGGAGATCCCGGCTTTATCGTGAACGGCATGAACACGCTGCCTGCAAAAGCTACCTTGGCCCGCACCGTCACAGACAAATGGTATGACAACGTGAAATGGTCCTTTGAGCTTCCAAAGGGAAAACCCATTCCGGGGTTGAAGAATGCGGAGCCACAAAATTATTGATGCATGCTTCAGCGGGCACCCTGCGATGAACAGAGAATGAATTGAACCACAAAACAGGAGCTCTCTTACGGCTTGACGCCATGAGAGAGCTCCTGTTTCTGCGGTAGTATTCCGCCATGGAAAGGACAATGCCGCTTTAGCTTTTAAACTGGCAACGTACTTGCCGTCCCCATAAAATATAAAAATCAAACGTAAGCCTGAAGAATGGATGGGCCATGAGTGCCCGTATCTTCTCCTCTGGCGCATGCCATGTTAAAGGCGTCATCCGCAGCATGGCTTTCAGATGGAGCGGGTCCAATTCAATTTCGTATCGGACGCGCTGCTGCTTCATTTGTGGGAAATGCCTGACGAAGAGCGTGGCCGTATCGTCCGGCACTTCCCGCTCTGTAGGGACAGATCGGCCGAGCAAGATCTCCCTGAATTCCTGCAAATATCCGGGACCCGGAATGACCTTCACAAGCATGCCCGTTTCCGTCAGCAGTCGCTTGAACTCTACGTAGTTGGAAGGGGAGAGGATATTCACAATAACGTCGAAGGTCTGATCCTGAAACGGGCTGTGAGCCAGATCGGCCACGCACCATAAGATGTCTGGGCTACTCTTGGAGGCTTTTATGATCCCAGGCTTGGATGAGTCGGCACCCACGGCCAGGATATCCCGGTTCGTACAGGCCGGCAGTTTATTCCGGAGATGCATCAGATGCGATCCTTCGCCGCACCCAGCGTCAAGGACGGACAGCGGATTTGGTGCTAACCGCAGCGGGAGACTGCCTGAGATTCCCGAAACCAAGCTGTCCAGCAAAGGATCGAAAAAACCGCTGGCGTTGATCAGCCTTCGAGCCTCGAACAGTTCTTTATCGTATTTGGAAGGCTTGGCGCCTGGAAGCAGGTGAACGTATCCATCCTTGGACAAGTCAAAATTATGCCTCGCCGCGCATGCAAGGCTCCGTTCCACATTCATTTTCATGGGTAAGAAGCAGACGGGACAGCGGAATATATGTTCATTTAAAGCCATCAGGCGCGCGCGCGTGAGGGACATTTCTTTATTAGACAAGGCAAATACACCCCATTCATTCGTTTTTTGTCAAATGAAAAAGGCGCAGCTAAATAAACCCGGGGACTAAGCATTCAAAAAAAAGCAGCCGGGCCGATTTGGTCTGCACCTTTCATTAACGCAAACGAATGTAATGGATCATGGCTTGTGTTTCATCTCCTTGGCGTAAAGAATCTGGAAGATAACCTCCACCGCTCTATTGTAACGCAAACCCGATTCAGGATAAAATCACAGGAGTGAGGTTTATCTTTTATAAGGGAAGTCACACTAGAACTAAAAGCGCTTCATTTCAGTTTTGCACGCCCTCAGCGCATGCTGGAAAGAGGACTGTCTTAGGTTGACACCACCAACTGTTAACCATATAATTACAGTATAAGGAGGAGCGAAAATGAATAGTGAGTTTAACATTGCCGTCCATTGTTTAACCCTTCTTAGCTTAAAAGAGGATCATATGGCTAACAGTGAAGAGATCGCAAAAAGCGTCTGCACGCATCCTGCCCGCATTCGCAAAGTGCTTGGCCTGCTGCGCAAGCATGGATATGTGGCGACTAAAGAAGGGGTTGGCGGAGGATATCTGCTGAATCCCGGCACAGAAAACACGACGCTCGGGGACTTATATCGTCTGCTTGCCCAGGGTTCCCTGAAGCCCAGCTGGTGCTCCGGCGGTGATGAGCTGCCTTGCGAGGTTGCGGCCAATATCCAGGGGATTATGGATCAAATATACGGCGGCGGGGAATCGGCGCTTGAGCGTTATCTTGATGGGATTACGATGAAGGATGTCAAACATCAGATTGAAGAAGCCGGAACAGCGGACCCGGTTTAAAACCGAATATCACATCATGGTAAGCAGTTCCAGATGAAGGGGCTGCTTTTTTCACAAATAAATGAACAGAGGCAAAACAGACCAAGAGAGCGTTGAAGGCTTCTCCTGGTCTGTTTTTTGCTGCGCCAGTTTCTTTTAAGTCTGATCCGGTTTAAGAAACGTCTTCACGGCCGGCGGCTCATAGGTATTGAATTGATCGAGCAGCCCTGCCGGATCGGTATCCACCATAGCCATCGAAAGATATTTTTCATTTACAAATTGCTGGTCTGCCATATGCTGAAAAAATGCCAGCAGCGGATCATAGTAGTTATTGATGTTCAGAAGTCCCAGCGGCTTGTGGTGAAGTCCGAGCTGAGCCCAGGTGTATATTTCAAAAAACTCCTCCATCGTGCCAGGGCCGCCAGGAAGAACCATAAAGCCTTCGGACAGCTCGGCCATTTTGGCCTTCCGTTCATGCATGGTATCCACAATAATCAGCTCGGTTAAGCGCTTATGGGAGATCTCCTTTTTGTCCAGAAAGTCGGGCATGACCCCGATGACTTGTCCACCTTCCGCCAAAACGGCATCCGCCACCGCGCCCATCACGCCGATGCTGGATCCTCCATACACGAGCGTAATTCCGCGCAGGGCCAGTTCTGCTCCTAATTTCTTCGCGCCTTCCACATAAACGTCGGACGCTCCTTTACTGGATCCACAAAATACAGCTACTGATTTCACTCCGATCTCCTCCTGTCCATATGTATATCTCTAATCTATACTGTTAATCGTTAACCAATCAGTGTTCTTGTATGCGGTGTATCATTGTTCTTAATTATAAGGTCTGAGGTAAGACACATAAAGGAAATTAATGCCTTTAGGGCATATTTAGTAGATAAGCCCTGCTTGCACAGGGCTTTGGTCTCTTTGCATGCTGTGAAATTAACGCGTTACATTTTTCAGAACGTTGATCATGAAAGTGATGATGCCGAGTGTGACCAGAACGCCGCCGGTTGCGATCACAGGTTCCATATGGGCTACCTCATTCACATACAGGATGAGCCCGATCATCATGACAGGAAGGCCGATATTATGCAGCCAGAAATGGACCTTCGCAAGCGTATTTTCGCCCGCATTCGGAAACAGGTAATAAATGATGCCTGTCAACGCCAGAGACGCCCAGCCGAGCAGATTGATGTGTGCATGCACGGAAGCATAACCGAATTTGTGTGTCATGGACATGAACATGCCGAAAAGAATCCCGATAACGAGGTACACAGAGGCGATTTTGATGAGCTTGATTCCCAAACGCCGACTCCTCCTTCAAATGGTTTCAGTTAACCATATTGTGGCGAACCAAGGAGTATGACGGACCGTGTAACTTAATTTTATAAGGGGCTTGGCTAAAACTGTTACTGGGTAATATAAACAGAGATACGCAGCGGGCTCATCCTTAGCATAAGCAAGTTAACATTGCCGTGGGACCTCTAAACCCTTATTGTAGGAATAACGGAAAGTTATTGATTTCAGACGATTCAAAAGATGACAAAGGAGTGGATTTCATATGAGTAACAGCACAAGCTTGTTTTATACCGGTACATACACCGGGGCGGATGAACAGGGGATATTCCTGTGTTCTCTGGATTTACATAACGGACGTATGGAAATCGTGAATGGAACAGACGGTATTGCCAATTCGTCGTTTCTGACCATGAACGAAGCTAAGGACCGTTTGTATGCGGTCAGCGAAACCGACGAAGGGGCAGTATACGCTTATTCCGTCGATGCGGAAACAGGCGAATTGCATTTGCTTGACCACAAGCCGACGAAAGGCGCGGCTCCTTGCTATATCTCGTTGACCCAGGACGGCAGCCATGTGCTGGTGGCTAATTACACAAGCGGACATGTCAATGCTTACCGCATCGGAGCTAAGGGAGAGCTGGAGATGAGCAGTCTGATTCAGCACACCGGCAGCAGCATCAATCAGGAGCGCCAGGAAGGGCCGCATCCGCATTCCGTGTTCCACGATCCGGAAGGGAAATACGTGCTTGTATGCGATCTCGGACTGGATCAGATTGTTTTTTACCGTCTTGAAGATGGCAAGCTGGTATCGCATCATGCCGCGAAGACGGCTCCGGGAGCGGGCCCACGGCATTTCGATTTCCATCCGTCCGGCCAATGGGCTTACGGGATCAACGAGCTGGACGATACGGTAAACGTATATGCCTTCGATTCGCAGGCAGGGGATTTGAAAATATTGCAGACGCTCTCGGCTCTTCCGGAGGGTGCTGCCCGGGGGAGTGCTAGCGCGGACATTCATGTCACGCCATGCGGACGTTTCCTGTATGCCTCTAACCGCAGCGAAAACAGTATCGGGCTGTATCACATCGATCCGTCCACAGGCTTGCTGACTTCGGTGGAGTGGGTATCTACCAACGGACAAACGCCGCGGAATTTCGCTATTTTTAAAGGCGGTTATGTGCTCGCGGCGAATCAGAACAGCAATACCATCGTTTCCTTTAAAATCGACAAGGAAAACGGTCGGCTGACTCCTACGGGTCATGTTCTTGAGGTACCGAAGCCGGTCTGTATTCTTCCTGTCGCCAAGTGTAAACATTAAATCGGCAAACCGGGGCCAATGAGACGTAAAAATAAACCCGTTGATGGAATACCCTGTGCAGGGTAACCATTAACGGGTTGTTTTTATGACTGTACTCGTTCTTCTTCTGAGTCGTCTAGCAATTCGGCAGAGCCCGCATAAGGCCGGTCACGTCTAGAACGCTTCGGGTTTATGGCGAACCCGCTCACGAAAAGAATGAGCTGTACAGCTAATATGTAAGGTGCGGCGGTTAGGCTGGCGAAATGTGCAAGTGCGACAGCGCTCATGAGTAGGGCTAAGATGCTATATGAAGCTCTTGGGGGGTCTTCTCTAGGCGTCATGACGGCGAAGTAGAAGGAGATCACTGCTGCAAGGCATGATACAAACCTCATCCACAGCTCAGCGCTTGTCCAGGATAAAGCCGGGATGTTCTGCGTTTGGAATTCTTGGTACAGCTGCAGGCTCCAGTACAGAATCAGCATCAAGGCTGCGAAAGGAACTGCGGGACGGATCAGCTTCCAGAAGCCAGTGCCCCATCCGGGGTTGTCCAATGATCGTATTATGGAAGACTGCTCGCGGATCCGCCGGCTGATCTCCCGGTCCAGCGCTTTTTGCAGCTGAAGATGGCGCGAAGCATCCCGTTCTTTGATGTATGCATCAATGGCTTCCAGTACATCCGTTGTGATCAGGGGAGCCGCTTTGCACTGCTGCAGGAGCAGAATCAAGGATTCGGGCTCCGGTTCATGGTCAGGCGATAAATCCAAAGCTGTTTCGCTGTCCAGCAATCCCGCCGCACATGAATAGAGTCCCAGCGATTGGTGGAGACGCTCAAGCCGGGCAGTCGCCATGCTTCTGAAGGAACGGGCGGTACGGATGTACAGCCATAGGAAAAGGATAACCGCAAGTCCTATCACTATAATCTTGGACTGCGTATCGGATATATCAATTGCACTCATCCACGCTGCAAGGTACAATGCCGAATCCCTCCTTCATCGCTTTTGTTTTCACTATTGCATAACAGGCTCCGGATTTCAATATTTCCATGTGCCTGATTTATTTCAGCTTATATTTTCTACTGGGCATATGGTTTATTGTATCTTATGTTTTTGAAAAAGTAACCCAAATGGATAAATCGTGAAGATTTTCGGGCATGAATAGCCATTTGAGGGTAATATAAAAGTGTTACACTGAAGTGATTCATAACAGACAGCAAAATCATATAGAGGAGATTATTCATGACAGAAACCATTCACCCGATGAATATAACGATATTTGGCGCAACTGGCACGATCGGACGAGCTTTGCTGAAGGAAGCGCTCAGCCGTGAGCATGAAGTGACGGCTGTGGTACGCGACGTATCCCGGCTAACCGACAAGCATGAACGCCTACATGTGGTACAGGGCGATATTCTGGATCCGGCTTCGGTAGAAGAGCATACGAAAGGACGCGAAGCGGTTATTAGCGCTTACGGTCCGAAGTTCGGCTCGGAAGCGGAGCTACTGGAAGCTGCCCGCTCCTTGGTCGAAGGCGTGCGCCGCTCCGGTGCGAAACGCCTGTTGGTTATTGGCGGCGCAGGCAGCCTGATTACGGATGAAGGCGTTCGGCTCATGGATACGCCATCTTTTCCGGCGGAAGTCTATCCGCTGGCCAAGGCGCATGCCGATGCCTTTGAAATTTACAACGAGTCTGAGCTCGACTGGACTTATCTCAGTCCGGCAGCTGTGCTGGAAGACGGGCAGCGGAGCGGCAATTTTAGAATCGGCATCGACCGTTTAATTACAGATGAACTCGGCAGCAGCCGAATTACGACGGGCGATTTGGCTGCGGCGCTGATTGATGAGATGGAAGATCCGTATTTCGTCGCTTCTCGATTTACGGCGGCGTATTAGGATCTGCCTAGCGTAAATTCGAAAATGAAATACGGAAGAACGGTTTTTGAAAGGCGCGTAAAGGCAAAGGAAACAAGGCAGCGGGCGATCCGGTTGGATATGCGGCGCTGCCTTTTACATAGAAAATGGAAAACTTCAAAAGGCCGTTGTGAAGCGGTTACGAAATCTGTTAGCTTGCCATCGACGGGTCCACGTTTATCTGAAATCGAAATTTTGGTCAGCAAAGGGAGGTAAAGTGTAATGTATATTGTAACCTCAGCCCAGATGCGAGAGCTGGATCGGCGTACCATTGAAGACATCGGGATTCCCTCGATAGCGCTGATGGAGAATGCGGGAAGGGCCATAGCGGAGGAAATCATTCGGCTGTGCCACAGACGGCATAGTACAGCACAGGAAACTTGGAATGGACATGGAGGTAATGAAGGCATCGGTCCGGAAAAGGAATTTCAAGGACTGATCAGGGGTGACGCAGCCTTGGAGCTTGAACACCCTGAGAAGGAGCACTGGCTGATCCTTGCAGGCAAAGGGAATAACGGCGGCGATGGTTTGGTCGCCGCCCGTCACCTGCGAGAGGCGGGGATTGGCGTCACGGTAGTGTATGCCCTGCCGCCGGAGCAGCTGCAGGGGGATGCCGCTATGCAGCGCGATACAGCCGCGGCTCTTGGCATCCCCCTGCTTGTCCACGGGCGCGACGCCGTGGACTATGCCGCATGCACGGGCATCGTTGATGCCCTGCTGGGGACGGGCGCGCACGGGAGCCCGCGCGGTGTGTACGCGGACATGATTGCCGCTGCGAATGTCAGCGGCAAGACGATCGTGTCGGCGGACATCCCAAGTGGGATTAACGCCGACACGGGGGAAGTCAGCCAGCCGTGCATTGCGGCGCGGCTGACGGTTTGCCTCGCGTTCCTGAAGCGAGGCTTGACGCAGTACCCCGGCGCGGAAGCCGCTGGGGAGGTGGTGGTCCGCTCCATCGGCATACCCTCGGAGCTGTGCGGTCAGCAGGAGGGGCTGGCCTTCCTGCTGACCGCAGGCACGCTGCGCGAGCAGCTGCGCGTGGACACGGCGCGCCGCCGCTCGCCGGACGGCCACAAGGGCACGTATGGACACGTGCTTGTGGCGGCCGGAAGCCCGCGCATGAGCGGCGCGGGCCTATTGTGCAGCCGCGCGGCGCTGCGCGCGGGCAGCGGCCTCGTGACCTGGGCGCTGCCTGCACCGATGCTGCCGCATATGGCCGGCGCAGCGCCGGAAATTATGCTCGCCCCGGCAGCTGGCGGCGACTGGGACGTAGCTTCCGCCAGAGCGGTGCTTCAGCTTGCCAGGAGCCGCGATGTGCTGGCAATCGGCCCCGGCCTCGGGCGCTTCAATGGAGATGGAGAATGGCTGCGTACCCTCTGGGAGGGTACGGAGTGTCAGCTTGTGGTGGACGCTGATGCGCTTAATATGCTAGCAGATTGTAAGGATTATTCAACCTGGAACGCACGGAAGACAGATACGGTGCTTACGCCGCATCCGGGTGAAATGGCCCGTCTGGCCGGCATGTCTACGAAGGAAATACAGCGTGACCGGATCGGGGCCGCTGTGAAGTACGCGGCGGCTCATCAGGTTACGCTGGTGCTCAAAGGAGCACGGACGATCATAGCTGCTCCCGATGGATCGGCTTATGTGAATATAACTGGGAATGCTGGCATGGCGACCGGCGGCTCCGGCGATGTATTGACAGGCATCATCGCCGGCCTTTTGGCTCAGGGATTCACTGGTCTCCAGGCAGCCGCGTATGGGGTATATCTGCATGGTTTGGCTGGGGATGCTGCAGCAGCGCGGCGCGGGAACATGTTATCGCTGATCGCTGGGGATTTGATAGAGGCACTTTAATAATCGGTTAAGTGCTTACTTGGGTCTATAACCTACTACAAACAAAAAAGGCAGATCAGCGGAACAACGAGTGCGAATAAGGGCGTAAACAAGGAATGATCGGAGAAAATGCGCTTTCCGGTGAAAAAGACCAAAATCGTACAGACGCCAGCCGCAGCGGCGAGTTCCGGGTATCCGTCAAACTCCGGCGTCCGGATGAACAGGCAGTAAAACGTCGTGTAGGCGGCAGCCGCGTACAAGGAGGCTTGCTTCAGACGGCTGAGCGGAGGCAGCACGGCCAAAATCGCGTCAGATGCAATGGAAATCAGCATGGCATAGCTGTAGACCCAGATCTCAGGCGAGATGGACAGGCCATCGCTTTGCATACTCCAAGGCGTATCCGGCATTGGCAGCGTCCGGGACAGCAGCATAAGCATCAGCAGCGTCAATCCTGCGGAAGCCAGCTTGTTCATCGTATATCTTCCCGACTTCAGCCGGGCATGGATAAAGGAATAATCCCGTTTCATCATTCGGTTCTCTCCTTGCCCAATATAATCCTTGTTACAGCATAATCTTCAGCCATGAAAAAGGTTACAGGGAGATTGCCTTGGTTATGATATCGCAAGAAAAACTTCCTTAATAGTTATGATATAGGTGTTTTTCTTATGATCCACGCCAAAAGGAATTTATGGAACAAACGTGAAATATACAGCTTATGGTAATTTCGGAATCATATTTGAAAAGGGGCGGGGAGCGAGTGGAAAAGTTCATGGCGGGACTCGGTATTTTCTGCGGTGCGTTTATAGTCTTCTTCCTGATGATTTTATTTTCAGGTGATTTGGCTGTCATGGTACCCATTGTCGGCTTTAGCGTCGTCATTGCGATGCTGGGCGTGGTGCTGATCAATCAGCGGAGAGAGCTTGAGGCCCGGAAGAGGGCGGAGAAACGACATGGGCTGAATAGCAGCAGATAATCAGAAGCAGAAGCGGCCTCCCCGCCATAACCTCTTGCATGTAAGGGACCGGCGGGGGCAGCCATATTCCTGCTATCATCATTAATTACGATTTCTTTTTCCGTGGAATGGTTAGCGTCTGCCAGTCATCGCCTTGAATTATTTTGGCAACATAGATAATCTGGCCGACATGGCTGGAATAGTGTGACATCTGGCGTTCGATTGCTTCGATTACCGAGTGCGGCTGCTGCCGGATATAAATGGTTCGGAGCAAATCCTTGCTTTTCAGCTCCGAAAGCGTCTGAAGGAAGACGTCCCAGCCGCGGTTCCATATGGAAAGAAGTTCTTCTTTGGATTCGATGTCACCTTCAAATTCCTCATCCCGGTCGCGGCCGGGCTTTTCGCCGTCCGAAGTAAGGAAATCGGTCCAGCGTGATATCATGTTGCCGCTCATATGCTTGACGATGATTGCAATGCTGTTGGATTCCTCGTTCGGTGCCCAGTTCAATTTGGCATCCTCCTGGATTTGGGCAATGGCTTTCTCGGCGGACTGCTTGAGCTCCTTGAATTTTGCCGTCGCACTTGCAAGGTAAACACTTCCTAAATCTTGAACTTTTGCTGGATTTTCCAATCCAATCACCTCCATGCCAAATTCAAAATCGTAAAGCTAACTCTTATGTACAACCAGTATATTCCTGTGAAAATAACAACTGCAACTATAAAGGCGGGAGGTGCTCCCGCCGAATCATTCATTACACTGTGATGTGAAAAGGTTAAACCGGACGATGGAGCGGTACCAGCCGCTCTACGCCGCCCATGTAAGGCCGCAGTGCTTGAGGGATATATATGCTGCCATCCGGCTGCTGATGATTCTCCAGCAGCGGAATAAGAATCCGCGGCGATGCGACGGCAGTGTTATTCAGCGTATGGCAGTTTTGCAAATTCCCTTCCGCATCCCGGTACCGGATATTCGAACGCCTGGCCTGAAAATCCAGCAGATTCGACGACGAATGTGTCTCACCGTACGCGCAGCGGCTCGGCATCCATGTCTCGATATCATACTGCTTATGGGTTTTCTGCGACATGTCGCCGGTGCAGACCGCCATGACCCGGTATGGAAGCTCAAGCAGCTGCAGAATACCTTCGGCATGCCCAGTAATTTCCTGAAGAACCGATTCCGATACAGCAGGATCATTCTGGCAGAGAACCACCTGTTCCACCTTGGCGAACTGGTGGACGCGGTATAGTCCGCGGACATCGCGTCCGGCCGAGCCGATTTCACGCCGGTAGCAAGCCGACATGCCTGCGAGCCGGATCGGCTCCGTTACGTCTACGACTTCATCGCTGTAATACGAAACAAGCGATACTTCCGATGTACCGACCAGCCATTTGTCTTCTCCGGTCAGCTCGAATGTTTGGTCTTGACCGGTAGGGAAGAAGCCCGTCCGGTTCAAGGCCTCGGGGCGGACCATTACGGGCACGTCCATCGGCGTGAACCCGCGTGCCGCCAAATAATCCAAGGCGAGACGCTGCACAGCTAGATGAAGGTAGAGACCGGCTCCCTTGAGATAATAATTGCGTGTGCCCGCGGTCTTCACACCTCTTGGAATGTCGATCATGTCATGCATTTCGCCAAGAGTTACATGATCACGAAGCTCATATTCAAATGCCGGTGTCTCTCCAACCCGGCGGACCTCAACATTGTCGCTGTCATCCTTGCCAATAGGCGTATCTGCCGACACGATATTGGGAGCGAGCAGAAGCAGCTCCGAGACATGCTGCTCCGCTTCGTGCAGCGAGGTCTCCAGCACAGCAAGCTCCTCGTTCAGCTGCTTGACCTGAGCCATCAGAGGCTTGGCTGCTTCTTGATTTCCCTGCTTCATGAGAGGAGCAACATCCTTGCTGAGCTTGTTGCGCTGCGCTCTCATTCCTTCCGCTTGCAGGAGCAGTTCCCTGCGTTTCGTATCCCATTCCAGTAATATATCCACCTGAAAAGGGATGTTTTTGTGTACCGCCGTTTGCTGTACCAGATCCGCATGATCGCGAATAAATTGAATAGTTAACATGATTAATCCTCGGCTCCTTTATCCGTAAAAATACAAAAAGCGCCCTCATCCTTTGGGACGAGGAGCGCTTGCTCGCGGTGCCACCCAACTTGATCGGACTGCCTAGGCAGGATCCGATCCTCTTGGTTCCGCGGTAACGGACGGAAAGCCGGTCAACTTAGAGAGCCTAGAGGTTTCTATGCTCCGGTCGAAAACGCCTCACAGTTGGATGCTGGTCATCGGCATAATGATGGTGTTCGATTCTTTGCGATTAGTATAACTTAAACCGGATCCTGGCGCAATATGCGCTTTTGGTGAATAAATGTAATACTTATAGATCGTCAAATCCGTTGTCGTCGCCGACTTTACCGTAGTTGCGGGATTTGGCCTCAAAGAAGTCGGTTTTAGTTGCGTTAAGCGCCTCATCGGAGAACGGACGGATCCAAGGCATGCAGTTAGCGTCCACGCCTTGATAAGCTTTTTCCATACCCATCAATTTTAGGCGTTTGTTGGCAATGTACTTGATGTAGTCGGACAGCTCGTTCAGATCGATGCCGCGGTTGTTTTTCAGCGTGTAATGAGCCCAGTTCGTTTCAAGCTCAACCGCGCGGTCGATGGTGCGGTAGACGTAGTCCATGTTTTCCGGAGTATTCAGCTCAGGGAAGTCCTTCAGCAGCTGCTTGAATACTTCGCCGAAGAAGTAGCAGTGCTGGTTCTCGTCGCGCTGGATGTATGAAATCATTTGGCTGGTTGCCATCATCTTCTGATCACGGGCCAGGTTGTAGAAGAAGGCGAACGTACTGTAGAAGAAAATGCCTTCCAGAATCAGGTCAGCCACGAGCGCGCGGAAGAAGGTTTGTGGTGTCTGCTCGTCGCGGAATTCCTGATAAATCTCCGAGATGAACTGGTTGCGTGCAAGAAGAACCGGATCATGCTTCCAGTATTCGAAAATTTCTTTTTGCTCCTGTTCGGACACGATCGAAGAGAGCACGTAGGAATAGGATTGGTTGTGAACAACCTCTTGCTGACCAATAATGGCAGAGATGGCTTCCAGGGAGGAATCCGTAAAGTATCTTTTTACATCGCCGACAAACATCGTTTGCATGGAATCCAGAACCGCCAGCAAAGAGATATTGATCTTGAAGGTGCGCTGCTCGTCCGCATCGAGAAGAGGGAATTGCTGCGCGTCTTTGGACATCGGAATTTCATCCGCGATCCAGTGGTTAAGCAAAAGCACTTTGTACAATTTATACATATGAGGCATGCGGATATCGTTCCAGTTTAGAATACCCGAGCATTCCCCTTCAATAATGCGTGTGGATTGGTTTGGCGCTTCGGTATTGAAAATTTTCTGCAATTGCACCGTCCGTTCACTCCTTAAGGTTTAAGTTATTAAAATATTAAGCATCTATATCAACATCGGCATGATGTTGTAATCAAATTAGGGAGGACATAAAACAAGCCGAGGCCGACCGCATTTTGCGAAGCAAAACAGGGAGGGCCTGGCGTAGTTAAAATGTTTCTTATTGCACTAAAGTTACAGCGTGTCCCAGCGATTGTTGCGAAGCAACGAGCAGGGACGAAAGCGCTCCTAGCACACAATCACCATAAAGCGCCATAGACCCTTCTCCACCAAAATTTCGGGTGTCCAGAGGGCAGGAGCCCTCGGGGCCCTCCCTTAAGAAGGGAGGGTTTGGGAGGGTTGGGAAATTATTAGCTCGCGCAAGACTCACACTCTTCAATTGTCAGCGCACGGCTGCGCACATAATACGTCGATTTGATGCCGGCTTTCCAGGCGTGCAGGTGCAGCTCCAGGAAGTCGGTTGCCCGGATGTCCGGACGGACGTACAGGTTGAAGCTTTGGCCTTGGTCAACGTGACGCTGACGGGCCGAGGCCATTTTGATGGACCAATGCTGGTCAAGCATAAAGGCCGTTTTATAATACCAGATCGTTTTCTCGGACAGGTCCGGAGCCGGATTGGCGATTTTATACGTTGTTTTCTCTTCGTACGACAGCAGGTCATACAGCGGATCGATACTTGCGGTGGAACCGGCAATAATCGAGGTCGATCCATTTGGCGCGATGGCGAATAGCCATGCGTTGCGGACACCGTTCTCCTGAACTTCCTTTTGCAGCTCTTTCCACTGCTCGGTCGTTACGAATTTGCCTACATGCTCGCCGTCCGTATAGCCGCGGCTTTCGAAGTATGCACCGTTTTCCCAATCGGAGCCTTTGAACTTCGAATAGTGGCCTTTTTCCTTGGCCAGTTCCATGCTGGAGCGGATGAGCAGGTAGTTGATTTTTTCGTACAGATTGTCGTTATATTCAACGGCTGCGTCGGATTCCCAGCGGATGCCTTCCAGCGCCAGCAGATGATGCAGGCCGAAGGTGCCGAGACCGACAGCGCGGTATTGGCTGTTTGTGTATTGTGCTTGCAGCACTTCGATATTGTTAATATCGATGACGTTGTCCAGCATGCGCACTTGGATCGGAATCAGACGCTCAAGTACGTCGGCCGGCACAGCGCGGGCCAGGTGGATGGAATTCAGGTTGCAGACTACGAAATCTCCAGGGATTTTGGAGATGACGATGCGAGTCTGTCCGTCCTTCGTTACAAGCTCTTCTTTTTCCACCACCGTTGGCGACTGGTTCTGCATGATTTCCGTACACAGGTTGGAGGAGTACACCATGCCATGTGTGCGGTTAGGGTTGGCGCGGTTTACCGTGTCGCGGTAGAACATGTAAGGCGTACCGGTCTCCAGCTGGGATTTCATGACACGTTTCATGATGTCGATGGCAGGCACGGTGATGCGGGACAGCAGCGGATGCGCAAGAGCCTCGGCATATTTTTCGCGGAATGTGCCTTGTCCGTAAGTTTCATCATAGAAATCCTCCAGACCGAGCGGTTGACCGTCCTCATCCTTCCAGCCCATCACTTTCTTCACTTCATGCGGGCAGAAGAGATTCCATTCGTCTCGCGTCTCAACGGCTTCCATGAACAAGTCAGGGATACATACGCCGTGGAAAACGTCATGTGCTCTCATGCGCTCGTCGCCGTTGTTCAGCTTCAGATCCAGGAAGGCCAGTATATCTTTATGGAAAACGTCAAGGTAAACGGCAACCGCACCTTTACGGGTACCGAGCTGGTCTACGCTGACCGCGGTATTGTTCAACTGGCGAATCCAAGGAATGACGCCGGAGCTGGTATTTTTATGACCACGGATATCCGATCCGCGGGCACGAACCTTGCCAAGGTATACGCCGATGCCGCCGCCCATTTTGCTGAGACGTGCAACGTCCGTGTTGGAATCGAAAATACCTTCCAGTGAGTCGTCCACGGTATCGATAAAGCAGCTGGACAGCTGTCCGGCAACCTTTTTACCGGCATTGGACATAGTTGGCGTTGCTGCGGTCATATAAATGTTGCTCATTGCCCAGTAGGCTTCTTTTACAAGCTCCATACGCTTCTCTGCAGGTTCGGTGTGCATCAGGTACATGGCGATGACCATATAACGCTCCTGAGGAAGCTCCATGACGCGGCCGTCGAAATCGCGCGCGAGATAGCGGTCGGACAAGGTTAGAAGACCTATGTAGTCAAACAGCAAATCACGGCTATAATCAATGCATTTTCCAAGCTCATCAATCTGTTCTTTGGTGTAGCATTCCAAAAGCTCTTCACGGTAGATTCCTTTATTGACGAGTTCGGAAATGAGGGGATACAAGGCACCGTAAGGCTCGTCTGGATAAGCTTTATAGCGGCGGTTGTACGCTGCTTTTTTATATAGAGAAGTCAGAAGGGAGCGGGCTGCGGCGAATTTCCAGATCGGCTCCTCCTTTGTTACGAGCTCAAGGGCCGACATTGTAAATGCGTTGCTGATTTCGTCACCGGTAACTTCCTCCCGGCGAAGTTTGCTGGTTACGCCGCGAAGCAGGCGCTCTTTATCCAGCGTCTCCAATCCTTTTAGGACGCGGTCCGCATAAACGGAAAGGCGGATTTCATCAAAAGCGAGCTGACGATTGTTAGGTTTGGTCACGAGCTGAGGCATGTGCAGTTCTCCTTTCAAAAATAGATGCTATATTCAAAAAAAGTAAAAACGGATCAGGAAAGAGGTGTTCGGCCATACAAAAAGCATTTCCGGCGACCTGGTCTGTAGAGGCCGAAAATGCTGCATGTTATTCTTATAGGCACCAAAAATGGGCGCAGAAGAACAATATCTACAACACCATATGTAGATATTTTCATGGCAACACGTTCCTATTCCTCGTAGGCTTTGTGCGAACGAAACAGGCAGGTCTCCTGACTCCCGGAACCCCATAGGCGCCTTCCCGCAAGGTATTTCTTGCAGTGGCATATGCCGATTTTGGCCGAAGACAAACGCTTCTCGGCTGTCCGGTTACAGTGGCGGGACCGCGACGGAATTGCACCGTACTTCCCTCTTAGGAACCGTAGGCGTGATAGAGCCTGGTTCACCTGTCTACACTATATTTGGTTGTTGTCATACTAATTTAACCCAATATATTGTGTTTGTAAACATAAAATTCAAAAAGACAAGCAATATGAATTATATCAGAGAAGTGGTCTATTTGCTACTAAGAGAGTGAAAGGTTAAGCTCGAAAAATGTCCAAAAATGCTCCTTTTAAGGGGAAAAAGCAGGTGTGGCGCGGGTAAATAAAATTTTAGGGAAACGTGACTTTGATATCTTTTCCTCAGTTGGATACAATAAGGGAAGGAACTAAGGGACAATCCGGAGATGATTTAAATATAGGATAGGGAGGAAAAAACATGGCGATTGCAGAGGTAACGATTATTCCGATCGGAACGGCGACGACGAGCTTAAGTGCTTATGTGGCGGATATGCAGAGGATACTGGCTAGACAGCAGGGAGTAAGCTATCAGCTGACTTCGATGAGCACGATCATTGAGGGGCCGCTTGAGGACGTATGGAAGGCGATTGCGGCATTGCATGAAGCACCTTTCCTGTCGGGAGCGCTGCGCGTGTCCACTTCCGTCAAAGTCGACGACAGACGCGACAAAGCATCCTCCAGCGAGCAGAAGCTTCAGTCGGTGCGCTTGAAGCTGCAGTAAGTACCAGTTGCCAAAGAGTATTGCATTTTGAAATGAAAGTTGTATAATAGTTTTTGTTTCGTTTGATATATTAGATGAAGCACAGTTTTAAGCTGGTGTAGCTCAGGGGTAGAGCAACGCACTCGTAATGCGTAGGCCGGGGGTTCAATTCCCTTCACCAGCATCTTTGCTAGAACACACAGCGCGGTTTCCGGAATTCGGGGATCGTGCTTTTTTATGTCGGTTAACCAGAAAAAACGCATTCCCTAAGGCTTTGGATGCCTCGGGGTCTGCGTTTTTTTTGTAATCAGGTTTGCTGGTTATTGAACCTTCTGTACGGTCGATACACTCATCAGAAGGGCATTGGTTGTTCCACCGCCATTATCGAAAGAAAATATGGAGGTTGGCAGTCCGTACATGGTCACATCGTCTCCCTCGAGGATGTCGCCAGTAGAGTTCATATACCAACCAAGAACGGATTTTCCGTTATTATCCAACACATGGATGGCTGCGAGGGTTCCGATCTCCGTCTCTTCTTCATAAACTTCTACGACAGATCCTGTGACCTGAACCATTTTGTCCAGATACGGAGTCACATTCTTGAAAAGGTGGCGAGTGGTGATGTTTGCATCCACTAATGACATGGCCGTTTTCTTGCTTTCAGGTGTCAGAGCAGGGAATAGATCACTGTGGGCAACTATGTAGTTATACGTCTTCTCGGTCATTTCTCCGTCGTTTTCTGTGATTGTCGGAACGAGCTTAACCATCACATCCGCAAATGTCACTTCTCCTGTTCCTGGGTTCGCCGTCACAGCTGCTCCATCTGTAGATGCTTTCTCCGGCTCTGTGGCAGCAGCCGTACCGCTTAACTTGAAGGAATCGATCATCTTCTGGGCCATCTCTTTACCGCCGTTGTTGTAAGAATCTTTGGAATAGGTAATGGAGAGGCTATAAGTCTGGCTGCCCGTAGGAACGATATATTGCGTCAAAATGGCCTGAACCCCTGATTGACCCTGTGTATATTCGCCTACCAAAACTCCGGTGTTGTTGGGAGTGTCTGTGTAGCTAATTTTTTTGTAATCTTTCATGGTGTCTCCCACAGCACCGCTTTCGTATTGGGAGTTAGTCAAATCTGCTGTTTCTTTTGCTGTAGTGGTGGTACCGTCCATGGTTACATTGACATTATCCGCGAAACCCCCTTTTGGTGCTGAATCGACATAGGCTGCTTTAATTGCTGGCTGGTTAAGCTGGGACAAATCGTAAGCTTTCCAAGAAGCCGGATAGGAGAAGGAGAATTCTTTGGTCTCTGCAGTTTCCATTTTTTCTGTATCTGATTTTTTAGGTGTTTCTTTTGGTGATTCCTGAGTTGTGGCTGGTTTACTTTCTGCAGGTGCTGCGGTTTCCTTTTCTTTGGATCCACATGCAGTTAATACTAGCATTAAAGACAACATGAGTACGATTGATTTTTTCAAAATAGTTCAATCCTTTGAGTGATACCCATCGGCTGGGAGATTTGCTGTGTTCGTCATGGTTAATTAGCGATATCAAGTTTTTATCTATGGCTAATTTTTGAAAATGACGTCATCTCCTCTCTTTCCCCTTTTACTTGTCTCAACAATCATTGAGAGATGTAGATTAATGGTGAAGTTTGAAAAGGACTAGTTCTTCTGGCGTAGTCTTCAAGTCTAATATTTTCACCATGCATACTTTAAGTACGCAACTAAATACATAGAGTTCCAAGTAAGATATAACATTACCTTGATTGATTATAATTGGATATTAATAATTGTAAATAAAACTAATTTGTGAAGCGCCTCCTGCTCCCAAATTGCCCTTCCCCCAATCCGTATAAATAAGAAGTAAAGGAATGGGGAATACTTCCTTGAAGTAAAAGCCGAATTTTGGAGGTGCAAGCGATGAGCGATAGCAGTATTAGGATTCATTTTGCTGGCGGGGAGTCATTAAACATCATTTCGGACGACATTCAGGGAGTTATTGCAAGGCTGAAAGGCGAGGAGTGGGTTGATCTGAACGAGCATCATGTGAAGACGTCCAGCATTTCCTTTTTTAGCGTGTATGAGCCGGGTTTTGACAAGAACAGTGAGAAGACCATCCCGAACCATGGCTGAAGCTCCGTACGAGGGCGACTTTGAAATTGGTAAAATAACATGGGCGCTGTCCACAGGCAAAGTGAGCAGCGCTTTTTTCGGTCCCTGGAGACGGTGGAACCATCTTCTTGTATAATAAGCTGTACGAGGTGATGGAAATGATCGTAGTGAGTTCCTGTCTTGCAGGAATGAAGGTTAGATATAATGGGACGCATTGTTTGCATGAGGTCATCCAGCGTCTGGTAGAAGAGAAAAAGGCGGTCACGGTTTGTCCTGAGCTGATGGGTGGATTCACAACTCCAAGGGAACCGGCTGAAATACAGGGCGGAAACGGCGATGATGTGTTGGATGGACGGGCCCGGGTGATTGAGAAATCCGGCAGAGACGTCAGCGATATGTATATTAAGGGCGCTCAAGCGGCGCTCGAACGCATTCGGGAGCTCGGCGCTTCGCTGGTGGTGCTGAAGGAATACAGCCCTTCCTGTGGTAGTGCAATGATCTATAACGGACAATTTGAGAATAAGCGGATCGACGGAAGCGGCGTCACATCGGCTTTACTGAAGCGGGAAGGCATCGAGGTTGTGTCCGAGGAACAGTTTTTGGACAGGCTTCGACGTTCCGGGGAGCTATAACGGATCATTCCCAATACTTTTTTCACATTGCCAAAAGGGAACAAGTTGAAGTATAATAGGAACACTTGTTCTTGAAAATGTGATGGGAGATGATCATTTTGAACAGACAGCATCTATCCCCTTTGATGACTCCGGATACAACATGTAAGGATACCTGCACGGCTGCGGCCGTACAGCAGAAGGAGGCGCCGGACTGGCCTTATATAGAACGTGAACTGACCCGGTCGCTCGAAAAGCATGTCAAAATTCGTCTGACGGTGGATACCCCGCATGGAACCGTCCAGCTAAGAGGCTTCGTGACGGTGATTAATACATATCTGAAGGAAATTAAGCTGCGTGAGGAAGACGACTGGCAGTGGATCAGGTTCGAAGACATCCAGTCCGTGCACATATAAGGAAATGAAAAGGGCAGACTCCGTATGATCGGAGCCTGCCTTTTTTGCATATAATTCAGATGTCAGCTCTGTCTTACACTACCTGCGGCTGCATTTTTTCATACAGATTAAAGCCGCTTGGGGATTGGTCTTTATATTCAAAGCCCGCGCCGCTGTATAAGCGGTTCAGAGCCGGGACCGAAGCGATGCAGTCGAGGCGGACCCGGTCCTTGCCCGGAAAACGAATGCCATGTTCAGCCCAATGAAGAATGGCGCTTCCAAGCTGTTTGCCGGCGAATTCACGGTTAATGGCCAGACGGTGGAGATAAATGGAAGTCTCATGGCCTTCCTCGCCCCAGAGGGATCGGTCCCAATTGCTTGCATGCTGCTGGAGGATGACCATCCCGGCAATCATGTCGTCCTGCTTAAAAATAAACACGTCGCCGCGGTCAATCGCATCTGCTACCCCATGGCGGTCTTCACCGGCAAGCAGCTCATTCCATTGTCTGGAGCCTTTGCTCTTCAGCCAAGAAGCAGCCTGAACCATTAGGGCGTTCACCGCTTCTTTATCTTCAGGACCCGCCTGAAGGGCACGGACACCCGGCATAATTTCTTGCTCTGTTATGCTGCATTTTGTGGTATTCATATTCATGTTTCCACCCTCCGTCACCATATGATCTTATTGTAAGAAGTCGCAGGGAATTACGCAAACTGACGGAGACGGAAATCAGGCTTGTTCTCCTTCATTTACAAGGTGCTTTCCGTACAGGCAGCTACATGCAGGCCAGCATTGTATAGAAGCAGCTCAGGGGAAGGGAGAACAGGATGAAAAAGGCAGACTTCATAGCAAAAATAGAACCACTTGCGTGTGCAAACCTGCTTCAGACAGGTGTTCCGACTTCGCTGCCAAACCGGAGGCTCTATATGAGAATTTGCTGAACGCTTGACGAGCGGCAACAAAATCCCTGCGGACCGCTATCCTTCGGGGATATTGTGCTCTACGGCCGGATGGTGACCCGGGTACCGACAGGGACGTGGGACGACAGGTCCAGCACATCCGCGTTATACATACGGATACAACCATGAGAAACCTCATGTCCGATGGAAGATGGATTGTTGGTGCCGTGTATGCCATAATGCGGCTTGGAGAGACCCATCCAGAGAACGCCAAACGGACCGCCGGGATTCGGCTGTTTGTTGATAATTCTGTAATCGCCTGTCGGCGTGCGTGTCACCATTTTGCCGACGCCAACAGGATAGGACTTGATCACTTGATCGTTGTCCAGCAGATACAGCGTTCGATCAGACAGGTCGATAATGATCCGGTAATTCGGCATTTGCATCACTCCTTGTTTTCACAGTATGTTTATAAGGTGAATAATGTATCTCTAACTTACGTGAATTATTTTAAGAATAAAGGAGCTTATGAACGTCATGCGCCGTAAAAAGATACTTCAATACAGTGCTCTTGGTCTGATATTGTTGATCGCCTCCTTGTTTCTTTGGAGACAGGGGCCTTATGTATACCATCCCGCTCGTACGAGCCACGGGAAGGAAGGAACAAGTGCCGTCCGGGTCCATGGCTTTATCTCCACAAAACCGACGCCTAATGCCATCTATTATAAAAATAAAGTCATTGTCCTGATGTATCATGACGTGCGGCCCAATCCGACCAACAGCAAAAGCCTAGATACAGCCGTATTCGAGCAGCAGCTAGACGCCATGAAAGCAAACGGATTCCATTGGATTACGATGGACCAGTATGCGGATTTCATAACGAAAGGCAAGGCTGTGCCGGATAATGCGGTACTCCTGACGTTTGATGACGGCTACGAGACGTTCTACACGGACGTTTACCCGATATTAGAGCAGTATCATGTACCTGCCACCAGTTTCCTGATCGTAAACACAGTAGGCAACAAAATGCATCCGGGCATTCCGAAGCTGAACTGGGATCAGGTACTGGCAATGCATCGGTCCGGAATCGACTTTTATAGTCATACCTTTGACTCTCATGCCTATGGCAACATCCGGATTGCAGGACGAACGGTGGACCGCCCCGAGCCGATGCTAATGGGACCGGAGGATAATAAGACGCTGCATCGTGTGGAAACCGAGGGAGAATACACCACGCGCGTGACCCGGGATCTGGGACTGTCCGATGAGATTCTCCGGGAAAAGCTCGGGAATACGCGCAATATTCTTGCTTTTCCTTATGGCGGTTACTCCAAGCCCGTTATTGATATCTGTCATAAGCTTGGCATACAGGTTACATTTTCCGTCAAACAGGGAATTAACAGTCCGGGCCAATATATCGGCTACCGCGTCAATGCCGGCGGAATGGATAATGACCCGGTCGCGCTTCTGGAATACATGAAGAGAGGCGCACCGATTAAAACGCCGATTAAAGGCTACCAGGTATAGAAATGGGCGAACCCCCGAAAAGCTGCCTCTGGCAGTTCTCCGGGGGTTCTATGTGTTTATGGTCTGGCGCAGCATGACGCCAACTATTTAACCCCTGACAGTCTAACAACAGACTGCAGCCGGTTCCTGGTTTCTTGTTGTAATACAGAATAATGACATTTCTAAAACAACAAAAGCCCTGCCTCTCTTTTGTCCTTGCGGCTCCGATGACCGCGCCAGTGTGAATCAGAATCTCGTCTTTACATAAACTCTTACTTCGTTTGGGTTATTCAAAATAGGAATTTAAAACTTCGTGGTCACGAAGAGTTATTCTTCTTGCGAGGAACGAAAAAGGGGTTAAATGAAACTTACAATATCAGATTATATCACAGATGTAACTATATGGCAAGAGATATGATTTGTAACGGCGAGAGTACAGGGGATAGAGCCGGATATCCGTCAGAAGGATGGGCCGGCCCTACCGAATTAAGTCATTTTACCCTTGAAGTTTGCCCTCCGCCTTGAGTTTGGGTGATTTCGATTTCCGGGGGCTTCTTCCTGTCAAAAACACGCCACACAGGATCAGCGCCAGTCCTGTCAGGAGACTTACATGCACGGGCTCATCCAGTAGCAGAAATCCCCATACAATGGCCGTAGCAGGAATCAAATAGGTGGACATGGTTGAGAATTCGGCGCTGCCTTCCTGTACGAGATGATAAAACAAAAAGTAAGCCACACCAGACCCGAAGCAGCCGAGGCCGATGAGCGCAAGCACGACGGTCCAGTCATGGATTAGCGGCGAGAAAGAGAACGGCTCAAACAGAATCGCGAATATTCCGCTCGCGATACAGCCCACGGAAAGCGTGCCCAGGACTGTCTCCACAAGCGTGATATGCTGCAGATATTTCTTGGACAGCTGGGATGACAACCCGTAAAAGAACGTGGCAACCAGCATGGTGGCGAATCCTGTCAGATCACTGTCGAACATTTTGGAAGGGTGGATGTCAAGAACCACAAGCAGTCCCAGGAACCCCACGCCAAGTCCGATCCACTGAAATCGGCTCGATTTACGTCCGAAAAAGAGCACCCCCAGGATCATGGTCCAAAAAGGAGTGGTCGCGTTTAATACCGAGGTCGTGCTGCTGGTCAGACGAGTCTCGCTGAACCCGATCAGGCACCAGGGTACGGCGGTTTGGAGAAGGCCGACGATCACCATGGGTACCCAGGGGATTTGCCGGAAGCGGATGGATTTCCGCCTGATCAGCATGAACAGCAGAACCGCCAGAATTCCGAAGGATGACCGTAAGAAGGCGATGGACCCCGGCCCATAGTAAGGAAGCAGAATTTTAATAAAGAAAAAGGATCCTCCCCAAATCAGGCTAAGCAGAATCAAATACATGTACAAGGAGCGTTTCATCCAAGTAAACCTTCTTTCTTTTTTTGAATATGGAAAATCTCATGGCGTATCCTTATATTTCGTCCCGATTTCATTGTATTACAATATTATTTCCATTATCATCGAAGTATGGAATGCAAAATCTTGATGGGGGGAATCGAATGAATGCAAGCCCAAAAGTGGCAGAGCTGATCTCGCTTCTCGGAGATGCTTCCCGCGCTACCATTCTGACGAGTCTGATGGACGGGCGTTTCCATACCGCCAGTGAACTGGCTTTAGCTGCAGGCATCACGCCGCAGACCGCCAGCTTTCACTTGGGAAAAATGGTAGCCGGCAAGCTGGTTACCGTGGAGAAGCACGGCCGCTATCGTTATTATCAACTGGCTGACCATGAAATAGCGCAGTCGCTGGAAATGCTGCTTACCTTATCGAAACCCGCTGAAGTCAGATCCCTTCGGCAGTCCTCGCAGATGAAGGCTTTACGCGAAGCTCGAACCTGCTATGATCATTTGGCGGGAAAGCTGGGAGTGCGCTTGACTGAGTCCATGCTGGATCACGGATATTTGGAAAAAGGGCAAACGGAGTTCACCGTCACACCGGAAGGTGAGCGGTTCTTCGCGGACTTTGGACTGGATCTTCCCGCTCTTCGTAAACAGCGCCGGTCGTTCAGCCGGATCTGCCTGGATTGGAGCGAGCGCCAGCATCATCTCGCAGGTACGCTCGGTCATGCCGTCGTAGCCCGTTTCTTTGAATTAAACTGGATCAAGCGACCTCCTTCCGGACGTGCGATCATCGTGACCGAGCAGGGAAAGGCAGGTTTGGAAGCCCATTTCGGCATTTCGGACCTGTAAATACTTCAAGTGACATTGCAAAGAAGGCGCATGATTAACTATGCAGTCTTCTTTTTTTGTAGGCCTGGATCGAGAAAATGAGTAATTTACGGCAAAATAGAGCTCGAAGGTCATAAAAAAGGTGAGAAATTTGTGGGAAACGAAACGTTTCAGCAAATTATTGTCACAATTCTCCGTCTTTTGTCCGATATGTATAGTAGCATTTGCAGAACGATCTTGAGTTCATTTTGTATAGCAACTCTATTATAAGGAAGGCTTAGTTGTATGAATACCGAATTTTCCTGTCCCGGGGCGAAAAAGCTTTACCGGTCGTTTCTGAACACATTGGTTCGCAATGATCTGATTGGTTCACTGCTGGCGGTTCTGCTTGTAGGCAGCACAATCCTCTTGGCGGCCTTGGACGTACCTTCGGAGGAATATAAACGTCTTATATTCATTCTTCTGACTTCCCTCGCCGTCATGGCTGCGGCAGAGCTGATTACCTTCTTGCGCCATGTACGGCCTATACGGCAGGGGCTTCTGACGCCGGGTGCGGATTTGGATATGCTTAGAAAAGCTTATATTCAGACGCACCGGCTGCCGCTGCTGTCCGTTTACAGGATCCTTGTCCCGCATTTGCTGGGCTTTTCCATTCCGGCAGTCCTGCTTACGGCCTGGATGCTGAGCAGAGGGCTGCTGACCTTTCCCACTTCTTATCTGGTCATAGTGGCGGCGGGCGCATTTCTAGTGGCATGTATGCATGCCCTGCTCGAATTTTTTCTGACGACGGCTGCCATTCGTCCACTGCTGATCGAATTAAACATGAAGGCGAAGAAATTTCAGGTTGAGCTGGACGCGGGCGGTCATGTCTTTCTGTCTATACGGCCTAAATTTCTGATCAGCAGCATATTGATTGGCATTTCACCGCTGCTGCTGTTCAGCCTTGCCGTGCAAATCCGGCTAAAGAGTCTGGACAACGCGATGTTCCAGAACTACTGGGTCTGGGCAAGTCTCATTCTGATGATCGGCATCGTCTTCGCCTATATGGGTGCGCGGCTAATCACCCAGGATATTGAGCAGCCGATCTCCAAGCTGTACGATGCGATGAGCGATATCAAGGATGGGCGGATGACGAAGGTTCAGAACATTTACTCTGATGAATTTTCCAAGCTTGTTGACAGCTTCAATAGGATGGTCGGCGCAATGGAAAAGCGGGAGGAGCAGAGACAGGCCACGCTGGACAGCTATTTCGTCATGCTTGCGGTGGCTTTGGATGCGCGCGATCCCTATACTGCAGGACATTCCCTGCGCGTGGCCGAATATTCGGAGCTGATCGGCAGGCTTTGCGGCATGTCCTTCGAGGAGCTTGTGGTCATCCGGGAATCTGCGCTTTTGCATGATATCGGGAAAATCGGCATCCGTGATACGGTTCTGCTGAAAGAAGGGCGGCTGACGGACGAGGAGTTTGAGCAGATCAAGCTTCATCCGGCCCTCGGGGAGAATATTCTTCTTCAGATCGAACCCAAGGAAGTCATGGCTGCCCTGCTGCCAGGGGTACGTTCTCATCACGAGCGTTATGATGGCAAGGGATACCCCGATGGGCTCGCAGGGGAAGAAATACCAGTTCTCGGACGGATCATTGCTGTGGCTGATGCGTATGATGCCATGACATCGGACCGTCCGTACCGCAAAGGAATGGCGCCATCCGTGGCGCTGCGGATTTTGGATGAAGGCAGAGGCTCTCAGTGGGATCCGGTATTTGCCAAGGTATTCGTTGATTATATGCGGAGGCATTTGCCCTCGATCCCCAAGCATGGGGCATAATGATAGGAGAGCGTTCGCTGGAAACGGCGGATGCTTTTTTTCGTTTACCGGAAGATGATCATTTTGTGAAATTCTTAACAAATAATATTTTTCATCGACTTCGCTCATTGAAGCTTTGGAGGAACACGGCTATAATGTAAGCATCTAAGATTTGAAACTTTAAAAAATAAGGGAGTTCGCGCTATGAAACGTGGAGACCTGCTGCTTATTACCGTAATTGTGGCAGCCGCGCTGCTGCTAATGGTTCCGAGATGGGTTCAAAACGGACAGTCAAGTGAAAAAAATCACAATAATCCGCTGACAGCTGTAATTAAGGTCGATGGAGAGGTATATAAAACCGTCACGCTTACAAAAGAGGAGCAGACGATCGAGATCAATACCAAGCGCGGCGACAACCTGCTTAAAGTCCATGATTACGGAATTGAAATGGTGGATGCGGATTGCCCGGATCAGATCTGTCTAACTTTTGGCTTTAAAACCAACCCGGGGGACACGATCGTTTGCCTGCCGCATCGGGTCATCGTTGAAATTAAAGGCACGGGCGGGGAAGGAGGAGGTACGGATGCCGTCATCTGATGAAGAAACATCACTTGTCCTGAAAAGGACGGTCGTGATCGCGATTTTTGCTGCGGTGGCCGTAGTGCTCAGCATAGCCGAATCGATGATTCCGATAAACATCCAGATTCCGGGTGCCAAGCTGGGGCTAGCCAACATTATGATTTTGGCCTGCTTGTACTTTTTAAGGGCAAGAGATGCGCTAATGCTGGTGGTGCTCAAAACGCTCCTAACCGCCTTTATCTTCGGGACATTTTCAAGCCTGCTGTTCAGCTTGTTCGGCTCTTTGTTCAGCTTTGCAGTCATGGCGCTTCTGATGAAACTCGGCCGGCGCAGATTGAGCCTGATCGGCATCAGCATTGCCGGAGGGATTGCCCACAATATCGGTCAGCTGGCAGCGGCATCCATCGTTTTTTCTACCCTGAATATTTTCTACTATTTGCCTGCTCTGCTGATCAGCGGCATTGCGACAGGCATCCTGGTTGGGATTGCAGCAAAATATCTGATTCCATCCTTATCACGGCTGGCCTTGTTCGATTCATTCTTGAAAGATTAGCAGCACTTCAGAAGGGGGGATTCTTATGAAGGCTGGGAAGACACGGCTACAGAAAAAGACGGTTCCAACAGAAATTCATGGGGATGCTTCAACACCCGACGGGATCGAGCCTACAGAGTCGATAGAGAATATAGAAGCGGATATGGTCGTCATGGAGAAGGTGTCCTTTGCTTATGATGGACAGTGTGCAGATATTCACAATGTATCTCTTTCGATCGGCAGAGGCGAGTGGGTTACGCTGGCCGGGGCGAACGGAAGCGGGAAGTCTACACTGATCCGGCTGATGAATGGTCTGCTTCGCGCTGGTTCCGGGAGTATAACGATCGGTGGCACGAAGCTTGAACCGGGAGCGATAGGGGGTATCCGGCAGAAGGTGGGGATGGTCTTCCAGAATCCGGATAACCAGTTCATTGGCGCGACGGTGGAGGAGGATATGGCCTTCGGCCTGGAGGGACTGTGCTTAGATGCGGAAGAAATGCGCAGCAGGATCAGCCGCTACGCTTCAAGTCTTGGCATCAGCGATCTGCTGCACCGTCATCCGCAGGAGCTGTCCGGAGGCCAGAAGCAGCGGGCTGCGGTTGCGGCCATTCTGGCGATGGAGCCGGAGCTCATCATTCTGGATGAGGCCTCTTCCATGCTCGACGAGATGGCTAGGAGGGATTGGCTCAGCCTGCTGCGGGAGATGCACAGCGAAGGCCGGTATACGCTGCTGTCCATTACGCATGATGCGGAAGAGATTGCCGCTTCGGAGCGAGTACTGGTCATGCATGAGGGGAAGCTCGCAGCAGATCTGATGCCGGGAGAGCTGTTCCGAAGCGAGGAGCTGCTGCGGATGTGCCGAATGGTTCCGCCATTTCGCACCCAGCTCGCCCTTGAACTGGAGAAGCGGGGAATACGGCCTGCGGATGCAGGCTTGGGAAGCGGCACCGTGAATATGGACCTGGAGGATGAACGGATATGGCCATTCAGCTGGAACATGTAAGTTATACGTATGATGCACGGAGCTTGCTCAGGCAGACAGCGCTGCAGGATGTGAATCTGGAGCTTGCAGAGGGTCTCCTGACCGGCATTGCCGGATCATCCGGCTCGGGCAAATCGACGCTGCTTCAGCTGCTGAACGGCATTTTGCTCCCGACAGAGGGAGCCGTTAGAGTGCTGGATATGACGCTGGCTGCGGGGAAGAAACCACCCAAGCTGGCGCCGCTGCGCAGGAGGGTGGGACTCGTGTTCCAATTCCCCGAGCAGCAGCTGTTTGCAGAAACGCTAGAGAAGGACTTGATGTTCGGTCCTGTCAATTTCGGAGCAGCGCCTGAAGATGCGGCAGCACGGGCTCGAAAGGCATTAAAACAGATGGGACTCAGCGAGGGACTCCTCAGCCGTCATCCGCTGCAGCTAAGCGGAGGGCAGCGGCGCAAGGCGGCAATCGCCTCTGTGCTGGCCATGGATCCGGATATTCTGGTGCTGGATGAGCCAGGAGCAACGCTTGATCAAATTAGCCGGATGGAGCTTACGTCGCTTCTTCACTACCTCTGCCGCGAAGAAGGCAAAACGATCATCGTTGTCACGCACCATATCGATGAGCTGCTGCCCTATGCGGACCGCTGGGTCATCATGCATGAAGGCAGGGCGGTGTTTCATGGGACGCGGCGCGGACTTGTGGATGAAGCGGAGAGGCTTCCGGGCTGCGGATTGTCAATCCCGCAGCCTATCCGCTGCTGGCGCGAGCTTGAAGCAGCCTATGGACTGCAGGCGGAGGAGCCCTGCCTGAGCCCGTCCGCGCTGGCCGACCGGATGGTCCGGCTTGCTTCGGCAGCAGCCGGAAAGGAGCGGGTCTATGCATGAAAAGCTGCTGATCGGAAGGCTGATCGATACAGGCTCGCCCGTACATCGGCTCGATCCGCGGGCCAAACTGACCGCCATGCTTCTCTATGCAGTCATGGTGGTATGCGCCCGATCTTGGCTTGCCTTGTTATGTCTGATGGTCTTCTCCGTTCTGATGATGGCCTTAACCCGTATTCCTGTCAGGACCTATCTCAAGGCAGCCAAGCCGCTTCGCTTCCTGATGCTGTTCATCCTGATCGTCCAATGCTTCGCCGTCAAAGGCGGAAGCGTGCTGGTTGCCGTCGGCTCCTGGCACCTGGATTCGGCAGGCCTTGAGGCCGGAGCGATTGCCGCCTTACGGATGGTGCTGCTCGTATCTTTTACGGCGCTGCTGACCTTCACGACATCCCCCGGACAGCTGAACCAGGGCCTTGAAGGGATGCTGAAGCCGCTCGAGTGGACAGGAATTCCTGCAGAGCGCCTGTCGCTGATGACCGGGATTGCGCTGCGGTTTATACCGGCGATACTGGATGAGGCGCAGACGATTCTGAAGGCGCAGGCCTCGCGCGGCGCGGATCTGAGAGAGCTTCCCTGGAAGGAAAAAGCACGGATGCTGACGGCGCTGCTTGTGCCTGTTACTGTCGGCGCGTTCCGAAGGGCGGAGGATCTGACCGCTTCGATGGAGTCACGGGGATACCGGATCGGGGCGCCGCGGACCAGATATCGGCCATTGGTATGGGGGCAGGGGGAATCGTGGTTTGTTGCCGCCTTTGTTCTGATGTGCCTGGTTATCGTATGGATAGGCTTTTATTAAGTTATCAGCGTCGATAGACGTTTTTCTTAAGGAAGATGGCAATGATTTTGGAGTCTGAAACAAGCCATATTTAAAAATAGAGATGGTGGAGGGGATCGCTGTGTCACGTTGGTTTGGAAAAAAAGAGATTGAACTGCTGGCGCCCGTAGGTACGTTTGAGATTTTCAAGGAAGTGATCCAGGCGCCCTGCGACGCTGTTTATCTGGGTGGACCTGCTTTCAATATGCGCCTGATGCGCAAAGGCTATAATTTTACGCTGGAAGAGATAACAGAGGCGGTAAACATCGCCCATTCACTTGGCAAAAAGGTGTACGTGACCGTCAACAATCTGCTGAGTGAAGCAGAGGTCGAAGGTGCGAAGGAATATCTGCGCTTTCTCGAAGGGGCAGGTGTGGATGCCTTAATCATACAGGATTTTGCGGTGCTGTCTTTGGTGCGCGAGATGGGACTCTCCCTTCCACTGCATGCTTCAGTCATGATGAACGTACACAATTTGGAGATGGTCAAGGGGCTGCAGGAGCTTGGGGTTACACGTGTTGTCACCTCCAGGGAAATGGATCTGCAAACCGCGCGTTATATCCACGGCTTAAGCGGCATGGAGCTGGAATATTTCATCCATGGCGACATGTGCGTTGCACACGGGGCGAACTGCCATTACAGCTCCTACTTGTTCGGCATGAGCAGCAATCGAGGCAAGTGCATGAAGCCGTGCCGTTGGGATTACCGGGTGAAAAAAGACGGCTACGTCTATCCTGCCGAGTACCCGCTGGCTGTCAAGGACATGTACATGTATGAGCATATCCCGGAGCTGATTGAATCCGGAATTTGCTCCTTCAAAATCGAAGGACGGATGCGGGACGCTTCCTTTGTCCTAATGCTCGTGAACAGTTACGCGGATGCCATCGACCGTTATATCGAGGATCCAATCGGATTTGACCGGGCACAGGATGCACAGCATTTGTACGAGAACCGGAAACGAGATTTCTCCACGGCCTATGCATTCGGCAAACCTGGGCTCGCCAATATCAACCGCCGCTATGAAGGTACCGGCAAATTCTACAGCACCGGACGGGTGTTCAGCACACCTACGCCTGAGCGGGAGATGAGCGATGAGCGGATATCGGAAGTTCGGACCTATTTGTCCGGTGTAACGGAAGCGGCGCATACGCCTCAGCAGGATAAGGCAGCCGCCAGACTCGCGGTGCGGGTGAATAACATGGCCCAGGCCCGAATGGCGCTTGAGGAGGGAGTGGATGATCTGTATCTCTCCGGAGATGTGTTCCTTCCCGACCTGCCGTTTACGAAAAAGGACATTGAGTCGCTCTGCGAAGCAAAGGGGCGTACGCGTATTTACCTGGGACTGCCGCGGATGATGACAGAGCTGCATTTTGAGCAGTACGCGCAGCTTCTTGGCGGTAAGCAGCCTGCGCTGGACGGACTGCTGGTCACCAATTTGGGAGCGGTGCATGCCTTTAAGGATTTGGGATACCCGATGATCGGGGATTCGAATCTGAATATTTATAATCATTTCTCAGCCGGCTTCTATGGGGGGCAGGGCATGGAAAGAGTGACCGTATCGCCGGAGATGACGGCGGCCCATCTCGGAGATCTGCTCACGCATTCCCGTGTGCCGCTCGAAATCATCGTGCACGGCTCTCCGACGGTTATGTATATGGAGCATGACTTGTACGAGAATACGGAGCTGCTGGAACCGGTTGGCGAGGAGGATAACCGTTATGTCGATAACGATATTCTGGTAATGATGACCGACAAAGGCGAGAATCCGGTGTACAAGGACCAGCATGGACGGAATCATCTGCTGCTCAGCAAAGAGATGTGCTATCTTTCTGTTCTGCCTGAGCTCATCGAAGCGGGGGCTTCCTGCTTACGGATTGAGGGAGCGCCATATAAGGTACATGAGCTGCAGACCGTCATCCGGGCGTACCGCCAGGCATTGGAGCAGACGGAGGGAACGGAGACGACAGCAGCGGAACCCGTTGTCCTGAAGCCGGTATTTGCAGGCTATACGCTTGGATCACTTCAGTTTAACTAATATCTTATACGGACCGGAGGGGAATGGATCATGTCTGAAATCTTGAAATCAGGGGATGCGGAACAAGTTCTGAATCTGCGGGGCGAGTATTTTTATCCATGTACACAGCATTTTTACCGCCGACCGCCGCTCATCGTGCGCGGTGTGATGCAGTATCTGTATGATGCCGGCGGCAAGCGGTACACTGACTTTTTTGCTGGTGTCTCCGTTGTGGCGTGTGGACACTGCAATCCGGTGATCGCTGAGGCGTCCGCTACACAGCTCAAGCGGCTGCAGCATACGTCAACGATCTATTTGACAGAGCCAAACGCCATGCTGGCGGAGCGTTTAGCCGAGGTACTGCCGGAAGGGCTGAAGCGGACCTTTTTCGTAAACAGTGGGACGGAAGCCAACGAAGGGGCCATGCTGCTGGCGCGCAGACATACCGGGCACAAGCATTTCATTGCACTGGAGCACAGTTTGCACGGGCGCAGCTATCTGACGATGGAGGTGACGGGGCTTGCGATGTGGCGCTCCGATCCGTTTCTCGAGGGCAGCACGGCATTTATTCCGCGTCCGTTTCAGCCAGGACTTACTGAAGAAGAGGCGGTGCAACGTTCCCTGGAGGCACTGGACCGGGTACTTGAGCAGCGCGGAACGGAATTCGCGGCCATGATCGTAGAGCCTGTTCAGGGGAACGGGGGGATCATCATCCCACCGGCAGAATATTTTCACGAGGTCAAAAAACGCCTCGACCGCTTCGGCATCCTGCTGATCGCGGATGAAATCCAGACCGGCTTTGGCCGGACGGGACGGATGTTCGCCATGGAGCATTTCGGCGTGGTGCCGGACATCATGACGATGGCCAAAGCGCTGGGAAACGGAGTTCCAGTAGCGGCATTCACGACAACCGACGCTATAGCGGCTTCCATGAACCAGCCGTCGGCCTCCACCTTCGGCGGCAATCCGGTTGCATCCGTAACTGCGATGGCTGTGCTCGACTATATTCGCGATGCCGGACTGGTCAGCCGCTCGAAGCTGCTCGGGGAGACGCTTCAGGCAGGACTACTTCAGCTGCAGCAGCGCCATCCTTCACTGATATCCGAGGTCCGCGGCTGCGGGCTGATGATTGGAGTCGAGCTGTCCGGCGCTTCGCCGGAAGAAAGCGCGCAGCTGGTTGACCGGGTGCTGGAAGAGATGAAGGACCGGGGCTTCATCATCGGCAAAAACGGCATCCATCGCAATGTACTGGCTTTCCAGCCGCCTTTGGTCATTACCGGCGAAGACATCCGTCTGATGCTGGATGCGCTTGATCAGGTGCTGACAGTTGTTCGTGAAGAGGCGAACACGACAGACCCACAGTCTGCCGGGAAAAGGGAGTGAGAGGACATGCTGACCGCGGGCGTTCATAAAGTACTGCACAAAACGAGGCAGTTCAGCGAGCTGGTCATGTTCTCGCATACGCTCTTTTCGCTGCCCTTCGCCATTATCTCTATGGTGTGGGCCGCCGGAGGCTGGCCATCCTGGCATGTGATGTTGTGGGGACTGATCGCGCTCATCGGCGCGCGGAACGGGGCGAATGCTTTTAACCGCTTGGCGGACCGGCGTTTCGACGCCGCCAATCCGAGGACGGCGCACCGGCATTTGCCCCGGCGCCTGCTCGGCACCCGAGAAGTGGGCGTGTTTGTCGTGGTGAATTACGCGATCTTTATTTTCGCAGCATCGATGTTGAATCCGCTGTGCATGGTTTTGTCGCCGGTAGCGATCGTATTGATTACGTCTTATTCCTATGCGAAACGTTTTACCTGGCTGAGCCATCTTTATCTGGGCTTTGTCATTGCTTCCGCGCCGATCGGCGCCTGGTTTGCGGTAACTGGCTCCTTTGCGTTCACGCCCTTTGTGCTGGGAACGGTCGTGATGCTGTGGATTGCCGGCTTCGATGTCATCTACGGCACCCAGGATATCGAGTTCGACCGTTCTCACGGCCTATGGTCCATGCCAAGTTTCTTCGGCCTGAAGAATGCGCTGCTGATGTCCAAAGCGATGCACCTGATCATGATGCTGCTGCTCGTTCTGCTGTATTTCACGCAGCATCTGGGCCCGCTGTATTTGACGGGGCTGTTCATCGCCTCCATCCTGTTAATGACGGAACATGGAATCATCCGGCCGAGCAATACCCAACTTATGAAATTGGCTTCTTACCACCTGAATCAGATCATTAGTATGGTCATTTTGTTCTTCACGCTCTTGGACTTCTTCCTGCTAAAGTGATTCCACAATGTGGTAGTGTATGATAAGATATTAGAAAGCATTACCTTTCGGGAAATGCATCCTGATATCGCAAGGAAAAGTACACAGACCGTGAATTGGAGGTGGGAGGATGAGTATGGGAAAAGCTGCGGGTTGGATGCTTGAATCTTTGCGCAGCGTCGTATTTCTGATGCTTGGTCTAATGTTCCTGGGCGCCGCTGAACGGCCGTTAACGGAGGGAGGACAGCTTCAGCCGGGACAAATGCTGCTGCTGGCCACTGCCGATCTCGCCATTCTGTATGTGGTGCACCGGAACTTTCTAGCTCAGCGCAGATTTTACCGCGCTTCGCAAAAATCAGAGCTGTCCGCTGCTAAAACCGTGACGCTGCTCGGATATGCATGCATCGCCATTCTGATTACCGCAATGGGATAAATATAAAGGGATGTCCTAGGCAGAGGCCTGCGGACATCCCTTTTATTTGAAGCCATAAGGAAGCATAAACTTCAAAGAGGCCACATCCTTATATCGCAAGGAAAACAACCACTAAACACGGTCTGTCTTCTGTGAGATTACGACGATAGACGTTTTCCTTTAGATATAAGGAAGCATAAACTTCAAAGAGGCCACATCCTTATATCGCAAGGAAAACAACCACTAAACACGGTCTGTCTTCTGTGAGATTACGACGATAGACGTTTTCCTTATAATAAAGCCACCCGGATTAACTCCAGGTGGCTTTTTCAGTTTGGTGCAGCAGCAGCTGTGACTTAGGCTGTCTTCCCGCCAAAATACTGGTGCAGCACTTCAAGCTGTCCGTACGCCGGATGACCGCGCAGCAGCTCAATGGCCTGCATGGCCTGCTGCAAATAGTCCATGCGCATCTGCTGAGAACGTGCAAGAGCATCCCCGACACAGATGCCCTGAAGGGCGTATTCGATCTCCTCTTCAGATGAATTGGCATGAATAGCGCGGATACGGGGAGCAAGAACAGGATCCGAGAGGGCGTAAAGGACAGGGAGCGTAACCTGTCCCCGTCTGAGATCGCTTCCTGCCGGTTTGCCAATCATCTCTGCGGTTGCGGTAAAGTCCAGGATGTCATCTTCGATCTGAAAGGCCATGCCCAAGGACTCGCCAAAGCGGTAGAGAGCATCTGCGACTTCAGGCCGCGCATCTGTGGACAGGGCGCCTACGCGAAGGCAGGTAGCCATGAGCTGAGCCGTTTTGCAGCGCGTTTTTTCAAGATACTGTTTGAGAGTCAAGTCGTAGTCAAAAGCATGCTGAAGCTGTTCGTATTCGCCGATGCAGAGCTGGGCTGTTGCCAGGGAAGAAAGGTCGTGCACAAAGCGATCATGATCCGATGTGAAGTCGGAGAGCAGCTCGACGACTCTGGCGGACATATAATTCCCGATATGGACGGCTTCCGCCACGCCGGTCTGCGTATGCAGGGAGGGGGCACCCCGCCGCAGGTCCGAGCGGTCGATAATATCGTCATGAATCAGCGAAGCGGCATGGATGAACTCCGCGGCAGCCGCAAGCTGGAGCTGACGGCGTCCGGTCTTGGCGGTGCCGAAACGGCTGCCGGTCTTGGCGGTGCCGAAACGGCTGCCGACAATAACGAGCAGGGGCCGCAGCCTTTTTCCGCCAGAGCGGATCAGCTGCAGCACGCTGTGCGAAAGCACCGAGGTGCGAGGAACATCCTTGTCATATTTAACGATATTCTCAATCTCGCGGTTGATCCGCTTGATATCGATCTGAAGGGCTTCATGCAGGGTCGGCTTCATCTCACATTCCTCCAAGTCTTCTCTTTATCTTGATGTTGTATGACGGCTGACAACCTGTGTTTAAATGGCCTGCTCTTTTCTTGCCGCGGCCTGTTCCGCCTGCAAATAAGCCTGCAGACTGTCGTGCAGCGGTTCTGCCGAGAGTTTGCCCATGGCCTGACTGATGTAGTATTTCTTCAGCCGTGGAGCCAGATAACGCACCAGCCCCATCTCATCGAATTGCATGGCAAGCTGGACATACAGGCTTTGAAAATAGTCGCCGTCCAGTATTTTTCGGGTCAGCTGCTCATCGGAGAAGCTAACATCCTCATGCCGCTTTCTGGCCAGCGCTAGCAGAGCAATCAAGGCCATGAGCTTGATGCTGCGTGAAAAAGGGATTCCGTAATCCTCCAGTATCGAAGCGGTCTCCTTCAGTTCTGACGGGTCTAGGTCCAGTACGGCCATGGCTTCCGGAGCACATGAGGACTCCAGCAGCTGCAGGGTATTTTCAATAAGCATGGTCATCTATAACGCCCCCTGGTTTCAATCGTTTTAAACAAAGATGGAGTAACGTGCGTTTGCTGCACATTACTCCATCCCTGGCAAATCCACTCCATTAATCCGTGTACAGATACCAACGCCGTACGATCGGAACTCGTTTCCACTGTTTTTTCAGCCAAGGAAGAACGTAATAGTCCAGTCCGAATACGCTGCCCGACCCGCCGATCAGTGCAATGCCGGCTGCGAGATACCACAGCATTTCATAAGGCGCCATGCCCGAACACCAGATCATGAGGCCCATGCAGATCGTAGCGATCGAGGAGAGAGCGGTGAACAATCCGATGATAAGCAGGATGCCGAATGTAATCTCCGCAAGCACCATGCCGATTTGGAACCACTTGGCCAGTACGGTATAATCCCCGTTAGACTGGTAGAAGAAGAGATCCATGAATCCGTTCATGATATTCGTAACGAAATGCGGTACGGGCAGAGCCGCGACGGCATCCTTGGCATTGGTGACCGCTGATGCGGCCGCCTGTGCATCCACCGTCTTGCTTACCGCATCCACAGCCTGGCTGGCTGCCGAAGTGGCATCCATAGCATGCGGGGATGGAGGAATCAGGAAGATGCGCGATGGGTTATCAATAATCTTCCAGAGCTTATCAAGACCTTCAGAGAGCCACATAATACCTACGTAGATCCGCAGCGGCACAAGCCAGAAGTTAGGCGAGCGTTTGGAAAAATGCCCTCCCACAAAGCTGCGCCGGTTATGCACATGGAAGAATTCATGCATCATATAAGACCATACTTTATTAAAGCCTGCTACCGTAAAAAGATAGAACATGTTGATGAAATGCTTGGCGAACAGCGCCATGAAGCCGCTCATCATGAACATGCGGTTCGGCAGGCCGACATTGGCTACGCCGTAGTGGCTGCCGATGCAGACCATCGTGCCGTGGAAGCCCGGCTTGTAAGACTTTTTCGACTGGCCTGTGACGTCGGCATGGATGTTATGGGCAATGATCGGCGCCGCTTGCTCGGCATTCTCGACCATTTGCGGAACCGGCCGCGCCTCGCCTTCAGGGATGTAGAAAATATTATCGCCTACGACATACACATTTTCGTGATCCACGCTCTGCAGCTTGTCGTTCGTGACAATCCGCTTGCGGCCCTGCTGCTGTACATCAAGATTACCGACCAGTTCGGAGCCTTCTACCCCGGCAGTCCAGACGATGGTATGAGCCTGAACCCGCTCATCGCCCATTATGACGGCCTGCGGATCCACACCGGTAATTTTGGCGCTCGTGATGACCTCTACGCCCATTCGCTTGAGACGTTTCTCCGATTTGGCTATAAGTTTATCCGGCAGAATCGGCAGGATTTTTGGTGCCATATCTGCGACAACCAAGCGAACTTCCTTCGGATCGATGAAGAATTCCTTACACAGTTCATCCCGGAATTCGGCCATCTCGCCGACCAGCTCTACGCCTGTAAAGCCTGCGCCTACGACGACGAAAGAGAGCTTGGATTTCCGGATTACCGGATCCATTTCCTTGGCCGCCTGACCGAACATCTCCCGGATCTGCTCCTTAAGCCTTACCGCATCCTCATAAGACCAGAGCGTGAAGCTGTTCTCCTCAGCGCCCGGAATTCCGAAAAAGGTAGGCTTACAGCCGGTGCCGATAACCAGATAATCATATTTGTATTTGGTTTTGCGGGATTCAAGCGTTTTGCCTGCGAAATCAATGTGGTTGATTTCGTCCAGCACCACCTGAACCTTTTGTCCTTCGAATATCTTTTTCAGCTCAATCTTGACCGCGTCCTCAGGCGTCCGGTTGGCCGCCACCTCATGGAGCTCGGTTAGCAGCGTGTGATAGGGATTACGGTCAATCAGCGTAATTTCTACATCACTGTTTTTCTTAAATTTCTTCGCCAGCTTCTTGGCGGTGAGAACACCGCCGTAGCCGCCGCCCAATAATACGATTCTTTTCATATAACGCTCACCTCATTTGACTCAATTCATGACTTGAACCTTGCTTCGATCATCTGGCTGTCTATCGTGTGGTTTACTTTGCTTCGTCGAGAGCTTTTTGGGCCAGGGTCACGTAGTCCTTGATGTGAATGGTGACACCGGAAATGGCATCGGTGGTTCCGTCATCCTTAAGAGTAATAGCTGCAGGGTCCTGCTTCTCGATCAGGTAATCCTGCGCCTTGATGGCCTCCTCATGCCATTCAGCCTGAGCTCCGCCGGCCTTCATGCCGTATTTTCCTTCCTTCGAGACGGTTTGTTTATCTTCGCCCTTGTCATTCACGCCACTAAAGTAGGCGTAGATGATGTTGCCGTTGGCTACCGTAATATCGACCGTCGACTTCCAGCCGGTTTCCTTGTCGAAGGCATCGCCTTCGGCGTGATAAGATCCATCCTTGTAAGCGCCTGAAGTGGCAGGTCCTGCAGCCAGTGCTTGCTCGGCTAGCGAGGTGAAATCTTTCACATGAATCGACACACCTGAAATGGCATCGGTTTTACCATCATCCTTGACAGCGATGGCTGCAGGGTCCTGTTTTTCGATCAAGTATTGCTCTGCCTTCTCGGCCTGCTCATACCATTCAGAAGAGCCTCCGCCGGCTTTCATGCCGTATTTGCCCGCTTTATCCAGAGTCTTTTTGTCAGGTCCGCCTTTGGCGCTGACATAGTTCCAGTCGGCCTGCGTGATTTTACCGCCTTCAACCGTGAGGGTGACATAAGGCTGCCAGCCGCTTTTCTCATCCATTGATCCTTCGGCGAAGTATTTGCCGTCCTTGTAGCTGCCGCTTTCTGCTGGGGTTTGCGCTGTGTCTTTCGTGTCTGTGGCAGCAGGGGCCGGATCGGTTGTCGTTGTTGAGGCTTCCTTGTCACTGCCGCAGCCTGCGAGCAAACCTGCCATCAGGGCGCCTGTTAATAAAATGGACCATCTCTTGTTCATGTCTAATGACCTCCAATTATCGATAATAATATCTATGGAAAAATGTTAAAGCCGTCATTAATCCTCCCTTAGATGCATTTTGGATACAACGGAGGAGGGATAAAATCGTGGTAATTAATTAGGTTTATATTCCAAATTCTCTTGTCGATGGCATTGTATCACAGAAGTTAATAATAATTATGTGAAAATAGTCACGTACTACATAATGATTATTCTTTCTTTGGAATGATCCTATTATGGGACTATAGTATTCGATTCATCGCAGCGTGTGACAAAAAAACCTGAAGCAAAAGGCCGCTTAGAGCGTCTTTGCTTCAGGCTAGAACATTGATGGGACTTTAGTCTGCTAAACAATCTAGTTGGCTGCCGAGCGCAGAAATCCGGGAAGACGGAGCAGGGCAACTGCAAGTCCGGCGAGACCGAAGGTGAGCAGGATCAGCACGGAACCCCAGATATCACTAAAATGCGCACCGTGGGCGATGATATCCTGCAGGGAATGCTGCGCCCAGAACTGCGGCGTGAAATGGCCGATCGTCTGAACCGATTGAGGCAGAAGATAGGATGGCATCCACAATCCTCCGAGCATGGCTCCGCCCATGGAGATGAGCTGGGTGATGACCATTGCCGCACCTTCGCCCGGAACGATGAAGGAGAGGCCAAGGCCGATGCCGGTACCGGCAATACTGAGGCTAAGGATGACGGTGGATAATGCCGCGACATCACCGAGTCTCAGTCCATAGACGAAATGTCCGAAGGCGAACAAGATGATGCACTGGGCAATGACGGTCAGCACGAACGGGAACCACATGCCGATCAGATAATGAAGCGGCTTGATGCGGGTGGTGCGAATGCGTGACAGCAGGCCGGTTTTCTTTTCCTCGAAAAAGCGGCGGGCCATTGTAATCATGATGAAGAATACGAACATGACGGTCATGCCCGGCACCACCTGATCGATCATATTAAAATGGTCGGAGGATGCCGATACATTCTCGATGTGAATCGGAGAAGCAAGAGCCGCTTCCGCCTGGGTCTTGGTTTCTCCGCTGGCCATCAGCAGTCCTGTCTGCTTCTGGTCGCGGTACTGGGTGGAGATGCTTTCCAGTATGGCTTGAATCGGAGCGGTTTCCATTTGAGAGGCCGGATCCTGATAGAGCTTGATATTTGCAGGCTTGCCTTGTTTCATGGATTGTTCAAAGCCTTTCGGAATGACCAGCATCGCAGTGAACTGACCCTGCTTAATTTTATCGAGCTGCTCGTTCACGCTGTCTGCAGGCAGCTGCTTGATGTCCATAATTCCCTGCATCTGTCCGATCAGTGCCCGGGAAGCGGTGGATTGATCCTGGTCTACCGTCCGCAGTGTAATCGAAGCGCCGCTGCCTGACTGATTAAAGACAGACCCGAACATCACAATGAAGAGAATAGGCATCAAGAGAAGAAAGAAGAAGCTGCGCCGATCCTTGCCGATGAGCCGCAGCTCTTTGATAATCATAGCTTTCATAGTCTAATATCTCCTTTAATACAGAAAATATAGTGCAGATATCAGTCGCGGAGCGCCGTTCCAGTTACCTTCAGAAATACACTTTCGAGGGAAGGCCGTACAACCTCTAACTGCTTGACATCCCAGGCATGCTGCGAAGCCAGACGAAGAAGACGCTGCATGACGGCGGAAGACCGTTCTGTCTCGAGCAGCCAGCCGGAGCCTTCCTTGTGATAGGCGTTCACATCCGAATCCTGAGGTGGCTCGGTTAATCCAGGAACCTCCAGGTAAATGGATTTTTGTCCGTACTGCTCGAGCAACTGACCTAATGGTCCCATCGCTTTGATCGAGCCCTGATCCATAATAGCGACCTCATCGCATAGAGCTTCGACTTCTTCCATATAGTGCGTAGAGTATATGATGGTCACGCCTTCGCGGTTCAGATCCCGGATCATCTCGAAAATGTGATTGCGTGATTGCGGATCAATGCCCACGGTTGGTTCATCCAGGATAAGCAGCTTGGGCCGGTGGAGCAGGGCGGCAGCGATGTTGATTCTTCGTTTCATCCCGCCGGAAAAGGTGCTGACGATATCTTTGGAGCGTTCCAGGAGACCGGTTCTAACCAGCACCTCCTGAATGCGCTTCTTTAGTTCCTTGCCTCTGACGCCGTATGCTTCTCCGAAAAATTCGAGATTGTCGTAGGCGCTCAGTTTTTCGTACAGCGTAATTTCCTGAGGGACGTAACCGATATATTTGGATACCGCATCCGGCTCTTGCATCATGTCCTTGCCGAAGAGTTTGGCGGACCCGCTGTCCGCCTTCACGATCCCCGTCAGTATTTTCATAGTCGTCGATTTGCCTGCGCCATTGGGTCCAAGAAAGCCAAACGAGGTGCCAGGTTTCAGCGCGAAGGTGACATTTTCCAGCGCTTGTTTTTTGGCGTAGGTTTTCTTGAGTCCGCTCACTTCGAGCATATACCCGTTGTTAGCCGCTTCAGGTGTATAGGTTTCCTGCGGATGAATAAGTACTTGAGCCATCGTTTTGTCCTCCTATAAATCCAATTTCTTTTCGAGAAGATATGCCGTCAAACGAAGTAAAGCGTAGGTGAGAATCCAGCTCAGCAGCATGAAGAGAGGCAGCTCCCAAGAGTAGGGGAACCATTCGGCTTTCAAATGACCTGTTCCCTGCTGCATCATGTTTACGGAAATAGCCGAGTCTGGAATCTGGAAAATCATGGCTATACCTCCCATAAAAACGATCCACATGATCGGTGAGATGGGACGGTACACGCTGCTTTGGACCGCGGATGCCAGCAGGCCAAGAGCGATAATGATCGGGCTGAGGCCTGCGACCAGCGTAAGCCAATTGATGCCGGTAATCATAAAGGAGCCGACGGATTCGAGCGTATAAAAGGGAAGTACCATCGAAAGAATCAGAACATAGGCGGAGGTAGCGAAAAAGACAGCGATGATCCCCACCCATACCTTCAGATAGGAGCCAAGCCATTTAGCCGACACCAGTTCGAGGCGCGGATATGGCATGGTCAGCCACCAGCCGTACGTTTCATTCTCCCATTCCCGTTTCATGCAGCCGTAGCTCAGGAAAAAGACCATATACGGAAAACCCATGGTGACAAACCAGATGGAGTTGATCTGCAGTTCGTTATGCATCGCATAATAGGTTGCTGTACCGGTGAGCATAAGCAGGATCAGCAGGGAATAGGCCAGCCACCACTTTCCGGCAGCTTGCGAGCGGCTGCTTTTTTTATAGCTCCCCTTGAATTTGAATTCATGCCGGACGAGATTCCGGAAAATAGCTGAATCCATTACTTGTTCCACTCCTTCATGTACATTTTGCGGAAAACATCCCGCAGCGAGCCGTATTCCACTCGTAGATCGTCCGTACTTCCCGACCAGATCGCCTGCCCGTCCTTCATCATCACGGAGTAATCGAACAAGCCTTCAACCTCTTGAATGTCATGGGTGCTGATCAAAACGGACTGTTCGCTTTCTTCCAGATAATCAATGAGACTGGCTACGATCGCTTCTCGTGAAATGACGTCGATGCCTGTAAAAGGCTCATCCAGCACAATCATCTGTACGTCGCGGGCGAGACAGAGGATAAGCATAATCCGGGCTTCCTGCCCGCGGCTCATGCCGCCGACCCTCATATCGAGGTCGATGTCCATGTAGTCCGCCAACTGCAAGGCTCTTTCCAGGGAGAAGCCGGGAAGGAAGGAGTTTCCCCATTCCAGGGCCATTCTGGCGGTATGGTTCGGATACCATCTAGCGCGGTCCGGCAGGTAGGCGATGTCCTGGTTCGTTTGCCAGCTCGGAGCTTTGCCCGCTACTTCGATACGGCCTGAATCCGGTCTGACCATACCGGTGAGCGTACGGAAAAACGTGGATTTACCGCAGCCGTTTGGTCCCAGTATTCCGGTGATCCGTCCCGAAGGGATGGATAGAGTAAGCTCGTTCAGCGCCTTTTTCTTGCCGTAGCTTTTGGTAACCTGATGGCACTCTACAATGTTTGATGTCATTAGCCGTTTCCTCCTTGCGCCGCTTGTTTCTGGTGGATGTATTTCTCGATGTCATCCCATGAAAGTCCGAGGCTTTCCATTTGCTCCATGAAGCTGTCGATGTATTTGGCGGCTAAAGCCGTACGGAAGGAAGCCACATGCTCGGGGGAGGTAGTAACGTACGTTCCCTGGCCCCTGCGTTTCTCTGTTAATCCGTCCCGTTCCAGCTCCTGATAGGCGCGCATGACGGTATTCGGATTGATTCGCAGTTCCTGCGCTAGCTCTCTAACCGATGGCATTTTATCTCCCAAAGCGATCTCTCCTTTTGCTATTGCGCTTCTGGCTTGATCTAGAATCTGTTCATATAAAGGTTGACTGAAGTCAATTTGAAAATGCAGCGAGCCAACCTGTTGTTCTTCCATAGACGCTCCTCCTACCGTACGAAAGTACGATTAGTGATTTAAGTGTATTATATCACTTAATACACTTAATACAATAGGCAATCGCAATAATTTCTGGAAATTTGCAAAAAAATACCCGCCTGTTCACTCCTAAAGTGGAGAGAAGGCAGGCGGGACATGCTTTGATCCAGTGCCGCTGAATTTTACTCAGTGATAGGCACGGAACGATTTTTTCTTTTGACATACACGAAGATGGAGGCCGTGACCACACACTCGGAGAGAGGGATCGACAGCCAAACTCCATTGGTACCGAAAATATAGGGCAGTGTGAGCAGGAAGAGAACCATCAGAATGATTTCCCGCGAAAGCGTGATCCACACTGCAACCTTAACCTGCTCCGATGCCTGGAAGTAAGTCATCATAACAAAGTTGACGCCCATGAACATATAGGCGGTGAAGAACAGCCGGATGCCATTGATGGCAAGAGACCGGACTTCCTCTGGGAAATCGCCGAACAGCGATACAATGCCTCCCGCGGCGAACAATCCGAAGAGATAGACGACAATGCCCGAGATAAACGCCGTCGCCACGGCGATCCGGATCGTTTTCACTTCACGCATGCGGAGCTTGGCTCCGCGGTAATAGCTAATCAGCGGCTGAATGGCTGAACCCATCCCGAGAAAGACCATGAGCATGACGTTGTGCGCGTAGTTCAGCACTGAGAAGGCGGCAACGCCTGCGGTACCTGCCCAGCGGACCATAGCCACATTGTAGCCGATCGTGAACACGGACAGGCCAACCTCGGAAATAAAGCTTGGAAAGCCAATGGTCAGCGTTCGGACAGTCAGCTTCCAGGAGAAATAAGGCTTCACGAAGGATAGAGAACAGTCCTTGCGCAGGAAATGCGCGAACAGTATCAACGCGCCTACAAACGTTGCAATAACGGTAGCCAGGGCAGAACCCTCCACGCCCATATCAAGCACAAATAAGAAGTAATAGTTCAGAATGATATTCAGCACCGCGGCAACGACCATGGATATCATGGCCAGATTCGGATTGCCGTCATTGCGGACGAACAGGCTGAATGCATTCTGTACGGTAATGACAAACCCGTAAGTCAGGAGTACGGTCATGTACTCCAGAGCATAAGGCAACGTATCCTGATTCGCACCAAGCGCATAGGCGAGGGGAACGCGGAACTGGTAGGCCGTCACGGCGACTAGAATTGTCAAAACGAAAATCAGAATCAGCGAGTGAGTGAAAATTTGCTGCGCCTGCTTGCTGTTCTTGTTACCCATAGACTGTGAATACAGGGTTGCGCCGCCAATGCCGAGCCATAACGACATGGCGAAAAATACGGAAAATACCGGGGAAGCGATATTGATGCCCGCAAGCGCCAGAGCGCCAAGGCGGTGACCGACGAAAATGCCGTCAGCGACCACGTTGACCGACATCATCAGCATCCCGATAAGTGACGGAATTAAATAACGTACGAATACTTTGCCTACAGAGTCGGTCTCCATAGACGGAAGCAATACTTTTTCTTGACTCATGTTAACCTCCATAGTCCCGAAAAGGACTTGTTAAACGTATTAAAGATTTATGAAATAAATTAGTCTGATTCTGCCTCTGCAGCAGCCGGCGGCCCGGTCAAGCCGGTGATGCCGTACAAAAATACATACATCGCTTTCCGGTAAAGCTCAAGCGCCTCCTGGAAAGCCATCCTATTGGATGAGAACTCCATACCAGTCAGCATGCCCTCGAGGATAATGCTCAAGAGGCGTGCATCATCATGCTTGAACTCGCCATTCTTCATGCCCTCCTCCAGCAGCTCCTCATAGTAGCGGAGGTACATTTGCATCATCTCTTCAATTCTGTCCTGATTTGGCGAAGTAATGAGCTGGGTGGCGTAAAATTCATTGGTAGCCCTGGTCAGCGGATGGTGGAAGCCGTCCATGACGAAATGCTCGACGAGCGCAATCATCTGCTCTTTCACCGTGTGATAGCGGGCTTTTTTGGCTTGGAACTGCTCTGTCCAATCCCGTGTCCATTCCTCCACCAGGTAGAGGAACAGGCCTTCTTTATTTTTAAAATGGTAATAGATATTACCCTTGCTGATCTGGGTTGCCGATACGATATCCTCAATTGAAGTGGAGGCATATCCTTTTTGACCGAAAAGGGTCCTTGCGGCATTGGCTATTTTAAGCTTCGTCTGTTGACTAGAAAGCTGTTTTTTGTTCAAAAAGATCACCTCAATTCATTGTTTTCAATAACTAAATTTTAAATTATACTGAACGTTCATTCTAAAATGTTGCTTCCCTAGTATAATGCCATAAGCTTTAAAATTCAATCCGTCTTATTTCGCATCCGTCCGAAATATTTTAGCTTCAGAACGGTTGAAAGCAGGCGGCTTTAAACGTTAAAATGGGACAAAGAGGATCTTGAAAGCGGGGTGGGGAGAATCGGACTGCGAGCATTGGTGCTTGGCGCCACTGGCCTTGTCGGCGGGGAGGTTGTTCAGGAGCTTCTTCGCAGCGAAGCCTACGATGAGGTCAGGGTGCTGACTAGACGCCCGCTGGCCTCCCAGCATCCGAAGCTGGCTCAGACTATCATTGATTTGGAGCAGCTGGAGGAAAAGGCGGACTATTTTGCTGGTGTGCGGGACGTGTTTTGCTGCCTGGGGACGACCATTCGAAAGGCCGGATCGCAGGCAAAGTTCCGCAAGGTCGATCTCGAGTTTCCCCTACGTGCCGCAAAAGTATCAAGGCAGCAGGGAGTGAAGCAGTTTCTTTCCGTCTCGGCTATGGGGGCGGACAAGGCATCCCGTATCTTTTACAACCGCGTCAAAGGCGAAGCCGAACAGGTATTAAGCTCCGTAGGATTACAGGGCGTTCACCTGTTTCGTCCCTCCCTGCTCCTCGGAGACCGGAATGAATTCCGTTTCGGCGAGGCGGCGGGGGCTTGGATTATGAAGGGGCTTGATCCGCTCATGCGCGGACGCGCGTCCAAATATCGGGCAATGCCCGCCGATACACTTGCACGGGCTATGGTGAGCATCGCGCTTACAGGTACTGCGGGAACGCATGTGTACCCGAATGATGTCATCCATGTGCTCGGCATGGGAACGGCGGATTCAACATACATACATTAACTCGGGATTATGTAACGAAAATTCCGTACTGAAAGGGTGAATGAGATGAGTAAAAAAGTGATTTCTACAACATCTGCGCCGGGAGCGATTGGGCCATACAGCCAGGCTGTGCAAATTGGTGATTTTGTTTTTACATCTGGACAGCTTGGCTTGAACCCGGAAACTGGAGAGTTCGGTAGCGACGTACAGGAGCAGGCGCGGCTTTCGCTCAGCAACGTTAAAGCCATTCTCGAAGCCGCAGGCAGCAGTCTGGATCAAGTCGTGAAAACGACAGTATTCCTGAAGGATATGAACGACTTCGCAGCTGTAAATGAAGTTTACGCTTCGTTCTTCTCCGAGCCTTATCCGGCACGCAGCGCCGTAGAGGTAGCGCGTCTGCCAAAAGACGGTTTGGTAGAAATCGAAACGATTGCGTCCCTGAAATAAGGTCCGTGATTTCATAGAACACAAATAAGCGTCCCAGGATCGAGTGATCTTGTGGACGCTTTTTGCTGTTGGTGTTGAGGAATCTAAGCCTTAGCGGGAAGCCTGCTCCTTCCGGTATTCATTGGGGGTGCGGCCTTCCTGCTTTTTGAATACTTTACTGAAATATTTCTCGTCCTGATATCCGACCATTTCGGCCACCTGGGAAATTCGCAGCTGAGGGTTCAGGAGCAGCAGCTTGGCCTTATCAATGCGGACGCCTGCCAGGAAATCGGATATGTTCACGCAGAACTCCTGCTTGAAGCGGCGGGAGATATATTCGCGGCTCAGGAAAAAGCGCGCAGCCATATCCTGTAGTGAAATATCCTCGGCATAATGATTCTCCAGGTAGTGGGCAATGTCATGAATAATATGACTTTCACGGGAGTGCTGCTGGGTCAAAATTCGGCTGGCAGCCGTCAGTCTGCCTTCATACTGGGACTTCCACAGCGGGTAGGAAAGTTTCCCCTGTGGGTCCATCGGAAGCGACCGGGGAAGCTCAAGCAGCGCATCCTTGTCGGAACCTGGACTTGCCGAACCTGCGCCCTGATCCATCCACTGCTTCAGCATCCAGTCCCATTCCGTGTTCCACTGCGTAAGCTCCGCGGGCGTAACCTTGCCAAGCTTGCGGACCGAGTCCATCCAGCCGTCCACCGCAGCGCTGATTTGCTCCATGCTGCCGCTGAGCGCTGCCATGCGGAAGCTTTCCTCATGGGAAGCCAGACGCAGCGGCTTCTGCGGCTGTGGGGTGCTGGTATGAAGCCAGCCGGAGAGCTCGCCTGCGTTCCGCTGCCATAACGCTTGATGCGCATTCAGATAAGACCCCGCTGTGTCCATAGGAAAAGGCTCACGCGGCCCGGCACCGATATGGATCTGGCGGTGCAAGGTCAAATCGATGCCGCTGCGGATTTCCTTCAGCGTTGCTTCCAGAGGCATCGTCTCATCCCAGATCAGCAGCACGATTTCCTCAGGGTTCGCCAGGTGATGAAAGGCAATTCCTTTTTGACCGGAGAGCAGCACTTCATTGCAAACATTGATGAGTGTGAAATACAGCAGCTGCCGCATGGACCGGAACTTATTGAGCAGCTCCTGATCGAGCTGCGTGGTGCTGATGACCGCGGCACTACAGGCGGTGATGTCCTCGGGTAGCCCGAATTCATCCCTCAGCTGCCGCGCAAGCTCGTCTTTACTGCCGTGGCTGCTGATCAGATCGGTGAGCAGCTTGTCGGCATAATGCGGCTTCATCCGGTTGAGCTCCATATTTTTTCGTGTGCTGAGAGAGTCCTGAAGCGTCTCCTTGTGAATGGACTCCACAGCCTTACCCAGCGCCTCGCCCAGCGCATCCGGATCGACGGGCTTCAGGATATAATCCATGCCGCCGCTTCGGATGGTATGACGCACCAGTTCAAAGTCATCATACCCGCTGATCACAATCGTTTTCACGGCAGGGCGGTTGCTTTGGATCCACTCCAGCAGCTTGGTTCCATCCATTCTCGGCATACGCATGTCGGTCATCACGATTTGGGGGGACTCCTCAATAATTAAATCCACGGCGGCTTGCCCGTCATTCGCTTCCAGGATCTCGGTAACGCCATGGCCTTCCCAATCCGCGAGCAGCTTAATGGCCTCTCTTACATGCTTTTCATCATCCGCAATCAATACCTTTATCATTCGTTATTCTCCTCTGTGCGCTTCGCTTCGGTGTGAATTTCCACGGTAATTCGAACGCCTTGCGGCTTGATATTGTCTATATGCAGTGCAGATTCATGCTCCGTGTAGAGCTGAAGCCGCATCAGTACGTTATGAAGTCCAATGCCGTCCTCATCCGTCCATTCGGCCTGTGCATCGCTATTTTGCTGACGCGAGAGCTGCCTGTTCAACTCTTTCAGCTTATCCGGGGGAATGGACTCCCCATTGTTTTCAATGACGATTACCAAAATGCCCTGAGGCTTCATCAGGCTGCTGATATCCAGTCTTCCCTGACCGCTTTGGCCATGCTTGAAGTAATTTTCGACGAGCGGCTGCAGAATCATTTTGGGCATCGGCACGCTTAGCGTATCTGGCTCCAGGTTAATGGTAAACGCCAGCTGATCGCCAAAGCGTTCCTTTTGCAGATCAAGATACAACCTCACATGTTCGGCTTCTTCCTGGAGCGTGACCAGCGCATCGTTATTGTTCATGCTGTAGCGCATGATTTTAGCGAGCGAAGAGAGCAGGGCGTAGATTCGGGGCACATTATTTTGCAAAGCCAGCGTCCCGATGGACTGCAGTGTATTGTACAGAAAATGAGGGTTGATCTGCGCCTGCAGCGCCTTCAGCTGATTGGTCTTGTTGGCCAGCTCCAAACGGTATTCCCGCAAAATGAGATTGTTGATCGTATCCATCATCTGCCGGAACCTAGCGAACATGATACCTGTTTCATCGCGGCTGTTCCAGTCGATATCGACATTCAGCTGACCGGACTGAATCCGGTTCATATAGCTGGTTAAGCGTTTGATCGGCTCGGTAATGCGTACGGAAATAAACAGCGTCCCGAAAATGATGACAAGCAGGGCGATGACGAGGATGACGGTGTTGATCTTCGTCAGCTGCGTCGCGCGTTCGTACAGAGTAGCGTTAGGGATTCTCTTGATGATTGTCCAATCGGCATATGGCGTTTGCATCTTCTCAAAGACATGCATGGCACTGCCGTATTCAAAGGAACCGCTGGTCTGGTTCTGGCGGATATGCTCAAGCACGACCTTGTCCTGCAGTTTCTGGCCGATCTGTTCATCCTTGCCCGAGTAAATAATGTTGCCGCCTTGGTCAACGACAACCAGCTGTTCATTATTTTTATTAAACAGCTGCTCGCAAATGGCTGCAACCCCGTCAAGTCTGACGTCGATCGCGAGTACGCCAAGTACCTTTTCCGAAGGGATATTGGTGATCGTCCGGTGGAATGTAAACACCATGTTTTCGGAATAAGAGGTAGGGGACGGGGGGAAACCATAATCATGGCTTTTATGCGTGGGCTCAACAGCCGTCGTATATTTTTGGTAAGGTTGTGTGCTGACATAGGGTTCAGTCCGGTATTCCCTTTTGGGGACAGCGTCCGGCGTGACCAGCGTGGATTGATTGGACTGCGTATTATGAAGATAGATCCGATCGATGCCGCTGATCGTATTTTGGATATTTTGCAGCAGTGTATAGACTTCGGCTACGGCCCGGTAGTCATCGGGAATTTTGCGGAGGTTCCGCAGAAAATTGGTGTCGGTGTACACCACAAGCGAGGCCTTGTTGATGTTGTCCAGGTAGTTGTTCAGATTGGTTTTACCCTGGAAAATCAGATGCTTGTTCTCCTCCAGAGCCTGCTCCTTAATCGTTTCCTTGGTATGAATGTATGTAATGCTGATGGAGAGAAGCAGTGGAATGGTCGTAGCCAGAAGCATGAACTGGATCAGCCGCGAGCGGATACTGCGGAATTTCATCGGTTTACCACCTTCGTTGACATCGTTGCCTGATTTCGTCATATCAATATTTTCCCCCTAACGGTTCACGATCCTCCGTGTTTTTCGATTGGCTTTTCAAGCATACTGAGGCTACAGACAGTATCGAAATTCTTCAAAAGGGGAGAAAAGGGATGAAACGTCAAAAATCATCCGGGCTGCTCCAGCAGCTGGTATTTGTGGGACCGTCCACAATCTTTTTTACCATTATCATTCTCGTACCGTTTCTGCTCGGCCTTTATTATTCCTTTACCGACTGGAATGGGGTATCCGGTCAAGTAACTTGGGTCGGCATCGATAATTACAAACAAATATTAACGAAAGATCCCGACTTTGGGAAGGCTTTCTGGTTTACAGTAAGATTTACGGTGGTAGGCATTATTGTAACCAATCTGCTCGGATTTTTCCTCGCTTATTTCCTGACCAAGCCGCTGAAATCTCGGAATATACTGCGTACGGTCTTTTTTATGCCCAATGTGATCGGTGGCCTATTGCTCGGTTTCATCTGGCAGTTTATCTTCATCAAAGGCTTCTCGGCGCTGGGCGATGCTACCGGCTGGAGCTTCTTCAATCTGCCATGGCTGGGCGATGCAACGACCGGATTCTGGGGCATCATCATCGTATTCGTATGGCAAACAGCAGGGTATCTGATGGTCATTTATATTTCTTCAATCAACAACATTCCAAAGGATATCATCGAGGCAGCCGAAATTGACGGGGCAAGCAAAATGCAAATTTTGAAATCGGTCATTGTGCCGCTGGTTATGCCTGCTGTAACCGTGTGTCTGTTCCTGGCGATTTCCTGGTCGTTTAAAATGTTCGATTTGAACCTGTCCCTGACCAAGGGTGGACCGTTCCGCTCGACAGAATCGGTGGCGCTGAACATCTATAACGAAGCATTCCAGAACAACCGTTACGGACTAGGTACCGCTAAAGCAATCATCTTCTTCATCGTTGTTGCCATTATTACAAGTCTTCAAGTTAAATTAACGAAAAGCAAGGAGGTTGAATCCTGATGGAAGTTTCGAAAAAGTACCGCTTCGGCACGCTAGCGACCGAGATTATTATGGTGCTGCTGGCGCTGGTCTTCCTGATTCCGTTCTACTTCCTGTTCGTGAACTCCGTTAAAACCTTCGGCGATTTGCTGACGAATGCGGCCAGCTGGCCCAAGAGCTTCGAGTGGCATAACTATGCGAGAGCATGGGATATCACGAACTTCCCAAAAGCTTTCACGAATTCGCTGATCGTTACGGTCTTCAGCAACATGCTGCTCGCCATGATCAGCGCGATGGCAGCGTACCGCATGGTCCGTCACAATAGCCGCTTTAACCGGTTCCTGTTCGCGATCTTTGTGGCTGCGATGGTTATTCCTTTCCAGTCCGTCATGATTCCGCTCGTGAAAGTGATGAGCACACTGAACCTGATGAACAGCATTCCAGGACTCATCGTCGCATATCTGGGTTTTGGCGTTCCGCTCAGCGTTTTCCTGTTCCATGGTTTCGTGAAGAGCATTCCGCTTGAGATTGAAGAGGCAGCGCGCGTTGATGGTACAAGCATTTACGGTACGTTTTTCCGCATCGTATTGCCGCTGATGAAACCGATGTTCGTGACCGTTATTATTCTGAACACACTCTGGATCTGGAATGACTATCTGCTGCCGTCCCTGGTGCTGCAAAGCGCGGACCTTCGTACGATTCCGATTGCGACCTTTGCGTTCTTCGGGCAGTTCACGAAGCAGTGGGATCTGGCGCTACCAGCGTTGGTGCTGGGCATTCTGCCGGTCATCATCTTCTTCCTGGCGATGCAGAAATATATCGTTGAAGGCATTACGCAGGGCGCTGTAAAAGGCTGATTTTCGATAAAAAGAGGGCTGTTAACGACAGATTAAGGACAGGTCAATCTCGTCCCCCTCTTTTGTCAATATCGTAAGTGCTCATCACAGAGGCCCGTCTTTATAATGAAAGAGTAAGCGATTGCAGAAAAATTAAAATAAAGATCATGGCCTTAATCCTTTATGATGTGAAGGACAAGAAAAGGGAGGACTCATTCATGAAAAAACGCACTAAAATCACGCTCGCTTCCATGCTCGCACTTTCTGTCGTGCTGGCAGGCTGCGGATCCAAAACAGACAAAAATGCCGAAAGCGCAAACGGAGACCAAGGCGGTACCAGAACGATTCATATTTTTCAGTTTAAAGTAGAAATCGCCGAAGCCCTTAATAAATTGAAAGCCGATTATGAAGCAAGTCATCCAGGCATCAAGCTCGATATCCAAACGGTTGGCGGTGGCTCCGACTACGGCGCAGCGCTGAAAGCGAAATTCGCATCCGGCGAGGAACCAGACATTTTCAACGTTGGCGGCTATACGGACTTGAATACTTGGTCGGATAAGCTCGAAGATCTGTCCAATGAAAAATGGGTCAGCGATATGGTTGACGTATCCAAGGATCAAATCACGAAAGATGGTAAAATCTATGGTATGCCTATGAACCTTGAAGGGTACGGATTCGTATACAACAAGGATCTGTTCAAAAAGGCTGGCATTACGGAAACGCCTAAAACGCTGACCGAGCTGGAAGCAGCCGCTAAAAAGCTGCAGGCCGCAGGCATCACGCCATTCGTCAACGGCTATCAGGAAGGCTGGATTCTCGGACAACATACACTGAACGTTCCGTTCGCCCATCAAGAAGATCCGACGGCTTACATCGATGGTCTGAACAAAGGAACCGCCAAATTCGCAGGCAACAAGCAAATGGATGAATTCATGAATCTGTTCGACCTGACGCTGAAATACGGCAGCAAAAACCCGCTGACAACCGACTACAATACTGAAATGACGATGTTCGCGAATGGTCAAGCGGCGATGACACAGCAAGGTAACTGGACCCAGGTTCAAATCGACAGCATTACGCCAAACATGAACATTGGCATCCTGCCTATGCCGATCAACGACAATGCGGAAGAAAACGACAAGCTGCTTGTTGGCGTGCCAAACAACTGGGTTGTTAACAAGAACTCCAAAGTGAAAGACGACGCGAAGGAATTCTTGAACTGGCTCGTAACTTCCGACCAAGGTAAAAACTATATCACCAAAGAGTTCAAATTCATCCCTGCATTCAAGAGCATCAACGCTACGCAGCAGGATCTGGGTCCACTCGGCGCTGAAGTGCTGAAATACAGCAAAGAGAACAAGGTTCTGAGCTGGCAGTTTGCCAGATTCCCTGAAGGCGCATGGAATGAATTCGGCTCCAGCATGCAAAGCTACATCGCAGGTAAATCCGATAAAGACCAGCTCTTTGCAGACTTCCAAAAAACATGGGATAACCTGAAGAAATAATAGAGCAACCTGCAGGTATATATAATCTAAAAAAAAGAGGCATCCTTTTGACTTCAAAAGGGGCCTCTTTCCATCATGAAGGGGGAACTGACAACATGGAAGGAAGCGAAGCGATCCGTCCCGATAAGCATGGAGCGGCAGTACCGGAGACCTGGAAGAGCATAGGCTCCTTTACGGAAATAGAGCAGCGCGGCGATGTATTTATCTGTCGTGCGGAACGGGGAGGAGCGGCAGCTTTATTCGCTGCTCCTGGTGTTTTTCGCATCAAATTTTTTGTGGGCGGGGAAGCGGATTTGGCTTCGACGATCGCCATCGATCCGGCGTTCCGGCAGAAGACAGAGAGCGGGATACAGCTTGAGGAGACTGTGGATCGTCTGGTATTCCGATCTTCCATACTGGAAGTTGAGATTGAGAAAACTACGTTTATCATCACGGTCCGTGACACAGAAGGTCAAGTGATTGTACGGCAAACCGGCATTTCTTTTAGCCCGCGGGGAGGAGCGAGCGCGATCTATGATATGCCGCAGGATTCCCATTTTTACGGCCTTGGGGAGAAGTCCAGCTTCCTCGATAAGTGCGGGGAGCGTTATACGAACTGGAACACGGATGTATTCGCGCCCCATGTGCCGGAGATTGAAGCTTTATACCAGTCCATTCCGTTTCTGATTCATATGAGGGATGGCAGAAGCTGCGGCCTCTTTTTGGACAACCCCGGACGAACCGAGATGGACATGAGGTCGCATGGCATGGCTTATACGATGGGCTGCTCTACCGGTGCATATGATCTTTATATTATTGCGGGGCCCAAGCTGAAGGATGTCGTGACGCGTTACACCGCGCTGACAGGCCGGATCCAGCTGCCTCCGAAGTGGGCGCTTGGTTATCACCAATCCCGCTATAGCTACATGGATCAGCAGGAGGTGCTGGATCTCGCCCGCACGTTCCGTGAAAGGGAAATCCCTTGCGACGTCATTTACCTGGATATTCACTATATGGATGAATACCGTGTATTTACTTTCGACCCGGTGCGTTTTCCGGACCCAGGAAGCATGATGAAGCAGCTGCGGGACATGGGCATCCGGATTGTGCCGATCGTCGATCCTGGCGTCAAGAAGGATCCGAATTACCGGATCTATCGGGAAGGCGTTCAGCAGGATCATTTTTGTACCAAGCTTGAAGGAGATATTTACTTCGGGGAAGTCTGGCCCGGAACGAGCGCGTTCCCGGATTTTACCGATGACCGGACTGCCGCATGGTGGGGAGACCAGCATGCCTTTTATACCGGATATGGGATCGAGGGTATCTGGAACGATATGAATGAACCCGCCATCTTTAATGAAAGCAAAACGATGGATCTGGATGTGATCCATAGCAACAATGGCGATATGAAAACGCATGAGGAGCTGCACAACTTGTATGGGCTGCTGATGTCTAAAGCGACTTCAGAGGGGATGAAGCGGCATATGGACAACCGTCGCCCATTCGTGCCGGGCGGGTTATGCCGGCATCCAGCGGCACGCCGCCGTTTGGACGGGGGACAACCGCAGCTTCTGGGAGCATATGGCGCTCGCGATGCCGATGGTTCTGAATATGGGACTATCCGGCCTGGCCTTCTCGGGTCCAGATATCGGCGGGTTTGCCCATCATACATCAGATCAACTGCTTGTACGCTGGACACAGATGGGCGTATTCTTCCCTTATTGCCGCAATCATTCTTCCATCGATACCATCCGGCAGGAACCATGGGCTTTTGGTTCGGAGATGGAAGGAATTCTTCGGAAATATATCGGTCTTCGTTACCGCTGGATGCCGCATATGTACAATCTGTTCCAGCAGGCTTCGTCTACGGGGCTGCCAGTAATCCGTCCGCTCGTACTGGAATATCCGGAGGACCAGAAGGTGACAAATCTATGCGATCAGTTTCTGCTGGGGGATTCGGTTCTCGTGGCTCCGGTGTACCGGCCGGATACGGATCATCGTGCGGTCTATCTGCCGGTAGGTGAATGGATCGATTACTGGACGGGCGATAAGCTTAAGGGCGGACGCTATATCCTGGCTGAGTGCCCGCTTGAGACTATGCCAATATATATGAAGGCAGGGGCCATCGTTCCGGAAGGCCCGCTGCTGCATCATGCGGACGAGCAGGCTGATGAAACGGTGACCTTCCATATCTACGGAGCTGAAGCCTGTGAAGGTTCTAAGGTAGATTACAGCTTGTATGAGGATGACGGGATCAGCTTTGATTACCAGGATCAAGCGTATTCACGCTTGAATGTAAGTCTTACGGGCAAGGGGGACACACTGGAGCTGTCCTATACGTATGCACACAAACAATATGAGGCTAACCGGAATCTGCTTGTTTTCAGGCTTCACCACTTAGTTTTTAACGTTAGTGGGGTAGAAGGGCTGAATGTCTTGAACCCAGACCAGCTTCAAGAGGGAATGGAAGGCTGGCTGCTGGATGAGCAAAGCGGCGACCTGATCATTCAATCGTTTGACCGTCCTGCCGGCGCAAACTGGGTCATTACTGCTGCGGATTAAGCAAAAAAATATGATTACGGTTTTTAAATTCTGTGGTTTTCGTATAAGATGGAACTATATGTGTTATTACGGAAACGACAGGAGACAACCATGAATCAACCGCTATATGGCGTATGGCTAGGTGATGTGTTTTTTTGCTTTTCGGGAGAAATGTCCGAACCGAGAGTAGATGCGTGGAGTAAGGTCGTTAGATCGCTTGTCATGACGGATGGCTCGAAGCCTTTTGCACAGGCCGCGCTCCGGCTGGCGGAGCTTCGGTATCCATCCCCCATGTCAGGACAGCGTACAGCCCGGCGTGGGGAACGGCGGCAGCTGATGGGCAGAACCCTGGAAGGACTAGCCCTGATGCCTGCGGATGCCTTCTCGATGCTGCTCGCCTGCGATGAGTCCCGCTATACCCGGCTAGGTATTCAGCCGGGAGCGGAGATGGGATACTGGTCGAAGGCGGCGAAGTTTGCCCTCGAGCTGATGCTGCGCGGACAGATCGCTCCGGGCGCTGCGGCATTGACGGCCGCCGGTACCCGCCGACGGGCGGGAGTGCTTGCGCTAACGGGCAACTGGAAGCCGAAGCTGAAAGAGCCGCAGGATATCGAACGCTTTCAGCAGCTGGCGGCTGCCATGCCAGCAGTAGCGCTTGGCGTACCTGCACTTCTCGGCAGCGAGCCGCTGACGAAACAGGAGGCTGGAGCAGCCGTACTGCATTCATTCCTAAGCGCGATGATTCATTCGCGCGTGCAGGACATCGTACGTGCGCAAGAAGGCAAGCTGTCGCGTTTTCAGGCGGATTATCGCAGGGGAGCTTCTCCGCTCGCCGAGCTGTGGTGGAACAGCCTGCTTACGGCGAGCCGGACGATAGCCGTACAGGGGACGGCCGAAGAAATCACTGCACTGAGCGAGGAAGTTGCCGCTTTCGGGGCGACGTCGATTCCGGAGAGTCCGGAGGGTGGAGAACGTTCCCGCGAAGGCCGAATGCAGCTTGGGCTGCGTCTCGCTCCAAGCCATACGGAAGAACAGGAAAGCTGGCGCGTAAGCTTTTGGGCGGAATTTCAGGACGAATTCGGCGCCTGGCTGCCGATTGCGGCAATATGGGGATACAAAGAACGCGATATAGAGCGGCGCGGGAAAATATATACGAATGTCCAGGAGCAAATGCTGACCCTTCTTGGAGAGGCTGCGGCGTTATCGCCGGAGATTGCGGAGGCGCTATGCGTTCCCGCACCTCAAGGGATGGAGCTTACCTCGGAAGAGATGGTGGCCTTTGTTCGGAACTCTGTTCCGCGTCTGAATAAAGCCGGCATGACGGTTCAGATGCCATCCAAATGGAGCCGCAAAGGAAGGCGCCGGGTTGGTTTGTCCCTGAAGATGCAAACCGATGACAGCAAGCCAGGGCTGCCTGTGATCGGTATGGAGCAGCTCGTCTCATTTCATGTGGAAGCAGCGCTAGAAGGGCTGACCCTTTCACGTGAAGAGCTTGCTGAACTTGCTGAAGCCTCGCTGCCTTATGTCAAGTTCCGCGGGGAATGGATCGAGCTGGACCTGAAGGAAATCCGCCAGGTGCTTCGTTATTTGAAACGGCATGAAGAAGGAGAAATGGATCTTTCGGAATGGCTGCATCTATCGGCGGAAGAAGGAGAGGAACGGTTGTGGAAGGGCATTCCGATACTGGGGCTCGAAACGGCTGGGTACCTTGAGTCTTTGCTTGGCGAAGAAGGGCCGCGCAAGGTTCCGGTGCGTCCGGTTCCGGATTCGCTGCACGGCGTGCTCCGACCGTATCAGGAGCGGGGCTATCAATGGCTCTCGGCGATGAGGGACATGGGCTTTGGCGTTTGCCTGGCGGATGATATGGGTCTGGGCAAGACGATTCAGGTGATCACCTGCTTGCTGGAGCAGCATCAGAAAGACCGGAGTCCTGTTCTGATCGTCTGTCCAACCTCGCTTCTTGGTAACTGGCAGCATGAGCTGCAGCGGTTTGCACCCGATTTGAACCTGTATATACACCACGGCAACCGCCGCCTGCATGGTGAGGGCTTCTTGAAGGAGGCCGCCAAGCATGACCTTGTGCTGACCACCTATCATCTGGCGGGGCGCGATGGTGCGGATTTGGCGGCCATGGCATGGACCTCGGTCATATTGGATGAAGCTCAGTATATTAAGAATCACCGGACCAAACAGGCCCAGAGTGTCATGAAGCTGTCTGCGCCTCACCGTATTGCCATGACGGGAACGCCAGTCGAAAACCGTCTGGGTGAGCTGTGGTCGATTTTTCACTTTTTGAACCCGGGATATCTCGGCTCTGCCACCTCGTTCCGGCAGCGTTATACAACGGGCGATGCAGGTGCTGGTAAGCTGCAGGAGCTTCATAAGCTTGTGGCTCCCTTTATGCTGCGTCGACTGAAAAGCGACCCTGATATCCGCAAGGATTTGCCGGAGAAGCTGGAAATCAAATCGTATTGTGCGCTGACGCCAGTTCAGGGGGCGATGTATCAGTCCGTGGTAGAGCAGGTTATGGAGCAGATCGGGAAGGAAACCGGAATTGCTCGCAAAGGGCTGGTGCTGTCCTCGCTGACCAAGCTGAAGCAAATCTGCGATTCACCGCAGCTGCTTGGCAGGGAAGAAGCAAAGGGCTCCAAAGCGGAATCTTCCGGTAAAATGGAGCGTCTGTATGATCTTCTTGATAATATTGAAGAGATCGGAGAATCTGCGCTTATTTTCACCCAGTATGTGGCGATGGGGCATTTGATCGTATCGAGACTGGAGCAGCGCTACGGCGTGAAGCCGTCCTTTTTGCACGGAGGTGTCTCGAAAGAGGAGCGGGATCAGATGGTGGACGCTTTTCAGAAAGGAGAAGGTTCGCCGTTCTTTGTACTTTCTTTGAAAGCTGGAGGCGTCGGTCTGAACCTGACTCGCGCCAACCACGTGCTGCATTACGATCGCTGGTGGAATCCGGCGGTGGAGAATCAGGCCACGGACCGTGTTTTCCGGATTGGCCAGAGCAAGAATGTTCAGGTGCATAAGCTGATATGCCAAGGTACGCTCGAGGAGCGGATCGATGAGTTGATTGAACATAAAAAGGCGCTGTCCGAGCAGGTCGTCGGCTCCGGCGAAACCTGGCTTACCGAAATGTCTGACAATGAGCTTCGGGAGCTGATTACTCTTCAAGGAGAAGACTGGATGTAGACCAGCAGGGCAAAAAAACGACAGCAGACCGGGAGGGGTGAGGATGATCAAGAAAAAGGAACTATTCGAGCTGAGTATTGTGCCCGGCTGGATTCACGCAAAAGAGATTCAAGGTCAGAAATCAAATGCGGGAGCTGTAGGGGTAGATGTAGGCTGGAAAGTGGATATTCCCTGCCTGCAGCTTACGGAGGAAGAGCGGGAACACATCTGTGAGCGGCTTTCCGGACATCCTCTCTCGCTCTATGCTCTCCTGAAGAATGATATACCGTCTTGGCTTACGGAAGCTGTATCTGAGGAATATGCGCCGCGGCCGGATCAGGCACAGTGCAGCTGCGGCCAAGAAGGATGTGATCATGTCCAGGTGGCTATGGAGGCGGCGCTGGCGAAGCTTCGCTCCGAGCCGCTGCTTCGGCTTGCATTAGTCGGGCTGACCCGAGATAATCTGCTGAATCATGTTTTTCGGGAATGGGCAGAAGAGGTACCTTGGGCGGCAGAATCAGGAGATGGAGAGGCGCTGAGTAAGCTCGAGGAGAAGGGCAAGTCTGGACCTTCCTCAGGAGAATGGTTGGCGGAGGCTGCCGAACAGGGCAAGCTGCATGAGCCTGGAGCCTCTTACCGGGATGTGTCTGTTAACCTGCAGGCCGTGCCTGAAAATGATCTGGAAATGGATGACTGGACGGAGCTGCTGCCGAGAGTCAAAGCTGTACAGCAGGTCGTCCGGCAGATTGTTATGGATGCTTCCGGGAAGGCCAAGGAAAGCTTAGATTCAATCAAGGATTCCATATAATCGCATACAAACGTCGATGATCTTCTAAAGCCTTTGGCGGATCTCGGCGTTTTTTTTTGCCGCTTTTCCTGGAATCAAGTACAATGTAATATGACAGGAAAGGTAGAGTAAGGAGAATGGTTATGAGCAAGCAACAAATGTGGAAAAAAGGAATTTGGACATGCCTGCTGATTACCGCGCTGGTGCTTCCGACCACCGTGCTTACCGGCTGCGAGAAAACCGGCGGTTCCGGTAAAGAGCAGGGACAAGCCCTGCAGGGCGCAGGCAAAAGCGGACAGGAAACACAGGTGCCTGCGGATCCGGTGATGGTCAAACGCAGCGAGAGTTCCCTTCAGACGACGATTAAGGAAGTGGACGGCAAGGAAGTCGTTACGAATCCCGAGGCGATGACGGTAATCGTGAATAAGCAGCGCAGCCTGCCGGATGGCTATGAGCCAACGGATCTTGTCGAGCCGAACGTTCCATTTTCCTTTGACGGTCCGAACGAGAAACGCCATATGCGGAAGGAAGCGGCAGACGCGCTCGAGAATCTGTTTGCCGGAGCCGAGGAAGACGGTATCGAGCTTCGTGCCGTATCGGGATACCGTTCTTACAAGCGCCAAAAGTCCATTTACGAAAATAACGTTCGGACCAAAGGCGAAGAGTATGCTTCCCGTGTGAGCGCCGTACCGGGAACCAGCGAGCATCAGACCGGCCTGACCATCGATGTGTCCAGTCCAAGTGTGAACAACGTGCTGGAAGAAAGCCTCGGTGATTCGACCGAAGGGAAGTGGCTTGCTGAGCATGCTGCGGACTACGGCTTCGTCATCCGGTATCCGAAGGATCGTGAAGACATCACGGGTTATGTGTACGAGCCTTGGCATATCCGGTATATCGGCACCGATCTTGCGCCGGATGTCGCCAAAAGCGGCATGACGCTGGAAGAATATTTTGATGAGGCGAATATTAAGCTGTAGATGCATGAGTTGGTGTTTGAATCGAAAAAGGACGGGATAGGCATAATGCCTATCCCGTCCTTTTTGGTCTTTTAGTAATTAGTTTTCGTGGATCTTCTCTGGCTCCTCTGCAACATAATCTCCGGCCTGCGCCAATATTTCCTCGCGCAAGCGGAGCATCTGATGATCCAGCTTATCGGCAGCCTCAGCAGCTTCCTTCAGTTCCCCGACGACGTGGTTCGGAACCTTTTTGTCGTATTTATAGTAGATAATATGTTCCATGCTGGCCCAGAAATCCATCGCGAGCGTACGCATCTGGATCTCTACCTTCATCCAGCGCGTACCTTCAAAGAGGATGAGAGGGACCGCGACGATCACATGCAGACTTTGATAGCCGTTAGGCTTGGGATTTGCGATATAGTCTTTGATTTCAATCACACGGATATCATCTCGTTGTGAAAAATGATCAAGAAGCCGGTAGATGTCCTGAACAAAAGCGCAAACGATGCGCATGCCGGCAATATCATGAATATGGGTCAAAATATTGTCCAGCGTGAAATCAAAGCCCTTGCGCTCCAGCTTATTAATGATACTTTTTGGTTCCTTGATCCGGACCTTGGTATGTTCAATCGGACTGTAACCATCCTGAAGTTTCAGCTCCGTCTTGATCAGTTTAACTTTATTTTGGAGCTCCTCCAGGGCGAGCTTGTAAAGCATCGGCAGCTTTTTCCACTCGTTGAATTGATTCAGCATATTGTTCTCGATATCGAGCTTCTGCAAATCCTTTAACGTGACAGAACCTGTAACAAGCTGATGATTCGATTCTTCTTTCAATGGCCGTTCTCCTATATCTGCTTATTTTGTGGTGATGACCTATGAACGGGGCGAAGTTTCCGTTTCTCATTTTTATTGTACCTGAAAAGCAGGAGCCTAGGCAAAGTCAGATATACAAAAATTACCACGTAATTGGTTGAAGCCTTTCTTACTACAGAGGTCATTTTTTCTTACACGAAGCCGCCTGTTTGAATCACCGGCTACGGCCTGTCTTCCGTGATGGTGCATCGATAGAAGATTTTTTAATCCCGTAAGCCTCCAGCAGAAAACGTGAAGGGGCTGACGGTTTGCCGTGGTAATATGCGGGGGAGCTGATATACAATCTCTCCTTGGCCCGGGTCACCGCGACGTAAGCCAAACGGCGTTCTTCCTCAAGGGCTGCATCACAGACGTTTTGTTCCGTCTTTCCGGCGGCCGCAGCCTTCATCTCTTCCGGGGGCTTTTCTTTCAGGGCCGTACTGTGCGGGAGGATGCCTTCACTGGCTCCAATCCAGTATACATAAGGGAATTCCAATCCCTTGGCGCGATGGATCGTCATGAGCTGAACGGCATCTCCGTCACTTTCGTCTTTCAGAAGCTCCATCTGCGCGTGACGCAGAGATAGTTCATCCGCATAGGTGACAAACTGTTCTATCGTATCGAACCGCGCCGCTGCACTCTCCAGCTCTTCCAGTGAATCAAGAACCATTTCCTTATACTGGGTATAGACAAGAGGGTCACCAGCCTGAATATACTTATCGTAAAACAGGCGGCGCATTTCTTGAATCGCATAGGCAGGTTTCATCTTCTGCAGCGACTTGATCAGCTTGATGCGCTCCTTCACGGCCGTCTGCTGGAACGGCTGCAGCCTGTTCCAGCGCGTAAGATGAATCAGCGGATACTTCTTGCGGGTCTCCTTTTCCTGCGCGAGAATGAAGGCTTGCCCTTCTTCTTTAGGGACATAAAGCGGTCCAATAGCACCGGGCAGCGATTCCATTCGTCGGGGGTTCAAGCTTAGCCTCAGATGGTCCATCAAGGGCTTGATGAGCGTCTGATCGTAAAATACCGAAGAGCTGCCGTACTGTACGAACGGAATATCGCGAAGCAACAGCTGCTCCAGCACGGCACGGCTGCTACCGGCGGTCCGGTGAAGAATCGCAATATCCTTATAGGTAACGTTTCGGGCTTGAACCTGTTGGGTAATATGGTTGACTACCCATAAAGCCTCTTCCTCCGGGTGGGAGGGAAGAGCATAAAACGGCATTTGTCCGGCAGGACCGGCTGCTTTCAGTACTTTATCGCGCCGGAAACGGTTATGGCGCACAATGGCGCTGCCAAGGCCGAGAATCCGGCTGTCGCTGCGGTAATTGATATCCAGAGTGACGATCTTGCTCTCGGGATACAGCTTATCGAATTCCAGAATGGATTCCTGACGAGCTCCGTTAAAGGTGTATATGGTCTGGTCATCGTCGCCGACGACCGAGAGATTCCGGTGAGCCGCCGCTAGATATTGTACCAGCTCGTACTGAACGGTATTGGTATCCTGAAACTCGTCGACCATCAGCCAGGCGTAACGATTCTGAAGCCGTTTGAGGAACAGGCGGTCGTCCATGCGCCGCCGCAGCTGCAGCAGGATATCGTCAAAATCCCATAAATGGCGTTCCTGCTTCCAGGATTCATAGGCTTCAAGAATCCGTTTCACGGATGCTTCATCCGCTGTCTTCTCAGGCAGCTCCTCCACGCCTTGCCCCTGCATTTTCCAGGCCGACAATGCAGCCAAAAGCGTTTCGGGCTGATAGGTTTGCGACGGGTCTTGCCTGCGCAGAACCATTTTCATGATGGTATGCTGTGCGTTAAACTCCCCCATAATCTGTTCTTTGCAGCCGCTTCTGCGCAGCAGCATGAGCGCAAAGGAATGAAAGGTCCGGGCTTCGACGGAGCGTGCTGCCGCAGGATTGACGCCCGGCATCCGGCCGATTCGTTCCTTGATTTCCCGAGCGGCCTTGCTGGTGAAAGTAACGAGCAGAATGCTGGATGCCGGTACGCCGCGGACGGCGATCAGGTAAGCGGTCCGGGCCGCAAGGACGGTCGTCTTGCCGCAGCCGGCTCCAGCCAGTATCAGCATGGGGCCTTCCCCATGACGGACCGCCTTAATCTGTGGAGCATTCAGCAATATGCCGTGGCGCTCCAGCTCCCGGAAGAAGAAGGCGTCCTTGGCGTGGTCTTTCACGAGGTCCCGGCTGGTGAGGGCCGGGGCGTTACTTGCCTTCGGGGGCTTGGCGGAAGCCGGCACATGGGCGGGTACGCTTGTAAGCGTCGGCTGAGTATTCACCATGGCTGCATCCTCCTTTAATAAGTCTAAAAAGTGATGTAAGGGATTGCTTTTTTCACAAGTGCCCTATAAATTTGGTATGATATAACCAGCCCAACACATGCAGTCCATTATACCAAGAGAAGGCGGCAATCGAGAAGGCTGCGGCGAAAGTTTGGGCAGATTTCACAGCGAAGGCGGGGGCATGGTATCCTTGTAACATAGGATTGGCCTCTACTAAACAATGAAAAAACAAAAATAATATGAGTCGATTATTGATTCTTACATGGGATGAATAAGGGAAACTGGAGGAGAAAATCAATGAATATCTTGCAACGAATCAAAGACGGGGCGAGCCGTGCAACGGAGAAAGCTCAAGGCGCCGTTGAAGTCAACAAGCTGAGTGGACAGATTGCCGAGGTAGAGAAGGAAATGGAGCTTCATTTCATAGAGATGGGCCGAGCATTCTATGATGGTTACCGGTCGGAAGATTTAACCGAAGCCGAGCGTGAAATGATGAAGCATTCCAAAGAGTGCGATGTTCTCCAAAAAGAGATTGAAGATCTTCGCCGCCGCATCGCGGAACTGAAAAACGAGAAGCTCTGCCAATGCGGACGTACAGTCGAGCTGGGCGCCAACTTCTGCCCTGCCTGCGGCAGAAATTTGAATGAAGAAGAGCCGCCTAAGAAACGCGCCGAATCCCGTACGGCATCTTCGGCAGCCATGTTCGAAGACGAGGATTACGGGGAGACCAAAATCTATAAAGAACCCGTTCTTAAAGACGAAGATTATGAAGATTTCAACGATGTACGCCTGTACGATCGGGAAGAAGCCGGAGCCTCCATGGAACGGAAATTCGAATATGACTACTCTTCGAATTTGGATTGGGAAGATCCGAAGGAAGAAGAGGACTTCCCCGATGAACGTGAGCGCAGGCAAGCCGAAGAGCTGGAGCGTGAACGTGAGCGCCAGCTGGAGCTGGATCGCCGTATCCGTTACTGGAAGGAAAACAATGATGGAGCATCTGAGAAATCGCCTGCAGAGTCTCAGCGTGAATCGGTGAAATGTCAAATTTGCCGGGCTGACCTGCCTAAGGGCTCCAAATGGTGCCCGCGCTGTGGAGCGGAACAAATTTAATTCATGACAGCAATCATCAATCATATGAAGTAACCATGGTTTCTGCACTTATGCATACGGGAATGGTATAAAATCCTGACACAAGAGCAAGACAAGGGTTTTTCGCAGCTTGGGAGGACAAAATGATGGAACAACTGCTGCAGCATCTGCGGAACTTGGGTTTCACCGAGATGGAAGCAAAAATTATGGTAGAACTGGCCGGCAAGGGTCCATCCTCTGGCTATGAAGTCGCGAAAGGGCTGGGGGTGTCACGGTCTAACGTGTACGCTGCCCTCCAGCGCCTGTCACAGCATGGATTTTTGCGGCGCAGTGCCGGGGAACCTGTTCGTTACAGCATGCTGAAGCCTGAGGAATTGACACAGATGATATCGGGCCAGGTGAAGGAGTCTCTGTCTTTTATTGAAACGAGAATGCCTTGCATCGAGCCGGATCAGCAGCCTTTTTACAGTGTTGAAGGTGACCGCAACGTCATGGAGACGCTGACACGTGAGCTGGAACGCGCCGAGCATGAGATTGTAGTTGATGTGTGGCGCGAAGAAGCATCGCTTTTAAGGGATTGTCTCGAGGAAGCCGAGAAACGCGGCGTTAAGCTCCTCTGGTCGTGTATGGGAGATGATACAGGGCTAAGCCGTCTGGTTCCTTGGGCTTCGCTTGGACAGGAGATGGAAGGCGCAAGACCGGGCCGGAGGTTCTCGTTTGTTGTGGACCGGCGCTGGTGTATGCTTGGCATGCGGGGCGAGGACAGCACGGCGCAGGGACTTGTCACCGAGCATCCAATGATGGTGGAGCTTTTGCTGCATCATTTTACGCAGGAGATGGTACTGTTCGAGCTTGAGCAGGATATCGGGGAAGAATTGACCGAACGATATGGACACCGATATGAGCAGATTTACCGCAAATATGTCGGACTTGAGGGCGTGCAGATAACGGAAGAACAAAAGGAGCTTACACAGCAAAAGGACGCCTAGGCGCCCTTTTGCTGTACATTGGTTACAGATTCTTCAGTTCTTTGAACACATGGAGATAATCCTCACGTTTATGAGGTACGAATTGCTGTAAGCTTAAGGTAGTATCAAATATTTTCGGCATCTGTATGTTTTCCTGCACGGAATGAATTCCTGAAGCCGAAATAACGGATTTGGATCCTTCGAATAGCGCTATTGCATCCTCCAGATCTGTTTCGTACAGTCCGGCGACTTCTTCCTGCTGGAGCCGGTATGCGGTAAGTGGAAGGTTCAGAAGGTAACAGAAAACAAAGCATTTTTCGCGGTCAATAAAAGGTTTGCCGCCGGCCGTGCCGGTTGCGTAATAATCGATGGTGCCAAGGGATGTCAGCTGATCCATACGGACAGGAATACCGAGCTCTTCTTCCACCTCGCGGACAGCGTCCGTAGCGGTTTCCCCGGCGGACAGATGCCCTGCGGCTGTAATATCAAAGAGACCAGGGAAAGTATCCTTGCTGTCCTGCCGCTTCTGGAACAGAATTTTACGTCCTTTGGGTGTGTCTCTGGCAATCCAGCAGTGGAAGGAGTGGTGGAGATAACCTTTGGCATGCACCTCTTCCCGCGGGAGAGTACCTATTTTCCGATCGTTCTCATCATAAATATCAAACAATTCCTGGCTCATGGCTGCCAAAACACCTCCGGGTGATTGAAATCATGATTATTATCTCGTAGGCCAGGGCTAAATGGCAAGCTGTAGCCGCTTCAGGCATCTCGTTAAAACGAAACTAATTTACTTAACGAAATCACTTAGGAAAGAGAGAGGATCAGCATGGAATGCATCGTTCATTTTGAAGTGAAATACAGGCAGGAGATCAAACGTCTGCGCGGGCTGCTGTTCATTGAAAAAGGGAAGGTACCAGACAGTGGGCAGCTAGTGGAAATGTTTAAGGATATGAATTATCAGGTGGCATTAACCGATCCGGATAAAATGCTGTTTACACCTGTGGGACCGGGTGCGGACTATGAATATATCCGTGTGACGGAACTGGATACCGGGGAAGCCAAGTACACAGAGGACCATGATTTGAAAAAGGTTATCGGCAGCTTAATGCCTCAAAGGCCGCCAGGCTTGTAGCCGCGGGTTCTCCCGCGGCCCTTCCTAGCCCCTGGGTAAAACTGCCTAGCCTCGCTCTGTCTCCACTTCCAAAACAGAAGTACAGTGGGCGCAGCGCGTGGCTGCGGCGGGAATTTCCGACAAGCAGTAAGGGCATTCTTTGATGGTTTTCTCTGGCGCGGGTTTTTCTTCTTCATTTCTTTTCAACCAATTGATGCCCTTCACAAGCATGAAAATACAAAACGCCACGATCAGAAAATCGAGAACGGTATTGATAAACTGACCGATGGCAATGACCGGCGCACTGACTTGCTGGGCTTCAGCCAGCGTGTTGATCGGACTGCCGTTAGGCAGGGTCAGATCAGGTTTGAGCGGAATGATGAGATCTTTAAAATTGACGCCCCCCAGCAATAACCCGATCGGCGGCATAATAATATCGTTAACGATGGAAGTCACGATTTTGCCGAAGGCTCCGCCAATAATGACACCGACCGCCAGGTCAACGACGTTGCCGCGGATGGCAAACTCCTTGAATTCACGAATAAAGCCTTTCAATAGGTACCCCTCCTAATTTCTTTCTATGATTCTATTAATAAGAATAGTATGTGACAATGCCATTAAAGTATAAACGAGATTGGAGCTGAAATCAGCATTTTTCGAATGATTTTGGCAGCTTTTTTGGTGGGCTCCATCAAAAACCTCTTTCTTTTTATCCCGGTTTTGCGGTATACTTCATGCATTGTCTATTCGATTTGATAACTTTTATATGTCTTCTCGTATATGTGCAGGAATTGGCCTGCATGTCTCTACCCGATCACCGGAAATGATCGGACTACGGGAATAACGAATTGTCGGGCCTTGATCCCGACGTCTTTGTAGTTGTTTCCGTGAGTCCGCTCTGTAACCGAGTGCTGCCAGCAAGGCAGTGTTTGGAAGAGGCGGGCTTTTTTTCGTGTTATGAAGGATGTTACAGCAGGCGAGATTCTAAGGAGGAAAAGTAATGCAGCTGCTAAAAGAAAAAGTATTGAATGAAGGAATTGTGCTTAGCAATCAGGTACTGAAGGTCGACTCATTTTTGAACCATCAAATGGATCCTGTGCTCATGAAAGAAGTGGGGAAGGAATTCAAGCGTTTGTTCGCAGACCAGTCGATCGACCGCGTACTTACGATAGAATCATCAGGCATTGCACCCGGCATTATGACTGCTCTGGAGCTTGAAGTTCCGCTGATTTTTGCTCGCAAGCAGAAATCGCTGACGCTGCGTGAAGATATTTTTGTAGAGAAGGTATACTCTTTCACAAAGCAGGAAACGAACGAAATTACGGTTTCCCGCAAGTTTATCCAGCCTGGGGAACGGGTATTGATTGTCGATGATTTTTTGGCGAACGGCGAAGCGGCTTTTGGACTTGCCCGCATTGTAGAGCAGGCTGGAGCGGAAGTTGCAGGAATCGGCATCGTAATCGAAAAGGCGTTTCAGCCCGGAGGACGTTTGCTCAAGGAAGCAGGCTATCGTGTAGAGTCACTGGTCAGAGTCGCAGCCCTCGATAACGGTATGGTCACTTTTGCGGAATAAATGGGATATCAAGCGAGCTAGAACATCAGTTGAGATATACCAATTTTCTGGGAGGAATGATTTCCGTATGGAACGGTCTAATCAAGGGAAACGCAGTGCTTTTATGAAAAACAGAAATCCTTTCAAAACCTTATCGCTTGGCATCCAGCATGTGCTGGCTATGTACGCTGGCGCGGTGATCGTGCCGCTGATTGTAGGGGGAGCGCTTCAATTTTCGTCGGAGCAGCTGACCTATCTCATTTCCATTGATTTAATGGCCTGCGGTCTCGCAACACTGCTTCAAGTATGGGGCAACCGCTTCTTCGGCACCGGGCTTCCGGTCATGCTCGGATGTGCGTTCCAGGCCGTGTCGCCGATGATTGCCATTGGTATGAAGGACGGGGTCTCCGCCATTTACGGAGCGATTATCGCTTCAGGGATATTCGTCATTCTGTTCTCGGGGCTGTTTGGCAAATTAATTGCCCTATTCCCGCCGGTAGTTACCGGATCTGTCGTGACGGTCATCGGGGTTACGCTGATTCCGGTCGCTCTAAATGATCTTGGCGGCGGCGAGGGGGCAAAGGCAGCAGGTGAATTCGGCAGTTTGCTGAATCTCGGACTTGGTTTTGGGGTACTGCTGTTTATTATTCTCATGAACCGTTTCGCAAAAGGATTTATCCGGTCCATCTCCGTTCTGATCGGCCTGGTTATCGGTACGCTGGTCGCGGCTGCAGCCGGACATGTAGACCTAACGCCTCTGAAGGAGGCGAGCTGGTTCCATGCGGTCAAACCGTTTTATTTCGGAACGCCTACGTTCCACGTTTCTTCGATTCTCACTATGATTCTCGTGGCGATCGTCAGTATTGCGGAATCGACAGGCGTCTTTATGGCGCTTGGCAAAATCGTCGACAAGGACGTCACTTCCAAGGATCTTGCCCGGGGTTACCGTGCTGAGGGACTGGCCATTGTACTCGGCGGATTGTTCAACTCTTTCCCGTATACTACGTATTCGCAAAATGTGGGTCTAGTGCAAATGAGTCGCGTAAAAACGAGAGACGTTGTTTTCGTGGCGGGGGGAATCCTGATTGTCATCGGCTTCGTACCGAAGATCGCTGCGCTGACCCAGCTTGTTCCAACTTCGGTGCTAGGGGGCGCGATGGTAGCCTTGTTCGGTATGGTTGTAGCATCCGGCATTCGGATGCTTGGCGGCCAGGTGGATCTCAACAAGTTTGAAAATCTGTTTATTATTGCTTGTTCCGTTGGCATGGGACTTGGCGTGAGCGTGAACCCGGATCTTTTCCTGAAACTGCCGTCATGGGCCCGCATTCTCGTGGACAACGGCATTGTGGCCGGCAGCGTCACCGCTATTGTGCTCAACCTGCTGTTCAACGGACTTAAAGGAGGAAAACTCCCGAACTCAGAAGACTCAACTATAAAAGAAGGACAAGCCGCGTAAGCGAGCTTGCCCTTCTTTTTTAAGATTCATAATATACGATGATACAAGTCCGGTCTTATATCTCTAGACGGCATAGACCTGCAGTGCATTCGGCTCTACGGAAATATCAAACGGTCCGGTGGATATATTCTCTCCGTCTCCAAGCGCTAGTCTTTGCTGTTCGAAGTGAATGGATAGTTCTTTACCGCGCATGAATTTCACGAACGGAAGATGCACATGCTTACCGGTCAGCACGGTTGGAAATAGGCGGAGAAGCTGCAGCCTGGAACAGCCGTGGACGATGCAAATATCGAGCTGTCCGTCGCCAGGATGGGCTTCGGGACAGATATGCAGGCCGCCGCCATAGCTTTTGACATTTGTAATGGCGGTAAGCCACGTATTGGGATAGGTGCTTGTTACGCCGTCGCAGGTCACCTTAACGCTGCATGGCTTAAAGGTCAAGAGCGTATGCAGGATGCCTACAATGTAAGCGGCCCGTCCGACGCGAAAGAAATTGCAGACTTTTTTATACAAGCTGGTATTCACGTTCTCGGCTACCTGAGCATCAAAGCCGATAGCGAGGGCCGTGAGCGTAAAACCGCTGGAAGTAACGATCAGGTCGGCAGCTTTGGTCTGCCCAGCGAGCATAACATCAAGCGCAGACAACGGGTCATGCGGAATGCCAAAGCCGCGGGCAGTGTCATTGCCTGAGCCTGCCGGAATCACGGCAAGCGGAATGTTAAAGTCTTTCAGAATAGGCAGCACGCTGTGAATCGTTCCGTCTCCTCCGATAACGGCCACACCTTGCCAATGCTCCGCCTCAGATAAGGTGTTGGCAATAACCTTTGCTGCCTGCCCAGCGCTTTCGGTAAACAGGTGGCGGTAACGGATCGCCCTGGAATCTAGAGCGTTCTTGATCTTCAGCCAGGTCCGATAGCCGTGGCCGTTGCCCGATTTTTTATTGACTACAAACAAATACATTTGTTTTCCCCCATGTCATTCAAAAGAACCCTTTGTCTTTATTGTAAGAAGTTCGAGGTTAAAAGGGAACTATGAAATAATGGACATATACCAATCGATTATAGATGGTGAAGCTGCTTTTCGGCCAAGTCGCCGACCCAGGGGAGCTTCATCCATTTACCTTGCAGGGAGCTGAAAAGAAGAACGATCCACATCACCAGGGTCAGAATGGACAGCAGACCTGCAATCAGTGGACCGATCAGGGGGATGAAGCCGGATAGAACATGGGCGATCATGACTGCGCCAAAAGCAAACACGGACTGCAGTGCGTGGAACAGAACGAAGCGGCTGCGCTTTTCGAGTGCAAGAAACACGATGCCGCCGAAACAGGCGAACAAATAACACAGCGTCGCGGCGATATTTTCAGGCAGGCCAGTGGACGATTTGAAAAAAGGGGACATCACTACCACTCCTTGTCTTACAACGGGATTGTTGTATAAACATATGTCGTCTTAAGACAAGTTATGAAAGGTAAAAAGGCATCCCCAAGAGCATTGGCAACCATTCCGGAGCCTGCTCTTGAAGATGCCTTTTGTGCATGCGGTCTGTCTTCTGTGAAGATACATCGATAAACGTTTTCCTTAAGATTATGGAATGCATAATTTTCAGCGAAGCTGAACCATTCCATAATCGCAAGGAAAATTACCACTAAATGCGGTCTGTCTTCTGTGAAGATACATCGATAAACATTTTCCTTAAGAAGGGTCGCCGCCTTGCTGCTGCCTGCGTGGATGCGTAATTTTGCCGATCTTGTCCGTGTCGTTTTCCTTCGGAACGAGGCGGGGATCGGTCCGGCCTTCATGATGATTATCGTATAGGAATTCGCTGAGCTGCCACTCAGTTGTCCCCAGCATCGGATCGGACGGGAAATTCTGCCCGCGATGCAGCGTTTCCTCACGTCCCCATTCATTGGTGTAGATGCCGTCAACCTCAACCTCTTCACGGGAAACAGGCAGCATGGCTTTGTCTTTGTTTTTCATCCAAGAGTCCTCCTTCATCGCTGTCGGAAACATTCTGCTGAAGACGTAAAACTGCCTTATTAACGTTCCCTGACTTGCAGCGGATTATCCAGATTTCATGGCTGTCAGCGGAAAGCGCTCAATATGAACTGCTGCAGCAGCGGCCGGGGATTCTTCCAGCGACGGACTTTGGTGTCCGCAGTAAACACAATCACGGCTTCAAGTGCGGGAAACAGATAAATCTGTTGTCCGCCATGTCCGTGAGCACAGCTGAAGGATTCACCGTTCATTTTACCTGTCCACCAGCCGAATCCGTAATCCCCAAAAGCAGGATAGCCCTCCACCTGTGTCTGAAGCGCCTGGTCTAGCCAGGTTGAAGAAATAATCTGATGTCCCTGCCAGTTGCCTCCCTGAAGACAGCACACACCAAACTTGGCCATATCCCGTGAAGTGAGATACAGACCAACATGTCCCATACTGTGGCCTTCTGGGCTGGAATCCCATGCGGAGTGTCCGATGCCGAGCGGTTCAAACAGATGCTCCCTGGCGTATGAGTAAGCATCCTGGCCTGTGCATTCCGACAAAATGACAGAGAGCAGATGCGTATCAATACTGCGGTATTGAAAACGCCCGATCATCTCCGGATCCACCGGCAGGGAGAGGGCGAAGGAAGTCCATTGTCTGCTTTGATGAAAACGGCGGATCATCGGCTCTCCCAGCTTCTTGCCGGTCTGCCAGGCCATTCCGGTCGTCATGGTTAGCAGCCTGCGGAGGGTAAGGACTTCATGTAGTGCAGGATCTGTTTTTCTGGTGGCGTAACGGCCAAGTATGCTCAGAAGCGGCTCATCCAAGCCAGGCAGCTGACTTTGGCTCGCAGCGATTCCGGTTAGGATCGACGTAAAGCTTTTTGTGGCGGACCTCAGATCATTCAGTGATCCGCTTTCGTGACCGTTATAATATTTTTCGTATATAAGCTGACCGTGGCGAACAACTAGAAGACTTCTCATTTTTGGAAAAGACTTGCTAATCTCCGCATCCACCTTGTCCAGCAAAGGCTGTTTTGATCCCGATTTATCCGGCGGCTGGTAAGAAAATGACGGTGTTCTGTATGATGGCGTTTGAAATCGCAGAATGTCGTGGCTTTCCATGTTCAAGTCTCCTTTCATGTCACGCAAACGTAAATATCTATTGTTATTATTAACTTAACCCGAATAACCGATGATCAAAGATAAGAACCTTTAAATTCAATATAAAAATCCATTCATTTCTTTGGAAAGCTGTTTTCGGCAGCAGAATATGCTACAATGAAAGGAGTGATACAGTCTTTGCCATTTTAGGGTATGTTAATTCCAGTACCTTAAGCGGCGCCGGGAGCGTTCAGCCCAAACCTATAACTAACTGCAAACGACTACTTCTTCATGTCAGGTAAGGTCTTTTCGGCATTCTCTTAATTGGAGCAATCCATTCAAGTGTTTTGGGAGGGAACTATCATGGCAACGAAAGGTCATAACGAAGTAAAAGAAAGTCTGCGGGAAATGACACGGATTTTCCGGCCAAAGGATCCGAAGAAATTTGTTAAGGAATACGTCCGGAAATATCATATTATGGGAGGGTACGAAGAAGAGTTGACCTCGGTTGTGGAGCATGAATTGGGAAGAATGAATTCTTCTGTTTCATAATCACTTCAGTGCCAGCATAAATAAACGAATATAATGAATTAAATAAACGAATATAATGAATCAAACCGTATTCTGCGGAGAATCTTCGCGGAAGCGGTTTTTTTGTGCTGCAAACGGCGGTACGGGCTCCTTGATGCATATAGTGTAACATTCCCGGTTAGATGGGCGTAAAAGCGTGTACGAAAGGGAGTGCAGCATGGAGATAAGCTTGAAAAGCAAGGAAGAAATCAGCTATATGCGGGAAGCGGGCCGTATTCTATTCGCTTGCCATCAGGAAATTGCAAAGATGATCGGGCCCGGGGTGACGCCGCTTGCCATTGATGCTTTTGTAGAAGAGTATCTGGCCAAACACAGAGCGGCTCCGGAGCAAAAAGGGTACCGAGGATTTCCGTTCGCGACCTGTGCTTCCGTCAACGATACCGTCTGCCATGGCTTTCCGAATGATGTTCCTTTATCGGAAGGGGATGTGGTGACCATTGATATTGTCGTCAACAAGGACGGCTGGCTTGCCGATTCCGGCTGGAGCTATGGTGTGGGGGTGCTGAGCAGGCCGCTGCAGAAGCTGATGCTGAAGACAGAACAGGCGCTTTATAAAGGTATTGATCAGGCGAGGATCGGCAATACCATAGGCGACATTGGATATGTTATCGAGAAGGCAGCGCGAAAGGGACGATATGGCGTTGTTAAGCCTTTGGTGGGACACGGCATCGGTCAACGAATTCATGAGCCGCCGGATGTGCCTAGTTACGGCAAACGCGGCGACGGCGTCCGTCTGGAAGAGGGGATGGTCATAACCGTTGAACCTATATTCACGCTGGGTGAAACCGGGGCGGTTCTCTGGAATGATGACGGCTGGAGCATCCAGACAGCGGACGGTACACCCGGTGTTCAGTTCGAGCACACGATTGCAATCACGGATGAAGGACCACTAATACTCACCAATTAGGAGCCGCATAGGCTCCTTTTTTGTTGAAAGCTGACGATTCAAAGCTTGGAAAAAGGGGGAAAATGAATGAAAGAGTTGAAATGTGGGTATACGAAAAAGGATAAATAAGGTTCCAAACCAGGGGTCGAAAAGGGAATGGTAGCACGGTGGAAACGATTGCAAATGCTTGTGTGGCGCGACTTTAAGCACTTTTCGAACAATTTGTGAACTAGGTCAGAATCATTGACAAAATAGTACCTTAAATTTATATTAAATAGGTGATTGTTTTAATTGACAGTAGTGATTCATCCGTTCTAGCGCAGGTGATTGACTGCCAAAAGTTTCTTTGGCGGCACCTGTGAAAATGTACGAAGTGGGGTAGATCAATGATGAAACGGTGGCAGGCTGTAAAGCGACTTGTTCCCTTGCTCGCAGTATTTTCTCTGCTTTTAGCCGGGTGCGGCCGCGAGGACTTGTCGGCATTACGACCACAGGGGCCTGTGGCGCAAGGACAGTATGATTTGATGAAGCTTTCAATCACGATCATGGTCGCTGTCCTGGTCGTCGTATTTGCAATTGGGGTATACGTTTTGATTAAGTTCCGCAGGAAAAAGGGACAAACAGAAATACCTGAACAAGTAGAAGGTAACTTCAAGCTGGAGATTATCTGGACAGTCATTCCGCTTATTCTGGTGTTTATTCTTGCTGTTCCTACGGTTCAGCAGATCTTTGCTTTTGGTGACGATCATTATAATGAAAAGGGTTCCGTACAGGTTAAGGTAACTTCGCACCAATACTGGTGGGAGTTTGAATATCCTCAGTACGGTGTAAACACCGCTCAGGAACTGATCATTCCAACGGGCAAAAACATTGCTTTTGAGCTGAAAACTGCTGACGTGCTTCACTCCTTCTGGGTGCCATCCCTGTCCGGTAAAATGGATACGAACCCGGATGGAACCATCAATCGGTTCAGCTTCAGCACGGATAAAGAAGGCGTTTACCGCGGTAAATGCGCCGAGCTTTGCGGTGCGTCACACGCTCTGATGGAATTCAAGGTCAAGGCTGTAAGCCCGGATTCGTTCGATAAATGGGTTACAGCAATGAAAGCGCCTGCTGTTCTGCCTAAAGATCAAGCTCTGGCTGAAACATTCAAAAATTCTTGCCTGTCTTGCCATGCTGTTGGTGATCAAGGGGGTCCAGTAGCTCCGAATCTTACAGGCATCGGTTCCCGTGAATCTGTTGCCGGTATCTTGCTGAATGAAGGTCAAGACGGAGGTAAACCGGTTAAGGAAAACCTGAAAACATGGCTTGAAGATCCACAAGCTGTGAAACAGGGCAACAAAATGCCAGCTCCAAAAGATTTGGGTCTGACAGATGAACAAATCGATGGCATTGCCGATTACTTGGCTAACTACAAATTGGAGTACTAAGCAATAACAGCAAGATTTTATAAGAGGGGGTACCAACCTTGGCTCATGCTCATAGTGTCAAGCGCCATAAGGGCTTAATGGATTGGCTTACGACAGTCGACCATAAGAAAATTGCCATACTTTACTTACTGGCTGGCGGTTTGTTCTTTGGAATCGGCGGTATCGAAGCGATATTGATCCGCTTGCAGCTGATCAAGCCGATGAACGATTTTGTATCAGCCCAAACATTTAACGAACTGATTACAATGCACGGTACGACGATGATCTTCCTGGGCGTTATGCCTGTGATCTTTGCACTGATGAATGCGGTCATCCCGCTGCAAATCGGTGCGCGCGACGTCGCCTTTCCGTTTCTGAACTCACTTGGTTTCTGGACGTTCCTGTTCGGCGGCCTACTGCTCAACCTGAGCTGGATTATGGGCGGCGCGCCTGATGCGGGCTGGACGGCTTATACTCCGCTCTCAACACATACTTACAGTACGACGCATGGTGTGGATTTTTACACCGTCGGCCTTCAGATCGCCGGTCTTGGTACACTGATCGGGGGCATCAACTTCCTGGCTACGATCATTACGATGCGTGCACCGGGAATGTCCTTTATGAGAATGCCAATGTTTACATGGACATCCTTCATTACTTCTGCGATGATCCTGTTCGCATTCCCAGCCGTAACGGTTGGTTTGGTACTGCTCTCGTTTGACCGTATTTTGGGAGCCAACTTCTTTGAAGTCGCCAACGGCGGTAACCCCGTTCTTTGGCAGCATATCTTCTGGATATTTGGTCACCCTGAAGTGTATATCCTCATCCTGCCGGCTTTCGGCGTTATTTCCGAGGTTATACCGACATTCTCGCGCAAGCGTCTTTTCGGTTACAGCTCCATGGTGTTTGCGACCATCCTGATTGCCTTCCTGGGCTTCATGGTTTGGGCTCACCACATGTTCACAACAGGCCTTGGTCCGGTTGCGAACGCACTGTTCTCGATTGCAACAATGCTTATCGCGGTACCTACGGGTATCAAAATCTTTAACTGGCTGTTCACCATGTGGGGCGGACAGATTCGCTTTACAAGCCCGAACCTGTTTGCGATCGGATTTATCCCTACCTTCGTTATGGGTGGTGTAACAGGGGTTATGCTCGCATCGGCTCCTGCCGACTACCAGTTCCATGATACCTATTTCGTCGTAGCGCACTTCCACTACGTTATCGTTGGTGCTCTCGTATCCGGTATCCTTGCAGGTCTTCATTACTGGTGGCCTAAGATGTTCGGCCGTATGCTGAACGAAACACTTGGTAAATTGTCTTTCTGGTTCTTTATTATCGGTTTCCATCTGACCTTCTTCGTACAGCATTTCTTGGGTCTCATGGGTATGCAACGTCGCGTATTTACTTATCTGCCTAACCAAAACTTCGATACGCTGAACTTGATCAGTACTATTGGTGCAATTACGATGGGTATCGGTGTTATCTTCTTCCTGATCAACGCAATCGTAACGGCTACGAAGCCTAAAGGCGTTGCTAACGATCCTTGGGAAGATGGACGTACACTGGAATGGGCGATCCCATCTCCTCCGCCAGAGTACAACTTCAAGCAAATTCCGCTTGTTCGCGGCATCGATGCTTATTGGAAAGAAAAAATGGCTGGCAACAAAGAAATGACTCCTGCGGAACCGATCGGACCGATCCATATGCCTTCGCCGACCATTCTTCCTTTCGTTATGTCCGTCGGTATTTTCATCGCTGGTCTTGGATTCATGTTCAGTAAAGAGAGTTTCTCGAATTCCTTTATGAGCTTGATCTTCAACAACTGGATTGTCGTTATTATCGGACTCGTTATCACTTTCGGTTCCATGCTGCTGCGTTCCCTGTATGACGATCACGGCTGGCACATCGAAGTTGAAGAGCTGGAAGAAGAGGGGGTAAAAGCATGAGTGCAACGCATGCAGACGGCGCATTGCCACAAGAACCGGAAAAAGCGACGTTAGAAGGCCGTAATAAAGTACTCGGCTTCTGGCTCTTCCTTGGTGGAGAAGCCGTACTGTTCGGTACCCTGTTCGCAACATTCCTTGCGCTCCGCAATCAAACGAATGAAGGTCCTACCGCAAATGAGCTTTTCCATTTGCCGATGACCGCTGCAGCAACCTTGATCCTGCTCGTCAGCAGCTTGACCAGTGTATTCGCCGTTCAGGCCCTGCACCGTCATAAAGTAGCTGCGCTTCGCGTGTGGTTAATGGTTACCGTTCTTTTGGGTCTGGGCTTCCTGGGTCTTGAAATTTATGAATTTGCTGATTATGTAACTGCCGAGAAATTCGGTATGACAACCAGTGCATTCAGTTCTTCGTTCTATACATTGGTTGGCTTCCACGGGGCTCACGTAGCATTCGGTGTGCTCTGGATTTCTGTCATTATCGGACAGCTGTTCAAAAAAGGATTGACGGTCGTAACGGCACCTAAGGTTTATGTGTCAGCAATGTATTGGCACTTTATCGACGTCGTGTGGGTATTCATCTTTACGGTCGTTTACCTGCTTGGAAAGGTGGGCTAAGACATGACTACTGCAGATCGCCAGGCAAGTCGTGATGTTGTTAAGCACAGCGCACGTCACGAGGGACCTCAGAAGCATATTATAGTATTCATTTTCTCCATCATTCTGACAGCTATAGCTTTTGCAGCAGTCGCTGCCGGCGGAGTGAATCCCGCATTTACGGTAATTCTTCTCCTCGCTATGGCTGTACTTCAGGTCTTCGTGCAGATGGGCTACTGGATGCACTTAAAAGACCGGGGGCATATGATGCCGATCCTGTTTATGGTTGGCGGATTCTTCATAGCAGGTACAGCCATCGTTATGGCTCTGTACTGGGTTTGGTGGTAAAATAGAAAAAGAGGCGGGCTCTTGCCCCCTCTTTTTTTCAGTGAAGGCGAGATGTCACAATTTCGACAGATATGATGCTGCCTGAGAGGAGGTTTTAACATGCTGGGGTTAGAATATTTTAGCTTTAGCGCTTTGTTCAGTCCGTTATTTCTCGCTTTTATGCTGATCGTGACGGCTGCGTATTTTGTTGTTATCGGACCGCTTAGTGAGAGGATTGCCGGTTCTGAGCCTGTGCCGTTAAGCAAAAAGATCAGCTTCGTCTGCGGTATGTTTATCCTGTACCTTGCTCAAGGCGGGCCGATCAGTCTGCTAGGACACTTGATGTTTACGTTTCATATGACATCGATGGCACTGTCGTTTATTGTTGCACCGCCGCTGCTCATGATGGGGATCCCGGCATGGTTGTGGAGAGTCATACTCAAGATCAATCCGTTCAAGAAGCTGGGCTTCCTTGCGCGTCCTATCGTTGCTGCAGTCCTGTTTAACGGGTTATTCTCTTTCTATCACTTCCCGGATGTTCATGACTATGTCATGCTGCACTTTACGCTTCACCGGATATACTATTTGGTGCTGTTTATTGCAGCCATTCTGATGTGGTGGACTTTGATTAATCCGCTGCCAGAGAAGGATAAAGCCTCGGGACTCGCCAAGATCGGCTATATCTTCTTGAATATGGTGCTGTTGACACCAGCCTGCGGTTTGATTATTTTCTCTATCGAGCCATTGTACGCTACGTACAGCGATCCGAATGCATGGGCGCAAGCGATGGGATATTGCGTGCCCGGAGATCCGTCGAAGCTATTGGAGGCTTTTGGCGGTCCAACCTTTTTCAACATTATGAGTACAAAGGTAGATCAGCAGGTTGGCGGAATCGTGATGAAATTCTTTCAAGAATTTATTTTTGCAACCATGCTGGCGAAAGTATTTTTTCGTTGGTATAAGCAAGAAAATAAAGAAGACAACGATATGGTGCCGGGTGAGTATAGCGAAGGTTCCATGAACCGTGCGTAGTCTGCTGATATACCTAAGGTAAGGAGGATTTTCATGGATTTATACATGCTGTTGCCGACCATCAGCACATCGTTTATTGTCATCAGCGCGATTTTGGTGGCAATTGGCTGGGTGCTCATTATTCAAGGGAAGCGTGACGCCCATAAAAAAGTAATGATTAGCGGCGCCATTGCGGCACTGCTGTTCTTCATTATCTACGTGTCCAGAACGGCCTTTGTTGGAAACACGTCCTGGGGCGGATCGGACGAGCTTAAAGTGTATTATCAAACCTTCCTGATCTTCCACATTACGCTGGCTACCGTAGCTGCCGTATTCGGGATTACCACGTTGGTGCTGGCCTTCAAGGAGAAATTCTCAAAGCACCGCAAATGGGGAAGAGTCACGGCCACGATCTGGTTTGTGACGGCGATTACCGGCGTAGCCGTTTATGTTCTGCTGTATGTTCTCTATCCTGGTGGACATACTGCCCCGGTATGGGAAGTTATAATGGGCGCTTAAGCATAAGAGACCTTTTCAGATGTCTGCAACTGGGCATAGTGAAAAGGTCTTTTTATATGCGATGATTCATAATAGTATCTGGGCGGATGTTCATGCGACTGCCGAATCAATTTTAGAGGGAGTGGATTGCAAAGACAGCATTTTGCTCGATTTCCGTGTTCTTGGACCTAAAATGTGGGTATAAATGAAGGGATGCCAAAAAATAAATGGTAACTTTGTGGCTTCTAATTACGTCTTAACATTATAAGGGTGAACACCAAAATCGCTGGAAGGGTCCGGGGTCCACATGAAACGTATCGGCTTTTGGAAACAGGGGAGGCAGAAGAGCAGACGGTATGTCTTGGCTGTTGTAGCTATCGTGGCATTGCTGTTTGCAACCTCGCTTTCCGCAAAAATGTCGGCAGATCAGCAACATGAAGCAGGCCAGCAAAATCAGACCGAAGCGCCACCTAGAGCCGGAAAGCCGTCTGATTCAGAGCAAGGCTTAAATGTAGATGATCCCGAGAGTGTTAGCAAGCAGTCTGCAGTACAGTGCGGTGTGCTCAAGCTGGAGCAGTCATCCCAGGAAGGGATCAGACAGCTTCCGCTATACTGTATATCCGGTAAATTTTACAGCGAGTATATTCCATCCAATCTTCCACATAAGGAACTGCCGGTACTTCAAGATACTTTCCTTCCTGAATCGGATATTACACGATGGGGAGCATACTTTTTGAATGAGAGCAGCAATTATGGGTATCTCATGCTGGCTCCGCGTCATTGGGAGGTTACCCAAGCGGATACAGGTATGGATGGCTCGGTTAAAATTGAAATGCAGGATCCTGCGAATCAAGGCATACATATGACCTATCTAGATGTTGGTGCTTGTATGGGCTGTGCGATTGGCGAGATCGGTAGACTGTTTCCGGAAAAAAAGCAGTGGACGGAAGAGCGGGGATTTGCCGGAGATACGCCTGTGTTCAAGAGTAGAACGCTGCTGAATGAGCACATGGCCCTGTATAAGCTGCAAAAGGATTCGGAAACGTATGAAACTTACGGGGCGGCTTATCAGGATATAGAGCAGGATAACGCTTCTTTTACGATGCTGGAGATTGAAGTGCCTAAGGAACAGGAGCAAGTCGCACAAACCATGATTGATTTTTATACCCGATATCCGACGATTTTTGCGTATTGATCATCATGCCTGATCGTTGGTAGATAAGGTTCAGAGCCCGTTTAGGGGTTCTGGGCCATTTTTTTGCTTCGAGGAGGGTCATCATAAAATTTTCCAAAATATTTTGCTAAATCCTATTGTGTCTTCCATAGACACACTATATACTGTGTATAAAGATATACACAGTAAGCACACCGACGAGGTGTATACACACCTGAATACATAACCAAGATTGAGCGGGGGAGATCCGTTTGAGCAACACTAAGAGGGCCTGGTCCATGATCCTGAAGGACTTGAAGGGCGAGAAGAAATATTTTGTTTGGACCTTTGTATATGCCGCTTATATGGCTTTTACGCTTGGAATGGCGGTTAAAGGGCAATTGGAAGACAGAAGCTATGCGAGTCCGGTCATTGATGGTTTATTTCTGCTGCTGATTCCCATGCTTGGCTTTTATTTCTGCAGAAGGTCATTCAAATATTTAAGCGAGGATTCCTATACACGGATGCTAGCCTACTTCAGGGCACTGCCGATTTCAGATCATGTTGTGATCGCTTACCGGCTGATGCAGATTTTCCTGGGTTTTATGGTCAACGGAATTGTTTTTTTCGGACTGATGTACTGGATTGCAGAGCCAATGCGAAATGAAATGTCATTATCAGGATATCTGGCCTTGGCGCTCACATGGATCGGATACGGCATGATGATGTCAGGACCATATATGTATTTTGAATTTTCCAATCATGGCAAAGCGTACCTCAGATCCACCTTGAGTCTGTTTGCAGCGGCGGTGGTTGCGGCAGCAGGCATCAAAATATGCGGAGGTAATCTGCTGCTTTACACGATCGAGCTCGCAACCCGCTGGAGTCTGCTGTCTCCGATCATGTGGACGGCGTTGGTAGCGGCCGCTGTAAGCCTAGCGATCTTTTCAAAAATAACATTACGCAAGCTCAGAAGCAGAGATCTGGTGTAACCACTTAGATAACAATAAGGGCTCCCCGTTTACAGAACCGCCGCAGCTTAAGCGGTAATCTGTTCGAGAAGCAAAGGTGAGGTGCGAAAGGTGTGGATCCCAATACAACTGAATGAAAATAGCGCTGAACCTCTTTACCATCAGATCGAATCCCAATTAAGATCGCTGATCATCAGTGGACAAATCAAGGAGGGGATCCTATTGCCATCGATCAGAGAATTTGCCGGAGGATTAAACTGCAGCGTCATTACCGTTCGCAGGGTCTATCAGGATCTCGAGAACGAGGGACTGCTGCGGACGAAGCAGGGGACTGGAACATTTGTCGCGAAGGTCGGAGATTCACAGCGTGAAATATTCAAACGGGAAGCGGTGGAAGAGGCGCTGAGCTCAGCAGTCGATGTCGGCATATCCGTCAAATGTGAGGAGGAAGAGCTTAAGCAGCTCTTTTTAAAAATATTGCACAGCAAATATCATTCGGAGAAGGGAGAAGGTGAGGCATAAGTGGAGCAAGTCGCCATAGAAATGAACGGTATTGAGAAAAAGATGCGGCATAAGATGATCGGTCCCATTGATTTGAAGTTGCCCAAGGGCTATGTCATCGGACTGATCGGAGAAAACGGCTCTGGTAAGAGTACTCTCATCCATATGATGCTGAAGATTGTATTTCCCGATCGGGGCAGCATTTCCTGGTTCGGCAAAAACTATCCGCAGGAAATTCCGCACAATGTCCGCTGCCAAATCGGCTTCGTGTCGGAGAAGTCCTGCAGTGAAGAGGATAATCTGACCGCGGAGGAAGCTGCAGAGTTCCGGGCACAGTGGTATCCGGAGTGGGATCAGATGTATTTTGAAGAACTGCTCGGGAAATTCAAGGTTCCGCGGAACATCAAGCTGAAGAAAATGTCCAAGGGAGAGCGGCGCAAATACGAGATATCCGCTGCACTCGCACCCAGACCGAAGCTGCTGCTGCTAGATGAGCCCTCTTCAGGGCTGGATCCTTTCGCTTGGAAGCTGATGATCGATGAACTGCGAAGTTATATGGAATCAGGAGAGGCTACGATACTGCTCTCCACCCATATCGTCGATGAAGTCAAAAGACTGGCGGATTACGTCCTTCTCTTGCATCACGGTAAATTGCACGGCATAGCGGAGAAAGACAGCCTGATGGATAACTGGAAGGAAATTTGGGTCAGCGGCGGCACCGATCTCGCCGAGGATTTGCCGGGCATCATCCAGGTACAGCAGGAGATTCAAGGGGTCGTACGGATGATAACAACCGATTGTCTACACACGGAACAGATTTTACATGACTCGGGAATACCGGTTTTGAAGACCAGGACGCTCGAGCTTGATGAAATATTAAGCCTATGGTTAAAAGGCCATCTGCCTGCAGGAATGCAGTCAGGGAAAGGGGATTAAACATGGTATCGTTGCAATTGGATCATGTATTTAAGCAGTATGGGGAAAAGACAGCGGTAAACAACATTTCACTGCAAGTGGAGCAGGGGGAAATTTACGGACTTTTGGGTGCGAACGGCGCCGGAAAAACGACGACGATGCGGATGGTGCTGGGACTGATTTACCCGGATGGAGGCGACATCCGCTACCATGGAAAGCCTTACAACAACGAGCTGACGCGGATCATGGGGTATCTGCCTGAAGAACGGGGGCTGTATCCGAAGGTGAAGATCAGTGAACAGATCGTTTATCTGGCTCGCCTTCGCGGCATGTCCAAACAGGATGCGGACAAAAGTCTGCGTTACTGGCTCGACCGGTTCGAAGTACCGGAATATTACGATAAGCGGATCGAAGAACTGTCCAAGGGTAACCAGCAGAAGATGGGCTTTATCGCCGCTATCGTGCACAAACCACAAATTTTGATTTTGGATGAAGCCTTCAGCGGCTTGGATCCGGTCAATGTGGAGCTGCTAAAGGCTACGGTCAAAGAGCTGCGGGATAATGGAACGAGCATTTTGTTCTCTACCCACCGCATGGAGCATGTCGAGGAGCTGTGCCGCCGCATTACGATCCTAGACCGATCTAATACGGTAGTGCAGGGGGAAATCAAAGAGATCAAGAGCCGCTATCCGCGCGAAGAAGTGATTTTGTACACGGAGGGTCAAGTGAACCGCCTGGAGTCCATTCCGGGAGTCAAATCGGTGGAGCGCGTGGATCGCGGATATCATATCCATATCGGCACACCGGATACAGCTCAGCTGATCCTACAGCATGCTATGGCCGAAACGACGGTCGAGCGCTTTGAAATCAAAGAGCCAACGCTGAACCAAATCTTCATTCAAGAGGTGGGTGAATCACATGAATAATCGTTTGGGAACCATTATCGGATTTACTTTTAAGAATAAAGTTAAAACAAAATCTTTTCTGGTCACGACATTAGTGCTGGCCATCCTGATTACGATCGGCATGAATCTTCCTTACATCATCAAGCAGTTCAGCAGCGGGGATGACGGGAAGGCGCAGCAAATCGGTCTCCTGTATGGAAGCCAGCAGGAAACGGCGGCGGAGCTGGAGAAGTATGCGGCGGCTTCTGGCGCGAAGGATTTTGCTTTTGTGAAGGGTAGCAATGAAGATCAGCTCAAGCAAGACGTAAAGGACGGCAAGCTGGAAGGATACCTGAAATTTGAGGAAGATCCGGCTGACAAATCTTTTCCGAAAGTGGTCTACGCGGGTAAAGGGGATATCAGTCAAGGGCTGAACGCCTACCTGCAGGGTGCATTGCAAAATATCAAAACCACGATGATTACGAAGGATTCTCTGACGGCAGAGCAAATTGCCGCACTGAATAAGCCGGTATCGTTCAGCTCGCTTGATATCTCCGATCATGCCAAAGCAAGTGCGGGTGGAGACAAGGAGAAAGCCAACAACCAGAAAGTCATGAATTACGTGATCGTGTACTTCTTGATGATTCTATTCTTCACCTCCAATATGATGACAGGCAATATGATCGCGGCTGAGATAACAGCAGAGAAAAGCTCGCGCATTATGGAAATTCTCATTACTAGCGTATCGCCGCTGAGCCAAATGTTCGGTAAAATCATCGGGATCTTCCTGGTGGGTATCACCCAAATCGCTGCCTTCGGCGTCGTTATTGGTGCTAACCTGATGCTGCCGAACAATGTGGAGATGTTGAAGGATTTCCATCTCAGTCCATCGGATATCAATATCGCAGTGATGGTATACGGACTGCTGTTCTACATCTTTGGGTACTTCCTGTTCGCGGTGCTCTATGCTGCTGTAGGTTCCATGGTCAGCCGTACCGAAGAGCTGGGTCAAGCGGTGATGCCCGTTACGATGCTCGGACTTGTGACATTCTACATCGGTATTTTCAGCATCAACACGCCGGAAAGCATGCTGATCAAGATCACGAGCTTTATCCCGTTCACAGCGCCGACTTCTATGCTGGTGCGGATCGGAATGGGCGAAATCCCAGTATGGCAGATCCTCATCTCACTGGCGCTTCTGATCGTGGCCATTCTGGTATGCGGCTGGCTGTCCGCGAAGATCTACCGTACCGGTGTTCTGATGTACGGCAAGCGTCCATCATTCAAAGAGCTTCGTAAAGCGATGAAGGCGTATAAGATTTAGCATATTTTTCTCATAATAAAATCCGAATCTCTTCTACTTATTTACTTGCTAAATCATAGATTTTTTATTTGAAGGAGAGGCTGTATTTAAATGAAAAAGATGATTGCAGTACTATTATCTACTTTGCTATGCCTTTCGTTAATGCCGATCTCGGTTATGGCGAAGGAAGCAGCACCTTACGTAACAAGAGGTGAGGTAGTAGACTATCTACTTGATGTAGTAGATGACTATAATCCGAATGTGAAGCGTGAAGATATACTGAAGGGTTATGGTAAGGGCGTTATTAATGAGAATCAGAATGTATCAAGAATCGAAGCATTGATTATGATTAGTCGTGCTTTCTCTGATCTACCTAAGCCACAAGGCAATGATCTGCGTGTAGGAAATGCAGGTGCAAACTTCACAGATGTACCTGCATGGGCGAAGCAGGAACTCGTATCATTAACAGACGCAGGTGTGATTGGCGGCTATCCGGATGGTACACTCGGTGTAAAAGATTATATAACGGCAGAACAATTGCAGACGATTACGAAAAGAATTTTTGCCCTTGAAGGTACGAATCCACGTGATGACTTTTACGAATTTGTTAATAAGAAATGGCTGAACAGTTCTACGATCCCTGCAGGAGAGATGGGCAACGGCGCATTCAATGAATTGATGACTTCAAACGAAGCACGTATAAAGCAGATTGTGGATGAACTTGTGAAACAGCAGAATCCTGCCGGTTCTAAAGAGCAAAAAATTGCCGATTATTATCTGTCTGCTCTTAATATGGCGGAACGTAACAAGCAAGGAATAAAGCCCATCAAGCCTTATTTAGATTCGATTGAAAAGGCATCAACGGTGGCGGAATTGTTCGATGCTAACCTTGAGATCGATAAAGCAACACATATGGGATCGTTAGTATCTTTTGGTATCATGGGTGACGCGAAGGATAGTTCTGTTAATGCTTTGTATTACTCTGGACTCGGAACAGGCCTGGACAAAAACAGTTATACATCAGGGGATGAGAAAACAAAGCAAGCATATACCACGTATTTGACTACCCTGTTTAAATTGTCCGGCGCTGATGAACAGTCTGCTAAGCAGCAAGCAGAAGCCGTATATGCATTCGAATCAGAGCTTGCGAAGGCAACTCTAGATATCCAGGGACAGAACAATGTAAAAAACTTTTACAATCCTTATTCTGTAAATGAATTTTTGGAATTATTCCCTAATGTAGACATGGGGAAATACATGAAAGAGTTTAAACTTGATCACACCAATAAAGTAATTGTTATGGATGTTGGTCTTACAAAGAAGACAGCTGAGGTTCTTAAAGATTCTAACTTAAATACGTTGAAGTCATATATGAAAGCAGATCTATTGAGAAATGCAGGGGCATTGTTATCTGATGGATTCCGCCAAGCAGGAGATCAATTTGCAGCTCAAGTGTATGGTATCGAAGGCTCCAAGTCAGATGCGCAATTGGCTCTTGCTGTGACTCAAGGTGCGATGAGCAGCTATTTGGAACAAATATTCGTTGAAAAATACTTCTCCAAAGAAGCTAAGCAAGATGTAGAAAATATGGTTCATCAATTTATTGATACTTACGAGAAACGAATTCAAGCATTGGACTGGATGTCTGAGCCGACAAAGGCAAAGGCAATCAAGAAGCTTGAGAAAATGTCGATCAAAATTGGATACCCTGATAAGTGGGATACAACGCTTGATCAAGTGCAAATCAAATCCTATGCAAATGGTGGTTCTTTATTCGATAATACGATTGCTATTACGAAGGCCTTTGCTGATGAAGCATACAAGTCATTAGGCAAACCAGTAGATAAGAGCAAGTGGGGGATAAGTGCCTATACCGTCAATGCTTTCTACAATCCACTAAATAATGAAATTACTTTCCCGGCAGGTATTTTGCAAGCTCCATTCTATGACATCAATGCGAAGAAGGAAACGAACTTAGGTGCTATTGGAATGGTTATTGCACACGAGATTAGTCATGCATTTGACAATCTAGGTTCATCTTATGATGAGAATGGTAATGCAGTCGATTGGTGGACAGCTGCAGATTATAAGAAGTTCGAGCAAAAATGTAATGAGGTCATCGCATTTTATGATGGGCTCGAAGTAGTGCCAGGTGCATATAATAATGGCCAGCTCACAATATCTGAGAATATTGCTGATCTTGGTGGTATGGCAGCTTCCTTACAAGTTGTTTCTCAATTACCTAACCCAGACTATAAAGCTTACTTCGAAGGTTATGCAACGATCTGGCGCCAAACGATGAGTAAAGAAATGTCTTCTTATTTGACAACGATTGACACTCATTCTGCGAATAAAGTTCGTGTGAATCGCACTGTAGCAAACTTTCCGGAATTCTATAAAGCATATGGAATTACTCCAGAAGATGCGATGTATGTTGCTCCAGAGAATCGTGTAGGAATCTGGTAATTCTGGTAGAATTCATTTAACCACTAATATTGAGAAAAGAATGAAAACCTTGATCTATCAGAAATGTTGATGGATCAAGGTTTTTTATAACCGACTGTATTCTTTATTTAAAATTGACGAGAGGCTCGAACCAAGCTAAGCATCCGAACCCCGACTCCATTTCCGGATAAAAAGGCCGATTTTGGAGGTTACATAGAGCCGGTCCGCCGGGAGGCTGGTGTTGCCGTGTGCTTGAATATCCGGTTCGCCTCCGTATTGCGAAGCACGAAAATACCTGCGCAAAGCGAGATTAGGAAGCAGATGCCGGCTGCTACCGGCAGGAGCGACCATTCTAGAATAGCGTGGCCCAGTACCGTCTGCCATCCGATTGCGAGCAAGCCCAGGATGTAACTTATACCGGTCAAATGAATCATCCGGATCCGGGAAGCCCTCGAAAGGGAGGAATGCACCGCCAGCCAGGCGACGAGCGGGACGGCTTGAAGCGCATGAAATCCCAGGCCGTGCAGCCAAATGATGTTCCCGTGAAGGCCTACCACCCGGCCCTGATTCGTCGAAATCCATATTCCCGCGGCAAACGACAGTATGACGGCAAGCATCGCATAGCGAATCCCCGTAACAAGCTCTGGATGAATCCGGTAAACCTTGGAACGGAAATATGCGATGGCCGGAACCAGATAAAAGAGAATGAGTAGTAGAGCTACGAAAGCGAAAATACTGCCGACCGCCACGTCGAAGGGAGAACCTCCCCTGACAAACCTTGGATTCACACCCCGAAAATTTTGCACGGTTTCAGCCGCATAGGCGTACAGCGTGAGAGCGATATAAGGATAGCGGATGAAAGCTTTGCTTTTCCTACCCAGTCCCGAATATGGTAGAATGGCCGCAGTGGATAGCAAAAAGATGCCAATCGCGGCGTTAAAAGAAAATGCATTTAAAATGTTGCCGCTTGGAGCCACGTCTTTCCCAAACACGACAACCCAAAGCCCACAAAATGCCGATAGCAAAAAACCAAGAATGGATGTAAGTACAAGCCATTTTTCTCCCTCAAATAAGCGAATCTCCGCGCTTGTTCCTTCATTCCTAACCATTTTCACAAACCATCTCCCCCTCCAATAATTTGAATTTAACTGTATTTTATTGGGAAGCCGGATTTACAACCTCCATCCGGGGACCGGACTTTATCCTGGACTTTGGTCGATATGCCCCCTCGACCAAATGCGTGGGAACAATTTCCTAACCCTGCTTTTCGCAAAAATTCGCCTATGAAAACCATCGGCAACCGATTGATATGGATATAATCTAGAAGAGCATACATCGTATTATTGCAAATAAATGTTCCTGCCGAATAGGAGATGGAGGCTCTCCACCGCATATCAAAGTCATTTTTTAAGGAAACGAGTAATAGACGTTCATTAACGCACATGATGACCTTTAACTTGATATGAATGAAGGGACCAGTTAACAATGTATATCAGTGAGTAAATATCCAGGAACGCTTTAGCGGAAATTCTCACGAATTAAACATGGAATAATTTATAATTGTAAGTATGAGGAAATCACATCAGCTTCTCTGATATCTGAACTAATGGAGGATGAATAATGTCGTACGGAATTGTAGCTTATCAAGAAAAAGATCATGATAGATTAGTGGATATTTGGTATAAGGCTGTAGTTCATACCCATACATTTCTGACGGAAAAGGATATTCAGTTTTATCATGATATGGTTAAAAATGGATCACTAAAAGAAGTAGAGATTTGGGTGGGAGTTAATGAGAATGCAGAACCTACAGGATTTATCGGGCTTGACGGAACCAAGATAGAGATGCTGTTCGTAGACCCCAAATACCACGGAAAGGGTATAGGGAGCAGATTAATCAATCATGCTGTAAAAATAAAGGGGGAAAATCTTCAAGTTGATGTTAATGAGCAAAATGATGGAGCGTACGCATTTTACAAAAGGCTTGGATTTGTTCAGGTTGGACGATCAGAACTAGACAACTCAGGTCAGCCATTCCCCCTACTTCACTTAGAGTTAATAAGTTAAACTAACCGGCAGATTAGTTCCAATAAGCCATTTGTATTCGTGATAATTTAACGAAATGAGGTTTCCTAATGGAGGAAAGACAGTTAAGGGAAATTAAGATAGCTGATTATCATGATATTTATTTGTTGAACCAAGACTTTAACCCGAATCTATCTATATTTACGGAAGAAAAAGTAAAAGAGAAGATAGAAATTATTAAAAACAAAACAAAGGATATGATCTTTGTTTGTGAACAAAACAACGAGGTAATTGGTTATATTCATGGTAGCCCATACGAATTACTTTTTTCTGACCCCTTGGTAAACGTTCTAGGGTTTGTTGTGAAACAAAAGTATCGAAATCAAGGTATAGGTAGTATGTTGATTGAGCGTCTTGAACAGTGGGGAAAGGATAATGGATTTTCTGGGATTAAATTGTTATCCCACCCAAGCCGGATTCAAGCTCACAGATTATACGAAAGACGTGGGTATAAATTTACAAAGGACCAAAAGAATTTTATAAAAAAGTTCGACTATGAGGATCAAAACAGATGACGATCAACCCAAACGCTCCATATTTCCGATTATGACGGCGTGGACGAAAGGGTATTTTCTGATGCAGTGAGAATTATCACAAAAAAAGGCTCGTGAAAAAATAAATTATTTCTATATCCACACCCCATAACCTATTCAAATCAGGCGTCACAGCTTGGTTTGAGTGGGTTTTTCTTTTTTTGCCGTACAGAAATGTATGAAATGAGTTGAATACTTTGTGAAAATAAGCACAAATATAATCATTTGTTGTATAATAGTTACCGAGGGTAGCTACCGAGGCATAAGAATCAATCACAACGTGAAATTAATCACAAACCTATAAAGAGAAAGCGAGTTATTTTCCACGAGGGGGTGAGAAGAAATGGCACCTATTATTCAATTATTAAAGAGTTTTCATTTCACAGAATCCGAATCCAAGGTGTACATTTCTTTATTACAAGATGGTCCAGGCACTGGATATGAAATTAGTAAAAACTCCACAGTTCCACGCTCGAAGGTGTATAACGTTCTTGAAATGCTGATGGAAAAGGGCTGTATTGTTGTCTCGAAGCAGACAAATCCAGTTCACTACAGCGCGGTACAGATTGATGAGTTTGTAGCGAATATCAAGTGCAATGTGGAAGATCGCCTTTCAGCAGTGGAAAAGGAACTTTCAAGCTACAGTCAAACCATGGATCTTGAGAAGCTTTGGTATATCAAGGGGTACAAAAATATTTTCAACAAATGTAGGCATGTATTAAAAGAAGCGAAGAGCGAAGTGTACGTGCAGGTTTGGAAGGATGATATTGAACAGATCATCGAGGAATTAAAGGATGTGGAAGCTAGGCTCGATCAAGTCGTTATCATTCTCTACAGCAGCAATCACGACTACGATGTTGATCTGCAACATTATTATAAGCATGGATTCGAAGAAGATAAGCTGAGGGAAAGTGGTGGCAGATGGATTAACATCGTTGTCGATTCCAAGGAAGTTACCTTTGGTCATATCCAGAATGAAAAGAATGCCGAGGTCATTTGGACACAAAGTACACCTATGGTTTTCTTGGCTAAAGAAAATATAAGTCATGATGCGTATTGCTTAAAGCTTATTGATGCTTTAGGGGAAGATGCGAAACATAAATTTGGCGTTGAGTTGAAGGGGATTCGAAGTATTTTTAAATAAATAGAAGAGAAGGTTGAGCTTATGACAGTAACCACACTGATACTAGCCCTAATCGTAATTGTAAATGGTATTTTTGCAGTAAGATTTGTGATGGATGTCATGAAGAACAAGGATGAATTGAAAAAAGAAAAGGGTAACAACTTATTTCTGGCTATTTCTTCGCCGATCATATTCTTCTTCTCGTCGTTCGGGGTTTCGGATTTCGCCGTGTCGACCATTCTTTATCGTAAGAAGAAGTTAGTGTCGGATAAAATGCTGCCAGGTACATTGAATACACAATGTGTGATACCTGTGGCAGTAACTGCCTTGGCTTTTATCTCCGTTATTAAAGTTGATATTTTAACATTAGCTGTATGTATCATTGCTCAAATCATCGGTGCGTATATTGGACCTCGATTTGTTGTAAAACTTTCGGCTAAAGCGATTCGAAGATTTATTAGTGTGGGACTTATTATTGCGACATTTTTCATTCTGGCAGGTAAATTTAACTGGATCCCTTCGGGTGGTACAGCAACGGGACTCAGTGGCGGCAAACTTGTCATTGCAGCTGTTTGTTTATTCGTATTCGGTGCCCTAAATAATATTGGGATTGGTTCTTACGCATTAACCATGGTTACGATTTACGCACTGGGTATGAACCCAGCGGTTGCTTTCCCGATTATGATGGGTGCTTGCACATTCTCGGTTCCAATCGGCAGTATGGAATTTATTAAGTACGGACAATACAGCAGAAAAATTACATTATTTACATCTACCTTTGGTGTGATTGGTGTTCTAGTTGGTGTGTATTTAGTAAAAGGATTAGATGTATCGATGCTTCAATGGGTTGTTGCAGCCATCCTTCTTTACAGTGGTGTGAGCATGTTAATCAATGAAATCAAAGCAGCTAAAGCAGAGAAAAACGGCGACCAACATCCAACAGCAGCATAAACTAATGAACGAGGTGGATCATCATGTTAGTACTAACAAAAGCAGATATTAAAAAAGTGTTTACGATGAAAGATGCCATTCATGCCGATAAAGAAGCGCTACGTATGTATGCACAGGGAAAAAGTGTCGTGCCACTACGAGTAAACATAGATATCCCGAAAGAGCAAGGACAAAGCTTATTTATGCCAGCCTATGTCGAAGAGCTTGACGCCACGGGTATTAAAATCGTTTCGGTCTTCCCGAAGAACATTGAGATTGGCAAACCTTCTGTGCCAGCCCAAATGATTTTGATGGATGGAAAAACCGGTGAAGTGTGCGCCATTATGGACGGTACATATTTAACCCAACTACGAACTGGTGCGGTTCAAGGTGCAGCGACGGATATTCTTGCTAGGGAAGATGCGAAGATTGCCGTGTTATTCGGTACGGGAGGACAAGCGGGTACGCAGCTAGAAGCCATGTTAAATGTAAGAGACTTAGAGGAAGTCAGAGTGTTCGATATTAACTTTGAGCGTGCTAAGCAATTTGCGGCGGAGATGCAGCAAGAATTTGCTCATTTTAACACGAGAATTATAGCTGTTGAAGATGGCAATGAAGCGGTTAAAGATGCAGATATCATCACAACAGTAACAACGTCAAGAAGACCTGTGTTCGATGGCACACTCGTGAAGAAAGGTGTCCATGTCAATGGGGTGGGTGCCTACACACCAGAGATGCAGGAGTTACCGGAAACCATTGTACAGCAGGCAGATAAAGTTATTTTCGATACCAAAGAAGGCGTCCTTGCAGAAGCGGGAGATTTCATTATTCCTATGCAAAAGGGCATCGTTTCGGAGGAAGACTTCGAAGGTGATCTCGGACAAGTGATTCTAGGTGAAGTGAAAGGAAGAGAAACCGAGCAAGAGATTACTCTTTTCAAATCCGTTGGAACGGCTGTACTTGATGTTGTAACTGCACATCAGATTTATAAGAAGGCGCTTGCGCTTAACGTAGGGCAAAGTGTAGAACTTTAAAGCAGAACGATGGGGACAGCATCATGAAAAAGAGGGAGCAACTCATTACTTATGAGTTGTCCCCTCTTTTTAAATTATTCAACTAATCTTACAATATACCCCGGTTCAAATTTAAAAGTAGGTACCTGCCCAATAGTCATTTCATACTTATTTTCACTCTCTAGCACAGGCCAAAGAATTTCTCTGAGTTCACGTAATTGATCATCCGAATAATCATTAATGGCCTTTCAACAGCCATTCAGCTAAACATTCCTGTTAGTCCTAAGAAACGGACTTTGTCAAAAAAGGAGCGCGGGTCAAGATTGCCATCTATCATAGCCTGGTCCGCAATGAAATTATCAATTGAAACTGCAACGTGATAAACCAATGAAGCCATAAAAGTCCCCCCTATGTTATTAATTCGATTCTTAGAAAAGACGAGCACCACGATTAACACAGCAGTAATAGCAGCAAATAGCTGAATAACCATCCATAAAACGGGATTGCGGCATAGTACTTATTTCCTCTTTGAAGGTGATCATGTGTCAGATTTTTTATCCGACATTCAGCAATATGCAGCGGTGTTAATGGGCGGGAAAACCTACGAGTTTGGATTTCAATTCGGTGCAAAAAAGGCTGAACCCGGTTATAAAGGAATAAAGCACTATATCTTCTCAAACACCATGCAGTTTGAATCCAACGCGGAAGTAGAACTGGTTAGAGGAGAGGCAGTAGATTATATCGAGAACCTAAAAAAAGAAACGGATGGGACATTGTGGCTTTGTGGGGGAGGACAACTGGCGGGTTCACTTATCGAACGAAAACTCATTGACCAATTGGTGTTGAAAGTGAATCCGATCTTGGCTGGCTCAGGCGTGCCGCTATTCGGTGACGCAAGACCCCGTTTGAAATTGGAGCTTATCGATATGAAACGGTATGAGAGTGGGGTCATAAAATCAACCTACAGCATTATTTATCCATAAATCGAACTGGGACGTCTACACACCTGGAACGAGGTTGCCGATGCTGCTTTCTTTACGGCCTTGGGGCTGTCATCGTCGAATTCAGACCCTGATCCCATTTCGGGCCATTCGGCCCTCGGTCCGGACCGAAGTTGCAGCGGATTCGAGAAGAAATGGGCAGCAACATGGAAGGGGAATCAGCCGGATTTCAGGATGATCCATTACGCTAACGGATACGTTGGTTCAATACAATCGAAGCAGGAACTGGGGTATTCTTCTAACTTAGGTTGTCAAGGGCGGCATCGCAGTCTATTTTGAAAAAATACGAATTCGTGAGAATAAGGGAGTAAGACTCTAAAGTTACGGGTTTAATCCGGATCCATTCCCACAATCGTTGCAGTTCGGATCGACGTTAGTAATCAAATGCGGAAGACCAGCTATTAAATAATCTCGTTCAGAAACTCCTCGATTCTACGGTTGACTTCGTCCGGATTGTCCAGATTCGTCAAATGATGCGCGTTCGTGATAGTATGCATGATAGCGCCTGAAATTCGCGCCCCCAGCTCGGCCTGTTGTCGCCCGACCATATTATCCCTGTCACCGTGCAAGATAAGGGTCGGGCATTTCACCTTCTCCAGATCGCCTTTGCTTTCCATCCGCAGGTTGCCCGCCCAATGTCGCACGAAATTGTGGTGCGTCATCAGTCCGAACGCTTCCATGATAAAGCCGTAATTAGAGGGAGTGATCTTCGAGAGCGTGGTTGCTGTCAGCTTGGCTGTTGTACGCAGCGGAATGAGACGCGTAGAGAAACGGCTGAACGGAGCGGTCGCCTTCTCGAACCAATTGAACGTATTCGTGAACGGCGTGCCGATTAGCACGAGCGCCCGCACACGCTCCGGGTAACGGATGGCGGTCTGCAACGAAATATGCCCCCCCATCGACAATCCGCACAAAATAGCGGACGGAAGCTGTAGCTTCTCCATTAATGCGGCCAAATCTTTGCTGAATAGCTCCGGATCCACCTCGCCCTCAGGCAAGGAGGAATATCCATGCCCCCGCACATCCCATAACAATCGTCCGATATGAATCGGAGAAATAATCGATCTGCGGCGCCCATTGTTTATGGTACATCGAATGGCCATGCGTGAAAATGATCGCGGGCCCGCTTCCCTTCTCCTCGTAATAAATGTCGGCGCCATTTAATTTCAACGTAGTCATATGCACACCTCTACGATAAGAAATTTCATATCTTTAATAGAGTATATTTCCAGCCACACAAAAAGGTAAGGCAATAGTTTTGAAATGATTCGTTTTAAAAACGGGTTTCGCAATGTCGGCATTGCGGCGATTGCGGAGGCTGCGGGTGGTTTCGCAAGTAACGATTTACAACTATTTCGGCAGCAAGGACGACATGACGCGAGACGTCGTCGCACATTGACCGAACATAATACGTAAAAGTTATCGGGTTCAATGGTCTTTAAAGCCGAAGAAACATACGATCTAATCCCAATCTATGTCATACAAAAATTCGAATCGTTTCATGCTCAACGAAGGGGGAACCAGTTTAAACACGGCGTTTCTTAAACGAATGAGCCATTTGTTTTCAAGCTGAGCGATTTGACCGACTTGCTTAGACATTTTAATAATTTGGCCTGTACGATCCAATCTATTACTTTCATAATCTTTAAATGCTGTGACCATATCCCCGTTAGTATCCAAACATCTCGCCAAGACGTAGGCATCCTCCATCGCTTGCCCAGCTCCTTGTCCTAGATTAGGTGTGGTTGCATGCGCCGCATCACCGAGCAGAACAACTCGCTGAAAGGCGAATTGTGGAATCGGTTTAATATCCAAAATATCATTGTGAATGAGCGATTCGTCATGCGCAGCCTGGATGATCTGTGGGATCGGCTTGTGATAATCCTTAAAAATGGAAAGTAAATCTTTTACGCCGTACTGTGCTGCTCTTGGATCACGTGCCTTCGCTTTCACGCATGCAAACCAATAGATTTGCCCACCGGCAAGCGGTACGATACCGAACCGCCCCGAAGAACCCCATGTCTCCGTTGCTATAAGATCGTCGATCGCGATTCCAGAAGAAGGAACAACAGCTCGCCAGCACGTATAGCCGGCATATCTTGGCAAAGAATCTGGCACTAATCTTCTGCGAAAAATGGAGTTGATTCCATCAGCAGCCACTACGGCGTCCGAGCGGATTGTCTCTCCATCTTCAAACGATACCGTGACGCCATCCGGGTCCTGCACAAAATCCACACATCGCTTATTTAGGACGATGGTTCCGGGCTTTAACGCATCCCGGAGGACGAGGTGAAGGGCTGCTCTGTGTATCGTCACATTGTCCGTACCGAAACGTTTGCTAACCAAAAGCGAATCCGTCTCCGTGATGGGGGTTCCATGATCAGATTTAATAATCATTTTGTGCAAAATTTTGCTGTGTTTCATAATCTGTTCTTTTAATCCCAACTTATCCAAAGCTTTAAGCGCGTTTGCACCGACCCCGAGACCTGCTCCCAGCGATTGATACAAGGGTGCGCTTTCATACAGCGTAACGTCATGCCCTCTTTGCTGCAAAGCAAATGCCGTGCACAGGCCGCCGATTCCTCCGCCTATTACGGTGAAATTTGCCATATGATTATTCCTCCTCCTTGTTGACTCCAATACCTTCCCAAATCATCTCAAATTGATCAAAGAACATCGAAACTAAATCCTGATCTTGATCGGGGAATGTGAGCCATTGAATAACGGTTTGAAAATATATTGAAATCATAAGGAACGATAACTTTTCCGGGTTCATGTGGCTCTTTAATTCATTTTTAATTATGCCTTCCTTCATGATCGGTGACAGGGCAGTTTGAAAATCTTTGATTTGTTTGCCTTCCTGTTCCATGAACATTTGCGAGTGGATAAGTTCAAAGAAAAAGACTTTTACCAAATCGCGATTTTCTTCAAGATAAACGAACAGATCTTTAAAAATGGCAAGTAAACTTTCTTTAATGTTGGTCATATTCGAGTTCCGGCTGATCGCTTGATGGACAACCTCCATCTGGTAATTTCCTAAATGGAACAAGATCGTTTCTTTTTTCGGAAAATAGTTATAAAAAGTTCCTTTGGCAATTCCGCAAGCTTGTGTAATCTCTTCAACCGTCACCCCATCAAAGCCTTTTTCTTTGAACAATTGCAGGGAAGTTGAAAAAATCAGTTCTTTCAATTCATCTTTTCTTTGTTTTTTTAACATGTTCATACCCCGTTTTGAACTATGATCATTATATGACCAATAGTCATTTAATGACTTATAGTCATTATATTAGTCTGCTTGATCATTCGGTGTCAACAAAAATACGTCCTCATGTCTGGCCGCTGAGCAAGAACAGCCGTAGAGCCGGGATAAGTAAGAAGAGCAGCCTGCCACGTTTTATTAAGACGCTCGCTGATTATGCCCCAAAAATGACGGGATGGAGTGATCCTCCAGATTTCCATGCGAATAGCCACTTAGATCACCGGCCTCACCAAGTACGCCAGCTAGACTCGTTGTATTGACGCCTCGTATTTCAAGCAGCATTTGTGCGTAAGGAATACGTTCAAGAATAAGATAAAGCTCGTGCTCAATCTGTTCAAGTTGGCGCTTCGCCAAGTCATATTCTTCAAGCAATTGCCCAAGATGAAGCTTGTAAGCGTGGAGTGCCTGGGTGGTTCCAACACTGGATTTTGCAAGTGAAATGAGCAGCTCAGCGCGTTTAACTCCAGCATGATGCTTCACATATTGCTTCCAACCGTCGAGGATCTGTTCCGTTTCTGACGGAAATGGAGCACTAAAAGGAGTCGCGCGTACTTGATTATAAACTATGCGAAGTTATCGGGGGCCAAGGCTTAACGGCATATAATTTCACGATATCAGGTATTATGAAGACCGGGATGCGGAGGAAGTTCCTTTCGATCTGGAAGCATTCATGCGGTATTATGCGGTTTGCAACCACGGAAACCGGTAATAGTGAAGCCCTTTACCTGCTTCTTAGGTAATAGGGCTTTTTTTCGTCAGCCTCGCGACCTGCGCGAATCGACTTATCCAGTTTATCTAGGTGCCTTCCAGTAGGTGGTAAAGAGGTAATTATGCCCATAAATGGAGATGATAAAATTCCCTATTATATGGGCAAAAAGGATGATTTTCCCTCAATTAAACATAGAGTTAACAATTGGATGATTATAATATAGACGAATTTTGTTTAATGAGTTATCGACGTCCAAAGAATTTAAAGGAGTGTGAAGCCAATTATATACAACGATAGTACCGCGAGGAAGAGAAAGGGCGCAAATGGCAAAGAGTGAGTCCGAGTCCCGGACCATAACTTGCGAGCCACAGCGAAAAGAAGAGCTGCCGTACAGGCGATGAGAAATACATAGAGATTGGGAAGCCAGCCGATCCAGCAGCCGATGGCCGCAATGAGCTTAATGTCCCCGGCTCCGATGCCGCGGGTCCGGGAACGGATCAGCATAAGAGGAAGAGCAGGCAGCAGAATGCCTGAGATTGCTTCCGGAATCGACCGGTCCAGCACACTGTTTAAGAGGCCCAGGGCTAGGATGGAAGCCGTGAATCCGTTGGGGATGGTTCTTCTTTTGAGGTCGTGATAACTGCATAACAGCAAAAGCAAGGCGAAGACGGCTGCCGGGACGATTGTCATGACGATGGACTCCCTTCTGTGGTGAGCTTGTCCGTGCTAATCCGAGGGGGACGTGCATTTTCCGATCCACCGCAGACCGGCGCTATTTTCTCATACTTGATCAGCACCGTCAAGAAACCGGTGCCGCCAATGGCCGGCTCCATGATGGACCTGCTGCTTACAAAGGTGATGACTTTGAAGGTTGTGTTAGTGTCGGGCCCCACGTACGCGCTGGCGTCCGAATTTCTGCCGAGAGAAATCGATATTGTGAATGTGGAAGGTCTCGCGCTGCCGGAGGCGCTGCTGTATTTACAGAAAACGAACCCCTCCGCCGATGGCGTCCTGATTACGGACGGGGCGATGTCCGGACAAGCGTCCCGGGACCGGGAGGATCTCCTGCGCATTCGAAAATGGCTTGACGAGCGCTGCGGGCACAGGTTCCCGCTCATGCTCCTGACAAGGAATTTCCTCCTCGAGACGGAATTGGCGCGGCTCGGCGGAGGCGGAAATGGAGGAAATTTCACCGTCATCGTGTGCGACTATGCCCGCGTGCCTGCCTTTATGTTTCGGGAGGCGTTTGCGGCGCTCAAGGATGCGGCCGGTTCGAGGCCGTCGGCCCGGCCCGAGACGGTGAAGCGGGATCCGCCCGCGGATCCGGACACAGGGAGGAAGCGGTCGTTCCTCGACCGGTTTCGGCCGAAGCCGAGAAACGAACCGGGCCCGCAGGTGCCGGCGGCAAATGCATTCGGACACTTGGGACGCGGCATCAGCAGGGTGGTAGCGATCACCGGGCATCGGGGCAACGGTCTGACGAGCACGGTTGTGAATCTGGCTGGGGAGGCGGGCAAACGCGGCCTCAGCGCGATCATGATCGACCTCGACCTGGAATACCGTGGGACGAATCTGTATTTCAACCGGTTCCACGATGCTTCGAAGAAGGATGAAGACATGGGCGCGGCGCTGGTCCGGACGCTGGCCAGGCCGCAAGAGTACATGACGACGGCATTCCACATCAAGGATGAGCTGTGGCTCGCGGCGCTGGGCTATTCGTTTCACGACCGCAAGCTGACGGAGCAATTCTTCAACAGCGCCAAATTGGTCGGGCTTCTATCGGTACTGCGGAACAATTTTAATCTGATCATTCTCGATTTTCCCATGGATCTGCTCCTTACGTTCAGGGAGGCGATGATCCATATCGATACGTTCGGCTTGTGCGTGCCCAACAACCTGCATGCTGTGATCAGCACGGTACGCAACATCGAAGTCGTGCTCAGCAGGGAAGACGCTCTGTACCTGAATGCGAAGTCGAAGATCATCGTCACGAAATACAACGACAGATCCAGGCTTCAGGGGGAAACCTTTGCTCCGGAGAGGGTCGGCGAGGTGCTGTCGGCAGGCCTTAGCGACAGTCTGGTCTATCCGATGAAGACCGCGGGCCATGTGCCGTACAGCCATGATTTCGACCGGCAGATCGAGACGGACATCCCGGCGTCAGAGAGCGACAAAACCTACGAAAAGGCATATGGAGACATCTTGCTGCGACTGATGGAGGGAGCCAAGTAACATGGATTTGAGCACCGTAAAGAGCGTGTCCCCAAACCGGAATACGTTCAAGAAGATCATGGCGGTTCTGTTCAGCCTGACGGTCATTGCGGTTTCGTTCTACGTGATCACGAATGCCAACAAGGCGGCTAAGGATACGGTCGACGTGCTTCGGGTGAAGCAGGACGGCGGGATTCCCGCTTATGCAGTCCTGACGGAGAAGCAACTGGAGAAGTACGCCATCATCAAGAAGGAGTATACAAGCGATATGCTTATGGCGGACGATCTCTCGCAGGTCATCGGCAAGTTCTCGAAATATTATATAAGAAATAACAGCGTGCTCTATGAGGACCAGCTTACGGAAGAGAAACCGCTGAAGAACGAGTGGCTGTACAAACTTGACGAGAAGAAGGAGGTGCTTACTCTACCCTATAACTATCTCGAAGCCGGAGGGGACATCCTGATGCCGGGCGACCGCGTCCGGATTCGCGTATCTTACGAGGTGGACGGGCCCGGCGGCAATCCGAACGGCATCTACGGCGTATCGCAGGGAAAGATCACCAAGACCGAGATTTTGTTCGACAGCATTGAGGTCAAAGACTTGCTGAACGCCAACAGCCATTCCATATACGAGGTCTACAAGGAAGTGCTCAAGCTGAGTGAAGACAAGCGGCAGAGCGTAATGAAAAGCGAGAATTTTCTGAAGAACATACAGCCTCGCGCGCTTCTGCTGGAAGGGTCCAAGGAGCAGATCGACAACTATGCCAAATATAAAGGGCTGGAAAGCAAATCGCTACTGATCACGATTCTGAGCAGAATAAACAGCGATGTGATCGTAGACCAGTTACCGACGCTTCAAAAAGAGGTGGAATCGTGGATCGACAAGCAGAACGCACGCTAGACCACGTCCTGCAAAAAATATCGCCCAAGGATAGGATCGGAGCCGAACTTCGGGACAGCCATCTGATTTATAGCGTGGTGGGTTTTACGCCGGCGTCCGACTTCACGGATAACGCGATGCTGATCAGCAATCTCGGTTACCTGTTGTCACAGAAGGGCTTGAATACATGCATGGTGGATCTCAAGGTCTTCTACCCGAACCTGTATCAATACGTTGACGTTACGCCGGGCAAACGGGGGACGGGACTGATCAAAGTGCTGAAAAGCGACAAGGTCGATTTTCGCGAGGAGATCCTTCGAACCCGGTATGACAGACTATATCTGCTCTCGCCCAGCCCGCACGATCTGATCGAAGAGTATTTCGACTTCGATTTCGAGCATCTGGAGAGGGTCATCGATGCTCTAAAGAGCATGTTCGACATTGTCCTGCTTGACATTCCGAACATTCCACCGCTTGAATTGTGCATCGGTGCGATGAAATACTGCCATGTCGGCTTCTTTACCGCATCCGAACGGATTGAAGCGCCCGGCAATATCGTCAAGCTTCTCGATTACGCATCGTCAATGGGGATCAGCACGGCGAAGTTCATGAGCATTATCCTGATGAATCTGCAGGATCTGCAGTATGACTACCAGGTGATGAAGGAGCTCGGCTTCAATATCGTGGCTGCGCTGCCGTTGGTGAAGGCGGCCTCGGCCTATGCGCTCGAAGGAAAGCTGTATGTACGCGACAATCCGCTCATGAACAAATATTGGCTGAAGGAAATGCGGCGGCTGGCCGACCTGCTCGCGAGCCAATAAGGAAGGGAGGAGAACGGGTTTGCTTACGCGCGCAAAGGTTAGCGACATGCAGCAAAAGGTTTCCCATCAAGTTCAGCACACGGAGAACATGGACGAACTGAGGAACAAATACACGACGATCACCTTTGAGGAATCGCTGGAGCTATGCCAGAAGTATATCACCAAGATCGCCACGCATGCGTTCCGGCGCGAGGGTGATCCCGCGCGCAAGCGCGAAATGACCATGTCGTATATCCATGAGTTCGTCGACGCCCAGAAGCCGAACGTGGAGGGATATTACGAGCTGGGATCCCTGAAGCAGGCGCTCATCGACGAGATATCCCATTACGGCCCGATTACGAAGGCGATGGAGGACCCCTCGATCGATGAAATCCGGGGGAACGGACCGGATCAGATATTCGTGGAGAGCGGCGGAAAGACGCTGATGTGGGATCAGCACTTCAGCGACCGCGAGCACATGGAACGGATAATCGCGAAGCTGATCGGGGTGTCCAAGGTACGGCTTACACCGAAAATCCCCATGGTCAATGCGAGAACGATCGAGGGGTACCGCGTTAATGCGACGCATGCGGAAATATCGCCATACGGCATGCCCGCTTTCGTCATCCGCAAATTCAGCAAGAAATCGATCACCCCCGAGACCATGATCAAGAACGAGTCCTTCTCGGTCAACATGTTCAAGCTGCTGTCGTTGATCCCGAAGGCCGATCTGTCATGGATCACGGTCGGGCCAACTGGGAGCGGCAAGACAACGCTGAACGAAGTGTTGATCAAGGAAATCAACCCGATGTCCAGAATCATCACCATCGAGAATCCGTCGGAGATGCGACTTCTTCGCAGGGAGGGCGGCAGCGAGCACGGGAGGATCATCAACGATGTGCTGCAGTACGAATCCGTGCCGGACGAGGACGATGCCAGCCCCGCGACGATGGAGAACCTGCTCATCAACGCCATGCGGCAGTCTCCTCACTGGATCGGACCGGGCGAGCTTCGGACCCCGGGCGAATTCGCGACGGCGCTTCGCGCCGCGCAGACGGGGCACTACTTCTTCACAACGCTGCATGCCGAGGGCGACAGAGAGGCGATCTACCGTTTTCTGACGGCGTATTTGATGGCATCGAACGAACCGGCCGAGCTGGCGCTTCGGAATATTTGCACGGCGGTCAAGTTCATCATTTTCCAGGAAAAGTTGGCGGACGGAACGCGAAAGGTCACTTCGATTTCGGAAATCCTAGGCTCTGAGGGGCTGGAGCCGATCGTCAACCCGATTTACAAGTTCATCTCCGAAGACGTTCAGGAGGAAGAGGGGACGCATAAGGTGCTGAAGATCGTCGGTAGGCACAAGAGAGTCGGCATGCTGTCCGAGAAGGCGCAGCAGTCGATGCTCAAGGCCGGCATCAAGAAGAGTCGGTTCGAATCTCTGACCCGGATGCCCGATGAAGACGAAACGGAAAGGTACTCATTCGATGAATACGACTTTACTCGTTAGCATATTCATGGGGTTGTCGTTCTTTATCCTGTTCAATACCATATTTGAAGTGAGATTTTTCCAGGGGACCTCAAGGTTTTTCCTCGGTATGCTGGACACGCTCGCCGAGCACCTCGGGCGTTACAACACCAAGCGCTACGTCGAGCGGATCAAGAGGGAAAGGATCGTCAAGCAGAAGGAAAACATTTACGCGAAGTATAACCGGTTGGTGGAGGAGCTGATTCTGGATTTTAATCTACCGCTGACGCTTGAGAGCTTCACTTCGCTCCTCTGCATTTGCTTTGCGGTGACGGCGCTGCTTGTCGTGTTCTTCATGCAGAACGTCACGCTGTCGGTGGTCGTGACGATCTCCATCTTCATCGGCCTCCTGACCTACTTCGTCATGCAGTCGAAGGCGATCAAGGCCGAGAAGCTGGAGGGCATCATGGACGCCGAGGACATCATCTGCCCGCTCGCCCGGGATGGCGTACTGTTTGCGATCAAGAAGGTCATGGAAAGCGAAGAGTACATCCGGCCGAGTCTGCGACCCTATTTTCAGCAATTCATTGACAATTGCGAGAATAACGGCTACTCCTTTCGGCAGGCCATCACGCTGCTCAATCGGCAGCTGGGACCGAAGTTCGACAGCTTCACCAAGAAAGCCATCGTGTTTGAATACAACGAGCGCAAGGGAATGGCCGACATTTTCCTCGATATCGTGGATGAGAATGCGGTGCTGAGAGAGATCAACGCCCGGAAAGACAGGATATTCCGCAAAATGAACCGGGATTTTCTGCTGAAGACCGCCATCATTATCCTATTCTTCTTTTACGCGCTGGCCGTGCCTGATTTCCGGACGTTCATGCTACATACCGACATAGGCAAAATGATCAATACGCTCTTGATCAGCGTGGTCTGCCTCAGCTTCGCCCGCTGTCAAGCCCTTCAGGGGAACCTGGGCCCGGGAGGCGGAGCCAAATGATTGCGATTGCCAAGCTTAGTGCGCTGATCTCGGTCGTCTACCTCGTCAAGGTGTTCCTGTACCCGCTCTTCAAGCCGGTAAACCGCAGGCAGAAGCGGCGCGCCAGAAGGTTCTTGAAGGAACGGAAGAACGCGGCCTTCCGCGAGAAGCTGGAAGCCATGAAGCGCTCTTTCGCGGTTAACTATGTGGGTAAATTCCTCGGGACTGCGGAGAGGCAGCGGTTTCAGAAAATGATCGACCGGCTGGATCTTTCAATCCTGCCGGAACAAATCCGCGCCGAGCAACTGCTGTACGCCGCCGCGGCGGTCCTGTTCACGGCCGCGGCGGCGAGCGCGAACCGCATCCTGGGCTGTGCGTCCGCGGTGATCATCATTCTCGGATGGCTCTACCCGGTCACGGAGATGGAGAAGAAGATCGACAAGAAGAACAAAAACATCGCGTTTGACTTTCCTGCCTTCTACAGCATGGTGTACTACCAGTATTCGAAATCGGTCAGTATCTATCTGGCCGACGTGATCCGGGATTACTTGCCGAACGCCGATCCCGACATAGCCGAGGAGCTCGGGGTGATGCTCGACAATATCGAATACGGCGAGGAATACGCGCTGAAGCAGTTCAAGAAACGGGTGCCTCTTCACTACATTATCAAGTTCTGCGACATCCTGGAGACACGTCTCAAGGGCTACGACAACACCTCCCAGATGGTTTATCTCAAAAACGAGCTGGACGAGTTCCGGATCCGGTCGTTCGAGAAGGAACTGCAGAAGCGCGAGCGGAGCAATTCGCGGCTGCAATTGATCTTGATTGCGGTACTGATGGTCTATATCGTCATCTACTACCTGTTTACGATTCTGGCTTCACTCAAGATGTTTCAATAGAGAGACTGGATGCGGAGGAATGCTTCGATGAAGAACAGCGGCAAGGGGCAGAAGAAGATGACGTTTTGGGCGGATGAAACGGGAGAATTCGGCGTCAAGCAGATCGCGGTCACCGTCGCCGTTATCGTGATCATCGGCATGATCGTCACGGTGGTGCGGACCAATTTGGGGACGTGGGTAGGCGAGATATGGTCGTTATTTATGAAACAAATTCAGGATCTCATATCGTAGGGGATGAAGGCAGATGCGGGGGTTAGCCAAATCCGTCCTGGTTGCGATCCTGGTATCGGTCTGCATCATGATGTTCACCAACCTGGTCTTTTTCTTCCCGTGGTATATGACGCTGGTGGTGGAAACTTTCAATCTTTCCCAGGCCGCGGCAAGCGACAATTATATCAAGCAGTCCTACTATGATGACGCGCTGGATCGGATGAGGAACCGGCCCATTTACCGGGATAAGGCTGAGGATATCCGAATCGCCGTTACCAATGAGAGCGGCTACAGCGCGATCGGCGGTGACGACGAGGAGGCTTATGCCGCATTGACCGAATGGGAGAAGCCGTACCGACAGCGCGGCAAGTCGGTAACGGTAACGGTAAGCGCCGTCTACCCTTTGAAAGTCACGCTGTGGGGAAAGAAGTATGAGCAGGAGATCCCCGCTTCGTTTTCGTTAACGACGATCGGGCTGAAGCATTACAAAGATCTGGATTTCTACTTTGATTGAACGGATGGGAAGCCTCGTGAGAAATATCGCGTTGGGTCTGCTGATGGTGATTTTGTTGTCCATTCTGGTCGAACCGATGGTCGAAATCGCCAACGTCACCCGGGAAAAAATCGTCCTTGGCGCCGCGCTGTCGAACGCATTGCGAGCCTCCAAGGACAGAAGCCTCCGTTATGACAACATGCGCAGCCTGGATGCGATAATCGACAGGGAGAGGTTCAAGGATTATTTCGCGGAAGCCTGGAGCAGCGCGATAAAGGCGACGCTGGCATCCCGGACAGGCGATACCATGGTGTTCGCGCCGGACAACGGGAAAGCGAACGAATACATCGTGACGCTGGATTTCGCGGAGCGAACGGATGCCGTCACGGGGCAGGTGGTGGCCGAAGTGAAGGTCAAGGCTGAGACGGTCTACAAATTCAAGACGAAGTATTTGAAATGGGCCGAGCGCGCCGGTAATGACGTCGACTACAGGCTTGTCGGAGAACGCAAGCTGCTGCTGACGATTAGGAACTGACAGGGAGGAACTGTCTTTGGAAGAGATCATGGTCACCCTTCAGGTGGACAACGGCTTCAGCGTGGATCTGAAAATTCCCGTATTCGTGACCGCCGGCGAGCTTCTGGCCATGCTGGCGGAGGGACTGCAACTCCCTTGCGGCCCGGGCAGCCGGATCCAGGCGGAGCCGCTTGGGCGGATTCTGGATCATGAACGAACGCTGGAAGAGGAGGGGGTTGCGCATGGTGCGCTGCTTACGCTCCTCTGAGGAGAGTTGACGATGGAAAGGAATACGGCGAACGGAGGACTGGTGTTGAAGGCCGGCGGCAAGCTGTACATAAGCGAAAGCACAGGCGCCTTCGGAACGGTGATTACGGATCTGACGGTCGCCGCCGCTGGAGCCGGCGGCGGAAGGACATTGCAGGCCGACGGTTGGTTCTGGTTCATGAACGAGGACGGCCGCCATCTGTATTACAGCGACCAGCGGCGCGGCGGCGCGCTGTACAGGTCGGGCACGGATTCGCATGAGCCGGAGCTCTTGCTGGACGTGCCGTGCATGAATCTGACGCTTAGCGGAGGGGGGATTTATTATATCGATGAGAACGACGGCAAGCTTTACCGGTGCGGCAAAGACGGCTGCGGCACGGAGCCGCTCACGGAAGAGCGCGTCCTGGGTTACGTGATTCGGAGTGATGAAACGCTGTATTATGCGACGGCGCAAGGCATCCGGGCATGCATCCCCGGCAGTCGCTACGAAGAACGCTTGACGGGGACGCCGGCCGCGGGGATGATCTCGGCGGGAGACCGGCTGGTCTACGCGGATAAAGAAAGGCGGTATGCGCTGACGGTCCTGGATATTCAAAGCGGCGCCGTAGGCGCGGTGTACGACGACCTGTCGCCGAACAGCCTGAACACAGACGGGCGTTACCTCTACTGCGCGAACCGAAGAAACGACAGCACGATCTACCGGGTCGATCCGGAACAAGGACGAATCATCCGGATCTTCGGCGAGAGCGCCGATCATCTGCACGTGATCGGGGATGAATTGTTTTTCAGGGGCCAGGACGGATGGTTTGCGATGTCGCTGTATGGCGGACAGGCATCGAAAGTAGCACCTAACGGGAGGGCTGGCCAATGAACGATAACCATTTATTCAGCCGACAGCCGAGGTTTCTGCCCGACATGCCATCCGGCGAGATCATGGTCCCGGATCCGCCATATAAGCACGAGAAGCCGGAGATCGGCTGGTTCACGCTGCTGGCGCCGCCGGCCGTCATGCTTGTCATTACATTCCTTGTGGCATTAACCGCTCAATCGATTTTCCTGATGATCTCCATCGCGACCACGGCCGTGACGCTCATCAGTTCGCTGGCCGGAGCGACGGCGCAGATCCGCAGACACAAGAACAAGAAGAAGGAGCGTGAAACCAAATATCTGCAGTTTATCGCGGACCGTAGGAGCGAGCTGGCCATTGCCGCGGAGAAGCAGATCAAGGCGATGAACGAAATGAACCCGGAGCCCGCTGTCTGCCTCGAGCGAATGCGCCGACTTGACAAGAAGCTGTGGGAGCGGACCGCGTCCTATCCGGATTTCCTGTCCTTGCGCGTCGGGCTCGGCAGCATGCCCGCGGCCGTCCGGATCAAGTACAATCCGCAGGGGGTCGTCCTCGAGAGTGATCCGCTTCTGATGGAGCCGCAGCGGCTCGCACTGGAGTTCGAATCGGTGAAGGACGTACCCGTGACCGTCGATCTGCAGACCGCCGAAATTTGCGGAATCGCTGGGGAAGAGGCCGGCGTGCTTGAACTGGTCCGGCTGATGCTGCTTCAAGTGATCACCCACCACGGGTACGACGACGTGCGGGTGGTCTTGCTTGCCGCCGATGAATACGTGGAGAAATGGATCTGGTTGAAGCACTTGCCGCATCTGTGGGACGACGGCTTTGAGACGAGATACCTGCTCTGCGGCAAGGCCATGGCGCATCAGGCGCTCGGCGAGCTGTACGGCGAGCTGAAAGCGCGCGAATCGAGAGCGGTGACGGCGGGCGGCAGCACGCTTCCGCATTATGTCTTTATCGTGGAGGATGCTTCACTGCTTGACAATGAGCCGGTTAATCGGTACCTGTACAACCGGAGCGGCAAGCTTGGCGTTTCGGCCGTCTTTATCGCCAAGCACCAGGCCTACCTGCCGATGAACTGCAGAACCGTCATTACGCTTACGGGGAGAAGCGGCGAACTGGCGGACAGGGGGAGCGGTTCGAGGTCGCCGTTCGTTCCGGACAGATTGGATTCCACGGGATTGGAGCAGGCGGTCCGCATATTGGCTCCGCTCCGGATCCGGCAGACGGGGGCGAGCTTTACAATTCCGGCTTCCGTTACGCTGCTGGAGCTGCTGCGGGCGACCACCGTGGAGGAGGTGGATCTGATCGGCCGGTGGAGCCGGAACCGGACGTTCAAGGGCATCAGCGTACCGATCGGCGTCAAGGCCGGCGGCGCGCTGTTCAATCTCGACCTTCATGAAACCGGGCACGGTCCGCATGGGTTGGTGGCGGGGACGACAGGTTCGGGCAAAAGCGAGTTGCTCCAGAGCATCATCGTCTCCCTGGCGGTCAATTATCACCCGCACGATGTCGTGTTCGTCCTTATCGATTACAAGGGCGGAGGCATGGCGGATGCTTTCCGCGGCATGCCGCACCTGGTCGGGACCATTACGAACCTGGGCGGCAACCAGACGACCCGGGCGCTGCTGTCGATCAAGAGCGAGCTGCAGCGAAGGCAGCGCATTTTCTCGGCGTATGGCGTGGGCAACATCGACAAATACCAGAAGCTTTACCACAGCAAGGAAGAGAAGAACGGGATGCCGCCGGTACCGCACCTGGTGATGATTGCAGATGAGTTCGCCGAATTGAAGCAGGACCAGCCGGATTTCATGAAAGAACTGGTGAGTGCGGCCAGGGTGGGCAGAAGCCTTGGCGTACACCTCATTCTCGCGACCCAGAAGCCCGCAGGCGTGGTCGACGACCAGATCTGGAGCAACTCCAAGTTCAAGATCTGCTTGAAGGTGCAGGACGAAACGGACAGCAAGGATGTCATCAAGCGGCCTGACGCCGCCATGATCAAGGAGCCAGGGAGGGCCTATATTCAGGTCGGCAACGACGAAATGTTCGAGTTGTTCCAGTCGGCGTATTCGGGCGCGGATTATGATCCGGACGGCGAGCTGCTGCGGAGCGAGAACCGAGTCAAGCGGCTCTATGAGATCCGTCTGGACGGGAGAACCGAGCAGATCTACCCGCTCGAGGAAGAGAAGATCGCGAAGAAGGAATTACAGAGCCAGTTGAAGGCCATGGTGGACGGGATCGCCTCCGTCTCCGGATCGGCAGGCATCGTTCCGCTGGAGGGGCCGTGGCTGCCCCCGCTTCCGGAGCGGATGGATATGACGCCGCTGTTCGGGAACGACACAGGCTTCGACGCAGAGAAAGCCGCCTGGAGGCCGGTGAAAGAAATCTTCAGTGTGCCGGTAGGCTTGCTGGACGATCCGCGCAATCAGCGGCAGGAGCCGCTCCTGTTCGACTTCGCATCGGAGGGGAATTTGTTCGTATACGGCGCTCCCGGAACGGGCAAGACCGTGCTGCTCAAGACGTTGTGTCTGTCACTCGCCTACCGCTATTCGCCTTCCGAAGCGAATCTGTACATCATGGATTTCGGCGGCGCGTCGTTCAAGGCTTTCGAACGGCTGCCCCACTGCGGCGGTATCATGACGCTGGAGCAGGAGAGCCGGATCAGCCAGTTCGTGCTATTCCTGTTCCGTGTGATCGAGGAGCGCAAGAAGCTGTGGGAGGAGACAGACTGCGGCGGGTTCGCGGACTACCGGAGCAGAGCAGGGGCACTGCCAGCCATCCTCGTGGTCATCGACAACTATTTTGCTCTGTCGGAAACCTACGAGAACATCGACGAACGCATGGTTGTGCTCGCCCGCGAAGGATTCAAGTACGGGATCTACATGGCGGTTACCGCGACGAACGCATCTCTCGTCCGTTACAAGTTTGCGGTGAACTTCAAAATGGCGGCGAGTCTCCAGCTTACGGACAAGGCGGAGTACGACGGCATCGTCGGCAGGACGGAAGGGCTGGAGCCGGCGCGGGTTGTCGGGCGAGGGCTCGTGCGGGGCACGCCGCCGCTGGAGTTTCAAACGGCGGAGCCGGAGCTCGGGCCACTCTCTACCGTGCAATGGATCGATCGGTTCGATCAGCTTGCGGATGCCGGCCGGATCGGCAGGGCGCTTCCGATACCGGTGATGCCTGCGAGCATCGATATGGCCGCGATTAACGGCGATGTGGGAACGCACGTGGCGATCGGACTTTGCGACCACGATCTTCAGCCAGTAAACGTCGATCTTGCCGTAAACCCGGTGATCATGATTGCAGGTGATCCGATGGCCGGCAAAAGCACGCTGCTCGTGTCCTGGATCGGTATGCTGTGTGACAAGCTCGGCGAGGAACGGGTACAGGTGTATGCGATGGATTCGAGTGCCATGGGGCTCTACCCGCTGTTCAGTCGGCCCAATGTGACGGATCTGTCGCAGGTCGGTGATATGTGTGCATTCATCGACGGGATCAAAGCGGAACTGGACGACAGGAGGAGCCGTCTGCTGAACATCCGGCGCTCCGGGGGCGACATTGACGGGCTGATGCGTTCCCTCCGTCAGATTGTATTTGTCTTTGACCGGCTGAGCGAATTTACGAACAGTGAGCACTACTCGTTCAAAGAGCTGATCGAGCGGATCGTGAAGCAGGAACGCGGCTTGAAGGCGGCTGTCATGGCGGCAGACAATACCGCCGAATTGGCCGGCAATTGGGATAGCCTGGGGAAGGCCATCCGCGAGGAACAGACCGGCGTGCTGCTCGGCAGCCTGAAGGACCAGAACCTGTTTAACGCCAGACTCCCGTATGGCGTTCAAGAGAAGGAGCTCGCATGGGGAGACGGCTACTTCATTATAAAGAACAGGTATACGGGTCTGCGGGCGGCAGCCATGGCACAGGCTCCCCCGGTCCCCGTGTGAGAAGAAGCCGCCCAATTCGAATATCGAGGAGGAATGGATGGATGCCTACTCCGGCGGAACTGCGAAATAAAGCGACGGCCGTGAATACGGCAAGCGGCAATATACGCCGCGAAGCGAACGCATACAGGAATCAAATGAACGGCACGGCCGACTGGTGGCAGGGCGATGCAGGAAACGCGATCAGGCAGTCATACAGCGCGATTCATGCCGACGTCGACCGGCTGCTGTCCAAGCTGGACACGCTGAAATCCCGGCTGAATGGGCTTGTCGGAGAAGTGCAGCGGGCGGACGACGAGCGGAGACGCAAAGCGGAGGAGGCAAGGCGGCTAGCCGAGGAGAAGCGGCGCAGGGAGGCTGCGGCCAGGAAATAACCGTCCCGCCCGGTGGTACGCGCATGAAAGGAGGTGATAATGATGAATCAAACATTCAGTCCGGAACAGGCCAGAGGAGTCGCAAGCTCGATCAAGAACAAAGGCCACAACGCCAGGGACATCATCAACCAGCTCGACCGTGAAATCAAATCGGTTGAGGGCTGGTGGCAAGGAGAGTCCGCCAAAGCGTTCGTCGACGAATTCCACCAACTGAAACCGAGTCTCGACAAGCTCGTGCAGTGCGTAGACAACATTAGCATATCGTTGAACAAGGTTGCCGACATCAAGGAGCAAAGCGACCGGGATATCGCCAGCCAGCTTCGCAAGTAATCAAACCTTGCATCCGAGTGACGAAGGCACCGCCGCGTGCCTTCGTTACCTTTCCCTTCGAATATTGCGAGCATGGGCTCTCGACTCGTTGATCCATACAATAAGTCCTGCGGAAAGGATGTGAAGCAATGGCTCTGAAGGTTGACCCGAACAAAGTTCTGCAGCTTGGCCAGGGGATGAAGCGTCTCGATACGGCGCTCGAGAATGAGATCACGGGAATGTACCGTGACATTAACGGCGCCGTCGGGAATACTCGTTCCGGCTATCCCGAGTCTTACGTTCAGTCAAGCGCGGCAAGCGTGCAGTCCGTACTGTCGGAAATCAAATCACTGGCGGTTTCGATCGGGGATAAGTTGAACGACAAGGTGATTGCGCTAGCCAATGCCGCGACTGAATATATCGAGGCCGAGGGACGCTCGAAAAACTACCGGACGGTGAAGACCATCAATGACTGGTACAAACGTGCGTGGGATCTCTTTGAGAAAGGGGTGATCGGACTTTATTCGTGGCAAAAAGGCTTCAAATTTACCGTTAACGGCAAATACGTTCACGTCTACGGTTCAAGGAACGCGTCGGGCTTCTGGAACAAGGCCTACAGGAATTGGCGCACCAGGGAAGGGCTGACCGGAACCCGCTACAGGCTGGACAATCCCAAGGTCGCCAAGTATTTGAGCCCAAAGGCGATGGCGCTGAGTGAATTGAACAAAAACTACAATATCTTGAAATCGGGCGCTTGGAAGAAAGCTTTGAAGGGAGGAGGCGTTCTCGGCGCGGCGCTTACCGTCGGCGGGAGCGTCTACAACTATGGTTGGGGGGAATACAAGAATCACGGCCTGGCCAGCACCGAATTCGTCTCGGACCTGGCCGTCGAGTCCACCGTAATGATCGGCACGACAGCCGTAAGCTCGGCGGCAGGCATCGCGGCGGGGGCCGCGGCCGGGGCGATGTTCGGTTCCGTTGTCCCTGGCCTGGGAACCGCGATAGGTTTCGCCGTCGGCGTCGGCATCGGCGTCGTCATGAGCACCAGCTGGGGCAAGAGTGTGAAGGACTGGACGAAGGACAAAGTCAACAAGGGCATCGAGTTTGGCGTTAAGAAGGCCAAGGAGGCGACGGAAGCGGTCGGGCATGCCGCGAGCAAAGTGATAGGGGGCCTCAAATCCCTATTCTAGAGGAGGTATCCATGGCTAAGAGCCAGACAAAGTCAACGAATTACAATGCCATCTATTTCTTTGCCGTGTTCGTACCCGGAGTGTCCGCCGTTTTCATGGCCGTCATTCCGGCATGGTCGCCGGGGATCGGCAAAGCCGTGTTCGCCGTGCTTGCCCTTAACATGCTTGTCGCCCTGATCATGAAGTTGACGCGGTATATCGAGAAAACTCCGGCGCGGAAGATCGCTTACGGCATTTCGCAATTTCACTTGTTCACCGCGTTTCTGCTTGGCGTCGTGTGGCGGGTGTGGGGCGGCGGCGTTCTGGCCGCCGTGGTGCTGATTGTGCTGCAGACGGCCGCAGTATATACGGGGTACGTGTATCGACGGACGATATTCAAGGAAGTGCTTCAGCCGGGAAGCCGGATCGGCAAAATCGTTTACGCCGCCGGCCTGTTAGGCGGAGGAGCCGCGGGATTGATCGGCTACGGACTCAGCCAATGGTTCTCCAGCCGGTTTGAGAACATGATGCCATTCTACGTCAGCCTTGTTTTTATACCCGTATCGCTCTATATCCTGCTGGTCGTTTACGCCGGATGGATCAAAGCGGAGGATCCCGAGTGGATGCCCGATTCGAAGAACGCCCGCCGGTCGGCCGGCAAGCGTCCAAATTTACCAAGGTAGGTGTGTGAAGCCGATGAATACGATGATGCCTTATCGCGAGGATCTGAACGATCCCATGAAGCTGGAGACATTTTCCGAACAATTTCTCGAAACGCTGGAAGACGGCTCAACCCGCGTCAAGCCGCAGGCTGCGTCGGAACTGGCCTTCCTGTTCCAGAACAAATGGATTGGCATTCCAGGTTACGCCCAGGCCTACGCCAGGGATTGGGTCAATGTGGAGGAATTCGTGAAACAGTTGAGCGACGATCTCGACCGTGTAAAGACGCTGGAGGAGGCGACGGAAGCCGTATTGACTCATCTGCGCCGCTGGGGCAGGCAGGCGGCCGGCGACTTTGTCGGCGGTTTCTGTTTTCTCGAAGCTCAGGCAAGCTTGTTGGGCGGCAACGATGAAATCATTAGCCGGATTCGGGCTACGGAAAGGGCCTATGCAGGTTATCTCGAACGGCATGAGCATCAGCTGAAGGGCAGCTTCCCGGACGGCCTTAATCCGGGCGAGGCGTTCTATACGGCCCAGCCCCTGTTCGAGGAGGCTCCTGGTTTCATGCAGTGGCTTTTCGGCGTCGTCGACGTCTCACTGCTCAACCGCAGGGGATTGATCGCCGATGCGCTGCACGGCAAGAGCTTCGAGGAGGTGCTTCTTAGAATCATGCTCGCGTCGAACGGCGTCATCGAGGAGGCGGCTATGTTCGCCGCCTATGTTGCGCAAGTTCTGGATTTACAGCGATTCTATACCCTGCAAGTGGAGGTTCAGCCATCATGAAAAGAATTTCCATTCTACTTATGGCCTTGCTGATCTGTGCCGCTGCGATGCCGGTCATCACAACCGCTGCGGCGCTGCCCATCCGGATCGTCGTGAACGGGGACCCGGTAAAGCTGCCCGACGCGCAGCCGTTCACGGACGCGAACAACAGGTTACAGGTGCCGATAAGATTTGTAAGCGAGGCGCTTGGCGCGAAGGTCGGATGGAACAATAAGGCGAGAGCGGCGACCGTTGCGATCGGCAAGAATGAGATCACGCTGACGGCAGGCAAGAAGATCTACATACTGAACGGAAAAAGCATGCAGATGGATACAGAGGTTCTGCTCCTTCACGATAGAACGTTCGTGCCGATCCGATTCGTAAGCGAGGCCTTGGGTGCAACGGTCAACTGGGACGGGAAGGTCAATACCGTCTATATCGACACGTCCAAGATCGGCCAGACGCCGGCCGACACCGGCACAGTGGACTATTACGGGTTTGTCCTGGATCCACACCCTTCATCCAAGCTGATTGTCAACAAGGGGAGCTACGGCACGCTCGGCAAAGATTACGCGCTGATCAGCATGAGGATCGTGTTCAACACCAAGGATGCGAGCTACGAGGAGCAGTGCGCGGATGCGGAAAGCATCCTGCAGCAAAAAGTGGATCAGGATACGGTAACCGCCGTGATGAGCTATGTCAAAACCAAAACAACCGCCGAGCCTGAACTTGCCCATAAGGAGTTTGCCGGCACAGACTATGTAATTGCAGTCGGATCCCAGCAGCTCAACGACATCAGCATCACGGTTTACAAAAAGTAGGTGCGGCGATATGACAATGCTTCGGAGATTCGCTGCCGTCCTGATCCTGACCGCATTGCTTCAAATCGGCTTCCCGAGCTACTCCGCGGAGTCCGCCGGCCAAACTTCCGGCCTAACGTCCTCCAAGGTGCTGGAACTGGCCAATGCGGATATGAGAAGCTTTTATTTTCCCGATAGAACGGGGGACTATTTTCCGGAACGGACGCCCCTTCACGGCGCTTACAGACAGGATCTGCTGAACCGGAAAATCGCAGAGAGCAGCAACGAATTTGAGATCGTATACGGCTCCGATCATGGCGGAACGGTTTTCCACAACAACCGGACGATCAGCCGCTATTCGGGTTATACCCGCAATGGAGATCCCGTTTCTTCGGAGGGCTTTCCCTGGGACGCCGGGTGGGGCGGTACGCCGATCCAAAGCTTCAACATGATTCAGAATCCCTGGGAGAACAGACGATTGGGTATCGACCGCACCATTTTCGATGATTACAAGAGCTACGATCCCGACCTCAGACGCTATCTGAAAGACGGCACCTTCGAGGCGGCCATCATCGCCGGCTTGAACGCCAAGTTCGCTGGCAAGCGATATAGGGAGTTCATGTATAACAACCAGAATTCCCAATTCGCGGACAGGATCGTATATGCGAAGAACGCAAGTCCGACGAAAGGCGGCAGGTGGGTTGACTATGTCCACGTCCTGCAGCCGCCGACCGCGCTCGCCTGGGGCTCAGGAAGAATCTATATCCAGGGCTCGTCGGGGCAGACTACGTATTTGGGCATTCCGATTGCTCCCTTCTCGCTATTGGGCAACGATCTAGCCGCGGCGTTTGAAAGCCTGCCTTCCGGCGCGACAGAAGGAAAGGAGATTCGGGTCGGCGTTCGGATCTCTTCAAGCTTTAAGCAGGAGGTGACCACCGATTTCGAATGGCGGATTACGAAGGCTGACGGCACCTCGCTGACCGCGGATGCAGACAAGCTGGCATTCGCCGGCCATGCCGTCGCCCGAACAGGTTCATTGACGATACCTGCGGAAGGCGAGCGCATGCTGTACGCTTCGTTCGTGATGCCGGACAGCGGCGTCAGAATTACGTTCAGCGTCAACAAAGACGGAAACCGGCCTTCGGAGAAGCTTCTGGAAAATAACGTAATTGACTCCCATCCGTCGATACGCCTGATTACACCAATTCGGCTGGGCTACGATGTGCTCTCGAAGAAGGTAGCCTTCCCGCTGGCCTATGGCGCCGATATTGCCGCAACGCTGACGCTCCCTTCGGGAGACTGGACGGGCAATGCAACGGGCAGGCTCAATGTGACCAAGCATGAGACGGATCTGTTCCGGAACTTCCAGGTCTCCAATAACCCGCCGGTCAATGAAGCGGCTACCACGATCGTGCGGAACCCCATCGTCCATTCGACCATTATGCGGACTGATTTCGGCGACGATCCGATCGGACGCCATTGGCTGAATCCGGCCGATCCGGGCATTCCCCGGGACAGGAGCGGTACCGTCGCTTACGATGGCAACGTAAGCCGGTCCTATCAATACACGCATTGCGACTATGACGAAGAAGGCAACTGCGTGGAGAAAACCGTCTCCGGCAAGGTGTCGGCGCCCTTCGATTCCGGGACGGATACCCGAATATTCGAGGTATACAGTTACAATGGACGCAAAGTACTCCCCAAGCAAACGTTCAAGGAAACGATTGAACAGAACAGCCGATCGTCCAAACTTAAGAAGCTGTTCTGGGAGAGCGAGCCGTACGGCTTCAACGTGATCCGATGGATGCATCATGTCGGTGAGAACGGAAAGGAATACGGCTGGACACCCGTTGACGGCCAGTATGAACGGACGTTCAAACAGCAGGCACAGGCTGAAGTCGGGTGGGAGACCGAGCGTTCAATGGACGAGCAATACGCCCAGGCACGGACGGCGGCGAAGAAAGGCTCAAACCGCAAAGCGTTGTACGACAAGGCCGTGTTCGCAACCGACCGGGAGTTGCAGAAGTTCGATTATCCCATCAAATCCGGTTACTACTTCAATCCCGCGGGCACCTATACCGTCAGAGTGCAGACCGTGACCTTCAAGCCGACCCCGGCTGATACGCAGGACCATAAGGATTTGGTCGATGCCGTGATCAATTCGTTCCGTTACGAGACAGACCTCATGTACATTAACGGCCAGAGGGCAGCCGTCAATGTGCGCAATGAGCCACTTCCGGCGCGCGGTTCCGGATTTGAACGTAAACCCGGCGTGCTTACGGCCAAGAATCGGAAAGGCGTCGACGATTTGGAACTGCTGACCGTATTTGACCGGAGCCGGGACCCGTCGCGGTACACCAAAAAGGTGGACGAGATCAGGCACAGTCAGGTCAGGGACAACAACGATACGCACAAGTACTGGAACATGGTCATGGAAGGGTACGGGGAATCATCTACCTCGGAAAGCAGCAGCCATTACCAGTATCGGGAGTGTGTGAAAGACGGGCAGCGCATGTACAAGATCACGGAAACCACTGACGTAGCCTTTGTCATCAACAGGGACGATCATAACGTCTACACCCACGCCAATATGTCGAACGGGAACTATTATGTCAGGGTATGGCTGGAGGACATCGATCTGTCGAACGAGCGGCACGCTTATCGGAAGCTTGGATCGATCAAAGGCTTGACCAAGCTGGATGAAATCCGGGTAACCGTTCAAGGCTCCATGTATGATGATTTGAACAATTGATAGAGCAGGGCACCGATCAATCGATCGGTGTCGCGTTTGATCCGCAAGATCACTTATTCCGAACTGCGAATCATGGAGATGGACCTCATTTATTGGAGTTTTTCTTTCGAATTATCCTGCGAATATTGGATTGAATGTCCGTGCGCAAGAATGCCTTCACTTCTTCACTCCACGTAGGGCAAAGTGTAGAAATTTAAGGCAGAGTGAACAAGGCCGCCTCTTTTCGGAATGGTTTGATGATACTTACCATTTCCTGAAAAGTCGGCCTTTTTATTTGCATTTTCTAAGAGGTAAACGATTATAGGCTCATGATGGACATCTTGGAGAAAAAGAAGTGGGGGACAGTAAGATTATTATGATAAAATAGATATAGACTCCTGTGAGTTACATTAATGGTATTAAAAACCAAGTTATAGGAGACAGTCTATGAAGAAAAGCTACTATATTGTGGCTGCAGTAGTCATAGTCATAGTCATAATCGTTAGTCTTGGAATTTTCTATTCGTCTACAAAAGGAACCACATTTAATGAAGTCGTACTGGCTCGATTCGATACTAAGAGTGTAAGTTCGATTGAAATTATCAGACAAGATAATCAAGGTGAAGCCACAGTAACTGTGACCGATCCGAGTGAAATTCAAAAAATACTGAACGCGTTTTCCAAGGCCAAATTAAGAAAATCAAGTTCTTCACAAATTGACTTTACAGAATCATACTGGATGACTATAAAAACGAATGATGGTAAAAGGAAGTACGGAATAACACTTTATGATAAGGCCTATATAAATACATACGAATATAATGCAGCGGTTCCTAAAAATGCAATTCATTCATATAAAATAACAAATGAATTTGATTCCACAGTTATAGGAAGCTTATTTTAGAAAGATTAAATTTCTTCGACCTATGACGGCCAAACGAAAACATTTCGATTAGGCCTTGAATTTAAAAATGGTTATCAAATCAATCGAGTCGACATGGAGCGTATGTTTGAACAATGGTTAACAGAAGCCAGCTCGCAAATCGATTACAGATTGGAAAATTGCTCTCAAATCTTATAATGTGCAATTAGAGGAAATCATAGATAGTAAGAACGTTAAAATTTTAGCAACTAAACCTATTGATTCAACGGAAATCCAAGTACGATATTTTGTCGTAGTTGGACTTTTTGTTTTTGAAAGAACAGAAACCGCCACAAATCCTACATACAATATAACTTACCATGAACCGGATTCAATAGAATAGATCAAACGAACGAAGGCTGCTGATCTAAAATTCCAGGTAGTTTCACGACCGTTCGAAGGTTCTAATCCATTCCGGATTTCTCCAAGCCCAAAAGGGATTGTTCCCGTACAACCTTACTAACAATTTTATTGACCAATATTATATTGCGTTCAATATTTTTGTTGTTGTCGAATAAAATCGTAAAATAAATCAAGAAATCAAAAATTTTGTCATTAACCTCCCATTGGCGGGAGAGTAAAATATAAACATTAATCATTACACGGATTCATCGATCTTCATGACATACATGTGAATCCGCTTACATCTAGTAGAACTTGTAAAGAAAGGGGTGTCTTGGTATGCAATTGACCCAAACGGGGATCGGTTCCGGTACGGCTGCTGGCATTCGTTCGCGAAAGGAGTTCTTCCGACCAAGAGGATCGAGGGCAGCGAATGAGTGGGCCTCAAGTAATTCGATCGTTTCAGAAAAAGGGGATGAGGTGAGCTCTTGTCGACGATTACCGAAAAAACATATAAAAAGTCATTAAAAATACCTAAAAAGTCGTTTATTTCTAAGTTAAATTACGATTGGAAATGTAACCGCTTTCTGTTGCTGATGTCGTTGCCAGGGTTAATCATGATTGCCTTGTTTGCTTATTATCCCATGGTCGGTGTCGTAACTGCTTTTCAAAATTACAGTTTGTTTTTAGGAATTAGCGGCTCTGAATGGATTGGCTTTGATAACTTTACTCGGTTTTTTAATGATCCAAACTTTTTTAGAATTATAAAAAACACGTTTGTTCTTGGTTTTTTTGACTTGCTTTGGTCTTTTCCCGCACCCATTATTCTGGCTTTGTTGATTAACGAAATGGTACATCCAAAATTGAAGAGATTTGTTCAAACCGCTACGTATTTACCGTATTTTATTTCGGTTGTTGTCATTGTGGGCATTATGAAATCCATTTTTAGTGATGGTGGTATTGTAAATGACTTGTTAGCACAAGTCGGTGTTGCCCCTATCCAATTTTTTAACGAATCGGATTTCTTTAGAAGCTTGTATATTGGCTCAGGTATTTGGCAGGGAGTTGGTTATTCCAGCATACTCTACTTGGCGGCCATTGTAGGGATTGACGCAGAAATGTATGATGCGGCTAAGATGGATGGCTGTTCTAGGTTTAAACAGATTATTCACATCACCCTGCCCAACCTCCGCCCTACCATCATTACTTTGTTAATTTTATCCATTGGCGGTATTATCAGCGTTGGACTCGATAAAATTCTATTAATGTATAGCCCTGCTACATATGATGTTGCCGATGTTATCTCTACTTATGTTTATCGTAAAGGTATAATCGACCAAGATTATGGATTTTCAAGTGCTATTGGATTGTTTAACAGTTTGGTTTCCATTGTTTTTTTATTAGGAGCAAACTATTTCTCCAGAAAACTCCTAAAGGAAAGTTTATGGTGATGTCATGAAAAAGAATCCTTACAAAATCAAAGCACCAATGGGAGATCGGGTCTTTCTTTCCGTTGTGTACATCATTTTGGCTATTGTTGTACTGGCTATGCTCTATCCCTTTGTTTACGTTGTCTCTGTGTCTATTAGCGATCCCGCAGAAGTCATTGCGGGGAAAGTTACTTTTTTTCCAAAAGGTTTTGACCTAGGTGCATACAAGACCATGATAAACCATCCTATTTTTTTCACGGCATATAAAAACACGATTGTGTATACTGCGCTTGGAACGTTTTTTACCTTATTTTTCACAGCACTAACAGCATATCCGCTTTCCAAAGATAAGTTTCAAATGCGTTCATTTCTCTCCAAGGTGTACCTTATAACCATGTTTTTTGGTGGCGGTATGATTCCAACCTATCTGGCTTATAAGTCCCTGCATATATTAGACACCATTTGGGTTATGGTTCTTCCGGGGGCGTTGACCGCATGGAACATTATTCTTATGAGATCCTTCTTTAGGAATATACCGGAGAGCCTAAGTGAATCTGCTTACATTGATGGGGCCACTGATCCTCAAATATTAGTAAAAATCTTTTTGCCACTTTCCAAGCCAATCATGGCAACCATCGGTTTATTTACAGCTGTTGGCATTTGGAATGGATATTTCAATGCGTTGCTTTACTTAAATGACACTGCGAAGTATCCTTTGCAGATGATTTTAAGAAATATCTTGGTATCTGCAACCTTCAATCCAAGCGAAAAAGACGCTTATACTGCATTAAATCACTCGGCAACGGAATCTTTAAAAATGGCATCCATTGTCATTACTACCCTTCCTATTATGTGTATTTATCCTTTTTTACAAAAGTACTTTGTCAAGGGTCTAATGGTTGGCTCAATTAAAGGATAATTCATAAAATTTACTAAAAAGGAGATATATCATGAAAAGATTTTTGGCCTTATTTGTAGCTGTCATTATGTTGTTTGCTGCAGGGTGCAGTAGTAAGCCAAGCGAATCTGCCAAAAACACAGAGCCGTCACAGACATCAGACCCCAATGCCGCCGAACAAAAAATTAGCGAAAAACCAATTGAAGTTTCTTGGTTTTTTATGTCTAATACCCCATACACTGGCGACGAAGAAATTTTTAAGACCATTCAAAAGTACACAAATATTAAAATCAAACCCATTAGCGTAGCCCGTGCAGACTATACACAAAAATTGAATACCATGTTAGCATCTGGATCACTACCTGATTTGATGACGTTATCAAGCGATAATGCGGACCGTTATGGTCCACAAGGAGCATTCTTAGATTTAACGTCTTATATGGAAGCAGGGAAGCTTGATAATTACAAAGCAATGTTGGAAAAATATCCACCTGCTATGGATCTGACTCGTTCGCCTAACGGCAAATATTATGGCGCCCCAAGAATGTATGATGTACCATATCGTGCCGACGAAGTTATGCTTGGGAGAACTGATATTTTTGCAAAAAACAATCTATCCACGAAGTTCGAAACGTTTGACGATTTATACAATACCTTAGTTCAACTGAAGAAACTTTACCCAGATTCTTATCCCTATTTTGTAAGATGGGGGACGTCTCACCTAATTGGCAACCAAGCTTACTATAGAGGAACGAGTAACACTTTCTATCTTGACGATGTAGAGCAAAAATATTTATTCGGTCCAGAAAGCCAAGCCTACAAGGATACGTTGGTTTACTTGAATAAATTGTATTCCGAAGGCTTATTAAATCCAAACTTTGCTACGATTACCGATGAAGAATGGAATGAACTCTTAGCTACAAACAAAGGTTTTGTGACCTTTGACTACCCACAAGTTGGCGACGAGATTGTTCAACAAATGGGAAGCAAAATTCCACAGGGTTTTGAATTTACGGCTATGCTTCAACCTGCTTACAACAATAAAAGAGTTGGTACCGGTGTTTTAAGTGGCTATTTAGGAAGCTACAAAGTGATTTCAAACCAATCTAAATACAAAGATGAATTGGTTAATTTCCTGAACTGGATGTACAGCCCGGAAGGTATCGATGCAATGCAATTTGGTATTGAAGGCGAATCTTATCAAAAGAATTCCGATGGTACTGTGAAATTTTTAAAGGATTTTCAAACTCCTGCTACACCAAATGGTACCATTAAGAATGCGGGGCTAAACGACCAAAGCCTTTTCAGTGTTGTAAATCAAGCTGCCATTAATACTTTTGAGTTAAATGGTGCTGCCATGAAAAAATCTGTAGCATTTTTGGAAGAAAACAAAGGTTTTGGCAAGCCAACCTTTGGTGCAAAATTTAGCGATGCTAATGCGAAAAAAGAATATACCGACCTCAAAACGGCTATTGATACCTATGTAGAGGAAGCTTCGGTAAATGTGATAATCGGTAAGCAAAGCATTGATACCTGGGATTCACAAGTTGTACCACAGGTTAAAAAACTTGGCTCTGACCGAGCTCTGGAACTTATCAATAAAGCCTATGACGAGACTTTTAAGAAATAATGGATATCACTTGAGCTGAACGAAGGAGCGTGAGTTTTCTCACGCTTCTTGTTGTAATTGGAGGAAAAAAATGATCGCCAAAAAGCAATAAATTCTGGATGAGGAGTTGGTAGAACGATATGAAACGTTTATCATACAGCAAGGCTGCGATGCACTGGTCGGAAGCATTGCCTCTTGGCAACGGAAGAATAGGTGCCATGCATTTTGGAGGCGTAGGAGAGGATCGCTTTCAACTGAACGAGGATACGTTGTGGTCTGGTCCCCCAAGTCGGTATAAGCCTCATGATGACCGGGAATCGCTCAAGAAAGTGAGGCAGTTCCTTCGAGAACACAAATACAGTGAGGCGGACGAGGAGACGAAAAACATGTTCGGCCCTTATGCGCAAGTGTATATGCCTCTTGGGAACTTAACAATACGCTTTATGCATGGCGAGGAAGGCCGGCAGTATAAACGGTTGCTAGACCTTGAACGCGCGCTCTCTTCGGTAACGTACACGATTGGTCCTGTCGAATATACGCGCGAGGCTTTTATTTCAAACCCTCATCAAGTGCTCGCAATCCGTCTGACAAGCTCCATTCCCAAGCAGCTTAACTTCGATGTGACCTTGGACAGTCCGCACAGAGCATTTACGTTGCAAGATGACAATGCATTGTTCTTGCGAGGGTTTTGTCCTGAATACTGTGCACCGGGTTATTATGAAGAGGATTTGCAGCCGATTGTGTACGGGGAATTTGGCAATACGAAAGCGATTCATTTTGAGGGAAGAATGGGTGCTTCGATCGAAGACGGTCAAGCAGTGTATCGGAATGGCAAGCTAAGTGTACAAGACGCGACGAACGTCGTTCTTTATTTTGCTGCCGCAACGTCCTTCAACGGCTACGATCAATTGCCCGGCACCGATTTTGACATACTGGCCCGTCTAAATGAGTCAATTCTTTCGAAAGCGATGGAAATTTCTTACGATCAATTGAAAGAGGAGCATATACGCGATTACCGCGAACTGTTTGATCGAGTCGATTTTACTCTAGGGGAAGGTGCTCAGGGGGACGAAAAACTTGACACCGATAAGCGGATTCAAAAATATGGTGCTAGCGACCCGGAAATGGTTGCCTTGTTATTTCATTTCGGACGCTACTTGCTGATTGCCTCTTCCCGGGAAGGGACGCAGCCGGCCAACCTGCAGGGGATATGGAACGATATGGTGCGGCCGCCTTGGGGATGCAATTACACGCTGAATATTAATACGGAAATGAATTATTGGCCTGCGGAAGTGACGAATTTGTCCGAATGCCACCGTCCGTTGCTCAAGGCGATTCAGGAACTTTCGGTAAACGGCAGGAAAATGGTCAAGGAGCGGTTTGGGCTAAACGGATGGACGGCGCATCACAACTCGGATTTATGGAGACATGCACAGCCTGTAGGCGCCGAGCGGCACGGAGATCCGGCGTGGGCATTCTGGCCGATGTCCGGGGTTTGGCTGTGCCGCCACCTATGGGAGCATTACGAGTATACGCAGGATAAGCGGGTTCTCGCCGACGAGGCGTTTCCGCTTATGAAAGGCGCGGCTGAATTTTGCCTGGACTGGCTTGTGGAGGATGAAAGCGGATATCTGATTACATCGCCTTCGACATCGCCGGAGCATCATTTTTATTCGAATGACGGTAAGCTCGGAGCGGTCACGCAAGGCGCAACGATGGATCTTCAACTCATCGACGATTTATTCGAAAATTGTTTGAAGATGGCCACCGTTCTTGGCGTGGAGGATGAATGGGTGAAGCGGATGGCTGCCGCCAAGGCACGTCTGCATCCGATGCAAATCGGCAAATACGGCCAACTTCAAGAATGGCTCGTGGACTATGAGGATGAATATCAGGACCATCGTCATGTTTCCCACCTTTACGGAGTGTATCCAGGAAATCAACTGACAGAGGGTGTTTTGCAGGATGCTGTCCGGCAAACGTTGAACAGGCGCGGTGATGCTGGATCAGGCTGGAGTCTGGGGTGGAAGGTTTGTCTATGGGCCCGTTTGAAGGATGGGGAACGCGCTTTTCTGTTGCTAGAGCGCATTTTTAACATCGTTACAGCATATGAGGGAAGAGGCAGCGGCATCTCTCCGAATCTGCTCGGCTCCCATCCTCCTTTTCAGATTGACGGGAATTTCGGCTATACGGCGGGTATTGCAGAGATGCTTGTTCAATCCCACAGAGGGTATGTCGAATTATTGCCTGCGATTCCTTCCGTTTGGCAGAGCGGATCATTCTCGGGCCTTCGCGTTCGCGGAGGGTTCGAACTATCCCTTAGCTGGGATCGCATGCAAGTCAGTCGGCTGGAGCTCGCTTGCTGTGTCGACAATACATTTAGAATGAAATCCGATAAACCGGTAATTGTCCGTGAAGAAGGAAAGAAGGACCGGACCCTTGAACCGATCGAGGGCTATCTGTCCTTAGAGATTAGCAAAGATCAAAAAGTTTCACTCCAGTTTTAAATGAATCCCCCGTACCTTATACTGACGGAGATAGACCTGCTTCTAACTTGCAGTGGGACCAATATAGCGATTAAAAAGGGAGTACCTGAGAACGGAGGCGTTGCCTCCGTTTTTATATTACATAAAAATACTTTTTTCTTGAAAAATAGCACAAGTCAGAATAATGTAATCAATAAAGAAGTAAATCTGCTAAAATCAGGAATGGGGTTGTAGGACATGATGATTGACGCACATCAGCACTACTGGAGACTGGACCGGGGGGATTATGGTTGGCTAACTCCAGCCTCTGGTCCGATACTATTTCAAGACTATATGCCGGACTTGTTAAAAGATGAATTACATAACGGTGTTCAGGGGACCATTGTTGTACAGGCGGCGCCGACGATGGAAGAGACTGCATTTCTGCTTGATTTGTGCGACAAAGAGGAAACCTTGATTGGTGTAGTGGGCTGGCTTGATATCAATGCATCAGATTTTGAAAAGCATTATCTTCGTTTTCGAAGCCATCCGCGTTTTGTGGGGATTCGTCCTAATTTTCCGGATTTCACAGATGGAGAGTGGGGGCAACACAAGCAGCTTATACATAATTTATCCATCCTTGCTGAGGACGATTGTCCTGTTGATTTGTTGGTTCGTCCACCTGCTTTGGCAGGGATGGTCAAGCTATTGGGGCATGTGCCAAACCTATCGGCCGTCGTCGATCACCTGGGCAAGCCGGATTTGTCAGGGGAAAACTATCAACTATGGGCGAACGGAATGCGCTCCATTGCGAAATTTGAACGTACCTCCTGTAAGGTGTCCGGACTGGCGACGGAGGGGCCATTTGGCGACCTTAAGCCTACTCAAGTGATACAGCCTTATATTCAGCATGTTATTCAGGAGTTCGGTTCTTCCCGATTGATGTTCGGCAGCGACTGGCCGATTTGTTTGCAAGCAGGCAGTTTCACGGAAATGAGGTCCATGATTGAGGAAGCGCTGTCCATGTCTTTGTCCGCTGACGAAATCGATCATGTTTTTGGCCATAATGCAGTCAGGATCTATGATTTACGATAGGAGGGAACCATGAACATTCTTCCCATGTATAAATCAAGGAAATATCTTTTCCGGTTACTCCTCTCTATTTCTGTCGTTACGGTTATTTTTCTAACGGTCAGTTCTTCGCTGCTGTACTACACTTCTGAGAATAAGATGCTCCAAATGCAGCAGCAGGCAGATTTGAAAGTGCTTTCACAGATTAAATATAACATCGATAACTTAAATGAAACGGTCAAAAATATAACGGTTTCCACCTATATGGATCCGGATGTCGTTTATTTATTGAATACGTCCGTCATGGATAAAGGAGAACTCGCACAGAAGCTGAACAGATTAGAAAAAACGGTTTCCGGGTCCATGTTCTTACAAAGCATTACGATCTATAACGCCAATACGAAATGTTACTACTCGACCCAAAGCAGCATCAAATGTTCGGACGATGGCATGAACGGTTTGCTGTCCAGCTATATAAAGTCGCATAAAGAAATCCCCAGGCTGAAGTTTATTCCCATTTCGGGCGAGCAGGCAAAGTCACCGGTTTTCTCGATGTTTATCTATGAGGAATTAACAGACAGCAAGCTGATTGTGACCTTAAAGCCATCCTGGCTTTTCGATAATATTAGTAACTTGAATCATGTGGACAGTGAACAACAGGGTGCTATTTTTGTTACAGACAAGTCGGGTACGCCGCTTCTGGAAACGACGATGAGTACTCCCATTCCTTTGGATGAATACCGAGAAGTGATTCGAAATCGAGCCGAGGCCGGTGTCGATCAGGATTATCTCATCCATGAGAGCAGCGGCGACAAGTTTATACTTAGCTTCACGTCATCGAGTCAGAGTGATTGGATTATTGCGAGTGTACAGCCTTATCATGTTGTTCTCGGGAAGCTGCATGAGATGCGCAAGATATCCTTGATGATTATCAGCGTAGTTCTCATTTTATCCATAGCGGTTTCCTTTTTAATAGCCTATCGACTCTATCGGCCTATTGAAAATATGCTGCAGCAGATGTTCGGGAAGCGGCTTCGCGGGGTGGAAAAACGATCCGATCTCGATGAGCTCAAGCTTATTACCAACGAATATCAAGATGCGATGCACAAATTAGTCAAGCTGGAAAAGGAAGAGTATTCGCAGAGGGATCAGCTCAAAACCTTTGCACTCCGAAGACTCATCTCTGATGCCAGCCTGTTAACGCCGCAGGAGATCCAGCAGATTCAGTGGGATATCGATCTCCATCACAAGCTGCGTCTTTGCGTGCTTTTAATCGATGACCTGGAGAACTTCGAAAGGCAATCCAGCGATTCCGATAAGCGTCTCTATAAATTTGCGATTGCCAATATTACGAAGGAAATTTTAGCGAGAGATTTGCACTGTGAAATTGTACCGATGCAAAATGATCATTTTGTGCTGCTGCTAGGGGAAGCCCATGAAGGCTCCAGTATGCATTTGGATAATCTGAAAGGAATCTTACAAGAGCTCCAGCAAACGATCAATGCTTACTACCGAATTTCGCTCTCCATTTCAATCGGGGATGAAACGAAGGAATACAGCCAGCTTTCCCGTCAATATGGACAGGTCCTGGAGAACGCGTCCTATCGCATTATTTATGGGAAATCTTGTATTATCACATCTGATCTTGTCGAACGGAATAAAGAAAATAACGGACATTTCCAATTCCCGGCTGATGTGGAGAAGAAAATTTCAGAATCCATCAAGTCCGGTCAAAGCCATAAATTCCGCGAGCAGCTCGAAGCTTTGTTTCATCAATTGGAAAGTTTGCATTATAACAACATCATGTATTCCGTTTTTCATCTGCTCGCCATTCTGAATCAAGCGGTGGGGGATATGAATAATCGCTCTGTCAGACAAGTGAATTTGGACTTCAAATATCAATACCAGCAGCTGCTCAAACAAGAATCGCTGCAGGCCATGTTCAACATGTTCTCGGATATATTTGAAGAAATTCATCATCAGCGCTCACAGGACTTCAAAATGCAGTCAAATCAGATTTTAATTGATACGATCAAAGAAATGATTGAGGAGCAATATGAAGATGTCAATCTAAGCCTGCAGAGTATAGCGACCGCCATGAAATTATCATCCGCCCATGTGAGCAAGCAATTCAGGCAGCAGGAATCGATGTCGATCAGCGAATATATCAATGAGGTCCGCCTGCGCAATGCGCTCACGCTTCTTGAAAACAAAGATTACAGCATCTCACGGATTATGGAGATGGTGGGCTACAGTAACGAAAGTTATTTCTTTAAGCTCTTTAAGAAGAAGTTTGGTACAACGCCTAAAGAATATCGTTTTAAAAAAGTCATTGAGGAATAGGGAGACATTAGCAGCTGCCCGTAAGCCGTTTCAGTTTAAAGGTTACATGCTGAAGCGACTTCTTCCGGGGCAGCTTTTGCGTTTTAGTATCTAAAGAATCGGGGTCCCCCGCAAAGTACCTGAATCGGCTGCGAAGCAAAGGCACCACTTTGCGGGGCTATTTAGCGTAAAACTACAGTGTTTTTGCGATTTTACCTTTAAAAAGTAGAGTGTTTTTTATTAATTACAGTATTCCTTCTCCTTGTTTTCACCTGATAATAGGGGCACAGAAGTCGCAAGCGGCACAGAAAAGGAGGAGCGGGAATGCTAAAAAATGAATGGCGGCATTTCAAGCGTAACCGGGATTTGTTTGTCATGTCACTACCGGCGATCGTTTATAAATTGTTTCTTAATTATCTGCCTATGATCGGTTTGATCATCGCATTCAAGCAGTATCGATACGATCTTGGCGTATTCGGAAGCGAATGGGTAGGTTTAAAGAACTTCGAGTTTTTCTTCAGTTCCGATACGGCGTTCATCGTTACGCGCAACACCATACTTTATAATTTGGCTTTTATTGTACTCACAATGGTGATAGCGCTTACGTTCGCGATTTTATTGAATGAAATCTCAAGAAAATGGATCAAGGTGCATCAAACGGTTCTATTCTTGCCGTATTTTCTATCCTGGGTTGTCGTCGGCTACGTCGTGCTGGCATTCCTGGACCATAAAAATGGTTTTTTAAACGTCATTCTAGGCATGTTCGGCGAAGAAGCGATCAAATGGTATGAGCAGGCGAAGTATTGGCCCGTCATCATCATCATTACGCAGCTGTGGAAGTCCGTGGGATTTTCAACCCTCATATACTACGCAGGGCTGCTGTCGATCGACTCCAGTTATTATGAAGCAGCAAAAATTGATGGTGCGAACAGATGGGATATGATTCGAAAAATTACGATTCCGTTATTAACGCCTCTGATCGTGATTCTGTTCATAGTGGATATAGGCAAAATATTCCGGGCTGACTTTGGATTGTTCTATTTTATTCCGAATGACTCCAGCTTTCTATACAGCACGACAGATGTTATCGACACCTATGTATACCGTTCACTGCGGGTCGTTGGGGATATTGGAATGTCTACTGCGATTGGTTTATACCAGTCCGTCGTCGGGTTCATTATGGTCTTGCTGGCAAACTGGATTGTTAAAAAAATTAACTCAGATAACGCGCTTTGGTAAGGAGGGGATGTACGATGCCGGCTTCACAAGTCGCAATTCACAAGAAAGCTGTAAAAAGCTCTTTCGAAAGCAAAGAATCCCAATGGAGCTCCCGGATCATCAATCTTTTCTTCTGTGCGCTATCCATCCTGTTTATCATCCCACTACTTCTGGTCATATCGATTTCATTCACGGATGAAAAGACACTTTTGCAAAGCGGATACCACTTGATCCCGGAGAAGTTCAGTCTTGAAGCGTATTCTTTGATATTCAAATCGCCTGGCGTTCTCCTGAATGCCTATGGGATTACCATTCTGGTGACCGTGATCGGGACGGTTGTAGGCTTGTTTCTTACAAGCTTAACCGCCTACACCATTTCACGCAAAGATTATCGATACCGTAGAATCATGACCTTGTATGTATTCTTTACAACCTTATTTAGCGGCGGACTCGTTCCGTTCTATATTATGATCACGCAGTACTTGCATCTGAAAGATACGATATGGGCATTGATTGTACCGTATTTGCTGAATCCGTTCTACATTCTTGTGATGAAAGGCTTTATGGATAAAACGCCGATGGAAGTCATTGAATCCGGCAAAATCGACGGAGCAAGCGAATGGCGCATTTTCTTCATCATCGTGCTTCCCCTCACCCTGCCTGCACTGGTTACCATCGGGCTGTTTATCTCCTTCCAGTACTGGAATGACTGGTGGCTGGGCCTCTTGTTCATCGACAACCAGCATTTGATACCGCTTCAATTAATGCTATATCGCGTGATGAGCACCATCGAATATTTATCTAACAATATCTCATCCGTTAACGTGAGTGTCGACATGACGCAATTCCCAAGCTTGTCAGCGAGAATGGCCATGGCGGTGCTTGCAGCAGGACCAATGATGATCGTTTTCCCAATGCTGCAAAGATTTTTCGTTAGCGGCTTAACGGTAGGCTCTGTCAAAGGCTAGTTGAAAGGAAGTTATCAAACTGCCCGGTGCATGGGGGGGATAGGTCATATCTTCCCATCACTATCGGCAGCTGATATAAAAATGACAAAGTGTTTAGGGGGAATGTTGGAATGAAGAAGCAATGGTTCAAAGTCTTTGCCGGTGTGATCAGTTTGGCATTGATATTGACAGCATGCGGCGGCGGTGCCAAGGAAGAGAAAAAAGCCGCAGAAGGTAGTCAGAATGAAGAATTGCCTCCAGTAGAATTGGTCTGGAATTTCCCTTTAAGTGCCATTCCGCAGGACCTGGCAACCGTTCAAGAAGCGGTGAACAAAATTACCAAAGAGAAAATCAATGCAACCGTAAAACTGCAAGCGTACACATTTGCCGATTACAATCAAAAAATGAATACGGTCGTCGCATCCGGTGAGAATTATGACATTGCATGGGTGGCCAACTGGAACTGGGACTACCTGCAGAACCAATCGAAAGGCGCATTTCTGGAGCTCGACGATTTGATTCAAAAGCAAGCCCCGGACTTAATGAAATCGATGCCTGACTTCGTATGGGATGCAGCCAAAATTCAAGGTAAAATCTATGCCATTCCAAACTATCAGACGGTAACGAAAAAAGAAGGCTTTGTCATTCAAAAGCGTTTTGCAGACAAATACAAGCTGGATGTAAACTCCATTAAGAAGTTTGAAGATATCGAGCCGTTCCTGAAGCAAATTAAAGAAGGCGAATCAGCAGACGTGGTTCCATTCCTGAATGATAAAACCGGAAGATTCAGTGTAATGTATCAAAGCCAAGGTTTGGAAGCGCTTAACAATGTTGTGGGTGTGGAGCTTCAGAATCCGGATAAACCTATGAATTTGTTTGAGACTCCGCAGTATAAGCATTACCTGGATGTCATGAGAGACTGGTATACCAAAGGCTATATTAATGAAAATGCGGCAACTTTGAAAAACAAGAACGATATTATCTCAACAGGCAACGCAGCCGTTCAGTTCCACAGCGTACTTAAGCCGGGCGGTGAAATGGAAGCCAAAGCAGCCAACGGCGGAAATGATGTCATTTACGTGCCGCTTACGGATGCATACGCTTCCACAGGCACAGTTATTACAACCATGCAAGCTATTAGCAAAAACTCGAAAAATCCGGAACGCGCCATGATGTTTATTAACCTGCTCAACACAGATAAAGATCTTTATAACACCATCTGTTACGGCGTGGAAGGCAAGCATTACACGAAAGTATCTGACAACGTCATCAAAGTCAATAAGGATGCGGGCTATGTGCCGAACGCAAACTGGGTATTCGGAAATACATTCAATGCTTACTTGGTTGAAGGCATGGATCCTGCCGTCATGGATCAGACCAAGAAAGAGAATGAAACGGCTACGAAATCCGCGTTAATGGGCTTCAAGTTCGATAACACACCAGTTTTAGCGGAAATTGCAAACATAGCAACGGTGATCGATCAATATCAGCCTGCACTCGATACAGGTACGGTTGATCCGAATACGATGCTGAAAGAATTCCAGGATAAGCTGAAACAAGCGGGCATCGATAAGGTAACCGCTGAGATGGCGAAGCAGATTGAGGCCTGGAAGCAAACGAAGTAGCATCATCAAATAAATACATGCGTACAGTGACACTTTGGAATGCGTCGCTGTACGCATCTTTTCCTATAGAGGTCAAATGACCATCGTTTCATTAGGATTTCCACATTGGAGGTGGCAGCATGTTAAATCAACTAACATTAAAGCAGCTTAAACAGGCTTTGGAGGAAACGGCTCATCCCTCACGGATTCTCTTTGCGGAAGCAGGCTCTTCCGAGCATTGGCAAAGAATCAGGATCGATGCGAAATATGCAGCATTTTGGGAGCAGCTTGAGAAGAAAGCGGAAGAGCTTATCGGGGCGCCGCCGGCGCCTCCCCCATTCTCTGATTTCATTTTATTCGGCACAACTGGTGACCGGACACGTTATCAAAGCAAGAGGGATCAGCTGTACGCAGGGGTGCATACATTCAGTCTGCTTGCTATGACAGATCATCGTCCGGAATGGATTACGGGGTTGGAAAATACAATTTGGAGCATATGCAATGAATCTACGTGGGTATTGCCTGCGCATGTGGGACTCTATCATAACCAGTATCCGCATCAAATATGGGACCAGCCAAAAATGCCGCGGGAAACGGTGGATTTGGCGGCTGCACACATCGGATTTACGCTTGCTGAAATTATTCATTTTATGGGGAGCCGCTTGCATCCGTGGGTTATGGAGCGGGTTAAGGCAGAAATAGATCGGAGAATTTTTCAAGTTTATTTTCATGATCCAGTGCCTCAGAACTGGGAGCTCAAAACGAACAATTGGCCTGCAGTTTGCGCTTCTTCCATTGGAGCGGCGGCGATTTATCTGGAACAGGACAGTGAAAAGCTGAGCGGTATGCTGTGGCGGGTTATGAACGCTCTCCGCGGTTATCTTTCAGGCTTTGATGAGCAAGGAGCAACACCGGAGGGACCGGCATACTGGCAGTATGGCTTCTCGCACTTTGTATATTTTGCTGAGCTGTTAAGGGAGCGAACCCAAGGGCGAATATCCCTTCTGGCAGACGAGAAAATCGAGCAGATTTCCCTGTTCCCGCAGTTTTGCATGCTGGGCGGCGGAAAAGTTGTCAATTTCTCAGATTCTGCCGAGCAGGTGAAATGGAATCCGGGAGTGATTCATCGCTTACAGAGCTATGCGCCTGCCCTTCAGATGCCCGAACCATCAAGCTTGCTGCTGCCAACTTCGAATAGTTGGGTGGATATTTCGAGACTTATGCTCTGGTCCCCTGATCAGGCCGAACCCCAAGGAGAGGCTCGTCAAGATCCAGGACAGATTGAAGAGCGGATATTCGAAGGTAATCAGTGGGCCATTTCGAAGGTCACCGATGCCAAGGGTCGCATAGTCGCATTTGCAGCCAAAGGCGGTTATAACGAAGAGCCTCACAATCATAATGATTTAGGGCACTTTATCCTGCATGTCGATGGGGAAAGTCTGCTGGCGGATATGGGGCTCGGTGTATATACAAGGCAGTATTTCCAGCCGGAGTATCGTTACGAGCAGTTGAACGCTGGCTCTCATGGTCACTCGGTTCCCATTGTAGATGGCTGCAGACAAGGCTTCGGTAGACAATATTTCGCTCAAATGATCGGACATCATCAAACGGATGAAGAAATGGCTTTTGCACTCGATTTGACGAAAGCATATGCTTGCCCTACTTTGGAATGTCTTACACGCCATTTTGTATGGACACACGCAGAGAACGAAACTCCACATCTCATCATCCGGGATAAAGTTTCATTTTCCAATCAGCCAGCTTCCTTTCAAGAGGTGTTCATCAGCAGTGTAAAGCCAGAGCAAACCGCTCCAGGTCAATTCGCACTGAATAGTGTAATTTTATCCTATGAAGAGAAGGATTGGGATGCTGAAATAGAGAATGTGATATTAGATTCCGATGCAGAAAAAGGAAAGGTATTTTATCGGATCATCCTTCATCACCATCATCCGAGATCCGACATGGAGATTTCTTTTAAGTTTTCGATTAGCTAAGGTTAGCAACTTGTACTTGAAAATGGATAAAGGAGTGGGAACCACTGTGGAGTATGCCATATTAGGAAAAACAGGCTTTAAAGTATCCAAAATCGGTCTTGGCGGCGCACCGCTTGGCGGCGATTACGGCGAGACAACGGATGAAGTTGTAACCCTGGTCATTGATCGCGCACTGGATTTAGGCATGAACTTCATTGATACAGCCCCTTTGTACGGGCGCGGCGAAAGTGAACGGAGAATCGGGAAGGCCCTGAAAGGCAAACGTAGCGATGTTATCATCGCTTCAAAAGCAGTGATGCGGGGGGACCCTTACTCGTACGAGAATACGATCAAGTCCGTTGAAGACAGCTTGCGCAGACTGCAAACGGATTATATTGATTTGATTCAACTGCATGAGCTGGAGCAGACCACCTATGAACAGGCGATCAACGAAACGCTGCCTGCTTTCCGCAAGCTGAAGGAGCAAGGGAAGGTAAGAGCGATTGGTGTGAATGCGGGCAGTCTTGATCTGTTGATGCCTTTCCTTCGGGAGGATTTGGTTGATACGATCCAGACATATGCTAAATATACATTAGTAGACTATACGGCAAAAGACGAGCTGCTTCCCCTTGCGAAAGAGAAAAATATCGGCGTCATTCATGGCAGCCCGCTTGCGATGGGAATTTTGGCGGATCACCCGGCTCCTTTTTTACAGGACAATACGGTGATGCTTGAAGAAGCGGCTCGAAGAATGGCTCAGCTGGAGTTTTTACGGAGGAGTGAACCGAAAGGCCTAGTGGAGCCGGCGCTTCGATTCAGCCTGACATGCCCGGACATTGCGATTACATTAGTCGGAACAACCTCGATTCGGTCGCTGGAATCCAACACCGGCTATTGCGATGGCAGAGGCTTATCTGATGAAGAAATGGCCAAAGTGTATAGCTTATTCCCGGGTCAGCGATTGTTTTAGGCGAAGAAAATAGAAAAGGAGGAGTCAGAATGAGATTAGCAGGAAAAATAGTGCTTATTACGGGTTCCGGATCCGGAATCGGAAAAGGTACGGCGCTGCTCTTTGCACAAGAAGGAGCAACGGTGATTGTCAATGATCTGGATACGCTGAAAGGTGAAGAAACCGCACAGGAAATCGTAGAAGCCGGAGGTAAGGCGATATTCATTCAAGCGGATGTTACGGATCCGGCTTCGGTTCAAGCGATGGTGGAGCAGGCTATTGCTGCCTTCGGCCGTATCGATGTTCTATTCAATAATGCCGGAATTAGCGGTGTCGGCGCTTTGCATGAGGTTGAACCGGATGTATGGGACCGGGTGATGCGCGTAAATATTCGCGGCGTCTACTTACCAAGCAAATATGTTCTGCCGCACATGATGGAGCGTAAATCGGGATCCATCATTAATATGTCATCATGCGTAGCGGAAATCGGTTTGGCGAAGCGCGCTTCCTATTCGGCAACGAAAGGCGCTGTTTTGGCGCTGACGAAATCGATGCAGGTAGATTATGCGCCTTATCATATTCGTGTCAATGCGCTGCTGCCCGGAACCATTCTGACTCCTTTTGTGGAGAATTATTTGAAAACCAGCTATGACGATCCCGAAGCTGCGATTGAATCTATTAAGAAGCGCCAGCTTAGCGGCGAACTGGGCAGACCGGAGGATGTCGCTAAAGCGGCTTTGTTCCTTGCCTCGGATGAATCAAAGTTTATGATGGGCTCTCCGCTGTATATCGATGGCGGCGTTGTATTCGGTAAGGATGCTTAATATTTTAATAGGAGGGTGATCTCATGAAATTATTAACGTTTATTCATAATGATCAATATCGGCTTGGAGTGAAAACGGATGGTGGAGTCCTTGATGTCCTAGGGGCTCTATCCTTGATCCCATCTGCGCAGACGATTCCAACAACGATCCATGAGGTGCTGGATGGCGGAGATGAAGCATTGGCTGCCCTTCGCAGCTATGTAGATCATGTGCAGCAATCAGATGAAGTGAACCGCTCTTACATGCTGCAAGAGTCGTCACTTACGCTCGGGCCTTGTGTAACGCATCCGAATAAAATCATCTGTGTAGGCCTGAATTACCGGAAGCATGCGGAAGAAACGAATGCGCCAATTCCGGAATACCCGATTCTTTTCAATAAATTTAACAACACCCTGGCGGGAGCTGACGAGCAGATTCCGCTTCCGAAAGTTTCAGAGAAAGTAGATTACGAGGCCGAACTGGTCATCGTCATGGGCAAAACGGCCAAATACGTGTCTAAAGAAAATGCACTTTCCCATGTATTCGGATACTGCAATGTGAACGATTTATCCGCTCGTGATTTGCAGCTCCGCACCCATCAGTGGCTGCTGGGCAAATCCTGCGACAAGTTTTCGCCGCTGGGACCGTATTTGGTCACGGCTGATGAAGTCGGCAATCCGAATGATCTGGATATTAAGTGCATCGTCAATGGAGAAGTACGCCAGCATTCCAATACGGCGGATATGATCTTTTACTGCGATGAGATCGTAAGCTATATTTCACAGCACATGACACTTGTTCCCGGAGATATTATTTTGACCGGAACACCGGAAGGGGTTGTGCTTGGTTATCCGCCAGAGAAGCAGGTGTATTTGAAAGACGGCGATCAAGTCACCATTCAAATCGAAAAGCTGGGCTCCATCACCAATACGATGGTGGCCGAGTCTTAAAATATCCGTATAGACGGTTCTGACGAACAGGAGGGTTTAGAATGGCCATGACAGAGAAGGAGCGATCCATTCCGGTCATTACTGCCAAGTGTCAAGCGGTTCCGCCGCAGTGGGCATTCATGCAGCGTCAATTATTCGATCAATTGAACAAGGCGGCTGCCCAATTTGTCGAACGCTATACACGGCCGGACGGTACGCTGATCTGGAGGCAGGACTGGCCAGGTATGGATGGATCGGACGATCCATATGAAGGATTTATGAATTTGGCTTTGCTGTACATGCTTGGCGGCAGCTCTGAGCTGCATGAACTGTCCCGTAAAATCTGGGACGGCATCACATGGCAGTGGACGGAATATGGTCAAATCCATCGTGAATTTGATGCTTATTACGACTGGATGCATCACGGCGAAGGCTATCTGTATGTTTATTTTCTTGGACTTGCAGGCCCTGCAACATTGAAGGATCGCCAGCGTGCGGCACGATTTGCAGCTATGTATATGGGAGAGGACGAAGAAGCTCCGAACTATGATCAAGAACGAAAGCTGATCCGTTCACCGATTACGGGCAGCCGTGGTCCGCGTTTTGATCTGACTGCAGAAGACTGGAGTACGCATCGCGGCATTCTCGATGATTATTTGGCGCCTTATGAGGATATACCGGGCGTAGATTTTGCGAGCGGAAAGTGTGCATGGTCGAACGACGAGGTCTATACAAACGTCATTGCGATGATGAATGAGCGGATGACTCGCGGCGATGTGCCGTTAAATCTGAATGCCACCGGACTTGTAGCCCATGCGTTCCTTCATTTCGCAGAAGAAAAATATCGCCAGTGGGTTTTGGATTACCTGGCCGTATGGGAAGATCGAACGAAACAAAACGGCGGCATCATTCCTGATAATGTAGGCTTAACCGGTAAGATCGGTGAATACAATGACGGCAAATGGTGGGGCGGTTACTACGGCTGGCGCTGGCCGCACGGGTTCTTGACAATCATTGAACCGTTGACGAACGCATGCATGAACGCGGTGCTTTTGTCAGGGGATATGGGCAAGCTTGATTTAGCGCGGAAGCAATTGGATGAAAACTGGCTACTACGAAAGGAGCAAGACGGCAAATGGCTTGTTCCTAACAAAAAATTCGACGCAGGCTGGTCGGATTACCGGGGCGCGGATCCGAAATATGCGGTTTATCTATGGACGATGTCCATGGCGGATGAAGATCTGGAGCGCGTTGAGCGGATTCCGAAGGATCATGATTGGAATGAGATTATTATTCCACAGTTATCCGGTACGGATAAAAAGACGCGCAGAAACACCAAGCACTATATTGGCAATACACAACCATGGTTCCAATTTATTCGAGGCCAACATCCGGATTATCCGCAGCAGATTTTAGAAGCCAACTTCAAGCTGGTTGAACAGCAGCTGACCAAGATGCGCTCGGAGGCAGGAGATCCTTACAATTGGTCCGATCAATTCAGTGAAGATGATTTTTCAAGCATTCATATCTGGCAAGAAATGTGCCCCGTATACATGGAGAGTCTTGTCCAGCTGACGCTAGGCGGTCCAATGCATATTTCGCATGGCGGGCTGCAGCATGCCCGTGTTCGATATTTCGACGCGAGTGCGAAGAGACCCGGTTTGCCAGAGTCCGTTGCGGCGCTTGTCAAAGACCTGGCTGCTGCATCGGTGACGGTGGAGCTGGTGAATATCAGTTTATTTGATCATCGTTCTGTGATCATTCAGGCTGGCACTTTCGGAGAGCACGTATTTAGGGAAGCCTCCTTATGCAATGATGAAGGGGATGTGATCGAAACGATTCCAGTCCACAATAAGTGGCTGAACGTAGATTTAGCTCCAGGGATGAGTGTGACGCTGCGGATCAGCATGGATCGGTACGTGAACTCTCCTTCGTATGATATGCCATGGCCGGACCCGGAGAAGAAGGATCTGCTTGCTGGCAGAACGTTATAGTCACAATAAAGGAGTAGAAGCAGAGGATGGACGCTCATGCCACATATCTGAATAAGATTGCAACAGCTGATCCCTTAGCCGATCTGATACAAGATTTTACATCCCGTCAGCCTCACGTTTCGGTCAAGTCGATCACCATAGATAAAGGGCATTACTTGGATTTTGCCGAAGGAAGGGTACGCGCCTTTCTGCCATATATCAATGATCAAGGGGCCGTTCTCGATCCTTCGGACGGTAAGGAACATGAATATGCAACGGCATCCTTCGCCAAGGCAGGTGCAGTGCTTATTCAAGCGGGACGATGCCAGGATTTGCAGGAGATCATTCTGAAGGCGATGGATTGGGCCAGTTATTGTCTGGGCGAAATTCAGGTGCCGGATGATCATGCGGATTTTACATCCCATATGCTGGTTCTGGCGTATGAGCAGTTATCCAGCTTCGCCGATCCTTCGCGTGTTGACCGCTGGCGTTCCAATCTGCAGCGGGTTGAGCCGGAGCTCACCTACTCGCAAACCGAGCGGAACTTCCCGGATATTCGGCAAATCCGCAATTGGGCAACGTATGCGATGCACGGAGAGATGATGAGGCTTCGCGCCGGGCTCACCGATTCCACCGCCTTTATCGATAAATATCTGCCGTATCAGCTGACTCGGTTTACGCCGGAGGGTCTTTATCGGGATCCGAATCTACCAGCCGCCTATGATTTAGCAGCAAGAGATCAGTTAAGCGGTATTCTGGAAGCGGGCTACGAGGGCGCAGCCGCTGTACTGTTGAAGGTTCTTCTTCATCGGGGAGCCAAAACGATGCTGTTCACACAATCGGTAACCGGCTCATCGAGCTGTGGTGGCCGCAGTAATCAGCTGCTGTGGAATGAGCTCAGCTTCGTGCATATTTGCGAGAGAGAGGCTGCATATTGCCTGCGGTATGGGGATTTATTTTGGGCAGGAACGTTCAAACGTGCTGCGCATCTGGCCTATCAATCGATTCTTCGATGGGTGGAGGATCCTGCTGGATTTCGACTATTCAAAAATCGTTTTCCAATCGCGGAGCGTGTGGGTTACGAGTTTTACGCCTACCATTCCACTTACAGCTTGTATGCAGCACAGATCGCCGTTTCATGTTATTTGGATGCAGATGATTCGATTGAAGAAACAGCTTCCCCCGCCGATGTTGGGGGATTTGTACTGCATTTGCCTTCATTCCATCGGATCTATGCTACAACCGGCTTGAAGCAAGGCGGCTATCATGTGAATATCGATACGGCTGCCCAGATGGGTCAGGATGCGACTGGATTTGTCCGATTGCACCGGGCAGGTATTCCGGAAGAGACGGCCCTGTCGACTGGAATAGCGGGTCTCGAGGGAGAGATTCCCTGGATATTTTATCGCCCGAAGCAGACGATTCCCGCGCCGCTCTTTCCAGCGGCCATCGGTCCGATGTGGCGGGATGAGCATGGAGCTTGGCATAGGTTGGCCAATTATGGCCGCAGACAGCATGAAGTGTTTCATGCCTTGGATGCGGAGGGACAACCATTGAATGCGGAACAACTGCACTGGTTATGTGAATTATCGGTACCTGCGCCAGAAGATCAAGAGAACAATCTAAGTTTTACCGTAACGTATGCCGCAAATCCGCAGCCAAAGGCTTACCCTCTGGACCCGAATACTCCAGGCGCCAACGTGAATGAAGTATACCGCCGGGCAGTTAGCGATGTTCTGCCGAGACCGGGGAATGGCAGTGCGGAGCGTATTGAGGAAAATTACCGAATAGGTATGGACGAAATAACGGTTACCTGGAAGTTCGATGAGGCTGAAGCGGCTGAGCTGACTGCGGTTGGCGTGACGGTTCCACTGCTGGTGACGAACGGGACGGATCAATCGTCGATCCTTTGTGAAGGGAATAAAGTAACGGTGAAATACGGAAATGCAACATACACCGTGTGGGCGGATGAAGCAGAGAACAATATTGAAATGGAACTGCTGCCGGGCCGAATGCCAAACCGGAACGGTCATTATCGGATCGCACAATGGACGCGGAAGGATAAGCTTGAAGTCAGTCTGCACTTTTCACTAACGACAGAACAATAAGGCTGACAGTAGCCGGAAGGAGTCTGAGATGACGAACATCGAGCCGCAGACTGAATCAGCAAGTCTTCTTTGGTTGGATCAGACCTGGAGTAAGATTTGCGGAAAGGTCGAGAACATGTGCGAGTCGATCGGTGCCGATTTTCCATACGCCTCGTATCATGGCAAGTATAATCGGGAGGAGGCGGATTGGTGGACCAACGGTTTCTGGCCAGGACTATTATGGCTGGTTTATCGTGAAACGAAGAATGATCGTTTAAGGGAAATCGCCGCGCTTACGGAAACGAAAATGGATCTGGTTCTGTATGACTTTTACCCGCTCCATCACGACGTAGGCTTTATGTGGAGCCCGTCTTCCGTCGCACAATATAAACTGCTTGGCAGCGAAGATTCCAGGCGGCGCGCCTTGACCGCAGCGAGTCACCTGGCAGGACGCTTCAACCCGATGGGCCAGTTCATTCGGGCATGGAATCAGCCGGAACGCGTTGGCTGGGCGATTATCGATTGCATGATGAACTTGCCTTTGCTGTATTGGGCAAGCGAGGAAACAAGTGATCCGCGTTTTCGTCATATCGCCAAGCTGCACGCAGATACGACGCTGCGCGAATTTCTCCGTCCTGACGGGTCGGCTCACCATATTGTCTGCTTTGATCCGGAGACGGGGGAGCGCCTGGAGGCACTTGGCGGCCAGGGCTATTCACCGGATTCCGCGTGGTCACGCGGCACTGCATGGGCCATTTATGGGATGGCTTTGAGTGCTCGTTATACCGGAGATGTTCGCTATATCGATGCGGCCAAGCGTTCCGCCCATTTTTTCCTCGCGAATCTTCCGGAGGATGGGCTGCCGCCTTGGGATTTTAGGGCGCCATGGGAAGAAGGAATGGCCATGGATTCCACGGCCTCGGCTTGTGCGGCAAGCGGCATGCTGGAGCTTAGTTTATTAGTGCCGCCAAGTGAAGCTTCCTTGTATCGAAATGTTGCTGAAAAGCTGCTTCGCAAGCTGGACGAAAGATGTTCGGCTTGGAGTGATCCGAATGAAGAAGCGATTCTTCGGTTCGGTACAGCCAATAGCCCCCGAAATACACATGTGAATGTGCCTATTATTTATGGAGATTATTTTTTTGCGGAAGCTATTGCCAAGCTGCGCGGGATCAAAGACACGTTCTGGTAAGGGGATGTTACACCTATGAAACGTTTACTGTATTATTCCCAGATTCGGTGTGACTCTGAGAGCGAGTTCCGCCGAACGGTGAATGCGGATATGGAGTCGCTTCGAAGGGATTGGGCTGTTCAGGGACTATCGGATGTTTCCATCTTTGTTTCACAATTATATGTGTTTATTTATGCGGAATCAGCCCATCTTTCAGAACAAGCAGAGTGGCGATGGCCGCAGCATTACAGCCGATGGCTGGAATCATGGCCAGCGAATCCGCTAAGCAAGGCTGAAATTGAAGCTACAGCCCGGCTTGAGGTACCTTTAATCGATATTTATCACGATGGGGTGCCTTCAGATTATGATACATGGAGGAAAAACCGCCAAATTGACGAGCGAATCGGCTCGATTGCTTGTTTGCGGCCTGAAATGGCGGCAAGTTATATATACTACCACTTTCAAAGGCAGGAAGAAGCGGAGCCAAGCTTCAATGAAACCTATATGATCGGGCTGTTCGGCACGCTGATTTTCTCGTATCATGAATTGCCGAGCTTGGTTAGTGAACATACACGCCAGGGGCTTCTCAATACGCAGCAAACACCCAGCAATTGGCATGAAGTGATGCAGCCGCATTTTATACCTTGGACAGATGAAGCGGGCAGAGATTTTCCGTGGATGCGGATGGAGAGAATCAATGGAAGCTTGTGAATAGAGGAGAATGACTAGGGGAGCAGATCATGTGCTCCCCTTTTTTTTCTTATTCTATACCGGCAAAAGTGCCGTAGACCAGAAATATGTTTAGCAGGGACAGAATAATGGCTATGGTCCAGGACAGATATTTGACCCAAGCGGGATTGGCGAATTCGCCCATCCGTTTTTTGTCGCTTGTGAATATCGTGAGCGGGATGATCGCAAACGGTAATTGTATACTCAGGAACACTTGCGTATACAGAAGCAGCTGTTCAACCGCATTTTCCTTACCGCCGAACATAATGACGCAAATAATGACTGGAATTACAGCGATAACCCGCGTAATGATTCTGCGCATCCAGGCAGGCATTTTCATTCGGATAAAGCCTTCCATGACAATCTGGCCGGACAAGGTTCCTGTAATGGTTGAATTCTGACCAGAAGCGAGCAGGGCTACAGCAAAAAGGGTACTGAGTAGTGGACTCGCAATGGCTCCTACGATAGCGTTATCGGAAAGCGCGTTGTACAAATCCGTAAATCGGCCCAGATCACTTGTTGACCCGAAGAACATGGCCGCCCCCAGTACCAGCAGCAGGCAGTTGATCACGAATGCGACGCTGAGCTGAAGGTTCGAGTCGATAGTCGCAAAACGAACGGCTTCTTTTTTGCCCTCTGGTGTACGTGCGAACTGACGTGTTTGCACTAAGGAAGAGTGCAGATACAAATTGTGAGGCATGACGGTTGCCCCGACGATTCCGAGTGCGATCAGCAGCATGCCGTTATTAGTCGCTATTTCCGGGCTAGGAATGAAGCCTTTAAGCATAGGACCGATACTTGGATTGGACAAGAGCACCTCATAGAAGAAAACGACAAAAATGGTAAGAATCAGCGTGACCACAATCGCTTCGATTTTGCGGAATCCGACTTTAGCCAGCAATAACAGTAGTAGTACGTCCAATGTGGTGATCAGTACACCAATCAGGAGCGGGATTTTAAACAATAGCTCCAGCGCTACCGCACTTCCGATGACCTCGGCAATATCGGTCGCCATGATGGCGAGCTCCGTTAAAATCCATAGAACAACGGCAACAGGCTTGCTCGTAGCTTGGCGTGTAGCCTGGGCCAGGTCCATTCCGGTAACAATCCCCAGCTTGGCGCACATGCTCTGAAGCAGCATGGCAATCAGACTGGACAGCAGAATAACGCTGAGAAGGGTATATCCAAATTGAGCCCCGCCTTGTATGGAGGTTATCCAGTTTCCCGGATCCATATAACCGACGGCGACCAGAGCGCCAGGGCCGCTGTAGGCGGCTAGCTTTTTCCAGAAGCCTGCATTCTTCGGAAGTGAGACGGTATTATTGATTTCTTCAAGACTCTGCCCGTTTGCAGGACTAAACACATGATTAGTATGCTGTGATGTTTGTTGGAGTGGAGTTGAGCTTCCCATAATAATTCCCTTCATTCTATTGATAGTTTGTATGAATGATATATTCACATTTTGCCCTCGGTAAACATTTTTGTCAATAGTAAATATATTTTTATAGAGTAAATTAGTTTTCCGGTATGCAAGAATGGCGATTGTTAAAATGGAAGGAAGATGTACTTTGAGCAGAACGTTATGAGGGATATCGAAAAAAGGCGGCACGTACGTCATGAAGACGAACGGCCACCTTTAAGTGATTTAATGATTGGATGCCTGCGGCTTGGCGCCGAAGCCCCGCTTGAGCAGGAGCGATGTCGAGATTTTCGCGCAGTATAAGGAGACGGCTACAAAGACAAGACTCCAGATCAGCGCCGGCACATGTGTGACTTGAGCCAGATTGGCCGCGTCGCCTGCAGCGCTTGGGTTATAGAGAGATATCTTTAAAATGACGAGCGGACTGATGACAGACTCGACCAGGCAGATAAAAGCAATCAAGATATAGTAGCCGTTCTTCAGCCATGGCGGAGCCATGAAAGCAACCAGACAGCTGAGGATAGCGAAGCCAATGCACCAGACCAAGCCATAGCTGTTGCGAACAAACAGCAATGCCGCGATGGCTGCCAGCACCATGACGATGATGAGTCCGGCTTGTTCTTTTCTTTTGGCATAGAGGTAAAACAGCAGCAGGGCAAACAAGGCAGAGCCGATGTAACCGGCAAGCGAGATCGGGATGGACATCCAGTTCTCGGCAAAAATGGAGTGTGTGACTCCGCTTTGATTGCTGTATAGATAAATAACCATGACTTTCCCCGATAATACGAGCGTAACCAGCGCATGCGACAATTCATGGACAAGTGTATCCACATTCCGGAAAAACGCGGAGAATGGCACAAAACGAGTCAAAATGCTGGTCAGCACGACGAGCAGGATCATTTTTAACCAAGCTTGAATGGTTCTCCCCTCATTTCTCTTCGTGTTGCTTCTATCTTACCTGTTGCCGCCGATAAAAACCAGTTTGAGTCATCTTAGGGTAACTCTCAGTATTAATTGGCAGCTGACGACCCTTGCCGGATCTCATATCATTTATTCCATAATAAAGAAGTTTGAATTCGATTAAAACACTTGCTTTCATTATCCATATCCTGGTAATATAACAGATAATTAAATACCCGTAATAAAAGCGATGAAAAGAAGAGTACCGCGGTGACGCCTTTGAACAGAGAGCTCCGGAAGCTGAAAAGGAGCAAAGGATAACCTACGGGAACATGGTCTTGGAGCTGCGCACCGAATCCAGATACGGATGTAGGCTGTGCCGGAACCCCGCATCCGTTAACGTGCTAAGGTATAACCGTGCAGCTTCTTTCCGCGGCGTACCTGATGAGGTGAGTGCCGTGAGGCATGAATGAATTTGGGTGGTAACACGTGAGTATGATGCTCTCGTCCCTTTGGGGACGGGGGCTTTTTGTATTTACGTAAAAAAGGGAGGAAGAACAATGGCACATATTTTTATCGGCGGGGCATGGCCCTATGCCAATGGTTCACTGCATTTGGGAAGGCTGGCGAGCTTGCTGCCGGGCGATGTGCTCGCACGCTATTTTCGCGCCAAGGGAGATGAGGTCTTGTACGTTTCGGGCAGCGACTGTCATGGAACGCCTGTAGCCGTTCAGGCGGCGCAGGAAGGAATTGAACCAGGCGAGTTTGCGGGGCGCTACCACCAGGAGTTCACTGAATGTTTTGCCAAGCTTGGATTCAGCTATGATCTATATACGCGTACGGATCAGCCGGCACATCACGAGACGGTACAGGAGCTTTTTGTAAAGTTGCTGGAACAAGGGTACTTGTATCCGAAAAAGGTTCTGCAAACCTACTGCGAAGTGGATCAGCGCTTCTTGCCTGACAGGTATGTGGAAGGAATATGCCCGGTATGTGGGGAGCGCGCGCGGGGAGACCAATGCGATTATTGTTCCACACTGCTCGATCCCTCGGATCTGAAGGAGCGGACCTGCAAGCTGTGCGGAACGCCCCCGGTAGAGCGGCTTACCGAGCATTATTACCTCGCGTTATCCAAATTCCAGGAGGCATTAACCGCGTATGAAGGCCAGGCAAAGGGCTGGCGGGATAATGCCGTCCAGATGACCAGGCGCTACCTGAAGGAAGGACTGCAGGATCGGGCAGCCACTAGGGATCTAGCTTGGGGAGTCGACGTTCCGCTGCCGGGTTTTGAAGCGAAAAAAATCTATGTATGGATCGAGGCCGTCAGCGGCTATCTCTCGGCCAGCAAACAGTGGGCAGTCGAAACGGGCGGAAGCTGGGAGACTTTCTGGCGGGAGGAAGATCACGGGAATATTACCGCTTACTATGTTCATGGAAAGGACAACATCCCCTTTCACACGCTGATATGGCCCGCGATTCTGCTGGGAGTTCAAGGGCTGCATTTACCGGATCATATCATTTCCTGCGAATACCTGACCCTTGAAGGCAAGAAGTTCTCGACCAGCCGGAACTGGGCGGTATGGGCATCGGATCTGCTGGCCCGGTATCAGCCGGATTCCATCCGCTATTTTCTGATCGCAAACGGACCGGAGAACCGTGATGCCGATTTCTCCTGGAGAGAGTTCATTTACAGCCATAACGGCGAACTGCTTGGTGCCTTCGGCAATTTTGTGCATCGGACGCTTGCTTTTATCTGTAAGTCGTTTGATGGAAAGGTTCCTGCAGGAAAACTCCCGGACGAATGGAAAGAAGCCGTTACGGCGTTGTATCAAAGCTCGGGCAGCCGTACCTCCGCCGGGAACTTCAAGGATGCCCTAGAGGGCATATTCCTTTTTGTACGCCGGGCCAACAAGTATTTCGATGACGAGAAGCCATGGCTGCAGATCAAGGACAACCGCGAAGCTTGCGGTGCCACTCTGCATAACTGCGTGCAGATCATTGCGAATCTAAGCAGCCTCCTCGAACCGTTTTATACCGTTTGCCTGTGAGGAGATCAGAGGATTCTTGTCGTTGCCGAAGCCGTCCTGGCAGCCTGTACTGGTGCCCGAGGGTAGGGAAATCCGCAAGCTGAAACTGCTGTTTGAACGGATTGATACGGCACTGATTGATGAGGAAACCGAGCGTCTACAGAAAAGCTAGTATTGTAAGTTTTGTTGAAAATTTTTCTGAAAATATATTGACATTTACATGATCTGCAGTTAAATTAAACGATGTATTAAACGATGTTTAATTTAAATTTTATATATATTGGAGAGGGGGACGGAACCCGCCTTGATAAAGGATGACAGCTCAGAACATACCACTGGAGTAGATACGAAGATGGACATATTAAACGCTACCGTCGAGCTGATTCGTGAGGAAGGGGTCGGATGTGCGACACTGCGCAGGATTGCCGAGAAGGCAGATATCAATTTGGCGCTCGTGAATTATCATTTTGGCTCCAAGGAGAAGCTTCTCTCCAAGGCGATCGGCAAACTGGTCGCAACCTTTGACGATGCCTTTGCCGTACTGGATGATGAATCTCAGGAGCCGATTGAGCGGCTGAAGCTGTTTTATTACCGCTATCTCAGCCATTTGCAGCAGTATCCCGGTCTTGCCAAGGAAATAATGGATCAGAGCCGTCTGATTTGCTGCTCACAGCATGAATTTGCACGTTACAGCAAAGTCATGAAAACAGAGAAGATGATCAGCACGTTAAGGGAAATCACACATGAATCTGATGAAACCGTGCTAAGCGGCATGATGGTTCAGCTCCATGGTGCGGTTTTTTATCCGGTGATCATGAAGTCTTATATGAATGCGGCTGGAGATGAACCTGCGCCGGAAATTCATCTGCCTGAGCTTAAGCAGCAGATCGAGATGCTGTTCAGCCTTTATTTTCACAAATACAAACAGAGCTGAATACAGCCATCCTCAGTTTTGAAAAATATAAAAAACATATAGAAATGAGTGGAGAAAACTATGTCTAAACCATTGGCGGGCAATCCCGCCATAGAGGAAGCGCCGTTCTCGCTGAAGGCGATTCTTCCGCCGCTTCTGGCTATTATTGTTGGCATGATCATGGTTATTTTGGATGGAACGGTCGTGAATGTGGCGGTTCCGAAGCTGGTGGAATTTTTCCACAGCGATTTGAAAACTATTCAGTGGGCGATTACTGGTTATACGCTTGCCCTTTCGGCGGTTATCCCGCTTGCAGGCTGGATGACGGACCGCTTTGGCGCCAAGCAGATTTTTGTAACTACCGTCATTTTGTTCGTGATTGGGTCGGCGCTTTGCTCTTTTGCTCAAACTCCAACCCAGCTCATTATTTTCCGCGTGCTTCAGGGTCTCGGGGGAGGCATGGTAGCTCCGATCGGGATGGCGATGGTGTTCAAGCTGGCACCTCCGGATCGCCGGGGATCCATTATGGGAATGCTCGGGGTTCCGATGCTGCTTGCGCCAGCCCTTGGTCCGGTACTTTCCGGATGGCTTGTTGAATACGCCAACTGGCGCTGGATTTTCCTGATTAATGTACCGATCGGCGTGATTGCCGTTATTTTGGGAATTGCTTATCTGCCTAAAGCAGACCACAACGCACCGAAACAGTTGGATCTGCTGGGCATTATTCTGGCTCCAATCGCGTTCTCTATGCTGGCTTACGGCGTAAACGAGGGCGGTAGCGTGTCCTGGACCTCTACAGGAGCTGAAGTCGGTCTTCTCGTGGGTGGAGTCGCATTGATTCTGTTTATCATCGTGGAGCTCGTTCATAAAAATCCGCTGCTTGAGCTGCGGGTATTCCGCTCTTCCGATTTCACCCGGGGAATTATCCTCACATGGATCATGCAGGCTTCCTTGTTCGGCAGTATGCTGTTTGTTCCGCTGTACCTTCAGAACATCCGCCAGTTTACGCCTTTGGAAACCGGTCTAATCCTACTTCCGCAGGCGCTGTGCTCGGGAATCGCTATGCCGATCGGCGGCAAATTCTATGATAAATACGGTGCCCGCCCAGTCGCTTTTATCGGTTTGATCATTATTGCTGTGATGCTGTTCCTGCTCGGCCACATTGACGCGAATACTTCGCTTTCTACGATTATGCCGATTCTGGGCGGAATGGGATTTGGCATGGGCTTATCCATGATGCCGCTGAATACCCATGTGCTTAACGCGGCACCAAGGCAGATTGTAAGCCGCGTCACTTCGCTGACGTCTGCACTGCAGCAGGTGGTTGTATCCTTTGCTGTCGCAGGTATGACCGGATATCTTACCAGCCGCGTCACTCATCACATGACAGAAGCAGGTAAGGGAGCAAATCCGCTGACGGCTGCAGTGTCTGGATTTGATGACGTATTTTATCTATCGGCATGCTTGGCCGTTGTGGGCGTCGCCCTTTGCCTCATCCTCCGTAAACCGAAGGAGACGGCCGTGGGGTCCGAAGAGGAAGGCAATCCGGATCCGTCACTGATGATTGGACATTAAACCATAATCATATGGAAGAGCCCGGAGACTGTTTCGATCGAAACGGCCTCCGGGCTGTTTTTTCATGGCTTGCATTTTTCTAAAACGGTGTTGAAACCTAAGCTACTAAAATTCCGTATAAGCATGTTAGTGAATTATATATGATAAATTTATAAGGAGAAATGCATCAATGGAAAGTGACAGGTATATTTTAAATTTAGTATTGGTTGCTATATTGATCGGGCTGTCGGCCTTTTTCGTGGCGGTGGAATTTGCAGTGATCCGCGTCCGATCGAGCCGGGTCGATCAGTTGATTGCTGAAGGACGTAAGGGTGCAGGATCAGTAAAAAAGGTGCTCGCAAACCTCGACGGTTATTTATCCGCCTGCCAGTTAGGGATTACGATTACATCGCTCATTTTAGGTTTCCTCGGGGAACCGACGGTGGAGAAAATTCTTCACCCTTTGTTTGAAAAATGGCATTTTTCCGAAGAAGTAAGCTCGATTTTATCTTTGGTCATCGCCTTCGTTGTGATCACCTATTTGCATGTGGTTATTGGGGAGCTTGCGCCGAAGACCATAGCGATCCGTAAAGCGGAAACCATCGCACTTTGGTTCTCGCCTCTGATCATTTGGTTCAATAAAATCATGTACCCGTTTATCTGGCTGCTCAACGGTTCGGCGAATCAGCTGGTGCGTTTGTTCGGCATTCAGCCGGCCTCGGAGCATGAGGAAGCCCATTCCGAGGAAGAGCTGCAGATTATTTTAAGTGAAAGTCTTGAAGGCGGAAAAATTAACGACAATGAATTCGGATATGTCAGCCGGATCTTTGCGTTTGACAATATGCTGGCCAAGGAGATCATGGTTCCGCGCACCGATATGATCTGCCTCGATAAGAACAAGTCGCGGGAAGAAAATATCGAAGTCATTAAAGAGCAGCAATATACCCGTTTTCCTCTGATCGACGGCAGCAAGGACAACGTGATCGGCATTATCAATACGAAGCAGTTCTTTCTGGCTTATGAGGATAACCCACATGTCGATGTGGCCACGCTGATCCTTCCGATCATGGCTGTTTCAGAGGTCACTCCGGTCAATGTGCTCCTGCAGCGGATGCAGAGCGAAGGCACGCATATGGCGCTGCTGATTGATGAATACGGCGGCACTTCGGGCATCGTGACGATTGAGGATATCATCGAGGAGATCGTGGGAGAGATCCGCGACGAATTCGATACCGATGAAGAGGATGAGATGAAGGAACTGGAAGAAAATCACCTAATTGTCGACGGGATGGTATCCGTATCAGAGATCAATGATTATTTCAATCTCGATATCGATACCAAAGAATGGGATACCATCGGTGGATGGCTGTACAGCCAGAACAATGAGATGGAGGAGAAGGATACCTTCATGCAGGACGATGTGGCGTTTATCCTTCTGGAAAGGGATCATAACCGTTTCTGTAAGCTGGAAATTATTAAGAAAAGGGGAAACGAGGAATAAATTATGGATAATTCTTCCCTGAATTGGGCGAGCCGCTTCAAACGGTTTTTCCTGAATAACCGTTTTGTATTGTTTCTCCTGGTTCTGCTCTTGATTGGCCTCAACATTATGGTGCTCAGCAAAATATCATTTATTTTTTATCCGGTCATGGTGCTGTTGAGTACAATAGTACTTCCAATCATCCTCGCGGGAGTCGCGTACTATCTGCTGAATCCAATCGTGGATTTCCTGGAAAAACACAAAGTAGGGCGGATTCAGTCCATTTTGATGCTGTATGTACTCATTATCGGGGTTATTACCGTGCTGCTCACGCTTGTCATACCGGTCATCCGGGATCAAATCATGGACCTGGTGAACAATTTTCCGTCATACATCGAGATGGTGCGAGTACAGTTTGAGCATTTGATGGGCAGCAATATGATTAATCACTTCCAGGATTCCATTAACTTCGATCCGCAGGAAGTCATTAAGACGATTTCCGATAAGGCAACCACCTTCCTGAACAAAACCTGGATGGGAATCGGCGGCTTTGTCGGCGGCCTGATCGAAGTGGTGCTGGCGATTGTGACCGTTCCGTTTATCCTGTTCTACCTGCTCAAGGACGGCAAAAAGCTCCCGGGCTTTATTCTGGGCTTCGTACCTACGAAGCTGCGCGGCGAGACGAACAGGGTGATGAGCGAAATGAACCATCAGATCAGCTCTTACATCCGCGGTCAGATCATCGTCAGCTTCTGTATCGGTGCGCTTCTGTTTGTCGGATACATTATTATCGGCCTGAAGTATTCGCTGATTCTGGCTATCATTGCCGCCTTCACGAGCGTAGTGCCTTACCTGGGACCGGCCATTGCGATAACGCCGGCCTTGGTTGTGGCCATGGTTACATCGCCGATGATGCTGTTGAAGATGCTTATCGTCTGGACGGTTGTGCAGCTGATCGAAGGGAAATTTATTTCACCTCAGGTTATGGGCAAAACGCTCAAGATTCATCCAATTACAATTATTTTCGTTATCCTGACCAGCGGCAACCTGTTTGGCGTCGTCGGCGTTCTGCTGGCGGTTCCGGGATATGCCGTTCTGAAAGTCATTGTTTCTCATGTCTATCAATGGTTTAAAGTGCGCTCCCGCTTGTACGAGGAAGGAGCCATTGAAGCCGGAGGTATAGATTAACGGAGATGAATCACCCTAAGACCCTCTGCATTTGCAGAAGGGTCTTTTTCAATATAAACCATTGTAATTCCACCTAGGGCGTGTGATAATGGGATGTTCGTCTGTATGGACAAGTGAGAAAGATTGAATTCCAAGTGGAATCTGGAGGTAATTGTAACGTGGAACGGTACCCTTTTGCGTATGATCCTGCACGGCCTTTTATTCAGCAAGCGGGTGAATGGGTGGCGGATGTATTTTACGAATTGCTGCCTGAAGCGGGCTTTGAGGTCCGTGATGAGCAGATATATATGGCGTTTCAACTAGAAAAGGCTTTTGCCGAGAAAAAAACGATTTTCGCCGAAGCGGGCGTAGGCACGGGCAAAACGCTGGTGTATCTCTTGTACGCTGTGTGCTACGCGCGTTATACGCGCAAACCGGCAGTCATTGCCTGCGCCGATGAGTCCCTGATTGAACAGCTGGTCAAGCCGGAGGGTGATATCGCCAAGTTGGCGCGGCATTTGGACCTCATGATCGATGCGCGTCTTGGCAAATCACCGGATCAGTATCTGTGCCTGCGTAAGCTGGATGAAGCCCGCATGAAGGGCGATGAAGAGATGCTGTGGGACAGTATTGCCACCGGCCTGCCGGATTTTGTGTATTCCCATGCTCCGATGCAGTCCTTTCATGCTTACGGAGACCGGCGGGATTATCCGCAACTGAGTGATGAGCAGTGGCAGAAAATCAACTGGGATTCCTTCCAGGACTGCTTCACCTGCGATCGGCGCCACCGCTGCGGACAGACGCTGTCGCGAGATCATTACCGGCGCTCGGCCGATTTGATTATTTGCTCGCATGATTATTATCTGGAGCATGTCTGGACGTATGATGGCCGCAAGCGCGAAGGACAGCTGCCTCTCCTGCCTGAGCATTCCTCCGTTGTGTTTGACGAGGGGCATCTCCTGGAGTCCGCTGCGATGAAGGCGCTGGGATATAAGATGAAGCATGTCGTCTTTGAAGAGCTCATTACGCGTCTTTTGCAAAATGAGATCCGTGAGGCGCTTGCCGTACTTATTGACGACGCCATCGTGCAGAGCGAAGCGATGTTTTCCGCTTTTGGCCGTAATAGCCGCCTCATTCCAGGTTCGGACCGAAAAGAAATCATGCTCAGCGATGAGCTGCTGCGGGAGGTACATCAGTTTCGGGGGCTGCTGACGGCGATCGAGGAAGAGCTGGTGTTTGAAAGCGAACTGTATACGCTCGATGACTACCAGCTTCGGATCGTGGAGGAGCATCTGGAGATGATGCAAAAGGCGCTGATGCTGTTTGAGCGTTCGGAAGCCTTGATCTGCTGGGTAACGGAGAGTCCGGAGGGACTTACGCTCTCCATTATGCCGAAAAGCGTGAAGGAAGTGCTGGAAGAGCATGTGTTTGGCCTCAAGATGCCGATTGTATTCTCGTCGGCGACTCTCTCTGTCGATGGCTCCTTCCGGTACGTAGCGGACAGCCTCGGGATCAATAGCTTCCTGTCCTTTTCGGTTGCCTCTCCCTATGAATATGAGCAGCAGATGGAGGCCTTGGCTCCGGAATGGAGTCTTTCAGACGGTTTTGACGGCAAAATGAAACAAGCCGTACGGATGCTGAACCGAACCGGAGGAAGGGCCCTGATCCTCTTCAAATCCCGGGAGGAGCTACGGTTGTTCAAGCAAAAGGCTGCTTCTGAGCCCGGGCTTGTCGGTATGAAGTTCTATTTCGAAGGCGATGGGGAGATCAGCCATCTGATTTCGGCGTTCCAGCGCGAGGAAGAGAGCGTGCTGTGCGCGGTCAGCCTATGGGAAGGTCTGGATGTGCCTGGACCATCGCTATCGAACGTCATCATTTGGTCGCTGCCGTTCCCGCCGCATGATCCGGTATTTATTGCTAAGCGGAATGCAGCCGCCGATCCGTTCGAAGAAGTGGATCTGCCGTACATGCTGCTTCGCTTTAGACAGGGAATCGGAAGGCTGATCCGTTCGCGGGATGACCGCGGAATCGTCGTGATTCTGGGCGAGGAAATGCGAGAGAGCCCCGTCGTCAGAGAGCGGGTACTGGCTGTGCTTCCTGACGGCGTAGAGCTGCAGGAACAGGCTTGATGATTAAGATGCTAAATTGTCTATAGGATAAATATTTTACTCCAATATCACCGTCACAGTGGACGTCTGATGTTGGAGTTTTTTTAGAATGATACACTCAATTCCCCCAATAGTTCACATGATAGTCATAGACAATTCCAGATCCTGGGATGTGCGCTTCGGAAATGAAGTCCCGATTTGATTCTGCCGGAACTTGAACGGTATAATGTAAATAGAAGTCAACTAAACTGACCAATTTTTACCTTTATTCACAGCAAGGAGTTGTACTACTTATGCCCAAAACACCCCGTCGACATCAAGATGATTTGGCAACACTGTTCTCGCTCGCCTTCAGCACTCTCAATCAGGAGCTTCATCAGCGGCTGGTTGAGCTTGGATTCGATGATATCCGGCCTATGCACGGGTTTTTGTTCCAAGGGCTGATTCCGGACGGAGCCACGGCAAAGACGTTGGTTGAGCTTTTGGGTATTTCCAAGCAGGCGGTAAGCCAGATGCTAGACTACCTAGAGGAACGCGGTTATGTCATCCGGAGGCCCCATCCCTCAGACGGAAGAGGTAAACTGGTTGTGCTTACTGAGCGCGGCTGGGCACTCATCAAGGCCAAGGAGAGCATCTATATGAATATTGAAAATCGTTGGGGAGGGATTATCGGTCCTAACCACTTGAATACGATGCGTTCGGATTTGAAACAGATTATTCAATTCGTAGGCGAAGAGGATTTGCCGCAAAAGCTGCGGCCCGTGTGGTAGAGCAGGATCTTCCCCAAAGCCGCGATAAATTTATGAAAAAGGATCGAAAAGAGTATGGAACCGTCCTTAATCTTAAAAGCATTATCCAACGATACGCGCCGGCAAATTTTGTTCTGGCTCAAACATCCGGAGCAGTACTTTGATGAAACGCCCTATCTAGAGCATGGGCTCACGATTAAAGTAGGTGCCTGCGTAAGCGATATTCAGAATCTGACTGGTCTGGCGCAGTCTGTCGTTTCCAGTTATTTATGTACGATGCAGAAAGCCGGGCTGCTGGAAGCGGAGCGGGTGGGCAAATGGACCTTTTACCGGCGCAACGAGAAAACGATCCAGGCCTTTGCCGAATATGTTCGAACTGAATTATAGATGTAGCTGAAAAAAGGAGGCGACTCCTTTTTTTGTACTCACATATTTACATATCCATATAAATAGATATATAATGGCTGATGTTATGGTAGCTTAACGACAAGGAAGGGGAGAGAGAAAACATATCCAAATATATAGATATATAAATATGATGTAATCAGATTGGAGAGAAGATGATATGAAGAAAAGCAGCCCGCTGCTTATTTTAATGCTGGCTTTGGGTGTCTTTGGCATCATAACGACCGAAATGGGGATTGTAGGGGTTCTACCCCAGGTGACCGAAAGATTCAATATTACGACCTCGCAGGCCGGTCTTTTGGTGAGTATCTTTGCTTTGGTGGTAGCCATCTCCGGCCCGTTCGTAACGCTGCTCGCTTCGGGAATGAACCGGAAGCTCATCCTGAGCCTGTCGGTGCTTATGTTTGCGATATCCAATGTATTTTATGTTCTGACAAGCCAGTTTGAGGTGCTGCTAGCGTTCCGCATCATCCCTGCCATTTTTCATCCGATCTTTTTTTCGATTGCCCTGGTAACCGCGGCACAGCTTGTTCCGCCCGAAAAAAGCGGTCAGGCGGTGACGAAAGTGTTCGCGGGCATCACCGTCGGCTTCGCCTTTGGCGTACCGCTGACCTCCTACTTGGCAGAGCAAATCTCGCTGGAAGCGGCGTTCTTGTTCGCAGCTGCCGTGAACACAATCGCTTTTGTGGGAATTCTGGTCCTACTGCCTTCCATGCCGGTTCAGGAGAAAATGTCTTACGGAAAGCAGGTGGGTATTCTGCGGAAACCTGCCGTGTGGCTGAATATTGCGGCTGTGTGCTGCATCTTCGCGGCCATGTTCTCGGTGTACAGCTATTTCGCCGAATATCTGGGACAGGTTACGCACATGAGCGGGTCCTGGATCAGCATCATGCTAATGGTGTTTGGCGTGATTATGATCGTCGGAAACTTCCTGTTTGGGGGTTCGCTGCAAAAAAACATGATCAAGACGGTCGTTGCTTTTCCGCTGCTTTACCTAATCATTTATCTGCTTGTGTATGTCTTCGGGAACTCCTTTGTACCGATGCTCCTTGTCGTGTTCCTCTGGGGCATGGTTCACTCCGGCGGTCTTATTATCAGTCAAACCTGGCTGATGACGGAGGTGAAAGATGCACCCGAATTCGGCAACAGCCTGTTCGTTTCCTTTTCGAACCTGGGCATTACGCTCGGATCTTCACTTGGAGGCTGGTTCATCTCCCGGCTCGGCATTCATCAGCTGGTTTGGAGCGGAATGCTCTTTGCGGTGCTGGCGTTCGTGCTGATTCTGATCAAATTGAAAATTTACAGTCCTGCTCAAGAGAAGGCTGCTGCGGTTTAAAAGCTACAAAAAAGGCTGTACCCAAGGTTAAAATGAACCGGGTACAGTCTTTTTGTTGGTGAATGAGGCTTTAAAAGGCAAACGTTCCATACAGCAGGTAAACATTGAGAATAGCGATGACTATCGTAATGAACCAGGCGAGAATTTGCAGCCACTTTGGCGCGGTGTGGGGGCCCATTTTCTTCTTATCTCCAGTGAACATGACGAGCGGGATGACGGCGAAGGACAGCTGCAGGGACAGAATCACCTGGCTTAGGATGAGCAGACTTCCGGTTGCCTTCTCGCCGGCGATGCCGATAACCAGTACGGCCGGAACGATGGCGATGGCACGGGTGATGAGTCTTCGAATCCAAGGCTTCAGCCGGATGTTCAGGAAGCCTTCCATCACAATTTGCCCAGCTAGTGTGCCGGTCAAGGTGGAATTCTGGCCAGAGGCCAGCAGGGCTACGGCGAACAGCACGCTGGCAATGCCAGTACCCAGCAGAGGCGTGAGCAGCTGATAGGCATCCTGAATTTCAGCGACTTCCGTATGGCCGGTGGAATGGAAAGCGGCTGCGGACAGAATCAGAATCGCCGCATTCACGAATAAGGCAAGCATCAAGGCGACGGTGGAGTCGATCGTAGCGAAGCGGATCGCGGATTTTTTGCCCTGCACCGTATCCTCATAGTTGCGCGTTTGCACGATGGAAGAGTGGAGGTACAGATTATGCGGCATGACCGTAGCGCCGAGGATTCCAAGTGCAATGTACAGCATTTGCGGATTTTTGATGATTTCCGGACTTGGGATGAACCCGGACACGATGCCGCCGATTTCCGGTCTGGATAACGCCATTTCGACACCGAAGCACAGCATGATAATGACAATTAGCGAAATGACGATGGCCTCGATGTAGCGGAAACCTTTGTTCTGCAAAAAGAGTACAAGCATGACGTCCAGTGCGGTGAGGAGTACGCCATAGATTAGCGGCAATCCGAATAACAGCTGCAGCGCTATGGCGGATCCGATGACCTCGGCCAAATCGCATGCGGCGATTGCCAGTTCACAGAGGATCCATAAGCTAAAATTCACCGGCTTGCTGTAATGATCGCGGCAGGCCTGTGCCAAATCTCTACCGGTCGCAATTCCGAGCCGAGCTGATAGAGCCTGCAGCACAATGGCCATCAGGTTGGAGATGAGGATGACGGACAGCAGCGTATAGCCGAACATGGATCCGCCCGCTAGAGAGGTTGCCCAGTTCCCTGGATCCATATAGCCCACGGCAACGAGATATCCAGGGCCAACGAAGGCAAGCAGCCTTCGGAAAAAACTCCCCTTGGTCGGGACTTTCATCGATTTGTAGACTTCAGGGAGGCTGGGACTGCGCCGTTTGGAATGCCAGCCTTGCTCCGGCTGCGGTTCCTGCAATCTTCGTACGGACATGCTCATTCGGGACAACCTTCTTTCTCGAGGGAAATTATTTTTCCTCAGGACAACTTTTTGGGTAAAAAAATTTGATCGATGCTTCCTGATTTATAATATTAGCCTAACACAAAATAATTTACCTTACAACAAAAAGTTTTACCGAGGCAAAAAATATGGAAAAATTTATATGAGTGCATGTCAGACACCTCATTTCAGCAAGTGGGTCAGTGCGATCATGGTCAGCAGGCCGAATATGAATGAAAATGTGGAGGCGCGCTCATTGCCATCCCCGTGGCTTTCCGGAATAAGCTCTTTGTAAACGACGAACAGCATAGCCCCGGCTGCAAAGGCGAGGCCGTATGGCACAATCGCCGTAAAGTTTCCTGCGAACTCTAGCCCTAACCAGCAGGCTGCAAGCTCCAGCACGCCGGTAAGCGTGGCCAGAAGTAGTGCGGTGCGCCTGCGAAGTCCGTGTGTAATGAGGAACAATGCAGTAAGGAAGCCTTCCGGAATATTTTGCAGACCGATGCTGAGCGCAACGATGGTCCCTAGATCCTGATTACTGCTCCCGTAGCTGACGCCCACGGATAATCCCTCTGGTAGATTATGCAGAGCCATGGCAGAAAGGAACATGAGAGAGCTTGTCTGGTCTCTGACCGCATTCTGCGGGGAATGCTCCAGATCCTGATGGGGAATCAGCAGCTCTAGTAAGGTAAGAATGGCGGTGCCGAGAAGGGTCCCAATCGTCAAAATCCACAGATTAGAAAGCTTCAGCGCCGACGGGATCAGGCCATAGGTCGATGCGGCGACCATAATGCCTGCGGTAAACGCCAGAAGAATATCCCTTCCCTGGTGGGTGACCCTGTTAAACAGCAGGGCGGGCAGCGCACCTAGGGATGTGCAAATTGAGGTTGCCAGACATCCCATCCAAATGGTATTCATCGTTTCCTCCTGGTCATCGAATGTTTCAGCGCAAGATCAACCTTGTACCAAAATATGTGCAAGCTCTGCTTACTATGCGAAAAACTATTCCTAAGGAGATGCAGGGAGTGAATAGGATACAAAAGAACCGCCGCTTCAGCCGGTGAATGAACTGGCTCGAAGGGCGGTCCTCGCATCTTTGAAAGTACGTCGATAGACGTTTTTTTTAAAATTATAGAATATATAAGTTTTCAGCGAGGCTGAACAATTCTATAATCGCAAGAAAAACTACCTCTAAATGCGGTCTGTCTTCTGTGAAAGTACGTCGATAGACGTTTTTCTTAAGATTATAGAATATATAAGTTTTCAGCGAGGCTGAACAATTGCTATAATCGCAAGAAAAACTACCTCTAAATGCGGTCTGTCTTCTGTGAAAGTACGTCGATAGACGTTTTTCTTATTTTTCGTTGATCTTAATGCTGTCGATCGTTACCTTTTCGGTTGGTTTGCTTGGCTCACCTGTATCGGGATTCGGTTCAACCGGTGTAGCGGCGATTTTCTTCACGACATCCATGCCGTCCGTTACTTTACCGAAAATGGTATAGTTCGGCTGGGAGTTCAGCCCTTCGCTGTCTGCTCCTGTGCAGATAAAGAATTGGCTGCCATTCGTATTCGGACCTGCATTGGCCATGGCGACGATGCCGGGCTCGTATTTATAGCTGGTCTTCTCATCCTCGAAGGAGTATCCCGGACCACCTGCGCCGGTTCCCGTCGGATCGCCGGTCTGAATCATAAATGATTCAATAATGCGGTGGAAAGTGACATTATCGTAGAAGCCTTCCTTGGACAAAAAGACGAAGTTGTTGACCGTCTTTGGTGCATCCTTGGCAAACAGCTGGATCGTGAACGAGCCCTTGGATGTTTTAACTTCAGCTTCGTAGTTCTTGCTCGTGTCAATTTGCATCGCCGGCGGGCTTGTCCAGCTTTTGTTCTGAGGCTGCTCTTCTTTTGGGGTAGCAGGCTGTGTCGGCTCTTCTTTTTGGGTACTAGGCTGTTGGGCACTAGGCTCCTCTGGCTTTTTGCCGCAGCCGCCAAGCGCGAGCGCAACCACGATCATCAGTATGATTGGAAGGTAAACTCTTTTGTATTTCATGAAATTCATATTCACTCCTTTTTGCAATTTATTCTAATCATATCGATTTTCTGCAGTAAAATCTAGCGTAGGTCAAGAAGGGGCTCTTCATACCTATAGGGACGTGCTTTCCGAATTTCGTTGAAACTTATCGATTAATGTCACGTTTAAGAAGGTAATGATTGTAAATATTAATATGGAGTGATGCGGATGTTTGAAGTGGCGAACGCTCGTCTGGCCGAGTTGAAAGAATGTATAAGAAGCAAGGAGAAGTGGGAAAAGCGTCTGCAGGAGCTGGAGCGGGAGCTGAAGGAACGAGAGTCGGAAGCGGATCGCTGGAAGCAGCGCCTGGCGGATGAGGAGAAGGATGTGAAGCAGTTAACCGGTACTTCTTTATCCGGGTTGTTTTTCAGCATCATCGGTAAAAAGGAAGAGAAGCTGGCGCGGGAGCAGCTGGAGGTGCTGGAGGCCAAAGCCAAGTATGATGCCGCGTTGCGGGCTGCAGAAGATATGAGCAAGCAATGCGAAGAAATTCGGAAGCAGCTTCAGGATGTCCGCTATTCCGATATCGAATATGAACGTATCCTGCAGGAAAAGGAAAACATCATTTTGCAGCAAAACGGGGAGCTGTCACAGCTTTCGGAACAGCAGGCGGATTTGGCCGTACATTTGAAAGAGATGAAGGAAGCGGTGCAGGCCGGGCACTCTGTGCTTCATGATCTGGAACAGGCAAGGGACTATCTGCATTCCGCGCGCAACTGGGGAACTTACGATATGTTTGGCGGCGGGATGATGTCCACGCATATCAAGCATAATAAAATCGACGAGGCCATGGACTATATCCATGATGCGCAGTCTAGTATGCGCCGGTTCGGCAAAGAGCTTCAAGATGTGGAAATGAACCTGTCCATCGAGATCGACATCGGGAGCTTCCTCCACTTTTCGGATTATTTTTTCGACGGCTTTATTTCCGATTGGATGGTACAGGGACGAATCAACGATACGCTGGACCGGGTGGAAGAGAAGCTGGATGCGGTCAAAGAAGTGGTTCGCCATTTAGAGCAAGAGCATCGAGTTTTGGAAACGCGTCTGGCAGATGTAAAAAGAAGGTACGAATCGATCATCGAACAGACAGAGTAATTCCCCTAAATCATGGGAAATGGAACTTTAGTCGCATGACTATGGCTAGGACGGTCCTTTATAATTAATTCTTAATACCTAACATCAAGGCGACTTCTGAATAAAAATCGAAAGGAGCTGAGGTTTTGTGAGTTTTTTTGACAAGCTGAAGTCAGGTGTTGCCGAAGCGGGCAACAAAGCCAAGGTCGCGGTGGAAGTGAATCGTCTCAAGATGCAGAATTCCACCAAGCAAAAAGAGATCGATCAGGAATATCAGCACATCGGCAAAATGGTCTTCGATTCGCTGAGCCAGGAGAGCATGTGCAGTGCAGAACAGCTGCAGCCGATGGTTGAACGGATTGTGCAGCTTCAGGATGAGATTCAGCTGAATCAGCATCAAATCAATGTGATCTCGGATGAAAAGAAATGCGTCTGTGGACATGTCGTTCCCATTGCAGCGAGGTTCTGTCCGGAATGCGGACACCAGTTTATCGAGATTGAAAAACAGGAAGGTGATTCGTAGTGCAGCAATTCGCCGTGGTTTTGCAGGAGACACGTAAATGGTTTCAGTCCTTTCGCTTGTACGGAATACTGGCTCCGATCGAGCTTCATTTGCTGTTTGGGGCTCTTGGGGTCCAGTTTCTGTATGATCTGCTGATCTCCATTCTTCCGTACTCTTCTAACCATGTCCTGAGCTTCATCTTCCATACGATTCCGCTGCTCGTGATTGCCCAGTATGCATTCTGGGTTGGCGCGTGGCTGACACTGGTATCAAGTAATGTCAAATATTTGCCGTATGCGCTCTGGATCAATGCGTTTATTATCCTGTTCCCATTCGGATTCGGCGGCCTGATCAGTGCACTCGTGTACGCGTTGCTTGGCTACGTGTTGTTCAAATATTCGGCTTCGTCCTATGCGAATATCAACCGTCATCCAGGTGAGGGAAGCATATAAATTTTATAATACGGGGTTCATCATATACATAACTTAAGTCTGAAGAGTCAAGCCGGGAAGAATGTCTTTCCGGCTGTTGCTGTTAGTCGACCTTTTTGTCAGTTCTGTAGTTAAAAAAAGGAGGGCTTTCGCCCTCCAATTGAAAATTCAGTTCCCTATTCGTTTAGTCGTCTTTCCATTCCACGCTGCGGAGCAAACCATGCTTCATCAGGGCGAGCACAAAATCGACGTAATATGCCCGCCGTACAATGGCGCCATACTCATGATTTTTGTAGATATAGAAGAGCACATCCGTATAGATATCATTTTCCTCGAAATCATGCCGGATCTTCTTCAAACGCTCCAGATAGGGCTCTGTCTGCAGCAGGTGCAAACGGAATTCGACATCCTCTTCGTTTACCGTTTCTGTAATGATAGCAACATCTTCGTTGCAGTGGTAGATCAGCATGCGGGAGCCTCCAGTTCAATCAAAATTATCGTTCCCTTTACATCATTTATCACATTAAATATCTGAAATATACATAAGCGCTGGATAAAATAACAGACAAAATCATGATTGGAAAACCATATTTCATGAATTGGGTAAATTTCAACGGATACCCCTCTTTGGCAGCCATCCCTGCAACGATCAGGTTGGCGCTTGCGCCTATCAGTGTACCGTTTCCGCCAAGGCAGGCGCCGAGTGCCAGACTCCACCATAAAGGCTCCAGATTGCTAATACCCATACTTCCCATATCCTGAATCATTGGAATCATGGTGGCTACAAACGGAATATTGTCGACGAAAGCAGAAGCGATGGCGCTCAGCCACAAAATCAGCATGGAAGTAGAAGTTACATTGCCTCCGGTGAGTCCGATCGCTTTCTCGGCAAGCGTGGAAATCACGCCTGTTTCGATCAGACCGGCAACCAAAATGAACAATCCTACAAAGAAGAAAATCGTCGGCCACTCGACCTTGGCAAAAGCCTCCTCCAGCATATGCTCCCCGGTTAGAAGGAGAAGAAGAAAGGCGCCGGTGAGCGCCACCGTGGCGGATTCGATATGAACCAGCTGGTGAATGAAAAAGCCGACAATCGTAAGACCAAGCACGGTCAAACATTTCACCATGAGCTTTCTGTCGGTAATCAGCTCTTTTTCATCCAGATCCATGATGCTCTGCATCAGCTCCGGTGTGGTTTTAATCTGTTTGCGGAACATAAAAATAAAGATAGGAATCAAAAGGACAAGGATGATCAGCGCGATCGGCATCAAATTTTGAATGAACGCCATAAAAGTCAGTTCCTTAACCGCGCTCCCGATCATAATGTTCGGTGGATCGCCAATTAACGTTGCGGTACCGCCGACATTGGAAGCGATAATCTGTGTAATCAGGAACGGCAGCGGATTGACCCGCAGCTGGCGAGTAATACTAAAGGTAACGGGTACCATCAGCAGTACCGTGGTTACATTGTCCAGAAAAGCGGATCCCAGCGCCGTTAGGAGCATAAGGGCAATCAGAATGGCGAGCGGCCGGCCTTTGGCTTTTTTGGCGGCCCAGATGGCCACAAATTTGAACAGTCCGGTTTCAGCGGTAATATTGACGATAATCATCATCCCGATCAAGAGACCGAGCGTGTTGAAATCGATATGATGGATAGCGGTTTCCTGGCTTACGATGCCGAAAATCACCATAAGCGCAGCGCCAATCATGGCGACGATCGTGCGATGGATTTTCTCCGAGATAATCAGTGCATATGCAATTAAAAAGATAACAATCGCAAGAATAGCTTGTTGTTCCATTGTTTCTCCCCCTTAGTTCTTGGATGTGCATGTAATTATAGGTTTCGCATTAATACAAGCTTCAATTCCTCCTTCTGCATCAGGAGAAGATTGACACATGCGGACACCCGAACAAGGACGAGAAGGCCAAAAAAAGACAAACGGAGCCCGCACGTGGCAGGCTCCTCCGAATGTTATCTATGCGTTTGTGAATAACTTGCCCCTATGTGAAAGGGGATGTAAAAAATGGTTTAAAATAATTATAAAGTGTTTACGCTGGCTTGTAAAGCAATGTCGGATTTGGCGGAAAGGAGACGGATATGAATAAAACATGGTGGAAGGAAAGCGTAGTATACCAAATCTATCCGATCAGCTTTTTGGATACGAATGGCGACGGCATGGGCGATTTACGCGGCATTACGGCAAAGCTGGATTACCTGAAGGATCTGGGTGTGGATGTGATCTGGATGTGTCCCATTAATCAATCGCCGAACCATGACAACGGATACGACATCAGCGATTATCAGGCGATTATGAAGGAATTCGGGATGATGGATGATTTTGACCAGCTGCTGCAGGAGGCGCATGCTCGCGGTTTGAAAATCATGATGGATCTCGTGCTGAATCATACCTCGGACGAGCATCCCTGGTTTATCGAATCCAGGGCTTCCAAGGATAATCCGAAACGCGATTTTTACATATGGCGCCAAGGCAAAAACGGCGGTCCGCCGAACAACTGGGAATCCTATTTCAGCGGCTCGGTTTGGGAATATGACGCAGCGACGGATGAGTATTACCTGCATTTGTATTCGAAGCATCAGCCGGATCTGAATTGGGAGAATCCAAATGTCGTCAATTGCATGCATGAGATGGTGGAATGGTGGCTGAAGAAAGGGGTAGATGGCTTCCGTTTTGATGCGATTGCACATATTGCCAAGGCTGTCGGATTGCCGAGCGGGGAGAATCCGAACAGTCTGCCGACGGTGCGCGCCTATGAACTATTTTCCAACCTGGATAAGGTTCATACATTGCTAAATAATCTGTATAAAGAGGTGCTCTTTCATTACGATATCATGACGGTGGGTGAAACTTCAGGCATTGGCCCTGAGCAGGCTCTTAGCTACGTCGGAGAAACGCGCGGCGAGCTGAATATGGTGTTCCAATTTGAGCATATGCAGCTGGATGCAGTCTCCGGCGGTTCGGGAAAATGGAATGTTCGTCCATGGAATCTCCTTGAGCTGAAAAAGGTCATAAGCAGTTGGCAGACGGTACTGCATGAGCAGGGTTGGAACGCCAATTATTGGTGCAATCATGATCAGCCTCGCCCGGTTTCGCGTTTTGGAGACGACCAAAAATACCGCGTAGAGTCGGCCAAAATGCTGGCCACCTTTATTCATATGCTGGAAGGGACGCCGTATATTTATCAGGGCGAGGAAATCGGCATGACGAATATCGCTTTTCAATCCGTTGATGACTACCGGGACGTGGAGACACTCAATTTCTATAAGGACCAAATGAGTGAGGGAGTACCCGAAGAGACAATCATGCAGGTGATCCGGAAAAAAAGCAGGGACAACGCCAGAACACCCATGCAGTGGAGTAATAACAAGGAGGCGGGATTTACCCAAGGCAAGCCTTGGATCAAGGTGAATTCAAACTATAATGTGATCAACGTGGAGGATGCTTTACAAGATCCCGACTCCATCCTGCATTATTATAAAAATCTGATTGCCTTGCGGAAAGAGCATGAGGTCATCGTGTATGGAAAATATGAGCTGCTGCTTTCGGAGGATCGGGAAATCTATGTGTATACCCGTACTCTGGAGGATGCCTGCTTGTTGGTGATCCTGAATTTTTTTGGAAAAGAGCCGGAGCTGACGCTGCCGCAGCATCTGAATTTGGATTCAAAGGAGCTGCTGATTTCCAACTACCCTGTTAACGGGGAGGATGATCTCTGCCAAACGATCCGGCTTTGCCCGTATGAATCAAGGGTGTACATGCTGAAGGCATAAAGGCTTGACATCACTTAAAAATATTGGTAAATTTACCTCATCCTATACCAAGGGAGAGATTTTGATGACGGTGGTTGTTCTTAACTAATCCAATTCCATAACAGACTTGAAGAAAGACAGAGGAAAGCCTGCCATTTGAGGCAGCTTTATTTTCCTGTGCCTTTGCGAGAGTCTTGGAAAATAGTTAAGAACACGCGAAGCATCAAACGGCACCTTGGCTGCTGTTTCATTCTTTGTTATCCATAAGGCTTCTTCATCCGGCTCGAATCTGGGTGAAGGCCTTTCGAAAACCGTGCTCTTGCAGCACGGTTTTTTTGCGTATAGAAGAGAGGCTTGGAGCATACAGGGCAGCAGAAAGCGCCGCTCATGCAGAAGAGGACTTCTTTTTCGGGATAACTGTAGAAATGAAACGACCAGCAGCTACCTAGGGACAAAGAATCGCGTATGCGTTCTTTGTCCTTTTTTTGCATTTTGGCACAAAAAAAGAACAAAGGAGGTTCATGCAACCCATGGACAATATCACAATGAACATGCTGGAGTATGACAAAGTAAAGGAGGCGCTGCGAGAGTACGCCGTATCTTACGCAGGCAGGAAGCATATTGATGATCTGGCGCCGGGGAGCCATCTGCGGGCGATTGAGGCCGCGCTCCTGGAAACCGCAGAAGCGAAGGCTCTGCTCGACAAGGGAGCAAGCGTCCCGCTGCCTTCGCTCGAAGGTATTGAGCATATCGCGTCGCTGCTTCATACCGGATACCTGTTCTCCGAGCAGGATTTCACGGCGGTTCAGACCTTTCTGCACAGCTGCGGCCAACTCCGGAAATATATGGCGGGCAAAAGAGAAATCGCGCCGACGGTCAGCACGTATGCTTCATCCATGCAGGAGCTGCCACGTTTAAAGAGCGAGATCGAGCGCTGCATCCGGTTTGGCAAAGTGGATGACGAGGCCAGCAAGCAGTTGGAGAAGGTCCGCAAGAAAATCGCCGTGATCAAGGAGCGCATTCAGAAGAAGATGAGCTCGATCCTGTCGCGGCACGGCTCCATTCTGCAGGAGCATCTGGTTAGCGTGCGCGGCGGGCGTTATGTCGTGCCGGTGAAGAGGGAATATCACAAGCAGATTAAAGGCGCGGTGCTGGATCAATCCACCAGCGGGCAGACGGTATTCGTGGAGCCGGAGGAAATATCCATGCTGCAAACGGAGCTGGGCATGCTGGAGGCGGATGAGGCGCGCGAGGAAGGCGTGGTGCTGAGCATGCTGACAGGCATGCTGGAAGCAGCAAGCGCTGATCTTCAGCTGAACATCGATATTACGGGCAACTATGATTTTATTTTCGCCAAAGCCAAGTATGGACGCTCAATCGGAGGCAGAAACGTTCAATTAAACGATCAGGGGCAGATCCGTCTTCAAGATGCGATACATCCGCTGATGCTGAAAACCATGGTGCCGCTGCAGCTGGAGATGGGGAGAGGATACCGCTCCCTGATTATTACTGGACCCAATACCGGCGGGAAAACCGTAGCCCTGAAGACGCTGGGGCTGCTGACTTTGATGGTTCAGTCCGGACTGCTCGTACCTGTTGCGGAAGGGAGCCAACTCGCGGTTTTCGGCAATATCATGACGGCGATCGGCGACGGACAGAGCATCGAGCAGTCGCTCAGCACGTTCTCCGCGCAAATCCGCAGGCTAATAGCCATGGTCGATGCGGCAAACCGTTCCACGCTGCTGCTGATTGACGAGCTCGCCGCAGGAACCGATCCAGGCGAAGGGATGTCCCTTTCGATCGCGATCCTCGAGGAGCTGAATCAGCGTGGTGCGATGATGATGGTGACGACCCATTTTAACGAGCTGAAGGGTTTTGCTTCCCGTACGCCTGGCTTTCAGAATGCACGCATGGAATTCGACGTCGACACGCTGGAGCCGCTGTACCGCCTGACGATCGGTGAATCAGGTCAAAGCTATGCGATTGAGATTGCCACCAAGCTCGGCATGCCAACGGGCATCATCGGGCGTTCACGGCATATTTTGCAGAGTCATAGACCGCAGCTGGCTGAACCGGAGACGGAAGGAGGGCAGCTTGTTGATTGTGAAGAAAGATCCGAGGGGAAATCAGAAGAGAAATCGGAAGAGAAATCGGAAGAAAACCTTTCAAAGCATCAAAAAAGTAGAAACGCGTATATGGAAAAGGAGCACTCGTGGAAGGAAGAGGCGGAAGAAGAGACTGCTACCCTTTCGAAGCCGCGCCGGCTAGAGATTGGAGATGCGGTATATGTCAGTTCGTTTGGCCGAACCGGCATTGTCTATCAGGAAGAGGATGCCAAGGGCATGGTCGGTGTCATGATCCAAAAGCAGAAGCTGAAGATCAACAGGAAACGGCTTAAGCTGTATATCGAAAAAGGAAATCTCTATCCGGAGGATTATGATTTCGATATTATTTTTGACAGCAAGGAGAACCGGAAGAAAAGCAAGCTGATGCAGCGCAAGCATGTGGAAGGGCTGAGCATTATCCGCAAACCCGAGGACAACTAAATGTTCAAAAGGCAGGGAACCCGTCTGAATTCAGTCGGTTTCCCTGCCTTTTTTAGAGTATTACAAATAATTACAATTTCTCAATGATGATTTGGGCAAACTGCTCCAGAAACTGGCGTTCATCATGGTCGAAGCGTCCCTTCAGCGGGCTATCGATGTCGAGTACACCGAGCAGCTGTTCATTTTTGATGAGCGGAATAACAATTTCGCTGTTGGAAGCCGCATCGCAAGCAATATGTCCAGGAAATTCATGCACATCATCGACAACGAGCGTTTTACGCTGCGCGGCGGCGGTACCGCATACGCCCCGGTTCAAAGGAATACGGATGCAGGCCGGAAGGCCTTGGAAAGGTCCCAGTACAAGCTCTTGACCGTCATAGAGATAGAAGCCGACCCAGTTGATATCCGGCAGGAAGCTGTTCAGCAGCGCTGAAGCGTTAGCCAGATTGGCGATGGAGCTGGGTTCATCGTGAATGAGAGACTTCAGTTGTTCCAGAACCGCCGAGAACTGCTCGCTCCGGTTTCCTTCATAAGGAAGTGCTTGAAACATCATACTCCACCTTTCTTTTAACCGTTGGTTAATTATAAAAGATAGTATACAGGATTATGTTCCGCGTCAAGAAAAAGATAACAGGTTAAGGATTTGGCGATTCCGTCAAACTGATACCAGCCCAGTCGGGTTCCTTTTGCGGCGCTCTCTCGGATACGGATTCATAGGAATGTGCCGGATGGTTTCGGATTGAAAGAGCCTCCCGCACAAACTCCTTTACTGACCGCTTGTACAGCTCTGGATTCCCTTCAATCGCAAAGCCGTGTGTAGCGCCCTCGATTAGCAGGAGGCGCTTCAGTCCGGATTTGGCCGCGAATAAATCCTCACTCATCTCCGGAGGGATATAATGATCCTTAGTGCCGTGTATAAACATCACGGGAATGCTGCTCTCCGCAACCGTACGCAAGGGGCTGACCTGTTCCATTGCGAAGCCGGCTTTCCTGCGTAGTTTGGCATTGACCAAAGGTAGGAACAGAGCTGCCGGAATCCGGTTCAGCCGCTGCATTTGGTGATGCATCAGGCGTGTCAGATCTGAATAAGGACAATCGGCAATGACAAAAGCAACCGCTGGATCAGGGAGTGACAGATACTCCAGGATGGTACCGCCTCCGAAGGAAACCCCGTGTAGACCGATCGTGCAGTTCTCGCCATAGGTGCTGGTTATATACCGGATCCATGTCGCGATATCATGCTTTTCAAGAAAACCGTAAGTCGTATATTTTCCCTCGCTTTTTCCATGGCGCCGCTGATCGATCAGAAGCACGTTGAATCCCTCCTCCAGAAATATTTCCATAAAAGGAATCGATGCGGGCAGGGAGGTCGTGTACCCGTGAACGAGAATGACCCATTGTGCGGATTCTTGTGCAGCCTTGACTACCACGCCATTCAGGCGAAGGCCATCGTGGCTGTAAATCTGTACCTCTTCTTTGGGCAGCGGTTCGTAATATTCACGCAGGCGTGCTCCCGCCCGTTCCAGCTCATCAAAGATTTGCTGGTGATTCAAGACTTTCATTTGAGTCATTTGTACGAAAGCATACTGGGTAATACCTGCGATCGCAAGCGCGGTAACCCCGATAATTAGAGCAGCAATCCACCATTCCATTTCTTTTAGCCTCCAAAGCTGCATGCAAATTCAGTAGGGCTTAGTATATACAGGAATATCCAGATTTAATCGCCATCAAGAGGCTTCGAATGTTTGTACAATTTCTGACGAATGCAAACGAGTCGCGAAAAGCAGGTGAGAACGGTCCGATACGGATATAGCCTTTCAAAGAGTAAGATGCTAGAATAAAGTTGAATAGAAGTGCTTGGTCACTAACCATAGAGGAAGAACTAAAGAAAATATGCCAAGGTGCCTTTAAACTTTAGTTCAAAGAAAGGAGAGGGCTCGCAATCTATGAAAGCGAAGAAAAAGCAGCCGGTGAATAAGGCAGCTCAAAAAAAAGCCCAGCGGGAACAGCAGGAGAAACGCATGAAGCGGGCGATCTGGATTACAGGAGCATGTATTGTGGTGCTGTTTGTGCTGGTGCTTATATTCAAACCCAGTAGTTCGGCCAAGGAAGACTTTGACTATAGTGCTCTGCCTGTAAAGGGAAATCCGAACGCACCGGTCAAAATTGTGGAGATGGGCGATTACAAATGTCCAAGCTGCCAATATTTCACGCAGGAGATTGCTCCGCAGATACAAAAGGATTACATTGATTCCGGCAAGGTTGCCCTATACTTCATGAATTATCTGATTATCAGTCCGGAGACGGATTCGAATTACGCCGCTCTGGCCGCAGAGTCCGTATTACATCAGAACAAGGATGAGTTCTGGAAATACTACGAAGCGATATACAGAAATCAGGGGGATGAGAACACCGAGTGGGCAACACCTGATTTTCTGGTCGATCTGGCCAAAAAGGAAAATATAAAGGTCGATTACGACAAGCTGCGCAAGGACATTGATGAGAAAACCTATCAAAAAGAAATCGATAGCCAAAATGAGAAAGCGAGAAGCCTGAATGTCATGAGCACGCCGACCCTGTTCATCAATGGGGAAAAGGCTTCGGATAAAGCCTCTATGGACTATACCGAGCTGAAACCGCTGATCGATAAAAAACTGGCTGAACAAAATACAAAGTAAGAGCAAGATCCTAAAGTAAAAGGAGTTCGAAGCGATGGAAGGCAATCGTTTCTTGGCGTCTATTCGCCCATATGCCCTGTTCTTGGCATGGATTGTATCCATTGTGGCTGTGGGCGGAAGCTTGTACTTAAGCGAAATCATGCATTTTGAGCCCTGCAAGCTGTGCTGGTTTCAGCGGATCTTCATGTATCCGCAGGCGATTCTGCTAGGTATTGCAAGCTACAAGAACGACCGCAAAATTACTCCCTATGCCATGACGCTTAGTATCATCGGAGGCTGCTTCTCTATCTATCATTATGCAGAGCAGAAAATTCCGGCGCTTGCGAAGGCTTTTCCCTGTTCGGTCGGTATTCCATGCGATTTTGACTATTTGAACTGGTTCGGATTCATTACGATTCCGCTGCTGGCGTTGATTGCGTTTATTCTTATCGTCTGCCTGCTGCTTATCGGCCGCGAAGCGGAAGATGAAGCTGAGGAAGCATAAATGGTATCACAGAGCTTGTCCCGATGGGACAAGCTTTTTTGCATTTTTGCTGTGGAACGAGCGGGTACCTGCTTGCTTAAGAGATGGTATGAGGTGTACAGTGTATGTGATTTTGAAGTTGGCAGGGAAGGAGGGATGGACTCCATGACATATAGGTGCGAAGGAGAAATTCCCGTACTAGGGGGTGAACGGGTGAAGCTGCGCCGGCTCTCTTCGAAAGATGCGGAGGCGATGTACCGCAACTGGTCCGATCCGGAGGTGAGGCGTTATTCTGATCTCCCTGAGATGCCAGACGTGTCTGCGGCGGGTGAGATGATACGGATCCTTAACAGCCTGTCCCAAACCGACGATGGTTTGAGATGGGGAATCGAAGATGCGGATGGCAGGCTGATCGGCAGCTGCGGGCTCAATTGGTGGCAGCTCGAGGGGGCTTACCGCGGGGAGATTGGCTGTGAGCTGGCACGTCCATTCTGGGGAAAAGGATATATGCGTGAGGCGGTGGAACTGGTATTGGATTACGCCTTTGAGGATATGGGTCTGAACCGAATTGAGGCGCTGACGGATCCGCGCAACATCCGTGCCGGGCGGCTTTTTGAGTCCCTAGGTTTTACGCTGGAGGGGCGGCTGAGACAATACCGGCAGACGGACAGCGGCTTTGTGGATGCCAACATGTATGCGCTTCTGCGTGAAGAATGGGAAGATGCAAAATAACATGGTGAGCTAACGCAAAGGCTCATCTTTTTTATGTTTAAGAGTTGACATGAGATGGAAACCTCATCACAATTTAATAGGCGTGTTCGAATCTATTCGTCAAGAAAGGAATCAAATGTCTGTAAATCCTGGTATTAATGAGTCGCAACGCAAGTTTATTTTGATCGGAATATTACTTTCAACCTTCCTGTCAGCTATTGAAGGAACGGTAACGGGTCCGGCAGGCCCTGCAATTATTAGCAGTTTCGGCGGAATGAATCTGCTGAGCTGGATTTTTACGGCTTTTCTGCTGACCATGGCCGTTTCGACCCCGATTTTTGGTAAGATCAGCGATTTGTACGGCCGCAAGCCGGTGTTTCAGATCGGCTCGCTGCTGTTTGTCATCGGTTCCCTGCTCTGCAGCTTTTCGCAAAACATGGAGCAACTGATCGTTTTCCGCGCCATCCAGGGGATCGGCGCCGGGGCCATCGTGCCGGTGACGTTCACGATCATCGGGGACGTATACCGGATTGAGGAACGCGCCAAAATCCAGGGCATGATCAGCTCGGTATGGGGGATTTCCTCACTGATCGGTCCGCTGGTCGGCGGTTATTTCGTGGATTATTTGAACTGGCGCTGGATTTTCGGCTTTAACGTTCCGTTTGGCTTCATCTCCATGTGGCTGATCGCCCGCTATTTTCATGAAAGCCGGGATAAACGGGAGAAAGTGAAAGTCGATGTGGCCGGAGCGGTGACCTTTTCGATTGGCATGACGGCGCTACTGTTTGCTCTGGCAACCGGCGGGCAATATTTCAGCTGGAGCTCGCCGCTGCTTATCAGCTGCTTTCTGCTGGCGGCCGTGATGTTGGCTGCGTTTATTTTCATTGAGAATCGTGCGGCTGAACCGATGCTTCCCTTGAAGTTATTCCGTATCCGCGATATTTCGGTGTCGACTGTGGCCAGCATCCTGACCAGCGCCCTGCTGATCGGTCTGACCACGTATATGCCGCTCTGGATTCAGGGGGTCATGGGTAAAAATGCGACTATGTCCGGTCTAACCATGGCGCCGATGTCCATCGGATGGCTGTTCGGCTCCGTATTCGGAAGCCGGTTGATCCTGACTGCAGGCTCGCGTAAGACAACCGTGATCGGGCTTACCGGCATCGTGATCGGCGCTACTGGACTTGCTTTTATTACTGCTTCAACGCCGCATTATGTTTTGCTGATTTATACGTTTATCTATGGTCTGGGCTTCGGTTATTCGACTACCGTCTTTACCATCATCGCGCAGTCCTCCGTCGGCTACTCCCTTCGGGGCGCTTCCACTGCCTTGAATTCGTTTGTACGTACCTTGGGACAGACGGTTGGCGTTGCGGTATTTGGCACATGGATCAACCTGAGCATCGCGAACCGGATCGCCCGCGATCCGGGACTCGGAAATGTGGGTCAGAAAGAAGTGAACCAGCTGCTGACTCCAGAAGGCAGCGCCAGCATGCCGCAGGAGCTGTGGAATCAGCTGAAGCATATTCTGGAGGGAAGCCTTCATTCGTTATATGTGGTGATGGCGGTTATTGCCGTCGTCAGTCTTATTTCCGTGCTTGGGCTAAGAAACACGGTGCCCTCGGCGGATCAGGAAGAACAGGCGGAGAAGGCTTAAGGACTCTTCGGTAAAAAAAAGGACACTCCCTGGTTAGCAAAAAACCATGGGGGTGTCCTTTTTGCTTGTAATATGTGGATGTCCGTTGCCCTGCTGCATCCGGTCGGCGTTTCACTTCCGCAGGGAAGGGGTGAGCCGTTCCGCCTGAATGCCCAGCTTCTTCAGCAAATCGATCAGCTGTGATTTCTCCTCATCGTGCAGGCCGCTGAAGGCATGATGGATCCGCTCGGAATATTTGGGATATAACTCGTTCATCAATGCCTCGCCGATAGGCGTCAGCTCCGCATAAATAACGCGGCGGTCGTTCGGACAGGGTCTCCGGTGAATGTAGCCGCGTTCCTCAAGCTTGTCAATCACATAGGTGACGTTCCCGCTCTGCAGCAGAAGCTTGGATCCGATCTGCTGAATCGGTTGTGAGCCTTTATAGTACAGCACTTCCATCACGGCAAAAGCCGTCGGGTTAAAGCCTTCGATTTTGCTGCTGATGACGGCATGCTCGTTAATGCTTTTGAAGCTTTTGGCGAACACCCGGTACAGATGCAGAGACAACTGGGCATCACGTTCCTGTGTATGAATCATGATTTTTCCCGCCTTTATATTCATTTACTGCTGCAGTGTTAAGATTGCCGGATTATTGCCGTTAATTGAGATTGAACTGTAGCCTTATCATATCGCTTGGCCTGCCGGAATAACATGTGATTTGTCACATTCCATCGGCTTTGAAACATTAAAATTTTTAATAAATTTCATTTCACAGGTTGAAGATGCAATCGGTCTTATTTTCACCTGCAAAAAGTGGTAAAGTTAAGGGGCTAGTTCTACCCCTGTATATCCATAGCCCAGGAATGGAACAAATGGACGGAAATTTAGCTGCAGCGCAGCGAATAGGACAAAATTACTTTGATATCAAGGCGAGGGATGTTGGAATGGAAACAGGAAGCGCTAAATCCGCGCTGCTGGATGTATATATTGAAGAAGCGGGGTATGAGGAAGGCCAGCCGCGAATTCGTGACATAGCTTTTCAGGTACAGACCGGAGAGCTTTTGGGGTTGATCGGCCCGAATGGAGCAGGGAAGAGCACAACGATCAAGACGCTGCTCGGACTGCTCAAGCATGCGGTGGTACGTGTTTCCTTTGGCGGGAGCTCTGGAAGGTATGCCTATATACCGGAGCAGCCTGTCTTTCACGATGACTTGACTCTTTGGGAACATATGGATCTGGCGGCAGCCGTTTATGGTCTTGATTATGAAGCTTTTGTCCGGGAAGCGGACAGACTCCTCGCCCAGTTCGGTATGGAACAGGTGAAGCATGAGCTTCCCGGCGGGTTCTCCAAGGGCATGAAGCAGAAAATGATGCTGATGCTTGGATTTCTGGCTGGACCGGATGTGTATATCGTGGATGAGCCGTTTATCGGCCTTGATCCGCGCGCCACGAAGGACTTTCTGCGTCTGCTGGATGAAGAGCGGCAGCGTGGAGCCGCCGTGCTGATGTCCACACATGTGCTTGATACGGCAGAAAAAATATGCGACAGATTCATTATGATCTCTGCAGGAAGGACGGTTGCGCAGGGAACGATTGCGGATATCCGCGAGCAAGCTGGACTTCCGGGTGCTTCGCTGTTTGACTGTTTTGATTCGCTTACCTGATATTAGGGATGTGTATTTACATTGAACATGAACTGCTGATCTACATGGGAAGGATAAGGATATGATTGGGAGAAAAAATGAAGGATATCTGTTTCCGGATCCCGCCAGTCTCTTCAGGCGGCGGCTGTGGAGCCATTTTAAAGAAATAGCCGCCGTCGTTCGCTCCGTGGTAGATGACTGGACGGTGCTGCTGTATATACTAATACCCGGCCTGCTGCTGGGTGGAAGGCTGTATTACGGTTTATGGAAGGAACCCCTTCCGGAGTGGTCCGGCCAGCTTCCGTTTGCGGCAGTGCCGGTGCTGCTTCTGCTTGCCGCGTCTTTGGGCAGTATTCTATTGCTGGTTCGGGAAGGGGATGTGTTGTTCCTCGTCCAGCGTAAGAATTGGCTGCACGGGATTATGCTGCGCAGCAGCCTGTACAGCATGGTTTCGGCAGCTGTGAAAACTTCGATATGCTATTTGCTACTGCTTCCGTTTCTCGTCAGACAGTTTCAGGAACATGGCTTGCTTATCGGCTGCCTGCTTGCCTTCACCATTGCATTCGAATGGGTGCTAATGTGGGCCAAGCATTTGATCCGGGTACAAAGAAGTGGATGGCGCAGAGGGCTATTGTATATTCCATTTGTCTTCATTCCGGGCGTCTTATATATAACATTCATACTGCTGTTCAGATCGCAGCCGGCTGTTCTTGGTCTGGGAGCGATCGTACTCGCTGCCATAAGCCTGCTGCTCATCCGTGTTAGACTTCGTCTCCGCGGGACATTTATGAATGATGTACAGGAGGATTTGGTCAAGCGTACGGGTTTGACGAGCATCGCGCTCAGCCAGACCGTGGACAAACCGCGCCGGATCCGCCGCAATACCTGGGTATTCTCGGGTTCCCGGCCCGTCTTCCGTTCGACAGCACCAGTCAAGCGGATTGCCGGAGCAATGATCAAGACGCTTCTGCGTCACCCCAAGCTGAGGCAGCTGTATGTGCAGTTCACGCTGATCAGCTCGGGTGTCCTGATTACTCTGCCATCCGGAATTCAGGCCTTGGTATTCGTGGCGCTGCAGGCGCTTGTCGTATACTGGCTGTTTCTCGAGTGGTTCAGCTTCAGGGAGAATGCGTTTGTTTCTTTGCTGCCCTGGCCAGATGATCAAAGCTTTCAGGCAGGTATTCTGGCTGTCCGGACGCTGGCCATTCCATTTGCTGTTCTGACATCGGCTATCGTGCTGTTCAAGCAGCTTGTACCCTGGATGGCGGGAATTGGGTTCATACCTCTGGCTGCGGCTGTTTGCTGGGTAGTTCCTAATGTCATGCGGATGTTTCTCCTTAATAAAAAGGCATAAATAACTTTCTTATATCCATACATAAAAGGGCCTGGATTTCAACCTGAAATCCGGGCCCTTTTATGTATGGATAGATTAGCTCGAAGGGCAGCTTGCGGTTTGCGCCGCGTGCATGCCAGCTGTGTAGCCGGTGGAAAAAGCCGCCGTGATGTTGTAACCGCCGGTGTAACCGTGTATATCGAGAACCTCACCACAGAAAAACAAGCCTGGCATCAGCTTGGATTCCATCGTTTTCGGATTGATTTCCTTCAGATGGACACCGCCACCGGTTACAAAGGCTTCCTCGATCGACTTGGTGCCGGTGACAAGAATAATGAACCTTTTCAGCACATCCACGAAGGCGGACCACTGCTGCTTCGGCAGATGGGCGAAGGTGGCGTCCCCATCCAGCTCGGCACGGCTCAGAAGAAGCGGAAGCATACGTTCTGGAACGGTTCCCTTCAGCACATTTTTGATCGCCTTCTTCGGTTCCTCTGCCAACTTGTCCCGCAGCATACGGTCTAGATCGTGAGGAGGCAAGTCGGGAAACAGATCGACCGCCATCTCCACTTCATGGACCTTGAATTTGTTTTTTACCTGGCGGATAAACTGGCTGCAGCGCAGAGCGATGGGGCCTGAGAGACCGAAGTGGGTGAAAATCATATCTCCACGGTGCCCGATCATTTTCTTCCCTTTCGGAGTCCATACCGACAGTTCAACATCGCGGAGCGACAACCCCTGCAGTTCTTTGGAAGCGATCCAGCTCTCACGTGATACGATAGGAACTTCGGTAGGATACAGTTCGGTAATGGTGTGACCGGCCGCCTGCGCCCAAGGATAACCGTCGCCTGTCGAGCCCGTGTGGGGCACTGATTTGCCGCCTGTGGCGATAACAACTGCAGCTGCGCGGTATGTTTTTCCTGATGCTAGCTTGACGCCCGATGCCTGTCCACCCTCATAAAGGACCTCAGCAACCGGCGTGTCCGTTTTGATCTCTACACCAAGTTTGCGGACCTCCCCCACAAGCGTGTTGACCACACTGGCTGCCTTATCGGACACCGGAAACATTCTTCCGTTATCCTCTTCTTTTAAGGCAATACCGAGGCCCTCAAAAAATTGCATGATATCGCGGTTGTTGAAATGCTGAAAAGCGCTGTATAAAAAACGGCCGTTGCCCGGAATATGCGCAATCAGGTCTTCTGTTTCCTTGGCATTGGTCACATTGCAGCGACCGCCTCCCGAAATGCCGAGCTTGCGTCCAAGCTTGCTTCCCTTGTCCATAAGAAGGACTGAAGCACCATTTTTAGAGGCTGCGATGCAGGCCATTAGACCCGCGGATCCGCCTCCGACGACAATGACATCATATGATTTCACGATTGTTCTCCTTTTGTCCGGCTAGTTCCCGGAGCCATGTTTTTAATTGTGTCTTTTTAGGATATATCAGGATATATTGTAATATTGTGTAGCCTGTGTTTTAATCAACTTGTACATAACTTTTTTTAAGTTAATTTATTTTTTAGATTATAGAATTTAACTATGGAAATACGTCGATAGACGGTTTTTGTATCGCTTTTTCCTGCAGAATCAGATTTACCAAAAGTTTCACCCAATGAATGGTCTGTATACGCTGCCCGAACGGGGAGGAGGGGACTTGCGATTCTTTTTGCGCTGAAGAGTATTATAACACAGGTATTTATGGCGGGTTCATTTGCGTTTTTGTTCCCGCTCACTTTAGATAAATATGTCCGTATGCTCAGGCGAAAGCGAAAGCTAGGTCCTACGGGTTTCGAGTTTGTTATCATTGTATCCAGCGCTTTGAGCATTCTGCTGTGCTCTTTGTTCTCCACCTCTTTGTTTCAATTGATCCCCCTGAATCTAGGCATCTTGCCGCTGTTTATCGGTATGCTCTACGGAGGATATAAAAGCGGACTTCCCTTAGCAGGGCTTTATCTGCTGTGTGATTATTATTTTAACGAAAACTGGTCTTTATTAGGACTCTTTCTACATACTGGTTTACTGCTGTACCCTTTGCTTGTCTGGATGTCTCCTAAGTTCCGGAAGGGAACTCTTACTGACAAAGTCAATAAGCTGTGGATGTGTCTCCTGCCTGCCATGCTCCTCATTGCGGCATCCCCAATTATTGAAAATCCTAAGTTGAATTTTTCTAATGCGGGCCAGCTGTTTATGATCATGTTCTATTTTATGATTAGCGTGTTTGCCGGCGGTGGACTTATTTATGTCATTGAGTTTGCTCTGGAAAAGCTGCTTCTGAAGGAGCAGATCGAGGGCATCTTCGAAAAATACCTTCGTGAGGAAGAGAAGCTTCAACAGGTGATGGATGTGGCTCCCCTCTGCATGGTATCTGTAGATAACGATGGCAACGTTACCAGCATTAACGAAATGATGATGAATTTATTCAAAAGCCGCGAGCCGGAGCTGACCAAAAATGATATTCTCAGCCAGCCGCTAAGCGAGTTCGTCGATATGATGGAGAAGGATTATATCAGCTACCGGATTGCCCAAGCCTTGAAGGGCGTCAAGGTAAATAATGAGCTGATCCGGGTCGGCTCGCAGATTCAATATACGAGCACATCGCCGCTTACCAATGGATACACCGGAGAAATACTGGGCGCAGTTCTGGTCATCCAGGATATTACCGAGCTAGAGCGTCTGCGGAGCGAGCTGAGCAACGTGGAGAGGCTGAGCTTGGTCGGACAGATGGCAGCCAGCATTACGCATGAAATCCGGAATCCGATGGCCGTGGTACGCGGCTTCCTCCAGCTCATGAAGGAGAAAAGTCCGGAGTCGCTGGATCATTATTACCGAATCGTTATGGAGGAGCTGGATCGGGCGAACGGTATTATCAACGACTTTCTTTCCTTGGCTCAAAACCGGATATCCGAAAAGGAGCAATGGCATCTCCATCAGATCATTAATGATCTCAGTCCTCTGCTATGGGCGGATGCCAATTTACGCGGGCAAACCATTGAGCTTGTAATGGATGAGCGAGTGCCCAAGCTGAACCTGAATGCTAAGGAAATCAAACAGCTGCTGCTGAATCTGGCCCGCAACGGGATGGAAGCAATGGAGGAGAAAGGAAGACTCACCCTGCAAACAAGTCTGAAGGAGCAGGAGCAAATCGTAGAGCTGATCGTCAGAGATACGGGGGTGGGGATGTCCAAAAGCCGCCAGGAGCGGTTGTTTGAACCCTTTTTTACAACCAAGGCGAAGGGGACAGGACTTGGGCTTGCCTTGTGCCTGAGCATTGTGGAGCGTCATGGAGGCAAAATCATGGTCGAATCGGAGGAAGGTATAGGCACAACATTTATCATCCACCTGCCGCTTGCGGAATCCTGAGTCTGCTGCATCATGATGAGCCATCCACTGCACGGATCTCTCTTGATTTCAGACTTGTTGAAGGTATAATATTATCTGTATGTAGTATAAAATGAACTAAAGTTTCTGAATTATAGCGGATTAAGGAGTGATAAGAAATGTCCATGTCTTTTGACAGATATATGAAGGATATGATTCAACCGATGAGAGATGAGCTGACGAGCATCGGTATTAAGGAGCTCAGAACTCCAGAAGAGGTGGAAACGCATCTGCAGGATGCTCCAGGTACAACCCTTGTGGTTATCAACTCGGTATGCGGCTGCGCAGCCGGCCAATGTCGTCCGGGTGTTGCTCTGGCACTGCAAAACGATTTGGTGCCTGACAATCTGTTTACGGTTTTCGCAGGACAAGACAAAGAAGCAACGGCTAAAGCGAGAGAATATTTCGCTCCATACCCGCCTTCTTCTCCTTCCATTGCCGTGCTGAAGGATGGGGAGCTTGTTCATTTCATTGAACGTCATCAAATCGAGGACCGTTCGGCTCAGGAAATTGCGGAAGATTTAATTGAAGCGTTTGACCGTGTGTGCCGTTAATTAAGACAGCATGTTACATAAAAGCCCCGTATCATCGGATTTCCGATATGCGGGGCTTTCGTGTTGTAGTGATTACGCCATCCCTGTGGAAGAATCGGAGACCGCTTCAAATCTTTATTTACAAAAATTTCTTCCAGATTGGGGATGAAATATTGTATGTACAGCTCGCATCGGGGAAGGTCTCCTGCTACAATAAGGTTTGAATGTGTTGGAAGGGATGGTGTGATTCTTTGATTCACGGGATCGGGCATGATGTGCTGGAAATCAAACGGCTTTCGATTTTGCTGAGCGGACAGCTCGGGTACCGGTTCATGGAGCGGGTGCTTACGGAGAAGGAACGCGAGGAAGCCAGAAAAAGAGGCGGGAAGCTGACGGAATTCGTTGCCGGCCGTTTTGCCGCGAAAGAGGCGATCTCCAAGGCTTTTGGCTGCGGAATCGGCAGCATCATCGGATTTGGAGACATGGAAATTTTGCCGGATTCTTGGGGAAAACCTGTAGCCGTCCTGAGCAGGGGCGCATGGGAAAGACTTCAGCTTCCGGGAGAACCGGAGTATATTATTCACTTGACCATATCTCACCAGACAGAACTTGCTTCAGCATTCGCAGTCATTGAAAAAACAGTTTAAGCGCTTTTTCGGGAGAGGAAAGCCGGAAGGATTGGAAACAGCCTGATGAATCAAACAGAGCAAAAGAAGTATTTCAGCCAGCATTTGCTGGAATGGTATATGCAAAATAAAAGAGATTTGCCGTGGCGCCGTCACCGCAATCCATACTATATTTGGGTATCTGAAATCATGCTGCAGCAGACGCGTGTGGACACGGTTATTCCTTATTTCAACCGTTTTATCGAAAGGTTTCCGACCGTCGAGGATTTGGCAGATGCACCGGAGCAGGATGTGCTGAAGTGCTGGGAAGGCCTCGGCTATTATTCGCGTGCGCGAAATCTCCAGGCGGCGGCCAAACAGGTGAAGGAGCTGCATGGCGGACAAGTACCGGATGACAAGCAAGCGGTGTTCGCCCTGAAGGGAGTTGGCCCGTATACGGCGGGAGCAGTGCTGAGCATCGCCTTTAACAAGCCAGAGCCGGCGGTGGATGGCAATGTCATGCGCGTGCTATCCCGTTATTTCCTGATTGAGGAAGACATCATGAAAGGAAGTACACGGTCGTATATGGAGGGACTTGTCGCCTTGTTAATTCCTGAAGGCCGGGCTTCCGATTTCAGTCAGGCACTAATGGAGCTTGGAGCGCTGGTGTGCACGCCGAAGTCTCCGCACTGCCTGACCTGTCCGGTGATGGAGCATTGCGCTGCCCGGATCGAAGGCGTAGAGGAATCGCTGCCGATAAAAACCAAGGCCAAGCCGCCGCGTCCCGAATACCGTGTGGTAGCATTGGTGGAGGGGACGGGAGAGCACGCAGGCAAGGTGCTGATCCGCCAGAGACCACAAAGCGGCCTGCTCGCCAGAATGTGGGAGCTGCCGCATGTGCAGGTTCCGCAAACCCGCAGCGGACGTCTGCCGGACGAGCCTGCGATGGATATTCTGGCCGGCGCATTGCCGGAAGAAGGCGTCACCGCAAGACCGGAAGGATATATGATGGACGCAGAGCATACGTTCAGCCATATCCATTGGAATCTTCAGGTATACCGCTACCGTGAGGCTAGCATTCCCCTTGCAGCGGAATCGAGGGAAGTCTACATGCTCGAACATGAGCGCGCCGATGAAGAGGCGTCAGTTCCCCAGTACCGCTGGATCGCTGAAGAGGACATGGCGCTGTACGCTTTTCCGAATGTGTTCCTGAAGATCATCCGGGAACATTTCAAGAGGTAGGCGTAAACCAGGAGTCTACAAGCCGCCGAAAAAAGAATCGTTAACGCCAGCAGCGCTGCTAGAATAGATAAAATGATAGACAAAAAAGAACCGTCCACACAGGGACGGTTCTTTTCTCAATATACCGGGCTTGACGCTCCGGGAATCGCTCTTTATGGTTGAACGATTTCAGCGTAACGTTTAGTCACAGCATCCCAGTTTACAACGTTCCAGAAAGCAGCGATGTAATCAGGGCGTTTGTTTTGATATTTCAGGTAGTAAGCATGCTCCCATACGTCCAGACCCATAACAGGAGTTAGACCTTCCATGACTGGGTTGTCTTGGTTAGGTGTACTGGTAACAGCAAGCTTGCCGTCTTTGTTCACAACGAGCCAAGCCCAGCCGCTTCCGAAACGGGTTGTAGCCGCTTTGGCGAAGTCTTCTTTGAATTTATCGAATCCACCGAGCTGACTCTCAATCGCTTCAGCCAGTAGGCCACTTGGTGTGCCGCCGCCGTTTGGACCGATGATTTCCCAGAAGAGGGAGTGGTTCGCATGGCCGCCGCCGTTGTTGCGGACAGCTGTACGGATGCCTTCAGGCACGCTGTCAAGGTTAGACAGAAGCTCGTCAAGGCTTTTATTTTGCAGTTCAGGAGCGTTTTCCAAAGCTGCATTCAAGTTGGTTACATACGTGTTATGGTGACGATCGTGGTGGATCTCCATTGTTTGTGCGTCGATATGAGGCTCGAGCGCATTGTTAGGGTAAGGAAGTGCAGGTAATTGAAATGCCATGATAAATACCTCCTGTAAATGTTTTTATTAGGAATCAATTCTGGGAATTGACCCTTATTCATAAAGAAACTTTTGCACTTGCAAAAGCATCCTTTATTGACCGGAATATGTAGCCGTAAGTACATCCAAGTACAATTAAACCGTATTTTTTCAATTAAATCAACATTTATGTTTAAAAAGTCGGCTTAGCCTTCTGCAGCTGCACACAATCCGTATTATCATTTACCCATTTTTTGAATTTTTATGCAGACAAAAATCATTATTATATGGTTATTATACTATAGATTCTTTGAAAACGCTTGCTATAAAGCGCTTACAAAAGAAAATACGTGTTTTTTAAAGAAAACTATGGTTTAATGAATGATAGAGAAGGAATTTAACGGTTTTTGTCGTAATAATTATTCTGGATTATAAGGGGAGCTTGATCTTCCAAGGATCCAAACAAGCTGACAAAAAAGGGAGATTTAAGACATGCATGTTCGTTCCTTTCAGTTAAGTGATTGTACCAGCATCATCGAGTTGATGCAGGTCGCCTTGTCCGAAGAGTGTTACCGGAATACGATGGGGCCATTCTCCAGGCAGTTGTCCTGGGATTCGGAGCTGATTATGGTTGCAGAGGAAGACGATGAAATCGTGGGAGCGCTGATCGGAACGATCGAGCATAACCACGGCTGTTACTACCGGATTGCTATACATCCAGATTACCGCCGCCAAGGCGTTGGCAAAGCGCTCGTGTCTTCCATGGAACAGCGTTTTCAGGCTCGCAAGGTAAGCCGGATCATGATTGCCGGAGATGAGCATAACCAAGCGGCTATGCCTCTGTATGAAGCGATGGGTTACGGCGCTAATAAAATTTTGGAAGCCTTTCAAAAGCTTAGCATTGTCAGTCCACAGCATTAGTACATTATAAACTTCTTGCCGGTCTCTATTCAATGATTCACGTACAAAATCATAGAAAATCAAAGATGGACATCTATTATTATTGTAAATAACAATATTTTCTATATTGAGCATATCTTTACCGCCGTTGCAAAACCGCGAAAGATATGCTTTTCTGTATATAAGGGGAAATTGTCTATAAAGAGGTGTAGTATGAATCAAATTCAACAGCATGAACAAGGGCATTCGGAGCATAATCGGGCAGACAAGCCTGAGGCGGAGCCGAAGCCGCGAAGTCTCTCCGCCGAGATATGGGACTGGGCCAAAACGATCATTATTGCTTTTGTTATCATGATGCTGCTTAATTTGTTTGTCTTCAATCTGTCTATGGTTAAGGGACATTCCATGCAGCCAACGCTGTACGAGAAGGAAAGGCTGTTTATTGATAAAATCGTATATGATTTCAAGACGCCGAGCCGAGGCGAAATCGTCGTTCTGCATGATCCGAGCAATGGACCTGACAAAAAAGAATTTCTGGTTAAGCGGGTGATCGGTACTCCAGGCGATACGGTTGAAGTGAAGGATCACAAGCTTTATGTGAACGGACAGCTCCAGGTTGAGCCGTATACCGATGTGGAAATTCAGGATCCGGACTTTGGACCAATCAAGCTGGAGAAGGATCATTATTTCGTGATGGGGGATAATCGTCATGCTGGGGCCAGCAAGGACAGCCGTTATTTTGGCAGCGTGACGTCCAAGGAGATTGTCGGCAGAGCCGAATTTGTATTCTGGCCGATATCCCAAATTAAAGGATTGTAATGAAAGCAAGGCAATGATCATCAAGGTTGAAAAGGAGGCGTGAGCTTTGACTAACATAAATCACACTGCTTATGCTCCTCCATCTTCTCCTTGGGAGCAGCTAAAGCGTGAAATTAAGGAGGCAGCCGCTGATTTCGGCATTGACGAAATCGGCTTTGCTTCCGCAGATCCTTTTGTTTCACTTAAATCCATTTTACAGAATCACCGTGATCTAGGTTATGAGTCCGGCTTTGAAGACCCGGATCTAGATAAACGTATTACCCCCTCGTTACCTTCCGCAGAACCCGCCTCCCTGATCTCTATTGCTGTAGCCTATTCTTCCAAAATGACGGATCCTCCCAAAAACGAGCCGGGCAAGTACCGGGGCGTATTGTCGCGCTCATCTTGGGGTAGGGACTATCATCATGTGCTGCGTGAGGCTATGGGTAAGCTGGAAGCCTTCATCAGGGAGCGGGTGCCGGAGGCGGTGCTTGAAAGCATGGTGGATACCGGATCGCTTGTGGACCGCGCCGTTGCACAGCGCGCAGGTATAGGTTTCAGCGCTAAAAACTGCTGCGTGATTTCTCCGAAATGGGGCTCATGGATCTTTCTCGGGGAGATGGTGACGAATATTCCTTTTCCATCGGATACGCCGGTGACGGAGGACTGCGGGGATTGTACCCTGTGTATTGATGCTTGTCCGACAGGCGCACTGGTAGGGCCTGGGCAGCTGAATGCGCAGCGCTGCATTTCATTCCTGACGCAAACGAAGGGCTATCTTACGGATGAGATCATGCGGAAGGTCGGCAACCGCTTATACGGCTGTGATACCTGCCAAGTGATCTGCCCGAAAAACAAGGGGAAACACTGGACACATCATGAAGATTTGCTTCCAGTACCGGAAAAGGACAGACCACTCCTGCTGCCTATTCTGGATATGACCAACCGTGAATTCAAGGAGAAATTCGGAGAAAGCGCCGCCGCATGGCGGGGCAGAAAACCGATCCAGCGCAATGCAGTCATCGCGCTTGGAAATTACAAAGACAAATCTGCGGTGCCCAAACTGGGAGAGGTACTGCTGAATGACCCACGGCCTGAGCTGCGGGGAACCGCTGCCTGGTCGCTGGGACGCATAGGAGGCGAAGAGGCATTGAACATCATGAATAAAGCCATAGCTTCCGAGCAGGACGAGAAAGTCAGAGAAATGCTCGGGGAAGCGAAGGAACAACTTCAATCGCAAACGAAAGCGAACACAGCAGAAACAGAAAGTGAAGGACCGAAATTTTCAGCGGTTCTGAATGGAGAGCCGGAAACGCTCTATTATGACGAAATGCAGTCCAAGATCGGGCCGTTAACGTTGTGTGCGACAGAAAAAGGACTATGTCTGATCGAGTTTGGCAGCTTTAACGTAAAAGAGGCTGTCCTGCAGCAATGGTCTCGCACCTGGTGCGGGGGAGGCGAATTTGAGCATAATGATGAACGTCTTGCTGAGGCCAAACGCCAGCTCGGTGAATACTTCGCTGGGCAGCGCAAGGAATTTGACGTCTCGCTAGATTTACGCGGAACACCATTTCAGCTACAGGTTTGGACGACTCTTGCCGATATTCCATATGGAGAGATCCGTTCTTATGGGCGTGTAGCGAATGAGATTAAAAGACCTAAAGCCATCAGGGCAGTCAGTGGAGCCGTCAATAAAAATCCGGTTCCGGTTATCATTCCCTGCCACAGGGTACTCGAAAGTGATGGCAGTCTGACAGGTTATCGTGGAGGGCTTGAAAACAAACGTCAGCTGCTGATCCTCGAAGATGCACTTCCCGAAAGAAATACGCGGATCGAAGAGTAATGCGGTGGAGCTGCCCTTGGTTTTTGGCGGCTGCCGCTGAAAATCGGGGGAAGATTCATGAGATATATAAGCATTGACAATGTGGAGTCCGGGCAATTTTTAGGCAAAACCATTTATTCCGGTAATGGTACGGTACTCTTGTCTGCAGGAGTCCAGCTGACGGTGTACATGATCAGCACCTTAAACCGGATTGGCGTCACAATGTTATATGTTCAAGATCCGCTATTTGAAGATGTAGATACAGATGATATGCTCAGCGAAGCAACCAAGCAGAGTATCATTCAGGAGATGAGCAATGCTTTTGAGGCGGTGCGTTCCGGGAAGGATTGGAACACGCATCTAATTGGAAGCAGTGTAGAGAGCCTTTTGGAAGATGTGATGGGCAACAAGGAAATGCTGATCCAGTTGACCGATATACGCACGAACGATAACAGCCAATATATTCACGCAATGAATGTGTGCATTCTGTCTTCTGTCATGGGCATTAATATGGGGCTGAATTATCAGCAGCTGAAGGAATTGGCCACGGGTGCCTTAATGCATGATATCGGGAAAAGCGGAATGAGCGAAGAGGATGAGATCGTTCCAGGCCTCAAATCCCATCATACGTGGAGAGGGTTCGAGAAGCTGAAGAATAGAAGAGAATTCAGTCTTCTGATTGCCCACGTGGCTCTGCAGCACCATGAACGTGTCGATGGCTTTGGGCTTCCGCGCGGCCTAGCAGGCGATGAGATTCATCTGTACGCCAAAATCGTATCGGCTGCTGATACGTATGACCGGCTGATTCATCCGCTGCTTCCGGCTGCCAAAAAACTACTGCCTCATGAAGCCTGCGAGGAAATGATGGCCATGTCGGAGAAGCAGCTTGATTACGAGGTGTTGATCCAATTTAACCGGATGATCTCGATTTATCCGAGCGGTGCAGCAGTGCGGCTGTCCACTAAGGAAACGGGAGTTGTTGTACGCCAGCACCGTGGTCTGCCGGGCCGTCCGGTGGTGCGGATCGTGCGCGGCGAAGCCAGCAATTTCGACGTTAAGGAGCTGGATCTGGCGCAGGAAACCACGGTCTTTATCGAGGCGGTTTTATCGTAGAAATCCATTTGCTAGCCACACGGGGACATGCTATGATAAGTTCGTGTTGCAAAGCACGCAAGTATTGATCTATAAATATGAGGTGGGCGGAAAATGCAATATGTCATTCCTGTGATTACGCTGATTGTCGGCTTGGTCGGCGGATTTTTTATCGGCGTGTTTTATTTGCGCAAGCAAATGGAAAAAATGCAAAGTGATCCACAAATGCTACAAAAGATGGCCAAACAGATGGGGTATAATCTGAACAACCGTCAAATGCAGAAAGCTCAGCAAATGATGAAAAACAATCCGCAGTTGACGAGCAAAAAAGGCGGAGGCAAACGCAAGTAAGAGGAATATTGTAGATTTACAGATAGAAAATCAGTAAGTCACGAGAGGAGGACGTGCCGTGGCTGGCGTTAAAGATTACGCAAATACCGAGGTTCAGAAAAATCGTGAGCAAATTGAGCATCATATAGAGCAGATTTTAAAATTGATCGGTGAGGATCCACAGCGGGAGGGACTGCTTGATACCCCTGCGCGTGTCACACGAATGTATGAGGAAATTTTTGCAGGATACGAGGTGGACCCAAGGGATGTGCTGGGCGTTACCTTTGACGAGAATCATGAAGAGCTGGTGATCGTTAAGGATATCGTTTATTACAGCCAGTGCGAGCATCATATGGCGCCGTTTTTCGGCAAGGTCCATATCGGCTACATTCCAAGCGGCAAAATCGCCGGGCTCAGCAAGCTGGCCCGCCTAGTTGAAGCAGTGACCCGTCGTCTGCAGGTTCAAGAGCGTATTACGTCGCAAATCGCCGACATTATGGTCGACGTTCTGCAGCCGCATGGTGTGATGGTCGTAGTGGAAGGCGAGCACCTGTGTATGTGCTCCCGCGGCGTGAAAAAGCCGGGCAGCAAGACGGTAACATCGGGCGTGCGCGGCATTTTCCGGGACGATCCTGCGTCCAGAGCTGAATTTCTGTCTTTAATTAAAGACTGATCGAACTGAAAAAGAGGCATCACGGAAGGTTGGAATAACCTTTCGGTGATGCCTCTTTTTATACGTATCACTAGCCTGTCGCTCCGGATGCTTTCGGTTTGCTTTTCGTCATGGATGCATGATCGACGTCTTTTTGTTCGGCGAGGTTTACATTGTTCAAAAAGGTGGACACGCGGCGCAAATACTCGCGTGGATGCTCACGGAAAATAAGCTCGTGGTGGCTGCCTTTGACAATCCATACATCGGAGTAGGGATTGGTCTGGTTCGCGGCCAATTGCTCTGCAATAGGGTATGGTGCCTTCTCATCCTCTGTGCCGTGTATAAAAAAGATCGGAAATGGATAATCTTCCTGTTTTACCTGCTGATACGGAATTTGGTGCAGTCTGGTTCCGTTCACCACAGGGAAGAGCAGCTCCAATATTTCGAGCGACGGATGCTTCGGCAGATCAATCACGTTTTTGACATTATGGTACAGCGTATCCGGCTCCAGCAGAAAGGTGCTGTCCAGAATCATGGCATCGACGTCTTTGGTCTGCAGTCCCGCCTGAAGGGCTGTGCCTGCTCCCATGGAGAAGCCCCATACCACGATCTGTTTGGCGCCTCGCTGTTTGGCCAGCTCAATCGCTCCAAGCAGCTGCTGCGACTCCGCCTTGCCGCCCGTGGCAACAGCCTTACTGTTCTGGTTCGCGAAGCCGTAATCGAACATAACCACGTTATAATTCATCCGGTGAGCGTAATGGGCCAAATCATACATGGGAATCCAGGTTTCCTCCCGGTTGGCTCCGTATCCATGGCTAAAGACAATCGTTTTATTCGATCCGGTCGCGGGAATGTACCAACCATGAAGCGTCTGGCTTCCGTCTAGTGCCGGAAAAGTGATGTTTTCATAAGGCATTTGCTTGGCCTGCATCGGATTGGAATACAGCGGCGCTACCGGCGGATAAGATAGTACCCAGGCGATCAGTGCATGCAGGGCGATGAAACAGAAAATAAAGAAGAACAAAACGGATAACAGCAAAGCTACTAAAATATGCTTAACGCGTATACGCCGCGAAGTCAGCGGTATAGGCATTTCGGTCAGGGGGCGAGTAACTTGGACGTCATTTCGTGCTGTCATGTTCGTGCTTGCCCTCCTTTAGAAGATTACTAATTATAGTTTAGCTTTTAGGCAATGAAACGGAAATAGATAAAATTTTACTCTATATCCTATGCCGTAGGACGCCTAAAGTCAATCTGCCTGGCCTATTTGTTATTGAAATGTAATAGAGAGCCTGAGCCCTCGTTCAATAAGCCGGAATCGAATTTTGCGAAAAAGTAGACTTTAAGAGCTGAATTTCTTATAATTATTGTAACCATGTTTCATTTGGTGAAACATTAAGAGGGGCGGGAGCATGAATGGAAGACCGCAAATTGACCGTACGCGCCGTGGAGCGCGCACTTGATATATTGATGTGTTTTACCAAGAGCAGTGAGCTTGGATTGACTGAAATCGCAGGGCAGATCCATCTGCACAAAAGCACAGTACATCGCCTGATGACGACGCTCGAGGAGAAGGGCTTTGTGGTCCGGGATGCGGCAACGGAGAAATACCGCTTGGGACTTAAAGTCTGGGAGCTGTCTACACATCTGTCCAAAAGCGATGATCCTGCCGTATTATTTCTTCCGGCCATGGAACGTCTGCGTGACCGCCTTGGGGAGACTGTGAGCCTGTATTTGCGGGACGGCAAGGACCGTTTGCGGATTCAAGCGGTGCAGAGCGATCAGGCCATCCGAAGGGTAGCTCAGGTCGGAGCGCGGCTTCCTCTCTATGTAGGCGCGTCCAGCAAGGTGCTGGTCGCCTTTGCTTCGCCGGAAGGCCAGCGCGAGCTGTTTCAGGATCCCGAATGGCCGGACATGCCGGACAAGGATGGATATCTTCGCATGCTGGAAGAGATCCGGGAGCGGGGATACGCGACGAGCTTTGAGGAGCGCGAGCCAGGGGCGGCAGCGGTCGCTGTGCCGATCGTGAACCGCAAAGGAGTGGTGGCTGCAGCTTTGTCCGTGTCCGGGCCGGTTGGCCGGATTACAACCGAGACGCTGCATGAATTTGCTCCAGTGCTTATGGAGGCTGCCCATGAAATGGGCCTGATGATATGAGTGAAAAGCCCGCTAAGCCGTGAGGTACGGTTTAGCGGGCTTTGTTTGTGGTGCTTTATCTCTCAATATTCTCTTCAAACCAGCGCACGATATGGCTGAGACGTCTGGTGCGCAGGTGAGGGTTGCCGCTTCGGGACAGGTTATGATCCGCGCCAGGGAACCGGATCAACTGCGTTTTCTTGCCGAGGCGCTTCAAGGCAACAAACATCTGCTCGCCCTGCTCAATCGGACAACGCATGTCCTGCTCGCCGTGGAGTACGAGGAGTGGCGTATTCACGTTCTTCACATAGGCCAGCGGAGAATGCTTCCACAGCTTCTCTACATCATCCCAGGGATTGTCCCAGATTTGATCCTCGGTAAAGTGATAGCCGATATCGCTGACGCCGTAGAACGACAGCCAGTTCGAGATGGAGCGCAGGGTGACTGCTGCCTGGAAACGGTCCGTATGGCCGATGATCCAGTTGGTCATAAAGCCGCCATAGCTTCCTCCGGTTACGCCGAGGCGGGAGCCGTCCACGTAATCGTACGTATTCAGGACATAATCCGTGAATTCCATCAAATCCTGATAATCCCGTCCGCCATAATCGCCGCGAACCGTGTTCACATGTACCTGGCCGTAGCCGTGTCCGCCGCGCGGATTCGTGTAGAAGACCGCAAAGCCGGCAGCGGCTAACAGTTGGAATTCATGCATGAACGTATGGCCGTACATGGCCTGCGGTCCACCATGGATTTCGAGCACCGCTGGCACCTTCGTGCCCTCCTTGAAGCCGATCGGCTTCATGATCCAGCCCTGCATCGGCCAGCGGTCCCCGGTCGTGAACCAGAATTCTTCCGGCTCACTGAGCAGAAGCTCGCTCCAGAGACTGGCATTGCAGTTGGTCAAGCGGGTTTCCTGGCCGCTGGCCGGATTCAGCCGGACCAGATCTCCCGGATGCAATGGATCGGCAGCCGCGATGATGAGATGGCCATCTGGCGCAAGGGCAAACTGGTAAATCTCGCGGTCCCCGCCGGCCATGACTTCAAAGTCCGAGCCGTCGAGAGCGAAGCGGGCGACTTCCACACGGCCATTTTGGCTGACCTGGATATATACGGATTGTTGGTCCGGGCTGTATACCGGAGGCGAACCGGCACCGGCGCGCATATCGCTGACGGCGCTATGGCCAAGCTGAATATCCAGATCCGCATACAGTGCACGGTATTCTCCGCCATCCGCAGGGATGAGGTAAATGCGGGTCAGCGTTGCATATCCGCAGGACATATCATTGGCGAGCATCAAAATGTGCTTGCCATCAGGTGTGTAGCTGACATGTCCGATGCTGATCTTGCCGTCCGTCAGCTGGCGTGCTGTACTGCCTTTCCGGTCTGTTACAAACAGATCATTGGTAGATCTGAGATCGGCGTCCGTTATTTCTTCCGTAGGGAGCTCTGTGGTATAGGCGATTTGAGCTCCATCTGGAGACCATCCGAACGCGCCGACATCAAAAGCCCCAGCAGTGATTTGTTCATTGCTTTTGTTAGCGATATCAAAAACGAATAAATGAGTTCTGCGGTTGTTCATCAGGCCGACGCCGTCTGCCTTATAACGTATACGGTCCACGATTTTTTCCTCGGGCAGGTTGATTTCATCCTTGCCCTTGGCCTCGGACGTCTCTTCAGCATCTGGAGCCTCCGCCTTAAGGAGAAGCGCCAAGCCGTCAGGCGACCATTTGAATGCGCTTACGCCATGCTTGAGCTCGGTCAAGGCCTGCGCTTCGCCCCCATGGGCCGGTATCAGCCATACTTGGCGGGCATCGCCTTTTTTGCGGAGGAAGGCCAGCTGGGAACCATCAGGAGACCACTGCGGAGCACCGTCCTGTTCACCTGCGGTAAATGGAACGTCTCCGTTTCCATCCGGATGAATCATGCGGGTTTGGGTCACGTAGCCGTCATGCTTACTATTGACCGACTTCAGTATGTACACAGTCGCACCGTTTTCAGGAGAGACTGCAGGATCACTGACCCATTGCATGCGGTACAGGTCACCAGCTGTCATCACACGTTTTTCACTCATCGATAAAGACCTCCCATAAAGAAAATGAACACTAGCTTATGGCTTGTGTTCATTATCCCAGAGATTGAAATGGAAATCTATCCCTAATGCTGCTTCTGAATCCAAGTTGCCATATCGGAAATGAGCTCAGAAGAAACATTCGACGGCTGGTTGTATTCTGCTCCAATAGAGAGGCGGTCGTAGTCCGTAAGCAGATGGGTCATTTTCGGATAAGACTTGAATTCTACGTCACGGCGGTCCTTCAGTGCGCTTTTCCATTGGTTAAACTGCTGCATGGTAACCTGCCAGTCGTTTTCGCCTTGAAGAATCAGCCTCGGCGTATGCTGCAAAATGAGCACCAACCGGGTATTACTGTGAGTTGGATTCATTCTGACTGATGAAAGATCCGAGATGTCTGATGCCGGTAAAACTGTATATGGTGTAACTATTGATATAGGCCGTGAATGCGCCGGTTAACTCACGATAAAGCCTGCGGCAGTCACAATCACCAAAATCCCCACAATGATCAACCAAGCGGCAGGTCTGGCGAAGTTAATGGTCCAGCCGATCCCCATCCGTTTCTCGATAAACATCGCCGGGTCGCTGGGATTGAAATAGATTAAGCCCAGCTTCCAATAGCGGTCGTCATTGATGGCGGTTGTACCCGTGCCCAGTGCAGGACGGCCGATGCGGCGTCCGCCTTGACCGGTGGTAAGCGAGATAACCAAAGCCATAATGACGATCAGGGATGGCATCAAAAGGCTGACAATCATCAGGATACTTCCCTGAACCTCATATCTCATATTCAGCTGGATCAACGAAAACAGGAGCACCATGATCATCCCGGATACTGCGTTGAACATGGACCATCTGAGACGGAAGACTGCATTCTGCGCCGCCGATTGCTCGGGGTGATCCGGATTGATCTGCTGTTTGCTTTTGAGAATCGTCCAGTTGATAAACATAAAGAGCGCAATCATGACCAGCTGCATCAGATTCAGACCCAGTACTGTCCGGAGGGACTTGGGCACGGAGCGGATGACATTACCCTGCCAATCGAATTTCATGGCGAGCGAAGACGGGAAAGAATCGTAATATACCACCGCAAGCACTGTACTGACGAGCATTACGCCAATATGAAGCAAAAACCATTTGTTTGAAATCGTCATTTTTCGGCTGCGGAACTTGGTGTCTACTGCAATCCTGCCGCTTTGCATCGACGCTTGCGGAAAGGCGGCTTTAGCCTTCTTCATCTTCAGGTAAAACATCAGGTTGATGACAGCAGAGCAGATGCATACCACCGAAATATAAAAAGTTAGAACATAGGGTTGGCTCTTTTCACCCGTGCCCAGCAGTAGGAATAGGCATGCCAGAAGCAGCAGGGTATACAAGCTTCCGCTGATCCAGGCATACCGTCTGCGCATCTGGCGGAGCTGTGGGCTGTAGTACATCTCCTCGCTTACGGATACACCGAAGCTAACGGTTTCTCTGGTGAGAAAAGGCATGGCAGTCAGCATGATCGAGATAGGGATGAACATGGCAACCATTATTAAAGCCGATATCCAAAACATTAGGCATTCTCCTTTTCACTGTGCGAAATGTCCTCATATAACGATTCAACGATTTGGAGCAGGCGCTCTTTATCCATGCTGCGGCAAATCGCCTCGGCGATCATCGGCCGGAGCTGTTCAGCCTGCTTTTGTTCATACTCCGGAGTAATTCCCGGCATGCCATCAGGATTGACTACGACACCCTTTTGGCGGTGGATCTGGATGAAACCTTCCTGTTTCAGCAGCGTGTAGGCTTTATTAATCGTATGCAGGTTGACGCCGATATCCGAAGCCAAACTCCGTACCGAAGGCAAATCCTCCCCGGGCTTGAGGCTTCCGCTGGCAATGCCTTCGATAATCTGGTTCATCAGCTGCGCGTAAATGGGAAGGTCCGACTGCATATCCAGACGGATGATCATATAAAGATCCCTTCTTTCAGCATTAGATTCAAAAAAATCATCTGTTATACTACAAATATAACAGATGGAACAATGAAATGTAAATAGTGTAGACAAGCAGTCACGTTAAAAAGAGCGACTGCCTAAGCAGCCGCTCTTTTGCGAAAGATCTTATGGTGGAAGGGGAGGCCACGCATAAGGAGGGATAAGCGAGTTTATCAGGTCCTTAATTTTGTCTTCCTAAGACTTATGTATGCGAGAACATGCTTTTCATACCCGGCTCTTATTCTGTTTACGCGCCTCTTTCGAACGTTAAATGGAATTTTGGGTTTTAGTGGAGACAAGGGATACTGCATCAAATGCGTGAACGGATCGGCAACCGGTTTGATCATATCGGACTCCGATAGACAGGCAGCAAAAAAAGGCGTCCTAAAGCCGTTTAATATGGCTTTAGGACGCCTTTTATGAAGATATAAGGGAAATCTGAATTATTGATTAGCGATCATTTGACGAAGCACGGTTTGCAGAATACCGCCGTTATGGTAGTAGTCCACGTCCACCATACTGTCCAGACGGGCAGTCACAGGGAATTCGAACTTCGTGCCGTCTTCGCGGGTCGCTGTAACGGTCAGGGTTTGACCTGGCTTCACGTCATTGCTAAGTCCTACGATATCGAACGTTTCTTTGCCTGTCAGACCGAGGCTCTTCCAGCTATTGCCGTCCTGGAATTGCAGCGGAAGAACCCCCATGCCCACCAGGTTGCTGCGATGGATCCGTTCGAAGCTCTCAGCGATAACCGCTTTGACACCCAGGAGGAAGGTACCTTTGGCAGCCCAGTCACGAGAGCTTCCTGTGCCGTATTCCTTGCCTGCGATCACGACGAGGTTGCGGTCGCCGCTTTGATACTTCATGGAAGCATCGTAAATGGACATGACTTCATCCGTAGGCAGGTAAGTCGTTACGCCGCCTTCCGTACCAGGAGCAACCTGGTTGCGGATCCGGATGTTCGCGAATGTGCCGCGCATCATGACTTCATGGTTACCGCGGCGGGAGCCGTAGGAGTTGAAGTCTTTGCGCTCTACGCCATGCTCTTTCAGGTAGAGACCTGCAGGGCTGGTTGGCGAGATGTTGCCTGCAGGAGAGATATGGTCAGTAGTGACGGAATCTCCCAGAAGGGCAAGCACGTTAGAATCTTTGATATCTTTGATGTCGTTAAGCTCGGTACCCAAGTTCTCAAAGAACGGAGGGTTTTGGATGTAAGTGGATTTTTCATCCCACTCATACAGCTCGCCTTCCGGAACCGGAATAGCGTTCCAGCGCTCGTTAGCGGTAAATACGTTCGCGTATTTCTCACGGAACATTTCCGCGTTAAGGGACATGCTGATCGCTTCTTTGATTTCTTCGTTTGTTGGCCAGATATCTTTCAGATATACAGGCTGGTTCTGTTGGTCGTAGCCGATCGGATCGTTTTGCAGATCGATGTTTACAGTTCCTGCCAACGCGTACGCAACCACGAGTGGAGGCGAAGCCAGGTAGTTGGCTTTAACCTGTGCATGGACACGACCTTCAAAGTTACGGTTACCGGACAGAACGGCAGCTACCGTCATGTCGTTGTCGGCAATCGCTTGGCTCACTTCATCCGGAAGCGGACCGGAGTTACCGATACATGTCGCACAGCCGTAGCCAGCAACGTAGAAGCCGAGGGCTTCAAGAGATTCCAGCAGGCCTGCTTTTTTCAGGTAATCGGTTACCACAAGGGAGCCTGGAGTCAAGCTGCTCTTCACGTAGCCTGGTTTGGTCAGGCCGCGTTCAACCGCTTTTTTCGCCAGAATGCCAGCGCCCAGCATAACGCTAGGGTTGGAAGTGTTGGTACAGCTTGTGATCGCGGCGATCACGACTGCGCCGGCTCCCATTTCTTCGGTGGATCCGTCTTTATGCTTCACGGTTACTTTCTCTTCAATTTTCTCATCGCTGAGGCCGTATCCACCTTTTTCGATCGGTGTGCGGATGATATCGTTGAAGGATTGTTTCATGTTGGTCAGCTCGATACGGTCCTGCGGACGTTTAGGTCCAGCAAGGCTTGGTACGACGGTAGCCAGATCAAGTTCAATCACGTCCGTGAACTCAGGATCTTCTGTATCGGCTGTGCGGAACATGTTTTGAGCTTTATAGTAGGCTTCAACCAGCTCAACTTGCTCGTCGGAGCGGCCTGTGCTGCGCAGGTAAGCCAGCGTCTCGCTGTCAACTGGGAAGAAGCCGACTGTCGCGCCGTATTCAGGAGCCATGTTAGCCACGGTAGCGCGGTCTGCCAGGCTGATGCTAGCAAGGCCAGGGCCGAAGAACTCAACGAATTTGCCGACAACGCCTTTTTTACGCAGTATTTGCGTAACAGTCAGGGCGAGGTCTGTTGCCGTAGCGCCTTCTTTCAGGCTGCCAGTCAGCTTGAAGCCGACAACGTCAGGAGTGACGAAGTACAGCGGCTGTCCGAGCATGCCGGCTTCCGCCTCGATACCGCCAACGCCCCAGCCGACAACGCCGAGACCGTTGATCATCGTGGTATGAGAGTCCGTACCTACCAGAGAGTCCGGATATACAACCGTCTCGCCGTCGATGGTTTTGGTTGCTGCTACGGAAGCGAGATACTCCAGGTTAACCTGGTGAACGATACCCGTAGCTGGAGGAACCGCACGGAAATTGTTGAATGCAGTTTGTGCCCAGCGAAGGAAGCGGTAACGCTCCTCGTTGCGTTCGAATTCGACTTCCATGTTATAGTTCAGCGCTTCGGGCGTTCCGAACGCGTCGACCATAACGGAGTGGTCAATAACGAGGTCGACCGGTACGAGCGGATTGATCTTCTTCGGATCTCCGCCTGCTTTTTTTACGGTGTCGCGCATAGCTGCAAGATCGACGACAACCGGTACGCCGGTGAAGTCTTGAAGTACAATACGGGCAGGGATGAAAGGAACTTCTTTGTCGCTGCCTAATCCTTCATTCCATTTTGCCAGCTGGTTGACATGCTCCTCGGTAATGGCGCGTCCGTCGAACTGGCGGACAGCGGCCTCCAGAAGCACTTTAATGGAGAACGGGAGCTTGGAAATACTGCCGATTCCCTGTTCTTCGAGGGCCTGCAGGCTGTGGTAACGGTAGCTTTTGCCGCCGACTTCCAAACTGCGGGCTGTGTTGAACTGATCCTTTGCTGTCATACATATACCTCCTTAAGAATGTGGTCTAATGAACATTTTAAAATGGGATGGCTTGTGTGATGAGCGATAGGGCAATCACTTTGCCGTTCCTTGTTTCACTAGATGAAACGTAATTTCAAAATAGTGAGGTTTGTTTTTAGTATACCGTTTACAAGCCGGGGAGTAAAGTGTTTTTTGCGTCTATTTATATGAACGAAAGGGTGGATTTTTAGGCCTCGAAATGAATGCTGCTAGCGCCCCAAATCGTTATAACGCCTATGATTCGTGCCTCACAAGACCGCTCCATATATTCTTTCCTGGCAGCTTCTGTATAAAACCTAAAATCAACTGCGGCTCATAGCGGCTCGTTTATTTTCATATATGTATAAGTAAGAGGCCGTTCCATGTGGAAGTCTGGCATTCTTCAGGCTTATAACGGCCGCAAGTAACGGAAATGAGAGGGGAATAGAGCGGATGGAGAAGGAATGGAAACAGACACTCTACACCTATGTGAATCAATATAACCAGCATCAAATCGACTACAGATCGCAGCATGTGCAGCAGGTGGTCACCGATCCGGCCTACCTGATGGCGAGGGCAGAGCGTTCCTCCCGTCTTTCAGAGTGGTATGCAGAACGGGGAGCCCGGCCGCTGCGCAGCGAAACGAGGGCCAAGCTGCTTAGGACGATCCAGGATACGCCGGATCAGGCGGTTATTGATGTGCAGCTCTATGTGCAGCTTTTTTATGAAAAAGGCGGAGTGAACCATATGGAGGAAATAGTCCAGCGGGAACGCCTGACGCTCATTCACGACGGGGATGACTGGGTAATTGTATCCGTGGAGCATCTTACGCCAGAAAAGCATCCGATGGCAGCGGGTACGAACGCACCGGACGCAACTCAGGATTATACCTTTCAGCAACCGAACAGCAGTCCACAACCGTATCTGAATACCTATATTCTCCAAGGTGGCGGCATTGGTCGCAAGACTGTCCGTTACCGGCGCGAGGAAGCGGCGGCATATGCTGATAAATGGTGGAATTCCTATAATCCTGAGTTTTCTAAATTCGATGTGGATTGCACCAGTTATGTCTCTCAATGTCTCTTTGCAGGGGATGCGCCAATCAACTATACTGGTAAAAGAGAAGCGGGCTGGTGGTACAAAGGATATGTAAGTGGCAAGGAATGGTGGAGCTACAGTTGGGCTGTATCCAACTCACTGGCAAGATACCTCACAGCAGGTACCTGGGGGCTGCGAGGTGAAATTGTGGAGCGTCCGGAGCAGCTCATGCTGGGCGATGTTATTTTTTATGACTGGGACGGAAACGGTTCCTTCCAGCATTCGACGATTGTGACCGCTTTCGATGCCGGTGGGCAGCCGCTGGTGAATGCGCACACAGTCAGCAGCAAACACCGTTACTGGGATTATAAGGATTCCTATGCATGGAACGAAAATACCGTATACCGTTTTTTGCATATCCCGGACTACTTCTAGAGCGTTATAATGTTAATGAGTACGACAGCAGGAGCAGCCTGCAATACAGTGGAAAAGAGAGAGGTTAGGCATGGGGAACAACAAAACAATCGTAGGGCTTGTATACGGCGGCAAATCAGGTGAGCACGAGGTGTCGCTGCAAACGGCTTTTGCGGTTATGAACGCCTTTGATTACGATAAATATGAGCTGATTCCGTTCTACATCACGAAGCAGGGGGAATGGAGAAAGGGCGGCACGCTTTCTGCGCCTCTCGACAAGGTGGAGATGCTGAAGCTGGAGCATGACAGTGAAGGAACCGAAGGAGCGCTCAGCGCCATCTTTAGCCGTTTGTACGGCGGGGAAGCTGCGGTAGATCTAATGTTCCCGCTTCTTCACGGAACCTTTGGCGAGGACGGAACCATTCAGGGCCTGTTCGAAATGGCAAACATACCGTATGTAGGCGCAGGAGTGCTGGCATCGGCAGCCGGAATGGATAAGGTCGTGATGAAAAAGCTGTTCGCGCAGGCAGGACTTCCACAATGCTGTTTCCGCTACTTCACCAAGTCTCAATGGGAACAAAGCAGCTTTAATCTAATCATGGGCGTAGAGGACGATCTGGGCTACCCATGTTTTGTCAAACCGGCCAATCTTGGATCAAGCGTAGGGATTTCCAAGGCCAGAAACCGTGAGGAGCTGGAACATGCAGTTGAACTGGCATTCCGCTACGATGTGAAGGTTATTGTTGAGGAGTTCGTCGATGCACGTGAAGTGGAGGTCGCCGTTCTTGGCAACCAGGAACCGATGGCTTCGGTACCCGGCGAGATTGTATCCTCCGCAGATTATTATGACTACGCAGCCAAATACACCGACGGCCAGTCGGAGATGGTGATTCCAGCCGCGCTGGATTCGGAAGTAGCCGACCGTTTGCGTGAAGCGGCTCTGATCGCATTTCAGGCGATTGAAGGCAGCGGCATCACGCGAGCCGACTTTTTCCTCCGCAAGTCTGACGGCGCGATTTTGATTAACGAGGTCAATACGATGCCGGGCTTTACGCCGTACAGCATGTATCCGCTGTTGTGGAGAGAGACGGGCCTGAGTTACCGGGCACTGCTCGACCGGATGATTGAGCTTGCTATGGAGCGTTACGAGAGTAAGCAGGGACTCAACTATAACAACGAGCTGTAACAACGTTTTTTAAATTAAGCATTGCCAGTAAGGTGTCCGGCCGGTGCAGCAAGAGGCCCGGGCGCCTTTTAGATTAAGAAAAGGAGGGTGCATAGATGGGGTTTCAAACCGAGTTCAATTCCGTATGCAAGTTCAAAAGCGAGCAGGAGCTGTACGAGCTCATGGAATACGGGCGCGGCAAAATGGTCAAGCAGGGCTTTCGCGTGTTTCCAACAGGCCAGAAGGTGATTGCTTATACGCCGGGTAACGTCGCGGTAGCGATCGTCAAGATCGTGGGCTGCATCGCCGAGATCAACTTTCAGGGCCAAGAAGTGACCGAAGTCGAGATGGAGCTGATCCGCAAGCTGAACGAGGAAGAATCGCGGATTCAGACGGATTTGGCTTATGAAATGTTTTTTGGGGAACAACATCCTTAAGGCTTTCTAACTTGAGACCATAAGGAGTAGAGATCATGATCGTCAGGTTCGGCTATGTGGCCATGTCGGTGTTTATCAAGGATTCATCCCCATCCAAAACGATGACGATGGCAACCTTCAGCAAGCTCAGCGACCGGGAAGCGGCGATCCGTAAGCTGGAGCGGATTGGGGAAGAGAATCTGCATAATACGCTCAGGCTTCTGAAGCATAACAACGGCCATGACATTCGGGTGTACCGGTTCTCCTCCAAGCTGATTCCTTTGGCCACTCACGAGGATTTGCAGGATTGGGATCCGTTTGCTGCACTGAAGGATGCTTTTGCCGAAGTCGGCGCGTATGTGCGGGATCATGAGATGAGGGTATCCTTTCACCCGGACCATTTTACCGTGCTCAGCACGCCCCGGCAGGAGGTTCTGCAGAGCTCCATCCGAGTCCTTCGGCATCACGTGAAAATGCTCAAGGCTATGGGGCTTGATGCTACGGCCAAGAACAATATCCATATCGGGGGAGCCTATAAGGATAAGCCTTCGGCTGCCGCCCGGTTCAAGGAGCATTTTGCCGGACTGGACCGGGACATTCAGGAGCGATTGACTCTTGAAAATGACGATAAAACCTTTACGGCCGTTGAAACGCTGCAGGTATGCAAAGCAACGGGACTGCCGATGGTGCTGGATCTTCATCATCAATGGGTGAACAATGACGGCGAGAAGCCGTGGGAGCTCTGGCCTGACATTTTACAGACCTGGAACGGTGCGCTGGCTCAAGCGGATGCGAATCCGAATAAGCCGCTTCCGCCTAAAATTCATATTTCCAGCCCGAAAAGCGAAAGTGATCCCCGAAGTCATGCCGACCTGGTCGATCCTGGTCCTCTACTTGCATTCCTGCGTGAAATCGCAGGCAGTACGCCAGCGATTGACGTGATGATTGAAGCCAAAAGCAAGGATGATGCCTTGTTTCATCTGATGAAGGATTTGGCCAGCTACATAGCGGACGGAATTAAAATCCTAAACGGGGCGAGCATCGAAATTTCAAGCTGATCTCGGGAGATTTGGCGGTAAAAAATCATTTATCCCAAGACTACTGCGGGTTTTGCCTGCAGCGGTCCAACTGGGCGAAACTTTAAATCTCCCATTGCGTATATTTTTAGAAGTATGAATATTTCAAGAGATTCCGGCTCCTCAAAAGCCGGAGGCTGCTTGATTGACGATAACACAGAAAGTAGAGTGAGCGCTTTGAACCAAGAGGATAAAACTCCTTATGTCGTGACGAGCAAAAGCTATACCGCTGTGGCGATAAATGCCGCTTCCAAAGCGGGTGAATGGATTAAAAGCAGATTGGGCACTGTAAAACAATTAAATACCAAATCCGCCGTGAGCGATCTGGTGACGGAAGTGGACAAGGGAACGGAGCAGATGATCCGTAAGCTGATCTTTACCCACTTCCCGGATCACGCACTGCTCGGCGAGGAAGGCGTAGAGCCAGGACCGGAAGCTTCGACCAAAGCGCTTGCGAAAGTGGCTGAAGAAGAATACCTCTGGATCGTGGATCCTATCGACGGTACGACGAACTTCGTGCATGGCTTTCCGTTCTTTTCCGTTTCGATTGCACTGGCACATAAAGGTGAAGTCATTGTCGGTGTCATTTATGACCCTTCACGTGATGAAATGTTTGTCGCTGAAAAAGGAAAAGGAGCCTATGTTCATGGCAAGCGCATGAGTGTATCCGAAGAGGCTTCGCTCGAGCAAAGTCTGCTGGCTACCGGCTTCCCGGTAGGACGTGACAGCACGCTTCCGGTGAATATGGCCGGTCTTGCGCATCTGGCGCCAAAGGTCCGGAACATCCGCTCAGGCGGTTCGGCAGCACTGCATCTCGCTTATGTAGCAGCAGGCCGTTTGACCGGTTTCTGGGAGATCGGGCTGAATGCATGGGATATCGCTGCAGGAGCGCTGATGGTGACGGAGTCCGGCGGGCAAATCACCGACACGGCGGGTAACCCGTACACGCTGGCCGTACGCCATGTCGCCGCTACGAACGGAGCCGTTCATGCGGAACTGGTGCAGGCTTTGAAGGAAGCTTCTGCCACTGGCCTTGAGGGCAAATAACTGCAGTTTTCCGCGGTAGCCGGGGCCGTTTCAACCCACATGGCGCGGGGGAAAACATATCGCACGGCGCTATTTCTGCGCTGTTCAATCGCAAAGGAGTGTCTGGCTATGAGTGAAAATCATGATCTGGAGCGTAAGCTCAGTGAGATGCTAACCGAAGGCGAGATGGAAGAACGGCAAGACCGCAAGGATCAGGAGAGGGAGCAAATCTCTCCCCGGTATGAAATCCGGATTCAGACAGAGCTCGATCCGATTGTGGAAGAGACGCTGAAATACCGCAGTATGGCGCGGGAGCTGGACGACCGGTATGACCGTTATATGGACAGAGCAAAGCAGGAGAAACCCGATTCTGCTCCATCGAATGAAGAAGAGGAGTAAGGATTAAGCAAGGCTTTTATGAGGCGCATAGAGGGGTAAATAAGAAGCGGGCGGGTGAAATGCACCTTGCCCGTTTTTATTTTGCTCCATATTTTTCGCAGATGTTCACAAAAAGACTGGCCGCACTTCAGCCGAATTTTGTAAAGAAATGGATTAACCCTTCTAACAGAAGATGGTAAAATAGAGAGATCCCGGCGCCCGGTGGCAGCATGGGCTTTCATTTGTGAGAAGGAGTGATTGAATGCAAACGTCTTTTAAAAAGTACATATCGACGGTGTCGGCGGCGGTATTGTTGTCCTCTATGCTGCTGGGCGCGGCCTCGGCTGCACCGGATGCCCAGCCGGCGGATGCGAAGCAGCCTTACCGCATCGTAGCGCTTGGCGACTCGCTGACGGTAGGTTATGAACCGGGCAAGAGCGAGAAGGATCGGCCTTACGGATTCGTTGACCGTCTGCAGGAGCAGGCTCTGCTGCATGGTCGTGCGGAGACGGTCAACGTCGGCATCGCCGGACTGAAAAGCGGCGGACTGCAGAATTTCGTGGAAGCCGTGAAGAAGGGGCAGGCTATAACTGCTGATGAGATTCAGCCGAAGCTGCCGGACCTGCGTACGCCTCAGATCGGCGTCGCCGCCCCGCAGACGAAGTCGGACCTGGCCGCAGCGGACGCGATTACGATTACGATCGGCGGAAACGATATGTCGGAGCTGCTGGATACGGCGGGCAAGCTGAGCGAAGCGGAGCTACAAACCCGCGTAGAGCAGCTGTTCAAGCAGTACACGGACAGTATGGGTGTCATTGTTGCTGACCTGCATGAGCTGAATCCGGATGCGCTGATCGTGGTCGCAGACCAATACCAGCCGATGCCGGAAATTGCGGACCGTGCCTTGTATCCGAAGCTGGAGAAGGTGGCAGAGTCTTTTACCGGCGTGATCGATAAGATGGCGGCTGGTTTTGAGTCGCAGGGCATTCATGTAAAGGTGGCGCATGTCGCCAAGGAATTTGTCGGCGGTGAGGGCACGATGACCCATATGATCAAAGACCGGGACTTTCACCCGAACCAGCTCGGTTATGAAGCGATGGCGAAAGAGTTCTCCGAAGCGATCTGGGGAAGCTATAACAAGCTTGCAACGCATGAAGTGGGTACTCCAATGGGTATTATCGTGAAAGGCAAAGAGCTGAATACGCCTTACAAGCCAGTCATCCGCCAGAACCTGAACTTCGTAGCAATCAAGGACATCGTGGACTCGATCGGCGCCACATCGAAATGGGATAACAAAACATCCAGCGCGACCATTACCTATGAAGGTCACACCGTGGTCATTACGATCGGCTCCAAGACGGTAAAAGTGGATGGAAAAGCTGTACCTATTGAAGCTGCGGCTTTCCTGAACAAGGTGGGCAATGAATCGAAGACCTACGTACCGCTTGCGGCGCTCGCATCGGGCCTTGGTCTTGACGTGCAGTACATATCCAATCTTAGAACGGTATTTATTAATCCATAATAAAATCAGTGTGAGCAAAATAAAAACCAGCTGTCGCAAGGCCCAAAAAGGCCGCCACGCAGCTGGTTTTTCAATTAGCCCCTTGCCAAGGTGCTTTCTTAGAGCTTCACTTAAAATAATGAATCCCCATTGCTTCGCGCACCTCGCCCATCGTTTGGCGGGCTACACTTCGCGCTTTGGTTGTACCTGCCATCAGGATATCATCGATATCCTTGGTACGGTGCTTGTAGAGTTCGCGACGCTCGCGGATCGGCTCAAGCACTTCCTCGATGGCCTCCGTCACCATTGCTTTGCAGGCAGCGCAGCTGATACTGCCCTTTTGACACTGCTCCCGGATTTCTTCGCTGCCTTCTTTACGGAAAATAGAGTGGTAGCCGTAAATCGTACAGATGTCGGGATGACCCGGATCCGTTTTGTGGACGCGTGCCGGATCGGTTGTGGCCCTGCGGATTTGCGAGCGCACTTCCTCGGAGGACGCGTCCAGACAGATGGCATTGCCAAGGCTTTTGCTCATTTTGCTGCCGCCGTCAAGTCCCTCCAGACGCTCGCCGACGAGAATTTGCGGCTCGACCAGCACGGGAGCGTACAGCTCGTTGAAGCGGCGCACGATCCGGCGCGCCTGTTCGATATGGGGAATCTGATCCTCGCCAGCCGGGACGAGCGATGCCTTGAAGGCGGTAATGTCGGCGGCTTGACTGACCGGATATCCGAGAAAGCCATAGTATAAATCCTCGTAGCCGCGCTCCTGTGCCTCGTGCTTCACCGTAGGGTTATGGCGCAGCGAGCTGACGGTGACAAACATGGAATAAATGCAGGTCAGCTCGGCTATTTCCGGGATCATGGACTGAACGAAAATCGTAGCCTGCTCCGGATCGATTCCGACGGACAGATAGTCCAGCGCGACCTGGCGCACGCTATCGGCGAGCATTCCGGGATTATGAAAATGGGTCGTTAAAGCCTGCACATCTGCAAGCATAATATAGGTCTCGTACTGCTGCTGCAGCTGCACGCGGTGTTTCAAGCTACCAACGTAATGGCCAAGATGCAGCTTGCCGGTCGTCCGGTCTCCGGTCAGCACGACTTCCTGTTTTGGTTGAATCTTCGATTGAAATGTCATTGGGATTCCTCCTAAAGTTTAAATATGATGTTCCGTCGCCTTGCCACCACCAGCCATCATCCATGGCCATCACCTCCTAAATAAGTAAAATTCTTATCCGTATTTATACTTCCTGATATCAAAAAAAGCCCCGTCCTAAGGAAAGCGTTATTCCCGGAACCATAACTCCGGTATATCGCTTTCCAAGGACGAAGCTGTCAGCTTCGCGGTGCCACCTTGTTTGACCGCTCTTTTCCATAAGAAAATGCAGCCCTGCTCATCAGGTACGGATTTAGCTCGATGCGTGGCGCCTCCTAAGGTACCCTGCCCCGGTTAACGGTGGGGACATGCCGCCTGTCCTACTGATCGCCGCAGCTGCCCTGCCGCCTGTTCAGACCGGTCACTCCGAAGCCCACTTCCGCGCACGCCGCCACCGGCTTACACCATCCGCCGGCTCTCTGAAAACGATCTGTTCGCGTACTCTTCTTCATCATTGTGAATATGGGAAACATTGTACAGTATTTGGCGGCAAAAGGGAATAGGCGGCATAAGCCCTTGCTTCAAGGACAGATGACGCCGGAACAGCAAAAAGACTGCTCCTTTAAGGAACAGTCTAATTTAATAAGATTACAGCTTGCTCTTGCCCATCTCGCGGAAAGACTCTTCCGCAGCTGCGAGTGTTTGATCGATGTCGGCATCCGTATGAGCCGTGGTCAGGAACCAGGCCTCATATTTGGAAGGCGCGAGGTTGATATTCCGTTCCAGCATATGACGGAAAAATGCTGCAAAGGCTTCACTGTCGGTGTCCTGCGCCTGGTCATAGTTGGTGACCGGATGATCACAGAAATGTGTGGACAGGGAACCGCGGATCCGGTTGATCGTCAGCGGCACGCCGTGGCGGTCAGCTGAAGCCTGCAGCCCGTCGGCGAGCTTGATGGCGAGGCGGTTCATCTCTTCGTAGACACCTTCGCCCTGCAGCACTTCGAGGCAGGCGATCCCAGCGGCAATAGAGGCCGGGTTGCCAGCCATCGTGCCAGCCTGATAAGCAGGACCGAGCGGGGCGACCTGCTCCATAACCTCTTTGCTGCCGCCGTATGCGCCGATCGGCAGTCCGCCGCCGATGATTTTTCCAAGAGCAGTCAGGTCAGGCTTGATCGCATCATGGTTATCGAGTCCGGCAAAGGTTTGGGTTGAACCATAGTGGAAGCGGAATGCCGTGATGACTTCATCGTAAATGACGAGCGAGCCGTTATCATGCGCCATTTGGCAGAGGCCTTCGAGAAAGCCCTTATCCGGCATGACCATGCCGAAGTTGCCGACGATCGGTTCAACCATGACGGCCGCAACGTCCTTGCCCCATTTGTCCAAGGCGTCACGGAGTCCGCCCAGATCATTGAACGGCACGGTGATCACTTCCTGGGCGATGCTGGACGGAACGCCGGCGCTGTCCGGAGTGCCGAGAGTGGAAGGACCTGAGCCTGCTGCAACCAGCACCAGATCGGAGTGGCCGTGGTAGCAGCCGGCGAATTTGATGATCTTGCTCCGGCCAGTATAGGCCCGCGCGACGCGGATCGTAGTCATAACGGCCTCAGTGCCCGAGTTTACGAAACGGACCTTATCCATGGAAGGGATGGCTTCCTTCAGCATACGGGCCAGCTTGATCTCAAGCTCGGTCGGCGTGCCGTACAGTGTGCCGTTTTCGGCCGCATGCGTAATGGCTGCTGTAATATGGGGATGAGCATGTCCAGTAATGATCGGGCCGTATGCCGCCAAATAGTCAGTGTAGCGGTTGCCGTCTTCATCCCAGAAGTAGGCGCCTTTGGCTCTCTTCATAAATACGGGCGCCCCGCCGCCTACCGCCTTGAATGAACGGGAGGGGCTGTTGACGCCGCCGACGATGTGCTGAAGTGCTTCCTGGTAGAGCTGTTCTGAACGTGAACGATTCATGTTTGATTCAACTTCCTTTCTTATATCTAGAAAAAGCAGGCGGGCAGCCCTAATTGCTGCTGCCCGTACTGCTCTTTTGGCTTCCGGACGAAGTGTCCGGTGAATTTGTACCGCTCGATTGAGACTCGGTCTTGCCATCGCTGGAGACGGGTACCGGCTCCGGCTTGTTGAAGATATCCTGAACATAATCCTTCAGTGCCTTCTCGCTTGATACCGTGAGCACGGCCGCTCCGCCTACGTGGGTCTCTTTCAAGAGCTTCATTGGAGGAATCTGCTCACTGCTGCCCATTTTGCACTTATAGGCGACTGAAGCCAGCTTCCACATATCGTCAACAGACATATTGGTGTCGATATAAGGACTGACGCTATTCAGAATATCCGGCAGATTCATGATATTGGTCGTAGACTGCATTTTCTTGGCGACAGTCATCGCGAAATCCCGCTGACGCTCGGTACGGGTAAAGTCAGATGTGGCATCATGGCGGAAACGTACATATTGGAGCGCCTCTTTGCCGTCGAGATGCTGCATGCCCTTCTTCAGATCGATATCATATTGATGATTGTCAGCGGCGCTCGGATAGTACATATCCTTCTCCACGTAATAATCAACGCCCCCAACCGCGTCCACCAGCTTGATAAAGCCCTGGAAATCGGTGTAGACGTAATACTGGATTGGAATGCCCAGCAAATCGCTGACAGCCTTCATGGCGGTTTTCGGTCCATGCGTAATCGCCGTATTGATGCGATCTTTCCCGTGCTCTGGAATATCCGTGTAGGTATCGCGCAGAATAGAGAATAAATTAATCTTCTTTTTGACAGGATCGATGGAAGCAACCATCATGCTGTCAGACCTGGGAATTTCACCTTCCTTGAGGCCGCGTGCATCGACGCCCATGATGAGAATGTTGACTGGTTCGGTGCCTTCCCATTTGGGAGGATCCTGAACTTTGACTTCAACAGGGGACACGTTCTTAAAGGGAGAAGCTTCTCCGGTTTTTTGCAAGCCCTGCAGACCCGTATAAATCGAAGTAAAATAATATACCGCATATCCGATTACAGCCAACAAAACGACGGCAATAATCCATAATATTGTTTTCTTCCTTGACGTCATTCTTCTCTTCCTTTCAATTTTCCTAATAAAGGAGAATGTTGTCTATTTCGACAGAGATTGCTGTCAATTTCGACATTTGTAGGTTAAGGATTCATTTATTATAATTTCTTTTGGCTGTACAATCAATTTCCGATATCGTGTCAATATCTATCAATTTGTCGAAAGGAGGAAAATCAAAGATGACTGAGCTTGCAATCGGACAAGAGGTACCTGATTTTACCCTGCCGGCATCAAATGGTGAAGAAATCACGCTTAGCAGCTATCGCGGACGCAAAGTCATATTATATTTTTATCCGAAGGACATGACCCAGGCCTGCACGGAGGAAGCCTGCAGTTTCCGTGATTCCCATCATATATTGGAAGCGAAAGGGGCAGTCGTACTTGGCATTAGCCCCGATCCGGTCAAATCCCACGTAAAATTCAAGGATAAGCATGAGCTGCCGTTTATCCTGCTGTCCGACGAGGACCATAAAGTAAGTGAGCTTTATCATGTATGGCAGCTAAAAAAGATGTATGGCCGGGAATATATGGGCATTGTTCGCTCGACCTTTCTGATTGATGAAGAGGGAAAGCTGCTGAATGAATGGAGAAAGGTCAAGGTAAAAGGACATATCGAGGATATTTTATCTGCTTTATAAGATTTTTGCTTCTCATCCCAATGGATGAACACTGTGCACTCTCCTGATGGAGAGTGTTTTTTTAGATATCAGCTACATAGACATGTTACTTGATGTATATCGTGAGCTGGCCCTAAAAATGACTGGTTAACGAATCCGTGCCTTAAACCACAACCCTCCTTACATAAATCTATGAAATAAACTCGTAAAAAGTATATGTAAATTCTTTCTTATATTTCTATTGACATAACAACATATTAGAATTAAAATAATTCGTATGCGAAATATTAAAGTTCTGAATAGATTAAGAAACAGGGTGAGTGGATTTTGGATTCGCAGGAACAAATTCTTGAATTGTTGTACTCTTTTCGCCAAGTGCATCTATGCTTCTATCAGTTGTTCTGGAAGGATGCGGAAGCGCTTGGGGCCACCTGGATTCAATATCTGGTGCTGAGAACTCTACGTGATCATCCGGAAATCGGGCTCACTGAGCTGGCAGATTTCATTCTAATAGGAAACAGCACGACCAGCGGTATCGTGGACCGGCTTGTCAAAGCGGGGATGGTTGAACGCAAGCGCTCCGAGACAGACCGAAGATCCATTACGCTGAGAAACACAGAGGAAGGGGAGGAAGTGCTGAAGCGCATGGAAGTCATAAGTAGTGACAACCTTGAACCTCTTTTACAAATTAAAGAAGAGGACAGGCGTCATATGATGGACACACATCAACGGATTATCGATTTACTTACACAAAAAGGGAGCGAGAGAAATACATTATGAATAACAACCAAGCTCAGTCAATAGAGCACCTTAAGAAAGGACCGATTATCGCCGCCTTGCTTATCGGCGCTTTTGTAGCGTTCCTGAATCAGACGCTTATGAATGTCGCCTTACCTAATATCATGGCCGATCTCGGTATTACCCAACCCACAACAGGACAATGGCTGACCACGGGCTACATGCTCGTCAATGGTGTTTTGATTCCAGTCACCGCCTTTTTGATGGCCCGGTTTACGACCCGTCAGTTGTTTATCTCCGCGATGTCCTTATTCTCGATCGGAACGCTCATATGTGCCTTGGCGCCGTCCTTTGCGATCCTGATGGTAGGCCGTGTGATACAGGCAGGGGGCGCTGGGATTGTGATGCCTCTAATGACAGTCGTATTCCTGAACATCTTCCCGATAGAAAAACGCGGATCCGCGATGGGAATGATGGGTATTGCCATGATTCTGGCGCCGGCGATTGGGCCAACGCTGTCCGGTTACATTGTGGAGCATTACACATGGCGTGTGCTGTTCTATATCATTCTTCCATTCTCTGTCATTGCGACGCTGATCGGTATTTTCTTTCTGAAAAATGTAACGAAGGTCACCAAGCCGAAATTCGATAGCATTTCCGTCATTCTGTCTACGATTGGCTTTGGCGGTCTCCTATATGGATTCAGTAACGCCGGTACAAACGGCTGGGGAAGCCAGCAGGTCATTTGGCCACTCGCCATAGGTACGGTTGCTTTGATCGCATTCGTATGGAAACAGTTGCTGTCTGAGACGCCAATGCTCGAATTCCGGATTTTTAAATATAACATGTTTACGCTGACGACCATTATCAACGTGATTATTACGATGGTGATGTATGCGCCTATGATCCTGATGCCGATTTTCATGCAAAATATCCGCGGGTTTACGCCGATGCAGTCCGGTATGATGATGCTTCCAGGAGCCATTCTGATGGGGATTATGTCACCGATTACGGGTGCGATTTTCGATAAAATCGGAGCCCGCATACTATCCGTCATCGGCCTTATCATCACGGTATGCATGGGCTATGAACTCAGCCATTTGACTGTGGATACATCCTACTCTCACATGATGATTGTTTATACGGTGCGCATGTTCGGTATTTCGCTTCTGTCGATGCCGATCCAGACCGCAGGCCTGAACCAGCTGCCGCGCAGCATGAACGCGCATGGTACAGCGATGTACAACACGGTGCGTACGGTATCAGGTTCCATCGGGACAGCCATACTGGTTACGGTAATGACTTCCCATACCAAGAATTACATTACAGAAGGGATTAAAGCTGGTGCCGCCAAAGCAACGGATAAGGCTCAAATGGCCGCTCTGTCTGCACAATCCATGGTTCATGGCATCAACGATGCTTTTAACATTGCCACCTGGCTGAGTGTCGCCGCGCTGATCCTGGCGTTCTTCATTAAGAAAACAAAACCGCATGAGGAAAACCTGAAGGCGGAAATGAAAAAAGTTGGAAATACTTCTGCAGCATAAGGTTAATGCCATTATAGATCTAATAAAGATATGTCATACAAAAAGACGCACCTGTGAGCGGCAGGATGCGTCTTTTTTTGTGATCTATTTTAGCGTTTTGGATACCGGTTTAGGTTTAAGCTTACGTACCATCTTGTTCAACAGCGTTGAAAGCGGCTTTCTGAAACGGTACACGACAAAAGTAAGGACAATCAGCGCGATGGCCGCAACGATCCATACGGAGTACTTTTCTGCGAGGTGGAATACATGGTTCCACTGTGGCCCGAAAAGCTTGCCGATGCTTAGGAACAGAACGACCCAAAAGAGTGCGCCGCTGTATGCATACAAGGCAAACTTCCGGAAGGAAAGGTTGATGATCCCTGAAAAATATCCGCTAAAATGGCGTGCGCCGGGAATAAAATAACCAATGAAAATTAGACCCTTACCGTATTTGTTGAACCACTTTTGCGCTCGTTCGATCTTATGCTCGGTCAATAATACCCATTTTCCGTACCGCTTTATAAAGGGAAGACCTAACTTCAGGCCAATAAAATACGTGATGGTAATACCGATCGTCGTACCCAAAAATGCGAGCAGAATTAGCAAACCAAAATGCAATTTCCCCTCATAGGAGAGATACCCCGCATAGGCCATCGTCGTTTCACCCGGGAAGGGGAGAGCGATGAACTCCAGTACCAACCCCAGAAACAAAACGAAATAACCGTAATCGCCAAACCATAGCTGTATCCACTTTAGCAGTTCCAACGAAACTCACTCCAAACCAGATCCAAGTTGTGCTTGCTTATTGTCTTAAAAAGTGCAGGACTAAGAGTCTATTTACAACCCTTCCACCATATAATCTACCAGAAAGCAGAATTCATAGAAATAGTGGAGGTATTCGTCAATGGTTAAAAGGTTGTTGCATAGCAAAAAAAGAGCGGCTTGCTTCGGACTTGTCATGCTGCTGTTGATGCTTTTTTCATTTCAGGGAGAAGGATCATTTCCTTGGCGCCTGCAGCCTGCGGCTGCGAAAGCTCCGATACAGCCCGTAAGCCAGCAAGAGATTAAACCGATGTATGCTTCTTCATCTTCGAAAGCCAAGTCTGCAACAGACGCACCCGGAAAAACGGTCTACCTTACGTTTGACGATGGACCGAGTGCTTTAACCGGCGAAGTTCTTGATATTTTGAAAAAAAATAATATCCATGCGACCTTCTTCGTCCTTGGTGAGCAGGTCAAGCGTTATCCTGAGCTGCTGCAGCGTATTTATGAAGAGGGACATGCCATTGGCAATCATTCGTATGATCATAATTATACAGAGCTTTATAGCGGATTTCCTGTCTTCTGGGATCAGATCAAGAAAACCGAAGAAGAGATAAACCTCATCACAGGCATTCGTCCGCAGTTGGTAAGAGCCCCTGGGGGGACAGCTGGCCACTTCGATGATACTTATTTTAGTCTAATGAAGCTGGGCGGATACGTTGTAACGGATTGGAATGTGGACAGCGGTGATTCGAAGCGCCGGGGAGTGCCTGCAGCTGAAATCGTCAAAGGGGCTGAAACGCCAGTGAAATCCGATCAGGTCGTCCTTTTGATGCATGACGGAAGTGGTCATAAAGAGAGCGTGAAGGCTCTGCCAACGATTATATCCTGGTATAAAAGCAAAGGGTTCCAGTTTGGGGTTCTGTCGCCGGACAAGGAGCCTGTACAGTTCAAGGTAAATGACAAGGCAAGGCAGCTCAAGCGCAGCGCGCCAAGCGAGGCATGGGTGCAGTCCCATGTCGCAGGCAATGCGGCTTTGTTTGCAGACGGCAAACCGCTGCGGCTTGAAGTGGGGCCTCAGGAAACGACGCTGCAGCCAGGGGAATATCTGTATGAGAACGGACATTATCTCGTTCCAGTCCGTACTGTGGCGGAACGGCTCGGAGGAACGGCGGTATGGAATGCCAAAGCGCAAACGGCGGGCATTACCCTTAAGGCGGATACGGATACTACGTTGCTGATTCATACGAAATCCGAGCTGCTGTCTGTCATGAATTCCGGTAAGAAGCAATCCGACATATCTACGTCCGTGAGTCTCAAGAATGATGCCGTCTGGATACCTCTCCGCGATCTGTTTGCCACCGCGGGGTATATGAATATTGCCGCATCTGAGAATAGTGTGGAACGACGGGTCAAGGTATTCTAATAATCTAGCATAATTATCAGAGAGACATGTCTACTTCCTTTCATTTATGGAGAGACTGAATTTTATAGATTCTATGAATTCGACTCCAAAATGAATCGGAGGTTATGTAATTGTCTACTCCTTCCATACAATATCAGGACTTGGCTCCTGAGCTGCTTGAACGGGTCATAGCCCGTGTAGGAACCGTTATTGTCGGAAAAGAGGCCCAGATCAGGCTCGCGCTTATGTCTATGCTATGTGGCGGTCACATTCTGCTTGAAGATATGCCCGGTGTGGGCAAAACCATGCTGGTCCGTACGCTTGCAGCCTGTCTTGGTGCGAGCTTTGGCCGCATCCAGTTCACCTATGATTTGATGCCGGCGGATGTGACGGGAACATCCGTATACCGCCAGCACAACGGTACATTCGAATTCCGTCCGGGGCCGGTCATGTCCAATCTGGTGCTGGCCGATGAGCTGAACCGTGCTTCACCACGGACTCAGTCAGCTCTGCTGGAGGCCATGGAGGAACACCGGATCACGATTGATGGAAGCACGTACCCGCTGCCGCGTCCATTTTTGCTCTTGGCGACCCAGAATCCTCTGCAATTCGAAGGAACCTACCGGCTTCCCGAAGCGCAGCTGGACCGTTTTCTCATGAGGATTCATCTGGGATATCCGGAGCCTGAGCAGGAAATGGAGCTTTTGTCACGCATGCAGGGAGGTCAGCCGCTGGAGCAGATCAAGCCTGTAATGCTGGCAGAGGAAATGGAAAAAATGCAGCGCGAGGTTAAAGGTGTTTTCGTGGATGATTCCATCAAGTGGATGCTGGTGCAGACCGCGGATGCTTCGAGACATCATTCCAGGCTTCAGCTCGGCATCAGTCCGCGGGGGACGTTAGCGTGGATGCAGGCTTCCCAGGCAGCCGCTTATATGGCCGGGCGTACTTACGTGATTCCGGATGACATGAAGCATACGGCTGTTCCTGTCTTGGCTCACCGGCTGCAGCTCAGCCATGAAGCGGTGCTGGCCGGGGTGCAAGGCGAGGATATTGTGCAGGAGCTGCTGACCCGTCTAGTCCTGCCGCATGCCGGCCGAAAAGGAGTACGGCCATGAGGAGGCGGCTTAAGGAGTGGACAGGCGGAGCTATCGTGCTCGTTGTTCTGACTGCATTGTATCTCTGGCATGGGGGAGCATCGGCACTCTATATGCTGCTGCTCACGGGTTTGATTGCCGTCTCTGGAGTTCTGATGCAATGTCTAGGCCCGCGGAGGGTTACCATTAAACGTCAAATGTCGCAATCTGTGATACCCGCAGGCGAAACCGCGGTCATGCAGGTAGAGGTAAGCTTTCGTTCCTTTCTACCCGTTCCGTGGCTTGCTGTGGAGGACTACTATACCGGAGGAAGCAGCCGGCAGGTACTCTTTCCCGGATTCCGGCGCAGTTTGACTTACAGCTGCGAGCTGCGCGGTCTGCCGCGCGGCGTATATTCCTTCGATGCCTGCCTGCTGGAATGGGGCGGGCTGTTCGGCTGGTTCAAAGGAGGACGTGTCCAAAGATCGGAAGGCCGTCTACTGGTTCTTCCGAGGCCGCTGCCAATCGCAAGCGCTTTGGAGCTGCCAGCCGCTTCCGCCCAGGCTGCGCAGCAGCCGGTTCAAACGGCGGAACACCGGAATGGTGCCAAAAGTCCGGAGGTCAGAGAGTACATGCCCTCCGATCCACTAAACCGGATTCACTGGAAGAGTTCCGCCAAGCGCGGCAGTCTCTATACCTGTATACCCGAGGATGAGCGGGATCTATTTTGCCTGGTCATCTTGGACTGTTCGCGTCAGGGGTATGTTTTCAGTGAAGATACAGAGGAACAGAAGCGGGAGAACAGAAATTTGTCTTTCGAAAATGCTGTATCGGCAGCCTCAGGGATATTGGGCGAAATGATGCGCACCGGAGCAAGGGGCAGACTTATATGCGGGGCGCTGGACACGAAGGAGAACAGCATCACGAATATGGATGAAGAGAGAGCTGCAAGCAGCCGCGATGACTATACTCGAATTCTTGCTGCCTTGTCACCTGTCAGATTGGGGGAGGGGCCTCCCCTTTCATCCATAATGGACGAAGCGCTGAAGAAGACAGTTCCAGGCACGCGCGTGATCGTCGTTACAGGCAGGCTGGATCATCAGGCGGCTGAGGCTGCCGCCCGGATGATTGCACGCGGCATTCAGGTCGACTTCTACTGCACCGCAGCGTACGGCCAGCAAGGCAGCTTGAACGGGGGCAAACAGGATATACATGCAGGAAGCGGATCTTCTTTTGCGACGGCCGTCCGGTTGTCGCGAATGGGAGCAGGCATGTTTGCTGTGGACCAAGACCGGGTAACCCGAATCGGTTTAGTGGATAGATCTCCTCAGGGTGAGGGGGTGATCTAAGATGGATAACGGAAGAGATCCGCTTTTGTACCGGATATGGATTTCACTACCTCTAATGGGACTTTTCATCGAATGGCTATTGCCGTTAAGGCCGCTTGATGTGATGTCGTTCAGCCAGGATTGGTTTGGGGTCATGTATATATTCACGGGGCTGCTGCTTTTGCTGGGAGTCTTTTGCCTCAAATGGTCCTTATCCCTGCCCTTATACGGGCTTTGCACGCTAGGAGTTTGGGCATATACGGTTCGACTGAGCGGAGAAGAGTCTGGGCTATTGTCCTCCTTCTCCTTGCTGCTGAAGGATGTGGAACTGCTCCTCTTAACCGGACATTTCTCCTTGATGAGCCAGGAATCACGCATGCTGGTGCTCATGATCGGCTGGGCCTTGCTCGTCTATTCGGTGCAGTCTTTGGCGCTTCTGCGCAGCAGCGTTCTGCTTTTCGCGGCGGCTACACTGCTGTATTTGTTCTGTCTTGAAACGCTGCTGAATCTTCCTGTGTATGATGACATTATCCGGACCAGTGCTTTGATTCTGATGCTGCAAGGCATGGTGCATCTCTCCCGATTGAGAGAAAGCGGAAGATCGTATGTCATTCCGAGGCCTATATATGGCATATGGGGGTTATCCCTCGCGGCAGCCGTGCTGCTGCTGGTGGCCGGGAGCTGGGCCGGAGGCATCTTATCGGAGCAGAAGCCCGCGGCCCGCATCTCGCTCCAGCAGGTGGCGGAACGTGTGGCTGACTGGATGAAGACAGGATACAGCGGTGGTGAAGCAACTGCAGTGACGGGATATAACTTATCCGGCGAAGAGGAGGACATGGGGATTCCTCTGCATCAGGGCAGCCGTATTTATTTTACGGCGCAGACACCATCTCCCACTTACTGGCGCGGGGAAACCTTCAGTGAGTATAACGGCAGAAAATGGACAGAGCCTGACAATGCCGTGAAGGGCGGCTATGTCCCAGGCGTCATTGTAGGGCAGGACAAGGCCTCGGAGGGCCTTAAGACCATCACGCAGCAAATAACGTTTGAGCGGCCGCTGCTGCAGAGCTTTCCGCTGTTTGGCGGGGGAATGATCGCCGAAGTAGTCGATCTGCAGCTATCTTCGGCAGGAACCGTCCTTCCCGCGGCGATCGAGCAGAACACCGATGCGGGTACGGTGAAGGTCATGATGGATAGAGGCCAGCCGCAGGTTGAAAGCTATACCATAAAAGTGCTTATGCCGGACACGAACCCGAATCGACTCAGCAGCGATTCTGGAGACGATCCTCGAACTATCAGGGACCGCTATCTGCAGCTCCCGGATGAGCTTCCGCAGCGTGTGAGGAGTTTGGCCGCCGAGATTACCAAGGGCGCTGTGAACCGTTACGAGAAGGTCGAGGCAGTAAAAAGCTATCTAAAGAAACATGAACACTATACATTGGAAACGAGAGTGCCGCCAGAAGGTCAGGACTTTGTTGATGATTTTCTGTTTGTAACTCATGACGGATATTGCAACCATTTTTCTACGGCAATGACGGTGCTTCTGCGCAGCGAAGGGATTCCGGCAAGGTACGTGAAGGGATTTGCTCCGGGTACTCCGGATCTGAGCCATCCAGGGCGTTATTCGGTCAGCGACGGGGATGCGCACTCTTGGGTGGAGGTCTATTTTCCCGAGTCAGGCTGGGTCGCCTTTGATCCAACACCGGGCTTTGCCATTTCAAACGGCTCGTCCAAGTCCACCTCTTCTTTGCATCAGATATCCGTAGCCGGAGGCGATGTTATTCTGAAGTTATCAGGTCTGGCGGAAAAAGGCCTGTACCGTACTATGGACTTCATTTGGAGCAGGAAGCTTATATTGGCAGCGGGACTGGTTTTGGCAGGGCTGCTGACGCTAATTATCATTCAGCTCATGCCGTCCCTGCGGCTGCTGCCGCTTTGGCTCCGCCTTCATGTGACCCGGCGCCGATTCCCCGGCAAAGCCGAGCTTTTAAAGTGCGCCAATCCCGTGTGGAGAGCCCTTGCGCACCGCTTCGGTACTGCCCCTGCGGGTTATACTGTAAGAGAATATTTGCAGAGCCTTCCTGTTGAAGAGAAAGAAATTCGCGCTTTGTTATACGATTTTTCCGCCGATTGGGAAATGATAGCTTATGATGAAGGTCCGATGGAAAGAGGCAGATGTATTGCTTTCATGCGTCGATGCCTACGAATCCCCAAAAAAATGGCATAAGCTTGCCTGCCCGGTTTTCTTGACGGTATGAATTATCGTTGCGTATAATTAATTTCAACAATTGAGGGAGGCACGTTAATGAACAAACCAAATGAAATCATCGTTGTTCTGGACTTTGGCGGACAATACAATCAACTTATTGCACGACGCATTCGCGATTTGGGAGTATACAGCGAACTGCTGCCTTTTAATACACCGATCGAAAAAATTCGTGAGCTTTCTCCGAAAGGGATTGTATTTTCCGGTGGACCGATGAGCGTATACGCGGAAGACGCACCCCATGTGGATCCGGCGATTTATGAACTGGGCGTGCCGATCTTCGGTATTTGCTACGGTATGCAGCTGATGGCCCATCAGTTGAACGGTAAAGTGGAACGTGCAGCGAAACGTGAGTACGGTAAAGCCGATCTGGAATTTGCTCCGAATACGACGCTGACTAAAGGACTGGATTCCAAGCAAACCGTATGGATGAGCCATGGGGATCATGTGGTTGAGCTGCCTGAAGGCTTTAAGCTGGATGCAGGTACCGAATCGGCACCGATTGCTGCCATGAGCAACCTGGACAAGCAGCTTTACGCGGTTCAGTTCCATCCGGAAGTACGCCACTCTGTCAAAGGTAATGAAATGATCCGCAACTTCATTTACGAAATATGCCATTGTGAAGGCAACTGGACCATGGAAACTTTTATTGAAGATTCGATCCGCGATATCCGTGAGCAGGTCGGCGACCGGAAAGTGCTCTGCGCGCTGAGCGGCGGCGTGGATTCTTCCGTTGTGGCGATGCTGATTCATAAAGCGATTGGCGATCAGCTGACCTGTATGTTCATCGATCACGGTCTGCTGCGCAAAGGCGAAGCAGAGAGCGTTATGGAAACCTTCGTAGGCAAATTCGATATGAAAGTTGTTAAAATCGATGCGCGCGAGCGTTTTCTCGGCAAACTTGCCGGTGTCGAAGATCCCGAGAAAAAACGCAAAATTATCGGCAACGAGTTCATCTATGTATTCGACGAGGAATCCGCTAAATTTGACGACTTTGATTTCCTGGCCCAAGGTACGCTGTACACGGATATCGTAGAAAGCGGAACGGCAACGGCTCAAACGATCAAATCGCATCACAATGTCGGCGGATTGCCTGAAGACATGAAGTTCAAGCTAATTGAGCCTTTGAAAACCCTATTCAAGGACGAAGTGCGCAAGGTCGGCGAAGAATGCGGTCTTCCAGAAGAAATCGTATGGCGTCAGCCATTCCCTGGTCCGGGTCTTGCGATCCGTGTTCTGGGTGAAGTCACTGAGGACAAGCTTACGATCGTACGCGATTCGGATTACATCCTGCGTGAAGAGATTGCCAAAGCGGGCCTTGACCGCGAGATCTGGCAGTATTTTACTGCTCTTCCGAACATGAAGAGTGTCGGCGTCATGGGTGATGAGCGTACGTATTCCTACACCGTAGGTATCCGCGCCGTAACCTCTATTGACGGCATGACGGCCGACTGGGCACGTATTCCTTGGGATGTGCTTGAGAAAATCTCTGTTCGTATCGTCAACGAAGTAGAGAACGTCAACCGCATCGTGTACGATGTGACTTCGAAGCCTCCAGCGACGATTGAGTGGGAATAGGCCCCGAGCTATAGCCATGTATATGAGATCCGTTTCTCTCGCCTGAGGGAAACGGATTTTTTGCACCAAAAAGGCTGCTACTGACGCAATACGCGCTAGAGGCAGCCTTTTTATGTACATTACTTTTCTATTCTTCAGTATGTTCGTTTTGCAAACTCTCCGAGGCCGGGTCTTCGCCAGGAAAGTGCCTTTCCTCTTCCGCATGTAGCTCCAGATTTTCGTTGCCGAAACTACGCGGGCCACGCTGCCCTTCTTGCCATAGCGAGCTTTTTCCGATGGACTCGGCTTCCAGGCTTGAACCGTAGGGCCCTTCGGGGAATTCCTCAGGAATCAAATCATTCTGCTGTGATTGTACGGTGGACACATCATTGTTTTCAATATCGGAATCCGGTGTATACACCTTAAAGCACCTACCTTTTGCAATACTAGAAGTATGTTTTTCTAATGAGTAATGTCTCCCCTGCATTCGTTTTCTATCCCTAGTTTACATTTATCGCATATAATGAGATTAAGTACCATTACGTCGTGAGGGAGGAGAGTTTAGGTATGCTAACAAAAGAGTCGCTGGAAACACCCTGCATACTGATTGATGAACATATTGTGCAGCGCAACATCGATCATATGGCGGAATGTGCTGCCCGCAGCCGGGTGAAGCTCCGTCCGCATATCAAGACGCATAAAATTCCCGAGTTTGCGCTGAGACAGCTCGTCAAGGGGGCTGCCGGCATTACAGCTGCAAAGGTAAGCGAAGCGGAAATTATGGCTGAACATGGTGTTGATGATATCTTTATCGCCTATCCGGTGGTATCTCCGTCCAAAATCAAGCGGATCATTGCACTTGCCCAAAAGATCCATGTCATTGTTGGTGTGGAAAGCCTTGAAGGAGCAACCAATCTCTCCAGGGAAGCTGCTGAAGCGGGAATTACGCTTTCTGTGCGACTGGAAATAGACACGGGACTGGCGCGTACCGGAGTCAATCCGGACAAGGCTATAGAGCTGGCACAGCAGATCTCTGCACTGCCAGGGCTTGACCTAAGCGGCATTTTCACGTTTAAGGGTGCCGTCTTCAAAGGAGTAGGAACGCTGGACCTGAAGGCTGCGGGACAGGAGGAAGGACGTATCATGGTCGAAACGGCTGAAAAGCTGCGTGCCTGCGGCATCGCCATCCGTGATGTCAGTGTTGGTTCGACGCCTACTGCTGCATATGCGGCCGAAGTCGAAGGCGTAACGGAAATTCGCCCGGGAACCTATATTTTTTATGATCGCATGCTTGAGGTTATGGGGGCTTGTTCCAAAGAGGATTGGGCAGCAAAAGTTCTCGTTACTGTTGTAAGCGTTCCCGCTGAGGATTGGTTTGTAGTGGATGGCGGTAGCAAAGCCTTTGCGACGGATGTCCAGCCGGGGCAGCAACCGCTGAATCTAAAGGGTTTTGGCGAAATTATTGGCCTGCCTGACGCTGTATTCGAGAGAATGAATGAGGAGCATGGCATGATCCGCACGAGCGGCCCGCACAGACTGCATGTCGGAGACATTGTTGAAATTGTACCGAATCATATTTGCCCTACAATCAATCTGCATAATGAAGTATTCGTGTCGCAAGAAGGAGCAATACGGGCCGTACCTGTTCTGGCAAGAGGAAAGCTAGCTTAGAAAAGCGGGGGGATGTCATCATGCTTGATATCATTATCGAGAATGGGAGACTTGTAGATGGAACGGGAAACCCTTGGTATTTTGGACAAATTGGCATCAAGGACGGTGTGATAACCTATGTGGGCAGAACCGATCATGAGGCATTGGAGCGGATCGACGCGAAGGGACAGGTGGTGGCTCCGGGCTTTATTGACGGACACTGTCACTCCGACCTGTTGATTTTGGACCAGCCTGAAAGTGAGTTTAAAATGCAGCAGGGTGTTACAACGGAAGTCGTGGGAAACTGCGGTCTCGCTCCGGCGCCTTATTTTAAAGACCGGGCAGGAGAGCTCAAGAGCTATATCGAGCCCGTGATCGGGCGCACCGATTGGCCTTGGCCATGGGAAAACATCGAGGAATACCTGCAGCATTTGGCGAAGGCGCGGGCATCCGAAAATGTCTCCACATACGTGGCGCATGGCGCTCTGCGTATTTCAGTGATGGGCTTTGCCAACCGTCCGGCGACCCCGGACGAGCTGAACCGGATGAAATGGCTGCTGGAAAACGGCCTCAAGGCAGGAGCGATCGGTCTGTCCATCGGACTCCTCTATGCACCGGGCAGCTATACCCCCAAAGAGGAATTGGCGGAGTTGTGCAAGGTTGTCGCCGCATACGGCGGACTTTTCTCCACACATATCCGAGGGGAGGGCAATAACCTGCTGGCATCGGTCAGAGAGGTCATCTGGATTGCGGAGCAAAGTGGTGTCTCCCTGCATATCAGCCATCTGAAAGCAGCGGGCCGCATCAACTGGGGGCAGACCCAAAACGCGCTTGCTTTGATCGATGAGGCGAGAAGCCGCGGCATGGACGTTACTTGTGATGTGTATCCGTATTCTGCAGGGTCAACCACTTTGACGACGGTGCTTCCCCCGTGGGTACTGGAGGGCGGTATTGATGCCACGCTTCAGCGGATAGCGGATCCGTCCGTGCGGAAGAAGATCAAGCAAGAGCTCCGGGAAGAACAAACGACGTGGGATAACCTCGTATGTTCAACCGGCTGGCAAAGCGTGTTCGTCTCGTCCGTCCCATCGGCTGCCGGGAAGCTGCTGGAAGGCAAGCACATTGAGGAGATCAGCGAGCTGTGGGGGATGGATCCGGAGGATGCGGCGCTGGAGCTTTTGGCGAGGGAAAATGGACAGGTATCCATTGTTTATTTTCATATGTCCGAAGAAGATGTGAGGGAAGTCATCCGTTATGACTATTCCCTGATCGCTTCCGACAGCCTGGGCTGCGTTACCGGCAAACCGCATCCGCGTTCCTATGGAACCTTCCCGAGACTGTTCGCAGAGTACGTACGCAAGCATAAGACACTTACCCTGGAGCAGGCCGTCCGCAAAGTGACCTCCTATCCTGCGCAGCGCTTCAAGTTAGGCAAAAGAGGCTTACTCGTTCCGGGTTTCGCTGCCGACATCGTTATTTTTGATCCGGCAACCATCATAGATACAGCTACATACCAAGACCCGATCCGCTATCCAGAGGGGATTAGGGCGGTACTCGTCAATGGGCGCAAAACTATGGAGCATCAGCAGCACACGCATGAACGCCCTGGAGTATTTATTCCGCTGCAGCACTGCTGCCGGTAATAAAAAGTCGCGGATAACGCATCAACCAACTTAAAGGAGATGACGATCATGGCCAAAATCGAAAAAATTCTTGAAGAAAAAGGAATCGTGCTTGAAAAGGTACCCGTTCCCGTGGCAGAGTATGTTCCGGCCAAAACTGTAGGCAACCTCGTGTACACTTCCGGTAACGACTGCCGCTTGAATGGCAAGCTGAAATATACAGGCAAAGTGGGTAGTGACCTTACGGTAGAGCAAGGGTATGATGCTGCACGGCAGGTCATGATCAACCTGATTTCGGTGCTGAAAGAACATTTGGGGGATCTGGACAGGGTGAAGCAGGTTGTCAAAATGCTCGCTTTCGTCAATTCAGCAGACGGTTTCGCTCAGCAGCCGTATGTGATTAATGGGGCATCCGAGCTTCTGGTTGAGGTTTTTGGCGAAAAAGGGAAACATGCGCGTTCTGCCATTTCTGCCAATGAACTTCCTTTTAATACGCCTGTAGAGATTGAATTGATCGTTGAAATTGAATAAAAAAGGATAAATCCCACCAATTCCGAACGTTAAGGATATGAATTTGTTTGAATATTCGTTTTTTCTATTGACAATTTTCGTCTTTCTCCCTAGAATAAATGTTGTGAGAAACGACAATATATAAAAACTTTTTTCGTATAATCCCCGGAATTGGCCTGGGAGTTTCTACGAGATCACCGTAATGATCTGGCTACGAAAAGAAGAGATGGCGGATAGCCTGCCTGCGTATTGGTACACCTTATTTGCAAGGTAATCCTTCGCGCGCGTGCACGGACAAACTCTCTTTTCTTTTATGAATAATGCCTGCGGATCGATGACGGTCTGCGGGCTTTTTTGTCGTCCTGACTCAATTTTCTAAGGGGGATTTAGTTAAAATGGAGCGTTTCTTTAAGTTAAAGGAACACGGAACGAATGTAAGAACAGAAATCATCGCCGGTCTTACCACCTTTATGGCAATGGCGTACATCCTTTTCGTCAACGGGTTGTTTCTAGGGGAGAATGGTGCCGGAATTCCGAATGAGGGCGTATTCTTCGCGACGGCAGTCGGAGCGGGTCTGGTTACGATTATTATGGGATTGTTCGTCAATGTTCCGATTGCTTTGGCACCGGGAATGGGGCTTAACGCTTACTTTATGACAGTGGTTCTTAGCTCGAACGGTGCGATTACCTGGCAGGCAGCACTGGGTGCGGTATTTATCTCGGGTGTCATTTTCATCATTCTGACAGTGACCAAGGTTCGTCAAATGTTGATGGTAGCCGTTCCTCAAAACTTGAAAAGCGCCATTACGGTTGGTATCGGTTTGTTTATCGCCATTATCGGCTTCAAACTGAGCAACCTGATCTCCATTTCGATAAATCCAGGTACGGATGTAAGTCAACCGGTTGGTGGTGCAAGCTTCAACCTGTTGCTTAGCGATTTCTTTACGCATAAAGATGCTCTTCTTGCTTTGATTGGTCTTTTGTTTATCGCCGTTCTGATGGTGCTTCGTGTAAAAGGTGCACTTTTGATCGGGATTGTAGTAACAACGCTGATCGGTATTCCAATGGGAGTTACGGACGTAAGCAGTCTGACTCATGCCAACTGGATTCCTTCCTTCTCGAACCTGGCTGTTGGCCAGCTGGATCTGAAGGGTGCACTTCATATCGGTTTGTTTGATATCGTATTTATCTTTACTTTTGTTGAATTGTTCGATACCTTCGGTACATTGGTAAGTACAGCTACTCGTGCGGGTCTGATGAAGGACAAAGAAAAAGGCGAAAAAACGATCGGAAAAGCCATGCTGGTCGACGCTGTTGGCGTCAGCGCAGGCGCGGTTCTCGGTACAAGTACGATTACGGCGTTTGTTGAAAGTACAGCAGGTGTTGAAGCAGGCGGACGTACGGGTCTGACGGCTGTAACAACCGGCGTTATGTTCATTCTGTCTCTGTTCATTGCTCCACTGGCTCTCGTGGTTCCTTCGGCTGCAACTGCTCCGGCGCTGATCGTCGTGGGCGTGCTGATGATGAGCCAGGTCCGCAGCATCGAGTGGGATGATTTCTTTGAAGCTTTTCCTGCGTTCCTGGTGATCGTTCTGATGCCTTTCACAGGCGGTATTGCCAATGGTATCTCGGCTGGTATCCTGTCTTATGTGATTCTGGCGCTCTTCGCGAACATCGTTACCAAGCGTAAGATCAAAATCCACTGGTTGATGTGGGTGCTCGCAGTAATCGTCATCTTCCGCTATGCTTTCCTGGGTGCTGCGTAACGTATATATAGAAGAAAAGGTGCCGTTTTCCTCCGGAAGGGAGGGAGACGGCCCTTGTTTTATGAGAAAAGAGCTGTACGTTATTGTTCCATGCGAATATAGTGCTGCTTTGAATGATTGAGGAACGGCGATGCTGTTCATCTGTATACTGCAATCTTTACCGGAATAATTTTTTCGAAAAAAGTGTTGCATTATTTCTGTGCACATGGTATATTCTAATTCCGGCCAAGAAAACACGAAAAAGTGTGCTCTTAGCAAGCGAAAAGCTTAAAAAGAGATTTTAAAAAAAAGCTTGCACAAAACAGCCGAACATGATATACTATAAAGGTTGTCGCCGATGAAGAACTACAGCGGTGATGAGAAAGAATTTGATCTTTGAAAACTGAACAACGAGTGAGATACAGACTTCAGCAATGAAGTCAAAACGCAAAGCAGTTCGGTCCCCGAACTGTGGAGCACAAATGAGATTTAAATCTCGTCAGATTCAAAATGAGTCACAAACTTTATTGGAGAGTTTGATCCTGGCTCAGGACGAACGCTGGCGGCGTGCCTAATACATGCAAGTCGAGTGGACTTGATGAGGAGCTTGCTCCTCTGATGGTTAGCGGCGGACGGGTGAGTAACACGTAGGCAACCTGCCTGTAAGACTGGGATAACTACCGGAA
>NZ_JALIRP010000029.1 GCF_022898935.1 Paenibacillus mangrovi | reverse complement strand
TGAAGTGACCCCAAAAAGTTAGACATTATATAGTTAGGCCACCTCTAACGCATGAGTTCGGTACTGTACCGGGCTCATGCGTTTTAGTTTTGCCTTTATTCGTTTGTGGTTGTAATAGTGGATATATTGATCAAGTTCTACTTTGAATTGTTCAATGCTATCAAAATCTTCTGTATAAAGAAACTCGGATTTTAGGATCCCAAAGAAATTCTCCATAACGGCATTGTCGTAACAGTTCCCCTTACGTGACATGCTTTGTGTTATGCCTTGTTCCTTCAATGACTGCTGGTATTGGGGCATTTGGTAATGCCAGCCCTGATCAGAATGAATCAATAAGATGTCATCGTTTGTCTTACGTTTCAAGGCTTGATCCAACATGCCAGAGACAAGCGTATAGAGTGGACGTGAATCAACGGTGTAGGTAATGATTTCCCCGTTAAACAAGTCAAGTATGGGTGACAAGTATAGCTTTTCTCCGAACAATTTGAACTCTGTAATATCTGTAACCCACTTCTCATTTGGTCTTGTAGCGTTGAAATTTCGATCTAGGATGTTTGGAGCAATTTTACCAACTGTTCCTTTATATGAGCGATATTTTTTCATGCGAACGATGGATTTTAAGCCGAGTTCACGCATGATGCGCTGCACCTTTTTATGATTCACTAATTGCCCTTCATTGTGTAGCTCGTCTGTAATACGACGGTATCCATAACGGCCTTTATGCTCATGATAGACCGCTAAAATACGGGATTTTAAGACCGTATCTTTATCTGGACAATCCATTGTACTTACCCAGTAATAGTACGTGCTACGTGGAATCTGAGCCAGCTGCAGTAATGAAGTAATGGGATACTCTAGCCTTAGTTCAAATACTACTTGCGCTTTGTCTTGCTTTGTAACTTTTCCTTGCTTTGAACTAAGGCATTCAACTTTTTTAAGTAGGCGTTCTCCATTCGTAAACGTTCCACTTCCGCCTGTAAAGCCTCGGTTGAGCCTTCAACTGGAGTTGATTTCTTTGTATCTTCTTTCATGGATGTACGCCCCTTTTTCTTTGATATGAGGGCGTCTATTCCACCTGTTTCGAATTGCCTCTTCCACTTAAGTACTGTATAATCCGAAGACAAATTAAATCGAGCGGCGGTCTCATTGATGGATGCCCCAAATTCGTTCATGTAATTGAGTACATCTATTTTAAATTGAATCTCGTGATTTGTATACGAAGAGGTAATTCCTTCCTCTCCATGTTTTTGATAACGTAATACCCATCTTTTTAGTGGCGCAGTGCTCATATTACGTTCTTCAGCAATTGTTTTATACGACGCTTTACCTTCTAGATAAGCCAGGACAGCTTCTAATTTCTCTTCAGTTGAGTATTTAGCCAAAAAAACTACACCTCCAATTGTTAGACTGTGTCTAACAATTGGGGTGCAGTTCA
>NZ_JALIRP010000028.1 GCF_022898935.1 Paenibacillus mangrovi | reverse complement strand
ATAGGAAAAAATGAAATATATTCCTGTGCCGAAGGGGACGGTTATTTGTCATATCTTTTTTTAAGTATACCACTCCTGGAATCGATTATTAATAATTAAATATTGACAAGCTATTAGCTGGAATAGCTTAATACGGCGGAGCTCTTCTCGGGAACTAACGTTTATTTTGGCCTTTTTTTTAATTTGAATAGTGTCGTACATTAACACGTGTTATCGTCCTCCGACATACGTACTGATAGTCCCGCCAGAATGTGGGCATTTTTGTGTCATTATCCTACAATGTAGGCACATTTGTGCATTTTTTTATGACACAATTTCTCCTAAATAAAATAACAAGAAGCCTGATCCATCAGGCTTTCTTCACATTTAATATGTAGGTAACTTTGTGTCATTAGACATCTGACTAATGACGTACCTGGTCCTGGTACAATTTCGAATTGCGTTAGCACCAGGTACCTTTCACTAAATTTATCCTATTTTTATTTATTTTCGATTATATGCAACGCTAGTGAGTACTCGATTTATTCTATAAAAGAGGTTGTTTAGAAATAATGACCCCGTCTTCATCCACATAAACATACTCTCCTGGATTCCAGTCAACTCCACCGAAGTGGAATTTACTATTACGTTCGCCAGTTCCTTCTTTTTTACTTTTTAGAGGATTTGTCCCTAACGCAAGAATGCCAACATTCATTTTAGCTAGATCAACAGAATCTCTTACATAACCGTTAATAATAACGCCTGATAACTTTCTTGATTGCGCTATGCCCGCTAAACGATCGCCAAGTAGTGCGCATCGATTAGAACCACCACCATCTACAACGATAACAGAGCCTTCCTGTACACTTTCAAGTGCTTCAACGAGGAGCACGTTATCCTCATACACACTTACAGTTTCAATTTTTCCTGAAAAACGGGTCTTTTTTCCGAAAGAACGAAATGCGATATCGCTAATTTGTAGTTCATCTGAATAGTCGTCGCATAAGTCAGTAGTTTTAAAGTCTAACATAATGGATTCCTCCTAATATTTTTCTATTCAATATAATTCCACATTCGTCCAAGCATCCTTGTTTTGATTATTACGTTAATTACAGGGAATGGTTACAATCGAAGAATGGAAGTACTTTCTATTCCTGGCATATCAACACGGACGGCTGAACAAATCCTGGCTGAAATCGGTACAGATATTAATAACCAGTTTCCAAGCGCTGCTCATATGTGCTCCTGGGCGGGACTTGTTCACGAAAGCGCGGGCAAACGGAAATCGTCTAAAACCAAAAAAGGCAATAAATATTATGTATGTGGACTTAGGCGAAGATTACACTCAATAGTACAGATTATGCTAAAAGAACCGGCGGTAAAGTTCTCGTCGGCGTTCTCCGCGCAACTGGGCGTATATTTGAGTGGTTGATGCTTTTTCATGTCCTAACATGCCTTGAATGAAATCTAAAGGTGCTCCATTATCAAGGAGCTGGCACGCATAGGTATGACAAAAGCGATGAGGGTATAGATTTGTTTCGATCTCTCCCCGATCTGCAAGCCGTTTTAATGCCCACCTGATCGTAGGAATGGCCATTCGTCTAGTAGGATGTGAATCGGTTACGAATAAGGCCTTACAGGAGTCCTCACGGCTGGCCAGATACTTCTTCAACCACACTTTACACTCGGTCGTGAAGTAAACCTCTCTCTGCTTTGAACCCTTACCATTAACAATTGCAGAGCCGTTTTCCCAGTTCAGGTCTTCGATGTTTATCTTCTCCACCTCTCCAACTCGGCAGCCGGTACTGTAGAGGAACTCAAGAAGAGCCCTTTCCCTCAGTGATTGACAAGAGATTTTCAAGTGAATGACATCTTCCTCGATCAAAAACTTAGGAATTCGCTTTTCCATTTTGGATTCGCGTAATTTCAGAGAAGGATTTGAGGTTAAATATGTTTCTTCATAGGCAAAGCGGAAAAGGGAACGAACAAAACGAATGCGATGTCCTAAGCTGCTTGGCTTCAATCGACCGGACTGCTTTGCTAAGTATTCCTTCAGCAAGTTTAGAGTAACATCTGAAATATCCAGGTCACCCAGTTCCGTTACCAGCATCTTGATCTGCAAGGTGTAGGCTTTCAATGTATTTGGGCTAAACCCCTGGATCCGCTTATCAGCTTCATACAGTTTCCATAATTCACTTAAATTCATAAAATAACCTCCCATTAGACCTATTAAATCTAGGTTTGCTTCATATGGGAGGTTTTAATCTTTCATTGAACTAGCGTTCTCCGTTAGCGTAATGTACTCTGTCAAATGCCCCGAAGCGTAAACATGGCTTTATCTGAAGAATACGACTTCTATGAAGCACCAACACTTCTTTTATTTAACTTCTTAAAAGCAGAGCATTCACGATTTGATCTAATAAAATTTAATATCAAATTGGCGCATTCGTTTGGTCTCAAGGTTTCAGTATTTAGTTCAATGTCATACTCATTAAGGCGATAAACTATATCG
>NZ_JALIRP010000027.1 GCF_022898935.1 Paenibacillus mangrovi | reverse complement strand
TTACTCACCCGTCCGCCGCTAACCATCAGAGGAGCAAGCTCCTCATCAAGTCCGCTCGACTTGCATGTATTAGGCACGCCGCCAGCGTTCGTCCTGAGCCAGGATCAAACTCTCCAAGAAAGTTTGTGACTCATTTTGAATCTGACGAGAAATAATTCTCATTGTTTGCTCAACCATCGATTCGGACAGTTGTCACGAACCCGATGATTTCGCGTGTCGGTTTCGTTACCGAAACCTGTATCTCACTCGTTGTTCAGTTTTCAAAGATCAAAATCTCTCTTTTGTCCTCGCCGATATTTCTCGGCGACAACTTTTATATCATATCATGTTTATTCCGATAATGCAAGCTTTTTTTCATTTCCTTTTCTCGGAATAAAAGCTATGATATTTGGTTGCCAACTCACTCTCTCAAGCGGCTGGATTAATAATATATCATAAAAAACAAAAAGAATGCAACATGTATTTTCTTCCACCGAGAGGTTTCATCATACATCATTGCATTCCCTACATTTTAGTTAGCTATTCTACGTCGAACCGAATTTTTCTCCCTCTTAGCGAAATTCAAAGATTTTACTGTACCTTTACTCATATCCAAAAAAGGAATAGAACGTTCAACTTCTGCAACAATTCGATGCAAATCAGCAAACAAACCGCCAATCTCTATCAACGTCTCTGCTTGAGCTTGGTATTTTGTATACGATTCAAATAGGTGCAGCTGATCTTCATAAGCTTTAGCAATCTGATTTTGGATTCGATACATCCGTTCTGAAGTAGAATGTCTTAATAGCTTCCCGAACGTCGTAATACATTCGGCAGTACTTATCAATGTTCTTTCTATAGGAAGCTCTTGCAAGAGCTGTTGGCTTATTTCATGCACAGCATAATTCACGCTAGATACCGCAATAATAATCCGCTGAACGGTTTCTACCTGTTCCTGCAAAGCAGATAACTTAACGGAATCCTTACGATAAAGGAAATTATACTTTAAACTTTTTTGGGCACCACAAAAAGCATCATTTAACGTCCTACTCCAATTCATTAACTCCACATCAGTTTTGTCTGAATACATTTCCGTGTATGATACACTCACCGTCTTACTTAGCTGCATCATGCGTTCCGCAAGCTTTAGACAGATACTCGAGCTCCGCTTAATCGCGGATGGCACTTTATTCTCGGGACGAATCGCAACTTGAATGATTACAGCGACGAGCGCACCCACGATTGTTTCAATGATACGCCCCGTTGCATATCCTTGCGCTTGCTGAAAAGACATCACCATCACAGAACTGACACCAATCTGCGAGATAATCTGCGGATTAAGCTTAAAAGCTGTCGCCGCCCCCATACCTAGGAGAAGTACAATAACAATCCCGATAAAATTTTTACCTACGTATGGAACTACGAGCACTGTTACGGCAACACCAATAATAACACCCAATATACGATACAAGCCCTTTTCCATGGTATCCGCAATGGTTAATTGAACCGTTAGAACTGCAGCGAGCGGTGCAAAATACGAATAATGATCCCCAAACAACAACGATGCTATAGACCACGAGATCGCCGCTGCCAGTACAGTTTTAGCTACATGAATTGTAAGACCCAAGCGAGCGCACCACTTTATGACACGTTTTAACATGTAGTACACCCCCAGTGTATGAAATGTTTCTCTGAACAGTCCTATTATAGCTACTATATATTTTTACATTTGTGATAATAATCACATATATCAGCGTTAATGCCTACCTTTCTCTATCGATATCAGGACATAAAAAAACCGTAAAATCTTCGTAGAATTTACGGATTTAATATTAAGTATAGTTCACGTAAAGGGACTTGAACCTCCACGGTATGCCCACTAGATCCAAGACGTCATACTAGCGTTGCAATTTATTGATATACCATGATTGAAAGTACTTGTCAATTCATTCTTTGAAGAAAAACTGGTGAGCCATGAAGGACTCGAACCTTCGACACCCTGATTAAAAGTCAGGTGCTCTACCAACTGAGCTAATGGCTCTCAATTAGTAAAATACTTAATTGAAATAATGATGCTCCGACAATCCCGATATCCGGATTCTCATCCTTGGAGCTAATATAAATGGCGGAACCGACGGGATTCGAACCCGCGATCTCCTGCGTGACAGGCAGGCATGTTAGGCCTCTACACCACGGTTCCACAGAGACACTTTCTATGTGGGAAAGTAATTGCGGGGGCAGGATTTGAACCTGCGGCCTTCGGGTTATGAGCCCGACGAGCTACCGAGCTGCTCCACCCCGCGATAGTATAAAATGGTGACCCGTAGGGGATACTCTCTCTTCGTTCGAGACTGCGAAGCAGCGCTACCGAAGTTCATGCTCCGACGAACCCTTTTGGGTTCTCATCCCCTATCGAAGCTAAGTAATAATGGTGACCCGTAGGGGATTCGAACCCCTGTTACCTCCGTGAAAGGGAGGTGTCTTAACCCCTTGACCAACGGGCCGTATATATAAAGTCCAAGTCGAAATGCAGTACGATAACTTCCAGACCTTCTTGGACGTTTTTTAGCACATGGCTCCCCGAACCTGAGGCAACTCAATTAACAGTCGAGTTCTCTACTAACTGAACTATCAGGGAATATGGTGGGCCCTAGTGGACTCGAACCACCGACCTCACCCTTATCAGGGGTGCGCTCTAACCAGCTGAGCTAAGGGCCCTTCTGTATGGACATGTATTATAGGCAAAAAAAATACCACACAAAATGTGGTTTTCCGCTTGGCGGCGTCCTACTCTCCCAGGACCCTTCGGTCCAAGTACCATCGGCGCTGGAGGGCTTAACGGTCGTGTTCGGGATGGGTACGCGTGGAACCCCTCCGCCATCGCCACCAAACGGAGCATTCTTTGCAAAATGCTTATATTCAGGATTCAGCATCGCCAAATGCTGAAAGCCACTTTTCATTCCAAAGCTACTAGAGCTTCGAGAATCTTTATTGACTCCCTGAAAACTAGATACGAAACGATTTGCGTTTTAGCCCCGTTCTCTTGGGGTCCCCGAAAAGTAATCGGTGTTGCTACAAAGCTTCACGTCACTTTTTGGGGTTATTCTAGGATAAGCCCTCGA
>NZ_JALIRP010000026.1 GCF_022898935.1 Paenibacillus mangrovi | reverse complement strand
CGTGCGGAAGGAAAGCTGTTCAAAGTAGCGGTAATTGCTTGTGTAAACAAACTCATTCACTGGATTTTTGCCATCTTGACTTCAAAAGAAGCATTTCGGCTAGAATGATCAGCATGAAATAGGAAAAAATGAAATATATTCCTGTGCCGAAGGGGACGGTTATTTGTCATATCTTTTTTTAAGTATACCACTCCTGGAATCGATTATTAATAATTAAATATTGACAAGCTATTAGCTGGAATAGCACAACGCGGCTGCCGATCTATGCAGACAGCCGCGTTTTAGTTATAGATTAAGCTAAAGTGTCCCGTTAGCTTAATTCCTCGTCATGTCTAACTTGCTCGATTTTTTAACTTCATTTACTGTATATTTCTTCACCTACGGCATTAACAATCGACAAATGTGATACAGTTCTTAGACCATAATTGGATATTAATAAGCCCGCTTTGTCAATTCCCCTTGACTCAATTGTTCCATCTGAATACTTTACATTTATAAACTTGGCTCCTTTAGTCATTAAATCATCTTGTATAATAACTGCAATGTACGGTACTCCATTGCCCACAGTTACTAAGCCCTCCCCATTTGATCCCCAAGAAATCTTATGATCGTATAACTTTTCATTCTGATCAGAGTACAATGTTATCAATGAATCTTTCAGTAATATTAAAGCGCTGTCCTTTATCCATATGCTATCGAGATCCTCTAATTTATTATCTGAAACATATCTTACTATCTGTTCGTTGGTAGGTGCTGAGTAAATCAAGGTTCGCCCATTCGAACATCCTGTGAAAATAAATAAAAATAGTAGATATGAAATTAGCTTCAATTTCATAATATTTCTCCTTTCTGAGGGTGAATTGGCTAAGTTCAATTAAAACTTAATACGTTTCCAAACACTGGAAAGATACGGCAATCTGCCCGATAGCATAACGCGGCTGCCGAATTGTGCTGGCAACAGCGTCTTAGTTGGGTATTCCACTAACGTTCCTCGTTAGTTTAAACATCTATGTACTAACCATATTAATATTCTGGACTAAATCCGTAGTTACATCTAAACTGATAAGCTTGTATTTTCATCAAGTATATTAGACAAAATAATGTAGATAATCAAGGATACGGGCATTGTCAAAATAAAAATTAATCTAATACCAAATGAAGAAATGCCACAGAATTCAGCAATCCCTCCGCAAACCCCATTCAATGATTTATCACGCGATGACCTTTTCAATTTATTCTTATTCAATGTAACCCCTCCTCAATTAACCAGATTACTAAATAACGATCAAGACTGATTAATACCCATTACTTTTATAGACAATCTTACCACACCTTCATTTTGGTGATCTAAATTACTGCCCGTTAGCGTAAAGCGGCTGCCGATTTATGCCGGCAGCCGCGTTGTAGTTATTTATTAAACTGTAGTGTCCCGTTAGTCTAAAATCCTTTTTTCCTTCTCAATAAATTCATCTTTAGTTAAATCAAACAACACAAAATCTAAATATAATGTGTAACTTTTTGATAGTTAAGATTGTTATATATTTTGAATGCATTAAGGAAGATACATTGAAAGAAGAGTTGTAATTTCTAACTATCCAGGCGCTTACGATATGAAAGGAAATGGATATATTACCTTATTATAATTATGAGAGGGGAATCATTAATGAAAATGAAGGCAAAGTTTACTATATTACTTGGAACAGCTGGGATTATAGTGACAGGTAGTACAGCGCTTTTATTTAGTCTGACAACAGATGTTTCAATGATTCCTATTTATGCAGAGGCAGAGTCTTTGGGAAATACGCCAATTATTTCTCCTATAGCTTCAACAAAAGCATTTAATATTAATTTTCAAGGAGATAGAACAAGTGATACCGCAGTTTTTACAACATCAACTGATATGAACTGGGCTAAAATATATGCTTATAATACTTCAAGTGGAAAAATGAGAGTTGCCCTAAAAAAAGACTCTCCTTCTGGTCAAGAAATGGGAGCTATGACTCTAAATCCCGGACAAGCTGATTCCATGATAGGTACGCTTGACCCCGGAACATACTACGTTACTTTCTTAACGACGACAGCTATATTAAAAGGTTCAGCATCGGGAAGAATCGCTTCTACATATCAAGAATTGGAATCTAAAATAGGTCTAGGCTACAAGGATTTGAAATGAAACTAGCATCCAATTTTGCCGGGAAAGATGATTTCCATGTATTGCCATTCAGAGGCTTTACTATTAAAATTGTTTCTGGGGTGATTTTATGGCGAAATTAAACCGAGCTCAAAGAAATTTTAAAAGCCAGATGTGCAAGGCACAAAAAGATATTCGTAAGAAACACGGAGAGAAATATTACAGTTACATCGAGGATATAGAGCTTGTGAGGGTTGAGTATGATTAAAAGAATAAAACTTCGCACACTGCTCATAGGAGGATTCATCACCCTCCTTTTTATTGTTCTGTTGATTCGGGTATTTACACTACAGGTAGTCAAAGGACAAGACTGGCACGAGCGGGCGGTAGCCCAGTGGACGAGAAAGGTCCCGATTCCGGCAACCCGCGGCATGATCACGGACCGGAACGGCGATGTGCTGGCTTCCGACGTTCCGGCCTATACCGTTATTGTTAATCCAGCCGTCATCCATGAGAATGGGTTGGAGGACCAAATTATCGAAGGGCTACACAAGATTTTGGGCAAGGATGAAAGCGAGCTCAAGGCCCTCGTGACAGCCAAAGACGAAGAAGGCAAATACCGTACAAACCGGGAAGTCCGGAACGAAGGGTGGAAGATTGACGAAACGAAGAAAGCCGAAATCGTCAAGTATAACGACGAATTGAAGGACCAGCTGAAGAAAGAGAAAAAAGTGATGGCTACCGGGTTAGATCTGATCAAGGAGCAGAAACGCTATTATCCCAAAGGTACGCTTGCGGCTCATATTTTGGGGTACACAAACCGCGACGGCAAGGCTGTTGCCGGACTTGAGGCAAGCGAAGATAGTTACCTCAAAGGCACCTCTGGAATCATGAAATACGAAAGCGACCTGCAAGGGGACCAGCTTCCCGAAGCGAATATGGTGTACAAGCCGGCTGTCAACGGTAAAAATTTAAAGCTGACGCTCGATGACACGATCCAGTATTATATCGAAGACGCGATGAAAGAGACGTATGAGAAGTACAGGCCGATCAGCATGACGGTCATCGCTGCCGATCCGAAGACGATGGAAATACTCGGGATGGCCAACCTTCCGACGTTCAACCCGAATACGTATTGGAATCCCGCGTATGAACAGAAGGACTTTTTTAACTATGCCGTCAAGGCCACGTACGAACCGGGTTCCACGTTCAAGATCGTGACGCTCGCCGGTGCGGTGCAGGAGAGGCTGTTTAATCCGAATACCATCTACCAGTCCGGACAAATCTATGTCAAAGGGACTCATACGCCCCTTCATGACATTGTCCGCTCGGGATGGGGGCCGATCACGTTCCTGGAGGGCGTGAAGCGATCCAGTAACGTCGCCTTCGTCAAGTTGGGCTCGGAAATGCTCGGGAAAGACCGGCTGCTGAAATATATCAACGACTTCGGTTTCGGTCAGAAGACTGGGATTGAACTCCCAGGGGAAGTTTCTATGCCGATCAATCTGCCGGGTCCGGTCGAAGTAGCGACCGCTTCTTACGGACACGGCGTGTCCGTGACACCGATCCAGCAGCTGGCGGCGATCAGCGCGGTGGCAAACGGCGGAAAGCTTCTAAAACCTCATATCATTAAAGAAATCACCGATCCGGATACCGGGAAAGTCTTCCAATCCACCAAGACTGACGTCGTCCGGCAGGTCATTTCCCCGGAAGCCGCCAAGGAAACGAGCAGCTATCTGGAGCAGGTCGTGGCGGACCGGGTGATCGGTACCGGAAGAGAGGCCTATATCGATGGCTACCGCGTCGCAGGTAAAACAGGTACCGCGGTCAAATACGGCCCGGACAAAAAACCGGATTCTTCGAAATCCGTCGTCTCCTTTATCGGCTTTGCACCAGTGAACGATCCGAAGATCGCCCTTATTGTCATCGTGGACCAGCCGAACGATCCGAAGGCCGGCGGCGGCAAGGTGGCGGCTCCGATTTTCAAAAAAATCATGTCCCAGGCCCTGCCGTACATGGGCGTGCCGAAAACCACCACCAAAAAAACGTCGGACGGCAAAACGACTGTGAAACGCCCGGCAGCTCCGACGCTGACGAAACTGGCAGTGAAGGATGCCAAACAAAAGCTGCTGAACGCCGGTATCGATTTTGAAACGATCGGTAAAGGCTCCTCGGTCATCCGGCAGTTTCCGGCTGCGGGAACGCCGATGAGTCCGGGACAGCGCATTTATCTGCTCACGGAGGAAGCCGAAAAAATGACGGTGCCGGATATGAAGGGCGAGTCGCTGCGCGATGCACTGAATATTTTGACGCTGCTGAAATGTGCGGTTACTGTCGATGGCGAAGGATACGTCACCGAGCAGCTGGTCACGGACAAGAACGGCAAGCGTTCCGTCCAGCTGACGCTTAAGCCGGTCAAGGATGGCGAGGCATCGCAGGATACCTCATCCTCCTCCACGGAGGACGAGTCCGGATCGAAGGATACGTCAGCGGACGATTTGGCCGCCGGCAAGTCCGGTAAAGAAACTGGCGATAACTGATAGGCGGCAAATTCTGTCCCGAGTGATTAGCCAAAACGGATAGAAAAGCATATACATCCCCGAACCCTAAAGAGGGCATTACTTGGAGCTATAAACGCCCTACACGCGTTGAGACACCCCTTTCTAAATCAAGGGCCTACAATCCCGAAAATAATAATCTCTTTTAGATAAAAAACCCCAGCCTTTAACAAGAGACTGGGGTTTTGGCTTATAGGCTCTTTTAAACATCTTCTACGCGGCTATTCAGCATGTACGTTCTTGTGTTTTTTCATGTCGTCGGACGACAAGAACATATATATGGGGTCACATTTCAGCAAAATCATGACAGCTTCTTGGATCTCCTGATCCTTCTGGGGCTCAGACCATTGGGTCCTGATTCATTTATATTGATATCGATTATTTCAGTAGTCTGCACTCTTTATGAATTGAGATTAGTGTGAAACCAACTGGGGTTCTATTATTCATTCCCCTCGCAGCCTTGTTTGCGCCAGTTTTTCTTGCATTCACATGCCTCCCAGATTCATATGTAGACGCTAGCTGGAATATAGTACCACTAATGTGCAAATAGTCAACATTATTCTTGCTCCACTGCCAGTTAAATGAGAAGAAGGCAGCCGACCAAAAAGCCAGCTACCTTCAAATGTTTTCATTGAGCTATCGTGTCCCGTTAGTTTAAGACATAGGATCCCTGCCCAATATCGAAGCTTTGCAAAAATTTTTTCATAAGTTCATTAGAAATGATAAGGGCTTGTTTCCGTGTCGTAGCCGGTCCTGCAAACATTAAGCCATCGCCACCATTCCATCCACGCTTGTTCATGTTCAGGTAAGTAATGGAACTGAAATCAGAGTTCGTAAATAAAACACCGTAAGAAAACGTTTCTGGTTTGGCAGCACTTGTACCTGCATTCTCGATATATCCGTAAACGATCGGACCATATCCGTATTTATCAAAATGAATGGTGGTCTCCCGACTCTCATCCGGAACTGGAATCGAATCATTATCGAACGTAATGGTGCCTTTAAAAGTTTGTAAGCCGTTCAAACCAGTAGACAATGAACCTTGAATCCTTAATGTCTCTGGTTGCACGTTATTGATATGTTCGGTTCCTAGTTGGAAGTTTACGCCGCGAATCGTCGTATTTATTGATCGGGGATACGTAACCACAGCAAAATAAACAACCGCTACTACGATTAACAGGATCAGTAACAGTAATGCGTATTTTACTTTCATATGAGCCCCCCATCTTTTCATCATCTTTTTCACTTTAATATCTTCCATAAAATAGGACGTCGAACAAATGAAAAGGTTACGTTAACCTGCCCGTTAGCTGAACAGGCTGCCGTTGTAGTGGCAGCTTGATGTTGTACTATCGTGTCCCGTTAGCTTAATTGTGGGTAACCAACTTTACTGTTGAACCTGATTAATTAAGTCTATTAGATCGGATTGAGCTAATTTATTACTACCTAATTGCTCACTATTACCGTTGATGTAA
>NZ_JALIRP010000025.1 GCF_022898935.1 Paenibacillus mangrovi | reverse complement strand
GGCAGGATTCCTTAATCACTACACGAATTCCTTAGATAAGGGGTGATTAAATTGAAGCAAGGATTAATAGTTTTTCTAAATGGAACTTCAAGTTCCGGAAAGACTTCCATATCGACAGAACTATTAAATCAAAATGAAATCTCATTTCGTCATTTATCAATTGATGATTTTTTTCATGGATTGTTTCATGACTACATTGATTTTATTAACACTAAATGTTCAAAATCAGCCGATGGAGAAGATGTGGAAGTTTCGGTCCAAATAATTATTGATTCATTAGTTACTTTATTTTATTCAACAGTTAAATTTATGTCGGAAAAGGGGATCAATGTAGTTGTAGATACAGTAAATGATAATGAAGAGCGGTTTAATACTTGTCTAGGTTTATTAATCGATCGTCCTGTACTATTTGTAGGAGTAACTTGCTCGAAAGAGGAACTTATTAGAAGAGAAAAACTAAGGGAAGATAGACAGAGTGGATTAGCAATCTCACAGTACGATATAGTTTATCGCCTTAATGAGTATGACATTGAACTAAATACTGAAACCTTGAGACCAAACGAATGCGCCAATTTGATATTAAATTTTATTAGATCAAATCGTGAATGCTCTGCTTTTAAGAAGTTAAATAAAAGAAGTGTTGGTGCTTCATAGAAGTCGTATTCTTCAGATAAAGCCATGTTTACGCTTCGGGGCATTTGACAGAGTACATTACGCTAACGGGACACGATAGCTCAATAAGCACGAAGAAACGGCATCTGATGAATTGGCTGTCGTTTTCTCAACTCCCTCAAGAACTTTGATATAATATGGGTATCTGGACTATAAGTATGAAAGGGGAGTACAACAATGAATAAAATTTTGCGCAGCAGCTCGGCGGAAGCTGAGATTAATACCCTTGGTGCGGAACTGATCAGCTTCAGAAAGCTGGATCCGGAAGCTGAATACATCTGGAGCGGTGACGCCACGTATTGGACAGGCCGTTCTCCGGTGCTGTTTCCCATTATTGGTGCGGCCCGGAACGGAGAGATTAAGGTGGACGGCAAAGCCTATAAGATCGGCAATCACGGATTCGCCAGACGCAGCGAATTTACGCTGGTCCAAGAAAGCGAAACCCACGCGGTTTACCGCCTCTCTTATGATGAGAAAACCCTGGCCAGTTATCCTTTTAAATTCAACCTATATATTACATATAAACTGAATGCAAGCACACTGGAACTTAGTTACCGGGTGGAAAATAGCGATGAACAGGATATCTTCTTCCAGCTCGGAACCCACCCGGCGTTCAATTGTCCGCTTGATGACAACGGTAGCCTGAGCGATTACTATCTGGAGTTCGCTGAATCGGAAAACCTTGAAAGGTTGTTCTTGAATTCGGACGGCCTGCTGATCAGCGGCAAATCGGAGCCCGTTCTGAAACAAGAAACCATCCTGCCGTTATCCCATGAAATGTTCGCCGAAGGCGCATTGATTTTCCGAAATGTGAGATCTCGGCAGATTTCGCTCAGAAGCAAGCACTCCGCCAAAAGCGTAGTTGTCACCTATAAGGGTTTTCCCGACCTGGGCATCTGGCAACCTTTGAACGCTCCCTTCATATGCATCGAGCCTTGGCAAGGAGTAGCGGATATGGACGTCTTCGAAGGTGAACTTCAAGCTAAAGAGGGAATAATCACCCTGGAGCCGGGGGCGAATTTCACAAGCTCCCTGACCATAGAAATCAACTGACGATCCGAAGGGATCTGCAGGGTTCTCAACTGGTTAAGCTCGGCTCCATACCATTGCAAAAAGCATCAATCTATAGGAGAGGGCACTGAAGAACTTACGTTTTTCTTAAGGAGTATGTATAAACTTCAGAAAAGTAGACATTCAACCCCATAGTTCACGGCGAATATCGTCATCGCACCTTGTAATTCCATACCAATCAGACCCGAGGATGTAGCAGCCATATGACCGGCTAGTTTCATCAGTTTCGCTCGTTAAAATCAAGGCCGTAGAAGTGAAGTGGTGTTTTATTACTCCTTTATATCGAAGTAAGGAGCATTCAAGATAATTAGGGAGCAGACTGCCACGGGTGGCCTGTTCTCTTTTTTATTGAAGTAGGCGTCAAATCGTGGGTGCCGTTGAGCTAACGGGAACGATAGCACAATGTAATGAGCAGATAATTTATTGATTAATCATGGTATATACAACAATCTAGGGGTATTGGAATTATCCTTGGAAATAAGCGAGGTCTTTACTTAAAGTGAACACGGTGAATCAAATGATAGAACAGAAATTTTGGATTCGATTTGAACTTGGATTGGATCCATTAAATAATTCAGCTTATTTTGATGAAATGAATTATCGAGCTAGTAGTATTTTAAAGTTCGTTTTTTCAAATGATGATGAAGTTCATGTTGTGAATAGAATTAGCTTTTTAAAAGGTAGCAGGCTATGCGAACTTCCTGCAATGAGTCGTTATTTTAAATCAAAGGAATCTATGCGTAATCTGACACTAGAGACTATTCCATATGAGTATGATGAAAGTGACATAGAATTTCTTACAAACGAATTTATAGTTAAAACTACTTTCCAAGATATTAGAAATTCCTATTTAATTACAGCGCTTGGGAACAAAGATTTTCGAAGGAAGCCACGAGTGCGTGGAAATATATATCTTTTGAATGTAACGAAACAAATTCTCTTTCATATGTACGACGATCGTGGTTGTGATGTCTATGCTAATAATAAAGAAGCGTTGCTTCCCCTGTACCATAAATATCGAAAATGGATTCTAGATTATAACCGCATTTATATTGATGGACTGTTTGGAGAAGGACTTGCCGGTTACTCCGAAAATGAGGATGAGAAAAGGCTGCGCCAAACCAATAATGAAGTCAAAATAAAAGAAACGCAGATAAACTTATATCGGGTAAATACCTTCCATATTATTCATTCACTTGAAATACCTGCAAACGAAAGTATTCAATTTGAAGAAGAAACGGGGCAAACTGGTTTTAGTTTAACGATGCAGTATAAAGAAAGCAACACAATAATCTACGATCTTGTTAAAACAGAGGCACTAGCTTTGATTGATTATCAAAGTGAATTAATGAGTTTGTATGCAAAAAAATATCGTGGCATATATCATGGCTGGAAAATCGAAAGATCAAACTAATGTGGAAAAGGGTAAACCACAAGAGTGTAAATCGTATTTGGACAAAAACATATATTCATCGAAGAGTAACGTTTAAATGGTTATTAAGCTAACAGGCAGTTTAGTTTCAGTTACTTTGTGATCTCACGGGATATTAAAAGTGTTACAATGATTAGGAGCAGGGCTGGAATTTTTTTGGTCTAGCGGCTAAAGAATCGGTTCGAAGGGACAAAGCTATGTTGAATCATCTAATAAATGGACTGGACTTGAATCCTCCTATAAATATGAATCTTGTTATAGAAACGGAAAGTGAGCTTGGGGTTAAATTTCCGAGTGATTACAAGGAATTTATTGTTCAATGTAATGGTGCTGAAGAAACCGTGGGAAACGCGTATGTACAACTATGGGCAATAGATGAATTAGTCGGATTAAACGAAGGATATGCTGTCAAGGAGTTTGCAGATGGGCTAGTGATTTTCGGCTATAAAAGGCTCTTTTTTCTTTTGCTCCCGGCCCATGCTCGATTATCCCCACCGGGCGCAGCTTGCCGGACCCTTTCATTACGGCGGTGAGCCATCCGAAATCCTCTTTGCGGTACCCCGTGATGTATACCTCCAGCAAATGACCAGTTGATGACCTTACGCCATGCATCTGATCGGCGGCTGATGTACTGGCTGTTTTTGCGTTTGCCAACTATCCCTTCCATACCCCAAGCTTCAATTTGCTCAAATAATGCTTCGCCAGCTTCCTCGACGAATGGAGTAACGCCAAATGCCTTCCCGGGTAGGATAATGTTGCTGAGGATCGCTTTTCGCTCCATTAACGATAAACGTCGGAGATCGCGGCCCCTATACATCAGGATATCGAATATCACATAAGTGATCGGTAGCGTCCGGGTCAGTCCGTTAATCTTATCGGCTTTTTTTGCTTGAAAACGGGACATAACAGCCTCGAAGTCAGATATCCCCGTTTCTGGATCCACACAAGCGATCTCCCCGTCCAGGATGATGTCGTCTTCGAATGGTACATGCAGTTCTGGGTATTGCATAGTGCAATCGTTGTTGTGACGTGTATATAACCGGATTACTCCTGATTGCTGTGAAAATATTAAGCGATGGCCATCTACCTTTGGCTCAAAAATGTAATCTGAATGTGAGAAAGGTGAAGGGGCCGTAGCAAGTAACATCGGATTAATAAACATAAAACCACCTCTTTACGTAATTATAGCCTTCATAATTAAGAAGAGGTGGCGGTAAGTTTTGGTGATTAAAAATTCTGTATTCCCTGTAGCTTATTAAACAATATTTCTTGAGCTCTTTTTGCTAGTGCATCTGGTTTTCTTTTTTGACCAAACCGAAATATTGGTTCACGAATTGTGGGATGGTCTTCTTCGTTATGTACTATCCAATATTTCAAGACGATTAGTGCATCACAGGCTTCATATGGTCCCCAAGATGAAGTACGCATTACTCTTAAACATTCAAGTAAAAGGTAAAAATAGGACCTTTGGTCAAATGATTCGAAATATTCATTAAGTTGCTCCCACTGCAATGGGATTGTCGAATTGGTCATATCTAGGCCAGTCTTTATCCCAATAGGATATTTCATTTCAGAAACCTGTTCGATAGCTTGTTCTAAGCTTAGACCCCTATTGAGTCTAACTATTAAAAACCCAATGATGACCATTACTTTATCCGTGTATATCGGTTGTTTAGCCATTTAAAATCCCCTCTTGTAATAACTTCTATCTGAAAATACTATAAGTTATTTTTACGGGAGTTTATACCATTATGTATGGGAAATTCTGATATAAAACTGATTATAATAATATTTCAGGTTATTTTTACATTGATTAACGAACGCCTGTTTGGGTATAATTTAAGAACAATTGTTCTTGTTAATATAAAATCAGGAGGCGAATAGGGGTGTTAGCAGATATTGAGCGTAAACTACTCCGGATCCTTTACAACTATTCGAGTGGTCGCCGGCGGTTGCCATCGATGGAAGAGTTAGTTATTAAAACAGGAAGGACAAAGCAGGGCATAAAGAAGGCCCTGATCAGTCTGGAGGATCAGCTATACATCATCTGGGACGATAAACGTCTGGTCCAGTCAATCAAGATTGTGTGTGGTTGGGAAAACGAAGGAACAGTGAAAGAGAATACTGCCTGTGCCACATGGCAATCGTAGACTCTTGGTTACAACAGTTGAGGAGTATGCTTAAGGCGGCTCCTATTTTTGAAGAAATGGTGAACTCCTTAATCAGAGAATTTAAAGCGGATAACGACGTCTGTGATCTGGAGAAACTTGTTCATCGTGAGCATTATTTATTTTATGAATGGTTAATCGAAAAATAAATTTTTGAGCAATCTGGATGGACTTCTGTTCAATTAATCAGGATTTTTAATCCATACTACATTTACTTCAGCCGCAAGGATAGACATGCTGAATTCCTCACAGATCAACGTAACGATAACCGGCGGGCGTATCGCGTCCCTAGAGACAAGCTATCCCTTCACCGAGAACACAAACGTGACGCTCTCGCCCTCAACGCTCTGTGCCGTGAGCCTTGCGTCCAGCTTATCGGCAACCGCCTTGGCAATCGAAAGTCCTAAGCCATAACCTCCACTTTTCCGTGCACGGGATTCATCCACCCTATAAAATCGGTCAAAGATTCGTACGAGATCTTGCTTTGATATCCCCTTACAACTGTTTGAGATTGTGAAATTGATAAGATGTTTGTGCCTATTTAACGTTATATCGATTTTTCCGTTTTCATCCGTATACTTGATGGCGTTGTCGACAAGAATGAGAACGACCTGCTTTACCTTCTCCGGGTCGCTTGGTACAACAATGCCAGGTTCGATATCCTGCGTGAGCGTTACGCCCTTTTCAAAGAGCATTGGCTTCATCGGGAGGATGACTTCTGTGATGCACTTACTTATATCGAACGTGGAATATTCAGCCTTTATACTGTCGTCCTCAGTTCTTGCCAAATCCAAAAGATTGTTCACAAGCGTTGTCATTCGTGAAACTTCCGACTTGATGTAGTCGATCCACTTCCGCTGATTCCCGATGGTTTCGTCCTGGTTGAAAAGCAGTGCATCGGAGTTGGAATTGATAATCGCAAGCGGTGTTTTCAATTCATGGGAGGCGTCGGCGATAAACTGTCGCTGCTTCTCCCATGCTTCGGCGACAGGCTTAATGGCACGGTTTGCAAAAAGTAGACTGATGAAGAAAATGGCAGAGAACAGGGGAAGGCCAGCGACCAGGAAAGTCATCAGCAGATTGGTCATGGTCTTTTCCATTTCAGTCACGTCTAGGAAGGATATAATATACCGTTCTGCTTTACGGCTTTCTTGACGGCTGCCATTTATCATACTGACATGAATTTCACTGATAGGAGAAATAATATACTGCCATTTTTTACCTCCCACACTAAGAATCGAATTGTCTTTTTGTTCCTTCCAAGCGAGGGACGCCGCTTCCTTGTACGCCTCATCCGGCATGCGAATAATGGAATCTATCTTTTCAATTGCACCGTCTGACGTTACTGTAATATGGAAAGAAAGAGCATAGTCGGGAGGTATGCTTATGGTGTTTCCTTTGTTAACGTCTACTTCGATTTTCCCTTCCTTGATCATCATGCGGGCTTCTTTAAGACCTTCGGGACCTGTGGGAGAGGACAACGGCGTCTGCGAAGGGGGAGGAGGGAGCGCTTTCAGTTTGTTTTGGGCTTCCAATCGAACACTGTTATAGGTCGTCAGGTAGATGAAGGCGAACGCTACGGTCATGATGAATGATATGAAAATCATAAGGAGTAGGAGGATCTTGTTGCGCATTTTCTTAAACATGGACATATCCCTCATCTTTCAAGGTATAGCCCGCACCGCGTATGGTTTGAATGGTGACAACCGACTTGATTTGAGAAAGCTTTTTTCGCAGAAAAGAAATATATACTTCGGCTTGATTATACTCGGCATCTGCATCATAGCCCCAGATCTTCTCCGCGATCACGTCCTTCGAGCAGATGATGCCTTTACGTATAATCAGAAATTCAAGCAGTTGAGACTCTTTCAGCGTCAAGTCGACAGACTGATGTCGACTGGAAAGTGTGAGCGACTGTGGATTCAACTCAATATCTCCGATTCGAAAGACACCGTCACTGATTAATTCGCCTTGTCTTCGGACCAAAGCCCGCAAACGTGCTAAAAGTTCATCAGCCTCGAAGGGCTTGGAGAGGTAATCGTCTGCGCCGCTATCGAGGCCAGCGACTTTCTCATTAGTTTCGCCCTTTGCGGTCAGAAGGATGACAGGGGTTACGATATTTTTTTTTCGTAGTTTCTTCAAAATGGTTATACCATCCATCTCGGGAAGCATGATATCGAGAATGATGACATCATAGATGCCGGTAAGGGCACAGTCCAGCCCTTCAACTCCATTGTGTGCGAGATCTACACTGTAATTGTTTTGCTTCAGAATATGGGCAACCGCTTCAGCCATATGCTGCTCATCCTCTACGTATAATAACCTCATTACAATGCCTCCGTTTTACATCATTATACATTAAAAGAGCATGTCGTTCCGCGGCAAAGGGGCTGACACTGTCCTTTTCCGCGGAACTCTTGCGATACTGATCAATAAGCTATGTTAGTTGCCCTGCGAAGGCTCGCTTTTACGAAGAGGAGGAACGGCCGGTGGAGCAGGCGGAACGGGTATACCGTCATAGCTGCCACTGATCGAGCCGTCCTCGTTCACGGTCACCCCGTCCGGAGCGGTTTCGCTCCAAGTCTTGCCGCCATCGGTGGAAAACTTAAGCTTGCCGTCAATATTCCTGGCGATCATCAGCCCGGATTTTAATTTGGTTTGAAATTGGTCCCCGGTTGTCTCGTTGACCTTACCGTTTTCGTCAATGATGTTCAGAGCACTCTTCTGCACACTGTTGTATTCGGGCGGACTCGATGGAGCAGGCGGAACGGGTATACCGTCATAGCTGCCACTGATCGAGCCGTCCTCGTTCACGGTCACCCCGTCCGGAGCGGTTTCGCTCCAAGTCTTGCCGCCATCGGTGGAAAACTTAAGTTTGCCGTCAATATTCCTGGCGATCATTAGCCCGGATTTTAATTTGGCATGAAATTGGTCCCCGGTTGTCTCGTTGACCTTACCGTTTTCATCCTTCATCCTGATCTTGATTCCAGGAGTGCCATCCTCCCCTGACGAATGGCTCACAGTTCCGTTTTCATCCAAATTGGAGAGCGGACTGTATTTGCTTGCCGCGAATGCGGCTCCCGTGCCGATCGACATAACCAATGCTCCGCATATCACAGCGGCTCCGACCTTCTTCTTAGAGTCAAAAAATTTCATCATGTTCGTTCCTCCTTCAAAATTTATAACGTAAGCAGCTGTCTTACAATTGTTATTTTAAAAGCCGAACCTTGAATGAATCTTGAAAGCGAATCGTTTTTTGAATCATGGGCATAGGAATTGAAATCTATTCATCATATGGTAATTATCGGTGATAACCATAAAGTTTGTTGTTTCCAAGTATAGTACCCCCACTGTCCCCAGGGATTGCAGTGTAATCAGCACCAGTCAAATTATTTAGATTACCAACACTAATATTAGTTTATTTTCCAACAAATTCACTACTATCAGCTACATTAGCTTGTTAGTGATTTTGCACCAACATATTGATAATACACTTTGTTGCTAACAACTAAACTGGATGATGTAATTAACAATGCGTCTACAAAGCCATTTTCAATAACATTCGCACCTTCAGCTATTCCTGGAGAATAGCGTCCACTAGCAGTTGTATTGGGCTGAAAATAGGTTCCAGCTAAACAATATCCCGCTGTAACAACATAATAAGTAGTTCCTTTTTTCGCAGAAAATCCAGTCGAACAAACTAAGTTAGCAGTTGAATTTAAAAGTTGTGGTCCCCCTTGGATTGGATATGTGGCGGTTACAGTATCACCTTCAGTTATAAATTGAGAGTCATTCGCTTCATAAAAAACGAGTGAATCTCCATAAAGATTTTTCAGGTAATTTTGATTGTTCTCATTAGCATCGTATAAACCAATTCCTACCTTATTGTTTTTAATATCTGTTGCAATATATTTTATATCAATACTAATTTGATTTAATTTTTCTTTGTTGCTGAATATTTGCTCATGAATTTTATTGAGTTCACTTTCACTAAATTTTGCATCCAGAAGAGTTGCTTGCGGTAATGATTTCTTCATACTATAGCTTTGATCTGCCTTAGTTACTGATTTTATCCTGACGTAAACACCATTATTTTACGAAATCCCTATCCCGTGGGTTGTGGATGGAGAGGTAAGGAAGGATATTACAAAGCGCTTTTTTCCAACTTCTTAAACGATTATTGTAAAGAAAATACTATAAGTCAAGCATGGTTAAAGAAAATACCTTTATTTATCGATTTAAGACAAGCTAGAGTTTTATCCGCACTATATAGAAGCAGAGATTTTAATGCTCCTGATTGGAGTGAATGGTTTGAACAAGCTCGACGTTTCTATTATTTCAACTTACTGAATAACACACCATATATTGATATGGACTTTTCGCGAATGTAAAAAATTTTTATTCCGCTATCGGGAAACTATAGCTTAAAAATTAACTAAACGTGGTTGCCGGCATAGATCGGCAGCCACGTTGCGCTATTCCAGCTAATAGCTTGTCAATATTTAATTATTAATAATCGATTCCAGGAGTGGTATACTTAAAAAAAGATATGACAAATAACCGTCCCCTTCGGCACAGGAATATATTTCATCTTTTCCTA
>NZ_JALIRP010000024.1 GCF_022898935.1 Paenibacillus mangrovi | reverse complement strand
GATCGGGTGTTACAAATCGGAGAATAGCAAGATCAATGAATATACAGTTGTAGATGTTCCGGCATCTACTTGGGTGGTATTTTCAACATTAAGTGCTGGGAACGGCAGCGGCAATTATGATTTGCGCTCATTAAAAAATCGGATATTTACTGAATGGCTACAAACATCAAAGTATAATGTTTTAGATGGTGGCAATTTCGAAATGTATTGTACAAACAAAGACGGTTATGAGTATTGTGAGTTATGGTATCGAATTGAGGAAAAGCAAATAGGATAAGTACAAAGTTCGCTTCGCTAATGAAGCACGATAGCTGAATATCATACATTGTCGAGCAGGCTGCCTAAGCCTGCTTATTTTATTGAACTAACGGGCAGTTATCTTGAGCAAGTTCTTGACTAAGGTGACGGGAAAGAGTAATATTTAACCAATATCCGTAAATCAATGATGGAACAAAAGTAAATCATTAAACTCTTCACAGGAAAGGGTTTCATGACTGAGAAAACCCTAGAGTACTGATTGAAAATGCCAGTTCCAGAGTATGGCTAATACCCATCGGTTTGACTCGTTATAGTCAATTAAGGTGGCTGTGTGAAAATACAGCAACCTGGGTGGTACCGCGATTAATATCGTCCCAGAGCATTTGGCTTTGGGGCGTTTTTTATTTTGGGAGGAGTCTATATGATATTAGAAAAAGTTATAAAAAGAATTGTAATACAAAGTGAATATAAGGATTTTGTTGATAAGTATATAGATAATATACTTACCGAATTTAAAGGTAAGATTCATAGCATTTATATGTGTGGCTCGATTCCAAAAGGAACTGCTAAACCTTTTAAGTCAGATGCAGACTTTACTATTGTATGTGTAAATCCCAAAGATATTGATTACGAAAGATTGTCAAATATTAAAGACAGGCTTTTGGGAGAATATCCAGTATTAACTAAGATTGATACGACAATTTGCTCGATTGACTATGTATTAAGTAAACCAAATGATTGGGGTTTTTGGGTAAAGATAATTTGTGTTTGCATATATGGTCATGACGTTGGTGAAAAAGTACCACCGATAATTATTTCTCCAGAGTTCATTTTAGACTTAAATACAGAGACCAAGAAGGAAGTAGATCGTAGACATAGTTTACTTTCTAATGCTAGTGATAACACAATGAAGAATAGATATATTAAAGGTTACTCTAAGAGATTAATTCGTGCATTATACTCTTTGGTTTTAGAAGATACAGGTGTATGGCAAGATGACATTATTATGATGAAGAATGCCATATTAAACTATTGTGAGATTGACTCCGCTTTAGTTGATTATCTGTATGCTTGTTACTTGGATAGTAATAATGTACTTGTTGAAGAGTTTCTGGGAATTGCAGATGAAGTATATAGCTATTTTGAGAACGCGTTAAATGCAATGGCTGCTTCCAGAACTTCCTTCGACTAACACCATATTGACACTTCGGGTCACTCTGAGAAGCGAGTGACCACATCCAGCCCCCTAAGCCCGTCGGGACGTCACTGCATTAGGTGTTCGGCAAGCCTCACAACTATAAGCACCGACTCTAATTAAAACATAAGACTATTGAGCTAACGGGACACGATAGCTTAATAAAGACAGTTGAAGGCAGTCGGCTTTTTGATCGGCTGCCTTTTCTCAACTAACGGGCAGTTTAGCTTAACGAACGAGTGAAAATAATAAAAAATTACATATCATCCAATGCGTAGTAATGGTAAAATTAGGAATGATTGAGGTGTAGAATGTGATGATTATTGATTTGAGATAATGCGAGGGAGGAAACGGGTATGCAGGCAAATGAGCAAATTAAAGTGGAAGAAAGACTGGAGGACATTACGGGAGTAACTTGTATTTATGTCCCAGTAAATGATGTTTACGAGTCTATTAAATGGTACCAAAAGAATTTAGGGTACCAACCTGCAAACAACGACCGTGTTGAGCCTGGGATGGTGATGGCTGTCTTGAATCTTCCCGATCGGAATGGAAATCTTCCTTCACCTGGTCTAAGGCAGGTTGTTCCTGCTCTTTTCCTTCACCAATCGGACGAAAAAGGTGGTCGATTACGCTTTTCATGGTCATTGGACAGCGGCAAACCCCATGCAATGGCATGCTTTATTACTCCACGAATCCAGGAACTAATTGAACGGTTCAAGGAAAACGGAGTGAATATTTTAGGAGAACGTGTGACAAGTGGTCCCAACATAACGTTCGCTGATCCGGATGGTAATATATGGGAAGCTTGGCAACCATAATCGATCAAGCAGAACTATTACGCTAACGGGACACTATAGCTTAATTAATAACTAAGACGCGGCTACCGACATGTATCGGCAGCCGCGTTGTGCTAACGGGCAGAAAATGCTCAACAAAAAGTGGGAATATATTGTATCGATTACAGGGCTATATAGGAGCTGATATTGATATGATTCGTGAATCTGAACGGTTTGACAGGGATCATACAATATCGCGAATATGTTCTTGGGAAATCGATGAGTATAGATGGCGTTGTAAGTACGGCGGCACAACAAAATGTGAGCTTTGAAGAGAAATTAGAAAGTCATAACGGATATAAAACCGCAATCTTTACACCTGCAAAAATTGTGCCTTGCTTGCGACAAGTAACCATGGGTTGGATTGACGCTTACTTTGATACAATGACCATATTGTTTGGGGATGCCTCCCATGTAAGAGTCTGTTCCAGCAGACCCACGTACATAGGAGGCATCCTTTTTCTTTTCTGAGATAACGGTCATTATATTCGGCAGTACTCGGACATACAACCCCGTCAGCAAGAGCGATGGAGATACCAAGTAATGATCAATACTCATTAAAAATGATTATTTTATTTCATATAACCTTATGTTAATGTGACTTTGATCGACGAGACACAAAGAGAAAAAAATGATGGAGGGGAAACACCATGGATTCAACAACGGAGCAACATATTAAGTTGTCGAATGCAATCTCGAAGAAGAAACGATTTCATATGATTAACGACTGGGAACTGTATGTAATGCTTGTTCCGGGAATCTTGTTTTTTATCATATTTAAGTACATACCAATGTGGGGAATTGTGATTGCCTTTCAAAATTACAGCCCTTATAAAGGAATCACAGGAAGTGAATGGGTCGGATTTCAGCATTTTGTAACGCTATTTCATTATAATGGATTCTGGTTATTGCTTCGCAACACGATGCTTATCAGCTTTTATAATCTAATTTTCTTTTTTCCTGTTCCGATTGTGCTTTCGCTACTGCTAAATGAAATTCGAGCTACCGCATTCAAGAAATTCATTCAGACGGTTATTTATTTACCCCATTTCCTTTCTTGGGTCGTTGTGGTTGGCATAACTTACATGCTGCTTGGCACGCAGGGTGGTCTCATTAATGAGCTCATTAAAGCAGGCGGCGGAACAGAAATTGCTTTTTTAACGACCCAAGAATGGTTTCGAGGATTGATTGTCAGCCAAAGCATTTGGAAGGAAGCTGGCTGGGGGACGATTATTTTTCTTGCAGCACTAGCAGGTGTCGATCCGCAGCTTTATGAAGCGGCCATCGTTGACGGAGCTGGACGGTGGAGACAGCTCTGGCACATTACTCTTCCGGCGATTCGCAGCACGATCCTCATATTGCTCATATTGCGCATGGGCAGCGTTCTTGATACCGGATTCGAGCATATTTACCTCATGCTTAATTCGACGGTAAATGACGTAGGCGATGTGTTCGAGACGTATGTGTACCGTGAAGGACTCATTGGCGGAAAGTTCAGCTATACAACGGCTATCGGCTTATTTAAATCCTTTGTGGGTTTGATTCTCATTATGGGAGCTAACTGGCTGACTAAAAAATTCGGCGAAGAAGGCGTCTACTAATCAAGTAGAGTCCTGATTCTGATAGGAGGCACCGATTTGTTACATTATAAACCGTCTATTGGCAGCAGAGCTTTTGATATTGGCAATGTGTGCATTCTTCTTCTTTTCTCGCTCATCACACTAATTCCGTTTCTATATGTTACTGCGACCTCACTCGCTCCAATGAAACAGGTGCTGCAAGGCGGACTTATCCTGTGGCCGGAAACAATCGATTGGGGCGCCTACCATACGATTTTTTCCAATACGCATTTTGTCAATTCGTTATGGGTAAGCATTTTTATTACGGTAACGGGTACATTCGTCAATCTCTTGTTTACAACCTTAATGGCTTATCCGCTTTCGAAAAAAAGACTGAAAGGCCGCGGTGTAATTCTGTTTTTAGTCGTCGTAACCATGTTGTTCAATGGTGGTCTGATTCCAACTTACCTTGTTGTAAAAAACATACATTTGCTCAACACAGTCTGGTCTGTAATTTTGCCAGGTGCAATCAGCGCATTTAATCTGATCATTATGCGAAACTTCTTTATGAGTATTCCCGAAGAGCTGGAGGATGCCGCCCGGATTGACGGCTGTCGCAATTTTGGTGTCCTGTTTCGAATCGTACTCCCGCTATCAATGCCAGCCTTAGCTACATTTACACTGTTTTATGCGGTCGGTCACTGGAACAACTACTTTTCGGCGGTTATGTATATAAACAAGTCCGACCTCTGGCCAATTCAGGTACTGCTGCGTCAAATGATCATCGAGGGTTCAGTCGAGCAATTTCAAAATGCTGCGCTCGAAGCCAGTGCGCAAGTGTTGCCCAAAAGTATTAAAATGGCGGCAACGATCGTTGCAACCGTGCCGATCCTGATAATTTATCCGTTTCTACAGAAGCATTTTGCAAAGGGAGTTTTGCTGGGCTCGGTAAAAGGGTAGATTTGCCTTCGGGTATAGAGGGAGCCAATCCATTACATCGCTCTCTTTACCATATCATACTTATATTCAGGAGGTCAGTACATGAACAACAACCGCAAATTTAAGACCGTTCTTTACCTTTCAATGGTGGTAGCGATACTTGGGGGCTCCGCAATCGGCTGCGCAAAGAAAGATACGGCCAGCTCGGACCAGCCTTCGTCTACCGCTAAGGCAGACAGCAGCAAGCATATTAAGATCAGCTCGATGTTCCCGCTTTACGGTGATCCGGCGCAAAAGACAGAGGGATGGAAATTTATTGAAGATAAATTCAACATTGATTATGAGCCACTAGCCATCCCGAACAATAGCTCGGATGAAAAAGAAAAGCTCGCCGTTGCATCAGGTGATATGGCGGATTTCATGGTATGGGAATCGTTCCCTTCAGCCGATTTCTACAATTATACAGAACAAGGCGCATTCCTCGCGCTTGACGACTATATCAAAAATTCGCCAAATATTATGAAGTTGCCTAAGACAGTTTGGGACAACGTAAAAATTAACGGTAAAATCTATGGCATTCCACGTCCGCGCCCATTAACAACTACCGCGATCATGGTTCGCAAAGATTGGCTCGATAATCTAGGATTGCCAGTTCCCAAAACGACGGATGATCTGTTTAAGACAGCGGTAGCATTTACCAAGAATGACCCTGACAAAAATGGGAAAGCGGATACATTCGGCTTTGCCGTCGGTGAAAACCTTGCGTTCCTCGAAACGGTTTGGAACGCATTCGATACCGGAAACGGTTGGCGAGTGATGGAGGACGGCACTTTAATGAACAGCACCATTACTCCAGGGCGCAAACAAGCGCTCACCTTTATTAGTGACCTGTATAAGGAAGGCGCCATCGATAAAGATTTTGCTGTGTTAAAAACAACACAGGTTTGGGATAAAATCAACAACGGCAATGCGGGTATTTACATTGGTAACATCAGTGACTATGCTCATTTTGTGGAGGATACAACAAAAATTAACCCGAATGCAAAATTCGAAATGATCCCGCTTGTTACTGGACCAACCGGTAAATCGGGTGTGAACGAACAGATCGGTTTTTATGGTTTGCAAGTGATCCCAGCCAAGCTTGAGAAGGATCCGGAAAAAGTAAAACGAATCATCAGCTTCCTGGATTGGCAAATGAGCGATGAAGGAGCCATGTTCAAGGATTACGGATTAGAAGGCGTCCATTATACGAAGAATGCCGATGGAACATTAAAGGTAAATACAGACAAACTGAAGGCCGAAGCCATTGGAAATTTGATCTCCCAAAACAAATTCGATCCTTATTTGAATGTTTCGAAAACAGCTGAGCCTGAAGTCCAAAAAAAGCAGCATGATATGTTTGACTATGATGCAGATAAAGGCGTAACAAACCCGGTAATCAGTTACCTGGCGCCTACGCAGATCGAAAAGGGTGCTGATCTAGCAAAGCTGCGCGATGAATTCTTCGTCAACGTAGTGATGGGCAAGAGAAAGATCGAGGATTTCGACAAGTTCGCGAATGAATGGCTGGATAATGGTGGTCGTCAACTCACGAAGGAAGTAAATGACTGGTATAAAGCAAACAAAAAATAAAGGCAATCAATAATCATCAGCAAGGGAAGATCATTTCCTCATGGGAAAGGGTCTTCCGGTTGTTTCCTCGAAAGGTGGTGCAAAGTGCTTCGTACAATATGGAATAGACAGTCAACTTATCGTACGCAGTTAAAGGTACTGCTTGCTGCTTCGCTTATTTCTATCATTCCAGTCATTGTACTTGGCCTCATAACTTACATGATCGCGAGTTCCAGTATCATGCAGGGAATCAGCAAGACGAACAAAGAAACGATACGGCAAGTCCAAGAGCGAATTGACAAGCTGCTGGTGACGAATGACAAGATTGTCTTGCAGCAAGCGTTCAATCCGACGTTAACTGATTTTTTAAAAGAGCCGGATCCTCTAGACAATATACAATCGTTAAAAAATGTAACAACCATATTAAATACAATGGAAATGCTGATCGACAATGTGGATTCCGTATATTTATACATGAACCGCCAGCACCTAGCTATTAATCCAAGTCAGGGCATTGTAGAAGCACCCAAGCTCGGAGCGGAGCTACTTCAACGCATTAATAAAAGCAAAGAGCCTTTTTTTTGGTATGAACACAATACGACTCGATCAGAATTGAATGGCGGGTCTCATGTCGTTACTTTGGTACGTCGTTTGCCAGTTTCGTCTGATCAGGCTCTCGGCTATTTGATTATCAATTTGAACGAACAGGCGATCTTCAATGTATTTAGCAGTATGTATGCCGGCACCAACGGTGAGATGCTGATTCTTACACCGTCAGGAAATGTTCTGTCGGATTGGCATAAGCCGCTCAATCGGGAGTTACTCAGCGATCACTCCATCCGCGTCTTGATGGCGTTAGATATTCCGGAATCATCCGATAAGATCAAGATCAACGGAGATTCAATGTTGGTCAACTCGCTGAAATCGGACTACAATGGATGGCGTTATGTATCGATTCTGTCGCTAAGAGAACTGACAAGACCAATTCAATCTATAAAATATACAACTACTATTATTTGTCTGGCTCTTATCTTGATGAGCTTGTTTGCCTCTATTCTGCTGTCAAAGCGGTTGTTTCGGATTATTTCGGGTATTGCCGAGTCGATCCGTGTTATTGGAAAGTTTAATCTGACGTCACAGCGAAAAATGGATGAGTTCGGTCTCATCCATTATTACGTGGAAACGATACGTACAGAGAATGATGAGCTTGAAAATCAAATTAAAGAATCGATGCCGCTCTTGCGCGCCAACTTTATTCAGCGCCTGCTTACAGAGCCATTTCGTTCCGGTGAGTTTTATGAAAAGCTCAATTATTATCACATCCCGGTAAAATACCCTTTTTATACTGTAATATGTATCGAGCTGGATAATCTGCGCGGCCAATCTGAGCAAGACGTTAATTTGTTTTTTTATGGGGCGATTAATATTGTCAAAGAGATCATCAGCCACTATACAAACGGCATAGTCGTTAGAATGCAATCCGATCAAATTGCTGTTGTTATCAATCACGGCTTGGAAAGCGATGAGCCGAGTCTTCTGCAAGCAGAAGTATTTCGTATTTCTGAAGAAATACGAACCTTAATCGAGCAGGTGCTACAAGTAACGGCGACCATTGGTGTCGGCCACAGCTATTTGGGGCTTGAGAACATCCAACGATCATATAAAGAAGCGGTTGAAGCGCTTAAGTACCAGCTGTTAGAAGGAACGGGTACGGTTCTATTTATTGAACAAGTTAATCCTGAAGCAACTACTTTAACGTATCCGGTAGAGCAAGAGCAATCGGTATTGACAAATCTAAGACTTGGAAATCTTGAACAAGCAAGCAGTGCGGTCGATGATTTCGCTGTATCGTTAAAAATGAAAGGTTCGCTAACGACAGACCATGTCCGTCAATCTTTCGTTCAGCTTGTCGCAGCGACAATGCGTACGTTATATGAACTTGACCCCACAGAAGGGCCAACACTGTTTGAAGAAAATGTCTACCAGACCGTAAATGGTTTTAAGACGATGGAACACATTGTTCAATGGCTCAAGAAGGTCATGTTCCCGACGATTATTACTCATATTCGTCATCTGCGAAGTGAACGGAACTCGTTAATCACGGATAAAGTTCTGCGCTACATTCACGAACATTATGATGAAGATTTATCCCAGCCGTTTCTCGCAGAAATGGTCATGATGCCGGTTTCACATTTCAGCAGCATATTCAAGCAGGAGGTTGGCGTAACGTTTACCGATTACGTGATCGCCTTTCGAATTGATAAAGCGAAGGAACTACTCTGGCAAACGGATTTAAAAGTGACGGATATTGCCGACCGGCTTCGCTATAACAACTCGCAAAATTTTATACGCGCATTTAAGCGACTTACAGGAGTTACCCCAGGGGAATACAGGACCAAGCATGTAAAGACTTTGACACAATGACCACATGAAATGAGTCAACTCTATCGTTAACATATTTCATCGTACGACTACTATCAAATACTGTTGAATGATAACCAACAAAAAGGAAGTGGAGTTCATGTGGCGCTCGGCAATTGAAGATGCAATGCAAAAAATAAAAAATAATATCCATAACCATCCTGGACTGCTCCCCCATATTACGGAAAATCAAAGATACAAATGGGGAGAAAACGGTGATTGGATAGAAGGTTTTTATATCGGTATGATGTGGTTGTCTTATGAATACAGCGGAGATGAGGAGTTTAAACAAAGCGCGGAGTCTTTTCTAGAAAACTTTAGTCAGCGCTTGGATCAACATTACCATCTCGACCATCATGATTTGGGATTTCTATATTCACTTTCTGCTACCGCGCAGTGGATGATTACCGGAGATGAAAAGGCTCGGGCTGTTGCCTTGCAAGCGGCCCGCGAGCTTAGAGATCGTTGGCGCCCTGCAATTGGCGCTATTCAAGCATGGGGAAAAGAAGGCGATCCCCAAAATGGAGGACGAATTATCATCGACTGTTTAATGAACCTCCCGCTATTATACTGGGCCTATCAACAAACAGGCGAGAAAGATTTTTATGATATAGCCTACCGTCATGCGCATAAAAGCCGTCGCTTTCTGGTTCGAGGGGATTATTCCTCTTATCATACGTTTTATTTTGATCAAACAAATGGCAATGCATTGCACGGGGGAACGCATCAAGGTTATGAAGACGGGTCAACATGGACACGGGGACAAGCCTGGGGCATTTATGGATTCGCCCTTAGCTATCGTTACACAAAAGATAAAGCTTTCTTGCAGACGGCGAAAGAATTGGCTAAATACTTTTTAGTGCATTTACCGGAAGACCACGTCGCATATTGGGATTTCGACGTTCCAATTGAAGAGAACACACCGCGGGACAGCTCCGCTTCGGCGATTGTTGCAGCGGGCTTGCTCGAGCTTCTGGATGTACTTGAGGCAGACGACTCTGATCGACCATTGCTCGAGGCTGGACTTCAGCGTTCCATGACATCACTGGTCGAGAATTACTCGACAATGAATATGCCCGATGCCGAAGGCTTATTGCAGCATGGTTCGTATCACGTACGCGGAAACAGCGGACCAGACGATTATATGATTTGGGGCGACTATTATTATTTGGAAGCTCTTGTGCGTATTGAAAAAGGGTTGAAGGGATACTGGTAGAGGTAAAGTAGAGGAGTGTGAATATGCTAAAAGAACGTTATTTGGATAATGTAAAGAATCTGTTACTTCCGCAGACGAATTATCTTCCATATCCTAAATTCAGCGATAGGGATATGTGGCAATCTCTCAATGAATCTGTAAAGCAGGATTGGGTTACTAGAGGAGAGGAATTCCTGGCATATCCTTGGCTTCCGCTTTCCGCTACCGACTTTTTGGCATACACTCGAGATGGTAACGTTGTGCGGTATGAAAATAAATTAAGAGAACGTAGAGTTGTGCTAACTACGTTAGTTTTGGCAGAGTGTATCGAGGGGCGCGGCCGTTTTCTGGATATAATCATTAACGGAATATGGAGCATCTGTGAAGAAACCACATGGATCATCCCTTCCCATATGGTTTTATCCAAGGCTAGCGCCAAATTATCGCTACCTGATGTAACGGATGTGTTTATTGATTTATGCGCAGGCGAGACGGCGAGCGTACTTGCTACGACATATTACCTTTTAAAAGAGTCGTTTGATGAAGTCAGCACAAGCATTTGCGCGCGAATTCAACATGAAATAAATCGTCGTATTCTTGATCCGTACTTGGAACGTACCGATTTATGGTGGATGGGTATTAATCCGAATCGAAAAATGAACAATTGGAATCCGTGGATAAATTCGAATGTGCTTCTCTGCTTCTTATTATTGGAAGAGGATGAGGAGAAGCGCATTATGGGAATTGCAAAGATGATAACCAGCTTGGATCGATTCATTAATGATTCCGAAAGGGATGGAGGATGTGAAGAGGGGCCAGTTTACTGGCATCGTGCCGCCGGATCGTTATTCGATTGCTTGGAGTTATTATACGGAGCTTCTGAAGGGCAAATAAATTTGTACAATGAGCCACTCATTCAAGAGTTAGGGCGATACCTATACAGAGCCCATATTGATGAAAATTATTACATCAATTTCGCAGATGGAAGCGCTATGCTGCAAATAGAATCAGACCTCGTTTATCGGTACGGGGTTCGGATCGGGGATCAGCGTCTTGTTAGCTTGGCAAGAAGCGCATTTTCGCCAAATAACAAACCGCTGTCAGGCTGGCTCACAATGCATCGCCTACTGCCTGCGCTTTTCCAGGTAGGAGACAAGCTGAAAGATGACGCTTCGGCTCCATATATAAAAGACGTTTGGTTGAACGAAATCGAGGTTATGGCAGCAAGGGAACAAGAAGGCTCGAGCTGCGGGCTCTACTTGGCAGCGAAAGGCGGACATAATGCAGAGAGTCATAATCATAATGACCTCGGTCACTTTATGGTCTATTCCGACGGCATCCCTTATCTAATTGATGTCGGTGTAGAAACATACAGTGCTAAGACGTTTAGCAAGGATCGCTATGACATTTGGACGATGCAGTCGGCGTACCACAACGTACCAATGGTAAACGGCATCCAGCAACTGCCAGGGAATAACTTCAAGGCGAGCGATGTACATTACAATACGACTCCGGACTCAGCCCGGTTCTCTTTGAACATAGCTTCCGCATACCATGAAACATCGGGAATTGTCTCTTGGAAGCGTACATTTACCTTTTTGCGTCAGAAGGCGAAGGCTGCTCAAATTTTGCTAGAGGAAGATTTTCAGCTTAACTGTGCTACAGATGATATCAAGCTTCACTTTATAACCCCATGGGATCCTCAAATAGAAGAGAAAGGTACTATTGTCTTAAAGAGTACAGAAGACAGCCAGGTGCAGATGGATTATGATAAAAGTTTACTAGCTGCATCTAAAGAAGAAATTGTCGTGTCTGATCCCAAATTGCAAGCGGTATGGGGCCTCTCTCTTTATCGAATTACCCTTAAAAGCAAGCTTCCTGTATCTGAATCCAAGTGGAGTTTGACTATTACAAATACTGATAGCAAAACAACTGAGTTGTGACACTTATTTATGGAAAAACAGAAAATAGTTATTACGCTCCCTCAATATGATTCAGTTTCCTCACCCAGACTCATGAATTCGCAGGATTTCACCCTAGATTAAGATGAGAGAAGAAGACATGGAGGAGCTTGTGGCTGGACTGAAATGGAAAGGGGCATGCACAAATAAAGGTGAGTCACACTTCACCCATATTGTCCCATTTATGCACGTCTCCACTTCGCCTTAGCGATTCTCGCTCCCATGTCTCAACGGGTCTATGCCCTTTCATTCCTTAGTCACATCTAACTAAGGGGTGGAGGTCGGTCTTTCTAACGGAACGGGTCCGAGCCCTTTTGCGTAATGTCTCCCGATACTCCGTGCTTCTTTTTATCCTGCGAATGCATGAGTTGGTGAGGATCGACTGGTTTTACGCGGCCTGTGGGAAAACTTTAGACGAGTCGTAAGCTTCGCTGCTTTTAGCTAGACCGACAAGCATACGCGCAACTTTACCACATAATTTCATAATAGATTTCATCTTTTTTAATTTTTTTTCCTCAACATTGTAGTGGTGTAAAGCCCGAACTTCTGGATTAGTCATCACCATACACATCGTCATGAGATAGAGAAAATGACGCAGACGTGGACGACCGCGTTTGCTGAGCACCATTTTTCCTCGCCATTTCCCTGAACTGGCCTCAGCTAGATTCAACCCTGCATGCCGCAGCAGAGCATTTCCATGCGAATAGCCACTTAGATCACCGGCCTCACCGAGTACGCCAGCTAGACTCGTTGCATTGACGCCTCGTATTTCAAGCAGCTTCTGTGCGTAAGGAATACGTTCAAGAATGAGATGGAGCTCGTGCTCAATCTGTTCAAGTTGGCGCTTCGCTAAGTCATATTCTTCAAGCAATTGCCCAAGATGAAGCTTGTAAGCGTGGAGTGCCTGAGTGGTTCCAACACTGGATTTTGCAAGTGAAATGAGCAGTTCAGCGCGTTTAACTCCAGCATGACGCTTCACATATTGCTTCCAACCATCGAGGACCTGTTCCGTGTTTAACCGACTGATTTCTTTCGGTAGAGGAAAGGCTCTGAGTGTTGCGATGGCACTCGTGCAGGTAAGGATTTTAAAGACCTGACGGAGCTCGGGAAAGACAATGTCTACCCAGCGATGAATCTGATTAACAGCACTGTTGAGTCGCTTGGTAACCGTCTCTCGGTTAGCCATGAGAATACGCAGTTCCTCGTATGCTTCTGGATGAAACCGAACAGGGGAGTAGTACCCGTTTTTGATCATATCTGCAATGACAAGGGCGTCCTTACGAT
>NZ_JALIRP010000023.1 GCF_022898935.1 Paenibacillus mangrovi | reverse complement strand
ACTGAACCAGTAGTGGCCGGTGGGTTCCATTCCAACTATGACGCTGCTCAGTTTGTAGGTTTTGAGCAAATCCTTAATCCAACGTTCGTACAGTTTGAATCCTTCACGATGGTTACCGAATTCGAGCGGAGATCCTAGAGCAATGCCTCGAAAGCTGACAGCGCGGGCCACATGGACTTCCTGGGCGATATCTACGCCGACGACCAGGTGATGAACGGTAATGTTTTCAATGAGTTGATTTTGCTTGTCCTGTGCTTTAAACTTCATAGTAGAGCGACCTCCTGATGGGCTTTTTGAGGCTTTTGACCTCGTGCGTAACCCCATCTTACAGAGGCGCTCGTTTTTGTTCAAACTCCAAATTATTCGTATTACAGGAATTCTAACGGAACACGATAGTTCAATAAAACAAGAAGGCAGCCGACGAGACGATCGACTGCCTTCTGTTGTTGAAGTAACGGGCAGTTTAGTTCAATGAAACGATTGAATTATGGGTACATACTTTTCAAAAAAATGGTGAAAGTAGCCATAGGTGATGAAAATTGAAGAAAATGAAATTAACTGTGTTTCTTTTGCTTGTTGGATTAATTTCCCCAACACATTTATTAGCAGAAGCTAATGACGAAACTAATTTAATAAAACTAACTGAAAATGAAGTTTCATCAATACAAGTATTTCGTTTAAAAGGAACAGATGATTCAAGGATTTTCAGAATGACAGATGGATATGACGAAAGGATTATTCGAAGGGTTATTAATTGGATTAATACATCAAGTCCTAGCGAACAGGCAAACGAGTTGGAGGGTGGTAAAGTTCCATTGCTTTTAAAAATAAACATGATCAACGGTGATCTAATAACTTTAGAACCAGCGTATAACTGTAAGGGTGGTCTTATCAAGACATGCACTGCCGTAGATGGTGAAATTGTACTTACAAAGAACAAGAAAAAAATCCGATTAACTTCGCTAGAGCTTTATGATTGGATCATTGTAGGCTGGAAGTATGAACCTGTTGGACCACCTAAAGAAGAACTTCTGGAGGAAACATTGTACACAAGATACTTTTCTGTAATCGAGAAGGAGTTTCCAGATTTTATAATGTGTCCAAGGATAGATAGAATTGAGCGAATTAATGGCGATACACGAAGACATTTAGTTATTTCAAGTGCATTAAATTATGCAGGGCATCACGCTCCTTCATATGATAGAATTATTTTCACATTAATCGATACACCCGAGAATGGGATAAAAATCATTAAAGTTAGAAAAAAAAGCAATGTATCAGAAAGGGAAAGCCAAAAGCAATGTAGATGGTAATGATGCATAGTGTGAAAACAAGATCGCATTAGTGCATTAACCTAACGGAGAACGTTAGTTCAATAAAACTACACGAGACCGCCGCGGAAACAATCGGCGGTCTCATTGAAGAATTAAGAGGTTGAAGTGGTAAATGACATCGTTTCAAGATATTGTGAGGTGTGATATGCAATATTTCATAGGTATTGTCCTTCCGGATGAATATAAAGAGCAAATTGCGGTATTTCGTAATCGCTGGGCTAGTAATCGTTTAAAAGATGTTGTGGAGCCCCACATTACTGTAAAGGCTCAGGGCGGACTTACGGAGGATATGGGTTGGATGAATAATATTAGGGGAACATGCTCATCAATCAAAAGCTTTCGCTTATCAATGTCAGAGCCAGCAACGTTTGGGAATGCCGTAACATTCCTGGGTGTTGAATCGAAAGAAGTATATTATTTGCACAAGCGACTGGTTGATACAGTATCTCCGCGACCAGAGCAGATCGATCGTTACTTTGAATTGGATCGCTTTCATCCTCATTTGACCTTGGGGCAAACCTATTGGGGTATGAACGAAACTGAGATTGAAGAAATGAAGCTATCAGCAATTAACGCCCTAGCTCCTTTTCCGACCTTTCACGTCAATTACGTACGGGTATATCAAGAAATTGAACAAAACAAGTACATACCATTTGAAGATATCCGACTTGGCGCTAACAAGCGAAGTGATTAAGCTAACGGGGAACAATAGCTCAATCATGACAGGACGACAGCCGGCGAAAATGTTCGGCTGTCGTCGTTACGTTAACGGGCAGCAAAGTTCAAATATAATTGTTTTCTCAATCCTGTTTATACGTTGAAACTGTTAAACTGTATTTATATTGAGCGAATAGGGGAATAAGGGATGAGTAAAGGGAAAATCGTATTTTTGAACGGAGTAACCAGTTCAGGTAAAACATCTATAGTAGATGCTATTCAGTTTAAATCGGATGAGTTTTTTTATGTTGTTGCAAACGATCTTTTTGAAAATACAATTGGCGATAACTATCTTCGAGAAGATTATTGGAAATATTTAAGTGATGCAATTATTATGATGTATCATACCGCCAAACTATTTTCTGACCATGGTAAAAATGTTCTTATCGATGGCATTTTGGTAGAAAGACCTGAGTTAAAACCGCATTATGAAAAAGTTAAGGACATATTTGCTGGGTACCCCTTTTATATTGTTGAAGTGTTTTGTCCTTTGGAAATTTGTCGCCAAAGAAATATTGAACGTGGAGATAGAACCGAAGATCAATCAGACTGGCAAAACAAAATTATGGCAAAAGATATACAGTACGACTGTACTGTCAACACAAACATAAATTCTTCAGAAGAATGTGCAGATTCGATTCTAGAATGTTTGTTTGGTAGGTCCGAATGTTAATCACATTACGCTAACGGGACACTATAGCTTAAAAATTAACTAAACGTGGTTGCCGGCATAGATCGGCAGCCACGTTGCGCTAACTGGCAGGATAGTTGAAAGGTTTCGCGAATACCCTACATATGGAATTATTTGTGGAGATCGTGAATAAGACAGTAGATAAAATTGGGCTAGTGCAAGAAAATCTATAGATCATTAATTATTAACTTTTTTCATGGGGGAATCAATAATGAATAAAGAACCATTACTACAATTGATTAAAGTTCTTTTATTTGGTGTACTTTCAATAATTGGACTTATTGTTTTGTTGAATTCTGTAGATTGGGGTAAGGAATCTGTAAACCATTATTTGCAAATGAAAATGGGAGGTAGTATGGATACTTCTGAATATCAAATAATGATGAAATACTATATTAGTTCATATAAATTAATCGGATCAATTCTATTAATTTTAAGTGGATATTTTTTCCTTAGAAACATAGAGAAATTCAAATTAAATTAACTATTTCTGTTATATAGGGGGCGGATTAATGAAGAAGCGTGATTCAAGAAACAGAAACTGACGGTTATGTTTATGGGGGAGATAACAGACCATCTTCATTATGACGATGATATAGGTTGCTTGACAGGAGATGGTTTTGTTCAAGCGCCAGATGGAAGTAGGGCAGGAGTAATCTGGCAGGTTGAGGGTTTTACTCGATTTAAAGTTGAGAGGAACTTGCAGAACCTTTACAATTTTACACCTGAGGACATGGTGCTGATTTATCTCTACTGTCTATCAATAGGCGACCCGGACTTGATATATGCGATTACTTTTAATGGGGGGCAACTTCCTGAACAAGATAAATTCCGGAAAAATTATTTCGAGTATGTAATGAATTATGATTCCGAAACAGCAGTACATTACAGATATTTTGATTCTATAAAAGTGGATGAGAGTACGGCTGAGGAGAATAGGGTAACGGTACTTATTACGGTTAGTATAGAAACAACGACTCATTCCATGGCTTTAGGGCTACAAAAAGAAGATCAAGTATGGAAGTTGGATATCTATCCTATGATAAAAGAATATATAAATAAAGCGAGTAAGAACAAAACAAAATAGGTTAATTCAAATAATAAATATAACTTAATGTTGAGCAGGCTACAGCAGTCTGCTCATTTTATTAAGCTAACGGGCAGGTTTGCGTGGTAGAGGTTGAGGGTATTCAAAAATACAATATGTAGGAAAAAGTTAATTTAAGTGAATGTACTTAAGAAGATTGCTTAGGGAAATGGTATGGTTGTAAGCATTTGTTTGAATCTAGAGGAGGTCAAGATGGGTAGTTTTACTTTAATTTGTTTAATCGTTTTAACTCTAATAGCTGTTGCAATCTTTTATACATATGTATTATTGGACTTTATCAATCCAAGCGCTCTTCAAATCCAACTTTTAGGTGTCATTATTATACTGTTCGGAGTAATTGTTTTGTTGGCTTTTGAAGGTTCTTCTGGATATGGATTTACTTTTGGGTTAATTGGGCTTATTACAGGCATTTTCGGTTCATTTAGAGAATCCCAAAGGGCTAAAGAAGAAAAAGATAATTGAACTAACGGGACACGATAGTTGAATAAAACTTATTGTTGAGCAGGCTACCGTAGTCTGCTCATTTTATTAAGCTAACGGGTAGTTTAGTTGAGAAAGACTTTAACATTAACACCCACAATATTATGTTAAAATCGAAATTAAATGGTTGACTTGTGAGGTGTTATATAAACGATGAATAATGTTCTTGGAAATTTACTTGAGAATGAACAAATAATCCGATATCCGAAATTTAGGGATTACTGTTTTAAGAAAGATAAGGGGCTACGTAAAGACTCCTTTCGTTCTCTTGAAGCATTTATTGAAGAAACTACAAGTTGGAACGATGAGTCGAGGAGATCGTTTGTCATTTGGTTTTTTCAAATTGTAGAGAAGTCAGAAAACATTAACCATGTGCTTGTTCATCAACTGGAAGAAAAACTAATTATACCTTACTTACAATATTGGATAAATGAAATGGATACTGATCCAAGACCTTATCGTTGGTATGGACTATTTGTAAATACCGAAAGACGAGGAGAGTATTTACAAAAGGCATTCGAACTTGGGGGGATATCTGAACAACTTGCTTTGATCAAAATTATCGATTTAAAATTATACTCACTTTGGTACGACTTTCATCATATTGCAGAAGATTTATACCTAGGTGAAACCGATGAGGATCGTCAAATTATTGCAGATATTGAAAGACTTAATTTGAACGTTCAAAATAACGAAGCAAGAGAGGAAATAGAAAATGCCGTTAGCTATTACATTTCTATCTTAGAAGACTGGATCGATTTCCGATCACAGGGGATTGATGGATTTGCAAAATGGTGTGCCGACAAAGGACGTAAATACGATTGGATTAAATCTTATTATTACTAAGTCGTTCGTTGAACTAACGGGGAACGATAACACAAAGAAGAACAGGCTGCCGATTAATCGGTGGCCTGTTGCGCTAACGGGCAGGTTAATTGAACAGCTTTATTGAAATAAATTATTAATATCTTACTAGGGGGAGAATAAATGTGAACGCTGCTTCCATTCTCAAAGATTTCATGGATTTGAATGAGGCTATACCTACAGAAGAAAATGAGGAAATATTACTAACTGCTTACGAATTAATAAAGAAAGAATTAATCGATTCAAACTACTCAATCGAAAGTGTTCGACTAGCTGATAAAATATTTGGTTATTTAGGGGACAAAGGCTTAAATGAGAGAGTAGAGCTGATGAAAAAATATTTGAATACTGACAATCAAAAATCCCTTGAGGATCAATTTTGGGCAAACTGGGAGCTCGTAGATAACCTTGCACTATTAAAAAAATACAAACAGATGATCGAAGAGCAAAAGCTATTTTTAGCTTGGACAAAGAAAAATATGTCCTCAGATCATTTGTTAGAGGTTATGTCTGATAGTACACAAGCAAATGGTTGGATTCATGAAGACCAATCCGACGAGTGGTTTAAAGTTTATTACGATTTAATTAAGCGTACGGAGCCAACAGAATCAAATCGACATGAACGTGTTTTATATGTTGAAACTGCGGCTGGTCTTCTGTTATACCATTTATATAAATACACAGAAGCATTGGATGAAATAAAACGATACAATATATTTATTAACGAAGACGTTTCATGGGCGGAATATAAAAAATTTTTTATTCGCTTAAAGTCATATCAATTAGAATTATATAGCGCACAAGGTGACTGGTTGAATTATGAGAAGACGGTTAACGAAGCTATTTTAGAAATAATTAATAATATAAATAAACATAACAACAATGAATTAGTTGCTATTGATGATATATGTGATATGGCTCATGACATCGGAACCTGTTTAATGTGGGAGAAGCGATATAAGCAGGCAATGACTTTATTTGAATATGCCATTCAAAACCAAGGAACAGGGATAACTCATTATTTTTATGCAATATGTGTCTGGGCAGCACAAAGGAACAGAAGCACAACATTAGAACATCTTAAGTTGGCTGAAATGAAAGTTAAGGGAAATGGTGGCTTACGTTCAAGATATAAACAAATGTTTATAAGGCAAGAAGAGTTTGCTGATGTATGGGGAGACAATGAATTTTTATCCGTTTTTCTGACTTGAAATTCAAGGATAAATAATTGAACTAACGGAACACGATAGTATAACATCAGGCTGCCGGCTCAATCGGCAGCCTGTTCAGCTAACGGGCAGTTTAACGCAACATATTGTAACTTATTGCAACTTCCTGCGTTAGTGTTATTAGAAGGGGGGAGTAATGAGCCAAGGGTTTTACAGAATTATTGATACACCGTATCTTCTGATATAATCAGGCTAAGTCAGATTGGGCTTCCATCAAGTTTATTTATTCCAATCTTCAGGAGAGGTATTTACTTTGTATGTGACGGAGATATTGCTATTCTGATCTCCTACTATATTCAAACGTAATTCAACATCTAATCCATCATCGACTTTCCAAGAGTCAAAATACTCAGCAGACTTCGGTAAATCCTCATAACTAGGAATCTTTGAAATTCTGTTCGATATTCCGGGATTAGTCGTCGATTCACCAAAAGCCTTATTCAAATTAGTATACAATTTTTTAGAAAGATCATATGCGTCTTTATTATGATGATCAGTAAACCCTTTTACATACATAAAACCATACATTTTATCATTATTTAAATCAAACGTAAGCGCGAGGGTAAGCGGTTCCCCGTATAGATTATGCTGCTTTTTGAAAGCATATATCCCAGCTTTTCCATTGAACTGTTCAATTTCCTTCCCTTCTTCAAGCCCTAAATTCTTAAATACGACGTCCTTTGATTTACCAATATTAACCTTGATTTCGTTTATTTCCTTAGTGTTTGCTTTATTTTGTGAGTTGCACGCTACAGAACTAAAGGCGATAACCACAACAAGTAACAGAAATCCGAATTTTCTTATTATAGCAACGCACTTCCTCTCGTCAAACTTGAGTGTAATTTATAAGAAAAGTCAGGGCCGTCAAGGTAACCAGCCTCAAGTTAGAGGTTCACTCGAGGCTGATTACGAAAATTACAAACTAGAACTTAACGGTATATCCATCAGAATTACCATCAGCAGTAAAATTAAATGTTATGGAATTTCCTGCAAAAGGAGAACCTGAAAGAAGGATTACCTTACCTGATTCAAAATACTTAGTGTTGGATTTCATTGTGCTCGGGTTAGGGTTGGACTGACTTACACTGACCGAGTGTGATGCGCTTCTATTCTGGTAAACGAAGCCTGGATTAGAATATAAGGTCCTTACATGAACTTGCCCAATCGCATCATCCTCCCCGACTTCAGAACATCATTTTCGGTTAAGATCGTGCTGTTTATATATATAACGTTTTGACCCCTATTTTTGTAACGATCTGGAACAGAAAACTTTCGACTCAGATTTTGCTGCAAGGTCCAGTTAGAATTCTCAACTCTCATTTTTGGCGAAATTCTGCCGTGAACGTCAATTTTCCCTTTCGGATCCCAACCCAAAATCGGCCTCTGTTCGCATTGGTTTGCGAAGAGGCCAATTTTCGTTTTTCTTCGATTTGCTCGAGATTTCTTCCCCAATCTGTGTTCCGGGTCCGCCAGACATGTTCACCAAAGCCTGGATTTTGTGAAAACTGATTTCAAGAAAATTTAGGTAAAGGCATAACTAAATCTAGTTATAAGACGTTAAAACATTATAAGAGAAAACATTAATGTCTTCTCTTGTAAAATTAAGGCTTTGTTAAATTTTAATGTTGATATTTGATAATCACGAACGAATGTTCTTTAATAGGGGTAATATTACTGTTTGGAGATGATTTACCAATGGATTTAAAGGAACTGAAAAGGCTTGCTGATACGTTAGACGATAGCGGTAAGCGGGAGCTTATCTACTTCTTGCAGTCCCGAACCAAGGGTGTGTCGGCTCCCGTTCGAGCAATTGATGAAATCCAAGAGCAGAAGCACAAAGATGGGCTTGTTTGTCCTCATTGAAAAACCCGATCAGCCGTGCGATTTGGGAAGTACGCTGTTAAAACACGTGCTGGCGTGGTCAAGCGGCAACGTTACCGCTGTAAATCCTGCCTTCAGACATTCAATGACCTCACAAACACTCCTCTACAACGAACAAGAAGACCTCATATGTGGGTTTGTTTTATTGAATGTATGATTGAAGGTTATTCTTTGAGAAAATGGAATACCTCATCGAATAAGAAAAATATGTTGGTCAAATCGTGCTTGATTACTGTGACTGACACGAACACTAATCTTCGGCGCTCTGCCTATAATTGTTAAGATAAGGAGTAAATTAGCACAATTAAGAAACATTTTACTTGTCCTCATCGTAAGTATAAGTCTCAGGGATAAAATGTAAAAGGGGTGATCATTACGTGCACAAAATCAAGTCTTGGTTCTTTTTGCTCATCTTCCTCGCAAGTATAGGACTTATATGTATTGGATGCTCTTTCGAAGGCAAGAAACCATCATCGGAGGAAAACTATAACCAGCTCTTAACAAGCTTCCATCAGAACGGTGAGTATGTTTTTGAAAATTTACCCTGGCTGATCTCCAGGCAGGAAGTATTAAAGCGGAAGCAACAGAATGACAGTAGTGTGGAAAATACTGATTTTTTGAAAATAGAAGGATCTTTTCCTTTGACCTCGTCTTCACTGAAAAAAACGGTGGTATATCGATTCTCCGATGACCAATTTGTATCTGGTGAATATCTGTTCTCTACGCATGACAAAAATCGTTTTATTGAATTTTGCAATAAGCTAAAAAGTCATTTGTCAGAATCACTTGCAGAACCATATGCGAATGATCTAAGCGTTTTGGAACAGGCAGGCGATATTAATGCACATGGAAAAAGTGTCGCGTGGGAAGGTAAAGATCGTAGTATTTTAAAGGTGAATTTGCTGACTGATACACAGCAGAATAGTGAAATGATGTACATCTTACAGATCAAAAGCTCGGCTCCTCTTCCTGAACGCAAAGGATTAGCACCATAACGTAAAGAAGTGGAATCGTGTAAAAGATGAAAAAAATTATGGAGACTTTCGAGATTATTACGATGAGTAAAACCTGTAATATGAAAAATATACCAAAACAACAAAGCAATAGAATTAATCGATGATCAATTCTATCGGAGACGAAATCTCATTATACCGATTATAGAAGCATCGGGAAATGTATGGCTAACGGGGAACGATAGTATAACAACAGGCTGCCGGCACAATCGGCAGCCTGTTCAGCTAACGGGCAGAATAACGCAACATTGCTACTTAACCCAACGTTTATAATATCAAATGCAGGCATTGGGGATTGGAGGTATTAAGAGCGTGAAAGTAATTTGTAATTTAGTTCTTTTAGTGTTGTCGATGACCCTCACAATTGGCTGTTCTAACGTCAATTCAAAATCGGATGATTTGAATGCTATTCGTGAAGTAGCATGGAACAGTATTTCCAATCAAGATAGTAAATCTGGTATGGAAAAATGAAGAAGTAACAAAAATTAAATTCGATGAAATGATTAATGAATATTCCATTCCTAAAGGTGCTGAGCCGAAAAAAATAGAAAATTTGTATAAAGTCACGTTTGATAAAAATCATGTGATATTTGTAGATGGCAACACAAAAAAGGTTGTTGGAACGATATCTAAAGAATAGTCCCATTCTGAGTTATGGATTAACGGAAATAAAGATGGTTATACGAAGCCAACTTTTTATCGGCGTGTGAAAGAATACGAAGAAGGAAAGAAACAATAGTACCAAATTCTTCACCTTTTTAGGAGCCTTCCTCGGCGTAGTCACGGAATTCCTGGTTGATCCGGAAATGAAAGAGCATCTGCCCTGCAACTTAGTGAAATTCGGAATTATATGGTAAAATATTTGGCGAATCCAATAGAAAATGAGGGTGATTTTTTATGAAATTGTGGTTATTTACACCTGTTTCGGTTTTGTTACTAATGCTTTTGGGTGGGGGAACTAGTTCTTCAGTGGCGGTGGAGACAAACCATTATGACCCAATAGAACAAACCATTTTTCAAAATTATCGAGGAGGTATATATACCCCTGACGGGAGAACGGTAGATTCAAATATTCTACTAGAAGAAGGAATAACACCTGGAAATTCACAATCACAAATTCAGCGTGATTTGGTGCGCCGGTCGCTATGGCAGTTATCCTCATTAAAAATGCGTACGGATGTATATACACCAGATGGTAGAAAGATCACCGATCATATACTTGGCGAATCAAAACCTTAAAGAGTGCGAAAATAAAAGCATTTATAATCTCCCGGTAGTGGGCAGCTGAAATCGGAAGGCAAGGCCATGCGTGATCTTCAGAAGCGGATCCGTGACGCAAAAGACCGGCTGATCTATCAATTACGTTCGGGTTAAAGAAGAACATGTATATCCTCAGCCGGTAGGAACAGCTTACAACGAGGTCTTAACTATGGTCATCGCTTCAAGCTCCGTGTCGTGAAGATGTACTCGTTTTTGCGGTTACTATGACTGGACAAGGCGGAAAGAAAGCCGACGAAGCAACGCCATGAGCGGCTAAAAAAACAGATTCGTCGCGTCTTTTTGACAACAGGTGTCTTTATGGTAGCAAGGATGTCAGGGAATCCCTGAAGAAACAAGTATCCGAGAGAACCGCCGGTAGCCGCGAATGTGCTGAATCAACGGTTTCAAACTTACCCTGATAGTTGTTCAGAACATTTAAGCAAATGTTGGAGGTTTATTGATGGGAAATTTCATGACGAATAAAAAAGTTTTTTTCTACTCAACATTTCTAATCTTAGCGTTAGATTTCATCGTTCTATTTTTACTACCTACTTACCAGGTTCTGTTCTTAAAAGAAACAAATTATTTACCTCTTATTTGTCTAAATATTATTTTGGCTATTTTTTTCATAAAGAATACTAAGAATGGATTTTACATAGTTCTTATAATTTTGATTATGCTCTTATTTATTTATTATCTAATTAAAAGTTTGTTTATTCAGTGTTATTATCCCTTTAATTACAAAGAAATTACTTCACCTCAAAAGAGTAAGTCAGTTATCATCGAATATCGATCTGATCTTTTTAATCAGGGCATAAGTCATTATAGAGTTTATCAAAAGGAATATGCTTTTTTAATAAGAGAACTCACAAAAAAAGAAATCATTATAACCGAACCATATTTTGAAGATCTACCTAAAAAAGATTTATTCGATTTTGAAACTCCCACATGGATAAACGAAAAGACAGTTATTTTTGATACTCTCGAAGGTCAGCGTAAATTTAAATTGAAATAATTCAAAATGGAAGCGTTATTTTGGAACAGTCTACAGATTATTAAACTTAATTTTTGCAAGGATTTTATAAGTGTGGGCTCCTGCTACCGGCTCTAAGGCGGCAAAAAAAGCCACCACAGGAGGCATTTCAACATGAATAAAGCCCTTTAACTTCCTATTGGGAAGCTAAAGGGCTAAAAAATATAGCTTTCTCGTTTTCTGATCTTTCATTTTTAAAAATCGACCGTATAAACCAGTACTAGACATTGTGATAAGGGGCTAGTGCCTTACTTCTCTATTAACTCTTTCTTATTTACTGTGGAATGCTTTGAATAATATCACCGTAATTAAGGCCTTTGTATTTAAATGTTTTTACAGTCCCATCACTAAGTTTGTAATTCCCCATATAGGTACCATTATTATAATTAAAAGAATCATTGTACATATCGGAAATATACTCTGGTCTATTGCCGCCTAATGTAGTGGTATCATATCCAGGTATATTTACTTCGAAAAATTGCCAGACTGCTTTTGCTATTCCATCCTTAATCTCAACCACTGTTGTTACTGTTCCGTTACTATAGGTATAGCGAGTAGCGTCACTTGCAGCAAAGGTATACGTGTAGTATTGAGATTTATCGCTATCTGCTCCTACATCAGGCTTAAACGAGTAAGTAATCGGTAACGAAATGGCTGCCAGGCGCGCCTGCTTTAAATCCGATGAATTTAATGCATTGAGATCAGGAGCGAAATTTTTGGATTGAATGAATAAAATCCCTCGTGTTTTTTCATAGTACACGTTATATCCAAAAGCCTCACTAACAAATTTTGCGGGAATCATCATGCGGCCGTTATAATTATTTGCTTCACTATCCATTTGTACTGGATTCCCATTTTTATAGGCAGTACGCTCACCCTGAATCATTTGAAATATTTCATTAGAAGAATTAGTAATTGTTGCAGTGTGATTTTTAGCGTCCCACGAATAATTGAGTCCAAGGGAAGCAAGTGTTCTAACTGGAACCATAACTCTACCAGCCTGTATAAAAGGATTAGTATCGGTAGAGATAAAAGATCCGTTGATGTTAACGTTTATAGCTCTTGTTGTTGAATTGGTAGATGTAGCAGTAGAAGCAGCTGAACTAACACTCGGAAGCATTAATAAGATTGTTAAACAGATGGGAAACAACTTCTTAAACACAGACATAAAATAACAAAGCCCCTTCCAATTATTTGTATATTAATTATAACGTCAAATTCAAGAAAAATGTTACGATCCAATCACAGTCGTAATCCTAGCTCCTACCATAGTTGGCGGTGGAATAATTGCAACCGCAGCAGCCATAATTTTATTTTCCACGGATTTATTTATGCCTCCCAGATTCATATGTAGACGCTAGCTGGAATATAGTACCACTAATGTGCAAATAGTCAACATTATTCTTGCTCCACTGCCAGTTAAATGAGAAGAAGGCAGCCGACTTCTTGATCGGCTGCCTTTTTTCAACTAATGGGCAGATTAGTTGAGCCGAGTCCCCCTTAAAGGTAAGACAAAACAAGTCATCTTTTTTTTTGGACACATCATAGGCTAAAATGTACTTGCTGTGTAGGGGGGCTCGGCGTGAGACTGCTGATTCTTTTGGTAGGTGTGATATTACTTACTCTGCTGTGGACAAATCCTGATAGGTCCGATTTCGAAAAGTGGGTGCTTAAGAAGGAAGTCACCATTTATCAAAGAAGCACTCCTTTACAGCCTGTTAATTTTCGAAGTGAAAATTACCTATTTTTATCAATACATGAACTTTCGGTTGTAAGGCAACAGACTGAATTTATGACCGAATACACCACCTACGTGGGTGTGTGCATACTCGGAATGATATTTCCTGCTTTGGCTCCTGATGTTGATGGTAAGCAGTCCCCAGTATTTTAAGTTCGTTTCTTAAGCTAACGGTACACGATAGTTCAAACAACAAGGGAGCAGATCGCTAAGCGCAGCTGCTCTCTTTCTCGTTGAAGTAACGGGCAGGATAACGTAACATATTGCAACCTCCTGCGTTAGTGTTATTAGAAGGGGTGAAGTTATGAGGAGTTTTTCTTTTGTTTTTCTAATCCTGTGTTTTCTAATAAGTGGATGTAGTGGTGGCACTCATATCGAAAGTAAACCAATACTTTATGATTTCACTGAGCCTTATAGATTCCCATTTGAAGTTAATGATGTTCGTACAGAGATCGAAGTTTATAATCCGGATTTATTCCAACAATACGTATTTCATTATAAAAACAAGCAGACTAAACAAGAAATAAACTACATTTTAAGTAAAGTTAATGAG
>NZ_JALIRP010000022.1 GCF_022898935.1 Paenibacillus mangrovi | reverse complement strand
ATGGGAACGGCAGCGGCAATTATGATTTGCGCTCATTAAAAAATCGGATATTTTCTGAATGGCTACAAACATCAAAGTATAATGTTTTAGATGGCGGCAATTTCGAAATGTATTGTACAAACAAAGACGGTTATGAGTATTGTGAGTTATGGTATCGAATTGAGGAAAAGCAAATAGGATAAGTACAAAGTTCGCTTCGCTAATGAAGCACGATAGCTGAATATCATACATTGTCGAGCAGGCTGCCTAAGCCTGCTTATTCTATTGAACTAAATGGAAGGATAATGGAATAATCAAGTAGGAAACGCGGGGATTGGTGCCATCCCTTTAAGAAAATACGGCGAGCATGTAGAGCGCTTGATCATGAAATGCCTTTATGGGCTGAGTGATTTAATAAATATTAAAAACTTAAATAGACCTTTTTGAAAAAGGCCTGATGCCGAAATGGCGTCCGCCGACTTGCTTCCGAAACATCCGACATTTAATAATTTTACACAAGGATGGAATGCGCTCTCAGGATATTCGTTTACCCACTTCTATCTGAATACGTTTGGACTGATCGCAGGCGTCTTGTTTACGACGATTGTTTCAAACAGTCTCGTCGCGTTCGGTTTTGCCAGGATCAGCTTCCCATTGCGGAACTTCTGATTTGCGATCGTATTGATTACGCTGATGCTTCCGACCCCAGGTTACACTGGTGCCGCAGTATGTGATGTTTAATCATTTCGGCTGGGTAGATACCTATTTGCCTTTCATCGTCCCGCATGCACTGGCAGGTGGCGTTGGCGGCACCTTCTTCATTCTTTTGCTCGTACAGTTCATTCGAGGACTTCCGCAGACGTGAAGTAATGGAAGAACTCGGTGGGGAATTTAAGAACATATATGCTTATAAGTCGCTTAGTTGCGGCTTTTTTTGCTTTAACGATATATACCTTCATGCTTCTCGATATCATGGGAACTAATGAGCTGGGTCCAGCACGAGGTGCATGAAATATACCTAGCGCCATACTCGGAATCCGTTCCACGGAATGTGAGCCCATAATACCAAATAATGGATGAACGTTCTCGAGCCGTAAAGCCACTGAGCGATCTTCCGGGGGGTGATGTAGGATGGGATGGTGTAGTGAAAAATCAAAAATTGGACTTGGTCTATAGTCATAATAAACTCGTCGAGAATCGACGCATATAGTTGTAAATCAGTAGCGCCAAGGCTTTTAGAGATTTGGTGCTTTTATTATATATAACTATACATTCCGCCTAAATATATCCATATATAGTCAGATCTGTTTCCAACTGGGCATATAAGGACAAGCATACTCTCTTTTTTGGAAATTAAAATAACTATTGACGATCACAAGTGGATTATGCTATATTCCCCTCGACATTAATCGTAATAATTACTATTTACGCATTATAGCAAAGTTAACTCAACTTAATTCCATAACAAGAATAGGAGTAGCGGCTGCGATGATACAGGAGATTGATTTTATCAAGTTTAATCCAACTCAAAATATGACGGTTCTGGTGAAAACGGATCATCCAGCTGAGACATATCCACACATCGCCGCACAAATTATGTCCTATGACAACGTATACGCCGAACAAGTGGGGTTCATTGGCGGAGCGATAAAACCGGAGGCGGCTGCCTATTTGGAAATGGCCGGTGGAGAGTTCTGCGGGAATGCCTGCATGGCCTTGGCTGCGTATATCGCGTCCGAAAAAGAGGTGGAATCAACTGATTATTCAGAAATCGTCTTGGAGGTTTCCGGGACAGATCAACTAATCAGGTGTCAGGTGAAGAAGCAGCAGAATGAATATTTTTGCCAAGTAATGATGCCCATTCCTGAGCAGATTGAACAACGAACCGTCAAGTATGAGGGAATCGATATGGATATTGTAATCGTGCGGTATCGGGAGTTCATCCATATCGTCATCGAAGTGGAAGCGTTTGATGAAGCGATGAGAAAGAGGGCACAAGCGCTGGCGCGATTATTAGGCTTAACCTTGGGGGATAAGCTGATTGGTATTTTATTATACAAATCCCAATCGGAGGAGCTGGCACCACTCATATTTGTCCCGCAGCTGGATAGTCTGATCTGGGAAAGGGGGTGCGGTTCAGGTACAGCCTCCGTGGGAGCCTATCTGGCATGGAGCAGGCAAAGGGAAGTCGTTCAGCAAATCAAGCAGCCTGGTGGTACGATTAAAGTGAAGGCGCAATGGAATGGAGCAGAGCTTGAACGAATTACGATTGAAGGATCTGTTGGAATCGTGGCCCAGGGCAAAGCATTTATAGATGCATGACCATGACGAGTGATAGGAGGAAAAGGAATGGAGACATTGATTGATTTTCAAACATGCTTGAGTGAATTCTCCGGGAAATTCGATGAGTTGGCAGGCAGATATGATCATACGGCTCAGCACAGTTCAGAGCTGGAGGCTTTAATTGATGACTATTCTACGTTTATAACGGACAAGCAAAATGAACGAATCTGGGAACAGCTCAATCAGCAGGAATCAGGCAGCATGCATCAACTTGTCCTTGATCTGCGAGACAAATCTGCACGGTGTGTGGCGGTCATGGAGAAATATCGGGCATTGAAGCTGCAAGACGGAGATGTGGAAATCGCGGATTATTTCAAAAACATAGAAGAATGTATTGAAAAAGAGTTTGGTAGCTTCCATGTCACCTCGGGTTCCAAAGTGCTGCTGGTAGGCTCCGGGTCATTTCCAATGACGCCTTTGTTTATCGCTAAGCGAACAGGGGCAGAGGTAGTTGGCATCGATATTGACGAAGAAGCCATTACACTCGGGTTGAAGGTTGTGGAGAAGCTGGGTGCGGGCTTGAACATTCATTTGGAGCAAACATTGGTGCAGGACCTTGCTTTTACGAGAGAAGCAACACATATCATTTTTAGTTCCACGGTTGCGAATAAATATGATCTGCTCGATCAATTGCATGCATTGACGAATGAACATGTGGTGGTGGCGATGAGGTACGGTAACCAGTTAAAGTCGTTGTTCAACTATCCGATGAGAGAGACCGACAGCGGCAAATGGAAGATGGTCGACAATATCTTGCGTCCGGATGATGTGTTCGATATTGCGTTATACCAAAAAGCATAGCTCGTTTGAGCTTGGGAAAGAGAGGTCCATATGAGCGGATTTCAACGAGTGCTGTTGATCGGAACAGGCCCTGCATCCATTCAGCTGGCAGTAACGCTCAAAAGGCAATTCAATTGCACCGTAGGCATAGTGGGAAGAGAATCGATGCGTTCAAACTCTTTTTTTGAAGCAGTTCTGCAAAGTGATGGATTCATTGGAGCAAGCATTCAAAATGAAAAGCATCGACCGTTGGCAGGTGAATGCTTCATCGATCGGGTGTTTAAGGGATATGAGACCATTGAAGGCGAATGGGATACGCTCATTTTCGCTGTGACAACGGATGCTTATATCGATGTATTGAAACAAATGAAGGAAAACTTCATCAAACAAGTGAATTGCATTATTTTGATCTCTCCAACCTTTGGCTCCAACATGCTGGTAAGCCATTATGTGAGGCAGTTGCATGCGGATACAGAAGTAATCAGTTTCTCTACCTATCTGGGGGACACCCGATGGATGAACGATCAACCGTCCAATCATGTCATTACAACAGGAGTTAAGAAAAAGGTCTATATCGGTTCCACGTCTACTCCTTCGGAACATGTGGACAGACTGTGCAAGATGTACGAGCAATTGGGCATTGCACTGGAAGTTTTGCCATCTCCAATCGAGGCGGAAACGAGAAATATTTCTTTATATGTGCACCCGCCGTTGTTCATGAATGACTTTTCATTGGATGCCATCTTTGGAGCGTCAGACACACGGAAATATGTATATAAAATCTACCCGGAAGGTCCTGTAACCCAATATTTGATTCGGGACATGCGGACACAGTGGAACGAAATTATGACGATTACGGATAGGCTCCGTATCCAGGGTGTCAATCTGCTTCAATTCATGACGGATGATAATTATCCGGTACGATTGGAGAGTTTATCACGCCAGGATATCGAGAATTTTAGTCAGTTTCAGGACATTCATCAAGAGTATTTATTATACATACGATACACCTCGTTATTGATGGATCCCTTTTCGGAGCCCAACCCGGAGGGCAAGTATTTTGACTTTTCGGCTGTTCCCTTCAGGAAGATGTTTGTCAATCAGGAAGGATCTTTGGACATCCCCAGAATGCCCAAGGAGGACTACTACCGCATCAAAATCATTCAGGGCATTGCGAGACATTTGCAGGTTAGCTGCCCAACCATCGATACGTTTATTGCCACCTATGAGGCGAAGATTCAAGAAGTTGCTCGCGCTCACGCCGATCAGGATCTGTCCGATGCATTTGTCGTTCAATCCTTCAATGAAGACATTCGGATGATCTGCGCAGGGCTGGCGAACATTAGGGGCTAATCACATATTTATATATCTTTCATTATCAGGAGGAAATGTTGTGAAAAAGGGTAGTGCTTTTGGTTTAATATTGCTGTTATTGTCTGTCATTACCGTGCTCGCAGGATGTGGGCAAGAGGAAGGGACAAAAAAGGAGTCAGCGAATAGCGAGGTCAAGTCTGAACTCATATATGCATCCGCCAAGGATATTAATGATATGAATCCCCATCTGTACACAGGTTCCATGCCCGCACAAGGGATGGTTTACGAATCTTTGGTTGAAAACACGGTCGATGGAATCAAGCCATTACTGGCAGAATCCTGGGATATTGCCGAAGACGGGAAAACGTATACGTTCTATTTGCGACAAGATGTGAAATTCCATGATGGTGAACCGTTTAACGCTGAGGCGGTCAAACAAAATATCGATGCGGTTCAGGCGAATGCCGAAAAACATGCCTGGATTAAGTTGTCCACCAAAATCGTAAGTACGAAAGTCATGGATGAATACACTTTCGAACTGGTGCTTTCCGAACCCTATTATCCAGCCCTGGTGGAGCTGTCCATGACCAGACCGTATGTATTTATATCACCCAAGGATTTTACGAACGGAGGCACAAAGGACGGGGTAAGCGGTTATCACGGCACGGGACCCTACAAGCTGATTGCACATAAAATCGATGAGAATGCAACGTTTGAAGCCAATGAAGATTACTGGGGCGGCGCACCTGAGATCCAAAAAATCACGTCCAAGGTTCTCCCGGCAGGGGAAACGACATTACTGGCATTACAGAAGGGCGAAATCAACTTTGTATTCACCGATGATCGGGGTGCGGACAGCATTGATGTTGAAGCCATGAATCAATTGGCTGACTCGGGTGATTTCCAAGTGGTCCGAAGTGAAGCGATGAATACAAATATGATCGTAGCCAATAGCAGCAAAATGGATAACCCTGTCCACGAAACGGCTGTCCGTGAAGCGATATGGGTTGCCATTGATCGGGAAACGATCAGCAATGACATTTTTAACGGAACACAGACCGTAGCGGACACCTTATTCTCGTCAAACGTTAACTATGCCCATGTTGAATTGAAGAAGCGGGAGTATAATCCCGAGACTGCAAAAGAGCTTTTGGAAAAGGCAGGTTGGACATTAACAAACGGAAAGGCAGTAAGAACGAAGAATGGTCAGCAATTAGCTCTGACATTGTATTATGACAGCAATTCATCTTCGCAAAAAACGCAGGCGGAATTGATCCAGCATGCCTTAAAAGGATTAGGCATTCAGCTGGAGATTGTTGGTGAGGAATCCACTTCGATCGCGAACAGAAGGGCAACCGGGGAATATGATCTGTTGTTCAATCAGACCTGGGGACTGGCGTACGATCCACAAAGTACAATCTCTGCGTTTACTTCGGATTCCGCCTATAAACATACAACAAGCGGTCTTACCCAAGCGGAAGAACTATATAAGAAAATTGATGAAGTCATGGTGTCCACAGATGACGCATCCCGCCAATTACTGTACGCCGACATAATGAGAATCGTCCATGATGAAGCCGTGTTTATTCCGATTACCAACGGACGGGTCACCGTCGTCGCTCCCAAAAACCTGGACGGAATCTCATTCAAGCAGACTCAATATGAATTGCCATTTGAGCAAATGAATTTTAAATAGAGCGGTGATGGATATGGGAAGTTATATAGTCAAACGGATATTGCTCGCCATACCCTTGCTGTTCGTCATTTCATTGATAACGTTTGTACTCATTAACCTTTCACTGCTGGACCCCGCCGTAGTTGTATTACAGGCACAGGAGGTTCCTCAGATTACGGATGAATTAATCGCCCAAACCAATGAAGCATTAGGGTTCGATAAACCATTCGTCATCCAGTATGTGAATTGGTTGATTGCCTGTATGCAGTTTGATTTTGGCAGCTCGTATGTATCCGGTGAACCGGTGTGGTCCCTGGTTGGTCCTGCATTCCTGAACACATTAAAATTAACGCTGGTATCATCGGTATTCATTATTGGGTTGTCTATTCTTCTGGGTGTGATCTGTGCCATGAGAGAAGGGAGAGCCGTCGATAAATCGGTCAGAGGCCTCTCGTTTGTCCTGACCGCCATACCATCTTACTGGCTCGCAGCCATCCTGATCTGGTATTTGTCCGTCAAGCTGGACTTGTTGCCTACGAGCGGAATGGATTCGTTTAAGAGCTACATTCTGCCAGTAATCGTGATTACGGTGAGTTATACAGGCATTTATTTTAGAACGGTCCGGAGTTCGATGTTAAGCAACATGAATGAGGATTACGTGCTCTATGGAAGGGCAAGCGGCTTAAGTGAGCGGAAGGTGACCCTGCATATTTTACGAAATTCACTGCAAGTGGCGGTATCCATATTTTGCATGGCCATCCCCATTGTGCTCGGCAGTACTGTTGTGATTGAAAATGTGTTTGCCTGGCCGGGACTTGGAAGGTTGAGCGTGCGGTCCATCCTCAATCGGGATTTCCCGATTATTCAGGCGTATGTTCTTATTTTGGCCGTAACATTTGTGCTGTTTAATACGATTTCTGACGTGATCAATGCGGCGATGAATCCCCGGTTAAGAAAGGATCTCTGATGCTGATGCGATTATTAAGAAATTTGAGCAAAGACAAGCTTGCGATGACATCGCTCGCTGTCATTGTAATCATTGTTGCTGCGGGCATATTTGCCCCTTGGTGTGCCCCCCATGACCCGGAGGAAGTGAATATGAAGCTTCGATATGCTTCCTCCTCCTGGGGCTATTGGTTAGGAAATGATCATTTGGGCAGATGTGTGTTATCCAGACTCATTTATGGTATTCGTCCCAGTGTGCTATGGGTATTGGTAGCCTTGATGATGTCTGTTCTGCTTGGAGCTATCGTCGGATTTATCGCGGGTTACTTCAAAGGAAAGACAGATGCCTGGATCATGAGAGTTTGCGATGTGATGCTTTCTTTCCCGGGATACGTCATGACACTGGCGGTGGTCGGTATTTTGGGCGCGGGACTTGAACATATTTTGATTGCGTTTGTGGTCATGAAATGGGCATGGTTTGCCCGCGTCATTCGAACTTCCGTGATGCAGTTCTCCGAGATGGAGTATGTGAAATTCGCCAAAGCCTCTGGCATCGGCAGCTTTAGAATTATAACCAAGCATATTGTTCCGGTTACATTTGCCGACGTTGCGGTAATTGCCAGTGGTTCCATGTGTTCGATGATGCTGCAAATCTCGGGGCTCTCCTTTCTGGGCTTGGGGATACAGGCCCCTCATGCCGAATGGGGGATGATGTTGAATGAGGCAAGGGAAGTCATGTTCTCCAGACCCGAGTTAATGTTGGCACCTGGACTAGCGATTGTCATTGTGGTGTCGGCCTTTAATTTTTTATCGGATGCGCTTCAGATCGCTTTGAACCCCAAATTGATGACTTCCAAAGGTAAGCTTCGTAAAAAAGAGGTGGGAAAGACCGTCTATGAATATAGTAGAGGTTAAACATTTGAAGGTCTGGGATGCCAATACGGACAAGGTCATTATTCATAACAGTTCATTTCAGGTCAAACAAGGAAGTTGTCTGGCCATCGTCGGGGAAAGCGGAAGTGGCAAGTCCGTCACATGCAGGTCTATTATGCGTTTGAATAAACCCTGGATTCGCCTATCCGGAACGATTCTCTTCAAAGGCGAGGACTTGAACCAGCTTTCTGAACAAGAGATGAGACGAAGAAGAGGCAAAAACCTGTGCATGATTCTGCAAAATGGCATGAGTGCATTTGATCCTTCTTGTGTAATCGGTGTCCATATTCGAGAGACGCTCCAGACGCATTTCAACTGGAATAACAGAGAGAGCGAGCGGAAGATCATTAGCGCCATGGAAAGCGTCATGTTAAAGAATCCGCAAGAAATTCTCAATCAATATCCACATCAGTTATCCGGTGGCATGTTGCAGCGAATCATGATTGCATTGGCACTCGTGTTGGAGCCGGATCTGATCATTGCGGATGAACCAACAACGGCGCTGGATACGATCTCTCAATATGAAGTGGTTGAACAATTGATTCGACTACGCGAACGAATGGGTTGTTCCATGCTGTTTATATCCCATGACCTCGGTGTCGTTCAGAAGATTGCGGATGAAGTGATGGTCATGAAAGATGGAGCCATTGTCGAAAGCGGGGACATTCGGTCTGTTTTTTCGAAGCCGGAACATACTTATACTCAATATTTGGTTACTACCCGGTTGGAGCTGAGCAATCATTTCAGGAAATTGATGCAGGAGGGGACATAGATGCTCAAGGTGGATGGGATTGAAAAGTCCTATAAACAAGACGGATTATTCTCCAAACAAAGGCAGCAGGTTTTGAAAAAAGTTGCATTTGAATGCAAGCAAGGCGAATGTCTCGGCATTATCGGCGAAAGTGGAAGTGGCAAGTCCACATTGGGACGTCTGATTCTGGGCATTGAAAAGCCTGATCGCGGGCGTATTTTATTTGAGGGAAAAAACGTGAATGATCGCCGCGTGAGGATGGGCAGCATCAGTGCCGTATTTCAAAATTATACGTCCTCCATTAATCCGTTTCTTACGGTGGAGGAAGCCATTATGGAGCCCCTAAAGGCTCAGGAAAAAGTGAAAGCGGATATGCAAAGCAAGGTTGATACGTTGTTGCATCAAGTGGGATTAGACTCTTCCTACAGGCTCAAATATCCACATGAACTATCAGGTGGAGAGGCTCAGAGAGTATGTATCGCAAGAGCCTTATCTACAGAACCCCGCTGCATTGTATTCGATGAAGCCATCAGTTCTCTGGACGTGTCCGTGCAGATTCAGGTGCTGCGATTGTTAAAAGAATTAAAGCAATTGTATCAGATGAGCTATGTGTTCATTACGCATGATATTCAGGTGGCAGCCTATATTTGCGACAGGGTTATTATTTTCAGAGACGGTCAGATTGAGGAAATGGTACCTATTGAGCAATTGAAGGATGTTCAGTCCGTTTATGCCAGGAGATTATTAACCTATTTAATTACGTTTCAGGTGGAGGACCAAGGATGAGTGGAGCGATGTCATGGCCGTTTCTGCGTTTGTACATCCTGGTACTTCTGTATTTTAGTGCAAATGCAATTCTTAATGTGATTATTCCTTTACAGGGTGAATCCTTGGGGGCGAGCAGTACAACCATTGGTCTGATTATGGGCGCCTATATGTTTACAGCCATGTTTTTCAGGCCATGGGCAGGTCATATCATTCAAAAACGCGGACCGATCAAAGTACTTCGTTTTATTCTGATTATCAATGGGTTTGCTCTGATTTTATACACGTTTACGGGGCTTGGAGGCTATCTGGTTGCTCGTATTTTACAGGGGGTATCGACCGCTTTCTTTTCCATGGCTTTGCAGATTGGCATTATAGATGCCCTGCCGGAGAAAGACCGTTCCCAGGGCATTTCCTATTATTCGTTGTTCAGTTATATTCCCGGCATTGTGGGTCCTGTTTTGGCGCTATGGATTTGGCAGACAGGTAGCATGGATTATTTTACAGTCGTTCTGATCGGTATTGCCGTCTGTACAGGCATCTTCGGATATACCGCCAAGATGGACAAGAGCAAAGAGCAGCATCCTGCCGGATATCCATCGGAGCAGAATGTAAGCCTGGCTCAATCCTTTCGTCAATTGTTGCAAAATCCATTCTTGTTTAGATGCAGTTTATTGATGCTTAGTGCTTCCATTGTGTTCGGTGCCATCACGACCTTTATTCCCCTGTACGCCAGTCAATTACCAAGCGGCAAAGCGGGGATCTATCTGATGCTTCAGGCAGGAACTGTTGTGCTGGCCCGGATGTTGCTACGCAAAAAAATCCCTTCTGACGGCAGGTGGCACGCACCTTTTATCATGGGAACGATGTTCCTGTTGGCAATAGCCGCACTGTGTGTAAGTTGGGCAATCACAGGAGGAGCTGTCCTTTTGTATGTGGGGGCAATCTTGATGGGTATCGCTCAATCCATTCTCTATCCGACGTTAACCACCTATTTATCCTTTGTGTTGCCACAGCTGAATCGGAATGTATTAATCGGTTTATTTATTGCGACAGCAGATATGGGTGTATCTCTGGGTGGAGTGTTGATGGGATCGGTCGCTGATCTATCCTCCTATTCGTTTATGTACATGATTTGTGCTATCCTAGGGGCGGTAATGATTGCTTTTGCCTATGAACGAAGAAAACCAGTCACAGATATGTCTGTGGGTTAACTGTAGAAAGTGGAGACGTTGTTTTGAAGCTTTCTGTAACGGCGAGCGGCAAATTAAACCCGGTTACGGGAACGCAAATGCGCCGGTTAGGGCCATAAGCGAAGCTATTGGTGGCGACCTAAGTGTCGATAATCAAAAGAAGGTGATTAACATTACTACTTAAGGAGCTTCAGTCACTAGTCCTGAGGGTAACAATAATGATTGATAGCATAAATCAACAAATTATTTACAAAACCGAGAAACTAAGGATGATTAACGAAGCGCTCGGAACTTCCGAAAAATAGCATACCCAAATCGATAAGGTCTCGCAGATTGAGGCCTTTTTGATTTGAGAAAGGAGACCATAATGGCACAAGTACAACCCATTGTCCGCTGTGAGCTCGATCCTACTAACCCAGTGCCGGAAATCTGCGCGGTGATCATTTCACTAGCTTTAAGGGAGCAAGTGGACCGGAGCGAAAATTATTGGATAGCTTTCGCTCCTCCATTATATCACATAAGGGAGAGGGTAAATATGAGTATTAAAATTTACGATATGGTAACTGACCGGATTATCAGCAGGGCAAGCGCAAAAAGGTGTTGATTATATATCAGGTGTTGAGTTTGATGATACAACGGAGTGACAATAACAACGCTGTAAAAATCGCCACCCACGGCCGGGGCCCCCTCCCCGGCCATGGGTGCGTAGCTAAAAGTTTATACGTCGTTCTATCCATGTTGTGCGGGGGTCCTACTTAAGTCAGTCGTATTGCTTGTTTATCGATCAGTTCCAGCAAAAAGCGAATGGCTTCTGCCCAGGCTGGATAACCCTTGGACTTCTTTTGACATTACAAAAACCCTTCTGAGCGAGTTTTACAGTAAGGGAGTATAAAGGAAGCAGATACATATAACAGGCTTAGACGGGCGTACAATGAGCGTTAATACAGTTAATGAATGGTCGGAAGATATGGATTTATTTGAATACTTTGAAGAGATGGAAGATGAGTAGGAGGTTAATTAGAGAAAAGAATACATATAAGCTTAATTAGGTCAATAATGGTTTAAATCAAATTAAAAATATCGAATGAGACAAATTATACATACATAGGAGTTACATGAGGTGATTGAATGAGTAACACTGACACAGCAAATAAAGAAAAAGAGTTATTGTGTACTAAGGATATTATGAAGAGATTGAATATGGGGCGTAATGCAGCTACAGAAATCATGAATAAATTGAATCCAGTACAGATAGGCAAGAGAAAATACGTTTCAAGAGCAGTGCTGGAATATTGGATTAAAACATCAAAAACAATCTGAAGAACCATCAATAACTGGAGTCGGTATTTGTGATGAAATTAAAATAATCACATACTTGGCTCCATTCTTATTGGTCAGTAAGAATAGGGAGCGTGTAAAAATGGCTTCAGTTAAGAAAAATAAAGGTACTAAAAAGTGGGAATTTGTATTTGACTACTATGATCAAAATGGATTAAGAAAACAAGTGAGGAGAAGGGGGTTTAACTCAAAAAGAGAAGCTGATGAGGCAATGGCACAGCTTCACTTAGATGTTCAGAATCAAGAATACGTAGGAACTGATCATACAACACTCGGTGATTTCATCCAATATTGGCTTGACAATATACGGAAGATGGAGTGCAGCGAAACCACTTTCTATAATAACAAGTTATATTATAAAAACCACATCAAAGACTCAATTGGAAATGTTAAGTTACAGAGGCTTGACTTAAATATATGTCAGCGATTTGTAACTAATATGCACAATAAGGGTTACGCAAGAAATACGATTGATCGTGTTTGCACACTATTGAAATGCGCTATTGATAAAGCAATTGAGTATGGTTTATTGAAGATAAACTACATGAGAAAAGTTACATTACCAAAAAAGGAAAAATCGAACTTACAGATATGGACACTTGACCAAGTGAATACGTTCTTGGAATTCACACAAAACAGAAGATATCACTGTGTTTATGCGCTTGCATTGCTAGCTGGTATGAGACAAGGTGAGATATTAGGTTTGCGTTGGAAAGACATTGATTTTACCAATAAAATTATTTATATAAACCAAACCTTAACTCATTACGGAACCAAGATAAAACAAGGTGCAAAAACTTATGCTGGTGTCAGAAAGATATCTATTCCTAATCAATTAATCGACATTTTAAAGGAACAGCGGAAGCGTTATGAAACTCTAAAGTCTAAACTTGGATCTGGTTGGGTTGATATGGATATCGTAATATTTAATTTTGCAAATGGTAAGACTGTATTCCCTGGGAATTTAACAAAGGCATACGCAAAAGACATTGAAAGATGTGGATTGCCTCATATTAGGTTCCATGATTTAAGACATACACATGCAACTTTACTCCTTTCCAAAGGAATAAATGTAAAAGTGATCTCCGAGAGATTAGGACATACGAAGGTAGGAGTAACTTTGGACACTTATAGTCATGTCTTACCGAGTATGCAACAAGAAGTCACAAACACCTTAGAGGAAATCATACTTGTGTGACCGCTGTGTGATTTTTATGGAGAAGAGGGCAAATAAACCTTGATTTATCAGGCTATTATAAGATTTATATTATGTGCGGGGCACTTGATGTAGGACTTTTGAATGAACGCCTGGGCGACCGCAAAATAGTTGCAGGCCGGGCAGTAGGCGTAAAGACACTGAAGGAATTGCTGGAAGCGCCGCTCGAATCCGTGACTTTGGAAGCAGCCGCTCTTGGAATTACTCCGGGTATGCCCGGTTATGAAGCGCTTCTTAAAATGCTGTAGGTATGAACAAAACTCCAAAACCAGCCTGAAGGCTGGTTTTCTGTTTTTTCGGGGCGAGGATTTAAAGGCTCTCATTTACTACAGGTTATCGAATAAGGTGAAGCTTGGTGGATAAAGATAAAGATACGTATATCACTGTCGTTTGGATAGGCACGGATTCTGGTTTTTAACTTATAGAAAAGGAAGGGATTAAACAATGGCCAAAACAACTTCGAAATCCAAAACGATGACACTCGAACAAATACTGAACCAGCAGGTTGCAAACCTGAATATATTGTATGTCAAACTTCATAATTACCATTGGTATGTAAAAGGGGAGCACTTTTTCACACTGCATGCGAAATTCGAAGAGCTGTACGATGACATTAATTTGAAAATGGATGAAGTGGCTGAACGTCTACTTACCATTAAAGGCAGCCCTGCCGCTACGATGAAGGAATATCTGGAACTCGCTACCATTCAGGAGGCTTCCGGCAAGGAAGATGCCCGCAAAATGGTGCAAACACTGATCGAGGATTTTGCTAGCGTATCGGAGGAATTGCATGAAGGCGTTCATCTGGCGGAAGAAGCCGGAGATCATCCGACAGCCGATTTATTCATCACAATCAAAAACGATCTTGAAAAACATATGTGGATGCTGCGCTCTTATTTGGGATAAGAAGGCGTACTTACTTACCTGACATCTGAAAATGAACACCATGAAAGGTGCGACTGTCTTTGAGGCGGGAGCGCCTTTTTTGCGGGTGTTTGTTCATGGAAGATAGAGGCAAGAAATATAGAAGCAGGCTTGGTTTTTGATAGCTGCGCCTGCTTTCTGCAATTATTTCATTTCTTGCAAGCCGGAGCGGTTGATAAGAGTCTGACTTTATTATAAAATTAGTGATAATCAATGAGAATCAATTTAGATTTATTTTAAGTTGATAATTATGATTGCTTGAAATCGGGGAGGTCATCCCTGTTTAAATAGGCTTTCTGATTTCGGTAAAACAATAAATGGAGGGATTAACGCAATGGCTACTCACTTTACCATCGAGGGACTTAAAGCGGAAATTGAAGGCAAAGAAATTCTCAAAGGAATTAACCTGGAGATGAAAGGCGGAGAAATTCACGCCATCATGGGACCTAACGGTACTGGTAAAAGTACCCTCGCCTCTGCGCTTATGGGTCATCCTAAATATGAAGTAACGGACGGCAGCGTAACGCTGAACGGGGAAGACGTATTGGACATGGCTGTTGACGAGCGCGCACGCGCAGGCCTGTTCCTGGCTATGCAGTACCCAAGCGAGATCACAGGTGTGACAAACTCCGACTTTTTGCGCAGTGCCATCAACGCCCGCCGCGAAGAAGGTCAAGAAATCTCCTTGATCCGTTTTATTCGTCAATTGGAAGCAAAAATGAAAGAACTTGACATGAATCCGGAATTTGCACACCGCTACCTGAACGAAGGCTTCTCCGGCGGTGAGAAAAAACGGAATGAAATCCTGCAAATGATGATGATCGAACCAAGCATCGTAGTATTGGATGAAATCGACTCCGGTCTGGATATTGATGCACTGAAAATCGTTGCTAGCGGCGTGAACGCGATGCGCAGCGAAGACCGTGGTTTCCTTATCATTACCCACTACCAGCGCCTGCTTAACTATGTTAAACCTGACTTCGTTCACGTTATGATGCAAGGACGCATTGTTAAGTCCGGCGGACCTGAGCTTGCAGAACGTCTGGAAGCTGAAGGCTATGACTGGGTTAAAGAAGAGCTTGGAATCGAAGACGAGACTGTAGGTCAAGAAGCGTAAAAAAACGGAAGGAGGAAACGCAAATGACAACACAAACCATTCTTCCGGTTAACGCTGAAGGCTTGCGTCAATTGTCCGAACAAAGACAAGAACCAACCTGGCTTACGGAAAATCGACTCAAAGCATTGGAGCTTGCGGCAAGTCTCGAACTGCCTAAGCTTGAGAAAATGAGAATTGAACGCTGGGATATCCAAAACTACGGCAGCTCCAAAGAGAGCGCGCAGCTAGCATCCTTGGCGGAGGTTCCCGCTTCTATTCAAGAGCTGGTTAAGGATCAGGAATCCGGAAGCCTGATGATCCAGCGCAACTCTGGTGTGGTATACACCAAACTGGCGCCTGAGCTTGCTGAAAAAGGTGTGATCTTTACCGATCTGCAAACGGCTGTTAAAGAACACGAGGAGCTTGTAAAAGCTCATTTGCATACGGCGGTTCAAGCGGATGAGCATTCAGTTAGCGCGCTTCATGCAGCACTTTGGAACGGAGGCATCTTCCTCTATGTTCCGAAGAATGTTGAAGTATCCGTACCGCTGCAGGCTGTGTTTTTGACAGATGATGAGGAAGCGACCTTTGCGCCTCACATTCTGATTATTGCTGACACCAACAGTTCGGTTACCTATGTAGATAACTACGTATCCGGCGACAGCACGAAGGCCGTTACCCACAATGGAGCGGTTGAAATTTTCGCTAAGTCCGGTGCTAAAGTCCGCTATGCAACGATTCACCAGATGGGAACGAACGTAACGGATCTGAGCTACCGCCGCGCGATCATTGACAATGATGCATCCATGGAATGGATCGTCGGCGAAATGAACAGCGGCGACACCATGAGCGATACGTATTCAATCCTGAAAGGAAACGGTTCGACTTCCGATTCGAAAATTATCGCTGTCGGCTCCGGATCCCAAAAGCTGAACTATACGACGCGTGCCAATCACTTCGGCAAATCTTCCGAGTCCCAAATGATCACCCGCGCTGTCATGCGTGAGGAAGCTACGGCGATCATCAACGGCATCACGAAGATCGAAAAAGGCGCAACGAAGTCTGATGGACAGCAAACGGAAAAAGTGCTCATGCTGAGCCCTAAAGCCCGCGGGGATGCGAACCCAATCCTGCTGATCGATGAGGATGATGTTAAAGCAGGCCACGCGGCATCCGTCGGTCAAGTCAATCAGGAGCAAATTTATTACCTGATGTCCCGTGGCATTTCGCGCGAAGTAGCTGAATCCCTCATCATCTATGGCTTCCTGGCACCGGTCGTTTCCCAAATCCCGCTGGAGAGCCTCCAGAAGCAGCTTCAAGCTGTTATCGAAGGGAAGTTGGGACAATGAACAACGCCATTCGCGAGCAGTTCCCAATTCTGAAGCAGGAGATTAACGGCCATCCTCTGGTTTACCTTGACAGCGCGGCGACTTCACAGAAGCCGCTGGCCGTGATTGAAGCGATGCGGCATTATTATGAATATGATAATGCGAACGTGCACCGGGGTGTGCATACGCTCGGCAGTCGTGCTACCGATGCTTATGAAGGCGCACGCGAAAAAGTGGCGAAGTTCATTCATGCCAAGAGCACGAAGGAAATTATTTTTACCCGCGGAACGACGACAGCCCTGAATATGGTTGCTTCGTCATACGCACGCTCTATTCTGGGCGAAGGCGATGAAATCGTCCTGACACCGATGGAGCATCACAGTAATCTCATTCCATGGCAGCAGGTGGCAAAAGCCACCGGTGCCGTGCTCAAATATGTTAAACTACAAGAAGACGGTTCAGTTACTTTGCCTGAGGTCGAGAAAGTGATCTCGGGCAGAACCAAAATTGTATCCATGGCTTATGTCTCCAACGTTATGGGCGTCGTGAATCCGGTGAAGGAAATTGCGAAGCTCGCACACCATCACGGTGCCGTCATGGTTGCGGACGGAGCTCAAAGCACACCTCATATGAAGATTGACGTGCAGGATCTGGATTGCGATTTCTATGCTTTCTCAGGCCATAAAATGTGCGGACCTACCGGTATCGGCGTGCTGTATGGCAAAAAAGAGCTACTTGAATCGATGGAACCCGTGGAATTTGGCGGCGAAATGATCGATGATGTCGGTCTGTACGACTCCACGTGGAAGGAGCTCCCTTGGAAGTTTGAGGGGGGCACTCCGATTATTGCGGGAGCTGTAGGACTCGGGGCAGCCATTGATTTCCTGGACAGCATCGGTATGGATGCCATTGAAGCGCATGAGCATGAACTGGCTACTTATGCAGTAAACCGTTTGTCCGAAATTGAAGGGCTAAAGCTGTACGGACCCCGTGAGCGGAAAGTCGGCCTCGTGACGTTTAATCTGGGCGATGTTCATCCGCATGATGTGGCAACGGTTCTGGATGCCAGCGGCGTTGCAATCCGCGCGGGACATCACTGCTGCCAGCCGCTGATGCGCTGGCTGGAGGCAAGTTCTACGGCCCGTGCAAGCTTTTATCTGTATAATACCAAAGAAGATGTGGACCGTCTGATCAGCGCATTAATCCAGACAAAGGAGTATTTTGGCTAATGCAACTTGATGACTTGTACCGGCGCGTGATTATGGACCATTATAAAAATCCGCGAAACCGGGGAAAATTCGAAGACGGAACCGTTACGGTGGATTTGAATAATCCGACCTGCGGCGACAAAATTTCGCTGCAGCTCAAGGTGGAGAACGGAATCGTACAGGATGCCAAGTATACGGGGGAAGGCTGCTCCATCAGCATGTCCTCCGCCTCAATGATGACCGAAGCCGTCAAAGGCAAAACGGTTGAAGAGGCGCAGGAACTTGCATCTCGCTTCTCTTCGCTGATGCAGGGGGAAGACGTACATTTTGACGATTATGAAGATATTGAAGCCCTGTCCGGAGTAAATAAGTTTCCTGCGCGCATCAAGTGCGCCACGCTGGCGTGGAATGCACTACGCAAAGGAATTGACGAGGATCAGCATTAATCATAAATGATAGGGAGGTTCAAACCCATGGCTAAAAAAGCCCCTGAAATAGAAGAGTACAAATATGGGTTCCGCGATGAGCACAAAGCGGTTTTCCAAACGGGCAAAGGTTTGACCCGTGAGATCGTAACCGAAATTTCCAAAATCAAAAATGAACCAGAATGGATGCTGGAGTTTCGTTTGAAATCCCTCGAGCAGTTCGAGAAAATGCCGATGCCAAAATGGGGCGGCGACCTCGACGAGCTGGACTTTAACGATATCCAGTACTACGTAAGACCTTCCGAAAAGCAAGGCAAGACTTGGGAGGAGGTTCCTTCCGAAATCAAGGAAACCTTCGACAAGCTAGGTATTCCTGAAGCGGAGCAAAAGTTCCTCGCCGGCGTATCCGCCCAGTACGAATCCGAAGTCGTATATCACAATATGCAAAAGGATCTGGAAGATCAGGGCGTTATCTTCATGGATACCGATACGGCTCTGAAAGAGCATCCGGAAATCTTCAGAGAGCATTTTGCATCCGTTGTTCCTCCATCCGACAATAAATTTGCGGCTTTGAACAGCGCAGTGTGGTCCGGAGGAAGCTTCATCTACGTTCCTAAAGGCGTTAAATGCGAAATCCCGCTGCAGGCGTATTTCCGCATCAACTCCGAGAACATGGGACAATTCGAACGTACGCTCATCATCGCGGACGAAGGCAGCTTCGTTCACTATGTTGAAGGCTGTACAGCTCCAATCTACAGCACCAACTCGCTGCACAGTGCGGTCGTCGAGATTATCTGTAAAAAAGATGCTCGCGTTCGTTATACTACAATCCAAAACTGGGCGCCAAACATCTACAACCTCGTGACCAAGCGTGCTGTTGCCGAAGAGAATGCAACCATGGAATGGGTGGACGGCAACATCGGCTCCAAGCTGACGATGAAATATCCTGCGGTCCTCTTGAAAGGACGCGGCGCGAAAGGCATGGTATTGTCCATCGCGGTTGCAGGCAAAGGCCAGCACCAGGATGCCGGAGCGAAAATGATTCACTTAGCTCCGGATACCACCTCGACGATCGTATCGAAATCGATCAGTAAGCATGGCGGTAAAGTAACCTACCGCGGTCTGGCTTCCTTCGGACGCAATGCCGACGGCGCGAAAGCCAACATCAAATGCGATACGCTGATTCTCGATAATGAATCCACTTCGGATACAATTCCGTACAACGAGATCAAGAATGACAATATCGTTCTTGAACACGAAGCTACGGTTTCGAAGGTATCCGAGGATCAATTGTTCTACCTCATGAGCCGCGGTCTGACCGAAGCGGAAGCGACGCAAATGATCGTTATGGGCTTCATCGAGCCGTTTACGAAGGAACTGCCGATGGAATATGCGGTAGAGATGAACCGTTTGATCAAATTCGAAATGGAAGGCAGTATCGGATAAGCTTGTGTGTCTATTAAGCTTCCGTTCGCCAAAAAAAGTGTCCCGGCAATTCTGCCTGGGACACTTTTTTATTTTAGATATAAAATTTTATAAGAAAATCTGATCGATACCGATATCACGCTCGGAGGAGAGGTCAACAAACCGTTCTTTGGTGTTCACGAGCGGGCGGAAGAAGTCAGCGGGATTGGTCATAACGATGGTGCCTCTTTCTCCAGTTGTGAGAATGACATTTTTGCCGATGAAGTTAGGAAGCATATGGCGGATAAATGCCTGGGTAGCATTGGCGCTGAGCTTCCCAAAACTCATGCTGTGCAGCTCACGCATAACCGTAAGCAGCTCCTGCTTGGACTGATAGACGCGATTCATGCTCATAGCGCTGAATACGTCAGCTATGGCCGTAATGCGCGAGAAAGGATGGATATCTTTTTTGTCGAGAGCATGTGGATATCCGCTGCCATCATCACGTTCATGATGCTGGAGGGCAACGAGTGCCGGGATGGTATCAGGCGAGGAGGCACGGATGATGTCATGTCCGTAAATCGTATGAAGCTTCATTTCTTCGAACTCTTCTGGAGTAAGTTTACCTGGCTTGTTCAGCAAACTTCCCGGAATCCGGCACTTTCCGATGTCGTGAAGATAGCCGGCTCTGCCTGCTTCATAGGCTTCCTCTTTGGAAAATCCGAGCCAGGATGCAATGTAATAGGATAGAATGCCCACCTGCATCGAGTGATTATATGTATAATCGTCATGCTGGTCAATACAGAGCATCAGTGAAACAACGTCTTTATGTTCCTTTAATTGATCGACCAGAGGCTCCATGATATCATCAACCACGGTTTCATTAAAGCGGCCGGTTGCTAACGCTTCCAAGTACATGGACTCGAATCCGTCTACAGCTTGCTCTAAAAAGGGTTTTGTTTTTAGTAAATGCTCATACTGCTGGGAGCGGAGCATCAAGATCTCCGGCTGATGAACAGCAGGCTCAACATCCGCGTAGCTAACACCGTGCTGCATCAGCTTATCGATACCTTCCTCATTCAGCTTCGTCCCTTTTTGCAATACGTGAAGACCGAATTCGCTAAAGGTATCTGCAAGCAGCCGATCGCCCGGCTTTAAGTCTGTGACATGCACTTTCAAGCAATACGTCACTCCATTCTTCAAAAATCGACATCTGTTATCAACTATCATATCAAGAAAAAATTGGATTGACAATGCCAAGATTGCTAGATCTAAAGGCTTGCTGTTGGGTCCCAGGGACCTTTTTGATGGCCTTTCCATTCGGAACCATCGTCCCAGATTTCCTTTTTCCAAATTGGGACCGATTGCTTGAGTTTTTCAATGGCGTACCGGCTGGCTTCATAGCAATCCTCCCGGTGTCCGGTTGAGATAGCAATAATGACGCTGGTTTCCATAATATCTACCTTGCCAATCCGGTGTGAAATGGCGCATAAGGTACCCGGCCAGCGGGAATCAATATCTTTGCCGATCGCTTCCAGCTGGGAGAGTGCCATTGGGATATAGGCCTCATACTCCAGATGCACCGTGCGCTGGTCACCGGTCATTTCGCGAGTTGTACCTACGAAGGAGAGGGTCGCTCCATGGTTCGGATTCAGCACTTTGGACGTCACTTCATCGATCGAAAGAGGCTGGTCCGTAATGCAGTAGCGGCCGTCCTTGGATAGAGCATGTACGGAGTCCTGTCCGTCGCCCCCGGAAACGGGTGGGATCAGAGCAATTTCAGCTCCTTCCGTAATAAGGTAGTCCCCTGGTGCATATTCCTGATTTACAGCGACAAAAGAAACGGTAATCTGTGAGGCAGCCTCCGGGTAGGTCTTTGACAGCTCTATTTTCAGCTCATCAGCGGTTATTTCGGATTTTTGAACAGAATAGGAAAGAACAGAGGTTTGCAGCCGTTCTGCAAGACCAGCAAATAATTGAATGCGAAGAAGCATAATGTTCACCTCAAACATGGATGTTAGTCTATCCAATATACCATATCCGTTTTGAAAATGTTATGCTAATGCCTTAGGGGCTGCTTGTGACTTTAGCCCAATTGCACCCGGAAAGAAAGGAAGGACTTTAGCTATGCAGGGGAACCAGCCTAAATGCATTACCATACTGCACACGAATGATATACACAGCCATTTTGAAAAGGTGAGCTCCATTGCAGCATATATAGCCGGCCAGCGCGAGAAGAATAGCGGCAGTCCTCTGCTAGTGGTAGATATCGGCGACCATATTGACCGGACGGCCGTGGAAACAGAAGGTACCATGGGCGGAGCCAACGTCGATATCCTGAATTTGACCGGATATGACGTTATTACAATAGGAAACAATGAGGGACTGACGCTGACGCCTGAAGATCTCAGCCGCGCCTATGCAGAGCTAATGGCTGAAGTGGTGTGCTGTAATATTATTGAAAAGACAACGGGTGCCCCTCCGGTCTGGATGAAGAAGCACACCATCATCGAAAAGGGGGATGTCAAAATAGGGATTACCGGCGCCACGGCTCCGTTTTCGGCGTTCTATGAGCTACTAGGCTTGGATGCACTCGAGCCAGAGGATGTGATCCGAAAAGAGGTCGAGGTGCTTCGTCCCCAAGTGGACATCGTGATCCTGCTATCCCACCTGGGGCTGGCGACGGATAAGCAGCTCGCAGAGCATGTTCAGGGCATTGACTTGATCCTGGGAGGGCATACCCATCATCTGCTTGAACAACCGCTTCAGATCGGCAATACGACGGTTTGCGGGGCAGGAAAGTTTGGGGAATACGTGGGCAAAATCCGGATGGAGCAGCAGCAAGATGGTACCTATCTTGTAACGGAAGGAGGCTGTGGACCGGTTGATACGGATGTACTGGATGAAGCCGTCAGCAGCGCGCTGGTGAGACATAGGCTTCATGCTGAAGAGGCTTTAAGTGAGACTGTGGCGGTTACAGATCGTATCTTGTCCCTGGATTATACGGGAGAGTCCCCGTTTGGCAATCTCCTAGCGCAGGCTGTGCGCAGATACACCAAGACGGAAATTTCGCTGGTTAACACCGGGCAGCTGCTTGGACCTCTTCCAGAGGGGGAGATTTCGTATGGCCTGCTTCATACGCTCTGTCCATCACCGGTTAACGCCTGTGTTGTCAAGCTCAAAGGGAGGGACATTCGCCGCACCTTGGAACAAAGCCTGCTTCCAGAGTTCTGGAGCCGCGAAATTAGAGGCTTTGGCTTCCGTGGCGAAATTTTGGGAAATATAGCGACTGATGGCTTGGAAGTCTTGTACGATACAGGCGCTATCCCTTATGATAGGATTGTCCAAATTACACTTAGAGGTGAGCAGCTGCAGGACGAACAAGAATATGAGGTTGGAACGCTTGATATGTTCACTTTTGGCATCGGATATGAGCATATCGCTTTGGGACATAGTCCCGAGTTTCTGCTGCCTGATTTTCTCCGCGATCTGCTTCGCCTGGAACTGCAGCGTCCGAGTAGTATGGATGAAAGTGAGCAAAACAGATGGGCACAGGCCCACTAATATTTCCTGGGGAGGAAGAAATGGATACAATTACAGCAATCATTTTGGGGATTGTGGAAGGAATTACGGAATTTATTCCCGTTTCATCAACCGGCCATATGATTCTGACATCGAAGCTGCTTGGCTACAATGATCAGGATCCGATCATGAAAACTTTTGAGGTGGTTATTCAGCTAGGGGCGATTCTCGCAATCACAGTGGTATATTGGCGGCGCATTCTTGATTTATTCGGTATTAAAAGAATGAATACCGATGCAGGCAGTCTTGTCCCGCGTAAACGTCTGAATCTGCTGCATGTTTTTATCGGTATCGCACCAGCACTTATCGTTGGTTATGTCGCAAGGGACTTTATTAAAAGCTTGTTCACTGCAAACACCGTCCTTTGGGCATTGGTTGTCGGCGGTGCGTTTATGATCTTTGCGGAATGGTTTAATAAGACGAAGGCCACAATTACAGCTGAAACCATGGATGATTTGTCTTACAAGCAGGTGTTTATGATCGGTATATATCAGATTCTTTCCGTATTGTGGCCGGGATTTTCGCGTTCGGGCTCTTCGATTTCCGGCGGAATGCTGGTAGGGGCAAGCTATAAGGCCTCGGCGGATTTTTCATTCCTCATGGCGATTCCGATTATGTTCGCAGCATCGGGTTATGAAATGCTGGAATCCTATCAAAACTTGACCAAGGATACACTGGGGCTGTTCGCGATTGGATTTGTTACCGCATTTGTAGTTGCTTATTTCGTTGTCCTTTTATTTATGAAGTGGATTCAAAAAATTCGGCTAACGCATTTCGCGATTTACCGGTTTATTTTGGCCATCGTTTTTTGGCTGTTTATCATGCATTAATTCCGTCTTTTGCCTGGCCAAGGAAGGTGTAACCCGGAATACGGTATCGGTTCGTTACTTGAACATTCATCTACAGATTAAGCGAATAACGGCGCCTTGGCCGCCTAAGTCCGTTATTCAGGGCAGGAGAGGATAAGCTTTGCGTTTGGTACCCGTTCGAAAGCTGCAGGAAGGAATGAGGATCGGCAAGAAGATTTACAGCGATGAGGGCATTATTCTTCTGGCTGATGGCGTTGAATTGACAGCTTCGCTGATCCGCCGGCTCATTGAGCTGGACATCGGCTATATTTACATAGAAGATGGTTTGACAGAGGGGATCGAAATCCCGGAAATGCTTCAGGAGGAAACACGCCGCATTGCGCTGCAGAATATCCGCAAAAATTTTAAGCGCCTGTCCGAAACCTCAAAAATAGCAAAGGGTTACTATCATCTGGGAAAAGATTTTGGCAAAGTGATGGAGTCCATCCTCTGTGAAGTCAGCTCCCAGGAAGATTCGATGATCCTGCTTATGGATATGAGTACGGCGGACCAATATTTGTATAAACATTCCCTGAATGTCTGTGTCTATACGCTCGTTCTCGGCATTGCCAACGGATATACGCAGGAGCAGCTGATGGTGCTTGGTCTGGGGGCGCTGCTGCATGATATCGGCAAAACGCAAATACCACAGCGTGTCCTGTTCAAGCCCCAAAAATTAACGGATGAAGAGTTTCGAATGATGCGGGCTCATACGGACATCGGCTACAAAATATTAAAAGATGAGCCGAATATTCCTCTTCTGGCCGCTCATTGTGCCTATCAGCATCATGAGAGGTTGAACGGGAGCGGGTATCCGCGCGGGATTAAGGGTAGCGATATACATGAATACGCCCAGTGGGTGGCCTTAGCGTACTCCTATGATGCGATGACCTCCCATCGGGTTTACAGACCAGCCATGCTGCCGCATCAGGCCGTAGAGGTCCTGTATTCAGGCTCAGGCACGTTGTACGAACAAAAAAAGCTGGAGCTTTTCCGGGACAGGGTGGCGATCTATCCGCCGGGACTAACCGTGAAATTAAGTACAGGCGAAACAGGCGTGATTTCGAAAATTCATTCAAACATGCCGCATCGTCCTGTCATAAGGATTTTTGGCGATGCAGAAGGTCAAATGCTGCAGACGCCTTATGAAATGGATCTGGCCCGAACGCTGTCTGTCATTATTACAGAGGTGGATGGAGGAGCGGAAGCGGAGCCCATTTCTTTAGAGTATTAAGGAGGCAGATCCATGGAGCGACAGGTCAAAACACCGATCCGGCAGTGGGGCAGGTTGATATACCGCTACCGCTGGGCTGTCGTTACAGCATGGGTCTTTTTGATTTGTTTTCTCGGTTTTTTTGCTGTTCGCACACCGTCTCTGCTTCATGACAGCGGCTTTGTACCAACCGGGAGTTCTTCCGAACGCGGGATTACTTTTCTCGAGAATAAGCTGGGAATGTCCGCGGCTTCTCTAGATATCGTGCTCGAAAGCACGTCAGGAGAGAATCTGACGACTTCTGAAGCGCAGAACCGGATTTGGGAAGAGCTTGCTCCGCTACGCGCTCAGTCGTTTGTGCAGGATATGTACCCAAGCATCATCACTCGCCGTCCCGCTACAGACGATATTACGGCTTTTACCGTACTGCTTAAGGAAACATCGAGTGAAGCTCTGGGGCATTTTGAGGACATTAAGGCAGCCGTACCGCAGGTGAGTGGAACCCATACATATATTACTGGTAATTTGGCCGTGTATCACGATATGAGCAGCGCTGTGAAGCATGATCTTGTACGGGCTGAATCCTTCGGAATTCCAGCGGCGCTTTTGATTTTACTGCTCCTGTTCGGCACACTTCCCGCCGCAGTATTACCGATCGCGGTCGGACTTGGAAGTGTAGCCGTTACCATGGGTAGCCTTTATTTTGTAGCGGCTCAGGGCATTTCGCTAAGCAACTATCTGCCGAATATGGTCACCATGCTCGGTCTTGCTGTGGGGATCGACTACGCGCTCTTCATGGTGAGCCGTTTCCGGGAAGAGCTGAGAAGCAGGACGATCGAAGAAGCGCTGAGCATAGCCTGCCGGACGGCAGGCAGATCTGTGCTGTATTCCAGTGGGGCTGTAATGGCCGGACTGCTGGCACTTTGCTTAATCCAGCTTCCCGTTTTTCGTTCACTGGCTTTAGGTGGAATGATGGTTGTACTGGCTTCTGTGCTCGCCTCGAGCACTCTTCTACCTGCACTGCTAGGTATCCTGGGACACCGGATCTATGCCTGGCCGGTCAGATTTCGGAAAAAGCCAGGGGTCGGCAGCGGAGGAAGTCAGGCGTGGATCCGCGTGTCTGAGTTCATCATGGCACGTCCGGCCGTAATTGCTATTGTGGTTGCTGCTGCTCTACTTGCAGCAGCAGTGCCGGCCCTAAATATGAAGCTGGGAATACCGTCTGCTGAAGTACTTCCTCCAACCTATACGTCCCGGTACGGGGCTGAACTGATGAAAGAGGCTTATGATATGAAAGAGGCCAACGCTATTGTAATTGCTGTGGAGTTTGGACAGCCCTATCAGGATCCTGCCTCAATCCGGTTGATGAAATCGTATACGTCGAAGCTTAGAAATATGTCCGGCGTGCACAGGGTTGAAAGCTATGCCAGCTTTCTTAAGGAAGATTCGAATGTTATCAGCAAGGAGCTTCAGACTGAGGTAGAGAGGCTGCATGTTGCTAAGGGTAACGCCGCGGTCATTGGCGTTGTGCCGGAGAACGGGGAATCCGACCCAGCCACTGTCAGGCTGGTGCAGGAGCTTAGGGAACATCCACCGCAAGGGTTGCGCAGCTTCTATGTGACGGGATCTCCTGCTTATAAGCTCGATATTATGGATAGAATTCAAAACAGCATTCCTTACGTACTGGTCACCGTGCTGCTGCTGACCTATATGATTCTGTTTGCTGCATTCCGTTCGGTTATACTACCGCTGAAGGCGGTGGTTATGAATTTATTAAGTCTCGGAGCCAGCTTCGGACTGATAACGCTTGTTTTTCAGCAGGGATATGGTGCAGACTTGATTCATGTCAGTTATACCGGAAGCGTTTTTGCCATCCTGCCGGTTCTCATTTTCTGTGTCGTCTTCGGAATCTCAATGGATTATGAAGTCATGCTGCTCTCACGTATAGCGGAGTCATATGGAAACGACAGGAATAATGAACGGAGCACAGCCATAGGATTGCAGAGAACCGGGGGAATGATCACAGGAGCAGCGCTCATCCTGGCTGTCGTGGCAGGTGCATTCATGTTTACGGACAACGAGCTCATGAAAGCACTCGGACTGGGTTTGACCGCTTCTGTTCTGATCGATGTGACCATCGTTCGGATTCTGCTCGTGCCTGCTCTGATGAAACTGATGGGCAGGGCCAACTGGTGGCTTCCAGAATGGTTATCTTCCTTTGCGAGGATTAAACCGGAGAAAGTACAGGAAGACTCTCACCGCTCGATTTAAGGCAGCGGGAGAGTTTTTTTTCACTTCATGGTATGATAAAAGGAAGCATATATATCGGTTGGTAAAATGCTTGTTTGATTGGTTTAAATAAAGAAATAAGGTGAGGAAAAAAATGAATACTGTTAAACTGTCACCCAGCAATGATCCTTGGGATCCCATTGGTTCGCTTCGTACTTATGGCCGTCACGTGCTGACGAGCGTGGAAATGACAGTCACTCATTTATGCAACATGCGCTGTGAGCATTGCGCCGTAGGAGATATGCTCGTGATGAAGGAAGCTGATTTTTTGCCGCTGGATTTGATGCTGAAAAGACTGGATGAAGTCGAGCATCTGCAAACGATCAGTCTGACCGGGGGCGAGCCGTCCTTCCGTGAAAAAACCGTGAACGAGGTTATTGTGCCTTTGCTCCGTTATGCCAAGGAACGCGGCATTCGGACACAGATCAATTCCAATCTGACGTTGGATATCAGCCGGTACGAGAAAATGCTTCCGTATCTGGATGTCATGCATATTTCATTTAACTATTTGAACGGCGACGATTTCCATGAGGTAGGCTTTGCCAACACCAATCATTCGGTACCAAAGGAAACGGCTTACCGCATGTACGATAAAATGATCGAAAATGCCGTTAAGCTGAGCGAAGCGGGCATGTTTATATCTGCTGAATCGATGATTAATTATCGTACGCATACAAAACTAGCTGGAATTCACAAACTAATACAGGAAATGGGCTGCAAACGTCATGAGGTCCATCCGATGTATGCCTCCAATTTTGCCACTACGCTACCGGTCCTCTCGCTAGAGGAAACGCGCAAGGCAATTGTTTCTTTGCTGGATGTAAGGGATCCGGATATGTGGATGCTGTTCGGCACCTTGCCGTTCTTCGCATGCAGCAGCAATCCCGAGGATATGAGGCTGATCCGCCGTCTTGCGTCGGAGCCGAATGTCACGGTCCGCAATGATCCAGACGGCCGCAACCGCGTGAACGTCAATCTCTTTTCCGGTGATGTCTATGTGACCGACTTCTCGGATGTTCCTCCATTCGGGAATATTCAGAGCAGCCGGCTTGACGAAGTTTTTACCGCATGGCAAACGGATCATCCGCTGAACAAAACGGTCAACTGCTACTGCGATGCGGCAGGCTGCTGCGGACCCAATTTACTCGTGAAGGATATGTATTATAAGGATACTGATTTTAGCAGAAGGCAAGCTAACACATTATAAGAAATGGGGAGTTTCATTTGGACGGGGAGTTAGAAATAGGCAAGCTATTATTCAACCTTTTCCTGGTATTGCTGCTTGTATTCTTTAACGGGGTATTTGTCGCGGCGGAGTTCTCGCTTGTTAAAATGCGTCAGTCCCGGCTGACACAGCTGGTGAGCGAGGGCAACCGAATGGCGAATTATGCTTTGAAAGTAAACAATAAGCTGGATGCCTATTTGTCTGCGACACAGCTTGGAATTACGCTGGCATCCCTGGGACTGGGCTGGATTGGCGAACCTGCTATCTCGCATCTCCTGGTGGAGCCGCTCATGTATAAAGCGGGAATTACGGATAGCACGCTGATCACGACGGTGTCTGTCATTCTCGGGTTCTGTGTCATTACCTTTTTGCATATCGTGCTTGGGGAGCTAGCACCAAAATCCCTGGCGATTCAGAAAACAGAAGGGACAGCGCTGCTGCTGTCCGCTCCGCTCATGCTTTTTCATAAAATATTTTTTCCGGTTATCTGGCTGCTGAACGCATCCGCCAACGTGATTTTACGGTTATTCGGCGTAGAGCCAGCTACGGAATCAGAAGCTGCGCATTCTGAAGAGGAAATCCGCATATTAATGAATCAGAGCGCCAAAAGCGGAGTTATTGACAAGGATGAAATGAAGCTGATGGACAACATCTTTGAATTCTCCGATCTGCTGGCGCGCGAAATCATGCTGCCGCGTACAGACATGGACTGCCTGTACACGAATAACACGCTGGAAGAGAATCTCAAAATCATCAATGATACCAAGCATTCCCGCTATCCTGTTGCAGTGGAGGACAAGGACCAGATCCTTGGATTCGTGCATATTACTGATTTTCTGCTTGCGGACCAGGAGCATCAGAAGGAGCTGACTCCACTTGTACGTCCGATTCTGAACGTGCCGGAGTCCATGGAGATCAGTCATGTACTGCGTCTCATGCAGAAGAAACATGCCCAGCTTACCCTGGTCGTGGACGAGTATGGGGGGACGGCTGGTATGCTCACAGCGGAAGAGATTCTCGAAGAGATTGTGGGCGAGCTGTACGATGAATTTGAGGATGAACGTCCGGACGTGGAAGTTCAGGAGGATTTCATCTCCGTGGACGGCCGTATGCTGATTGAAGATGTGAATGACCTCACCGGCGTAGTCATTGAGGATGATGAGGTGGATTCGATTGGCGGTTGGCTGTTCAAGGAACTGGAAGGAAATCCGGTCGTGGGCAAAACGGTTCAGCTGAACAATTTTATATTCGAGGTTGAGGAATCAACCAGACTCCGGATTACCCGGGTCAACATCCACCGCGTTGCCGCAGCCGAGACAAGCAGTGAAGAGGAAGGGGCGGACAACGAGGATTAAGAGGTGAGTAATGTCAGGGAAACAGCTGCTTCTCATCGGATTCGGGCTTTTGCTGCTGTATATTTTGTTTACGGCAGGAGCACCGTTTCTGCTGGCTGCCCTGGTCGCCATTTCGCTTGAGCCTGTGCATGGCATCATGATGGCAAAATTGAAATGGAACCGGGTTGCGGCCGCTTCCCTTACATGTACCTTGTTTCTGCTTCTGGTTCTGCTTCTGGTGTACATGCTGGGGCTGCAGGTATTCAGTCAGCTTGTGGAATACTGGAAGAATGCCCCATCGTATTTTGCGGCCGCTAATGATTTTACTCAAAATACGATGATACAAGCCCGGGGATGGCTCGACCGCATCCAGCCTGATCTGGCTGAAAGCTTACGGGTTTTGCTGTCCAACGTAACACAATATGCGGAATCCTTTGCCAATACATTGTCATCTTCATTTTTGAATTTTGCCAAAGGAATTCCCGAAATGTTCATCTTTTTTGTCGTTTTCTTTGTTGCGGTGTACCTGTTCAGCTTCGGTCTGCCTGTCATCCGTTCAGGGCTGTTGTCCTTGTTTGAAGAGGAAATGCAGGGGCAGATCCAGCAGGTGCTGCACAGTCTGAAACGGTCTATTTTCGGCTTTATACAGGCCCAGATGATACTCAGCGCATTTACGTATGTCGTCACGTTAACAGGACTGCTCATTCTTAAAATTCATTATCCGCTTGCCATCGCCATGCTGGTCATGTTCGTGGATATTTTGCCGATCCTGGGCGTGGGCTCTATCCTGATTCCATGGGCTGTATATTTGTTCATTGTGGGTGATTCCTACACCGGCTTTGGGATCTCGCTTCTGTTCATTATCATTACGGTAGCAAGGCGCGTGCTCGAACCGAAAGTGATCGGCGATTCTGTCGGCATCGGCGCGCTTTCGGCACTGGTCAGCATGTATATTGGTTTTAAGCTGGTTGGCGTCATTGGCGTCTTTATCGGGCCGCTGGTGGTGATTATCTATTCAGCAGTTCGCAAGGCGGGATTATTCCAGATTAAAATCAAATTTTAACGAGCAATATGCATGAACTCCTTGGACAAGTTTCGGCTTGTTTCGAGGAGTTCTTTCTTTTTCCTGACAATTTTTTGTTCAGTTTCCGCGAATGCCTCATATGCTAGTTACGAAGAGACTGATGGCCTCCCGTGTCATCGGCCTGATACCATGATGCGAAAAGGAGGAGCTTTTGGTGAATGTGAACTACAATCAGGTGCGAGTCTATAGGCCCTTTATCGGGCCGTTTGATCCATGTCCGCCGATGATGTACAGATCGTATGTCGTTCCACCCAACCAATATATTACCTTTCAACCAATGAATTGGCCGCAGTTCAGCCTGCAGGAAGCTCTGACGCGCGGAACTCTCTGGCCTCATCTGTTCAGCCCTTACAATCCGAACCGAAGTGAGCAGGAAGGGGGAGCCTGATGTCCGAGAATGTGAAGCCAGTAAATATTAGTCCGGCAAACATCACTCCGAGCAATGTGAATCCGGCAAACATCATGCCGAGTAATGTGAATCCGCCAAACATCATGCCGAGTAATGTGAATCCAGCAAACATCATGCCGAGCAATGTGAATCCGGCAAACATCATGCCGAGTAATGTGAATCCAGCAAACATCATGCCGAGCAATGTGAATCCGGCAAACATCATGCCGAGTAATGTGAATCCGGCAAACATCATGCCGAGCAATGTGAATCCGGCAAACATCATGCCGAGTAATGTGAATCCGGCAAACATCATGCCGAGTAATGTAAGTCCAGCAAACATCATGCCGAGTAATGTAAGCCCGGCAAATGTAAAGCCGGAAGCGATGAAAGGAGCAGCGATTGATCAGCATTATTATGAGCTTTTGGAGAAGATCCAGGTCATCGATTTTGCATTGCTGGAGCTAAACTTGTATCTGGATACGCATCCGGATGATTGGAAAAGTATTGAACAGTACAACTGTCTGGCCCAAGAAAGAATTCCGCTTGTCCGCCGGTTTCAGGAGCTTTATGGTCCTCTGCTCAATTTCGGCCATGCATATTCCAAATTCCCGTTTGAATGGCCGCAAACACCTTGGCCTTGGCAGGTATGAAAAGTGTGATCATTTTCTTAGAGGAGGCGGTGCAAACTCATGTGGGTATATGAGAAGAAGCTGCAGTACCCGGTTCGCGTCTGTAAATGTGATCCCAAGATGGCAAGGTATTTGCTCGAGCAGTATGGAGGCGCTGATGGAGAATTGGCCGCGGCCTTGAGATATTTGAACCAGCGGTATACCATTCCTGATAAAGTGATCGGCTTATTGAACGATATAGGCACCGAAGAATTCGCCCATCTCGAGATGATTGCAACAATGATCTATAAATATAACATTTCCAATATGCAACAATTAATATGGGCAAAAAAAGGGGATAATAGCCGTATAAGCTATTGTCCCTTATTTCCAAAATGATGGTAAGTTTAAAGCCACCTCAATGAACCTCTTCATATCCAATTCCCCAATGCTTGTAGCTATGCCAATTCCATCTACGATTACGGTTTTTTCATCATCTATGATTGCTTGTGATTCTTCCATTGTAATCGATGCTTCCATGGTGAGAATCTCCTCTCATGATGGTGATATTAAGATATATGAATGCTCCGCTTGTCTCAATTCGAGGTTTCAATCATCACTATTAATTTTTTATTGCTAATGAACTCTGAAAAATTCGATTGCAACGCCTTCATTGGAGCCTTGTTTCATCGATTATGAGTACTGTTTTGCTGCTCCTGTCTTTTATGACATCGGCAAATTTTTCAGGACAAGGACGCAATTTGAGTGCTATATTGACGCAGACACCGTTGCCGCCTTCCAGGAAGGCTACAACCGAAAGGCGAGAGAACCTTTGCCCGAGGAGTGGTATGCGCTTTCCAAGCTTGCTGATATATCCACCATGCTCCACCTCATCAACAAACCGGAAATTCCTGACGGATGGGGAGCGGCCATAGACTGCGAGATAGAGAAAAATTTGGAACTGATACTGGCCGGGAAAGCCGGTCAACTAATAGTGCCGTTATCGTATAAATGAAATGGAATCTCGGATAAGTAAGACAAACATGAATCATTGAGCTCCCTCTATATGATTCAGTTTCCTCACTCAGACTCATGAATTCGCAGGATTTCACCCTAGATTAAGATGAGAGAAGAAGACATGAATGAGCTTGTGGCTGGATTGAAATGGAAAGGGGTATGCACAAATAAAGGTGAGTCACACTCCACCCATATTGTCCCATTTATGCACGTCTCCACTTCGCCTTAGCGATTCTCGCTCCCATGTCTCAACGGGTCTATGCCCTTTCATTCCTTAGTCACATCTAACTAAGGGGTGGAGGTCGGTCTTTCTAACGGAACGGGTCCGAGCCCTTTTGCGTAACGTCTCCCGATACTCCGTGCTTCTTTTTATCCTGCGAATGCATGAGTTGGTGAGGATCGATTGGTTTTATGCGGCCTGTGGGAAAACTTTAGACGAGTCGTAAGCTTCGCTGCTTTTAGCCAGACCGACAAGCATACGCGCAACTTTACCACATAATTTCATAATAGATTTCATCTTTTTTAATTTTTTTTCCTCAACATTGTAGTGGTGTAAAGCCCGAACTTCTGGATTAGTCATAACCATACACATCGTAATGAGATAGAGAAAATGACGCAGACGTGGACGACCGCGTTTGCTAAGCACCATTTTTCCTCGCCATTTCCCTGAACTGGCCTCAGCTAGATTCAACCCTGCATGCCGCAGCAGAGCATTTCCATGCGAATAGCCACTTAGATCACCTGCCTCACCGAGTACGCCTGCTAGACTCGTTGCATTGACGCCTCGTATTCTTCAAGCAGCTTCTGTGCGTAAGGAATACGTTCAAGAATGAGATGGAGCTCGTGCTCAATCTGTTCAAGTTGGCGTTTCGCTAAGTCATATTCTTCAAGCAATTGCCCAAGATGAAGCTTGTAAGCATGGAGTGCCTGAGTGGTTCCAACACTGGATTTTGCAAGTGAAATGAGCAGTTCAGCGCGTTTAACTCCAGCATGACGCTTCACATATTGCTTCCAACCGTCGAGGATCTGTTCCGTGTTTAACCGACTGATTTCTTTCGGTAGAGGAAAGGTTCTGAGTGTTGCGATGGCACTCGTGCAGGTAAGGATTTTTTGAAGACCTGTCGCAACTCGGGAAAGACAATGTCTACCCAACGATGAATCTGATTAACAGCACTGTTGAGGCGCTTGGTAACCGTCTCTCGGTTAGCCATGAGAATACGCAGTTCCTCGTATGCTTCTGGATGAAACCGAACAGGGGAGTAGTACCCGTTTTTGATCATATCTGCAATGACAAGGGCGTCCTTACGAT
>NZ_JALIRP010000021.1 GCF_022898935.1 Paenibacillus mangrovi | reverse complement strand
ACCGCACGCAAGTTCATCAATGGGAACGCGATCAATACATGACGCTGTACTAATCTTAAAATCCCTTGCGCCGTATGGTGTGAGGGGTTTTTTGTGTGGGGGGCATTTCGAGGTGATTAATCGTTGAATTGAGTCGTGCCCCCAGAACGCCCCCCATAATTTAAATTCTGATTCAAAATGTTCTTTGTATACTCCTCAAACCTTGCAATGTTTTGCTCTTCAATTTTTTTAGATATATGGGCATACACATCTGAAGTTATTTGAATACTTCCGTGTCCTAGTTGTTCCTGAACATATTTCATGTCTGCACCTGATTCAAGGAGTAGCACCGCACATGTATGTCTTAGAGAGTGGATCGGTAACTTAGGTAATTTAGCTCTCATACAAATGCGTTCGAAGGAGTTAAACAAGCTCGATTTAGGCATGAAGTTTCCATCGTTTCGGCATAAAACCAAATTTAGATCGTGCTTATATAGGTCTTTCAAATTGAGTTTATTTTGATTCTGCCAATTCGCATGATATTTAAGATCATTGACAAGAGATTGGCTAATACGGATGGTACGGTTAGATCGGAAAGTTTTAGGATCACCAAACAACTCTTTGCTTTCTGATGCCGTAAAATCAAGTGTTTCATCAATCTTAATGGTCTGGTTCTTAAAGTCGATGTCAGTCCATTTTAAAGCTGCTGCTTCTCCTTTTCTTATCCCTGTTTCTATTAATACTTTGAAAAAAATCCAATAAATGTATCCATATTGGTGTGCTGCTTGTAAAAAATTAGGTATATCTTTTGACTCAATAAATTGAATTTCGTTATTTTTCTTCTCGCCTTTAATTTCCACACCAATACACGGATTCTTTTCCAGCTTATAGAGGTTAACTGCTTTTTCCATGGCGTTATGCATAGTACCATGGACTATTTCAACAGTCCGCTTGCTATAACCTTTGCTGGTAAGATGATTGAGAAACTTTTGGTACATTTCCGGATTGAGCTCTCGAAGCATTAAATTTTGAAAGTAAGGAGCAATGTGGTTTTTTATATTGTTTTGGTGTAATTCGAAAGTGTTTTTTCGAATTGTACCTTTTTTGTACTCTGTCATCCACATATCTAAATAGTTTACCAAGCTTACATCCTCATCCATTCCGTAACCTTGTTTAACTTTTTTTAGAAAATCAGCCGCTGCCATTTCTGCTTCTGGCTTTGTTCGATATCCTCTTTCGGATTTTTCCCTTGTCTTCTTTGTAAACGGATCTTTGTACTTCAAACGATACTCCCATCCAGTTTTATGCTTTTTATAGTTTGCCATTATACTACCTCCAATCAGAACAAATGTTCTATTGATATATATGTTAAACCGCCTTGCAGCGGTGTGAATGCAAGCCTGTACTAAAAATATTCGATAACACCCAATGGATCAAAATAAATAACATACTTCTCATCGAAATTTAATAATAAACCATATTTCCTCCGGTAGAATTCAATTGCTTCATCCAAAAAATCCTCGATGATATCCAAATGATCAGCCAACTCAAACCGGTTTTTTACTCCAGCTTTAGAAGCGCTAATTATCCCTTCTAGTGGAACCAGTTTTTCATAGGCCCATCTACGTGCAGTTTCTTCTTGTTTTTTATTATCTATTATTTGTTGATCTACTATGTTTCCAACAGTTTTATGAAAGTGTCCGATCTCCTCAGCTAACACACACTTTTTTTCGGTTGCACTTCTTATGTACTTACTAACAAGGATCATTTGTTTGTCTGAAGTTTCAATGTACATTCCCTTAAATCGTAAAGGTAAATCCGCCTGGTCATCAAACATTATGTTAATGTCTTTAGCCAAATTATCGTATGAGATCATTAGGCGAGTCCTCCAGAATTAACCAAGTTGAATTGTTATTTGTTTTTAGATAGAGCAATTTTCATGGCCAGCTTAATTTGTTCTAATTCTTGATTGGATAGCGGTCCATCATGACCGATCTGGTGGGCTGCCAAAGTTAAAATTTGCTCTTCTGACAATTTGTTAGACTTATCTTTTTTTTCGATTTCACTGATATCAGTTGTACCGTACTGAGACATCATCTCTAATTGATCTGTGGTAATACCTAGTCCTTTGCAAACTTTAATTACATTGTCTATTGAGGCTTTCCCTACACCTCTTGAAAGCATTGATTGTAGTGTCGTAGCTGGCAAACCGATTTTCTCAGCGAATGCTCGTCTACTAAGACCTTGTTCTTCGATCAATTTATCTATAATCACTGCTTTTTCCAATTTAAGTCCGCCTTCCTAAACACTTTTTAATATACGATATTTCGTATACACGCTTATATTACAATATAAATTATCCCCTGTAAATACAAATATATACGATAATGCGTTTATAATTAGAAAAATAACGTTGACAATGAACGCAATTGCGTCTATAGTTTGGATTAGGCCGAACGCAATTGCGTTCAACATCAGGAGGGAGGTGCAAAAGTTGTACAAAAACCTTCGTGCAGAAATGACTAGGAATGATGTTACAGTCGGCGATCTGGCGCATTTACTTGAAGTAAGATATGCAACTGTCAGCGATAAGATCAATGGAAGATTTAGATTTTATTATGATGAAGCATACAAAATCAAGTGTCACTTCTTTCCAGAGTGTGATCTGGAATATCTGTTCGATTCAAACAACCAGAGTACAGCATGAATTTTATTTGGAAAGGATGGTAAGACGTGAGTACTCTTGTCTCAGTTAATGTCGATGAGTCAGAAGTTATGAAGATTTGTAGAGAAAAAATTGCCGCTTTGGTTAAAGAAGCTGACTCTGAACTTGTTTTTTGGGACTCAGCTGAATTAAGAAAAAGAACTTGTATGAGCTGGAATACGATTCAAAAAACGTTCTTTTTCGATAAAAGATTTGTGAAAAAAAAGGTAGGAAGAGACTGGTACTTTCCAGCTAGAGAAGCTAGAGAATTTTTAGAAATCTGGCTCAGTGAACAATCATCAAACTGAAAGGAGCAATGAAATGAATCAATTACGTATTAATTGTTTACTACCAATCGGCCGCCGTTCCCGTGGAGATATGGTGGTGTTTGTATGACACCTGAACGTCTCTTACAGCGAATTGCTGCAAGGCAACGTTTAATCAAAACAATCAAGATGAAGGAAGTTTGCAACGATTCAGAGCTGGATGAAATTATTTTTGAACTCGAAGAAGAATTAAGACGAAAGGAGCTTAATGAATGAACACCATTCCACAGAGTATTATCCAAAGTAAGTATTTGATGGGCACACTAAATCTTTTCCTGAAGCATCATAAGCTCAGAAGATACTGCTCAAACCAGTACATTGATGTTGTCAATGAAACGATCAATGTAAGTGCATTAAAACGTATCTCAAGACCATGGAGCAAATCAGAGAAGTTTATGCTAGCTCTTGCTCTGCATTTATACAACGAAAGCAATAAAGTGAACTTGTCGGATATGGATTGTCTGGATGATGTCAATAAAAGGCTCGCATTTGAAGCTATACATTTGAGGTTCCAATAGGAGGTTGTAAAAGTGGACGTTTTTACTAAAAGAGATTTATACCGGAGGATGTTGCGTAAACAGCTTCGACTACTTTACGCACAACATATAGATGCGTCTAAGGATAAGGATCTTGTTCATGTCAATGAAATCGAGCAGAGGATTTCGTTTTTGTACGTGAAGTTGTTATCCTGCGATCCTGGTGAAATACCTGAGAAGTTCGGTTTTGATTCAGGGAATAAAAAAAGACCACGCCTGCCAGCGTGATCCGTTTGAAAAAAAATTCTATGTCTATATATTATCACAAATTATTAATAAGAGCGAGAAGCCACATGAAAAGTAGAGGTGAAAAGGGCGCATGAAAGAAGCCTATTATTTTTCACACGATTCCAATGCGCGCCATGATCCCAAAATATCAGCAATGCGTGGTGTGTACGGGGCCGAAGGTTATGGCTGGTATTGGATGCTTGTCGAAATGATGCGTGATTCAGATGGCTATAAATTAGACATGCAATCCAAATACACATTTAATGCATTTGCATTGCAATTGCAGGCTGATAGTAAAAGAGTCCAAGAGTTCATCATGGACTGCATCAATGAATTCCACCTGTTTACATCGGACGGTAAATCGTTCTGGAGCAATTCATTGAACAGAAGAATGGATAAAAGAGAAGAGGTTAAGGCGAAGCGCTCAGCAGCTGCTAGAGCCAGGTGGGACAAGGAAAAGCAGGTTGATGATGGGGAGTATACAGATGCAGAGATGATGCATTTGCATTCCACAAGCAATGCAGAAGCAATGCAAGGAAAGGAAAGTAAAGTAAAGGAAAGGAAAGGAAATAAAAAAGAAAAAGAGACTCCTTCAGATTCGCCTCTGGCAAATCCAGACTCTTCCGTTTCCGATTCATCGAAACAAAATGAGAGGAAAAAACGGATTTACGATGAGGACAGCACTTATTACCGCATGTCACTTTACTTTAAAGGCAAAGTTGACCAAATGGCCGAATCTGAGGGGCTGGAACACTTAACTGCTAATACAAACTTACAAACCTGGTCCGATGACTTCCGCAAGCTGGTGGAGAACGACAAGCAATCCGATTTGCAGCTGATCCAGAAGGTAATGGATTGGGTAGTTAAAGATGATTTTTGGTACAAAAACGTGCTTAGTGCTTCCTCATTCCGCGACAAATTCCCAAGGCTGGTCCTCGATATGAAAAAGGACGGACGTGGAAACAAGGGATACAAAGGAGGCAGCAATAAGCCCCATAACCCAGTTGTAGAACCGACAAATACGGGTCCAAATGTTTCGGATGATGAATTTGAAGCGATGATGCGCATAGCCCAAGAAATGCAGGCAAATAAAGGTGGACGGGAGCATGCGTAAACTCTGGCTCAATAAGGTACAGGCCCAGGCAAGCGGAAAGCCTTGCTTAATCCCATATCAGGTTGAAATAGATGGTGAGTGGGTGTGGGATGGCAGATGGACTAAGCTAGCGCCTACGGCGGACATTTTGCTTCCATATACACGTTGCAAAGAGATCGGATGCCCGGTGCAAAACAGGGAAAGCCCAGATGCCTATGTCTACAACGCAGCTGAAAAAAGTCAATTTCGATACGTGCCATTTTGGGCGCGGTTCAGCGAAGATATAGATCACAGTAAGATCACTGATGAAGAGGGCAGGATACTGGGCTTCCGTCGTGGTGATGGGGTTAGAAATCTGAAAAATATGAGTTAAAAGGAGGGATTGATTTGGTTCAAAACAGATGGACTGTATTCGAATATTTAAAATCCAGAACACTGGCAACCGGTCATGTTCCTGATCGCAAGGAACTCGAATTGGAATTTGGAGGTTTGGATCCTGAAGAGATCGAGGGCGGTATTCAGGAGTTTAGTCATCGTCTTGGAAGTTGGATCAATGATCATGAAATCATGAGAGGTGATACGTATGCAAGCAGCTGTTGAAAAACTGCAAGCCGAGATCTCTGGCAGCAATAATAACCAATATTCTCAAATGAATACGGTAGCCCTGCAAATGATTGAAAATTCGCTCGGTCGTTTGATCCAGAAGGGGTGCCCAATTATGAGGCTAAAACTTGTTGTCTGCCCATATGCCGAAATTTCAAAATATAAGTCCATCAGAACTAAATATGGAAATCTACGAGTCGAACCTGATCTATTCGTGAGAAAGGGATTGTCTTATATCATCGAGGAACCTGGGCGGAGGAACAGAGGCTTCGCCTGGGTGTCTGGATACAATCTATGGAAAGAAAAAATGAGTTAAGAATAATTAAGGGGTGTACCTATGGGGGCGGTGGAGCAAATGGAGTTATATCAAAGCATAACGGACGTTGAACGCCTCACGGTGAAGAATTTACTCGAACGTTATCCTAAAATGCGGCGGACAATTCAAGAGTTGGCAAAGAAAGAAGAGCTGAACGAGAAACAAAGGCAGCTATATACAGAATGGGGAAATATTGTGGATGAAATTGATACAGCATTTGGCCTTATATTAGATGATGAAGTCAAAAGAATCTTCGAACACCGTTACCTAAAGGGGCAGAAGTATTTGAGCACAATTAATCTATTTTGGAGTGAGCATCGTAGTGAACGAACCATTGACCGGCGCATAGGGGTAGGGGTCGATACAATAGCCGAGCATTTAAAGTTATGTGGAATCATCTAAAAAGTGGCGGTAACTTGACGGTGAACTGGCGCAAAAGTGACGGTACTTAAATAATAAAGTAGGCACATAGAGAGTAACTCACTCTCCGGTGTGCCTACTGCTCCGTTATCACAGTAAGGACTCGGCCATGCTGTGGGATGGAAAGATTCATCCTTAGACATTAATCGTCAAGGGTGTGGTGTGAGGTGGGGTTCGATGCCCCAAAATCGCTCCACCCGGGCGGGTTAGAAATACGGGTAATTCATGGCCTTTTTGGTTCGGGTGGGTTCGACTCCTGCCGAGGCCAGCTTAATAATGGTTTCATAACCTTAATATATCCGCTCCTTCGGGGGCGGTATTTTTTATGGAAAGTGGAGGTGCTGAGTAGTTGTGAAACAGAAAAAACCAATGGTAAAGCAGCCTTTAAAATGCAGGGGCTGTGTTTGGGGGAAATGGGAAGCATCGGCTCAGTATTGCCACAAGCCCGCAAACATGTGCGCTAAGGGCTCGATTCCTAAAGTTGGTGATAAGGGATGAACTTTGTCCAGCCTATCCGTGATCAGGAAGTTCTTCAGGACATAAAGGATTACCTGGAAGGCACGAATTACAGGAACTTCATTATGTTTCTTATTGGGATCTATACCGGTTTCCGGATCAGTGACATTCTGAGGCTACGGATCAGAGATGTCAGCGGTTCACATATCTCAATCCGTGAGAAGAAGACAGGCAAGCAAAAACGGATACTGATAGCACCTGAGCTGAAAGAGAAGCTTCAGCCTCATATCGAAGGTAAGCCAGTAAACGAATACCTAATCAAAAGCAGAGAAGGCATCAACCGACCGATAACCAGAGAGATGGCATATAAAATCATTCGAGACATCGGAGACGAGTTCGGGCTGTCCGAGTTAGGATGCCACACTCTCCGCAAAACGTTCGGCTATATTTTTTATAACAAAACCACGGACAAGGATATCGCGATGCTTCAGAACTATTTCAATCATGCAACACCAAGATATACGTTGAGATACATTGGATTGGAACAAGACAGCATGGATATGGCTCTTAAACGGCATCGCGCATAGGTCAATTACTCATATTAAGGATACGTGAAACTGCTTTTGAAGAAGATTACCAAAGCTTTGATATGCCTGGAATTTTTGACGGTGAACGAGTTTAACACAATATAAGATATGTGTAATTAAAACACTCTGTTATTTCCAGTAAAATTAATTAAAAAAGGGGTTAGAGGAAGTGATTAAGTGCCATCTAAGCCTAAGCGTCCATGCTCACAACCAGGATGTACTGAGCTAACCACAGAAGGTAGCAGATGCTCAGAACATAAGAGAGTCATTGATCGGTACAGAGGAACGGCAGCTCAAAGGGGGTATGACGGAAAGTGGAGGAAAGCGCGTTTAGGATTTCTTCGTAAGCACCCATTGTGCAAGCATTGTCAGGAAAAGAACCGGCTAACTGAAGCAACTGTTGTTGATCACATTAAGCCACACAAAGGCGATAAGACGTTGTTCTGGGATCGGGACAACTGGCAACCGTTGTGCGCTTCTTGTCACAGCATAAAAACAGCTAGAGAAGATGGAGGGTTTGGTAATGCGAATTGATAAATATCCGGTAGGCAGTATACGACCGAACGAATGGAATCCCAATGAAATGGAGGCCCAAGTATTTAAAAGCTTGGTCGAGAGCATACGTCGTCATGGCGTTTTACAGCCTATATTGCTTAGAGACGATATGACCATCATCAAAGGTGAAAAGCGATGGAAAGCTGCGCAGCAGGCAGGAATTTCTGAACTGTTATGTGTAGTCGTGGAGTCATCAGATGAAGAGGCTAAACTATTGAATATTAGCCTTACTAATCTACGCGGAAAAACTAATGAAGAATTATTAGCATCCCTGGTTGTTGAGCTTTCTCAACACTTCTCAATTAGTGATCTTTCAAGTGAGACAGGCTTCTCCAATGAAAGCTTGACCAAGCTCATAGAGACTTTCGTCGATGATACGGAACATTTAGCACCTATAGAAGATGATGACTTTGATGTGGAAAACGAACTAAATAATATAGTAGAGCCAATCACAAAACGAGGTGATATCTGGGCGCTTGGAAGGCACCGTCTTATGTGCGGGGATTCCACTTCAAAAGAAGAGGTAATGTGTCTCATGAATGGTTGCAGAGCAAATCTGGTTGTTACAGACCCTCCTTACAATGTGGCTGTAGAAAGCACATCATCTCGTCTAGCCGCCGATGGTCGCAGCATCATAATGAACGACGACATGCCCGCAGATGAATTTGTGAGCTTTCTGCACGCTGTCTTCCAAAACTATTCGGAAGTCATGGAACCGACAGCAGCTATTTATGTATTTCATCCATGTTCCTACCAGCGAGAATTCGAAGATGCCATGAATGTCGCAGGTATTGAAGTACGGACGCAGTGCATATGGGTAAAAAACGCAGCCACTTTTGGCTGGGCACAGTATCGCTTCAAGCATGAACCTGTGTTCTATGCTCATCTGAAAGGTAAGGCACCTGCTTGGTACGGTGATCGCACACAGACAACGGTCTGGAAGTCAGGACTTCCTGCAGAAGAGCCTATACCTGATACAGTGTGGGAAGTCTCACGGGGGGATGTGACGAAGTATGTTCATCCAACTCAGAAGCCACTCGAGCTGCTAGCCATTCCGATCAAGAACAGTAGTAAGCCTGGTGATGAAGTCGTTGACTTCTTCGGTGGCAGTGGATCAACACTCATAGCTTGCGAAAAAATGAATAGGAATTGTTATTCCATGGAGCTAGATCCGAAGTTTTGTGATGTAATTGTCAAACGTTATAAAGACCTTACAGGAACAGAACCAGAGCTTATTCCGAGACTAGAAAAAATCAAATAAAAAAGGAGAGCGCGCTAACGCTCTCCTCGCCCAGGTCCCCCTGGTTGAGATAGTGGAAAGCCGTGGCCACGGTAGATGTTATGCCACTATCTCTTTATCCATCATAAAGGATAACCAGAGGAGGACGCAATGAAAAAGACTGAAGAAATTATGAAAGAGCTCGAGCGAAGTAAAGGTAAATACAGGACTATTGTTCAGGCTGGTATCGCGAAATGGGTTAAGGACTTCCAAGATGGTCGGATTAAAATCACTACTGTTGAGGACTTAAAGAAACTAATCGAGATGGATATTCAAATATTGAAGGATGACATTAATACTAGCAAGTCAACAGATATCGAAGAGCTTAGAAATTTACGAAGGAAGGGGTAGGGGGGGCAAATCTCTATGGAACTTTTGTCAATAGACCGCGTCCCCCTCAAATGCAAAAAAAAGTCCCCAACGAAAGTTTGAATCGGGAGGAGGTTTCAAATGGCTGATATTTTGAAATTCGACCATATGCAGATCGGCGCGAAAGGCGGTGGTAAGCATTGGACTGAAAAAGAAGTGAAGGCTCGGGAAGAAGCCGCCCGAAAATTCGAGCGTAAGAGTAAAAAGAAATTAAAAGTCCCTGCTTGGCTGACTGACGAAGCAAGGAAGGTTTGGCGGAAGACGGTTAAAGACATGGAGGAATTCGATGTCCTTGATAAAGTGGATGAGGATGTACTCGGTACGTATTGTGATGCAGTCGCCAGATACCAGGAAGCCAACTACTTGATCGAGCTGCATGGATATACTGAAGTGAACGCGCAGGGCAATAAAGTGGTGAGTGCCCATGTAAAGCTGGCCCAAAGCTATGCAAGGATTGTTTTATCCTATTCTAACAAGCTGGGACTCAATGCAGATGCTCGGGCAAGGCTCGCGAAGAAGATAGCAGATGGTGAGGAAGATCCGAATGGTGACCTCTTCGACTAATCCAGAGTGGGCAAATGTGCATCCTACTCACAGGTATGCCGCCGAGATTGTATCTGGGTTCCGCTTAAGTTGCGAACAAGAACGTCTTTCCGCCGAGAGACATCTGAAGGATTTGAAGAGACAGGGAACAGAAGAATTTCCATTCGTCTTTGATGAAAGCAGAGCATACCGTATTTTTGATTGGTTTGAACATTGCTGCCGACATGTCCGAGGTCCGTTCTCTGGCGAACTCATTGAGCTGCTTCCTTTTCAAAAATTTGATTTGGGCTGCATCTTTGGATGGGTGCATAAGGACTCAGGAAAACGAAGATTTAAGCGAGCTTTCAACATGAGGGCACGGGGGAATGTAAAGTCAACGGAAATGTCCGGCCTTGCGTTATATGGTATGTGCGGTGACTGTGTCTATCCCCCTGGGAATCCTGCTTTTAAGCGGTATGAGGAAAGCCCGGAAGTCGAGTGTGCAGCGGTGGACAAGCAGCAGGCGAAGCGGGTGTGGCTCGATGCTCAGAAAATGGGTGAGGCCAGTCCGGATATTCTCAAGCGCTTGCGAATTAAGCGGACCTACGTGGAGCATGCCAAGCGGGGAGGGTGGCTTAGACCGTTATCCAAGGATACCAAGAATAAAGACTCTGGCGCTCCTTGTATCGTGATCATTGACGAGTACCATGCACATGCAAATTCGGAGATAGTGGACGTTCTTTTCTCGGGCTTCGGCAAAAGGCTTCAATCTCTAATGTTGATTATCTCAACGGCCGGTAAGGATGCTGAGAACAGTCCGTGCAAAAAGGAATACGATTCTCTTACCAAAATGATGCGCGGCGAAATCGAAATGGATGAAGAATATTTCGTTATGATTCGAGAGCTAGACAAAAACGATGATCCTCATAACGAAAGTGTTTGGCCGAAAGCGAACCCGATTTTGCAGGAGAAGAATGAATACTCTTTGGAGCTGCTGAGACAGATCAGGGCAGAACATAAGACCGCCTATAATACAGGAGACCCTGCTAAAATTAGAGAGTTTCTAACCAAACGGGTTAATTTATGGCAGGCTGACAGTGAAAACAAATATATGTCCGGCATTATGGATAAATGGAAAGCGCTCGGAGTATCCCGGGACGCTTTTTTAACGTTGGTTCATGGATTGGATTCTTGGGCAGGGATTGACCTATCGAAATCTACGGATCTTACAGCAGACGGATTTGTTTTCAAACTAGATGATGGGCGGTATGCCGTGACCGCTCATGGGTTTATGCCTGCCGAGACAGCTACCAAACATGAGCATTCTGACCGAGTGCCGTATAAATCTTGGGCGAAGGATGGATGGTGCACCTTAACCGAAGGTTCTGTGACGGATTATAAGTACATCAAATCGCACATCAAGACCCAGGAAAGTGAACAGAAATGGAACATCGTTGAAATTTGTTACGACCCGTATAATGCAACTCATTTCACCCAGGATCTTGAAGACGATGGGTATGAACGGATTGAGATCAGACAGGGTGTACAAACCTTATCCGAGCCAACCAAGTTTTTCCGTGAGCTGGTCCTAAAGGGCTTGATCGTTCACGATGGCAGTCCTTTACTGACGTGGTGCCTGTCGAATGCCATAGAGATCACTGACAATAACGGAAATATAAAGCTTTCAAAAAAACATAAGGACGATAGTCAACGGATCGACTTGGTTGCAGCCATTATCAATGCCATGGTACGGGCAATGGTTGCAAAAGATACAAAATCAATCTACGAAACGCAAGAGATCAGGGCTATTTAAAAGTTTCTGATGGAAAGGGGGTGAAAACACTGAAAATCCAACTATTTTCAAGATTTCGGGATAAAAGAAGCGATTCCTCGGACCTAATGAACCCCAAACGATGGCTATATAATGCGCTGGGCATCCCTTCTGGTAAAGGCATAATTGTTAATGAGCAAACTGCCATGCGATCCACGGCAGTTCTGACATGTGTACGCATTCTTGCCGAAACGGTGGCATCTCTGCCTTTGCCAGTTTATAAACGCCTCAAACCAAGAGGGAAGGAGAAAATCAGCCATCGGGTATCTGATCTTTTGCAGCGCTCGCCCAATCCAAGAATGACAGCCTTCACCTTTCGGGAAACGATGATGACACATATCCTGCTTTGGGGGAACTGCTATGCGGAAATCGAGTATGACGAAGATGGAGAAATCAAAGCGTTATGGCCGATTCCACCGCACCGCGTAGTACATATGGAGACTGAAACGGGTCATCCATTTTTTAGAGTGACGACTTCAGATGGGAAGCATCATGATGTACCTTTTTACGCAATGTTCCATATACCCGGACTTGGGTTCGATGGAAAAAAAGGGATATCCGTCATCCAATGGGCAAAACAAGCCATAGAATTAGCCCTTGCCACGGAACAATTCGGCGCCGAGTTCTTTGCGAACGGTACAAATGTTGGGGCTGTGGTGACCCATCCCCAAACGCTAAGCGATCCCGCCTATGAACGTTTGAGCAAGTCATTGAAGGAGAAGTACGAAGGATTGGGTAAAGCGCACCGGCTCATGTTGCTCGAAGAGGGTATGACATTTTCGAAGAACACCATTCCGCCGAATGACGCGCAGTTTCTGGAAACAAGGAAGTTTCAGATTCTTGAAATTGCACGGATCTTTCGTGTGCCTCCGCATATGATGGCTGACCTGGAGCGGGCCACGTTTTCCAATATTGAGCAACAAGGCACGGACTTTATCGTTCATTCTGTGAGACCTTGGCTAATCCGGTGGGAGCAAACGATCAACTGGAAGTTGTTCAGTGAGACGGATCGGCGGCGAGTATACGCCGAGTTTCTGATTGAAGGATACCTTCGGGGGGATACAGCAGCGAGGGCAGCTTTTTACAAGGAAATGTTCAATATTGGCGTTTACTCGCAAAACGACATCCGTGAGAAGGAAAACGAAAACCCTGTACCGGGCGGTGATCGATATTTTGTACCACTGAATATGGTTCCTTTGGATATCCTCGATAAGTATTACGAAGGTAAATTTGGACCTGAATTTCTTAAAGGAGGTGAGAATCCAAATGAAAGAGACGAAGGAGCAACGGGAATTGATCCTGCCGGGAAGTCGGCCGGAGATCCGGAAGATTGATGGCGAGCCGACAAAAATTATTGGCTACGCAGTACGTTGGGATCAGTTGTCCAATCCGATATTCGGTATGTTTCGCGAGAAGTTCAAGAGGGGCGCATTCACAGCGAGTCTGATTAATCCAGACGTGTATGCTTCATGGCAACATGATGCTCGTGAGGTACTGGGTAGGACGCCAAACACGCTACAGCTGGTTGAAGATGAAATTGGACTGCGATATGAAATAACACCGCCAAGCTGGGCGGAGAAATACATTGAGACGATCGAGCGCGGAGACGTGCGAGGGTCGTCTTTTATTTTTCGCGCATTGGTTGAGGAATGGGATGAAACCAATGCTGAAATGGCTATCCGCACGATTTCTGAAGCTGAATTGTATGAGGTGAGTCCGGTGACTACGCCAGCCTACCCACAATCCACTGTAGGCATTCGTTCCGCAGAAGAGGTATACCAGGAGCGACCTCAATCGAACGAGGCCGATGATGAAGCGACATATACCGAGGAAGAGATTGACATGATCATGCTGGAACATGAATTGCGCATGATGAATTTGAAAATTTGAGGGAGATGAATCATTTTGAAAAACCTGATCGAATTGAGAAAGAAGCTGGCAGCGAAGAAAGATGAAATGCGTGCACTAATCACTACGGCCCAAACGGAAAAACGTGGGTTCACTGAGGAAGAGGAATCCAAATTCAGCGGCATGGAGAACGAAGCCCGAGCAATGGAAGATGAAATCAAATTGGAAGAGCGGGCGCAGCAACTTGCGATGTCATCCGCAGGCACCAAACGAACACCGGATGATCTGCAACATGAATCTGAATTCCGCAGCTTCGGGGACATGATTAAAACGTACCGCGAAAATCCTCATGATGAGAGACTTAAAGAATACCGCGAGATGGCGATGAGTAATAACACCACTGGCGGTATTTTTGTGCCTCCGCAATTCTCGGCACAGCTGTTTGAGGTTACACCAGAAACGGCGATCGTTCGTCCACGGGCCTTGGTCATACCGGCTGATGAAAATTCACCGGATGCCAGTATTACATTCCCAGCGCTTGACCAAGGAGCGGGAAGTAATATGTATGGCGGCGTTGAGGTCAATTGGATTGGTGAGGGAGACGACAAGCCTGAGACGTCTGCTAAATTCAAGGACTTGAATCTGACGCCTCATGAAGTTGCAGGACATATCGTTGTTACGGATAAGCTGCTGCGGAACTCGTCTGCAATTAATACCATTGTAACTCGTTTGTTCCGGGGGGCGATTTCGGCCGCCGAGGATGATGCATTTTTGTATGGTAACGGGGTTTCTAAACCGACCGGAGCTATCAATTCACCTGCTAGTGTTACGTTGCCAAGGAAGACAGCCGGGACGATCACCTATATCGATATCGTTGGAATGCTAGCCAAAGCGAAATTGGGTGGCGATTTGGTTTGGTCTGCTTCCCAATCCATCTTACCTCAATTGCTGACCATGAAAGATGAGGCTGGTAACTTGATTTTCCAGCCGAATATTGCCAATCGAATGACAGGTACTTTGCTGGGTTACCCAATTCGCTTCTCTGAAAATTCTCCAATCCTTGGGGAAGCTAGTGACCTTGTACTTACCGACTATGGATATTATGTGATCAAAGATGGAGCGGGTATCTTCATCCAAGCTTCCGAGCATCCGCTGTTTAAGCAAAACAAAACCATTATCAAAGCATTCTGGAATGTGGATGGAAAGCCATGGTTAAATGGTCCGTTGAAGCTCAAAAATGGTTATGAAGTATCGCCGTTTGTGAAATTGGGAATTCCACAACCCTAATCATTAGCCCGGACTTGTCCGGGCTTTATCTTAACTACAAATTAGAAAGAGAGTGAAGCGAATGGCCGAAAAAACAAAGCACTATTATGTGACCAATGCTTTTATCGATAAGGAAACAGGTGAAACGATCCTTGCCGGATCAATTTTTGAAGCGGATGAAGAGCATGCCGAACGACTGGAGGCAGCTGATGTGATCGGCAAGGAAGCGACTAAAGCGGAAATTGATGCAGCGAAAGAAGCGGCTGCCCAGGATCCAGATGGTGGCAAAGATGCTGGCAACTCTTAATACCGCAAAACAATTCATGGGGATCCCGGATGATGATAAGTCCCAGGACCCTCTAATTATTGCGGCGCTAAAAGCAGCATCAGCATCCATTGAACGAGAAGTGAACCGGAGTTTTGAATACAAGCAATACCAGCAGACGCTGGACGGATCTGGAACTCAGTTCCTCCGACTCCGTAACTTCCCAATCCAATCCGTTTCAATGCTGAAGTTGAACGGTCATGAGCAGGCTCAAGAGTCCTATGTCATTGAAACGGAAAACGGCATGCTATTCAGACGTACTGGATGGCCTTCTGGGACGCGCAGTATTGAGGTGGAATATATGGCGGGTTACATTCTTCCGAGCGACGAGATGGACGCCGAATCTGCTACGCTGCCCGAAAACATTTCACTGGCCTGTATTCTTTACGCGCAAATGTTAATGCGGACACCAGGAGTCACGTCTGAGCGTGTCGGCGATATCTCGGTCAATTATAAAGACGATGGGGATGGTCTGCCAGCAGCGGTTAAAGCTCTGATTCGTCTGTGAGGTGGTTTAAATGCCTAAAGCAACAAGAAGACGTACCAAACGGGCCAATGTAGAGGTCACAGAGACCACTTACTTGCCGGGCATACTCAAAAAGCTTGAAGAGTTAACCAAGTATGAGGTCCATATTGGTGCTTCTGGTGACACTGAAACTGCCAAGATTGCGGCTATTCACGAGTTTGGTTCGGTGAAAGCCGGCATTCCGGCACGTTCTCCCATTGGCGGCGGTAAACGGAAGGCGCAGGCTGCCATTTCCAAGCTGGTCAAGGCCGGAGTAAATGAAATTGTACTGAAGAATGAAACGGCCCAAGGTTTGCTCGAAAAAGTTGGACAAACAGGGCTGAAAAAAACACTCCAAAATTTTGATAAGATCAGGCAGCCGCCTCTTAATCCGATCTATGCCAAGAGAAAAGGAAATAACAAAATTTTGGTGGCTCAAGAAAAGAAACTTCGTGACTCGCTTAAATTTGTTGTCGTTCGGAAGAGGTGACAGGCATGAGAATATTTCAATTTGCAGGGATGATGCGAAAGTATTTTCGTCCGTACATTTCTGTTCGCCCTGGGGCTTCAAGCGGACATGATGAATACGGTGATGGAGTTAATGCTGATTCGAAGCGGACCACCCTTCGAGGGCACATTCAGCCACTAGATGCCAAGCTTACACAGGCAGAAGGAGGGAGGTATACAGCTGAGGATAAAGCACTGTATACAATATCAAAACACGATGCAGGAGACCTGATTGAATATCAGGGAGTTCAATACATCGTCGATAATCCAGAAGTACGCGAATACAACGATATCAACAAATATGTACTGAAAAAGGTGATCGCCAATGATCCCGTACAATGATATCCGTAAAGTTTGGGTCCAAGGGTTGAAGATCGCTTTGCAGCTGGCCGTAATCAATATGAACGGCGGCGCAGACATGCCTAAAACGGCGTTCCTGGTGTATAACCTATTCCCGAACGAAGAATCTTCCAGCGGGCGAATCATGGTATCCCAAAACAACGGCAAACAGGTACTGCAAGAGACGGTAAAATTGACTGTCTCTTTTTTGTCGTATGCAGATGATAACGTGACAAGCACCGTAAATGCTATGCGGGCTCGGGACTGGTTTAAGACAGCCGGTCGCGAGGCGTTGAAGGATATAGATGTGATTGTCACGTCTATCGGTAATGTTGAAAACCGAGATATCAATATTGGCCCCGAATGGGAGCGACGCATGGGTTTTGATATCGAGCTGAGGACCACAGATACTACGGAACAGGAATTTATACCGATTGAAAAAGCAAATATCAAAAGGAGTTGAACAAATTGAACAATAGCGATGTTCAAGTCATCATCGAGATTCAGCGGCCTACGCCGATTGTAGGGATGGGAAAACCGCTGATCATCGGTTCGAGTGCAGCCGGACAGGATTACAAGGTTTATAACGATTTGGAGGCTGTTAAAGAGGACCATGCGGCAAACTCAGAGGTTTACAAGGCGGCATTCGCTTTGTTTAACCAGGGCGATAATTCGCCGGAGTCCATTGCGGTGATGTTGTACAAGACCGGGGATGTTCTGGCAGATTTCCTGCCAACTGTCTTCAGCAAGGATTTTTACTATCTGTTGTCTACAAGCAGCGTACTAACCAACATTACGGCGATTGCGGATGCTGTTGAAGCAGATGATAGCCGTCTGTTCTTGGCGAGTACCAGTAGCCTCGAAGACCTTGGGAAAATCTTTGCCAACAAGTACAAAAGGACAGCTGTACTCTATCATAATAACCCTGATAACTATCCTGAAGCAGCTTGGGTTGGCCGGGCTGGTTCTGCGCCTCCGGGAAGCTTGACATGGAAGTTTAAAACGCTGAATGGGATTGTACCGCTGGAGCTTACGAATTCAGAGTTGTCCCAAATCGAAGCATCCAATGGCAACACCTATATCGTGAAGGCTGGGGATCCAGTAACCAGCGAAGGCAAAACCATTTCAGGAGAATACATCGACATCATCCAATCGCAGGATTACATCATTCAGCAGGTCACGAACAAGGTTCAAAAGCTCTTTAACCGCAGCAACAAAGTGAGCTTCGATAACAACGGCATTGCCCAAATTGAGGCAGAGGTTAAAACGGTCCTAAAGATGTCTGACAACAACGGTATGATCGCTCACGATGATGACGGGCTGCCGATTTACAGTACCGCATTTAAAACCCGTTCACAAGTTGATCCACTGGACCGAGAAAAGCGCGAATACAACGGTGGTACGTTCACGTTTGAACTGGCGGGAGCCATCCATAAAACCAAAATAAAAGGCGTAATTAAGCTGTAAGGAGGCTAATATACCATGCAATACGATCCAATGGACCTTACCGTCACGGTAGGCGGCGTATTTATCACTGGATTTTCCGAGGACTTGGCCGAATGGGAAAAGGATGAGGACAACAAAACGGCAAAGGTCGGCGCACAAGGCGATGTCATTACCAGCAAGGTAAATAATCCACTGGCAACTTTGACGTTAACATTGCTATCCTCCAGCCCGCAGGTGGCCTATCTGGACAAGCTGGCTGTAACTGGTGAGGAAGTTCCTGTGTCCGTCATATACAATGGCGAGCCGAAAGAAAGTATCACATCGACTCGAGCTTTTGTGAAAAAGCCAGCCACGCGAACATACGGCAACGAAGCCGAGGACCGCGAATACGAAATCCAAATGCTTGACCATACCATTATTTAATCAAAGGGAGACGATAAACCATGTTCAATCAAAAATCATACACATCCAAAGCGGGGAACGAGTACACATTCCAGCATCCTGGAGTACGTAAGGTCTCCAAAATTAACGACGCCAGCAAGAACAAGCATGGCGTAGTATCGGAGGAACGACTTTCCGAAGAAGTGCTGAAATTCATCGTTGTTTCACCGAAAATGAAGATCGAAGACTTTAAGGATTACAGCGAATACTCAGAAGTCATCAATGCCGCCTATGCCTTTGTAACTGGCCAGGATGAGCAGGAGGGCGAAGACGATGATCAGCAAGAAGGAAGCCCAGAAGAGGGCTAAAGAACGCTGGCAATACTGGCGGCTGCTGCTGTCGGACATGAATATCTCCTATGCTGACTTAGATCGGATGGATGATGACGACATAGCCGAGGCTAACGCGGCGCTTGACATCCATATTAAGCAGCAGAAACGTGAGATGAGTAAAGGCAAGAATAAAGAATGAGCGCCCATAGCGGCGCTCATTTTGTATTGTGAGGTGATATTTATATGGCCGGTGGCATCATAGGCAATCTCATGTTTGCCGTGGGCTTTAAAGTCGGTACAAGTGCCCTATCGAGGGCTCAGAAGCAGATGGACAGCCTTCAAAATAAAGTAGTAGCTTTTGGTGCGGCGGCGGGCATTGCCTTGGGCGGCTTCGCCATGGCAGCAACCGGTGCAGCGGCAAGTTTTGAAAAGTCAATGTCTCATGTACAGATGGCAACCGGTGCGACGAATGAGCAAATGGAGGCAACAAAAGCCATAGCCACAGACCTGTACAGCCAGAATTTCGGTGAAAACTGGAGCGATTTGAGCCAAGCTATTACCACGACAGCTCAGATAACGGGGCAACAGGGCGATGCCTTGAAACAAACGACTCAAGACGCCTTGTTGCTAAGAGATGCGTTCGGCTTTGAGGTAGTTGAATCCGTAAAGACTTCAGATACCATGATGAAGCAGTTTGGTATTACAAGTGATCAGGCCATGAGCTTGCTTGCCCAAGGTGCTCAAAATGGTTTGGACAAATCTGGTGATCTGATGGATACAGCTAACGAATACGCTAACCAATTTAAGTCGTTGGGTTTCAATGCGAATGAAATGTTTGATACGTTGGCTGCCGGATCTCAAAATGGCGCCTTTAACCTGGACAAAGTTGGGGATGCAGTAAAGGAATTCAATATTCGGTCGAAGGACGGATCCAAAACAACCATTCAAGCATTTGAAATGTTGGGCTTGAATGCTGATAAAATGATGAATACCTTTGCATCCGGAGGGCCGCAGGCAAAACAGGCATTCCAGCAAATTATGCAGATGATTGGTGATATCGAAGACCCAGTGCAACGAAATGCGATTGGAGTCGCCTTGATGGGCTCTCAGTTTGAGGACTTGGAGGCCAAAACAATTACGGCCATGGGATCAGTCAGAAGCCAATTCGACATGACCAAAGATTCCATGGGGCAATTAAACCAAATCAAGTTCAATACCCCGGGGGAGGCGGCAGCCCGAATAGGAAGGCAACTTCAAACGAACCTACTCATACCAATAGGCGAAAAGCTACTGCCTTATTTGACTAAATTTTCACAGTGGTTGGAGAAATCAGGGCCACAACTGCAACAAGTAGGCGGTGCATTAGTTGATGGTTTGGCTAAAGGAATATCAACTGTTTCGGACAGTTTTAAATTCTTGGCTGACAATATCGATGTTATCGTCCCGGCGCTTGGTGGTTTTGCTGTTGTCATTGGAATAAAACTCATACCAGTCATTAAGGCGATGACACAAGCGCAGTGGGCTGCAGCTCGAGCTAGTTGGGCGGTAATTGCGCCATGGCTTCCGATAATTGGGATAGCCTTATTGGTTGCGGCTGCTATAGCTGGTGTTATTTTAGTATTTAAAAACTGGGGCGCTGTAAGTACCTGGCTGGTAAATGTTTGGAACAGCTTTAAAACGTGGGTCGTCAACATTTTCAACAGCATTGTGGAATTTTTTCGCACATGGGGAGCTACTATTTTATCCGTACTCATCGCTCCGGTTATATGGGTCGTTTCTATGATTACCAATTGTTGGGGTCAAGTTAGATCCATCACAGTATCCGTCTTTTCGGGGATCTGGAATAGCATGAAAGCCATTTGGACCGGTATTGTCAACAGTGTTTCAACATCGGTTACAAGCATCTGGACTAAAATCACGACGATATGGAATCAAATCACGGGATTTCTGAAGGGAATTAACCTATTCGACATCGGCAAGAACATCATTGAAGGTTTGGTTAACGGCATTGGTTCCATGGCAAATGCTGTTGTTGATAAAGTGAAAGAAATCGGGAACAGCATTACCGACAAGGTAAAAAGCATACTCGGTATTCACTCACCTTCCCGTGTAATGATGGAACTTGGTTTTTATACTGGTGAGGGCTTGGCCCGCGGTATTGACGGCACACAGGACCGAGTTTCCGCAGCGTCTTCCGGATTGGCAGATGAAATCGTTGCAGCTCCAAGCACGTCACCAGCAAAGGCGCTACCGCCTGCAAGAGTGGCCGCTGGGCAAACAACGGGTGAAATGGATATCAAGGTCAACATTGACCTTAGAGCCGATGCATCAAGTGCTACAGTCGCCGCTGACGTATCCCAAGAGGTTCGGGCTGTACTGCAGCAGGTTATCGATGAGGCTATGCGACGGATGGGTCTACAAGCGCCGGAGGTGGTGCAGTAATGTCAACGATAGACGGCAAATACATTTGGATTGAAAAAGAAACTCCAAACTTTGATGTAGACATCACGAGCCAGCCAGTGGAGAAAGACATTGATATGATTGATCATGTGCAGCGTAAGGCTCGAACTCTTGCATTAAATGGAGAGGTATCGGGGCCAAAGGCTGCTGAGATCCATGAATATTTAGTCCATGCTTCAGATACCGGAAAAATCGTGAAATACATCGGGCGAATGGCATTTAGCGGTTTGATTAGTGGGCTATCCACTGAACGTAGTTACCAGACCGCCGATGGCTTCACCTTTTCCTTTACACTTACTGAGGTGCGGTTAGCTACATCATCATATATCAGTAAATTGCCTACGCCAGTAAAAGCCCAGGCGGCAAAGATCATAAACAGTGGCGTGAAGCAGACAAAATCCAATAAAAAAACAAAGTCTAAGGATACAAAAACGAAGGGGAAGAAATCATCAAGTAAGAAGACATCAAGTAAGAAGACATCAAGTAAGAAAGAACCTGTCAAAAAGGTGAAATTCAAGAAAGGAAGCCCGTGGGCTTGATAAGTAGGTGGGGAAATGGATTACGAATTCATTGAAATCGAAAAGGACCTGGTTCCTTACCGGTTTGATATTTCTTTGGATGACGAGATGTTCACCTTTGAGGTCCATTACAATGAGGATTATGATTTCTTCACGGTCAATTTGGAGAAGAACGGTGAGGTGCTGGCCGTTGGGGAAAAGATGATCTATGGCATGCCCTTATTCTATGATGTGCAGGATAACCGATTTCCAAAAGTCCCCATCGTCCCATACGATGAATCCGAACAACAAAGTGAAGTGAATTGGCAGACGCTCAATGAGAGCGTCTTTTTGTTTGTGATTGAAGGTGACGAGAGTGAATAATTTTGGACGTGTCATCGAAGTCATGACATCAAACATGAAGTTTACGAGTGAGTTTTACAACATTGAGGGCAAGGTTCCATTCGATAACGACCCACTCCCGAACGAATCGGAAATTAAAATCTGGAACCTGTCAGACAAGACCATTAACAACATCAAGCGCGGGGAAATCTTGATGCTGAACTCCGGATATAAAGGGGATGTCGGCCTTCTGCTGCATGGCTATATCTCTAAAGTATCAACTACATGGCAAGGCGTGGACAAAATTACGTTAATCAATGTCCTGGACAGCGAGGACATATCCAAACGAGAGGTAAAGGAAATAGCCTACACTAAAGGCACTCTGGCAAGCCAGATCATCAAGCAGATGGCCGGATACATTGGCCTCCCGATTGCTCAAATGGAGCTAAATCAGGACTACAGATACCAGGACGGTTATACGGCCAAGGGTCAGGTAACTGAGATCATTTCGAAGGTTTGCAAGGACTGCGGCACATCGGTATATATCAATAAAAATAAGCTGTATATCCGTAACTTGCGGCGCGGCGGGGATTCGGTCTTTAAGTTGAACAAGGACACGGGCTTGATCGGCACGCCGGGACGTTTCGAAGACGGGGCCACGAAAGGATTTAATATCAAAATGCAGCTGCAACATCGAGTAACAACGGCATCGGTCATTGACCTAGAATGCTCCCAGTTTAAAGGTCGGGTGCATGTACGCGGCGGCTCCCATACCTTCAGCCGTACAGGTGACTTCATAACGGAAGTGGAGGCGATTTTATGAGGACGGATCCGGCGGGCAGCATGTCGGCAATTTTGAACGGATTCTATGAAAAAATATTCAGTGACCTTCATGTGGGGTTCTTCTGCAAGGTTGTCTCTTTTAACGCCGGTAAGTGTACGGCTGACGTGCAGCCGTTGATCAAAACCACCTCAGACGCTCCCGCCATGATCCAGAGCGCGCAGGTGATTGCCCAGCGCTACATTATCAATGGCGGCGAGCCGCAAGTGTACAAACCGGACTTGAAGCAAGGCGACATTGTCTTTGTGGTTTGTGCGGATCAAGAGATCAAAAACGCGTTAACGGGTTCGGTGGCAGCAGTGAGCACAGCACGGCAGCACGATACGAATGATGCTGTTATTTTGGGGGTGCTTGGATGCAGTCTTTCAAATTAGAGGACGGAGATTTGGTCTTCGACAGCACAGGTGATTTGGTCATGATCGAAGGTGAGTTGGAGCTGGCACAATGCGCTGAGATCGCGCTCGGGACGAATACAGGGGAGTGGTTTTTAAACCCGGGAATTGGCATTGATTTCGGCTTATTCCTTGGAAAGAACCTCAATCAGGAGCAAATGAGGGATGAAATCGCCCGGGGACTTTTGCAAGATAACCGAATCGTAAGAGTGGATGAGGTTATTCTTAAGCAGGACAAAGCGGAACGAGTTCAGGAAATTACCTTTAAAGCTACGGCAAACACCGGCGAAGTGATTCAGAAAGAGGTGAAAATAGGTGCTGACTGAAAAAGGCTTTCAGCGTAAACGGTTTGATGATCTGTTTGCGGAAGCCGAAGACAAGGCTAAGGAAGTATTCGGTGAGAAGGTAAACACTTCAGAACGGTCTTTCTTTGGCATTCTGCTGCGTATCTTTGTTTGGTTTATGGCGAAGCTGTGGGCCGTTGCCGAGGACGTATACAACAGCGCATACATTCCAACAGCCGCTGGGAACAACCTTGACCGGCTTGGGCCAAATGTAGGGATCACTCGTATTTTAGACCAGTACGCTGCAGGTGTTGTCAAAATTATTGGTACCCCAGGCCATACCGAAGCAGCTGGCTTTCGTGTAGCCACTAAATCCGGAGTTCAATACGAAACATTTGAGGATTTTACGATCGAGGCAGACGGAATGGTTCTGGTAAAAATTGAAGCAATTGAACCGGGACAATCTGGGAATGTCGCCGCTGGACTGATCAATATCATCGTGAACCCTAATCCAGATGTGACGGCAGTTTCCAATCCAGACAGAATCACCGGAGGCCGTGAGAAAGAGACGGACCCGGAGTTTCGTTCTCGCTTCGAGTTGTCGGTAGCCGGGGGAGGATCGGCCTCCCTGGATGCCATTCGGGGAGCATTGCTTCGTTTGGATAAGGTCAGGGCGGCGGCGGTGATCGAAAATAACACCATGGTGGTTGATGTGGCTGGTCGGCCGCCAAAGTCCATACAAGTCTACGTCTTGGGCGGTGACGATCAGGAAGTGGCCGAAACAATTTTCGCGAAGCAGTCCGGCGGGATTGAAACCTATGGGGATGTCAGCAAGGAAGTTTTAGATTTAGGCGGTTATCCGCACACGATCAAATTCAGCCACGCCGAAGAGGTCCCGATTTACGTACATGTCGAGGTCACTAAAAATGACAGATATCCAGTAGACGGTGATGATTTGATCCGGAACGCCATTATCCGGTACATTGGCGGCGAGGACGCCGCAGGAAGCTATTATAACGGATTGTCCATGGGTGCGCCCGTTGTATTCACCCGTTTGATCAGCGCTGTATATTTAGTGGATGGCGTGGAAGACGTCGCGTTTACGGTTGGCAGTAGCGCCCAGGACATGCAAAGCCAGAACGTCGAAATCGCCCCATACCAGGTTGCACAAACGACAGCGGACCACATTGAGGTGTCCAGTCATGTTTAGCATGAAGGATATGCTCGGGCGGTTTATGGATTTTTTCAATAAGGATCCAAATTCCAACATAGGCAAGCTGATAGGTATTCTTTATGGTCAGCTGCAAGAAGTCGGAGACACACTGGAAACTGTCAGGGAGTGGCGCAACATCGACAAGGCCAAAGGGACCACGCTGGATATGATCGGGCATAACATTATTCAACCGCGTGGTGCGGCTACGGACGAGGTTTACCGGGTTTTGTTGAAGTCCAAAATTGCTCGAAACCTATCGCAAACCGACATTAACACAATTATTCGCGTCCTGGCTCTTGCTTTAAATTGCGATTATAGCGACATTCGGATTCAGCCTAAGTTCAACGACCCGGTTGATCCGGAGCCAGCTGCATTATCCCTTATTCGGGTCCCAATAAAACGTCTGAACGAGGTAGGCATGTCGCCTATGCAGTTTGGACAGATCATACAAAAGACGGTGGCGGCTGGCGTACGGGTTGCACAAATCGAACTGGCCGGGACATTTCAGTTAGCTTCGAAATATGGGGAGTTAGAAACAGGGGCGACAGGGCTAGCCGATCCGGATATGACGACCGGCGGCACGCTGGGCGAAGTATACGTACCGGGCCATGACTATACATTGCCAATATAGGAGGGTATGACACGATGGCATTTACAGAAAAGCTGCCCGAGTGGCACGCTGAAGGTATCGAACCACCAGATTCCAAGAAGCAGACCGGCTGGGAAGTGGAGGACAAGCCTCCTGCTGGCTGGTGGAATTGGCTTTTGAACCGAACATTTAAAGCGATTGAAGAGCTGCGTAATAAGGCGGCAGACAAGCAGTATGTTGATGATGCCGTGGCCGGAGCGAAGGTTCCGGATGCCTCTCTAACGCAAAAGGGTATTACTCAACTTTCCAGTGCAACAAATAGTACGTCCGAGAACATGGCAGCGACTCCGAAGGCTGTGAAGGCAGCTTATGACCGTGGAAGTGAAGGCGTAACAGCAGCAGCGAATGCACAGGCAAAAGCGGACGCTGCGGAAACACCGGCAGGAGCTCAGTCTAAGGCAAACGCAGCAGAGACAAATGCTAAAAATTACGTGGATGTTAAGCCTTGGCAAAAAGTAAAAGTCACCGCCGATGACGGGAAGTGTATCCTGCTCCCGAATGGCACGAATCTAAACACAGTTATAAAAAACGGGTTTTACAACGGATCTAGCTTAGTGAACGCACCCACAGCTACTGATTGGTGGTACATTGAGGTGCTGGAGCATACAAACGGGGATCTATACGCAATCCAAAAGGCGTACCCTTTTTATTACAGCGGATTTTTTACGCGGGTCATGCAAAATGGGGTATGGGGTCCTTGGTCTGCAGACCTTTTTCAATCTGGCGTTGACGCTAAAAACGGCGTTGCGGGCGCGGTTAACGCCAAGGGAGGAAACGCGTCCGGAAGTATGTCATGGGGTGAGCTGAATAATGCGATTCTAGCGTTGCCGTCCGGTGGAGAAGGTACATTGAATATAAACGCCGTTTTAATGTATGCAGATCCAAACACAACTTCTTATCTGGATTTGGTAACATTGCCAGGCGGCACGAGAAAGTTTCTATTTGCAGCAAGAAACGCTTCAAATTGTTACCTCGAAGGACGAAATTCTTCAACGGCTACCATTATCGAAATTGAGGATTCTCTAGGGCGTAGATATGATACTATCGCAGCATATTCGGGTTCTACAGCATATTTAAGCGCTATGTATGTGGATAGGGTTTCTCGAACGTTCCAATTGGCTAACGGAACTACGGCTAATTTCCCTATCGCTTTCGATAACGAAGGGTTAGACAAACCGTTTAAACTCAAAGTATCTTGTTGGGGCGGGGTATCGAGCGGAAGCTCTAGAGTTACTATAATCGGGACATACTTTACAATTTAAAAGGGGGAATTCCATGATTATTCTAACACTGTCAGGATTAGTAGAGGCTGACGGGACGGAGCTTATCTCAGGGTTTTATACTCCGGATCGTCCTGTCGAACCCACAGATGGTCAAATAATGGTTGATGAGATGCCTAAAGATGAAACTGGTATCCGATTCAACTATTACTATGACCATGTAGCCCAGAAGGTAATCATCAAGTACGTCCAAACAATCGATGAACCTACCGAGATCGAAAAGATCAAGGATAACATGGCTCGTATGGAGTCTGAAAATGCACTCCTTAAAGCTCAAAACACAGCTCTCTCCGACCGTGCGGACTTTATTGAGGACTGTATTGCTGAGATGGCACAGCAAGTTTATCAATGATCCGCCGCTTTTTTTATTGGATTCTCATGAATGGAGGTGATGGTGATATGATGGCAATGTTTTTCGCGCAGCGAGTAATCTTGGATAAAACCAAGTTTAGTGAAGTTCCTACTACTCTTCAGCCGGGAGTGAAAGAAATATTGGAAGAAAGCGGACTGGGATACCTAGCCGAATAAATAAAGTCACATTTGGACGATTATACGCAGCAGTGACGAACGCCGCATAGGCGTATTTTTTATGCCTTAGGATCCGATCCGGGGGCTTCTTTTTATTGAGACACAAAGGGGGAATGGGCATGGATTTGGGGGCTATGGTTGCCTTGGTCTCGGCTATCAGCGGTATTGCACTGGGCTGGCTCGGAAGATCTAGGACAGTGAGAAAAGATGTAGCCCAAGAAGCTGGTGCAGGTGCATCGCTGCATACAGACGTTGAGTACATCAAGCGTGGTGTTGATGATATTAAGGTTGATTTACGTATCCAGGGACAAAAGGTAGATGATCTATCGGAGCGAGTGACACGGGTCGAGGAGTCGGCCAAGCAAGCGCACAAGCGGATTGACCGGTTGGAAGAATAATATATTGAGAGGATGATTACAGTGGATTGGAATACTATTTACGGACTTATCGATGCTAGATTGCTTTTTGTTGTCGCGCTTTGCTGGGTGATTGGCTTCATTCTTAAGCAAACACCGCATGTGCCTGACTGGACCATTGTGTATGCCGTTACGATTGTTGCGGTGCTAATCACGGTTTGGATGCTCGGATTCGGGCCAGAGTCGCTTATTCAGGGCGTGCTGGCTGGAGCGTTTGCCGTGTACGGAAACCAACTAGTAAAACAAACAAACAAGAGGGAGTGACGACAATGCAAAGTCGGAGTAAAGGAAACGCACAGGGGATTGATGTATCGCATCATCAGGGCGTTATTGATTGGCCTAAGGTTGCAGCTGCCGGAATATCATTCGTTTTTATAAAGGCCACTCAAAATAACATGGATCCAAAGTTTATTGAAAACGTTAATGGAGCCAAGGCAGCAGGACTGCTGGTTGGGGCTTACCATTACCTTGATGATTCTGTTACAACAGTGGACAAGGCCCGGACAGCAGCACAGTCGTTTAACAAAGTAATTCAGACGGCCGGTGGTCCAGACGTGTTTGACTTGCCGTTTGTCCTTGACTACGAGAGCAATAAAAACAAATTAACATCAGCGACGATTACATCCATTGCCAAGGCCTTTTTAGAGGAGATCCAGCACTTGACATGTACTCTCCCTATGCTATACACGTACCCGTCATTTATAGGCAATTTTAGCGGTCTTACGGACTATCCGCTTTGGATCGCACGCTATCATACCGTAGCGCCAGTGGATGCGTCCGGGTGGAAGCGTTGGGAGTTTTGGCAATACAGCGACGGTGGTGTAGGCGATTCGCTGCCGAATGGTATCCGTAAGGTACCAGGCATCAATGGTAATGTTGACCTTAATGAGTTTGACGGAACGGTAGAGCAGTTGCGGTCCAGGTACTGTAATAAACAATCCGGAAAGGATGATGTTAAAATGACAGATACGACAAGTGATATCAATAAAGTGAGCCCTTGGGCGGCAGATGCATGGGAGGAAGCCACAGCTAATGGCTACGTGGATGGAACCAGACCGGGTGCGACTGTTACCCGTGAGGAAATGGCTATTATCGTAAACAGGTTAAGGAAAAATTTCCTGACCTTGATTGCTGGCAACACAGATCGTATTGCTGAGCTTGAGCGGCAGTTACAGCAAATCGAAAAAGGATGAAATAAGACCCTGCTGGCTACTTGCTGGCAGGGTCTTATCTTTAAAAAATAAAGTATTAGACTGAAAAATAAAGTATTAGACCGTGAAAATAATGTTGTAGACTGGTCGATGGCGTTAAACTAACGGGCAGTTTAGCGCGGTTAATTTCTGGAATATATTCTTTACAAACGAACGTACATTCTCTATCATGATAAATGAACGGAGGTATTTAAATATGTTGGAGTGCTTTCAAGATTATTTTGTCAATCCCACCAATAAAAGCGATCTTAAATATTCTGGTACTCGCCAGGGTGGGCTATGGGAGAGTGGTCTGTTAATATCGTCAGATACCGAATTTAAAGTAATAAACGGGGTGCCTTACTTTGAAAGTGATGATCAAGGTGATCAATTTACACTGGAGGATATTGATCTTTGGACAAAAGGGGGCCATTTCCTAAGGAGATGGGAAAGCAAAGAAAAGAAGGTTGAAACACCAAATGAGGTTTATCATTCTCTTTGTCAGAAAGCTGCAGATTTAAATTTGCCAATCATGGATATAGCATGTGGACCCAATCTAGGTCTTATACCAGATCTTATCGCAAAAAATCCTGATTTAAAATTCTTGGCCACCGATGCTTGTTCTTCACTTGTATATAACTGGGAAAGGTTCCTAACCAGTCAAGATGCAACCGCAAATATCAGCCTTGCATCTTTCGATGCAACTCGGATGCCCATTCGTTCGAATTCCGTTGATGTAATAACAAGTCATCTCGGTTTTTCATCAATCCGTTATGCTGGTGATGAGGGAATGAAGGGCATTAACGAAGCGTATCGTGTTTTAAGGCATGGTGGATATATTTTTGCAATCGAAAATATGTGGACAGACCGAGATGCTGTACTTGAGGTGTTTAGACAATGGGGAAGAGAACCTTGGCTTATTTTCAGAGAAGATAATTTGAGCTGGAGAGAAAAATTTGAAAAAGCTGGCTTCACTATTATCGAAGAAAAACCTCAATTGATCAGATTATTAACTCCACGAGACAATAGTCTTGGCGAGGCTGCATTTAAGTTTGGAATTAAAATTGGATTGGAATATAAGGCTTATATGTTACAGAAAGATTAACTTAGGTAGTTCAATAAAGTAAGAGCTAAGACAGGGCCATCACGAAACGTGATGGCCCTGAAACATGCCGTTACGTTCTCGCATGAATCAATATCTTTATTTATTCAGCTAACGGGCAGGATAGTGGAATGAGAAATAATGTAAATGATATCATTAGATTTAATAAATGTTAGAATTAATAACAATACAATTATTTTTACAAGGGGTACTGGAATTGATTAAATTAATTAAAAAAGACTCTAAACTGCAGTATTGGGAAGTTTGGGAAGATGGAAAAACCCTAATCGTACATTTTGGAACGGTTGGAGATACAGGAGAGACGGAAGAAATTAATTTATCTTTGATTCAAAAGGCAAAGAAGGTGATGGAGAAATTAGCTAAAGAGAAGGTGAATAATGGATTTGAATTTCTAGATGAAGATAAACTGATTCAACTTGTTGTACAGTACAGCTATGAAGAAGGAGAAATGGAAGCAACATTAAATAAAAGGCATTTTGTTGAAGATTTAATGAATGAATGTTTAGGTTGGACAGGAAATGGTTCTTGCGATGGTGGGGATATTGGCAGTGGAACTGCAAATATTATTAACTATGTTATTAATGTCGATGAGGCATTAAGGGCAATAATTGAGGTACTAACAAATAATAATCTGCTTGAAAATGTTAAAATAGCCTACTTGAATGAAGATGAAGAATTCATTTCCTTATATCCAGAAGGAGCTTCGTTTGACATTATGCAATTAAGCTCCTATGAAAATTAAAACCGCTCAAAACCGAAAAAAGACAATAGAAAATTAGACCCAGCAAAAATCGTTTTAAAAAAAGGCTGAGCCTTCAAATAAGAAGAGGGTTATGTAGTTCCAAAACTAGATCAAGATACTTCAAAAAAAGGCATGACTGGTGCAACAACCAAAAAGGATTAATCTCCTATAAGTGCTACCCATATAGGGTGCGACAATCTGTGATGCACCGTGGTGGTCGGAGTCAGACTAACGGTTGGGCTCAAAGGCACCATAGCTTATCGACCTTCTTCGCCAGCCATAAGAGCAGTATAGACTGATAAAACCATTTTCATAATCTGTGGTGCAGCGCTGGTCTTGCGCTGCATGAATGACTAACGGGAACAATAGCTCAATAAAGACATTTGAAGGCATCCGGATTCTTGATGGATGCCTTTTCTCAACTAACGGGCAGGATAGTTCAAAAGTTTCGCGAATACCCTAAATACGGAATTATTTACGAAGTTCGTGGATAAGACGTTATCTGAAAGATACTCAACAAGAATAATATAAACAAAGGAGAAGATCAATTTATGGATTCGCCTGTGGGAATGTCAATCGGTTTTATTCCAATCTTATTTTTTCTATTTTACTTGGTATTAGCAGGACTAGGCATTTATTGTTTGATTTTATTTATCAAACTTGCTCACCGAGGTATCAAGGCACTAGATATTTATATTTATGAAAAGTCTAATAAAAACTATTAATTCTCTGAATTCTATAAAGGACATAAGGGTAAATGATTGTTTAAAAAATGTAAATAAAGTTAAATAATGTTAAATAATGTATTCCGGAGATTCGAAGAGGGCGTATCCATCAGATAACAACCCATTCACGCTGCGGTCGCTGACGCTCCCTTGATCTGCAAGATGTATTTGCGAGGAAGAGAAATCAGCAGACAACCCTGCAAGGCTAAGTGGCGAAGCCACCCAGTCGCATGCGCTCCTTTAAGCCTTCAGGGTTCGTAGATACAACAACGTTATAAGAAATCCCCGCAAACCATATTTATCAAGTGAGTAGAACAATGGAGGTTATATGAAAGGAAGATTTAAATATTGGATTATTATCTTTGTATTAACTATCATAATAACGCCAATTGTTATTAGTTATGTTGGTTATCTAAAATACAATGTAAGTAATGAATACTACAATGAATTTAAAGAAAGATTGTTCTCGACAGTTTATAAAAAGAAAACTTTTACAATGGACGAAGTAACTAATTTTAAGTGGGAGAAGTTATATATATTTGAACCGTACCTACCCAGAGAATATATGGAAAAAGAAGTAGGGAGTAAGTGGACGAATGCGAATTCATATTTAGGATACCTATATCAAAGGTCAAGATTGGATGAGTATCCACTACTAGATGAGACTTATCATAAGCTAGTATTTATAAATGATGACAAAGTTGTCTTAGATATTACTTTGGACCGCTATGATATAGATTTTTTGCCAATTAAAGAAATAGTAAGCGTTGACCGAACTAAGTTAACTGTTCAAAAAGAAGAAAAAAATAAGTACCTTATTAAACTAAGTGAATGAATTAAAGGATATATGTCTTATGTAATACAAAGAAGGCACTGACTTCTTATAACACGATATCTACGCTTCGAGATCACAATCCTGATGAGGCTAAGTCCGTCGGACCCGGTCGCTAGCGCTCCCTTAATCCTCTCGGATTCGTAGATACGAGAACGTTATGAGAGATTCTTGCAAGAGTTTATTAAGACAATAAGTGAGGGGATTTCAAGTATGGTTGTTAGAAGAGCCAATCAACCGATTTAGATTTGATTTCAGGTTTATCTGAAATCTGGGAACAAGAAGAGATCACCTTTGGTTTGAAACCCAATACATCATTAAGCTAACGGGAACTATAGCTTAATTAAAACACGGCTGCCGGCATGGATCGGTAGCCGCGTTGCGCTAACGGGCAGGTTAATTTAAATGACTCGGAAGGTCATTTTACAAAATATATCGAATTCATAATAATAAAATGGATAAAAGCGGTGATATATTGGATGAATATGGATGAAAAATTATTGGATTATTACCTGGAACTTAAAAGCCCTGAAGCTGGTGAATGGAATTCATCCCCGCAATGTATCCATACAGAATTGAAAACAAGGGATTACGTAAGAAAAGCATTTTCAGTTACTGAAGGAATGCGGGTTTGTAATGTTGGTATCGGTACTGGAGATTGGGATGATTACCTAGGATACTGGTTAAAGGGAAGAGGTAGATTAACAAGTATTGATATTGACATGGGGATCTGCGAAATTTTCGAGTATAGGCAGCGAAGAGAGGGACATCCGAACCCTTCAGAGGTTTTGTGTAAAAGTATTTTTGATTCGGATTTACCCGTAGAAGAATTTAATATTGTTACCTTAATCGGCTCCGCTATAAACGAAACAGAGGACTTTAAGCGCTGTTTAGACTCGTGTTTTGGATTATTAAAACATGGGGGATACCTGCTGTTTATGGCGAACTTGAGAAGAACCCCCGTAGAAATGTTAGAACAGTACATACGAGCTACAACTTACCATATTGAACAAAAGGATCTATATGATGGTTTCCCGGAGTACCCTTTTTACATCTGTAGAATCAAAAAGTGATTAAGCTAACTGGGAACGTTAGTTCAATAAAAAAGCAGCAGTCTAGGACTTTTATTTTCACGTCAATGACTGCTGCTGTTCCGTTTCTGGGGGTCAGTCTAATACTTATTTTTCAGAGCCTGAAGGTTTTGAAATTCGAAACACCGCGCGAATTCAATACATCCAGTCTAATACTTTATTTTCTTTAGACAGCTTCTTATGTTGTTGTAAAGTATAAATTAGATCACAATTACCTAGAATGTAGATATAAGCACCTTTTCCCATGCTTTCCTCTTCCCGGCCGTCCTGATTGGACGGTCTTTTTTGTTTTACATATTCATTCGAAAATATGGTAATATTTCGGGGAGAGGTGATATAGGATGAGCAGATTTATGAAGCCCCTGACTTCCCTGATCCATTTCCATACGGCAATGTTGGACGAGATCCCTGTGGCCGTGTTTATGGGCCGAGAGATGATCGGCAGCGGGAAGATCATTCAAATTACAGATTACATTGTGAAAATTGGCGATGATTTCTACGTGCGCGAAAACTGCATATTCAAATATGCGATTTAAAGAATTTCCCTTTGCTTTCAAAATCCCAATCGCTTGGGAATAAGCAAAGAGGCCCTGCTTGCTTGGCAGGACCTTTTATTATTTCATGAGCTTTTTTATCAGTTTAAAAATATCAAAGGTAGTGCGGTTGTAAACTTTGTTGAAAGCTGCCTTTTTGGGATTCCTCATCCATCCATACCCACGGGGCATTTTAAGGCCGGAGCGCTGAACGATTTGTCTCTTTACGCTGGTCCGGGCAGAGATACGTTTCTTAAGACTGGGTTTCCTCATGCCGAATTTCATTACATAACATCCTTTCAATAGGGCAGGAATTATGATAAATTCTATTGAACTAATTATTAACATGATAAAAGGAGTGTTTTTTTATGGGGATTTTTAGCAGTAGTACGAAAAAGGACAATGAAGCAGATGTAAATAAATTTCTGGTTGATGGTGAGTCAATTATATCAGTTCATGCATTAATGATAGACTATGCAGCATTAACTAACAAGAGAGTTATTTTTGTGGATCGGACAGCAGCCAGTAATACCCTCTTTGTTACTGTGACGATTCCTTTTTCGAGAATTGATACCATTGAATTAGAGAATAAGGCGCTTGCTCTTACAAATAAGCTTACGATTATCAGCAGAGGCAAAGCGTATGATTTGAAGTTCAACAAAGAAGAGGATGTGTTGAGCTTCTATAAGCAATTAACAGAACGTATTTGCAATTAATTGTCTTCAAGAGAACTGTACCTTTATGTACGGCTCTTTTTTAATACTTATTACGGAACTGTTCCGGCGCCGTAATCTTCTCGAACCTCGATATATCCATCCCCAAGTATTTACGCATCATTACAACAGCCTCAGCCTTAATTAGTGACCATGATAGCATCATATTACCGTGATATCCCCGACACAGGTATTCAGCTCGTATGCCTTCGGTAGTTCGTATTTCCTCGTATACTTTTATTCCACGCGTTTTAAATGCCTTTTTAATACTGTGTATTTCCTCAGTGACTATTTTCTGTCCAGCCTCGATTATCTCTCCATAAACATCTGGTGTTTTAAATAATCCAGATCCATTAATGATCTGTAGATCACGTTCGTATGCAGACAAAATTAACGGGAAAATGATGTATCGTTTTACAAGTATCTCGTCCGTAGTTGTTATTTCTATCCTCATGTTATTCACCTCGAAACGAAAATACGAACATTTGTTTTTATTATATCCTTGACCAGTAAAAAAATTCAAGACTTGATAAGAACGTTTGTTTGTATTAGGATGTGATTAACATCTAGAATGGAGGGATTTTCATTGGAAACTTTAACTAAGAGGCAGGGAGAAGTTTTAGTTGCAATAGACGGTTTCATCAAAAGTCATCAATATCCACCAACTGTGAAGGAACTTAGTATATTGATGGGGTTTGCCTCGACATCAACAACACATAGTTTATTGATCCAGTTGGAAAAGAAGGGGTATATCCACCGGGAAGAAAGCAAACCTAGAGCGATGAAGGTTTTGTGTCAGACTTGATAAGTAAATTGAAAAGAAGGGTTTATTAATGCTTTTGGATATAGAACGTAAAATATTACGGATCCTTTACAACTATTCCAGCGGACGACGCCGGTTACCTTCATTGGAGGAACTGGTCATAAAAACAGGGAGAACCAAGCAGGATATAAAGAAGGCTCTGATCAGCCTGGAAGATCAGATGTACATTATATGGGACGATAAGCGCTTGGTTGAATCCATTAAGATTTTGCAGGGGTGGGAACACGAGGAAGAGCAGCTGAAGTCAAAGCCATCCATTAACAATACAGATTACTGGACTCAATATTAAGGGGGCGCCCCCAAGTACGCCCCCAAAATGCCCCCAGATGTTTGAAAAGTTATGAAATGTAATGACAATCATAAAACTTAAAATGCTTATTTATCGCCGATTAAATTGCATTATGAAGCCATATGACAATATAGAACATAAACCGCACGCAAGTTCATCAATGGGAACGCGATCAATACATGACGCTGTACTAATC
>NZ_JALIRP010000020.1 GCF_022898935.1 Paenibacillus mangrovi | reverse complement strand
GCGATGGCGGAGGGGTTCCACGCGTACCCATCCCGAACACGACCGTTAAGTCCTCCAGCGCCGATGGTACTTGGACCGAAGGGTCCTGGGAGAGTAGGACGCTGCCAAGCGAAGAACCACTGTTGATAATAATCGACAGTGGTTCTTTTGTGTTATCCGAAATTATTCTCTGATACTCTATCATGATTCTTATAATAGTTTGACTAAGGTGCACAATGTGTCTTCAAAGCAGTGGTAAAATGAGGGGGAATAATTTTATCAGTGCTCTGGAGGATACACCGATACATACAACAATACCATGTTTGTAAGAGATGCTGAATGTCGAATACATGGATTGATTAGCCGGGCATGATAAGATCAGATGACGATGAAGGATTTTATGGGTTCCGGGCGATTTAGAATTTGCTTTAACGTGCATCCTAACTGAAGGGATCTTTACTCAGATTCCTGATATCGGAACAGGAAAAAATAATGGAACTCATCAAATCGATGTATGAAGCTTACGAAAATTGGACATCCCACCAAGGGATGTATTTTTTTTGTGGGTTGTCTTGTACCAGTGGACATGTATTTGCGGGTATTAGACAAGTACATCTTCTGTTAGCTTTACCAGTCTCAATTCCTTGACAGGCTCACAGCGCCTTTGCTAAGATGGCAATAATATATTTTCAGAAAATGATTTTCAGGCCTTGTAGTATAAGGGTTTTGACGAATACAATTCATGACAAATGAGGGGGAAATACCGAGGTGTGGGAAGACAAATTCAGTAAAGAAGGATTTACTTTTGACGATGTATTGCTGGTGCCGCGTAAGTCTGAGGTGCTGCCGAAGGAAGTGGACGTGTCCACAAGATTAAGCAAGCATGTGAAGCTTAACATTCCGCTCATCAGTGCCGGTATGGATACCGTTACCGAATCCGCGATGGCGATTGCTATTGCAAGAGAAGGCGGAGTCGGAATCATTCATAAAAATATGTCGGTTGAGCAGCAAGCTGAAGAAGTAGATCGTGTAAAACGCTCGGAAAGCGGCGTTATTACAAATCCATTTTCCTTGACACCTGACCACCTTGTTTCCGATGCTGAGAGAGTGATGGCCAAATTCCGCATCTCCGGAGTTCCGATCGTGGACGAGCAGCATAAGCTGGTTGGGATCCTGACGAACCGTGACCTGCGTTTTGTGCATGACTACAGCATTCAGATCAAAGAAGTCATGACTCACGAAAATCTGGTAACGGCTCCGGTTGGAACTACCCTAGGGGAAGCCGAAGTACTACTTCAAAAGCATAAAATCGAAAAGCTCCCTTTGGTTGATGAGAACAACGTGCTGAAGGGCCTTATTACCATTAAGGATATTGAAAAAGCGATTCAGTTCCCGAATGCAGCGAAGGATGCTCAAGGACGTTTGCTGGTTGGAGCAGCGATTGGTATCTCGAAAGACGGATTTGACCGTGCTGAAGCTTTGGTAAAAGCCGGTGTGGATGTGATTGTAGTCGATTCCGCTCACGGACATCACATCAACATTATTGACGCGGTTCGTAATCTGCGTAGCCTGTATCCAGAATTGACCATCATCGCTGGTAACGTGGCAACCGGCGAAGCTACACGTGAGTTAATTGAAGCCGGAGCATCGGTGGTCAAGGTCGGTATTGGTCCTGGATCCATCTGTACCACACGCGTTATTGCCGGTATCGGCGTACCGCAAATTACGGCTATTTATGATTGCGCGAAAGTGGCACGCGAGTATGGTATTCCTCTGATCGCGGACGGCGGCATCAAATACTCTGGTGAGATTACCAAGGCACTGGCTGCAGGCGGACACGCGGTTATGCTCGGAAGCATGTTTGCCGGTACGGAAGAAAGCCCTGGGGAATCGGAAATTTACCAAGGTCGCCGTTACAAGGTATATCGCGGTATGGGCTCTATGGCTGCCATGAAGCAGGGAAGTAAGGACCGCTACTTCCAGGATGATGACAAGAAGCTTGTACCGGAAGGTATCGAAGGCCGTGTCGCTTATAAAGGTCCACTCGCTGACACCATTCACCAATTGATTGGCGGGCTTCGCTCCGGTATGGGATATTGCGGAACGAAGACACTTGAAGAACTGCGAGAAGATACCCAGTTCGTCCGCATTACAGGTGCGGGCCTGCGCGAAAGCCATCCGCATGATATCCAAATTACGAAAGAAGCTCCAGATTATTCCTTATAATTCAGAAGTAGGTTTGCACAAAACCAACATCTTCTTGTACAGACAGGTCGAATTTCGTCCTGTCTGTCTTTTTTTGATTAATTCCCTGTGATAGAATAGAACAAGTAAGAATTTGAGTAGGGCAAGAGGGGAGATAGACTTCATTGAGTAAGAAATGGAAACGGACAAGCCGTGTGGCTGGTCATCAAAAACACAAACATCATCTCGTTAAAAAGAGCGTAGCTTCGGTTATGCTTTTGAATATGCTATGCTTATCCGCTTTGCCGGCTGCAATGGTATTTGCAGAAAAGGCTCCGGCAAGTACAGCAGCAACTACCAACACTGCGCAGACAACTGTTGCGGGCAGTATCCAAAAGCCTGACCTGAACGTGTTGTCAGCGGTTCTCATCGAACCGACAACAGGCCAGATACTTTTCTCTGAGAATGCGGATAAACCGCTTCCTCCTGCAAGTATGACCAAGATGATGACGGAGTATATCGTCGCTGAACAGGTCAAAGAGGGAAAGCTGAAGTGGACCGATAAAGTAACCGTAGGCGAGAATCCTGCCCAGACCGTTGGCTCACGAATTTTTTTGGCTCAGGGAGACGTACATACCGTAGAGGAATTGTACACCGCGATGGCGGTTGGTTCAGCGAATGACGCGACAGTGGCTCTTGCCGAGCGCGTGTCGGGTTCCGAACAGGAATTCGTCAAGCTAATGAACAAGACTGCCCAGGAATTGGGGATGAAGACGGCCTATTTCATCAACGCAACCGGGCTTGATAAAAAGGACATGCCTGAAAAATATCGCCCGGATACGGATAAAGAAGATGTCATGTCAGCAATGGATGCGGCCATTCTTGGTAAACATATTGTTATGGATCATCCTGATTTTGCAAAATTCACTTCTATTCAATCGTATAAATTCCGGGAACGTGATAAGGCTCCAATTGTGAACTACAATTGGATGCTTGAATCGAATAAGAATGTCCCGAACTTCAAAGCTTATGCATATCCAGGTCTTGATGGACTTAAAACAGGACACACGCAAAATGCCGGCAACTGTTTTACAGGAACGGCGGAAAGAGATGGAATGCGCCTGATCAGCGTCGTTATGGGAACAGATTCTGAAGCACACCGTTTTACGGAAACGAAGAAACTGCTCGATTACGGCTTTGATAACTTTGAAATCAAACAGGTTGTCGCAGGCAAATCCAAGGTGGAGGGTCTTGATACGGTTCCTGTGAAAAAAGGCAAGGCCACGGAAGTGGGCGTTGTAACGGATTCGGACGTCAGCTTTATCGTACCAAAAGGCAGCGAAGTGAAAGGCGTTCAGTCCAAAACACAGCTCGAGCCTGAGGACAAGTTGGTAGCTCCGATCAAGAAGGGAACTAAGGTGGGTACCGTTACTTATACGTACAAAGCCGAAGGAATAGATCAGCCACAGACCAAAACTGTGAACCTAGTGACTTCCGAGGAAGTCGAAAAGGGCGGCTGGTTCCGTTTGTTCTTCCGTGCCATCAAAGACATGTTTGGAGACCTGTTTAACAGTATCAAGAATCTCTTTTAAGATGTCAGAACGTTTTAGCTTGATGAATACTCTCTGATATCGCAAGCATAACTGCCGCGGACAGCGGCCCTGTCTTCTGTGAAAATACATCAATAATGATGTTTTCTTCATATCGATTTAAGTTCATTACATGATATACATTTCGGGAGGCGTAGATATGGAAACGGGAACTTCGAGAGTCAAAAGAGGTATGGCAGAAATGCAAAAAGGCGGCGTCATCATGGACGTCATGAATGCCGAACAGGCAAAAATCGCTGAGGCGGCAGGCGCGACAGCTGTAATGGCTTTGGAACGCGTACCATCCGATATTCGTGCAGCTGGTGGCGTAGCCCGCATGGCTGATCCTACGATCGTCGAGGAAGTCATGAAAGTCGTATCCATTCCGGTTATGGCGAAAGCCCGTATCGGTCATTTTGTAGAAGCAAAAGTATTGGAATCCCTTGGCGTTGACTATCTCGACGAGAGCGAAGTTTTGACTCCGGCAGATGAAGTATTCCATATCGACAAATGGGACTTCACCGTTCCATTCGTATGTGGAGCGAAGGATCTGGGTGAAGCACTGCGCCGCATCGGCGAAGGTGCATCCATGATCCGTACCAAGGGCGAGCCGGGAACAGGCAACATTGTTGAGGCTGTCCGCCACATGCGTTTTATCAACAGCCAAATCCGCAAGGTGCAAAGCATGTCGAAGGACGAGCTTTATGCCGAAGCGAAGAACCTGGGCGTGTCTTACGACCTTCTCGTTGGTGTTCATGAAAACGGCAAGCTGCCCGTTGTAAACTTTGCTGCAGGCGGTGTCGCTACACCAGCTGATGCTGCATTGATGATGCATTTGGGTGCAGACGGCGTATTCGTTGGCTCTGGTATTTTCAAATCGGATAATCCGGAGAAATTTGCACGTGCGATTGTAGAAGCAACCACTCACTACCAAGACTACAAGCTGATTGCTGAAGTTTCGAAGAACCTAGGCACCCCAATGAAGGGCATCGAGATTTCGAAGCTGAGTCCAGCTGAACGGATGTCGGACCGCGGCTGGTAAGAGAGAGAAGGTAGGGCGACATATGAAAATCGGGGTTTTGGCACTTCAGGGTGCTGTAGCAGAGCATATCCGCAGCATTGAACTTGCAGGTGCACAGGGCGTTGCCATTAAGAAGAAGGAAGAGCTTCAGGAGATTCAGGGCCTGATTATTCCGGGCGGCGAGAGCACGACCATCGGCAAGCTGATGCGTAAATACGATTTTATAGAAGCCATCCGCCAGTTTTCGGCGGACGGCAAGCCTGTTTTTGGAACCTGCGCAGGTCTGATTGTGCTAGCCAAGACAATAGAAGGTCAGGAAGAAGCTCATTTAGAGCTAATGGACATGACTGTGGCGCGTAACGCGTTTGGGCGTCAGCGGGAGAGCTTTGAGGCCGATCTGGATGTCAAAGGAATTGATGAGCCAATCCGCGCTGTATTTATCCGCGCACCTTTGATCCGCGCTGTAGGAGAGCAAGTAGACGTATTGTCCTCCTACAACGGTGAGATTGTAGCGGCGAGACAGGGATATTTGCTGGCATCGTCGTTCCATCCGGAGCTGACCGATGATTACCGATTCCATCAGTACTTCGTGGATATGGTAAAAGCCAGTCAAGCGTCATAAAATCCTGCCTTCGTACCGATATATAACATGACAACACCTTGACTCTTTTGATGATATCTGGGGCCTCCAATAGGGTAAGCTTTGGATAGGAAGACAATAACAGCCTGCTTGTTCCGGATCTATAGCCGGCTGCAGGCTGAGCGTCTTCACAGAGTCGGGGTTATTTTTTTGAAGAAATCAGTAAGTAATAGCTGTTACGGATACTGGTAAGATTTTTAGGAGGATTGTCCAATGTTGGATGTAAAGATATTGCGAAGTGACTATGCCAAGGTTGAGCAAGCGCTCAAAAACCGGAATAAATCGCTGGATTTGATCGCAGGATTTCCGGAGCTAGATACACGCCGCAGAGAACTGCTTCAGGAAAGTGAAACACTGAAAAACCGCCGGAACATTGTCTCGGGTGAAGTAGCCAAACGGAAGAAAAATAAGGAAGATGCTGAAGAGTTGATCCTCGAGATGCGTGAAGTTTCGGACCGAATTAAAGCGATGGACGAGGAAGTCCGTGAGCTTGAAGCATCCATTTCTGAGATGATGATGGCGATTCCGAATATTCCGCATGAATCGGTTTCGGTAGGAGCCTCTGAAGAGGATAATGTCGAGGTTCGTCGCTGGGCAGAGCCTACGACATTCGATTTTGAACCCAAAGCCCACTGGGATATTGCGCAGGGGCTGGATATTCTGGACTTTGAAGCAGCAGCCAAAGTAACGGGATCGCGGTTTACTTTTTATAAGGGACTTGGAGCGCGTTTGGAGCGTGCCCTGATTAACTTTATGATGGATCTTCACAGCAGTGAGCATGGCTATGAAGAAATGCTTCCACCGTATATCGTCAACGGAGACAGCCTGCGTGGTACGGGACAACTGCCGAAGTTTGAGGAGGATCTGTTCAAGATCCGTGATACGGATTATTACTTGATCCCTACTGCGGAAGTGCCTGTAACCAACTACTACCGCGACGAGATTCTGTCGACAGAAGATCTGCCGAAACATTTTGTGGCATACAGTTCCTGCTTCCGTTCCGAAGCCGGTTCGGCAGGACGGGATACCCGTGGTTTGATTCGTCAGCATCAATTCAATAAAGTGGAGCTGGTGAAGCTCGTTTCTCCAGAAACCTCATATGAAGAGCTTGAGAAGATGACAGCCAATGCTGAGCATGTCCTGCAGCTGCTGAAGCTGCCATACCGCGTCATGGCGCTCAGTACGGGTGATATGGGCTTCTCAGCCGCCAAAACGTATGATCTTGAAGTATGGCTGCCTGAGAGCGGTATGTACCGCGAAATCTCCTCCTGCTCGAATACAGAGGACTTCCAGGCGCGCCGGGCGAATATCCGGTTCCGTCCAGAACCGAAAGCTAAACCGGAATTTGTGCATACTCTGAATGGCTCTGCACTTGCCGTAGGACGTACCGTCGCTGCCATTTTGGAGAATTATCAGCAGGCTGACGGCAGTGTGGTTGTACCTGAAGTACTGCAGCCTTACATGGGGAATGTGCAGGTAATTCAACCCAAAAATAAATAGGGCTTGATCATCTAAATAATCTGTGGTAAGATATTTTTGTTACGCTTTATGTAATTGAAAAATGTTTACCACCTGGAGAGGTACCGAAGCGGTCATAACGGGGCGGTCTTGAAAACCGTTAGGGGGCAACTCCACATGGGTTCGAATCCCATCCTCTCCGCCAGAACTAACAACGACAGAAGTCATTCTTGAAAAAGGAAGGCTTCTTTTTTTGTGCCATTTTTCTCCTTCAAAATAACAGCTGCAATGGTGGCTATAACGAATAAATAAGCATGCTTCTCCGCACATTAAAGTGCAGGGGGTGTGATGACATGAACCGAGATTTTCAACTAAACCAAAACCAGTTGGTCGATGCTTGGCAGTCGCAGTTGCCGAAGAATTTGGATCCGTCGGATTCCGCTCAGGTTTTGGCCGATGAGGCAAATCCTAATGCCCTCCGTATCCATATTGATACTGCAGGCCGCCAGATGTATTCCTTTGACTTTCAGTGCTCTTATTTGGATACGCGTGAGGTAAAGGTCGATCTGGTAGATGTCGAGAGGGAAGGGCAAACCGTGGACGAGCGAACAGAAGTCATTCAGGATATGACTCAGGGATACGCCCGCCAAATTCATGAATGCGCACAAGCACTCCATGATTTGACTCATCACTCTTACAAGGGAAATGAGGGAAGAAGATGACTAAGGCTAAGCCCGGGCTGGACAAGAACTTGAGCAACGTCATTGATGAACTGAACGAATCACCAGTAAACAGCCATCATGCGCAGCAAATCCAGCAGGATGAGAATGATCGCAGACATAAAGATGCAGATAATCGTGACAAGCCTACAGACCTGATTCATCCTTAATCTGAAGCATGGGGGGAATTATCGATGAGTAAACCGAAAGCCACTCCAGTACCCGAAGCTCAGCGTTCGGAAGGACGTCGACATCATCGGAATAATGATGGTAACACGATGAAGGAACCTCTTTCCGGCTCTAAAAAAGTGAAAAATCGTAATCATGTGGATCATCTGAATAAAGAGGGCTAAGCTTCTGGAAAATTGGAAATTACGAAAAGCATCTCGGTACATGCCGGAATGCTTTTTTTTGTTGTTATTTTTATAACGTATATGTTGAAATTTACTTATAACAAGCCGTTTTCCGAATTTTTGAAACCCAAAGATACGAATGACGTATAACTGAATGTGAGCTCACACAACAGGAAAAAAAGGAAATAATCTAATTTGCGACCATAAAATTTCCAAAAATCTGTTCCAGTTATAGTTGAAATGGTTTATGATGAATAGGTGTGTTATTGCCGTACAGATGAGAGGGGAGAGAGAAATTGATGAAAAAGAAGTTTGGTATCCTGATTCTTACACTGCTCATGTCCATGACAGTGGTCCTTGCAGGGTGCTCAAGTAAGCAGGATCCGAAAGACGCGATGAAGAGCGCCACGGGAAATGCGATGAAGATGACTTCGTATGAAATGAAAAGCAAGGTGGTCATTAAAGATCTGAAGGTATCCAGCCAGGATACCGTAGATCCAGCGGCTACCGAGCAAGTGCTCAGCATGCTCAAAAACGCAGAAGTGACTATTGATGGGGTATATCAAAACGATCCAATGCAAACCGAGCTTACCATGGGAATTAATTTGAAGGGCGATATGTCCATGAGCTTCAATATCCCAATGGTGATGACGAAAGAAAAGATGTATGTTAAGATTCCAAGCATTCCAATGCTGCCACTTCCGGAGAATGTGGTGAACAAGTATCTTGTTCTGGATATGAAGGAACTGGCTCAGCAAGGTGGAACAACATTCAATCCTGATTCACTCGACACCAAAAAAACGCAGCAGCTTACCAATGAAATCATGAATACGTTGTTTGGCGAATATGACGGAGCGAAATATTTCAAGGATATCAAGGTAAAAGAAGCAAACTTGCCTGAAGGCGTAGATGCCAAGCAAGTGGTGCAGTTCTCTGTAACCAACGAGAATGTGAAGGAAGCGGCAGAAATTTTCGTCAACAAGGCGCTACCTAAAATTCTGGATATCGTCGGCAAGGATGAATACCGCGATATGCTGGGTCTGACTAAAGAAGATATCGATAAAGCTAAAAGCGACCTGAACTCTACAAATAAAGATGAGCTCAACAAAGGCCTGAACGAACTTAAGAACAACCTGAAAATCAACCAGTTTAATGTGAATACGGCAATCGACAAGAAGGATTTCCCTTCCTATCAAAACGCCGTTATGGATGTAGAAATCAATGATCCTGAAACCAAGGATAACATGAAGCTTTCCATGGAAATGACGAACCAATACAGCAAGATCAACGAAAAACAAACCTTCAAAATCGGCATTCCAAAAGACAGCGATGTTATCACGATGGAGCAGCTTCAACAAGAAATGGGCAGTGCTTCTTACTAATTAATGAATAAGCGGTAGTAACACAACAGCCTGGCAGGGTATGAACCCCGTCAGGCTGTTTGTTTGTTGATCCTCATCATTTCCGGCGCAGCTTGCGAAAAAACTGTGTCAGCATAGAGGAGCATTCCTCCTGCAGTACACCCTGAATGATCTCCGTCCGGTGATTAAACCGCGGTTCCTGCAGCAGGTTCATCAGCGTACCGGCACACCCGGCTTTAGGGTCTCCAGTACCATAGATCACCTGAGGAATCCGGGACTGTACAATAGCTCCTGCACACATCGGACAAGGCTCAAGCGTCACATAGAGCTTGCAATCAAGCAGACGCCAGGCACCAATGGCTTGGCTCGCTTCCCGGATGGCTACAATCTCTGCATGGGCCGTGGCATCCTGGGAGGTCTCCCTGAGATTGTATCCGCGTCCGATAATTTCGTTACCCCGCACAATAACAGCCCCGATGGGGACTTCGCCAATATCTTCAGCCAGTTTGGCCTGAGTCATCGCTTCTCTCATCCAGTGCTCATGCACATCTTTATCCACAGTTTCATCCACAATGAGAGGATGTTTCTGCTGTTCCTCCAAGGTAAAAAGCCTCCTCTGTTCTAAAAACGGGTTATTCAGCGAACAAACATTCGGTTGTTAACATGCTGTGAATACTTTTGTTGATAACTTTTTGTTTACGCACAGATTTATCCACAAATTATTCCTAATAAAATGTGGATATGTGTATAAAGTTAATAAGTCATCTTCTTATTTTAGAGAAGGATGAACCGAATATCAATCTAATATGATTCATTTTCGTTATTTTTCGGTAATATGAAGCGATTCGGTTTTTCGGGCAGTCTTTTCAAATGAGAGGGTTTGGGGTTATGATGAAGATGCATTGCCATTAAGAACGTTTTTTAGCTTTCAGTGCCAAGAGGTGGTCCTTTGTCTATTAAAAATAAGCTAACCCTGATCATGTCTGGCTCGCTTCTATTGATATTATTGTTGTACATACTACTAAGTCTCTACACCACACAAGCGAATCTAAAAAAAGACAGTGAGAGTAAAATGCTCATTACTGCCAGGCAAATCGCTACAACCATAGAACAAAGCCAATACAGCTCGGATTATGTGGAAAAGCAGCTCGGGGAGATGCTCAGAATGGCTTCTATTCTGGCAGCTAAGGAATTGCCGGACGACTATCATGATATAGACAATAGACAGCTTAAAAAACTGAGCGAGGAAGTCGGCGTCACCGACATTTCCCTTATGGCACGTACAGAGGACGATATTATGATTATTAAATCCTCGGATCCCAATGAACTGGGAATGTCTACACGCGACTGGGGATACTGGTACAAAGCCTTTAACCAGCTGTTTAACATGCAGGAAGTCACGGTTTCCCAAGGGATGTACATGGACAAGTTCTGGACAGGCCCTTTCGAATATTCAACCTCGAGTCCCGATTATATCGACAAATGGGGCTATTATTACGATGGTAAACGCAACTACATCATTAATCCTTATATAAGAAGCAATGCCATCAACGATTATGAAAAAAAGGTAGGCCCCGAAGCCGTACTAGAGAAAACCAAGAAAGTTAATAAGCACATCCTGGAGATCACATGTATTAATCCCCAGGCATTCGGAAACCAGGGCATATCAGCCACAGGTTTCGACAGTTATAATATCCAATTGCGCAACCGCCCTATTCAGTACGGGACCTATACGTATAAAGATGCCAAGGACACGAAAGCTGTATCTCAGGCTATAGAAACGGGGAACAGCGTTGTATTTGATACGAAGATTCATGGTAAAAAGGTGATGAAAAGCTTCATTCCGATCTTTAACCCAGATCAATCGGTTTATATTATCAGCATCGTTATGGATTATAATGCGATCTCCCAAGTTCTGAAAGGACAGCTGGTGAACTATATCGTAATATCGGCGTCGCTGCTTATTATTATTATCCTTGGCAGTTACATAGTTTCAGGTTTCATTATCCGTCCGATTAAGTCGATACTCGTCAAAGTCAAGGATGTATCGGAAGGACGTTTTGACACGCCGCTGATCATCAACAGCAAGGATGAACTCGGGCTCTTGTCCTCTAAGATCAACTCGATGACGGATAGTCTCAGTGACTACACGAATCAGCTTAAGGAGGCAGTAGAGGAAAATAAGTCGGTCAAAGATCACTTGGAATCCATTATCCAGCAGATTGCCGATGCCATTCATACCGTGGATTGGTCAGGGCGGGTATTACAGGTGAATAAGGCTTTTGAGGAGTTGTACGGCTGGAAAAGCCATGAGATTATTGGGAAGAAGCTGAAAATTGTACCCGATTTTCTCGAAAACGAGGAAGCTCAGAATATTCAAGCCTTGAGGCGAGGAGAACAGCTTCCTCCGACAGAGACCCTCCGCCTCAGAAGAGATGGCTCTCTGGTCGAAGTCAGTATTAGTACAGCGCCTGTAAAGGATGAGGAAGGGCATATTACTTCTTTTATAAGCGTATCAAGGGATATGACGGAGCGTAACAAGATGGATGAGCTTTTGCGGCGCTCCGAGAAGCTGACCACGGTTGGACAGCTTGCCGCAGGCGTGGCGCATGAAATACGCAACCCGCTGACAACCCTGCGCGGATTTCTGCAGCTACAGCGGGAGACTAACCGACTGTCGCCACAGCATAACGAGATCATGCTGTCAGAGCTCGACCGTATTAATCTGATTGTCAGCGAGTTTCTGATTCTGGCCAAGCCTCAGGCCGTTCAGTTTCAGATCAAAAGCATCCGGAGCATTCTGAATGGCGTGATCTCTCTGCTCGACAGCCAGGCGCATTTATTCGGCATTGAATTCAAATTTGAATTCGAGCCGGAAGATTTCAAAGTGCACTGTGAAGAGAACCAGATGAAACAGGTATTCATCAACATCATTAAGAACGCGATCGAAGCCATGGAAGACGGAGAAGACGGTGGAGTTATTACGATCGAATTATTCCAGTTAAACCAAGAAGAAATAGGGATAACAATTACTGATCAGGGCATTGGCATACCGAGCGATATGATGCCGAAGCTTGGAGAACCATTCTTTACCAGCAAGGAAAAAGGCACCGGTCTTGGGCTGATGATCAGCCAAGGTATTATTGAAGGCCATAAGGGTATGCTGGAAATATTCAGTAAGCCCGGAAAAGGGACAAGGGTTGACATCGTTCTGCCTTTAGCAGGAGTGAGGCAACAAACCTACAGATATCATCATAAGGAGGAAGAACCCATTGCGGATTAACAAATTTATTAGCGAGACGGGGTTCTGCTCCCGCCGTGAAGCGGATAAATGGGTAGAAAGCGGTAAAGTAACGATTAATGGCATCACTGCGGTTCTTGGGAGCCAGGCGGAGGAAGGAGACGATGTACGCGTAGGTGGACAGCCTCTGCAGGCGAAAAAGAAGAGTCACGTCTATATCGCTCTGAACAAGCCTGTAGGCATCACCAGTACGACAGAGCAACATATCAAGGGCAACATTGTAGACTTTGTCGGACACCCCGAGCGGATTTTTCCGATTGGAAGGCTGGATAAGGATTCAGAGGGCCTCATTCTAATGACCAGTGACGGCGACATCGTTAACAAAATCCTGCGGTCGGAAGGCAAGCATGAGAAGGAATACATCGTTACGGTGGACAAGCCAATTACGACTTCTTTTCTGACAGGGATGGCTGGAGGCGTAAAGATCCTGGGCGAAATGACGCTTCCGTGCACGATTACGCGTATATCCGAGCGGGTATTCAAAATCATTTTGACGGAAGGGAAGAACAGGCAGATCCGGCGGATGTGCAGCGCATTCGGCTATAGCGTGCGCAAGCTGCAGCGCATCCGGATCATGAATATTAAGCTCGGTTCCCTGCAAAAAGGAAGCTGGCGTGATCTGACGGATGACGAGAAAATGGAGCTCAGCGGTCTGCTCAACTATGACCTTCAATAACAGCCGTGATGAGTCAAATGATCCGAAAATGATTAAAAGCTGTATTTATCGTATATAACGATTAATACAGCTTTTTGCTTTTTAAGGATTTTATTTGGTTTTAACTGATGTTTCCTGCGTAACGTCTGTATATTTGCGGAGAATGGACACCTCAACCCGGCGGTTTATCGCCCGGCCTTCTTCCGTTACGTTAGATGCGATGGGATGATATTCCCCGTAAGCAGTCGATGTAAACTTCTCCGGATCCAGATTAGGGTTTTGCAGCAGGATCTTCATAAAGTGAAGCGCCCGGTCGGAACTGAGGTCCCAGTTGGAGGCATATTCACTGTTAGAGATCGGTACGTTATCCGTATGACCAGATACGACGACATTATAGGTTGGGAACTGCTGAAGCATATTACTGATCGCGATCGCCAATTGCTTGGATTCCGGCTTCACGACTGCACTGCCTGATGCGAATAACGCAGTGTCGCTGATCGTAATGGTGAGCTGGGATTGATTCAGCTTTGTATTCAGCAGATTGGTCAGCCCGTTGTTGTTAATATATTGATCCAGCTGCTTTTTCAGCTTCTCCATGTCTTCTTGTTCCTGCTTCGCGAGCTGGGATTTTTGCTTTTGCTTGTCAGCATTGTTCAAGATGTTTTCGTGGCTGTCTTTTTTACCTTTATCCATGTTCTTGTCCGAAGGTAAAGCTGAATTGAAACTCAGGACACCATTACCGGTGGTGAACGCCGAGTTAAAAGCTTCGCTCATTTCCTCGAATTTCTTGCTGTCAATAGCGCTCATGGCGTACATAACGATGAACAGGGCCAGCAGAAGTGTCAAAAGGTCGGCATAGGGCAGGAGCCACGATTCATCTGCGTGCTCCTCATGAGGCTCATGTCTAGTCTTTTTGTTCACCTGCAGCAGCCTCCTTCTCATTCATTTGAGCACGCTCGGAAGGGGTTAGGAATACCGAAAGCTTTTGGCTGATTGCAATGGTTGAGACACCGGATTGAATGGACAGCAGCCCTTCAATCATCATGAGTTTCAGCTCGATTTCCTTTTTGGACAAACGTTTCAACTTGTTGGAAATCGGATGCCACAATACGTAGCCGGTGAAAATACCGAGAAGTGTTGCAATAAACGCTGCACCGATCGCATGAGCGAGCTCGCCCATATTCTCCATCTTGGTCAGAGCGGCGATCAGACCGATAACGGCCCCGAGCACACCGAGGGAAGGAGCGTACATACCGGCTTGTGAAAAGAGCAAAGCACCCGCACGGTGCCGTTCTTCCGTAGCCGCAATATCTTCCATTAAAACGTCACGTACAAAATCCTGATCGTTGCCGTCGATAATCATCCGCATGCCGTTCCGTAGAAAATCGTCATCGATTTCCTCAACCCTGGTTTCCAGCGCCAGCAGACCTTCGCGGCGGGTAATCGAGGCCCATTCCATGAACGTGGTGATTAAATCACGGCGTTCTATCAGATTTTGCTTCACGAATACCATTTTCAGCAGCTTAGGGAACTTTTTGATCTCCGACATGGGAAAACCAATGAATAACGTGGCGGCCGTACCCCCAAGGATAATAACATAAGCAGCAGGGGTCAAAAGGGCTACCAAAGGAGCGCCTTTGAGTATCATGCCGACTAAGACCGCAAGTACACCGAGTATCAGGCCGATAATTGTTGAAATTTCCATTGCACACCTCATCCATGAGAAATAGAATTGAATCCTTTCGTGCACCAAGATTGCATCCTTGCAAAAATGGTGTGTCGCACAAGAAACGTAATATATTATTTATCGTCAGGATTCTCTTTTTTTTTAAGGGGGTTTTTCCTGTATAATGAAATTGAGGGGTTCATCAGTCCTATCATTGCTTGGTCTTATCGGCCAGTTTATAAAGTCTAACCCTATACAGAATGGACTATAAAGATTAAAAAACGTCGGCGGGAATAAAAATTACGAAAGTCTAGAAGAATATGTAACTAGGGCGGAGGGGAAATGCCATGGGAGTAAAGCATGGTCGTGAATATAGCGAAATTTTGAAAGATCTGACGAATGCGGTGGGTGAAATTCCAGACAGTTATCTGTTCTTCGAAATGGAAGCGAGTGAATGGCACCAGCTGAGCCCTGAGGAGAAGCGGGAAGTGCATGAGGCGCTGGCGGAGGATCTTTTTTATGGTCTCGGAACCGAGCCTGTTATTGAAGTTGGAAGCGGTGTCGTGATGTATGACAAGGATCACCACCGGATCAATCTTCTGATCGGGGATGAGGAACTGACTGTAGTCCCACTGATCTAGTCCGTGCGCCGAATGGATTTTTGATTACTGGGCGTGATAAGATATAACAAGTGTCTGACACTCAAAGACGGCCATATTCATAAATATTCAGTAACCGGAATACAATGGGAAAAGTTAGAAATCCAGGTAAAGACGCATCCTTAAAGCTCTGCTTGAGGGATGTTTGGTTTCAAGGAGGAAATCGAATATGGTTTATACGCACGAAGAAGTAGATGCACATTTAGCGAAGCTGGAAGGCTGGGAACTGGAAGAGGGACGCTGGATTGTGCGCAAGTTTATTTTTTCCAGCTTCATGAAGGGAATTTCATTTGTCGACGAGGTTGCGACCATATCGGAGGCGTTCGATCACCATCCCTTTATAACGATTGATTATAAAAACGTGACACTCAGGCTGACCTCCTGGGATGATGGCGGGATTACCTCACTCGACATCAAGGAAGCCCATCAATTTAATGAATTGTTCGAAAAAATGCGCTCGGGTGAGAAACGTTAGGGTAATTTATAGGTACAATAAAAAACACGCTTCGGTCAAGACCTTTAGGGTCATGAACATGAAAGCGTGTTTTATTTCTTTATGGAAAAAAATCATTATTTTTTGGCTGCAAGCCACTCTGCTACGTTGGCGATTTCTTCACTCTTCAGCTTGTCTTTGAATGAAGGCATGCCACCTTTACCTTTAGTAATAATTGTATAGATTTCTTCGGCAGAAAGCTGGGAGCCGATTTTTTGCAGGTTAGGTCCGACACCGCCCTGCAGTTGATCGCCGTGGCAGCTAATGCAGCTTTGGGCTTTCATTGTTGCTTCAGCCGCTGCAGCATCCATTGTCACTTGAGGCATGGTTGGTTTTTCTTGTTCTGCTACTTGTTCTTTGCCAGGCAGTGTAAACATAAGCACAATGGCAAATACGCATGCGATAGCTACTATACCGCTCATGATCCATTTTTGCATCCGTTTTCGTCCTTTCTATGTAAACGTTCTTCATTTCTTCATTATAACGGAACAAGCTGGTACATCAAATAGTTTGTGACAAAAAAGCAAACGAAAGTAGGGTAAATCCACCAAATATACACAATTTTGTACCATTTATCATTGACGTATTTCAATCTTCCCCATAGACCATGCAGTGAAAGCGCCCGATACCCTCAGGGGTCTGCTTTTCGTAGGTATCGGTAATCACAAATCCCGCCTTCAGATAGGTGCGTATAGCCCGTTCATTCCAATCTTGGACCTCAAGGTCGACAGGCAGCTCGGGATAACGGGCCTTGGCCGCATCGACGACAGCATTTACAAAGCCTTTACCTCTTCCGAGACCGCATAAATCTGGACGCATACCGATTCCCAGCCGGGTGACGTTAACCATAGGGAAGAGCTGTGCAAAGCCACACAGGGTGTTCTCAGCGTCCAAAATGGATATATACTGCTGCTCCCGTATTTCAGGATCGCCAAACTCAACACCAAGCGCCTCCATCTGCTCCCAGGGAAGCCAGCCGTAAATTCGGTCATAGGGCGGTTCATACCTCCAGCTGCAGCAGGTCTCGGCATGCTCGCGGCTCATGAGTACAACACAGAAAATAGGTTTGGAAACGCTCATCACGTAGCCTCCTTTCATAAGAGACAGCGCTGCTAGGTAGGATTTGAATATTTTTGATAAACTATTCCTTATTTTTTATGATGCTCGCATGTTTATTTACCGGCACCAGGATGTCAAGAAAAACGTATATCGAAGTAGATATCTAAAAAAACCCGCTACTTGAGATTTCGGCAAAAACCTCAAGTACGGGCTGTCGTACAAACCTTGCAGATGATTAGAAAAAAATTATTGCACGTCATCATTGTCTTCGGAATCAACGGCGGCGGTTTGATAAGTATCCGTGCTCATGACCCGTTTGGCGCCAACGTAGCGATTGGCGTAGTAGCTGTCACTAAGCGAACTGATCACAACTCCACGGGAAGTAGAGGCGTGTGCAAATTTCCCATCGCCGACATAGATTCCGACATGGGAAACGCCGTGGCCGGAGGTATTGAAGAATACCAGATCTCCTGCTCTCAGGTCGCTGCGTGAAACGGAAGTGCCCATACTGAACTGCGATCCGGATTGATGCGGCAAATTAATGCCCAGTTGCTTATATACGTACATCGTGAATCCGGAACAGTCAAAACCGTTTGTGGTGGTTCCCCCGGTTCTGTACTTCGTGCCAATGACATCATCGATGACTTTGTCCATTTTGGAATCCGCGAAAGCGCTTCCTGTTCCAATGGTAAGTACGATGGCAAAACTCATAACTGCTGCTGCTAGCTTCTTTTTCAAACCAGTATACTCCTTCCGGTGCCTGCGAGGTTAGCTTAAGGATTCGGTAGAAGGTCCCCTATGATCCCTTTGTTGCAAGATCAATTCACCCGTAAATGGTTCCCCCGCTTCCCTAGTGTGAGGAAATTCGGCATGTGCTTTACACTATATACTTCAGGAAACGTCTTTTATTACAAACGGTTCTGCAAAGATTACAAAGTTGTTACTAACAGAACTTATTTTAACAAAGGAATAGCGCTTTGGCAATTGTTTCTATCATAAAAGATCTAAAAACAATCGAATATCATTAATAATGAAGGAGCTTTATAGAACATTTTACAGGAAAAGATCTTTATTTGTTGGACAGGCAAATAAAAAGTCACAGGAGCGAGGGTCGTGTTTAGATGTGGTTTTTCTTGCGATTATAGAATTTATATAAATTTTTTGAAAATCTGTTACCTTTTGACCGTTTCATCCGTTTAATAAGTAACAAGAAACCCGCGAATGGGATTTCGGCAAAAATCTCATCGCGGGCATGTTGTCTTCATATGTTTATGGGTGAGTATTAGTTGTAAACGGCCGCTTTATATTTCGTGGGACTCATGATTCGTTTGGCGCCAACGTAGCGGGGGGCAAAATAACTGTTGCTTAGCTTGCTGATGGTAACACCCTTAGAAGAGGATGAATGTGCAAATTGTCCATTTCCGACGTAGACTCCGACATGTGAAACGCCTGCGCCAGTCGTATTGAAGAATACCAGATCTCCGGGTTTCAAATTGCTCTTGGAGACGGAGGTGCCTTTTTTATACTGAGCGCTGGATTGGCGTGGAATGGAAATACCCAGTTTTTTATACACATACTGTGTATATCCGGAACAGTCGAACCCACTTGTGGTGGTTCCCCCTGTTTTATAGCTGACTCCGATGGTTTTATGGACGACATTGTTCAGAGATGAATCCGCGAATACACTGGTTCCCATCGAGAATATAAGCGTGAATCCAAGCGCCACTGCTGCAAACTTCTTTTTCAAAAAAATAAACCCCTTCCGGTTGCCTGCGAGGTTAGCTTAAGGATTCGGTAGAAGGTCGTCCCCTATGATCCCTCTGTTGCGAGATCAATTCACCCAAAGTGGTTCCCCCGCTTCCCGGTGCCAAGGAATTCGGCCCTAATCGAGCACCTGAAAGTAAGTAACAGCAAATAGTATCTTATCAATTGGAATTTGTTGTTGAAAAATCGTTACAGCACAGTTTGAATAGTTACAGCAAAAATTACAAAGTTGTTACTATGTTCGTACCCGGATAATTGTACCAGAGGAAAGGTGTTTTGGCAAATACATCCGGTACTTTAAAACAATAAAACCCCAGCCCTTTTCATCAAAAAGGGTGGGGTTTTTCTTCTATCAGCGAGTTGAAGTGATGACAAAAAATTAACCATAAATTTTCATTTTTCCGCATGTTTATAAGCTTGCTGATGCCAAAGGTCGAATTTGGCTGAAATGCACCATATCTTCATCACGCAGCTAATCAGATGATATCCCTGCTGAAGGATCAGCGACAGTATGCCGGCCCATATAAGTGATATGCCTGTACAGACACTGAACAGAAGTAGAGTCAATGCTCCAAGGACGAGTGAGATGCCGACGAGAGACAGCGCACCCCGCAGGCAGAGCCATAAAGGAGCAAGGAAGCCGGTACCGCCGGTCTTGCCGAACTGCATGAAGAGCACGAGCTGATGAACTATATAGCTGTATAGAAGCCAGGCTCCCACAAAGGGAAGGACCTGCAGAGCGATCGTTTGCAGCTGCGCTCCTCTTAGAAGCGTCTCATAAGCCTTTGGAATGATCCAGTAAGCGGGTATCGCGATCAATAACCATTCAACCAAGTGGAACAGGAACACCACCTTGCCATGAAGCTTCATTCCCTGGAAGAAAAACAGTCCGAGTTCGCCTTCACGTTCCCGGTGCAGTCCGTAAAATATCCCTGCATTTATGAAGGGTGTAAACAGCATACGCAGTACAAACATGCCTAGCAAAATCCAGAGATACGAGTGCACGGTGCTGCTGGTGGATATGCTCATTTTTCCTTCAAAATAGTAGAGCAGCTGGCTCAGCTCATTAGGCGGAGGGTCGGGATAACGCATCAGAAGCGGCGTGACAGCTGAATGGACCACACGGTACAGAAAGTAGCCCCAGATGAGCTGGTACAGAAAGAGAATGATGACGATATAAAATTGATTTTTAAGACTTTTCCAGCCACTTGAAATATGGGATTTCATCGGTTCTCACCTCACCAGGACAGACTTCCAAGCAGAGTCTCAATCAGCTTGGTGATACTCACGTTCCAGCGGATCAGAACCTTTTTATCCATATCCGCTTTTAAATAGTTGTTAATATGTTTGTTCTCCATCACAATCGAGTACTGCGGATCCACCATCGCCCAGGCTAGAGGAGCGCTATATTCGAGTTTGAACTCGGCGCTGTCGCCTGAGCCGTTCCAGACCTTGTTCAGTGTGTGACCATCCGTAAAGGTGAACAGTACCGGCACTTCCGGGAAGTCTCCGCCCTTCTTCGATATCTTGACGGTGGATTCGTAGATCGGCGATGCATCACCATCTTTTTTGCGTACGGAGATGGAGTCGACTGCGAAATCGGCCATCTCGCTGCCATAAATATATTGGTCAAAGAAGGTTTGCCAGGATTTACGGGTGACCTGCTCGACCACTTTTTGAAAATCAGCTGTTGTCGGATGCTTGAACCGATACTTTTTGGCATAGGTGCTCATAATCTTGCTCATCGTCTGGGCTCCGACCTGCTGTTCCATTCCTTTCAGCAGCAGCTTGGCGCGGTAATATACATTTAGTGCATATTGATCCTGCGAGCCGTATTTCCACGCATCCTGTGTCAGTGACATCGGTGAGGAGATCAGAGATGCCTGTACAGGCAGGTTCGGAATGACACCGTATTCCTGTTCCATGAGCTTATCCTCCGCATAAGAGGTAAAGCCTTCATCCAGCCAAGCTTCTTCAAATTCATTGCTGGCCAGCATGCCGTAAAAATATTGATGCCCGATCTCATGGATAACGGTCCGTTCCAGATCGTAGCCGGGCGAATCATCCTTTGCCCCGAAGGCGGTGACCAGGGTCGGATACTCCATCCCGCCAGCTCCGTTGCCTGATTCAGGCGGTACAACAATGGACAAGGTGGAGTAAGGATAGGAACCGTACCATTTGCTGAAATATTTGAGTGCGGCTTTCGCGGCAAAGAAGTACCGCTCTTTCAAGTCTTTATGGGCAGGGTCCAAATACAGCTTGATTCTTACGCCCGGAACCTCCGCCGAGGAGAAAGGCTCTTCAGCGAATATGAAGTTCGGTGAAGCTGACCAGGCGAAGTCGTGAACATCGTCAGCGTAGAACTGGTAGATTTTTTCCTTGTTCCGTACCTGGGAATTCACCGGAAATCCGGAGGCGGCTACGATATAGTTGTCCGGCACGTGAATGCGGACGTTGTAGATGCCAAAGTCGGCGTAAAACTCGGAGTTTCCATGGTACTGATGTAGGTTCCAGCCTTCTGTCGTCCGGCCTCTTACACCTGTAGGCTCATAGACGCAGATCTTGGGGAACCATTGTCCAGCCATGACAAAATCGTCTGCTGTGCCCATCCGGGCGAATATTTTGGGGAGTTTGACCTCAAACTGGATGCTGAGGGTAATGCTTTCACCGCTCTTGACCGGTTTGGGAAGCCGGACCTTGATAAGGGTCTTGTCCTTGGCATTGCCGTCATCAGGCTGGACATACTGGATACGGTGCATCAGTGAAAGGCCATCGGCGGTTTTCATATCCGTAATGGTCATGGAGCCAAAGCCATCCGAAGGCATCGTGTCATTCCGGAGCTTGCCTCCGGATTCTTTCATAAACGTGGAGTCCATAGATGAGAAGGCGTTGGGATACAGATGGAAGTACAGCTCGTTCACCGTTTTTTTGCCGGGGTGGATCCATGTAAGTGTCTGGGTTCCTTTGATGATGCGGTTATCAGGATCGAGTGTCGTGTCGATATGGTATTCCACAACTCGTTTGCTGAGAATCTCGGCCGTTGGTTTCTGTACAGGTTCCTGCTGAACGATCGGAGCGGGTACCTTGGGAGGCTTGGCCTGATTCGGAGCATACGAGGGCTGTGATTCCAGAGTATCCCTGAAGATGAGCCACCCTGTTCCCGCAAGCAGGAGACAAAGGACAAGTAATGAAGAAATGATGGTTTTGGCGCGTGCTGGAGCCATATACGAATACCTCCCGTTGACAAGCATCTACAGCATGTATATGTTGGCTTTCCAGTGATTATTAGTTAAAATAAAATTAAGTTGGTAGATAAATTGAACTAAAGTTCATTACGGATAGACATTTTTCTTAATAGGAGGAACTACGCCAATGGATAACAAGGAGCAAATCGGTAAAAAACAAATCGCACTCAACATTGTCAGCGGCAAGAGTAAGCATAAAATGGGCTTTGGCGCTGGCTCTATTGATTTGAATAATATTTCACCGGTCATTATTGACCGCGGGGTAGCAAGCATTGATATCGGCGCGATGCATGCCAAAAGCAAGCCGGAGCGCCGGATCCGTTTCTCCACAAACCGTGAGGATGTGCCGAACGGACGCCAGGTGTGGATTGTTTGGGTGGCGGTCGACCGCGATGCGGAAGGTCAATTTTACGGCGGGGCAACTGCCAGCGAAATGTGGATTGATGAGGAAGAGCGCCGGGGCTGGAAAATTCTCGCGCAACATGTGAACCAGATGGATGCTGCGCTCAAGCGTAAATTTATGCTGGATGAGCTTGGAGCCGAGGAGAAGAAGCTGCTGAAGGACCTGCTTGTTTCGCATAACGAAGAATGGTGGGAGAAGTCGCCAGAAGAGCTGAAGCAAGCGCTGGAGGCTTAGAAGACTCATCTGCCGATATCAAAGAATAAAAGGGTCTGCCGACTGCTTGTTGTGAACAACAAGAGTAGGGCAGGCCCTTTTGAATTGAAAAGGAGAATCACCTTTTATTTCAATTTAAACTCGGCTGTAACCGGGTTATGGTCACTGTACTCATGTTTCAGGTCATGGCCTTGAACTTTAATAATCTCGACATTCGGGGAAACTAGAAATCCGTCTATAACGGCCCGGAAATTCACGCCCTCCTGATAAGGTACATCAACGGTTCGAACAGATGGTGTGTTTTTATCCACAGCCCACTGAAAGCCTTCCGGCTTGAAGCTTTCCGGAAAAGGCTGCAGCCAATCCGGCCAGCCCTGAGTCGCTGGAAATGCCTTGGGATCGGTACCGGGCAGTGAGTGGTTCCAGTCACCGCCCACAATCAGATAATTGCCTTTTTCCGTTTCCTTCTTTATATAGTCACCCACAAACTGCAGCTGCTGCTTGCGGATTTTGCCGCCTTTATCAAAAGCAGACAGGTGAAGGTTGACGAGAACCAGCTCTTTGCCATTTTCCACAGGAATCCGGTTTTCAATGAAGGCACGATCCAAATCAAACAGCTGCTGCGGCCATTTTTCATTACCAGGAAGATCAAACCGTGTGGCGCTGGTGCTTTTATAAGAAGAGAGAGTCATGATTCCGCTATGGGTATGGCCTAAGGGATGAAATACTGGAACAGGCACCCACGGAACCTTGTAATTGTCAGCGTAGGAGAAGCTGTAGCCCTGAAGCGATTTTTGCAGCTCAGCGACCTCGTTGATGTCATAACTACGCGAAGATTTAACATCCACCTCTTGAAGAAAATACATATCGGAATGACGGCTGCTTAAAAACGATTGTATACCCTTCAAATTGGCGAGTGTCTGCTTCTTGCTGCTCGAGCGTGAATGAGTCCCGCCATCCATGAAAAAGTCTTGATTCTTGTCCAGCCCGGCATATCCGATATTAAACGTCGTTAAAGTGAAGGATTCCCCCTTCTTCAGCACGCGGTCCTGATTACTCTCGATTGCAATCGGTTCGGTTGGAGCAGGCTTATAGTCGTTCAGTGTCACGTATAGCAAAAATCCTCCGACAAACAAAACGGCGGCGAGTACGATACTACCGAGGATCCATAGGGTTTTTTTGGCCATTCGGAGTCTCCTTTATATAGAAAATATGATAACCATTCTATCACCCATATCTTGGATGCATTCCTAATGTATCATGCGGCTCCGGAGAGGTCTAGCATAGTCGGATGAGAAGAGAAGGCCTTGCCTGGGGCACATGAATGACCGCAGGAAGGCCTTTTGACATAAAGGTTTATTGGGTCAGCCACCGTTTGAAATCACCCCACCAGGAGTGCTCTTCAGGATTGCCAGTTTGTTCGTCAGGCTGCTTTTTCTCTCCCCCGTGAAGCGAACAGTATTCGGTAGGTTCTGTGCCGGCGATGAACACTTCAAGCTTCTTGTCCGGACAATCAGCGGTAGCCAGCTTGCCTGACGATTCATCCACATATACGGTCACCACCCCGCTTGGGATCGCAAAAATCTTTGGAGGCACACTTTCCAAAGCTTTTTCGGTGTACTGGGCAAAAATCGGTGCAGCCCGGTGTCCGTCGAGCGTTGTAATATCACGGCCTTTGTCATATCCGACCCAAACGGCTGTCGCCAGCTCCGGTGTATACCCGACCATCCAGGCGTCGGTATTCGTCGTGCCGGTTTTGCCTGCGACAGGACGCTTGATCATAGAGGAGACCCGGCTGCCGGTTCCCCCGGATTCGAATACACTTTCCATCAGATGCGTTAGCACATAGGCGGCCGCAGGATCGACCGCCTGCTCCCCGGTTGCTTCCGGGGCCTGATACAGCACTTCGCCTGCAGCATCCGTAATTCGAAGAACAGCGACGGGAGGCATGCGCTTGCCAGCGTTGCTCATCACGGCGAAGGCGGACGCCATCTCGAACGGACTGATGGGGGAGGTGCCTAGTGCCAGCGACGGTACGGGCCTAAGCGGGCTGACAATGCCGAGCTTCCGGGCCGTAGCAATGACGTTGTCGGCCCCTACCTTTAGGAGTGTATTCACCGCATAAATATTGTCCGAGGCTGCGATCGCCTCCTGCATGTTGATCTCGCCCAAATATTTTCCACCGAAATTGCTGGGCTGGTACGTCTTACGGTTATTGTCATAGTGGAAAAGGGTCGGTTCACTATTAAAGGTACTGAGTCCGGTCATCATCTTGGAAGACAAGGCGGTTAAATACATGACCGGTTTAAAGGAAGATCCCGGCTGGCGTGTTTTGGCGAGTGCATGGTTAAACTGGCTGGTTTTATAATTTTTGCCGCCGACCATGGCTTTGACATAGCCTGTACGGGGGTCAATGGATATAAGCGCCGTTTCCAGCTCGCTCTGGGAGTCCATGTTTTGAGCAACTGCACCCTCCGCTGCAGCCTGTGCATGGGCATCTAGCGTCGTATAAATATTAAGCCCGCCATGATCTAGCTGCTCTTCGGTGATGCCTAGCTGAGTCGTGACGAGATTTTTGACATAGTCGCGGAAAAAAGGAGCGGACACGCTTATCTGCTGCTGACCCTGCGGCTTGAAGAGCAGCGCCTCGGCTGCAGCCTGGTCTGCTTCCTGCTGCGTAATATCTCCAGTTTCCACCATGGTACCGAGAACAATCTTTTGCCGCTTCTTGGCATTATCCATATGGTTATATGGGGAATAATAGGTTGGGCCTTTCGGAATGCCAGCCAGCATGGCGCTTTCCGCTAGATCGAGCTGAGACGCTGGCTTGCCGAAATACATCTGCGAGGCAGCTTCAATCCCATAAGCCCCATGGCCGTAATAAATCTCATTCAGGTACATCTGCAGAATTTCGTCTTTGCTGTACTTCATCTCGAGTTGGGCAGTATACATGGCTTCCTTGATCTTACGGGTCCAGGTTTTGGCATGAGACAAATACAGATTGCGGGCAAGCTGTTGAGTAAGTGTACTGGCTCCCTGTGCCCGGTCCATTTCCTTCAGATTTACGAGGATCGCTCGGGCCATGCCTTTCAGGTCAAATCCGATATGGTCATAAAATTTCCGGTCTTCTACCGACAGTGTTGCTTGAATCAGTTTTGGAGAAATTTGTTTGAGGGGTACGGGATCATAGCTGCGTCCGCTTGCCGAGAAGGTCGCGATAATGCTGCCCTGGCTGTCGAGTAAGCGGGAATTGCGGTCGGCGTCGGCGACAGGAAGGCTTTTTTGATACAGATATCCCAGCAATATCCCCGCGGCAACAAGCGCGGCCATGGTCATGACCAGCATCAACTTGATGAATGCAGCAAACCGGCTCTTTTGTTTCGTTTTCTTATGACGTGGTTGCGGCATGCGCTCTCGCCCCTTCCATTTATATACATTTATTATGGGGAAGGAGATGCGGAGATATTCACAGGCAGGGATATAAACGCGTGGATAAAGGACAAATAACTGCAGAAATCGACGATTTCCAAGGAAGGCCATCTGCAATATTTTGTTATAAAAAGAGCGAGAAACTGTATCTTTACAGTTATTTCTTACATCGCGTATAATTCAAAGGATGTGTTTATACATCTATAGTTTGGTACAATGTAAAAGTATGAACTTTGTCTTATGACAAGGCGGGGATTCAGCCAGACCGGGAATCATCCGGGAGATCTAAACAACTGAATTAAATCCCCTCTATTCTAGCGGAAAGAAGGTAATAACGATGGAATTGTGGTTCACGGAGAAGCAGACCCCCGCTTTCGGGATTACGGCTAAAATCAAACAAACGTATGTAAATGAGAAAACCGATTTTCAGGATCTGGCTATGGTGGAGACTGAAGAATTTGGAAATATGCTTTTACTGGACGGTATGGTAATGACTACCGAGAAGGATGAGTTCGTTTATCATGAAATGGTAGCGCACCCTGTGCTCAATACGCATCCGAATCCTAAGCATGTGCTGGTTGTCGGCGGTGGTGACGGCGGCGTCATCCGCGAAATCATCAAGCATCCGGAAGTGGAAAAAGCGGTGCTGGTGGACATCGACGGCAAAGTTATCGAATATTCGAAAAAATATCTCCCGTCGATCGCTGGCAAGCTTGAGGATCCACGGGTAGAAGTTCATGTGAACGATGGTTTCATGCATATTCATGAACACAAAAACGAATATGACGTTATCATGGTTGACTCCACTGAGCCGGTAGGCCCTGCTGCTCCGCTGTTTGAGCGCGGTTTCTATCAAGGCATCTATGAAGCGCTGAAGGATGACGGTATTTTCGTGGCCCAAACGGACAACCCTTGGTTCAAGGCTGACCTGATTCAAAAGGTAAACAGTGACGTAAAGGAGATTTTCCCGATCGTGCGTGTATATGGCGCCAACATTCCTACTTACCCAAGCGGTCTGTGGACATTTACGATGGGCAGCAAAAAATATGATCCGCTCGAAGTAAACGAAGCGGATATTCCAGAAATAGATACGAAGTATTACACGCCTCGTCTGCATAAAGCAGCGTTCGTGCTGCCTAAATTTGTGGAAGATTTGACGAAGTAAGGGGGATTTCACACGATGAAACTGGATCAAGCTTACTCCGGCAATGTATTTATTTGCAGCTCCGAGGATTACGAAGGCTCCAAGGCCGTGATTTACGGCATGCCGATGGACTTTACCGTCAGCTTCCGTCCGGGATCGCGCTTTGGCCCATCCCATATTCGTCAGGCTTCCGTTGGTCTGGAAGAATACAGTCCTTACCTGGACAAAAGCATTGACGACATGACATATTTCGATGCCGGCGACCTGCTGCTGCCTTTCGGCAATGCGGCACGTAGTCTGGACATTATCCGCGAGTACGTAGGCAAGCTGCTGGATGACGGCAAATTCCCGATCGGTCTGGGCGGGGAGCATCTGGTGACCTGGCCGATCATCGAGCAGATGTACGCTAAATATCCGGATCTTATTCTGATCCATATTGATGCGCATGCAGATTTACGCGAGCAGTACGAAGGCGAGCCGCTTTCGCACTCTACGCCTGTCCGTAAGGCGGCTGGGCTTATGGGCGGCAAGAACATTTACCAGTTTGGTATCCGTTCCGGTTCGCGCGAAGAGTTCAAATTCGGCCATGATAACATCAACTTCCATCCGTTTGATGTGGCTGCACCGCTGAAGGAGGCCCTTCCGAAAATGGGCAATCGTCCGGTATACGTTACGATTGATATCGACGTATTGGATCCGTCCGCGGCTCCAGGCACAGGCACAGCCGAAGCGGGAGGCATCACCTCCAAAGAGCTGCTGGAAGCCGTGCACCTGATTGCAGGCTCTGCCGTTAACGTGGTAGGGTGCGATCTGGTAGAAGTGGCGCCGATCTATGATCCAACGCAGCAGACGCAAATCGTGGCAGCCAAGCTGATCCGCGAAATGCTGCTCGGTTTTGTAAAATAAAATTTGTTAAAAAGCACCTTTACGGGAAACAGGAGATACGGACGCAAGTCCGCCCTCGCTGAACGTAAGGGTGCTTTTTTATAAGCGGATATGGTTGAATTGAACCAGGGAACTGGATATAGTATTACAATAGGAAAGAACAGAATGGAGCCGTATACTTATGCAAGAAGCTAGAAGGGTCCGCGTTCGTCTTCAAAGCCGACATGAAGGTAAGAATGTGGTACAGGAAACAGAAGCTGAAGTGTTTGAACGCGGCGGTGCGCTCTATCTCAAATATGAGGAGCCGGAAGCGGATTTGCAGGGGAAGAAGACCCGGACGCTGCTGAAGATTACTCAAGATAGTCTGAAAATGATCCGTCACGGTGCGGTGGAATCGGAGCAAACCTTTCAGGAAGGACATATGCTGCCGGGTTTTTACCGCTCGCCATATACCTCATTTAATCTATCAACACAGACAAGCTCACTCAAGATCGAATGGGCCAGCGGGTCAACAGGCATGATTGCCTGGGCGTATGACCTTTACGTCTACGAGGAATGTACGGGACATTTCGACATTAGTTTGCATATACAGGAGGATAATCAATGACAACCAATCCATTAGAACATATTAACCAGCTGGTGACCGAAGCGCTTGCTGATGCCGTAGTCGCTGCAGGTATCGTGAGCCGTGAAGAGCTACCGGTTTTCGCGCTGGAAGTGCCGAAGGACAAGTCCCACGGGGATTTGGCGACAAATGCTGCGATGCAGCTGACACGGATTGCCAAGAAAAATCCACGCCAGATCGCCGAGGCGATTTTGGAGCATTTCGACATGAAGAAGGCTTCTATTGAAAAAGCTGACATTGCCGGCCCGGGCTTTATCAACTTTACGCTCAATAAAAGCTACCTGTACCCGGTGGTACAGCAGGTTCATGAACAGGGTGAGAACTACGGTCGCATTAGTCTGGGTCAAGGACAAAAGGTTCAGGTGGAGTTCGTCAGCGCCAATCCGACAGGCAGCCTGCATCTGGGCCATGCTCGTGGTGCAGCGGTAGGGGATGCACTATGTAATCTGCTCGACTTTGCGGGATATGAAGTGACACGTGAATATTACATCAACGATGCCGGCAACCAGGTGGAGAACCTGTGTAAATCCATTGAAGCCCGTTATCTGCAGGAGCTTGGACACAATGCCGAGATGCCTGAGGACGGATATCATGGTGAAGACATTAAGGGCTTTGCCAAGGAGCTAGTTGCCGAGAAGGGCGATTCTTTGCTACAGATGGACCCGGGAGAGCGCTCGGCGTTTTTCCGCCAGTACGGACTAGAAAAGGAGCTTAATAAGATCAAGCGCGATCTGAGCCGGTTCAGAGTCCATTTTGATGAGTGGTTCAGCGAAACCTCGCTTTATCAAAAAGGACTGGTTGTGGAATCCCTGAATGAACTGAAATCCAAGGGACAAGTATATGAACAAGACGGAGCAACATGGCTTCGCACCACCGATTACGGCGACGACAAGGACCGCGTGCTTGTGAAGAATGACGGCACCTATACCTATTTGACGCCTGACATCGCTTATCACCGCAACAAATACGAGCGGGGTTATGACCGCCTGATTAATATTTGGGGTGCCGACCACCATGGATACATCCCACGGATGAAGGCAGCCATGGAGGCCATTGGCTATGATCCGGAAAAATTGACGGTTTTGATTGCTCAAATGGTCAGCCTGTTCCAAAACGGAGAAAAGGTGAAAATGTCCAAACGGACAGGTAAAGCCGTCACGATGGAGGATCTGATGGAGGAAGTCGGCATCGATGCAATCCGTTATTTCTTTACTATGCGCAGCATGGATTCGCATCTGGATTTTGACATGGATCTGGCGATTTCGACATCTAATGAAAATCCGGTATTCTATGTTCAGTATGCGCATGCCAGGATTTGCAGCATCTACCGCCAAGCTGAGGAACAGGGCGTTACACTGCTGCCGCTGTCTGAAGTTGATCTCAGTCTGCTGAGTACCGAGCATGAATATGATCTACTCCGCAAAATCGGTGAACTCTCTGAGGAGATTGCTACAGCGGCTGCCAACTATGCACCACATCGTATGATCCGCTATGTCTATGACCTGGCGTCGCTGTTCCACAGCTACTATAGAGCACAGCGCGTCATTACCGAGGATGCTGCACAAACGCAGGCTCGTTTTGCCCTGCTGGGAGCGGTTCGTACAGTTATCGCCAATGTGCTTAAACTGGTTGGTGTAAGTGCACCGGAACAAATGTAAGATTGAAAAGAGAAAATTTGGTGAATCAGTTAAAAAGCCGTTCCTGCTGTCAGTCAGCAGGGACGGCTTTTAAGATTGTGAATTTAGCGGTTTTCTTTTCATGCCTTCCTTCAGCAGCTTGAGTGCATTGACTTCCAGCCCCTCGGTTGATCGCCGCTGTCCCTTTTTGCTTCGCAGCGGTGTGGCGGTTTCCAGAAGCAGAGCTTTGATCTCATCGATCTGTAGATCGGGATTCTGCGCAAGCAATAGCGCAATGGAGCCGCTCACATGGGAGGTTGCCATGGAAGTGCCGCTCATCTCGTGATATTTGCCATGAGTCCAGCATGAGATAATTTTGTCTCCAGGCGCATAAATATCAATAAACTCACCGCGGTTGCTGAAACTGGCGATGCGCCGGTGCCGGTCTGTTGCCCCAACCGAGATCGTTTGCGGGTATTTTGCTGGATAGTCGATGTTCCGCCGCTTTCCGTCATTGCCGGACGAAGCGACAATGAAGATGCCGGATAGGTAGGCTTTATTCACTATATCGAGCAAGGCCTTGCTGCGTGTCTTCATGCCAAAGCTCATATTGATGATATTCATGCGGTTGCGGATACACCAGTCGATTCCCTGAATGATGTCGGATACATAGGCAGAGCCGTTATGGTCAAACGCTTTGACCGGATAAATCGTGGCCCGCGGTGCTACACCGATCATACCCTTTGTACTGTTGGCAGCCGCAATTGTACCTGCGATATGAGTTCCATGGCCATTGTCATCGAATGGTATTAAATGCCGGTTCAGCAGATTGATCCCTTTTGCCAGCGATTCCCTGAGATCGGGATGGTAGTAGTCGGCGCCAGTGTCGATCACGCCGATTTTTACCCGGTATCCGGTTGAAGTAGACCAAGCCTTGGGGGCCTGTATTTGCTTGACGCCATAGGGAATGCCCGGGCCTTGATCGACTTTGTTTGGTAGAGTGTGCACCTGGATCAAGCTGTCTTCTTCGATAAGAATGTCATTTTTATAAGAATCCAGATGTTTTGTGTTGCCGATAAGGGGCGTCAAGACGGATTTCAGCAGATGGGACGACGATAGATCGGGCCAATCAGGATGGTGGGCTTTGAGTTCCTGCCATGTTTGTTGGAAACCGTCATAATGCCGGGGATTTACAAAAGTGAGTATTCGTTTGGCTCCGGATGGTGCGGGACTCTCCATGTTCTCAAGCAGCATCTGTATAAATCCGGTGTAGTCCATATTGGGCAGTCCCCCTCATAATGAACCCTGCTTTTGCATTGTATGTGAGAGGCGGCTGCTTCGAGTGGGAACTTGCCCTTTTTAAGGATATAGAAGTTATAAATTTTTAGTGGAACGAAAGTAATTCGATACTCGAGGGGAAAAGTCTGTCTACCTGGTATGTGCGCCCAATTACGTTTTTTATGGAAAATGGGTTCTACCTTAATGTCAAAAGCTGCACAAGGACATAGAATAAATGGAAGAGACGATTGCCGTTCTTTTCGAAATTCCCGGTGGGCAGGCCCTTTCGGGATGGATACAGTCAAAGGGCAGGGGCTACCCTGCCTTTTTTTGTTTGGATGGAGGTACGCTTGTTCACAACATTAAAACTTGCAATTTATTTCTAAATAGGTTTTACTTAGTTTTGATAATGGATATGTTGTTATAAAGTAGGATGTTATACGGGCTGAACAACTTCAAGATTTCCGTATAAGTGAACATTGCGTGAGAGGAAGTGTCCGTTAGTGAGTAACTCACTCCAATTAAAGCTGGACCCTGAAAAGATCAGGGAAATGCCATTGGTGGATTTGGCTTTTGCCGTACTGAAGGCAGCGAATACGCCATTTTATTATCTTGACCTGATGAAAGAGGTTGCCAAGCTTCGCGGCTTGACGGAAGAAGAAATTCAAGATACCGTTGCGCAGCTATATACAGAAATTAATATCGACGGCCGTTTTGCCTGCGTCGGAACGAATCTTTGGGGACTGAAACGTTGGTATCCGATCGACCGCTCCGAGGATCCGATTGCAAGCTCCAAGCGTCCGCGCATCATCAACGATGACGATGACGAGGATGAGGATGACGACTATGCTGATGAGGACGATAGCTTCAGCGTGGATGACAGCGACGAGGATTTCGACCGCATCGATGAGGACCATGACGATATCTACACCGACGAGGATTCCGAGGATGAGGCTGAGGATGACGGCATCATGGAAGAAGATCTCGACGAGGAAGAAGAAGATCTCGACGAGGATGACGAAGAATCCGACGACTCCGACGACTCTGACAAAGACTAATTATTAATACGTTTGTCTTTCTCTCTTGACAGGGAACAAGGCACAGAGTAAACTATTGCATGGGCTTATGATTGAGATTTAAATATGCGTAAAATAATAAAAAGTGCCCCGTCCTACGGGTGTCACTTTTTTTGTTTTTTGAGGCAAAATTTGCCTGTTTTTCAGGCGGTTTTGTCTCTGTAGAATGGACTTTTTTGTTAAAAGTTCACTCTATATAGATGCCGTATTACCCACTTTGTGCCATTTGATTTCAAATGGCGCATTGTTGTTCAAGCGGACGGTAAAAAGCAATAAACCAGCGCAGCTTTGTTTTCGTGTGGAATTCGCGAAAAAAGGTTACGCTAAACATCATATGTCGCCTGAATTTACTGGACTTTAATAGGAGGGTTTTTATAGTGACAAAGTATATTTTTGTGACGGGCGGGGTTGTGTCTTCCCTGGGTAAAGGGATTACTGCGGCTTCACTGGGCAGGCTGCTGAAAAACAGAGGACTCAAGGTTACGATCCAGAAATTTGATCCCTATTTGAACGTGGATCCGGGTACCATGAGTCCTTATCAGCACGGTGAAGTATTCGTTACCGATGACGGAGCCGAGACGGACCTCGATTTGGGGCATTATGAGCGTTTTATTGACATTAACCTGTCCAAAAACAGCAATGTCACCACAGGTAAAGTGTATTCGTCGGTGATCAGCAAGGAACGCCGCGGTGAGTATTTGGGCGGAACCGTTCAGGTTATCCCTCACATTACCAATGAGATTAAAGAGCGTGTATTCCGTGCAGGCCGCGAAGCGGGCTCGGACGTTGTTATTACAGAAATTGGCGGTACTGTGGGCGATATCGAGAGCTTACCGTTCCTAGAAGCGATCCGTCAGATCAAAAGCGAAATCGGCCGTGAAAATGTGATGTACATTCATGTCACGCTGATTCCTTACATTAAGGCAGCCGGTGAAGTGAAAACCAAACCGACCCAGCACAGCGTGAAGGAACTGCGCAGCATCGGGATCCAGCCGAACGTAATCGTATGCCGAACCGAGCATGAATTGTCTGCAGACATGAAGGCTAAGATTGCCTTGTTCTGTGACATTGACGAAAATGCCGTTGTGGAATGCCGCGACGCGTCGACCTTGTACGAGGTTCCGCTGAACCTGCGTGACGAAGGACTTGACGAAATCGTTGTGAACTACCTGAAGCTTACGACACCGAAGCCGGACATGACCGAATGGGAAAGCCTTGTGGACCGGATTAACAAGCTTGAGGAAACAGTGGAAATTGCCATTGTTGGTAAATATGTTGCACTGCATGATGCTTATTTGAGCGTGGTTGAATCCCTCTCCCATGCCGGATTTGATGCTAATGCAGAGGTTAAGATTCGCTGGGTGAACGCAGAAGAGATTACTGATGAGAACGTGGACGATCTTCTTCGTGGTATCGGCGGCATCCTGGTGCCAGGCGGCTTCGGCGACCGTGGTATCGAAGGCAAAATCTCCGCGATCCGTTATGCCCGCGAACGTCAAATTCCGTTCTTCGGCATTTGCCTAGGCATGCAGGTTTCGGTTATTGAATACGCACGTTCCGTTTTGGGTATGGAAGGGGCGAACAGCTCGGAGATCAACCCGGCCACTCCTTATCCTGTGATTGACCTGCTGCCGGAACAGAAAGATATCGAGGATCTTGGCGGCACCATGCGTCTGGGACTGTATCCGTGCAAGGTTGCCGATGATTCCCTGGCGATGAAATGCTACAATGATGAGCTGGTATACGAAAGACATCGTCACCGCTATGAATTTAACAACCAGTATCGTGAGGCGATTGAAAAAGCGGGGCTGCGCATTTCTGGTACCTCCCCGGATGGACGTCTGGTTGAAATTGTGGAGCTTCCAGGTCATCCGTGGTTCCTGGCTGTTCAGTTCCACCCTGAGTTTACGTCGCGTCCGAACCGCCCGCAACCGCTGTTCCGCGAGTTTGTCAAAGCATCGCTTAAACATAAATCCCTATAATTCGATATATAGCAATAATGGACCTCTCCGGAGGTCCTATTTTCATTTGTACGCATAGGCAGGAATTCGTAACTAGAGAGCGAATAACACTAATTGGATATATAGCGTATGGATTTAACATATAAAAAAGATTTAAGGGTACGGTAGGGTCAGGCTGAGTTGGGAGGTTTGCTTAGTGGATAAGAAGAAGGTTTTGATCGTCGATGACCAGAACGGAATCCGCATTTTACTAATGGAAGTGTTCAGCAGCGAGGGTTATACGACGTATCAGGCAGCCAACGGCAAAATCGCATTAGAGATCGTAGAGAATGATGCGCCCGATCTGGTTCTGCTCGATATGAAGATTCCCGGAATGGACGGACTGGAAATTTTGAAGCATATCAAGGAGATGAATCCGGATATCAAAGTCATTATGATGACCGCCTACGGTGAGCTTGATATGATCAAGGAGGCTACCGAGCTTGGGGCTCTAATGCATTTTACGAAGCCGTTTGATATCGATGAAATGCGCGTTGCCGTTAACATGCAGCTCAAACAATAGCCCCGTACAATTCGGGTAACGGACCCTGGATTCTGCTTAGGCAGAATTCTTTTTTTTGCCCGGGTGTATCATAGGACACAGCTTAATTTGAAATGCTTGTTTAGTATTTGTGACATGATGTGGTATAATAATTCCGAATGAGAGAAGTCGGCTAAAAACCATAGACAAAACAATACTTAGGAGTGAATGAACCATGCCATTAGTATCCATGACTGACATGTTAAACAAAGCACTTGAAGGCAAATACGCTGTAGGTCAATTCAACATCAACAACCTTGAATGGACACAAGCGATTCTTAGTGCTGCTGAAGAAGAAAAATCTCCAGTGATTCTTGGCGTATCTGAAGGTGCTGCCCGTCATATGAGCGGTTTCTATACAGTAGTAAAAATGGTCGAAGGCCTTATTCACGATATGAAAATTACTGTTCCTGTGGCAATTCATCTGGACCATGGATCCAGCTTTGAAAAATGTAAAGAAGCGATCGATGCCGGATTTACTTCCGTTATGATCGACGATTCCCACAGCCCAATCGAACAAAACATCGAAACGACTAAAAAAGTGGTTGAATATGCTCATTCCAAAGGCGTATCCGTTGAAGCTGAAGTTGGTACTGTCGGTGGACAGGAAGATGACGTTATCGGCGGCATCATGTATGCCAAGCTTGAAGACTGCGTTCGCATCGTAAAAGAAACAGGCATCGATACACTTGCGCCTGCCCTCGGTTCCGTACACGGTCCTTACCAAGGCGAACCAAATCTCGGATTTAAAGAAATGGAAGAAATCAAAAATGCCACTCACCTTCCACTTGTTCTTCATGGTGGTACAGGCATTCCTACGCATGATATTCAAAAAGCCATTTCTTTGGGAACATCCAAAATTAACGTAAACACCGAGAACCAAATCGAATTTACCAAAGCTGTCCGCGAAGTGCTCGCTGCAAAACCGGATGCATACGATCCGCGTAAATACATCGTGCCAGGACGCGACGCCATTAAAGCAACCGTTATTGGTAAAATCCGTGAATTCGGATCCAACAACAAAGCGTAAGACGCTTTTCATTGTTTCTGAACTTTACCGCATAAGAGAACTTAAGAGTGTTGTTTGAAGGAAGCGGGCGGCCCCTTCGGGGCTGTCCAATTGAATAGGTTGGAATGGAGAGCACACCGCTTAGCCGGTGTTTTTCCATTTCATAACCAAAATTGACACCAAACGATTTTGCTTCTGCGAAGTTTGTGGGGGGAAACTGAGACTTATGGAAAAATTGATGATTAGCGGTGGACGTCCACTGCATGGTACCGTAACAATCAGCGGAGCTAAAAACAGTGCCATTGCCCTGATACCTGCCGCGATTTTGGCCGAGTCCGAAGTAGTGCTCGACAACCTGCCTCATCTGAGTGATGTGGCTGTTTATGGCGAGATTCTGGAGGAACTGGGCGCGAAAGTAAGCTGGAAGGACAGTCAGATGAAAATTGACCCTTCCGATATCAAGTCGATTCCGATGCCGAACGGTCCTGTCAAAAAGCTGAGAGCTTCTTACTACATGATGGGGGCCATGCTCGGTCGTTTTAAGGAAGCTGTCATCGGTCTTCCAGGGGGCTGTAATTTCGAACCCCGTCCGATCGACCAGCATATTAAAGGTTTTGAAGCGTTGGGAGCAAAGGTTACTAACGAGCATGGAGCGATTCACCTTCACGCCAAAGAGCTGAAGGGCGCTAAAATTTATCTGGACGTATCCAGTGTGGGTGCGACCATCAACATTATGCTAGCGGCATCCAAAGCCAAAGGCTCTACAATTATTGAAAACGCGGCCAAAGAGCCTGAGATTATAGATGTAGCAACTCTTCTGAACTCCATGGGGGCAGTGATTAAAGGTGCAGGTACGGAAACCATCCGCATTGAAGGTGTTTCTGAGTTGCATGGCTGCCGTCACTCCATTATCCCGGACCGGATCCAGGCGGGCACCTACATGATCGCCGCAGCCGCCACCCGCGGAGATGTTTTGATCGACAACATTATTCCCAAACACCTTGAAGCACTCACGGCCAAATTGATTGAAATGGGAGTACACATCGAAGAATTGGATGAAAGCATCCGAGTTCTCGGTCAACCGAATTATGGGCATGTGGACGTGAAAGCACTGATTTATCCAGGATTTCCTACGGATTTACAGTCGCCGATGACCAGTCTGCTGACGCAGGCGGAGGGCGTAAGCGTTCTGAGCGATTTTGTCTATAGCAACCGATTTAAGCATGTACCCGAGCTTGTCCGCATGGGCGCTAAGATCCGGGTGGAAGGCCGTGCCGCGATTATTGAACGAAGCCGCCTGAATGCGGCCAAAGTGAAGGCGACAGATCTTCGGGCCGGAGCTGCACTGGTTATTGCAGGGCTTACCGTTGCCGATGGTATTACGGAAGTCAGCGGCGTTGAATTTATCGACCGAGGCTATGATCATTTGGTGACCAATCTTCGCATGTTGGGAGCAGACGTGTGGCGTGAAACCAAAGAAACAGAATAAGAATGTAATGCAGAAGGGGATTATGCATTTTTACGTTTTGTAGTCGAAATAACTATTTTGCAATAAAACTGCATATCTCCTTCTCATTTGGGTAATGCTATTCTAATAAGGATTTTTCAAGATTTACGTCAATAGACGTTTTTCTCATAGACTTATAGAAACATAAAAAGCTTAACGTTCGACTGAGGACTTATAAAATTGAATAGGTGGTTATTACATGGATTTACAAATTGCCGATTTGGAAGAAATGAAGCTGACCGATCTGTACAAGCTTGCCAAGAAGTATCAGATCCCGTACTACGGCCAGTTGAAGAAAAAAGAGCTGATTTTTGCCATCTTAAGAGCACAGGCGGAGCATAGCGGACTCATGTTCATGGAGGGTGTTCTGGAGATCCTCCCTGAAGGGTACGGCTTCCTGCGTCCTATCAATTACCTGCCAAGTACCGAGGATATTTACATCTCAGCTTCACAGATTCGCAAGTTTGATCTCAGGACAGGGGATCTGGTCTCGGGGAAATGCCGGACGCCGAAGGAAAATGAACGATATTTCGGTTTGCTGCAGGTTAATGCGGTCAATGGTGAAAGCCCGGAAACAGCCGCGGAACGCCTTCACTTCCCTGCACTCACACCTCTCTATCCGCAAAAGAAACTCGTGCTTGAAACATCCCCTAACCATTTGTCTACCCGAATCATGGATTTGCTCGCTCCCGTCGGTTTAGGACAGCGCGGTTTGATCGTTGCACCTCCGAAAGCAGGTAAAACGCTCCTCTTAAAAGAAATTGCCAACAGCATCTCTACCAACAATCCCGAAATTGAACTTTTTGTACTGCTTATTGACGAACGTCCTGAAGAAGTGACGGATATGCAGCGTTCCGTTAAAGGAGAAGTGGTTGCTTCAACATTCGACGAACTACCGGAGAACCATATCAAAGTGGCGGAGCTTGTTTTGGAGCGTGCACTTCGTCTGGTAGAGCATAAGAAAGATGTTGTCATTCTGATGGATAGTATTACCCGTCTGGCACGTGCCTACAACTTGGTCATTCCACCGTCCGGACGCACGCTGAGCGGCGGTATCGACCCGGCTGCATTCCACCGTCCGAAGCGCTTTTTCGGTTCAGCCCGGAACGTGGAGGAGGGCGGCAGCCTGACAATTCTGGCAACGGCGCTGATTGATACCGGTTCCCGGATGGATGACATCATTTATGAGGAATTCAAAGGAACAGGCAACATGGAGCTTCATCTGGACCGTAAATTGGCGGAACGCCGTATTTTCCCTGCGATCGATATCCGGCGCTCAGGAACGCGCCGCGAAGAAGTGCTGTTAACGAAGGAAGAACTGGATACCATTTGGGCGATCCGTAAAAATATGAATGAATCAGCTGATTTTGTAGAAGGCTTCTTAAAGAAGCTGCGTGATTGCAAGACCAATGCGGAATTTTTGGCATCCTTTGATGTCAGCAGCGTAGGTAACGGAAACGGCAAAGGAACCACCAGCAGCAACAGCAGCAGTGGCAACCGCCGGACATCAAGACCTGCTGCCGCATCTGTACCGCTGACTTAAACTTTTACGAACAAAGAGGAGAAACATCATGTACCTGGTGTATGCAGATGAAAAAGGCAATGTATTCGATCATCCATCGCTCTACGGGCTTGCCCGAAGCGGTGATATGATCGTGGAAATCTTGGAGGATGAACTGATTCCGCTACCTGATGGAGCCACGCTCGTGGGACTTCCTAACACGCGGGCAATCGGCATGGATCCCGAAACCGGGGAGATGATGTCGATGCCGGGGGATGCTCAAGCCGTAGGGGCGCTTCTTCCACAAGGTTTTACCCGGCTGTGTCTGCCCGGCTATGTGAAGACAGATAAGGAATACAAACTGCCGCTGTTCGGATATTCCGCAGTGGTATGGAAGGACGGCCGTTTCTATACAACCGCGCGTCTTTCGGATGATCCGGAGAAATGGAATCCACTTAATTGCGATCTGAATGAGTTGAAGCTGGGCGTAAAACAATTGACCCAGAAGTACCCGGATAATCGGCTGTACGAGCATTTATCCAATTGTGCCCTTGGCTATGAATGCCTTACCGCTTCGAACACCTTCCTGAATCGCTGGGAAGGGGCCGTCCCGGTGTCTTATTCTTGTAACGCGGGCTGTTTTGGCTGTATTTCTGAGCAGCCGGATGACAGCGGCTTTGTCGCGCCTCAGACACGTATGAATTTCAAGCCCAAGGTGGAAGAGCTGGTCCAGATCATGCTGGAGCATCTGAAAACACCGGAATCGATCATTAGCTTCGGACAAGGCTGTGAAGGCGAACCGTCCACACAGGCCAAGATTATTATTGAAGCCATGCGCGAGGTGCGTTCCATTACCGATATGGGTTACATCAATATCAACACCAATGCAGGTTTGACCGATTTTATCCGGGGGATTGTTGATGCCGGTCTTGATTTGATGCGCGTTAGCACGATCAGTGCGCTCGATGATCATTACAACGCTTATTACAAGCCGCGTAAGTACACGCTCGCCAATGTGGAGAAGTCCTTAAAGTATGCCTCGGATCAAGGGGTGTATACGTCCATTAACTACCTCATTTTCCCGGGCGTTACGGACCGTGAGGAAGAAATTGAGGCCATGGTGGAGTTTGTGCGCCGCACAGGTCTGAAATTGATCCAGATGCGTAACTTGAATATTGATCCGGAGAGCTATCTGGAATTGATTCCGCCTGCTAAAGGTGAGATCCTCGGGATGAAGCAAATGATTGAGATCTTCCAGGCCGAGCTGCCGGATGTCGTAATTGGTTCTTATACCCATGTACCACCAGAGGGCATGAGACGTCCTAAAAAGCCTATACTTGCGCGGGATTGACAGTTTTTGAGCAATTCGTTGATTATTGTATTTGTCCCTGTTATAATATATGTATTGTGTCATTATAACTCTGTGTACGCATGAGACTCAGGGCAAAAAGAGGTGAAAGACATGAAACAAGAAATTCAACCAAAATACCACGTAACTACCGTAACATGTGCTTGCGGCAATACGTTCGAAACAGGTTCCATTAAAGAAGATCTGCGCGTTGAGATTTGCTCCAACTGCCATCCATTCTTTACGGGCAAACAGAAATTCCTGGATGCCGGCGGCCGTGTTGATAGATTTAAGAAGAAATACGGTATCTAATACGTATACAACCAACCCCTTGTTCGTTTCGCGAACAGGGGGTTTTTTCTGTCTGGGAAAGGCTCGGTTTCGAAGTTGGGGGCTTCCTGATTTTTCAAATAAATTGTAAGCGAACAGCGGGAAAGCTGCGTACTGAGTGCACCGACAGACGTTTCTGCAGCCAACTTTTGGTGTGGGTTGCACTTTGCCTTGAAATGAACTATACTATTCCTTGCCGTGCTAGACGGGGAGGTAGCGGTGCCCTGTAACTCGCAATCCGCTATAGCGAGGTTGAATTCCTGTTAGAGGTTTTGTCGATGTGAGGTCTGGTCCCTGCGTGCAATGTTGACGGTTGGGTCCTCCGCAATGAGCACTTGTGAACCTGGTCAGGTCCGGAAGGAAGCAGCCATAAGCAAGCCCGCTCTTGTGCCGGAGGGTAGCCTAGCCCGAGTTGTTACTCAGGGGTGCCGCTTGGATCGCAATTATCAATAACAGGTGCACGGTATTACATATGATAAAATATCAGCATCTTTGTCCGAAGGGGCAAGGGTGCTTTTTATTTTGTTGTCCACAATACGGCCTATGAGTGTTCCGCGAGAATGGAATGGCCCAATTGTTAAAAAAAGCGAATACATCGATAGCGCGTAGACGTTTTGTATAGCGCTGGATTATAGTATAATGAATAAGCGACGAACGCACGCGTAAGTGGAAGTTGAAAGAGGGTATAGCGAAGTGAAACATATAGCGCTCTACCGTGCCTGGCGGCCGCAGTCGTTTCAGGACATGGTTGGACAACAGCATATTATTCAGACACTGCAGAACGCCATTCGCGAACAGCGGGTTTCCCATGCATACCTGTTCAGCGGTCCGCGCGGAACCGGCAAGACAACTGCTGCTAAGGTCTTGGCCAAAGCCGTCAACTGCGAAAGGGGCCCGGCAGCTGAGCCCTGCAACGAATGTGAGTCCTGCCGCAGAATTACGGCCGGTGCTGTCATGGACGTACAGGAGATCGATGCCGCTTCGAACCGGGGCGTGGAAGAGATTCGCGATTTGCGTGAGAAGGTAAAGTATGCGCCGACGGAAGTTAGACAAAAGGTGTATATTATTGACGAAGTGCATATGCTGACGACAGAAGCGTTTAACGCGCTACTGAAGACATTGGAGGAGCCGCCTCCGCATGTGATGTTTATTCTGGCAACAACGGAACCTCATAAGCTTCCGGCGACCATTATTTCGCGCTGCCAGCGTTTTGACTTCCGCAGGGTTTCCTTGGAAGAGCAGACGCAGCGGCTTCGGCAAATCGCGCAGGAAGAGGGAATGGAAGCTGATAATGAGGCTCTTCAATATATAGCCCGATTATCGGATGGCGGTATGCGGGATGCCTTAAGCATACTGGATCAGATTGCATCTTTTACAGGTGGTCATGTATCCTATGAACAGGTGCTGAGCATGACCGGGGGAATTCCCTCTGAGCAGTTTGGCAGACTGGCGGGAGCTATTCATAAGGGTGACGCGGGTCTTGTGCTCCAAATGGTGGAAGACTTTATGCAGGAGGGCAAAAGTGCCGATAAATGCATGGAGAACCTTCTATACTATTTCCGCGACCTTCTCATGATTCAAATGATTCCGAATGCTGACAAACTGACGGACCGGGTGCTGCATCCGGAGGAATACAAGGAGATGGCTGCTTCCTTTTCAAAACAGCAGTTGTTCCATATGATCGACACCTTGAACCACTACCAAAGTGAAATGAAATATGCTTCCCAACCGCAAACACTGTTTGAAGTGGCGCTTTTGAAGCTGTGCGGTATTCCGCAGGGAGCTTCAGGGATGGATCAGCAGCAGACGCAGCAGCATCAGGCTGCAGCACCTGCAGACTCCGCTGAGGTGAATCAGCTTAAGCGGCAGGTTGCCGCGCTGGAGAAGAAGCTGGAGAAGCTCATTCAATCCGGCTCAGTGCCTTCCGGAGCTTCATCTGGGGGATCCGCTCGATCATCTCATAGTGCTCCGGCGCCGAGGGTATCCTCTGCGGCCAAAATACCGCCGAATATGGAACAGTTCCTCGCTCAAAAGAGCAGTCCAGAGTTTGTGGAAGTACAGCGGCAATGGGGACAGGTTCTTCAGGGGGTCAAGGAAGAGAAAGTTACGGTTCACGCCTGGTTTATGGACGGGGATCCGGTATCGGTGCTTGAGGATGCTGTTTTGGTAGCTTTTAAAAACAATATCCACCGCGAAACGACGGAGAAACCTGCGAACAAACAGGTCATCGAAAGCGTGCTCCACGATAAGCTCGGCAAGCCTTATCATCTGGTTACCATGATGCAGAAGGATTGGGCTGCGGCGCTTGAGGGTGCCGGAACCCAGCAAAAAGAGGAATTGAAGCTCGAGCATGAGCATGATGAAGGCAAGGACCCAAACGCAAAGCCATGGATTGATGAGGCACTCCACATTTTTGGAGAAGATCTCGTGATCATAAAGGATTGATCCGCACGTAAGTGCACCCCAATAAGCCTAAGAGGAGACGATACGTATGAATAATATGAACCAAATGATGAAACAAGTGAAAAAAATGCAGGAGCAAATGCTGAAAGCTCAAGAAGCTCTCGCTGACAAAAAGGTTGAAGGCAGCTCCGGTGGCGGCGTGGTAACCGTAGAAGTGAACGGCCACAAAAAATTGCTGTCCATTACCATCAAACCGGAAGCCGTTGATCCAGAAGACGTAGAAATGCTGCAGGATCTTGTTATAACAGCTGTTAACGACGCGTTGACTAAAGCTGATGACATTGCCAATGCAGATATGGGCAAATTTACAGGCGGAATGAAAATCCCGGGCCTATTCTAATTTAGAGCTGAAGGAGAGGTCCGCGTTTTGTATTATCCCGAACCGATCGCTAAGCTGATCGACGCATTTACACGACTGCCGGGCATTGGGCCGAAAACTGCGGCCCGCCTGGCTTTTCACGTGCTGAATATGAAGGAAGACGACGTCATTGATTTTGCCAAGGCACTGGTCAGCGTGAAGCGCAATCTTCACTACTGCTCGGTTTGCTGCAATATCACAGATACCGACCCTTGCCGGATTTGCCAGGATAAAACGCGCGATTCATCCGTTATCTGTGTGGTACAAGATCCTAAAGATCTTGTGGCCATGGAACGTACCAAAGAGTTCAACGGCTATTACCATGTCCTTCAGGGTGCCATTTCACCAATGGAGGGTATCGGACCCGATGACATCCGTCTAAAGGAGCTGCTGACACGCCTCAGCGATGAACGCGTAAAAGAGCTAATTTTGGCAACGAATCCGAACATTGAAGGCGAAGCGACCGCGATGTATATTTCACGGCTTGTACGCCCGTTTGAGCTCGTTGTCACGCGGATTGCGCATGGATTGCCGGTGGGCGGCGATTTGGAATATGCGGATGAAGTAACGTTATCCAAGGCTCTGGAAGGCCGGCGCCAATTAAACTGATTGTTTTAGTTGAATACAAGCTGCAGAGGGAAGTCCTGATCAGGGCTTCCTTTTTTTGTTCTAAGTTTGTCCCCCGAGCCGTATGAATGAAAATGGAGAGCGCGAAATGAAACTTCACCATTTTCAGGAGGGGGCGTTACATATGGCATGGTTTCGCAGTAAAGAGCCAAAAATACCTGCATGGCAGCTTAAGGAGAAGCAGAAGGAAGAGCTGGAAGTCTATATGGACGTGCGGAAGGCCCAGACAGAGTGGGAGCGGGCAAGGATGTTATTCGAAGAGGCAGAAGGTGAGGAACAGATCGACTATGCGATTTATATGCTTGAGGCGGCGGAACGGAAGTATCAGATGAACTTAAGAGTGGCTAAGCGGATAGGCCTTAATCGAGCACAGCTGCCGGTGCACCTCAGAGTGGAAGCTTGAGAAACGGGCAGGATTGAATAAAAGGAGGGGAAAGCATGAGATTAGCCGTTATGGGAGTTATGATCGTATCATTACTGCTGCTCTTATTTATTATCGTGCGTAAGAAGATTGGGTTTGGCTGGCTGACGGCCTTTGGAACGCATATGGTGCTCGCAGCGCTGGGGTTGTATCTGGTCAATTTCTCCGGCTTAATGCCGGAAGTCTATATCCCGTTAAATCCGACAACAGTGGGAACTGTCATGGTACTCGGCCTTCCGGGAGTGGCTCTTCTGTACAGTTTGAAAATTTCTTTGATGGGGTAGTTGACGTACACCTTCAATCTATGGTAAATTAATTCTCGCCCCTTTCAAAAAGGTACAAGCTTGCCGGACCGGTAAGCAAGTAAGAAAAAAAGATTTAAAAAAAGTACTTGACGAAATGCTGGGCAACATGATATATTATAAGAGTTGCTGCTGAGCTAAACGAGCGGTAACGAAAACGAAAGAATTTGATCTTTGAAAACTGAACAACGAGTGAGATACAGGCTTCAGCAATGAAGTCAAAACGCAAAGCAGTTCGGTCCCCGAACTGTGGAGCGCAAATGAGATTTAAATCTCGTCAGATTCAAAATGAGTCACAAACTTTCTTGGAGAGTTTGATCCTGGCTCAGGACGAACGCTGGCGGCGTGCCTAATACATGCAAGTCGAGCGGACTTGATGAGGAGCTTGCTCCTCTGATGGTTAGCGGCGGACGGGTGAGTAA
>NZ_JALIRP010000002.1 GCF_022898935.1 Paenibacillus mangrovi | reverse complement strand
CGGGATGGACGTACCGCTGGTGCACCAGTTGTTCCGCCAGGAGCATGGCTGGGTAGCTACGTACGGAAGGGATAAGCGCTGAAAGCATCTAAGCGTGAAGCCCCCCTCAAGATGAGATTTCCCAATTAGTAAGACCCCTTGAAGACGACGAGGTAGATAGGTTGGAGGTGGAAGTGCAGCAATGCATGGAGCTGACCAATACTAATCGGTCGAGGGCTTATCCTAGAATAACCCCAAAAAGTGACGTGAAGCTTTGTAGCAACACCGATTACTTTTCGGGGACCCCAAGAGAACGGGGCTAAAATGCAAATCGTTTCGTATCTAGTTTTCAGGGAGTCAATAAAGATTTTCGAAGCTCTAGTAGCTTTGGAATGAAAAAGTGGCTTTCAGCATTTGGCGATGCTGAATCCTGAATATAAGCATTTTGCAAAGAATGCTCCGTTTGGTGGCGATGGCGGAGGGGTTCCACGCGTACCCATCCCGAACACGACCGTTAAGCCCTCCAGCGCCGATGGTACTTGGACCGAAGGGTCCTGGGAGAGTAGGACGCCGCCAAGCATACATATTCCCTGATAGCTCAGTTGGTAGAGCACTCGACTGTTAATCGAGTTGTCACAGGTTCGAGTCCTGTTCGGGGAGCCATTATGGCCCGTTGGTCAAGGGGTTAAGACACCTCCCTTTCACGGAGGTAACAGGGGTTCGAATCCCCTACGGGTCACCATTAAGTTTTTAGCTTCGATTGGGGATGAGAACCCAAAAGGGTTCGTCGGAGCATGAACTTCGGTAGCACTGCTTCGCAGTCTCGAACGAAGTGAGAGTATCCCCTACGGGTCACCATTATTACTTGGGTTTATTTAGTCCCATGGAGGCTTAGCTCAGCTGGGAGAGCATCTGCCTTACAAGCAGAGGGTCGGGGGTTCGATCCCCTCAGCCTCCACCATTTTACCCCAAAAAGTGAAGATAAAGCTTTGTAGCTTATTCCGATTACTTTCCGGGGACCCCATATAATTGAATAGCTTTTTACTGACGCGGGGTGGAGCAGCCCGGTAGCTCGTCGGGCTCATAACCCGAAGGCCGCAGGTTCAAATCCTGCCCCCGCAATTTATCCCCAAAAAGTGAGGAAATGCTTCGTAGCATATTCCGAATACTTTCCGGGGACCCCATAAGGCCGTGGAACCGTGGTGTAGAGGCCTAACATGCCTGCCTGTCACGCAGGAGATCGCGGGTTCGAATCCCGTCGGTTCCGCCATTTATATTAGCTTCAGGGATGAGAATCCGGTTATCGGGTTCGTCGGAGCATCAGCTTCGTTAGCACTGCTTCGCAGTCTCGAACGAAGTGAGAGTATCCCGTCGGTTCCGCCATTATTTCAATTAAGTATTATACTAATTGAGAGCCATTAGCTCAGTTGGTAGAGCACCTGACTTTTAATCAGGGTGTCGAAGGTTCGAGTCCTTCATGGCTCACCAGTTTCATTTTATATGCGGACGTGGCTCAGCGGTAGAGCATCGCCTTGCCAAGGCGAGGGTCGCGGGTTCGATTCCCGTCGTCCGCTCCAATATTTGCGCCCTTAGCTCAGCTGGATAGAGCGTTTGACTACGAATCAAAAGGTCAGGAGTTCGAATCTCTTAGGGCGCGTTTTATTCTCAAGCCGGTGTGGCGGAATTGGCAGACGCGCGCGACTCAAAATCGTGAGGGAAACCGTGGGGGTTCGAGTCCCTTCACCGGCATACATATTTCTACGGGATGTAGCTCAGCTTGGTAGAGCACCTGGTTTGGGACCAGGGGGTCGCATGTTCAAATCGTGTCATCCCGATTCAAAAACCATCGAATCACTTCGATGGTTTTTTTGCTGTATAAATATGTAATCCGCAGGTCACAATAAAAGAAAAGACAGGGATAGAAGGGGATTATTGTGAATGCAACTCGGATTAAAAAAAAGCTGCAAAAGCAGTGGCGGTGGTGGAAACGTCGGTCGTTAGCGCTCGGTTTATCTTCACTGGTGATCGTAATGGTATGGGGTAGCATGTATCTGCCGGATAAGGTCCAAAGCCTGATGAGCACCAAGCCTCCAGTGGCCATTGAAACGCTTCAGTTTTACCAACAAAACGAAGCGATGGACGGCACGTTAGAGGACGTGAACTTTAGGAAAGAACTGAACAAGACCAAGGTGAATGAGGTCATTGTCCGTCACAGTTATGTTTGCGGAGAAGAGGAACGGGCTCTCGGCAAATTAAATACGGATGAAATCTACAACCTGCTTAATGAACATCCATCCTGGAAAGGACAATTCTCCGGACAGGGTAAGGTCGTTTTAAATGAAACGATTTTGGACCTTTCCCCGACCTGCAAACAGCGGGCATATATGAGCCTGGACAAGGACGGCAACCTGTCTTTGTTCGATGGACCTCCGGAACAGGATAAAGTCATCAAGACGTTTTTCCAATTGGACATTAGCTCTATGGAATCCTCTTTGCCTGAAGACGCGCTGAGACATTTGTACGATGGCATCCGCATTCAGGATATGGACGAATATAATAGCGTGTTGTCCACATTCAGCGATTACGCTCGTGAAGGATAAGCAGAATGTAAAAGTCTTCTCGATAAGGCTGCCCTCAGCCCAAGAAGAAATAATAGTAAAACTGGTTACAGCGACTTTTTCAGGGTACTCCCAAGAAAGGGTCGCTTTTTTAAGATTATCAGAATGTATAAGAATAAAAAATGACCGGATTGTTCATGTTTCTATCATATTATTCATTTTAAATTCCGCCGATATCCTTTACGATAGAACCGTATTAAAAAATAGCGTATGCGGACTGGTTAAGGCTGAAAGTATTTTTCAGGGGGCGGCATCTTTTCTCTGTAAGGATTTACGCCCGGATGGACCAGGTGCCGCTTAGTCAAAAGGGAGAAGAAATGACATGAGCTTAAAAACACATTCTGTAGTTATTGTAGGCTATGGCGGTATGGGCAGCTATCATGGCAAGCTGATTTTGGACAATACCCGTCTTAAAGTTACGGGGACTTATGATGTACTAGCTTCACGCCGGGAAGCATCGAAGGAAGACGGGTACCCTGCATATGAGAGCTACGAGGCCGTATTAGAAGATCCTAGTGTAGATGTTGTCCTGATCGCTACACCTAACGATGTTCATAAAGAACTGGTGATTTCGGCTATGCAGCATGGCAAGCATGTCATATGCGAGAAGCCGGTTACGATGAATGTAAAGGACTTTGAAGAAATGATGACGGTTGCAAAAGAAACAGGCCGCGTTCTCATGGTCCATCAAAACCGTCGCTGGGATGAGGATTTTCGGATTATTAAAGAAATGTATGATAAGAAGACGATCGGGGATCTGTTCCAGATTGAATCCAGAGTGCACGGTGCCAATGGTATTCCGGGGGACTGGCGTCACCTTGAAGCTTATGGTGGTGGTATGCTGCTGGATTGGGGCGTTCATCTTCTCGACCAATTCGTCGTTATGATTGACAGTAAAATTACAAGTGTGACCAGCCGCCTCAGTTTTATTTTGGGAGACGAAGTGGATGACGGATTTGATGCCGTTCTTGAATTTGAAAATGGTGTGACTGCCATAGTTGAAGTTGGAACCACCAATTTTATCACTCTTCCGCGCTGGTATGTAAAAGGTACTGAAGGAACAGCTGTAATTGAGGATTGGTCGCTTACTGGTCGTTCTGTCATGCAAAACCGTGAGGTCGGTAAAATTGAACCGAAGCCGATCAAAGCAGGTGTTGGATTAACGAAAACCATGGCTCCGCCATCTGAAGAGGCGACAGTGACAGAAGCTCTGCCGAAGGCATTCGAGCATGAGAGCAGCTTTTACGATAACTTTGCCAATGTTGTGGAGGGCACCGCTGAACCGATCGTTAAAAACAGCGAAGTGCTTCGCGTTCTGAATCTGATTGAGAATGTATTCAAGGCAGCCCGTACCCGCGAAGTGGTCAAAGACTTTGATATATACGAGCCTAAAAACTAGATATTAAGAAAGTTATGCAAAAACGAAGGGGTATCCCATAGGTCTTTCAGGACCTTTTGGGATACCCCGTTTTCATGCAGTGATTGTTATATTAAAACGTAACTGTCCAGTTCCGTGTATCCGGCAGGCTTCCGGACTGCAAACCTGTGATGGTGTCATACAGCTTTTGCGACAATTCGCCAATCTTGCCGTTATTGACATCCATGGTATGCTCGTTCCAATGGAGCTCGCCCACTGGTGAAATAACCGCTGCCGTACCGGTACCGAATACCTCTTCCAACCGGCCGTCTTTGTATGCATCGTAAATTTCCTCAATGGAGAGCTTGCGCTCTTCCACAGGAACTCCCCAGTCCTGAAGCAAGGAAATAACGGAGCTGCGTGTTACACCCTCCAGGATGCTGCCATTAATGGCTGGCGTAATCACGGTGCCGCCGATTTTGAAGAAGATGTTCATGCTGCCGACTTCCTCGATATATTTCTTTTCGATCGCGTCGAGCCAAAGAACTTGAGAGTATCCTTCTAATTTGGCATTCTCTTGAGCCTTGATGCTTGCCGCATAGTTGCCTGCAGCTTTGGCGAATCCGATACCGCCACGAACCGCACGGGTGTAGGAGCTTTCTACATTGATTTTAACAGGCTCCAGACCGCTGGAGTAGTAAGGACCAACTGGCGAAAGAATGACGAGCAGCTGGTAAGTATAAGACGAGCGCACGCCAAGGCATGCTTCTGTAGCAATAATAAACGGACGGACATACAACGAGTTGCCTTTTTCCGTTGGAATCCAGCTTTTATCAATTTCGATCAGTTTTTTGATCGCTTCGATAACGAAGTCCCCATCAATTTCAGGAATGCCCAGACGGTCGTTGGAACGGTTCAGGCGCTTCATGTTCTGGTCGGGTCTGAAGAGCAGCACCTTGCCGGTTTCCGTCAAATAGGCTTTCATGCCTTCAAATACAGCTTGACCATAATGGAATACCATCGCCGCAGGGTCCAGAACAATTGGTGCGTAAGGGACGATTCTAGGATCATACCAGCCTTTGTCCTTATGGTAATCCATAATGAACATATGGTCTGTAAAATACTTGCCGAAGCTAAGATTGCGGCTGTCCGGCTTTTCGGCCGGCTGTGTGGTTAACTGAACTTTGATTTCCTCGTTCATGATCTCGCGCTCCCATCGTACGTATATAATATGTCTACTATAGTTAACAAAAAATGATTGGTCAATTCAATGTTATCAATTAAAATAATAGTTATCAACTATAATGGGGGATGAGGCCATGGACTTTCGTTTGCTTGAATATTTTCTGGCTGTCTGTGAGGAACTTCATTTTACCAAAGCCGCCGTTAAGCTTGGCATCAGTCAGCCCACACTTAGCCAGCAAATCCGGTTGTTAGAGGAAAGAGTGGGAACGCCGCTGTTCCACCGTATTGGCAAACGCAATGATCTTACGGAAGCCGGTCAGACGTTAAAGGAGCATGCGTTAAATATTTTCCATGAGCTTGAGCAGGCCCAAATCGAGATCAATGAGCTAAAAGGATTAGCACGCGGCAAACTGAGAATCGGATGCTCCGGCAATCATCTGCTGACCCAGACCTTGATTTCTTTTCACCAAAAGGTACCTGGAATCTCCATATCGGTACATGAGCTCGCCACCGAAGAAACTAAGAACGGTCTGCTTGATAACAAGCTCGATCTTGGCGTTGTTTTTTTGCCGCTGCACGATGAGCAGTTGATCAGTATGGAGCTGTACACGGAGGAGCTTTGTCTTGCTGTTTCCAATACGCACATGCTCGCATGGAATGAGTCCGTTATGCTGGAAGAGCTCGTTCAGGAACCGCTTGTACTGTTTCCGGAAAAGTTTCTGGTACGCCAAATGATCGACAGCTACAGCAAAGAGGCAGGTTTAAGTCTGCAGCCTATTATTGAACTCTCCACCATGGATTCCATGCTGCAGCTTGTACGGCTGGGCGTTGGAGGTACGATCCTGCCGAAGTCCTATTTAAATATAATGGTTCATTCCGATATTCAAATCATTCCGATCGTGGGCCCGGTTCCCCAGAAAAAAGTGGGTATCGTCTACCGCAAGCAGAAGTTTATGAACGCCTCCATGATTGCTTTTATCCGCGAACTCACCCGTACTTTCAATCCTTCTGAATTGGTCAGAGAAACATAATCATAGAATTCACGTCCATATATATGCGTCTACTCTTTTCCTCGGAGTCATAGACTTGATAGGAAGTTTTACATTATAATGAAGAGAACGAATACATATGTTCGCTTTATGGTAAGGGAGAGAGTTTATTTTGCGTATTTTAGGAATTGACCCGGGGATTGCGATTGTTGGCTTTGGTTTCATCGATAAGGCCGGCAGCAAGGTGACTCCCGTGCAATACGGCTGTATTCAGACGGAAGCCCATACGCCCGATGAGGAGCGGCTGCTGCATGTGTATGAAGCCATGCTTCAGCTGATTGATAAATATAAACCGGACAGCGTTGCTTTTGAGAAGCTGTTCTTTAACCGGAACGTAACGACCGCGATGTCTGTCAGTCAGGCGCGTGGTGTCTTGATTTTGGCGGCTACCCAGCGCGGCTTGCCGATTGCTGAATATACGCCGATGCAGGTCAAGCAGGCCGTTGTAGGCTACGGCAAAGCTGAGAAGAAGCAGGTACAGGAAATGGTACGGATGTTTTTGAGGCTGCAGGCTGTGCCTAAGCCCGATGATGTGGCGGATGCCCTGGCCGTGGCGATATGCCATGCCCATTCGTATACGTTAAATTCCAGAATAAATGAGGTATTGCGAAAATGATCGATTTTTTAAGAGGACCTGTTGTCCATCTGGAGAACGAGTATATTGTAGTTGACGTTCAAGGGGTAGGATACCGCGTATTCTGCCCTAATCCTTTTGTATTTGCCAAAACGGAAGGTCCTGTGACCGTATATACCCATCATCATGTCCGTGAAGACGCGATCCTGCTGTTCGGCTTTCCAACCCGTGAGGAACAGAGGCTGTTCCGTAAGCTGATCGATGTATCCGGCATCGGGCCCAAGGTGGCCTTGGGCATTCTCGCAGGAGGTACACCCGATCATGTGGTAACGGCAATATATCAGGAGAATCTTACGTTCCTGACCAAGCTGCCAGGCATCGGTAAAAAGACGGCGCAGCGCATGGTCCTTGATCTCAAGGATAAGCTGGACGGCTTTGGAACTGCTTCGCTGGCTACAGGATTGTTCGCCGTACCGGAGCCGCAGGAAGGGGACGGATCGGCGTGGTCAGAGGCGCGTGAAGGCCTCAAAGCATTAGGATATACCGATACGGAGCTAGATCGTGTATGGCTTAAAATCAAGGATGATACGGCATTTGGAGATTCGGTGGATGTATTGATGAAGAAGGCGCTTAAGCTGCTTTATGCAGGTTAGTAGAGCCAGAAGTAACGGCAGAAAGAGGGCGACACAAATGGATGACCGGATTATTTCAGCTAATCTAATGATGGATGACCAGGCGGTGGAGCTCAGTCTTCGCCCCCGGTATTTAAATGAATATATCGGACAAAACCAGGTCAAGGAAAATCTTAAGATCTATATTGAGGCTGCTAAGATGCGCAGTGAAGCGCTGGATCATGTGCTTCTGTACGGGCCTCCGGGACTTGGAAAAACCACCTTGGCTAACATTATAGCGAATGAGCTTGGCGTGAATCTGCGCACTACCTCCGGTCCGGCGATCGAGCGGCCCGGAGATCTTGCGGCGCTGCTTACCAACCTCCAGGAAGGCGATGTGCTGTTTATCGACGAGATCCATCGTCTGCATCGGACGGTGGAAGAAGTGTTGTACCCGGCCATGGAGGATTTTGCGCTGGATATTATGATTGGCAAAGGTCCCAGTGCACGATCTGTGCGTCTGGACTTGCCTCCGTTTACGCTGATCGGAGCAACTACGCGTGCGGGTCTCTTATCCGCTCCACTCCGCGACCGTTTCGGAGTCGTCAGTCGGCTTGAATTTTACAATGTGGACGAACTGAGCTATATCGTTTCACGCGGTGCCGATATTTTCGGTATTGAAATTGTAGGGGACGCGGCTGAGGAAATCGCTTTACGTTCCAGGGGGACTCCACGGATTGCCAACCGCCTATTGAAAAGGGTACGGGATTATGCCCAGGTAAGAGGGGACGGCATGATTACGCCAAAAATCGCAGAAGAGTCGCTGAAGATGCTTCAAGTGGACCCGCGGGGATTGGACCAGATTGACTATAAGATGCTCACCTCGATGATTACGAGCTTTAAAGGTGGGCCGGTCGGACTCGATACGATTGCAGCTACCATTGGGGAAGAAAGTCAAACGATCGAGGATGTATACGAGCCTTACCTCCTCCAGATCGGTTTTTTGCAGCGGACTCCGCGCGGCAGAATCGTGACGCCTGCAGCCTACCAGCATTTGGGGCTGCCGATGCCGGAAATCCGTTAACAGTAGGGAATTAGTACTTGTAAAGAAGCGGAAGTAGCGAAGGGGACGGAATCGATCTGAAGATCGATCCGTAACCGTAGCGGCCACCTCGCTCATTATCAAGGACTTTTCAGTACTAAGCTATTTTTAAAGGATACTTTAGACTTCATGGGATGCGAGGAGGAAAATAGCGAGTGGGAAATATGTCAGTACCAAAGGTTGTAACATGGTGTGGTAAAGGGCTGCTGACCGTTTTGATGGTGGCTGGATGCCTCCAGATGCCTGGGAAGGCGGCTGCCCAGCCGGTTGATCATATACGCGTCGGGATGTTTATGGACTTAGGCAGTACTTATAAATCGACGACAGCAGCTGTAACTTTGTCTTCCGGGCAGGGCTTGAATGTCGGCTTCAATACAGCAGCCGGGCATTCATCCCTGATTACGCTCGGGGCCGGAGAAGAGGCCAGATTCAGCGTGGACAGCTACCGGGTTAAGGTGCTGGAAACAACGGATCTATCCGCCGCTACCAATGCTTATAAAAAATTGGCGGCTACGGCGGACAAGCCTATTTTATTTGCGGCACCTACCTCAGGAGGACAGATATATCAGCTGTATACGGGGTATTATGCAAACGAGCAGACTGCTTCCACAGCAGCTTCGCGGGTTGCGAAGACGGTCTCAGCATTTTTGAACGGACAGACGCCTGCAGTAAAAGGTTCGAAGCATCTGACCGCAGGCTCCTATGCCAGCGAAGCACAGGCGGCTTCAGCAGCAAGCAGCATCGAAGCTGCGGGCTTCGATTCGATGGTTGCTTTGGAGCAAACTCCTGACGGGAACAGCCGCTATGCAGTCTATGTTGGCGAAGCGGCTAATGATAGTGAGCTTGCAGCGCTCCGCAGCTCTGTCAGCGCCAAACTGCCGCAGTTGTCCTTAGCGGAAGCAGATTCCAGTCTTCCGGCCTACATCATAAGACAGGATGTAAGTACGGGACAGGCTGTGAAACACTATCAGCTTAGCGGCCAAGATGCTAAGGGCTGGGTTGAGAGCGGATCGGACATTAAGGTGACAGAAAGATCAGGCCGCTCTTACCGGGGGGCGATGGAGATCAGCTCTCTGAACGGGCAGCTGGCGCTCGTTAATGAGCTGCCTTTTGAGCAGTATTTATATGCGGTTGTCGGCGGTGAGGTGCCATCCTCTTGGCCTGCGGAAGCACTGAAAGCCCAAGCCGTGGCCGCACGCAGCTATGCGGAGTTTCAAACCGGCCAGAGCAGCAAATTCAAGATTGCCGATGTGGTGGATACCACGCTGAGCCAGGCCTATTACGGGGTGTCCTCTGAGTCCCCAAGTGTGGTTCAGGCCGTTGACGCGACTCAAAGCGAGGTCATCCTCAAAGACGGCAAGGTCGTTGAAGCGGTATTCTCCTCGAATGCAGGTGGAGCTTCCGCTGATCCGTCGGAAGTATGGAACAGCGGCGGAGACACGTTTGCAAGCGTTCCAAGCGAAGGCGACGCTGCTGCGGTCAAAGGTCAGAAAATGTGGTATCATGTTCTGCTGCCTTCCGGTGTGACCGGATATGTCCGGGAAGACAATGTGAAGGAAACCGGAACATATACCGGGGCTGGTCTAACCAAGGTTACAGTGACCGCGAAAGATACGAACGTAAGACCACTGCCTCAGATTCAGTCGGATGTAAGTCCGGTTGGCAAGATGAATCCAGGGGAAACCGCTGTTGTATTGGAGAAAGTTCAGGAATCTAGCACATACTCCTGGATTCGCGGGCCTTATTCTTCTGCTGATCTGGTTAAGAGCCTTCAGGGCAAAACGGCAACGCCGGCTCCTTCCTCGATCAAGACGCTGGAAGTGACCAAGCGCGGACCTTCGGGACGCGCAACGGAGATTAAGGCCAACGGCCAAATTCTCGATGTGAAATATCCGGATTTATACCGATCGGCAATGAACGGACTTCCGAGCACATTGTTTGATATTGTACAGACTGGGAGCTATACTGTACTGAGTGCAAATGGTACGACATCCAAAATTACCGGTTCATCCAGCACGACCGTCCTTTCGGCTTCCGGCCAGAGCACCGTTCAGGGAAGTGGAACAGTTGTCATGAATGGAGAGCAAAACGCCCGCAGCATCGATACAGGTGATGGCTTCATGTTTATCGGCCGCGGCAACGGTCATGGACTTGGACTCTCGCAGTGGGGAGCAAAAGGGATGGCGGATGCAGGGTATGGTTACCAGGATATTTTGAAACACTATTATCAGGACGTTACTATTACTAAGGAATGACGCAATATGAATGTAGAATTGTATGATTTTGATCTACCAGAGGAATTGATAGCCCAAACACCGCTGCTTGAGCGTACAGCATCGCGATTACTTACGCTGAACAAGCAGGATGGAGCGATTGCCCATCATACCTTCAAGGATATTGTCGATCAGATGCAGCCGGGAGATACGCTTGTTCTTAACGATACACGGGTTATCCCCGCGAGACTGTTCGGGACCAAAGAAGATACGGGAGCCAAGGCAGAGGTGCTGCTCCTCAAAAACCTGGGTGAAGACCGCTGGGAGGCGCTCGTTAAGCCGGGCAAAAAACTGAAAACGGGCAGCGTCATTGTCTTCGGAGACGAATTGAAAGCGGTCATTGAAGAGGAAGGCGAGATGGGAGAGCGGGTGCTCCGATTCTCCTACAAGGGAATCTTTCAGGAGATTCTAGATCGGCTCGGTCAGATGCCTCTGCCTCCTTATATTAAAGAGAAGCTCGATGACAGGGAACGCTACCAAACCGTGTATTCGCGGAATGAAGGCTCTGCAGCCGCTCCAACGGCAGGACTTCATTTTACGAAGGAGCTTCTGGAAGAAATCCGCAGCAAAGACGTGACCATAGCTTATCTGACTCTTCATGTCGGACTCGGCACTTTCCGGCCGATGTCTGTTGAGCGGGTGGAGGATCATGTCATGCATGCAGAATATTATTCGGTTTCCCAGGAAAACGTGGATATTCTGAACGCGGCACGGGAGCGGGGCGGACGCATTATCGCGGTGGGCACGACTTCCTGCCGGACGCTTGAGACGATCGGCAACCGCTTTAAAGGCGGCCAGCTTGAAGCCTGCAGCGGCTGGACGGATATCTTCATTTATCCGGGATATGAATTCACGGTTGTTGATGCCCTCATTACCAACTTTCATTTGCCGAAGTCCACGCTGGTGATGCTGGTCAGCGCGCTGGCAGGTAGGGAGCATATTTTGCATGCGTACGAAGAAGCCATACGGGAAAAATACCGCTTTTTCAGCTTCGGCGACGCGATGTTTATTTATTAAGTCCGGTTTAACGGGATATAAGAGGATGGTATCGAAATGACAGCAGCAGTTTACTACGAACACATTAAAACCTGCAAACAATCCGGAGCGCGCCTTGGACGCGTGCATACGCCTCATGGGGTGATTGAAACACCGACCTTTATGCCGGTAGGAACGCAGGCTACCGTGAAAACGATGAGCCCGGAGGAGCTCAAAGCGATGGATGCGCAAATTATCCTGAGCAATACCTATCATTTATTCCTTCGTCCGGGTCATGATATTGTCCGTGAGGCTGGCGGGCTTCACAAGTTTATGAACTGGGACCGCCCGATTCTGACAGACAGCGGCGGATTTCAAGTCTTTAGCCTGAGCGAAATGCGCAAAATCACCGAAGAAGGCGTGCATTTCCGTTCCCATTTGAATGGGGACAAGCTGTTCCTTTCACCAGAAGTGGCTATGGAAATCCAGAACGCACTGGGATCGGATATCATGATGGCATTTGATGAATGCCCACCCTATCCGGCAGATTACGACTATGTCAAAAAATCGCTGGAACGTACGACTAGATGGGCCGAGCGCTGCCTAAACAGTCATGCTCGTCCACATGACCAAGGGCTTTTTGCAATTGTTCAGGGTGGAATGTATGAAGATCTGCGCAAACAAAGCGCCCGTGATTTGACTTCCATGGATTTCCCGGGGTATGCTATTGGTGGACTCAGCGTTGGAGAGTCCAAGCAGCTGATGTATGAAGTGCTTGATTATACTGTTCCTCTCCTTCCGGACAATAAGCCGCGTTACTTGATGGGCGTCGGATCCCCCGATGCTTTGATCGAAGGCTCAATCCGGGGAGTAGATATGTTTGACTGCGTACTTCCGACACGGATTGCCCGTAACGGAACGACAATGACAAGCCAGGGACGGCTTGTGGTCCGAAACGCTCAATACGCCAGAGATTTTGGCCCCCTTGACCCCGCATGCGATTGCTATACTTGCCGGAACTATTCAAGAGCCTATCTGCGGCATCTAATCAAAGCCGATGAGACTTTCGGCCTGAGGCTGACAACGTACCACAACCTGCATTTCCTCATTAATTTGATGAAGCAAGTGCGGCAGAGCATCATGGAAGACAGGCTGCTTGATTTTCGCGATGAGTTTTTTGAACAATATGGGCTTCATGACAATGATAAAGGTTTTTAGTTAGGGTTTTTCATTAATCCTGAAGCAGCATTAACCGGGGTTAGTCCATGAAAGGGGGGAAAGATAAATGTTTGAATTGGCGGCAGCAGCTCCTGCTCCTAGTTCCGGAGGCAGCATTGTCAGCTTGATATTGCCTCTTGTTTTGATGTTCGCGATCTTTTATTTCCTGCTTATTCGTCCACAGCAAAAGAAACAAAAGACCCGTAACTCGATGCTCGGAGCATTGAAAAAGGGAGACAAGGTTGTGACGATCGGTGGCCTTCACGGAACCATCATGGAAATTACAGACGACATCGTTGTTTTGCGCGTAAATGATGTAACCAAGCTTACATTTGACCGCAATTCCATCAGCCATGCAACAAGCAGCGCAGCTGAAAGTGAATCCAAATAAAGCTTAAGCTGAAACAGCATCAAAAATAACGATGGCTCACCATACTTATATCTAAAAAAGAGGCGGTTCCCCGAGGGGAACTGCCTCTTTTTGCTGAATGACTACCAATCTCCAACCTACATAGAGTCAGACATTTTGCTCTGTTGTTTGAGCATGGAGAATCCCTTTTCTTTCAAGGTAAGTTTGGCGAACAAAATACCAAGGTTTGAAGCCAGAAGCCCGAGCAGGGTGCCGGCAACCATGTCCGTTAACCAGTGGATTCCCAGATAGAAGATACTGAAAATGATAACAATGGCGCTGATCGTCGTTATGATGCCGAGACGGCGATTGCCCGAACGTAGACCCAGAACCATCAAAGTGACCGAAATAGAGGTATGCAGACTCGGAAAACAGTTGTTCAAACCGGATAAAGGCCTGTACTGCTGCTCAAAGTTCGGAAAGACATCCAGCATTAGGAACGAGGCCCCCGAAGGCGGATACGACCAAACTTCGTTGACAGGGAAGAACAGATAGAATGGTATAGCGACCGTGTAGTTTATAATGATGGCAAAGCAGATCGCAATAACAAATACTTTATTTTGATCGGAAATATAAACGCCAATTGAGGCGATCAGCAGTGACTGAAACACGACGACATAGAAAAAAACAGAGATGGGAGTAATGTAGCTGCTGTGGAAGAAGTTCTGTAAATTCTCTACAAAATGTCCCTCGAGACTAAAAACCCAGGGCGTAAAGTCTTTATGATAATTTAAGTTATTCTCTAAATCTAATTCGTATTTATTGGCAAGAAGAATACATACCATGATGAAAAACAATACCAAGAATGTCCGTGAGGTTAGCAGTTCCTTAATAAAAAGGTAAGCAGCCTTAAGCGGATTACGGAGCGTGCCTAGCCAAATCAACAAAATCACTGTAATTGCTGATGCGATGGATATACCCTGCATAGATTGATATAGCAAACAGAAATAGCCTCCTCTTGTAAGAATTGCATGATGTCAGTTTACCACATTTTCATAGAAGAGGCCTTAATAATTATTTCTAACATTTACCCCGAGCATGCCGCCGATAGCCGCAGAAGCGAACACGGTTCCAAGCAGCAGCAAATCTCCCATACGCAAGGAGGTATCCAGTGCGAGAAAGCCGATAACCATAATCAGTAGGCCGTACAGAATACCGGTAAGTCCACCGTTGTACCAGCCCTTTCTTCCCGAACGTTTTCCTGCGACCATTCCTCCAAACAAGGCTGCAATAGCGTGAACGACATAAATGAGGCGGGAAAGACTCTGTTCCTGCATACCGCTCGACCATAGCAAAAGTGAGAGGATTAGCGCGCCAACCATCATCCAGAAGAAGGAATAATACAGCCCGGACAGGATTGGATTTGCGATTCGAAAAGAAAGTACGCGCCGGATCATGTGCATATAAAAGAACCCCCTTAATATTCCATAAGTTATTGTAAATCTATGTCCAAGCTTTTTCAGGTAGTACAAGTTTTCCAATAATTAATCGTTGCGGCATTGCATGGGGTATTTGGAGAGAGGTCAAAATATCAGCATATCGTTTCTGAGAATTAGGCCTTTAAAAGGAGTGTTTGGCATATGGCGGCTCATTTCCTGATCACCGTTTTTCGTACCGTACTGATGTATTTCGCTATTTTATTAACCTTAAGAATTATGGGAAAACGCGAAATCGGGAAGTTGTCCATATTTGATCTGGTCATTTCTGTTATGATTGCTGAAATCGGCGTGTTTGTGCTGGAAGATGTCAAGCGGCCCATTTTAGACGGTATACTTCCGATGGCAACCCTTGTCATTATTCAAGTTTCAATCGCTTATATCAGCCTGAAGAGCAGAAAAGTTCGGCTTCTTTTTGATGGACAGCCCAGTATCTTGGTTTCGAAAGGTAAGCTGCAAAGGTCGGAAATGAAAAAGCAGCGTTATAATCTGGACGATCTGCTGCTACATCTGCGCGGCCAAAATATTCATAATATTGCGGATGTTGAGTTCGCGATTCTTGAAAACTCCGGACATCTGACGGTTATTCCGAAGTCACAGTCTTCACAGCAGTCCAGTGGACAGCAGCCATCCGGAGGGCTATCAGTCAGAGGGAACATGAAGTTTTCAGGCAACCAGGGAGCTAGGCAGCAGGGGCAGCAGAGCTCTGGTTCGTCGATATCAACACATTCCAAATCCAATAAGAAAATACTGGTCCCTGCCGGAAAATTCAGCTATGGGGTGCTGCCCGTCCCGCTGATTATGGATGGAAAGGTTCAGGATGACAATTTGCAAAAGCTTAAGAAAAATCGGTTTTGGCTGAAAAATCAAATTCAGGAGCATGGTGTTAAAGAATTTAAAGATGTTTTTCTATGTTCCATCGACCATAAAGGCAAGGTGTACGTGGACCGAAAATAATGAGCAACCTGTCAGGCTGCCGGATTCTTCGGTTCATCGGAGGCTCCAAACCATTTGCCGATGACGGGCATTCTTTTCAAATCACGGTGAGAAACGAGTCGCGCAGCGAAAACAGTAACCAGGAAGCCTGCAACGCCGACGAACAGGGCTGCAAAAAACTGCACCCAGCTTACATGATTAAATGGCAGATGACGGAAAGCATAGGTGGTTACAGCTGCCATGATCACCATCGTGCAAAGGAGCTTCAGCATGTCGAGCAGCTTGAAACGGTAGGCGAGCAGTGTGCTTACGCTGTAACCGTGCAGGAAAGTGACAATGATGCTGTTGATTATAATCGCTATGATGGCACCATAGATGCCGTACTCAGGCTGCGATGACAAGTACCAGATCAGGAAAAGCTTGATGACGGCCCCAATCAGCGTATTGAACAGAGCTCTTCCGGGACGGTCCAGCGCCTGAAGCGTTGCCTGAAGCGGAGCCTGTACATACAGAAACAATGCAAAAGGAGCAAGCATACGCAGCATCCCCGAGATTTCTGTATTGTTGTACAATAGTTGACAAAGGGGCTCAGCCAGGACATACATAATGACGGCGAATGGCGCTCCTGTTACGAGGGCAAGACGGATCGTCTGATTCAGCCGCTTGTGAATCGTCAGCCGGTCCTTGCGCGCTGCGGCTTCGGATAATGATGGGACCAGGGAAACCGCAAGCGAAGAAGTCAGTGCGCCGGGCAGAAGCAGCAAAGGAATGATCATACCCTGGAGCGCGCCGTATTGTGCAGTGGCAACGGAGGTTACAATGCCAGCGATCGCCAAGCTTTGTGCGGTAATGATTGATTCAAACAGATAGGAAAATGAACCGACGAGCTTGCCGGCCGTAACCGGAATGGTGATGCCCATCAAACGCTGAAACAATCCACGGCTCGCTCTTTCGTGGCGGGTTGTCTTCTCAGTCGGCGCAGAGCGAAGTTGATCTTTGCGGAATTGCCACAAAATCGCCAACAAACCGACAAACTCTCCTGCCATAACCCCCAGCATGGCTCCAGCTGCAGCAAAAGCAATCCCTTTAGGCAAAAGTAAATACGAGAACCATAATGTACATACGATTCTGGCCACCGTCTCAATGATGGAGGAAGAAGCGGAGGGAATCATATTTTGTTTACCTTGGAAGTACCCTCTGTATACGGATGAGACGGCTACAATGACCAGCATCGGGCTCATGCTGATAAAAGTGTAATACACCCGTGAGTCCGTCAAAATGCTCCTGGTAACCCAAGGAGCGAGCCAGAGTGAGAGTGCCATGAACAGCAGTCCCAAACCGAAGGTCAGCGTCAGACTGACTCGAAGGACGTAACTTGAGTTTTGCGGCTTGTTTTCCGTCTCCGCCTCGGATACCAGCTTAGCTACAGCAAGTGGAATTCCGCCGGTAATCAGAGTAACGAGTACCAGGAAAAAGGGATAACCCAGCTGGTAAATCCCGACACCTTCGGCTCCGATGATCCGTGGAAGAGCAATCCTCGGGATAAAGCCTAAGATCCGGTTGATGACCCCGGCCGCAAGCAATATCATCGTACCTTGAATAAACGTCTGCTTCTTTGATGTCTGCTTATTAGGTGTTAGCTTGTTCAAATGTCCACTCCCTCTTCCGTGTCGAAGCTATGTTGCGGCAGTATCTGTGACAGACCTTTTGTTAATATGGATATGCTCTACTCGTCCATTCATACCACGACTTTTTACACAAGAAGTGATGAAGAAAAGAAGGAATGAAGGCTCCGAGGGTCGAATGTAGAATTTATGCAAACACTATAGACATCATGCTGAGAGGAGGCTACGCAAGTGAGCCCGGAGAATATGAGCGAAAGCGAGATGGACGCTGCCATTGAGGCTTTGTGCCGCAGCAAGGCGGAGGAATTCAGACTTATCGGATATGAATATGTCACGAGTAAAGACATTTGGAACTGCGTTAGCAGCAAATACGAGAAGGAAGGAATTCCTCCGCTGTACAGGCTGGTAAATGATATTCTCTCTCTAAAGGCGTTGACGTTTATGAACTATATGACACTATCTGCATATAAAGGTTCCTCTTTCGATTAAGGGAGAGGAACCTTTTCTGGTCAGCCTGTTGAGGGGGAAAAGATCGTTAAAATAAAAAAGCGACACATATTGATAAATTGACTGCATTTTAACGCATCGCTATAATAGGACTATTGAGATCGAAAGGGGAACTAGGAACGGCATGAAGAAAAGAATCGCTACTTTCATAATCGTAGTGCTCGTTGCGGTGGGGATCATGGCCTGGTCCACTCCGGGGCTGCTGAAGAGTGTCCGGCTGGGCCTTGACCTTAAGGGAGGCTTCGAGATTCTATATGAAGCGACTCCGCTGGAAAAAGGACAAGCGGTTACGCAGGAATCCCTCACGCGTACGGCTCAAAGTCTGGAGAAGCGCGCCAATGCGCTGGGTACCAGCGAACCTGAGGTAACGACTGAAGGCACAAATCGGATTCGCGTCAAAATCGCGGGTGTGACAAACGAAGCTGAAGTCAGAGAGAAAATGAAGGAACCAGCGTCGCTGACTTTCCGAAGTGCGTATGGATGTAAAGCTCCGGCCGAAAACGCACAACCTAAAGATAAATATTGTAAAGTGGAGCTCGTTGGCAGTGATTTTGTCGAGAACGGGGCTTCCGTCGGATATGACCAACTGAACCGTCCTGTCATCGATATCAAGGTGAAGGATAAGAAGAAGTTTGCTGAAGTAACAAAGCGGCTCGTTGGACAGAACCTGGCTATTTTCCTTGATGATACCATGCTGTCTGATCCAACTGTTCAATCAGAGTTAACGGATGGCAAAGCGCAGATCACCGGTAACTACACCTTAGATGAAGCTAAGCAACTCAGCGACACCATCAACCTCGGTGCCCTGCCGCTCAAGCTAACGGAGAAATACTCTCAAAGCGTAGGCGCGACACTCGGTAAACAATCACTGGAGAAAACGCTACAAGCCGGTATTATCGCATCCATCGTTATTTTGATCTTTATGATTGCGATGTATCGTCTGCCAGGCGTCATTGCAAGCTTTGGTCTGATTGTGCATACTTGGCTCCTCATTTTAGTATTCGTGTGGGCGAATTTCACGCTTACGCTTCCGGGTATAGCGGCATTTATTCTCGGTGTCGGTATGGCCGTCGATGCGAACATTATTACAAATGAACGGATACGCGAAGAAATCCGCAATGGCAGAAGCGTGATGTCTGCGGTTAAAGCGGGTAACAAATCTTCCTTACGTACGATTCTCGATTCGAATATTACAACCATAATCGTAGGTACTGTTATGTACGCTTTTGGTCAAGGCTCTGTAAAAGGGTTCGCGCTCATATTGATCATCGAAATCGTACTCAGTATCCTGACCAACGTGTATTTCACCCACTACCTGCTTAGCCTTCTGGTCAAGGCTGGGCTGCTTAAAAAAACGAAGCAGTTCGGGGTAAAGGAGAGTGAAATCAATGCACTTTAAAAAAGAATTTAACTTCGTGAAGATGAGCAAAACTGCATTCATATTCTCAATCGTGCTGACGATTGCGGGTATTATCTCTCTTGCCGCCTTCGGTTTGAACTACAGCGTTGATTTCCGTGCTGGCTCGAACGTAGACGTGAAGCTATCCAAGAATGTAACGATAGCTGAAGTACAACCACTGCTTGATGAGATGGGAATCGGTAAAGATGCAAGCATCACGCCTGGGGACAAGCGCATGAACATCCGTTTCACGACAGAATTGTCCTCTAATCAGGCTGATCAGCTCAAAACAGAGATTCAAAAGCTGGACAAAACAGCTTCATTTGAAATCAATACTGTGGATCCGGAAATGGCGAAAGAGCTCGGTCGGAATGCGATTTATTCTGTGCTCTTATCCTGTATCGGGATCATCATATACGTAAGTATCCGGTTCGAATGGCGCTTCGCGGTGGCAGCGATCATCGCGCTGCTGCATGACGCATTTATCGTCGTGGCGATCTTCTCGATCTTCCGTCTGGAGGTCAGCCAGACCTTCATTGTTGCGGTTCTAACCATTATCGGTTACTCGATTAACGATACGATCGTTATCTTCGACCGTATCCGTGAAAACATGCGTTTTGGGAAACAGAAGACACGCGAGGATTTGACGAATCTGCTCAACCACAGTGTCAACCAAATGCTGATGCGTTCCTTGTACACGGCGTTTACGGTATTCATCGCCGCTTTCTTCCTGTTCCTATTCGCGGGAGAATCGATCAAAATGTTCTCGCTGGCTATGTGCATCGGCTTGGTCTTCGGGGCATATTCTTCGATCTTCATCGCCAGCCCGCTCTGGCTGTTCTTAAAGTTCAAGCAAAAACCAAAAGGGAAAGCGGTCAAGCCTTCCAAAGCATAAGGTAAGCAGTACAGGTGAAAGCCGCGTCTATGCGACGCGGCTTTTAATCTGATATCGGCATGTTGAGACTGCCGGAGAGGAGGCAAACATGAGTATACTACGTTCACATTCTTCCGATACCGTTACCTGGACAGGAATGATCGGTGATTTGTCGCTCGCTGTGTTTAAAGGTACAGTTGGTTATTTATCGGGCAGCAAGGCTTTGCTGGGCGATGCCTTGTACTCCGCCTCCGGTGCTGTGACTTCGCTAAACCGTCTCATTCCGCGCCGATCGTCCCTGAAGGGAAAGGGCGGAGGTAAGCAGCAGAGCCGTACACACCGGACGGAGCCGGTCTTCGCGATATTGTTTGCGGTACTGGTGCTCATGGGGGCACTCCAAATTGCAGTTGCTTCCATTCGAGCGATGGCATCAGGCAATATTCATGTGCCAAGTAAATTTACGCTGATTGCCGTTATCGTATCCTTGGCGGTAAAGGAAGCCGTTTTCCAGTTTCAGTTCCGCTATTCGAAAAAAAAGGGAGACGGCCAGCACACGATTTATGCTGAAGAACACCGCTTCAGCCTATATACGTCACTGACCGTATGTGTTGGCGTATTTCTATCCTTGGCAGGAGATACCCTTGGCTGGAAAACCATGATGTATATGGATCCGGTCTCAGCTCTGGTTGTTGCTTGTCTGGTGATTCGGAAAGGTTATTTTCTTATGATGAATTCCGTATACGGCTCTTTGGTTCAGGAAGCTGAGCAGGAGGATGCGCTCAATTTCATCGAGACCGTTCAACGGGTACACGGCATCATTACAGTTGATGATCTGAAGGCTAGGGAGCAGGGGCATTATATTACGGTTGATCTCAAGATCAGCGTGAATCCCCGCATTACCGTGCTCGAAGCGAATGAGATTGCCGAACGGGCAAAAAAACTGCTGATGAACCGATTTGTGCACATCAGTGATGTTAATATTCAAGTCGTTCCTTATGATCCCGGTTATCCGTATAAATCCAATCATCAGCTTACGGATAATGAAATGCCGACACTGCTTCAATAGTCATCCTTGGGATGTCATAAATGATAGGCAGGGAAAGAAAGGTGAAGACGATTGTTTGAATCAAAATATTCATGGCAGGCTCCAGAAGGAAACGAGGAGACAGTCCGAAGCTTGGCGGGAGAGCTTTCTGTATCTCCTTTAACTGCTTCGCTGCTTGCCTCACGAGGGATCGGTAGCAGGGAAGAAGCGGGAAGGTTCCTGAATGGAAATCTGGAAGCACTGCATGACCCATATTTGCTGCTCGGCATGGACAAGGCGGTACCCCGTATCCTACAGGCAATTGAACAAAGCGAGCATATCCTGATCTACGGGGACTACGATGCGGATGGCGTTTCCAGCACTTCATTGATGATTTATTTTATGCGCCACTTGGGAGCTTCCTATGATATCTACATTCCGCATCGCTCCAATGAAGGTTACGGATTGCACAACCATGCGCTTGATTGGGCCCATCAGCAAGGAGTCAGCCTGATTATAACCGTAGACACAGGCATAAGCGCAGTTGAACAGATTGCATATGCCAATTCATTGGGGATGGACGTTATTGTTACAGATCACCATGAACCACCCGAGGTACTTCCTAACGCTTATGCACTGATCAATCCGAAGCAGCCGGGATGTCCTTATCCTTTTAAAGGCTTGGCCGGGGTTGGCGTGGCTTATAAATTAGCGCAGGCGGTATTAAAGGAGCCTCCGGTAGAATGGACGGAAATCGTTGCGATCGGAACCATTGCAGATTTGATGCCGCTCACCGGAGAGAACCGCATTCTGGTCAGCCGCGGCCTCGAGTGCATGCGTCATACGTCGTTTCCCGGGATTCAGGCGCTTATGGAAGTAAGTGGATTCAACATGGGGGCGGTGACTTCCGTCAATGTAGCCTTTGGAATGGCCCCGAGAATCAATGCCAGCGGACGACTGGATCATGCAGGCTCAGCTGTGGCGCTGATGACGACGGGGGATATGGAAGAGGCGCAGCAGTTATCCCACGCACTTGATGAGCTGAACAAGGAGCGGCAGCAGGTTGTAGAAACGATCGTTGAAGAAGCACTGATTCAGCTTCAGGACAAAATGATTAACGGAAGCGTGCCAGATGTCATCGTGCTGGCAGGGGAGGGCTGGAACGTAGGGGTCGTAGGGATTGTAGCGTCCAAAATCCTTGAACGTTATTATCGTCCGGTTATTATTCTTGGCATTGATCCGGAAACAGGCATGTGTAAGGGCTCGGCAAGATCCATTCCGGGTCTTGATATTTACGAGGCATTGACCTCCTGCAAGGAGCTTATGGATCATTACGGCGGACACCCGTCGGCAGCAGGCATGAGTTTGAGCCGAGATCAACTTCCGGCATTCGAGGAAGCTCTAAACCTTTTTGCCGCACAGGTCATGTCGGAGGAAGACTACATTCCTGTCATCGCAACGGACGGGGAATGGAAGCTGTCCGATGTACCCCTTTCCGTAATTGACGAGATGGATATGCTGGCGCCGTTTGGTATGGCGAATCCGGTACCCAAGCTTGTTTTTCGAGGTACACGGCTGGTAGAGCTGCGGAAGATGGGGAAGGAAGGCAAGCATTTGAAGCTAGTGTTCCGGCAGGGCGAGACGCGAATGGAAGCTGTTGCATTTGGCCGGGGTGATCTAGCGGATTTGCTTGAAGAAGGTATGACGCTGGATATCCTCGGGGAAGTATCGATCAATGAGTGGAATGGGTCGAGAAAGCCGCAGCTTATGCTGCAGGATATGAAGATTACCGGCACGCAGGTGTTTGATTTGCGAGATGCCAAAGAGCCTTGGAAAGAGGTTCAGCGGATTTACGACATCATCTCACCGCATATGCGGCTGGATCATCGGCAGATTGCAGCTGTGTTTAATCCGCTTCTTGAAAGTTCTCCAAAAATACAATTGAATGATTGTAGCCTTTGGGTATATGATAATAAAGCTGGAATTTCGGCATTTAACAATGCGGCGAACACTTATGGCGCGGATCATATTACTACTTTGTTTATGGTTCATGTCCCAGACTCTGTGGATCAGCTGGACGCACTGCTCGCTTCGTTTAAAAATCTCTCCAATTTGTTCCTTCTTCATTCGGGACGGAATAAAGAGGAACAGCTGACGATTCCGAGCCGCGACCAATTTAAATTACTGTATGTTTTACTGATGCGTATGGCTTTAGAGCCCATCAGGGAGCAGGAGGCACTAGCAAGACTCAGTCAGCAATCCTCTTCTACCCTTCGTATGGTCACAATGATGATGGATGTATTTGAAGAGCTTGCGTTCGTAGAACGCCGTGACGGAAATATTGTGGTAATTCCGAAGCCGCCGAAACGCGAGCTCAGCAGCTCCATGCATTTTACGAAATTGGGCAGCCTTGCCGAAATGGAACAGCATTTGGTGTATGAAGGCACTTCACAGTGCACCCGCTGGATGATATCCCGTTTGGAAGGCGCCAGCTAAACGCATGACCGTTTTTGTATCATATTTAGGAGGAGATTATTTTGGATTATAAACAGTACATTCGGGTGATACCTGATTTCCCGCAGCCGGGTATCAGCTTTAAAGATATTACAACATTGCTTCAGGACGGGGAGAATTATAAGAAAGCGATCAACGAACTAAAAGAGATGGTATCCGCTCTGAACATTGATGTGATCGCTGGTCCTGAGGCACGTGGATTTGTGGTAGGAGCTCCTCTGGCCTATGCCCTGGGCGTTGGTTTTGTGCCGATCCGTAAAAGCGGAAAGCTTCCTTACGAAACGATCGAAGTCGGGTATGATCTGGAGTACGGCAAAGACCGTCTTGCTATGCATACAGATGCCATCAAAAAAGGACAGAATGTCCTGATTGCAGATGATCTGTTGGCAACTGGAGGTACAATTTCGTCTTCTGTCGATCTGGTTAAGCAGCTTGGTGGTAATGTGGTAGGTGCAGCTTTTCTAATTGAACTGACTGCATTGAATGGCCGTGCGAAACTTCCAGGTGTTGAAGTGTTTTCTTTGATGACATACGAAGACTAATATCAATTGGATATAAATATGGGATTTGTTTCCCGGGAAATAAAATACCTTTGGGTCGATTCAGACCTGAAGGTATTTTTTGTATGGATTAAAAAATAGGAAAACCCCACGTAAGTGTTGGGGTTTTCCTGGATTTTTGAAAAAAAAGAGCCGACAAGCGCTCCCTGACAGGGGCTTGACCGGCTCTTTTTGCATGTTATTAGTCAGGAATCTTTTCGACGAGCTCATCGTCTTTTTCATTGGAGAGTCCGAGCACTTCAATCAGTTTGAAGAACAGGCTTAGCACGATCCCGACAACGGTAGCCAGCGCCATGCCTTTGAAATGAACGTCGCCGATATCCAGCTGTACGCCGCTGATGCCCACGACCAAGACGAGAGTTGCCAGCAGCATATTGGTTGGTTTTGAGAAATCCACCTTCTGCTCTACGAAGATCCGAAGTCCCGAAGCCGCGATGACGCCGAACAGCAGCAGCGACACACCGCCCATAACGGGAACTGGAATATTCGCAATGATAGCCGAGAATGTACCGGAGAAGGAAAGCAGGATCGCGATGACCGCCGCTCCACCGATGACGTACACCGAGTAGACTTTGGTTAACGCCATTACGCCGATATTTTCACCATAGGTCGTGTTTGGCGTCGAACCCACAAAACCGGAAATAATAGTCGAAATGCCGTTGCCCATTAGGGAGCGGTTCAGACCCGGATCCTTGGACAAATCCTTACCGACAATGTTGCTAGTTACAAGCAAATGGCCGATATGCTCGACGATAACGACGAGCGATACCGGAACAATGGTAAGAATCGCCGCCATATCAAATTTAGGGGTTGTAAGGGTTGGTGCAGAGAAGAAATGAGCATTTGCGATAGCTCCCTTATCGATCATGCCCGGCATAAAGTAGGCGAGCACATACCCAGTCACGATACCGATCAGGATGTGGATGATTTTCGGGAAACCACGGAAGAGAACGGCTCCGATCACGGTTACGCCAAGCGTTGTCATCGAAAGAATGACGGCATTGGGATCCACGGAAGCGCCATCCGGTGGAATTATACCGGCCATACTGGCTGCAGTAGGTACGAGTTCGAGACCAATGGTAGCGACGATGGCGCCCATGGCTGCGGGAGGGAATACGACGTCAATCCACTTGGTTCCGGCAAATTGTACGATAAGCCCGACGGCGACAAAAATGATACCAGTTACGATAAAGGCTCCGAGTGCCAGTGGGTAATTGTCCGTGGTTCCGGCCAGAACAGCTTGTACCGGAGCAATAAATGCAAAGCTTGAGCCGAGGTATGCAGGGATTTTACCGCGGCAGATGAGAATGTAGAGCAAAGTTCCGATTCCGTTCATCAGCAAAATCATGCCGGGGTCTACATGGAACAGGTTAGGCACCAATACCGTACTTCCGAACATGGCAAACAGGTGCTGGAGGCTGAGGAGGAATCCCTGACCCATGGGAAGCTTTTCATTAACTTGAATTTCGCGTTGCAAGAAGCTCACTCCCAAATCAAAAGTTTTCGTATCTCGTATTGCATTCAATCTAGATTAGCTATAAATTCGACATTTTTCAATCATTTTTTTTAATAAAAACAGAAGGAATGCAAAAAATGAAGTTTGTTGCCGTCAATGCTTCCTGTTCCTGGCAAGAAATATTGACGTAGAGCCTTTATAGCGTCATAATTATATAAAATCTGATTTGACCAGGGAACCTGCTAAAGAAGGAATGTCAGCGGGTTCTATTTCATATAGAAGGGAAACGGAAACGACTAGAATGGGCATAGAGCGATTACTTGAAAAGGCAGGAGCTTATTTAAAAGAGCCAGATTTGGACCGCATCCGGGAAGCCTATCATTTCGCGGATCAAGCCCACTACGGCCAGGTCCGCAAATCCGGCGAACCCTATATTCTGCATCCGCTAGCGGTTGCAGATATTGTCGTGAACCTGATGATGGATACGACCTCCATCGTCGCTGCGCTGCTGCATGACGTCGTCGAGGATACAACCGTATCGCTGGAGGAGATCCGTGAGAAATTCGGAAACGCCTGCGCGATGCTGGTTGACGGGCTGACGAAGCTGGAGCGCATCCAATTCCGTTCCAAGGAAGAGCAGCAGAATGAAAACTATCGCAAGATGTTCATTGCTATGGCTCAGGACATCCGGGTGATCGTGATCAAGCTGGCCGACCGGCTCCACAATATGCGTACACTGAAATACCAGTCAGAGGAAAGCCAGCGGCGAATTGCCTATGAAACACTGGAAATTTTCTGCCCGATTGCAGATCGGCTTGGTATTTCCGCCATTAAGAGCGAAATGGAAGATCTTTCGCTTCGATACTTGAATCCACAGCAGTATTACCGTATCGCCAATTTGATTCATAAAAAACGCGCTGAACGCGAGCAGTTTGTCGAAACCGTCATTTCCCGCATCCGCGAAAAGCTGGATGAGATGGGCATTGAAGGTGATTTATCGGGCAGACCGAAGCATATTTACAGCGTTTTTAATAAAATGACGACGAAAAATAAGCAGTTCAATGAGATTTATGATCTGATTGCCATTCGAATTATAGTGGACAATATCAAGGACTGCTATGCTACACTGGGCATTATCCATACGCTTTGGAAACCGATGCCTGGTCGGTTCAAAGACTATATTGCCATGCCGAAGGCGAATATGTACCAATCCCTCCATACGACGGTGGTTGGACCGAATGGGGAACCGACGGAAGTGCAGATCCGTACCACAGAAATGCACCGTACAGCAGAGTACGGGATCGCGGCTCACTGGGCGTATAAGGAAGGCACGGCACCAGGGGGCAATTTTGAAAACAAAATGACCTTTTTCCGTGAGATTCTGGAGCTTCAGCATGAAGCGAAGGATGCGTCGGAATTCGTAGAATCGCTCAAAATGGACTTTTTCTCCGATCTCGTATTTGTCTTTACGCCGAAGGGGGAAGTGGTTGAGCTTCCATCCGGCTCAGTGCCGCTGGATTTTGCGTACCGCATTCATACCGAGGTCGGCAACCGGACGATTGGCGCTAAGGTGAACGGACGTATCGTGCCGCTCGACCATCGCTTGAAGACCGGAGACATCGTAGAGATTCTGACATCCAAGCACTCTTACGGACCAAGTGGAGACTGGCTGAAGATTGCCCAATCCTCCCATGCGCGAAGTAAGATCAAGCAGTGGTTCAAGAAGGAAAAACGCGAAGAGAACGTGGAGAAAGGCCGCGACATGATCGAGCGCGAGCTGAAGAGCCGCGGGCTTGATCCTTCCGAGTGGACTACGGACGATAAGCTGCTGGAAGTAGCCAAGAAATTTGCCTTTAACGATGTGGATGATATGCTCTCAGGCATCGGCTTTGGAGGCATTACGGCTGCACAAATCTGCACACGTCTGACCGAGCGTCTCCGCAAAGAGCAGGAGGAAGCAAGCCTGCTCGAGCTGACCACGGAGAAAAAGGAAATTAAAGTCGCAGCCGAAAGAAAGCGCCCCACCAACGGCGTTCGCGTCAAAGGTATCGACAATCTGCTTGTCCGCTTTGCCCGCTGCTGCAATCCTGTGCCGGGGGATGATATCATAGGATACGTTACCCGCGGACGCGGCGTGTCCGTTCACCGGGCTGACTGCCCGAATATTCCGGCCTCAGGCGACGGCGAAGAAGCCGCACGCGTGATCGAAGTGGAATGGGAAACCGAAATCGAGGCCAACTACAGCGTCGATATCGAGATTACGGGACATGACCGCAACGGTCTGCTAAATGAGGTTCTTCAGGCTGTATCTGAGAGCAAAACGAATATTTCCGCCGTCACTGGGCGTTCGGATAAAAATAAAATGGCATTAATTCACATGACGATCCTGATCCGGAACACGGATCATTTGCATTCGGTTGTGGAACGAATCAAGCGGGTGCAGGATGTATATACGGTGCACCGTATCATACAGTAACATGTGATTTTTGAGTGGAAAAAGGAGCGTAGTACATCAGCATGAGAGTTGTCGTTCAACGCTGCAAGGAAGCGCAGGTAACCGTTAACGGGGACATCACAGGCCAGATCAGCCAGGGGCTGATGGTTCTTGTAGGTGTGACCCATGAAGACACCGAAAAGGATGCGCAGTATTTGGCCGACAAGGTTGCCGGCTTGCGTATTTTCGAGGATAACGAAGGCAAAATGAATTACAGCGTAACGGATGTGGGCGGCGGCGTTCTGTCCGTATCGCAGTTTACATTGTATGGTGATTGCCGCAAAGGGAAGCGTCCGAACTTTATGGCTGCAGCCAAACCTGATGCGGCGCTTGCCCTTTATGAATACTTCAACCTAGAACTGGCTGCAAAGGGGCTTGAGGTGGCAACGGGACGTTTTGGTGAAATGATGGATGTATCGTTTACCAATTGGGGACCGGTCACACTGATTATCGACAGCAAAACGACGGCATAGAAAAGCGGAAGCGCGGGAATGCTGATAGTAGGACATCAGCTTTCATCTAAAGGAGCCGTCATTTATGCGTCAATCCTCTCATGCGTTTGCATTGAAGCTTATGCCGCTTATGCCGCTTGAATCCGTCAGAGAGGCTGTAAAGTTAGAGCGGGCAGGTGAAATACCTTTTCCCTTGTGGAACGGTTACAGCAAAGGAAAAGGAGCCCCTTATTCAATGCGGTAATCAAGCTGACGGAGATTATGAATGAAGAGCAGGTTTCCCATTAGGGGAACCTTCTTTTTTTTGCCGGATTCCGGGGCAAGAATCCCAGTCGAGGAGGCTATAATTATGACAAAGCAGATTCAAGCTTATTTCAAGACCGAGGATGACGCGGAGACGGCGAAAACCAAATTAATCGGGACAGATACCGATCATTTGGAGGTCAGCCGCTTAGGTACAGCGCTGGACGGTGACAGACGTATCCTGCTACCGATTGCTCCGGTAAATATTGCCGGGAATATGAACACAGGCGGTGCGGTTGGTGCCGGCGGTGCGCCTGGTATAGCTTATGCAGCTTTGGTTATTCCGGTCGTTGATGGTGAGAACGACATATACCGTCAAAGCGAAGACACTTCGCCTGAGGAACGTTCACTGCGCCGTGATCTGAATGAGGATGAGCCGCTGTTCGGCATTGCCGATGCGAATGCTGGCCTGGACGATACCCGTGATCTGAAATACGTTCTATCCTGCAATGTAAAGGACGAGATTTACTCCGAGGTAGTGAACAAGCTGCGCGAGAGTGGCGGTTATGTCGAGATATTTGATTAAACCCCATAATAAAGCGCTTTCTTGATTGTAATGTAACTGTAATATTAGTTTCATAATCCTTTAATATAGCCTGTTTATAATAACAGCATGACCCCCTTTTTTAATATAAAACCTTTTGGACCTACAATACGGATTGTAGGTTTTTCTTTTGTTTCGCACTTGACTTTAGTGCAGCGGTTTATTAAAATCTAAAAATAATCTAAATTTGATTCAATGACGGGACCAAGTAGTCCGTGCCCCACCATTTAGAGAGGAATCCCCTAGGCTGGAAGGATTCTATGGATGACCGGATGAATGACTTCCCCGAGAACAGGCGGCGAAAGCAGCGAAAGGCTCCTTTATCGGAGAGAGCTGTTAGTAGACGTACTGCGCGGAACGGGCGTTAATCGTATGAAGCGGATGCAATAGTGTTTGATGAGCGTCCGGAATGTGGGTGGCACCACGGGTGATTGATTAAGTACAATCCCTCGTCCCTGTTTGCTTATTAGAGCAGCAGGGCGAGGGATTTTTTGTTTTCTCCTGATTTGCAATCCTATGCTTTGATGAGTGATGCTTTTTTGGAATAAAAAGAGAATATTTTGAATGGGGGTAGAACCATGGCTTACCAAAAACCGACAGGTACTCAGGATTTTTTACCGGGTGTGGTAGAAAAGTGGCAGTTTGTCGAGGAAAAAGCCAGAGACTTGTGCCGGCGTTTCAATTACCGGGAAATCCGCACACCGTTGTTTGAACAAACGGAGCTGTTTGAACGGGGCGTTGGCGAAACGACGGATATCGTCGAAAAGGAAATGTATTCGTTTAAGGACAAGGGTGACCGCAGCATGACGCTCCGTCCGGAAGGGACCGCAGGGGTTGTTCGTTCTTATGTGGAGAACAAGCTTTACGGGGAACCTGATGTAAGCAAGCTGTATTATATCGGGCCGATGTTCCGTTACGAACGTCCGCAGGCGGGACGCTACCGCCAGTTTCACCAGTTTGGCGTCGAAGCCTTCGGAGCTGTTGATCCGGCAATCGATGCAGAGGTTGTATCCCTGGGATATCAATTCTGCAAGGAGCTTGGGCTGCAGGGTGTGAAGGTGGAGATCAACTCTGTCGGCAATCCGGCCAGCCGTGCGGCATACCGCGAGAAGCTGCTGGAATTCCTCACGCCGATGAAGGACAGCCTGTGCAAAGACTGCCAGTCCCGTATGGAGCGCAACCCGATGCGCGTGCTGGATTGCAAGGTAGACCAGGATAAATTTACGGGTGCGCCTTCGATTTTGGACAGCCTGGACGAGGAATGCACGACTCACTTCGAACAGGTGAAACAATACCTGACGGATATGGACGTGGACTTTGTCGTGAATCACCGGCTTGTGCGCGGTCTCGATTATTACACGCACACGGCGTTCGAATATAAAGCGCAAGGCATTGGCGCAATCGATACGATCGGCGGCGGTGGCCGTTATAACGGTCTGGTCAGTGAAATCGGCGGACCAGACCAGCCGGGAATCGGGCTTGGACTGGGTCTTGAACGCATTCTGCTCATTCTGGACAAACAGGAAATCGACCTGAATGCGGTCAAACCGCTGGACGTGTATTTTGTAGCTTTGGGCGAAGCCGCTGACCGGGAGATTACGAAACAGCTGTATCTCGTACGCAAAGAGGGCTTGTCGGCTGAACGCGATTATTTGGGAAGAAAAATGAAAGCCCAGATGAAATCCGCGGACCGCTTTCATGCCAAAGTAACGGCCATTCTGGGCGACGACGAACTGGAGCGGGGAGAAATTGCCCTGAAATTGATGACAACAGGCGAGCAGCAAACCGTTAAGCTGAGCGAGCTCTCACTGAAATTAAGGGAATTTGCCGAAAAGGCTTAAATCATAATAAAGGGGTATGAGAAAACATGCTTAGGACTCATCAATGCGGAAGCCTGACCACAGGACATATTGGAGAAACCGTAACACTGAACGGCTGGGTACAAACCCGCCGCGACCTCGGGGGCGTACTCTTTATCGATCTGCGTGACCGCAGCGGTATCGTGCAAATCGTATTTAACCCTGCTTACTCCGGCGAAGCACTGGCTATTGCCGATAAAGTGCGCAGCGAATATGTGCTGTCGGTATCCGGTAAAGTCGTAAAACGCGATGCGGAAACGATTAACCCTAACCTCCCCACAGGCGAAATTGAAGTTCATATTACCGAAATCGAAGTACTGAACGCAGCCAAAACGCCTCCGTTCTTCATCGAAGACGGCGTTGAAGTGGACGAACAGCTGCGTTTGAAATACAGATATCTGGACCTGCGCCGTCCGGAAATGCAAAAAACGCTGATGCTGCGCTCGAAAGCATCCAAAGTATTCCGTGATTTTCTGGATGAGAACGGATTTATCGATGTTGAGACTCCGATTCTGACCAAGAGCTCGCCAGAAGGCGCCCGCGATTACCTGGTGCCTAGCCGCGTGCACTCCGGCGAATTCTTCGCCCTGCCGCAATCGCCGCAACTTTACAAGCAGCTTCTGATGGTAAGCGGTCTGGAACGCTACTACCAAATCGCTCGCTGCTTCCGTGACGAGGACCTGCGTGCAGACCGTCAGCCTGAGTTTACGCAAGTCGACATTGAGACATCCTTCCTTGACCGTGACACGTTGCTGAACATGATGGAGCAGCTGATGGTGAAATTGTTCAGGGAAACGATCGGCGTAGAGCTGACGACTCCGTTCCAGCGCATTACGTACGACGAAGCGATGGGCAAATACGGCTCCGACAAACCGGACCTTCGTTTTGGCCTTGAATTGGTTGAAATGAACGATATCGTAGCAAATAGTGGCGTTAAGGTATTCGCGTCCGTCATCGAAAAAGGCGGCGAAGTGAAGTGCTTGAACGCTAAAGGCTGCGGTACTTGGAGCCGTAAGGATATCGACGATCTCGGACCATATGCTGCCCGTTACGGTGCCAAAGGCCTCGCATGGATTCAAGTGAAAGACGGCGAATTCAAAGGGCCGATCGTGAAGTTCTTCACTGAACAGGAAATCGAAGCCGTAAGAGAGCGCACGGGAGCCGAAGACGGCGACTTGCTGTTGTTCTCCGCGGACAACAAGAAGGTTGTAGCCGATGTTCTGGGCGCACTCCGTCTGAAAATCGGACGCGATCTCGGCCTGATCGACGACAACGTGTTTAAATTCGCTTGGGTTACAGACTTCCCGCTGCTCAGCTACGATGAGGAAGCCAAACGTTATGTAGCGGAACACCATCCATTCACCCGTCCAAACGACGAGGATCTGGAGCTGTTCGACACCGATCCGCTTAAAGTGCGCGCACAAGCATATGACATTGTACTGAACGGCTACGAAGTGGGCGGCGGTTCGATGCGTATTTACAAACGCGATATTCAAGAGAAAATGTTTAACGCTCTTGGCATGTCTCCGGAACTCGCGCGCGAGAAATTCGGCTACCTGCTGGATGCCTTCGAATACGGCACGCCTCCGCATGGCGGAATTGCCTTTGGACTTGACCGCCTTGTGATGCTTTTGGCCGGACGCAGCAATCTGCGCGAGACGATTGCATTCCCGAAAACGGCAAGCGCCACAGACCTGCTGATGGACGCACCGTCTCCGGTAGATCCATCGCAGCTTGACCAGCTCCATATTAAACTGGCGAAAAAACCAGAAGATAAAAAAGTGAATGCCTAAAATAAAGGGAGGCCTCCATACATTATGCTCAACCAGTTTTCCCGTACGGAACTTGCGATAGGACCGGAAGGTCTGGAAGCTATGAAGAACAGCACGGTGGCTGTGCTCGGTATCGGCGGAGTGGGCTCTATTGCAGCGGAGGCCCTCGCCCGTACGGGTGTCGGTAAGCTGATCTTGATTGACAAGGATGTAGTGGATATTACGAACATTAACCGTCAAATCCATGCTCTGACCACAACGGTCGGCCAAAAGAAAGCCGATCTGATGGTCGAGCGGATCAAGTTGATCAATCCTGAATGCGAAGCGATCGCCCTGAACATGTTCTATACCGAAGAAACCTATGAGGAGCTCTTCAAATTCGATTTGGATTATGTGCTGGATGCGTCCGATACCGTTTCTTACAAGATTCATCTGATCAAAGAATGCCTCAAACGCAAAATCCCGATTATCTCCAGCATGGGTGCTGCGAACAAGATGGACCCAAGCCGCTTCCAGGTGGCCGATATCTCCAAAACGTCGGTTGACCCGATTGCCCGGGTTATTCGTACCAAGCTTCGCAAGGACGGCATCAAAAAAGGAGTAAAGGTCGTATTTTCCACCGAGGAGCCGATGAAGCCGCGTGTGGACGTTACGGAGAAAATCGTACCCGAAAACGCTCCGGCCATCCGCAAAGCGAAGCAGCCTCCAGCGAGCAACGCTTTCGTTCCTCCGGTTGCCGGTCTGATCATGGTCAGCGTGGCTGTGAAGGATCTGCTGAAAAAAGCAGGAATCGAGTTATAAAGAACAGCACTGCCCGGAGTCAAAGTGTGGTACAATCATATGGCGTGAATGGCCGTATATAACGGCGGTCACGCCTTTTTGTTTCGGATTCGGTTATGCTTGAAGCGTTTGCTCTACTTTTTGGGTGGTATAAGGAAAGAGGATGATTTCTTTGAAGTCAGGTTTTTGGCAGAAAAGTCTCGGTCTCAGACCAGGAGATAACTGGAAAAAAGAGCTCGTTGCTGGAGCGGTTTCTTATTTTTCCGTTGTGTATATCGTAATGGTTAACGCGAACATCCTGCATGATGCGGGAATGCCGCTGAAAGCTGCGATGATTGGCACCATTTTGACTTCGATCGTTGGCTGTTTGCTGATGGCCTTTGGCGGCAAATCGCCGATTGTGGTCGTGCCGGGTATGGGGATTAACGCATTCTTCACCTACACACTGGTGCATTCCATGAAGCTGAGCTGGGAAGAAGCTTTGATGGTCGTTTCCGTCACCGGCGTACTGTTTACGATTGTGACGTTTACGTCTTTGTACCGCATTATCAGTGAGGCCATACCTCAAAATCTGCAGCACGGGATTACCGTCGGGATCGGCTTGTTCCTGACCTTCATCGGGCTGCAAAAAAGCGGAATCGTTATTGCGCATCAGACGACCTTTGTCACGATCGGCCATTTTAGCGATCCAGCGGTCATCGTAGCCTGCATAACACTGCTGCTTGCACTGGTTCTGTTTATCCGCGGTGTCCAGGGTGGTCTTCTTATCAGTATCCTTACGGGTACGGGACTTGCATATCTGCTTGGAGCCGTCAAACCGGCGCAGCAGATAGAATCCGGCCCTATTTTCAAGCAGTACGGTACGTTATTCGGCCATTTATCATGGTCGGGCATCGGCAGCCTGGTGTTCTGGATCGCCGTATTTCTGCTGCTTCTGATCGTCGTATTTGAAAATATCGGCCTAATTGCTGCACAAACCAGCATGATTGACCGTCCTGAAAACTTTAAGGGAAGTCTTCGGGCTTTATCGGTGACGAATATTTTTGCCGGTATTTTCGGCAGCAGTCCGGTCGTGGCTGCGGCGGAGACAACTGCGGGCATTGCCGCAGGGGGACGAACCGGTCTAACTTCCCTAGTGTCTGCGGTATTATTCGGGGCGACGTTCTTTTTCATTCCGCTACTCGCTTATATCCCGGACTGTGCCATCGCTCCTATCTTGATCGTGATCGGCGGGTTGATGGTTCAGAACGTAAAAGAAATGGATTTTGGCGATTTGACGGAAGCATTTCCGGCATTTCTAATCATGGTCATGATTCCTTTCACATACAGTATTGTGGATGGCATGGCTTTCGGATTTATCGCTTACCCGATTGTTAAACTGGCCAAGGGGAAAGCCAGAGAGGTATCCCCGGTGCTGTATTGCATCGCTGCCTTGTTTGTTGCCAATTTTGTGCTGCATGCACTTTTGTAGGACAGGAATTTATATAGATAAACGTTTCTTGGAGTGTTATCAACTTTTGGGAGGAGGAATGACATGACACTCATACAATCATTTACTGAAGGACAGGAAGTTACAGGATATTATCTATTGAAATCTGTAATGGTGAAACAGACGAATTCCACCCCATCCAAGGACTATCTGGATATCATTCTTTCAGATACCAGCGGGGAAATATCCGCCAAGTTTTGGGACGCTTCATCGGTGGACAAGGAAGCCTTCTTTGCGCCGATGCTGGTCAAGGTACGTGGAGTGGTACAGCTGTACCGTGAACGCCTGCAGTTCAAGATCAATAAAATCCGTCCGGCAACCGATGAAGACGGCTTTCATATTACGGATTTTGTGCGCGCGGCTCCTGTTCCGCCCAATGATCTCGTGTATTCGATTAAAACTGCCGCTTCTAGTATTCAGGATATTGAGCTGCAGGTCATTATTGAACACTGCTTTGAGAAAGTGGGCGACAAGCTGATGCATTACCCGGCAGCTAAAGCAATGCATCATGCCTTTTACGGGGGCCTGGCTTACCATACGGTGCGGATGCTGGAGCTGGCCGAGTTCGTTTGCAGACAGCGTCCATTCCTGAACAGGGACCTTCTGGTTGCGGGCATCATCCTGCATGATATCGCCAAGACGGAAGAGCTGACAGCGGAGCTTGGCATCGTCAGTGAGTACAGCTTTACAGGGAAGCTGATCGGACATATACCGCTTGCCGCCGGCTGGGTCACCGAAGCTGCAATTACGAATGGCATGGATGTAAACTCGGAAAAGATCGTGCTATTGCAGCATTTGATATTGGCGCATCATAATTTGCCGGAATGGGGCAGCACCGTTCAGCCGCAAATTCCTGAAGCGCTCGCGCTGCACCTGATCGACCAGATGGATGCCAAGCTGCAAGCAGCAGAGGATGCGATTTCCATGATGCCTGCCACTGAGGATTGGACCACACCGGTCCGGGCACTGGAAAACAAGGCATTTTACCGGGCCAAAGGGGAATAGGCGAAAATAACCGCATAGGAGCGAACATAACAGTGATAGAGAAGCAGAACGGCGCTCCGCAAAAGACTTTCCGTTTCACAAGGCGCGGCAGCAGGTATGCTGATAGAGCTGGTTTGGAATCGAATGCCGGTTTCCCGCAACTGGAGGATCAGCTTCAGCTCGCGGCCGCATGGATGAGGGAGATGGAACAAAACGTACAGCCTCCTAACTCGTTCAATTGGACCGGATGGGGCCCGGGGGTTCGGGTGAGGCATAAGCAGCATCCGGAATACGGAACAGGTATAATCCGGATGATCATATCCGGCGGTTTGTCCGCTTACTGCAGCTTTGATCAGTTTTCGTTATCGGCAGCAGACTGGACGCCTTCCGGGTATTACCGTATCAGTCAGCTTGAGCGCGTGCCAGATGTTGACAACAATGAACGGACTCCTTTATAATTCTTGGCGTAGCAATCTACAAAATTTGACGATATGAGGTGGAAGGGAATGGAAATTCTATCGACTGTTCTAAAAAGAGAATTGGCTTAAGACGGGAGAAGTCTGCCCTTTTTTAACAAGCCATCTCGAGAACAGTTGATATGATGATCCGAATCCTTTCTTACTCTGCCATAGCATAAACGGGTAAGGTGTATTCGCCTTACCCGTTTTTTTTAGATATCAGACCGTATATCCATCGAGGAGTCGCTTCCTGATATCGCAAAATGCAAGACGTAAGATTAATTCACCACCGTTATAATTTCATAGCTGCTGTTTCTCCGGATGGCTTTCGCTTTGTATTCAAACTGAAACCAGAAGGAGAGAAACAACCATGAGTATTTTAAACGTAACCAACTTAACGCATATGTACGGCGACCAGATCACGTTCAAGCATATGAATTTCCGCTTGCTGCCAGGGGAGCATGCCGGCCTCGTCGGGGTCAATGGCGCAGGTAAATCAACTTTGTTCCGTCTACTGACCGGCAGTCTGCTGCCAGATGAGGGTAACATCGAATGGGCAACACACGTGCAGGTCGGATTTCTCGAGCAGCAAATCGACCTGCAGGCAGGAACCACCATCAGGCAGTATCTGGAGCGGGCGTTCCGGTATTTGTTTGAAATGGAGCAGGAAATGAACAACATTGCGGAACGATTCGCGGAGGCCGGCGATCAGCTGAACGCGCTGTTGCGGAAATACGGGGAGCTTCAGGCTGCTTTGGAGCATCATGAGTTTTATCAGATTTCCTCCAAAGTAGAAGATATCGCATCGGGTCTAGGTATCACAGATATCGGACTTGAAAGGGACGTAAGCCTGCTGAGCGGCGGGCAAAAAACAAAGCTGCTGCTTGCAAAGCTGCTGCTGGAGGAGCCACAGGTGCTCCTGCTCGATGAGCCAACGAACTATCTGGACACAGTTCATATCGATTGGCTTACCGGCTATCTTAAACGTTACAAACATGCCTATATCGTCGTTTCCCATGACGAGCATTTTCTGAATGAAATTACGTCGGTCATTTTCCATCTGGCCCATCAGAATATCAAGCGTTATGCCGGCAACTATCGCCAGTTTCAAAAAGAGCTCGCGCTTGGTCAGCTTCAGCAGCAGGCGACTTATGAGAAACAAAGCAAGGAGATTGAAAAGCTGGAAGCTTTTATTGATAAAAACCGGATACGAAAAGCCAAACAAGCTAAAAGCCGTGAGAAAATGCTCAGCCGGATCGTGCGGGTCGATAAGCCGACGGATGGCCCGCCACCTCGGTATACGTTTTCGACTCCAGGCTCTGCGGCAGGGGCTGCAGTCTTCGAAACGAAGCAGCTGAAGGTCGGATACGACAGTCCGCTGTTCAAACCGGTATCCCTCAAGGTACGCAGGGGCGATAAAATCGCGATTGTCGGTGAAAACGGCGCAGGCAAATCCACGCTGGTGAACACCCTGTTGGGTCATATCAAGCCGCTTGGCGGGGAACTGATCGCTCCGGAGCAAGTCAAAGCCGCATACTACTGGCAGGAGGACACTGCACCCGAAGAAACGCCGATAGAAAAAGTTTGGGCACTGCGGCCGGATTTGACGCAAAAGGACATCCGCAAAGTGCTCGCCATGTCCGGCCTTACGGCAGAGCATATCCGTAAGCCGATCCGTACGCTCAGCGGCGGCGAGCAGGCCAAGGTGCGGTTGTCGGAGCTGATGCTGACGCCAAGCCACCTGCTGGTTCTGGACGAACCGACCAACCACCTCGACGCTCGGGCCAAGGAAGCGTTGAAAAAGGGACTGATAGAGTTCCAGGGCACCATTCTGCTAGTTTCCCATGAACCCGCCTTTTATGAGGATTGGGTGACCGAGGTATGGACGGTGGGGGATTGGCGGTAAGAAATAATGAAAGAGCATCGGAACGGATTTCATGAGAAGGGGGTTTCCCATCGTCATCTTTGATGACTATTGGGAACCCCCTCTTCTTGTCCGGGATCAATCAGAATGATGCAAAAATCTTAGAGTTCTCCATTATACCAGCGAAGCGACCCGAGGAAATGCGACAGGCCGAAGCTGAATGCGACAATCGCCAGCATGAGTGCCATAAATAAACCGTCTCTCCAAGTGATCTGTACCCGGGTATAAAAATCGCGATCGCTTTTGCCTGTAAATCCTCTCGAAATCATGGCTACGGCTGCGCGTTCAGATTTGTGGATCGCTCCAGCCAGCAGCGGAATGCTGTAACGTTTAAACGCATATAGCAATGAACGCGGAGTACGGCGAATTCTCCCGGCTCCTCTTACGCGATGGGCTCTTTGCATAATGGCAAGCTCTTCACGGAACAACGGCAGAAAGCGAAACCCTGCCAGGATGCCGTATGCCAGCTTAGGAGGCAGCTTGCATTGCTGCATCAGGCTTAGCATGAGCCGGACCGGATCGGTTGTCAAAATAAAAAGGAGAGACAATGCCGAGAACAGCAGGGTACGCAAACAGAGCGCGAGCGCAATCTGAAACGATTGATTTGTCATTTTAAAAGGCCCCATCGACAAGATCAGCACCGAATCCGGCTGAATCGCTTCCCGTGGGAATAACGCTGCGGTCCAGAAATATCCTAGCGCCAAAATTAAAAACGGAGCAAATAGCAGCAGCCATCTATTCCAGGCGATATTTCCGAACAGCCATGTCATAAGCAGCGTGAGCAGCAGCGCAGAAGCGATCGTAACAGGATCGAAGGCAAGAGAGAGCAAAACGACACACAAAACGACTGTCATTGCTTTAATGGACGGGTTCAGCCTGCCAAGGGCAAGAAATAGGTGCCGCCGGGAAGGTTTGGATTTACTATTTTGCAGAGCCAGCATCGCCTTTTGCCTCCTGAAGTCGTATCAGCAATTGGGAAGCCATCGGCGGAACCAGTCCCTGCTCGGAGAGGAACGGCTCCGGCATAGACCAGAGCGTACGCGGAGATCCTTCGAACTGGATGCAGCCATGATTCAGTACGATCACACGGTCGGCATATTCCTGCACAAATTCCATATCATGCGTGATCACCACGACGGCAAGTCCTAGATCTGCGCGGGCACGCAGGCTTGTCATCAGCTCATTCGCGGCATAAGCGTCCTGCCCGAATGTCGGCTCGTCGCAGAGCAGAATCTGCTGCTCGTCAGTCAGCATCGCGGCGACTCCAAGCCGCCGTTTTTGGCCTTGGCTGAGCGCAAACGGACTACATGCTTCGTGTCCTTCCAGGCGGTATTGTTTCAACAGCTCGCCGACCCGCTGCCTGATTTCTTCTTCGCTGCGTTTTTGCAGACGCATAGAAAAAGCCAATTCATCGTATACCGTATCGGCTACGAATTGATGTTCGGGATGTTGGAAGATGCAGCCGATCCGGCTCCGCAGCAGAGTCTCCTTCCACCGGCCCAACGGCTGGCCATGGAGCACAACCTCGCCCGATGAAGGCTCAAGCAGTCCGGACAAGAGGGAAATTAGCGTTGATTTTCCCGCCCCGTTCCGGCCTGTAATAGCCATCAGCTCGCCGGCCCGAATCGCGAGATTTACATTTTGAAGCACTATATTGTGCCTTCGGGCAAAAGTCAGGCGATTTGCCCGAAGGAGCACATCATCCTTAGAGGCGAAGCCTTCATTCTTGCGAATTTCGCACGGTTTATCTTTATTCACGGTTGCTGTGGGTTGTTTTTTTCGTAATGGGGCTTCAAGCAGACGAATCGCTTTGTCCCGCGTATGGGCAGGATAAGCTGTCCATGTTGCAATCAGCCCTCGGGCAGACAGGGGGAGCAGGCTCTGATCCTCTGCGATCTCTTCTCCGAGCCGCCCTGTTTCTTCGCTTAGCTTTCGATGAAGCAGGGCAGCCCGAGGCTGCCAAATTCCCGCAAGATCGGCTGCAGGTGCCTGATGCGCGAAAAACGGCAGGGGATGCCCCTCATACTGGACCGTTCCTTCCTTGTTCATCACGACCAGATGGTCGATATACTCCATCCAGGGATCGAGCTGATGTTCAATCAGCAGGATCGTCATCGGCAGCAGCTTGCGGATGGCGTCAATACTTTCTGCAAGCTGCTTGGCCGTCACGGGGTCCAAATTGGAGGTTGGCTCATCGAGAATAAGCACCTTTGGCCGCAAAGCAAGTGCTGCGGCAATGGCGATACGCTGTTTTTGTCCACCGGATAACTGATGGATCGGATGATCCAGGCAGCCGTCCATGTGGACGATCTTCAGCGCATCATGGATTCTTGCCCCGATGTTCTCGCGAGGGCAGCCAATGTTTTCAAGGCAGAAAGCCAGCTCCTGTTCAACGGTCAACATGCAAAACTGACTGTCCGGGTCCTGAAATACGATGCCTACCGTTTGTGCCGTTAGCCCGGGGTCATTCCAATCAGTCGAGTTTCCGTATATTTTTATGTTTCCTGAAACAACGCTCTCAATCGCATGAGGGTATATCCCGTTCAGACAGAGGGCAAGCGAGCTTTTGCCACAGCCTCCCGGGCCAAGCAGCAGCGTGATCTCTCGCTCATGCAGCGACATGGACACCGAGGAGACCGGCTGTGCAGCATTATCGTCAAGCATGAGGGAGAGATCTGTGGTCTCAAGAACCGGCTTCCGATTTTCGGAAAGCATTATGAAGCCTCCGCTTTCGAACGGATCTGCTTCGCCGAAGCGGTTTTGGCAATCGGGAAACTGCGAAGCACGCCCGTTCTCGCAAGCGAGTCTGCGATCCATTTGCCTAGCAGGCCGGCCAGCAGCGCCGAGCTGATCATGCGTGTAACGAACATGGCCAGCAGCAGTCCGGCAGACAGAGCGGCAAAACCCGAATGAATAAAGCCCCAGGCAAAGCTTAAGATAGCGGAACCCATTCCTGCGGCCATCAATACCGGGGTAGAGTAGCTGCGGTAACGCATTGCCGCAAATACAGCCTCGGCGCCAAGCCCTTGGATGAATGCGGATAATATCAGCACAGGCCCTGTTGTATTGCCGATCAGCAGCTCTACGACGCCCGCGACCGTCTCAGACAGGAGCGCCGCGCCCGGGCGCTGAAGAATGTAGGCAGAGATGATAGATACGATAAACCAGATGCCGAAAATGACCTCATATCCCATTGGACCCATAAATCCGACCAGTACATTTCCCACCTGCAAAAACAAAACATATACGACAGCAAAAACGACGGACAGTGAACTAAGAACGATAATATCCCGTAGCTTCCACGTTTTCATAGAACAGCCCCCTCCTCCGCAGCTTTCGGTTCAGGTTTCGGAGATGGGCTGTTGCAGGATAACGTGGCCGTCATGACCAGATGGGACACTTCTTTCGAAGCATCGGTAAAGGCCTGCTCAAGCGTTCTGAAGACCTCCCCGCTGGTGCCGTCCAGACGGCTGGCATAATGAATGCCGCCCGAGAAGGTGCCCAGCGAATCGGCGGTTTTGACCGCCTCTGCAATCATATCCATGTAACCTGGTGTATTAAGAGGATAAAGAGAAAAATGCGCCGAGGTATCAATGCCGGACTTTACGTCGTTTAAACGGATATCATCTTCAGACATGTATACGTCTCCACTAGAATCCCCAGGACAGCCAATCGAAAACGTTCCGCTGAACACGACATGTTCGCCGGTTGCCGCAGCATGGGCAAAGATGGAATGCACGACATCAAAGACGTGGGAAATTCGTCCGCGCAAACAAGTGCTGACATCATCGGTAAGCATCCATACTTTCGAAGTATCGGTTGCCTTCAGCGCGTGCTCAATAATCGAAATAAAATTATTGCTCATCGGATAAATGGAGAATCTGCAGCCCGCAATGCGGCTGGTGCCGCAGGCTACCGGAGACGGAGCCGCAGATGAGGCGGCATTCAAATGGTTATTCATGATTTGTTGTTCCTCCTTTTCTTTTGAAAAACGAAATACTGCCGGCTGGCATACAAAAAAACCGCACCCGAAAGAGTGCAGTTAGTGAGACGCTCCAAGCCGTTTTCAGGACATAAGCCCAAAGAAAAGAAGAAGCAATCCGTTTCACCGCACTTCCCCACGCTAGTATGATCTAGATCGGGTGTAAAGGGTTAACGTCGCCGCTTTTGCCCGCGGTTTTCGTCTCTCAGCCAGTGAAGGCACCCCTAGTGCATCATCCGTATGCAGTTTTTTGTTGGTTCTCATTATACAGATTCGCAAAAATTTGTAAAGAGCCGAATCCGTTTTTTTGAAGTGGGCAACTTCCATCTTAGAAACGCCGAGGACCAGTCGCTTTAAGTGCAGGTCTATGGTGAATGCACCTATAGTGTGATATACTGAAAATCCTTTCTAAGCAGGCTTACGGGGCTCACGACGAAGCATCAGCTTACCAGGGCAGGGACGACTCGGCAGTGTGATTTATAAGAGCAGTCCCCAAAACTTTTAGGAGGTAACTGAAGTTGGAGCAAACTTTTCAAAGTGCCTATCAAGAGGAAGAACAGAGGCTGAATGCGACAATAGCGGAAATTGACAAACAGCTGGAACGTCTGCGCAGGATCGAGGTCTACACGGGACATGACTTTACGGAGCAGGTTCTGGAGGCCGGACGTGAAGAGAAAAGGCAGTCGCTGGCCAAAAGCCTGCCGGCGCCTTATTTCGGACGGCTTGATTTTCAGGGGGATAAGGAAGATAAGCCCAAACCGCTTTATATCGGGAAAATCGGTGTCGATCACGAGGAGGTCGGGGACCAGCCGATGGTCATCGACTGGCGCGCGCCGATTGCCAGCGTATTTTATTCCTTCACCGGGGGTGATGATCCGGCATCGTACGAAGCACCGGAGGGGACGTTCGAAGGCCTGGTGTATTTGAAACGCAACCTGGTCATCCGGAAACAGATTTTGGAACGGGTATCCGATACATTTGATCGAAGCAGTGATCAGCCGGCCGTATCGGATGAATTTCTGGTGTACCGGCTCGGTGAGAACAAAGACAATAAGCTGCGTGATATTGTATCCACCATTCAGGCGGAACAGGATCAGATCATCCGCGCGGCCAAAAATACAGCACTCATCATCCAGGGGGTAGCGGGCAGCGGTAAGACCACCGTGGCACTGCATCGTCTGGCTTATCTTCTGTATCAGTATAAGGAGCAGGTGACGGCTGAGAAGATGATCATTTTCGCACCGAACCACATGTTCCTCGATTATATTTCCGATGTTCTGCCTGAACTCGGTGTCGGTGATATCCAGCAGAGCACTTTTGCGGACTGGGCGCTCAAGCTGCTCGAAATCGAGCTGCCGTTAGCAGATACATCGGAAACGTTGGCTTATTGGTTCGAGTCAGATGAAGGCATGCCGGAAGTAAACGATGAGGTCCCTGGCCGGTTCAAGGGCTCGATCCGATTTATGAACATGATCCGCAGCTGCCTAGAGACGATGGAGGGCGCATCGGTGCCTGAAGCGGATTTTATGCCATGGGAAGGTGCCGTGCTGAAGCGCAGCACGATTCTCCACTGGTTCAACGAGGAATACAAGCCTTATCCGCTGGCGAAGCGCAAAGAACGGGTTATGGCCAGAATTCACCGCTGGGTCGAAATGGAGCTGAAGAAGTCGCCGTCCGCAGCAGCGCTGAAGGAGCGGAAGAAAAAAGCCTCCCAACGCGAAAAATCCTATGCCTCCAAATGGCCGAAATACGAGCCGCTCGTGCTTTATAAGCAGATGTTTAAGGCATTGAAGCTGCAGGCAGGCTGGTCTGAGGAGCTGCTTGCGGATATTCCGGAGGGCGTCATGAAATCCACGCAAAAGGATTTGAAAAAGGATATCATCCGTGAAGAAGATCTGCCAGCGCTTCTGTATATGCATTATCTGCTGAACGATATTACGGGTGAACAGCGTTTTGACCATATTGTCATTGACGAAGCGCAGGATTTCTCGCCGCTGCAGGTCGCTGTGCTGGATCTGTTCGTTAAAGGCCATTCCTTTACGATACTTGGAGATCTCTCGCAGGGGATTCATGCGTACCGGGGCGTTCATAGCTGGGATGAAATGAGCTCGTTGTTTGAGGCGGAGCAGACAGCATATTTTGCTCTTACCCGAAGCTACCGGTCGACCATGGAAATCATCGAATTCGCGAACCGCATTCTGGAAAAGGGTGTGAACAGCGATCTCCTAGCGGTTCCTGTCTTCCGGAGCGGCAATCCGGTCCGCATGATTCCATACGAGGATCACGGGCACAAGCGGCTTGGAGACCTCCACAAAGCGATGCAGAAGCTGTCCTCAGGCGAATACCGTACGGTTGCGATTTTGACCCGGACACTGAAGGATGCGAAGGAGTTGTACGATCAGCTGCTGCCAGATGTGCCGGAACTTCATTTGATTGATGGCGGGAAAAAGGCGTACGAGGGAGGACTTTCGGTCCTGCCGGTATACCTTTCGAAAGGGCTCGAATTCGACGCGGTGATCGTAGAGGGTGCTGATCCGCAGCATTATGGCACGTCGGCCTGGGATGCCAAGCTGATGTACGTCGGTTGCACCCGTGCGCTGCATGAGCTGTGGCTGATGCATGGTGGTCCTTTGCCGGATTATTTGCAGGATATGCATGAAGATATAGCGGTCACTGGCTGGTAAGCCAGGCCGGAACGTAAGAAAGAACTGTCTTGAAAAAGGCAGTTCTTTTTTTGAATCGTAAAAATAATTTTTTATGAACCATTGACAAAAGGAAAAAAAACGGAATATATTGATTTTAGAAAATGAATGAACAGTTCATTCAAAAAAACGGAGGGGTTAATATGATGAATGTTAACAAAGAAACGGCGGTTTTGCCTTGGACGATTAGAAACAAATATGTGCTTATTACAGGGGCAACGAACGGAATAGGGCTTGCTGCGGCACATGTCCTGGCAAAGGATGGAGCAAGACTCGGGCTCATTGCCCGGAACAAAGACAGAGCGTTGGCAGTCGCCGAGGAGATTCGACGGGAAAGCGGTCTCAGCCATGTGCATATTGATATTTTTATCGCCGATATGGGCTCATTACATTCGGTTAAGAGGGCTGCTGAAGAAATTCTTCATAAGTGCCCGCGTATCGATGTGCTGATCAACAACGCCGGTGCTTTTTATGTCCATAGATGCTTAAGTGAAGACCATTTTGAAATGACCTGGGCTGTGAATCATTTGGGTCCCTTTTTGCTTACAACACTTCTGCTTGATCGGTTAAAGGAAAATGGAGAGTCACGGATTATCTTCACTTCTTCCCATGGCCATAAAATGGTGAGAAACGGTATCGATTATGAGGATTTGGATGGCAGCCGTTTATACAGCCCGTTCAGAAAATTCTTAGGAGGTGCCAATGTCCGTTACGGCGAGACCAAGCTGGCGAATCTTTTAAATACGGTGGAGCTTGCCAAAAGACTGCAGGGTACCGGCGTAAGTGTCAATTGCTTTGATCCGGGACTTGTATCAACAAACTTTAACATGAACAATGGCTTCCTCGCGAAGATAACGATGGCCTGCATGAAACCTTTCTCCCGTACACCGGAAAAAGGGGCTGAAACGCTTGTTTGGCTTGCGGAATCCCCTGAGCTGACGGGCCAAAGCGGCAATTATTACAGAGATATGATCTTGGGGATTACCTCCAAAGCTGCCCAGGATCCGGAAAGTGCGGCGCGGCTTTGGGAAATTAGTGAACATCAGATCAACAGCGTCTTTTCCTAATTACCACACTTGAAGCCTTATGACTGCAGCCATACAATGGAACTAGAGAAGTAAGAGGTTAAGATTTATGAGAAGAATGGAGTTGAAATAGGCTTGTCACCATTAACCGATCACCAGCTTGAACGGATTCAAGAGGAACGCAAATTGCAAATTAAGAAAGCGGCACTGAAGGTGTTTGCACTGCAAGGCATTACCGGAACGAAGATGAGTTCCATTGCCGCGGAAGCTGGCATCAGCCAGGGACTATCTTACAGGTATTTTTCATCCAAGGAAGAGCTTTATACCGAACTTGTGCAGGAAGCGCTCGCAGAATCCGAGTCTGCGCTGGACCGGATCCACGAGCTTCCAGGCTCGCCGTCTGAGCAGATCAGAGCATTTACGAGGGTAATGCTTGATCCTGAGAACCGGTTGTACTTTTTGCTGATCCGCCAGGTTCAGGTATCGGATGATGCGCCGGAAACGGCGAAACAGCTCATCAAGCAGCATTCCCCGGAGAAGACGATCGGGCGTATAGTCCCCATTTTCGTCAAAGGCCAAGAGGAGGGCGAATTTTACGAAGGAGACCCGGGAAGTCTGCTGCTGTGCTACTTTTCTGCCATTACAGGTTTAATGCTGCAGGAGAGCCCGTTCGGCGAAGATTTCTGGTTCAGTCAGGTGGACGTCTTCATGAGGATGATCCGAAAAATGTAGGTAAAGAACGTATATACTTGTTCTTTCGCTTGAAGCGAAGCTCCAAATATGAGTTAATAAAGGTGTCGGACGGCCGACAACTTCCTAAAGAAAGGAGCTGATGCAATTTTGATCACAAATTACGAGGTGGTTTCCGCCTAAAGCGGAAGTCGCAAAGTGCAGGGAGGCCGATTTCGGTCTCCCTAATTACCTTTTTAAAATACACGATACATACTTTGAAAGGAGGGAGCGATAAAATGTTCAACGCTAAACAAGCAGGTCGGAACCAACATCCGTTTAAGGAGGACGTTTATCGTGAATTACAGAAATGGGAGGGATGTTCTGCCCCCTAGATTGCTGAAGGAGCTTCAGAAGCATATCGAGGGTGAGCTGATTTACATTCCCAAGAAAAGCAATGAGCGTGTCGGTTGGGGAGTCAACAGCGGCACCAGACAGATGATCGAGCGCAGAAATGAAGAGATTTATAATCTTCACTGCAGCGGTCATTCGGTGGAATATTTGACGAAAACCTATCATTTATCCGTGGAAAGCATCCGGAAAGTGATTTTAAAAAAACGGACGGAGCATGAGGCTGAGGCACGCAGTCAAAAAGTGTCTGCTCAGCGGTAGCCATTTCATTTTTTATGTGCATTTGAATATTCGATTTCCGTTAAAAGTTAACATATAGCCGCCACAAGCCGTTCATAGGAGAACGGCTATTTTTTTTGCGTAAATCCTTTAGGTTTCAACAACAATACGAACGCATGATCCGCACTGCCTGATATGGTATGATAGGAGGACAGCATATATTAAAAAATAGCTCAAGGACGTGAATTCACATGGACTTATTTTCTTTCCAGCAGGAGTCGGAGCCGAGCGGCAGGCTTCTAGCCGACCGGATGCGTCCGACCAGTCTGGATGAATATATCGGGCAGGAACAAATCGTAGGCCCTGGCAAGCTGCTGCGCCGGGCGATTGAAGCGGATCAGGTATCTTCCATTCTATTGTACGGTCCGCCGGGGTGCGGGAAGACGACGCTGGCGCATATCATTTCGCAAAAGACGCAAGCGGACTTTGTCCGTCTGAATGCGGTGGACGCTTCCGTCAAAGACGTGCGCGAAGTGATCGACCGTGCACAGACCAATAAAGCGATGTACGGCACGAAGACGATTCTGTTTCTGGACGAGGTGCACCGTTTCAACAGCTCTCGTCAGGACGCGCTGCTGCCTGCGGTTGAGAAGGGCACGATCATTTTTATCGGGGCGACGACGGAGAACCCGTTCCATTACGTGAACGGGGCCTTGATGAGCCGCTCGACCTTGTTCCAGCTGCAGCCTTTGACAAAGGAGCATTCGCTGGTTGCGATGAAGCGTGCGCTTACAGATAGGGACAAGGGGCTCGGATTCATGCAGCTTAAGGTCGATGAGGAGGCTCTCCAGCATATTGCTACGATGGCGAACGGAGACATCCGTAGGGCGCTAAACGCGCTGGAGCTTGCGGCGATGACGACGCCGCCGGAACATGACGGCACCGTGCATGTTACGCTTGAGGTCGCGGAGGAATCGATCCGCCGTCCAACCGTGCGAGCAGACGAGTCGACGCAGTACGACGTTCTGTCCGCCTTCCATAAGAGCATCCGCGGCTCCAGTGACGCTGCACTTTTCTGGTTTCTCTACGCGGTTGAGAAGCTCGGGATGGACCCGATGGTGTTCATCCGTCGCCTGATCGCCGCGAGCAGCGAGGATATCGGCCTTGCGAACCCGCAGGCGATGGTTCAGGCCGTGAGTGCGCTTGAGGCTTACCGGAATAACGGCTGGCCGGAAGCGAAGCTCAATATTGCACAAGCGATTTTGTTTGCGGTGGAGAGCCCGAAATCCAACGCGGTCTACACGGCGATCTCACGGGCGATGACGGCAATTGACGACATGAAGTCGGCGGAGGTTCCGCTGCATCTGCGGGACACGCATTACAAAGGCGCCGTGAAGCTTGGTCATGAAGGCTACAAATATCCCCACGACTTTCCGGGGCATTACGTTAAACAGGATTATTTGCCGAAGGAGATTTCGCGGCGGGTATTCTACCAGGCAACGGAGCAGGGAAACGAAGCGAAAATCCGGATCAACCAGGAGCGCCGGCGTAATCAGTTCCTTTCCAGGGAAGAGTGATCGTTTTACGGGGAAATATTCAGATTTGAGCAGGATTCCGCAGGTGTCGTAGAGAATGTGTTGCACAGACAAAAAAGCCACTGCCGCAGGTTCACCGGGCAATGGCTTAACGTCTGTGTTATTTTTTTTGCAGGGCAGGCAGCTTGTAAGGAATTTTCTCCACTTTATCAATGGTGCCGCCGCCAAGGCAAACATCATCCTGATAGAACACAACGGCTTGTCCCGGCGTAATAGCCTTTTGCTGCTCGGCAAACTGGACATGGACGGTTCCGTTTTCGAGCCATTCCAGTGTAACCTGCTGATCCGGCTGACGGTAGCGGAACTTGGCGGTGCAGTTGAAAGGTTCTTTGGGCACATCCCCTTCGCCTGCAATCCAGTTCACACCTGTCGCAATCAGTCCTGTGGAATACAGGCTTGGATGCTTGTCTCCCTGTACAACGTACAGGATATTATTTTCCAGATCCTTATCGGCCACGAACCACGGCTCGCCGTTACCGGATCCACCGATGCCGAGACCCTGGCGCTGACCGAGGGTGTAGTACATCAAGCCGTCATGACGGCCTTTAACTTCACCCGTAGCGATATCCACCATATTACCGGACTTCGCGGGCAGATATTGACTGAGGAATTCCCTGAAGTTGCGTTCGCCGATGAAGCAGACACCGGTGCTGTCTTTCTTTTTGGCCGTGTACAAACCTGCGCCTTCCGCGATGCGGCGCACCTCGGGTTTAGGAAGATGGCCGATTGGAAACATCGCTTTCGACAGCTGCTGCTGATTCAGCGCATTTAGGAAGTACGTCTGGTCTTTATTGCTGTCCACACCGCGGAGAAGCTTGAAGACGCCGTCTTCTTCCACAACGCGGGCGTAATGGCCTGTGGCTACATAATCAGCGCCGAGATCGAGCGCTTTATTCAGAAATTCACCAAATTTGATCTCACGGTTGCACATCACGTCAGGATTAGGTGTACGTCCGGACTTATATTCATCCAGGAAATAGGAAAATACTTTATCGAAATATTCCTTTTCGAAGTTGACCGTGTAATAGGGAATATCTATTTGTTCGCAAACACGGCGTACATCCTCCGCATCCTGCTCGGCGGTGCACACCCCAAACTCATCGGTGTCATCCCAGTTTTTCATGAAAATGCCGATGACATCGTAACCCTGCTCCTTCAGCAGAAGTGCGGTAACCGAGGAATCGACGCCGCCGGACATGCCGACGACAACGCGCGTATTTTGATTGTTGTTTAACAAGAGTAATCACCATTTCTATTTGAAATTGTGCCCATGACCGTATTTTAACACAACCTGTCCTTTGACACATCACAAAAGCTTTGTCCGCAGCAGGAGAACATTTTGAAGTTTTGTCACTGTTTATTTACAAAAAGCTTGACGGATATGTTAACATAAGCAAAGGGTTATGATCGGAATACGCAGAAATGCCTGATAGCACAGGTTTGCCTATAGATCCGTACATATATACCCAGGTTTAAACTAATAACAAGGCTCAATATCAAGAACTAATTTTAATACTGAGCCGAAAACGCACATGAATTTTTGAAAGAGGTGCCACCTTTGAAGATATCAACAAAAGGGCGTTATGGCCTGACTATAATGATGGAGCTTGCGGCAAAATACGGCGAGGGCCCGATCTCCTTGAAAAGTATTGCCGAGAAAAACCAGCTTTCCGAGCACTATCTGGAGCAGCTGATTGCACCGCTCAGGAATGCGGGACTGGTCAAAAGTATCCGCGGCGCGTACGGCGGTTACGTTCTTTCCCGCGATGCAGCTGAGATTACGGCAGGAGATGTCATCCGTGTTCTCGAGGGCCCGATCTCTCCGGTTGATTTTACGGAAGAAGACGATCCGGCCAAGCGCAACCTGTGGCTTCGCATCCGTGACGGTATTGCCAATGTGCTGGACTCGACCACGCTGTTTGATTTGATATCCTATCAGGAGCAGGACGCTGCCGATAACTACATGTTCTATATTTAAAAAGGAGATGCAATAATGAATTCCATTTATTTGGATCATGCGGCATCCACACCCGTACATCCAGAAGTTGCTGAGGAAATGATGAGAGTGATGACCGGTCAGTTCGGTAACGCATCCAGCGTGCATGCTTTCGGCCGTTCTGCCAAGAGAACGATGAGCGGCGCCAGAGACCGGATTGCACAGTCTCTTGGATGCTATCCCGACGAACTAGTCTTTACTGCGGGCGGAACAGAAAGCGACAATCTTGCCTTGTTCGGCGCATTGTCCGCGATGGAAGGCGCCGGGAAGCATATCATAACTTCATCGATCGAACATCATGCGGTACTGCATGCCTGCGAAGAGCTGGAAAAGCAGGGATACCACGTAACCTATCTGCCGGTAGATTCTACGGGACGGGTTCACACAGCAGATGTGGAGAATGCACTTACTGAAGATACGGTGCTGATCAGCATCATGTACGCCAATAATGAGGTGGGTTCCATTCAGCCGATTAAGGAGATTGGCGAGCTCGCTAGAAGCCGCGGCATTCTTTTTCATGTGGATGCGGTTCAGGCTTTAGGGGCTATTCCAATTTCCTGCCATGTGTTGCCCGTAGATCTTATGAGCTTTTCCGCCCATAAAATCAATGGTCCTCAGGGAGTGGGCGCGCTTTATGTCCGCCGCGGGGTTCATCTGACACCCAGACTGCACGGAGGACTGCAGGAGAAAAAACGCCGCGCAGGCACGGAAAATATGGCAGGCATCGCCGGCTTCGCCAAAGCTGTTGAGCTTGCGTCAGCTCATCTGGAGGAACGCAGAGATCATGATCTCATGCTCCGGCATACGTTTATCCGCTTGCTCGGAGAGGAACTTGGACCAAAATCGTTTGTCATCAACGGACATCCCTCTGAATTTTTACCTCACATTCTGAATATCAGCTTCTCGGACACAGACACGGAGACGCTCCTGATGAATCTGGATATGGAAGGCATTGCGGCGGCCAGCGGCTCGGCATGCACCTCGGGTTCCCTTGAAGTGTCACATGTACTCCAAGCTATGAAACTTCCACAAAATGTTTTGCGTTCCGCGATTCGTTTTAGCTTTGGATTGGGTAATACTACTGAAGATATGGAATACACCGCCCAAAAAATTGCAACTATTCTTCGTCGTTTACGTAATAGAAGTTAAGGATTCTCTATGTATGGACAAGGAGGGATGAGTGTTCCGTACCATCCTGAGACGAAAGGACTCGGGTGCCTGTGAGGCATCCGTCCCGCTTTAGCCGGGATTTCCTTGGTTTCAATCTAAATAGGGATAGGTGGGATCCTTGCTATGAAGTTTCAAGAATTGATCGGTCTTGATGTTTTTGATATAGAGGAAGGTAAAGAAATCGGAAAAATCTGCGATGTATTGATCAGCGAATGCTGGGAGATCCAAGCTCTTGTACTTGAGAGCACAGGGTTTTTCTCCGGTTCGGCCAAGTCGGTGTCCTGGAAGGATATTATGGCTTACGGTGAAGACGCTGTGATGATTCGTAATCAACAGGCTGTTCGGAAGACGACGGCCGACGACATAAAATTCACTTATCTTCTGGGTAAAAATAAATTAAAGGACTTGAATGTCTTAACAGAGGATGGCGTCCTGCTTGGGAAAGTAACGGACGTTTATTTTGACCAGGAAATGGGAAATACAATATTAGGTCTGGAAATCAGCGACGGCTTCGTCTCGGATTTGATGGAAGGCCGCAAATGGCTGCTGCTTGTAGAGGGCATGTCCATCGGCAAAAATGCGATAATGGTCCCGCCAATGAGCGAAGAGCGCTTGGAGAGAACCATTCATTCTGACAACGGATAGGTGATATATGAATATGAGATGTCCCAACTGCAATTCCAAAGATATCGGTAAAATCGGTTCCCACCAGTTTTATTGCTGGGGCTGCTTTATCGAACTGACGGTCAACGGAGAAAAAATGTCCGTGTACCAGGTAGAGGAAGATGGAACACTCAGTTCGCTGGATGATCTGTTTTTCGAAGAAGTCCCTCAGGATTTCCCGCAGATTCATGCATCCAACTGAAAGTGAACTTATGAACATACGTGTTTGTTAAAAAAGAAGCCCATCACTAGCGCCCGCTTGCGGCGCACGTTAGTGATGGGTTTCTTTTGGCATGCGGGGCTTGTAACTGGATGAGGTTGAAGGTTAATTTTTTCCTTTCGTACATATAATAACGTGTACAGCAAGTCCAAAAGGAGGACAACCGCTTGGAGAAACTGACCGCAAACAAATGGTTTCATTTATTGATTTGGGTCATCCTCGGCCTTATCGCGCTCTATTTCATATGGCTGCTTCGCCCCATGTTTATGAATATATACCACTTTCTCAAAGCCATTCTGGCACCATTTATCGTGGCGATGATCATTTCGTATGTGCTGAATCCCGTCGTCTGCATGCTGGCAGACCGGAAGATGCCGCGAAGTATAGCGGTGCTGCTGATCTATGCCGTGTTTCTGACCTGCCTGGCTGTCATTCTCATCAATATGATTCCAATGCTAGTGGAGCAGATGGAGGAGCTGAATGACCATCTTCCTGAGATGACCATGCATGCCCAGAGTCTGATGACAAGGCTGGATCAGGAGTATCTTCCGGACGGGGTGATGGCCGGCGTGGACCGATGGTTTTTACAATGGGAAGAGAGGCTGGCGACAGGCATTTCCGAATTTATCGACAATATCGGAACGACCATTAATGTGGTTTTGAATTTATTCATCATCCCGTTTCTCATTTTCTATATTCTCAAGGACTTCGACGTTTTCGAGAGAGCTATCGTATCTTATCTACCCCGTTCCCGGAGAAAAGCTACGGTCAGCCTGCTCAGGGAAATTGATTTTGCGCTCGGAAATTACGTGCGGGGACAGTTTCTGGTCTGCGTAATCATTGGTGTTCTGGCCTACATCGGATATATGCTGATCAACATGCCGTACGCGCTCCTGATGGCCAGCATCGTCGCTGTATTCAATATTGTTCCCTACCTCGGGCCATTTCTGGGGGCAGCTCCGGCTGTGGTAATGGCATCGACCATCTCATGGAAATTGGTACTGCTCGTCGTTGCCGTCAACTGGATCTGCCAGCTGCTCGAAAGCAATGTGATTTCGCCGCAGGTGGTGGGCAAAAAGCTCAATCTTCACCCGATGATGATCATTTTTGCGCTCCTCGTTGGCGGAGAGCTCGCAGGCATCGTGGGCCTAATTCTGGCGGTTCCGTTTTTTGCGGTGCTCAAGGTGCTGATTCAGCATATATTTGCTTATTATGTGAAGAGGAAAACCATATAAGCTGCCTCATTGACATTCAATTGCAGCGCCGATATACTTGATTACATATGAGCAAAATGGACAAAACGACGATGAAATAAAGTACGGCAGAAATGCTCCATGTGACAGAGAACGGATTCCTCACGCGTCCCGCGTGTTGGCTGCAAGAATCCGCATGCGTGCGCTGACCGGAAAGCTGATTTCTGAGTGCGGGCAAACCCCGCCGGCTGGCCCCGTTACAGGCTATTACGAGGAGATCGCTCCAGGGTAGCAGCGGCATACACGAAGGTGCTTTGAATGCTGTGGATACGAAGAGCGATAACCAGGGTGGTACCGCGATATGATCGTCCCTGAAATTATTTCAGGGGCGTTTTTATGTTTCTTTCTAAGGATTTACTGAAAGAAAGACCAATTTAAATCTGGAGGCTGTAAATCATGAAAGCAAGTGAAATCCGTTCCAAATGGCTGGAATTTTTCGCAAGTAAAGGACACAAGATCGAACCGAGCGCTCCGCTCGTTCCGCACAACGACCCATCCCTTCTGTGGATTAATGCGGGAATGGCGCCGCTGAAGCCGTATTTCGACGGACGGATCAGCCCTGAGAATCCGCGTCTGACGAACTCGCAGAAATGTATCCGTACCAACGATATCGAGAATGTGGGCAAAACCCGCCGTCACCACACGTTTTTCGAAATGCTCGGCAACTTCTCGATCGGCGATTATTTTAAAGAAGAAGCCATTACATGGGCTTGGGAGTTTCTAACCGGCAAGGAATGGATCGGCTTTGATCCGGAGCGTTTGTCTGTAACGGTGTATCCGGAAGATGAGGAAGCCTTCAAGTTCTGGAATGAAAAAATCGGCCTGCCGGCTGAGCGCATTGTAAAGCTGGAGGACAACTTCTGGGATATCGGCGAAGGCCCTTGCGGACCTTGTACCGAAATTTTCTATGACCGCGGTGAGGCATACGGAGATCTGTCTGATCCTGAAATGTTCCCGGGCGGAGAAAATGAACGTTTCCTCGAAGTATGGAACCTTGTATTCTCGCAGTTCAACCACAATAAGGACGGCTCCTATACGCCGCTTCCGAACAAAAATATTGATACAGGCGCCGGCCTGGAGCGTTTTGCTTCCATTCTGCAGGATGTGGATTCGAACTTCGACACCGATCTGTTCCAGCCGATCATCCAGCAAACGGCCAAGCTAGCAGGCGTTAAATACAACGATAGCGTAGAGAAAGACGTGGCGCTTAAAGTCATTGCCGACCATATTCGTACGGTTGCTTTTGCCGTAGCTGACGGCGTACTGCCTTCCAATGAAGGACGTGGATATGTCATCCGCCGCTTGCTCCGCCGTGCCGTACGTTACGGAAAAGTGCTGGGTCTGGACCGTCCATTCCTGTATACACTGACGGAAACTGTCGGCGACATTATGGGCGTATACTACCCTGAGGTTGTCGAGAAACGCGAGTTTATCGAGAAAGTTATCCGTACCGAGGAAGAACGTTTCCATGAAACGCTCACTGAAGGTCTTGCCATTCTTGAGGATATAAGCAAAAAGGCTCTGGAGAGCAGCAAAATGATCAGCGGTTCCGATGCCTTCAAGCTGTACGATACCTACGGATTTCCGCTTGATTTGACGGAAGACTATGCGATGGAGCATGGACTTACTGTGGACCGTGAAGGCTTCGATGCTTCCATGCAAGAGCAGCGCGACCGCGCGCGTGCAGCCCGTCAAGATAACGGCGGCATGAAGGTACAGGGCGGCGTGCTTTCCGACTATACGGTTAAAAGCGAGTTTGTTGGATATAATGACACCGTAACCGAATCGAAAATTTTGGCTCTTATTGTGGACGATACCATGGTGGACGTTGCCGGTGAAGGGCAATCGTGCCAGGTTATTCTGGATTCGACGCCTTTCTATGCCGAAAGCGGCGGTCAGGTCAGCGACCAGGGTCTTCTGCGCGGCGGAAGCGTCACCGCAAAAGTCGAAGGCCTGTACAAGGCTCCGCATGGCCAGCATGTGCATGTTGTGACGGTGGAAGCCGGTGAACTGAAGGTTGGCGAAACGGTTAAAGCGGAAGTAGATCAAGCCAAGCGCCGTGATATTGTTAAAAACCATACGGCTACGCACCTGCTGCATAAGGCATTAAAAGAAGTGCTCGGCGAGCATGTCAATCAGGCAGGTTCCTTGGTAGAGCCACAACGTCTGCGTTTCGACTTCTCACATTTCGGCAGCATCACACCTGAAGAGCTGGCAGATATTGAGCGCCGCGTCAACGAACAGATCTGGAACGGTATTAACGTGAATATTGAATACAAGCCGATTGATGAAGCCAAGTCGATGGGTGCCATGGCGCTCTTCGGTGAAAAATACGGTGACGTTGTGCGTGTCGTTCAGGTTGGAGAATTCAGCCTTGAGCTTTGCGGCGGCTGTCATGTCAGCAACACATCGGAGATCGGCATCTTCAAACTGGTAAGCGAAAGCGGCATCGGTTCCGGTGTCCGCCGGATCGAAGCGGTAACCGGCCGTTCCGCTTACCAGTATATTGAAGGTCAGCTCGATCTGCTCAAGCAGTCTGCTGAGCTGCTCAAATCCAATCTGAATGACGTGCCGAAGCGCATCGAATCGGTTCATGCTCAAATGAAAGAGCTCAGCCGGGAAAATGAATCGCTGCAAAGCAAGCTGAGCATGATTGAAGCTGGACAGCTGACAGATCAAGTGAAAACGGTTGGCGGCAAAGAACTGCTCGCGGTCCGTGTCAGCGTTGGCAGCATGGATGGACTTCGTACGCTTGCGGATGAGCTGAAGAACAAGCTTCCATCGGCTGTACTGGTACTCGGTGCGGCGATTGAAGATAAAGTCAACTTCGTCGTTTCTGTACCGCAGGAGCTGATCAAGTCCGGTCTGCATGCAGGCAAACTGGTCAAAGAAATCGCTTCGGTCTGCGGCGGAGGCGGCGGCGGCCGTCCGGACATGGCGCAGGCAGGGGCTAAAGACGCAAGCAAACTGGATGAAGCACTGAAGCTTGCCGAAGAGCTCGTATCCAAGGCGTAAAATATAGGTTTTTGAAAGGCTTTTGCAGTTACCCGAAAATAAGGTTTTGCAAAAGCCTTTGATTAAAAATAAAAGCTATGGCATATAATTCGAATAAATTTCGTTTTATTTGTCCTTGGAGTTTACTTACAGCGGGATGAGTATGTTATATTAGAAGAAGATATGAAGCCTAATGAATCAATTCATCAAAGTATGCCTAGGTATGCTTTTGAAGAAGCGAGGTGTCACAAATGGACTCCATGGATAAGACAATGAAGTTTAGTGTTAAGGGCGATGAGAAGGAAGCATCCTCCAAGGATATCCTTCTGACGGTGTATGACGCGCTGGTTGAAAAGGAGTACAATCCCATTAACCAGATCGTAGGTTACCTTCTCTCTGGAGATCCGGCCTACATTCCGCGCCATAGCAATGCCAGAAGCCTGGTAAGAAAAAAAGAGCGTGATGAGTTGATTGAAGAGCTGGTCCGGTTCTACTTAGCCAATCACCGATAGGAGAGCTTTATGAGAATCATGGGGTTGGACTACGGCGACCGCAAAATTGGTGTTGCCGTCAGTGATCTATTCGGATGGACTGCCCAGGGGCTTGAAGTGGTGGAACGCCGGCGTGATGGTTCTGAGATGCAGCGTATCGCGGACCTGGTCCGTGAGAACGAGGTGGAAGAAATCGTCGTCGGATTGCCCAAAAACATGAATGGTAGCATTGGTCCCCGAGGTGAAATCTGCATTGATTTCGCTGACAAGCTTAAGGAAATGCTGGAATTACCCGTCCACCTGTGGGATGAGCGGCTGACAACCGTGTCTGCCGAGCGGACGCTGATTGAGGCTGATGTCAGCCGGAAGAAGCGAAAGCAAGTTGTAGATAAAATGGCTGCAAGCTTGATTTTGCAAAATTATTTAGACTCAAAGACTAAAGGGTGAGGGTGATAACAGATGGCCAACGAGCGTAACTATTTTGAGGAAGAACCGGATATTATTTATATTCCCGATGACGAAGGCAATGAGGAAGAATTCGAAGTCATCATGAAGTTTGAGGTTGATGGATCGGACTCCAAGTACATGATGGTTGTTCCGCTCGAAGCTGGGGACGAGGATACCGACGAGGTGTACGCATTCCGTTATGAAGAAGACGGAGAAGACCTTAAGCTCTACATGATCGAGGATGATGCAGAGTGGGAGATCGTAGAGGAAACCTTCAACACGTTGGTTGCTGAACTTGATGGAGGTAATGACCATGAATGATTTTTCTGCAGACCAGGTTGTATGGACTTCCGTGCTTAAGGAAGCATTCGGCCCGACTGTAGAGCTGGAGGATGAAGACGGTTCCACCGAAGTCTATGATCTGACAGCGGAATTTGAAGTAAGCGGCCAAACCTATGCGGTGCTGCAAAGCCCGGGGGAGCAGAGTGGCGAATACAACATCTTGAAGGTCGTGAAAGCACCGAGCGGAAATCTGGAGCTGGCGACCATCGATGATGACGATGAATGGGAAAGCATTACCGAGCTCTATGACGAATTGACGTTCCCTGACATCGAGGATTAATTTACGGATGTGCAGCTTCCGAAGAGCAGACAAAATTTCAAAATGAATAAACATAAAGAGGGCGGTGCAAACCGCCCTTTTTGGTTGTGAAGGGTTGGATTTTCTTGAAAGCTGGTAAAGTTGTATTTGTGATTCTGGTCATTCTCCTGCTTGGAGCGGGGGGAGGGGCGTTTTACATTTGGAATGGCATGCAGCCAGTAAAGGCCTCTGACCAGGCTGTGAAATTTACGATTCAATCAGGTATGGGAACCTCCAAAATTGCTGATGTACTTGAGAATAGCGGCTTAATTAAAAATGCAACGATTTTCAAAGGGTATCTGAAATGGAAGCATGAAGGTTCGCATTTTCAAGCAGGTGTATATGAGGCTAAGCCGGGAATCACTTACGATGAGCTCATCGCTAAGATGAACAGCGGGGATGTGGTGAAGGAGGCCATGATCCGGATTACGATTCCGGAAGGCTACACGGTGGAGCAAATCGCCAAGAAGGTCAGTGAGGTCACGGGAACCCCGGCAGACGATTTTATCAAGCTGGCGGATCACCCGGGAAATGAAGCAGTGGAAGCCTTTAAAGGCGTTTCAGACATTCCTAACCTGAAGCATGCGTCAGAAGGATATCTGTTCCCGGATACTTATGAATTTAAAAAAGGAACAAATGTCAGTGACATTTATCATAGAATGATGGAGCAAATGCAAAGTAAAATTGACAGTATTCCTGATTTTCAGCAGAAGCTGAAGGATCGGGGTGTCACGCAGCATGAGCTTTTGACCATTGCATCGCTGATTGAACGTGAGGTTGTAGTGGACAAGGAGCGGCCGATCGTGGCAGGGGTTATTTATAACCGTCTGGATAAAAATATGAAGCTTGAGATTGACGCCACGGTACAGTATGCGCTGCCCGAACCGAAGGAAAGGCTGCTGTATAAAGACTTGAAGGTGGAAAGTCCCTATAACACTTATCTGCATGAAGGACTTCCGCCAGGACCCATTTGCAGTCCAAGTCTCGCGTCGATCGAAGCCGCACTTAACCCAGAACCATCAGAATATTTGTATTATGTCACTAAGAAGGACGGCTCTCATGAGCATTTGTTCGCCAAGACGTATCAGGAGCATTTAGAGAACATTAAAAAGAGTAAAAGCACGACGAAATAAAAGAGGTGCCGTATGACGAAACAACATGAGCTTATGGTTACAGCCGGTTCATTGCAGGAATGCTCAGCATACATGGATGCGGGAGCAACCGAGCTGCTGATCGGTGATGCAGTATTTGGACTTAGGCTGCCGGGATATTTTTCAGAACATGAAATCCGCGAAGCGGTACGCTTGGGACAGGCCCACAATGTCAAAGTCGTCATAAATATGACCAACATGATGACCAATGATATGCTCAAATTGCTGCCGGACTATATTCTGTTTTTGAAGGATGCTGGTGTTTATGCGATTGAGTACAGCGATCCTTCTGTTCTTGCAGCGGTCAAAATGTATGCCCCTTCCATTAAACTGCACTGGAACGCAGAAATGATGTCTACCAATTATGCTACAGCCAATTATTGGGGGCGCAAAGGTGCCTCTCGCATCGCGGCAGCTAAGGAGCTCAACATGGATGAGATTCTGGAGCTTAAGGAGCATCTGGATATTGAAGCTCAGGTTCAGGTCCATGGTATGACGAATATGTATCATGCGAAGCGGAGATTGGTAGAGAGCTACATGGTTCATCAGGGACGGCCGATTAAGGAAGGCATTATAGACAAGGAACGCGGATTATTTCTTGTTGAGGCGGACCGTGCTCAGGAAAGATATCCGATTTTTGAAGATCAAAATGGGACGCATATTATGAGTTCAGACGATATTTGTATTCTAGAGGATCTGCATTTGCTGCTGCAGGCGGGCATCGACAGCTTCAAAATCGAAGGATTCATGAAAACTATATCCTACAATACCGCCGTAGTGAAAGCGTATCGTACTGCGATTGATACGTATAAGTCGAACCCAGCCAGCTACCGTTTCCGTGAGGAATGGCTGGATAGGATCCGTGAGCTTCAGGATCCGGAGCGTGAGCTGACGTTCGGATTCTTTTATAAGGAACAAGTCTACTAGGTTATCAATGGAGGTGTCATCATCGTGGAAAAACTGCTTTCTAAGCCAAAATACCAGGGGAAACGGGTCCGTCTTGAAAAGCCGGAGCTGCTGGCACCTGCAGGAAATCTGGAAAAATTGAAATTTGCCGTTCATTATGGAGCGGATGCAGTATACATCGGCGGTCAAAAATATGGGCTGCGTTCGAACGCGGACAATTTTACCTTCGAGGAAATGCGCGAGGGCGTGGAATTCGCGAAAAAGTATGGCGCAAAAGTATTCGTGGCTACGAATATTTACGCGCATAATGAGGATATTGAGGGCATCGAGGAGTATTTGCGCAATCTCTATGAAGCTGGAATCTCAGCCATCATTGCCGCCGACCCGGCTATAATCGAAGTGGCCCAGCGGACGGTTCCGCTGCTGGAAGTGCATCTCAGCACCCAGCAGTCTACGATTAATTGGCAGGCCGTTAAATTCTGGAAGGATGAAGGGCTTCCCCGTGTTGTGCTCGGCAGGGAAGCGAGCCTGGAAGAGATTGCAGAAATCAAAAATAACGTGGAAATTGAAATCGAAGCCTTTATTCACGGTGCGATGTGCTCATCGATTTCGGGCCGCTGCGTGCTGTCCAACCATTTTACAGACCGTGATTCCAACCGGGGAGGCTGCTGTCAGTCCTGCCGCTGGAAATATGATCTTTTTGAAGATGCCAGAGAGCAGGCTGATAATTCTACCGGGGCAGAGCCGCCAGCTGTCTTGCAGCCCGGGATTACACAGCTACCTCTCTTCGAAGAAGACGATCATGCTTTTACCATGGGTTCCAAGGATTTATGTATGCTAGAGAATATACCAGATTTGATCGAGGTAGGCATCGACAGTTTTAAAATCGAGGGACGGATGAAGTCCATTCATTATGTGGCGACGGTTGTTAATGTATACCGGCAGGCCATCGATGCGTATTTTGAGGATCCGGAGCATTATGAGCTCAAGTCCGAATGGCTGGATGAGCTGAATAAAGCGGCTAACCGTCCTCTGAATACCGGATTCTTTTATGACACGCCGGACCATGAGGATCATATCTATGTGCCTGAAGAAAAGGCTGCGCCATATGATTTTGCCGGACTTGTGCTTGAGTACGACGAGGCAGAGCAAACAGCTGTCATTCAGCAGCGCAATTATTTCAAGCTGGGGCAGGAAATCGAGTTTTTCGGCCCGAAAGGCACTTTCTTCAAGCAGACTGTAACTGAAATGTGGGACGAGGAAGGCCAGCCTCTTGAAGCGGCACGTCATCCTTTGCATCGGATCCGCATGAAGGTGGATCAGCCTGTCGCATATTTCGATATGATGAGAAGAAAGCATTAAAACTCCCTATTTGAATATGACATACTTATCATAAGTCGCTGAACTCCCTGAGTTCAGCGACTTTTTTGCAACCGGGACGAATGGATCATACAAATTAGGAAAAAGGTTATAAAAATTTTTCTAAAAAACCAAAGAATAATAAGGGGAAATGTCGAAGAATAAAGTAGGGATTGCTTACATATTACATGAGACAAGAATTTAATGCGGTAGGTGAGGAAATGGGAGAGGTTCAAAAGAAAGAACATAAAGAAGGCAAGAAAAACCGCTTTGGGAAGCTACTTCGGAAAGAGAAGCAGGGGGAAACATCCGTTTCGGGACAAGCTGGCGTCAAAAAAGAGGTATTCAGTATACGCGATGCGGCTTCCCGGCTGAAAAGGCTTAATCCTACAAAATCAGTGGGTGTCAAACTGTTTTTGATCTTTTTTATCGCCATTGTATCCTTTGTATTAATATTAGGCCTATTGTCTTACAACAAGGCGAAGAGCACGATTAAGGATAATGCTGCAATGGCGAACAAGCAAACCATGATTCAGACATCCGAAAAGCTTGATATCATTCTCAATCAGTATGAGGATATGACGATGCAGATCTTCTTTGACCCGGAAACTCAGAAGATGATCGATCAAATGTCCTCCACAGAGATTAGTGGATACGATATGTTTGTTTTAAATGATAAGATCAGTAAAAAGCTGAGCAATCAGATTAACAGCAACAGTAGCATTAAAGCAATCTACCTGATTCCGCCGAATGCGAATCAAAATCCGATCATGGCTGGTGTTGCGAGCACCGACATGAATGCCATCCGGGATCAGGCGTGGTACGAGCGGGCTCAGAAACAGAACAAAGCTTTCTGGGTTCCTACTGAAAAAGGAAAAGACGGTGAGAGCAATTTCAAAATGGTTCGTCCTATGCAAAGCTTGTCTGGCGGCGGAAAAACCTTTGTCATCGTCATTGAACTGAAAACATCACTGATTGAAGATCAGTTGAAGGCTATCAATTTGGGCGAAGGCAGCAAGCTGCAGTTGATTTCTCCTGATAATAAGGTAGTGGGTTCAAGCCAGGCGAATGAGGCAGGAGAAGTATCAGACTTCGCTTTTATGAAGGATCAGAAAGATGATTCTAACAGTCTCTATACGGAAGATAGTGAAAAGCACAACATTTTGGCTGGATATAATACACTTAAAACGACCGGGTGGAGATTAGTAGGTACAATCCCAACAGAACTGCTCGTAAAGGACGCTCAGGGTATTCTAGTGCTGACTCTGAGTCTGGTACTGGTGGTTGTCATTATCGCCATTCTGATCGGCTTCTGGATGGTTCTTATGATTGCCAAACCGTTAAGCCGTCTTAAGGACTTAATGATCGAAGGCTCCAAAGGGAACCTGAAGGTCCGGATGGAAAATAAATCTTCCGATGAAATCGGCGAGCTGGGAAGAAGCTTCAACTTGATGATGGATCAAATAACGAATCTTGTGCAGCAGACGAATACAACGGCTCTAGCGGTTCTCGAAACAGCGAGCGAGCTGACGGACGCTTCCAAGAAGACGGCTCTTTCCGCCAAAGAAATTGCGGTTGCAACCGAGGAAATCGCGAGCGGAGCGAGCAGTCTGGCTACTGAAGCGGAACGGGGCAATGAGCTGACGGATAATATTTCACGTCAAATGCAGCTTGTCGTAACGGCCAATGATGAGATGAGTAGTAGCGCCCATCACGTCGAGGAGTCGAGTGATCGCGGTACCAAGCATTTGAATAATCTGATGGAAAAAACGCATCGAACGGAAGATATGACTCGTTCCCTCATGCACAAAGTGGATAACCTAAAGCAAACAACGATGTCTGTGAACAAAGTGCTTGAGGTACTGCAAAATATTACGAAGCAAACGAATATTTTGTCGCTCAATGCAACGATTGAAGCTGCACGTGCAGGGGCTGCAGGCAAAGGATTTATGGTTGTTGCCGACGAGATCCGCCAGCTGGCTGAACAATCCAGACAGTCCATTGACATGGTAGGCCAGATCACTGAGAAAATTATGCATGAAATGAATGAAACGGTTGAGGCTTTGCAGGAAGCAAACCCGTTATTCCAGGAGCAAATGAATTCGGTGAAGGAAACGAACGATATCTTTGTTTCCGTGCGGGAGCAGATGTCCGATTTCACGCAGCGTTTGGATACCGTAACGCAATCTATTGAAACGTTAAATCATTCCCAGGAGATTTTGTCAGATGCCATGAGCAACGTCAGTGCGGTAGCTGAAGAATCCTCTGCCACTTCCGAGGAAGTCGCTTCACTTAGCAACGAACAACAAAGCATCAGCAGCCAGCTGGTACAGCTGTCCGGTAAACTCGAAAATGTATCCAATGAGCTCAAGGAGACGTTGTCGCGGTTCACAATTTAATACAGCATTGCTTTTTCAAGAAGCAGCTAAAAGGGTTGTCCCGAAGGTGTGTGGCCTTCAGTGGCAACCCTTTTATTTGCAACTGCGTGCCGCTAAGAACCGGGATAAAAGTCTTATGAATAGGACATAATGGAAAAAAACGTCGAACAAGGGAACGGTGTGTATCATGTTTATTCAGAAGAAGCGGATCTTCTATGGACTCGTTCTATTAACAGGGATTCTGGTTGTTCTGATTATAAGATTAGCTTATATCCAGATGGTATTCCGTACTGCGAAGCTGCCGGACAGCATGTATACGCTTCAGGAGATGTCTGTCCTTCAGCGTGAGCGGGGAGTGGTTTTGGATTCCGGCAGGGGGAATATATATGACCGGAAAGGGGTCCCCATCACGGGAGAGACTGTGTCTGCAGCCATTCTGTTTCCAATAGATGGGAAAACCTTGAGTAATGAAGATGGAAGCATTGACAAGGTTGCAAGCGCTCTGGGTACTGATACGGCCAAACTTATCACGATGTGGAACAATCTCAGCGTTCCTATATTGTGGCAGGGGCCTTATAAAAACATACCGTTAGCTCTGAGTCAAAGACAGGCTGAACATATATCTGGGCTTAATTTTAGTGGTATCGAGGTTCTGCCGTATTCGCAGCGGTATGCGAACAAACCAAACGGCATGCAATGGCTTGGTTTCTTGTCCGAACGGCCGGATCAGAAGCATATGCCGCATACTGGCTATGCATTCCGGGAAGGAGCTGCAGGCCTTGAAAAGATGCTGGAGCCGCTTCTTCGGGGTGCGGGGCAGACAACGGCTTATTATTCTGTTGACGGCATGAATCGTGCCATTCCCGGTACGGGTGTTCAATTAAAGTCGCCAAACAATCCTTATTATCCGCTGCGGGTCCGTACGACCATTGACCTCTCTTTGCAGCAAAAGATCGAAGCCCTGACTCAAAAGGCGGGAATGAAGGAGGGGGCAGTTGTGCTGCTCGATGCCAGCAATGCCGACGTCATTGCAATGGTATCCCGGCCATTTTACAATCCGCTGGATATTCATCTGGAGCAGGGAGCCTGGAATAACAGGGCGGTTCAGGCTGCTGCCCCGGGCTCTATTTTCAAAACCGTAGTAGCCGCGGCAGCTTTGGAAGCGGGAGTCACCTCGGCGGATGAAACGTTCTTCTGCTCCGGCCGGTATGGAAAATACGGATTATCCTGCTGGAAGCCTTCAGGACATGGGGCTCTTACGCTAGGGAAAGCATTCGCCGAGTCCTGCAACGTCGTGTTTGCGGAGCTGTCGGAACGTTTGTCCGGAGAAGATCTGGAGGATGCAGCCAGTAAGCTGGGACTTGGACGAACCGTCGGATGGGAAGCCAAGAATATAGCAGGAATGCCTGTGCTGAAGCCGTTTGATCATGAGGAAGCCGGAAAGATATATTCGAGTGATTCCGCTGCGCTTGATGGGGGCACCAGAGCCCAGACCGGCATCGGTCAAAGGGATGTACGTGTCACGCCGCTTCAGGCGGCCAATATGGTAGTCACGCTTTTACATGGGGGACAGGTTCTGGCGCCGCGTATGGTGGAGAGTATTTCTTACGCGAATGGACAGCTTATGAAAAATCTCAAGCCTCATCTTTCACCTTCTTATGCGGGAAGCATCCGGCCTGAAACGGCTCAGCTGATCAGCGGTTGGATGGAGAAGGTGGTTACGGAGGGGACCGCGAAATCGCTGCTGAAATCGAAGTGGAGGCTGGCTGGGAAATCGGGCACCGCACAGGTTACTGTCCAAGGGCGGCAGCGCAACAACCAGTGGTTCATCGGGTACGGTCCTGTTGACCGGCCGAAATACGCTGCTGCCGTCCTGTTCCAGAATATGCCCACCGATGGAAGCAATCAGGCTACGGCCTTATTCGGTGACATGATGAATCTGCTTGCTTCTCAGAAGTCGTAGCTTGCGGAGCTATGGTGGTTTGTTAAAAATGGAAAAATCATATGTATTTTTGAGCATAACTAAATTTTCAAAAAAAATGCCTATTTCGCGGGTGGCTGTGATAAAATAAAAAATAGCGTCTATAATATTTTTCTATGATGCGCTGAATTTTTATGCAGAAATGAGACGGGTTTCCTGGATTAGTAATAACTTTCCACTCTTAGTCCATTCTATAGAGTAACCTGCCTTTCGGCAAGTCAAAGTCAATCAGAAAAGTGAGGATTATGACATGGATAACTTGCTGCTTTGGTTGTTTTATATTTCAACTTTTTATGCGTTTATTCCAGGAATCATTACCCGTATTTTCGGGTTCCGTGTATTTCGGAGGGGCAGCGGCGAACATGAATATGCGCTGACTTTTGATGATGGGCCTGACGCGCAGTATACGCCCCTGCTGCTCGATTTGCTTAAGCGTTATGATGCCAAGGCGACCTTTTTTGTAGTCGGCTCGCATGCCGAGAAGAATCCGGAGCTGGTCAAACGGATGTATGACGAAGGTCATCTAATCGGCATTCATAATTATGTTCACAAAACGAACTGGCTGATGCGGCCGGCAACCGTGACACAGCAGATTTTGAAGACCGATAAGATTATTTATTCCATTACGGGTGAGCGTTCGTCGTATTACCGTCCACCGTGGGGGATCGTCAATCTCTTCGATTTGAAGAAAAAGAGAGGCAGCAAGTTTAAAATTGTGCTCTGGTCAGCCATGTTTGGCGACTGGAAAGAACGAATCGGTGCCGATCGACTGACAGAACGGATGCTGAACAAGCTGCAGCCAGGAGAGGTGCTGTTGCTTCATGATTGCGGCACGACGGCAGGGGCGAATCCCGATGCACCGCAGCAAATGCTGATTGCACTGGAGCGCGTGCTTGAGGAAGCGAAGCGCCGCGGACTGAAGAGTATCCGGATAGACGAGATGATTATGGCCAAAGAGAAAACGATGGAAAAGAAGATTCCCCGCAGCAAGCTTGTGATCGTTAAACTGTGGCTGATCTGGGAGACGATATTCCACAAAGCGTTTCGGCTAAAAACCGTGAATCCCCATGATCCGTTTCTTCATTACCGCCTGCGAAAATACCGCGGGCAGACCATTGAGCTCAAAAACGGAATCATGCTGCAGAAGGGTGATCAAGTTGTAGAACTGCATTTCGATAACGAAAAGCTGTTCTACTTCGGAGTTCGGTCGCGATCATCGGTCCATATTGCAATTCAGATGATTCGTTCTATGGAGAAGGAGCTTCCGCCATTGGCTCATCTCGTGATGGAGGATTCGGGAGCCAGAAATGCCAAAGCGCTTTATGGCGTATCCATGATAAATCGTGGACCACAGCAGTTCGGTTTCCAGGTCATTGACTTGAAGGATGGGCTTGTTTCAAAATCGACACGGCTCTATTTGAAATTTTTATTAAGCGTCATCCATCCGTCCGGACACTCCCGTCTAAAGGAACATTCCCAACAGCTGGTACCGAAAATGATCCTTATGCCTATCGACGTATTAGTTGAGCGGTATGCAGAAAACGGATCGCATCGCCACCGCCAGGAAATGAAACATTCAAGTGAAGATCACCCGGATCATGCCGACGATAGTGATCTAAGCCTGGCCGCTTCTACGCAAGGATTGGAAGGCTCTACCCCGGCAATATAATTTCATACTCTAGTGCAATAAGAACCCTGATGGCTTGAAATGCCGGCAGGGTTCTTTGCTGTCAGCTGCTTTTGCGCGCCTTTTAACCCAATTTATAGAAATAAATACTTGCATTCCCTTTACTAATGGAATAATATAGGCATATAGGAACGTTTGTTCTGATATGGCGAGGAGGGGATCTTCCGATGTTTAAGAAGCTGGAATGTGTATGTATTCATACGAAGGATATCGATAAATCTTTAGCTTTTTATACGACCATGGGACTGAAAGAGAATTGGAGAATTGAGCGGGTTCTGGACAGCGGGTTTGTATGGACGCTGGTCGGATTGATCTTTCCTGAGCTGAACAGCTCCGAACTCGTACTCAGCAACCACCCTCAAAATCAATCCACCGAAATCGAAATTCTAGTTGATGACGTACAGGAAGCATATCATGAATTAAGCAAGCATGAGGAGATCGAGTGGATCGGTTTACCGTTTGAGACCGAGTCCGGGCATGTGGCTATTATGGAGGCCCCGGACGGCAATGTCTTTGTTCTGGTAGGAAAATAAACTTTCGCTGGGATACGACGTTTGGAGTTCATTCATCTACAGATGAGCCGTAGGCTCAGCATGATATAAAAGGGCGTTTGGAACATGCACACATGAAGAAAGGGCAGCAGCTCCGATGTCTACCGGTGCTTACTGCCCTTTTACTGTATTAAGAAATGATTAGATCTTCATAACACCGCCTTGGCTGGCGTTGGTTACAAGCTTGGAATAACGGGCGAGGTACCCGGTTTTCACTTTTGGTTCAAAGCCTTTCCACTGGGAGCGGCGGGAAGCCATTTCTTCGTCGCTGATGTGAAGCTCGATCTTACGGTTGTTCAAATCCAGTTCGATGATGTCTCCATCCTGAGCGAATGCGATTGGTCCGCCTTCTGCAGCTTCCGGAGAGATATGTCCGATGCTGATGCCGCGGGATGCGCCAGAGAAGCGTCCATCGGTGATCAGGCCGACTTTGGCGCCAAGACCCATGCCGACGATCTGGGAAGTAGGAGCGAGCATCTCTGGCATGCCAGGTCCGCCCTTAGGACCTTCATAACGGATAACCACGACCATGCCTTCTTTGACTTTACCGTTTGCGATGCCTTCAAGAGCTTCCTCTTGGGAATCGAAGCAGATAGCAGGGCCTTTATGATATCCGCCTACTGAAGGGTCTACCGCACCAACCTTGATAATCGATCCCTCTGGTGCCAGGTTGCCGTACAATACGGCCAGACCGCCGCGCTCGGAATATGGCTGATCAATCGGGTGGATAACGTTTTTGTCCAAGATTTCGCAGCCTTCCACGTTTTCGGCGATGGTTTTGCCGGTGACGGTCATGCAGTCGCCGAACAGAGCGCCCGGTTTTTTCAGAAGCTCATGCAGCACGGCACTTACACCACCGGCGGTATGAACGTCCTCAATGAAGTAATCGGAAGCTGGTGCCAGCTTCGAGATATGAGGAACTCGGTTTGCAACTTCATTAATCCGTTCCAGCGGATAATCGATGCCTGCCTCTTGGGCAAGCGCCAGGGTATGAAGGACGGTGTTGGTAGAGCCGCCCATGGCCATATCGAGAGCGAAGGCGTTGTCAATCGATTCACGTGTTACGATATCACGCGGTTTGAGGTCCATTTTAACAAGTTCCATCAGCTGGCGTGCCGATTGCTTGACGAATTCCTTGCGTTCTTCAGCCACAGCCAGGATGGTTCCGTTGCCCGGCATAGCGAGTCCGAGTGCTTCCGCCAGACAGTTCATGGAGTTTGCCGTAAACATACCGGAGCAGGATCCGCAGGTTGGACAGCCGTATTGTTCAAGCTCCATCAGGTCCTCATCAGAGATCTTACCAACCTGGTGGGCGCCAACACCTTCGAATACGGAGGTCAGAGAAAGTCTGCGACCTTTGCTGTCTACGCCGGCTTTCATTGGTCCGCCGCTCACGAAGATGGTCGGAATGTTAACGCGCAGTGCGCCCATTAGCATTCCGGGAGTGATTTTGTCACAGTTCGGAATGCAGACCATGCCGTCGAACCAGTGGGCGGATACAACGGTTTCAAGGGAATCCGCAATAATTTCGCGGCTTGGCAGCGAATAACGCATACCGATATGGCCCATTGCGATGCCATCGTCAACGCCGATGGTGTTGAATTCGAACGGAACGCCGCCGGCTTCACGGATGGCTTCCTTGACGATCTTGCCGAATTCCTGCAAATGCACATGTCCTGGAACGATGTCGATGTAGGAGTTGCATACGGCAATAAACGGTTTGCCGAAATCTTCTTCTTTTACGCCGGCTGCACGCAGCAAACTACGGTGTGGTGCACGGTCGAAGCCTTTTTTGATCATGTCTGAACGCATTTTATTAGCTGCCATGATGTCTCTTCCCCCTATTTAATTAAATGTGAAAACCATCTCGCTTCAACGCGGTTACTCAAAGAAGTGCCCGAATAAACGATTTTAAATGAGTCTATCACAAAATGAGAGGATTTTCTAGCAAGGAAATACACAGCAGGGTGCGGGCAGATCCAGGAAAAAGGTGAAAAAAAAGGCATCCCCAATCCGGAAGAGTTGGATCGAAGATGCTTTTTTAAGCCGACGTTATGCTTTAGAACCTTAAAACTTTTCAGCGAAAAAATGTCGAAGCTTTATTTCTATACCGGTTTACCCATAGCGTGAGCCGAATGATCCAGGTTACCGAAGGCTCAATAACAGGATGGGCGTATTTCTTTACAGCAGGCTGGGCCAATGCAACAGCGAGCAGAACTGCGCCCGCAATGAGCAGTAGAGCTGCTGCTGGGTTCTGAATGTAGCTGTACAGCCCCGAAACGACCGCAAAGCGGATGAAAAAGCCATGGAGCAGGAACACATACAGAGTACGGCGTCCCAGATCTGTCATACGACTTTGCTGAAAAGGTACCCAGGCCAGAAAAGAAGCGCCCGCTATGAACTCTAGGCCGTAAAATGCTGCACGGTACAATCCGGCATACCACTCCTGATGTCCAAGCTGCATATAGGTCATGCTTCCATAGAGCCAGCCTTCGGGTATTCCCAGTCCCCACAAGGCGATGATAGCGAAAAGTACGATCGAAGCGACAGCGTCGATGAGTTTTTTTTGTTTGGTGAAAAATTGCACAAAGGCTTCGAACGAAAAATGATAACCGATAACAAAGAATGGTAGAAAGACAAAGGTTCGGCTAATGCTGAGCCAAGCTCCATCCAACCTGAGATAGCCGACTAGAATGCCTAAGACCAGCGAAAGAATGATTTGAGCAGTAGGTGTTAATTTATGCATCCCCAATGTCAGCAGCCGCCATCCTGCATGGCTGGCAAGAAACCAGAGAAGGAGGTATGGTGCAAAAAACGAATGGTGAATGTTCTGAACATGAAACACGGTAACATCCAGAAACGAGTAGAGGCTTTGGAAGATGGTGTACTGCAGTCCGATCTGCAGCAGCGTTTTACGGCCGACTTCGCCGCCGAGTGCGCCCTTGGCGAAATATCCTGTCACGAATACGAACAGGGGCATATGAAAGCTGAAGATCCACAAATAAAGAGCATGGATACCGTCCATTTGATGGATCAAAGGCTCGATTGCGTTTCCTATTAAGACGGTCAGGATCAATATAAACCGTAAGTTTAAAAAGTAGGTTTCCCCCTGCTGGGCTAAAGTCTTTTCCATGAGACTCCCTCCAATATCTTCATCTATAAATTACTACGCATAGAACAACAACATTGTGATTTATATCACAATAGAAAACGCTAACATTCGTTCTAAGTGTGTCAAAGCGATGAAATTGTTTCGTATTGACAACCCTTCCAACTCCGCAGACAATAGGTACAGATTCAAAAACGGAAAGGGGACTATTATGCAGCAGGACACAGCAAATCTAGCACCTGAACTGGTTACCTTCGGCGAGAGCATGGGATTGTTAACTGCACAAGATTCAAGAGGACTCGAATATGCTTCGACTCTGCATAAGTCGTTTGGCGGGGCTGAAAGTAATGTGGCGATAGGCGTCGCCAGATTAGGACATCGCGCCGGCTGGTTTGGAACGCTTGGCAGCGACCCAATCGGTACGATGATATATAAAGCGATTCGCGGCGAGGGCGTTGATGTTTCGCGTGCGGTACTCAGCAGCGAGGCTCCGACGGGACTCATGATTCGCGAAAATACGGCTGGCAAATCATCGGTATATTACTATCGCAAAGCTTCGGCTGCGAGCCGGATGCAGGCAGATCAGCTCGACGAGTCATACATACAGAGCGCAAAAATTCTTCATGTGACAGGTATTACCGCAGCGATTAGCGCATCTGCCCTGGAATGCGCGGAGAGAGCGATGGATATAGCACGCAGCGCCGGAGTCAAGGTCAGTTTTGATCCGAATTTGCGGCTGAAGCTGTGGACACTGGAAGAAGCGCGTGGTGTATTATTACGACTCGCCGAGAAGGCGGATTATTTCCTGCCCGGTTTAGATGAACTGAAGCTGCTTTATGATGTTAAAGAAGATGAATCTGTTTTCGACAAGCTATCCAAGCTGGACGCAGTGTCGATTATTAAGGGCGGACCGGATCTGACCTATGTTCTGGAGAAAGGTACCCTGACCGAAGTTCCTTATTTTAAAGCGGATCAGGTACTCGATACGGTTGGAGCGGGCGACGGCTTTTGCGCGGGCTTCATTGCCGGACTGCTTAAGGGTCATTCGACCGTAGAAGCGGTGCGCCTCGGTAACCTTATGGGCTCCATGGTCATCCAAGCCGTAGGAGATTGGGAAGCACTGCCAACCTGGGAGCAGGTGGATGCAAAGCTCGGGCACAAGGTACATATTGAGAGGTAGTTTAAGTTTGTGAAGTACAGCGTTTGAAACAAAATTACTTACTTTATTGTCCACTTATGTAATTTATAGACATTATAACAAGATTTCCATATAATGAGTGAAAAGGAGCAGGTTATTGTGAAAAAACTCCAGGTCATACAGAAGATTATCGATAACGGTGTGGTGGCTGTTCTGCGCGGAGATTCCGCGGATCAGGTTTTTGCCATGGCTGAAGCGGCTATCGCCGGAGGGATTAAGGTCATTGAGGTCACTTTGACGGTACCGGGTGCGCTGCAGGCGATTGAGAAGCTGAGCCGCATGTACAGCTGGAAAGCGGAAGATCCTGATAAATTTGCTGTCATCGGCGCTGGTACTGTTCTTGAACCACAGACGGCGCGAGCAGCGATCATGTCGGGCGCCGAATTCGTGGTAGGGCCATCGCTTAATCCGGAAACCGTTAAAATATGCAATTTATACCGTATACCTATTATGCCGGGCGTGATGACCATTGCTGAGGTGCAGCATGCCTTGGAGCTTGGCGTCGATATCGTTAAACTGTTCCCGGGCAACTTATATGAACCGGGCATTATCAAGACGATGAAGGGACCTATGCCGCAGGCAAATTTTATGCCGACAGGCGGAGTGTCCCTGGCGAATCTGAAAGACTGGATCCAGGGCGGGGCCGTTGCCGTCGGCATTGGTTCAGACCTAACCAACGAAGCCGTGAAGACGGGCAACATGGACTTGGTGCGTCAGAAGTCGGAGCAGTACATGCAAGCTTACCGCGACGCCAAAAAATAGGATTGTGCAAAAGCCCCAGTAGGGCTGAAAAACGGCGGTTCAGGAGTACCTGAGCGGCTTGCCCGAGGCAGCCTGCCATCCCAACCGGGAGGCGGGCTGATCACGTATCTAAATCTTTTTCAGATATTCAGAAGCACGAATTTACATGATATATTTATGGGAACAACCCAAACCTATGTGGAGGTGATAAATGGTGCAAAAGATTGAAACATTGGCTTCTTGGATTGAGCAGAGTAAAACAATCGTCTTTTTTGGAGGAGCCGGTACCTCTACAGAGAGCGGTATTCCCGATTTCCGCTCTGCCGCAGGCTTGTATCAGACCGAGCAGCATTCTCCTTATCCGCCTGAAATAATGCTCAGCCGCTCCTTTTTCGTGAAAATGCCCGATATATTTTTTGATTTTTACCGCAGCAAAATGCTTCATCCGGATGCCAAGCCAAATGGCTGTCACCGGCTTCTGGCAAAGCTCGAGGAGCAGGGAAAGCTGAAGGCTGTGGTGACGCAAAATATTGATGGATTGCATCAAAAGGCGGGGAGCAAGGAAGTTCTGGAGCTGCACGGCTCCGTTCATCGCAATTACTGTATGGGCTGCAGACGGTTCTTCGGACTTGAGCAGGTGATGGCGAGCAAGCATCTTGTACCACGCTGTCCTCACTGCCAGGGAATCATTAAACCGGATGTCGTTTTGTACGAGGAGGCGCTTGACCAGCAGGTTCTAATCAGCTCAATGGACGTGATCACGAATGCGGATCTGCTGCTTGTCGGCGGGACATCGCTGACGGTGCATCCGGCGGCAGAGCTCGTATCGTATTTTGAAGGAACCCGCTCGGTGCTGCTCAATATGGATCCGACACCTTATGACCAGAGGGCCAGTCTGATTATCAATGACAAGATCGGGGAAGTCATGGATCAGGTGGGCGCGCTTCTGGGACTTTGAGGATTTGAGGCATAGGAAGATAAACGGCACATCATCGTTTTTTGCCAAACGCATCGCGAAAGAGATATGATACTTATTAAGCAATATTACCTTAACATAGAAAGGCGGATTGCAATGGCATATACACCAAGCGAATCACGTTACGCAGAAATGGTATACAACCGCTGCGGCCGGTCAGGCCTCAAGCTTCCGGCTATATCTCTTGGACTTTGGCATAATTTTGGAGGCGTGAATACGTTAGAGAATGCCCGCAGCATGGTCACACGCGCGTTTGACCTGGGGATTACACATTTTGACTTGGCAAACAATTACGGACCGCCGCCCGGCTCTGCTGAGGAAACCTTCGGCAAGATTCTGGAGCAGGATCTGAAGAGCCACCGTGATGAGCTGATCATCTCCTCCAAGGCAGGATATTACATGTGGCCAGGCCCTTACGGCGAGTGGGGATCCCGAAAATATCTGATCTCAAGTCTGGATCAAAGCTTGAAGCGGATGGGGCTGGATTACGTGGATATTTTCTATTCCCACCGTTTTGATCCGAATACCCCGCTCGAAGAGACGATGATGGCACTGGATCACATCGTGCGTTCAGGCAAAGCGCTCTACATTGGTATTTCCAGCTACTCAGCCGAGCAGACGGCAGAAGCCATTTCCATTCTGAAATCATTAGGTACGCCACTGCTGATTCATCAGCCAAGCTATTCCATGCTGAACCGCTGGATCGAAAACGGACTGCAGGATGTGCTGGAAGAGAATGGCGTGGGCAGCATCGCCTTTACGCCTCTTCAGCAAGGACTGCTTACCAATAAATATTTGAACGGGGTTCCGGAGGATTCCCGGGCAGCGAGCTCATCGATGTCCTTGAATGCCAATGACATTACGCCTGAAGCAATTCGTAAAATCCGTGCGCTGAACCAGCTTGCGGCAGCACGAGGTCAAAGCCTGGCGCAGCTAGCTCTGGCTTGGGTACTTCGCGGCGGCAAAGTCACGTCAGCTTTGATTGGCGCGAGCCGCGTGAGTCAGATTGAAGATAACATCGCTGCGCTGAAGAACCTAGAGTTCAGCAATGAGGAACTGGATCGCATTGAAGCGATTCTGAAAACGGAAAACGAGTCATAAATATCCAGATCATCATTTTGTACTAATAAGCCCGCTCGCTCCTTATGGAGTGCAGCGGGCTTATTTTTTGCAAAAGTAGATTTACAGTTCTAATAGAGGCAGTCATGCAGAGAGGACGGCGTAGAAGCAACAAGCGTGCGGTAATGGCTTGGCGATTGGCCGCACAGCCGCTTGAACTGTCGCGAGAAATACAGCGGATCTGTTAATCCGACGGATGCGGCAACCTGTTCAATGGACAACTCGGGACGTTCCCTGAGCAGCTGGCGCGACTTGTCGATTCGCAGCTTGAGCAGGTAGGTAACGGGAGACATGCCGGTTTCTTTTTTGAAAATACGGGACAGGTAAGCGCGGTTGTAACCCAGACTCTCACACATCTGTTCAATCGAAACGGGATGCGCGTATTGGGCGGACATATAATGAATCATTTGTTTGACGGTCCGCTGAACCTGGGATTCGGTTCCCGTCAGGCGGATTTCACTCGTTAGGATCTCCCGGGCCTCGGAAAAGATAAGATAGAGATAACCAAGTGCCGCCATATCCGCACTTTCCTTTTTACTGTAGAAGGCATCCGCGATCCGGTTGATGGAGGAAGGAATTAGGCTGCCGCTGCTCGTGAAGAGAACGGAGTGCCCGCCGGAGAAGCCGGCTGAGTCCACAAGCGCCTGCGCCTCGCTCCCGGAAAAAGCCGTCCACCGGTAGCGCCAGGGCTCGTTTGCATCCGAAGCATAGCTGACAAGCCGACCCGGATGAATCAGAAAGCAGCTCCCTTTTCCAAGCTCATAGGTATGCTCCTCCGAGCGGAACAGACCCTTACCGCTTTCCACGTAGTGAAGCAGATAGTAGTCATATATTTTCGGCCCGACGATATGAAGAGGCTTGGTCTGGCTTTCGCCGGCAAACAGCACATGGAGCGGGCTTTTGTCATGGTACACGGGATTGGAGGCTACACTGTAGCTTTCTTGAACGGCCATAAAAAGGACTCCTTTTAGGTTCAGCTAGATAAATTGAACTAAAGAATAGGTACCCATCTCTTTGATTTAACAGCAATCAAGAAGATGGAGAATTAAACTTTAGTTCAATTTATATAGATAAAGATAAGTAAATGATAATGCCATTATATTCTCCAAAGTCACATAAATCCATATAGAGCAAACATAATTGCATTAACGAAAGGCAGTTCTGTTTTTATAATGATCTTAGAAAGTAACCATAAGGAAAGGATGGTGCATTGCAAATGAAAATAGAATCGCTAAAAAAACTGTTTATCAAAAAGTATGGCGACAGTGAGCACGACCTGAAGGTATTCCTCGCACCGGGACGTGTAAACCTGATCGGGGAGCATATTGACTATAACGGAGGCTATGTTCTCCCTGCAGCCCTGGAATTTGGAACGACACTGCTGGTCCGCCAGCGTGATGATGACAAGATCCGTCTCGCGACGACCAATTTTCCATATGAAAAGGAGTTCAGCCTGAAGGAGATCGGTGAAGAAAAGACAGGCGAATGGGTGGATTACGCGGTTGGCGTGATGGTTGAAAATAAGAAATCCGGATGTCCGGTCACGAAGGGCTACGATCTACTCTATCATGGCGAGATTCCGAATGGTGCAGGTCTCTCGTCATCGGCGTCCATTGAAGTGGTAACAGCTTTTGCACTACAAACGTTGGAAGGCTGCGAAACGGACACCGTGAAAATCGCGCTGCTTGCGCAGCGGGCTGAGAACCAGTATGTTGGCGTGAACTGCGGCATAATGGACCAGTTTGCCGTGGCGAACGGCAAGCAGGATCATGCGATTCTGCTGATGTGTGATACGCTTGAATATTCGCATGTTCCGTTCCGTACAGGAGCATATAAAATCATCATCGGAAATACCAACAAGCGCAGAGGTTTGGTGGATTCGGCTTACAATGAGCGCAGACAGCAGTGCGAAACGGCTTTGGAAATTCTGAAGAAAGAAACTCCTGATCTGAACTATTTGGCGCAGCTGAAGCCGGACCAGTTCGAGAAGCTTGCAAATCATCTTGTGGATGAAACGGTCAGACGGCGCGCGCTGCATGTCGTTGAGGAGAACCAGCGTGTGCTGGATTCCGTCGAAGGTCTGAAAAATAATGACCTGGAGCAGTTCGGCAAGCTGATGAACGAGTCGCATGAATCTCTGCGGTATCTGTACGAGGTTAGCTGCAACGAGCTTGATGTAATGGTTGAGGAAGCACGGCGCATTCCAGGAACGCTTGGAGCGCGTATGACCGGAGCGGGCTTCGGCGGCTGCACGGTATCCCTGGTTCATGAGGACTCCGTAGAGCAGTTCGTGCAGCAGGTAGGCCAAGCTTATGAAGAGCGTACAGGTCTGAAGGCGGAATTCTATGTTTGTGGTACGGGTGACGGCGTAAAAGAACTGAAGGAGGACGAATAAGATGGCCATTCTGGTAACGGGCGGAGCGGGATATATCGGCTCCCATACGGTAGCGGCTCTTCTTGAGCGCGGCGAAGAGGTTGTAGTACTGGATAATCTGCAGACAGGACACCGCGGAGCGCTGCTCGGAGGCAAGCTTTATGAAGGCGATCTGAGAGACAAGGAGCTGCTGGCGAAGCTGTTTAGCGAAAACAGCATTGATGCGGTTATCCATTTTGCTGCCAATTCTCTTGTCGGTGAAAGTATGCAGAAGCCGGTAAAGTATTACGACAATAACGTGTTCGGCACGCTGTGCCTACTAGAAGCGATGGATGCGGCAAACGTCCGCAGGATTGTATTTTCCTCTACGGCGGCAACCTATGGGGAACCGGAACGCGTGCCAATCATAGAGAGCGACCGTACGCAGCCGACCAACGTCTACGGCGAAACCAAGCTGATGATGGAACGGATGATGTCCTGGTTTGATCAGGTCCTTGGCATCAAATATGTGGCACTTCGTTATTTCAACGCGGCCGGCGCCCATGACAGCGGCAAAATCGGTGAGGACCACCGTCCGGAAAGTCACCTGATTCCGCTTGTGCTGCAAACCGCGCTGAAGCAGCGCGAAAGCATTGCGGTATTCGGCGACGATTATCCGACGGAAGACGGCACCTGCGTCCGTGACTATATCCATGTGAGCGATTTGGCTGACGCCCATCTGCGTTCCGTTGATTACCTGCGCAAGGGTGAGAGCAGCAACGTATTCAACCTTGGCATCGGCGAAGGCTTTTCGGTCAACGAAGTGATTGAAACAGCGAAAAAGGTCACAGGTCTGGATATTCCGGTGGTGATGCAGGCACGCCGTGCTGGCGATCCGGCAGTCTTGGTCGCTTCTTCGCAGAAGGCCAGAGAGGTGCTGGGCTGGAATCCTTCCCGTGATAAGCTAGAGGACATCATTCAGAGCGCTTGGAGCTGGCATCAGAGCCATCCGCATGGCTACGGCGAAGAATAAGGGGGAAGTACACTTGGACGCATCTAATGCAGCGAGAACAGCAGAACAGAATGAAGCTCTTCAAGCGATTGAACGCCTGGTTCGATTTGCGCTAGAGCGCAGGCTGATCGAGCCGCTGGACGAAGATTACAGCCGCAACCTGCTGTTGGAGCTTTTCAGCTTCAGCGAGCCTTATCTAGGTGATGAGGAACTGGAGGCGCTTGATGGGCCACAGCCCGCTCTAGACGTGTTGATTGATTATGGCTTCAGCATCGGTCTGATTCCGGAAAATACAGATACCTACCGTGACCTTTTGGATGCGAAGATTATGGGCAATCTGATGGCCCGCCCTTCAGAAGTGATCCGGGAGTTCAACAGTCTGAAAGAAGATCAGGGCATGGAAGCGGCGACAGACCGGTTCTATCAGCTATCCATCGATACCAATTACATCCGCATGGATCGCGTGAACAAAAACGTATATTGGGAGCATGAATCCGAGTACGGCACCATTGAAATGACGATTAATTTATCCAAGCCGGAAAAAAGCCCGAAGGAGATCGCCATGGCGAAGCTGCTGCCGCCTCCGGTCTATCCGAAGTGCCTGCTGTGCCGGGAAAACGTTGGTTATGCCGGTCGGATAAATCATCCCGCTCGCCAGAACCTTCGCGTCATTCCGCTTGCCTTGAACGGTGAGCCGTGGTTTTTCCAATACTCACCTTACGTGTATTACAATGAGCACTGCATTGTGTTCCATCATGACCATGTGCCGATGAAGTTGACGAAAGACAGCTTGCGGCGCCTGCTAGCTTTCGTGGAGCTTTATCCTCATTATTTTATCGGTTCCAATGCCGATCTTCCGATCGTAGGCGGTTCGATTCTGACGCATGACCATTTTCAAGGAGGACGGCATACCTTTCCGATTCAAAATGCGCCGAAGGAAGCGGTATTCAGCCATCCGGACTTTGCTGGTGCAACCGTCAGTATCGTAAAATGGCCGATGTCCGTGCTCCGTTTAACCGGAAAAGATAGCGATGTGCTGCTGGAACTGGCCGATATGATCTACGAATCATGGAAGCAGTACAGCGATCCAACAGCAGATATTGCGGCATTCAGTGAGGAGAACGGGGAAAAGGTGCCGCATAACACGGTAACGCCGATCGTGCACCGGACGCCGGATGGAAGCTACGAGATGGATCTGGTGCTTCGCAACAACCGTACCAGTGAGGAATATCCCGCAGGTATTTTCCACCCGCATGAAGAGATGCATCACATCAAAAAGGAAAATATCGGTCTGATCGAAGTAATGGGGCTTGCCATTTTACCGGGCAGACTGAAAGAAGAGCTGGATCTGACAGCTGAGATTCTTGCAGGGGATAAAGGTCTTTATGACGGCCTGATGCAGCAGGAGGACCATGTTTTGAAGCAGCATAAACCATGGATTGAGCAGCTGGTAGCCAAGCACGGAACGAACCTCAGCAAAGAGGATGCCTGGAAGCTTGTCCAGACTGAAGTGGGAAGCATTTTTGTTGAGATACTCGGTCATGCCGGTGTTTATAAAAGAACCGAAGCGGGTAAAGAAGCCTTCCGGCGTTTCGTCTCGCATATCGGCTGCATCCCTACTCATGAAATGATTTCACGATAAGGCATTTTGTGAGGCTTTATTCAAGCAAACCGCTTATTTCCCTGTATTCGGGGAAGGGCGGTTTGTTTCTTGTTCAGGCAGAGGGTTATAATATATTGGCAACATCATTTTTTGGAAGACGGAGGCGATTTGGAAGTGAATTCTTTTGAATTTTATAACCCAACCAAGCTGATCTTTGGCAAAGGCAAGCTTGATACATTAAAAACTGAAGTACCGAAGTATGGCAAAAACGTTCTGCTGGTGTACGGCGGCGGCAGCATCAAACGCAGCGGCTTGTACGAGAGTGTAAACAGCCTGCTAAAGGAAATCGGCGCTGAGGTGACCGAGTTGAGCGGCGTTGAGCCGAATCCGCGTTTGTCAACGGTACATAAGGGCGTAGACCTGTGCCGCGAAAAGAACATCGATCTTATTCTCGCCGTTGGCGGCGGTAGCGTCATTGACTGCGCGAAGGCGATTTCCGTAGGCGCCAAATACGACGGGGATATGTGGGATTTTGTAGAGCGCAAAGCGGCTCCGAAGGATGCACTCCCACTTGGTACCGTGCTGACGATCGCTGCAACCGGCTCCGAAATGAACGGCGGCTCGGTTATTACGAACGAGAAGACCCAGGAGAAAATGGGCTGGGGAAGTCCACACGCTTACCCTGCGTTTTCCATTTTGGATCCGGTGAATACATTTACCCTGCCTAAAGACCAAACGGTCTATGGTATGGTGGACATGATGTCCCACGTGCTGGAGCATTATTTCCATACCGAAGAGAACACGCCGGTGCAGGACGGTTTCTGCGAAACGATCCTTCGCACCGTTATTGAGACAGCACCGCGCCTCATTAATGACCTGCAGAATTACGAGGACCGCTCGACTATTATGTACTGCGGTACGATGGCGCTGAACGGTATGTTGAACATGGGTTATGCCGGAGATTGGGCTACCCACAATATCGAGCATGCCGTATCGGCCGTATACGATATCCCACATGGCGGTGGCCTCGCGATCCTGTTCCCGAACTGGATGAAATACAATCTGCATACGGATCCCGAACGGTTCAAAAAGCTTGCCGTGAACGTATTCCATATTGATCCGGCTGGCAAATCCGCTGAGCAGGTGGGCGAAGAAGGGATTCAGGCTCTGCGTGACTTCTGGAGCTCTATCGGCGCACCAAGCCGCCTCGCGGACTATGACATCGACGACAGCCAAATCGACGTTATGGCCGAGAAGACCGTCCGCTTCGGACCATTCGGCAATTTCAGAAAGTTGAATAAAGAAGACGTAGTAGAGATTTATAAAATGTCTTTGTAATCCGTGCGAAAAAAGGGCCTTCCGGTTGGAAGGTCCTTTCTTAATGTTTGTCGGTTACGGCATCTCTTCGCTTCCGGGTTCTTTAACTTTAACCACTATACTGTCAAAAAACTTATTATCCACATAAATCATCAATCTCCAGAGTCCTGATTCAGGCAGCTCCATGAGGCTTGGCAGCGTTTGATGCTCTTGACTACCGGAGAGTTCGGTGTCGAGTATGGTGAGGACTTGAGTGGAATTCTTTTTGACAGCTTTGACGACCAGCCGTCCGGACAATTCCTTTGTATCCCATAGGTGCCATAAAAATTTATTACCGCTCCCTGCTGTAAAACCGCTTGAGACAAAACCGCTCCTGCCCCTGTTTCCAGTTAGTGTGGATGAGTCATATTCAAATTGCGGGCTTGGCTGCCAATCGGAATCGGGAACCTCGAAAACCGTATCTCCAATTTTCATCCCATCGATACAAACATCAAACTTCCAGGTCCCCGGAAAAGGAAGCGCAAAATCGGAAGAAACACGGATGAAATCAGCGTAGATCATACTTTGGTCTATGGGGGTTTCCTGAAGCTCGATTATTGTTGTTCCGCTTTGGCGATGGGTAGCTGTAATCTGAATCGTGGAATTTTGCAGCTGCTCATAAGGCTCGTGAATATTCCACCAGCTTCCAGATCGCTTACCGGCATGGTAATCACCTCCAGGATAAGTCTCGAGGAGGATGGCAGACCCCTGCTTGTAAACGGAATGGGGAAGCCAATCCTGCTCCTTGCTGACAGGAATGCCGACCCAACCCGCGAGCTTACTGGCGGCTGGCAGCATTCCATACATAAACAGCAGTACGAAGGCGAGAGCCACGGAGCATGCTGCGGTGAGCAGTATGAATCGGCTTAAGGTGCTGCTCCTTTGTTTTTTTGAAGCAAGCTGATGACGAACCCGCATCTCCATTTCAGGCGTAAACATGTTCCGGCCAAAAGGAGGATGTTTCAATTCCTCATACCATTCCGGTCTAGTGCTCTTCATGGCCGAGATCTCCTTTCATTGCTTTCTCCATTCGTTTTCTTGCCCGGTGTATCCGGGATTTGACTGTTCCCTCGGCAATCCCGAGAAGGCTGGCAATGTCGCTGTATTCGAGCTCGTAATGCGCCTCGAGCACAAGTACCTCACGGTATTTGGCTGGTAGCCGCAGCACATGGCTCCAGATGCTTTCCGTTTGCAGGCGGTCCAAATATTCGCTTTCGGCCGAGCTTGCACCGCCACGATCCTCAATGCGGTCCAGGAGTACAATCTTTCTTACGGCATGAGATCTCAGCCAATTTCGAGCCAGGTTGCGCGTGATGGCTAGCAGCCAGGTTTTCGGAGAGCTTCGCCCCTCGAACCTCCTCCAGTGCTTGAAGGCTTTCAGGAATACTTCCTGCGAAATATCATCAGCCGCTTCTTTGTTCCTCGTAATTAAAAAGGCAAAGTTCCACACATCCTGCGAATAATCCCGCATCAGGTCCTGCAGTGCGTCATAAGGATCATCAGAGATCATCACACCGCCGATGCTTTCCATACGTATCCCCCTCCTATTGAAGTAGACAATCGAACCGCGATAAAGTTCCATTTTATTACCATCAATCCTTACCAAGATCTTATCAAGAAGGAAATATTTGAAACAAGATTGAACCTTAATACGTATATCCTTATATAGACAGTTAGGAACATATTTAGGAGGATGCTACCATGGAAACGATTTTTTGGAGCTGTCTTGCAGGCGGAATCCTATTTGCGGTGGTTAGCGTGATATTAGGAGACCTGGTCAGCCACGCCCTAGACGGGCTGCTCGACTTTTTATCGGTCGATTTTCTAAAGCCGATGGTCATCGCAAGTGCGGTAACGGTGTTTGGCGGAGCGGGCATTTTATTGACCCATTATACGGGGTGGGGCAGCGCTGTAGTAGTACTGCTGTCGGTGGCAATTGCTATAGCGATATCGGCGCTTGTTTATTTATTTTATGTCAAGCCCATGGACAACAGCGAAAATTCCACCGGGTATTCCGTCCGCGAGCTTTCTGGCCGCATTGGCGAGGTCACCATACCGATTCCCGAAACGGGCTTCGGGGAGGTCATGATCAAGCTAGGCGCCGGAAATACGCTTCATATCGCTTCAAGCCTTGAGCGTCGCCAGCTGTCTGCCGGTACACGGGTCGTCGTCGTTGATGTGCTTGACGGGGTGCTGCGTGTCACCAAATTAGATGAGAGAAGAGGAGATGTTGTTTGATGGATTTGCCTGAATACATGCTCATCCCAATCATTGTCGTAGGGGTTATCATTGTTTTGGGTTTGGCTTTCTGGGCCCGCTACAAGACGGTAGGACCGGATGAAGCTATGATCGTGACAGGTTCCTTTTTGGGGAGCAAGAATATTTCAGAGGATGATTCAGGGCGCAAAATCAAAATTGTCCGTGGGGGCGGCGCATTTATTTTGCCGGTCTTTCAGCAGTCAGAGTTCATCTCGCTGCTCTCTCATAAACTGGACGTCTCGACGCCGGAGGTTTACACCGAGCAGGGAGTACCGGTTATAGCGGACGGCGTAGCGATCATCAAGGTCGGAGGGTCGATTGAAGACGTAGCGACAGCAGCGGAACAGTTTATCGGCAAGCCGATCGAGGCGCTGAAGGGGGAAGCCCAGGAGGTGCTTGAGGGCCATCTGCGTGCAATTCTAGGATCCATGACCGTGGAGGAAGTATACCGGAACCGCGATAAGTTCGCGCAGGAGGTACAAGGCGTTGCGGCACGCGACCTGAAAAAAATGGGTCTGCAGATCGTCTCCTTTACGATCAAGGATGTGCGCGATAAACAAGGATATCTGGATGCGCTCGGTAAACCGCGGATTGCAGCGGTGAAACGCGATGCTGAAATTGCGGAAGCCGAAGCGATGCGCGACGCACGGATTCAGAAGGCGAATGCAGAAGAACAGGGTCAGAAAGCGGAGTTGCTGCGCGATACCAATATCGCCGAAGCATCGAAGGAGAAAGAGCTGAAGGTTGCATCCTTTAAGAAGGATCAGGACACAGCGAAGGCGGAAGCCGACCAAGCTTATCATATCCAGGAAGCACGTGCGAAGCAGACGATGGTTGAAGAGCAGATGAAGGTCGAATTGGTCCGCAAGGAACGCGAAATCGATCTGCAGGAAAAAGAAATCATGGTTCGTCAAAAGCAGTACGACGCGGAAGTGAAGAAGAAAGCGGATGCCGACCGTTATGCCGTCGAACAGGCGGCGGAGGCGGACAAAGCGCGTAAAATGCGCGAGGCTGATGCGCTGCAGTATTCCATTGAGACACAGGCGAAAGCCTCTGCGGAGCAGAAACGTCTGGAAGGCCAGGCGATTGCCGATGCGGAGCGAGCTAAAGGTACGGCGGAAGCGGAAGTCATCCGACTGCGCGGTTTGGCGGAAGCCGAAGCGAAGGAAAAGCTCGCGGAAGCATTCCAGAAATTCGGCGAAGCGGCTGTACTCGATATTATCGTCAAGATGCTGCCTGAGCTTGCAGGGAAAATCGCACAGCCGATCTCCTCGATCGACAAGCTTACGGTCGTGGATACAGGGAAAGGCGAAGGCGCAGCCCGCGTCAGCAACTATGTGACCGAACTGATGTCTACCGCACCTGAAATGCTGAAAAATGTGTCTGGCATTGATCTTGAAGGCCTGATCAAGAACCTGACAGGAAAATCCAAGCCTGCTCCGGCCGTTGCCCAGCATGCGCCACATGAGCTGGTTAGTCTAGAAGCGGGAGCCACGCAGGAATAATTTCCGGCATGGAAACTTGAAGCTGATCAATCAATAGAGAAGGCATGGGAGGGGCCAAAAAGGGGTACCCGTCCCATACCTTTCCTCAGAAACTAAAAGGCTTCTCCAATTTCGTTTTATCAAACGTTATATGAAGTAGAAAAGGGCTTGTCCTCCAAGCGTTCGCTTGGAATGAGACAATCCCCAATGAAGCGAAAGGACCTCAAATCCCACTGCCAAGTGGGAATGAGGTCCTTTTTTTCAACATCGCGTTCTCAACTGCAGGCGCAGTTCAGAACCGGCTTGCGCGCGGCCGTCGTTTCATCAAGGCGGGTGACCGGCGTGTCGTAAGGAGCGTTCAGCAGCAGCTCAGGCTGCTCCTCGGCTTCCTTGGCGATTTGAATCATCGTATCGATAAACGCGTCCAGCGTATCTTTGCTTTCAGTTTCGGTTGGCTCGATCATGATGCACTCTTCCACGTTAAGTGGGAAGTAGATAGTTGGCGGATGGTACCCGAAATCAAGCAGCCGCTTGGCCACGTCCAAGGTACGTACGCCGTATTTTTTGAGTGGCGTGCCAGACATAACAAATTCATGCTTGCAGATGCCAGGATACGGTATATCGAAGTAAGGCTCAAGACGTTTCATCATATAGTTGGCGTTCAGCACGGCGCATTCGGACACGCGGCGCAGACCTTCTGGACCGTAGCTGCGCATATACGTGTACGCGCGCACCAGGATACCGAAATTACCGTAGTAGGCTTTCACGCGGCCGATCGATTGCTCGTTTTCGCCTTCAAGGGTAAATGCCCCATCTTCGGTTTTCGAGACGAATGGGCGTGGAAGGAACGGTACAAGCAGGCTTTTCACGCCAACTGGACCGGCTCCTGGACCGCCGCCGCCATGCGGCGTACTCATCGTTTTATGCAGGTTCAGGTGCACCACGTCAAAACCCATGTCTCCCGGACGGGTGATGCCCATAATTGCGTTGGAATTCGCTCCATCGTAATACAGTAGTCCACCGGCTTCATGGACAATTGCCGCAATCTCCTGGATTTGCTCCTCGAACAGGCCAAGCGTGTTCGGGTTGGTCAGCATTAGAGCCGCCGTGTCGCTGCCGACAGCTGCACGAAGCGCATCCAGATCGACAAGTCCTTTGTCCGTGGACGGAATGGTGATGGTTGTCAGGCCGGCAACAGAAGCACTCGCCGGATTGGTACCATGCGAAGAATCCGGCACGATGACCTTGTCGCGCTGCTCGCCGCGGCTTTCGTGGTAGGCGCGGATCATCATCAGACCGGTCCATTCGCCATGGGCACCGGCGGCAGGCTGCAGCGTAATGGCATCCATGCCCGTGAGCCCGGCAAGATCCAGCTGCAGCTGATATAGCAGCTCCAGGGCGCCTTGAATACTTTCTTCAGGCTGGTAAGGATGGATTTTGGAAAATCCCGCATAGCGGGCCACATCTTCGTTAACCTTCGGATTATACTTCATCGTACAGGATCCAAGCGGATAAAATCCGTTGTCCACTCCAAAATTGCGGCGCGAAAGCTCGGTGTAATGACGGATGACGTCAACTTCATATACCTCAGGCAGAGCCGCAGGCTCGCTGCGCAGCATGGAGGTTGGAATTACGGATTCCGGTTCCAGGGCAGGCACGTCGAGTTCCGGCAATGAATAGGCGATGCGGCCGGGATGGCTCAGCTCAAATATCAATGCTTTTTCCTGTATCATAAACAGCCCTCCAGCAAGGATGCGAATTGATCAATCTGTTCTTTGGTTCTACGCTCCGTCACGGCAACCAGCATATGACCTTCAAGCTCAGGATAAGAACGGCTGAGGTCGTAGCCTCCAAGGAAACCTTCCTTCAGAAGCTTTGAGTTCACGTCGGAAACGGATACGCCATCCGGGAGCTTGATCACAAACTCGTTAAAGTATGGGGAGGTGTACGGCATTGTCACACCAGGGATGTCCGCGAGACGGCTTGCGGCATAAAGGCTTTTTTGCAGATTCAACTGGCCGACTTCGATCATGCCCTGTTTGCCCATCACGGACATATATACTGAAGCACAAAGTGCAAGCAGCGCCTGGTTCGAGCAGATATTGGAGGTCGCTTTCTCGCGGCGGATATGCTGCTCACGGGCCTGCAGTGTCAGTACAAAACCGCGTTTGCCGTTGCGGTCGACCGTCTGGCCGACAATCCGGCCTGGCATTCTGCGCATATGATCCTTGGACACGGCGAAGAATCCGCATGTCGGACCACCGAGGGAAGAGGCGATGCCAAGCGGCTGGGCGTCTCCGACTACGATGTCGGCGCCAAGCTTGCCAGGAGCTTCCAGAAGTCCAAGCGATATAGGATTGGTGCTTACGATCATGAGGCCTTTGTGGCCATGCACCAGTTCACCGATGGAAGCGAGATCTTCAATCGAGCCAAAAAAGTTCGGATTTTGCACCAACACGGCGGCGGTATCGTCGGAGACGGCTTTTGCAAGCTCCTCCATGTCCGTTACACCATTTTTGGTGCTGATCTCGACAATTTTAAGTCCTAGTCCATGCGCGTAGGTGTGAAGCACCTGTCTGGATTCCGGATGAACCGCGGTGGAAATCACAAGTTTATTGCGCTTGGTAGCGGCACTTGCCAGAGAACCGGCTTCAGCGAGGGCTGTGGCGCCGTCATACATACTGGCGTTGGCAACAGCCATACCTGTAAGCTCGCAAATGTAGGACTGGAATTCGAAAATGGCCTGCAGCTCGCCTTGGCTTACTTCAGGCTGGTATGGTGTATAAGCTGTGTAAAATTCCGATCTTGATACCACATGATTGATCACGGACGGTATATGGTGGTCATACAGGCCTGCACCGAGAAAACTCGGGTATTGGTCGGCATTGGCGTTTTTGGCGGCAAGCGCGGACAAATGACTTGTGAGGGCGTATTCGTCCAGAGCTTTGGAGACAGGCAGCTCACCCTTAAAACGGATTTCGTCTGGAATATCCTTAAACAGCTCCTCGATGGAGTTCAGTCCGACGGTGTTCAGCATATCCTGCTGATCCTGCTCGGTCATGGGCAGATAACGGTGCTTCACTGGGAGTCAGCTCCTTTTCGGGCTCGTTTGTAGAATGGTACACTTACAACTTCGGCTTTCAGACGTTTGCCGCGCACATCCACCTCAACCTGCATACCGATGGCGGCATGGCTGCTGTCAATCAAGGCAAGCCCGAGGTTACGCTTAAGTGTTGGGGATTGGGTACCGGTGGTGATTTCACCAATTTGCGTGTCGCCGGCATACACCGGATAATGCGAACGCGGGATGCCGCGGTCGATCATTTCCACGCCGACTAATTTTCGCGGAATACCGCTATTTTTCTGCTGCTGCAAAGCTTCTTTGCCGATAAAATCATCCGCCTGGTTCAGCTTCACGAAAAAGCCGATGCCGCCTTCCAGCGGGGAAATATCCTTGGACAGCTCTTGTCCATAGAGCGGCAGTTTGGCTTCGAAACGTAGTGTGTCACGGGCGCCGAGACCAGCAGGAAGAAGGCCGTGCGCGTCACCGTGCTCAAGCAATCCCTTCCATACGGCGGGAGCATCTGCTGCTGGCAGGTAAATTTCAAAGCCGTCTTCACCAGTGTAACCGGTGCGCGAGATTAGAACGGATGCGCCGAACAAAGATACATTTTGCAGGAAGTGAAACGCTCCGAGCTTGCTCAGATCAGCATCAACGAGGGGAGCGAGAATCTCCTCCGCTTTGGGCCCCTGCAGCGCCAGGAGAGCCATTTCGTCAGATTCGTTGGTCATCTGTACGCCATCCTGCAAATGCTGCTGCAGCCATTCCCAGTCCTTGTCGATGTTCGAAGCGTTGACGACCAGCATATAGGACTGCTCTTCGAGCTTGTAAACTAGCAGATCGTCCACCACGCCGCCGTCTGGATAACACATAGCACTGTACTGCGCCTGCCCAGGGACGAGAGTGGTTACATCGTTTACGGTCACATGCTGGATAAAGCTTTCGGCATTCGGGCCGCTCACCATAAATTCGCCCATATGGGACACATCGAACAGACCGGCCGCTTCGCGGACAGCCTCATGCTCTTTATGGATACCGCTGAACTGAACGGGAAGATCCCAACCGCCAAAATCGATGCAGCGCACGCCTGGAATTTCGGCATACAAAGGGTAAAGCGGGGTTCGTTTAAGCTCGGACACGTTAGTCACCTTCTCTTATATTATTTTCTTCACACAAAAAGGACAGGCAGAAGAACAAGCATACCGTTTTTACGGCATACTGATCTTCATGCTCTGTCCTTGGTACCTGAGAGTTACCTTGCTGATTACCGGGCCAATAAGGGTTAAAAAACGTTCACACCGCTTAGCACCGGTCAACAAATTTCCCCTTGGGTGATTCTTTCGCTTAAGAATTCTCTCCAGAGATGCGTCCGATAATGGTCCTTTTGCCTGAGAGATTCACCCCTTTGGAAGGGCTTACTCCTTCGGCGTCACTAAGAATCAGTAATCTCTCCCATTATCTTCATCCGCTATTGAATTGTCTTACTATCATTAATACTCAAAGGCCTAGAGAATGTCAATAAGATTATCATCAAGGCGTCTTGTTCCGTGGCAAGGAGGAATCTCACATAATGATGTGGATTCGCAACCTTTTTAGTGTACTGATTTTGATTTGGACTCGTTACAATATTTGTAAGGGTATTAATTTCAAGATTTATTTTTTTCCTAGGAGGGGGTCAGGTATGGAAAGAGTGGTCGGCGTCGATATTGGTTGTACGAAAATGTATCTCTACGCGCAGGTGAATGGGGAGCATGTGGAAAAAAAGGTGCCTACCGGGCTCGATTGCCCGCGGGAACAGCTGAAACATGACATCGATGCTTTTATTAAAAGCCTGCCGTTTGTGCCGGAAGGTATAGGCATGGCCGTGCCCGGTCTCGTTGAAGGTGATTATCGGGTGAAGTATTCGGATATCGGCTCGCTGAGCGGTATTACGACCGATTATTTTGGTGGCGGCAGATTTCCGGTTCGGTTCATCAATGATGTGAAGTCCGCAGCGGTTGCTGAAACCGTCAATTATAAGGACAAGGACACCATTGCGGTCATCATGGCCGGCTCGGGCATCGCTCTTGGCGTATATTCGAAGGGACGCATGATTACAGGTGCGCACGGGTTTGCCGGAGAATTGGGCTACTGCATGATGCAAACTGATAATGGGCCCAAAACGCTCGATAGTTTGACAGGCGGGATCGGTATTCTGAGGCAGGCAGGCTGCGGCATTGAGGAATTCCTGGAGCGGATCGCTGAGAACGACCCGGATACGGTGAAGCTGCTGGCACAAGCAGGAGAGCATTTCGGGCTGGCTTTGACGAACGTGATTCACCTGTTCAATCCGGACGTAATTGTGATCGGGGGCAGTACCGCCACTTATCCGGGTTATATGGAGCATGCGCTGGAGACGGCCCGAAAACATACCCTTCCAGATATGTTCAACCAATGCCTGATCGCCCCGGCAAAAGACAAAGAGCGCATCGTATCCCTCGGAGCCATCGAATACATACGTAGCGGCATGCAATTGTAGGTGTGAATTTGCATTTCTTGAACTGATTAATGTACACAACAGAGACAGAGCATGAAGATCCATACGTCTTAAGGACGGTATGTTTGATCTTCTGCCTGTCTCTTTTTGTGCCCAAATCCAGCGCTAAAAAACAGGAGTGTTAACGGGTTCAAGCTACGACATAATCTATCGCAAAAACAAGATCAGAAAAATGATTAAGATCTATTGACAATCAATAAAATATGGTTTATTTTTATAATGAGTGAGTAACTCACTCATTATAAAACATTATTTAAGAAAGTGGGGATATGAAGTGAGTAATAATAACATTTTGATGGATATAATGCTTCGGGGACGCAATAGACGTAAAAACGCCAGAATACTGGAAATGAACTCGACAAATGGAATAGTTGAATCAGATTTTGTCAGCATCGGCGGCATAGACCAATGGATCACGATCCGGGGGGAAGATAGAAACAACCCTATTCTGTTGTTCATTCAATGGTGGCCCAGGCTCGACGTATTCCATCTTCAATCCGTTACTACGATCTTGGGAGAAGTACTTCACGATTGCACAATGGGATCAGCGCGGAGCGGGCAAAACCTTCCACAGAAACGGTAAAGATGGCAGCGGATCAATTACCTTCGGCAGACTCGCACAGGACGGAATCGAGGTGGCCGAATATCTGTGCAGTAAGCTTAACCAGCCCAAGCTAATCCTCATTGGCAGCTCTGTAGGTAGTCTAACCGGCCTTTTAATGGCTTCGCTGCACCCAGAGCTTTTTTATGCTTATGTGGGCACAGACCAGAACGCCCCGGACCCGGAACATATATATTACCAATCGAGGCTGGATGCTTTCAGATCCATTGGTAGCAAGAAGGGGATTCAATTAATGGAGAAGATGGGACCAGACGTGTCAAAATGGAGCATGGACGATTTTAAGCAAAATAATCAGCTGGTCGTCAAAGCCATAAGAGGGGTACCCAATATGATCATGGATTTAATACTGCCTTCCATGATCGCATCGCCAGATCACAAGTTAAGCGATATATTTGATATTTTCAAAGGAATGGATTTCTCCCTCGAGCATTTGTACGATGAGTTGATTCATTTCGACTATAGCAGGTTCAACAACCGCTTTGAGCTTCCCTTCTTTATATTCCATGGAGAATCGGATATTATTACACCAACCGCTGTGGCTAAAATGTACTACGAGGTAATAGAAGCTCCGTATAAGGAATTTGTGACAATAAGGCATGCCGGACATCTTGCTTGCTTCGGCAGACCGGATCAGTTTCTGGATGAATTAATCCATCGGGTACGCCCGCTTGCAACGGTGAAGCGATAAACAACAGAAATGCTTACAAACTGACTGAATTGGCATGGTACAATGAGGAAAACATTTTTGGACAGATTGGAGATCGAGATCATTGTCGCCTTTAAATAAAAAACAGCTGGATCAAATCAAGGATGAACGAAGAGCTCAGATTAAGGAAGCAGGACTTCAGCTTTTTGCTCGGCATGGCTTTGGGGGTACGAAAACGAGCATGATTGCCGCGGAAGCCGGTGTCAGTGAAGGGCTTATTTACCGTTACTTTAAATCCAAAGATGAACTTTTTATAAGCATCGTACAGGAATTGATGGAAGAAGGGAAAAGGGAAACAGAGGAAGTTCCTCGACTACCCGGTTCACCGTATGAGCAAATCAAATCCTTGACTGAAAATATGCTGAGTGAAAACAAGTATGCTTTTATGCTGATTCTTCAAGCTGCGCGCAAGCCGGAAGAAATTCCGGAGGAAGCGGCAAAGATTTTTGAGTCCTACTCTGCTGAGGTCATGATTGAACCACTGGTTCCAGTATTTATCAAAGGGCAGGAGTCCGGGGAATTTATTGCAGGAGATCCACACCAGCTGCTGAATTGGTATATGTACGTCATTAACAGCCTTATCTTGGACGAAGTAGGCGAGAAGGAGTACGGAGCACCCAGCGTCGAATTACTTATGCGAATGTTGAAGAGTTGAGCCTGAAAAAGAGGATGCCGGACAATCTCTCGAAACGGATTTTTTGTTATATTGACACCGCTGCTGCGTCTGCTTTATTCTTAAGGGGATTAGGATTGTAAATGGTTCCAAAATATAAATAATAACCTAAATATATAGCGGATGAAGGCGAACGGGAGAGACTGCCCTGAAAAGGGCGGCACCGAAGGAGCAAGCTGCAGGTACGCACATGCAGGCGGCTAATCTCTCAGGTACAAGGAACCGTCGCCGGACGCAGCTCTGGAGAGAGCGTCAGCCACCCAAGGGGAACGCGGAAATGACCGATTTTCGCTCAAACTCTCAGGTACAAGGGACAGAGAAAAAAGGTGCTGCATACCTTTTTTGCTGTCTTTTTATTTTGGAAATAATAAGTTATATGTTTACAGCAGAGCCAGGTGGTTTTGCTGTTGTTATGCCGTATTTTGACATTTGTACAATTTCCTGACGTGAATATCTATACAGGAGCGTGGAAGTCCTTGAGATTCAAAAATGTATTTTCCATCATCGGTCCGTCCATGGTAGGACCCTCCAGTTCCCACACCGCCGGAGCCGTACGCATTGGCAGAGTTGCGCGCCAGCTGCTTGGCTGCCAGCCAGAGAAGGCGCAAATGACATTGTTCGGATCTTTTGCCGAGACGTATTGGGGCCATGGTACGGATTTGGCATTAACGGCCGGATTGCTTAATTTCGATACGGATGATGAAAGGATTCCTGAAGCGGATATTGAAGCCGAGAAGGTCGGTATGGTTATGGAATGGATCCAGGGAAAGGGCAATGGCCCGCATCCGAACTCTGTGAAAATCATGCTAACGGCGGGGGAACGCAAGGCTGAGATCGTTGCGGCCTCCATCGGAGGGGGGACGATTGCCGTCTATTCCCTGAACGGCTTTGATGTGCAGATTACAGGGGAGTATCCGACAATCGCAGTGACCCATTCCGACAGCCAGGGCGTACTCGCAAATATGACTTCCCTGCTCAGCTGCGAAGGCATTAATATCGGCTACATGGACGTGGACCGCAAAGGACGGAGCGAGGCGGCGATGACGGTATTTGAATTGGATACGGCTCCGACGGGGAGCCTGATCGAAGAGATGCTAAGATTGCCGCATATTTTGGAAGTAACGATGATTGATTTGACCCAAAGGAGCTAGTTGACCTATGAGATTTGAAACGCTGGAACAGCTGGCAGACATCTGTCTGAAAGAGAACAAAACGATTGCCCAAGTGATGCTAGAGGATCAGGCCAAGGAAACGGGCGTCCCTGTGGATGAGGTATTTCGGCAGATGGCGGAATACTACCAGGTCATGAAGGAAGCCGTCCAGAAGGGGCTGACCGGCAACACCAAATCCCGCAGCGGGCTAACAGGGGGAGACGCGAAGAAAGTGGCGGATTACATGCAGCACAGTGAAGCGTCGCTCGGCGGACCGTCTGCCAAGGCGATGGCTTATGCGCTCGCCGTCTCCGAAGTGAACGCCTCTATGGGCAGAATCATTGCCACGCCGACGGCAGGTTCCTGCGGGATTATCCCCGGTGTGTTCGTAAGCAGCCAGGAACGCTTCGGCTGGGAAGATGACAAGCTGGTTAACGGTTTGTTTACCGCAGGCGCGATTGGTTATGTCATAGCCAACAACGCCTCGATCTCCGGGGCGGAGGGCGGCTGCCAGGCCGAAGTCGGATCAGCGATTGGCATGGCAGCCGGCGCTATGGTAGAACTAAGGGGTGGTTCGCCGCAGCAGGCGGTTCACGCTGTCGGCCTTGCCCTGAAAAACTGCCTGGGCCTAATCTGCGATCCGGTCGCCGGGCTGGTGGAAATCCCCTGCATCGTGCGAAACGGTTTAGGGGCTGTCACCGCACTGGCTGCGGCCGATATGGCTCTTGCCGGCGTAGGGAGCGTTATTCCAGCCGACGAGGTTATCGGCGTCATGCTGGAGGTAGGCAGCGCCATGCCCACCAAGCACCGCGAAACTGGCAAAGGCGGCCTGGCAGCGACGCCTACCGGACGCAAGCTGACCAAAGAATTGGTGGAGCAGCGCCGCAGAAAGGCCAAAGAAGCCAAACAGCCTTAGTCAGACACCAATTGATGGCTCATCCAAGGTAAAGCTGGATTATTACATTAATCGAAGGAGAGTTGAAACCAAATGAGCAATGTGAAAGAAAACCGTTGGTACAGCAAGGATCATGAATGGGTTGAAAAGGTAAGCGGCAATGTAGTGCGTATCGGCATCAGCGATTTTGCACAGCATCAGCTGGGCGATATCGTGTTTGTGGAACTGCCGGATGAAGGCACCGAAGTCAAGGCCGAGGAAAGCATCGGCACGATTGAATCCGTCAAAACGGTATCGGACCTGTTCAGCCCTGTTGGTGGTGAGATCACGAAAATCAACTCGCAGCTCAGTGATGAGCCAGAACTCGTAAACAGCGAGCCGTATGAAGGCGGATGGATGGCAGAAATCGAGGTTCAAGGTGATCTAGAGGAGCAGCTGTCGGCACTGCTGAGCGCCGAGCAGTATTCGAAGTTTTTGGAAGAGTAGCATTGCGCGAAGAAAAGACGTGCTAAGATGACGATCGTCATCTGGCACGTCTTTTTTTTTCCGGATAGGCCTTTTGCTCTTCAGCAAGCGATAATTTGGGCGGATACAACGCATATAAACCCTTACAAATGGCAATAAAGACACATAGGATGTGTAGAAAGGGATTTTGCATACATCGAATGTCAATTATGTGGTGGTGTATAAATCATGAATGAATTAACAGATTATTATGACGGCAGAGATTTGGGCTGCAATTATTCAAGAACGGAAAGTATTTTTAAGCTGTGGGCTCCGGATGCGGTGAAGGTGACGCTGGCTCTATATCAGGATGCTGGGAGCTATGACGAGAACGGAGAGGTTACCGTTCATACAGATGGCTTTGAAATTGGCATGAAGAAGTGGAAAGACGGCGTCTGGTTTCTGCGCTTCTTCGGTGATCTCGCCGGTCGATACTATATGTACAAGATCGAAGGGAAGGATGGGAACATCCGTTACGCGGCAGACCCATATTCACACGCAGTCAGTGCCAATGGGTCCAGGTCGGCGATTGTCGATATGAAGGCCTGGAATCCGCCTGGATGGGAGGATGAGAAGCGGCCGCCTCTGGAAGGGCTGGAGGATGTCGTGCTGTATGAGCTGCATGTACGCGATTTTTCGGCAGACCCGGAATCAGGTTTTAAGTATAAAGGCAAATTCAAAGCATTTACGGAAACAGGGCTGCGGGATTCGGAAGAGAACAAGATCGGCATCGATCACCTTCAGGAGCTGGGCGTGACACATGTACACCTGCTGCCGTTGTTTGATTTTAAAACGGTGAATGAACTTCAGGTGGATAATCCGGATTGGACCGGGTTGAAATACAACTGGGGCTACGATCCGCATCATTTCAATGTACCTGAGGGGGCTTATGCGACTGATCCGCAATTGCCGGGTGTTCGGATCCTCGAGTTCAAGGAAATGGTGATGGCGCTGCATCAAAAAGGGATACGGGTCATCATGGACGTCGTATATAACCATACATTCAGTGTGGATGCCGGGCCGTTTGAAGCGGTTGTGCCGGGCTATTATTACCGCAGGGACGCAGATGGAAAGCTCTCGAACGGTTCCGGTGTAGGCAATGAGCTGGACACGGAGCGTCCCATGGTCCGGAAGTATATTCTGGATTCAGTGCGCTATTGGGCCGAGGAATATCATATCGACGGGTTTCGTTTCGACTTGATGGGACTCATCGACACAGACACTGTGGCACAAATTGCTGAGGAGCTTCACCGTGAAGTCGCCCCATCGCTGCTAATCTACGGAGAGCCATGGACAGGAGGGGAAACGACGCTAAAGAAGCAAACGCTGAAAGGCAGTCAGAGGAGCCTTGGGTTTGCCGTATTTAACGACCATTTCCGTGGCGCCATTAAAGGAGACAGTGATGGTAGCGGGAAAGGCTTTGCAACAGGTCAGCCTGAGCAGGAAGCGGCAATATTGGAAGGCGTAAAGGGAGCCGTGTTCGATTTTGCGGATTCGCCGCTGGAAACGATTAATTACGTAACCGTCCATGATAATCTGAATTTATGGGATAAGGTTCTAACCACGCAGGGACTCCGCAGCGAGGCCGGATTTCAGGAGATTCGGGACGGTAAGCTTACCCACGGAGGCGATCTGCGGGAAGCAGTGGAGCGTTCCGATCCGTACCGCAGCGTGAGCAGCGATCATATTTTACAAAGCGAGACCGTAAAGAGAGCCATTTTGGCCAACGGCATTGTGCTGACCTCCCAGGGGATTCCTATGATCCAGGCCGGTGACGAGATGCTCCGGACCAAATACGGGGATCACAACAGCTACCGCAGCGGTGATATTGTGAATGCAATCCGGTGGGAGAATAAGCGGAAATTCAAGCCAGTCTTCGACTATTACCGCGGCCTGATCGAGCTCCGGAGAAACCACCCTGCATTTCGCATGACCTCGAAGGAACAGGTGGAAAAGCATCTGGAGGTGCTCCACTGCCAGGATAATACGGTGGCATTTATGCTTAAAGATTTTGCCAACGGAGATACCTGGAAAAATATCATCGTCATTTATAATGCCAATTCACATGACATCCGGATGGAGCTTCCTTTCTCCCTCTCAGGCTGGAAAGTGGCAGTGAATGCGGAACATGCCGGGAATAAAGCGTTTGATTTCACGGTGGATGAACATGTGGGCGTTAAGGCTTTGTCCATGATGGTGCTGTACGAAGAGGTAGGTGGCGCGCCGCGACCGGCGAAACGGGTCGAAGTCCAGTACGAGCGGTCTGACGGCAAATACGAGGGCTGGAATTTGTGGGTGTGGGCTACCGGCCTGCGCGAACAGCGCGTGGATTTCGAGAGGGTTGAGTATGGCAAAGCCATAGCTTCTTTTACCGTACCGGCGTATGTGAAAAGGATCGGCTATATTGTCCGCCTGAACGATTGGGAAGCGAAGGACGCGGATCAGGATTGTTTCATTGAACTGGGACACGGTCAAAGCGCCATTACTGTACGTATATGCAGCGGTTCGGACGGCTCTAAAAAGATTAGCTGATAGATCGCCGCTCCATTTTGGAGCGGTTTTTTTGTATGCTGTCGAAAATTGGGCTGACCATCATTTAATGATAGAATTAAAGCATCAAAGTTAACGCAGAAAGGATGTCACGAATGGACGATCTCATCATCCGCATACATAGCGGTCAAATACAAGGAATTAGACAAAACGGTGTCAGAGCCTGGAAGGGGATCCCTTTTGCAGAACCACCCATCGGGGAGCGGCGGTTCCGCAGACCAGCCCCAGTTCAGCCATGGACAGGAATAAGGAAAGCGCATGCTCCCGGTCCACTTGCACCCCAGCCGGTGGATCCTTCAGGGGGAGCTTTTAGGCTAAAGCGTGGTGATATTCCGCAGTCAGAAGATTGTTTGTATGTCAACGTATGGGCACCGGATACTCCACCGGCAAGTCCCTTACCCGTTATGGTGTGGATCCATGGCGGGGCTTTCGTAACAGGTGGGGGTGGCCTGCCGATCTATGACGGCGGGATGCTGGCGGGCCGGGGCGGTCTGATCGTCGTCTCTTTGAGCTACCGGCTTGGGCCGCTAGGCTTTACGCCACTAGGGCATTATTCAGATAACGAGGATGACGGATATGTCAGCAACGCTGGTCTCTTGGATCAAATCGCCGCACTTGAATGGGTTCAAGGCAATATAGCCGCATTCGGGGGAGATCCAAACGAAGTGACGGTATTCGGTGAATCAGCCGGTAGCATGAGCATTGCCGCGCTGATGGCTATGCCGAAAGCGAAAGGCCTGTTCAAACGGGCCATTATGCAGAGCGGTGCATCTCAGGCCATCCCGGAACGGCATGGACGGATATTGACAAAATCTTTGCTTGATGAGCTGGGCGTCCATGAGGACGAGCTGAAAAAGCTGGCAGAGGTGCCGACAGAAGAAATTCTTCGGGCAGGGGACAAGCTGAAGCGGGCCGCCGGCGCGGCAGCGGTGATGTTCTTTCAACCCGTGATTGACGGGAAAGAGCTGCCCGTTTCACCTCTTGAGGCAATCTCACAGGGGGTAGCGGAGGGGATTGAGATCATCATCGGAACCAACCGCGACGAAGGAGCTTTGTTTATCAAGGAGGGCGCACCGTTATTGCCCGCGGAAGCGAATGCCAAAGCGTATATCGCAGTCACAGGGGCGCCGGAGGCTGCATCCTGGATTGAAGCGTATCCGCTAACAGTCGAAGGTCAGCGTCAGGCAATGACCGATCTGTACTTCTGGAGATCTGCTCTGCAATTTGCAGATGTCCAGCGTGAGCATGCACCTGTATGGATGTACCGTTATGATTTCAGCATGATTCCGGATCATCCTTTGCTGGGCAAGGCCTTTCATTCGGCAGAAATTCCGTTTGTGCTCAATAATCTGGACCTGCTTCAAGCTACGGGCCTTCCGGTCGATGCGAGGATGCGGGACATGGCCGAACAGATGCAGGATGCCTGGGTCGCTTTTGCCAAGAGCGGAAATCCGTCCACAGAGAAATTAAACTGGCCGGCATATGAGGAAGACAAGCGGTGGACGATGCTGTTTGCAGAAAAAAGCGGAGCCGTCCAGAATCCAGAAGCTGAGAAACGACGAATGTTGACGGGAGAATAACTAGCCCGTGGTAAGACGACTGGATTATTGATACAATAGCTTATCATACCAAAGTACGATGTCCATTTCGTTTGATAGAGATTTTTGTAAGACAAATGGCATGCCCAAGGAGGCACGGATGAGGAATTCGATTTATGAATTTGTGGAGACAAACGGAGCGCTGCCCTTCGACGTTTCCCTGCACAGCGTCAACTATGTGCCCAGCCATTGGCACAACAGCCTGGAAATCATCTTCGTGCTCCGCGGCACGCTGGAAGTAACCGTGGACAGCCGGCAGCATACCCTGGCGGAAGGCGATCTGTTCGTCATCAACTCAAGCCATGTTCATGAGGTCATCGGACTGGACATGAACATCATTGCGACCTTTCTAATTCCGGATACCTATATTAAAACGAACCTGAAAGGCTTCGACTCCGTATATTTTGACTGCGATTCCCGTTCGGCAGGCAAGGAGCAGAGACAGGGAATCGACCGAATCCGCCAGCTGCTGGCTGAGATGGTCCAGCTTCGGTATAAGCAAGGAGAAGTGTACGAGCTTGAAATGCAAATCCGGATGCTGGGTGTTTTATCGACGCTGGCCCAGCAGTTCCGGACTGAAGCTAAGAGCGAAGCCATGAATGAGAAATACAAAGAGCGGATGATGCGCATCATCACCTATATTGATGGGCATTATGAAGAACCTCTATCGCTTCAGGACATCGCCGACCGCGAATTTTTATCCGTACCGTACCTGTCCAAATTTTTCAGTGACAATATCGGTCTGAACTTTCAGTCCTACCTGACGAGCATCCGGCTGAAAAATGCGGTGGAAGAGCTGCTGAGCTGTGAAGAGGAGCGGATATCCGATCTTGCGCTGAAGCATGGTTTTCCGAATACGAAATCCTTTTACTCGGCATTCAAAAATCGGTATCACATGACGCCGAACGAATACCGGAAGCAGTACCGGCCGGGGATGGGGGAACGGCAGCAGAAACCTTCAGCCACCAATTATCTGGCTTTCAACCAGTCGAGCGCACTGGGGATTATTAGCCAATATTTACAGCGGAGCAAGTCCTACGAGGAACCGCAGGTTCAGGCGCTGGCAACAACGGTGGGAGAACTGAATTTCTCTGCGAGCGGCAGCCTGATCCGGCATACATGGAAAAACGTGATCACCATCGGAAAAGCAAAGGAAGGTCTGCACGCGGATGTACAGAATCATCTCCGGTATGTCCAAAAGCACTGTCCTTTCCGCAGCATCCGGTTTCACGGCATTTTTGATGACGAGATGATGGTGTACCGTGAGGATGACGTAGGGGATCCCCATTATAATTTCCGTTTCGTAGACCAGCTCTTTGATTTCCTGCTGTCTATCGGTCTGAAGCCCTTTGTAGAGCTTGGATTTATGCCGTCCCATCTGGCAGCGAGTCCTGAGGAAAAAGTATTTTACAAGTCCAGCTATGTCAGTGGTCCGAAATCCGCAGAGCGCTGGAGCGAGTTGGTCGGCCGGTTTTTGCGCCACTGCATGCATCGATATGGAACGGCTGAAGTAGAAAGCTGGAAGCTGGAGTTCTGGAATGAACCGGAGTTTGATGTGTTCTGGCCAGGCTCACCGCAGGAGTATATGGAGTTTTATCTGCAAACCTACCGTACGGTCAAACAAGTCTCACAGCGGCTGCAGATTGGGGCGCCTGGGCGGATTATTACGCTTCGTTCCGAAACATTCAACCGTGATTTTTTTGCCTTTTGCTGGGAAAATGACTGTCTGCCGGACTTCATCCCCGTTCACTTTTATCCGCATGAACAGCTGGATGAGATGGTGAATACGGAGGAAATCACCCGGCTGTACAAGCTTGCACCCTATCGGGCGCTGCTGGAGGAGTTTGGCGGCATATCGCCTAATCCCGACTATCTCCAAGAGATGCTGGAGAACGAAAAGTCCATGCTTGCAGAGCTTGGGCTGTCTCATTTTCCGCTCTATCTAACAGAATGGAATTCAACGGCATATCATCGCGAGCTGACGAATGACACACTGTACAAGGCTGCCTATATCGTTAAAAACGTCGTCGAAAACCTGGACCGGATCGAGGGCTTCGGTTATTGGGTGCTCAGCGACAACATCGAGGAGACTCCAGCCTCCGAGCTGTTGTTTCACGGGGGGCTGGGGCTCATCGCTCAGTATGGTATTCCTAAGCCGGCGATGCTGGGGTACGAATTTTTGGCCAAGCTCGGAGACCGTCTGGTGGCCCGCGGAGAGTGTTATGTTGCCACGGAGGGAAGAGGGGGATATCAGCTGCTGAGCTACAATTACTGTCACTTCGATAATCTGTATGCTCTTGGCGATATCTCGTTTATTGACGAGAAAAACAGGTACAACGGATTTAAAGAGGAAAAAACGGTAAAACTCGAGCTGGACCTGCACCATATTCCCAAAGGGCGCTACCGGATGGTCACCTATATGTTGTCCAGGAAGTTTGGCAGCAGCTATGACGAGTGGGTTCGCATGGGGGCGCCGGAATATGTGAACGCAGAGGAGATCGATTATTTAAAAGCTTTTGCAAGACCACGGATGAAGGTTAGCCAGATCGATATTGAAGACAATATCACCTACACTGTCGTACTCGAGCCGCATGCCATTGAGCTGATGGAGCTGATCCCACTGAAATAAGGGGAAATCTGTCACTGAATCCTCTGGGCTATGTCATTTTTTAATGTCTCAGAGATCGGTTATTCAAACGGGTTTCACAAAAATGATTAAAAAATGCAGCTAAACATGATAAGCCGCCGCCTGTCTTGAGAGGGGCGGTTTCTTTTATAATATTACTGTAATCGCTTTCAGATACTTTATTCAACACTAGGACTGTAATGTGCGGTTTGAAGGGAGTTGTACACACATGAATAACAACAATAACAAGACAAACGGAAAACTGGATGATATTGCATACGTTCATAACCAGGGAGGACCCACTCTTGGGTACTCCCGATCTTCTGGTATCCGCATACTAGAGCAGGACGGATATTTCTTTAAGGATCTTGGCAAGAACGGAAAGCTGGATCCTTATGAGGACTGGCGGCTGCCTGCAAAGGAGCGGGCAAAGGACCTTGCTTCCAAAATGACGGTCGAACAGATCGCTGGATTAATGTTGTACAGCAGACATCAAGCTGTGCCCGCTGCAAGCAACGGTTGGTTTGCTGCAACTTATAACGGCAAGACATATGAAGAGAGCGGAGCAGAGCCGTGGGAGCTTACCGATGAGCAAAAGGCGTTTTTGGAACAGGATCATCTGCGCCATATTCTGATCACGACAGTTCAAAGCCCAGAAGTTGCAGCTCATTGGAATAATAAAGTGCAGGCTTTTGCGGAGGGTAACGGGCTCGGCATTCCTGCCAATAACAGCTCGGATCCTCGTCACGGTTCGGACTCCAGTGCAGAATTCAACGTCGGCTCTGGCGGCGTCGTCTCCATGTGGCCGGAATCGCTCGGACTGGCAGCGACCTTCGATCCTGAGGTTACCCGCAAGTTCGGTGAAATCGCTTCGAAGGAATACAGAGCTTTGGGCATAACGACAGCCCTTTCACCGCAGGTGGACATAGCCACCGACCCGCGCTGGTTCCGGTTTAACGGGACCTTTGGCGAAGATCCAAAGCTGTCAACGGATATGGCCCGCGCTTATGTGGACGGATTCCAAAATTCCGAAGGAGAACGTGAGCTTGCGGAAGGTTGGGGACTGGACAGCGTGAACGCCATGGTGAAGCATTGGCCTGGTGGCGGTTCCGGCGAAGGCGGCCGCGACGCCCATTTTGGAAGCGGCAAATATGCCGTATATCCAGGGGGCCGCTTTAACGATCATTTGAAGCCTTTTATTGACGGAGCCTTCAAGCTGGACGGGAAGACGGGCAAAGCTTCGGCTGTTATGCCGTATTACACGATTTCGTTCGGACAGGATCAGGTGAACGGCGAAAATGTTGGCAACTCCTATAATAAATACCTGATCCGAGACCTGTTGCGGGATGAATATGGCTATGACGGCGTTGTCTGCACGGATTGGTTGATCACCGCTGATGAAACGGTCAGCAAAGACTCCTTCCTGTCAGGCAAATCATGGGGTGTTGAGCACCTGAGCGTCGCAGAGCGGCACTATAAGCTGCTGATGGCGGGTGTGGATCAATTTGGCGGCAACAATGAAATCGGACCTGTGCTGGAGGCATACCAAATGGGAGTCTTGGAGCATGGCGAAGCCTTTATGCGCCAGCGTTTTGAGGCATCGGCCGTACGGCTCCTGCTGAATATATTCCGTCTCGGTTTGTTCGAAAACCCTTATCTAATTCCTGAGCAAAGTAAGGAAATTGTAGGATGTCCCGAATTTGCCAAGGCGGGTTATGAAGCTCAATTAAAATCGGTTGTCCTGCTCAAAAATAAAAATAACGTGCTTCCTCTTGCAAAGAAAACCAAGCTGTTCATTCCGAAGCGCTATACACCAGCGGGCAAGGACTGGTTCGGTAACCCGACCCCTGAGAAGCTGGAGTATCCCGTGAGTCTGGATATCGTGTCCAAATACTTTACGTTAACCGAGAATCCGGAAGAGGCGGATGCGGGCCTCGTATTCATTACCAATCCGCAATCGGGCATCGGGTACAGTCAGGAAGATGCCGACCGCGGAGGTAGCGGCTACGTGCCGATCAGTCTGCAGTTTAAACCCTATACGGCTGAACTTGCGCGCACGGTCTCTCTTGCCGGAGATCCGCGTGAAAATGATGTATTGAACCGTTCCTACAAGGGTAAAACCGTAGCGACGCATAATGAAGCGGATCTGGATATGATCCTGAAAACGGCCGAAGCGATGAAGGGCAAGCCGGTTATTGTCAGCATGCTGCTCTCTAATCCGGCGGTGGTGGGTGAATTCGAGCCTTACGTGGACACGATCATTGCCAACTTTGGCATGCAGGATCAGGCCTTGATGGATATGTTGTCAGGCGAAGCCGAGCCCTCCGGACTCCTTCCGATGCAAATGCCTGCCGACATGAACACAGTTGAGCTTCAGCTGGAAGATGTGCCTCTTGACATGGAGTGCTATAAGGATTCGGAAAATCATATGTATGATTTCGCGTATGGCTTAAACTGGCAGGGCGTTATTGAAGATGAACGAACCAAAACTTACCGCCAGTAGAGAGGCACAGATATCTGCCGAATTTGGAGGCAAATCGGGGAATGATGTAGAAAAGGCATCAGAGCCTTCTGCACACGGAATCTAATCATTTACAAGCTTGGACCGGATTTGATAAAGTAAATGGCAGATTCCCTTAGGACAAGTTTACTTACATGAGGATTCTATCTAAGTCCCGACACAGAAAGAAGGCCGAAAAACATGAATCAAACGTTATTGTCCCCATTGGTCAAAACCTTGGATCTGCAGCCTCATCCTGAAGGCGGTTGGTACAAAAGGCTTTGGGAAGCTCCATTCGAAATTCCCAAGGAAGTGCTGGGTCCGAAATACTCCGGTCCGCGTCCGTCAGCGACATCGATTTATTTCTTGCTTCATCCTGGTGAATTTTCCAAGTGGCATCGCGTATTCTCCGATGAATTATGGCTGTGGCACTCAGGAAGCCCGCTGATGCTCGCGCTTGGTGGCGATGCTGAAAATCCGGGTGAGTGCACTGAGATTATTCTAGGAATGGACTTGGAAAATGGTCAGGTTCCTCAAGCCCTCGTTCCAGGCAATATATGGCAGGAAGCGCGTCCACTAGGCGATGAGCCGGTTCTTGTTTCCTGCATTGTATCGCCGGGATTCCATTTTGACGATTTTACGATGATTGATTAAACGGAATTCATAGTATAAGAGATTTGGATATGGAGTGAAAATTATAAGTAAAGAACCTGCTGCGAAGCGTCGCGGCAGGTTCTTTTGCGTAAAATTGAGCCTTATGCGGAATACTTTATCCGAAAAACGTTTGATTTGTCTCCGTAATGGGTAATACATAGATATGCCGTCACTTTCGGCCCAATAGGCAGCAACTATCAAAGGAGGCTATACAAGATGTCATCTCATTCACTTACAGCAGAACGCAGAAGCGACAACAAACATTCAAGCTTGCGCAGCCTTAGAGAAAGCGGTCGTATTCCCGCCGTTGTATACGGGTCTCAAACAGGAAACATTCCAATCAGCGTTGATGCCAAGGAGCTCGCGAAGGTTGCCAGAACGGGACGTACTGAAATGTTCAAACTTAAAGTGGAGGGCTCCCCCGATCTTAATGTCATTATTAAGGATTTTCAGAAAAAAGCCGGGGTATGGAGCCACGTTGACTTTCTGCAGATTTCCGCCAACAAGCCGCTGAGGGTTCGCGTTCCTATTGAATTCCATGGAACCGCCGAAGGAACCAAAGCGGGCGGCGTGCTTCAGCATCAGGAAACACAGCTTGAAGTCGAAGGGCTTCCTGCCAAACTCCCTGCGTCCATCGAAGTAGATGTTTCCCATTTGAACATGGGGGACAAGCTGGTGGCTGCAGACATTAAGCTGCCTGAAGGCGTTACGCTGATCGCTTCACCAGAAGAGCTAATTGCATCCGTCACTGCATCACGCGCGGTGCTAGAGGCGGAAGACGAGGAAACTTCCGAAGAAGGAGCTGCTCCGGAAGCTTCGCCTGAAGAAAAGCAGGAATAAGCGTTTACCGTTAGCCCAGTCGCATCAAAGCCCGGCCAAATGGCCGGGCTATTTGTATTGAACATAGATTGTGAAATATGCTGCGAATGGCATTTACTCCGCGGCGTCCATCCAGCACTTATACAGCTGCTGCAGCTTCTCCTTCAGACGTTCGCTTTTGTCATAGAGCTCTGCAAGCTGGTTTGCATCACAGGCTATCGAAGAGTCTAACATTTGCTCATTAAGGACTAGAAGCTGCTGCTCGGTCTCCTGAATATCTTTTTCCCAGGAAACGGGTACCGCTTTTGGACTTGACGCGTGCTGTTTTCCGGTAGAGGAAGCGGGAACAGGCTCAGTCTTGGCCTCTTTACCTTCCAGCAGTTTTTCTTGGATCAAGCGGGACTGGTATTCGTCAAATCCACCCGGGATCACCTGCAGCTTCCCTTGCTCAAGACTCCAGATGTTATCCGCAAGGCGGTTGATGAAGTAGCGATCATGGGATACCGAAAGGATGGTCCCCGGAAATTCCTCGAGCGCTTCTTCAAGCACCTCTCGTGAGTCAATGTCCAGATGGTTGGTCGGTTCATCGAGAATCAGCAAATTCGGTCTCAGCTCTATCAAAACGGCAAAGCGCAGACGCGTCCATTCCCCACCGGAGAGGCTGGAGACGCTTTTGAACACATCGGGTCCATAGAACAGAAAGCGTGCAAGCTTGCCGCGGGCTTCTCCTTCCTCGATGGCCGCTTGATCACGATAGAACTGCAGCACCGTTTGCCGCGTATTTTCCGGATGCTCCTGCTGCGCCAAATAACCGATCGAGACGCGGGAGCCGAGCACAATGGACCCCTCCGTAACCTCCTCGCTCCCTAAAATCATCTGTAGCAAGGTACTCTTTCCACAGCCGTTCGGCCCAAGGAGCATGACGGTTTCACCGTACCGGAGCAGTCCGTTCACACCGTTGAAGAGACTGCGTTCTCCGAAGGTCTTGCCGACTTGGTCGAAGAACAGAACCTGCTTGCCGGAGCGATCATCCTGCTGCAGCTGCAGATCCATTTTCTTCCGTTCCAGCACGGGGCGCTTTAGTTTGACCATGCGGTCCAGCGCTTTCTGCATGGAGGCTGCGCGGCGGTGGAAGCCCGCATTCGGTGGATTGGCCTCGTTGCCCCATTGAATCAGCTGCTTGATGCTCTCCTGCATTTGTTTGATCTTCTTCTGCTGTTCCTGATAATGAGCAAACTGCAGGAGCAGACGCTCTTCTTTCTCTTTTTGGTAGCCGCTGTAGTTGGTATGGTAAATGAATGCTTCGCCATCCTCGATCTCAATTACTTTCGTAACAAGACGGTCCAGAAAATAGCGGTCATGGGATATGGCTAGCACGGTCCCACCGTATTCAGCAAGAAACTGCTCCAGCCACTGAATAGCTCCCATGTCCAGATGGTTCGTCGGTTCATCCAGCAGCAGGACGTCGGGTTTTTCAAGCAGCAGAACCGCAAGTCCTACTTTCGTTTTCTCTCCGCCGGATAGGGAAGAGAAGGGCCGGGAAAACTGCCGTGTCGGAATGCCAAGGCCACCTGCGACTCGGGCGATGGAAGATTCGACTTCATAACCGTCCGCTCTTTCGAACCTCTCCTGCAGCTTGCCGTATTCCTCCAGCCAGCCCGCGAGAGTATTCGGATCTCCGCTTCCGTCCGGATCTGACATGAGTACTTCCAGGGTGCGCATCCGCTCCTGCCATTCAAGCACGTCGGCAAAAGGCCGCAGAAGCACGTCGTACACCGTTTCTTCTGCGGATGCTTCCGGGATCTGCGCGAGCAAGCCGATCCGGGCGCCTTTTTGGATGGCAATGTTCCCTTGGTCCGGAGCTTCTACTCCTTTGAGCAGATGGAATAGGGTTGTTTTACCGCTGCCGTTGCGGCCGATGAGGGCGGCTTTTTCCCCGTGTCTGATCTCGAAGCTGATATCTGACAGCACCAGTTGGGCACCGTGGTATTTTTGTATGTTTTTGCATTGAATCATCATCATTATTTCCTCCATAGATGCCGGACCTATAGAAAAAAGCCGCGGGGAAATGTCCCCGCGGCTGAACGTTCAACGCTTAAGTTCCGTTGAAGTTAAGGTAGGAGCGGCATTTCACATTTTTTGAGAACAATCGGATATTTAAAAATGGACAGACGAATCCCGTTAAAGCTGCTTTATAAAAAATTCCGGATAATGCCATTGGAAGCTGATCAATCCGGCTGTTCGAAAAATGTTGTGCCACTGCTACCTCACCTCCTGCTTAAAAAAGTTATGTTCATTCTATCCATTTTTCCGTTAGATAGCAAGAGGCACCGGCGGTACTTATATAAAATCCAGCTGTATAATACAATAGCAACAGGATGCCATAGCAGGAGGTATTTATGAAGAAGGTTATGTTTACCGGCGGCGGGTCCGCTGGCCATGTGACTGTGAATATGGCGCTGATGCCGCTATTTTTGAATGAGGGCTGGTCCGTGGAGTATGTTGGTTCCGCGCAGGGGATCGAGAGAGAGTTGGTGGGCTCCCTTGACGAAGTGAACTATTTTCCGATATCGACAGGCAAACTGCGGAGGTACTTGGATATTCAGAACATGAAGGATCCTTTCAAGATTGCCAAGGGGGTGTACCAGGCCTACCGGTTGATCCGAAAACAGAAGCCGCAGGTGTTATTTTCAAAAGGGGGATTCGTTTCCGTACCGGTGGTTATTGGCGCATGGCTGAACAAAGTGCCCGTGATCATTCACGAATCGGATATTACGCCGGGTCTTGCGAACCGGATATCCATTCCGATGGCATCAGCCGTATGCACAACTTTCCCGGAGACGGCCGAACAGATAAGCAAGGATAAAACCCATTATGTAGGAGCCGTCATCCGCCAGGAGCTTAAGCAGGGGAATAGGGATCGGGGCAGGAACTACTGCGGTTTCCATAAAAATAAGCCCGTACTGCTGATCATGGGAGGAAGCCTTGGAGCACGGAAAATCAATGAAGCCGTTAGGGCGGCGCTTCCCGCACTTACAGAGAACTTCCAGATTGTCCATCTTTGTGGAAAAGGCCAGCTGGACCCAAGTATCGGCGTACCCGGTTACAAGCAGTACGAATACATAAACGAAGAGCTGCCGGACGTATTGGCCATGTCGGATATGGTGATTTCACGCGCCGGGTCCAACTCCATCTTCGAGTTTTTGTCGCTGCAGAAACCGATGCTGCTTATTCCGCTAACCAAACAGCAGAGCAGGGGCGATCAGATCCTCAATGCCCGTTCGTTCGAGAAGGCCGGGTACTGTCGGGTTCTTGAGGAGGATGGATTGAATGACGCTTCCCTGGTTTCCGGCGTGATGGAAGTATATAACAAACGTGATGAATTCATTGGCCGTATGAGAAATAATAAGCATTCGGATGCCCTTTCCGCTGTATTTCGCCTCATCAAAGAGACAGCGAAGCACCCCTAAACAGAGAACGCCAGTTCTCTGTTTTTCGCATTTTTCGTTCTTTTTATGGTATATTGAAAAGATGAAAATATGGTTTTTCGGAAAGGATTAATTCAATTATGCTGGCTTTTACCCCAGAGCGAATCAGGACCCTGTGCGGCGTCACAGGCTTTAAACGCGGAGAGACGATGGTGGAGCAGGGACAGGTGATGGTGGTGGAGCGAGATGACGAGGACCGCTGCCAGAGGGCTGTCGTGCAGGACCATGAAGTCTTTTACGTGCATATCGATATTGATGGATCGGACTTCAGCGCGGAATGCGAATGTGCAGCTTACGGTGGATATTATCCGTACTGCAAGCATATCGCGGCTGTGCTGATCTACATGCTGGAGGAGGAAAAAAACGGCGTGGAAGCGGTGGACCGGCGCAGAGGCGAGGTGGTGCCCCTGCCAACGCCCGGAGTTACATCCCGCGATATCCGGCTGACAGGCGGTTTGATCGAGCTGTTCGACAAGGCTGCCGACCAGGGCCGTGTAAGAGCGGGACAGCGGCTTGCCAATGCGCTAAAGGAAACGCTCAGCGTCGAATTCGTATGCAAAATTACAGATGAATTCCAACCGGACCCGAAATTTCGGATTGAAATGAAGGTCGGACTGAAGCGGTTGTATGTCGTGCAGAACATCCGGCAGCTGCTGCTTCATATCGAAGAAGGAAAGCCGCTGCCTTTTACCAAGCTGTTTACTTACGATCCAAGCCTGCATACCTTCCGGGATGAGGACTGGGCGGTCATCGAGCACCTGCTGCGCATAGCAGGCAGTGAGTTTGCTTATGACGAAACAGGGAGATTCTATGCCGGCTTCTCCACTTCAGGAAATCAACGTCTGTTGACCGTACCTCCCCTGGCCTGGGATTCGCTCCTGCCCCGATTGACTGCCGCGGGAGCGCTGCTGGAGAAGGATTTCGGCGAATCGGCTCTTATGGAAGCATCGGAGGACAGGCTGCCTGTCTCGTTTGATATTAGCAGCGGGAGCGGCAACGCTTACGGCTTGGAAATTCGGGGATTGAAAAGGGTCATGGTGATGAATGCCTACGGCTGCGCCGTTTTGGAAGGTAAAATATATCTTCTGCCGGAAGCTGAGCTGTATCTGCTGTCCGAGATGAAGTCGCTGCTGTACCGTCATGATCATATGAAGATCCAGGTGTCTCCGCATCAAATGGATGCGCTGATAGAAAGGGTCGTTCCCGGGCTCCGCAAAATCGGCAGCGTATCGGTGGATTCCGCCATTCGTGATCGGATCGTTCAGCCCAAGCTGTCTGCGAAGCTCTATCTTGACCGGGATGAAACGGCTCTCTATGCCCGGGTTGAATTTGTATACGGAGGCATTGTCATAGATGCCCTTGCCGACGATTGGGAAGCACGCAAGGATAGCGACCTGATCCTGGTCAGAGATACGGAGAAGGAGAAGAAGCTGCTGGATGTACTGAACTTGGGCGATTTTATCCGGCTCGATAAGGAATGGTCCCTATATCTGTCGGAGGAGGACAGCGTATATGACGTGCTGTTCCATCTGCTGCCGCGTCTTGATTCCTGGGTGGAGGTCTACGCTACGGATGGAGTCAAGCAGATGATGCATACGGGGCGCAAAGCACCCAAAATCAAGGCGGATACCGACCAAACGACTAATTGGCTGGAAATCAGCTTTGAGCTGGACGGGATCAGCGATAAGGAAATCCGCAAGATTCTGCTGAGCATCGTTGAGAAAAAGAAATATTACCGGCTGCCCGAAGGCTCATATCTTTCGCTTGAGGGAGATGCTTTTCAGCTGTTCGGCGAGCTGTATGATGAGCTGGGCATGAAAAAGGTAGACGTCACGGGAAGCCGCATGCAGCTTCCGGTATTCAGAGGGCTCCAGCTTAGGGGCCGGGACGGCGGCAGCCTTCAGCTCGGCAGATCTCTGCGCGGTTTACTGGATCATATGCTGCGTCCGGGGCATGGGGAATTTGCGGTTCCAGCCGAGCTTTCCCATGTACTGCGGGATTATCAGAAGGAAGGCTTCCAGTGGCTGAAAACGCTTGGGTCTTACCGCTTTGGTGGCATTCTGGCCGATGATATGGGGCTCGGCAAAACGCTGCAGAGCATCGCTTTTATTCTGTCTGAAGTCCGTGAGCAGACGGTTCGTCAGCCTGTACTGATCGTCGCCCCGGCTTCGCTTGTCTATAACTGGGAAAATGAATTCCATCGGTTTGCTCCATCGCTCAAGGTCCAAGTGGCTCTGGGAGGGAGGAAGGAACGGAGCGATATGCTTCTGCGCATGGCGGAGGCCGAGAACGGGTCTGAAGCAGCAGAGGAAGACAATGTTCCTGATCTTGATGCGGACGTCATTATTACGTCTTATCCTTCGCTGCGCAAGGATATCCGGATCTACAGGGAGATGGCGTTTAGCACCTTAATCTTGGACGAGGCCCAAGCCATTAAGAACTCTTCGACCCAGACCGCACAGGCAGTGCGGGAAATTACGACAGGGCGTAGATTCGCGCTGACTGGAACACCAATCGAAAATTCGGTTGACGAGCTATGGTCGATTTTTGACGCCGTCTTCCCGGGGCTTTTTGACGGGCTGAAAAATTTCCGCGGACTCTCCCGCGATCGCATTGCGCGGATTGTGCAGCCCTTTATCCTGCGCAGGCTGCGCGCGGATGTGCTGGAAGAGCTGCCTGAGCGGATCGAAACCGTGCAGCAGTCCGAGCTAAGCCGGGAACAGAAGAAGCTGTATGCCGCTTATCTCGAGGAATTCAAGGAAGAAACGATCCGTGATCTTGAATTCGAAGGCTTCCAGCGGAGCCGGATGAAAATATTGGCTGGGATCACCCGGCTGCGCCAGTTGTGCTGCCATCCCGCCTTGTTTGTGGACGGCTATGAGGGCGAATCGGGGAAGCTGCAGCAGCTGCTTGAAGTGGCTCAGGATTGCTTGGATAGCGGAAGACGGATTCTGATTTTCTCCCAGTTTACCAGCATGCTGCGCATGATTCGCAGCGAGCTCGGGAAGCTGGGGATTCCGGTCTTTTATCTGGATGGACAGACGCCGGCTAAAGAAAGGGTGGACATCTGTGCGCGCTTTAACGGCGGGGAGCATGACGTATTCCTCATCTCGCTGAAAGCCGGAGGTACGGGGCTTAATCTGACCGGAGCGGACACGGTGATCTTATATGATCTATGGTGGAATCCGGCGGTAGAGGAACAGGCCGCGGGACGTGCCCACCGGATGGGGCAGAAGAATGTCGTTCAGGTCATCCGCCTGGTCACCAAAGGAACCGTTGAGGAGAAGATGCTGGATCTTCAGCAGCGGAAAAAAGATTTGATCCGTGAAGTGATGGAGCCTGGCGAGGAGGTGCAGACCGCACTTACGGAACAGGAAATCCGCGAACTTCTTACACTGTAAAGGAGAATAGGGAATACACTGGAATACGGAATATAACAGAAGGGGGAAAATCCTTGTAAAAACATAGGATTTTTCCTCTTTTTGGCTATTGGCCCATGATTTCTTTATCCTTTTAAGGATTTATGAAGGATTTTCGGAGGGGATGGCGAAATGTAGCTACATAACTCTAGTCTATTTGACCTATGATCTGTGATCAATTCATGGATTTTGATATGAGGAGAAGAGTGATATGGGATATAGATCCAATGATGGCTTGAAATCATACATATGGCCAAGGCTGAGCAGCCATGGCAATGGTGGAGGTTCCATTGAAAGTGATGAAGGACAGCAGTTGTCCGCAGCTCCACCGGTTTTTACGGGGCAGGCTGTCACGGGAGTAGTAGCAGGGTTTACGTTCATGCAGCCTTTTCTTTCGCGGAAAATCCATAGCGATGCTTGCCTGAAACGGCAGGAGCTGATCGCGAAAAAGAACTCGAGACAGAAGCTGCAGGCCGACTGGAGCGATACGGACAAATCGGCCTTTGAGATCGAATGGTACAAGAACCAATTGGAATGGATCGAAACCATTCATCAGATATGCGGAGAGTCGGTTGACTGGGAGCGACTTGCTGCTTCAGCGCCGCCTTTCCGGAGGGGAGAGAGCGGGCCGCATGAAAAGCTGGCTGAAGCAGGCCTCGCGGATTATAAGCCGACCCGGATGCAGAAGCTGCTAAAGCAGGATGCTGCGGTGAAGCAGGAACTTCAGGACCAGATTGCTTTGGCAAGGGAGAAGGACCAGCAGGAATACTTGGAGTGGAAAAGCCTCACGGATTTTGCTATGAACATCCTAGAAGGGAACCGGACAGTATATCTTCGGGTTCTGGAGGAAATTGCGCCTCTTGAGGATCTGCTGGCCTTGGGTAGCGGACTGGAATATACTGTTCTCAGCGCAGAGGCTGTGGAAGTCGAGCTGGATGTAAATTCCGGCGAGATTATTCCACATGAGTCCAGGGCATTAACGGAGGATGGCGTTCTGTCGCGAAGCCGCTTAAGCAAAGAGGAATATCATGAACTTGAGCGGAAATACGTGTGCGGCTCTGTGCTGCGGATTGCCCGTGAACTGTTCGCACTGCTGCCGCTTACGACCGTTCTCATCCATGCCAGAGATACGAAGGCTAACCTGGAAACCGGGCAGGAGGAGTATGTAACGGTATTGTCCATTCGTTTCGAACGGAATGCACTGTCCAAAGTTAATTTGGATCAGGAGGCAGGTCCACAGCTTTTGACGCATTTTGAGCATCATATCCAGTTCGATGCGTCCACCGGCTTTGATCCGGTTGAGAAGCTGAGCCGGCCATAAAATACGATAGCCGCTATCACCGATCATTTTACCTGATGGATTCATCGGATGCAAAATGCCGCGGGAGAGCGGCTTTTTGATTTTTCGAAAGTAGATTATTAAAGGAATTGCCTCTACCTGTGGCAAAGAGATATAGCAGAGATTTTTGCAGAGGGAACGATCACTTCACAAACCGAAAGAAGGAGTTTTTGTGATGACGAATACGGTTCCAAGACCCGAATATCCGCGGCCGCAGTGGCAGCGGAAAGAATGGATGAATTTGAATGGAGCGTGGAGCTTTGCTTTTGACGATGAACGCAGGGGCGATGCCGGTCAGTGGTATAAGAGTGACAAGCATTTTGAACGGAGCATCATGGTGCCGTACACGTTTCAGAGCAAGCTGAGCGGCATTGGGGACCCTGGCTTTCATGATCTGGTCTGGTACAGTAGACACGTCCAGCTCCCGGCGGCCTGGGGCGGAAAACGAGTGATTCTCCATTTCGGCTCCGTCGATTATTCCGCGAAGGTGTGGGTGAACGGTCAGGTTGCCGCAATGCATGAAGGAGGACATACGCCGTTCTCGGCGGACATTACCGATCTGCTCGCAGTTCAGGACAATATCATTACAGTACGCGCAGAGGACTACAGCCGGGACGTGACGCTACCACGCGGCAAGCAGTTCTGGGAAGAAAACTCTGCCGGCATTTTCTATACCCGTACAACGGGGATCTGGCAGACGGTTTGGCTGGAGGCGGTGGATGCCGTCCATATCCGCAAGGTCAAATTCACGCCGGATCTGGACCGTGATGAAATCCGGATGCAGATGTTCTTCTCGTCCGTTCCTGCTGACAGTAGCGTTCAAGTCCAAGTGAACATTAGCTATGGCGGCAGTCTGGTGAAGGAAGATACGTTCAAGGTGACAGGAAGGGAAGAGACGAGGAGCATAGCGCTGAACACCTTCAACCAACATGGGGCGGACCGCTGGTGGTCGCCGGAGCGCCCGAACTTGTATGATGTTTCCTTTAAAGTGACTAAAGACGGCCGTGTGACCGATGAAGTCATGAGTTACTTCGGCATGCGCAAGGTATCCATCGAAAGCGGCAAGCTATGCCTGAACAACAGGCCGTATGAGCTGCGGCTTGTGCTCGATCAGGGCTACTGGCCTGAAAGTCTGTTGACGGCCCCTGCAGACGAATTGCTGATCCGCGATATTGATCTCACCAAAGAGATGGGCTTTAATGGTGTACGCAAGCATCAGAAGATGGAGGATCCCCGCTTTCTCTATTGGGCGGACCGGAAGGGACTTCTGGTATGGGGAGAATCGGCCAACGCCTGTGATTACTCAGAAGCTTATGTGCAGCGCTTCACCCGCGAGTGGCAGGAAGTCATCGAGCGGGATTATAACCATCCCTCCATTATCGCCTGGGTACCACTTAATGAAAGCTGGGGCGTTCCCAACATTCAGCATGATACGTTCCAGCAGCATCACGGTCTGGCGATGTATCATATGGTCAAGTCCCTTGACCAGACGCGTCCTGTTATTTTTAATGACGGCTGGGAGATGATCACAACCGATATCGTAGCGATTCATGATTATGAATGGCAGGAACAGATCCTGTCCGAGCGGTACCGTGATCTCAGCAGCACGCTTGCGGCGATGCCGGCAAACCGCCATGTTTTCGTCGGTGGAGGCCAATATGAAGGGCAGCCCGTCCTGATCACGGAATTTGGAGGCATCGCCTACAAAAAGAGCGAATGGGACGGCTGGGGGTATTCCGGTGCCGAAAACGAGGAGGATTACCTGAAGCGATTGCAGGCTGTCATCGGTCCGCTTCACCGTTCGCCGGTTATCCAAGGCTTCTGCTACACACAGCTGACCGATGTGGAGCAGGAGATTAACGGACTGCTCACCTATGACCGAGTGCCTAAAGTTCCGCTGGAACAGATCCGTCGTATCGTCATGAATCAATCCGTAGAATAAGCGTGAGACCGCGCCCCTTCACCGTGCATTGGAATGTATGCCGTGTGTTGGGGCTTCTATTTTTACGAAGATACTGAAGGCCGGATACTTCCCGCATTTTGGTTCCATATCCTCTTGCTCCGCTATAGGCAACTTTTGTTAATATAAAAAGAAAACACCCGGTAAGCAGAGAAAAAAGCAACAGTACCGGGATAGGAGTGAGTGGATGAAGAAATGGATGCTTACGACCGTAATTCTTGTTTTTGTATTGCTCATGACAGGCTGTGGCGACAAAAAGAGCTTCTCCATGGATCAAGTGGATACGAGAGCTTACGTCATGCCCGATGGGGATCTATATGTAGAGGAGCTATTCACGTACACGTTCAAAGGCAGCTTTGAAGGGACGACCAGATACATCGATCAGGGCGAACATAAGGGAATCGAGTTTTTCGAGGCCTATAATCCGCCCCAAGGAAAGAAGCTGGGCGAGTTCTCTTATGAAAATCTGGAGCGCTTGAACGTGGAATGGGATGAAGATAATGGTACGTATTATACATACAGCGGCGGTAAGGATGAAGTGAAGCAGGTTTATTACCGCTACCGCATCGATCAGGCTGCCGTCAGATACAGCGATGTGGGCAAGCTGGACTACAGCTTCTTTGAGAATAGCAACCAGGATATTCACCATGTGAATGTGGATGTGTTTCTGCCTTCAAGCTATAACAAAGCTGATGTACATGCCTTCCTGCATGACCGTACCGGAGGAACGATTGCGACCAGCGGCGAACCCGCGGTTCATTATGAGAACGAAAAGCTGTCCGAATTCGGAGACGCCGAGATGCTGCTGCTTTTCCCGCAGGACCAGCTGTCCCAGATGAAAGTCAGCCAGAAGGATGACTCTCTCAAACAGATGCTGACGGCTGAACAGAAGCGGGAAGACCAGCTGAAGCTACGCGAAGGAAGAATGCAGGCTGTCGATAAGATCATTAACGTCCTGCTGGTTGTTTTCCTTCTAGGAGCCGTTTTGTATTTGCTTTCCTGGAAAAGAATATCGGCATGGGTAAGCCGCGGCCAGGTTTCCAAGGAAGAGCTGGAGCAGCTGGACCCGCTGATGAAAACGTATATTTTCCGGAAAAGCAAGCTGACGCAAAAGGAATTGATTGCAGGGCTTTTGTCCCTGCGCAGCCGAGGATTTGTTACGGTCAAGGAGGTGCAGGCATCCTCACGTTTTCTGGAAGAGCCGACTGCTCCGGATACAACACTTCTGTTCACTTTTCAAGGCAACGTAGAGCAGCTGAACGCGGCTGACCGCCAGCTGATCGACTGGTTGTTCGAAGAGAAAAACGGAGTGAAGGTATTCCTGATGGACTCGCTCGCGGGACCTACGTTTAAAGAAAAGGAGAATGACCAGCTGATTGCGAAATACCGCAAAAATTCGCTAAAGCATGCGGAACAATTCAAGGAATGGAGAAATATTCTTGGCGTTACGGAGCCGTATGCGGATGAGGTCAGAGCGAATACACTGCTCAAATGGTTGGTTCCATTTATGGTCATCATCCATTATATTTTATTGCTGTATCTGTACTATGCGGATGCCGCATCCCGTTTAAGTATCGTTCTGATTGCGATTTTACTGGGAGCCGGAGGGCTGCTGACTTGTATCAAATACAAATCCAAGCTGTGGATTCTTCTCTACCATGCGGCCTGTTTTGTAATCGGAAGCCAGATCGTTCATGAAGAAAGCTCGGGAGGCTATTTGGTGCTCGTGATTTGTTCTGCACTGTTCGCCGCTGTGCTTCCGAGATACCGTCTATCCTGGAAAACGCAGCAGTACCGTTATGCGCTTAAAAATTGGAGAAAAGAGCTCCGTAAAGACCCGGGCACATCCGATGCGGATGCGGCTCAAATGGAGCGGGATGCGGAGCATGCGGTCCTGCTTGGTGTCATTCCGAAATATGTTCAACGTCTGAACTCTCAAAAGCAGAACGGTACGGCGACCAACGCTGCGGCCATACCGCTTCTGTTTAGCACCGATATATTAACGTCCATGCAGTACACGCAAAATCATCTCAGCTTCACTCCTTCGAGTTCTTCAGGAAGCTCGGACAGCAGCTACAGTGGTGGAGGAGGCGATGGTGGCGTAGAAGGAGGTACAGGGGCTTTTTAGTCCCTGTATTTTTATACAGAAAGTTTGTGCTTTTCCTCACATCGGATGACATGTATCCTTAAATCTGTTTATAATAGAGAACAGTAAGAATGAGAAAAATGACACTATATTGGTGGTTTTGGGAGGACTTTATGAAACAAATTACGGTTGGTATTGTGGGCTACGGAAATTTGGGAAGAGGCGTAGAAAAAGCGATCCGGCAAAACCCGGACCTGCAGCTTGAAGCGATCTTTACCCGTCGTGAGCCGAAGGGCGTAGAGGCTGGCGTACCGGTTGTACATATTTCGGAAGCGGAAAAATACATCGGTAAAATCGATGTAATGATTTTGTGCGGCGGTTCCGCAACGGATTTGCCTGAACAAGGCCCTGCTTTGGCTAAAATGTTCAACACGGTTGACAGCTTTGATACGCATGCGCGTATTCCTGAATATTTTGCGACGGTGGATGCCGAAGCGGCGGCTGCCGGACATGTCAGCGTCATCTCTACGGGCTGGGATCCAGGTCTCTTCTCGCTGAACCGGATGCTTGCTGAAGCCATTTTGCCTGAAGGCAAAGAATACACTTTCTGGGGCCGCGGCGTGAGCCAAGGACACTCTGATGCGATCCGCCGTGTCGAAGGCGTAAAAAATGGCGTGCAGTACACCATCCCGGTGGAAGATGCGGTTGCCAAAGTACGTGCCGGAGAAAATCCGGAGCTGACTACCCGTCAAAAGCATCTGCGTGAATGCTTCGTTGTTGCCGAAGAAGGCGCGGATCAAGCCCGCATCGAAAAAGAAATCAAAGAAATGCCGAACTACTTCTCTGACTATGACACAACCGTGAACTTCATCAGCGAAGAAGAGCTGAAAGCCAATCATTCAGCTATGCCTCACGGCGGTACCGTGCTGCGCAGCGGACGTACTGGCGAGAACAGCACTCAAATCATCGAATTCGGTCTGAAGCTGGACAGCAATCCCGAGTTTACTGCCAGCGTGCTGGTAGCATATGCACGTGCGGCTGCGAAGTTGTCTGCAAAAGGAGACAAAGGCGCCAAAACGGTATTCGATATTCCGTTCGGCATGCTGTCGCCTAAATCGGCAGAACAGCTGCGTAAGGAATTGCTGTAATTTTTAACCGGACAAGTTGTAATAAGGGTATCATTCCATCCATAATGGGTAGGATGATGCCTTTTTATTTAGGGTATACAAGGCTCGAAATGAAAGGAGCTGATCTACTCTTGTTGGACGCGCGTTCTTTGTATTTGCGTAGTATGATGCTGAAAAGGGAGGAGGTTCCTTCCTTCCGAACCTATCCCTTTAGCCTGCCGGCAGTCCATGATTTCTATAGTCTGTCCTTTCAAAAACCGGTTACGTTTATTGTCGGCGAGAACGGTTCGGGAAAGTCGACGCTGCTGGAAGCGATGGCGATCGCTTGGGGATTTAATCCCGAGGGCGGAACGATGAACTTTTCCTTCGAGACACAGGCTTCCCATTCAGAACTGCATCAATATCTACGGCTGGCCCGGGGCGTGATGAGGCCGAAGGACGGCTTTTTCTTCCGTGCGGAAAGCTACTATAACGTAGCGACGAATATCGATGAATTAGATGCACAAGAATGGAGCCTCGGTCCTCCCATCAAAGATGCATACGGCGGTAAGTCACTTCATGAACAGTCTCACGGCGAATCCTTCTTTGCAACATTTATGCACCGATTCGGAGGTCGGGGACTGTATCTGATGGACGAACCGGAAGCCGCCCTATCTCCGCTGAAACAGCTGTCCATGCTGACGCGCATGCATCAGCTGGTCACTAAGCAATCGCAATTTATAATCGCGACGCATTCACCGATCCTGATGTCCTACCCGTATGCCGAGATCTGGCTGCTGGACGAAAACGGCATGCGCCAGGTGGAGCTAGAGGACACGGAGCATTACATTATTACCCGGAAAATGATGAACAACCGCGAGCAGATGCTGGACATTTTGCTGGAAGAAGAGACATCGGAGTAATACCCAAAAAAGCTGTCCCAAGTGAGTTGCGCCTCCAAGTGTTAGTAGTATCTAACCGTTGGGGTGCAATCACTTTTGATACAGCCTTTTTTAGTGCTATGTGCTATGTAGATGTAGTTATGAACTAGCGGGAAAGGGCGACAGGGACATTCCTTCAGACGTGAAGAGTTTAGTATGAATATGCTTGCACCAGGAAGAAACGGGAGACTCTGAAAAGTTGGAAGTGAAAGAGAAAATGTTAAATTGTCAGATGTAATGAACCATCTTCGAACAGAGGGGAGATAATCCTTTTTGTTTAAATTGATGAATCAGCAGAAAACCAGCGGAGAGGGCAGACGAATGCGTACAAGCGCCAGCGGTCGCCTTTGTCTCCGGATTTTCACCTATAAAAATTAGTTCATGAAAATCTGGAGACAACAGCGATGGGAGCATCGTCTGATCTCGCAGCGTCTCCAGTGCGCCACAGCTTTTTTTCCGATCAACACAAAAAACAGGCGGCTGCACCATAGGACTCATACGCTCCTAAAGTACAGCCGCCTGCTCTTTTAAAGCAAACTTCTCATATTTACGCCTTCACAGCCATAACAGCTTCTCTGCACTCGTCAGAGCAGAAGGATTGATGTTCTTCTTCGCAATCGGTGCAGCAAACATGCTGCTTGTTGCATACAGGGTTCGCGCAGTTGATGTAGCGGTCTTCCGTTTTGCCGCAGTGATGGCATTTAGCGATGACCACATCTTCTTCGGTACGGTTGATCGGCACGGAGATTCGCTCGTCGAACACATAACATTTGCCATCCCACAAATGGCCTTTTACTTCCGGATCTTTACCGTAAGTGACGATGCCGCCCTCTAGCTGGGATACGTCCTGAAAGCCTTCCTTAATCAGGAAGCCGGTCAATTTCTCGCAGCGGACGCCTCCGGTGCAGTAAGTAAGGACCGTTTTGTCCTTGTACTGTTCCAGGTTATTACGGATCCATTCCGGAAACTCGCGGGACGATTTCACGTCCGGACGGATGGCACCACGGAAATGGCCGATTTCGTACTCGTAATCGTTGCGGCCGTCGATGACCACAACGTCGTTCCGCTGCAGCATTTCATGCCATTCTACCGGAGACAAATGCTTACCGCCAATGACATTCGGGTCGATCTCCTCTTCGAAACGGAATGTAACCAGTTCCTGCTTATGACGCACGAAAATTTTCTTGAACGCATGTCCTTCGGACTCGTCGATCTTAAACACCGTGTCGGCAAACAACGGGTTGGCCTTCAGGTCGTTCATGTATTTTTCGGTTTGCTCAACCGTTCCGGACAGCGTACCGTTAATGCCTTCCGATGCTATCAAAATGCGTCCTTTGACGCCGAGATCCTTGCAATATTGAAGGTGTTCTGCAGTAAACTGCTCTGGATCAGGAATGTTAACGAATTTATAATATAACAAAATACGGTAATCTTTAGTTGCTGTCATTATTTCTTCACCTATCTTGTAAATTTATCTTTTTATTGTAGATGAACCTGCCATCCATAGTCAACTTAAAAAGTATGTAATGCTCCCTATTATCACCAGCTCGGAACTGAATTAATCACCCTGTTATAACGTCATTTGCTCGGATTCTGAACTGTGAACTTGCTCCAGTTTGTTGTTTTCCCGTCCGGACAGCTTCTGAAAGACAGGGATAGCAAACAGGCAGCGCGTAAATACGAGGATGCATTCCCTCCGGTACGTTTGGTTCTGTCCGCCGCTGAAACGTTCCAAGCTTCAGCGGGCCCGGAACAGTAAAAGCCTAAGAACTTCCGGGCGGGAAGTTCTTAGGCTCGAAACGAATTAATGCGACGCTTTATCCGCCAGATATGCGATATCCGCCAGAAGCAGGTCCGCGAACGGCTGAACGATCTTTCTGCCGGCCTGGGCTGTCACTTCGTTCGCAAGCGCGTTCAGCAATTCGGCAGCTTCTTTTCCGTTAAGCTGCTGCTTCTGCATTTGCTTCACTTTGGCCTGCAGGCTGTTCAGCACGCCTTCGTTCGTAATCCAGCCTTTGCCGCCGGCAAGCGTCAGCACCTTGTCCAGATGATCGATATCCAGAGTCACGCTTAACGTAAACTCGCTTTCGGTTCGGTTGCCCGCTTTATCCGTCGCCAAGACTTGAATGACATGATCGCCAGGAGCAAGGGTGAGCGGCTCGATCACAAGCGGATTGCCGGCGAGCGCTCCGTCCAGCTTGACTTCCGAGGATTGCACGCCGCTGCCCGCGTCCGAAATTGTAAAGCCGATTTGTAGCGGCTCCGTCTGATAAACGGACATCGTCACCGTAGACGACGTAATGACAGGAGGCGCATTGTCAACAACGACTTGAGCCGTTGTTTTATAGGCTGCATCCCATGTTGAAGCCGTAATCTTCGCCTTTCCTTCGCCGACGGCCGTTACGACGCCGTTCTTGTCAACGGTCGCCACACTCGGGTTGCTTGTGAACCAAACGACGTCCTTCCGGACATCTCCCGCGTCGGGAAGAGACGATACAGTCGCGGTAAGGGGCGCCGATTTGTTCGAGCCAAGATTCAAGTCGAGCTCGGTTTTGTCGAGCGTTATGCCGGTAAGCTTGTTCGGCGCTTCGCGCAGCGTCCATACAGGAACCGCCGGCTTCGGTAAATTCATGGCAAGCACCTTTTGCTTCGCCGCATCCGTATATTTCAGCGCCCATTTATCGAAAAACTCCAGCAAATTGTTGCCGCTGATTTCGCTCGCTTTAATGACGAACAAATCGACCTTCTCCTGATCGCTCGCATCCATCAGCGTCTTGCCTTCCGGGATTTCGCGATAAAGCTTGTGCATCTTGGTATAGAACTCCCAACCGTAGGCGAGCTGAAGCTGTTTGAACATGACCAGCCGGTTCCAGACATCGTTCGTTTTGGTGCCATCGTATTTGTCTTTGTTGAAATCTTTGTTCGGATCGGTGCTGTTTATAAAGTCGAAGGCCAGATCGTAAATCGATTTGCCGTTCGAATTGAGCAGGTTAAGCCGCGAGCCGCTGCCGAACATTTCCTGCGCGTACAACGAGTAAATATTGACGGTCGCTTCGACGACCGCTCCCCATGTCCATGCCAGCTGTTGATATTCATGACCCGTTTCGTGCCACCAGCCCCAGCCCTGCAGGCCTTCCATCCCGTAAACGGTTACGGCGTCGATGGCGCTCCCGTTCACATGGAACATAATCGGGTAGCCCGCGTGCAACCAGCCCCCGCTGATCTCAGCGTCTCCGACATAGCGGAACGAAAGATTCGGGCTGCGGTGCGGCTCGTCTTGATCCGGCGACAGACCAGCCAAACGATCCATGCCGTCGATCATTTCATTCCATTTCTTGAGCACTTCGTCCGGATTGTCCAGGCTGCGGACGTATTCGGTCGGTACCGTAATGATCGCTCTGCCCGAATTTAGCTCTGCCCATGGAGCCGGATAGTTCCGGATCGTGTTTTTCCAGTCGTCCAGGTTCGTTTGTCCCATTATGTAGTAGGGGGCATTCACAGCTCCGCTTATTTTGGCCTGAATTTTGACGCCCGGATCCGGCTTTGTCGGAATGATATAGACTAGCCCGCCGTACGGATTTGCAATTTTATTGGTTCCCGGCTTCAGCTGCATTTTGCGGGTGATGAGTGGCGCGCGAACCCACTGCTGCAAAGGAAGGTTCGACAGGCTGTCCGTATGGGCGCCGATTTGCACCTCGAGGTTGGCCGTTCCGGCCGGAACTTCGACAGTGATTTCTTTGCCTGCAGGCGCGTATAGCCCGGTGCTGATCCAATTTTGCGGAGGATAACCCATACGCAAATAATCGAATGTGGAATAATTGTAGTCCACCTCGATCGTTTTGCCGTTAACGACCGGGGCATCGTCCGGCACCTTGCCAGGGAACGCATCCGCGAACGGAGACTTCGTTCCGCTTGGGTCTCTATAAATACGATCAAGGACGACAGGGAGTAAAGCGCCGCTGTACGGCTTGACGATCGGATTGATCGGCAGCGTATCCTGCTGGATGGCAGCCGAATCGGTATGCACCGTCTCATAGATCGAGCTGACGGGTGTAAGCGCCGTGAACGTGCCGCTTAGCGTCGCACTCAGCACCTTCAGCTTCATGGCGGTGTCCGCTCCGGGGAAGCCGATTTGCACGTCATCGATTGAGCGGGTGCCCGCTTCGACGGCTTTCGCCTCCGTCATGACCTTGACGGTATGGTAATGGTTCGAGAGCTCGGCCGTGAGAATCGGCGTCGTTCCGCCTTGGGACGAGGCGACGCTGTTCATCAAGCTCAAGCCGAACGTATTCAGTAATCTTTGGATCGGATAATCGCTATTCAACGAGGCCGTTTCTCTGCCGTCAGGCAATGAAACATAAGCGAATTGCTCCAGCACCCAGCCCTTGATCGTCACGATCAGTCTTCCGCCGTTCCGGACGTACGCCTCAAGAAGAGGGCGTTCTTCCTCACTGACATATTGGTAATCGATGTATGCGACGGGGTTTTTCGCCGGATCGAGGAGCGGGCTTCCGCTGGCATCTTTGTCTGCCCAGGAGGCGACTTTTACGACATTGACAGGGACGCCGACCGGAACTTCAAAGTCTTCGGTTTTCGTGATGAGGGATATGCTCCCGTTTCCGTTCAGCGCATCGGCATATGTTTTGCTCAGGCCTTCGGTCATCCAGTGCATGATGTTACGCGCAAGAATGCCCTTTTTATCGGCCTGATCTGTCGTCAGCTTGAAGTAAGCTTCGTCGCCCGCGACCAGAACGCGGCCGGTGCCATAATAGGAGGCCCCGATAAAGGGCGTCGTATCCGGGTGGGCAGCCACTGCAAAAGCCGTCTCCCCGATCGCGGCCACGCCGCCAACCCAGGAGCCTTCCGACGTCGGGATGCCGTCCAAATCACGGTACAGTACGTCGAAGTCCCTCTGGGATACGGGAGAGCTGGTAACCGGGGCGCTTTCAAGTACGACATTATACGGAACCGGCTGAGCCGCCGTATCTGCCGCATAGGCTGCCGATTGTAATAATGTCGTTGTCACTGTCAATGCACAAACTGTCGAAAGTAATGTTCGTTTTTTCATGAACGATTCACACTCCGTTACCAAATTTGTACTGCGTATTCAGAGCCTGAAGATTCCCTCCTCCATAAGACAGCGTTTTCACGCCCGGATTTTTATGTAAACAGGCGAGACCGGTATGATCTCTCCCAGATACACCATAATTTCAAGGAATAATGTTCATGATGCTCGAAAGACGAAACCGAAAATTGGGCATAGTCATCCAAAAGAGCTGTATTTCTTTGGAGACAATCGTACGAAAATGAAAGCAGAACATGTAATATTCTGAGGTGGAGGCATATCCTTGAAGGTTTTTGAACGGATAATGGGGTGAAAGTAACGAACTTATTCTGTAGTTTTCGATAGCCAAAACATTTTCATAATTTGGGCCAAATGTTTTTATGGAAATAAGTGTATCAATAACCTTCATTTACTGTCAATGAAACTTATTGTCAAATAATTGGGGACTTTTGGGGTGTTTTCGGGGCGAAGAGCAAGGAATGAATTCTCATATCCAAACTTTTGTCTTTTTTTTGTCCATTTTCATAATAAGATAGTGGTGATATTTGGATATTAAAGACAGGGGGAGTGTGGAGACGTGGAACAAACCTTTTTTGTAAACAACCGTCGTTTCTTCCATGCGGCCGTGACGAACTATGACTACAAGAGCGTTTCTTTCGACCTCGAACGCCGAGGGTTTCATGAGTTTCCGAGCCGGGCGGAGCTGTTTGCGCGCAAGGTGCGGGAGCAATACCCGGTACTCGAGGTGCATAATCTGTACCGGCTGGTCAGCCGCCTGCGCATGTTCAAATCACAAGAGGAGATTGCGAAAATGAAGCGCGCCATCGAGATTACGAAGGACGGCATCGAGCGCATTGCGTCTCATATGCGTCCGGGTATCAACGAAGCGGAGCTAGAAGCGCACTTCTCGTTCAACCTGCGCGTGTCGGGCTCGAAACATTATGCTTTTGACCCAATCGTGGCTGGCGGCGCCCGCGCGACCGTGCTGCATTATGAAGATAACGAACAAGTTGTGCAAGACGGCGAGCTTGTGCTGATCGACATCGGTGCGGAATTCGACCATTACAACGCGGACATTACACGCACGTTACCGGTGAGCGGCACGTTCAGCGAGCGCCAGAAGTCGATTTACAATCTGGTACTAAAGGCGGAGCTGGAAGTCATTAAGGCGATCAAGCCGGGTATTCCGTTCGCCAATTTGAACGAAATCACCAAACAAGTGTTGGCCGAAGGGTGCAAGGATCTCGGCTTGATCGGGAACGATCAGGAGTTGGCTAACTTCTATTATCACGGGGTCAGCCACGGCCTTGGACTTGATACGCATGACGTCGGCGATTACAACATAGAGCTGCAGCCGGGTATGGTGCTAACCGTGGAGCCGGGAATCTACATCACTGAAGAAGGCATTGGAATCCGCATCGAGGACGACGTGCTTGTCACGGCAGACGGCTGCGAAGTGCTCTCGGAAGGCATTTTGAAGACGGTTGATGAGATCGAAGCGTTCATGGCGAAAGCCAATGCGGCAAGATAAAGGCATGTAATTACCGAGGGCATAATGGCAGCAGCAAAGGCGAGCAAAAGAACGGGTAGGGGGAAGAAGCGGAGCGGCCGTAACACCCCCCTACCCGTTTCTCTCTCCAAAAACAAACGTAATTCGCAACTCTAATGGCGCCGCAAGGCGGGATGGCAAGGAGCACTCTTATTGAGTATTTACTGATGAGCCTGGATGCGAGAGCCAATGCGAGACCCCAGCATATGTACATGTTGTATTGATAAGAAAGCTTTATTTGATGGCGCCCGCTGTTATACCGCTGGCAATTTGGCGCTGGAAGAACATGTAGATAATGAGAACCGGAACAATGGTAATGAGCAGCCCTGCGAAAAGAGGACCCCATTCTGTACGGTATTGCATTTGCGCCTGCATCATGGCGATCCCGACAGGCAGGGTGTAGTGCACCGGATCGTTGACCAGAATAGTACCGATAATGTATTCGTTCCAAATGTTCAGCACGTTGACGATTCCTACCGTGATCAGACCAGGCTGAGACAGAGGGAGCATCACTCTGAAGAAAATGCCGAAATAGGATGCACCATCGATGGCGGCGGCTTCCTCCAATTCTGTAGGCAGGCTTTTGAAAAAACCGACCAGAACGAAGATGCCGAAGGCAATCAAAGTGGAGGCATACACAAGAATCAGACCAAAGGAAGAGTTGGTCAGGTGCATGGAGTTGAGCAGGAAAAACAGTGGAATTAGCGCAAGGCTGAAAGGAATCATCATGGATGCGATGTAGATCAGATACAGCACATTGCTGCCTTTGAACGGGTATCTTGCCAGTATGTAGGCAGTGGTTGCTGCCAGAAACAGTCCCAGCAAAGTCGATCCAATCGTGACCACAACGGAGTTCATAAAGTATTTATCGAAGCTGAATTCGCTCCAAACATACGTGAAGTTGCTCCACAGCAGCGGAAAGTCCGGCAGAGACCAAGGCATTTTCCGGAAAAACTGATCATTGTTTTTGAGAGCGTCGAGCAGTGTCCACAGCAGCGGATAAAGCACCGACAGACTCCAGATGATCAGAATAGCGTAGAATATGATTTTATATATTGGATTTAAACCGCCTGTTTTCATAGTTTGTTCCTCCTGGGCTTTCTAAATCAGCTGATTTCAATCGTTTCCTGGTGCATTAAACGCTGCAGTACGATGGTTGTAATAAGTGAAACGATCAAAATCAGTACGCCGATGGCTGCGCCGTAACCGAAGTGGTATTGGGTAAAGGCCATTTGGTACAAGTAGGAACCCATTACCTGGGTCGAGTTGTCAGGACCGCCGCTTGTCATGAGCATGACGATGACAAAGGAACCGTTCAGTGTCGTCATCATAATATTCAGGATGGACACCTTCATCTGCTCCCAGATGAGAGGCAGAGTAATGTAGCGGAACTGCGTCCATTGTCCGGCGCCTTCAAGACCGGAGGCCTCGTAATAAGATTCCGGGATGCTTTGAATGGCTGCGATCATGAGAATCATGTAGAAGCCGATACCCGCCCAGATGGCCGGAGGCAGAAGCATCCAGATCGTATGGCTAGTAAAGCCGAGCCATGTAATGTCTACCTTGTCTTTGGTGAACAAAGATAGAAAAGAGTTCAAAAAGCCGATTTGGGGATTATAAATGAAATTCCATAGTACGCCGATAACGACAACAGAGATCACATTCGGAATGAAGAAGATCGAGCGGAAAAAGCTGGACAATTTGAATCGGAAACGGGTTAAGGCGATGGCAAAAAAGGTTGCCAAAATCATAATGCCGATAATTTTGCCGACGACGAGAAAGTAGTCATTGCCCATGGAGTTCCAGATAATCGGGTCATGAATCATTTCTTTAAAGTTGTCCAGACCGATAAACTTTTTATGATCCGACGAGCCTGACCAGTCGAACAAGGAATAATACATTGCCTGTACAACAGGATAAATCGTAAACAGACAGAAGAACAGAAACGTGGGTAGAATGAAGGTTGCTATAAACAGGTTACGCTGCCACTTGGTTGTTCCCAATTTCATCCGGTTATCCTGCCTTTCCAAAATAATTTAAGGAGGATGACCGAAGAGTATATCCTCGCCATCCTCCGCCTTAATTCTCTGCAGATATATTATTTAGATACTTTTTTTGCTGCTTCTACGACACGTTCAACCCATTGTTCAGGAGTGATTTTACTGATGGTCAGAGCGTCTGTAGCGTCCTCCATAACCTTTACAACGTCGGCGTTGAAGGTAATGGCAGGAACGACGACAGTGTTTGGATCGGTCAGGAATTTAGCTGCGTCCTTAACATGGCCTGGCGCGTTGGAAGCGCTGATATCGCCCTTGATATTGGAAGGAGCGCCGCTGAGCTCTGCCCATTGGGAAGCTTGAGCTTTGGAGAATATGAATTCCAGGAATGCTTTTGCAGCTTCTTTGTTCTTTGCATTTTTCGCGATGGCTACGTTAGCTGTGGATGTGTTCGCAACGACTTTACCGCCGGCATCTTGCGTAACCGAAGGAATAAATCCGAAAGTGAACCCGCCTGGAATGTCTTTAGCCATTTCGTTAGGCAGCCAGAGACCGTTCGGAATAAAGGCATCCTTATGCTGCAGGAAGAGCATTTGGGAATCCGTATGGTTGATTTGGATGGAAGCTTTGTCGATGAACCCTTTATCGCGAAGCTCCACGATTTTGTTCAGGGCAGTCAGAACAGCAGGATTCTGGAAAGCTTCAACCTTGGAAGCAGCCATGTCTTGAAGGATCGAAATGTCGTTGTTATTCGCAGAAACGATGGCAGGATAGAGGATGGAAGCGTTAATGTAGTACGGATATTTACCTGTGTGGATGAAAGGTGTTATTCCGGCGGCTTTGATCTTGTCGCTCACGGACATGAAGGACTGCCAGTCGGTTGGCTCATCCCATCCTTTTTCTTTAAAGAGGGCTTTATCCCAGAATACACCCCATGAGTTTAGAACGAGAGGGATGTCATATACTTTTCCGTCAAACTGCTGTGGAGGCTGTGCCAAAATATCTGAGATCTTCTCGCCGTCGATGTTTTTGGCATCCTTTATCCAGTCGGTCAGATCTTCGAGTTGTCCGTCATCGACCATTTGGCGGTCATTCAGGTTAGGTCCGTCGATGTATACGAAATCCGGTGGATTGCCTCCAACCCAGCGGGGTTTCATTTGATCATTGATCTTAGGTCCGGCGTTTTCTTTAATTTTCAGATCAGGGTTTGCAGCTTGGAAGTCAGCGATGACTTTCTTCCACCATTTATCGCCGTATCCGCCTACAAAGTACTGGATTTCAAAATCACCTGTGAGTTTCTTAGCTCCATTGTCGGTGTTTTCGGTCTTGGTTCCGTTATCCGTTTGGGTTTTTGGTGCTTCTGTTTTTGGTGTTTCTGTCTTTGGTGCCTCCGGTTGTTTGGCCTCATCTTTGGAGCTGCCGCAGCCTGTAAGTGGGGCTATAGCGAGTAAAGCAGCAATACCGAGTGCAGCCCATTTTGTTTTTGGGATCATCAAAGCTAACCCTCCTTAATTATGTGTTCGATGCGATAAAAATTTCCCGTATAACCCTATCCATAGCTTATTCAGTCTCGTACGAAATAGAAGAGGGTTACTTACAAAGCTTGTCAGAAAGAGAAAAACCGGAGGGTTGTATTCGATTTTGACAGGATATCGACACTATGATTTAATATGTGAATATATGAACGTTTTTAAAATTTAAGCAGCAGGAGGAGGTGAGAGGATGGCAACGATTAAGGATGTAGCAAAACATGCGAACGTTTCAACAACGGTAGTTTCCAAGGCATTGAACGGGTATACCGATGTAAGTGAAGAGACAAGGAAAAAGGTTTTGAAAGCAGTTGAAGACTTGAATTATTCTCCGAATATGCTTGCCAAAAACCTGAAGCAGAAAGTAACCAAATCCATCGCCCTTATTTTCTCGAATTTTGAGTATTCCAACGGCAAAGACGGCGTTTTGTTCAAAATGATGACAGGTATTTTTGAGGCGGCATCACATTATAATTATGAGGTGCTGCTCTATACCCGCAGCTTGTCGGAGCAGCAGGACAAATCGTATTGGCAGTTCTGCAAGGAGCATAAGGTTTCCGGAGCCGTTATTACCGGTCTGAAAACGACCGACCCGTATTTTCTGGAAATTGTGGACAGCAACTTTCCCTGTGTCGTTATTGACGCGGATATTACAGGGACCAACACCGGCTCGATTATGACCGATAACGTGGAGGCTGCAAAATGCGCCGTACAGCATTTGGTGAACCATGGGCACCGCCGGATCGGCATGGTGAACGGGCACAACTATGCGGTTGTCAGTAAAGAACGGCAGGAGGGATATCGTCAGGCGCTGGAACAGAACGACATTGACTATGACCCGTCGATTGTCGTTAATGGCGATTATACCGAAGAGTATGCTTATGAATTGGCAGACTCTTATCTGCAAGCTCATCCGGAGATGACGGCCATATTTTTTGCCAGCGATTTGATGGCGATCGGGTTTATGAGCCGGTGCCGGGAGCTGAATATTCATGTGCCTAAAAGGTTATCCATTATCGGCTTCGACGATATTGTACTTTCGAGCTATACGACGCCAAGGCTGACCACGGTGCATCAGGATTTTCAGCACATGGCTTTTATGGCCTTTGAGCAGGTCATCGGTATTCTGGAGAAGAGGGAAGCAGGGCAGCATCAAAAAATTTCATTTCATTTGGTTGACAGGGAATCTGTAGCGATGCTATAATCACGTCGGAAGCGCTTTCAGGTAAAGTAATATTTTTTTGAGGAGTTCGAAATCGATTTCGTTTCAATGAAATCAAGGCTTTTAGAGACAGACAGGAGTTGAAACGTATGCTAAGTTATGACGCTATACAGAGACCTGAATTGGATCAGTGGAGCTTTACGGAGACGGAATTTAATCCGCTAGCTCAAGGCAAGTGCGAATCGGTGATGTCCCTTGGCAATGGATATATGGGACTTCGTTCTGCAACTGAGGAAGCCTATATTGGGGCAACACGGAATTTGTTTGTGAATGGGACGTTTAACCGATTTGATGATTTCGAGGTAACGGAGCTGCCGAATGCGGCGGACGTGACGCAGGTGGAGCTGCTGATTGATGGGAAACGCTTCACTCTGGAGACCGGGAGTGTGACCGACTACGCTCGTACGCTCAACCTGCGTGATGCCGAGCTGACTCGTTCCTTCGTTTGGGAGAGTGATCAAGGGAAGAGGATCCGATTGGAGTTCAGACGTTTTGTATCCATGCATGATCGGCATCTGATTGGCATGAAGCTGCAAATCACACCGCTGGATGAGGGTATCTCTCTCCGATTGGCTTCTGGCATTAATGCGCAGATGAGTAATTCCGGCAGCCAGCATTTTCACGAAGGCGAGAAGCGGATCTTTGACAAGAAATACCTTCAGCTGATTCAGACAACGACCGAGACTAAGGTTGATTTTGTCTTAAGCGCTCAGCATCAGTTTTGGATCGACGGAACTGCTGTCGAACTGGCACCGCAGATGGAGATTGAACGCCGCAAGATGGAAATGGCTTACAGCGTGGAGCTGAAGGCAGGGCAGACACTGGAAATGCAGAAGCTGATCCAGGTACATACCAGCCGGGACTCGGATGTACATGATGCAGGAAATCTGGAAAGTCTTCGTACACGTTCGCTGGAAACGCTTAAAAAGTCCGGGGCAACGGGTTACGACAGGCTGTTCGAGCAGAATCAGCAGGCATGGGCGTCGCTATGGGACAGATACCATTTTGAGATTGAATCCGCTAACCGCTTTGATCTGCTGGCCCTCCGGTTTGCAATCTATCACATGATGGTGATGACGCCGGTTCATGACCGCCGTATGGGCATCGGGGCCAAAGGCCTTAGCGGAGAAGGCTATAAGGGGCATTCCTTCTGGGATACCGAGATCTTTATCCTCCCGTTCTTTATTTACAGTGAGCCTGAGGTTGCCAGAACGCTGCTGGAATACAGATATCTTGGGCTTGAGGGTGCAAGAAGGAAGGCGAAAGAAAACGGATACGAAGGAGCGATGTATCCTTGGGAGGTCGCCTGGCCAAGTGATGGGGAAGTGACTCCAGTATGGGGAGCCGTTGACATCGTAACAGGCAAACAGACCAAGATCTGGTCAGGTTTCATCGAGCAGCATATCACATCCGATATTGCTTATGCGGTATGGCATTACTATCAGGCAACAGGAGATCAGAAGTTCATGGATGATTACGGATATGAGATGATCTTCGATACCGCTACTTTCTGGGCTAGCCGTCTGGAGTGGGATGAAGAAGCTTCCAGGTACGAGATCAACGAGGTCATCGGTCCGGACGAATACAAGGAGCATGTGGACAACAATGCGTTTACAAATTATATGGCGCATTTTAATCTCCAGCTTGCTCTCCAGTATTATGATGAACTGAAGACCCGGAATCCGCAGCTGCTGAGCCACCTTGATTCCGCGCTGAGTCTTCAGCATTACGCTCAGGAATGGCAGGAGAAAGCGGCAGGAATCTATCTTCCTAAGCCGGATGAACGGGGTATTATCGCGCAGGATGACACGTATCTGGAGAAGCGAATTCTGGATCTGACACCTTACAAATCGCAGACTAAAGTAGGCACTCTGTTCCAAGATTACAGTCTGGATCAGGTCAATGAGATGCAGGTATCCAAGCAGGCGGACATCTTAATGTTGTTCTATCTGCTGGAGAACCGGTTTGCACCTGAGCTGAAGCGGGCGAATTACGATTATTACGAGCCCAAAACGCTGCATGATTCTTCATTATCCTTTTCGACACACAGCATTCTGGCAAGTGATTTTGATGATAAAAAATTGGCTTACGAGCTTTTCCGCCGGGCAACCGAAATCGATTTGGGACCGCATGAACACTCGTCTGACGCAGGAATTCATTCCGCTTCTCTAGGCGGAATTTGGCAATGCGTTGTTATGGGATTTGCCGGAGTACGGATGCTGGACGGCGAGCTTCACCTTCATCCGAAAATTCCTGGAAAGTGGCAGCGTTTATCCTTTCCGCTGTACTGGAAGGGCTCGCTGCTGAAGTTGAACATCACGAAGGATCAGCTTCAGATCACAACCGATTCCAAGGATGAAATCCATCTGGTTATCGAAGGCAAAAAAGTAAGCTTTACCGGGCAGCTGCAATTTGAAATGATACACATTTAATGATCATTCAGGGAGGTCAATTTTTATGAAAAAATGGTCTGCAGGTCTCGCGTTAATGTTGATGTTCAGCATGGTGCTGAGCGCATGTTCATCCGGTTCCAAAGATGCCGGTTCCAGCAAGGAAGATAACGGTGCTGCTGCTTCAGATAAGGTTGTAGAATTGAAATTCACGACCTGGGGCGAGCTTTCAGCCGATTCCGTAGAGAAAAAGCTGGCCGACCAGTTCAATGAGTCACATCCGAATATCAAGGTTACTTTCGAACCGGTACCAGGCGACGGGTACGCGACGAAGCTGACGACTTCGCTTGCGGCAGGCCAGGCGCCTGACGTATTCCTGATCGGTGAAGGCGATTATTTCAAATATGTCGACAAGGGCGTTGTTGAGCCGCTGGATGATTACATCAAATCCGACAGCTCATTCAAGACGGATATCTTTCAGCCTGACCTGCTGAACATGGGTAAAATCAATGACAAGCTGTACTATCTGCCAAAAGATTTCAATCCGCTGGCCCTGTGGTATAACAAGCGGATGTTCGACGAAGCGAAAATCCCTTATCCGGATGAGAAATGGACTTGGGACGACATGATCAGTGCAGCCAAAAAGCTGACAAAGAAAGACGACAAAGGCAAAGTTACAGAGTTTGGCTTCAATGCAACCAAGTGGGAATATCCGATTTATATCTACCTCTGGCTGAACGGCACCGATATTGGCAATGAGGATGGAACGAAAGCCGAAGGCTACATGAACAGTGACAAGACAGTAGCTGCGATGGAGAAATATGTAGCTCTGACAAAGGGTGATGACCGCGTATCTCCAACTCCGCAGGATACCGAAACGCTTGGCGGAGACTCCTCCATGTTCATGACGGATAAGCTGGCTATGATGATTACAGGACGCTGGGTAAAAAGCGATCTGGACAAATCGGATGTACAATACGGATCGGCTCTGATCCCTACCGGTGAGGGCGGCGACCGCGCCAGCATTATCGCAGCAGCCGGCTGGGCAATGAATGCTAATAGCCAGCATAAAAAAGAAGCTTTCGAGCTAATGAAATGGCTATCCGGTACTGAAGCACAAAAAGCACGCTCTGAAAAAGGCCAAGTGCTGCCGGCAACGGTGGCCGAGCTGGATCAAGTGAAATCAACGGAAGTCGTTGACAAGCCGGTGATCGAAATGATGGATTACGCGAAAAAGCCGATCTCCATGCGTTCTGCCAATGCTCCAATCTTCACGGAGGAATTTAACAAGGCGATTGAGAAGGTATTGCTTGATAAATCCACTGTTAAGGAAGCGCTGGACGAAGCAGCTAAAACCGTAGACAGCAAGATCCAGAAATAGGGCGTTAAGGGTGAGGCGGATGTAAAGCCGCGTCACCCTTTAAGCCACTCCGGATGAGGCGGCCCGGTTCCGGGCCGGCCTGCATCTATACAGTCAAGGAGGTCTCCATGCGAAATTCACGATCAGAGAGAGCTGGCTACTTATTCATTCTTCCTTGGTTTTTGGGATTATTGATATTTACTTTGGGGCCGATGCTGTTTTCCTTTGTGCTGTCCTTCAGCAAGTGGGACATTATTACCGGAATCGGTTCGATTGAGTTTGTAGGGCTGGATAATTTCAAAGCAATTTTCCATGATGAACTGTTTTATCAGTCTCTGAAAGTCACATTTATATTCGCACTCGTATCAGTACCGCTGTACCAGATTGTATCGATTTTGATCGCGCTGCTGCTTAACATGCGCACTCGGGGCATGAAGCTGTTCCGACTGATTTATTTTATGCCTTCCGTTATTCCGGCCGTTGCCGTTTCTATGATGTGGATTATGATTTTCAATCCGGAATACGGGATCTTGAACCGTGCTCTCGCATGGTTTGGCATCGAAGGCCCGGCTTGGCTGCAGGATCCGAGCTATGCGCTTGGAGCGCTGATTGTCATGGGCATGTGGGGCGTGGGCAATACCATTATCATTTACCTCTCCGGTCTGCAGGGCGTTCCGGAAGAGCTATACGAGGCTGCTCAGCTGGACGGCGCGGGTTCGTTCCGCCGGTTTATGAGCGTAACGGTGCCAATGATTTCGCCGACGATCTTTTTTAACCTGATTATGGGGATTATCGGCGGGTTTCAATACTTTACGCAGGCCTTTGTCATGACGAACGGGGGGCCGCTGAACTCAACACTCTTTTATAATCTGTATCTGTACAACAAGGCGTTCGTCAGCTTCGAAATGGGTTATGCTTCGGCGTTATCCTGGATACTGTTTGCCATCATCCTGATCTTCACCCTCATTGTCATCCGCAGCTCTTCCATGTGGGTTTACTACAATGGCGATGATGAACGGGATTAAGGAGGGAAAAAAACTATGATTATGAACCATCATAAATGGAGTCTGGGACGGCTGCTCACCTTTCTTTTATTGATTGTAGGGGCCGCGATCGTCCTTGTTCCTCTGCTGTGGACGGTGTCCACGTCGCTGAAATCCCCGGCAGAGGTATTCCAGGATTCGTTTTTTCCGAAGGAATGGCACTGGGATAACTATAAAAATGCTGTAACGGCCATCCCGTTCTTTTTATTCCTGAAAAATACACTGATCATTCTCATACCGGTCATGATCGGTACGGTATTCTCTTCAGCATTATGTGCATACGGCTTTGCCCGTTTCAGCTTCAAGGGGAAGCGGTTTTTGTTCCTAGTGCTGCTGGCAACGATGATGCTGCCGGGTCAGGTGACGATGATCCCGATGTTTATCATATTTAAGGAAGCCGGCTGGATTGATACCTTCCTGCCTCTGATTATCCCGTCATTTTTCGGGGGAGGAGCTTTTAACATCTTTCTGATCCGCCAGTTCATGCGCGGCATTCCTAAAGACCTGGATGAAGCGGCATTTATGGACGGGGCATCCCGCTGGAGCATTTTTACACGGATTATGCTCCCGCTCAGCAAGCCGCCGCTGATTGCGGTATCCATCTTTACCTTTATGGGCGTATGGAATGATTTCCAAGGACCGCTGATTTACCTGAACTCGACGACAAAATATACGCTCGCACTCGGCTTGTCCATGTTCAAGGGGATGTACAATGTGGAATGGAATATGCTGATGGCTGCAACGGTGCTGATTATGCTGCCGGCTATTATCGTATTCTTCTTCCTTCAGAAGTACTTTATCGAAGGTATTTCATTGTCGTCAGCCATGAAGGGCTGACCTGACAAATGACCGGGTATGACTACGGAAAGAAGAGGAGAATTTGATGAAGAACGTAAGCAGCAGACATCCGTTTCCGATTTATTTGACGGCAGGAGAATATATGAAGGTGACCGGTACGCAGGATGGATATTTTCCAGACTTCGGTCATCATCTTGCAGGCGAAATGGGTGGCATTTGGCTTCATCCCATTAAGCTTTTGGACGGCTTCTGGCTCCGTATAAAGGATCTAAAGCGGAACATCTCGGTCTGGGCCAAAGCCGACGAATTCATTAACCATCCATGGGGAAGCGAATTCCGTTATGACCATGGACTTGGACATATTCCTGTGTCCATTAAGCGCACCCAGTTTGCCCCGGAGCTTGAAAAAGGGATGATCGTGCGATATGAGCTGCATAATTATTCCGACCTGCCTACAGAGCTCGAGCTTGAGCTGCTGTGCCGGACCGATCTGCGGCCGGTGTGGTTCTCTGAGGAAATTGGAATCGTGGACGGTCAGGAGGACCGCTTCGAGGAGATTTCCGATTGGACGGGGCTTGCAAAAGACAGCGGGAATGACTGGTATGCGATGTTTGGGGCGGATATGCCCGGCGTGACGGGACAGCAGCTGCGTACAGGAGCCGGACTGATCGGGCCGGAATGGACGGCGGGTAACGGCACAGGTCTGTCCATTCAAGCCGAAAAAACACTTGCGCCTGGCGAAATCTATACCTTTTATGTTTACATCGCCGGCTCTTATACTTCAAAGGATGATTGCCAATCGACTTACAGCCGTCTGCAGCAGCATGATCAGCTTCTTGAGGAAAAGAAGCGAAAATACGAGCAGATCGACGGCATGTCGCATTTAGAGGTTGAAGGCGAAGAGCGCCTGAATGATATTTTCAGCTGGGTCAAATGGAATACACAGTGGCTGGTGCAGCGGGTGGATTTTATCGGCCGGGGATTGACAGCGGGCTCACCGCATTATCCATGGTGGTTTGGCTGCGACAATTCCTATTCGGTTCAAGGGCTAATGGCCATCGGCGATTTCGAGCTTGCTAAGGATACGGTGGATATTTTGCGGAGATTGTCCTTAGAATCCAATGGCAACGGACGGATCGTGCATGAAATTACGACGATGGGGGCGATTGCGAATCCCGGAAACACCCAGGAGACGGCTCATTTCATTACGATGATTTGGGATATGTTCTGCTGGACGGGTGACATGGCCTTTTTACAGGAGAATGTTGACACTTGCGTCAAAGGGCTCAATTGGCTGCTTCAGGAAATGGATCCCGACAAAGATTTATTCCCTTCGGGCTACGGCATCATCGAAATTTCAGGCCTCAACATGGAGTTGATTGATTCCGCCGTATACACCGCACAGGCTGCATGGGCCTTGTCGCAGATGAGCAGAGTTCTGGGTGATTTCGGAAACGGAGATGCATACGAAGCGCTTGCCGACCGGATGAAGAAGGCCATCAACGAAACCTATTGGTGTGAAAGCGAAAGCCTATTCGCTGATGCGGTCGCTCCGAAGAAGGACATTATCCCTAAGGTGGATCACCTGGTCCGCATTGCCGAGAAACACGGCATCCAAGGATACCGTGAGTATTTGGAAGGCCTTTTGAGTGGAGATGAAGATGAGAATGCCGACCGCGGCTGGCTGCTCAATAAAAACTGGGTCATTGTCACGCCGATGGAAACCAAGATTGCCGATCAGGAAAAAGGCAGACGCGCGTTGGAACGCATGCGTTCCAGCGAGTTTATCGGCGATTACGGCACGTACCTTTCTGGACTGTACCAAAGTGAAATGATGACCATCTCGACAGGAGTCCACGCGTCTGCAGAAGCTGCTTACGGCAATGCGGATGCGGCGCTGGATTTGCTGCAGCGGATGATGAGTACCTTCTCGATGGCTTTGCCGGGATCCATGAACGAAATGTCGCCTGACTATGGCTGTGATGTACAGGCCTGGACGGTCTATGCGATGGCGGTTCCTCTTATTCGTCATTTCGTAGGGATCAAGCCGATGGCCCATCTGCGGACGGTACATGTTGAGCCGCTCATACCGGCAGCATGGGAGGGCAAGAAAATTGCGCTCAAACAGCTGAGGATCGGGGATGCAGTTCTTGATGTCATGCTGAGATCCGAGCAGGGGACTCTGCAGGCGGAAATCAATAACCCATCGGCCTTCAAGATTGTTCTGGAATGGAGAGGACAGACTTATATATCCGAGGAATCCAATATTTCAATTACAATGTAAGCGATATAGGGTAAGACGATTTATGGCAACTTAAGGGAGGCATAACGATGAAACTGCAGGCCGTATTATTCGATCTGGACGGGGTGATCACGGACACCGCAAAATATCACTTTATCGCTTGGAAGCAGATGGCGGAGCGAATCGGAATCGAGATCGACAGCGAATTTAACGAGTCACTCAAAGGCATTGAGCGAATGCAGTCGCTGGAGCGCATCCTGATTCACGGTCATCAGGAGCAGAAATACTCTCAGGCTGAGAAGGAACGCCTTGCCCAGGAGAAAAATGAGGAATATGTTGCGCTGCTGGCCAACCTTACGCCAGAAGACACCTATCCGGGGATTAATGAGCTTCTTCAGGAGCTTCGTGAAAACAACATTCCGACCGTCATCGCTTCAGCCAGCAAAAATGCACCACTTATTCTGGAAGCTTTGCAGCTGAAATCCTATTTTCACGGCATAGTAGATCCAGGCGGAATACCCGGTAAGCCCGAACCGGACATTTTCCTGAAGGCGGCAGAGCAGGTTGGGGCGGACCCGATGTGCTGCATCGGCATCGAGGATTCACAGGCGGGTATCGAGGCGATCAAAGCGGCCGGCATGTATGCGGTGGGTATCGGAGAAGAGAACATTCTCGGGCCTTCGGGAGCGGATATAGTTTATCCATCCACACGGGAGCTCGCTTTGCAGAGGCTGCTGGTGGCGGCCCATCTGGAGTAACGCGTCAAGTAAAGGGGGTGTCCCAAAAGATCTGAGATCTTGAGGGATGCCCCCTCTTTCTGTTATCAGGGGACACCCTCTTGTTCTTGTTACGGGGGAATTCCTACCGTGCGTTATTTCGAATGAACCCATGACCTCTCACGGTATTCCATCGGGGAGATGCCTTCCAGTTCGCGGAATACCCGGTTGAACTGCTTCACGTTTTCGAATCCGACCTGCTCCGCGATTTCATATACTTTCCGGTTGGTTTCCTCCAGCAGGATTTTTGCTTTTTCAATCCGCACCTTTTTCAGATAAGGGACAAAGCTCATGCCTGTATAATGCTTGAAGCTTTCGCTGAAGTAGGAATAGTTCAGCGAAACATAATTGGATACGGTGGCCATGTTAAGCTGCTTATCATAGTGCTGCCCGATATAATCCACGGCGGCTTTCATTTCCGCATGCCCGATATGCGCGTCCTTAATATCCTTGATATATTCATCCAGCCGCAGCAGCAGGTCCTCCGCATCATGGATGTAGCCGCTGATCGTCTCACTGTGGTACAGGTATCCGATTTTTTTATAACTCTTCAGGATTTCCACCGAGGCCTCCCCGTAGCTAGTAAACACCTGGTCGAACACCAGCTCATTCACCAGCCGGCTGAGATGTTCCAGATACGAGATGTCGTAGCGTCTAATCTCCTGCACATTAAAAATCCCATGCCAGAGATCCTGTATTTCCTGTTTTCTGCCGGTTCCCAGCAAATTGGCGAGCCTGCGCATTTCTTCCTCAGGTAACTCCCGCGAGAGGGGAAGCCTGCAGATGTCCGAGTAATAATACACGGCTGTATCCGGTTTCGTATTCAATATTCTGTATTTCAGTGCCTGCCTTGCCTGCATGTAGCTTTGTTTAACCCTTTCCGGTCCCACGGTTTCATCACTTACGCCTACGCAGACCCGAAGGTATTTGTCACGTACATATTCGGTAAAAGCAGCATGTGACTCCCCAGAAGCGATAACCACCAGACGATGGTCCGTATCTTCAAATATCTGGAAATCGCTGCTCGTCAGCACCTCCATCCAATGCTTTTTCAAAGCGGATATTTGCAGATGACCACCCAGGATTACACCGGTAACGTAAGGAGTGTTCAAAAGCTGGATCTCAGCCTTTACACAGCGATGCTTGATTTCTGGCTCCGGAATATCCGGGTGAAGAAAAATATAATTCAGCTGGTCGGCAGCGTGTTCTTCCCGGTATTCGCTCAACTTTTCCAGTTCACGGCTTACCTCCTGCACCTGCTCCAGATCATCCCGAATCAGGTCCAGAGCCTGGTACAATTCCTCGCGCACGATGGGCTTCAGCAAGTATTCCCTGACCTTATATGTGATCGCTTCTTTGGCATATTGAAAATCATCATAGCCGCTCAGAATAATGACGGCCGGAGGAAGGGGATCCCGGTTCAGTTCACGGATCAGCTCCAGGCCGTCCATGACAGGCATGCGTATATCGGTTATGATCATGTCCGCTTTCTCCTCACGGTACAGCTCAAGAGCTTCCTGCCCTCCGGCAGCCAGCCGAATGCTATACATAGAAGGATATTCTCTCTCGATCATGGCCTTCAGGCCGATGCGAATATTTCGTTCATCATCAACGATTAAAAGTCCATACATCTCAGGATTCGCCTCCATTCAGGTTGAAGTAAGGGACTTTCATCATCACCCGGGTGTATTTTCCTTCTTCACTTTCGACTGATAGGCCGTATTCATGGCCGTAAAACAGCTGCAGGCGCTGGTGAACATTGCGCAGTCCGATGCCGCTGCCGCTCTGACCGCTGCGCGGGGAAACAGGGGAGGAGACCGTAACATTAGCCGATGTAGTCTCTTCCGTTTCCGACGAGCGGATTTTGTGATTCAACAGCCGGGTCTTTTCGGCAGACATGCCCGCCCCGTCATCTTCGATTATAATAATTTGCGTCCGGATTTCGGTGAAGGTTTTCAGCGAGATGTGCAAATCGGAATCGCCTGTATCGCTGCTGCGCATGCCATGCTTGACGGCATTTTCGATAATCGGCTGCAGGGACATTTTCAGAACCTCGAGCTCATGCTCCGGTTCCTGCAGTTGCGTATGAAAATGAATCCTTTGGTCGAAACGTAGATTCATCAAGGCAATGTAATGACGTATATGATTCAGTTCCTCGCGCAAACGAACATACTCGCTGCTCCACCTCAGGTTGTATCGCATCATGCTTCCGAGTGAAGTCAAGGCATCGGAGATCGGCTGCTGGTTTTCCACTTCGGCCAGCATTTTGATATTTTCCAGCGTATTGTAGAGGAAATGGGAATCGATCTGGTTCTTAAGCGTTTTCAGCTCGGCTTCCTTTGAAGCAGCCTGCTTGTTGACCGCATCGGCGATCAACTCGTTGATTTTGTTGATCATCTTGCGAAAATGATGGGTAAGCTCACTGACCTCGCTGCCACCCCCCATGGGGAGCTGGATGTTGAAATCGCCGAGGCGGATTTTCTTCATGGAAAGCGTCAGCTGCCGCAGCTTTTTCAAAATCAGTGAATTGAGAAAGTAGGTGGAGACGGACAAAATGGCGATCAGCACCACATTCACCAGCAGAATGGTATTCCGCGTTTTATTCAGCTCAGCCAGTACGGCCTGCATGGACGTTATTTGCATCACGTACGACTGGATGCTGTCTAAGTAGGCATATACGACAAGATAAGGCTTGCCGGACAAGCTCAAGTTAAAATGAAGGAATGAATTTTCGTCCGTACGATGAAGCTTATCCCGCAGCCTCGCATCACCCAACTGATCGGAAGTGAGCAAGGGAGCTGCATCGGGATAATACAGGCGTCCGTTTCCATTCATAATAAGCATTTGCGATTGTCCGTTGTCGTGCGGTTTGTAGATGCTCGGAAAAAAGCTGGTCAGCAGCATATCGATTTGGATCAGGCCGACATGCCGTCCTTTCGGATACTCGATTTCACGCAGGAGCGACATTTTCTGGCGGAATTCCTTCTCATCCTGAATTTGATTGTGAATCGGCTCCTTATCCCGTTCCGATATCTGCCATAGGCCAGCTCCGTTCATTCGGTTCAGATTCTCGTACCAAGGCTCGCTTTTCACCCTGTTTTCCCTCAGGAAAACGGGCCATATCTCGCTGATGAACTTATTATCGGAGAATATGCGGATATGCTCAATATCCGGATTGTTGAATTGAAGCCGCAAAATGTTATTCACGGTGCTGTTGCTGAATTCGATCAGCTCGGATGTGTCGGGTTCGCTCGAACGATCAAGATAATACATCACCTCACGGTCTGAGAGGGCCAGCTGTACTGCCCGCTCCATCGTCTCCATATTGTTCCTGATGTTTGTTTTTTCGATTTCGATCGAGCTCTCGCTTTTGCGCACGACATTCTTCGTGACGTTTTCATTCAGCTGCCTGAAAATAATCAGCGAAAACACGATACTTGGGATCAAAATGATGATGATATAGGAGAAAAACAGGCGCTGCTGCAGGGAATAATGCTCAAGCCTGTGTATGAGATGCCGTATTGTCGAGCTTAAGCGTCTGTACAAAGAGATCACATCCGGTTTGTTTATTGGATTGCATGAAAGAAGAAAATCCAAAAAGCCCACGCAAAAATGGGGCTTTTTGGATATTTTTACGACTATTTATTTCAGAAACTCCTGAAGCTTTTTCACGTTATCTTCAAACTTGGCCTGCTTGAAGGTTTCCACCTTGTCAAAGCCCGCTTTGTCTCGCTTCTCGAGGAATTCGGCCCAGAGCTTGTCGAATTCTTCATCCGATTTGCTGAGCAGGAGCTTCGGCAGCGTTTTGCCCCAGGTTTGGGCGATTTTGGTGCCGGCGACGCCTTCCTCGGAATTGCCGGTCGGACTGATGTTGTCATATTGCGAGAAGCTCTTCGTTTTGCCTTTGGTCCAGTCCTCCATCTGCTTGAACGGTTCGACGCTTGCCGGCACCCACTGTAGGATCATGTTCGTGTCCTGCATCATCCAGAAGGTGAGAGAGGATCCGTATTTCTTATCGAACGCGGAACGGTCCTTGTTCAAGAGGTCAAGCACCTCCGGCTTGAATTGGTCTTTGCCGTCAATCGTGTCATAACTCACGCCTTTTTCGCCAAGGAACAGGTCCTTTTGGCCTTCTTCGCTGATGAGGTATTCAAGGAACCTTATGGCTCTGGCTTTGTCTTTCACTTTCTTCGAGATCAGGGTTACCGTCCAGCCGGAGATGCCTGGGCCGGACAACGTCGGCGGATCCAGCTTCGAGTTGGCAGGACCGTCAACTGCGATATAAACGGAATTCGGATCTTTGGCATACAGCGCATTCTCTTGGGCTGCAAAGTCGCTGCGCTGATACATCATGGAAAAATAGCGGCCTTGCGCGATCTTCTCTTCCATCTGCGGACGTTTGTCGATGAAGACATCTTTGGCCAGCAAGCCTTGTTCGTTGGCTTGGCGGAACGTTTTCAGCCAGCGGATATATTCGGGATCGGTCTGGCGGTCGTACAGCTTACCGTCTTTCTCATACGGAATAGCGAGGAAGTTCTGCAGGTAGCCTTCAAGACTGCCGTTACCGGCATCATGAAATTCGGTTAGTCCGAACGGAATTAGCGGTTGACCATCCACTTGAGGGAACTTCTCCTTCGCCAATTTGAGCGCGTTCAGGAAGCCTTCCGGTGTGCGCATGTCCGGCTTGCCCAACGCTTCATACATATCCTTGCGGACGAGGAATGTCTGATTGGAGAGATATTCTCTCGAATACTTCTCGAAATCCTTCGGAGAAGAGGAAGAGTTCGGATATACGTAGGTGTTGCCGTCATCCTGTTTGTACCAGGACAGTTTGGCCGGATCTGCCACCTTCATAAAATAAGGATCGTATTCATCCGCAAGCTTGTTCAGCGGGAGCACCAGATCGCCTTCGATCATGGATTTCACGCCGTCTTCCCACCAGCCCAGCGTAATGAAATCCGGGAGACTTCCGGATGCGATCATCGTGTTCAGCTTTTCGTTCTCGTTGCCGGCAGGAACGATAAAATTGAGTTTGACCCCGGTCTTTTTCGTGACGTATTGGGAAGTGGGATCGACGCCCCATTTGTTGGCGAACCAGGAGAAATTCAGGTACCAGTCGAACGTGATTGGCGAAGTGTCGATTTTCCAGCCCGGCTCATCGGCGGATACCGTTTTTGTTTCTGCGGCCGGCTCGGTTTTGTTCTCGGGCTGATCTGCCGATTTGGATTCATCTCCGGATGAGCCGCCGCATGCGGCTAGCGACAGCATCAGGGTGAAAGCCAGGAGCAGCAGGCTGCTCTTGCGAAATGCGTTTTTTCTCATCGATGTTTACCCCTCTAGATATATTTTGGTGAATCATGTGTTGCCGTCTAGGAAAAAAACTCCTAATTGTCCTAACCTTTGATGGAACCGATCATGAGACCCTTGACGAAATACCGCTGCAGGAACGGGTAGGCGAGCACAATCGGCGCCGTCGTCACCACCATGGTGGCCAGCTTGATGGATTGGGAGGTGACATTTTTGGAAATGCCGCCTGGCATGGCCGATGCCATCTGGTTCGAGCTGGATTGGGCGACAATCCGGTAGAGATAGGTTTGGATCGGCTGCAGATCCATGTTGTTGATGTAGATCATACCTGTGAAATAATCATTCCATTGATAAACCCCGTGGAAAAGGGCAATGGTGGCGATGACAGGCATGGAAACCGGAATAATGACGCGCACGAAAATGGAGAGATCATTGGCACCGTCGATTTTCGCCGCTTCTTCCAGGCCGTCCGGGATCTCCCGGAAGAAGGTCATGAAGATAATCAGATCAAAAAAGCTGAACATCGCCGGAATAATATACACAAGAAAGTTATCCAGCAGATGAAGGTCGCGAATCAGCAAATAGTAGGGAATGAGACCGCTGTTAAAAAACAGGGTGACGGTACCGATCAGGATGTACAGCTTCTGTCCGACCAGTTCCCTGCGGGAGAAGGCGTAGGCCACCATTGCGGTAAAAAAGACATGGACCGCCGTGCCGAGCAGCGTCTTCGCCACTGTCACGCCCATCGCCGTCATGATGCCGCTGCTGCGGAAGACAGCTTCATAGCTTTCGAGGCTGAATACCCGCGGCCACCAGTAGATGCCTCCGCGCATGGCGTCCTGCCCTTCGTTGAAGGAATTCACGAGCACGTACCAGATCGGATAGAGCGTGACAAAGCAGACGGCAAGCATAATCAGTGTGTTGAAGGCGTCAAACGTCACATCCCCGGCGGTTCTTCGATTCAGTTTGAACATGGGACTTTAACCACCTTTTCGTCAGAATAGGGATGTATCATTGATTTTTTTGGATACCGAATTGGCGATCAGCAGCAGTGCAAGTGCGATCAGCGATTTGATCAGACCCACGGCCGTAGAATAGGAGAAACGGTTATTCACGAGGCCTGTCTGATACACATACACGTCGATGACATTGCTGGCGCTTTCATTGAGCGAGTTGCGCAGCACCAGGATTTGATCGAAGTTCGAGTTCAGGATGCCGCTGACAGCCAGGATAAAGAGAATCGTGATGGTGCTTTTGATCCCCGGCAGTGTGACGTACCACATTCTTTGAAAGCGTCCGGCGCCGTCGATTGTAGCCGCCTCATGCAGATCCGGCGATACGCCGGCAATCGCGGCCAGATAGATGATGGCGGACCAGCCGAGCTCCTTCCAAATATCCGAAGTGACGACGATACCCCAGAAATACTTGGGCTCCGCCAGGTAGCTGATCGGCTCCTTAATGATGTGGAGCGCCATCAGGATATGGTTAATGATCCCGACGTCCGCAAGCCAGGTGGCCAGGATGCCGCCGAGAATGACCCAAGACAGGAAGTGGGGCAGGTATGAAATCGTCTGCACCGCTTTTTTCAGCCGAATGGACCTTATCTCGTTCAGGAAAAGAGCGAACAGGATCGGTAGCGGAAAGCCGATGGACAGTTTGATCAAGCTGATTCCGATGGTATTCCAGATGACCCGCGGCAGGTCCTCATCCTCGAAAAAAGCTTTGAAATTGTCCAGTCCGACCCATGGGGCTTCGGAAATGGAGTGCGTGATGACATACTGTTTGAATGCGATAATAATGCCGTACATCGGTATGTAATTGAAAATAATCATCCAGGCGACTCCAAGCAGCGCCATCACCTGCAGGTATTTCTGGCTGAGCAGCTTGCGCAGCAGCGGTCTCCGCCGGCCCGTTGAGGGAACGGGATTCGATTGTATAAGCTCTGTGCCGAGTTTGGCACTCATGTGATCCGACCTCCTGTGTCTATCATTGTAAGTGCTTCCAATTCTACTCTTTTTATTGTAGTGGGGGATGTACGGAAGAAACAGGTAGAAAATTTCGGTTTTAGGGTTACGTTTTTCGGGTCTTGCAAAAAAATTATGAAATGACGTTATTGTAGAAGGAACGTATGTTTGTTACGATCATGGCATCAGGTTGAACATTGGAGTTCTTAAACAGGTAAGGAGTGAAAAATATATGTTTCAATACATAGATAGACAATACGAAAGAGTGGATTTTAGCCAACAGGATTTGAAAAACGGGGAATTGAAGGGATGTTCCTTTATTCGCTGCATTTTCCGGGGGACGGCGCTGGACGAGATCTGGACCAGCGGCTGCCAGTTCATCGAATGCGATTTTGGCGGCGCGACTTTGAATGCCTCCCTGCACAAGCGCTCGGCTTTTACGAACTGCCGGTTTGCGGGGGCGAATCTGTTCGTGGCTAAATTCGAAGACTGCAAGATGATGGGTAGCGATTTCGCTGGGGCGCTTCTGGACGGAATTGCGATCGAGGGAGGCGACTGGTCGTACACGAACCTTCGCCAGGTGAATTTGTCCAAGCAGACGATGAAGGGGATCCGTTTGATGGAGGCGGATCTCAGCGAAAGCAATCTGCAGAAGGCGGACCTGCGGGAAGCCGATCTGACGGGAGCAAAGCTCTTCAAGGCGGTGCTCAAAGGGGCGGATCTGAGGGGAGCGAAAATGGACCGGATCGACTACCGGTCTTTCGATCTTACAGGCGTACGGATTGATCTGGAGCAGGCCGTCAATGTGGCCCGCTCCTATGGAGCCAAGGTGGATTAATTGTATTTTTTGTACATGCCGACGGATGCCGGAGCACCGTATACAAAGCCGAACTGCTGATACAGCCGGTCTGCTGGAACATCGGCCATTAAGCTGACGTATGACCCTTTGGGGACATTTCGGTCCAGATAGGCGTTAACCTCGGACATTACCTTTTTGCCGAGTCCTTTGCCTTGATGCTCAGGTGATACAGCGATGTCCACAACGTGAAACATACAGCCGCCGTCACCGATGACCCGGCCCATGCCGATTAATTCTCCATCAATTCTAAGCGTAACGGCAAATAAGGAATTCCGCAGTCCTCTGCGGGAAGCTTCAATGTCTTTGCCGCTTAAGCCGGCCTTCAGGCGCAGGCTGACATACTCCTCCGCTTCAGGAGGATCATAACTGATCTTGATCTGTTCATTCATGATGTATCATCCTTTCTTCAGCGACCTATTTACCCACCAATAATAAAACTCACATATGGCAAACGCGCCAACTACGAGCGCCACAAGAACAACAATCCATATTCCCAGAAATGTCATCGTAAACCATGTTCCATTTTCTGCAATTAGAAAAATACTTCCAATAACCCATAGAAAGTCCACCACAGAAAAGATCAACACATACAGCGGCCGAATAAATTTCATTTTTACCGTCCCAAAAACAAAAGCTATGAAAATCAACAGGAAAATTCCCGTTCCGACTAGATAAGACGAACGATCAAGACCTGTCAAGCTCGCTACAAAATGCGGAAATAATATAATAATTATTCCAAGTATCCCTGTAGAGAGTCCATTCGTCAACAAAACATAACGAATAAATCTGTCGCCACTCACGTTTTTCTTCTCATATTGATTTTGATTCATGGATAAACACCTCGATTTTCATAAGGATCAATTATCTGATACTGATTGCGCCACCGTTTTTGATCTGGTGTTTTTTGATTAGAACAAGCGAAAGGGGAAGAAGAAATGAGGTATATGCAGCAAGCAGGTATAGACAGAGGCTGAAAGTATCGATATAATTTTGCGCGTTTGGATGCCGGATGCCTATTATATTTGCATGGTAACTAAGCCCGTTCAACCATACGATGCCGATCAAACTAATCCCAATCGCATAAGCAATCTGGAAACCCGTAACGAATATCCCTGACGCGGAACCAACATCACTCTTAGGTATTTTTGCAAGGACGATATTCGTTAGAGGAGCGGCAATAAAACCTTGACCGAAACCAAGGGCGAGTAAGGAAGGAATCCACAGGGCAATGGCCGGCGAGGTTCCTGTCGTAGAAACAGAAAGAGCGAGAAATAGATAACCGCTTGCCGTCAGGATGGAACCTATCGTTAGTACATGATTACCAACCTTGCCTATTGATTTGGACGAAAGCAGAGAAGCCAGAAAATATCCTATCCCCATCGGCAAAATAACGCCGCCTGCTTTCAATGCTGAAAAACTTAGCCCGATTTGAAGCAGGTAAGCAGTAATGAGAAAAAAAGCAGCTTGAGAGGACATCAGCACAAATGCGACGAGCATTCCGACAGTGAATAAACGATTTCGGAAAAGATCCATTTGCATGAAGGGAGCACGATTGTTTCGTTGAACTCGTTTTTCAAACCACACGAATGTTGCCAGGAGAGGGATAGAAAAGATAAGGCTGAAAATGAGCGCAAGCGGCCAACCTTCCTTCTGCCCTTGTACGAGCGGATACACAAGTAACAATAGACTTACGGATAGAAGTGCAGCTCCTGCCCAATCGAATTTAGTCTTATTTGATGTGTTGGACTCAGGTATAAACGGTGTCAAGCACAAGATGAACAAACCGATTGGTACGTTAAAGAAGAAAATTGTTCTCCAATCCAAGTCCCAGGGGTTTACCAGCAGCAGAAGACCGCCAATGATTTGTCCTGTTGATGCGGCTAGCCCTTGTATGGCACCATACAATCCGAAAATCGCACCTCGCCTTTCTAGAGGATAGGTAATTTGAATCAGCGATAATACTTGCGGTGATATCAATGCAGCGCTTAACCCTTGGAGGATTCTAGCCACAGTCAGAATTAAGATATTGGCCGACAATCCACAAAATAAAGAAGAGAGCGTAAAGCCGGCTACTCCTAACAACAGAATTCTTTTCTGCCCGAATCTGTCACCTAAGCGCCCACCAATTATTAGGGCAACAGCAAAAGCCAAAGTGTAACTTGTGATGATAAACTGAACGTTTGAAAAGTTTGCTTTTAGACCGAGCTGAATCGAGGGTGCCGCGACGTTGACAATAAAATTGTTCGCTACTGTCATAAATGTGGAGAGAAGCAAGACGGTGAGCGTCAAATACGGCTTAACTCGGCTCTTACTACTTTTTGGCTGTCTAGAAAGTGGAAATTTTGAAAACACGGAACACGGTTCACATCCTTTCCTTGCTCCTGAACTGTTTGACAACAGCCAGCAAGTTTTCTAAAATGAGAGAGACAGATCTGTATCTTTTGTAATAATGATACAGACAGATCTGTATCATGTCAAATAAAATATTTCCAAATTTTAGATCGGGTGATTTGGATGAAAAAGTCGGCAAGAGAAAGAATTTTGCAAAAAGCCTCTGATTTGTTTTACCAAGAAGGAGTGCGGGCTGTCGGAATCGATCGAATCATCGATGAATCCGGAGTAGCCAAAGCTAGTTTTTACCGTAATTTCGCCAGTAAAGATGAACTGATCGTAAATTACTTGGAATATCGAGGAGATATTACCTTGGAACGGTTGGAAGAAGCGGAGCGACTCCACCCCGAAGCACCCAAAATGCAAATTTTTGCGATGCTTGACGGACTTGTCGAAAGGATTAAGCAATCCGATTATCGTGGATGCCCATTCATGAATACGGTTGTGGAGTTTCCGGATGAGAATCATCCCGCCCATCAAAAAGCGGTTGAAAACCGCAGAAATTTATGGGGAAAAGTGGAGGGAATCATGCGAAAAGGTGGCGCCCGAAATCCCGAAGAGTTGGCAGCTCAGTTGAGGATGCTTTGCAGTGGTGCAATTATGGTCTCTTATGTGGACAAGTCGGCTTTTAACCAGGAGTATTTCATTAGTGCCGCACGTCTTCTCATTGAGAGGCAAATGTAGAGGGATAAGCAGTTGCTCTTTTCGGATCGTTCCTGCAGTTGACATCTCTTAGCAAGGGGAGCTATTAAAAAATAAAGACGGCCTTGTTCGCATCGTTTGCGAGCAGGCCGTTCTTCGTTTAATATGATTGCTTACATTTTTATTTTTGGCATGCGTTTATCCGACATAATCGGCTATAATTCTGTGGATCACCCATTTGACGGAGCTCCGAAAACTCTAATGCCCGTCGGATTTATCCGACGAAGCCGGAATGGCCTCCGTCGTAACATAGCTGTCCTTCAAAATATAGAGAAGCGGTTTTTCGGCTTGATTATTAGCATCGTAGGCCGATACGAAGGCATATTGGCTGCCTTGCAGGTTTATATCCATCTCCGTGACCCGACCAGCCTCGAGACTGATTTCCTGCGTCAGCTGCTGCTTATCTCCGTTCAGCACCCTGATCTTCATCGACGAAGGAGAGTACAGGATCAGATGTAATGTATTGTATTTTTTGCCAAAGTCTAATTTCAAGTAGGGCGATCCCTCATACCAGCCTAACCCCACGTTTTCCGCCGTAAAGGCGTAGGCTCCCTCATACTGATGATTTCCGAAAACAAGCTGCTTTTTGTCGATCACATCGTAAAATTTCTCGCTCCAATTATCCACTTTCACCTCTTTGGAATACAACGTGAGGTTGCTGCTCTCTCGAAGTCCGATGGTTTGCGTGGAGCCTTCCCATGTAATCGGAACGTCAAAGGCGTTGGCAATTACCCGAAGAGGCAAGTACGTCGTTCCGTTATACGTGATCGGAAGCACTTCCTTGCCTTTGTCGTCGAGCGGGCGCCAAGACTTGCCGTCCAGACGGAATTTGACTCCCGCGTTGAGGTACGCTTTGATCTCTGTAAGATTGCTGGCTGCAAACGCTCCGGTCGCAAGCGAGAACATGGCGGTGATGACGAGCAACAGAATAACGCGTGTCTTCTTCATCAATAATTTTCCTCCCAGGTTCATGTTCGATTCAACAAGAAAGAGCATAACAGAACAAGCGCTTCAAAAGCGTTTCAAAAATGGGCAACGGGCGGGGAAACGCTTTTGAAGCGCTCGCTGTTTTAGAATCGTTCAGAAAGGAGGAATTGTAATGTCTTCTTCCAAACAAAAATTCGGGATCGTCCTTATATCGGCCCTGATTTCAGTTTCGGTGCTTTTCCCCTTCCCAGCCGCGGCGGCCGAAGCGCCCAAATTCACGATTGATCCGAACCTCAAAAGCAACGATCTCTTGATCAAAGATACACCTCTCTTACTCGGCAATCCGAAAGGACAGGTCAGGTGGGAGTACCCAATGGAGAAACCTTCTACTTCCCCGGTGCTCGGCAAAGATGGCACCATCTATTTGGGTGGAGGCAACAAGGTTTATGCGATTCTTCCGGACGGGACTAAAAAATGGGACGCGGATCTGGGGGGGTTCGCGAGCGGCACTCCCACCCTGGGCGCTGACGGAATGCTCTATGTGGGCGTCATCAAGCTAGATGCGAACGCTTTAAAAGCGTATGTGTACGTTTGTGCCATCGATCCGGCCGGAAAAAAGAAGTGGGAATTCGCCATGGGAGGTTTAAAAAAGCTTTCGATCCCGGATCTCAGTCCGGCAATCGGGGCTGACGGCACGATCTACGCGGGGGGCTCAGACAGCCGGAATCTGTATGCCCTCTACCCGGACGGATCGCTTAAGTGGGCATCTCCCGCCGAAGGTGCCGTAAGTCCCCCTTCTATCGGAGAGGACGGGACGATTTACGCCGGAACGATGGATGGGGTTCTTTATGCGTTCAAGCCGAACGGTATTGTGAAATGGACATTCCCGACACCCAGCCCCATCTATGAACATCCCGTTATTGGAGCCGACGGGACGATTTACGTAGAGTCTTATTGGAATGATTCGGGAGCCGTACTTTATGCCATTCATCCAGACGGTTCGAAGAAGTGGAGCCGCGACCGCCATACGTATTCCTCCCCGTCCATAGCAATTGACGGCACGATTTATATCGGAAGTAAGGACGGAGTACTCGCCTTCGATCCCGATGGAACCGAAAAATGGAAGTTCAATCCTGGGAACAAGGTGCATCAGACGCCGGCGATCGGACGGGATGGCACCATTTACGCCGGAAGCGACAACAGCGTTTTCTACGCGGTCAATCCGGATCGAACTGTAAAGTGGGAATATGCCGCCAGAGACATTGGAACATTCGCTCCTGTCATCGGGAGCGACGGCACTGTCTATAAGTCATCATCGACATCCTTGCTCGCTCTCGGAACCATCGGGGTAAGCACCGTTAGTTTGAATAAGAAAACGACCAGCCTTCAGGCGGGAACGAGCGAAACGTTGACGGCAACGATTGTCCCGGAGGAAGCAGTAGACAAACGGATCCGATGGAGCAGCAGTAACAGCGCAGTGGCGGAGGTGGACGCCATGGGCAAAGTGACGGGCATCGCGCCGGGCACGGCGAATATAACGGCCACGACCATAGACGGAGGTTTTATCGCCACTTGCGCCGTGACCGTAACCGACAATCCTCCAGCTCCGCAAGCGGATGCAGCGAACCTGAAGGACATTGCGGGGCACAAGTTGGGCGCGGAGATCGCCAAAGCCTTAGCGCTCGGCATCGTATTTGGTTATCCGGACGGCACGTTCCGGCCCAACGGGAACGTTACCCGGGCCGAATTTGCCAGCATGCTCGTCAGAGGGCTGCACCCTGGGGAAGAAGGAGCGCCGCTAACATTCAAGGATAAGGATAAAATCGGAGCATGGGCGGTGAAGGCAGTGCGCCAGGCGGTGAAGCTCGGCATCATCCACGGGTATGAGGACGGTACGTTCCGACCCAATGCGAACATTACCCATGCGGAAATGATCTCGATGGTCATTCGCGCCTCTGGCCTCTCAATGGACAATGCACTGCAGACTGGACTCTCCGACGATGCGGACATTCCAGAATGGGCGAAGTCCGCCGTTTCCAAAGCTGAGAAGACCGGCATCATCAAAACGGGAGATTTCCCGGACGGCAAATTAGCGCCGCAAGCGATGTCTACCCGCGCGGAAGCCGCGTCGGCCATCGTCCGCATGTTGGAGGTTCGAGAATAATGCAGATGATGGTCGCCTCCCGGAACATTGCCGTGAGTCTCGCAAGTCTTCTGCTTCTGCTCCTGTTGACCAATCCTGTTCTTGCGGCGAGCGATCGATCGTTTGAGATTACGAGTGTCGACATTCAGGCTCGAATCGATGCGGAAGGCAACATGCAGGTGACCGAACAGGATACGTATCGGTTCCATGGAGCCTTTAACGGCGTAATCGTGCAGCTCGATTCGTCCAGTTCGGACGGCATTAGGGACTTCCAAGCCTACGAAATCAAGGAGCAGCAGGAAATACCGCTCACCTTCGATAAATCCGGCAAAGGCAGTCGAGTGCAGTACAAAGTATTCGATCAGGCCAATGAGGAAACGAAAATTTTTAAATTTATTTACGAATATAAAAATGTCGTGCAAGTTTACGAGGATACCGCCGAGCTGTACTGGAAATTTTTCGATCATACGAATCCGAGTGACTTGGGCATGGTGCGCATTCGTGTCGACCTGCCAGGCGGCGTCATGAAGGACGATATATTGGCGTACGGACACGGTCCGCTCTTGGGGACGGTGAATATTACCCAGGATGGCTCCTTGGAGTATCAGGTTAGCCCTCTGCTGGCCGGTCAGATGCTGGAAGCACGGGTGCTGTTCCCTCAGATCTACGTGCCGGACAGCACCAAAATCAAGAACACCCCGATGCTTGACCAAATCAAGCAGGAGGAACTGAAGTGGGCGGAAGACGCGGACAGCAAGCGAGCAACGAACCGGAATCCGCTGCCGCGAGCTCTTGTCTATGCCATCGCCGTCATTGTCTTCAATTTGGGGCTTATCGTCTTTCTATACTTCAAATACGATAAGGAACGGAAGCCGGACTGGCACGGCGCCTATTATCGCGAACTGCCCGCTGACGTAACGCCGGCTGTCGTGAGCTATTTAATGGACTTTAAAATTCAGACCCGCGATGTCTTGGCAACGCTCATTGATTTGGTCCGAAAAAAACATGTCGAGATCCAGGTTGTTAAGGAAACGGGCGGTTTCTTGCGCAAAGAAAAGACCGATTACCGGTTCAAACTGATCGACGAACGAACCAACGGACTGAAGCAGCACGAGGCGTTCTTACTTCACTGGTTTTTCAACCAACTTGGCCTGGACAACGAAGTATCCCTCTCGGACCTCCATCAATACGTCAAGAAAAAGGCGAATGCCCGTATCTTTACAAGGCAGTTGGCCGATTGGAAAGCCACGGCGACCAAGGAGGCGAAGCAAATGGGGTATTTCGAAACGTCCAATCCAGGCCTGAAGATCGCTGTCATCGCGTTTGCCGCGCAATTTATCGCCCTGCTATTTCTCGTGCCCGCCGAATACAATTGGCTTGCATTCTTAACCATTCCGCTCTTTTTATATGGGTTAAAAATCAAACGTAGAACGAAGACCGGCGCGACCGAGCGGGCGAAGTGGAGGGCGTTCCAGCGGTTTTTAGCCGATTACAGCCGAATGGAATCCAGCGAACCGATGGCCGTTCATCTGTGGGAGCACTATTTCGTTTATGCAATTCCGCTCGGAGTGGCGAAAAAAATGATCGCGATTGCCAATATTGATATCCGGCATGCGGGTTACGGCAACGATACCGTTTACGGAATGGTGGCAGACACCGGATTTTATCGACATTTTGAACATTTCTCGGAATCTTTCGATAAGACGATATCCGCTGCGCAGAGCAACGCATCGTCGAGAGGATCAGGCGGCGGCTTCTCTTCAGGCGGCGGTGGAGGAGGAGGCGGAGGAGGCCGCGGCGCATTTTAAGGCGCTTGGTCTCCCATATCATTCATTTGGAAACGGGGGGATCGATGTGGTCGGATATATTGTGATCGGAGTCATTGTTTTACTGCTGCTGTGGCTCATTTTTACCTATAACCGCTTGATCTTGTTGAAAAACCGGGTCCGTAACAATTGGTCACAGGTGGATGTCGTGTTGAAAAATCGTTTCGACCTCATCCCAAATTTGGTGGAAACGGTCAAAGGATATGCGGCGCATGAAAAAGAGGCGTTCACCCGAGTCAGCGAGTTGAGAACGCAGTACGCTAGCGCCGGCTCAGTACAGGAACAGGCGGCGGTGAGCGGTGAAATATCCGGACTCATGAGCAGATTGTTGATGGTGGCGGAAAGCTACCCTGAGTTGAAAGCGAACGAAAACTTTCTTTACTTGAAACAGCAGCTAACCGCAATCGAGGACAAAATCCGCTTTGCACGGCAGTTCTACAACGACACGGTGGAGGCGTACAATACCGCAGTCATGAGTTTTCCAACCAACATGCTTGCTGGCCTATTCAACTTTAAACAGGAACGGTTCTTTCACATCGATGAAGCGGAAAAGTCCGGACCGCAAGTTAAATTTTGAAAGGGGCTTCCCTATGTTTGATAAGAAATCGAGTTATGCTGTTTTCTTTGTTGCCTTGCTGCTAGTTTGTCTCACTCCGCTTCAATCCGCTACGGCGTTTGATCTTCAGTTAAAACCGGATTTTAGGATAGAGGCGAACCCGAACATTATCACAAGCCTTTATATGCCAAGTTCAAACGGTGTAGAGCGATGGGCGTTTGAAACAGGGGGGGGGATCAGCTTGTCCTCGCCTGCAGTCGGTGCAGACGGCACCGTATATGTTGGATCTACAGATGGGAAGCTCTATGCAGTCGATAAAAAGGGAAAGAAGAAATGGGAGTTCACAACGAAAGATAAAGTGTACTCTTCGCCGATAATTGGCGCAGACGGCACCGTGTATGTCGGCTCTAGCGTTAATCTATATGCAATCACTCCGGACGGAGAGCTGAAGTGGGCGTTCGAAGCAGGAGGCGCCGTAAACTCCATACCGGCAATTGGCGCAGACGGTACCGTCTATTTTGAATGCGAGGATGGGAAGCTCTATGCGCTCAAACCGGACGGTACGAAGATCTGGGAGTTCGCAACAGGAGACGGAATGAGTTGCAAGCCCGCCATCGATTCTAACGGCACCATTTACATCGGTTCCCGCGATAAGAAGCTCTATGCGATTAAACCGAACGGAACGAAGAAATGGGAACTCACTACAATCAATGAAGTGAAAACCTCGCCGGCGATCGGCACAGACGGTATCATCTATATCGCTTCCGGCGCCGAGAGACTGTACGCGATCAAGCCGGACGGAACGATAAAGTGGGAGTATCCATTGGATAAAGGGCTATATGGAGGGACCGTTTTTTCCTCGCCAACAATCGGTGCGGACGGCATCATCTATGTCGGATCGGGGGGATCAGGCATTTATGCAATTAAACCTGACGGAACGAAGAAATGGAAATTTGATACGGATGGCATTTTGATTACTGCGCCTGCATTCGGCGCAGACGGCACCATCTATGTGGGATCGGCCGATAAGAAGCTCTATGCGATTAAGCCGGATGGAACGAAGAAATGGGAGTTTAAAACCAATGGCCAGATAGTCGCTGCATCCGCGGTCGGTCCTGACGGAGCGGTGTATATTGGATCTGGCGACCACAAATTATATGCCATTGGTATGGTATATGTTAACGGAGTAAGCCTGAATAAATCCGTGCTCAAATTGGACGCAGGGCAAAGCGAGTCGCTGCAGGTGACAGTCACACCAGGCGATGCGTCATATAAAGAAATCATATGGTCGAGCAGTGACGATCGCATAGCGAAAGTGGACGTTACAGGCAAAGTGTCGGGCATTGGGCCAGGCACGGCTACGATTACGGCAACGTCAGAGGATGGTGGATACTACAAACAATGCGTCGTGACAGTAACGGCCGTAATGAACAACAATCCTCCTGCACCGGCAAACGATCCCCCCGCCGCGGCAAACCATCCTCCTGCTCCGCAAGCGGATGCGGCGAACCTGAAGGACATTGCGGGGCACAAGTGGGGTGCGGAAATCGCTAAAGCGGTATCGCTCGGTATCGTATTCGGTTATCCGGATGGCACGTTCCGGCCCAACGGGAACGTTACCCGGGCCGAATTTGCCAGCATGCTCGTCAGAGGGCTGCACCCTGAGGAGGAAGGAGCGCCGCTAACCTTCAAGGATAAGGATAAAATCGGAGCATGGGCGGTGAAGGCAGTACGGCAGGCGGTGAAGCTCGATATCATCCACGGGTATGAGGACGGTACGTTCCGACCCAATGCGAACATTACCCATGCGGAAATGATCTCGATGGTCATTCGCGCCTCTGGCCTCGTGGCGGACAATCCGCCGCAGACCGGATTCTCCGACGATGCGGACATTCCAAAATGGGCGAAGTCCGCCGTTTCCAAAGCTGTGAAGACCGGCATCATCAACACGGGAGATTTCCCAGACGGAAAATTCGTGCCACAAGCGATGTCTACCCGCGCGGAAGCCGCGTCGGCTATCGTCCGCATGCTGGAGGTTCGAGAATAGAAATCTTCGGCGGCGATATCGATTCCATAAAGATCCTTTGACCTCGTCAAAGGATCTTTATTATCCGGCTTGTCGTAAGGCATTTCTGCACAATAAGCGAATACAATTTACAAAGATCCGATTGACGATCGGAGGTGAGCCGTTTGGCAGGCTGCAGTTATCAGTTGTTAGGCAGTTTGAAAATTACCCTCGATGGCGAAGACCAATCGGAAATCCCCGGCAAAAAAGCCACACTGCTGCTTGCTTACTTGGTTCTCTCTTTTGATGCGCCTCCAAGCAGAAGGCAAATCGCTTTTCATTTCTGGCCCGATTCCACCGAGAAGCAAGCGTTGTCTAATTTGCGGAAGCTTCTTCACGATCTTCGGGAATCTGTTCCGAGAATCGACCGTTATCTGAAGATTACGCACGCATCCATCTGTCTGAATCGTGAACTGCCTTTTTATTCGGATATACACGAATTCGAACAGGCGGCGCAAGGAACAACGGTTTACAAGCTGCGCAGAGCGGTAGAGCTATACAGAGGAGAGCTGCTGTCCGAATTCGGTGATGAGTGGCTCGCGGCGAAGCGGGAGCGGCTGGCGCAGACGTACTTGACCGTGCTCGACAAGCTTGTTTTGATTTTGGAACGTCAGCGGGATTACGCGTCGGCTTTGTTTTTCGCGCATATGCTGCTCGTTCAGGACCCGTTAAGGGAGGAAACGTACCGCACGGTGATGCGGCTGCACGCCTTGAACAAAGATATGGCCGGCGTCGTGCAATCCTATCGGAAGCTGTGCGATGTATTACAAGCCGAACTTGGAATCGCGCCTTCGGAGGAGACACTGCATCTATTTGAAATACTGACGAAAAACGGGAGTGGGATAATAACGGCCTTGCCAAGCAGAGTCCCGCTGATCGGCAGAATCGGCGAATGGGAAGGCCTGCTGAGCGCCTGGAAGCAAATCGCGGCCGGCGGAAACGCCTTGCTTCTATTGAAGGGGGAGGCGGGAATTGGCAAATCCCGACTAGCCCTGGAGTTTAAGGCATGCTTGGAAAGCTTGGGGGTTCAAACCGCCTTCGCCGGATGCTATCCGTCGGTCAGGTCGCTATCCTATACACCGGTAACCAACTGGCTCCGGAGCCTTCCGCTGCCAAAGCTCGGTTCGGTGTGGCTGTCCGAATTGGCGCGTCTGCTGCCCGAACTGTTAGAGCGGTATCCGGACTTGCCGAAGCCGTCTCCGATTCAAGAGAAATGGCAGTTGAATAAGTGGTATGAAGCGATCGAACGGATGCTGCTGGCCAGCGAACCTCTGATGCTTCTCCTTGACGATATCCAGTGGAGCGACGAAGAGACGCTTCAGCTTCTTTCCTACCTAATCCGCAGCGATTCCAAAGCCAAACTGCTCGTGGTGGCGACGATGAGAACGGACGAGGATCCGGGCGATGCCGTCGCGCATGTTCTAGACGAGCTTCGGTCCGAGCGAAAGTTGACCGAAATCGAGCTGGCTCCGCTTAGCCGAGACGAAACGAACCACCTGGCGGCCGCAACGGTCGGCGATGCGCTGGCGGACCGCCATTCCTCAGTTTTATACGCGGAAACCGGCGGCAATCCGCTGTTTATTATGGAAACGTTGCGGGAATGGCAAGCGAGCGGGGACAGCGGTGAATTTCGTCTGTCGCAAGTGGCGAAATCCGTTATCGAGAATCGGTTGAACAGGCTGTCGCCGGTCAATCGCCAGCTTGTATCGATCATCGCCGCCATCGGAAGGCCCGTATCCTCAGCGCAATTGACGGTGGTTATGGACGTGGAGGAAGAGATGATTCTTGTGCGCACGGAGCAGCTGGTGCAATTGAAGGTTTTGCAGGAGGCTGGGGGCGGGAAATACGGCTTCACCCATGACATTATCAAGGAAACCGCGTACAAGGTGAACAATGAGAGCAGGCGGCGCAGGTGTCACAGGCAAATCGCGGAGGGGCTGCTCGCCTATCACCGGGGGCAGATCGAAGCGGTTGCCGGAGAAATCGCCTTTCACTACGAGCTTGCAGGGATGGAACGGGAGGCCACCTCCTACTATGAAATGGCCGCAACGGCGGCGGAGAAGATCTATGCCAATGACACAAGGATCAATTATTACCGGAAGCTGTTCAGCCTACTGCCTCCCGAACAGACTTTGCCCGTTCTGATGAAGCTCGGCGACGCTTTGATCGTAACGGGAGATTGGAACGAAGCGGAGAACACTTACAAAGAGTGGCTTGAGCGTTACGGATACTTGGTTACGATCAATGAGCGATCCTATTGCGACGTCGCGCTAGGCAACTGCTTGCGTCTGCTGGGCAAATACGAGGAAGCCGGGTTCCATCTGGAACGGGCGTCCTACCATTTCAAGCTAACGGAGGACCATGACGGACTCAGCTTCGCATACGGAACGCTCGGTATTTTGTATTATTTTATGGCAAGCTACGACAAATCGCTTCGTTATTTCATGGAAAGAATGGAGTTGCCTCATACCGGTAAACAAACGCAAGACGATATCCGGTTCCTCGGAATGATCGGCTTCCTGCATTACGACCAATGCGAGTACGACCAAGCGATTCATTGGTTCCAGAGACAGATCGGCCTCGCCAAGGAAATCCGGGACGCGTTTTTTGTCGGAGAAGCGATGGGCGGACTGGCTTTGGTTTATTTTGAGACGGACGATATGGACCTCGCTTACGACCGCATCGTTGAGAAGCTGAAGATCAGCAAGTCGATCGGGGCGCGAATGGGCTTCGCCATGGGACTAGGTTTTTTGGGCAAATATTATCATTTGCTCGGTTCCCGCCTGCAAGCGGAACAATGCATCGCCTTCTGCCTTGAAGAAGCGGTACGGATTCAGGATTGGCATATTGCCTCCGTCGTGCTCGGCATCGAAGGCTGCAATCTAATGGAGCAGCATCGGTATGACGAAGCCGACCGGTGGATCGAACGTTCGGCGCGGTTAACCAAGAAGCTTCGCATCCCTTTCTTCGAATGCGAGGCGCTCTATTTCATGAGCTTGCTGAGGGAGCGGCAGAATCAATACGCAAACGCTGCGGATGCCGCCGAAGAGGCGCTGAAGCTCGCCATTCGGCTAGGGCGGCGGGACTTGCAGGTCAAGCTGAATGTACAGCTGCTGCATCTAAAGACGGGCTTGAGACGGATCAGCCCCGGTGAGGCGATGGACGAACTGCGGTATATGGCGGAACAATACGCCGGTGAGCAGGACCAGGCTGCCATTCGCTTCGCGATGTGGCAACTGGAGCCCGACTCGCCCGAACTTCGGACTGCAGCGTTATCCTTGAACGAGGCGCTGTACCGGAAGTCGGGCAAACAGGAATATTTCGGACGATTGCGCGAGCTTGGAGGCTTTGGCCAAGTCATCGCAGCACGCCCGATACCGAAGCTCGCGGCAGAGGTCGTGCAGCAGAACCAAATTCCCCCGAACCTATTGGGCGATATCGATCATTTTTTACTGTTATTGTAAATCTGTGGACCCCTGTGAAATCGCCGTAAAAATGCTGGACATGCGCTAATAATATGTCATCATGCGCATTTCGACATATTCAGCAATAATTCTGCACAATCTGGATACAATATACATTACCTTGGAGCATCGGAGCCGGAAAACTTGGCGACGAGGCGCCAAAAGAGGAGGCGGTTCATTGATTAACAGTGATGAGTGGATCACCCATTTGACGGAGCTCCGAAAACGCCTGATCTGGGTAATGCTCTTTTTTATCCTGACACTGGCCGCGGGCTTGTACATGTCGCCAAAAGTGCTGCTGTACATTAAAAATCGGCCTGCCGCCGCGGATATCGCGTGGAATGTATTTTCGCTGACGGATGGCATGTTCATTTATATGAAATGCGGTTTTCTGGTGGCTGTTTTTTTCACTGTTCCACTGGCACTGTATCATATATGGGCGTTTGTACGTCCCGGACTGACCGAAGATGAGGCCAAGAAAACCTTCTGGTTTGTTCCGTTGGCGTTCGTTCTTTTTTTCATCGGGGTGGCATTCAGCTTTTACGTCGCTTTTCCGATGATGGTTACTTTCCTCTCCTCAATGAACAAGACGGTGGGAGCCGTGGAGACCTATGGAATGGACAAGTATTTTTCCTTGATGTTCAGCGTGGTATTTCCGCTAGCTTTAGCTTTTGAAATGCCCGCTGTTGTGCTGTTTCTGACCCGGCTGGGTATTTTGGGGCCGGCGCTGCTGAGAAAAGCCCGTAAATATGTCTATCTTGCCCTTGCTGTAGTTGGCTCCATGATCTCACCTCCGGACTTTGTTTCCCATCTGTCTGTGACTATTCCGCTCATTCTGCTGTTTGAGCTCAGCATTCTTGTTTCCCGGTGGTACTTGCATCGGAAAGAGTTGAACAATCCACTTATTGATCCGAAGGGAGGCACCAATCATGTTTAACAATATCGGGTTACCGGGGCTGCTTATCATTTTGATGATTGCTCTGGTGGTATTCGGTCCATCCAAGCTGCCGCAGCTGGGGCGAGCTGTAGGCGATACGCTGCGTGAGTTCCGTTCTTCAACGAAAGGCGTTGTTGAGGAAATTACAAATGAAGCCGTAGTGGAGCCAGAAAAACTCGCTGAGAAAAATTAGTAGATTAATTCCCAAACCAAAACACCTCCTCAAGCGCCGCAAGTGCTAAAGGAGGTGTTCATGTATTTAGGGTCAGCGGCTTATTTGCTTGGTCCGCTTTGATTGTTGGTATGCAGTTCGGCATTCTTTTTGACCGTCTCAATATTACTCTGATTGATGGGCTTGCCAGCACGCATGTCGGTTTTAACCTTTTCAATGGCTTTAATGGCCTTCGGATCATGAACGGTGTAAATCTTCACCTTTTTGCCGTATGCGCCTTCAACTTCTTGCTCAATCAGGTTCAGGTTTTTATCATTAATATCCCGTGAACCGATAGAATAACCGGTACCTTTAGGGCTCATGTAGCCTTTGCCGGATGCACCTTCCTGCGGGCTTAGAACTTTATGCGGCTGAGGCTTTGAGTTTTCCGTATGGGTATGCTTCTCAGGATCCCCGATATATACCGAGTCCTCCAGTGCCAATACCGTAACTCCTGTAATCCCCGCTGCCTCAAGACGGTTTTCAAGCGTAATCGATTCCGGAGTATCGTGCAGGCTGGACGTTCCGATGCGGCTATAAACCCCTGTACCCATACCACTGTAGGTTGTTCCATTCTGATTGGTCGTGAGTGCCTTTTCGCCATTATATTTTGGAATCACCTTGATGCTGTTTACATGCGGATGGCTTTCCGTGGTGTTCGTATGATGCGTGCCCGGTTGAGACTGGATCCGCACCGGCTGGGTTTGCGCCTTCTGCTGCGTGCCGGTATTACAGCCGGTTAAGGCTATAGCAACACAGAAAGCGGGGACGGCCATTTTTGCCCAAGATCCTTTCATTGATGATCCCTCCCTGGATAGGTTGAACATACAATTATGATTATCTTTTGGGGAATGCATTATTTGTGGGATTTTTCGACAAAATAACAAGAAAATGATGCTAAACCCAATTCGTATTGGGAAAAATTACATGGATCAGGAGGTTAGCTGTATGGCTAATGAGACGGAAGAGCAGGATTTAAAAGACGATAAAGAACCCGATCAGTCCAGGCGGAACTTCTTGAAAAATACCGGATATGCGGTGGGCGGACTGATCGTCGGCGGAGTGGTAGGCAGCTTACTGAGGACACCCAAAAAACCGACAACGAATACCGGAAATACAGCCGTAAATAAACCACCTGCAGCTGAGACCGTCAACTTCAACCAGGCGCTGATGTATTTCACCCAGGAACAATTCCTGATTACGGAGGCCGCAACAGAACGCCTTTTCCCTGCGGATGATAACGGACCAGGCGCCAAAGAGATCGGGGTCGCTTATTATATCGACCACCAGCTTGCAGGCGAGTGGGGAACCAACGGCAAGGAATATATGCAGGGTCCATTTTTTAAAGGCGAAACCACACAGGGATATCAGGGGCGCCTAAAGCGCAGAGAGATTTTTGACATTGGCCTTCAGGAAATGCAGAACTACAGCAATAAGAAATTCCAGAAAAAATTCAAGGATCTTACACCTGAGCAGCAGGATACCGTACTGAAAGCCTTTGAAACGGATGAGGTCAAGCTTACCACGATTTCTGCCAGCGGTTTTTTCAAAACGTTGTTCGGAAGCACGCTGGAAGGCGTCTATGCGGATCCGCTGTACGGCGGAAACGGCAATATGGCCGGCTGGAAGCTGAAAAATTTCCCGGGAAACCAGATGTCCTATACGAAAATTATCGAGCAGGATAAATTCGAGAAAATGCCGCCTGTCAGTTTGAGAGAGCATTTACCACATGGCTAATACAAAAAAACAGAGGTGATATCAATGGCAACCAAACTGCCTAAAACAGATGTCGTCATTGTCGGTGTCGGCTGGGGCGGCGGTATTATCGCGTCGGAGCTGACCAAAAACGGCTTGTCTGTCGTTGGCCTGGAACGCGGCAAAGAGCGCAAAACAGAAGACTACTACATGGTTCACGATGAACTGCGTTATGCGCTGCGATATGAAATGTTCCAGGATTTATCTAAAGAAACGATCACGTTCCGCGGCAACGAAAAAATCAAGGCACTGCCTATGCGTTCATACGGTTCATTTTTGCTAGGTGACGGACTTGGGGGTTCGGGTGTCCACTGGAATGGACAAACCTTCCGATTCCTGCCGTATGATTTTGAGATTAAATCCAAAACAGTTGAGCGATATGGAAAAAGCAAAATTCCGGACGGCATGGTCATTCAGGACTGGGGCATTACATATGATCAGCTCGAGCCGTATTTCAACAAATTCGAGAAGACAGCAGGGATTTCCGGTGAGGAGAATCCGCTGGGCGGCAAACGCTCGGAAAAATATCCGACGCCACCGATGAAAATAACGCCGGGCATGAAATTATTCTCCGAATCCTGCAAAGGGCTGAGCTATCATCCGTATCACATGCCATCCGCAAATCTGTCTGAGCAGTACACGAACCCGGACGGGATCGCACGGGCCGCCTGCCAATACTGCGGTTACTGCGAACGATTCGGCTGCGAATACGGCGCTAAGGCAGATCCGGTCGTTACGGTGATTCCGGTAGCCATAAACACGGGTAAATTCGAGCTTCGCACGCACTCGAACGTGAGGCGGATCCTACATAAAGGCGGCAAAGCCACCGGCGTAATGTACATCGACACCACAACAGGTGAAGAATACGAACAGCCTGCGGATATCGTAGTGATGACAAGTTACGTCTTTAATAATGTGCGCTTATTGTTAATGTCCGACATCGGCAAACCGTATGATCCCAAAACGGGAACGGGTGTGATCGGAAAGAACTACGCCTACCAGGTGCTCAAAGGAGCAGGTATCGGGTTCTACGAGGACAAGGAGTTCAACATCTTTGCCGGAGCGGGCTCACTTGGCATGTGCATCGATGACTTTAATGGAGACAACTTTGATCACAAGGATTTGAAATTTATCCACGGGGCAAACATCTCTTACAGTCAGACCGGAGCCCGTCCGATCCAGAACAACACGGTTCCGCCGGGTACGCCGACTTGGGGCAAGGACTACAAGGCTGCCTCGGTTAAATATGCGAACCGCCATCTGAATGTGGGAGCCCAAGGATCCTGCATGCCGTTCCAACACCATTACCTTGATCTTGATCCAAACTATAAAGATGAATTCGGCGACCCGCTTATGCGTATTACGTTTGACTTTGAGGATCAGGACCGGGAGCTGGTGAAATACATGGGAGCAAAATGCGGTGAAATTCTGAAACAGATGGGCGCGGATAAAGTCGTTGCCAATACGGAACTGGCTCCTTATGAAATCACGACGTATCAATCAACCCATAACACGGGCGGCGTCATCATGGGTGACAGTCCCGATACATCGGCGGTGAACAACTATCTGCAAATGTGGGACGCCGAAAATCTGTTTGTCATCGGGGCTTCGGCTTTCCCGCACAACAGCGGTTATAACCCTACCGGCACAGTAGGCGCACTGGCCTACCGGGCTGCCGAAGGGATTTTGAAATACCATAAGAAGCCCGGAAGTCTCGTTTAGAAAAATACAAAAAAGACCGCGAAAGAGAGAAATTGAACTGTGACGGCACATTGGAAAAAGTGTCCATCTTGAGGGTTACAGTTCAAAAGCTGCTTCTGCGGTCTTTTTGTGTGTAAAAATCTATTATTGCGCTGTTTCTTGACGGGTCATCCGCTAATGAAATTCTTTGCTCCCGGCAGCAGCCGCGATTTGGCAGGCTTCGCTTTTTTCTTCGCTGGGGCCGAGAACGGTTTATAACCACCTGGATACATCGTTCCGATTTTGCAGCCTAAAGCCAAGGACAACTGTTCAGCCGAGCTATGCTCTTCTTGACGGATCAGATTCAGAAATACATGTGCACAGGCTCTGGCGTCATCAAGCGCATCATGGTGCTGAAGCGATATGCCGTACCAATCTGCGAGTACATTCAGTTTATGCAATGGCATCCAGTTTAGCATTTTTTTGCTGAGCAAATACGTGCAGTAATATTGAAAGTTCGGATAATCGATGGAAGCACGATCGAGACAATAGCGAAGCACGCTCATATCGAATGAGGCGTTATGTGCCACGACATGCTTTCCTTCCAGCAGCGGCTCCAGGGTAGGCCAAAGCTCGTGAAAAGCGGGCATTCCCCGTACCATCGACTCGGTTATGCCATGAATCTGTACATTCCTGTAATCAAAGGGCTGACCGGGATCGATGAGCCAGGATTGCTCCGATACGACAGCACCGTTCTGGACCTCGACAAGCCCTAAAGAGCAAGCGCTAGAGCGGTTCGCGTTCGCCGTTTCAAAATCGATAGCCACAAAATCCATATGTTAAAACTCCTTACTGATAGAATCCGTAGAGTGATGATTTAAAGAGGTATCTACCAATACTATAGCAGGAGCGGGAGAAATACAATCTTCCATTTCTTTTGCGGGAAGTATGCAGAGAATGATACAATGAAACGTAAAAAATATAGTGAAGAGGCGATAACCATATGACAGTAGAAAACCAGCGAATGCTCGTATTCGTGGGTTCGTATGCCGAAGAATCCTCGAACGGCGTGTATGTATATGAATTGGATGAACAGAGTGGAGAGCTTACTCGCCTGAATCAGATATCTGGACTTAAAAATCCAACTTTCCTCAATGTGGATACGCCGCAGTGCCGCTTGTACGCTATCAGCGAGACGGTTGCAGAGGACGGAACCAAACGCAGCGACGCCGTATCCTATCGGATCCTGCCGGATGAAGGCAAGCTTATAGAGACCAGCCGCGCCAATGCACTTAACGGTCCGTCCTGCCACATCCAGCGCAGTGCCGATAACCGTTATCTGACACTGGCGAGCTATCATAAAGGATCCGTCAGTCTCGTTGAGCTGAAGGAAGACGGTACGATCGGCAGGGTGCTGGACATTCAAGAGCATAAGGGACAACAGCAGGAGCAGAAATCACATGTGCACTCCTCCTTCTATAGTCCGGATCAACGTTTCTTGTTCGTATGCGATCTCGGCCTGGATACCATTTTTACATACCGGATAGATGAGTCGGAAGGGAAGCTTATCCTCCAAGGAGAAGCCAAAGTCAAAGAAGGCGCCGGACCGCGTCACCTCGTATTCCATCCTAGCGGGAAGTTTGCTTATGTCATCAATGAACTTCAATCGACCGTAACAGCGTTTCATTATGATGCCGATAAGGGGTCTCTTACGGAGATCGAAACCGTTTCGACACTGCCGGCAGATACCCAAGTGGAAAACGGCTGCGCAGAAATTACGATTTCGGAGGACGGTCGTTTCTTGTACGGCTCGAATCGGGGCCATGACAGCATTGTTGTGTATGCGGTGGATCAGCAAACAGGCAAGTTGGAAACCATCCAGCATGTATCGGCAGAAGGCAAGCATCCGCGGCATTTTTCCATCGTACCGGGTGGACGTTATGTGCTCGTTGTGAACCGGGATACCAACAATCTGGTGGTATTTACGAGAGATTCGGAAACCGGTAAGCTGATCTACACGGGGAAATCGATTGAAATCTCGAAGCCTGTATGCGTATGGGCTGACCGGTTTTAAGAAAAAAAGGGCCGCCGCAGCATTTTCACTTCTACAAAAAGCATAGATAGGGAGGTTAAAGAGATGCACTTTATGGACGTTAAATTGAAGACGGCAGAACTTGTCCCATTGAAGCTTTTTTACGAGAAGACTTTGCAGGTACCGGTCATTGATGAGGGAGACGGATTTTTCTCGCTGCGGATCGGAGAAACTAGGCTGACATTTGAGGAGACGGAAGAGGGACAGCCCTTCTACCATTATGCCTTCAATATTCCCGAAAACCAGTTCAAGGAGGCCAAGGCCTGGCTAGCGGATAAAGTCACACTCAACCAGCATGAGGGAGAAGACGAGGCGGATTTTGTGTCATGGAATGCCCACGCCGTTTATTTTGAAGATCCGGCCGGCAATATCGTGGAGCTAATCGCAAGGCATAACCTGGATAACGCTTCGGATGAGCCTTTTAGCGCTAGCAGCCTGCTCTGTGTGAGCGAAATCGGCATTGTGAGAAATGAAGTGCCGTCATTTGTGGAAGAACTGGTCGGTCAGGGCCTTTCCAAGTGGAGAGAAGGCAGCGAAGAATTTGTTCCGGTTGGGGATGAGCATGGGCTACTGATCGTTGTAAAAAAGGACCGGCGCTGGTTTTTTGCCGAAAAGGATGCGGGGATTTTTCCGGTATCTCTGAATGTGAAAGGTCATGGCATCTTGGAATTTAGATGAGATAGCTGCAAAAGCGGACTTTCGCGTAAGCGAAGGTGCGCTTTTTTTGTTGCTTTTTAAAAAGGCCATGAAGCCTGCTCGTTTGGTGTATTAAGAAGTTTTTGTTTCTCATGTAAACGTCAGAATTGGCATCTATAATGAGCAAGGAAGTTATGAACTTTAGGTTGCAGAAAGACGATGGACTAGATGCGTTTTGCAAGCATTCTAGCTGAGAATGTATAAGGAAAGGTTGGATGTCATATGGCACGTCAAACGACCAAATGGATCGTTGGGTTATCAAGTATTGCTCTGTTTACAGGCTTGCTGTATGTGGAAGGTGTAACCCGCGATCAAGCGCAATACGATTCCATGGGATCGATAAATAAACAGACAATGAATGTGGGAAACGGTGTGGATCCCTCCAATAACGAAGTACAACAGGATACGAATCAGAAGGACTCTTCGAATGGTGAACAACAGGATACGAATCAGAAGGACTCTTCGATTGGTGATCAGCAGTCCGGAAAAATCTCGGGGCTGAATGGGGACCAGAGTGAGTTGAGTATCCCATCCGGGAGTTATTCGCCAACAACCCGCCGCAGTCATTTAAGAACTCGGAGATCTTAATGAAGCAAATCAATTTTCGCGCAATGAATACAGAGATTATGGTACAGGTCAGTGATGATATTTCACATGATGATGTGCATTGGGAAGATCTCGTTCGTGCTCAGTTCTACCAGGTGGAGTCGATGGCTTCACGATTCATTCCGGAAAGTGAATTGTCGAGATGGAATGCGTCCCCTGTAGGAATTCAGTTTCCTGTGTCAAAGGGTATGTTTCAACTGCTTGCTGAGGCTTGGGAGCTTGCTATCGCGACAAATTTCAAATTTAATCCGTTTATCGGCTCGAAATTACAAGAATTGGGATATGACCGTTCTTTTGAGCTCCTTGAATCCGTAACCGGAGAATTCGAATGTATTCCGGTTGAGACAGACGCAGCCGATTCCGTTTTTTCAGATTTTGACGCGTTGATATTGAACCTGAATGATCATACTGTTGTAAAAAACTATGATGCTAAGGTGGATCTAGGCGGTATTGGAAAAGGCTGGGCGGTGGATCGAACCTATCATCTGCTAAAGGATCAGATGCATGCTTCTTCTGGTGCGATTGATGCCGGCGGTGATATGATGCTGTGGAATGAGCAGACTCCTTGGGAAGTTGGCATTCAGCATCCGACGGAGGAGGATCAGGAGATCATTCAGCTCTGGGTTAAACGTGCGGGAATCGCAACATCTAATGTCCTGTATCGAAGATGGAGGCATCATGAACGAGTTCAGCATCACATTCTTGACGGTCAGACGTTCAAGCCGGCCGCTTCTGACATTGTTCAAGCAACCGTGCTCGGTCCTACCGTTGCAAGTGCGGAGGTGGCGTCAAAGGTCATATGTATGCTTACGGCCGACGAAGTGAATGGATGGATGGCTAGTCATTTTCCGGGATATGGTTATGTTCTCGTTACACGAAACGGAGAAATTAAGCTGAATCGAGAGGTACGAGATTTTGTAGAGGAGCTGCTATGGTAATGATGGAATATTTGACAACTTGGGGCGTTATTAAAGCAGCGGGATTAAGCTCTTATTTATTATTATTTGTTTCGGTATGTCTGGGGACATTTGCGCACAGTAAGTGGATCGTGCCTCGAAAACGAGCATTGATATTAACCACACATCAATGGACAGGCTGGTTTGGCTTAATGTTCGGAATTCTACATGGCACCGTATTGACGATAGATTCGTATAAACCCTTTCACGTTGCCGAAATCTTGGTTCCTTTCTTAACAAATGATATGCGTGTCGCTACAGGTTTGGGTATTCTCACGCTATATATGCTGCTAGCTGTACAAATTAGTTCGGATCTGTTGAAAAGGATCGGAAAAAAAGTATGGAGAACCGTGCATTATTTACCCTTTCCTGCTTACTTGCTCTCATTGCTGCACGGTATATTGGCAGGTTCGGATTCTTCATCTATTGCCGCGAGAATGATGTATGCTATTACAGGAGGGATATTCATCATCGTTATTGTTCTTCGCATGAGGCTGAGACCGAAAACCCTTCAAACCTAAATAGATGACATGCTTCAAAATGAAGGAGAGATGACATGCGAATATTGCTTGCAGAAGATGACGTGCGTCTCGGACCACTTATTGTACACATGCTGAATAAAGAAGGGCACACGACAGATTGGGTACAGGATGGGGTGGAAGCGCTGGATTATATTCATAGTACGTGTTATGACCTATTGGTCCTGGATTGGATGATGCCGCGCAAGGACGGTATAACATTGTGCAAAGAGTTGCGAACGGAAGGATATACGGGAGGTGTCATCATGCTGACAGCCAAAGATACCTTGGATGATCGGATCAGCGGCTTGGACGCAGGGGCAGATGATTATATTGTAAAGCCTTTTGAGTTCTCTGAGCTATTCGCTCGAATTCGATCTTTATCTCGGCGTATTTCACAGACCATTCAGGATGATTGGATAGAGGTTCCGCCATATCGCTTGCTATTAAACGAGAGAAGGCTTGAATGCTTCGATGAACAGCTTGCATTAACGATCCGCGAGTTTCAATTAATCGAGTTATTGATGAGGAATGACGGAAGAGTACTGCCTCGTCAATTATTGATTGATCGAATTTGGGGATACGATTCAGAGGTTAACAGCAATACGCTCGACGCCTTGGTGAAGAAGCTGCGCAAGAAGCTTGAAGGTTCCAAAGGGAATCTGCAGATCCATAACGTTCGTGGAACAGGCTACACACTGGAGGTACCCGGATGTTTGCTCGGACGAGTAGAAATCTAACGTTCTTTTATGCAGGATTAATGATTGTGTTCTTGTTATTAATGAATATAACGAGTTATTTCGTGTTGTCTTCGATGATTTATAAGGATCTGAATGAGAAGCTGGAGACCGTCGTAACGCATGAAATGAAAGAACATGCCAGTGAACTGACTGGTGGCCCAAATCAGAATAAAGGCAAACAGAACTTTCAAGAGAGGGATGATGCTAATCAGGAGAACAAAATCATAGATTTGCCGCTTCGGCCATTCTATATACTGCTGAACAAGCAAGGAAATATTGTTCGAACGGATGCGGTAGATGCGAATTTAGCTCATGAGATAACACGGGATGTAAGGGATTGGGTTCCACAGGAACAAGAGAATTTACATCGGGTCTATCATGTCGAACAGAAACATATTTACCTGATGCTTGCAGGCAGAGCCATCTATGAGAATGGGAATTACGTGGGAAGTATCATTGCAGGCATTGATATGACCGACCAGCGAAAAATACTGGAACAAATGACAGATACAATGATCATCATATCGGTTCTATTCTTTCTCGTATCTATTGCATTTGCCTATGTGATGTCGCGCCGAGCTATGAAGCCGATTATACACTCATTTGCTAAACAGCAGAAGTTTACTGCAGATGCATCCCATGAATTGCGTACTCCGCTGACGGTTCTACAGTCTTCGCTTGAAGTGATGGAGAGTGAGCCTGATGGAGGAAATTCCCCTTTTGGCAGACAGGTTATGGCAGATATGAAGGAGGAAGTCCAACGGATGTCGCGGCTTGTTGCAGATCTACTGACATTGGCGCGGGCTGATGCATCCGCAGTTCGGCTGACATATGAGGAATTTTCGTTCGATGAGGAATTCGAGCGGGTGTATCGGAATTTTCAGCCTATTGCTCAGCAAAGAGACATTGATCTTGAAATGCAGGCAGCAACGGAAGCCATTGTACGAGCAGATCAAGAACGAATAAGGCAACTACTGGTCATCCTTCTGGATAATGCGGTTCAATACACGTCTTCAGGCGGGAAAATTGTGATGAGAGCTACAGTGAAAGGCACATTACTTACGCTGCAGATTCAGGATACGGGAATCGGGATTCCCGCTGACAAATTGGAGGAAGTATTCGAGCGTTTTAGCAGGGTTGATGAAGCACGGAACCGTACTCACGGTCACGCAGGTTTGGGGTTATCGATTGCGAAATGGATTGTCGAATCGCATCGCGGTACCATTGGGGTCGAAAGTGAAGTTGGTGAAGGTACGATATTTATCATTACATTTCCGATTGTGATCGGAACCACGAAACAGAAAAAATAACTTTATTTTAAAAAAGATTGTCAAAGGAGATATCAAAATGAGCACACCATTACATCCGTTAATTGTCCATTTTCCAATCGCATTATTATTTGTAGGAGCTATTGTCCAAATCATAGCGTTGTGGAGACCGAAAATATGGGATACCATCGCCAATTTTACACTGATTACAGGGCTCATTACAGGTGTGATTGCTTATATGACAGGTGACGGTGGCGAGCGCTTTGCAAGACAGGTATTCGGAACATCGGAATCCGCTATTCATCGTCATGAGAATTTCGCATTTTTTACATTGATTGTGTTCGGCTTATTGATCGCAATAAAATTGTATCGAATGTTCCCGCTCATTCCACAGCTTAAGAAATATGCCAAATACAGTCTCTCCAAAGTGTTTATTCCGTTGATGCTCGTTTTATCCTTAGCAGGAGGAACGCTGATCTTCTTAACTGGACATTATGGCGGCGAATTGGTGTATCAATCAGGGAACAAAACGGTCAATTCAAGTACCGCTAAAAATAACGATTAAGGCTAAATAGATTTGAAAATAATGATCACTGTTTTGAATTTGGCTGCTGAAAAGCAGCCTTTTTTGTATACGAGATAAAGCAAAGTTTAGAACGCTTTTCCTCAGCCCCTCACGGAAAAAGAGGAGAGCAAAATGAATTACAGCAGTCATTTAATCCCCTACCAGGCGATGTACCCGGCAGGGGATCTTACCGTTTACGCAGGAAGTGTTAATTCTATCTTCTAAAGCCGAAAAGATCAAAAAATCATTCAGGAGTGTTCTTCACAAAATGATGATGCCGGAGCCAATTGACGCAGCATCCGAGCCATTGCCGGCAGAGCGGGTTCCCTTCAGACATTCCCAGACCATGCGGGCCTTCCTCAAACACATGCAGCTCAAAAGGAACGGCTGCCTTGGATAATACACCGGCAAACAGCAGGCTGTTTTCCACAGGAACAACGGCATCATCGGAGGTAGTCCAGATAAAGGTCGGCGGGCTGCTTGAGGATGCCTGTCGGTTGGATGAAAAGGCCTGTATTTGATCTGGATGAGGGTTATCGCCCAGGAAACGCTCACGGCTTCCCTGATGTGCATAAGGCTCCTCGAATGTAATTACCGGGTAGCCAAGCAACAGAAGATCTGGTTTAACGGTACCCGTAACGGCAGCGATGGAAGCGAGATGGCCTCCTGCCGAGAATCCGATCATGCCGACTTGCTGCGGGTTAACCTTCCACTGATGAGGAGTTTCCCGAACCCAAAGAATGGCATCCTCAACGTCCCGAATCAGGTCCGAAGGCGTAATTTGGTCAAGCTGATAATGAAGAACGCCGGCATGAATGCCGAGCTCATTGAACCAGCGGGCAACAGGTTCACCTTCATGCGGAGCAAGCAAATAGTATCCGCCGCCAGGTAGAACTAATACGAAGGGAAGCGCTTCTTGATCCCTGCCTTCAACGGGGTACAGTGTTAGAAGAGATGTGTTTGGCGAAACCTCAGCTTTCGAAACTCCCTCTGTGTGATGACAAATCTGCAGCATAGTCTAAACTCCTCCTATGTAATCGGTTTCAATTCAATGAGCGATAGCTCTTCATTGGGGTGATTGGACTTCCAGGATGAAATTTAATTTGTTTTGTGTTCATTTTAGATTTTGTTTGTAATCGAGTCAATATCGTTCTAAACGTAATCGAGCATAAGAATTTATATTTTTTCAAGGTTGGAGGGAGCCGGAATAGAGGTCACTCTTTATGTATCGTGCAAGGGATACCAAGGGCTTATTTTCATGAAGTGCAACATTATTGCTTGTTGTAGTCTTCCAGGCCTTTCTGCATGATCGCGATCATATCATCTACATGCATGCTCTTCAGTTTCGCGACATAGGCATCCCATTCCTGATCAATACCACCTTGAACGACCCAGCGAATGAATGTTTGTCTTACATAGTCCTTGACGTTCATCTGCAATTGCGTCAGTTTATCGCGGTCGTCTGGCGAATAGGTGACATAATTAGGGAAAAACTTGTCGAGCGGCGCGACAATGGGCTCGTACAGCTTAACAGCTTGAGAACGGTTATTATTGCTATTTCCCGGCAAGAAGCGGAGCTTGGAGGCTAAGTCTGGCGTGATCGCCGAGACTGCATCCACATTGGGGACTTCACCATCGTTTGCGGTTTCCGGCATAATGTCATAAGTACCGTCACTATTTTTTTTCGTGCCTGCTCCAAACAATCCGTAAGTTTCCTGCACGGACCAATCGGGATCAGCCAGCAGATCGGCCAATCGGGCGGAGGCGATAGGATACTTATTATTTTTGAAAATGGTAAACTGATTATTTCGTACAATCCATGTTTGCTGCCGATACAGCTGCTTCCGGCCGCTTTCGGCTGAGGGAGGAAGCATAGGCACATAAACGTCTGGATTCGGATTGTTGTAGGCTTCAATGGAACCGACCATCTCCGGTTTGGCTACCAGCTTGGTATAATAAGCTCCCCAGTCGTCCGTAAACACTTCAGGAGGAATCAATCCATCTTTATAAAGTCGATGTAAATAAGCCAAGGGCTTTTTGATCTCAGGGTTGAGTGCTTGGAAGAGGACTTTGCCGTTCTCTACCGCCACATAGCTATCATCTGGTACCAAGAGGCCGAAGGAGCCGCCATACAAATCCAGTTGACCGCCTACGTATTGATCCCAGCGAAAATAATAGGGAATCATATCTTTTGGAATAACTCCGTTACCGGCATTTGCTTTAAATTGCGCAAGTGCATACGCAAATTGCTCGGTTGTCTTCGGAACCTCCAAGCCAAGCTGATCTAACCATTTTTTGTTGATTAACCATTGATCGCGTATGCCCAAATAAACGGGATTTTGTTGAATGAGTCCTAAGCTGTAAATGCTCCCGTCTGCGGCAGTCATCGCTTTTTGGGCCGCCGGATTTGACTCGAGTGCTTTTATCCAATTGGGTGCATACTGCAGCAGGCTTGAAAAAGGGATGATATCCCCGGCGTTTTGAGCAATGGCGATTTGATACGGAGACGCGTCGGAACGCAGTAGTAGATCAGGATACTGACGGGAGGCAAACATTAAATTCAGTTTATCCCTATTATCGACTGAGATTTGCTTAATATCGAGATTAATTCCGCTATTTTTCTCCAGCTCCTGAAAAAACTTCGACTGATTGTAGTCGCCTTTATAGGAAGTAACAACAACAGTTTTAAGTGTAATGGGCTGATTGACAATCGGATATCCGGTCAAATTGACGGCGACGCCGTTCTCTATGATCTGGTTGCTGTTCGTTTCTACATAGCTGCCTGAAGCATTGTTGGAATTAGAAATGGCCGATTGTTTGCATCCCGATAGAAAGAGGGCATTCCATAATAAAACGATTAGAAGCAAACCGGCTTTATTGTTCACACTCAATCACTCCTTTCACATATGGATCATCGGTTGAATTCAATACTGTTAAATATCCTAACAATAACAAAAAGAAGATCGCTTAGTAAATATGCCATTGTAGAGGCATGGTTCATTGTTCTAAAAGGGCATATCCACGATGGATAAAATATACAATCAATGAAGGATATGCTATATTGAATGCAACTAAATTGTGAAAGCGTAATCAATTCCCATTTACGAACAGGATTCTGTGAAAGCTTGTTTTATAGTTGAGTGCAAGGACTAAGAGGATACTAAAGAGGGGGGTAATTATGTTTTGGCTACAACGAAACGTTTTGCAGACAAAGCAGCTGTTTCTGCGCTATTTGTTGTCATATATGCTGGTATTGGCTATTCCTCTCTCGATTATCGTCCTACTGGTTTACAATTATTTCTTCCATTTGTTGCAGGAAGAAGTAATCAAGAACAACGACAATATTCTCCAGCACGTCGTAACTTCCTTAGATCATCAAATCTCGGGGATGAACACGGTTGCCTACCAAATATATAACAATCCGGACCTTACTACGCAGCAAATCGGCGATGGCCCGTATAATACTTCCAAAGGGATTCGTCAATTAAAAAGCTATATTTCCGGAAATAACTTTATTAGCGATGTCGTCGTTTATTACAAGCAATTGAACAAATTTGTTTCCTCAACGAGGACTTATACGCTGAAAGAATTTTTGGCAGTCTATTATGGCGGAGCGGTTTCAGAGGATCAATTTCTAACCGCAGTCCGGGACATTGACGGCAATGGGGTATGGGTACCGGATGATACAGGCGGAGGAGAATTGGGGCGTGTCGTAAGCTATCTTATACCCAACAGCTCGAATTACGATAAACGCATGGTATTGTTTATCATCAAACAGCATGCATTTGAACAAATGATGAGCAGCAATAAAGGCAATGTGGTGGCAATAAATCCGGAGCGCAAGATCGTCGCCGCGTCGAAAGAGATCAAACGTCCTCAAGTACAGGATTTAATGGCTTTCATTCAACCTGACCGGATTGAACATTCTGTCATCACAAATATCAGCTCCTCGCCCCATTTCGTCTCATACATCCAGTCCCCAGAAACCGGCTGGAGCTATTTTATGATCATGCCCGTAAAAGAAGCGATGAGCCAAGTCTATGCCGCCAAAAATGCTTTCCTTGAAGCACTTCTGGTTATTGTACTAGCAGGTGGTACGGCTATCTTGTTCAATATGCGTTTAAACTACCGCCCCATTCGCCAGCTGCGTTTGTTTGCCGAATCGGAGACAGGAAGCATAGCAGAAACCGGAAATGAGTTCGAAGCGGTACGAATGACGATTAACCGGATCAATCATACGAATAAGATATTGAAAGATCAGGTCAAGAGCAATCATAGCGCCGTCAAAGATTATCTTTTGACCCATCTGCTCAGCGGGGTTTTCCCGAATGCGGAAGCGTTTAACGAAAAAGGCAGCGATTTTGGCCTTTCCTTTAGCCTGCCATTCTTTCGCGTCGTCATCTTTTCCGCGGCTGCCTTAGAACCGCAGCAGAGAGAGAGGGCTTCTATGCTTTCAACGCTATTGGAACAGGCGCTTCCTGACGGAATCGAAGGCTATGGCCGTATAAATATCGACAATCGGCTGATTCTCATACTTGCCAGCGGACGGGAATCGGACCGTAAAACGCTGCATGATGCTTTAACGCATATGCAGCAGCTCTTAATGAATGAGCTGCACTCTCAGGTTGCGGTTGGTGTAGGTAACCCGTACGATGCAGCAGGACAGATCGGCAAATCGTGCTTGGAAGCATACACGGCGCTTGATTACCGATTGGTGAAGGGAGCGGATCAAATCATTTACTTTGAAGACATCCGTATCGCTGCCGTATCCGATTTTCCTTACCCGGTAGAGGAACTAAGAGCCCTGGAATTGTCTATCATAGAAGGTAATACGGATCGAATCTCCTTCATTGTGGCGGAACTGGTGGACAAAATTACCCAGTGTGACATACCCTTGTTCGAAGCCCGCTGTCTCTGCTTTGATATTATCAATACGGTGCTGAAAGCGATGCAGCAGATCAACAAAAAGTTCGTTGGCCTGGACAAGGGGAATATAGACGTCCTATCCCTAGCCCAATTTGAAACGGTAAAAGAGCTTGGGCAGAGCATCACTGATGTTTGTCAAACTTTGTGCAAGTATATTAAAGATACTCGCGAGAAGCACGATGACGAGCTGCTGCAGCAATGGGTCGCGTATATAGAAACGAATTATCACGATACGAATTTTACAGTCCAGAACATGGCAGATCATTTTAACATGTCTCTTTCCAACTTAAGCTATTATTTCAAGAAATGCTTCGGGCAAAGCATTTCCGATTACATCAATTATCTGCGCATCGAAAAAGCCAAGCAGCTTCTAAGCTCGACCGAGAAACCACTTATTGAGATTATTTCTGAGATTGGTTACTGCGACGTATCCAGTTTCGTACGGAAGTTTAAGAAGGAAGTCGGGACGACTCCGGGAGGGTTTCGTAAGTACAAAAGCATATAAACGGTACAATATTATACTTCTGCTATAGAATAGGAATGGATGGACCGGCTTTTGGATAGCGCATTATCAATGCGTTTTATCGAAAGCCGGTTCTTTTGTTACCGGGAAAATGGCCAGAAGACGGCATGCCAATCCGTAAGCAGGATTCATCAAAGTAAATAGAGGTTATGCTGCTTGGGCAAACAGGCTTTGCTGAAGAATGGCATATCGTCATTTAACGGCATATTTACGTTTTCAACCTGCATCTGCTAACTTGAAAAAGCGATTCGATTCGTAAAATGGATGTGCAAACGATTACAATTCACAAGCAATATTCCTGCAGGAGGAACAAAAATTATTTTACGCGCTTATGGATGGACAAGAGACAGCCCGTATATGTCCTCGTGATGCCATCGAAAAAACATGCTGGGGAGGTATGGAGCATGACCGATGAAAAAGATTCAAAGGAGAAGTTAACCCGTAGAAAGCTGCTTGCTTCAATGGGCATGACGGGAGCCGCAGCGCTTCTATATGGAGTATCGGCCGGAGGAGCAAATGCCAGGGAATCTTCCTCCGTCACCGATTCCGTTTATGGAAACCAGGGTAATCCGGAACATACACCAGGCAGTTTTATCTGTGCCCGCGGCGTTTTTAGACCTCAGGTGCGGATCACGCAGGAGTGGGAAGTGCTGGAATTAACTACACCAGCTGGTGTCACAACTGGATACCGGTGGGCCGGAGCACGACCACACACGACTACCGCAGATAACCCGCTTGCTGACGGAGGCATTAGCGAAAATGCATGGGTAGCTGTATATCAAACCGGACTTGAAAAATCATTGGCCCAAATCAGCGGCGCAAGTCTTATCGGTGGCGTCAAGCCGATCTGGCGTATTATTGATTCCGATTTATGGCTCGTGGATCCGACTGCTGCAGTCAAGTCTGTTCTGGAATTAGCAGCCGAGAAAGGTGGGACGGTACTGCTTCCCGCCGGTACGTACGACTTTACAGCATCGGGAGGTAATATAGACTTGCCTCCAAATGTAATTATTTGCGGAGAAGGGGTTGGCGTTACAAATCTACTGTGGGATGGGGCCGGATACTTATTCCGTTACTGGAGAAATTCGACCACCTGGAGCGGCGCTGTCGGAACCAGTCATGCCATTGTAGATTTATCCATAAACGGAGGCATCAATCCAAATTCGATTGCGGTTGAAATCTCGGATACATATGGGTTCAAGCTTCGCAATGTTAGTATGTACGGTTTTACAGGCGGCGATGGCCTTGTACTACATACCCGTAATTTCTGGGTTGAAGGAACGACACTGGAAAATGTCTCTATTAGTAACTGTAAGCGCCATATCGTATTCAAACGTCAACCGGGAACATCTAACATGCCATCGTATGGTTATACTACGTTCCGTAATGTCTCCCTAAATGTTCGGGACGGTCAGATCGGGATGCTAGTCGGTGACAATGCGTATAACAACGCTCAGCATGAAATTTATAATGCAATTTTGGAAGTGAATATTTGGACATCAGGCGGATCGATTGGCATTGGATTTGGCAAAAATGGCACTATTCGTGACTCCAGCGGTATTTTCAGATGCGAGACGCCTCCGGAAGGAGCGGGATTTACCGGCAAATTCATTCAAATCGATGATCCGGAAACGTCCGGAATCATTAATTTCGACGGGCCGATAAGAACCTCTCATTTAAGCAAAGCGGAGGATTGGAAAAATACATGGCGTGATCTGCGATACCAGAAGCTGCGGGACATAGGTGAACCTAAGCCAGGTGTACAAAACTATGCGCAATGGTTTAGGGTGTGTCGTATTGGAAAGGATAAATCGTTATTCAGCGGTCGAGTCAGAACTGTTACGGATTACGGCAAGGCATCTTACCGTACAGCATCAGCCGAATTTGCTTTCGGAGTTCGAGGCAATGAGGCCGGAGGGTTTAAACCGGTATTTACAGTTGACGGGGACGGGTTTAACGGATCGGGGGATTTGTTCGCGAAATTTGCTGTGTATGCAGACGCAGCATCTAACTACTGGTTATATTTCCGCCGTCCCAAATATACGAACTACTGCGTGTTTGAGTACACATACGACTTGTATCCTCAAGGAACGTACGAATATTGGGATAAGGTAGAATCACCGGAGACGGATCCTACTTTGATCAAAGTGTGGGACTCTGTCTCGTACCCGTCGCAGTCCTCATATATAGGTGATGAAATTGTATTCACTGGGCAGCGGACTATCGTTACGGTAAATGGCGGTAATATCACTTACAATGTTCCCCACCTGCTAGGCATTGCCCCTGAGTGGTATATGGCTTCGGCGTTATCAGCCGATGCCAATATGACTGGAATTTCTTCGGTTACCGTCGACAAGAGCAACATCACGATCACATTCAAATCCGTGACACCTGCAGGGTCCGGAAACATCATAATGGCAGTAGAGTGGGGGCGAAAGCAGTTTAACAACCGGTTCCGTCCATCGTGATAGAGCATAAAGGCCAGCTTCTTGCCAATAAGAAGATAGAGCGTCGTCTTCTAATAAAATTTGATTTCACGGCACTCCTGATCAAACAAATCTAATAAGGCCTTTTGTTGAAATGGAGTCTGACACACAATACAGAAAAAAGGGGGACGAAACATGTTGAAGAATGGCGTCTGGCCTACAATGATTACACCGTTTACGGAAACGAAAGAAATCGATTATGAAGCGCTAGAGCAGCTGATCGAATGGTACATCGCCAAAGGCGTCGACGGCCTCTTCGCGGTATGCCAATCGAGCGAAATGTTTTATTTATCGCTGGATGAACGTGTACAGCTAGCCCGATTTGTGGTCGAACGGGCGGCTGGACGCGTTCAGGTCATCGCCTCGGGACATATATCGGATTCGCTGCAGGATCAGGTAAAAGAAATAGGTGCCATATCGGCGGCAGGGATCGATGCTTTTGTCATCGTCAGCAACCGGCTAGCCGGAAGGGAAGAATCCGACGACGTTTGGAAGCGGCATACCGAGCAGCTGCTGCGCCAAATCCCTGAGACGAGTTTCGGCATCTACGAGTGTCCGCATCCTTATAAGCGGCTGCTAACTCCCGAGCTGCTTCGGTGGTGCGCGGATACGGAGCGGTTCCTGTTTTTGAAGGATACCTGTTGTGATCCCGATCAGCTTACAGCCAAACTGAACGCCGTTCAGGGGACCCAGCTAAAACTTTTTAACGCAAATGCAGCCACTCTTCTGATGTCGCTACAAGCCGGGGCATCCGGCTACAGCGGCGTGATGGCCAACTTCCATCCTGATCTGTATGTCAAGCTGATTCAGTTGCAGCGGAATCATGCTGATGAAGCGGTCCGGCTGCAGCAATTTCTAGGGCTGGCATCTGTGATTGAACGTCAGTCTTATCCGCTGAATGCCAAGTATCATTTAGGTTTGGAAGGGCTTCCAATCGGTTTGCACGGACGTTCTGGAGGCAATGCCGGTCTGAGTGCATCGATGAAGCTTGAGATCGAACAGCTTAGGGGAATGGAGCAGCAAATCCGGGAGATGTTTAATCCCATACATTTTAAAGTCGGGGGGAGTATCGAATGAAAAGCAGAGTATCCAAATTTCTATCCTGTATCATGAGTATTGCACTCATCGGGGGGACATTAATCGCTTGTTCCGATGCGAAGCAAAACGAAGGCGTAATGCCATCATCGGAGGGCAATTTGCTTGACGGCGGAATCACGAATGCCACAGGTTTTCCAATTACGAAAGAGCCGATTACTTTAACGGTAGGCATTGCAAACGGAGCCCATATGGGAGATGTCACCCAATATAACCTATGGAAGAAAATCGAGGAAAAAACGAACATAAAAATCAACCTGAAAGTATACAGCGATGCCGAAAAAGCGAACCTGATGTTCAGCAGTCGGGACTATCCGGATATTGGGCTCAGGATGGATGCTTCCGATCAGGCGATGTCGGATGCCATTGATGCAGGAGATATCGTAGGAATCGATAATCTCCTGCAATACACCCCTTCCTGGAAAAAGTTCTTTGACACGAATCCGGAGCTAAAGAAGCAGGCGCTGATGCCGGATGGCAAATTGTACGGCTTTCCTTACGCGGTATTGAATGAAACTTCCTATAACTTGCGGGATCAATGGTTTATCAACAAAAAATGGCTAGATGAATTGGGGCTCCAGATACCTACAACGACGGATGAATTCAAAAACGTGTTAATGGCTTTCAAAAATAATGCAGGAAAAGGTTCAATACCAAAGAACGTCATCCCATACTACATATTGTACGGCAACAACATCGGCGGGCAATTCGATATATATGGCGCGTTCGGCGTGTATACCCCAGGCAGCTATTTTATTGTAGAAGACGGCAAGTATAAATCGCAGGCCACGAATCCCGATCTCAAAGAACCGATCAAATACTTGGCCGATTTGTATAAGAACGGGTTGATCGTTCCGGAAGCATTTACAGATGATTGGGGGAGATATACGGCTGCTATTTCATCCATCCCTCCTTTAGTCGGTTCAATGACTTCGTTTGGAGATCAAGGACAAAACGTGAGCGACGGGAAATGGTGGACCCCGATAGCGCCTCTGAAGTCTCCAAACGGCAAGAATCCATTAATTCGTCGTCAGACCAAAAGCATCTGGCCGCGAAACTATGTCATCTTCAAAAACAATAAGTATCCCGTGGCATCAGCAAGATTGGCAGAGCTCCTAGCCGATCCGGAATGGTCTTTAACGGAGAACTTCGGCAGCGAAGGCGTATGGTGGAAAAACAGCAGTGACGGCAAGTACGAATTATTGAGTCCAACCACCGAAGTGGCGGATGCCGATAAAGCGCTGGGCAATTACGGCATAGCTCTTCTGGATGAAGATATGTTCAACAACAAGATCGTCAACGACAATTTCAAGAAAGAAGGAACGCGTGAGTGGGCATATGAAAACATTTACAAGAAATATTTACCGGAAAAAAACCTGAACTATCCTCCCATGCCTAGCGGCTTGTTAAGCGACGAAGAGAAGCAGAGAATGACCGATTTGAGCAAATCGCTTAATGATTACATCAAAACCACGATTGCCAACTGGATATCCGGCAAGGGTGACATCGATGCGGAATGGGATGCCTATGTCAAGAAATTGAAGGATCTGGGGCTGGATGAATATATGCAGTTGAATCAAAAACAACTGGATGCCGCAAGTAAGTTAGGCCATGAGTAGGCGAAATAATCCGTCTCGAGATACTAAGAGAGGGGTGATAACCATCAATCGCGTGAAACAAAATATCGGGCTTTACTTTTTAGTTCTTCCCGCACTGATTTACGTCATCATGTTTGATTATGTGCCTTTGTACGGCGTGCTGATTGCGTTTGAGAATTTCAAGCCGATCAAGGGGATATGGGGAAGCGACTGGGTAGGATTATACCATTTTGCACGGTTTGTACATTTGGATGTATTCTGGGTGCTGATCAAAAATACGTTATCTTTAAGTCTTTACTCGCTTATTGCGGGTTTTCCGATACCCATCATCCTTGCTTTGGCGCTTAACAGCGTGACGAGCAAGAAATTCAAAAAGGTCGTGCAGACCGTAACGTATGCTCCTCATTTCATTTCTACGGTTATTTTGGTAGGGATGCTGAATGTCTTTCTTTCCCCTAGATTGGGCGTTGTCAGCCAGTTGCTCAATTCCATCGGTTTGACTAAAGGGCCTTTGATGACATTGACCAACCCGGACGCCTTCAGCCATTTATACGTCTGGTCGGGAATCTGGCAGGGTATGGGATGGGGAAGCATCATTTACCTGGCTGCGTTATCGGGGGTTGATCCTTCTCTGCATGAAGCGGCGAAGGTCGATGGAGCTACCAAATTCCAGCAGGCATGGTATATTGATTTGCCATCGATCATGCCAACCATCGTAACGTTATTGATCCTCAGCTGCGGCAATATACTCGGTGTCGGATTCGAGAAAGCTTTTCTGATGCAGAATTCCCTGAATTTAAGCACCTCCGAAGTGATATCGACTTATGTCTACAAGAGTGGATTACTTCAATCCCAGTTCAGTTTCTCTGCGGCGGTCGGGCTGTTTAATTCGGTTATCAATTTGGTACTGCTGTTGACTGTCAACAAATTAGCCAAGAAATTAGGCCAAAATGGAATTTTCTAAGCAGGATGGTTTTGACGGTTTGGCTACGCAAAAACTTGTAGGAGGGAAAGAATGAAGAACGGCGTGCGCAGAAGCAAGGCGGATGTCGTCTACGACACCGTAAACATTGCCTTTCTGACCCTGTTATTAATGATCGTGTTATACCCACTGTATTTTGTCGTCATCGCATCTTTTAGCGACCCTTCCGCGGTCGGAACAGGCAAGGTGATTTTATTTCCGAAAGGATTTAACTTAAACGGTTATGACCTGATATTTAAATACAAGCAGTTATGGATCGGTTACCGGAACACCGTTCTTTATACGATTGGGGGGACCGCGCTCAGCGTCTCCCTTACCTTGATGACCGCTTATGCGTTCTCGCGCAAGGACATGGTGGGGCGAGGGTTTATCGTCATGCTGTTCATTATTCCGATGTTCATTCATGGCGGATTGATCCCAACCTATTTGCTTGTACGGAAATTGCATATGATCGATAATCCGCTGACCGTTATCATCCTTGGGTGCGTCAGTATGTGGAATATTATCATCACTCGTACTTTTTTTCAATCGACCATTCCGCAAGAGTTATTTGAAGCCGCGAAGATAGACGGGTGCGGAAACATCGGCTATTTCTTCAAAGTGGTACTTCCGCTCTCTAAAGCAATCATTGCCGTACTTGTTGTGTTCTCGGCCGTAGGGCAATGGAATTCATTCTTCAATGCCTTGATTTACTTAAACGACAGAAATTTAATACCGCTGCAATTAGTGCTGAGGGAAATTTTGAGCAGTCAAACGCAAATGATGCAGCAGCTCGAACTTGGCATTGGAGATCAGGACATGGCTCAGAAAACGTTTTTGGCTGAATCCGTCAAATACGGCATTATTATCGTCTCGAGCCTTCCAATCCTTTGTATTTATCCGTTTGCCCAAAAGTATTTTGTTAAAGGCGTCATGATTGGTTCGTTAAAAGGCTAGGAGGCAGATTAATGAGAACGCTTGCAGATGAGTTTATCAAAATCTATGAATCCAGCGATCCCGCATCGATCTTCTGTTATAGCCCTGGCATAGCCAGGCTTGCCTCGGGACGACTCGTGGTTACGATGGACATCGGCGGACCAGGCGTGCATGGGCCATGCGGGAAAATATTCACGTCTGATGACCGAGGGAAATCATGGACCCACAGGGGAGACTTTCCGTTTGTCCATGCCCGGCCTTTTGTCGCCGGCCGTTCGTTGTATGTATTGGGACACGATGGAGACCTCATGGTTATACGCTCTGATAATGAAGGAGAAGACTGGACCGAACCGGCGGTCCTTACAAGAGGCGAACAATGGCATCAAGCGCCGTGCAACGTTCATTATGCGAATGAATCGGTATATTTGGTGATGGAGAAACATCTTTATCACAAGATTGAGGTATGGGGGGTCGGCGAATTGGCACCGATTCTTATGCGCGGCAGGACCGACGCAGATCTGACCAGGACCGAAAATTGGACGTTCGCCTCGGAACTTGCCTTCTGCGATGCCGTTCCTGCAGAGAAGCTGAATTACTTCGGCGTTCCGTTCTTTCATGCCGATCCGCAGCGGTACATCGATATTGCACCTGGCCGAGGCTGCGCTCCTGCAGGATGGCTTGAGACCAACGTGGTTCAATTCACCGATCCGGATCATTATTGGCATGATCCGCGCGGACGGACGTTCCATCTGTGGATGCGGACCCATACGGGCGGAAGCGGCTATGCCGCGATCGCCAAAGTCGTCGAGCAGGATGACGGCTCGATGATAACAATGCTTGAGAACGTCCCTTCCGGCAAGCAGGTTGTATTCGTACCTTGCCCGGGGGGACAAATGAAATTCCACATGATCTATGACGAAGTGTCCCGGCTATATTGGTTGCTTAGCACACAGCCAACGGACAGTATGACCAGAGCGGAACGATTGCCCGCTGACCGTTACAATCTTCCCAACAATGAGAGATCACGGCTACAACTTCATTATTCCAGAAACTGTATCGATTGGTGCTTTGCAGGCCTTGTTGCGGCTGGACCTTCGGCTAGACATTCCCGTCATTATGCCTCGATGGTTGTTGACGGGGAGGATCTGCATATCCTCAGCCGATCAGGCGATGAGCAGGCATTCAGCGCCCATAACGGCAATTTCATTTCCTTTCATACCGTCGCCAACTTTCGTGAACTTGTGTATTAAACCGGCAGCACATTTAAATACGTGTCCCAGGAGGACCGCATCGGGGGGAACCCTGGCGGCGGCAGCAACTTTATTGGAAAAATGGATGAATTGAAGATCTATCGCAAAGCGTTAACGCAATCAGAAATCGATGGTTTGTATGATAGTGTGAAACGCGGAAGGCACAGCAGCACCGGGGAAACCGGTGCTGTTTATTGACAAGGGGAAGGAGGAGGCGTGGTGAAACGAAGGTATTCGATCGGCATCGATTTCGGTACAGAGTCGGGAAGAGCATTGCTGGTCGACCTCACTAACGGTGAGGAAGTGGCTACTCATGTAACCGTATATTCGCATGGCGTTATCGGCGAGAAACTTCCTGGGAGTGGTCAAAAGCTGGGAACCGATTGGGCACTGCAGCATCCGGGGGATTATATGGAGGTACTGCGGCGATCGGTGTCGGAAGTGCTGCGTACTGCAAGCGTAAACATGGAGGATGTCGTCGGTATCGGCGTCGACTTTACGGCATGTACGATGATGCCTCTGGATTCCACGGGAACACCGCTTTGTTTGAAGGCAGAATGGCGGGAAGATCCGCATAGCTGGGTTAAGCTGTGGAAGCATCATGCGGCGCAGACCGAAGCCAATCGAATGAACGAAATCGCCAAGGCACGCGGGGAAACTTTCTTACCCCGCTATGGAGGCAAGGTGTCATCGGAATGGATGATTCCAAAAATATGGCAGATTTTAAATGAGGCTCCCCATATATATGAAGCGGCCGACATGTTTATGGAAGCAGCGGATTGGATCGTCATGCAGATGACAGGCGAGCAGATACGCAACAGTTGCGCAGCGGGTTACAAAGCATTATGGAATAAACGGGAAGGTTACCCTTCGCGCGGTTTCCTCCAGTCACTTGACCCGGCAATGGCGGATTTGGCAGAGACCAAGCTGCGCGGCACCATTGCCCCTCTTGGTTCTAAGGCTGGAGGCTTGAGCTGGGAAATGGCGGGGGTGATGGGCTTGTGCCCGGGCACGGCTGTTGCCGTAGGAAATATCGATGCCCATGCGATGGTCCCTGCTTGCGGTGTTGTAACCCCCGGCAAACTGGTCATGGCTATGGGGACTTCGACTTGCCATTTGATGCTGAGCGATAAAGAAGTGCATGCAGAAGGAATCAGCGGCGTTGTTGAAGACGGCATTGTGGCTGGTTTGTACGGATATGAAGCAGGACAGGCGGCAGTAGGGGACATTTTTGCCTGGTACGTAGATCATGCTGTTCCAGCGTATATAAAGCAAGCAGCGACAGAAGCAGGGATCACGGTTTATGAGTGGCTAGAGCGGGAAGCTTCAGCTTATTTGCCGGGACAAAGCGGGTTAATTGCTCTTGATTGGTGGAACGGCAATCGCTCCGTGCTTGCCGATGCCGACTTGTCAGGGCTGCTGTTAGGCTGCACGTTACAGACGAAGCCTGAGGAAATTTATCGGGCGCTGATAGAGGCGACTGCGTTCGGCACTCGCAAAATTATCGAAGCCTTTACTGACAGCGGCATTGACGTCGATGAGTTATACGCCTGCGGTGGACTGCCGCAGCGAAATCGTTTATTGATGCAGATCTATGCCGACGTAACCGGAAGGGAAATCAAGATCGCAGATTCTGTGCAAACCGCTGCATTAGGGGCAGCAATGTTCGGGGCCGTTGCGGCTGGTTCGGAAGAGGGCGGTTATGATTCGATCGTGGATGCGGCCGCCAAGATGGCGCAACTGCGCAAGGAAACCTTTAAGCCGAATCCCGCCCATGCTGCCATCTATGACGAGTTATATAAACAATACTCGGAGCTGCAAGATATTTTTGGCCGTGGAGGCAGCCAGGTCATGAAAAAGTTAAAAGAGATTAAAGTAAAAGGATGATTCAATATGGCGACTTCTCACCTACCGGTTACAAAAATTGCTCATATGCTTCATGGTGCGGACTATAATCCGGAACAGTGGCTGCAATATCCGGACATACTGCATGAAGATATCCGATTAATGAAACATGCCGTCTGTAATGTCATGTCTGTAGGAATTTTCTCCTGGTCCAGTTTAGAACCGGAAGAAGGTGTATTTACGTTCGAATGGATGGATCGGCTGCTGGACAGCTTTGCAGAGAACGGCATCTATGCTTTCCTTGCCACACCGAGCGGGGCACGACCGGCTTGGATGTCCTCCAAATATCCGGAGGTACTACGTGTGGAGGCCAACCGTGTCCGTAATTTGCATGGATTCCGGCATAATCACTGCTTTACCTCGCCGGTTTACCGCGAAAAAACAGCGATCATCAACCGAAAGCTGGCAGAACGCTACGGTGCCCATCCTGCTGTGATCGGTTGGCATATCTCCAATGAATTCGGGGGAGAATGCCACTGCGCGTATTGCCAGAACGCATTCCGGAACTGGCTCAAGCAGAAATACGGTTCACTTGATGCACTGAACCATGCATGGTGGACAACATTCTGGAGTCATACATATACGGATTGGCTGCAGATTGAATCTCCGGCTCCACATGGTGAAACGCAAGTTCACGGGCTTGTGCTGGATTGGAGACGCTTCGTGACCGATCAAACCCTTGATTTCTACAAGCATGAAATTAAGCCGCTTAAAGAACTGGCCCCTCATCTTCCCGTGACGACCAATTTTATGGAAGCCTTCGAAGGTCTCAATTATTGGAAGTTCGCCGATGTGATCGACTTCGTTTGCTGGGATTCATATCCAACCTGGCACGGGACTAAAGACGAACATGACCTGGCGGCATGGGTCGGGCTTAACCATGACATGTTCCGTTCCATCAAGGGCGGAAAACCTTTCTTACTAATGGAAAGCACGCCTAGCCAGACTAACTGGCAGCCGGTCAGCAAACTGAAACGACCTGGTATGCACATGCTTTCTTCCATGCAGGCCGTTGCGCATGGATCGGATTCGGTGCAATATTTTCAGTGGCGGAAAAGCAGGGGGTCTAGCGAAAAATTCCATGGCGCAGTGATCGATCATGCCGGACATGAGCATACCCGTGTTTTCCGGGACGTATCAGAGGTGGGTCAAGTGCTGGCGCAGCTGGATGACATTGTCGGAACGACGGTTCACCCGCAGGTTGCCATTATTTTTGACACTGAGAACCGATGGGCCGTTAAGCAGGCTCAAGGTCCGCGCAATATCGGCGTGAATTATGAAGAAACGGTAAGAATGCACTATAAGCCGTTCTGGGACATGGGTATTCCTGTAAATGTGATTGATATGGACTGTGATTTTTCGCCTTATAAGCTTCTTATCGCTCCGATGCTTTATATGGTCCGCCCTGGCGTGGGAGAGCGGATAGAACGTTTTATCGAAAACGGCGGAATATTCGTGTCCACCTATTGGTCTAGCATCGTCGATGAAAACGACTTATGTTTCCTTGGCGGATTTCCGGGACCGCTTCGCAAAGCGCTTGGCATATGGTCGGAGGAACTGGAGGGGCTTCATGACCGTGATGCCAATACCATCCGGATAACAAGTGGCTCCATATCAGGTTTGAAGGGGGAGTTCGAAGTCCGCGAAATGTGCGATCTTATCCATCTGGAGACCGCAGAGGCGATTGCCGAATATGGACATGATTTCTATGCTGGCCGGCCTGCTTTAACCGTGAACCGTCTCGGCAAAGGAAGGGCCTATTATCTTGCAGCTCGGGCTGAAAAACCATTTTATCATGACTTCTACCGTAGTCTGGCTGCACAGGAAGGAATCTCGCGAGTTCTTGATACGGAGCTGCCACAAGGTGTAACTGTTCAACTTCGTACAGATGGCGTACAGGATTTCGTATTCGTGCTCAATTTTACTGACCGTCACCAAATAGTTCAGCTGGATGGGCATGAGTACACATATGTACTGGGTGATGTAGCTGCTCATCAGTCCATTGAGCTTCAAGCATATGGGGTAGTTATACTCAAGCGCCAGAAGACGGAATACGGAATACGGTCCATGCTCCAATGAATGACGCCACAAAAAAATGAACGTACAAATCGATCCCCTTAAAGTCGCTCCTGGTGAAAGAATCGCACGTTCCTCGTTATGAGATCCGGCCAACATGCAGAAAGACTGAACCTTAAACTCTCGTTTTAACGGACAGCCCGCTAAAAGAAACCGGACCTACGACATCGGCTCGGTTTTCACTGCGATGCGGAAGACAGCTCTGGGGTATATCGCCCAGAGCTATTTCTTATTTCGTATCATTTTTTCTCAACTCGATCAATGAGTATATTCAACGATTTATGCTTGTTTTCTAGCTCGAGTTTAAAGAATATTCCAGTGTCAACGACTTTAAAAAACCTACCGTCCCCTTCAAATTCAAGAGATAATTCGTTTCCGTACTTTTTGTAACCTTTAATACGCGGTAGTAATCTACAGTCTCATTTCCGATAAGAAGAGGTGAATTGTTTAAAATGTCAGTCAGTGCCTTTTGATCCTCTGTGTTATCAATGATGCCACTAGTCTTTTCATCGGATTCACTCGAATTTATACAAAGAAAATGATTGACACGGCATATTTTTCATGCTAATTTGGTGTCACGAAATCATTTTACTAAAATAGTTTCGCCACCACTTTTCCAACAATTCGACAACTCAGCTCAGATTTACTTACCTCGCCTTAGACATACTGGCCATCAAAGCAACAAATTCACTTCACGACAAAACTCACCATCGAGACAAGACAAAACTCACTTCTTCTTAGACAACTTCCCACCAAGAAAAGACTAACTCATCTCTCAAACATCACATCTTTAGAACAAGACACGCAGGCAGGATGACTTTAAGAATCTAATAAGGCTCATCGGTTAGATTTCAAGACTACACCGGTTGAGCCGTTCATCGCAAATCATTTTACAGGAATCAATTTGACATTATGAGATTGATTTACAGTTGAATAAAAAGAGGTCGTAGGATGGATAAATGGTATAGTCCTTCAGAATCTTCGGGTTCAAGCACCGTAACGATCAAAGATATAGCGAGACTTGCAGGGGTGTCAATTGCAACCGTTTCCAAAGTGCTGAACAACAAGGATCAGGATATCAGCGAAGAGACGAGGGCCAAGATTAACAAGGTGATCAGCGACTACAACTATATCCCGTACCGTAAAGTCGTCAAGCGGATGGGGGCGAAAAGCGACACGATCGGACTTGTGATTTCATCGGGCGAGGTTGCCGGTAAGGAGTGGATCCGGGGAGCTGAAGCTGCGGCATATCAAGAAGAAATGAGTCTGATTGTATGCCATACGGATGGTCTCGAGTCAAAGGAGAAACGTTATTTTAAAATGCTCCGGGACCGCAATGCGGAAGGTATCGTGTTTGTGCCGAATTCGGGTTCGGGGCGTAAACAGGAAACGCCGATGGCCTTGGCCGGAGAGGATTGGCCGATCGTGGTTGTGGATCATCAAGAAGGTGGGCCGGACGCGCAGCATCTGGTGCTCGATTTTGAGCAGGGGATGTATATGGCTGTTCAGTGTTTGGCCGAGCAAGGGCACGAGCGGATCGGTTTTATTGGCGGTCCTTTAGATCATGCGCCCGAGCTTGCCAAGTTCGAAGGGTATAAAAAGGCGCTGTATGAAAACCACATCAACTTCGATAAAAGTCTTATTTTTGAAAGCGCATCCGGCAGCGAGAAGTCAGGTGGATACGAAGGTGCCAAGCAGCTTTTGTCCATGGGGGCGACAGCGATCGCAACCGGCAGCGACGTAATCGCATGCGGTGTCTATGCGGCGGCGGCCGAGCAAGCGATTCGGATTCCGGAGGCGCTTTCGGTTATCGGTTTTGGCGATTCGGATATCTGCAAGCTAGTCATTCCGACGCTCAGCTCGGTGCAGTTCCCGTTTTATAAAAGCGGTTTTGCGGCGGTGATGGCCTTGCTTGACCAAATCCGGAACCAGGAAAAGGGAAAGAAGCAGGTGTTCCAGCCTTCGATCATTTTTCGTGACAGCGTGGCTGCACCGCTTCATATCGATCTGACGCCAAAAGAGAAAATCTCCATTGTAGGCAGCTTGAATATGGACATCATCATGCGGGTACCGCATATCCCGAAGGTAGGGGAGACGATATTGGCTCAGGATGTCAAAAACGCTGCCGGCGGTAAGGGGGCGAATCAGGCGGTCGGCGCGGGCAAGCTGGGGGGAAAGGTGTACATGATCGGCAGGGTTGGAAACGACCTGTACGGCCGGGAGCTGTACAATAGCTTGATCAAAAACGGCGTGGATGCAAGCGGGGTTATCTTCGACGAGCTGCTGCCGACGGGGAATGCCTATATCCACGTGTCCGACAAAGGGGAAAACAACATCGTCGTGAACCCCGGGGCCAATTCCAGATTAAGCCGGGAGCAAGTGCAAAGCGTGGAATGGATTTTTGACGAGGTGTCGTACTGTCTGGTGCAGATGGAGATTCCGGCGGACACGATCCATTATGTGGCGAGTATCTGCAAACGCAAAAACGTCAAACTCATCATCAAACCCGCACCTGCGCATAATTTCAATTTCGACAACTTTGAGGAAGGTTTCCTGATCGTTCCCAATGAAACTGAGCTGGCGTTGATGCTACCGGGCGGGCAAAACATTGAGGAAAAAGCGTATCAACTGCTGAACATGAACTATCAAAACGTCATTGTGACGCTGGGTGAAAAAGGCTGCCTGCTTGTCAATGCGGATACGAAGCAGTACTTCGATGCAGCGGATTTTCAGGCGGTGGATACAACGGCGGCGAGCGATTCCTTTATCAGCGGACTGATTGTGGCGTTGGCGGAAGGCAAGGACTTGATCGAAGCCATCCGTTACGGTTCCCTGGCGGCAGGCATTACCGTCAGCAGGGAAGGAGCGCAGCCGTCGTTGCCCGATCAAGATACGATGCGGATATACATGTAAATGCATAATAGGGAGGCACAGATGAACATGGAGGAATACAAAGTTTTAGCACCGTGCGGCATGCTCGGGTATGGATTTCCGAAAGCTTCATTTCAGAAAGGCATGGAGCATAAACCGGACGCCATAGTCGTTGATGCCGGATCGACGGATGCCGGACCGCATAAGCTGGGTGCAGGGACGGCCATCGTCAGTAGACAGGCCTGCAAAAAAGATCTAGAGCTGATGATTACGGCCGGAGCCGCTGCCGGGATCCCGGTAATTATCGGCTCAGCTGGCGGCAGCGGCGCCCGGATTCATGTGGAATGGACGCAGTCGATCGTGATGGAAATCGTGAAAGAGCATGGGCTTAGCGATTTGAACATCGCGATCATCTGGGCGGATATTCCCCATGAGGCGGTGAAGGCCAGTCTGGCGGCCGGCCAATGCGAGCCGCTGAATATGACGGTTAAGCCACTTACGGAGGAAAGGCTTGAAGCGACAACCCGCATTGTGGCTCAAATGGGCCATGAGCCGATCGTCAAAGCGCTGGAGGCTGGGGCTGACATCATTATTTGCGGACGGGCCTATGATCCGTCGCCGTTTGCGGCGGCAGCCATCCATAACGGTTTTGATACGGCCTTATCCTATCATCTCGGGAAAATCCTCGAATGTGCAGCGTTATGTGCCGATCCCGGAACGACCAAGGACTCTATGCTCGGCATTTTGAAGAAAGATTCCTTTATCGTCAAGCCGCTGAACGACAAGCGGAAATGTACGACCATCTCGGTAGCGGCGCACACGTTCTACGAAAAGGATCATCCGTATTTGCTGCATGGACCGGGATTGATACTCGATCTAGAGAAATGCACATTCACGGAACACGGAGACGGCAGTGTCGAAGTTCGGGGCAGTAGAGTCCATGAAACGCCGATCTATAAAATCAAGCTCGAAGGGGCGGCGAGAACCGCTTACCGCACGTTTGTCGTCGCCGGCGTCCGCGATCCTCTGCTGATTACGAGAATCGAAGAAGTGGAGGAACTCGTCAAGCAGCAGGTCCAAGAGTATTTCGATGATATTTCTGAAAACGATTACCAGATTCGTTTTATCAATTACGGCTTAAACGGCGTCATGGGACAGCTTGAACCTACACCGACGCCAGGCCATGAGCTAGGAATCGTGATCGATGTCGTGGCGAAAACCCAGGAGCTGGCCGATATGATCTGCAGCTCGGCCCGTTCCACCTTCCTGCATTACGGTTACGAGGGACGGAAAGCAACGGCGGGAAATCTCGCTTTTCCGTTTGCCCCGAGCGATGTGCCGTTTGGTGCCGTCTATGAATTTTCCGTTTATCATTTGATGGAAACCCGTGATGCGCTTGAAATGTTCACCTGCGAATTCATTCAGGGGGGATCGAGATGAAGTTATACGATGCTGCCGCCGTGCTGCGCAGCAAAAACAGCGGCCCTTTCGAAATCACGGTAGATACCCTGTTTGACAATGCCGTAACGTACAACAAGATCAAACAGTCCGGGGTCATCAACAAAGAAACGATTTCCGAGCTGTACAATATTGCGCCTGAGGAGATTACGCAAATCGTTTTTTTCGATCAAGCCTTGGGGTTTAAAGTTACCTTTGCCCGTGGCGTGTCTTCCGGTTCATTCCTGGACCGCGACGTTTATGGAGCGCAGCAGCATGCGCCGCTAATGGAGCTGGAGGTGGAGGTATGAGCAGGGTGAGAACGCTGCCCGCTGACCCAAGGCCTTCCAAGCTCAAGCAAATCCGGGCCGATAAAATCCTGTATCTGATGCTGCTGCCGGCCATCGTATTTTATACCCTTTTTCATATTTGGCCGATTTATGAGATGAAGCTTGCTTTTTACGATTACCGTATTATTGGTGACGATGCTTTTGTTGGCTTCAAGCATTTCAAGGAGCTGTTTAATACGCCTATTTTCACCCAGGTTATCGTGAATACGCTGGTCATCAGCGCGATGAAGATGTTTTTGCTGTTCCCGCTTCCGATTTTATTCGCCCTGGCTCTGAATGAGTTTATGAACGGCGGTTTCCGGAAAACGGTTCAGGTCGTATCCTATCTTCCACACTTTCTTTCCTGGGTTGTCATCGCCGGTGTATGGTATGAATTTTTGTCGCCTTCGACCGGAGCCATTAACCAAATTCTGACGTTTTTCGGATTCCAGCCTCATGATTTTCTGACAGAGAAGAGCAGCATCCGCTGGGTGCTTGTTGCGAGTGAAGCATGGCGCAGCATGGGATGGGATTCCATCATTTATTTGGCGGCGATCATTGGCATCAGCCCTACGCTGTATGAAGCGGCGCGCGTGGATGGCGCCGGACGCTGGCATATCGTGACTCGGATTGTTCTGCCGCATCTGTTTATTCCAATGGTAACGATTTTTATCTTGAATATCGGCTTTATCATGAACGCGGGACTGGATCAAATCCTGAACTTTACGAACGATTCCGTCGCCAGTCACATCGATATTATCGATACCTTCGTGTATCGCATGGGTCTCTTGAACGGCCAATATTCCTTGGCTACCGCCGCGAATTTGTTCAAGAGCGTCATCGGCGTGATTTTGGTTCTGTCCACTCATTTCTTATCGAAAAAAATGACCGGCAAAGGCGCTTGGTAGGGGAGGTAATCAAGTGGTAGGTAAAAAATTCACGCTGCCCAAGCTGGCTATCGGACTGGTGCTCAGTTTGATTACGCTGGTGATGTTTATCCCGGTTATCAATATTTTCGCCAGAGCCTTTTCCCATCCTGACAAGGTGCATGAGTTGACCGGACTTGGCGTCATTCCAAAAGGATTCTCGCTGATTAACTTCCAGGTGGTGCTGAGCAACCCGATTGTCGGACAAGCCATTGGCAATTCGCTGTTTATTACGATCGTCGGCACCTGCTTCAGTCTGTTTCTTACTACGATTACCGCCTATGTGCTGACCCGAAAAAATCTAGTCGGCAAAACGCCGATCATGATTTTTCTGATCATCATTATGATTTTTGAACCCGGTTACGTGCAGGAATATTTCGTTATGAAGGATCTGCATCTGCTCGACAGCCTGTGGTCTATGGTCTTGTACCGGATGATCAACGTATTTTATCTCGTCATTATGATGCGTTTTATCGAGGAAATTCCGGAATCATTAATGGAAGCCGCCAAAATCGACGGAGCAGGGCATTTGCGCGTATTTGTCCGAATCGTGCTGCCCTTGTCCCGGATACCGCTGCTTACCATCGGCATGTTTTATGCCATTGCCAAATGGAATGAGTTTTTCAAATCGAGCATTTTCCTGTCCAGTCCAAACAAGACGGTGCTGCAGGTGCTGCTAAGACAATTTGTCGTCGAGCGGGACACCTCAACCCTTGTGGGGATTACAGAGCTGCTCAAGAACAGCAATGTGGCGCAGCTGGATTTCAATGCATTAAAAGCGGCTACCATCGTGGTCGCCATGGTTCCGATTCTTTTGCTGTATCCCATTATTCTCAAGTACTATACCAGCGGAGTGATGGAAGGCGGCGTCAAAGAATAATAGATAGGCTATTAAAAAGGGGAGGTTGAAGTCGTGAAAAAAATGTTGGTCATGGTTATGGCGGTACTTATGATTCTTACGACGGCTTGCGGTTCAGGAGGAAAAGAAACCGCGGCAGAGACGCCGGGAAGCTCAGATTCGGGAAATGGGGAACCGGTTACAATCAGCATTGTTTATAAAGATATGACTGCGGACGATCCATGGATCAAAGCCGTTGAAGAGGGGATGAAGGCGGAAGGCAAAAACGTAAAGCTGGAATTCGTTCCCGTGCAAAGCGGTACGTACTCCGAGAAATTGGGACTCCTGCTGCAAAGCGGCACAATTCCGGATTTGATCTACTTCCAGGGCGGCGATTACCAGTTTGCTATCACACAGAAGATTTTGGAGGATCTGACGCCGTACATTGAAAAATCGACTTATGTGAAGGCGGCGATGGACCCTTACAATCAGGAGCGTACCAAAAATTATCCGTACCTGGTATGGTTGTCGCCGACAACAACCAAGGTACCGGTCGTACGCCAGGACTTTTTCATTAAAACGTCTTCTGGCAAGACGCTTCTGGAAAATCCGAGCATTGATAACTACTACAATTTCTTCAAAGAAGCGAAAGAGAAAAACGGCGCCAAGTTTGCTTACACGGTACCTGGGGATCTGGACGAGTTGGATGCCGTATTCGCCCAGGCGTTTGGCCTCACCTCAACCTGGCTTAAGGGAGATGACGGCAAATACGTATTTGGCAGAACGACGAAATTCGAAAAAGACAAATTGGAATTTTATGCGAAGCTGTATAAAGAAGGGCTGCTTGATCCGGAGTTTCTGACCAAGAAATGGGATACGAAGGAAAAAGCGTTTTATGACGGACAAGCGGCCGTGATCGCTGGAACGCAGGGCAAAGTTATCGACATGTATAACAGCAAATCGGTTTCGCAGAACGGAAAAGACGCTACCGTGATGCCGCTGCCGCCGGCTAAAGGTGTAGGTGAAGGTTACCTTCCGATCGATGTCAGCAAAGAAAGCCGCGGCATCGCAATTTCCAGCGTGTCCAAGAACAAAGACATGGCCTTTGCCGTCTTGGAATTTCTGGCCAGTCCAAAAGGACAAATGCTGGAGAAGCTGGGGATTGAAGGCGAGCATTACAACATTGAAAACGACAAAATCAAATTTACGGATAAATACGCCGAGTGGTATGCACGTTTCGTAGGCAACAACGTAAGCTTCAAGCCGGACCATGAATTCGACCCATCGACGCCATTCCTGTCCGAAGCGGCTACGAAATCGCTGGACCTGGTAGCGTCCAAATCGACCAAGGATAACGCATTTATTATTCCGGAAGATATGCAGGCCAAATCTGACGCGGCAATGTCCGTATACAAAGAATTTGCTGCGAATGTGGTGACAGGCAAAATATCCATCGACAAGTTTGACCAATTCGTTCAGGACTGGAACGCTGCGGGCGGTGGTGATTTGACCGCCAAAGCGAATGAAATCATCAAATAATTGAACTGTCAGGCGCGGGGCTTAGGCTGGCGAAGAGCCATATAAAGCCCCCGCCAAATTTCTGCATTTTTCGTATAAAGGAGTGAAAGCCAGGTGATTTCTTTTGCAGACCGGGTCAAAGGCGTCGTTTTCGGAACCGCATATGGCGATGCGATGGGCGCGGTTGTTGAGAAGCTGACATACAAGGACATTCAAGAGAAATATGGCAGAGTAGAAACCACGCAGCAGAGGTGGTGGAAGTCGGAACTTCCGGAAACAACGAGACTCGGGCGTATGAGAGGGTTTGGCATCGTCACCGACGATACGCTCATGACGCTGGCACTCATGAAGGTATACGATACGGAAAAGCGCCATTTGGACGCATATGATCTGGCTAATGAATTCGTGAAGGAAATTGCCTTCCGGCCGCGTTATATTCCAGAGTTCGGCAAGGAAGCCCTCATTATAGACAGGCTGTTTTATCCCGAAAAACATATATTTACCCGGCATGTACTGGCGAACTGCGAACCGCGCGAAGGCGGATACGGCAATATGGTCAACTGCGGGGCGGCGATGTATATTGCACCGGTGGGCATCGTCAATGCCTGCAATCCGAAAGCGGCCTATGACGAAGCGATTTTATTCGCATCCGGACATCAGGTCAGCTATGGGCTGGAAGCGGCAGCGGTCATGGCCTGCTGTGTGGCCAAAGCGTTCGAGCCGGGAGTCACGGTGGAGGAGATCGTGGAGACGGCGCTGGTATATGCGAAAGATGGCACGAAAGAGGCGATAACCGATATATGCGCGGCCGCCAAAGTTCTTCGTCCTATGAAACAGGACCGCGATACGGTCGTACGGTATTTCCATGAAATGATCAAGAAATATTCTCCCATGGGAGATGACGTCAACCGCAGTATCGACAAGGTCGGCATCCCTTCGAATCACTATACGCCAAGCCGGCTGTTTGCGATTGAAGAGCTGCCGCTGGCGTTAGCCTATATCGTATTGCATGAAGGAGATTTGACGGAGGCGGTTAAGGATGGCGTCAGTTCGGGAAGGGATACCGATTCCATCGGGGTCATGATCGGCGCGATTCTGGGCGCGATGCATGGCGTACAGGCGATACCGGCCGATGAAATCCGGGCCATTGAAGAAATCAACAAGCAGGAGATCGACAAGCAGTGCGGCATTTTTACGGAAACGGCCGCCTCTATGATCCGTAAGGATCTGAAAGAACAGGAAGCACGTAGGGAATATATGAACAATATTCAATTAGGTGGTGCATAACAGCGATGATTCCTTCTAATTATGTAGAAAAAGTGTACGCCGGTTATTTGGGTATGAATGTGGGCATCCGTCTGGGGGCTCCGGTGGAACCGACTCACTGGACGTATGAAAGAATATATCAAACGTACGGCGATATTAAGGACTATGTCAAACCGTTCAAAAATTTTGCGGCGGATGATGACGCCAATGGACCGTATTATTTTCTGAGAGCGTTGTATGATGATGCGAAAGACCGAGACATCACGCCAAATGATGTGGCGCGTGCTTGGCTTAACTATTCCCGGGAAGGCATCGGGATGTTCTGGTGGGGCGGATATGGCGTAAGTACGGAACATACCGTATACATCAATTTGAAGCATGGCATTCCAGCGCCGCAGTCCGGCTCCATTCCGCAAAACGGATTAATCGTAGCAGAGCAGATCGGAGGTCAGATTTTTATCGATACATGGGGACTGATCACCCCTGGGAACCCGAAAAAGGCGGCTGATCTGGGCGAGGCGGCAGCCCGGGTTTCCCATGACGGGGAAGGTGTGCTGGGGGCACGGTTTTTCTGTGCGGCGATATCCAAAGCATTTGAAACAAGTAATATCAAAGAGATCATTGCGGAAGGACTAGCGCAAATTCCGGCGGAATCTACGTATTCGAAAGTGGCGCATGCCGTGCTGGATTTCCATAAAGAACATCCGGATGATTTTCGTGCCTGCCGGGAAATGCTGGAGCGCGATTGGGGCTACGACAAATATACAGGCGTATGCCATATCATTCCGAACGCAGGTGTTTGCGTGCTTGCTATGATTTATGGGCAAGGTGATTTCAACCGGACTGTTGAAATTGCGACAATGTGCAGTTGGGATACGGACTGCAATGCCGGGAACGTAGGAACGGTTCTGGGCGTAGCGTGCGGTCTGGACGGAATTGCGGACCATTACCGCCAGCCGATTAATGATTCGATCGTTATGTCGGGCATTTCTGGTTTTTTGAACATTCTCGATATCCCGACATACGCCAAAGAGCTTTCCATTCTCGGATACCGCATTGCAAAGGAGCCATGCCCGCAGTGGTTGACGGACAGTTATAAGGAAGATGAGATCTACTTTGATTTTGAACTGCCGGGCTCAACGCATAATATCCGGGTTTCGGATCCATTTCTCTGCCTGGTGAAGCATTCCGAGGAGATGGCCTATCAGGGCAAGGGCTCGCTTGAGATCGTTTTTGACCGGATGGCACGCCCTCAGAATGCCAAAGTGTATTACAAACCCTTTTACACAAGGGATGAATTTAATGACGAACGTTATTCGCCGACGTTTGCACCCAAAGCATATCCGGGACAAAAGGTCTCTATGCAGGTTTACCTGGATCAATGGTCCGGCAACGAAGCGATGGGCATTGCTCCGTATATCCGGCTCGCTACAAGCAAAAAGGAGCTGGTACAGGGATATATCAAGCTCGTTGACAAGGAATGGTTGCATGTCGAATTTACGATACCGGATGCCGAAGGCGAACTGATCGATGAAGTCGGGATCGTGCTCGAAGCCTATTCGCCGGCCAAGTTCAAAAGCATGGGGCGCATTTTTATTGATGAGTTCCGCATCAGCGGCCCATCGGAATACCATATCGATTTTGCTAAACAGCAGATCAATTTTGGATGCGTAACGCCATTTTCGCATAATCATGGGGCATGGTCGCTGGAGCAGGATGCGATGTATCTGATGACGGCCGATCCGGCTGAGGCTTATACAGGGAATTATTTTGCCAAAGATTATTCGGTATCGATCCGGGTCAATCCGCAGTATGGTTTCTCGCATTTGGTTGCCGTCCGGGCGCAGGGCGCGATGCGCGGGTATCATGCCGGCCTGGACGAAGACGGTGAGGTGTCCCTGTATATCAACAATTTCGGTTATAAAAAGCTGGCTGGGAGCAAGTTCGTCTGGGAGCTGGATCGCGAGTATGATGTGAGGGTAACGGCGCAGGGTTCCACAATTACGCTCGCAATCGATGGCGAAGAATTGATCAAGCATCAAGACGACACATTTGCTTACGGTATGTACGGCGTCACCACCTTGGGCGCAGCAAGAACGTATTTCCGCGATATTCGGTTGACAGAGCGAGTATAACATCCAAAAAATCTGAATCGAGGATATATATGAAAATTATTGTGATAGGCAGTGCAAATATGGATATGGTGATGGAGACTAGCCGTATTCCAAATAGAGGAGAAACAATGCACGGGGAGAAATTCTTTTTGTCATCTGGTGGCAAGGGAGCCAATCAGGCGGTAGCGTGCGCCAAAATGGGCACGGATACCTGGCTGCTAGGTAAAGTGGGAGATGATCTGTTTGGCAAGTCGCTGGTTGAAAGCTTGACCGGCTATGGCGTAAAATCCGATTTTATCGCGATTGAACCTGACACCACCTCTGGTGTTGCCGTGATTACCGTCTGTGAAGGGGATAATGCGATCATTCTCGACGGTGGGGCCAATAAGAAGGTGACGCCTGCGTATATCCGGCAATTTGAGGTAGATCTGTTGTCGGCCGATGCGGTGCTGCTTCAGCTGGAGATTCCGCTCGAATCCGTTTATGAAGCCGTTCGGCTGGTGAAAGGCAAGGTTCCGTTTTTTCTGAATCCTGCTCCAGCGATGCCGATCGACGAAGATATTCTACAGGGATTGGATTACTTTGTACCGAATGAGCATGAAGTTGCGTTTTACACGGGGCGCGAGATTCATGACGTTGCTGACGCTTTGGCTGCGCTGGATCTGCTGCGGGCGAAGGGCATCCGCTATCCGCTGATCACGCTTGGGGACAAAGGGGTCGCGTATTATAACGGCACCTGCAATGTCCATAAAGAAGGACGCAAGGTGAATGTCGTCGATACAACGGCAGCTGGCGACACGTTTGCGGGCACGCTGGCCGCCATGATTTGCTCGGGTAAAGGAATGGACGAAGCGGTGGATTTGGCCCAGCAGGCTGCATCCATTGCGGTTACGCGTTCAGGTGCGCAGCCTTCGATTCCAGCGATTAGTGAGTTGTCGTAAGCAGCTGCAAGAGATATTTGAGCCGTCTTTCCATTCGGGAAGGCGGCTTATTTTTTATAAGGAAGAAATCGACAGTTTTGGTGGAAGGGATACTATGTCGATCTAAAGAACATAGAGGGAGTTTAGTGCATTTCCCAAAAATGAAACTTTCCACTCTATAACAGCTTATGCAAGTAATATTGAATGGGTACAACAAGAAAAGTTAACAGCTGGGGAGAAGGTTGGAATGATTACAAAGAAATATAAAGATGGTCTTAATTTTGAAGACGAAAATTAGATATTTGGGATTAATCGAGGGTTGAATCTTTGCTTAGTGTTCCGCTAAAGGGTACGAACTCGATGAATTAATAAACAGCCATGACTTAAATGTCATGGCTGTTTATGCGAGATTAATTAATACACAGTTACAGCACTCTTATCCGTTGTTGCTTCGGTTGTGATCGAGTACGAACCTACCAAATTTTTTACATTGATCTGGAAATTCATTGGACCGGTAGGGTCCGAAGGATCAATAACATAAGTTGCTTTGTTAACCCATATATGATTCGCTTGCTCGGTAGAAGTGAATGAAGTAGGATTGCCTCCGTTAATTTTAAAGTTACTAAGCTTAGCAACCTCTTGATCCGTTGTAAACTTCAACGTGACAGTGTCACCGACAGTCGCTTTAGTCGGATCTTCGTTGCTCGAAACGATTGTTACATCACTGATGACAGGAGCGGCTAGAACAGTTACAGAGCTTCCATCACTCGTTGCTTCTGTAGTAATGGAGTAAAGCCCAGCTGCGTTCTTCACATTAATTTGGAAGTTTACCGGACCAACAGGATCAGTTTCTTCCAGCACATAAGTTGCAGTATTAGTCCAATTGTTTTCTGACCCCTCAGATTTAAAAGAAGTCGGGTTGCTGCCGTTAATTTTGAAGCCGCTTAGTTTCGTAACTTGCTCAGTCGTTGTGAATGTTAGCGTGATCGTATCACCGATCTTTGCTAGTGAAGGATGTTCATTGCTGGATTTAATGCTGACATTGCTGATTACTGGTGCCGTTGGAGTTTCATTAGTCACCGCATCAATTGCTTTCAACAGGTTGGAGGCCATAGCTGCGCCCATCTCTCTGTTAGAAATTCCTTTTGGATCGAATGTTCCATCCGGGAAGCCATTGACTAGCTTATATTTTTGTGCAAGGCCAATGAAAGGAGCTGCCCATGTTGAAACTTTGCCTGCATCTTTAAAAGTGAGGTCTGCATCCTGCTCATCAAGATCACTTTTCGTTTCCAGCGATTTCACCAAAATCGTCGCTGACATTTCTCTTGTTACAGGAGCATTAGGGTCAAACTTGTCTTTGCCTACACCGTTAATGATACCTGCTTGATATGCAGCTTCCACATAAGGGAGAGACCATCCGCTTACATCTGTGAACGAAGATGTCGTAGCGTCAGCTTTCAAGCCCAATGATTTCACCATCATCGTAACGAACTGAGCACGAGTCAAAGTTCCTTTAGGGCTAAAGTGGCCTTTATTATCCATACCTGTCACGATACCCTTGTTAAACAAGTCTTGAATGGCATCCTTTGCATAGGAATTCTCAATATCAACGAAGGAGTTCGTTCCACCATCCGCATATGCGGCCGGAATAGCTGCCACAGCAACCGTAGCTGCAATTAATACACTTGTAAACATTTTTTTCATTTCTAGTATTACCTCCCAAAACCTGAGCTCGTAGTTATGTATTCTGAACAAATAGCCAGACAACACGAGTTACATTATGGGGCTTAATACCTAGTCGACGCAACTGTTACTTAAAGGGAGGTATTCCATATATTGATCATTGTATCCACCGGTTGATTTGCAACAAGACGTCGATCAATGCACATCGTGATTAGGTAAAGGAAAGAAGATCAAACTCAGACAAATAAAGATCAATTTCATGTATGCTAAATCTCAGTTCAAGCAAGTATGTTTGTAGAGAGTATTCAGACAAATAGTGCGAGTAGTTGAGAGGAAGTGATAACTACCTGCCAAGAGAGACGTGAAGTATGCAATTTCGAAGGCGCTTTCAAAACACTTTTAATCTTAAGGGGTGTATGTATGAAGAAATTGCTTCTTTATGCTTCTGCACTTTTAATTAGTGTAAGCTTGGCTGGATGCAGCAGCGGCAGTAACAGTGCTGCATCCAGTTCTAGGGATACTGTAAAAGAATCCCCAAAAGAAGACCAGGAAAGTAATAAAACCAGCAAAGGTGAAAAGAAAAAATTGGTCGTTTGGACCTTTGTCGATACACACAATAAATATTATCAGGAAGCAAAAAAAGAATTCGAAAGTGCACATCCGGAAGTGACGGTTGACATTAAGCTATTGGAAAATAGTGCACTTAATGACAAATATACGATTGTGGCAAAGTCTGGAGGCAAGGATGCTCCCGATCTAATCGATGTAGAGCAATCCGCGTTTCCAAGGTATATCAAAGGTAATATACCTTTTGAACCGTTGGACATCTACATGCAAAGGGATAAATTAACAGATGCGATTCCGAAAGGGCGCCAGGCGCTGTATTCCGTTGACGGAAAGCCTTATGGAATTGAAATTGCCGCGTGCGTTTCGGCATTATATTACCGTAAAGATATTTACGATCAGGCAGGCATTGACGTCTCCAAAATCAAAACCTGGGATGAATTTGTAGGCATATCCAAAAAATTGCTTGGTAAAGATAAATTTATTTTCCCAGGAACAATCAAAGATCAAGGAAGCTTTGAGATGTTGCTCCGGCAAGAAGGAGGCGATATCGTAACAGCGGACGGTAAAATTGGCTTTAATACGCCGGAAGCTGCAGCGGTGTTGAAACGGATTCGCGCTTGGAAAGATGCCGGAATTATGGATAAAAACAGCCCAGATGGACCGCAACTTTGGGCAGCCTTTAAAAAAGGCAAATATGTAGCGGGATTTGGCGCCGATTGGTGGGCAGGCTTTTTGCTTCAAAACGCTCCTGAATTAAGCGGTAAATGGGCGGCTGTGCCGATGCCTCAAGGAGGACCGAATTCCTTACCGACAACTGTAGCGGGCGGTACAGGAATGGCGATCTCCAAATTCAGCAAGAACAAAGACCTGGCATGGGAATATTTGAAGCTTACGCATTTGAATACGAAGATGGTTGTTAAAGGATTCCAAATCATCAACTTGTTCCCTGCTCTTGAGAGCGCATCCAAAGATCCGACACTGCATGCGCAAAGTAAAATGACGGAATATTTCGGCGGCCAAGATCTCGCCAATCTATATGGAAACCTGATTCCAAAAGCGCCAAATCAAAACCAAGCTTGGTGGCGTCCGCTTGTCACTAAAGCATGGGATAAATTTGAGCCTGACTATCAGAAGGGGAGAATGACTTCGGAAGAATTCCTGACGAACGTGGCAAAAGAAACACAAAGCTCGATTGACGCGGAAGCAAGTAGGCAAAATTAAGGGGTAATGGAAGAAGAGATGCAGGTTTTACGTATCTCTTCTTCCAACCTTGAAGTGAGGGGGATTTTTTTGTTTAACTCGGTATTTCGCTTTAAGATGGCGCCATTTCTTTTTATTTGTCCGTTCTTTATCGCCTATGCGATTTTTGGTTTATATCCCTCATTATACGGTTTATGGCTCAGCTTCCATCAAGGGATGGATACGTATAATTTTGCCGGGTTGCAGAATTACATCCTCGTTTTGAAGGATCAATTATTTTGGAAATCTATGTGGAACGGTACCAAACTCACGATTGGGAGCCTGTTTTTTATTTTGCCTTTTGCTCTGGGGATCGCGCTCTTAATTAATAGACCTCATATAGCTAAACGAAAAGGTTATTTCGCCACTTTTTTCTTCTCGCCGAACATTACTTCCGCGGTAGCTGTAGGGATCATGTTTGGATTTATTTTTAACCATGAAAGCGGCGTACTCAACATGTTTCTCGGATTGTTCGGCATTGAGAAAATATCGTGGCTAGATGACCCGTTATGGACGATGCCGTCGCTTATTCTTCTTTGTACTTGGCGATATTTAGGTATAAATATTTTATACTTTATGGCGGGGTTGCAAAACGTGCCCGCCGATTTAATTGAAGCTGCTAAAATCGATGGAGCTAACCCTTTTCAGCGCTTGTGGCATATTACAATACCCATGCTGCGCCCGATCATGACTTTTATTGTATTTCAAGCGATTCTTGGTTCTTACAGCATGTTTGGCGAAGTATTTATATTGGCAGGGAAAGGTTTTGGCCCAGAGCAATCGCTTATTTTCCCGACCAGCTATATGTATGATACGGCTTTCCGGGGAAATGATTTCCCTTATTCTGCAGCCTTAGGCTACGTCTTTACCATACTGATGCTCATCATCGGATTAATTCAATTAAAATTCTTTAATGTGAGAAATCAAGGTGAGGGTTAAGGAGGGTAAAAGCTTGAATGAGGTGACAGTTACACGGAGCGTTAAGGTTCAAGAAGAAGCAAGATTCGTTGCTATCAGGAAACAGGTAGTACGTGGGAGCTCCTATTTGGTGCTTATTGTAATCAGCCTCCTGTTTGTTGCTCCGTTTTTGTTTATGATAGGAACATCCTTTAAACCATATAATGACATTGTAGGCCAACCCTTGAATCCGTTCCCGATGCATCCCACTTTAGAAAATTTTACGCACCTGTTAGAAAAGCTTCCTGTTGGTACGCAGCTAGTCAACAGTTTAACGATTTCCGTATCAGTTACTTTGTTGTCCATTTTATTTAATTCCTTAGTGGCGTTTGGCTTTGCCCGCTATCAGTTTAAGTATAAAAGTGTTCTTTTTACTGCAATGCTCGCTACCATTATGATTCCTGGACAGCTAACGCTCGTACCATCGTTTATTATGTTCCGTTCCTTTGGCTGGCTGGATACTTTCAATCCATTAATTCTTCCTGGCATTGTTGGCGCATTTGGTGTGTTCCTCATTCGCCAAGTGATGGTATCGATTCCTGAAGAAATTTACGACAGCGCCCGTATTGATGGTTGTTCGGAATTAGGAACCTTCGTACGGATTGCTTTACCTCTCAGCAAAAGTGCAACAGGCATTGTCGCTCTTTTGACGTTCATGGGCTCTTGGAATGATTATTTAGGACCATTAATCTACCTGACGTCGGATACGAAGATGACTCTTGCTGTCGGCATTACATTGATGAACAACCCGTACGAGATCGATTATGCGTCGCCAATTACCGGTGCTTGTTTAATGTCCATTCCAGTCTTAATTATCCTGAGCATTGTGGGTCATAAATATTTTGTCGATGGCTTGACAGCCGGATCTTTAAAGGGATAACTGATATGAGGTCATTGTTTTGACGGAGATTACTTTAGATATTCAACTCAAATCGCTGGAATCAGGCTTTGCTGTTAAAAAAATTACTGCAAGAAGCCTGGAAGAATGCTCTAAAAGTTCAAACCGGAAATATTTGATGGGAGTGAGGAGCAATGGCTGAAAATCGGGCTGTAGTTTATGTTGAACCTGGGAAAGTGGAGGTACGGGATATTCAATATCCGGATTTGGTTCTGCGGGATGGGCCAGGCGTTAATTCGCTTAATGTCGGCAGAAAATGTGATCACGGGGTAATTCTGAAAGTAGTAACGACCAATATATGCGGCAGCGATCAGCATATGGTGCGGGGGCGTACAACTGCTCCAAGCGGACTTGTATTAGGTCACGAAATTACCGGCGAAGTGATCGAGGTAGGTCGTGATGTAGAGTTTATCAAAAAAGGCGATCTTGTGTCCGTACCTTTCAATATCGCCTGTGGACGCTGCCGGAACTGCAAAGAGCGCAATACCCACGTATGCCTCAATGTAAACCCGGATCGACCCGGTTCTGCTTATGGTTACGTCGATATGGGCGGCTGGGTAGGTGGCCAATCGGAATATGTAATGGTGCCTTACGCCGATTTTCAGCTGCTGAAATTTCCGGATAAAGAGCAGGCGATGGAGAAAATTCTTGATCTCACGATGCTCTCGGATATTTTCCCAACAGGTTACCATGGTGCGGTTAGTGCTGGTGTGAAGCCGGGCGCTACCGTGTATGTTGCTGGTGCAGGTCCGGTAGGTCTGGCTGCGGCGCATTCCGCACAACTGCTTGGAGCTTCGATTGTGATCGTTGGGGATTTGAACAGCGCAAGATTGGCACAAGCGAGAAGCTTTGGCTGTGAAACCGTCAACTTGTCGGAGCATCCGAATTTATCCGAGCAAATTGAACAGATCTTGGGTGTCCCGGAAGTCGATTGCGCAATTGACTGCGTCGGCTTCGAGGCACATGCCCATGGTAATAATCATAGCGAAGCGCCGGCTACGGTATTGAACTCGATCATGCAAGTCACCCGGGCTGGAGGAAGACTCGGTATCCCGGGACTGTATGTAACGGGAGACCCGGGAGCGATCGACGATGATGCCAAGATCGGAACTTTGAAAATCCGTTTGGGTTTAGGCTGGGCTAAATCCCACACGTTTGTAACCGGACAGACGCCGGTCATGCAGTATCACCGCGATTTGATGACGGCCATCCTGAAAGGCAAAGCGCAAATCGCTAAAGCCGTCAATGCCACTAAGATTTCGCTGGATCAAGCTCCTGCTGCTTATTCGGAATTTGATAGGGGAGCCTCGAAGAAGTTTGTTATCGACCCTCACGGTTTAGTAAAAGCGTGAATAAAAATGCAAAAAAGGACAACCGCAACCTACGGTTATCCTTTTTTGCATTTTTCTTAGGCCTACTCAAAACGCATTAGATTTGCTCCCCCCCTTCCAATGAAGCGTTTCGAATTTCCGACGGCGTCCTGCCCGTACAGTATTTGATCCCAAGAACAAGCCAGGTGAATCCAATGGATTTTCACGCTTACTGGTTCACCGTAGAGCAGAGTGCGGAGAATCTGTTCGAATTGCTGGCCGCCAAAAGAAGCTATGTAGGAATAGAACTACTGGACAAAATCGATGGAAAGATTGGTGTTTACCGGTTCGAGGTTGATGGAAATTGAGGATGCCGTTTCACGTAAAAATTGGTCATAATAAAATCAATAATAGTCAGTGGAGGATTGTGTCGGTTAGACTTATAATCGGTTTAATAAAGCAGCTTACAGGATTCTGTCGGTTGCTTTATTACAGGATGATAGGATCGTCAAGACAAAGTGATCAATGAGTCATGAGAAATTAACATACAAAGGAAGGAGGGATATAGTTTTTTAATAGTTAACATGATTTCATGCTGATTAAAGGTCATACCGCTTAAAAGTATAGTCATCTAGAATCTTATATTCTATCTATCAAATCTGAATAATAGATCTAGGAGGATCGATCTTTCATGAAAAAGCTGTTAAGTAGTGTAGTCTGTGCAGTTATACTTTTAAGTACTTTAAGTACCCATCATGTTTTGGCAAATGAAAGCGCTAATAAATCTCATGTTGTTGAATCTGGGGGACAATATGAAAAACGTGGATATATCTTAGAAGTGATTAATGAGGTGGATAATCCAGCAATCAAGCCTATTATTAGTGATTTTGTTGAACTATATTTTGATGTCTATCCAAAATTATTAACAAAGTATGCTGCTGACCCAAAAACTGCAACCAAAAAAGTGATTTTAAAATTCGATCCTACATACGATGGAGTAGCATATGCAGATGATGGGTTGATTGTTGTAAGCTCTAAATGGATCCTTAATCATCCATGGGATTTAGGGCTATTTACACATGAATTAACACACATTGTACAAGCGTATCCAAGGTATGACGATGAGACATGGTGGATTACAGAAGGAATAGCAGATTATGTTAGATATGTATACGGACCTCACCATGATGATTGGAAATTTAGAGAACCCAAAGAAACTGATAATTATAATAGTGGTTATGGAGAGACTGCACGCTTTCTCTTATGGATCGAACAAAACAAGAATAATAAAGTAGTAGATATATTAAACAAACAAATGCAACAGAATACTTTCCATATTAATGATTTTAAAGAAATAACAGGGCAATCAGTTGAAGATTTGTGGGCGGAATATATTAACAATCCTGATGTGAAAACCAAATATAAAATTAAATCAGAGTAAAGAAAGAACCTGTCAGTAATCAAAAGCGTTCGGTACTGGAAAGAAGCGGGCATGGAGTCCGTGTCGTTCGGGGATAAAAAGCTTGGAATGTCAATCGAGTAACAGGCGAATGGAATCAACGGGATAAAGGATTGTAAAAAACAGGCTGCCGGCTGAGTCGGCAGCCTGTCACATAAAAATTGGTCATAATAAATCAAAAATAGTAAGTGGAAGATTATGTTGATTAGACTTATAATAGGTTAATAAGGCAGCTTACGGGATTCCGTCGGTTGCTTTATTTCTTTCATGGGATATTAGGAGGTGGGGAAACAAATGCGTCTACGGCAATCATCTATTTATCTCAACCTGGTATTAACCTTTTTATTGTCGATTATTCCAATGTATACCTTAAGTCTATACATCAACATGTCAGGTGCGGCAAGCGTCCGTCAGGAAATTACGAATTCGATGCAATCCCGGGTTCATTTCTACTTATCCTCGTATGAAGCCGAATTGAGTCGGGTGACCAAATCCATGCGGGATTTCATTAATGACGGCGACTTGTCTACTTTAAGCAATTTGTACCCGAATATCCCCACCTTTGAACGGTTTAAAATGTTGAATCGGTTGGAGAGCAAACTCTTTCTATTGAATAATTCTAGCCAGTATATTTCAAGTTCGAAGTTGTACATCCCCTCGATGGGAATTACGATTCATGGGAGCGGCTATGACGAGGCGGCCATTCCGGCTAAAGAAATAAGCGAGATTCGCTCTGTGCAATATAAAACGCTGTCGCCTTTTACCATGCTGGACGCCCGCCTCTTCATGGGCAGCTTATTCCCCTTAGGTCTAACCGCAGCGCAGGCGCCGACTTCGATCATTAAGGTTGAGATTTCTTTGAGAAGCCTGAGAGACGTGCTTAAGCAAATTCCCAATACAGCGGAAGGGGGGGCCGTATTATTTGCGAGAGAGCAAGATTGGTATATCACTTCCACCCAAGAAGCCCGAGAAGCTGCGCTTATTCAAACCTTGAAGAAGCTATGGGAGAACAAACCCAACGATCATAAAGCGGGAAGCGAACGTCTCAAGATTGACAATCAGTTCTACCTCGTCACGTACGAACCATCCGAGATGCTGGATGCAACCCTGCTCGTGTATGTGCCGGAGAAACAAATTCTCGATCCCCTTAGTCATTATTTCGTGATGCTGTTAGTGCTGTCCGTATTATCAGTAGCAGTAATCATCTTTTTCTCTTATTGGATTTATCGGATGATCCATAAGCCTCTGCGTTCACTTGTATCCGCTTTTCGCCGCGTGGAGAGCGGCAATATGGACATTTCGATCCCCTACAAAACGGCCTTTGAATTCGGTTATCTGTATCGGCAGTTTAATGCTATGATCAGCCGACTGAACACGTTGATCCAGGAAGTGTACGAACAAAAGATTCATAGCCAGCGCGCGGAGCTGAAGCAGCTGCAGTCGCAAATCAATCCGCACTTTTTGTATAACAGCTTTTTTGTCCTGAAGCGCATGATAGCGGCGGATGACAATAAAAACGCAATTAGCTTTGTTGAACACCTCGGTAATTATTTTCAATATATTACGAGAAATGCGGATGATGAGGTAACGCTGGAAGCGGAGTGGTTACACGCCCGTACCTATGCGGACATCCAGATGGCTCGTTTCCGCAAGAGACTGCGGACCGATTTTGTTGATATGCCGTGCACGTATGCTTCTCTGAATGTACCAAGGCTTATCATTCAGCCTCTTCTGGAGAACGCCTACCAGTACGGACTGCAGAACAAGATTACGAACGGAATCATCCGCGTTTCTTGTGAAGTAAAGATGGAACTGATTTGTATTGCTGTTGAGGACAATGGAGAAGAATTGACTGACGAGCAATTGAGTATTCTTGAAGCCAAACTGAATTCTCATAATGAACATATGGAAACGACGGGATTAATCAATGTGCATCGGCGTCTGCAATTGAAGTTCGGGACCGATGCCGGTGTCCTTGTAAAGCGCAGCTTCCTTGGCGGGTTGCGAACCGAGATATGCATTCCGATTAGGGAGGTACCGAATGTACCGATTGTTGATTATTGACGACGAAGATGTGATTGTGGACGGGATGGCCGATCTATTTCAAGAGCAAACAGACATGGAGCTGGAGGTGTATCGTGCCTACAATGTGCTAGAGGCGATCGATTGGCTCAAGCAAACGAAGATTGACATTGTTCTGTCCGATATTCAGATGCCTGGAATAACCGGACTCCAACTACAGCAGCGAATTATGGAGCTTTGGCCACGTTGCAAGGTCATTTTCCTGACAGGCTATAACGAATTTACCTATATCCACGAAGCGATGCGAAACGGATCGTTCGATTTCGTGCTTAAAACGGAGACCGACGAAACCATTATCGGATCCGTCAAGAAAGCAATCGCGAAGCTGGACGAAGAGATGGACATGCATAGCACGCTTCAGAAAACAACGATTTTGCTGCAGCGGGCGCTACCTTATATTCAGAAAGATTACCTTCGCGATATTCTTCAAGGAGAATCCTATGCGCTCGGCAACCTTCACAATCAGTTTACTCAGCTGTCCATTTCACTCCACCCTTCCCAACCCGTTCTTTTAGTTGTAGGCCGCGTAGATGAATGGCGGGAGGGCCTAAGCACATTCGACCGGGCCTTGATCATATATGCGGTGCAAAATATTTCAGAAGAATTGCTAGGTGTTTCGACTCGTGTCACTTTCACGGATTACGAACGCTTCCGCATGGTTTGGTTCATCCAACCGAAATCAGATGCTGTAGATTCGTGGGATCAAATCCTTAGGTTTGTCCAAGGTACTTTGGAGCAAATCCAACATACAAGCAGGCAATTGCTCAAGATCAAACTCTCCATTATAGTAGCCAGCAAGCCTTGCGGGTGGGAGGAGCTGCCTATCCGCTTTATAACGATTAAACGTTTATTCGGATATGGGCTTGGCTTGGGTCAAGAGCTATTATTGACCGACCAAGCCTATGGTACGGATCACGGCCGATTCGAACCTGTAAAAAGTCCCTTACAGACTCATTTATGGATCGACTTAAAAAATGATTTGGAAGCCGGACGACGTGAAGCCTACTTGGCTGCATTTGATCGGATAACCGCTTTGCTTGCTGCCCAGGATGCGCAGACTGAGAAAGCCAGAACGGAGTGGTACTATATGCTAGTCGTCATTTACATCTCCATTCTGAATTACAGCTCTGTCCTCCGCCTGGCTGCCGAACAGATGGACCTAGATAAGCTGACGATGATGCAAGCCCATAAGACATGGAACTCGGCGTTTGATTATTTGCGAGAATTAGCGGAGTTGATTTTTAATCATCGATCTGAGGGATATACGAACTCCGAGAACGACGTCATCACGAAGATCAAGAAATATATACATGAGTATTTGAACGGAGACCTTTCCTTGACTCGTTTAAGCGATTTCGTGTCGCTCAACCCATCGTACTTGTCGAGATTATACAAGCATCATACAGGGGAGTCGGTTACAGAGACGATCAAACAAGTCAGGCTGCAGAAGTCCAAGGAGCTCCTTAGAAATCCCGGCATTCGGATGAGCGATATTTCGGAGCGTGTCGGGTTCCTGTCCGAACGGTCCTTTTACCGGTTCTTCAAATCGATCACCAAACTTACACCGCAGGAATATCGCGAACTGCAGAAGTAAATATTGGTTACAAAAGGTATAGATGCGTCAGTAGATAGCGCACAAACCACCCTCCTATAATACAGAGGAAGAGAGTAATACAACACTATACGATGAGGGGGAAGTTGGTTTGAACAGACGAAAGGTTATATCTACGGCTATGGCTTGCTTCATAAGTGTCGCCCTGCTAACTACGGCATGCAGCAATTCAGACAATCAAGCAGCAAGCAGTCAGTCCCCTGCCGGCGGCAAGAACACACCAACGACAGCAGATGCTGCGGGGCCACTTGGGAAATACGAGACCCCTATTGATGTCCATGCGGTACGCGGGATTAACGGAAGCTATAAATTCCCGCAGGGAGAGGATATCGGCAATAACCTCTGGACAAGGGCTTACAAGGACGAGCTTGGCATTAATCTGATCTATGATTGGGTTGCAGACAACTCCGGCGGAAGTGATAGTGCCTTTAGCAAAAAGTTGAACCTCATGATCGCTTCCGGCGAGCTACCGGATATTGTGGCTGTGAATGCCAAGCAGTTCAAGCAACTGGCGGAGAACGGACAGTTAGCTGACCTTACAGAGGTGTTCGAGAAATACGCATCCCCTTATACGAAGGATGTGGCCAAGCAGGATGGCGGTATGGCTATGACTTCCGCTACGATCGATGGAAAGCTTTTGGGGATACCCGGATTTAATGGGAATATTACAGATGCTAACGTTCTTTGGATTCGTTCGGACTGGATGAAGAAGTTAAACTTGCCTGACCCCGAAAATATGCAGGATGTATTCAACATCATGGAAGCCTTCGCTACCAAGGATCCGAATGGTGATGGCGGCAAAGGTGTTGTAGGATTGGCAGCGAACAAGAACATTTATGATGGTTTTGCCGATTTGGAGAGTTTCTTCAATGCATATCATGCTAATCCGAGCGGGACATGGATCAAGGATGCTTCTGGTCAGTTGACGTATGGGGCGATCCAGCCGGAAATGAAGCCTGCCCTTGCGAAGCTGCAGGAGCTGTACAAATCCGGATTAATCGATAAGGAATTCGGAGCGAAGGACGCTGCCAAGGAGGCGGAGCTTCTCGGACAAAATAAATTAGGCATTACGTTTGGGGCAAACTCCAATCCCTACTATCCATTTGACGATGCGCGCAAGCTGAATCCGAATATGGATTGGAAAGCGTATCCGATTCCTTCTATCGATGATAAACCAGCTCGTCCTTCCGTAGGCTTCCCGATCGGAACATACTATGTTGTGAATAAAAACTATAAGCATCCCGAAGTCATAGTAAAGATGTTTAACATGAACTTTGAGAAATTTTTCGGAGAAACAGGCGATTGGAACACATGGGGAGTGACGAAGGACCGTCTTGAAGCATTCAAGTGGCCGTTCGTGTATGGCTTTCCGCCCAATAAGGATGTTCCCGGACGTTACGAGGCATTGAAGAATGCTGTGGCATCCAATGATCCATCGGCAATGAACGGAGAGCAAAAGGCGGACTACGATGCTTATCAGGCGTTCATGAATGGCGATCAAACGTTTTGGTCGACGGTACGTCAGGCAGGTCCAGAAAATTCCTCCTTCGCCGTCCTGAATCACTATAAGGAAAACGATCTTCTGTATACAAATGAATATCGCACTAGCGTGCAGACCCAAACCATGACGCTCAAATGGTCGACACTGCTCAATTTAGAGAAAGAAATGATCACGAAGATCATCGTTGGCGCGCCGTTAGATGAATTCGACAAATTCGTGGATAACTGGAAAAAATCCGGAGGCGACCAAATTACGAAAGAAGTAAATGAATGGGCTGCAACTCAAAACAAATAAAAAGGTACAAATAATGAAAAGGAAACATGGAGAAAGAGATTGGCTTTTTTTTCCTTTCTTTATTTCACAACCGGAAGGTGGGATGACAGATGAAAACCGGTAAATGGCGCCGTGAGCTACCGTTGCATATCCTAGTATTTCCTAGCATAGTTATTGTTTTTATTTACTCATATATTCCTATGTTCGGTAACATTATAGCGTTTCAGGATTTCAATCCTATCAAAGGAGTTTTTGGCTCGACGTGGACTGGACTCACGAATCTGGAATACGTTCTGGAAATGCCGAACACGTACCGCATTATATGGAACACCATCTACATTGCTTCTATGAAAATCATTTTGGGAAATATCGTACCGATCATCATCGCTTTACTGTTGAATGAAATCCGAAAAAAGGCTGTGAAGCGCAGCATTCAAACGTTAATCTACTTTCCTTATTTCCTGTCATGGGTCATTCTTGCCGGTATCTTCATCGATATCCTATCTATTCAGAACGGTATTGTTAATCAGGCTTTGGGTTGGTTCGGCATCGATCCTATATACTTCCTTGGCGATAACAAGTGGTTTCCCATTACACTCGTTCTAACGGATACATGGAAAAATTTTGGCTTTAATACCATCGTATTTCTGGCTGCACTGACAAGCATTAACCCCTCCCTGTATGAAGCGGCCATCATTGACGGTGCCAACCGTTGGAAGCAAACTCTTCATATCACACTGCCGGGAATTTTACCGATCGTTATTCTGATGACTACGTTAAGTTTAGGTAATGTGTTAAATGCTGGATTCGACCAAGTGTTTAATTTATACAGTCCTCAAGTTTACGAAAGCGGAGATATTTTGGATACATTGATTTACCGCATTGGTGTCTCAGATGCCCAATATGGTCCGGCAACCGCTATTGGATTACTGAAATCGTTCGTTTCCTTTCTGCTGATCTCGGTGTCTTATTGGTTGGCGTACCGGTTTGCGAATTACCGAATTTTTTAACTGGAATAGGGGGGTAACACAATGATTCAACGCGCCTCCGTAACGCGGAGCCTATTCAATATTTGCAATCTTATATTTTTGATCGCGCTCTCGCTGCTCTGCATCCTTCCCGTCATCCAGGTCATCGCCGTCTCATTCAGCTCCAGCAGCGCTGCAGCGGCAGGGCTAGTCAAGCTATGGCCGGTCGAATTCTCACTGAAATCATATGAATTCATTTTGAAGAAGAAAGATTTTCTGGGGTCATTCCTGATTTCCATTCAGCGGGTAGTATTGGGTACTGGTATTAGTATGTTTTTAACCGTAACGCTGGGATACGCGCTTTCCAAAGAAGTGAAGGATTTCCGGATGAGGTCCGTTTATGCCTGGTATTTTGTAATTACTATCTTATTCAGCGGCGGATTAATTCCATGGTACTTGACGATCAAATACACGCATTTAATGGATACGATTTGGGCGCTAGTCATTCCGGGGGCGGTGACCGTGTTTAATGTCATTCTGCTGCTCAATTTTTTTCGGGGATTGCCCAAAGAGCTGGAGGAATCGAGCTTCATCGATGGAGCAAATCATTGGATAACACTTTGGAGAATTTATCTCCCGCTGTCCATGCCCGCTATTGCGACGGTCACGCTGTTCACAATCGTCGGGCACTGGAATTCCTGGTTCGATGGCCTCATGCTCGTGAATTCACCAAGTCATTACCCGCTCGCCACTTATTTGCAGACTGCTATCATTCAACAAGATTTCGCCAACATGCGCGCAGAGGATGTTAAAACCTTGTCGGAGATCTCGGATCGGACTACACGTGCGGCGCAAATCTTTATAGGCGCATTGCCGATCATGGCCGTCTATCCGTTTTTGCAAAAATATTTCATGACCGGCCTGGTAATGGGAAGCGTGAAGGAATAGAGAAGGAGTCGACACCGCATATGAAGAAGCCGTCCCGAAAGTGGACATTAGACATTATCCATCACTCCCATGGAGGCAGTTCATCTAACGGGTGGTTCTGATTCCTTTTTAAAAAAGGTAATCATGCCTACTGCGTAATTGCCGTCATGGGCTAAAAATTATCCGTACAGGCACAGTTGGGTCTTCGCCTACATAGAATGAACAAACCGCACTTGTGAGCATAAGTCACCCGGAGGAAGATGCGGCTTTCTAGTCATTCAGCAGGAGGTGTCATCGTGCCTGGATTATTCAGCTTTATTGCCTTGTTTATCAAAGAACTAACGCTGCTGGTCTCGTATGTCAAAAATAACGCGTTCCCTCAACCGCTCACAGAAAAAGAGGAGAGCAAGTACCTTCAATTGATGGCGGAAGGAGATGCCTACGCCCGCAACATGCTGATTGAGCATAACTTACGGCTGGTGGCCCATATCGTCAAGAAATTCGACAACACTGGAGAGGATCTGGAGGATCTGATCTCAATCGGCACGATCGGCTTGATCAAGGCGATTGAAAGCTTTCAGCCTAATAAAGGCACCAAGCTGGCTACGTTCGCCGCGAGGTGTATAGAGAACGAGATACTTATGCACCTCCGCTCCCTGAAGAAGACTAGAAAAGACGTTTCTCTGCATGATCCGATCGGAACAGACAAGGAAGGTAATGAAATCACTTTGATCGATATCCTTGGAAGCGAAGCCGAAGATGTAGCGGATATGGTGCAGCTGAAAATCGAAAAAAGCAAAATATACCGTAACCTGGACATATTAGATGAACGTGAGCAGGAAGTGATTAAAGGGCGCTTCGGGCTTGAGTTTGGCGGGGAGGAGCGAACGCAGCGGGAGATCGCGAAGGAGCTTGGGATCAGCCGCAGCTATGTTTCACGAATTGAGAAAAGGGCGCTTATGAAGCTGTATCATGAGTTTTATAAGGCAAAAAGATAAAATCAAAAGGATTGAATATCTTAAAAGAGGCTTATTGATGAGGCATGGTCGAATTGATAAACGCAGAACAAAAAAATCACCTGATCGTGGCGGCAAGCGCGAGCAGGTGATTTTATTTACGGAAAAAACGCGTCATATCGGGACTTGCCATTGCCATAAATTCATATCCAGGGTATGATAAACTCACATCTGAAATTTCAGATACCAGAATGAATGGCGATGAAGTATGGAAGGGAGGGGGGAAACGTGTTTGAACTTGAGCACACCGAGCTATCAGAGAAGGTATACCAACTTCTGAAGAAAATGATTTTGAACCGGGAGTTTGTCGGAGGACAAAGGCTCGATCTTCGGGATTTGGCTCTAAAAATGAATATAAGCCGTACACCGCTCAAAGAAGCCGTAAACCGGCTTGTGCTCGAGGGATTAATGGAAGTGAAGCCACGGTCAGGGACTTTTGTCACTACATTGGCTATTACTGATATCGATCAAGTTACAGAAATCAGGCTCATGATAGAGAAGTGGTGCGTGTCCCATTTAACGCCGCCGAAAGCGCAAGAACTTGCTATGACATTGGAACGTATTCTTGAAAACGCAGATGCTCCATTAACGGCTGATCCATTCGATTTCCAGGGCTTTCTGGAGCTTGATGTCAAATTTCACATTGAAATCGTTAAGATTGGCGGCAATCCGCGGATGCTGGAGCATTACAAATCGTTAAACAGTTTTTTGCATGCGGCCAGAGTCTTCTTCTTTCAAAGCTCCGATCGATCTGATGCGGGTCACGTGGAGCACAAGAACATTGTTGATGCGATTAAGCGCTTCGATCTGCAGGAGGCGTCCACAAAACTGGAAGAACATATTTTGAAAAGCCAATCCATCATGATCGAAATTTTGAAAAATAGTGGGGGCGTGCTTTAAAAGTACTTTTTTTTCTAAAATCTGAAATATCAGATTTTAGATTCAATAATTTCATTTGGTGAAGGAGCGTAAAAATATGACAAATGCACATAAGATTGCAGGATTCGAGATTGATTACTTAGAACAAAATCTGTACAGCGCAGTCATTGCAGACATTCTTGATGATCTTGGGTTTAGGAACCAAACATTCGGGCTTGGAATTCGTTTGGTAGATTCCAGCTTGAAAATCAGCGGGCGTGCGTTCACGGCCCAAGCGACCAAAGTTTTCAATATTCCTTCGGAGCCTTACAAACTACAAATGGAAGCGATAGATTCCGTGTCTCCAGGGGAAGTGTTCGTTGTCTCTACCGGAGCACCGGACGAGGCTGCGTTCTGGGGTGAATTGATTGCAACAGCTTGCAGGGCTCGTGGAGGAAGAGGCGCGATTGTGGACGGCTTGAACCGCGATACAGCAAAAATTATGGAAATGAAGTTTCCGCTCGCTTCCAGAGGGCAGGTGCCGACAGATTCAAAGGGGCGCATAGATTTGATTGCTTATCAACGGCCGATTGAAATTGACGGTGTTCGCATTCAGCCCGGCGACTATGTATTCGCGGATATGGACGGGATTGTTGTCATCCCCCAGGAAGCGGAAGAAGAAACGATCAGAAAGTCGCTTGAGAAGGCACAGGGGGAAAATACAGTGAGAGAGGCGCTGAAGGAAGGCATGCTGTGCACGGAAGCGTTCAAAACCTTTGGCATTTTGTAGTGGTATCATTCATTCTTTCATATAGGGGTTGATAGCTTGAAGCTTGGGCTTGGATTATACCGTGATCGACTGACTAAAGACAATTTCCGTTTCGCGAAGCAAGCCGGATGCACCCATATCGTCGCTCATCTGGTTGATTATTACAACGGCATCGAAGGGCTTCCATCCACGGACAAAAACCGGAATATGGGCATCGCGAAACCGAATGATGAAATTTGGTCTTATGAGAGCTTGGTCTCTTTAAAGAAGTCAATGAACGAAGAGGGCTTGGAGTTTGAGGCAATTGAAAATTTCAGCCCGGCCGACTGGTACGACATCTTGATGGATGGCCCGAAACGAAATGAGCAGATGGAGCATTTGAAGCAGATTGTCCGTAACGTAGGCAAAGCGGGTATCCCCATTATCGGGTACAATTTCAGCATCGCCGGCGTTTGGGGGCATGTGAACCGACCGGTTGCTCGTGGCGGAGCGATGACCGCTACCTTCAACCTTCAGGAGGGACCGGAAGAAACGCCGATTCCAAACGGACAAATCTGGAACATGACCTATGATTTCAACGCAAAGGAAGGGTTTATTCCGCCTATTTCCTCTGAAGAGCTTTGGGAGAGGCTGGAACGGTTTCTTCAGGAACTCGTTCCCGTTGCGGAGGAAGCCGGCGTGAGACTGGCAGCCCATCCTGACGATCCTCCGATGCCGACCATTAGAGGATATGGACGATTGGTCAATCAACCGCATTTATATCAAAAGTTGCTTGATATTGCACCAAGTCCGAGTAATGCTCTCGAGTTCTGCCTGGGAACGCTGCAGGAAATGACGGAAGGCAATATTTACGAGACGATTGAGCAGTATACGAAACAAAATGCGGTCGGCTACGTCCATTTTCGCAATGTGAGAGGGAAAGTGCCTCATTACCAGGAAGTATTCGTCGATGAGGGCGATATTGATATGATTCAGGCGCTGCGCGTGTTCAAGAAAAATGGCTTTGACGGAGTATTCATTCCGGATCATACGCCTCAAATGACGTGCAAAGCGCCTTGGCATGCGGGGATGGCATATGCACTCGGGTATATGAAGGCAGCTCTGGCGTTCGTTAATCAAGAATAAGGATTAAATCGTTTCCGGGAGGGGGAGCATCATGTTTCAGGATTTAGCTGGAAAAGTGGCAGTCGTTACAGGCGCTTCGCAAGGGATCGGTCGTGGAATTGCGGTTCGTTTTGGACAGGAGAAAATGAAGGTTGTCGTCAATTACGCGCGAAGCGAAGAGCAAGCCTTGCAAACGGTGGAAGAAATAAAGGCTGCCGGCGGAGACGCCATCGCTGTCAAAGCTGATGTTGCCAAAGAAGATGAGGTGATCAACCTTATCCAAACGGCGATCGAGACATTCGGCAGCCTGGACATCCTGGTGAACAACGCTGGCATTCAGACGACGGTGCCTTCTCATGAATTAAGCGTAGACGATTGGCATAAGGTCATGGATACGAATTTGACGGGAGCTTTCGTAGGGTGCAGGGAAGCGATTAAATACATGCTGGCGCATAATATTAAAGGTAACATTCTTAACATATCAAGCGTGCATCAAAAAATACCGAAGCCGTTCCATGCCCACTATGCTTCCAGCAAAGGCGGACTCAGGCTGCTCACGGAAACGCTCGCGCTCGAGTACGCTCCATACGGCATTCGCGTTAATACAATTGCTCCAGGAGCGATTGCAACGCAAATGAACGAGCATATTTTGTCCGATCCAAACCAAAACAAAGACGTACTTTCACTTATTCCTATGAACAAAATCGGCGAAACGAAACATATCGCCTCCGCCGCGGCATGGCTAGCTTCGGACGAAGCGGCCTATGTAACGGGGGTCACCCTGTTCGTAGACGGTGGAATGACGCTCTATCCTTTTTATCTCAAAGGTTAGGAGGAAGGAGACTTGTTTCGTTATAGACCTCAGCGCAATTATGGCTGCAGAATCCATGATCAATATACGTATTTCGGCTTACGTACGGTTGTACTTGAAAATGAGTTGGTTCGTATAACCCTATTAGTAGATAAAGGGACGGAGATAATTGAGTTTCTATACAAATCGAAAGACCTTGATTTCATGTGGCTTACCGAAAATGGCGTGAGTAATCCGCGCGATTATTTGCCGACATCTCCTGATCCGATTTCGACATTTATCGATTATTATTCCGGCGGGTGGCAGGAAGTGTTCCCTAATGGAGGGCCGACAAGTACTTACCTCGGCGCACAGTTTGGTCAGCATGGTGAAGTGGCGCATATGCCTTGGGATTATGAAGTGACACAGGATGTGCCAGAGCGTATTTCTGTCCGTTTTACGGTCAGAACGAAGAAGGTTCCTTTTCAACTGACCAAAACGCTGACACTTGAAAGCGGCTCTTCTACTCTCCTCATTGAAGAACAGTTGGAAAATGGAAGCAATATACCACTCAGGTATATGTGGGGACAGCATATTGCTTATGGTAAGCCGTTTTTGCATCCAGGGTGCACAATTTCCGTGCCGGACAAGGTAACAGTCGTGACCGAGTCTTCGGAATCGTCCGATGCTCCTTCTGGGAGAGTGGTCAGGGGTGCTGTCTACGATTGGCCATATGGTGTAACCGAAGCGGGGCGGACTATTGATCTTTCCGTTCTGCCGGATCGAAACACGCCTTCGGATATCTTCTATTAAAAGGGCTTTGACAGAGAGGCCTGGTATAAAGTCGAGAATTCGACTGTAGGAATGGGAATGAAAGTAGAATGGGACGGAGTGGAAATGCCATATTTGTGGTACTGGCAAGAATTTGGGGCAACCGAAGGGTATCCCTGGTTCGGTCGGCACTATAATATCGGTCTTGAGCCATTTTCCAGCTACCCGACTTTGGGGCTTGAGGAAGCGATACGAAACGGTAGCGCTGCGACGATCGAAGCGGGGGAGAATAAGCGTTTTTGGTTAAAAGCTACGCCATATCAGATTTGAATCTGATTGGGAGGGATTCGGAGTAAGCTATTGCTCAGTCAGCGCTTGCCCGGGCCTCTTTGTGCAGTGACGCTGTAATTTTGACTTCCGGATCGAGAGTTTAGACAACTGAGAGCGCTATCAACAAAAAAAGTGCCTCAAGATTTATTTGAGGGGCACTTTTTTTGTTACATTATGTTACAGAGGTTCAACTATCCTGTCTGTTCAATCAACTGTGAATAATGATATCTACGTACCATTCTCGATTAACTCAGAATGAACTTGCCTTATGTGTATCCGGGCACCATCTTGCCGATCGGAAATATTGGATTATTACTTCGATTGCTTCTTCAGTACGGAGGTGGCCCAAAGCTTCAAAGGCGTAGGCTCGTACATACCGATCCTTACTGGACAGTGCCTTCTTGAGTGCATGGAGAACAATGGCCGGGTCGCCCTCACGACCTGCGCGAAGGAGCGAAAGGCACGCCGTATAACCAATTTTATTGATGATATATTTTTGATTGCTAGCATACTGGTCGGTCGGCACTGCTGCCGCGACAGTCTCATCTTCCAGAGAAGTCTCCAAAGCCTCCGCAAGTGCTGGTACGATCAGATCCGCAGGTTGAACCATCATGCCCAGAGCTTCAATTGCATTACGACGAACCCACTCACTGCCATCTTTGGTTGCAGCGATTAGAGTAGGAACCGCGTCACTCGCATTGCAGCCCAACATCCCCAGTACAAAAGCCGCAAGTGCCCTTCGATTCTCCTCAGGATGACCGAGTGCCTTAATTAATCCGGGAACCGCAGCAGTCCCAGAGCCTTGCAGACCATACGCTGCACGGGTCGAAACCAGATTAGTTCCTTCCTGCAGATGCTTCAGCAGTTCATCCGCTCCCTTATAGCCCATCGTACTGAGGCCATAGGCGGCATTCAGAGCAGAAACCTCCTCATCCTGGAGTAATCGTCCAAGCTCTTGAATGCGTGAATCCTCAGCAACTAAATTTACAACGCTACGAGGTTCCTGCCCGAGTAGCCAGTGCCATACATCAAGCCACAGATCCTCATGCTGAACGGGGACGTCTTGAGGGATAACATAATTCGCATTTGAGTGATTCCATGTTGGGTATTTCGGAGTGCTTAGCCGAACAAATTGAAACTTAAGCATGTAACGGTCCAGCGTAGAGCTATTAATTGACGCCTTATGCCAAAGGTCAAAATGGACCAAAACCATCGTTCCTGCTTTTCCTGTCGGAAGGAGCGTTTCACCCTTATCTCCAAGAAACTTTTCGTAGTACTGTGTGCCGGGCATTATCGCTGTTGGGCCCATTTCTTCCGTAATATCCTGTATATAGTAGAAAATCATCGCCCACCATGGTCTGTGACTTCTCATGGAAGACCAATAACCGTCCTTATGCCAATTGCCACCTCCAGGTACTGGATTGCCCGGCTGATTATAATGGCAATGACGATGAGGATGCATGTGATAGTCCGGGCCAAGCACACTGGTTAAAGCGCCTTTCACTACGGGGGTCTCAAAGAACTGCTCAATCTCTGGCACACGCGGTAAAATATTATTTCCAGGATTACCTTCCGAATGCATGACATAATTGATTTTATTCAACACTTCTTGATGTAACTCTTGTGGCACCTCATTCTGTAGCACAACATAACCTTTCGTAATGAATTGAACTATTTGTTCATCCGATAACAAATGTTTGACATCCAGCATGAGCATTCACTCCTAGATTTGATGTATGTTACAATAAGAATATAGCTTTACATTCCATTCTTGTATTTAGAATTGAATCCGTTTTTTGCACAATCGTCAGGTGTTTTCTTGAAATAGTGATCTATATATCGGGGGTAGTAGTACTCTTGAACTTTGCGCAGTTTCACCCTTATGTTTACTATGCGACGGCTTATCCTTTTTCTAAGAGCCAAACCAGCATTTCTCGAATTTGTTATGCGAGCTCGTTATATCTAATTAGTGAAGGAAAAGGGATTCTTCATACCAATGGACGCAGTTATGAAGCACTCCCCGGCTCGCTATTCTACATCCCATCGGGACAATTGCACGATTGGATCGCTGATGATCATTCTCCGATGGTGCATATCTGCTGCTACTTTGATTGGCACTATATAGACAGACAATCGGTGTTTGAGTTTCCCAGCATCATCTGCTATAATCCCCTGCAGCTGAAGCCTGCTTTAATAGGTCCGAGTTTTCCGTATCCGATTAGCGAATACTCCAAAGTGGAGTCCCTGCGAGTGTGGATTGATTGGTTCCAAAGTTTCTATACATCCAATGAGTTCACGTCAGAAAAAACATTCATGCGCAACATACAGATCCAAAGAAATTTTCAGGGCTTTATCGAATATTTTCTCACATTCGCTCTTCATGAAGACAATGTACCCGACCCTCGAATCTACAAGACGCTTGAACAAATGGAGCATGACATATTGAACGGATGCTTGCACCCGCTCGAGGTCTATTATCATGAATTGCGAATCAGCCGGGGGTATTTCTTCGAAATGTTTAAGAAAGCAACTGGATTCTCTCCTAATCAATATATCCTTCATTTCCGGCTTAGCCGAGCCAAGTACGACTTGCGGTTTTCCCAATTGAGCATTACGGAGATTGCTGAGAAGCATCAATTTTCTACTGTTCATTATTTCTCCAGAATATTTCGTAAATTTGCCGGGCAAAGTCCAAGCGAATTCAGAGATTCTTATGATTCGATCCCTATACAACGTTCCCTGGAAATCAAAATAGAGCCTTAGCGGCTTATCACCTTTAACAAATCCATCGTGCCATCATTTCTTTCTCGAGATCGTTGAAGTCGGAATTGAAGTGTATAGAAATCATATCCAATGAGCTACTTGTTTTGGCCAAGCCACCTTCTTCTTTCGAGCTGCAACCGTTCAATATTCCCAATAGCGCAAAAGCTATCGTCACTTCTGAACTTCCGTTCCGAGCGGGGATTTCGAAAAAATGGGGTTATGCACGACCACCTTCAGCTCAGACGACTTTTTCCGCGAATCGGCGGATTGTATTGTTCACTGGCTCAAGCCTGGCCCGGATGGCAAGCAAACCGTTGAACGGTTTGTACGGCACCATATGGATCGTAGTCATATGTAACACAGCTTAAATTTATAATTGGGAATAGCTTGAGCTAGTACTTTCTCTGCCACCTCAGCAAAATCATGTCTCTTCCAGGTCCATGCAGCTAAGCATGGGCTTATTTTGTATGTTTTTATCATTACGATCGTTCAACTTTACGAAATTTCATTTGTATTTTACACGTATTTAACCCATTAATTACTAATAGATCCTACAATATATTTTAAATATTGAAAGTTTCTAATAAAAATTGAACAAATACAGAGTCGTTAAAAATGCGAAAATCGCTGTTTGAGCCAAAGCTTACCATCCAGAATGAGTTCAAGGTATCATTCGCTTTCAATATTGCAAAGTTGTTTTCCGAAGGGATGTGAGTATATGGGAGGTGTTGCCTACGGATTGAATTAAGCCTAAAAAATCAAAGGTTTCTTCATCGGATTCGAGTGTTTTCATGAAATTACAAAGTACAAGCTAAGATGAAAAACGGTAGAAATGGGGATTAGGTAATGAACTAAAAACGAATCCAAAACATGTTACGTCTAATCGGTTGTTTTGCGTTAGTCATGATGTTGATTTTCAACGCTGCATCTTTCATTTATGTCGTTGAAGCAGCTGATCTGTTACCGCAACAGGCGGCAGCGCTTCGCTGACTGGCAATAGCCGGCGACAGTAACGGTCACAACGGCTGACGGCAACTTTACGTCTTCTGCGATTGTGACAGTAGAGGCAGAACTGACGTTACAGAACATCATCGAAAATGCCCAGGCTAAGTACGATGCAGCAGTGGATGGCAACAAGGACGGTCTGTATGCGGCTGGTTCCAAAGCGCAATTGCAGTCGGCTATCGTTGCAGCGAGTGCGACAGCAAACGATTCGAATGCGACGCCGGAACAGGTGAATCATGCGAAAGCGGTAATTCAACTGTTCGACAAGCAACCAGATCAAGCGGACTGAAATGAAAAAGCTGATGTCAATAATGACGGTAAGGTTGATATTGTAGACCTTGAAATCGTAACCAAAGCGACTCTGCAATAAAATTACTTTGCAAATGTTTGGCTCTTATTTAAAACTATGGAGGTTTTCACTAGTGAAAAGAATTTTATCGTTTGATATTCACGATGTTCTCGACCGGCGCATACGCAGCAACCGATACTGCCGAAGCAAATTCTAAACTTATTGCATCGATTAAATTCGACAATAATTTGAAGGACGATGTAACTCAGCAAGATTTGATAGCAAAAGGGAATTATAGTTTTGTAGAGGGTGTATTACCAGGAACTAAAGCGTTGCACTTGGAAAGCGGCAACGGCAATTATATCAGTACGCCGCAAAGCGTTCTTATAGGGTAAAGATAAAAGGATTTAATTTGATCGGGTTTGACGGAAATATTAACAGCAGTAACACGGTGGGAAAAGCTACAAATTTCCTCAATGAAATTAAAAGTGAACCGGATTATGATCCAACAAAACCGATATTTGCAATGTCTCACTACCCTATTAGCGGAACCGTGTGGGGATCGGCATGGAGCAGCGCTGCAAGTAATAGTTTCGGCAAATTTATTGCCGACAATAATTTTTCACAGGTGTTTTATATGTCAGGTCATACGCAATACGACCCGACCGACGAACGTTCTCTCTATCAAGGTGCGGCTACGTATATGGATTCCGGTGCGGCGTCCTATTCCAGTTATCTTGATGACGGCCCGTACGACGGATATATAGAAGGCAACTATATCAAATATAAAACCACACCTCGCATCGTGAATTTCCTAGAGGTTTACGGTTCGAAAATTATTATCAAACATTATAATTTAAGTACGCATGAATTTGTAGGCACATTTCGGCCGAAATGGATTTGCATGCTCATGAGAGAGCCTCTGTATTGGCTGTGATTGATTATCTATTTGACTTGATGTTTTTATTTTAGAAGAAAAATATTAAGTGGGAAATGCACATGACAGATAATTTTATCTCTATAATTGATATTTAGTGGAATTCCAAATCGAGTTGGTTTGTTGTAGACAGAGGAAAAGTCATGATTTACATTTAATTTAAACAAAAAAACAGAAAAACAATCTATAATTAACGTAAATAAACGTAATTTAACATTGTGGATTTCTTGTCTTTAGAAGCGATTTCATGCAACGATAGAAAGAGTGGGAAGTTGTTATGAGAAAAGTAGCCGGATTTTTCTGCAATCATAAATGGTCAAATCGGTTTTATCATTATTTGTTTTCCTATATCATACTTGTCGTATCCATCCTTATCATTGTCAGTGGTGTCGTATATCAATCGTTTATCACCACACTGAGCAATGAAATCGAAGCCTCCACGTTTTCAACGATGAGCAAGATCAAAGATGAAATGGATACCCGATTAGGCGAAATGAACCGGATGGCCATGCAAATCGCTTCGGATCCTTCATTAACTCCCTTTAGAGTGTCGGAGAATGGGTATTCGTCGTACAAAACTGTGCAGGAATTGAAAAAATACAAATCGACCAACTTGTTCATCCGCGACATCGTCCTCTATTACACTTGTCCCACTTGCACATCCATGTATTCGGCCAGCGGAACGTACGATTCGGACATTTTTTTTCAATACATCTATCATTATCGGGATTGGAGTTTCGAACGGTTCGCCTCTGAGTTGCCCAATATGAATTTTCCGGGTATGCGACCTTTGGAGCCAGTTAAAATTAATGGAAAGCCGGTCAATATGTCTACTTACCTTTATCCAATCTCAACCAATTCGGCCAAGCCATATGGTGCCGTCATGTTTTTAATTGACGAAAAAACTGTAAACCAATTGATTCAAAATGTACTTGGGAACAATCGCGGGTTTGTGTTTATCAATAATGGGCGAGATATTATTGCGCATCATTCGAGCGGCGAAAGCGAGCAAAATGCCGAATTTGTCAAGCAATGGGTCGCTTCCGAGCCGGCAGCGGTTCCCGTCAGCGAAGTGAAGATCCAGCGCCGACACTATACCGTCATCAATGTGAAATCCGAGTTCAACGGCTGGTCCTACATTACCGTTATTCCGAGTGAACTGGTGATGAATAAAGTCGATCAAAGCCGCAAACTATTTTCCTGGACGATAATTGCAGTATTTGTGCTAGGCATATTGATGGCCGTCATTTTCGCGGAAAGAAACTACAGGCCTTTCCGAAAGCTGATAGCGTCCATTAGCAGCGGTAAGCGTGTACCGTCCTTGACCGTATCGAGAACAGCGGATGAAATCGACATCATATCCGACTACGTATCCGAGATGAATAAAGAGTGCGACGGGTTACTCAGCAAGCTGCAAAGCCAGGCGAGCATCGTAAAAGAGCAGTCACTGCTCAAGATCGTAAAGGGCAGCGCCAAAGAAACGGAACAGCAGGAGACGATGACCGCCATCTCGAGCTTGCAGCTGGATCGATCGCATTTTGTCGTGCTTTTGTTTATAATCGATAATTACAACCAATTCATTCGGGAATACACCCAATCGATGCAGGGCATCTTGAAATACAGCCTCATCAAGATGACTGAAGAGTCGGCCTCGGAGCTTGGGAATGGGTACGGCGTGGAATTGACGGACAATCGGGGAATCGTCATGCTGTTGAATATGAACGAAGAAGCAGCCAAGCTTGATCGTATTTCTGGCTTGGTCGACAAAGTAAAGCGGGTATTTAGCCAGGATTTCCATTTGACGCTGACTGTTGGAGTCGGAGATATTTGCACCAATATTTCGATGATCCCACAATCTTTCTTTCAGGCAAACCAGGCGACTCGGTATCGGTTTATTCGGGGACAAAACCAGATCATTTGCCATCGTGAGCTGCAAAACGCCAAGAAGCACGAGAACTGGTATCCTCTTGAGTTGGAAACTCAGATGCTGAAGGCGATCAAGCAAGGGAACAGCGGAGAGGTACAGAAGCTCATCAAAGAAACGATGGACAATATCGCTATCCGGCAGATGTCATTAGAGGCGGTGGAGTTTGTATGTTTCGACATTGTCAATACAATGATGAAAGCCCTCATGGAACTGAATATTGAAACCGAAAAAGGAATCGAGCAAATGGTGGAAGAACTGTATATTCCACGTTTCGAAACGATGGAAGAACTGGAAAGCTTCATTGTCGATTTTTGCTGTAAAGTATGCGATCACATCGTGCTTCAGAAGGAAAGCAAAAATTTCGTGCTACTCGCTAACATACAAGCTTATATTAACGACAATTTCAAGGACAATACACTCGATCTAAATCGGATTGCCGAAACATTCGAAATATCCGCTTCCTACACAACCCGATTTTTTAAAGATCATACTAGCTATTCGATCATGCGCTATATCGATCAACTCCGAATGGACGTCGCCAAACAAATGATCGCCACCACCGAGCTTACATTAAAAGAAATCATGTCTGAATCAGGATACAACGATGCCAACAATTTCATCAGGAAGTTCAAAAAAGCCGAGGGCGTTACGCCGATGGAATATAGGAAGATCATCCAAGGAAGTCCGCATGTTTTGGAAGCCAATATTGTAATGTGATCGATGATCGGACTTCTTATAGGTACTATTCAGAGGGGCTGGAGAAATCCAGCCCTATTTCCGTTTTGCTTTTCGTGTTTGTAAAAAGAAGCCGATGGACGAAAATACTGCCGGTGGCAGCATTCGGCTGAAAGGTTACTATAGACACATTACACGTTTTTTTTGGAGGGAGGGGAAGTATGGCGAGCGCAGTTTCGAATATTTGGCATTTGTCTCACAGGGAATTGCTTGTTCATATGATCTTCGCGGCTCTGCTAGGCGGATTGATCGGAGCGGGGGCGATATTGCGTAAAGGCTCTGTTATTACCGGACTGACGACTGGGGCTTCGGTTTGGGTTGTAGCGTCAATTGGGCTTTGCGTCGGCGCCGGATTTTTATTTGTCGCCTTTTTATACACGTTTTTTGTCATAGTCAGCCTGTACATGCTCAACAAATGGGAAAAGTATCTGATGCGCCATCATAAATAATTCGAGGTCAAATTTTTCGTTGCCGACATGCCTGGCGCTCTTGGGGCTATTGCGTCCGTTTTCGGCGAATATGGCATCGAGATTGCGAATGTGAAGATGGTGCCGAACGAAAGCGCGTCTGACACCATCGATAAGCCAACGATGCAAATCAGCTTTATGCTGAAAAATCTTAATGAAGAAAACTTGATCCGGGCTCTCGAGCGAACGGCAACTCTGGACGTTGTGCTCTGGAACGGAAACCAACCAGGTATCGTTAGCGAAAATGGACAGGACAAACCCGGCTTTGTCGTCCGAAAGTCGGCTACATGCCTGATTTTGCTGGCGATTCATCCTTGTACGAGGTGAATGTAAAATTAAGATGATCGAAGAAAGTACTGGCGATGGCAGAAATTCGGATCATCGGTTACTGTTGATGACAGGAACGTTCCAAAAATAAATATAAAAAAACAGTGGGAAGGTGTTTGCGTATCATGGGTGCTTTATCTGCAACTGAGATTCGGCAGCTAAACAAACGCAGTGTATGGAAATCCTTTTTAAAAAACTGGCGTTTATATGTAATGCTCGCCCCGGTCATAGTTTATTTGCTCGTTTTCCATTATTGGCCGATGTATGGGATCCAACTTGCATTCAAAGATTTTTTTGCGACAAAAGGAATTACCGGAAGCCCCTGGGTAGGCTTCAAGCACTTCCAGCGTTTTTTCGACAGCTATTATTTCTGGAGGCTCTTAAAAAACACGTTGGGCATCGGTTTATATGAGCTAGTGGTCGGCTTTCCGGTTCCGATCATGCTGGCGCTTATGATCAATGAAGTACGGCATAATTTTTACAAGCGGTTTATCCAAACGGTCACGTATATGCCGCACTTCTTGTCGACTGTCGTCCTGGCCGGGATGATTATGATATTCTTGGACCCCAATACCGGGATCGTCAGTCTGTTTATCAAGCTACTTGGCGGAACACCGCAAAGCTTTTTAACGGAACCCGCATGGTTTAAGACAGTTTTCGTTTTGTCGGGCGTTTGGCAGCAAATGGGGTGGAGCTCGATCATTTATTTGGCTGCTCTTAGCGGGATCGATCCACAATTGCATGAAGCGGCCAGGGTCGATGGAGCCTCCAGGTTGCAAAGGATTTGGCACATCAACATACCCGGCATCATGCCGACGATTGTCATTCTTCTCATCTTGAAGGCTGGTTCGATTCTCGGAGTAGGTTTCGAAAAAGTGTTTTTGCTTCAAAATGATTTAAATTTGCAAAGCTCAGATGTCATCTCCACGTTCGTTTATCGCAGCGGAATTCAGCAAGCCCAATACAGTTTCGCGATAGCCGTAGACTTGTTTAATTCCGTCATCAATCTGATTCTGCTGGTTACGGTCAACTTTATTGCCAGAAAAGCAGGAGGGTCAAGTTTATGGTAAAAGGAGGAGGGATATCGCAGCAAACAAGAGGAGACCGCGCATTCGATTGGATAAACTACGCACTGCTTGCTATCGTACTTCTCATAGTCTTGTACCCGCTTGTGTTCGTTCTTAGCGCCTCAATCAGCAATCCGCAGGCGGTAAATAGCGGGCAAATGTGGCTGCTACCGAAGGATATCACGTTCCTCGGCTATGAGAAAGTGTTTCAGAACAATGAAATATTAACCGGCTATCTCAACACCATTATGTACACAATACTTGGTACATCAATTAACCTCGTGATGACGATTCTTGCAGCATATCCGTTATCGCGAAGAGATTTGGTCGGAAGAAATGTCGTCATGGCGCTGTTCGTCGTTACGATGTTCTTCAGCGGCGGACTAATTCCTAGTTACTTGCTGGTAAAAAACCTCGGTATGCTGAATACGGTATGGGCGTTGATCATTCCCGGCGCAGTTTCCTTTTGGAACATTATTATCATGCGAACCTTTTTTCAGCAAAGTATTCCTAACGAGATTCAAGAAGCAGCGGCGATCGACGGCACGACCGATTTTCAATTGCTGTTGAAGATTATCCTACCGTTGTCTATGCCGATCCTTGCTGTCATGACGTTGTTTTACAGTGTAGGGCACTGGAACTCGTATTTCAACGCACTCATATATTTAACAGATCAAAATAAGTTCCCACTTCAATTAGTGTTAAGATCCATTTTGGTGCAGAATACGATGTCGGAAATGGCGGGAAGCTCGACATCGATGACCGATCAGGTTTTATTGACGCAAACGATCAAATATTCGGTTATAGTTGTAGCTAACCTGCCTGTTCTGATGCTTTATCCGTTTTTGCAAAAATATTTTACCAAAGGCGTCATGATCGGCGCTATCAAAGGGTAAATGCATGTAACCATTCGAGGGGGGTTTTTCTGTGAAAATGAAAAAATGGATTGCTTTATCGACGGTAACAATTATGGTCTTCTCGATATTAACTGCTTGCAGCGGAAGTGGAAACGGAAGCAGCGAAAAAACACCAGATGTGAAACAGACGGCGACCAATTCCAATCTGACAGCATCAGGGTTGCCTATTGTCAATACCCCGATCACAATCAAAATGTTTGGGACGAAGCGGTTCGACTCGCAAAACTATAACGACATCAAGATATGGAACGAATATAAGAAAATGACGAATATCACCGTGGAATGGACCGATGTTCCTAGTGCTCAATCTGACGAGAAAAGGAATATTGTTCTGGCAAGCGGCGAATATCCGGATGCGTTTTTTGGAAGCGGCTTTAATGTGTCAGATTTGCAGAAATACGGGCAACAGGGTGTTTTCATCAAGCTCAACGACTTGATCAACAAGCATGCGCCTAATATTAAAAAACTTATTGATGAAAACCCCGACATCAAGAAAGCAATCACAATGCCTGACGGGAATATTTATTCGCTTCCAACTATTAACGATCCGTCGTTTAAAGCCTTGCGTTCGGGGACTTTTCTGTGGTACAAAAAGGAATTGATTGATCAGTTAGGCATGACGGTGCCCAAAACAACGGATGAGCTGTATAGCTTCCTCAAGCAAGTCAAGGAAAAGGACCCGAACATGATCCCGTTTGGCGGTTACGGAATTAGCCCGGTAATATCCCAACTACAAGGTGCATGGGGACTTGGCAACCGAGGGAAAGGGAACCCTTACGTTGATGTGGATCCGAAAACGGAATCATTGCGGTTTATTCCAGCCTCCACGGAATATAAAGAGATGCTGCAGTATGTAACCAAGCTTTACAGCGAAGGACTGCTGGAAAAGGAAACATTCTCGGCAAACGGGGACCAAATGAGAGCCATCGGAACGCAAGGGAAGTACGCGCTTTATCCCGGCTATTTCCCGGAAATATCGTTGAATCAAAAAGGATATGTCAGTGGTGAGTCTTTGAAAGGCCCTAACGGAGATCAATTATATGCAAATGTACGACCATTGGCTATGGCGATCGGACAATTTGTCATTACCAGCAGCAATAAAAACCCGGAAGCCACGATGAGATGGATCGATTATTTGTACAGCGATGAGGGCTCCAAAATGTTCTTCATGGGCTTCGAAAATGTTACTTACACCAAAACTGCCGATGGTCAATTACAGTATACGGACGAAATTGTACACAACCCGAAAGGGTTGACGCAAGACCAGGCAATCGGTCAATACTTGGCATGGCCTGGCGGCAGTTATGCTGGCATTGTCAAGCAGCAGTTTTTTAAAGGACCGGAAGGGTTACCTGCCTCCATCGAAGCTATCAAGAAAGTAGAGTCCAACTTTCCTAAAGAAATTTGGCCGTCATTTACTTTCACAACTGAGGAATCGGACAAAATGTCTGCATTGCAAACGGATATCGGTACCTATGTGAATGAAATGCGTGCCAAATTCATTACAGGAAACGTGCCGTTCTCAGACTGGGACAAGTATACGGCAACTTTGCAGAAAATGGGCCTTGACGACTATATGAAAATTTACGAAGCCGCTTATGACCGATATAAGAAATAATAGACTTTTGATTTCAGCCCCCCTCTGCCTTCTGTAAGGGGATCGTTTTCTCAAACTAATAAAATTCCGATAGGAGATTTTCCGTCATGCAAGTGTCGACATCCTTAAACGTCTTTAATAATTCATTTTCGCGAATGGAAGCCCTTCGAAGATGTGCTGCAGCCGGTTTTCAAGCATTGGACATGAATTACTGGGATTTGCAGGAGCAAATGCTGGAAATCGGTTGGAGCGAGGAAGAAACGTGGGCGAAGGAAATACGCGCATACGCCGATCAACTGGGGGTTCGATTCACACAGATGCATGGGCCTGTTCACGGCGGGGCATTTAAGAACCTCGTGCCTGGCTTGACGCTGGATTCGTTTATCGGCCTTGCGGAGAGATCGCTTCGGACGGCTGCCATTCTGGGCATTCCCTGGGTCGTCTTTCACCCAACCGATATCGCGAAAGACGGGGTAGAAACGTACCATCAGATATTGGAATTCAATGTTAGCTTCTATCGCCGCTTGATCCCGGTGCTTGAAGAAACAGGTGTAGGCATCGCACTTGAAAATGGGTGCTACTACCCGGGTTTCAACCGCTGCTTTACGATTGCAGAGGAGCTCATCCAGTTGGTCGATGCTCTCGGTCACCGGCTGATCGGTGCATGTTGGGATACCGGTCATGCTAATGTGCAAATGATCGATCAAGCAAATGCATTCAGAATGCTCAGAAGCCGTTTGAAGGCGCTGCATATCCACGACAACGACGGTACAAAAGATCTGCATCTCCTTCCGTATCAAGGCACAATTGATTGGGCTAGGCTAGTGGGCGCTCTCAAGGAAATCCAATATAGCGGCGATTTTACGTATGAAGCGCATAACGGCGTAAATAAGCTGCCAGACGGGATAAGGGATGCCGGCCTGAAATTCGCGCTGGAGCTGGGGAAATACGTAATCGCCGATAATGATTAATTGCGTTACATATCGAGGATAAAAGAGGAGGCTGCCGTCTTGAGAATCGGAGTTATCGGATACGGAAACCGGATTAGCGGCGTTATTAAACACGTGCAAAAACAACGTTCGGACTGCCATGTGGCGGCCGTCGTAGATGTAAATCCGGAAAAAAAACAAAAGGCTGTGCAGGATAACGGGGACGTAAGGACGTTTGAAACGCCTGAGGACATGCTGAATGGGATGCAGTTGGACGGCATTATGATCGGAACACGCTGTTCGCTCCACACGCCTATGGCGCTCAAAGTACTGTCCAGCGGTCTTCCGCTATTCCTGGAAAAGCCGGTAGCAACGACTCTCGAAGATGCACATCACTTGAAGGAAGGCTATGAGACTTCGGGCAACCGCAAGGTGGTCGTTTCGTTCCCGTTGCGCGTCACGTCAATCGTCCAATTGGTGAAGGAAATCGTCGATTCCGGGAAAATCGGCACGGTAGAGCATGTTCAAGCCGTTAACAACGTGCCTTATGGGTATGTGTACTACCAAGGGTGGTATCGTGACGAGAACGAAGCGGGCGGCTTGTTCCTGCAAAAAGCGACGCACGACTTCGATTACATCAATCACGTCCTGGGCACGAAACCGGAAAGTGTCGCCGCAATGACATCGAAACAAATTTTCAAAGGGAATAAGCCCGCCGGACTGAAGTGCATCAATTGTGACGAGAACCGGAGGTGTCCCGAAAGCAAGGCGTTTGGGAAGGACGGCTCGAAGAATGAACATGCGTATTGTTCCTTCGCGGAAGATACGGGTAACGAAGACTCCGGCAGCGCACTGGTTCGGTATGAGTCAGGGATGCACGTCTCCTATTCGCAAAACTTTTTTGCGCGGAAAAAGGCGGGTGCCCGCGGCGCGCGTTTCCTCGGCTATAAAGGGACAGTCGAATTCGATTTCTACACAGGGCAGATAAAAGTGTTTATGCACCATTCGAACCTCGTCGAAACGTATGAAATCAGCGAAGACGGCAATCATTTTGGCGGGGATGCCGTGCTTGCGAAAAATTTCATCGAGCTGATGCAGGGCAGCACGGATTCGGTGTCGACGCTTGACGACGGCCTGCAGAGCGCGCTCCTGTGCTTGAAAGCGAAGCAATCGGCGATAACTGGAACGTTTCAGCAAGTTGCTTGGGACTAGAAGAGGAAACACAAGGGCTATTATTTCAACAAAGTAAGATTTGCCGCTTAAAGTGGCAAATCTTACTTTGTGATACGGATTAAGAAATGTTCTCGACGTGTGTGCAAGCGCTATCGATAACGAATCGGGTGTAGCCAATACCTACTACACAGTAGACGATGGCGCTGAGCAAACGGGAACTACTGTCGTATTGTCAGATGAAGGAGATCACAAGCTTGTCTATTGGAGTGTAGACAGAGCAGGCAACGTGGAGGAGCGACGTACGGCAGCCATTATGATCGACAAGACGGCGCCGGCGATTGTGGTATCCGTACCGGAAGACGGCAGTATTTATGAAGATTCCGGGGATTTGACGCCTCAGATTACAATGACCGATAACTTGTCAGGTGTCGACAACGGCAAGACGACGGTGACGCTCGATACGAATTCTTACCGATTTGGAACGGCGATTCCGCTTTATACGTTGCCGCTTGGTCAGCATTCACTCGTTGTATCTTCCAGCGACTTGGCCGGCAAGTGGGCCAGCTCATGATACTATGCCTATTGCTTCCCCTCTTGATATGGCTGCGAAAGTTCCCATGGTATCGTAAAATGATGATCTCAACGTCTTGCCTTATTTTTGTACTGGCATTTTATTGGTTGATACAAAGATTGCAATGAGGTTCGATGGGAGTGCGGCGACACCGAGATTCAGATCTTTATAATAAACCTCCAATATGTTACTGCAAGAGGACTTAGGACAATCCCAAGTCTTCGTATAGTGGTAATGTAAAGGGGGCTTTTTTTGTTAAAGTCATTATTTAATTTATACTAGCGAGCAGAATAATGGGATAAAGAGGGGTTATAACTCAGCTCGTAGAATATTACTATCTATGCAAAAACATAATGACAACAGGCTGCCGGCATAATCGGCAGCCTGTTCGGCTAAAGGGCAGAATATCGTGATCATAGCTTAAATGATGAACAGTTGGGAGTGAAGTGTCTGTTTAATTTCTTCAAGAAGTTGAACCATTCCTTGTTTGCTAAAGTTTTTATAGCCGTTATCGTTATACAATCCTCCCTAATTCTGATTGGCGGTCAACTTAACATTATACGCGTCGATCAATTCATAAAGGAACGCGAATATGGATATGCTCAAGCTGAGATTCTTGACGTTCAAGATGCATATAACCATAAATTAAAGCAAATACGTTCGAATGTATTCTCCTTGTTCTTCGAATCCAATCAGAGCGAATCCATCCTTGAGAAGATCAAGAATTATAAAGGAACAACTCAGGTGGACGACTTAAGGCATAAAGCGGAGATCGAGCAGTTCCTGCAATCGATGGCTTACACGGACGAGAGTATCGACTCGATACTGTTTATTAGGAATAAAGATGAGGAGAGATTTGCGTTCGTTAGGTATTTCGATCCGAGTCTTCTACCCGAATTTGATTCCATGATTTCATTAGATACCAACGAGTACGTAAAAGTATATCCGGCCGGGAATTCAAATAAGAACATGAATTCGAATAAAAATGACTTGGTTTTTGCTCTGAAAGTGAAGGATCCCAATGCGCTTGTCGAGAGCCAATCGGTCGGTTACTTAATAATAAGCGTGGATACCGATTTCCTGCAAAAAGCCGGATCTCATCTCCGAACGGATTCATTAATCGAATTAAAGAATGCTAACGGTACGATAAGAATGTCAGGAAGTACAATTCCAACGGATGCCTATCGGGCAAATATCGATGATGATAAGCTCGACTCTACGAATTATTTCGTTACGAAAGTCCAGAATTCCGCTGATGACATGGTGTTTAAGATGTTTATTTCTAAGAAAAAACTGAGCGAAAATATACTCGCCATGAAGAAGAACCAATGGATCACGCTCTCAGCCATTATGTTCTTGAACGTCTTCGTAGCCTTCTATATCTCCAGAGGATTATCCAAGCGAGTCCAAACCTTAAGCCGGAATATGCGGAAATACACTCCGGGCGAATTCGTCTATCCGATTCCGATACATAAAAACGATGAATTCACAATTTTGGAAGACACGTATAATCAGTTGATCTCCAAGTTATCGGAATTTATTCAACAGGAGTACGTTCTTGAGATTAAATCAAAGGAAGCGGAATTACAGCTGTTACATTCTCAGGTTAACCCTCACTTCTTGTCCAATATGTTGGAAATCCTTCGCATGCAGGCTATCAAAGAAAATAATGTGAATCTATCTGAGACCATTTATCAGTTGAGTGAAATTTTTAGATGGAATATCAGAAATAAAGAAACGGTCGTAACATTATACGAAGAGCTTTATTACGTCGAATATTACTTAAAGCTCCAACAATTCAGGTATCCCAAAGCACGATTTAATATCGAGTTTCCAGATCATTACCAAAACGAACGAATGGCCAAGTTTTCGATTCAACCGATCGTTGAGAATATTTTCAAGCATGCCATGAATAAAGGGAAAAATATCGACATTCGAATCATCGTAACGGAAGTTCAGGACAAGCTCCAAGTAAAGGTAACAGATAACGGAAAAGGAATCATGCCGGAAGATTTAAAACGACTACGAGCCAATCTTCAAATGACACTGTTCGAATCAAAAGAATCGACTTCCGTTGGAATCATGAATGTGCATTCGAGGCTGCGGTTAATATTCGGCATAAACTACGGGTTGGATATTGAGAGTAAGATAGGAGAAGGCACAGAAGTTACACTTTATATACCGAAACTTGAGGTGACACATGAGTTCAATTACGAGAAAAGTCATTATTGTTGACGACGAGCCGCTTATTCGAGAGGGATTGTTCGCCATGGTTGATTGGGAAAGCTTGGGTTTCGAAGTGGCCGGATTGTTCGAAGACGGTGAAGATGCATGGGAATTCCTGCAGTCGAATAAACAAATCGACGTCGTCATCACCGATATTCAGATGGACGTATGTACGGGATTAGGGTTGTTAAAGAGGATTAGAGACGCCGATTATAGAACGAGAGTTCTGATCATTAGCGGATATGACGAATTCAGATATCTTCGTGAAGCTATGATCAGGGGGATTGATAATTATTTATTGAAGCCGATTAACAAAGAGGAATTGATACGTTCTCTACAACAAATCCATGAAAGCCTTTTCATTGAATATCGTAAATCTCGCGAATTGTTCGAAGGAACTTTACTCATGAAGAATAATATTTTGAATCAAATTGTCATGAACAACTACTCGATTCGAGACGTTCACGAGAAATGCGGGATGCTGAACATCGATCTAGAAGATAGCGGGTTCCAAGTCGTCGTCATGGACACGATAACCCGGCAGAGGAAAGTTCCGTTGCTGGAAGAAAGGCAGTTAAGTGAGTTTGCCATACGCAACGTTGCCCAGGAAGCAATTGCTAGAGATGAGAGAGTATACGTTTTCGGGAATCAACAAAGTCAAATCATTTTATTATTCACCGGTATAAATCACAATAACCAAGCCGCGATAAGTAAGCGAATGGAAGAGATGATCGCGCTCATTCAAAAGGTACTCAAGATTCAAGTGGTCGCCTTTTTAGGCAAACCCTGCACAGCTTGGAGAGACATCTATTTGTCCTATCAAAGCGCGATGGAATTATACGACTATCGATATTTCGTCGATACCGCATCTGTCATTGATTATTCGAAGCAGAATAGGGAAAAGAAAAAGGAAACCGTCTCCAAAGAGCTAGGCTTCATCCATATGAATCTATTAATGGAAAATCATGATTACGAGGCCATTCTGAAGGAATTGGAATCAACAGGCAAGAAACTGCAAGAAATTCAGATGCCAGATCTTCACATCGTCCGGACGGTATTTATCGATTTCGCCTTATTTTGTATGAGCCACTTAAGGCAGATGGAGTTCGAGATTCTCGAGCATGCAAGCCACTTTCCAAAGTCCGTCGATGCACTCTTTCAAGCCGATTCTAAGGAAAAATTGTACGAGCATTTCAAACAACTAGCCCAAACGTTACTTCAAACGCTGCAGAGGCTGAAAATGAACCGAAACACGAATATCGTGGAAAAAGTGGTTAAATTCATTGATTCCCATTTTATGGATGGTTTGACCTTGCAGCAATTATCACAGCAATTTCATATTTCGGCCCCTTATCTCGGAAAACGGTTGAAAATCGAATTGGGCCAGCAATTCAACGAATATTTACATCATGTCAGAATTAGCAAAGCGAAGAACCTATTATTGATTTCCGATGAAAGCGTAAAGGATATAGCTGAGAAAGTCGGGTATGCCGAACCGAACTATTTTTACAGCCAATTTAAAAGAATTACAGGAAAATCACCGATGGAATTTAAGAAAGGTAATTAGGAACTGCATTATTTATTATAGTCGAACGTTAATTCCTGTACTTTTTGTGGCTCGCGGCCCTTTTTATAATTATTAATGTAGTCACAATACACAGAAGGGGGTTATAAAGTGAAAAGATTTATGTCTTTGTGTCTGGCTCTAATAATTACGGCGGCCCTTGCCGGATGCGGTAGTTCGTCTACCACCAATGGTGCGTCGAATGCTCCCGCTTCGGGATCGGCAGCTTCTCCTGAAGCATCCTCGGAGGCTAAGGCATCTGAAGATCCGGCCGAGCTGAACGTGCTCGTGTTCGAAACGCCAAACCTGACTGCACAGTACTGGGATGCTGCAATCAAGAGATTTACCGACAAGCATCCGAATATAAAAGTGAACAAAATTGTATCCCCTGACGTCGACCGTACGAAATACGCGAAGCAATTGCTTGCGACGGGCCAATTCCCAGATGTGCTTATGTCGATAAGCGTGCAAGATTTTTTAGCATCCAAATCGCTCATGGCGTTCGAGGACAAATACGTGAGCCAAGTACCGGGTGCGGATACAATGGCGATCGATGGCAAAGTTTATCAGCTTCCATGGGGTGCTCAAACGATTTCTTATATCTATTACAACAAAAAAATGTTCGAAAAAGCTGGCGCGACCGAACCGAAAACATGGGCTGAATTCGTCGATGTCGTTGGTAAACTCAAGGCATCTGGCGTAACGCCGTTGTTATACGGCGGAGCTAAAGACCCGTGGTCGACGACTTTCCTATTGGACGGCATAATCAGCACGGACGTCTATAGTAAAGTACCGGATTGGGTAGCTAAACGCAAGAAAGGTGAAGTGAAATTTTCCGATCCGCTCTTTAAGAACGCAGTACTGAAATGGAAGAGCCTGGTGGAATCCAAAGCATTCAACGAAGACGGATTGGCCATCAGTTATTCGCAATTGCAAGATGCGTTTCTGAAAGGCAAAGGTGCCATGTATCCGATGGGATCTTGGTTCGTTGCCGCGGCTAACGCTCAAACAGACATCGAAGTCGGCGTATTCCCGATTCCGACTGATGACGGATCGATCGTTACTCCATATTCTGTTGGCGGCCCTGCTTCTGTCAGTGCAACCACCAAGTACCCTGAAGCGGCTCAAATGTTCGCGACGGAATTCGTAACGGATCCCGCTACCGTTGTCGAAGCTGTTAAGTCGGACGCCTTGATTCCTTTGGAAGGCCAAAAAGTCGATTACGTGTATCCACCTTTATTCCAAAAGGTCGTTGAAATGAGCAATCAAGGTAAGAAAGTTAATGCTTTCGGATGGGAAAACGGCGACTCGGCCATGATTTCGGGAATGGTCGATGAATTCAACAAAGCCGCTCAAAATATGATACTCGGCAAATCTGTCGATGCGGAATTGGCAGCGCTGGATGCGAAATGGGATGAAATCAGCTCGCGTACCAAGTAAATCCAAATAAATTAAGAACAAACGAAATAGGGAGAGGAGAAGCCATTCTCTCCTCCTTATTTTTTTGAATTAAAGGGGTGTAGACTCTGAAAAACAAATGGTCCAACTTCTTTCTCTTCGTGTCCCACGGTCTGATCATCTACCTCGGTCTCGTCATCTTACCGGTCATCTTTTGCGTGTATTACAGTTTTACGAATTTTAACCCGTTGTATCCTGATTTTAATTGGATCGGGATCGACAACTATAAAAAGCTGGCGAGTGACGCCGAGTTCGGGCATGCGATCTACGTGACTTGCTTGATTGCATTCATCGTCACTTTGGCATCAAACGGATTGGGGCTGCTTTCCGCTCTGCTAGTAAACTTCAAGGGCTGGGTCTATAACGCATCCAGAACCGTTTTTTTCACACCTCAAGTATTGAGCCCCGTCATTGTCGGATTCATTTGGTCGATCATTCTGACTGATGAGGGCGTACTCAATAAGCTGCTAGGATACATCGGTCTGGGCGGTACGAGTTGGCTCGCAAATACGAGCGTTGTCGTTTACTCCATTATCGCCGTTATCGTTTGGCAATCGATGGGCTTCTGCACAGTTGTCTTCCTTGCAACACTGCAAAGCATTCCGAGCGACCTATACGAAGCCGCAAAAATAGATGGATGCAACCGCTGGCAGAAGTTCAAACATATTACGTTTCCGCTGCTTGCGCCGGGAATTACGATCAATACCGTAATGCTGTTGATTTCTTCCTTCAAAGTTTTCGACCATGTCGTCGTGTTGACGAATGGCGGCCCAGGAACGACGACCGAGACCATTTCTTTGAAAATCATCAACATGGGATTCAACGAAAATCAAATGGGGTACGCTTCGAGCATGGCCGTCGTATTGTTTCTGCTGATTGGCATCATTTCCGTTGTCGTCGTCACCTTATTGAAGCGCAGGGAGGTTGAATATTAAATGTCTTCCAAATGGTTATCCAGAGCTCATAAAATGATTACGATTTGCATCACATTAGTATTCTTCTTACCCTTGTATCTCGTTCTCGTTAATATTTTCAAGGAAAACGACAAGATCATGGCCGATCCGCTTGGCTTTCCAACGCGATTCACTTTGGAGAATCTGAAAGGCATCCTCACTAGACCGGATCATCTGTTGTTCACAAGCATGTGGAATAGCGTCGTAATTACTGCGATTTCTTTACTCGTCATCATCGTCTCCTCATCAATGGTAGCTTATTATTTAGTTCGGAACGACAGCAAAAAAACGAGATTGCTGCTTCTCTTTTTTCTATTTGGCCTCATGGTGCCTACGACGATTATTCTGATTCCGGTCGTTAAAGTGTTGATGGCGGCGCATTTAATGAGTTCGAAGATTGGTCTTATCGTTTTTTACATGGGCTACTATGTTCCTTTTGGCATTTTCATGTATTCCGGGTTCATACGGACCATACCGCGAGAACTGGACGAAGCGGCTTCGATCGACGGATCCGGCCCGCTTAGAACCTTCTGGAAGATTATCTTTCCGTTACTTGGGCCGTGTACTTCGAGTGTCATCATTTTCATTGGCTTATGGGTTTGGAACGATTTTTTGAATCCACTTATCATTATCGGACCGATTAAAGGAACGACGATCACGGCAGGCATTTATCGCGTCATTGGACAATTCTCGATCAATTGGGGACAAATGTTTTCGATGATGTTTCTGGCCTCGCTGCCGATTATCGTGTTGTACCTCGCACTGCAGAAACAATTCGTAGAAGGCATCACTTCAGGCTCATTGAAAGGATAACAGAAAGGAAGATAACGGATGTCAAAAATCAAAGAGGTGCTCGTGCTGCATCATAGTCACTTGGATGTCGGATATACGCACGCACAGCCCATATTGCTGGAAATGCAAAAAAGATATATCGATCAAGCGCTGGAAATGTGCGAGATGACCGAGGATTGGGAGGAAGTAAACAGGTTTCGTTGGACCTGCGAGTCTAGCTACCCCGTGCTGCGCTGGTTGGAGACGGCGAAGGCGAGTCAAATCGACCGGTTCAAGCATTATTTACATAACGGACAAATGAGTATCTCCGCTTCGTTTATGCATACGACGCCGCTATGCTCAGCTGAAGAAATAACCAGAATGCTGTATCCTGTCCGCCAGTTGCGCAGCCAATTCGATATCGAAATCAAGACGGCTATTCACCATGACATAAACGGTCAGCCATGGCCGTATAGCCAACTTCTATTGGATGCCGGCGTAGAATTTTTTATCATGGGCATCAATATCCACTTTGGCGGCGTTCCCTTTAATCGACCCAATGCCTTCCATTGGGAAGCGCCGGATCACCGAAAATTGCTTACCTTTAATGGCGAACATTATTCGCTTTTCAGCCAAATCTGCGACGTAAATGCACTAGATACACACATTATGGCTAAAGGCCTTGCTAAATATCTTCATAAAATCGAAGCAAATCCGGAGTATCCGTTTGACTTCGTGTACTTGACCGCGACGAATTTACCGCTTTACGACAATAACCCACCAGATCGCGAATTAGCGGGACTTCTTAAAACTTGGAATGCGGAACAGCGTGAACAAACCATCTCTTTCGTAACGCCGGAACAGCTCTATGCCAGAGTTCGGGCTCACGCGGCAGCATTGCCGACTCATGCCGGGGATTGGACGGATTATTGGAACTTTGGTTCTGGCAGCTCTGCCAAAGAAGTCAAGCTGAATCGCCGAACGAAGCAGGGAATGAAAGCTGTCGAGCTGCTAGATGCTTTCCAAGCGGAAACGGACGTCTCCTATCTATCGATCAAGAAGCAGGCATGGGAGCAAATCCATCTTTATGATGAACATACCTGGGGTGCTTTTAATTCGGTTTCGGAGCCGGATCATCTGAATGTCGCGATTCAGCACATGCATAAGGCGCATTATGCCTATCAGGCGAACAGCTTAACGGGATATTTATTGAGCACTCAAATTGAAAAGCTCGCGAACAATCCGCTGCAGTCGAAAGAGCCGGAAGGGATACTGCTTATCAATCCTTCTTCGGTGCCGATATCGCACGACATTCGGATTCCATCCAGTTTTACGTTTCCAGGGAGGCATCTGAACGCAGACCGAATGCGTCAAGTATTAATGAACAACGACACCCATCATCAAGGAACGAGTTATGGAACGGCCCAACTTCCTCCTTTCAGTTGGCGCAAGATACCTATTCGAAATTTACAAGAAGCGCCGCAGTCAAAGGGGATCCAGATGGATCCAGGTATCATTGAAACCGCGGGTGAAGGACCCTGGGAACGCAAGATTACAACGCGACTGGGTACAATCGAAACACCTTTTCATGTGTGCAACTATAACCCGTTAACTGGCCGAATCACTAGACTATATGATAAACAACAAGATTGGGAAGTTCTGGATGCAAACAGTCCTTGGACGCTATTCCAGTACGTGCAGGAAACGGTTGATCCGATCTATCATTCGAACAACCGCAGTGCCATTTTTCCCCGTAATGTTGAAAATGGGAATAACAGCATTACCGATTGGAATCATGACTGGAAAGCCAAGAGAAAATCTTATACTCGTCTGGAATCATGTAGTGTAGAAAGAAGCGCGCATAGCGCTACCTTGATATTACGATGGGATGCGCCCGGCGTCGAACAATTAGAGCAAAGATTCACCTTCTTTAGTTATCGTGCAGATATCGAGATCAAAGTCGTCTTGGGCAAGCAGGATATCACGACTCCTGAAGGCACCTATTTTGCCATTCCGTTGAACTTGCAAGCATGGCGCTGCCATTACGATACGGCCGGACAACTCGTGGAATTGGATGACCAGCAGCTTCCGGGCGTATGCAGAGATTATCTGACTGTCGATAAAAGCGTGTCGATCTACGACGGCCAGCATGGATTGACCATGAGTTGTCTGGATGCTCCGCTTGTCCAAGTGGGAGATTTCAACTTCGGCAAAGAGCAGAAGCATGTACCGAGGAAAGCGAATCCTCTGCTGCTTGCATGGCCGATGAATAACTACTGGGATACGAACTTTCAAGCTCGTCAACCAGGAGTTGTATCGTTCACCTATGTCTTATCTACTTTCCAAAAATTCAATCTGGATTCTACGATGGTTTCGTCTATCCAAGCCGTTACTCCTGTTTTTACTACTCCGGTTATCGATTGTAAAGAAGAGGCAGCTGGTCGCTTTATCGAGCTGATCGGAGAAGGCGTTCGAATATTCGATGTAAAACGTTCTGAGGATGGCACGGGCATTGTTGTCCGTCTTTGTAACTGTATGGATCAAGAAACGAACGTCAAGATTGCTTTTCCGGATAGAGTGATTGAAGCTGCGTATAAAACGAATGTTCTGGAGGAGACACAATCCGAACTTCCCGTGGTTCATACGAATAGAGTAAATATTTCTCTCGAAGGAAAAGAAATGATGCATTTATTCATTAGGCTGGCCGACTCTCTGGATTCATAATGTTGTTCTTTGCTTGAATGAAGAGATAAGTTTTATCTCCTAATTCAAGCTTTTTTATAAATATATGAAACCGTTTTCTTGAACTGGTCGGCCTTCCAAGATAGAATTAAAAAGACAGGTGATCTAGATAAAGTACTTCAAATCTACAACGATGCTCTGAAGCGATATCAAGAAAGAAGCGGGAAGTAATCCAGGAGGATGATAGAATGAAACCGGCAGACTGGAAAGAGAAGATGGCAAAGTATAATGGGGTATTCAAGGAGCCGCCAAGAAATGTGCCTTCGAATAAAGTAGTTGATGGACCAATAATTGGGAACGGTGATGTCGGCGTCGTGATTAGCGGACTGCCTGAACGGCAGCGCTTATGGATCTCGAAGGTTGATTTTTGGAAAGCGAAGCGGATCTGGCCCAATGGCAGCCCGTGTTTACTCGGGGGAATTGATATTCAAATTCCAGCTTTGAAGGAAGCTTCTTACGGTGCTGAACAACATCTGCATGATGCGAAAGTCGTGTCGACATTTCGCGGGGATTCCCTGGCCGTCACGATGACCTCATGGGTTGCGGCTGAGGAGAATGCAGTCATTGTTGAGCTACTTAGTGAAAGCCAGGAAGACATTTCAGTTAAAGTGGATTTATGGGTTCAGTCGGGACATGAATCGGAAACGGATAGTGGACAAGATGGCGATGTTGATTGGGTTTTGAGGAAATTTACTGGTTCCGATCTAGACTGGCCAACAGAAGGTACCGTGGCTATGCGATGCTTAGGTAATTCAAGTAATTCCTTCGAATTGCAGCCTGGTAAAAAAACATATATCGTTGCCTATGTGCTTACGAATCACAATGTAAAAGATTACGTACGAGAGTCGATTGAAAAAGCAAAGCTTATCGACGAGAGCCGTATAGATTCGCTTTATGCGGATCATGAAAACTGGTGGAGTCAATTTTGGGCCAAGTCTTCGATAGAGATTGGAGACGAGGTACTAGAGAAATTCTGGTATGGCTCTCATTACATCATGGCTTGCTGTAGTCGCAACAAAGCGTTTCCGCCAGGGTTATTTGGCAGCTGGATAACGACGGACACCCCCGCTTGGGGAGGCGATTATCACTTGAATTACAATTATCAAGCTCCATGGTGGGGAGTTTATTCGTCCAATCATATCGAATTGAGTGAGCCGTATGACACGCCGCTGCTCCAATATATGTCGAACGGTAGAAAGTATGCTGAACAATACTTAGAATGCAGCGGGATCTACTACGATGTTGGTATCGGACCCAAAGGATTTCCTAATGCCCTGTCCATTACGAATGCGAGTCTTACCTATGAACACGGTCATTTGTTCCTAGGGCAGAAGAGCAATGCAGCCCTAACTGCCGTGAATATGCTGATGCGTTACTACTATACTTATGATATGCAATATGCTAGCCAAGTTGCGTACCCATACCTCATTGAGGTAGCTAATTTTTGGGAGGACTACTTAACTTTCGAAGGAAACCGTTACGTTATTTATCGTGATGCGATTCATGAAGTTCCAACGTGGGAAGCGTCACATTCGAATGATGAATGGCTGAAGGAATTCGAGGATATGAACCCACTTCTTTCATTAGGGTTAATTCGGTCGGTGTTCAAAGGGCTGCTCGATATGTCCAAAGAATTGAGTCTCAATTCCGAGCGACGTGAAAAGTGGTTACATATTCTGGAACATATAAGCGATCTTCCAACGTATGAACGAGACGGGAAGACGATATTCCGATTAACGGAGCAGGGTCGAGATTGGTGGCCGGATAATACTCTAGCCATTCAGCATATTTGGCCTGCGGGAGCGATCGGACTTGATTCTGATCCCAAGCTTCTTGAAATTGCCCAAAATACAATTACCGTTCTAAACCGCTGGACGGATTACAATGGGTTTCCAACGATATTTACTGCTGCGGCGCGAGTCGGATATGATCCTGAAATCATCTTGCGCGAGCTGCGTCGCCAATGTTTAGAGCATAGTTTCCCTAACTTGTTTATTTTCTTTGGTGGGGGAGGGATTGAGTGTTGCAGCGGCGTACCGTCGGCAATAAATGAAATGCTGATGCAAAGTCATGAGCATGTCATTAGATTGTTCCCTGTCTGGCCACAGGAAAAGGCTGCACACTTTACTAACCTAAGAGCCGTTGGGGCATTTATTGTATCAAGTGAGCTGTCCAATGAGATGGTATCATATGTTGACATTATTAGTGAGGCCGGCAGAACGTGTCGCGTCTTCAATCCATGGCCGGATGAAGTAATCTGCATTAAGGAAATAGATGGAGATCAACAAAAGAAAATCGATTGGAAGCTATTTGAGAACATCATATCTTTTAATACGGAAGCAGGTAAAAGGTATACATTAAGACGTAAAACGCAGAGTGTTTGATCAATTCCTGATTGATATGCAAAAGTAGATCGGATGTCTGAAGGCATGTATCAGCCGCGGGCGACTATAAAATATAAGAGTTTCAGATCTAACGAGCTAATCTTTCTTTAGAGCTCGTTTTTTTCTTATAAATGTATGAATCCGTTTCCATAAAGGAAGGCGGTTATTAGAATAAAGATTTTTTTGATTAGATTTTAGAGTGAATCTTTAATTTCTTTACTATTTGTAAATCTTGGCTGATTTTAAAATAGCAATAAGGAGGGTGATCCACAAATCGATTCATACACGGTTTTCGCGCCTTGTTGATTTGAATCGAAAGACAAATCCAATCAAACAGGAGGAGATATTATGAAACTGTCAAGAACACTGAAACGAGTTCTGTCGCTGTCCCTTAGTCTTTGTTTTAGTGCAACAGTATGGAATTTGCCATCCACGCTGGCAGCTGACGAAATCGGTGGGGTTGAATCAAATGATGTCCTCCCGGGAAAGCAGGTCGAAGAAACAGTGGGTACAGATGACTGGGGAACCATCAGTAAGATTGTAGGAAAGATCTACGGCGAATGGAATGGCGACGGTTACAGCGGCGCCTATTCAGACCAAATGCCCAACACGGCGCTGCTTGGCAACGGCGATGTGGGTATAACATCAGCTGGTGCAAAAGAGCAGAAGACGTTCCTCATCTCGAAATCCGACTTCATTTCGGCGGGAGATCTGAAAGGCGTGTTTAATAGCGGAGACAATAATACCAAACCTCTGCCCATCGGCGGCATCACGATCCAGCAGCAAACAACACCTGTTCAAGGGAATCCGAACATTGCGCTGAATCGGCCGGTGAAGGTTGACGATTTCTTGTCCGGCTTCGGTCCAGAGCTGTTGGTTGACGGCATATCCAACGATGCTTATAAGAAATGGTGCACCACAAATCTAGCGACCCCGCACTGGGCGATTATCGATTTAGGAGAGCCTACGTCGATTGCCAGTTACAGTATGTATAACGCAAGCTTGGCGGGCGAACCTATCTCTCGCAATACCAAAGATTTTGCGCTGCAATACTTGCCTGACGAGAGCGGGGTTACCTGGGACAACGTCAACGAGCAGAGTGGCTGGGTCAATATGGACTCTGTGGCAGGCAACGATGCAGCTATTGTAAACAGAAATCTTGCGACTCCGGTCACGGCGCGCTACGTGAGGCTGTGGGTCACTAAAGCATCTACTGAGGCGGGTAAAGAGCATGTGCTGCGTATTCATGAGCTGGAACTCTACAGCAAACGCTTCAGCAATACGCCGACGTACGAGAAACAGGATATCTTGAACGCGCAGATCCAGACCAAGCTGAGTATCAATGGCGTGAATCTGTCGATGGAAACATGGCTATCCCCCTCAAAAAACTTGTTGGTTACAGAGCTCACGTCTTTGGGATCCGAGCCAGTGGATCTGGAGGTGAATTCCTGGGGGAAGGCGGACAACCGAAACTACCCGGCCACTGCTGACAAAGTTGACGGTTACGCGGTAGCCACAAGGGCGACGTTCAACAATGCGCCTCTTAACCCGAATTCATGGACGTCGAAGGCGGCACTTGCGACTAAGGTGCTGGGCGCCGAAAGCACGGTCTCTGCCAACAGCTTGAAAGGCACGGGTACCACGGCGTTTACGCTGGATGCCGGTCAGACGGTGCAGATCGTCACAGCGATCGGCGGCGGCGGAAAGACCTACGACTCAACGAACAAATTACTCACGATCGATCCGGTCTCCGAGGCGAGCGCTCTTCTGTCTCCGATCAACGATACTCAGGATATTGAAACACTGTGGGCCGATCATCAAAGCTGGTGGAAAAACTTCTGGTCTGCCTCATACATCAACCTCCCGGACTACGCCGACGTACAGAAATACTATTATGGGGCGCAGTATCTTCTCGGCAGCACCGCAAGATCCGGAAAAGTTGCCCCGGGGCTCTATGGGATATGGCACACCACCGACACCGCTAGCTGGTCCTCCGATTACCATCTCAACTACAACTTCATTGCCACGTTTTTCGGAGCCAACTCCAGCAACCGCCACGACCTGTCGCTGCCGGCCGGAGAGGCGATCTTGAGCTTCGTGCCCGAGGGTATAAGGCGCGCTGCGGACCCGAATCAGATCAGACGAATCAATGGAGACTATGTCAACAGCCGCCCGGATCTGCAAGATGGAATCGCTGATGCGGTTTTGTATCCGGTGGGTATTGGACCGTGGGGCACCGTCACGGATGATAATTATCTCTCCGAGGCGCTCAACGCCTCGTTCAGCAGTTATCCTTTGATTCAATATTACCGCTATACGCAGGACAAGACGTATCTGGAAACCTACGTTTATGACTATCTTAAGAAATGCGTGAACTTCTATGACGCATGGCTCGACAAGACGGGCGACACGTATACCTTGTATGCCGGTTACAACGAGGGCTCGTGGGCCAAAAACCCCGCGGTGGAACTTGCGGCGCTTAAGAATGTCTTGTCTGAATTGATTGCCGCTAGCGTCACGCTGGACAGAGATGCGGATCTGCGGGCACATTGGCAGGATATCTTTGATCACCTTGCTCCGCAGCCGACCAGTGTGTGGAATGGCAAGCAGGTCTATGCCCTCGCGGAAAAGGAGTGGAAGAACGGGCAATGGGTAGATCTGGCCAATCCTGTTCCGGGGGACGGAAATATCATCCCGCTGGACATCGTTGTCCCGGGTGGCCAGCTGGGTTACTACTCCTCGGACAGTGAGCTGCAGATCGCCAGAAATACGATCGACGTGTTCGGTACCAGGGCGTGGAGTCAGATCAACAATTTCCCTAGAATCTTCAACGACGCGGTTCACTCTAGATACCCCGCGGATGCAGTCTTGGGAAATATAACCAACACGATCAAAGCACAGATTCAACCTAATCTGCGCATTAGTGATGGTGTGCACGGCGTGGAGAAGATCGGTGCGACCGAGGCGATCAACAGCATGCTGCTCATGAGTGACCGGGGCATTATGAAAGTGTTCCCGAACTGGGTGAGCGGAAAGAACGCCTCCTTTGCCAGACTTCGCGCACCGGGAGCCTTCGTTGTGTCCGCTGCTTACGATGGAGCGTCAAACGAGGTACAAAATGTGACCATCAAGAGTGAGGCGGGCAAACCTCTGACCGTCGCCTCTCCTTGGGCTGTGGGCACCGATGTCTTTGACTCATCCGGCCGTGAGATTGAAATCACCATCGGAACCGCCCCCAACTGGGAAAGCGAAGCCACCGTTACCTTCGATACCGTTGCCGGAGAGACATACACATTGCGCAAGCTGAGCCCGAAGTATACGATTACGGTAGCCAGCGGTGCCTCGCTGCCTAGTAAGGCGAGAGCGGGCGACACGGTGACGTTGACAGCGGACACCCCGCAGGATTATTGGGTGTTCGACAGGTGGGTCTCTGACGACGTCGTACTGGACGATCTGACGAATCCGAACGCTACGTTCACCATGCCTACCCATAATGTCAGCCTCACAGCGACCTTCCGGAACACCGTCCCCCTGTTAGAAACATACGGTGTTCTCTACAATAAGGACTTCACACAGATCGAGTTCCCGATCCGAAGCTCAAATGGCAAAGGGTATTCTGCGTATCTGTCAACTACGGGGAAACCTGGAACGTTCAAGCTTTACAAAAACGCGGAGTACAATTCCAAAGGCGTTCGTTTCGAGGATTTGACCAAGGGTCAAACCGTCTATGTCTATGTACTGTACACGAAAGATGGTCAGGTGATCGAAAAGACGGATCCGATCATGCTGACACCCTGAAAAACTAAACAGACGGAAGGACTGGCAGCTTTTAGGTTGCCGGTCCTCTTTTGTGAGCGGCTTATTTTCATTGAAACGGAAGAATCGTAATAAATTCAACTTTAAATAGGAGAATTTTCTATTTTTTTAAATTTTACAACTTATATACTGATATGGAACTCATATATAATGATGAATGGAGGAAGCATTATGTATGCCAAAAAAAGCAGAAGAAAGAGGGCTATTGTCATAAGCGCTATCGCGAGTCTCGTGTTTTCAATGTTTACGGGTTTTCCCACTGAATCGCAGGCAGCAGCTGCTAAAGTTACTTACACGGGTTCGGCAGGGGCTCCGGAACACAAGCTATCATTGTGGTATCAATCGCCTGCTACAAATTGGGAATCCCAAGCGCTCCCGATCGGTAATGGTTCCATGGGAGGCATGGTATTTGGCGGCGTGGATCAGGAGCATATCCAGTTCAATGAAAAAACGCTTTGGACCGGCGGTCCGAACTCTACACGGTCCTATACTTTCGGTAATCGAGACGGTGCGGCAAGCCATTTGGCAAGCGTTCGCTCCAAATTGGATGCAGGCGACGTTAACGGAGCTGGCGATGAAGCGAGCTCATATTTGACCGGGACTCAAACGGGATTCGGCGATTATCAAAATTTCGGTGATATGTATTTTGATCTTGCTCTACCAAGTGCGATTACGGTTTCTGATTACCGCAGAGAACTGGATTTACAGGACGGTATTGCTAGAGTTTCCTATACATACGATGGCGTTGACTATCTTCGTGAGTATTTTGTCAGCTATCCGGATAACGTGATGGTGATGAGGTTTACCGCCAGCCAAGAAGGAAAAATATCGCTCGATGTTCGGCCGACAAGCGCCCAAGGAGGAGCCGTTACGGCAAGCGGCGACACGATTACAATCCGAGGGAATGTCAGCAATAATCAGATGCTGTATGAATCTCAAGTCAAAGTATTGAACGAAGGCGGCACAATCACGCCGGGAACAGGGAAAATCAATGTTTCTGGTGCAAATGCGCTAACCGTTATTTTAGCTGCCGGCACGGATTATGTGAATGAGTATCCGACATATAAGGGGGCCGATCCTCACAATTGGGTGACATCAACCATTAATTCAGCATCAAGCAAACTGTATGCGACGTTGAAAAATAATCATACGAATGATTATCAAGCTCTGTTTAATCGCGTGACTTTGAATCTGGGAGAGTCAACGCCGCAAATTCCTACGAATCAGCTTCTTTCTACATATAGCACAACGAAAGATAAAGCGCTCGAAGTGCTTTTCTATCAATATGGCCGCTACCTGCTGATCTCTTCCTCGCGTTCGGGTTCTCTCCCGGCGAACCTGCAAGGGGTTTGGAATAATTCAAACACACCGCCATGGGACAGTGATTATCATTTTAATATTAATGTACAAATGAACTATTGGCCGGCTGAAGTGGCAAATCTCGACGAAACGATGGTTCCTCTGATTGATTATGTGGAATCTCTATTGGCCCCTGGTCGGGTGTCAGCAGAGAAACATTATGGTGTTACAGGCGGAGGCTGGACGGTGAATACGATGAACAACCCGTTTGGATTCACTGCGCCAGGATGGGGATTTTACTGGGGCTGGGCGCCAGGGGCTAATGCTTTTATCGCAAATAACGTGTGGGAATACTATAAGTTTTCTGGCGATACGGCAAAGTTGAACCGGATTTATCCAATTCTAAAGGAAGCTTCTGAGTTCTGGATCAAGTACTTGGTTAAGGATTCTGATGGGACGTTAGTATCCTCGCCATGCTACTCACCTGAGCAAGGGGATATCAGCAAAGGCTGTGCGTTCGACCAGCAGCTGGTATGGGATTTGTTTACGAATACAATCGAAGCAAGCCAGAAGCTGAACGTGGATGAAGCCTTCCGAAATGAGATCATTGCCAAGCGGGATATGCTTTCACCCATTAAAGTTGGTCGTTATGGTCAAATTCAGGAATGGAAGCAGGACATCGACGATCCGAACAATACGCACCGCCATGTTTCTCAGCTTGTCGGTCTTTTTCCGGGGAAACAGATTAACAAAGATACGCCAGAATGGTTTGATGCAGCTAAAGTGACCCTGGAACATCGCGGGGATGATGGCACTGGATGGAGCAAGGCAAACAAAATCAACTTATGGGCCCGTTTGCTGGACGGCAATCATGCACATACGATTTTGCAAGGGCAACTCATGGGCAGTACGCTGAGCAATCTGTTCGATACACATCCTCCGTTCCAGATTGACGGCAACTTCGGGGCGACATCAGGCATATCCGAAATGCTGCTTCAGAGCCATTTGGACAACATTCACATTTTACCTGCCCTTCCTTCGTCTTGGTCAGATGGAAGCTATTCCGGACTGAAAGCTCGCAATGGATTCGAAGTTGGCGTATCGTGGGCGCAATCTCGGGCAACAAGCATCAAGATCAAATCGCTAGCCGGTTCCAGAGCTGTATTGTATTACCCGAATATTAAAGGTGCTGCTGTCGTGGATCAAAACGGCACACCAGTTACCTATACGACAGTCAGCAAAGATCAAATCGAGTTCAATACACAAGTGGGTTCGACCTATACGGTTAATTCCATACCGTCAGCACCGCCGGGAGATACGATCGTTAAAGTGGACGACCGGGATGCAAGCGTGACTTATAACGGCGCTTGGTCAAACTATAATGATGGCTCCGATTATTTAGGAACAGAGAAATACTCGTCAGCAGCGGGGAGCTACGCACAATTCACGTTTACGGGCACTTCCATCAAGTATATCAGCATGAAGCAGCAAAATATGGGGATTGTGGATGTGTATTTGGACGGTGTACTTGCTCAAGGCGATATTGATTTGTACGCGTCAAAAACAACCAAACAGGTGGTGGCATATTCCAAGGCAGGTCTGCCCTATGCCTCACATACGATTAAAGTTGTCAACAAAGGAACCAAGAATCCTGCTTCTCTCGGGACGATTGCGGCTGTAGACGCCTTTGAATATTCGTATTCAACAGATAACACAGCGCCAGTGACAAAAGAAGAGATAACCCCATCTCAGCCGGATGGACTGAACGGTTGGTACGTACATCCAGTAACGCTAAAACTTAGCGCTACAGACGATGCGTCCGGTGTATCCAAGACTGAGTACAGTCTAGACGACGGAACAACATGGCAAAGCTATACGTCGGAGATCACGTTCGAAAAAGACGGCGTGAACACGATCAGCTACCGTTCGACGGACAATGCCGGCAACGTAGAAGAGCCCCAAAACATCAGTATTAATCTGGACACCACTGCTCCGGCAATCACCGTCACCGGATTCGAACATGATATGTATAGCGACGCCGAGGATATTACACCCGTCATTACACTGAGCGATGACTTGTCAGGGGTTGACAACAGCAAAACTACAGTCACGGTAGATACGTACGCGATTCAGCAAGGATCGGCGATTCATCTCTATACGTTGCCGCTCGGTTCGCATGAGTTGACTGTAACGGCGAGCGATCTGGCGGGGAACACAGTCAGCAAAACGGTATCATTTCAGACCACGACAAGCGTTGATTCCTTGAAGGCTTTAGTAACAAACTTTAAGGATGCCGGATGGATCGATAATGCGGGTATCGTGAATAGTTTACAGCGTAAATTGGATGCGAACGCCTTAGAAGGCTTTGCCAATGAGGTGAAGGCACAAAGCGGTAAGCATATTTCAAGCAAGGCGGCGGACTACTTGCTGAGGGATGCCCAATATTTGTTGTATGTTAAATGATATGATGATTGAATGCAGGCGTCCGGATTACGGGCGTCTGTATTTTTGTTTAATACTCTGCGAAAGTTGAGACAAGTTGATATGGACAATCATAAAATCTATAATACAAGTTAATTATGGTACTACTCTTGAATCACATTTGGCATAGGAGAAGATCCTCTTACAATAGATTATGACGACAGCAATGTGACCTCTGGGGGGGAGAATAACGTGAAAAAATTCAATAATATATTGTCCACTGAGTTTGAATTTTTGTTAATCAAACCCAGTGATGCGGCTCCTGAGTGGCATCAGCAGCTTGAGTTGATTTTTGTCCTGCAGGGTACAGGCTGGTTGCACTGTGGAGAAGGGGCCAAGTCTTATGCGATCCGAGAAGGGGATATCTTTGCAGTCAACAGCTTCCAGATGCGAAGTATAGCTTTGGATCAGGGCGCTTTAGCACTTTCGCTGCTCATATCTCCGGCATTTATTACGTCGATTTGTCCCGAGCTCAAAAGGCCGGTGGTTAACTGCAAATCTTTTTTGTTTTCTGAAGATCGTCAACAACCTTTTGACCTGTTGCGCCGGGATTTTGCCCATGCTTTTCGAGCTCAATATAAAAATGAATCTCAGCTTTCCATACATCTGCGGGGGAAGTTGGTAGGTTTGCTGGATCATTTATTCCAGCATTTTTTGATTTGTGAACCTGCTAGCCATGAACAAAACTCAGCCAAGGAACATTTGCGTGCAGCTACAGATTATATTCACCAGCACTATCAGGGAAATATCACTTTAGCCGATCTGGCCAAACATACTTTTCTGAGCAGTTCCTATATTTCAAGGATTTTTCAGAAGTATCTTGGAGTTCCATTCAAAGCTTACCTTTCTCAGGTCCGCTTGATACACGCTACCGTACTTTTGGCAAGTGAAGCGACCATTACAGAGATCGCTTACAACAGCGGATTTTCAAGCGCTCATGCTTTCATAGAAGCTTTCAAGCAGTATCATGGTATGACACCGGGTCAATATCGACGTAACATCAAGGAGCCCAAAATCGAAAACACGGCCAGACCCACAGAGACCGAAGATGGTTTTTCAACCGCTTTTTCTTCACTGATGCGTTATGCAGACGTTGCATGTGAGGAAAGCGTTTACGAACCCGTTGATACGACCGAGATTACGGTGAATACGAATGAGACCATAAAGCCGCTGCATCACAATTGGAAGCGTCTCATTAACGCGGGTTATGGCAAGGATCTTTTGAACGGCTCCGTGCAAAAGCAGATTGCCCATCTTCAGCGTGAGATTGGATTCCAGTATATACGCTGCAAGGGAATCCTTGACGATGATATGATGCTGCTTACTACAGATGCCGATGGTAAACTCTCTTACAACTTTGTCTATCTAGACGCAGTGGTGGATTTTATACTTTCAACGGGAGCTTTACCGATGCTAGAGTTCAGCTATATGCCATCGATTCTCGCCCAAAATAAATCTTCCGTTTTTCGCTGGCCGTCAGTCATATCTGCTCCCACAGATATTGAGCAATGGGGGGAGCTGATCAAAGCGATCGTTAAACATCTTGTGCAGCGCTATGGGCAGAAATCCTTGCGCAGTTGGTTATTTTCCCCGTGGTGCGCACCTGAGTATTCGGGGCTTGGATTATTTACCCAGGAAGAATACACCCGGATTTATCTCACATCATATCGAGCCATTAAATCCGTTTGCAGTGAATTGATCATTTGCGGTCCGGGGAATTCCATTGATTCTCTTGCAGCCAACCGATGGTTTTTGGACATGTGCAAATCAGAGTTGTGTATACCGGATATTCTCTCTTTTCGTGCTTTCACCAGCATCGTTCCTGGCACCGAAAAGGGCAGTCTACGCCTAAATAAGACGAATGATGCATTGGACCTCGCTGTGAGTGGCGACGAGCAGTACCTTGCAAGCGCCATGAAAGCGATCCAAGGGGTAACTAAGGAGTATGGCCTTGATCTGCCCATGATGCTGGAGGAATGGAGCAACAATATCTGGCAGCGTGATTTGTGCAATGATACGAGCTATAAATCTGCCTATATTTTTAAATCTATATTAGAAAACTACGACAGCTACCATGCTATGGGATATTTCAGTGCCAGCGACCAACTCGATGAGATCGCGCCTGCTGCTGAATTGTTCCATGGCGGGTTTGGTCTTTTTACCCGTAACGGCCTTCCCAAAAGCGCTTATAGGGCGATGCAATTGCTAAGCCGCATCGGAGATGATTTGGTTGCATCTGACAAAGGCTATTTCATTACTAAAAAAGGTAGTGAAATCCAAATCTTCCTGTACAACTATACTCACTATGACATGCTGTATCGCTACCGCCATACCACCCATCTTACCAAAACGGAGCGGTATAAAGTGTTCAACGAAAAGCGGCCGCAATCTTTCCATATTCGATTGGATGGACTTGAGGAAGGAAAGTACACACTGCGCCGCTATAGTATTGGCCCCCATGGCGGCAGTACTTTTGACGCATGGATTCGAATGGGGGCGCCTGAACAACTCAGTCATGAAGAGGAAGATTTGCTCGCTCACCAGTCACATCCACTGTACTGCAGAGAATCCGCGCAAAGCGATGGAAACATAACGCTTCATGCCCATCTTCAGCCTCATGAGGTCCAATTAATCACCATCACACATTAATTGGGTAAACGCAGCAGAGAACCAGATACGCTATACGGTGTATCCGGTTCTTGTCTTTTTTAATACGTTTTTTGTCATGTTTAGTGTAATAGCTGATCGAAGCACGAAAAAATAAATGATTTCCTCCCATCAAATTCATTGAATTCGTATATTGTGAAACCGATTTTTTTTCTATAATGAACTTATATTACTGATTTAATCAATTTCAAAATAGCTTTTCTGCTTCAATTAATGAAATAGAAAGAGGGATTTAATATGGCGAAAGAATTCAGATTCGATGATGTACCCGTTGTAGAGACGAAAGCCGGCAAACTCAAAGGTTATTCATTCGATGGAATGCATATTTTCAAAGGAATCCCTTACGCACAGGCAAAACGTTTCCAGATGCCTACCGAAGTTGAGCCGTGGGAGGGTGTGAAGGAAGTTACCTCCTATGGCTTTGTCTGCCCGCTGATGGCACAGGAAAAGCCCAATGGCGAGCTGCTCGTGCCCCATCGGTACTGGCCACAGGATGAAAACTGTCAAAATCTGAACATCTGGACCGAGACGCTGGATGCTGAGGCCAAAAAGCCGGTCTTGGTGTGGCTGCATGGCGGTGGTTTCACAGCGGGTTCTTCGATCGAACAGGAGGCCTACGACGGCTTCAATATGAGCCGACATGGCGATGTCGTGGTAGTCTCGGTGAATCACCGTCTCAACATCCTAGGCTACATGGACCTTTCTCCTTTCGGAGAAAAGTATGCTAATTCTGCTAACGCTGGCCATGCTGACCTCGTAGCGGCGCTGAAATGGGTACACGAGAACATTGCCAACTTTGGCGGAGATCCTGAAAACGTGACGCTATTTGGCCAGTCCGGGGGTGGCATGAAAACGACTGGATTGATGCAAATCCCTAGTGCGGACGGCTTGTTCCACAAAGCGATTGTGATGAGCGGTGTATCTGACGGCAAGCTGTTGCCAATACCTACAGGTGACGGCACCATGATCGTCAAAGCAATGCTCGAAGCGCTCGGAATTGAAGAGAACGATGTGGAAAAACTGGAGACAGTACCCTATTATGAATTGGTACAGGCCTACAACAAGGTGTGCCCGATTGTTATGCAACAGGGCGGGTATATCGGCTGCGCGCCGATGGAAAACGATTTTTACAAAGGCGAACCGCTCATCAGTGGCTTTACCGAACACGCAAAAACCATTCCGATGATGGTTGGCTCTGTCATTGGCGAGTTTTCCTTCGCGCCTGTGCCTTTCAACAAATATGAGCTTTCCGATGAAGAGATGAAGGCGATTCTTACGAAGCGGTTTGGCGAACGCACTCAAGAGCTCATTGATCTATATCTGAAAGCATATCCAGAGAAAAAGGCCGTAGATTTGTTGGCGTTAGACAGAATTTTCCGCGTGTCTTCCAAGGTGCTGGCCAAACTGCAAGCGGAAGGTCAGCAAGCACCGGTGTATCTGTACAACTTTACCTTTGAATTCCCTTATCAAAATGGCAAAACGGCATGGCACTGCGCGGACATTCCTTTCTTCTTCCACAACGCGGATAAAGTGGAGATCTGCAATGTACCTGGTGTTTCCGACAAGCTGGAGAAGCAGGTGTTCGGGGCTGTGGTTAACTTTGCCCGCACGGGTAACCCAAACCACGAAGGGCTGCCGCACTGGCCAGCTGTCACGGCGGAGAACGAGCCTACGATGATCTTCGACCGCACCTGCGAAGTGCGCCATAATTACGACGATGCACTGCTGGCACTGATTGAAGAAGTCTTACCGCCATTCTCCCTGGCCGAGCTGTTTGCACAGGATGTCCAGCACTAAGTGATACGCTTTTTATAGTAAACATGTGACTATCGATTTTTTTTACAATTAATTGCATAAACATATTTGAAAATAAGCGTACTGTTTCCAGAGGAAACGGGCGCTTATTTTCATGTACACCCAGCATGGGGGTCATCTCTAGGGTGGCGTGCCCAGCTAAGCACACTTCTTCTAGCCGGTAGCGAAGAATTCTCCGGCGTATGGGGCGGTATGGTAGGAAAGAGAAAAAAGTAATTTTCAACAAACAAAGGGATGGTGTCCTATCGACACCATCCCTTTGTTTAATACAAGTTTTTTGTAGTCACGGAAGTTCGCTTTCTATTCATTTGGGAATGTTTGCGCTTCTATTTTGATCAATTACGACTCGGAGGGCTGATTGAAATATTCCCCTTGCTGCAGATCGTTGACAAATTGTTGCAGCCATTCGTAATATTTGAGCGCATGCCTTAGCTTATGTAAATCTGGAAGGGCAGCCTGTCGTTCATTATCCGATGTCTGTTCATTAAGAATGAGTTCTGTCAATTCGGGAAGAACATTGTTAATGGCTCCAGTCATTATATCAATTTCACGCTGGAGCTTCAGTGAAAAAAAGTTTTGAAATGCTAGAAAAAAGTTTGTCTCTGCCACATACAAATCCTTGCGCTCCTGCTTTTCCTCTAGTTTCATGACCATTTGGGAATTCATTAACGACCGAACTGCATAACTCATGTTGCTTTTGCTCATGTTCATGCGCGTCTTCATTTCTTCGAGCGTCATTGGTCGATCTTCAAAAAACATAATCCCGTACAATTGTCCGGACGAATGAGTCGAGCCGTACAAATCCATTGATTCAGCAATGGCTTCAATCACATGCTGCCTAATGCGCTCCCGCTGCTCCCTTTTTTGATTCTCCACATTTTGAGACACTAGATTGTTCACATCCCCGTTCATATCGCTGACCTTTATCGTTCATAAGATTCCAAAGTAATCCTTTTTTTATAGTATACAAAATATTTTTAACGGATGCGAGCGAGGAGAGGATTTACAGAAATTTCACGTTGGATTAATAGTCCGTTGACACATGATTACTCGTATTAGTGTACAATATTTTTTGTGTTAATGGAAAATAAACGGTATTTAGGGGTGGAAAAACAGAAATATTAAAAAAAAATTGAATTACATAATTTGTTATTCGCGCTCGCAGTTAAAGACACTGGTGTTCCTAACAGCTATTGCGATAACCAATTAAAATCAACTTAGATAAACGAGCGATTGCTATGGGAGTGATTACAATTTTTAATTTACGGGTGCATAGAGAATGCTTCCCAGTCCGAGGCCTTCTATTTGACAAGGATGGAACCTTGCTTGAATTTGTCGGGCTGTGGGGGAGATGGGCCGAAGCATTGGCTCGCCACTATTCCGAGTATTTTCCGAGTGACGCACGGCAACATATTGTCGATCTGATTCCTGCTTTGCTGGGAGTTGATGTTGATTCAGAAGGCCACATTGTCGATTACGATTGTAATGGTCCACTCGCGATGGCTTCTACACCCGATGTGCTTGCGGTATTGGCATGGCATGGTTATCGGTTAGGTCTGCCGTGGAGCGAAGCGATGACAATCGTTCGAAGGTGCAAGCAATTAGCCGACGAGGAAATGCAGAATACTCGACCGGTTCAGGCTTTACCCGGCTTAAAGGAATTTCTCGAGCGCTGTCGTGAGCTGCGAATTCCTTTGGGCGTAGTGACGGCAGATGATACGTTTGAAGCGGAAAAGCATTTGGAATGGATGGGGATTAGGCAATATTTTCAAGTTGTCATTGGAAATGACCTGGTAGATCTGGGAAAGCCCAATCCCGAGATGGTGGAAAAGGCTTGCTGGGAGTTGCGATGCTCCCCTAATGAAGTGGCCGTAATCGGGGATACGAACGGTGATATGAAAATGGGAAGAGCAGCGGGAGTTTCCCTGACCATTGGAATTTGTAGTCGAAAGCTGACTGAGTCAAGAGATAGCTATCTACACGATGCTGATGCCCTCATTACCGACTATTCACAAATAGGAATAGAAGTATTAAGTACGGATGAAGGGTGAGTACGATGGGTACCATTTTTTTGCTTCTTGCCATCGTATTCGAAGTGTCGGGTACGCTTTCGATGAAAATTTCCGGAGGGTTCACGAAATTGTGGCCTTCCATCCTGATGTTTGTGTTTTACGCTTGCAGCTTCACTTTGCTAAATTTGGCTTTGAAACATATTGAAGTTACCGTTGCTTATGCCACATGGTCCGGGATCGGCATGGTTTTGATTGCGCTAGCGGGATACTTCTTTTTCCAAGAACAGTTTAATGTTGCGAAGATCTGCTGGGTTGCTCTTATTGTGATTGGTACCATTGGTTTGAATTTAAACGGTAAGTCGTTATAACTATCAACTACGCATAATGCGTGAAAATGGAGGACAACAATGAATTTTAAATGGAAATCACTCGCAGCTACATTAATCGTTACAGGTTTATTGGCGGGTTGTGGAAATGGAACGAAAACAGATAACGCAGCACAAGACAGCAGCACGAGTCCATCGGCGACAACTGCATCGAATAAACCGGCAGAGTTAAACATTTATACGGCAATGGAAGATGAACAGATCACAACGTATCTCGAGTCCTTCAAGGCCCAGTACCCAGACATTAAGCTTAACATTGTTCGCGATTCAACAGGGATCATCACAGCTAAGCTGCTTGCAGAGAAAGACAATCCTCAAGCTGACGTGATCTGGGGTCTAGCGACAACCAGCTTGCTCGCCATGGACGATCAGAATATGCTGGAACCTTACGCGCCTAAAGGTGTTGATCGGGTGCTGCCGGAATTCAAAGATAAGGCGAACCCGCCAAAATGGGTCGGAATTGACATCTGGGAGACAGCATTTACTGTAAATAAAGTAGAATTGGAAAAACGGAATTTGCCGATTCCGCAATCGTACGAAGATTTGATTAAGCCTGAATATAAAGGATTGATCGCTATGCCGCATCCGGCATCTTCGGGAACAGGATATTTGACAGTTAACGAATTCATCCAACTGTATGGCAAGGATAAAGCATGGTCATACATGGACAAGCTGCATGAAAATATGATGGTGTATACACACTCTGGCTCCAAACCTGCGAAAATGGCTGCTGCAGGCGAAGTTCCAATCGGCATCTCGTACGGATACGCCGGCATCCAACAACAGAAAAAGGGCGCTCCGGTTGAGGTGGTATTCCCTAAAGAAGGATCTGGCTGGGAAATGGAAGCAAATGCATTGGTTAAAAAGGAAAATATTAAGCCAGAGGCCAAACTGTTCCTCGATTGGGCGATTAGCGATGAGCCAATGAAAGAATACAACAAGAATTATGCTATTTTGAGCATCAAGCAAGAAGATTCGAAAATTCCGGAAGGTTACAGTAAAGACCCTGTATCCCAATTAACGAAGCTGGATTTATACCAGGCTGCCAGAGATCGTGATTCAGTGCTTGCAGACTGGGAGGGAAAATACGGATCGAAAGCGGAGCCGAAACAATAATTCTGAGTGATTATGCTCTGTAATAAACGAGGGATGCCGATTTTTGGCATCCTTCCTAATTTATTAAATCGTATTAGAAAATTGGCAAAAAAGGGGTATTTGTAATGAATCAAGGTTACTTATCGGTGCGAAACCTTTCCAAACGATTTGGGAAGCAAGCTGCGCTGCAAGAAATCGAATTAGATATCAATAAACACGAGTTCATCTGTCTGCTCGGGCCAAGCGGCTGCGGCAAGACAACGTTACTTCGGATCATTGCAGGGCTCGAAAAAGCCGACCAGGGTCAGTTGACAATTGCAGGTAGAGACATCACCAGAGAACCGGCCGGGAAACGGAACTTCGGAATGATGTTCCAATCCTATGCTTTATTCCCTAATTTAACTGTAGCTGAGAACATTGCTTATGGACTTTCCAATCGTTTATCCAAATCCCAAATTGCCGATCGAGTAGACGAACTGCTCGGACTGGTGGAATTAGATGAGCAACGAAACAAGGTGCCATCACAATTGTCGGGAGGTCAACAGCAGCGGGTTGCTCTTGCACGTGCACTAGCGCTTTCACCGGATTGCTTGTTATTGGATGAACCGTTATCTGCACTCGATGCTAAAGTTCGAATCAAGTTGCGACGTGAGATTCTTCGCCTACATGAGAAATTCGGTATGACTACGATTATGGTCACGCATGATCAGGAAGAAGCCTTGACGATGGCGGATCGCATCGTTGTCATGAATCAAGCACGGATTATTCAAATCGGTACGCCGAAGGAAGTGTATGAAAAGCCCAACTGTCCGTTTGTTGCCGATTTTATTGGAGCAATAAGTTTTATTGAAACGGAAAAACAAGAAAGTGCTTTGCTGGCCATTCGGCCGGAACATGTTCAACTGGTTCGAGGAGATCAAGATAAGAGCAATCGTGCGATTGTACGGGATTACGAATATCACGGGGCCTATTACCGGGTGCTTGTGCAGTTATTGGATTCGCAGGATCATCCGATGCAGCAATTCGTTACCATTGATCTGCCTTCGCAGACGATGGCGAATTTCAACGTTAAAAAAAATCAGAAGCTGATGTTCAACTTGCCGCCCGAACACGTTATCCGGTTTGATTCTACAGCAAGCATCGCGGTGGGATAAGGAGGGCTTCCGTTATGAATTTATGGTTAAAACGAATTCGTCCTGATTCTAACGCTCTGAGTCAGAACCTGATCATCCTGATCATGACGCTAGTGTTAACAGTTACAATCCTGCTGCCGCTCGGAGAGCTCGCAATCAAAGCCGTAAGCAATCCAGACGGACAATTTATCGGACTCGCCAATTTCGCAAAATATTTCTCGACACCGGCGCTTGTTACTTCGTTATGGAATTCCATTAAGGTTTCATCGATCACAACTGTTATTGCAGTGACGCTTGGATTCGGGTTTGCGTTTGCACTTGAGAGAAGCGCAATTCGAGGGAAATCGTTTTTCCGCGCAGTAGGGTTACTGCCGCTTTTCGCGCCTTCGATGCTTCACGGATTAGCGCTTATCTATTTGTTTGGCAATCAGGGGCTCATCTCCACCGGTTTTTTCGGGCGGTTCCCGGAAGTCCGAATTGATCTTTATGGGCCGATCGGGATCATTATGTCGGAAGTCTTGTATACATTTCCACAAGCATTTCTTATGTTATCGGTTGCACTTATGAGTTCGGATTATCGATTATATGAAGCTGCGGAAACATTAGGTGCTAGTAAATGGCGAAAGTTTTGGACCGTTACCATTCCAGGAACGAAATTTGCGATCCTTAGCTCGATTTTTGTTTGTTTTGTCATGAGTTTTACGGATTTTGGTGCCCCTAAGGTTGTTGGAGGGCAGTACAATGTACTTGCGACGGATCTGTTTAAACAAGTCATTGGCCAACAAAATATGCAGATGGGGGCCGCAGTCGGTGTGCTGTTGTTGATCCCTGCTGTCTTATCGTTTGTCATAGACCGAATTGCACAGCGGAAACAAAACGGCTTCCTTAGCGCGAAATCGAGCCCTTATCGAATTGAAGCGAACAAGCTGCGCGACGGAATGTTATTTTTACTTTGCCTGGTTCTGTCCGTTGCGATTTTGTGTATTATACTCGTAGCAATCTATGGGTCGTTAGTAAAAGTATGGCCTTATAATTTGGAGATCTCTCTCTCGAATTATGATTTTTCAAATTTCGCCTCACAAGGTTCAAACCCGTTTGTCAACAGCCTGGTTATTTCGCTTTGTACAGCGGTAATTGGTACCATAGTAACATTTTTGTTTGCATATCTCATTGAGAAGTCCCGCGGATATCGTATCCTGCGCGCTTCCGCATATTTACTTTCCATGCTCCCGCTGGCGCTGCCGGGATTGGTGCTGGGGCTCGTTTACGTATTTTTCTTCAATAATCCGAACCAGCCGTTGAACGGGTTGTACGGGACCATATGGATCGTAATCATATGTAACATTGTACACTTTTATTCGGTTTCGTTTTTAACCATGACCTCCTCTCTTAAGAAGCTGGATAGCGAGTTTGAGGCTGCGTCGGAATCGATGAACGTACCATGGTATCGGACGTTGCTCCGGGTCACGGTACCGATGTCGTTTCCGGCGATTTTAGAGATCGCATTGTATTTTTTCATCAACAGCATGGTTACGGTCTCGGCGATCATCTTCTTATACACGCCTGACTTGAAGCCGGCTTCTGTGGCTATTGTCAACATGGAGGATTCAGGTGATATAGCTCCAGCTGCGGCGATGTCGGTTTTAATTATCCTTACGAACCTGATCGTCCGTGTGGTTGTGATGGGGGTGACGAAGCCGTTGCGTCGACGGACGGAAGCGCTGCTAGTTCGAAAACAGCTTTAATTCAAAATCATGTCTCTTTCAGGTCCATGCAACTAAGCATGGTCCTTTTTTTGTCTATTTTTACCATTATGATCCTTCAACTTTACGCAAATTTCATTTGTATTTTACATGTACTTAACCTATTAAATGTGGATAGAGCGTACAATATATTTTGTGCATAGGGGGGATTTTGGCTATTTTAATAAAAATATTGAAAGTGTTTAATAAAAATTGAACAAATACATAGTCATACAAAATGTGAAAATCGCTGTTTGAACTAAAGCTTTCCATCCAGAAAGAATTCAAGGTATCATCGCTTTCAATATGCAAATTTGTTTTCCGAGGGATGTGAGTATTTTTGGAGGTGTTGCTTACGGATTGAATTAAAGCCTAAAAATTCTTCATCGGATTCAAGTGTCTTCATGAAATAACAAAGTACAAGCTAAGATGAAAAAATGGTGGAAATGGGGAATGGCAAATGTACAAAAAACGAAACCGAAAAACGTTGCATCGAATCGGTTATTTTGCGTCAGTCATGATTTTAATTTTCAACTTGTCCGCAGCAACTTTCATGCCTGTTGCTGAAGCAGCTGCAGGCCAGACGTTAACAATGGACAAACTCCAGTACCTCAAGGGCGAAGCCATCACGCTATCGTACACAGGGGCTGGCGCAAGCGGGACGGATTGGGTCGGCATCTATAAAACCGGTGATGTTCCTCCAGGTTCCGGTGTATCGATCACATGGACTTATTTAAAGTCTGGAGACGGGAAAGTAAGTCTTAGCAATGGGCTGGCTCCAGGTAAATATGATGCGCTATTCTTGCTCGATGGCGGCTATGAGATCGTGGATCGCAAGACATTCGAAGTCGTTGACCACATCCCTGTTAACGGGGTGACGCTTGATCAACAGAACGTCATCATGACTGAAGGTGAAACTGTAACATTGACGGCTACGGTTACGCCGGCTAATGCGAACGATCCTCAAGTTTCGTGGACAAGCAGCGATCCTGCTGTAGTATCTGTTACCGCAACAGGCGGCAGCGCTTCGCTGACTGGCAATAGTCCTGGAACTGCGATAGTAACGGTCACAACGGCTGACGGCAACTTTACGTCTTCCGCGAGTGTGACAGTAGAGGCAGGTCTGACGTTACAGAACATCATCGAAAACGCTCAGGCGAAGTACGATGCAGCCGTGGAAGGCAACGAGGACGGTCTGTATGCGGCTGGCTCCAAAGCGCAATTACAGTCGGCTATCGATGTAGCAAATGCGACAGCAAACGATTCGAATGCGATGCCGGAGCAGGTGAATCAAGCGAAAGCGGCATTGAAAGCGGCTATTCAACTTTTTGACAAGCAGAAAATCAGCGCAGATCTCAATGGAGATGGAAAAATCTCTGTTGGTGACTTGGCAATTGTTGCAGGAGGATACGGCAAGCAACCAGATCAAGCGGGCTGGAATGAAAAAGCTGATGTCAATCATGACGGTATGGTTGATATTGTAGACCTTGAAATCGTAGCCAATGCGTCTCTGCAATAACAGGCTCGTACTTAAAATGATGGAGGTTATTCTGTAATGAAGAGATTTTTATCCGTTACGCTCGCACTAACGATGATATTCGGTGTGTTATCGACCAGCACATACGCAGAAACCGATACGGCCGGCAAAAATGACAAAATTGCATCGATTACATTCAACGATAATTTGAAGGACGATGTAAATAATGAAGATTTGATAGCACACGGGGATTATAGTTTTGTAGACGGTGTATTACCCGGGACCAAAGCTCTGCACTTAGAAAGCGGAGACGGTAATTATGTCAGTACGCCGAATAGCTTGAATTTTGGTGAAGAGAATTTTACCGTATCTTTCTGGTATAAGGGCGATACGAACAATAAACAGGTCATCTTATCAAACAAGGATTTTAGTAACGGCTCTAACGCAGGCTGGGCGATTTACACATCAGCTAATTCAATCAACATGAATTTTGGCTTCCCAACCGCAAAAGAAAAGAACATTTCCTTTGGGCGCAACACGTTCGATGCTTCCGATTGGCGTCATGTGACCTATGTAGTAGACAGAGAAAAAATGCTCGCATCGCTCTATATTGATGGTTACGAAATGGCTGAAACTACGCTGAAGCTCGGATCGTTAGATACATCGAATCCATTAAATATCGGTTCCGACGGATTGGGCAACCTCGGCGGTAATTCATTCGATATCGCTGATCTGATGATTTGGAAAGGCGCATTTAGCAGCGATGCAGTTCAAGCGAATTATAATAGTTACGATGTAAATAAAGTAGATTTGACCGCACTTAACAACACCATAGCAGAAGCAAATGCAATTATTGCTGGCGGCCTGGGCAACGGCTTCAGCGAATCCGATTTTGATTATTTGAAAAAGGTTTTAAATACGGCAACGACGGTTGCAACAACGCAAAAAGAAAAATTATATACACAGGAAACGATCAATTATTACGAACGTGAGCTAGACAACGCCATCTTCATCTATCAAAAAAGCAATAAAACATTAACTCCCGCCGATTTAAATATGATTGTGGACAGCGACACGGAAATCAGTGATAATCCCGCTGCAATCGCGCGCGTGGAAGATGATTTCAGAAAAAGCCTGAAAACATTCCCGCAAGCCGACGTCATGTTGATTCCCGGCGACGTTACCGGCGGTAACAATGCCGTTGAATATCTGTGGATGCAAGAGCTGACAAAAGTATACGATAAAATTAAAGCTGAAGGTTTATTTGACAATATCGCGCTTTATCTGGTAAGAGGCAACCATGATATGGGCGGCGCCGAACAATTTGTACCTGTCGGTTCGGCGGGCGCGTGGAACGAAACTACGCAATCGTACGATAACAATTTCTTTAACGATGCTTATCGGGTCAAGATCAAGGGATATAACCTGGTGGTATTTGACGGCAACTATGACAACAACAACACGTCAGGAAAAGCGAAAGATTTCCTGGATCAAATTACAAAAGAACCGGATTACGATCCAACCAAACCGATATTCGTATCTTCTCACTTCCCGATCAGTGGAACCAATTGGGGATCGGAATGGAGCACATCGGCAAGTAATAATGTAGGTAAATATATTGCAGACAATAATCTGTCGCAGGTCGTCTATCTGTCAGGTCATACGCATTACGACCCAACCGACGAACGTTCTCTCTATCAAGGTGCGGCTTCGTATTTCGATGCCGGTTCGACGAATTATTCCAGTTATATTGATGGCGGTCCGTACGGCGGATATATTGAAGGTGCATATATCAATTATCATACCACACCGCGCATCGCGAATTTCTTAGAGGTTTACGATACAAAAGTGATCATCAAGCATTACAATTTAAGTACAGATGAATTTGTAGGCATACCTTCTGTAGTCCACGTTGGTGAAGGCCAAGATGCCTTTACGTATAGCAAAAGCGATATTAGAGAACTCATCGCTCCGCAGTTTGATGAGGGCCTTAAGATCAAATCCTTAAAAAGTAACGAAGTTACTTTTACAATGAAGCAAGCGAATGACAATGTGCGTGCGTTGGAATACAATGTTCAGCTGATCAACAAGCTTACGGGAGAAGTTGACAATTCGTTCAACAGTCTTTCGCTGCCGCTAGACAAGCCATTCGATGAATACAGGGAATATACGATGACAGGTTTGTTGCCGGATACTCCATATATACTCAGAGTGTTCGCCGCGGATTCCATGTATAACCGTTCGTCGCAGGACATTGAACTTAATGTTAACAGAGTTAATTTAACCAGCGTCATTGCGCCTTCTGACGTAATAGATGTGGCATTAGGAGCGGCGAAGACAGCGAACGCCCTTGGATTGCCAAGTACAGTATCCTTGGTTACCGATTCATTCATGGTAGATGCCAATGTGACATGGAATGTAGATGCTTCAAATTATGATCCCAATGTAAGGACTCCACAGACCTTCACTGTAAATGGAACTATAACTTTGCCAGCTATAGTAGCAAATCCTAATGCAGTGCCTTTGACAACAAGCATTAGAGTAACTGTTAATAAGGCCTCAGTGCCGACCGATACCGCTACCGTTACCGCTTCATCATTTTACAATAGCAATTATTCTCCCAACAAAGTGATCGATGGTATCAAAATGGGGGCACCGGGTGTTGGTGAATGGGCGTCCCTTGGAGAAAAGAATCCATGGATCCAAGTGAATTGGCCGACGAATCAAACGATCAACCAGATTACCTTCTATGATCGGGCAAACCCAACCGACTGGTCGCAAGGCGGAACGCTTACCTTCAGCGACGGAAGCACTTTGGAGGTTTCAGGAATCCCGAATGACGGGAGCGGTTATTCTGTAAATTTCCCTGCCAGGACGGTGACATGGGTCAAATTCCAGATATCCAGTAATAGTGGGGGAAGCAACGGTTTGTCGGAAATGGAATTTGCGTGGATTATTCCGGCTGAGGTACCAACGACACCTCAATCTACTCTGACAGGTTTACAGCAGGTGGACCTGGGCCAAACCTTTGATGTAACAATGGGACTAAACGACGAAACGCAAAGAGTATTCCAGTCGGTGTATGCCCAAGATTTAACGCTTCACTATGATCCGACGATTTTGCAGCTTGATTCGATTACATCACTGAAGGACGGATTCCAAGTTATCGGTCAGAAGGAGATAGCGCCGGGACAAATTCGGATTATGGCTGCCAGCTTGGGCACGGACGTCCCTGCCCAAGGCGATTTGCTTGCATTCAAATTTACGGCCAAAGCTGCAACGCAAGCTTCTGCTAAGACGACAGTATCGATCGATAATGTTGTAATTGCAAACGAAAAAGGGAAAGAGCTGCAGGTAGCTGGTGCCTCCCATGAGGTAACCGTGTCCGAGGACGGCGGTCAAGTTGGCACGATTCCTGCTGTACCTACAGGCTTGAAAGCAAAAGCAGAAGGTGCATCACAAATCAATGTAACATGGAAAAATTCAGCTGATGCAACAGGCTATGACTTGATGGTGGATGGGGCGATTCACATGGATGTTGCAAATCCATTCGAACACACAGGTCTTGCAGCAAATACAAGCCATACCTATAAGGTGAGAGCTAAAAATGCGGCAGGAGCTAGTGAATGGAGTACACAGGTAACTGAAAGCACGAAGAGCGAAAAGCCAAATCCAGATCCAAAGCCTGAACCAAAACCAGAACCAAAACCAAAACCAGATCCAAAACCAGAACCAAAACCAGAACCAAAACCGGATCCAAAACCAGAACCAAAGCCAAAAGATGTATTCAATGGCAAGATTGTTAATGAAGAAAAATTAATTGAAGCGATCGAGTCCAAGGTAGAGGAAGCCAAGAAATCTAATGCTAAGATGGAACCGGCTGACATCAAAGGACACTGGGCTGAAAAGACCATTGCTACGTTCGCGAAGCTACAAGTGATCACTGGGTTTGAGGATGGCACGTTCCGTCCGAACAGTCCAATTACACGTGCTGAGTTTGCAACGATCATCGCTCGCGTATTCGATATCCATGCCGACAGCGCTAATGATGGGGTTGAACTGAGCGACATTCAAAGTCATTGGGCTAAAGATGCGATTAATAACCTTGCAAGCGCAGGCGTTATTAACGGATACGGAGACGGAAGCTTCAAGCCGAACAAAACGATCAGCCGCGAAGAAATGGTCATCATTCTGTCCCGTATTGTGGACTTAAGTAAGGTTGACAAAGACGAATCCAAAGGTAACTTCACGGATATGTCAAGTGCAAGCTCTTATGCAGTGAATAAAATTCAAGATGCGGCAAAAGCTGGCATCATCAACGGAAAGGGCAATGGGGTATTCGATCCGCAAGGAAGCTCCACACGTGCAGAAGCTCTAACGATCATTCTGAATGCGTTGAACCTTGATCCTCAAATTGAAACACTCTTCAACAGCTTGAACTAATCCTCTTCTGCTGAAGAGTAAGATTTTTAATAAAGAGATGGTGTTCTTACGACACCATCTCTTTTTCACAAAAATATTCGCCTCGTTTCAGACCGTCGACAAATTGTCCCAGCCATTTGTAATAGCTAGGTCCATGCATCTAAGCATGGTCCTATTTTGTATGTTTTTACCATTACGGTCGTTCAACTTTACGCAAATTTCATTTGTATTTTACATGCACTTAACCTATTAAGTGTGGATAGAGCGTACAATATATTTTGTGCGGAAGGAGAATTTGAACTATTTTAATAAAAATATTGAAAGTATTTAATAAAAATTGAACAAATACTTAGTCATACAAAATATGGAAATCGCTGTTTGGACTAAAGCCTTCCATCCAGAAAAAGTTCAAGGTATCAATCGCTTTCAATATGCAAATTTGTTTTCCGAAGGGATTTGATTATTGGGGAGGTGTTGCTTACGGATTGAATTAAAGCCTAAAAATTCTTCATCGGATTCAAGTGTCTTCATGAAATAACAAAGTACAAGCTTAGATGGAAAAATGGTTACCCAGGCTAAGTACGATGCAGCAGTGGAAGGCAACTATTTTGCGAATGTTTGGCTCTTATTTAAAACTATGGAGGTTTTCACCAGTGAAAAGAATTTTATCGTTTACCCTCGTACTAACGATGGTATTCACGATGTTCTCGACCGGCGCATACGCAGCAACCGATACTGCCGAAGCAAATTCTAACCTTATTGCATCGATTAAATTCGATGGTAATTTGAAGGACGATGTAACTCAGCAGGATTTGATCGCTAAAGGGAATCATAGTTTTGTAGACGGTTTATTACCAGGAACCAAAGCGCTACACTTGGAAAGCGGCAACGGCAATTATATCAGTACACCGCAAAGCTTGAAATTTGGTGAAGAGAGTTTTACCGTATCCTTCTGGTATAAGGGCGACACGAAAAATAATAATGTCATATTATCTAATAAGGATTACAGTAACGGCGCTAACGCAGGCTGGGCGATTTACACATCGGCCAATTCGATCAACATGAATTTTGGATTCCCGACCGCCAAAGTAAAGGACATTTCTTTTGGGCGCAACACGTTTAATGCTTCCGATTGGCGCTACGTGACATTTGTTGTAGACAGAGATAAAATGGTCGGGACGTTGTATATTGATGCTTACAAAATGGCTGAAACTTCGCTAAGACACGGATCGTTAGATACGTCGAATCCATTGATTATTGGTGGTGATGGATTGGGCAACAAAGGCGGTAATACATTCGATATCGCTGATCTGATGATTTCGAAAGACGTATTAAGCACTGATGACGTTCAAGCGAATTATAATAGTTACGCTGGACATGAAGTCGATATGAACGCACTTAACGACGCTATATCACAAGCAAATACAATCGTAGCAGGCGGTCTCGGCGACGGCTTCAGCCAAACCGATTTTGATTATTTGAAAAAGGTTTTAGATTATGCCAATACGGTTGCAACAACGCAAAAAGTAAAATTTTATACACAGGAGACCATCAATTATTACGTCCGTGAACTAAACAACGCCATATTCATATATCAAAAAAGCAATAAAACATTAACTCCCGCCGAGTTAAATATGACTGTGCACAGCGACCCGGAAATCACTGGTACTGTCGAATCAAAAGAGCATCAGAAATCAGATTTGAGAGAAGACATGAGCGTATTCCCGCAGTCCGACGTAATCGTGATGCCTGGTGACATTACCGGAGGTAACAATCCCTCAGAATATGTGTGGATGGGTAATATGGCTGACGCAGTCGATGAACTTAAAGATGAGGGCGTATTGGACAATACTCTTTTATATATGGTAAAAGGTAACCATGATATGAACGGCTCCGAAAAATTAATTCCTGTCGGTTCTGCGGGAGCGTGGAACGACTCAACGCAGTCGTACGAAAACCATTTTTATAACAGTGCTTATAGAGTAAAGATAAAAGGATTTAATTTGATTGGGTTTGACGGAAATATTAACAGCAGTGACACGGTGGGAAAAGCTACAGATTTCCTCAACGAAATTAAAAGTGAACCGGATTATGATCCAAAAAAACCGATATTTGCAATGTCTCACTACCCTATTAGCGGAACCGTGTGGTCAGAAAGATGGAGTAGCGCTGCAAGTAATGCTTTCGGCAAATTTCTTAACGAAAATGATTTTTCACAGGTGTTTTATATGTCAGGTCATACGCAATACGACCCGACCGACGAACGTTCTCTCTATCAAGGTTCGGCTACGTTTATGGATGCTGGCGCGGCGTCCTATTCGAGTTATATTGATGACGGTCCGTACGGCGGATATATCGAAGGCGCGTATATCAATTATAAAACCACACCTCGCATCGTGAATTTCCTAGAGGTTTACGGTTCGAAAATTATTATCAAACATTATAATTTAGCTACGCATGAATTTGTAGGCACACCGAGTGTAGTAAATGTTGGCGATGGCAAAGATGCCTTTACGTATAGCAGGAGCGATACAAAAGAACTTATAGCTCCGCAGTTTGATGAGGGTATTAAGGTCGATTCCGTAAAAAGCGGAGAAGTTGAGTTTACAATAAAGCAATCAAATGACAATGTGCGCAATCTGGAATATAATGTTCAGCTTATCAACAAGCTCACCGGCGAAGTGGACAAAGCGTTCAATAGCCTTTCGCTGCCGTTAGACAAGCCATACGATGAATACAGACAATACAAGATTACAGGTCTATTGCCGAAAACTCCATATTTACTTAGGGTATTCGCCGCGGATGACATGTATAACCGTTCGTACCAGGATATTGAATTTACAACTGGGGATGCGAGATTGAGTAGTATTACTGCGCCTGCAGCGGTATCTGCGAGCAACGGTTCGCCTAAGACTGCGACAGGTCTTGGATTGCCCTTAAAAGTAACTCTTGTAACCGATGATGGTGGGAATGTGGACGGAAGTGTGAATTGGGATTTAAGCGACGTTAGCTACGATCCGGCTATCAAGACGGTGCAGACCTTCTCGGTGCCAGGGACCGTAACCCTGCCTTCCGGAGTTGATAACCCGAACAGTGTACCATTGACAACGAGCATTAACGTAACTGTTCTTGCAGCTGGAGATAGATCTATATCCTTAGACAAAACCCAGTATTTAAAAGGAGAACCCATTACCCTATCCTATGCTGGGGCAGCATCAAACGGGTATGATTGGGCCGGCGTCTACTCTGCCGGAGTAAAACCAGGTGATACGTATTCTCTGACATGGGATTATATGCGTCCTGGAGACGGAAGATTAAGTTTAGGTAATTCACTGGCCCCTGGCACTTATGATATACACTTTTTGCTCGATGGCGGTTATACGTCAGTGGATAAAAAGACATTCGAAGTCGTTGAATCTGTGACGTTACAGAGCATAACACAACCCGCAGCCATCCAAGGATTGGAGAGCGGAACAGCAAAGACGGCAGAAGCCCTTGGCTTGCCTTCCACCGTGGAACTGGTTACCGGTGGAGGAAGTAAGAATGCCAATGTGACATGGAATGTAGATGCTGCAAACTATGATCCAGCTCAAAAGATTGAACAGACCTTCACGGTAGATGGAACTGTAACCTTGCCTGCAGGTGTGGCAAATCCGAACCATGTAGATTTAGCAGTAACCATCAGTGTAACGGTAAATGCGGCGGAAGCAGTCGATCAACAACCACCAACGACAACGGACAATGCGCCAAGCGGCTGGGTCAATCAAGACGTTACGGTAACCTTAAGCGCTATCGATAACGAATCGGGTGTAGCCAATACCTACTACACAGTAGACGATGGCGCTGAGCAAACGGGAACTACTGTCGTATTGTCAGATGAAGGAGATCACAAGCTTGTCTATTGGAGTGTAGACAGAGCAGGCAACGTGGAGGAGCGACGTACGGCAGCCATTATGATCGACAAGACGGCGCCGGCGATTGTGGTATCCGTACCGGAAGACGGCAGTATTTATGAAGATTCCGGGGATTTGACGCCTCAGATTACAATGACCGATAACTTGTCAGGTGTCGACAACGGCAAGACGACGGTGACGCTCGATACGAATTCTTACCGACTTGGAACGGCGATTCCGCTTTATACGTTGCCGCTTGGTCAGCATACACTCGTTGTATCTTCTAGCGACTTGGCCGGCAATCAGGGAAGCAAGACTGTTCAATTCCAGACGGTGGCCAGCATCAATTCCTTAAAGGCATTGGTTACACGCTTTGCTAATAACAATGGGATCGATAATGCCGATATTACCAAAAGTCTGCTGGGAAAATTGGCAAACAACAATTTAAAAGACTTTATGAATCTAGTGAAGGCTCAAAGCGGGAAGCATATTTCAAGCGAAGCGGCAAAATATTTGCTGCGAGACGCTCAATATGTATTGTCACAAAAATAGGATCGATCGGTAATAAACCGGGGGGGAATCAATTCCCCCCCTCATTATTTGGACGATTACCGGCATCGGTGTGGATGGTGCTGTTTGCAATCAACAAGATATAGGCGAAACCAAAACATTAACGCTACGGTTACGCCGGCTAATGCGAACGATACCCGAGTTTCGTGGACAAGCAGCAATGTTACTGTAGTATCTGTCATCGCAAACCCGGGACCAAAGCTCTGCACTTAGAAAGCGGACAGACTTATACAATAAACTTCAAAATGAGAGCTTTTTTGACAATACGGAGAAGCTGAGCTTTCGAAATCCATTCTCTACTTGGTCCATTTTAAGAAAAGAGGTCCAGCAGCTATGAACCTGCGAACTTTCCTCCCCTTGTTCATCATCGTATTTTTTTTGGGGACTGCCACAACAGCACATGCGCATTCCACAAGCATGGGTTACTCGGGGTTAGATGTTAAAGGGAATCAGATTAACTATGAACTTTTTCTTGATGAAAAAGACTTGCTGGTGCATTTTGATACGGACAAGAATAATCATATGGAGAACGAGGAACTGGCCTCGCAAAAAGAAGAAATCGAATCGATTATTCAGAAAGATCTTCGTATCGAAGTGAATTCGAAGCCTTTAACGATGGAACTGCTTTCGATGAACACGGCGGAAAAAGGTCCCACAAAAGGCGTTGAACTGCAACTCAAGTTTACCGCCGATGAAGCGATCGAACAAATAAATATTCATTACAATCTGGTGTTTGAAGATGCGCCTGTTCATACGAGTGTACTCATGGTCCGTTCAGGGGAATTTGTCTATCAGGATATTCTGAATATCGATAAAAAAGATATTCAAATCACCTTTCCTGAGTCCGAGATTGCTCCGACTGAGACTAGCTCCGTCCTATGGGAATACTTTGTACTTGGAATCGAACATATTTTAACCGGCTATGATCATTTGGTATTTTTGTTATCCTTAGTATTAATCGCGACTTGCTTCAAGGATGCGTTCAAGATTGTTACCGCATTTACAATCGCCCACAGCATTACCCTTTTCTTGGTGGCAACGGGCCGCATTCACGTTATCCCGTCTTGGGTTGAAGCATTGATTGCCCTGACGATCTGTTATGTGGCAGTGGAAAATATATTTGTTCAAAAGGCGAAATGGCGGTGGATATTAACGGCCTTATTTGGCTTGATTCACGGGATGGGCTTCGCCGGAGCTTTGGCCGAAACGGGACTTCCAAAGGAAAATCTGATTGGCTCACTCTTGACGTTTAATTTAGGTGTGGAAACGGGCCAGATTATGATTCTATGCCTGTTACTTCCGCTCTTGTTATGGCTGCAAAGGTTCCCATGGTATCGTAAAATGATGATCACTACTTCTTGCCTAATTTTTGTACTGGCATTTTATTGGTTAATACAAAGATTGCAATGAGGCTGAATGCATTGAGCCTTAAGAGATGGTGTTGATTAAACTGTACCCTATCGAGTAGACACTTTGAAAAAGTCACTCGTTAGGGTATTTTTGTCTATAACAAGAAGATGGGAAAGAGGAAGGACGCTGGAAGAGAAGTATGAAGGTCCATGCAGCTAAGCATGGGCCCTATTTTGTATGCTTTTACCATTTATGATCGCTCAACTTTACGATAATTTCATTTGTATTTTACATGTATTTGACCCATTAATCACCATTAGATCGTACAATATATTTTGTGCGAAAGGGGAAATTTGACCATTTCAATCAAAATATTGGAAGTGTTTAATATAAATTGAACAAATACAGAGTCGTTCAAAATGCGAAAATCGCTGTTTGAGCCAAAGCTTTCCATCCAGAAATAGTTCAAGGTATCATTCGCTTTCAATATGCAAATTTGTTTTCCAAAGGGATTTGATTATAGGGGAGGTGTTGCTTACGGATTGAATTAAAGCCTAAAAAATCAAAGGTTTCTTCATCGGGTTCAAGTGTTTCCGAGAAAGAACAAAGTACAAGCTAAGATGAAAAAAAAGGTAGAAATGGGGAATGGCAAATGTACAAAAAACGTAACCGAAAAACGTTGCGTCGAATCGGTTATTTTGCGTCAGTCATGATTTTGATTTTCAACTTATCCGCAGCAACTTTCATGTCTGTTGCTGAAGCAGCTGCAGGCCAGACGTTAACAATGGACAAACTCCAGTACCTCAAGGGCGAAGCCATCACGCTATCGTACACAGGGGCTGGCGCAAGCGGGACGGATTGGGTCGGAATCTACAATACCGGAGCCATTCCTCCAGGTGCCGGTGTATCGATCACATGGACTTATTTAAAGTCTGGAGACGGGAAGGCTAGTCTCAGCAATGGTCTGGCCCCGGGTACGTATGATGCGCTTTTCATGCTCAATGATGGGTATGAGATCGTGGATCGCAAGACATTCGAAGTCGTTGACCATGTCCCTGTTAACGGGGTGACGCTTGATCAACAGAACGTTACGATGACTGAAGGTGAAACCGTAACATTGACGGCTACGGTTACGCCGGCTAATGCGAACGATCCTCAAGTTTCGTGGACAAGCAGCGATCCTGCTGTAGTATCTGTTACCGCAACAGGCGGCAGCGCTTCGCTGACTGGCAATAGTCCTGGAACTGCGATAGTAACGGTCACAACGGCTGACGGCAACTTTACGTCTTCCGCGAGTGTGACAGTAGAGGCAGGTCTGACGTTACAGAACATCATCGAAAACGCTCAGGCGAAGTACGATGCAGCCGTGGAAGGCAACGAGGACGGTCTGTATGCGGCTGGCTCCAAAGCGCAATTACAGTCGGCTATCGATGTAGCAAATGCGACAGCAAACGATTCGAATGCGATGCCGGAGCAGGTGAATCAAGCGAAAGCGGCATTGAAAGCGGCAATTCAACAGTTCGACAAGCAGAAGATCAGCGCAGATCTCAATGGAGACGGAAAAATCTCTGCTGGCGACTTGGCGATCGTTGCAGGAGGATACGGCAAGCAACCAGATCAAGCGGGTTGGAATGAAAAAGCTGATGTCAATCATGACGGTATGGTTGATGTAGTAGACCTTCAAATCGTAGCCAAAGCGTCTCTGCAATAACAGGCTCATACTTAAAATGATGGAGGTTATTCTGTAATGAAGAGATATTTATCCGTTACGCTCGTACTAACGATGATATTCACGATGATATCGACCAGCGCATATGCAGCAACCAGTACTGCCGAAGCAAATTCTAACCTTATTGCATCGATTAAATTCGATGGTAATTTGAAGGACGATGTAACTCAGCAAGATTTGATAGCGAATAAAGATTATAGTTTTGTAGACGGTTTATTACCAGGAACCAAAGCGCTACACTTGGAAAGCGGCAATGGTAATTATATCAGTACACCGCAAAGCTTGAAATTTGGTGAAGAGAGTTTTACCGTATCCTTTTGGTATAAGGGTGACACTAAAAATAATACTGCCATATTGTCAAACAAGGATTTTAGTAACGGCGCTAACGCAGGCTGGGCGATTTACACATCGGCCAATTCGGTCAACATGAATTTTGGATTCCCGACCGCCAAAGTAAAGGACATTTCTTTTGGGCGTAACACGTTTAATGCTTCCGATTGGCGCTACGTGACATTTGTTGTAGACAGAGATAAGATGCTTGCGTCGCTTTATATCGATGCTTACAAAATGGCTGAGACTGCGCTGAGACACGGATCGTTAGATACGTCGAACCCATTGAATATTGGTGGCGATGGATTGGGCAACAAAGGCGGTAATGCATTCGATATCGCTGATCTGATGATTTCGAAAGACGTATTAAGCACCGATGATGTTCAGGCGAATTATAATAGTTACGCTGGACATGAAGTCGATATGAACGCACTTAACGACGCTATATCAGAAGCAAATACAATCGTAGCAGACGGTCTCGGCAACGGCTTCAGCGAAACCGATTTTGATTATTTGAACAAGGTTTATAATTATGCCAATACGGTTGCAACAACGCTAAAAGTAAAATTCTATACACAAGAAACGATCAATTATTATGCACGTGAACTAAACAACGCCATATTCATTTATCAAAAAAGCAATAAAACATTAACTCCCGCCGATTTAAATATGATTGATAGCAGCGACCCGGAAATCAGTAGTAATCCCGCAACAATTGCGCGCGTAGAAGAAGATTATAGAAAAGTCTTGAAAGTAATGCCGCAGGCCGATGTATTGGTGCAGCCTGGCGATATTACCGGTGGTAACAATGCCAATGAATATGTGTGGATGGATGAGCTTAATAAAGTATACAAGAAACTTAAAGCTGAGGGCTTATTTGACACCACGAGGTTATATTTGGTAAAAGGCAACCATGATATGAACGGCACCGAACAATTTATACCTGTTGGTACGGCGGGCGCGTGGAACGATTCAAAGCAGTCGTACGATAACGATTTCTATAACAGTGCTTATAGGGTAAAGATAAAAGGATATAATTTGATTGGTTTTGACGGAAATCTTAACAATAGTAACACGGTGGGAAAAGCTACAAATTTCCTCAACCAAATTAAAAATGAACCGGATTATGATCCAACAAAACCTATATTTGCAATGTCTCACTACCCTATTAGCGGAACTGTGTGGGCAGAGAGATGGAGCAGCGCTGCAAGTAATGCTTTCGGTAAATTTATTGCCGACAATAATTTTTCGCAGGTGTTTTATATGTCCGGTCATACGCAATACGACCCGACCGACGAACGTTCTCTCTATCAAGGTGCAGCTACCTATCTCGACTCCGGTGGGTCGAACTATTCCAGTTATATTGATGACGGTCCGTACGGCGGATATATAGAAGGATCGTATATCAATTATACAACCACACCTCGTATCGCGAATTTCTTAGAGGTTTACGGCACGAAAATTATCATCAAGCAGTATAATTTAGCTACAGATGAATTTGTAAGCATACCTCGTGTAGTCAACGTTGGCGAAGGCAAAGATGCCTTTACTTATAGCAGGAACGATACAAGAGAACTCATAGCTCCGCAGTTTGATGAGGGCAGTATTAAGGTCAAATCCTTCGAAAACAACGAGCTTATTTTTACAATGAAGCAAGCCAATGACAACGTTCGTGTGCTGGAATACAATGTTGAGCTGATCAACAAGCTTACAGGAGAAGTGGACAAATCGTTCAATAGTCTTTCGCTGCCGCTTGACAAGCCATTCGATGAATATAGGGAATACAAGATGACAGGCTTGTCGCCGGTTACTCCATATACACTCCGAATATTCACCGCGGATTCCATGTATAACCGTTCGTCGCAGGAAATTAACATTAATGTAAACAGTGGTAATTTAAACAGCATTACTGCGCCTGCTGACATAACAGAGGGGAAAATCGGATCGGCGAAGACAGCGGACGGCCTTGAATTGCCAGAGAGAGTATCCTTGGATACCGATGAAGGCTGGGGGTTTGCCGATGTGTCATGGAATGTAGATGCTTCAAACTATGATCCCGCTGTAAAGACTGTACAGACCTTCACTGTAAATGGAACTGTAACTTTGCCAACTGGGGTGGCAAATCCCAATAACGTGCCTTTGACAACAAGCATTAGAGTAACTGTTAATAAGATTCCAGTGTGGACCGACGCAGTTACCGCTTCATCTTATTACAATGCCGATCATTCTCCCGACAAAGCATTCGATGGCATCATATTTAAACCGGGCAGCGAATGGGCGTCCAAAGGAGAACAGAATCCATGGATCCAGGTGAATTGGACGACAAATCAAACGTTCAACAAGATTATCTTCAATGATCGGCCTAATTTAATTGACTGGGCGCCCGGCGGAACGCTTATCTTTAGCGACGGAAGTACGTTTACGTTTTCAGGAATCCCGAATGACGGGAGCGCTTATTCTGTAACTTTCCCTGAGAAGACGGTGACATGGGTCAAATTCCAGGTATCCGGTGGAGTCGGAGAAAATGTCGGTTTGTCGGAAATGAAAATCTTCGCGCCGATGCCTCCTGCTCAGACTACATTGACTGGTTTACAGCAGGTGAACCAAGGCCAAACCTTTGATGTAACAATGGGACTGACCAGCGTTACGCAAAGCGTATACCAGTCGTTGTATGCCCAAGATTTAACGCTTCATTATGATCCGGCGATTTTGCAGCTCGATTCGATTACATCACTGAAGGATGGATTCCAAGTAGTTGGTCAAAAGGAGATAGCGCCGGGACAAATTCGGTTGATGGCTGCCAGCATGGGCACGAACGTGCCTGCCCAAGGCGATTTACTTGCATTCAAATTTACGGCCAAAGCTGCAACGCAAGCTTCTGCTAAGACGACAGTATCGATCGATAATGTTGTCATTGCCAACGAACTTGGGAATGAGCTGCAGGTAGCCGGTGCCTCCCATGAGGTAACCGTGACCGAGGACGGCGGTCAAGGCGGCACAATTCCTGCTGTACCTACAGGCTTGAAAGCAAAAGCAGAAGGTGCATCACAAATCAATGTAACATGGAAAAATTCAGCTGATGCAACAGGCTATGACTTGATGGTGGATGGGGCGATTCACACGGATGTTGCAAATCCGTTCGCACACAAAGGTCTTGCAGCAAACACAAGTCATACCTATCAGGTGAGAGCTAAAAATGCGGCAGGAGCTAGTGAATGGAGTACACCGGTAACTGAAAGCACGAAGAGCGAAAAGCCAAATCCAGATCCAAAGCCTGAACCAAAACCAGATCCAAAGCCAGAACCAAAACCGGATCCAAAACCAGAACCAAAGCCGAAAGATGTATTCAATGGCAAGATTGTTAATGAAGAAAAATTAATTGAAGCGATCGAGTCCAAGGTAGAGGAAGCCAAGAAATCTAATGCTAAGATGGAACTGGCTGACATCAAAGGACACTGGGCTGAAAAGACCATCGATACGTTCGTGAAGCTACAAGTGATCACTGGGTTTGAGGATGGCACGTTCCGTCCGAACAGTCCAATTACACGTGCTGAGTTTGCAACGATTATCGCTCGCGTATTCGATGTCAATGGCGGCAGCACTAAAAATGTGGTTGAACTGAGCGACATTAACAGTCATTGGGCTAAAGACGCGATTAATAACCTTGCAAGTGCAGGCGTTATTAACGGATATGGAGACGGGACCTTCAAGCCGAACAAAACGATCAGCCGCGAAGAAATGGTCATCATTCTGTCCCGTATTGTGGACTTAAGTAATGTGGACAAAGATGCTTCGAAAGGCAACTTCACGGATATGTCAAGAGCAAGCTCTTATGCAGTGAATCCAATTAAAGATGCGGCAAAAGCCGGCATCATCAGCGGCAAGGGCGATGGGGCATTTGATCCGCAAGGAATCTCCACACGTGCAGAAGCTCTGACGATCATTCTGAATGCATTAAACCTTGATCCTCAAATTAAAACACTCTTGAACAGCATGAAATAAGTCGAGCAACATGTTCAAGTTGCAGGATGAACGTTCGTAACCGGATAAACTATATTACAGATTCTTATTTTATTGGTTGATTGAAAGATTGTAATTAGGCCATAAATTGATAGAGCTAGCGGTATTTTTTGCTAGCTCTTTTTTTTATTGCTAAGCCTTACTGATTGATTTGACAGCCGGAATTTATTGTAGCACCAAGGGGATATATAACTAAAAATTCTCATATGATAGTGTTACATATCTTCTAAATGTTGAAATTTTTTGATGAGGAGGTTAGAGATCTTGGGTAAACAATGGGATTCAAGCTTTGATGTGGTCGTCGTTGGTTCAGGAGCAGGTGGATTGACTGCTGCTTTAACTGCCAGGCTGCGCGGACTCTCAGCCATTGTGATAGAAAAGACAGAGCTTTTTGGTGGTTCCACGTCTAAATCGGGGGGGACGGTGTGGGTGCCAAATAATTTTTATCTTGAAGACGCTGGTGTTGGGGATTCGTATGAACAAGCGAGTGCATATCTTGATGCAACCATTGGTGATCGTGTACCCAAATCTTTAAAAGAAGCGTACCTGGTCAGAGGACCTGAGATGATAAAATACCTCCACGAAAATACGAAACATGTAAGATGGGAATATACGCCGGGGTACTCAGATTATTATCCGGAGCTGCCTGGTGGAAAACCTTGTGGGCGGGCAATGGAAGCGCAGCTTTTTGATCTTCGTACATTGGGGGAGGACGAAAAGAATATGCGTAAATCCGGGCTGCCAACGAAAGGCATGGTGTTAAAGTCAAGCGAATTTCACAAAGTAAATATGATTACAAGAACATGGATTGGTAAAAAGACATCATTGAAAGTAGGCATGCGTCTCATTCGTACGAAGCTAAGTACATTTCATCCGGCTACACTAGGGGAAGCGCTCGTCGCCCGGTTATATGCTTCACTTAGAGAAGCAGGTGGCGAGGTTTGGTTGTCAACTCCATTCCATGATCTTGTATTTGAAAATAATCGTGTCACAGGAATTATTGCCGAACAGAATGGCAAAAAAATAAAAATTGAAGCTCGTCTTGGTATTATTTTTGCCTCAGGAGGTTTTTCACACAATCGTAAATTGCGTGAAAAATATTTACCACTACCGTCCAATCCAGATTGGACTTTATCATCTGAAGGACAAACAGGCGATGTCATTGAAGCTAGTCGCAGATTAGGAGCAAAATTGGATTTGATGAATAAGGTATGGGGGACGCCGACGTCGATTCCGCCTGGTTCTCCGGCATTTATGCCTGTTGCAGAACGGGCAACCCCAGGTCTAATTATTGTGAATAATCAAGGTGAGCGTTATTTGAATGAATCGGTCCCTTATCATGAATTTGTTGATAAAATGTATGAAAATAATAAAGAAGGGGCAACTACGGTTCCATCTTGGATGATTTTTGATCAAACGGTGAAAAAGCGTTATCTTATTCTTGGCATCATGCCGGGTCAATCATTCCCGAAAACATGGTTTGAAACAGGATATGCTAAAGTTGCAGCTACACCGGAAGAATTAGCAATAAAAATTGGCGTTCCACAAAAGAAACTAGCAGCTACCATTGAGCGGTTCAATACATTTGCTATTGATGGCAATGATAAGGATTTCCATCGTGGTGTAAGCGCTTACGATCGATATTATGGTGATCCAACATTAAAGAATCCCAATTTAGCTCCACTAAAAAAAGCTCCTTTCTATGCTATTCCGATTTATCCCGGGGACATTGGGACAAAAGGTGGATTAGTTACAGATCACTTTGCAAGGGTCCTGCAAGAAGACGGGCAGCCTATAGAAGGATTATATGCTACTGGGAATTGTGCAGCCTCTATGATGGGAGAAACCTATCCAGGACCTGGTGCAACCATAGGCCCAGCAATGACGTTCGGCTATATTGCAGCTAGTGAGATGGCAAAAGTTGCATCAAGTTCAAAGTAGCAATTTCGTTAATCTTCATTTATGTATAGCCTCCATATCGATTCATATGAAATCACTCTTTCAATAAAGCCTATACTGTCATTTAAGTGGCGGTATAGGCTTATTTTTATGGACATAATCACCTTTAATTTGATATTGAAAACGATTTATTGATGTGATATTGAAAACGATTTATTGATGTGATATTGAAAACGATTTATTGATGTGATATTATTTTATCAAGATAATAAATTATTATTTCGATAATACAAAACACATAACTTTGTTGAAATTATCGGAAAGGAGTAGAGGCTTGATGGTGAATGAGGATCGGCAGTATCTTGAGAAATTTTTTCCGATTGCTTCATTTATCGCGGCAATCATTGGACCTAAATGTGAAGTCGTAGTGCATGACATTAGCGATCCGGAACGCTCTATTATTTTTATTGAGAACGGATATATCAGTGGACGTCAAGTGGGAGATGCATCTACTGACCTCGTATTGAAAATTCTCAAGTCTGAAGCTTATCACGAGGAACATTTTATCGCCAACTACAAGGCTTCGGGGAAATTTGGACAGAGCTTCCGCTCATCTACCTATTTTATCAAGAATGATAAGAATAAGCTGGTAGGCCTGTTGTGCTTGAATATTGACGTCACTCATATGGAAGTAGCTGCTGAATGGGTTCAACATATTTTGCAGGGAGGACCTAACCCGTATATAGCGCCTCCTGTGGCTGAATTACCTCAGGAAGAGAAGCAAACAACGGAATATTTGCAAGGGAATGCGGATGATTTGCTGCAGCACATGGTATCTTCGGTCATTGGTAGACTAACGATCCCGCCAGACCGTTTATCATCGCAAGAGAAGATTGAGATTGTGCGCGAATTGAACGAGCTTGGCGTTTTCCTGTTGAAGGGCGGCGTCTCACAGGTGGCAGCTTCATTATCCATATCGGAGCCGACGGTTTATCGCTATTTACAAAAACTTAAATAAGGTTACATTCAGATAGGTAAACAGGAAGGTGGCATCATGAATTATAACTTTGATCAAGTGATTAGCAGATTCGGTACCAATAGCGCGAAGTGGGACGGAGTAGCTGACAGCCTGGGGAAAGATATGATCGTTCTCTCCGTTGCGGATATGGATCTACAAGCGCCTCCTAAAGTTGTGAATAAGGTGGCTGAAATGGCGCGGCACGGAATATACGGGTATACGGATCCGTTTCCTCCTTATTATGAGACCGTCCAGCAGTGGCTTCATAAAGCCTACGGATGGGACGTACCGCAAGAATGGATTGTGTTCTGTCCGCGGATTGTACAGGCGGCATCTGTCATTATTCAGAGATTTACGGAACCAGGCGATCGTATTCTGATGCATACTCCGGCGTATCAGCCTATTGCGGGTGCGGTTGAAATCAATGACAGGAAGCTCGTGGAAAGTCCGCTGCTGCTTAGAAATGGACGGTATGAAATTGACTTTGAGGATATGGAACGCCAGATGCAGGCGGGGGTGAAGATCGTTCTGCTCATTTCGCCGCATAACCCGACAGGGCGCGTATGGACGAAGGAAGAGCTGGACAGCATAGCAGAGCTATGTATCCGTTATGACGCGTTAATCGTATCGGATGATATTCACGCCGACTTTATTCACGAAGGACATGAACATACCATGATCGCCAAATTGTCGGAACAGGTAGCAGATCGCTCGATCATTTGCACCTCGCCAGGCAAAACTTTTAACCTGGCCAGTCTGGAAATCGCCAACATTATTATTCCTAACGAACAATTAAGAGAGCGTTTCCAGTATGGCTTAAGGCAGGCCGGCATTCATAATCCAACTTTTTTTGCCGTACCGGCTTTGGAAGTCGCATATACAGAGTGTGATGATTGGCTGCAGGAGCTTCGGGCTTATATTACGGACAATATTTCTTTTACGGAAGCTTTTTTTGCCGAGCATATGCCTGAATTGAAAATTGTTAGAGCGGAGGGGACCTATCTTCTATGGGTGGATTGCACAGCCTATAGCAGAAATGAAAGCGATTTAATCGAATGGATTCAGAATGAAAGCCGGGTTAGCGTCAGCTTTGGCACCTCCTTCGGTGCCGCCGGGGAAGGATATATTCGCCTGAATATAGGGACTCCTAGAGCGCTGTTGCAAGAGGCCTTTGAACGTATGGCCAATAATTACCCTTTGCGTCATCAATAATTTTATTCCATCATCTTAGGAGGAACCTTCAATGGCTAAGCCAAGCAAGGAAAAGACGATTAAGCAACCTACTCTGTTTTTAGCTCTCATTCCTATTATTACAATGGTTTTACTGCTATGCTTAGGATATGTCCTGTTCGAATTGCCGCCTGAGCCGTTAATCATCGCATCGACAGTAGTTGCGGGGATTATTGCCATTAAGCTGGGTTACAGCTATGACGATATTATGGGCTCGATTGCGCAAAAGATCGCCAAGACGATGCCGGCCATCCTAATTCTGATTACCGTCGGATTTATGATTGGCGCTTGGATGATCGGCGGTACGATCCCAATGATGATCTTTTACGGGCTTAAAATCATTAATCCGCAATTTTTACTAATTACTGCATTCCTTGTGACTTCCGTCGTGTCTTTATGTACAGGTACCTCTTGGGGATCGGCAGGCACGATCGGGATAGCATTTATGGGTGTAGGAGCAGGCCTGGATGCGAACCTGGCTGCTGTTGCCGGTGCGGTAGTAGCCGGTGCATATTTTGGTGACAAGCTGTCCCCTTTATCAGATACAACGAATCTTGCAGCGCTATCCACAGGAGTTAACCTGTATGAACATATCGGTCATTTGCTGTATACAACCGTTCCTTCATTTATCGTTGCCGGTACGGTCTATCTTATAACCGGATTCAATACCCATGGGGCCGGGGCGGCCATTCCTGAGAAGGTAGTTACGATTATGGATACGCTAAGTACCGTGTTCCACTGGAACATATTATTGATTCTTCCGGTATTGATTGTATTGTATGGCTCTATTCGCAAGAAGCCTACGATCCCGGTTATGTTGTTTTCCTCAGTAATAGCGATGGCGAATGCGCTGATATTCCATGGATTCTCACTACATGATGTGATCACTGCTGTAATCAATGGCTTTGATATATCGATGATTAAGGTTCAAGGTTTTGATGCGGCTGCAGTAATCCCGGATATTCCACGGCTTCTGAACCGTGGCGGTATGAACTCCATGATGGGTACATTGTTGATTTGCTTCTGTGCCATTACGTTTGCAGGTACGATTTCGCTCACTAAATCTCTGGAATTGATCGTAAACAAGATCCTCCAATATGCACGTTCGACGGGTTCGTTGATTCTGATCACGATTGCTACCGGGCTTACGATGATCGGGGTAACTAGCAATGGACAGGTATCGATCCTGATGCCTGGTGAAATGTTGCGTGAAGCTTATATCCGTCGCGGTCTGCATCCGAAGAACCTGGGCCGGACGATCGAAGACTCAGCTTCCATTATTGAACCTATTTTGCCGTGGACTGCGGCAGGGGCCTATATGGCAGGTACACTCGGCGTAGCCACTCTTTCATATTTACCATGGGCTATGCTGTGCTGGACAGGTATTATTTTCGCGATTATTTGGGGCTTCACAGGGTTCGGAATTGCTAAGTTGACACCTGAGCAAAAACAGGAAATGTTGAAGGAATATGATCAGGCAGCGTAACTAAATAGCTTCATAGTATTGATAAATAGGTAATACCAGTTTGTAAAATGTTCAAATATATAAAGCGCAAGGTGATGCGTGGATGAGGAGAGAACCATCATGACACAACAAGAAAGAAAGACGATCGCAACTCCAAATGCCCCAGGTGCTATTGGGCCTTATTCCCAGGCTGTACAATTTGGAAATATGCTTATTACTTCCGGGCAACTTGGAATGAATCCTGCCGGAGAGTTCCCAGCCACTGCCTCGGAACAAGCCAAGCAATCGTTGTCCAACGTGAAGGCGATTTTGGAAGCGGCAGGTTATGGAATGGAGCATGTAGTCAAGACGACGGTATTCCTGCACGATATGAATGATTTTCAAGTAGTTAATGAAGTTTATGCAACTTTTTTTGCAGAGCCTTATCCGGCACGCAGCGCCGTTCAGGTTGCGAAGCTTCCGAAGAACGGACTTGTTGAGATTGAGGTTATCGCTGTTAAATAATTTATGATGGTATCGATGAGCCTCCGGGAAACCGGGGGCTCTTTTTCTAGATTATAGAATTATAAGTTTTCAGTGAAGCTGAACAAATTCTATAATCGCAAGAAAACTTCTGCTAAAAGCGGTCTGTCTTCTGTGAGAGTACGTCGATAGACGTTTTTCTTATGTTAAGATTAAAAGTTTGAAAAAAGTTCAACCTTATGCTGTCGGAACATTCAAAATACAATAATGATGTCCGAACACTTCAGCAGCGTAAACGATGAAAGTACAACTTGTAAGCGCTTCATACAGGTAACCCGAAATTAGGTTTTTGAGGAAAATGAGGAGGCGATGCGATTGATCCAACGGGTGATTTCTCGAGAATCTTAAATTGATTTTAAATTGAGGGAAAAGGGGTGGCTTTATGAGAAGGAAGACGTATTTAAAATGGCTTAGTGTGATCATGTCTCTCTGCTTCATCTTGCAAGGTAATGATTTAATTGTACGTGCTGACGCCTCGGATCAGTTTTCGGTCCTTCAGGAAAATGAGTTGACGTTAGTGGAGAATCATCATGCAGACTCAGCTATCATTTGGTGGAGCAAGAATTCCGATTCGGAGATTGCTTCTTACGCGGCCTCAGAGCTGCAGAATTATGTCCGTAAAATGGCAGGCGTTACGGTTCCTGTTCTTGAAGGGAAGCTTTCGGAGGAGGATGCTGCCCAGACCGGCGAACTATCGAGCGCGATTATCGTTGTAACCGACGAAGAAGCAAACCGTTATAACGTGAGCAATCAAACAGTGGATATCTCGGGACAATGGCTTGCTTCTGCCGCGATGAAACTATCCGATGCGAAAGAAGATTCGTTCATTGCAGAGGTCAGCGGCAATCGTTTGGTTCTAGCAGGTTCAAATGACAGAGGGACTTTATATTCGGCCTATGATTTGCTTGAACAAATAGGTGTCAGATTTTTTGCCCCGAATTTTAAGTATTATGAAGACAATGCCGAATACGTACCATCGAAAAGCTCCATTACAGTTTCGGGCGCAGGTACTGTGATCGAACCCAGCTTTAAGATTCGCCGGAAATACGTCGAGGAGGGCTGGAGTCATACCGCAGATAATATGCCTCAATTGGTAGACTGGATGGCAAAAAATAAATTAAATACGCTCGTAGTTCCTTACGATTATATTGCTATTGGAAAGACAAAGTGGGACGATTTTCGCGATCAGCTGATCCCTGAGCTGAAAAAGCGTGGCATCATCGTTGAAGTTGGGGGACATGGCTTTGAAAGCTTCCTGCGAAAGGACAAATACCAGCAAGCACATCCGGACTGGTTTGTTCCTGGGTTTAACGTGTTCAATATCACGAAAGATGAAGCTGTAGCGGAGTACGTGAATCAAGTTGTCGCATACTTGAAGGAACACCCGGAAATCGGCATTTTCGATGCTTGGCCGCCGGATTCAGCAAGCTGGCCTACGGTTGTCGTAAGTAAATTTGGCAGTGGATCAAATGCTTACGCTTATGTCGTGAATAAACTATATGAGAGAGTAAAGAGTGAATTGCCGGGAGTTCGAATTGAGGCCATCGCCTACGCTACGCACACAGACCCGCCTAGCCCCCAATATATGTATGACGACTCAATCATCATTGATTTTGCTCCTTATGGTCGGAGCTATGTGGAAACGATCTTTGATCCGAATTCAACAGTGAACAAAACGCCGATTAGCCTCATTAATAAGTGGAAAGCTGTTTTTCACGGTGACCTGTCGATGTATGAGTATTACCGAAGATATGCGTTTCATTCGGTACCCTTTGTGATGCCTCAGCTGATCGGCCAGGAGCTTCCCTTTTATCGGTCATTAGGAATAGCCGGTATTGGCACATACTCTGAGCCAGGTGACTGGATTACTTTTGAAATCACACATTACATTTTGGCCAAGTTATCCTGGAACGCCGATTTGAATGCACAGACATTAATCGATGACTATATTCAGTCCAGATACGGCGCCGCTTCTCAAGAAATGAGCGAATATTTCCGGCTTGTAGAGGAAGCGGGGAGAACCATATTCAGTTCACCGGCAGGCAATTATAACATTATTGCTAACGTTACCAAGATGAGAAATAACTATTTACAAGCTAAATCACAATTGGAAAGCGCGCAGTCAAAGGCAGCGAGCGGAACCGGAGCGGCGTTCTTGCTTCAGCGCTTGGCGTGGAATATTGATTATGCGATTGCCGATACCGAGACAGATTACTATCGCTTACTAAATGATACGAACAGCTCTAAGGCAGCCAAAATGCGTGCGCAAGATGCAATTAACGCGCATCGATTCGATGGAATTATGCTGCAAAACACATACTCCATGCGTAGATATATCGCCACATTAGGGAATACAGATTGGATGTACGATGTGAGTCGCGGGAAGCTCAGGTACGCTCCAATGGTGACCACGATGGGAACGTATCAAAATAACTTCGTAACTAATATCGTGGATGGCGACGAAGGTACCGTCTTTTGGTCCAACACGAGTCCGGGTATTGGCGATTACGTTGGAATCGATCTGCAGGCTGTGAAGCCGATCCATTCCATTCATCTGTCCATGGGTACGAATGATTATATCCGGAATGGTGTCGTTGAGGTTTCTACGGACTTTAAAGATTGGACGACGATTGCTGCGGTTACGAATCAGCAGGATGTTCAATTGACGGTTGATGCAGGCACGCAGGCGAGATATATACGGATACGCTCGATGGCTAGTCAAACGCAATGGATTCAGATTCGTGAATTTAGCGTTGAGCTTGGTCGAGTAGATATTACTCCACCTGTAACGACAGCGACTGTAGCACCAACTGTGCCGGATGGAAAGAACGGTTGGTATGTACATCCTGTTACGGTTAGCTTTGATGTTTATGATGATTCCTCAGGGGTAGCTCGTACGGAGTACACTTTGAACGGTGGAAACGCTTGGCTCACCGCGACGGGTGATGTAACGGTAGAACAGGATGGCCTCAACTCATTGAGCTATCGATCTGTGGATCAAGCCGGAAATGTCGAAGCCGAGAAAACAATCAACTTAAATGTGGATAGAGCGGCGCCGACGATCACGGTAACAGGTATCGATCAAAATGATATAAGCGATGCTGAGGACTTATTGCCTGTAATTTCACTTAACGATGATGTATCTGGTATAGATCCTAGCATGACGAAGGCGACTCTGGATTCAAATGACTACAAGCTGGGGGATAGCATTCCGCTCTATAAACTGCCGCTTGGTTCACATTCCCTTACTGTGAATGCACAAGATTTGGCGGGAAATGAAGCCAGTGTGACGGTGACGTTCCAAACGTTAGCCAGTATCGATGGGCTGAAACAATTGGTGCAGCGCTTTGAAGCGGACCATTGGATCGATAATGCGGGAATCTCTAACAGCTTGCAAATGAAGCTGGAGCAAAGCAACCTACAATCTTTCATTCAAGAGGTACAGGCACAAAGTGGTAAGCACATTACTGATGAAGCTGCCGAATACCTGCTGCGAGACGCAAAGGCATTATTGCCGCAATAGGCCTTCAACAATCTCCCGCCGCTTTTCATGGCGGGGGATATCCCCTTTTTTTCGCACATATAGTGGTTAACAAAGGAGGAATTTGAATGAAAAGATCAAAAAACAAAACCGTTTCAATGACCTTGGTTGTTATGTTATTGCTTCAAATGTTGATCATCTCACCTAATCATGCCAAAGCTGCAGCAAATCCCCCAAATACCCCTTCCATATTGCCTAAACCTGCAAGCTATACCATGGGCACAGGCCAGTTTATTTTAACAGACAGCACTTCGATATATGTAGCTGGGAATACTGCCGAAGAGACAGATGAATTAGACAAAATTGGTCAAATGCTTGCCAAGAAGCTGAATGTTCCAACAGGATTCCATATCAACGTTATCAAATCAGCTAATCCTCAAGCTGGAAGCATTTATCTTACTACAATAGGAGGAACTTCTAGTCAAGGTAATGAGGGATATGATTTAAGTACAACTACGGATCGAGTTACACTGACTGCTTATACACCGGAAGGTGTTTTTAGAGGCAATCAAACATTAATACAGCTCTTACCGGCAGATATTGAAAAGAGCACAGTGACTTCCGGAGTACAGTGGGTCATTCCTTCTTCAACGATTAGCGACAAGCCTGCATACAGTTATCGAGGATTAATGTTTGATGTGGTCAGACATTTTTTTACAGTTGATCAAGTGAAACGGCAGATTGATCTTGCATCACAGTATAAGATAAACAAGATTCATTTACATCTATCCGATGACCAGGGATGGCGTATTGAAATTAAATCCAGACCTGATCTAACACGAATTGGAAGTACGACACAGGTGGGTGGCGGCCCCGGGGGATATTACACACAGGACCAGTTTAAGGATATCGTAAATTATGCAGCAGAACGATATATCGAAGTGATTCCGGAAATTGAAATGCCTGGACATACGAATGCAGCCTTAGCTTCGTATGGAGAATTAAATCCTGATGGACAAAGAAAACCTATGCGTACGGATACAGAAGTAGGGTACAGCACATTGATGGCCCACTCTGAGGTTACATATGCTTTTGTCGATGATGTCATCAAAGAACTTGCCGCGATTTCACCTTCACCATATATTCATATTGGCGGTGATGAATCTTACACAACTTCTGCATCGGATTACGATTATTTTATTGGAAGAGTCACAGGTATTGTGAATAAATATGGTAAAAAGGTTGTTGGATGGGATCCATCAGATAATTCAAGCGGTACGGCAAGTGATTCCATTCTGCAAAACTGGCATTGTACGAGTACGACTGGAACTTCAGCAATAGCAAAAGGGATGAAGATGATCGTATCTCCCGCAAATGCTTATTTAGATATGAAATACTACACCGATACGCCAATCGGCTTAAGTTGGAGAGGATATATCAATACAAATAAAGCATATAGCTGGGATCCAACAGGTTGTGTTTCCGGAGCATCTATTTATGGAACAGAAAGTGCATTATGGGCAGAAACGATTGATACTCAGGATAAAATGGATTATTTATTATATCCGCGATTAATAGCGAATGCCGAGGTTGGCTGGACAACGAAAAGTAATCGAAACTGGGATGATTTTAAAGCAAGACTCAAAGACCATGGTTTAAGAATGAAGAATAAGGGGATTAAGTACTTCGAAGACCCCATTGTATGGGAGCCTCCTGTCGTACCGATCCATTCAGAATGGAAGATGGATGAAGGAACTGGAACCACGGTAAAAGATTCCTCAGGCTATTTAAATGGAGCTTTGGTCGGTGGTGCAACATGGACAACGGGTAAATATGGAAATGCAGTTAGCTTTGATGGGAGCAGCGGATATATCAACTTAGGGGGCCAAGAGATCAAAGGACCGGATTGGACTTTAGGCGTATGGGTCAACGGACAATCGAGTACCACTAGGACTGAGGCGCTAATAAGTGGTTCATCATCAGCTATTAAGATTAACCAGTGGAATAAAACGGGTAAAGTAGGGTTTACTGTATATGGTGTGGAGGACTATGTTTTCAATTATAGTATTCCTTCGAACCAATGGACTCACCTGGCCTTTGTGGGCACAAGCAGCGGAACATCGCTTTATGTCAATGGTGTATTAAAAGAAACAAACCCAAATACAATGAATTGCCCGATGACATCTGTCGGAGTTGAAGGGCAGCCTGGAACGGGTACCAAAACTTCATTTTTCAAAGGCAGCTTAGATGAGTTAAAGATATTCAACAGAGCTTTAAGTGCCAGCGAGATTGCAGCATTGACCCAAGTTGATTGGAACGTCCCGCCGGTTACTGTCGCAAAGCTGGATGGAACCAAGTTTGGCGAATGGTATCAAACTCCCGTTACGGTAACGCTTAGTAGCACGGATGATTCCTCAGGGGTAGCGAAGACGGAATATAAGCTTTCGGAAAATGGAGAGTTTGCCCTTTATACAGGACCGTTTACGCTGACGGATGGCATATACACGATTACATTCCGCTCCGTTGATCAAGAAGGAAATACAGAAGCGGATCAAATGTTACAGGTTAAAGCAGATTCGACCGCACCGTCTGCAGCGCTAACGGCCAATGGCACCTTACTAAACGATGGGACGCAATTCGAGAACGATCAAACTGTAACGCTGGAAGTTGACGCAGAAGATAACCTGTCAGGTGTAGACGGAATCTCAATCCTGCTTGATGATGAGGCATATGCCGCTGGCACAGATATGGATTTGACCGGCCAGCTCGGTTCGCATAGTGTTACGGTAACCGTAACGGATAAGGCAGGCAATGAGCATAAGGAACTGTATACGTTTAATGTAACCACAAGCGTGCATGCGATGAATCAGCTATTGATACGCTACGAAACATCTGGTGAATTGACGGGCCCAGTTCTCGTACAACTCGAGAATAGTCTGAAGCAAGCAGAAGATCAACTGAATAAAGGCTCGATCGAGAAAGCAGCGAAGCATATGAATGATTTCGTCAAACATCTGATGAACCGGACCGATAAGGATCAGGTGCCGGATCATGTGGCCCTCGTGCTCAAAGAGAGTGCAAATCAGTTGATTGCATTGTGGTCTAAATAGCTTCAACCAGTCGAAAAGCCTGTCAGAGTCTCATCAAGACTCCGGCAGGCTTTTTGCTGTAATATCACACCATACGCGATATATTAAAATGACGTTGTACAAAAAATCAGAGTGGTACGGAACTGACTATGTACTTTTAATTTATTGTGCTTTATAGTTAAGGTAGATTAACTATAAATCGAGGTGTACTAAGCGTGAAAAATGATCTCATTCAACAAATTAACCCATTACTAAATCGTTTAAGTGTTCAATTAGCAAGCAGATTTGAGCATCAAATGGATAATGAGCTAACAGTGAAGCAGGTTTTATTATTAGAGCTCATCCGGACCGGCTGCGCTTCAACGAAGGATTTAGCTGCCCAATTGAATATATCGATGAGTGCTGTTAGTCAAATTCTGAATAAACTAGAGGCCAAAGAATATATTACCCGCAGTATTAATCCAGAAAATCGTCGTGAAATCCTTTTAAAGCTGGCGGCAAAGGGTGAGCGGCATTTCGAAGAAGCGCAAATGCTCGAAGATGAGATCAATCGCGATGTTTATGGGCAGCTGCCTCTGGAAGACTTGAAGCATTTCGTCCTAATACTCGGAAAACTAAATGAAATTGTGAAAGGGGAATAGTCTATGCGTGTCATTGAAAGAGGAAAGAATATTTGGTTAATGATGCTCGGCCTTGTTCTATGCAGCAATTTCATGCTCTATCGCACTCACATCGGAAACAATCTTCTCCCCTCAGACACAAAAGCAGTCGTTCTAGGGTCGTTAATAGACCTGGTGATCATGCTGCCTCTATACTCAATGTTATTCAGCAAGAAGTTCTCTCTCAAGACAGCGATGATTCTGTCAGCCACAGGCTGTATCTTGGCTAGATTGCTCATTCCCAAGCAGTTGTTGGAACCTTTTGCAGCGATCACTTGGGCCGGCATTGCAGTGGAGGCTGCGTTCATTATATTTGAACTGATGCTCATTGCTACGCTTGTGCGTGTCATACCCAAAATCGTGGGGAAGGTGAAAAAGAGCGCATTACCACTCGTTTTTGCTTTCCCGTATGCAATCGATGAATACATAAAGAAAAATCCAATTGTTCAAGTGATCTGTTCAGAGGCGATGATGTTTTATTATGCATTTTTCAGCTGGAAAAAGACGCCGCCAACAGGGATCACATTGTATAAACGCTCAAGCTATATCGCATTCCAAGTGATGATGATTCATGCGATTGTTATCGAAACATTAGGCATCCATTTGTGGCTGCATCATAAATCGATGGTTATTTCGATCATCTTACTCGTTCTGAATCTATATTCGGTGATTTTTTTCTTAGCGGATATGCAAGCAGTTCGGTTGAACCCAGTCCACATCCATCAGGGCTCCATGTTTCTCTCGATTGGATTACAAAAGCGTATAGAAATTCAATTTGACAATATCGAGTGCATCAAAGAAGATCCTGCGATTCTAGAAAGTAAGCTATCGAAAGATACTCTGGAGTTTGTTGCGCGGGATTTTGAAAAAGTTCATCCAGACCTTATTTTAAAAATGAATACACCAGTCAAGGCAACCCTATTCATGGGCATCCAAAAGAAATACTCCCAAATAGCAATCCGCTCGGACCAGCCAGAGCAGCTTAAAGAAATGATTGTTCATGCAATGGAGAATAAAAACGTAGAGGGATAAACGAAAAAAAGCAGTACCACCGCCAAAAAGCGTTGGTACTGCATGTAGTGTGACAGTTTAAAGTGAATTAGAACGTGCTGGCTACTTTAACAGCTTTTTCAAGACCTGCGGCTATGATTTCTTTTGCCTGATCTGGGAATTGATTGTGACCTTCAATCACTACGGTCTCTATATTTTTCACACCGAAGAAGCCCATCATGTTAGCTACATATTTAACGGCCATTTCTAGTTCAGCAGCTGGCCCTTCCGAATATACACCGCCACTTGCATTTAATAATGTAATTTTCTTATCTCCAATAAGACCTACTGGGCCATCTGGCGTATATGCAAATGTTTTGCCCGCACGGTTCAAATAATCAATATATGTGTGCAGTACAGCTGGGATGGTTAAATTCCAAAGCGGGAAACCAAATACAACTTTATCGGTTGCAAGGAATTGATCTAAATATTTATCAGCAACGGCAACGGCTTTGGCTTCTGCTGCTGTTAAATCCATTCCGTTGCCCGCTTTAAATGTGCCGTTAATCAAATCTACTCCTACGTATGGCAATTCTTCCTTGTACAAATCAAGCTCTATCACCGTATCATGTGGATGAGATTCTTTGTAGCTTGCCAAAAAAGCATCATATAATTTCACACTAACCGCTTGATCTGCTGGACGGTTGTTTGCCTTTACAAATAAAACTGTTGACATTCTCTTTTCCTCCTATGCCTTACGCTAAACGTTCTCTATTTTTTACGTTAGCTTTTGTTTATAGACCATCAAAAGAAAATACCATATGTCCATTTGCTTGGCTATGTCATATATCACACAATAAGTCTCAAACAACATACAGCAATATAAGTCAAAAAAATCATATTTTCTTCTGGTATCTTGTTCATGAGGAGGTTATGAATTGAGCTATAGTCCCATCATTCAACAGTCAATTGAATATATAGAGACACATTTACATGAGGAATTATCTTTAGAGAGCATGGCTAAGTTTGCCGGATTTTCAAAGTATCATTACCATCGGATTTTCCAAAAAGAAGTTGGGGTGACCGCATCAGAGTATATTCGATATCGTAGAATTGCTAACTCGTCGAACATGCTGCTGTATACAGATGAAAAAATAATAGATATTGCGGTCTATTATCGCTTTGAAACCCAAGAATCATTTACTCGTTCCTTTAAGAAATATTATCGATTACCGCCAGGACAGTATCGCAAAATCATGGGCAAATTAACGATGCAAAGGGAGGAAATGAAGATGAAAAATGAACAATTATTAAAAGGATGGCAATTAAGCGGAAGTCACCCTTTTAATTATCAGATGGGGATTGACCGGGAAACCTTCCATCAAGGGAAAGCATCCGGATTTTTAAAATCTGTTACGGTACAGACGTTAGGTGAATTTGCAACGATGATGCAGCAATTCAAAGCGGACCGTTACCTTGGCAAGAGATTAAAGCTCTCAGGCTTTATCAAAACAAAAGCGGTTGATGGATTTTGCGGGTTCTGGATGCGAGTGGATGATGCTCTTCATGATGTGCTGCAATTTGATAACATGAGTGACCGCCCCATCACAGGAGATACGGAGTGGAATCATTACAGCATCGTTCTAGATGTACCTGAAAAAAGTGCAATTATAGCTTTTGGTGTGCTGCTCTCCGAGAGCGGGCAGGTCTGGATTGACGGACTTCAATTCGAGGAAGTGGATACCAAGGTACCGACAACGAATATTGATTTTACATATGACCTTTTGGACGAGCCTATCAATTTATCATTTGAGGAGTAGAGAGGAGATTCAAGATGAATAATGCTAAAAAACAGAGTCTTGGCATAGTTGTTGGTTTTGTTATCGTTGTTACGGTGATGGCTGCAAAGTGGTTGATAGGAAATGTTTTTGTTAGCTTTATAAAAGATATAATAAGTTAGAAAACCGGGATCATTAGGAGGAAGCTCGAGTGTCAATTGAAATACAGAGGTACATAGACTATCCAATGGTAAAAATTCCAGGGGGAGAAATCGAATTAAGAGACGATCGAATAAAGAGGGAATGGAAAGCTGAAATAAGACCGTTTCTTCTTGCCCGGTATCCCGTAACGATGGGCCTATACTATGGAATTACAAATAATACACCTCGTTGTTTGGACGGAGATCTAAAACCGGTTGTGAATATTTCTTGGAATGATGCCATTTCTTTTTGTAATCTACTTTCAAAGAAAGCTGGACTGAAAGAGTGTTATGCTATAAGTCATGATGGTGAAACCATTGTTTGTGATTGGGAATCAGACGGCTATCGACTTCCTTCAGAAGCAGAGTGGCAATATGCATGTAAAGCAGGGACTAATGGTTATAGATACGGAGAGCTTGATAAGATTGCCTGGTATAATGAAAATTCAGGAGGCCAAACCCATGAAGTAGGAAGAAAGGAACCGAATGCGTGGGGACTGTATGATATGTTAGGGAATGTTTGGGAGTGGTGCTGGGATTTATATGATGAACAAGTGTACGGCTCCTACCGAATTTTTCGAGGAGGCAGCTGGGCTGAAGAGGCTAGGGGGTGCGGGGCTTCTTGCCGTCGGCGCAGCCATCCGTCATTTTGCATAGAAGACCTCGGATTTCGTCTTGCTAAGTCCTGTTAGGATTCTTTGCTCACCTATTCACAAAGGAGAAATAGATATGAAAATCATCCAATTAGATTTGAAATTTATGTATAACGAAATTGAAATGGTCATTCATCCTACGGTCATACAAGATGATCACGAAACCATTTTAGTCGATTGTGGATACCCTGGTATGCTTCCTCTATTAGAGGAAGAGCTTAATAATAAAGGAATTTCACCGGAATCCTTAACAAAGGTACTTATTACGCATCATGACGATGATCATATGGGGGCTTTATATGAATTAATAGAAAAATACCCGAATATTCAAGTGATCGCCAGTGATATGGAACAAGATTATATTTCAGGGCAAAAAAAGTCTCTGCGTCTTATTCAGGCTGAGGAAATGCTGCAGTACCTACCGGAGTCAGAGAAAGATTTCGGCTTAGCATTTATTGATCGTTTGAAAAATATCAAGAATGTACCCGTAGATTTGGTTGTCACAGATGGCGACACGTTGGAGTGGGCTGGAGGATGCACCATATTATCTACGCCAGGCCATACCCCAGGTCACATATCCATATATAATCAGAAATTGGATACGGTCATCACCGGAGATGCTGCAGTTATTGAAGATAATACATTGAAAGTTGCGAATCCTAATTTTGCACTCAATCTTGCGGACGCAGAAAAATCATTAAATAAACTAATAAACTTAAATGCTAGAAAATATTATTGTTATCATGGCGGGCTGTATGTGAATGAGCATTTTGAATAATTGCTTTTTTGAAAATGCTATAATAGCATACCCCCTTCAGGTACACAGTGAAAAAACGTCTATGGTAGCATAGATGAAACATTGTAGACCAGAAGGGGATTTTTTGCCGCCAATCCATCTTTTCCTTTATCCAGTAAATTTGTATAATATAGTTGTACTAGAATCAACCTCAACGATTACATCTTCTGAACCTGCGTAGATTACATCTTATTTACCCTCACATTGACACTTAATACTTACACCGCAATGATGATCAAACCCAATTAACAAGTATGGTAGATTCCTTAAAATGACCGTGCCAGGCCTCAGTGGCATGCCTACATATTGCGGTCACGCTTCTTTATTAGAACATGAGAGACGGGGGAAGGTTCATGTATATTGATACGCATCAGCATTATTGGTGCCCAGAACTGGGTTACTATGACTGGCTGAAGTCGGAAAATGCGATATTGCAACGCGATTATTTGCCTGAGCATGCAGCAGAGTGGCAAAGGGAGCTTGGCATAGAAGCTTCTGTCGTCGTACAGGCGGCGCCAACTCCTGAAGAAACCAGCTTCTTGCTAGGGTTAGCCGAACGAAACCCGTCGATATCAGGCGTGGTAGGCTGGTTAGATCTGGAGTCGCCGGAGTTTCCAGAAGAGTTTGAGCGTATGAGGCTGAACCGTAAATTGGTCGGTCTAAGACCGATGCTGCATACTATATCTGATAAAAATTGGGTTTTGCAGCCGCAAGTGGTTAGCAATCTGAGAGTGATGGCAGCAGAGCAATTCCCGCTCGATATCGTGATGCAAGGGGAGCATTTGGATCGGATTGTTGAGCTTCAAAGGCAAATACCAGACTTGCGATTGGCCATTGATCATCTAGGTAGTCCTGACGTTCGTGGACAGAGGATGGAACCTTGGCTTGAGGCAATGACACAGCTTGCTGCAAATGAGCAAACGGTATGTAAGCTCTCGGGCATGATGACTTTGACAGGTGAGGGCGATCAGATGAAACAGCTGTATCCTTATGTAGAGCAGGTTGTAAGGTTATTCGGTCCGTCTCGCATCATGTTTGGTACCGATTGGCCTGTAAGTCTGTATGGGGGGGCCATCCAAGAGGTCTTCGAATTGTTCGAGGGGCTGCTTCATTCCCTGGTTCCTGCTCAGGACCATGATCGTGTTCGTTACCATAATGCTTTTCAATTTTACGGATTAGATCCGTTGAATCATACCGCAGGTTCTAATTAATGAGTGGGGGATTTCGATGAGTATAACTGGAAAAATAGCTATTATTACGGGTTCAACCAGCGGAATCGGTGAAGCAACCGCGATAACTTTAGCATCACAAGGCGCAACCGTGCTTGTATGTGGACGGGATACCATTCGGGGTGAAGAGGTCTTGAAGATCATTCGAGATCAGGGTGGACAGGCGGAATTTGTCTCCTGTGATCTGCTCGATCCGCAAGCACCGGAGAGGATTGTAGAGGAAGCCATCCGATTATGGGGAAGGATCGATATCGTAGTCAACAATGCAGCTATGGTAAGTAACAAGGTGATCGACAACATTTCGATGGAGGACTGGGACCGGCTGTTGCAGGTGAACCTGAAGGCACCGTTTTTTCTTATTCAGTCGGCGCTGCCCTTTTTACGCGAAAGCAAAGGAACTGTAATCAATGTCAGCTCAATAAATGCAATACGAAATTTAAGCAACAATCTTATTTACGATACGATAAAGGCCGGCTTGAATCATATGACGCAAGGACTGGCGAAAGATCTGCTCAAGGATGGAATCCGCATCAATGCAGTTATGCCCGGCGGTACAAAGACCCCCCTCTTGAAAGAATGGTGGCAGCATATGACTATGGATGCATCTATAGCTGAGCAGCTTTACATTGATGCTTGTAGCGATCCGAACAATGCTGATCCTCAGCAGATTGCTAGTGTTATAGCTTTTCTTGCATCTGAGCAGGCTTCCTGGGTGAATGGAGCGATTATACCTATTAATAATGGTGTTCATCTTTAATTACGAGCGACATTCGCAGCTTGGAGCGATCGCGGAACGTATGAAGAGGTGCTTCAGGAATTAAAACTTTTGTGGCATGTTTACTCTCGTCCCTATAGGAGCCGATTAAGAGCCAAAATGTAGTTTAGGCAGTCATTCAGCGATTGGTGCAAAAGTCTGATCTGATTTAAATATATGTATCTTAAAAGGGGTGAGCTGACATTAACGGTGCCGCCACGCATTACGGCCACTACGGGATTTATTCGCAGCCCTGGGTGGTGATGTAACGGCATGAATGCGGAAGAAGCTTCCCTGAAATTTGTAGGGAAACTTCATGAATTGATCGCTGCGGTAGCTCTGCCGGCTACGCTTTCACAGTACGGTCTCCCCAATCAGCGATCGAAAGCTTGGTGAACACTCACCAATAATGAAAGAAAGCAGCCGATTATTTGGCTGCTTTCTTTCTTATCCCTCATCCTAATCCAACTAATATATTGTATATGCCCGAATCTAACAAATTCGATATCATCTAATCTTTTATCTATTGTGCATTGGAAGCGTTATCATATATGTTGTGAATGGTTCTAACGCAATAAAACAACACAAAAGGAGGTGAATTTCGTGAGGAACCAGACGGCTGCTGCCACAGGTAAACTTCAAGTAAAACAACCCGGATCGCAGCGGCACAACAAGTTCATCCAATCATTTTGGAGTCAAAAGTTTCTATATCTCATGGTGCTGCCCGGGTTCCTGATTGTTCTTGTTTTTGCCTATTTCCCGATGTACGGAGTGCTGATAGCCTTTAAAGACTACAATGTAGCCAAAGGGATCTGGGGAAGTGAGTGGGTGGGCTTCAAGTATTTCCATGAATTTATCAACAATCCCATGGCGATGCGAACCGTCAAAAATACGTTAATTCTTGGCATATACAGCCTAGTGTTCGGTTTTCCCGCACCCATCGTGCTAGCCCTGCTTCTTAATGAAATTCGGGTGCTGGCATTTAAGAAATTCGTACAAACGGTATCGTACTTTCCACATTTCATTTCGACCGTTATCATCGTGGGAATGCTCAAGGAATTCACTTCATTAGACGGTATGTTCAATACCATCGCCGGTTGGTTCGGGAAGGAGCCTGTCAACTTTATTACGGAACCGCAATATTTCCGTACTTTGTTCGTAGGTTCAGGAATTTGGCAAGGGATCGGCTGGGGTACTATTTTGTATCTAGCCGCGCTCAGCAATGCGGATCCAACACTCTACGATGTGGCTTCAATCGACGGTGCGAACCGTTGGCAGAAAATGAAGCATATTTCACTACCTGCTATCATGCCAACAACGATTATTTTGTTTATCTTGTCCGTTGGCGGCATTCTGGGTACCGACTTCATGAAGGTCATGCTGATGTACAACCCGGGAACCTATGAGACAGCCGATGTGATTGGTACATACGTGTATAGGATCGGTTTGGAAGGTGGACGATTCGAATACAGCGCCGCCGTTGGCTTGATGTTGTCCGTGGTCTCTTTTCTGTTCGTTCTGGCAACGAACCGGTTGTCTCGCAAATTTTCCGAAACAAGCTTATGGTAGGTGAAATTTAAATGAGGTATAAACATAGCCTTGGTTCGCGCTTGTTCGACGTATTCAATTACGGGCTGATGCTGCTACTGATCGTCATCACGGTATACCCGCTGCTGCATGTCATATCGATTTCGTTAAGCCATGCCGATTTTATCGCGCTGGGAGAGGTGAGCTTTTTTCCAAAAGGCTTCAATATGAAGGGATACCAGATCATTTTTGAGAAGCCACTACTGTACACGAGCTACACCAATACGATCATGTATGCCACCGTTGGTACGCTGCTGACACTGCTGCTGACTTCGTTAATGGCATATCCCCTGACGGTATCGAAGTTTCGAATCAAGAAGCCGATCACGATTTTCCTTGCTGTGACGATGTTTTTCAGCGGCGGTATGATTCCGACGTATTTGCTGATGAAAGAGCTACATCTGCTCAATACATTTTGGGTGATGGTGCTGCCCGGCTGTATCAGCGCTTATAATGTCATTATCTTTCGTACGTTCTTCCAGAATATCCCTAGTGAACTGCGGGAATCGGCATATATGGATGGCGCAAATGACTTAACTGTTCTGTTCCGAATTTATTTGCCGCTTTCAAAGGCATTGCTTGCTACCTTCGCTTTGTTCACGATTGTAGGGCATTGGAATGAATGGTTCAGCGCACTCATTTATTTGCAGGACGAGAAACGTTATCCGCTTCAAATGTTCTTACGTAGTATTATTTTTACACAACAAGGATATGGCAGCAGCGAAAAGGCGACAGAGTTGATTCAGAACCGGCAAATCAATCCGAAGAACATACAAATGGCGGCAATTGTCATCACGATGGCACCCATTTTATGTATTTATCCGTTCGTTCAGAAGCATTTCGTGAAAGGCGTTATGGTGGGATCAATAAAAGGTTAGAGGAGAGCTGGCATGAAAAAAACGTTATTGGGAATGTTGATGACTCTGTTACTTATTTCAACAATGCTTAGCGGCTGCGGCAGCGGCAGCGGCTCGGACACCAGTGAATCGAAAACAGGTGAGAATGGTACTGATCATGCGAAAGCATTAAATTTGAAGGTCGTGATCCCTCACTTTGGGGGCGATCCAACAGGGACGATTGTGCAGCAGGAATATGAGAAGGAGATCCAGAATTATTTGGGAACGGAAGTTAAGATTGAATGGACGCGTATCCCATGGGGGGAGTATTCAGAGAAAACAAAGGTTATGCTGACAAGCGGCGATATTCCGGACGTGATGCTGGTACGCGGTCAGGATAATATTATTAAATTCGGTGAGCAAGGGTTGTTCGTAGACCTGTCCCAGTATATGGACAAGATGCCGAATTACAAGACGTATATTGATGCGACAGCTAACAATGAGCAGTATTTAATGAACGAGAAGAAGCAGCTGTTCGCCTTCTATGACGGCTCTACGAATCCGACAGACATTACACCAAGCCAATATGCCGCGGCCTACCGTCTTGATGTCTTCCAGAAGCATAATATCAAGGTGCCGACGACGCTCGATGAGATGTATGATGCAGCCAAACAATTGAAAACGCTGTATCCGGACTCTTATCCGGTTGGTCAGAGCGAGCAGTATATTGAGTATGAAGGGATTCTGAACGCAAATCATACCGCGGGAGGAATTTATTGGAACGGGGAGAAATATGTATACGGCCCAACAGAAGAGGCTTACAAGGAAGCGCTTATGTTCTTGAACAAGCTGTATACAGAGAAGCTGCTCGATCCAGCATTCTGGTCTGACAATATGGATGAAGCCAAGAGTAAAGCAACCTCGGGCAAAACATTCATTTACCCGCTGCTGTGGTCCGGCTATGTGGCTGATTTTAATGCCAACAAGCAAGCCGGCGTGACTTGGGCGCTTGCGATGGGCGCAGACAACCCGAAATACGGTAAAGCCTGGAAAAGTGGCAGCGAGCAGAAAGGCAAAGGCGTAGGCAACGGATCAGGTCTCGTCATTTCAGCGAAATCCGAGAATGTGGAGCAGATTGTGAAGCTGCTTGATTATCAGTACAGCGACAAGATGGTCGATTTGCTGATGTGGGGGATTGAAGGCAAGTCTTATGAAGTGACAGACGGAAAGAAAGAGTTTCTACCAGCATTGAAAAATTCAGACGATTTCGTCGGCGAGCTTGCTAAATTAGGCGTTTCTGTGTCGATGCGTACGAGACCAGGGATCGTGTTTACGCCGCAGGAGGCGATTGCGAAATATACTTCCATTCCGGATGTCATGTTCTATCATGATGGAAAGGCGCAGCTTGAGAACTATTGGTTCGCTTCTGATAAATACGGCGGCAAGGAATCGATCGCGCCGATGGATCGTGCGCCGAAAATTATGTTCACGAAGGATGAAAGAGATCTTAGAGCCAATACGATGACGCCGATCGATACGTATGTGAAGGAAAGCGCCGTGAAATTCATTAAGGGCGAGATGAGCTTCTCCGACTGGGATAAGTTCCAGGAGACGATCAGAAAAATGGGCGATTATGAGTCGGTATTAAAAATGTATAACGATAAAGTAAAACAATAAAGAATCTGGATAGAACGCAAGGCCATAGCAGAACGGGCGCCTCCTGATATTTTACGGATGGTTTGCCCTTTTCTGCTTTCAAGACGGATGAGGAGGGTACATCACATGGACAACAAATATGATCTTCAGTTCGACGAACCGATTAAGAGGTGGGATGAGGCGCTTCCACTTGGCAACGGATTAACTGGATGTCTGTTATGGGGAAACGGCGCTCCATTGCGATTTAGTCTGGATCGCGGCGACCTATGGGATCTCCGGTTGGCCCCGGAGGTGCTGGATGAAGGTTTTACCTACGCAGAAATGATCGATTGCGTGAAGCGTGGTGATCAAGAGGGGCTTTTGAAGCGATTTGATAACATGTATGAAAAATATCCATATCCGACAAAGCTTCCGGCTGGACGGTTAGAGCTAAGCTTTAGCCAATCCGTTGATCGGCTGGTAAGCCGTCTTTCCCTGTGGGAAGCATGTGCGCACATCGAGATGACCTTCTGGGATCGCAGCATTAAAGTATCCAGCTATTTGCATGCCGTGAACGGTCTTGGCTATATTCGGATTGTTGGTGATTCAAATGCAGCTGGAAGTCTCGATCTTATACCACCGGATTATGCTGGAGAACAGCAGGATAACAACGCTAATCCCGTATTTCATACGAGTCTCACTCGGCTTGGTTATCCAGCCGCTGGGATGCATTCGGAAGGTCATATACGTTGGTTCCATCAGCGAACGGTTCATGATCTCGAATATGCCATTGTCATAGCAGAAGGCGAGGGAGCTACGGGAGAACGCGTGATCGTGTATACCATTGCTGCGAATCACGATGGGGACGATTGGCTTGAAAAGGCGAAGAGGAAGACTGCATCCGCGTTGATGGCCGGTTATGATGCCGCGTTCGACGATCATGTTACATGGTGGACCCGTTATTGGGGTCAGAGTTCGATCACACTTCCGGATGCGAAAGCGGAGAAGATGTGGGTACTGAACAATTATTTGTTCGGTTCTTGTTCACGAAAAGGCGCTCCGCCGATGCCGCTGCAAGGAGTATGGACCGCCGATGAAGGGAAGCTTCCTCCTTGGAAGGGTGATTACCATCACGACTTAAATACCCAGCTCAGTTACTGGCATTACTTAAAGGCGAACCATCTTGAAGAAGGGGAGAGTTTCATCGATTTCCTCTGGAATTTACGTCCAGAAGCCAAACGTTTCGCGGAACGCTTCTATGATGCGCCAGGCATGAATCTCCCATCGGTTATGACTCTTGCTGGTGGAGCAATGGGTGGTTGGCCGATGTACAGCTTGAGCATAACAAATCAGATCTGGTTATGTCAGGCATTCGATCATTACTGGCTCAGCACGGGTGATCCTGAATTTCTACGCGATAAAGCTTATATCTACTTTAGGGAAACGGCGGAATGCGTTCAGCGATGGCTCATGCCAGGGGAGGACGGCAAGTTTAAGATGCCGGTATCAAGCTCGCCGGAGTTCCATGATAACAGCCTGGAAGCCTGGCTCGATCAGATCAGTAATTATGATTTGTCTCTGTTGATATACCTGTTCCGACGTCTGCATGATATGGCTGAACATCTTGGATACTTAGCTGAAGCAGAGCAATGGGCGAATGTGATGGAGAATCTGCCAGATCTCGCTGTATCCAATGACGGTGTACTGATGATTAACCCCAAAGAAACACTTACCGCAAGCCATCGCCATTTTTCACATATGATGTCGATATATCCGCTCAAGCTGCTCGATCGGAAAGGGTCGAAGCGGGATCGCGAGATTGCCGATAAGACGATCTTCAATTTGGAAGTGCTCGGCAAAGGCCAATGGGTTGGTTATTCTTTTGCCTGGGCGGCAACGATGTACGCATGGCAAGGCAATGGGGAAGCTGCACTCTACCATTTGCAGCAAATGTGGCGGTATACATGCTCACCGAACGGGTTTCACCTAAACGGCGATTACAAGCAAGTAGGCGTATGTATGTTTCATTACCGTCCATTTACGTTAGAAGGAAATTTCGCAGCTATATGTGCACTGCAAGATATGCTGCTTCAGGTGGATGACGGTACGATATGCGTATTCCCAGCGATACCGGCGGCATGGTCTGATAATGCAGCTGAGTTCCGCGATTTCAGAGGCGAGATGGGTGTACTCGTATCGGCTAGGATCCGTGCAAATAAGCTAGAATACATTCAACTGCGGACTGAAAGAGAAGGTTCATTCCGAGTCCAAAACGACTTTGGCTGTGAAAGACTGTTAATCATCATCGGAGAACGAACATATGAAATCGCCTGCCCAGTAAGCGAAAGATTTAGCGTGGATCTTCAAGCAGGAGATGTATGCAGTATTTCAATTCATGCATGACAAGTAACGAATAAGGCAGCAAAGCTTCGTGCGAATACTTTGCTGCCTTATTTGTATATCTAGCATTTTGAATGGGAACATGATTGAAATAGTACTTTTTTCCACATTTATGATATATTTATACAACTAGATGTATGCGCATACATTTCTGAATAGGAGGCTGCATATGAAGCATTTGGTCACATCGTTTCCCCGCAAGGCGACAGCCCAAATGAAGAAAAAAACGCTGGTTGCTATATTTTTGCGTTTCTTCGTGCTCATTGTGCTGCTCCTTATTTCCACCTCAACCATCGCCGTCTATTCGAATTACCGGATGATCGATGACGCACGTGAAGCGAACCGTAACTATTTGCGGGCTGCGTCCTCTTCCCTTGACGGCTTATTGGACAAGATAAAGGATCAGGGTTACAGCATCGCGTCTGATACAAGCTATTTGAATTTACTCTCGTTCACGGATAAATCGCAAACCCATTATGCTTCAACAGCGTATTTGCTAAGCAGCAAGCTGTATGACCTGTTTGTTAGCGATAGTGCTGTGGATGATTCCTTTATATATTTCTCCAAGCTGAACACGATCCTGGCAGGCTCTGGTTCATACGATCCAGTGTTCTATCTAGAAAGGAACTACCATTTTAGGGATTATCCGTTGACTTTCTGGGATCAGCAGTTCAAGAGCGGCATCGTATCATCCATCCTACCGGCGACCGATGTGTATAGACAGAGCGGTGCTGCAGGCGAGAAGAAATACAAGACGATCATCCCGCTCGTCCTGAACATAGAGAGCGTGATCGGCTCCAGCAGCTTTATGGTGGTTAACATTGACGAACAGAAGATCTATCAAATGATCAACAATATGAACATCACGAAAAAAGGCGACATCTATCTGATTGATACGCTCCACAATCGCATTATCAGTTCAACCGACCGGGACAAGCTAGGCGATACGTTCGACATCGGCGCGCTTCAAATCAATCCAAGCAGCGGTACGTCAGAATCGGAAATGTTGATCCACGGGGACAATAACATATTATCATTTCATCCTTCTTCATGGGACAATCTCGGTTTCCTCGTCGTGACACCTGAGAAGGCGTTGACTGCTCCGGTCTATAAGTTCCTGTATATGACCATCGGTGTCATTGCTTTGTTCATGCTGATCGGGACAGCTGTGTCCGTTGTTTTCTCTCGCGGCATTTATTCGCCGCTTGCCGAAATGGTTCATGTCGTTAAACGCTTGGCCAAAGCGCCATTCGAGAGCGGCAAATCCGAGTACGATTATATCAAAGAGAGCATCACGACATGGCATCAATATCAACAGGAGACGATGCCGTCGCTGATTCAAATATTTTTGTATCGTGCACTTAACCAGCAGCTGAATAAGGAAGACATTGAACGGTTGTCGGAGAAATATGATTTTTTTCGCGGCGGGGGCAGCCTTGCGCTGGCTGTCGTAAGGTTTGATTTCTTGAGAGATCATCACCAGCAAGCCGCTGAGTTACACCAGACTTTAATTTCGCTTCACAAGCCTTTGTTAGATATAAACAGCAATGAGATGGTGTTGTTTCTTCAAGAGCAAGATGATGTAGGCGTGACGGTCTTTGTTACGGAGGAGCTGCATCCGCTCTTATCCCGGTATGAAGAGGATCTAGTGGGTGAGATTAGCCTTACGGTCGGCATTAGCAAGATCTTCAATCAGCTGGAGTATACTCAAAGGGCTTACAAGGAAGCGACTGAAATTCTTGATCTGCGCAGTGTAGGAGAGTGCGGAATGATTTTTAACGCAACTACCTGTGCTCCGGGCAGGACTGGGGTTTTCTTTTCCTCCGATATGAAGGAGACGGCGCGAAAATATTTGGAGAACGGTCATGTGGAAGGGGCGTCTGAGCTGTTGGATCAGCTGTTTGAGGGAGCGCGAATCCAGCATATGCGATTTGCGGTATTTCGGCAATTCGTAAGTGATCTGCTCTATTTCGCCGTAGAAACGGTCTATAACCGTCGAATGGATGAAGAAGGAATATTCGGGATGCCCGCTAGCGAAATGATCGCGTATGTCAATTCGCTGCATCATCCAAGCAGAATTGAAGCGGCCTGCCGCACTGTATTCGAAAATGTAATCGCTCAGGTTCATTCCCAGCAGCAATCGTCGCAGGCAATTACAGGCATGCTGGATTACATATCCACCCATTTGGCTGAAGTGAATTTAACGTCGATATCGGAGCATTTTCATATGAATACGAATTATGTATCGCAATATTTCAAGAAACATCAGGGCGTCACGTTTACCGATTATATCAATCGTATGCGTATTGAAAAGGCTAAGGAGCTTCTCATGAACACCGATCACACAGCGACTGATATCGGTAGGCTCGTCGGGTTCAATAATGCGAATGCATTTATTCGAATGTTTAAGAAGCTAGAGGGCACAACACCGAACGAGTATCGTAAGAGCGCCCGTACAATATATAACTATTCTTCGATGGAGGGGTGATACAAGTATGTGGTTACTTCGTAGAAAGCTGATTATTATGATCTGTGTCGGCATTCTAGCCGTCGTGTCAGCGGTATGTTTGCCATTCAACGAACTCGTGTCTGGCACGACTTCGACACCCCCCGTCGTTATCAAAGCCGCAGTTCCAGCGTTTGATCGCGATCGGAATACACCGATCGATAAGGAGTTTGAGCGTCGGACGAATCTGACATTCGATTGGCTGCAGTTTCCCGTCAATGAATATATCAAACGAATCAATCAGATGTTAACCTCAGCCGGGCAGAAGCCGGATATTTTTATCATCAACAAGGATATGGTTCAGCGGTTCGGTCCGATGGGAATGCTGCTTGATTTGCGGCCTTACCTTGACCAAATGCCTAACTTAAAGCGTTGGATTGAAGGGTATCCCCAGATTGTGGAGGATATGATGACCGAAGACGGTAAGCTGTATGGCATTGATGGATTGAACACCTATGGACAAATGCCGATCGGATATATTTTTCGCGAGGATATTTTCTACCGCAATGGCATGCTGCTTCCCAAAACATTCGATGAATTGTATGATTCGCTGAAAATACTCAAGCAGATTTATCCGGATTCCAAGCCGATATCAAATCGTTCAGGCCCGGCTAATTTGTTCGAGCAATTCTATATGGCTTATCATACCCAAGGAGGTATATATTTCGATAGCCAAAAGATGGTCTATAAATTTGGCCCTACCGAACCTAATTTTAAGAAGGCCGTTATGATGGCCCGTAAATTTTATGAGGCCGATCTGATCGACCCTGATTTCGCAACGGTCTCAGATCCACAGTTTTTCGAGAATGTGATTGGGGGCAAGACATTCGCTCTATTCGGGGAATATTTTATCGAGATGGATGGCTGGAAAGAGCAAGGCAGAAAGAGGGATTCCTTCTACAGTTTAAAAGCAGTGCTTCCACTCGTTACCGATAATGGCTTGCAGGCGCTTCAGCCGGTCCAGTATCCAAATTCACGCGGAACTTGGGTCATTGCGATCAATGCAAAATCCCCGCATATTAAAGAATTAATCGCACTTCTTGATGCGCAATATTCCGAAGAAATCGTAGAGTTGACGAATTGGGGCATTGAAGGTGATACGTTCAATCGAGTGAACGGAGAACACAGATATACTTCTCGATTACAGACCAAGCTTAATCCCTATGGGGAGGTAACTCCGCAGGAAATGGGTGTGGATGGTCGATCTGGGATATGTGTTCCCTATGATCAGGATGCGGAATATGCGAGGAAATGGGGTGCCGCTGGACTTGAATCCCAGCAATTGTATACTGCGAATGCAGACAAAATCGGTTTTTTCGCAGGACCATCCATCTCCTTTTCACAGGAAGAATTGATTGAGATCACGAAAATTATGTCACCAATCAAAAATTTCGTCACCTTAAAAGTAATCCAGTTCGTAACGGGAGAACTTGGGATGGGAAAAGACTGGGATGACTTTCAGGATGAGCTTGCAAAGATGGGAGCAGGTAACGTCCTTAAACTCTATCAAGAAAAATATGCGAAGCTGCCAAATGAGAGAAAGGTTATATATAAGTCAATTAGGTAGGCTATGAATTTAATAAGGCTAACATATTGAAAGGAGGACCCAACTGTATATGGAATTATCAAAGGCACAACGATTGGCATTGGAGCATGTTACAGCGTATGCAAGGGATCATAAGCATGAAGCCACAGCAACAATGAATCACATCCTTAAAATGTCTAATATCTCAGAACAACTATTTGAAAATGCTGTTGATCATCTAAAATCTCACGCAAGGATTGGTATGCATTTTCATCCAGATCGACCAGATTCAAAGATGAAAAGCATTGCTGATGCACTGCTTGAGCAGGGAATATATAAGAGCCAGTTTGAAACATTTTTGTCTAATGGTAGCGTATCCGCTTACCCTGGTGGTGCACGCGACCTTTGGGAGAAGAGAATGTTTGGGGGAGCATATCAACTCGAGGGCACAACCAATAACCAACGGCCTAAATATGGGGCGCTGAATTTGATGTTACATCCAGATGGGCCTGCTCCGCGTTTTGGATCTTGCTACTTTCTTCTATCCCCTGAGGTTTCACATCGTTCCACATACACCTATTTGGATTCGCATCAAGACCCACAAGAAAAGGGGACTTATGAAGAGTTTGATCTCATTTTGGCTGCACTTTTAGAAGAGTCGTTCATAAGAGATTTTGCAATTGGTGAAAGAAATCTGACGCCAACACGATTAATCAATCATTTACTGGTTCATCTGAAAAGGCCGTTTACGGACCCAGCAAACCAAGAACCAAACCGCAATCTAAATCATTATATTGAAGCCCAGATTCACGGGGATATTTCTCTAAAAGAAGACGTAGATATACTGGTCGCAGATCCTTCATTCAAAGGCACTCATGTAGGGAGAACCTTGGAACAAATATGCCTGAAGTATTCCATAGATCTTTATTGGCACATGGGATTTGAACTTATGGTAGACGAGGTTCCAGCGGATTTTAGAGGTCCATCCATGCCGTCCTTGGCAAAACGCATAGCGCAAAATCATTACATCAATGCAAACATCATTGGATCTGCTGCTGTAGACTTGAAACGTAATCCATCAGCTTGGAGCGATCGCGGAACGTATGAAGAGGTACTTCAGGAATTAAAACTTTTGTGGCATGTTTTAGTGAGATATGGAAAGCCAAGTCGAAAAATGAACTAAAGGGTGTGAGTGAACGAACCGAAATAAAGAGCAGCAGGCATCCGGATAACCGGGCAGCTGCCGCTTTGTAGCAAGTCCCGCTAAATCAACTGCTCCGAAGATAGAAAGTCGGGCGTACGGGGCATGCGTCTTTTGATTTCTTCCAGGGTTCGTTTCGACACCGTAATGGTGCGAGGATAAGCGAATTCATCACGGAAATGCAGGGTATTGCCGACGATATTTGTAATTTTGTTCACATTGACGTAGAGGTTGAAAGCAGCACGGACAAAATTAGGCAGGGATTTCATCGAGGCTTGTTCGGCGGCGGATAATCTCTTTTTTATAATGTAGTTCCTGCCGTGGAAAATAACCTGCTCCTGACTTCCCGTTTTGAAGAAAAAAGCATCGGTGACCGGATCAAAATTCTGATACTCGTTCATCACCTTATCGGTTTGGTTCATCTTTCAAAAGCCCCCTTTAGAAGATGATAACTGTTAGCGCTTTCATTTTAACATAATTAAGGGCAGGAGATAATGTTTTTTTGTGAAATTTATTAATTTTTTTGTAGGCTTGGACAAAAAAATATTTTTACGATAAACCTTGGCACGATGAAAAAGCCTGCAAACTTCCCGATTTTCGGGGGCTTTGCAGGCTTTTCTGCTCATCGCAGTGATTATGCATTTTCCAAAATCGTGTTCAGTGTAGTTCGGTCGAGACCTTTTACGAGCTTGATCAAAAGTTCCTTGGCTGCATCGTAATCATCGGTATGGATGATCGAGGACGAGGTATGGATATACCGTGAGCAGATCCCGATGACGGTAGAAGGTACACCGATACCGCTCAGATGCACTTGACCGGCGTCGGTGCCGCCTTGAGATACGAAGTACTGATATTTAATCTTGTGAGTATCTGCCGTATCCTGCACATATTCAACCAAACCGCGGTGAGTCAGCATCGAAGGGTCAAAAATGCGGAGCAGTACACCTTGGCCGATATGGCCGAAGGAGTTCTTATCACCTGTCATGTCATTGGCCGCACTCGCATCCAGAGCGAAGAAAATATCAGGCTGAATCAAGTTGGCAGAGGTGCGTGCGCCGCGAAGTCCAAGCTCTTCTTGTACGGTAGCACCGCAGTAGAGTGTGTTCGGCAGCTTTTCTTTATGAAGAGCTTCCAGTAATTCTATAGCTAGACCTACGCCGTAACGGTTATCCCATGCCTTCGCCATAATTTTCTTCGGATTAGCCAGCGGGGTGAAATCACAGATCGGAACGATTTGCTGGCCCGGCCGGATGCCGAAGGATTCCGCATCTTCGCGGTTATCCGCGCCTATGTCGATATACATAGTCTTGATGTCTACCGGTTTATTGCGCTGCGATTCATCCAGCAGATGTGTCGGTATGGAGCCGACCACGCCGATGACTGGACCGTTTGGTGTCATAATTTTCAGGCGCTGTGCCAAAACAGCTTGGCTCCACCAGCCGCCCAGCGGCTGAAAACGGATCATGCCGGTTTCGGAAATGCCCGTAACCATAAATCCGACTTCATCAAAATGACCTGCTACCATGACCTTTGGACCCTGCTCATCTCCGCGCAGCACGCCGAAAAGGCTGCCCAGGCGGTCTTGAATGAATTCGTCCGTATATGGGGTGATCATTTCCTTTACATAAGCACGAAGCTCTTTTTCAAATCCTGAAGCTGCAGGAAATTCTGTCAGCTTGCGGAACATGTCCATCGTTTTTTGATCCATGTTTTATAGTTCTCCTTTACTGAATTCTATTGTAACGATATGTATTTCCACTCTATAGTATGAACTCCTCAAGACGGAATGTCCATGATGGCGGAATGAAGCACCAACGTCTATTTTTGAGAATAGGATAGATGTAGATGAACGTCCTGCTATAGGTGCAGAAGGGAGCATCATCATGGAGTTCATGTCTTCACACAGGGAAATGATTCTGATTTGTGTGCTGTTGATTTTGCTTGTGATTGTTCTGATGTGTCTTTTTTAATCGCTTGAATGGGGCTTTGGTGCCTTGCATGCGTCCATTCCAAAACAGCTGCCAGAGCAGAAAGCTTGTGGCGGCTGTTTGCTGTGTTTCGATTCTTAGCATCGATCCCTTCAATACATAACAATCTATTGCATGACAAATAATGAAAAGGAATGATGAAGAGGAGGTGCTGGTATTGCCTGCGAGCACAAAAAGTAAAGGGGCCAAATTCAATCTGGATACCTTGACCCATCAGGAATATAAAAGCATTGCGCAGAAGCACGAGCCCAAACGGAGTACTTTTAAGAACTGCGTGTTAGCTTTTTTAATCGGCGGAGGTATCTGTCTTCTCGGAGAGGCTATACAGCGGGGATTTATGTCCTGGTTTGGGATGTCCGTCACAGAAGCGGGAAGCCCAACGGTTGCGGTCCTGATTATAATATCCGTTATCCTGACCAGCATTGGCGTATATGATAAGATCGCGCAAGTCGCGGGAGCCGGAACCGCTGTTCCTGTTACGGGTTTTGCCAACTCTATGTGCTCCGCCGCTCTGGAACACAAATCGGAGGGGTACGTACTTGGCGTTGGCGGCAATATGTTTAAGCTCGCTGGTTCTGTCATTGTATTCGGGACCGTGGCGGCATTCTTTGTCGGGCTAGTATACGCTATCTTGGGGCTAGATGGAGTACAGCAACCATGATGCTATCGCGAACGCGGTAGCACTTGAAATGGAGGAGTAATGATGCAGTTTTTTTGGGCATTTGTCATCGGCGGATTGATTTGCGTCATCGGACAAATCATGCTGGATGTGTTCAAGCTGACCCCGGCACATACGATGAGTACGCTGGTGGTCGCCGGCGCTGTGGCGGAGGGCTTTGGGCTGTATGATCCATTGGTAGAATTCGCAGGAGCCGGGGCGTCGGTACCGATCACCAGCTTTGGCAGCTCTCTCGTGCATGGAGCATTGTCAGAGCTTGAAAGGGATGGCTGGATCGGTATCGTCACCGGTATCTTTGAAGTCACAAGCGCGGGGATATCCGCGGCGATCATCTTCTCCTTTTTGGCCGCCCTGCTCGTTCGTCCGAGAGGATAACTGTACGATCGACATATCATTTATTACACCCTGATCTCAAGAGCGAGCAGGGTGTTTTGCTGTTTGCACCGATGTATGTTGGGGTATACGAGTAAATTAGGAGACCTGCACAATGTACTTTGAGGGAATAATTCATGTACAATGTAAGATATATGCTTCTTATCTCAAGATTTAACAATTTGATCCGTGGGCAACCAATATCTACATAAAATTGCATGATATAAGGAGGCGCGAATATATGCCCGTAAGCAGCGAATCCCTGCAAACCATTGCAGCCGTAAGATCCAATCTTGAATCTTGCATTTTAGGCAAAGCCTTTGAAATCCAGCTTTTGCTTACTGCTCTCTTGGCAGAAGGGCATATTCTGATTGAAGACGTACCGGGAACAGGCAAGACCCAGATGATTAAGGCTCTGGCCAAATCCATGAGCGGAGATTACAGACGCGTACAGTGCAACCCCGATATTTTACCGAGCGACATTACGGGCGTATCTGTATTCCATCCCCGCGAAGAGCGTTTCTTTTTCCGGCCGGGTCCGGTCATGACGAATATTTTGCTTGCGGATGAAATTAATCGTGCAACGACGAAAACACAATCAGCTCTACTTGAAGTGATGGAGGAACGAAATGTAACGGTCGACGGGGAGACATATGAGCTGCCCAAGCCGTTTATGCTTTGCGCGACCCAGAATCCCATTGATTTTGAAGGCACTTACATGCTTCCTGAAGCGCAGCTTGACCGTTTTATGATGAAAATCAGTATGGGTTACCCTGACGCCGCTACTGAAAGAAGTTTGCTGCAAAAGCATGCGCAAGGACAACCTGTAGACAAGTTGACACCCGTAACGCATATGGATCAGATCGCTGAGATGCAGAAGGAAATCAGACATGTGTTTATTGGGGATGCGGTTACAGATTATTTGCTTAAGATCGTTCGCATGACCCGCCAGCATCCATCCGTTCTCCTTGGAGCAAGTCCGCGCGCTTCGCTCTCCCTGATGATGGCCAGCAAAGCATATGCATTTATTGAGCAGCGTGATTTTGTCCTTCCTGACGACATCAAAGTACTGGCTCCATATGTTCTTTCGCATAGGATTATTTTGCGTCCCGAATCCCGTCTGGATCATGTAAGTGCGGAATCGGTCGTAAAAAATATTTTGCAGCAGGTGCATGTGCCTGTCGCCTTGGAGCGATGACGTCATGAAGGCGCTGCTGAAGACAATCAGATCCGTTCTGCGGAACCGCCGTTTCTGGATTGTGCTTGCAGTGTGGGCTGCCAGCCTTTTGTTCGTATTGTTTCAGGGCGGTAAAACTTCGCTTATGCTGTTTGTGATGATCAGCGTCCTGGTCATCTACCTGATTGCCGGAGGTTTGGGCGGGATTCGCCGGGTTCAAGGCCACCGCAATCTTTCCGCAGAACAGGAGCAAGGTGAAACGCTGCATGCGGGAGACCAGATGAAAGTGAGACTCCATTTTTCAGTGCCGGGATTCCTCCCGATGCCTTACGTCATTATTCGTGAAGTCATGAAGCGGCATAACGGGGAGACTTGGTCGTTCGAGGAAAGCGTTATTCCTGATCTTCGGGGAGGCGGTGAGCTGATGTTCCAGACCCCGCCGCTGGAACGTGGGAGATATTTTTTTACCGAGACGGAATGTGTTACAGAAGATATTTTCGGGTTCATCGAACATAAAGGAACCTTTCATGTGCCGGGCCAATTTCATGTGTTCCCGCGGACCGTGTCCATTCCAGGCTGGAAGATGATGGACAGGAATTCCAAGCTGGCTGGTCCTCAGAGATCGGCGGCTTCCCGGCGTGAAACGACACAAATTAACGGTGTGCGGGATTATGTCTATGGTGACCGTATTTCACGTATTCATTGGAACGCCACCGCCAAGACCGGCTCTTGGAAATCCAAAGAATTTGAATATGATTCTGTACCCAAAATTATGATCGTCCTGGACGCCATCTCGGCTAACTATGCATCGGGTTCCCAGTTTGAGCTTGCCGTGTCAACCGCCGCTTCGCTGATGAATTATGCATCGAGGGAACGGCTGTGCATAGGACTTGCCACCGCTGGTGAGCAGTTTAAGATGTTTGCGCCAAGTGAGCATCACAGCGATCGGCAGCGAATGATGAGTCATTTGGTGGACGTTACGGCTGACGGGTACGGAAGTCTGCTGTCTAAACTAGAGAACAGGGGCCGCTTTATTCCATCCGGCTGCTTGTTCGTTCTGATCAGTCCGCAAAGCGACAATAAAACGCTTGAACTGCTACGCTGGGTTGATACCCACGGGTTAACCCCTTCACACATCCTGGTGTCATCATCGCCAGCGGACAAGGAAAGCACCAAGCAAGGCTGGGTTTCAATGCTTAAAGCGAGGGGGACATTCAGCTGTTCGGTCTCTGAGCTGCAGGATCTGCCCGCCGCGATTGGAGGAGGATTACCATGAAAGCATGGAATTCTTACCTGAGAAATTCGTTTTTTTATTCCCTATCATTGGTTTGGATATGGATTATGGGACTGCAGTGGATTTCATTCATGGACTTCACATGGTATACGGAAACGAAGTCGATCGTCCTGATCAGTATGACCGTCGTCGTGGTTGTGGAAATGCTGCTTCCCGCCAAAAGAATGTACCGGCTTATCCTTGAAGGAGCGGCGATCCTGTACATTATACATAGGGAATTGGTCAAATATTGGGTTTATATGCCTTCAGGCACATTAGCGAACCGCATCGGACAGTTTATCGAGCATATGTCTCCATATGTGTGGATTGCCGCAGGGGCGTGGGTCCTTCTGCTTATCAGCGGTATTTTGGTAAGTACTAAGCGCAGAATTATTGTATTCTCAGGACTTCATGTGATCGCTTTTTGCATACTGGATTCTTTTACGACTAGCAATCTCTGGCAAGCAGTAGCCTGGACTGTATTTGCGGCGATGGGCTGGCTGGTCAGCGAGCATTTTAAGCGTTTTCAGGCTCGGTTCCCATCAGGGTGGAAACAGTTGAAGAAGTATCCGCTAAAAATTTTTATCCATGCTGCAGTTCTGTTTTCCGTTATTTTTATTGCCGGAGTCAGTGTGCCCACCGTATCGCCGACGTTAACGGATCCTTATACCGCTTGGATTGACGGCTCGGGGGCATCTTCCAAAATAGTGGACGTGAGCGGTGAAATGGAAACCACAAAGTTGAACAGCACTTCGGGGTACAGCCAGAACGACAATAACCTCGGCGGAGGCTTCAATTTTGACTATACCCCGGTCATGTCGGTGAAGTCCGAACAGCGCAGCTATTGGCGCGGGGAAACCCGGAAGGTATATACGGGGACTGGCTGGTCTGACGAGCGTACAGGCAGTAACTATGAGGACGTGAATATCGGTTCAGCGCTGCAAAGCAAGGACACCACCCTATCAGGCGAAACGGAGACGCTGGAGCAGACCGTTACGATGCTGAGCGATCAGGTGTACCCCGTCCTTTTTGGTGCTTACCATGTATCCAAGATTGAGGAGATGGACAACACAGATGCCGGGAAAATCTTGTGGGAAAGCGGCCAATCCGTCCTCCACCGGAACCCAGGTTCCAAGGAATCCAAGTATCCGAAGTCTTATACAGTTATCTCGGAGGTTCCTATCATTCCGGAAGATGAGGTCCGCAGCAAATCCTTCAAGGAGCTTTATGGCGGAGACAAAACTCATGATGCCTATCTGCAGATTCCCAAGAGCTTTCCTGAAAGAACTCGAAAGCTAGCGGAGCAGGTGACAGCTTCGGCAAATACGCCGTATGAAAAAATAGGATTGTTGCAAAACTACCTAATAAACAATTTTAATTACACGAATCAGCCCGACCTATCCAAAAAGGTAAGCACTGACTTCGTAGATAGCTTCCTGTTTGAAATTAAAGAAGGTTACTGTGATTATTTCTCCACATCCATGGTCATGATGGCCAGGTCACTAGGCATTCCTGCACGCTGGGTCAAGGGTTATGCGCCTGGCCAGCAGCAAGTGGGCGAGGATGATGTTTTGCAGAGACAAGGCAACCAGCTGACGGACAACGGTATTTATACCGTTACCAATGCTGATGCGCACTCGTGGGCTGAAGTTTATTTTGGACCTTACGGATGGGTTCCTGTCGAAGCTACGCCAGGTTTCGATATGCCTCTGCTTACCCACAAGGAAGACAGCAAGCCGGTGACGGCTCCACAGGTAGAGGAGGAAACGAAGCAGGAGATTCAGAAAGAGACATCCGGGACTGGAGCATCTGTGAATGATTCAGGCCTCTCCGGAGCGGCGGTTGCCTGGATTACCGCTCTCATCATTGCACTGTTTGCGGTTTACACCCTGTGGCTGATGCGGATCCGTTTGAGATTCTTCCTTATCGGCATACGTAAAGGCGAAAAGCTGTCTCCGGACCAGAAAGTGATCGTGATGACTGAAAGATGGCTCGGCAAGCTGAAGCGCAAGGGAATCCAGAGGGGTTCTACCGAAACGCTGCGGGAATGCGTAACAAGGTGGGAAAAGGAAATGCCGGCCTTATCACCGTCCCTCGGACCGCTTTTACAGCTGTTTGAGAAAGCAAGATACAGCCCGTCGTCGGTTTCTGAAACCGAATGGCGGAGCGTAAACGATCACAGCCGTGAGCTGAGAGCAGCCCTGAAAAAGGTAGAAGATCTGGCGGCATAACTTATGCTTAAGCCTAGCGCCCTCACGGGCGTTTTCTTTTTTACTAACCACGTAGATTATGGTATAGTTTGTCCTATGAAACTGAGGTGACAACAATTTGTTCGAAAAGCTAATCCCTAAATTAAGGGTGAATACGGTATTTGATATCGATTTGGAAGACCTGTACGCCAAGGGGTACCGGGGAATCATTACAGACCTGGACAACACCTTGGTTGGGGCGAAAGCGCCGCTGGCAACCCCGGAGCTGATCACCTGGTTTGAACAGGTCAAGAAGCTTGGGTTTAAGCTTGTCATTGTATCGAATAACCGAATGGACCGCGTTGCGGCATTTGCCACACCGCTGAATATTGAATTCGTGCATCAGGCGCGCAAGCCCCGGAATGCGCCGTTTCGCAAGGCCATGGAGATGATGGGACTGAGCGATGAGGAAACCATCGTGGTCGGCGATCAGATGATGACCGATGTATACGGCGGCAACCGCATGGGCCTTTTTACGGTGCTGGTGCTTCCGATTTCAATTGGTGACGAGGGCTGGGGGACCAGAATCAACCGGCGCCTGGAAAAAATCGCACTGAAGCGCTTGCGTAAACAAGGACTATGGCTTGAGGAGGAAAAACATCAATGAAAGGCCCGATTGAAGGACCAAGCGTCCAAAAATGCAGCGGCTGCGGCATTGAGCTGCAGGCGCTAAATCCCGATTCGTCGGGGTATATTCCGGAGAAGTCGCTGGGTAGAGATCCAATCATTTGCCAGCGCTGCTTCCGTATTAAAAACTATAACGAGGCTTCTTCCGTAACCGTGGATCAGGACGAGTTCCTGCGGCTCCTAAGCCAGATCGGCAGCAAGAACGCGCTCGTCATCCATATCGTCGATTTGTTCGATTTCGAGGGCAGTCTGATTTCGGGGCTCCAGCGTTTTGTGGGCAACAATCCGGTCCTTCTGGCTGTGAACAAAATCGATCTACTTCCCAAAGTGACGAACTGGAATAAAATTATCAACTGGGTGCAGAAACAGTGCAAAGAGCAGGGGCTTAAAACCGAAGAAATTATTCTGTGCAGCGCTAAAAAGAACCAGGGATTCGACCGCCTTCTGGAAGCGGTGGCGGACTACCGCGGCAACCGCGACGTTTACGTGGTCGGCGCTACGAACGTGGGCAAATCCACTTTAATCAACCGGCTTATCCGCGATTACAGCGATCTGGAACAGGAATTGACCGTTTCACGTTACCCGGGCACAACTCTTGATATGGTTAGCATTCCGCTGGATGATGGCCGCCATATTATCGATACTCCCGGAATCGTATATCCTTGGCGCTACAGTGAGCTTGTAGACCGCAAGGATCTGGGGGCAATCATGCCTGAAAACCAGCTGAAACCGATGGTGTACCAATTAAATGAGGGACAGACCTTGTTCTTCGGAGGCATGGCGCGGTTCGATTTTATTCAGGGTGAACGTCAATCTTTTACATGTTTCTTAAGCAGCCGGCTGAATATCCACCGGACCAAGCTGGAAAAGGCTGATGCTTTGTATGAGGAGCATGCGGGAGAACTGCTTGCCCCGCCTAACAAAGAGAACCTCGCCCAAATGCCGGAGTGGACTAGACATGAAATCCGTGTTCCTAAGGGAGGCAGAATGGATCTGTTCATTTCCGGTTTAGGCTGGATTAAGGTGAACAGCGACCAAGGTGCATTAACTGCTATCCATGCGCCAAAAGGCGTGAAAGTACTCGCCAGACCTTCCCTGATCTGAAGAAACGAGAATACGGGAGAGGCAGGATGAAGAATGATAACCAAAACAGAGCTACTCTCTAGCACTGGCGGACTGCTGCTTGGCGTGATCGGTGATCCTATAGCCCATTCCAAATCGCCTGTCATGCATCAGGCTGCGTTAACGGCCCTGGGGCTGCCTGGCGCTTACGTCCCCATGCATGTGAAGCGCGAGTATGTAGGCGATGCCATGGCAGGTATCAAGGCTCTCGGCTTTCGGGGCATCAATGTTACGATCCCGCATAAGCTCGAAGTGATCCCTTATCTGGACCATCTGGATGAAACGGCGCTCCGCATCGGTGCCGTTAATACGATTGTTAACGATAATGGTATCCTGACCGGATATAACACGGATGGAATCGGGTATGTGCGTTCCCTGAAGGAAGAGGCCGTCTCCGATTTGAAAGGGAAAAAGATTATGGTTCTGGGGGCAGGTGGCGCGGCGCGAGGAATCGTGTATGCTCTGTCACTCGAAGGCACGGATCGTATCTATATCGCTAACCGCACGGCTGATAAAGCGGAGGCGATGGCTGAAGAATGGAAGGATCTTGCCGACATCCGGGGGCTTTCCATACAGGAACTGCCTGCAATTCTCGGAGAGATTGATATCCTGATCAATACAACCTCGGTAGGGATGCATCCGAAGGTGACGGAAACACCGGTGGATGTGAATCATATACCAGAGCATGCGGTGGTTAGCGATTTAATCTATAATCCACTCCAAACCAGGTTGCTGGCGGAGAGTAAAAGGAAAGGCTGCACGGTGCACGGCGGCCTCGGAATGTTCGTGAATCAAGGCGCCTATGCGCTTGAATATTGGACCGGCATGCCCGCTCCGGTAGCAGAAATGCGGCGTGCGGTACTGGACAGTATGAACGGTTAACTTCCCCTCTTGGGGTATAAAGAATACAAATCAGATGAATATTAAGGAGTTATGAATATACATGTTAACGGGTAAGCAAAAACGCTATCTTCGATCCCTCGCGCATCATTTGGATCCGATTTTTCAAGTAGGCAAGGGAGGAACCAATGAACAGCTGGTCAAGCATATTAACGAAGCGATCGAGAAAAGGGAATTGATGAAAATCAGCGTCCTGAACAATTGCCTTGAAGATAAACATGAGATTGCTGAAGAACTTGCCGAGCAAGCGAATGCAGAGCTGGTTCAGGTGATCGGCAGCACAATCATTCTTTATAAAGAATCCAAAGATCATAAACAAATCGAATTGCCATAAGCGGGAGGGTTCACCATGAAGGTAGGCATCATGGGCGGTACCTTTGACCCGATTCATATCGGTCATCTGCTGGCAGCTGAAGCAGCAAGGGATTCGTTCGGGCTTGACCAGGTCTGGTTCATGCCAAGCCATATCCCGCCCCATAAGGAACAGGCTGGAGCATCCGGCGAGGACAGGCTCGGCATGGTGGCTGAAGCCATATCAGACCATCCCTGTTTCCGCACACTCGATATTGAAATCAGAAGGGGCGGAGTTTCCTATACCATTGATACGGTAAAAGATATCCGCAGCTCTTTTGAAGATATAGATTTTCACTTTATTATCGGCGCCGACATGGTCAATTATCTTCCCAAATGGGAAGGCATTGAGGAATTGGTTGGTCTTATGAGCTTTATCGGCGTCGGACGACCGGGGTCCGAGCTTGATCTGGATGTGCTCCCGCCTTATTTGAAAGGCAAGGTACTTCTTGCAGATATGCCCCAGGTTGATATTTCCTCCACGGAAATCAGGGAAAGGCTGGCCACAGGTCATTCGATCCGCTATATGGTAACGGACAGTGTCTATGACTATATCAGAAGGAGAGGATTGTATGGAATTCAGCCGAGAAGAACTGATTAAATCGGTCTCGCAGCAAATGCCAGCCATGCGCTGGAAGCATACGCAGGGCGTGATGGAATCCGCCGTTCAGCTTGCAAAGCGATATGGCGCAGACCCTGTAAAAGCGGAGCGCGCCGCAATCTTACATGATGTAGCCAAGTACTGGCCCGTCAAGCAGATGGAATCGGTGATCCGGGAGAATGATCTATCCAAGGATCTTTTGTTTTACGATAAAGCATTATGGCATGCCGAGGTGGGTGCCTTTGTCGCCAAGCGGGATTACGGCGTTGAGGATGCGGAAGTGCTTGATGCGATCAAATATCACACATCCGGAAGAATCGGCATGACGCTGATGGACAAAGTGGTATGCCTTGCGGATTACATTGAACCTGGAAGAGACTTTCCTGGCGTGAATAATATCCGCGAACTGGCCAACCATAGCCTTGAAGAAGGATTGATTGCAGGATTGGATTCAACGATCAGCCTGCTTGTATCGCGGCGGCAGATTATATATCCACTGACAGTCTTAGCCCGTAATGATCTTATTAAACAGTTGGAGGCGAATTCATGACCCTTACATCAGAACAATTGTTAAACCTAGCAGTAGAGGCTGCTGAAGATAAAAAAGCAATGAACGTGGTGGCGCTGGATTTGCAAGGCGTTTCGCTGATCGCGGATTATTTTGTGATTTGCCATGGTAATTCAGATGTGCAGGTACAGTCCATTGCGACGGAAATCCGCAAGCGTGTGAATGAAGCAGGCTCGGAAGTCCGCGGAATCGAAGGAATGAACTCGGCGCGCTGGGTGCTTATGGACCTCGGGGACGTGATTGTCCATGTCTTCCACCGGGATGAGCGCGATTACTACAATATCGAGCGTCTGTGGTCGGATGCCAAGGTTGTGGAGACGGTATGAGTCTAGAAGCAGGAACGATACAGACTTATGAAGTCATGCGTGAAGTATCTCCATATGGGTATTTCCTGGATGCGGACGGGCAGGATGTTCTGCTGCATTATTCCGAACTGACGCGGGAGGTTAAGCCTGGAGATAATGTCGAAGTTTTTATTTTTTATGACACGGAAGACCGTCTGGCGGCCACGATGAAGAAGCCTTACCTGACTCTGGGTGAGATGGCCAAGCTGGTCGTTGCCGATGTTCATCCGCGGCTCGGGTGCTTTCTTGAGATGGGACTTGGAAGGCAGCTGCTGCTGCCGATTCGCGAGCTGCCTGAAATGAGAGAACTCCATCCGCAGGTAGGGGACTCGGTATTCGTCATCATGGAGCATGACAAGCAGGGACGCCTTCGCGCCAAGCTGGCGGGAGAGCAGGAATTGTCCCGTCATGCCTTTAGCGCTCCAGCCACCTGGCTGAACCAGTGGTTTAAGGCTACCGTATACAGGCCGCTTCAGATGGGAACCTTCGTCATTGTGGACGGTGGCGTGGTAGGCCTTGGAGTCATCGGCATGATCCATTCTTCGGAACGTCTTAATATGCTGCGGCTCGGCGAGGAAGTGGACGTGCGCGTCAGCCACATCCGCGAAGACGGCCGCGTAAACCTGTCCATGGCCCAACGCAAAGAAGTGGGACGGGACCTGGATTCGGAGCGGATCCTTTCCTTCCTGAAGGAGCGTCCGACAGGCGGAATGCCATATTCGGATGCAACGCCTCCCGATATCATCAAGCAGCGCTTCGGGATCAGCAAATCAGCCTTCAAACGGGCTTTGGGCAAACTGATGAAGGAAGGCCTCGTGACACAGAAGGAAAACTGGACCTATCTGGTGAAGCCGGATAATGGAGAGTAGAGTTACTAGTTCCCGAGCCGTACAGTATGTACGGAGGTCATCATATACAATAGTGATTTTTACAGTAAGCTGAAAGTGAATGGAAAGTGCGGTGACATCATGTCTTCATACCGAAAATTTGCATATGTCTACGATGAATTGATGGAGGATATGCCCTATCCGGAGTGGCTCCGGTTCGCACGTCAGGCTTGGGAAAAGCATGGCAGCATGCCGAAGAGCGTCGTCGAGCTCGGCTGCGGAACGGGCAGCATTACGATCCCGCTTGTCAATTCAGGCTTCGAAGTGACGGGCATCGATTTGTCCGCAGACATGCTCTCTGTGGCAAGAGGGAAAATGGATAGCACGCCGCAGGGCAGCAGACTTTACCGTGAGGGCTCCATCCGCTGGGTGCAGCAGGATATGCGGGAATGGGAAATTCCGGAGCAGGTGGATGCAGTCATTTCCTTCTGCGATTGCTTTAGCTATTTGCTTGAGGAGAGAGACGTCATCTCCGCGTTTGTACAAACTTACAAGGGACTGAAGGAAGGCGGCATTTTCCTGTTCGACGTTCATCACCCGAACACGATCATCCGCTACGATGAAGAGCAGCCTTTTGTGTGGGACGCACGGTCGGTATCTTATATTTGGACCTGCGAACTGGATACTTCTCGCTGCGAAATTGAGCATCATTTGAGCATTTTTGCAAAAGAGGAGCAGAGCGATCTATACCGCCGTTTTGAAGAAACACATGTCCAGCGCGCGTATGACCCGGAATGGATGAAAACGGAGCTGGTCAAGGCAGGTTTCCGTGATGTGAAATGTTATGCGGATTTCGAATGGGTGGAAGCCGGAGACGACGCTCAGCGGCTTTTTTACGTAGCGGTTAAATAATCTCCGGATGGGTACGATAAAGCCTCGGAACACGGCTTCCGGGGCTTTTTACTCTCTGATACTCCGATTAAATATATAAAGCCCGAAAAAAGAAAGGATGAGTTCAACGTGAAACTGACTGATTTGAAGAATAAAACGGCCATCGTTACAGGTGCCGGAAAAGGCATCGGCCTGGCGATCGCAACGGCATTGGCCAAGGAAGGCGTGAACCTCGGAATGATGGCAAGAACTGCTTCGGATCTGGAAGCCCTTAAGGATTCGCTTACCAAAGAGTACGGAGTCTCGGTCCATACCGCAACAGCGGACGTGTCCTCGCGCCAGGAAGTGGATGCGGCTGTTTCCAAACTCGGACAAGAGCTTGGAAGCATTGATATTCTAATCAATAATGCCGGCATGGCCGCATTCGGCACCGTGGCTGAGATGGACCCCGAGCAGTGGGAACGCATCATCCAGGTGAACCTCATGGGAACCTATTATGTGTCCCGTGCCGTTCTGCCAACCATGGTCGAACAAAACAGCGGCAATATTATCAACATTTCTTCGACTGCCGGCGAAAAGGGATTCGCCACAGGTTCGGCCTACTGCGCATCCAAATTCGGAATCATGGGGCTGACGGAATCGCTGCTTCAAGAAGTTCGCAAAAAGAACATTCGCGTGGTTGCGCTGACGCCGAGCACGGTCAATACCGATTTGGCCCGAGACAATAACCTTAGCATCGGGGATGAAGACCGGATGATGCAGCCGGAGGATGTGGCGGAATTGGCACTGGCGGCTTTGAAGCTGCCGGCCCGTGTGTTTGTGAAGTCGGCTGGAATCTGGACGACCAATCCGCAGTAAGGATATTCCAATGGGTTCAAAGACTGCCTCTTATGGATCGGAAACAATGAGAGGGCGATACACACGGCACGTCTCTGGTAGAAAGAACGCTCTATGCAGACTCCTATGGGATTTGAAAGCCGTATGGCCGCGGGCGTTACGATGCCGTTAAGGGACGCTCCCGAATGCGGCAGGATACGTTGACTCCATTGATTTTTTTATATATAATATGGTTCAATGTTTCTACCATGAGAAAATTGCAAATGAAGCGACGATGAGGGGTAGTAGTCTCGGGGATGTCATGCAGAGAGCCGGCGGTGGGTGCAAGCCGGTTGACGAATTGGGATGAACTCGCCTTTGAGCTATGATGCGACGCGCGTGCAAGAACGCGTCAAGGATCATCGACTCACCTGCGTTAAGGGTGCAAAGGGAGCGGGGATAGAGCATATCCTTCGCTAACTAGGGTGGTACCACGGGAATCAAACCTCTCGTCCCTAGCGATGATACGCTATGGATGAGAGGTTTTTTGTTGCAAACATGAATGAAGAGAGCCGTGCTGCTCCGAATCTACGGCGGGCAGCGGGCGCATTTTAGGAGGCAAATGAGCATGAGTAACCAAGAGCAGGTTCAAGGCCACGGCTACCAGCACAAGGTGATTGAACCGAAATGGCAAAAGTATTGGGATGAGCATCATACGTTCAAAACGGGCGAAGATTCCGCAAAGCCGAAATTTTACGCGCTGGATATGTTTCCGTACCCGTCCGGAGCCGGACTTCACGTCGGCCATCCGGAAGGCTACACGGCGACGGACATCGTCTCCCGCTTCAAGCGGATGAAGGGCTATAACGTGCTCCATCCGATGGGCTGGGACGCGTTTGGTCTGCCTGCGGAGCAGCATGCCATGGATAAGGGCGAGCACCCGCGCGAAATTACGATCAAGAACATTAACACGTTCCGTCGCCAGATCAAGTCGCTCGGCTTCTCGTACGACTGGGACCGGGAGATCAGCACGACCGATCCGGAATACTATAAATGGACCCAGTGGATTTTCATCCAGCTGTACAAACGCGGCCTCGCTTATGTCGCCGAAGTGCCGGTGAACTGGTGCGAAGCGCTCGGCACCGTACTCGCCAACGAGGAAGTCATCGACGGCAAGAGCGAGCGCGGCGGTCATCCGGTCGTCCGCAAGCCGATGCGCCAATGGATTCTGAAAATTACGGAATACGCCGACCGGCTGCTGGAGGATCTGGATGAGCTCGATTGGAGCGAAAGCCTGAAGGATATGCAGCGCAACTGGATCGGCAAATCGAAAGGCGCCGAGGTACAGTTTGAAATCGAGGGGCATGATGCCAAGCTGACGGTATTTACGACGCGTCCCGACACGCTGTTTGGTGCCACTTATTGCGTGCTTGCGCCGGAACAGGAGCTGGTGGAACGCATTACGACGCCTGAGCAGAAGGATGCGGTGAAGGCCTACCAGGAGCAGGCAGCCCGCAAAAGCGATCTGGAGCGTACCGACCTGGCCAAAGACAAATCCGGGGTGTTTACCGGAGCATATGCCGTCAATCCGGTGAGCGGCGAGAAGCTGCCGATCTGGATTGCTGATTACGTGCTGGCAGGTTACGGAACAGGAGCCATAATGGCGGTGCCGGGACATGATTCCCGAGACTGGGAATTCGCCAAGAAATTTGGCCTGAACATCGTGGAAGTGGTCAAAGGCGGAAACGTGCAGGAGGAAGCTTACACCGGGGATGGGGAGCATGTGAATTCTGATCCGCTGGACGGACTCCACACCGAAGAAGCCATCGCCAAAATGATCGCGTGGCTTGAAGAGAACGGCAAAGGGCAGGGCAAGGTAACCTACCGCCTGCGCGATTGGCTGTTCAGCCGCCAGCGCTATTGGGGTGAGCCGATTCCGATTCTGCATCTGGAGGACGGCACGATGAAGACCGTTCCGGAGGATCAGCTGCCGCTGCTGCTGCCGGATGTGGATCAAATCAAGCCGTCGGGCACAGGGGAGTCGCCCCTGGCCAACGTCACCGACTGGGTGGAGACGGTCGATCCCGAGACAGGCATGAAGGCCCGCCGCGAGACCAATACGATGCCGCAATGGGCCGGCAGCTGCTGGTACTACCTACGCTACATCGATCCGCATAATTCGGATGAGCTGTGCTCGAAGGAGAAGCAGGAGACATGGTTGCCAGTCGACCTGTACATCGGCGGAGCCGAGCACGCGGTGCTTCACCTGCTGTATGCCCGTTTCTGGCATAAGGTTCTCTACGATTTGGGCGTTGTCAGCACGAAGGAACCGTTCCAAAAGCTGGTGAACCAAGGGATGATTCTAGGAACGAACAACGAGAAGATGAGTAAATCCCGCGGCAATGTCATCAATCCGGATGAAATCGTCGAGAATTACGGCGCGGATACGCTCCGTATCTATGAAATGTTCATGGGGCCTCTCGAAGCGACGAAGCCTTGGAACGAAAGTGGCGTGGAAGGCGCTCACCGCTTCCTGTCGCGCGTGTGGCGTCTCGTCGTGAACGAGGACGGCAGCCTGAACTCGAAGATCACTGACAATGAGGGCAGTGACGAATTCAAACGCGTGTGGCATAAAACTATCAAAAAAGTCACAGAAGATATGGAGCATCTCCGCTTCAACACGGCGATCAGCCAGCTGATGATTTTCATCAACGATGCGTACAAAGCCGATTCGATTCCACGCAAAGCGATCGAGGACTTCACGCAGCTGCTTTCGCCATTTGCTCCGCATATTTCCGAAGAGCTGTGGGAACGTCTTGGACATCAGGAGAGTATCACATACGCGTCCTGGCCAGCTTTTGATGAAGCATGGACGGTAGATTCCGAGGTTGAGATCGTGATCCAGGTTAACGGTAAAATCGTACAACGTGCAAATATTGCCAAGGACATGAGCCAGGAAGCCATGCAGGAATACAGCATGTCTCTGGAAGGCGTTCAGCAAGCCATCGCCGGCAAGACCGTTCGTAAAGTGGTCGCAGTTCCGGGCAAGCTGGTTAACATTGTAGCCAACTAAATCAAATGATGATTGAAAAGCATTCAATCCCCGTACAAATTTGTACGGGGATTTTTTTGGAAAAGAGGAGCTATTTGTCGCTACAACGTTTTGAAATCGCCAAAGAGTACATCGATTTTGTTCAAATCATCGTCGTATTTGGCATGTGTCGTTGCGATCAGCTGATGAAACACACCATCTAGACTTTGCTTGAGCAGGGCGAGGGCCTCTGCGGTAATTCCGCCGGGAACGGCGACCCTCTCCTGAACTTCATGGGGGCTCAGCCCGCTCTCTGTGAGCAGCTTGCCTGTTCCGAGAAGCATTTCTCCAGCGAGTGTCGTCAGTTCATCACGCCCGATCCCTGTCTTTTCCACGGCGGCTTCGATCCATTGATCCAGAAAGAAGCTGATGAAAGCGGGTCCGCAGCTAGAGAAGTCTGAAGTAATTCGTACATGGGCTTCCTGAATGTGCAGCGGTTGGCTGATAAAGCTAAGAAGTTTCTCCAGAAGCAGCCTGTCTTCTACAGTAATTCGACTGCCATACATGCACAAGGAAGCTCCGCTAAGCGATAAATGTGTGACACTGGGAATGATTTTGGCAATTTTACAGGTCAGGACACTTTCCAGATGGTGAATTTGAATGGGGCTTGTGATCGAAACAAGAATCTGATCCGGTGTCACAACACTTCTGATTTCATCGATCAAGTCTTTATACTGAAGCGGTTTTACGCATAGAAATACAATGTCGCTGTTTTTGACGTTCTCTACATTACTGCTGCATACATTCAGTCCGGGATGACGCTGTGCCAGCAAATTCACTTTGTCGAGTGTACGATTGCTGGCGAAGATTTGCTGAGGCATGAGCGCACCGGAAGTAATGAAGGCATCGAGCAACAAGCTTCCCATACTGCCGGTTCCGATGAATCCTACCTTCATATAGGTTCCCTCCTTTCGTGCTTTGCGGTAACGGCGCAATCCTTCTCCATAATGTATGCATATGCATGGGTACCTGATGACGGTTTTTCGGCAGGGCAGCACCATTTTATTCGTGAACTGAAATATCATAAATATGAAATTGAGGTGTTTACATGAAACGATTGACCGTAGGAATTAGCGCATGCTGCGCTATTTTGGGGAGCGTCGTGATTCTGCTCTCGGGCATGGGGCATGGAGACGGACTCCAGGAGTGGAAACCGCTGAATGCCGAGCTTGCCAGCTCCTTGGAGGAGCAGTACAAGTCCGTGCCGGCCGGCACAACAGGACACTCATCGTCCACCGATGGGAAAAACGTTAATCATAATAATCCGAAGGGAGCTTTGGTAGAAAACACAAAGTCTGAGCCTAACACGCAGGCCTTGCCCTCACCTCATTCAGAAACGCCTCCCGCAACGCCGGAACCGCAGACTGTAGCTGTGGATCATTCATCGCCCGGCGCCGCCACGGCAGCTGGAGCAGCGGTGAGCCCTCCTGCCTCGGAAACCTCGTCTGTCCGTAAAATAAACGTGAATACGGCGCAAGCAGCCGAACTCATGAATATTCCCGGGATTGGCGCCAAAAAAGCGCAGGCCATTATCGATTACCGGAATCAGCATGGCCCTTTTCAAAAGGTGTCAGATTTGGACAAGGTTAAAGGAATCGGGGCCAAAATGCTTGAGAAAATGAAGCCCTACGTAGAGCTTTAGCCCGGAGATGTGCTACAATGTTTACATTCATTCTACGAAAAACAGGTGATAAATGTGAACGATGAAACGCGCAAGGACTGGGACACATACTTTATGGATATTGCTTACATGGTTTCCACGCGTTCTCGCTGTCCCCGCAGACATGTGGGAGCGGTACTGGTTCAGGGTAAAAAGCTACTGGGTACGGCCTATAACGGCGCTCCGATGGGAGTTCCTGACTGCTCCGAGGCTGGTTGCATGATTGCAGAGGAGTTCGTAATGGTAGAGCATGCCGGCAAGCAGGAAATGATCAAAAAGCAGCGCTGCGTGCGGACCATCCATGCTGAACAGAATCTGCTGCTCTTCACCGACCGGATTGACCGTGAAGGTAGCTCCGTGTATGTGACGGACGAGCCCTGCTGGACTTGTGCCAATATGCTCGCCAATAGCGGGGTAACGGAGATTGTATTTCATCGTTCGTATCCAAAGGATACCGATAAGGTTACTGAAATGATGAAGCAAAAAGGGATTGCTTTTCGGAGGCTTCAGTCGTATGAACCTCCTAGCGAAACCGTGATGACAGTTTCCAACTAGAATCGAATATGGAGTATCCGGGGAAGGACCTCTGCCGCTGCGGCTTATAGCCGCAAGCAGAGGTTCTTTTCGTTTTTTAATCTATTAGAATTTATATATTTCCGGGGTCCCTGCAAAGTACCTGAATCGGCTGCGAAGCCAAGGCCCCACTTTGTGGGGTTACTTTAGGGAGGGAGAAGAATGAGAGGTAGACCTTTGATCGTATGCAGCGCCTCATGGCTGCTGGGCAGCAGCATAGCCTATACATGCTCCGGCTTAAGATTGTTTTTGATCTGGATAGGGATTACGCTGCTGCTTGCCGTCACTGTATTCATGTTTAGAAATCTGCTTCGGAGCATGCTGATCCTATGGGTGGCGTTGACCATGTCAGGGTTGTACTGGGAATGGAATGATGCGCGGAATGTGACAGCGTTGCCGGAAGCTCTGGCTATGGACGTAGCTGATATGGATGGTGTGATGCTGCATGCCGAAGGCGTGATTGTCTCTTCCGTCAATGTAGACGGAGACAGGGCAGATTTTCAGGTGAAGCTAGAAAGCGTGAATATTCGGGAAGATAACGGTGGTGCAGGCACACGAACCCCCTCGGAATCTCCACAGAGAGAACTGCAGGAACGGGTGATGGTTCAAGTCAAGCTCCAGAGCAAAGAGCAGCAGACAGTGGCCGGCAGCTGGCAGCGGGGTGACCGGGTTAAGTTGAACGGTACCTTTGAAGCCCCTTCACCCGCAAGGAATTTCGGCGGATTCGATTATAGAAAATACCTTCATACCCAGCGCATTCACTGGCTCTATAAAATAAAAGGCACGCAGAATGTGCAAACCTCGCCTTCTTCCCTTTGGAGCACATTGACGATTTGGCGCTGGAATGACCAGGTCCGCAGTGGTCTAGGAAGCAAAATATCGCAAATCTATCAAGAGCCGCATGCAGGTTTTATGAAAGGTCTGCTGATCGGGATGCAGGATGATATCGATCCGGAGACTTACGCGCAGTTTTCGCAGCTTGGCCTGACTCATATTTTGGCTATTTCAGGCATGCATGTTGCCGTATTCGTCGCCACCCTGCTGTTTGTATTGTCACTGTTTAAGGTGACACGCGAGAAATCGCTGCTTATCGTTATCATTTTGATTCCTGCTTACGTTCTTCTGTCCGGAGCAAGTCCTTCGGTTGTTCGGGCGGGGATTATGGGCATGATCGGCCTTTTTGCAGCGAGGAACGGCTGGCTGAAGGACGGCCTGAATATTTTGGCGGCGGCAGCACTCTTAATGATGCTGTGGAATCCGTATTACATGCTGAGTGTCAGCTTTCAATTGTCTTTTCTCGTCACGGCCGGTCTTATGCTGTATGTCCCGCTGGTGCACCCTCTTCTTGCCTTTCTTCCCAAGCGCCTCGCGGCGGCAGTCGGTGTGACACTGGTTGCCCAGCTTGTTTCCTTCCCGCTCACCATTTATTATTTCAACCAGTTTTCATTGCTGTCTTTTGCCGCCAATTTCGTATTAGTTCCGCTGATTACTTTTCTTACCTTGCCACTCGGTGCCGCGTCGCTGCTGCTGGGCTGGATATGGCTGTCGGCAGGAAGGGCACTGGGGTGGGCCGCTCAGATTCTGAATGACGGGACATTTTGGCTGGTGAGGTGGATGAACGGATATCCGCAATTTGGAACGATATGGAGATCTCCTTCGTTGATTTGGATCTGTGCCTACTTTGCCTTGCTATATCTACTTTTATATGGAGCGAAACGGTACTTGAGAGGATCTGAAGTAAGGATGTCAGCCAGTGCTTCGGATGATACTGTGGAGCTTGAAGGCGTTCATCCTAGTTTCCGGGGAGGAGATGCACCGTCTCTGCCTAACCATAAAATAACATATGCATTAACCACGATTATGCTTGGGTTCATATTTTTGATATATTGGGGATATAGACCGACTTTCTTGCATGGTGCGGGATTGGTCCAATTTCTGGATGTGGGTCAGGGAGACAGCATCCTCATCACGACACCGGAAGGACGTAATATCCTGGTGGACGGGGGAGGTACAGTACAATTCCGAAAGCCTCAGGACAACTGGAAGGAACGCAAAAATCCCTTTGAGGTGGGTGCCAAGGTGCTTGTACCGCTGCTAAAACAGCGCGGAATTCACCATCTGGATGCGGTTATCGTAACGCACGGCGACCAGGACCATGCCGGAGGAATTCAGGCTGTTCTAAACCAGATTCCGGTAAAGGCTTTACTCTTTAACGGTACTTTGTCAGGGACTGCATCGCTTGATAAGCTAATGGATACAGCCCTTAGACGCAACATTCCGTTATATGCGGTCCATCAGGGCATGCAGCTGAAGCCTGATGTACATACCGACATTTCTTTTTTGTCGCCTATTATGGAGTATTCGGTCCAGGAGTCCATCCCTTTTGTGAAAGATCAGAATTACTACTCAATCGTATTTGTATTGACGATGAATGAGGGACGATTCCTGTTCACTGGTGATATGGATAAAGCTGCAGAAGAGGATATTTTGAGCTTGGGGATCACAAATCCCCAAAACACGTTGTCAGCACGGGCGTCCGGAGCGGGAGGTGTTTATGATCTGCCTACAGGCGGCATAGACGTCATTAAGATTGCACATCATGGATCCAAGTCGTCGACCGGAGAAGACTGGCTTCATTATTGGCATCCGAAAGCGGCCGTCATCTCAGCGGGTGTAAACAATTTGTATGGACATCCTCATGCGGAAGTGGTGGAGCGGATTGCTGGAGAAAAGGCCAAATTATTCCGGACGGATTTGAACGGGGAAGTGCAGATCAAGGTAAAAGAAGGCGAGCTGCAAACACGTTTCAAACTAAATTCAAGAGAATAAACGATGAGAACAAGCTCATATGTTTACAAAATCTTAAAGATTTGACTTAAAAAAACACATAAAATAGATAAGTTGATACAGCTTATAATTAAGGTGACGGTCCCACTAGAATTTGGTATTCTTAATTGAGGTTTACCATTTCGATTACGGGCTTAAGCCACTCGTAACGTACATAAGATGTTATGGACTTATAACGGATAAAAAAGTTGATTACAAATTGCAACAATTTTACGCTCTTACACGTCTGTAAGATTGCAGGGAGAGGGGGATCCTTTGTGGTAGAGCAGGGACTCATCAGAGCCGCTCAATCGGGCGATCGCGACGCTCTAATCACCCTATTAAGAGAAATTGAGCATCAGGTGTACCGTACAGCCTATTACATTTTAAATGATGAACAGGATGCCATGGATGCTTCACAGGAGGCGTTGATCCGCATTTACACCAAAATCAGCTCCTATGAAGAAAAAGCACAGTTTAAAACATGGGTTCAACGGATTGTGACCAATATTTGCATCGATAAATTCCGGCGTACGAAACCTACCGTCTCGATTGATGAACACGAGCTCGTATTTCAGGATAAACAGAATGTGGAACAAGCTGTCATGTCCTCTTATTTAGCTCAGGATATTCAGGAGGCTATTGATCAGCTGCCCGACCATCATAGAACGGTTATTGTTCTCAGGTATTTGCAAGATTTTTCTTATAATGAAATAGCTGATTGTCTGAACCTTCCGCTGAATACAGTGAAATCTTATTTGTTCAGGGCCAGGCAACAGCTCCAGAATATGCTTCAAGAGCATCAGAAAGGTGGTGTATCAGGATGAAATGTCCAGAGGTGGTGGAATGGATGCACCGTTATTTGGATTATGATTTAAGCGAGGAAGAAACCGTTCAATTATATGACCATTTAAAACAATGTCCTGAATGTGCGGAAACCTTTCGGATGCTGAAATCATTATCCAGGGATCTCGAGGATTTGCCAAAAGTAATGCCCAAATTCAGTATTGTCGATGCCATTATGCCCCAACTTGACGCTATAGATAAGGCCCGGCAGGAAAAGAGCGCCTCCCGCGAGGAGCCTCCGGCCGAGATGGTTCCAGTACCTGTACGTCCCGTGCGTACAAGCAAATTCCGGAACTCCGTAGCCGGTCGTACGGCTATGGGAGCGGCCGCAGCGGTCGTTATTCTGGGAGTGGCTATTTTCACCTATTCGCCGAAGCATTTGCCGACGGCAGAAGAGCCTTCTTTCGAATCCCAGAAAAAGATGGCCGAAACAGCAGCTTCTTCAAATGCAGGGACGCAGGCCAGCGGTGTTCAGCCGAATGTGGAACAAAAAAACGCAGCGAACGATATTCAAGATGGGCAGGAATCGGCGGACGGAGCTTCTTCTCTGGAAAGCGTGCCGGCTACTTCCCCAGATGATGCTGCAGCCAAGAAACAACCTGCCAAGCCAGCAGAGCCTACGAGTAAGCCAGAGGACAAGGCAGTAACTCGTAGCGGAGGCTCCTCGGAACCATTGAAACAGACTCCGGATAACAGCAAAACGGATTCAGGTACTTCGAAGAAAGCTTCCAGCAACGAAACGACTACTTTGGCTGACGGAGGCGGCGACAGTCAGGATAAGACCGCAGCTGACAGCGGCAACACGACGGAAACGCCAGAAACGCCAGAAACGCCAGCATCCGATCTAAAGAACAATATTCAGGATCCAGGTGTGAAGGAAGATAATCCACCAATGGGGATTGCTTCGATTAAAAACACGCCGCTTCAAATTAAATCCCCTGATGGCAAATATGTCGTTACAGTGGAGGAGAACAAGCTGAACATTTACAGCGTCTCCGATAAAGACGGGCAGAAGACGGCTACCAAGACCATTGATCTGCCTGGGACATGGGTGTCAGGTGTATGGTCCGCGGACAGCACGGTCTTTACCTATCAAACGACGGATGATCAGGGCGTAGCAACGAGCAAAACCTATCAGGTAAGCGGCTCGGATGCTTCCAATCCCTGACAAAGCGAACCAGATTAAATATAAAAAAACAGGTTTACATCATGCACAAAATCAAGAGATATGGAATAGGATATACGGTTAGAATTGAGCCAGAGTCGTCGTATGACCACAGGTAGCAAGGTTTCTAGAGCCTTGCATGGCCGGTGTTTATCATAGATGAGCTGGGACCAAAGGGACCTTCCCGTACGGGAGGGTCTCTTTGGTGTTTTACGCTGCCCCGATTTTTGATAATATATTAAAGCAGGCCGAATGTAATCCGGCTACATAGAAGAAAGGGGGTCCAGGAATGGACGTCAAAGCTGCCGCAAAGGCCATCAAACAGGGAGAGATTTCACCAGTCTATTTGCTATATGGGACGGAAAAATATCAAATGAACGAATTTGTTTCCTTCCTCGAAGAGCAGACCCTTTCCCCGGAAGAGCGCGACTTTGCGCTGGTCCATTACGACCTCTCAGAAACGCCACTGCAGGCGGTCGTCGAAGAAGCGGATATGGTGCCCTTCATGGTGCCGCGCAAGCTGATTTTGGTGCAGGACGCCTCTGTATTTACAGCAGGCAAGGATAATGCCAAGGTGGAGCACCGTGTGGAATCGCTCCTTGAATATATGAAAAATCCGGCTGAATACAGCGTGGTGGTATTTATTGTAAATCAGGAGAAGCTGGATGAGCGCAAAAAGATCGTTAAAGAGATCAAGAGCAAAGGGACGCTGCTTTCCTTTATGCCTCTTGGCAGTGAGGATCTGCTGAAGTGGATCGGCAGTAAGGTGAAGGAACGCGAATGTACACTGGAGGAAGGGGCGGCTGAATTGGTGGTCCGTAACGCCGGAACCAAGCTTCAGACGTTATCGGCCGAAATCGATAAGCTGTGCCTGTATGCCGGCAAGGGCGGGAGGATCAGCGTAGATATCGTAGAGCAGCTGATCGCGCGTAATACGGAGCAAAATGTGTTTGCACTCGTAGAGGATATAGCCAATCTGAGAGTGGACCGCGCGCTTGCGATTTTTTATGAGCTGCTTAAGCAAAAGGAAGAGCCGATCAAAATCGCAGCACTCATTGCCCGGCAATTCCGTATCATTTTGCAGGTCAAAGATCTCGGTGGGCAAAGCTACTCCCAGCAGCAGATTGCTTCGCAGCTCGGGCTTCACCCCTATGCCGTGAAAATCGCAGGGGAGCAGGCAAGAAAATTCCAGGCTGCGCAATTGAAACAGATTCTGAGCAGGCTTGGCACGCTGGACTTTCAGATGAAGACAGGAGCCATCGATAAGGTTCTGGGACTGGAATTATTCTTGCTTAGGTTGGCTGCATAGGATGTAAAAGTAAGGGACTGTACGGACCGTAGCCTGCGCTAAGCGCGGGCGGTGTGCGTACAGCCCTTTTTGTATCTATAGAATTTATATATTTCCGGGGTCCCCGCAAAGTACCTGAATCAGTTGCGAAGCCTGGCCCCACTTTGTAGGGTTATTTTGTGCTGCTGCTTTAGTGATTGATCGTAGCAGAGGGGGACTCTATATCCGGCTGGCGGGTGAACCGCTGTGACCAGAAGGCCAGAGCCATGGTAAGCAGCATCAGAATGCCCGTAAGTAAAAACACCGTATGAATGCTGAACACGCCGCTGATCGCGCCGCCTACGAGCGGACCGAGCATCCCTCCAAGCTGGTTGGCGGTTTGGCTTAAGCTGAATGCCCTGCCGCGGAAGTCGCTTGATGTGAAACGGACGATCAGACCGTTGAGGGCCGGGAAAACCGCACAAAAGAAGCAGCCGTACAAAAAGCGCACAATTGAGAATCCCCAAATGTTATGGAAAGGTATCTGAAGCAGGGAGCCGACTCCTCCGGCAAACAGTCCGATGAGCAAAATTTTCTGAAAGCCGATTTTATCGGCGAGCTTACCCCAGCGGGGGGCGAAGATAATGCTGGCAATGCCCACCAGCGAGAAAATAACGCCAGCCAGGATGGAGGCATCGGAAGCCGAATGGCCGATCTCTACGATGTACAGCGGGAGAACAGGCTCGATCGTCATGACGGAGAACTGCGTGAACATCGTCAGGACCAGCACGACAAGCAGCATTTTATTATGCATGGCAAGCTTGACGGTGTTAAGCACGGAAACGCGGTCCTTGCCTGGCACAAATTTTTCTTCTTTGACATAAAAGATAACGAGCATGGTGGCCAGAAAGCAGAGTACACCTGCGCTGGCGAAAGCCGCGCGATTATCGAACAGCTTTGCCAGCACGCCACCGAGAAGCGGGCCCATGATGCTGCCTGTGGCTGTAGCAGTCGACATCGTGGACAGCGCGTAGCCGACCTTATGCTCCGGCGTGTTGGTACCCACGATGGCGATCGCCCCAGGGATAAATCCGGAGAGCAGTCCCTGCAGAATCCGCAGAATAAGCAGCTGTACTGGACTGGTTACGAAGGCAGTCAGCAGATAAATGACGCATAGGACAAATCCTGCACGGACGATCATGGCTTTACGCCCGTATTTGTCACCGACGGAGCCCCAGAAAGGGGAGGATAGTGCTCCGGCCAAGAAAGCGCTGCTGAACAGCAGTCCAGACCACATTTCAACGTTTTCGGTCACCCCAATTTGAATTAAAAATATCGGGAGGAACGGAACCACCATGGAGAAGCTTGAAGATACGATAAAAGAGCCAAACCATAACACCCAAAGGTTTTTCTTCCAGATTTCCATTGCTCGCCAACTCCTGACTCGGGGGTCTAAGGATTCATGCAAATCCTTTATGTATATGTTGAACTAAAAAGCCCTGACCAGCTTTTCAGCTGTTCAGGACTCTTCAATTTCATCGTATGGATAGCGCATCTTATGCTTGTGCATTTAGAGCGTTAAGTTTTTTCGCCAAGCGGGATTTCTTACGGCTCGCTGCGTTTTTGTGTACGAGGCCTTTGCTTACAGCTTTGTCCAGCTTTTGGGAAGCGGCTTGAACTGCAGCTTTTGCAGCTTCAACTTCATTATGTGCCAGCGCAGAGTCAGCAGCTTTAACAGCTGTACGAAGCGCGGATTTTTGGGAAGCATTAAGCGCACGGCGTTTGTCATTCGTTTTTACGCGTTTTATGGCGGATTTAATGTTTGGCATTGCATTCACCTCCTGTAAGGCATTCGAATAGATCGAAATGATTCACAACTTAAAATATTTTAGCATGAGGTACCACAAAATGCAATACTTAAAAGGCTTTTGCATAATCAGAGACTTCCTCCCGCACACTATAGCGAAAAGGCATAGGAGGATGGTTTTCAGATGGAGTTGGATTTACAGCAGTATTCTGTGCGTACAGATTTGGCGGTTGATTCTAGAGAAATGGCTGCCAAGCAGTATCCGGATTCAATCCCCGGCGTGGATGAAGAGGTATCCGATAAGGACGGAATTAAAATAACCCGGTTGAATGTGCTGACCGATGAGGGCTCGCAGGCGATCGGCCGCGTTAAAGGACATTATGTTACGCTGGAGGTTCCGGGTCTCCGCAACGGGGATACAGGGCTACAGGAGCGGGTGACGGAAGCTTTTGCGAGAGAGTTCGAGGATTTCCTGACACTGATCGGTATTCAGAAAAAAGACACTGTCCTGATTGTGGGGCTGGGTAACTGGAATGTAACGCCGGATTCGCTTGGGCCGCTGGTGGTGGAAAATGTTCTGGTTACCCGTCAGTATTTTGAGCTGATGCCGGATCAGGTTGCGCCGGGCTACCGCCAGATCAGCGCCATTGCACCGGGCGTGCTTGGAATCACGGGAATCGAATCGAGTGAAATCGTGCAGGGAATCGTAGAGCGGACCAAGCCGGATTTGATCATTGCGATTGATGCACTAGCCTCACGTTCACTGGAAAGGGTCAATACGACGATCCAGATTGCGGATATCGGCATTCACCCGGGTTCGGGCATCGGCAATAAACGGCGTGGGTTGACCAAAGAGGTACTCGGTGTTCCGTGCATTGCCATTGGTGTGCCGACGGTGTGCTACGCATCAACGATCGTGAACAACGTGATGGAAATGATGAAGCAGCACTTTGGCAAGGAAACAAACCAGACACGTGAGATTATGGGGCTGCTCAATAATATTTCCGAGAACGAACGGCTGGCGCTCGTCAAAGAGGTGCTGGAGCCGCTCGGCCATGATCTGATCGTGACACCGAAGGAAATCGATGAATTTATCGAAGATATCGCCAACATTGTGGCAAGCGGCCTGAATTCATCCCTGCATGATGCTGTGGATACAGGCAATTCTGGGGCGTTCACTCACTAGATCAAAAATATAGAACACTGATAATCAAGGAGCCTGTGAATCTAGCGAGGCTTCTTTTTTTGGCTAAATATCAAATTCGAATATACAAACATATCATTTCTGGTTCTATCGAATCTCTTTTGCTCATAGTTTTGAAGTATAAGAGAGTTCAGGAGTCAGGAGGACAACACATATGAGGAATGGGTTTCAATTATGGAACATCGCCAAATGGAGAGCCAAGATGCTCCACATGCTGTCCATGGGACGAACATTTTTGCTGCTGACGTTAGGGTCGTTCATATTTTTCGTACTACTGGGTCTGGGCGGAATGGCGGAGCATAAATTGAACTCGTCTCCCGTCTCTTCCATGAAAGGATTCGCGGCCTCGCTGTCGAGCAAATTTTTTATGGACATGCTGGGCATGGAGCTTCCGCATCTGGACAAAGAAAAGGGAGCCTCAACCTTCTCGGGAGAAAAAATGACCACCTTCGTGTTTCAAATGCTGACGAGTGTGAATCCGCGGGATCCGAAAAGTCTGATCGCCAAAGAAATGCCTGGAATGGGTGCGAACGACCCGGTGCTTCTGAGAAGCGCGGCAGGCAATCAAAACCTGGATCCGCCAGAGGATTTTCATCTGCCGCCAGAAACGAACGAGAAGAATGAGCAGCCTTCGAATATCGATCAACCGAAGAAACCGGACAAGACACCGGATAAAACCCAGGTCAAAGAACCGGAGCCCGGTGGCAAAAAAGAGCCTGGAGATCCGGGGAAAGCGGTGGAAGGAACGAAAGAGACCCATACGCCGGCACCTCCGGCAAAGGCGTCCGGTAAAAAAGTTGTCATGATCTATCATTCGCATCCAAGAGAAGCCTATAATCCGCTGATGGGTAAGACAAGCTCAAATCCTAGCTCCAAGTCGCCATCACAAAATGTCATGGTGGTCGGCAAATATTTAGCTGATCAGCTGGAGAAGCTGGGAGTAGGAACGGTCCATTCGGAAAAAGATTATGCTTCGACGGTAAAAGATTACAATTTTAACTTTTCATATAAATATTCCCGCCAGACGGTGAAAGAAGCGTTTGCTCAAAACAGCAGCCTGGATTACCTGATTGATATCCACCGCGACTCGCAGCGGCATGATAAGACGACAACGGTTATTAACGGAGCCAGCTATGCACAGGTCTTCTTCATTATCGGCCATGAGAACAGCAACTGGCGCAAGAACGAAGCCTTCGCAAGCAAGATCCATGAGCAACTCGAGAAATCATATCCTGGAATATCACGGGGTATTTGGGGGAAAACTTCGGCACAAGGTAACGGCGAGTATAACCAATCCCTATCAGGCAACAGTATCTTGGTTGAAGTTGGCGGAATTGACAGCACGAACGAAGAACTGAAGCGGACAGCGGAGCTGCTGGGCCAGATCATTGCCGATTTATATTACAAGGATCAGAAGGCTGAGAAAGCGAATACTGACAAGTCGGTATCTACCGATACGGCGGGTGCCAAAAGCTAAATCCAAGGGAATGGGACAAGGAGGAACCGGTGATGTCGAAATGGACCAAACGGATATGGATGGTGGGGATCTGGGCAGGGATCGGCGTGCTGATCGGAATGCAGCTGGCGGGGTCCGCCGGCTCATCTTTACCCGGAAAAGATCCGGCATATGCGAATCAGCAAACAGTGAAGGCCGCCAATACCACCCTAGTTCCATCTCGTAATAGCTCGAATCACTTCAAGGTAGAGGAAAAGCAGCCAGAACAGGTGGAAGCTCAGGACATCAGCCCAAAGACGCCGGAGCAAATTCTTTCAACAAGCACCAGCAAGCCAACAGTGGATGTGCTGGCAGACAAGACGGCCGGACTGCTGCAGGACTTGTCCCAGAAGGGGATCCAGCTGGTTGTCTCCCTGTTCGATTCCATCACCAATTAATCCTATGTCTCTGGGATTGCCCGCCTTTATTTCAACTGCTATAATGAATTGATTGACACATCAGGCTGTTTTGGGGGTAGGGCATGACAGACGTACAAGCTAGGCAAAAAAATATTCGTAATTTCTGTATCATTGCACATATAGACCACGGTAAATCAACGCTTGCCGACCGGATCTTGGAGTATACAGGCGCATTGACCTCCCGGGAAATGCAGGATCAAGTGCTGGATCAGATGGATTTGGAACGTGAACGCGGCATTACCATCAAGCTGCAGGCCGTGCATCTGACATACAAGGCGGATGACGGTCAGGAGTATCTGCTCAATCTGATTGATACTCCGGGGCACGTCGACTTTACCTATGAGGTATCGCGAAGCCTTGCAGCATGTGAAGGCGCACTCCTGGTCGTGGATGCTGCACAGGGAATTGAGGCGCAAACGCTGGCCAACGTGTATTTGGCACTGGACAACAACCTGGAGATCATTCCGGTTATCAACAAAATAGACCTGCCAAGCGCCGATCCGGATCGTGTAAAGCAGGAGATCGAAGATGTCATCGGCCTGGATGCGAGCGAGGCAGTTCTTGCTTCAGCCAAGGCGGGCATCGGCATCAAGGAAATTCTCGAGCAGATCGTCAAGCAGGTTCCGGCTCCTTCAGGCGAATCTGAAGAGCCACTGAAAGCTCTTATTTTCGACTCGCACTATGATCCGTACAAAGGCGTTATCGTATACGTTCGCGTCATCAACGGAAGCATCAAAGCGGGATCGAAAATCAAAATGATGGCGACAGACAAAACCTTCGAGGTTATCGAAGTAGGCGCCTTTAAACCGCGGATGACGATTGTAGACGAGCTCAAGGTCGGCGATGTCGGCTTTATCGTTGCCGGAATCAAGCATGTCGGGGATACCCGCGTCGGTGATACCGTCACCGACGCGAAGAAGCCGACGGCAGAGCCGCTTCCGGGCTACCGGAAGATCAATCCGATGGTATACTGCGGCTTGTATCCGATCGAAACGTCGGAATACAACGATCTGCGCGAAGCGCTCGAGAAGCTTCAGCTGAACGACGCATCGCTCAGCTTTGAGCCTGAAACCTCGAGCGCGCTGGGCTTTGGTTTCCGCTGCGGCTTCCTCGGACTCCTTCATATGGAGATCATCCAGGAGCGCATTGAACGGGAATTCAACATTCCGCTCATTACTACAGCGCCGAGCGTTATTTACCGCGTCACGTTGACGAACGGCGATGTCATGGTAATCGATAACCCATCCAACTATCCGGAGGTCGGCAAAATCGATTCGGTCGAGGAGCCTTACGTCAAAGCGGCGATCATCGTTCCGAACGACTACGTAGGTACGGTCATGGAGCTGTGCCAGGGCAAACGCGGCGAATTCGTGAACATGGAGTATTTGGATACGACCCGCGTCACAATTACGTACGAAATTCCGCTGTCGGAAATCGTATACGATTTCTTCGATCAACTGAAGTCCGGAACGAAAGGTTATGCATCATTCGACTACGAGATTTCCGGTTACCGCAAATCGAATCTCGTGAAGATGGATATCCTGCTGAATAACGAGCAGGTTGACGCCTTGTCGTTCATCGTGCACCGTGAGCGTGCTTACCAGCGCGGCCGCATCATCTGTGAAAAGCTGCGCGAGCTCATTCCGCGCCAAATGTTCGAGGTGCCGATCCAGGCATCCGTCGGAACGAAGGTCGTTGCGCGTGAAACCGTAAAGGCGATGCGCAAAAACGTCCTTGCCAAGTGTTACGGCGGCGATATTTCGCGTAAACGGAAGCTGCTCGAGAAGCAGAAGGAAGGCAAGAAGCGCATGAAGCAGGTCGGCAGCGTCGAGGTGCCGCAGGAAGCGTTCATGGCTGTTTTGAAGATCGACGACAACTAGAATGTTATTTTTTAGGGGAGAGCCGCTGGCGGCTTTCCCCATAGTATTCGGGTCTAATGCAAAGGACCAGAATTAGCTCTATAGCAGACAGCCCCACTTAGTGTGGGGTTTTTAACATATTAAGGAGGGAATTGAATCATGACAATCATTCAGCCGCATCCCACGGACGCCGAGATGTCTCAGGGAAGCCAGAAACCGCAAGCGGTCTATCTTCACATTCCCTTTTGCACCAACAAGTGCTTTTATTGCGATTTCAACTCTTACGTGCTGAAGAATCAGCCAGTCATGGAATATTTGCAGGGCCTTGAGCGCGAAATGGAGCGAACCGTTAAAGAGGTACCTCCGGGCGAGATCAAGACCATTTTCGTTGGCGGCGGAACACCGACTGTTTTGAAGCCGGATGAAATGGAATATTTTCTGAAGACGGTTCGCACCTATTTTCCCAACTGGTCCGATTCGATCGAATTCTCCATGGAAGCCAACCCGGGCACAACGGATCTGGAAAAGCTTTCAGCGATGCGAGAGGGCGGCGTGAACCGCATCAGCTTCGGCGTGCAGTCCTTTCAGAATGAACTTCTTAAAGGCATCGGCCGGATTCATGACACGGATGACGTCTATCAGAGCCTGGAAAATGCCCGCAAAGCCGGCTTCGAGAACATGTCTATCGACCTGATGTTCGGCCTGCCGAACCAGACCGTCGAGATGCTGGCAGAGAGTGTGGACAAGGCGCTGGCACTCGGACTGCCGCATTACTCCATTTACAGTCTCAAGGTGGAAGAGAATACCCTTTTCCATACGATGTATAAAAAGAACCAGCTGCCGCTTCCAAACGAAGACGACGAGCTGCAGATGTATCAGCTTCTGATGGATCGCATGAAAAAGGCGGGGTATGAGCAGTATGAGATCAGCAACTTTGCCAAGCCAGGCTACCACAGCCGCCACAATATGGCCTATTGGCTTAATGAAGATTATTACGGGCTTGGTGCAGGAGCTCACGGTTACGTGGGGCATCAGCGCCATATGAATATTAAGGGCGTTAATCCGTATACAGAAGCCACGAAGGAAGGATTGCCGCGGCTTGAGACCTTCACCGTTCCGAAAGAGGAAGCGATGGAAGACTTCATGATGGTCGGGCTGCGCGTACTGAGCGGGGTTTCCGAAAGCCACTTTAAAGAACAGTTTGGTCTTGCGATCGAGGAAGTCTTTGCCGAGCCGCTGCATAAAATGCTGGATGCCGGATTGATGGAGAAAACGGGTGAAGGCTATCGTCTCAGCGAACAGGGGCTTCTGTTTGGAAATGATGTATTTGGCACATTTATCGGGTCATTGACGGCGAAAGAATAGCTTGAACTTCTATACGTGATGTTGTATATTTATTCATATTATAAAACAGCACGTATTAAGGATGCGCAAAAAAGCTCTGGCAAAAGCCTGTTTGCATCATCCTTACCATAGGAGGAGAAGTAAGATGCCGGCTGTAGTCACATGCAGAATTGCGGTCCCGGAAGATGTTGAGCCGCTCTATCAAATGATCGATGGATATGCGCAAAAGGGAATTATGCTGCCCCGGTCCCGCAAGCTGCTGGAGAAGCAGCTGGACCAATTTGTAGTTGCAGAAATAGATGGCATCGTGATTGGCTGCGGCTCGCTCTGCCGATTGGGAAGTGATCTGGTTGAAATTCGTTCCCTTGGCATTATGGACGGACATAAAGGTCTTGGGATCGGCTCCATGCTGGTCAGCAAGCTGACAGAAGAAGCAAGACGTCAAGGGATTCCAAAAATTATGGCCTTAACGTATGAGGTTTCATTTTTCGTGAAAAATGGCTTTTCCGTCGTGGAAAAGGAAATTTTCCCTGAGAAGGTATGGACCGATTGCGTGAACTGCAGCAAGCAGTCCTGCTGTGATGAAATCGCCGTGCTGAAGATGCTCGATTGATTATTTAGAAGATGCATATTATTAAACCACTTCCTTATCAAGTCATGTAATATGACTGAAGAGAAGTGGTTTTTTCATGTACATAAATGAACGATTATCCGTTGTTATCGGTCATATAGTCAAGACGCGTATGAAGGAGGTGCAACCAATTGAATGACCGTGAGCTTTTTGAAACTTATAAGGAGCAGGTCTTCCATCTCTGCTACTACATGATGCAGAACCGTTCGGACGCCGAGGATCTCTGTCAGGAAGTGTTCGTCAAGGCGATGCTTGCAGACAGGTCCGAGGTTCGGGAGCTCAAGTCCTGGCTGCTCAGAATTGCTTCGAATGAATGCAGCAGAATCCTGAAGAGGCGCAGGAATGGCTTGGCCAAAGAGCTGCGGGCATACCTGCTTACAAGGCCCCGCCTATCCAACCCGGTGGAGGAAATAGTGGATCAGCGTGCAATCAGAATGGAATTTGACCGTATGTACGGGGAGCTTCCGGACAAAGTCCGCATAGTCGTTACCCTGCGTTATGTCAATGAGATGACTGTACCGGAAATCGCGAACGTCATGAATATTCCTGAAGGAACGGTAAAATCAAGATTGAACCGGGGAATCAAGCTGCTGCAGCATATGGCAGTATTCAAGGAAAAGGAGATGATCAGAAATGAGTCGATTCTATGACAATGGGGATGGGGTTCAGGAAAAGATTCAAGCTCCTCCCCGGCCGGATTATGACCAGATGTGGAACAATATTGAGCAGGAGGTATCCAGACGGAAAATGGCATCTGCAGAGGCCAAGCCGTCTTCAAGATCCAGAAGAAAATACATTCCTGCGGCCATTGTATTTTCATGTTTTATGGTTGTAGCCGTTCCTGTTTTTGCAGGTGTAACTTTGAATTGGGATAGCTTGTACGGCGGCCGCAGTGTAACCAATGCTCTAAATAACGGAATAGGCCAGCGCTATGATCTGAATGTAAGCAGCAAAGGTGTCAACATGAGTCTGAAGGGTGTTGTAACGGACGGAGAAAAAATGAAGCTGCTGGTATCGCTCGATGCCGGAATGAAGCCGGATGAATATGATGCCGTGGAGCTGGAACATATGGTGATCAAGGACGAAAGAGGCAAGGAAGAACCCGTCAACGGATACTTAAAATACGATGAGGCCAGCGGAAAGCTGCTAGGGATCTATGAAACGAAGGATATACTGCAGCGCAGCCAAAAAACATTTACGTTGGAAGCGGATAGTCTCGTCTATTACAAAAACAAGGACGTACTCTTGAGCAAGGGGCCGAAAGCAGGCGATTCTCTTTCAACCGGTGAAGCACGTTATCCTGAAATTCGCATACAATCCTTAACGGAGACCAAAACCGGGTTAGCCGTCCGGTATACCGTTTCCGCAGCGGATGCAAACGATCAGGGACGGGGAGACCCGCATTTGATCGTAAAAAGTGGAAGTGGAAGCAGCCGGGGAACGCTAACTCAGCTTCCTCCCGAAGATACGGGGATCCTTATTGAGCAAGTCTTCGGCAATATGACCACGAAAGACTGGAATGCGGCAGAGCTGGAATTCAATTATATGAAGGAAACGAAGCGGATTGAAGGTTCATGGACATTCCATTTTCATGCAGACGGCAAGAAAGCAAGCGAAGCCATTTACTCGCAGCCTCTGCAAACGAGCGACGAGTTCAAGAAGAAATCAGGAGTCCTGATTGATCAATTAACCATAACGCCGCTAGAGATCATCGTCAGCATCAAGGATGGAACTCCTATGTCCGACCGCATGGCCGAAGGAGAAGTTTATTACAATAATGTCCGGCTGGTGGTGGGCGATCGGGAAATAACGGGATGGTACACGATCAAAGGAGACGATCCCAAAAAGTATAAGCATATGTACGCGTTTGAGTCTCCGGAATGGTATAAGGACTGGTCCAAGGTTCCGATGAAATTGATTCTGAAGGATGCCTACGTCACAAAGAGGGATACGTCAACAAACTGGCTTACCCTGAACACGCCATCCGGCAGCAAACAGAGCGCCGATCTGAAACTCGAATCTTACGTCGTCCATTTCACTTATTATATGGATGGCAAGGATCTGGTCGTCGAGTCTGATTCCGAATCAAAGGAATTTAAAGGCATAAGCCAAACCACCCTCCGCGTGGACGGCAAGACTATTTATCCTAGGATCTCTCCGAGGGGACCGAATGCGCCAAGCAAAAACATCGAGCGGTATCCAGATTTCAAAATGAACCATACACTGGAGCTGAATCCGGGATTCTACAGCTATTATGATTCGAGCCGGGACGTAGAGATTACACTTCATTAATAAGAACACGGCAGCGAAGAGCTGACGTATTTATACGGAATCTGCAACCATGCCGAACTGACTTGACAATGCTCACGTCAGTTTGGTATTTTTGTATTAGCGGTTAGCACTCATCTTAGTCGAGTGCTAACGATGGCGAAAATCATCGACCAGAGGGAGGGGAAGACATGCTAACCGAACGTCAAAGATTAATACTTAATGCTATTGTTGACGACTATATCCGCTCTGCGGAACCTGTCGGCTCACGCAGCATATCGAAACGGGGAGATGTCGGGTTCAGTCCTGCGACCATTCGCAATGAAATGGCGGATTTGGAGGAGCTTGGATTTTTGGAGCAGCCTCATACATCGGCCGGACGCATCCCTTCTCACAAAGGTTATCGATATTACGTGGATCATCTTGAACCGATCTATGAAGCGCTCCCGACAGAGCTGCGCTCGCTGCGTACCTATTTTGCGGAGAAGCTGAATGCGACGGAGCAGGTTATCCAGCATGCCGCCATGATTCTGTCCCATATTACGAATTACACTTCCATCCTGCTCGGGCCGGAAGTTTTTCATACTTCTCTCCGTCATTTCCAGCTGCTCTCGCTGAATGAGACCACTGCGGTGGCCATTATAGTGACCAGTACAGGACAGGTTGAGAGCAAAACCGTAGCTATACCGGCTGGTGTTTCTGTTTCAGACATGGAGAAGGTGGTAAATCTGCTTAACAGCAAGCTGGTCAATGTGCCTCTTTATAAGCTCAAGTCCAGTCTGTACCGCGAGCTTGGCCAGGAGATGCAGCGTCACCTGACCCATTTTGAAGAAATCATGGGCATCCTGGACAATATATTTGTGGACACGGAGACCGATCAGCGTGTGTACTTAAGCGGTGCAACCAATATGCTGAATCAACCGGAGTTCAAAGACGTAGATAAGGTCAAGGACATCCTGGATCTTCTTGAAGAAACGCCGACACTTACGAAAATGATGGCTGCCACGCAGGGCTCCGCGGGTATTCAGGTGCGGATCGGTACCGAGAACGACCATGAGGCCTTTGCCAACTGCAGCTTGATCACGGCGACCTATTCGCTTGACGGAGAGGCGCTGGGTACCATCGGCATTCTAGGTCCAACAAGGATGGAATACGCGAGGGTGATGAGCCTGCTCGGCATTCTTTCCAATGACCTGACCAAAATGCTGTCGAAGCTTTATAAATAAGGAGGCTTGAGGACGGATGAGTCAAGGTCAGCAACCGATTCGCGAGGGCGAAGAGCGGTATGCGGCACTGCTCAACAACAGCAATGCCGTCCGGGCCATCACCTCGGCGGTCGAAGGGACGCTCGGTCCCAAAGGGCTCGATGTCATGTTGGTGGGTGACCGCGGAGAAGTGATCATTACGAATGACGGGGTCACGATTCTGGACAAAATGGATGTCAGCCATCCGGCGGCCAGATTACTGATCCAGGTGGCCCGCTCTCAGCAGAAAAAAGTGGGAGACGGGACGACCACGGCGACCGTTCTTGCGGGGGCGCTTGTACAGGAAGGGGTATCTCAGATTGTGAGAGGCGTACCCGCATCCAAGGTCGTCGCAGGGATGCAGCAGGGGATTAAGATGGCTGCCGAATCCCTCAAGGGCAGAGCCAGAGAGATTCAGGATCTGGACGATCCTTTGCTTACGAAGGCCGTTTATGTGGCCGGCCGAGAGCGGGAGGACATTGTTGCTCTTGTTATGGAAGCTGCTTCGGTCATCGGTATCCGCAAGCTGAAAGATCCTTCTTATCTGCTCGCTGATGCGGTTACGGCTCATGAAAAGGGTAATAATGAAGTATTTGAAGGTCTTTTGCTTAGACAAATGCCTTTATATCCTTATGATGCGCCTATTCTTGAAGATACCCGTATTTTGGTCCTGCATGATGCGTTAGAGCCTGAAAGCATGGATGAGGAAGTATTAACGACCGAAGCCGGCTTTGGCCGGTATATGGAGCTGCGGGAACGGTTCAGCCGGGAGCTTCAAGTGCTAGCTGAGCTCGGTGTAGGGCTGATTCTGCTGGAAAAGGGCATTCACCCAGACGCGGAGCAGTTCTGCATGGATCATGGAATCATGGTCATTCCGCGGGTGAGCCGGAAAGATCTGGCACGCGTGAGTTCCATGACCGGCGCTGTTCCGCTGCGTCGGACGGCGTTACATAAAGAACGGGATGCGCTGGGCAGACTGCTCGGCGACTCCCCTAGGGCATGTTATGATGAGGTTTTGGAGCGTGTCCGGATCAGCAGCGGCGGACAAAAGGAGGAACCTTTTGTAACGCTTATCGTTGGGGCCAGTACAGCTGAAGTGGTAGGCGAGTCCGCAAGGATCGCTGCTGATGCGGCTTCGGCGCTTCAAGCTGCCATTTCTGGGGGGATTCTCCCTGGAGGCGGTACTGCCGAGCTCGCCGTTTCTTATGAGCTCGAGCGGCAACGCGAAGCTGTGAAAGGGATGGAGGCTTTCGGCATTGCTGCCGTTGCAGCAGCCCTTCGCAAGCCCATGTCGCAGATCCTTCTAAACGCCGGATATAATCCGCTCGAGAAGATAGAGGAGGCCCGCGCCGCGCAGCTTGCAGAGTGCTGTGACGGCATGGGCGTGGACTGCGACTCCGGCCTTGTGATTCATTACGAGGAGAAAGGTATCGTAGACCCCGCGCTTGTTAAAATTCATGGTCTGCAGACGGCCGGAGAGGTCGCGGCTGCAGTGCTGCGCATTCATAACGTCATTAAAATGAGAAGCGCGCATGGATATGAGGAATGACAACGAAAAGCGCAAGGTTGACACAAAAAGATATAGAGCATATTAAGGAGGTGAAGACATCTTGAAAGAAAACCAAGAGTTTCAAGAGATGGATAACGAAATGAATGAAAACCGCGAGGACGTGGTGGTAGAAAACGATAACCCGGCTGCTCAGCCCGACACCGATGCTTCTTCTACGGAAGAGGGGAATGTGGCGGACAACGCACATTTGCAAAGCGAGGTGCAGCGTCTTCAGGCGCTGGCTGATGACTATCAACAGCGCGCTCTGCGGACCCAAGCGGATTTTGATAACTTCCGCAAACGGACGCAGAAGGAAAAAGAGGATTTTGCCAAATATGCATCGTCCAAGCTGATTACCGAGCTGCTCCCGATTATCGATAATTTCGACCGGGCGATTTCTGCTGCTGGTGACATTGCCGACACGGATTCCTTCGCCAAAGGCGTAGGCATGATCTTCCGTCAGCTCGACGGCGTGCTGAAATCCGAAGGCCTTGAGCCAATGAATGCGGTAGGACAACCTTTTAATCCGGAATTCCATCAAGCGATTATGCAGGTCGAAAGCGATGAGCATGAAGAAGGCATCGTCGTTGAGGAAGTGCAAAAGGGCTACATGCTCAAAGATCGAGTGCTCCGCCCCGCTATGGTTAAAGTCAGCATGTAATTTGATGGCTGTTTAAATATATTTATTTATTCTTAAGGAGGATATTTCTCATGAGTAAAGTTATCGGTATTGACCTTGGAACCACCAACTCCTGCGTAGCCGTAATGGAAGGCGGCGAAGCCGTTGTAATCCCTAACCCGGAAGGCGCGCGTACAACCCCTTCGGTTGTAGGCTTCAAAAAAGACGGCGAGCGCATCGTCGGCGAAACAGCAAAACGTCAGGCTATTACCAACCCGGACCGCACCATCCATTCCATTAAACGTTACATGGGTACGAACCATAAAGAAACCATTGAAGGAAAAGACTATACTCCGCAAGAAATTTCGGCCATGATTCTGCAAAAGCTGAAATCCGATGCTGAAGCATACTTGGGCCAACCGGTTACCCAAGCGGTAATCACCGTTCCGGCCTACTTCAACGACAGCCAGCGTCAAGCGACTAAAGATGCAGGTAAAATCGCCGGCCTTGAAGTTCTTCGTATCGTCAACGAGCCAACAGCAGCAGCCCTGGCTTACGGTCTGGAAAAGTCCGAAGACCAAACGATCCTGGTATATGACCTGGGCGGCGGTACCTTCGACGTATCGATCCTTGAGCTGGGCGACGGCTTCTTCGAAGTAAAAGCAACCAGCGGGGACAACCACCTCGGCGGTGACGACTTTGACCAAGTGATCATCGACTACCTTGTGAACGAATTTAAAAAGGAACAAGGCATTGACCTCAGCAAGGACAAAGCTGCTATTCAGCGTTTGAAAGACGCAGCGGAAAAAGCGAAGAAAGAGCTTTCCGGCATCCTGACAACGACGATTTCCCTGCCATTTATCACTGTGGCAGACGGCGTGCCTCAGCACTTGGAGGTTAACCTGACCCGTGCTAAATTTGAAGAAATCTCTGCTGATCTGGTAGAACGTACACTCGGACCAACTCGTCAAGCATTGAGCGATGCGGGCATGACTCCGAACGATATCCATAAAATCGTTCTGGTCGGCGGTTCTACGCGTATTCCAGCCGTTCAGGAAGCCATTAAAAAGCTGACAGGTAAAGAGCCTCATAAAGGCGTTAACCCGGATGAAGTGGTTGCCCTCGGTGCAGCAGTTCAAGCCGGCGTCCTGACCGGTGACGTAAAAGACGTGGTATTGCTGGACGTAACTCCGCTGTCTCTCGGTATCGAAACCGCTGGCGGCGTGTTCACGAAAATGATCGAGCGCAACACGACGATCCCTACAAGCAAATCGCAAGTTTTCTCGACTTACGCGGATAACCAGCCAAGCGTTGAAATCCACGTGCTCCAAGGCGAACGCCAAATGGCAGCGGGCAACAAAACGCTCGGACGCTTTATGCTCGGAGACATTCCTCCAGCACCGCGCGGCGTACCGCAAATCGAAGTTACTTTTGACATTGATGCCAACGGTATCGTTAACGTGTCTGCAACGGACAAAGGCACCAACAAAACGCAAAAAATTACGATCACTTCTTCCAGCGGTCTGAGCGATGATGAAGTAGAACGCATGATGAAGGATGCCGAGGCTCATGCCGAGGAAGACCGTAATCGTAAAGATCTGGTTGAAGCGAAAAACAACGCTGACCAACTCGTGTACTCCACAGAAAAAACCATCAAAGACCTTGGCGACAAGGCCGATGCGGGCGAAGTGGAAAAAGCGAATGCAGCGAAAGATAAAGTGAAAGCTGCGCTCGAATCCGACGATCTGGAGCAAATCAAAAAAGCAACCGAAGAGCTGACTGAAATCGTGCAACAGCTGTCTGTGAAATTGTATGAGCAAGCGGCTCAGGCTCAGCAAGCTGCAGAAGGCGCTCAAGGCGGCCAGGAAGGCGCGCCTAAAAAAGACAACGTAGTTGACGCTGATTACGAGGTTGTTGACGAGGACAAAAATCAAGGTTAACCTATAGAAAGTTATGTTCAGGAAGGGAAGGTCAAAGCCGGGGCATCCCAGGCTTCGGCTTTCCTTTTTCCATGAGCGGCATACTCTAAAGGAAACAACGGGGGTGGAAGAGTGGCTGATAAGCGTGATTACTATGAGGTACTGGGCGTAGGCAAAGACGCTTCAGATGATGATATTAAAAAGGCATACCGCAAGTTGGCCCGGCAGTATCATCCGGACGTGAACAAAGCGGCTGACGCGGAAACCAAGTTTAAGGAAGTCAAAGAAGCTTATGACGTGCTCAGCGACAGCCAGAAGCGCTCCACTTATGACCAATACGGACATATTGATCCGAACCAGGGCATGGGCGGAGGATTCCAGGGTGCTGATTTCGGCGGCTTTGGCGATATATTTGATATGTTTTTCGGAGGTGGCGGCGGCCGTCGCGATCCAAACGCACCGCAGCGGGGAAATGATCTGCAGTACACCATGACGATCGAATTTAAAGAGGCCGCATTCGGCAAGGAATCGGATATCACCATTCCTCGTACCGATAACTGTGATACCTGCCACGGGTCCGGTGCCAAACCTGGCACGAAGCCACAAACCTGTTCCGTGTGCCACGGCTCCGGCCAGCAGGAAGTGGTTCAAAATACACCGTTTGGCCGTATGGTGAACCGCCGCAGCTGTTCAAACTGTAACGGCACAGGTCAGATTATCAAGGATAAATGTTCAACTTGCCACGGCAGCGGCAAAGTGAAAAAACAGCGCAAGATCCACGTCAAAATTCCTGCCGGTGTAGATGACGGAGCACAACTCCGCATGACCGGTGAGGGAGAAGGCGGCCTTCGCGGCGGTCCTTCGGGCGACTTGTATATCGTAATCCGCGTGAAAGCTCATGATTTCTTTGAGCGCGAAGGCGATGATATCTACTGCGAAGTTCCACTGACTTTTGCTCAGGCAGCTTTGGGTGACGAAATCGAAATTCCTACGCTGACCGAAAAAGTGAAGCTGAAAATTCCTGCCGGAACCCAGACCGGAACATATTTCCGTCTGAGAGGCAAAGGCGTTCCTCACCTGCGCGGATCCGGACAGGGTGACCAGCATGTGAAGGTCGTTGTCGTGACGCCAAGCAAGCTAAGCGAAGAGCAAAAAGACTTGCTGCGTCATTTTGCTTCCCTCGACGGAGAGCAGACGCATGAGCATGAGCAATCCTTTTTTGACCGTATGAAGCGTGCTTTCCGTGGAGATTGATCAAGACGAATAGACTGGCAATATATGAACCGGCCCAACAAGGGCCGGTTTTTTGTCGTTTCAAATGAAGGAACTTTGTACCAATTCTCAAGCAAATGTTGCTATTTCCACATACGTACGCATATTCATTCCGGCTGAAGCAGAATCTAACATCAGGCGAACGAGAGGCCTAATTTTGCATGCACGAGACTAACGATACAAGCAGGTGAACGTACTTGAGTGAAAAAAATATTCTAGCTTACTTTAAAAGCCCGGAGGAAGCCCAAAGTGCGGCCAAAAAGCTACAGGCTCTGCGCATAGTGGACATGTCGATCGACCGCTTCAGCAGATACCCGGGAACCGAACTGTACGGTTCGGGGTTACCTTTTGCCGGAGATATGGTCAACTTGTCTGCCGCAACATATGGAACCTCGATGAGCGGTGAATCCTCTGCCATTATGGCAGCAGCGGATCCGTCGTCCAGCGGAATGAGTGACGGAGGTCAAGGCGAAATAACGGGAAGGGATATTTTGCTGACCATTGTAGTGCAGGAAGATTGCTTTGACAGAGCGATGAAGATCGTTGAAGATGCGGGCGGAATGGCATAAACAGGCGGGGATACCTGCGAGGGCGGCCATCATGTAACAAATGCAGAGAGGGTGCTGAACATGGTAAAGCGTGATAAAAAGGGACGCATTATGACGAAAACGGAAAAAATCAAGGAACTCATGTCCATGAAAAACGAGGATGTGGAATTCTCCGGGGTTTTGGCTGATCATGATGATGTGGAAGCGATCCGCCGCAGTGAAGCCGCCGATGAGCGCCAGCTCCGTCAGATGGAACGCGACCCTTGGAATGTAACAGAAGAATAGTCAGAAGCAGCATGAATGGATGAACAAAACCGTGGTTGACCCTGAGGGCAATCGCGGTTTTTTTGTAACTTTCGTATGACGGCCCAGCTTTTATCAAGAGCTAATTTACTTAAAATTTTGTACTCGGATGCTCATGTATAGTACAATAAAACTTATGCACGATGTTGAGGAGGAAATGAAAAACGATGTTATGGCATGAGATTACAATACATACAACAGAGGAAGCCGTGGAGATGATTTCCAATTTTCTGCATGAAGCGGGTGCAGGCGGCGTATCGATCGAGGAATCCGGTACTTTAAACAAAAAGCGCGACACTTCGTACGGCCAGTGGTATGAGCTGCCGCTGAACGATATACCTGAAGGGCAAGCCGAAATTAAAGGATATTTTTCCGAGGAATCACCTGCTCAGGATATTCTAGAGGAAGTGAAGCAACGAATCGAAGAGCTGCGGACGTTTGATATTGATCCAGGCGAGGTCCGTTATGAATTTAGAACGGTGAACGAGGACGACTGGGCTACAGCCTGGAAGCAGTATTTTAAACCGCTGCGCGTATCCGACCGGTTGACGATCAAACCAACTTGGGAAGAGTATACGCCGGAACATGAGTCGGAAAAAATTATCGAGCTTGACCCGGGCATGGCTTTCGGAACAGGAACCCATCCCACAACTGCTCTTTGCCTGCGTACGTTGGAGAAGGTCGTTAAGGGCGGTGAGGAAATCATTGATGTAGGCACAGGATCGGGCATTTTGGCCATTGGAGCGGTTTTGCTTGGGGCAAAGCATGTGCTTGCACTGGATTTGGATCCAGTGGCAGTATCCAGCGCCCGTGAGAACGCGAGCCTGAATCAAATGGATCAGAGAATTACCGTTAAGGAAAGCGACCTGCTGGGTCTTCTGAATGGCAGCGGTGGAGAGAATCTGGGGATTACGCTGCCGGTCAATATCATTGTGGCCAATATCCTAGCCGAGATTATTTTGCTGTTTATAGATGATGTGTATCAGGCACTAGAGCCGGGCGGCGTCTACATTGCGTCTGGTATATATAAAAATAAAGTAGAAATCGTACAGCAGGCACTTGAGGATTCCGGTTTTGACATAGAGGATGTATGCCGTGATGAGGACTGGGTCGCATTTGTAGCTAGAAAGAGGTCATAATGGATTTTCTGAACAGCATACTCAGAGTGCCGCTGGAACAGCTCCCCTTCTATTTGCTGGTGCTGATCATTGCGTTTACAGTGCACGAGTTTTCACACGCTTATTTTGCTTATAAGTTCGGCGATCCGACCGCTAAGCTGCTGGGCCGGGTCACGCTAAACCCTGCGGTCCATTTCGATCTGCTCGGGATCATTTTGCTGCTGATTGCAGGCTTTGGCTGGGCTAGACCAGTGCCAGTTAACCGCGATAACTTCAAAAATCCGAGGCTGATGGGTGTCGTCGTTTCTGCAGCCGGACCGCTCAGCAACTTTTTCCTGGCTGTGATTGGAACCTTTATCTATGCGCTCTTGATCAGCACGGGAGCACTGGCTTCCATATCGAACCAAAAATTGCTGGAAGCAATAGTAATGTTCTTTTCGCTGTTCGGCGTGATGAACTTCTTCCTGTTTTTGTTTAACCTGATCCCGCTGCCGCCTTTGGACGGATATCGGATCGTGGAGGATTTGGTTCCCCGCCGGGTTAGAGCCAAGTTCCAGCAAGTTGAGCAGTGGTCGGTATTTATTTTCCTGTTGATTTTGTTCATTCCGCCGCTGCAGCGGTATACGATTACTCCTCTGTACACATTGGCCCAAAACTTATATGTTCATTTCATGCAGGTCTTTTTGCATATTTTGTCATAGTCTTGGGTTATACAAAGGATAAAACATGTACTGGTCATAGCCGGGTCAAATGTTGTATGATGAAGCTTGTGATTTTTAATATAGGAAGTTGATGAGAATGCAGCGATATTTCGTATCGCCAGAGCAGTTCAAAGAAAATACAGTAGAACTTTCCGGTGAGGATGCACGTCATATTTCGAAGGTCATGCGCGGCAAAAACGGCGATAAGCTCATTGTCAGCGACGGGATTTCCCGGGAAGCGCTTGTGGCGATCACAGCCATCGAGTCGGGTGTTGTTACCACCGTTATCCTTGAGCAGCTGGAAATGACGCATGAGCCCGCTGTGAAGGTGACGGTTGCCCAGAGCTTGCCCAAAGGAGACAAGATGGAAACCGTGATTCAGAAGTGTACGGAAATCGGTGCAGTTTCCTTTGTTCCTTTCATCTCGGAGCGGACGATCGTCCAGTACGATGCCAAGAAGGAATCGAAGCGGCTTGAGCGCTGGAACAAAATTGCCAAAGAAGCAGCCGAGCAGAGTCATCGGAATACCGTTCCTGTCGTTTCGGCGCCGCTCTCTTGGAAGCAGTTATTGCCGACGTTTCAGAATTATGATGCGGTTTATTTTTGCTATGAAAAAGAAGAGGGTTTTCAGCTGCGTGATGCGCTGAGGCCGTTCATGCAGGCTTTGCCGATAGACCATGCGCCGGGTGTTCTGCTCCTTGTGGGTCCCGAAGGCGGATTCAGTGAAGAAGAATGCCGGCAGGCAGAGGAAGCTGGAGCCGTGAGCGTCGGGCTCGGCAGGCGGATCCTGCGCTGTGAAACAGCGGGAATGGTTGCCCTTGCATGCATACTTTATGAATCCGGAGAAATGGGGGGAGTTTGAAAATGCCATCCGTTGCATTTTATACACTAGGCTGTAAAGTGAATTTTTACGATACCGAAGCCATCTGGCAGCTGTTCAAAAAAGAAGGCTATGAGCAGGTGGATTTCGAACAGACCGCAGATGTTTATTTGATTAATACATGTACCGTTACGAATACAGGGGATAAAAAGAGCCGTCAGATTATCCGCCGTGCCGTACGCCGCAATCCGGAAGCGATTATCGCGGTTACCGGATGCTATGCACAGACGTCTCCGGCCGAAATCATGGACATTCCTGGCGTAGACCTCGTCATCGGTAACCAGGACCGGGACAAAATCATTCCTTTTGTCAATGAAATCCGCGAGAAACGCGAGCCGATTAACGCCGTGCGCAACATCATGAAAAATCGCGTGTTTGAGGAAATGGACGTACCGGATTTCGCGGACCGTACCCGCGCTTTCCTGAAAATCCAGGACGGCTGCAACAACTTCTGCACCTTCTGCATTATTCCATGGTCCCGTGGATTGTCCCGCAGCCGTGATCCGAAAAGCATCGTGACCCAGGCTCATCAGCTTGTGGAAGCAGGCTATAAAGAAATCGTCCTTACAGGTATCCATACCGGCGGTTACGGTGACGATCTGGAAAACTACCGTTTATCGGATTTGCTATGGGATTTGGACAAGGTAGATGGCTTGGAGCGGATTCGCATCAGCTCTATTGAAGCCAGCCAGATTGACGAGAAAATGCTGGATGTGCTGAACCGCTCGTCTAAAATGTGCCGCCATCTGCATATTCCGCTGCAGGCGGGAGATGACACCGTTCTAAAACGGATGCGCCGCAAATATACCACCGAGGAATTCTATAGCAAAATGCAGCTGATCCGTCAGGCTATGCCTGATGTGGGCATTACGACAGATGTGATCGTTGGCTTCCCGGGTGAAACGGATGAAATGTTCCGTAACGGCTACGAGCTGATGAAGGCGATCAATTTCTCCGAAATGCACGTCTTCCCGTATTCCCAGCGGAACGGTACACCAGCTTCGCGGATGCAGGATCAGATTGACGAAGAGATCAAACATGCCCGCGTGCGTGAACTGATTAGCCTCTCTGAGCAAATGCAGCTCGCTTATGCGGAGAAATTCGTTGGTCAGGTGCTGGACGTCATTCCGGAGGGTACCTCCAAAGGAACTCACGGTCCAGGCAAAATGCACGGCTTCAGCGACAACTATCTTCAGCTTATATTTGAAGGTTCCGAAGATCTTCAAGGCCAGCTCTGTCGCGTGAAATTGACCAAGGCAGGGGTAAACGAATGCGAGGGACAGCTTGTCCGTGTCCTTGACGGCACTTCAGGTGCAGCGGTTTAAATATAAGAAGTGATGGAAACAAGGATTTCATTTCCTGTGCAAACATGGAGGTGAAATCCTTGTTGCAATATAAATTCGGATATCATTGCCCCTGGCCGGTTCTTTTCCAGATCGGGAGGTAGCATATCGGCAGCGCCAAGAGGGAACAGATGATATTAAACAGGGTCTGGGCATGAGCGATTTGGGACCCGCTGTCTGTGGAAAAGGATGCAGACATCCACTCCAGCTGGGGGATAAACGGCATAAACAGAAGCGCGCCCCCCACGTTCAGTACGACATGCGTCCAGGCTACAAACTGGCCGGATTTCGTACTGCCGATGGCGGCGATTAATGCTGTAACGCAAGTGCCAACATTGGCACCAAGTACGATTGCAATGCCGATTCCTACCGGCAGCGTTCCCATGGCGGCAAGCGCGATGGCAAGGCCGATAACGGCGGCACTACTGTGCATCAGCGCGGTCAGTGCCGCTCCGGCTGCAACGCCCCACCATACGTTATGGGTGGCTTGTTCGATAAACCATCCGAACAGTCTTGTGTTTTCCAGCGCTGGACCGATCATTTGCATGACCCGGATGCCGAGCATAACCATGGCAAATCCTGCTGCGGCGAGAGCTATCAGTTGAACCGGCTTAAACAGTTGCGAACCCTTCCGCATGGAAAAAAGCTTGTATTCGTCAGCAATCACGGATAGAGCCCACATCATAATCGATATGCCCAGCATGGGCAATGCAATCTGGCTGATTTGCAGTCCGATAAGCTCAGTGGTGATGCAGGTACCGATATTGCTGCCAAGAATGATGCCGAGTGTACGCTCATAGGTGAGGAGTCCGGCATTGACGAGGCCCATAGTCAGGACCGTAACAGCCGTGCTGCTTTGAAGTACCGCTGTTACGCCCGTACTGAACAGCATCCCTTTAAGCGGGGAAGAGGTCGCTTTTCGCAGTAAGGATGAGAGTAGAGGGCCAGCCCAGCGGCCCAGCGCCGTTTCCATTACCTTCATGCCCGCGAGGAAAATGACCAGCCCGTAGATGACGGGAAAAATAATGGTATTAAACATGGGAAAGTTTCTCCTTTGATGAGTTCTTGTCCATGTATTACGTATATGTCGCTACCGGGACAACCATGACTTTGGTAAACTGGCAGCGGAGATTTCAAAGTTGAATGAATTAAAGAAATAGCACATGAGTAGGAGTGGACATGTTGGCATCCGTCGTTCTTCAGAAAAGCCGCAAAAAGCGGCTGGAGCAGGGTCATCCCTGGATTTATAAAAATGAAATCGAAACGGTAGAGGGCAATCCTCAGCCGGGAGATCTCATCCATGTGACGAACCATCAAGGGCGTTCCCTGGCAACGGGTTATTACAATCCGGCATCGCAGATCACGGTCCGTGCGGTCTCTTACCGCGAAATAGAACGCATGGATCAGGCATTTTTCGAAGATCGTTTCCGCAGCTGTCTCAATCACCGGGAACGTTTCCTCAAGGAAGGAAATGCCTATCGTCTTGTGTATGGCGAAGCTGATTTTCTTCCCGGGCTGATTGTGGACCGGTTTGACGATGTACTGGTCATTCAGCTGCTTACACTTGGGATGGATATCCGCCGCAAAGAAATCGTGAACGCTCTTGTGGAAGTGATGAACCCGAAAGGCATCTATGAGCGAAGTGATGTTCCAGTACGCGAGCTTGAAGGATTAGAGCAGACTAAAGGGCCGGTATACGGGGAATGCCCAAGATATGTTACGGTTCTGGAGAATGGCCTTTTGGTGCGCGTGGATATCGAAGAAGGCCAGAAGACCGGGTACTTCTTTGACCAGAGGGAGAATCGGGCATCCATTGAACCGCTGATGACCGGTTGGGGCGAACGCAGCGGCATCACGGTGCAGGAAGTCGAAGAGGATGGACAAACCCTGCTACGTCCAGTAAATAAAAGCGGCAAAGTCGTTACGTTTCCGTACTGGGACGGAGCGACGGTGCTCGAATGCTTTTCACATACGGGAAGCTTTACACTTCATGCCTGCAAATACGGCGCCAAAAAAGTGACTTGTCTCGATATTTCGCAGCATGCGATTGACAGCGCACGGGAGAATGTGGAGCTGAACGGCTTTGCCGATCGGGTTGAATTCGTGGTGGATGATGCATTCCAATATCTGCGTTCACAGGTTAAGGGGCTTGAGGAAAGACAGAAACGTTCCGCCGGCTCTTCGGACAAGGTGGATACCTCACAGAAAATGATCGCAGGCGGCGGCAGAACCTGGGACGTGGTCATTCTAGACCCGCCGGCGTTTGCCAAGACCAAAAGCGCTGTGAAGGGAGCCTGCAGAGGCTACAAGGATATCAACCTGCACGGCATGAAGCTGGTAAACGAAGGCGGATATCTGGTTACAGCCAGCTGTTCGTATCATATGCGCCCGGACTTGTTCCTGGAGACGATCCAGGAGGCGGCTGCGGACGCCGGCAAAATCCTGCGCCTGATCGAATGGCGCGCCGCAGGCAAGGATCACCCACAAATTCTCGGGGTGGACGAAGGACATTATCTAAAATTCGCGATCTTCGAAGTAAGAAGCAGAAACTTCTAAGAATGGCTGGGCAGTTATTAAGGTGCGAAATGGGACCTTGATAGCTGCCCTTTCTTTTTAGTTGTCTTTTCTGAACACCAATCATTACCGTTAAACGATTCTGAATGATTAATGTTAAAATAGTGTGAGCTTTAAATTTGATAGATTCAGAGTATAAAGGTCAGGTCGTGAACAAACATACGTTCTGTTCTCTTGCTGATATGATATACTGGATGAGATGTTTACGAATTGTTTACGGAAGCAATGATCCATTTTCATAGATTACATAGATTTGAAGGAGGAGCATCATGGCGGTTCATTTTCTTATAGGACGTTCCGGAAGCGGAAAAACGACAACCATTCTTGAAGATATATCTGCCCGGCTGGAGAAGGCGCCGCAGGGAAAAGCGATGATCCTGCTGGTTCCAGAGCAAGGATCGTTTCAGGCAGAGCATGGGCTGGTCACAACAGGACGGATTAAAGGCAGCGTAAGGGCGCAGGTGCTGAGCTTCCGCCGTCTGGCATACCGCGTCATGCAGGAAACCGGGGGTACAGCCCGTGTAGGAATCAGCGATGATGGTAAGAAGATGCTGCTGTACAAAATCATTCAGCACCGCAAGGATGAGCTGAAGCTGTTCGGGGCCTCGGGCGAGCAGCTGGGGTTTGTCGGGCGTCTGGGAGACGTGTATACCGAAATGAAGCGGTATTGCATCGATTCCTCCACCGTGAAGCAGGTTCTGGATCAGATGGTGGCCGCCTCTGCAGCTACCCCGATTCTCCGCAGCAAGCTCGAGGATTTGTGGACGGTGTATAAGGATTTTGAGCAGGAAATGTCCCCGCTCTATATCGATGAGGAAGACAATTTAATCCGGCTGACCGAGGCGGTAAAAGATTCGTCCTATTTGCTGGGGGCGGACATCTGGATTGACGGCTTCCACGGGTTTACCCCGCAGGAGCTTCAGGTCGTGGGCCAGCTGATGCTGCATGCGGCTTCCGTCACGGTATCGCTGACACTGGACAAGCCGTACGATGGCCTTCGGATGCCACATGAACTGGATCTGTTCCATCCGACGGCAACGACCTACGTCAAGCTGAGAGGAATGGCAGAGGAGCTTGGACTGGAAGTACGTGATACCTTGCTTGCCCCATCGGTGCTGCCACGCTTTCAAGAGAGCCCGCTCCTGGCGCATCTGGAGCGAGGATATGACCGTAGGCTGCGGTATCAAGGATCGGAGGCTGTAGGAAACGGTATTTCCATTCATTCCGCATCCAGCCGCCGCGCTGAAGTCGAAGGAGCGCTGCGGGAGATGCTGCGGCTTGCGCGTGAAGAGGGCGTCCGTTTCCGCGAAATGGCTGTTTTTGTGCGGAATCTTGGGGAATATGAACATCTAGTCATGCCGCTGTTCCAAGATTATGGCGTCCCGCTGTTCCTGGACCAGAAAAGGAGTGAGCTTCACCATCCGCTGGTCGAATTTCTACGTGCAGCACTGGATGTCATCCGCCGCTTTTGGAGACATGAGGATGTATTCCGGTGCGTGAAAACCGATCTGCTGCTTCCGCCAGGCGGCTCACTGACACGTGAGGATATGGACCGTCTGGAAAACTATGCGCTTGCGAGCGGAATCCAGGGCTATCGCTGGACCGCTAAACGTCCGTGGAAGGGCATTCCGAGTCTATCCTTGGAAGAAGGGGGTTCCCCGCAGCGAAAGAACGGTGAGGAGCTTCTCGCGCTAATGGAGCGCTGCCGAGATGCTGTGACCGGTCCGCTTTCGGCTTTTGACAAACGGATCAAGCGTTCCAAGACAGCCCGTGAGATGAGTACGGCGGTATTCGGACTGCTCGAGGACGCCGGCATCCCTCAGAAGCTGGATATGTGGAACCGCGAAGCGCTGCAGAATGGCCGTCCTGAGGCCGCCAGAGAGCATAGGCAGCTGTGGGGCGAGGTGCTGAATCTGCTGGACCAGATTGTTGAGATGATGGGTACGGAGAAAATGACGTTTGACTTGTTTGCCGGTATTCTGGAAACCGGCCTCAGTGAGCTGAAATTGGGTCTGGTGCCACCCTCGCTGGATCAGGTGCTTGTCGGAACGATGGACCGTACACGGACGGGCGGCATCAAGTATGCGTTTTTGCTGGGGGTTAATGACGGGGTCATCCCCGCGGTATATCAAGAGGACGGCATAATTACCGAGCAGGAGCGGTCGGTGCTTGCGGATACGGGCATGGAGCTAGCTCCGGGAATATCGCGTAAACTGCTGGATGAACGCTTCCTGATCTATAACGCGCTTACGTCTGCGAGCCGGCATGTCTGGATCAGCTATCCTTCGGCTGACGACGAAGGCAAGGAATTGCTGCCTTCAGAAGTGATTAGACATTTAACTAGAATGTTCCCGGGTCTTCGGGATCAGTCTCTGTCGGCACAGCCTGAAGCTGATCATACAGCCGGAGAGCATGAAAAATATATTGAACATCCCCGCCAGACACTCAGCCATCTCATTGTTCAGCTTCGAAGATGGAGACAGGGCGCGAAGATGCCGGAGCTATGGTGGAACGTGTACAACTGGTATTTGCAGGATTCACGTTGGCGCAGTCAACTGGATATGCTGCTGCGCTCCCTGTTTTACCGGAACGAAACGATGACGCTGAAGGCAGATACAAGCCGTAGGTTGTACGGCAGTAAGGTCCGTACCAGCGTTTCGCGGATGGAGAGATTCGTAGCTTGTCCGTTCTCCCATTTCGCGTCCCATGGCCTGAAGCTGAAGGAACGCCAGCTGTATCGGCTGAAAGCGCCGGATATCGGGCAGCTTTTCCATGCGGCTCTCAGCGAAATGGCTGCCAAACTCAAGGAGCAGCACCGCAGCTGGGGAAGTCTGTCGGCAGAGGAATGCCGCAGGGAAGCAGAGATGACAGTCGAACGTCTGGCTCCAATGCTTCAGGGCGAAATCCTGCTCAGCTCCAAGCGTTACGGGTATATTTCCCGAAAGCTGAAAAGCATCGTCGGAAGAGCCTCCGTTATATTAGGGGAACATGCTCGGCGCGGAAGCTTTGAGCCGGTTGGGCTGGAGCTGGATTTTGGACCAGGAAAACCGCTGCCTCCACTGACCTTTGAACTGGAAAACGGCGCGGTCATGGAGGTTGTCGGGCGGATCGACCGGGTGGATATGGCGCAGGGGGAAGACGGTCTTCTGCTGCGCGTGATCGACTATAAATCCGGACAAAAGGATCTGAGGCTTCATGAAGTGTATTACGGTCTGGCTCTGCAAATGCTGACCTACTTGGACGTACTTCTGACCTATTCCGAGCAGTGGCTTGGCAGCAAGGCGCTCCCGGCAGGAACGCTGTATTTCCATGTGCATGATCCGATTCTGCAGTCAGCGAACGGCATGACGATGGATCAGGCTGCAGAAGAGCTGCTCAAACGCTTCAAAATGAAAGGACTGCTGATGGCAGACCGTGATGTCGTCTCCAAAATGGACACGTCGCTGGACAAAGGACATTCATCCATCCTGCCCGTGGCCGTCAAAGCAGACGGCAGCTTCTATAGCAGTGCATCGGTGGCAAGCCCAGAGCAGTGGGATTATCTGCTGAGCTCCGTCCGGAGCAGCATCGAGAACATTGGAACACGCATTACCGAAGGGGACGTGCGGATCGAGCCGTACCGGATTCAGCAGGAGACGGCCTGCACTTTCTGTCCGTTCAAGCCGGTATGCCAGTTTGATGAGGCCGTCGAGGGCAACCACTACAATCTGCTGGGCAAGCCGGATAAATCGCAAGTATGGGAACTGCTGTCCCAGAGCAAAGGAGGAGAAACATCTTGAGCCTAATACCGAAACCTGAAGGCTGCAAATGGAGTGATGACCAGTGGAAGGCCATTTCCGAAACCGGTGATCACATTCTCGTTGCGGCCGCAGCCGGATCGGGCAAGACGGCTGTGCTTGTGGAACGGATTATCCGCAAAATAATTGATACGGAGCAGGGATTTAGCGTGGACCGTCTGCTCGTTGCAACCTTTACCAAAGCGGCAGCATCCGAAATGCGGGACCGGATCAGGGAAGCATTGGACCAGGAGCTTGAAAAGGACCCGGAGAATGTCCATTTGCGCCGCCAGCTGTCTCTGCTAGGACGTGCCTCGATTACCACACTGCATTCCTTCTGCCTTGAAGTCATTCGGCGCTACTATCAGATGATCCCGCTTGACCCGAATTTCCGGATCATTAACGAAAACGAAGCAGAGCTACTTCGGCAGGAAATCTTGGAAGAGATGTTTGAGGAGAAGTATGGACTGGAAGGGGAAGGCAGCGACTTCATCAGGCTCGTGGACTGGTTCAGCGGAGAGCGAACCGATGACGCCATGCATCTTCTAGTTCAAAGGCTGTATGATTTTTCACGAAGCCATGCTTGGCCGGATCAATGGTTAAGGGATACAGCCGGAGCCTTTGCTGTCAGTGATACGTCGAGTCTTGGACAAACCGCATGGGTACAGAGTATTCTGCAGGATGCGCGCCTTGCCTTGGCTGGAGCGGAAGGGCTTCTTAAGCAAGCTCACAGCCTTGCGATGGTACCGGGGGGGCCGGGTGCATACGTGGATAACCTGATCGCGGATCTCGAGATGATTCACACGTTGCAGGATGCCATGGAGCATCGTTCCTGGGAAGACCTTTATGATGTTTTCCAGGGCATTTCTTTCGGGAAATTAAAGAGTGTACGCAAGGACGAGACTGATCCACAGCTGCAGGAGCGTGTCAAGGAGCTTCGTGAGGCCGTGAAAAAAACGGCCGCCGATCTTCGCGGCGCCTTGTTCGGACGTTCTGCCGAGGCTTTTCTTGCCGAGCTGAACGAGGCTGCCCCCCTCATGAGAGAGTTGGCAGAGCTTGTGATCGAGTTCGGAGAACGATATGAGATGGAAAAGCGCAAAAGAGGAGCGGTGGATTTCAGCGATCTGGAGCATTACTGCCTGCGGATTCTGCTTCACAGCGATTCGACGCCAGAACATCCGATGCCTTCCGATGCAGCAGTGGAATACCGCGAACAATTCGATGAGGTGCTGCTGGATGAATACCAGGATACCAACAGCGTCCAGGAAACGATCGTTAATCTGATCTCTAGGGATCAGCCCGGCAACCGTTTTATGGTTGGCGACGTGAAGCAGAGCATATACCGGTTCCGTCTGGCGGAACCGGGGCTTTTTCTGGATAAATACCGCAGATATGACAGCGATGGAGGGAACGGAATCCGCATCGACCTCGCACGGAATTTCCGCAGCCGGATGGAAGTGGTGGATGCGGTCAATGTGATTTTTCGCCAAATCATGAATGAAACGGTTGCCGAGATCAGCTACGATGAACGCGCTGAACTTGTATACGGGGCGTCCTTTCCAGGCTCGGAGCTTCAAGAGGAAAGTAGCAAATCCAATCCATATGTACCCGAGCTTATTCTGATTGACCGTGCCAGTAATGGAGCCTCTGCCGAGGAAGAAACCCGCGATGGAGAAAGTGACGGCGATGGTCTCTTGCAGGAAAGCGAGATCCTAGAGATGGAGACGGCACAGCTCGAGGCCAGAGCCATTGCCAAAAAGATCCGTCATATGATGGGGGATACCGCTGCTAAACCGCTCTTGGTGTACGACAAGGTACTCAAAGAAATGCGGCCAGTGCAGTTCGGGGATATGGTAATTCTTCTTCGCTCCGCCTATATCTGGGGCCCGCTCATTATGGAGGAGCTGAAGCAGCTCGGCATTCCGGCCGATGGGGAGCAAGCGCGCGGCTATTTTCAGGCCACGGAAGTGGAAATCATGCTGTCCCTTCTGCAGATTATTGACAATCCGCAGCAGGATATTCCGCTGGCAGGCGTACTCCGCTCACCAATTGTAGGTTTGTCGGAAGAGGAATTGGCGCAGATCCGCTTAGTGCAAAACGGCTCCTTTTACGATGCGCTTATCGCGTCGGTACGGCTGGGAAATGAGGAGCAGGATGAGGCTGTGAAGGAATGGGAACAGGCTGAATCTGAAGCGGCGGTTGCCTTGGAGATGCCGCTTCCTGACCGAGTAGAGTGTAATACAGGCATTCTAGAATTGCCTGCCGTACCTGTATTAGATACAGACCACGGCATTCCGCTGAAACTGAAATATAAGATCACTGATTTTGTGAAGCAACTGCAAAGCTGGCGTGATGCATCCCGCCAGGAAAGCCTGGGCGACCTCATATGGCGCGTTTATAGGGAAACGGGGTATCTCGACTGGGTTTGTGGCCTACCGGGTGGCGCCGAGCGTCAGAGCAATCTGAAAGCTCTGTACGACCGGGCAGTCCAGTTTGAACAAACGACAGCGTCCAGAGGGCTCTTCCGTTTCCTAACGTTCATATCAAGGCTTCGCGACCGGGGCGGCGATTTAGGCGGCGCCAGCAGTACGGAGCATCGGGACAATGCGGTACGGATCATGACGATTCATAAAAGCAAAGGGCTGGAATTCCCGGTTGTATTTTTGGCCGGGATGTCCAAGACTTTCAATCAACAGGATTTGAATGCTTCATTCCTGATGCATAAAGAGCTTGGATTTGGACCGAAATTTGTGGACGAAGAGAAGCGGGTAAGTTACCCGACCCTTCCGAATCTTGCCATACGGCGCAGATCGCAGCTGGAACTTCTAGCTGAGGAGATGAGGGTGCTTTATGTAGGCCTGACGCGGCCGAAGGAGAAACTTTTTCTAATCGGCACGGTCAAGGATTTGAATAAGAAGGTGTCCTCCTGGGCCCAGGTGCAGGAAGAGCCTGAATATATGCTTCCGGATTATCTGCTCGCCAGAGGGCGCAGCTATATCGACTGGGTAGGACCGGCATTGATCCGTCATCCCGGCGCTGCCAAACTGTGCGAAATGATGGACCTGGGGTCCACTGTTTCTCCAGTTCTTTCCTCCGATCCGTCGGAATGGAAAGTATCCGTACTGCCCGCAGAGGAGCTTACGCTAGCTGCCCTTGGCGGCTGGGAGGAGGAAGAGGAATCTTCGCCTGAAAGGAAAAATCGCCTTCAAGCCTTAATGAAGCGGCAGCCCATTAATGTGGATCCCGAGGAAAGCTTGCTGGATCAGTCTGAGATCGGTTCCCGTCTGAACTGGCAGTACCCTTATGAATCGGCGTCAAGGTTGGCCGCCAAAACCTCCGTTACGGAGATGAAGAAGCTGCTCACTCTGCAGGATCAGCCATCCGGGAACTGGATCGAGGAAGACCAGCTTCGTAGGTTAATAACTGACAGCAACCGGAATTCGGCTTTTACACTTCCGCTTCTGCGGCCGAAATTTATGGAGCAGAAAACCTTAACCCCTACGGAGCGCGGTACCGTGTATCACACGTTGATGCAGCACATCCCGTTGGGTCAGGGGAAAGTAACTGTAGAGACCGTTCAGGACACGGTGCAGCGTTTGGTAGAGCGCGAGCTGCTGACTCTTGAGCAGGCGGAAATCATCCGTCCTGATGAAGTGGGGATGTTTTTCACGACAGAAGTCGGTGAAAGATTGCAGTCCGCTGAATGGACGGCCCGTGAAATGCCCTTCAGCTATGGTTTAACCGCAGAGGAAGCTCATAGTGGGCTGTTATCGCGACAAACAGGTTTGTATGAGAAGGAACCGGATTTATTTGAGGTATCGGCCCTTAGTGGAGAAACGGTACTGATTCAAGGCGTAGTCGATTGTCTTTACCGTGATGAAGGGCGGCTTATTCTCTTGGATTACAAAACAGACAGAGTACTGGAGCACCGCGGCGGAATCGATGCGCTTGCGGAGCAATACCGATTCCAGCTGAAGCTGTACACCAGAGCATTGGAAGAGATTTTGCATGAAGAGATCAGTGAGAAATGGCTGTACTTCTTTGATGGGGGACATGCCGTCCGTTTATAAGGAAAAGCTGCGAAATTGACGTATTCATTTATATTATTAGCTTACGCATGGGAAAGGGGAGAGTGCAGCATGCGGATACTGCACACCGGAGACTGGCATTTTGGAAAAACGCTTGAAGGCCGCAGCAGGTTGAGAGAGCAGGAGGATTTTGTGGACGAGCTTGTCCGGATTGCGAATGAGCAGCAGGCGGATCTGATTATGATGGCAGGAGATGTGTATGACTCCGTCAACCCCCCTGCGGCTGCGGAGCAGCTATTTTACGAAGCCTGCGCAAGATTGACGGAGAATGGCCGGCCGCTGGTGGCCATATCCGGCAATCATGATCAGCCTGAGCGCGTTTCTTCGGTTTCGCCACTGGTCGCGCGTCAGGGGATTACGCTGATCGGGCTTCCGGTAGCTGAGGCGGTAACGGTGCGGGTCTCCCGCACAGGGGAGATTGCGAAGATTGCCGCGCTTCCCTATCCTTCCGAATCACGGCTGAACGAGCTGTTGTCAGCTGAGGGCAAGGAGGACGAGCTGCGCAGAGCTTACAGCGCCCGTGTCGGGATGCTGATGGGCAAGCTAGCCCAGGAGTTCAGAGCGGATACCGTCAATTTAGCTATGAGCCATATTTATGTTCTGGGAGGCCTCGAATGCGACTCGGAACGTCCGATCCAGGTTGGGGGCGCATATACGGTTGATCCATCGGCACTCTCCATCAGGGCCCAGTATACAGCGCTCGGCCATCTTCACCGGCCGCAGGCGGTAAAAGGTGACGGAATCATCCGCTACAGCGGCTCTCCCCTGGCCTACAGCTTCTCTGAGGCCGGCCAGTCCAAATCGGTCATGATGCTTGATGTGGTTCCCGGAGGACTACCTTCACTTGAAGAAATTCATCTGTCCTGCGGCCGTCCTTTGGTGCGCTGGAAGGCAAAAGGCGGGCTGGAGGAGGTATACCGCTGGCTGGATGAAGGAAGGGATGCGGAGGCCTTTATCGATCTGGAAGTATCTCTGACCGAATCGATGTCGATCGGCGAAATCCAGCGGCTGCGCAAAAGCAGGGACGGATTTGTGCATATCCGTCCGATTTATCCGGAGATGGAGCAGGCAGAACTGCAGTATGAACGTTCAGGGATGCCGGTATCGGAGCTGTTCCGCAAGTTCTACCAGCGCCAGAGTGGTGGCGCTGAGCCAGAGGATGAACTAATACAGCTGTTTCTCGAGCTTGTGGAGGAAGATGAACAGGCTAAGGAGGGGGACGCTGAATGAAGCCGATAACGCTTAAGCTATCCGGTCTGCAGAGCTACAGGGAAATGCAGCAGATCGATTTTGAGGATTTATGCGATATGGGGCTGTTCGGCATATTCGGGCCGACGGGCAGCGGCAAGTCCACGCTGCTGGATGCTATAACCCTCGCCCTGTATGGTAAGGTCGAAAGGGCTGTCAACGGGACACAGGGGATTATGAATCATTCGGAGGATACCCTGTTCGTTTCCTTCAGCTTTGAACTTGCGTCCGCTGAGGGGAAGCACTGTTACCGTGTTGAGCGGAGATTCAAGCGTACGAGCGAGCTGTCGGTCAGTAACACGGTCAGCCGGTTCATCGAGATAACAGAGGAAGGCGAGAACGTGCTTGCTGACAAGCTGGCTGAGGTTACACGCTGTGTTGAGGACAAGATCGGTCTGAAAATGGATGACTTTACCCGCGCCGTTGTGCTTCCGCAGGGCAAGTTTGCCGAATTCCTGTCGCTAAAAGGCAGTGAACGGAGACAAATGCTGCAGCGGCTGTTCCACCTGGAACAGTACGGAGATCAGCTTGGAATGAAGCTCAGTCGCCGGATAAAGGAGAACGACGGGGCTTTAAAAGCCGTGGAGGCAGAGCAGCAGGGGCTTGGCGAAGCAGGAGAAGAAGCCCTCGCAGCAGCGGAAAAGCAGCTTCAGGACGCAGCACATCATGCAGAAGCTGTTCGTTCCAAGCTTCAAGCTTTGACTCGCGAGGCTGAAGAAAAAGGGAAGATCCGCGAGCGCCAGCTGGAAAAGGGCAGGAAACAAGCTCAACTAGATGAGCTGCAGGCTTCGGGTAAGGAGATGCTTCGTCTGGAGCAAAGGCTCGAGAAATCCGCCGCTTCCGCCGCTATATTGCCTAATCTTGTTTTGTGGAGGGAAAGCGGGCAGGAATGGAGACAGAAAGAGTCGGAGAAGGCTGTACTTCAGGCCGCGGCCGCAAAGGCCGAACAGGCGGCGGCGAAGGCCAGTGCATCAGATGATGCGGCTCAGGCGGCTTTGACGGCGGGCGAGCCCAAGCTTTTGCAGCGGCAGGAACAGCTGGAGCAGGCGGTTCAGCTGCAGAAGGAAAAAGATGAAATCCAATCCCTCTATAAGCAGCTTGCCGTTCAGCAGCAAGAAGCTGCCGGTAGAATAGATCAGCTGCGGCAGTCACTCGTCAAGGAACAAGAGCTGCTGAACCGGGGAACCGAAAAGCAGTCGGAGCTTCAGGAAAAATTGAACGGCTTGGAAATTACGTCTAAAGAGCGAGACATGCTGCAAAAAGCCCTTCAGCTTCGTCAGATGCTGCTCTCCGGGGAAGACCGGCGGATCAAGGCGCAAAAGGAGCTTGAACAGCAAAACGAGAAGCTCACGGCTGCTCAAGAAAAGCATGAACAGAACGCACGGGAGCATCACATGCTGCTCCAGCAGGAGAAGCAGCATGCCTACAGAGCCGCTGCATTTATTGCCCGTACAGAAGATCAGACCAAGCTGGCGGAGCAAGCTCTCGCCGAGCTGGAACGCTCTGAGCATCTGCTACGCGAGGAATTAAAGCGGCACCAGCTGCGCAGCTTGTCGATTTCCCTTGCTGCAGAGCTACATGAAGGACAGCCATGTCCGGTATGCGGTTCATTGGAGCATCCGGCGCCTGCCAATCCGGCAGAAATGGAACCAGCTGCGCATGAAGAAATGCTGGGGCAACTTCAAGGACTCCGGACCCGGCTGCAGGATGTCAAATATGCGCAGCGTCATTTGCACCAGGAGTGTACCCATCTATGGGACAAGGAGCTGGCTCCTGATGTGGCTGGTGCTGCTGATCTGGATCACTCGGCTGCGAGCGTCGAGCAGGTAGATGCTCGGCTTGCTGCTGGCTTCTCAGCCGTTGTCTGGGAGGAATGGATTGCCGGTCTTGAGGCTGCCCGAAATGAACTGACGGGTGAGCTTGCGAATGTGAAAAAAGAATCCTCCGAGCTGAGAGAGAAGCGTGACGTACTGCGGCAGCAGGCCGTCAAGCAGGCGGCTGAAACCGAGGCAGGCAGCGGTGTGCTAGAACAGCTTAAGATCAGGCTGGAACAGCTGTCTGAGGAAGTGAAGCTGCTCAAGGACCGCTGGTCCGAGGAGTTATCTGATCTGCCACAAGAGGAAGTTGAAGCACGGTGGACACAGATGCAGCAGAAGGACCATGAGGCGGAAGACGTGAAGGAACGTCTGCGTAGAAGCGTTCCTTTTCTCGAAGAGAAAAAAAATACCGTCCAGTCCATTGAACGGAGCCTCATGGAGGCAGAAAAGCACCTTGTTCAGCTGGACGCCCAGCTTCAGGGCAAACAGGAGCTGCTGAGAGAAAAGCAGGAGCGCCTTCAGGCCCGGATTGGCGACAACCGAGCTGAAACACTACTTGAAGCTTGCGCTCAGGAACTAAAGACGCTGCGTGAAATGGCTGCAAGGGAGAAGCAGCTCAGACAAGCTGCCGAGCAGGCCAAGCATGAAAGCGCCAAGGCATACGCCATAGCTACTCAGGCCGTAGACTCGGCCGCTGCCCATCTTGAATCTGCAAGCAAGCGTTGGGAGAAGCTGCTGGGCGATTCGCCTTTTGCTAGTGTTACCGAGGTGGAGGAGGCCCATATCCTGCCTCAGGAGACCGAGCTTCTCACCACCAAGGTGCGAACACATCGTGATCGCGAACGCGATCTCTTGTCGGCGATCCGTCACATTGAAGAACAGCTGCTTGGCTGCTCGCTGACTGAAGAGGAGTGGCTGAATGTGAGCCGAGAGCTGTCGGAGTCCCGTCAGGCGGACGAGGAAGCTCTTCAAGCCAAAGCCCGTGCCGAACGTGATGTAGAGGATATTAAAAAGCGCCACGTCCGCTGGACAGAGCTTGAGAAGCTGCGCCTCGAACGGCAACATGCGTCGGAGAAGCTCGCCAAGCTGCAGTCCTGTCTGCGCGGCAATGCTTTTGTGGAATATATCGCGGAAGAACAGCTGATGCAGGTCAGCCAGTCTGCTTCCCAGCGTCTGAGATTTCTAACCAAGCAGCGTTATGCCCTGGAGGTGGATTCCGGCGGCGGGTTCCTGATCCGGGACGATGCCAATGGCGGCGTCAGAAGACCTGTATCCACGCTTTCCGGCGGCGAGACCTTCCTGACGTCGCTTTCGCTCGCTCTGGCCTTGTCGGCACAGATTCAGCTCCGGGGTCAGTATCCGCTGCAGTTCTTTTTCCTGGATGAGGGCTTTGGTACGCTTGATCCTGATTTGCTGGATACGGTTATTTCTTCTCTGGAAAAGCTGCATAACGATCATCTGTCGGTTGGCGTGATCAGTCACGTGCCGGAGCTTCGTGCGCGTCTTCCGCGCAAGCTTGTGGTTGTCCCGGCCGAGCAGGCAGGCGGAGGTTCCAAAATTACAGTGGAGCAAATGTAACGTGATGTAATTCACAGTTACAGCTGCAGGCTGCTGTTATAATACAGTTAAACCGACATCTTTCATGAAGCACCCCGGCGGACGTATGGTAGGGATTCACTGCTCCTTAACATACGTCCGTACGAAGCGAAGCTGATATCAGCGGAGCGGGTGCTTCTTTTTTTGCTTCTGTATCCTTTCGTTTTTTACACCTAATGAGTAGCCATTCGCCCAGTCCTGAATATGATGATGTTATAAATCGCTGACTGGGGAGGAACGAAAGTGGAGAAGTTTGAGGCCAAAGAAGTATGCATAAAACATATGTACCGTTATGTCAGAATCACCATGTCGGATGGAAGCACCTACGATGGCTTTATTGAACATGTGGATGATGAAAAGGTATACATCGCAGTTCCTGTAGGGCATGAAAACATGCCGTATTATCATGGCGCTAATGTCAGCCCATATCATCATGGTGGTTATATTAGCCCGTATCACCATTATGGATGCTGGGATCCGTGTTATCGGTACCCTGCTCAGGATACCCGCGCGTTTTTCCCTCCATTCGGCTTTGGTTTCGGTTCCCCCTTCTTTGGATTCCCATTTGGATTCCGCCGGTTTGGGCTGCCGCTATTAGGCCTGACTGCACTTTCTCTGCTGCCTTTTTTCTAATCCTAGGCACATATAAGGGGAAACGCTTCAGATACGAAAAAGAACTTTCTCCAAGGAAAGTTCTTTTTTTAGATGAATATTGGACGTGCTCCCATCGAATCCGGTATGATATTAGTAATGGAAAGTTAATCTTACATATCGGAGGCGACGAATTATGGACTGTCTCTTTTGCAAAATTTCAGAGGGCAGCATTCCTTCGCAAAAAGTATTTGAAAATGAAAGAATTCTGGTATTCAAGGATATTCAGCCTGCCGCACCTGTACATGTGCTGATTATTCCAAAAAAACACATCGCTTTCATGAATGACGTAGAGGAGCAGGATCTCCCGCTGATCGCCGAAATGCATCAAGTAGCCCAGCAGGTGGCGAAGGAGCTTGGAGTAGCTGATACCGGATACCGTCTCATAAACAATTGTGGACCGGACAGCGGACAGGCTGTGCATCATATCCATTATCATTTGCTTGGAGGAGCCAAATTAGGCGCCCTGACAGGCATTTCGGAATCACACGCTTAGAATATGTTTCCATTATTTTTAGGTGCTTTCTGAAAAAATAGGCATCAAGGTTGACACCCTATTTCTCTTTCACCTATAATTAAATTTGATGAACCGTGTTATTGCTCTTGGACGGTCTGGTCGGAGGGAGGGAAAACTGGTGTCTGAAACTAAAGTTCGCAAAAACGAGTCTATTGATGCTGCACTTCGCCGCTTTAAGCGCTCCATCGCTAAGGATGGTGTATTGGCTGAGGTGAAGAAACGCAAGCATTATGAGAAGCCAAGCGTGAAGCGCAAGAAAAAGTCCGAGGCTGCTCGTAAGAGAAAGTTTTAGGAGGAACTGAACTATCATGAATCTTAGCGAACGATTGAACGAAGATATGATACAAGCGATGAAGAGCAAAGATAAATTCAAGCTCTCCACAATTCGAATGGTTCGTTCAACGATCAAGAATCTTGAAATAGATTTGAAAAGAACTTTGGATGACAACGAAGTGCTTGATATCCTCAGTCGTGAAATTAAACAGCGCAAAGATGCCCTCCAAGAATTTAAAAAAGCGGATCGTGACGATCTTGCAGCAAATGTCGAAGCAGAAATTGAGATTATCGGTCAGTATCTTCCCGAACAGCTTTCCGAAGAAGAAATAAAAGTTATTGTACAGCAGACCATCCAGGAAACCGGTGCTTCTTCGAAAGCCGACATGGGGAAAGTGATGAGCGCGCTGATGCCGAAAGTCAAAGGTCGCTCTGACGGAAAAGTCGTGAACCAGGTAGTTCAACAATTTCTGCAATAAAACATAATGTAAAGCACCCCTTTTTAAGGGGTGTTTTTTCATTTTTCTGAAGATGGTAAACCTTTTCCTGTAAAATCACTGGCATTTACTGAGTAATATATTATAATCATGGGGAAAGGAGGGGAAAACATTGGACTTATCCAAATGGACCAAAAGGCTGACCATGTGGTTTGTTCTTCTTTTACTAGTTGGATGGACATCAGCGGCAGTTCCGGGAATGGCTAATGCGGAAACGGCAAAAACAGGGCCAGTATACGTGATTCCGGTGGATCAAAAAATTGAAACCGGGCTTGAAAAGTTTATGGAACGCGGATTTAAGGAAGCCGAGAAAATGAATGCCGGGTTGATCGTTCTTGAAATCAATACACCGGGCGGCTTGGTTAATACGGCACAGGATATCGGTAAAATGATTCGTGAAAGCAATATAACAACAGTTGCGTACATACGCGGCAATGCCGCCTCTGCCGGCAGCTATATCGCCCTGAATGCGGATAAAATCGCCATGTCGCCAGGCAGTATGATCGGGGCAGCAGCAATGGTGGACAGCACAGGCAAACGGGTGGATGATCCTAAGCTTGTCGCAGCCTGGAAATCCGAAATGACAGCCGCCGCGGAATCGAGCGGAAGAAACGGTGAAATTGCTGCAGGCATGGCGGATATCAATGCTGTTGTCGATATGCCGGAAATAGGAGAGAAGAAGGAAAAAGGCGAAATCATCGCCTTATCAAGCGAGCAAGCACTAAAGGTTGGATATGCCGATACGATTGCGTCGACGCCGGAAGAAGTTGTTTCCTGGATGGGATATTCGCCAGGCGATATGTTTCTCGTGCAGCACACAGGCGCGGAGAAGCTGGCTTCATTTTTAACGAATCCGGTCGTGATGACCATCCTGCTGTTTCTGGGGATTGCAGGCATTGTCATTGAACTTATCGTGCCTGGCTTCGGTGTACCAGGGATCGTCGGCGTGGCTGCTTTTGTTCTGTATTTCTTTGGCAACTATGTGGCGGGATTTGCCGGCAAAGAGACATGGCTGCTCTTTATCGTAGGTCTGATTCTGATGATTCTGGAGATGTTTATCCCGAGCTTTGGGATACTCGGGGTACTGGGCGCTATCAGCTTGGTTGCAGGCGTTGTACGGGCTGCCTATGACACGAGCCATGCGATGCTGTCACTGGGAATCGCATTTGCCGCTGCGGCCGTTGTCGTAATCGTTGTCGCCATCATATTCAAGGAGCGAGGCATATGGAACCGGTTTATCCTCAGCGAATCTCTAACCAAAGAGCAGGGATATGTTCCAACGGCTTCTAAAGAAGTTTTGCTTGGACGGGAAGGCGTCAGCGTAACACCATTGCGGCCTGCAGGAACGGCGGTGATCGGTCAGGAGCGTATTGATGTCGTCACGGATGGCGAGTTCATCGCTCGGGATACGGCGATTGTGGTTGTTCGCGTGGAAGGTGCGAGAGTTGTCGTAAAACCGAAATAAAAGCAATCATATTATAAAAAATGGGGGAATTCATTTATGTCGAGTTCGTTGATCTCGATTCTGCTCATTGCTGTCGTAGTTATTATCGTGCTGAGCGTGTTCTTCAGCTTCTTCCCGCTCACGCTCTGGATTTCCGCGCTGGCGGCGGGCGTCCGCATCAGCATCATTAACTTGGTAGCCATGAGGCTGCGCCGGGTTACGCCAAGCCGGATCGTCAATCCGCTGATCAAAGCGACCAAAGCGGGTCTTGGACTAAATATTAACCAACTGGAAAGCCACTATTTGGCAGGCGGTAACGTGGACCGGGTTGTAAACGCCCTGATTGCGGCACAACGCGCGAACATACCGCTTGAATTCACCCGTGCGGCTGCGATTGATCTGGCAGGACGCGATGTGCTGCAGGCCGTGCAAATGAGCGTTAACCCGCGTGTTATTGAAACACCTGTTGTGGCTGCAGTAGCGAAAAATGGTATTGAAGTGAAGGTTAAGGCGCGTGTAACCGTAAGAGCGAACATTGACCGCCTCGTCGGGGGGGCAGGTGAAGAAACGATCATTGCCCGTGTCGGTGAAGGTATCGTTACTACGGTCGGCTCCAGTGACTCGCATAAGGATGTACTGGAGAATCCGGACCGGATTTCGCGTACCGTTCTGTCCAAAGGGCTGGATGCTGGTACTGCCTTCGAAATTCTGTCTATCGATATCGCGGATGTAGATGTAGGCAAGAACATTGGTGCCTATCTGCAAACGGAACAAGCAGAGGCTGACAAACGGATTGCCCAGGCGAAGGCGGAAGAACGCCGTGCAATGGCTGTAGCACAGGAGCAGGAAATGAAGGCGCGCGTCATCGAAATGAGAGCGCGTGTCGTCGAGTCCGAATCCGAAGTACCGCTCGCGATGGCGGAAGCGCTCCGTTCCGGCAAACTTGGCGTTATGGATTACATGAACATGAAAAATATTGAAGCGGATACCCAAATGAGAGGCTCGCTTGGCAAGATGGGCGAAGGAGACCATAACGGTCCTCAAAATAACAAGTAGGGAATGATGCTCCATGTGGATCTTGGATAATTTTTATTGGATCCTGATCATTGGATTTGCGATTCTTTCCGCCCTGAGCAAAAGCGGCAAGTCGAAGCAAAAGCAGAACTCGCGGGGAATGCCCAGCTTTGACGGGAAGGGCGGTTTCGAGCGCAGAAACAAAGCTCCGGCTACAGTTGAAGCCCCCAGGGAACGTAAGGTCGAAAAGGAGCCGGATTTCGTGGCGGAACGGAAAGCTGCGGAAAGATCCTTTGAATTTCAAGGCTATGGTCCCGATTATGAAACCGGAGAGGGTGTATCCGGTATGTGGGAAGCAGAAGAAAAGCCGGAGACGCTCGCAGATTATGAAAGAGAAATGCAGCAGCATTTGAACCGGGTCAATGCCTCGCTAGACAGAATTGAAAAAGCGGCGACCGAATCATATTCCAAGCAAAAGCGCCGTACGGAACCTGCACAACCGGTATCGCCGCTGGCGAAAGAAGCCAGAAACGGTCTGATCTGGGCTGAAATTCTTGGGCCTCCACGCTCCAAGCGTCCCTATAGCGGGCGGAAATAATGTTGTAATCTACTACATTTTCTTAAGTCATTTAGCAGCAGCCTTTTCAGCTTGGCAGCGGATATTTAATATCCGTTGCCAGGCAGGAAAGGCTTTTTTGCTTGTCCACAGTTAGAGTTCTCTTTGAAAAATGATGCTGATCTTGAAAGCTCTCATAAAACCGCCGGACCGGGCATAAGTTGTAAAGTACAGGAAGGGGGAAGACCTTCGTATGACTCGGATCAGCCGCAGGCTGCGGAAATGGACAAATGAAATGCTGGATTTGCCGCAGGATGTTCTGCTCGATCTGCCGCGGATTACCTTGGTGGGAAACAAAGAGATTTCCATTGAAAATCATCGCGGTGTGCGGCATTTTTCAGAGAATAGGATGATTCTTTCCCTGAGCCAGGGCTCACTGGAAGTCGAAGGCACGGGACTCATGATCCGGGCGATACTGCCTCAGGAAGTCATGATTGAAGGAATCATCACCAATATAAAATATTCAGGAATGGGGGAGAGCTCATGAAAATACCCACACTTTCGGGCATACGCGGCTGTGTACGGATTACCGTCAAAGGAGAGCATGTCGATCATTTGATCAATGATTTGGCGGAGTCGGGCATTCCCGTATGGGATATCCGGCCCACCAGCAATCATACTGCCGATATGAAGCTGCTTCTGAGTGATTTTCATGCTCTTCGCCCTCTCCTTAAGCGGACAGGCTGCCGGATGCATGTCGCGGAGCGGATCGGGCTGCCTTTTCGTATCGTTAAACTGTATAAACGTAAATTTTTTGCTGCAGGCATTGTCCTGTTTTTTATCATGCTGCTGCTGCTCTCATCCTTGGTGTGGAACGTCAATGTAACCGGGAACGAAAAATTGGCGTCGGAGGATATCCTGAAGGTGGCAAGACAAGCTGGTATACGTCCGTTCCAATGGATTTTTCGTCTGGACGAGCCTGACAAGCTAGCACGCGAGCTGAGCATGAAGCTTCCTGGCACCTCTTGGGTCGGTGTGGAAAGAAAAGGAACCACGATTACAATTCAGATTGTTGAAGCCGCAGAGCCGGAGAAGACTCCGCTTGTCAGCCCGCGCCATCTGGTGAGCCGGACGGATGCGGTGGTAACGAGTATTTACGCAGAGCAGGGACGGCCTTTGGTTCAAAAAAACACGCGCGTCAAAAAAGGACAGGTGCTGATCTCTGGCATCTTGGGAGACGGGGCAGCGAATTCGCAGACCGTGGTGGCCAAGGGCGAAGTGAAGGGACTTGTATGGCATGAATACAATTTGCAGGTACCTCTTGTCCAAAAGCAAAAAGTATATACAGGCGAACGAAAAAATAAAAGCTACCTGGTGCTCGGCAATAGAGCGATCCAGCTCTGGGGTTACGGCAAAGAGTCGTTCGAGAAATCCGAGACGCTGACTGAACTTGATCCGCTCACCTGGCGTTCGATTGTTCTTCCGTTTGGCTGGATGACAGAGAAAGTGATGGAGGTTACGGAAGCACAGGAGACGCTGCAGCCGGAAGAAGCTAAAAAACTGGGATTACAAGGGGCTGTTCGTGATATTTTGGCGAAATATGGAAGCGACTCGCAGATTATCAGCCAAAAAATTTTGCATGAGAAGAAAGAGAATGGTAAAGTTTATATGAAAGTGCTTTTTGAGGTGGAGGAGAAGATCGCAGAAGAGCTTCCCCTAGTTCATAGTCAAGGAGAATGAGGCTATTTGTCAGAAAAAAATCACAGCGCGCAAATTTTATTGCACAGTGCAAGTGAAGGACTTTCCATTTTCGGACCTCAGGATACTTTTCTGAAAATGATTGAAACTGAAATCCCTGTCCAGATTGATTCCCGGGAAGCTGAGATTACGATTCGAGGCAGCCAGCACGACGTTCAAGTCGCGGAGCAGCTGTTTGAAGTTCTCCTGGAGCTTGTCCGAAACGGATACATACTTTCTGAGCGGGATGTGGCTTACGCAATCGAACTGGCCAAGGATTTTCGGGCGGATCAACTGCTTGATCTGTTCAAAGGGGAAATTACGACAACGTTCCGCGGCAAACCGATCCGTGTCAAAACGATTGGACAGAAGCATTATGTAACAACCATCCGCAAGCGGGATATCGTATTCGGTGTCGGCCCAGCTGGTACCGGTAAAACGTATCTAGCCGTTGTACTAGCGGTAGCCGCTTTGAAGGAAGGGTCCGTGAAACGGATCGTTCTTACGCGTCCGGCAGTTGAAGCCGGAGAAAACCTAGGTTTTCTGCCAGGTGATTTGCAGGAAAAGGTAGATCCTTATTTGCGGCCGCTTTATGATGCCCTGTATGATGTCATGGGTCCGGAGCAGACAGCCAAAGCGCTTGAAAGAGGACTTATAGAAATTGCGCCGCTGGCTTATATGCGCGGCCGTACGCTGGATGATTCCTTTATCATATTGGATGAAGCCCAGAATACGACTGCCGAGCAAATGAAAATGTTTTTAACCCGTTTGGGTTTTGGTTCGAAAATGGTCATTACCGGGGACGTAACACAGATCGATTTGCCGAAAGGCAAAAAGTCCGGTCTGGTTGAGGCCAAAAAGATTCTTAGCGGTATTGAAGAAATCGGCTTTGTCTTTTTTGCCGAACAGGATGTCGTCCGTCACTCCCTCGTTCAGAAAATTATCATTGCTTACGACAAAGCTGCAGAAAATCAAGATTAGAGGGGATTATCTTTATGACTTCGAAAGAAACGTCATCGGGCAAATCTTTCTCAATTAAATCTGGGGGCTGGAAACATAGCGCTGGAACACGCTATGTTCTCTTTTTATGTCTGACGGTGCTCTTTTATGTCAGTTTGGCTCCTAACCTGCTTCCTGAACGGTATAATATCCAGGTAGGGACACGCAGCGAGAAGGAAATCAGAGCGCCGATGCAAATTCCCAACAATAAGGCAACGTTGCAGGCCCAGGAACAGGCAGCGGAACGCGTGCAGCCGATTTATACGATTGTCACGATTCCTAATGAGAACTTGGTCGTTTCTATCCTGGACCGGATCGACCGGCTGAATCAGGACGACCAGGTATCACGAGAAGATAAAATCTCGATTTACCGGTCGGAGATTCCACAGCGATCCAAGGACTTTATACAAAACTTTGTTAATGCAAACCGGTCTTCAGGAAACTACTCGGACAAACTGTTGGATGAGATGCTGAAGGTAACTAACCAGCAGGCCTATAAAATACCGGAAGAAACATTTATAAAAATTCCCCGGCTGACCTCTCAGGATATCGCCGAGATGAAGCCGGTAGCCCGTGAGATCGTGTCGCGTTTTTCGAATGATCAGGTGGCGGAAGCTCAGGCCGCGCGTGCCAAGGTTGCTGAACTAGTCAGCGCGAGCACCCTGAGCGATCGTACAGCCCGCGAAGTCGTGCAGGAGCTGTCCAAGCTTGCGATTACAGCAAACAAATTCTACGACGAAGAAGCGACCAAGGAAGCCAAGGTTCAAGCCCGGGAAAATACGCAGACGGTTTATATTAAGCAGGGGGATGTACTGGTAGCCAAAGGTCAGCTGATTACAGAAGATTTGTACAATCTGCTGGACGATAATGGACTCCTTAAAAATGAAGTCAACTATAGGCCGCAGCTTGGCCTGCTTTTGCTGTCACTGCTTATGGCGGGTGGACTCTTCCTCTTTATGAGACAGGCTGATTCCGGGAAGTTCAGGTATAACAATTCCCAGCTGCTTATGCTGGTGCTTATTTTTATCATCACGATCATTTCCATGCATTTGGTCGGGATTTTACAAAGCAATGAGAGACCTTATGTAGGATATTTGGCGCCTGTTGCTATTGGGGCGACGCTGGTGACTTTGCTGCTGGATATGTCGCTTGCTTATTTCTGCACGATGGTGTTCAGCATCCTGTCAAGCGTTATACTGAATGTACATCAAGGCCAGATGTTTGACTTTAGCTTCGGTTTCTTTGCACTGGTTGTATCGTCCGTAGCCATATTCACGATACACCGGGCAAGCCAGCGCTCCACCCTGCTGAAAGGCGGGATTATGGTCTGCCTGTTTGGATCGCTGACGGTGTTTATCATGGCGCTGATCAATACCGGCCAGTGGAATCAGATGCAGACATTGTACGGTATTGGATTTGCTTTTGCCGGAGGCTTACTGACCGCCATTTTGGCAATTGGACTCATGCCGTTCTTTGAAGTCACGTTTGGGATTCTGTCAGCCCTTAAGCTGGTTGAACTGTCCAATCCGAATCATCCGCTGCTGCGGAAGCTGCTCACGGAGACGCCCGGCACGTATCATCACAGCGTTATGGTCGGTAATTTGTCCGAAGCCGCTGCGGAAGCCATTGGAGCGGACGGACTGCTGTGCCGCGTAGGCTCCTATTATCATGATATCGGCAAGACCAAGCGTCCAAGCTATTTTATCGAGAATCAGAACAATATAGAGAATCCGCATGATCATATTGATCCGAAGATGAGCAAATCCATTATCATCGCCCACGCACGTGATGGTGTGGAAATGCTGAAAGAGTACAAAATTCCGAAACCGATCAGGGATATCGCGGAACAGCATCACGGAACCACATTCCTTCAATTTTTCTACCATAAGGCGCTTCGCCTTGCGGAGGAGCAGGGTAGGGAGCCTGATTTTACTGAAGAGGACTTCCGCTATCCGGGACCTAAAGCCCAGTCGAAGGAATCGGCTGTGATCGGCATCGCCGATAGCGTGGAAGCTGCAGTCCGATCTTTGCGGAATCCGACGGTGGATCAGGTGGAGGCGATGATCGAAAAGATCATTAAAAGCCGCCTGGACGATCACCAGTTTAACGACTGCGACCTGACGATGAAGGAATTGGATATTGTTGCGAAGACGCTGAAGGAAAGCGTCATGGGGATCTTTCATTCAAGAATAGAGTACCCGGAAGAAATCATAAAGAACAAAACGAATGAAGACACAAGAAGGAGCGGTTAGTCATGGGGCTGCATCTGGCATGGAATAATGAGCAAGAGGAGCTTGCGATCAGCGAGGAGCTGATATCACTACTTGAGCTTGTGCTGCAAAAGGCTGGTGAAGCCGAAGGAGTTAAGGACGGAGAGGTGGCTCTCACGTTTGTTGATGACAAGCAAATTCATGAGCTGAACAAGGAGTACCGTGGAATTGACCGTCCTACAGACGTACTGTCCTTCGCTATGAATGAGTTTACAGATGAAGAGCTGGATATCGTCTATGAGCTGGAGGAAGATGAGGAGCTTCAGGACATGCCGGATATGCTCGGCGATATCATTATTTCTGTGAATCGCGCACAGGCGCAAAGCGAAGATTATGGTCATTCCCTGGAGCGTGAAATCGGATTTTTATTCGTCCACGGTTTCCTGCACTTACTCGGATACGATCATCAGGACAAAGAAAGTGAAGCCGAAATGATGGGCAAGCAGGAAGCGGTACTGGCTGAAGCCCGGCTTTCACGCTAATGCGAAGCGGATCCCTCATATCATCATTCGGGTATGCTATTCAAGGCGTTTGGTATGCACTCCGTACACAGCGTAATATGAGAATTCATGCAGCAGCAGCGGTCGTTGTCATTATAGCGGCAGCGCTGCTGCATTTATCCTGGATGAGGTGGGTGGTGCTTCTGCTCGCCATTACGCTGGTGATGGTTATGGAACTGATGAATACCGCACTGGAATCGGTTGTGGATTTGGCCTCTCCCGAGATTCACCCGCTAGCTAAGGCGGCAAAGGACACAGCTGCAGGGGCAGTGCTGCTGGCATCTGTATTCGCCCTCGTAGCAGGCATTATTGTATTTTACCGCCCGCTGGCAGATTTGCTTGGTTCGGGCGGTTAGTATAATATTGTCTTACTGAATTTGAGGAGGTTTTGAAATATGGAACCGGTACAATTACTACAAGAAGCAATCAAAGCACGGACAAATGCATATACACCTTATTCCCATTTTGGCGTAGGAGCTGCACTGCTGGACAAGGATGGCCATGTGCATCATGGCTGTAACGTCGAGAATGCCGCATACGGCCCTACAAACTGTGCTGAACGAACAGCATTGTTCCGGGCCATTGCGGACGGCCATAAGGCTGGGAGCTTTAAAGCCATGGCTGTCGTAGGCGACACAGACGGCCCAATTAGCCCATGCGGTGTCTGCCGCCAAGTAATCGTGGAGCTGTGTGATCCCGATATGAAAATCATTATGGGAAATTTGAAAGGCGATATGAAGGAAACAACTGTCCGCGATCTGCTGCCGGGCGCCTTTGGCCCTTCTGATCTGGAGAGCGCCAAGAAGTAACTTCTAAATCAACCATAAACATCAAATCCGGGGCCCCGTCTCCGCGGCCGGCATCTGTTTTCCTATTGCCGCTCACGGATTCAGGGCCCCGGGTAGTCTTCCCTAAGGGGAAGAAACATGAGGAGGATAAGATAATTCATGACGAAACCGTCATATAAATCAGGTTTTGTTGCCATCGTCGGCAGACCGAATGTAGGCAAGTCCACGCTTATGAACCAAGTGATCGGACAAAAGATTGCCATCATGTCGGATAAGCCGCAGACTACACGGAACAAAATCCATGGAGTCTATACAACGGACGAAGCCCAGATCGTATTTCTGGACACGCCAGGTATCCACAAAAGGCAGTCCAAGCTCGGCGATTTCATGAATCAGACCGCGTTTAATACATTTAAAGAGGTTGAAGCTGTGCTGTTTCTGGCTGACACGTCTGAAGGTTTTGGCGGCGGTGACCGTTTTATCATCGAACAGCTGAAAGATGTCAAAACACCTGTCATTCTGGTGCTGAACAAAATCGACAAAATCGAGCCGGATGCGCTGCTTCCGATCATTGAGCAGTACAGCAAGCTGCATAATTTTGCGGAGATCGTACCGATCTCGGCTTTAAACGGGAACAACGTAAACCGCCTTTTGGAGCAAGTAGAGAAATATTTGCCGGAAGGACCGCAATATTACCCGGCGGATCAAATCACAGATCATCCGGAGCAGTTCGTCTGCGCCGAGCTGATCCGTGAGAAAATTCTTCATATGACGCGCGAAGAAGTGCCGCATTCCATCGCGGTTACGATTGAGGATATGCGTGTGCAGGAGAACGGGGTAGTGCATATTTCCGCAGTTATTTTCGTGGAGAGGGATTCCCAGAAGGGCATTATCATCGGGAAGCAGGGAGCCCTGCTGAAAGAAGTCGGCAAGCAAGCGCGGCAGGATATCCAAAATCTGCTGGGCTCGAAGATTTTCCTCGAATTGTGGGTAAAAGTAAAAAAAGACTGGCGCAACCAAGAACGCGTGCTTCGTGATCTCGGCTTCCACCGCGACGCCTAATATTCACAATCAGCCGCCGCTGGCAGTATTTGCTTCACATACATCCGGTGCATTCGCCACATCCTATTTTTGAAGATGCAGACGCCATTTCCAAAGAAAGGATGAATACGAATGCGAGATTTTTCGTGGAAGTATTTTGTAATGACTGGAGATGTGGATGCTTATATGCTCTATAAAGAACACGGCGGCATAACCATGGCCGAAACGGCTGCAGCGCCGGAAGTGGCGGCCGGGGAAGAAGTGGAAAATCATGAAGAAAACGAATGATCTTTGGCTGCTCCGGGAATGGCTGGGGGAAGAGGCGTGCTATACAGGGTGGAAGGGATCGTCATCCGCAGCATGGACTACGGCGAAGGGAACAAAATCATTACGATTTGCACCGAAAATGCGGGCAAAATAGGCGTTCTTGTCCGCGGGGCAAAAAAAGTCAAAAGTCGCCATGCTGCCTTGACGCAGCTGTTTACAACAGCAGAATATGTATTTTTCAGAAATGGGACTGGCCTCGGAACACTGAATTCCGGCGAAATCAGCAGCTCACATCATGTGCTAAGGCAGGATCTTATTCTTGCGGCTTATGCATCCTATGCATGCGAGCTGCTGGACCGGGTGCTTCAGGACGAGGAAACAGGGAGCTTTTGGTATCATCAGCTGAAGGCTTGCCTGGATGCGCTGGAAGAAGGCAAAGATCCCGGAATCATTATCAATCTATATGAGATGAAAATTCTTCAATCTGCAGGATATGGACCTGAGCTCCTATCCTGCATTTCTTGCGGAAAGGATCTGTCTGAGGATGACAGTTCTGCAGTAAGCCCAAGGCTGGGCGGCGTGCTGTGCCGTTCCTGCAGACATCTGGACCCTCCGGCTTTGAAAATATCACCGAAAAGCCTGAAGCTTCTCCGTTTGTTCGCTCGTCTTGATCTAAGAAGGCTCGGACATGTCGATGTGAAGGAAGAGACTAAAGCGGAGCTTAAGACGGTCATGCGTGCTTTTATGGACATGCAGCTCGGACTGAACTTGAAATCGCAAAGCTTTCTGGACCAGATGGAGAAATATGGACTTTAAAAGCATTTGACTTCTCGCTGGATATCCGGTAGTATTGATTAAGTTTCTTTCAAATTGTCTGACATGCGTTGAACGGAGAAGTAGTGGATTTGGATTCCTTATAGCGAGCCGGGGAAAGTGGAAGCCTGGTGGAATGGATTCATGAAAGGCGACCGGGAGCATGATATGAAATCGGCTAAAAAGAGGATTGCAGGCTTCCCACTACGGGGCTCGCAGTCAAGTAGGGTGGAACCGCGGGAATAACAGCTCTCGTCCCTATGTCTGTACAGCAGGCATGGGCGGGAGCTTTTTGATGTCCCGGAAAAGACCTGCGGCAGACCAAGCAAGCTGGTAGTGAACATGCTCATTCAAAAGAAAAGGAGAGTCGCATATGAATTTTCAGCAGATGATTTTGACACTGCAGCAATTTTGGGCAGCGCAGAACTGCATTATCGTGAACCCTTATGATACGGAAAAGGGAGCAGGCACGATGAACCCGATGACCTTTTTGCGTTCACTCGGACCTGAACCATGGAAGGTTGCATACGTGGAGCCTTCCCGCCGTCCTTCCGACGGACGTTACGGTGAAAACCCGAACCGCCTGTACCAGCATCACCAGTTTCAGGTGATTATCAAGCCTTCCCCAGACAATATTCAGGAGTTGTACCTGGAAAGTTTGAAGGCGCTTGGCGTGGATGCGCTGCATCATGATATCCGTTTTGTAGAGGACAACTGGGAGAATCCTTCGCTTGGCTGTGCCGGTCTCGGATGGGAAGTATGGCTGGACGGCATGGAAATTACCCAGTTCACATACTTCCAGCAGGTTGGCGGGATCGAAACGCATCCGGTAGCTGTTGAAATTACCTACGGTATGGAGCGCCTTGCTTCCTACATTCAGGAAAAAGAAAACGTGTTTGATCTGGAATGGGTTGACGGAATCTATTACGGGGATGTATTCCATCAGCCGGAGGTTGAGCATTCCAAGTACACCTTTGAAGTATCGGATGTCAAAATGCTCTTTACGCTCTTCAACATGTATGAGCAGGAAGCCAAAAAAGCAATGGATCAAAACCTGGTTTTCCCGGCTTATGATTATGTTTTGAAATGCTCGCATACCTTTAATCTTCTGGATGCCCGCGGCGCTATCAGCGTAACCGAACGGACAGGTTATATTACCCGGGTACGTAATCTGGCCCGCCAAGTGGCCGCAACCTATGTGGAGGAACGCGAGAAGCTTGGATTCCCGCTGCTGAAGAAAGGAGACGATCTGCATGTCTAAGGATCTATTGTTCGAAATCGGACTTGAAGAGGTGCCGGCGCGTTTCCTGCGTGCGGCGATGGATCAGCTGAAGGATAAAATGGTGCAATGGCTGGAGCAATCCCGCTTGTCCCATAGTGAAGTTCAGGCTTATGCAACACCGCGCCGCCTTGCGGTTTTGGTTAAAGGAGTAGCGGAAAGACAGGACGATGTTGAGGAAGAAGTGAAAGGCCCTTCCCGTAAAATCGCCCAGGATGAGAACGGCAACTGGAGCAAAGCTGCTCTCGGCTTCGCGCGCGGACAAGGCGTGGAACCGGAGCAGTTCACCTTCAAGGAACTGAACGGCGTTGAATATATTTATGTAACAAAAAGCAGCACAGGTGTAGAAACAGCTTCGATTTTGGCAGAAGGACTGCTAGGCATTCTCTCCTCGATGACCTTCCCGAAAAATATGCGCTGGGGCAGCTACGATTATAAATTCGTCCGCCCGATCCGCTGGATTGTCGCATTGTTTGGATCGGATATCATCGATCTGGAAGTGACCGGAGTGAAATCGGGCAATGTGACGCGCGGACACCGGTTCCTCGGTACAGATGCTGTCGTATCTGAGGCAGCTGCTTATCCGGAGGTGCTTCGCTCCCAGCATGTCATTGTGGACGTGAAAGAACGCGAAGGCATGATTTTGGAGCAGATTAAAGGGCTGGCAGAGGAGAAGAACTGGAAAATCGCGATTAAGGACGATCTACTGGAAGAGGTACTCTTCCTTGTTGAAACGCCAACCGTGCTTTTCGGTACGTTTGATCCTTCCTTCCTGAATATTCCACAGGAAGTACTGATTACCTCCATGAGAGAGCATCAGCGCTACTTCCCTGTACTCGATGAACAGGGCAAATTGCTGCCATTCTTCGTCACCGTTCGCAACGGAGATAACAATTCTCTGGACGTTATCGCGAAGGGGAATGAGAAGGTGCTGCGCGCACGGCTGTCGGACGCGAAGTTCTTCTATGACGAGGATCAAAAGCTGGAGATCAAGGATGCCCTCTCTAAACTGGAAAGCATCGTTTTCCATGAAGAGATCGGAACGGTCGGGGATAAAGTACGCCGCATCCGCAAAATTGCGGATCAGCTGAGCGAAGCGCTCCACATTTCCGGAACGGAGCAGGAAGCAGTCAGCCGCGCCGCCGATATTTGCAAATTCGACTTGGTAACGCAAATGGTATACGAGTTTCCGGAGCTGCAAGGCGTCATGGGTGAGGATTATGCCCGTAAGGCCGGCGAGAGCGAAGCTGTTGCCAAAGCGGTATTCGAGCATTACCAGCCGCGTTCTGCTTCCGATGATCTGCCGTCCTCGCTGGTAGGATCCATTGTAAGTATTGCGGACAAAATCGACACGATTGTAGGCTGCTTCTCCATTGGCATTATCCCGACGGGCTCGCAGGATCCTTACGCGCTCCGCCGCCAATCGCAGGGCATCGTACAAATCCTGTTGTCCAAGCAAATGTCTGTTACGCTGTCTGAGGTATTTAATATAGCGATTGATGTACATGATCAGTTCCGGGAAATGAAACGTTCGGGCAGTGAAATACGTAAAGATCTTGAGGAGTTTTTCAACCTTCGCGTCAAGAAGCTTCTGTCCGAGAATTTACGCTATGATGTCGTGGACGCGGTCATTGCTGCCGGGTTTGATGATGTGATGTCCGTCGTATCCCGCGGGGATTCCCTGATGAATGCTGTGGGCAGTGGAGATGATTTCAAAACTACGGTTGAATCCTTTAACCGGGTGAGTAATTTGGCAGCAAAAGCCACCAAGGCTGCAGTCAGCGAAAGCCATCTTCAGGAAGATGCGGAGAAGGAATTGTATGCGGCTTGGCTCGAGGTGCAGAAGCCTTATTCTATCGCTCTTGAAGAAAGAGACGGAACAAAGGCGCTTGAGCTTCTGGGACAAATGAAGCCGGCGATCACACATTTCTTTGATTCCGTCATGGTTATGGCAGAGGATGAGAAAGTTCGCGCCAACCGCCTGGGCATGCTGGCTCAGATTGACCAGGGACTCAAACAATTCGCTGATTTCAATAAGCTGGTCTGGTAGAAAACGGGTTCAGTTGGGTATTAACATTCGGAACAGGATGAACTTGGTGAGGTTCTCCTGTTCCATACATTTTCGCTTGCAAATTGTAAAAAGTTGTTAGCTGACAGAAAGAGGATTTTAGGTTCCCTTAAGCGTATATAATAATACGGTAAACCATGAAAACAGGGTGATCTTCTGGCTGAAATGCATACGATACACATTGTCGTTGACGGGGACGCTTGTCCCGTGAAGCATGAAATTGGAGAAGCTGCCAGAGCCTTTCGTATCCCTGTGCTAATGGTTTCTTCTTATGACCATTTTATACAGGACGAAGAAGGTGTGCAGACCATTCAGGTAGACCGTAGCGACCAAAGCGCCGATCTTTATATTGCGAATCATATCAGGCGCGGCGATGTCGTTGCGACACAGGATTACGGATTGGCTGCTCTCGCACTCTCAAAGGGCTGTCATGTCATATCATTTCGGGGACAGAGCTACACAAGTGAGAACATCGAGTTTATGCTGGACCGGCGGCATCACCAGGCCAAAGCGCGAAGAAGAGGCAGCTATGGCAAGGGGCCAAAGCCGATCACACAGGCTGACAAGATTTTTTTTCAACAGAAACTGACAAAACTTTTGCAGAGATTGCAGGAGAATGTTTAACGGTAGCGAATAATATTTTACGTGCCAAAAAGAGATGAAGGTGGTTTAGATGAATGCCGGACAAGGCAACATACCGGAAAAAGTTATCGATGTCGTGCTTCAGCAGCATGATATCGTCGATACGGTTAGCAGGTACGTTCATCTGACCAAGCAGGGGAAGTACATGAAGGGCCTCTGCCCGTTTCATTCGGAGAAGACCCCCTCTTTTACGGTAACACCGGATCGTCAGATTTTCTATTGCTACGGTTGCGGCAAGGGTGGAAATGCCATCAAATTCAGGATGGAAATCGAGGGACTATCCTTCCCCGAAGCCGTTAAGATCATGGCAGAAGAAAGTCATATTGTGCTTCCGGAAGGACAAGGGGCTGTGGTTAACCCTCCGAATCCGGAGAGAGACCGACTGCTTCAGGCCTACGAATGGACTGCCAAGTTCTATCACTTTTTGCTCAAGAATACGGAGCACGGCAAAGCAGCGATGGATTATTTGCGTTCACGCGGCTTTAACGACAAGGTGATCGACCAATTTCAAATCGGCTTTGCGCCGGACCGCTGGGACACGCTGGTTCAGTTTTTAACCAAAAGGTCCTTTGATTTGCACGAGATGGAAAAAGGCGGACTTTTGACCAAACGGCATGACAGCGAGGAGGATTACCTCGATCGTTTCCGCGGGCGCGTCATGTTTCCCATCAGTGACCGCAATGGCAGGATCATTGCTTTTGCGGGAAGAATTCTGGGCGAAGGGCAGCCGAAATATTTAAATTCACCGGAAAGCAAGCTGTTTAACAAAAGCCGGATTCTGTACAATCTCCATCAGGCCAAGCCGTCAATCCGCAAACTGCGGCAAATCGTTTTATTCGAGGGATATGGGGACGTGATATCGGCCTGGGAAGCAGGAGTACAGAATGGCGTTGCTACCATGGGTACTTCCTTGACGGAAAGCCATGCAGCATTGATGAAGACAATGGCTGACGAAATTGTGATCTGCTACGACGGCGACCGTGCCGGGCAAGCTGCCGCCATGAAGACGATTCCGCTGCTGGAAAGTATAAGCTTAAACGTCAGAATTTCTGTTTTGAATGACGGTCTGGACCCAGATGAATTCATACAGAAATATGGAGCTGACCGCTTTAACCGGCAAATCATCGATGGTGCGGTATCCACCACAAAATTTAAGCTTATATATCTGAAAAAAAACCATATACTGCTAGAAGAAGATGGGAAGATCGCGTATACGAAGGAAGTGCTTCCAATTATAGCGGCTCTGGCTTCATCTACCGAGAGAGAAGTTTATTTAAGGGAGCTTGCCTCCGAACTTCAGCTTTCATTTGAAAGCCTCAAGCAGGATTGCAACGAGATCCGCCAGTCCATGCAAAAAAACATGACGGATGGGGATAATAACGACAAAAGGTGGAATAATGGTAGGCAAAAAGGGCAGGTTTCTGCTCCTACATTGCTGCCGGCATACCATACCGGAGAACGGCGCCTTTTGGCAATGATGCTGCAGGATGCCGAAGCCGCAAGCTATGTGGAAAAACGGCTAGGCGACGCATTCAACATTGATGATCATGCAGCGATTGCTGCTTATCTATATGCCTATTACGCACAGGGCAAACCCCCGGATATCAGCCGTTTTATGTCTTCCTTGCACGATGATCGTCTGGAAAAGACGGTTAGCTCCATCTCCATGATGGACACTCCGCCGGAGTGGAACGTTCAGGAGTTGGATGATTGTATCCGGGAAGTACAGAAAGTTCCGCAGAAGCGGCAGATCGATAAGAAGAAAGAAGAAATGATCAATGCCGAGCGGTCAGGGGACTTTTTGCGTGCTGCACAAATTGCAAGTGAGATTATAGCCCTAGAGAGACAATAAAGAACAGGCTTGAATGTTTCTAGGGAGGAGGGAGTCGAGTTATGGCGAATGATCAGCATACTGAACTAGAGACAGAATTTACGCTTGATCAAGTAAAAGACCAGCTGATTGAACAGGGTAAAAAGAGATCTTCTTTAAATTACAAAGAAATTATGGAGAAATTATCGCCATTTGATCAAGACCCTGAACAGATGGATGAATTTTATGAACATCTGAGTGATTTGGGAATCGACGTGGTCAACGAGAACGATGAAGATGAAAGCGGCCTTCACCGCCAGTCCGATGATCACGACAGCAATGATAATGACGACTTTAACTTTGCCGACGACTTGTCCCTGCCGCCGGGTATTAAGATTAATGATCCGGTACGGATGTACTTGAAGGAAATTGGTCGGGTTCCTCTCTTATCGGCCGATGACGAGGTCGAGCTTGCGAAGCGGATCGAGAACGGTGATGAAGAAGCGAAGCGGCGTCTGGCTGAAGCGAACCTGCGTCTGGTTGTCAGCATCGCCAAACGTTATGTTGGACGCGGCATGCTGTTCCTGGATTTGATTCAGGAAGGCAATATGGGTCTGATCAAAGCGGTTGAGAAGTTTGACCACAAAAAAGGATACAAGTTTAGTACCTATGCGACATGGTGGATTCGTCAGGCGATTACCCGGGCCATTGCGGACCAGGCCAGAACCATCCGGATTCCGGTGCATATGGTTGAAACGATAAATAAGCTGATTCGGGTATCCCGTCAGCTGCTTCAAGAATTAGGGCGTGAACCGACGCCGGAAGAAATTGCGGCCGAAATGGAGCTCAGCGTGGAGAAGGTTCGGGAGATTATGAAAATCGCCCAGGAGCCGGTATCGCTTGAAACGCCAATCGGTGAAGAAGACGATTCGCATCTTGGCGATTTTATCGAGGATCAGGAAGCTTTGGCTCCGGCGGATGCGGCAGCTTACGAGCTTCTGAAGGAACAGCTTGAGGACGTGCTGGATACACTGACAGAACGCGAGGAAAATGTTCTTCGTCTCCGCTTTGGTCTTGATGACGGCCGGACGAGAACGCTGGAAGAAGTGGGCAAAGTGTTTGGCGTAACCCGTGAACGGATCCGCCAAATTGAAGCCAAGGCGCTTCGCAAACTGCGTCATCCTAGCCGCAGTAAACGTCTGAAAGATTTTCTCGAATAACCAATCATCTGACCTTCTGCAATGTGCAGCAAGGTCTTTTTTTCAAAGGAAATGTGAATTCGACAAGAAAAGATTTCTTTCTTTTAGAACTATTTCCTTTATTTGTTTTTATTTTAGCTCTTTTTAAAGACCAATGCAAATGATTATTGCTAACTGCTACAGCAGAGAACCAAGAGCTGAACGGGGAGAATTCGTGTTTATTTACATATTTTCCTGCTCATTTGTTAAGATTATTAATTTATAAATTTGCATACAAAATAATAGGGATATGTGGGTGCGACATGAAGTTATCAAGAAGACTGGAAATGATTATGGAGCTGATTCCTGAGCAGAGCAGACTAGCTGATATCGGCTCGGATCATGCATTGCTGCCTGTGGCGGCCGTACAAACTGGCCAGGTGGTGCAGGCTGTTGCGGGCGAGGTAAATCCGGGTCCTTTCAAAGCGGCTGCCAAGCAGGTGGCTGAAGCCGGACTACAGCATCAAATCTCAGTACGATGCGGCGACGGACTTGCCGTCATCGAACCCGGAGAAGTCGATGTGATTACCATCGCAGGCATGGGTGGCAGCTTAATCGCAAGCATTCTGGACAACGGCCAAGACAAGCTGACAGATGTGCAGCTGCTGATTTTGCAGCCGAATGTGGGCGAAGACATCCTACGCCGGTGGCTGATGGAACATGGCTGGCTGCTAACGTCCGAGAAAATTCTCGAGGAAGACGGAAAAATCTACGAAATTCTGACGGCTGTACCGGAGCAGGAAGATGCGCGGATCAGCAGCAGGCTGTTATATGAGAATCAGGAATGGCCAAGCAGCAGTGGAGACGGGAATTTTACCGTTACCTCAGAGCTGCTATTGCGAATGGGACCATGGCTTCTAAAAGAGCCTACTCCGGTTCTGATGGACAAATGGAACAGCGAGCTAGATAAGCTACATAGCATCCTTAATTCCCTGTCAGCTTCGAAGCTGGAATCCGCGGAAGCGAAATCGAGTCAATTGAAGCAGGAAATCGCACAAATTAAGGAGGTTCTTGCATGTTTGCAAAAGGACAGACTGTAATTCAGTATATGGAGCAGCTGGCTCCCAAGCATTTGGCCTATCCTGACGATAAAGACAGAATCGGGCTGCAGCTCGGAAGCTTGCAGAAAGAAATCCGGACCGTTCTGATCGCTTTGGATGTAAACGATGAGGTTGTCGAGGAAGCGATACGCGCCGGGGCTGATCTGATTATTGCCCATCATGCGATTATTTTCCGTCCGCTCAAACAGATCAACACCGATTCCCCCGCAGGGAAAGTCTACGAGAAGCTGATTAAAAATGATATAGCCGTCTATATTGCGCATACGAACCTGGATATTGCCGAAGGTGGAATGAATGACTGGATGGCAGACGCGCTTGGCATTCAAAATGCGGTGCCGATTGAGGAGACTCAGCGTGAGCAGCTGTACAAGCTGGTTGTATTCGTCCCAGCGTCCCATGCCGAACAGGTGCGTGAGGCTGTGCTGGGTGCCGGCGCGGGAGCCATCGGCAATTACAGCCACTGCAGCTTTAATACGGAAGGAACGGGGACTTTTCTGCCGCAGGAAGGAACACAGCCATTCGTTGGATCGGCAGGCAAGCTCGAAAAGGTTGAAGAAATCCGAATTGAAACGATTGTTCCTCAAGGGATTCGAAACAGCGTCATTCAGGCGATGATTAAAGCTCATCCTTATGAAGAGGTGGCTTATGATCTCTATCCGCTTGATCTAAAGGGACGCGTATATGGACTTGGAAGAGTCGGTAAGCTGGAACAAGAGCTGACGCTAGCTGCTTTTGCTGAGATCGTAAAGGAAAAGCTGGATGTGCCATACGTTCGAGTGGTTGGAGATCCTGACCGTGTTCTCAAGAAGGCGGCCGTCATTGGTGGTTCCGGCAGCCGGTATTACCCGGCTGCACGCTTCCGTGGTGCGGATGTTCTGGTTACTGGGGATGTAGATTATCATACAGCTCAAGATGCCCTGAGTGTCGGTATCACACTGATTGATCCGGGACATAATGCGGAGAAGATTATGAAGGTCAAGGTAGCAGAGTGGATGAGTGCAATACTCGAGAAGAACCGGTATGAAACCAAGGTTATCGCATCTACAATTGACACAGAGCCGTTCCGATTTATGTAAATATGAATGGGCTGGAAGGAAAAAACCAGTAACACTGGAAGGCGATAAGGATTGAAACCTTTCTGATTTCCATGTATACTATAAAACAGTTGTCCGGAAAGTTTGACAGACAATCGCTGGCGGCGCGTAAGGCGCCGCGAGAGGAAAGTCCGGGCTCCATAGGGCAGGGTGCTGGATAACGTCCAGTCAGCGCGAGTTGAAGGATAGTGCCACAGAAATGGACCGCCGATGGCCGCTGCTTTAGCGGATCAGGCAAGGGTGGAACCGAGGTGTAAGAGACCCCGAGGAACGCTGGTGACTTCGTTCCTGGTAAACCCCACTTGGAGCAAGACCTAATGGAACGCAGCTTCTTAGAGAAGCAGCCTTAGCCCGAGGCGCGTTCGGGTTGGTCGCTTGAGCCAATTAGCAATAATTGGCCTAGATAGATGATTGTCGCTTATCCGCGGGAGGGTAGTTCCCGTCTGTACCGCGACGAGCACAGAACCCGGCTTACGTAAAACTTTCCTAACTGCAACCGTATTATGAATCATGATAAATAACTTTGAGGCGGCATCCCGGTTAACCGGTAGATGCCGCCTTTTTGCGTTCACAGCTTCTTTATTATCAGACGAGCCTGATTTAGTCAAATAACTGTTAACTAAGGACAAATGTACAAACGAAGGCGTTTCAACCATAATAAACTGTACTAAATCAACGAAAGGAGCTGCCTGAAAATGTATCCACATCCACATTGCTTCCACTGTCCGCCAGCGGACCCTGTTTATACAGATCCAACTGTTGTTGTTCAGGATTATTACCATCCTCAAATCGTTCCTGTAGTTCACACGGTTCAAATCGTAAAAAGACATCATTGCGTACCTGTGCCAAAGCATATCTGCAACTATGTCGTAAAAGAAGAATATGCGGCCCCCGTTACAACAAGCATGAGACGCGGCGGCGTAACTAGAGGAAGACGTTAATGATTCACTAATTAAAGTTCTCCTGTTGATATTTGAATGCTTCAGCTTCGATGGAATCGTATATAATCTGAAAAAAAGCAAAGCAATCCGCCGCAACAGGCTGGATTGCTTTTTTCTTAAAAACTATTTGGCTTTTTGAATCACGGACTCCATTTTCTTCTTTATCTGCTCTGGCCAAAATTGGAGTGGGGCTTCACTTTTACCTGCCTCCTGCAGCGCTTTGTAGATATCGACCTGACCATATCCGTAATATTTGTCCTTCCCTTTTGGGCCTAAATCTATCGTGCTGCTGCGCATAATTTCCATGATCTGTTTATTGGAGAGGCCTGGATTAGCCGACCTAATTAGGGCAGCCATCGCTGCAACATGCGGGCTTGCCATAGAAGTACCTGATAATGCAGCGTATTGGTTGCCCGGGAATGTGCTGGCGATGTTGGTTCCCGGTGCTGCTACATCAATATAATCCCCGAAGTTGGAGTAGGAGGCTCGTTTCATGTTGGAATCAGTTGCTGCAACCGCAAGCACTTCGGGATAAGCTGCAGGATAACCAGGCCGCTCGGTATTGTCATTTCCGGAGGCGGATACAAGCACAACATCCCGATCGTAAGCATACTTCACGGCATCATGAAGGAATTGGGAGTCGGCGTAATTGCCTAAGCTCATGTTGATGACCTTGGCTCCATTATCGGTAGCCCATATGATGCCCTCGGCAACGGCATAGGTTGTTCCGGATCCGGATTTATCAAGTACTTTTACGGGCAGCATTTTATTATACCAGCTGATTCCGGCAACACCTTCGTTATTGTTGACGAGCGCGCCAATGATACCGGATACGTGCGTTCCATGCCCTACATCATCGAGTGGAGCCGAGTCGGGATTAATCACGTTATAACCGGTTAGGAGCTGCCCATGCAGATCAGGGTGATTGAGATCTACGCCGGTATCAACGACACCTACGATTACATCACTGCTCCCCTTGGATAAATCCCAGGCCTGGTTTGTTTCAATCGCAGGCAGGTTCCACTGGTATTTGGCGAACAGCAAGTCATTTGGTACGTTAGGAAGACTGCTTGTTGATTCTTTTACCTTATCATTGGTCATATACAGATAATGGGGCTCAACATAAAGAGGGTTCCAGTTTTTTATGAAATATTGTTTCAGCTGGCTGTAGTCCATATCCTTGGCATGAAACACGTAGGAATAACCCATTTTTCTTTCGGAAGCTTTCAGTTCGCTCTTGATGCGGTTCATTTCCTGTGGAGTCGGATCCTTGCGGAAACGGACCACGATTTCGTTCTCATAAAAATGGCTTGCTTTTTCATTGTCATGTCCGGTTTTTACAGTTAAATCGCGCAGCGTATCGGCATGAACAGATTCAACCTTGTATTTGCCCTCTTTCGGATAAGGGATCAGTCGCAAATTCTTTTTTTGGTGACTTTCCACTTGGGCTAAAATTTCCTGGTTCATCAGAGCGATGACGCCCTGACCTGGTTTTTTCTGTGAAGGCTCAGCAATAACAAAATATTGCTTGTCATCCATTTTAAAAGAAGGGGATTCGTAGGAATGCTGTTTCCCGATGTTTTTCGTCGCCTGATCGATATATCCATCCAGCTTTTTCCGGTCGGCAGAACTCCAGTTGTTTTTCGTTAAGGTGTATTCCTGCCGCTTTCCTTTTTTGGTATCCACCCATATAATCATGGTAAAATGATCGTGTGATTTCTGAAGCTTTTGAACATAATCGGAGATCTGAGCAGGTCCGGCATCAGCCATCTTGTCGAGCATTGATGTCAGATGCTGCTTGGCGTCAAGGCGCGTTAAGTGATTGGTGGATTCAATATCTTGCGCCATCATGCTTTGTTTAGAGATATGTTCTTCTTTCGATTTTGGCTTGACCTCCTGGGAAGCAGCTTGTTTAGGGGGTTGTGTATTGGTGGAACGAGGCACTAGCATCACGATGATTAGCGCAACAATTACTGCTGCGATGCCAAGGCCTACCCATGTGCGACTGGACATAAAATATAACCTCCTGATAATGAAATTACCTTTATCGTGAGGAGAAAGGGCTTATTTTATACCCTGTTTTTAGCCGCCATAGCCCATTCCATTATTTGTCCAAAGGGATTACAGAAAGGGATACAAACTCACAGGGTTTTGTGTTAGGATAGTACATGGAAAAATGATGCTGTAAGCGATTTAATTGTATGATGTCAGCAATCGGTCTGAAGGAACCATTAAGGAGGAGCAAATTAGCGATGTCAGCAGGTAATGTTCAAAAATTGTGTGAGACCACGAAAGAGAAGCTTAAAATTGCGATCGATAAGCTTGAAGGATTTCTGAACGAGTATTCGCTTTCGCAGCTAGCGGCAGAACTGAATGAAGAAACACTGCATTTTTACAAAGGATTTCTTTCGGATTTGCGCCATCTGCTTGTATTTAGCGAAGTATCTTCGGAAAAGCTTGGGGTTGCGCTGCGCCGTGCCAATTTCGATATGGAATTTGCTGAGAAAGCCCTCTATAATGTATATCACCACTGCGTGAATAACTTTTTCTATCCAAAAAGTGAAAGCTATTCCGAAGATGGCCGTTATGCTTATACCGGACAAGATGCGATCCGTTTCAGAGTGAAACCGGTACGCCCGGTACGGGACATCATCTTGGACATTACAAAGGTGTTTGAAGACCTCAGAGATGATCTGACTTATTATGAAAGCGACTATTTGACAGAGCGTAGAATGCAAAGCCAGCGCACTCACGCTTAAGTTAAAAATAACGTAAAACGGGCCTAAACTTAGGCTCGTTTTTTTGTGCCCTTTACTTCCTTTCTTGGATTATGAATCTCCGCCAGCAACTGACATCTGTTTGCGGTATAGAGGAGGGTATGCCAGGAGACAATTGTATATGAGGTGATCCTTAATGAATGACCCAAGAACCATTGTTAAATGCAGCGTCAGCAACTGCAGCTTTTGGGGAGAGCAGAATGTATGTAAAGCAGATCAGATCCTGATTGAGATCGACAAGCATGCTTCCGCTAAATACAGCGAGGAATTCGGAAGCGAACATTTTGCCGAGCATAAGGATTATGCAAACAATTCATCTGCGACATGCTGCCTGACATTCAAACCCAAAACGACTTAAAAAAAGCAGTACCTGATTCTTTACAGACCATCCAATCGAGGGAGGTATTCTGATGGACGATTTCCAAGGACCTGAACAACAGGAAAAAGAAAAGGAAAGTGTACCGATGCGTACCCGTAGTGATTATCCCCGCTGTGATAATAACCACGAGGAAGAGTATTCCGCTGAGGTCGCTCCGACAAGATCAGACCGCCATGAGGAAGAGTATTCCGCAGAGGTTGCTCCGACAAGATCAGACCGCTACGAGTTAGAAGATGATGTGGACGAAGAGAATGATGGAACCGTAGGAAGAACTGCAGGTTATGTCGGGGTCGGCTTGGGCGTCGCGTCCCTGTTTATGTGGTCAATTGTGCTGGGACCGATCGCGGCAGTGACCGGTTACTATGCATACAGCCAAGGAAGTAAGACATGGGGAGCTTGGGGAATGGGTCTCGGCATTCTGGCGACTATCAGTTATTTCGTTCTTATTCCTTTTGCCCGGTAATTTTTGAAATCGACAGCAATGAAGCGTCCTACTCGGCTGCATGACAGCAGGAGGACGCTTTTTGCGTGTGAAAATGTGCTAGCCGCAATCATGTATTATATAAATTCTATGGATATATGGCGCAAACTCCCGTGAACATGTTAAAATGACTAAAATGAGGCAAACCATCACTTTGTAGAAAATGAGGTCTTATACATGCAAATCGATTCGGCAACCGCGAAGCAGCTGGCATCACTTCAGGATAATAGCCGTATTCAAAATAGAGATGAGCTGCTTCAGGATATTCTGAAGAATGGAAGCAGCTCAGATTTTGGCGTCATTTTGCAGCAATACGTTAATTCAAATGGTGACAATTCAGATGTAGATGGTTCAGCTGCACCCACAGTTCCTGGGGTTTCTTACAGCGACGGATTATTGTGGCAGCAGCTAGGAGCAGTTGCAGACAAGGGATCAACTTCCGAAATTCATTTTGAGAACAGCAGTGGTTTCACGACAAAGTCCGGTCCTACGGCTTATGATGATTTGATTCGACAAGCGAGTAAAAAATACGGAGTCGACGAAGCGCTAATCAAGGCGGTTATTGATACGGAGTCCTCCTTTAATCCAAATGTCGTATCATCGGCTGGAGCAAAAGGACTTATGCAGCTGATGGATGGTACGGCCCAGGGTCTCGGTGTAACGGATCCGTTTGATCCTGCGCAGAATATCGATGCGGGGACACGCTATCTTTCCTACCAGATTAAACGATATAATGGTCAGGAGAACATGGCTCTGGCTGCATACAATGCGGGACCGAACAGGCTGGCCAAGCTCGGAATATCCACGGATGAGGAACTGATGGACAAGCTAGATCTGCTGCCTGTGGAGACGAGAAAGTATATCGGCAAAATTGCGAATGCCCGCTCGAAATACGAAGTCTAATTTTATAGAACATTGATCATAGGGATCAAATGGGGAGAATGGCAGCGGATGTAGAGCTTGACGGTAGACCCCCTGTTTGATCTCTTTATATTGTCCAGGAAATCGTTAAGTGGAAGGGTGAATTTGGAATGATATATTGGGATCACGCGGCAAGTACGCCGCCTTATGATGAAGTCATCCAGACGATGACGGAAGTGATGAAAAAACATTACGGCAACCCCTCCTCCATTCACAGAATGGGTGAAGATGCCGCAAGGCTGATTAAAAGAGCTCGCGAGGTATGTGCCGCTTCTCTGCATGTCAAGCCGCCGGAAGTGATCCTGACAACAGGAGCCACGGAAGGCAACAATATGGCCATTAAGGGAACAGCCATGCAGTATGGAAGTCGGGGAAAGCATATCATAACGACACAGATCGAGCATCCATCCGTATATGACAGCTGTCTGGAGCTGGAGAAGCATGGATACGAAGTGACCTATCTGCCGGTTGATAGCAAAGGAATGGTCAATCCCAGCGAGGTTGCTTCAACAGTTCGGAAGGACACCATACTGGTAAGTGTAATGCATGTGAATAATGAAACAGGTGCTGTGCAGCCGCTTGCTGAAATTGGGCAGGCTGTGAAGCAGGCCAATCCCTTAACTATTTTTCATATTGACGGGGTTCAGGGCTTTGGCAAGCTACCGGTTCAGCTTGAGGAGTGGAAGGCGGATTTATATACCTTGTCCGCTCATAAAATCCGTGGCCCCAAAGGTACAGGTGTGCTGTATAAGCGGGAGGGCATTACGCTACATCCGCTCCTGTCCGGCGGAAAGCAGGAATCGGGACTCAGAGCAGGCACCGAGAATATTCCCGGATTTGTCGCGATGTCCAAAGCAATGCGGATGGCTGCGGAACAAACCGATACTTTTATGCGGGAAGTCGGTGCGCTTAAATCAGCTCTGCTTGCGTGGATTCGAAAGACGCCAAGTCTTGAGTTGAACAGCTTCGAGGAAGGGGCGCCACATATCGTCAATGTGTCTTTTCCAGGAATGAAAGCAGAGGTGCTGCTCCATACCTTGGAGGAACACGGAATGCTGGTATCCACCAAGTCGGCCTGCTCCTCGAAGACCGCAGAGCCAAGCCGTGTGCTGCTCGCTATGGGTCGCAGTGGGGATGCGGCCTCCAGCGCGATCCGGATCAGTATGGGAATGACTAATACACAGCAAGATTTAGACCGGTTGCTGGCAGCGCTTGAAACCGCAGTAAACCGGCTGCAGCCGCTTAGACAGGAAGGAATGAAATAAGTGAATTATGATATGCTTTTGCTCCGTTTTGGAGAGTTTACACTAAAGGGGAAAAACCGCAACCGTTTTGAAAAGACAGTACTGACACATGTGAGATCCGTACTCTCCTCATATCCTGCGGCCCAAATCCAGAAGGAATATGGCAGATTGTATGTTGCCTTAAACGGTGAAAACGCCAGCCAATTGATTGAAGAGTTGAAAAAAATATTCGGCATTATTTCAATCAGTCCCGTGGTTGTATGTCCTTCCCAGCTCGATAAAATCGTGGAGACGAGCACATCGTTTTTGGAGAATCTGGATCTTCAAAAGGAAACGACATTTAAGGTAACTGCCAGAAGAGTCTGGAAGGCGTTTCCACATCCCTCCCAGGAAATGAACCATTTGGTCGGTTCGCCGCTTCTGAAAAAATTTACCATGCTCAAGGTCAGCATGAAGGATCCGGAGCTGCAGCTGCGGGTTGAGATCAGGGAACAGGGAACGTACATTTACTGTGAGGTCATTCCCGCTGTAGGAGGATTTCCCCGTGGAAGCAATGGTAAAGGAATGCTGCTGCTGTCTGGAGGAATCGATAGTCCGGTAGCAGGTTTTACCAGCATGCGCCGGGGGCTGGAAGTGGAATGCGTTCACTTCTACAGTTATCCGTTTACCAGCCTCAAGGCCAAGGAAAAAGTCATGGAGCTTGCCAAGGTGCTCTCCGGATATGCAGGCGAAGTCAAACTGCATCTGGTTCCCTTCACGGAGATCCAGACCTCATTTACAGGTCTTGGCCAGGATAATCTGATCATTACATTGATGCGACGCTCGATGCTGCGTATTGCCACTATGCTGGCAGAACGAGAGGGCGCGCTGGCTATTGTCACGGGGGACAGCCTTGGACAAGTGGCAAGCCAAACGCTTTCGAGCATGAATGTGATCGGACGGACGACGGATCTGCCGATCCTGCGCCCGCTGATCATGATGGACAAGAGTGAGATTATCGATATCGCGAAGAGAATCGGTACGTATGAATTGTCGATATTGCCTTATGAAGATTGCTGCACCATATTTGTGCCGAAATCCCCGGCAACGAATCCGAATCTGCGTATTGTCGAGAGCATTGAAGCTTCTCTTGCGAATCTTCAGACCATGCTGGAGGAGGCGGTGGAGCGGACGGAAACCGTTGTGCTTACGCCTGAATCCATGATCGAAGCAGCAGAAGACGGCATCGATGAAGAATGGTTTTAATGAGCAATAAGGCTCTATAATGAAAAAGATGGCTTCTGTATTCATCAGAAGCCATCTTTTTTTTACTTTATGCTATTATATGACATTCGCGCTTTACTCAATTCCTTCATGTATCTATAAAAATGAAGTTCAAAACTAACTCCTGCTACGATAAGCGATGCTCCAAGGCCACTATAGAACATGGCGATAAAGGCATCCGAAACCAAACCTGACAAGCGGAGTGAAGCGCCTAAAGTGATCATAAATGCCATAATAAGATATGAATTCGTATCAAAAAATCGGAACACATTGTGCTTTTGTTCTTCGTAGCTTTTTATTCTGGCAGTATGCTTTTTTACCATTTTACGAAAAACTAAATTATGGAACAGAGAATAAACAACAAGGGCAACCAAAATAAAATACCACTCCCAGATTCCTCTGCCCGCATCCAGACCGATTCTCATAATATTAAAGCCTGCAATGAACCAAACGATACCGGCAATCATAATTAGAAATTTCTTTTCTACTTTCATGATGTTCATCTTCTTTCATTTAACTTTTAATTGCTTTAGTTCATTATGATCATTTGCTGAAGCACTTGTCAGTAATATTTTTTGCAGCAAACACAAAAACCCGCAAGCGCAGGCACTTTTTCTAAAGTGTCTAACTTGCGGGTTTCAGTTCATTGGTATAGGTCCTTTTGGTTAGCTGTATGAATTTTCGTTGTTCCTCTTTTGCTGGTCCGAACGCTTTTTCATATATCCGGCCCCCAGTATCGCAGCGATCACAACGATAATAAATACGATTCGAACTGTTGGGTGTTCCTCGAAGAAAGGTTTCAGATTTTTCTCTTCTGTGATCATATTGGCAGCGGTATATCCAAGAACTGCCGAGCCCAAATAAATAATCCAGGGAAAACGGTCGATCAGTTTAATGAACAGGGTGCTGCCCCAAACAATAATGGGAACACTGATCAAAAGTCCCAGAATGACCAAAATGATACTTTGCTGCGCCGCACCGGCTACCGCGATAACGTTGTCCAGACCCATGGCCGCATCGGCCACGATAATGGTACGTACCGCGCTCCAAAGCGTACGTCCCTCCTTGATGTCGGCATGCTCGTCATTGTCAGCCAGCAGTTTATAAGCAATTCCGATAAGCAGAATGCCGCCCACAAGCAGCAGCCAGGGAATCTGTAGGAGCCATACGACAACGATCGTCGCCACAATACGGAGCAGAACGGCCCCGCCGGTTCCATAAAAAATGGCCTTTTTCTGAGTCGAGGATGGCAGATTCCTCGCAGCAAGGCCAATGACAATCGCATTATCTCCGCCTAAAATAAGATCGAGAAATACGATGTTAGCTAGTTTTGCCAGAAAGGCAATTATGGATGTATCCACATCAGGTCACTCCTTATTATGACTGTATACGGAGTTTAAGCAAATCGGATTCATTATAGGATAATTTTTCAATGATAGTCAAGCATAGCTCGGCCGACAGGAGCATAGGAGTAGTAGTGGGGGTGTTGACTGTTGGAGTCGATTTGGCTGCTTGTACAGATCCTGATGATTAATCTGGTTCTGAGCGGAGACAACGCCGTGGTCATTGCGCTGGCAAGCAAAAACCTGCCGCCGAAACAGCGTAAGCAGGCTGTGTGGTGGGGAGCCTTTGGGGCGGTTGTTCTCAGATGCATATTGACGTTTGTGGCCGTTCTGCTTCTGAAAATACCTTTTGTGCAAGCGGTGGGGGCAATCATGTTGTTCTGGATTGCTTTCAAGTTGCTAGCGGACGATAAGGACGATGTCAGGATGGATGGATCAGCTTCCATCTGGAAAGCCGTGAGGAGTATCTTAGCCGCTGATTTTATTATGAGCCTGGATAATGTGCTGGCGCTTGCCGGAGTAGCTAATGGAGATTTGGCGCTTATTGGGATTGGAATTGCCATCAGCATTCCAATTGTCGTGTTTGGCAGCAACCTGATTGTCAATCTGCTTCACCGCTACCCTCTGCTGGTCTATTTAGGCGCAGGCATTCTTGGCTACACGGCTGGTGAAATGCTGCTTCAGGATTCCAGAATAGGCAAATTCCTGTCCTCCATCCAGCCTGAGATACATAGCCTGATTCCTGTGCTGCTGACCGTACTGGTCATTGCGGCCGGTGGCTTCAAGAAACTCTCGCTACGGCGTTCATAATCATGTCATAACTGCCGGTAAAAACCGGCTTTTTTGGCGTTTATGGGATGGAAAAAAATTCCGCGACGAATATGGTTTTTTCATTCTTTTTCAGATAAACTAAAGATGAAAACATGTCGTATCCTGCTGGAGCAGACGTGTACGGTATAGAGGAAAAGAGGGTGGGGAAAAATGTCCTCCAAGAACGATGTAAGGCTGGGTCTGTTTATCGTTGTAGCAGGTGTTGTGATTTTACTGGGGAAATTGGGTGTGTTTGGATTTCTGGGGCGTATATTATGGCCGATTGCCATATTGGCGGTCGGACTGCTGATTCATTGGATGTTTTTTAGCAAACGGGCACGTGCATACGTGCTCATACCCGGAGGCGTTCTGGTTGTTTACGGCGTGATGCTTGAGATTTGCAACCTATTCGGTTGGGGACTGATGTCGTATTTGTGGCCCGTATTTTTGCTCGGAATTGCGGTAGGGGTGTACGAATACCATTTGTTTTCGTCGCCTAAGCCGGAAGGCGTGCTACTGATTGCGTTATTTCTTGGATTAGTATCGATTATCCTTCTTTTCTTCACGCTGATGCATACCGGTGCCATCTATGTGCTGGCCATCCTGCTAATCGCACTTGGGATTTGGTTTATTTCTGGTAAAGGAAGACCGAAAGGGAGAAAATGGAATGGCGGCTGGTAACGATCGACTATTCTATTTTCTGTAAAAATGCTTGTCTTTTTCTGAAAATTCACTATAATGTAAGGGATATGTTGAAGCGTCGTCGGCAACCGCCCGGCGCTTCTTTTGGTGAAAGATACTGAATTGATTTGAAAGGGAAAGGATCTGGATAAAACCCATGCATTCAAGAGATAAAATTCGCAACATTGCGATTATTGCCCACGTTGACCACGGCAAAACAACACTGGTAGACCAGCTTCTGCAGCAATCAGGCATTTTCGGGAAACATGAGCATTTGCAGGAGCGGGCCATGGACTCCAACGACCTGGAGCGTGAACGCGGAATTACCATTTTGGCCAAAAATACGGCCATTACGTATAAAGATTACTTGATCAATATTTTGGATACACCGGGACACGCCGACTTTGGCGGTGAAGTGGAACGGATCATGAAAATGGTTGACGGCGTACTGCTGGTCGTAGACGCATATGAAGGCTGCATGCCTCAGACCAAATTCGTACTCCGCAAAGCCCTTGAGCAAAACCTCACCCCGATTGTTGTCGTTAACAAAATCGACCGTCCTGCAGCACGTGCTGCGGAAGTCATTGATGAAGTACTGGATCTGTTTATTGAACTCGAAGCTAATGATGATCAGCTCAACTTCCCGGTTGTTTATGCATCCGCTTTGAACGGAACATCAAGCCTTGATCCCGAGAAGCAAGATGACAACATGCTTGCACTGTATGAAACCATTACAGAGCATATTCCTCATCCTACTGAGAAAGTAGATGAACCTCTGCAATTCCTCGTTACATTGATGGATTACAACGAATACTTGGGTCGTATTGCGATCGGACGAGTCAACCGCGGTGTGATCAAACAGGGACAATCGGTTACAGTCATTATGCGCGATGGAAAAAGCAAAACAGCTCGTATTGAGAAGTTGTTTGGCTTCCAAGGTTTGAAGCGCATTGAGATGGAAGAAGCCGGTGCAGGTGATATCGTCGCTATTGCGGGCATCAAAGACATCAATATTGGTGAAACGATTGCTGATCCACAAAACCCTGAAGCACTTCCAGTTCTTAAAATTGATGAGCCAACACTGCAAATGACGTTCCTTGTTAACAACAGCCCTTTCGCAGGTCGTGAAGGCAAATGGGTAACATCCCGTAAGCTGCGTGAGCGCTTGATGAAAGAACTTGAAACAGACGTGAGCTTGCGTGTGGATGAGACGGACAGCCCTGACGCGTTCATCGTTTCCGGACGTGGTGAGCTTCATTTGGGTATTTTGATTGAGAATATGCGTCGTGAAGGTTATGAACTCCAGGTATCAAAACCTGAGGTTATCGTACGTGAAGTGGATGGAAAGAAAATGGAGCCGATTGAACGTCTCCTGATCGATATTCCAGAAGAAAGTATGGGTTCCGTTATGGAAAGTCTCGGAACACGTAAAGCTGAAATGGTCAACATGGTGAATTCCGGTAATGGTCAGGTACGTCTGGAGTTCCTGATTCCAGCTCGCGGTTTGATTGGATACCGTACGTACTTCCTGACACTGACTCGCGGCTATGGCGTGATGAACCATGCATTCGACAGCTATGGACCACTTATTGGCGGCCAAGTTGGCGGACGTCACCAAGGTGTGCTTGTTGCAAGTGAAGGCGGAACGAGTACAACTTATGGTATGATGGGTATAGAAGACCGCGGAACTCTGTTCATGGAACCGGGAACCGAAATTTACGAAGGTATGATCGTTGGCGAGCATACCCGCGATAACGACATTGTCGTGAATATCTGTAAAGAAAAGGCAGTAAACAACATTCGCTCTGCCAACAAGGAAGAAACGGTAAGAATGAAAACACCGATTATCTTCTCAATGGAACAGGCGCTTGAATATTTGAATGACGATGAACTTTGTGAAATCACGCCTAAATCGATTCGCCTTCGCAAGAAAATTCTGAACAAGAGCGAACGTGAACGCGCCGAGAAGCATCGCAAAATGGCTGAAGCCAATCTGTAATGAACGTACAGGCATGTTGACCTGATACCGAAAGGAGTGTACCGCACGTGCAAGCCTGGTTTGCAGCGCATCCGCTTGTGTCTTACATTATCATTTTCGTGTTGATTACGTATGTCTATAACAAGGTGTTCCGCGTCAAACAGAAGCTTCCTTTACTGAAAGAAGTACTGCTTTATATTTTTATGGCGATTGGTTCCGGCATGCTGCTTGTGTTTCAGCACGACAAGCTTCCGATCATCCAGTGTTTGCTCGTTGCGGTCGCTCTAATGTTTATGGTACGCGTCCGCTATTTTGTGGAGGCTAGGCAGAAGAAAAAGGCAGAGACAGCAGCAAAACGAGGATAAGCAGCCGTATGAATCCCGGCTCTCCTTTCGCAACTTTTTGACGATTGGCATCGTTTATAGAGAGAATAACTCAAAATAAATGAAAAAGGTGTTTGAGATGAGTTCAAGCAATTCCAATCTACCTCCACGATCTCAAAGTGGCAGCAAACAGAACAAACAACCGCCAAAGAAGAAAAAAAAGAAGAGCGGATTTAAGACGTTTCTGAAATTAGTACTGATTGTTATTATTTTGGCTGTGTTGGCCGTAGGTGGTTACGCTGGTTACCTCTACTACAAGGCTGAACACGGCATATTGAATACCGGCAATAATAATCCGGTTCCGCCTGAGAAGTCAGCCAAGGTTAAGCCAGTGACCATGCTTCTGCTCGGTACGGACTACCGTCCTCAAACAGGCACACATTTGACCGATGTGATTATGGTAACGGCGTTTAATCCGGATACCCAATCGGTAACAGTCGTTTCGCTTCCGCGTGATACGAAGATTGAGCTAAAAGGCTACAAGTCCAATAAAGCTAACGCTTATTATCCGATTTTCCTCTCGGAAGAGAAAAAGACCGGCAAAAAGGCTGAGGATGAGATGAAGACCATGCTCAGCAAATATATGGATATTCCGATTGACTACGTAACGGTTATTAACTTTCAGGCCTTCCGTGATGCGGTTGACGCCCTTGGCGGTGTGGATGTCAATGTAGACATGAACATGTGTTACAAAGACACAGCTGACGGAACGGACATCAACCTGAAGAAGGGTCAGCAGACGCTCAATGGCAATGATGCGCTGGATTATGTGCGTTACCGCAAATCCAACTGCCATCCCAAAACACAGGCTTCCGATGACTTTGACCGCAATCGCAGACAAAACGAAGTCCTGCATGCCATGATCGACAAAATGCAAACATTTAAAGGTGTGACGAGTCTGGGCGGCGTTCTGGACGCCATGAATAAAAACATGCAGACCGATATCGAAAATGAACAAATGAAGAATATGATTGCGACCTATTGGAAGATCAATAAGGAAAACGTCAAATTCATGCCGGTAACAGGTACATGGAAGAGCCCTTACGTCTATGTGGATAATGCCGAGCTGGATAAGGCGAAGCAGGCGCTGAAGGATGAGATTGCCGGCAAAGGACAGCCGGCAGCGACCGATGGCGCAGCACAAGCAAATCCTTAAACTTGGGTGCAATATTTGTGAAGCCACCTAATATAATAGAGTACACTGGAACCTGTACAGGAGGTCGGGAAGATGTCCGAAGCAGTTGCACCATGCACTCAGTCGTTATATTTCCAATTGAATGCAGCTGCCGACCTGCCGGTTCTTGAGCAGGACGCATATCCATGCGTCCTGCTGCTGTATGACAAAAAGCCTAGTGAGAAACTCACTAGGCTTTTTGTTCATTCTATGCGGAAAGTGTTGAAATATGGTGAAAAGAGGCTGTTTGAATCAGTGCCCAGAGGTTGGTGGAGCCGGTGGAACATTTTTGGGTGCGACATCCTTAGGAAGCTGAGGAACGATTCGCCCGACGATGTCGGCGAGCTCGGATGCAAAGCCGGATACCGGCTCGCCTTTTTGAATATGCTGTCCGATTTCAGCGATTCTGTTCGACAAATCCATATCAGCGGTCACATAAGCGTTCTTGCCTCGCGGATCTTTACGCAGTGCCTCTGCTACGGAATACTTGATGTTTCCAACGCGGGAACGGCTAAGATTGCCATCAACGTCGAGCCCAACGACTGCAGAATTGCCAAACACGACGGCATGAGCGCTATTGACTCCGGCCACTCTCTCGGCCAACGCTTCGAGATGTTCTTTCTCGGACAAATCTGCCGGGTTCTGCGTAGCGTAGACGGTTGGTTTTCCTGCCGATTTTAACGATACCGAGTTGTAAACGGAGGAAGCAACCGAAGGTCCCTGAATACTCTGAGGAGAGGGTGATGCATTTTTATTCTGAGCATTGTTACAACCGCTGATAACAGCCAGTGACAGCACGACAAGCATGAGCATTCTCATATGTGATCGTCCTTTCCAGGTCATAGATTCTAATGGCGTATTGTAATTTAGGATGTCCATGATGGAACAATTTATGTGTTCAATATGAGTTAGTGGAGGGAGAAGGTATGAGAAAAATTTTTGTACTGGATACCAATGTGCTTCTTCATGACCCTGGAGCGATTTATGCTTTTGATGAGCATGAGGTCATTATTCCTGCCGTGGTGTTGGAGGAAATTGACTCCAAGAAACGCAATGCCGATGAAATTGGGCGCAATGCGCGAACGGTATCACGTGTGCTCGATCAATTGAGGGAAAAGGGACACCTGCACAGCGGGGTAGCACTCCATAATGGCGGAAGTCTGAAGGTTGAGCTGAATCATCGAAGTTTTCTCAAGGTTCAGGAGATGTTCGGAGAGATTTCTAATGACAACCGTATACTCGCCGTGGCCTTGAATTATCATATGGAAGAAGCGGATAAAGAGAAGCCAGCTCAAGTGGTGCTCGTTAGCAAGGACGTTTTGGTTCGGATTAAAGCGGATGTGCTTGGACTGAATACGCAGGATTATTTGTCAGACCGGACGGCAGGTCTTAATGAGTTGTATACGGGCAATCTGAAGCTGAAGGTTCATCCATCCATTATAGATGAGTTTTATTCCTACCGATTTCTGTCGGTTAAACCTCTTCAGTTGTCCTTTCCGCTGAATCCACATGAGTTTGTCATTTTGAAGGATGAAATGGGCAGTCAGAAGTCAGCACTGCTCAAAGTAAATACAGAGGCGACCAAGCTTGAGCCGCTGTATTTGAGCAATGATGCCGTATGGGGGATTTGCGCACGGAATGCCCAGCAGCGTATGGCGCTGGAGTTGTTATTAAACGATGATATACCTTTGGTGACGATTACAGGCAAGGCGGGTACAGGCAAGACATTGCTCGCTCTCGCGGCAGGACTTCTCAAAGTGGAGGATGAACATAAGTACAAAAAGCTGCTGATCGCAAGACCCGTGGTGCCTATGGGCAAGGATATCGGGTATCTGCCTGGAGAAAAAGAAGAGAAGCTCCGTCCATGGATGCAGCCGATCTACGATAATCTCGAGTTTTTGTTCGATACCAAAAAATCAGGAGACATCGATAAAATCCTTATGGGGCTCGGCAGCATACAGGTTGAAGCATTGACGTATATACGCGGCAGATCGATCCCCGGGCAGTTCATTATTGTGGATGAAGCGCAGAATCTGTCCCGTCATGAGGTGAAGACGATCGTTTCCCGGGTTGGTGAAGGCAGTAAAATCATTTTGATGGGCGATCCGGAGCAAATCGACCATCCCTATCTGGATGCATCAAGCAACGGCCTGACGTATATCGTGGAGAAATTCAAGCAGGAAGGGATCAGTGGGCATATTACACTGGAGAAAGGTGAGCGCTCTAAGCTGGCACAGCTGGCTGCCGATCTGCTCTAGATTTTTCCTATATTGACTAGAGTCCTGGATACTTCTGCTCAGCCCGGCATGAGGTTCAGGACTCTTGTCCATGATATCGACAAGAATCAAGTTAACATTTTCCAATAAAAAGTAGGACAAGCGTCCTATCCTTTTGATAAAATAATGAGTATGGAATGAAGCCATTGCCAGAGGAGGTCAGAGACTTGAAGCGGAAAAAATATTGGTTCTTGTTTGCTATTCTACTGCTGTCATTAACCAGCCTGTCCCAAGGTCAGAATTTAACTCTGAACAAAAGCAGCAGCGAAGAAAGAAAAACAATGTCCTTAAATCCGCAGCCCTCCTCACCACAGGATCCGATTGATCACCCCATTCGGGTTGTGACACATTTAAATGAATCCAATTACAAGGAACTCCTGAGCATGAATGATTCATTCATGAATAAAACCGGCACTCAGGTTCAAATCACCAATATTCCTGATGCCGATGCTTACCGCCAGCTGACTGAAGCACTTGAAGTAGGGGAAGGTCCGGATGTGATGCTTGTTAACAGCCCCTGGATAAAGTCCCTAGCTGTAGGCGGGTATATATTGCCGGTAGAATCCTATCAAAAGAGTACTAACGGAAGCGATGCGATCAGCTCGATCCTTCAATTGCTGGAATGGAACGGATACCAGTGGGGAATACCACTCGATATGGATCCTTATGTGCTTGTTTGGCAAGAGCATGCTTTGCAGACGATGGGAATTCCGGATATTCCGCAAGCGGGAAAGGCCTGGAAGGACCTCATGGCGAAGCAGGAGAGCAGAAAAGATAAGAAGCTGATTGCTGTACCCGCAGGCGATGCCTATGCTTTTGCCACTCTTATGGGCGTTATGGGTATTAATCCGGCCAATCCTTCGAATGAAGGGCTGGAATCCTTAAGCAAACTGCGGGCAGAACTGCAATTTATTGAATCCGTTAATGTCCAAGATGCGTGGACAAGTTTGAAGGAAGATGAACTCGTTATGCTGACTGTCCCAGCTTCGGCAGCGATGAAGGAAAATAGCAAAAGCGGCATGCTTGAGCTTCGTTTACCGGAACAGCTTTACGTCGAGAATCCTTTTTTGCTCCGGGGAAGATCCTTTGCCGTTTCCGCCCAAACGCAGCATCCGGAGAAGGCTGCAGAGTGGATTGCCTATATGACTTCAAACCATTCCCAGCAGCTTTGGTCGGATGCAACAGGCTGTCTTCCAGTTTTGAAGGAAATGTATGAGGGGGGCCAATTTCAATTCGTGCAGCCTCCAGTTCATCTCGATCAGCTGCTGAAGCCGGCGGAGGAAAAAACGGTGGACAGCCCGCTAGAGGCCAAGTGGGAAACCTTCTCGAAGACTGCAAAGATTTTCCTGAACGGAAAGAGTACCGAACAGGAGTATAGGGAGGCCATGGATGGCCACCCTAAAGAGAAAACATCAAATGAATAATGAATAGAATTATTTCATGGACAGCTTCAGCGTGACACGAAGGATTTTGTCGGTACTGGTCACTTCTGTGGCTTTAACAAAGGATACGATCTGCTCGGGATAAAAGCCCAGATCAAACTCATTTTCAAGCTGGCGGCAGGTTGTGTCCGGAAGTTCCAGACCATTGAACACAAGCTTGTCGACATGGAACAGAATTGAATTTTCAGGTTGGTTTTCGATGCTGTAATGTCCTTCAACTTGCAGACTTAGATTGCCGCTCTCACCGGCAGCTACAACTTTATTATCGCTGAAATGGAAAGCGAAATTGTTGAATAGCTCATTTTTGCTCTTCAGAAAATCGTTTAGGTCATCTTCTTGAATTTTGATGGAATACGTGGTGCCGTTCGTCCGGATGGCTCCTTTTTTGTTTTGAATAAATTCAGGAAGGTCATCCATCGCTGAGGCGAGGGCTGAAAAGTAACGTTTCACCTCATACATGCCCACGTTATCCCAATAGGATGTAAATTCCTTAATCAGTTTTTTCATGGCTTCAGGGTCGCTGCTGCCTGCTATGCTAGTATCCAGCTCCTTTTGCAGAGCCACTACCCTTTCTCTTTGCTTCACAAGATTATCTTTGATCTCGGTTAGCTTAGCATAAGAGCTTTCCATTCTCTGCTGTGTATCTTTAATGCTTTTATATTGGGACTGGTAAGCATCGAGTACCGTCTTGTCCTGATCCATAATCAATTCATAATAGCTGTAAATTTCCAGAAGGTTGCTTAAGTTTTGAGCTGAAAAGAGTATGGCAAATAGATTGTCCCGCTCTCCCATGTAATAGGAACGAATGACAGCCCCGGCACGCTCCTGGCGAATTTTGATCTGCTCTTGCTTCTCTTCAAGCTGAACCTGAAGCTTGTCTATTTCCGTTTGCGTTTCATCCTGCTGACGGGAGATTCGTTCGATTTCATGATCGATTTCTACGATAGAAAGGCTTTTTTGCAGCATTTGCTGCTGGTCAGCGTCTTCCGGTTTGACGGGATCGGCAAGAAGGTTATGCTGAGAATGAAGCATCGAGAGGAGCAGAAGCGGCACAAGCAGATATATCAGGCGCACATGTTTTTTGGCGGCCTTCATAGTTCTTCCTCCCCTCCAAATAAATCTTGGGCAAGGATTGATTCAATCCTCATGTAAATATATGCTTGTTTATAAAAAATATCATCCCTCTCTTATGAAGCCTAGGGGGATTTAATCAACGAAAAAAGACGCTCCGGCAACTGACGGATCGTCCTTTTTTGTAACTCTTCAAGTCCATCTGATCGGTAACTACAGCGGTAGACCCATTTTAAAGACTGTCCAGTAACTGAAACCGGAAAAAGTCACGATCATATAGCCCCAGAAGAGAAGAATGTAGGTTTTTTCCGTAAATTTCAGGTAGCCCAAAATTCCGAAAAATGCTGTCTGTAAGAAGAACAACAGAGCCATTTCCACCATGTTCCCGGCAAAAGCCATCAAACCGATAGCCAGTGTAAAGAAGCCCAGTACTCGAAACATGCGTGCCACGTAATATCCCCCTCTCCTTATGTACGGTCGCTTTACTACAGAACATTATAACGTTTTCACCAAATTGTGTAAACGAAAAGTGTTGAACAATTGTGAATTTTTTGAAAGTAGATGTATTTATTGTGATCATTCTAATTGAAAGTATTCAGGCAAGAGAGGTTTATTTACGCAGTAAGTAGTATGAGCTCTTTAAAATTTGGCAATACAATTTAGTATCAAATAGATTCTATGAACTCTATGAGAAGCATAGAAATGAAATAAGCAGCTGTTATACCTCATTCAAGCCCGGCAGGAAAGGAGGGTTTGGAGACGGTTATTTTAGGATGTTGTTAGGAGGGTTTTGTTGCATGACAGCAGTTAGACAGGATGCATGGAGTTTAGAGGATGATCTTATTTTAGCGGAGGTAACCTTAAGACATATCCGCGAAGGAAGCACGCAGCTTGCAGCGTTCGAGGAAGTGGGCGAAAAAATCGGCAGGACGTCCGCAGCCTGCGGTTTCCGCTGGAACAGCTGTGTCCGCAAAAAGTATGAGGAAGCCATCGGTCTGGCGAAAACGCAGCGGCAGAAGAGAAGCTATTACAAAAAACAGCCAGCAAATCCGCTGCAGGTGGCAGGTCTGGGATTGAATGATGCGGAGGCTGGATATTTTAAGGTAGATAGCGCAACCGAAGAATCACTGTCGATTGATGCGGTCATACGTTTTTTGCGGCAATGGAAAGGGAATCTACAGGAAAACGGTCGCCAGTTGAAAATGCTGGAGAAGGAGCTTCGCGAGAAGGAAGAGGAACTTGCTTCTTTGAGAAGAGTGAATGAGCAGCTGACTAAGGAAGTCAGTGAAGTCCAAACGGATTATCGGGTTGTCAATGACGATTACAAAGCGCTGATCCAAATCATGGATCGTGCCAGAAGGCTTGCTTTTTTAACGGAAGAAGAGGAAGAATTGAAAACTCGGTTTAAAATGGATGCAAACGGCAATCTTGAACGCATTGAATAGAAGACGCCTAGCATCATAAGCCATAACCCGAACACCCGTCCGGATGAGCGAAAGCTACAGCGCGCCGAACGGGTTTTTCCGTGTTCATCAGACATTTTTTCGTATTCGGGCATGAATATGCTATATAATATTTTTAGAATGGCAAGCACAGACAAAAGACAGGTGAAAACGATGATTATTGATTTGATTGGCGGCGGCTCGCTCGGCCTTTTATATGGAGGAAAACTCGCGGCTGCAGGTGTGAAGGTGCGTTTGTGGTGCAGAAGCGCTGAGCAGGTAGAGCAGCTGCAAATGAAAGGAATATTGATTCAAAATACATATGGTGCTGCAGAAGCATTGGCGAAGCCAGAAGCTTTCACCGCAGGAGTGATTGAGGAATTTGCGTCTTACTGGAAACAAGAGCCCGGTCAATGGATTTTCCTGATGACTAAGCAAAAGGATACCGAAGCCGTATGCCAGATGTCCGCAGGACTTCTTGAACAGGACAAGCTTGCGCAAGACCGTCGCCCTGGAGTGGTTGGCTTTCAAAATGGCTATGGGCACATGGAACGGATCGAAAGGATCCTTCCAGGCTGGCCGTTATATGCAGCTGTCACGACAGAAGGAGCGAAACGGACCGCACTTCACGAAGTATTGCATGCAGGCATGGGTACGACATGGATTGGGGTTACAGAACAGAGTAATATTGGAAGAGAAATTGCAGTAAATCCCGATCATTTGGTCAAAATGCTGCAAAAAGCAGGATTTTCGGCTGTTTTATCGAATGACATCGATAGCAGAATATACCGGAAGCTGTTAATCAATGCCGTCATCAACCCGCTCACTGCGCTGTGGGATATATCGAACGGGGAACTGCTTGCCTCTGACAAACGAATGCAGATGATGAGGATGCTGCTCGATGAGGCATTAGTTGTCTATGAAGCTTGCGGCATTTCTTGTGATGAAGACATATGGGAGCAGATTGTAGAGGTGTGTGCTGCAACTGCCGGAAATACGTCGTCCATGCGAAAGGATGTGCAGGATGGGGCGGCTACAGAGGTAGATTGGATTAACGGCAGCATTGTGGCACTAGCCGGGAAGGCGGGAATTCGCGCGGCAGCCCATGAAATGGTGACCGGTATCATCAAAGGCTTGACGATAAGAGAGGAGTGAATCATTTGGATTTCTTGAAAAATTCATTTATCTTCCTAAGCATCCTGCCATTTTTTCCCTTTTTGGTCGTATATTTTATCCATTATTGGTGGAAACATAACAAGAAAGCAGCACTGAAACTTGCCATGGATGTTACCACGCTGTTTCTGATCATTTCGGTTTCAGCATTATTTAATCTAACTTTTGATTCGAGGTTTGGATTTTACTTGATTTTGCTGCTTCTGCTTATCGCGATCGGCCTGATCGGAAGCGCACAAAATCGTCTCAGAGGTAGTATAGATATCCAGAAAATAGCAAAATTAATTTGGAGAATGTCATTTGTCATCATGAGCTTCAGTTACCTACTTTTTACATTTATTGGTTTGATTAAATACATATTCATAACAATGTCTTAATTATTTATACATCATACATATCAGAAAGAGTAAACAGAGTTTGGTTTGTGTCGGGTTTTTTAATGATTTTAGGTGTAGATTTTTTTAACCACTGGTTGTATAATCATTAAAACCGTATATCTAAATAACCTTAGGGGGATTACAGCATGAGAAAGAGGAAATCACTATTAACCCTACTAACGATGCTGCTTGTAGTGGGAACCGTTCTTGCGGGCTGCGGCTCCAAGTCGGATGGAGGCAACGGCTCGAAACAAAACACTGCCGCTGCCAAAGATCAAGTACTTCACATTAACCTCAGCGCTGAACCGCCAACATTTGACCCGGCGCTAGCGCAAGACAGTCAGGCTCATACGGTATTGAACATGATGTATGAAGGTCTGGTCCGCTTGGATGAAAACAGTCAACCAGTTCCTGGTGTTGCAGAAAAATGGGATATTTCTTCTGATGGACTGAAGTATGTTTTCCACCTCCGCAAAGATGCAAAATGGAGCAATGGTGATCCTGTAACGGCGAAAGATTTCGTCTTTGCATGGCAACGGGTTCTTGACCCGAATACAGTGCCAGCCCCACCTTACGCGTACCAATTATATTACATTAAAGGTGCCGAAGATTATAACACCAAAAAAACCACGGATTTCTCTCAAGTGGGCGTCAAAGCAACGGATGACTACACACTTGAAGTAACACTGAATAATCCGACTCCATATTTCTTGGGTCTGACTTCGTTCTACACGTTCTATCCGGTTCACCAATCCGTGAAGGACAATCCAAAATGGGCTGCTGATCCTAAAACCATGATCACAAACGGACCATTCACGATGACAACCTGGACAACAGGCCAAAAAATTGAAGTCGACAAAAATCCAAACTATTGGGATAACAAAGACATCAAGTTGAACAAAATTTCAATGTCTCTGTCCAACAGTGGCGCTACCGAGCTGTCCAGCTACAGAAGCGGACAATTGGATTACGCAGGTATGCCTAACGGTGAGATTCCTACCGACCAAATACCAGCCATTAAGAAAGAAATGCCGGACGAGCTTACAATGAACCCAGTCGGCAGCATTTACTACTATCAATTTAACACAACTGCCAAGCCGTTTGATAACGCAAAAATCCGTAAAGCTTTTGCAATGTCTATTAACCGCCAAGAGATTGTCGACAAGGTAACACAAGGTGGAGAACGACCTGCATTTGGAATGGTGCCACCAGGAATCGCTGGTGCCAAAGATGAATTCCGTACCGAGCACAAGGACGATTACTTCCAAGAAAACGTGGATGAAGCGAAAAAACTGCTTCAAGAAGGTATGAAGGAAGAAGGATACACGACTCTTCCACCAGTCAAATTGATCTACAACTCCAGTGAGAAGCATAAGAAAATTGCTCTGGCTGTAGCGGATATGTGGAAGAAAAACCTGGGCGTTGACGTGCAAACGGAAAATCAGGAATGGGGAGTGTTCCTCAAAAACCGTAAGAGCCTGAACTACCAAATCGCACGTGCAGGCTGGAACCCAGACTACAACGATCCGATGACTTTCTTTGATCTTTGGACTTCGAAGAGCGGCAATAACGACGTAGGTTTCAAAAACAAAGAGTACGATGCTCTTGTTAATGATGCTTTTACTTCCGCTGACAACAACAAGCGGATGGATGATTTCGCGAAGGCCGAAACCCTTTTGGTCAAGGATCAACAAGTTTTGATGCCGATTTACTATTACACCAGCGTGTCACTGCAAAAACCAAACCTGAAAGGTGTAGTTAAAGATTACGCAGGTGGAGTTGACTTTACACGCGCTTACTTCGAGTAATTCGTAAGTGTAGATTTGGATAAGTAAATTCGGGATATATATGTGGGTATTCCATATATATCCCGTTTTTTTTGCATCCTATAATCTTGTGGTAGAAATTTCTTTAATTAGTAATAAATAGATTGGACAAAACTACCCATTATTCCTTAAAATCAAAATATGTCGAATAATGTAGATAATTATTAGCGGGGAGGGTAATCGGGCATGGTTCGTTATGTAGCCAACAAGTTATTTTACATGCTGGTATCATTATTTATTTTGATATCGGCCACATTCTTTCTGATGAAAGTCATACCTGGGGATCCTTTTATGTCCGAGAAAAGTGTTCCGCCTGAAATACAAGCCCGTCTTATGGAGCAGTATGGACTCGATAAACCGATATATCAGCAGTATTTCAAATATCTGGGTGATATTGCCACTGGCGATTTCGGTATATCGATGAAACATCAAGACCAGGAAGTATCGGATATTATTAAAGAAACCTTTTCAGCTTCGCTGAAGCTCGGATTGTGTGCGATCGTGGTTTCGGTCATTGTCGGTATATTCCTAGGGATGCTCGCAGCCCTTTATCACCGGAAGCTGATCGATAACGTGGCGATGGTCCTTGCCGTTCTGGGAATTGCAGTTCCAAGCTTCGTACTCGCTTCTCTGATTCAGTTTATCTTCGCTGAGAAGCTCGGATGGTTTCATGTTATGGGCTTTGATAGCCCTCTGGATTATGTTCTTCCTGTCGCGGCGCTGTCTGCCCAGCCGATTGCCTTTATCGCGCGTCTGACGCGCTCCAGCATGCTTGAAGTGCTACATGCAGATTACATCAAGACGGCTAAAGCAAAAGGTCTGAACTGGTTTACGATTATGTACAGACACGTTATCCGCAACGGCATTTTACCTGTTGTCACCTATATTGGCCCAATGACAGCAAATATCATTACCGGTTCTGTCGTTATCGAACAGATCTTTGGTATCGGCGGAATAGGTAAAGTGTTCGTTGATTGTATCACGAACCGTGACTACACCATGATTATGGGTGTAACTATTTTCTATGGTGTCCTGCTTATGTCTGCACGATTTATAACAGATATTGTTTACATGCTGGTTGATCCGCGTATTAAATTAACCGGCGGGAAGGAGGGCTAACGATGGCAGTTAATGAAACAACTTTGACTAGCGCCAATGTAGAGCTGACGCCCGAAGACTTCCGCAAAATAGGCGTAGATGAAAAAGAGGCTGAAGTCATTCAGCGTGAAAGTATTTCGGCTTGGAAAGACGCTTGGCAGCGGCTGCGCAAAAACAAGCTTGCCATGGCTAGTCTGGTCGTACTTTTAATTATCGTTCTGATGGCAATTTTCGGACCTATGATGTCCAAGTACAACTACTATTCCAATGATTTGCTCAACTCGAACCAGCCGCCTTCCAAAGAACACTGGTTCGGCACGGATGACCTGGGACGCGATATGTTCGTACGTACCTGGATGGGTGCTCGAATCTCACTAGTCGTCGGCTTGGCCGCGGCGCTTATTGACCTTATGATCGGTGTAATCTACGGCGGTATCATGGGCTTCTTTGGTGGACGCGTGGATGCTATCATGAATAAATTTTCAGAGATCTTATACTCCATTCCTTATATGCTGGTAACGATTCTGCTGCTCGTAGTATTTAAACCAAGTGTAGGCACAATCATACTCGCGCTGACGATTACCGGTTGGATTAACATGTCATGGATTGTTCGCGGCGAAATTATGCAGCTCAAAAACAGGGAGTATGTACTCGCTTCCCGTTCCATGGGTGCCGGCTCCGGTCGTTTGCTGTTCCGGCATTTGCTTCCGAATGCAGTAGGTCCGATCATCGTTACGCTGACATTGTCTGTGCCAAACGCAATTTTCGCTGAAGCCTTCCTGAGCTTCCTGGGTCTTGGTGTACAAGCTCCGGTTGCATCTCTTGGTTCGATGATCAATGATGCGCTGACCGGCTGGATGTATTATCCTTGGCGGATGCTCTTCCCGGCTATTCTAATCAGCTTGACAATGCTTGCATTTAATATTTTCGGCGATGGCCTTCGCGATGCACTTGATCCGAAATTGAAATAACAGGAGGTGAGATCATGGAACCGATTTTACAAGTAAAAGACCTGCAAGTATCCTTTAAAGTAAAAGGTGGAGAAGTTAAAGCTGTACGCGGCATGAACTTCGAAATAGGTAAAGGGGAAACGGTTGCGATTGTAGGTGAATCCGGCAGTGGTAAGAGTGTTACCGCGCAAACGATTATGCGCCTCATTCCATCGCCACCTTCTCAAATCAAAAGCGGTGAAATTATTTTTCAGGGTCAGGATATCCTGAAGAAATCAAATAAAGAGATGGAGCATATCCGCGGTAAAGATATCGGCATGATCTTCCAGGATCCAATGACTTCCCTCAACCCTACGATTAAAGTAGGCAGACAAATTACGGAAGTACTGATGAAGCACCAGAAGATGTCGAAGACTGAAGCGAAAGAGCGTGGCATCGAGATGCTGAAGCTCGTCGGCATTAAAAACGCTGAAGAACGCTTCGGACAATACCCGCATGAATTTTCCGGCGGTATGCGCCAGCGGGTTATGATTGCGATCGCTTTGGCATGTAACCCGGCCCTGCTGATTGCGGATGAACCGACGACAGCGCTGGACGTGACGATCCAGGCGCAGATTATGGACGTCATGAAGGATATGCAGAAAAAGTTCGGTACCTCGATTATCCTGATTACGCATGACCTCGGTGTTGTCGCTGGCATGTGTGACCGCGTCATCGTCATGTATGCGGGTGAAGTGGTGGAGACCGGAACGAAATGGGAGATCTTCAAAAATCCACAGCATCCTTACACCAAGGGTCTGCTTCGTTCCATGCCGCGTCTGGACCAGAAGAAGAATGAGCCGCTCATTCCGATCATTGGTACACCACCGGATCTGATTAAGCCGCCGCTCGGCTGTGCATTCTGTGCACGTTGCAATGAGGCGATGAAAGTTTGCGAACGCATCAATCCAGGCACCACGGAATTCAGCGACACCCATATGGCCCGCTGCTGGAGCCTGCATGAGATGGCGAAGGAGGTTCATTCGTCATGAAAGAGAACCGTTTGATTGAAGTTGAAGGTCTGAAAAAATACTTTAACGTAGGCGGAGGCAAAATTGTCAAAGCCGTCGACGATATCAATTTTTACATTCGCGAAGGCGAGACACTGGGCATGGTTGGTGAATCCGGCTGTGGTAAATCTACCGCAGGCCGTACCATTCTCCGTCTGTACGAGCCTACGGCAGGTAGTGTCCGCTTTAACGGAACCGATATTTACAAGCTCTCCCCCAAGAAAATGAAGGCTATGCGCCGCGATATGCAGATGATCTTCCAGGATCCGTATGCATCGCTCAATCCGCGGTTTACCGTTTCCGATATCATCGGTGAGGCGTTGGATATTCATAATCTTGCGGGAAGCCGCAAGGAACGCAAGAAACGGATTGAAGAGCTGCTGGATATGGTTGGTTTGAATCCCGATCATGCCACACGTTATCCGCATGAGTTTTCCGGTGGTCAACGTCAGCGTATCGGTATTGCGCGTGCGCTTGCGGTCAATCCTAAATTCATTATTTGTGACGAACCGATTTCCGCGCTTGACGTGTCCATTCAGGCTCAGGTGGTTAACCTGCTGAAAGAACTGCAGGATCGTCTCGGACTGACTTATCTGTTTATTGCTCATGACCTGTCCATGGTCAAGCATATCAGTGACCGCGTAGCTGTCATGTACCTCGGTAAAATGGTAGAGCTCGCGGAAAGTGAAGAGCTTTATGCCAATCCGATCCATCCGTACACCAAGACATTGCTTTCAGCAATCCCAATTCCGGATCCGGAAATTGAGGAGAACAAAAAGCGGATCATCATGAATGATGACCTGTCTGGTCCGATTCATTCGGCTAAAGATGGAAAAGGATTGGTGCAGGAAGACACAAGACTGGTCGAAGTTTCGAAAGGTCATTGGGTTGCTGCCCCATACGCATAAGCCTGAAAAGGTGACCGCCGGTTTATCCGGCGGTTTTTTTCGTTTAGGCATGGCATACTGATACGTGAAGCGTTATAATAATTAAACTGTAACTGATTTTGAAGCATTTGAGAGCTGGTATAGCTTTTCCCCCTGTGTTGCTTTGACGGCAAAGTCATCTTTAGTTACAATCAAGGAAGATTTCGAAGTGGGAATGATGCAAAATCTGAGTAGAGTGTTTCATACGATTTTTGCAAAATCCTGATACGAATGCATGTGATATAAACAGGTACAGAATAGGAGGCAGACCTCATGAATGTTGTTTCAGATTCGCTGAAGAGCGGCTCCGCTCTTGCAGATAATTATATAAACCATTTTTCGCAGGTACAGGAGCTTTACGGCAACGATTTTCGCCAGAAAGAGTCCTGGAGCAGTCGTGCAGCTTGGTTGGACGAATCCGAAGAAACCCGTGTTAACAGAAAATCGCTGGTAGATTGTCTAAGACAATATAATAACAAGCATAACGACCACAAAGTGGTACATAACTCGCTTGATTTACTCGAGCAGACTGGTACGCTTGCCGTCGTTGGCGGACAGCAAAGCGGACTGTTTACAGGTTCGCTGCTTGTTGTCTATAAAGCTTTAACCATCGTTCTAGCCGCAAAGGAAGCGCAGGAAAAGCTGCAGCGGCCGGTTGTCCCTGTGTTCTGGATTGCCGGGGAGGATCATGACTGGGATGAGGTTAACCATACTTATGTCATGACTCCTGACCTGCAGGTAGCCAAAATAAAAATGGATTCTGTTCCCGGACCCAGAGACTCAGTAAGCCACATTAATCTGACTCCCGGGCAGTGGAACAAGTCGCTTGAGCACCTGGCCAGCCTGCTGCCGGATAGTATGAACAAGCCTGAGATTATGGAGATGCTCCATCAGGCCGCAGAAGAGTCAGGCAATCTGAGCGACGCATTTGCCAAGCTGCTCGGACGTCTTTTCGGCGAAATGGGACTGATTCTTCTGGATTCGGCTGATCCACTACTACGCAAGCTTGAGATCCCCGTATTTGAACGGATTATCAACCAAAATGATGAGCTCGGGCAAACCTACCAAAGGGCTGCTGCCCGCATTACGGGTCAGGGATATCCGCTCCAAGCCGATGTGACGTCTGATGGAGCCAATCTCTTCTATATTTACGAAGGAAACCGATTGCTGCTTCAGAAGCAGGACGGAAGCTTTACGGACAGGAAAGGCATTGTGAGCTTCACTAAGGAAGAACTCCTTACCCAGCTGAAAGATCATCCGGAACGGTTCAGCAATAACGTTTTGACGCGTCCGCTAATGCAGGAATCACTGCTTCCCGTTCTCTGTACCGTGCTGGGGCAGGGGGAAATCTCCTACTGGGCGATTACGAAGGACGCCTTCCCTGTACTCGGCCTAAAAATGCCAATTTTGCTGCCGCGCATGTCTTTTACGCTGGTCAGCGGAACGCTGCGGAAGTATATGGCTCATTTCGGACTGTCGTTTCAGGATGTGCAGCACCGGTTTGAGGACGCGCGCCAGAGCTGGCTGAACGCCGAGGCCGGCCTTCATATCGATCCGAAATTCGAAGAAACGCGCAGCGCCTTGGAAAAGCTGTATGAGCCATTAATCCGTGAGCTTGGAACCATCCAGCCCGGCTTGATCTCGCTGGGGGAGAAAAACAAGGACAAAATTCTCGAGCAAATATCTTATCTTGAACGCAAAACGAAGCAGGCGCTTGAAAAGCAGCATGAAGCGGCACTGCGTCAGTGGGATCAAATCTATGTATCGTTGTTTCCGATGGGCAAACCTCAGGAAAGAGTTTATAATACTTTCTATTATATTAACCGTTACAGCTTCGGCTGGATCCGGGACATTCTCGGAAGCTGCAGCAGCTACACGGCGGAACATCAGATCATTGAGATGTAATCGGACGAAGAAAAAGGAGGCTTTTTATGACCACGTTGTCTTTGGAAAACAGCATCGTTAAAGATATGGCGCTGGCCCCGGAAGGACATTTGAAAATTGATTGGGTGGAGGCGCATATGCCTGTCCTGAATCAAATCCGTAGACAGTTTGAGGCGGAACAGCCGTTCAAAGGCCTTAAAGTTACGATAGCACTGCATTTGGAAGCGAAAACGGCATATTTGGCCAAGGTCGTGCAGGCCGGTGGAGCCGAAGTAACGATCACAGGAAGCAACCCACTTTCAACCCAGGATGATGTGTGCGCGGCGCTGGTGGAGGACGGTGTAACCGTGCTGGCCAAGTACAACCCGGATCCGGAGGAGTACAAGGAGCTTCAGATCCGCGCGCTGGAAACCAAACCGGACCTTATCATCGATGACGGTGGCGACCTCGTAACCATCCTGCATTCGGAGCGTCCGGATCTGCTTGAGAATATCCGCGGAGGAGCAGAAGAGACAACGACGGGCATCATCCGCCTGAAGGCCTTGGAGAAGGAAGGCCTCCTCAAGCTGCCGATGGTTGCTGTTAATGACGGATACTGCAAATACCTGTTTGATAACCGCTACGGCACGGGTCAATCGGTTTGGGACGCTGTGAACCGTACAACGAATCTGGTCGTAGCCGGCAAAACCGCCGTAGTCGTTGGTTATGGCTGGTGCGGTAAAGGTGTAGCGATGCGTGCAAAAGGACTGGGAGCCAAGGTCATCGTGACCGAAGTCGATCCGATCCGCGCTGTTGAAGCGCATATGGACGGCTTTGAAGTGATGCCGATGATCGAGGCTGCGAAACACGGAGATTTCTTCGTGACCGTGACAGGCAACCATTCCGTGATTACCGGTGAACACTTTGATGTGATGAAAGACGGTGCGATTCTGTGCAACGCGGGACATTTTGATGTAGAGGTCAACAAAATCGAACTTTCGAAGCGGGCATCCTCCATCCGCACGGTCCGCCGCAACATTGAAGAGTATCAGCTTCAGGACGGACGCAAGTTGTATCTTCTCGCGGAAGGACGGCTGGTCAACCTCGGTGCAGGCGACGGACATCCGGCTGAAATTATGGATATGACGTTCGCACTGCAGGCGATGTCGCTGAAGTACGTGAATGACAACTACCAATCGATTGAAGCCAAGGTATTGAACGTACCGTTCGAAATTGATCAGCAGGTAGCCCGCTATAAGCTGGAAAGTCTGGGCATTCAAATCGATGCGCTGACCCCCGAGCAGATTAAATATTTGGACAGCTGGACCACTCAAGAATAGAAGGTAATTTTTGGACTTAATTTTATTTCCGAAAAACCCCTTGAATCCTTTTGGATCAAGGGGTTTCGTGCTGTCATATACCAGAATAGGCTGTATAGATTATCCAAAAAAACACAAAATTCAGGAAGGATTTTGATTTTGAATGGCGAATCTAGTATCCTTAAGTGGTGAGAAGTGGTGCAAAGTGGGGATTTAGGGTAAGGAGTTGAGTGGCCGAATGTTTATGGGGGAGTTTCAACACAGCATCGATGATAAAGGCCGCTTGATCATTCCTGCCAAATTCCGGGAGCTTTTGGGCTCATCCTTTGTGATCACCCGTGGCCTCGACCAATGTCTCTTCGTTTACCCGATGAATGAGTGGAGCATCCTCGAGCAGAAGCTGAAATCGTTACCGCTCATGAAATCGGACGCCCGTGCGTTTACCCGCTTCTTTTTCTCGGGTGCAACGGAATGCGAGTGGGACAAACAGGGAAGGGTAAATTTACCGGGGAACCTCCGTCAATACGCGAAGCTCGAGAAAGAATGCGTTGTTCTGGGCGTATCTAACCGCGTTGAGATTTGGAGTAAGGATACCTGGGAAACCTATTTCCAGCAATCTGAGGGAGCGTTTAACGAAATTGCTGAAAAGTTGGTTGATTTTAATTTTGAATTGTAATAAGTCTGGAGGGCTGCAGCTTGTTTCATCACATCACAGTGCTTAAAGAAGAAGCGACAGAAGGGCTGCACATCAAACGAGACGGCATTTATGTCGACTGTACGCTTGGCGGGGCGGGGCACAGCTCCCTGATTGCGTCCAAGCTTGGAGAATATGGCAGGCTAATTGCGCTGGACCAGGATGACTGGGCGCTGAATAACGCTAAGGAAAGACTAGCTCCCTTTGAGGACAAGGTTTCCTTGGTCAAGACGAATTTTAGACATTTGGAAGATACCTTAAAAGATTTGGCTGTTCCTATGAAAGACGGTGTTCCACAGGTTGACGGCATTTTGTTTGACCTTGGCGTTTCGTCTCCGCAGTTTGATGAAGGGGAGCGGGGTTTCAGCTACAACCATGATGCGCCGCTTGACATGCGTATGGACCAATCCTCTGATTTGACGGCATGGCATATCGTAAACGAATGGCCTGAAAAAGAGATTGCGCGAATTCTGTTTCAATACGGAGAGGAAAAGTTCTCCCGCCGCATTGCCAAGTTCATTATCGAACATCGAGAACAGAGTCCTATTCAAACGACTGGACAGCTTGTCGATATTATTAAGGAAGGTATACCTGCAGCTGCTCGCAGAACCGGCGGACATCCGGCGAAAAGAAGCTTTCAGGCGCTGCGTATCGCAGTGAATGATGAATTAGGTGCTTTTGAAGAGGCTCTTCATCAGGCTGTCCGCTGTCTGGCTCCAGGAGGAAGAGTTTCAGTCATTACCTTCCATTCGCTTGAAGACCGGATCTGCAAACAGATTTTCAGCAGCTATGTTGGGAAATGCACCTGTCCTCCTGACTTTCCGATGTGTGTTTGCGATGGGAAGGGCGAGCTCAAGCTGGTGAACCGAAAACCGATCGTTGCAAGTGTTGTGGAACTGGAACAAAATCCGCGTGCAAGGTCAGCCAAGCTGAGAGTGGCGGAGAAATTATAAACTTCTAAACATGACAAATCATTCTATGCTTATGAAAAAGCGTAAGACTACGATGAAGGGGAAGAAGACATGGCCTACACCCGTGGTAACTTGGCAGTAAAGGAACAATCACAGTCTGCAAAGCGCACATCCCCCGGTTATAGGGAGAAGACGATGGTGGTTACCCGCCGTACATCTCTTCCGATCAAAGAGAAGCTTCTGTATCTGCTTACTATTGTGGTATGTGTCATGGTGGCGAGCCTGATCATCTGGCAGAACGCGAACATTTACGGACTGAACAAGGAAACACAAAAGATCGCAAGAGATATCAAAACTTCAAAGTCGGAAATCAGCCGGCTTGAATTACAGAAGCAGCAGCTTGAAAATGGCATCCGTGAGAAAGCGATACAGCTGGGATACAAGGAACCAACCGATCAGCAGGTCATCAATGTGGAGCGTTCTAAGATATCTGCAAATACAGAGAACAATACCACCGAATCGGAAACGGCAAAAAAATAGAGCTTGTGAGGGTTAAAGGATGGTAAAAAGAATAAAACTTCGCACATTGCTTATAGGAGGATTCATCACCCTCCTTTTTGTTGTTTTGCTCATCAGAATGTTTACTCTACAGATTGTTCAGGGATCTTCCTGGCATGAAGCAGGAGTTAAAAAATGGTCCAAGGAATCGGTTATTCCGGCTGAACGCGGAACCATTTCGGACCGGAACGGAGATCCTCTGGCGATTAATGCGCCTGCTTATACCGTCGTTATCAGCCCTAAGGTCATCCATGCGAATGGAACCGAAGATATGGTGGTTGAAGGTCTTCATCGAATTTTAGGCAAAGACGTTGATGAGCTGCGAGCGCTTGTAAATGCGAAGGATAAAAACGGTGAGTACGCCAAGAGCCGTGAGGTCCGGAATGAAGGCTGGAGAATTGATGAAGCCAAGAAGAAACAGATCGACGAGCTGAATGACCAGCTCAAAGCGCAGTTTAAGGATAAGAAGAAAGTTCAGGAAACAGGTCTGGATACTCTGAAAGAGTCGAAACGCTATTATCCGAAAGGATCGCTGGCATCTCACGTGCTGGGGTATACAGACCGTGAAGGCAAAGCGGTAGCGGGGATTGAGGCTCAATTCGATGAAGAGCTAAAAGGACAGGATGGGCATTTGAATTACGAGACGGATGCCAACGGATATAAGCTGCCAAACGGTACTGAGCTTTATAAACCGCCTGTCAATGGTACAAATTACAAGCTGACGATTGACGATACGATCCAGTATTATATCGAAGACGCGATGAAAGAAGCGTATGATAAATACAATCCGATCAGTATGACCGTTATCGCGGCTGATCCGAAAACGATGGATATTCTGGGTATGGCCAATTTGCCTACATTTGATCCCAATAAATATTATGAAGTTAAACCGCAAGATTACGGTAACTTTGTTAATCATGCCATCAAGTCTTTGTATGAGCCGGGTTCAACGTTTAAGATTGTAACGCTGGCAGCAGCCGTTCAGGAGAAGCTCTTCCATCCTAATGACACATACCTTTCCGGTACAATTCAGGTCAAAGGAACCCATCAGATTCTGCATGATATCAAAAGATCCGGCTGGGGCAAAATTTCCTATCTGGAAGGCGTCAAAAGATCGAGTAACGTGGCTTTCGTTAAATTGGAAGAAATGCTTGGCAAGGACAAGCTGACTCAGTATATTAATGATTTTGGTTTTGGAACCAAGACTGGCATCGATCTTCCGGGAGAAGTTTCCAGAAAGGTTAATCTCCCAGGCCCAGTCGAAGCAGCGACGGCATCATATGGGCACGGTGTAGAGGTAACTCCGATTCAGCAACTTGCCGCCATAAGCGCAATTGCCAATGGAGGCAAGTTAATGAAGCCTCAAATTGTAAAAGAGTCGACCGATCCGAATACCGGTAAAACCACCGTGGTCGAACCTACAACGGTCAGACAGGTGATTTCACCAGAAGCAGCCAAGGAGACTGGGGAGTATCTGGAGCAGGTTGTCGCCGACCAGGATATCGGTACAGGCCGTAACGCTTATATTGACGGTTACCGTGTAGCTGGTAAAACCGGTACGGCTGTTAAAAATATTAATGGGCAATATGATTACTCTAAATCCGTCGTGTCTTTTATCGGCTACGCGCCGGTCAATGATCCGAAGATTGCTGTACTCGTCATTATAGACCAGCCTAATAGCGCGACGGTCGGCGGTGGTACGGCTGCCGCACCGGTCTTCAAAAAAATTGTATCTCAATCCCTTCAGTACATGGGTGTACCAAAGACATCCACTAAGCCGGATGAGAAGGGGAACAAAGCTGTCACACAAGCTCCAAGCCGTCCGCTTGCACCGGATTTAGTCAATAAAAACGTCAAGGATGCCGAGAAACAGCTCCTTAAATCCGGTGTTGCGTTTGATACGTTAGGAAAGGGAACATCTGTTATCAAGCAGTTTCCAGCCAAGGGTACACCGATGAGTCCTGGCCAGCATATCTATTTGTTGACCGAAACGGATAGTACGATGGAGATACCTGATCTTAAGGGAGAATCTCTACGGGATGCAATGGATGTGCTGACGCTGATGAAAGTACCGGTGAAGGTCAGCGGCGAAGGTTATGTCGTAGACCAGAAGGTTACCAATCAAGGCGGGAAGCGGACCGTCGAGCTGACCTTAAAGCCTGGAGATGAATCAAATAGCAATACAGATGGGGATGCAACGAAAGACAGCAGTCCAGGAAGTAACGGAGAGAAAGGACAATCCGGTGGAACCGGTAAGTCCTCCTCTGGTAAAACGAACGGCGAGAAAAACGATCAGTAAAACAGCTTGTTCTAGCCCCTGTTTGTCCCGAATATCATGATAGGAATAACGGTCATGAATATTAGGATAAGCAGGGAGGAATAAGAGTGAAGGTTTCGAACGTGACGCGCAGACGTAGACTCTTGGCGAGCTTGATGATACTTTGCTTGCTGTTTGTTGCTATAATAGTAAGGCTCGCGTATGTTCAACTGGGCAAGGGAGCAGAGCTATCGGCCAAGGCGGAAGAAAACTGGCGGAGAGAAATTCCGTCCACAGCCAAGCGGGGAGAGATCCAGGACCGGAACGGCACTCCGCTTGCATACAATATCAGTTCTCCGACCGTTATGGCGATACCCGTACAGGTGAAGGACCCGGGCAAGACGGCCAGGCTGCTGGCACCGCTGCTGGGGATGACAGAGGAAAAGGTTAAAAGCTTGGTTACCAAAAAAGCAATGAGTGTGAAACTTCAACCCGGTGGACGCAAAATTACGATGGAGCTTGCTCAGAAAATTCGTGATTTAAATCTGCCGGGTATCGTTGTTGCGGAGGACAATAAGAGGTATTATCCTTATGGGGATCTTGCAAGCCATATTCTAGGGTTTACCGGAATCGACAACCAGGGCTTAACTGGGGTCGAGCAGAAATATGACAGCAAGCTCAAAGGTATCAATGGCAGTATCTCTTATTTATCGGATGCGGGTGGACGCCTCATGCCGGGTTCATCCGAGAAATACGACGCGCCCAGGGACGGGCTGAATCTGCAGCTTACCATCGATAAATCCATCCAGTCGATTATGGAACGGGAACTCGATCAAGCAATGGTCCAGTATCAAGCCAGAGGCGCCTGGTCGATCGCCATGAACCCCAAAACCGGCGAAATTTATGCGATGGCGAGCAGACCGGGGTATGAGCCAGGGAACTATAAAGAATATGACCAGCAAGTGTATAACCGTAATCTGCCGATTTGGATGACGTACGAACCGGGATCAACGTTCAAGATTATTACACTTGCCGCGGCACTTCAGGAAAAGAAGGTGGATCTCAAGCACGAGCAGTTTTTTGATCCAGGGTACATTAAAATTGGCGGGGCAACTCTGAAATGCTGGAAGCGGGGCGGACATGGCAGCGAAACCTTCATGCAGGTGGTGGAAAACTCCTGCAACCCAGGGTTCGTAACGCTGGGCAACCGATTAGGGAAGGACACCCTGTTTAAGTATATCCGCGATTTCGGCTTCGGCTCGAAGACAGGCATTGATTTGAACGGGGAGGAAAACGGGATCCTGTTCAAGCTTTCCCGGGTTGGCCCTGTGGAACTGGCGACCACTGCTTTCGGACAGGGGGTGTCGGTAACCCCGATTCAGCAGGTGGCAGCCGTATCGGCTGCCATTAACGGCGGTAAACTGTTCAAGCCTTATGTGGCTAAAGCGTGGATAAACCCTGATACAGGCGAGACCGTCAGCGAGACCAAGCCGGAGCTTGTCAGACAAGTGATTTCGGAAGACACATCCAAGCAGGTACGCGAAGCGCTGGAAAGCGTCGTGGCCAATGGTACTGGACGGCCTGCATTCATTGATGGCTACCGTGTCGGAGGCAAAACGGGTACCGCACAGATCGTTGTTAACGGGCGGTATTCTTCGACGGAGCACATTGTTTCCTTTATCGCTTTCGCCCCGGCAGATGATCCGCAGATTGTCGTTTATACCGCAGTGGATAATCCGGCAGGCATTCAATTCGGGGGCGTGGTTGCCGCGCCAATCGTACAGAATATATTGAAGGACTCCCTTCAGGTTCTAAATGTGCCGCCGCGCAAGGATCAGCTGCCTAAGGTATATAAATATGGTGACACGCCGATTGTTACCGTTCCTGATTTGATTGGTGCAACCACGCAGGATTTGTATGAGGAATTGAATATGAACTTCAACCTGGCGAAGTCAGGTACGGGCGATACGGTGGTCAGCCAGGCTCCGAAGGCGGGAAGCCGTGTGGAACGCGGTTCTACCATCCGTATCTATATGGGAGCGGATCCTGAGCTGAAGAAACAGGGTAAAGTCCCTGAGTAAGACTGAATCATCGCAGCAGTGGACGATAATAGAATTAGAGCGAGGGATATGTTATGAAATTGAACGAACTGGCTTCAACACTAACAATTGCACAAATCACAGGAAGCGGGGATATTACCATCACCGGTCTTCAGACCGACTCGCGCAAGGTTGCTCCGGGCGATCTGTTTATCTGCTTGCCCGGACATACCGTGGACGGCCATGATTATGCTGCGCAGGCAGCTGAAAAGGGCGCAGCAGCGCTCGTTGTTGAGCGCCGGCTTGATATTGATTTGCCGCAGGTTATTGTCAAAGACAGCCGTTATGCAATGGCTGTTATGTCAGATGCGTTTTTCGGTTCCCCAAGTTCGCATATGAAAATGATCGGAGTTACAGGAACTAACGGAAAGACGACAACGACGTATTTGATTGAAAAAATGATGAATGATCATGGCGTGAGCACAGGCCTAATTGGAACAATTCAAACGCGTTATGGCGGCCGGACGTTTCCGATGTCTGGAACTACACCTGAAGCTCTTGAGCTGCAGCGCTCCTTGGATGATATGTCAGCGGGTGGCGTGCAGTGCTGCGTAATGGAGGTCTCCTCCCATGCGCTTGAACAGGGACGCGTGAAGGGTACTGATTTCCGCACCGCAATTTTTACGAACCTGACTCAGGATCACCTGGATTACCATCATACAATGGAGGATTACCGAGCGGCGAAAGGCCTCTTCTTCTCGCGGCTGGGCAATAAGTTTGCTCATCAAAAGAATCAGCGGAAATATGCCGTGTTGAATGTGGATGATGAAGCTTCGCAATATTTCGCGAAGGTAACTGCTGCCGAGGTGATTACATACGGATTAGCTGAAACAGCAGATGTCTGCGCATCCGAAATCTCCATCACCGCACAAGGCACGTCTTTTCATGTAGACACCTTCCAGGGCAGCACCGACATCCAGCTGAAAATGGTGGGTAAATTCAATGTGTACAATGCTCTTGCTGCGATCACAGCAGGCTTGCTGGAAGGTCTCGAACTGGAAAGCATCAAACGGAGTCTGGAGTCGGTTCCTGGCGTGGATGGCCGCGTTGAATCCGTGGATGAGGGTCAGCCGTTTGCTGTTATTGTTGACTATGCCCATACACCGGATGGTTTGGAGAATGTACTCAAAACCGTCAATGAGTTTGCGAAGGGCCGTGTTATCACCGTATTTGGCTGCGGGGGAGACAGGGACCGTACGAAGCGTCCGATTATGGGTAAACTTGCGGCGAAATACAGCGACGTTGTTATGGTTACATCGGATAACCCGCGTACCGAAAATCCGGATTTGATTCTGAAGGATATTGAGGCTGGACTGCTTGAAGATTCCGTACCGCAGGAAAAGTATCAACTCATTGTCGATCGGCGGGAGGCCATTCAAAAGGCTATTGAAATGGCAAGCCCGGACGATGTAGTATTGATTGCGGGGAAAGGTCATGAGACCTACCAAATCATTGGACATACGAAGCATGAATTTGATGATCGGGTTGTGGCCAAAGAAGCGATAAGGGGTATGAACAAGTGATTACGAAGAAGCTGGGCGAAGTGGCGGTCATGTGCGGGGGAAACCTTACACATGACCATGATTATGATATACAAGTGAAAGGTGTCTTTACGGATTCTCGTAAGCTGGTCAGCGGCAGACTGTTTGTTCCGCTGGTCGGGGAGAAGTTCGATGGCCATGCTTTTGCTGCGGCAGCACTTGAAGGCGGTGCATGCGGCGTGATGTGGCAGCGTGACCGCGGAATTCCGCCGGAAGGTCCTGTCATTGTGGTAGAGGATACGCTTGCCGCGTTGCAGGCTTTGTCCAAATCCTATCTCTCGGATGTCGGCTGCCGCGTTGTCGGCATTACAGGCAGCAACGGCAAAACGACGACCAAGGATATGATTTATGCACTGCTGGGGACTACTTTCAAGGTTCACAAAACCGGCGGGAACTTCAACAATCATATCGGGCTTCCTCTAACCATTTTGGAAATGCCTTCGGATACGGAAATTGCCGTGCTGGAGATGGGCATGAGCGGCCGGCATGAAATCGAATGTCTATCCGCCATTGCCAATCCCGAGGTGGCCGTCATCACCAATATTGGTGAAGCTCATCTGCTGCAGCTTGGCTCGAGACATGAGATTGCCCGCGCGAAACTGGAAATCATCAGCGGGATGAAGCCTGGCGGTCTTCTAGTTTACCACGGTGATGAGCCGCTGATTCCACTGGTGCTCAGCGAGACGGAAACCGCCCAGCCTGATGGACTTAAAACATTTACATTCGGTATGGATCAGGACAAAAATGACGATTATCCGACAGGCATGATGTTTCATAGCAAGGGCATTATCTTTACCTCGCACCGTCATCCGGGGGAAGGGCTTGAGCTGCCGCTGCTTGGCCAGCATAATGTCATCAATTGTCTCGCAGCTCTTGCGGTTGCGGATTATTTCGGTGTCAGCGAGGACCAAATCTGCGAAGGGATATCAGGGCTGCAGCTGACAGGCATGCGTATTGAACAGATCACCACTCCGAGTGGATTTACGCTGCTGAATGACGCGTACAACGCAAGTCCACTTTCCATGAAAGCGGCGATTGATGCACTGGACAGCCTAAAAGGCCATCGCCATAAAATCGCTGTGCTCGGGGACATGCTGGAGCTTGGGCCGAAGGAACTCGAATTTCATGCTGAAGTTGGAGAATATGCGTCAGAAGGCAAAGTGGATATGCTCTATACTTACGGACCCCTATCGGCAGAGGCGGCAAAAGCCGCTCAGCGGAGGCGTCCGGATCTGCCAGTTTTTCATTTTACCGATAAAAAAGAACTCGCGTCCCACCTCGCCTCGCAGGTGCATCCGAAGGATATTGTACTGATCAAAGCTTCGCGCGGTATGAAATTGGAAGAAATAGTGGATGCTCTTGTCAAGGAAGACTTGCATAATTAAACATACGGAGGGGTGAATCCATGGACTATCAACTACTACTATTAACTATAGGCGTTTCTTTTATTTTGGCTGTCATCGCCGCTCCACTGCTCATTCCTCTTTTGAGGCGCATGAAATTTGGACAGCAGGTGCGCGACGACGGACCGCAGAGCCATTTGAAAAAAGCCGGTACGCCCACGATGGGCGGCGTGGTTATCATTTTGGCGTTTACATTGTCGTTTTTGAAATTCTCAGTCATTAATACCGATTTCTATGTACTGCTTGTGGCGACGCTCGGTTTTGGTCTCATCGGATTTCTCGATGATTATATCAAAATCGTGTTAAAACGCTCGCTCGGGCTGACGGCACGGCAGAAACTGCTTGGCCAGCTGTTTTTTTCCGCCATCATGTGTTTTCTTTTGATTCAGAATGGACACAGTACGGCGATCAGCGTTCCTGGAACCTCCTGGTCCTTTGATTGGGGCCCCTGGTTCTATTATCCGTTTATCGTCATCATGATGCTGGCCATCAGCAACGCGGTGAACTTTACGGACGGACTTGACGGGCTGCTTTCCGGCGTCAGTGCCATTGCCTTTGCGGCTTTTGCACTTGTTGCCATGCAGGCGACGTCGTTATCCGCTGCCGTATGTGCTGCGGCCATGATTGGGGCAGTGCTTGGATTTTTGGTGTTCAATGCGCATCCTGCCAAAGTATTCATGGGCGATACGGGTTCGCTTGGCATCGGTGGAGCAATCGGGGCCATTGCGATCGTGACTAAAACCGAGCTGCTGTTCATTATCATCGGCGGCGTGTTTGTCATCGAAATGTTATCCGTAGTGCTTCAGGTGGGGTCGTTTAAACTCAGAGGCAAACGCATATTTAAAATGAGTCCGATTCACCATCATTTTGAATTGTCCGGCTGGTCGGAATGGCGTGTCGTCATCACCTTCTGGGCCGTGGGCATCATTCTTGCGGGTATTGGACTTTACTTGAACAAGGGGTTGTAGAAAATGAAGCATCCAGAGTCTTACAGGGATCAGGAAGTCATCGTGCTGGGTTTGGCTAAAAGCGGTGTACAAGTCGCCAAAGTTCTTCACAGTTACGGTGCGAATGTAACGGTTAACGATCAAAAAGACAGAGATCAATGTCCCGAAGCCGGGGAACTGGAGGCGCTCGGAATCACCGTCATTTGTGGCGGACATCCGGAGAATCTGGTTCATCCCGGTATTTCTCTTCTTGTCAAAAATCCGGGTATCCCATATAAAGTGCAGCCTGTGCAAAAAGCACTGGAGCTTGGCATTGAAGTCGTAACCGAGGTTGAGGTGGCCTATCATATCTGTAATGCGCCAATTATTGGGATTACCGGCTCCAACGGGAAAACGACAACAACAACCTGGGTTGGAAATATGTTGGATGATGTCGGTATGCGTCCTATTGTGGCCGGAAATATCGGAACACCGCTTTGCGAAGCCGCGCAAAATGCCGATTCGGGCAACTGGATGGTTACTGAACTGAGCAGCTTTCAGCTTAAAGGCACCCAGGAATTCAGACCACGCATCGGCTGCCTGCTCAATGTAGCAGAGACGCATCTCGATTATCATGGAGGCATGGAAGACTATGTTTCCTCTAAAGCTAAAATGTTTGCCAATCAGGGAGAAGGAGATACCGCAGTCCTCAATTGGGATGATTCAACTTGCCGTGAACTCATTCCCTACATCAAGGCGAAACTGCTTCCTTTTTCAACCAATGAAGAATTGGTGGAAGGAGTTTATGTCAGCCCGCCTTATATTCAGGATGTAGAGGATGCATTGCCCCGGACCATCGTATACCGTGATGAGCATGGCCAAGTTACGGAAATCATCCCCGTGGAGGAAGTCGGTATTCCAGGCCGTTTTAACATCCAAAATGCGGTAGCCGCTTGTGCGATTGCGATCGCTGCTGGCGCACCGGTTGATGGTTTAAAAGGCTCATTGTCCTCCTTCCATGGTGTTGAACACCGTCTGGAATATGTCATGGACCATAATGGTGTCGCTTTTTACAACAATTCAAAAGCTACGAACTCCAAAGCGACAACTATGGCGCTAACTTCCTTTAAAGCACCGATTGTTTTGATTGCCGGAGGACTGGACCGCGGTTCGGATTACATGGAACTGGTGCCGGTATTATCTGAGCGGGTAAAGGCAGTTATCGCTCTGGGACAGACCGCGCCAAAAATTGCTAAGGTCTCGGAACTGGCGGGATTAAAGCATATTGTCATAGTCGATAATGAGGAGGACGCCGCCGACACGCTTCGCGCAGCTGTAAAAGAAGCCGCGGCCGCAGCAGAGCCTGGAGATATCGTTCTTCTTTCTCCAGCCTGTGCGAGCTGGGACATGTTTACCTCTTATGAGGTGCGCGGACGCATTTTTAAAGAGGCGGTGCATAATCTTTAAGTAGGGGGGTGGATAAGCCCCTACTTTTTTGCAAAAGGTGGCCTCTTCATGAACAAGACACGCCCGGCGCCGGATTTGTGGCTTTTTCTCTGCATTTTGGGCTTGCTCACAATCGGCATGGTCATGGTATACAGTGCAGGCTCTGTACTGGCCTTTCACGATTATGGTGATTCATTTTATTTCGTTAAACGCCAGCTGCTTTTCGCTGTATTAGGCTTGGTAGCCATGTTTTTCACAGCCAGCATCGATTTTCGCGTGTGGAAAAAATATGCGAAGTTTGCTTTGATTGTCTGCTTTGTGCTTCTGGTCATCGTATTGATTCCGGGAATCGGGGTTGTGCGAGGCGGTGCACGAAGCTGGCTCGGTATCAGTTCCTTCGGCATCCAGCCTTCCGAGTTTATGAAGCTCGGCATGATTCTGTTCCTCTCCAAATGGCTCGGCAGCGAAGAATGGGATATCACTTCCTTCGGGAAGGGACTACTGCCGCCGCTTGGGCTGATTGGACTGGCTTTCGGACTCATCATGCTTCAACCGGATCTGGGAACGGGTACGGTGATGCTTGGAGCAGCCATGATGATTATTTTCACCGCTGGTGCACGCATGAGCCATTTGAGCATGCTGGGATTGGCCGGAGCCGCCGGGTTTGTCGGACTTATTATTGCGGCGCCTTATCGTCTGAAGCGGATTACCGCTTTTCTTGATCCATGGTCTGACCCGCTAGGTGCGGGCTATCAAATTATACAATCTTTATACGCCATCGGCCCGGGAGGGCTCGGGGGCTTAGGACTTGGCATGAGCCGTCAAAAGTACAGCTATGTTCCGGAGCCTCAGACGGACTTTATTTTTTCTATTCTGGCCGAAGAGCTTGGTTTCATCGGCGGGCTGATCGTGCTGCTGCTGTTTTTGATTCTGGTATGGCGCGGAATGCGCGTGGCAATGACGATTCCCGACCGTTTTGGCAGCCTGCTTGCGGTAGGCATCGTCGGCATGGTCGCCGTTCAGGTTATCATTAATATCGGTGTTGTTATCGGGCTTATGCCGGTAACAGGCATTACGCTGCCGCTGATCAGCTATGGCGGTTCGTCACTTACGCTGATGCTTACTGCTCTGGGCATTTTACTTAATCTATCACGTTATGCGAGGTGATCTGCATGCGCGTCGTTCTAACAGGCGGAGGAACCGGGGGGCATATTTACCCGGCTGTCGCTGTTGCGAGGCAGTGTGAAGCAGAAGATCCTGATTCTGCTTTTTTATATATTGGCGGTACTAGAGGTTTAGAGAGCAAGCTTGTACCACAGGAGCAAATTCCTTTTCAATCGATTGACATTACCGGCTTTCGCCGCAAGCTGTCCACAGAAAACATCAAGACCGTCATCCGTTTTTTGAAGGGCGTTAAGACGTCCAAACGAATGCTGGCCGAGTTTAAACCGGATGTGGTGATCGGTACCGGCGGATATGTTTGCGGACCTGTCGTTTATGCGGCGGCCAAGCTTGGCATTCCGTGCATTATCCATGAACAGAACGCGATTCCCGGGCTGACCAATAAATTTTTGAGCAGATATGTCAGCACTGTAGCCGTGAGCTTCGAAGGCTCGGAACTTTCATTTCCAAAAGCCAAGCGGGTCATCTATACAGGCAATCCGCGCGCGACTACCGTACAGTCTGCCAACCGTGAACGTGGCTTCGCGTCTTTGGGTATCCCACTCAATAGTTCGGTTGTGCTTGTTGTCGGCGGCAGCCGCGGGGCCAAAGCCATCAATGATGCTATGATCGACATGGCGCCACAGCTAGAGCAGCTGAAGCATGTTCATTTTGTATATGTAACGGGCGAAAATTATTTCGAAAAGACGCGGGAGGACATCCGCAGCAAGCTGGGCAGCATGCCTAACCATCTGCATGTGCTTCCATATGTGCATAATATGCCGGAAGTGCTTGCAGCTACATCTTTGATTGTGAACCGGGCGGGAGCATCCTTCCTGGCTGAAATAACTTCACTTGGCATTCCGTCCATTCTCATTCCTTCTCCAAACGTCACCAACAATCATCAGGAGGCCAATGCGAGACAGCTGGAGAAGGCAGGAGCAGCCAGAGTGATTTTGGAAAAGGATTTGTCAGGAAATCGCCTCTACCAGTCTATCAAGGAAATTATGAGCGACCAGAAGGTCCAGCAGGGAATGTCAGAGCAGTCCCGCCGTCTGGGTAAACCTGATTCCGCCAACCTGATAGTGGAAGAAATGTGCCGTTTAACGACGGGACGATGAAAGGGCTGGGCGATTGTCACACACCGGGTATGCATTACATAAGATACTCTATAATCGTGACAATCACCATGGAATACCGGCCCTTTGGATTAGACTTATGTTACAGCCTTTAGCCTCTCCAAAGAGGGGAGCTGCTTTAGCGGACGCTCTTACGGTTATATAGAAGACACCAGTTCGTTGCTAACTGGGCCGCTTGCCGCGAAAACTGTATCCATGATTGCCGGAGCCCCCTATGGTCTGATGTGTCACGCAAAAATAAGTCCGCTGAGATTGTACTGGATCACACCGGTCAAACGACAGCAGAGGACGTTCTCATTCCGAAGCATTCCGCTGCAAAGGATTTGTGGCGTTAATACAGGAAGCACGGCTGCTGCCTGTGCCGAATGCGGCGGTTGAGGGGTAAACTCGGAGGTGATACATTGGACAAATTGGTGATTGAGGGTGGCAAATCCCTATCAGGAACCATACGTATCCATGGAGCAAAAAATGCAGCATTGCCTATTCTGGCAGCGAGCTTGCTGGCCGCAGGCAAGGTTCAGCTGAGCAATGTCCCCCGTCTTCTGGATATTGAAGTGATGCTGGACATCCTGGAACGGATCGGCTGCACGACTTTGCATGATCAGGAGACGGTTGTTGTGGATACGTCGTCCGCCAATTCGTTTCATGTACCGGAAGACTTAATGAAGCAAATGCGCTCTTCTATATTTCTGATGGGGCCTCTGCTTTCGAGGTTCGGAGAGGTCGCAGTTTACCAGCCTGGAGGCTGCGCCATCGGCGAGCGCAAAATCGACCTTCATCTCCGAGGGCTTAAAGCGCTGGGTGCTGAAATTGAGGAGCTCGACCAACAAATCATTTGTAGGGCAGACAAACTGAAGGGAGCCGATATCCATCTTGATTTTCCTAGCGTAGGAGCAACGGAGAATATCATGATGGCGGCAGCTATGGCCGAAGGTACAACCACCTTAACCAATGCGGCCAGGGAACCGGAAATTCAGGATTTGCAGAATTTCCTGAATGCCATGGGGGCAAGTATCATCGGGGCAGGGACGGACACAATTACCATTCAGGGTGTCAGCAAGCTATCACCGTGCTCGTATACCATCATTCCTGACCGGATTGTAGCTGGCACCGTGATGATCGCTGCAGCTGCAACCCGCGGCAATGTTACGCTGACCCATTGCAATCCGGCCCATTTATCATCCTTGATTCACGTCCTCAAGCGGGCCGGTGTTCAAATCAGCATCCTCAATGATATAATGAATGTAAGCTGTATGAGCCGCCCCAAAGCCGTAGAGCGTATTGTGACATTGCCTTACCCATCGTTTCCAACGGATTTGCAGTCCCAAGTGATGGTGCTGCTATCGCTAGCTGATGGTTTCAGCGTGATGAAAGAGACCGTCTTTGAGGGAAGGTTCAAGCATGTGGATGAATTGACCCGAATGGGCGCGGATATTTCCATTGATCTGAACTGTGCGTTTATCCGCGGCGTACAGCGTTTGTATGGTGCAACTGTTGAAGCGACGGATTTACGAGCTGGAGCCGCTTTGGTGATTGCCGGACTGGCTGCCCAGGGGAAGACCATTGTTGAACAGGTGCATCACATTGACAGAGGATATGAACATATTGAGCAGCTCTTTCAAAAGCTTGGAGCTGACATTCACCGGCTTTCACCGGTGCCCAAGTCACTAGATTTAGCTAATTAACACCAGGCTTATCCCCTCTTGTGCAAGAGGGGATAAGAGGTATTTTGTGGAGAGAAGCCAATGCCAAAAGCTCACATTCCCGTTTTAAAAGAGAACAAGCCCAAGAGAAGATCCAGCTGGAGAATCATTGTCATTCTGCTGCTTTTGTTTGTCGCGATCCTGGTGATTCTGTTCTTCCGATCGCCTGTCAGCCAGGTGTCGGAGATCCAGTTTACTGGGAATACATTTTCTTCAAGGGAACAGCTTTTGCAGGCCAGCGGGCTGAAGATGGGGAGCCAGTATTTTGGTGTATCGCCGTCTGAAGTTGAAAATCAGCTGTTGCAAATCAAATCCATTCAAAAAGCTGTAGTGGACAAGCATTTTCCCGGTCAAATCAACGTCAGTATTGAAGAATATCCTACGGTCGCCTATGAGCTCGGAGCCGAAGGCAACCTCGATGCTATTCTGGCGAACGGGTCCAAGGTATCCGTGAACAGCAGTGGTATCGCTATAGAGAAGCCCATTCTTACCAACTGGAGCGCTACCGATCCGAATAAAGTGAAGCTGTGCAAGGTGCTCGGGCAAATCCCGAATGAGCTGATTTCAGACATTTCCGAGATTATTCCATCACCTACAGCCTCCTTCCCGGATCGAATCAAGATGTATACAAGGTCACGTTTTGAGGTGATCACAGCGATTTCGCTTTTGAAAGACAAGGTAGAGTATTTGAACCAGGTCATCGAGACGGCTCAGCCAGGAATCATTACGATGCTGGAAGCCGATACGTATACACCTTTTCAGCCTTCAACAGGTGAAGAAGCGGACCAAAATGCTACTACTCATGGCAATTAAAAAATGCTACAATTGATTTTATGGGTTAGTAATATATAAAATGAACTTAAGTGTAATCTCTTCTTTAGTTTGTTTTATTAATATAAAATGAACTAAAATTTGCTTCTCGAAATGCCGATAAACGTTTTCGGTAAGAGAAATTCTGCAGTTCATTTTATTCTGAAAACTCCCTCTTTTTTCTTTTAATTTTTACACTGCTCTACTAAATGTTGGCAGGCGAAAAATTTGTAGAAAAAAGAGGGAAAGTATATCTTATGTTGAATATGTAGAATTGAGTGTTTTTTCATGGAAGTTATTTTATAAAAACAGGAGGTGCCACGGTTGAGCAACAATGACATCATTGTTAGTTTGGACATCGGTACATCCAAAGTTCGTGCTATTATTGGGGAAGTGAATAATGGAACCTTTAATATTATTGGAGTTGGATCTGCCGACTCGGAAGGAATTCGCAAAGGTGCAATTGTAGATATTGACCAGACTGTACAATCTATCCGTAGTGCCGTTGATCATGCGGAGCGTATGGTTGGTATTCAAATATCGGAGGTTTACGTCGGCATTTCGGGGAATCATATCGGACTTCAATCCAGCCACGGTGTAGTGGCAGTATCGAACGAGGATCGGGAAATTGGAGAGGAAGACATTGAACGTGTGCTTAAAGCCGCGGAGGTTGTAGCTCTTCCACCTGACCGCGAGATTATTGATGTAGTTGCCAAACAATACGTAGTAGATGGGCTGGAGGGAATTCAAGATCCGCGCGGAATGATAGGCGTCCGTCTGGAAGTGGAAGCCATCATCATTACCGGCGCTAAGACGCCCCTACATAATCTTTTGCGCTGTGTTGAAAAATCAGGCCTTAAGATCAAAGATTTGGTTCTTATGTCTTTGGGAGCAGGGCAGCTTGCCTTGTCTAAAGACGAGAAAACGATGGGTTCTGTACTTGTTGATATCGGTGCCGGGTCAACAACAATTGCAATTTTTGAAGAGGGCACAATGGTTTCAACTTCAACCCTGCCTATCGGCGGTGAATTTGTAACTAATGATATCGCTTATGGACTCCGGACGCTTACGGATCAGGCAGAGAAGGTCAAGCTGAAATATGGCTGCGCTTTGATGGCCGATGCCGCACCTGACGTGACTTTCAAGGTGGTTCGCATAGGCAGCAACGTGGAAAAGGAATTTACCCAAGAGGATCTGGCAGCCATTGTCGAGCCACGGGTACAGGAAATTTTCCATCTGATACGCGAAGAAGTGAAACGTCTTGGTTACACTGAGCTTCCAGGAGGGTATATTCTTACTGGTGGTACTGTATCCATGCCGGGAGTTTTGCAGGTTGCGCAGGATGAACTCGCAGCATCGGTCAGAATTGCCGTACCGGATTACATCGGTGTTAGAGACCCTGGTTATACCAGTGGTGTAGGCATACTGCACAACGTGATCCGCGGTATCCGCGCGCGCAGCACCAGCAGCGCTAACGTGAGCAGTGCGAATAATAAAAAAACAGTGAACCGCCCTAAAGCGAGTCCTGTTTCGAATCCGGAGGCTGACCAGAAACCGGGCTTTATTGATCGATTGAAAAATATATTCAGTGATTTCATATAAGCAGGTTCATATGAATTAGTGAACGGGCCATCCATGCACAATGAGGGGGAGATGGGAAAATATGTTGGAATTTGATTTTGAAATGGAGAGCATGGCGCAAATTAAAGTAATAGGTGTAGGCGGCGGCGGAAGCAATGCTGTCAACCGTATGATTGAAAATGGCGTTCAAGGTGTGGAATTCATTACCGTGAATACAGACGCCCAAGCTTTGCATATGGCCAAATCGGAACATAAACTGCAAATCGGGGATAAACTGACCCGCGGTCTTGGTGCCGGGGCCAACCCTGAAGTAGGCAAAAAAGCGGCTGAAGAGTCGCGTGATCTGATTATGAATACCCTCAAAGGTGCTGATATGGTATTTGTTACCGCAGGTATGGGCGGTGGTACTGGAACAGGTGCTGCTCCGGTCATCGCGGAAATCGCCAAAGAATGCGGAGCATTGACCGTAGGTGTGGTTACCCGCCCGTTTTCATTTGAAGGACGCAAGCGTACCACTCAAGCCGAGCTGGGTACTGAAGCTCTTAAGGAAAAAGTTGATACACTTATTGTTATTCCAAACGACCGACTTTTAGAAATGGTAGACAAAAAAACGCCGATGCTTGAAGCGTTCCGTGAAGTAGACAATGTGCTTCGTCAAGCTGTACAGGGCATTTCCGACTTGATCGCAGTGCCTGGTCTGATCAACCTAGACTTTGCGGACGTTAAAACCATCATGACAGAACGCGGTTCTGCTTTGATGGGTATTGGTATGGCTACAGGTGAAAATCGTGCGGCTGAAGCTGCGCGCAAAGCTATCATGAGCCCGCTGCTGGAGACCTCCGTTGAAGGAGCACGCGGCGTTATCATGAATATTACAGGCGGCTCCAATTTGTCGCTATACGAAGTCAATGAGGCGGCAGAAATCGTGACTTCGGCATCCGACCCGGAAGTGAACATGATCTTCGGTGCGATCATTGAGGAAAGCATGAAGGATGAGATCAAAGTCACGGTCATTGCTACCGGATTTGAACACCGCGACGTTCCGACAGCATCCTCCCGCAAGCCGGGAGCGGCGCCAACCGAACCTACGGACAACCGCAATGCGAATAACCTTCGTCCGTTTGGCAATTCCGTCAGCAGCGACCAACTGGACATTCCGACATTCCTTCGGAACCGTTCTCGTCAGAATAATGACTAATACCATAAGAGCATACAAAAAAAGACCCGCGTTCCTATACGGAAACAGCGGGTCTTTTTTTGCAGTCTGCATATCCTCTAAAACCCTACGGAACTCGACAAAAAAAGTTGAAGTCCAGCCCCCAATTTTAGACAGACTTTGAGTATGGATCTTTTTATACTAAATACATCTCCCAAGTATAAAGTGCTTTTTGAATACTGTAAGTCGTTTATAGTAAATGTTCCGAAAGATTCCACTAGGGTGGCAGGCAGGTGATGGGGCTGGTAGTTTATATTGATCTGATTTTCATCACCAATCTGTTGATCGACGGTGCTCTTCTGTGGTTGACCGCCTGGATGAGGAAGCAAAGGCTGAGGTGGTGGCGGATCACGGTCTCGGCGGCGGTAGGAGCGTTGTATGTCGTTATGATGTTCCTGCCTGAGCTTTCTTTTATGTATACCTTTATCGTTAAATTTGTGTTATCCCTATTGATGCTCTGGATTGCTTTTGGTTTTGGAAGTCTGCAGAACTATATCCGGAACATGGGGGCATTTTATATTATCAACTTCGCGGCTGCCGGCGGAATTATCGGAATTCACTATTTACTTCAAAATACGGGAGAAATTTTTAACGGGATTTGGTATACAGCATCGGGAGGACTCTCGTTTGAACTCAAAATCGGATTTTGGTTCACTTTTATTATGTGCTTTGTTGTCTTGCTGTGGTTCAAACTTGTTCATGCCTCCCGTCGCAAGCTGGAGAATAGGCAAGAGTATATGGGAGAGGTGAGCGTCGAAATTGCAGGATACCGCGTAAGTTGTACAGGGCTGCTGGATACGGGCAATCAGCTTGCCGATCCCCTGACAAGAACGCCAGTCATGGTGATGGAGGCTGCGCTTTGGAAGGAAAAGCTGCCTGCAACCTGGCTGGAGCGGCTGTCTGAGGGTGAACCGGACAAACTTGTGCTTGAGCTTGATGACGCGGATTTTGAGTGGCGTGACCGGCTGCGTCTCGTCCCCTACCGTGGTGTCAACCGGGGATCGGCATTTATGCTGGCCATGAAACCGGATGCTGTGGAGATTCGAATTGGTGCTCAGACAAGCCGTGCCGTCAAAGTTTTGATCGGGCTTGATGGAGGGAGCTTGTCGGGCGACAAGTCTTACCAGGCGATTATTCACCCGGACCTGGTGCGGGAGTCGGAGAGTGTCATAACAGACATAAAGCCGCCAAACCCTACATCATTAAGCTTATAGCAGCAAGGGCGAGTTGGATGGGACATTTAAGTTTATGCTTACGAGCTCAATATCAAGAACTAATGTCAATATTGAGCATCCTTACGAAGATGGTTTCCCTTCGGGAAATTTAAGATTATGCTTACGAAGATAGTTTCCCTTCGGGAAAAACTTTTAGGAGGACAAAAAATGCTATTTAAATGGCGATTGATAGCGCAGTTGCAATATTACCGAATCCTTTTTTTGCTGGGACTGAAGAGTGAGGAGATTTATTACATCGGCGGCAGTGAGGCCCTCCCTCCACCACTGACACGCGAGGAAGAGGAATACCTGCTGCAGCGGCTCACCACGGGAGATGCGGCGATCAGATCGATGCTGATTGAACGCAATCTACGCCTAGTCGTCTACATTGCCCGCAAATTCGAAAACACCGGCATCAATATCGAGGATCTCGTTTCCATTGGTGCGATTGGTTTGATCAAAGCGGTCAATACGTTTGACCCTGAGAAAAAAATCAAGCTAGCTACCTACGCTTCACGCTGTATCGAAAATGAGATTCTGATGTACCTGCGCCGCAATAGCAAAATCCGCAGCGAAGTGTCTTTTGATGAACCGCTGAATATCGATTGGGATGGCAACGAGCTTCTGCTTTCCGATGTGCTTGGAACCGAAAACGATACCATCTACCGCAATATCGAGGAACAGGTCGACCGCAAGCTGCTTCATAAGGCGCTCGAAAAGCTGTCGGATCGGGAGCGCACCATCATGGAGCTGCGTTTTGGACTTCAGGATGGCGAGGAGAAAACGCAAAAGGATGTCGCCGATATGCTTGGCATTTCCCAATCCTACATATCCAGACTTGAAAAAAGGATCATTAAGAGACTTCGCAAAGAGTTCAACAAGATGGTGTAGCAAATTTTTTCTCAGGAATAAAATGAGCCCCCAGGGAGATAATGTACATTAATGTTTCTCCTTGGGAGGTATATCATCATGACCCGAAACAAAGTCGAAATTTGTGGTGTGGATACCGCAAAATTACCTGTGTTAACCAATGTGGAAATGCGGGAATTGTTCCATTCCTTACAGCAAAACAATGAACGGTCAGCCAGAGAAAAGCTGGTTAACGGCAACCTTAGACTGGTGCTTAGTGTAATCCAGCGCTTTAACAATCGGGGAGAGTTTGTCGACGATTTGTTTCAGGTAGGCTGTATCGGACTCATGAAGGCCATTGATAATTTTGACTTGTCGCAAAACGTGAAATTCTCGACCTATGCGGTACCGATGATTATCGGAGAAATCCGCAGGTACCTAAGGGATAACAATCCAATCCGTGTTTCGAGATCGTTGCGTGATATCGCTTATAAGGCTTTGCAGGTACGAGACTCCCTGACGAACCAAAATTCCAGGGAACCGACGATTTTCGAAATTTCTGAGGTGCTGAACGTACCCAAAGAAGATGTGGTGTTTGCGCTTGACGCCATTCAGGACCCTGTCTCCCTGTTTGAACCGATCTATCACGACGGCGGCGATCCCATTTATGTAATGGATCAAATCAGCGACGACAAAAACAAAGATATTCAATGGATTGAAGAGATTGCCCTCCGTGAGGCCATGCAAAGATTGGGGCAGCGGGAGAAAATGATTCTTTCCATGCGATTTTTTGAAGGGAAGACCCAAATGGAGGTTGCCGATGAGATCGGTATTTCTCAGGCTCAGGTATCCCGATTGGAGAAATCTGCGATTCAGCAAATGCAAAAGCATGTAAAATCGTAATTTAAACTTAAAAATTGAATATTGAGGATTTTGCGGATCAGGCCCGAGGTTTGCACTGCGAAATCCTATGAAAGTTAAAGCGATCCGTTAAGGGTCGCTTTTTTAAGATTATAGAATTAATAATTTTTCAGCGAAGCTGAACAATTCTATAATCGCAAGAAAAACTTCTGCTAAAAGCGGTCTGTCTTCTGTGAAAGTACATCGGTAGACGTTTTTCTTAAGATATTAGAAAAGGTGAAACATTCCTCCGCATTTTTGACGCAAATCCGTAAAAAGAAGGGCATTTTGCCCAGTCCGGACATATACTTATCGTATATGACAGGTTAGCGGATTACAGATGAATAATTCACGGAAAAGGAGCTGCGGCCCTTGATTCCAGATCATCAGGCGGTGGAGAAGAATATGAAAATATCCGATTTTCAGACCAAGGATGTTATTAATATTGTGGACGGCAAAAGGCTCGGCCAGATCAGTGATCTTGAACTGGATCTTCGTCAAGGCCGGATTGATGCGATCGTTGTTCCGAGTTACAGCAAATTTTTAGGGCTGTTTGGAGGCGGGGCCGATCTGATCATTCCATGGCGCAATATCGTCAAGATTGGTTCCGATGTCGTGCTGGTCAAAATGGAAGAGCTGAAAACGTTGCAGGATGAAAAGGATGCTGCGGCTTATGCGGAGCGGCAAGAGCGGGAGCGCCGGAATTACAAGGATTTGTAAACAGAATTACAAGGAATTGTGAACGGAAATAGCAGGATCCTCAGGAATTAAAATGGCTGCGGCTATAATTGTTGCTCCTGAATATGGTACACTGGAAGCTGAGGTGATTGGATGGAACCATTTGTTTTAAAAGATGCCGCAGGAACGCCTGCACTTTTTATGCTGGAGCCTTGGGTAAGTCGTTATGATGGTCTTAGCGCTGGTTTTACAGGAAGAAATGGAGGCGTTGGCCAAACGCCTTATCATACACTGAATTGTGCTTTTCATGTGGGTGACCGTCCGGACGATGTGATCGCCAACCGGGAACGGGTTGCAGCCGCGCTTGGATTTACGCTGGAGGCATGGACATGCGGCGAACAAGTACACCGGGCGGATATTGCAATTATTGACCAAGATAACCGCGGGGCAGGCAGCATGAACCGGGAGTCCGGCATCCAGGATACGGATGGACTGCTGACCAATGAGCCTGGAGTTATGCTTGCTTCTTTTTATGCCGATTGTGTACCGCTATTTTTCTTTGATCCGAAGCAGCAGGTCGTTGGACTGGCTCATGCCGGATGGAAAGGAACAGTCGCCGGAATTGCTGGCAAAATGGTGGAGAAAATGAGGGATACGTTCGGAAGCCAAAGTGAAGACATCGTGGCAGCGATCGGCCCGTCGATCGGTTCCTGCTGCTATGAGGTTGATGAGAAAGTCATGTCCCATGTGCGCGATTTAGAAAATCATTTCCTGGGTAATGAGAAGTATTCCACTTCAGACTGGTACATAACAAAAGATGGTGGCAAATACATGCTTAACTTGAAAGAAATGAATCGACACATTATGATTAAAGCAGGAATATTGCCGACTCATATCGAATGTACAACATGGTGTACAAGCTGTCGTAACGATTTGTTTTTCTCATACCGCAAGGATGGGGGAACGACAGGACGAATGGCTAGTTGGATCGGTTTAAGAGAGGTGAGCCTTCCATGACTTTGGAAGAGCGGATACAGGACGTCAATAAACGGATTGAAGAGGCTTGTCTGCGCAGCGGCAGATCCGCCAAGGATGTGCACATCGTGGCGGTGACTAAATACGTATCGACTGCGATGACAGCCAAGGTATTGGACAGTGGCTTGGAGCATGTAGGTGAGAACCGTTGGCAGAATGCAGAAGGAAAATGGAACGAACTCGGTCAGCGGGGAACATGGCATTTTATCGGTCACCTGCAGACCAACAAGGTTAAGGATGTGATCGGGAAATTCGAATACATCCATTCGCTGGACAGGATGTCCCTGGCCAAGGAACTTGAAAAGTCCGCAGCTGCAAAAGGGCTGGTAATTAAAACCTTCTTACAGATTAATATTTCTGGAGAAGATAGCAAATACGGGTTGGCTCCTGAGCATGCTGCAAATTTTCTGCGCGAAATACAGGGTTTTAACCATATTAAGGTTGTCGGGCTTATGACCATGGCCCCAATTGAGGACCGGGCTGAAGATACCCGCATGGTTTTTAGAGGGCTTCGCGAGTTAAGGGATACATTGAACCTCCAAGGTATGACGAAGGAACCGTTAACGGAGCTTTCCATGGGAATGTCTAACGATTTTGAAGTGGCGGTTGAGGAAGGAGCCACTTGGATTCGTTTAGGCAGTGTTTTAGTTGGGAAAGAAGAGGAGGAGTGATGAGTGTGATGAACAAATTTATGTCTTTTTTGGGATTGCAGGAGCAGGAGGAAATTGTTGAACGGGAGCAGCTCCCCGTTGAAGAAGAAGAATTTGAAACTCCGCCGGTGGAAACACGTAAAAACCAAAGGGGAAATAATGTGGTCAGCATTCACTCGCAAAAAAACGTTAAGGTTATCCTGCATGAGCCGAGATCGTATGATGAAGCGCAGGAAATCGCTGATCATTTGCGTTCGCACCGGACCGTTGTGGTCAATTTGCAGCGGGTACGCAAGGATCAGGCGCTTCGGATTATTGATTTTCTCAGCGGTACGGTGTATGCCTTGAGTGGTGGGATATCCAAGATTGGCGGCGACATATTTTTGTGTACTCCGGATACGGTTGAGATCTCTGGCACCATTTCAGAAATACTAGGCGAAGAACATGAATACAACAGAATGAGGTGAGCCGATTTTGGCCGAAATTGTAACAATAGTGCATTATCTATTTCAAATTTACTTTTACATGATAATTGTTTATGTGCTGATGTCATGGCTTCCGAACTTGCAGGAGAGCTTTATTGGTGAGCTGCTTGGGAAGCTGGTGGAGCCGTATTTGTCTCCGTTCCGCCGTTTCATTCCTCCGATTATGGGGATGCTGGATATTTCGCCGATTATTGCGCTGTTTGTCCTCCAGTTCGCTGAGCAGGGCGTTTACGCAATACTTCGACTTTTCTTCTGATGATGAAGCTGGATATTTACGAGCATTTTCATCCGGATGAGCGTGAGTTTGTTGATCGGGCGTGGGAATGGGTTGAGAACGCAGGGCAATACCATGAAACCAAACTGACCGATTTTTTGGATCCAAGACAGATCGTTATCATGAATTCGTTGGTAAACCGTCATCCAGATGTGCATATGCGCTTGGACGGCGGTTATGAAGGGGCGGAACGCTGCCGTGCACTGATTGCTCCGGACTACCGTGAATTGGATAATGAGGATATGAAGCTGAAGGTACTCCATATTGACTCCATGGATCAGAAATTTCTGACCCTCGAACACGGGGATTACATGGGTTCCATTTTGGGGCTTGGTATCAAACGTTCCAAAATAGGCGATATCCACGTTCTGGACGATGGTTGTCATACGGTTGTGTGTGAGGAGATCAGCGCATTTCTTGATATGAATTTAAATCAGGTGCACCGAATACACGTCCAGAGTGAGATATTGCCGATCGAACAGCTGCGTACGGGCAAGATCTCTTTAGAGACGCTCGATATTACGGTGGCTTCTTTGCGTCTTGATGGCATTACTTCCGATGTATACCGTCTCAGCCGTAGCAAAGTGTTGATCCCTATTCGGGCCGGACGCTGTCGTGTGAACTGGAAACCGGTGGAGGATCCTTCGTCTCAGCTGAAGGAAGGCGATGTGGTATCCATGCAGGGTTTTGGACGTTTTAAGGTGCTGGAGGCAGGAGATGTCACAAAAAAAGGTCGTTTCCGCGTTAAAATAGGTAAATTTGTGTAGACGCTCAGCAGGAAATCGTTTTTTTCTGTCGAAATGAAATATCTACCACAAAGTTAAATCTAAACAAATGTATTTCTTCGGCCGATACATTCCAAGTGGGCTGTATCTACAGATCCGTGTGATAACAGGGAGACCTGAACATTCTTAGGAGGTGCACATCAAATGCCATTAACGCCACTGGATATACATAACAAAGAATTTTCCCGTCGTCTCCGGGGTTATGATGAAGATGAAGTGAATGAATTCCTCGATCAGGTCATCAAGGATTATGAGAGTGTAATCCGCGAGAACAAGGAGCTTCATAACCAAATGATGACTTTGCAGGAAAGACTCGACCATTTCCTCAACATTGAAGAGACGCTTTCCAAGACGATCATCGTGGCTCAGGAAGCGGCAGATGAAGTGAAGAACAATGCCAAGAAGGAAGCGCAGCTGATCATTAAGGAATCCGAGAAGAATGCCGACCGCATTATTGACGAATCCTTGTCCAAGTCGCGGAAAATTGCGATGGAAGTGGAAGAATTAAAAAAACAGGCGTCTATTTACCGCACCCGTTTCCGGACGTTGGTTGAAGCACAGCTGGAGCTTTTGAGCCAAGATGGCTGGGATGCACTGGAATCTGCCGGTCAAGCTCGGAATGCACGAGAAGCAAATGAAGTATACTAGGCTTCTGCTTGGTTGACTTTTGGATCAAAAAGGACTATAACTATAGTCATATCGGTTGTTTTTCGGATGTACCGCATCCATTCGTTATATGTATTCAATGATGGGATAAGTAAGCTTTGGATATGTTCTCCAGAGAGTTGGCGATTTGCTGAGAGCCAATGTTCGGACCAAAGGCTGAAGATCCTCCCGGAGAAGTGAAGCTGAACCGTTAGCTGTTAACGTGCGTAAGCTGAACCGGAATGCCGAACGTTATATCGGCTCCTTGTTGAACTGAGGATTCCCATGTGGAAAGCTTTTTAGGCGAGGATTTGAGGAGTCGTTCTGGAGAAGCATTGTTCTTCATGAACGGAATTAGGGTGGTCACGCGAGCAGAAGCCTCGTCCCTTTATAGGGATGAGGCTTTATTTGTGTTTATTTTCGAAGCTTCTTCGGATCTTTTTTTCGAATCCCCCTAAATCCCCCTTTCCAAAGGGGGACCCCAGATGGCGCTACCCTCTGGACACCCGAAAGTTTGGTGGAATGAGGGGTAGAGAAGTTCTAACGCGACTATGGCGAAGTCCCCGGTTCTTCCTCGGCTTCCTTCGGTTCGCCATCGGGAACCTTCCATGCGCATAAAGCGTTCGAGGTGGGCAGTAACTTTTTCGTTTTATTAGTGCGCATCCGTTAAGCGTGCCCCGTTCTTTGCAAAGCAAAGAATAGGGGCGAAAAGCGGGTATAACATACACAGTTTCAAAGTCCGCACTCTGTGACACCCGAGGAACCATTTCGGGAGTCCAGAGGGCAGAAGCCCTTGGGGTCCCCCTTAAGAAGGGGGATTTAGGGGGATGGAAAATTCCTTCAAAGGAATCACGTGAAAGGATGGATATTTATGCAAAAAGTCGATATCAAAGAAAAAGCACGCACCCGCGATTTGCGTGTGCTGAAGAAATGGAATGAGGAAGATACCTTCCGCAAATCCATGGAAAACCGTGAAGGCAAGCAGAACTATGTATTCTATGAAGGACCTCCGACAGCCAACGGTGCTCCGCATATCGGTCACGTTCTCGGCCGCGTTATCAAGGACTTTATCGGGCGCTATCAAACGATGAAAGGCTTCCGCGTTGTCCGTAAAGCAGGCTGGGATACCCACGGCTTGCCGGTTGAACTTGGCGTTGAGAAGCAGCTCGGCATCTCTGGCAAGCAGGAAATCGAGAAATACGGTGTGGAAGAATTTGTTAAAAAGTGTAAAGCCAGTGTATTCGAGTATGAAAAGCAATGGAGAGAACTCACTGAAGCCATCGGTTACTGGACCGATTTGGATCACCCGTACATCACGCTTGAGAACAATTACATCGAAAGTGTATGGAACATCCTGGCGACCATTCATGACAAAGGACTGCTCTATCGCGGTCACCGTGTTAGCCCATATTGCCCTTGCTGCCAAACGACACTCAGCTCCCATGAAGTGGCTCAAGGGTATGAAGATGTTAAGGATCTCAGTGCGACAGCCAAATTTAAGCTGCATGACAGCGGCGAATATGTGCTGGCCTGGACGACAACTCCTTGGACGCTGCCGGCTCACGTTGCACTTGCGATGAATCCGGATATGGACTATGTACGCGTGCAGCAGAACGGTGAAGTTTACATCGTAGCGAAAAACCTGGTTGAAGACGTACTGAAGGATGAATATCAGGTTTTGTCTACGCATAAAGGTTCCGAGTTTATCGGAAAAACCTATACACCGCCATTTACGTACACCACCCCTGAAAAAGGTAATCTGATCGTCGGCGCTTCCTTCGTCACGGATGCCAGCGGTACTGGTATTGTTCACATGGCGCCTGCACACGGTGAGGACGACTATAAAGCCTGCCGCGAAAACGGCATCAGCTTTATCAGTGTGGTTAATGCCCAAGGCCGCTACACGGATGAAATCACAGATCTGGCTGGACGTTTCGTGAAGGACTGCGATTTGGACATCGTGAAGATGCTGTCTGAAAAGGGACTGCTGTTCAGCAAGGAAAAATACGAGCACAGCTATCCGTTCTGCTGGCGCTGCAAATCCCCGCTCCTGTACTACGCGATGGAGAGCTGGTTCATTGAAACGACGGCAGTGAAGGATCAACTGATCGCCAACAACAACGGCGTGGAATGGTTCCCAGGTCATATTCGCGAAGGCCGGTTCGGCAAATTCCTCGAGGATTTGGTGGACTGGAACATCAGCCGTAACCGTTATTGGGGCACGCCGCTGAACGTTTGGGTTTGCGACTCCTGTAAAAAGGAATACGCACCTCACAGCTTCGCGGATTTGAGAGAACATGCGACTACGCCTCTTCCTGATGATTTTGAATTGCATAAGCCATATGTAGACGGTGTAAAAGTAAAATGCCCGCACTGCGACGGCGGTCTAATGGAACGTACATCTGAAGTCATCGACGTATGGTTCGACAGCGGCTCGATGCCGTTTGCGCAGCATCATTATCCGTTCGAGAACACGGACACCTTCGAAGAGCAGTTCCCTGCAGACATGATCTGTGAAGGGATTGACCAGACACGCGGTTGGTTCTACAGCTTGCTTGCGGTTTCCACGCTTTTCAAGGGCGTAGCGCCATATAAAGCGGTTATCGCTACGGGGCATATTCTCGATGAAAACGGACAGAAGATGTCCAAATCCAAAGGCAACGTTATCGACCCTTGGGAAATCATCAACGAGTTCGGTACGGATGCATTCCGTTGGGCTTTGCTTGCAGACAGTGCGCCATGGAACAGCAAACGCTTCTCCAAAGGCATCGTTGCTGAGGCTAAATCCAAAGTCGTAGATACGCTGGTGAACACCCATTCATTCCTGACGCTTTATGCGAACATCGATGGATACGATCCGACGGAGCATCCGTTCAAGCCATCCGAAAATAAACTGGACCGCTGGATTCTCTCCCGTCTGAACAGTCTGATCCAATTGGTCGACAAAGGTCTTGCGGTGAATGATTTCCTAAATTCCGCGAAGGGTATCGAAGGCTTTATCGATGAGCTGAGCAACTGGTACATCCGCCGTTCCCGTGACCGTTTCTGGGGCAGTGGCCTGACCGAAGACAAACTTGCCGCATATGGCACTCTGACGCATGTACTGCTCACCCTTGCCACAATGATGGCGCCTTATACGCCGTTCCTGTCCGAAGATATCTACACCAACCTCGGCGGCGGCACAAGCGTGCATCTGGCCGACTTCCCGCAAGCGGATGAGTCCCTCATCGACAAATCGCTTGAGGCGGATATGGAATCAGCCCGTCAAATCGTCGAGCTCGCACGTAACGTCCGCAACGAGACGGGTATCAAAACCCGCCAACCGTTGTCCGAATTGATCATTTCGATGGATCGATCCTTTGATGTGGCAGGCTATCAGGAGATCATCAAGGAAGAGATCAACGTGAAGGAGCTTGTGCTGGCAACCAGCGACAGCGGATTTGTAGACTTCACTTTGAAAATGAACCTGAAAGTAGCTGGTAAGAAATATGGCAAAAATATCGGCTTCCTTCAAGGCTTCCTGAAAGGTCTATCTCCAGAAGAAACAAGAGCTGCCGTGCAATCCGGAAGCATCAACGTAACCTCACCGGAGGGTGAAGAGCTTCAAATAACGGCTGATGAACTGCTTGTAGAGAAGCATGCCAAGAGCGGATTCGCTTCGGCATCCGGATATGGCATCACGGTTGCCCTGAATACGGAAATCACCCCTGAGCTCGAGCAAGAAGGCTGGGTCAGAGAAGTAGTCCGTGCCGTTCAGGATTACCGTAAAAAGCTGGATCTGCCAATCGAAAAACGTGTGACGCTTGTTCTGGACGCAGACGAAGAGCTGGCAAAAGCTATTCAGGCTTATGATCATGTGCTTCGTGAGAACGTATTGGTCAAGGACCTTGTTTTCGGTAAGGAAGTGGCCATGGAAACCGTTGATTTGGCAGGCAAAACGCTTGGTATTCACATCGCTGAATAAGATTTTTACCGAGGTTTGCCCTCTTGAAAGAGCATTGTTTGAATGAGTGCCGCATTTTAGGCAAATAATAGCAGTCAAAAGGAATAAACGAGCCTTCAAGCACAGATGAGAGTCTGCGCCCTTGGGCTCGTTTATTTCTTTCAGATATGTGGTTATGAATTCAAAAGGGGAAAAACTCATGGTGAATGATCAGAAAAACGGTGATGCTGCTGCGGGCGAAGACCAACTGAGCCTAATGTATAAACTTACGGTCCAAATAGCGGATCAGCTGGAAAAATCCCGTATTGCCGACTACACCCAGCTCCTTCACAAGCCTTGGCGGATTATTTGGCTGAATATGCTGGCCGGAACGGCCAAAGGAGTCGGCATTGCGATCGGGTTTACTTTTTTCGCGGCTACCATTATTTATTTCCTGCAGATCCTTGGGGCGCTTAATCTGCCGATCATCGGAGATTACATCGCGGATATTGTACGGATCGTCCAGCGCCAGCTTGAGCTTAAGTCGTATTAAAGATCAAAGAATTCGTCATCATCGTCTTCTTCAGCAAGTTGCTGCATGTCGATGAATTCGCCTTTGTCCATGTACCTGCGGTATTCCTGGCTGCGTACGATATCAATGAGGTTGCCGTAGATGTCGGTAGCTACAAAGGCTTCGAGTGGCTCGACGAAACCTTCCAGTTCATCCGAGGCTTCGATTTCCATATCGTCATAACTGTGAATCTCGTTGCTATCGGCCATGGCCGGTGTGTTGGAAGATCCAAAGTTCTCTAGTACCTGCCATGTGTCTTCACCATCAAAGCCGTTTTGATCTTCACGTTCATCCAGGCTTGTGCGGCCGAAAGGAGGCATAAGAAACTCTTCTTCCACCGGAGGGTAATTGGAAACATTCTGCTTGGGAGAGTGCTCAATACAATATGCCGTTGTCGGGACAGCCTCAAGACGGGCATAAGAAATCGGCTTTCCACATTCTCGACATACGCCGTAAGTTCCTTGATCCATCCGCTCTAAAGCCTCACTGATGTGGGTTAACCGGTGATCATCGTGATCCTGAAGCATGAGGTCCATCTCACGGTAATATAATTCAGTGGCCACATCGGCAGGGTGGTTATCAATAAGCGAGAGCTCGCCGATTCCATCACGCATGGATTCGTCAAGACCGTAACTGTCATTGTTCACATCTTTTTGCTGTAAGGATTGCTGCTGCTCTTCCAGCAGGGAACGAAGATGTTTAAGCTGTGTAGCGGTGAGTTGCTGCATGGATACGGTCCCCTTTCCTTTTACGGCAGACAATTGCCGCCTAAAGACAATTCCTTCAATTCTAGGATGCGCGGAAAACGGGGGTTTTACATGAGGAAAATCTTCTCGTGGCTGGACGTTAATGGACGATTTCTGACGTGCTGTGCTACAATATACAGGTCTTTATATGACATGGAGCCGTCATGTTCTACGGCCTATATGATAAGAACGGAGTGACTTTGTGCTGTGTGGTACTACATCCTCGCTTTAATCGCATTTTTAGTCGATCAGGGAACGAAGTTTATCATTACTAAACAAATGGAGATTGGTCAAGAAATTCCGGTCATCGGTAACTTCTTCGTAATTACGTCCATCCGTAACAAGGGCGCTGCTTTTGGCATTTTGCCAAACCGAAGATGGTTTTTTGTCGTCATTACGATTGTGGTTGTCATTGCCATCATATGGTACATGGAAAAAGTCAGAAAAACCTCGTCGCGCAAGCTGCTGCCGATTGCCCTCAGTCTCGTTATGGGGGGAGCGCTCGGTAATTTCCTCGACCGGGCTCTGTATGGAGAAGTCGTTGACTTTTTGATGTTAAATTTTGGAAGCTATACGTTTCCAATCTTCAACATTGCCGATTCCTGCATCTGTATTGGCGTCGCGCTGATTTTTGTGGATTCATTGATCGATTTGAATAATACTACACCAGAGAACGAGAGCAAGGAAGGGAATGAAATTGTGTGAGTGAGACCGAAATCAGGGAGTGGGTGATTGACCAGGCCTATGCCAAGGAGCGGATCGACAAGTACATTACCGAATCCTGGGAAGAGGAAGTATCCCGGTCGCAGGTACAACTGTGGATCACCTCCGGTCATGTCAAGGTCAACGGACATCCTGTCAAGGCCAATTACAAGCTGGCGGAAGGGGATCATTTGGAAGTTGCCGTACCAGAGCCGTCCGCGGTGGAAATTGTACCTGAGGATATCCTGCTGGATGTCGCTTATGAGGACCGAGATGTGATTGTGGTGAACAAACCGAGAGGCATGGTCGTGCACCCGGCTCCTGGACATTCATCGGGAACGCTTGTTAATGCGCTGATGTATCATTGCAAGGACTTATCGGGTATTAACGGGGAACTTCGTCCTGGCATCGTACACCGGATTGATAAAGACACTTCGGGACTTTTAATGGCTGCCAAAAATGATAAGGCGCATGCTTCTCTTGCCGCCCAGCTTAAGGATCACAGTGTCACGCGCAGATATGTTGCTCTTGTCCACGGCAACGTGAGCCATGATCAGGGAACCGTAGATGCGCCGATCGGCCGCGATCCACAGGACCGCAAAATGTTTACCGTTACGGAAAAAAACAGCAAGCATGCCGTCACGCATTTTGTTGTGCTAGAGCGTTTCGGGGACTATACCCTGCTTGAACTGCAGCTTGAGACGGGACGGACTCACCAGATCCGTGTCCATATGAAATTTATTGGGCATCCGCTTGTTGGTGATCCTGTGTACGGGCGCAGCAAAGGGATTAAAATGGACGGACAGGCTCTGCATGCGAAAGTGCTTGGGTTTGTTCATCCATCCAGCGGAGAGTATATGGAATTTACGGCTGAAATTCCTTCTGACATGGAGGAGCTGCTTACAAACCTGCGCAGTCGATGAAAGTACAAATGATACGATAATTAGTCCATGGCTTTCAGCCATGGATTCCTTCATATTTAGGATAGATTTTTGGAATGATTCCTAAATAGGAGATGAACTGCTAAATGAGTATTGAGAAATACCAAAATACGTATATTCAAAACATTTTTGCGGACCGGATTGGCGGTTCCAATTATGGTAAAGATACGGCGATCTATAAGTTTGAAAAAATCAAACGCGCCAAAGCACAAGCGAAGAAGGATTTTCCTGATGTCGAACTGATTGACCTGGGCGTGGGCGAACCCGATGAAATGGCGGATGCCGGAATCGTCGCGAAGCTTGCCGAAGAAGCGGCCAAGCCTGAAAACCGCGGTTATGCCGATAACGGCATCGCAGAGTTCAAAGAAGCTGCAGTCCACTATATGAAGGAAGTATTTAACGTTGATGGTATCGACCCTGACACGGAAGTGCTGCATTCCATCGGCTCCAAGCCGGCACTGGCGATGCTCCCATCATGCTTTATCAATCCGGGGGATGTCACAATCATGACGGTTCCTGGTTATCCGGTGATGGGTACGCACACCAAATACCTCGGCGGTGAAGTCTACAACGTTGAACTCAAAAAAGAGAACAACTTTCTGCCTGACCTAAGCTCGATTCCGGAAGACATTGCAAAGCGGGCCAAGCTTTTCTACCTTAACTATCCGAATAATCCGACGGGTGCTAGCGCGACTGTGGAATTTTTCACAGAGGTTGTTGAATGGGCTAAAAAGCATGATGTTGTGATCGTGCATGATGCTCCATATGCCGCATTGACATATGACGGATTGAAGCCGCTCAGCTTCCTGTCTGTTCCGGGCGCAAAAGACGTAGGCGTCGAGCTTCATTCCCTGTCTAAATCCTACAATATGACCGGCTGGCGGATCGGCTTTATCGCAGGCAACCCGCTTGTGGTCAAAGCATTCGGCGATGTTAAGGATAATAATGATTCCGGTCAATTCATCGCGATTCAAAAAGCCGCTGCATACGGCCTTTACAATCCACAAATTACGGAGAAAATTGCCGCTAAGTACTCCCGCCGTCATGAAATGCTGGTCGCAGCACTGAACGAGCTGGGCTTCAAGGCAGAAAAGCCGAAAGGTTCCTTCTTCCTGTACGTGGAGGCACCAAAAGGAATCAAAGGCGGAATCCGTTTTGAAAGCGGCGAGGATTTCTCCCAGTTCCTAATCCGCGAAAAGCTGATTTCCAGCGTGCCTTGGGATGATGCCGGCCACTTCGTACGCTTCTCCGTAACGTTTATTGCTAATGGGGAAGAAGATGAGAAGCGCGTTATCAACGAAATCAAGGGTCGTCTGAGTGACGTGGAATTTGAGTTTTAATTGAATATCCCTTAAAAGGAACGGGCAGCCATGAGGCAGCCCGTTTCTTTTCAAATCACTTGATGCAGTCCGATGGCGATCAGGATGATCCCGGCGATCCAGCTGGCGCTTTTTTCAAGGCGTTCACCGGCGATTTTGCGGCCAAGCAGCGAGCAAATACCGATGCAGAGATAGCTGAATACGCCCGAAAATATTGAGGTTTCCCATATATTGATATGGGTAATGCCTGCATCGAATCCACCGGCGAGATTATTGATTGAAAGCGCGATGCCGAGTATGACCGACTCCTTAAAATCAACGGTTTTCGATTGGTTGAAATCCGCGGTTTCCGGGTTCTTCAATATATCTTTGATTAACCCTTGCGGATTTTCGCGTTTTACTTCTTTTTCCTGAAGAAAAGGTTGCAGCATAACCCATAGTCCAATCGCCACCAGAATAATCATTCCGATAATATTGCATATCAGAGGAGGCATCCATAGGGCAATCACTTTCCCGAAAATTCCTCCGATCAATGTCAGCAGAAAGCCCATAAAAGCGATCACAGTGCTTGCCAAAAAAGGAATTCTAATTTTTCTAACGCCGTAAGCTGCGCCTACCCCCGCATTATCCAGATTGGAAGCAAGGGCGATGGAAATGGATGATAACCATGGTGCAATCATTTGTTAGCACTCTCCTTGATGAAATTTAGAAAAGTCATTCAGGAATTTGCAAAATCCTCATATATCTTATTGAAGACGTTGAGAAAAAGTGACATTTGGGGTCATATACTGTTGAGAAATTTTCAACATGTTGAGATAAACTTGAGAGGGGCGGCCGTATTATGGCTTTTGAGGAAGATGAAGCTCAGGAACGGAACAGGATTGGCCAACTGATCAAATCAGCCTTAACAGCCAAATCCATGTCCATGCGAAAATTATGCAGGGTAATCGGGATCGACACAGCAACCGTATCCCGCATCGTGAATGGCAAGCAGCAGCCAAAACTGGAGCATCTGAAATTGTTTGCGCAGCATTTGGACATTCCACTCTTGGATCTTCTTGCTACCGCCGGGTTAGAGCCATTGGAACAGAAGGACGGCATCGGCGAATTAAGGGCCGCCCTACAGGGGATCGGAATCAACGTGGATGATATGGCCAGCCAAGTTCGCAAGGAATTGCATAAATATGAGGCGTATGCTAGAACGGAGGAAGGCAAGGAGATTATTGAAAAGTCTTTTTTGCCTAAGCTGGAGCAGCTGCGGAGTGCGGGCTACTATATAGAACAATTAAAGGATTTGTACAAGGAGTATTCTTCCGGGCAATTGCCTGAGGCAGAGCAGCATGTCATTGGCAGCGCGCTTTTGTATTTTGTACTGTCGGCGGATGTCATACCAGATTTCAGCTTTCCTTTTGGATATATCGATGATGCGATCGCGGTTCGGATCGTGATTGAGCGGCTAGCGAAAATGAGAAGACCTTCGTGATTTTTGAAGGCAAAGATGGTAAAGTGGTATGTATAGAAATGAGACGAGATATGATGACCAGATGAACTATGGGTTGGTATAAGTAATCGATGGAGTATCTCTTGGATATGATTTGCAATTAGAATTGGATGAAGGAGGTTTATGGACAACATGCTAAACGATATCGGCGTACCGGGATTCATTTTGTTGGCTGTACTAGCTCTGCTCCTGTTTGGTCCAAGCAAGCTGCCTGGACTGGGCCGCGCCGCAGGGAAGACTGTCCGTGAGTTCAAAAAAGAAATGAATGATATTTTCGGCGATTCACCGCAACCCCCGCGGTCCCGGTCGACAGCACAGACGACGGAAGAGCCTGCATTGGTACATAATGAACCACAACCGTCTCGTCAATTGCCGGAATAATATTCCATTTATAAAAATGGCCAGCGTCTGTTGACAATGCGATGCCCGTCTGTCATAATTCTCTGTAGTTAAATATGCACCTTTAATTCAGTCCCGTGAGGCTGGCAAGGTAACGTGAACCGAGGTTCACTTTCGCGGCATACGCATGTCTTTTTCGTGCGGTCCCGGAGAGATACCCTCGTGTCCCATTATGTCTAGCGACGTTGACTCCTTGCCTTTTGCGGCAAGGAGTTTTTTGCATGTTCACGGGTGATAATGTAGTCAAAATCAATATCCCTAAACAAAAAGGAGTGTGGAGCATGAGTACTGAAGTGCATGTCATTATGGATGAAGCGGCGATCCGCCGCGCACTGACACGTATTGCACACGAAATACTGGAGAGGAACAAGGGGATTGAAAACTGCGTTCTGATCGGCATTAAAACACGTGGAGAGTATCTGGCTGAAAGGCTCGCCGCAAAAATACTGGAAATTGAAGGAACGCCGGTGACATGGGCATCGATTGACGTGACTCCTTACCGGGACGATCAGAAGGATAAGAACTCGAAGGCAGCCATAGATGTGAACAAAGAGCTTAGGGCTCTCGATATAGAAGATAAAAAAGTGATTTTGTTCGATGATGTTCTGTACACCGGGCGGACGATCCGGGCTGCGATGGATGCGCTCATGGATTGTGGCAGACCGCAAATGATCCAGCTGGCTGTGCTGGCAGACAGAGGTCACCGTGAGCTCCCGATAAGGCCGGACTACATCGGCAAGAACGTTCCGACCTCAAAGCAGGAACAAATCGAGGTTCTACTAACAGAAACGGACGGCAAGGACGAGGTTACGATTTTCCAAAACCGGGAGGAGAAATAAACATGATGACGATGACGAAGCTTAAGGAACGCAGCTTGCTCGGATTGAAAGACCTTAGCCGCAGCGAGATCGAGTCCATACTCGACCGGGCAGCATACTGGGAAGCACAGCAGGAAAAAGTCGTACCGGTGCTGAGCTCAAGCTTTGTAGCGAACATGTTTTTCGAGAACAGCACAAGAACGCGGTTTTCCTTCGAAATGGCCGAAAAGCGGCTTGGAGCACAGGTGTTGAACTTCGCGGCCGCAGCCTCGAGCGTTGAAAAAGGTGAGTCGATCTACGATACAGTCAAAACCCTTGAGTCCATGGGAATTGACGCTGGCGTCATCCGGCTCAAGCCGGCAGGCGTGCTAGAAGAACTAGCGTCCAAACTTTCGGTGCCGCTGATCAATGCGGGCGATGGAAACAATGAGCACCCGACGCAGGCGCTGCTGGATCTGTTCACGATGAAAAGAAAGTTTGGAACTCTTCAAGGTCTGACCGTTTCGATCATCGGCGACATCTCTCACAGCCGGGTGGCCAGATCGGACCTGTGGGCGCTTAGAAAATTCGGAGCTGAAGTCAAGTTCTGCGCACCGCAGAATATGGTGGCACCGGATCTTGAGCCTTACGCCGCCTACGTCTCCATGGAAGAAGCGCTGAAATCGGATGTCGTCATGATGCTGCGGGTTCAGCTCGAACGCCACGAAACGGGCATGTTCAAATCGGCTGAGGAATACCGGGCGCAATACGGATTGACAGAGGAGCGGGCGGCAAGGCTGTCCAAGCACACGCTGATTATGCACCCGGCTCCGGTCAACCGGAACGTGGAAATTGACGATGCGGTCGTCGAATGTGAGCAGTCGGCCATTTTTACACAGATGAGCAACGGGGTTCCGGTACGGATGGCGGTTATGGAAAGAGCGCTGAGATAGTCCGGAACAAGATTATACATGCAAATGAATTAATAAATATACACAAACTTGAATTATTATTATACAATAGATTGGAAGCCACAGCGCCAATCAACGAGCGGAGGTAAACAACGTGCAGATTATTACGAATGCCAGCGTGTTGAATGAACAAGGTGAACTGGTCAAAAAGCATATCATCCTGGAGGACGGAGTCATCCGGAGTCTGATCGATGGAGACTCGGCATGGGAGCCGCAGGCAGGAGCCGAAGTGACGGATGCTGCAGGCAAGCTGGTGACGCCAGGGCTGATCGATATGCATGTTCATTTGCGCGAGCCTGGCTTTGAACATAAGGAAACGATTGAAACCGGAAGCCGTTCGGCTGCTAAGGGCGGATTTACAACCATCGCTTGTATGCCAAATACCAAACCGGTAACAGACAATCCGGAAACCGTACAGCTGGTGCTGGATAAGGCTCGCGAAGCTGGACTCGTAAAGGTCCTTCCTTATGCGGCCATTACGGTCCGGGAGCTTGGACGGGAATTGACTGATTTTGCAGCCCTCAAGGCTGCTGGTGCGATCGGATTTACCGACGACGGCGTAGGTGTACAGAACGCGCAAATGATGAAAAACGCCATGCGGATGGCTGCCGAGCTGGATATGCCGGTCATCGCACACTGCGAAGAGAATTCCCTGGTGGAAAAGGGAAGCGTTACGGAAGGCAAATTTGCAGAAAAGCATGGACTAGTGGGGATACCGAATGAATCGGAAGCGATCCATGTCGGCCGGGACATTCTTCTCGCCGAAGCGACGGGAGTCCACTACCATGTGTGCCACGTGAGCACGGAGCAATCCATAAGGCTGATCCGCCAAGCCAAATCAATCGGCATCAAGGTAACTGCAGAGGTATGCCCGCATCACCTGCTGCTGTCCGATGAAGATATTCCAGGCCTTGACGCCAATTGGAAAATGAACCCGCCGCTTCGCTCTCCGCGTGACGTTGAAGCTTGTATCGAAGCACTTCTAGACGGAACGCTGGACATCATCGTAACGGATCATGCTCCTCATACCGAAGAGGAAAAAGCAAAAGGGATGGAAATGGCGCCATTCGGCATCGTAGGCTTCGAGACAGCTTTCCCGCTTCTCTACACGAAATTCGTAGAGACGGGAAAATGGGATCTCGCCATGCTGGTGCGCCGTATGACTGCTGACCCTGCTAAGGTGTTCGGACTGGATACAGGAAGACTGGAAGAGGGAGCACCTGCTGACCTGACCATGATCGACCTGGATACGGAAAAAGAGGTCAATCCTGCAGAGTTCGCGACGAAGGGACGCAATACTCCATTTACCGGATGGAAGCTGAAAGGCTGGCCGGTGAAAACATGGGTGAACGGCAAGGTTGTATGGGCTGATTAAGGCTTGGAACGAAACCAAAGACAGATTCATGAAAGCAAAAGATACAGAATAGATGAATGCTGCAAAAGAACGAACATGAATTGCAGCATCACCAAACATACGTATTTGACAGAGGAGTGAGAGGAATGCAGGCAAGATTGCTTCTGGAGGATGGAACACTGTTTACGGGCAGTGCTTTCGGTGCGGAAGGTGAAAAAACGGGTGAGGTTGTATTCAATACGGGGATTACTGGTTACCAGGAGGTGCTGTCTGATCCATCTTACTGCGGACAGATCGTAACCATGACATATCCGCTGATCGGTAACTACGGAATTACACGTGATGATTTTGAATCTGTGGCGCCATTCGTGCACGGCTTCGTCGTACGCCGTCATGAAACGGTGCCAAGCAACTGGCGCGCGGAATACAGTGTGGACAGCTTGCTGAAAGAATACGGCATCGTGGGCATCAGCGGCATTGATACCCGTATGCTGACCCGCATGATCCGTCAGCACGGAACGATGAAGGGAATTCTCACGACGTCGGCCCAGTCGGTTGAAGAACTAAGAGAGCGTCTGGCGGCAAGCCCGATCTTGACAAATCAGGTTGCTACGGTTTCTACCAAACATGTGTACAGCAGTCCAGGCTCGAGAGAGCGGATCGTTCTGGTAGACTACGGTGCGAAAACAGGCATCCTGCGTGAACTTACGGCCCGCGGTTGTGATGTGGTCGTTGTACCTCAAGATACGACGGCAGAAGAAATCCGCCACCTGAATCCGGACGGAATTCAGCTGTCCAACGGTCCTGGGGACCCGAAAGACGTACCGCATGCGATACGTACCATCCAAGAGCTTCTCGGCGAATACCCGATCTTTGGGATCTGCCTTGGACATCAGCTGTTTGCACTGGCTTGCGGCGCCGATACCGAAGCGCTTAAATTCGGACACCGCGGCGGCAACCATCCGGTTAAAGATTTGAGAACAAATCGCTGCTATATCACTTCCCAAAACCATGGCTATACGGTGAATGAGGAATCGATTGCAGGTACAGAGCTTGAAGTAACACATATCAACAATAATGATAAAACCGTCGAAGGTCTGAAACATAAAAAATATCCGGCCTTCACCGTACAATATCATCCGGAAGCAGCACCAGGTCCGTATGATAATAGCTATCTCTTCGATCAGTTCCTGGAGATGATCAGAGAACACAAACAGCAGAATCCGGCGAACCCGCGCCAGGCTGAGCTTGCTGCAGCCGCGAAAGGAGAACGTTAATCATGCCACTGAATAAACAACTTAAGAAAATCCTCGTTATTGGCTCGGGCCCGATCGTCATCGGTCAGGCGGCGGAATTTGACTACGCAGGCACTCAGGCCTGCGAGGCACTCAAAGAAGAAGGCGTTGAGGTTGTTCTCATCAACAGCAACCCTGCAACGATCATGACAGATACCAATATGGCTGACAAAGTCTATATTGAACCGATTACTCTTGATTTTGTAACACAAATTATCCGTCAGGAGCGTCCAGACGGACTGCTGCCGACACTCGGCGGACAAACCGGCCTGAACATGGCGGTAGAATTGGCGAAGGCAGGCATCCTGGAGCAGGAGAACGTCAAGCTGCTCGGAACCCAACTGACATCCATTGAAAAAGCCGAAGACCGCGACCTGTTCCGCGAGCTAATGCGTGAGCTGGAGCAACCAGTACCGGAAAGTACCATCGTAACGACTCTGGATGAATCGCTTGTATTTGCGGAAGAAGTCGGATATCCGGTCATCGTCCGTCCGGCCTACACGCTTGGCGGAACGGGTGGCGGGATCTGCGCGACCGAAGAAGAACTGCGCGAAACCGTGTCCTCTGGTATCCGTTACAGCCCGATTGGACAATGTCTGATCGAGAAGAGCATCGCCGGTATGAAGGAAGTCGAATACGAAGTAATGCGTGACGCGAACGACAACTGCATCGTGGTCTGCAACATGGAAAACTTCGACCCGGTTGGCGTACACACAGGCGACAGTATCGTCGTGGCACCAAGCCAGACGCTGTCTGACCGCGAGTACCAAATGCTGAGATCGGCCTCCCTGAAAATCATCCGCGCTCTTAACATCGAGGGTGGATGTAACGTACAGTTTGCGCTGGATCCGCAAAGCTACCAATACTATGTTATTGAAGTTAACCCACGGGTAAGCCGCTCTTCGGCCCTTGCTTCCAAAGCAACAGGATACCCGATCGCCAAAATGGCGGCTAAAATCGCCATGGGCTACACACTTGACGAACTCATCAACCCGGTAACCGGGCAAACTTATGCATGTTTTGAACCAACGCTGGACTATATCGTAAGCAAAATCCCGCGCTGGCCTTTCGATAAATTTATCCACGCCAACCGCAAGCTGGGAACGCAAATGAAAGCGACCGGCGAAGTAATGGCGATCGGACGAACATTCGAGGAATCTATCCATAAAGCGATTCGCTCCCTGGAAATCGGCGTACACCGCTTCTACCTAAAAGGGACGGAGGAGCTGAGCGAGGAAGTGCTGAAGGAACGTCTGGTTAAAGTCGACGACGAGCGCATCTTCCTGATCGCCGAAGCCTTCCGCCGCGGCTATGATTTACAAATGATCCAAGATCTGACCAAAGTGGACTGGTGGTTCCTCGACAAGCTACAAGGTCTGATCCATTTCGAAAAGCAGATCCAGCAAAAAGAACTTACTTATGAAACACTGTACGAAGCAAAGCGCATGGGCTTCACGGACCGTGCGATTGCAGAACTGCGCGCTGAGGTCCATGCGGACAACTACACGACTGAAGCTGAAGTGCGCGAGTACCGCATCCAGCATGAGTTGCGTCCGGTATACAAAATGGTAGATACCTGCGCGGCTGAATTCGAAGCTTCCACGCCGTACTACTACTCGACCTATGAAACAGAGAACGAAGTGACAAAATCGAATAAAGAAAAAGTGGTTGTGCTGGGCTCCGGTCCGATCCGGATCGGCCAGGGCATTGAGTTTGACTACTCGACTGTACATGCGGTATGGGCGATTCAAAATGCCGGGTATGAAGCAGTCATCATCAACAACAACCCTGAAACGGTATCTACCGACTTCAGCACCTCAGACAGACTGTACTTCGAGCCGCTGTTCTTCGAAGATGTCATGAACGTCATCGAGCAGGAGAAGCCGATCGGAGTTATCGTACAGTTCGGTGGACAAACTGCCATCAACCTGGCAGCACCGCTGAGTGCAGCAGGCGTTCCGATTCTCGGAACCAGCCTGGAAAGCATTGATGAAGCTGAAAACCGCAAAAAGTTCGAAGCACTGCTCTCTCGTCTTGATATCGCGCAGCCAAAAGGCAGCACGGTGACATCGGTTGACGAAGCGGTAGGTACGGCGCAGTCCCTCGGATATCCGGTTCTTGTGAGACCATCCTATGTCCTTGGCGGACGTGCGATGGAAATCGTATACTCTGACGCTGAGCTGCTGAGCTACATGGAAGAAGCCGTGAAAATCAATCCAGAACATCCGGTACTGATTGACCGCTACATGCTCGGCAAGGAAGTCGAAGTCGATGCAATCTGTGACGGTGAAACGGTGGTCATTCCGGGAATTATGGAGCATATCGAACGCGCAGGTGTGCACTCCGGCGACTCGATCGCGGTTTACCCACCGCAGCATCTGGAGCAGCACCTGAAAGACAAGATCATAAGCATCACGACCCGCATTGCGAAGGAACTGAAAACGATCGGTCTGGTCAACATCCAGTTCGTCATCTACAAAGATGAAGTTTACGTCATCGAAGTTAACCCGCGCTCTTCCCGGACGGTTCCGTTCCTGAGCAAGGTAACAAGCATTCCGATGGCCAATCTGGCGACACAAGCAATTCTCGGCAAAAAGCTGAAGGATCTGGGCTATGAAGAAGGCATGTGGCCGGAAAGCGAATACGTATCGGTCAAAGTACCGGTCTTCTCCTTTGCGAAGCTGCGCAGAGTCGAGCCTACGCTCGGACCAGAGATGAAATCGACAGGCGAGGTTATGGGACGCGATCTGCAGTATGCCAAAGCCTTGTATAAAGGCTTGATCGGGGCAGGCATGAAGATTCCTTCCACCGGAGCGATCATCATCACGGTAGCCGACAAGGACAAAGCCGAAGCGGCCCAGCTGATGAAAGGCTTCAGACGCCTTGGATACAAAATCTATGCGACAGGCGGAACGGCGAAGGCGCTCAGCGATGCTGGAATCCTCGTAACGACGGTTCAAAAGCTCAGCGAAGGCACGCCCAACATTCTGGATCTGATCCGCAACGGAGAAGCGCAATTCGTCTTCAATACGCTGACCAAAGGTAAAACGCCTGAGCGTGACGGATTCCGGATTCGCCGTGAAGCGGTTGAGAACGGGGCTGTATGTATGACCTCCCTCGATACGGTCAGAGCGCTGCTGAACATGCTCGACACGATCAATTTCTCATCCTCCGCGATGCCAGCATTCGCCGATCGCTAGGAGGTACGCACTCATATGAATGAACAATATAAGGAAATGGCGGGCCGCTTAATCGTGGCCCTCGATTACCCGGATGCGAGTCAAGCCAAGAACCTGCTTCAGGAGCTTGAGGGCATTCCATGTTACATGAAGGTGGGCATGCAGCTGTATTATGCTGCAGGCCCGGATTTTGTGCGGGAACTGAAAACCCGCGGCTATAAGGTATTTCTTGATTTGAAAATGCATGATATCCCTAACACGGTGAAGGGTGGAGCTGAAAGCATCACCCGTCTTGGTGTGGACATGTTTAATGTTCATGCGGCTGGCGGCAAGGACATGATGAAGGCTGCTCTGGATGGTGTGGACAAGGCCCTTCAGTCCGATTCAGCCTTGGAAAAGCCACTTGTCATCGCCGTTACGCAGTTGACCAGCACAGGACAGAACGTGCTGAATCAGGAGATTGGCATTCCAGGAACGGTGAAGGACGCGGTCATCCGTTATGCGGAGCTGACCCAGTCAGCAGGTCTTGACGGCGTGGTGGCATCGGCACAGGAATCCGCTGATATCATGAGCGTCTGCGGGAAGGATTTTGTTACCGTAACCCCGGGCATCCGTCCGGCAGGAAGTGATCAGGGCGATCAGAAGCGCGTTCTGACGCCGGGAGAAGCCATTCGGAACGGAAGCAGCTACATCGTCGTCGGACGGCCGATAACGGCGGCTGAGAAGCCGAGAGAAGCTGCTGAACAAATTATTAAGGAGATGTTGGAAGCATGACGAAACTAGCAGAAATCCCTGGTCAAATCGCAGCGTATTTGCTGCAGATCGAAGCGGTGGCGTTGCGTCCGAAGCAGCCCTTTACCTGGACTTCCGGCATCAAGTCCCCAATTTACTGCGATAACCGCCTTACGATGTCTTATCCCGAGATCCGCGAGTATATCGCCGAATCGTTTGCTGCAGTGATCCGCGAGCAGTATCCGGATACCGAAGTGATTGCCGGTACGGCAACAGCAGGTATCCCGCACGCAGCATGGGTTGCGCAGAAGCTGAACCTGCCGATGGCCTATATCCGCGACAAAGCGAAAGGACATGGCAAGGAAAATCAGATCGAAGGTATGATTAAGCCGGGTCAGAAAGTGATCGTCATTGAAGACCTGATCTCAACCGGCGGAAGTTCCATCAAAGCTGCGCTTGCCGTTAAAGACGCGGGAGCTGAGCCTCAAGCCGTACTCGCTATTTTCAGCTATCAGCTGGACAAGGCCGTACAAGCATTCAGCGATGCGGGTATTCCGCTCCAGACGCTGTCAAACTACAGTGCGCTGATGGATGTAGCCTTGGAGCAAGGCATGATCCAGGAAGAGGATGTGGCTGCGCTTAAAGCATGGAGAAAAGATCCTTCCTCTTTCGGCGTGTAATATTTACAATTTATGAATGGCTTCCGCTTCGCTGAAATTTATAAATTCTATAATGTTAACAAAAAGCAGCCCTCGGGCTGCTTTTTGTTATATATCACTTTATTGCGACTTAACGGTTTTAGTGAATCGCACTCTTCTCGAAATTTCCCCCAAGCACGTCCGAAACATGCTCAATCGCGATAAAGGCTTTGGGATCGATTTCATGAACAAGGGATTTCAGCTTCGAAAGCTCAAGGCGGGTAACGACGCAATAGATCATTTGCGTTTCTTCTCCAGAATAGCCGCCGCGTGCATATATGAAAGTCGTTGTGCGCCCAAGACGGTCACGAATTGTTTGGGAAATCTCTTCATATTCGCTAGAGATGATGGTAACCGATTTGGATTCGTTGAGACCCTCTACGACGATATCCATGACCTTTGAAGCCATATAATACGCGAAGATAGAGTACATGGCAGAATCCCATCCGAACACAAACCCGGCGATGATAAAAATAAACACGTTCATGATCATGATGATCTGTCCGACGGGAATGCGGGTCTTTTTTGAAAGCAAAATGGCCACGATTTCCGTTCCGTCCAGCGAGCCGCCAAATCGGATGACGAGGCCGACGCCAAGACCTAAGATCAGACCGCCAAACAACACGGCCAGTATTTTTTCATTGGTAAAGGGCTGAACATCATGTAGGATCTGCGTCATGACTGACATGACGACGATGCCGTACAGTGTAGAGATGGCAAAGGTTTTGCCGATCAGTTTGTAGCCCAGGAACAAAAAGGGAAGGTTGATTATAAAGAGGAAAATCCCGAGAGGGAGCGTTGTAATTTTGGATAAAACAATGGAGATACCAGTGATGCCGCCGTCAATGATATCGTTCGGTACGAGAAATACCTCGAGCGCAACAGCCATTAAGACTGCACCGGCAGTGATAAAAATAAATTTCTTCAATAAGTCGGCGGGAGAGTGCTTCCTGTGTGTTTTTGCCATTCAAATTCCTCGCTTCCAGAAAAGTTTAATATTAAACAACTTAGTTAATATTATTAATATTATAAAATAATTCATAAACAATCTCAAAGAAATCTTAAAGAAAATCCCAAAATGCATGATGTGTGCCTCATCAGGTAACAATAGCCAACGACACCATTTATCATGGCAGAAAGGGGTTAGAAACATGCAATGGGTTTATTTTGGGAAGTTGTATAAGACGAAATTTCAAGCTGGATGCCTCGCGAAAAGACTTGAACAGAATGGCTGGATTTACGGCTATGACGATCCTCATCTGGTCGAAATTTTCCGTTCGCGTAAAGGGAGATATGGTGTTCGCTTTATTCCTTGAAAAACATGAGATATTTTATTCCATAAAAAAATACTTGACGCAGAGCGTGTTTATACTGTATATTAATTCTTGTCGCTATTTACTACTGATTAATGACGCGGGGTGGAGCAGTCCGGTAGCTCGTCGGGCTCATAACCCGAAGGCCGCAGGTTCAAATCCTGCCCCCGCAACCAATTTTACAGTCATTATTTTGATCGATAACATATTTGATCAGGGCCCTTAGCTCAGTTGGTTAGAGCGGTCGGCTCATAACCGACTGGTCGGGGGTTCGAGTCCCTCAGGGCCCACCATATTAGGTATCAAGCGCATTTGCCGGGGTGGCGGAATTGGCAGACGCACAGGACTTAAAATCCTGCGGTAGGTGACTACCGTACCGGTTCGATCCCGGTCCTCGGCATTTACAAGAAAGTGCATTGAAATATGGCTGTATTCGAAAAGCCTCCTTTTGATTCTGATGATTTCCATCAGTGATCGAAAGGAGTTTTTTGTGTTCTAATACAAACGCGGTCTATCTCCTATGAAAGTACGCCGATAAATGTTTTTATTCATTTTTTAGTTGCAAGCTTTCTATAAACGTGATAAATTAAATTTTGTCTGCTGAAACAGCTTATGAATAAATACTTTGCGTGCCGGGGTGGCGGAATTGGCAGACGCACAGGACTTAAAATCCTGCGGTAGGTGACTACCGTACCGGTTCGATCCCGGTCCTCGGCATATCAAGCACATATTTTGAGAAAGTCCGGTGCATAGGGTTGCACCGGACTTTTTTTCGAAGATTTCACACCGGAGAGGAGAATGGTAGAAATGTTTGAAAATGATTGGGATGAGCAGCTGAAGGAGGAAGTGGAGAAGCCGTATTTCAATGATTTGCGTTATGCGCTTGCCAAGGAATATAAACTGCATACGGTTTACCCCGCGAAAGACAATTTGTTTCAAGCGCTGAAGCTGACTTCCTATGAACATACGAAAGTCGTCATTTTAGGACAGGATCCTTATCATGGACCGGGACAGGCGCATGGATTGAGCTTTTCCGTGCTGCCGGGCGTCAGAATACCTCCTTCCCTAAGTAATATCTATAAAGAGCTGCACAGTGATCTTGGAGTGCCTATTCCGAACAACGGATACCTGGTTCACTGGGCGAAGCAGGGGGTTCTGCTGCTGAACACGGTTCTGACTGTCCGCGAGGGACAAGCCAATTCTCATAAGGGACTCGGATGGGAGCGATTTACCGATGCGGTAATCGAAAAGCTAAACGAGCGGGACAAGCCGATGCTCTTTATTTTGTGGGGAAGCCATGCGCAGAAGAAAGGTGCATTCATTGACCGCAAGAAGCATCTGGTACTTGAGTCAGTGCATCCAAGCCCGCTGTCGGTGCATCGCGGATTTTTTGGCAGTCGGCCTTTTTCCAGAACCAATGCGTTTCTCGAGTCGCATAATATGGAACCAATTGACTGGACAATACCTAACCTATAGCATAAACAAAAAAAAGCGGGCCGAGTGGCCCGCTTTTTCATTCCTTTAAGTCTCCATTTTCTCTGAGAGGAACAGCTTGTAGATCCGTACAAAAATGATTTTGGCGATCATATAGACCGGAATGGCGAGAAGTACACCAATAATACCGGCGATGCCGCCGCCGATCAGCAGCAGTACGATCGTTGTCAGCGGATGGATCTCCAGTGATTTGCCGTAAATATACGGAGCGAGCAGGTTATCTTGAACCTGCTGTGCGACTAAGATGACCACAAGCGACCAGAGGGCTGTAGAAGGCGAATCGATAAAGCCGACGATGACGATCGGTATGCCAGCAAGAAAGGCGCCTACATAAGGGATAAAATTAAGGAAAATAGAAATAAACGCCAGCAGCATGGAATACGGTAAGCCAATAATTAGAAAACCGATATACATTAGCACGCCTAGAATGATATTTAGTACGACGCGGCCGACAATGAAGTTACTGATAGCCGAATCGATTTCCAGCAGTGCCTCTTGGCCCTCTTTGCGGTATTTGCGCGGCAGAAAGTGTAGCAGGGACGGTATCAGCTTGCTGCTTTCCTTCAGCATGTAATACAGCACGATCGGCACAGTCGCAAAAATGACCAAGACATTGGAGATGACCGCAATCGCATTGGATATGGAATTGGTCACGGATGCAATTAATTTATTGAGATACTGGATAATCTTCGAAGTCAGTTCCGATTCGCTTGGTAATATTTTTGAGAGTTGGCTGTTTTGCTGTAACTTCTCGAACTGTCTCTGCAGGTCTTGCACAAAATGAGGAGCGTTATTGGCAAAATTGATCAGCTGCTCACGAAGTGTAGGCCATATAGAAATGGAGAACAGGACAATAAGTCCTGCAAATACCAGATAAATCAATAGAATGGAGATGGGCCGAGGCCAACGGTGTTTTGCCAGGAAATTGACGAGCGGCCGCAGGAGGTAATACATAAATCCCGCCAGCATTACCGGAATGATCATGATATTAACCAGTAAAACGATCGGCTTAAAAATAAAACTAACTTTAGTGCCTAGGTAAATAATCAACAATGCGAAAATAATCCCCAGGCATGTACGAAAATATTTGCTCTGCAGCAATTGGAATCCCCCTAGCTTTAATATGTACATTTTAATCTATATTTTTTATATATATACCCCATTAGCCCTTATAACGGTCTTCTGATCATCATGACATCCGTAAGATCAAGGCGTATTTAGCCCTGGAACTCAGGTAATGATCCTTCTGTCCAATCATTCGGCAAACGATATGAATGAGTACAAGGCGAAGGAGGGGAATATCTATGAGTGAAGTGGTTGGTAGCGTTGGATACGGATATGGTGGAGTATTTAACCTATACCTATTGCATAAGAATAACACAAATTATGAGGAAATACGATTCTGGGGAAAACAAAAAGAGCCGTCATTATCAGTCATGATACATGGCTGAAAAAATGGAGTCCGGCTTTGGTAATACAAGGGGCTGTTTGGTGAAATTTAAAAATATGATTACCCGTGTTTAGTAGATAATTCGGCGATTGACCTGAACGGGTGTGCCATAGACTTTGCTGAGCCGCCGCGCTTCTTCAGTGACTTGTGCAAGCATTGCATGCAGGCGCTGGCTTATCGGGTGTATGGTTTCCTTAACTTCTCCGTGTACAATCACATCAAAAACGATCATATTTCTCCACTCCTTGGAATCTATTTTTATTATCTTTGGTTATATTCATGATAAAATAGGGTTGTTAACTGGAGATGAATTTTAGCTTAGAGATTTGTTAATTTTGCTGTTAACATGGCTTTGACAATTAGGAAATATAATAGCTTTTGAGAAGGTACATAAGGGAGGTTGGAAAGATTGGGAAATATCATTAATTTTGCACACCGGGGCTCATCCAAAATTTGTCCGGAGAATACGATGGCTGCTTTTCGAAAGGCTCTGGAGCAGGGCGCTACAGGCATCGAAACGGATGTACAGCTTACCAAAGACGGACAGCTCGTGCTGATTCATGATGAAACGCTTGAGAGAATAACCAGCGGTACCGGATGGGTAAAAGATCATACCCTGAAGGAACTGAAGAACCTCGATGCGGGCGGCAAATTCGATTCTGCTTTTCAGGATGAGCGGATCCCTCTTCTGGACGAGCTTCTGGAGCTCGTAAAGGACACCGAGACGATTGTGAACATCGAGCTGAAAAATGGTGTCATTCTGTATGAAGGCCTGGAGCAGAAGGTCATCGATCGCGTAAGAGCCTTTAACATGAGTGAGCGTGTCGTGATTTCCAGTTTCAATCATTACTCCCTAGTTCTCTGCAAAAAGCTGGCTCCGGAGATCCGGACAGGCATACTGTATATGGAAGGCCTCTACGAACCTTGGGAATACGCTAAAACGATTAAGGCGGACGCTTTGCATGCCTATCATTACGCGGTGCTGCCGGAGTTTGTGCAAGGCGCCAAGACTTCTGGCATGGTGTATCATCCATTTACCGTCAATGACGTTAAAGAGATGCAGCGGTTACTGCAGGCCGGGGTGAACGGAATCATCACCGATTATCCGGATCGGCTCGCAGCACTTTTGGCAGCGAAAGTATAGCTCAGCAGTTGTAAACGAAAATAAACCGGGCCTGCATTAGGCAACCGGTTTATTTGTATTTAGTCACTGTTTTCCTTGCGTTTACGTGCTTCCTCAGAGCCTTCCTCCAAAATATCCTCAATCATGCTGGTGGAAGAGGGATTTTCCGTACCTGGAACAGGAATCGGATCCACTCCAGGGAATCTATTTTCTTCATGGTCATTTTGCTTTTCCATCGCAATCCATTTCCTTTCTGCATCGGTTCCACATAGGTTGAACCAAAGTCTTTCTTCCTATACGGAATCAGCATCCGGCAGACCGCGGGAGGCAAGAAAAAAACCGCTGCAGCATGCAGCAGTTTCAGTTATTTGAATGTAATTAGGCGCGATACATAGCTGACTTCCTCCATGGGAATCCAGAAGGAGCCGAGAGCGGTTCGCATTTTTAGCTTTTCAGGATTACTGGATTGTTCCGGGAAGCCTGTGAGAGTGCTGCCATCCACGCTTTTCACGAAAACCTGATGTCCACGTTTAATGGCAAGTTCAATTTCTTTTTCCATGTGACTATTCTCCTGTTATAAAGACTTTGGAATCATTTTCTATTCCTATCATACGGGAAAAGAAGCTAGATATAAAGTACTTATTTGTTACAATCATGAGAAAATAGACCCAAAAATTAACATGGAATTTACATACTATTTTAAGAGGAAATGCTTGTGTTATACTGGGATCGAAGGAAATATTAGGTAAGTATTGCGGGCATGTAAAATGGTTAGGGCGGACAAGGAGGTTGAACTGCTTACTGCTTGCACAGCGATGATGATTGTTAGTAGAAATGTAGAGGTTAATCGCAATCAAGGATTTCGATATATAACAAAAGAACCCCCACAGCAAGCTGTAGAAGTTTCGGTGTGATGATCTGCAGTGGGCTCGAACCACTGACCCCCACCCTGTCAAGATGGTGCTCTCCCAGCTGAGCTAGCAGATCATAATGGATAATGAAGTATACTTAATATTTTATCAGCGAGCAGAATGGGTGTCAATTATTATTTTGTTTTTTTAAACAAATACATATCAGAATGAGCCCCAGAAGATCGTCATAAGGGGATTTTTGAGGCACCAAAGTAATAGAATCATGTAAAAGCGTTTAAAATGGCTGGTATACCGATTTAAAGGAGTGGCATGGAATGCCCCGAAAAATGTGGTTTCTAGTCTTGGGATGCTGTCTGATGGTAATGCTTGCAGGCTGTTCGAATCAGTCCGATGCAGATAAAGACCTCAGTTCCCCGGTCATGAAGGATGTATACAGCCAGTCGGTCCCGGGAGATGCTTATTCTAAGGGACAAATCTCACCCCCATAATGATATGATGATCATTTTACAAAAAGTAAAAGAGCCAGCTTTTCGCTGACTCTTTTTGTTTTTTTATTCTTCATCCCACTTACGGGAATATCCCTTTTTCGTTACATAAACAAAAGAATAAATTAAAGCTGCAGCGATGACCGCACATATGATAATGGTGGCTCCCATACCCATTTTGTACAATGGACTCCTCTCAGACTTAGATTACTTTGCCTAAACTATACATGAAAATCTTTTTTTTGTATAATAATTCAACCGTATGTTTACTTAGGAAAACAGTAATTTGATATTGAGTGACGAAAGAGAGGACTTCGATCATGGCTGCCGAAATCATCAATGTAACGACGAAAGATCAGCTGCATTATGGACTGGATATACGCAAAAAGGTATTTGTTGAGGAGCAGAAGGTTCCTGTTGACCTAGAAATAGATGAGTACGATGTCATTAGTGAGGACGCACATCATATTCTGGTACAGGATGAAAATGGCGAATATGTCGCTACGGGGCGTTTGATTTATTACAGCAACGACACCGCCAAAATGCAGCGGATTGCCGTGCTTCAGGATTACCGTAAAAGTGGGTACGGACGTATTCTCCTCCTAGCGATGGAAAAACGTGCAAGAGAACTCGGTTTGGCGTATTCCATTCTGGATGCGCAGTGCCAGGCAGAGCCGTTTTATGCCAAGCAGGGTTACGAAACCATCTCTAAGGAGCCGTTTGATGACGCCGGAATTCCGCATGTTCGAATGAAAAAAACCTTGTAAGCCGCATAAACTTATTCCTGTCAGGGGATGCTAATCAAAGCCCAGTGAATGGGCATCTCACCTGACAAAGGAGCGGATGACAATGGGAACTGCAGGCCGTGAGCAATTTATCGCTGTGCAAAAAAACGGTGACGGGGACTTGACCGCCTTCAAAACTTCTTCGGGCCGCGTACTCAGTTATGATGAAGCGATGCAGGAAGTGAAAGCCGGCGCGATTGCCGGTGTCAATGTGTTCAAAGGAAGAGATGGTGGCATGTACATTCGCGGTGATGCGGATGGAGATCCTTCCAACAATTTGGATCAACTGCCCCGTTTTGAATAGAATGATCTAAAGCTTCAGTCGGAGAGCAGGCAGTAATGCCTGCTCTCCGGCTTTTTAATTTTCACTGCCTAAAGCAAGTAAATGTGACCCTGCTCGATAAAATCCATTTCACCGATCTTTCCCAGAAATTCGTTTTTGTTATCTCCATAATGCATTAAGTATGTAATCTTGCGGATATCCTCCGGTAGTGTCATCAGCTCCTCCAGCGTGGTATGAACCTCGCCTCGTCCTTCAAGCTGGCAGTCATGAAAAATCTTGCCGCAGCTCCGTTCTTTCACAAGATATTGCAGTAGGTCAGGATTGAAAATCATGTCGGAGCTGTAAAAAAATCGATCATTGAAATACAAGGAGTAGCTATTTTTGCCCGGGATATGCTCGGTTGGGATCAGCTCGACCTGGATATGCTCGGATATGGAATAAGGCTGATGTGGAGTAAGCGGACATACCTCAAACAGATCCTCCAGCGAGGTAATCTCGCCAGCCTGATACAAACCGCCCTTAAGGGAATGCTCCCAGAGGATGGCAGTCAAGGACTCGGCAATGTAGAGCTTGATTTTACGGTGGAAGGTGAACTTCATCTTAAAAGCCAGCTCTTCGAGTCCCCCGACGTGATCCGCGTGAATATGGGTAATGAGCACCGCGTCCACATCCGCAAAGGATTTATCCAGCTGGTGAAGAGCAAGCGGAGCCGTTACTCCGCAGTCAATCAGCAGCGTGAAATCCCCGTCCTGCAGCAGGGCGTTGTTATTAAAATACTTCCTGGCAAAGGCACTGCCGGTTCCGATCATCTGTAGCTTCAAATTCAACAGAAGCACCTCCTGATGTATTGTCATAATCATTATATACCACGGTTCCACATTGTCATAAAACCCCATACAATGCAGCATAGGCTTTTATGAAATGGGGTTTGATGTATGGTTAAGAAAGGCAAAAAGCCGTCGAAAGCCAAAAGTGATAAAGTCTACAAAGGGATGAGACTTGTCACGTCAGATGTATGTGAAGTCTGTAAAACGCCATGTGCGCGTGGGATGGCTTATGCGGCACGGATGAGGGAACCGGGAGCCGTAGGCAAGGGAGTACCTTGTATTTTGACCAAAGTGAAATAGGGTACGTTTAACGTAAAGAGCCTGTGCGGATGAAGCCGGGCTTTTTACATTTCAATAAGAATAAAAAATCATAATCGAATGTGGAGAAGGACCGCAACTTGCTAACTTACTTTTCGTATATATTTACAACAGCATGAAGGAAATGGAGGGAATTATAGGGTGAAAAATTGGAAAAAGATTGCGGCATGCGTTATTGCTTTCTCTCTGATGGGCGGTACCGTCATGTTCGCGGATTCGGTTTCCCAGAAAATCAGAGTTTGGATCAACGGTCATGAAGTTCAGGACGGCGGCTACGTAATCGATGGTAAAACTTATGTTCCGATCAGAGAATTTGACGGTTTAGTGAATTGGGACGGTGACGCCAACAAGGTGAATTATATCAAGCCTAACGTACATATTTTCCTGTTTAAAGGCGATACCGTATTTGGCAATGTGAATAAGGGCAAGTTGAAATTCAACGTATTCTGTCAGGTGGACAGCCTTTCCGAGCCTGTATCCTCCGTGAAAGTCGCAATTACGGATCCGACAGGTCATGTGAAAGATATTCAATCTCAGGACCTGGGCAGCAATCAAAAGGATAATTTCTGGTTCCGTACGTATGATTTTACGTATGATTTCAAAACGTCTGGTAAATATAAAGTAGGGTTCTATATCAAGGCTTCGAAAAATGATGACTATACATTGGTATCGGAAAAAGTGATTACGGCTCTGAATTAGTCTTTAACGGGCAGCAGGATAAATTGACCAGGACTCTGGTACATGATACGATACGAAGGTATGACTAAATAACCTAAAGTGAGGTTTTTTGTAATGAGCGATCACAACCACGTGCATGACGAAAATTGCAATCATGATCATGAGCATGAGGAATTTGTTCTGGCAATGACTGACGAGAATGGCAACGAGGTGGAGATGGTTCTCGTCGAAACATTTGATGTAGGCGAGAATCTATACGCAGTGCTGCTGGAGCGTGAGAACCCAGAATCAGACGGCATTATTTTACGCATCGAAGAAGAGGGCGACGAAATGATGCTTTACAATATTGAGGACGAACAAGAATGGAACGAAGTTGAAGCGGCTTACAATGAGCTCGTCGCTCAACTGGATTCTGAAGACTAAGATTTTCCTAACAATAAACCCGGTACCGCATGAGGCGGCGCCGGGTTTATTTAGTGTATTCTGGAACGCAAAAGCGGCTCAGATTAGAATATCGGATTGGTTTCCACGATCACCTTGACGTTGTTGATGTAACGGTCTTCTGGGCCTTTCACTGGCAGCCCTACGTCTACGTGATCTACAATGTAATCGATATTGTCCTGGGAGATGACTTCGCCTGGTAGCAGGATCGGAATACCGGGAGGATAGACGTAAATGAACTCGGCAATGATCCGTCCCGCCGATTCCTTGAAAGGAATGACTTCGGTATCCCCGTAAAAAGCGTCTCTCGGAATGAGGGACAGCTGAGGGATTTCCGGAATTTTGACGATTAGCTCATTAGCAGTGTTGACATTATAATACGTCGCGGCAAGCTCCCGAAGAGCCGTCAGCAGGGTGGACACTGTTTCCTCATTGTCGCCCGGCGTTACCAGGCAAAGAATATTGTACATATCGCTGAGTTCCACTTCGAGATTATAATGCTCACGCAGCCAGTTTTCCGTTTCATATCCGGTAATGCCCAGATGACGGACATGAATGGTCAGCTTAGTCGGATCGTAATCAAATGTGGCTTCACCTCCGAGAATCTCATCCCCGAAGCAGTAGAGCCCTTCGATTTGATTGATGATGCGGCGGGCGTTTTGAGCCAAATCAATTGTTCTTTGAGCCATTTCATGGCCGTTGATCGCCAGATTGCGTCTTGATGAATCAAGTGACGCGAGCAGGATATACGAGGTGGAAGTTGTTGTCAGCATACTGATGATCGTCTGAACGCGCTGCGGGTTCACAAAACCGTTTTTCGTATTGAGATTGAGTACCGAGCTCTGCGTCATGGAGCCTCCGAGCTTGTGTACGCTGGTCGCTGCCATATCGGCACCGGCTTCCATTGCAGACATCGGAAGATCCTGATGGAAATGAATAAGCACACCATGGGCCTCGTCGACGAGGACAGGAACATGCCGGCTGTGGGCAAGATCCACAATTTCCTTCAGGTCGGCGCATACGCCAAAATAGGTTGGGTTGATCACCAGTACTGCCTTGGCATCCGGATGGCGGTCCAGAGCACGCTGTACGGATTTGGTGGTGATGCCGTGATCGATACCCAGGTTCTCATCGCGTGCCGGAGATACGAATACCGGCTTCGCACCGGAGAAAATAATGGCGGACATGACCGACTTGTGCACGTTGCGCGGTACAATGATTTTGTCACCAGGCGAGCACATGGAGAGGATCATGGTCATAATGGCACCACTTGTCCCCTGTACGCTGAAATAAGTATAGTCAGCACCGAAGGCGTCGGCTGCAAGCTTCTGCGCCTCTTCAATGACGCCTGTCGGTTGATGGAGGTCATCCAGCGGCGCAATATTGATCAAATCTATGGATAGGGCGTTATCACCTATAAACTCTCTGAATTCGGTGTCGGTTCCCATGCCCTTTTTGTGTCCGGGAATGTGAAATTGTACGGGATTGCTGGCCGCATGTTCCTTCAGAGCAGTAAAAAGCGGCGTACGGCGGTGGTCCATTTTATGCTGTCACAACCTTTCCTCTGTTAAAATTACAAGGATGAGTATAGCAAAATGGGGGGCGATTGCAAGCGTGCATTTCGTTAAGGGTGAAAATATGGAAGGATAATGGGGCACAATATAAATAGGCATCATTACATAAAGGGCTTGCCATTACGAGTAGAGGATGTGAAAAGAGATGCCGCAAGCAGAAGGAGCAGCTGCCATAAAATGGTTTAAATCTCCGTTTTTTATCGGACTGCTCGTTATCATTTTTCTTGTTGAGTTCATGAAAGGAGCGCTGCTCGTGGCGGTGCTGCCCGTATATATGAAGAATTCGCTCGGGCTGTCGGCACACACGATCGGTATCGCATTTTCCCTGCAGTACATAGGTGACAATCTCTTCCGAAGTCCCTTCGGCTGGATCGGAGAGAGACTGGGTTACCGCAAAACGATGGCCGGGGCCTTGCTCATGACGGTCATTGCTGTGTGCATTATTGCGTTTTCCTCCGGCGCCTTTTGGCTGACGGTTGCATGTTTCATCCTCGGCCTGGGCACTTCCCCGCTATGGCCGACCGCGATGTCGGGAACGACGGAAATCTCGGGACCGAATAACAGCAACGGGCAGGCGATGGGAACGCTTGAGATAGCTTTGCTCGCTGGTACGGGAACGGGACCTATCGTTATGAATTTTTTATTGGAGTGGACGAGTAATAATTATCACACGGCGTTTCTCGTTTTAATCGGGGTTGGAGTGATTCTGGTGATGGTGGCGATGATGCTTCCTTCCAAAGTCAAAATTCCGCTTCAATCAGCGGCTGTATCCGCAGCGGAGGCCGGCAAGGGCTTTTTTGCTGTGATGAAACACAAGCTTGTTCAATTATGGGAAAACGTGAAGAAAACGCTGCATGAGGTTAGGCATACGCTGAAGGTAAGCTGGATGGTCTATCCGGCGCTGTTTCTGCAGTCCTTTGTCATTGGACTTCTCAGCCCGGTCATTACTCTTTACGTGCAAAATGAGCTTCATCTTTCGCCCAATATGTTCAGTCTGTTGCTTGTTGCTGGTGGAGGAATTACGGCGCTGGCGCTCATACCATGCGGGAAGCTGGTCGATCGTTTCGGCACTACGCCTTTTTTGAATTTCGGATTTGTGCTGGCTGCATTCTCGCTCAGCGTCTTTTCGTTTGTCCACTCCTTGGGCATGGTATTTGTCTTTGTATGTATTACCGGTATCAGCTACGCGATGATCCTGCCAGCCTGGAACACCTTTGTGGCGCATTTGGTTCCAGAGGGTGAACGCGGTGCGGTCTGGGGATTTTTTCTAACGCTGCAGGGCTCCGGCATGGTTGTTGGACCCATCGTATCAGGCCAGCTCTGGGATCACGCCGGGCACTCAACTCCGTTTATTGCCAGCGCGATCGTTATGGCCCTGCTGTTCGTCATCCACTTTGTACTCTCGCGCAGAATGAAGCCTGCGGTTTGAGAAACAAAAGCTGCATGTATGGTTAAAATGCAAAAGCTGTGCCCGAATCCGGGAATGAACCCGGCGGGTACAGCTTTTTTCGTATTTAAATTTAAAATGCCATTTTGTACAACGGAAGCAGTTTTTCAAATGTAGACTGGATGACGGATAAGAGCTCCGGTCCGTTTTCCAGAACGGCTTCTCCTCTAGGAATGCGTAGTCCGCATAGAACCTCGGATTTTTTGACTTTGTCGAGTTTTACGGCCATTTGGGTAAAATCTTTGGAACTCATTTTAGAATGCGGCGTAAAGCCGGGATCCATATGGTCCATGGACCAGTAGAAATCCTCCGGAAGGCTCTTTTTCACCTTGCTGAGGTTTTTCTCCAGATGCTTGGCGAAGATCGCCTTGTTCGAACTCTCATAGATCACGGCAAAAATAATAAACAGGTGGGATTCGAACATTCCGACCTGGAAATGCGGCAGTGCTTTATAGCCCCTTTTGTTCGCTGCCCAGGCAACCCAGGTGTCATTGGGCGGATTAATGGTGCGGCGGGCATGCTTCGCGACATGGGGAAACATTTCTTCGCCGCAAAGTGCGGAAAGAAATGGAGCGATCTCTCCTCCCAGCGTTTCCAGCTTGGGTCTTACGTTCTCAATCAAAGCCTCCATTCGGGGCTCCAGCCCGGGTACGGTGAATACGTCAAAATCCTGCGGCTTAAATCCTTCAAACGGCATGCAGCGGCCTCCTCTGTCAAATACGGTGCAAAGTTTGTCCTATTATAGCATACCCCGGGTGCCTGTTTGGCCAAGGTGTAGAAGAGGTAAAAATAGTCAATAAACCAAGTTACCGTTACATAAGATAAAGTATAAAATAGAACAAAGCACTTAATCAATTCAATCAGGATTTTAGCGGAAAATCCGAATTTAGCCGCTCCGAGGTGTATATAGACGAACGAACAGGTTTTTACCTATATATTGCTTCGTGGGACTCACTCTCTATGGATTGTTGCAAAAAATCCTCTATACCAGGTTTATTCGGAAAGAGCGGTCCAATACTGAAGGAGGGAGTGCCGTGAACAAGAGCTATGAAGTGGAATACTGCAATTTGGAGCTTCGGTTTAATCGGCGGCATATTCAGGACCTGATTAAGGATTTGATTCAAGAGGGGTATTCCCTGTACTGGAGCGAGAACGAATCAATATTCATCGTTTCCGTCAGAACGGGGCGTAAACTTGTCAAGCTGCGGTTTAATCGGACCAAAAACGGTTATAAGATGGTTGGGGATTATATGATCCGTGATGCTAAGCTAGGGGAATGGATGGAGAAGCTGATCGAGGATACCCGTGGACATGCGGTTGTAAAGCGATTTAAGGACCGTCAGATCCTGGTGGAGAGCATTTTATTCGGCGAAGTTATCCGTTTGGTTGAAATATCCGGATATCAGCAGCGGGTGCTGTATCAAAAGGGGCCGTTCATGACGGAGCAGGAAATTTCCAAGCTGTATTTTTCTAATGAGGGTGAAATTCGCCTGCAGCTCCTGCGGCTTGAGGTCGATGACGAACTGGAATGTCTGTACGATGCGCTTCAAAACGGGGATGCCGAAAAGGCGGAGCTTTGCCGGAAGAAACTCTCTGATCTTTCGAAGCAGCTGCTCATGCTTGAATGGTAAAGACCTATTCGTATTACAATATACAGCAGTGATGTAAGCACCTCAGCCGCGGCGGGGTGTTTTGTCACGATATCATTTGAAGACTGAGGGGTTCACTTTCACACGTAAACACGCTAAAATAGTTGTATTCTAATTTTCAAACACAAATATAGAGGTAAAGGATGGAGAACCATATGTCGAAGCAACAAATCGGTGTCATTGGCCTTGCCGTTATGGGCAAAAACCTGGCTCTCAATATCGAAAGCAGAGGCTTTACTGTTTCCGTGTTCAACCGTTCCCCGGAGAAAACAGAAGCTCTTCTCGAAGAAGCGAAAGGCAAAAAGCTGACAGGTACTTTCTCCATTGAGGAATTTGTCGAGTCCCTTGAAAAGCCGCGCAGAATTTTGATCATGGTACAAGCCGGTAAAGCAACCGACGCAACCATTGAGCAATTGATTCCGCATCTGGATCAAGGTGATATCATTATCGACGGAGGCAACGCATACTTCCCAGATACGCAGCGCCGCAGCAAAATGCTGGAGGAAAAAGGCTTCCGCTTTATCGGTGCAGGGGTTTCCGGCGGTGAAGAAGGAGCTCTTAAAGGACCTTCCATCATGCCTGGCGGACCAAAAAGCGCTTATGAGCTGGTAGAACCAATCCTGACTTCGATTTCCGCCAAAGTGAATGGTGAACCATGCTGTACATATATCGGACCTGACGGTGCCGGCCATTACGTTAAAATGGTGCATAACGGCATCGAATACGGCGACATGCAGCTGATCGGCGAAGCCTATCACCTTCTGAAAGACGTGCTGAACCTTGGCGCTGAGGAACTGCATGAAATTTTCAGCGACTGGAACAAAGGTGAGCTTGACAGCTACCTGATCGAAATTACGGCCGACATCTTCGCGCAAAAGGATGAAGACACAGGTAAACCGATGGTTGACGTTATTTTAGACGCAGCCGGACAGAAAGGAACAGGAAAATGGACAAGCCAGAGCTCACTGGATCTCGGAGTGCCTTTGTCCATGATTACCGAATCGGTATTCTCCCGCTTCCTGTCCGCTATGAAGGAAGATCGTGTAGAAGCAAGCAAAATTCTGAGTGGTCCGAATGCGGAAGCATTCCAAGGCGACAAAGCCGAATTCATCGAAAATGTCCGCAAAGCATTGTTTGCGAGCAAAATCGTATCCTACGCTCAAGGCTTCGCTCAGCTGCGTGTGGCATCCGACGAGTACGGCTGGGATCTGAAATACGGTGAGCTTGCTAAAATCTGGCGCGGCGGCTGCATTATCCGCTCCCGCTTCCTGCAAAACATTACCGATGCTTACGAGAAGGACCCAGGCCTTAAAAACCTGCTGCTTGATCCTTTCTTCAAAGATATTATTGAAAATTACCAAGGCGCATGGCGTTCTATCATATCCGCAGCTGTCAGCCGCGGCATTCCGGTACCGGGCTTCTCCAGTGCACTTGCTTATTTCGACAGCTATCGCACAGAAAGACTGCCTGCGAACCTGCTCCAGGCGCAGCGAGACTACTTCGGTGCCCATACTTTCAAACGCGTGGACAAGGAAGGCGTCTTCCACCACAACTGGATTCAGGAATAACAGGCAGAAGCTGCTCTCGTTATTCTCGGGTAACCGGCGGGATAAGGCCATGCATGGCTTCTTGCAAGCATGTGCGGATCCGCTCATCTTGAGCATGACCAGTCGTGGCGCGGCTGAGCAGTAGCAGCGCCGCCTCGCCAAAGTACTGAAAATTCTGTAATAACCGTGGCTTAGTGAGTTCCAGCAGCGCTGGTTCTCCCTGAGCCACTTTTTGTTGTACATAATGCAATACCCAAAGCATGTCTTCCCTACAAAGTATATGCCTTGGATTTGCAATCTCATTGATCCTTGCAGTGGTTTCGGGTGAATAGGAACGGGATTCTGGCATGGCGGATACTTTCCACTCCTCACGTACTCCTGATTTTCTATGATGTATATGATAGACTTGCAGAAAATAGAATTCTTTTCTTTAGAAGAGAGGCATTTGCGAGATTGTCGAAAGTTTTTGGGCTGTGTTATGATATGAAAAAGCTTGAGGAATGCATGGAAACAAGAGGGGTGTAGCATTGAGCCAGACGAAACAAAATATCATATTAATCGGTATGATGGGGACCGGAAAATCGACGGTTGGCGGGATATTGGCGGAACATCTCGGCTATACGCTTGTAGATCTGGATGCAGCCGTTGTGTCCGAGGCGGGGATGACAATTCCGGAGATATTTGAGCTGCATGGGGAAGCTTTCTTCCGTAAGGTAGAAACAGATATGCTCTGCAAGGTGTTGTCATCCGGCAATCGTCAGATTGTAGCTACAGGCGGAGGAGCGGTACTAAAGCCTATCAATTGTGAACTGATGGTTGATGGAGGATTTGTTGTTGCACTAACCGCAGAGGCGGAGATGATCATCGACCGGGTGAAAGGCGACAGCAACCGACCGTTGCTCGCAGGAAACGCCGAGGAACGGATCCGTACGATACTTGAGGAGCGGAAACAAGCCTATCAATTCGCCCATTGCACGGTGGATACGAGCCGCTTGGGTGCGGATGAAGTCGCGCAGCAAATTTTAACGCATTACCGCGTCTAAGCTTTTTATGGTAATATTAAAGGAAAGCCTAATTGCACGGGTAGGCGGCCCTGCATCCAAAAAAATCGGCAAGCCCTTGAAAAAGGCCTGCCGATACATACAGCTTATTCTTCTTCGTTCCACTGAAGCATGCCGCCGATCATATTCGTGCATTCGATGCCATACTGCTGCAGGAATTGGCAGGCTCTCATGCTGCGGCCGCCGCTGCGGCAGATCATGATGACCTCGCCTTCCTTCGGAATTTCATCCAGACGGTCAGGGATTTGTCCGAGAGGAATATGTTTGGCTCCGCTGATCATACCTTGAGCGACTTCATCGTCTTCACGGACATCGATCATCTGCAGGGATTCGCCGGCCAGAAGGCGCCGTCTGAGTTCGGACGGTTCTATTTCATAAATGGGTGTCATTTGAGATAACCTCTTTTCAGATTTTTATTATGTAATTATTCCATCATAACCAGGCTCTAAACGGGCTGTCAAACAATTGCTTGCCTGTAAGAGCGTGAATATATTAGTGAAGGAGACAATGGGGCATATGGATTTGATTGTAAAACCGACTCCGCAATTAGAAGGTGAGATTGGGGCGCTTTCCTCCAAAAACTATACAACGCGTTACCTGCTGGTTGCAGCTCTGGCGGAAGGAACCAGCACCGTATTTTTCCCGGCCCACAGCGAGGACAGCGACGCTATGAGACGCTGTATTCAGGACTTGGGGGCGGTACTCGTGGAAGATGAGGAGAAGGCGGTCATTACCGGGTTTGGACGCCATCCCAAACATGTGAAAGAGCTGAATGTCGGCAATGCAGGAGCAGTACTCCGTTTTTTGATGGGCGTCGCCTCGCTTTGTCCTGATGTTACATTCGTAAATACTTATCCCGATTCCCTCGGCAAACGCCCGCATGATGATCTGATCACGGCACTCGAGCAGATGGGGGTTCAGGTGGAGCACAATGATGGCCGCCTGCCGATCCGCATTCAAGGCGGACAACCAAAGGGCGGATCGATTAAAGTATCTGGCTCGGTCAGCTCGCAGTATTTGAGCGCCCTTCTGTTTGTGACACCGCTGCTCGAAGAGGATAGTGAGATCGAGGTGCTGGGCGACCTGAAATCCAAAGTTGTCGTCGGACAAACGCTTGAGGTGCTTGAGCAGGCGGGCATCGTGATCCATGCCAGCGAGGACTACATGCGCTTCCGGGTTCCAGGCAACCAGTCGTATGAGGCTAAATCCTATACCGTGCAAGGTGATTATCCGGGCTCTGCCGCTGTGCTTGCCGCTGCGGCGGTCACACAGTCTGACGTGCTGATTAAGCGTCTGCCTGTGGAGAGCAAGCAAGGGGAGCGGGCTGTCGTGGATGTCCTTCGCATGATGGAGGTCCCGTTGACGCATGAGAACGACGAGGTACATGTGAAAGGAAACGGAAAGCTGAAGGCTACCCAGTTCGACGGTGATGCGGCAACGGATGCCGTGCTGGCGATGGTTGCTGCTGCAGTGTTTGCGGAAGGAACCTCCCGTTTCTACAATGTGGAGAACCTGCGTTACAAGGAATGTGACCGCATTACTGACTATTTGGCAGAGCTTCGCAAAGCGGGTGCCAATGTAGAGGAGCGGCAGGCTGAGATCATCGTGCATGGCCGTCCGGAAGGTGTGGAAGGCGGCGTGGAAATTAATGCTCATTATGACCACCGCGTGATTATGGCACTCACGGTTGTGGGTCTTCGGGCCAAGCAGCCTCTGAAAATCAAAGACGCACACCATGTAGCCAAATCGTATCCACAGTTCTTTGATCATATGAAGGCGCTTGGCGCTCAGGTAGAATGGGTAAAATAACAGTGTAAGTAGTTGTACGCTACTTGGAAAGGCGTGATAAAGCATGGCTTTTGAAAATCCGACTCGTGATGAGATCAAAAAAATTCTGGAGGGCGCCGGTAATATTGCCGTTGTGGGCTTGTCCGATAAAACGGACCGGACTTCATATATGGTTGCCCAAGCGATGCAAAACCGCGGCTACCGGATCATACCCGTGAATCCGGCTGCAGCAGGAAAACAAATTCTAGATGAGACATGCTACGCTTCTCTGAAAGATATTCCTGAACCGGTAGACATCGTGAACGTATTCCGCCGCAGCGAATACTGCGCGGACGTCGCACGGGAAGCTGCTGACATTAAAGCCAACGTGCTTTGGCTGCAGCTTGGAATTGTGAATGACGAAGCGGCTTCCATTGCGGAGCAGAACGGCATGAAAGCGATTATGGATCGCTGCATTAAAGTCGAAGAAGCCGTCACACAGCCAGACAGATCAGGAAAACAGTAAGCAGGAGAACAGCAAGTTAGCTGCATATAACGGAGCACCCACGGTCAACAGTATAGATCGAGGGTGCTTTTTTAATTGGAAAGGGGTGTTTTTTCTTTTTGACAAAATCTTGATGAAAGCGTACCATATTTAAATATGTGCAGATTTGCAGGAATCGGCGAGCGTGAATTTTGCAAACTCTGATGTGCTTTTAGAAAGGAGTGTGCCTTTCCTTGAATTGGCTCGGATCTCTGCAGCAGCTCGGAAGAGCGGTTATACTCCCTACGATGGTACTTCCATCGGCCGCCATACTGCTGAGCGTAGGCAGTCTTCCCTGGGCCGCCTGGGGCCTTCCTCACGTCGCTGAGGTTTGTACATGGGCAGGACAGGGCATCTTCTATTTCCTTCCGTATCTGTTTGCGGTCGGCGTAGCCTGGGGTCTTGCCAATCAGGCGGGACCCGCAGGGCTCGCAGCGCTGGCAGGCATGTTTATTTATGATCAGATTACGAGGCATATGGGCAGTGGTCATATTCAGCCTACGACGCTAATTGGAATTATCTTCGGGATATTATCAGGCGTGGTTTACAACCGCTTTAAGCATATTAAGCTGCCTGAGGTGGTACAGTTTTTTGGAGGCTCGAGGTTTGTCCTGCTGTTTATGGGACTTTTTTCGGCCGTGTTCTCATGGCTGATGCTGTTCATCACTCCTTATTTGCAGCAGGGATTGGATGATCTAACGATCATGATGAATCATTTGGGCGGCTTCGGACTGTTTTTGTACGGGATTTTATACCGGATTTTGACCGCATTTGGTCTCCACCATCTTTTAAACAACATTTTCTGGTTCCAGCTCGGATCCTACCAGACGCCTTCCGGCAACATTGTCCAAGGGGATCTGCCGCGCTTTTTTGCGGGTGACCCGACAGCCGGGACCTTTATGGCGGGTCTGTTTCCGATTATGATGTTCGCGCTGCCGGCCATCGCGCTTGCCATCATCCAGGAAGCGCGTGAGGACTTGAAGCCGAAGATTAAAAAGACTTTTTTAACGGCTGCCCTCGTATGCTTTTTAACAGGGGTGTCCGAGCAGATCGAATTTGCTTTCCTATTTGCGGCACCGTATCTGTTTATTCTGCATGCGGTCATGTCCGGAGTAGCCATGTGGATAACCTATGAGCTTGATATTCATCACGGCTTTTCCTACTCGGCAGGTGCTATAGACTATTTCCTGAATCTGCATCTGTCTCATAACGCATGGATGCTGATTCCTATCGGTATCGCTTACGGGCTCGTCTATTACTTTATGTTCAGATGGGCGATCCGCAGATTCCAGATCCCAACGCCGGGACGCGAGGAAGGATCTACGCTTGAGGATTGGGCGGGAAGCATTCCATACCAGGCTCCACTTATTCTTGAAGCTCTGGGTGGAAAGGAAAACATCGTGCAGGTGGAATCCTGCATCACTCGGCTCAGGCTCACCGTCAAAAACGACCGACTTGTGGATAGCAACGCGCTCAAGCTACTTGGCTCGGCGGGCCTCATTAAGCTTGGCGGGGGCAACGTTCAGGTCGTATTCGGAACCTATTCCGAGCTAATTCGTGAGGAAATCAACAAGCTGATGCAGCGGGATCTGCCGCAGGTACTATTCAGCGCGCCCGTTCAGGGCAGGATGCTTCCGATCGAGGAGGTTCCGGATCAAATATTTGCAGCCAAGCTGGTCGGCGATGGTGTAGCGTTCATGCCTGACCGCGGAGAGCTAGTCTCGCCAGTGTTTGGCACGGTAATGCATGTTTATCCGACCATGCACGCGATCGGCATTTCCACGCCGGAAGGGCTGGAAGTGCTGCTTCATATCGGCATTGATACCTCTCAGCTCAAGGGAGGGCATTTTTCGGCTGTTGTGCAAGAAGGGGATCAGGTTGTACCGGGTCAGCTGCTCGTGAAATTTGATCTAGTTTATATTCGGGAGCATGCCACATCCATTGCGACGCCGATGGTCATTACCAATCCTGATCGCGTCAAATCTTGGAGCTTTGCTCCGTTTAAGGCTGTTAAGAAGGGGCAGACATCAGTTATGTCCATCGTATTACACGACAGAAATGTTGGAGGTTTGGAATCATGATACAAGGCATCGGAGCATCTGCCGGCATCGCAATTGGAAAAGCATTCGTTCTGCCGAACTGGGAGTGGGATCTGCCTGAAACCGGAATAGACGCAGTCGATCTGGCCAATGAATTTGAGCGGCTGTATGAAGGGATACGTACCTCCAAAAACGAGATCGAATATATCAAAAATGAATTTCGGGACATCGTCGGCGAAGAGGAATCCAGTATTTTTGATGCTCATCTGGCCATTCTGGACGATCCCGTGTTTATGAACGAAATCCAGGGAGTCATCGAGCGGCAGTATAAGGCTGCGGAAGTGGCGGTCAAGGAAGCGATCGACCACTTTGTGACCATGTTTGACCTGCTCGATGACGAATATATGAAAGAGCGTGCCATGGACATCAAGGACGTCGGCAACCGCCTGCTGAAGCATCTGCTCGGGGCACCTGAAATTACGCTGCCGTCGGATACGCAGCCTTATATCCTTGTCGTTAAGGAGCTGTCACCATCACAGCTGGCGCATTTGAATCCTTCCCACGTACTGGGCGTGGTGACGATGCTAGGAGGCAAAACGTCCCATTCTTCCATTATGGCGCGTGCTCTCGGCATGCCGCTTGTTGCCGGGCTTGAAAGCAAGCTGACGACACCGATTCAAACGGGCGACTTAATCGTGATGGATGGTGAATCCGGGCATTTGTTCGTCAATCCGGAAAAACGGATCATCGAGCAGTTTGAATGTGCGCGGACCGAGCAGAAGTTGAAGAAAGAACAGCTGGAACTGCTCTCAACCGTCGAATCCGTGACCAAAGACGGTACACATATGCGATTGTCGGCTAATATCAGCTCGGTCAAAGAGCTGGATATGGCTGTGAAATACGGTGCTCTCGGCGTCGGGCTGTTCCGTACGGAGTTTCTTTATATGGATCGGAGCACCTTTCCGAGTGAAGAGGAGCAGTTTGCTGTATATCGTCAGGTCGTTCAGAAAATGGATGGACGTCCGACCGTCATTCGTACGCTCGATATCGGAGGGGATAAACAACTGGAATATTTCCCGCTGCCGCAGGAGGATAATCCGTTTCTCGGATACCGGGCGATCCGGATTAGCCTGGAACGTCAGGAGCTGTTTCAAACCCAGCTCACAGCTATTTTGAGGGCGAGCGCTTACGGAAAAGTCAAAATTATGTATCCAATGATCTCATCAGTGGAGGAGGTCAGACAAGCCAATCTAATTCTCCGCAAGGCTATGGCAGATTTGGATACCCGGGGCATCCCTTATGATGCCGACATTCCCGTCGGAGTCATGATAGAGATCCCGGCTGCCGTCGTGATTGCAGATCTGCTGGCGGAGGAGAGCGATTTTTTCAGCATAGGCACCAACGATCTGGTGCAATATGTGCTCGCTGTTGACCGGATGAACGAGCAGGTTGCTCACTTGTACCATCCGTATCATCCTGCTGTCTTACGTATGCTCCGCACGATCGCGGAAGCCGCTGGTAAGGCGAATATCCCGGTGAGCGTTTGCGGGGAGATGGCGGGGGACGAGCGGTCCATTCCGCTATGGCTCGAGCTTGGCATCAATGATCTAAGCATGTCGATCCAGTCGCTGCTGCGCGTGAAACATCGGGTATTGAACACAACCGCTTCAGCTGCCCGCGAAGCTGCCCGCCAATGCTACAAGCTTGCAACCAGCACGGAAATTGAAAAGTTGCTCACAGACTTTAATGAATCCAGCTGCTTGGATAAGAAGAGCGCAGGATAAAGTGGAAGACAGTCAGTTTCATAATGAAATAGTTGATACAGCATCAAGCCCGCAGCGTTCGTTTTCGAATGCCGCGGGCTTTTTTTCTATAAATGGTTTGATCCCATGAAAGAGATGGGCTTTTTGGTAAATAAAACAGAAGGCCTCTTAGGAAGGATTCAACGTCTGTGTAAGCGAATATCAATCAACAGCTAATTTAACTAAGCTCATCTGAGTGAAAAAGATAGAAATAGCCTGGGGTGGAAACATGTCAATGAAATGTAACTGCGAGCAATACTTAAATCTTGAGCTTCGTACGGTAATGTATACACGGAGCGTGATGATTCGTCATGTCCCCGTGTTTGTCTGCGACCACTGTTTAACTTATGAACTCATGCCTTCCATGAGGCCTAGTTTGAAGAAATGCGTGGAGCTGCTCGGTCCGAATCCTTCGGACACCAGCTTTTCGCTTGCTGACTTTCACGAGCTGGCCCGTTTAATATATGAAGTGATGACGGATGCGGATTATTCCGAGGACGACTTTAAAAGCAAATTGGAATATGAAATACAGGAACGCATCAACCTGCTTCTAGATTTATATAAAGTGGCTGAGAGCATGAACGATCATACATGGATCGGAGAAATTCGCCACCGGCTTTCGCAGTTGTCCGTTATTTTGCCGGAAATGAATGTATTTTGACAAATGTATGAAAATTGAATGGTTTTCAGAATTATTTTCATAGTTAGTTGGATTTTTCACGAGCTTTTTGATACGATAGAATAAGGGATTTTAATCGAAAAAAGGGGATGTATATCAAATGGCGACGATGACCAAACTGACTACTAGCGACCAGTTGCAAACTGCATTGGAAGCCTCAAAAGATAAACCTCTGCTTCTTTTTAAACACAGCACGCGCTGCCCGATTAGTAGTGGGGCCTATCAGCAAGTCATGTCATACTTACAAAACGAGCCAAACGAAGCTGTAGAATACGGTTTAATCCATGTGGTGGAGGATCGTCCGGTTTCTCTTGAAGCAGCGGATACTTTGGGCGTTCAGCATGAGTCCCCACAGGTGATTCTGGTCAAAAATCGGATGTCTGTTTGGCATACATCTCATTCCCATATTACTGTGGATGCTCTCAAACAGCATTTAGAAAGTAAGTAAAGCGTTATCATTGCAGAATGCGACAATTTGTCGTATCATTATTTTAATGGGTTGACGAATGAAAATTTATTGGCAATGGAGAGAAGGAATTTGACGGTAACCATTTACGATGTGGCGCGTGAAGCAGGCGTATCGATGGCAACGGTATCGCGGGTTGTAAACAATAACCCCAACGTAAAGCCTCAGACCCGGAAAAAAGTATATGAAGCGATTGAACGTTTAGGATATCGTCCGAATGCGGTGGCGAGAGGTCTTGCCAGCAAAAAGACGACAACGGTCGGGGTTGTGATTCCCGATATCTCGAACTCTATTTTTGCAGAAATCGCTCGGGGTATTGAAGATATCGCTAACATGTACCACTATAATATTATTTTGTGTAACGCTGATAAGAAAAAGGAAAAAGAAATCCGTGTTATCAACACCCTGCTTGAGAAGCAGGTGGACGGGCTGCTCTTTATGGGCGGTACGGTAACGGAAGAGCATATTCAGGCATTCCAGACTTCTGCAGTTCCGATCGTGCTTTGTGCGACGCGGGATGAGAACGGAACATATCCGTCTGTAGATATTGATCATGAAACTGCAGCATTCGATGCGGTTAATACCTTGATCCGCCATGGACATCGCGAGATTGCCATGATCAGCGGCACGCTTCAAGATCCTGCGAATGGTTATTCCCGTTTTCAGGGTTACAAGAAGGCCTTGGAAAACGCAGGCATCGAATATCAAGAGGACTTGGTCCGCATTGGCAACTACCGCTATGAATCCGGCGTAGAAGCAATGAAATACTTCCTTGGTCTGAAGAAGAAGCCTACGGCGGTCTTCGCGGCAACGGATGAGATGGCGATCGGCGCCATCCACAGCATTCAGGACAAAGGCCTGAGAGTGCCTGAAGATTTCTCTGTTATCAGTGTCGATAATACTCGCATGGCGTCTATGGTCCGTCCGCTGCTCACTACGGTAGCACAGCCGATGTACGATCTTGGTGCGGTTGCCATGCGTCTTTTGACCAAGCTCATGAAGAAGGAAAATGTGGAGAACCCTCGGGTTATTTTGCCGCATGAAACGATTTTGCGCTTGTCTGTAAGCCACGTGAACGAATAAGAATACAGATACTCTCTATGAAAAGAAGCCCAAAGCTGTTCATGAGAGATGAAAAAGGTTAAGATACGCTGAAAAAAAGCTCCTTACGGGAGCTTTTTTTTCGCATATCAGCCTGAATACCTATACCAACTGTCAAAGGGAGAATGGAAATCATGCAGCAAACAATCGGAATTATCGGAGCTATGGACGAGGAAGTGGAGCTGCTTCTAGCCGGAATGCAAAGCTCGGAAACCGTGGTTAAAGCGGGTATCCGCTATTACAAAGGTACATATCATCAACAAAATATTGTCGTATGCAAATCGGGAGTGGGCAAAGTCAATGCAGCGGTAACCACTCAAATCTTGATCGATACTTTCGGTGTATCCAAAGTATTGTTTACAGGCGTGGCGGGCGCCGTTCATCCGCAGCTAAACATTGGAGATATTGTCATTTCTTCTGAATGCCTACAGCATGATATGGATGTGACCGCACTGGGGTATGAGCGGGGGGTCATCCCTTATCAGGAGGTTTCCGCGTTTCAGGCGGATCCGGCACTCACCGCGCTAGCTGAAAAGGCCTGCGGTGAGCTCGGCGAGGTAAACTGCAGAGTTGGACGTGTATTATCCGGAGACCAGTTTATCGCCAGTGTTGAACAGGTTACCTGGTTCTACGAGCATCTGCAGGGAGCATGTGTGGAAATGGAAGGAGCTTCTGTCGCGCAGGTGTGTTATATGAATGGGGTGCCATTTGTCGTTATCCGCTCCATGTCGGATAAGGCTGACGGCTCCGCACACGCGAATTTTGCCGAATTTACAGTTGCTTCCTCACGCCGTTCACATGCTATTCTCGATTATATGCTTGAACATATGTAAATTTAAGACTAGTAAAATACGAAAAACTCCGGATGCTTTTCCGGAGTTTTTTTGGCGTATATATCTAACAAGAGCTTAATACATAAAACGCTGCTGAAAACGAACTCGGTCAAACTGCTCCTTGGAGGAGATCGGGACATCCCGGCCTATTCTCACCATCAGGCAGTTCGCCGGATGCGAGCAAATCTCCGGATCGTCGGTTGCGTACCAGACCATATCTACAACCTTCATCAACCGCTCCATCATTTTTCGGTAATCCCATACGTTTAACCCGCTGCTTTTCAGGTCCCAATGCCAGTAGTATTCCGTTGTGAACACGATATATTGTTCCATCTGGCCATCCTCGAAGGCGGTCTTAATCATCTTTTGGCCCAGACCAAGCGAGCGGTAATCATTGGCGACTTCAATCGCACCAAGTTCCACCAAGTCTACCATATTGCCCTGCGACCAGCGTTCCTGCTCGTCTGGATAGTGGAAGGTTACGTATCCGACAATGACGTCTTCCTCGCGGGTTATGATGATTCGGCCTTCTTCCAGGCCCGCGATCTCCACGAGCGCCTTATGCTGCTCGGTAGGGCGGCGGAAAGCATCAAGATCGGGGTGCATGGTCAGTTCGGACAGCCTTTCGGGCGGTACAGGACCTTCGACGATCAGGCAGCGTTCTTCAAGAGGTATGGTTTGTACATGGTACAGTTTAAGGTGTTCCATCTGGACGCTCCTTTCTGGTTCTAACCTACTTATAGCAAAAAAAAGAATAAATGAAAAGCGATGGCAGGAACTTTCATCCTATGCTATAATGATTTCTGACATAAAATAGCCACAATTTTTGATCTTTTTAACCATCTGCCAGACCTGCTGTAACATATGTTTTACGCTACACAATCCATCATCAGATACTTTTGCTTTGAAGACTGATTACGTGTGTATGTTGTCATTATGGCATGAACTCATACAAGATTGTAAGCGCTGCCCTATCATTTGGGAGAACAGAGGGAGGATGAAATTATGGATCAAAATCAAAATGAAATTTTACCAAGCGTTGCGAATGCGTCCAACCTGGGCGATTATGAAGAAGCTCGCTCGCAGTTCCAGTGGGAAGAGGTAGAGAAGCATTTTAGCTGGCACACCACCGGTAATGTGAATATGGCGTATGAAGCCATCGACCGACACGTGGCGGAAGGCCGTGGTGACAAGAATGCGCTGCTTTACAGTGATGCTTCCCGTGATGAGAGCTATACCTTCGCTGATTTGAAAGAGCAGTCCGATAAATTCGGCAACATTCTCCGTAAAAACGGCATCGGCAAAGGGGACAGGGTGTTCATCTTTATGCCTCGTAGTCCGGAGCTCTACTTCTCACTCATGGGTATTTTGAAGGTGGGAGCTGTTGTCGGACCGCTTTTCGAAGCATTTATGGAAACAGCCGTTAAGGACCGTCTGGAAGACAGCGGTGCTGTTGCACTTGTCACAACGAGCCAACTGCTCGGACGTGTAAAGCGTGACGAATTGCCTGATCTGAAGCATATTATTGTTATTGGCGATCAGGTGGAAGAAGATGAACAAATCATTGACTATGCCAAGGCGATGAAGGAAGCTTCTTCGGATCTTCAAATCGAATGGCTTGATCGCAATGACGGACTAATTATACATTATACCTCCGGTTCCACAGGAAAACCGAAAGGCGTATTCCATGTACAGAATGCCATGATTCAACATTATTATACGGGCAAAATGGTACTGGATCTGCGTGAAGATGATATTTACTGGTGTACAGCTGACCCGGGCTGGGTAACAGGTACTTCATACGGTATCTTCGCACCTTGGCTGAACGGTGTAACGAATGTCATTCGGGGCGGCCGTTTCAGTCCGCAGGACTGGTACGGTACAATTAATAAATATAAAGTTACAGTATGGTACAGTGCTCCGACGGCATTCCGCATGCTGATGGGAGCGGGCTCGGATGTCATTTCCCAGTTCGATCTGAGCAGTCTGCGCCATGTACTCTCCGTAGGTGAACCACTCAATCCTGAAGTGGTTCGCTGGGGTCAAAAGGTATACGGTCAGCGTATCCATGACACTTGGTGGATGACGGAAACTGGCGGCCATTTGATCTGTAACTACCCATCCATGGCTATTAAGCCAGGCTCCATGGGTCGCCCGATTCCGGGCGTACAGGCGGCGATTCTCGATGATAACGGCAATGAAGTTCCGCCTTACACGATGGGCAATCTTGCCATTAAGACACCATGGCCGTCCATGATGAATCAAATCTGGAACAACCCTGCCAAGTATCAGGAATACTTCCGGATTCCAGGCTGGTATATCTCCGGCGACTCGGCTTATATGGACGAAGAAGGCTACTTCTGGTTCCAGGGCCGGGTCGATGATGTCATTAACTCCTCTGGTGAACGGATCGGACCATTCGAAGTCGAGAGTAAGCTGGTTGAGCATCCTGCGGTAGCCGAAGCCGGCGTTATCGGCAAACCGGATGCCACCCGGGGTGAAATCATCAAAGCGTTCATCGCACTCCGTGAAGGTTATCAGGAGTCTGAAGAGCTGAAGAACGAAATCTATAAATTCGTGAAAGAAGGGCTCTCAGCCCACGCAGCGCCGCGTGAAATTGAATTCCGTGATAAGCTGCCGAAGACGAGATCCGGCAAAATTATGCGCCGGGTACTCAAAGCATGGGAGCTCAATCTCCCAACGGGCGATCTGTCCACGATCGAAGATTAATATTGAATGCAGTATCCTTTCAAGGAAGCACCGGATCTTTTAATCCGGTGCTTCCTTTTTTTAAGATTATGACGCCGTATTCAATGATCAAGTGAATGGTTATAAAAAAAAGGAGACTATCCTGCTGTGATAAGCAGGATAGTCTCCATCAAGTCCATTGCGATTTACTTTTTCTCGAAAAACGCAGCTGGTGAAGGCTGCGATTCACCCTTCGCATTGACGGCCATCACCCGGAAGTAGCCTTTGATTGCTGTAGACGTGGTATATTTGAAGCTGGGTTCATGGCTGGTACCGATAGTATTATAGGGACCGCCAGGATTTTCACTGTAAGAAATGTTATATTCAGTCACCATTTCGTCTGCATGTGACGGGTTCCACTGGAACGTGATTCCGTTATCCGATGGCGCGATCTGCAGTCCAGTCGGAGCGGAAGGAGCAGATGCGGGACCTTGCCCCGGTGGATCCGTTACATCTGGAGTGTCCGGAAGGCCGGTGCCTGGGTCGACGACGTCTCCTGGAGTGCCTGGGTCCACCGGTTCACTAGGCACATCCATGATTCCCACGCCGAGGCTGTTGACCGTTATGCTTGGTACAGATTCTTTGCCTGCGACATCGACGGCCGTGATATAGAAGCTTGTGCCTGCATTGGCTGCACTGGTAAAGGCATATGGACCGCCTGTAAGAACGGCGCTTCCTGTCTTTTGGAATGCACCGCCATTTTGGGAGCGGTACAGCCGGTAGCCGACAACATCGGATTGACTAGACGGATTGAATGTAATGCTCGCCTTGCTGCCGTTCAAAGACATTCTGACGTTGCCAGGAGCCGAAGGTGCACTTCCGTCATCGACACGCGGGTCAATCTCGGTCGGGATATCCTCAGCCGCATCACGTGGTATATAGTAGGATAACGGCTCATGCCCACCGCTCATTTTAGCGAAGGCTGCTTCAAGCTCTTTGATCAGGTCTGGAATCGGCTTTTCCCGCTTGACGACAACCTTTTCCTTCAGCATATCATCAGGCGTTCCATCCTTCGGAATATAATTGACGCCGTTATACGTAATATACTTGGCTTGTGCAATTCCGTCATCACTGTCTTTAGGAACATATTTAATATTAAAGAGATCAGTAACATACTTATCCGTTAGTGATGTAGGGAGCTTGCCGCTGTATGCTGAGACCGTCTTGGATACAATTCCATCCGGTTTCTCGAACTTAGGCGTTTTGAATAAATCAGGTTCTTTCTCGACAGCTTCATTCATGATGAGTGTCCAGATGGACTGGGCACGCTTCTTGGCCGCCTTCGTTTCCAGGGTGTATTTTGGCTCCTTGTAGCCCACCCACACACCGAGCGTAACATCTGGCGAGTAGCCCATAAACCATACGTCTGCGTAGTTCTGGGTGGATCCGGTTTTCCCGACAATCGGTACAGCTTTGAAGTGCTTGTAATTATTCCGAACTGTACTGCCTGTGCCGTCCGTAATCACCGTACGCAGCATATCCGTCATCAGATAAGCCGTTTGCTTGGAGTACGCCTGTACTGGTTTGGCTTCATGCTGGTACACGATGTTGCCGTTCGAATCCACAATTTTTTCGATCATATAGGCGTCATTAAAGGTGCCCTGGTTCGCAATGGAACTGTATGCATTGGTCAGTTCCTCAACGGTTACACCGTATTTCAGACCGCCCAGAACGCCCGTCTGAGCCGAGTAATCCTCTTTTTGAATGGTACTAATCCCAAGCTTCTGTGAGAAGGCCCAGGCGTTATCGATACCAACCACATTATTGAAAAGCTTCAGTGCGACGGTATTGACCGATTTGTTGAGCGCGGTACGAGCCGTCATCAAACCGCTGTAGCCAGAGGTCGAGTTTTTAGGGATATGGTAACCCTTGCCACCGTCCTTCAAAATAATCGGAGCATCGTCCAGAACGCTTGCAGGCTGAATGGCACCGGATTCAATCGCGGGCAGATACGCCGCAATCGGTTTCATAGTGGAGCCTGGCTGCCGGATCATCTGCGTAGCATAGTTCATCTGCTCTTTCTTGAAATCGCGGCCTTCAAGCATCCCCAGGATCGCGCCGGTATTATTGTCGATCATCATGGCAGCGGTCTGCTCAGGTCCTTTGGTTTCACTATCCGGACCGAAGTTATCTTTGTTTTCACCAATCTTGTGCATGGAATTGTACACACGCTTATCGATGGTGGTATACACGCGATAGCCGCCGGTTCGGAGCTGCTGATTAGCTGCTTCAAGCAGATCGCTGTTGTCTTCGTTCTGATCCTTTTGATTGGCTCCTGCTTCCTTGAGATTCAGCTGCATAAGTATTTCCGAAGCCTGACGCTCGGTCTCCATCATCAGGTATGGGTAGGTCGCGTACGCCTTATCCATACGCGGTGCCAGAGCTTTACGGATGTCAAAGGCCATGGCCTCCTTGTACTCTGCTTCCGTAATTTTATTCTCTTCCAGCATACGCCGCAACACGAGATGCTGGCGGTCCAAGGCGCGTTTGAAGGCGTCCGGGTTGAATTCGCCTTTGGAATTGAAGGCGGAGTATTTGGTTGGAAGCTGGGGAAGGCCGGCAAGATAGGCTGCCTCGGCGATATTAAGCTTGCTTAAATCGTTTACATTAAAGATGCCTTTTGCTGCCGCTTTAATCCCATATAAGTTGTAACCGCTTGAGCCTTTTCCGAAAGGAACCTTATTCAGATAGGCGGTCATAATTTCTTCCTTTGTCATGAACCGTTCGAGCCGGAGTGAAAGCAGGATCTCTTTGATCTTGCGGTCATCGGTCTTGTCTAGACTCAGAAAGACCCGTCTGGACAACTGTTGAGTCAGCGTACTGCCACCCGTTTGAATAGATTCATGAAACAGCTTTTGCTTGACGGCACGCATGGTGCCTTTCAAATCCACACCCTTATGATTGAAAAAGTTGTTGTCTTCTATTGAAACAACCGCATCGATGACTATTTGGGGAATCTGCTCGTATTCTACAGGACGTCTGTCTTCGTCCGTACGGATCTGGCCGATAGGCGTAGTTTGATCGCGAAAATACGCAAAGCTGGTGATAGAGTTTTCACTCATTTTTTGGTCTATTAGAGCTCTTGAGCGGACGGGATCATCCTTCACTACGGCAGTGACGTAGCCCATAACGGCACCCCCGGCGAACAAGGCTCCCATAAGACCAAAGACAAAAAGCCAGAGAAAAACAAGACCCGTTGTCCGGGCGTAGGACCGTTTACGCCTCGGAGCAGTCTGTTTATCAGGTTTTTGATTGTTATTTTCAACCATTCGCGTGCGTTCCTCCTTTTAACGGAACTATTATAGCATAATTTGCGGATTTTGAATGCAGGGAACGAATGAGGGCTTTTTTTTAGGATATTTGACATAGCTGGGTGATATCAACGCGGAAGTCGCGCTGCGTAACGGGGATGTAATCCAGTCCGGTAAACGGAAGCATGGGAAAATCAGGCTGGATCGATGATGAATTAAAAAAAGAAGAGGGGATAGACCTCTTCTTTTTTACGTGACCCGTCCTTAAACGGCGAAAATCCCGAAGCCAAAGGCTCCGGGATTAGTTCAAAGCAATGATTAACGGTTGTAGAATTCGACGATTTGTTTTTCGTCGATGTCTTGGGAAAGCTCAGCGCGCTCAGGAAAACGGATGAATTTGCCTTCCATAGCTGCATCGTTGTACTCGAGGTAGCCTGCAAGATGGCTGCGGTTTTCCAAAGCTTCTTTAATGGAAGACATACCGCGGCTTCTTTCACGAAGGCTGATAACGTCCCCGGTGTTTACCATGTAAGAAGCAACGTTAACCTTTTTGCCGTTTACAGTGATATGACCGTGGGATACCAGCTGACGTGCGCCTGCACGGGAGTTAGCGAAGCCAAGACGGTAAACGAGGTTGTCCAGGCGGCTTTCCAGCAGGAACATGAAGTTCTCACCAGCGATACCTTGCATTTTTTGTGCTCTGTGGAAGAGGGTGCTGAACTGCTTTTCACCCAAACCGTACATGTGACGCAGTTTTTGCTTTTCAGCGAGCTGCATACCGTAGTTGCTCACTTTTCTCCGTTGGTTAGGACCGTGTTGTCCAGGAGGAAAAGGACGCTTCAATTCTTTGCCAGTACCGCTCAGGGAGATGCCCAGACGGCGGCTCAATTTAAATTTAGGACCAGTGTAACGTGCCATGTTATAGTAGACTCCTTTATTTTCAAATAATTTTAGAAGTAGGGCTCTATTTGCGCCGGGTAAGTTAATTGTGCTAGCCTTATCGGCAAGGCACCTGATTGAAAAGTTCAGCCGCTGTTCAATCAGTAACAAACCACGTGAGGGTGACACAACGTTACGCCCAAATTTCAGACTGTTTAACAGTCTTTTTCATCAATATATTCTATACGAAAGGTAAGGCGTAAGTCAAGTCCTGAGAAATATCGAGAAACGTCTAAATTTGTCGATAGGGCTTTGGTCCTAAAAAAGTAGGGCGGATCTCTGAAATATTGATGCAAAATTAGTTTGAAGAGAGTAGAATAAGATTATATAAAACTAATGAAGTTACCCTCATTTGAATGCGCAAATGAGGTATCATATATATGAGTCTAAAGTCTGCCTACGGCTTCAATGATTTTGAATTATATTCCGAGTGAACAGTGCCGTGCAAGTCACCTTTTAACACGGTGAAAAGGAGCGCCTGCTATGTCAGAACATCATCAGGATTTTTCCAGACATCAAAGTCTATTTCAGACAAATATTGAAGTGGCGTCTCCCATCGAGTCTTCTGATTTGTGGCTGAAGGAGATGGACATTACTGAGTACGATCTGTCCTATATCCGTGAGGTTATTCAGCAATCCTTCGAGGATTGGCGGAAGGAAACCGGCTCGCTGCCTCTCTCGAAGCATTCTTTATGGGCAGTCATTGATTATGAGGGAGCTTATGCCTCTGGCGAGGAAACGGTATATTCATTGCTGGAAGGACCGCATGCGGGGCTGCTGCAACATTGTTTACTGTCCCATGAGCTCGTTTATGACGTGATTGAGCATGAGGATTTTCCAATGTATAAGGGACAGGTTTTGTGCGTGGTTCCGATTCTGTCGCGGAGCGGGCAGTTGGTGATATCTGTGCTAGCCTGCGTGCTTCCGAGGCATATCTCCGAAAGCTCTGGGCTCGACGCCGTGGAAGCGACGGCACTGCATTATCATTCCTGTTTTTTCAGACATTATGAGTACATATTTGTATCTGATGTAATGAAAATTCAAAAGAATGCCGAACGGGAAGCCAGCAGACGTTCGATTCTTTTTCAAATTATGCAGCGAATGCATGACCAGATCGATGTGGATACAGTTCTCACGGAGGTAATCGACAGCATTGCCGTACTGTATCCGTCCATTCAGCTCAGCCTTCTTATGTCCCAGGATCATCAGTACAGCAATCCCAAGGTCAAGACGCTCGTGTTCCATCCATGGGGGGAGGACATCTGCGTACGGGCCTTTATGGACGGGCGGCTTATCATTCAGGACTGCAAGGAAGCTGGCGAAGAGGATATGGTGGAGATCAGCATTCCGCTCGGAGGCAAGCAAGGGATATACGGCGTGTTTCATTTGAAAATGACGCGTGATTTCCAGGAAGACCTGGATTTACAGTTGATCACGATGGTGATTGACACTGCCGGAAATGCCTTTGAGAATGCCAAGCTGTATGAGCAGTCGAATTTGCTGATTCATGAGCTTCGTCTCATCAATGAATTGACGCAGCGGTTGAACCAGAGTCTACAGCTTGCGGACATCTACCAGTTTGCGAGCGAGGAGCTGCTGAACATTTTCAATGCGGATTACTGCTGCTTCCTTCAATTTAATGAAGAGCGTAACGTTCTGGAAGTCGTATCCTGCAATGAACCATCGCTGTCCAAGGATATTTTTAACAAGGATTACGGATTTGGCGGACTTGTGCTTGAGAAGAAGGAACCAGTCATTTTGTCTGATTACCACTTGAACACCAAGGTCTCCTCCAAGCTGATGGAAGTTACCGGATCGCAGTCGCTGATTGCTACCCCGCTGACCGTTAACGGTACGGTGATGGGGGCGATTCTGCTGACACACCGCAGCCCGCATTTCTTCTCTTATGATAATTACCGGTTGCTGCAAACGCTGGCGAGTCATATCGGGCTGTCGGTGAGCAACGCTCTTCTGCATGCTGAGCTTCGCCGAATGGCGAGCCGGGATATGCTGACGGACATGTATGCCCGCCATTACCTGGATGAAGCGATTCAGGATTATCAAACGAATGATTTTTGCGGCTCCTTGATTGTTGTAGATATTGATCAGTTCAAGCAGGTGAATGATACATACGGTCATCAAAAGGGAGACAAAATTCTGAAGCAAGTCAGCGAGATCGTCAAAACCTCCATCAGACCGGTGGATATTCCTGCTCGCTGGGGTGGAGAGGAACTCGCCGTATATCTGCCGCAAATGGGGGTTCATCAGGCAATGAAGGTAGCCGAGGTCATCCGTACCCGGGTGGCGCAGGAAACCGATCCTGAAGTGACCGTATCCAGTGGAATCGCCGAATGGTGTATCATCGATGACAATGTCAGCGTGGACAGTCTGTTTTACAGGGCCGATATGGCTTTGTACCGAGCTAAAAACAGCGGTCGCAATCAAATTCAAATCGAAGAAATCACGGATAAAAGAGCGTACCTGTGCTAGAGGCAGGCGCTCTTTTTTTGGTGGAAGAGATTTGCATAATTGTACAGAGGGCAGGCAAGCCTAAGGCAAAATGTTTAAAGAGGGTTGTCAAAATGAGCAAATGGAACCTAAGCCTTGGTATTGCTGCTTTGCTATGGATATGTGTCTCTTTAACGGGCTGTGGGCTGCTGCAAGATCATAAAAGTCCGGAGAAGTGGTTCAAGCAAACGATTGCTGGGATGGCTGGAAAGGATTCTTTTTCGTTCAGTGGAGAAGCTGCGGTACGTACCCAGTCCCAAAAGGGCTTTCGACAAAACATGGCCTATGAGGGCAGTCTGACCGAGCATGACAAGTTGACGATCCGGAGCATGCTGCCGACTCAAGCCGCCGAAGCCAAGAGTGAAAAATCGGCCAAGGCGAATAATATGCATGCGGCTAAGGCCGGTTTCCGGCGTCAGGACGGCCACTGGGTGCATTTATTCAGTGAAGGCAATACGTCGCTCAATTCTTCACTGGCTCGTTTTAACCCGCTCGCACAGCTGGATGCCATTAGCTATCTACCTAAGCAAATAAGAGAGGCTTCAGGGGCTGCGAGAGGGACAAAGGTGCTGCGTATCGAGCTTGCGCCGGAGGCGGCCAAACAATGGCTGTCTGATCAGCTGGGAGAGGAGATGAACTTAATCCGGCAGCAGACGGTTGCTGGGAGAAAGGACCTTACCACGCAAGAAATGCGGCAGCTATCCGATGTATGGAACAAAGGTAATGCGCAGATGAATCAAATGCTGGAGCATTCGGAGGTGAAAATGGTTTACTACTTGACGGTGGACAAAAAATCGGGGTTTCCTGTCAATCTCTCCTCGGAAAGTGAAATTCTCTATCTGAATCAACATCAACAGGAGGAGAAGGAAACGTTGGTAAATGACGTAAAATTCCATCCTTGAGGATTTCTTTCTTTTCGGCTGACTGAAATGGACAGAAAGTGCTACAATAGAAAACGACTAAATTAACCTTTGTTCAAAAAAGTATTTGTTCGGGGTTTTGGGAGGAAGAATCATATGCGTGATCCAAGAATTCAGAAGCTTGCTGAAAATTTGGTGGGTTACTCGGTAAACGTCCAGCCGGGCGAAAATGTTCTGGTCGAAATGATCGGTCCTGAACGCGATTTGCTAAAAGCTGTCATTGAAGAGGTACATAAACGCGGAGGTAATCCATTTGTTGAGCTGACGGACCGCACAGTTCAGCGTACCATGCTTATGAACGCCACAGAAGAAATGGTGAAGGCATGGGGAGAGCTTGATCTCGAACGCATGAAAAAAATGGACTGCTACATCGGCATCCGTTCAGGCGAAAACGTCAATGACCTGTCGGATGTGCCTGACGAGAAGATGCGTTTGTACAACAGCTTGTACAATCATCCTGTCCATAGCGGTCAGCGCGTAAACCATACAAAATGGGTTGTGCTCCGTTATCCGAATGCGAGCATGGCGCAGTTGTCTAACAAAAGCACGGAAGCCTTTGAAGACTTCTACTTTGACGTATGCAACCTGGACTATGCGAAAATGGATAAGGCGCAGGATCCTCTTGCCGAGCTGATGAGAAAAACGGATAAAGTCCGTATTGTGGGGCCAGGAACGGATCTCAGCTTCTCCATCAAAGGCATTGGTGCAACCAAATGTGCCGGTGAGAAAAATATCCCTGACGGCGAAGTGTACAGCGCCCCTGTCCGTGACTCGGTTAACGGTACAATCAGCTACAATACCAGCACAGTGTACCAAGGCATTACCTTTGAAAATATCAAACTTACGTTCAAAGACGGCAAAATCGTCGAAGCGACAAGCAATGAAACCGAGCGCCTGAACCAGATCCTTGATTCCGACGAAGGTGCACGTTATATCGGTGAGTTCGCGATTGGCTTTAATCCATACATTTTACATCCAATGAAGGATATTCTGTTCGACGAGAAAATTGCGGGCAGCATTCATTTTACGCCTGGACAAGCCTATGAAGATTGCGATAACGGCAACCGCTCGTCCATCCACTGGGATATCGTTTTGATCCAACGTCCGGACTACGGCGGCGGAGAAATTTACTTTGATGATGTGCTGATCCGCAAGGACGGTCTGTTCGTGATAGATGAGCTGAAAGGCCTGAATCCCGATCAATTGGTTTAATCTACAAAAATGAAATAGAAATCCCTTGCGTCAGTAAGCGGATTCAATGTATCATGATAGTGGTAAAAGATAATTATACCTGATACCAAAGCTACGGAGGGATCACTATGTCTAGTAATAACGCAGCTGTTGTGGAAATTGCTCAAACGGCAAGCAAATTTACTTCGTCAATCGTGCTTCAAGCAGACAACAAGTACATTGATGTCAAAAGCATTCTGGGTCTGTTCACGACCCTGGTTAGCAATAAAGGCTATGAGCTTCATGTTCATGGGCCGGATGCGGATGAGGCCAAAGCGGCTATGCAGGAAGTATTTGCAAAACACAGTCTTAAAGTCGAGCTTGTAGAAGACTAAGTGATTAAAAAGCGTTCTGCCGCATTACGGCAGGACGCTTTTTTTTGCAGGTTCTTGTATTGGGCTTTGATTTCGTCTAATATTAGAGAAGAGAACGAGGGTGTGACTTTTGGACATAGGGGGGAAGATGCATGACTTCTTCTGAGCTGCAGGAACAGTTGAACATGAAAGCAATTAGTCTTCTACAAGAAGATGCAGATAAAATACAGAAGCTGATCGAAGTACAAATGGAGAATCTGGCAACCCGCTACTGCCCTCTCTATGAGGAAGTGCTGGACACCCAGATGTACGGATTTTCAAGAGAAGTTGATTTTGCGGTAAGAGCGGGACTTCTGCCTGAAGCTACCGGCAAACAGCTTGTCAGCCAGCTTGAACGTAATCTGGCCATCCTTTACGAGGCCTTGAATAACAAGGAAACATAATAAGCCTGTTTTTGCAGGTTTACATGTTAAAAGCATGAACTCCTATATGGAGTCCATGCTTTTTTTGTAGGCTTTCTATAATGGCTTAAAGAGTTATACCATGAAAAAGGAAACACCCAGAATCACGTATACGACAAGTAGCAGCAGCCCTTCATACCAGTTGGTTTTTCCGTCCTGGATGATCGATTTGGCGATAAAGACGGAGACGCCGATGGCAAGAAGCTCGATTGTAGAAAATACGAGATTCATCGTGTTGCCGTAGAAATAACTTGCGAAGACGAGTACTGGAGTGACGAACAGGGCAATCTGCAGGCTACTGCCTACGGCGATTTCTACGGACGCACCGATTTTGTTCTTCATTGCAAGCATAACAGCGGCGCTGTGTTCCGCAGCATTACCGATAATGGCTACGAGGAAGGCACCGACAAACAGCTCGCTAAGGCCGAAACGGGTCGTGAAGGTCTCGAGTGTGTCGACCAGCCATTCGCTCACGAAGGCAACCATCACGGTTGCGAGGACTAGATACAGAATGGATTTGCCTTTGGACCAATCTGGAGTATGCTCATGCGGCAGCTCTTCTTCGGAATCTTCCGTAACATCGGCTAGATATTTCTTATGGGTGAACATGGAGAAAATCAGCCAGGCAATATATGCGACAATCAATATTCCGGCAACAATGAGACTGAGCGTTTGGGTATCGCTGGTGGTGATCGAGTGTGTGTTCAAAAATACAGCCGGAACAAATAACGCAATGATCGCTACAATCATGAGCGATCCGTTCATGCCGGCAAGGGATACGTTAAAGCTCTGTACTTTGAATTTGGTACCGCCCGCGAAAATACTCAGGCCCAGCACCAGCAGCAGGTTACCGATAATCGAACCGGTCAAACTGGCTTTTACCATATCAAACAGGCCCTCTTTAACGAGGAAAATCGCGATAATTAGCTCGGCCGCGTTACCGAAGGTGGCGTTCAGGAAACCGCCCAGGCGCTGACCTGCATAATGAGCGACGTTCTCAGTTGCTTTGCCCAGGAAGCCGGCTACGAAGATGACGGAAATGGCCGCCAGGATGAACTGGATGATAGGATCCCAGCCTGCAAAATGCGCAGCCGCACTAAGTACAAAGAAGGCAATCAGTAAAAAAGGGCTCAACCATTTTTTCAATTTTAGACACCTCAATCAGAATTATGTATATAAATTGATCTAAAGTTTAATCCTCCCTCTTCTTGATTCACGTTGTTAGTCAAAGAGATAGGTACCTATTCTTTAGTTCAATTTATGTAGAAAAGATTCTTTTTCAATATACCCAAAACGTATTGGGTTGTAAACAAATCTTAGGTGCAATATTTGCTTTTGGTTACTGTAAGATTTACAATACGGATAATGAGGTGAAGGAGGAAGGGGCATGACTGAACAGCTAAAACTGGAAACAGGAATGATTCGGATATCGGATGATGTCGTATCGAAAATCGCCGGTTTGGCGGCTCTGGAAACCCCCGGCATTGCTGCAATGTCCGGCGGATTATCCGAAGGATGGGCCAAACGTCTGAGCGGTAAAAATGTACAAAAGGGTGTTACTGTGGAAGTGGGACAGCTTGAAGCTGCCATTGATCTGCGGATCATCGTTTTGTATGAAACACCAATTCATGAGGTTTGCCGCATGCTGCAGCAAAACGTACGGGAAGCTGTCGAGAGCATGACAGGTCTTCGGGTTGTTGAGGTTAACATCAAGGTTGAAGGCGTTTCTTTCAAAGATGATGAAATTGAAGACATTTCGTCCCGGGCGAAATAATTACGGGCTAACATCTGTGGATGTTATTTTACAACAGCAAACAGTGAAAAAAGAGACTACACGGATCTCCGGTAGTCTCTTTTAATATTTACGGACTTTACAATCTCCTGCTTAACAGGCTGATTGCATTGTCTCGAAATGCTGAGCAAGATTCCCATGGAAAACATCATAATGAGCAGTGACGTTCCCCCGTAACTAATGAAAGGAAGTGTAACCCCGGTCAGCGGAATCGTCTGCGATACCCCGCCAATATTGACGAAGGCCTGAATGGCGATTAGCCCCATGATGCCGATACCGACGAGCGTTCCGAAAGGATCGGGACACCTTAGTGCGATGATGATTCCGCGCCATATGAAGTAAAGGTATACCAGCAGGAAGATGCTTGTTCCAATGAATCCGAATTCCTCTGCCATGACAGCGAAGATGTAATCATTGTAAGGGTTTTTGATGTAATTCAGCTTTTGGATGCTTTTCCCGAAGCCGGTGCCTGTAACCTGGCCGTTCCCGATCGCGGTCAAGGACTGAATGAGGTTGTAGCCCGTGTCCTCCGGATCTTTGTAAGGATCGATCCAGGCCGTGATTCTTCCCACTTTGTAATTGCTGTGCGTCTGCGGCTCATCACTGTGCGCGATCGATTTGATCAAATAATTGGCGCCGAGCACAAGGCTTGCTCCCAGAATCAGAAGGCCTGCCGAGGCGAGCATATGCTTCAGACTGGCGCCCCCTGCATAGATAATGATCGCACTGGTCGCTACAATAATCAAGGTGGATCCCAGGTCTGGCTGCATCATGATGAGTCCCGCAACAAAACCGACGATCACCATGACGGGAATATAGCCTGTCCTCAAATCTCTGAAACGTTCTCCCTTTTTGGAGATCAAAGCAGAGAGGTACAGGATGATCGTTATTTTGGCAAGCTCTGTCGGCTGGATTCCTAATCCCCCGATCTGTAACCAACTGCTCGCTCCATTAATGCCTTCGGTAAAAGGTACGAGTATTAGCAACAGCACGGTAACGAAAAACATGGGAATAAAGAGCTTTTTATACTTGCTGTAATGAATATTCATCGCTACGAACATCACGAATGTGCCGAGTATAGCCCACATGAACTGTCTTTTTGTAAAATAAAGTGGATCATTATTAAATTTACTGCTGGAAATGGTGAGACTTGAACTGGCACTGAACACCATCACCAGCCCAAAACCGACCAACAGAAAAGTAAGGATGAGCAGTTGGAAATCCGGCGTCCCTTTCTTCCTCGGTTGGGGTTTCTCTTGATTCATAAGGGACCTTCTCTAAGCTTCCAGTGCAGCTTTAAATTGCTGGATTTTTGTATTGGCTGTGTTGAGAATTTTCGAAGGAATCGGAGTCTCGTATTCCAAGCCATGAGGGAAGGTTGCTTTTCCCATGTAAACGGCTTCGATTTCGAGAACGGCATGCGGCTTTTCCAGCTTACCTTCCACAGCGCGCGTGTTCATACGCAGGTAGTACTCGGAGTGGCTGTCTGTGTCTTCAATTTTATATTCGTATGTAGCGCGGTAGTATTCCCATTGCCAACGAACAAATCCTGTTTTTTCGGCAACTTCGTCCAAAAATGCCAAGTCGCTCTTCAGCCCGACAAGTCCTGTATTTTCAAAAATCATCCTATTAAATCCTCCTTATTTAAGTACCTGTAAAGTTCTCTACTCATGATATTATGTTTCAGGCACATGTGCAAGCCTTGTCACTCTAGGGGGGACATACCCCATTTTACGCGTTTCTGCTACAATAGAAAAAAGCATTGTATCCAGGTAGTGGAAAAGCATGTGATTGGACATTCTTGGGCGAGAGGACGTGTGGTACATGAGAGAAGAGGCATTGTTAAATGCGCTGCAGCCGCAAATGATAAAATGGAGGCGCTATCTTCACCGTCATCCCGAGCTTTCATACTATGAGGAGAAAACATCGCAATTCGTTGCGGGGAAGCTGCGTGAGCTCGGACTTGAAGTAACCACGCAGGTCGGCGGTGGATATGGCGTACTGGCAGTTTTGAAGGGCGGGAAGTCAGGAAAGACTGTAGCGCTTCGTGCAGATATGGATGCACTGCCAATCCAGGACGAGAAGTCCTGTGAATACGCTTCCGAGGTGAATGGCATTATGCATGCCTGCGGCCATGATGGGCATACCTCGACGCTGCTAGCGGTGGCTGCATATTTCTGTCAACGTCAAAAGGATGTAGAGGGAGAAATCCGTTTTATCTTTCAGCCGGCAGAGGAAGTATGTCCAGGTGGGGCGCGCGGCATGATTGCAGCCGGGGTACTGCAGGGGGTTGACGTCATTTATGGGGTTCACCTGTGGACGCCAATGGAAGCAGGGACGGCGGCAAGCGCACCGGGACCTTTAATGGCGGCGGCAGACGAATTTTTTATAGATATTATCGGCAAGGGCGGCCATGGCGGCATGCCGCATGTTACGGTGGACAGCGTCGTAGCTGGAGCGTCACTTGTCATGCAGCTGCAGAGCATCGTAAGCCGGACGGTAGACCCGCTGAGGCCCGCCGTGGTGACCATCGGCACCATCCAGGGGGGGAGCGCTCAGAATGTGATCGCGGAATCCTGCCGGATTACAGGGACGACACGCACCTTTGACGAAGAGACACGGCAGCTCATCCGCAGACGGATTGAAGATATCAGCCATTTGACGGCCCAGACCTACGGCGCAGAAGCTAAAATCGACTATGTGATGGGTTATCCGCCGCTGGTGAATGATGATGATGAGACCGATCGGTTTTTCCGGGAAGCGCCAGGTGTTTTTGGTGCGGATCATGTCAGCCGCTGCGACAAAATCATGCCTGCTGAGGATTTCTCCTATTATCTTCAGGAAATTCCGGGCTGCTTCATGTTCGTTGGAGCGGGCAATCCCGATATTCAAGCGATCTATCCGCATCATCATCCCCGGTTTGATTTCGATGAATCGGCGATGCTCGGCGCGGCCAAGCTTCTGGTCACGATGACCCAATCGTATCAGGGCTGGGAGTAATCAGGGATTAAGAATGAAACCGGGATCCGGATGAGAATGATTTGGTGATCCATGGGAAAATATAAAAGTATGGAGCCAAAACGGAGAAGTTCATTTCCTGGATCAGGGAATGAACTTTTTTATCGAGATGGAAAGGAGCCGTATATGAACGACATAAAAGCTTGCATCGTTCAGCGGGACCGGACGGTTCTACTGGAATGCGGCCACCCGGGATTCGAGGCGGCACGGGAAAAGCTGTCCCGGTTTGCGGAGCTGGTTAAAAGCCCCTCCTCGTTTCATACCTACAGAATTACACCCTTATCTCTTTGGAATGCAGCTGCGTTAGGCTGTACTGCAGATGAAATTGCAGACGACCTGAGCTCCTTGGCCAAATGGGGGATGCCGGCAGGACTTCAGCATGAGATCCATGAGCTCATTTCCAGATACGGTAAGCTTAAGCTGCAAAAGGAAAGACTAGACGGCGAAAGGCTGCTTCTCATGGCCTCAGATAGCTCTTTTATGGATGAAGTATTGTCACTCCCGGCGCTGGCTGATGTGAAACTGTCCCGCATATCACCAGTAGAAGCCCGGCTTGATGCGGCTACTAGAGGACGTCTCAAACAGGAGCTGATGAGGCAGGGATTTCCCGTGCTGGATTTGGCAGGCTATCATGAGGGGCAGTCTCTTAAGCTGGATTGGAACAGTGGGAATGACGGCGATGCATTTTCTTTAAGGACCTACCAACAGGATGCGGTGGAAGCATTTGAAGGGGTAACAGGTAGCGGAGGCAGCGGCGTGCTGGTTCTGCCTTGTGGTGCGGGCAAAACCGTCATCGGAATTGCGGCGCTGGAACGGCAGCAGTGCGAGTGCCTGATCCTGACATCGAATACGACCTCAGTGGAACAATGGATTCAGGAACTCACGAGCAAGACGACGCTGGAATCTTCTGATGTGGGCCAGTATACGGGCCAGAAAAAAGAAGTGAAGCCGGTAACCGTCGCTACGTATCAAATTCTGACTCACCGCCGATCTAAAGATGATGAATTTGAACATATGAAGCTGTTCAATGAACGGAATTGGGGGCTTATTATCTATGATGAGGTGCATTTGCTGCCTGCGCCGGTATTCCGGGCGACAGCCGACATCCAGGCCACGCGCAGGCTTGGGCTCACGGCTACGCTTGTCCGCGAGGACGGGTGCGAGCAGGATGTATTTTCTTTGATTGGTCCGAGGCGCTATGAAATGCCCTGGAAGGAGCTTGAGGCCAAGGGGTGGATTGCACAGGTGGACTGCTGCGAGATCCGAGTTCCGATGGATGCGGCCCTGCGTGAGAAATACCTGTATGCGCTAGGGAAAGAGAAATTCCGTTTTGCTGCCGAAAATCCGGCCAAAATTCATATCGTGAAGGAGCTGCTTCACAGACATCAGACAGCCGGCATTCTGGTGATCGGGCAATATTTGAAACAACTGCAAGCAATCGCAGAGGCGGTGGGTGCTCCGCTGATCAGCGGGAAAATGCCTCAGCAGCAACGAACGGCTTTATATGCTTCCTTTAAAAGAGGAGAGACCCCTGTGCTGGTGGTATCCAAGGTGGCCAATTTCGCCGTAGACCTCCCTGACGCTTCGGTGGCGATCGAAATCTCGGGAAGCTTTGGTTCGCGGCAGGAGGAGGCTCAGCGGCTTGGGAGATTGCTTCGCCCGAAGGCCGGAGATAACCGTGCATACTTTTACACCCTTGTTTCCGAAAGCAGCAGAGAAGAGGAGTTTGCCGTCCGTCGGCAGATGTTTTTGATAGAGCAGGGATATGAATATACGGTCCATTCCGCTAAGGAGGTACGATCCGGAACATGAACAACGATGAAGCGGAACATTATGAAATCTTAAAACCACTTGCGGCGCCCGACGCCGAACTGCTGCGGATGCTGGTCTGCCGGTTCGGGGGCTTGTCGTTCAGCGAGGAAGCCTGGCAAGGGCTGAGGGCCTTAAACCGGAGCGGGGCGGAGCTGAAGATGTCGTTCATTTATTTAAGAAAAAACGGCTGGGTTCGGGCGGTTAAAAAGTCATGGGGGGAGAGACTGTATTATATTCCGGTGGAGAAGCTAATTCAGGTCCTACCGGTCTTTTTTGAGCCAGTGTTTAAGCCTGTAAACCCGTCTGAGCTCGTGATCCGGTGCGAATCAGGACCCGGGCTTGCACTTGATCTGCTTCATTCGCTGGCCTTTGCAGCAGAGCAGGGGCTGCCCTTGACAGCCAAAGGGACGGTACATAAAAAGAGCTTGCTGAAAATGCAGGAGCTCAATTCTTTAAAGGACGGGCATCTGGGGCGTTTGGCTTTGCATTATGCCCATCAGGAGACGTGTGGTCCTGCGCCTGCCGTGGTGCTGGACCTGCTGTTATGTATGGGCCTGCTGACGAAAACCACTGCTTCTCTGCTGATTGAGGAGGAACGCTTGCGGGAATGGCTGAGCCTGACGGAGCGGGAGATGAACCAAGTACTGCTGCGGACAGTCTGTGAACGTTACAGCCCTAATGAAGCCGGCATGCAGCTGTTCCGCTACCTCATTTGCTTGCCTGGGCCACGTGAGGGAGAATGGTTTGATGTTTCTTCCGTTCTGGATTGGATGGATACTTATGACATGCTGAACTCGGAGACTAGCATGGAAAAGGCAGATGCCTGGCTGTACGCCCTGGCCGGATTCGGCTGGGGAGACGTCGCTGAAACCCGTGACGGAAAAATTGCTTTTCGCTGGAATTTAGATACAGGCTCGTTATTATACGAATCAGCAGTACATAGCGAGCAGGAAACCGAAAGGTTCTACGTTCAGCCTGACTTTGATATTATCTGTCCGCCGGGTGTACCGTTTCGTTTGCGGTGGAAGCTTTTAGCCTGTGTAGATCTGGTTCAATGCGACCGGGTATCCGTGTACAAGCTGACGAGGGCTAGTAGCGCTAGAGCGGTAGAGAAAGGAATGAGCGCAGCTGATATTCTAAGCTTTCTAGCGGAGAGCTCTGCTGGCGACATCCCGGGTCATGTAGCGGCCGCTCTTGGGCAGTGGGATCATGAGATCGGACGGACACGCTTTGAGGAAGTCGTTCTTCTGTCCTGCTTGAGTGAAGATGAAGGGAATTTGATTGCCGCCAATCCTCGCCTGACAGATGGGATCGAGCGGATTGGTCCGAAGCATTTCATCGTTCAGGCTTCGCAGACGGCAGACTTACGCAAAATATTGGAGAGCATGGGACTTGCCCCGCTCAAAAACACCTTCAGCCAGGACCGCCAAGAGCCGGAATATCCGCTGATTCATGACCATGGGATCCAATCCGGGGTGGAAAGAATGGGCTTGCTTTATGAAAGCTTCTATGAGAATCAAGGCTTGGTCTACAGCGGCCGGAATGTACATTTCTTCGAGGCTGACAATGACATTCCCGATCCAGCTTCCCTTTTTCCGGGATATGAGCAGATCCCACCGCGGTGGATGAAGGATTACCGAAGCTACCACAGCTCGACCGCTCAGAATATCGTGGAGCAAGCACAGAGCTGGCAGACGCGAGTGCTTTTGCAGCATAGAGGAAAAAAGGCGGAATTTGCTCCGGTTTCGATTAGCCCCAGTCCTTGGCGTGCCGAAGGCATTCTGCTTGATCTGGAAACAGGAAGGTTCGAACCTCTTGAGCTCTTTTCCGAGGATTTGGGAGAGCTGAAGCTGTTATTGCCTTCTTTTGTATGATATTTGTCCTAGCAAGGAAGTACTGAAATCCCTCTTCTTAAGGGAGAACGGTTATGATATGATAGAAGAGTCCGCTCCTACCCGAGTGGAACTTTTATAGAATTGGGATGAATTTCATGAGCGTATCTGAGGTGCAGACGATGGACATGGCTGCCGTACTGATGAACGCCTATGAATTAGGCGATATGATCAATCAGTCCGTCGAAGTGTCTGATTATTTATATTGGAAGCAGCGCGTAAACAATAGCCCTAGTGTTCAGGAGCTTGTCCGTCTGCTTGCAAAGAAGAAAGAACTCTTTGAAGAAACACAGCGGTTCGGACATTTTCATCCGAATTACCACAGTGCCAAGGATGAAGTTAAGGCCGTGGAGGAGCAGCTGGAGCAGTTCGAAGAAGTAGCCCGCTTCAAGCAAGCGGAGAAGAATCTGGATGATATGCTGCATCAGATGTCCGAAATGATCGCTTTTTCCGTATCGGACACCATCAAGGTGCCAAGCAATGATCCGAATCCGAAACGCGGCTGCGGTGGCGGCGGCAAATGCGGCTGCGGCGGTTGATCATAAAAGAGACAGAGAATAAATAGTGAGGTGGGAAAAGATGTTTGCAGAACGAACAGGTTACATCATTTGGGTAACGGATGTTAAAGCGGCTAAAAATCTTGAGAAATACGGGACCGTTCATTATATTTCGAGACGTATGCATTATGTGGTGATGTATGTAAACGCCGATCGTGCCGAAGAGGTCGCCAAAAATATCCGCAGGCTTTCTTATGTGCGAAAAATTGAGCGCTCTTATCGAAACGAGATCAAAACGGAGTATACCAAGGATGTTCCCGATAAAACCAGATTTTATGGCCTGTAGTCGAACGGGCCGTTCCTTCTGCCACGAACGTGGTCTTCCCACCTGAAAAAAGAGTATTATCAGCAGAGCAGCCCGCTGGGCTGCTTTTTTTTCGCTTAAAACCTGTTTAACTAGGAAAAATGATCTATTCGATGAAAAGCGATATGGACTTATATTATTATATTAAAAAATCGGAATGATTGATAGAAACGCGAATATAGTCTATTAAAAGAAGCTTTTTACAATGCGAGAATCGCCCGGGAATCTATCAATTTTAAGACATTATGCTTGTGTAACATGTGGTAATGATGTAATATAATAGGCAAATGTACTTAGATATAAAGTCCTATGTGGTGGAGAGTGATGTTCCATGCGCGACAAAGGAATGGAAAGATGGAGCACTTATGAACCATTCTACGTTGTTCTGGGTGATAAGAGGGTTGCTGACATTGTCATAACCAATCATGCAAAGAGAAGATATAATGACCGCATTCAGAGCGGAGACAACCAGAACGATGACATTGCAGCATGGATGTGGGAATGTCTGAAGCAAAACCGGATGATCCCCTATTACCGCAATGAACAGGACGTTTATCTGATTGACGAGGATTTAGTCGTTGTAGCCGAATTTACTGAAATCGAGGGCGAGCAGGACATCAGCGGTAATCCCTTGCATAAAATGATCGTGGTTACGTTTCTGGGACGTATGTCCGAGACCATCGAGCTGAGAGATTTGAAATCTTATTACTCCTGGTTGCGCCATTCCCGGAGAATGACTTTGATCAAAAGTACACGCAAGCGCAGATAACGATACATAAATATGAGTAAAGTAGAAACATGGGGTCCGAATCACGGACTCCATGTTTTTTGTATGCCGGCTGCGGATCCTGTACAATAATTGAACATAAACAGAACAATCAGGAGGGAATAACCATGAATCATGCGGAAGGGAGATGCGACTTGCATACCCACACGCTGGCTTCGGACGGAATGCAGAGTCCGGCGGATAATGTAAGGCTCGCTTATGAAAAAGGACTGTCGGCTGTAGCTATCACAGATCATGATACTGTGGTAGGCATTCCGGAGGCAACTGAAGAAGGGGAACGCTGCGGCGTGACCGTCGTACCGGGAGTGGAAATCAGCACCCGTGCAGGCGGAAAAGATATTCATGTGCTCGGGTACTATGTGAACTGCACGAATGAAGAGTTTCTGAAGAGGCTGGCTGATTTAAGAAACACAAGGGAAGAGCGCAACGTTAAAATGATTGCCAGACTACAGGAGCTCGGCGTTCAGATTACGCTCGAAGAGGTGATTGCCGGACTTGGCAGGGAACTTCGTCCGGATGAAACGGTCGGAAGGCCGCATATGGCGGATGTCATGGTTAAAAAAGGTTACGCACAGGATATGAGAGATGCCTTTAACCGTTATCTAGGGGAGGATGCGCCGGCTTATGTTTCGGTTCCGCGGATTTCCCCGCAGGAAGCATGTAATTGGATCCGTGAGGCCGGAGGGGCGCCGGTGCTTGCTCATCCGGGTATTTATGGTGATGACCGTTTGGTGAGAGAAATACTGGAGCAGGCCCAGCCTGCGGGGATTGAGGTCTTTCATTCCGATCATGGAAAGGCCGAAGAGGAACGCTACCAGGCTATGGCGGATGAGTACGGATTAATCGTTACAGCAGGCTCGGATTTTCATGGGGCAAGGCAGGGCGTCATATTCCACGGCGACATCGGCAGCCGTTCGGTTCCCGTATCGGTACTGGATCAGCTGAAGCGAGGCGTCTAGCGGGTAGGTAGATCTGTAAGTCGACAAAAAGCTGCGCGTCAAGTCTTGAGAGACTGACGCGCAGCTTTTTTACGGTTATTTTTATTTATTTCAAAGCGCTCGCAAGACTTTTGATCCGTTCATTGTCCGGAGTAATCACAAGCGTCTTTTGATGATCGTAGATCACAAAACCCGGCTTGGCCCCATTCGGTTTGTGGACATGGCGGATCAGTGTGTAATCGACAGGGACGCTGCTGGATTCCTTGGCCTGACTGTAGAAGGCCGCAAGCAGCGCTGCTTCCTCCAGTGTTTGATCGCCGAATTCGGTGCTGCGGATAACGACGTGTGAGCCAGGGATATCCTTGGTATGCAGCCACGTATCGTTTGAGCTTGCCAGACGGTTGGTCAAATATTCGTTTTGCAGGTTGTTTTTTCCTACGTATATTTCGATGCCTTCCGATGACGTGAACACATGCAGTACAGGGCGGTCATTTTTCTTCTTTTTCTTGACTTTTTTGCTGCGGTCGCGCAGATAACCCTGCTGGATCAGTTCCTCGCGGATTTCGTCAATATCGCTCATGGAGGCGTAGGACAACTGCTGCAGGAGCTCATCCATGTAGCGGATTTCCTCCTTCGTTTTCTCCAGCTGCTCTTTAATGACCACCAGGCTGTTTTTATACTTGTTGTATTTTTTGAAGTAGCGCTGGGCATTGTCCGAAGGCGTAAGCAGCGGATCAAGCGGGATGGCAACTTCCTTCTGATCCTCATCATAGAAATTGACGAGCACCGCGGTTTTGTCGCCTTTCTGCACCGTGTGGAGCGAAGCGAAAAGAAGTTCTCCATAAATGCGATACTGGTCCGCGTCATCGGCTTCGGATAGATCCTCGTGCAGATGATCCAGCTTCTTCATATTTTTGGAACGTTCATTCTGCAGAAAGCGGATGAGATCACTGACCTTTTGTTTGATGGTGTCGCGCTCCGCCTTTTCCCCGTAATAATTCTCCATACAGGCGCTCATCGACTCATATTGCTTAATGTCATCCTTCAGCAGCGTCAGGTTTACCGCGGAAAAAATCATTTTTCCTTTGGCGTTGGCGCCAGTGACCGGTGTGTATTCGTTCTTTTGAACAGGCTCCATCACTGTGTTAAAAGCTTCCCATAAAGCGGAGGTACGCTGGTATACTTCGTCATCGCTCACCTGAAGCTCATACTTACCCGGGGTCCCGGAACGGTGAACGATTTCCTGCGCAATAAGCGGGCTTACCCCGCTGAATGTATCGACAATCCACGAAACGGGCTCCTCGACCTCCGAGCATTTAACGAAAAATTCCTTGCGCTGCGCCGTGAGTGGATTCAGCTTGTGCTGCTGCGGCGGCTCGGTATATCCGAAGCCTGGCATGACGATCCGGTAGCTGCTGATACTTGGTGTGACATGGTGAATCCCGTCCAGGATGTTCCCGGTTGCGTTGTCGGTCAAAATAATGTTACTGTGGCGTCCCATCAGCTCAATAATAATTTTTTTGGTGGATACGTCTCCAAGCTCATCGCGCTGGCGAACGGTTAGATGGATAATTCTCTCCATCCCCACCTGGCTTATTTCCTCGATGATTCCACTTTCGCAGTGCTTGCGCATCAGCATGCAGAACATCGGCGCCTCCTGCGGGTTCACGAAGGTCCGTTCCGTATAATGGACACGGGGGTAGGTCGGGTTGGCCGACAGCAGTAGTTTGACGTTGCCCTCGCGCGTGCGCAGGTGAAACAGAATATCATGGTCGTTTGGTTGATATATTTTGCTGATCCGGGCTCCCCGGCAGGCTTCGAGCTCATGCACGATCGCCCTTGTTACAATTCCGTCCAGTGCCATTGTGATAATTCTCCTATCTATGATTTTGCGAAATTTCGTTTATTCCATTGATATCTTCATTGGTCCAAAAACCGTCTTCTCTATGATGCCATAGTTTGCGCAAAAACTTAAGAGGCGCCTTCTGTGATATTTCAAGTCCTGTCCGAATACATTTACGTTAGAACAGGTGGAAAAGCTGTCGGTACCTCCGGCAGCAGCACAAAGAGCGGGAGGGAAAGGGAAGCATGGAACAAAGAGCATGGCATCAGATGAATACCGAGGATCTGCAGCAGGTTCTGAGCGTACAGCCGCAGCATGGCCTTACGGAAGAACAGGCTGACGAACGAAGAAAGCAGCATGGAAGCAACGAGCTGTCTGAAGGCAAAAAGATCTCTCTATTCGCGCTGTTTTTGAATCAGTTCAAGGATTTTATGGTTCTGGTGCTGATGGGGGCCACGCTGGTGTCCGGACTGCTGGGCGAATATCTGGATGCCATTACAATTATCGCAATCATATTGCTGAATGGCGTGCTGGGGTTTATCCAAGAATTTCGGGCCGAGCGCTCTCTGAATGCGCTGAAGCAGCTGTCTGCCCCGTCAGCGAAAGTGCTTAGAGGTGGCAAAACGATATCGATACCGGCTAAAATGCTGGTTCCGGGCGACATCGTGATGATGGAAAGCGGAGACCGGGTACCTGCAGACGTGCGCTGGCTGGAAACCAGCAGCTGCTATATTGAGGAGTCGGCATTGACAGGCGAATCGGTCCCTGTAGGCAAGCACAGTCAGGCCATTGCCGAATCCGAAGTGCCGCTGGGAGATCAGAAGAACCTTGGCTTTATGGGAACGATGATGACAAGAGGAACGGCTAGAGGAATGGTTGTCCGGACGGGCATGAATACGGAAATGGGCAAAATCGCCGACCTGATCCAAAATACCGATACACAGCAAACACCTCTTCAGCATCGGCTGGAGCAACTTGGCAAGCTGCTGATTATTCTCGCCCTCGGACTCACCGTCATGGTTGTCATCGCGGGTATTTTACACGGACAGCAGCCGGTAGGCATGTTCCTTGCAGGCGTCAGCCTTGCTGTCGCCGCAATTCCCGAAGGGCTTCCGGCCATTGTGACTGTCGCATTGGCTCTTGGCGTACAGCGTATGATCAAGCGAAAAGCTATCGTCCGCAAGCTTCCTTCGGTAGAGACGCTTGGATGTGCATCGGTGATCTGCTCCGACAAGACCGGCACCCTGACTCAGAATAAAATGACCGTCACCCGGCTGTGGATCGGAGGCCGGACTCTGGAGGTTACTGGAGACGGGTATGCACCAACAGGTCAAATTTTGGAAAAGGGCAAGTCGATCGACATTCGAAATGATCAAGGGCTGCGCCGCTTGCTTCAAATCGGAGCACTCTGCAACAATGCCGAGATCTTTGAAATGCAGCCGGTAGAGCCAAAGGGAAAACGCAAGGGCAAGGAAGAACCTGCAGGTCCTCCCGTATGGGGACTCAAGGGGGATCCAACCGAGGGAGCGCTCATTACGCTGTCCTCCAAGATGGGTATGACGTCCGATTCTTTGACGGGACTGTACAAGCGCGACCAAGAGTTCCCATTTGATTCTGAACGAAAGCTCATGTCCGTTGTGCTCAGCCATCAAGGCGGTAGGCTGCTGTGTACCAAAGGAGCACCGGACGTGCTTTTGAATCAATGCACATATATTTTATGGGAAGGAAATGTAGTTCCGTTTACCGCTACGCTGAAGCAGAAAGTGCTTGCAGCCAATGAGCAGATGGCTTCGGAGGCGCTGCGCGTGCTGGGGACAGCATACCGGGATATCCGCGCCCATGATTCGCTAAGTCATGAGAAGGAAGCGGAAAGCCAGCTCGTATTCGTCGGCTTGGCCGGAATGATCGATCCGCCGCGGCGTGAGGTCCGTGATGCGATCAGTACATGCCGGCGTGCCGGAATCAAAACGGTCATGATTACAGGGGATCACGGGACGACGGCAGAAGCGATTGCTCATCAGCTTGGCATCATGCCGCGCGGCGGTGTGGCGATATCCGGTCAGGATCTGAACCGGATCACTGACGATGAACTGGATACCAAGGTGGATAATATCTTTGTATATTCCCGCGTCTCGCCGGAGCATAAGCTGCGCATCGTGAAATCCCTTCAGCGCAAGGGGCATGTGGTCGCGATGACCGGCGACGGCGTGAATGATGCGCCTGCCATTAAGGCCGCAGATATCGGGATTGCTATGGGTATTACTGGAACGGATGTAACCAAGGAAGCATCGTCGCTGGTGCTTAGCGATGACAACTTCTCTACCATCGTGGCCGCCATCGAGGAAGGCCGGAGCATTTACGAGAACATCCGCAAATTCATCCGTTATCTACTCGCATCGAATGTGGGCGAAATATTAACGATGTTTTTCGCGATGATGATGGCTTTGCCGCTCCCGCTGCTCCCGATTCAGATCTTATGGGTCAACCTGGTGACGGATGGTTTGCCGGCCATGGCTCTGGGCGTGGACCAGCCGGAGAAGGATTTAATGGAGCATAAGCCGCGGGGGGCCAGAGAGAACATCTTCGCCCGCCGGCTTGGCTGGAAAATCATCAGCCGCGGCTTTCTGATTGGACTATGTACGCTCGGAGCCTTCTGGCTTACGCTGAGAACCGATCCGGGCAATGCAGCACAAATCGCCAAAGCTCAGTCCGTGGCGTTTGCCACTTTAGTACTGGCCCAGCTTATCCATGTGTTTGACTGCAGAAGCTCACGCTCTATCTTCCACCGTAACCCGCTGCAGAACAAATATTTAGTTCTTGCCGTTTTATCCTCCGTCGTATTGATGCTTGGCGTGATGTACATTGAAGCGATGCAGCCTATTTTCAAGACGGTACCGCTCGGCTTCCGCGAATGGGCGATTTCGATTGTTGCTGCAGGCATTCCGACCTTCTTGATGGGAGCCGGTAGCGTATGGGGCGGCAGACGCCAAAAACGCAAAGGCGGCGGTGGACGCTTCGTGGCGAAAAGTACAAATATTCCGGCATAAAGTTAATACATTTTCAGCCATCCTTACGATATGCTAGTGATCAGTAAACAAGCAGAACTAAGGAGTGGCAAAAGCCAATGGAATTTACGAAAATGCATGGTCTTGGCAATGACTTTATTGTGATATATGGCGAGCAGGCTCTTCCCGATCATGTGGCGGAACTTGCCGTCAAATGGTGTGACCGTTATTTTGGCATAGGTGCAGACGGACTGGTGTATATTCTCCCTTCCGAGCAAGCGGACTACCGAATGAGAATTATCAATTCGGACGGAAGCGAAGCGGAACAGTGCGGAAATGCCATCCGCTGCGTGGCCAAATACGTATACGATCACGGCTATGTACAAAGAGAAGAAATCACGATCGAAACGCTGGGGGCAGGTGTACAGAAGGTTTCCATTCACACGGATAACGGAAAGGCAGCTGCGGTCACTGTAGATATGGGCGAGCCGGTGCTTGAAGGCCTGAAGATACCAACAACGATTGATTCCACGCCTGTCGTCGACGTTCCGCTTGAGGCAGAGGGAGCATCGTTCCAATTTACAGCGGTTTCCATGGGCAACCCTCACTGCGTGATTTATGTGGATGATGCGGTAAGCTTCGATCTAAATACGTGGGGGCCGAAGCTTGAGGTACATCCTTTGTTTCCAAAAAAAGTGAATGTCGAGTTTGCGACGGTTTTGGACCGTCAGACGATCGATATGCGCGTTTGGGAGCGCGGAGCAGGCCCGACGTTTGCTTGTGGCACCGGTGCATGCGCGACGCTCGTGTCATCGGTGCTGAATGGCAAAACAGACCGTAAAGCAGAGGTACGTCTGAAGGGCGGCAGTCTCTTTATACAATGGAATGAACAGGATAATCGCGTTTATATGACAGGCCCTGCGGCGTTTGTATATACCGGGAATGTAGCGCTATAAATTTTGAAGAGACCGAGATTCATTAAAGAGCTTGCTGATCCAGCCTGCGGGCAAGATCGGCAGGCTTTTTTTGGCCCTGAACGATTATTTCTAAAATTCTATTAATTCCGTCCTAATAGGTAGGATTATAAAGGGTTTTGTGATACATTAGTATGAAACTACGGTCAGGTTGGGGGAATAGGAATGAAGCCGGATTTGCGCAAGGTGTTGGATACTCAGGTGCTAGTCGGGGATGGAGCGATGGGTACCTTCTTATATCAGATGGGTTTTCCAGTAGGAATTTCCTATGAGGAACTAAACTTGGTATCCCCGGATGTCATCCGGGATGTTCACCGCCGTTACATTGAAGCGGGTGCACAGGTGCTTGAATCGAATACCTTTTCTGCTAACTTTGACAAGCTGTCCAAGTACGGGCTCGAGTCCAAGGTTAGCGAGATTAACCGGGCAGGTGTGCGTATTGCTCGCGAAGCTGCCGGGGATACCGGTTACGTGGTCGGAGCTGTGGGTTCAATCCGGGGCGGCAAGCGGACGAATGTATCCACCACTGAGCTTAAAAAGTATTTTGAACAGCAGCTTGGGGCGTTGTTAAGCGAGGGTGTGGATGGCATCCTGCTCGAAACTTTTTATGATGTGGAGGAGCTTGCGCTCGCTTTGTCTATCACGCGACGCTTGACCAGTTCTCCCGTCATCTGCCAGTTTGCAGTTGAGGACGTAGCAAGAACGCTGGACGGTTATACCATGCCCGAGGCTTTCCGGATCATGCAGCAGGAGGGGGCCGACGTGATCGGTTTCAACTGCCGCACAGGTCCTAATGGGATCATGAGTGCAATGAAGACTCTTGAGGGCCATCTTCCAGCTCCGATGTCCGTATATCCGAATGCGGGCGTTGCCGATTACGTGGACGGAGAATACCACTACGGAGCCGGTCCGGAGTATTTTGGTCAAATGGCCTTGAAATTTGCGGATCTGGGCTCCCGAATTATCGGCGGCTGTTGCGGCACCACCCCAGCACATATAGCGGCAATTGCCAAAGCGCTCGAAGGCTACATACCACAGGCCGTGGTATATGAGCCTATTCCTGAACAGGCAGCTCCACTTGTTATCCATGAACATCTGCAGCTGGAAGAAGAAAGCCAGGAGCAGCGGGAACCAAGTCTGGTGGATTTGGCTAAGCAGCGCCACACTGTGATTGTGGAGCTGGATCCTCCACGCGATCTGGATATTGCCAAATTCATGCAGGGAGCCGAAAGACTGAAGCAGGCCGGAGCGGATGCGCTTACCCTGGCCGACAACTCCCTTGCCGTGACACGTATGTGCAATATGGCGCTCGGTCATCTGGTTCAGGCTCAAACAGGGTTAAGACCTCTGGTTCATATTGCCTGCCGTGACCGGAACTTGATCGGCACGCAGTCGCATATGATGGGGCTGGATGCGCTTGGCATCGACCATGTGTTGGCCGTAACCGGTGATCCGGCACGCTTTGGTGATCTTCCAGGGTCAAGCTCGGTATATGATCTGACTTCTTTTGAGATTATACGAATGATCAAGCAACTAAATGAGGGCATTGCTTTTTCAGGCAAGCCGCTAAAACAAAAAGCCAAATTCGTGGTAGGCGCGGCGTTTAACCCGCACGGCAAACATCTGCACAAAGCGGTGGCGCGCCTGGAGCGTAAAATTGCCGCAGGGGCCGATTATATCATGACCCAGCCTGTGTACGATCCTGAGCTAATCCGGGCTGTAGGCGAGGCGACAAGCCACCTGGACATCCCTATATTTATGGGAATTATGCCGCTGGCAAGCGGAAGAAATGCAGAGTATTTACACAACGAGGTTCCGGGCATTCAGCTGTCAGATGATGTCCGCGGGCGGATGGCTGGGCTTGAAGGGGAAGAGGGCAGAGCCATGGGGGTTCAGATCGCGAAAGAGCTCCTGGACGTGGCCATGGACCATTTTAACGGCATCTATCTGATGACTCCGTTTATGCTCTATGAAATGAGCGCGCAGCTTATTGAGCATGTATGGGCCAGATCCGGCCGGATATCGCCCCCCTTGTTTCGTTGATCGTAATCAATTACAATAGTGTAATGGATGTGGTGCCGATGTCTTTTAGCATGACCGGTTACGGTCAATCAGCCCTCCAGCACGGAGGGTATAAAGTAGTATTTGAAGTGAAGTCCGTCAATCACCGATACTGCGAAGTTGTGCTTCGTCTACCGCGTGAGTGGACATGCTTCGAGGACACTTTGCGGAGAACGGTGCAGCAGTATGTGAAGCGTGGTCGGGTTGACGTTTACGTTAACAAGGAAGAGAGCGATGAGCATGCTCCACAAGCCATGCTCAATGAGCGAGCCGTACAAACGTATTTGCAGGCGGCGCAGCATCTTTCGCAGAAGCATGGTCTTGATGGCGAGCTGACTGTGAAGGATTTGTTGTCTCTTCCCGGCGTTTGGATCGCCCCCGAGCATAGCTCTTTACCGAGTGAATCCGATTTGGATGAATGGGGAACTGTTCTGGAAAGCGGCCTTCGTAAGGCGCTGGAAGGACTTACAGCCATGCGAAGCCTGGAAGGAAAGCATCTGGCTACGGACGTAGAGCAGCGTTTAAGCAAGCTTCAGGTTCTGCACGGTGAGATGCTGCAGCTGGCACCAACAGTAGTCGAGGACTACCGTAATAAGCTCAAACAAAGGCTGTCTGATCTTAATGACGGTTCGTTTACCTTTGATGAACATAAATTTGGCATGGAAATTGCTATTTTCGCAGACCGTTCCAACATTGATGAAGAACTGATACGGCTGCAGAGCCATTTTGAGCAGTGCAAGGGATTGCTGCGTGCGGATGAACCGGTCGGAAGAAAGCTGGATTTTCTGATTCAGGAAATGAACAGGGAAGTCAATACGATTGGATCGAAGGCCAATCATCTGACTCTGGTAAACCGTGTTGTCGAAATGAAGGCGGAACTGGAAAAAATTCGCGAACAATTGGCCAATATAGAATAAATCGGCAATTTCGACAGAAAACAGACGAGAGTCAAATGTATAGGGGGATAAACCTGGTTATGGCAATCAAACTCATTAACATCGGCTTCGGAAATATTGTATCGGCTAACCGAATCATTTCCATTGTAAGCCCCGAATCAGCACCCATTAAACGAATCATTCAAGAAGCAAGAGACCGTCATATGCTGATCGATGCGACCTACGGACGCCGGACGCGTGCCGTGATCATTACAGATAGCGATCATGTCATCTTGTCCGCGGTGCAGCCGGAAACGGTAGCCCACCGTCTGTCGAGTAAAGACGACGATAATGACGAATAACGAGTTGGGGAGTAATATGTCAAAAGGAATATTGTTTGTATTGTCCGGACCTTCAGGGGTCGGAAAAGGAACCGTCTGTACTGCACTCAGAGGGAAACTTTCGGAGCTCGTGTATTCTGTGTCTGCGACGACGCGGAGTCCAAGGCTTGGCGAGGAAGATGGAGTGAATTATTTCTTCAAGACCCGCGAGCAGTTTCTGGATATGATTCAGAACGATCAGCTTTTGGAGCATGCGGAATACGTGGGGAACTATTACGGAACACCGCGTGACTTCGTGGAGAAGACGCTCGAAAGCGGCAAGGATATTATTTTGGAAATTGAGGTGCAGGGAGCGCTTCAGGTAAAGGAAAAGTTCCCTGGCGGAGTCTTTATTTTCCTGCTGCCGCCATCACTTGATGAGCTGAAGGACCGTATCCAAGGACGCGGTACGGAAAATCAGGCAACGATCGATCACCGTATGTCGGTTGCAGTCGATGAAATCAGTCTGATGGAGCATTATGACTACGGTGTCGTTAATGACGAGATTGATTGCGCGTGTAAACGAATAGAATCTATTATTGTAGCCGAACATTGTAAGGTGAAACGATAGAACGAGATTTTTTTAGACTTTAGAATAAGAAGAGGTGGCAGTAACATGTTGTATCCTTCGATTGATGAAATGATGAATAAAGTCGACAGCAAATATTCGCTGGTGGTCGCTGCTTCAAGACGTGCCAGACAGCTGCGTGAAGGAGAGAAAACCGTACTCAAACATCCGAAATCACATAAATTCGTGGGTGTGGCTCTTGAGGAAATCTACGGTGATCTTATTCTAATCGTTTCTGAACCTGCATCGGAGAAAGACGAAATCAAGAAGCGTTAATTAACGGATTATAGGATCATAAGGCTTCAGCGGTGCTGAACCATTCTATAATCGCAGGAGGAGGCGAGCATGGGTCCATGCCGGTCTGCTTCTTGTCTAAGCGTCAATAGACGCTATAACGAATACAACCGCAAGGTTGTATTTTTTTCTCTATTTCTGGGTGAAAGAGGGGATTTCGATGTTAAGCGGCAAAACGATTGTGCTTGGCGTTACCGGAGGGATTGCGGCATATAAAGCGGCCAGTCTCTGCAGTAAATTGACCCAAAAAGGGGCGGATGTACACGTCATTATGACGTCCTCAGCCAAGCAGTTCATTACGGAGCTGACGCTGCAAAGCCTGTCCAAGAATGCGGTGTTCAGCGACACTTTTGATGAAAGAGATCCGTCTGTGGTCTCCCATATCCGTCTGGCAGATGCAGCTGATTTGGTGCTGATCGCTCCGGCGACAGCCAATATGATCGGCAAAATGGCCCACGGCCTGGCTGATGACATGCTGTCCACCACACTACTCGCGACGATGGCACCGGTTATGGTTGCCCCAGCCATGAATGTACATATGTATGGGCATCCAGCGGTTCAGGAAAATATGAGAATATTGGAGCAGCGTGGCGTGATGATGATCGAGCCTGGCGAAGGACTGCTGGCCTGCGGCTATGTCGGCAAAGGACGCATGGAAGAGCCTGAAAGCATTGTGGCCGTGGTGGAACGCTATTTTGCAGACAAAGAACAAGTGAAACCAGGGCTTTTGCAGGGGAAAAAAGTTGTGGTCACATCAGGGGGCACCATCGAGCGGATCGACCCTGTGCGATATATTACGAATGATTCCTCCGGTAAAATGGGCTTTGCCATTGCCAAAGCTGCACGAGAGATGGGCGCAGCGGTGTACCTGATCCATGGTCATACCGATACGGCTCCACCGGCTGGGATCGATGCTGAGGCGGTACAATCTGCGGATGATATGTACCAGGCTGTGCTGAAGCATTGGCAGGACTGCGATCTGGTTATCAAGGCAGCGGCAGTAGCGGATTACCGTCCAGCCGAAACCTCGAGCAGCAAGATCAAGAAGAAAGGCGATATGATGACGCTTGACCTCGTCAAAACGGTGGATATCCTGGAGCAGCTCGGAAAAAACAAAACGAACCAGTTCCTGATCGGTTTTGCTGCCGAGACTCATGATGTGGAAGTTTACGCTAAGGATAAGCTGGTTCGCAAAAATTGCGACCTGATTGTCGCCAATGATGTGACAGCCGAGGGAGCAGGCTTCCGTTCGGATACCAATATTGTACAGGTGTATGACGCAAAGGGTCTTGTGGAGCAGATGCCTGTCATGTCCAAAGATGAAGTCGCGCGGAGGCTGCTGACCATCGCAGCGGAACGCATGAACGGAGCGGTAAATTGATGGTACTGCCGCAAGTGGCCAAAGTCATCGTCGATGTTCCCGTGAAGGATACCGACCGTCCATTTGATTATCTTATCCCAGAATCCATGCGAGCATGGGTCGAGATAGGCAGCAGGGTCGGAGTTCCTTTCGGTCATAGAACCGTTCAAGGATTTGTGGTAGGGCTGCAAGATGAGCCTTCCCCCGGCGGCATGCGTCTGAAGGCGATACAGGAAGTGCTGGACGTTGTTCCACCTTTATCGTCCGAGCTGGTCAAATTGGCTGAGTGGATGAGCCTAAAATATGCTTGCCGCTATATTACGGCCCTTCAAGTGATGGTTCCGACTGCCTTGAAAGGAAAGGCTGAACGGTATATCTCGCTTGGCGAGGGATCGGAATCTACGCAGGAAGAAGATGAATACGCAGGAGCGCTGGTACGGATTCCTTGGGAGCCGACGGAGGAAGCCCAAACGATTATGGCATATGTCAGGCAAAAAGGGGAAGTCCCGGCCCAGCAGCTGAGCCGTATTTTTCCGGACAGTGCAGATACGATCAAGTCCCTACTTCGTACAGGAGTACTTCAGGAGAATCAGTCCATTAAAGACAAGCTCCAGAAGAAAACGCTCAAGGCCGTTGATTTGGCTGTGGATGCAGATGAAGTGATCGCGGCGCTTGATGATTTTCCAGCCAAGGCTCAGCGTCAGAGGGAAGTGCTGCATTTTATTCTCGAAATGAAGGATTTGCTGCCACTACCGTTAAAAGAAATTCTGACCTCGCTTCAGGTGTCGGCTGCTACCGTCAAGGGGCTTGCGGACAAGGGATTGATCAAGGTCGAGGATGTGGAAGTGTTCCGTGATCCGTATAGGGGACGCCGATTTAAGGCTTCGACCCCGCTACAGTTGAATGATGAGCAGCAGCTGGCTTACGATCGTATTCGGGATACACTGGATGCCCACCGTCATGGCACATTTCTTCTCCATGGCGTAACGGGCAGCGGCAAAACGGAAATCTATCTACAAACCATCCAGCACTGCATCGAGCAGGGGCGTCAAGCCATTGTTCTCGTTCCGGAAATTTCGCTGACGCCGCAGATGGTGGAACGGTTTAAGGGCCGTTTCGGGGACCAGGTTGCCGTTATGCACAGCCGTTTATCAGGCGGAGAACGCTATGATGAGTGGCGGAAGATCCGCGAAGGCAAAGTGAAGGTAGCGATCGGTGCGCGTTCCGCGGTGTATGCGCCGTTCGAACAGATCGGACTCATCATCATGGATGAAGAGCATGAAACCTCCTACAAACAGGAGGAAAGTCCCAAATATCATGCGAGGGATGTGACGGTCAAACGGGCGCAGCAGCATGGGGCTGCCGTTATTTTGGGCTCGGCGACGCCTTCATTGGAGAGTTATCATGCAGCCCGTTCACAATCGGATGACGACTTTGCGCCGATGCTGCTGGAAATGAAGCACCGGGCACTCGGTAACGAACTTCCGGCCGTACAGATCATCGATATGCGGGAGGAGCTGAAGGAAGGCAACCGTTCCATGTTCAGCCGCTCACTGCATCAAGCGATTCAGGTTAGGCTGGAACGGCAGGAGCAGATTGTGCTGCTCTTGAACCGGCGGGGATACTCCACCTTTGTCATGTGCCGGAGCTGCGGCTACGTGGCAGGCTGTCCGGAATGCGACATTTCCTTGACTTATCATCAAAAATCGAATAATCTTCGCTGCCACTACTGTGGTTATGCCGAGCCGGCGCCATCCATATGTCCGGACTGCGGCAGCGAGCATATCCGGTATTTCGGAACAGGCACGCAGCGTGTGGAAGAAGAGCTCGCCAAGCTATTTCCTGGCATCCGTGTCATTCGTATGGATGTGGACACAACCACGGAAAAAGGATCGCATGAAAAGCTGCTCAAGCAGTTCCGCGACAAGAAAGCGGATGTGCTGCTCGGCACGCAAATGGTTGCGAAGGGACTGGATTTCCCAGACGTGACGCTCGTTGGTGTCATTACCGCCGATTCCGCCCTCAATCTGCCGGATTTTCGCGCAGGCGAGAAAACCTTCCAGCTCTTGACGCAGGTCGCCGGGCGTGCGGGACGCCATCAGCTTCCGGGAGAGGTCATGATCCAATCCTACACGCCGGATCACTATTCGATCATCCATGCCAGCGGGCATGATTATCATTCGTTCGTCCGGGACGAGCTGAAGCATCGCCGCAATCTTCATTATCCGCCTTACTGTCGTCTGATTCTGATCACGCTGACCCATGAGCAGCTTCCCCTGCTGGTACGCATGGCTGAAAATATGGTGTCCGTGCTACAAGGAAAAGCAAGACAACGCGGCTGGTTTGGCAGCCTGGACCGGCTTATGACCGACGCATTTGACGTTCTTGGACCGGTCGCTTCGCCCATTCCCCGGATAAAAAATAGATACAGATTTCAATGTATGGTAAAATGGCGTGGGAATATCGATGCCGTCGGGCTGGTGCGGGAAGCGGCCGAACAGCTTGAGGATACGGCACATAATCAAAAGCTTCAGATCAGTATTGATGTGGATCCGCAAATGCTTATGTAATCCCGTCATATGAAATGAACTAAGGAGTAACCAAATACATGAGGATTAAGTAGGAATCCTGACATGAATACCCATAAGGAAGGTGTCATCATGGCAATCCGCATTATCGTAAAAGAACCTGATGCAGTACTGCATAAAACAGCAAAAGAAGTAAAAGAGATTACCCCCAACGTTAAGAAACTGCTGAGTGACATGGCTGAAACTATGTACGATGCGGAAGGCGTCGGCCTTGCCGCTCCGCAGGTCGGAATCCTGAAACGTCTGATCGTTGTGGACGTGGGTGACGATCACGGCTTGATCAAACTTGTGAATCCGGTAATCGTTGAGAAGGAAGGGGAACAGTTCGGACCTGAAGGCTGCCTCAGTATTCCTGGAATCAATGGGGATGTGCGCCGCGCAGAGAAGGTTACCGTGAAGGGACTGGATGAAAACGGCAAAGAGGTTACCATTACAGGTACCGGCCTGTTGTCCCGCTGCTTCCAGCACGAGATCGATCATCTGGATGGCGTTCTGTTTACCGACATTGCCGAAAAAGTATACGATTACGTGCCTGAACGTTCCGGAAGGGAGTAATGCTTCATGAATATCGTATTCATGGGGACACCGGCTTTCGCTGTCCCCAGTCTGCGGATGCTTCTGGATGAAGGGTACAATGTCGTTGCGGTCGTAACCCAGCCAGACCGGCCTCAGGGACGCAAAAAAATATTGATGCCAACTCCGGTCAAAGAGGTCGCTCTGGAGCATGGAATCCCCGTTCTTCAACCGCAGCGCATGCGCAGTCCCGAAGCTGTAGCGGAGATCGCAGCCTATAAGCCGGATTTGATCGTGACCGCTGCATACGGTCAGATCGTTCCAAAGGCACTCCTGGAATTGCCTGCTAACGGCTGTGTAAATGTTCATGGTTCTCTCCTTCCAAAATACAGAGGCGGCGCACCGATTCAACGCTGCATCATCAATGGGGAGAGCGAGACGGGAGTCACGCTGATGTATATGGCTGAAGGGCTGGATACCGGAGACATGATCGCCAAGGTCAAGGTAGCGATTGATGAAGAGGACACCTCCGGCACGATGTTCGAAAAGCTCAGCATTGCCGGAGCTGCGCTGCTCAAAGAGCAAATGCCGCGCCTTGCATCCGGACGGCTTGAGGCCGAGGTGCAGGACGAGCAGCAGGCCACCTATTCGCCAAACTTAAAGCGTGAAGATGAAAAGATCGATTGGAACGCGTCAACCCGTGATATTTATAACCAAGTCCGGGGTCTGGTGCCATTTTCGGGTGCCTTTGCTCTCTGGAATGATGAGGTGTTTAAGGTCTGGTCCACTCGCAAATCGGACAAAGCTTCCAAGGAAGCTGCACCGGGAACGGTACTTCAGCTTACAGACCAGGGAATTGAAGTCAAAACGGGTGACACTTCAATTTGGCTGACCCGTGTTCAGCCAAGCGGCAAAAAGCAGATGGAAGCGGCTGAATTCGGCCGTGGAAACACGATGCATGCAGGGATGGTGCTGGAGTGAGCGGAGGTAACCGTCAAGGCGGCAAGACACGGGTATCGGCCCGTGAACTTGCCATGGATGTTTTGACACGGGTTGAACAGGAAGGAGCCTATAGCAACTTGCAGCTGAATTCTGCTTTGCAGCGGGCTTCCCTGTCCAGAGAAGATACGGGGCTTGCGACTGAGCTGGTATACGGCACGGTCGCCAGACTTAACACACTGGATTATTTTCTGGAACGTTTTGTAGCCAAAGGACTGAATAAGCTGCAGCCATGGGTGCGGAGTTTGCTGCGGCTCAGCTTGTATCAAATGATGTACCTGGACCGGATTCCTCCACATGCCGTCGTCAACGAGGCGGTTAATCTGGCAAAGCGCCGGGGACATCAAGGAATATCTGGAATGGTCAATGGAGTGCTGCGGAACATACTGAGAAACCGGGAGCAGCTTGTACTTCCGGAGGATCTTTCGCCTGCTAAGCGGATTGCGCTTGAGCATTCCCATCCGCTGTGGCTTGTGGAACGCTGGATCAGCCAATATGATGAAGCAGTTGCAGAAGCGATCTGCCGGGCGAATAATGAGCCACCTGCTGTCAGCGTCCGGGTCAACACGACAATGATCAGCCGGGATGAGATGCTGGCCGAAATGAAAGAAGCAGGGCTCGATGCTGTTCCTTCCTCACTTTCGCCGGAGGGAATTCTGGTGCTGAGCGGAGGCAATATGGCTCTATCGGACTGGTACCGTGACGGGCAAATTTCGGTACAGGATGAGAGCTCCATGCTGGTAGCAGGCGCCGTCGGACCGGCGTCCGGCATGAAGATACTGGACTGCTGCGCTGCTCCGGGCGGCAAAACGGCCCATATAGCGGAGCTTATGAAGGATCAGGGCGAGATCATCGCTAATGATCTGCATGAGCATAAGCGGAAGCTAATCGGCGAGCAGGCCGAAAGATTGGGTCTCGATACCATCCATACCGTGACGGGGAACGCGCTGGAACTGGTTCAAAAGTATCCTGCGGGTTCATTCGACCGGATTTTGCTTGATGCTCCCTGTTCGGGTCTTGGCGTCATCCGGCGCAAGCCCGACTTGAAATGGACGAAAACAGCCGGGGATATCGGCGAAATTGCCAGTCTCCAGCGTGAGCTGCTGGATTCTGTTTCTTCGCTGCTTCGTGTCGGCGGGATTCTGGTATACAGCACCTGCACCATCGACTCAGAAGAGAATGAAGGAACGGTACAGCATTTTCTGAAGACACATCCCGGATTTGGACTTCCGGAGGATGCCGGCGAGGAATGGAGTAAGCTGCATTCCAAGACGGAGGGGGTAGGCGTTCAGATTCTGCCGCAGGATTATCACAGCGATGGTTTTTATATTGCCAGACTCCAAAGATTCTCCTAAACTATTGTCATAAGACATGAATGATGCAGCTTATATGATCCCGCTGGGCCTATAGCTTTGGCGGGGTTTCTCTTTTACCGCTACTTTTATTTGTGTTAAAATAGGAAGAATGAGAAACAATATGCATATGAATGATAAAAGACAGGTGTGATAAAATGAAGCCTTTTATATATGATTTGAATCTGGATGATCTCCAGGAGTGGGCAAAAGAAAATGGTGAGCCTTCTTTCCGGGCGGGTCAAGTTTTTGACTGGCTTTATGTAAAGAGAGTGAGTAATTTTCAGGAAATGACCAACTTGTCCAAGGAACTGCGCCAAAAGCTTGAAGACCAGTTCGAATTTGTGACCCTGAAAGAAATTACCAAGATGGAATCGAAGGATGGAACAGTGAAGTTCCTCTTCGGTCTTCATGATGATCATGCGATCGAGACGGTTATTATGAAGCATAACTACGGGAACAGCATCTGCGTAACAACGCAGGTGGGCTGCCGCATCGGATGTACGTTCTGCGCCTCGACGCTGGGCGGGCTCAAACGGAATCTGACGGCTGGTGAAATTGTCGCACAGGTGGTTCAGGCCCAAAAGATTTTGGATGAAAGGGACGAACGCGTCAGCAGCATTGTTATCATGGGCTCCGGTGAGCCATTCGAAAACTATGAAGCTACGATGAAGTTCCTCCGTATTATGATCCATGAAAAAGGCCTTAACATCGGCCAGCGTCATATTACCGTATCCACCAGCGGGATCGTTCCGAATATTTACAAGTTCGCCAATGAGGACACCCAGATCAATCTGGCGATTTCCATTCATGCGCCGAACGATATGCTGCGCTCCAAGCTGATGCCGGTGAACCGCCGCTATCCTTTTGAGGATGTGATGGAGGCGCTGCGCTTCTATCTCGCTAAAACGGGCCGCCGCATCACCTTTGAATACGCCTTGATCGGCGGGGTGAATGACCAGCCGGAGCATGCGCTTGAGCTGGCTACCGTACTGAAGGACATGCTCTGCCATGTCAATTTGATTCCGGTAAACTATGTGCCTGAACGTAAATACGTTCGCACCTCGCGCAATGATATTTTCAAGTTTCAGAAAGTGCTCGCAGAAAATGGCGTAAATGTAACGATTCGTCGTGAACAAGGCCACGATATCGCGGCTGCATGCGGGCAACTGCGTGCCAAGCATATGGAGTTGAGGTGAGAGAAGCTTGATCAAAACAGTTCATGCCAGTAATATCGGACGGGTTCGATCGGTAAACGAGGATTCAGTTTGGATCGGTCAACTGCCGCAAGGCTATACCATCGGTATTGTTGCTGACGGTATGGGTGGCCATCAGGCCGGTGATACCGCGAGCATGCTTGCTGTGGATACGATTGCGGCTGACCTTTCTACACTGGAAGAAGGCATGTCTGCCGAAGGACTGAGTGCTGCTGTGAGTGATGCCATACTGCATGCCAATAGTGTGATCTACAGTGAAGCATCCAAAAATGAAAAATATCACAACATGGGAACGACGGTTGAAGTGCTGCTGCTGCAGGATCTGTCCGGCATTATCGGACATATCGGAGACAGCCGGGCATATAAAATTGTGAATGGTGAAGCCATTCAGTTGACGGAAGACCATACGCTTGTCAATGAGCTGTTTAAGAACGGTCAGATCAGCCATGAGGAGATGAAGACCCATCCGCGCCGCAATGTGATTATGCGCGCTTTGGGCACCGATCCCGAGGTAGCTGTCGATCTGTATCCTGTCACACTATCTGCCGGGGAAGTACTCCTTTTGTGCAGCGATGGACTCAGCAGTCTGGTTAGCGGCGAGCATATTGCCCAAATAACTGGAATGCAGGATGTTCCGCTGGATGAACGGGCGGACCGACTTCTGCAGCTGGCACTTCTCGCCGGAGGCGATGACAACATTACCGTCGCCCTGTTTGAACTTCAAGATGAAATCGCCGGGCAAAGTATAAAGGAGTGGGATTCATGATCGGACACGAATTGGGCGGCCGTTACGAAATTATAGAACGAATTGGTGGCGGCGGAATGGCTCTCGTCTACAAAGCTCATGATCTGCTGCTCGGCCGAAATGTCGCTGTCAAGGTACTACGTCAGCAGTTTGTGCACGATGAGGAGTTTATCCGCCGCTTCCGCCGTGAGGCGCAGTCGGCTGCTTCGCTTTCGCATCCGAACGTTGTCAGCATTTACGATGTGGGGCAGGAAGATGAGATTCATTACATCGTGATGGAATATGTCGAAGGACATAATCTGAACGAAATTATTAAAGAACGGGCACCTCTTCAAGTTGATGAGGCGGTGCGGATCGCGTCTCAAATATGCGATGCGCTGGATCATGCCCACCATAATCAGATAATTCACAGGGATATCAAGCCCCATAATATACTGATTGGCCGCAATGGCAGAGTAAAGGTGACGGATTTCGGGATCGCCCGTGCCGTTACGTCAACGACCATTACCCAAACGGGTTCTGTTATTGGTTCTGTACATTATTTCTCCCCGGAGCATGCCAAGGGTGTCGTGACGGGCGAGAAATCGGATTTATATTCACTTGGTATTGTATTGTATCAAATGCTGACAGCCCGCCTACCTTTTCTTGGGGAAAGCCCGATCAGTGTGGCGCTGAAGCATCTTCAGGAGGAATTTGAGGAGCCACGTGAAGTGAATCCTCTCATTCCCCAGAGCGTGGAAAATATTATTCTCAAATCGATGCGAAAAAATCCGCAGGAGCGGTACCAGAGTGCAAAGGAAATGCTGCATGATCTGGAAACCTGTCTGCTGCCGGAGCGCAGAAATGAGAAGAAAATAGATTTTAACGATATCGATGACGAGGACCGCACCCGCGTCATTCCAGCGATTAAGCCTCAGCATATCGGGGCGAGCCCGGTAAGATCACGGCCGGCACCTGCGGATCATGATGAGGACCAGGATGATCGTCCAGCGCCGGCGGCCAAGCCGAAAAAAACTTGGGGAAAGCCTGCGCTGTGGATCGGTTTGACGCTGCTGCTTCTTCTGGCGATGGCGGGGCTGGCAATGTATGTCAATCATAAGCTCGTCGTTCCGAATGTGACAGTACCAAGCGTCCTCAACAAGACGGAAGCTGATGCCCGCAAAGAGCTTAGCGACCTCGGCCTTGAAGTAGACCCGCAGGTCATTCGTGAATACAAACCGGATGTAAAAGAAGGCTATGTTTATGAGCAGAGCAAGCCTGCTGACACCGTGGTGAAGAAGGGCTCAATCATTCAGCTTTCCGTTGGCGCAGCCAAACCGCTCAAGAAAATGCCGGATCTCAGAGGTTCTTCCTATGAGGAAGCTGTAAGATCCTTGAAAGATCTAGGATTTAAAGAGAATAATATTAAAAAGAATGAGGAATTCAGCGATGAGTCTGTTAATAAGGTCATTTCTCAGGATCCGGGTGCAAACACCGAGCAGGATCCCGATATGGCACAGGTTACATTAACAGTCAGCAAGGGTCCGAAGCAGGTGAAGATGCCGAACCTTATCGATTTGACGCAGGAGAAGGCGGTGCAGAAGCTGAGAGCGAACGGGTTCACCACTGACCCGACGATTGAGCAGGAAGCGAGCTATACCGTTGAGAGAGGTAAAGTCATTAAGCAGTTCCCTTATGACCCCGGGATGGATGCGAATCCTGGAGATAAAATCGTCTTGACGATTAGCTCGGGATATCCGTCTGACTCACTTAAATACACATTTAATCTGCCTGTTGCCCCGGAGTTCGAAGGGCAAAACAGTAAAATTAGTATTGAATACAGTGATGCACGTACCAGCGGTCAAACCAAAGTCTGGGGTACGAAGACCATCAATTCGACACAGGTCTTCCCTATAGAACTGGTGTTGTCTCCAACTATGAACGGGATCGTAACTGTGAAACGGGATGGGCAGATTTTCGATACCTACACGGTAACCTATGAAGATGCCAAGAACGGCACGGTGCCTGCTGCTACTCTGCCGGATAACAGTTTCGGTGACCCGGGAATGCAGGACTATAACGGAGATGGAAACGGCGTAGATGGCGCGACAACCGGCATAGATAACCCAGGGGATGGGAAAGTGAACAAGCATGACTTCCCGGGAAAAGGTAAGAAGAAGGACAACTAAACTGTAATATACAAACATCACCAATAAAGGTTCGAGTCGTTCAACTTGTGAACCTGTCGGAGAAAGTGAGGCCTTTCATGTATGCCTGAAGGAGTGATCGTGAAGGCGTTAAGCGGATATTATTACGTCAAACCGCTCGAAAACGGTATGGCGGCATCGGGAGGAGAGGAAGCCATCCAGTGCAGAGCACGCGGCATTTTTAAGAAAAAGGGCGTGACTCCACTGGTGGGGGATCATATTCTTTATTCCCATACGGAGAACGGGGAGGGCATGGTGGATGAAATTCTGCCGCGCCGCTCCGAACTGATCCGCCCTCCAGTTGCCAACGTGGACCTGGCTGTTCTGGTATTTTCGGTCCGTGAACCCGATCTCAATTTGCAGCTCCTGGACAAGTTTTTGGTCCACATCGAGCACTCGGGGCTGGATACGGTGATCTGTCTGACCAAGCAGGATCTTTTGCCGGATGAACCGGGCGCTGAGGATCCAACTGCTGTGGTAAAAGCACTGTATGAAAAAATCGGCTACCAGGTCATCGTATCAAGCTCACGCTTAGGGCTGGGAACGGATCTGCTAAAGGAAAGATTGAAAGGCCAAATCAGTGTCTTTTCCGGTCAATCCGGTGTAGGCAAGTCATCCCTTCTGAATCGGCTAGTTCCGGGCCTTGCACTTGAGACTAGCGCGATCAGCATGAGGCTCGGCCGCGGCAAACACACGACGCGCCATGTGGAGCTGATTGAGCTTGAGCAAGGGGGATTTGTAGCCGATACGCCGGGCTTCAGCCAGCTTGATTTTCTGGAGCTTGGGGTAGAGGAGCTGTCCACATGTTTCAGGGAATTTGCTTCGTATGCGGACCAGTGCAAATTCCGGGGATGCAGTCATACCCATGAACCGGGCTGCAAAGTCATAGAAGCAGTGGAAGAAGGAAGAGTAGCAGCGAGCCGCTACGAGCATTATGTGCTGTTCTTAACGGAAATGAAAGATAAAAAGCGGAGGTATTAACGACAAATGATTAAAATAGCGCCATCGATATTGTCAGCGGATTTTGCCCAATTGGGACCGGAGGTTGCGGTCGTGGAAGCGGGAGGAGCGGACTGGATCCACGTGGATGTCATGGACGGGCATTTTGTTCCTAACATTACACTTGGACCGGCTATCGTCAGCGCCATTAAGCCGCATACGAGCCTGCCTCTCGACGTTCATCTGATGATCGAGCAGCCGGAACGATATATCGCTGATTTTGCCAAAGCTGGCGCCGACGTAATTACCGTTCATGCCGAAGCCTGCACGCATTTACACCGTGTCATTCATATGATCAAGGAGCATGGAATTAAGGCAGGGGTCGCCATTAATCCTGGAACCCCAGCTTCGATCATACAGGAAGTACTTGAAGACGTGGATTTGGTCCTTGTCATGACGGTCAATCCGGGCTTCGGTGGACAGCAGTTTATCCCTAGAACCGTTCAGAAAGTGCGTCAGGTGCGTCAGTTGCTGAATGAGGCTTCGCTCTTTGATGTTCATATCGAAGTGGACGGCGGGATTACGAGCGAGACGGCACCATTGGTGGCTGATGCAGGTGCCGATGTGCTGGTTGCAGGTAGCGCCGTGTTTGGACAAAAGGATCGCGAGGCAGCGATCATGGCGATCCGGGGTAGTGTTCAGAACAATTAAATTGGGCGGGCTCACTCGTCTGCCTGAGTCATAGGTCATGCATTTTGCGCATACATTGGTTACATGAGCAGGGTTCTCATGTAACCTTTTTTTGTCCGTTTCTGCAGCAAACTAAGCTCAGGGCATACCATACGCGATGACATGAGAATGATGGGGAGGGTGGAATGGAATATGAAATTTTATACGTTTAAGCTGCCAAAGTTCTTGGGAGGCTTCGTAAAAGCCATTTTAAACACATTTCATAAAAGCTGAAGACTCCCTATGGTATGCCGCTTATGCTAAACAACCTCTGAGGCAGGCGGCATGAAATATACCGAATAGGGCCAAAGGCATTAAAAAAAGCACCTGCTGTAAACAAGGTGCTTTTTGCTTATATACGTAAAACGCGGTCTTCCTACTCTGTAGGAAAAACAATACAAGTTTTCCTAATTATACGCGGGTAACTTTACCAGCTTTGAGCGCACGAGTGCTCACATAAACGCGCTTTGGTTTGCCGTCAACAAGAATACGAACTTTTTGCACGTTCACACCCCAAGAACGACGGTTACGGTTGTTAGCGTGGGATACGTGGTTACCGCTTCCTGGCTTCTTGCCAGTTACATAACATTTGCGAGACATAGATTACACCTCCTTGTTCCAAACACCTGCATAAAACAATACTTGTATATAATATCACAGCAAAAAATGCTTCGTCAACCGCTCAAAAACATTTATTTCTCATGCTTCTTATAGTACAATGATGTATAGCCCATACTGGTTGAATATGGGGTGTTAAACTATATCTATAATTTTAAATGCAAAATAACGATTTAGAACGCAAGTGGCGAAACGAAAACGTGAATGTTACGTTTGTATAAGGACGCCCATGGTTTTGGGATCAAGCTAGGAAGGGGATTTATCATTGAGTAAGCGTTCTTTGAATGGGGCAGATTTTACCGCAATGGTTTTGGCTGGAGCGGAGCAGCTGCAGCAGCATGCTGAGCATGTCAATTCCTTAAATGTATTTCCGGTGCCGGACGGCGATACCGGAACGAACATGAACTTGACGATGAATGCAGGTGTAACTGAATTAAAAAGAAATAACTCCGAATCGATTGGACACAGCGCTGGCGTATTATCCAAAGGACTGCTGATGGGCGCGCGCGGAAATTCCGGCGTGATTACATCCCAGCTGTTTCGCGGGTTCGGTCGTTTTGCTGCGCCTTACAATGAGCTGAATGCAATGCAGTTTGCTGCCGCCCTGCAAACAGGCGTAGATGCTGCGTACAAAGCTGTTGTAAAGCCGGTTGAAGGTACGATTTTGACAGTGGCAAAAGAGGCTGCCAAGCATGCGGTTTTCTATGCTCGTCGGACAAACGATATTACGGAATTAATGGAGCAGGTACTCCTGAAGGCGCAGGAGACGCTCTCCCAGACACCTGATATGCTTCCTGTATTAAAACAGGTGGGCGTCGTGGATTCAGGGGGACAAGGACTGGTCTATATTTACGAAGGTTTCCTTTCGTTTCTCCAAGGGGCGCAGTCATCGCCTGAGTATTCATCTCAGTCAGCTGCAAGACAAGCATATCCCGTGAATCAACAGGATACGGCTTCTGCGGCTGTGGTAGGTTCCACTGTCCCTGCTTTTGCAGATCGGCCTGAGCTGGCTCAATCCAGAATTGAAACAGAAGATATTGAATTTCTGTACGACATGGAATTTTTCATTAATCGTCAGCTTGGAGGCACTCCTGCTGCGAAATTCGATGAGGATCAATTCAGAAAAGCGTTATCTGTTAATGGAGACTCTATTATCATTATCGCCGATGATGAGCTGATCAAAGTGCATGTCCACTCCAAGGCGCCGGGCGAGGTGCTGAATCTCGCGCTCCGTTATGGAGAAATCACGCAGATTCATATATTGAACATGCGTGAACAGCATCGGGATCTGCTTACGACTGGTCTGGACATCGCGCCAATGCCTGAGCTTTTTGCGGAAATTCCGGTTGATCCGGTAGAGCATTCGCGGGAGCAGGCTCCGGCTACGCCGCCGGCAGATGAACTTGCACCGTATGGTTTCATCGCGGTAGCTTCCGGTCAGGGCATTGCGGACATTTTCAAAAGTCTTGGTGTGGATGCCGTGCTTTCCGGCGGACAGACCATGAATCCAAGCACAGAGGATTTTGTCAACGCGATCGGATCGATCTCGGCACAGCATATCTATATCCTGCCGAACAATTCCAATATTGTGCTTGCTGCACAGCAGGCTGCAGAGCTGCTTGAAGGCGAGCGCAGTGTGACGGTGATTCCGAGCAAGAGCATTCCTCAAGGAATTGCTGCTGCTTTCGCATTCTCCGAAGAGGATGCCGAGGATATCAATACGAACAATATGATGGAGGCTATTGCACGAATCAAGTCCGGACAGGTGACCTATGCGGTGCGGGATACCCAGATTGACAATCTTGATATCAAAGCCGGCCAGTATATCGGTATTGAAAATTCGAAAATCGTTACGGCAGCTGAGGGGCTTTTGGGTGCATGCCAGGAGCTTCTGAGCAAGATGCTTGTGAGCGGAGATGAAATCGTAACCGTCCTTGCCGGTGAAGAAACACAGCCTGATATGACGGCTGAACTGGCGGATTGGCTAGCCGAGAATTATCCGAACGCTGAAGTGGAAATACATCAAGGCGGCCAGCCGGTGTATTATTATATTTTCTCAGTAGAGTCCTAGTTCAATTTATATCGTGAAATAAGTTAAAGGAGGCCACTCGCATGACTCATGCGGTCATTGTGACGGACAGCACCGCTGACATACCGGAAGAGCTGGTCAGCAAATATGATATTCATGTCATACCACTTCGCCTGATGTTTGGTGAAGAGACCTTCGAGGACGGCGTGGATATTTCAGCTGAGGTGTTCTACAAACGGCTTGTCCAGTCGGATCAGCTGCCTACCACGTCGCAGGCTTCCCCTGCCGATTATATGCATGTATATCAGAATATTATGACCATGCATCCCGGTAGTCCGATCATTTCCATTCATATTTCGTCGGGACTAAGCGGCACGTATCAATCCGCAGTCCTCGCCAAATCGCTGATGGAGGACCCGCCGGAAATTACGGTGGTGGACTCTAAATCGGCCTCCTACGGTTTTGGCCTGCTGGTAGTCCATGCGGCCCGGCTCGCTGCGGAAGGCAAAAGCGTGGATGAAATAGTTTCATCCGTGGAACAGATGCGGCAGCAGCGCAAGCTTTATTTTCTCGTCGACACCTTGGAATATTTGCAAAAAGGCGGGCGGATCGGCAAGGCGGCAGCAATTATCGGAAACCTTCTTAATATCAAGCCAATCCTGTCCATCGACGAAGAAGGCATCATTTATGCGGTAGAAAAGGTCAGAGGCCGCAAGAAAGCAATAGCCCGCATGATTGAAAGGTTTCAAGAGGATCTGGGCGGGATTCAAAACATTAACGTGGCAGTAGGTCATACGGCAGACCCGGCTACAGCTGACCCGGTACTTGAAGAGCTATCCCGGCATTATCATCTGGGGGAAGTCGTGCTCACCAATATCGGTCCGGTTGTCGGCAGCCATGTCGGCCCCGGGACACTGGCCGTATTTGTATGGCCAACTTAAAATGAGGGATGGAAATGAGTCTTAGTTTAGATCAAATCTCAATCCGTCAGGTGCGCGGCGTGAGTGCTCTCAAAGAGGGAGAGCTTCACGCCTTTGGCATCTTTACGGTCAAAGATTTGCTGGAGTATTATCCTTTCCGTTACGAGGATTACCGTCTCCGCTCACTCAGCGAGGTGAAGGATGGGGACAAAATTACCATTCAGGCCAAAATTATGGGCGTTCCCGTACTGCAGCGTTATGGACGGAAATCCAGATTAACCTGCAAGATGATGGCTGATCAGTGGATGTTTACGGCCACCTGGTTTAACCGTCATTTTCTACGTGACCAGCTGACAAGCGGCAGGGAAATCGTACTGGTGGGCAAATGGGATCAGCGGCGCATGCAGTTGACGGTATCCGAATCGGAATTTCCGGACCAGGGAGCCTGGCGCAGCGGGACACTGCAGCCGGTATATTCCATTGGGGGCAAGATCACACAGACGTGGATTCGCAAAACGATGGGACAGGCACTCACCCAATATGGGGAGATGATTCCCGAGATTTTACCGCAGACACTGATGCAAAAATATCATTTTATGCCGCGCAAACAGGCGATTACAACGATCCATCAACCGAACGATACGCGTGAAGGACAGCAGGGGCGTCAGCGTATGGTTTATGAGGAATTGTTCCTGTTCCAGCTGAAAATGCAGGCTTACCGAGCACTGAACCGCAGCCGGATGGACGGAATTGTGCACACGGTGGACAATAAAACCATGCGCGAGTTTGTCCGGAGTCTACCTTTTGAATTGACGGATGCCCAGAAAAAAGTAGAGCTGGAGATTTTGCATGATATGCGATCTCCTTACTGTATGAACCGTTTGCTGCAGGGCGATGTGGGTTCAGGCAAAACCGTCATTGCGGCCATTGCTTTGTATGGTGCGGTCCGGTCCGGTTTTCAGGGGGCTTTGATGGTTCCAACCGAAATTTTGGCCGAGCAGCATATGCGCTCTCTGCAGAAGCTGTTTGAACCGTTTGGCATCTCTGTCGCTCTGCTTACAGGCAGCGTCACCGGGCGCAAGCGGAAAGATTTGCTGGCTTCTCTGCAAATGGGCATGATCGACATTGTAGTCGGAACCCATGCCTTGATCCAGGAGGATGTTTTTTTCCGCCAGTTGGGTCTTGTTGTTACGGATGAACAGCACCGGTTCGGTGTTAATCAGCGGAGCATTCTGCGGCGGAAAGGATATAACCCGGATGTACTGACGATGACGGCTACGCCGATTCCGCGGACGCTGGCGATTACAGCTTTCGGGGATATGGATGTCTCGACGTTGTCCGAACGTCCAAAAGGGCGAATTCCGATTACGACCTACTGGGTCAAGCATGAGATGATGGACCGCGTGCTCGGTTTTATTTCCAAAGAGATTGATCAGGGCAGACAGGCTTATCTGATCTGTCCTCTGATCGAGGAATCGGAGAAGCTGGATGTACAGAACGCGATTGATCTGCATATTCAGATGCAGCAGGCTTTTCCGAAATACAAGGTTGGTTTGCTGCATGGACGGATGACACCAGCCGAGAAGGAAGAGGTTATGCGGGCCTTCAATGAAAACGAAGTACAGCTGCTGGTGTCGACTACGGTCGTGGAAGTCGGTGTGGATGTGCCGAATGCGACGTTGATGGTGATTATGGATGCAGATCGTTTCGGCCTATCTCAGCTGCATCAGCTGCGCGGCCGGGTAGGACGCGGGAAGCATGCCTCCTATTGTGTGCTCATTGCCGATCCCAAGTCTGAAGTAGGACAGGAGCGCATGAGTGTCATGACGGAAACGGATGACGGCTTCGAAGTTTCGCGCCGGGATTTGGATCTTAGAGGCCCGGGAGATTTTTTCGGAACGAAGCAAAGCGGTCTGCCGGAATTTCGCCTGGCGGACATGGTCAGCGATTTTGCCGTACTCGAGAAGGCGCGTGACGATGCATCGCAGCTGGTGGGGGACAGCGCATTTTGGACTTCGCCAACGTATGCTGCCCTTCGGGATTATCTTCAGCAGGAGCAGATTTTCCAGGGAGATTTGGTAGATTAGGCACTTGGGACAGGCACCCCGTCATATACTTAGTTGAATTGGAATTTGACGGGAGGTGCCAAGTTTTGGGTTATCAGCAGTATGGAATCAGTCCTTCTTTAGTAACAAGGGTCAAGAAAAAGATGAAAAATCCTACGACCAAAGAACGGATTATGGGCATCATCGATGGTGTCAATAAAAAGGACCTGCAGGATCCGGCAAAGGTTCAGCGCCTGGTCAAATCGGCAGCGGGAGTGTTGAAGGAGCCGTTAACACAAACCGAAGAACAGCAGCTCGTTCGTTTTGTGGTGGCTCAGCGGATTGATCCGAATAATACATTACATTTAATCAAGCTTTGGGGCATGTTCCGTTAGAGTGATGCGGATAAGAACATACAAAATAAGACCCTTTGAGGAATACCAGTACGGTATTTTTCTGAAGGGTCTTTTTCTGTCTTCTGTGAAAGTAGGTTTTCTCATACAAGCTAGGTCTGCATAGTTCATCCTCTTCCGGTCAAAAATAATACAGGTGCAAGGAAGTATAACATGATGCGAACTGGTTTGAGTTATACGTGTTACAAATTCATCATCATTTTACTGGAGGTCTTACACATGAAAAGATGGATGACATTCGGGTTAACAATGCTGTTGGTATTTGCGCTCAGCGCTTGCGGCAGCAAGACAACTAGCAACCCACCCGGCACAACTACGGGCGGAACAACTACGGGCGGAACAACTACGGGCGGTACAACCGCCGGGGGGGCTCAGGATATCAAAGTCACAGCGACCAACTTCCAGTTTTCGCCTGCGGAAATCAAAGTTAAAAAGGGCGACAAAGTTAAGATCACGCTTCAGAATAAAGAGGGTGCGCATGGCTTCGAAATCCCTGATTTCAAAGTAAACCTGCAAAAAGACGGTTCCGCTGAATTTACGGCTGACAAAGCAGGAACACATGAATTCCATTGCTCTGTGATGTGTGGCGCCGGCCATGACAACATGGTAGGCAAAATCATTGTAGAATAATTGGACAGCAAAAATACCGCTTTGCGGCCTCATGTAAGGCTGGCAAGCGGTATTTTTCGTTGTTTTTCAGGTGCACACGCTGCTTAGAAGCTTTTTTCAATACAAAGCGGAGAATCATTTTTAACCGAATTCACGGTACTGCTCACCGGATAGGCTTCCATTTCGTCAGCCGGAAAAGGAATAAGGAGCTGCTGCAGTTCCTCTGTATTGGCGGTTCCCCGCTGCACCCAGCGGAGCTCGTCCTCCGGACGCAGAATGACCGGCATGCGGTCATGAATGGGCTCCATCAACGAATTGGGACGGGTAGTGATGACGGTGCAGGTCGCAAGCTTGCTTCCGTCACCTTGCACCCATATATCGTACAGACCTGCCATGCTGAACAGTTCGCTGCTTTTTAGCTTGATCCGATAAGGGCGTTTGCCGCCTTCTGTCTTCTGCCATTCATAGAATCCATCCGCAGGGATGAGGCATCTCTTTCGTTCGAAGGGGAGTCTATAGGCCGGTTTCTCAAGCAGCGTTTCGCTTCGTGCATTAATCATGCGGCTGCCCATACTGCTGTCCTTGGCCCAGGCAGGGACCAATCCCCATTTGAGCTCTCCGAGCCGGAGACGGCTTCCGTCATGAATGATGGATAGAACCATCTGCGTCGGCGCAATATTATACTGCGGGTGGTGATAGGGTACGGAATATCCGGGATCCAGCTCATACCGCAGCATAAGTTCTTCCAAAGATACGATCAGCGTAAAACGTCCGCACATACGGCATTAGCCCTCCTTGCTAGGCTGCCTGTCTCTGCTTCCAAAGGCGGATATGGCAGCCTTATTTCTTCCAGTGTACCGCTATATACCGCTTTCCGCCACTGCGCCGATGATTTGATCGAGACGAATCCACTCAGGACCTTCTCCTTCATCACCATCGAAGCGGATCTGTCTCCGGGCCGCATCAATCCGGAGTACATGGCCCGTAAGCCGAATATCTTCAGGCTCGTCAAACAAGGTAATCGTAACCGCCGAGCCGGTGTACAGAGCAGCAGCCATAACCCGGGCCATTTCTTCTTCTGCCTGCGGGTCGATGAGCGGCGGTGTGCGGTGTACCAGATGCTGCTGATGCTGGATATAGGCCTCCCGGTGCTCGGGCAGCATCATCCGCGATGACTCAAATAATCCGTTGCCTTGCAGTTTTTTACTCATTTATAGTGGCCTCCAATCCGTAGAGAGCGTTCCTGCGCCTGACCGGAATCCTGGAGCGAGGAGGCGCGGAGAATGGCGGTCTCGCCAAATTTGCGCTTGATGCCGTCCGTGGCCCGTTCCAGATCCCGTTTGCGGTCGCGGTTTCCGAACAGGGTCAGCTGGACCAGGGAATCCGGGCTGAGGTCGGATAAGGATACGCCGATTTTGCGGACCGGCAGACCGTTCCAGTGCCTACGGAACAGAAGACAAGCTGCACCGTAAATTTCATCGGTAATGTTGGTGGGATCGGAAAGCTTCATCTGCCTGGAAAAACCTGTCGGATGGTCAAAATCTGCGCCCTGACAGCCCACGCTGACAACGAATCCCATCAGCCCCTTTTCCCGGCAGCGCCTGCCAACCAGCTCGCACAACTCCAGCAGCACGACCCGGAGCTCTTTCCAGTCCGTATAGTCGCGCGGAAGCGTCATTTGATGGCCTACGCCCTTCTGCTGCTGCAGTTGGCTGTGGGGCGTAACCGGGGATGAGTCCATCCCGCGGGCGATGCGCCACAGCACTTCGCCGTTAACACCCCAGCGCTCCGTCAGGCGGGGCAGGGGCGTCTTCGCCAAATCGCCGATGCTGTGGATGCCCATCTTATAGAAATGCCGGGTCATTCGCGAGCCGACCATAAACATTTCATGAACCGGCTTGGTCCACAAGGTGTCCGCCAGTTCCTCGCGTTTCAGCGTATAGATGCCATCCTTGTTTTTCTTGGCATAGATATCGCAGGCCATCTTGCTAAGCACCTTGCAATCGCTGATGCCGACCCGTACGTAGACGCCGGTCTCATACATGACCCGGTGCTGAATCCGGCGGGCGATTTCATCGGGACTTCCGAACAAGGCGAGGCTTCCGGTGACATCCAGATGCTGCTCGTCAATGCTGTAGGGCTCCACGAGGTCGGTAAAGGACTGCAGAATTTCCGTAATATGCAGCGATACGCGGATATATTCCGCCATCCGCGGGCGAACGACGATCAGATGCGGACATTTGCGGAGCGCCTCACCGAGGCGCTCGGCCGTCGTGACCCCGTACTTTTTGGCCAGCGGGCAGGCGGCGAGGATAATTCCTGAGCGCCGAGCCGGATCTCCGGATACGACTAAAGGCTTGCCCTCATATTCGGGATGGGCGACTTTCTCGACACTGGCATAAAAGGACTGGCAGTCGGCCAGCATAATGACACGGTTTTTGCTCTTGACCATGGGACTCGCTCCTTATCATTTGAACAGTAGCAGGAACACGTGTTCTTATTTTATTAGAATAACGGAGAAATATTCTATTTTCAACCGGAATTATTTGCAAGGAGCGGGTGCCGGAGATTTGATTTTTGTAAACCTTCTCCATTATGCCTAGTTACAAAGATGGGGAATATCGCCTGGTGAGCATCTCAAAAGTAACCGGATAGTCATACTATTTATATCCATATATATCCATTTTGATAACGGGTTGGGACCGTAAGTCCTGTTCGTGACTCTGTCCTTATTTTTAAAAAAATGCTGTTTTCCGAAAATGCTGTAGTGGTGCGGTTTTTTGCTGTTTCTTCATCGGACTATAGTATCAATTTTGTAATCTTTATGGATAAAGATGTTAAAACGACCACAACTTTAGAAATTTTTCGACGTATACATATCAGTTGCCGCTTCGGCCAAGGAAAGAAACACGCTGTTTAGTTGTCCCTACAGACGTCAGTGCCGAAGAAAAGGCAACTGTCGTTTTTTAGTTACGGGCAGCGGTGGGATAGGTCGCCAGGTTCTGAAAATTCCTTCCAGCAGCCTAGTTTACAGATTGGTAATCTTAGTTGAGAATTGAGTTATGACAAAAATCGAGAGTGCCGGGCCAAGGAAAAGGCCCATGCCAAACCAGAGGTGAGAACTTTCAGGCGATGATCAATCGTAGAACACTATTCATCTGGATCACAGCAGCCGCCGTTCTTATTGCCGGAGGAATCACTGCCGGCTTAACGGTGAACTCTTCTCCGGTAAAGGTATACAAGGATCAAGATGGGACCCAGTTTACATTTAAGACCCAAGGTGACCGTTTTATGCGATATGACAAAGACGGAAACTGGAAGGAGATGTTTGTGAAAGGCGTCAATTTGGGGGCGACAGTACCCGGCTATTTTCCGGGTGAGCTTCCGGCGACCGAAGAGGATTACCTGCGCTGGTTCAAGCAGATCGATGAAATGGGGGCTAACGTTATCCGTGTGTACACGGTGCATCAGCCGGTATTTTATTCAGCGCTTGTGAAATACAACAAGGATAAAGGCGACGATCCTTTGTATTTTATGCAGGGCATATGGTCCCCCGAGGAAGAACTAATCGAGCGCAAGGACGCCTATGCAGAGGACATCAGCAAGCAATTTAAAGCAGAAATACAGAAGGCGGTAGCCGCTGTATACGGTGATGTCACCGTGCCGCCGAAGCAAGGGGCTTCGAGCGGAAAGTACACGGCGAATGCGGGTAAATATTTGATGGCATGGCATGTGGGCACCGAATGGGATCCGGAAATGGTCAAGAACACCAATAAGAAGCACAGCGATGTTCCGGTGTATAAGGGTCAATATTTCTCAGGTACCCAGGATGCTTCTCCTTTCGAAAACTGGCTTGCGGGACTGCTAGACTACACGGCCCAGCAAGAGAAGCAGTATGGATGGGAGCATCCCGTAACTTTTACAAACTGGGTGACCACCGATGTGCTCAGTCATCCCGGCGAGCCGCTGTTTGAAGAAGATATGGTAAGCGTGGATGCCAGACATGTTCAGCCGACGGGCTGGAAAGGCGGATATTTTGCCGCATACCATGTCTACCCGTATTATCCCGATTTCTTCCGGACGGATTCCACGCTGCAGACGATTAAGGATAAGCAGGGAAATTACAATACCTATAAAGCTTATCTGCACCAACTGAAAGCGAAGTTCAAGGACATGCCGATTATGGTCACCGAATATGGAGTACCTTCCTCGATAGGGGTATCCCACTTTGGGCCCGGCGGCCGTGATCAGGGCGGTCATAACGAGCAGGAGCAAGGTGAAATCGATGCATCGCTTACCCGGGATATTTATGACGAAGGCTATGCCGGAGCCATATTGTTTATGTGGCAGGATGAATGGTTCAAGAAGACATGGAACACGATGCCGTTTGAAATACCTGCTGACCGGCGTGCGTACTGGATTAATGTGCTGACCAACGAGAAAATGTTTGGCGTGCTCGGCATGCTTCCGGGCAAGGAAAAACTGCTCACGATCGACGGCAAGCTGAACGATTGGGACAGTCTGGCGCAGGATGAGGTCAAGTACTGGCAGGGTAAGGTTCCGGGCATTCAGGATATGAGAATTACGCATGATGAAGGATATCTGTACCTCGGAATCCGGCTGGACAAAGATTTTGATCCGAAAACATCAAAGCTGTATATCGGTGCCGATACGATTGCGGGCGGGAACGAGCCATCCGCAGCGCAGCTTCCCGGCAAAAAGCTGGAGGGCGGAGCGCCTGAGGCTTTGATCGAAATCGGAAAGGACGAGGAATCCCAGGTAGAGATTGCAGCCGACTATGATTTTCATACGAGACTGTACGGCAAGGAAGGATACTGGATGCTGCCCGAGACGACACAGGAACAGGATACCCCGTTCCATCCTTGGAAGCTTGCGATCAGCCTGCTTATGAATCCGCCGGATACGCGCTTTGCGCATCCATTTATCGACGAAACGATAGGAACATTGAAAAGGGGGACAACGGACCGCAGCAAGGCCCAGTTCGACTCTTCGACTTCTTGGCAGTACAGCGGTAATGAGATAGAGATGCGCATTCCGTGGATGCTTCTGGGCTTTTCCGATCCGAGCTCTCTGCAGGTTATCGATTACAGCCCGCTGAAGGAAGGCCACGCATTCAGCTCAGTCAAAACGGACGGCATCCGGTTGATTCCTTGGCTGGTTGAACAAAGCGGCACCAAGGTGAGCTGGCCAGGAGGGGCGGCAAATACCATGGATATCAATGATATTGTCCCTTACAGCTGGAAGCCTTGGGATACGGTTCAGTACAGCGAGCAGCTGAAGCAAAGCTATTACGTGATGAAAGATATGTATAACCAGCTTCCAGATGAGAGATAGGTAAACGAAACAAACAGGATAGGAGAAAAATTTACAAGAAGGATTAGGCAGAAATCCAAAGAGCGACAGAAATTGGATGATTCCAAATCCTGGAGGGAGGAAACTGCAACCATGTTCTCGCATTTGATCGTCGCATATATTTTTATCTTTATATGCCTCGGACTGATTGGCCTCGGAATTATTCTTTTGTTCCTGATGAAAATATCGCAAAACAAGGAACAGCAGCTTAGAGAAATGTATGAGCAAAAGCATCATGATTACTTCGTATACATCCAGACTCATCTTGAGGATGAAAAGGCGCTGCGGCTTCCACCGGGCAAGCTGAAGCCGCTTGAACGCAGAGTGATCCAGGATAAATACATGGAATGGATCGAGCAGTTCAAGGGTGAATACCGCGCGAAGATGATACAGCTCTGCAGGGATGCGGGGTTGGTGGAAGAAGATCTGAAGGCATTAAAAAGCTTTCGCTATGGCCGCAGGCTGGGCGCGGCTTACCGCCTAGGGGGCATGCGTGCCGGGGAAGCGGTGCCGGCTCTGCTGCAAATGCTTCAAAAAGGCAAATACAATTCGCTGTTAATCATCATCGCGAGGTCTATTGCCAAGAGCGCGCAGAGACCTGAGGATGTGATTGAAATGCTGCGGACGCTATTGTCCCACGGCAAGCCGATCCATCATTTGGCCGCAGACATTATGCTGGAAACGGGCCTCGATACGAGCGGTCTTCTCATGAAGCTGCTTGACGATCAGGACCCGGCCCTCGTCAAGGTTGGACTGGTGGCGATGTGGGGACAGGCTGTTCCCGAAGTCATGCCGGTTCTGGGCAGACTGGTGGGCTCTGAGGAGAAGGATGTCCGCGCCGAAGCCGTCAAGTTGTACCTCAGCTCCAACCCTACGCTTAAGGATGAGACCATCGTCCAGCTGATGAGCGACCGAAACTGGGAAGTACGGGCCGCTGCAGCCAAAGCGCTGGGTCCGCTGCATGCTGCAGGCAGCATTCCGCTTCTGGTCAAGGCCCTTCAAGATGCCAACTGGAAAGTGCGGCATAGCAGCGCCGAAAGCCTTGCAGCTCTGGGCGAAGCCGGATTTGAAGCACTGTGCCAGGCTGCGCTCAGCGGAGCGGGAATCCAGCGTGAGGCTGCTCTGCAGCGTATTGAGCTGGTAATGGAAAAGAAGCAGGAGCACAGCGCAATCGAACAGATGGTGGCCTACAACAAGAAGCGGCTGATTCACGACCGGTATTTCGGAGTGAAGCAGCAGCCGATCAAACGGATGCCTGGCATAGCCGCGGTAGGAGGGGATTACACTGCTTAGAGAGACATTGCTTTTCTACGGCATGGTAGCCGTTTATTATGTCATGATCGTCAACATTCTGTATTTTACGATTATGGCGCTATCGTATCGTAACATTTCAACGATTTACAGAAGAACCAAGTATTCCAGCTATAATACGCTTTCCGGCTCTGAGCTGGTGCCACCGGTATCCTTGTTGGTCCCAGCCTATAATGAAGAGCTGACGATTATCGAAAATGTGTACTGCCTGATGACGCTGAATTATCCGACTTACGAAGTTATCGTCATCAATGATGGCTCAGGCGATAAAACGCTCCCTGTACTGATTAAGGAATTCAAGCTCGAGAAGATACAGAATCCCGAAATCAGGGGGACCATCGACACGGAAACCGTGAGAGGTATATACCATAATCCCGATTATCCACAGCTGTTTATTATAGATAAAGAAAACGGAGGCAAAGCGGATTCGCTGAATGCTGGCATCAACTTTTCGCATTACCCGCTGATCTCCTCCATCGATGCGGATTCTCTTCTGGAAAAGGACGCACTGATCCGGATGGCCCGCATGTATATGGAGAACCCGGAGGAAATGGTGGCTATTGGCGGCGATGTCCGCATCGCAAACGGCTGCCTGATCGAAAACGGGGCAGTAAAAAAGATTTCGCTGCCGCGGAAAATATGGCCGATGTTCCAGTCCATCGAATACTTAAAGGCTTTTCTCGGTGGACGGATCGGCTGGAGCCATATAAACGGCCTCATCATCGTGTCCGGGGCCTTCGGGCTGTTTCGCAAGGATTACGTGATTGCCGTCGGCGGCTACCGGGGCGGTTATCCCGGAGAAGACATGAACATTATCATCAAGCTTCACCGGTACATGCTCAGCCACAAGCTTCCGTATAAAGTAGCATTTTGTCCCGAGGCAGTCTGCTGGACGCAGGCGCCGGACACGTATAATATCATCGCCAATCAACGGAAGCGCTGGGGCCGCGGGAATCTGAAGAACATGATCGAAAACCGCGGGATGCTGTTCAACCCGAAATACAAGATCATGGGCCTCATCACGATGCCTTACAACGTCTTGTTTGAAACATTAAACCCTTATTTTAGAATCACGGGCCTGTTGGCTCTGATAGGATATACGCTTTTGGATATGACGCATTGGCGCATACTGCTTACTTTCATCCTTCTGAACTTCCTGAGTGGTTATCTGCTGGGTGTAGCGGCCATTATTCTGGAAGAGATTGCGTTCCGCAGGTACAAGAAGATTTCCGATTTGTGGAAAATGCTCCTCTTCTCGGCCCTCAAATTCGTCGGATACCATCAACTAGGCGTTTTGTGGCGCGTACAGGGCCATATCCAATACCTCCGGAAAAACAATTCCTGGGGTACGATGACAAGACAAAGCTGGAAGGAAGAAAGCGAGACTGCCTAACTCGGCGTGATTCGCTAGAATCAAAAGTTCAATTAAATCTTTGAAAGGTGGGAATTGATAATGCCGGAGTCTGCAACTTTGCAGCGTGAACAGAGAACCGATGTGTACCAAAATCTCGGAGAACGTTTCAAGGAGACCACCCGGGAGCTCTGCGGAATCATGTTTTTATTTTGCAGCGGTAATCCCCCACAGTTGGAGAATCGGGTACGTGACTTTTTGCAGCATGAATCCGGAATGGAATTCGAGGTGCTCAAAGACAGTTCCACACAGACACTTGCGATTCTGATGCCAGGATTTACACTGGATGCGACCCATTATCAGGCACTGCTGCTGAAGCAGCATTTGCAGGAAACCATGGAGAATGTTGACCCGCGGATTACGCTGACTGTATTTCCAGGACAGGTAGATCCGACCCCTGGAGTCCTAAAGCAAATGGCCGAATCCACAAGGCTCAGCACATCATCCGATATTCATATTTTCACTAAGGAAGAAGCCGTACAGGAGCCGGGACGTATTCTCATCGTCGATAACGATGACGCCATCCGCGAGTTTCTGACCATCCGCCTGAAAATGCAGGGCTATGAGACCCTTGAGGCGCTTGACGGTACATCGGCTCTGGAGCTGATTGAAAAATGGGAGCCGGATCTCGTACTGACAGAACTGAATCTGTACGGTATCGATGGACTGCCATTCATTCACCAGATCAAGCAGCTGCCCGTGGAGAACACGCCGAAAATCGTCGTGCTGACCGAGCAGCGGGTGGAACGCACGATCAGTCAATGCTTCCAAAACGGGGTTAACGACTATGTAACCAAGCCATTTTCTCCGGTTGAGCTGGATGCCAGAATACACCGGTGTTTTCACTAAAAGATCACGCTTTAAACATAAAAAATTACATCTACGGAGGTTGAGTGCTCTTGAATCAGAAATATGAGCAACTGTTGAATGCAATTGAGGATAAAAAGGCTGTACTCGGTGTTGTCGGTTTAGGCTATGTCGGACTTCCGCTGGCAGTCGAGATGGTCAAGCAAGGCTTCACGGTTATCGGTATTGATGTGGATCCGTCCAAGATCGAGCAAATCTATCATGGGGAATCGTATATTTCCGATATCACTTCAGAGGATCTGAAGGCATGTGTCGCAACCGGTCGCTTCAAGCCAACGACGGATTACAGCATGATCTCGGTCATTGATGCACTCAGTATCTGTGTTCCGACTCCGCTCAGCGAAAATCAGGATCCGGATACGTCCTACATTACCAGTGTGGTCGATCAGATCAAGCTGCATATGAAAAAAGGGCTGCTCATTACGCTGGAAAGCACCACCTATCCGGGAACAACCGAAGAGCTGATTCAGGACAAACTCGAAGCTCTTGGCTATCGTGTGGGCGAGGATTTCTTCCTTTGCTTCTCCCCTGAACGCGTCGATCCGTCCAATACACGCTTCAATACATTCAATACGCCTAAGGTTATCGGGGGAACCACCGAAGCCTGCCTGACTCTCGGCACCGCCCTTTATTCGAAATATGTGGAAAAGGTTGTGCCAGTCTCAACGCCGAAGGTTGCAGAAATGTCCAAGCTGCTTGAAAACACCTTCCGCAGCGTCAACATTGCGTTTATCAACGAAATGGCGATGATGTGCGACCGCATGGGAATCGATATTTGGGAGGTTATTGATGCGGCTGCGACGAAGCCGTTCGGCTTCATGCCGTTCTATCCGGGTCCGGGCATCGGTGGGCACTGCATCCCGCTTGATCCGATGTATCTGTCCTGGAAGGCCAAAGGCTTCCGCTTCTACAGCAAATTTATCGAGCTAGCACAATCGACCAATGACAATATGCCGTATTATGTCATCAGCAAAACCTCTACCATTCTGAACGAATACGCCAAGTCAATCAAAAAATCGAACATTCTGGTACTCGGAATGGCCTATAAACCGGACATCAGCGATTTGCGGGAATCTCCGGGGCTCGAGGTATATGAGCTGTACAAAGAAAGCGGCGCGAACGTGGAATACTATGATCCGTATGCCGTCAGCTTCCGTGACAAGAATGGGGAAACTGTCCACAGCGTGGCGTATGACCTTGCGAAGTTCAAGACTTATGATTGCATCGTTCTGATCACCAACCACAGCGGACTGGATTACGGTGAAATCGCATCCTTGGGTGTGCCGATCGTGGATACGCGCAATGCGTTCCGCAGCTTTAACGAGCCGCATATTTATAAAATCGGACATTCCGTCCAGCATCTCCAGGAGCTAGAAATGGCTCTGATCGGATAACAGAAAAAGGAGGAAGAGGATGGGAGCATTACTGGCAAAAGCAAAAGCGAAGCCTCGCCTGGTCCTGGTCGTCTGCTGCTTGCTGCTCTTGCCCTTCCTTTTCAAATCTTCATCTGTAGAAGAAGGTAAAGCTACTTGGCTCTGGGACGCCTCATTAATTGAAAACCCAGGAGAGATTCTGGACTTCTGTAAGGAGCAGGGAGTCAGTGTCATTTTCCTTCAGATCCAAAAAGATGTGGATGTACAGCAGTACAAGCGTTTTATCGCCGCCGCCCATCAGGAAGATATTTCGGTGCATGCCCTGGATGGCCGTCCGCAGTGGGCGTACGAGGAGCACCGGAAGGAAGCGGATCAATTTATCGATTGGGTTCTCGATTATAATGATAAAGCTTCGCCGGAAGAACGTTTTGCCGGTATTCAGCTTGATGTGGAGCCATATCAACTCAAACGCTGGGAACGTGACCAGAGCAGCGTGGTAAGCGAGTGGAGCCGCAATATGGAGGAATGGACGGACAGGGGCCAAAGAGGCGGACTATACATGAGCGCCGCTGTACCGTTCTGGCTCGGGAAAATCGGAGCGGAGGACGGCAGCGGCACTCTGAGCCGCTGGATGCTGGGCCGGTTTGATGCCCTGGCCGTCATGTCCTATCGTGACAGCGGGCAGCAAATATTTGACTTGTCCAAGGGAATGCTGGATGAGGCCGATCAGCTCGACAAATCCATCTGGATCGGCATGGAGCTCGGACACACCGAGGAAGGATCACATGTGAGCTTTTTCGGCAAGCCCCTGCCGGTGATGGAAGAAGAGATGGAGAAGGTATACCAGCTCAGCGAATCCCACTCTTCCTTTGCGGGACTGGCGGTTCATCATTATGAAGCATGGCAGGAAAAGATCGCTTCGGCTGATCCGAAGCGGGAGCAGAGCAGCATGAGAAATTGACATCAGGACAAAAGAGATTAAGGCGTATTCTATGAAGCTTATAGGATACGCCTTTTTCACTTGCCATCATCTGCGATTAGGCTGATCCCCAAATACGTACAGAGCTCAGAAGCGGTCTCCGCTTTGACATACGACCACAGCATGAAAAAACGCCGCTGATATCCCCGGCATAAATAGAGGGCCTCTACGCCTTTGGTGCTCCGGTTTTCCTCATATACCCGAATGCCGCGGGACCGCATGTCTGTCCGGATATCGGTAAGCCGGCGCATGGCTTTGTTTTGTATTCCTGAAAGACCGCGGATATAAACATCGGGCAGCTTGAGGGCAAGTGAACCCATCGTGCGGATATCCCGTTCCAAAACATCCAGTAGGATGACATGCAGCACATAGGTTTTGACCAGCAAGGTGTCTTCTTCGGCCGGGGCAGGAGGAAGGGATGATGCTTTCATAGGAGCACTTCCTTGAAATTATAATGAGAACATACGTTCTAATTATACTCATGTTACGTCAAAAGTATGCATGGTGGCAAGACCAATTCACTGGAAATCATACCTGATCTTTCTGATATAATGGTTGAAGCATAATTAGAAGAAGCTATATCAAGAATTGGGGGAAGATAACATATGATTTTGCATAAAGGGGAAGTATTATTCCATCAGGGGGACGGCGGCGAATATTTGTATCAAATCAAGAGCGGACTTTTTAAAGTCACGCGTCTTCATGAAAATGGAAATATGGTGCTTTTTAACATATTATATCCCGGAGAAACGGTGCCTCATCATTCGCTCATTACCCCGAAGGAGACCCACGGAACGGCGATTGCCCTCATGCGCAGTGAAGTCGAAAGAATTCCGGCTGAAGAATGGTACCGTGAGGTGCGCGAGAATCCGGAGAAGGCGCTTGAGATTGCGCTTCTGCTTCAGGAGAAGGTCCGTTTCATGCAGAAAAGGCTGGATCATCTGACGGTAGGAACACCGGCTGAGCGGCTTGAGCTTTTGTCTGAATGGCTGGACGATTATTCGCATGGCGTTCATTTTACCGATCTGTTGACCCAGGAAGAGATCGGACAACTGATCGGCGTACGCCGTGAGACCATCAACCGTCTGCTGAGAGGGCATTAGGATGCTGCATCATGTCGAAATCAACGTATCGGATTTAAAGCGTAGCCGTGAGTTCTGGGAGTGGTTTCTCACCGGGCTTGGCTACGTTATTTTTCAGGAATGGGAGCAAGGGTTCAGCTTCAAATTTGGACCAACCTATCTGGTATTTGTACAGACGGAAGAGCGTTTTTTGGATACTGCGTATCACCGGAAGGCAACCGGGCTCAATCATTTGGCGTTTCATGCAAAATCCCCTGCACAGGTGAATGAGATGGCGGCTGCGCTCAAGCAAAAAGGGATATCCGTTCTGTATGAGGACAAATATCCCTATGCTGGGGGACCGGAGCATTATGCGGTATTTTTTGAAGATCCGGACCGGATTAAGGTGGAGCTCGCCTGCAGCGTTTAAAAGGGCATCACAAAAGCCTATATGGGCACATATAATGGGTTATCTGTACACAGAGAAAGGAGATAACTCGGATGAGTTCCCCACCGTATTATGGCTATTATATGATTCCGAGCGCCTATGTTCCTAATTATTCTTGGGTCCGCGAATATCCGCCGGTGCAAACCGACACGTTAAACCAATCGTTACAAGACTACTACAAGCTGATGGAAGAGGGCTACCGCATCCTGAACAAGCTGTCCGAGCATGAGTTTGCCTTTCGGGTCATGACCGCCGCCCAAGCCGGACACAGGCAGGAAGTCGATCGGTTAATGAAATCAATCAGCACGACGGCTGTGATTAAGTCTGGATACACTCCCACCGGGATTGGCATAACGGTAGAGCCGAAAGTGCAAAATGAACCCTGCTGCAAATTGGCCATGTTTCTCAAATGGGGCGAGTAATCATATCAAAAAGGGATATCTGTCCTTTAGGCGGACAAATATCCCTTTGGTGTAAGTTGCTTCTGATGGCAAGCCTTTAGATGAAACTTACAGGCTTACAGTGTTCCGGCAGGTCCGAAGAATTCGTAATGGATCCGCTCTTCAGGCACGCCCCACTCTTTTAATGCTTGGTTGACGGCACGCATGAAAGGAACGGGACCGCAGAAATAGAAATCGGAATCCTTGCTGACAACCTCTTGAAGCCAAGGAAGATCGATGTAGCCGGATTTATGGCAGCTGCACTGGCCAAGCGGTTTTTCATAGCACACATACGATTTTAACTGATCATGCTCCGCGTCCAGCTGTTCCACATGCTCTCTCATCGCATGATATCCCTCATTGATGGCTGCATGAATATAGGTTACTTTACGCTCAGGCTGCTCCTTCAGCACGGTTTCGAGCATGCTGATCATCGGAGTCAGGCCTACCCCGCCGCCGATCAGAACGAGTGGAATGGTCTGCTCCTGATCCAGTGTGAACGATCCGGCAGGTGCGGTGATCTCCAGCACATCCCCTTCATTCACTGAGTTGTGCAGATAGGTCGATACGATGCCAGCGGGCTTTCCAGGTGCGGCATCTTCCCGCTTAACCGATATCCGGTAATGGTTTCCGCCGGGTGCAGCGGACAAGCTGTAATGACGGAGATGGGTATAAGATTCATTTTCCGGTTGAACCCGTACTGTAATGTATTGACCCGGCATGTAGCTTGAGATCGCGCCCCCGTCCTGTGGCTTCAAATAGAAGGAAGTGATAACGTCGCTTTCTTTGACCTTGCGTTCAACCACGAAAGAACGAAATCCGCGCCATCCGCCCGGTGCGTCTTCTGCTTCCCGATACATTTCGGCTTCAACACCTATAAAGGCATCGGCGATTACTGCGTAAGCCTGCGCCCAGGCATCCAAAATTTCGGGTGTTGCGGCGTCGCCCAGCACCTTTTTGATCGCGCCCAGCAGGTTCTCTCCGACAATCGGATATTGCTCCGGCAGTATGTTCAGCGCCCGGTGCTTTTGACCGATCTGTTTGACAACAGGCAAAATGTCCTCCAAACGATCGATATTAGCGGCTGCCGCATATACGGTGTTTGCCAGAGCTTCAGGTTGCTTACCTTCCCGTTGATTCGCATGATTGAATATGTTTAGCAGCTCAGGATGATTCTCGAACATCATCTGATAAAAAGTGGAAGTGATTGTTTTACCGTGAATCTCCAGAACAGGAACCGTTGATTTTATAATGTCGATGGTTTCTTTTGATAGCATTTGAATTCCTCATTTCTCGGTAGGATTCTTCATTTTTCTTTCTTTATTCAGTATAGAAAAGGTGAAACAGCATACTTGTGATTCCGATCACATTAAAGTTAGACAATATGTGAACAAGCGGATTTTGGCAATGATGCGGTTCACAGAAAAGCTGTACGGTTAAGAATTTTTTATGTTTTTTTGAAATGTAAATATTGGTTTTCCGCCCATTTCAGCAAAGGATTATGTTATAATAAAGAAGAAATTAAACAAACAAAGAAAGGATCAGGATACCATGTGTCCCCGAAGGAACAATCCCCAAAGGACGATTTGGAAACGTTATGATCTCTCTTACACTTAGCTTCCTATCGTAGAGTACAGTCACTTGGACACCGAGGATGTAAGACAAACTCTGCGAAAGAAGGAAGCTCAAGATGCGAAGGATTTGGTTCTGCAGGTTTCTGCTTGTCGCAAGAGGTTGTCACATCCCTGACTAACCTACACGATAAGAGGGAACTTGTATGAGGAAGAAAGACCATTTGATTTCTAAGACTGCACGAATCGTTATTATGCTGTTCGGAACTTTTTTGCTGGCATTTGCGTATTATCACATCAATTTTCAAAATCATTTATTGGAGGGCGGATTCGTAGGCTTGTCTTTGCTTGGCAAGTACGTGCTGGGAGTGAATCCAGCGCTGAGTATGCTGATTCTGGACATACCGGTAATTCTGATCGCCATGTTTTTGAAAGGCCGTACTTTCGTGATGAATACGCTGCTTGCGACTTTTTCGTTTTCTATCTTTTACGAATTGATTGAACGCCATTCATCGCTGGTCATCGACCTGCACAACAATCTGCTGCTGGCTGCGCTGTTGTCCGGACTGGTCACAGGGTTTGCCACAGGACTGGTTCTCCGATTTGGGGGAGCTACCGGCGGAGATGATATTTTATCGCTGCTCATTAGCCGCTGGAGCGGACTGAAGGTAGGTACCGTATTCATTCTAATGGACGCTGCCGTACTGCTGCTGTCCCTGTTTTATCTGCCGCTGAAGGAAACCTTGTTTACGATCTTGGCGGTTGGCATTGCCGGGCAGACCATCACATTCACATTATCATTCCGTAAGGGAAAAGCGAGAGTTACCGCGATACCCGAACCGGCTCAATCCCAGAAAGTCGCCTCCAAGCCCGTTCATGCGGTGCGGAGTGCTCATTAACAGATAACCGCCTGATTCTGATTGGAATCAGGCGGTTTTTTTTGTGCTCATCAGACCCTAAGAGCTCTTGATTGGCTGGATTACCCCGGATGTAGTTGAAGTAAAAAAATGAAAAAAATTCATATAACAGGGTTGACATATGGTCTTGATAATTTTAATATTTAAACCATTGAAATAATAGTATACTTTACCATATTTGGGCGAGGAAGGGGGATCGGGAATGGAAACGCTGGCCAATCGGCTATATGCTGCCGTGAAATCATTCTGGTGGAGTCTGGAAACAGATGTCTGCAAGGAAATGCAGGAATTTTTAACCGGACCGCAATTATTTATGCTGGGTTACATTCATTCGGAGCGTAAATGCAATCTGTCGAAGGTGGCAGATCGGCTGGAAGTGAAGCCTAGTGCTGTTACAGTTATGGTAGATCGCCTGGAAAAGTCAGGGTTTGTCGTACGATCCCAGGATCCTGCAGACCGGAGAGTGATTTTAGTGGAGGCAACGCCGCTTGGGGAAGAGGTTCTGGCCAAAGCCATCCAAAAAAGGGACCAACGCATCAGAGAGCATTTATCCCGTCTTGAACCTGACGAAGTGCTCATTGTAACCGAGTTGTGTGAAAAGATGATCGGACTGCAGCAAGATAAGTCATAACGTTCAGAAAATAACCATTCACAAAACAAGGAGTGAAGTACGTTTGGAGGATTTATCCCAAAAGAGAAAAGTGACGATCATGGTTGCGATCATTGCTGCCATGTTCTTCTCCGCAATCAATCAGACGATTGTCAGCACAGCTATGCCGCGCATCATCGCCATTCTCGGTGGCATGGATTATTATACGTGGGTCATTACCATTTACATGCTCAGTTCTACGATTGCAACGGTTCTCGTCGGTAAACTGTCGGATATTTATGGCCGCAAGCCATTTATATTAGCGGGTATTGTATTTTTTATCATCGGCGCATTTTTGAGCGGTACTTCCAAAGACATTTTCCAGCTGATTACGTACCGGGGGATACAGGGGATCGGTGCAGGTATTATTATGGCATCAGCCTTTACCGCTGTCGGCGATTTGTTCTCCCCGCGCGAAAGAGGCAAGTGGACCGGAATCATGATGGCTGTCTTTGGTTTCTCCAGCGTGCTTGGTCCAACGCTCGGCGGATGGCTGGTCGACAATCTGCAGTGGAAGTGGCTGTTCTGGATTTTCCTTCCACTGGGCGTTGTAGCGTTTGTTATGATTATGATGCTTTTTCCCAAGGTGCCGCGTAAGAAGTCCGAGAAGATTGACTACTTCGGCTCGCTTTTCCTAACTATGACCATCGTACCGCTGCTGCTCGGTTTCTCCTGGGCCGGTACGAAATATGAATGGGGATCCTGGCAGATTCTGAGCCTGTTCGGTGGTGCGGCAGTGTTCCTTATTTTGTTTATACTCGTTGAGAGAGTCGTTAAAAGCCCGGTGCTTCCTTTGTCGCTGTTCCGCAACGACATTGTGACGATCTCAAATGTCATCGGTTTTATTATGAACGCCGGAATGATGGGGGCTCTCATCTATCTGCCGTTTTTCGTACAGGGCGTTGAAGGCATATCACCGACCTATTCCGGTTATGTTACCATGCCGATGTCGATATCGATGGTTATCGTAAGTACGATTATCGGCCGAATGATTACGAAAACGGGCAAGTACAAAAGGTTTGCGCTTGCGGGCATTCCGATCATGATCGTAGGGATGCTGATTATGGCGGTTATGAACAGTATTTGGCTTGCCGTCGTGGCAATGATCGTATTTGGCCTGGGCCTCGGAATCGGCATGCCGGTATTCTCTCTGACGGTGCAAAATGCGGTCAGACCGGATCAGCTTGGCGTGGCCACTGCATCCTCCCAGTTGTTCCGTAATCTGGGCGGCACCATAGGGATCGCAGTCATGGGTACGATTATGTCCACAAGCCTCACAAGTCATATGAAAAGTGCGATGGCCGCAGGTGAAGGCGCTAATATGCAAAAGTTAGATCCGGAGCTGGCCAAACAACTGGCGCCGTTCCAAAACCCGGAAATGCTGCTGGACCAGCCGAAGCTTCACGAGCTGCAGGAAACGATGCCGAAAGAAGTGCAGGATGTTCTCACGAAAATGATCGATATGCTGAAAGACGCACTGGGTGCTTCCTTGACGACGGTATTTCTGTCAGGAGCGGCTCTTGTGGCAGTAGCGCTGGTGCTGACCTTCTTCCTGCGTGAAATTCCGCTGCGTACTTCCAACAAGCTGCCGGAAACAGGGGCGCAGGCACATCCAGACAAAGCCAAAACAACCGCACCATCTGTGTAACCTAATCAAAAGCCTGGGGGTTTCATGAGCCTCAGGCTTTTTGGCGTTGGATCTTGCCATAGGAACAAACATTCGGTAATATAGAAATACAAAATAAGGAAATGCGAGGTGGAATTGTGGATATAGCTTTCGAATTTATTCAAAGTATGTCGGTCAAGTTTAGATCGGAACAAAGAGGTACTCTTAAAGCAATTGAACAAGTATCGGAAGAAGATATTACATGGTATCCAGCCCCTGAAAGCAACAGTATTGCTAATTTAGTTTCTCATATTAGAGGTGCTGTGCATTCGCGGGTTGAAACAATTCTATTTAACATACCAGACACACGGGATCGGGAAAAGGAATTTGAACGAGGACTTAAGATGACGAAAGAAGAGGCCTATAAACATACAAAGGATGCATTTGATATCATGCTTCAGTATCTTGAACATCTGAACTCCAATCCTCATTTATTGATGTCCCAACCCTTTCTTTATTTGCCACCGCTTACGTACAGCCAGGTAAATAATGAGACAACAGCGCTTAACCTTATGATGGCAATGTTCAGAGAGGTTCATTATCATACTGGACAAATCATTTACATAGCTAAAATGAGGAAGGGGCAATTTAAATGGGATTAACTAAAACTAATCTTGCAAAATCATATGATATTGATTCGCATAGAAGAGTAAATTCTAATCCAGCTGAGTGGAAGTTGGTCGAGAGAGAACATTTTCTGTCTAAGTTACGATCATCGGATAAAAAAAAGCTACTTGAAATTGGTGCTGGTACAGGTATTGATAGTCTTTACTTCAAGGAAAATGGTATTGAGGTAACAAGCGTTGATTTGTCCTCTGAGATGATACGCTATTGCAAGGAAAAGGGACTTCAAGCATATGAAATGGATTTTTACAATTTAGATTTTGCTGACAATACATTTGATGCTGTATATGCCTTAAACTGTCTGTTGCATGTTCCAAAAAATGAAATAGGTGATGTACTTCAAGAAATCAAACGAATAATGAAACCAGATGCTTTATTTTATATGGGACTTTATGGTGGGAACGATTCAGAGGGAATATGGGAAAATGATTGGTGTGATCCTAAACGTTTTTTCGCTTCATATTCTGATCATTCCATTAGAACGTTGGTAGGAAAATATTTTAAAGAAATTAGTTTTAATACGATTCCCTTACAAGATGGGCAGCCGCATTTTCAGGCATTCATATTACAGAAATAATATAGAAAACAGCGGCCAGTCTAAGACTTTTTTCACGTCCTAGTCCGCCGCTGTTACTTTTATCGGATCGGTTTTACATATATTTTACTCGAACAAAACCTTATACTCGCCGTATCCCTGCTGATCCAGATCTTCCTTCGGAACGAACCGGAGTGCGGCGGAGTTGATGCAGTAGCGGAGACCGTTCTGTCCGGGACCGTCGTCGAACACATGCCCCAGATGCGAGTCGGAGCTCTTGCTGCGGACTTCAGTACGGACCATCATGTGGCTAAGGTCCATTTTTTCCTTGATGCTGTAATCACGGATGGGACGCGTAAAACTTGGCCAGCCGCAGCCGGAATCGTATTTGTCACGCGAGCTGAATAATGGCTCTCCAGTCACGATATCCACGTAGATGCCTTCGCCATGATGATCCCAAAATTCATTCTGGAAAGGAGGCTCGGTGGCATTATTTTGGGTTACCTCGTATTGAATCGGGGTTAGGCGCTGCTTCAGCTCACCTTTATCTTTTTCAGGCGCCCATACCTTTTCAAGAAAAGCATCCCGGCCGGAGCCTTTGCGATAGCGCTTGTAATGACCTGGATTCTTTTTGTGGTAATCCTGATGATATTCTTCCGCTGCATAAAAAGGCTTCGCCGGCAGAATCGGTGTCACGATGGGCCTACTGAAGCGGCCGCTTTCCGTAAGCTTGGCTTTAGAAGCTTCTGCTTGAACTCGCTGCTCTTCCGTATGGTAGAAAATAGCCGTCTGGTAAGAGTGTCCGCGGTCATAGAACTGGCCGCCTTCATCCGTAGGGTCAATCTGCTGCCAGAACAGCTCCAGCAGCTTTTCGTATGGGAAAATCTCAGGGTTGTACGTAATCTGAACGGCTTCGACATGTCCAGTCGTATGGGAGCAGACTTCCTCGTAGGTAGGGTTCTCGGTATGGCCGCCTGTATAACCGGATTCGACTTTGATAATACCGGGCAGCTCTTCAAACGGGGCTACCATGCACCAAAAGCATCCGCCTGCAAAGATCGCCTTTTCCTGATGAACCGCTTGTAAATCGCTCATGATATCACTCCGTTTCATTATTTTTCTTCCTCATTATAATCGATACGCATAGTGTAACCAAGAAAACGGCTTTTTGAGCGTGAATGTCCAGTTTTCTGGTAGAGGCGCAGCATCACTCCCGAAAGTAATACATATCCGGATACAGCGATCACGGAAACAAGCGGATGCCTGGTACCTTGGCCGCCCAAAAAAGAATACAGAAAAATGCCCGGAAGCTTGCCGATGCCGGAAGCGGCCGTATAGGTCCAAAAGGGGATGGAAGCCACACCCGCGAACACATTTACCGCCATCTGCGGAATGACAGGGATCAGGCGTCCGCCAATCACGCTGGCAAAAGGGCGGGATTCCACCCAAGAGGTAAAGGTATGCAGAGTTTTAAACCTACCAAGATATTGTCGCCCTTGTTCCCGGAAAACATATCTAACGAGTGCATATACCATCGTGGCAGCGATCATGGTACCCAGCCAGCTGATGGCTGCAGCCCAGGCCGTACCGAAGGAATAACCGAGAGCGGCAATCACCAGCTTGTACGGAATAATCGGAAGTAGAGCGACCAGGGTTGCCATTCCGAGCAGAACGGGAAAGGAACCATGCTGATGCATGTAATCCAGAATCTCATTCCGGTAAATCAAAGCAATCGCAAGAGCGGCCGAATACAATGCGGCTAGCAGCCATTTATTCATGCAGTTTCCCCTTTATTTATCTTTGTTGCATCTGAAGCTTATCATACCAAACGAAGATTTGAAAAATAAAACCATAGAAATTTCCGAAAATAATTGCTATAATGATACCAGTTAATAAGTGAATAGTTCCCAAAGGGGAGTAGCTCATGCAATAAAGTCGTCATTACGGGATCACATCCCCGGCTTTATTGGCAACGTAACGTTGTTTTGCGAGACCTTTGCCTGATTTTCATTAGGTAAAGGTCTTTTTTGGTGGAAAAAAGCGCCATTACCTGATGAAGGTAAGGGGCGCTTTTTATTATTGCGGCGGACTAATCATAGCAATCATTTTAATCAAGGGATATTTATCTACGTCCCGAAAACAGGAGAGGTGGAAGGAAAATGGAATTGTTGACCTTGGAATTTTGGACAGCCTTACTGTCTATTGTCGTCATCGACCTGGTATTGGCCGGAGACAATGCCATCGTCATCGGTCTTGCCGCGCGCAACGTGAGAAAAGAAGATCAGAAGAAGGTCATCGTGTGGGGGACCGTTGGGGCGGTGATCATACGGGTCATTGCGACGCTGCTTGTCGCTAAGCTGCTCTTGATCCCTGGATTGCGCCTGGTCGGGGGGATTGCACTGATATGGATCGCCTACAAGCTTCTAATCGATGAGAAGAAGCATGACATTTCGGCAGGCAATCAAATCTGGGCGGCCATCCGCACCATTATTATTGCGGACGCTATGATGGGTCTCGACAATGTGCTGGCTGTAGCCGGTGCGGCTCATGGAGACTTTCTTCTCGTCATCTTCGGCCTTGCGATATCGGTGCCGATCATGGTGTGGGGCAGCACGATGATCATCAAATTGACCGAACGTTTTCCTGTCGTTATTACTTTCGGATCCGCCGTACTTGCCTGGACAGCTTCTAAAATGCTGGTGGAAGAACCATTCATTCACGGACTGTTTACGAATGCATTTGTGAAATATGCGTTTGAGCTGGTTGTAGTGGCTGCTGTGGTATGGGTTGGACTCCGTTCCAAGAAAAAGAAAGCCGAGGCGGCAAGAAGGCAGGCTGTCGGCATGAGCTAAAGCCGGCTTGTATTCAGTTTATCCCCTAAAAAAGGTATAATGTGTATCGATCAAGGATCGCGGACACGAGTTAAAAGGGGAAATGAAAAATGGATGAAAATCGCAAATCAATCGAAGACGGCATCGTGGAGAGCTACCGCCAAGACGAGGACATGATGATCCTGGTGTTTGCCCAGTGGTGCGTTAATGAAGGATTGAATCCTGAAGAATTATACATGCAGGCCTATCCAGAGCAGCAGAGTAACGAGCGGCTTCAGCGTGTACTGGAACTGACGGTACCCAAGGAAGAGGCCGGTCCGATCCCGGATGATACAGTTCTTGGTGTGCTGTCCCTCTTTGGCAATGAGGATCTGGCTTTTGTGGTATCCGAGGCGATTTCGAACAGAAACGCAACCGGGAAAAGCCGTTGAAAAGGCAAATGAAGCCGGGCTCATCTGAGCCCGGCTTCATTTCATTTAAATCTGTTCCCTGTTCGCGATACGGAATTCCTTGGGGGATTTGCCGAAGCGGGAACGAAATACGCGGTGGAAATACGTGTAATTGGCGAAGCCTGAGGTTTCGGCGATATTCTCAAGAGACATCGGGCTAAAAATAATCCGTTCGCGCGCCATTTCCAGGCGGACATCCAGCGTATATTGCATGATGCTGGTTCCGAACGCTTCTTTAAAAAGGTGAACGGCACGGGAAACACTGATTCCGACATTGGCGGCCACATCCTCCAGCTTAAAAGAAACGGAAGCATGTTCTTCGATGTATTGCTTAATCTGATAGGCCAAATATGTCTTCGGTGTCGTAGAAGGATGCTCGCGCAGCAGGCGGTCTGTCTCCAAACATAGAATCCGCATGTAGTAACCCGAGATTTCCGGGAACGGATTGGATATTTTACGCTGCTCTAGGACAATTTGCCTGAACAGGCTCAGGATGGTTTCGTTCAAAGGGACCTTGATGCGAGTGGGGCGCTTCTGTCTGGACCACCATTCATCAATCCAGGTTCCCCCAAAAAAAATATGATAATCGCCGCTTTCGACCGCAAGCTCGTTCTGGGCGTTTAGCTCCTCTTCAATTCTCAGTTCATAAGGCTCGTCCGGAGAAAATACAAGCAAATCCCCCGGCTCGATCTGAACCATTTTGCCGTCGACGCGGGCCCGGCATCTTCCATCCGTCTGAAGTCGCATCAAATAATTTTTAACACCGTTCATTTCGGTCATATAAAAAGGTTTATGATGAAATGAGAAGCCTGCTGTATAAATGTGTACTGAATCCTGCGTAGACATGAAATGACTCCTTATAGAGTGGTGATTACATGCAAAATCCGGCTCTTTGAAAAATAATGACCAGATTGTTCATGTTTTAATCATATTCTTCATTTTAATATAAATGATTTCGGAATACCATGGTACTAGATTGTTGAAGCCCCTTTCAACATCATGAGGGGGTGGATGCATGAATAATAGAATGAAGGCTGGTAGTATCGGTTGTGGAAATATCGGTGCAGATATATTGCTGAACGTGCTGGCGCACGGGCGGAATAGTTTGCGATTGCAAACGCATTCACTGTGGATGAAATGCTACCATGCATTCATTATACAAGGGTTTTGCTATGTCAAAATCCTACATAACAAAGCGTTCTTCATCAATCCAAAAAAACAGGAGTGAGGCAAACATGTTGAAGCTGGGCTTGCAATTGTACACCGTTCGCGAACAAGCGGAGCAGGATTTTGAGGGTACGTTGAAGAAAATAGCAGAACTTGGGTATCAGGGCGTGGAATTTTTCACCTTTTTCGGACGCCCTGCAGCTGAAGTTAAGGCATTGCTGGATCAATACGGTCTCGTTGCACTTGGTACACATACGCCGTATGACCGCATGCTGAATGCCCTGGATGAGGAAATAGCCTATAACAAGGAAATTGGCAACACCAATCTGATCATCCCTTACCTTGGCGAAGACCAGCGTAAATGGGATGAAGTGTTCGCGAATCTGAAGACGATTGGTGAACGCTGCCAAGAGCAGCAGGCAACGCTGCTGTACCACAACCATGACTTTGAATTCACCGAAAAAATGGGCGGCAAAACGGTGTTTGACTCCATGTATGATGCCGTACCTGCAGATTTGCTCCAGGTTGAGCTGGACACTTGCTGGGCACACTTCGCAGGATACAATCCTGCTGAATATATAGAGGCTTACGCCGGACGCCTTCCTATTGTTCACTGGAAGGATGTGCGCAGACAAGAGGATGGTTCGCCGCTGACGGTTGAGCTTGGTCAAGGTGAAGTGGATTTGAAAGCCGTTGCGGAAGCTGCGGACAAAGCGGGAGTAGAGTGGATCGTTGTAGAGCAGGATTTCTGCCAGAGCCCGCCGCTTGAAAGCATTGCAAAAAGTATGGAGTGGATCAAAAATTACGCTAAAAATGGAGGACCTGTACATGTCTAATTCGAAGCAAACATTGAAAATTGGAATCATCGGCTGTGGAGGAATCGCTAACGGCAAGCATATGCCAAGTCTGGCCAAGCAGCCAAAAGCCGAAATGGTGGCATTCTGCGATATCATCAAGGAACGCGCAGAGAAAGCTGCTGAAGAATTTGGTGTCGAAGGTGCTAAAGTGTACACGGATTATCTTGAGCTTTTGAAAGACAAAAGCATCGATGTTATCCATGTATGTACACCAAATGATTCCCACTCGGAAATCTCCGTAGCATCGATGGAAGCCGGCAAGCATGTTATGTGCGAAAAGCCTATGGCTAAAACAGCTGCCCAAGCGAAAGAGATGGTGGAAGCTGCAAAACGTACAGGCAAAAAGCTGACCATCGGTTACCAAAACCGCTACCGCAATGACAGTCTGTACCTGAAAGACCTTTGCGAAGCCGGAGAGCTTGGCGACATCTATCTCGGCAAGGCTTTGGCGATCCGCCGCCGCGCGGTTCCGACATGGGGCGTATTTTTGGATGAAGAAAAACAAGGCGGAGGCCCGCTGATCGATATCGGCACGCATGCACTCGATTTGACGCTGTGGATGATGGATAACTACAAGCCGAAAAGCGTACTGGGCTCTACGTTCCACAAGCTTGGACACCGTGAGAATGCGGCCAACGCATTTGGTCCTTGGGATCCGGAGCAGTTCAAAGTGGAAGATTCTGCATTCGGATTCATTACGATGGAAAATGGTGCAACGATTATCCTTGAATCCAGCTGGGCACTGAATGTCGTAGAAACAGGCGAAGCCAAAACGATCCTCGCGGGAACTGAGGGCGGCGCGGATATGAAGGACGGACTGCGCATCAATGGCGAGAAAATGAGCCGTTTGTACGACACCAAAATCGACCTGAACGCCGGCGGCGTTGCCTTCTACTCCGGTTCGGCTGAAAATGAATCTGACCGAGAGCAAAGATTGTGGCTGGAAGCGATTCTGGAAGATAAGGAACCAGTAGTCACTCCGGAGCAGGCCTATGTGGTAACGCAAATTCTCGAGGCCATCTATGAGTCTTCCAAAACCGGAAAAGCTGTATATTTTGAGTAATCTTACCGAAAAATGATATAAGGAATCATTCACTTTACCAATTATCTGAATCAAGCTAAGGAGGAATTTCCGTTGAAACTCGGCGTATTTATGGTATTGTTTGGTGACCGCAAGCTGGAGGATGCACTGGATTATGTGGCTTCCAAAGGGCTGAAGGCAGTTGAGATCGGTACGGGAGGCAATCCTGGCAAGGCTCACTGCAATCCTGCAGAACTGCTTGAAAATGAAGCTAAATTGAAAGAATTCAAACATGCGGTGGAATCTCGCGGTCTGATGATCAGTGCTTTGAGCTGCCACGGTAACCCACTCCATCCACAGAAACATCTGGCACAAGCGGATCATGAGGATTTCGTGAACAGCGTGAAGCTGGCAGAGAAGCTGGGCGTTGAGGTGGTTAATACCTTCTCCGGCTGCCCAGGCGACCATGAGAATGCGAAGTATCCGAACTGGCCTGTAGCTCCTTGGCCGAACGATTATCAGGAAATTTTGGCATGGCAGTGGGAAAACAAAGTGATTCCTTACTGGACGGAACAAGCTAAATTTGCTGCAGATCATCATGTGAAAATCGGGCTCGAGCTGCATGGCGGTTTTTCCGTACATACGCCGGCAACACTGCTGCGCTTGCGCGAAGCTGCCGGGGAAGCGATTGGCGCCAACCTGGATCCGAGCCATATGTGGTGGCAGGGCATCGATCCGGTTCAAGCGATCCACATTTTGGGCCGCGCCGGCGCGATCCATCATTTCCATGCCAAGGATACCGTCATTGATCCGATTAACGTCAACCGTTACGGTTTGACCGATATGCAGTCATACACCAACATGCTGGATCGCGCTTGGCAGTTCCGCAGCGTGGGTTATGGCCATGACGTGAAAACATGGGCTGATATCATCAGTGCGCTTCGTCTGGTCGGCTATGATTATGCAGTCAGCATTGAACATGAAGACGGTCTGATGTCCATTGAAGAAGGCTTCTCGAAAGCCGTATCTAACTTACAGCAAGTACTCATCGAAGAGTCGCTTGGCGACATGTGGTGGGTCTAGGGGGAACCAGAATTGATTAACGTAACCATCTGGAATGAATTCGTCCATGAGAATATACATGATGAAGTGAAGGCTGTGTATCCGAAAGGCATTCATATGGCGCTGGCCGAAGGTCTTGAGGCAAATGAATTTGCCATTACGACCGCAACGCTTGATCAGCCGGAGCACGGCTTGACAGAGGATGTGCTGAATAAGGCGGATGTGCTGGTCTGGTGGGGTCATATGGCGCATGACCGCGTCAGCGACGAGATTACGGCCCGGGTTGTCAAGCGTGTACACGAAGGGATGGGACTGATCGTCCTGCACTCCGGACATTTTTCCAAGCCGTTTAAAGCCTTGATGGGCACATCCTGCGATCTGAAATGGCGTGAAGCGGGAGAACAGGAAATTCTGTGGAACGTGAATCCATCTCATCCGATTACTGAAGGTATTGACGCGAAGATCATCCTTGAGCATGAAGAAATGTACGGGGAATACTTTGATATCCCGGCGCCGGATGAACTGGTCTTCATCAGCAATTTTGAAGGCGGAGAAGTCTTCAGAAGCGGCTGTACGTTCCGCCGTGGACGGGGCAAAATCTTTTATTTCCGTCCAGGACATGAAACCTATCCAACTTACTACCAGCCTGAAATCCTCAAGGTCATTGCCAATGGTATCAAGTGGGCATACCCGGCTTCTGGAAATGCACTTCAGTTTGGCAACATGAAGCCGGTCAGAACATTGAAAGAGGTACCCAAGGTATAAATAAGGTGCTTGCACCTTGAGCAAAATGGCGGCAGTGAATACTGCCGCTTTTTGCTGTTTACACAGACAATCTCCTGTGTGTGAGTTTTCTTTTGGCTTAAAATGTGGTAAAATGAAACAAACTAACTTAATGTAAGCTTTCATGAGACATAACTGTTTACATGGATCCTGTAAAGAGGTGAAAGATCATGAACAGTCAGGATTTCAGTATGTGTCCGCGGTTTGAAACTGCTTTTTCCGTTCTGGGTAAGCGTTGGAACGGATTGATTATTTACTCGTTGATGAGTGGACCGAAACGGTTCAAGGATATATCCCACATCATACCTTCCATGAGCGATAAAATGCTGTCCGAGCGTATGAAGGATTTGGAGACCGAAGGCATTTTGGTACGCCATGTGTATCCTGAAACACCGGTCCGGATTGAATACGAATTGACGGAAAAAGGCAAAGCGCTGCAGCCTGTCATGGAACAGGTTCAACATTGGGCGGAACATTGGTGTGAAATTGAATAGGCACCTGAAAAACCAGCTGTAACGACAAACCTTCCTTGTATTTGCGAGGAAGGTTTTTGTTTAATAATCTTTGGAGGGACTTTATTTTGTAGCCCGGCCCGAAACTGAGCCTTTGCTAATTTTAGGCATAGACTTGCACCTTACCACAGGTTCTGTAGTATAATTGGTAAAAAACTGCCTTTTCGGCGCTTAAGGAGGCGGATGACGATGAGAAAAAGAATACTTTCCCAAGAGATTAGGTATGGCAAAGAGGATGTCAATGAACTTGAAAGCGCTTCTATTAAAGTGCGCAATATCTATGATAGAGCCATAGAAATGCTGATGCGCAATTTGCCGGAATCGATGTGGAAGTGTTGGGCCTACCTGAGGCCTGCTCAGGAGTCGCTTTCTGCAGGCGGAGAAAACAGCAGTCCTGTATTTCAAAAGTGGATTCAAAGCCCGTCAGGATGGAAATGCATCGGTAGTGAGCGCCATTACGTAGAAAGCCTTACACCTGACGGGGAGAAGGAAGAGCACGATAAACGCGAATATATATTCCATAACGGCAGGTTCCAGAGCATGCTCCTGCAGGTTCTGATCTGGTCTCAGTTCGAAGAAATTTCACTGTTCCATCCCTTTTTAGGTGATACCCCTTTTTATGATGAAGAGGAGATGAACGTCATCTCCACCTACTTCGTTCCTACCTATGTAAGTCCACTCCCTTTTCAGCAGTCCGGCAAACCCTACAAGAAGCATGATATGCGCATTCCCGTTTTTCAAGAGTTTATATCCGCTCCCCCGCTGCTCGTGCATTTGGATGACGAGGTGCTCGAAGGTACCTGGATGACGGGAGTGTATGTGGATCGAAGCCACTTTTTGGGACTAGGACCTTATCTTAAAAACACAGACGGCAGCAGAACTTTTATGCAAGCACTCATTAACTGAGATTTTTCGCCGAAATCCGCTTATCTCTGTCGAAATGCCTTGTGCGCTTATGTTAAAATAGAGATCTCAGCGTGAGAGCTCTATTTTTTTATAATAATCATATATAAACGTTTTATAGCGCTAGCGCAAGGAATGAATAACAGAAGGTGGTGTTAAGGTGGAGAAAGGAATAAGTACAGCAATTATTTTCATCTTAACGGCCTCGCTCCTGCTTGCAGGCTGCAATGGTGATAAATCCAAGGAGACTTCATCCAAGGTATATGCAGGCGATGGTTCTTCGATCATCATTTCTGAAAAAGATGACTTTTTCTCTCCAGATATCATCCGGGATCTTGAAACCCATTTGCAGCAGGGCGAGACGATTCGTGAAGGTTTGAAAAAAAGCGGAATTGTGACCTTTGCAGAAGATGGTTCCATCCATTCGATCAGTCAAGTGTCGCTTTCTCCTTCATTTGAATGGGGGCTTGAGCTAAACAAGAAGAAACTCGAAAAGGACAAGCTGGACACGGTTCTTCATGAAAATGATGAAATCGGGATTTCGATAGAACGAGCAGATGAGAAGCTGGATAAAGCTGATCCTAAACCAGAATATACGGTGCTTAAGCTGAACGGCGGAACGATCGAGCCGGGACTTTCGCATACTTACATTCTCCCTTTTTCCGCCGACGAGAGCGTACGCACCATATTGCAGAGCATGGATTTCATCAAGCTGACCATGAACAAAAGGTACATTGATACTGTGAAGAGCTATAGTCCAAAAGGGATTGAAAAATGGGTCATAAAAGTGAACGGCAAGGAGCTTTCCGAAAACGGTCTGGATATGAAGCTTGCACCCGAAGATGAGATTGAAATCCGACTGGAAAGAACCTAATTCAGAAAGATATGGACTGTCTCCAAAAGCGAAAAAATTGAAAAAAAAGATGTCTAATTGTGATAATTTAAGTGAAATAATTCACGTTGATTTCCTATGTGCTGGAGGACAGCCTTTTTTATGAGAAAAAGAATTCTAGGGGACTGCAATTCTGACTCAATATCATTATGGTATGTTCAACTGCGATCTGCCCGTTGTAAAATATGGATGGACAGGAGTGTATGAAAAATGATTATGAATGAGAAAATCAAAGCATCTGAAGTGGAGCTTACAGGACTAAATGGTGAAGATCTCGGTATTATGCCTACTGCAGAGGCTCTTGAGATGGCCAAAAAATTAAAAGTTGATCTGGTATGCACGTCTCTTATGAGCAGTCCACCTCCTTGTAAGCTGATTGGAGCGGGAGATGCGAAGAAAGAAAAGCAGCAGGCCAAAGCCTCTGAGCGTCAAATGAAGATCAAGGAAATCCGGCTGACCCCTCAAATTGAGGATCATGATTATGACACCAAACAGCGACAGGCTGAGAAAATACTGCGGTCCGGTGATGCCGTTCTTTTTGTCGTCCGTATCAAAGGTAAGGAAGGTGTGATTGCCAAGGAGCTGCTGGAGCGGCTGGTGAAGGATTTGAGCCACGAGGGCAGCAAGACCACGGGTATTCAACTTAGCGGAAAACAAGCCGCAGTGCAGCTGAATCCGAAAAAATAGTCGAGTTGAAAAAGGCTCAATATCAAGAACTAATTTCAGTTTTGAGCCTAGAAAAAAGTCGATTTTGCTGATCAATCCACATAACCAGGAAGGAATCGTTCGATCGTGAGATTATCTAAAAAAACGAATAAGGTTATTTGGAGCTTGGGGATTGCTATAGTTCTTTTGATCGTCCTGATGATCCCCATGCCATATTATTTGTATCAGCCGGGCGACGTTGAACCGCTATCGCCTGTCGTCACCGTGGAGAACGGAGGGAAGTCGGAGAAGGGGAATTTCTATTTAACGACTGTCACTACTATCAAAACCACGCATTTATACTATTTGATCTACGGCTGGCTGGCTCCGAATACGCAGATTCGCAAGGAGCAAAGCGTGAGCGGCAATTTAAGCCAGGATGAGTATGATTTCCTGCTCAAACATATGATGACCACATCCCAGCAAAATGCGATTGTAGCAGGTCTACGTGCCGCAGGAGAGGTGGTGCCAGTGCAGAACAAGGGAGTTTTCGTTACCAATGTTCTCCCTGTATCGAAAGCCAAGGGTAAAATTGCCGTAGGTGACATTATTACCGAAATTGATGGTAAAGAGATGACGAAATCAGCCGATGTCATTACCTATTTGAGTGCCAAGAAGGCTGGCGATACCGTCAATATCGGATTTATTCATGAGGGAAAACGGCAGCAGGGAACGTTTGAGCTGACTGTGATCAACGATCAAGGGAAAGTTGGACTTGGCATTCAACCGGAAGACGAATATGTCATTTACCCGCCGCGGCAGGTCAAAATCGAAACAAGCCATATCGGCGGACCGTCGGCAGGGTTGATGTTTTCGCTGGAAATCTTAAATCAGGTGCTCCCGGAGGATCTAACCAAAGGTTATCAGATTGCAGGAACAGGGACGATTGACCAGGAAGGGAATGTCGGCCAGATCGGAGGCATTCGTGATAAAATCGTTGCAGCTCATGAAGGCAAGGTAGACATTTTCTTTTGTCCGGCTGATGTGAAGTCTGATGACAGCAATACGAAAGATATTCTGGATGAAGCGAAGAAGAGAAAATATCAGATCAAAATTGTACCCGTCCGCAATATACAGGTAGCGCTGGATTATTTAAAGCAGCTTCAACCAAAGTAACAGTAAAAAAATAAGGGGTGTCCTTTAAGTCGATTGACCTTGAGGAACACCCCTTTTTTCAATTCAAGTCTTTCCAGCCGTCAAAATCGTGAATGGCGATCCCGTTATAAGACGGATTAACTTTGGCCAGCTCGTGAAGCTGAACAAGCTGCTCGTTCATATAGGCCGCGCCTTCCTCATAAAACGTGAGAAAATCGCCTTCGCTGCTTGGCTTGGTTTCAACAGCGGCAAGAGCCTGTTTGCCAAGAGCAGTAGCTTCCTCAAGCTCCTTTTTGGCGATGCTGTTGATGGCTGCAGCCGAATCGCGGTAAGACATGATCGTGACGGAATCATACTGGCTGATCATAAAGCGGCTGAGCGGCGTTTTGCCGTCCGCAGCGGTGTAATTGCTAAGCCAAAACGGAATATCGGCCGAGAGAGGAAGCTGTAGCTTTTCAGCTTCGGAATTCAGATAAAGTACGTTGCTCTGCCACTGGCGGATGACATCCGATTGATCGGTTTTCCACTGGGATAACAAATGGGGCTCAATATCGACATGGATGCCGCTGAATTTCTCCGAAGCTGCAGCCTCTTTTTGATAAGCTCTGACCCAGCTCAAAAAGTTGTCGATTCTATACCGTTCCGATTCCAGTCCCCAACGTGGTGCACCATCGAGTGCCTGTACTTGAATTCCGAGTTTGCTGGAGGCTTTGATAAAGCTTTTATAATATGAAACCGGGATATCGATATTAATCTGAAGATAAACCAGATTGACATTATTTTGTCTCAGGAAGGACAGGACTTCCTGCGGATTGGTACGGATCCGTTCCGTTTTCCACAGCCATGTGGCTTTTTGGTAGCCTTGGGCTGTGGCCTTTTGGTAATAGCCTTGAGCTGTGGCCTGGTGAGGTGAAGGAAGCAAGGTACCGGACACAATAATACTGAAAATGATAACGATGAAACATAAACGTTTAATACATGTTGCTGCCATATAGATTACACTCCTTAAATGGCCTGTTCAGGCGAATGATTCATTATGCCCTTTTGCATAGGGGGTATTAGACTTCAGACCTTCGATGTCACGGGGAGCTGGAGAAGAAGTAGTTCTTAATGGGCTGAAGACTAACCCTCTTAGTATGGCAGTAATCCATTCCTGAATAGGTCATCCAGGAAGAACTACGTAATATAAATGCGACTTGGGTATGTGTTATAAGATCATTTTCGGTTCTTTTATCCGTAATATATATAGGTCTTAAGTCCTTATAATGAGTGTTTTTGGCAATTTTTGTGACATTAATAGGTATTTTGAGGGGTAGAATAAGAAAAAGAATGAAAAATATTCAGAAAAGGAAATGTTTGGGTCTATTTACACACAAAAAAAACTTCCGTAATACCATACGCTGGTTACGGAAGTTTTGTGATCGTGACGTGATTGAGAGGAGGGTGACAAGAAGCATCCATTTAGATTCGGCAAATTTCATTTGGGCACATTTCACAGTGGCAGATATCTTGAAGCATCTCAAGATCTTTAATGACAATCATCCCGTTCTCGTATTCCACGGCGTCCTTTTTGCGCAGATCGCTGAGCATGCGATTGACGCTTTCGCGGGTCGCTCCAATCATATTGGAGAGGTCGGTGTGGGTGATCTTTTTATGAATAAGGATCGTGTCTCCATGTTTTTCGCCATACGTATTACTGAGTCGGATTAGAGTCGAGCAGAGCGCGCCAGGCTTGCCGTACATCATCAGGTCGCGGAATTTGGTTTGCGTCAGACGGTGGTGGATACCCATCCACTTCATGAAATCAATCGCAAAATCGCAGTGCTGGCAGATCAGAACTTCCAGATCCTTTTGATCGATCACTCCGATTTCGCTTTCCTCAAGCACCTCTGCAGTAAAGCTGTGTTTGCTGCTGAAAAATGGATCGGCCTGACCAACCATGTCTCCCGATTGATACATATACAGAATCAGTTCTTTGCCTTCATCCGTCGATTTGGTCAATTTGATCCGACCGCGTTTCACATAAAACAGCTTGTCGGAAAAATCACCCTCCCAGAACAGATGGGAACCTTCAGGCACGATACGTTCCTTCATGATGACCATCAGGCGATCCAGATTTTGGCTCGAAAAACAGCTTGTATTTCCACGGGCTTCGATAACATCCAGTTGGTTACTCATACTCGTTATCCCCTTTGTATCTTTAATTTTTATAAAATTTTAAATTAATTATAACCTGAAAATCCTGGTTTTTGGGGGGGGAAAAGCCATGAAAAGTGTCGAAATTCCGACATTGTGATAAATTTCACTTTTGATTAAATTTCTATATTCATATATTTACATAATCATAAAGAAGGGGATGAGAAAATAGAATTTGGAAATGTAAGCGTTTTGAAAATAAATATTGAAAGTACTCAAACTTTGTGAAAGTTTTCACTTTAAATATTTTTTAGGATGTGTTATGATCAAATCGTAGGAGAGAGAAAAACCAAAATTTACCCGAGAGGATGAAAAAAATGGCTGTAAAAAATGAAATTGTTGCCGATAAAAAACAGCAGTCAGCCGAAGACTACATCCAGACCCTAATCAACAAAGCAAATAAGGCACAAGAGAAATTTATGGGGATGACTCAGGAGCAAATCGACGACATCGTTCAGGCTATGGCCCTAGCAGGACTCGACAAACATATGCACCTGGCAAAGCTCGCGGTAGAAGAAACCGGAAGAGGCGTCTACGAAGACAAAATCACGAAGAATATGTTCTCTACCGAGTATATTTACCACAGTATCAAATATGAAAAAACGGTAGGCGTTATTGAAGATAATCCATATGAAAGCTACCAAAAAATTGCAGAACCAGTCGGTATTATTATGGGGATCACACCTGTAACCAACCCGACATCCACAACAATGTTTAAAGCACTGATCTCTATTAAAACACGAAATCCTATTATTTTTGGCTTCCACCCTTCGGCGCAACAATGCAGCAGAGAGGCAGCAAAGATTTTGCTAGAGGCGGCTGTTAAGCATGGCGCTCCAGCAGATTGCATTCAATGGATCGAAGAGCCGACCATGGACAAAACCAATGCACTGATGAACCATTCGGATGTGGCCCTGATTCTGGCTACCGGTGGTTCGGGTATGGTACGGGCGGCATACAGCTGCGGTAAACCGGCACTCGGCGTAGGACCAGGTAACGTTCCATGCTTCATTGAGAAATCGGCGGATATTGACCAGGCCGTGACAGATTTGATTCTGTCGAAGTCGTTTGACAACGGCATGATCTGCGCGTCGGAACAGGCTGTTATTATCGAGGAGCCTATTTTTGACCAAGTTCGTAAGAAAATGATCGCGAACGGCTGTTATTTCGTCAACAAGGATGAAGCAGCCAAACTGACCGCGGGAGCCATCAATACGGTAAAATGCGCGGTTAACCCAGCCATCGTTGGTCAATCAGCGATTAAGATCGCAGAAATGTGCGGTTTCAGCGTTCCTGCAGGCACCAAAATTCTGGTTGCTGAGATCGAAGGCGTAGGCACAAAGTTCCCGCTGTCGGCGGAAAAGCTTAGTCCGGTGCTGGCTTGCTACAAAGTGAAAAATGCGGCTGAAGGCATTGAGCGTGCAGCTGAGGTTGTATCTTTTGGCGGTATGGGTCACTCGTCGGTTATCCATTCGCATAACGAAGAAGTCATTTCGAAATTCTCGGACCGCTTGCAGACAGGACGTATTATCGTCAATTCGCCATCGACGCACGGGGCGATCGGTGACATCTACAACACGAACCTGCCGTCGCTGACGCTGGGCTGCGGATCGTACGGCCGAAATTCGACGTCGTCGAACGTAACAGCAGTCAATCTCATCAACGTGAAAAGGGTGGCCCGCCGTACCGTGAATATGCAGTGGTTTAAAGTACCTGACAAAATCTACTTCGAAAAAGGATCGACGCAGTATTTGGCTAAAATGCCGGATATCAGCCGTGTGGCGATCATTACGGATCCGATGATGGTTAAGCTGGGTTATGTTGAAAGAGTGGAGCATTACCTTCGTCAGCGCCAGACACCTGTTGTCATTGAAGTCTTCTCGGAAGTGGAACCCGATCCGTCGACCACGACTGTAGACAGAGGTACAGAGATGATGAACCGGTTCCAGCCAGACTGCATTATCGCTCTGGGCGGCGGTTCGCCGATGGATGCCGCGAAAGCGATGTGGCTGTTCTACGAATATCCGGATACCGATTTCGAGAACCTGAAGCAGAAGTTCATGGATATCCGCAAACGCATTTACAAATATCCGCGTCTGGGTCAAAAGGCAAAATTTGTTGCCATTCCAACGACATCTGGTACCGGCTCGGAAGTAACATCGTTTGCTGTTATCACGGACAAAAATCATGGTAATACCAAGTATCCGCTCGCGGATTACGAATTAACGCCGGATGTGGCAATCGTGGATCCAGAGTTTGTATATACTCTGCCAAAAACCGCGGTAGCTGATACAGGAATGGACGTATTGACCCATGCGATTGAAGCTTACGTATCGGTTATGGCGAGTGATTACACAGACGGGCTTGCTATCAAGGCGATTCAGCTGGTATTCCAGTACCTTGAGAAGTCGGCTCTGACCGGTGATAAGGTTGCCCGTGAGAAAATGCACAATGCTTCGACGCTGGCAGGCATGGCATTCGCAAATGCGTTCCTGGGTATCAACCACAGCCTTGCGCATAAATGGGGTGGGGAATACCATACGGCACATGGCCGGACCAACGCCATTCTGATGCCGCATGTCATCCGTTACAATGCGAAGAAACCAACCAAATTCGCTTCGTTCCCTAAATATTCGCATTTCGTCGCTGACGAACGCTATGCGGAAATCGCACGGATCCTAGGTCTGCCTGCCCGTACTACGGAAGAAGGCGTGAACAGTCTGATTATGGCGATCCGCAAGCTGAATAAAGCGCTGGGAATCGAAGAGTCGTTCCAGGAGCTGGGCTTCGACGCTAAGGATTTTGAAGCTCGCGTAGATTATTTGGCAGATCGTGCCTTCGAAGACCAATGTACAACAGCCAATCCGAAGCTGCCGCTCGTGACTGAATTGGCAGATGTTTACCGGAATGCTTTCTACGGACGTTTTGAGGACTAAGCCGGAAATAAAATGATAGCTGCTGTGACAAATATCACCTCAAAAGTGATATTTGTCACAGTGATTTTCAGAAAAGTACAGTAAACTGAACTTGTAAGAAAGAACACCGCATATAACGCGAAAAGAGATAAAGCGTAAACAGAGACTTTAATGTGAAATAAGTCACAATGTTTTAGCCCTAAACGGCGGAATGATGCGGGTTCAGGAGATATGGGATTTCCTTCAAGCTCATGATCTCTAATAAAAATATGGAGGGATTCAGATGTCGGTGCTAGAAAAAGATGTTCAAAACATGCAATCAGGCTGGAGAGGTTTCAAGCAAGGAAAATGGACGAAAGCAGTAAACGTAAATGACTTTATCGAGAGCAATATCAGTCCATACCAAGGCAACGAGGATTTCCTGGCAGGCCCTACGAACAACACCACGGAGCTCTGGAAGATCGTATCCGAGCTTACCAAAAAAGAACGGGAAAACGGCGGAGTGCTGGATGTTGATGTAAATACGCCTTCGACCATTACTTCCCATCAGCCTGGTTATCTGGACAAGGACAAAGAACAAATCGTGGGTGTTCAAACTGACGCTCCGTTCAAACGTTCCATCCAGCCATTCGGCGGCATTCGCATGATGATTGATGCATGCGAGGCTTACGGCTTCGAGCTTCCTGAAGAATTAATCAAAATTTTTACAGATATTCGTAAAACGCATAACCAAGGCGTATTCGATGCATATACATCAGACATGCGGGCTGCACGCAGAGCGGGTATTATCACCGGTCTTCCTGATGCTTACGGCCGCGGCCGGATCATTGGCGACTACCGCCGCGTATCCCTTTACGGCATAGACTTCCTGGTTCAAGAGAAGAAACAGGAACTAATGAATCTTGAAGTGGACGTCATTGATGAAGATGTCATCCGTCTGCGCGAAGAGCTATCCGAGCAAATTCGTGCGCTGGGTGAGCTGAAGAAAATGGCAGCTATGCACGGTTATGATATTTCCAAACCTGCTCAAAACGCCAAAGAAGCATTCCAATGGCTCTACTTCGGTTATCTGGCAGCCATCAAGGAACAAAATGGCGCAGCGATGTCGCTTGGACGTGTATCTTCGTTCCTCGATATCTATATTGAACGCGATTTGGCGGAAGGTAATCTGACGGAAGAGCAAGCACAAGAGCTCGTGGACCATTTTGTCATGAAGCTCAGAATCGTTAAATTCCTGCGTACGCCGGACTATAACGATCTATTCAGCGGTGACCCTACCTGGGTTACGGAATCGATTGGCGGTATGTCTGCAAACGGACAAACCCGCGTAACGAAAAACAGCTTCCGTTTCCTGCATACACTCTACAACCTGGGTGCAGCTCCGGAACCTAACCTGACGGTGCTTTGGTCAGAACAGCTGCCTGAAGCCTTCAAAAAATATTGCTCGAAAGTATCGATCGAGACCAGCTCGATCCAATACGAGAATGACGACCTGATGCGTCCGATTTACGGCGATGATTACGGTATTGCCTGCTGCGTATCGGCGATGCGGATCGGCAAGCAAATGCAGTTCTTCGGAGCCCGCGCGAACCTGGCGAAATGCCTGCTGTACGCGATCAATGGTGGTGTCGACGAGAAGTCCGGTGCACAGGTAGGCCCGGAATATCCAGCTATCAAAGCGGAAGTATTGGAATATGATGAAGTTATCAAACGTTTTAAACCGATGATGGAATGGCTTGCCAAGCTGTATATGAATACATTGAATGTAATTCACTATATGCATGACAAATATTCTTACGAACGCATTGAAATGGCACTCCACGACCGTGATATTTTGCGGACCATGGCATGTGGTATCGCTGGTTTGTCCGTGGCAGCCGATTCGCTGAGTGCGATCAAGCATGCCAAGGTTAAACCGATCCGTAATGAACAAGGCATCGCGGTGGATTTTGAAATCGAAGGCGAGTTCCCTTGCTACGGCAACAACGATGATCGCGTAGACAGCATCGCCGTTGAGCTGGTTGAAACCTTCATGGGCATGATCCGCAAGAATAAAGCTTACCGCAACGCCTTGCCAACCCAATCGATCTTGACGATCACCTCCAACGTGGTATATGGCAAGAAAACAGGTACTACGCCGGATGGACGCAAGGCAGGAGAACCGTTTGCTCCTGGCGCCAACCCAATGCATGGACGTGACAAGAAGGGAGCGCTCGCTTCTCTCAGCTCGGTAGCCAAACTTCCTTATGAGGAGAGCCTTGACGGCATTTCGAACACCTTCTCGATCGTTCCTAAAGCGCTCGGCAAGGAGCCTGAGATCCGCAAATCGAATCTGGTTGCCATGCTGGACGGCTATTTTGGAAGCAAGGCGCATCATCTGAACGTTAACGTATTTGACCGTGAACAGCTGATCGACGCAATGGAGCATCCGGAAAACTATCCGCAGTTGACCATTCGTGTATCGGGTTATGCCGTTAACTTTGTGAAGCTGACCCGTGAACAGCAGCTGGATGTCATTAACCGTACATTCCACGGTTCGATGTAAAGGTAAAAGAATCACAAGTTAAACTGAAATAATTCAAAGAGAAGCGGATGCGGAAAGGGTGACTTCATATGATCAAGGGACATATCCATTCCATGGAGACCTTTGGCACAGTAGACGGACCGGGCATCCGCTTTGTCCTTTTTATGCAAGGCTGCTTGCTGAAGTGCCAGTACTGCCATAACCCAGACACATGGGCACTGGATGAGGGCAAAGAAATGACGACCCAGGAAGTATTAGCCGAAATTGAGCCTTATTTGAATTACTACCGTTCTTCGGGCGGTGGGCTGACGGTTTCCGGTGGCGAGCCTACGCTGCAATCTCATTTTGTTGCAGAGCTGTTCACGGAAGTGAAGAAGCGCTGGAACCTGCATACGACCCTCGATAGCAACGGCTTTAATGAGGCGGAGCGGATTCATCAGCTGCTTGAAGTAACGGACCTCGTCCTGCTCGACATCAAGCATATTGATGACGAAAAGCATCTTAAGCTGACAGGCAAGTCCAACGAACGGACGCTGCGTACGGCGCAATGGTTATCCGAGCATGGACGCAAAATGTGGATCCGGCACGTCTATGTGCCTGGCATTCACGATCAGGAAGAGGATCTGATTAATCTCGGCAGATTTATCGGAACCCTGAATGGGGTGGAGAAATTCGAGATTCTTCCTTACCATCAGATGGGCATATACAAATGGGAAGCGCTGGGTAGAGAATATCCACTGCAGGGCGTCCCAAGTCCTACTGAAGAAGAAGTACAACGGGCTTACCGTTTAATAGAAGAAGGACGTAAACAAACCGCTGCTGAATGATAAAATCAAAAACCAGCAAGAGCTCTTTCCGGATTCTGGAGAGAGCTCTTTTTAGTATAAGGAAGCGAGAATATGCCAAGGAAGGCAAGCTTCCGGTAAATGTTGATGAACAAGGCACGGGAAGAAAAAACTAACGTCAGGGTGATTGAGCCATTCTTTTTTCAATAGAAAGCAACTTTTTAGCAAAATTAGCGTCTAATACTATGTCTATTTGCGGGCGAGATATAAAAATGGGAGCAAAAAGGAGTCTGTACATGAATTTCAAAAAATTAACAATGATTGCTGTGTTAGCTGTAGCACAGACTGCGCTCGTCATTCCACCTGTCGGGGCGGAAGGTATGGGTGCGGTTCAGCCTGAAACTGTTCAAGGCGTCAACATGAATGCGGTTAACAGCGCGGAGAACACGCCAAATGGGCAATCAGGCAACACGGCAGGCATTGCTGGAAATTCCACGGATGGTAATACTAAAAACACAACCACTGGGGATGGCCAGAACATCACAAGCGGAACAAACGGAGACAAGGGTACGTTGAATACGGACAACTCCGGTAACAAAGATGGCAGTACGCCACCGAGCACGTCCTCTCAGAATGGCGATCAGGGAACTGCAAACGGTACCGATACCACAGGTGACGGCAGTTCGGCCGGAGGAGAGACCGGTCAAACGGGAACAACACCGGGAACAACAACCGACACTGGGAACGGTTCCACAACAGATACAGGTACAGTAACTGTAACGCCAACGGCTCAAACAGGTTCGAATGATCTAATCCTGATGATGAACAGCAACAAAATGTATCAAAACGGCAAGCTCTATCTGGCTGCCCAACCCATGGCTGTAAAAAATGGTGTTTCTTATGTATCGATTCGTGCCATGGTGGAACGTGTGGGACTGAGCCTAACGTATGACAACAAAACCAAGGAAACGATCATTTACAAGGACGGCAATGAGCTTCGCTTCAAAACGAACAGCAGTGTCTACCGTGTGAATGGCGTTTCAAAACCGATGAAGGGGCCGTCTTATCAGCAAAACAATGTGTTTATGGTTCCTTTGACATCAATCACTCAAGCGCTGGGCATTCCATATACGGTGGATCAAGCCAACAAAAGAGTGATTCTGTCTCTTTCAACCAAACCGGTAGCTGCTTTTACCGTACAGCCTAAAGAAATTTTTGCCGGTGATACCGTCACGTATACGACCCAATCGAAAGCTTCGAATGGTTTGCAAATTGTTGATGAGCGTTGGGAAGGCAAGCAGGATGTTTTCCAAGAGCCCGGAACTTATAAAGTTACGCATTATGTGAAGGATTCCAGCGGTCAATGGAGTGATCCGTATACCGTAACCGTCAACGTTCTGAAGCCAAACGAACCGCCAGTGGCTAACTTTACAACTGACAAAGACGAATATAAGATGGGTGAATTGGTTAAAATCACGGATCTGAGTACCGATGATGAAAATGCGATTGTGGACCGCCAGTGGATGAACGATCGCAAGGCGTTCTTTACTCCAGGCCCTGTGACGATCCGCCTGGTTGTTACTGATAAGCATGGTGCAGTTAGCGAATACCAAAAGACCATTAACATTTCGAACGAAACGCTGTATACCGAAGATGAATTCAACAAGCTGTATACTCCGGTAGGCGATAAATATACTTTTGAAGGCGGCAAGGTACCTACATGGCAGAGCGTACCGTTCACTTATACCTCTGAGCCGGCAACACTGATCCGCAGCAACAGCCCGGAAACCGTATATTCGGAAGGATTGTTGTATCGTGAAACGGCGCTGGGTAATACACGCTTCATGATTCACCACGTGAATTCGACTGGAAAAAATATGAAGCTATATGTGATCGCCACGAATACGTACACGGACACCCCGGCGCAAATTACGATTTCAAACTTCGGAATGGGAGGTCCTAATCCATATCCAACATTGACCGGTAAAGTATCCAATGATCGCTATTTCCAATCGATACAAAATCCATCGGACACTCAGGTGATCAATCTGGCTCCAGGAGAGAGCAAAGTGATCATGACAGATATCAGTAAAATCAAGATGAAGCAGGGAGATACGATTTCGGCTCTTGCGGATGCGTTCAGTGATTATCCGATTCAATACAGCTTTATCATGATCGATGAAAACAAAGATCCGCTTCAATCCTTGCCATATCTGACGAATCTCGAACGTGATGTTCACAATCGGGGAACCTACCCGGATTCCATCCGTAATATCCGTTATGATGAGCCTGTCGGTACCTCGCCTGTTCGTCTGGTTCTCGGTGACAACAATCAGGATCCGAACCTGAAAGGGATCGACGGCATTTATGGAACGGAAGTTTCAAATGCAGGTAACTTTGGCGTTTTGTACAAAGTGACATTAAGCCATGTCGCTCCGCATACCCTGATTACGATGAACCCTCGTGGTGGTCTATACACCGGAGTATTCATAGTAAACGGTCAAATCGTTCAGGTTGCGAACAATGCATCTGTAAACGCGCCAAATGAAGCCTGCGTATTGTATCGTACAGGTAATTATGAAGAAAATGTGGAGATTATGTATACTCCTTCACCGGGAAGTAACCTTCCGATCAATTTGCTGTTGATGCCTTTGCCACAGGAAAAACAGTCTTAATTGTAAGAGGTTATCCGAATAGGGTTATCATTTTATTTGACATGAATAAGAAGCTGCTCCAACGTCCAATGATGGATGTTAGGGGCAGTTTCTTTTTTGAAGATATGCCCTGCCCAGTTCCCTCTTGCTTCATTGACTGTCATATCGTTTTGAGGCATTATTAGATGTAGAGGTATCAGGAAGCTGCAAAATTCGATTGTTTATGAATATGTAGCACATCTTGATAAATTGAACTGAAATTGGAAGGTAATTCTTTAGTTCAAATTATCATGACTAACGCTTTGCGTTGAAATAACGGGAGGATGAGCGTTATGCTTTCGACAGAACAGATTATTGACGCTATGTCGGAACAGGGACTGCGCATAACCGACCAGCGGAAGACGCTCGCCAGATTATTTGGTGAACATTCGGGGTATTTGTCGGCCAAGGATGTTTATGAGTATATGTGCAAAAAATACAGCGGTCTCAGCTTTGACACGGTATACCGGAATCTGCGGGTCATGCAGGAGCTTGGGGTGCTTGAACAGGTTGTGTTTGAGGACGGAATGAAATTCAAGGCGAGCTGCAGCGAAGACCATCATCATCACCATATGATCTGCCTGCAGTGCCAACGAACTTATCCGATTCAGTTTTGCCCGGTTCATCTGGCCGATGCGCCTGAACACTTCCAGGTTGTGACGCATAAATTCGAAGTATTCGGTTATTGTAAGGACTGCCAGCAGTTCGCTGCGGATGAGGAGCAGCAGGCTTCCTCCAAAGTCGGCAAGGGACGATAAAATGAGAATTGCACGAAAAGCCGTTAAAGGGCCAATTATTTTCTACCGCAAATACATTTCGCCGCTGAAGCCGCCGACATGTCGGTTCTATCCAACCTGCTCCGCCTATGCTCTGGAAGCGGTTGAAGTACATGGGGCTTTGAAAGGGTCGTGGCTGGCCGTCAAACGGATTGCAAAGTGCCAGCCTTTTCACCCGGGTGGTGTGGATCTCGTTCCGCCCCGCAAGGAGAAAAAAGCGATCAAAACTTAAGGGCGGCAGCAGCCGTCTGACTTGACTTCAGATTCAGTAATTCAGTATATTAAGGAATATATGACATTTCCGACGAACGGATGAGTAGAAGAACAGAAGCTTAGCTCAGAGAGCCGGTCATAGCTGCGAGCCGGTCTAAGTGGTTCATCGAATATGGTCCCGGAGGAACTGCTTTCGAGCGGACAGCGGAGAAATTCTGCTGCGTAAGGGAGCGGCGTGTTCCAGCGTTAATGGACGGTATCCGGCATTGTGCCGGGAACCGGTTGAGCCTGCCTTCCGGGAGGAAGCAGGGAAATTGGGTGGTAACACGTGAGAGAACTCTCGTCCCATTGCGGGGCGGGATTTTTTTGTGTTCAAAATGAAGATTTCAGGAGGATGAACAGACGTATGTCCGAAAAAAAGACGTTTTATCTAACAACACCAATCTATTATCCAAGTGACAAATTGCATATTGGCCATGCCTACACGACGGTTGCTGGCGATGCAATGGTCCGTTACAAGAAGCTCCGTGGCTATGATGTCCGTTATCTGACAGGAACGGATGAGCATGGTCAAAAGATCGAACGCAAGGCTGCTGAAGCTGGCAAAACGCCGCAGCAGTTCGTCGATGACATTGTGGCCGGCATCAAGGAATTGTGGAGAAAACTCGACATTTCCAATGATGACTTCATCCGTACCACCGAGCCTCGCCATACCAAAGTCGTTCAGGAAGTGTTCGAACGCCTGCTCGCACAAGGAGATATCTACAAGGGCGAATATGAAGGCTGGTATTGTACACCGGATGAATCCTTCTTCCTTGAAAGACAGCTCGTTAACGGGAATTGTCCTGACTGCGGTCGTCCGGTGGAGCGCGTAAAAGAGGAAAGCTACTTCTTCCGCATGAGCAAATACGTGGACCGTCTGCTTCAATACTACGAAGACCATCCGGACTTTATTCAGCCGGTATCCCGCAAAAATGAAATGATCAACAACTTTATCAAACCAGGTCTTGAAGATTTGGCAGTATCCCGTACAACCTATGAATGGGGTGTCAAAGTCAAAAGCGATCCCAAGCATGTCGTTTATGTATGGATCGATGCATTGTTGAACTATATTACGGCACTCGGATACGGTTCGGAAGACACTTCGCTCTTCGAAAAATACTGGCCTGCCGACGTTCATCTGATGAGTAAGGAGATTGTCCGCTTCCATACTATCTACTGGCCGATTATTCTGATGGCGCTGGATCTGCCGCTGCCGAAGAAAGTCTTCGCGCACGGCTGGCTACTCATGAAGGACGGCAAGATGTCCAAGTCCAAAGGCAACGTCGTAGATCCGGTTACGCTTATTGACCGCTATGGTCTCGACACGCTGCGTTATTATCTGCTTCGCGAGGTGCCTTTTGGCGCGGACGGAACTTTTACGCCTGAGAGCTTTGTGGAGCGCGTCAATTCGGATCTGGCCAATGACCTCGGCAACCTGCTGAATCGTACGGTAGCAATGGTCGATAAGTATTTTGACGGACTTGTGCCTGCATATCAATCGGGTGTAACCGCATTTGATGCCGAGCTTGAAGAAGCGGCTAAAACCGTATATGCCAAGGTAGAGGAAGCCATGGAAAACATGGAATTCTCGGTTGCGCTCACAGCGATCAGCCAGTTCATCAGCCGGAGCAACAAATACATTGACGAGACCCAGCCATGGACACTCGCGAAGGACGAAGCGAAACACGAAGAGCTTGCTTCAGTGATGACGCATTTGGTAGAAAGTTTGCGCATCGCATCCATTTTGCTGCAGCCATTCCTGACTCAGGCCCCACGTAAAATCTGGGAGCAGCTTGGAATTCAAGAAGGAGAGCTGACCTCTTGGGACAGCGGTAAATCCTTCGGATTAATTCCTGCTGGAACGAAGCTGGTTAAAGGGAATCCGATCTTCCCTCGTCTTGAGGTTGACCCGGAGGTTGCATACATTAAGGAAGCCATGACCGGAGCCGCACCTGCCGCTAAGGCAGAAGAAGCGAAAACGGCAGAAGCAGCTGTTGCCGAAGCTCCTGAGCTGAAGGAAGAAATCGGTATCGAGGATTTTGCCAAGGTGGAGCTGCGCGTGGCACAAGTCATCGCCGCTGAGCCGGTGAAAAAAGCCGATAAGCTGCTGAAGCTGCAGCTAGATCTAGGCTTTGAGCAGCGCCAGGTTGTTTCCGGCATCGCTAAGTTCTACACACCGGAGGATATGGTGGGACGCAAAGTCATCTGTGTAACCAACCTGAAGCCTGTCAAGCTGCGTGGGGAGCTATCCCAAGGCATGATTCTCGCTGCCTCCCAAGGCGACCAGCTGACGCTGGCTACCGTGCCTGACAGCATGCCAAACGGAGCCATCGTGAAGTAATCAAAGCCTTCTTGGTCTGAACGGCAGAAAATATAGCAATAATAAGACGGAGTACCTTTTATACAAAGGTGTTCCGTCTTTTCTGTGTTGGAGAAATCGAATGAATGGGATGGAAGCTGTGTTATGCCTGTTTGCATGAGTTGTCTCTGTATGGTTGACAAATTTTCATAGCCCATCTTATAATTTATTAGTAACAATTACGATTAAGGTGGGTCATTAAACGGTGAAGATGAAATTAAGGATAAAAGCCGGAGCGATATTGTCTGTTGTTTTGCTCATGAGCCTATTGGCTACAGGCTGTGGTCCGCAGAGTCAGGGGAAGATAGTAGAAGGTAAGGTCAATGTGGTGACCACCTTTTATCCGATATATGAATTCGCCAAGGCGATCGGCGGTGAGGACGCCAATGTCATCAATCTGCTGCCCGCAGGTGTGGAGCCGCATGATTGGACTCCGCGGAGTCAGGATATTGTGAATACTTCCAAGGCGCAGCTCTTTTTCTATAATGGTGCCGGACTGGAAGGATGGGTTCCGCAGTTTCTGAAAGGACTCAACAAAGACACCAAGGTTAAGGCCTGTGAGGTCAGCAAGGGGGTTAAGCTGATTGAAGCGGATGGGGATTCAGAGCATCAACACGAAGGTGAAGGGCACAGGGATCAGCATCATGTGGATCCGCATACGTGGGTGAGTCCGAAATCGGCCATGATCATGGCGGAAAATATGAAAAACAGCTATATCGAGGTGGACCCTGCCCATAAGGATGGCTATACGCACCGTTACATGGAACTTCAGAAAAAGCTGGAGGATCTGGATAACGAATTTTCAACTACACTGAGCCAAATGCCTCGTAAGGAAATCGTCGTTTCCCATGAAGCTTTCGGATATCTGGCACGGGATTACGGTCTAACGCAGTATTCTATTATGGGGCTGTCCCCTGATGCGGAACCGCGGGCGCGTGATCTAATGCAGCTGTCTAATTTGGTGAAGGAAAAAGGTATTCATTATATCTTTTTTGAACAACTGGTGTCTGACCGTCTGGCCAAAACGCTGGCATCGGAGTCAGGTGCTGAGGTACTGGTTCTTAATCCTGTCGAGGGACTAACCGAGGATCAGATCAAGCACGGAGATGATTATTTCAGCCTGATGCGGAATAATTTGACGAACTTGGTTCTGGCGCTGCAAGAGTAACATTCATAATCGTATTTTAAATAGAGAGGTAGATGTCGCATGTATACACCGTTCAATGATGATTGCCATGAACCAGTAGTGGAACTGGAACATGTCTCGTTTTCCTATAGGGACCAGCAGGTCATCTCCGATCTGAGCTTTACCGTCAAGGAAAGAGATTTTGTGGGAATTATCGGCTCCAACGGTGCCGGAAAGTCTACGCTGATGCGGATGATCGTGGGACTCCTGCCTGCAGGGGCCGGAAGCATCAAGCTGTTTGGACAGCCTATTCGCAAATTCAAGGACTGGGAACGGATCGGATATGTACCGCAAAAAAATTCGTTTAATCCGCTGTTTCCAGCCACGGTCCGGGAAGTCGTGCTTTCGGGGCTGTATAATAATAAAAATCTGTTTCGTAGAGTAAGAAAAAGCCAGCAAACACAATGTGATGATGCTTTAGAGGTTATGGGAATCCAAGACATCGCAGGCAAAAGGATCGGGGAGCTCTCAGGCGGCCAGCAGCAGCGGGCTTTCTTGGCGAGAGCGATGATCAACCATCCTGATTTGCTCATTTTGGATGAGCCTACGGTCGGAATCGACGCCAAAACACAGGCGGATTTTTTTGAACTCATTACGCATATGCATGAGCATCATCATATGACGTTCCTGATGGTTTCTCATGATATGGGAATGGTCGAAAGCTATCTGGGCAAACATCCCAAACAGCAAAATGGAAATATAAACTTTTATGTAAGGCATTCACATGAAATTCAAAATTGCGAAGTGCGGGATCTGCAGCATTCGCTGACTTGATCTGTCACAGTTTCGGGAGAAGGAGTCGTTTTTATTGGCTATCGATATAATGCTTAGTGATTTTTTTCAGCGTGCACTGGCCGGCGGCATCCTGATCGGGATAACTGCGCCATTGATCGGCATTTTTCTGGTGCTGCGCAGGTTGTCCATGATTGGGGATACGCTGGCGCATGTGACTATTGCCGGTGTGGCGCTTGGTTTTTTGATTGGGGTATATCCGCTGGGCGTCGGGCTTGTCTTTGCGGTTTTGGCGTCGTTTGCGATTGAAAAGCTCCGGAAAGCTTATAAAAGCTATGCGGAGCTGTCCATTGCCATCATCATGTCCGGCGGAGTCGCGCTGGCTTCATTGTTCTTTACACTGGGTATGGGTTACAATACTGATGTGATGAGTTATCTGTTCGGAAGCATTTATACGCTGGATACAAAGGATTTGTACGTGGTAGGGGCTGTGACGCTAGTTGTCATCGTGGTCGTTGCGCTCTTTTTCAAAGAATTCTTTCTGCTCAGCTTTGAGGAAGATGCCGCAAGCGTAAACGGACTGCCAGTTCGTATGCTCAATATGCTGATTACTGTATTAACCGCGCTTGTAATCAGTACAGCGATCAAGATCGTGGGTGCGCTGCTCGTGTCAGCGCTGCTTACCATTCCGGTCGCCATTAGTCTGCTGATTGCACGAAGCTTCAAATCTTCCGTCATATTATCGGTGGTCATTTCTGAAATCGCTGTGATCATCGGGCTCGTCATCGCCGGCATCTGGAATTTGGCGCCAGGAGCAACTATCGTACTTCTTTTGATTGCACTTCTGATTCTGACCATGGCCGGTAAAAAAGGATTTTCGAATTAGATTATAGGGGGTGCGGCCTTGTCCAATCTGAATGTTTGGATTGCTTTTCTAGCCGGACTGGCTTCCTTTATCTCTCCTTGCTGTTTGCCATTATATCCGTCTTACTTATCCTACATTACTGGCATGTCGGTTCAACAGCTGAAAACGGAGCAGAATAAAAAAGAAGTCCGTTTCCGGACCATGACGCATACGCTGGCGTTTATTTTAGGATTTTCAGCGGTATTTTACACCCTTGGTGTGGGTGCGGGCCTATTTAGTAATTTCTTTAATAATAATCGGGATTTAATCCGCCAGCTGTCTGCCATTCTGATTATTCTCATGGGATTGTTCCTGTTGGGCATATTCCAACCCAAGTTTCTGATGCGTGATTTCAAAATGGATTTTAAATTCAAGCCTGCTGGCTACATAGGATCTTTTATTTTTGGTATCGGATTCTCCGCCGGCTGGTCTCCGTGTGTTGGGCCGATATTGGCATCGATTATCGCTTTGGCGGCAACGGAACCGGGTGCATGGTTTCCACTAATTACGGCGTATACGCTCGGGTTTGCCATTCCATTTTTCGTGCTGGCGTTCTTTATCGGTTCAACGAAGTGGATCGTGAAGTATTCTGGGATACTGATGAAAATCGGCGGAGCTTTGATGCTGTTGATGGGAATTCTGCTGTTTACGAATCAAATGACCAAAATTACGATTTGGCTGCAGGCCATTACGCCTGAATGGTTGAAATTTTAGATGATGTAATCGATATTAGCCAATGAAAATGCCCAAAAATCCGCTCTGTGATCCATTCGCGCAGGGCGGTTTGCTGTTATTTCACCCATTCCATCATTTTTTTTCTTTGGAATAGTAGAGCGTATCCGGTTTAAAAATAAACAAGGTCCGGCACAAACACCTGGCTCGGTCTCGCAGAGTTAACTGCAGCTTTTTCTTTCCTATTTATTATGTGTGGCGGATTGTGCACCGGTTATGGGAAAGGAAGGTTTCCCGGCAGGACTTGCCAAGTCCTCTTGGAAACATGTATCATTACAAGAGCAGGTATTTTGGTTCCATGATTCATGCTTAAAAAGAGAAAAGAGGGAAGAAGATGCCAACGCCCAGCATGGAGGATTATTTGGAGCGGATCTACAAGCTGATTGACGAAAAAGGATATGCTCGTGTCTCGGATATTGCCGAAGGCTTGGAGGTTCATCCTTCATCGGTTACCAAAATGATTCAAAAACTGGACAAGGACGAGTACCTTATTTATGAGAAGTACCGCGGTCTTGTTCTCACCAGTAAAGGCAAAAAAATGGGTAAACGTTTGGTAGACCGCCACAAGCTGCTTGAAGAATTTTTGACGATGATTGGCGTGTCTGATGAGCATATCTACACGGATGTTGAAGGAATTGAGCATCACTTGAGCTGGGATTCCATCACGCACATTGAAACGCTTGTAGAGTTTTTCCGCCGGGATGAGAAGCGTCTTCAAGATTTGCGGAATATTCACAATGAACTAGTGGGCGATTCGTAAAACAGGCATCTGTCCCTTCCAAGAGACGGATGCCTCTTCGTTTCTCAAGAGGAAAGGCTTGTAAGACCCTATGCGGCATAACCGCAGGCCCTAACTTAGGCTGCGGTTCTCTATGCCTGCAAATCTATCATTTTTGGAGGATTCATAGAATGAGGTTTTGGAAGTTTCACAAATGGATGACCCTGGCACTCGTGTTCCTGTTGCTTTTACCTGTTACCAGTCGTTCTGTTCAAGCGGAAACTTCGAAGCAATCCATCACCATAACCTTGGATGGAAATCAGATTAACACGGATGTTGCTCCCTATATCATACCTAAGGTAAACGTCACCATGGTACCGCTTCGCGTGATCAGTGAAGGTATTGGAGCATCGGTCGATTGGCAGCAAGCGACGAAAACCGTCAATATTGCCCACGACGGCACATCCATGTCGCTGACAAACGGTAAAAAAACAGCACTGGTGAACGGCAGTTCTGTGAATTTGGATGCAACGGTACAGATCACAAACGGCAGAGTGATGGTTCCGATTCGATTCATAAGTGAAAATCTGGGAATGCAGGTGCTGTGGAACCAGCAAGCCAAAAGCATTGCATTACTGTCGGACTCTTACATACCAGATCCGAAGCAGCCGCAAGGGTTGCATGGTGCATGGATCTCTACCGTTACCAACCTGGATTGGCCGTCCGCGAAAGCCGTGGGAAACATAGATAAGCAGAAGCAGGAGTTCACCACTATGCTGGATAAGCTGAAGGCGATGGGAATAAACGCCGTATTCGTTCAAGTACGTCCTGCAGGTGATGCATTCTATCCATCGGATCTGGTCCCATGGTCCAAGTATTTGACAGGCACACAAGGTAAAGATCCGGGTTATGATCCACTGGAGTTCATGATTGAAGAGACTCACAAGAGAGGCATGCAGTTCCATGCCTGGTTTAACCCGTTCCGGGCAAGCATGGATACGGATAAATCAAAGCTCGCTGCAAATTCGGTCGTTAATGAACACCCTGATTGGATTGTACCGGTTAATAACCAGCTGATTATTAATCCGGGGATTCCGGAGGCACGCCAGCATATCATCGATGTCATCATGGAAGTTGTTAAAAAATACGACATTGATGGTGTTCACTTGGATGATTACTTCTATCCATATAGCGGAACCTTTAATGATGACAGTACCTATAAAACCTACAACACTGCCGGTCTTTCAAAAGCCGATTGGCGTAGAGATAATGTGAACAAGTTCGTGCAGCAGCTTGGCAAATCGATTCATGCGGCTAAGCCTTCAGTGCAGTTCGGCATCAGCCCGTTCGGCGTATGGCGCAACAAATCTACGGATCCGACGGGTTCAGACACGAGAGCAGGTGTGACAGCCTATGATACCAACTACGCGGATGTAAGAACATGGATACAGAACCGCTGGGTTGATTACGTGGCTCCACAAATTTATTGGAGCATGTCCTTTAAAGCCGCACAATACGACAAGCTCGTCGATTGGTGGGCTGCTGAAGTTGCAGGCACAGGCGTAGACCTTTACATCGGCCAAGCTGCATACAAGCTAGGTACGACGGAAGTAGGATGGCAAAGCTCGCAGGAGATCATCAACCAGCTGAAATACAATGAAAAATACCCGGACATTAAAGGTAATATCTTTTTTAGAGCGACGAACCTGATTAATAATCCACTCGGACTTATTCCGGCACTTACCGCATATTATCAGCAATAAATACAATTATAACGAGTCATGAATCGACTCCCGTTCTCATACATTATTTTGAGTAGATGAGGACGGGGGTTTTTTGTATGCTCATCAATGCGGTTTTTGAGGGCGGCGGCGTTAAAGGGATCTCGCTTGCGGGTGCGGTAAAGTCGGCCGAGGAATCGGGAGTGGTTTTTAACAGAGTTGCAGGAACCTCATCAGGGTCTATCGTCGCCGCGCTGCTTGCTGCAGGGTTCTCGGCGGACGAAATGAGTGAAATTGTCAGAACAACGCCGTTTACTTCCTTTCTCCATAGGGCACCTATATTTAATGTTAAAATTATTGGACCGGCGGTGCGGCTTTTTATCAAAAAAGGATTGTATTCAGGTGAAGCGCTGGAATTATGGATTCATAATATTCTAAGAAGCAAAGGCATCCGCACATTTTCGGACATCACGCCCGGAAAGCTGATGATTATCGCTTCTGACATCACGAACGGCAAGATCCTTGTACTTCCGGATGATTTGATCAAGCTGGGCATTAATCCGGCAGCCTTTGCAGTTTCCAAGGCGATCCGCATGAGCACAAGTATTCCTTATTTTTTTGATCCGGTCATATTAAGAATGTGTGGAGCGGCCGCACGTGGAAAGTCCTTCAAAGATCAATTTGTTTATGTCGTGGATGGTGGACTGCTCAGCAATTTTCCTTTATGGCTGTTTGACGATACAGCTGCGGAGGCTATTCCAGGCCATAAGGCAATACAGACCATCGGATTCCAGATGGTAGGGCGCAGCTCGGGAAGTCCCCATGTGATTAGAGGGCACATCAGCATGCTGCAAGCCATGTTTGAAACCATGCTGTCTGCCCATGACGAACGTTATATTGAAAAGGTGAACCTGTTCAGAACGATTAAAATTCCGACACTGGGTATCGGAACGACGCAGTTTCATATCACGCCGGAGAAAAGTAAGGAGCTGTATGAATCAGGGGTTCAGGCAGGGAGGAAATTTTTTGCGAGATTTAAAGTATGAATATAAAAGGCGTTTATCTCTTCCGGATGGAAGGAATAAACGCCTTTTATATTCGTTGTAATTTAATGATATTTCGGCTGCTGGTCATCATTTTTTCCTTTGGAGCCTTCAATGACCTGAAAGGGATAACGTTTCCGCTTTCCTGCTGATTGCGGCCGTTTGGCCGCGGCTACCTTTTCCATGGTGCGTGCTGAAGGTTTAACTTTCACCTTAGGCTTCTTGGTGTAGCGTGAGGCTGAATATTTGTAAAGCCCCAGAATCACGCCAAACACAAGAATTGGAACAATCAAACTAACGAGACGTGCGAAATGGTTAAACATAACATCGTCTATAACCCCAAGCACGGCAAGCACCATTGTAATCCAAAAGATCAGAGCATGCCTTATCATCATAACCTCATCCTTTCAGGGGATCCAAGACTCCAGTTCTGACAGGCTCATTAGAGGCAGGCGCATTTTCCATCTGCGCGTCAAGTTCAAGCATACGCTTAAAGGAGGCAATTGATACTTCCACCTGATCATCACTAGGTTCTTTGGTAGTCAATTTCTGCAGCCAAAGCCCCGGATAACCGAGATAGCGAAGGACAGGAACCTCTCTGAGAGCGTTGGTTAGTTTCAAGAACTCAAATGAAATGGCGAGCACGACGGGGATCAGAATAATCCGCTGAAGCACACGCTGAGTCATATCATCCCAAGGGACAAAGGAATAGATGATGACGCCCAGCACAATCGAAAGCATCATGAAGCTGCTTCCGCAGCGGTAATGGAGACGGCTGTGCTTTTGTACGTTTGCGACCGTTAATTCGTCACCGGCTTCAAAGGTGCTGATTACCTTATGCTCCGCACCATGATACTGAAATAACCGTTTAATGACGGATGTTTGGGATATGGCCCATAAATAGACTAAAAGCACCAGGAGTTTGATGACTCCTTCAATAAAATTATGAACAATGTAGTTGTCAAACTTTTCTCCGAAGAGAAAATTTTCTATAAATACGGGCAGAAGCGTCAGCACGAGCTTACCGAACAAGAAGGAGAGAACGCCCACGGCGGCAACGCCGATAATCATGCTGAGGCTCCACTTGGATTCCTCTTTCTCTTTCAACTTTTCGCGCTCTTCGGGTTCAAGCGAATCGTCCGCGTAAGCATCAGCCGAATAGTTCAAATGCTTCGCTCCCTTGGCGCTCGAATCTATAATACTGACAATGCCCCGCAGTAAAGGTACCTTGCGCAGCTTGCGAATCCAATTCTTATCCTTCTTTGGCACTTCCAAAAATGTAATTTCCTGATTCTTCCTGCGTACGGCTGTCACATTGACATATTTGCCGCCAAACATAACGCCTTCAATAACAGCTTGGCCGCCGTAGCTGACAGTTTTTGATTCTTGCGACAACCAGTTCACCTTCCCTGAAATAATGTGTTTTGAATAATTATATTGTATCTAATTTCCGGTTCAATTTCTAGTTGGTTTAGCTGTGGACGAAATGTACATACTAAGGAAAACAAAAGGAGACTTCAGAAAATGACAACACAGGCCGCTGTTGCTCGTCAAAAGTCCCAGCAAGGACATACGAATCCGCTTGCATTTGCGCTTGAACTCGGATTTTTTGCAGGATTGTTCTGGGGGTTCATTCACTGGGTTTTCTATACGTTTCATTTCACGAAGGTCATTCCGGGGTATCTCGGAGAACCTTTTTTCAATCATTCGTTTTTAAAAAGCGGAGCCGGGCAGCTTGCAGGCTGGCTGCTTTTTATCGCTTTCTCGACGATCGCATCCATAATATACGTGTTCCTGTTCCGGAAAAAGAAAGGTCCTTGGCCGGGAATCCTGTACGGGTTAGTTTGGTGGTGCATCATTTTCGTCATCATCGGTCCGCCACTTCATATGATGAAGCCGATTGGTCAGCTCGATTGGAATAGCATTGTCAGCGAATTCTGCTTGTATATTCTCTGGGGATTGTTTATCGGATACACCGTCTCCGTCGAATTTAACGATGAGCGTTTGCGTGAACCGAATCAAGCAAAGGCCTGAAGCGCGCAAAAAAACTTCTCAAGTGGACATCCCCTATGTTAAAATAGCAGATGGTTATTTTACGATAAGGGTGGGACTGCCATTTTGAGAACCATATGGGTGATCAACGGACCGAACCTGAATCTGCTCGGGCTTCGGGAGCCCGGTGTATACGGCTCTCAAAGCATGCAGGCAATTGAGGAAGGCTTGCTTCAAAAGGCTGAAGCTTTGGGTGTATCTGTTACATTTTATCAATCCAATCATGAAGGCGACATTATCGACCGGATCCATGGCGCACTTGGCCATGCCGACGGTATTGTACTGAATCCTGGCGCGCTCACTCACTATAGCTATGCAGTGCGGGATGCGATCAGCTCTGTCCGGATACCAACGGTCGAAGTGCACTTATCCAACATCCATGCACGGGAGGAGTTCCGTCATACATCGGTCATTGCTCCGGTAGCTGTTGGACAAATTGCAGGATTCGGTGCCGTCAGCTATGAGCTGGGATTGATTGCCCTGCTTCGCCACTTGGAAAGTCAGGGACAATAGGTCGCTGCCTCTTCCGGATGAAGCTGTGAAGAGAGAGGAGACGTTAAGCTATGAGCAACCATCGTGTACTTAAATTGCGTGAAGCGATGCAGCAAAAAAATGTGGAGGCACTTTTCGTAACAAGTGCGATCAACCGCCGATATCTGACCGGATTTACAGGCTCTTCAGGTTATGTGCTGGTTACCATGAACGACGCATATTTGCTGACCGACTTCCGCTATATGACCCAGGCGCCGCAGCAGGCGAAGGATTTCAAGGTTGTCGAGCATGCACAGCGGTTTACGGATACAGTGAAGGAACTGCTGGCGTCTGCCAATATCAGCAAGGTTGCATTTGAACAGGATCATGTATCTTTCGCAGCTTACAGCGCTTATGCTGAACAGCTTAAGCCAGTCGAGCTGGTACCGGTATCGGGACTTGTAGAGCAGCTGCGTATCTTTAAAGATGCAGAAGAATTGAAAATCATGCAAAGAGCTGCAGATCTGGCCGATGATACTTTCAGACATATTCTCGGCTTTGTTAAGACGGGCATGACCGAACGTGAAGTCGATCTGGAGATGGAATTCTATATGCGCCACCACGGTGCCACTTGCTCCTCATTTGACACCATTGTCGCCTCGGGCGAACGTTCCGCTATGCCGCATGGCGTGGCTAGTGAACGCGTTATTGTGGGCAATGAGCTCATTACTTTTGACTTTGGTGCCTTGCTTGACGGCTACTGCTCTGACCTGACCCGCACCATAGCCATTGGTGAGCCTGATGCCAAGCTGAAAGAAATTTACGACATTGTTCTTGAGGCCCAGTTACATACTCTTGAGAACATTATGCCGGGTATGACTGGCCGTGAAGCTGATGCATTGGCACGGGACATTATTACGAAGTACGGATATGGTGACATGTTCGGCCACAGCACAGGACATGGTCTTGGCATGGAAGTACATGAAAATCCGCGTCTCTCCAAGCTGAGCGATGATATTCTGCAGCCTGGAATGGTTGTAACCGTAGAGCCCGGTATTTACATTCCTGGCCTTGGCGGTGTACGTATTGAAGATGATATTGTGATCACGGAGACGGGAAATGCTGTATTGACGCATTCGTCGAAGGAATTTACCGTATTGCCGGTGTAGTTAACGCAATATATATTTTATTTTTAGGAGGCATTTTTGTGATTTCAGTAAACGATTTTAAAACAGGATTGACGGTAGAAGTGGAAGGCGATATTTTTACCGTTCTTGATTTCCAACACGTAAAACCAGGTAAAGGTGCTGCATTCGTGCGCTCCAAGCTGAAAAACCTTCGTAACGGCAATACCGTTGAACGTACGTTCCGTGCTGGTGAAACTATCGGCCGTGCGATCATCGAAAACCGCGGTGTTTCTTACCTTTATGCTAGCGGCCAAGAGCATACGTTCATGGATAACGAAACCTATGACCAGTTCACTCTGGACAGCGATCAGCTGGAATGGGAGCTTAACTTCCTGAAAGAAAACATGAACGTAAACATTGTCAGCTACCAAGGCGAAATCCTGGGTATCAACCTTCCAACCAGCGTTGAGCTGAAAGTAGTTGAAACCGAGCCTGGAATCAAAGGCAACACGGCAACAGGCGCTACCAAAAATGCGAAGGTTGAAACCGGCCTGAACGTTCAGGTTCCACTGTTCATCAATGAAGACGATGTACTCCTGATCGATACTCGTGAAGGAAAATACATCTCCCGCGCATAGTTTTTTCCTCAGGAAAGAAGCACTGTGAACTTTCGTATTCCCCTCACGGACAAGTGAGGGGAATTTTTTTAAGTAAGAAAATCCCCTGATATACATAGCCTCAGCTCAAAAAAAGTCTACCTCTCCGGTGGGCTTTCGTATTATACTAGTTTAAAGCGTAAAAATAGTCATTTGCATATTGAGTGGGGAGTGAATCGAAGTTGTCACTGTACGTCATGAAATTCGGAGGCAGCTCTGTTGGAGATACGGAGCGCATGAAGCGCGTCGCCAGACGCATCGTTGAAAAGCAGGATGAAGGACATCAATGTGTTGTGGTAGTTTCCGCGATGGGAGACACTACGGACGATCTGATCGATCAGGCGAAGCTTCTGAACCCGGAGCCTCCGGCACGGGAAATGGATATGTTGATGACGACAGGGGAGCAGATTTCAATGTCTCTGTTGTCCATGGCCATTCACCAGCTGGGGCGCAGTGCCGTTTCGCTGACCGGATGGCAGGCTGGATTCCGTACAGAGCCTGTGCATGGCAAAGCACGCATTACCGATATTTTACCTGAGCGTGTTCAGTCCGCCCTGAAGGACAATCAAATCGTCATTGTGGCCGGCTTCCAGGGTATGACCGAGGATGGAGAAATAACGACCTTTGGACGCGGGGGATCGGATACGACAGCGGTTGCGCTCGCAGCAGCCATCCAGGCTGATGTCTGCGAGATTTATACGGACGTAGACGGTATTTATTCGACGGATCCGCGAATCGTGAAATGCGCCCGTAAGCTGACGGAAATTTCTTATGATGAAATGCTGGAATTGGCCAATTTGGGCGCAGCTGTCCTGCATCCGCGGGCAGTAGAATACGCCAAGCACCACAAGGTGCATCTGGTTGTCAGATCCAGCTTCAACTATAACGAAGGTACATCGGTTAAGGAGGAAACAAGCGTGGAACAGGGAGTAGTAGTAAGCGGCATCGCATATGATAAAAATGTGGCAAGAATCAGTATTCTTGGTGTAGAGGATATTCCGGGCGTTCTGGCTCAGGTATTTGGTGCACTCGCCGAGGCTTCAGTCAACGTAGATATTATCGTACAGAGCGGCGTGCAGGACGGCAAGGCGGATTTCTCCTTTACGACATCCTTATCCGAGAGCGAGCAAGCGCTTCAGGTCATTCATGGTCTGAAGTCCAAACTCCCGTATCGTGATGTAACTTCCGAAACCAACCTGGTGAAGGTTTCCATTGTCGGAGCCGGCATGATCAGCCATCCGGGTGTTGCCGCTCAAATGTTCGATGTGATTTCCAAACAGGGCGTCAGCATTAAAATGGTCAGCACATCAGAGATCAAAACTTCCTGCGTGATTGAAAACGGCAATTTTGAACAAGTGGTCAAAGCATTGCACACCGCCTATAACCTGGACACCGATGCTCACGTTTTTGTTGGCGGACCGCAGGATAGACGCTAATTTCTTTTAGCAAGTTATATATGGTTATAAAGAAAGCCTGAAGCTGCACGCTTCAGGCTTTTTTGGTTTTTGCTTAGATTCATACGGTTTCTCTATGAAAACAAGGACGGTGCACCGTCAGTAGAGTGGGGTTAGGATCAGTTCGCTTTTGGCAATGGGCACCACTGGCACGGTATCAAGGCCCGTACAGTATTCCACGTCATGGGCGAATCCAAGCTTGACAAGCTGTTTGGCGGATGAGCCCTCCATTATAGTCTCATAAAGCTTATGACTGCATTGCTGGTAGGCAAGCTTCATAGCTAATCCCAAATCATTAAGCCGAAGCGTCCGGTTGAACTTCGATTCCATGGCATCAATGATCATGCCCGCGCATAATCCATCTTCTAGCGAAAATTCGTTTTTACAGCCTGCACAGAGCAGGATGACGTCTCGTTCAAAAGCTGTCAGCGCAGAAGCGCAGGCCGTGCCGTTTATGAAGGAAGCGGCCAGCAGCCGGGAAGCCCGCTGCGATTTCAGAAGACCACGGGTCCCGTTAGAGGTCGTCATAACCACCAGCTTGCCCATAATCTCCCCAGTCATGTATTCGTGAGGGGAGTTACCGGCCTGAAATCCCGGAATCTTCTTGTAATAGCGCTCTCCGCCGACAAAGGTATGTTCGCTGCGTTTACTTTGGGCCTCAGGAACAGTTTCTACGGGAAGCAGGCCGCATGCGCCCTTGGCAAGCGCCGTGATCATCGTGCTTGTTGCCCGCAGGACATCAATCACAACAGCGCTCTTTTGTATAAAATCCTCTGATCTAATATCGTCCACATTAGCAATCACGTCCACCCGCATGGATTAAATCCTCCTTAAGCCACTTTATGTTCGAATCTCTATCATCATGAAAACCTGCAGAGATTGGTAATTTTACAGCTAATATATGCAGCACGGACGGAAATGTTCCAAACGTTTCTTCTAAAATATATCTAAAAAGAGAGATTGGAGCATATCTATATAGAAGATGCACATTTCTTTTGTTAGGAGGTTTCTTCCGTGGACAAGTTCGTGATCAGTATGGCTACCCTCCGCATGCTTTCCGGCGGAATCGAAATAGCGGCAGCCCTGTTTATGTTGAGACTCGCTCAAGTCGATAAGGCGCTCGCAATAAATTCATTGCTGGCTCTTGTAGGTCCTACAGTGCTTATATTAACGACCTCAATCGGTCTTATTGGACTGGCCGACAAGCTGTCATGGGGAAAGATTGCATGGGTCTTTGTCGGGGTATCCTGTCTCTTAATCGGAATTTTAAAAAAATGATAGATTAGGGTCGTCATAAATTCGAAGTACAAGCATAAACATGAGGTATCAAAAACATCTAATAGATTATCACTCACATGGTTCACTCGGGTTAAGAGAAAGGACAGCTTGCTTGGGGGTGGTCGTATTACCAATCTAAACTGGCTTGAGCTGTTTCCGGACCGGATCAAGTCCATGCTCCTCGAGTTGCCCCCTGAATATCTCGGGAGGGTAGAGGAGGTACGCATCCGCGAAGGTAGGCCGCTGGAAGTGAATGAATCAGGCGGGCACCGCTTCGTAACTGGACAAGGACTGCTCACTATGGAAAAGGACAAGGCGTACAGGCCCGGACGGGATGACTGCCGCAGAATTCTTGATCTTATCAGCAATCACTCCTTATATACCCTGGAAGAAGAGCTGCGCAAAGGCTTCATTACAGTACCTGGCGGACATCGTATCGGACTTGCCGGGAGAACGGTTTTGTCGAATGGCAGGGTCGAGCATATCCGGGATATCAGCGGCTTTAATGTCCGGATCGCAAGGGAGGTCCAAGGAGCGGCGAACGACATCCTCCCCTTTCTGTACGACGAAAAGGAACGGAGGATGAAGCATACGCTTATCCTATCGCCGCCACAGCATGGCAAAACAACGCTCCTTAGAGATTTGACGAGACAAATCAGCAGCGGGTCTCTGGGTTCTTCCCCGGTTAAGCATGCTGGAATGAAGGTTGGGGTCATTGATGAACGCTCGGAAATTGCCGGAAGCCTTCATGGCGTGCCAAGCTTTGATGTTGGACCGCGAACGGATGTCATGGATGCTTGCCCCAAAGCCGAAGGCATGATGATGATGCTCAGGTCCATGTCGCCAGATGTGCTGATCGTAGATGAGATTGGAAGGGAAGAGGATGCAGAGGCGGTAACCGAAGCGCTGCATGCAGGCATATCTGTCATTGCCTCAGCCCACGGCAGCGGGCCGGAAGAGCTTCATAGCCGTCCGGCCATGCAGAAACTCATGGATAACCGCATGTTTGAGATGTATGTACTCCTGCAGCGGAGCAGCGGCAGAACAACTTTCCGCCTAATGGACCGCCAGTTGCGAGTGCTTCAGCTGAGGGTAAAGGGGGAAACGCACCATGCTTAAGCTGATTGGAGCGGTTCTGATTTTACTCTCGGGAACGCTCGCAGGATTTCATCAAGCGTCCCGGTTCGCGGCGAGACCGAGGCAGATCCGGGAACTGATCCTTGCGATGCAGAGACTTGAAACCGAAATTTCGTACGGTTTTACTCCCCTTCCAGAAGCATTCCGGAAAATGTCTGATCAGCTGGGAGAACCGCTTAAACACATTTTCAAGAGTGCAGCTGGTCATATGGCCTCGGGAGGCGGAATCACCGCCCAGGAAAGCATCCAGCGTTCCCTGCACGAGAATTGGAAGCGGACCGCGATGAAAACGCCGGAGCGCGACATTCTCCATCAGCTCAGCTTCACGCTGGGGACAAGTGACAGGCAGGATCAGATCAAGCACATTGCCCTGGCCGCTCAGCAGTTGAAGCATGAAGAAGTCGTGGCTAGAGACGAGCAGGCGAAATACGAAAAAATCAGCAGAAGTCTCGGCCTGTTGATTGGAGCATTGATCGTCATTTTGATCTTTTAGCGAGGTGCCAAGGAATGAACATTGAAGTGAACGCAATTTTCCAGATTGCGGGAATCGGCATCATCATTGCGATGATTCACACGGTGCTCAAGCAAATGGGAAAAGAGGATATGGCTCATTGGGTGACGGTCATCGGCTTTGTCGTGGTGCTGTTCATGGTCGTCCGGCTGCTCGATAACCTGCTGCAGGAGATCAAAACCATTTTTCTGTTCCAGTAGGGGTTGCATATGGAAATTATTCAGGTGGTGGGTCTTGGACTCATAGCAACGATACTGATTCTCATCGTGAAAGAGCAAAAGCCTATGTTTGCCTTTCTGCTTGCTGTCGCAACAAGCATTTTGATCTTCATGTTTCTGATGGGAAAGATCAGCATCATCATTACGGAACTAGAACGGATGGCAAGGTCCTCCGGCGTGGAGATGATCTATTTGAAGACCATCTTGAAGATTATCGGCATTGCCTATATCGCTGAATTTGGAGCCCAGGTGGTGCGGGATGCGGGGCAGGAAAACATAGCCTCAAAAATAGAACTGGCCGGCAAAATACTGATCATGGTGCTCGCGGTACCGATTATCGGCATCATCATTGAAACAGTGCTCAAATTGCTGCCTTCTTAGAAGGAAGTGAGATTGCCCATGCTAGGACAACAACGACGGGATAAACGGCATTTGGTCATTTTTCTAATATTGTTTTTGCTGGTGGGTGTGACAAGGGTGTTTGCCGATTCTCCAGCGGACCAGTGGATCAAGCAGCAGGCGGAAGTGCTGCCGAAGGATCAGGTGGAGTCTTACTGGGATAACCTGATGAAAGATTACGGAGGGTTTTTTCCGGATCAGAAAGTACCTTCCTTTATGGATATATTGCTTCCCGGAGGCGAAAGCTTCAACATCAAAAATGTTTTTTCAGCCCTTGGCTCCTTTATGTGGCATGAAGTGCTCTACAACGGGAAGCTGCTCGTCACCATCGTGATGCTGAGCATCATGAGCATGATTCTAGAGACGCTGCAGTCGGCTTTTGAACGAAAGACCGTCAGCAAGGTGGCGTACTCGCTCTGTTACATGGTCATCATTGTACTAGCCATTAACAGCTTCAACGTTGCCATCGGATATGCGAAGGAAGCGATCGATCGCATGATTGATTTTATGCTGGCCATGGTGCCGCTGCTGTTTGCGCTTCTTGCATCGATGGGTAATGTGGTCACCGTGTCGGTCACGCATCCGCTAATTATTTTCATGATTAACACCGTCGGAACCCTAATCCATAACCTGATCTTTCCGCTCATGTTTTTCTCGGCGGTGCTGTACCTGGTTAGTTCTTTGTCCGACAAGTACAAGCTGACACAGATGGCGAGCTTGCTGCGCAACATCAGCGTAGGGTTCCTCGGAGTACTGCTTACGGTCTTTCTCGGAGTCATTTCGGTTCAGGGCATTACGAGCTCCATTACCGACGGGGTCACCATCAGAGCAGCCAAATATGTCTCAGGAAGTTTTATCCCGGTTGTTGGTAAAATGTTCGCAGATGCAACAGATACCGTCATTTCGGCTTCACTGCTCATTAAAAACTCCATCGGGCTGGTCGGTGTCATCATCATCCTTTTCCTCTGTGCCTTCCCGGCCATTAAAATATTGGTTCTCGCCCTGATCTACAACGTATCTGCCGCCATCATGCAGCCTCTGGGTGACTCGCCGATCACGACTTGTCTTGAAACCATTGGCAAAAGCATGCTGTATGTCTTTGCGGCCCTGGCTGCGGTCGGCCTGATGTTCTTTCTGGCGATCACGATCATGCTTACGGCCGGCAATGTGACTGTCATGATGAGGTAAGGAAGGGGGCTATCGAAAATGACCTGGCTGAGTGGATGGCTCAAGGAAGTGATCATGGTGGTGCTGCTGGCCTCTTTCGTGGATCTCATCCTTCCGAGCCGGTCCATGGAGCGTTACGTGAAGCTGGTATTAAGCCTGTTGATCCTGGTAACTCTGCTGAGCCCGCTGATGAAACTACTCACGGAAGCGGCTGACATTAGACTCGCCGATGCCTTCAATAAACTGAATCAGACCCAGGCAGCAAGCAGTAAAGGTAGTCTGAAGCAGATTATGGCACAGGCTGAGCAGATGAAAAGTCAACAGCAAAAGCAATCACTGGAATGGGCTGCACAAGAAATTGCCGCTCAGATGAAAGACCAAATCCGCAAGCAAATCGGCCAGAACGTGGCTGAAGTCAAGGTTGTCCTGGCAATGCAGGCGGGAGAGTCAGCCGTGGGAGCTGCTCAGAATCCATATATCAAAGCTGTGACGGTTGTTCTGCCGCTGGAAGAGGATGCCCCTGCAAAGGGTGCTAATGACGGTCAGTCATCATCCAATGAGATCCAGATTGAGCCTGTTTCGCCAGTACAGATCCAGGTTAACATCGATTCAACTCAGGACGCGGAAGACACCAAAGACTCATCCTCCAAGGCATCTGGTACGAAGGAGCATGAGAGCGCTCAGGGAAAACAAGCGGAAGCCATTAAGAAAATGCTGGGTAACACTTGGGGATTGGAACCGGAAATGGTGATCATTCAGAACGGCTCTACGGTAGGCCGGAAGCTTTAAACAAAACGAGGTGAACAAAAAGTGGGGAAATGGTTCAAGAAACTGGAACAATGGATCAGCGGTGGCGGACAGGGTGGCGGTAAAAGGATCAACACTTTTCGCTGGCTCATCATTGTGGGGCTGATCGGGGTTGCGATCGTTCTGTTCAACTCCTTTGTCAATGTGAAGAAGCTGGATAACGAAAATATAGGAAGGGAACCGCCGTCAGAAGCAGCATCCGCATCCAAGGAAACTTTCCAGAATAACGCTGGAGATGCGAACGCATTCAGCAGCATCGAGCAAACGGCAGAGGATAAGATGAAGGGCATACTGGAAAAAATTGTGGGTGTAGGCACGGTCGATATCATGGTAACGGTAGACTCCACAGACGAAATTATATACCAGCGAAATATCAAGGACTCCCAGCAGCAATCAGATGAGAACGATGCAAACGGGGGCAAACGCCATACCACACAATACACGCGGGACGGGGAAGTCGTTACGTATGAGCAGTCCGGAACTCAAACTCCGATCATTACCAAAAGGGTAAAGCCGCAAATCCGCGGCGTGCTGGTAGTCGCCAAAGGAGCAGAAAACGAGATCGTCAAGGAACTAATCGTCGATGCGGTGGAAAAAGGGCTGAATGTGCCGGGTTACCGCATATCGGTTGTGCCGCGTAAGCAGGGGTAAGCTGATTTCAATAAAATGAGTTCAATTTTGAGGAGGATATAAAGAATGAACAGTAAAAGACAAACGATTTGGTTGGTATCAATGCTGAGCTTGATGGTTGTGCTTTCGGCTTACTACCTGTTTACTGAAGACTCGGGTTCTTCCAAGAACCAGGTGGCCGACAGTCAGCAGGTGGGAACTACGGATAAAACATCAGCTAAGGAGACTGCTTCAGGGACAACGAAGACGGAAAACGGAGTCGAGGTTACAGAAGTTATTACGGACGGTAAAGTGAATGACGCTGCTGGCAAAGACGCAAACAAAGCTGCCACCGATACGGCTAAAAATACGGGTAAGGACGCAGCCAAGGAAAACCAAGACAAGACTGCAGCCCAAACAGATACCAAAGATCAGACTTCAACCGACAAGACAGCTTCCACAGGTAAAACAGCCGGAACATCCGATGGAAAAACAACAGCAAAGGCCGGTAAAAGTGACGATGAAGTGCTGAAAGAAGTGGCTTCTCAAAAAAGCACAAGTGCGAGTCAGATTGAATCCTACCTCTTCCAACGTACGCAAGACAATCTGAAGAAGCAAAATGAACTGGTGGCCGTAATGAACGACATGAGCAAAGATCCGGCGGATACTGCCAAGGCAAGCGAAGATCTTCAGGCTCTGGAAACAAAAGAAAACAAAATCCAAGGCATCGAAGAAGAGCTTGAGCAAAAATACTCCTTTGCCAATGCCCTCGTGAAGCAAGAAAACGATAAATATCAAGTGCTTGTTCTCAGCGACAAGCCGGATGTTAAACAGGCTGTCAGCATCGTCGAGCTGGTCATGAAAGAACTGAATGTCACGCAGGATAAAGTCAGTGTGCAATACATGGCGCCTTAAGCGTGGCGGAAAAACAGAAAAAACGTCGAAAGAGTCCGGGATGATCTTGGACTCTTTCCATTTCTAGCGTTTGTGATATAATACATATCGTTATGTGTATGTATGTCCGGAAGCCAGGCGCTTCCCTTGAAGGAGTGATTTGTGAATGTTGAAGTTAAGCGAAATCAAAGAGTTAATACAATTGGTCGATCAGACCTCTGTACACGAATTGGATATTGAATTGGAAGGAACACATCTGACGATCCGCAAGGCAAACAAAACTGAAGTGATTGCAAGTCAGCCTGCACAAGCCCAGTATCTTCAGGTTCCGCAGCAAGCCATGCCTCAATATGTTAATCCGCCTGCAGCAGCCGATGCCGGCCAGCAGCCAGCGGCGGGTGGTGCGAATGCAGCCGACCCTTCTTTACATAAGATTGTATCTCCGATGGTGGGTACGTTCTACAGATCTCCATCTCCTGAATTAGGCCCATTTGTCAATGTCGGAGATAAAGTGAATGAAAAATCCACGGTCTGCATCATTGAAGCCATGAAGCTTATGAACGAGCTGGAGGCTGAAATCAAAGGTGAAATCGTAGAGATCCTCGTGGAAAACGGACAACTGGTTGAATTCGGGCAGCCTCTGTTTCTGGTGAAATCGGAATAAACACCGTATGACGAAAGGGAGGTTACTTGCATGAAATTTCATAAAATCCTGATAGCCAACCGCGGTGAAATTGCCGTTCGTATCATCCGAGCCTGCCGGGAGCTTGGCATTTCCACGGTTGCTGTATATTCTGAAGCGGATAAGGATGCGCTTCATGTCCGTTTGGCGGATGAAGCCTATTGCATCGGTCCGACATTGTCCAAAGACAGTTATCTGAACATCACCAATATTATGAGTGTGGCAACGCTTACCGAATGTGATGCCGTTCATCCCGGATACGGGTTTTTGGCCGAAAATGCTGACTTCGCAGAAATCTGCGAATCCTGCAACATTACTTTTATCGGTCCGTCTGCAGATGCAATTAACAAGATGGGTGATAAATCCGTTGCGAAGCAAACGATGAAATCGGCGGGGGTTCCTGTTATCCCTGGATCAGACGGTCTGGTTGAGGATCTGGATCAGGCGGTTATGATCGGCAGAGATATCGGATATCCTTTGATTATCAAGGCTACTGCAGGTGGCGGAGGTAAGGGCATCCGTATAGCAGAGGACGAGCCTGCACTCATCAAACAGATTACTGCTGCGCAGCAGGAAGCTCAAAAGGCGTTTGGCAACGCAGGGGTATATCTTGAGAAATTCCTTACCGGAATGAAGCACGTGGAAATTCAAATCATGGCTGACAATCACGGCAATGCGGTTCATTTGGGCGAACGAGATTGCTCGGTTCAGCGCCGCAGACAAAAGCTTGTTGAAGAATCGCCATGTCCGGTATTGTCCCAGGAGGTCCGCAGTCTAATGGGTGAGGCAGCCGTGCGTGCTGCTAAAGCCGTGAACTATTCCGGAGCCGGTACGCTTGAGTTTCTGCTCGGGCCGGACGGACAATTCTACTTTATGGAGATGAATACCCGGATTCAGGTGGAACATCCGGTTACCGAAATGGTGACGGGCATGGATCTGATTAAGGAAATGATTTCTGTGGCGGAAGGCAAGCCGCTTTCTTTCTCTCAGGAGGATATTGTCATTAACGGCAGCTCCATCGAATGCCGTATCAATGCAGAGGATCCTGACCGTAACTTTATGCCTGCTCCAGGTAAAATCCAATTCTATCTTGCTCCGGGAGGACCAGGGGTGCGGGTAGACAGCGCGGCTTATCAGGGATACTCCATTCCTCCGTTTTATGATTCCATGATCGCGAAGTTAATCGTATGGGCTCCTACTCGTGAAGAAGCCATAGCGAAGATGAAACGGGCATTGTCCGAGTTTGCCGTTGAAGGTATTCACACGACCATTCCGTTCCACCTGAAGCTGCTCGAGCATCCTACGTTCAATAAAGGTGATTTTGATATTAAATTCTTGGAAGAAAACGAGATATAATCCTAAAGGATGTTTGTCATGATTCACCGTAAATGTTATATTTATGAGTGATCTTAAAAGTGTCCTAACGGGTGTATCGGTGTTTCCATCCTACCTGAAAGGTGTGTTGAATGAATGAGCACAGTACCGAATGAGTCTGAACGTACAGAAATCGGTGAAATACAGATTGCTCCTGAAGTGATTGAAGTTATCGCAGGTCTTGCGACGGTGGAAGTCAAGGGAGTTGCCGGCATGAGCGGCGGCTTTGCAGGCGGCATCGCCGAGCTGCTCGGACGTAAAAACCTGTCCAAAGGCGTGAAGGTGGAGGTTGGTCAGCGCGAGGCTGCCGTTGACGTATCCGTCATTATTGAATACGGACAGCGTTTGCCGGAAGTGGCTACTGAAATCCAGCGCAACGTTAAACGGTCGATCGAGATGATGACCGGCTTAACCGTAATCGAAGTGAATGTGCAAATTCATGATGTTCATTTCAAAAACGCTGAGAGAACGGAAGATATCGACTTCAATCAACGAGTGAAATAAAGAGTGTTCGATATGGAATGAGCTAAATAACCCCCGACATGCGTCGAGGGTTTACTCTAATTTAAGGAGGCTGTGCTGTTCGTGGCCAAAATACTGGATAGACTTCTGCTGTTTATCTACAGCTTGAGTATCGGAATAATAAGTGTATTTGCCATCCTCCGTTTGAGCGGTCTGGTTCCCGGATTGGAAATCAATATGGATCAAACGACGCTTACAGTCACTTATGTAGTGGTTGCGGCTGTTTTGCTTCTGCTCAGCTTCCGTTTTTTCTATATTTCCATTCGTCGCGAACGCGTAGATATTCCTTCGATTGATCAGCGTACGGAGTATGGGGATATTCAGATTTCAGTGGAAACGATTGAGAACCTGTGCCTGAAGGCGGCTTCCAGAATTCGTGGCGCCAAGGACCTCAAGGCACGGATCAGAGTAAGAGAGGCAGGACTTGAGATTATGATCCGCACAGTTGTTGAAGGAGATGTATCTATTCCTACCATGACAACGGAGATTCAAAAGCAAGTCCATGATTATCTTCAGGAAACAACTGGCATTCCGGTGTCGAATGTGGCTGTATATATAGCTAACGTAGGCCAGTCGACAACAATAAAGAGTAGAGTGGAATAGAGGTGGTCTTCCATGGAGCTCTGGAAGGAAATATGGGAGAGTCACAGAGGACGGATAACCGGCATTGCCGGCGGAATCTTTTTCGGTTTTATTTATTTGTTTGCGGGTTTTTGGGATATGTTGTTCTTTGCATTGGTTGTGTTCATAGGATATACTGCCGGCAAAAGAAAGGATTTGCAGTTAGGGTCTTTTTTTCGCTGGAGTGAAATGGGACAGTGGCTTTCCGAGCGCTGGCGTCCTTTTAAATGAACCCGTGATATGCTTTCTCCGGAAAAAAGAGCTGCAGCTTCATAATGCCCATTTTCTGGTGAAGCATATCGCGGTTTTTTTGTGAAAAGAACCTAGAGCCGTACAAGATGCAAAAAACATTACAAATCAATCCATACTAATAAGAAGTATTCACTTATGACAGGTTCAGGAGGAACATAATGAAAAGACGTTTAGCAAGGGAAATCGTCGTGCAAAGCCTTTATCAAATGGAAATGAATGAGGTTGGCAGTGAAGATGCGGTAAACATGCTGCTGGATGAAGCCGCAGAGGAAAATGATACAGAGCGTGTCATTACGAATGAAATGGAGCTCAAAGCATATGTGCTGAAGCTTGTAAACGGAGTGTGGAGTCATAAGCAAGCGATCGACGGACTGCTCGAAAATTATTTGAAAGGGTGGCAAATCAGCCGTCTGTCGCGAGTCGACCGTCAAATTCTGCGTCTAGCTGCATTTGAGATGCTGTACTCCACCGATGTGCCAGCCAAAGTCGCTGTCAATGAAGCGATCGAGCTGTCCAAGCACTTTGGAACAGATGAATCCGGCAAGTTTGTTAATGGTGTTTTGGGGAACATGATCCGCGAGCTGGACAAGCTGAAAAACGATCCATCTTAAGCTTTTTCTACGGCTTTAGCCGTTTTACTTTTCAGTCGCGATTTATCACATATATACAGGGGAGAGAGTAGAATGACAGCAACCATTATCAGCGGAAAACAAGTATCCGAAGAAATCCGCAGCAGTATTGCGGGTGAAGTAAAGGATTTGGCAGCCAATGGTGTTGTGCCTGGTCTGGCTGTTGTGCTTGTAGGCGAAGATCCGGCATCTCAAGTGTATGTCCGTAACAAGGAAAAAGCATGTCATGATTTGGGATATTACTCTGAAGTTCACCGTCTGCCTGCAGAGACCTCGCAAGAAGATTTGCTAGCCTTGGTGGACAAGCTGAACCACCAGGACAGCATCGACGGGATTTTGGTACAGCTGCCTCTTCCTGTGCATATTGATGAGAAAGCAGTTATTAATGCAATCGCCGTGGGCAAGGATGTGGACGGATTTCATCCGGTCAATGTAGGGAACCTGGTCATCGGCGATGACAGTCTTCTTCCATGTACGCCCGCTGGCGTTATCGAATTGATCAAACGTGCAGGCATCTCGTTGTCAGGCAAACACGCCGTTGTGATTGGACGAAGCAACATCGTGGGCAAGCCCGTATCTCTCTTGCTCCAGCGCGAAAATGCGACAGTCACGATGTGCCACTCACGTACGAAGAACATGGCTGAAATTGCGCGCCAGGCAGACGTGCTTGTCGTCGCGATCGGACGGGCGAATTATATTGATGCCAGCTATGTAAAACCGGGTGCGGTTGTCATTGATGTGGGCATGAACCGGCTTGAGAACGGAAAGCTTGCAGGAGATGTGGATTTTGAGAGTGTGAAGGAAGTATCCGGACCAATTACTCCGGTGCCTGGCGGTGTAGGCCCGATGACCATCACTATGCTGATGCAGAATACACTGATTGCGGCAAAACGCCATCACGGATTGGCGTAAGAGAGGGGTTCTGATATGGAACCGCAGCGTATTTTATCCATCAAGGATTTAAACAAATATATCCGTATGAAGCTGGATTCGGATTCACTGCTCTCCGATGTATGGATTCGCGGCGAAATCTCGAATTTCACGCATCATTCCAGCGGACATATGTATTTTACACTGAAAGATGAAGGCAGCCGGATCCGCGCTATTATGTTTGCTTCCCATAATCAAAGGCTTCCCTTTGTACCGAAGGAAGGCTCCAAGGTGATTGCCAGGGGCAACGTGACGGTCTATGAGCGGGATGGACAATATCAATTTTACGCAACGCATATGCAGCCGGACGGCATCGGAAGCTTGTATCTTGCGTATGAACAGCTGAAGAGAAAGCTGGAGGACGAAGGACTCTTTGCGGCTGAACGGAAAAGACCAATTCCAGAGTTCCCTGAAACCATCGGTGTAATTACTTCGCCTACGGGCGCAGCTGTCCGGGATATCATGATTACGCTTGGACGCCGTTATCCTCAGGCGAGAATTATACTCTACCCTGTTCTGGTACAGGGGAAAGGCGCGGCTCCGTCTATTGTCCGGGCTATCCGCCATTTGAATGAGATGGAAGAGGCAGATGTGCTGATCGTTGGACGCGGCGGGGGCTCGCTAGAGGAACTATGGGCATTTAATGAAGAAGCGGTCGCACGGGCGATTCGTTCATCGTATATTCCGGTGATATCTGCAGTAGGGCATGAAACGGATTTTACGATCGCTGATTTTGCAGCGGATCTTAGAGCTGCTACTCCTACCGCGGCTGCCGAGCTGGCTGTGCCTCACGCAGCCGAATTGAATGAAAGGCTGGATCAGCGCCGGCGTCTTCTTAAGCAGCTGCTGCTTGAACGTGTTAGACGGAGCCGCCAGCAGCTGACTTCGCTCCAGCGGTCACCGGTGCTTGTGCATCCACGAAGATACATGCTCCAGCATGCAGAACGTCTCGATATGCTGGAGCAGCGTCTTGCTAGAGGTATGCGCGCGAAGCTGAACCTAAGCCGAGAGAAGAGCAGCAGGGTCCACCATGGACTCATGCGGTATAATCCGCGTGAACAGCTTGCCTATGCTAAGAAGCGGAATGAAGTTAGCCAGAAGCAGCTGCTGTCACTGATGCAATCTGTTCTTAGAAATAAACAGACACAGCTGTATTCATCCATGAGACAGCTTGACGCCTTAAGTCCGCTTAAGGTTATGGCGCGCGGCTACAGCTTGGTATACGATGAACAGGAACAACATCTCATTAAATCAATTAATGACGTACAGCCTGGAGATCTGGTCCAAATTAAGGTGAGTGACGGTCAGCTTTCATGCCAGGTATGGGGAATGAAGGAGGATGGGCAAAATGACGGACAAGAGTAATGAGTTGAAATTTGAAGATGCCATGATCCAGCTTGAGGATATCGTTGGAGAGCTTGAGCATGGCGATGTGCCTTTGGAGAAGGCTATTGAGCTTTTTCAGGAGGGAATGAAGCTGTCACAGCTCTGCAGCCAGAAACTGGAGCAGGTGGAGCGGAAAATCGAAATGATCGTTGAAGAAAACGGGGAGCTGCGCAAAAAACTTTTTGGCGGCGAGATTGATGTAAATGGCGGTGACGTACTTGAGTGAACCGGTCTCCTTCAAAGAATATCATCAAAACATTATAGATCGGGTGACCATAAGACTAGAGGATAGTCTTCCTTCCCGCTGGCAGATTCCGTCTTCTCTCCGGGAAGCCATGCTATATTCATTGATGGCAGGCGGCAAACGTATGCGTCCGCTGCTTGTCGTAGCCGCCTGTGAGGCTCTGGAAGGCAGCCTGGAGGCAGCATATGATGCCGCCTGTGCCGTTGAAATGGTGCATACCTATTCCCTGATTCATGACGATCTGCCGGCCATGGATAATGACGACTACCGAAGAGGCAAACTGACGAATCATAAAGTGTTTGGCGAAGCCACGGCGATTTTGGCTGGGGATGCCCTTCTCACGCATGCTTTCTACCTTATCGCGCAAATTTCCAGATCTCACGGTGTACCGGCTGAGCGTGTTGTGGAGATCACCATGGATCTGTCGGAGCTATCGGGCCCAAGAGGCATGGTTGGAGGACAGGTGGCGGATATGGAAGGTGAACAAGGCCTGACTGAATTGTCGCAGCTGGAATATATTCATCTCCACAAAACGAGTGATTTGATCATGTTCTCACTGCTAGCCGGCGGGAGAATCGCCGGGGCAAATGCATCGCAGCTGGAAGCGCTGCGTACTTTTGGACGCAAGCTTGGTCTTGCTTTTCAGATTCAGGACGATATTTTGGATATCGTTGGTGACGAGACAAAGCTCGGCAAAAAAACACAGAGCGACATTAAGCAGGAAAAGGTAACATATCCCTATTTTATAGGGCTTGAAGCTTCCCGTGATGAAGTACGGCGCCTTACGGATGAAGCGAAAGCGGCCATTCTGGAAGCGGATTTTAAATATCCGTCGCGCCTGCTGGAGATCGCCGACTATTTGATGAACCGGGACCACTAATCGCCGTCATTTTATGATTGCGTAAGGTTTTGTGATATAATGACGAAAAGAATCGCTGTTTCTGCAAAGAAAGCGTAACAATATACATGAAAAGAGGCTTTTATATGAAAGCCGGACGTAAAGAAAATTCTCTATTATATCTAGGAAAGCGGGGAGATCGACGTGCTGCTTCCACAAATTAATGAGCCAAACCAAATCAAATCTCTTTCGGTTGACGAGCTCACTTCTTTGGCGGCTGAAATCCGTCAATTTCTGATTGAGAAGCTGTCTGTCACAGGAGGGCATCTCGCCTCAAATTTGGGAGTGGTGGAACTCACGCTGGCCCTGCATTACTGCTATGACAGTCCAAGTGACAAGTTTATTTTTGATGTTGGTCATCAGGCTTATGTTCATAAAATCCTGACCGGACGGATGGATCAGTTTGACACCCTTCGTAAATTCAAGGGATTATGCGGTTTTGTCAAAAGAAACGAGAGCGAGCATGATGTATGGGAAGCCGGACACAGCAGCACTTCACTGTCTGCTGCTATGGGTATGGCTCTTGCCCGGGATTTTAAGGGAGAGAAGAACAAGGTTATAGCGGTCATCGGAGACGGTGCTCTTACTGGGGGCATGGCTTTCGAAGCCTTAAACCATATCGGACATGAACAAAAAGATTTAATGGTGATCCTGAACGATAACGAAATGTCGATCGCACCGAACGTTGGCGCGATGCATAATTACTTGAGCCAAATCCGTTCCGACCGCCATTATTTGCGGGCTAAGGATGAGGTTGAAATTCTACTGAAGAAAATTCCGGCAATCGGCGGTATGCTGGCTAAGACCGGCTCCCGTCTGAAGGACAGCCTGAAATATATGATGGTTCCCGGCGTATTATTCGAGGAACTTGGTCTGACTTATCTCGGACCTGTGGACGGGCACGATATTCAAAAGCTGATGGAGACCTTCAAACAGGCCGACAACGTGCGTGGACCTGTCTTCGTTCACGTTCTGACGACCAAAGGCAAAGGTTACAAACCGGCTGAAGCCGATTCCTACAAATGGCATGGCATTTCGCCGTATAAGATTGAATCCGGTCAAGTACTTAAATCGGTTGGTAATCCAATGTACACGGATGTGTTTAGTAAAACGCTCATTGAGCTTGGGGAGCAGGACCCGCGCATCGTAGCGGTAACACCGGCCATGCCAAGCGGTTCCGGACTGATTCCATTCAGCGAGAAATTTCCGAGCCGGATGATCGATGTCGGCATCGCAGAGCAGCATGCGGCCACGATGTGCGCAGCGCTTGCCATGGAAGGTATGAAGCCCGTATTTGCGGTGTATTCGACCTTTATGCAGAGAGCCTACGATCAGATCGTCCATGATATCTGCCGACATAATGCGAACGTGATGTTTGCCATTGACCGTGCTGGTTTTGTGGGTGCCGATGGTGAAACGCATCAGGGCGTTTTTGATGTGGCGTTCATGCGTCATATCCCGAATTTGGTTATGATGATGCCTAAAGATGAAAACGAGCTGCGCCATATGATGAAAACCGCTCTGGATTACGATCAAGGTCCGATCGCTTACCGTTATCCGCGGATCAACGGACTCGGCGTACCTCTGGACGAAAAACTCGTACCGATTCCGATCGGTAAATGGGAAACGGTTCGTGAAGGCGAAGGCTATGCCGTACTTGCTTGTGGACCTATGGTGCAGGTTGCACTTGAGGCTGCCGAGCAATTGAAGCGTGAAGGCATTAACCTGCGCGTTGTGAATGCCCGTTTCTTGAAGCCAGTTGACGAGGAAATGCTTATGGAGCTGGCAGAGAGCCATACGAATATGGTTGTATTGGAAGAAGCCAGTGAAGCGGGAAGTCTCGGCAGTGCCGTGCTGGAGTTTTATGCGACGAATCATATTTTTGACACGAGAGTATCCCTGATGGGAGTTCCGGACCGCTTTATCGAACACGGTAGCGTCAAGGAACAGCGCCAAGAAACCGGATTAACGGTTGAAGGCGTGTGCATCGAAATCAAAAAGCTGATGTCGCTGCATGCATTTGGGAGAGGTAAAAAGGGAGTTTCTTCTTAAGAGGGATAGAATCAGGAGATAAATATGAATTCGCCAAAAGAACGGATTGATATCCTGCTGGTTGAGCAGGGATTTTATGATAGTCGCGAAAAGGCCAAGGCTGCCATTATGGCGGGACTGGTATTGGCCAATGAAGAGCGCATTGAAAAAGCAGGCATGAAAGTCCCGAGGGACACCGTCATACGCGTAAAAGGCGCTGTTCACCCTTATGTCAGCCGCGGGGGATTGAAGCTGGAGAAAGCCATACGCTCCTTCGGCATCGATATGGAAGGCAGAACGATGCTGGACATTGGTTCTTCTACCGGAGGATTCACGGATTGCGCGCTTCAGCATGGAGCCGCTTATGTCTATGCCATCGATGTCGGTTCCAATCAGCTGGATTGGTCGCTGCGCAATGATGAACGGGTTTGTGTCATGGAGAAAACGAATTTCCGCTACATGACACCTGAAGATTTGAAGGGGCCAGAACCCGATTTTGCAAGCATTGACGTTTCCTTCATTTCTCTGCGGATTATTCTGCCGCCATTAAAGGCACTGCTAAAGCAGCCTGGAGATATTGCCGCACTCATTAAGCCGCAGTTTGAAGCCGGACGGGAGAAGGTCGGGAAATCAGGCGTAGTCAGGGAACCGGCGGTTCACCGTGAAGTACTGCTGAATATTTTATCTTTCGCGCATGATTTGGGATTCGAGCTGAGAGGTCTGACCTTCTCACCCATTACCGGTGGGGAGGGAAATATCGAGTTTTTGGCCCACTGGCATCTTGGTGAAGGCGGTCCGAGTGATGAGGAAGGTTTTGATACCAAACTTCAGGAAATTGTTCAGGGCGTGGTGGCCGAGGCCTCGAATACCTTTACAGGAAACTCATCCAAGTGATGAGTTTCTTTTCTTTCTCTGAATCTTTTTTTTAAAAAGAGATTTGAGGAGAACGTCTGTTTGGGATATAATGGACTAGAAATTGATGAATATGATCCGCATGAAGAGCTGGAATTACAGCAGCTATAAAAAAGGAATTTCTTTTCTGTCCCGCGAATAGAACCATGAGGTGATCGGGATGGAGGACCGGGCGGACTGGCTCGTTATGCTTCTTATTGGATTGCTGCTGTTGATTTGGATTGTATATGGGCTCAGGTCCTGGCTGTTCAAGCCATTGCCTGCCCGTGTGCCGGAAATGCCAATCAATGACATAATTCCCGACCATCCGGCGGTAGATTTGCTGGAGGGTGCAGGGTATGAAGTAATTGGCGGTAAAATCAAAATTCCTCTTTACTTTGATGTAGACGGGGAGGATTTTCACAGCCGCCTGTTTATTGATTTTATTGTGCGAAATGATGAAAACACGCTGTATCTGGTCAAAGTCGCAAGAAGCCGTCTACCCATGGACTGGACGGGAAGCTCGATCCGGGATCGCTTGCTTCCTTATTTTCTTTTATATCCCGGCTGCGGCGGTGTTTTGTATGTGGATGTAGACAACAATGATGTGGCATGCATACATTTTGATTGGGATGAAGAAGATTCGATTGGATATGATGAATAAATATAAGTTTTTCTCAGGAGGGTTTTTATGAAAGGTCGACGACATATTAAAATTCGGGAAATCATTACCCAGCATGATATTGAAACTCAGGACGAGCTGGTGGAGGCACTGAGGACTGCAGGTTTTCAGGTGACCCAGGCAACCGTATCAAGAGATATCAAAGAGCTGCTGCTCATCAAAGTACCGATGGATGACGGAAGGTATAAATACTCTTTACCGACAGACCAGCGGTACAATCCGATTCAGAAGCTGAAACGGGCGCTCGTGGATAATTTTGTTCATATTGATTACACCAATAATCTCGTGGTTATGAAGGCTTTGCCGGGAACGGCCAACGCGATTGCGGTGCTGCTTGATAACATGGAATGGAATCAGATCATGGGTACCATTTGCGGGGATGATACGATCCTGATGATCTGCCGGACCAATGAAGACAGTGAGAGTCTGGTACAGCTTATCCAGAGTTATATTTCTTAAAATCGTTGGTGGCGCATATATGGGAGGTGCCTTTTTTAGATGCTGATGACATTAAGTATCCGGAATTTGGCCGTGATCGAATCGGTTGACGTGTCATTTCATGCAGGATTTCATGTTCTTACAGGGGAAACAGGAGCAGGTAAATCCATCGTTATTGATGCTTTGGGACTTATTGCCGGAGGCAGAGGTTCCGCTGATTTGATCCGGTATGGCTGTGAAAAAGCAGAGATCGAAGCGATGTTTGAGCTCCAGCAGAATCATCCCGTGTGGAGCGCATTGGAACAAATCGGCATTCAGGCAGAGCCTGAGGAGCATCTAATTATCCGCAGGGAAGTGACCAATCAAGGAAAAAGTACTTCACGCATCAATGGACAGCTAGTCAACTTGACGATGTTGCGAGAGATCGGAGAACAGCTAATTAACATTCACGGTCAGCATGAACATCAGAATCTGATGCGCGCTGACCGTCATTTGCATCTTCTCGATACATATGGTGAAGCCGTGATAGGTCCTGTGAAGCGTCTGTATCAGGAAAAATACTCCTCATTCTCAAGAGTTGAAAAAGAGTACCGGGAGCTGATGATGACCAGCCAGAAAACCTATCAAATGCTTGATCTTTACCGTTTTCAACTGGAGGAAATTTCGGCGGCTTCCTTAAAATCGGGTGAGGATGAATGGCTTCTGGAAGAACGGGTCAAGCTATCCCATAGCGAGAAAATGATGGACTCCGTTTCGGGTGCGTATGACTTGATTTATGGACAGAACGGACTGGGAACGATCAGCAATGCGGTTTCACGGCTCGAGGATGTATTGCGGTACGACGAAAAGGAACTGAAACCTATTCTGGAGCAGCTGCAATCGGCTTTTTATCAGCTTGAGGATGCGGCCTTCCAGCTTCGCGATTATCGGGATGACATTGAATTTAATCCGGAACGTCTTAATGAAGTGGAAGAGCGTCTAGATCTGATTGCCTCTTTGCGTCGAAAGTATGGAGAAAGTGTGGATGAAATTCTCACGTATTACAACAATATTATGATGGAGACCAATGCGCTGGAGAATAAGGATGAGCGATTGGAGGAGCTTCAAGCTCGCCGTGATGATATGCTCACGGATTTGATTGAAACAGCCAAGGAGCTGAGTGAAGCCCGTCAAATGTGTGCTGCCGATCTGGCCGGTCAGGTGGAGAAGGAACTAAAGGATCTTCATATGGAACGAACTTCACTTGAGGTCCGTTTAGATCGGCTTGAGGATCCCAAAGGCGCTGAAATCGATGGGGAGCGGATCAAACTGACCCGGCAAGGAATCGATATCGCAGAATTTATGATATCTCCGAATCCGGGCGAACCTTTACGTCCACTGAGCAAAATAGCTTCAGGCGGGGAGCTCTCCAGAATGATGCTGGCGATGAAAAGTATTTTTGCAAGACATGACCGTATCCCAGTGCTGATCTTCGACGAGGTTGATACCGGAGTGAGCGGCAGGGCGGCACAATCCATTGCCGAGAAGTTGGATAAGCTTGCGGAGAACTGTCAAGTCTTCTCCATTACTCATTTGCCGCAAGTAGCATGTATGGCGGAGCATCAATATCTAATCGAGAAAAATATTGAAGGAGAACGTACCATGACCCGAGTGGAGGAGCTTACCGACCATGGTCGCATTGAAGAGCTGGCTCGTATGTTGGGCGGTGTTGAAATCACTGAAAAGACACTCCATCACGCCCAAGATATGTTGAAGCTGGCCGAGGAACGAAAAGCTGTCAAAACCGCACCAGCGTAATGATTGACAGTAATAAAAGCCTAGGGGCAGGGTAATCTTAAAGGTACGCAATTGGCGACCACCTTTTTCGTCAAGCGAAAGAAGCAAAAGGGAGCGTGACAGCCATTGAACTCCAGCCTCAGGAATAAAATGCTCGGTCTTTTCATTGCCTTCTTTCTGTTTTTTTTATGCATTACTGCACCTGTACAAAGCTTCAATTCCATCCCCAGTGAGATCAAAATGTTCGCTGGTGACACGAAATCCGTTCAATTGGCCATGCCAGTGGCGGCACAGGCAACGGTGGATCGTCCAGATGTGCTTCAGCTTAATGGATCTGATTCACCAACCTTTAAGGTTTCACCGCAGCATCCGCTTCAGCTGCACCCCCAGCAAAGCGGCAGTGCCAAGTTAACCCTGAAGCTGTTTGGCAAAATTCCTTTTAAAACCGTGCAAATTCATGTGATTCCTGGACTTAAGGTTATCCCAGGAGGACAAACGATTGGTGTAAAGGTGAAGTCGGCAGGTATTTTGGTGGTGGGTCACCACCTGGTGCATATCGATCCGACAACCAGAGTTTCCCCCGGAGAAAATGCTGGTATCCAGCTAGGTGATTTGATGACTCACATGAATGGTGAACCGCTTCAGGATATTTCCAAAGTGGCTCAGGTTGTAGAGGAAGCGGGCAAAAACAAACAACCGCTCGAGATTACATTCAAGCGCGGTGATAAGATCATGAAGACCAAGCTCATTCCATCGTATGACCAAAGCGAACGGAAATGGAGATTGGGGCTCTATATCCGGGATTCTGCCGCAGGCGTGGGAACTTTAACTTTTTATGCTCCTGATCAAGGGGTATATGGAGCTTTAGGACATGTCATTACGGATATGAATACTCAAACACCTATTCCGGTTGGCAGTGGCGAAATTCTGCAGTCCAGCGTAACATCGATATCCAAATCGCAGGATGGAGAACCGGGAGAGAAAAGAGCCCATTTTTTAAAGGATAGCAAAATTTTGGGAAACATTGAGCGTAATACTCATTTCGGCATCTTCGGAAAAATGAGCCAGAATCCGGATAACAGTCTTTATAAAGAGGGGATTCCTGTTGCTTTTGCCCAAGATGTAAAAGAAGGTCCTGCTGAGATTTTGACGGTTGTAGACGGTCAGCAGGTGGAGAAATTTAAGGTGAATATCGTGCACGTTGCAAAGCAGGATACTCCGGCAACGAAAGGCTTGGTGCTTCGCATCACGGATCCAAAACTGATTGAGAAAACCGGCGGCATTGTACAGGGTATGAGCGGAAGTCCAATTGTGCAGGACGGTAAGCTGATCGGAGCAGTAACGCATGTATTCGTGAATGATCCTAAGTCTGGCTACGGCTGTTTTATCGAGTGGATGCTGCAGGATTCGGGTGTCATCCCACCTATCTCAAATGATTCATCAAATCTTAAGGCCAGCTGAGCCTTAAGATTTTTTGTCGTTTTTCGCAGAAATATATAGAATTTTGCATAAAAATATTTATTATAAATCAATATCTAAAAAAAATAAACAAAAATAATTTTCGACAGAAGGAATTTAAATCGTGATGTCGAAAACTATTTCAGACGAAAAAATTTGGATATTGATTTTAAGGAGGAAGCAGCGAGTGCAAAAAATTGAGGTTTTGTTGGCGGATGACAACCGTGAATTCACAAATTTGCTTGCCGAGTACATAACGGAGCAAGAAGATATGATGGTTACGGGAATCGCCTACAATGGCGAGGAAGTACTTAATATGATAAGTGATTCGCGAAAGATTCCGGATGTGTTGATTCTGGATATTATTATGCCTCATCTGGATGGATTGGGTGTTTTGGAACGCTTACGTGAAATGAATTTGTCACCACAGCCCAAGATCATCATGCTAACTGCTTTCGGCCAGGAGAACATCACGCAGCGTGCTGTACAGCTTGGAGCCTCTTATTACATTCTTAAACCGTTTGACATGGAGGTTCTTGCGAGCCGGATTCGTCAGCTTGTAGGCGGCCAGAGTGTAACTGCGGGGAATGTCAGCATGACATCCACCATCAAATCCAATGTGGTTCCGTTGGCAAAAGGAAAGAATTTGGACGCCAATATCACGTCGATCATACATGAAATCGGTGTTCCTGCGCATATTAAAGGATATCAATATCTTCGTGAAGCGATCACCATGGTATATAATAACATTGAAATTTTGGGTGCAATCACCAAAACGCTTTACCCGGCCATCGCCGAAAAATTCAAAACTACGCCTTCCCGCGTAGAACGCGCTATCCGTCACGCCATCGAAGTAGCCTGGACGCGCGGCAACATCGATTCCATCAGCCATCTGTTTGGATACACGATCAACATCAGCAAGTCGAAACCGACAAATAGCGAATTCATCGCGATGGTGGGGATAAGCTGCGCATCGAGCATAAGGTGTCCTGAAAGGGTTAGGGGCATTGAGATAGCAAATAATACCGCTATTTATTGGGTTTGAATAATCCCAATGAAAGGCGGTATTTTTGCTATGACAGAGACATTAAGTTTCATCTTGATATCTCATTTTGTTTTCAATGCCGCAAAAAAATATGGGCTTGTTTTAAAATTCCTCTTGCTCAATAATTCCTATCCTGCTATTATGAAGTAGCGTAATTTTTGGAAAGCGAATATTCAATATAAATGTAGGATCTTTCCAAGCAGATAAACTTTGACCACTTCTTTTGAGGAAGTTAAGGCCATACGGACAGCCGGGTCAAATGCCGATTGGCAACTTTCGTTGCCTTATTGATTGAGTTAAAAGCTCAAATTTTATAAGTTGGTTACTTTACAACCAGTGCATATGCACACAACTTGTGAAACGGTCAATAAGAGTGGTAAAAGTAATTATTTGCTATATAGACTCTGATCCTAACATGATATATTTGAATATTAAGCGCCTTTCCATAAAACGTTGAGTTTTATGGCTGACTGACGAGCACGCAAGAGGTTTGTCCGGTCATGCTTTTCGGGACGATCTTATTATTTGACTATATCAAAGCAAGTGTGATGCGCATAATGCGTGTTTCGCTTGCTTTTTTTGTTGCCGTTTTTACATTGAATAAAATCTAATCGGAATAGGGGATTGAAAAATGGGAAAAGCACTAGTCATTGGCGCCGGCGGCGTAGCATCTGTAGCAATTCATAAATGCGTTCAAAACAGCGAGGTTTTCGAAGAAATCTGCATCGCCAGCCGTACGAAGTCCAAATGCGATGAGCTGAAAGCAAAATTGGACGGCGGCAAAACCAAAATCACGACCGCACAGGTCGATGCCAACAACGTAGATGAACTGATCGCTCTCATTAACGAAGTCAAACCGGATATCGTCATGAACCTGGCTCTGCCTTACCAAGATTTGACGATCATGGATGCTTGTCTGGCCACCAAAACGCACTACATGGATACGGCAAACTATGAGCCGGAAGATACGGCGAAATTCGAATACAAATGGCAATGGGATTACCGCGAACGCTTTGAAAAAGCGGGAATCACAGCTCTTTTGGGCAGCGGATTCGATCCGGGCGTAACGGGCGTATTCTCCTCTTATGCGCTGAAACACTATTTTGACGAAATCGAATATATCGACATTCTGGATTGCAACGGCGGGGATCACGGTTATCCGTTCGCAACCAACTTCAACCCGGAAATCAACATCCGCGAAGTGTCCGCCAATGGACGCTACTGGGAGAACGGGCAATGGATCGAAACGAAGCCGATGGAAATTAAGCGTGAATATAACTTCGCTGAAGTCGGCCAAAAGGATATGTACCTGCTCTACCATGAAGAGCTTGAATCCCTTGCGCAAAACATGCCTGGACTGAAACGCATCCGTTTCTTTATGACTTTCGGCCAAAGCTATCTCATGCACTTGAAGGCGCTTGAAAACGTAGGAATGACTTCCATCGAACCGATCGAATACGAAGGAAAACAAATCATTCCGCTTCAATTTCTGAAGGCCGTACTTCCGGACCCTGCTTCCCTCGGACCTCGTACGGTGGGCAAGACGAACATCGGCTGTATCTTCAAAGGTAAAAAAGACGGTAAAGACAAGACGTACTATGTCTACAACGTTTGCGACCATCAAGAGTGCTACAAAGAAGTGGGCTCCCAAGCCATCTCCTACACAACTGGCGTTCCTGCCATGATCGGCGCGGCAATGGTGATGACCGGCAAATGGAACAAACCGGGCGTATTCAATATCGAAGAGTTCAACCCGGATCCATTCATGGAAGAGCTGAACAAATGGGGACTTCCATGGGTAGAAGACTTCAACCCTGTGCTGGTTGACGCCTTGCCTGAAGAAGCGAAAGAGCCGGAGCTTGTTCGTTAAGATGCGGTTCGAGGAGTTACCGACACCCTGTTTCGTCGTCGATGAAGCACTCATCGAGAAGAACCTGAAGATCTTAAGCGGCGTCATGCAGCGTACGGGAGCCAAGATCGTACTGGCGCAAAAAGCTTTTTCCATGACCGCCATGTACCCGCTTATCGGGCAATACTTAAGCGGGACGACGGCGAGCGGTTTATTCGAAGCACGGCTGGGCCACGAAGAAATGGGCAAGGAAAATCACGTCTTTGCCCCTGCTTATCGCGAGGACGAAATCGACGAGATCGTTTCCATTTGCGACCATATCATCTTCAATTCCTTCTCCCAGCTGGAAAAGTTTAAAGGAAAAGCTCTCGCTGCTGGCAAAAAGGTAGGCCTTCGCATCAATCCGGAATGTTCGACGCAAGTGGGACATGAAATCTATGATCCCTGCTCGCCGGGTTCCAGATTCGGCGTCAAGCGGGAGGATTTCCAGCCGGAACTGCTTGACGGCGTTACGGGACTACATTTCCATACCCTTTGCCAGCAGAACTCGGACGATTTGGAGACCACGCTGAATGCGGTCGAAGAAAAATTCGGGCCTTGGCTGCCGCAAATGGAATGGATCAATTTCGGCGGCGGTCATCATATCACGAGAGACGACTATGATATCCCGAGACTCGAAGCTTGCATTTCGCGAATGCAGTATAAATACGGCTTGGAAGTCTACCTTGAACCCGGAGAAGCCATCGCGCTCAATGCGGGATATATGGTCACCTCCGTACTGGATATTCATCGAAACGGCATCGAGATTGCGATCGTGGACACGTCGGCTACCTGTCATATGCCGGATGTTCTAGAAATGCCGTATCGTCCGCCGCTTGTCGGTTCGGGCGAAGCAGGGGAGAAGCCATACACCTATCGGCTTGGCGGTCCGACCTGCCTTACGGGCGATGTCATCGGAGACTATTCCTTCGATCAGCCCCTAAAGAGCGGCGACAGATTGGTGTTTGAAGATATGGCGATCTACTCCATGGTCAAAACCAACACCTTCAACGGCATGCCGCTGCCGGCCATTGCCGTGCAGGGAAAAGACGGTAATTGCCGCGTCGTGCGCGAGTTCGGCTATCAGGATTTTAAGATGAGACTAGCTTAATGAATAACCAAAGCCTTAGCCCTGCAATAAGGGTTAAGGCTATGCTGAATACTGTGCGTCATGTATTGAAACTTTAAACCGTTATGTGCTGGATTCTTATTACATCCAATACATAGCGGTTTTTTTATAGTGGATATTAAGAAATAAAAGTAAAAGAGACCAGGTTATAATTCGATATATATAAAAGGAGGGATTAGTAATGAGCCGTGTTTTTGTCATTTCGGATCATCATTTTGGTCATCAGAAAATTATTGATTTTGAATCCAGGCCCTTCGGTAGTGTCGAAGAGATGGATGAGCATATGATCGAGCAGTGGAATTCGGTGGTAGCGAAAGAGGATAAAGTATTCCATCTTGGGGATTTTTCCTTCTACAATAAAGAGAAGACTAAAGCGATTGTCGAGAGGCTGAACGGAACCAAATTTCTGATTCTGGGCAATCATGATCGCGGCCGCAGCAAGTCATGGTGGCTGGATGCTGGTTTCCACGAGGTAAGCGAATATCCGATTCTCTATCAGTCCTTTTTTATCCTGTCTCATGAACCAATCTATATGAACAAACATATGCCGTATGTAAATATACACGGACACATCCATAGTCAGAAATACGAAGGACAGCATTATTTCAACGTAAGTGTTGAGCATTGGGATTACAAGCCTGTATCTTATGAAGAGATCAAAAGTAGTCTGGTCGCGAGCGAGGAGCAGTAGGGTTCATATTGGAGTGTGAATGCAGGTGATATCTGCTGGAAAAGGTTACAAACTTTTGGTTGGATAAGCATTCAAAAACGTTTTAGTATAGAGATAGCGGCTTGATTATGAGCTGTGGCTAGTGAAGGAAGAGAGGAATTTCACATTGTTTTACAAAAAGTGGATTATAGCTGCTTCAGCGGCTGCTGTCGTTTTATCCGGTACGACTATTATGGCTCTGGCAAAAGAATCGTTTGGTAAGGATGTAACTTATGATGAGAAAAGCAATACCGTTTCAGTAAATCAAACTTCTGGTACCCTGATTAGCGAATCTGAAGATCAAACCATTCATATAACAGGCAATCAAACTGAATTGGGAACGTATGATCATCTTCATATCCAAACTCCCTTTTTCAGCCGCAGCATACCCGGTTATAATGTAACGAATCCTTCTTATGCACCCCAAATCATAACTCAGGATCTCACGGGGGATGGGCGGAAAGAAGTCATCATTATTTTGACGACAGGATATGGAACAGGAGTTTACCGAACGAGTGTTCTTGTGTATAATAAGGAAGGGGAAGCCATTCCGGTTGAGGATGCGCACACGGCATTTTTGAAGCAGTTTAGCGGTAGCTTTAACGAAAAAGGGCTTAATCTGAGCGTGCAAGGCAGTCATTACACGGTTCCTTTGGCGAGCTTAATGTCCGCGAAAGAGCAGCTTGATGCTCAGCCGAGCATCGGGAGTATTCTTCAATATGCTGTTGAAGATGGAGTACTGACTGCTACTACGGCCGTTCAGGTTTCTCCAGCTGAATTTGTAGGCGATTTGAAGCTGAAATATATTTTTAAGAATGGCTTGTTTCAGGCTGGAAATGCCAGCTTGGAATTATACCCGGAATATCGTTCTTAAACATGTGAAAGGAAGCTTATGAAGACATCTAAGAGTACATACTTGAAAATGATTACCATGCTTGCGGCACTCGTTATTTTGATTTCAGGCTGCAGCATTGGCAGTATGCCGGATTCCGGAACAACGGATCCAGCGAACGGACAGAAGTTAAAGGTTTATTTTCTAGACGTGGGGCAAGGCGCATCACAACTGATTGTTACTCCCTCAGGTAAAACGATGCTGATCGATGCAGGTAACAATGACAAGGAACAAGTGATGCTGGATTATCTGAAAAAGTACCATATCTCCAAATTGGACGTAGTTATTGGAACGCATCCGGATGCTGATCATATCGGGGGACTAGACAAGGTCATTGATAATATCCCGGTTTCCACCATTTACATGCCCAAGGTACAATCCAATACCAAGACATTTGAATCTTTGCTGAAATCGATTAAAAATAAAGGTCTCAAAGTCAAAACGGCCAAAGCTGGGGTATCTTGGGATTTAGATGATCAGGTACATGTTGAGATGCTGGCTCCGCAAGGCACTTATGAGGATACGAATAATATGAGTGCCGTTGTAAAGGTGACGTATGGGAATACATCTTTCCTGCTAACAGGAGATGCGGAAGCGGAAAGCGAAAAAGCGATGATCGCTTCGGGAGCGGATCTGCAGTCAGATGTTCTTTTGGTGGGTCATCATGGTTCCAATTCTTCTACAACGCAGAAGTTTTTGAAAGAGGCCAATCCGAAATACGCGGTGATTCAAGTAGGAAAAGATAATAAATACGGTCATCCCAAAAGCGCGGTGTTAAACCGATTGCAGAAGCAGGGAGTTGAAGTGTACCGGAACGACTCGCAGGGCACCATAGAATTCACATCGGATGGAGAATCACTTCATATTGTCACAGAAAGGTGAGTGGCGCATGTGAAAGGACATCAAGGCATACATCAAGGCATTGTCGAAGGATTCGAAGGGGACTACTGTAAAATCGAGATTGCTGGCAACATAGAAGCCATTCCAAGATCTAAGGTCGATTCCCGTGTAAAACAGGGAGATGTTGTAGAATGGAGCGGGAGTAAGTGGATCTCGAATTCCAAAATGACGCATGAGCGCAGCCGTGAAATGAAAAAATTAATGGATGATGTGTGGGAAGATTAAAAAGAGGTGTCACAAAATTGAACTGCACCCCAATGGTTAGACACAACTAACGATCGGGGTGCAGTTTTATATTTCTTATTAAAATGAAAATTTTAAATAATTACTCAACAATCAATTTGCCCTTCATATTGCTATGACCGGCACCGCACATAACGGAGCAATCGAAGTCAAACGTTCCGGCTTTATCGGCTTCAAAGATTACCGAACCATTTTTTTGCAGGTTCACATTGAACTCAGGAATTTCAAGACCATGTGCACCATCCGTATTTTTAAGAGTCAATTTGACTTTGTCGCCTTTTTTCACTTTGATCTCAGACGGTGAGAACTCAAAGCTTTTTGCGTTTACGGTAACTTCTGTCGTGTAATCACCTGCCGAAGTGGAAGAATCGGATGCGCTGCTGGAGCCGGAATTACCGCAACCTGCAAGTACGGATGCAGAAAGAGCAGCAACAGCGATCAGGGAAAATAAATTCTTTTTCATTACTATGCCTCCCTTGTTTATCTGGTTATAATAACCATTTCAAAACACGAGTTTACCCCTTTCGTATGCCAGTGTCAACAATTAACAATGATTTCATGGGCATCCGAAGTTAGATGAAATTCATGCACAGCAAAAAAGCTCCTCATCGTGAAGAGCTTTTTGTAGCTTATGATCTTTATTGTACCTTGTGAGGAGGAACAAAACAGTTCCGGCATCGCGGTTCATAGTCGTCAGAATCACCGATGAGTATGATTGAACCATGCGGTGCAGGCTTGCCGTTCACAATCCGCTGTGTAAACACGGCTTCAGGGCTTCCACAAACTGCACAGAAGGCGGTCAGCTGCTGAATATCGTCAGCCATGGCTAGCAGGCCTCCGATAAAGCCAAATTCCTTGCCTCTGTAATCCATATTCAGGCCGTCGACAATGACATGCTTGCCCCGGTATGCGAGCTCTTCTACCAGACCAAGAATCGGCTTGTTAAAGAACTGCACCTCGTCAAAAGCCACGACGTCCGCATCCGCTGTTTCTTGGATGATTTGAGCCACAAGTTCATCTGTAAGACGTTTGGGAATCGAAATTGCAGGCAGACGGTAACCGATCCGGCTCACAATCTCATCTTTTGCATAACGCTGATCTTCCGCCGGTTTATAAGCAACCAGCTTTTTCCGTCCATATTGTATCAGCTTTTGGCATCTGCGGATCAGTTCACCTGATTTTTCACTAAACATGGGTCCCGTAATTACGGTAATCCGTCCTTTATTCACTTTCAAGCTCCTTTCCCACTTTAAACCAGGTATTTCAATAGGATGAAGAATCACGAAAAATGGCGACTTTTATAGAGTACCATAATCTGTTGGGGGTGGCTATAAACATTTGTGGACTGGCTGCCCAGGGCATAAAGTGGTAAGGTTAGGGATGAAAAGCTGACGTGATTACGGAGGAATGCAAGCATGTTAGAAAAGATTGAACAATACGAGGAAAGAATATCAGGAATGTCGAAGGAACTAGAACAGGTACCGGAGGTGAAGGCGCTTTTGGATGAGCTGCTGAACGACTTAAGCACTTCCATTCAACAAAATCATGCTTTACGCAGAACGATCTTGAAAAGCTCCTCCAAGGAATCGAGAATGTCCACCAAACTGAGGGACGCTCTGTACGAATAAGGGGAGACGGCGATGCCCCATTTCCCTCGAAAAAGCTAAAAAAGACCCCACCACAAATGAACTGCGGCGGGGTTTTAACTGCGTTTTATGAAGTTGGCTGGGCTGGCGGTTTGGGTTTGCGCTTTTCCTTGAATCTTGGTCCTACATAATTCTTCTTGCGGTCCCGGTACAAAATCCAACCGCCAAGGAAGCTCATGCCGATTAGGAAAAGCACCAAGCCGAGAAGGAAATGTCCCCATCCGAAAGTGGGATTGGCTACGCTTGCATCACCGTGAACAGAATAGAACGCGAATACGGCATCCTTCATAAATAAAAACCCAGTCATAGCCATCAGTCCTGGTACAACCAGAATAAGAATGGCAATAAATCGGGAAATCATTAATTTCATATGGAAATCCCTTCCTGTCGTTCTTTATTGAATAATCCTATCATACCGTTTTCATTAACTTCTGTCCATTTGGATGGGCAATCAGATTTGTATTGATGGAAAAAGAGAGTACAATATAAAAAGATGAATGGGTAAACCATATTAGGAGCCTGTTTGGACCGATAATAAAATATTCTAATTTAATGATAAATGTGGGGGATAGTAGATATGACAATTTCATGTGACTTGGCGGTTCTCGGCGGCGGTACGGGCGGATATGTTGCGGCGATCAGGGCAGCGCAGCTTGGCAAACAGGTTGTAATCATTGAAGCGGACAAGCTGGGGGGAACCTGTCTTCACCGTGGCTGTATTCCAAGCAAGTCGCTGCTGCGGAGTGCCGAAGTATACGCGGAAATTCGTGACAGCGAAAGCTACGGGATTGAGACCTCGGGTGCGACACTTGTGTTCTCCAAGGTGCAGAACCGGAAAACGGCTATCGTCGATCAGCTGCATCAAGGCGTGCAGTATCTGATGCGCAAAAATAAAATTCAGGTGCTTCATGGCAAGGGACGCGTGATCGGCCCATCCATTTTTTCTCCTAGAAGCGGTGCAGTTGCTGTTGAACTGTCGGATGGCGAAATGGAGACGGTGGTATCGACTAATCTGATTATTGCAACGGGCTCCCGTCCGCGGACTTTGCCAGGTCTTGATCCGGATGGGCGTTATGTGCTGACGAGTGATGAAGCGCTCATACTGGACGAGCTTCCGGAATCCATCATCATCATTGGTGGCGGAGTGATTGGCGTCGAATGGGCCTCCATGCTGAATGACTTCGGCGTTCAGGTTACGCTCGTAGAAACGGCGCAGCAGCTGCTTCCAGCCGAAGATGAGGACGTGGCTTCAGAACTGAAAAAGATTCTAACCAAGCGAGGTATCACTATTCACACCGGATGCACGGTGAAGACAGATACATATCAGGTTCGGGATGGACAGGCCAGCATTGACATGCAGGAGGGAGAAAAGACCGTAACCCTTACGGCTTCCTGTATTCTAGTCTCGGTTGGGCGTCAAGCGAATGTGGAGAATATCGGGCTGGAGAACACGGATGTGCGTGTTGAGCGTGGCTTTATTGCGGTGAATCCTCACCTACAAACTGGGGAATCTCATATCTATGCGATCGGGGATGTGATTGGAGGTCTGCAGCTTGCTCATGCGGCCAGTCACGAAGGTATTGCGGCGGTCAATCATCTGGCAGGCGAAGTGGTTCATCCGATTCCGCAGCATATGATCCCGCGCTGTGTCTATACCCGTCCGGAAGTAGCAAGCGTCGGCTTCACGGAAAAGGAAGCGCGCCAGAAAGGGCTGGAGATCAAAGTGGGGAAATTCCCGTTCCAGGCGATCGGCAAGGCTTTGGTGCATGGCAGTAAAGAGGGATTCGTCAAGGTTGTGGCTGATGCTAAGAGCAATGACATTCTAGGGGTTCAAATGATCGGTGCTCATGTGACCGATTTGATCAGTGAGGCGGCCTTGGCACAGATTCTGGACGCGACGCCTTGGGAAGTCGGACAGATGGTCCATCCGCATCCAACGCTGGCCGAGATCCTCGGAGAAGGCATGCTAGCAGTGGACGGTCTCTCCATTGGAATGTAATTGGGGATTGCCTATCTGCTGAGCAATGAAGAGAAATGTATAAAACCTTCTTTTCTTTTTGTGCAGATAAGGATTATAATAAGGTTAACCCAAGTCTTAGTACCAGGTTTTAATATCAGGGTAAGTGTTTGGTCTAAGGCTTTATAAATAAGGAGGTACCTCTTATGAATGAACAAGGTACTGTTGGAACAGGACACGAACATGAGCAGCTTGGACTTAGTAACGGACAAGTGATTGACATGTACAGATATATGCTGCTCGCACGCAAGTTTGATGAGCGTAATTTGCTGCTGCAGCGGGCGGGAAAGATCAATTTCCATGTTTCGGGCGTCGGCCAGGAAACCGCACAGGTAGCCGCCGCGTTTGCTTTAGACCGGGAAAAGGACTATTTCCTGCCGTATTACCGTGATTATGGCTTTGTATTATCCGTGGGTATGACTGCACGCGAGCTGATGCTGTCTTCTTTTGCGAAAGCGGGAGATCCGAACAGTGGCGGGCGTCAGATGCCAGGGCATTTCGGCTGCAAAAGACTTCGTATCTTGACTGGATCTAGTCCGGTAACGACTCAGCTTCCCCATGCGGTAGGCGTAGCGCTTGCGGCCAAGATGAGAAAGCAGGAGATCGTTTCCTTCGTAACCTTTGGGGAAGGCTCCAGCAACCAGGGTGATTTCCACGAGGGCTGCAACTTCGCCGGTGTGCACAAGCTGCCTGTCATCATTATGTGTGAGAACAACCAATACGCCATATCGGTACCCGCTCACAAGCAAATCGGCGGCAAAGTCAGCGACCGTGCACTGGGCTACGGATTCCCGGGACTCCGGGTGGACGGCAACGATGCGCTTGCGGTTTATAAGGCTGTTAAGGAAGCTCGCGAGCGGGCGATCCGCGGCGAAGGGCCGACACTGATTGAAGCGATGATGTACCGTTTGTCTCCGCATTCCACTTCCGATAATGATTTGGCTTACCGGACAAAAGAGGAAGTTGAAGAAAATTGGAAAAAAGACGGAATTACCCGGTTTAAAGCCTACTTGATCGACTGTGGCATTTGGGATGAGACGAAGGATGCGGATCTGCTGGAACAGATATCGCTTGAGATGAAGGACGCGACCGAGTTTGCGGATCAAGCGCCTTATCCGAAGCCTGAGGAGACTCTGCTGCATGTTTATGCGGAAGATCATGAAGAGGAGGAAAAGGCATGGCAGTAATGGAATATATCGATGCGATCCGCTTGGCCATGAAGGAAGAAATGGAGAAAGACGAATCCGTATTTGTCCTCGGTGAGGATGTAGGCGTTAAGGGCGGAGTGTTTACGACCACAAAAGGGCTGCTGGAGCAGTTTGGCGAGGAGCGTGTCATGGATACGCCGCTGGCTGAATCCGCGATAGCTGGAGTCGCCATTGGTGCGGCGATGGTTGGGATGAAGCCGATTGCTGAAATGCAGTACTCCGACTTCATGCTGCCTGCGACCAATCAGATTATTAGTGAAGCTGCCAAAATCCGTTACCGCTCCAATAACGACTGGAATTGTCCGGTTGTGGTCAGAGCACCGATCGGAGGCGGAATTTTCGGCGGCTTGTACCATTCCCAATGTCCGGAATCTATATTCTTCGGTACACCAGGTCTGAAAATTGTGGCCCCATTCACAGCATATGATGCCAAGGGACTGCTAAAGGCAGCTGTCCGTGACCCGGATCCGGTTCTCTTTTTTGAAAATAAAAAATGCTACAAAATGATCCAGGGCGATGTGCCTTTGGACGATTACACCGTTCCGATCGGCAAGGCTAATCTGCTGCGCGAGGGTGCGGATATTACAGTGATCGGCTACAGCATGCCGCTTCACTTCTGCTTGCAGGCTGCCGAAGAGCTTGAGAAGGAAGAGGGCATTACGGCCCATATTCTGGATCTGCGCACGTTGCAGCCGCTCGATCGCGACAGTATTATTGAAGCCGTACGCAAAACCGGCAAGGTACTGATTGTCCATGAAGACAATAAAACCGGCGGCGTTGGAGCCGAGGTGGCTGCGATCATTTCGGAGGAATGCTTGTTCGAGCTGGATGCCCCGATTATGCGCTGCTGCAGCCCGGATGTGCCTGCAATGCCGATAAGCCCGCCAATGGAGAAGTTTTATATGCTGAGTAAAGATAAAGTGAAAGAAGCCATGCGTCAATTGGCAATCTACTAGGGAAGCTTCGAGGTGAATAACATGTCAGAAAATCAAAAGTTAACCGACGTGGTGATGCCGCAGCTGGCCGAGTCGCTGGTCTCGGCTACTATTGCCAAGTGGCTGAAAAAGCCGGGGGATAAGATCGAGCAGTATGAGCCTATTTGCGAAGTCATAACGGATAAGGTCAATGCCGAAATTCCCTCTACGCTGGACGGCATCATGGCTGAATGGATCGCTAATGAAGGCCAGAACGTTGGGGTTGGAGAGGTTATCTGCCGCGTGGCTGTTCAAGGGCAGCCTACTGTTCCTGCAGCGAATCACCACACCGTGCAGGCTATGCCAGCCGCAGTGACAACAGATATAGGTGACCAATCCATGAGAAGCCGCTATTCGCCTGCCGTGCAGTCTTTAGCTGCCCAGCATGGAGTGGATCTCAGCGCTATTCAAGGTACGGGAATGGGCGGACGTATTACGCGCAAGGATGTACTTGCCTATGTGGAAAATGGGGGGAGAAGCCAGTCGCAAGCTTCAGCTCCTCAGGCAGCCGCAGCGCCGTCGCCGTTTAAGGGCCTGTCTCATGCTAATCCTGCGGTAACGCCGGAACAGTATATTCCGCAGCCTCCGGTACCGGAACGGAATTCGGGCCTGCATATGTCGGAATCGCCGAAAATTCCGCCTATCGAGGTAGAAAGAGTCGGCGAGCGTGAGACACTGATTGATGTGACACCGCTCCGCAATGCGATTGCGACCAATATGCGTCAGAGTGTAACCGAAATTCCGCATGCCTGGACGATGGTAGAAGTGGATGTCACCAACCTCGTACTGCTGCGCAACAAGCTGAAGGATGAATTTAAGCGCAGAGAAGGTTATAATTTAACGTATCTGGCATTCTTCTTGAAAGCTGTTGTGAATGCGATCAAGGATTATCCGATCATAAACTCCGTTTGGGCTACCAATAAAATTATCGTCAAACGCGATATCAACATTTCACTCGCCGTAGGTACGGAAGATTCGGTCATGACACCAGTTATTCAAAGAGCGGATCAGAAAAATATCGCGGGATTGGCGCGTGAGATTGAAGAGCTCGCCACCAAAACCCGGCAAGGGAAGCTGAAGCTGGAGGATATGCAGGGAGGAACCTTTACCGTCAACAACACCGGTTCATTCGGTTCAATTCTGTCCTATCCGATCATCAACTACCCGCAGGCGGCGATCCTGACGTTTGAATCCATTGTGAAGCGTCCGGTTGTCATCAATGATATGATCGCTGTCCGCTCGATGGCCAATATCTGTTTGTCCCTGGACCATCGTATTCTCGATGGCATCATTTGCGGTCGGTTCCTGCAGCGGGTGAAGGAGAACATCGAAGCCTATACGCTGGATACGAAAGTCTATTAAACGAACAAAGCGGCAGCACATTCATCATCAGGGAGAGGACGTGAATCATCTATGAGCAAATCACTTAATGTTTCCTATACACCGATGATGGGTTATGATGCAGCATGGGATTTGCAAAAGTCGATCGTAAAAAGCATTGACCTTGGAGAGCAGCAGGATACCCTGCTGCTCTTGCAGCATCCGCCAACCTATACCATTGGTTCCCAAAGACATCCGGAGCATCTGCTTTTGAGCAAGGAAGAGCTTGAGGAAAAAGGCATTGGATTATTTGAAATCGACCGCGGTGGTGATATTACATATCATGGACCCGGTCAGCTTGTCGGCTATCCACTATTGTTGCTTGATGGTGCAGGGCTGGATTTGCACGGGTATTTGCGCAGCCTGGAGCAGGTCATCATCAATTATCTCGCTCACTACGGAATAGAGGCTGGACGTAAGCCTGAATATACGGGCGTATGGGTAGGCGATCTTAAGATATGCGCCATCGGAGTCAAATTTAATAAATGCCGCAGCCGGAGGGCGTTCGTGACAAGTCACGGATTCGCTTTTAACATCAAAGCAGGCATTGAAAAGCAGGGATTTAAGGGAATTATCCCTTGCGGCATTCAGGAATTCGGTGTGACATCGCTAGAGGAATGTACAGGTCGTACCTTTACCGTGGAGCAGGTGGCAGAGGAGATCGTGCCATTTTTTACGGAGGTATTTTCGTGTGAGGCAGCCGAAGGCTCTATAACAAATAAAGCCCGCTGAATCAGCGGGCGATTACGGATTGCAGTATTCCGAAAATGACGGAGCCAAACATGGAAATCAGCATCAGGTAGACAAAAACTCGGAACCATTTATTATTTTTCATAGCTACTCCTTTACAAATGGAAGATATATTTGATGCAGCATGAATATGATTTGATGGGCAGACTGCTATGTTTATTGTAACTTAACCATGAGAGAGAGGAAAGTCCAATGATCAGACAAGACCGTTTAGTAGAAGAATTTATGGAACTCGTGAAGGTGGACAGCGAAACCGGGCATGAAGAAGAAATTGCTGTCGTTCTGAAAAAGAAGTTCTCAGATCTCGGGCTGAGTGTTATTGAGGATGATTCCAAGGAAAGAACGGGGCATGGTGCAGGTAATCTAATCGTCACTATGGAAGGGACTCCGGGATGCACAGCTCCCAAGCTGTTCTTCACATGCCATATGGATACGGTAACGCCGGGCAAAGGCATTAAACCAACACTGGGTGAGGATGGCTGGATTACAAGCGACGGGACGACCATTCTGGGCTCTGACGACAAGGCTGGGCTTGCGGTTTTGTTCGAAGCAATCAAAGTGCTTAAGGAGCAGCAAATCGAGCATGGTCAGATCCAATTTGTCATTACAGTAGGTGAGGAATCCGGTTTGCTGGGAGCGCGCTGCATGGATCCGAAATATCTGGACGCAGATCTTGGCTACGCGATCGATTCAAACGGTGAAATAGGCGCCATTGCGGTTGCGGCTCCAACTCAAGCCAAAATGAAAATGAAAATCTTCGGCAAATCTGCGCATGCGGGAGTAAATCCCGAAGACGGCATTAGTGCGATCCAGGTGGCTTCCAAGGCAATTTCGCGCATGAAGCTGGGCAGACTTGATCATGAGACAACTGCCAATATTGGTAAATTCGCGGGCGGCGGCGCTACGAATGTTGTATGTGATTACGTTGAGCTTGATGCTGAAGCACGCAGCATTGTTCAGGACAAGGTAGAGCGTCAGATCGAGCATATGCGCGAAGCACTGGAGAGCGCTGTACAGGAATGCGGGGCAAAATGTGAATTTATTAGCGAAATCGTGTATCCAGCCTTCAATTTCGACGAGAATGACGAAGTCGTGAAGCTTGCACAGCGGGCAATTGCGGGCATAGGCCTGAGCAGCCGGACTTTCCATTCGGGTGGCGGAAGTGATGCCAATATTTTCAATGGAATGGGAGTTCCGACAGTCAACCTGGCGCTCGGCTATGAAAATATCCATACGACCAAGGAACGCATCCGTGCGACAGATATGGCCAAAGCGGCTGAAATGGTCATTAGTATTATCCGAGAAACCACTAAATAACAGCATATAGAGCAAAAAAAGGCTATTCGCAGTCGGCAATTTGATCTATGCCAAGCTGTAGAATAGCCTTTTTCAATGAAAATTAATGAAACAAAACGGTTGTGGCTGCCGAATGATTTCGCTGCTGGGCGGGAGTCCATTCGGTGTGCCAGTGCGTAACATTCAGTATTTGAAGAGCGTGAGAGATATTGTTTAGATAATGTTCGATTCTAATAAATACTTCGCTGCCAACGACGCTGCTCTCTAGCTTGGCGGTTAGAGATTCTCTGGTCCTCTGCAAATAGGAGGAGGCGGCTCCAAACCTAGCAGCAGAATGATTGGGATCCGTATGGTAGATCGCTTCAAAGATGGATGCGGCTTCCTCGTAGTTACCGGCGTCATATTGAATTTCGGCGGCAATGAAACAGAGCTCAAGTGAAACTTGGCTGCGATCGTAAAGAGGCAGCTGTTCCATCTCAGAGATTCGTAGTAGGGCCTGTTCACGGTAACCCTGCATGTACATCGTATAAACTAACTCATTGTATTCATGCGTTGTCGGGCTGGACAAGATCGTCAGCGCCTCATCAATCTTTCCGAGCGCGATTGCGGTTTTGGCTGTTTCCAAAGCTTCATACCGTGATAATCCAGTCAAAACGACCCCTCCTTTCATGCCCTTTGAATTGATTTATATAAACTAGGCATAGTACTTAGTGGACCTGATTTGAATATCCAATGATTTTTGTTCATAATGAACCCTTCACTATATATAACAATTCTAGCGTATCTTTGTTATAGAAAGCGCATAAAAAAGTTTTAAAAAAGCAAAAATTCATTATATTTTTCACATTTAATGATAGATTTTCTAAAAATAATGCGTTAGAGAACACTTCTTTAACCGTGTCCTTTTTCTTTAGATTCATCCAGAATGATAGCAAGTGGGGTATGAGGTTCGATTTCTTTCATCCATTGTTTGAGCATAATCCGGATTTGCCATGCTTGCCCGACCATGTGAAAGGAGCTTTTTGTTCGGTAGCTCTTCATTTGCTTTCCTTCTTTCCCGCTTGAAGTTTGTTATAATAACACCATATGTGTCAGCTTGGACAAACATGCTTGTTTTTAAAATAAGGAGAGATGTGACGTTGAATAATTTTTCCAGACCAAACTCAAAACTTGACGAAGTAACGGTTTCAACCAAGCCGATTTTTGATGGGAAAGTCATATCGCTGCAAATCGATACCGTCCGCTTGCCAGATGGCAGCACGGCTTCTAGAGAAATTATCAAACATCCAGGCGCGGTGGCTGTGCTTGCTGTTCATGATGGTAAGATCATCATGGTGGATCAATTCAGACAAGCCATGGGTCGCTGCGAACTCGAGATCCCTGCTGGAAAGCTGGAAAAGGGGGAGGATCCTCTGGAAGCTGCCAAGCGGGAATTGCAGGAGGAGACCGGCTATGTGTGCAAAGATCTCAGACTTCTTCATTCTTTCTACACATCTCCAGGTTTTGCGGACGAAATCATCCATTTATATGTAGCGGAAGAACTCGAAAGCGGGGACGCCGCTCCGGATGAGGATGAATTTCTGGAGCTTTATGAACTGACTCTGGAAGAGGCTGAAGCAGCGATTGGATCCGGCAGAATTAGCGATGCCAAAACCATCATGGCTGTATATGCCTTGAAGCTGAAGCAAGTGACAGGGACGTTCGGACTATGAGCAACGAAAATCCAGACTTGGCGTCAAAAGAGAACTTCAAGTTGGATGAGTACTATGCCGATCTGCATATCCATATCGGGCGTGCGACTTCCGGACAGGCAGTTAAAATTACCGGTAGCAAGGATCTGACTTTTGCTAATATTGCGAAGGAAGCAGCCGGGCGCAAAGGCATCGACATGGTGGGAATCATTGACTGCCACTCGCCTGAAGTGCAAAAGGATATTATGGACTGCTTGTACGCCGGGGAAATGACGGAGCTGGAAGGCGGGGGCATTTCTTATCGCGGAACTACGATTGTGCTTGGAAGTGAAATTGAGATTTACGAGGAGGGTAAAGGCGCTGCTCATCTGCTCGCTTATTTCCCAAACCTCTCCGTCATGCAGCATTTCACGGCATGGATGACGAAGCATATGAAAAATGTGAATCTGAGCTCTCAGCGCATCTATGTGTCTGGTATCACTCTTCAGGAGGAGATTTATGCCAGAGGCGGCATCATGATTCCAGCGCATGTATTTACACCGCATAAAGGGATATATGGAAACGTAGCGCCGAGGATGTCCGAAGTCTTGGATCTTTCGATGATCAGCGGAGTAGAGCTTGGGCTGAGCGCCGATTCGGAGATGGCTGGACTTATTTCCGAGCTCGACGACTTTACCTTTGTCACCAATTCCGATGCCCATTCCCTGGGTAAGATCGGACGGGAGTATAACCGCATCCGGATGAAGGAGCCAAGCTTCCATGAGCTTGTACTGGCGCTTGGATACGCTGAAGGACGCAGGGTGACGGCCAATTATGGGCTGAACCCGCGCCTTGGCAAGTACCACCGCACATACTGCCTGAGCTGCAGCCTTATCCTAGATCAGGATCAGGATACGGTCATTACGGGAGCATGCCCGTACTGTGGTGGAACGAAGAAAGTACAAGGTGTTCTGGACCGGATCCTGGAAATCGCCGACCGTAAGGAAGCCTGGATGCCTGCGGATCGACCAGTGTATCATTATCAGGTGCCCCTGGAGTTTATTCCGGGACTTGGAAAAGCGACGATGAAGAGATTACTGGACCGTTTCGGGACGGAAATGTCCATTTTGCACCGGGCCTCCGAAGAAGAACTGGCTGAAGTTGTTGGTGCCGGGATGGCGAATCAAATCGTTCAATCAAGAAACGGTTCACTTTTGCTTACTTCCGGTGGGGGAGGAACTTACGGCAAAGTAGCGGCACCGTCTACAGACAAGACATAGTTAGCAGCTTGTCTTCATAGAGTAGAGGTATGTGATAGGAAGGGGGAAATCCTGTATGCGAACTTTCCGCCATACCTTGAAGGAACAAACGGTTCTCTATATTTTCGTTGCCGTGCTTTTTCTTGTCGGGGTCATTTTCGGTGCTCTAATGGTAAATGCGTTGTCGCTGGAGCAGCAGCAGGACCTGGGGCGGTATCTGCAAAATTTTTTCCTGACAGTGGATCAAAGTGAAACGGGGACGGGTGCCGTAGATTCCTTCTGGAATATTGCCGGTCTGCATTTGAAATGGGTGGGCCTGATCTGGTTTCTCGGATTATCCGTGATCGGACTGCCCGGAATTCTTATTCTTGATTTTTTGAAGGGTGTGCTGATCGGATTCACGGTGGGCTATCTGGTAGGGCAATTTTCATGGAAGGGTCTTCTTTTTGCTATGGTGTCGGTGGCTCCTCCCAATCTGCTCATTATTCCGGTCCTGATCGTCTCCAGTGTATCTGCCATTGCTTTTTCACTGCATGTGATTAAGGACAGGGTCATAACGCACAGCCGGGTGAATGTCATACGCCCGTTCGCGTCTTATGTCGGATTAACCATTGTCATGTGTCTGATTATGCTGGGAATATCCTCTTTTGAAACATGGGTGACTCCGGCTATGATGAAATGGGTAACACCATCGCTTCTGAAGACACCGCTGCTGCCTGGGATATAAGCAAAATCGTTTGACTTTGCGGCGCAACTCCCCCTATAATGTAAGATGTGATATAACAATGGTGCAGTGATTTTCCTGTGGGGAGGGAGAAAATGGAAGCGCGGATCGATAAAATCAAACAACAATTGCAATCCCAGGGCTATAAACTGACACCCCAGCGGGAAGCCACCGTCAGAGTTTTGCTCGAGAATGAAGAAGATCACCTAAGTGCGGAAGATGTTTTCATGCTCGTCAAAGAAAAGGCTCCTGAAATCGGTCTGGCTACCGTATACCGTACCCTTGAGCTGCTCAGTGAACTGCATGTCGTAGAAAAGATTAATTTTGGCGATGGCGTTGCAAGGTATGATTTGCGGACAGATACCGCAAAGCACCACCACCATCATCTGATCTGCGTGAAGTGCGGCAGCATGGATGAAATCCGCGAGGACTGGCTGGGACCGCTGGAAGAGCGGTTGGAACGCGAGTTTAATTTTACGGTTTCCGATCATCGGCTTGATTTTCATGGTATTTGTCACCGCTGCAAGGATAAGTAAGATCGCCCTAAGTGGAGATGACAAGAAGTCGAATCATTAACAATCGGATATGATCCTCCAAGATCACAAGCTCTCGCCGGAATGTTAGCCGGAGAGGGCTTTTTTGGTGGCCTAAGGCCGGGGGGCTTGTCATACAACCGGAGCAGGAATCATAAGCTGAAAATAACGAGAAGTGGCGGCAGTCCGCCATCATCTTTTATTTTCCGGGAGTGTGATTTCTTATGATCATTTCGGTGCGGAAGTGCTGGGCTTCCTTGAAATTTTTGCTTGTCTTTGCGGCGCTTACATATACACTCTACCAGCTGTTTGGCCTGATCGGTGCATGGATTACCCCCGTGGATCATTACCGGATTCCGGATGGGCACGCTGTCAAAGCGTTTAGGCCCTCGGATAAGGCTAAAACAGGAGAGATGATGGGCGACCGCTTGCGGTTTTTTTACTGGTACGGGGAATAGAACTGCGAGGGCGGCATGCAGGGGATTGGAGTTTTTTGTCGAAATCTTAAATGGATCGGTCAATCTATCCGAAGGAGCTTTTTCAACTTATGATGCAGTATGTTCAGTCCTTCATTCGCTATATAGGTGATGAGAAGGGGCTGTCGCGAAACACGCTTGAATCTTATAAGCGCGACCTGCTGCAATTTATCGGATATCTGAAGGAGCAGGGAGTTGAGTCGGCAGACCAGATCAAGAAGTTCCATATTTCCATGTATATGAATTATTTGAAAGACAACAGCTTCGCATCGTCAACCGTTACGCGGAAGCTGGTGTCGCTGCGTTCTTTTTTTCATTACATGGTGCGGGAATCTCTGCTGGAGCAGGATCCAACACTGTATATGGAGTCACCGAAGCTGGAAAAGAAAGTACCTCAGGTTCTGAGTGTAGAGCAGATGGAACGCTTGCTGGCTGCGCCGGATATTTCGTCCCCGCCCGGGATGAGGGATAAGGCGATGCTGGAGCTGCTGTATGCCACAGGTATGAAGGTGTCGGAACTGATGGCACTGGATCTGGACGACGTATATCCGGAAATGAAATTTCTCCGGTGTACAAGCAGTTCAGGAAAAGAAAGGGTACTTCCGATCAGCAGCCTTTCAGCAGAAGCGGTAGGAACCTACATGAGACAAATGCGGCCGAAGTTGGCCCGGGACGAACAGGAAAGAGGACTTTTCCTGAATAATCTAGGGACCCGGCTTACCCGCCAGGGATTTTGGAAAATATTAAAGAAGTACGCCGCGGAGTCCGGCATAGACGGGGATATTACCCCCCACACGCTGCGCCATTCCTTTGCAGCCCACCTGCTTGAACATGGAGCTGATATTCGGTCCGTGCAGGAAATGCTAGGGCACAGCGACATCTCAACCACCCAAATATACGGTGCTCTGACGAAGAAGGCGATGAAGAATGAATATGAAAACCATCATCCGCGGGAGCGCATGTATTTAACCCAATTGAAGGAGAGATCTTCCCATGACAACCATTAATCAGACAGTTATTCAAGAAGCAGCAGCCTACATTCAAGGCAAAACAGAGATCAAACCAGAGGTAGGCCTGATTCTTGGATCTGGACTTGGCATCCTTGCAGATTTGATCCAGGATGGCATTTCTATTCCTTATCAGGATATTCCTCATTTCCCGGTGTCTACAGTTGAAGGACATGAGGGTGAGCTTCTGCTCGGCACCATCGAAGGACGCGCCGTTGTCATGATGAAAGGCCGGTTCCATATGTACGAAGGATATGGCCCTGAAGTGACAGCATTCCCGGTTCGTGTCATGAAGGAACTTGGCGTGCAAAGCTTGCTAGTGACCAACGCGGCTGGAGGCGTAAACACCTCTTATGAGCCAGGTGACCTGATGCTGATTTCCGATCATCTTAATCTTACAGGCAAAAATCCGCTGATCGGACCGAATGACGCTGCACTTGGCGTGCGCTTCCCGGATATGTCCGAGGCTTACAGCTGCCGCCTCCGCAGCTTGCTTAAAGATACAGCCGAATCCAAAGGCATTCATGTTCAGGAAGGTGTATATGCAGGTCTGCTTGGTCCTACCTATGAAACGCCAGCCGAGATTAGAATGCTGCGAACGCTAGGCGCTGACGCTGTAGGGATGTCGACGGTTTCGGAAACCATCGTTGCCCGCCATGCTGGTCTTGAAGTGCTTGGCATTTCTTGCATTAGCAACATGGCTGCAGGCATTCTGGATCAGCCGCTATCACACGACGAGGTGATGGAAACTACAGAGCTCGTGCGTGAGAAATTCCTGAGCCTTGTGCTTGCTGTCATACCTAAGATGTAAATCAGACGATAACTGAATCCATTCAAAATGTCTGCAGGTCATAGACCTGCAGATTTTTTTGTTCATTTCACCCAAATTTTCCTGGCAAACCCGATTCGAAGTGGAATATTTTACTGCCAACCTGACGACACTGGAAAACAGCAGCAATATTTATGACCATAGGTCAGGAGGGGACTAATTTTGAGAAAAACGCTATTGGCAGTCGTGCTGGCGATAACCTTATCGGCTGCGCTCTTTCCACAAACGGGATCTGCAGAGGAAAAGGCCAAGCAGTCGGCTGGGGCCGATCTTGCGGCTAACGCCAAGTCCGCCATCCTCATGGATGCGGATACGGGAACTATTATTTATGAGAAAAACAGCCATGATAAACTGCCGCCAGCCAGCATTACCAAAATCATGACCATGCTGCTCACCATGGAGGCAATCGACTCCGGCAAGCTGAAGCTGACGGATATGGTCCGTACAAGCGACTATGCCGCATCGATGGGGGGCTCGCAAATTTTTCTAGAGCCGGGCGAGGAGATGTCCGTTGATGAAATGCTGAAAGGCATTGCGATGGCATCGGGCAATGATGCATCGGTCGCGATGGCCGAGAAGATTGCCGGAACCGAAGAAGCCTTCGTGCAGATGATGAATGACAAGGCAAAAGAACTTGGTCTTACAGACACGCACTTCGCCAACTGTAATGGTTTGCCTGCGGAAAACCACTATTCCTCAGCGCATGATATTGCAGTCATCAGCCGTGAGCTTTTGAAGCATAAGGATATCACGAAATACACCGGATCTTACCAGGACTATTTGCGGAAGGATTCGAAGAAGCCGTTCTGGCTGGTGAATACGAATAAGTTGGTTCGTTTTTATACAGGCGCAGACGGGCTCAAAACGGGATATACTTCCGAGGCGAAGTTTTGCCTGTCGGCTACGGCCGTGAGTGGCAATATGAGAGCGGTAGCGGTGGTACTCGGTGAGCCGAACACGAAAACGCGTAATGAAGAAGTATCCAAAATGTTCGATTACATGTTTGCGCAGTACAGCATGCACACGATTTTTAAGCCTGGAGATACGATGGGAACGGTCAAAATCAACAAGGGCGATGTAAAGGGATTGACGCTGACTGCAGGACAAAATTACAGTGTGCTTCTGAAGAAAAATGCCAAAGCGGAAGGCGTTCGTCATGAGGTGCAGGTGCCCAAGGAAGTGAGAGCTCCTGTACAGGCTGGACAAGTGCTCGGTAAGCTGGTCGTCTATCAGGGCGACAAAGTTCTGAAGGAATTCGAGCTCAAATCTTCTCAGCAAATCGGTAAGGCAGGCTGGTGGAAGCTGTTCAAGCGCACGACGGCCAATTTATTTCTTGTAGATTGATAGCGGTTTTCTTCTAGTTTTGTCGGGGTGCAGGAATCTCTTTCTGCTGCGTAGAAATCCTTGTTCAAGACAGGAAGGAGAGTGAGCAGGCGTGAATCTGCATGTTGAATTGGAGCATCACCGTAATACACTGATTGTCCGTCTATCCGGCGAGCTGGATCATCATACCGCTGATCTTGTCCGTTTACAATTGGATGAATCGATCCAGAAAGGACAAACGGAGCATCTGGTGCTCAGTTTTAAAAATTTACAGTTTATGGACAGCTCTGGCTTAGGTGTTATTCTGGGGCGTTACAAACTGATCAAAAGCAAAGGCGGCAAAATGGCAGTATGTGATGTGAATGAAGCGGTCTATCGTCTGCTGAACATGTCCGGGCTGTTTAAGATCATGCCTATTTATGATAACGAGGGCCAGGCGCTCTCGGGACTGGAGGTTGTGTCATGAATGAAGAAAAAGCTCTGCAGCGCAATTTCATGACGCTTGAGTTTGCTTCCAAATCCGAAAATGAATCCTTTGCCCGGGTTACGGTTGCTGCGTTTATTTCACAGCTTGATCCGACGATGGACGAACTGAGCGATCTGAAAACGGTAATCTCGGAGGCTGTAACAAACAGCATTATCCACGGTTATGACAGCAATCCCGAAGGGAAAATAACCATTACCGCCGAGATTGTCTCGGATACCGTCACGATTACTGTTGAAGACAGAGGAGCCGGCATCGAGGATTTGGATCTGGCCAGACAGCCTCTGTTCACATCAAAGCCTGAACTGGAGAGATCAGGGATGGGATTTACGATTATGGAAAACTTCATGGATGAATTTGAAGTTTCCAGCGAACCCGGCTCCGGTACATCGATCAGGATGAAGAAAAGGATTGAATCCAAGAAAGCTTTGTATAATTAGGGGTTGGACGCATGGATGCTGATGTGAAAAAAGCTTCGCAGACATATCTGGAAGATTCGGAAGTCAAACGTCTGATCGCTCTGAGTCAGACTGGTGACAGCGTGGCCCGCGATACGCTGGTAAACTCCAACATCCGTCTCGTCTGGTCCGTTGTACAAAGATTCATGAACCGCGGGTATGAGCCGGAGGATCTGTTTCAGATTGGCTGTATCGGTCTGCTGAAGTCTGTTGATAAATTTGATTTGAGCTACGATGTTAAGTTTTCAACCTATGCTGTTCCCATGATTATTGGAGAAATCCAGCGTTTTCTTCGCGATGATGGCACACTTAAAGTTAGCCGTTCACTGAAGGAGATGGCCAACAAGGTCCGGAAGAAAAAGGATGAGCTGTCCAAGCACCTGGACCGTCTGCCGACGATCAAAGAGGTCGCTGACGAGCTTGGTGTGACGCCGGAGGAAGTGGTCTTCGCGCAGGAAGCCAACAAGCCGCCAACTTCTATTCATGAGACCGTGTTCGAAAATGATGGAGATCCGATTACTCTGATGGATCAAATTGCGGACGATTCCCAAGAGCGGTGGTTCGACAAGCTTGCTCTGAACGAGGCCATAGACGGCCTCTCCGAGCGAGAAAAGCTGATCGTTTATCTCCGGTATTACCGGGACCAGACGCAGTCTGAGGTGGCCTCAAGGCTGGGGATATCACAGGTACAGGTATCCCGTCTGGAAAAGAAAATATTGCAGCTGATCCGCGATCAGATTGCGCAGTGAAATCAAATAGACCTTGCCGAGGGTGTCTCCTTGGCAAGGTCTATTTAGTTATGATAACCCCTCCTTTTAATGGACCCAATGCAACTTCTGACTAGAAAACGGTGATTTTCCCTATACTAACGACATTGAAGCAGCAAAGGAGTGATAGGAATGTCTTTAAATCCGGCTCCTACGGTGTACCTGCAGCTGCAAAGCCGTGTGCCGATCACTAAGGGAAGAGTTGTTACACTTGGGCATGTCGCCCGGATATTAAGTGACCCAGAGTGGGAGACGAAGCTTCGCAATCTCGAGCTGGTCCAGCCGCAAACATGGGACGGAAACTTGTTACTTATCGATCTTATGCAAATCATTCCGAAAGTGCAGAAGCTTATTCCAAACGCTAAAATCGAACCAATCGGACAGCATCATGTGCTTGTGGAAGTCGTTGAAAAGCCTCAAAAGCCTTCGTTGCTGTTATTTCTGCTCGTTTGGCTGCTGCTGTTTTTCGGCTCCGCACTCACCATCATGAACTTTCATGCGGACGTCAACATGCAGGAGGTCCAAATCCGGACTGTAGAGATGTTAACAGGCAAACGGGATGAGCATCCCTTTTTATTCCAAGCAGCATATTCTTTCGGTATCGGGTTCGGCATGGTGGTATTTTTCAATCACTTGTTCAAGAAAAAATGGAATGAGGAACCAACCCCGCTGGAAGTGGAAATGTATCTTTATCAGGAGAATATTGACCAGTTCGTCGTTGCCCAGGAATACAAACGGATGAAATCTTCCCAAAATCAGGGTGATCCATCTTGAATACCTTGATGCTGGGATGGATGGTGCAGATTTTGCTGGGCATTGCAGGCGGAATAGCCGTCGGTGGCGGCGTGATCGCACTGTTTATCGTACTGGATATGATCCCGCGTTTGGCTCAATTGACGAGATCCTACCACCAGGTTCATTGGTATGAGGGCGCCATGGTTTCGGGTTCGCTGCTAGGAACGGTGTTTGATTTTTGGAACTGGAAGCTATCTTTGGGGGCGTGGTCCGGATTTGTTGTCGGTCTGTTCAACGGGATTTTCGTTGGCCTGCTGGCAGCGGCCCTGACAGAGGTACTGAATGTGCTTCCAATTTTGGCTAAAAGGTTGAAGATGATTCACTATCTGTTTGGTTTAGTGATGGCTATGGTCACCGGAAAGGTGGCAGGCTCTCTGTTTGATTGGTTTGTATACAGAAGGTAAGAAGCGAAAGGAGCGGATGGATCATGAACAAGCAAGATCATGAAATGAACAGCGTAGAGGATCCGTCAGGCCCCGCGATGATAGTGGAGCACGGCAGCGAGAAAGAGGAATCCAAGGATACGCAGCAGGGAACAGAAGCATCAGGCAGCCAGGGAGAACAGAGGGGGAATATGCAGGATGAATCGGGAAAGTCTTTGGGTGCTTCGAAGCAGGAATCCGGCAAACAAAAAGCGGAGGAAAAGAAACGGGAGGATGAGAAATCCAATTCGGTAGAGGAATCCATCATCTATTGGCAGAGAAGTGATGATGTATCGGACAGTCTGGATCAGACCAAGGCTACGCTGAAGGAAGTCGTGGGGCTCGGGACCTCTTTTGACATCGTATTTCGTGAGATGACGCTCGCCGGTCACAAAACAGGTTTATTCTTCGTCAACGGCTTCGCCAAAGATAATATTATGCTTGAAATTCTGAAGCGACTGACCTACCTCTCTGTCGATCAGCTGTCGACGGATGCGATGCAATCCTTTTTTGAATGTTATATCCCGCATATCCAGGTCGAAGTGGACAAAAAGCTCAGCTCAACCATCAACAAGGTGCTGATGGGAATGTCCGCCCTCTTTATCGATGGGGAACAGGCGGCCATTGTCATGGATACGCGAACCTTTCCTGTGCGCAGCCCGGAAGAGCCGAGCATCGAAAGAGTGGTCCGTGGATCCAGGGACGGGTTCACAGAAACGCTGCTTAGTAATGTGGCGCTCGTCCGTAGGCGTGTGCGTGATCCGGGTTTCAAAAGCGAACTGGTACAGGTTGGACGGCGCACACGCACGGATGTAAGTATTGCATATATTGATGACATCGTTGATAAAGTGCAGGTTGATTCCATCCGTGAGAAAATCAAGGGACTGGACATTGAAGGTCTGCCCCTGGCTGATAAACAACTGGAGGAAGCCATCGTCAACAAAGGCTGGCATCCGTATCCGCTCGTCCGGTACTCGGAACGGCCGGATGTGGTTTCTGCTCATATTCTTGAGGGCAGGGTAGCCGTGTTTGTGGATACATCGCCGAGTGTCATGATCATGCCTACGACCTTCTTTGATCTTTGCCAGCATGCGGAGGAGAACCGGCAAACGGCGTTTATGGGGACGTATTTAAGATGGGTCCGCTTTATAGGTATCTTCGCCTCCATGTTCCTGCTGCCGCTGTGGCTTTTGATGGTGATTTACCCGGAGTTTAAGCCGCCTTTTCTTAGTTTTCTCGGTCCGCATGACAAGAGCAATATACCATTAATCGCCCAGTTTCTGATGGTTGAGTTCGGGGTTGACCTGCTGAGGTTAGCAGCAGTTCACACGCCGACGCCCTTGGCATCGGCCATGGGCTTGATCGCGGCGATCCTGGTTGGAGATATAGCGGTCAAGACGGGCCTGTTCGTGAATGAGGTGGTGCTGTATATGGCTGTGTCAGCCATAGGCATGTTCGCGACACCAAGTTACGAGCTTGGGCTTGCCAACCGATTGGTTAGGCTGGTGCTTCTGGTAGCTGTGGCGCTCTTTGACTTGATGGGTTTCGTGGTCGGCACGACGCTCCTGATTCTGCTGCTGACGCTTCACCGGTCGTATAATTCTTCATATTTGTGGCCATTTATACCCTTTAATGCAAAGGCACTAGCCAGTGTATTGTTCCGTTTTCCGCTTCTTGAGTCCAAGGAAAGGCCATCCTTCAATAAAACACGGGACAGTACACGGATGTCTCCGAATCCAGATAATACAGAGCAATAGTAAAAAAATATAAATGTTGTGCATAAAAATCCATTCATTCTCTTCCGTTGTCTGTTATACTGATGTAAAAGATCAGATGGAATCTTAACATGTTCCACAGAAAGCGAAGGGATGCTGAATATGTTCTTCCATGGTACAAGTCAAATAAATGCAGCCGGACATCTGGAGATTGGCGGATGCGACGTTACGGATCTTAAGGCCAAGTACGGAACTCCGCTTTACATCGTGGATGAAGAACTTGTGCGCCAGCGCTGTCAGCAGTATATAGCTGCCTTCCGCGCATCGGGCTTGAAATTTCAAGTAGCTTATGCAAGCAAGGCGTTCTGTGTCATGGCTATGTGCCGTATTGCGGATCAGGAAGGCATGTCGCTTGACGTGGTTTCTGATGGTGAGCTATACACCGCATTGCAGGCAGGCTTTCCAGCCAAGCGTATTCATTTTCACGGCAACAACAAGACACTCGAGGAGATCGAAATGGCAATTGACGCCGAAATCGGCTGCTTCGTGGTGGACAACTTGGTTGAGCTTCATCTTCTAAATGCGGTTGCTGCCGAAAAAAATGCGCGCGTTCACGTTCTGCTGCGCGTAACTCCGGGGGTTGAAGCTCATACGCATGAATATATCTCCACGGGCCAAACCGATTCGAAATTCGGCTTTGATATCGGAAATAGTTCAGCGTTTGAAGCTGTGAAACTGGCATCCGAACAATCCAATCTGGAACTGCTCGGCGTGCACTCCCATATCGGTTCTCAGATTTTTGAAGTCGAGGGCTTTGAAATGGCCGTTCAAAGAGTTGCCGATTTCGCACAGCAGGTTAGGCAGGAGCTTGGTGTACAATTCAAGGTCGTGAATCTGGGCGGAGGTTTTGGCATCCGTTATGTGGATGGCGACACACCGCTTGAGGTATCGCAGTATGTCAAGGCGATTACCGATGCCGTCAAAACCCATTTCTCCCGCTGGTCATCCGAGTTGCCTGAAATCTGGGTAGAACCAGGCCGCAGCATCGTTGGAGATGCCGGTACGACTTTGTACACTGTAGGAACAAGTAAAGATATTCCTGGCGTTCGCAAATATGTGGCTGTTGACGGAGGCATGACGGATAATCCGCGTCCTGCTCTGTACGAATCGAAGTACGAAGCGGTGCTTGCGAGCCGTGCCAATGAACCAGTCCAAGAAACGGTCTCCATTGCCGGCAAATGCTGCGAGAGCGGCGATATGCTGATCTGGGATCTGGATCTGCCGAAGGTAAACACCGGCGATCTGCTGGCTGTTTCTTGTACAGGTGCCTACAACTATTCCATGGCCAGCAATTACAATCGGATTCGCCGTCCGGCGGTTGTTTTCGTCAATCAAGGCGAAAGCGATCTAGTCGTACGCCGTGAAACACTGCAGGATATCATTGGCAATGACATGGTACCAGAGCGTATTAGCAAGCAGGCTGTCCTGAAATAAGGAACGGCCGTATTCCAAGCAAGAATTGGTGAAGAACAAAACACGAGAAGGATCATTTCTGTATTGGGGAATGCGGAAATGATCCTTTTCGTTTGGTGAAATCATTGCAAATGTGCTGCAAAGTAAGATACAATCAGAGCGTATGAAAAATATGGACATGCCTTTTAGGGCATTGGTCTATAGACTGAAAATTTTCCAGAGGAAGTGAAAACCGATGAAAAAAGGTACAATTGAACTTGAAAATGGTGGAGTTGTTGAAATAGAATTTCTGCCAGAAGAAGCTCCAAATACGGTTGCAAACTTTGAGAAGCTTGCGAACTCCGGCTTTTACAATGGATTATCTTTTCACCGTGTAATCCCTGGTTTTGTCGCTCAAGGCGGCTGCCCAAAAGGAAACGGAACGGGTGGACCAGGATACACTATTGACTGCGAAACCGCTACAAACACAACCAAACATACCAAAGGTGTATTTTCCATGGCGCATGCTGGACGTAATACTGGCGGCAGCCAATTCTTTATTGTATATGAGCCGCAGCCTCATCTGGATGGTGTACACACTGTCTTCGGTAAGGTTACAAAAGGTATGGAATACATCGATGCCGTGAAACAAGGCGACAAAATGAAAGAAGTTAAGGTTTGGGACGCAGAATAACAACAACTGTCCAATCACCCCCTTCAGAGGAAATATCCTCTGGAGGGGGTTTTTCCTTCGGATCAAAGGTTGCAATTTATATAAAGCGGTGTTAACATTCCACTTAAGAGAGCTACCTGATGTTTCAGGAAAGTTTTCTTCACAATTTCATAAGTAATATTGGTTTGATCCTTCGGGGCAGGGTGAAATTCCCTACCGGCGGTGATGATGCACTACAAATCAAGGCAAGCTGCCTTGAGATGGTGCGTCTTAGTCCGTGACCCGGCCGCGTGGCCATTTTGGCCCGCGTACGGTGGACCTGGTGTAAATCCGGGACCGACAGTATAGTCTGGATGGGAGAAGGAGAGGAAGCGCATGGTACATATTGTTCATGCGGCCACCTAATGAAGCTGAGGCATACGTGTGTATTTTCACACACTTATGTTTATTCGCTGACTAAAGAATCTAATTCTTTGGTTTATTCGGCAGATCTGAAGTTTATTTTGACCTGTGCTGAAACGATGGACATATGTGTATTGGATGCCAATGGCATGTATTCTGCCATTTTTGATGCTTTATTTGGGTGTCTTCAAATTACTCTCATGCTGCCCCCGGATGTGATCCGGAGGGCTTTTTTTGTTGCATTTTTCTACAGAGAGGAGGCGGAAGAGATGGAGCCGGTTATAAACGATGAATTCTACATGTCCCTAGCACTGGATATGGCAGGGCGGGCACAAGGTCAGACGGGAATTAATCCTGTTGTAGGCTGCGTTATCGTCAAGGGCGGCGCGGTTGTCGGGCTGGGGACGCATCTGAAGCGGGGAAGCAGCCATGCGGAAGTACATGCGGTCCGGATGGCTGGTGACCAGGCTGAGGGAAGCACCGTATACGTCACGATGGAGCCCTGCAGCCATTACGGTAAAACGCCGCCGTGCTGCGAGCTGCTCATAGAGGCCAAGGTGAAGAGGGTTGTGGTTGCCTGCGAGGATCCAAATCCTGTGGTTGCCGGCACTGGGATCGAGAGGCTCCGTCAAAGCGGCATCGAGGTAAAGGTTGGTGTGCTCAGAGAAAGGGCCACTCTGCAAAACGAGAAATTTGCCAAGTATATTACGACGGGAATGCCTTTCGTTACGATCAAGACAGCAAGCACACTTGATGGAAAGATCGCCACGGATACGGGAGACAGCAAATGGATCTCGAACGAGCAGGCAAGACTGCAGGTGCACAGTATGCGACACCGACATCAGGCGATCATGGTTGGCGTCGGAACGATTCTCGCGGATGATCCCGTACTGACAACAAGGCATGAAGGAGTCGAAGGCCAGCAGCCTATTCGAATTGTCGTGGATTCCCGGCTCCGTATATCTCCAGAAGCAAGGATTTTCAAGGAAGGTGCTTCGCAGGTTATTTTACTGACGACGAGCGAGGTCGATCCTTCCAGGATTGAGCTGCTGAAGGAAGCGGGAGCAACTGTTCTTCCATGCGGAGACGGTCCTCAGGTGGATCTTAAAGTAGCGCTGCAGGAGCTTGGCCGCATGGAGATTGGATCCGTACTGGTGGAAGGTGGAGGGACATTGAATGGTGCCCTGCTCAAGGAACGTTTGGTGGACCGGATCACATTGTATTTGGCGCCGAAGATTGTCGGCGGTGCCGGAGCTCCGGACAGCTTCAACTTTGAAGGAATTCATCGCATGGCAGATGCCGTGAGGCTGGATTCGCTGGAGATGGAGCGGGTCGGGGATAATGTGTTCATTTCCGGCATTCCAGTGTGGCCTAATGAACGCGAAACCGGGACTACTTAAGAGGAGGAATCGGCATGTTTACCGGATTGGTAGAAGAAATCGGCATTCTGGAAAGGATCGTACGGCAGGGAGAGGCCATGGTTCTAAGCATTAAGGCTTCAGCGATCATGGATGATGTCCGGATAGGTGACAGCATTGCTGTGAACGGGGTCTGCTTGACGGCTACAAGGATCGGTGATGGAGGATTTTCGGTAGACGTCACCCCGCAGACTTATCGGCATACCAACCTGGCATTACTGAAGCCGGGAAGCTATATCAATCTGGAGCGGGCCATGAAAGCAAACGGACGCTTCGGCGGGCATCTGGTTCAAGGGCATGCCGATATGACCGGTAGTGTCCGCAGGATCATCAAGGAGCAGAATGCCGTTCTGATTGATATTGCTCCGGACAGACCGGAAATGTCTGCATATATCATACCGCAGGGATCCGTCACGGTGGATGGCGTCAGCCTTACGGTCGCAGATACAGACGGGGAATGCTTCAGAGTCTCCATCATCCCTCATACGCTCAGTGAAACCGGATTAGCCGGGCTCAAGGCGGGTAGCGTGGTGAACATTGAATGCGACATCATCGGAAAATATGTGCATGCGCTGCTGAAACCGAGGGAATCTGGAACAGCCGAGAGCGGAACACGGGGAATCAGCTTGGATATGCTGACAGCGAACGGTTTTGCATAACGGACACATAGGATTTTGAAAATCAAAAGGGGGTACTCAGCATGGCGGAATCATTCATATTTGACCCGATTGAAGATGCGGCTCAGGATCTTCGGGCAGGCAAAGTCATTATCGTAGTGGATGACGAGGACCGGGAGAACGAAGGAGACTTTGTCGCACTCGCGGAAAAAGCCTCACCGGAGGTTATTAACTTTATGATTACAGAAGGCCGTGGGCTTGTATGTGTTCCGATCACACGGGAACGTGCAGAGGAGCTTGAACTGTCTCCCATGACGGCCCACAATACCGACCATCACGGCACGGCGTTTACGGTATCGGTGGATTATAGAAATACGACAACAGGCATATCTGCATATGAACGTTCTCAAACAGTGAAGGCGCTGACGGATCCAGCAGCAACAGCGGCCGATTTCAGACGTCCAGGACATATGTTTCCACTGATTGCCAAAGACGGGGGCGTTCTGCGGCGGGCAGGCCATACGGAAGCGGCGGTGGATTTGGCCAAACTAAGCGGCTCAGCCCCGGCAGGCGTGATCTGTGAAATTATGAAGGAGGACGGGACGATGGCCAGATTGCCGGACTTGCAGATGATTGCGAAAAAGCATGGACTCAAGCTGATATCGATCCAGGATCTGATCCATTACCGGAATCAAAGCGAGAAGCTGGTCCACAGGGAAGCAGAAGTCAGAATGCCAACGGATTTCGGCGTCTTTCAAGCCGTGGCCTATACGAACGATGTAGACGATAAAGAGCACCTGGCGCTCGTTAAAGGAAAGATTTCAGGTGATAAGCCCGTCCTCGTCAGAGTCCATTCGGAATGCTTGACCGGAGATGTGTTTCATTCCCTGCGCTGTGACTGCGGACCTCAGTTTGCTGCGGCGCTCCGTCAAATTGAGGAGGAAGGCAGCGGCGTGCTGCTCTACATGAGGCAGGAAGGCCGAGGAATCGGGCTGATCAACAAGCTGAAGGCTTACGAGCTTCAGGAGCAGGGGCTGGACACCGTGGATGCGAATCTCAAACTGGGATTTCCGGCTGATCTTCGCGATTATGGGATCGGCGCACAAATCCTCAAGGATCTGGGGGTTCGAAAGATTCGTCTTCTAACGAATAATCCCAGAAAGATTAAAGGTCTTGAAGGCCACGGACTGGAAGTTGTCGAACGAGTCCCAATCCAAATGATACCAGGGGAAGACAACAGCCGTTACCTGCATACGAAGAAGGAAAAGCTTGGACACATGCTGAGCATGGAATCTTAAACTTACGAAGAGAGGTTGATGAAAAATGGCAAATATTTTCGAAGGGAATTTAGTTTCGAGCGGACTGAAATACGGGATTGTGGTTGGGAGATTCAATGAATTCATTACGAGCAAGCTTTTAGGCGGCGCGCTTGACGGCTTAAAGCGGCATGGTGCGGGAGAAGACGAAATTGATGTCGCTTGGGTGCCGGGGGCTTTTGAAATTCCACTGGTGGCCAGCAAAATGGCGGAGAGCGGCAAGTATGACGCGGTGATTACGCTTGGTACTGTGATCCGCGGAGCTACCTCTCATTATGATGTTGTATGCAATGAAGTGGCCAAAGGCGTTGCCGCCACGAGTCTGAAGACAGGGATTCCGGTGATTTTCGGCGTGCTGACGACAGACAGTATTGAGCAGGCTGTGGAACGCGCAGGCACCAAAGCGGGCAACAAAGGCTACGATGCTGCAGTGTCAGCCATTGAAATGGCGAACCTGACGAAGCAATTTAAGTAAGAACAAGCTTGACGAAACCGCATAAATCATGCTTATTTAATGTAGTGCCTTTACACGGGGCACTACATTTTTTTAATATAGTAGTAGGGAAAATTTTTGCCGCAAGCTTATTTATGGACGGAGGATAGGCCGTGAACACAGTATTATACAAGCTGGAGACATTTGAGGGTCCGCTCGATTTGCTGCTTCACCTGATAGATAAAGCGGAAATCAATATCCAGGATATCCCCGTCAGCGAGATCACCGACCAATACATGGAGTATTTGCACAGTATGCAGGAGCTGGAGCTGGACATTACAAGTGAATTTCTAGTGATGGCTGCCACGCTGCTGTCCATTAAATCTAAGCTTCTTTTACCGAAGCCTCCGGTTTTCGTGATGGACGAATTTGATTTTTATGAGGAAGAGGAAGTTGACCCGCGTGCGGAGCTGGTGCAGAAGCTGATTGAATACCGGAAATATAAAGGCATTGCCAAGCACTTACAGGAGAAGGAATGGGAACGGAGCCTTATTTACTCCAAGGAGCCTGAGGATTTGACTTCATGGGTGCCGGCTGTTACCGAGAATCCAGTTCGAGGGCTTCATGCCGCCGATCTTGTGACCGCATTCCAGAAGGCTCTTCGCAAAGCGGTCAAACGGACAACCTATACCCGGATTCAGCGGGATGAGATATCGGTCAAGGACCGAATCCGGCAGGTCGTAAATGTGCTGGAACAGTCCGGGCGGGGTGGAAAAGTGCTTTTCTCCCGGCTTTTGCATGAAGACATGATGAGACATGAGATCGTCGTCACTTTTCTGGCTATTTTGGAGTTAATGAAAATGAAGCAAATCCTTTGCTACCAGGATAAGCTGTTCGACGATATCGTGATGGAATGGAGAGGGGGAGAGCCGATCAATGGACTTTCCGAAATTGAAATCGATTATTGAGGGACTCTTGTTCCTCGCTGGAGATGAAGGCCTTACGGTCAAGCAAATTGCCGAAATCGTGGATCACCGCCCTGAGCTGGTCGCCGATGCACTCAAGGAAATGAAAGAAGATTTTGAACGGCAGCAGCGGGGTATTCAAGTGCTGCAAATTGCCGGAAGCTATCAACTGACCACACTTGGTGATTATGCAGCATATTACGAAAAACTTGCGTACTCACCTTCCAGATCCTCCTTGTCTCAGGCTGCGCTGGAAACATTGGCGATCGTTGCTTACCGCCAGCCGATTACGCGTGTAGAGATCGAGGAAATCCGGGGTGTTAAATCAGAGCGTGCGATTCAGACCTTGGTACACAAGGATTTAATTGAAGAAACGGGACGGGCAGAAGCGATCGGACGGCCGATATTATACGGAACGACCAAAGCCTTCCTTGAATATTTTGGGCTCTCAAGCCTTGATGCTCTTCCAGAGCCACAAGTTTTCGAAAGCACGGAAAACCTGGAGGAAGAGACGCAGCTGCTGTTCGATAAGCTGGACGGCAGGCAGCTTACGATTGATGACGTAAACTAATACTCTTATACATTAACCGGTGGCCTACCAATAGATCGCCGGTTTTTTTATGGTTTTAGAATGTATAAATTAACGGCGGAATCATTTTTGAAGAAAGCAGCGTCTGCCTGTTGAACTTATAATAAAATTCGAATCTTTTCCAGCCATGTATGCCATACTATGTCCGAAGATAACGATGGTCATAGTCTGGGGGGCTTAATTGTGTGGATTACGCTGGCTATTATAGCCGTTATTCTCCTATTGATTGCCGCTACCGCCTTGTCAAGCATCAACTGCAAGATCCATTTCAACAAGGAGGGCAGGGATGAGAAGGCGTTGGTCGATATTCACATGTTGTACGGTATGGTACAGTTTCATTACGAGATGCCCAAAATTGTTTTGGAAGATATGAGAAGGGGCTTCATCCTCAAGCTTGAAAATAGCAGTAACGTGAGCCAGAAATCGGGAAACACGTCGTACGCGCGCATCAATAAGCCAAAAGCGCAGCTGTGGGCTCATGATATCCGCATTCTGTTAAGATCAACGGTTGCTTTGAAAAAATGGCTGAAGCATACATTTTCCCATGTTCGAATCCATGAGCTGAACTGGTCAACAAGCTTCTCAACAGGTGAAGCCGAATGGACTGCCATCGCAACTGGAGTGATATGGAGCCTTAAAACGACATTGGTTGGGTGGTTATCTTTTCGAGTTCGCATGAAGAACACTCCCCAATTATTTGTCAATCCTGAATTCGGTGACGAACTTCTATTTTTAACGGAGATCTACTGCGTCTTCCGCCTCTCTTTGGGTTATGCCATGTACGCAGCATTTATTCTGGTATACCGGATATTAAAAGTGGAAGGCGGCGTGAAAAGATGGATTCGCTTGTACCGGCAAATGAAAGGCAAGGGGCAGAAAGTTCCAAGCTGAACACACCGCTACGAGTACAATCCCTCCTACATACTCGATATAAATGTGGGCAAACTACTTTCGAAATGACCTTATTTCAGTTTCATGAAGGAGGAAGCAGCAAATGTCCGATCATCCAATTCAAGGCCTCATGCAGACCGCTATGGAAAACATCAAAGCCATGGTCGATGTGAATACCATTGTGGGCGATCCCGTTCAAACGCCGGATGGCAGCGTGATTCTTCCGATCAGCAGAGTGGGATTTGGCTTTGCAGCCGGAGGAAGTGAATTTAACATGGATATGGCCAATAAAGATGCTCCCGCAGGCGGTCAAAACCAAGCGGATCTCAAGTCCTCGATGCCTTTTGGTGGGGGCAGTGGCGGCGGGGTATCCATTCGCCCAATCGCGTTTCTTGTCGTGAGTAAAGAAGGCGTGAATATTGTACCACTCGACAATCAAACCCATCTGTTTGAGAAGCTGATCGATTCCGCGCCGATGATGGTGGATAAAATTCAATCCATGTTTCAGCAGACCGGAACAACGACAGCTACAGGTATGAATAACACCCAAGTAGAATCTGGTAATCCACCGAATCCTACGTTTTATTGAAGAAAGAAAAACTACATCTAAACGTGGTCTTTCATCTGTGAAAGTACGTCGATAGATGTTTTTCTTACTCTTGCCCGTCCCCTTCAGCCGGAGGGGATTTTTTTGTGTGAAGGAAATCCGGGAATATCAGGCTAGAGACAAGCATATACTTGTACAAGATTTTTATAAAACCGGAGGAAAGATAACCATGTGGATAAAATCAATCACTCGCTGGATCGCTGCCGCTACGCTTATGCTGACTTGCAGCGTTCCGGTTTTTGCGGAGGGCAGTCAAGCTCTTCCTGAACTGTATACCCACGCACAGGCTGCCGCCCTGATGGATGTAACCTCCGGGCGATTGCTGTATTCCAGTCACGGGGATGACGAGCTTCGGATTGCCAGCTTGACTAAAATCATGACGGCGATTGTTGCCATTGAGCACGGTGACTTTAAGAAGCCGGTTAAAGTAAGCAAGAGAGCTTTTGGCAAAGAAGGCTCATCGATCTATTTGAAGCAGGGAGAAGAGATGTCCCTTGAAAATATGCTGTACGGCCTGATGCTCCGTTCGGGGAATGACGCTGCAACGGCAATTGCCGAGCATGTCGGCGGATCAGAGGAAGGTTTCGTTTATCTGATGAATGAGGAAGCGAAGCTGTTAGGGTTATCGCATTCCCATTTTGCCAATCCCCACGGTTTGGATGCGGAGGGGCATTACTCCTCGGCGAATGATCTGGCCAAGCTGACTGCATATGCGCTCCATAATCCCGTTTTCCGGGAAATCGTCAAGACCAAGGCCAAAAAAGCTCCAAACCCTAATGAATCCTGGGATTACAAATGGGATAACAAAAACAAGATGCTGAGATTGTACGACGGAGCCGACGGCGTAAAAACAGGTTATACGAAAAAAGCCTTCCGCTGCTTGGTCAGCTCGGCAACCCGCAACGGCCAGCAGCTGGTCGCGGTCACTCTGAATGACGGGGATGACTGGAATGATCATGGCAAAATGCTGGACTACGGCTTCGAATATTTCCCCCTGACCCAATTGATGGAAAGAGGCCAAGCCGTCAAAGGGTATGATCTGGTAGTAAGCGATACTTTCCAGTATCCGTTTGCTAAAGGAGAAGAGAAAGATGTCGAAAAGAAGCTGGTGCTCCGTGAGCCTGTCCGGGAAGGAAACGCTGATGTAAGCTTTGGACTTCGGGGAGAGATTCAGATTTATCTGAAGGGACAGCAGATCGGAACGGTGCCGGTCTATCATAAAGGAAGCTTCCTTCCTGCAGGGAAGGCACGTAATCCGGTACAAAATACAATGGCTCCGGAGCATTCCTCGACCTTTGTGGCGGCATTGTCAGAAGTGATCAGAAAGCTGTTCCTGCAGCATAACTGAAAGCAGTACTTGGGAGACACGGGAGAGGAGAGTGTGAAATGATCAACGTCATTTGGCTGGCGCTGATTGTGATTGGTTTTGGCTTTGCGGCGGCGCAGGGGAATATCGATACGGTAACCTCGGCTGCGTTTGACGGAGCTAAGACGGGAGTTACCGTCTGCTTTGGCCTGATCAGCGTACTTGTATTCTGGCTGGGAATGATGAGGCTGGCCGAGGAGTCGGGTCTACTTCAAAAAATTGCGAAACTGCTAAGCCCGGTCGTGAGATTCCTTTTCCCGGATGTTCCCAAAAACCATCCCGCAATGGGGTATATTTTGTCCAACATGAGTGCGAACCTGCTAGGACTCGGCAATGCTGCCACACCAATGGGAATCAAGGCGATGCAGGAGCTTCAACTACTTAATCCCGATAAAACAGCGGCAAGCCCGGCCATGTGTACGCTACTAGCGTTGAATACAGCCAGCATAACATTGATTCCCACAACTTTGATTGCGATACGCATGAATTATCAGTCAGCCAATCCGACGGAAATCGTCGGTACGACGCTGGCGGCAACCATTGTGGCAACTCTTGCCGCGGTAGCAGCTGACAGATGGTACCGAAGAAAGTTTTTGAACAGACATCCTCAGCCGCCAAGGCCGCCGGTTTCAGCCATTCCATCGTCAGCGGCCAAACCGGACATGAAAGGATGATTTCGGATGACTGCAATCATCAATATGATTTCAGCGTGGGCGATCCCTGTCTTGATCGCCTTCATTCCGCTTTTTGCCTTCACGAAAAAAGTACCTGTGTACGAATCCTTCGTGGTTGGCGCAAAGGAAGGATTTCAAACGGCCATACAGATCATTCCTAACCTTGTTGGTATGATGGTGGCGATCAGCGTATTCAGGGCATCCGGCGCACTTGATTTTTTTGTGGGCTGGACTGGCCCTTTCTTACACCGGCTCGGCGTACCCAGCGAAATTCTCCCCCTGGGGCTTTTGCGTCCCTTAACAGGTACAGGGTCACTCGCTTTCGCTACGGATCTGATATCCGTATACGGCCCCGATTCGATGATCGGACGTATGGCTTCCACCATACAGGGCAGCACGGACACGACGCTATATGTTCTAACTGTATATATGGGGGCGGTTGGTATCCGTAATGGAAGATACTCGCTGAAGGTTGGCCTATTTTCGGATTGCATAGGATTTATTGCCTCCATTGCGGTGTGTCTCCTCTTTTTCGGCTGAACCAATACCCGCGAATACCGTGACGTAACGATGGACACCTCATATACTGTATCACGCATGCAATTGTACAGGGATTGAGGTGACATCATGTCATTTGAAGGCTTTATTATTCATCATTCCTCCTGCACGTCCATTAATGGAGTCGGCTATGATTTCTGGATCGGCGCAGATAGCGTCGTCACCTCGGCCCCTCTGTTAACGGACCCCTCCCACATTCATATTTGTCTTCAGGGCAACTTCAATCGGAGCTATGATCTGCTGGGCACTGCTGAGAAACAGCAGCTTTTTATTGCCAGCAAACTCATCATGGAGCTGTCCAGACAATATGATATTTCTCCCCTTTTTCTTTATCCGCATTCGAGCACCTGTCCTGGAGAAGAATTTCCATGGAATGAACTTGTGATTTACCCTTCTCACGGGTATCATTAGTTTGAGGTGACCTAATAAACAATGGAAAGATTACAGAAAATTTTAGCTCAGGCAGGTATTGCTTCCCGCCGCAAATGCGAGGAATTGATACTAGCCGGTAAGGTGGAAGTTAACGGGGAGACCGTTACTGCGCTCGGAACAAAGGCGGACCCCGAAACAGATATCATTACGGTGGAAGGCAAACCGATCCGCAACGAGAAAAAGATTTACATCATGTTGAACAAACCTAAAGGAGTCATTACAAGCGCATCTGATCCTGCCGGACGTAAGATCGTGACTGATTACATTAAAGGAATCAAGGAACGGATCTATCCGGTAGGACGCTTGGATTATGACACCGAGGGACTGCTGCTTCTGACGAATGACGGCGAATTCGCGAATATGCTAACGCATCCGAAGCATCATGTGCCTAAGACTTACCTTGCAACCGTTGAGGGAATACCTCATGGCAGCGAACTGGACAAGCTCCGCGCTGGGATTCAGCTCGAAGACGGTATGACTTCTCCTGCTGAAGTCGAATATAAGGATATTGACACTGAAAAAAATGAAGCTGTGATTACGATCACCATTCATGAAGGCAGAAACCGCCAGGTACGCCGCATGTTTGATGCGATTAATCACAAAGTCATCCGTCTGAAGCGGATTTCATTCGGCGATTTGCTGCTTCAGAACCTGAAAAGGGGTTTGTACCGCCATTTGACTAAGGATGAGGTGGAAGCCTTGAAAAATATGGCCAAATCCGGTAAAAAAGAAAAAAAATAGACCGGAAGGTCACACAAAGTTCATATCCAGTCTCCACCAATATGACATGTTTTCGGTATAATTCTTCATAGGATGTTCAAACCTGGGAGAGAAAACATGAGATTTGTCATAGTAAAGGAGCATTTGGCATGGGTAAGTCAAGAAAAAAAATCCAGATCATTATCCTGCTTTTGATCGTTGCTCTGGGCGGATATGCCATTGTTTCACAAGTGTGGGGTTCAGGCGGTAAGCCTACGGAAGGCAGTAAAGCGCCTGATTTCGAACTGCTCGGACTGGATGGCAAGGCTCACAATCTGGATGAATACAAAGGGAAGGCCATCGTACTCAATTTTTGGGGGACATGGTGCGGACCTTGCGTGAAGGAAATGCCGGCTTTGCAGGCACAATGGGAAAAATGGAAAGACAAAGACGTAGTTGTGGTCGGAATCAATGCTGGTGAGGACAAGATGGCCGTTGAAAATTTCGTGAATAATATGAACATAAGTTTCCCGGTACTTCTTGATCCGAACAAGGAAGCTATTGCAAAATACGGCATTTCGCCTTTGCCAACCACCTTTTTTGTGTCCAAAGACGGGAAGATCAACAAAATACATCTCGGTCAGCTGGATTTGGCCACCCTCGACAAACAAATTGAAGAGCTGGTGAAATCGTAATGTTACAGGAAGTAATCGCTTTTAAAAACACGAAATGCGAGTGCGGACACCAGAATCCGGTCGGCACCGTACTTTGCGAGGCGTGCGGCAGACCGCTTGAAGAAGAGGACCGTGAATCTACTGAAGTTCTAGAAATGCGTTATGACGGGATGGCGCGCCGATCGCAGCGCGCCAACCCGAATATCATTGACCGTATTTGGAACTTCTTTTCCTCTGTCAAAATAGCGGTGTATTTGATCATTTTGACGCTGATCGGTTCTATGCTAGGTACCATATTTCCGCAGGAAAGCACTTTCCTGAACATCGATCCGTCGACGTATTACAAGGATACCTATGGAACTTGGGGTCAAATCTATTATAAGCTCGGATTAACTCATACATATGAGTCCTGGTGGTTTATACTGCTGCTGGTTATGATCGGGGCATCGCTGGTTATATGCAGCTTGGACCGGGTTCTGCCGCTGTACAAGGCACTCAGCAAGCAAAAAATACTTAAGCACATGCAGTTTCTGACGCGCCAGCGCGTTGTCTATCAAGGTCCTATCGAAGGCACGGCAGAGGATTGGGTGAAGCAGGTATCTGCTCCGATCAAAAAGAAAGGTTATCGTGTGTACATTGACGGAAACGCTCTCTTGGCCGAAAAATACCGTTTTAGCCGCTGGGGCCCTTATGTGATCCACATCGGTCTGATCATCTTTCTGCTCGCCGTATTGGCGCGAGGTTTGCCTGGAATGGCAATGGACCAGCATATCGGCTTTCCTGAAGGCGAAATCAAACACATACCGGATACCTCGTATTACCTGAAAAACGAGAAATTTACCGTGGAATTTTATTCGGAGGATGAAATGCCGGAGGAATTCCGTAATAAAGGCAAAACGCTTCCAAAACTGTTTAGTACGCAGGCGACCTTGTATCAATGTACAGCCGATTGCGATGATCCGACGAAGGAACCGAAGCTTAAGGAAGTAGCCAAGCATAACATCAAGGTTAATGACCCGCTAGAGTATGAGGGACTAAAGATTTACCAGTTTGATTATGATATGACCCCGACCCTCCGAGCGGTAAGCCCATCACTGGTAGATAACAAAACGGGCAAAGACTTGGGCAAATTCAAGCTGGACATCAAGAATCCGCAGCGTATTTATACGGTAGGCGATTATACGCTTGAGCTGAAAGAAAAGTATAATGATTTCAGCATAGACGAAAACGGTAGGCCTGTGACCAAGACTCCGAATCCGAATGCTCCGGCATTTTTATTCCTAATCAAGGGACCGGATTTACCTGCTGATGGTATGCAGTATTTCTATTTTCCAAAGGAAATCGATAAAGTGCGTTTTCAGCAGGATGCCATCAACGCCAAGCTGAATGGAGGAAAACCGCCGCTTGAGCTTGACGTAAATGGTATGGGAAATGTGGATATCTCTATGTCCACTTCGTACTTGAATATCCGCGTAGATAAGGTGATGCCGTTTATTTGGATCGGCGCCAGCATCGTGATGCTAGGCCTTGTGCTCGGATTTTACTGGCAGCACCGCCGGATCTGGCTGCGGATCGATAACGGGGTCCTGACTTTGGGGGCGCACACCAATAAAAACTGGTTCGGCATACGCCGGGAAATCTCGGCCATTCTGAAACATATGAATCTGGACGTGGACGAAAAGTCCCTGGATAACGGAGGAAAACACGAATGAATGCTTTATTGAATTTCAGTAGTAATATGTTTATCGTCGCCTTCTTTCTCTACTGCGCGGCATTCATATTATTCGCCGTTGCCCTTATGGGCCGCAGGTGGAGCAACCGTGACCCTGAAGCGCACTCTAAGAAATGGGGCAAAATCGCCTTTGTCGTTTCATCCCTTGGCCTGATCTTCCAGCTGGTATTTTTCGTGACCCGCTGGATCGGTGGCAAGCATATCCCGGTCAGCAACATGTATGAGTTTATGTCTTTCCTATCGATGATGGTTATGGTCGCATTTACGGTCGTTTACCTCATTTACAAGAAAACGCTGCTTGGTTTGTTTGCCGTACCGATTACGATCATCATCATGGCATATGCCGCCGTATTCCCGCAGGAAGTACAGCCGCTGATTCCATCGCTGCAATCCTACTGGCTGAAAATTCACGTTACGCTGGCTGCTGCAGGTGAATCCTTCTTCGCGATCGCCTTTGCAGCCGGGTTTATGTACCTGCTTCGTACGGTCAATTTTAAGGGCAAGGATAAGAAAGCCAAGAAGCAGCAGCGCTGGGTCGAAATCATTTTCCTTTCTATTATTATCGTGATTTCCTTTATCGCTACCGTATTTATTTTCCGTGCTGCCGGTTATGAATCTGTATTCACCCAGACAAAAGTAATGGGTCAAGGCAGCGCCCAAACGACGATTACGGAAAAAGTATCTTATAAGCTGCCTCCGATCGTTGGCCCTTACAACAGCCAAATCGAGAGCTACCAGCCATTCCTTGGCATGAGTAAGCCGCTGTTTTACGCTCCATCCTGGATGAACGGTGTTAATGCAGGACGTAAATTCAACACGATTATCTGGTCTGTAATTACCGGCTTCATTCTTTACGGAATCCTGCGTCTGATCGCACGTAAACCGCTTGGACGTGCTGTTTCTCCGCTCTTGGAAGGCATCGATCCGGATGATTTGGATGAAATCAGCTACCGGGCTATCGCGATCGGTTTCCCGATCTTTACTTTGGGAGCTTTGATCTTCGCGATGATCTGGGCGCAAGTTGCCTGGGGCGTTTTCTGGAGCTGGGATCCGAAAGAGGTATGGGCTCTAATCTGCTGGCTGTTCTACAGTGCTTATCTGCATCTTCGCCTTTCTCGCGGCTGGCAGGGCAGCAAATCTGCTTGGCTGTCGGTTATCGGCTTCTTGGTAGTTATGTTTACGCTGGTTGGGGTAAACCTGGTTATTGCGGGTCTACACTCTTATGCTGGCGTAGAATAAGCATTTTTCGACAAAACAAACATAAAGAAAATCCGTTTCGCATTTCATGTTGGATGTTGAAGCGGATTTTCGCTATAATTGACCATTGAGAGTATGTAGAAGATCTTCGTATGAACATTAAGGGGTTGTTGTCTATGTCAGAGCACGGAAATCGAATACTGGTTGTGGACGATGAGGAACGGATTCGCCGGTTGCTGAAAATGTATTTGGAAAAAGAAGGATACGAGGTGGAGGAAGCGGAAGACGGGGAAACAGCACTGCGTAAAGCCTCCAATCAAGATTATGGTCTTATTTTACTTGACTTGATGCTGCCGGGAATGGATGGCATGGAGGTCTGCACCCGTTTAAGACAACTGAAATCAACGCCGATTCTTATGCTGACGGCGAAGGGCGAAGAGATTAACCGCGTTCAAGGCTTTGAGGTCGGAGCGGATGATTATGTCGTTAAACCGTTCAGCCCAAGAGAAGTTATATATCGCGTGAAAGCGATCCTGAGACGCTCTTCTGCAACAGCGTATTTGTCAAAGGATAGCAATTCCAGCAACAATATTGTTTTCCCTCATCTGGTGATTGAGCATGATGCGCACCGGGTCACTGCGAGCGGGCAGGAAGTAAGTCTGACGCCTAAGGAATATGAATTGCTGCATTATCTGGCGGTTTCACCAGACAAGGTTTTTTCGAGAGAAGAGCTGCTGAAGGACGTATGGAACTATGAGTTCTTTGGCGATTTGCGCACCGTAGATACCCATGTGAAAAGATTACGGGAAAAGCTGAACAAAGTATCTCCGGAGTCGGCGGCTATGATTACGACCGTATGGGGTGTCGGTTACAAGTTAGAGGTGCCAAAGTAACGTGAACTTCTGGACGTCGCTGGTTGGTAAACTGTGGGCAACGATTATTTGCCTTGTAGCCTGTATTTTGATAACTATGGCCTTGTTCCTGCTCCCGTATATCGATACCAATTTCTCGAATAATTCATCAGATATTAAACGTTTGTTCACCTATACGGCGATCATCGGTTTTTCGTTGACCACTTTTTTTGGATTATTCCTGCTTACTAAAATCACGCAGCCCATGCAGAAGCTGATCAGTGCGACGGAGGCAATCAGTAAAGGCGAATATAGTACGCGTCTATCGATCGTCACCAGTGATGAAATCGGAAAACTGGCGAACACGTTCAATCACATGGCTGCAGAGCTTGAAGACAATATTCGTAATCTCAATCAGGAAAAAGAGCATCTGGCAAGCGTGCTGCGGAGCATGAGCGATGCGGTGATAACGATCGATAAAGCAGGTCATATTGTGTTGACCAATCCGCCTGCGCAGAAGCTGATCCCAATGTGGAAGGATATCAAGTGGGATTTAGAGCAGACAGAAGAGCATGAAGCCTCTACCTTAGAGAAGGTGCCGAAACCGCTGCTGGATTTGTATGAACGCATGCTCCAAGAAAGCGCGGATGTCAACACGAATGTGCATGTCAAGCAGGGAGTCTGGTCCGTACATATGGCTCCGCTGTACGGGGATGAGGATATCCGTGGCGCTGTGGCCGTCCTTAGGGATATTACCGAAGAGGTGAAGCTGGAGAAAATGAGACAGGATTTCGTGGCCAATGTGTCGCATGAAATTCGAACGCCGCTTTCAATGATGCAAGGCTACAGCGAGGCTTTGCTGGATGGTATGGCTGCTTCACCTGAGGAGAGCCAGGAGCTTATCCAGGTCATTCATGATGAATCGCTCCGGATGGGGCGTTTGGTGAAGGATCTGCTTGATCTGGCACGAATGGAAGCAGGTCACACGGATATCCAGCGCGACAGGCTTGATGTGAATGAACTGCTGGAACGTGTTTACCGCAAATTTTCCGTAAGGGCCAAAGAGAACGGAATAGATCTCTCCTATGATAAAAAGACAGTGGATCTCATTCTGGAGGCCGCGGACGAAGATAAACTGGAGCAGGTGCTCACGAATCTTCTGGACAATGCCTTCCGCCATACGCCAGAAGGCAAACAAATCCGCATTGTAGCGGACCGGATTGGTGAAGGATCTACTTCCGAGCTGCAGATTAATATTGAGGACGAAGGCGCAGGAATTCCACAGGAGGATATCCCGTTTGTATTTGAACGGTTTTACAAAGCGGATAAAGCGAGAGTACGCGGTACATCGAATGGAACAGGACTTGGTCTTGCCATCGTTAAAAATATCGTGGAATCCCACGAGGGTTCCATACGGGTGATAAGCCAGCTTGGCGAAGGAACCGTATTCTCGATACGACTCCCTGTCGAATGCCACAAATGCTGAGATTATTCCAAGAAACACCTCATACTGGGGTGTTTTTTGTTGAAGTTCAGAGTTTAATCTTGTTCATCGTGGAACAATTCAAAATCAAAAGCGCATGCCACTGTATAGGGCATGCGCTTTTGAAATAGCAGCTTGGGCAGGATATGTCCAAATGTTACAGTGTAATTTCGATGGCACTGTTTAGTTCAGGCAGAGTCGTCAGCTGATTCAGCACGTCTTTTTGTACGGCTTTATCGACGGTCAAAATCATGATGGCTTCGCCGCCGATGATTTTACGACCAACCTGCATAGAGGCGATGTTGACGTCGTTTTGGCCAAGAAGCGTGCCGACGCTGCCGATCATACCCGGCTTGTCGTTATGGGAAATAAGGATTTGATGGCCTTCCGGTGCCACATCGACAGGGAATTTGTCAATTTGCACGATCCGCTCGCCGTATCCGTTCAGAAGGGTACCGGCTACCAGCGTTTCCTCATTGTTTTGTGTCTTCAGCGTAACGGTCAGCAGGTTAGTAAAGCCTTTGGACTTCGATGCTTTGGTCACCACCACATTGATATCACGGGATTTAGCGAGATGCATGCAGTTGACGATGTTGACTCCGCTTCCCAGATGATGGGCAAGCACACCTTTCACAATGTAACGTGTAAGTGGAAGCGTATCGACATCCGACAAGTCGCCGGCATAATCAACATGGATTTCATTCACGGCCTGGTTCGCTGACTGCGCGGCAAAGCTTCCGAGCTTCTCGCCGATCGAGAAGTAAGGCTGCAGGCGGTTCATCACGCTTGCGGCTACCGGAGGCATGTTAACAGCGTTTTTGAACGGCTCGTTGCGTAGGATATGAAGGACTTCCTCAGAAACGTCGATAGCCACGTTTTCCTGGGCTTCTACGGTCGAAGCGCCAAGGTGAGGGGTCACGATAACTTTTGGATTTGACAGGAACGGATGATCAATTTGCGGCGGCTCGATTTCAAATACGTCAAAGGCTGCACCGGCCACAATACCTTCATTGATAGCTTCCACGAGAGCCACTTCGTCGATGATTCCACCGCGTGCGCAGTTGATGATGCGCATTCCTTTTTTCATGACTTCAAACTGTGGACGGGAGATCATATGACGTGTTTCTGGTGTCAGCGGAGTATGAACGGTCATGAAGTCGGCATTGCGAATGATATCATCCACGGATGCCAGCTTGACTTCCATCTTCTCGGCACGTTCCTGTGTCAGGAAGGGATCAAACGCCAAGATGTTCATTCCGAATGCTTTGGCGCGTTTAGCTACTTCACTTCCGATGCGGCCCATACCCATTACGCCGAGAGTCTTGTTTCGAAGCTCGACGCCGAGGAAGGATTTGCGGTCCCAAACACCGCCCACCGTTTTTGCATAAGCTTGCGGGATATGGCGCGCAAGAGCCATCATCATGGCAAAGGTATGCTCACAGGTTGTGATGGTGTTGCCATCTGGAGCATTGATAACGATAATACCGCGCTTGGTTGCCGCTTCAAGATCAATGTTGTCCACGCCTACTCCTGCACGGCCAACGACTTTGAGCTTGGTGCCAGCTGCCATAATCTTTTCAGTAACACGCGTTTGGCTGCGGACGAGCAGGGCGTCGTATTCTCCGATAATAGCTGCGAGTTCATCCTCTCCGAGTCCCGTCTTTTTCTCTACCTGGACGTCGGCTGCATCCATCAGCTGCTGAATACCCAGATCGCTGATTGGATCCGATACTAATACTTTAAACATGGTTTCTCCTCCTCATTCTGTTGGAACACTTATAATAGAGGGCTGTATTCCGTATGAAATACATTCCCGTAAAACCATACGCATCATCGCTTTATAGAAATACTGTATTCCCTGGGCAACGCGGTGCTGTATAAAAGAATTAAGGTATGACGTCTCGCTGATGGGCGCTAGCCTAGGCACGTCAAGCAAATCTAGGGCGTAATATAACAAAAAAACCCTCAATCCGCACACTACTTGCGTAGTAAGGGACGAGAGTTGTTCGTGGTACCACCCTAATTCACCGCCGATTTAAGCCGACAGCCTCAGAGGTCTATTCAGACCAGATTTGATAACGGAAATGACCCGGCTGCACCTACTGAAGGTTCAATGCAGCTTCTCTGGAACGCTAAGACGGCTTGACTGTCACCGGTTTGCACCAACCACCGGCTCTCTGAAGACTCTCAAGGATCTTTTTTCCTTCATCGGTTTAACTCGTTAATTTTTTCATAATGTATCATGGTACCCTCAACTCTGTCAATAGGGAACCTTGCCTCCTTGAATCTTCTTCGCAATATCTGCTATGATTTTTATTATATTCTGCCGGATTCCACAAGAAAAATGTCGTTTTCTTACTAGAAGAAAAAAGGCAGCTTGGCCAATGTAACTGCAGGTTTATATGAGCCAATCGCGCTCGAATTCACGATAAGGCAAAAATACGGTATGATAGAAGGTGACGACATCCTACTGCCGGTGGGAGTCGGTGAAGTGGTGATGATCCTTGTATCGCTTAATAACTAAAGACAGGCAGGCATAATATGAAAAAATTTAAATTCCGTGTGCCCAAACTGAAGCAGGCCACACCTGATCAGCTGACAGACCGGCTGCTGCTGATTAATCTTTATCTTACACAAGGTCTTACCTTCATTATCGGGTTGATATGGATATTATGTCAGAAAAGAAATCCCCTTGAGTTGTTTGTGACACACAAAGGCGACTATTTTATGGCATGGGGTTTGGGACTGGCCGCTATCATGTTTCTCATTGATTTTCTGGTGTCACGGGTTACCCCGGAAGAAGTAATGGATGACGGGGGAATCAACAATATGCTGTTTCAAAACCGTCCTATATGGCATATTGTATTGATTTCCGCTATTGTGGCCGTATGCGAAGAACTGTTGTTCCGGGGCGCCATACAATATTCAATCGGTCCTTACTGGACAAGTATCTTGTTCGCGGTTATACATGTACGGTATTTGAAGCATTGGATCCCTACGGGCTGGGTTTTCCTGAGCAGCTATGGTCTCGGATACATCTATATACATTCCGGAACACTGCTGGCCCCAGTGGTTTGCCATTTTGCGATAGATTGTATTTCCGGATTAGTGATTCGATTTCGGAGGGAATCATGAGTAGTGAATTAAGTAGAGTTAAGACGTATAACAGAAATACAAAAAAAAACCAATCAAAAAAGCCCCCTCGTTCAGCTGATGACGATCGACAGGTTAAATCGGTCAATAGCCGCAGGGAAGCGAAGAAATCCACAGCTGCCCCTGCTTTGAGCCGGGTAAGTTCAACGAAGAGACGAAAAGGTGGTGCAGCGCAAGCTCCGAGAAAAAGCCGTTCCGAATCTTCTAATGGATCTAATTCAGGTCAGACCTACAGGTCTCGTGCTGTAAAGCATAATAAGGGCCGCGCAGGAGCTGGTTCAGAAGAGGAACTCGATTCAGCATCGACAAGGGCTGAAAAATATGGCAACCGCAAAAATGTAATCAGCAAATATTTTACGAACTCTTTGTTTTTCTTGTTCCTTGTATTAACTGCATTTCTCGTATACTGGGGAGTGAAGGGCGCACCGCCACTGGAGGATTTATGGTAACAGGGGCCCTTTATATATGGATTATAGGAATTATTGCTGCAGGCTGTGTGCTGATTTTTGCGAGAATGTCCTATGAAGCCAGACTTCATGACGTAACCCGTTCCGAGGTTATGCTCGAAAGACTGCCGGAAGCTTTTAATGGAAGCCGCATTTTTTTCATTTCGGATATTCATAAGCGGAAGCTTTCGGAAGAATATCTGCAGGCCTATCAGAATAAAGCTGATTTAGTGATACTCGGTGGCGATATCATGGAGAAGAATGTACCGCTGAAACGTGTTAAGGCTAATTTGGAGATTTTATCGAAAATAGGTCCTATGTATGCTGTGTACGGTAATCATGATTTGAAGGCGGATCCGGCAGGTTTAGCGAGGTTACTACGTGAAGTAGGGGGAACCCTTCTCAGAAACGAAAATGTGCTGCTCGAACGCAGCGGAGAACATGTCTGCCTGACTGGCGTCGATCAACCGCTGAGTAAGCGCGACGGGTATCCGCAGCTTCCTGAACTAGGGGGCAGCGATTCTTCGTCTGTATGCCGGATTGTTGTTGTCCATGATCCTGCTTGGCTGCGCTATGTCTCCGCCAAGCCGGCGGATTTAATTCTTGCCGGGCATACGCATGGCGGACAGATCAGGCTGCCTTTTTTTGGCGCCATCAGATTGAGTGCTTTCTACCGTAAATATGACTGCGGCTGGTTCAAATGGTATCAGCCTCAGGCTTTGGTGAAACGCCCGCAAATGCTAATCAGCCGTGGGTTCGGCAATCGCCGTGTTACGCTGCGTTTATGCTGTCCCGCTGAGATGCATCTTATACAGCTGAAAAAGGCTCCTGAAGAATGTTAATTGTGGCAATGAAAATGAAAAAGCACTCATCCTCAGTCATCGGCAGGATAGAGTGCTTAACTGCTTGTTATCGCATTTCAAGCTCGATGCTGCGGGGGTCTACGAAAGTATAACCACTCGCTTCCAACTGGGTGAGTAATTGATCAAGCGCTTCGGCTGTCCAAGGCAGCTCATGCATCAGAATATTGCTTCCCGCATGCAGCTGGTCCATCACGTTCTGAATAACCTTTTGGGGATTGTCGGTCCCTTTGGACTTCATTGTCCAGTCCAGTGATCCGTTTGACCAGGTCATATAGAGAAGGCCGTTTTCCTTGGCGATCTTTTTGCCGATGTCTCCCCCTTCACCGAAAGGAGGTCGGAAGAACACCGGTGCTTCACCGATCATGTCTTTAACAATTTTTTGCACATCCTCAATTTGCTGCTTCACTTTTGCCTCAGGTTCTTTTCTTAAGGAAATATGATCCCAGCTGTGATTGCCAATAATTTGACCGCGGTCATGAATCAGCTTGAGTAGATCTGGATTTTCCTTAACTCTGTAACCGTTAACAAAAAAAATCGCTTTTGCATGATGATTGTCCAGCGTATCGATCAGGCTGTTGATCCATTCGGCTTTTTTAGGACCGTCATCGAAGGTCAGCAGTACGACCTTTTTCTCTGTACCCTCTTCATTAGGAACAATGTTGTATGCTTTATTCATGTGGTATGTCTTAGATATGGAGGCTTCGTCTTTCTGATCTGCAGCAGGGTCGGTATTGTTCTTATTCTTTTCACCGTCATCTATTGCGGTTACATCTTTGCCAGCGTCGCTGGAAGCTGCTTCTTTGCTGTCGTTTCCCTGATTAGAATCCGGCCCGATGCCTTGAACGGCTCCTGCTGTCGCTTCGGAGTTGTTCTGGTTAACAGAGCTTGAATTCTTTGGCATATCTTTTTTGTCGCCGCAGGCGCTTAACAACATTGCAGTAACAAGAAGAAACGCGGCTGTCTTTTTAACCATTTTTTCATCTCTCTTTCCTGTTTTTATACCGCATGAGTATGTCCTTTTCCGTGAACAATACACTTGATTCTATCACATAAGGAGGTTGTATTTGTGAATACTTCGTCATTTATAAGCGGTGTCCTCATCGGTGCTTGCGCGACAGCCATTATGTCTAAAAACAAAGGGTCGCTCACTTCCGCAATCACTCAAAGTGCAGGAAAAATGATGGACATCGGCGCCAGTACCATGGTAGCAAGCAGCTCTGGCAGCAATAGCTACAGCAGTAACAGCAACCAGTATGCCCAAACGCATTCGAAGGAAGATAGCATGAAGCACATTCATGACTTCATCAACAGCAATCCGGATGTGAAAAGAGAAGTGGATATGATTATGAAGGAAACAAATACGACCATACCTGGTTTCTAAACGAAACCGAAGCAATTAGAATCATTTTTGGGCGGAAGACGCTCAAAATGATTCTTTTTTTGTCTATTTTACAGCGTGCATTTCTGGTTATATAATGATAACATACTTACATAGGACTATTTTCAGCACACATTAGTGGAGTCATCATAATTTGTTATAACATTGCTTGCAGAGGAGGATCCTGTCATGAAAATAGAACGATTGAGCTCAGATAAGATACGGATTTTCCTCACGTTCGACGATCTGAGTGAGCGCGGAATCCAGAAGGAAGACATGTGGCAAGAGCTTCCAAAGGTCCATGAGCTGTTCACCGAAATGATGGATCAAGCCTATAACGAACTCGGTTTTGATGCAACCGGACCGCTCGCTGTCGAAGTCTTTGCTCTGCCTGCTCAAGGCATGGTCGTCATCGTGACCCGAGGAAAATATGATCATCAGCATTACAGTCTCCTAGGGGAAGATGAGCTTCCTGAAGAAGTGTATGAAATGGAAGTGACCCTGGAGCAGAGTGATTCCATCGTATATGCTTTTAACGATTTTGAGGTACTGATTGAAGCTGCACATGTTCTTGGCGGTCATATCACCGAGGCAGGCCGTCTTTATCATTATAAAGATAAATGGGTGCTGTATATGGATCCTGAACAGATCGATTCCAATAAGCATCCTTCACTTATAGCTGTATTGGCTGAATATGGGGAAGCTGCTTCTTATACTGAAGCTGTTCTTGATGAATATGGTAAGGTTGTCATGCAGGAGAATGCAATTGCGGTGATCCGCGAGCATTTCAATCGACAGGATTAAAAGCGTCATCCCATGAACAAGGATTTCATGGGATGAATGCTTTTTATAAGCGATAAAAATACATGGATAAAGGGGGAAAAGAAACGGTGTTTTGGTTTTCGGTCATTGCTTCGGCGTTAGCGCCGGGTCTCGCCCTTTTGACGTATTTTTATCTGAAGGACAGGTACGATCAGGAACCGCTGACGATGGTAATTAAGGTATTTGTGTTCGGCTTCCTGATTGTCGTGCCCGTGATGATTATCCAGCGGGGATTGACTAGCAGTTTCGGTGGCAATCCCTACATCGAGTCATTTGTAATTTCGTCTTTAGTGGAGGAGTTCCTCAAGTGGTTTGTACTGTATCAAATCATCTATAACCACTCGGAATTTGACGAGCCATATGACGGTATTGTGTACGCGGTTGCCATTTCACTTGGATTTGCTACGGTTGAAAACATTATGTACGCCTGGTACAGTCACGCTTCCACCTCGGCGATGTTCCTTCGGGCGCTGCTTCCGGTCTCGGGCCATGCTATGTTCGGGGTGATGATGGGATATTATCTTGGACGGGCCCGTTTCTCTACAGGTGCAAAGGCGAAGCGTTTTCTGGCCTATTCGATTTTGATTCCATGGTTCTGGCACGGTGTATACGACTTGATACTTGCCACCATAACACAGTATTGGCTGTGGTTTATCGTTCCGTTGATGGCTTTTCTATGGTACGGGGGAATGGGGAAGGTTTACCGGGCCAACAACCGCTCGCCATTCCGGTTTCTCAAACGTGAAGAAGAGGTTAATACCTGAACAAAATGGGCACACTTGATCCTACTAGAATTCCAGTTATGGAAAATTCATTAGGGTGGAGGTGCTTTTTTTGCGTGTCAAAGTTACGATTGTATGCAAACAATGTGGAGAACGGTTTATTTTGAGGGGCAAAAGAGACCGTGGACGGATTGAGACAGGCTTCAAGCAGTGCCTCTGTAACAACAAAAATCTGTTCGATATCGAAGAGCTGCCATTCTAAGGCGTAAAACGCTGCCATTTGATGCATAAGACTCCTTTCTTCTTGTCAAACTAACAGCAGCATGATCAATAACCAACTGTGATGTGCTGCAGACCTTGGCTTGATCGATAAAGAAGAAAGGAGACTTGAGCCATTATGTACATGCGACTAAGCGCAATATTGTTTCCCATCGTTACCCTCTTAATGATCGGGGCATTCGTGTGGGGGTATCAAGAGAACCAGGAAAAAAACGCGGTTATGATTAAAGCGGAAAACCAGTATCAGCGGGCTTTCCATGATTTGTCCTATCATATGGACCGGCTGCACACTGAGATTGGGAATACGCTTGCGGTCAGTTCTACCTCCAATGATATGCACCGCAAGGGGATGGCGAATGTATGGAGGCTGACCAGCGAAGCTCAAAGTGATATTAATCAGCTGCCTCTGAGCATGCTTCCTTTCGATAAAACCGAGAATTTCCTTTCCCGGATTTCGAACTTCTCGTACCAGACCTCCATACGCAACTTGGATAAGGAACCGTTGACACCTGAAGAGCAGAAGAACCTAAAGACGCTGTATAAAAATTCGGGTGAAATTACAAAGGGGCTTCAGACGGTGCAAAGTAAGGCCATTGAGAACGGTCTTCGTTGGATGGATGTGGAGAGCGCGATGGTTTCCGAAGAAAAGTCACTCAACAACATGATCATTGACGGGTACAAAAGCGTAGACAAGAAGGTTGGCGAATATCCTGAAATCAACTGGGGACCAGCCGTATCAAGCATGTATGACAAGCGTTCCGTAAAACAGCTGTCCGGCGAACCGGTATCCAAGGAGGATATCAAACGCAAGGCTGCCAAGTTTGCTGACGCCGGACCAAATGCTACCATTCAAGTCACTGAAAACGGCAAGGGAACGGATTGGGAGTCTTATACGGCGACCGTCAAATCTCCGAGCCATCCAGCCGTTATTTCGATGGACTTTACGAAAAAAGGCGGACAGCTGATCAGCTACCACGACAATCGCGACATCGGCAAAAAATCGGTAACGATTCAGCAGGCTAAAGATAAAGCGGATCAGTTCCTGACCCAAAAAGGCTACAAGGACATGACGGCTGTGACCGCGGATCAATACGGAAATATGGGTAACCTGACATATGTCAGTAAACAAAATGGCGTGCTCATCTATCCGGAGAAAATCACGGTCCGTGTCGGTCTGGATAATGGTGATGTAACCGGCTTCCAGGCAAGCGACTATGTGTATGAGCATAAAGAAAACCGTCAGATTCCAAAGCCGAAGATGACCATGGACGAAGTGCGTAAGAAACTGAATCCGGAATTCGAGGAAACTTACAGCCGTACAGCGCTTATAAAGGATGACCAATCCAAGGAAGTTCTTTGCTACGAATACGGCGGGAATATTAACGGTTCAAAATACCGCTTGTTCATGGATGCAAACGACGGCTCTGAGAAAAAAGTTGAGGAGCTCAAGTCCTCCGATCTACAGGCGGCTAAAAAATAAAAGACTTTTATACCAGTTTTAAGAAGTCTCTTTCGTAAAGAGGCTTCTTTTTTGCTCAAAAATACGCATACCTATGTCCAAAGACATGGTATAATCAGGATATGCGGTTAATTTATGAGCTGGCGGTGAACTTTTTTGTATCCTAAAATAGGTGACTTATTGTTTATTAGCGTAGATTCAGGAGATGAAAAAGAGGCAGTCGTCCAATATAAATCCAGAATTGGAGATATGGACGAGGATTCGATTCTTATCGAGGTGCCGATCCAGGAGGGATCCGGACGGCTAAAGAAGCTGTCAAGTGGTGACGAGCTGTCCGTTTTTTTTCTAACCGAGGGCGGCATTAAAAATTATTTCAATTCATATGTTTTTGGTTTCAAGGAAGATGTGATTCGGATGATAAGAATCCGAAGACCCGAGCCCGATTCCATCAGCAAAATCCAGCGGCGCAGCTTTCTACGCGTCAATGCGGAGCTCGAAGTTGCTGTCAAAACGGACAAGATGCTTCGCTTTGTTGCAAGGACCTATGATGTGGGAGGAGGGGGGCTGTCTTTTTATTGCGACGCTAGCCAACGCGTATCGGAAGGAGACGGCGTATCCTGCTGGGTGCTTGTGCTTTATAAAAACGGGAGTATTGAGCATGTTCCTTTTAATGGGGAGATCGTCCGGATTAAGGTGCTGGAGAACGGCCGCAAAATTGTAATGGTTAAATTTACGGCGATTGCAGATATGGAGCGCCAGAAGCTGATCCGATTCTGTTTCGAACGCCAGTTTGATTTTAGGCGCTAAGTCAGTTTTTTTTCAATCATACGCTCCGAATAAAAAAGGGATTATCCGGAAACATTAATAGGAAAAATCCGGGAGTGTATGATGATGAACGAGAACGAGCAAGTAAGACAATATTTATTGTTATTTGACCGGTTATGCACACAGGCCGGCAAGCTTACCAAAATTCTGTTGATCTTTTTGATCGCGGCATTCATTTTCTTTCAGGCCGCACTGCATATCCGTCCGCTTAGACCGTTTATTTCCCCGGTGGAGAGACTGGACGGAATCCCAATAAAGGAGCGGAATGTCAAGGATTGGCAGGATTGATTTCGTAGGTCTTTTTTGCATCAGGGTATGTTGTGTGGTATAATTTTCACGTCGCAGGCAACGCCTGCTTTTTTCTTGAAGTGATCAGAATTGTAATAACTATGTTGTAATGGCTTCCTGATCATGCAAGAAAAACAATGGCTAAAAATCGGCCTGATTGCTGTGAAAATTTGTCGATTTTATGCTAATGTTTGAGGAGGAATGCCCCTTTGGTTAGGCAGGGGACGAAGAACAACTTGAAGATTAATATTGCAATTGACGGACCTGCCGGGGCAGGCAAAAGCACGATCGCCCGCTTGGTGGCCAAAGAACTGTCCTACATATACGTGGACACCGGTTCTATGTACCGGGCAGTAACCTGGTATATGCTAAAGCATAATATTTTACCGGAATTTTCGGATCAGGTGCTACAGCATGCCCAAAATATGGTGATTGAATTAATACCGGGTGTTGACGGGCAAAAGGTTCTGGTTGACGGACAGGATGTTTCGCCGCTGATCCGTTCGCAGGAAGTGAACGGCATGGTGTCGCATTATGCACAAATTGAGGGGCTGCGCAAACATTTGGTAGCGCTCCAGCAGCAGATGGCTGCACGCAAAGGCGTCGTTATGGATGGGCGGGATATCGGAACAACGGTACTTCCGGATGCCGAACTAAAAATTTTCATGACGGCCAGTGTTAAGGAACGTGCTCTCCGCCGCTTTAAAGAGCTGAGTGATGCTCAAGGCTTGACCTTGGAGCAGCTTGAGAAGGACATTGCAGAGCGTGACCGTCTCGACGAAGGACGTGAGATTTCACCGCTGCGATGCGCTGATGATGCCATAGTGCTGGATACAACGCATATGGACATCCCTCAGGTTGTAGAAACGATTGTTTCTTACTGCAGAACTCATACCAACTCATAAGGATGGGGAGAACGACATGATTTATGTTTTTTGCCGGGGCGTGCTACGAATACTCTTTGACATTTTTTACCGCTTTGAAGTGGTAGGCAAAGAGAATATTCCGGATGAGGGCGGGGTCCTGCTCTGCTCGAATCACAAAAGTCTACTCGATCCGATAGCTGTCGGGATCAAGGTGCGGCGGCAGGTTAAATTTATGGCCAAGGAAGAATTGTTCAAGATTCCGGTTCTCGGATGGCTACTCCCGCAATTAGGCGCGTTTCCCGTGAAGAGAGGCGGAGTGAGTAAGGACTCTTTTAAGACGTCTCTTAAGATTCTGCGCGGTGGCGAGATCATGGGGATTTTTCCGGAAGGAACCCGTCATTCCGATAGTGGTGCCGCGAAAAAGGGTGCTGCAAGTTTCGCTCTACGGAGCGGTGCTGCAGTCGTACCTGCCGCAATCGTGGGAGATTATAAGTTTTTACGGAAAATGAGAGTTATATACGGTAAGCCGATCGATTTATCTGAATTTGCAGCTATGGACTCGGGAGAAGCAGTTGAAGCGGTGACGGATAAAATTATGTCGCGGATTCACGAGATGCAGCAAACCGGAAAGCCTACGCTGAATTAGTCCGGTCGGCCCGTGCATGAAGACAAGCACTTATTGGAAAGATATTAAACATATCTATTCGAATGTTTTGAACTCTGCGTCAGCAGGTTTGAATAAATGGTTTTTTTTTGAATTGAGGAGGGTATTGATATGTCGGAAGAAACAAAGAATCAGGAAGCTCAAGTAACTCAAGAGGAAATGGACCAATTCGTATCCTTGAAAAAAGGGGACACCGTGAAAGGTTCTATCGTCAAGCTTGAAGATAACCAGGCTTATGTAAGCATTGGATATAAATATGACGGTGTGATTCCGGTCCGTGAGCTGTCTTCTGTTCATCTGGACAATGCAGCGGATGCGGTTCAGGTTGGTCAAGAAGTAGAATGCAAAGTGGTCAGCATCGACGACGAAAAGGAAAAACTTGTCCTTTCCAAACGTGCGATCGACAGTGAAAATGCATGGGATGAGCTTGTAAAGCATTTTGAAGCTCAAGACGTGCTTGAAATTACTGTAGCAGACGTTGTTAAAGGCGGTCTGGTTGCTGATGTGGGTGTGCGCGGATTTATCCCGGCTTCCATGGTTGAACGTCATTTTGTAGAAGACTTCAGCGACTACAAAGGACGTACACTGCGCGTAAAAGTGAAAGAAATTGACCGCGAAAACAACAAAGTCATTCTTTCCGCCAAAGACGTGCTTGAAGAAGAATTCGAAGCCAACAAGCAAAAAGTAATGTCTGGGCTTCAAGAAGGCCAAGAGCTTGAAGGTACGGTTCAACGTCTTACTCAATTTGGCGCATTCGTTGATGTAGGCGGCGTAGACGGACTGGTTCACGTCTCTGAAATGGCATGGAACCATGTTGAAAAACCAGCTGACGTTGTTTCTGAAGGAGACAAGGTTAAGGTTAAAGTTCTGAAAGTAGACCCTGAAAAAGGCAAAATTAGCCTAAGCATGAAGGCTGCTCAGCCTGGTCCTTGGGATTCTGCTACAGAAAAATTCCACACAGGCGATGTGGTAACAGGCGAAGTTAAGCGTCTTGTAACCTTCGGTGCATTCGTAGAGCTTGCTCCAGGAGTCGAAGGACTTGTTCATATTTCCCAAATTTCTCATAAACACATCGGAACTCCGCATGAAGTTCTGAAAGAAGGACAAGAAGTCCAAGTGAAAATCCTGGACATCAACACGGCTGAAAAACGCGTAAGCCTCAGCATCAAAGAAACAGAAGAAGCTCCGGCTGCTGCTCCTAAACAGGAGAGACCAGCTAAAAGCAGCAGCAACCACAAGGATGAGCTTAAGGACAATCCTAACGTATCTCTGAGCAATCAAGGCCTCAGCATTACGCTTGGGGAACGTTTTGGAGACAAACTCAGCAAATTCAAATGATTGTTGCAGTCTCGGAAATGAAAATCGGCGAACCCTTAATTGGGTTCGCTGATTTTTTTGTGTAAAATCCCTGCGAGGAATACGCAAAAGTTGTAGAAATAGCTGGGAGTTATGCGCATGGAATCCCTTTTCTTCGGGAAAATAGGATTAATGTGCGGATAGTCATATGAAACGTTAGCCAAAATAATCGTTTTTTGCTATGATGATAAACGTAAGAATTGACAGGAGGAGTGAATATGGCACGACCTGTAGTAGCTATCGTTGGCAGGCCTAACGTAGGCAAATCAACCATTTTCAATCGTTTGATTGGCGATCGGCTGGCCATCGTGGAAGATAAACCGGGAATTACCCGGGACCGGATTTATGGGGTATCCGAATGGAACGGCAAACCGTTCAGCGTCATTGACACCGGTGGTATCGAAATTGATGGGGACGATGTAATTTTAAAATCCATCCGCATGCAGGCAGAGCTTGCCATTGAGGAAGCGGATGTAATTGTATTTATGTGTGACGCCAAGAGCGGAGTGACGCAGTCTGACGAGGAAGTAGCCCAAATTCTGTTCCGTTCCGGAAAGCCAATTGTCCTCGCGGTAAACAAGGTAGACAATCTCGCCCGTCATGACGAGATTTATGAGTTCTACAGCCTTGGATTCGGAGATCCGATTGCAATCTCCGGAAGTCACGGTACAGGCATCGGAGATTTACTGGATGCCATTGTCGACATTTTGCCAGAGCTGAATGATGATGAGTATGATGAAGATGTCATTCGCGTAGCCTTAATCGGCCGTCCGAATGTGGGTAAATCCTCGCTGGTGAACGCTATTCTTGGTGAAGAGCGTGTTATTGTCAGTGACATTGCAGGTACAACTAGGGATGCCATTGATACGCCGTTTGAAAAAGATGGACAGCGTTATGTCCTCATTGATACGGCAGGTATGCGTAAACGAGGTAAGGTCTATGAAACAACTGAGAAATACAGTGTTATGCGTGCCATGCGTGCAATTGAACGTGCGGATGTCGTTCTAATCGTCATTAACGGTGAAGAAGGCATTATTGACCAGGACAAGCATATTGCAGGTTATGCGTATGAAGCAGGCAAAGCATCTATTTTTGTCGTGAATAAATGGGATATCGTCGATAAAGATGATAAAACTATGCATGAATTTGAAAGAAAGATCCGCGACCATTTTCTGTTCATGACCTATGCGCCGATCGTGTTCCTGTCTGCGAAGACGAAATCCCGTCTGCATAAGCTGCTTCCAGTAGTGCAGCATGCTGCAGAACAGCACACACTTCGCGTTCAGACGCATCTTCTTAATGACGTTGTATCTGATGCGGTCGCAATTAATCCTCCTCCAACGGACAAAGGAAGGCGCCTGCGCATTAACTATGTAACCCAGGTGGCCGTTAAGCCTCCGACCATCGTTGTCTTCGTCAATGATCCTGAATTGATGCACTTCTCATATGAACGCTATCTGGAGAACAAAATCCGGGGTGCGTTTGATTTTGAGGGCACGCCAATCCGGATCTTCACGCGGCGCAAATCGGATGAAAGTTAGGGGAGAAATAGATTGATTCTACAGATCATTTCCATCGTTCTGAGTTATCTGCTCGGCTCGATCAGCTTTAGTGTTGTACTGGCCAAACTCCTGAAAGGGATAGATATCCGCCAGCATGGAAGCGGAAATGCGGGAGCTACCAACACACTTCGGATTTTGGGTAAAGGGCCGGCGATTGCCGTGCTCTTGCTCGATGTTCTGAAAGGAATCGCTGCCGTATGGCTCGGAAAGTGGCTGGGAGGCGGAAATGAATGGATTCCTGCTCTTTGCGGAATCGCTGCGATCATAGGCCATAACTGGCCTATCTATTTCCACTTTCGCGGGGGTAAAGGTATTGCGACGACCATTGGCGTTATGGCCTCATTGAGCTTTCTTCCTGCCTTATGCGCTGGTATCATCGCGATTCTGCTGATCGTCATTACACGTTATGTATCTCTCGGTTCGCTGGTTTTTGTAGCGTTGACCCCAATATCTCTGCTGATCTTTGGTCTAATCTTTGGTTTTAGCTGGCCTATCTTTTGGTCCAGCTTCGTTATCTGTGTGTTTGCCTTCTGGAGACATCGAAGCAATATTGTGAAAATTGTTCAAGGTCGGGAAAACAAGATAGGCTCCGGAGGATCCAAAGGAGGAAAGGGAATTGTCAAATAAAGTAGCTGTGCTTGTTGCCGGCAGTTGGGGAACCGCTCTGGCAAGCGTCCTTGCGGTCAATCATCCGGATGTCATGATATGGAGTCGAAGTAGCGAGCAAGTACAAGAAATTAACGAAAAGCATATGAACAGCCGCTATTTGCCGGGTGCGGATTTGCCAGCAAATTTGAAAGCAACGACAGACATGGAAGAAGCGGTGACTGGCTCAAGAGCTGTTCTCATCGTAGCTCCATCCAAGGCAATGCGCGAGGTTGCCCATTCCCTAAAAGCTTATTGGCACAAGGATATGTTGTGTATACACGCAACGAAGGGGTTTGAAACTGAAACGATGAAGCGGATGTCCACGGTTATCTCCGAAGAGCTGGGGTGCGAGGAAGGGGAAATTGTTGTTCTTTCCGGTCCGAGCCACGCGGAAGAAGTGGTGCGCCGCTGCCCTACAACGGTTGTCGTTGCATCCTTGAATCAGAAGGCTGCTACTATGGCCCAGGATCTATTTATGAATGCGGATTTTCGTGTCTATACCAACCGGGATATGCTTGGAGTGGAGCTCGCAGGAGCTCTGAAGAATATCATTGCTCTTGGCGCAGGGATGTCGGATGGTCTGGGTTATGGAGACAACGCGAAAGCAGCTCTTCTTACCCGGGGTCTGGCAGAAATTACGCGGATCGGTGTAGAGATGGGAGCTAATCCGCTAACGTTTGCCGGACTTGCGGGCGTTGGAGACCTTGTTGTTACCGCGACCAGCAAGCACAGCCGGAACTGGCGTGCGGGTTCAATGCTTGGTCAAGGAACGAAGCTTGACGAAGTTTTGAGCACGATGGGCATGGTTGTGGAGGGGATTCGAACGACCAAGGCGGCTCACACGATTTCCGAAAAATACGGTGTTCAGATGCCTATTGCAGATCAGCTGTATCAGGTGCTTTTTGAAGACAAAGACCCTCGTAGCGCGGTAGAAGCCCTAATGGGACGTGATCCCAAGACGGAAATGGAGTCCATGAGACTCGAAACTTGGGAGCTGTGGCATAGTTGATCTTTTTCACCTTCCAAGGCCGTTCCTCATATATATAAGTTGAGGACTGCCGGAGGGGGGGAGAAGATGAGTAAAAATATTTCTAAGGACGTGCTGAATGTTGTCAACAAGAAAACAGGGAAGCACATCACGGAAAGCGCCGTTAAGAAAATTGCCAGCACCGTAAAACCTTCTACTATGCAAAATGAGACCCAGCTCCGCCAACTGATTAAGCAGGTGTCCGCAATGGCCAACGTTCCTGTCAGCGAAGAAACCATACAGGATATCGTGAGCGCGGTCAAAAAAAGTGGAATGAATACGGATAACATGGAATCTTTGATGAAACTTATGATGAAGAAAAAATAAGGTATCCTTACCGCAGTGAAAAGGGCAAAAAGTCGATGAAGCTTCGTACTTCCGAGACTCTATGCTCTTTTTTTTAGAGTTCAGAAAGTACAAGCCTCTTAATAAGAAAATGGACAAGTTTCATGCTATAATACGTTTATATACAAAGAATGGAGAATCAGCCTATGGATCCAATGACAAAAATGTGGGTTTCCCTAATTGCCATCCTGGTCATGGGATTATCCGTGTTTTTAATCACTTTTGCCCGTACCAAAACGACTGGAGTCCTCCGGGGCACCTTATCCTTTGTAGCGTTTATTATTATGGTGATCGGATTTCTTGGGGGAATGGTGGCATTAATGTGATGAACCGTTTCCGAATGCTTTTTGAGAAGAAAAAAACGGCTGAGAAGGCTGTTTCCGCAAAAGTGGAAATGACCGAAAATCTAGCGGCTACAATGCAGCTAAAGGGCAGAACCATCGAGAAGACCATCGTCCCTGAACCAGGAAAAACCATTCTTCAGCATGCCAAGGATCATGAAATTGATTGGCAGCATATGTGTAAACGAGGCACATGCGCTCGCTGCAGATGTCAGGTTATGGAGGGACTTCAGTTTTTGGAGGAGCCTACGCAGGCTGAGCACAGTCGTCTTGATCCAGAGGAATTCGATGAAGGATTTCGCCTGGGATGCCAGGCTGTCGTGAAAGCACCGGGGAAAATTGTAGCGCGGAACAAAACCTATTTTTAAACGGATGGAAAGAATGGAGAGTGGGTCATGCAGATCACATCCGAATTACAGCATGCGCTGCAGCAGGTGTCCAAGACGCTAAGTCAAGCTGAAACATGCTGGCTGGTCGGCGGAAGCTGCGGACTTTTGCTTCAGAATGTGCATCTGGACGCGATGCCGAGCGACATTGATGTATATACGGATCAAGTCCATGTGGCAGAGCTTCATCGTTTGATGAAATCCCGCACTATAGACGAGCCGGCGCTAAGCGAGACGGAAAGATACCATTCCATTCTCAGTCATTATAAGCTTGAAGGCTATATGATGGAGCTGGTAGGGGGCTTTAAGGTTCGGTCTGAAGGAGGCTGTTATGAAGTGCTGGTGGATGAGCAGCTGTACCCTCATGCCGCAAAAGTGAATTTACAGGGCACTGACTTGCCCTTAATGCCGCTTGGACATGAATTGGTGTTTAATGTACTCCGGGAGAGAAGCGACCGTTATCTTGCCATTGCACAGGCTATGAGATTGGATCTTCCAGCCCATATGCCCCTAATGAGACAAATCTTGGACAGCAGCAACTTCTCTGACAAGCATTCTCGTCAAATCTTAAGCTTATTGGAATTGGATAAGGCCGGGAATAAGGAGTTCAGCTCTCTGCAAGCCCTCTTGGGAGAGGAGCCGCAGCAGAAATGAATCATGAGATTATTTTCAGACCGTCCGGTGTGAAAGTTGTGGTAGGCCATGGCACATCCGTGCTGGCTGCAGCACGGAAAGCAGGAGTACATATCCCCACGCGGTGCGGCGGGAAAATGGGTTGTCTGATGTGCAAAATCAGTGTAGACGAAGAGGCGGGTAAACAGTTATCACGTCCTGCCGAATCTGAAAAACGTAAACTTGGATCTCTTGTACAGCAGGGTGTCAGACTAGCCTGTCAGTCCAAGATTCATGGATCTCTTGCTGTATCCATACCCGAAGATAGACTAAAGGCTGCTATCCGGAAACAGCTAGAGGCAGCCCGTCAGGGAGAGAAGGATGAACTGTGGTGACTTAATCCTAGTCCAGTCCTTTAGCGCTCCCTTCAAACTACTTAGTTGATATAAAGGATGATCAAAAGTGACTCAGGCTCAATTTGCCAGACGTTCCGGACGTTTCCGGAAAGCCGCAGCAGCAGTCATGGTAGCGCTGCTTGCGGTCAGCTTGACCGGGTGTCTGTATCCGGAAGAGAAGAAGAGTGAAAACAGTGTATCTTATCGCGAAAGTGTAAAGCGCATTCAATCAGCGGTTGATGATTTCCAGAAGGATCAAGGAATTTTGCCAATATTGAATGCGGATGAGAGTACCCCGAAATATGAAAAGTTCCGCGTCGATATGGATCAGCTCCAAAAGCGCGGTTATATTGATGAAATACCATCCACTGCATTTGAAAAAGGCGGCAGCGCCTATTTTCTGATTCAGAATGAAGAAACGGATCCAACGGTGAAGGTCATGGATTTGATTACGGTACAAAAGGTCAATGATGTTCAGCGCGCAGTCAATCAATACAAAATCGCCCATGACGGGAAGCTTCCTGCAGGCGAAGAAGTGTATCCAGGTATTCATACAGTTGATCCAGCCCTTGCGAAAACAGAAAGTATCGAACTCAAGAGCATCTATTCAGGTCAGGATATGAATTTTATCATGGATCAGGCAGGTGTGGTCTATGCCGACTATTCATTTGATATCATGCAGCTGATCGACAAGGAAGGCCTGAAGCCTAGCAAGGAGGAGGATTTGCGCGAAGAGCTCGTGAAATCTTCGGACTTCGTTCCTGTCAAATCACTGCCGTATCATTGGTCCGGAGATTCTCCGGTTGCGGTAGTATCACAGCCGTGACGCTCTTTAGTAATTTTGGTACGTTCGAAAGCCATTCTCTTGAAGTGCATTTGCACGATTGGAGATTGGCTTTCTTTTTTTAGATATAAATCAATTGATATACATAGATGAACTTCTTCTTGCATATATCTGAGATGGATGACGAGGCCGGGCAAAGTATGGATATATGTTTTGCAAAATACCCGTCATATTGCTTTTCATAGGTACATAATATGATACTAGTCCAAATGCCTAAAGCGAGTATCGCCGCTTTGCCGTTTCCGATCCAATTCTGACCCCGGCGGCGGACTACTGACGACATTGTATGGCGCAAATCCGTTGCAATGGCTCGAGGCTCCAGATGGAACACGAAGCGGATGCTCTTAAGCATTTTTCCTTCGGAGTAAATGAGGAGGGGATCTCTTTTGGAAAAAGTGGACATTTTTAAAGACATTGCCGAACGCACCGGCGGGGATATTTACCTAGGTGTCGTCGGCGCAGTCCGAACAGGTAAATCAACGTTCATCAAACGCTTCATGGAAACCATCGTGCTTCCAAACATCGCAAGCGAAGCAGATCGGGCCAGAGCAGTTGATGAACTGCCGCAGAGTGCGGCCGGCAAAACAATTATGACAACCGAGCCGAAATTTGTTCCGAATAATGCGGTGCAAATCAAGGTGGCTGAAGGTCTGGACGTCAACGTGCGTCTGGTCGACTGCGTAGGCTATGCCGTGGAAGGTGCGAAGGGATATGAGGACGAAAACGGTCCTCGCATGATTTCCACCCCCTGGTTTGAGGAGCCGATCCCATTCCAGGAAGCAGCAGAAATTGGTACGCGTAAGGTTATTCAGGAGCATTCCACGCTTGGCGTAGTGGTTACTACGGATGGCTCTATCGCTGAAATCCCTCGAAGTTCCTACGTGGAAGCAGAAGAGCGTGTTATCGCTGAGCTCAAGGAAGTGGGTAAGCCATTTGTCCTTGTGATCAACTCGACCCGTCCGCGCAGCGAGGAAACGCTTCAGCTCCGGAATGAACTGGCTGATAAGTATGACATTCCGGTCATGTCACTCAGTGCTGCAACCATGACTGAAGACGATGTGACAGGAGTTCTTCGTGAAGTGCTTTACGAATTCCCTGTGCATGAAGTCAACGTGAATCTGCCGAGCTGGGTCATGGTGCTGAACGAAAAGCACTGGCTCCGCAGCAACTATGAGAATTCTGTCCGTGATACCGTTAAGGATATCCGCCGTCTGCGTGACGTCGACCGAGTGGTATCGCAGTTTATGGATTATGAGTTTATCAACCGTGCTGCACTCAGCGGCATGAACATGGGCCAAGGTGTAGCTGAGATTGACCTGTTCGCTCCGGATGAATTATACGATCAGATCCTGATGGAAGTGGTCGGCGTAGAAATCCGCGGCAAGGATCATCTGCTGCAATTGATGCAGGAATTTTCTCACGCCAAACGGGAATACGACCGCTTCGCTGAAGCACTCGAGATGGTCAAGACTACAGGTTACGGCATCGCGGCACCATCACTTGCTGAAATGTCGCTCGATGAGCCTGAGCTTATCCGTCAAGGTACAAGGTTCGGCGTGAGACTGAAGGCAACGGCACCATCCATCCATATGATCCGGGTAGATGTGGAATCCGAATTCTCCCCGATCATCGGTACAGAGAAGCAAAGCGAGGAGCTTGTCCGCTACCTCATTCAGGATTTTGAGAACGACCCGATCAAGATCTGGGATTCAGACATCTTCGGCCGGTCCCTGCACTCCATTGTCCGCGAAGGTATCCAAGGCAAGATCGCCATGATGCCGGATAATGCGAGATACAAACTGCAGGAAACGCTCGGTAGAATCATTAACGAAGGTTCGGGCGGACTCATAGCCATCATCTTATAAAAATGAATCAAGAAGGCCGCAGGGGGAGATTTCTCTTGCGGCTTTCTTGATTCATTTGAGCTTACTTTTTAGGTTTTCAACCTTGCGAAAGCTTAAAACTCTTGAAATTCTAGTTCTGCTGTATTACTATAAGTTTGTTCGCGCCTACGGCTGTATTGGCTTTATGGCGATTCTATCTGTAAAATTAGCAGATGAACGTATATTTTGCAGCAAAACGGAAAGAGTGAGTAACAACCGATTCAATCATTGGGGAGGTGAAATAAAAATGAATAAATCCGAACTGATTTCCCAAGTATCTGAAGCGGCAGAATTGTCCAAGAAGGATGCGACTAAAGCGGTTGACGCTGTATTCGAATCCATTGCACAAGCTCTGCAAAGCGGAGACAAAGTCCAACTCGTTGGATTTGGCAACTTTGAGGTTCGCGAACGTTCTGCACGCAAAGGTCGCAACCCGCAAACAGGTGAAGAAATCGAAATCCCTTCGAGCAAAATTCCTGCTTTTAAACCAGGCAAAGCGCTCAAAGACGGAATCAAATAAGATTTCTACATATACCATAAGCAAGAAAAAGACCGTGATGAATCTTCAAATTTATACTGTTCATTGTTTGTCAGTACGAATTGAAGATACCTGCAAGTCTATTCATTTACTGGATAGATTCTGCAGGCTGCTCACGGCCTTTTCTTTTCTATTGGGACGATTCCTGATCGGTATACGCAATGAGAATAACGGTTTCACCAGCGGACTCGCTTATTTGCTCTTCAAATTCTCGGAGCTTCGATACCGTTTCATCGTCCAACTTTGCCGGTTCGTAATTCATTGTCTAACACTCCCTTTAAAAAGAATACCGTCAGTATACCCATACACATAGGAAAATATTTAACTTAAACAACAAGAACACTAATAGACGTACCGGGAGGAGGATAGAGCATGGATACTTCCAACAATACAGACTATATTGTCATTAAAGCCAAGGAAAACGGCGTGCAGGTGATCGGCTTGACCCGGGGACACGATACCAAATTCCATCATACCGAAAAGCTCGACAAGGGAGAGGTCTTGATCGCTCAGTTTACGGACCATACATCTGCTATGAAAATCCGCGGCAAAGCTGAGGTTCAGACCAAGCATGGCATGATCGAGAGCGAAAGCTAGAATGCAGGCATAGCCTGCTTTTTTTCGTTGCATATTGGAGGTATGGACTCTTGGGATGACGTTTAAACTATAGGATACAACAAGCGAGGGAGGTCAACTTCTATGAATCGCTTTATCCTGCCTGGTACCGCACTCGTGATCACTGCCTTGACGGTACTTCTGCTTACTCATTTCAGCAGTTTTCATACCTCGGCGCTGAATCAAAAGCAGGTTATGCCTGTCATTTTACATGAACCCGGCTTAGAGCTTAGCAATGACAACATCGTCGATGCGCTTCACTCTCTTCCGCTCACGATGCCGATCCGAAAAGTGGAGTGGAATGAATCGGCTATGTCCATTGATCTCACCGTGAAGGCTCCGGATACCAAGCTGTCGGAGATGTACCTCAATATTGCCGACATTCTTTCATTCAGTTTTTCTAATACGATCAATGTAAATCAGGTCAAGCTCCGGCTTATCGCAGAGGATAAGTGGCTTGGAACGCGCCATCTTCTGCTCGCTGCGGATACCAGAAGGGAAGACTGGGACAACAGCCTTTACTGGGAGCTGCAGAATACTGGCGAAGCCCCAATGCCCGATATGATCAAGCAGAGGCTGCACGTCATTGAAACCATATTGTGGAAAAGTCAGTTTGGAGTGCGGCAACGCGAGTAAGAAAATCGTGATCGATGTATTTTCACAGAAGTATCCATTCTATAATCTTAAAAAGAGAAAGTACCACCCGTGCGTGGTGAAAAAACATGTGATATAATAGTAAAGATTGTGAACAAAAGCTCTTGTTCTTGGAAATAAAAGTGATTTACGAAAGAAATAGGCTCGGAGGCTGACGATGAAACCGTACCGCGTACCCCAACTAGCAAAGAAATATGTCGAATACGACATGATACAAAAACATACGGAGCTGCCGCCTTTTCCTGACGCACGTGTTCAGTTGTTATACATTTTTCTGGACCAGGGAACAAGCAAGCCATCCGTTCACAGCGAGCTGTTCTCGCTGGTAACCTCCCTGGTGCAAATGGGTATTGATACGCATGAGACGATTGATACGCAGGTGGGCAAGCCGGGTGAAGGATTTATGCGTTCCCGTCAGCTGAAGGTTCTCGCAGGAGACTATTTCAGCAGCCGGTTCTATCAGCTCTTGTCCCAAAAGGGTCAAATCGAGGCTGTTTCCAGACTCAGTCAAGCGATTTGCGATGTGAATGTACTTAAAATGAATTTGTACGGCAAAATGAAGAGCCTATTATTGTCAGCGGATGAATACTTGCGGCAAATGGTGCAGCTGAATATGCAGCTGTTTCTTTCTTTTACTCCTTTGATCGAGGAGCCCCTGCGCGAATTATGGAATACCCTTTTGCAGAATATCAGCGAGTGTGAGGCCGTCGTAAGAGAAATACAGCGGAGCAGCGGTGAACCGTATTTGTACAGCTATTCTTACTGGCATATTCTTGATATCGCCAACGAAGAGGATAAGCAGGCACTAAGAGAGAGTAATATCGACAACAAAGACTGGAAAAAGCTGATGCTGAAATATAAAGCGGGAGAGCATATGGCTGATAAGCTGCGCCAAGCGGTAGAAGGCGTTCATTCCATCCTGAAAAGCATCAAGGGTGACAGCCGCTTCCGTGAGATCGGACAAGTTTTGGAGCCTTTCCAGCGGCAGCTTCATGCTTCCGGATCAGCTGTCGGAGAAGGGTAGGGTTGTTTCGATGAATATCAATACTTCAGAGCCTAAAGAGCATACGGAGGATCAATACAATCACGTTCATTCCGTATTTGAAAGCATAGCTCCCAAGTATGACATTATGAATGACATTTTGAGCTTCCGCAGACACAAGGCTTGGCGAAAATTCACCATGAAAAAAATGGCGATGAAGCCGGGGGATACGGCAGTAGATCTGTGCTGCGGAACCTGCGACTGGACACTCAGCATGGCTGAGACGAGCGGAACCGGCAAGATTGTAGGTCTGGATTTCAGTCCGAACATGCTCAAGGTTGGGGAGAAGAAGGTTCGTGCCAAGCATTTGGAGAATCAGATTTCCCTGGTTCAGGGGAATGCAATGGAGCTTCCCTTTGAAGATAATTACTTTGATTATGCGACGATCGGGTTTGGACTGCGGAATGTGCCGGACCTGGAAAAGGTGCTTCAGGAAATGAAGCGTGTCGTCAAACCGGGCGGCATGGTCGTTTGTCTGGAACTGTCCAAGCCGACGTGGCAGCCGTTCAAAGGCATTTATTATTTTTATTTTCAAAAAATACTTCCGAGTCTGGGCAAGCTTTTTGCCAAACGGTATGAGCAATACAAATGGTTGCCGGATTCACTGGCCCTTTTTCCGGGAAGGGAGGAGCTTGCAGGAAAATTCCGGAGCATCGGTTTGCAGCATGTCGAGGCCTATCCCCTGACTGGCGGTATAGCGGCATTACATATTGGGATTAAGGAGAATCGGCATGTTTAAGAAAATCGGCGTTTTTTTGGAAATGATCAAAATCGAACATACATTGTTTGCCCTGCCTTTTGCATTTATGGGAGCAATCCTGGGTTCGGTTGTCGTTCATGGACACCTGCCTTCATGGGCCCAAATTGGCTGGGTATTACTGGCCATGTTCGGAGCAAGAAGCGCAGCGTTCGGCCTGAACCGGATGATTGACCAGGTGATTGATAAAAAGAACCCGCGTACCGCCGGACGGGCGATTCCTGCAGGCTTGCTCAAAACCGCCGAGGTTACCTTGTTTACGGTCATATGTTTCATTCTATTGTTCTGGGCGGCATTTGAATTGTCCCCTCTAGCTGTGAAACTGCTTCCGATTGCGGTATTTATGCTGGTGTTCTATTCATACACGAAGCGTTTTACGTGGCTGTGCCATTTGGTGCTTGGATTGACGATCGCACTTGCACCTTTGGGAGGTTGGGTTGCGGTAACGAACAGCATTGACTGGGTTGCATTCCTGTTTTATTTGACGGTAGCATTCTGGACTGCAGGATTTGATGTGATCTACGCGATTCAAGACATGGAGTTTGATAAAAACGAAGGGCTTTATTCCATTCCCGCTCGTTTTGGAATTCATCAATCGCTTAAGATCGCACGGTATTTTCATATCTTGACGGCTGTGGGGTTCATCATTCTGTTCTTTACGACTGAACTTAGCTGGTGGTATTTTGCAGGAATGATAATCTCTTATATTATTTTGTTCTATGAACACTATATACTCTCTCCAGATGACATGAGCAAGCTACAAACCTCGTTCTTTACGATGAATAGCGTACTCAGCATTGCCGTGTTTGTCTTTACACTAATCGACCTGGTGGTGCAATTCCATTGACACATTTGGAAAAAGAGAAACGCGGCTGGGTTGTCGGTATTACAGGTGCAAGCGGTTCTATTTATGGGATCCGTTTGATTGAAGTGCTGTTGGCACAAGGCTACCCGGTGCACATCGTTGTTTCCAATGCCGGCTGGAGGGTGCTGGGCGAAGAGCTCGGCTGGAACGCCGGCAAAAGGGAGCAAGTGCTGAAGGAGAAGTTCGAAGGATTTCCAGGAAAGCTGTACTATCATCCAATTGCGGATATCGGAGCCACCATTGCGAGCGGCTCATTTCAGGTCGAAGGAATGGTGATTGTCCCGTGCTCCATGGGCACATTATCTTCCGTAGCAAACGGCTCTTCCGATAATCTGATGACTAGGGCGGCGGATGTAATGCTGAAGGAAGGCCGGACGCTGGTGCTGGTTCCAAGGGAGACACCTCTTCATGCCATTCATTTGGAGAATATGCTGAAGCTCGCCAGGCTGGGCGTTCGTCTGATCCCGGCTATGCCGGCTTTTTATTTTCACCCGAAGACAATTGAGGATTTGATTGATTTTCAGGTAGGTAAAATATTGGATAGTTTGCGGATCGAACACAGCCTGTTTACCCGATGGAGCGGGGGTCAGGCTGCTGCCAAACCGTCTAATGGTGAATGAGCGATTTACGAAAAGTGATTTATATAATGAATTTATGCTATGATTTGACTGATACTGCTGCTAACTAGACTCTAGACTCGAATTCTGCTGCTTGCGAAAAGGGAATGCGGATTGAGAATACGCTGACACGGGTGAAAGAATGAAAAGATTAGACATATTCGGTTTACTAAGAAAAGATATGAACTACATTGAAGATGAGCTCTTTCGCAGCATCAAAGGAGAGCATGAGCTGCTTAATGAGACATCCATGCACTTGCTTAAGGCGGGAGGGAAGCGGCTGCGACCGGTATTCGTTCTCATGGGCGGCAAGTTCGGCAATTATGATCTCGAAAAGCTGAAGCATGTTGCCGTTCCACTGGAGCTGATTCATATGGCTTCTCTGGTCCATGATGATGTGATTGATGATGCGGATACCCGCCGCGGACAACTCACCGTGAAGTCCAAGTGGGATAACCGCATCGCTATGTATACCGGTGATTACATATATGCCCGTGCTTTGATGATCGCAGCTGAGCTGGGTAATCCGCTGATTCATCAGGTTCTCTCCAAAGCGATGGTGGAAATGTCCATTGGCGAGATGGAACAGATCCGGGATTTCTTTAATACGGAGCAAAGCGTGCGTCGTTATCTTTTGCGTATCCGCCGCAAAACCGCTCTTTTGATCGCGATCAGCTGCCAACTCGGTGCGGTGGCTGCAGAATCGGATCCGAAAACAGCAAACCTGTTGTACCGATACGGTTATAACGTCGGTATGGCTTTCCAAATTCAGGACGATCTGCTGGACCTGTGTGGTACCGAGAAACAGATCGGCAAGCCGCCTGGAAGTGATATGAGACAAGGCAATATAACGCTTCCGGTCATTTATGCGCTGCAGGATGAGGAGCTGCAAGGTCCGCTTCTGCGTGAAATCAGCTATATCCGTGAGCGCAACGGGGAATGCGACGTTACCGGCGCCATTAAGATGATCAAGGCAAGCCAAGGGATTGCCCGGGCGGAGGAGCTGGCTGACCGCTATATCAAGAAAGCACTTGATGCGCTTGAACGGCTCCCGGAAAACCGGACAAAGAAAAATTTGAGGGACATCGCGCACTTTGTCACTAAACGGTCCTATTAATGGCTAGGTTCAATCCGGTCCATGATCAATACGTCAGTCCGAAGTATCTGTAAGAAGATTACCAAACCTAACCTTATGACTTGAATCAAAATGGGAGAGTGAGTTTATGGAACGAACTTTTTTAATGGTCAAGCCTGATGGCGTGCAGCGCGGTTTAATCGGTAGGATTGTTGCAAGACTGGAAGACAAAGGATTCACCATGGTAGCCGGCAAGCTGGTCCAAGTAACGGAGGAGCAGGCCAAACGGCATTACGCCGAGCATGAAGGTAAAGATTTTTATGATAATCTGGTGCGATTCATTACATCCGGCCCTGTTTTCGCAATGGTTTGGGAAGGCGACGATATCATTGCCTTGTCCCGAATTCTGATGGGGAAAACAAACGTAAAAGAAGCGTTGCCGGGAACGATCCGCGGCGATTACGCTTCACATACGCCACATAATCTGATTCATGGCTCCGATTCACCGGAGAGCAGCGCACGTGAGATCGCGAATTTCTTCGAAGCGCATGAACTGGTGAATTACGACAAGACGATTTCGCCGTGGATGTAAAGAACCCGTTTTCTTTATCCGAAGGGACTTCTACCGAGGAGAACCTGCCGGATCCGGACTATATCAGTTTTATACAAAATATTAAGCAAAGCACCGGCATCGATCTGTCAGAATACAAGGAAGCCCAAATGAAGCGCCGTCTGACGACACTTCGGGTGAAAAACGGTTATCAGAGCTTTGCCTCCTTTTACGAAGCGATTTCCAAGGACAAAGCGTTATTCTATGAATTTTTGGACCGGATGACAATCAATGTATCGGAATTTTGGCGCAATCCGAACCGCTGGGAAGTTCTGAGGGATATTATTCTGCCTGAACTTTCAGCGGGAGGTAAACGTCGTTTGAAAGTATGGAGTGCAGCGTGCTCGACGGGAGAAGAGCCTTATACACTCGCCATGATTCTGGATGGTAAAGGGCTGATTGGCGATACTTCCTTGGTGGCAACGGATATTGATGAAGGCGCTTTAGCCAAGGCAAAGCAGGGGCTCTACTTGGAGCGTTCCTTGAAAGATGTACCGCCTGATGTCGCGTCTAAGTTTTTTGCCCAGGCAGGAGCTTTGTATAAATTCAGTGAACAGCTGAAGAAAAGCGTCCAATTCTCCAAGCAAAACCTGCTTACGGATCGTTTCGAAGAGAATCACGACCTGATCGTTTGCCGGAATGTAATGATTTATTTTACAGAGGAAGCCAAAAACAAGTTGTACCACAAGTTCGCGGCGGCACTTCGTCCGGGCGGGTACCTGTTTGTGGGCAGCACAGAACAGATCTTTACACCGGGGCAGTATGGTCTGGAACCAACGGAAACCTTTTTCTACCGGAAGAAAGCCTGATCTTGCATTCCTTGGGTATAATTGCAGCCATTTGATACGATACTATGACTAACACGAACGTATGAACAAGTGGAGGTCTGTTTTTCGTATGGATAAGCGCAAGGTGATCACGGCTTACCGCCGCGGTTTTATAACAATTCAGGAATGCGGACAGATTCTGGGCATTGAGGATATCCGCTTAAGCCGCATGGTTCAGGATTCGGTAGAGCGAGAGAAGAAAGACAACATGCAAGCAGACAGGTTCATTGTTAACAGCAGCAGCACCGAATGAGGCGCCGACCTTCTTAGTTGAAGGACCGGCGTCTTTTTGCTTTAAGGTCATTCCTTGTCAAAGCAGGTAAGCTATACTATAATGAGCAAAGATATCATCGGATTTTAGTCAATTACCGTTTAACAGTTTAAAGGGGGAAAGCGCATGAGTATACGTTACTTAACAGCCGGGGAAACGCATGGTCCCCAGCTTACTGCTATTATTGAAGGTTTGCCAAGTAATCTTACATTGGACTTTGAAGCATTGAATTTCCAGCTTCAGCGCCGCCAGAAGGGTCATGGACGCGGACGCCGGATGCAAATTGAGAAGGATACGGCACGAATCGTCGGTGGTGTTCGCCATGGCGTAACAACCGGTGCACCGGTTGCCATCGTTGTGGAGAACAAGGACTGGGCCAGCTGGGACCAGATCATGAACGTGGAACCGATTGAAGACAATGATGAGGCGAAGCGCCGCGTGCATCGTCCTCGCCCTGGCCATGCGGATTTGAACGGAGGACTCAAATATAACTTGAAGGATCTTCGGAACGTACTGGAACGCTCCAGTGCAAGAGAAACGGCCGTCCGTGTCGCTTGTGGAGCGATTGCACGCCAGTTTCTTGAAGCTTTCGGTGTGAAGATCGGCGGACAAGTCATCCGGATCGGAGAAATTGAGGCGCCTGCTAACCAGCTGTCCGTTGATGAGCTGAACGAGCGGACTGAAGCTTCTTCCGTTCGCGTGGTTGATCCTGAGACAGAACAGAAGATGGAAGCTTACATCGATCAGATTAAAAAAGAAGGCGACTCCGTTGGAGGCGTTGTTGAATGTGTGGTTGAAGGTCTTCCTGTTGGTCTAGGAAGTTATGTACAATATGACCGTAAGCTCGACGGCCGGATTGCGCAGGCAGTGATGTCGATTAACGCATTCAAGGGTGTTGAGATCGGTATCGGTTTCGAAGCGGGTGTGCTTCGCGGTTCCCAGGTTCATGATGAAATCATGCATGAAAACGGCCGCGGATTCTACCGCGCAAGCAACCGTCTTGGCGGATTTGAAGGCGGCATGACCAACGGAATGCCTGTCGTGGTGCGCGGCGTGATGAAGCCGATCCCGACGCTGTACAAACCGCTCCGAAGCGTGGATATCGATACGAAGGAACCGTTCACGGCTCAAGTGGAGCGCTCTGATGCTTGTGCGGTGCCTGCGGCGAGTGTAGTCATGGAACATGTGGTGGCATGGGAAATTGCCAAGGCGTTTCTTGAGAAATTCGGCGGGGACTCCATGGATGAAATCCGTGCCAACTATAACAACTACTTGGCACAAGTGGAGAAATATTAATGATGAGAACCGTACATGTGGAATTGGGAGAGCGCTCGTATCCGATCTATATCGGCTCCGGTTTGCTGCCGCAGGCCGCGGCTTATCTGATAAAGCATGGGTTGTCTGTTAAAAGTCCGCATTTGATTGTCACGGACGATAAGGTCGCTCCGTTTCATTTGGAAACTCTGAAGTCCTCTTTGGAAGAAGCAGGTTTCAAGCTGGTGGTATCCATCGTTAAATCTGGAGAAGGCTCGAAATCACTGTCCGTCTTCGAAGAAGTCATGACCTCAGCGATTCAGGGAGGACTCGACCGCAACTCGTCTGTCATTGCTCTTGGCGGCGGCGTTGTTGGGGATTTGGCCGGTTTTGTTGCCGCTACCTATATGCGCGGTGTTTCGTTTATTCAAATGCCGACGACGATTCTGGCGCATGACAGCAGTGTAGGCGGAAAGGTTGCCGTAAACCACCCGCTGGCCAAAAATATGATTGGTGCTTTTCATCAGCCTGAATTGGTGCTGTATGATCTTGATACACTTACCACCCTGCCTCCTCGTGAAGTATCTGCCGGATTGGCTGAAATGCTCAAACATGGTCTAATTAAGGACGAGGCATTTGCTTACTGGTGCAAGGATCATGCAAAGGAACTGTTAGCGCTTGATCCGAAAGCTCTCGGATATGGTCTGGAGCGCGGCGTCGCCATCAAAGCAGAAGTCGTATCTCAGGATGAACGGGAAGGCGGACTACGTGCCATTTTGAATCTCGGACACACTATAGGTCATGCTATTGAAGCCGTTGGCGGTTACGGCGAGTTTCTGCACGGAGAAGCCATTTCCATCGGAATGGCCGGATCTGCCCTTATGGCTGAGGCTTTGGGCCGTGGCGAAGGCATCTATGCAGCAACGACGGAGATGCTGACCTCCTTGAATTTGCCTGTTATACTGCCGGACCATTTGGACGAGGATGATCTGATCGCAGCGATGATGCATGACAAGAAATTCAAAGAAGGCACCATGGTATTCGTGGTACCGGACTCGATTGGCTCTGTCAGCATCGAGAAGAATATTCCGCAGCAACTCGTAAGGGATATTCTAAAGCAGCTTAGAAAAGGAGGGAAAGTCCATGTATAACAGAGGAATCCGCGGCGCGACAACAGTGGAGCATAATGATGAACGTGAAATTCTGGATGAGACGGTTATGTTGATGCGTGAAATCGCCCTGCGCAACCAAGTGAATCCAGAAGATATTTGCAGCGTGTGGATTACGCTGACCCAGGATCTGGACGCTGCGTTTCCGGCAAAAGCCATTCGCCAGCTGGAGGGCTGGGAGCTGGTGCCTTTAATGTGTTCCGTGGAGGTTCCAGTGAAAGGGAGCTTGCCGCGCTGCATCCGGCTGATGGTTCAGGTGAATACCGAAAAGAGTCAAAGCGAAATCAAGCATGTGTATCTGAACGAAGCTAAAAAGCTGCGTCCAGACCTGGCTGCACCCAAAGCTTAAATTTTTTAAGCGATGTACTTGCCAGGACGAGTGTTAATCCTGTATAGTGATTTACATAGTTCGAACGAAGAAATAGATTGCTTCTATTTCGAACAATGTATATAGAATGGAAGAAGTCATAGTGAACTTCTGAGCATTCTGAATGTTTGGATTGAACCGGGATAGAGATCTTGGTTAATCCGTGTAGCTGAGTAGAGTTTAGATGAGCTGAGTTGAGTATAGAAGAGCAGAGTCCAATATGTATAGCAACTTCTGGAACGTCTGGCATTGATGTTATCCATAGACTGGCATGTTCATTTTTCCTAGAGATTTGGAAGGATTAGGACTGCTAACGGTCTTGGTATAACCAAATCTGCCGTAGGCGACTCTTTCCATATACTTAATGAACGTCAAACCTCTACTTCGGTAGAGGTTTTTTTGTTGTCTGTGATCAAAACTCGAATGATGAACAAAGGAGGGAACAACAATGATGAATCCGCGTGTGGAGCAGGTCATAAAGCTGTCCCGCGAGTACAATCTGATTCCTGTCGTGAAACGGCTGCTGGCGGACATGGAAACCCCGATACGTATTTTTCAGCGTTATGCTGAGCGAGAATGCGCATTTTTACTTGAAAGTGTAGAGGGTGGCAGTAGGTGGGCGCGTTATTCTTTCATCGGGACCGATCCTTTCATGATGATTTACGGTAAGAAGGGCGAGATCATTCTGGAAAGGAATGGCGGCAAGGAAACCATGAAAGGCAAGCCGGTGGAAGAGCTAAAGGCCTTGCTCCGTCGCTATCGCAGCCCGAAAACGGAGGAACTTCCTCCATTTACGGGCGGGGCGATCGGGTTCTTCGGTTACGATCTGCTGCAATATTACGAAAAGCTACCCGCTCATACGGTGGATGATCTCGGAATGGATGATATCCGGTTTATGTTTTGCGACACGGTGATTGTGTTCGATCATGTGAAACAACAGGTTTTGTTGGTAGGAAACGTCCACGTGAAGGAAGAGGATACCGATGAGGATATCCGCCTCAGTTATATGGAAATCGACCACAAGCTTAACCAAATCGCAGAGCAGCTCGAAATGCAGGGGCCACGTGAAAACGTGAATGGCCGCGTGATTCCTGCGGATATTGAGCTTGGGGATATCAAGTCCAACATGACAAAGGAACAGTACATGTCTAATGTGGAGCAGGCCCAGGAATATATCCGTTCCGGGGATATTTTTCAAGTGGTGTTGTCCCAGCGTTTCCATATCGAAACTGAAGTTTGCCCGCTGCATGTATACCGTGTGCTGAGAACGCTCAATCCCTCCCCCTATATGTACTATCTTAAAATGCATGAGGAGATCATTGTCGGAACCTCACCGGAGGCACTGGTCAAGGTTGACGGTGATCGGGTGGAGACACGGCCGATTGCCGGTACCCGCCCCCGCGGCACCGATGAGACTGATGATGAACGGCTCGCAGAGGAACTGCTTGAGGACGAAAAGGAACGGGCGGAGCATCTGATGCTTGTCGACTTAGGACGTAATGATCTGGGGCGAGTTTCCCGGTTTGGAACTGTCAAATGCGATATGTTCATGGAAATCGAGCGGTATTCCCATGTCATGCACATGGTTTCTAACGTCTCCGGCATGCTCCGGGATGACAAAGACTTCTTTGATGCCTTTCTCTCCTGCTTGCCGGCTGGTACGGTATCCGGCGCACCGAAACTGAGAGCAATGGAGATTATCGCCGAGCTGGAACGGGAAGCCAGAGGAGCCTACGCCGGAGCAATTGGATATTTGGGCTTTAACTCGAATATGGACTCCTGTATTACGATTCGGACGATCATTTTCCGGAAAGGGAAGGCATTCGTGCAAGCCGGTGCAGGAATCGTATGGGATTCGGTACCTGAGAAGGAATACGAGGAGACAGTGAACAAAGCCAAGGCACTGTTAAAAGCAATCCGTACCGCGGAAGCGATGTTCCCGCCGGTTGCACAAATAGAGCAGGAACAGCTGAATCAGGATTATTTTTATGAATACACACCTTAAACGGAAGAGGAGGAGAAGACGATATGAATATGAGCGGATTTATTCCAGGCTGCTTGAACCAGCTGATCGGCGGACGGGATTTGACACGTGAGGAAGCGCGTCTGTTGATGTCTTCGATTATGGAAGGCAATGTGACCCATTCACAGATCGGAGCGCTGCTGATGGCGCTGCGCATTAAGGGAGAAACGGTAGAAGAAATAACGGGTTTTGCAGAAGCTATGCGGAATGTTGCCAGTCCGGTACACACCGATAATGAAAAGCTGCTGGATACGTGCGGAACAGGCGGTTCCGGAATTCATAAGTTCAATATTTCTACAGCCTCGGCGATCATCTCTTCTGCCGCTTCTGTGCGTGTGGCCAAACATGGTAACCGGTCAGCCTCGGGCCGGGCCGGAAGTGCGGATGTGCTGGAAGCGCTGGGAGTCAATATTCATCTGAGCAGTGAGCAGGCTAAACGCTGCCTAGATGAGATCGGAATCTGCTTTTTGTTCGCGCAGCTTTACCATCCTTCCATGAAGCATGCGGCAGTTCCGCGCAAGGAGCTTGGTGTACGGACTGTGTTTAATATGCTGGGGCCGCTAACCAATCCGGCAGGTGCCGACCGCCAGCTGCTCGGAATTTATGACCGTAACCGGACGCAGACGATTGCCGAAGTGCTGAGAGAGCTAGGGTCGAAACGTGCGCTGGTGGTAACCAGCCATGATGGCCTTGATGAAATCAGCATCTCTGCATCGACCCAGGTGTCAGAGCTCCGTGGCGGGGAGGTACGGACATATGATATTCATCCGCATGATCTTGGTCTGGATGTCCATCCGCTTGAGTCCGTACTCGGCGGAGATGCCCTGCAGAATGCCAAGATTGTCGAATCCGTACTTCAAGGTGATAAAAATCCCTACCGGGATGTCGTGCTTGCCAATGCGGGCGCATGCATTTATGTATCTGGACTATCAGACAGCATTGCAGAAGGAGTTCATACAGCCGCTCAGGCTATCGACAACGGAAGCGCATATGCCAAACTGCAGCAGCTGATTCAAATGACAGGAGAGCTGAGCTATGTATCTTGATCGCATTGTAGAAACCAAACGTGAAGAAACAGCCAAGCTGGCGGAACATTTTTCGATAGATAAAGCAATTGAAACGATCTCAAGCATGCCTGCAACCAAAGGCTTCGCACAACGATTGACAGCAGGCAAGAAGCGGGATATGGGACTTATAGCGGAAGTGAAAAAGGCGTCTCCTTCCAAAGGGCTGATCCGTCCAGATTTCAATCCGGTCGAGATTGCACTTACGTACGAAGAGGCTGGTGCGGATTGTTTGTCTGTCCTGACGGATGCCCCTTACTTCCAAGGAAGCGGCGAATATCTAAAGGCTGTACGCAAGGCCGTGAATCTTCCGCTGCTTCGCAAAGACTTTGTGATTGATGAGCGCCAGATCTACGAAGCAAGACTGCTGGGAGCGGACGCGGTTCTTCTCATAGCAGCGATCCTGACCCCGGAACAAATTTCATCGTTTATGAAAACGGCAGCCTCCATCGGTCTTGATTCTCTGATCGAGGTGCACAGTGTGGAAGAAATGAAGCAGGTGCTTGATCTCGAGCTCTATGATGGCGCATTAATCGGGATCAATAACCGTAACCTGCATACGTTTGAAACCTCGCTTGCCGCGACGGAAGTGCTAAGCAAACTGGTACCCGCAGGTGTACCTGTGATCAGTGAAAGCGGAATTTCAAGCACATTAGATATGGAATTTTTGCGTAAGACAGGCGCTTCGGGGGTCCTTGTGGGTGAGTATTTTATGAGACAAAAGGATATCGCTGCAGCAGTTCACAATCTGATGGGGCCACTTCAGAAGGAAGGCAGCGTGCATCTGCATGGATAATACGAAAGTAAAAATCTGTGGACTTCAAAGCGTTGAAGTGCTAAAATCAATGATAAACATTCCGGTGGATTATATCGGTTTTGTATTCGCCAAAAGCCGGCGGCAGGTCTCTGCCCAAGCGGCGGCCTCTATGGCCGACGTTATCAAGGCATGGGAGGCATCTGTCGTTCCGCGCAGCGTGGGTGTGTTTGTCAATCCGGAGATGGATCTGCTTGAGAACATCATGTCAGAGATCAGTCTGGATGTGATCCAGCTTCACGGTCAGGAGAGCCCAGATTTTTGCCGGGATATCAAGAAACATTTTAACGTTGACCTGTTCAAAGTCGTTTCTGTAGGACATCAGCAGCAGGCGGACGGGCATCCCGTGGCTTTTCAAGATTACGCGGGAGTGATCGACGCCTTGCTGCTGGATACATTTGAACCGCAATACGGGGGCGGATCGGGATCCACATTCTCTTGGGATAAGATCCCCGAATACCAGAAGTGGACCAATAGTCAAGGCATACCGCTATTTGTAGCCGGAGGGCTAAATGCTTCCAATGTCGCGGAACTGATTAGGGATTACACTCCAGGTGGGGTTGATGTATCCAGTGGTGTAGAAACGAACGGAACGAAGGATCTCGAAAAAATCGCAGCTTTTGTAGAAAGGGTGAAGCAGGCATGACACAACTGCCGGATCAAAATGGACGTTTTGGCGAATTCGGAGGCCGGTTCGTACCGGAAACTTTGATGAACGCTTTGATACATCTGGAGGAATCCTATAAGCATTTTTCACAGGAGCCGTCCTTTCAGGAAGAACTCTCGTATCTGCTGAAGCAGTATTCGGGAAGAGAAACACCGCTATACTATGCAGAACGCCTCAGCAAGTATCTGGGCAAGGCCAAGATTTATCTGAAGCGTGAGGACCTGAACCATACAGGCGCCCACAAAATCAACAATGCTTTGGCGCAGGGTGTTCTGGCCAAAAGAATGGGCAAAAACAAGGTCATCGCCGAAACGGGAGCAGGCCAGCATGGCGTTGCTACGGCTACGGTCGCGGCACTTCTCGGTATGGAATGTAAAGTGTTCATGGGAGAAGAGGATACCAAACGTCAAGCGTTAAATGTATTCCGGATGCAATTGCTTGGTGCCGAAGTGATTCCTGTTTCCTCTGGATCACGCACGCTGAAGGATGCTGGTAACGAAGCACTGCGGTACTGGGTAAGCAATGTGGAAGATACGTTTTATATTCTAGGTTCTGCCGTTGGACCGCATCCATATCCGATGATGGTGCGCAATTTCCAGCGGATTATCGGAGATGAAACACGCCGCCAGATTCTTGAGGTCGAGGGGCGTCTGCCGGATCATGTTGTAGCGGCCATCGGCGGCGGGAGCAATGCAATCGGCATGTTCTATCCTTTTATTGAAGATCAGGATGTTGCACTGATTGGCGTCGAGGCTGCCGGCAAAGGCGTCGAAACCGCGTTTCATGCGTCAACGATGAGTAAAGGGACCAAAGGCGTGTTCCAAGGTTCGATGAGCTATCTGCTTCAGGACAAGTTTGGACAAGTTCAAGAAGCGTTTTCGATTTCAGCCGGGCTTGATTATCCGGGCGTTGGACCTGAACATTCGTATCTGAAGGACATTGAACGGGCCAAATATGTGCCTGTTACAGATCAGGAGGCGCTTGATGCGCTACAGCTGCTGTGCCGTACAGAAGGAATTATTCCTGCACTGGAATCCGCTCATGCGATCGCCCAGGTTGTGAAGATGGCGCCGGGTCTCAGCAGTGATGACATCGTTGTGATCTGTCTGTCCGGACGCGGGGATAAAGACGTGGAATCCATTATGGCGTACACAGGAGGGAAGCAGGCATGAACCTGATCGATCAAACATTTACCCGTTTAAAAGAGAACCAGAAGACTGCACTCATTCCCTTTTTGACGATTGGCGATCCGGATGTGGACACATCGGTTCAGATCATTGCCGAGCTGGAAGCGGCCGGAGCGGACATTGTCGAGCTTGGTGTTCCATACTCCGATCCGCTGGCAGACGGACCTGTCATTCAGCGGGCTTCCCAGCGGGCACTTAAGCATCAAGTGAATATCGTAAGCTGCATGGAAGCGGCTGTAAAAGCACGGGCTGCGGGCGTGAAGCTTCCCTTTATTCTGTTTACTTACTATAATCCGGTGCTCCAATTCGGGCTGGACCGTTTCTTTGAAGAGGTTAAGAAGCATGATATCAGCGGACTGATTATCCCGGATTTGCCGGTAGAAGAATCTGCCGAGCTGACGAGGCGGGCCGAGACGGCTGAGATTCATGTCATCCCTTTGGTGGCGCCGACATCCAATGAAAGAATCAAGAGCATCGTGGCGGGTGCCAAGGGCTTTGTATATTGCGTGTCCTCGCTGGGCGTTACGGGAGAACGTTCCAGCTTCTTTGTAGGCGTAGAAGAGTTTATTGGCCAGGTTAAGCAATATACGGACATCCCTGCTGTTGTAGGTTTTGGTATCTCGAACCGTGAGCAGGCTGAGAAGTTTGCCCGAATCTCCGACGGTGTTGTCGTAGGCAGCGCTATCGTAAGGCAGATTGAAGAAGCGATACCTCTTCTGCAAAATATGGACACCCGCCAAGAGGGGCTCTTGCAAATACGCAAGTTTGTGGCACAATTAAAATAGTTTGAACTAAGGCTATAACGATGATCACAACTACGCACTTTGCATTGCTTTAGTTCATTCTTTTTTAAAAGCATAAATTTGCCGAAAGTGAGTGGTTATCATGAAACCAAAATCCCATATTGTAAATCTTCCAGTATATCAACCGGGAAAACCAATCGAAGATGTGAAAAGAGAACTTGGGCTCGATGAAGTGATCAAACTGGCCTCCAATGAAAATCCGTACGGAGCCTCTCCCAAAGTGAGAGAAGCCATTTTGTCTGAGCTTGAGAATATCAGCATTTATCCCGATGGCGGAGCTGTTGAGCTCACGGCCGATCTTGCGAAGGCGCTTGGTGTAAGTTCCAACCAGATTATTTTTGGCTGCGGGTCTGATGAAATTATCGCGCTGCTTGCGCGTGCTTTCTTCGTACCGGGTGACGAAACCATCATGGCAGACCAAACGTTCTCCGTATACAAAAGCAATGCGGATATTGAAGGGGCCATCAGCATTGAAGTGCCACTTGTAAACGGAACCCATGATCTGGATGCCATGCTGGCTAAGGTCAACGACCATACGAAAATCATTTGGGTGTGTAATCCGAACAATCCAACTGGCACCATTTTGTCCGAGCAGGAGTTGACTGCATTTTTGGATAAGGTACCCGCAGATGTGATGGTTGTTCTAGACGAAGCTTATTGTGAGTATGTTACAGACCCTTCATATCCAAACAGCATTCCATATCTCGGGAAATATCCTAATGTTGTGATTTTGCGTACGTTCTCCAAAATTTACGGTCTTGCTTCACTGCGAATCGGTTACGGCGTCGGACAGCCTGATGTCATTAAATTGATAAACCAGGTTCGCGAGCCGTTTAATACGACTCGAGTTGCTCAGGCTGCGGCTAAAGCGGCTCTGAAGGACCAAGAATACATTGCAAACTGCCGTACGGCCAATGCAGCCGGAATCGTACAGCTCCAAGCAGAATTCGATCGACTTGGATTGAAATACTTCCCTGCACATGGCAACTTTATCATGGTGGATGTATGCAAACCGGCAGGTGAAATATTCGAAGCATTGCTTCGCAAAGGCATTATCATTAGAGCGGGTCACAGCAAATACCCAACGTTCATCCGGGTAACTGTAGGCTCGCAAGAACAAAATAAAGCATTTATTCATGCTCTTGAGCAGGTATTAGAAGAACAAAAAGCTCAAGTGTAATCGATGCGAACAATCAAGTGAGGTAACATGACTACGAAAATTGCTATTTTCGGAGTGGGACTCATCGGCGGTTCCCTGGCCCTTTGCTTTAAAGGCAAGCCGGGGATCACCGTCGTGGGCCATGCCCATCGTCCTGTCTCTGCAGAAAAATATATCAGCTGTGGCGTCGTTGATGAAGCCACACTGTCAATCGAGGAAGCGGCACTCGGTGCTGACTTTATTTTTTTATGCGTACCAGTAGGTAAATTGGATGAATACCTGACCAAGCTCAGCTCACTTCCATTAAAAAAGGGCTGCATCATTACAGATGTAGGCAGTACCAAAGCTAGCATTACAGCAGCGGCGGCCAAGCTGCAGCTTCAGGATGTACATTTCATTGGCGGACATCCGATGGCTGGTTCGGAGCGCTCCGGTGTTGAAGCGGCCACGCGTCTGCTGTTCGAGAACGCATATTATGTCCTGACGCCTCCGCATGGACTCCCGGATGAGGTATATGAATCGCTGGTACAACTTTTGGCATACACACGTGCACAGATTGTCAAAGTCGATCCAGTTGAGCACGACCGCATTGTCGGCGCAATTAGCCATCTTCCGCATATTATTGCGGTTGCGCTGGTTAATCAGGTGTGTGATTACAATGAAACCAACTCCCTGTACCGCAGTCTCGCAGCCGGTGGTTTCCGGGATATCACACGGATTGCTTCCAGTGATCCGGTTATTTGGCGTGATATTCTGCTGAACAACCGTGAGATTATGCTGCAGATGCTCTCAGATTGGAATGAGGGTATATCGTCGTTTGTTCAGATGCTTGAGGCTGAGGACGGTGAAGGGATCACGGAGGCCTTTGCCAAAGCGAATGACTTCCGCAGTGAGCTTCCTGAAAGACGCAAGGGTATGATCTCTTCGTCCTTTGATCTTTATATCGATGTACCGGACCATCCGGGTATCATTGGTAAAATTGCGACCGAGATTGGTATGAATAATATCAATCTGAGCAATATGCAGATTATTGAGAGCAGAGAAGATGTGCCTGGCATCATGAGATTGTCTTTCCGTCAGGAAACGGATATGGAGCGTGCTAAAGAACTGCTTAAAAATATGGACTACAACATTTCGGAGTAGCCCGTAAAACGTTTACAAATCAAGTTGGAAATATAGGGTTGACAAAATGAAAACGTATACATATAATAAAAGTACAGTATGGTTTCTCTCCACTCCTATCCAAATAAATGGCACTATGTGCAGCCACCCTTTAAGGGTGGTTTTTTTTTGTTTTTTTTAAAAATTCGCATACAAAAAAAATTTGAATATTCTAGTAACTTTTTTGAGTGTTGTTTCGTCTAATAGATGGTTGAGTATATTCATATATTGGCAAGGATCATCATACAGCAGTAAAATTCGGCAATTTGTGCAGTCATTAACTGACTATCAAACGTGAATATGTTACAATAAAAAAGGTATTTTCATAGAATCGCTGGAGAAAATTCCAATACATAGTGTTTAACGACAGGTACCAACGCAAATATTCAACCGCAACTTTTTATTAACTGTTCGGTACAAATATACAACCGAATCGAACGAGGATGTTTTTGGTACGGGCGAGGAGGCTACATAAAAATGACGGATTCCCAGATGATAAGGGAAATCAAGAAGGGCAACGTTGAGCTCTTCTCTGAATTAATGCGCCGTTATCAACGGAAAATTTTGGCTTTTGTTTATCATATGCTTAAAAGTTCACACATGGAGCTCATGGCTGAAGACCTATGCTCCGAGACATTCTATAAGGCTTTTCGCAGCTTGCACTCTTTCCGGGAAGTGGATGCATCGTTCTCGACCTGGTTGTATACAATCGCACGGAACACCGTGCTCAGCGAGCTGAGAAAGCAAAGGGGCGCTCATGTTCCGCTTGAGGAAAGCGGGGTTACCCCTGTGGCGCCTGACGAGATTGCCCCGGAACAAGCCATTCTGCGCAGTGAGAAGGTGGAGCTTGTCCGCGAGGCCATCAACAATTTGCCGGAGAAACAACGGTCTGCCTTAATCCTGAGGGAATATGACCAGTTAGATTATCAGGAAATAGCTGATATTTTGGGACAGACTGTTAGCTCGGTCAAATCCTTGCTGTTTAGAGCCCGATCCAGTGTCAAAGTACAGCTGGAACCGTATTTTTATGAGAATAACTATGAACAATACGAAGGGATGAAAAGCAGATGACTTGTGATGAGGCTCAAGAAATATTCGGACTAGTCCCGGATATGAAAGAGCATGATCCAAGACGGCGGCTGCTTGAGGAGCATTTGTCTACATGCAGCGATTGTACGGCCGAGTACGAGTTATGGGTGGAGAGCCACAGCTTTATGATGAGCATGCAGGAAGAAGTCTCCGAAGAACAAGCTGAGGAGATTAACCGGAATGTCATGGACCGGATTTATCGTGAATCCCCATGGTTGATCCCGGATCAAAGCAAGCCTTTTGAAGTACCGGCTGCGACCAGAAGACATTTATCACTGTGGATAGCGGGCTTTGTTATGGTTTTTCTATGCAGCGTTCTCTATGTTGTGTTTATGGACAAGCCGCATGTAAAAGAAACTGCGGAAGCGGCAACAGGTATTTTGCCAACTGGAATTGCCGGGAATGCAAACCTGGTATCGGATCAATTCAGTTACGATATTCCTGCTGTAAACAGCGGGATCATTGAACCCTTTGTTGTGGGCATAGGACCATCCCATCCACAGTATTGGATGATATTATCAGTGCTTGGTGTTGCGATGGCACTATTTTCACTAAGAAGATTGAGCCATATGCGGAAATAGAACGAATCTTCCTTGAACTTCAGACAGAAAGTGGGTTCGAACATGAGAATTGGCTTAATCCGGCATGGTTTAACGGACTGGAACATGCTTAGCAAAATTCAAGGCCAAAGTGACATTCCGCTGAATGATGAAGGGCGAAAGCAGGCGGAACTTTTGGGAGATCGTCTCCTGAACGAGGAGTATAGATGGGATTTTGTCATCAGCAGCAGACTGTCCCGAGCGGAGGAGACCGGGCGGATCATTGCCTCCAAGCTTAATATCCCTATGCTTGAGCCTGATCCGAGACTGAATGAGCGTTCCTATGGACAGGTGGAAGGCCTGACGCTAGCTGAGAGGGAGAGCAAATGGGGACGCGATTGGCATAAGCAAGAGCTAGGTCAGGAAAAGGATGACGAAATTCAGGCCCGTGGTCTCGCTTTTTTGGAAGATATGTGGAATACACACCCGAATAGTAATATGCTTGTCATCACACATGGCGGATTCTTAGCCCAGCTGTACCGTTCATTGTACAAAGATCGATACACTGAAAGGATAGGCAATTTGTCCTTAACCATACTTGAGAAAAAGGATCTGGATTGGGTCCCGCTTCTTTACAACTGCACACGGCATCTCTTGGAAAACAAGGCATAACCCGAATTCGTTCGGGTTATTTTTTTGTTTTTACCGAATAAAAATTGTAATAATTCCCATAATGGTATTAAAACGGCGAGGCGATCAGAGATGAATTTAGCGGATATGCTGACATACGCGGATATCGGCCAGCTGACTACCATTGCGGAACATTACGAGTGCGAGTGCAAACGGAATTCCAAGCATGAACTGATTCAGAGCATTCTGGTTATGCTAAGCCGCAGGGAATTCATTGAACAACAGGTGAACCGCTGTTCGGCAAAGGATTTACGGTTTCTGAACACGCTTTTGTTTGACAACCGCACTTCCTACAGCTTGGAAGAGCTCCAGGCCATGATTGGTCAGACGGCGTTTGATACTGAGCAGCAGGACATGGTGAAAAGTGAGAGCCCGAGAGAAGCTATAGCCAGGTATAAGCGGAGCGGGTGGTTGTTTAACGGAATGACGCAAAACACAAAATTTTTGTTCCAGATGCCGAGTGATCTGAAGGAAAGATTCAGGCAAGAGCTGGGAATGACGCTCCGCAAGCCGATTTGCCGGACAAGCGAACCTCCGGTTTACAGAGAGGAGCAGAAACTTTGTGCAGAGGATTTGTTGTTGTTTCTTCGGTATCTGCGTGATCAGGACATCGAGCTTAACCAGGAACTTGTCATGTACCGCCGTCAACAACAGCAAGTTATGGAGCTGCTTCATGTAAGCGAGCCTTTGGTTGTAAAGGGCGGCTGGCGCTTTGGCTATGGCCGAACCTTCAGCTCCTATCCAAGCCGGTTTGCGCTGCTATACGATTTTGCTTATTACCATGAATACATTGCCGAAGATGGGTTGAAGCTGCGATTAACGAGCAAGGGAGCAGAAATTCTCGAAGGCGGAATGAACGAGAGCATGGTACAGATTTTCCGCTTCTGGTTAAGGCTTTATAAACAAGCCGTGCCGAACCTTTCATCATTGGTTTATTGGACAAGCGAGTGCGCAAAGGATTGGATAACCGTCGCATCACTGCATGAGGCTATTGTGTGGTTGATTAAGCCATACTACTATGATACAGCAGAATCCATTTTGAATGAGCGCATTCTCGGGATGATGCTTCATTTGGGAATGCTGCGGATCGGGGAGAGTCCGGAGTACGGAAAGGTTGTCCAGATGACTGCTTGGGGTCAAAAAGTTGCAGGCAAAAGCTCTGTCTTGGGTGGTGGCACGCTGCATGCGTCCATTGACAAGACCTAAGCGGTGTTGCTAAAATCACTCCCAAAGTAAGGAGTGATGAGAATTGTTATTGAGATATGGTCAACATATGCCCAAGCTCCATCCTTCAGTTTATGTAGGAGAGGGTGCGAAAATTATCGGGGACGTTTCAATTGGAATGGACTCAAGCGTTTGGTTCAATGCCGTACTTCGGGGTGATATGGCACCGATTATCATTGGTGACCGCTGTAATATTCAGGACGGAACTGTGGGGCATGTGAATACAGGTGAGCCGCTCTTCCTTGCAGATGACGTATCCGTTGGACATTCGGCAATCATTCACGGATGTACGATAGGTAAGGGTACATTAATCGGCATGGGGGCTATTGTATTGAACGGGGCCGATATTGGAGAATATGCTTTAATAGGAGCAGGTTCAATCGTTACTGAAAATAAAAAAATTCCACCCTATACACTTTCCTTGGGTTCTCCCGCAAGAGTGGTCCGTGAATTAACGGAAGCAGATTTGCAAAGAATGTACCGAACTACTCAAAATTACGTGGAGAAGGGGAAGGAGTACAGGATGTTCTAAACAAAAGCTTGGAGGTGCATCCTATGGATAAAATGAAAGTTACGTATGAAGTCATGTTGGGGCTGGCGGCTGAAATGGTATGGGACGAAGCGTTGCGCAAACACCGGAGCGAGGAGTTATACCGAGAAATAGATCGGGCGCTTGCCTCCGGAGACGAATCGGCTTTCCGCAATCTTACGGATGAACTGAGGTTGCTGAACTGAAGATTAAATGAAAGAATATGCAGTTTTTGCACGCTGCATATTCTTTTATGAATAAATAAGAGAAAGGAAATGCAGAAAATCACTGCATTTCTTTTTTTGCTTCATTCTTGGCATAATTTGAAATATAATGGAGAAAAATGATGGAAGGATGAAACATATGAAATTCAGTGAGGTGGACGAGGCTACCTGGGAAGAGTTGCAGCCTTATTTTGACACCTGCCTCATCCCCTATACCGGGCTGACCGGCAAGGAAAATCCGATGCAGGCCACGGCAGCTCTGGAGCGGCTGCGAGATTTTATGGATCTGGTAGAGATTCCATTCAAGGGAAGAATCATTACATATCCCGCATTCCAATATGGATTGCAGCAAGATTTATCTCTTTTCAATGAAATATGTAAGCACGTGAAAAGTACGGGTTTTAAGCATGTGGTGGTGATGTCTGCTGACAGCATTCTTCGGGAAGCGGATTTACCAGATGTTGATTTAATATTATTGCGGTCAGAGATGAACGAACAGGAGGGGAAGGAGCTTTCCACTGCAGTGCAGGCGAAAATCCAAAATGTATGGAATTCGGCACACTGATGTAAATGTGACAGAATTTCAACATTTTAATTGGATAAATCTTCTTGAATTTATAAAAAGATCTGGATATTCTTGACGGTCTTATGAGGCTAATATATTATTAGAATGTCCTAGTAAGTCCTGTGATAATAATCATTGAAAGCACTTTAAGAATTGGTTGACAAAGGGGGTTGAAGACATTATGAGCAACCAAAATGACCACCATGATCCATCTGGCAAACCGCCTGGGCGTAAAGAAATGTCCCGTCGACAATTTCTGGCTTATACTTTAGGTGGTTCAACTGCATTCTTGGCAATGGGACCTGTCCTGCCAATGTTGCGATTTGCCGTTGATCCTATTCTGCATAAAAAAGGTGAAGGCGAATTCATTAAGGTCGTGGAAACAAGCAAAATTACGGATGAACCTCAGGAATTCACTTTTGAACTCGCACAGCAGGATGGATGGTATGCGAGCAAGGCGACATTAACAGCATGGATTCGTAAGGATGAAAAAGGGAAAATCTACGCGCTGTCTCCGATCTGTAAGCACTTGGGCTGTACAATCGGTTGGAACAATGATAAAAATTTCCCGGATGAGTACCACTGCCCATGTCACGGCGCACGTTACAACAAACTCGGCAAGAACTTGGCCGTAGCTCCTAAGCCACTCGACACGTACAAATTGCAAGAAAAAGACGGTTGGGTATACTTGGGACAGCTTGAGCCAAACACTGAAGTGAAATAGGGGGCGTAAATTCGGATGTTTAAGAATGTCTACAACTGGATTGATGAACGTCTTGATGTCACGCCGATTTGGAGAGACGTTGCTGACCACGAAGTGCCTGAGCATGTTAACCCGGCTCATCATTTCTCCGCATTCGTATACTGCTTTGGCGGATTGACGTTTTTTATCACGGTCATTCAAATCCTGTCAGGGATGTTCCTGACCATGTATTATGTACCGGACATCATCAACGCTTACAACAGTGTTGAATACCTGCAAACGCAAGTTGCCTTTGGTCAAATCGTTCGCGGTATGCACCACTGGGGCGCAAGCTTAGTTATCGTTATGATGTTCCTGCACACCATGCGCGTGTTCTTCACAGGTTCTTACAAAGCACCTCGTGAAATGAACTGGGTCGTTGGTATGCTTCTGTTCTTTGTTATGCTGGGTCTGGGCCTCACAGGTTACCTGCTCCCTTGGGATAACAAAGCTTACTTTGCAACAAAAGTTACCCTGGAAATTGCGAATTCCGTTCCTTGGATCGGGCCAATTATTAAGGAATTCCTACAGGGCGGAACCATTGTAGGTGCAGAGACGCTGACACGCTTCTTCGCACTCCATGTATTCTTCCTCCCGGCCGTTTTGCTCTTACTGATGGTGGGACACTTTATCATGATCCGCAGACAGGGCATTTCCGGTCCATTATAATAAGAAGGGAGGAATATCGATGGCACACGGAAAAGATTCGAAAGAAAAAGTTGTATTTGTTGGCGATTCCCGTGTTAAAAGAGGCAGCGGATTTATTACGCCTCCTGACTACACTGCGTATCCGGGTAAATCGGAAGCGTTTATCCCTAACTTCCTATTGAAAGAATGGATGGTTGGTGTTGTCGTACTCGTAGGTTTCCTAGTACTGACCATCGCTGAGCCTGCTCCACTGTGGTTCCCGGCGAATCCAAGCGCGTCCATTATTCCGATGCCGGACTGGTACTTCCTGTTCCTGTATCAATATTTGAAGCTTCCGTATGCATCCGGAGATTATATCGTTCTTGGTACGATCGGCGTCACAGGTGTAGCTTTCGGTTCTCTGCTTCTCGCTCCGTTCCTTGATACCGGTAAAGAACGTCGTTTCTATCGCAGACCGATTGCTTCATCCCTGATGATTCTTTCATTGCTAGCTATTGTGTACTTGACAAACACTGCTTGGCATCATTATAAGGTGGAAATGGCTGACTCCGGTCAAATCCCTGAGAACGTTCAGCGTGAAGAAAAAGCGGCTGAAAACCGGGCTAAGGGCCTTCCAACAACAAGCGGCAATCAACAAAAAGAAGTCGCTATTGTGGACAAAGAGAATCCAGCTATGGAATCCTTTAAGAAAGCGGGCTGTGTTTCCTGTCACGCTGCTGATTTGAAGGGTGCCAGCGGACCATCGCTTCGCGGTGTCGGCGACAAACATAATAAGGATGACATTCTGAAAATTATCAAAGAAGGCTTTAACGGTAGAATGCCAGCGCAGTACGACAGTGCAATTGCAGCAGGCTTGACTGACAAAGACATTGATAATTTGGCAGATTGGCTGTCCAAACAAAAGGCTGAAGCAAAATAAGCCGAAAATACTTATCCAAAAACCTGGTCGTGAAAGCGATCAGGTTTTTTAAGATTATAGAATTTATTATACAATCTATGATCATCAGGTTCAAATCTCTCAGATTCGTTACTAGGAGGGACAAGTGTGTCCATTTCTTTTTTTTGGAGCCGTGCATTTTTGACTAACCGGTTCATGCTGTGGCTCCTGTTCTGGTGCAACCTAGTCGGAACGATTTACGGCTATAAGTGGTACGGCGATCAGATCGAATATACCATTGCCCATAATCTCATATGGCAGGTCATCTTTGTTCCTGATAGTCCAACGGCAAGCCTGTTTTTCACGATCAGTGTTCTTTTCCTGTTATATCCTCCCAAGACGCCAGCTTTAACAGGTTTCAGTTACTTAATGGAATCTTTGGCGGTGGTCACTTCCGTTAAATATGGAATATGGGCGGTTAGCATCATATTTGCTGGAGCAGCGCAGGGAGATCATCTGGTGTGGCAGGATTGGATGTTAGTGGCATCGCATCTGATCATGGCTGTTGAAGCACTGTTGTTTGTTCGTTTCTTCCGATTTGGAGCCTTCATGCTGATTCCAGCAGCGGCGTGGACTTTTTTTAATGATATCGTAGACTATACCTTTGGCGTCTATCCGTGGCTTCCGGATGAACTGCAAGATCATCTCTTAGGTGTTGAATATTTCACAATAGGGTTGACGGCATTCAGCGTATTATTAGCGTGGCTCTTTCTGCGGCTTGCCAAACGCAAAACCATATAGCTTGTTCTACTCGCATCCCTTCTGCCATACATTTACGGTAGGAGGGATGTCCTATGCGGCGGAGTATTTTATTAAGGAAGAGAATTCAATGGTTATTTGGTTTGCTAATGGCCATATGTTTCACAATACACCCCCTTCAGATACATGCTCTTGGAGCAATCCAGGATTCCGGAAAATCCGCAGAGGCGGTGGAGCAGGCTAAAGCGCTGTATTCGACCGTAGAGCAGATGTATCAGCATGTGCTTGAAGGGAATACCAACCTGGTGAATCAGGACCTGAAGCAGGTTACTTCCATATTTGAGAATTCTGCACTGCAAAAACTGACTACAGTTGAAGGTATACACGCACTTTCAGAAAGTATTATTGAAATGAAGGCAGCCGTTGCTAGGGTGCAGGTGGATCCCGAAGATTGGCTTACTGCATCCGCGAAGCTGAGAATGGCAGCTGACAGCCTGTACAACCAGAAGAAGCCTTTATGGCTTCAGTATTACAAGCTGATTCGTGAAGAGCTTAGCGAGATGAAATCAAACATAGAAAGAGGAGATTTACTGGCCGTAAAACTGGCATACGAGCAACTTCATAATCATTATGAGATTATCCGCCCGGCCGTCATCATTCAGCGCAAGCCAGCTGACGTGACGATGGTGGATTCCTGGCTTTCCTATACGGGTGGCTTGGTCAATGCTGTGTCACCAAAACCGGAACAACTACAAAACATGATCAAACAAGGTGAAGAAATGTTTAACGGCCTGTTTGGGAAGAGAAAGGATTATCCGGCTCTCGCTCCACTGAACCAGGTAAATGGTTCATGGCCTTGGGTACTGTGGGCTGCAGCATTCATTTTCGTTATGCTTGCATATACGGCTTTCCGGAAATATAGGGGAGAGCGGGATAGCATTAAGAAAATAACACCAAAATGAATCAATTAATTGATTCAAATGGTAAAATAATAAAAGCTCCCTGAACGTTAGGTTCAGCGGAGCTTTTTGCTTTTATATGCAGCTTACCCTAGGATTCCTTGAAGCCTTCGCCGAGTACATCATGGACATCATTAATAATGACAAACGCGCGCGGATCGATGGACTTGACGATCTCATTTAATCGCCGGATTTCTTGCCTTGCGACTACGCAATAGGCCATATGCTTGGCCTGCTTGGAGTATGCCCCGATCGCAGGGATGAGTGTTACTCCCCGATCCATCTCTACGGTTATCAAGTCGGCAATTTCCGGAGCATGATCACTGATGATAGTAAAGGCTTTGGCCGCATAGGCACCTTCCTGAATGAAATCAATGACCTTGGATGAAATGAAAACAGCGACGAGGGTATAAAGTATTCGTTCTCTAGGGATGAAGAAAAGGGAAGCCGCGATGATAATGACATCAATAGCCAGGATAATTTGTCCCATGCTCCAGCCGAATCTCCGGTTGCAAATCCGCGCTACAATATCCGACCCACCTGTGGTTCCGCCAAAACGAAAAACGATACCAAGTCCGGTACCGAGCGTCACACCTGCATAAAGAGCGGCGAGTATGTAATCACGTTCCGTTTGAAAAGGGATAATCCAGCCAGCGTTGATTAATTTTTCGAAAAGCCACAGAAAAAAAGTCAGTGATGCGATGCCCACACCTGTATATATCATCTGCTTCCCGCCAAGAATCTTCCATCCGAGCATAAAGAGCGGAATGTTAAGCAGCAGTGTTGAGAGAGCCGGAGGTATGGCAAATGCGTAATTCAGAAGGACTGTGATGCCAGTCACGCCGCCTTCCATTAACTGATTGGGAATAATAAAATACAGCAGTCCAAAAGCATAAATCGCAGCGCCGAGTATGATCGGCAAAACCATTTTCATTGGTGCTAACCATTTAAATGAACTCATGAGACCCCTCGCATAGCTAAAAGTAGGAAGAATTTGTTCTTCGCTCCAATCTTAGTATACCTTTTTCCATGTCGAATTAAAAAAGATTTGTTTTCAAATCTGCTTTACGATAACATATGTAGTAAACAAATACCCGGTTTGACCGGTAAACAAATCATACTTAAAAGGGGGGTCAGGTCATCGAGATGGAGAAGTCTTTGGCAGATATGCAAAGGGAAGTTGACCAGTATATCTCCCAGTTCAAAGAAGGGTATTTTAGTCCGCTGTCCATGTTGGCAAGAATGTCGGAAGAAGTCGGCGAGCTTGCGCGAGAGGTAAACCACAGCTTTGGAGAAAAGCCGAAAAAGGCATCCGAGGAAGAAAACTCAATTGAGCTTGAGCTTGGGGATATTTTGTTCATTACGATCTGCTTTGCGAATTCACTTGGAATTGATCTGACCGAGGCACATGACAAGGTCATGCATAAATTTAATACACGTGACGCGAATCGGTGGACCAAAAAGAACACCGAATAAGCCCGTCATACATATGCTGTACAATAGCCCGTAATAAGAGGGGGGAGTACAGCAGAATGAAATCCGAACAATTTGTCCGGAATGCTTATTACTGCATATTGCAAAATGATTTTGAAGGAGCGTTGCAATGGTTTGAAGCAGCTGTCTTGGAAGATCCGGAATCCGCAGAAATTCACTACCGCTGCTCTGTGACCTATGCAAGAAGCAACAGGCTTGAAAAGGCGCTTGAGCATGCCCATAAAGCCTGCGCGCTCGCCCCTGATAAATCGGAATATTTGCTTAATCTGCAGCATTTGCAGTCTATGAAGCTGGTGCAGGATGTAAAAAAAATCATTGATTCCGGAAATGCAGTGCCTGCAAGCGAGTTATACCAGGCGGTATCTATGCTGAAGGAAGCTGTGCGGCTCGATCCATTGTACGGAGAGGCGTACATTTGGCTTGCATTGACGTACAGCCAGCTGAATGAACATGCGCTCGCTATATCTTCATTAAAGGAGGCTATTGCGCTTCAGCCGCAGGATCATGGACTGCATGATATGCTTGATCAGCTTAAACACAGGCTCAGCACATATTTGCATGATTGATGAATTCAAGCTTTAGGAAAGCGGGGAGAAGCTGATGTCAAATCAGATTAAAGTTGCAGTTGCCGGTGCGGCTGGAAGAATGGGAAGAGAAGTCGTGAAGCTGGTATTGGAGGATGCGGATCTGGAGCTAGTGGCTGCCGTAAATCGCTCGCAGGAGGGGACGGATGCGGGAACGCTTGTGGGCTTGCCTGCTTGTGGAGTCAAGCTGACAAGCGATCTGGAGATGGCCCTGGTGGAAACCAAACCGGATGTACTGGTTGATTTTACGACGCCTCAATTTGCTTATCCCAACACGGCGCTTGCGATTTCTCATGGCGTTCGGCCGGTTGTAGGTACAACCGGGTTCACTCCAGAACAAATCGAAGAGTTGGACAAGCAGTGCCAAAGCAAGGAGCTTGGCGGCTTGATTGCACCAAACTTTTCCATCGGCGCCATTCTTATGATGAAATTCGCGGCTCAGGCCGCTAAATACTTCCCGCATCTGGAGATCATGGAGTTTCATGGCGACCAGAAGCTGGATGCTCCATCCGGAACGGCTATCAAAACAGCCGAGTTGATCGCACAGAACCGCGAAGAAATTCGTCAGGGCAATCCCGAGGAAGAAGAGACCATCGAGGGTGCTCGCGGCGGTTATTATAATGGCTTCCGCATTCATAGCGTCCGGCTTCCCGGCGTGTTTGCGCAGCAGGAGGTTATTTTCGGAGGATTCGGTCAGACCTTGAAAATCCGCCATGATTCGTACGAGCGGGCAGGGTATATGCCAGGCGTTAAAATGGCAATTGAAAAAGTGATGACCTATTCCGGCATGATTTATGGATTTGATCATTTTATAGAGTAGCTTCTAAAGGAGTGGAACGTAAATGAAAATCGCATTTATCGCACATGACCGCAAAAAAGACGAAATGGTCAATTTTGTAACGGCATATGAAAAAGTGTTTGAAGGACATGAGCTGTACTCTACCGGAACGACAGGTAAACGGATCATGGAAAATACAGATTTGAAAATCCATCGTTTTATGTCAGGGCCGCTAGGCGGCGACCAGCAGATCGGAGCACTTGTCGCCCAAAACGAGATGGATCTGATCATATTCCTGCGCGACCCACTGATGGCCCAGCCGCATGAGCCGGACATTAATGCGCTTCTGAGACTTTGTGACGTGCAAGGGATTCCGCTTGGAACCAATATTGCAACGGCCGAAATTTTAGTGAAAGCACTGGACCGCGGCGATTTCGCATGGCGTGAGCTGGTACATAAATACAAGCCTGGTGCTGAAGAATGAGTGAATCTCTAGATATTCTAGTATTCGGAGCACATGCAGATGATGCCGAAATCGGAATGGGCGGTACGATCATCAAACATGTGGAAGCCGGATACCGTGTAGGTATTTGCGATTTAACCTTTGCCGAGATGTCTTCTAATGGTACGGTTGACCGTCGCCGGCAGGAGGCGGAAGCAGCCGCAGACGTTCTTGGACTAACCATGCGAAGCAACCTTGGACTCCCGGATCGTGGTCTGTATATGACGCCAGAGCATGTGGAAGCCATCACGGCCGAAATTCGTAAAGTTTCTCCGCAAATCGTGTTTGCTCCTTACTGGGAGGACAGGCATCCGGATCATGTCGCATGCAGCAAGCTGGTTGAGGAAGCTGTCTTTAATGCCAAGCTTCGCCGTTATATGCCGGACAAGCCTGCGGTGCTTGTGAATCAGCTGTATTTTTACTTCATTAATGATATGGGCAGGGCTGATTTGATGGTGGACATTACCGCGCAGCAGGGGAAGAAGGAACAGGCGCTTCTTTGCTACCGTTCACAGTTTGAGAGCGCGATGAATGGCGAGGATGCCGTTTCGACACCGCTGAATCAAGGGTATATTGAACGTGTGCGTTCTAGAGACAAGCTTACCGGACAGCGTAGGCTGGTTCCTTACGCGGAAGGCTTTGCCACTCGTTCGCCTTATCTTGTGGATAAATTTATGAAGGATTCCCATTAAAAAGTCAGGGCTGATCTTTATTACTTAGTAGAGATCAGTTCTGGCTATTTAACGCTTTTGGGAACAATATGATAAACATATAGTGATAATCAGTAAGGAGGAGGGTTACGCTTGAGCCAACCATTAAAAATCGGCATCACATGCTATCCGTCTTTGGGCGGGTCAGGTGTTGTGGCAACCGAGCTTGGAAAGCTGCTGGCTGAAAAAGGACATCAGGTTCATTTCATTGCACACAGCATACCGTTTCGCCTGGGCGGAACGTTTCATAAAAATATTTTTTATCATGAGGTGGAAGTCAGCGACTATTATGTGTTCCGCTATCCCCCTTATGATATGTCACTTGCTACGAAGATGGCTCAGGTCGCAAAAATGCAGCAACTCGATATTCTCCATGTCCATTATGCGGTTCCGCATGCGGTATGTGCTTTTCTTGCCAAACAAATGGTGGGGGATAACTTAAAAGTGGTTACGACTCTCCATGGTACGGATATTACGGTGCTTGGGCAGGACGAATCCTTGAAGGATTTGATCCGGCTGGCAATTAATGAGAGCGATGCGGTGACTGCCGTATCTCAGGATTTGATCCAGGAAACCCGCGACGTGCTGGAGATCAGCAGAGATATTGATTTGACCTATAACTTCGTAGATAAAAGAATCTATTATCCGCGTGATACAACCTCACTCCGCAGCGATTTTGCCGAACCTAATGAAAAAATACTGATGCATATTTCCAATTTCCGTCCCGTGAAGAGGGTAGTAGATGTTGTTGAGATTTTTGCAAAAGTGAACGAGAAGGTACCTTCCAAATTGCTGTTTGTCGGAGAGGGGCCAGATCTGCCAAAGGTGCAATGTAAAATCATGGAACTCGGGCTTCAGGATAAAGTCTTTTTCCTTGGAAAGCAGGATGAAATTGCACAGGTCATTTCCTTAGCGGACGTGCTGCTGCTTCCATCGGAGAAGGAGAGCTTTGGACTGGTTGCGCTTGAGGCCATGGCCTGCGGCGTACCAACGGTCGGATCACTTGCGGGAGGCATTCCGGAGCTTGTGGTTCACGGGGAAACCGGATTTTTGGCTCCCATCGGAGATACAAAGCGCATGGCAGATTACACGAAACAGCTGCTGTCCAACGATGCACTCGCTGCGAATTTCAGGGAAGCATGTCTGAAGAGAGCATGCCGTGATTTTGCAGACGGGCTGATTACACAGCAGTACGAACAAATTTATTACCGCGTATTGGGACAAGAGGTTCCAAAGCTTAATCCGGTTTGCGGCTGATGCCAAGCGGGAAATGCTATAGGCGGGAGGTGATATCATTTGGTACGTTGGAAACAAGCGGACACTGCAATGGCGCTGCATAGCGAAGAAGTGATCATCAAGCTGCTTGAGCATGGATTTGAAGCCTACTGGGTGGGCGGATGTGTGCGCGATGAACTCATGGGTAGACCGGTACATGACATGGATATCACCACTTCCGCACTGCCGGAAGAAGTCGTATCCGTGTTTGAAAGAACGGTTCCGACGGGGATTCAGCATGGGACCGTTACGGTGCTTTGCAGATCATATGCATATGAAGTAACTACATACCGTGTGGAAGGTGCCTATGAAAATCACAGAAGACCTGCAGAAGTTGAATTTGTACGTGATTTGAAAGAGGATCTGAGGCGGAGGGATTTTACGATCAATGCCATTGCCAAGGCGGTAGATGGAATGATTGTTGATCCGTATCATGGAATGGAAGATTTGGAGAAAGGCATCGTCCGCTGCGTAGGTAATGCCAGAAGCCGGTTTCAAGAGGATGCGCTGCGGATGGTCCGCTGTATCCGGTTTGCCTCGGTGTTCGGATTCCGTATAGCCTATCGCACCTGGAAAGGGCTGCTGGAAGAGCGGGATAACATAAGCTTTGTGGCCATGGAGCGGTTTCGGGTGGAGCTCGAGAAGCTGATGGAAGGCCGAAGACCTTCCAGAGGACTGCGTTTGCTTCACCGGAGTGGTCTGCCGGCAAATGCGAAAATTCCTTTTATATATAAACCGGACACCGATTTGATTCCGATTGTGGATGAAATTCCTATGGAACAGGTGGTCATCCGTTGGGCACTGCTTCTATACGCTTGCGGACTGAGCGCCGAAGAGGCACACCGAGTGCTGCGCCAATGGACTTTCGCCAATATTATACGGGAGCAAATCGCGGATATCTTAAGCGTAGGTGAAGAGGTCGCAGCCTTAAATATACATTCCCCTTACAAGGAACAATGGATTTCGATCGTCCTGAAGTACGGCAGGGAGGCCGCTGAACGGTGGCTTAGCATGGCTGGTTATATTTCCTCGAAACAATCGGGTGTCTGCCCTGTTGAACTGTTAAGCAATGGGTATACATGGACCGAAGAGATGCGCATTTACCGTTTATCGGAGCTTTCTGTTTCAGGAAAGGATTTGCTTAAGCTGACAGGCCGCAAGGGCGGACCTTGGATCGGAGAAATCATGAACAAGCTGCTTGTAAAGGTGGCATCCCAAACTCTGCCGAATGATAATGAGACATTAATTGATGAAGTGAAACGGGTGATAAGCTCAAATGAGTGAAAAGGAAACACTTTTGGATGTGCTGCTAGCGAGCTCCCAGGAGTTCGTATCGGGTGAAGAGATCAGCCGCAGGCTGTCGATCAGCCGGGCAGCAGTTTGGAAACAGATCAATAAGCTGCGGGAAGCCGGGTACGAGTTCGAGGCTGTTCCGAATAGAGGCTACCGGATTTTGCGCAAGCCTGAACGTTTGGAAGCATTATCTTTGCTTAAAGCATTGAAGACATCCGCCATCGGCCGCAAGGTGAAGATGATTGAATCTACTGTGTCCACGCAGGAGGAAGCCAGAATGCTGGCTGAAGAAGGTGCACCGGAAGGGACTCTCGTCATCGCAGAGGAACAGACCGGCGGCAAAGGAAGAATGGGACGCAAATGGTATTCGCCTAAAGGTAAAGGGATCTGGATGAGCCTTGTGCTCAGACCCGAACAGCCCATGCATTATATGCCGCAGCTGACACTATTGACAGGAGTAGCAGTATGCCGGGCGGTTCGCAAGGTCTCTAGTGTTGAGGCAGGCCTGAAATGGCCAAATGATCTGCTTGTTAACGGACGTAAAATCTGTGGCATATTATTGGAGTCGGCGGCCGAAGACGAGTATGTCCGCTACTGCATCGCCGGAATCGGGATCAGTGTGAACCTGGATCCTGAGGACTATCCGGAAGAGCTTGCCGGAGTGGCTACTTCGCTTAAAATCGAATCTGGAGAGCAGGTTGAAAGGGCTACGCTTATAGCGTCTGTTCTCGAGGAATTCGAGAACCTGTATGGATTGTATCAACAGGAAGGCTTCGGACCGATCGCATCCCTGTGGGAAGCTCTGTCCGTTACGCTCGGCAAGCCCGTGACCGTGAATACGGCCCGCGGCCTTGTCGAAGGAACAGCGGCGAAGCTGGATCAGACAGGCGCTTTGCTGATGGACATAGGCGATGGACAACTCGTGCCTATTTTTTCCGGAGATGTCGAACTTAGACGATGAAATCATGCACAGGATTTGTTATACTGACATGTAGAGGCGGTATCGGCATTAGACCGAACTGCACTCTGCCTGTGCAAGTACAATTCATGTAGCATTCATAACCGTAAATGCCGCATACGTTGGATTCTGCTCTGAGCCGAAGGGACCGAGACAGAAGGGACGATCGCAAGTGACTCTTTTTTGCCCTTTCGGAACTTTTTAGTGACAAACTAAAAGGTTTTTTTGTTTTTTTCTTACAAAATACTCCGAAATGGAAGGGGCTGCAAAAATGGCAGTGAAACATCCGCTTAATATCGTAAAAATGAAAAAAATGAAACAGGAAGGCATCGCGCTCAGCATGGTGACTGCTTATGATTTCCCAACTGCGCGTCTTGCTGAAGAAGCAGGCGTGGATATGATCCTGGTTGGTGATTCACTTGGAAATGTCGTGCTTGGATACGACTCAACTTTGCCGGTGACGATCGAGGATATGGTATATCATACACGCTCCGTTGTTCGCGGGGCAGGGAACACTTTTGTTGTCGCGGACATGCCGTTCATGACATATCACGGGAGCATCGATGAAACACTGAGCAATGTACGCAAGTTGATGCAGGAAGGCAATGCCCAGGCCGTCAAAATGGAGGGTGGAAAGGAAATCTCTGCAACCGTGGAAACTATTGTTCAGGCCGGTGTGCCTGTCCTAGGCCACATTGGGCTGACACCACAGTCGGTGAATCAGATCGGCGGCTACCGCATCCAAGGGAAGGACGAGAAGGATGCGCAGCGACTGCTGGAAGATGCTAAAGCCTTGGAGAAGGCTGGTGCATTCGGCGTCGTGTTGGAGCTCGTAACCGAACAGGTAGCCCAGTATATTTCATCCCAGCTCTCGATCCCAACCATTGGAATCGGTGCAGGCCGCGGAGTTGACGGTCAAGTACTCGTATTCCATGATATTTTTCAATATGCTTCTCCTTACCGCAGCAAGAAATTTGTAAAAACATTTGGTGATGCCGGAACCTTAATCCGCGAAGGGCTTGCTCAATATGTGAAAGAAGTCAAAGAACGTTCTTTTCCAGATGAAAGCCATGTGTTTAGTGCGGAAGATCAGGTTGTTGATAACTTATATGGCAGAGGCCGGGAAAAGGTGAATAACGCATGAAAGCTGTAAGAACCATTGCAGAGCTTAGAGAACATATACAGGAATTAAAATCCTCTTCAGATAAAAAAACAGTCGGACTGGTTCCTACGATGGGATATCTCCATCAAGGCCATGCCAGCTTGATTCGTGCGGCCAAAGAAAAATCAGATATCGTTGTGGTCAGCATTTTCGTCAATCCGATCCAGTTTGGACCAGGAGAAGATTTCGAAACCTATCCGCGGGATGAACAAAGAGATCTGGCTGCAGCTGAAGGAGCGGGGGCCGATCTGGTATTCCTTCCTTCGGTGCCTGTGATGTACCCTAAACCGACCAAGACTAAAATTGCTGTAAGTGATGTGACGTCCGGACTTTGCGGTGCTTCACGTCCAGGCCATTTTGACGGTGTAACGACCGTCGTCAGCAAGCTGTTTAATATCGTTCAGCCGGACTACGCTTTCTTCGGCATGAAGGATGCGCAGCAGGTGGCTGTGATCCAGCAGATGGTTTTTGACTTGAATATTAATGTTCAAATTATTCCTTGTCCGATCATCCGTGAGGAAGACGGTCTTGCTCTTAGCTCTCGCAACGTGTATCTGAGCCAGGAAGAACGTTCACAAGCCCTCGTTCTGTCACGTTCGCTCCGGGAAACGAAGGATGCATTGGAGCAAGGAAGAATCCGGACGGCAGGCCAAGCGAGAGATCTCTTGGTGAGTACGATCAGCGAGTCAAAGGTGGCTGTCATCGATTACGTTGAAGTTGTTTCTTTTCCAGAGCTTACGTCTTTGGAAAATGAAGCGCGCATCATGGAGCAAGATGAATCTGTATTGATGGCGCTAGCCGTCAAATTTGGCAAAACCCGTTTGATTGATAATTGTCTGATTCAGCTGAAGGGAGAATAAAACCCATGTTTAGAACAATGATGAAATCAAAAATACACCGCGCCACTGTAACTGAGGCGAATCTGAATTATGTAGGCAGCATTACCATCGATGAAGATTTGATGGAAGCCGCTGACCTGCTCGAGAATGAAAAAGTGCAAATTGTGGATAATAACAACGGAGCCCGCCTTGAAACTTATGTTATTCCAGGACCCCGCGGCAGCGGCGTCATCTGCCTGAACGGAGCTGCGGCTCGCATGGTGCAGCCAGGAGATACCGTCATTATTATTTCATATGCTGTGATGTCTAATGAGGAGATTAAAAATCATAAGCCTACCGTTGTGTTCGTCAATGAGTCCAATCAACCGCTCACAACGATGGACAAAGAAGTGCACGCGACCATTATTTAATGGATGATGCGATCAGGCTAAGACAAGGAATGGCAGGCTATTCGGGGAATGAAAACGGCCGTATCAACAAAAAATGAATGCAGGTGACCGCACTGATTTCATTTTTGTTTAAGGGTGGGATGCAGCCATGTTCCAGCATGTATTCGCGGAAATGAACCACATGTTAGATGAAATCATGAAACATTATCCGACGGCGCAGGAGACCCAAAAACAACAGCTGCTTCAAAAGTGGAATATGCTCAAAACCATGAGTGACGGAATTATTGATGAATGGTTGTCCTTTGAAGAGAAGATGGGCGAATTCCGCCAGCATACCGAGGCGCAGTCCACCTTGTTTTCCGAGCAGACGCCTGAAATGGAATTAAGTGATTTTGTGCGCGGGCAGGGATATTTCCGGCTGCTGATGTATAGGCAAGCCGCGCAGCAGTTTTCCCAGGTTATAAGGCAATATCCAGACAGTCTTCTGGCACGGATGTATCTAGCCATGACGCATTTGTATCTAGAGGAGACTCAGGAGGCGCATAAGCATTTCCTGTGGATTCTTCCTCTGGCCAAGAGCCAGAAGCTGAAGGCGATGGTTTACAATGCTTTAGGATGTATTGCAGTTAAGCATGGGAATGCAGTCAAGGCTCAGGATTATTTCACATTGGCTCTCCAATGTGATCCAACACTTCCTGATCCTTTGATTAACCTGAAGGTTTGCCAGCAAAACCGCGGTCAGCTTCAATTTGGCAGCCAGCTGATTTCATTGATGTAGATGAATGCAAAAGGACGATGCATCAAGCGCAAAAATGCGCCTTGGGCATCGCTTTTTTGTTGTCACTTAATTTTCAAATGTGAAATCTTCTGTTATGCTGGTAAAGAGACTGGAATGAAAGGATTAACATTATCATGAAATTCGCCGTACTGGATTTTGAAACGACAGGCAACCAGTCCGCCGATGAAATTATTCAAGTTGGACTTGCCATTATAGAAGAAGATTTGACAATTTCCCGTGTGTACAGATCCTATGTGAAGCCCGGTGTAGAAATTCCGCCTTTTATTACCCAGCTGACAGGCATTACCGAAGAGGATGTGGCAGATGCTCCTTCGCTGGAAGAAATGTTGATGGAGCTTGTTCCGATGCTGGATGATGTGGTTCTCGTGGGACATAATGTCGCGTTTGACTTCAATTTTCTGCAAAACGCACTGGACCGGAGCGGATATTTGCCATTTTCAGGCCGGATTCTGGACACGCTGGATTTTCTAAAAATATGTTTTCCGTCCTTGACATCATATCAGCTCAGTCAGGTGACAGCTCATTTTGAAATCAAGCACGACCGTCCGCATCAGGCCGACAGTGATGCACTCGCCACAGCTTATGTATTAATCAAGTGCCTCGATGAGCTGAATGCTCTACCGCTTATTACCCTGCAGCGCCTTAGCGAATTGTTTGCCGAGGAAGACAGCGATTTGGGGTGGTTTTTCGAGGGTTTATGCGAGCAGAAGGAACAGGAGCCAATTCAGGATCTGAACAGCCACTCCTTCTACCGTCAGCTGGCGCTTGCCGTGGAAGATTGGACCGAAATGAAGCCCCCGAGAGATGAGTCGGACGACAATCCGCTTACTGGAGTGGATTTTCAAGCTTACCTGGATGAAATTCAAAAACGGCTAAAAAGTATCATGCCCCAATACGAGGAGCGTGAACCGCAGTCGATTATGTTCGATGAAGTGATGAATGCCCTGGATCAGGACAAGCATCTATTGATTGAAGCAGGTACGGGTACAGGCAAGTCTTTGGGCTATCTGATCCCTTCCATATATCAAAGCGTCAAACAGCAGCAAAAAGTAATGGTCAGCACGCATACCATCAACCTTCAGGAGCAGCTCCGTGAACGAGATGTGCCGCTTTTAACACAGGTTGTTCCCTTTCCCTTCAAAGCAGCTGTTTTTAAGGGTAGACAGCATTATTTGTGTTTGAGAAAATTTGAACATAAAATAAACAGAAGAGACTTTTTTAATCCCAAGGATGACACGATTACTGCTGCGCAGATGATTGTCTGGTTGGCCCAAACGGAAAGTGGAGATGATGAAGAGCTGAACCTCGGCGGACGAGGCGGTGACTTCTGGGAAACCGTGAGCAGCGATTCGGATTCTTGCCTCGGAAGGGGCTGCCCATGGTTCCGTAAATGCTATTACCACCGGGCCAAGCATGAAGCGGGTATTGCGGATGTCGTCATTACCAATCACTCCAAGCTCTTCACGGATGTGAAAGCGGGACATCAGCTTCTTCCAGCTTATGAACGCCTTGTGATCGACGAGGCCCATCATTTGGAGGATGTGGCAGGAAAACACCTTGGACTTCATATGAAGTACTTCAGTGTGGTTCATACGCTGACCCGTTTATATAAGGATGGACGCAGCGGGCAGCTGATAGCTCTTCGTCAGCAGCTGCAAACATCGGGGCAGGAACGAGCCGGGGACTGGATCGCAGCGATCGACCGGATTAGTGAGGACCTGGTCGATGTCAAGGAAGATTGGGATAAGCTGAGCGAATCGCTTTTTAGTCTCCTTCCGGAACGAAACGATGCCTCTCCGGGCGATGCCGGCCAGTATGTGCTGAGGCTTCAGCCATCGAAAAGGCCTGAGGAATGGGAGGCGCTGAAAGAGCTGGAAAATCGGATTCACGTCAAGATCAGCGAGAGTGTACGACGCGGGGAGAAAATGCTTGCGGAGTACAAGGAGGATGAAGATGATTACAGCGCGGACAGCCTAATTACGGATCTTAGTGGATTGTTCAAGGATCTGGCTTCCGAACGGGATGATCTCAGAACCTTTATGAATCTCAATGACGAAACGACCGTGTATTGGATGGAGGCCAGCGGCCATTTTCGGAGCAAGTCACTTCAGCTATACGCGGTTCCGGTTGATGTCAGCAAGCAGCTGAAGGATCTATTCTTTGATAAGAAAAAGAGCGTTATATTGACGTCGGCCACATTGTCTGTGGATAAATCATTCCAATATATGATTGATAATCTGGGGCTGCAGGAAGATCAGGAAAGCGGTCGGCTGGTTTCGGTTCAGCTTCCATCTCCATTCAATTACCGGGATCAGGCTTTACTTGTAATTCCGCGCGACTTCCCAAGTGTGAAAGGCAGCGTTGGAGATGCGGTGTTTGTAAATACACTGGTACAGTCTTTAGCCGATGCTGCGGTTGCGACGCATGGGCGCATGCTGGTGCTGTTTACGTCCTACCGCATGCTGCGGCAGGTACATGAACCGCTTAAAGCCGCCCTTGCGAGCAGTGATATTACCGTACTTGGCCAAGGCGTGGACAGCGGTAGCCGCACCAAGCTAATCCGTAGATTCCAGGACAGCAGCGCCTCCGTTCTGCTCGGTACGAGCAGCTTCTGGGAGGGCGTGGACATTCCTGGTGAAGCTCTGACCTGCCTGGCGATTGTAAGACTGCCGTTCCAACCTCCAAACCATCCGATGGTTGAAGCCAAAAGCGAGCTACTGCAGCGACAAAAGAAAAATCCGTTCATGAAGCTTTCGGTGCCTCAGGCGGTGATCCGCTTCAAGCAGGGTTTTGGCCGGCTGGTCCGTACGGCAAGCGACCGCGGAATTGTTATCGTGTATGATACGCGGGTTATTGAATCCTACTATGGGAAATACTTCCTGTATTCTCTTCCTGGACCGAAGATGGAGCATATGAATACGGAAAAAATGGTTCCGCGCATATCCGAATGGCTTCATGAAAGGTAAAGGATTCTGAAGCTGGTATATTGAATCTGTTATATAAACTACGCTGTTAAAATTAGGGGGAGCATGCATGAAATCGGAGAGAATATCCGAAGCGGTCGTCCGCAGACTGCCTGTGTATTTGAGATACTTAAATGATTTGAATAAACGGGAAGTATCCACGGTATCTTCGCAGGAGCTTGGACTCAAGCTGGATCTGAATCCTGCTCAGATCCGTAAGGATCTGGCTTATTTCGGGGATTTTGGTCGGAAGGGTATCGGTTATGATGTGTCATACCTGATCGAAAAAATCCGCCACATCCTGAACCTGGATCAGCAAATCAATGCCGTGCTCGTCGGTGCAGGTAATTTGGGACAAGCGCTTTCCAACTATAATTTTTACCTTAGAGAAAATATTAAAATTGTCGCAGTGTTTGATGAAAATCCTAAAAAAGCGGGTAAACACATCAATACACTAACCGTTCAGCCGATGGATGAATTGAGCGATACAATCAAAAACCAGAATATCCGTATTGGTATCATCACGGTTCCTGATGTGGAAGCTCAGAACGTAGCGGACCGTTTGATTGCCGCAGGCATCGAGGCTATCCTCAATTTTGCGCCGACTATCCTGAAGGCGCCGGCAAATATTCGGATTCATGCGGCGGATTTCACGACAGACCTGCTGAGTCTGGCTTATTATTTGGATAATGGAAAGGACGATTCTGCTGATGACGGGGAACACGAAGACCAATAAATGGGTAATTAAAAACGGCATGTTCGCCGTACCTAACGAGAACAAGCCTGTAATTAAGGGCTGTATGGTCATTGAAGATGATCTAATCACTTATATAGGTGAAGAAATGCCTGAACTTGAGAATGACATTCCTGTCGTAGACGGGACTCACTTGTTCTTTATGCCAGGTCTGGTCAATACACATGGCCATGCGGCGATGTCGCTGCTCCGAGGATATGGGGATGATCTTGCTCTTCAAATCTGGCTGGAAGAAAAAATGTGGCCGATGGAAGCCAAATTCACATCATCCGATGTGTATTGGGGAACCTCCCTCTCCGTGCTGGAGATGCTAAAAGGCGGTACCACCACATTCCTGGATATGTATGACCATATGGACCAGGTTGCAGCAGTGGTTAAGGAATCAGGCATTCGTGCCTCGCTTATGCGCGGCGTTATAGGTCTTTGCCCGGAGGAAGTACAGCGTCACAAGCTGAATGAGGCGATCGCATTTGCCCGTGACTGGAATGGCCAGGCGGACGGCCGGATCACGACTATGATTTCTCCGCATGCTCCATATACCTGTCCTCCGGACTTTATCGAGAAGTTCGTACAGGCAGCTCACGACATGGATTTGCCGATGCATACCCATATGTCAGAAACCATAGCCGAAGTGGAGCAAAATGTCCGTGATTACGGACTTCGTCCGGTCGCTCATCTGGAGAAGCTCGGTATGTTCTCACGTCCTACCCAAGTAGCTCATGCAGTACATTTGACGGATGAGGAAATCGAAATTCTTGCAGCGAACCATGTGACTGTATCCCACAATCCTGGCAGCAATCTGAAGCTTGCTAGCGGCGTGGCGCGGGTCACCGACCTGAAGAAGGCTGGCGTGACGGTATCTCTTGGTACGGATGGAGCGGCAAGTAATAATAACCTCGATATGTTTGAAGAGATGCGGCTTGCGGCATTGATTCATAAAGGGGTATCCGGTGATCCGACAGCGGTTCCGGCTACCGAAGCTCTTAAAATGGGTACCATTTACGGTGCACAATCGATCTTCCTGAACAATGTGGGTACTCTATCCCCTGGGATGAAAGCTGATTTCATCGCCCTGAATACGGATCAGGCACATTTTCTTCCGCATACCGACCTGATCTCCCATGCGATTTATTCAGCTTGTGGCAAGGACGTGGAACATGTTTGGGTGGATGGCAAGCAAATCGTGAAGCATGGCGTCTGCCTGACACTGGACGAGGAGCGGATCCGCCGGGAATCCCAAGCCGCTTTTGACGGTCTTTTATCCCGATAGGGAATAGAAAGGTAGCTTATGTTGAAGAGAAAAAAGTTATGGATTTTTCTTGCTGTAGTGATTCTTTTGCTGCTTGGATTTGGTCTTTATCGCTACTACATATATGTAACGCAGGACATGCGTGCGGATGAGACGACAGCTGTTCTCGCAGCCAAACAGGAGACAAGTCTGGTGACAGTGACGGACACACAAAAATCAGTCTGGGATACCATCTGTTGGACTATAGAAGGCCTCGATAAAGAAAATCGGCCGGTTATGGTATGGGTCACGATGGATGAGAACGGAAAGGTCAAGCACGGGAAAGAGGCAGTTCACGAGGAATTACTTTCAAACGGAGTGTCTGAGACTCAGGTCAAGCAGAAAATTCAAAAGGAAGTACCGGATGTGGCAGAATTAAGAATTCAGCCAGGGATGTACAACGGTGAATATGCTTGGCAGTTGTATTATCGTTCCCAAGACCATTATTTCTATCAATTCTACCGATTCAGCGATGGACAAAGTATTGGTGGACCATTCACACTGCCGAACAGATAACCTAAACTGCCTAAATAATGGAAAGAACCTCATTGAAAAATGGGGTTCTTTGTCGTGCAAAGGATAAAATTTATAATATTTTCACACTTTACCTTCGAAATAGTATATACGATGTGATATACTCATATATGCATTCCAGTGATATATCTTAGCTGCGTGTTTCAGCTGTTTCCATTGTTGATAGAAGAAAAGTTTTTCATTTTTGAAAGGAGGACAAAGGTTTGAAACTGCGTCCAATACCCATTGTGCTTACTGTCGTTATTTCTGCAGCACTGCTGTTTGGTGGCTGGTTCCTTTACCGGCAGACCACTATGCAGGGGCCGCTCCAAAATATCGCTAAAGATTATAAAGGCGTAAACAACGCCCAATTTGATATAAATCACAATCAGATCAATGTGAAGCTTGATTTGAAGCCTGATACGAATGTATCCGGTCTTGTCAACGACATTACAACAGAAGGAAAATCGGTTGTCGGAAACCGTACACTGAATTTCGAATTTGTGGATCATTCTTCCGACAAGCTGAACCATTTCTGGGATACCGCGATGTTCTCTGTCGCCGAAGCGATGGATCATAAGAAATACACTGATATTCCGGTCAAGCTTCAGGAACTTGCCAAGGATACAGGGATTAAGGTCCAAACGGAGATGGACTCGAAAAACGTCTATATCAGCCTGAGCGATGGATCAGCAAGCAAGTACATCGTACTGCCTAGAGATCCCGGCAAGGTAGGGGTGTGGGAATAATGCCCAGATATTTAAAAGAGATACTCATCGGTTTTGTACCGGTACTGTTCATTTTTCTGGCCTTCATCGGCGTGAATATTATTCCACTTTTGCTTGCAACTCTGTTGATTGGCAGTCTGCTGTTCTTAGCCAATATGCGGGGTGGGCTGGCGGTTGGAGCCGGTACGGATCGTAAACGTAAGAAAACCAGTCCGCAAAAGCTGACCTTTGAACAGATCGGCGGGCAGGATAACGCGAAGCAGGAACTGATGGAAGCCCTCGATTTTCTGATTAAGCATGAGGAAATCCGTGAGCTCGGTATCCGTCCTCTGAAAGGGATTCTGCTGACAGGCCCTCCGGGAACAGGTAAAACGCTATTGGCGAAGGCTGCGGCGCATTATACGGATTCCGTGTTTGTCGGTTCATCGGGCAGTGAGTTTGTGGAAATGTATGTCGGTGTCGGTGCCGGACGTATTCGCGAGCTTTTTCGCGACGCACGGAGCCGTGCAGCGAAGGAAAACAAACAAAGTGCCATTATCTTTATTGATGAAATTGACGTAATCGGCGGCAAACGTGAAGGCGGCCAGCAGCGTGAGTACGATCAGACGCTGAACCAGCTGCTTACGGAAATGGACGGAATTTATTCTTCCGACAGTCCACGCATTCTGCTGATTGCAGCGACCAACCGAAAAGAAATGCTGGACAGTGCACTCTTGCGTCCGGGACGTTTTGACCGGCACATTCAAGTGGATTTGCCTGACAAGAAAGGCCGCAAGCATATTCTTGAGCTTCATGCCAAGAACAAACCGCTGCACGATGAGGCTGATCTTGGGAAGATCGCAGAGGAATCCTACGGGTTCTCAGGAGCACAGCTTGAAAGTGTGATGAATGAAGCAGCCATTTATGCGATGCGAGATGGTTTAAAAGAAATTGAACAGAGACATCTGTCGATGTCCATTGATAAGGTAATGATGGGTGAACGCACCGACCGTGAATCGACGCTCGAAGAGAAAAAACGCGTGGCGATCCACGAACTCGGACATGCGATCATGGCAGAGCTCGTGCGTCCTGGCAGTGTAAAGCAGGTTGCACTCAGCCCGCGTGGCAAAGCGCTGGGATATGTTCGTCATAACCCTCAGGAGGAGCAGTATCTGTACACCAAGTCGTTCCTGGAAGAGCAGATTATGATCGCCTTAGGTGGCGCCGCTTCTGAAGAAATTTTTTACGGCGGGCGGAGCACTGGCTCAAGTAATGACTTTGAGCAGGCGCTGAACATTGTACAGACCATGATGAGATCCGGTCTTACATCCCTTGGCATTGTAGATTTGGATATGGTTACGAAAGTAGAGCTGATGAAAGAAAATCATCTTATCCTTGAAGATCTAATGAAACGGACACGGACCATGCTCGAAGAACGCCGAACGATCTATGAACAATCACTGGATATATTGCTTAAGGAAGAGACATTGTCAGGCGAACAATTTCGTTGTCTATTTCGTGAACATTCCCTTTTACCAGCATAAATTGTGATGCTGGTTCTTTTTTTTTACTTTTTTCGTGTGCTAAGTTATTATTATAAGTTGGGTCACAATGTACTCTCTTATAACCAAATTTGATTCGGGTACAATATAAACACAGTATAGGTGACCATAGGAAGGTGGAAGAGAAACATGTACTTTAAGAAAATTGGTGTAATCGGCGGAGGCACGATGGGCCAAGGGATCGCAGAGATGCTGGCTGCGCGTGGTCTCGATGTTCTTCTGGTTGAGAAAACACCGGAGAGACTGGAATATTCCTATTCTTTAATTGAGACAAGTCTGGACAAGCAGCTCGAAAAATGGGCCATTACCCAGGCAGAAAAAAAATTGATTTTGGGCAGAATTCAAAAAGTCGTGCATCTTGCTGAACTGGGCTCTTGCGATATGGTTATTGAAACCATCTCTGAGGACTTGGATGCGAAAAAGCAGGTGTTCGCCCAGCTGGATCAGGTTTGTCCTAACCATATTATTCTTGCCAGCAACACGTCTTCACTCAGTTTGACCGAGCTTGCCAGCTCAACGATGTATCCGGAGCGCGTCATCGGTATGCACTTTATTCATCCGGTAGGCAAAGTGGATCTCGTCGAAATTATCCGCGGACTAAAAACTTCAGATACAACCTTTTCGGAAACCAAACGCTTTGTGGAAGAAGTTGTTCACAAAAAAGGCGTCATGGTATATGAATCTCCTGGTTTTGTAACCAGCCGCATGATTTGCTTAATGATCAACGAAGCGTTACATATTCTTCAGGAGGGTGTAGCGTCTGCAGAAGATATCGACGATGCTATGCGTATTGGTTATCAGTTCCAATATGGACCTTTGGAGATGGCTGACCGCTTCGGACTTGATTCCATATTGGCAGCTCTTGATCGGATGTTCCGTGAATTCGGCGAGCTGAAATACCGCCCATCGATCGTATTAAAGAAAATGGTGCGGGCAGGACATTTGGGTGTCAAAACGGGCGAAGGCTTCTTCAAGTACGACAAGGATGGTGACCGGATATGAAAATTTTAGTCATTAACGCAGGAAGTTCCTCTGTGAAATACCAGCTTTACAATATGAAGGATGAGTCTGTACTGGCCAAAGGTTTGGTGGAGCGGATCGGAATGGATTCTTCCATTGTAACGCATAAGCCAACTGGCCGCTCCGAAGTGACTGAAGTCAGCGAGATTCTGGAGCATACGGCAGCGATCCGCAAAGTGCTGGGTCTGCTTACGGATTCGGAGCATGGGGTCATTGGCTCGATTGACGAAATTGAAGCTGTAGGACACCGTGTCGTTCATGGCGGTGAATTCTTTAGCGAATCCGCGCTGGTAGATGGAGACGCAAAAACCAAGATCCGTCAGCTGTTCGATCTCGCTCCGCTTCATAATCCTGCATCCATGATGGGGATTAAGGCCGCTGAGGCGAATATGCCGAATGTACCTCAGGTTGTCGTATTCGATACCGCATTCCATCAAACGATGCCGGAACACGCATATCTGTACGCCATTCCAAGAGTCCTCTACCATAAGCATAAGGTAAGACGTTATGGTGCGCATGGTACTTCGCATGATTTCGTCAGCAAGGCTGCAGCGGAATTCCTGAACCGTCCGATCGAGGATCTCAAGATCATCTCCTGCCATATCGGCAACGGAGCCAGCATTACAGCAGTAAAAGATGGTCATTCGATCGATACATCCATGGGAATGACTCCGCTTGAAGGCTTGATGATGGGTACGCGTAGCGGTGACTTGGATCCGGCGATTGTCCCTTATGTCATGAATAAGGAAGACCTGACGGTCAATGAAGTGAACTCTATGCTGAACAAGCACAGCGGACTTCTCGCGATTTCGGGTATCAGCAGCGATATGCGGGAGATTACCGACGGCGTGGCGCAAGGCGACGCCAATTCAACACTGGCCTTTGAAATGTACACATATCGTCTCCGTAAATACATTGGTTCGTACGCAGCTGCCTTGAACGGCGTCGATGTGATCACATTCACAGCAGGCGCTGGAGAGAATTCGGTTGTTTTACGGAAAAAAGTATGCGAAAATTTGACTTATCTGGGCGTTGAATTGGACGAGAAGCTTAATGAGATTCGTTCCGGTGAACCGCGCCGCATTTCTTCGGCTAATTCCAAGGTGGAGGTTCTGGTGATTCCGACCAATGAAGAGCTTGTCATTGCGCGGGATACGTTCCGCATCGTTCAGGGATTAGAGTCGTAGACTTTAGAACTGAGTTTATGCAAGTATTGCAAAGGGAGAGATTTAGGCATGGCCACCAAAAGTATGATTCGTAATGTGAATCAGCATGTAGGAGAAACGGTTACTATCGGCAGCTGGATTAACAACAAGCGTTCGAGCGGTAAAATTCAGTTTCTGCAGCTGCGAGACGGCAGTGGATATATTCAAGGCGTCGTCGTAAAAAGTGAAGTATCCGAACAGGTATGGAATGACGCGAAAAGCCTGACCCAGGAAAGCTCCGTATACGTTACGGGCGTCATTCGTGAAGAGCCCCGCAGCCAATCCGGTTATGAGATGACGGTTACGGGACTTGAGATCATTCATTTAACCGAGAACTATCCGATTACACCGAAGGAGCATGGGGTCGATTTCCTGATGGATCACCGGCATTTGTGGCTGCGTGCGCCGAAGCAGCGTGCCATTATGGTTATCCGCGGTGAAATTATCCGTGCCGTACAGGAGTTTTTCGATCAAAACGACTTTACGCTGGTCGATCCTCCAATCCTGACACCAACTTCTGCTGAAGGAACGACAAATTTATTCCATACGAAATATTTTGAAGAGGATGCCTATTTGACGCAAAGTGGACAACTGTACATGGAAGCGGCAGCGATGGCTCTCGGAAAAGTATATTCATTTGGCCCAACGTTCCGCGCTGAAAAATCCAAAACCCGCCGTCACCTGATCGAGTTCTGGATGATCGAGCCGGAAATGGCCTTTACTGATCATGAGGAGAGCCTTCAGGTTCAGGAGCAGTTCATCTCTCACGTAGTTCAGTCCGTCGTGAAAAACTGCAAAACCGAGCTGGAAGCGGTAGGACGCGACATTTCCAAGCTGGAAAATATCAAAGCTCCATTCCCTCGTATTACCTATGATGATGCCATCACATTCCTGCAAGGAGAAGGCTTTGATATTCCTTGGGGCGAGGACTTCGGTGCTCCGCATGAAACAGCCATTGCCGAAAAATACGACAAGCCTGTATTCATCACGCATTATCCTGCCGGTATTAAGGCATTCTATATGAAGCCAGATCCGAACCGTCCAGATGTTGTACTGTGTGCGGATATGATCGCACCGGAAGGCTACGGTGAAATCATCGGCGGCTCGCAGCGTATCGATGATCCGGTATTACTGGAGCAGCGCTTCAAGGAGCATGAGCTGTCCATGGAAACCTATCAATGGTACATGGATCTGCGCACCTACGGAACCGTTCCTCATTCCGGCTTCGGTCTTGGACTGGAACGTACGGTAGCATGGATTTGCGGCCTGGATCACGTTCGTGAAACCATTCCTTTCCCTCGTACCTTGTATCGTCTTTACCCATAAGATAAGGAGAGGTGAAGCTCATGGACAGCGCAGGATGGAAAACATGGGCCGAGGGAGCTTCATCCGGTTTGGGAGCGGGTATGGCGGTTATTCCGTATGTTCTGCTCCAACATTACCGCAAGCTGAAGCTTAGCGATCAGGAGACGCTTCTCCTGATCCATCTGATCTCCTTTAAACAAGTGGAGCAAAAGGACTTTCCAACACTTGAGGAGCTGCAGGATGTTACTGGAGCTTCGACCCAGTCGATCGCGCAAAGTTTGCAAAAACTGTTAAAAGCAGGCTTGATCAGCATCGATGAAGAGCTTGACGCATTGCAGAATATACAATATGAACGTTACAATCTGTCCGGTCTGTATGAGAAGTTAGGACGCTGCCTGGCTGCCCAGGAGAAGAGGAAACCTGTCCAGCATATCCGTCAGAAGCATCAGGAGGCTCCCGATCAGGAGGAAGGACACAATCTGTTCATCATCTTCGAGAAGGAGTTTGGCCGGCCTTTGTCGCCGATGGAATGCGAAACGATTTCTAACTGGATCGACCAGGACAGGTATCCTGAAGAGCTGATCCGAATGGCGCTGAAAGAAGCGGTGTTCGCCGGAAAAGTTCATCTCAGGTACATTGACCGGATTCTGCTCGAATGGAGTAGGAACCGCGTAAAAACGGTGAACGACGCCAAAGCCTATACACAAAAATTCCGCAGCAGCGGACGATCATAATATTTCCACAAGAGCGTGTCTTTCCGGGAGCATTCGGAAGACACGCTTTTTGTGGTAAAATACGAAGAGAATTTGAAATAGGCTATTTTGTTATGAAGATTAGGGAGGATCATATATGAAGAACATACTTATTTTGGGCGGAACCCGTTTTTTCGGCAAAAGGCTTGTCCAGCTTCTGCTGGAAGAAGGGCATAAAGTAACCATTGCAACCCGTGGCACCACCGAGGATGAATTTGGCGATCAGATCGGGCGGATTCAGCTCGACCGTGAAGATAAAGAATCGCTGGCCAAAGCGGTTGAGGGGGGACGGGAATGGGATACCGTGTACGACAATATTTGTTACTCTCCTCAGGCTGCACAGGATGCATGTGATGTGTTTAACGGCAAAGTGAAAAGATACATACTGACTTCCACGCTGGCAGTCTATGAACCGGCTCCCGGATCGCATGAAGAAAAAGACGTAAACCCGTATATTTACCCGGTTACCATGGGCGGCCGTAATGACTTCCCTTATGGAGAGGGTAAACGCCTAGCCGAAGCGGTATTTTTCCAAAATGCTGATTTCCCGGTTGTTGCTGTGCGGTTTCCGATCGTACTTGGCGAGGATGATTATACGGGACGGCTTGAATTCCACATTGATCATGTGAAAAAAGAGCAGCCGATCGGGATCCCGAACCTTCAGGCGAAAATGTGCTTTATTTCCTCCGGTGAAGCGGCAGCCTTCCTGAGCTGGCTCAAAAATCAGCGGGTTGAAGGTGCGATCAACGCCCGCTCACAGGGGGATGTGAAATTATCCGAGCTGATGGGATGGATCGAGAAGGAAACAGGCAAGAAAGCCATGATATCCAAGCAGGCCAAAGATGAGGATCAATCTCCGTTCGGCGTGCCGGACTCCTGGGTGATGGATACGAACAAGGCGGAACGATTGGGCTATCCATTCCAGCCGCTACGTTCCTGGCTTCCGGCTTTGATTCGCCAGCTGGCGGTGCAAGAAAGGTAGGACGGTAATGTGAAGAAACCGACAGCCTTTTTCCTCAGGGAATGAGGCTGTTTTCTTTTGTGAAAATTTTTTTTGAAAAAGATGCAGGGTTAGCGAAAATCTTGTCGTCTATTGATACGGGGAAGGGGGAGAGAAAGATTGACGAAGAACGATTGATCGATCAAATCAGGCGCGGCGACCAGGCTGCATTCCGGAAGCTTGTGGAGCAATACGGGCAGCATGTGTTCCAAACGGCCTATTCTGTGCTCAAAAATACGAAAGAAGCGGAAGACGCGGCACAGGAAGTTTTTTTGCAAGTGTATAAATCTCTCCCGGATTACCGTTCCCAAGGGTTCAAGACATGGATTACCCGCATCGCGGTACATAAAGCCATTGATGCCAAACGCAAGCTGAACAGACGACGGGAAGATCAAATGGTCGATGGCGAGCTGATCCAGTATCTGCCGTCATCGGAAGAGGATGTGCTGGGGCAGCTGGTCCGCAAAGAGAAAAAGATGCTGTTCGAGAAAAAAATGAATCTCCTGCCTTCCCAGCACAGGGACATTTTAATTCAATTTTATATACAAGAAAAAAGTTATGACCAAATTGCCACAGAACAGGATATTGCGGTGAAAACGGTAGAGTCAAGGCTGTACCGGGCGAGAAACTGGATTCGTACACACTGGAAGGAGGAAGAATGGAATGAGTGACAACAGGCAGGTTCCGCTCTTAGAGGACTGGGCGGCGTATATCCGTGGTGAACTCTCACCCGAGCGGGCTGAGTGGATGGAATCGCTCCTTCTGGAGGATGAGCAGGCATTTGCAATATATATGCAGGCCTTGGATATGGAAGCGCAAGGATTACCTGTTCTCGAAGATCCAGAGCATTTTGTAGAGCATGTCATGAATCAGCTTGAAACATCACACACGTCCATGGTACATCTGGAGCCAAAAGGCAGCAGGCCACGCTGGTATGAGCACCGGTTATTCCATTATGTAGTAGCAGCCAGCCTAACCTTGGTCTTCCTCTCGGCAGGTTGGTTCGACAAGCTTACGCCAGAGCCGCAGAAGGCTGATACACATATGAACAAGTCATCCTACAGCGAGGAGCTGGTTAAAGTGACGACAGACTGGCTCGACAAGATGAAGCCTTAGGCATTAGCAGATGACTTGATGTCGATGAATAATAATCCTTGGAAAGGAAAGATGAATTTGGAACAGAACCGCAATAAAATGTCAGCCTTTATCCTCAATTTCATCCCTGGGCTGGGGCACTATTATATGGGGAGAAAAGGGAGAGGATTTATCTATCCGCTTCTGTTTTTTGGAGGCATCTTGCTTGGGTTCATGCTGATGGTTGCGTCGAATGATAAAGTCTTTTTTGGTTTAACCGCTTTTTGCGCAGCCGTGTTGTGGATTTTTTGCATGCTGGATCTGATTATTTATCTGCTGCGCATGCCCCCGGCGCCTTATCCGCCTCACGGCTACCAGCCTAACGGGTATCAAGCGGGTGGTTATCAGGCATATGCCAATCCTGGAAATCCGCCTTCGGGCATGGGGCTCTATCCGGAGCAAGAGAACAACTTTGAGGCGCCGAATATGCACTTTGAGCCCTATCCACCCCAAACTGGCTCTTCACAGAGTCCAGAGAGTGAACGGTTCTACACGATTCTGCTGTCCTTTGTACCGGGGCTTGGCCATTTGCACATGGGACTGATGCAGCGCGGGCTATCATTTTTGATCGCATTTTTCGGGCTGGGTACGATTATGTTTTTCCTAACCGGCTTGACGAGTCATTCGGTATTCCTGTTGTTCCTGGGCGTGCTTCCGATCATTTGGCTGTACTGCATGTTTGATGCCGTTCAGCTCATTCACCGCAGACAGGCGGGGGAAATTCTTCTAGACCGTAGTCTTTTCGACGATATGGAAGCCGGGCGCGAGGAAGGCAAACGGAGCAAGGTGCTTGCTACGCTGCTGTCGGCCTTTCCCGGTGCAGGTCACATGTATCTCGGACTTCAAAAAAGAGGGCTTCAGCTCATGATTTTTTTTCTGGGCAGCGTGTATGTGCTTGATGTACTGCATCTGTCGCTGTTTCTCTTTTTGATCCCGCTGATCTGGTTCTTCTCGTTCTTCGACGGGCTGCAGCAAACGAGCCGGTATGGGCGTGAGCCTCTGATCGACCGTCCGATTGTTGAAGGCATATCTAATCATCAGCGCTGGCTGGGCGTTGGACTGATGATACTGGGAATTTATTATGTGGGTACGAGTATTCTGGTACCGGCCATGAACAACTGGTTCCCGAATATGTACATCGACTACAAAATCAGCCATTATCTGAAGCCGATTATCGTTGCGGTGCTCCTGATCGCGGGCGGCATCAAGCTGATGCTGGGAACAGGGAAGAGTCGTGCGGACAAGGAACGGAAGTTTCACGGGAAGTGACCGTGGTTCGATAACAATTGCAAGCTGCGTCGTTTTAGAAGCGAATCGTAGAATAATAAAAATAGAAGGTACGACGCATTCAAAATATTAAATTGAGAAGGGGGAGCAAAATGCTGCTCCTTTTTTGTTTTATTTCATCGAAGGTCCGATCCCCTAAGTCGGAAGCTTTAGTATTTTTTGATTTAAACTAAATATTCGTTTGTGATCCTTTAGACGATCTGCTAAGATGTTGAGTTTGAAGTACTATCGGATGATCTCAAATAAAACTACCGAATTGTGAGTGTGATGCAGCATGGCAGCGATTGAAGACTTTTTGAAGCTGGATATTCGAATTGGAACGATTACGAAGGCAGAACCTTTTACAAAGGCCCGCAAACCCGCGATCAAACTTGAAATCGATTTCGGTGATCTGGGAATCAAGCGTTCTTCGGCCCAAATTACGAAGAGATATACGCCCAATCAGCTTGTAGGCAGACAGGTGGCTGCTGTGGTGAACTTTCCTCCCCGGAGAATCGCGGGTTTTGACTCGGAAGTTCTGGTACTAGGCGGTGTACCGGAAGAAGGCGATGTGGTGCTTCTGAAGCCGGATATGGTAGTACCCAATGGAACCCCGATCGCATGATAAGAGAACAACCCTTTGGGGATCAGGCTCCGCTGTGATATAGTGTAAGAATGAATTTATGAAGAAACGGAGCGAGGTTGAGGATGGCTGAGAAAACACACAACAAGGCGAAGGGGACCATGGCAGGCGGTGGAACAGACAAGCGGTCGGCCAAACCTGCGGGTGCTCCTTCTGCCCGGACGAAGACTGCCCATCCAAAGCAGCAACATCATCAGGGTAAAACGCAATCAACGCAAAGGAATCAAAAGGCGCCGTACCGTCCACAGCATACTGCGAATAAGCCGGCTGCTTCTGCGGAGGACGTGAAAATAGGAGACCGGATCATCGTTACGATCAAGCGAATCGGTATCAATGGAGAAGGTGTCGGGTATTACCGCCGGAAGGCTGTGTTTATAGATGGAGCATTAACGAATGAAGTAGTTAAGGCCAAAGTGACCAAGGTGGAACAAGGATTCCTAAACGGAGAGATTATTGAGATCGAGAAACGCTCACCGCATAGGCAGGAGCCGCCTTGTCCTGTGTACGGGGAATGCGGAGGCTGCCAGCTTCAGCATATGACATACGAGGCGCAGCTGCAGGCCAAAGAAGAAATCGTACGGGAATCCTTCCAACGTTATGCCCGAATACAAGAGATTCCGCTTCGACCGATTATCAGCATGGACAACCCGTGGGGCTACCGGAACAAAGCGCAGCTTCAGGCTGGTCGTGAAGGAAAAGATATTATCGCAGGACTGTATGCGGCGGGATCGCATCGCCTGATCGATATCAGTGGCTGTCCGATTCAGCATCCGGTCGTCAACCGCGTCATCGATCAGGTGAAGGAAGTCATGGAGGAGCTCCAAATACCCGTCTACAATGAGCGAACGCGTGAAGGAGCGGTCCGGACCATCGTAGCCCGTGTAGGCCAAGCCAGCGGCAAGGTGCAGCTGACGTTCATCACTGCAGTGGACCGCTTGCCGGATTCGAGACAGCTGGTCGAGAAGATCCGCGAGCGGCTGCCGATGGTGATTACCATCGCGCAAAACATCCATAAGGGCAAATCGCCACTTGTTTTTGGCAGCAAAACAAACATTCTTTGGGGTGCCGAGCAGCTCGAAGAGTCCTTAGGCGATGTTCGATTCGCTTTGTCTCCGCGGGCATTTTTCCAGCTGAATCCGGAGCAGACGGTCAAGCTGTACAATGCGGTACAGGAGGCTGCAGGACTCAGTGGCTCGGAGCTTGTGGTGGATGCATACTGCGGTACCGGCACGATCGGACTTTGGCTGGCTCCATTTGCGCAGGAGGTTCGCGGGATTGAACTGATCCCTGAGGCGGTACTGGATGCCCGCGACAATGCGAAATCTTCGGGCGTAGACAACGCTCATTTCTACGAGGGCCGCGCTGAGCAGCTGCTGCCCGATTGGGTCAACCGCGGCATCCATCCCGACGTCGTCGTGGTCGATCCGCCGCGGACCGGCTGCGAGCGTCCGCTACTTGACGCAATCGTGAAGTCCAAGCCGAAACGGCTGGTGTACGTATCATGCAACCCGGCAACGCTGGCGAAGGACTGCCAGGTATTGCTAAGCGGCGGGTACCGCATCGAATGGGTGCAGCCGGTGGATATGTTCCCACAGACGGCGCATGTGGAATGTTGCTCACTATTAGTTTGGAACGGAAATAACGAATGAGAAGTTAATGTGGGATTGCCCTCTCTTCATTGAGAGGGTATTTTTTTGCCTTCATAAGGTAAGCGGGAGTTTGTCATACGATACTCGGGGATGGTTGGGATGGTTTAACAGCTAAATGAATGTCTCTGTTATCAATATCGGGCAGTACACATTTACACAGCAACCAGACGTAAAAATTATAACGATACGAAAAGAAAAATACTAACATATGGTACAATAGGTTTAGGTCATTGTTCAGATGAAAGTTATTTGGGGGTTAGATAGATGGAACGAGAAGTATTATGGAAGTCGTTGATGATGAATGGTTCTATCGTTATGTTTTGGAGACAAAGCATACTAGAAAAGTATGTTGAAAATATAAAAGAAGAAGGATTTGACGTATATCTCTTCGATTGTGAGTCATGGGATAAGAATGCTTGTCTATTGGAATTAGGCAAAACTCTTGAGTTCCCCAATTACTACGGAAAAAACCTAGATGCTTTTAATGATTGCCTTTCTGATATTGTTCCTAGCAATGAAGGTTTCGTATTAGTCTTCAAGAACTTCGACAAATTCAATGCACGAGATAAAGACACTACGTACCATGTGTTAGACATTATCCAAAATAATTCTTGGAGATTACTTGTAGAAAATCAAAAAAAGTTGATCGCTTTTGTGCATTCAAACGACCCACAGTTACATATTCAATCGGTAGGAGCAATGCCTGTACTGTGGAATAACGAAGAGTGGCTTAATAAGAATAGAGGTCTATAGGGAATGGGACAAGACGAAGATTGTAAAGTGCGGTGATAAGATGGAAAAATATACTTGTCCGTGCTGTGGATACATGACTTTAGATGAACAGCCAACTGGTACTTATGAAATATGTAAAATTTGTTTTTGGGAAGATGATGGTGTACAGTTTGATGATCCAGACTATGAGGGTGGGGCAAATGAAGTATCTTTAAGACAAGGGCAGAAAAATTTTATAGAGTTCGGGGCATGCGAAGAACGGTGCGTAAAATTTGTTAGGAAACCAACTGACGATGATGTGCGTGACCCCAATTGGAATCCTTTTAGCGAATGTGTGTAAGGTCAATTTTGAAGAGGAGTAATGCGTGAGAATAGGACTCCATCATAGTGATATTGATTTTCTGTTTTCAAAGGACGAAAAGTTGAAGATGTTCTCCCCGTTGGACAAGAACTGTAGTGTTTATGACAAGGAGAGAATTTTATAAGACTGACAAAACATTGAAGCCACCCAAAGTATCATTTCTTATAGCTGGACTTCTCAAGTGCATGAGGACTGGGTAACTAGAGTTAGCCATTAGGCTACGAGATAACTACGCTGAAGTGGTATTGGACAAATGGGACTTGAAGGAAGGGCATGACATTAATGCCTTTATGGAGAGTATGGTTCGTTCCGAAGAGATAGAAAAGGTTTTAGTTATCTGTGATAGAGGATACAAAACAAAGGCAGAGGAATACAAATGGCGTTGTACGCACGCAGTGATATCGAGTGGGTTTAACAGACATTCTCTTTTATCAGAATCCATTTTGTAGTAAATTTAGAGGGATTAAATTTATAAATGTTTGAATAAAATTGTTTATTGAATTAAACAGGGAGGGGAATTACTTTTGATACAGAAAAATTTAAACGATATTGCAAAGATGGTATCAGGAGAAGTATTACTTCCCGATTCTCAAACCATTTTAATCAAGGGTGTGTCCATTGATTCTAGAACAACTAAACAAGGTAATCTTTTCATTCCTATTATAAGAAATGATGATGGTCATAAATATGCATTAAATGCGGTAGATAATGGTGCAGTTGCTTCGCTGTGGCAAAAAAATCATCCGAACCCTCCCCTAAATATCCCCTTAATTATTGTCGAGGATACTTTTGTTGCACTACAAGCATTAGCTAAAGCATACCGAACTGAATTGCACGCTATCATTATAGGAATAACTGGAAGTAACGGGAAAACAACAACTAAAGATATGATTAGTTCGATACTTAGCACCACTTTTAAAGTACATAAGACACAAGGTAACCTAAATGGACAATACGGATTACCGATAACTTTACTTGAAACTAATAAAGACACCGAAGTAGTCGTATTAGAAATGGGAATAAGTTACCTTGGAGAAATGGAACGATTAGCGAGTATCGCCCAACCAAACGTTGCAGTGTTGACTATGATAGGTGAATCCCATATATCCAATTTTGGGTTAAGGGAAAACATTGCTCAGGCGAAATTACAAATCACAAATGGATTACCCGAAAATAGTGTAATTGTCATCAATGGTGACGAGGAGTTATTGGAAGAAGGCATAAAAAAACTTAACTTGCATGAATCTGTTAAGATTATTCGTTTTGGATTATCCAATCAAAATGATTATTTTACAACTTCAATTTCCGCTTTATCTGACAGTACAACCTTCGTTTTAAATGGTCATTCTTATAGTTTTCCTCTTATTGGTGCACATAATGTAAATAATGCACTTGCATCTATTGCAGTAGCTGAACATCTAGGAGTGACCAAAGAAAATATAACAAAGGGTTTAAAAAAACTTGAAATAACTGGAATGAGAATGGAAAAGTCTAAATCAAAATCTGGCTTCATTGTTATAAATGACGCATGGAATGCTAGTCCTACTTCCATGAAAAGTGCAATTGAAACATTTCAGGAACTTTCCGAATATAATCAAAAAATCATAGTTCTAGGTGACATGTTTGAATTAGGGGAAAACGAAATCCTATTCCATCAAGAGATTGGACGTTTATTAGACCCAAGATATGTAAATTACGTTTTCACGGTAGGAAAACTTGCTGAATACATAGCATTGGAGGCTATGGGAGTTTTCCCACAAGGACATGTAATAGCATTCCATCAGAAAGAAGAGATTGTTAAAGCAGTAGAATCGATAATACAAACAAATTCAGTTGTTTTAGTCAAGGGTTCTAGGGGAATGAAACTTGAGGAAGTAGTTGAACAGCTTAAGGAAATTTAGGAAGACAAAGTGTACTCTTCCTTCAAATCGCTCATTAGAGCAAACACCAATCTGATGAGGACACAATATAGAATTGTTTTCACTGTCTACTCAACACATGTGGAGTGTACAGTGTTACTAAAATTGAAAGGGGTATCAAATTAAGCCCCTCGAAGCTATATGCTTTTTAACGGCATGGATTTGATCGTCAGTGTCTTTTTCTGTTAAAAACGTTTCGCAACGTTTTTCATTCAATGCACCGTTTGTTTCATTTAATCAATATCCGCAAAATTATCTAACAATGTTTCAGAAATTTCAATTCATGTAAACGAGCAATTTCTAAATGGCCCGCGTCAGTGGGATGTACATTAGGGGGAAGTTCACAGAAATGTGTCCAAGTACAAACCTTGCAACGCCCATCAGTGAATGTTCCTCGAAAATCACGATGGACATTAACAACCTTATATTGATATTTTGAACGGTTTTCGCGCTTCTTTATCACTTGGTTAATTTGTTGGATAAAGAAATCGATTGAGTTGTAATTGGGATCATCACATTTCAGCGGATTGTAAACAGTCATAACAAGAATTTTAGCTCGAGATCTTATGGATTTACGAATTTCTTTTAAAATTCGGGGCCAGTCTTCAACAAAAGTTAGCACTCCATTTTCAAAACATGCAGGCGTAGGAGTAGCTAAACAATTGAATAGGTTTCCTCCACCAATACTAATGGTAATTAGATTAGCTTTTTTTATTGCTTGTCGAGCGGTAGAATCCTGTTGAAGTTGATGGAGCAAATCAGTACTTGTGAAACCTGGAACAGCCCGATTTGTTAAATTTACACGATGGCATACAGTAGCCAAAAAATCTCGAAAATAATTAACGTACCCATAATGATCAGTGCCTCCAACACCAAATGCAATGGAATCACCGAGAGCTGTATATTGAAGAGTGTGATGCTGGTGTTGATCAGATTTGTGCCCATGTTTATCGGACAAAGAAAACACCTCCTTCTAGTAGTTTATTCCTATCCTATTAATCGAAGTAACATTTCGAAACGGCGGTTAATCGGCTCTGATTATTTTTTCCGCTAAATGCATTCAACACATGTGGAGTGCTGTGCACTGTTGGTGCGGAAAGTGTGAATATAGGTGGGAAAGACAATTGAATTAAGATGTTTTGACGGACATCAGTGAAGAGGGGGAAATAGCCCCTCTTTTGTTTTAAAATTAATATCTAGGAGCGAACACTATCTTATGGAGATTAGAAAACCAAACATTGTGGAACTTGAAAACATTTTGAAACTCTCGCCACAAGCTTTATTTGAAGGGACACTGGGTGGAGTTAGACCAACAGACGAAAAAATGAAGCAACTCGTTGAGCCACTTTTGGGGAAGGGGTGTTATTACTTAATTGCTACGGAAGAAGATGAGCTGATGGGGTGGATTCTAATAGGGTCAAGCAAAGACCAATTCACCGATGAGATAATTGGCTTTATATACGAACTATACGTGCTTCAAGATTTCAGGGGAAAAGGCATCTCTAAGCACCTAATGAAAAACGCCATTGAGCACCTGGAATCTGAGGGATACTCTGAGATTCGTCTGGGAGTTTTTGCAGAAAATCATGCGGTTCAACTTTATAAGCAAATGGGGTTCTCTGAAAGAAACATTACTATGAGTCTGTTAGTCAATCGGTGAAGGTTCGGTTGCGGGATGGGCCATGCCACGTGTTACCGGGATAAAAAGTCCTATGATATACGTGCTGATCTATATTTTTTGATAGTAATTGAAGAGTTTCTCTACCCGATCTTGGATCATTTGTTTTAATGATTGAGGTTTCACAGATATAACATGATAACCATATCTCATAAAATAGTTAGCTATAAACTCCTCTTCTCCTGGATTATAGAATCCCCTGATGACGGTTTTATTACCATTTTCTATTTTCATAGAAGGATAATGTTCTTTATAAAAAATATCCTTTGCTTGTTCAGAAATTTCAACTTCAAAGTCAATTCTCTCCTCAGATTGATAAATTTCTAATGAACGACTAAGGAGTTCATCTATAGAACAGTGAGATGTGGTTTCCACTTCTTCAATAAAGGTTATTCGATCACATCTGAAAACTCTATATTGATTGGTATTTAGCTCTATCCCAGTAGCATACCATTGACCAAACTTAGCGGAAATTTTGAAAAATTGAACATGGTAACTTTTTTCCTGATTATTTTTTGCGTATTGAATCCTACAGCTGCTCTCATTAAGAATGCTTTTTAGAATTTTATCTAGAAAACGACTCACATGATGATGCTGATACATTTCAAATTGCAGGACTTTTTTCATGTTGTGAATCTGTCTGATTTGTTCTTTAGAAAGACAGTTTTCAAACTTCTCATTTAGTTGGTTGACACTTAAATGAAATGGCGTTGACTGATAAGCTTCTAAAGTCAACATGGCAAAGTACAGAGCATACACTTCATCCATCGTAAAAATAATGGGTGATAACAATCTATTTTTTAAGATCCCATATCGTCCATGTCGGCCATGTTCCGAAAAAATAGGCATACCTAATTGTTCTAATGAACTAATATCACGTAGAGCTGTGCTTTTTGAAATATTGTATTTCTCCATGAGGTCATTTAAATTAAAGAACTCCCGACCGTTTAAGTATCTGATCATGTCATTTAATCTTTCTGATTTCTTCATATAAATCTCCTTATAAAGGTGTCATGTTTTGATACCTTTATCAATTATGATAAGTTCAAGGTCATATATCAACATGATAAGATATCCACCTGAAATCATTATACAAAAGGAGTCTGATATAATGAGTGCAACACTAGAAGTAGCTATTTTCTTATCGATGAACGGAAAAGCAAAAGAAGCTGTCGATTTTTACAAAAAGCATTTTGACGCTAAGGAATTGTTGCTCGTTACCTATGAAGACATGGCAAAACGCGACAGCTCACTGCAGCTTACGGATGAAAATAAGCATTATATTACTCACTCCGTCTTATCCATCGGAAAAACAAAAGTCATGCTGGCAGAAAATCCAATGGATCCCAAAGAAAAATACACAGTTGGCAACAACACCTCATTGTGTATTCAAAGTGCGGACTTAGAAGAAATTGAGCGTTTCTACAAGAGCTTAACTACAGATGATAGGGTACGAATCATTGTTCCTTTAGCTAAGAATGTATTTAGCAAAGCATACGGCATTATTGAGGACCCGTTCGGCATTCAAATTCAATTAATGTATGATGATCGACTAAAATAAAGACTACAAAAGCCCCTAAATGGGGCTTTTATTCATAATCTGGATTGTACAACATATCGGCTAATAAGGACGGTAACTAGTCTCTGGACCGGGAGGTAATGCCTTTATTTCATCTTCATCTGCTCTTCTCTTGTAGGACCGATAACACCTGGGACAGTCAAGCCTGCTTGACGCAGAAGAACCGTCATCTGACCACGATGATGTGTCTGGTGATCGATAAGCATGCGAAGCACAGCACCGCGTGGAGTCGGTCCCGCAAATGTATCAACGCTTTCCACCATTTGTTCATCGGTCAACGTCTCTGCAGCATTTTTTAAGCGTTCAGCCATGGTCTTATAGCCTGTAACAATCTCGCTAGCTTGAGTAGGTATCGCCTTAGGGTCGCCAACGGGTTCCATACTTAGTCCCGCCATACCTGCAAAGAACATTGGAGAGGTGGTTAAGTGCCAGCCCAACCATCCAAGGGAGCTATGGCCTTCCACGATAGATTGCCCCAGCTTTTCATCTGACATTGCTTCAAGAACCTTGATCGTTCCAACTGCTGCATGTGACCATTCATTTACAAAATCTTGAACCGTTCTATACATCTTAACACTCCTCTTTGATATTGTTCTGTACCTGTCCAAGTTCATCATAGTATTAATTTGGATACTTTTCAAACGGAGTGCAAATCGGATCAAAAATTATAAGCGGGTGAACCCCGCTTCATATCGAATTCCAATACTTTACAATTCATAGAATATCTATAATAATTAGCAATATATAAAACTTACGAGGTGTTCTATGAATCCGGTCTATATTACTAGTATGGGTAAGTTTCTTCCTGGCTCTCCGGTTGAAAATGATGAAATCGAGGATTATCTCGGCAAAATCGGAGGCAAATCTTCCAAAACCAAGCGGATCATACTAGAGAAAAATCAAATCAAGCAGCGATATTATGCCATGGATAAAGAGCAAAAGAGTCTATACACGAACGCGGAGATGGCTTCCCTAGCTATTCGCGAAGCATTGGAACGTAATGGGAATCTACCGGATCATGAAATCGGGTTCCTAGCGACAGGCACGACTAGAGGCGACATGCTTCTACCCGGCTTCGCCAGTATGGTGCATGCGGAGACCGGTTTGCCCGTTATGGAAATATCATCACATGCCGGGTTATGCGCTAGCGGGATGCAAGCTTTGAAGAATGCTTATTTACATATAAAAGCAGGTGAACATGAAGCAGCAATAGCTTGTTCCAGTGAGTTTCTGAGCCGTGAATTTAAGCATACGAAATTCGAAGCCCAGGGAATTTATAGCAACAGCCGAGTACCATTCGATACGGACTTTTTACGATTTATGCTTTCCGATGGAGCAGGTGCAGCGATTTTGCAAAATACGCCTTCCACACAGGGACAATCGCTGCGTATTGAATGGATCGATAACAAGTCGTATGCGAATCAATACGATGTCTGCATGTATTCAGGGATGAGTAAAGAAGACGGAAACCGTTCCTGGCTTGATTATTCATCCATTCATGAAGCGGCGGATCATGGAGCTCTGAATCTAAAGCAGGACGTAAGGCTTGTCAATGAAATTACCAAGGTAGGAACCCATCGGTTTTTGGAGCTTGTGGAGGAGGGGCGGATCGACCCTGAGGCCATTGATTGGATGGTCTGCCATTATTCATCGCATTTTTTCAGGGATGAAATTTTCAAGTTGCTGGAGCTTGGCGGGGTGAATATCCCGGAAGAGAAATGGTTCACCAATTTATATACGAAGGGGAACACGGCTGCGGCTTCGATATATATTATGCTAGAGGAACTACTGTACTCCGGGCGTCTATCTGAAGGTGAGCAAGTAGTGTGCGTCGTTCCTGAAAGCGGCAGATTCCAATCTTCTATTATGATGTTGACTGTAGTGGGAGCTTCTACTGAAGTGCATGAATAAATTGCATTGATTGACACTTTTTCTACAGACTCATACATATTAGTTTTAACAGCCACCTTGGCCATGTGGATAGCTGTTCACTTCTCGTGTAGAAAGAATTATAATTAGATGTATCGGTGTCAAGACCCTTCCCAAGTGGAAGGGTTGTTCCTTTTTGAAGTGGAATTATCTGAGAAGCAATACTGATCTGATTTAGCCTGGCGAGAGGGGAATTGTACCATCCTACAAAAACTTAAGCAAATTGCAAAGCAATTGAAGTCCAATCTGATTGCCCTGTATCTTTCTTATAGAGACCCTAGAGTCAAGTGGTACGCGAAACTATTTACTATGTGTGTTGTGGCTTATGCGTTCAGTCCCATCGACCTAATTCCTGATTTTATCCCGATTCTAGGCTATCTTGACGATTTAATCATAGTCCCGTTAGGTATCGTTCTTGCCTTGAAAATGATTCCCAAAGATGTTATTGAAGAAAACAGAGAAAAGGCGCAGGAGTTTCAAAAAAAGCCTAAGAACTGGTTCACGGCAACCTTGTTCATCATTGTTTGGGTACTTTTTGCCATCTGGATTTCCATAATGATCTATAAAAAGTTCGGCCATTAGTTCATTCAAGTCATTGCGGAAACGTAAACGTAAAGTGAAAAAGAAGAAATAAAAAAAGCCGATAACCACAGAAAAACGAAGCGTCTCGGCCTATTTTAAATACCTTATATAATTACACTTGCAATCCGGTTCCGGCCTCCCCTTTTGGCTTGATACAGAACCTGGTCCACCGATTGGAACATGTCATTCAGCGTATCCCTCGAATTCAGAGGATTCTCCTCCGGGAATTGATGGATAGATAACAGTCCAATACTGATCGTAATAGATAAAGATTGTATAATATGAGGAACTTTGATAGCATTCGATTCCACGGTATTCAGAATTTGCTCAGCCAATTGGTTGGCTTCAGACGATGTGGTATTTGGCAGATAGATGATAAATTCTTCTCCACCAAAACGGGCCAGGATGTCTGACGGACGAAGGATTTGTTTGATCATGCTCACCGTACCGCAAATGACCTCGTCACCGACCATATGCCCGTAATTATCGTTAATAAGCTTGAAAAAGTCGATGTCCAGCAGCAGAATGGAGAAAGGTATTTGATATTCCATATTTTTGTTTACTTCACGTTCCAACTGCTGTGTTAAATAATGTCGATTATAGCAGCCAGTCAAACCATCGGTAACCGCCATTTCCTGCAGCTTCTGGTTGGTTAGATGTAGTTCCTGCTGAATCGAAATAAGCGATTGGTTTCGCTCTTGCAGAATTTCATTTTGCAATGTGGTCTCATCAATGAGACGGCGAATCTCGGTCATATCCTGAAAAGTAATAATCCGTCCAGCTCTTGTGCCGCTAACCATGATCGGAGAGACATGAATATAGACAAAACAGGGTTCATTAAACAGGTATAGCACATCGACTTCAATTCGATTCAAAGGATTTTCACGGTAAGTATTGATGAATTTCTCCTTTTTGTCCACGGACTCATGCTGAGGTATGATCATAGAAATATCGAAACGGTCACCAATTTTAAGGTCAAGAAATGGAGACAGCGATCGGTTGATTTCGATAATCGTTTCATTATCGTCAAGCACCAGGATTCCGTTTGTAATCGTATTAATAATATCTTGATGAGCGATGCTCAGGAGATCAAGTACCTTGTCACGGTGAATGGCAATTACAAAAAAGACAGCGGAAAATAAAATGCCAAGCGATGTCAATCCTGGCGTAACCTTTTGAGGTAAGGGAAAGACCACATTGACCAATATATCCGCGCAGATGAATATAATCATGACCATAATCCCGCGTAATACCTGCTTCACTTGCTTTTTGATCCGCGGAGCATTATCTGACACCAACGTCTTATAGATCATGTACAGCGAAACGATCCCGTATCCGAGCAGGAGGGGAGCCGTAATCCAGAAAATGGGTCCATAGATTCGCTCGTAGTACCCACCGTTCACGGGCTCAACGAATAAGGAATTCGGATTGCAAATGGCCGCGATAGCTCCAAGCAGTGCAGGTAGCGGAATCAGAAATGATTTTTTCTTGGAAGGTAGAGAATCCCTTGTTAGCAGAAACGTGAAAAATAGCCATCCGACAGCCAAAAGACCCAAATCCACAAAGGCGAGCATCACATAAAATAATTGGACCTTTGGATTTTCCGTTACTTTTATGGCAAACTGGCAGAATGGCCAAAACATCATGAAAAAGTGGAAAGTCAAATAAGCCTTGTGCAATTTGGTTATCGAAACGGAAGCGAATACATAAACCAATAAAGCAAATAAAAGGAGAAATACCACGAAGTCTATCCATGCCATCACGCTTAATGCACACCTCTTATGTAATAGTGGATTCTACCAAATATCGGAACAAAATAACACATATAGCAAACATACTCTACTAACATACAAAATGTAAAGAAATTTAAAATATATAGTAGAATTGATACATAAAAAGGAGAAAAAAATATGGGAAGTACAAATCTATGGGATGCGGAATGGGATTTGCCTCTAGAAATGGCGTCTGCATTGATATATAGTCAGTTCCCGCAGCTGTCATCCAAGCGGATTCGAAGATTAGATCATGGCTGGGACAATACCGTTTATCTTGTTGGAAATGAATACGTTTTTCGGTTTCCGAGGAGACAAGTCGCTGTTTCGTTATTGGAAATGGAAGGCAGGATCCTGCCGAAGCTTGCGGACAGGATTTCAATTCCGTATTCAAAACCGGTATTTCACGGAGTGGGAAATCAGGAGTATCCGTCACCTTTTCTGGGTTACACGTATTTACCGGGGAAGTTCCCGATCGGATTAACGGATGAGCATCGCTGCTTATCCATTTCGGCCCTTGCGCGTTTCCTAAAAGGATTGCATGCATTTCCAGTACAAGATGCCGAAGAAAATGGGGCTCCACATGATCACAGAAATCTCACCGACATCGCCTCCAGAAAGGAAAAAATGCTGACGTTCTTGTCGGACCTGAGGGGACATATTCGGGAGGAAGATTACCGTCAAATCGAAGCGTATTTGCAGTCACTGACAATCGACCGGGTAGAACCCAAAGAGGTTTTCCTCCACGGTGATCTTCATTTTAAAAATATGCTGGTGGATGAGTCAGGGCAAATTGCTGGAATTATCGACTGGGGCGATATGAATATCGGTCATCCTGCATGTGATCTGAGTGTTGCATACAACTTCGTACCTCCGGGTGGACGTGAGGCCTTTTTTAAAGAATATGGAGAGGTTGACGAAGAGACTCATATCCTTGCCCGTTTGATTGCCGTTTATATTCCCATGTTAATCCTGCTGCAAGCCGTAACTGATCATAATGCCGAAATCGCTGAAGAGGCAAAAGCAAATATTAGACGTGCTCTAGTCGATGAATAAGTAAGGGAGAGGATTAAACAATGAATATTCATATAGACCAGAGAGAAAACTCTAAAGTTGCCGTTATTTCAAGCGAAGAAATTATCATTCAAAACTTGAACGATGCACTCGATCTCATGGCTAACGTCCGATACAATGGCTACGACAAAATGCTGCTGCGGAAAGAACAGATCACAGAGGATTTTTTCGAGTTAAAAACAAGACTGGCGGGCGAAATTTTGCAAAAATACACGAATTATGAGATGAGAATTGCCATTGTAGGTGATTTTAGCGGCTATAACAGCAAAAGCCTGAACGATTTTATTTACGAATGCAATCAGGGCAGCAGGGTGTTCTTTAAGAGCACAGAAGCGGGAGCGCTGGATGCACTTCATCGGATTCATACCTGAAACTAGAGACAGAGCAGATTGAAACAGGTGCCTTCCATTTTGAATGGGAGGTTTTTTTACGTTCGTAATACACGGCATCAGCGGCAGTTCTACTTTCGACAAAACCATTTTTTATCATATTATTGGATTCTTGATTCTAGTAATCTCTGAACGAAAATCTGCATAGGATAAGAAGTAGCAGGCTCGTTTTGAAACTACGACTCTGCCTTTTAAAGCAGGGTAGTGAATGTCCAAGCCAAGAGTTCTTTTTCACAATAACATGACGACGATTTCTTTTTGTGTTTACGTATTCCTTCAATGAACCAAGGCTGATGAGATGAAAATCTTTATTAGAGGAGGCTGTTCTTTTATGGTATATGCTGAACCGGGACAGAATGGATCGAAAGTAACTTTTAAGAAGCGTTATGAAAATTATATCGGCGGCAAGTGGGTTGCCCCCCTTCAAGGTCAATATTTTGAAAATGTATCGCCTGTTAACAACAAAGCTTTTTGCGAGGTCCCGCGCTCGACCGCGGATGATATTGAGCTGGCGCTCGATGCGGCACATGAGGCTAAAAATGCCTGGGGACGCACATCTGTGGCAGAGCGGGCAGTCATTCTGAACCGGATTGCGGACCGGATTGAAAGCAACCTGGAAATGCTCGCTGTCGCAGAGACATGGGACAACGGCAAGCCGATCCGGGAAACGATGGCAGCGGATTTGCCGCTTGCGATCGATCATTTCCGCTATTTTGCCGGGTGCATACGGGCACAGGAAGGATCTTTGAGTCAAATTGACGATGACACCGTGGCATATCATTTTCATGAGCCGCTTGGGGTTGTGGGTCAGATCATTCCTTGGAACTTCCCGATCCTCATGGCGACATGGAAGCTGGCTCCTGCGCTTGCGGCAGGCAACTGCGTTGTGCTTAAGCCAGCGGAGCAAACGCCTGCGTCAATCCTCGTTCTGATGGAGCTCATCGAAAATCTGCTTCCTCCGGGCGTGGTAAACATCGTGAACGGTTTTGGATTAGAGGCAGGCAAGCCGCTTGCTTCCAGCAGCAGGGTAGCCAAGGTAGCCTTCACGGGAGAGACGACCACGGGACGCCTGATTATGCAGTACGCTTCTCAAAACCTAATTCCGGTTACGCTGGAGCTCGGCGGTAAATCGCCGAATATTTTCTTCGAAGATATCATGGCTAAGGACGATGCCTTTTTCGATAAAGCGCTGGAAGGTTTCACACTGTTTGCGCTCAACCAAGGCGAGGTCTGCACATGTCCTTCCCGTGCACTAATCCAAGAATCCATCTATGACGAGTTTATGGAGCGGGCTTTGAAGCGCGTCGGTGCCATTAAGCAGGGAAATCCGCTGGATCCATCCACCATGATCGGTGCCCAGGTATCCACGGAGCAGATGGAGAAGATCCTCAGCTATATCGACATCGGAAAACAGGAAGGCGCCGAGTGCCTGATCGGTGGGGGCAGAGCCTCAATTGACGGAGACTTTTCAGACGGCTATTACATACAGCCAACCGTTCTAAAAGGGCAAAATAACATGAGAATCTTCCAAGAGGAAATTTTTGGACCGGTGGTTTCCGTAACGACCTTCAGAGATCAGGAAGAGGCGCTTGCCATTGCCAATGATACACTGTATGGCCTGGGTGCCGGAGTGTGGACACGCGACGTGAACACGGCTTATCGGGTGGGACGCCAGATTCAAGCTGGGCGCGTGTGGACCAACTGCTATCATGCCTATCCTGCGCATGCAGCGTTTGGAGGGTATAAATCCTCCGGTATTGGCCGCGAGAACCACCTGATGATGCTATCCCATTACCAGCAAACGAAAAATCTGCTCATTAACTACAGTCCGAACAAGCTGGGCTTCTTCTAAAATGGTAACATCCATATGACCATAGAAGACAGTGAGGTTCGGAAGGTCATCGCTACGGATGCGGCACTCGAGCTGATTGAGCTTTTGAGATCGAAGCATGGACCGGTTATGTTTCATCAATCGGGAGGCTGCTGTGACGGAAGCTCCCCGATGTGTTTCCCTCTGGGAGAATTACTTGTTGGGGATAGTGACGTGTTGATGGGAGAGATCGGCGGAGCCCCCTTTTACATGAGTAAAGCCCAATACGAGTACTGGAAATACACGCAGTTAATCATCGACGTAGTTCCCGGCCGGGGAGGTATGTTCTCTCTGGAAGGGCCTGAAGGTAAAAGGTTTCTGACGCGCTCGCGAGTTTTTAGTGAAGAGGAGCTACAGCAACTGAATCTGAAGTAAGGGACGGAAATGTTGTAATAACGTATTAGCCTGTTGAACTTGTTCAGCAGGCTTTTTTGCGGGCATTATGGCTTCAATATTACAAAACAGGAATAAAAATGAATAAACATTAAAATAAAATCGTTGAAAAACGGAAAAAACATGCATATAATGGAAATATCTTCATTGATATAAATTTCCAATTAAGGAGGATGTCAATGTTTACTCAAGAAAGGCGTGACAAAATTCTGGAGCTGCTCGGCAGGGAAGGAAGGGTTTTGGCTAAGGATTTGGCGGATCAGTTTGAGGTTTCTATCGATTCGATTCGGCGGGACTTGTCCATTATGGAGGAAGAGAAGCTTCTGAAAAGAACGCATGGTGGAGCCATCCCGCTCCCGAATGTAAGAAAGCTGCCGCATCCGCCTTCCGAGAGATATGGAGAGGGGAACGTATATCAAAACGCTATTGCCAAACAGGCTGCAGCCTATATTTCGGAGAATGAGACCGTCTTTATTGGCGGAGCCGCAATTCATTTTGTCCTGTTGAAATACCTGCCCAAGCACTTTCATTTTACAGTGGTCACCAACTCTTTAAAGATTGCGGATACTTTGAAGGATGCTGAGCATATCCAAACGTATCTGATTGGAGGCAAAATTAAACCTTCCGGCAACATGACCGATGCATTGGCTAACTCTCTGGCAAGTCAATTCACGATCGATCTCTCTTTTGCAACAGGAGGGGGATTGTCTGTAAAAGGTTTAAGCACAGCGACGCCGGAAGTCGCTAGTTTTAGCCGGACCATTGCTGAAAATTCCCGCAGAAACATTTGCCTGGCCGAGCATTATCAATTTGGCATTGATTTCTTCGCGAGAATGTATCCCCTTAAAGCTTTGAACATGATCATTACCGATGAAGAAACATCGAAGGAAGAAATCGCGAAGATCGAAGCATGCGGCGTGAAAGTCATCGTTGCCGAATCAAAATGACCTCCTGGGGTGACGTTTTGAAATATAACGATTTTCAAAATAAAATGAAGGCGCGGGGGCGCGCTCGTTAGCAAGGAACCATCCCCGCGTGCTCTACGGGAGGATTCGTTGCATTGATGAATTTAAAGACCATGGCGAAGGTCACGGCCACGGACCACATCGCGAGTAGCCTGCTGCAGCGCTGGGAGCATGATGAAGGAAGCCTGCAGTTTTGGCGGGCGAGTACGAATTTTGTATATGCTTTTCAGCGAAAACAGGAGAGATTCTTTCTGCGGTTTAGTACAGAGCAGGATCATGACGTGGACCAGATCGAGGCCGAATTGGAGTTCATGCAGTATCTTATTGCACATCAATACACGTGTGTGTCGCCAATTTTATCGAGTCAAGGTCGGATCGTTGAAACGGTGGGCACTTCGTACGGAAAGTTTTTTGGGGTCGTGTTTGAAGCGGCGAAGGGAAACAGACTGGACGGAACCTTGTCTGCATCGCAGTGCGTGGTATGGGGAAGCTCGCTCGCGGCTTTGCATGTGCTGTCAAAAGACTATGAGCCCGTTCAGAAGCACAGAAGAAGCTGGAGGGACGTGCTGACAGAGATCGGTGCGGTACTGCACAATCATCCGGAGGAACAAGCAGCGGCTGAGGAACTGGAGCGGATCACATGTTGGCTTGAGTCCCTGCCTGTTTCCAAGGAAACGTACGGGCTGATTCATTACGATTTTCAACCGGACAACGTGTTTTATAATTGCGACCGGGATTCTCTCAACATTATCGATTTCGATGATGCTTTCTACGGATGGTATGAGTTAGACGTGATTTCCGCGGTTTCCGATCTGTTTGATTCTGCGGATGATCTTCTCTCGAGTACAGCCGTACAGTCATTTTTACAAGGTTACCGCAGTGTCGCGGATTTGAATGAAGGGTTCATAGACCGGCTTCCCTTTTTCAAAAGATTCGAAAACCTGTACGGATTCTCCAGATTATTATGGTCGCTCGAAGACAGTGAGATGGAGGATGGTCCAGACTGGCTCCCCGGCCTCCGGGAGAAACTTCAGCGGAGCAGGAATCGTTTGAGAGAAGGATTCAAAGTGAAGACAGAGAGCGTTTAACGGAAGTCTTTCTTACGATATAAGGGTGTGGAATCCTCGAAGTTCATGCTTTCGTATATCAATAAAAACAAGGTACGGAAGACGCATGCCTGACCTGAAAAATGACCGTACTGCGTTCCGTACCTTTTTTTTGCTTTCTCGATCGGATGATCCGCCAAAAACTGCAGAATACGGTCATTTACCTGCACGGGCTGCTCTCTAACCATATGCGGTCTGTGGCTGCCTCCCCATACCACCATGGCCTCCGAGTCCCGAATAAGGGAGCTTAAATAACGTATTTTCTCTTCGCCGGCAAAGGGATCATGTTCGCCTGTAATCAGCAGGGCAGGACAGGATATGCTCTTCAGCTGATCTTCCGATAGCTTGGGATACAACCGCCAATCCTGTGCAGACTGCCGCATATGCTCCTGCCAGTTACCCCGGTGCGCCTCCTCATGGCGTTCCGTCATTTGGTTAATGGTATCTTGCTTATCATGCTCAATGAGCCATTCTGGCTCAAATTCCTCCACACCTGTAGGATCAGCGAAGCCGCTCGTACCGATGGTCGTGAGTGTTGCTACCCTTTTGGGATGTGAGACCGCACAGTACAAGCCAACATTGGCTCCTAAGCTGTAACCGATTAGATGTGCCTTTGGAAGCTCCAGAGCATCCATCAACGTGATCGTATCCTTGGCAAGTTGCGGCGTGCTCCATTCCAGGCTTTCGCAGCGCGTCCGGCCATGACCTCGGAAATCGGGATAATAGCAGGTGTAATTCTTTTGAAAATCGAGCAGTTGGCCAGCAAAAGCAAGGATTCCCCTCGAATATCCGCTGTGCAAAAACAGAACGGGTTCACCGCATCCCATTTTTTCGTAAAAGACTTCCAGATCCTGAAGCTGTATGTACGTCATTCTTTCTTTACCTCCCGCGACATGGATTTAACCCCATTGTAAGCTAAATTCCATTTTCTGTCACAACTAAAGCGGCTTCCTATCATTCTCGGATATTCTCTTCAAAAAACAAAAAAGGAACCGACATTGAAGTGACCCCAAAAAGTTAGACATTATATAGTTAGGCCACCTCTAACGCATGAGTTCGGTACTGTACCGGGCTCATGCGTTTTAGTTTTGCCTTTATTCGTTTGTGGTTGTAATAGTGGATATAT
>NZ_JALIRP010000019.1 GCF_022898935.1 Paenibacillus mangrovi | reverse complement strand
TTACTCACCCGTCCGCCGCTAACCATCAGAGGAGCAAGCTCCTCATCAAGTCCGCTCGACTTGCATGTATTAGGCACGCCGCCAGCGTTCGTCCTGAGCCAGGATCAAACTCTCCAAGAAAGTTTGTGACTCATTTTGAATCTGACGAGATTTAAATCTCATTTGCGCTCCACAGTTCGGGGGACCGAACTGCTTTGCGTTTTGACTTCATTGCTGAAGTCTGTATCTCACTCGTTGTTCAGTTTTCAAAGATCAAGCAATCTCTCGACCATGTTGTGGCCGGATATTTAATATATCATATTTCACTTGCCATTACCACTTGTAAATAATACCATATGAACTAGTTCCTTAATTATTAATAACCAAGCAACCATTTAATCACCGGCTTTCATGCGGCCGGATTAATAATATATCACGCTGACTCTCTGATTACAACAGGTAAAGTATTCCAATTTACTTATTTTCGCTTATTAAGCTATTTCTAAATGGTCCCAATCTCAGATTATACTTTATCTCACACAGACGAAAGCACCGTGGTGCAATCCGAAAGTATCGCTTTTTTGGTACTGAGTATGGAAGCGAGCCGTGGATCGGGAAATCCACAATTCGGCGCCGCGTGATGCTCTAACGGTCTTTCTTGATCGTTTTGAGATCGTCATTCGAGTTTACAAGTAACGGCAGCATCCTTACGTCACTGACCATTGGTGATGAGCACAAACAACAAACTGGTTTATTTTCAAATGCAAAGTTATCCCGCATCCATCCCTTACATCTTTCTTTGGTGCACAACCAGATTTGAGTATTTTCAGTGGGGTGGTCCTCTGCATACTTCTTGTTGCGAAAGGTATTATACATTACATTCTTTACCTCCTTTGTATATTTCCTTAAAAAAAGAAACAAAGAAAAAAATAAAGCTGCTCCCTACATGTTAGGAGCAGCTTTGCTTTTAATTAATAAATTACTGTCACGTTCTCAGCCTGTGGTCCACGATTACCTTGAACCACATTGAACTGAACTCGTTGGCCTTCATCCAATGTTTTGAAGCCATCGCTCTGAATCGCACTGAAATGAACGAAAACATCGTTGCCGCCTTCGGCTTCAATAAATCCGAAGCCCTTTTCACTATTAAACCATTTTACTGTACCTGTTTGCATTTGTATTACCTCCACAAATAAATTTTAACATGATCATTTTCCATTTATACAAAAAAATTCACACATTGGAAAAAGCACCATCATAAAATGAGACTTTTTTCAATATGCGAATTAGTTTCAAATTATATATTTAATTTCATTATAACACAGCTGGATCCAAAAAGCCAATTGTCAAAGACCTCATGTTTAACAGTCCTGAACATAGCCTCCAAGCTGTCATTTCGTCCTTTGTTTCTGTAGATTACAGAAATCAATACTACAGGAAGAAGTTTAATAGATTGACTATAAATTGATCAATGCAGTGTCCGACCTATGATTGCGAACAGTTACCTTCGGTGCGGCATACGTTTCTCAAAAAAAGGGACATGGCCATGAAATACACGCCTGTCCCCTTTTGGAGTTTTTCTGGAATTTTAGGATAATCAATGTGCAATTATGTCAGCACGTTATCATTGGAGTTACAAGATATTGTAGTCTTCCTTACCCCAATATGCTCGCATGCTGGTAATTTTGCCGGATTCATCAAACGTCATGACATCGATGACATTGATATTGATCGGATTACCGTCCATGACACTTTCTACCACGAATGCCATCGCTGCCGAGTTGCTATGGGATCCGCGGATTGGGGTAACCAATTTAAGTTTGCTTCCCATGGGTATAACCTGCCGATAGAACGCGCCAATGGCCTCCTTGCCTTGTAACGTTGGGGAACCGACTGGGTCCTCGATCGTCGCATTGTCGGCATAGAGCGCAATGACTGCATCAGCATCTTCGGCATTAAATGCGTCAAGGTATTTTTGCATTACAGCTTTCATTTCGGATTGTGTTGGCATGTTATTCGTTCCCTTCTCAATTTTAATTTAGGTAAAACTGTCTGTTTCCCTTGATTGGATTTTCAGCACCAATTACCTATTGTGCTGAATAACCTCCATCAATCGGGAGTTCAATGCCTGTTACAAATTTAGATTCATCTGAAGCAAGATACAGGACACCTTCAGCAATGTCTTCCGGTTTCCCGAGGTATGGAAGAGGCGTAGCTGCCTTAAACCAGTTCAACATCTGCTTATTCGAAAAGAATGTCTCTGTCATCGGTGTTTCAATATAGCCCGGATGAACGGAGTTCACTCGGATATTTTGTTTGGCATAATCAACAGCTGCCGCCTTTGTGAAAAGTCGAATTGCTCCTTTTGAAGCTGTATAGGCACCGGCTCCACTGCCGCCAGTTAATCCAGCAATGGATGAAATGTTAACAATGGAACCACCCCCATTTTCCAGCATTACTGGAATCACATGTTTCATGCCAAGAAAAGTGCCTGTTAAGTTGATGTCCATCACTTTGTTCCATTGTTCAAGTGGTGTATCAATAAGCGGTATATTACTGGTAACACCCGCGTTGTTCACGAGAACGTCCACTTTACCAAATGCTTTAACCGTATCTTTTACCACTTGAATCCAGTTATCTTCGGATGCCACGTTATGGTAAAAGCCAATTGCATCCCCACCATTTTCCTTGATGATAGCTACGACTTGATTTACTTTGTCTTCCTGCACATCTGTTACGACTACTTTGGCTCCTTCTTTTGCGAAAAGAATCGCCTCAGCTTTTCCTTGCCCTCCGGCAGAACCCGTAATGATTGCAACTTTATTTTCTAGACGTCCCATGCTTGTCACTCCTCTGCTGTCATATTTTTTCCATTTAAATATAGCGTCGAGTAAATTCAAAAATCATAAGCCACTTTATAACTACGATGATTTATTTTCCTACCACCTCCTTTCATTTTAGTCAACGCTACGACAGCGGAAGGAATTTACCCACAATCTGCAACACGATAATACGGGACCGTATTATATAAGCAAAAAAATACGACTTCTATATTCTTAAGCAAAAGGCTGAAAATTGTAGGACTGAAATAAAGTTCGTAACCAGATAATACGGAACCGTACTATATAAGCAAAAAATACGACTTCTATGTTCTTAAGCAAAAATCAAGAAAAGTGTAGGACAGTGAAATGAAGTTCGTAACCTTATAATACGGGACCGAATTATTCATGAAAAAAATTAACCCTTCTGTCCCTCTAAGCTGCGCTTTAACTTCACTAATAGTTGAGCCAATAAATCCTGTTCCTCTTTTGTTACTTCACTGGTAATTTTGTCAGCAAGGGCGGCATAATAAGGCTGCAGTGTATTCATTAGATTCACTCCCGCCTCTGATAAAAAAATAAGGGTAATTCTGCGATCATCCCCTTCTCCTTTATAGATAAAGCCGTCACGTTCAAGACCATCCAGTACTCCGGTCATCGTTGATCTCGAAACACCGGAATTTTTCGCTAATTCAGATGGCATCATTGGCTTTTCTTGACTGAAAAGTGTCTGTAGTACTTTTACTTTCGCCACTGAAAGTCCAAATTTGGAAAGATGAACAGTTATTTCTTTAAATATTTCATGCGAACTCTCCATGAGAAAAATAAGAGTCGTTAACGATTGGGTATCTAATTGAGTATGTTGTTTCGACATTTTTTCTTGGTTAAAATTAATATTTTTCTCTTTATTTATATCGATATTGTCCACCATCTTATTTGTTTGTAACCTTATTATATATGACCGAATAATTTTCTTCAAATTGTCGCAAGAACCCCCTGAAGACAACGCCACATAAGGTCAAAGGAGATTTTCGTTACTGATTCTAGAATAATTTTTTCAATAATTACAATAATGAAGAAGGAGAATCAAAAAGAATGCATAGTAAAAGATTTAGGAAACCAAAACGTAGGAGGTAATCAGGATGGGTAGATTAATTCATTTCGAAATTCATGTAGATGACATGGAACGTGCTAAGAGATTTTATGGAGAGGTATTTGGATGGACATTTGAGGATTGGAGCGATTATGCTGGAATGCCCTATTTCGGAGCTGTGACAGGCGATGCGAATGAACTCGGAATCAACGGGGCATTGATGCAACGTCAAGGTGCTTCCCCAGAGCCTGGTCAGGCTATGAATGGTTATTCATGTACTATGGGAGTCGAAGACTACGATTCTACTGAAACAAAAATTATTAATCTTGGAGGCAAGCTCGCATTGCCAAAGTATGCACTGCCTGGAATGGCGTGGCAAGGGTATTACATTGACACAGAAGGAAATATTTTTGGTATACATCAGCCAGATAAGAATGCAAAATAGGATTTTTCTTCTTTACACAGAGAAAAACCCGACCTCGCGAGGTCGGGTTTTTCTAGATGGAGGCGAGGGGAGTCGAACCCCTGTCCGAAGACAACGCCACATAAGCTTCTACGGGTGTAGTGACAGTTTTGTTGTCACCCAATCAAGCTCCCCGTCACCGGATCTCAAAAGGGTCAGCCTGATTATCTTCTTCCGTCGACCCCAGGCGGAGACCGAAGCGGCGTATCCCACTACTTGTTAGCCCCTAGCCCAGTCACATGGGCGATGCTAGGTAGGAGCACGCTAACAGGTTATTAAGCTGCTAAAGCGTAGTTGTTTTGTTGTTTGCCGTTTAATAGGCTTTAGCGTTGATGAAGTGGACGCGTCCCCACTACCCGCAACCTATGCTCGAACTATCCCCGTCGAATCCAAGAACGCCCCCTTATTATAAGGGCTTCTTCGGATTAGATGAGCTGCTCAGCAGCATAAGAAGCAATCTATTCCGCATCCTTTCCCTCCATAAGAAAGGATGATCAGAAGCAAATTCATGACTCATGTAAAAGACCGAATGTTAACCTCGCCTCTTACATTACTTATTATATCACATCATCCGGCCAAAATGACACAGACGATGCAAGGAAACACAGGTGAAACTTGCTAAGTTTTCGCATAACAGCTTATTAACGCGCAATTTTCTGTTTCTCGCGCAGTGCGCGCTGGATATCACGCTGTGCATCGCGCTTCGCAGCGGATTCTCGCTTGTCATACTGCTTCTTACCGCGCCCGAGGCCCAGCAGCAGCTTGGCATAGCCGTTACGGATATAAATCTTCAGCGGAACAATTGAGAAACCTTCCTGCTTGGACTGTCCCAGCAGCTTATGAATCTGTTCCTTATGCATCAGCAGCTTGCGCGTCCGGGTAGGATCGCTCGGATTGCTCCGGTTGCCCTGCTCGAACGGGCTGATGTGCATGTTGTGAATATGAATTTCCCCATTACGGATCGTGGCAAATGCGTCGCCGATGTTCGCCTTCCCGTTTCGGATCGACTTGATCTCGGTCCCAGTCAGCACCATGCCCGCTTCGTACGTATCCTCGATGAAATAATCATGGGAAGCTTTCTTGTTCTGGGCCAGTACCTTCCCGTCACTCTTCTTACCACCCATGTCCTTCACTCCTCACCCATTACAAAATAGCATGACTTCCGGTCACCCGCATCACCATGACGCATCGTCCCAGAAGTCCATTGTATCAACTGATTCGGGCAAAATCAAGGCGGAGCCAAGCTCCGCCCTTTGCCAAAAAACAGCCGTTATTATCACTAAAATACTGCACAACGAAATGCAACCAGTACGACCGCATCTTCAGAAGCCGTCACTTTTTCTTCTTCCGCACAAAAGCTGCCGTACCGTTCTTACCCGCGCCTTTTTTCTTCTTACGCTTACGGGAGCCGCCTTCGCCATTGCTCGGTGTCATGCCTCCGGCTTCCTGCTCGCCACCGTGACGCTTCCGGCGTCCGCCTTCCGCAGGAGCTCCGCCTTCGCCCACGAAAATGCCGCTGCCGGACGTTTTCTTCTTCCGTCCGCTGCTGGCATTCTCGCCTAGTTCCGGCGAACTGTAGCCGCCCTTGCCGGAGCCAAAGCCGAACGTCATCGGCCGGTTGGCCTCGACGTTCCCATCCACGGCGGCCGGACCGCGTCCGCCGCCAGCACCCCGCTTGCCGCGTTTACCCGCCGCGGCTGCTCCCGCGCCGCCCGCAGCTTCGCCAGCTGCTGAGGTGCGCTCGCGCTTGCCTGGGCGGCCAGCCTTGCCGCCGCCATTGCCACCTGCTTTACCGCGACCACCGCCGCGCGCAAAGCCGCCCTTGTCGCCGCGCTCACCGCCGCGGCCTCCAAAACCACCGCCGCGATTCCGTTCGCGGCGCGGCTTCATATCCAGCAGTTCAAAGTCGATGGTGTGGTCGTCCATGTTCACGCGTGCCACACGGATTTTAATCTCATCGCCGATGCGGAACACCTTCGAGGTACGCTCGCCGATCAGCGACATCGACTTTTCATCGAAGTTATAGTAATCGTCCGTCATCGCCGCCAAACGGATCAGGCCCTCAACCGTATTCGGCAGCTCGATGAACATGCCGAAGTTCGTTACGCTGCTGATCATGCCGTCGAATTCCTCGCCAACCTTGTCCAGCATATATTCTGCTTTCTTCAGCTGATCGGTGTCGCGCTCCGCATCAACAGCCACGCGTTCACGCTCGGAGGAATGCTGCGCGATCTCCGGCATCCGTGATGCCAGGTATTCTTGCCGTTTCTCGGAGAGCACATTGTTGCTCTCAATGACCTCACGGATAACGCGGTGAATGACAAGGTCCGGATAACGGCGGATCGGTGACGTGAAGTGACTATAGAATTCCGCTGCCAGACCAAAGTGACCTGACATATCCGCATCGTATTTTGCCTGCTTCATAGAACGCAACATCATCGTGCTGATGACCGTTTGCTCTTTCGTATCCTTGATTTCCTCTAAGAGGTTCTGCAGCGCACGCGGATGAACCGAGTTGCCGCGGCCTTTGACATGGTAGCCAAAGTTCTCGGCAAAGGCCATAAAAGCCTGTAGCTTCTCCGGATCCGGATTTTCGTGAACCCGGTAAATAAACGGCACTTTAAGCCAGTGGAAATGCTCTGCCACCGTTTCATTAGCAGCAAGCATGAATTCCTCGATGATCTGCTCGGCAATCGAGCGCTCGCGCTTCACGATATCGACCGGCTTACCGTTTTCGTCCACAATAACCTTCGACTCAACAAAATCGAAATCGACTGCGCCGCGGTTCATCCGTTTGGAACGGAGTCTCAGCGCCAACTCCTTCATCAGACGGAAATCATCTACGAGATCCTTGTAGCGTTCCATTAGCTCCGGATCTTCATCCTCGAGGATTTTACGCACATTGTTATAAGTCATGCGTTCTTTCGTCTTAATGACGCTCGTGAATACGTCGTGCTTCACGACCTTCATGTGCTCATCGAATTCCATCTCGCAGGACAGCGTCAGACGGTCCACCTGCGGATTCAAGCTGCAGATCCCGTTCGAGAGTCGGTGCGGCAGCATCGGAATTACGCGATCCACGAGGTATACGCTGCAGCCGCGGTTATAAGCTTCCTTGTCGAGCTCAGAGTTCTCACGCACATAGTAGCCGACATCCGCAATATGAACGCCGAGACGGTAATGCCCGTTTTCCAAGCGCTCTACATTGACCGCATCGTCCAGGTCCTTGGCATCCTCGCCGTCGATGGTGACGATTTTTTTGCCGCGCAGATCGCGTCGTCCCTGCTTTACGATCTCTTCATCTGTGATCGAATCTGGTGCACTCTCCGCTTCCGCCATCACTTCCTCAGGGAAACCCTCAGGCAGCTGATGCTTGCGGATAATCGAAAGAATATCCACGCCCGGATCATCCTTGTGCCCCAGAACCTCGATGACTTCGCCTTCAGCCGCCGTGCGCCCTTCTGGATAGCTGACGATATGCACGACTACCTTGTCGCCGTCAACCGCGCCCGCCATTGACTCCTTCGGAATAAAAATATCGCGGACGATCCGCTTGTCATCAGGCAGCACAAAGCCGTATGCTTCAAGCCCCTGGAATACGCCCACCACCTGGCTGGTCGCGCGTGTGACGATCTTAACGACTTCGCCTTCCAGCTTGCCGCCGGCAGGACCACGGGTCGTAATGCGCACAAGCACCGTGTCGCCGTTCATGCCGCTCATCAGGTCATTCGCTCCGATGTACACATCGGGATGCTCCTTATCCTCAGGAATCAGGAACGCAAAACCCTTGGCATGCACCTGAAGCCGTCCGCGCAGTAAATCAAGGCGTTCAGGTAGACCATATCGGTCCGAACGCGTCATCATGATCTTGCCTTCTTGTTCAAGCATATTCAGGAGCTTCAGGAATTCCTTGAATTCCGCCGCATCTTCAATTCCAAAATGCTTCTCCAGCTCCTGATAAGTCATTGGTCTATAGTCCGGCGCCTGCATCAAATCCAGTATCGATTGTTCCGTTATCATGTTTATCCCCTCAGTTGACTCGCAGGTAGCAGAAAGCCTTCCGCAAGTATCTATGTAATGACTCGAAAGTGATTTTGCCGCTTTAGTATACACATACCCTAGTATACACGAATTTAATCGTTTGCATCCGTGCCTGACGCCCTACACTCCTTAAGACATCAGCAGCAAAACGATCGAAATATAAGAGAAAAATTGCGATCTACGTTCTTTCACTTAGGACAGACCGTATTTATGTAAAAGTTATTCTTGAGATTATATAACGCTTCAGCACATCTGGTAAATTATACATTCTGTAATCATTAAAAAACCCCCGCTCTTCTTCAAGGCAAGAGCGAAGGTTTTAAAGTGATCCAGCTATGTTATTTCGTAAAGACAGCCACTACAATGGACATAATAAAGAATCCGGCTGCGATAGCCACCGTTAAACGCTGCAGGAGCAGATCCATACCGCGTGCTTTCGTTTTTCCGAAAAGATGTTCTGCACCACCGGAGATGGCACCGGATAGACCTGCGCTTTTCCCTTTCTGCAAAAGAACAATTGCGATCAATGAAATCGCGAAAATCACAAGCAACACTCTCAAAAAGATTTCCATTCGTTCCACCTCCTAATAGCATAAACATCATTCTATGTTTGAATTTAACAAAATCCTTGTTCATGAATGCATAAGAAATCGTCCATAAAACAGCATTTTAATTGTACCATAGCCCATTTCCTAAAACAAGGACTTCCCTTCACCCTCAGGCTAAAAAAAGCCGCCCAGGCTACCCGCCCTGAAGTGACCCCCTAAAGTTAGACACGGTTATTTTATCAGGCAACTAGCTCAAAATGAGTTCGGTATTGTACCGGACTCATTTTGAATTTTGACTTCATCCGTTTCGTATTGTAGTATTCCATATATTTTTCAAGTTCTTGTTTAAAATGTTCTACACTTTCGAATTCCTTATAGTAAAAGAGCTCTGATTTCATAATCCCAAAGAAATTTTCCATCACGGAATTATCGTAACAGTTTCCTTTACGAGACATACTTTGTTTAATTCCTCTTTCTTGGAGGGTATGACAATATTGTTTCATCTGATAATGCCAACCTTGATCCGAATGCATCAGTAGTTTATGCTTTTCTGGCAAGTACTCTAGAGCTTTCTCTAACATCTCTGAAACGAGTGAATAGGTGGGTCTAGAGCCGATTGTATACGTAATAATTTCCCCGTTAAATAAATCTAATACTGGCGATAGATAAAGCTTCTCGTCAAATAATTTAAACTCCGTAATATCCGTTACCCACTTCTGATTTGGGGTATCCGCTGTAAATTGACGATCTAAATGGTTCGGCGCAATTTCACCTACAGTACCTTTGTAAGATTTATATTTTTTCATGCGAACCCTACATTTTAATCCAAGTTCTTTCATTAGACGTTGAACCTTTTTGTGATTCACCTTTTTTTCTCGATTTGCTAGCTCATCACGAATACGGCGGTAACCGTAACGACCTTCATGTTCCTCATAAATGGCCTTAATTTCAACTTTCAAATCACCATCTGGATCTGGACGATTCCTACGCTTCACCAGATCGTAGTATGTGCTACGTGGAATATTGGCGAGCTTCACGAGTTCATTCACCTGGTATTTATGCCTTAACTCATAGACTACTTGTTCTTTGTCTTGTTTGGTGATTTTTCCTTGTTTTGAACTAAGGCATTCAACTTTTTTAAATATTCATTTTCCATTTCTAGTTGTTTAATACGTGCTTCAAGTGCCTCGACTGATCCATCAGCTGGTGCTTGTTTTGATTGTTGAGTAGGTTTCTTTTTCATGAATGGACGCCCCTTTGGTCTCGGTTCAAGGGCTCCTACACCGCCAAGCTCCATCTTTTTCTGCCAATCATACACCATTGTATAACTAGAGATTTTAAAATGAGCTGCAGTATCCATTAATGACGCACCTGATTGAACCATGTAGTTTAGTACGTCTAGTTTAAATCCAATAGAATAGTCTGTATAGGTATTTTTAAGCCCTTCTTCTCCATGTAATTCATACAACTTCAACCAGTATTGAAATTGTGCTTTGTTAACACCTACTTGCTTTGCATAATCTGTTTGAGAAATCATTTTCGAGTCATAACCTAGAATAATCTTTGATTTTAAATCACTTGTATATTTAGCCATAATAAAAATGCACCTCCAACTGTTAGATTGTGTGTCTAACAATTGGGGTGCAGTTCGCCCGGACGGCTTTTCAAAATTACAGCCTAGCGGCTGTAATTATCTTTTCAGGTTGTAGAAGGATTTCAGGCCGTTGTATTGAGCCAGTTCAGCCAACTCGTCCTCGATGCGGAGCAATTGGTTGTACTTCGCAATACGGTCGGTACGGGAAGGCGCACCTGTTTTGATTTGACCTGCGTTTGTTGCAACAGCGATGTCAGCGATCGTGCTGTCTTCGGACTCACCGGAACGGTGGGAGATAACCGCAGTGTAACCAGCGCGTTTAGCCATTTCGATCGCGTCGAATGTTTCAGTCAGCGTACCGATTTGGTTTACTTTGATCAGGATCGAATTACCGATACCTTCTTCGATACCTTTGTTCAGGCGCTCAGTGTTTGTAACGAACAGGTCGTCACCAACGAGCTGGATTTTGCTGCCGAGTTTCTCGGTAAGAAGTTTCCAACCTTCCCAGTCGTCTTCGGAGCATCCGTCTTCGATGGTGATGATTGGGTATTTATCAACCCAAGATACGAGCAGGTCAACGAATTCAGCGGAAGTGAAGGATTTGCCTTCGCCTTCGAGATGGTATTTGCCATCTTTGAAGAATTCAGTAGAAGCAACGTCCATACCGAGGAATACGTCAACGCCTGGCTTGTAGCCTGCTTTTTCGATCGCTTCGATAATGGAGCTGAGCGCATCTTCGTTGGAAGTGAAGTTCGGTGCAAAACCGCCTTCGTCGCCAACAGCTGTGTTCAGGCCTTTGGATTTAAGTACGGATTTCAGGCTGTGGAAGATTTCAGCGCCTGTGCGAAGTGCTTCCTTGAAGGAAGGAGCGCCAACAGGCAGGATCATGAATTCTTGCACATCTACGTTATTGTCGGCATGAGCGCCGCCGTTAACGATGTTCATCATTGGTACTGGCAATTGTTTTGCGTTGAATCCGCCGAGGTATACATACAGCGGCAGGTCCAAAGCGTCAGCTGCTGCACGTGCAGTAGCCATGGAAACAGCCAGAATTGCGTTTGCGCCCAGTTTGCCTTTGTTAGGAGTTCCGTCCAGTTTGATCATCAATTTGTCGATGCCGAGCTGGTCCAGAGCGTCCATGCCGATCACTTCAGGAGCGATGATTTCGTTCACGTTTTTAACAGCGTTCAGAACGCCTTTACCGAGGTAACGGGATTTGTCGCCGTCGCGAAGCTCAACAGCTTCGTGAGCACCAGTGGATGCACCGGATGGAACGATTGCGCGGCCCATGGCGCCGGATTCGAGATAAACTTCAACTTCAACAGTTGGATTGCCGCGGGAGTCGAGGACTTCGCGAGCGTACACGTCAGAAATAATAGTCATTGTACTTGTTCTCCTTTGTCATTCATATTTAGTTCAGGTTAAAACACATCTATATCATTATACCGCTTATTTACGGCTTGCAATCATCGATTCTCCGGTCATTTCGGCAGGCTTCGGCAGCTGCATCAGGTCGAGAATGGTTGGAGCCACGTCGGCCAGAATGCCTTCCTCACGCAAATTCACATTCTCAGAAGTCAAAATGAACGGAACCGGATTGGTCGTATGCGCTGTAAAAGGTCTTCCCTCTTCGTCAAATACCATGTCGGCGTTTCCGTGGTCAGCGATAATGATCGCTACCCCGCCTTTGGCGATGACGGCGTCAACAACTTTACCCATGCATTCATCCGTTACTTCAACCGCCTTGATCGTTGGCTCCAGCATGCCGGAGTGTCCAACCATGTCCGGATTGGCAAAGTTCAGGATAATCGCATCATGCTTGTCAGCCTCAATTTCCTTCACACAGGCATCAGCTACTTCATAAGCGCTCATCTCGGGCTGCAGATCATAAGTGGCAACCTTCGGCGAGTTGATCAGAATGCGCGTTTCGCCCGGAAGCTCAACATCGCGTCCGCCGCTGAAGAAGAACGTCACATGCGGATACTTTTCGGTTTCTGCAATGCGGAGCTGCTTTTTGTTATTCTGCACAAGCACTTCACCGAGCGTATTGTCCAGGTTCTTCGGCTCGTAAGCCACATACCCTTCTACCGTCTCGCTGAAGAGCGTCAGACATACGAAATGAAGGTTCTCAGGGAACTTCGGTCCACGGTCGAAGCCGCGGAAGTCCTTGTTCGTGAACACTTGAGACAACTGGATAGCACGGTCCGGACGGAAGTTCAGGAATACGACGGAATCGCCGCTTTCCACGAGAGATACCGGCTGGCCGTTCTCATCCACGATCACCGTAGGCTCTACGAATTCATCGAATACCGATTTATTGTAGGATTCCGTCACAGCTTGCATAGGATCGGTATATTTAGGTCCATCTCCGTATACGATTGCACGGTAGGATTTCTCCACGCGCTCCCAACGTTTGTCGCGGTCCATCGCATAATAGCGGCCTTGTACAGTCGCGATTTTGCCGACGCCCACTTCTTTGATTTTGGCCTGCAACTCTTCGATGAATTTCTTACCGGAATCCGGAGCCACGTCGCGTCCGTCAAGGAAGGCGTGAATGTAAACTTCATGCATACCCTCTTTTTTCGCGAGGTCCAGCATAGCGAACATATGCGCAATGTGGCTGTGCACGCCGCCGTCGGACAGAAGGCCGTACAAATGAAGCTTCTTGCCACTGTTTTTGGCAGAACGTACTGCCTCCACCAGCGTCGGGTTAGCGAAGAACTCACCTTCACGGATCGACTTCGAAATACGGGTCAAATCCTGGTATACGATGCGTCCTGCGCCGATGTTCAAATGGCCTACTTCGGAGTTGCCCATTTGACCTGCAGGCAAGCCTACGGCTTCGCCGCAAGCTGTCAGCGTCGTATGCGGGTATTTGGCCATCAGGCGGTCATAATTCGGCTTCTTGGCTTGGGCAACAGCGTTGCCTTCATCCGTATTACGAAGACCGAATCCGTCCATGATGATCAATGCTACCGGTTTAGGTGCGGTCATCTTACTTCGCCCCCTCAACGAGCTGGATGTAGGAAGCAGGCTGCAGGCTGGCACCGCCGACAAGAGCGCCGTCGATGTCGCTTTGTCCCATGTACTCGGCTACATTCTCAGGCTTCACGCTACCGCCGTATTGAATGCGAACCTTGCTTGCAACGTCTTCTCCATACAATCCTTTCACCAGGTCGCGGATGTAGGAAATAACTTCGTTCGCGTCCTGTGCTGTTGAAGATTTTCCTGTTCCGATGGCCCAGATCGGCTCGTATGCAATGACAGCTTCAGCCGCTTGGTCTCCAGACAGACCTTTAAAAGCAGCTTCCGTTTGTACTTTGCAGACATCCTTCGTTTGGCCGGCTTCACGCTCTTCGAGCTTTTCACCCACGCATACGATTGGTGTCAGGCCATGGCGGAATGCCGCATGCATTTTCTTGTTGACCGTCTCGTCAGTTTCCGCAAAATAAGCACGGCGTTCGGAGTGTCCGATGATCACATAGTTCACGCCCAGATCTTTCAGCATTTCGCCGCTAATTTCACCGGTAAACGCGCCATTGTCTTCGAAATGCAGGTTTTGGGCACCAATTTTGATGGAAGTACCTTTAGCTGCTTCGACTAGAGCAGGAAGATTCGTGAATGGTGCGCAGATCACGCTTTCCACCCCGTTTACTTCTGCTTTGCCTTTCACCTCTTCGATGAATGCTTTCGCTTCAGGAACGGTTTTAAACATTTTCCAGTTGCCCGCGATGATTGGTGTTCTCACTTGTTTCAACTCCTTCTTATTCCTTACAGCTGTACAACTCGGATTTTACTTATCGTTCAGAGCTACGACGCCAGGAAGCGCCTTGCCTTCCATGAACTCCAGCGAAGCGCCGCCGCCTGTGGAGATATGATTCATTTTTTCAGCCAGATGGAATTTCTCCGTTGCTGCAGCAGAGTCGCCGCCGCCAATAATGGTGTATCCTTCCGTTTGTGCGCAAGCTTCAGCCACTTCACGCGTACCATTGGAGAATGGATCGATTTCGAATACGCCCATCGGTCCGTTCCATACGATCAGCTTGGAGTTCTTGATGATTTCGGCATATTTAGCGCGGGTTTTTGGTCCGATGTCCACGCCTTCCCATTTCTCAGGGATGTTGCCCACTTCGACGATCTCTACGTTTGCATCCGCTTTGAAGTCATCCGCAATCACGATATCGACCGGAAGCAGGAAGTTCTTGCCGAGATCCTTTGCTTTTTGGATAAATCCGAGCGCTACATCCAGTTTATCATTATCGCACAGGGATAAGCCAATTTCGTATCCTTGAGCTTTCATGAAGGTGTAAGACAGACCGCCGCCGATCAGCACGTTGTCAGCAATGTTCAGCAGGTTGTCGATAACGTCGATTTTATCCTTTACTTTCGATCCGCCGATAATGGCTGTGAAAGGACGCTCCGGATTGGAGAGTGCTTTGCCCAGTACAGACAATTCCTTCTCCATCAATAGACCGGAAACGGCTGGCAGGAAATGCGCGATGCCTTCTGTGGAAGCATGTGCGCGGTGAGCGGCGCCAAAAGCGTCGTTAACGAACAGGTCCGCAAGCTCAGCAAATTGCTTAGCGAGTTCTGGATCGTTCTTCTCTTCACCAGGATAGAAACGCACGTTTTCAAGCAAGAGCACGTCGCCGTTTTGCATTTTTGCAATTTCAGCTTTTACAGCCTCGCCTACTGCTTCGTCCGCTTTTACGACCGGTTTGCCAAGCAGCTCGGACAGACGCTCTGCAGCAGGAGTCAAACGCATGGAGTCCACAAATTGTCCTTTAGGACGGCCCATGTGGCTTGCCAGGATCACTTTTGCGCCGTTTTCGATCAAATACTTGATGGTTGGCAGCGTTTCACGGATCCGTGTATCGTCAGTGATTTTGCCGTTTTCCAAAGGGACATTGAAATCCACGCGTACAAAAACGCGTTTGCCGTTAACTTCCACATCACGTACAGACTTTTTATTCATTGTTCGTTCCTCCGCACCCATTTTTTAGTTTTATCAGGAATCCAGGGGTAACATAAGTATCGGGATTTTTGCAATCCTCGGGGTTCTATCTATCCAAACTCTCCAGTTTCTCTATCCAAAAAACCTTAGATATTTACAAAGAGCGGAAACAAAAGGTTCTGTTTCCGCTCCATATGTTCGTTAAACGGCGCCGTTATTACTTAGCCAGTTTAGCGAAGTATTCCAATGTGCGAACCAATTGAGCTGTGTAGGACATTTCGTTGTCGTACCAAGCAACAGTTTTAACGAGCTGCTTGTCGCCTACAGTCAGAACTTTGGTTTGAGTTGCGTCGAACAGGGATCCGAAAGTGATGCCTTTGATGTCGGAAGATACGATTTCATCTTCAGTGTAGCCATAAGTTTCTGGGTCAGAAGCTTCTTTCATGGCTGCGTTCACTTCGTCAGCTGTTACTTTTTTATCGAGTACAGTTACGAGTTCAGTCAGGGAACCTGTTGGAACCGGTACACGCTGAGCTGCGCCGTCAAGTTTGCCTTGCAGATCTGGGATTACCAGGCCGATGGCTTTAGCAGCACCTGTTGTGTTAGGGATGATGTTTTCAGCAGCTGCACGAGCGCGGCGGAAGTCACCTTTAGAATGCGGAGCATCCAAAGTGTTTTGGTCGCCAGTGTAAGCGTGGATTGTAGTCATCAGGCCTTCTACGATGCCGAACTTGTCGTTCAATGTTTTAGCCATTGGAGCCAGGCAGTTCGTTGTGCAAGATGCGCCGGAGATGACTGTTTCACTTCCGTCCAGAATTTCATGGTTTACGTTGTAAACGATCGTTTTCATGTCGCCTGTAGCAGGAGCGGAGATAACAACTTTCTTAGCTCCGCCTTTCAGGTGAAGCTCAGCTTTTTCTTTAGTTGTAAAGAAGCCTGTGCACTCCAGAACGATGTCAACGCCGAGCTCTCCCCAAGGAAGCTCTTCAGGGTTGCGGTTCGCAAGAACCTTAACTTCTTTGCCGTTTACTTTGAAGAATCCGTCATGAACTTCAACTTCTCCGTCGAATTTGCCTTGCGTAGTATCATATTTAAGCAAATGAGCCAACATTTTAGCATCAGTCAAGTCGTTGATTGCTACAACTTCGATTCCTTCCACATTCTGAATGCGGCGGAAAGCGAGTCGTCCGATACGTCCAAAACCGTTAATGCCTACTTTTACACTCATTGAATAGTCCTCCTAGAATTTCGTTTTTTGAGGATTCTGCTAAAAGCCGTTAAAGCGGCCGCACAATCCGGTATTTATTCAAAACAGGCAATTGCCTGTATTGATAACTCTGTTAATGGCTTTCGGAAGTCTGTTCATCAATCTGTCTGCAGATTTCGCTTGCCGCCGCCTCATCCGTAACGAGAATATTCTCGTGACCGAATTTCAGCACCGAGTGGATAGCATTCGCCTTGTCTTTGCCTCCGGCGATGCCGATTACAATCTCCGTTCTCATAATATCCTCAAGCCGGAGTCCAAGCGTAATCATCCGATGAACAACTTCTCCCTTTTCGTTAAAGTAGTAGCCAAAAGATTCGGCCACCGCGCCTTCCTTCTCAATTTCCTGTGCCGCGGCAGCATCCAGATTTCTGCGCCGGGTCATTTCCATGGCGTCCCCAATGCCGTGTACAATAATGCGGCACTGCCGGATTACCTGTACAATCTCCTGGATGTTGCGGTCCTGTACAAGCGATTGATAAGCGTCGTCGCTCAGCAGATCCGGTACATGAAGCAGCCGGTACTGTGCGCCTACACGCTTTGCCATGGTCGAGGCGATGGTGTTGGCCTGGAATTCCATACTCTCTCCAAGTCCGCCCCTGGCCGGTACAAACCAGCTGTTCTTCATCGGCACGGAACCTTGCGGGTTCAGCTCTCCTGCCACAGCAGCCAACGTGGATCCACCCGTCACGGCTACTGTGTCTTCCTGATTCATGACTCCCAGCAGAGCCTTGGCTCCTGCGCTTCCGAGATCCCTCTTGGTCAGCGGCGAGGAATCGCAATCCCCTGGCACGACTACAACCTTCTGCAGATTGTAGGCACGGCGGATCTTCTCACCGAGCTCGTTCAGTCCGAACAGCTCCTTCGCCATCGGGCCCATCTCTTCCAGCAGTCTTCGTCCCGCTTCACTGATCCTCATGCCGGAGCTCTCGATATCAATCAGCCCTTGGGACTTCAAGAGATCCGTCTCTGCACGCAGCACCCGCTCCGTCATATGAAGCGATGCCGCCAGCGTGCGTCGGCCTACCAGCTCTGATAGCATGATCTGATGAAGAATGGTGTACCTTGTCTTGAGAATGTCCATGAGATCAGGCAGAAGCTGCTTTTGTATCTCCAATAATTTTCGCATTGCTTTACACTCCTGCAACTTCGGCTTCCTTATCTCTGATTCCCTTGGCCTCAAAACGTCCCAGGTAAACGTTTTAAGTCCCACTTATATTCTACTCAATTTTCATGCCCGTTGCAAGTAGTCCAGCGTCTATCCTTCTCATTCTTCTATCCTCTTATACAGGCTCATTGAAAAAAGCATTATTCTTCCGCAGATAACCGCATTTTGTTCGATATTTGAACAGAGCCTCTTGCAATTTAGGTGAATTTAGCGTATAATCATTTTTGCTGTACTGATTGTAATAGAGCTTAACCTATAACTTGATTCCAATTTCAAGTTCAACCTTTGCGCCCGTGGTCCAATGGATATGACGTAGGCCTCCGGAGCCTGAGATCGAGGTTCAATTCCTCGCGGGCGCGCCATTATTATTTTTAAAGTTCTACCATATGTTTTACCCAACAGGACGAAAGCCAATCAACGGCTATTTTTTTTACCCCGAAGTTTGACTTTCTTTGACTTTTTGTTTGAAATTGTTTATCATGTGGTTAATACGGTAACAGTATGAATAGAATAATTACATTTGATCCATGAATAGGGAGGTTTTCCACGTGAGTTTTGTACCTATGGTCGTTGAACAAAGCAACCGCGGCGAGCGCGCGTACGACATTTATTCCAGATTGCTGAAAGACCGCATTATTTTCCTGGGTTCCGATGTCAACGACGTGGTTGCCAATTCGATTATTGCCCAGCTGCTGTTCCTGGCTGCCGAAGACCCTGATAAGGATATCCATCTGTACATCAACAGCCCGGGCGGCTCCATTACAGCCGGTATGGCGATTTATGATACAATGCAATTCATTAAGCCTGACGTATCTACCATCTGCGTAGGCCTCGCAGCTTCGATGGGTGCATTCCTTCTGAACGCGGGTGCCAAAGGTAAACGTTTTGCCCTGCCAAACAGCGAGATCATGATCCACCAGCCTCTGGGTGGTGCTCAAGGACAAGCAACGGACATCGAGATCCGCGCCCGCCGCATTCTCAAAATGCGTGATACGCTGAACCGCATCCTGGCAGAACGCACGGGCCAGCCGCTGGAACGTATTGAAAAAGACACCGACCGTGACTACTTCATGAGCGCGAAAGACGCTTCAGAATACGGCATTATCGATAAAGTATTGGAGCATCCTCCGGTACAAGGAGTGTAAATAAGAAAAAAGAGCTGCTTCCTTCATCGGGAAACAGCTCTTTTTTTGTTTGCAAAGGCCCCAGGCATAAGCCCGGGGCTCTTTTGTATATCCTGTGCGGTGGAGCAGCCGCTTATTTGAAATCAGCGAATGGATCGCTGCCCTTCGGCAGCAGTTCACTGAAGCTAAACGTATACGTCGGGATGCCTGCCGCATACGGCGCAATTTCATACTGCTGATAGAAGATGGCGAGGCCGCCTTCCTTCAGGTAGAAATTAGGCTTTTCATTTAATCCAGCCTTTATGTCCGGAAACGAAACTTCTTTCGTTTTTTGCTTCAGCATTTTGTCGAGTGCCTGCTTGTAGTTCGGTGCACTCTTCATCAGATCACTGAGCTCAAGCCGTTTTCCGTCCTTCAGTGAGAAGGTCCATCCCTCACGGTAAGTGCTGCCATGTGCACCGCCGGTATATCCATACTGGTCAACAACGATGTTGAGTACCCCTTCACGATTAAAGGTAACGGCGAAACTCTGAACGAAATCATACTTATTATCCTCAATCGATCCGTCTCGCTCAGCAGCTGCCTTTTCACTCTCTGCTGCGAAATTCTCCGCATCCTTCTTGAATGCATCATTGATTTTGGACTGTACATCCTCTGAGAGCCCGCTCACTTGCGGATAATGAACCACGATGCTGGCATTCTTGTTCGTTTTGGTCAGTGTTTCGTTGGAAATGTTGATGTTGTTCATCGTTTGCTTGCTGATGTCGAGCGATTTCAAGGAAGGATTCCACACGCCCGTAAAGCCCATATAATCGTTCAGTACCTTGAATGGCACATACAAATGACCGCCGATATTCTTCGCTTCATAAATATCGATTCCGTTATCGCCATAGCTGGAAATATAATAGCCGTTCACATTCGATCCTACGCCATATTCCGACACTTCCAGATTCATCTTCGATGTACCGCTTCCGACGCTGTATGTTTTCGTGCCCGGGTTATAGCTTAGCGGCAGGCCAAATGAGTCACGCAGGACCGTGATCGGAATCATGGTCAGGCCATTTACGATTTTCCCCTGTTGTTTCAAAGTTATGCCATTATATTTGAGGACTACGGACGGCTGTACATTCTGCTTTACCGCCGGTTTACCGGCAGCGGCCGCATTCACGAGAGCCCCTCCAGTCATATTCATCCCGCCAAACAGTACACCAGCAGCCAAGATAGCTGCGCTCCATTTCATCGTCTTATTCATTAATGATGTCTCCTCTCTCTCCATACATTTCTACATATGCTAGTCATATGAATGATTACTGAATTTATCCACATCCTTATTATATTAAGGCCCATGACCGATTTGATGACAAACGCGGTTACAGTATTGTCGTATAAGAAAGGAAAAAGGTATAATTTTGTTCATCATTTTTCCATATAGACACGAGAAATGACAGTTGGAGGAGCATTTTTTTACATTTTATCTTCCCGCGGACGCTTGTTGTAGCCCTTCTCATCGTACGGCTGGAGCTTCTCAAGCCACTCCTTTTCCATTTTCGCCACTTTGTCCTTGTAGATCTTCTGCTGCTTCAGATCATTGGCTGCCTGCGGATCGGGCTCAAGCTCCTCCAAAATTTCAAAAGCAAAGGCTTCCTCCCCCAGCTCCTTCCAGTCTTTCTGCAATGTCCGGCTGACATGGTAATCAGAGCTCAGTTTTGCTTTCTGACTGTTGATGGTCCCCGGCAAATTCGTGCTGCTAATGACGTAGATTTTCCCATTTTCCTTGTTGCGGATTTGAAAAACTCCCATGGGGCGCGGCGTGCTCATATATTCATCCACCAATTCTTTTCTTCGCTGGTTCTTCATATCTTTATTCCCCTTTCTCCCATCTCGAGGCTGCTTCACCCAATATTCGCTGCCGTCCGGCAAACGGTCGAAGAACCCATATTCGATCAAAAATCTCCTCATCGTCACGTAGTCTGCATACCGGGCTTCAAGCACTTGATTCACTTCTTTTTCGGTATATGTGCGTCCAATCTCGAAGTCTGAAGCCATATAGCGTAAAATGACGACTCTGCGCTTCTCCTGCTTGGGACAAGATTTCAGAGGCCCATGTAAGCCTTCCGTAAAATACTTACTCAGAATCTGACCGTTCTCTTCCTCCGTAATAGACAGACGTCCACCCAGCTTGCCTGGCAGTTTAGACTGCGCCGATTTGGATGATGCGGGTGGCGACGGCTGGCGGCCGGCGTTCTTCCCACCTTCTTCCATCAGCTCCATCACAGCCAGAAACAGCTTCGCCTGCTTCATCTTCTCACGCAGCATAAAACGGTGATTGCGGATAGTGGACGTACTTCCCCCGTCGATCTCGGCGATAATGTCCTGGTCACTTAATCCCTCGTGGAAAAATCCAATCAGCGTCCGCTGCAAATCCGTCAGCCCTGTCAGCTTCTTGTCGAGACTCAGCAGATAATCCAGCATGGAGTCATGCTCCTGCTTGATATGGCGGCGCATCGATTTCTCCGCTTCGTAAAACATCCCATCTTCCGGGTAGACGATTCCCTTTTCGGTTTGGTGGCCGCAAATCAGGCATGTATACGTATCAAGAACGGAATCTTCCGCATATCCGCGTTTAAGATCATGTATATCGGCATGCAGCAGTTCGTCTGAAACAGCATCCATCAACAAACAACTCCTCAAATCATTTATTATATATTAGACATTTTATATTATTGTCTATTTTTAATCAACTGAAGATATCTATATGCGCAAAAAAATCCCCTTTCCATAAAGGAAAGGGGACCGTTCAATTATAAACGCCGCTCACAGCGCATTCTTTTTAATCTCGTCCGCTCTTCAGTTCGGTCCAATATCGGTCATATACCTGAAGCGTGGAACCAACGTCGCCGAGCCATTCCGTACGTTTCAATTCATCTTCCGACAGATTAATCATATGGTTGTTGCGGTATTCTTCACTGTGATATTGCATCGCCTTGGCATTAGGATCGCTGTAGCCGATTGCTTCGTAGTTCTTCGCGCTCACCTGCGGATCCAGCATGTAGTTGATGAACTTTTCCGCCAGCTCCTTGTTCTTCGCGCCTTTCGGAATCGCGTAGTTGTCAGAGAAGATCGTTGCGCCTTCTTTCGGAACCACGAATTCGATATCCGGATTATCCTTCACGATAAAGGCTGCGTCTCCGGACCAAACAGTACCGATCCAGCCTTCTTCCTGAATCATTTTCTGCTTAATGTTATCGGTATCGTAAGCAAGCACGCTTGGCTGCAGCTTCTTCAGGTCATCCACGGCGGATTTGATCTCGCCCTCATTCGTGGAGCTGTTGGAATGGCCTTGCTTTTTAAGCGCCATGCCAATCACCTCGCGGTTGTCGTCCAGCAGCAGCACCTTGCCTTTGTAAGCAGGGTTCCACAGATCATCCCAGCTGTCAATCTTGTCCTTCACATACTTCTTGTTGTAGGCAATCCCGGTCACACCGGACGTGTATACGATCGAATATTTGTTGCCCGGATCATAGACAGGGTTCTTCAGAGAATCCTGAACGTTGACGAAGTTCGGGATATTCTTCATATCGAGCGGTTCAAGCAGCTGGCTCTTAATCATCGTGCTAACCATGTAGTCAGAAGGCTGGATCAAGTCATAGCCCCCACCGCCTGCTTTGATCTTGGCCAGCAGGTCCTCATTGTTTGCATAGTTGTCGATCGTAATATCGACGTTGTACTTATTCTCAAAATCGTTCAGTACATCCTCGTCGAAATTATCGGCCCAAGTATAGATATGAAGCGTCTCCTTGGAGGAAGAACATCCTCCCAAAGACATTAACGACAATCCAGCAATAGCCCCTGCCAGCAGCAAGCCGGCGATACCCTTTCTTTTCACAGTTACATATCTCCTCTCTTTCCGTTACTCCATTTTTTTGGATTATACTTAAATACAACAACTCGAATTATTCTAAATCGGCAGTGTCTTGTGCTTCTTCTGCCCTTTGCCGCGATTCAGGAAGAACTGTGCCAACAGAATCAGCGTCACACTCACCAAAATCAGCAGTGTACAAAGCGCATTGATCTCCGGCGAAATGCCCCGCTTCACCTGACTGTAAATATAGATCGGCAGCGTCGTCGAGCTTGGGCCCGAAACGAAGAAGCTGACCATGAAATCATCCAGCGACATCGTAAAGGCAATCAATGCACCCGCGATAATGCCCGGAGAAATCTGCGGAAGCGTCACATGCCGGAACGTTTGCCAGCTGGTCGCACCTAAATCAGATGCAGCCTCCTCCAGCTGCCGGCCCATGCCGGCCAGCCGTGCGTTCACGACCACATACACGTAAGATATGCTGAATGTAATATGGGCGATAATGACCGTCGTTTTTCCGAGCGGGACATGCATCTGGCTAAACAACACCAGCAGCGACAGACCCATAATGATATCCGGAATGACGACAGGCAGGTACATCAGGCCGTTTATGCCACCCTTCCATCTCTTATTCAGATTCCGAAGCGACAGGGCGGCGAGCGTACCCAGCAGCGTAGCTGCGAGGGTTGAAATGACTGCCACCGTCAAAGTGTTGGTGAGTGCCTCCATCACATGGCGGTCCTTCAGCAGCGAAGTGTACCATTCGAACGTAAATCCCTTCCATTCTCCGCTCAGTCTCGTGTTATTGAAGGAGTACACGATAATGACCAGGATTGGAACGTAGATAAAGATCATCATCAGCAAAGAGTGGATTCCCAAGAGGGGATGACTTTTCTTCTTCATGCGCTCCCCTCCTTTGCACGGTCAGCCCTGGACCGCATGGCCCGGTTAAACAGCAATATCAGAATCAATGACGTGATGACGAAAATAACGGACAATGCCGATCCGAACGGCCAATTGCGCGCTCCTAGGAACTGTGACTGGATGATGTTGCTGATCATCATGGACTTCGCCCCACCCAGCATGTCCGTGACTACAAACATCCCTGACGTAGACACAAACACCAGCACGCAGCCGGTCATGATGCCGGATTTGCTCTGAGGCAGCGTAATATGGCGGAATGCCTTCCAGCGCGAGGCGCCAAGGTCGCTGGCCGCATCCAGCAGCCGCTTGTCCATTTGTTCCAGTGCCACATAAATCGGCAGCACCATAAACGGAATAAAGTTGTATACCATACCGAGGAGAACGGCCCCCTTGGTATACAACATTTGTAATGGTTCCTGGATCCATCCAAAATCCAGCAGCAAAGAGTTTACAACTCCCTGCGTCCGCAGCAAAAGCACCCAGGCATAAGTACGGATCAGAAAATTGATCCAGAACGGAATTGTAATCAGCACAAGACCCCATGTCTGGATCTTGGGAGAAGCATTGGCGATGTAATAAGCCAGCGGATAGCTGACGAGCAGACAAATCACGGTCGTCACCACTGAAAGAACAAGCGTATCCCAATAGATGCCGAGATACAACGGATCAAAAAAAGTTTTGTATCCGTCCAGGGTGAAATGATAGACAACATTGCCCAGTGTGTCGCGTTGCATAAAAGACATAGCCACGACAATAACCATCGGGATCAGAAGGAAAAGCGCCATCCACAGCAGCACAGGAATCATCAAAAATTTCGACTTTCTCATACCCCGATGACCACCTCGTCCTTCGGACTCCAGTTCACCCCGATCTTCTCACCGATTTGCCACGGTCTTTCATCCGTAAAATCAAGCGCAATGGTGACGGACATAGGCTCATTGTCGAGATGTACCGTCAGCTTGTGTACATTCCCCAGATACAGTACGTCCTGGATCACACCCGTTACGCGCGCTCCTTCTAGTTCACGCACCGGACGAAGCTTCTCCGGACGAACGGCAAAAAGCCCTTCGGCAGAAGAGAAAATGTTATTCTCTCCCACAAAGGTTGCGGCAAACAGGGTCTTAGGCGATGCATAGATTTCTCTAGGCGTACCAACCTGCTCAACCTTTCCTTTATTCATAATGACGATCCGGTCGGACAGCATCATCGCTTCCTCCTGATCGTGCGTCACATACACAAAAGTAATGCCCAGCGAGCGCTGCAAATGCTTCAGCTCGGACTGCAGGTTTTTACGGAGCTGCAGATCCAGCGCGCCAAGCGGCTCGTCCAGCAAAAGCACCTTAGGCTTATTCGCAATCGCGCGCGCAATGGCCACACGCTGCTGCTGGCCTCCGGAAAGCTGATGCGGGTAACGGGAAGTCAGCGCAGTCAGCTGCGTCATCGCAACTGCTTCTTCAATCCGCTTCTTCTGCTCTGTCTTTGGCATCTTTTTCATTTTCAGCCCGAAAGCGATATTCTCTTCCACCGTCATATGCGGAAACAGCGCGTAGTGCTGGAACACAAGGTTCAAATCCCGCTGGTTTGGCGGCAAGTTAGTCACATTCTGACCTGCCAAAACCACGTCACCATGGGTTGGCGTCTCAAAGCCGGCAATCATTCGTAGTATGGTCGTTTTACCACAGCCGCTTGGACCGAGCAAAGTCAGGAATTCTCCCTCTTCAATGTTCAGTGACAGCGGATGCACGACCACTTGTCCTTCAAAATGCTTTTCTATTTGGACAAGATCAATCATATGCATCTACCCCCTATCCTGTACTTCAAAAATTCATAGATCATGATGATGACACCGAAACTTCCCTTAACACGAAGAAAAAACGTCTTGCGACGCATTTTGTGAAATTTCTGATATCTTAAGAAAAAAAAGCCATATCCATGGGTATGGCTTACCAGGCTCGAAATTATGCAAATATGTGAAGTTTCACTGCATTTTATACGTCAAAAACCCTTGCAAGTACAAAATTTCGCATATTCACTATACCGTTTTTTCCCCCCGGGTACAACACTTTTCTGTAATATTCGACAGGAAAAAGCTTCACACCCTAGTTTACAAGCAAAAACCGCCCATTCCCTTAGAGCTTGTTAAGCTCAGGAATCGGCGGTTTTATTTTCGCAGCAAAGCCTATTTCAATTCATATTGCACGCTGAGCTGCGTCGAAATTTTCACTTCGCCTGGCGCTACTGCCGTGGAATTGTTTGAAGCTGCATCAGCCATAGATTCCATTTTAGCCTGTGTATAAATAACCGGACTGCTTACATCGCCTTGGCTTACAGTAAGCACTGCACCCAGTTGGCGTTTAGCCGCCTTGGCAATCGCTCCAGCTTTCAAATCAGCGTTCGCCATTGCCTTTTGAATGACCTGCTCTTCATACTGGTCGCGATTTTCAACCGAGAAGATAACATTATCGATGTTATTGGCGCCTGCATTCGACGCGTCATCCAGCAGCTTGCCGATTTTGGACAGATCGCGGTAGGAAACTTGCAGCGTGTGATGAGCCGTATAGCCCGTTACTTTTTGGCCTTCTTTGTCATTGTAAGTGTAGTTCGGCTGCACGTAGAAGGATACGCTTTGAATGTCCTTGTCTGCGATTTTCCACGTATTTTTCAAGGCATCGGTAATCTTTTGGATTTTCTCGGCGTTCGCCTTCTGCGCGCTTTGCGCTGTGCTCGCCTGTGTATCCACCCCGATCGACAGATAGGCGATGTCCGGCTTCACGGAGACCTCGCCTTTGCCTACCACGTTAACTACATTACGCTGTACATCCTGATCCGCAAAAACAGTGGAGGTGCCTCCGATACCACTCACACCTGCTACTCCAATCATTAATGCACTGGCAATCAGTACCGACCCTACAGGTTTAATCCATTTGTTCATTTCATTGACCTCCTCTGATTATTGAACAGTCTCTCCAAAGAGGTGAAAGTGCAAAAGTTAGCCGAATCTTCCTTTAGGCAACCTATCTTTTCACCTGATTTGTCTACTAGACGCAGAGGATTGGTAAATGTTGCAGGAATACGAAATTTTTTCTGCCCAATTTAAGTGAGCGCCTGTAGATTGCTTTGGGTTTTCTTGATGCCTTGCAGACTATTTTCATTGCTGCTGAGAAGAGACTGGAGTGTAGCGGTCAGCTCCTGCAGCGTTGCAGAGGTTTGTTCATTCACAGAAGCCAAGTGCGATGTGGAATCGTCAATGGAGCCGGAGAATACGGCAATTTCGCGAATATTTCCACGGTAACTGTTAGACACTTCCAGAAGCCCTGCAATGGATTGTTTAATCGAGTTAAAGGCGTCGTACGTTTCTTGGGTCAGCGTGCTGCTCTTATCCATCCGTGCTGCAACCTGTCCCATACGTGCAATCGTTTCATCCATCAATTTTGAAAAGCTGTTCATCTCGGAAGAGATCTGTTCGGCCGATCCCGAAGCCACCTCCGCCAGCTTGCGAATTTCCTTGGCCACAACGGCAAACCCTTGTCCGTGCTCGCCTGCTCTTGCTGCTTCGATACTGGCATTAAGCGACAGCAGATTGGTCTGGTTGGCGATTTCCTGAATGGTCTGGCTGAATTGCGAAGTCCGGTTAACCCGTTCGGTCAAGCTTTGGATATCGGTAGACATGGCGTCAATTTGTTGTTTGAAGTCGAGAATCGCCTCGTTCAGCAGCTCCACCTTATCCTTACCAGTCTCAGAGAGACGATTCGCGTCATCCGTTTGTTCCAGCAGCGTTTCCGTTGAACTCGACATCTGCTGCACCATCATGTTCATCTGTTTTACGGATTCATTGATGGCATAGGTCGAATCAACCTGAGCGGATGCGCCGCTGGAGATCTCTTGGAATGCCACGTTCATCTGTTCAAAGGAGGCCATATTATCCTCGACGCCATGCGTAATATCATTGATATTGCCCGTGACCAGCATTACACCGCTCATTAGACTTTCCCTCTGAACCTGCTGCTCACTCAGCAGCTGTACGCTCTGCTCGCGCGCCTTATTCATGTTGTTCATCAGGGTGTTGGTGACGCGAAGAAGAAGGAAGGCCATAATAGAAACGAGTACGATCATAAGAGTAGCCTGCTGCTTGTCTTTCAGAGACATTGGAATCCCTGTATTCCCGAATGCCAGATAGATCGTAATAATCATCGAATATACCAGCGTAATCGAAGTGACCAGAAGCTGAAGTGTTATGATAGCGAGTATGATCAGATAATAGACCGCGAAGAAACTTGCCATCGTTGGCTGAACGAAGGACTGAACTCCGATATTCAGAGCCATACTGAACACACTGATATATGAAATGTGGCGGATATATTTTTTGCGAATATGCAGGTAAATGTATGTAATGAGCGCAATGACATTAATGACAAAACAAACATTGGACCAGCTAATGAGACGGTCTGTATCTATTGTAGTCGACGCAAAAAACGTCGTAATGATAATGGCCGCCAGCAAAATTTTGTTTCTGCCGCTCATATCCTTTTCTTCAAGCGTCAGCGTTCTTCCAGCTCCTTCGCCTTCCCTCCTGGCTGCTTCATTTCTCCTATTGTTCCATTTCCCCATACACATACCCCTTTTTTTAATTTTCCCTACCTCAAAATAAAAGTACGCCGCCGTTTTCATGGCAGCTATAGTATATAATCGGATAGATCGTTATGTTTGATAATAGGAATTTTTCAAAAAAGCGGACATTTGTAGGGCAGCAAAACAGCCCTATCTTCGTCTTGAAGAAAGGGCTGTTTTTGAAAATGGCCGCGAGGGATCATCCCTTCTTGGCAGAGTATGAATCATCCATATTATTGGTTCTCGAGTTCTTCCTTACCCACCAAAGCGACTAAAGCGGTTACAGCCTGATCTGCGTCCGCACCTTCGGCACTGATGATTACTTCGGTCCCCGAACTGATTGCAAGGCTCATAATTCCCATGATACTCTTGGCATTCACTTTTTTATCATCTTTTTCCACGAAAATTTCAGATGAGTATTTATTCGCTTCTTGGACGAACAACGCTGCCGGTCTGGCATGAAGACCCGTTTTTAAGCGGACAACTACCGGATGCTTTGTCATGGAAACCTTACCCCCTAATTAAAAAATCTGCATAGCTCTCAAGCCATATTTGGTAACATTATAACATTATAACATGAACGACACTAGAAGAAAAAACTAGCCGTTTCGAATCTTCTCAGCCAGCTCATCAATCTTGCGGAGCCGGTGGTTTACGCCGGATTTGCTGACGGTTCCCTTGAGGAGTTCTCCTACTTCCTTCAGATTCATGTCCGGGTGAGCCAACCGGATTTCAGCAACTTCACGCAGCTTGTCGGGTAGATTCTCAAGCCCCATTTCCTTCTGCAGCAGCTTGATGTTGTCGATCTGCCGGACGGCTGCTCCAATTGTCTTATTCAGATTGGCTGTTTCGCAGTTGACGATCCGGTTCACGGAATTCCGCATGTCGCGCATGATGCGCACATCCTCGAATTTGAACAGGGCTTGATGCGCTCCAATCAGGTTTAGGAATTCAATGATTTTCTCGCCTTCCTTGATGTACAGAATAAATCCCTTCTTCCGCTCAATCAAACGGGCGTTAAGCTGAAATTCATTCGCAAGATCCACCAGCGCCTGGCAGTGCTCCTCATACATGGACGAAATCTCCAGATGGTAGGAGGAGCCTTCCGGATTGTTGACCGAGCCCCCGGCCATAAACGCTCCGCGCAGATAGGCGCGCTTGCAGCAGTTCTTCTTGACCAGAACCGGGTCGATGTCGGCACGGAATAAAAAGCCTTCCGAAACAATCTTCAGCTCTTTCAGTATTTCCTGAACACGGGCCGGAATACGGACGATGTAGACATTATTTTTTTTCAGACGCATCTTCTTGCGGACAAGCAGCTCGGTATGAGCCTGAAAATGCTTTTTAATGAGCGAGTAGATACGTCTGGCAATCGCTGCATTCTCGGTGGATACATCCAAAATGACCTTCTTGTTCGAAAGCTGGACCGCCCCGTTCATGCGGATCAGTGCCGACAATTCGGCCTGTTCACAGCAGGCGTCTGCCTCGATCATGGTCAGTTCTTTTTTAGTCAGCGCCGCAAACGACACGGGACTCTCACCTCTTTCGTAAAATCCAGTCCTGAACCAGCTGGTAAATATGATGGCTCAGCTTGTCGGCGTCATGCCGCAGATACGTCCGGAAAAGCACGAGCGTGTCGGCAATCACCTTGTATCCAAGGTTGGTCACCTCGTCGTAATCGAGTTCCACCGGCTTGGCGCCCTTTTCAGCATATTTATCCTGAACCTGAGGCGGAATATCCCCACTATTCACGATGACATAGTCAAATAAGTGCTTGCCGATATGATTGTAAACAGCCTGGAGATGGTCGCTGACGGTATATCCGTCCGTTTCCCCCGGCTGGGTCATGACGTTGCAGACAAATATTTTGATCGCTTCCGAAGCCATGACGGCTTCAGCCAGCTTGGGAACGAGCAAATTCGGCAGAATACTGGTATACAAGCTTCCAGGACCGATCAGGATCGCATCCGCCTCTTCAATGGCTGCGACCGCTTCAGGGAGCGGCTCTACTTCGGATGGCTCTAGAAAGACTCGTTTGATCCGCAGGCCAGCTTCAGGAATTTTGGATTCACCGGTTACAATGGTGCCATCCTCCATCTCCGCCGACAGCACAACGGCTTCGCCGGCAGCAGGCAGCACACGGCCCCGTACCGCAAATAAGCGGTTCAATTCCCGCACTGCCGTGACAAAGTCACCGCTGATGTCGGTCATGGCGGCCAGAATCAAGTTGCCAAGACTATGTCCCGCCAGGCCCGAACCGCTGCTGAAGCGGTATCTAAGCACCTCTGACATCAATGGCTCCACATCAGCCAGTGCTGTCAGAACGTTGCGAATATCGCCCGGAGGCGGCATTTGGAGCTCACTCCGCAAAATACCTGAGCTGCCTCCATCATCCGCCACAGTGACAATCGCTGTGATGTCTAGCGGCATTTCCTTCAAACCGCGCAGCATGACCGACAAGCCTGTGCCTCCGCCCATGACAACAATACGCGGACGCTCTCTATTTTGTTCAGCCACTCTCATCACTTCCACTCTCATTAATGCCGATCACGTTCAGAATCCCGGTGGCTGACCGAAGCCGATTCTGTTTCACTGGCTCCCAGCATTTTGCCTAAATATTCAGCGATCGCTACCGAGCGGTGCTTGCCACCTGTGCAGCCGATGCCGATAATGACTTGGCTTTTGCCTTCCTTTCGGTACTGCGGGATAAGAAAATGCAGCATATCCAGCAGCTTCGTCAGGAATGCCTGGGTTTCAGGCCACTTCATGACATAATCGTATACTTCGCTATCCTGTCCGGTCCGAGGCCGCAAATTCTCCACATAGTGGGGGTTCGGCAGAAAACGGACATCAAATACCAGGTCGGCATCAATCGGAATCCCGTACTTGAAACCGAACGAAGTAATATTGATAGATAGCGCGTTGCTCTCCAGATGGGAGAACCGCGAGATGATTTTGTCCTTCAGCTCTCCCGGTTTCATGCTGCTGGTATCCAGCACAACGGTAGCAGAGCTTTTAAGCTCCTCCAGCATTTTTCGTTCCAGGCGGATGCCATCAAGCGGCATGCCCTCCGGAGCAAGCGGGTGCCGGCGCCGGCTTTCCTTGTAGCGCTGCACAAGCACCGAGTCCGTTGCTTCCAGAAACAAAATTTCGCAATGTATCGTAAAATGGTCCCTGATATAATTTAAGGATTCCGATAAAGCTGTAAAAAATTCACGTCCGCGCAGGTCAATGACCAGTGCTACCTTCGCGATTTTACCCTTCGACTGCTCAATCAGTTCAGCAAATTTAGGAATGAGCACCGGAGGCAGATTATCCACACAGAAATATCCGAGATCCTCCAGGCTTCGTACCGCTAGCGTCTTTCCAGCCCCCGACATGCCTGTGATGATAATCAGGGTGGCCATGGCCGACGCAGTATTGTTACCGTCCAGCACCAGCTTCCCCTCCCTTAGTATGGTATTCAGAAAGCGAAAAAACGGGCCGCAAATACTTAAGAAAAACTTCTATCGACGTATCTTCAGAGAAGACAGACCGCGTTTAGATGAAGTTTTTCTTGCGATATAAGGATGCAAACTCTTTGAAGTTTATACTTTCTTATATCTTCAAAAAGGTATTACTCCACCGCCCGCTGTACTTCTAATCTTACATTCAAAACACTGCTTCAGGCGTCCTAGGAACGAAGTAAAAGTCCGGCTGCGCCGACAACGCCAGCATCATTTCCGAGCTGTGCAGGCAGGATGGTAACGCCCTTCTGCAGAGGCTCAGGAGTCGACTTGGCAAATACGTCTCGCACTTCGCTAAACAGGATATCTCCCGCTTTCGAGACGCCGCCGCCGATGATGAACACTTCCGGATTGAGCGCAGCAGCTACAGCTGCCATCGATTTGCCCAGGTAGAAGGCTGCGCGCTTCACGATGCGCTGAGCCACTTCATCCCCGGCTTTTGCCGCGTCAAATACTTCCTTCGCTGCGATATGCTGCTCCAGCGCAAGCGATGTGCGGTCTCCGCGTTCAACGGCATCCTTCGCCATGCGGATAATGCCTGTTGCCGAAGAGACTGTCTCAAGACAACCCATTTTGCCGCATCCGCATTGGATGGCTTCCAGATCCGGAACAACGGAAATATGACCAAGCTCACCGGCCAAGCCAGAGAAGCCTTGATAGATTTTGCCGTTGATGATAATTCCGCCGCCTACACCCGTACCGAGCGTATAGCAGACGCAGTTTTCGATGCCGCGACCCGCGCCGCTCCAGGCTTCACCGAGGGCAGCAACGTTTGCGTCGTTGTCTATTTTAATAGGCTTGCCGATTTTTTCTTCCAAAATGGCACGAATCGGCACATCACGGAAACCTACGTTTGGCGCGAAAATAATGATCCCCTCACGTACATTGGTGAAGCCGGCAACTCCCGCTCCGACACCTGCCAGCTGATCCCAGCTGTATGGGGACTGGTCAACAATATGTCGCACATATTTCTCGATATTATCGACGACAACATCAACGCCTTTTTCCGTTTCTGTGGGTCCTTCATACGTTTGAATAAGCTGTCCTGCTTGATTGCAGATGCCGACCTTGATCGCTGTTCCGCCTAAATCGACACCAACGTAGATTTGCTCAGACATGTTACAAGCCACCTTTTTTTCTCAATAATTAGTTTGCTCCTACTGTACCAACTATAATTGAAGCTATTCTATCGGTCAAGAGATGTGAGAACCTTCACAAGCCCCGCCAAAGCCCGTGCTGCGGGCTTCATCCGCTTTTTGAAGATTTCGTGAAACGGTACGCTTGCCCTATTCCTATCCTCTCACATGATATGACAACTGTCACATTCTTTTCATGACAGCACACACTAACCGGTCCGACTCTGCGCGTTTAGAATGGAAATATAAGGTATAAAGCCAATGAATCTATACAACTGGAGGTTAGTATGGAAAATATAGCAGAGCTTGAACATGTCTCTAAGATTTTCGCTGGCAAAACGGCCGTGGAAGATGTCTCCTTCGTCATTCCGCGGGGCAGCGTCACAGCTGTTCTTGGCCCCAACGGGGCAGGTAAAACGACGGTGCTATCCATGCTGCTCGGACTGCGCGAGCCCAGCTCCGGCAGCGTCAGAATATTCGGCCAATCCCCGAAGGACGCCCAGGTCAAAAGGCGCATCGGCGCCATGCTTCAGGAGGTTAGTGTGATTGACGGGCTGAATGCGCGTGAAGTGATGTCCATGATTCGCAGCTACTATCCCCATCCTCTTAAGCTGACGGAAATGGCCGATCTCGCCGGCTTCACGCCAGAGGAGCTGAATAAACGCGCGGATAAGCTGTCCGGCGGGCAGAAGCGTAGGCTTGGATTTGCACTGGCACTGGCGGGGGATCCCGACCTGCTATTCTTCGACGAGCCGACTGTAGGACTGGATTCAACGTCGCGAAGAACGTTCTGGCAGCAAGTCGAGGCACTGGCCCATAAAGGTAAGACGATTCTCTTTTCTACGCACTACCTACAGGAAGCGGAGGATGCCGCAGACCGGATTCTCCTCTTTAATAAAGGAAAAATCGCCGCAGACGGCACCCCGGATGAGATCGTATCGAGATTGACCAGCCGCTCCGTATCTTTTATCGCGGATTTGGAAGACGGGGACTCCTATGCCGTAGGCGAAATGATCCATCGGATGTGCTCCATTCCCGGGGTGCGGGACTGCAAGGAGGAGGAAGGAAGATGGTCGGTTACGGCAGACAACACGGACACGGTCCTGGCAGCCATCTTCAGATATAACATTCCCGCACGGGACATCCGCACCGGACAGGGGCGGCTCGATGATGCTTTTGAAGTGATGCTTACGCATGATCAAGAGAAGGAGGCGGTCTCATCATGAAAATGCTGCTCATGCAGTGCAAGGTTGAAATGCTGCGGATTATCCGCAACCCCTATTATGTTTTTTGGTCGCTCCTCATGCCCATCGTGTTTTATTATATATTCACAAAAATCGTTAACACCGGTGTCGATGACGCGAAAGCCTGGCAGGCGCATTACCTGATGTCGATGACTACCTTCAGCGTTATGGGCTCGTCCATTATGACAGTCGGCATCCGTATGGTCCAGGAACAGAGCTTGGGCTGGTCCGTCTATATGAGGATCACACCGCTCCCGGGAAGCATTTATTTCATATCTAAAATGTTCGGGCAAACCGTCATGCATGCTTTTTCGGTCATCGTCATTTTTGTCGCAGGCTTCCTTATGAACGGGGTTCAGATGTCTATCGGCCAATGGATCGGCAGTGGACTCTGGATTCTGGTTGCCTCCATCCCGTTCCTTGCTCTTGGCACGCTATTCGGAACGATGAAAAGGGTCGACACCACGAGCGGCTTAAGCAATATCACATACATGCTGATGGCGGTGCTTGGAGGCATGTGGATGCCGATCGACAGCTTTCCTTCCGTACTGCAGACCATCGGCCAATGGCTTCCTTCCTACAATTACGGCAGTGGGGTGTGGTCCATCGCGGCAGGGGAGGCTCCTGGCCTTAAACCGATACTAATTTTGGCCAGTTATTTAATCCTGTTTATGGTACTATCCATATATATTCGAAAAAAACAGGAAGCGGTGTAACCTTTGAAGTGTTCCCGATTTCATTTATTTCCGAGTGAACTGGGCTTCTTTCCTTATGTGTGGCTGATTTATATGTCCATGCCGATTTTTTACATGAGTCAGGAGCAAGGCTGGCGCAGAATCGTAGGTTACCTGATGATCGCCCTGTTTTTGGTAACCTACCGGCAGCTTTATTTCGCGAAAAAATCCTTCTCTTACTGGCTGAGCCTGCAGATGCTGCTCGCATTTTTTATTTGCGTAGCATACAGCCCTTACAATTTATTTTTGGGCTTCTACACAGCCAGTTTTATTGGATATTACAAAGATCAAAAGCGCTTTGCCATTGCACTGGCCGTCTTTTACGTCATGCTGATCCTGCCGCTCATTCTCAATATTCCTCGTTTGGTAAGACAGGACGTCTTCGTCGTTCTTCCCTTTATGGTCGTCATGATGATGACTCCGTTCGGTATGCGTTCCATGTTTAAGCGGCAGCAGCTGGAACGCGATCTGAATGAGGCCAATGAACGGATCAAGGAGCTGGTGAAGCGTGAAGAGCGCATGCGTATTTCGAGAGACCTGCATGATACGTTAGGACATACGTTATCGCTGATCACCTTGAAAAGCCAGCTCGTGACCCGGCTCCTCGAGCGCGATCCGAAGAAGGCGCTACTGGAAGCCAGGGAAATTGAACAGACCTCTAGAGCCGCTCTGCGCCAGGTACGGGAGCTGGTGACCGGGATGCGGACATTGACAGTTATGGAAGAGCTGAAGGCTTCTGAGAGGATACTGGAGAGTGCAGGAATACAATATCAGGCAGAGGGAGATTTCCATCTGGAAGGCATCTCGGGACTCATCCAGAACATAATCAGCATGTGTTTGAAGGAAGCCGTCACCAACATCGTCAAACACAGCCAGGCAAATGCTTGTACCATCGCCATAGAGCAAACTTCAGGTGAACTCCGGCTGACCATCAGCGATAACGGAATCGGTTGGAACGAAAGCCATGAACCCCCGGTAACCAATGGCAACGGGCTTAAAGGCATGAGGGAACGCTTGTCATTGATTGACGGTACCTTGGAGCTCTCTTCCTCCAGCGGTATGACCGTATTCATCCGTATTCCGATTGTCATTAGAACCACGCCCAGCGACGACATCCTAACGAAAATAGAACAAATCTAAACATGAACCCGGCAAGGAGTGTGAAACTGCATGATCCGTATTGTGATTGCCGAGGATCAGCGTCTTTTGCGCGGCGCCCTTGCTTCGCTGCTGGATCTCGAGGATGACCTAGAGGTGGTAGGCCAAGCTGCAGACGGTCAGGAAGCCCTCTCTATGATTCTGAGACTCCGGCCCGATGTCTGTCTATTGGACATCGAAATGCCGGTGCAGACCGGCATAGAGGTCGCGGAGCGGCTGAAGAAGGATGCATCGCCATGCCACGTAATTATTCTGACCACCTTTGCGCGGCCTGGGTATTTTGAAAGAGCTGTGAAGGCAGGCGTCAGTGGCTATCTACTGAAAGACGAGCCAAGCGACAGGCTCGCTGAATCGATCCGGCGAGTCATGCAGGGACACCGCGCCATCTCGCCCGAGCTGATCTTCGACTCAGCCGCGCAGAAGAACCCACTGACTCCAAGAGAATGCGAGATTTTGCAGTTGATCGCTGCGGGCCGGACCGCGAGCGAAATCGCCCGCTCGCTCCATCTCTCGCACGGAACCGTCCGCAACTATATCTCCGAAATTCTAAACAAGCTTCAAGCAAAAAACCGGATCGAAGCGATCAGTCTGGCGGAAGAGAACGGCTGGATATAGGCGCTACGGTTTGAGGCGCTACGGTTTGGCGCTATCCGCTCTGTTGCTCGCCAGTTTATTTGATTGGAATAGGTCTACGGGGAAAACTGGCTCACAAAGGATCGGCTATCCCCAAACCTCCGCTGGTTAGTATAAAAACACGGAATAGCGCCTACCTTTTTAGATAGGCGCTTTATTTACTTATTGATCTTGCAGTCGCTTCGCTTCTTCAAGATCAATTCCGTTCCCCTCCGCTATCTTTGCTTATATCGAGAACGAATGATGATGCCCAGACAAAAAAAGGAGCTATCCCGAAGATCAAATTGATCTTTGGGGATAGCTCCTTTTATTATAAACCGCTGTTACAGTGTTCCACTCCAGTCATGAACCATATTGCCTTCAAGGAACTTCTCACAGTCCATCGCAGCCATACAGCCGGTACCGGCTGCAGAGATGGCTTGGCGGTAGCGCACATCCTGTACATCGCCGCAGGCAAACACGCCCGGAATATTGGTTTCCGTTGTGCCTGGTTTGACGAGAATGTATCCAACCTCATCCGTGGTAATCTGATTGTCCAGGAATTTGGTGTTTGGTGTATGTCCGATGGCCACAAAAATACCGTCGGCTTCAATCAGCTCTTCCTGTTTCGATTCATTGTTGTATACCTTCAAGCCTTTTACGCCGTTATCGGCAACCACGACTTCCATTGGTACGCGGTTCAGTGCCCAAATGATTTTGTCATTGGTACGCGCACGGTCCTGCATGATTTTGGATGCTCTCAGCTCTTCTCTGCGGTGAACCAGCGTGACGCTGGAACCGAAGCGGGTCAGGAAGTTTGCTTCCTCCATCGCGGAGTCGCCGCCGCCAATCACGAGGATCTTTTTGCTACGGAAGAAGAATCCGTCGCAGGTTGCACAGGTGCTGACGCCGCGTCCTACATTTTCCTGTTCTCCAGGAATGCCGAGATATTTCGCGGAAGCGCCGGTAGAGATAATGACAGATTCAGCTTCAATCTCGCCCATGCCTTCTACGGTCAGCTTAAATGGACGTTTGGAGAAATCCACTTTGTCCACCCAGCCGGTTTTGAACTCAGCGCCGAAACGCTCGGCCTGCTTACGCATGTTGTCCATCAGTTCCGGCCCCATAATGCCATCAGGAAAGCCAGGAAAGTTCTCGATCTCTGTCGTTGTAGTCAGCTGTCCGCCAGGCTGCATACCTTCGATCACCAGTGGCTTCATATTAGCACGCGCCAGATAAATAGCCGCCGTAAGTCCTGCAGGACCCGTACCGATTACGATTGATTTGTACATAACATTGATCCTCTCTCTTCTTATATATTTTCTGTAAAAGGACGGAAAATATCATCCTTTTCTTCCTTGAGTGAGCATACACTGTTGATGCGCTTCGCATAGCGGCTTACCGTTGATACGGAGACTCCATACCGCTCTGCCACTTCCTGATACGTCATAGAACTGCCGTGTTGTTTGGCCGTTAAGTATTCCAGCGCTGCAGACCATCCTTCCGTATGACGGATTATCGGCGTGTCCGGGTGCAGCTTGCCAAGAAACTGGGTCCACAGATTTTGCAAATGACTCTTTTGCTCCCGGTCCGCTTGGTCGTCCATATGCAGGAGCGCCTGATCCACAACAGCCTGCAAGGTATCGCCCCCGTTGTGAGAATCGTTTGACACCTGCGTCTCCTCAATCATCGGCTCCGAAGCCACGCTTACTTCTAAAGCTGCTTGAACAGAACCTTCAAGCCCCATCTCCTGTAGAATGCGCATTGCTTCCCGCTTCAGTTCTGCCGCCTCATCCGGCTCTTCAAGGAAGACCTCAAGTGTCTCCTTTACTTCTTCGTCGGCGATCCAGCCGAGCGCACGGATGACCTGAAGCTTGGTCCCCTTGTCTCCATACCGAAGCGCCCAGAAGAACGAGGAACGGATTAGCGGATTAGTTTTGATCTCTTCGTACAGCTCGCTTTCATCCTGCTCCCAGCGTTTCAGCTGCTCCTCGAACGGTAGATGATAATGATAGCTTAGTTCAAGCCGCTGCGTACTCGTCAGATCCAGTTCTTCTAGCTGTGCCAGATAGAAGCGCGGAATATCGGATACAGGATCCAGCTTGAGCAGCTGGCCCCAGTACCTTTTCGCTTCCTTGTAGCGTCCGCTGTTAAAGGCGGCCACCGCTGTATAGTGGTAGAGACTCGGATCTCCGTTTACTTCGTCATCCTTGAGGAGCCGACGAAAATGCCCGTAAGCCGATTCATGCTTGCCCAAAATCCCCATCGTGGTAGCCAGCTTAAACACATGCTCCTGATGAAAAGGGATCGTGATTTCGAGCAGTTCCAGCAGAGGGTTCAAGGAATTAGTATCCCCCTCATGCTGGTAAAATATCGCCAGGTTGCACAATCCGTGAATATTTCCCGGTTCCAGCTCCAGCACCTCGCCAATCGTAGCCTTGGCTTTGCGGAACAACCCCATATAATAATAAGCCAGAGCCAGATTGTTTCGTGCTGCCAGGAAATCAGGTTGCTCCTGCACAATGCGTTCCAGCAGCTCGGACGCTTGGGAAAACTTCCCTTCCTCCATCAGCGTCCGTGCCTCTTCGTGTTCAACCATACCCTCGCGGCTGCGGATCCGGCTAGGCTTCACCGGACGTTCCAGTTCGTATTGGAACAGCTCCATCATCTCTTCAGCCTCGTCCAAAAACTGGCCAGCAGAATCCTCCTCCAGGTACTTGATCAGCACACGTTCAGCTTCTTCAAAATTGTCCATATTGGCATAATTATTGGCCATATAGAAATAGCATTCCGTCACGGATGCATCGACATGCTCCAAAATATCGGCAAGGACGGCGTTTGAACCCTCATAATCGCCCATCTCTGATAATATGCCCGCCACATTGCAATGATTCACCGGATTTTCCGGTTCATATTCAACAGCTTTGCGAAAATATTTTAATGCCTTATCATAATGAAGACGGTCCATTGACCGGACAGCACGTTCAAAAAAGAAATTGGCATCCATATGAATGGGTATTACTTTATGTTGTAGGTCCTCAGCCTGCAGATGATTTTCCTCCATGTAAGCAAGGCACCTCCCTTAAGTTGCATATAACATTTCTATCAAAGAGAAACAATAGATTCATCTGGATATCATTCGAACTTAAAAAAGGCATGGTACCTCATGCACGGCAAAACGCAAAAAGGATTACCAGTAGAATAAGCCCTAGTTCGTTTATCTATCCAGAACAGTATACCATATCTTTAAAGGTGCATCTAAGGCAATATCTATTATATAAATACTCTCCGAGTGCCTGTCTTGTCTGGAAATCAAACCACCTTTCTAGCGAAAATATTATCATGAGAACCATCCCGTTTATACTTTCTGGTATCTAAAAAAGACGCCGGAGTTATTAAACTCCAGCGTCTTTGAACATGGTTGCAAGCGATCCGCCTTCCAGAATAATCCTTACGACTGCGGACAGCAGCGGGGCAACTGTCAGCACCATAAGCCGTTCATGCCGTTCCTTCGGAATCGCAATCGAATCTGTGACCACGATCTCTTTAATATGGGGGTGATTCAATCGTTTCAGCGCATCTCCTGAAAAGAGCCCATGCGTTGCGCAGACAATCGCCTCAGCGGCCCCCCGCTCCTTCAGGCTCTCCACGACATTCACAATCGTCGATCCGGTATCGATGATATCCTCGATAATGATCGGTGTCCGTCCCTCCACGTCTCCGATGACATGAGTAATGACCGACTCATTGTGAGCGGGGCGCTTTTTGAACATGATCGCGAACGGTGAATCCAGATGATTGGCCAGTTTCTCAGCCGTCTTGGCCCGTCCCGCATCAGGCGACACGATAACGGGCTTGATCAGGTTCAAGGAATTTAAGTAGCCGCCTATCAAGTCCAGTGCCGTAAGATGATCCACAGGGATATTGAAAAACCCTTGAATTGCCGGCGAGTGCAGATCCATCGTAATCACCCGGTTCGCTCCTGCCGTCGTCAAGACGTCGGCGACCATTTTGGCGGAGATCGGCTCACGCGGTGCTGATTTCCGTTCCTGCCGGGCATATCCGTAGTATGGAACGACGATGTTAATCGTACGCGCAGAAGCGCGCTTGGCCGCATCGATCATAACCAGCAGCTCAACAAACATCTCGTTGATCGGATGCGAAAGAGACTGTACGATAAACACATCGCAGTTGCGGATGCTTTCTTCATAATTCACGTAAATCTCACCGCTTTTAAAGCGGGATAACGTAACACTCCCTAGCTCCGCGCCCAGCTTCTCGCACATGCTCTCGGCAAGCAGGGGATTGGATGACCCGGAAAAAATACGCACCTTATGCTGCATACGCTCCTCCTGATACCCGTTTTTTAGACCACCAAAGGAATCATTGATCTCTGTCTCTTCTTGAATACCGCTAGTTCACGAAAACCTGCTTCCCACAGGACAGCCCGGGCTCGGTCCAGATTCTCCCCGAGCTTTATCGGATCATGTGCATCCGATCCGACCGTAAGCGGAATACCTAGCCGATACGCTTCGTGCAGCATCCGCTCCGACGGAAACATTTCCGCGCATGGTTTGGATAATCCTGAGGCGTTCAACTCCATCGCCACGCCGCTCTTCGCTACCGCGGCAAGCGCGGCGTTTTCCAGCGCCTGCACTTCATCAGCAGCTTCCTCTCCCGGATGGTACCCAAACCGCTTAATGACGTCCACATGGCCCATGATGTCATAGAAGCCGGTCGCAGCTGCCTTTTGAACGGCATCGTAATAGGTTTGATAGACCTCTAGCTTATCACGGCCTTCCCAGCCCTGAATCTGCCGATGATCCGTAATATCCCATTCCCCAAGGAAATGGACGGAGCCGATGACATAATCCCAAGGATAAGCCTCTACGATCCGCTCGATCGCTTCTTCCCATCCTTCAATATAATCTCCTTCAAGGCCTAATCGTATATCAATCTGTCCCTTATACTTCTCCTTCAGCCTCAGACATTCCTCCACATAACGCGGAAGTTCGTCCATCGGCATGGCCATTTCCGGATAATAGTTGGCTGGATTAACGTGAAGCAGCGGCATATGATCAGATAAGCCGATCTGGCCCAGTCCAATCTCTATGCCGCGGCGCACGTACTCTTCAAGCTCTCCAACCGCATGACCGCAGCGCACATGATGCGTGTGATAATCGATCAGCATGATACACCCGCCCCCTAATCCCGGCGAGGACGCTCATGACGGCGATCCAGCTCAGCCATGATCTCATCCAGCGGAAGCTTGCGTTCCTGAAGCAGAACGAGTAGGTGATAGATCAGGTCGCTCACCTCAAGCCGGAGCTCGGCGTTATCCTTATTTTTGGCCGCGATAATGGCTTCCGCCGTCTCTTCGCCGACCTTTTTCAGAATTTTATCGACGCCTTTATCGAACAAATAGGTGGTATAAGCGCCTTCAGGGCGTTCCTTTTCACGCTGTGCAATAACCTGTTCCAGCTCCTCTAGCACCGCAAACCGGTGTCTACCTTGGACAGCATTCATACCAGCTTCCTCAGATGCTATTGCAGGCGATGGGATCTCGCGGTAGAAGCAGGTCGTCTCCCCAGTATGACAAGCCGGTCCTGCCGGCTTCACCAGAAACAGTAGGGTGTCGCCATCGCAATCATAGTGTGCGGATACGATTTTTTGCGTATTGCCGGAAGTTGCGCCCTTATGCCACAGCTCTTGACGTGATCTGCTCCAAAACCAGGTTTCTCCGGTTTCGATGGAACGTTTCAGCGATTCGCGGTTCATATACGCCATCATCAGGACTTCCTTACTGATTGCATCCTGAACGATTGCCGGGACAAGCCCTTCCTGATCAAAGCTGATCTGCTCCTGCACCTGCTCAAGTGATTGCTGTTTTGATTGTTCGCTCATCTGATTTCAACCCCTTTTAGCTTTAAGTCCTGCTTCAGTTCCGGAATGGAAATTTCCTTATAGTGAAAGATCGTGGCTGCAAGCCCCGCATCCGCTTTTCCCTGCGTAAATACTTCGACAAAGTCATCCTTTGTTCCCGCTCCGCCCGAAGCAATTACCGGAATCCGGATTGCATCCGCCACGGCCGCCGTCAAGGCAATGTCGAAGCCGTCCTTCGTGCCGTCGGCATCCATGCTTGTCAGCAAGATTTCACCCGCTCCCAGCTCCTCAGCTTTCCGCACCCATTCGAGCGCACGGATTCCTGAAGCTTTACGTCCGCCATGCGTATAGACTTCCCACTCGCCCCACGATTCGTTATATTTGGCATCCACAGCGACAACGATGCACTGCGAGCCGAAACGGCGCGCCCCATCCGCAATCAGCTGCGGGTTAAGGACAGCCGCCGTGTTAATGCCAATTTTGTCTGCGCCGGCGCGAAGGATTCTTTTCATGTCCTCTACCTGGGAGATCCCTCCGCCGACCGTAAACGGGATCGCGATCTCCCCAGCCGTCTTCCGCACAACTTCAACCATGGTCTGCCGGCCTTCAACGGAAGCCGAGATATCCAGAAACACCAGCTCATCAGCGCCCTCCCGGTCATACAGCGCTGCCAGCTCAACCGGATCGCCCGCATCGCGCAAATTCTCGAAATTGACTCCTTTAACCACCCGTCCGTCCTTCACGTCCAGGCACGGTATGATGCGTTTTGCCAGCATAGCCTTCTCTCCCTCTCCGTCACTCTTTATTTCAGCGTTCTTACCGCTTCAGCCAAATCAATGCTGCCCGTATATAATGCTTTGCCAACAATGGCCCCACCGACGCCTTCTTGGCGATACTGGTTCAGCTTGACCAGGTCCTCCATCACACTCACGCCGCCCGAGGCGATGACGGTTTTTCCGCTGCTCTTAGCCAGAGCAACAATGGCATCCACGTTAGGACCCTGCATCATGCCATCGCGAGAAATATCCGTAAAGATAAATGTCTCCGCACCTTTGGAAGCAAGCTCTTTCGCAAGCTCTTCAGCCTTGACTTCAGAGGTCTCCAGCCAGCCGCGCGTTGCCACGTATCCGTTTCTGGCATCAATGCCAATCGCAACCTTATCGCCGTATGTGCCAAGCACCTCTTCGGTGAACGCTCGGTCTTCAATCGCCGCTGTTCCGATAATGACACGGCTTACGCCAAGGGAAAGCAAACGTTTGACGTCGTCCACAGTCCGCAGCCCTCCGCCGATCTGTACCGGAACGTTAACGCCGGAGGCAATCGTTCCAATCACCTCGTCATTTACCGGGTGTCCTGCTTTGGCTCCGTCCAAATCGACAAGATGGATATAAGAACCGCCCTGAGCTTCCCATGCCTTCGCAGCCGCGAGTGGACTGTCGTTATAGACTGTTTCCTGATTGTAATCCCCTTGAATCAGCCGGACGCATTTGCCTCCGCGGATATCAATGGCCGGATAAATGATGAATGATGACATCGATTGACTCCCCCGCTTCCCCATTTTCTAATCTTTAATATCATACATGGACTAAATTCATTGTTTATCTTTTTTGGTCCCGCACAGCTTCAGAAACTGCCCGAGCAGCTGCATGCCAAGCTCACCGCTTTTTTCTGGATGAAACTGCATACCATACACGGAACCACGTCCGACAATAGCCGTCACCGGCCGTCCGTAATCCGTTACGGCGATCAGATCAGACTTCACTTCCGGAAGAACATGATACGAATGCACGAAATAAACATGCCCTTCCGCAAGTCCCGCCAGCAGCGGATTGTCTTTTTGCAGAAACCCCAAACGATTCCAGCCCATATGCGGCACCTTGTAATCTCCGTCTGTAAACCGGATGACCCTGCCCGGCAGAATGCCAAGCCCATCATGTTGGCCGTACTCCTCACTGCTGCCAAACAAGAGCTGCATGCCAAGGCAGATGCCGAGAAGCGGTTTTCCCGCCGCGGCGGCCTCCTTCATGACTTCACCTAGCCCACTTGCGCGGAGATGCTCCATAGCATCGCCAAAAGCACCCACACCGGGCAAAATAATACCCTCCGCGTTCATAATCTCTGTACGGTCGCCCGTGACGAGCGCCTCTGCTCCAAGACGCTCCACGGCCTTACTCACGCTGTGCAGATTGCCCATGCCGTAATCAACAATCGCGATTGCCACTTACAGCACTCCCTTCGTGGATGGGACCCCCGTCACCCGCGGATCAATGCTGGTCGCTTCATCCAGTGCGCGGCCCAGTGCCTTGAATACCGCTTCAATCATGTGATGCGTATTCTGTCCGTAATGAACGATGACATGCAGCGTTATCCGTGCCTCAAGCGCAAACTTCCAGAAAAATTCATGAACAAGCTCAGTGGTGAAGCTTCCAACCTGCGCGGAAGGATACTGCGCGCGGTACTCGAAATGCGGCCGGTTGCTGATATCGATCACGACCTGTGCAAGGGCCTCATCCATCGGTACAAAGACGCTCGCGTAGCGTTTGATGCCTTTTTTGTCACCCAAAGCCTCCCGTAGCGTCTGACCGAGACAAATGCCGATGTCCTCAACCGTGTGATGGTCGTCGATCTCGATGTCTCCCCGCGCCTGCACTTTCAGATCGAATTGTCCATGCTTGGTGAACAGATCGAGCATATGATTCAGAAACGGCACATCCGTCGCAAGCTCCGACACCCCGTTTCCATCGACGGAAAAAGCCAGCTGGATATCTGTTTCATTCGTCTTGCGGCTTACTTGAGCGCTTCTTGCGCTGTTATTCTGATTAAATTCCATTCTCTTCTCCTGCCTTTCCTTCGCGCTTCAACCGGACTTCGATCGCCCGTGCATGTGCTTCCAGCCCTTCGCCGCGTGCCAGCTCCATGATCGCTGCTCCGTTCTTCATCAGGGCTTCCTTGCTGTAATAAATCATGCTTGATTTCTTAATAAAATCATCCACATCCACTGGCGATGAGAATCTCGCTGTACCATTGGTCGGAATAATGTGATTCGGTCCCGCAAAATAATCCCCTACGGGTTCCGAGCTGTATGCACCCAGGAAAATGGCTCCCGCATTTTCAATAAGGCCTACATGTGCCATCGGATCCGCTACCATCAGCTCCAAATGCTCCGGTGCCAGACGGTTCACTACGGAAATGCCTTCACGTAGCGATTCTGTTACGATGATGGCTCCATAATGCTGAATGGATGCAGAAGCGATATCACGTCTTGGCAGCAGCTCCAGCTGGCGCTGAACTTCGACGGATACACGGTCCGCCAGCTCACGTGATGAGGTAACCAGAATAGCCGATGCCATCTCGTCATGCTCTGCCTGCGACAGCAGGTCTGCTGCCACATATTCCGGATCAGCCGACTCATCAGCGAGTACGACGATTTCGCTTGGTCCGGCGATGCTGTCAATATCGACAGCGCCATATACCTCGCGTTTGGCAAGTGCCACATAGATGTTGCCGGGGCCGCATATTTTATCGACCGGAGCGATCGTTTCCGTACCGTATGCGAGGGCCGCGATCGCCTGCGCACCTCCGACGCGGTATATCTCATTCACGCCAGCTTCGGCGGCCGCCACCAGAATATAGGGATTGATTCCCTCTGCGCCGCCGGTTGAAGGCGGTGTAACCATCACAATCTCAGGGACGCCTGCTACCTGGGCCGGAATGACATTCATCAGGACGGAGGAAGGATAAGCCGCCTTACCACCGGGGACGTAGACACCCACGCGCTTTAGCGGCCGGATAATTTGGCCCAGAATGCTGCCATCCGGTTGCAGATCCATCCACGAATTCCGTTTCTCCCGCATATGGAATGCACGGATATTCTCGGCAGCGGCTGAGATCGCTTCGATAAAAGAATCATCAACCTGTGCATAGGCTGCATCCAGCTCGGCCTTCGTCACCCGCAGCATCCCGGCGGACAGCTCAGTACGGTCAAGCTCTTTGGTGTAGCGGAGCAGCGCTTCATCGCCTTCAGCCTTGATGTCACTTACAATCTGTTTTACCCGTGCATTTTGTTCCGGAGTTCCGTAGTCGACTTCTCTCCGCAGATCAAAATCCTGTACAGATACAACTTTCATCCTCTTCTCTCCTCGCTCTCTCCAGCCTTCTCCCGGTTCCTGTACCCGATGCTTTATACTTCAGCGGCAATAGCCTTCTGCAGACGGTCGCACAGCGATTGGATCGGTCCGTTTTTCATCCGGTAACTTACCCGATTGGCAATTAGGCGGCTTGTGATTTCAAAAATCTGATTCATTTCAACAAGTCCGTTTTCCTTCAGCGTTTGTCCGGTTTCCACCATATCGACGATCCGGTCTGCAAGACCGATCAGTGGCGCCAGTTCAATCGAGCCGTTCAGCTTAATAACCTCTACCTGCTGTCCCTGCTCCCGGAAATACTGGGATGCCACATTCGGATATTTCGTTGCCACCCGCTGCTGAATCCCCGGCTGCCAGTTGGGCAGTCCGATGACCGACATCCGGCATTTGGCAATGCCGAGGTCAAGCAGCTCGTATACATCGCGGTTCTCCTCCATGAGCACATCCTTGCCGACAATTCCGATATCTGCTGCCCCATACTCCACATACGTCGGAACGTCTACCGGCTTCGCCAAAATAAACTCCATATCGAGCTCAGGCAGGGCGATGACCAGCTTGCGGGTCTCATCCACCTCTGTGGGTATTGGCAGTCCGGCAGCACGGAACAAATTCGCCGCCTTTTTATAGATCCGTCCTTTCGGCATGGCTACTTTTAATGTTTCCGACAAGGTACTCCCTCCTCAATATCCTGCATTCTTTAGCCCTGTTCAGTGCGTATACACCAGGGAACCACGTCATGATCTAATGTTAAAAGAACTCCTAAGAGAACGTTTCTACTTTATCGTACATACCCGCAGGCTCCTGTAATCTTTTACTCTTATCCTGGATAAGCAGCGTCACAACCGCTCTCCCCTGTTCTCTCAGCTCAGCTGCCTTTGCAAGCCCCTCTCTTCGGCGTGAAGCGGTATACCTAATCAAAACAGGCCGCCTTTCTTCTTCGACTGCACCTTTAACGCCATCGAGAATGCGGTTTGTCTTCAGCGCAAAGCCCGTAGCCGGCACATCCCGTCCGAACTGGCGCAGCAGGTTATCATACCTGCCCCCGCTGCATACTGGAAAACCAAGCTCAGCCGCATAGCCCTCAAATGTCATCCCGGTATAATAGGAAAAATCACCGATCATGGTCAGATCAATCAGGACATGCTCCGAAACACCATACGCCTCGAGCACCTCCCACACCTTGCACAGATGATCGATGGATGCCTGCGCGAGTGGATGCCTGCTCAGATCAAATGCCTGATCGCAAATTTCCTTGTTCCCTCGCAGCCTCAAAATACCTTCAAGCTCTATTTGCTGCTCGTCGTTGATCGCAAGCTCCCGGATCGCTTTCCGGAAACCGACGTAGTCGCGGTCAAGCAGATGCTTTTTCAGAGACTGCTGATCATGGGTTCGACCGGCTAGCACTTCCTCAAATAGTCCGTTCAAAAAGCCAACATGGCCCATTGCAATTTTGAATGATTTTACCCCTGCCGCCTTCAGCGATTCAATAGCAAGTGCCACCACCTCGGCGTCCGCTTCCGGCGAGTCGTCGCCAACCAGCTCAACACCAGTCTGGAAGAACTCGGCTTCGCGCCCTGCTTCTTCTTCAAAAGCACGAAATACATTCGCATGATAGGAAAGTCGTATAGGCAGCGGCTCCTCCTTGAGCAGTGAAGACACGACACGGGCAATCGGTGCCGTCATATCCGAACGGAGTACCAAGGTGGTGCCCCGATTATTCAGCAGCTTGAACAGCTTCTGATCGGACGTGGAGCTGGCTACGCCCACCGTTTCGTAAAACTCCATCGTTGGCGTCATGATCTGCCGGTAACCCCAGCGGCTCATACAATCCAAAACATTGCGCTCGATCGCGCGGAGTTTGTCGACGGCATACGGCACATAATCCCGGACGCCGACCGGTTTTTCAAAACCCTTTGGCTTCGACACTTGCTTTCACCCCAATATTTGAATTATATATCTTCATCACATTAAAGTGCTACCATTCTACCAAAGTAAAGATTATTGGATATATTAACATGAAGTGTTTGCCTTCGTCAATGAAGACTGGTTCAGCATTTACATATTCGCGTTAACTCCTGAATTACCCTTGTCCAAGCTGCTTTTTTTGTAACAATAATTGGAATATTTTGTGATATACAAAAAACCGTCCGGCAATGGCCAGACGGTTTTCATTTACATATTAAGCTTAACAGTCTTGTCTTTCATATTTGTCTGCGGACGTTTCGGCGCTGTACCGAAGAATACCCAGGACCAAGGTATGTACCGGAAGGCAATATAAACAACGATCCATGAAACTCCGAGAGAAACGATCCATCCTCCCCCGATACGCAGAGCATATTCCACCGAACCTCCATGGACCGGTATTTTACGGTACAAGAACAGCACCGCCGGATGCAGCAGGAAAATTCCGAAAGAGCAGGCCCCCATGGACGTCAAAGCCGTACTGAGCCACTTCCAGCCGTACCGGTAGATCATATAAGATACCTGCATCAGCACGATACAAGACAGAAGGGAATGCACATCCCACATCAATTCATACCATAAGCTGTTGATCTTGCTGCCCCGTGTATTTAATCCGTAATACAAATTCACGTGAATAATGCCTGCTGCAAGCCAGGCCGCCCATACAAAAAGCCAGACGATGCCCTTGCCGCTTTTAAAGCCTTCGCGCGTAACAATCAGCCATTCTTTCAACCGGGAATAATACGCAGCGATGAATGCACCGAAGAGATAAAAGGACATATATGAGAACGCGACGCTTCCCTTCGGGAGGGGAAGGCGGATTCCCGTTCGATACACACCTGCTTCAGGCAAATGAAATCCATATTTGTACAGGTACACAAACAACCACTGAATCGCAAGGCCAATGATCGCCACCCACGGCAAAATGGAGCGCTGCTTCTGGAACCACCACAGAAACAGTGGGAACACGATATACAGCTGCAGCATAATAATCACATAATATAGATGGGTATGCGCAGTCCCTTTTAACAGCTGCAGGCCAAAATCATGCGCCAGCTGCGTAAACGGAAGGCCCAGCTTCCCTTTGACGTAGCAGTTAAGTAGAAAATAGAACAATGAAAAAAATATGTAAGGTACAAGGATATATAACAAACGTTTGGTATAGAAGGATTTCAGCATCGATTTATTCAGCGGCTTGTCCAAATAATTGTAGAAAAGCACAAACCCGCTCAAAAAGATAAATACCGGCACGGCAAACTTACTGAATATGTTAATAAACAAAAACGGATAGTAGGAAGACGTACCCAGCGTTTTAGCTAGAGTAGTCGATGTCGCATGGATAAAAATGACCGCCATAATCGCAAGCGAACGGAAAATATCCAGCTCCATGATACGTTCTTTTTTCTCAAGCATGTGAACTCTCCCGTATTAATATTATTTCTTTCCATGTTACGGTCCAGTTGTTGAAACATTCCAAATAATCTCCTATTTAAAAATACTATATTTACTGCCTAGTACGCCACATAAACTTCAAAAAAAACATCCAAAGCAGGCTTTGAATGTTTAGGCTTTATACTATATTGTCTGCCGAGTATCTATCTGGCTGATTATGATGTTTGGGCTAGTAGCTCTTTACGAAACGTCAGCATCCTTACTCCGATTGATTTCCCGAAGCGGATTACCTCCCACAAAAGCTCCTGCAGCCACATCTTTATGTACGACTGATCCCGCCGCAACAACCGCCCCATCGCCGATTGTTACGCCGGGCAGTATGGTTGTGTTCGCACCGATCATGACATGATCCCCGATGATGACCTCGCCCAGGCGGTATTCATGGATTAAATACTCATGCGCCAGGATGGTGGAGTTATATCCAATAATCGAATTTTCCCCAATGGTAATCTTCTCCGGAAAAAAAACATCGACCATCACCATCAGCCCGAACGCGGTATGCTCGCCGACCTTCATGCCAAGCAAATGACGATAAATCCAGTTTTTGAGCGAAAGAATCGGACAGTACCTTGCCGCCTGAATACAGATAAAGTTTTTGACCCCTTTCCAAGGGCTGACGGTCTTGTAAATCTGCCAGAGCGCGTTGGGTCCCTCCACCGGATACCGTGTCACTTTTCTCACAATGCCTTACTCCTATTCTAAGAGCGAAAATAGATCATTCATATCCTGCAGCATATAGTCCGGATGATGTTCCAGCAGTGCCTTCTCACCTTTTAATGACCAAGCCACCCCTGCAGACTGAACGCCTGATGCTTTTGCCGACTCAATATCCATCGGGCTGTCTCCCACCATTAATGTCCGTGAAGGATCAGAACCCAGCAGTTCAAGAGCCTTTAAGATCGGTTCAGGATGCGGCTTGGGATGTTCAACATCATTTAGCGTGATGACGGCTTCCATATATTTTTGAAGACCGAACAATTCCAGAACCCGGATCGTACCCGGTTTGTTCTTTGTTGTTACTACACCGAGACGCAGTCCCTTGGCATGAAGCTGACTTACAACCTCCTCCACCTGTGGAAACAGCCGCACCATGGCGTCGTGATGTTCATCATTATAGCTTCGATATGACGTAATCAGTGTAGTGGTATCCCCCATGCCGGAAAAATGCTGAAGCTGCTGCTCCAGCGTCGCTCCCATCTTCGGAATAATCTGCTCCCGCGTCAGCGGTGCTAGCTGATGCTTCTCCAGCACATGCATAAATGAGGTGATAATCAGTTCATTGGTGTCAATAATCGTTCCGTCGAGATCAAACAATATGGTATCAATCATGCTGAAATTACTCCTTTTTGTCCTCCGCTTCCTCTGTCTCCTGTTCGGAAATAGGTTCTGTGCGGGTTACTTCACGTTCTGCAGATGCTTCCTCCGGAACAACTTCAGATTCTGGTACATTGTCCGGGCTTGCTTTGGTAGAGTATATCGGATCCAGGTAACGAACTTCAGCTCTCCCCGTTGCACGGCGTACGATAATGATCACGATCGCTGCGATAATAATAGCGATCGATACCAGCTGGGAAATACGGACGTTGCCGTATGTCGGATCGAGCGCCCCATGCTCAAATCCTAGCCATTCCATAGGCTTCCACAGTGCATTCATAAGCGAAGCCATCCAGTCCTGTCCCATATAGGCCAGCGAGTCCGTACGCAGTCCTTCGATAAAGAAACGTCCAATGGAATACCAGATGAAGTAAGATAGAAACAGCTCTGCTGACCGCAGAAATTTCTGGCGGCGGAGAATGAGTAAAATAATGATACCCACGAGGCTCCATAATGATTCATACAGGAATGTCGGATGATGGTACACACCCTGCACATTCATTTGATCTACAATAAAATTCGGAAGATGAAGCGTTTCCCGCAGGAACGACTCAGGCACAGGTCCGCCATAAGCTTCCTGGTTAACAAAGTTGCCCCACCGTCCGATCATTTGTCCGAGCAAAAGGCCCGGAGCACAAATATCAGCAATCCGCCAGAAATTATAGCCTTTATAACGGAAATAGAAGAAGGCACAGATAATGGCGCCAATTAAGGCTCCGTAAATAGCGATGCCGCCGTTCCAAATTTTGAATATATCAATTAGATGATCTTTATAGTCGTCCCATTTGAAGGCTACAAAATAGATGCGCGCACCAATAATGGCTGAAGGTACGCCAAGCAGCATCATATCCATAAAGAATTCGGGCGGTATGCCGAATCGCTTGCCTTCACGGATTGCTACCATAAGACCCGCCAGTGCACCGAATCCTAGAATAAGACCGTACCAGTGTACAGACAGGGGTCCAATCGAAAAAGCGATCGGATTGAGAAGCAATGTGGCCATTTTTTCACTCTCCTAATCCATATCTTCCATGTCTTCCGCGATCGTAGCGGTCAGCTTGTTGGTAAACTGCAGAGCTGCGTTGAGGCCCATTTGCTTCAAACGATAGTTCATGGCAGCCACTTCAATAATGACTGCAAGGTTTCGTCCAGGACGAACCGGAATCGTAACCAGCGGAATATCGGTGTCAATAATTCTAGTCGTTTCTTCATCCAGCCCAAGCCTGTCATACTGTTTGTCCTGCTGCCAGGCCTCCAGTCTGACGACAAGCGTAATTCTCTTGTTGTTCCGGATCGCTCCGGCGCCAAACAGGGTCATCACATTAATAATGCCGACACCACGGATTTCCAGCAGGTGACGAATCAGCTCCGGTGCTGTACCATGCAGCTGAGCGTCTGATGTTTGACGGATTTCGACCGCATCATCGGCAATCAGTCGGTGTCCCCTTTTAACGAGCTCCAGAGCGGTTTCACTCTTACCAATACCGCTGCTGCCCGTAATCAGCATTCCGACACCGTATACATCACATAGTACGCCATGAATTGTCGTAGTCGGTGCCAGTCTCCTTTCCAGAAAGCTTGTAATCCGGCTGAGCAAAATCGTGGTTGCCACACTGCTGCGCAGCACAGGGAGCTGCTTCTCCTGGCTGATTGTCACGAGCTCCTCAGGCACATCCAAACCGCGTGTAACGACGATGCATGGAGTGACATCGGTGCAGAGACGTTCCATCCGCTCCTTGCGTTCCTCTGATGTAAGCATGCTAAAAAAGGCCAGCTCCGTTCTTCCGAGCAGCTGTACCCTTTCTTGGGGATGATAATCAAAATAACCAGCCATCTCAAGACCTGGTCGATTCAAATCATCCGTCGTAATAATGCGCTTCAAGCCTTGTTCTCCGGATATGACTTCCAGCTGCAATTGCTGTACCAATTCTGCTACTTTAACCTTTTTAGCCATTCCATGTCTCCCTTTCTGTCCGATTGGCTCAGAATCCAGCCCGATTGCTGTCCGAGACGATTCGATAAAGATTCCATTGTACCCATCGTAAATGAAATTTCCAATGAATGCAATCTTGGCAGAGCGAAGGCATACATTCTTTCATGCCAACAAAATAACCCCACAAAGTGGGGACTTTGCTTCGAAGATGATTCAGGTACTTTGTGGGGGGTCCCGGAAATTATAAAAGCCGCCCCGAAGGGCGGCTTTGGATTTCAGGCATACCGCCTGGATTAGTCCGTCAACAATACATTCAGCTCGGATTCTTTGTCGAAGATATGAATCTTGTTCATATCCACTGCAAGACGAACGCTTGCGCCTTCACGAGTGTTGGAACGTCCGTCTACACGGGCGATTACAGTGTCACTGCCAACTCCGCTCAGGTAGAGGAGCATTTCATGACCCAGGTTTTCGGTAACGTCTACATGGGAAGTGAAGATTGTGTTTGGAGAAGCTTCCAAGAATACTGGCTCTTCATGGATATCTTCTGGACGCACGCCCATGATCACTTCTTTACCGATGTAACCTTTGCTTTTCAGAAGCTGTGCTTTTCCGCCTGGAACTTCAACATCCAGTCCTTGACAACGGAAACGTACAGAACCGTTAGATTCGCTCAGGGTTCCTGCGATGAAGTTCATCGTAGGGGAACCGATAAAGCCAGCAACGAACAGGTTCGTAGGGCTGTTATAGAGCTCTTCTGGAGAAGCAGCTTGTTGAATGATGCCGTCATGCATAACAACGATCCGATCACCCATGGTCATGGCTTCTGTTTGGTCGTGTGTTACGTAGATACAAGTCGTCTCAAGACGCTTAACCAGCTTTGTGATTTCAGCACGCATTTGACCGCGAAGCTTAGCATCCAAGTTAGAAAGCGGTTCGTCCATCAGGAAGACTTGAGGATCACGCACGATTGCACGGCCCAAGGCAACACGTTGACGCTGACCACCAGAAAGTGCTTTTGGTTTACGGTCAAGCAAATGCTCGATGTCGAGGATTCTTGCTGCTTCACGAACACGCTTGTCAATCTCGTCTTTCTTCACTTTACGAAGTTTCAGACCAAATGCCATGTTTTGATATACGTTCATGTGAGGATACAAAGCGTAAGATTGGAATACCATCGCGATATCGCGGTCTTTAGGAGCAACGTCGTTCACGACGCGGTCACCGATGTAAAGTTTACCTTCGGAGATCTCTTCCAAACCAGCGATCATACGAAGAGTTGTAGATTTACCACAACCGGAAGGTCCTACCAGCACCAAAAATTCTTTGTCTTGAATGTCAAGGCTGATATCCTTAACCGTTGCTTTATCCGAACCCGGATATTTTTTGAAAATATGCTCTAAACGTACACCTGCCATGAGATTTTCCCCCTTAAGTGTATATTATGAAATCGAATACATTTTTATATTATTATATTACCTAACATCTCGGAGACTGGCTATACACAAACTGCACAAAAAACCTATTTTCTTTTCGTTACTTTATACAATAGCATCGTCAACTTCACTAAAACCGCGTCACCAAAGCTTCTAACATCCAGTCCGGTCTCCTGTTTGATCTTATCCAAGCGGTATAAAAGAGTGTTACGATGAATATATAAGCGCTTGGCCGTTTCACTTACATTGCAATCGAGCTGGAAAAAGGTTTCGAGTGTAGATAGTGTCTCATTGTCGGAAAACAACACGCCATGGTCACCGGCCTGCTCCAGGAACAGCCTGCGCTGATCCACGGGGATGCTGTAGATCAATCTCTCAAGCAGTAGCTCCCACGGAAAATGGACATGCTCGGTAACATGAAAGGTTCGTCCCAGAAAAATGGTCTCCCTAAGGAGCGACACCATGGAAGGCAGCCATTTCACTGGTGAAAAGGAAGGACCTACAGATAAATGGAAGGTACCACCCCATTCATTCGCAGTCAATTCATACAGTCCTTGGCAAAAAGCGGATGACATGTCCGTTTCTGATTCCGAGTTTTCCTCTTCTTTATCTTCCCCAGCACCGATGACCAGTTCTTTCTTCGCCAGTATCAGCCATTCATGGCTTCGCAGAGGTACAAGTACAACCTCTCCATCAAAATAGCTCTTAAGCAGCTTCTTAAGCTGGCTCCGATTGACGTCCACCGTATGAACACTCTCACAGGTTAGCAGAAAAGGTATCATTTCACCCGTTAAGCGCCGCTTTAGCTCGAGATCATCTGGTATCTCACTGTCTCCACGTTCTTGATCCAGCTGCTCCATAATCCATGCACTAAACCGTTGGATCTCTCGTTCCTCATCACCTTGGACGGGTACAGACTTATCTGCTTTCGGTCTGACTTGAGAAACCAGAAGCCCAATCAGCCGCGATACCTCGGTACTCATCTCCCGCACAGGAGCTTCCAGGACGTAAATTTGCCCGTTTTTCGAGTAAAGGGGATACCAGATCATATCATCAACAACGACCGAGTCACTAAGGGTGTGATCATGTCCAGCATGACCATCGCTGTTGACTGAGAATTTAGGCGAATCCTGAAGTTCGGCCCGATTATATACGCTTTCAGACTGCTGTTTAGTCAGCTGTTTGATGCGCAAGGGCGTCCCGATAATCTGCTCTAACTTGTTACGTAATGTCTCCATCTCCACCATCGATGTCATCCACCACTTTACCGTTTTTGTTTCTTATTCTATCATATTGTGAAGGAAATTCCGAAAGTCGGTAAAATGTCTTCTGTAGAAAGCCAAAAATTCATACGAAAAACGTCTATCGACATACTTTCATACAAGGCATATCGCTTTTAGCAATCCTTTTCACAAATTCAACAACCAAAATCGTATACATTAGCATATCGAATACACAGCAAAAAGACCATTAACTGTAAGGTTAATGGTCTTTGGGATGAGCCATGAAGGACTCGAACCTTCGACACCCTGATTAAAAGTCAGGTGCTCTACCAACTGAGCTAATGGCTCTTAAAACTGGTGGAGGCTGATGGATTCGAACCACCGAACTCGTAGAGAGCAGATTTACAGTCTGCCGTGTTTAGCCACTTCACTAAGCCTCCATATAAGGTGGCTCGGGACGGAATCGAACCGCCGACACGAGGATTTTCAGTCCTCTGCTCTACCGACTGAGCTACCGAGCCTTAACAGAAAAATAAAGTGGTTGATGTTACTCTTCCCACTTTCTCTTGTGGAAATGCATTGAATTAAAATAAATGGCGGGACCGACGGGATTCGAACCCGCGGTCTCCTGCGTGACAGGCAGGCATGTTAGGCCTCTACACCACGGTCCCTCATTATTTTAAATGGTGCCGGCGAGAGGACTTGAACCCCCAACCTACTGATTACAAGTCAGTTGCTCTACCAATTGAGCTACACCGGCATATATGGTGGAGGCTGAGGGGATCGAACCCCCGACCCTCTGCTTGTAAGGCAGATGCTCTCCCAGCTGAGCTAAGCCTCCAGAATATGTATGGTAGCGGCGGAGGGGATCGAACCCCCGACCTCACGGGTATGAACCGTACGCTCTAGCCAGCTGAGCTACACCGCCATATTATTCATATCTTATATAGTATACAGATGGCGGAGAGAGAGGGATTCGAACCCTCGCACCGCTTACGCAGTCTAACCCCTTAGCAGAGGGTCCCCTTATAGCCACTTGGGTATCTCTCCAAGCATATCGCTGTATATTATAAAGATAACATATTCAAGTGAATTGATCACCTGAAAACTAGATACGAAACGATTTGCTTGTTTTAGAATTTGTTTTCGAAGCTGCTTCGATGCAAAGCGTAACGCTTCCGAAGCCAGTTCTTCTTCGAAAAACTATTAGGATAAGCCCTCGACCGATTAGTATTGGTCAGCTCCATGCATTGCTGCACTTCCACCTCCAACCTATCTACCTCGTCGTCTTCAAGGGGTCTTACTAATTGGGAAATCTCATCTTGAGGGGGGCTTCACGCTTAGATGCTTTCAGCGCTTATCCCTTCCGTACGTAGCTACCCAGCCATGCTCCTGGCGGAACAACTGGTGCACCAGCGGTACGTCCATCCCG
>NZ_JALIRP010000018.1 GCF_022898935.1 Paenibacillus mangrovi | reverse complement strand
CCCCTCAAGATGAGATTTCCCAATTCGTAAGACCCCTTGAAGACGACGAGGTAGATAGGTTGGAGGTGGAAGTGCAGCAATGCATGGAGCTGACCAATACTAATCGGTCGAGGGCTTATCCTAAAAGATAAAATGCAAATTTGTTTCGTATCTAGTTTTCAGGTGATCAAACACTTGAAACGTTTGGTGGCGATGGCGGAGGGGTTCCACGCGTACCCATCCCGAACACGACCGTTAAGTCCTCCAGCGCCGATGGTACTTGGACCGAAGGGTCCTGGGAGAGTAGGACGCTGCCAAGCGAAGAACCACTGTTGATGAATAATCGACGGTGGTTTTTTTGTTTTTACTTTTCAAAGTCTGTTGTTAATAAAGAGAACATTGCATATTAAAATGAGAAGAGAAAGAGTTCTAATGAGTTTGAGAGGTAGTTGGATATATAGAGATAAGTCTAGATGAGCCAAGATCAGTGGACCAGTCTATATCGTTATAGAGTTAAAGGGGTTAAAATTATTTTAAGGTCAAGAATGTGAGATCAATAACCTAATGTAACATTTTTGTTACCGAAGGGTCAAATGTTGTAAGTATAATAATGAGTGTACATGTCAGGGGGTGCTTTTAGGATTTTTTGACGTTTAATGAACTTAGAAGAAGGAGGACATACATGCGCAGACAATCGTGGCTGCATGCTCTTCTTTTGTTTAGCATTGTCGTGATACTGATAACAGGCTGTGGAAAGTCTGAACCTTCATGGACCACTTATGAGGGGGCAGCGAACGAGAAGACCTTTCCGGTGCCAAAAGAAGCAAATCGAACTGACCGTAATGTAGGAAACACCAAAATAGATTATGCTCGTTATTCCATGAAAGGCATTAAAGAAAAGGATAGCATCCCGGAAGCATATCTGCAGAAGATCAAGGAATGGGGATGGAAAGAAAATACGGAGGAGTCCGAGAAGGCTTCCCGGGTTTTCGAGAAGCAGAATCGAATCGTTCATTTAACAATTCACGATGATTATTTTACGGTTACTGTTCAGCCTAAAGGTAAAGCGACAGTGAAAAGTACGGATTCCACTAAATAATAAAGACCCGCGTCCGAGGATGCAGGTCTTTTTCTAATATTTGATGATGAGTTTATAGTTTTACTTACTGCTGGTAGTAGCTGATATCCTGTTTGTTGAACTTGATCATTCCATCCTTACGCACACCGGCAAGCCGGACATAAGCGTAAAAACGTGGAAGCAGCAGCCAGAGATGCCAAAAGAACAGAGAAATAACGAAGGCCAGCGGTGACATAAAAAGCATTATAAGAAACAGGACAAGGCCAATGGTTGTAATGTAGGTATACACTTTGCGAAACATCCGGAAGCTGATATGTTGATCAGTTATGTATCCAATCCAGGGGAGCTGCATAGAGAACTTCCAGCGCTTGCGGTAGGAAGAACCGGACAGCAGCAGGACCGAACGTGAAATGACGTAATGAATCCAAAAGACCAGAGGTGCGGCTACTACGAAGTAGAACAGGCTAGTCCAGGATATGAGAAGCATCGCGGCTATAAGAGCGATATAGGGAAGGATAAGGTAGCAGCGAACCTGAATTCGCCTTACTGGAATCTTTTTGATTAATTTATAATGGTAAAAGGTAGCATTAATATTATTCTCCTCAGCCATAGAAAATAGCGGTCCTCCCTTACGGTCATTAATTCCTATATCGGTTTTTCACAAGCATTTATTTAAGTTTTCCGGTACAAACACTCGTAAAGTCGTAGGTGAATATGATTGGTGTAGGCCGTTTGGGATATGAAACAACTATGAAAAGGTTTAAAATAATAGGAAATGAGCCATACTTCATAGTAATCAAAGAAACAAGGTGGGATGGTTGATGGAAGATCATACCGAACACGTCTGTATTATTTGCGGGCAAACGAAAGAAGAAGGGATTACGATTGTATCCCAGTTTATTTGTGAGGATTGCGAAAGTGAAATGGTACGTACCGATGCCAATGACGCGAAATATCATTATTTTATTCATCAAATGAGACAAATCACTATGCAAACCCATGTATAAGCCAATTATATTTCAGAACGATTCGATAATCGGGATATATTGCTCCGCGAGAAATGGCGGATAGGGTGGGGCCAGAGGCCGCTACCCTTTTTTTAGATTATAGAATATTAAAGTTATAAGCGGAACTAAACAATTCTACCTGTTTGGTAAAAAGAAGTTGTAGAAAGAGCAAGCCAATAGCGTCTATTATACGTTAGCCTGATGGTTCAATATACGATAAAATAGGGTAGAGATTGAAACCGGAAGGAAACGAAAAATGCATGAAGAGAGTAGAATTGGAGAAAGAACAATCACCTCTGTATGAGATGCTCTATCAATATAAAAACAGCAGACAAGCCTCATTTCATGTGCCGGGTCATAAAAAAGGAAGGGCTTATGCTGCTTGGGGTGGAGCAGGCTTCCTGGAACAGATTATGGAGGCGGACGTTACGGAAATTGCCGGTACGGACGATCTCCATCATCCGGAAGGTGTGATCCGCGATGCGCAGCTGCTGGCTGCGGAGTGTTTCGGGGCAGAAGAAAGCTTCTTTCTGGTAGGAGGGAGCACGTCAGGGAATCTAGCGATGATTCTAACCGTATGTACCAAACCGGGGGATATTTTGCTGGTACAGCGGAACGTCCATAAATCGGTGCTTAACGGACTGATGCTTGCTGGTGCGAGAGCTGTGTTTTTGCAGCCTTTGCTGGATGAAACGAGCGGCCTCTTAACCGCTCCATCACCTGAGACGGTATCTGCTGCTTTGGCCGCCTATCCGGAGGCCAAGGGCGTACTGGTCACCATGCCGAACTATTACGGCATGGGTACGGAGCTGGCGCCGCTCGCCGAGGCCTGTCACCGGCATCATGTGCCGCTTCTCGTGGACGAGGCGCATGGCGCTCATTACGGGCAGCATCCTCGGCTGCCGCAAAGCGCACTGGCCAGCGGCGCGGACGTCGTCGTTCAGTCGACGCACAAGATGCTGGCCGCCCTCACCATGGGAGCCATGCTGCATGTGCAGGGTCCGCGGATCAACCGCGGACTGCTCCGCCAGCGGCTCGCCATGGTGCAGAGCTCGAGCCCATCGTATCCGGTGATGGGCTCACTGGACCTGGCGCGGCGCCTCCTGCATGTGCAGGGCGCCGAAGCCTTCACGGCGGGACTTGCCGCCGTGGATGGCCTGAAGCGCGGCCTAGCGGAGCTGCCGCGTTTTGGGCTGCTGCAGCCGCAGGGGCAGCAGCGGGGAGAGGCCGCCGGCGAAGCCCCGGCGGCGTACACCACCCAGGATCCCTTCAAGGTGGTCATTTATGACCGGACAGGGATCCTGAGTGGGTATGAGCTGCAGCACAGGCTGGAAGCCTTCGGCTGCATACCTGAGATGAGCGATGACCGGTATGTGGTCCTGCTCTATAGTCTGGGGTCGACGGAGGAAGACACCTGTCACCTTTTGGAGGCTCTGTCGCATATATCTGTAGAGAAGGCGGAAGCCCAGTCATTGCCTAGTTTTCATGGGAGTGAAGGCATCCTCCCTGATCAGTTCATCGCAGAAGGTCCTATTGCCAAAAATCCGTTTGTCGAATTTTCCACGTGGAACAATTCACCCAAGAACAGCTTCTCCGAGCCGGTGGCTTTCAGCTTAACACCCATGGAATTGGATGAGGTAGAGGCCATTCCGCTGCCCGTATGTTCAGGAAGAACAGCCGCAGAGATGATCATTCCGTACCCGCCTGGTATTCCACTTCTGTATCCAGGAGAACAAATTACAGATGGGGCAGCGGCCAGGCTGAAGAGGCTTGCGCAGGCAGGAGCCAAATGTCAAGGGGCACAGGATCCGGAACTTAACACGATACTCGTATACAAGAATAGCAGAAAGCAGGGACATGTTGGATGAACAAGGGTCAGGGAATCTTCATAACGCTTGAGGGAGGGGAGGGATCCGGTAAAACGACAGTAATCGCCAGACTCAAGAGTTATCTGGAAAGCCGCTCCATCCCTCATATCATCACACGTGAGCCGGGAGGCATAGAGATCGCCGAGAAAATTCGTGAGATCATATTGAACCCCAGCCACACTGCGATGGATGCACGGACAGAGGCGCTGCTGTATGCCGCTTCACGAAGCCAGCATTTAGCGGAAAAGGTGGAACCGGCGCTTGCAGAAGGCAAGCTGGTGATGTGTGACCGGTTTGTGGACAGCAGCCTGGTTTACCAGGGATACGCACGAGGAATTGGTATAGAGCAGGTATGGAGCATTAACCAGTTTGCGATTCATGACCGTATGCCGCAGCTTACCTTCTACCTGGATATTGAACCTGAAGTCGGATTAGCGCGAATTGCGGCAAGCCGTGAGCGTGAGGTTAACCGTCTGGATTTGGAGGGACTACCTTTCCATCATAAAGTGAGGGAAGGTTATCTGCAGCTTGCCGAGCGTTTTTCAGATCGAATTGTCGTGATTGACGCTTCGAAGGCATTGGAGGATGTCGAGCGGGATATCATTCAAAGCCTGGAAGAGCGGATTTTAAAGGATTTTTGAAGATCTTTGTCAAATAAGTAAGGTACGGCTTGTACTAGATAAAATGAACTGAAGAAAAAGTAGAGCATCTCGTATGCCACAACATAAGTGGAGATGATAACAGTACAAACTTTAGTTCGATTTATATAGGTGCAAGCTTTAAATCAAGAGGAGGGAATGCAGGATGAAACTGATCGTTGCGATTGTACAGGATAAAGACAGCAACCGTTTGTCGGGAGGACTTGTAAAAGCGAATTTTCGGGCGACTAAGCTGGCAAGTACCGGCGGGTTTCTTCGGGCGGGTAACACCACATTTATGATCGGGGTGGACGACAGTCAGGTCGAGGCTGTAATGAATGTCATCCGCAGCAGTTGTAAAGTCAGAGAACAGCTTGTAACTCCGGTTACGCCAATGAGCGGTACGACAGATTCCTATTTGCCTCTCCCCGTTGAAGTTCAAGTAGGCGGAGCCACGGTGTTTGTACTGCCGGTAGACCGCTTTGAGCATTTCTAATATAAATGCGATAACACCATATCCCGGGTCGCTGACAACGCAACCTTAGAATCACCCGTCATAGCGGCTCCAGATTATAACAAATCATTATTCATAGGTCTATAAAGGCAGGGGATTCACTTGAAAATCAACCCGGGGTTTAGACCCATTAAGAGCGAACTTCAGGTTACGTCGGCAAAGCCGGTTCAGCAGAAGTCCTTCCTCGACGTGATGCAGCAGCAGTCGACAAGTGCCTCCCAGGAAGAGCTTGGACGCCGGTTCAAGGAAATACAGATGCAGGGAGACCGCTTGGCCAAAGCGATGACGATCCGGGAATTAAAGCTTTACCGTATGCTTGTAAAGCGTTTTTTGGAGGATACGGTGAGACGGGGCGTTACCATGAAGGAGGCCAGGGGTTGGGATCGGCGCGGACGTGGGAAACGCTATAAATTGCTTGACGAGATTGATTCTGCGCTGCTCGGAATGGCTGACGAGCTTCTGGATAGCGAGCAGGGCAAGATCGAATTGTTACAGCAGATCGGCGAAATCCGTGGTATGCTGATTAATCTCGTATTTTGAAGAAATAGGAATGAACATCTGAGCTATCTCATGATACACTAAGATATAGCAGTAAAATACAAACACGGATGTTGATCTAAACGAAGACTTTGCAAAATCCGATTTTTTGGTGAATCGGATCATGCAAGTTCCCGAAGGAAGAGAGGAAACATGTCTTTTCAGGATATTATGGGGCAGGAACCGGCCAAGAAGCTGCTGCAAAGCGCGCTTCGCAGCGATTCCGTCAGCCATGCGTATATTTTCAGCGGACCCGCTGGATGCGGGCAGATGAAGACGGCAATGACGTTTGCCCAGGCATTATTCTGTACTGAACGTGAGGATGATGCGTGCGGGCATTGTCTCGAATGCCGCAAGGTTTTGCACGGCAATCATCCCGATCTTCATCTCCTTGCTCCAGACGGATCTTCCATTAAAATAGACCAGATCCGCGAACTGCAGCGGGTCTTTTCCTATCGTTCGGAGTCCAAAAATCCAAAGGTATATATCATTGACCATGCGGATACCATGACCGTACAAGCTGCCAACAGCCTGCTCAAATTTTTGGAGGAACCGCCGGTGCCGGCTGTGGCTGTGCTGATCACGGAAAATGGACAGGCTTTACTGCCAACGATTCAGTCGCGGGCGCAAACGATAGCCTTTTTCCCACTGAGACCTGCCCTGATGCAGCAGCAGTTGGTCGATGAAGGGTATCCTTCAGTGCTTGCCAGGTGCGCGGTACAGCTGTCATCTGGACTCGATGGATGCCGTGAAATGATGGAGCAGAATTGGTTTGCAGAAATTAGAAACGTAATGTTACAATTAGGGAAGGAATCTCTGGGACGAGGCAGTTCCGCTCTGGTGACCGCAGGGCAGAAGGTGTTCAAAGCCGGACTTTCCGACCATCTGGATTTACTGCTAAGCTTGTTTCATTTGTGGTTCAAAGATATGCTTCACGTCCAATACGGAAAGCACGAAAGTATCGTTTTCATAGATCAGTTGGAGTTCTTATCCACATATGCTTCATCCCGCAGCACAGCACAATGGGTCTCCTATATGGATTTGGCCGCAGAGTGCCAAAAAAAATTGCGCTACAATGTGAATGGCCAACTTTGTCTTGAACAATTTTTGATCGGTTTGGAAGGATAGCTTCAAGGCCAGCCAATTTTTCTGGCATACGAGGGGGTTAATTTTTGTACAGTGTAGTGGGTGTCCGTTTTAAAAAAGCGGGCAAAATTTATTACTTCGATCCGCTCGATTTTCCGATAGAGAGGGATAATAGCGTTATTGTCGAAACGGCGCGCGGCATCGAATATGGTAAAGTTGTCGTTGGAAAAAAAGAGGTGCAGGAAGCCGATGTGGTATTGCCGCTGAAAAAAGTGATACGCATCGCTGGAGACTCTGACGCACGCGTTGTGGAAGAGAACAAGCAGGCTGCGAAAGAGGCTTTTACCACCTGTTTAAATAAAATCCGTGACCATGGGCTCAAAATGAAGCTGGTGGACGTGGAATTTACGTTTGACCGAAATAAAATCATTTTCTACTTTACGGCTGAGGGAAGAGTGGACTTCCGGGAGCTGGTCAAAGATTTGGCAGGCATATTCCGGACTCGAATTGAGCTCAGACAAATTGGGGTACGTGACGAAGCGAAGATGCTGGGCGGAATTGGCCCATGCGGTCGAATTCTTTGCTGCTCGTCGTGGCTCGGCGATTTCGAACCGGTATCGATCAAAATGGCCAAGGATCAAAGCTTGTCGCTGAATCCAACCAAAATTTCCGGTTTGTGCGGAAGACTCATGTGCTGCCTGAAATTTGAGCATGATAATTATGAAAGTGTGAAGGAAGAACTGCCATCGGTAGGCAAAATCGTCATCACATCCTTGGGCGAAGGCAAGGTAGTCGGCATCAATGCTGACACTCGTTCTGTCCATGTACAGCTGTTTGAGATCGGCAAGGTCAAGGAACTGCAACTGGATGACGTTGTCATTAAGTAGACCATATGGTTACTTTCGAGGTGGAAACTTGGAAAAGAAAAGTATTTTTGCACACATTCAAGAAATGGAAACACAAATGGGACAGATCCATAGTGATCTGGGTGAAATGAAGCTGATTATGAAAGAATTGCTGGAAGAGAATCATCGTCTGACCTTGGAAAATGAACATCTCCGCAAAATCTTGAAGGAAGCTTTGCCTGCTGAAGAGGGCTTGCCTTTGCATGAGCCGCCTCATGACTCAATGAAACCTGAACACCCAAGTGACGTGGTTGGGGAAGGCTATGACAACCTTGCAAGACTTTATCATGAGGGCTTTCACATCTGTAACGTCTATTATGGACATCTGCGCATGGAAGGCGATTGCCTTTTCTGCCTGTCTTTTTTGAATAAATGAGGCCGTAGGAGAGACTCCTACGGTTTTTTTTCGAGGTGTATACTCCACTTTGTGGGGTTATTTGCAATGATGAATGGTGAAAACTAGAGAACAACGGGTAAAGGAAAATAGAAACGATGAACATGGATATGGACAACAGCCTTTTGGAGCCATCGGAACGCATTGACGATTTACTGACCCATGATTTGCATATTATACAGAGCGACGAGGTGTTCAGCTTTTCGATGGATGCCGTCCTATTGGCACGGTTTGCGGGGATTCCGCCAAGGGGCAGGATCCTGGATTTGTGTACAGGCAACGGAGTGATTCCCCTGCTCCTGACGACCCGAACCAAGGCCGATATTGAGGGGATCGAAATTCAGCCCCGTCTTGCAGGGATGGCCCGCCGCAGTGTGACTCTGAACCAGATGCAGGAGAGAATCATCATTCGCGAGGGAGACCTGAGAGAACTGTATAAGGAAACGGGGCATGGCGTATATGATGCAATTACGGTGAATCCGCCCTATATGCCGCTGAACGGAAGCGATATTAAGCTGAATCGGCATCAGGCCATTGCCCGCCACGAAATCAGCTGTACGCTTGAGGAGGTTATTCAGACCTGCTTCCGGCTGGTCAAGCCCGGCGGTAAGGTCAGCATGGTTCATAAGCCACAGCGGCTTGGTGACATTATGGCTTTGATGCGGCAGTACCGGCTTGAACCGAAACGACTGCGTTTTGTGCATCCGCGTGCCCATCTGGAGGCCAACATGGTGCTAATTGAAGCGATACGCGACGGCAAACCGGAGGTAAGGCTCCTTCCTCCGCTGATTGTGTATGATGAGAATAATCAATATTGTCCGGAAATTATGGATATTTACTACGGTTCCAAAGAGGGAGAAGTATGAGTCTTACACGTCAAAGCAGCTTTCAAGAACAGTCCCATAGCGGCAAAGGATCATTGTATCTCGTTGGTACGCCAATCGGAAATCTAGAGGATATGACTTTTCGGGCGATCCGGACATTAAAAGAATGCGATATTATTGCAGCCGAGGACACGCGCCAGACTCGGAAACTGCTAACGCATTTCGAGATCAGCCCGCAGATGCTGTTTAGCTATCATGAGCATAACAAGGCGGCAAGCGGACCGGAACTGATACGCTATATAATAGAAGGAAAAAATTTGGCGCTCGTCAGTGATGCCGGTTTACCGGCGATTTCGGATCCTGGAGCGGACCTGGTGAAGTTGGCGGTAGCTGAAGGAATCAATGTAATTCCGATCCCGGGAGCCAATGCCGCATTATCATCCCTGATTGCTTCGGGACTATCGACAGAGCGGTTTACCTTCATTGGTTTTCTTCCCAGGGAACGTAAAGATGTCGAAGCGATACTCCAGTCCTTCCGGGTTTCGCAAGGGACGTTACTGTTTTACGAATCGCCGCACCGGATAATCAAAACCTTGAATGCGATTCTTAATGTATATGGGAACCGGCAGGTGGTTCTTGCTAGAGAGCTTACGAAGCGATATGAGGAATTTATTCGTGGCAGCGTAGAGGAGTGCCTGGAATATCTGCAAGAGCATCCGCCTCTTGGTGAATATTGCTTAGTCGTTGAAGGGACAAGTGCTAGAGAGGAACAGGAGCAGTTATCGGCCTGGTGGCAGCATCTATCGGTGGAGGAGCATGTGGCTCATTACGAGTCGGAAGGAGTTCCCCGTAAGGAGGCCATGAAGAAAACGGCGGGTGACCGAGGTGTGTCGAAGCGGGATATTTATAACGCATTGATCTAAGATTTAGCTGAAATGGATATAAAAAAGAGCTCGTCAACGGGGGGGTGCCGCTTTAACGCACCCCCGTAAAGGTGAGCAGCAGGAAAGAGGGCAAAAAAATGTCTCCCAAGGCCGGGTTCAATAGCCTAGGAGACACAAGGAGATATGAAAAAGGTTAGAATTAACAAATAGAATAATACTATTATATACTAAAAAACTTAATTTGTCACAGGTGTTGGGATTTCTGAGATACATTCATGGCAAACAATTTTTCCTTTGAAGTAAGTCACGTTCTCAGCGTTTCCACAGAAGATGCAGGCTGGCTCATATTTCTTGAGCATGATGCGCTCTCCGTCTACGTAAATTTCCAAAGCGTCCTTTTCCCCGATGCCCAATGTGCGGCGCAATTCAATTGGAATAACGACCCGGCCCAGTTCATCTACTTTTCTTACAATACCAGTTGATTTCATCATAACTGATCATTGCTCCTCTCGCCATAGTTTTAAAATGTCATAATTCGACAACGTTCTCTCTTTTATGATATTTATAATACCAACGATTCCCAAAACAGTCAACCTGCAATTTGTCATCAAAAAAAATACAGATCGCTTAATAGCTTGATAATCACTCGTTTTAGGATTCTTTTCCCATTATATAACGTTGGTAGGATAATGTCGATTTGGAAGTCTCTTTTTCTACTTGAAACGACACTATTCGACATACATTGTCGAAAAAAATTCAAAATTATTTTAATTTTAAATCACTAATTCAAGAAGGAAGTGAGAGATATGCATACTTTGAATGAGGAAAAGGTGTTTAAAGACCCGGTACATAATTATATTCACGTGCAGCACTCTATCATTTGGCGTTTAATCAATACGACGGAGTTTCAGCGGCTTCGGCGGATAAGGCAGCTCGGTACATCCTATCTGACCTTTCATGGGGCTGAGCACAGCCGCTTTTCCCATTCTCTTGGGGTGTATGAGATTACCCGCCGGATCATTTCCCAATTCGAACGGAGCGGATATGCCGATTGGCCCAGCAGCGAGAAGCTGCTAACGCTATGCGCAGCTTTACTGCATGATCTCGGACACGGTCCCTTTTCTCATTCAATAGAAGAAGCCTTTCATATGGACCATGAAGATTGGACCCGGCGAATCGTTTTAGGGGATACGGAAGTGAATGCGATCCTCACCGAGATTGCGGCGGATTTTCCGGCGAAGGTTGCATCCGTCATTGCCAAGGACTACGTCAACCCGATTGTCGTCAACCTGGTATCCAGTCCTCTCGACGCCGATCGGATGGATTATTTGCTGCGTGATGCTTATTACACTGGAGTGAACTATGGAACGATCGATATCGATCGCATTTTAAGAATGCTTCGTCCATATCAGGGAAGAGTTGTGGTTAAGGATTCGGGAATGCATGCGGTAGAGGATTACCTGATGTCCCGTTACCAAATGTATTGGCAGGTATATTTCCACCCGGTGACGCGCAGCTCGGAGATTATTTTGCGGCAGATTTTCCGGCGTGCCAAGGAGCTTTACCGGGATCATTATTCCTTCAATTTTATGGTGGATCCGCTCCCGGGGCTTTTTGAAGACAGGCTGTCCGTACAGGATTATCTCAAGCTGGACGAAGCGCTGATCCAAACCGCATTTTTGCAATGGGCAACCGAAAAGGATGCTGTTCTGAGCGAATTATGCTCTCGGTTTATGCATCGAAGGTTGTATAAATATGTAGAGGTTGAATCTGTGGACCTAGAAATGATCGATGAGATCCGCAGGGAATTCAAACGCGTGGGACTGAACCCCGAATATGATCTCGAGATTGATTTTCCAACGGATCTTCCGTACGATGTATTCCGTCCCGGTGATGAGTCCAGCCAAAAGCAGATTCTCCTGCTCGACCGCGAGGACCGGCTGCGTGAAATCTCAGAGGTGTCGGATATTGTTCGCTCTATCAGCGGCATTCATCGCGGCAAATATCACTTGTATTATCCAGGGTCGAAACTGAAGGACGTCATTTCTTCTCTTCCCGACTCCATCGCCCAAATTTTCAAGCAATAACGACAAATACTACGAAGATGCAAGGCCATGCTTTGCGACACGAAGGGAGTTATACTCATGAATTTGTTCGACACACATACACATCTTGACGCGCCTCAGTTCGACGAAGACCGCGAAGAGACGATTCAGCGCGCACTGGATGCCGGCGTCAGCCGGATGATCAACGTCGGCTTTAACCGCGAGACGATTCCGTCGACGATGAAGCTTGCAGAGACCTATGATTTTATCTATGCCGCTGTGGGATGGCATCCTCAAGATGTGATCACCATGAAAGAAGGGGACCTTGAATGGATTGCATCCTTATGCAGTCACGAGAAGGTCGTCGCGATCGGCGAAATTGGACTCGACTATTACTGGGATACCTCACCCAAAGAGGTTCAGCATCATGTTTTACGTCAGCAGATTGGCCTGGCCCGGGAGCTGAACATGCCGATTGTCATCCATAACCGGGATGCGCATGAGGATATCGTGAAAATTTTACGTGAAGAGAAGGCAAATGAAGTCGGGGGCGTCATGCACTCCTATTCCGGAAGCTGGGAAACGGCCAAATTATGCCTGAATATGGGCTTTCACCTCTCCTTCGGAGGACCGATCACGTTTAAAAATGCAAGACAACCCAAAGAGGTGCTCGCGCAGGTTCCGATGGACCGGCTACTCATTGAAACCGACTCTCCTTATCTCACTCCGCACCCCTTCCGCGGGAAGCGAAATGAGTCCGCTCATGTACGTTTGGTTGCCGAGGTGGCAGCACAGATTAAGGGGGTTGAAGTGGAAGAAATAGCCAGAATCACAACCGAAAATGCACTGGAACGATTTGGAATTATTTGAAAACAGGAGAAAAACAGATAAAAAAGTGAGCATGGTCGATGGATTAAAGAATTTTAATCAAAAAAACGATGAATATTACAATTTTTTAACCATATATTCAAATAAACGTAGTTGATTACCGCTTTACAACATGCATCAAAACAGGATATCATCTTGTCAGTAAGCTTCAACTGCTGCCAGAGGTTTCCTCTGATGCAGTTTCCAATGAACCAGTCTCGCTGAGTCTTTCGTCTTCGAAAGAGCGGGGGAACCGATACATAGAGTAACGGCCATTTCATGAGCCGAAGCAAGCTCGATATGTATTTGATTTCTTTTCAGGGTCTCTGGGGTGAATTCGATCGCAGTCCGCCATGAGCGGTCCCGCGAAGATAGGGCGGCTCTCTTTCGCCCGAACCCGACAGCTAACCCCGTAAGCGCAATAAAAGAGAGGGTTTCGTGTATTTACTTTTCTGTCATTCTGACATCCAGAGAAGCCACGAAAGAGTCCTCATAAGCTCTTGATCTGGCTTCTTTTGTTTTGAATAATGGAGAAGGCGTCGTCATACTGTTGTATAACAGGAGGTGGCAAATCATGAAAAAAAGACAGGTTCATGGTGCAAGAGCACATGATCCATGAGTGTTCTTGTAAAAATTTGAGTATAGCCCGCGTCAAAGTCATTCATGCGTAACTCTAAATGGCGAGGCTATGAAGGAGGATCGAGAAAGTGGGCATTTTCCATCAAGAAGAGACCCATGATTCAAACATCTCCAGCATGTCTTACGCATTACGATGGAAGCATGAGAATTTGCGCCGAATCTCTACTGCAGCTATCGTTTCAATCGCGGTTATCATCATGGTCCTGCTGCTCGTTAGCACACAAACGCTAAAGCAGGTATACCTGGTGGTAGACGGTCAGGTCAAATCGATACAGACCCACAAATCTTCTTTACAAGAAATGCTGGATGAGCAGTCTATCAGTCTTAGACCGGAAGATCAGATCTCTATGCCGCTGAGCGGTTCGCTTCAGGATGGAGACAAAGTGGTGATCGATCGTGCGGTCCCTGTTTCACTGACAGCTGATGGAACAACTAAGCAATGGAATTCAACCGGGGATACCGTTGGCGAAGTCCTGAAGGAAAAGGGCGTACCGCTGAAGGAAACGGATAAAGTTACCCCGTCTCTAAGCGAGCAGATTACCGGTCCAACAGATATTCGGATCGTGCACACCAACAAACAGGTCGTGCAGCGCCATGAGAGCCTGCCTTACCATGTCATCAAAACCGCAGATCCCAGCCTGACTGCAGGCGAGGTTCGTGTGGTTCAGCAGGGAAAACCGGGCGTGATGGTACAGAATATCGAGAAGGTATACCATGATGGCGAAATGGTGTCCATGCGTATGGTAGGCAAAGAAGTACAGACGAAAACGCAGGATAAAGTCATTGCCGTAGGTACCAAAAAGAAGCCGGAACCGGCTGTAGTCAAAACGGCGTCTGTAAAACCAAAACCAGTAAGCGCGTCATCATCGAACAAGGCTGTAAGCAGCAATAACCGTGTCAGTAAAGCCGGTGTTGATTTCTCATATAAAAAAGTGATTAATGTCTCCATGACGGCCTATTCTGCAGAGGAACCTGGTATCGGTACACGTACCGCAACAGGAACCCATGTAACTGAAGGCCGAACCATTGCCGTGGATCCAAATGTGATTCCGCTCGGCTGGTGGGTGTACATTGAAGGCGTCGGCTTCCGCCGAGCTGAAGATACAGGTGGAGCAATTAAGGGCAATAAGATCGATATCTATTATGACTCTGTGAAGCGTGCTAACAACTTTGGCCGCAAATCCGGACTCAAGGTATATGTTATCGGTCCGGTGAAGCCAGAAGTGAATTAATTTGGTTTTACATTGCCATTCTAATGTTATAGTATTATGATCATGAAAATGTCATGCTAAAGAAGAGGAGCATTCCTCTTCTTTTTGTTGTTTGGATGTCCGAAAAGCGGGTGACAAACGGACGGATGAGCTTTTGGGAAAGGGAGAAACGGGTCATGATAAAAGAAGTCATAGTCGTGGAGGGACGGGATGATACCGTCGCCGTCAAGCGGGCAGTGGAAGCCGATACGATCGAAACCGGAGGCTCGGCTATAAACACGCGGATATTGCAGCGGATTGCGCTGGCACAGGAGCGCCGCGGAGTCATTGTGCTTACAGATCCCGACCATGCCGGTGAACGGATCCGCAAGATTATTGCAAACAAGGTACCCGGCTGCAAGCATGCCTTCATTCCGGAAGTCGATGCTACGCGCAAAGGCGATATCGGTGTGGAGAATGCTTCACCAGAAGCGATACAAAAGGCGCTCTCCCGTGTACATACGTCTTATGAAGGAGCCGAGAGCCAAATTGACATGGAAGACCTAATGGCAGCCGGACTGCTGGTGCATCCAGACGCTGCCCATAGACGCATGACGATGGGGAACCTCCTTGGTATCGGCTATTGCAACGGAAAGCAATTTTACAAGCGCCTGGCCGTTTTTCAGATTACAAGGGAAGAATTTGCAGAGGCGTTAGCCCGTTTGGAACAGGAAGGAGAAGATCATTGATGAACGGATTGGACGATATCGCTTCACCGAGACGGACGAAAGAAATTATTCAGCGACATGGTTTTTCATTCAAAAAAAGCCTGGGGCAGAACTTTCTGATCGATCAAAATATTTTAAATAAAATTATTGAGGCTGCAGGGCTGGATTCAACCAAGGGAGCGCTTGAAATCGGTCCGGGGATTGGGGCGTTAACCGAAAAGCTGGCTCAGCAGGCTGCTACCGTTACAGCGGTAGAAATAGATCAGAGACTGATCCCAATCCTTCAGGAGGTTCTGGAGCCGTATCCACATGTGCATATACATCACGGGGATGTGCTGAAGACCGATCTTTTGGCATTGTTTCAGCAGAATTTTGCGAATGTATCCAAAGTGAGTGTTGTAGCTAACCTGCCTTATTACGTGACAACACCGATTCTGATGAGGCTGCTGGAAGAGAAGCTGCCGCTTGAGAACATCGTTGTCATGATTCAGAAAGAGGTTGCGGAGCGTATGGCGGCTGTACCGGGAACGAAGGACTATGGCAGCCTAAGCATAGCTGTACAATACTACAGCGTTCCTGAGCTGGTCTGTATTGTTCCCAAGACCGTCTTTATTCCACAGCCGAACGTAGAGTCCGCTGTCATCCGGTTGACGGTTCGCGAGCAGCCCCCGGTTGAAGTTGATGATGAAGCGTTCTTTTTCCAAGTGGTTCAGGCTTCCTTCGCCCAGCGGCGTAAAACGATCTCCAACAATCTGAAGACACGCTTCTTCCCGAAAGAGGGCAGAGAACGACTCGAAGCTTTGTTAGCCGAAGCGGGAATCGAGCCATCACGGCGTGGGGAGACGCTCAGCCTACAGGAGTTCGCCACGCTCAGCAATGTGCTGCTTAAGGCTGGAATCCGCTAATTGATCAGGCCGATACAGGACTTCGAAAAAAACTCGCCTAGGCGGGTTTTTTATATTTTGCCCAAAGTGATGAACCATTAGGAAGATTCGCCCATACCATAGGGTAGGGGTGATGTTGTGATGAATGTAGGAGACCTGGTCGTCCGCAAATCTTATGGCGGTGATATCGCTTTTCGTGTGGAGGATATGCGGAGCAATCTGGCTGTGATCAAGGGGACCGAGTTTCGGCTGCTGGCTGATTCGCCCCTGGATGACCTTATAAAGGTGCCTTACGCGCCGCTTAGTGAAAGATCACAGAAGGCCAATATTAGAGCAAATGAATCTTTTAGCAGGCTAAAACGCCACCGAGAGGAACAGGCTGAGCGCAACCAAGCGGATCTTAGCGGAGATTGGCCGCTGATGGAGCAGCCGTCCTATTTTGAGGTTCCGGGTAAAGTGCTCCATTTGGATGGAGATTTAAATTACTTAAAAAAGAGTTTGAGCCTATATCAGCAGCTCCGTGTACCCGCAGAGGGCCACTATGTGAATGAATCGGGCATGGCCGATGCCTTGTATCGGCTTCTGCCGAGAGTCAGGCCGGATATTGTCGTCATCACAGGTCATGACGGCGTGCTGAAGCATCGGCCCAATAATGACCTTTACAACCTGAACAGCTACAAAAATTCGCAAAATTTCGTGACGGCGATTCAGGTGGCAAGACAGTATGAACGGCATTATGATACGCTGACGGTCATTGCCGGTGCGTGCCAGTCGCATTTTGAGGCGCTGCTGCAAGCGGGAGCCAACTTTGCCAGCTCACCGGGGCGCATCCTTATTCACGCTCTGGATCCTGTATATGTCGCCGCTAAAGCATCGTTTACATCGGTACGGGATACGATCAACATGACAGACGTGCTTCACAATACGATCAGTGGAACACAGGGCGTTGGAGGCGTTGAGACAAGGGGGAGCTACCGCATCGGCTTGCCTCGTCTGAACGACCTTTCGCAATTGAAGGTAACGCCTTCCGTCATGTGAAAATGGATGTATTGAACCTTAATCATGCTGTATGGATTAAGGTTTTTTGTCGTTTGTAGGGTGTATGCGGAAATACTCCAAAATGTTGCAAAAAAATCCGTTGACAATTTAATTTTGATGCTGATATAATTAAAATTTTATTTGACAAAAACTGAATACCAAGTTATAATGGACAAGGAAAGAGGTGGTCGTCGACAATGGCTAAAAATGCGCTATTGGAAATCAAACGCAATCTCGAAGCTCATGTTGGTCAAAAAATATCGCTTCGGGCAAACGGTGGTCGCCGAAAGACCGTCGAGCGAACTGGTGTCTTGGAAGAAACGTACCCTTCTGTTTTTATTGTAAAGCTGGACCAAGAACAGCAAACCTTTAAACGTGTTTCATACAGCTATGCGGATATTCTTACTGAATCCGTGGAAGTAACTATTTGCGATGATAACGCAAGTACCCGGACTGAGTTTGAAGAGGCGTAACTTTATCATTTCGGAACAGCCATCCTTCGCGGAGGGCTGTTTTTTGTTGGCAGCGAGCTTTTCGAATGAGGATTTTCCCCACGAGAAATAATACATAAGGCATGAACCTATATAGACTGGCCTATACAGCAAAACAAGAGTCAATAAATGGGTGATAAGGAGGATTTACCATGAGCCGCAGACGCCGCAGTGTCATGTCAGAAGAACTGAAAAATGAACTTGCCAAGGATTTAGGCTTTTATGAGACCGTTCAGCAGGAAGGTTGGGGCGGAATCAAAGCCAAGGATGCCGGCAATATGGTGAAACGGGCCATCCAGCTGGCCGAGCAGGCTGCATCGCGCAAATCGTAAAATCTAAATAGGCAATTTCAGCGGAGACCACCATTTACCATGGGGATCTCCGTTTTTAATAACGAAAGCGAAATGACTTGCATGTTACAGTTTGATATAATGATTTGAAGCTGAAATGAGGGAAACTTGAGGATGGGTGAACGCCTTGAAAATTTACGAAAAAGCGCCAGCCAAAATTAATTTGATGCTGGATGTATTACATAAACGGCCTGACGGGTTCCATGAGGTCGAAATGGTTATGACGATGGTGGACTTGGCGGATCGGCTGGAGATGTCGGCTCTGCCGCGGGATACCATCATTATTACGAGCCAGGCAGGCTATATCCCGCTGGATGAGAAGAATCTGGCCTTTCAGGCTGCAAGACTGATTAAAGACCGCTATGATGTGAAAAGCGGCGTGCATATCCATTTGGACAAAAAGATCCCGGTAGCCGCAGGCCTTGCTGGAGGAAGCAGTGATGCGGCTGCGGCGCTGCGGGGGCTTAATCGGCTCTGGAATCTGAATATACCGTTGGAGGAGCTTCAGAAGCTTGGTGCTGAACTTGGCTCGGATGTTCCCTTCTGCGTGACCGGAGGTACGGCGCTTGCAACTGGCCGTGGCGAGAAGCTGGCATCTGTTAGAAATCCGCTGCAGTGCTGGGTGATTTTGGCCAAGCCTCCGATCAATGTATCGACTGCGGAAGTGTACGGCAAGTTCAGAGCGGCTGAGGTGAAGCAGCATCCATCCGCCAGCGGGATGATCGAAGCCATTGAAGCAGGCGATTTTGGGGCGGTATGCTCTGGTCTTGGCAACGTGCTCGAGGATGTAACCCTGAAACTTCATCCGCAAGTAGGGCAGCTTAAAGAAGCGATGCTGAGGCTTGGAGCCGACGGAGCCTTGATGTCCGGGAGTGGGCCGACTGTTTTTGGTCTCGTATACAAAGAATCCAAGGTTGCAAGGATCTATAACGGTCTGAGGGGCTTCTGCAAGGAAGTATATGCGGTGCGACTGTTGACCTAATCCTTGTTTTTATTGTACAAATACGTACAAAAATGATATATTTATACTACAATATTCGGATTTTACACATAGATAAGGGTTTATATGGAAGTTATCTTGAAATTGAACGTTCAATTTTGATTTCAGGCTGTAATTTTAACGATAAAGTGATAGCGAGGAGTATTTCGTGAAAAAATTAAAGCGAAGCGCGCGTCTGGTTGAGATGACCCAGTATCTCCTGTCCAGACCCCATACATTAATCCCGCTTACCACGTTCGCTGATCGGTACGGGGCTGCCAAATCCTCCATCAGCGAGGATCTGGTGATTATCAAGGAAGTGTTTGAGGACGAGGGTATAGGAGAGTTGTTGACACTGGCAGGAGCGGCCGGAGGGGTAAAATTTATCCCGAAAATCCCGAAGGAGCAGGCGCTCATTTTCGCTCAGGATCTGTGCAGCCAGCTGCAGCAGAAGGAACGGATTCTTCCGGGAGGATATTTGTACATGTCCGATCTGCTTGGACAGCCGTCTCTCATGAACGAAGCGGGCAAGATTTTTGCTACCGCCTTTGCCAATATGGATATCGATGTGGTCATGACAGTCGAGACCAAGGGGATTCCGCTGGCATACGCGACCGGAGCCCAGCTTAACCTGCCGGTTGTACTGGTACGTCGTGACCATCAAGTTACGGAGGGTTCGGCGGTAAGCATCAATTACGTCTCCGGCTCCCATAAAAGCATCCATACGATGTCGCTGTCGCGCCGTGCGCTGAAGGAGAAGTCTAAGGTACTGATCGTGGATGACTTCATGAAGGCAGGCGGAACGATTCAGGGCATGGTAGATTTGCTGGCAGAATTTGATGCTGAAGTAGCAGGTGTGGGCGTGCTGGTGGAGTCCGGCGCCGTAGAGTCAGAGGAGCGTCTTCTCCATGATTATGTTTCACTTGCGATCTTAACGGGAGTGGATTCTAAATCCAAGGAAATTGACGTAAGTCCAGGCAATTATTTTAACAAGCGATAAATGTTGATGGATATTGCGAATTTTGTCGATTAAATTCTTTTATCGGCGAATAGTTCCGAAGTCTGTCGACTTTATCAATCTTATAAAAAAATTCCTAAATTTAGGACATTTTATTGAACAAAAAAAGAGGATTTCGCTTCGCTGTGTGGAATTATACTACCCAAGTCTCTGATGGAAAAAGGTGGTGAACACACATGCAAATTACGGATGTCAGACTCCGCCGCGTCAACTCTGAGGGGAGAATGAAAGCAATCGCATCCATTACCATTGATAACGAATTTGTGGTTCATGATATTCGGGTTATCGATGGCAACAATGGAATGTTCGTTGCTATGCCGAGCAAGCGCACTCCAGATGGAGAATTCCGCGACATCGCCCATCCGATCTCTTCCGGTACTCGGGAGAAGATCCAAACGGCTGTTCTGGCGGAATATGAACGCGCTGCCAATGAAGAAGAAGTGATTGAGGAAGGCGCTTAAGCTTTACAATTGGGGTTCAAGGAAAAGAGGGCCAGGACTATGGCTCTCTTTTCTTTTTGCGAAGAATAGGATATATTCAGTAGTGAGTTCGAGAGTACAGGAGGTCAAGACCCTTGAAAAGAATGGCGATTGTTCTTGCCGCAGGGCAGGGTAAACGAATGAAATCGAAACTATACAAAGTGCTGCACCCCGTCTGTGGAAAACCTATGGTAGGGCATGTGTTGAATACCGTGAAACAAGTCAACTGTGAACGCAGCATCGTTATTGTAGGACACGGTGCGGAAGCTGTCCAATCTTATCTGGGTGAGACCGCTGAATATGTACTGCAGGAGCAGCAGCTCGGAACAGGTCATGCCGTAAAAATGGCGAAGGACTTGCTAGGATCAGAAGAAGGCTCCACCATTGTGATTTGTGGGGACACGCCGCTGGTTACCGCGGAAACGCTGGAGGCTTTAACCGAGCTTCATGAAAGCAATAACGCGGCTGCAACAGTGCTGACAGCTTATACCGAAAATCCAAAGGGATACGGACGTGTCATCCGCAGCGAGGACGGAAGCGTCCTGCGTATTGTGGAGCAGAAGGATTGCTCTCCAGAAGAGGATGCCGTACGTGAATTTAATACAGGCACATACTGCTTTGATAACGCTAAGCTGTTCGCAGCACTCGAGAAAGTTACGAACCAAAACGTGCAGCAGGAATATTATCTGACGGATGTCATTGGAATTCTGGTGGGTCAAGGTGAAACCGTTCTTGGTTATATGACGGAAGACTACGCAGAATCGATCGGTGTCAATGATCGCTTGGCGCTTTCAGAGGCAGAGCGTTTGATGCGGGAGCGCATCAATAAACGCCATATGCTGAACGGTGTAACGATTATTGATCCGGCTTCGACCTATATCGGGGCTGATGTAACCATTGGTTCAGATACGGTTCTTTATCCAGGTACCGTACTTAAAGGCAGCACGGTGATTGGTAAGGACTGCCAGATTGGACCGCAAAGCGATATTAAGGATTCCGTGATCGGCGACGGCGTCGCCATCAAGCATTCCGTGCTCGATCAAGCCGAAGTCGGCAACCGCACGACTGTCGGTCCTTTTGCGTACCTGCGCCCAAAAGCGAAGCTTGGTGAAGACGTGAAGATCGGCGATTTCGTGGAGGTTAAGAACGCCAAGATCGACAATGGCTCTAAAGTATCGCATTTAAGTTATGTGGGCGATGCCAATGTAGGTAAAAACGTCAATGTCGGCTGCGGAGCGATAACAGTGAACTACGATGGTTATAATAAGTTTATAACAGAAATCGAAGATGATGCTTTTATTGGCAGCAATGTGAATCTGGTAGCCCCTGTGAAGGTTGGAAAAGGTGCTTTTGTGGTCGCAGGCTCGACTATTACGAATTCTGTGCCTGAGAACGATCTGGCAATCGCTAGAAATCGTCAGGAAAACAAACCGGGTTATGCTGAGAAAATCAGAGCCCGCGCACAGGCAAAAAAAGACAAGCAGTAGCTTTCACGTCCAAAGGATGATTAAATAGTAATATAATATGTAATAGAACATTGTTCAAACGGCAATGGAGACAGGCATGAATTTCAATGAACCAAGCACGGAGGGTTTTTATTCTATGACTTATTGTGATTCGAAATTAAAGATTTTTACTTGTAACTCCAATCCGAAGCTCGCGCAGCAAATTGCCGATTACATCGGAATTCCTATGGGCGATTCTCACACCACCAGCTTCAGCGACGGCGAAATTCAGGTCAAACTGAACGAGAGTGTACGCGGCTGCCATGTGTATATAGTGCAGTCTACCTGCGGACCGGTTAACGACAATCTGATGGAGCTGCTCATCATGGTCGATGCCTTGAAACGCGCTTCCGCTAAAAGCATCAACGTCGTTATTCCTTACTATGGTTATGCACGTCAGGACCGCAAAGCTCGTTCGCGTGACCCAATCACAGCGAAGCTCGTGGCGAACCTGATTGAGAAAGCCGGTGCGCACCGCGTCATTACGATGGACTTGCATGCCATGCAGATTCAGGGATTCTTCGATATTCCGGTGGATCATTTGCTGGGCGTGCCGATTTTGGCACAATATTTCCGTTCCAAACAGATCGAAAATCCGGTTGTGGTTTCTCCTGACCATGGCGGCGTTGTTCGTGCCAGAAAACTGGCTGACTTCCTGAACGCGCCGCTGGCGATTATTGATAAGCGCCGTCCGGAGCCAAACGTCAGCGAAGTCATGAATATTATCGGGAACATTGAGGGAAAAACCGCGATTCTTATCGATGATATCATCGACACGGCCGGTACGATCGTCCTCGGAGCGAATGCGCTGATGGAAGGCGGGGTTAAGGAAGTATACGCATGCTGTACGCATCCGGTATTCTCCGGCCCGGCGATGGAACGCCTAGAAAACTCTCCGCTGAGTGAAGTGATTGTAACGGATACCATTCCGATTATGCATCCTGATCCTAGCGACAAAATTAAAGTGCTTTCGGTAGCTCCGCTTATGGGCGAAGCCATTATCCGGGTTCATGAAGAACTGTCGATCAGCAAGCTGTTTGAAATCGAATAGAAATATGGGATGAGCCTTAGGTTATCGTATTTCCAAGTTCATTCTATAACAAGCGAAGAAAGGGTTATGTTTCCTGCATAGGGAAATATAACCCTTCTCGCCATATCAAGCTCCCCTGGAGGAATAGAATCAAAATGAAATGGATTGTCGGACTCGGGAATCCCGGTTCAAACTATGAGAAAACACGTCATAACGTCGGTTTTATGATGCTTGATGCTTTGGCTAAACGCCATGGAATCACATTTGGTCCAAGCAAGTGCAAGGCGCTGATCGGCGAAGGGTTTATCGGAACCAATAAGGTTGTGCTAATTAAGCCGATGACCTATATGAATTTGTCAGGTGAGGCTGTACGGGCTTATATGGATTATTACAAGGTTAAGCTGGAAGATATGATGGTCGTCTATGACGACCTGGATACGGAAATTGGCAAAATCCGCTTGCGGTACCAGGGCAGTGCAGGAGGCCACAACGGCATTAAGTCGATCATTCAGCATACAGGAACTCAAGTCTTTGACCGTATTCGTATGGGCATCTCGCGTCCGGAGCCTGGTTTCGCTGTTGTAGACTATGTATTGTCTGCTTTTCCGAAAAAAGAGAAAGAACTGCTCGAAAACATGATTGAGCATGCATGTGATGCGGCTGAATTCAGTATGGACCATACCTATGAGCAGACGATGGCGAAGTTCAACGGGTAAACCTTGGCCTGATGCTTCGGAAAACAGGGCTAAATCAAGTGCATTGCGGGCATAATGAGGGTATAAATCACCTTCAGGAGGCATATAGATGGCAATAAATTATATCTGCCGGCACTGCCGTACACCGCTAGGAAGCATTGATTCCGCCCAGGTGACCGATATGCAGCTCGGGTTTCATTCCTTGACCCCTGCGGAACGTAGAGATATAATAGCGTATGATTTAAGCGGAGATATTACAGTCAAAGTGATTTGTGATTATTGCAGAGAGGCGCTGGAGCAGAATCCAGAGCTGAGTCTTGTGACAAGTCCGCTTCAATAAATATGACGATTGTGGGATACCCGATTATTTTGGGGCCTTGGCAGTTGCTGAGGCTTCTTTTCGATATTCCCTTCAGACGCACTGCAAAATAGCATGTATAAAATAATCGCAAGTTGAACCATTTTATGGTAAAATCTTTCGGGACTACCGGGCAAATGGTATAAAAGAATTCTAAAAGTAAGCATGAGAGAGGTGCCCCTTTTGTTACAAGCACTAATAGAAGCGTTTTCTAAAGATCCGGATTTACAATCCGTGATCGCCGGAGTGAAGGCTGGAATGAAAGAACAGCTGGTATCCGGTTTGTCGGGCTCTGCACGCCAAATGATGCTTGCAGCATTGTTTGAAGAAGTGAAGCGTCCGATGCTGATCGTAACCCACAATATGTTTTCCGCCCAAAAAATCGCGGAGGATTTGCAGGAAGCGCTTACAACCGATCGAGTTCTTCTCTACCCAGCCAATGAGCTGGTAGCTGCTGAATCAGCCGTATCTAGCCCTGAAACCCTGGCCCAGCGCATTGATGTGCTGATGAGATGTGCACAGGGATTTTCTGGTGTCGTCGTTGCGCCTTTTTCCGGTGTGCGTCGGTTTCTTCCTTCTCCTGAGGTGATGGGCAGCGCCCGAATTCGGATTGAGGATGGAGGAACGCTGGCGGTAGATGAATTTGTGTCCCGGATGATCGAAATGGGTTATGAACGGGTGGAACGTGTTGAAAGCAAGGGCGAAATGAGCCTGCGCGGCGGCATTATTGATTTTTATCCGATGACATCGCAGCTCGCATACCGGGTTGAACTGTTTGACGATGAGGTGGATTCGATCCGTACTTTTGATCCGGCAGATCAACGATCTATCGATAAAGTCAAAGAAGTGAACATTACGCCTTGTAAGGAAATTATCGCCGATGGGCACCGGCTGGTGCAGGCCGCGGAGGCCGCGGGACACTTGCTGGAGGAGCAGCTTGGCAAGATGACGGACCGTCAGGCCAAACTGCGCTTAACCGAAGAAATGAACCGGGAAATAGAGCTCCTGCGCGAGCATATATATTTCCCTGAAATCTATAAATATATCTCACTTCTCTATCCGGAGCGTAGAACTCTGTATGATTACATGCCGAAGGATACGGTACTCATTTTGGATGAGCCAGCCCGTCTGCTGGAGACCGCAAGGCAGTTGGAGCGTGATGAGGCGGAGTGGAATCTGCATCTGCTTCAAAACGGTAAAACGTTACCGCAGCTGCATTTGTCTGTGGAGAACGAGACGGTACTCTATCACCGTCCGTTCCAAACGATCTTCATGTCTATTTTCCTGCGTCAAGTGCCGCATACCCAGCCGCAAAATATTCTAAATTTTATTAGCCGGGGAATGCAGGACTTCCATGGTCAAATGAATGTGCTCAAATCAGAAATGGAGCGCTGGCATAAATCCGGCGTTAAGGTCATCATGCTGGCCAGCGGAGAAGAGCGGCTAGACCGGATGCGGCGCGTGCTTCAGGACTACAATATCGATGAACCGACGATGCTTCAGGGTAACTTGCAGACGGGATTCGAGATGCCTTCGATTCATCTGGCTGTCATAACCGAAGGTGAAATGTTCTCGCAGAAGCAGCGCAAAATCCGCAAGCTTGGCAAAAACATAGATAATGCCGAACGTATCAAGAGCTATACCGAGCTGAAGGTCGGAGACTACGTCGTCCACCAGAATCACGGAATCGGGAAATACATGGGCATCGGTACACTCGAAATCAACGGCATCCATAAAGATTACATGCATATTCTGTATGCCGGGGGCGACAAGCTGTCGGTACCGATTGAGCAGATTGACCTGATTCAAAAGTATGTCGGTTCCGAAGACAAGGAGCCTAAAATCTATAAGCTGGGCGGCAATGAATGGAATAAAGTTAAAAGTAAGGTGCGTTCCTCTGTACAGGATATCGCCGATGATCTGATCAAGCTGTACGCGGAACGCCAATCGACATCGGGTTTTGGCTTCGAAAAGGATACGGCCGAGCAGCGCGAATTCGAGGAAATGTTCCCGTATGACGAAACGCGGGACCAGCTCCGTGCCATTGAAGAAATTAAAAAAGACATGGAGCAGAAACGCCCAATGGACCGACTGCTCTGCGGAGATGTTGGTTACGGGAAAACCGAGGTCGCCATTCGTGCTGCTTTCAAGGCGGCAATGGAAGGCAAACAGGTTGCGGTGCTCGTACCGACAACGATTTTGGCACAGCAGCATTATGAAACCTTCCGCGAGCGTTTCTCCGGATATCCAATCAATATTCAAGTTCTCAGCCGTTTCCGTTCACGGAAGGAACAGAATGAAACGATCAAGGGCATCCGTCAAGGAACGGTGGACATTGTCATCGGTACTCACCGTCTCTTGTCCCAGGACTTGATCTTTAAGGACCTGGGCCTGCTGATTGTGGATGAGGAGCAGCGTTTTGGCGTCACGCACAAGGAAAAGCTCAAAAAGCTGAAGACGAATGTCGATGTATTGACGCTGACGGCGACCCCAATTCCGCGCACGCTGCATATGTCGATGCTGGGTGTACGTGATTTGTCGGTTATTGAGACGCCGCCGGAGAACCGTTTTCCGGTGCAAACCTATGTTGTCGAATATAGCCAGACTCTTGTCCGTGAGGCCATCGAACGAGAGCTCGCGCGCGGAGGCCAGGTGTATTATCTGTATAACCGGGTACAGGGTATCCAGGAAATGGCGAGCCAAATTACAGCATTGGTGCCGGATGCCAAAGTGGGCATCGGCCATGGTCAAATGTCCGAATCGGAGCTGGAAAAGACGATTTTGGACTTCCTCGACGGCGAATATGACGTGCTTGTAAGTACAAGCATTATTGAGACCGGCGTAGATATTCCGAACGTCAATACGCTGATCGTGCATGATGCCGATAAAATGGGCTTGTCCCAACTTTACCAGCTTCGCGGACGTGTAGGCCGGTCAAACCGGATCGCTTACGCCTATTTCACCTACCAACGGGACAAGGTACTGACTGAGGTGGCCGAAAAACGGCTCCAGTCCATCAAGGAGTTCACGGAGCTCGGCTCCGGCTTCAAAATTGCCATGCGTGATCTGTCCATCCGCGGTGCAGGAAATTTGCTTGGTGCGGAGCAGCACGGCTTTATCGCTTCGGTCGGTTTTGATCTTTACTCGCAAATGCTGGCTGAGGAAATTAAGAAGCGGAAAGTGTCTATGCTTGGAGAGAAAGAAGAGCCGTCGAAGGCGTGGAATACCACGATCGACATCGGCATCGATGCCTATCTGCCAGCGGATTATATCTATGATAGCATTCAAAAGATTGAGATTTACAAGAAGGTCGCTGTGGTGGGTACCTTTGCAGACGAAAGAGAGCTGAATGATGAGCTGCAGGACCGATTCGGAGAGCTGCCGTTGGCGGTGGTTAACCTGCTTACTGTGGCCCGTTTGAAAATATACGGCAAAATGTACGGCATCGACTCTATTACCCGGCGCGGGGACGATCTTTTGCTCAAGTTTTATGAAGGTCAGGAGAAGAAGGTCAGCACGGCAAAACTTGCCCAAGTTGGCAATAAATTTGAAAGACGTGTACAATTTGAGCAGGAGTCCCATATGTCGATCCGTATCAAGGGCAAGGGGCTCGATGACGGGCAGCTTCTCAATTTGCTGGAGCAATTTCTGAAGGCAATTCGAGAGCTGTTTAAATCGAAGGAGGAGCTTCAGGATGTTGTTCAATAACAAAAAAGCATGGAAAGGTGTTATACTCACCCTTATTACTATTATGGCCGTATCCATGCTGGCTGGCTGCGAAAAAAGCGAGTCTGCAGATAAACAAGACTCCAGCAAAGTCGTGGCAACTTATAAAGGCGGGCAAATTACCGAGAAAGAGCTTGAAACACAAAAAAGAATTATCTCTTTCATGTCTCCGGATTATGCCCAGCTCGTCAATATGAACGAATTTCAGGATTATCTTGTCAAGCAAATGATTGCTTTTCAATATTTAAGCGACAAGGCGAGCGATGCCGCGAAAAAGGAAGGCGAAAAGCAGGCTACCCAGGTATTGGATATGAATAAAAAGCAAATGGGAGACAAGGAATTTCAGAAGGCGCTTGATAACGCGAAACTGAATGAAGATGATCTGAATCAGTACCTGGTACAAACCATGACCGCCATGTCGGATATGACCAGCAAGGTTACGGAAGAAGAAATTAAGAACAAATACGAGGAAACCAAGCAGGATTATACCGTGGCTTCGCTTCATCATATCCTGATTGGGCTGCAGTACGGGGACAAAAAAGAACGCACCAAGGAAGAAGCGCTCAAGATTGCCAAGGATGTGAAATCCCAGCTCGATCAAGGTGCGGATTTCGGCGAAATGGCCAAAAAGTATTCCGATGACACTGCGACCAAGGACAACGGCGGGGAGTATAAGAACTTCACCTTAGGGCAAACGGGTGTGAGCGAGTTCAAAGAGAAGGTGTTGAGCCTGCCGCTGAATCAAATCAGCGATCCGTTTGAATCTACCCTCGGCTATCATATTGTGAAGGTAGATTCTCGCGAGGAAACGCCGTATGACAAGCTCACTGCGGATCAGAAGAATAGTATCAAGCAGAATTTGGGCGCTGCCAAGATCGACAACTTCATGCAGAACGATCTAAAGAATATTATTCAAAAGATTGATCTGCCGAAGTCGACCGAAGCGCCAGCTGAAGGAACGGGAAAGGATAAATCCAGTACTGAAGGCACGAATGGCACAAACAAAGAGGACGTAAACAAAACTGAGGGTACGAGCGGCAAATAAACCGGGATTATGGAACTAAAAGGCAGCTACTTAAAAACGCGGAGAAATCCGCGTTTTTATTTTATGATCTTGTTTGGCCCTTCCTTATGCAAATGCGCTGTTGACCGCAACTATTCATCCCAAGATCATGTATAAGGAATTGGGAAAGGATGAATACTATGGTCAGATATCACACTTATATTCCTGGGACACTCATCTTCCCATCCGAACAGTAGTTGAAAAATCTTCTCGAGAAAGCGGGGCAACATGTCAATGAAAGCTACTGGAATAGTCCGTCGTATTGATGACCTGGGCAGAGTGGTCATCCCCAAAGAAATCAGAAGAACACTGCGTATCCGTGAAGGAGATCCGCTTGAAATTTTTGTTGACCGTGACGGAGAAGTTATTCTGAAGAAATACTCCCCGATCGGAGAACTTGGCGATTTCGCTAAGGAATATGCTGAATCGCTTTACGAAGGTATAGGACACATCACAATCATTTCCGACCGTGACACGTTTATCGCCGTAGCCGGAGGCTCCAAGAAGGAATATTTGGAGAAACAAATCGGCTCACAGATCGAAGGCTGCATGGATCACCGGAAAACATTGCTCGAAACGAATGGCGGCAATTACGAAATTAGCAAGGATCACCAAGAAACGCTGTCGTCCTTTGTAGCGGCGCCTATCATTTCAGGCGGCGACCCGATCGGAACGGTGATTCTTCTCAGCAAGGATGATTCTGTTAAAATGTCTCAGCTGGAAATCAAAATGGCTGAAACTGCAGCTGCATTTCTCGGTAAACAAATGGAGCAGTAAACCATTCAACTCCCGCTTTGCAGGCCAAACGGCCATGCGAAAGAAGCGGGAGTTTTTTGTGTCCGCTTTCCCAGGTATAATGAAAGCTGGCGGTTTTTTTGCCTATTGTTTTTTTAAAATCGGGAAGAAGTAGGGAAACTGGATGAAGGAAGCGGGGACATCCTCGAAGATCATGCAAGGGGCGTTTGTGCTGAGCATGGCCATGGTGCTTTCGAAGCTGATTGGAACGCTGCAAAAAATACCGCTGCAAAATATGGGCGGCGATGTCGTTTTTGGTATTTATAATACAGTTTATCCGCTTTACACCGTCATGATTACGGTCGCGCTGGCCGGATTTCCGGCGGCGATTTCGAAATTTGTTGCCGAGGACGCGGCGCTGGGCGGGCGGACAAGGAGCAGACAGATCATCCGGATTGGATCCGTAGTCATGGTGGTTTCCGGCATTCTGTTCGGAGAGGTCATTTACTTTGGCGCTCCGCTGATTGGGAGGATCATCGGTAATGCAAGCGTTGTGCCGGCTCTAAAGGCCTCGTCTATTGCGCTGCTCTTCGTGCCGCTGATGTCAGGTCTGAGAGGGTTCTTTCAGGGGCATCAGAATATGATGCCGACCGCGGTCTCTCAAATCACGGAACAAAGCGTGAGAGTTACGTTCATGATCATACTGCTTGTGTATCTAACTTCAATTGGCGCATCTGCGGAGCATATCGCGGCCGGGGCCCTTCTAGGCTCGGCAGCCGGTAGCGCGGCAGGGCTGATCGTGATGGGCGGTTACTGGCGAGGTTATCGTAAAGGCAAACATGCGGTCATGGATGACTCGGCCCCGGCCACCGATGGCAATGAGGCGCACCAACAGAGTGGCAGGCTGCTCTTGAGCATGCTGAAGTATGCGATACCCATATGTCTGGGAACGCTGGCGATTTCGCTGGTAAGCCTGGTAGATACCTTTACCGTGCCCCGTCTGCTTGAGACTGGTGGAGCGGGGGAGACCGAAGCGATGGTCCAATTCGGCGTTTATAATCGCGGCATGCCTGTGGTACAGCTGATAACCATGCTGGCCACGTCTTTGTCTGTTTTGTTTATTCCCGCGCTGGCTGAAGCAAAGGTCGTAGGTGACAAGAACTTGATTGCAGAACGCTGCCGCCTTTCCCTTCGGTGGTTCTGGCTGGTGGGGATGGCCGCTTCCATAGGGATCGCCGTATTGGCGGAGCCGATCAATATCGCGCTCTATGAGGATGGAACGGGGACCGGCGTGATCCGCTGGATTGCCTTCACGGCAGCCGGCAGCGCGCTTAGTATTATCTCTGCCGCCCTGCTGCAGGGCATTGGCATCGTGAGGGCACCGGCGCTGCATCTCTTGACCGCAGCGGCGGTGAAGGCACTGCTTAACCTGCTGCTGGTTCCGCAGCTGGGCATTACCGGCGCGGCCATCGCCAGCGTAGCCGCGCATTTTCTGGCAGCAGCGCTGAATATCGCGCTGCTCATGCGCCGTACCGGCCTGCGCATCAGCGCCGGTACGCTGCTTGGCAAGCAGGCGGCTATCATCGCCTGCATGGCCCTGGCGGCGGGCGCCGCCATGCTCGCTGCGGACGCGCTGCTGTCCGCACTCGGGCTGCACGCCCGCATAACGGCAGCCGCGGCCAGCCTGGCTGGGGCCGCGGCCGGCGGCGCCGTGTTCCTGGCCGGCGCCGTCAAAACCCGCCTGCTCAGCGAGCAGGAGCTGCGCATGCTGCCGAAGATCGGCGCTCCGCTCGCCGCCCTGCTGCACAGACTGCGCCTTCTTCCATAGCAAGACGCATATTTTTGTTCGCTAAAGCAATCATGATATAGTATATATGCTACCAAATACCGGAAATAATGATGTATAGAGCGGGGGAATGAAGGATGAGTGCATCCATAACAATTGTCGGCTTGGGATCCGGAAATCCGGACCGCCTGACCATGGGGATTGTCAAAACATTGCAGCAGGCTTCGGAGGTATATATCCGGACTAAAGAGCATCCGGTGATGTCGGTGCTGGATGAACTGCAGGTTACCATGCAGTCCTTTGATCATATTTACGAAGCCCGGGATTCCTTTCCCGAGGTATACGCGTCCATAGCGGATACTTTGCTTGCGAAAGCAGTTTCCGGACAATCCGGATCGGTGATCGTGTATGCGGTGCCGGGACACCCAATGGTCGCCGAGTCTACCGTGCAGATTCTCCGTGAGCGCTGCCCGCGTGAGGGTATCGAATTGACCATCCTGGGCGGGGAATCCTTCCTGGATGAAGCCTTTATCCGTCTTGGATTTGACCCGATCGAGGGCTTTCAGCTGCTGGATGCCAGCGGACTGAATGCAAGCTTTCTCCAGCCGCAGCTGCATACGGTAATCGGCCAGGTGTATGATACCTTTACGGCTTCCGACGTCAAGCTCGCATTGATGGAGCTTTATCCGGAGGATTATACGATTACCGTTGGCCATGCGCTTGGAGTAGAAGGGCAGGAGCAGATTCTGCAGGTGCCTCTGTATGAGTTGGATCGGGTGGACGGATACGGCAACCTATCGCTGATTTATGCGCCTCGAAGCGAGGATGAGATGCTGCGCCAGCGCACGTTTACCCGGCTTCACGAAATTGTCGGTATTCTCCGCAGCCCGGGGGGCTGTCCATGGGACCAGGAGCAAACACATGAATCCATTCGGAAGAATCTGATCGAAGAAACCTATGAGGTGATCGAGACGATCGATGAGGATGATCCAGAGCATATGCAGGAGGAGCTTGGAGATCTGCTGCTTCAGGTGATGCTGCATTCGCAGATGGAAGAAGAGATCGGCACCTTTAATGTCTTTGACGTGATTCAAGGGCTTAATGACAAGCTGATTTTCCGCCATCCTCATGTATTCGGGCAGACACAAGCCGAGGATGCAGAAGCAGCGCTTCAAAACTGGGAACAGATGAAGGCGGAAGAGAAGCGCCGCAAAGGTCTAAAACCGGAGCAGGCTTCCGTTTTGGATGGAATTCCGAAGGATCTGCCTGCGCTGATGAAGGCCTACAAGCTCCAGAAGAAGGCTTCTAAGGTGGGCTTCGATTGGGATCAAATCAGCGATGTTTTTCTTAAAATCGAAGAGGAACTGGCTGAGCTCCGCGAAGCTGTCGAAAAAGGCTTTGACCCGGAAGAACAGGTGGCAGAACTCGGAGATCTGCTGTTCGCCGCTTCCAACGCCGCACGCTTTCTTCATGCCGACCCGGAAGAAGCGCTTTCCAGAACCAACCGCAAGTTCATCCGGCGGTTCCATTTTATCGAGGAAGAACTGCGGGCACGGGGCAAGACCGTGGAGGAGAGTACACTCGAGGAAATGGACGCTATTTGGCAACAGGCTAAAAATCAGGTATGATAAGGACTTGACCTGCTTAAAGTCCGTGTGCAGCATCGGCATGGGCGAGTCAGCGAGGAAGTACAATTGTCGACGTTTTGACAAGGATTTCCTCGTAAATAATAAAATTTTGGCGACACTAAGCAGGAATTCGGGCAGGGCATCAAGAATAACCATACACATGAAAATGCGGAAGTGATTGCATGCGTATGCCTTCATGACGCACCTATACTTATTTTTTTGTATATTGGGAGGATAATAATTTATGAACAAGACAGATCTGATCAACAACATTTCGACTAAAAGCGGCTTGACCAAAAAAGACGTAGAATCCGTTCTGAACGGTTTTCTTGGTGAAATCACCGATGCTTTGGCAAACGGCGACAAAGTGCAATTGATCGGCTTCGGCACATTCGAAACTCGTAAGCGTTCCGGACGTACTGGCCGTAACCCTCAAACCGGCAATACGATCGAAATTCCAGAAGCAAACGTACCTGCTTTCAAAGCAGGCAACAAGCTTAAAGAAGCCGTAAAATAAGATGCGTGTCGATAAATTCCTAAAGGTATCCAGGCTGATCAAACGGCGTACCGTAGCCAAGGATGTCTCGGATCAAGGCCGGGTTCTGATTAACGGCAGAGAAGCAAAGCCCAGCAGCACCGTGAAGATCGGCGACGAAATTACGGTACAATTCGGGCAGAAGCTGGTCACCGTTAAGGTGGAAAGACTCGCTGAGAGCACCCGTAAAGATGAGGCCGCAAGCCTGTATTCCTTGGTCAAGGAAGAACCGATTGCAAAAGATAACGGTTTGAATTGGTAATAAGCACTTTCATAGTCAGCATATATAGGCACTCTCCGGATTTTCGGGGAGTGCTGTGCTATTTTTCAGAGTACTCTTTACATTCATGAAGCTTCTGAAGTTCTTGCTGCACATGGTTCTAAACCGCAATCGCCCCCCATAAGCTATTGGTAAGAAGGAGGGGTACATGCCATGATCGAGCCATCGAAAAACAAACAGCATGAGCTGCATTTGCTGAACCGCAAGCAGCTGAACCTGACAGGGGTCCATAATGTGGAAAGCTTTGACAGCGAGGAGTTTCTGCTTCATACCGAGCTTGGACACCTGACCATCAAAGGACAAAATTTACATATCAAAAATTTAAGCCTTGAGGAAGGCCTGCTCTCCATTGAAGGCTTGGTCCATTCAATGGTTTACTTGGATCCCGGTTCACACGGCAAAAATAAGGGAATGCTCGGCAAGCTGTTTAAATGACTCCGCAAATTCAGTGGATCACCCTGCTCTGGATGCTGTTCTCGGGAGCAGCGATGGGACTGGCCTATGACAGCTACCGGGTGCTGTCGGGCCAGCTGCATTTTCCAAGATGGACCCTCCACGTTCTGGACCTCTTCTATTGGTGCGGTGCCGCTCTTTTTGTATTCAGAATGCTGTATGTCAGCAATTACGGGCAGCTTCGGTTCTATGTCTTTGTAGGACTCTTTCTGGGAGTATGGGTATATTTTTTATTCTTAAGTGTTACAACTCAGCGTTTTGTGGTAATGTTAATAAAGGTAGTACGTTATTTAATCGATGTGCTGAAGCGACTTTTCAGGCTCATGGTATGGGCGCCGATCCGTATGCTGCTTAAGCTGCTGAAGGGACTGGCCGTCATGCTTGGCAGCCTGCTCATGTTTGTTTTTCACGTTGTGCTGAAAATATTGCTGCCTTTCTGGAAGCTGGCGAAGTGGATGTTCAGGCCGATCACCTCGCGTCTTCGGATGTCGAAGTGGCTTGACAAGCTTATAAACTCTGCAGCCCTTCTTTGGAACAAATGGTTCCCGAAGAATGAGGAATAGAGGAGTATAGCAGCCAAGTCTAGAAATAAAAGGCTACAATGCCCTGTAAAGGAGGAGACCTATGGGAAAATACGCTGCCAAGGAACAAGAACGTACGCAGGCAAGAACAACTCAGGATAGCAAGACCGTCCAAAATGCCGGCGCGCGCAGGCGGCTAATGATCTGGCTTACTTTTATGGTCGTCTTTATGGGGTGGGCGGGCTATACACTTATCTCTCAGCATTCGCAAATTGCGGACAAGAGTACCGAGCTTGACAAGAAGAAGTCAGAACAGCAAATGACGAACCAAACCCAGGATCAGCTGAAGACCGAAGTAAAAAGGCTGAATGACCCTGAATACATCGGGCAGCTGGCACGCAAAAATTATGGAATGTATTTACCAGGGGAAACCCCCATCCATACAGAGGAAACTAACCCATAATATAAGCGCGGAAACGGGGTTATTACTCAGTTGACCTCAGTTTGCGCTTTATGTATAATCAAATCACCACAGCCAAGGTTTGACTCAAATCTTGTTGTATATTTTTAAGGGAGGATCATTTTATTCTATGGCAATCGAAGTGGGCACCAAGTTAGAAGGCAAGGTGACAGGCATAACGCATTTTGGAGCATTTGTGGATCTGTCAGGAGGTGTCACGGGTCTCGTTCACATCTCGGAAATCGCCGATAATTACGTCAAGGATGTCAACGATCACCTGAAGATCAATGATGTTGTAACCGTGAAGGTGATCAATGTCGACAAGGACGGGAAGATCGGACTTTCCATCAAACAAGCTGTTGATAAGCCAGCATCCGAAGCTCGGCCTCCAAGAGGACCAAGACCGGAACGGACCGGTGGCGGAAATGGAGAGCGGTTTGGCGGCGGCGGTGGAGGCTACAATCGTGAACGTGGCGGGCGCCCATTTAAGCCTGCGGCCAACAAACCTTCGTTTGAGGATAAAATGTCACGTTTCCTGAAGGATAGCGAGGAACGCATTTCTTCCATCAAGAAACAAACGGAATCCAAGCGCGGAGGACGCGGCGCCAAACGTATGTAATTGCATGCTCAGGACGAGCGCACCGATCGCTTGATAAGTCCAATTGTTCAGCATCGCTGAAACTTTTGAATTCTATGATCTTAAGATAAACCGCAGCAGGTTCGAGCCTGCTGCGGTTTTTTTGTCGCTCCAAAAAAAAATTACCGACAGCATCCAACTCAATTCCGGTTCTGTTTATAGCAATCGCTAGCGGATTCTTGGAGAGAGACCCGGGAGTGCTGACACTGGCTGCAAGCTCTCATACAGCTCAAATAGGCAACGCTAAAGGAAGTCTTGGCCCATTCCCGACATTTCGCAGGACGGGCTTTTTTGTCGGAAATTTCTTTGAAGCCTGTCCGCTGTTATGACAAACTTTCATGTTTCAAGGCCTCTATAATGAGTACCATCAAATCTATCGAAATGGTGGTGCGAAGTACATGGAGAAGTTGAACGTAAACATTCCCGGATGGAAGACGCTGCAAGGAGAAGCGGTAATGGAGGATCATGGATGGATGGGACAACTGCGAAGTATGCCTTTCCTCCAGCGTCCGCTTCAGCTGTTTGCAGCCAAGAAGTGGGTGATGCTGCTGACACTGATGGCATTTTTACTCGGGAAAGCCATGATATTGAATGAGCTCACCCCATTTGCGATTGCCTACTTTGCCGTTATTGCCTTTATGCGCCGTGACTATTTGCTTCCTGTCACTGCTGCTCTTATAGCTGGGAGCCTTTTTGCCCCCTTTCCGGTACCGCTGATCATTACGGCTGAACTCCTTATTTTTTATTTCATCCATCGGGGACTGAACGCCTTCGAGCATGCCGAATTGTCCTACGCGCCTCTGATGGTTTTTGTTTCTTCCTTCGCCGTTAAGCTGTTCACGATCATGATCGGCCCGTCATTTACCTGGTACGCACTTCTGATGGGTTCACTGGATTCAGTCCTCAGCTTTGTGCTTACGCTGGTGTTCATCCAGGCGATCCCGGTATTCACTTACCGTAAGAAGAATTATCAGCTGCGAAGTGAGGAAATTCTTTGCCTCATTATCCTCCTGGCTTCTGTTATGACCGGGGCGGTAGGCTGGACCGTATACTCCTTATCTGTGGAGCACGTGCTCTCTCGCTATCTCATTTTGATCTTCGCTTTAGTAGGCGGAGCGCCACTTGGGGCGTCGGTTGGCGTTGTCACCGGACTTATCCTGAGTCTCGCGGATATATCTGCTATCTATCAGATGAGTTTGCTCGCTTTCTCAGGCATGCTGGCCGGTATGCTGCGTGAAGGAAGGAAAGGCGCCGTAATGATCGGGATGCTTTTGGGCTCTTCGATCCTATCCATTTATTTTAGCGGCCCGGCTGATGTCATGACCTCCACATGGGAATCCTGTGCAGCGATTGTGTTATTTTTGCTGACGCCGAAATCGGTAATCACCATGATCTCCAAATATGTTCCCGGAACGAACGATCACAGCAAGTCTCAGCATGAATATGCCAAGCGGGTGCGCGATCTGACGGCAGAGCGGGTCACCCAATTTTCCCAGGTGTTCCGGCAGTTATCTCAAAGCTTCGGACAGGTAGCCGGAGCCGAGGAGGTGAGCAAGCGTAATGGGGAAATGGAGCATTTCATGAATGCTGTGGCGGAAGGGACCTGCTCTACCTGTATCAAAAAGAGTCACTGCTGGGATGCGAAATTCTATCAGACTTATAAATATATGACGGACGTAATGACCGCGGTGGAGGACAACCCGGAGATCACAAACCAGCAAATTCCGAAGGAATGGGCGCGAATCTGCGGCAGAACGGGCGAGGTGCTTCAGGAAATGAAGCAGCAGTACAGCCTCTATCAGCATGATATGCAGTGGAAACGCCAAATATACGACAGCCGCTATCTTGTTGCCGAGCAGTTGTCGGGCGTATCGCAGGTGATGGAAGATCTCGCGCGGGAGATTCAGCGGGAAGGACAGGCCATGTACCGGCAGGAAGAGCAGATCCGCGAAGCACTGGAGCAGCTCGGCCTTTCCATTCAGGGCATTGAGATTATCAGTCTCGATTCCGGGCATGTGGAGATTGAAATTGTTCACGCTTTCACACGCGGTTATGACGAATGCCGCAAAATTATCGCACCGCTATTGTCCGACATTTTAGATGAGCATATCGCAGTGCTCCATGAATCACCGGTCTCTTCCAAGGATGGTCTGGCGACGGTGATGTTCGGTTCGGCCAAAACCTTCGAGATTACAACCGGGGTTGCTGGAGCGGCAAAAGGGGGAGATCTGCTGTCCGGAGACACTTCCCGTACGGTGGAGCTGGGCAACGGCACCTTCGCGGTAGCGCTCAGCGATGGCATGGGCAACGGTGAACGGGCCAATCAGGAGAGCAGCACCGCATTGTCTATTTTGGAGCAGCTGCTGCAAAGCGGCATGGATGAGAAGCTCGCGATCAAATCGGTCAATTCCATTCTGATGCTCCGTTCGCCGGATGAAGTATATGCCACCGTTGATATGGCGCTGATAGATCAATATACAGCAGAAACCACCTTTATGAAAATTGCTTCCACGCCAAGTTTTATTAAACGCGGTCTTGAGGTGATTCCTATTTCCGCAAGCAATTTGCCGATCGGCATTATTCAGGATATTGAGGTGGACCTTGTAACGCTGAAGCTTCAGGCAGGCGATATTGTCATCATGATGACCGACGGTGTTTACGACGCGCCCGGACATGCCGTCAACAAAGAGCTATGGATGAAGCGGATGATTCAGGAGATCGACAACGAGGATCCGCAGCAGATCGCAGACATTCTTTTGGAAAAAGTAATCCGCTATCAGCAAAATATCATCCATGATGACATGACGGTAGTCGTAGGGAAGGTCGAGCATTACCGTCCGGAGTGGAGCACCCTGCATGTGCCTGGGCTTGAACGGATGGAGCGTCCACGAACCGTGAGCTGATAGGACCTTCGAATGACACGAAAAACACAAGGGGAGGAATGATAACGTTTGGAATCTCTCAAAAGTGGAAATGCTAGAAGCAAGAGAATGCCACTTTTGGGAGGATGATAGATCGTGAAGCAGATTCTTTTGATAACAGATGGATGCTCAAACGTAGGGACAAGCCCGGTGCTGGCGGCAGCCCATGCTTTTCAGGAGGGAATTACGGTCAACGTGGCGGGGGTGGTAGATTACGGAACGATTGGCGAGCTTGGAAGTCTGGAAATTGCAGAAATCGCTAAAGCAGGAGGAGGTGTCAGCCAGGTCGTAGGCACGGGGCAGCTTGCCCAAACCATGCAGATGATGACACGCAAAACGGTGGTTCAGACTATTCAGCAAGCGGTTAATAAAGAGTTAAAACAAATATTGGGGCAACCAGCGCTAGAGGATCTGCCTCCTTCACAGCGTTCACAGGTGGTTCAAGTTGTCGATGAAATGACGGAAACGACGCCGCTTCAGGTTGCGTTATTGATTGACGCAAGTGCCAGTATGAAGCCGAAGCTTGGTGCGGTGGAGGATGCGATTCGCGATCTGATGCTTAGTCTTCAGGCGCGTGAAGGGGTGAGCGAACTCGCCGTATTCCATTTTCCGGGACGCCGGAGCGGTGAAGATGCGGTGATGGACAGCGATTGGACCCGGGATGCAGGTACGCTTAGATCTCTTTTTCAGCGACTTCAGATGAAAGGGGCTACGCCAACGGGGCCTGCCATCATGAGGGTGATTGATTTCTTCCGTTATGGTACACTAGATGAACATCAAACATGGCGGGGAAATACCGATGAAGGAGACGGGATACTCGGTGACTACGTCGTCTAACCCGGCGTATCCGGCCGGTACGGTCATTACAGGAAAATGGCGCAAAGGCCGTTTTGTCATCCGGCGTATGCTGGGTAAAGGTGCTAATGGGATTGTATACCTTGTACAAAAAGAAGGCTCAAGCATTCCCTATGCTCTTAAAATGGGATATGATACGCTTGATCTTCAATCCGAGATCAATGTGTTGATGTCTTTACAGTCCAAACGCAAGTCTTCGGATTCGTCCAAGGGCGGTTCCCGCATGTCCTATCTGCTGGAAGTGGATGATTTTAGAGGTCAGGACGGGGACATACCCTTTTACGTTATGCGTTATATCCGGGGCAGCTCACTCCATCATTTCATACGCAAACGCGGCCGAGAATGGATTGGCCTCACCGGACTGCGGCTGCTGGAGAAGCTGAGCGGGCTGCACCGGTCGGGTTTTATTTTCGGTGATTTAAAACCGGAGAACGTGATGGTATCCGATGTCGGCCACGTGGAGCTGATTGATTATGGTGGAGTGAGCTCCATCGGGCGAAGCGTAAAGCAGTTTACGGAGTGGTATGACCGAGGATACTGGAATGCCGGCTCCCGTACAAGTGACGAGGGTTACGACTTGTTCGCGTTCGCTGTTTTGATCATACAGCTTTTGGATGGGGAAGAGCTGAAGAACGCTGCCTCGCAGCACTTGCCTCAGACCCGGAGTCCGGGCCAGCTGCTTTCCCTCGTTCAGCGGAGTTCGAGCCTAAAGCCATATTCGGAGTGGCTGAAACGGGCGATCCGCGGGGATTTTTCCAGTTCGCAGGAAGCGCTGAAGCTGTGGAAGGAAACCATTTATACACCAGCTTTGGTCGGCAAGCTGCCTGGCAAAACACCGCGCTGGCTGATTAATGCCTTTGCCCTTTCGGTCATCATCGTATGCCTTGCGTGTGTATGGGCGTTCTTCCTGTAAGATGCCTGTGAAGAGAATGGGTGAATGAAGTAAAAAAGCAACAGAGGTCAATACATAGGGTGTGCTGTAGAAGAGGGGATCTGGGATGGAAAGCAGGACTGACCTGAATACGCTGATGGAGCATGTTCTCCATACTGCTGGAGAGCATAACTTATGGGTGCCACATGACACGATCATAGTCGCAGTATCCGGCGGACCGGATTCTGTGGCTCTTTTGCATGTGCTCCATCAGATTTCAAATCGGTACATTCCGCTGCGCCTCATTTGCGCCCATGTCCATCACGGGCTGCGTGCGGAGTCGGATCAGGAGGCAGAGCTTGTCCGCAGTTTGGCGCAGCAGCTGAACCTTCCATTCGAGATGGTGAGAATCGATGTTCCTTCTTATATGAAGGAAAGCGGTAAAGGATTTGAAGAAGCAGCGCGAGACAAAAGATATGCTTTTTTGCACGAAACGGCGCAGAGGCACGGCGCGGCATCCATCGCCTTGGCTCATCATGCCGATGACCAGGCGGAGACCGTTTTGCTTCATCTGCTGCGGGGCAGCGGCCTTGGAGGCCTGAAAGGCATGAAGATCAAAAGACGTGAAAAAAATGTGGAACTCATTCGTCCTTTTTTACGTATATACAAAACGGACATCATGAACATTTGCAGGCAAAACGGTTATGCGTACGCTATAGACAGTTCCAATCTCTCCAATCAGTACCGACGAAATGCGATTCGGCTGGATGTGCTGCCTTTTTTGGGGCAATATAATGGTCATATCCGGCAGTCGCTGGTTCAACTGGCCGATATTGCGGGTGCGGAAGATGATTACATGGAGCAGGCTGCAGATCATGTATATCATGATTTGGTGCAGCATAAGGATGGAGGGCTCCACTTCCAGACGCCTTCTTTTTTGGCCTTACATGTCGCTTTACAACGAAGGTTGATTAAACTAATATTAAATTATCTGTCAGCAGGCATTGAAATCGCCGATTTTCACAAGATTGAATTGATCCGCCAAGGTATTGTTCAGAATAAAAGCACGACCTGGAGCCTTGATATTGGAGGAGGCTTGGCCTGCATACGCGAATACGATATGATATTGTTTATGCATAAGCCGACAGAGCAGTCCAAGAGCTATACATACGAGCTTCAAACTGCTGTTCCGGAACTCTTTATTCCTGAAATTGGCAAGAGGTTGAAAGTGAAGATGCAGCCGCCCCATGATCGCTATTTTTCCAACATGGCTGGGGCCTGTGCTGAAGCAGTATTTGATGCCGATGAGCTGATATTTCCATTAACACTCCGCTCAAGGCTGCCTGGAGATACCATGAAGGTCATGGGATTAAACGGAAGCAAAAAGGTAAAAGATATTTTCATTGACGCGAAGATACCTCCATCCATACGCTCCCGCATTCCCGTGTTAGTTGATGGTTCAGGCAACATGATCTGGATACCGGGGGTTAGGCGCTCCATACACGCTGCTGTTGGAACACAGACGACAGCCGTTCTCCACATGTGCCTGGAGGAAACAGAGACAGTGGAGCACCTGTAATTGTCACCACAAGACTTTCATAGTATAAACGTAGGAGGTTCGCTCAGTTGCAAAACGATATTCAAGAAGTTCTCATCAGCGAAGAAGAAATTCAGAAGAAAATTAAGGAACTTGGAGCAGAGCTCAGCAAGGTTTATGAAGGACGCAATCCTTTGGTTATTTGTGTACTGAAAGGTGCGTTTATTTTCATGGCCGATTTGGTTAAAAATATGACAGTACCCATTGAACTTGATTTCATGGCTGTGTCGAGCTACGGCGCATCCACCAAATCATCGGGTGTCGTCAAAATCATCAAGGATTTGGATGTCCCTGTTGACGGGCGCGATGTACTGATCGTTGAAGACATTATCGACAGTGGTCTCACGCTCAGTCATCTGATCGAGCTCCTGAAGAGCCGTAACGCCAAATCGACGTGCGTATGCACCCTGTTTGACAAACCTGCGCGCCGCACCGTGAATCTGGAAGCGGACTACACAGGCTTCACCCTGCCTGACGCGTTTGTCGTTGGATACGGTTTGGATTACGCAGAATACTACCGGAACCTGCCCTACATCGGGATCTTGAAACCGGAAATCTATTCTCACTAATGGTGATACTCCAGCCCATGGACTTTACGATGGTTCATGCTAATACCACCTCTGTTGAGATGGTCAGACAGGCTATGGTAAAATAATTTAAGTGTTTTGAGAGGAGGTAGGGGATGAATCGGTTCATCCGGAATTCTGGTTTTTATTTGATTCTTTTTTTAGTTGTGGTGGGCATTGTCCAGTTTGTAAGCAGCAGCGGTGAATCTGCTCATAATCCTAGATACGATGAATTTCGGCAAGAAGTCAAAGCTGGCAATGTGAAGGAAATCACGGTCCAGTTTGACGGTTACGCCTATCTCGTAAATGGTAAATATAAGCAAAAACCGGACGGAGTTAAATCCGACAGCTTCTCAACATACATTCCGGCTACAGATTCCGCGATTCAGGAATTAGTGGATGCCAGCGACAAAACCGGCATGCAATTTACCCAAAAGAAAATGGAGGGTGATAGCATTTGGCTGACGCTGCTTTCTTCCATGATTCCTTTGGTCATCATGTTCGTTCTCTTCTTCTTCCTGTTCAATCAGGCGCAGGGCGGCGGAGGCAAAGTCATGAACTTCGGCAAGAGCCGCGCCCGTCTATATAATGAGGAGAAGAAGAGGGTCACATTTGAAGATGTAGCAGGAGCCGATGAAGAGAAGCAGGAACTCGTCGAGGTCGTAGAATTCCTGAAGGATCCACGCAAATTTGCCGCAGTAGGCGCACGTATTCCTAAAGGGGTACTGCTCGTAGGTCCTCCGGGAACCGGTAAAACGCTCCTCGCTCGTGCGGTTGCTGGTGAAGCTGGTGTTCCTTTCTTCAGCATTTCCGGTTCTGACTTTGTGGAAATGTTCGTGGGCGTTGGTGCATCCCGTGTGCGCGATTTGTTTGAAAACGCCAAGAAGAACGCACCATGTATTATCTTTATCGATGAAATCGATGCGGTTGGCCGTCAGCGCGGCGCCGGTCTTGGCGGTGGCCATGACGAGCGCGAACAAACGTTGAACCAATTGCTCGTAGAGATGGACGGCTTCGGGGGCAACGAAGGCATTATTATCGTGGCAGCAACGAACCGCGCCGATATTCTCGATCCTGCACTCCTGCGTCCGGGACGCTTTGACCGTCAAATTACGGTAGATCGCCCAGACGTGAAAGGCCGCGAAGCGGTATTGAAAGTCCATGCACGCAATAAGCCGCTGACGAAGGATGTTAAGCTGGATATCGTGGCTAAACGTACCACAGGCTTTACCGGTGCGGAGCTGGAGAACCTGATGAACGAGGCTGCCCTGCTTGCGGCACGCCGCAACCGGAAGGATATCTCCATGCGTGAGGTCGACGAAGCGATTGACCGTGTGATCGTTGGTACAGAGAAACGCAGTCGCGTGATCAGTGACCGCGAGAAACGGATCGTTGCATATCACGAAGCAGGTCATACCATTGTCGGTTACTTCCTCGAGAATGCCGATATGGTGCATAAGGTTACCATTATTCCTCGCGGCCGTGCCGGCGGATATGTCATCATGATGCCGAAGGAAGACCGCATGCTCGTGACCAAGCAGGAATTGCTGGATAAAGTAACAGGCCTCTTGGGCGGCCGTGTGTCTGAGGAAATCTTCATCGGTGAAATCGGCACAGGCGCATACAGTGACTTCCAACAGGCAACGGGCATTGTCCGCAGCATGATTATGGAATACGGTATGAGCGAGAAGCTTGGACCGCTGCAGTTCGGTTCGACCCAAGGCCAGGTATTCCTCGGCCGTGATCTCGGACATGAACAAAACTACAGCGATTCAATCGCATATGAAATCGATCAGGAAATGCAGCGCATGACCAATGAATGTTATCAGCGTTGTAAAGATTTGCTCATCAAGCATTCCAAAGAGGTTCATCTCATCGCGAATACGCTGCTTGAGAAAGAAACGTTGGAACTTGATCAAATCAAAGAACTGATCGAAAAAGGATATCTGTCGGAAGACGGATCAAGCGACGGCGAAGACGAAGGTTCCTCCGAAAACGGCGCGCCTGTCATTGACTCGATCGGCGATGTGCGTGTTCGCATTCAAGGCAAGGAAGATAACTCCGATTTGCCAACGAATGAAGTTCCGAATGAAGTTCCGGAGAGTCCTTCGGACATTCCGAACGATCCAACGAACCCGCCGGCAGACGATTCAAACAAAGGTAACGGGGGCACACCTCCCGGAACGATATCCTAAAGGATACGCTTGAACTATAGCATCATGAATTAACCCGGAAGACGACGGCAATCGTCTTCCGGGTTTTTTGCTGTCACCCGTTTCAAAGTTTCAAATTTTATTTTTTAGGTGAATTACAAATTACATGAGAACGGAGTGCATGAAAGCGGCGCCACAAAAGGATTTTTCATGCATTGAGCCATTTACGCTTCATCATTGTGCCCAATTGACAGTCCGAGAAACCTTGTGTACATTAGTTGGTAACTGAAAAACCCTCGAAGCTTGGACACCCAACTTTGAGAGAATTTTCACAAATATATTTGTCGTGTATGACTTCATAAAAAGGAGTGGGTCGCTGGTGGAAGCTCTTGCGCTGCAGCATAAAGAGGAACAAAAACGGGAATTAACAGAGAAGCTGATGCAGCTTAAAAAAGAAAGAAACGCTATTATCCTTGCTCATTATTATCAGAGGGATGAAATTCAGGAGGTTGCTGATTTCCGTGGCGATTCCTTTTTACTTGCCCAAAAAGCGGCGCAAACCGATGCGGAAACCATCGTATTCTGCGGCGTACATTTTATGGGGGAAAGCGCCAAAATCTTGGCGCCTAACAAAACGGTTCTCATTCCGGATGAACGTGCAGGATGTCCAATGGCGGATATGGTGAACGTAGACGGTCTCCGGAAGCTTAAAGCTCAGCATCCCAATGCCAAGGTTGTCACATATATCAATTCATCGGCCGACGTCAAAGCGGAAACGGATATTTGCTGTACTTCCGCGAACGCTGTAAGGGTGATCCAGTCTTTGGACTGTGACGAAATCATCTGGGTGCCGGATAAAAATCTCGGGCATTATGTGCAGCAGCATACCGACAAGAAAATGATTATTTGGGAAGGATACTGCAATACTCATGATATGCTGACCGTCAAAGACGTGGTTGAGATGAAAGCCAAACATCCAAACGCCCAGTTTGTGGTTCATCCGGAATGCCGCCCTGAAGTTGTCGCGATGGGGGATTTCGTAGGAAGCACCACTGCGATTATTGATTACTGCAAAAAATCCGACTGCCAGGAATTTATCGTGGGTACGGAGGATGGAACAGGATACCAGCTTCGTCTGGACAGTCCGAACAAGACTTTCCGTTTTGCTACAAAGTATCTTGTATGCCCGAACATGAAAGTGAACAATCTCAAAAAATTGGTGAAGTGTCTGGAAACCATGAAGCCGCAGATCTATGTGCCGCCTGTTGTTGCAGATCAAGCCCGCATTTCCTTAGAGCGCATGTTACAGGTTCAGTAGGGCGCAATCAAGAAAATTAGAGCAACTATTTTTTTGATCGCACCAGCATGCGCTACTCTTTCTCTTAAGACAGGTGAATGGATCCATGATTCCACAGTATTTGGTTGACTTTGACTTGCAATCCTTGCCCTGTATAGAAACCGATGTCATTGTAATTGGTTCGGGGATTGCGGGATTATATACGGCCATTGAGGCTGGCAAAGACCATAGCGTTATCATGATTACCAAAAATGCTCTTCTGGAAAGCAACACCCGCTATGCTCAGGGAGGGATCGCCGCCGTTACTTCGGAGGACGACTCTCCCACCTACCACCGTGAAGATACGCTGATGGCCGGAGCTGGATTATGCTCATCAGCTGCTGTCGATGCACTCGTGAATGAAGGACCGGAAGGTGTACAAGAACTGATTCGTCTGGGTACATCCTTCGATGTTGAGAACGGGGAGCTTGCTCTAACCCAGGAAGGTGCACACAGCCGCCGCCGAATTCTGCACGCGAATGGGGATGCAACCGGCTTCGAGATCGTGAGAGCGCTCGCTGTACAGGTTCAGTTGCATGAACGCGTGAAGTTATGGGAGCATCATTTTGTGATTGATGTGCTCTCCTCTCAAAACGAATGCATTGGTGCTCTGATACAGCGCCCTGATGGACAGAGGGTGTACGTGAAAGCTGCTGCCACGATTCTGTGTACAGGAGGAGCTGGTCAGCTCTACCGCTACACGACCAATCCGGATGTGGCGACTGCAGACGGCATTGCCATCGCCTATCGGGCCGGGGCACAAATCCGTGATATGGAGTTTATCCAATTCCATCCTACGGCTCTGTGCTACCCGGGGGCACCGCGCTTCCTGATTTCGGAGGCTGTACGCGGTGAGGGTGCTGTTCTCAGGAATATCAAGGGCGAACGTTTTATGGAAAAATACCATGATCTGCTCGAGCTTGCTCCACGTGACATCGTTGCGAGGGCCATTGTCAGCGAGATGGAGGACACTAAGTCCACGTTCGTGTATCTGGATATTACGCATGAACCGGAGGATATGATCAAGCACCGTTTTCCCACCATTTACGAAACCTGCATGAATTACGGGCTGGACATGGCGGCGGATTGGATTCCGGTTGCTCCGGCTGCGCATTATATGATGGGTGGAGTCAAAACGGATCTTAATGGGGAAAGCAGTGTGTCGCGTCTGTTTGCCTGTGGCGAGGTCTCCTCGACAGGTGTGCATGGTGCTAATCGTTTGGCGAGCAATTCACTGTCTGAGGCCATCGTTTTTGGCAAAAGAATTGTGAATCGGATCAGAGGTCTTAAACCTCTGAGCGCAGCCGGGGATATTTTGGATATTTTCCACGTAGATAAGGAACGGATGGGAGCTCCGAAGCAGGCGATCATTGAACGCAGACTGAAGCTGCAGAAGGTGATGGTCAGATACGTCGGACTAAGACGGAACGAGGCGCTGCTTTATAAAGGGATGGAAGAGCTGAAACGCCAGCTTCCGATTTTTCATGGGGAGCTTACCCGCAAGGAAGAGTTTGAGTTCGCAAACATGCTGATAAGCTGTCTACTGGTTACCTGTGCCGCACTGGAACGCCAGGAGAGCCGTGGGGCGCATTATAGGGAGGATTATCCTCATAAAGACGACGCGATGTGGCGGAAGCATTTGCTTCAGCATCGTGAAGATGAAATCATGGAGGAATTCAGCGATGATGTTTAACGGATATAACGAGGGTCTGGTGGAATCGATCCGCTTGTGGCTGAAAGAGGACGTAGGCTCCGGCGATATTACGACCATGACGACGATACCGGCGGGACATGAATCGAAGGGTATTATCCATGCGAAGGAGGCGGGCATTGTGGCCGGTATTCCGGTCGCGGAGCTTGTGTTCCAGGTAGTTGACCCTTCCCTCTCGTTCACAGCCCATGTCAAGGACGGAGATCATGTGGCAAAAGGAACGGTACTCGCGGTTGTGGAAGGAAGTACGCATCATATTTTAACCGGTGAACGGATCGCCTTGAACCTGCTGCAGCGCCTGTCGGGCATAGCCTCCCGAACCCGGATGTTCGTGGATGCGCTTGAAGGGCTTGAAGCGCGGCTGGTAGATACACGCAAAACGACGCCGGGACACCGCATGCTTGAGAAATATGCCGTACGGGTCGGCGGAGGATCTAATCACCGGTTTGGGCTGTATGATGCCGTTATGATTAAGGACAACCATATCAAGGGAGCAGGGGGCATCCGCAGAGCGGTGGAGCGCGCACGCTCCCATATTCCACACACGATGACGATCGAAGTGGAAACGGAATCGCTACAGCAGGTTGAAGAGGCTTTGGATGCTGGAGCAGACATTATTATGCTGGACAATATGGACAAGCCAATGATGAAAGAGGCCGTTAGACGGATCAAATCCAAGGCTCCCCATGTCCGTGTAGAGGCTTCCGGAAATGTTTCGTTACAGACGGTTAAAGAAATTGCTGAGTGCGGGGTTGACGTGATATCTGTAGGGCGGTTAACCTATTCTTTTGAGAGCCTGGACATCAGTTTGGATCTGGGCGCTGTCAAGTAAAGGAGGAATCGTCTCCGTGATCCTTGTCATCGATATCGGGAATACCAACATTGTGCTAGGCATATACAAGGGACGCGAGCTTTTGCATCATTTCCGTCTCAGCACCATACGTCAATCTACAGCGGATGAATACGGGGTTTGGTTTCATAATTTGTTCCACATGTCAGGGATACATATTTCAGATATTCAGGGGGTTATTATGTCCTCTGTAGTCCCGCCAATGGTGCATATCATTGAGGAAATGTGCCGTAAGTATATCCACAAGCAACCCCTTATGGTTGGGCCCGGCATTAAAACAGGGGTGAATCTTCGCAACGAAAATCCGCGTGAGGTCGGAGCGGATCGGATTGTAAACGCCGTTGCGGCGGTAGACTTGTATAAGGGACCGCTTGTGGTGGTGGACTTCGGGACGGCGACCACATTCGACTGCATCGATGAAAAAGGAGCTTATCTCGGGGGTGCGATCGTTCCAGGGATCGGAATCGCGACCGAGGCCTTGGTTGAGCGGGCATCGAAGCTTCCGCGCATTGAGCTGGAAAAGCCCAAAAAAGTTATTGGCCGTAACACGGTTCATGCGATGCAGGCCGGGATTATTTTTGGATATGCCGGGCAGGTGGATGGTATCGTGAAACGGATGAAGCAGGAAATGGGAGCGCCGAGACTCAAGGTCGTTGCCACCGGTGGACTGGCAGAGCTTATTGCCAGCGAATCGGAGGCCATCGATGAGGTGAATCCGCTGTTAACACTTGAGGGGCTACGTCTCATTTATGAGCGCAATAGCTGACTCTCTTTTGGGCATGAATGATCAGCATAACATGAGGGACCACTCGATAAGATGTTTTCTTTGCCATTTAGGAAACAATAGGACGAAGAGCGGCGAAAGCATTTAAAATAAAGCCGCTATTTCGGTTAATTAGAGAGCAAGGGGGCTAAGAGAAGACATGGAACATAAACAAGATCGCCTCATCCGAGGCACCGCAATGGGCGGCCGCATCCGGGCCTTCGCAGTAAGAACAACCGCGCTCGTGGAGGAGCTTCGCCAAAGACATGACACTTGGCCAGTTGCTACAGCGGCTATGGGACGCACGTTGACGGCCGCAGCGATGATGGGCGCCATGTTGAAAGGTGAAGAAAGACTGACAATTCAGGTACAAGGCAATGGACCTATCGGCCAAGTTGTCGTTGATGCCAACGCTAAAGGCGAAGTCAGAGGTTACGTGAATGAGCCTCATGTCCATTTGCCGAGCAACAGCATGGGCAAGCTGGATGTGGCAGGGGCTGTGGGCCGCGAGGGCTTTTTGAATGTCATTAAGGATTTGGGTTTGAAAGAGCCTTACCGCGGAAGCGTACCGATTATTTCCGGTGAGCTAGGCGAGGATTTTACGTACTATTTCGCGGTTTCCGAGCAGACGCCGTCGGCTGTGGGGCTTGGTGTGCTTGTCGCTCCTGACAATTCGGTCATTGTGGCCGGAGGATTTATCATACAACTTCTGCCTGGACTCAGTGACGAGGAGATTACCGTGATCGAGCAGGCTGTGGGGACGATGCCGCCGGTAACGTCGCTGCTGGATCAAGGATTAGAGCTTGATGAGATGCTGCGCCGGCTGCTGCCGGACGTGGAGATTCTCGAACAGATGGATATTCGTTTTCAGTGCCAATGCTCGCGTGAACGCGTAGAGCAGACCCTTGTCAGCCTTGGTAAGAGCGAGCTGGAGCAGTTGATTGAAGAAGACGGCAAGGCGGAAGTCGTATGCCACTTCTGCAATGAAGCCTATACGTTTAAAAAAGATGAGCTGCAGCAGATTCTTGAAAAAGCAATTCATTAAGGCGGACGGAGTACTAAGATGATGATGACCAGACAAGAAAAGGCGCTTTGGGCCGCAGTCATCATTTTGGCAGCGGGAGTGCTGCTTATGGGGAGCCTGATCGTCATCCGTGGATTAAAGCCTGCGGGATCGGTATATGAGCCGGAAGAAGAATCAAGCAGCCTTGATGCCGTGGCATCCTTTGACGGTCAGCTCATTACGGAAGATGAGTGGGTAGAAGAGCTGAAGCGAACGCATGGGCACGAGGTGCTTTTGCAGATGCTGAATCAGAAAGCGGTATACGCCGAAGCGAAGGCTCTTCATATCGAGGTTACACCGGAGGAGATCGCTGACAGAATCAAAAACGATGCTGCAGGTTACGAATCGGAGGACGCCTATTATCAGGCCATGTCGGTACAGCTGGGAATGAGTCCGGAGGATATCCGGGCGGAGGCGGCCTATCAGCTGACACTCGAAAATATCGCCATCGCTCACATCGAAATCAGTGATGAAGAGGTTGACCGATATATCGAGCAGCACAAAGATGAGTTTGAGCCAAAAAAGGAATACGCGCTGGCCTGGATTAAGCTTAAAAGCCGCAAAGAGGCCAATAAAACGCTCGACCGCCTGGAGCAGGGAGAGGATTTCGGCAAGCTCGCCGAAGAACTTTCGCTGGACGAGTACACCCGAATGCAGGGTGGAAGACTGGGCATGATAGAGGATGACGACCCGTTCGTCCCGAAGGAGCTGCTGAGCACCGCCAAGGATCTGGAAGCAGGAGATATTGCCGGTCCTATTGAGCTCGGTGATGGAGGGTATGCAGTCATGCAGGTTATTGATATTGTAAAAAAGGAGCCGCTCAGCAGCTCGGAAATCCGGGCCGATGTGCGCAAGCAGCTTGCCCTGAATAAAGCCGTACCACTAACCCAGCTGGAGGCCGAGCTCAGGGGTAAGTACGGGGCCCGATTGATTAAGAAAACCAACCTCTGAACAGATATAAAATAATACGAGTGATCAAACCTTTGCCGCGAGGATATTCCTCCACTAAGCAGGGTTTGTTTTTTTGCCAAGCCGTAGTGGAATAGGCCCACGTTATGTATGGTTCATATTGACATTCGTATGGAAGGTTGTTAAGATAAAGGTATTAAATACCTACTTAATTACTCGGAAATAAAATAGTTAAACAACCAGATGCCTCTTTTGAATCGTATATATAACAATGATTACCATTAGATATGGGAGGAATTTTCTTATGGCGAAAGTCGTTAATAATGTTACTGAACTCATCGGCAGTACTCCACTCGTTCGTTTGAACCGTCTGGTTCCGGAAGACAGCGCGGAAATCTATATCAAGCTGGAATACCAAAACCCTGGCGCAAGCGTTAAGGACCGGATCGCCATCAGCATCGTTGAAGAAGCGGAAAAAGACGGCACGCTGAAACCAGGCGGCACGATCGTTGAAGCAACAAGCGGGAATACAGGGATCGGCCTGGCTATGGTAGCTGCTGCAAAAGGATATAAAGCGTTGATCGTTATGCCGGAAACCATGAGCTTGGAGCGCCGAAACCTGCTTCGTGCTTATGGAGCTGAGCTAGTGCTGACGCCAGGAGCGGAAGGCATGAACGGCGCAGTTAAAAAAGCCGAAGAGATCGTAAGTGAAAATCCAGGCTATTTTATGGCTGAACAGTTCAGAAATCCGGCCAACGTGAAAATCCACCGCGAAACCACGGGTCCGGAAATCGTGGATGCTATTGAATCCATCGGCGGTACACTCGACGCATTTGTTGCAGGCATCGGTACAGGAGGCACCATCTCCGGAGCAGGCGAAGTACTGAAGAAGAGCTTCCCTGATATCAAAATCGTAGCGGTAGAGCCTGCGGCTTCTCCGATCCTGTCCGGCGGCAAACCAGGACCTCATAAAATCCAAGGACTTGGCGCCAACTTTATTCCTGATATCCTCAATCGTGAAATTTACGATGAAATCGTCCATGTGGAAAATGATGAAGCATTCGAAACAGCGCGCCGCGTTGCGAAAGAAGAAGGCGTTCTGGGAGGCATCTCCTCAGGCGCTGCAATATTTGCCGCTCTTAAGGTTGCTAAGGAGCTTGGAAAAGGCAAACGCGTCGTTGCGATTATTCCAAGTAACGGCGAACGTTACCTGAGCACGCCGCTGTACAATTTTGAAGGATAATATAACATACATTGATAATTGCCCCTGCTGCTGTAGATACAGTAGCAGGGATTTTTTTGGATTGAGGAATAACCATTCATTTTCCTTTGGTAAAAAAAACTCAGGAAAAGTCTTTTCAAAAGGGCAGCGGGCAAAGTATACTGACAACCAATAGAAAGCTCTTGCAGCAGAAGGGATGAGGATGTGAAAGGGGACAGCATGATTACGCTTGAATATTGGAAAAGGTGGGTGGAAGAGGGCTACACCATTTTGCCATATGTACTTGAAACGGAAGTGCCTGCTGAGGCAGCAGGCCTGCCAGCATCGTGGTCACACGCCTGGGAGCAGGCGTCCCCGCATTCCTTTGTTCTTGAAAGCGGCAAGGATGGACGTTACACGTACCTGGGGCTTGCACCTGTATCGCTTCTCCAAGGTAAGGGACATCAGGCGGAGATTCATGAACTAAGAAGTGGCAGCATGCAAAAAACAACCGGCGCGCCGCTCGAAGTCATTAAGCGGTGGATGGAGCCCTTTCAGGCTCCTTCAGCACAGGATTTGGCGGAGCTGTCTGCTGAAATGCCTCCGTTTCTTGGCGGCTCGGTCGGATTCCTCGGATATGACATAGTCCGCTTCCTGGAAACCATACCTACGAGTGCGGCAGACAATCCGAAAATTCCGGATTATCTATGGATGCGGCTTGAAGAGGTTTGGATCTACGATCATGCCACACATAAGCTCTTCTGTACTGTTCATACGCCAGTATCAAAGGAAAGCGGAGTTGACCTGGCACGCATGATGGAAGCGGCGCAGGATAAAGCAGAACGGATGCTTGCAAGCTGGCGTCAATTCACGGAAAAGGTGCAGACCGAGCTGAATGAAGAACGGAATTTGCGGCAAAAGCACATGGTGGATTCGCAGTCCCGTACTGATGAAGGACAATGGCCCGGCATGCGCAGCGCTTTTTCACAGCAGGGCTTCGAACGGGCAGTAGAGAAAATTCAGAATTACATCCGGCAGGGTGATGTGTTCCAGGTCAATTTGTCGCTCAGACAGGAACAAGAGCTGCTGTCTGAGCCGGAGCGGATTTATGAGTGGCTTCGCATATTGAACCCTTCACCGTATATGGGGCTGCTCCGTTCGCCGGGCTTCAGTCTCGTGAGTGCGTCTCCCGAGCTTCTGGTGAAACGTCAAGGAGAATTAATCAGCGCCCGTCCGATCGCAGGTACCCGCCGCCGTGGGCTTACGCGTGAGGAGGATCAGGCTATGGCAGAGGAGCTTCTCGGCAGCGAGAAAGAGCGTGCGGAGCATGTCATGCTCGTCGATCTGGAACGCAATGACATCGGCAAAGTGGCGGCTTACGGCACGGTAAGTGTGCCGGAGCTGATGACGATCGAGCACTACTCTCATGTGATGCATCTGGTATCCCAAGTAGAGGGACGACTCGCTGAGGGTAAAGGAGCGTTTGATGTTATTGCTGCTCTTTTCCCAGGCGGAACGATTACAGGGGCACCGAAAGTACGCACGATGGAGATTATCGAAGAGCTGGAGCCGGTACGACGTGGGCCTTATACGGGATCCATGGGCTGGATTGACTATAACGGCAATTTGGAATTAAATATTATCATAAGAACGCTAGTTGTTTCGGAAGAAATCGGCATGATTCAGACCGGCGCAGGGGTTGTTATCGACTCCGAGCCGTATCGTGAGTATCGTGAGTGCCATAATAAAGCCAAGGCGATCGTAAAGGCAGTCCTTTTAAGTGAAGAAGAAGCGGCTGCTGGCATGATCCGGCGGGAAAAGGAGATGAGAGTATGATACTGGTGATTGATAATTATGATTCTTTTACGTATAACCTGGTTCAATATCTCGGGGAGTTGGGAGAAGAAGTCAAGGTGTTCCGCAATGACGAAATTGATATTCAGGGCATTGAAAAGCTGGCTCCGGATCATATCCTGATATCGCCGGGACCCTGCACGCCGAATGAAGCGGGAATCAGCCTGAAGACGATCGCGCATTTCAAAGGAAAAGTCCCAATCTTCGGCGTCTGCCTTGGACACCAGGCCATCGGACAGGCGTTTGGCGGCGAAGTGGTTCGCGCAGAACGGTTGATGCACGGCAAGACCTCACCGATTCTGCATCATGGGACATCCGTATTTGAAGGCCTGCCGTCCCCATTCACGGCGACGCGGTATCATTCCCTGCTGGTGGAACGCAGCACACTGCCTGACTGCCTGGAGATTACGGCGGAGACGGAAGAGGGCGAGATTATGGGGCTTCGTCATAAGGAATACCCTATAGAGGGTGTACAGTTCCATCCCGAGTCGATTATTACCGATTTCGGACACCAGATGCTGCGCAACTTTCTGAAGCGGACGACAACAACGAACGCATGAGATGGATTCTTCTGAACGGTCAATGTATGGATACGACTGCTGCCGTGGTTTCTGTTATGGATCACGGCTTTTTATACGGTATGGGCTTGTTTGAAACCCTCCGTACCTATGGAGGCAGGCCATTCCAGCTGGAGAGGCATCTGGACAGGTTGGCGGCGGGCTGCAAACAGCTTGGGATTGAAACGGATACTCTGCCCAATTCCGGCCAGCTGCGGCGTATGATTGCAGAACTGATAGAGGCGAATGGGCTGCAGGAGGCGTATATCCGCTACACCGTCAGCGCGGGTGAAGATGTTTTGGGCCTACCGGCGGGGGTGTATACGCGTCCCAATTACGTATTGATGGCCAAACCTCTGTCCGAGGCTTCGGAGGAGCTGTATACGCATGGAAAAGCACTGCAGCTGCTCGCCACCCGGCGCAATTCGCCCGAAGGGCCGGTGCGGCTGAAGTCGCTTCATTATATGAATAATATTTTGGCGAAAAGAGAACTTTCCTCCTATCCCGAAGCCGCGCGCCTTCACGCTGAAGGGCTGATGCTGAATGCGGACGGCTATTTGTCGGAAGGGGTCGTAAGCAATCTTTTCTTCGTAAAAAATAATCAAATATATACGCCGGATACGGCCTGCGGATTACTGCCTGGCATTACGCGCGGTTTGGTTATGGAGCTAGCAGCTGCGGAGGGAATGACATGCGAGGAAGGCTTTTATACATGGGAGGATCTGACGCAGGCGGATGAAATATGGCTGACGACCTCCATTCAGGAGCTGGTTCCTGTTACCGCGTTAATGGATACGTCAGGAAGTGCAGCAGTTATCAGCGGCGGGCGCATCGGTCCAATAACAGACAAGCTGCTCCGGCTGTACCGGCGGCATACGGGAGGTTATCATGAAAACGACAATCTATGAACGGACCTACACTATGGGTGAAGCTGTGCTTGAGCTCGGAGCATCCACCAAAATCATGGGTATCTTGAATGTGACACCAGACTCTTTTTCGGATGGCGGACGATATGTCGATCCGGAACAGGCTGTACAGCATGCGCTGCAGATGGTTCGGGATGGGGCGGATCTAATTGATATCGGTGGAGAATCCACCCGGCCCGGATATGAGCCTGTCAGTGCAGAAGAAGAGCTGCGCCGGGTCATCCCCGTCATTGAGGCTCTTCACCGTGCGGCTCCACATATTCCGATTTCGGTGGACACCTACAAGGCTGAGGTAGCCCGCCAGGCAATTCAGGCCGGTGCCCATATCATGAATGACATCTGGGGAGGCAAAAAAGACCCGGACATGCTGAAAGTCGCGGCTGAACTGGGCTGCCCGATTATTTTGATGCATAACAGGAAAGATATGAATTACGGGGATTTTGCAGCCGATGTGGTGCAGGATCTGAAAGAAAGCGTACGTTTGGCATTGGAAGCGGGCGTGTCAGAGAAGCAGATTATTTTGGATCCCGGTGTCGGATTTGCGAAAAATGGACCTGAAAATCTGCAGATTATGACACAGCTCGATCGTTTGGTGGATATCGGATATCCGGTACTGCTCGCCACTTCCCGCAAAAAATTCATCCGCACGGTGCTGGATCTGCCGGTGGACGACATTGTGGAAGGAACTGCGGCTACTGTCGCATTCGGAATTGCGCAGGGGTGCCAAATGGTACGGGTGCATGATGTGAAGCAGATCAAACGGACCGTGACGATGTGCGACGCGATGCTGTATGCATCTACGGATACCAGACGGGTACGTTTGTAATTGAGGGCTTCGCATAGAGCAAAGCTTCGGACCATATGGAGGGATGACGGAATATGGATAAAATGAAATTACATCGCATGGAATATTACGGCTATCATGGCGTTTTTGAAGAGGAGCGTAAGCTGGGCCAACGCTTTTATATCGATCTTGAACTTGACCTTGATCTGCGGGCAGCTGGGGAAAATGACGATCTGACACAAACGGTAAATTATGCCGAAGTCCACGAAGTTGTGAAAAAGGTCGTTGAAACCGAGTCTTTTCGCCTGATCGAAGCATTGGCCGAACGTATTGCATCCTGTTTACTGGACACTTATACTAGTATCGATGCATTGACGGTCAAAGTGACCAAACCTCACCCTCCCTTTGACATCCATTTTCAGGGCGTCACCGTGGAGCTTCATAGAACAAGAAAGTGAGAACCCATCATGAACGCACATTCTACCTCTGAGTCATCAGAGGCTTATATTGCTTTAGGGGCTAATTTGGGGGACCGCGAGGATACGCTTATGGAGGCGCTGCGGCGGCTAGACGAATCCCCGGAAATCACTGTCCTTTATTGCTCCAATATCTACGAAACGGAACCTGTTGGTTACGTGGACCAGCCGCTGTTTCTGAATATGGCTGTGCGGGTGCGTACGAATCTGGATCCATACGGTCTGCTGCATGTAATGCAGCAAATCGAGAAGGAGCTTGGAAGAGTCCGTCACATTCGCTGGGGTCCGCGGACGGTTGATCTGGACCTTATATGGATGGAAGGGCAGGAGGAGAATACGGAAGAATTGATTCTACCCCACCCCCGTATGGAGGAACGGTTGTTTGTGCTTGTTCCGCTTAAGGACATTGTGCCTGCGGATGAGCCCTCCGGTCTGCGAACTAAGGTTCTGGCAGCAATGGAAAGACTGGATGGAAAGGAAGGTTTACAGCTTTGGAAAACTTACAGCTGGCACAGCGTATCCGCGCCTTCCGCAAACTAAAGGGATTTACACAGCAGGAGCTTGCATCCCGGTGCGGTGTTTCGCTGGCGGTGCTTGGTGCCGTTGAGCGGGGAAACCGGCGCGCTGACGAACAGATGCTCACGAAAATTGCCGGAGTTTTGGGCATTACAGTTCAGGAACTCACGAATCATTAAGATTACGGACTTTATATAGATACACAAATAAAATTAAAGGAGCGAATAAATCACATGCTGAAGATTGGCAATGTTGAAATGAAGAACCAAGTCGTTCTGGCTCCGATGGCAGGTGTCTGCAATCCGGCGTTCCGGCTGATCGCGAAGGAATTCGGAACCGGACTGGTTTGCGCCGAGATGGTCAGCGGCAAGGCGATCGTCCACGGCAACCGGCGCACGCAGGAAATGCTCTTTGTTGACGAGCGGGAAAAGCCGCTGAGTTTGCAGATTTTTGGGGGAGACCGTCAATCGCTGGTGGAAGCCGCGAAAGTCGTCGATACGCAGACCAATGCCGACATTATCGACATTAACATGGGCTGCCCTGCGCCGAAAGTGACCAAAATCGATGCCGGCGCCCGCTGGTTGCTGGATTCGAATAAAATTTACGAGATGGTTGCCGCAGTCGTGGATGCAGTTGATAAACCGGTAACCGTTAAAATGCGTACTGGTTGGGACAGCGACCATATTTACGCGGTTGAGAACGCACGTGCCGTCGAGCGTGCAGGGGGTCAGGCTGTCAGTGTGCACGGTCGTACACGCGAGCAGCTGTATACTGGCCATGCCGATTGGAATATTATAAAACAAGTTAAAGAGGCTGTATCCATTCCGGTCATCGGCAACGGTGATGTGGCAACACCGGAGGATGCGCGCCGGATGCTGGACCAAACCGGAGTTGACGGGGTTATGATCGGCCGTGGTGCGCTGGGTAATCCTTGGATGCTGTACCGTACCATTGAATATTTGAAGACCGGGGAGCTTGTACCTGATCCATCTGCGGAAGAGAAGATCCGCATTGCCATTTTGCATATGGACCGCTTGATTGCCTTGAGAGGAGAATCGGTGGCTGTGCGTGAAATGCGCAAGCATATAGCTTGGTATTTGAAGGGACTGAGAGGATCTGCCCGCATTAAAGATGAGATTATGGAAGAAACGAAACGGGATGAAATGGTCAAGATTCTGGAAAATTTCGTAGCCGACCTGAATGAGCGGGCGGAACGGGAAGCACATACGCCGGAGGAAGAGGCTCTCGCCCAATAATAGCGTATGTAAATGTCCTTACGGATGCAATTTGCAATGCAATTGACATTTTGAAATGGTTACCATATAATTTTTCAGTATAAATTCGACTTATCCTTAAAACAGCAGAGGGATGTTCTGATCCTTCAAACTTTGCATAAATATAGATTGATCTAAAGGTAGCATAGTAGTTCATTCTATAATCGTTACGGTAGTTTTAAATTTATTTACATGACAGGAGAATCGGTTGAGATGAGCGATAAAGAAGTCATTTTGACACAGGACGGACTCAAAAAGCTAGAAGACGAACTCGAGAACCTGAAATCAGTCAAACGCCGCGAGGTTGCGGAACGGATCAAAGTAGCCATCGGTTACGGGGATATCAGCGAAAACTCGGAATATGAAGATGCCAAGAACGAGCAGGCTTTTATTGAAGGGCGTATTATCACCCTGGAGAAAATGCTTCGCAATGCGCGCATCATTAACAACGACGAGATTAATACTGATATTGTCGGCGTTGGCGCAACAGTCATCGTGAAGGATTTGGAATTCGGCGATACGATGGAATACACCATTGTAGGTACGGCTGAATCTGATCCTCTGAACAATAAAATCTCGAACGAAAGCCCGGTTGGCAAAGCGATTTTGGGCAAGCAAAAAGGTACCACGGTGGACGTTAACGTTCCTGCGGGCGTTATTCAATACAAGATTATCGATATCAAAAAGTAAGATCCGTGCTTTAGGATTGTTAGAAAGCTTCCTTTAGGAAGCTTTTTTTCAGATATACAGAATGAAGTGCGGGTTTAAGCCTTTCTTCAGTTCATTCGATGTTAGACACCTGTAACGTGTATCTGCGGGCAGGCAGTGAGATAGAAGGAGTGACGATGTAAAATGTCGGAAGAAGTAAACAACCACGAACAAGAAATTGAACTTAGCGAGATGCTGCAAATTCGCCGCGGTAAATTGGACGAGCTTCGCAGTCTTGGAATTGATCCGTTTGGTAAAAAGTATGACCGGACCCATCATGCGGGCGATCTGATCGCGAAGTATGAAAACATGACTAAGGAAGAGCTGGACGAGCAGCATGCCGAAGTGCGCGTTGCGGGAAGAATTATGGCCAAGCGCGGTATGGGTAAGGCGATTTTCGCCCATATCCAGGACCTGAGTGGTAAAATTCAGATCTACGTACGTCAGGATTCCGTTCCTGAGGCTGCTTTTGAAGCATTCCGTCTGCTTGATCTCGGAGATATTGTCGGCATTGCCGGCACGATGTTCAAGACCAAAACGGGAGAGACGACGATCAAAGCAAGCGAAGTTGAAGTTCTTTCCAAGTCCCTCTATCCACTGCCTGACAAGTACCATGGTTTGAAGGACGTAGAGCTTCGCTACCGTCAGCGTTATGTCGATCTGATCATTAACCCTGAGGTACAGCAAACCTTTATTGCCCGTTCCCGCATTATTCAATCGATGCGCCGTTATCTGGATTCCCAAGGATATCTGGAAGTGGAAACACCAACCCTGCATGCTATCGCCGGCGGCGCGGCAGCGAAGCCGTTTATTACGCATCATAATGCGCTCGATATGCAGCTTTATATGCGTATTGCGATCGAACTTCATTTGAAGAGACTGATCGTCGGCGGCTTGGAAAAGGTATATGAAATCGGACGCGTATACCGTAATGAGGGTATTTCTACACGCCATAATCCAGAATTCACTATGATCGAGCTGTATGAAGCCTATGCGGACTACAAGGATATTATGAATCTGACCGAAAGCCTGATTGCGCATATTGCTCAAGAGGTGCTCGGCACTCAAGTCGTCAATTATCAAGGACATGAGGTCAACCTGGCACCGGGATGGCGCCGGGTATCCATGGTAGATGCGGTGAAGGAAGTGAAGGGCGTTGACTTCGGCGTTCACATGACGGATGAAGAGGCACACCGCCTCGCTAAAGAGCATAACGTCAAAGTTGAGCCGCATATGACCTTCGGCCATATCCTGAATGCGTTTTTTGAAGAATTTGTAGAGGAAACGCTGATTCAGCCGACGTTTGTAACCGGTCATCCAGTAGAAATCTCGCCGTTGGCGAAGAAAAACGAAGAGGATCCGCGCTTTACGGACCGCTTCGAGCTGTTTGTTGTGGCCCGTGAGCATGCCAATGCCTTCAGTGAGCTCAATGACCCGATCGACCAGCGTCAACGTTTTGAAGCACAGCTCAAAGAGCGTGAGCAGGGTAACGATGAAGCGCATGAGATGGATGAAGACTTCCTGAATGCACTCGAGTATGGCATGCCGCCTACAGGCGGTCTGGGTATCGGTGTCGACCGTCTGGTGATGCTGCTGACCAATTCGCCGTCCATTCGTGACGTGCTTCTCTTCCCTCATATGAGAAACCGGACGCAGGAATAGTCTGATATACGTAAATGGGGATTTTCCTCATCCTATAGAAAAGGAACAGCGTGATTAATTCACGGCTGTTCCTTTTGTTTTAGACGTCAGTTTTCTTATATTCCTGATTGTGGACGACAAAGTGTCAATAGGTGTCGGATTACGGTTTTCCGCATCATGTCTGTTGTTACAACTTCCGGTCTAAGTATGGCGTGGATAGCTAGGCCGTCAATTAGGGCATAGAAGCGCTCGATTTCAAGAGCAGTATCCAGATCCGGCAAAGCAAGGCCGCTAGCGGCCAATCCATTCATAATGTTGATGAAAAGCATTCTGAGATCGTCATCGATCTCACAACGATGCTGGGCAAGCGTGGAATCAGACATCGATTTGACGACAAAAGCAAACCATACCTCCATTTCGTGCCGTTTCTCTTCATTGGTGGGAAGAATTTCATCCACCAGCAGAGGGATGTCCTTTAATAAATCTCCACTAAAGGTGATACCCGCAATTCGTTCTCTTACCCGGTCGGAAACTCTTTTCATCGCATAGGACAGAAGTTCAGAGTGCGTGGTAAAGTAATGCCGCATCGAGCCAACGGACAAGCCGGCCTCATCAGCGATATTTCGAACCGAAGCTTGATCAAGTCCCAATTTACGAATAACACGCCATGCGGCCTCAGCTACTTTTTCCTTTTGTTTATCATGATCTACAACTTTAGGCATGTCTTTAGTATAACATTCTTCTTGTTTATTTAATACATTCGTGCTAAATTGTTTTTAACACAATTGTATTAAATAACTGAGGTGGGGATAATTTGATTGCTGTCATGATTATAGGTTGTGAAATAGCATTTTGGGTGCTTGTACTTGCAGGTTTAAGCGCAAGATATGTAGCAGGGTGGAAGCGAACAGGAGCTCTTCTACTGTTAGCTACGCCGGTGGTGGATGTGCTGCTGATTCTGTTCACGATCATGGACCTGAGGAACGGAGCCACAGCAGAATTCATGCATGGTCTTTCTGCCATATATATCGGAGTCACCGTCGCTTTCGGGCATCGGATGATCAAATGGGCTGACGAGAGGTTCGCTTACCGCTTCGCGGGAGGGGTGAAGCCTGAGCCCGCGCCGAAACGCGGAAAAGCGCATGCAAAGCGAGAGAGAGAAGGTTGGTACCGGCATGTGCTTGCGTGGTTCATCGGCTCCATACTGCTTGTACTGATGATTGTAATGGTCAATGATCCTTCCCGCACCGAGGCTTTAAAGATGATGCCTTTATCATGGGGTGGCATTGTGGCCATCGATTTTTTGATCAGCTTCAGTTATACGTTATGGCCTAGACGATAAAGTCAGATGGGGGTCGAGCATTCGCGAATAACTAAACTATTAAATTTAAAATAATGCTTGCATAGACTTAAAATCCGTGTTATATTATTAATCCGGCCAAGAAATGCAGAGTTATCTGCTAGCCAGCAAGCTTCAAACTTTGAAAAAATAATTTCAAAAAAGCTTGCAAAACTAGGCCGAACATGATATATTATAAGAGTTGCTGCTGAGCTAAATGAGCGACAACGAAAACGAAAGAATTTGATCTTTGAAAACTGAACAACGAGTGAGATACAGACTTCAGCAATGAAGTCAAAACGCAAAGCAGTTCGGTCCCCGAACTGTGGAGCGCAAATGAGATTTAAATCTCGTCAGATTCAAAATGAGTCACAAACTTTCTTGGAGAGTTTGATCCTGGCTCAGGACGAACGCTGGCGGCGTGCCTAATACATGCAAGTCGAGCGGACTTGATGAGGAGCTTGCTCCTCTGATGGTTAGCGGCGGACGGGTGAGTAA
>NZ_JALIRP010000017.1 GCF_022898935.1 Paenibacillus mangrovi | reverse complement strand
TTACTCACCCGTCCGCCGCTAACCATCAGAGGAGCAAGCTCCTCATCAAGTCCGCTCGACTTGCATGTATTAGGCACGCCGCCAGCGTTCGTCCTGAGCCAGGATCAAACTCTCCAAGAAAGTTTGTGACTCATTTTGAATCTGACGAGATTTAAATCTCATTTGTGCTCCACAGTTCGGGGACCGAACTGCTTTGCGTTTTGACTTCATTGCTGAAGTCTGTATCTCACTCGTTGTTCAGTTTTCAAAGATCAAAATCTTCCATTTTGTCCACCGCCGTATCTCAGCGGCGACTTTTATAATATATCATACTTACTAGATGTTTTGCAAGTATTTTTTTTAAAAACTTTTTTCGAAGTTTTCAATTCCATCAAAATCTTGCAGCATCTCGCAGCTTTCAATTTTATGTGACTAAAACTGAAGCGAAAATAAATTTATCACAGAATCCATTTCCCCGTCAAGCATTTATTGTTTAAGTTGAGTTAGCTTGCTGTTACGCGCATATTTGGAAAGTTCCTTTTGAGGTGCAAACCGGGCATACATGCGAAATACGGTCTTATACCTGCTGGCAATGGCGTTTCTGACCTCCAGATCTAATCTCTGATCGCTAAGATCAAACAGCATTTCATCCAGCTCTTTTCGCAGTACATAATCAAGTTCCTTACATTCCTTATCGTTAAAAAGCATACCCAGCATGATGGTCATGGCCTCCTCGTCGATTAAAAGCGAATATTCTAAATCATATACAGCAGCATGATCGATTGATAGAATCGACTTCAGTTCATTTTAAGTAACGCTTGATTTTACTGCCTTAATGTTATGCACATTTTTTGGGAAATTTATGAATGTGTTTTTACAATTTTGCATTACGGAGCACTTATCATTAACCTTTCATCAGGGTGTACGTAACCGTGCTTTCAATAATGGCTGCGACAAACAGCATAATAACAATCCAGGCGGATGCAGTCAGCGCTTTTCTGAACATTTCTCTCCACGTTCTCTTCAATTCCGCCTTCCCGCTTCCCCCAAGGCTCGAAAGAACCAACAGTCCCATCTGAAGACCAAAAGCGCAAGCAATAATAATGGCCGGGATTTCGATAATCCCATGAGGCAGCAATCCTTTGACAACCAAATCAAACAAGCTGTTCCCTTGCTCCATGGAGTTATGTACAAGAAAGCCAACAGCCATACCGTTAACGAGCAAAAATAAAATCGGCAAAACTCCAATAAGAAGCCCCAGGAAGATCATAGTCACGGCCTTGATGCTGTTGTTAAAGAAAATAAACACAAAAAAGCTCCATTTTGGGGTTGAGGATTTGCTCAGCGTCTCACTGACTTCCCGAATACCGTCCATCTGTTTATTAATAAGCTCCGCAAGAGCTCCCGTGCTGTACCATCCCGCTATAATACCGAGGATAAAGAGCACCGTTACAAACAACAACGTTTTGCGGATAAAGCCAAGATCTTTCAGAAAAGTAGTCAGCAGAAGCATATATAACCTCCTCATGGTAATAACTTGCTGGTACGAGCATACATTGAAGTAAACAAGCATTCGAAAGTGGAAAGGGGCGACTATAGCGATGAATTCATTTTTTTATGTGCTGAACGGCCGCAAAATCAAGCGTACTTTCTTTGTTCTCGCCGCTGCACTGTTCGCTATCGGTATTATTTATGTGGAATCCGACAATATTACGGTGTTCTCCGAAGGGGCTCCAGCTGCCATTTACAGCGTTCCTACGGACAAGAAGGTTATCGCTTTAACATTTGATATCAGTTGGGGAGAAAAGCGTCCTGAGCCCATTCTGAACGTCCTCAAAGACAAAGGAGTCCAGAAGGCTACCTTCTTCCTATCCTCACCTTGGAGCAAGAGCCACCCCGATATCGTCAATCAGATCAAAACCGCCGGCTTTGAAATCGGAAGCCACGGGCATAAGCATGTGAATTACAGCAGTCTTAGCGATGAAGAAATCAAAACCCAGCTGATAACGGCCAATTCTATATTAACCGATTTGACTGGCAAAGAACCAAATCTGTTGCGCTTGCCTAATGGAGACTTTGATAAACGGGTACTGAAAATCGCTGACAGCTTGAATTACAAGGTTATCCAGTGGGATACCGATTCTCAGGACTGGAAAAATATCGGCGTGGACAATATCGTCAATCGCGTTGTAAGCAAAGCACATCCTGGCGATATCGTCCTCCTTCATGCCAGCGACTCCTGCAAACAGACCCATGAGGCCCTTCCCATCATTATCGATGAGCTGCGCAAACAGGGATATGAATTCGTAACGGTTTCCGATCTTCTGACGCAGGCCGATACCAAGGGCAAAGAAATCCGTGATCAAGCCACGCTTCAGCAAGCCATCGATGATGCCGCTGGTTTGTAGCATATAACAGCATCCCGACTTACAGAAAAAAGAGCTAAGTTTCTTAGCTCTTTTTGGGTTTCAACAGCTTATGAAGTATTAAAATTTGGTATGCATTGCAGGCTAACAATGGAACAACAATAAAGATGGTTGCATTATTATCATTGATTTGGAGTGCTCCTACCATCTCCACAACCGTAATCGCTGTCATAAAGAAGATGGTTGGCACCCAGGCGGTAGGATTTGTGGCTTTGACTTTAAAATAGGCAGTGGCCACGGCCACAAACAAAATAACTACTCCCAGCAGCAAATCTGCCGTCTGGCTGTTTTCCTTTCCCACAAAGGAACGGAAGAACATCACTTCCAGCAGAGCCAGAACCGCCAGAGCAAACTGTATGTACTGCCACGTTTTTCTACGGAAAACACCGATAGCCGTATAATTCAGGATCATATAAGCAAAAAAGCCCAGCTGCGAGTATACGCTCGTCATAGCCCCAAAAAAGAATAAGATGAGCAAATAAAACAAAACATCTTTAGCATCCTTGAATGAAATCGATTCTCTGCTAAACGGAAGCAGAAAACCGGTGATGATGGAGACGATCGCTCCAACAAGCAAGGTCTTTAAAAATAACTTGGACCAATTTTTCAAGTTCAACTTTGTCTGCACCCCCAAGACATTATTTTACCAACGTTCTCATTAAAAAACCATCATCGTTTCGACATATTTCGAAAATCACCACGGCATACTACAATCAGCATGAATTGCAAAGGAGTGACGCTCATGAAGTGGCCGGTTTTAGGCGTATGGGGAATCATATTCGGGCTTTCCGCCATACTTGCAGGCTGCGGATCCCAACAGAGCTATGCACCACCTCAGGCCGATTATAAAGAAATGAAAACGATGGTAGTCGACATCCTAAAAAGCGATGAAGGCAAGAAAGCTGTCGAGGACGCAATGAAGCAGGGCGGCGGTTCAACAGGCGGCCCCAGCATGCAGATGATGTCTGCGCAGGCAGCCGATCAGATTCGTACAGCTGTAAAGGACACGATTACTTCAGAGGAATATAAAAAGGAAATTGAAAAAATCATGACCGATCCGCAGTTTGCTGGTGATTTTGCCAAAGCGATCAGCTCACAAGATAAGCAGCTGCATATGCAGCTCATTAAGGATCCAACGTATCAAAAGGCAGTCTCGGACATTATGAAGTCGCCAGAAATGATGAAGATGTTCCTAGACCTTACCAAAACTCCTGAGTACCGCAAGCAGTCGATGACAGTCATGCAGGAAGCCATGCAAAATCCGATGTTCAAAATGCAAGTGATGTCTCTTCTGCAGACCGTAGTAACTCAGGAGCTGCAGCCTAAGGTTGAAAAGGGCGGCGGTAAAGGTGGTCAAGGCGGAGGCGGAGAAGGAAAAGGAGAAGGAAAAGGAGAAGGCGAAAAAGGCAAGGAAGGCGGAGACTCTGGTGACAGCGGGGAAGGCGGCGGTTCATAATAGCAATTGCAAAAAAGCCCCTTATCAGGGGCTTTTTCATGTACATTAGACTTCATTTTCACATTTAGTAATAATGCTCGCTGCCAGTTCATTATAAAGCTTACCGCTCGTCGATTCGGACTTATAAACCGATGGTGAGAAGTCCGGTTCAGAAATGTGATTATCTGGAGCCCCTAATGGAAATTGCGCCAGCAGATTGGTATGGAGCGTTTCGGCAAGCTGTCCACCGCCACCGCGACCGAATACATAATCCTTTTCACCACAGTGCGAACATTCGTAATATGCCATATTCTCCACGACGCCTAAGATTTCATGATTGGTTTGAATGGCCATAGCACCCGCACGGGCCGCTACGAAAGCAGCTGTGGCATGCGGTGTCGTGACGATGATCTCTTTACTTTGCGGCAGCATTTGATGGACATCCAGCGCAATGTCGCCGGTTCCCGGAGGCAGGTCCAGAAGCAGATAATCAAGCTTACCCCAATTAACATCGCTAAAGAATTGGTGAAGCATTTTACCAAGCATCGGTCCACGCCATACTACCGGATTATTTTCACGGATGAAGAATCCCATGGACATTACTTTTACGCCAAAACGTTCTACCGGAACAATGGATCCATCCACTACGACAGGGCCTTCCTCGATCCCCATCATATCCGGAACGCTGAAGCCGTAAATGTCCCCATCGATGAGTCCCACTTTTTTTCCTTGACGGGCCAGAGCAGCAGCCAGATTGACGGTTACCGTCGATTTGCCGACGCCACCCTTCCCGCTTGCAACTGCAATGAAATGCACATCAGGATCGGTCAGGAGCTCATTTTTCTCAAGGCCGGCTGCATGTCCCTTTACCAGCTTATCCTGATCCGTCTTTCTCTCATGCTCACCCAGGATCTTGCTGCGCTCATGCTCATTGGCTTCACGCATACGAATATGAATATCTAAGGCTCCCGCTGCCTTCAGATGATCTCGAATTTCCTTCTCGAGTGCTTGTCCGTAGCCTTCGCGGTTATCCAGCGTAATGACGGAAAGTGATACTCTGTTTTCTTTTATCACAATATCTCTTATCATTTGCAGCTCAATCAAGCTTCTGCCGGTGGCAGTATCCTTGATGGGCTGTAGCACCTCTTGTACTTGCTCACGTGACAACATGATGGCAGCACCTCTGCTTTATATATTGGCATCATCCATACTTTGGATAAGTCCCAGTAGGTATTATACCATCAACGTTCATCGGCTGACGACAGTTTAACTTTTTCTCCGGATAAATACCTTAACATCCCCTTATATACCGCTGCCGCGACCTTGCGTTGGTAATTCTCGTCTCGCAGCAGCTGCGATTCCTGCGGATGGGAGAGAAAGCCGACCTCCACCAGTGCAGCAGGCATTTTTATCGCTTGCAGGAGATACACGGTATCTACTGTTTTGGCAACGCGGTCTGTATTTTCGAGATTACGCTTCATTTCATCCTGAATAAGCTCTGCAAGGGTGGCATTGTCAGGATGATTGGGATAATAGAACGTTTGAGCCCCGCTCCACCTGCTTGATGGAAAGCTGTTCAGATGAATGCTTAGAAAAAGATCCGCCTTGGTATCCTGTATCAGCTTCGCCCGCTGCTTCAAGTCCTCCGTCTTGCGTTTGGAGTATCCTTTGGTGTCAGCTCCTGCCAGATCATAATCCCCTTCACGCGTCATGTACACTACGGCTCCAGCCTGCTGCAGGTAATCCCGGAGATATAAGGCGATGGCCAGATTCACATCCTTTTCAATAACACCCTGCTTGCTTATGGCTCCACCGTCAGGTCCGCCGTGTCCTGCATCCAGCGCAATGACTTTCCCCGACAAAGGAAGACTCCAGTGTCCTGTTGTTTGTACCGCAGGTATGTTAAACGTGGCTACGGCGATAAACACAACTAGAAGACAAATGCCGAGCAGCAAATTTTTGATCGAGCTCAGCCGAATCCACAGTACCTGCTTGCCAGCCCCCTGCTTGGACATCAAAAATCCACCTCCGTTCCCATATCGACTCTACTCATCTATATGGGCGAAGGTGGACAAATAGTACCTTAAGACGTAACTTGCGTTCTCATCCCGGAAATCAGCACTTCCGCAACTTCCGGGCGGGTAAATTCCGGAGGCGGGCACTCGCCGTCACGCAGCAATCCACGGACTTTGGTGCCAGAAAGCGTCAAATGCTCCTCACGAGGATGTGGACATGTTTTGCTGGAGGCCATGTTGCCGCATTTCTTGCAGAAAAAGCTGTGTTCGAAAAAGAGCGGTGTTATCCCGAGCTCCTCGGGCTTAAAATTAGAGAAAATCTCTTGGGCTTCATACGTTCCATAATAATCGCCTACGCCTGCATGATCGCGACCGACGATAAAATGGGTACATCCGTAATTTTTACGTACGATGGCGTGGAAAATTGCCTCTCTTGGACCTGCGTAACGCATCGCGGCAGGGAATACGCCGAGGAACGTCCGATCCTTCGGATAGTAGTTCTCCAAAAGAACAAGATAGCTATTCATTCGAACATCAGCCGGAACGTCATCGGATTTCGTTTCACCAACAAGCGGATTAAGAAAAAGAGCATCTACGATTTCCATTGCGCTTTTCTGGATATACTCATGCGCACGGTGCACTGGATTGCGCGTCTGGAAGCCGACGATGGTCTTCCATCCTTTCTGCTGAAACAGCTCTCTTGTCCTTGACGGATCAAAATAAAAGTCGCCGAATCTCGCAGGCTTGGGCCGGGTTAGCACCTTTACGCTGCCGCCCACATAGATTGGGGAGCGATCCAGCAGCTTTTTTACCCCCGGATGTTCCGGATCATCGGTCTTAAATACCTTCTGTGCTTCAAATTGTTGGTCGATTTCATATATGCTTTCAATATTCATTACTGCATAGATCACATTATCTTCAGCCCCTGTCAAAGCTACCTGCTCTCCAATCTGAAGACTACGAGCGGTCTCCTCATTCAAAGGCAACGTCACAGGTATGCTCCACACCGTTCCATTGGTAAGGCGCATGCTGCTGACAACTGAACGATAATCCTCCTCATTCATAAAGCCTTCGAGCGGTGAAAAAGCGCCGTTGCCTATTAAATCCAGATCAGATATCGTCCAGGCATTCACCGGAATCTGTTTCAGACGGCACGAGGCTTTCAAGAGCTCTTCCTTCTCTTGCCCTTCTGCAATCCGATGAATGAGCTTCCCGCCATGCGGAAGTATCGCTGTCATCTTCATTCCCCCTTAAGATCATATTATTGATGAAGTCCGCATTCGGTTTTTTCACTGTCAGACCAGCGTCCTGCTCTTGGATCTTCTCCCGGATTTACCGGACGGGTGCAGTGCTCACAGCCTATACTGGGATAGTTTTGATCATGAAGGGGATTGTAAAGCAGTTGATTTTCACGGATATAATTCCAGACATCATCGGATGTCCAATCGGCAATAGGGTTGAATTTAATAAGTCCGAATTTATGGTCATATTCTACTTTCTTGGCATTCGCTCGTGTTGGGGCTTGATCCCGGCGAATACCTGTAATCCAGGCATCATACTGAGAGAGAATCCGTGTTAAAGGCTCAACCTTACGAATATTACAGCATTGGCTCGGATCTGATTTCCATAATTCTTCTCCATGCTCGGCACTTTGCTCTTCAGGAGTCAGCTTGGGAGACACACGCACAAACTGGATACCGTATTTAGATTCCAGGCGGTCTTTGGTTTCGTAGGTTTCCTTAAAGTGAAAATCGGTATCAAGATAAAAAATGTCGGTTGAAGGACTCACCTTTTGCAAAATATCGACCAGTACCACATCTTCAGCTCCAAAGCTGCAAGCGAATGTCAGATTCGGGAACGTTTCTACGGCAATACGGAGTACTTCTTGGGCAGAAGCATGTTCAAGCTCAGAAGCCTGAAACGTGATCCACTTTTCCTTTTCAAGCAAATTCATAGCGAATGTCTCCCCTTCCAATAATTCACTTCATTCAAATCCAATTCGGTTAATACCAAGTGGTTTAATAAGATTTAAATTCAGTATAAACCAATATGTCTGGTTGTCAATGCTAATAATGGGATCTAGGCCCACTCCAACAAAAAAAGAGCCTTCGACGAAAGGCCCTTTCTCCTATAACTACATCTCCAAAGCTTTCTTTGCCATCATCTTATCGTTTTCCAACATCTGATGTAGATCATAAGCGGGATAATAACAGCGATCCATCATAAAGTTAAATATTTTCGTGTGAAATTTAATGGCATTGTTCAGATGCTTCGTAAATGTATCTTTCAACTTAGGGGTAGCTGTTTCCGTGATCGCATCAGCGTAGCTCATAATGCACGATTTAGAAAGACCAAGCAGTTGCCATCCATAGAATCCCGTCATATCCCCATATTCTGATTTGCCTTTATTGTTCCGGGTCTCTGTCGGTGCCATAGGGTAGAACTGAAGCAGTTCTTTCAGGTTCGCTTCCTCAGCTCTGATCATTTCCTCATATAAGGCATGTAACTGCGGATCTGCTACATTATGGACACTCATTTTTAATCCCATTAAGCTATTCGCCGTGAAAGCCGTGAGCTCATGAAGTTTCATCGTTTCATGCCAGGCCAGATGTTTATGTTGTACATTTACATTTGCATTTACATTAGGTTGCAAAATAAGATCCCTCCGGTTTAAGTAATAACACAGCATATGATGAAATCGCCCAGTAGGCACATTGTCTCACCAAAAAAGAATAATTACTTCACCAAACATGGCACAATAGATTCTAGAGATAGATCGGTCTATAGCCGGTCGGTCATTTTCCTAATAATGATAATGAGGTGAATCCGATGATCGTTACTTCCAATCAATTAAATCAGTCTTTGTACTGTGAAAAATGCGGCAAGGAGCAGGCACAAATCGATATTTGGTGGAAAGATGGCCGAAATGACGACGGCTTGGGATATAGCGAGGTATTTGCGGAGTGTCCTTCCTGCCATACCCAACTGCTCAAAAAGGATGCGTACGGAGAAATTCGTTCAGTAGAAGATGCATTACATATTTTACAAGGCTAACTGTATGATTTCGATGGACATGAAAGACTGCCGGTAGGCAGTTTTTTTCGTTATAAGTGTGATGTAGCCCGGTCGTGATCAAAATATAAAAAGCCCCTGACCATAAAGGCCAGAGGCTGTAAGTCCTTGGGTACCAAGGAATATTAACGTTTCGAGAACTGAGGAGCGCGACGAGCCGCTTTGAGACCGTATTTTTTACGTTCTTTCATGCGTGGGTCACGAGTCAGGAATCCTGCTTTTTTCAGAGCCGAACGGAAGTCTGGATCAGCTTTGAGCAGTGCACGGGAGATACCGTGACGGATTGCTCCTGCTTGACCAGAGATACCACCACCGTGAGCAATAACAACTACATCGTATTGTCCCAGTGTTTCAGTCAGGTTCAGTGGTTGTTTAACGATCAGTTTGAGGGTTTCCAAACCGAAATATTCATTGATGTCGCGCTTATTGATGACAATGCGTCCTTCACCCGGTACAAGGCGAACACGTGCTACCGAATGTTTACGACGACCTGTCCCATAGTATTGTACTTGTGCCATGAAACTGTCCTCCTTTTAATTATCCGCGAAGTTCGTAAACTTCTGGTTTTTGTGCTGCATGTGGATGTTCGGTGCCTGCATATACTTTCAGTCTCAGCTTCATTTTTTCGCCCATGCGGGTTTTAGGAAGCATACCATGAACAGCAGATTCCAATACACGTTCTGGTTTGCTGTTCAGCAGGTCCTGAGCGTTAGTCACTTTCAAACCACCTGGATGCATGGAGTGACGATAGTATTTTTTGTTTTGAAGCTTTTTGCCTGTCAGGTGGATTTTCTCAGCATTGATGATGACTACGAAATCACCACCGTCAACGTGAGGTGTAAATTGTGGCTTGTGTTTGCCGCGGATCAAAGCAGCTGCTTCGCTCGCCAAACGACCAAGCGTTTTGCCTTCGGCATCAATGATGAGCCAGTTGCGCTCAACTTCATTTGGCTTCGCCATATAGGTGGTACGCATGAATAGTTCCTCCTTGTATTCGTCCGAAAATCATTTATCTTCGTTCTTTGTCGTTATCAAAAGTCAATTGTAAATGTTAAGGTTTGTGATTTTCAAGATTGGGGGCTGTGGGATAGCCATCAAGAAAACACAACTTTTATTTTACAGTATAGGCAGACAAATCGCAAGCTGATTTTCAATGTTTTTAATTGAAATTCTCATACTCCACATTCCATAAAATAAGTCCCTTGGATTCCGCCGTCGGACCAGCTTTCATTCGGTCTTTGGCCTCCAGAATCGATGCGATATCCTCTGGCTTCTTCCGGCCCTTCCCCACTTCCAGCAAAGTACCCGCAATAATGCGGACCATATGCTGCAAAAAGCCGTTGCCGGTGATATAGAGATGGATCAAGCCCTGATCCCGGGTTCCCGGGCGGCACATGGATTGATCCCTTTCGATATGGACATCATATACGGTGCGGATGTGAGAAGGCTTGGTAGAGTGCCGGGACGCAAAAGATGTAAAGTCATGCGTACCAATCAAATACTTGAGTCCTTCCGACATGGCCTCAACATTCAGCTTGCCGGGATGGTGGAGCTCTGTATTTCTTCGGAATAAATCCGGGAATTGATTGGCATTGATGGTATAACGATACGTTTTGCGTTTCGCCGACCTTCTGGAATGGAAATCCAGTGGGACTTCTCTGGCTTCAGTCACCATGATATCTCTCGGCAGTCTGGAGTTGAGCGCCATACACCATCGTTCCACAGGAATCTTGGAAGTGGTGTGAAAGTGAAACACCTGCCCATAAGCATGTACACCAGCATCGGTGCGGCCCGAGGCATGGATCTTCACTTTCTCTCCCGTCAGCATATCAATAGCTTTCTCCAGATAATCCTGAATGGCGTTCCCGTCCGGCTGGGTCTGAAAACCACTGTAGTTCGTACCGTCATAGCTGACTTTCATACATATGTTGCGCATTCCCCTGTACCTCCTGAATCCTCTGCCCATCTATTGTGAAAAAGGCCGATCACACGCCGCTTACATGCTGAAACATAAAACGGCTTCGCCGTACAACACGGCGAAGCCGTTCCTGACCCTAGTCAAAGGAACACGAACCCTGGCCTGTATCCGGAAAAAAGAATCGTCTTCATCCGTCCACAGGCCCCGGACGTGAAAAAAAGGGTTCGATCAGAATCATACGATTCCTTCCCCCCTTTCCCCATCCTCACCTGTTTACGCGCGGTCAACCAGTTCCAGATAAACCATAGGCGCGGAATCACCGCGGCGAGGTCCGAGCTTCAGGATACGAGTGTATCCGCCTGGACGCTCAGCATAACGGGTAGCCAGTTCGCTGAACAATTTTTGGATTGCGTCTTGCTCTCCGTCAACTGTTTCACGACGAACGAATGCTGCCACTTGACGGCGAGCGTGAAGGTCACCCTTCTTCGCTTTCGTGATCAGCTTTTCAGCGATGGAACGAACTTCCTTCGCCTTCGCTTCCGTAGTTTGGATGCGCTCATATAAGAACAGGTCGGTTACCAGATCACGGAACAAAGCTTTACGTGCGCTGGAATCGCGGCCCAACTTTTGGTATGCCATGTATTTCCCCTCCTTCGCTAACGATTCTAAGATGCTATTCTTCTGTACGCAGTCCTAGTCCCAGTTCCTCGAGCTTTTCTTGAACTTCTTCCAAAGACTTGCGGCCCAGGTTACGGACTTTCATCATGTCTTCTTCGGATTTCGTAGTCAGCTCTTGTACTGTATTAATGCCAGCACGTTTGAGGCAGTTGTAGGAACGAACAGAGAGATCAAGCTCTTCAATCGTCATTTCAAGCACTTTTTCTTTTTTGTCTTCTTCTTTTTCGACCATGATTTCTGCATCTTTCGCTTCGTCGGTCAGACCCACGAAGAGCATCAGATGCTCGGTCAAGATTTTGGCGCCGAGGCTTACAGCCTCTTCCGGACGAATGCTACCATCAGTCCAGACTTCAAGCGTCAATTTATCATAGTTGGTCACTTGACCAACCCGCGTATTCTCCACGCCATAGTTGACGCGGCTAATCGGGGTATAGATAGAATCGACCGGGATGACTCCAATCGGTTGATCATCACGTTTATTCTTATCTGCTTGGACATAGCCACGACCGCGGTTAGCAAAAATACGCATGTGAAGTCTCGAACCTGGACCCATTGTAGCAATATGAAGGTCTGGATTGAGAATTTCCACATCGCTGTCCGCCCGGATATCTCCTGCCGTCACAACTCCTTCACCCTCTGCATCAATCTCGAGGATTTTCTCCTCATCCGAATGAATTTTCAGGGAAAGAGCCTTCAGGTTCAGAATAATTTCCGTCACGTCTTCCATTACACCCGGAACCGTTGAGAACTCGTGGAGAACGCCATCGATTTGTACGGATGTTACGGCTGCGCCTGGCAGCGAGGAAAGCAGGATCCGACGAAGGGAATTCCCCAAAGTCGTTCCATATCCACGCTCAAGCGGTTCTACAACAAACTTGCCATAGGCTCCATCTTCACTGACGTCTACGGTCTCAATTTTCGGCTTTTCGATTTCAATCACGCAAGTACCCCTCCTTCAAACGTCGCTCCTATTTGAAACTGTCACCTTATCTTGTGTTACCATGTAGTATGCCTAAACAACCATTATTAGCAGATTGTGCCGGAAATATACCACATTCTTCAGGTTGACTTCAATTAGACACGACGACGTTTAGGTGGGCGGCAACCGTTGTGCGGAACTGGAGTTACGTCTTTGATCATGCTAACTTCCAGACCAGCAGCTTGCAAAGAGCGGATCGCTGCTTCACGGCCTGCACCTGGACCTTTAACCATAACCTCTACCGCCTTCATACCATGTTCCATTGCAGCTTTAGCCGCGGATTCAGCAGCCATTTGAGCTGCGAACGGAGTCGACTTACGGGAACCCTTGAATCCAAGGCCGCCGGAGCTTGCCCAGGAAATTGCGTTTCCATGAGGATCCGTAATTGTTACGATCGTATTATTGAACGTGGAACGGATATGAGCCACTCCGGATTCAATATTTTTGCGGTCACGACGTTTAGTACGTACGACTTTTTTCGGTTTAGCCATTCTCTTTTATCCCCCCTTCTTATTTCTTCTTGTTCGCTACAGTACGACGAGGGCCTTTCCGTGTACGAGCATTCGTTTTAGTACGTTGTCCACGAACCGGCAGACCGCGGCGATGACGCACTCCACGATAGCAACCGATCTCAACGAGACGTTTAATATTCAAGGAAATTTCACGACGCAGGTCACCTTCAACCTTAACCGTTTTGTCGATCGTTTCACGCAATTTGCTGACTTCATCTTCCGTCAAATCACGAACACGAGTGTCCGGATTGATGCCTGTAGTGCTCAGAATTTTCTGGGAAGTCGTTTTACCGATTCCGAAAATATAAGTCAAGGCGATCTCAACGCGTTTGTCACGTGGCAAATCCACACCAGCTATACGAGCCATTTTACGCTACACCCCCTTCTATTAACCTTGTTTTTGTTTGTGCTTCGGATTTTCACAAATAACCATTACAGTACCCTTGCGGCGAATGACTTTGCATTTTTCGCAAATAGGCTTTACAGAAGGTCTCACCTTCATGTTAATTACCTCCCTCAAGTTTTGCAAAGCAAAACTCACTTCGTAAGGATTGACTAAAGCTTTGCAGAGCGCAAAACTCTCTTCATAAGGATTTGCTCCCATCATGAAGGAAGCAAATTCATATCTTATAGTATCAACCGGATTTTACAAGTGTAAAACCAGGATAGAACTTTTTCAAGTGCCATATAGGATCATAACATCCTCGGCGTCTTAAAGAAAGATTCGGTAAAAATTACTTGCGGTACGTTATACGGCCTTTGGTTAAATCATAAGGCGATAACTGCACGACCACTTTGTCGCCTGTCAGAATACGGATAAAGTGCATCCGCAGCTTACCGGAAACGTGAGCAAGAATTTGATGACCATTCTCAAGCTCAACCTTGAACGTAGCATTCGGCAACGGTTCGATGACCGTACCTTCCACTTCAATTACATCTTCTTTGGCCACAGTTAGTCTCCTTTCTCTTCAGCATGGGATTCGGTGGACTGCACAAACTTCATGACTGCAAACCGCAGCTTTCCGTTTGTGACCCGACCGCTTTCATTTAAACTGTTTGCGACCTCGCTGCTGATGAAGGACTGGGGCTCCAGGTGAAGAAGATTCTTCTTCTTTCTCTGGTCAAACTTTCGTTTGTTCCCATCCGCTATATATGCGAACCTGCTGTCATCAATAGATACGACCACGGCCACCTGTCCGGCATCTTTACCTTTCAGGATTTTCACAATCTGACCGATTTGCAGGGTGCTTTGATTACTCAAGAACAATCACCTACATATCCAGTTTTGTGAGAATCTCATGACCTTCGTCAGTTACGGCTACTGTATGCTCAAAATGAGCACACAAGGATCCGTCGACTGTAACGACCGTCCAATTATCTTCCAGCGTTTTGACATACCGTGATCCGGCATTCACCATCGGTTCAATCGCCAGCACCATGCCGGGTTTGAGCCGAGGTCCCCGATCCGGGAGGCCAAAGTTCGGAATATTCGGTTCTTCATGCAGTTCTGCCCCAACTCCGTGTCCGACATACTCGCGAACAACCGAGAAGCCGGCGTCTTCAATGACGCTCTGGATGGCATGTGAGATCGTGAACAGGCGCACATCAGGTTTGACAAGTTCCAAGCCTGCATACAGAGACTTTTCGGTGACGTCCAGCAGACGCTGGGCTTCATCGGTAATTCTGCCTACAGGATAGGTCCAAGCGGAGTCTCCATGGTAACCACGGTACTGCGCACCGATGTCTAGCGTAACAATGTCGCCTTCGTTTAATTTGCGTTTGCCGGGAAATCCGTGTACCAATTGATCATTGACTGAAGCGCAAATGCTGGCAGGAAAACCATTGTAGCCCTTAAAAGACGGCAGTGCTTTTTGACTGCGGATGTAGTGGTCGGCAATAGCGTCAAGTTCCCCGGTCGTAATGCCAGGTTCAATATGCTTTGCCATGAGACGGTGCGTTTCCGCCACAATTCGCCCTGCTTCCCGCATAAAGCCGAGTTCCGTTTCGGACTTACAAATGATCATTACGACTAACCTCGCAGCACCGATACGATTTCGCTAGATACCGTACCGATTTCTTGATCACCATCGATCTGACGCAATAGACCTTTGTTCTCATAAAATGCTAGGAGTGGTGCTGTTTTGTTGATATATTCGTCCAGACGGGTACCGACGCTCTCTTCGTTGTCATCTGAGCGCTGATACAGCTCGCCTCCGCATTTATCACATACACCTTCCTGTTTAGGCGGGTTGAAGATCACATGATAAGTAGCGCCACAGCTTTTGCAAATCCGGCGACCCGTAAGGCGCGCCATCAATTTGTCACGGTCTACTTTCAGGTTGATGACATGATCGAGCTGGGTGTTCAGTCTGCTAAGAATACCATCCAGCGCTTCCGCTTGCGAAAGAGTTCTTGGAAAACCGTCCAATAAAAAACCTTTTTCGCAATCGGACTGCTGCAGACGTTCTTCCACAATGCCGATCGTTACATCATCCGGTACCAAAAGCCCTTGATCCATGTACTCTTTGGCTTTGATCCCAATGGGAGTTCCCTGTTTAATCGCCAGACGAAATGCATCGCCGGTGGAAATATGGGGAATGCCGAATTCATTTACAATGACTTCCGCCTGTGTTCCTTTCCCTGCCCCAGGAGGGCCCATGAATAGTATGTTCACGTTTCTCTCTCCCTCCGACATGCCTCTTTACAAGGAACAACGCAATAAGTTGCCGGGAAGCTTAAAAATCACTTCACCGGAACCTATCACTTATTTATTGATAAAACCTTTGTAGTGTCGTTTAATCAACTGACTTTCGATGGTCTTCATTGTATCGAGTGCAACCCCGATGACGATCAGCAGTGAAGTACCTCCGATTTTAACCGAGCTTGGCAAGCCGGCTAATGTACCGAAAGCTATCGGCAAGAGAGAAATAAGAGCCAGGAAGATGGCACCGGTCATAGTAAGACGGGTCATTACTCGTGTCAGATATTTCTCGGTTGCTTTACCAGGGCGAATGCCCGGGATATAGCCGCCGTTTTTCTTCATATTGTCTGCCATTTGGTTTGGATTCATCTGCACGAAGGTGTAGAAGAATGTGAAACCGATAATCATCAGTACGTACAGTACCATACCCAGTGGGTGGTCATATCTCAGGTTATTCATGATCCACTTAGCCCAATCATGATTTGACCAGAAGCTTGCGATAATGACAGGGAACTGCAGCAAAGATACAGCGAAGATGACCGGAATAACGCCAGCCGCATTGATTTTCAGCGGAATATGCGTATTCTGTCCACCGTACATCTTGTTGCCTACCACACGTTTTGCATATTGAACAGGAATTTTACGAATCGCCTGCTGGATGTAAATGACACCCACAATAATCAGCACGATAACAAGGAACAAAATTATTGTTTTCAGGGTATTCATAAAAGTCTGGCCTTCTTGAATAAAACTGGACTGAACCGTAGAACGGATCATTGAAGGAATGTTCGCGACAATCCCTGAGAAGATCAGAATGGAAATACCATTGCCGATTCCCTTTTCCGTTATCTGCTCACCCAGCCACATCAGGAATGCGGTACCCGCTGTCAGCACGATGGCAATCAGTAGATAATCCACAAATGTAGCATTAGGAATCATTTCAGCCGAGTACAAACGGTTAAAACCGATTGACATCGCGAACGCCTGAATGAGACCCAATACAATCGTCATATACCGTGTCAATTGCGCTGATTTCTTTTTCCCGTGCTCGCCTTGTTTTGCCCACTCAGCGAGCCTTGGAATAACATCCATCGAGAGCAGCTGCACGATAATGGACGAGGTAATATACGGCACGATCCCGAGGGCGAAGATCGAGAATTGATGCAACGCACCACCCGAGAACGTGTTTAAGAGACCAAACAATTCTGAGCCTTGCTGATTCGTCATTTCCAGAACAGCTTTGTTGACGCCTGGAACAGGAACAAATGAACCGATACGGTAAACGATCAGTACTAACAAGGTGAACAAAATTCTATTACGAAGGTCCTCAACCCGCCATATATTCTTCAGGGTCTTAAACATTAGATCACCTCGGTTTTACCGCCGGCAGCCTCGATCTTCTCTACCGCAGATTGAGAGAACTTATTTGCTTTTACAGTCAACTTCACGGTAACTTCACCGTTGCCAAGAATTTTGATGCCGCTTTTCGTATTTTTCACTACGCCGCTCTCCACCAAGAATTCAGGAGTCACTTCCGTACCCTCTGCAAAGCTGTTCAGTTCTTCGATGTTAACAATCGCATACTCTTTCCGCGTAGGATTTACAAATCCACGTTTTGGCAGACGACGATACAACGGGTTTTGTCCACCCTCGAATCCAGGACGTACACCGCCGCCGGAACGAGAATTTTGCCCTTTGTGACCACGGCCGGATGTTTTACCCGTTCCGCTACTTGTACCGCGACCTACACGCTTACGGTCTTTACGGGATCCAGTAGCTGAAGTAAGTTCATGTAACTTCATCGTTCGTTGCACCTCCTTAATATTTGTAGGTTAATCTATGCAGATTAACCTTCGATTTCAGTAACAGATACCAGATGGCTCACTTTGTTGATCATACCGCGAATCGCGGGATTGTCGTTGTGAACCACGCTAGAGTTAAGTTTACGCAAGCCGAGAGTCTTCACGGTAATACGCTGAGTTTCAGGACGACCGATCACACTGCGGACGAGGGTAATTTGAAGTTTAGTCATGACATTCCCTCCTTAACCGAGAAGCTCTTCGACAGATTTGCCACGAAGTTTGGCAACCTCTTCAACGCGTTTCAGACGGGACAAGCCTTCCAAAGTCGCGTTGACCATGTTCATGGAGTTCGAAGAACCCAAAGATTTTGTCAAGATGTCACCTACACCAGCCAGCTCGAGTACTGCACGAACAGGACCGCCGGCGATTACTCCAGTACCTTCGGAAGCTGGTTTCAAAAGAACGCGACCAGCGCCAAAGTGGCCAGTAACCAGGTGAGGAATTGATGTTCCTACGATCGGAACGTGAATCAGGTTTTTCTTAGCATCTTCGATGCCTTTACGGATGGCGTCAGGTACTTCACCGGCTTTACCGATACCTGCACCGACCCAGCCTTTGCCGTCGCCGACAACAACCAGAGCGCTGAAGCTGAAACGGCGTCCGCCTTTTACAACTTTAGCTACGCGGTTAATATTTACAACTCTTTCAGACAGTTCTAAAGTGTTCGGATCTACACGCAAGTCGTTAACCTCCTTTTTAGAAATTCTTAGAATTCCAACCCTGCTTCGCGTGCTGCTTCAGCCAGGGCCTGAATCCGTCCATGATACAGGTAACCTCCACGGTCGAATACAACCGCTGTGTGACCTTTTTCTTTAGCGCGTTTCGCGACCAGTTCGCCTACTTGACGAGCTGCTTCAACGCTGCCGCCGTTTTTAACAGAACCGCTAAGTTCTTTATCAACTGTAGATGCAGAAACGATGGTTACACCAGCTACGTCATCGATCAGTTGAGCATAGATATGTTTAGAAGAACGGAATACGTTCAGACGTGGACGAGCTGCAGTACCTTGGATTTTCTTACGTACACGCAGATGACGTCTGACACGTGCCTTGTTCTTATCCTGTTTTGTAATCATGACTTCCCTTTCACTCCTTTCAGTTTGCCATTACAGCTTCACTTTAAGACGCACGGGGTAAAAGACTGATAAGTTTAGAAAGCTTATTTCTTCTTACCAGCTTTACCTTCCTTACGGATAATGCGCTCGCCTTCATACTTAATCCCTTTACCTTTGTAAGGCTCAGGCTCGCGAACGGCACGAATTTGAGCAGCGTATGCACCTACGCGCTCTTTGTCGATTCCGCGAACGATGATTTTCGTATTTGCAGGCACTTCGAATTCGATACCTGGTTCTGGAGTGATTTCAACTGGATGAGAGTAACCAACGTTCAGAACGATCTTATCTCCGGATTTGTTTGCACGATATCCGACCCCAACCAATTCCAGAGATTTGGAGAATCCTTCGGTTACGCCGCTCACCATGTTGTTGACAACGCTGCGTGTCGTGCCGTGAAGGGAACGATGCAGTTTGTTATCAGATGGGCGTTCAACGATGATCTCGTTGTTCTCAACCGTTACTTTCATATCCTTGTGAAGTTCACGAGTCAAAGAACCTTTAGGACCTTTAACAGTGATTTCGGTATTGTTCAGTGTGATATCCACACCGCTAGGTACTGCGATTGGTTTGCGACCAATACGGGACATTTGTTGCACCTCCTTGTTTTGTGACGTGTATTACCAAACGTAGCAGACAACTTCTCCGCCAGCTTTGGATTGACGAGCTTCTTTGTCGGTCATAATCCCCTTAGAAGTGGAGATAATCGCAATTCCGAGACCGCCGAGTACACGAGGGATTTCGTTGCTCTTCGTGTAAACGCGCAGACCTGGTTTACTGATTCTTTTCAAACCGGAGATAACGCGTTCGTTGTTTGCACCATATTTCAGGAAAACACGGATAATCCCTTGTTTATTGTCTTCGATATATTCTGCATCACGGATGAAACCTTCACGCTTCAAGATATCAGCGATTTGTTTTTTCATCGTCGAAGCAGGCATTTCTACTGTTTCGTGACGCACAGTGTTGGCGTTACGGATACGAGTAAGCATATCTGCAATTGGATCAGACATAGTCATGTGTGTAAACCTCCTTCCCGATTATAAACTTCTTACCAGCTTGCTTTTTTGACGCCAGGAATCTGGCCCTTATAAGCTAATTCACGGAAACAAATTCTGCAAATTTTGAACTTTTGCAGTACCGAATGTGGACGACCGCAACGTTCGCAGCGCGTGTAAGCACGAACTTTATACTTAGGCGTACGTTGTTGTTTTACTTTCATCGAAGTTTTTGCCACTTAGCCTGACACCTCCTAAAAATTTTCGGAGAAATGGATTCACGAATTACTTCGCAAAAGGCATTCCCAATTGAGCGAGCAGCTCGCGGGACTCTTCGTCAGTTTTAGCCGTCGTTACGATTACGATATCCATACCACGGACTTTATCCACTTTATCATACTCAATCTCAGGGAAAATCAGTTGTTCCTTGAGGCCAAGTGTGTAGTTACCGCGTCCGTCAAATGCTTTGGTGGACACGCCATGGAAGTCACGTACGCGTGGAAGAGTAATGTTGAACAATTTGTCCAAGAAGTAATACATGCGCTCACCGCGCAGCGTTACTTTCACACCGATCGGCATATTCTCACGCAATTTGAATCCGGCGATGGATTTTTTAGCACGAGTAATGACTGGTTTTTGACCAGCAATCAGCTGCATGTCAGCAACTGCGGAATCAAGCACTTTCGAGTTGGATACAGCATCACCCACACCCATGTTGATGACAACCTTCTCGATTTTAGGTACTTGCATTACCGTAGAATAGTTGAACTTCTGCATCAAGGCAGGAGTAATTTCGTTCAGAAAGCGTTCTTTCATTCTTGTTGTCATGAATCATAAACCTCCTTTCTCCACTGTTCGATTAGTCAATAACTTCTCCGGACTTCTTAGCAACGCGAACCTTTTTACCGTTATCGAGCACTTTGTAACCAACACGAGTTACTTTACCGCTCTTAGGATCAAGATGCATCACATTGGATACATGGATCGGCGCTTCTTGTTCAATAATTCCGCCTTGTGGATTCATTTGGTTCGGCTTCTGGTGTTTTTTCACCATGTTGACGCCTTCCACAAGCACACGGTTCTCACGAGGATATGCTGCAATGACACGGCCTTTTTTGCCTTTGTCTTTACCGCTGATCACCATAACCGTGTCGTCTTTTTTGACGTGCAGCTTGTTATTGTGCGATTCCAGAACCTTTTTCACTTTTGGCATTTGTTACACCTCCTGCGGCTTGCCGTTTGGCAAGATAACTTGGAACGATTTATTCAATCGGTTATCCGATTCATTTGAAGTCTTAGATAACTTCCGGTGCCAAGGAAACGATTTTCATGAAGTCTTTATCACGAAGTTCGCGAGCCACTGGTCCGAAAATACGAGTTCCGCGAGGGCTCTTGTCGTCTTTAACAACAACCGCTGCGTTTTCGTCAAATGCGATATAAGATCCGTCCTTACGGCGTACAGAACGCTTCGTACGAACCACAACAGCCTTGACTACGTCACCCTTTTTGACAACGCCGCCTGGTGTTGCTTGTTTCACGGAACAAACGATCAGATCACCGATTGCAGCAGTACGACGTCCAGTACCACCCAAAACGCGGATACACATCAGTTCCTTCGCACCAGAGTTGTCAGCTACATGCAGACGTGTAAATGGTTGAATCATTGAAATTTCCTCCTTTCGGAAAAACTGTCGCTATATCTTTAGATGATAACCGCTTTTTCAACGACTTCTACCAATCTCCAGCGTTTGTCTTTAGAGAGTGGACGAGTTTCCATGATTTTAACGGTATCTCCGATTTTTGCAGTATTGTTCTCATCATGCGCTTTAAACTTTTTAGTATATTTAATACGCTTGTGGTAGAGATCATGTTTTTTGTAAGTTTCAACAGCTACAACAATGGTTTTTTCCATTTTGTCACTGACAACTTTACCAACTTGCACTTTACGAGCATTGCGTTCTTCGCTCATCGTTAGCCTCCTTCCTGAATACAGGCAAAAATGACTGATTCAATTAACTAATCCCAAGTTCTCTTTCACGGATGACGGTTTTAGCACGAGCTATTTCCCTGCGCACATCACGGATCCGAGTCGGGTTGTCAAGCTGTCCGGTAGCCAATTGAAAACGGAGGTTAAAGAGCTCCTCTTTAAAACCCGCAATCTTTTGCTCAATTTCTGCAGTGGTCAAGTTACGCAGATCATTAGCTTTCATTTGCTTCACCACCCAATTCTTCACGTTTCACAAACTTCGTTTTGATCGGCAGCTTGTGAGCGGCAAGACGCATCGCTTCGCGAGCGATTTCCTCAGGCACGCCTCCAAGTTCAAACATAATCTTACCTGGTTTGACAACTGCGACCCATTTTTCCACGTTACCTTTACCGCTACCCATACGAACCTCAAGAGGTTTTTGAGTGATTGGTTTATCTGGGAAAATCTTAATCCATACTTTACCGCCACGTTTGATGTAACGCGTCATAGCAATACGCGCTGCTTCGATCTGACGGTTCGTAATCCAAGTTGGCTCAAGAGCTTGCAGACCGAATTCACCGAAGTTAAGCTCAGTGCCGCCTTTAGCCATACCTTTCATGTGACCGCGTTGTTGCTTGCGGTGTTTTACACGTTTTGGTACCAACATGATTAGTTGCCTCCTTCCTGAGCAGCTTGTTTCTTAGCCGGAGGAAGTACCTCACCACGATAGATCCATACTTTTACGCCGATACGGCCATAAGTAGTATGCGCTTCTGCTGTACCGTAGTCAATATCAGCACGGAGCGTATGAAGAGGAACTGTTCCTTCACTATATCCTTCCGAACGAGCGATCTCGGCACCGCCAAGACGTCCGCCGACTTGAGTTTTGATTCCTTTTGCACCAGAACGCATTGTTCTTTGAATCGCTTGTTTCAGAGCGCGACGGAAAGATACACGACGTTCCAATTGTTGAGCGATGCTTTCTGCAACCAAGATTGCATCCAGATCCGCATGTTTGATTTCAGAGATATTGATGTGAACTTTTTTACCGCCTGCAATTTTAGTAACTTGGCTGCGAAGTACTTCGACTTCAGAACCACCTTTACCGATAACCATACCTGGTTTCGCAGTGTGGATAGTTACATTCACACGATTTGCAGCTCTCTCAATTTCAATACGAGATACAGCTGAATCTTTCAGTTTATTCTTAAGGTATTCACGAATTTTAACGTCTTCCAGCAAAAGATTTCCGAAATCTTTGCCTGCATACCATTTCGATTCCCAATCGCGAATAATACCGATCCGGAGTCCGACTGGATTTACCTTTTGGCCCACACGTTATCCCTCCTTATTTTTCAGATACCACCAAAGTAATGTGGCTGGTGCGTTTATTGATTCTGCTTGCACGACCCATGGCACGTGGACGGAATCTCTTCATGGTTGGTCCTTGGTTAACGAAAACCTGGCTAACAACCAAACTGTTAATGTCCATAGAGTAGTTATGCTCAGCATTGGCAATCGCCGAGTTCAGCAGCTTCTCTACAACCAGGGAAGCCGATTTCGGAGTGTGGCGGAGAATGGCGATAGCCTCACCAACTTGCTTACCACGGATCAAGTCAATCACGAGCTTGACTTTACGAGGAGCAATCCGGATCGATCTAGCATGTGCTTTTGCTTCCATTTGTTTTACCTCCTCTCAAACAAAGAGCTTCAAATTATCTTCTTGTTTTCTTGTCATCGTCCGTGTGACCTTTGTAAGTACGTGTTGGAGCGAATTCACCCAACTTGTGACCTACCATGTCTTCCGTTACGTATACAGGCACGTGTTTGCGTCCATCGTATACACCGAACGTGTGACCGATAAATTGTGGGAAAATCGTAGAGCGGCGGGACCAAGTTTTGATAACAGCTTTCTTGCTCGACTCGTTCATCACTTCTACTTTTTTCAGCAGGTACCCATCAACGAAAGGTCCTTTTTTCAAACTGCGACTCATCTATAAAATCCTCCCTTCGTCCAATCTCTCGTTACTTTCGGCACTTCACAAAGTTATGCACAATGTGCATTATTTTGTGCGGCGGCGAACGATATACTTGTCAGAAGCTTTTCCTTTTTTACGCGTTTTGTAACCAAGGGTTGGTTTGCCCCATGGAGACATTGGCGATTTACGTCCGATTGGAGCGCGGCCTTCACCACCACCGTGTGGGTGATCGTTAGGGTTCATAACAACACCGCGTACTTCAGGACGTTGTCCAAGCCAGCGGCTACGACCTGCTTTACCGATCTTGATGAGCTCATGATCTTCGTTACCAACGGAACCGATGGTTGCGCGGCAAACTTTCAGAAGTTTACGAACTTCGCCAGAAGACAAACGTACGGATACGTATTTTTCTTCTTTACCCAGAAGCTGAGCTTCGGTACCGGCTGCACGAACCAATTGTCCGCCTTTGCCAGGTTGCAGTTCGATGTTGTGGATAACAGTACCTACTGGAATGTTTTCCATTGGAAGAGCGTTACCGATTTTGATGTCGGCGCTCGGTCCGGATTCGATCTTGTCTCCAACTTTCAGACCTTTAGGAGCGATGATATAGCGCTTCTCTCCGTCTGCATAGTTGATCAGAGCGATGTTAGAAGTACGGTTCGGATCATACTCGATTGTAGCAACGGTACCTGGTATGCCGTCTTTCGTACGTTTGAAGTCGATGATACGGTATTTACGTTTATGTCCGCCGCCGTGGTGACGAACTGTAATTTTACCTTGGTTGTTGCGGCCAGCTTTTTTGCTAAGCGGTGCAAGCAACGATTTCTCCGGCTGATTTGTCGTGATCTCTTCGAACGTAGACACGGACATGTTACGTCTTGCCGGGGAAGTAGGTTTATACTTTTTAATAGGCACGTGATTTCCTCCTTACTCTACAGATTCAAAAAACTCGAGCGCTTTGCTGTCCTTGCTCAGCGTTACGATGGCTTTTTTCCACTCGGATGTGTATCCGTTGTAGCGGCCATAACGTTTCGGCTTAGCTGGAACGCGCATAGTGGTAACGTTGGTTACTTTCACTTTGAAAATAGACTCAACGGATTGTTTGATTTCGGTTTTGTTGGCACGAATGTCAACTTCGAAAGCATACTTAAGGTCAGCCATATATTCAGCAGTACGTTCTGTAATCACAGGACGTTTGATAATATCACGAGGATCTTTCATTACGCGAGCACCTCCTCTACCTTCTGAACTGCTTCTTTCGTAATGATCAGCTTGTCGTACATTAGTACGTCGAGAACATTAATGCCGTCTGCCGCTACGAATTTCACACCAGGAATATTACGAGCGGAAAGAGCCACATTATCATCATAGCTAGGAGCCACGATCAGAGCTTTACGTTCCACTTTAAGGTTGTTCAAGATCGATGCAAATTCTTTTGTCTTAGGCGTGTTCAGCGCAAGTGCATCCAAAACGATAACGTTATTGTCGATCACTTTGGAAGACAATGCGGATTTGATCGCCAGACGACGAACTTTCTTAGGAAGTTTGAACGAGTAGCTGCGTGGTGTTGGACCAAATACAGTACCGCCGCCTTTCCATTGTGGTGAACGGATCGAACCTTGACGAGCACGGCCTGTGCCTTTTTGTTTCCAAGGCTTACGTCCGCCGCCGCGTACTTCAGAACGACCTTTCACTTTGTGTGTACCGCGACGCAAAGATGCTCTTTGCAGCAATACAGCTTGGTTCATAACATGAACGTTAGGTTCAATACCGAATACCGCATCGTTCAGTTCCAATTCTTCAACTTGGCTTCCGCTGACATTAAACACGGATACTTTTGGCATTTCTTGTTCCTCCTTTCCTTAGGTGATTATTTCTTCACCGTTTCATTGATTTTCACGAAACTGTTTTTAGGGCCTGGGATTGCGCCTTTGACCAGCAGTACGTTGCGTTCTGTGTCAACTTTAACAATCTCAAGCTTTTGAACCGTAACGGTCACATGACCCATATGTCCTGGAAGGCGTTTGCCTTTAGGGACGCGGTTTGCTTGAATGGAGCCCATGGAACCTGGTCCGCGATGGTAACGGGAACCGTGAGCCATTGGTCCGCGGCTTTGTCCCCAACGTTTGATGTTACCTTGGAAACCTTTACCTTTAGAAGTACCAGTTACGTCAACATATTCGCCTTCTGCAAAAATGTCAGCTTTCAGCTCTTGGCCAACCTCGTAAGCTCCGAGGTCAACACCGCGAACTTCGCGAACGTAGCGCTTAGGTGCAGTATTAGCCTTCTTGGCATGACCTGCTTCAGGTTTGTTGGATCTACTTTCTTTCTTATCAGAGAAACCGATCTGGATCGCTTCGTATCCGTCGTTCTCGACATCTTTCTTTTGCAGAACAACACAAGGACCTGCTTCGATAACCGTTACAGGAATTACATTACCTTCTGGAGTAAATACTTGAGTCATTCCGAGTTTTTTTCCTAAGATACCTTTCATGTTGACACCTCTTTTCTCTTCTCAATTCAAAAATTACAATTTAATTTCGATATCTACACCGGACGGCAGGTCCAAGCGCATAAGAGCATCCACAGTTTGTGGAGTTGGGTTCACAATGTCGATCAAACGCTTATGAGTGCGCATTTCGAATTGTTCCCGAGAATCCTTATACTTGTGTACCGCACGGAGAATAGTAATGATTTGTTTTTCAGTTGGAAGCGGAATCGGTCCGGATACACCTGCACCAGAACGTTTCGCAGTTTCAACAATTTTCTCAGCGGATTGATCAAGAATTCTGTGATCGTAAGCTTTCAAACGAATACGAATTTTTTGCTTTGCCATTTTAGTCCCTCCTTCTATCGCCCAATTTGGTATCGGACATACTCCGTGAAAATTTTCTAACACACTGCTCCATGGCAAAGGGGCCGGGTGTGTCAGTAACCTCTCACATCATCGCAACGTCTCAGAACAACATTCATTATTATATAGAAAGAACGGGCACATTGCAAGCTTTTTAATCAAATGAACTTCATTCTTTTCAAATGGATGTGAATCCAGATATATCTAAGCCATTTTGGCAGCCGAACACTTCACCTATCAGGTGCTGTTTTGCCATATCGACTGCTTCCTTCTATATAATAAACAAATGTAACTCGATATCTAAAAAGCAGAAGGCACTTCCCGAAAGAAGCGCCCTCTGTGTCCTGCGTTTACATCACATCGTTACTCGTTCCAACACAATGTTGCATATCGAAAGGCATAAGCCTTTATTATTTAATGATAGTTGCTACCGCACCAGCGCCAACTGTACGTCCACCTTCACGAATAGAGAACTTAGTTCCTTCTTCGATCGCGATTGGAGCAATCAGATTAACTGTTACAGTAATGTTGTCGCCAGGCATAACCATTTCGGAACCTTCTGGCAGGTTGATGATACCAGTTACGTCAGTTGTACGGAAGTAGAACTGTGGACGGTATCCAGTGAAGAAAGGCTTATGACGGCCACCTTCTTCTTTAGTCAGAACGTAGATTTGTGCAGTAAATTCAGTGTGAGGCTTAACTGAACCTGGCTTAGCCAGTACTTGACCACGTTCGATTTGAGCACGGTCTACACCACGAAGCAGGGCTCCGATGTTGTCACCAGCTTGAGCGGAATCAAGCAATTTGCGGAACATTTCTACGCCAGTAACGACGGATTTTTTGGACTCTTCAGCGATACCGATGATTTCGATTTCGTCGCCCACTTTAACAGTACCACGTTCTACACGACCTGTAGCAACGGTACCGCGGCCAGTGATGGAGAATACGTCCTCGACAGGCATAAGGAAAGGCTTGTCAGTGTCGCGTTCTGGAGTTGGGATGTACTCGTCGATGATCTTGAACATTTCAACGATTTTTTGTGCCCACTCGCCAGTTGGGTTTTGCAGAGCTTCACGAGCAGAACCTTGGATGATTGGAGTGTCGTCGCCTGGGAAGTCATATTCGCTCAACAGGTCGCGTACTTCCATTTCAACCAATTCAAGAAGTTCAGCGTCTTCAACCATGTCGCATTTGTTCAAGAATACAACGATGTAAGGAACGCCTACTTGGCGGGACAACAGGATGTGTTCGCGAGTTTGCGGCATAGGGCCGTCAGCTGCGGATACAACCAGGATTGCTCCGTCCATTTGAGCAGCACCAGTGATCATGTTTTTAACATAGTCGGCGTGTCCTGGGCAGTCAACGTGTGCATAGTGACGAGCAGGTGTTTCGTACTCTACGTGTGCAGTAGAGATTGTGATACCGCGCTCGCGCTCTTCTGGAGCTTTGTCGATTTGGTCAAATGCTACAGCAGCACCACCGTAAGTTGTGGACAATACAGTTGTGATAGCAGCTGTCAGAGTAGTTTTACCATGGTCAACGTGACCGATAGTACCGATATTAACGTGCGGTTTGTTACGTTCAAATTTAGCCTTTGCCATTTTGAACAATTCCTCCTTAAATGGAATAATGTTTTGTATGTTTATGCCGACCGGTACTTATGCAGGTTGTCTTGGATGTTGGATGTACCGGTCAGTTTTAAAAACGTTGGTTAGCTTATTCAGCAGAACCTTTGGACTTGGAAACGATCTCTTCAGAGATGTTCTTAGGAACTTCTTCGTAGTGAGACAGTTCCATGGAGAACACGCCGCGTCCTTGGGTACCGGAACGAAGAGTTGTCGAGTATCCAAACATTTCGGACAGAGGCACCTTCGCACGGATGATTTGAGCACCGGAACGGGAATCCATACCTTCGATCCGTCCACGGCGGGAGTTCAGCATACCCATTACGTCACCCATGTACTCTTCAGGGACAGTAACTTCGACTTTCATGATTGGCTCGAGCAGGACAGGCTTACACTTGTCTTTAGCTGCTTTAAGCGCCATGGAACCGGCAATCTTAAACGCCATTTCATTGGAGTCGACATCATGGTACGAACCGTCTACGATTGTAGCTTTAACGTCTACAAGCGGGAAGCCGGCGAGGACACCATTTTTCATGGCTTCCTCGATACCATTCAGTGCAGGCTGAATGTATTCTCTTGGTACGGAACCACCGACGATTTTGCTGTCGAATGTGCTGCCAGTACCTGCTTCGAGAGGTTCGAACTCAACCCATACGTGACCGTATTGACCACGACCACCGGACTGACGTACGAATTTACCTTCGACGCGAGCTGGTTGACGGAAGGTTTCGCGGTAAGCAACCTGTGGTTTACCCACGTTGGTTTCTACCTTGAATTCACGACGCATACGGTCAATGATGATGTCGAGGTGAAGTTCACCCATACCAGCCAAGATGGTTTGGCCAGTCTCTTCATCTGTATGAGCACGCAGCGTAGGATCTTCTTCTGTCAATTTGCCCAAAGCAACGCCCATTTTGTCTTGATCGGCTTTGGTTTTTGGTTCTACGGCAATCTCGATAACCGGATCCGGGAAGTTCATGGATTCCAGGATTACCGGAGATTTTTCGTCGCAAAGCGTGTCCCCTGTACCTGTATCTTTCAGACCTACGGCAGCTGCAATATCACCGGAGTAAACTTCGCTGATTTCTTGGCGGCTGTTCGCATGCATTTGAAGAATACGGCCGATACGTTCACGTTTGCCTTTGGTTGCGTTCAATACGTAAGAACCGGATTGAAGAATACCGGAGTATACGCGGAAGAACGTCAATTTACCAACGTAAGGGTCAGTCATGATTTTAAATGCCAAAGCTGCGAACGGTTCTTCGTCGGAAGAATGACGTTCAACTTCAGTTCCGTCTTCCAGGTGACCCTGAATGGATGGAACGTCAACAGGAGCTGGCAGGTAATCGATAACGGCATCCAGCATCAGCTGAACCCCTTTGTTGCGGTAAGAAGAGCCGCAGATAACCGGGAAGATTTTAACTTCTACAACACCTTTACGGAGTGCAGCTTTCAGTTCAGGAATAGTGATTTCTTCACCTTCCAGATACTTCATTGTCAAGTCCTCGTCGAGTTCTGCAACTTTCTCGATCAGTTCTGCGCGAAGTTCTTCGACTTTGTCTTTGAACTCTGCTGGAACTTCGATTACTTCGATATCTTGACCCAGGTCATCCTTGAACATATGCGCCTTTTGCTCAATGATATCGATAATACCTCTGAAGTCGTTTTCCGCACCGATTGGCAGCTGAATTGCAACTGCGTTCGCTTGCAGACGGTCGTGCATATCCGCAACTACGTTCAGATAGTCGGCACCGATGATGTCCATTTTGTTCACGTATGCGATACGTGGTACGCCGTAACGGTCAGCCTGTCTCCATACAGTTTCAGACTGAGGCTCAACGCCCTCTTTCGCACTAAAAACACCTACTGCCCCATCCAATACACGAAGGGAACGTTCAACTTCAACAGTGAAGTCAACGTGCCCCGGGGTGTCAATGATATTTACGCGGTGACCTTTCCAAGAAGCGGTCGTCGCAGCGGAAGTAATCGTGATCCCGCGCTCCTGTTCTTGTTCCATCCAGTCCATTGTTGCCGCACCTTCGTGAACTTCACCGATTTTGTGCGTACGGCCTGTGTAGAACAAGATCCGCTCTGTGGTGGTCGTTTTACCAGCGTCAATATGCGCCATGATCCCGATATTGCGTGTATTTTTCAAGGAGAACTCTCTTGCCATGAAAATAGTCTCCCTTCAAAATTGAAGTGTAATATGTTGAACTGAATCCTACCAGCGGTAGTGTGCAAACGCTTTGTTCGCTTCAGCCATTTTGTGTGTGTCTTCGCGTTTCTTAACGGAAGCGCCTGTGTTGTTGGAAGCATCGATGATCTCTGCTGCCAAACGCTCTTCCATGGTTTTCTCACCGCGGTTGCGGGAGTAGTTTACGAGCCAACGAAGACCGAGAGCAGTACGTCTCTCTGGTTTTACTTCGATTGGTACCTGGTAGTTGGCACCGCCGACACGGCGAGCTTTAACTTCCAGAACTGGCATGATATTTTTGATAGCTGCTTCAAACACTTCCATAGGATCTTTACCAGTACGTTCTTGAATCAACTTGAACGAATTGTAAAGAATGCTTTGAGCAACACCTCTTTTACCATCCAGCATAATGCGGTTGATCAGACGAGTAACCAGCTTGCTGTTATACACCGGATCTGGCAGCACGTCTCTTTTGGTAACTGGACCTTTGCGTGGCATGGATATCCCCCTTTCTCATCATGTTTAATTCTTATGGAATCCATTAGGATTTTTTAGCTTTAGGACGCTTAGCGCCGTATTTGGAACGAGCCTGCATACGGTTGTTCACACCAGCTGTATCAAGTGCGCCGCGAACGATGTGGTAACGTACACCCGGAAGGTCTTTTACCCGTCCACCGCGAACCAATACCACACTGTGCTCTTGCAGGTTGTGTCCGATCCCCGGAATGTAAGCAGTCACCTCAATGCGGTTCGTCAAGCGAACACGGGCATATTTACGAAGTGCGGAGTTCGGTTTCTTCGGAGTCATTGTACCTACACGGGTGCAAACCCCACGTTTTTGAGGAGCGCTCAAATCCGTATCTTCACGCTTCAAAGCGTTATATCCTTTCTGCAGAGCAGGGGACTTCGATTTGTAGATTTTTGCTTGACGTCCTTTGCGAACTAGTTGGTTAATTGTTGGCATTCTAGCCACCCCCTTCCAATATGATTATTCTCCTTACAAACCATTTTTTAAGTCCACAGACCCAGGTGGTTCATAAAAGAACAAATGAAAAGTTTTTGCCGAGAGAATTTAAGCCTTCTCCAACAAAAACGTTCCTTACAGATTGAACATATTGTCCATTCCATATCACTATGGTTTAATGATGGCAGCCATTGCTGCACCCACTTCAATACCGCATGCTTTCCCCAAATGCTGCATGGTGTCCACATAGGTGATCTTCACGCCGTGCTTGTTGCACAGGCCTTCGATCTTGGAAATGAGCCGGTTTTCCGCATCTTCAGCCACATAAACTTCTGCGGCTTGGCCTAACTCCACGAGCTTCATGGTTTGTTTGGCCCCGATCTTTACATGAGCATCCTGTAATCCTTTATCATTAGACATCTTTTACGACTCCTCCAAAAGCACAGGGATGTTGCCGCTCACGCACCTTTGATATATTAGCACCTGCGCTGAGCGATGTCAAGAACTTCAACAGAAAATCATTGAAAAGCTTTCGCGAAGGCAGCACGGCTGCCCGGCCACCCTCGCAACTCGCTCTCCATATTCTCGACTTATTCTACAGAAGCAGTTTCGAGCTCTTTAGAGCTGTCATTTTCCGCATTCGGATCATCGAATTTGACGCTGCGGTAACGGTTCATACCTGTACCTGCAGGGATCAATTTACCGATGATGACATTTTCTTTCAGGCCGAGCAGCTGGTCGACTTTGCCTTTGATGGCAGCGTCTGTCAACACGCGCGTTGTTTCCTGGAAGGATGCGGCAGACAGGAACGAATCAGTTTCCAGGGAAGCTTTGGTGATACCGAGCAGTACAGGTTTGGCAACAGCCGGTTCCTTGCCGCTCAGAATCGCTTCTTTGTTCGCTGCTTCGTATTCATGCATATCGCTGAAAGCGCCAGGCAGGAGCGTTGTATCCCCGGCATCTACGATCCGGATCTTACGCAGCATCTGCTTGATCATAACTTCGACGTGCTTGTCGTTGATTTCTACGCCCTGATTCCGGTATACGCGCTGAACTTCCTGAAGGATGTAGTTCTGCACGCCGCGGATCCCTTTGATGCGCAGCATTTCTTTAGGGTCGATCGAACCTTCGGTCAACTCGTCGCCAGCTTCGATTTCCTGTCCTTCGCTTACGCGCAGACGGGAACCGTAGGTAACGGAGTAGGTTTTCGTTTCCGCTTCCCCTTGAACTTCGATCTCGCGGCGGTCTTTACCTTCACGGATCTCTTTAACCACGCCATCAATTTCACTGATGGTTGCTTGACCTTTCGGATTCCGGGCTTCAAAGAGCTCCTGGATACGCGGAAGACCCTGGGTGATATCGTCACCTGCTACGCCGCCTGTATGGAACGTACGCATGGTGAGCTGGGTTCCCGGTTCGCCGATGGATTGGGCAGCGATGATGCCGACTGCTTCACCGATTTCGACGAATTTACCCGTAGCCAGGTTCCGTCCGTAACACTTCTTACATACGCCATGACGCGCACGGCAGCTGAGCACAGAGCGGATTTGCAGCTTGGTAACGCCGGAATCTACGATCAGGTTCGCTTTGTCCGAATCGATCAGTTCGTTGCGGTGAACCAGAATTTCTTTGGTTTCCGGATGGCGAACGGTCTCGAAGCAGTAACGGCCTTCGATACGATCGTAAAGATCCTCGATAACCTCTTTACCGTCTTGAATACGGCTGACGGTGAAGCCTTTATCCGTTCCACAGTCTTCCTCGCGTACAATCACGTCCTGCGCAACGTCAACCAGACGACGGGTCAAGTAACCCGAGTCAGCGGTACGAAGCGCCGTATCCGCCAGACCTTTCCGCGCGCCGTGCGTGGACAAGAAGTACTCGAGGACGGTCAGACCTTCACGGAAGTTTGATTTGATTGGGAGTTCGATGATCCGACCGGATGGGTTGGCCATCAGACCCCGCATACCGCCCAGCTGGGTGATCTGCGATTTGTTACCCCGTGCTTTGGAGTCAACCATGAGCATGATGGAGTTGAAACGGTCCATCGATTTCATGAGGACTTCCGTAATATCGTCTTTGGCTTTGGACCAAATGTCGATGACACGGTCATAGCGTTCTTCGTTGGTAATCAGACCACGACGGTATTGGTTCGTTACAACCGCTACCTTGTCGTCGGATTCCTTCAGGATCGCTTGTTTTTCATCAGGCACGATAACGTCCGCTACCGCAACCGTTACGCCGGCACGGGTCGAATATGTGAATCCGAGCTGTTTGATTTTATCCAAAATAACGGAGGTTTCCGTTGTATGGTAAATCTCGAAGCAGCGAGCAATGATTTGTCCGAGGTATTCTTTACCTACAGCGCTGCTGATAGGCAATGCGAACATGCGCTCACGGATATCCGCGCCTTTTTCATAAACGAAATATTTCTCAGGCGTTCCGTTGAACAGATTGTCGCGGGTTGCTTCGTTAATGTACGGGAAGCTGCTTGGGAAAATTTCGTTGAAAATGATGCGTCCAACAGTCGTCAAGAGCATTGCGTCTTGCTGCTTCTCGGTAAAGCTGGTTTTACCCAGTGCTTTAACCGGAATCGCAACACGGGCGTGCAATCCTGCTGTACCGCGTTGGTAAGCCGATACGGCTTCATTCACGGAGCGCAGGATCATGCCGCTTCCCTTCTCTTCCTTGTTATCCATCGTCAGATAGAAAGAACCAAGGACCATATCCTGGGAAGGGGTAACGACTGGTTTACCGTCTTTAGGGTTCAGGATGTTACCAGATGCCAGCATCAGAATGCGGGCCTCGGCCTGAGCTTCAGCAGACAGTGGAACGTGAACCGCCATTTGGTCACCGTCGAAGTCGGCATTGTACGCCGTACATACGAGCGGGTGAAGACGGATCGCGTGGCCTTCAACCAGGATCGGTTCGAACGCTTGAATACCCAAACGGTGAAGCGTCGGTGCGCGGTTCAGCAGTACTGGGTGTTCTTTAATGACTTCTTCGAGTACATCCCATACATCCGGACTTACACGTTCAACTTTCCGTTTAGCGCTCTTAATATTATGAGCAAGGCCTTTATTGACCAGTTCTTTCATAACAAACGGTTTAAACAGTTCCAGCGCCATTTTCTTCGGCAGACCGCATTGATACATTTTCAGGTACGGTCCAACGACGATAACAGAACGGCCGGAGTAGTCAACACGTTTACCGAGCAGGTTTTGACGGAAACGTCCTTGTTTACCTTTCAGCATATGGCTGAGGGATTTGAGCGGACGGTTACCAGGACCTGTTACAGGACGTCCGCGGCGGCCGTTATCGATCAGCGCGTCGACAGCTTCCTGCAGCATCCGTTTTTCGTTCTGTACGATGATGTCCGGAGCACCGAGGTCAAGCAGGCGCTTGAGACGATTGTTACGGTTGATTACACGGCGGTACAGGTCATTCAGGTCAGACGTTGCGAAACGTCCGCCGTCCAGTTGTACCATCGGACGAAGTTCCGGAGGAATAACCGGAAGAACATCCATGATCATCCATTCAGGCTTGTTGCCGGAATTACGGAATGCTTCGATCACTTCAAGGCGTTTGATCGCACGGTTACGACGCTGGCCTTGAGCGGTACGAAGCTCCTCTTTCAGGAAATCGAGTTCTTTCTCCACATCGAGGTCCTGAAGAAGTTTCTTGATGGCTTCAGCACCCATGCCTGCTTGGAATCCGTAGCCGTATTTCTCACGGTAGCTGCGGTATTCTTTTTCAGACAAAAGCTGTTTCTTCTCCAGAGGCGTATCTCCTGGATCCGTTACAACATAAGATGCAAAGTAAATGATCTCTTCCAGAGATCTTGGAGACATATCCAAAGCGAGACCCATACGGCTCGGAATGCCTTTAAAGTACCAGATATGGGATACGGGAGCTGCCAGCTCAATATGGCCCATCCGTTCGCGACGAACTTTCGCACGGGTTACTTCGACGCCGCAGCGGTCGCAGACAACGCCTTTGTAACGGACACGCTTATATTTACCACAATGGCATTCCCAGTCTTTTTGCGGTCCAAAAATACGTTCGCAGAACAGGCCTTCTTTCTCCGGTTTCAGCGTACGGTAATTGATGGTTTCCGGTTTTTTTACTTCTCCGCGGGACCATGAACGAATTTTTTCCGGGGATGCAAGCCCGATTTTCATGAATTCGAAATTGTTTACGTCCAACAAGGAGCAACCCTCCTAGTCCTATTGTTTTAATCCGAGAATGAGGCAGACGGGTTAGCCCCGTCCGCCGCCACTCACGAACTTATTCCACTCCGACTTCCGCGCCTTCTAGATTGAGGCTCAGCTTATCGCCTGCAGTCTCATCTTCATCATCGAGCTCTTTCATCTCGATTTCCTGCTCGTCGCCGCTCAAGATCTTCACATCCATACCCAGAGACTGAAGCTCTTTGATCAAGACCTTGAACGATTCAGGAACACCTGGCTCCGGAACGTTCTCGCCCTTGACGATGGATTCGTACGTCTTCACCCGGCCGACAACGTCGTCGGATTTGACGGTGAGGATTTCCTGCAGCGTATATGCGGCGCCGTAGGCTTCCAGCGCCCACACTTCCATCTCACCGAAGCGCTGACCGCCGAACTGAGCTTTACCACCCAGAGGCTGCTGCGTAACGAGAGAGTAAGGACCTGTCGAACGGGCATGGATTTTATCGTCAACCATGTGCGCCAGTTTGATCATGTGCATGACGCCAACCGTAACTTCGCGTTCAAATCTTTCGCCAGTACGTCCGTCATACAGCACGGTCTTACCATTGCGCTGCATGCCTGCCTCTTCCATCGTGTCAAACACGTCATACTCATTGGCTCCGTCGAATACCGGCGTTGCCACGTGAATGCCAAGCTGCATGGCCGCAAAGCCCAGATGGACTTCGAGCACCTGCCCGATATTCATCCGCGAAGGTACGCCCAGCGGGTTCAGCACGACCTGTACAGGCGTACCGTCCGGCAGGAACGGCATATCTTCTTCCGGAAGGATACGGGCCACGACCCCTTTGTTACCGTGACGCCCGGCCATTTTGTCACCCTCAGAGATTTTACGCTTCTGAGCAATGTACACACGAACCAGTTGATTTACGCCAGGAGGCAGCTCATCGCCGTTCTCGCGGGTAAACACTTTAACGTCAACGATAATACCGTCACTACCATGCGGTACGCGGAGGGACGTGTCGCGAACTTCGCGGGCTTTCTCACCGAAGATCGCGTGCAGGAGACGTTCTTCAGCCGTCAGTTCCGTAACACCTTTAGGAGTTACTTTACCAACCAGAATGTCGCCGGCGCTGATTTCGGCACCGATGCGGATTATGCCGCGCTCGTCGAGGTTCTTGAGAGCATCTTCACCAACGTTTGGAATATCGCGGGTGATTTCCTCAGGTCCGAGCTTGGTATCACGTGCTTCGGATTCATATTCCTCGATGTGAATCGAAGTATATACGTCCTCTTTAACCATCTTCTCGCTCAGCAGAATGGCATCCTCGTAGTTGTAACCTTCCCAGGTCATGAACGCAACGACAACGTTGCGGCCCAGGGCCAATTCACCCATCTCTGTGGAAGGTCCGTCTGCCAGAATGTCGCCTTTCTTCACGATGTCGCCTTTTTTGGCGAGCGGACGTTGGTTGATGCACGTTCCTTGGTTCGAACGCATAAATTTGTGTAATTTATGTTTAACGATATCGCCCTTCACTTCTTTGCCGTCCACGTTTTCGATCCGGCGTACCCAGATCTCGTCCGCACTCGAACGTTCCACAATGCCATCATGCTTAGAAACGATACATACGCCCGAATCCTTCGCCGATTTGTGTTCCATACCTGTTCCGACAAGCGGAGCTTTAGGAATCAACAGTGGCACAGCTTGACGCTGCATGTTCGATCCCATCAGCGCACGGTTAGAGTCATCGTTCTCGAGGAACGGAATGAGCGCCGTTGCGACGGATACCACTTGTTTAGGGGATACGTCCATGTAGTCAACACGTTCGTTTGGCATCGGCAAGATGTTGTCGGACTGTTTGTTGTAGCGGACGATAACCATTTCTTCCGCAAACGTTCCGTCTTCATTAAGTACCGCGTTTGCCTGAGCGACTACATAGTTGTCTTCTTCGTCAGCCGTCAGATAGTCGATATGATCGGTTACGACGCCTGTCTTCGGATCAACCCAACGGTACGGAGCTTCGATAAAGCCGTACTCATTAATACGGGCGAATGTAGACAGGGAGTTGATCAAACCGATGTTCGGACCTTCCGGCGTTTCGATTGGACACATACGGCCGTAGTGACTGTGATGGACGTCACGGACTTCAAAGCCCGCGCGTTCACGCGTCAAACCGCCGGGTCCGAGTGCAGACAGACGGCGTTTGTGCGTCAGCTCAGCAAGCGGGTTCGTTTGGTCCATAAACTGTGACAGCTGGGAGCTTCCGAAGAACTCTTTAATGGATGCAATCACAGGACGTATGTTAATCAGCGCCTGTGGCGTGATGACATTCGCATCCTGGATCGACATTCTTTCACGAACCACACGTTCCATACGGGACAGACCGATACGGAACTGATTCTGAAGCAGTTCACCAACAGAACGCAGACGACGGTTACCAAGGTGGTCAATGTCATCCGTGTTGCCGATGCCGTGCAGCAGATTAATAAAGTAACTGATCGAGGAAATAATATCAGCAGGCGTAATATGCTTCACCGTTTTATCGATGTTGGCATTCGCGATGACTTTAATTACTTTTCCGTCCTCAATCGGAGAGAACACATCAATGCTTTGCAGCGGAATGTCGTCCGCATCCAGCACGCCGTTGGCTACATGGTAGGTTTTGTGTCCAGCCATATTGTCCAGATGAGGTAGAATCTCATCGAGCAAACGGCGGTCAACCATCTGTCCTGCTTCCGCAATGATCTCGCCCGTCTGGGTGTCGATCAGCGTTTCAGCAAGGCGTTGGTTGAAGAGACGGTTCTTGATATGGAGCTTTTTATTGATTTTATAACGGCCGACGTTGGCCAGATCATATCGTTTCGGATCAAAGAAACGCGCTACGAGGAGACTTTTTGCGTTATCCAGCGTAGGCGGTTCGCCTGGACGGAGGCGTTCGTAAATTTCAATGAGCGCTTTTTCCGTAGAATCGGTATTGTCTTTGTCCAGCGTATTGCGGATATATTCGTCGTTGCCAAGCAGGTCCAAAATCTCGGCGTCGCTGCCGAAACCAAGCGCCCGAAGCAAAACGGTAACCGGAATTTTACGGGTACGGTCAATCCGGACATACATAATATCCTTCGCATCCGTCTCCAGTTCAAGCCATGCGCCGCGGTTAGGAATAACTGTCGCGCCGTATGTCTTTTTGCCGTTCTTATCGACTTTCGTACTGAAGTAGACGCTAGGAGAGCGTACCAACTGGCTGACAATGACCCGTTCTGCGCCATTGATAATAAATGTACCGGTCTCCGTCATCAGAGGGAAATCCCCCATGAATACTTCCTGTTCTTTGACTTCTCCGGTCTCTTTGTTGATGAGCCGTACCTTCACCCGTAGAGGTGCTGCATACGTCACGTCGCGTTCCTTTGCGTCATCGACGGTGTATTTAGGTTCACCAAGGCTGTAGTCAATGAACTCCAGCACCAAATTTCCCGTAAAATCCTGAATTGGCGAGATATCCTGGAACATTTCGCGCAATCCTTCCTCCAAAAACCATTCGTATGATTTCTGTTGGATTTCGATCAGGTTCGGAACCTCTAGTACTTCATTAATTCGCGCATAACTTCGCCGAGTGCGTCGACCATACTGAACAAGATGTCCTGCCAACTTTAACTCACCCCTCATGTCTACTCACTTCAAAAATTGATTGCGAACCTCTGTTTGGAACCTTATAATGGATTCATGCAGAGGATTCATCCACAAATAAAGAAAAGCCCTCACCCGAATGCTTTCGAACAAAGAGCAACTTATCCATGGTCTTCCTAGCTAAACACGGAAGTGACTTCATATCCTGTAGATTTGCCCAAAATGTACATATTATACGTGAACATGCCTTCGTTTATGCATCTCTCCGCATAAAGCTATTGACATTTCAGTCAACTAAAGACAAGAAGCCTATCCTAATACTGACATTATATAATAATATCACATCAGTAATTTCAAGTCAATAGTCCTATTGCACATTATTTAGAAGTTTTTATAGCCTTAAAAATTCGGTAGCCTTTATCCTTCGTTACTTCCTCTACCCGTCCAAACAAACTTTCAAGCTTCGCCTTAGCTGAAGGAGCTCCCTGCTTCTTCTGGATGACAATCCACAACGCTCCCCCATCCCGCAAATGCGCATGGGCTTGTTCAAAAATCGCATGCACGGTTTCTTTCCCGGCACGGATCGGCGGATTCGTAAGCACGACATCAAAGCTTTTCCCCTCTACGGCCGCAAGCAAGTCACTTTCCAAAATGGTCACGTTTTGAATGCCGTTAAGCTTCGCATTTTCCTTGGCCAATTCAACCGCACGGGAGTTCACATCAAGCATGGTCACATGACCGTTACCTGCCAGCTTTGCCGCAGAAAAACCAATCGGGCCATAACCGCAGCCAACATCCAGAACTTCCGCATCCATCGGAATATCCAACGCCTCTATAAGCACCTTACTGCCGTAGTCAACGCCCTTTTTGGAAAATACACCGGCATCGCTGATAAAACGGAAGGTTAGTCCGCGCAAATGTTCTTCCAGTTGACGCCGATCATGGCTGGCCTCCGGCTGATTTGAGTAATAATGCTGTGACATGCCCGTCCCTCCGTATTCTCGTCTTGTATTCACAGAATTCCCCGATCTAATGAAGTTCAGACTTGAGGAAATCCTGTTTTTACAAAAACAAACCCCTTGAGAATTCAAGGGGTTTGTTATGTTTAACACCGCTTAAGAAGGAATTACTTCACTTCTACAGCAGCGCCTGCTTCTTCCAATTTAGCTTTGATGGATTCAGCTTCTTCTTTACCCACTTTTTCTTTCAGTGGTTTTGGTGCGTTGTCAACGAGGTCTTTAGCTTCTTTCAAGCCAAGGCCAGTGATTTCGCGAACTGCTTTGATAACGTTGATTTTGGAAGCACCAGCGCTAGTCAATACAACGTCGAATTCGGATTGCTCTTCAGCTTCAGCTGCGCCAGCGCCGCCGCCTACCATAGCTACTGGAGCTGCAGCAGTTACGCCGAATTCCTCTTCAATTGCTTTAACAAGATCGTTCAGTTCCAAAACAGACATACCTTTGATTGCTTCCAAGATTTGCTCTTTACTCATGGTTGAACCTCCATTTTATAATAAAAGTTTTTTGTGGTTGTACTTCATACTGCATGAAGAATCAGGTACTTACGCGCCTTGTTCTTCTTTCTCTGCAACGGCTTTAACTGCAAGCGCGAAGTTGCGCATAGGAGCTTGAAGCACGCTGAGGAGCATGGAAAGGAGACCTTCGCGGGATGGCAGTTCTGCCAGCGCTTTGACTTGGTCAACGCCAACTACACGGCCTTCGACCACGCCACCTTTCAATTTCAATGCATCGTTCTTCTTAGCAAAATCGTTAAGGATTTTAGCTGGAGCTACGGCGTCATCCGCACTGAAAGCAATCGCTGTAGGACCAGTCAATACTTCGTCCAATTCAGACAGCTCAGCAGCAGCGGTAGCGCGGCGCAGCAATGTGTTTTTCAACACTTGGAATTCAACGCCAGCTTCACGAAGCTGCTTACGCAGTTCAGTCACCTGGGAAACGTTCAATCCACGGTAGTCAGCTACAACGGTACTTGCACTATCGCGCAATTTGGCTGTTACAACATCTACCGCTTCTTGTTTCGCTTGAATCACTTTTGCGTTTGCCATGTCTACACCTCCTGAAAAATTCACTGTCCTCGGCATCCGGAGGATCCGGCCTGCCGGGACATTCTGCAATAGTTTGGATAAGAAGTCTGAGTACTTCCCATCCCTACTAATTCTAGGCAAGTAAAAAGCCTCCGTAGAATCACGAAGGCCTGATGAATGATGATTGTCCGAAACGCATTCGCAGCAATCATCTATATTCTATCACAACACCTCGGTAGGAAATTAAGCCTTGAGGGCACCTACTGTCTACGGTAAGCATATTCAACTTTAATGGTCAGCTGTTTAACAACAACTTTTACATAATATCAGATAACGTGACAAAAGTCAACATTAACTTTTATTATCTGAAAGTAGCTGTGTTCACGCGTGCGCTCGGTCCCATCGTCGAGGATACTGCGATCCCTTTCAGATAAACACCTTTTGCAGCAGCCGGTTTAGCACGGTTGAGTGCGTCGATGAGAGCTTTGAGGTTCTCATTCAGTTTAACCGCATCAAAAGATACTTTACCGATTGGAGCGTGAATTTGACCTGCTTTATCCAGACGGTATTCGATTTTACCAGCTTTGATTTCTTGAACAGCTTTGGAAACATCGAATGTAACTGTACCTGCTTTAGGGTTAGGCATGAGGCCTTTACCACCGAGCAGACGACCCAGTTTACCGACTTCACTCATCATGTCAGGTGTAGCTACACAGACATCGAATTCGAACCAGCCTTGTTGGATTTTGTTGATCATGTCCTGATCGCCAACATAATCCGCGCCAGCCGCTTCCGCTTCCTTCGCTTTATCACCTTTTGCAAATACCAGTACGCGTTGTGTTTTACCTGTGCCGTGAGGCAGTACAACGACACCGCGAACAGCCTGGTCTTGTTTACGCGGGTCTACGCCCAAACGAACTGCAACTTCAACGGTCTCGTCGAATTTAGCAGTCGCAGCCTTTTTCACAAGCTCAACGGCTTCTGCCGGCTCGTAAAATGCTTCGCTGTCAATCAGCTTGGCAGACTCAACATATTTCTTACCATGTTTCGCCATGTTTGTTCCTCCTTTGTGGTTTTAACGGAAATTCCTCCCACATGTGCCGGTCATGCTTGACCGGTTGTCGCAGAAAAACCGAAATAAAAATTAGTCTTCGATATTGATACCCATAGAGCGGGCAGTACCTTCAACCATACGCATAGCAGCTTCAACGGAAGCAGCGTTAAGGTCAGGCATTTTAGTTTCAGCGATTTCACGAACCGCGCTACGTTTAACAGTTGCCACCTTTTTCTTGTTAGGTTCGCCGGAACCCTTCTCGATTTTTGCAGCTACGCGAAGCAGAACTGCAGCCGGTGGAGTTTTAGTGATAAACGTAAAAGAGCGATCTTCAAATACCGAGATTTCAACCGGAATAATCAGACCAGCTTGATCAGCAGTACGAGCGTTGAATTCTTTACAGAATGCCATGATGTTGACACCCGCTTGACCCAATGCTGGACCTACTGGTGGAGCCGGATTCGCTTTACCTGCAGGGATTTGCAGTTTCACCATTTTGATTACCTTTTTTGCCATGTAAGACACCTCCTTAAAAAGTGGTTAACGGGACTAAGGTTGCCCCTCCCACAAGAAACCTGAAGAATTTTATATCTTCTCCACTTGAGTATAATCGAGCTCAAGCGGGGTTTCCCGTCCAAACATGTTAACGTGAACTTTGAGCTTGCTCTTGTCGGCAAGAATTTCTTCTACAGAGCCTACAAAATTCGCAAACGGACCAACCTTGATGCGCACGGATTCCTTGATGTCGAATTCAATCTTCGGTTTAGGTTCTTCCATACCCATATGCTTCAGAATCTGATCAACTTCTTCTGGAAGCAATGGTGTTGGCTTGGATCCTGAACCCGTCGATCCGACGAATCCAGTAACTCCAGGCGTATTGCGTACAACATACCAAGAGTCGTCAGTCTGGATCATTTCAACCAAGACATATCCGGGGTAAACTTTTCTCATGACGGTCTTTTTCTTACCATCCTTGTTTACCACTTCTTCTTCCATCGGAACAAGAACGCGGAAAATCTTGTCTTCCATGCCCATGGACTCAACGCGCTTCTCCAAATTGGCCTTGACTTTGTTCTCATACCCGGAATAGGTATGAACAACGTACCATCTTTTTTCCATAGTTTCCATATCAAGCCACCCGGGACCCTTCTTAAATAATCGCTTCGATCACAGCGGAAATGCCGATATCCAGAACCCAAAAATAAATCGTGACGAATACAATGGTGCCGAGGACGATAAGAGTATAGCTCGTCAACTCTTTACGATTAGGCCAGCGAACTTTTTTGAGCTCCGCCCAGCTTTCAGAGAAAAAGGAAAACAGAGACTTGAAACCTTTTTTCACGCCGACTACACCTCCAAAAAACTATCTGGTTTCGCGATGAGGAGTTTGCTCGTTACAGAACTTGCAAAATTTCTTCATCTCCATGCGGTCGGGGTGATTTCGCTTGTTTTTGGTAGTCGTGTAGTTTCTTTGTTTGCAGTTTGTACAAGCCAAAGTGATAATTACCCGCATGCTGTGCACCTCCCGAAGACGTCCTTCTTTTCAGAAGGCTCTATATTTCCTAGCAGAACAGCCCAAGCCCTTCATTGCTGAAAAGAAAAAAACCGTTCTTGCGAAATGAATAAGAAACAAAAACCGATTGGTCTTTGCTCACTCATCCATTAGAACACGCGAATTTAGGCCTACCTAAAACACTTTATCATAAGGGTCAAACTGTGTCAACGAAAGAATAGCCCTGTTATCGGCATGCCGGGATCGCTTTTCCCCTTGTATTTCAAGCCTTTTTTCTCTACTGAAAGCCACCTGCATTCATTTACCATTATAGTTCATTCCTGAGGTGCTTAAACATAGCAATGTTCCCTCGTGAAAAAAAAAGACTCTGAAATGAGTCTTTTTCGATCTAAGCGTCTAATTGTCGCGAACTTCCAAATATCGTTCCAGTTTACGTTTGACACGCTGCAGTGCGTTATCAATCGATTTCACATGTCTCTTCAGATCAACCGCGATCTCCTGGTAGGAGCGGCCATCCAAGTACAGCATCAGCACTTTGCGTTCCAGGTCGCTTAAAATCTCGGACATCTTGTCCTCCAGACCTACGAACTCTTCCTGGTTAATAATCAGTTCTTCAGGATCAGACACCTGAGTGCCGCAAATCACATCAAGCAGCGTCCGGTCGGAATCCTCATCGTAAATCGGCTTGTCCAAAGACACGTAGGAATTCAGCGGAATATGCTTCTGCCTCGTTGCCGTCTTAATCGCCGTAATGATCTGCCGTGTAATGCAGAGCTCGGCGAAAGCTTTGAACGAAGACTGCTTGTCCACTCTGAAATCCCGAATCGATTTATATAAGCCGATCATGCCTTCCTGAATGATATCTTCCCGGTCGGCACCGATCAGAAAGTAAGACCTGGCTTTGGCGCGCACAAAATTCCGGTACTTGTTAATCAAGAACTCCAGCGCTTCGCTATCGCCTTCACGAAAATATTCGACAACGTCCTCATCTGACTTGTACTCGTAATCCGACAACGTTAATTCTTTGAGGTCTACACTCACCAAGAATCCCCCCGGCTGCAACGCAAGGTACCCCGTTACTCTGTGAAATATACGAACAGTATATATGATGGCAGTTCATACCGTCAACCACGTATTACCTAAAAAAGAACATCAATAACAAAATTGTCAAGAGATTCAAATTTGTAATAGATTCCAATTTATGTTATTCTCTGCGCCATTTCTCGAATATTTCTCTAAGCTCCGGTTTAAGCTTGCTGTCCAGCGTATTCCGCGTCGATGGAGCATGATCGCGCTTAATGCGGCTTTGAATCGCTTTTTCGCAGTTTTCCACCTCAATGAGAAGCTCCCTGGCGGAAAGCCGCAGCGCACCGCGCGCGAAAATCACATGCTGCTCGATGAAATCGCTGGTCGCTACGTATATTTTACGGCTGCGGAGACTGAGCTCTCCGACAAGCCGCTCTATACATTCATCGGCAGTTTCCTTCTCTTTTGTGAAGTAAACCTGGATTTTACTTTGATTAAAGGCTTTGCCGAGCCCTGGAACACGGTACGCATCGAACACGGCAATAACCTTGCGGTCGGTAAAAGCCTGGTAATCCGCAAGCTTGCCAAGCAGATGATCGCGAGCCTCCTGCATGCTGATTTGCGACAGCTTCGCAAGAGACGGCCAGGCTCCGATCATGTTGTAGCCGTCCACCAGGAGCACATCCCGCAAATCCGCCATTGCACGTTAACCTTGATTGCGGCGGCGTAATACTTCGTACATCACAACGCCGGCAGCCACGGAAGCGTTCAGTGAGTTGATCTGTCCGTTCATCGGCAGCTTGATCAAGACATCGCATTTTTCCCGGATAAGCCGTCCCATACCTTTGCCTTCATTCCCAATGACGATGGCTACCGGGCCGTCGAAGACATTCGTTTCATAGATTCCCGATTCAGCAGACACATCCGTACCCACGACCCAGATTCCTTTTTCCTTCAAAGAGTCGATGGTCTGTCCCAAATTTGTTACTCTGGCTACCGGAACATATTCCGCTGCACCGGCAGAGGTTTTGGACACGGTGGCTGTCACCTGTGCCGAGCGGCGCTTCGGAACGATGACGCCATGCACACCGGTGCAGTCTGCCGTACGCAGAATTGATCCTAGATTATGTGGATCCTCAATCTCATCCAGCAGCAGAATAAATGGCGGTTCACCCTTATTCTCGGCTTCAAGCAAAATATCCTCGACTTCCGCGTAAGCGTATGGCGCTACTTGCGCTACAACGCCCTGATGCTGAACCCCTGGAGCTAGCTGATCGAGCTTGCGCTTATCCACCTGCTGGATGACAACGCCAAGCTTCTTCGCCTCGATGATGATCGGCTGCGTCAAATGCTTTTGTGCATTTTCGGCAACCCAGATTTTATTGATGGTGCGGCCGGATTTAAGTGCTTCGATGACCGAATGCTTCCCGCCGATGATTTCTTCTTCCATGACATCCTCCACTAAGCTTTATTTTCCATGCTGTTGTTGTTCCATATATTCTATACCCATTCCGATCAGCTCCCGCATCCGTTCCTGCTGCTGCGAGTAGTACAAATATCCGATCAGACTTTCAAAAGCCGTTGCGTGGCGGTATTCCAGGACATCGGCATTTTTGGGAATGCTGCCGGACTTGGCATTACGCCCTTGTCTTACGACATCCTTTTCCTCTTCCGTAAAAACAGGCTCAAGTGCGGTAACGATCCGGCTTTGCGCTTTCGCGGATACCATTCCAGTCGCCTGCCGGTGAAGCTGATGCGGCTTCAGGTTCGATTTGGATATCAGATATTGCCTGACTGCAACCTCATAAATGGCGTCTCCAATATAAGCGAGCACAATCGGCGGAATCAGACGAGGCTGTCTGGAAGGGGGATAGTCGAACCATCCCGCTTCCGGCAGCAGCCCCTGATTGTCCTGCCCGCTCATTTCCGCCGCCAGCGCATACCCTGCGCTGTATCCTCTAGCACAATGCCCTGGGCTGCCAGGAGATCACGGATTTCATCCGCGCGGCTCCAGTTTTTGTCTTTACGGGCTTGCGCGCGCTCTGCGATCAGATTTTCCACGTCTTCATCCAGTAGCTCCGCCTCATCGCTTACATACAGACGAAGTACTGCGTTCAGCTCATCAAAGGCTGCCAGCATGGCTTTCAGCTCTTCGGGATTCACCACAGGCTCCTGCAGCAGCAGGTTAGCTTCATTAACCCATTCGAACATGGCGGTAATCGCGTCTGGCGTATTGAAATCGTCGTCCATCTTTTCGTAATACTGCTTCAGAATGCCGTCTAGCTTCTGCTTCACTTCTTCCCTTACCGGTCCATGACCGTCAGGAGTTACCGTTTCGAGGCGGTGCTTCAGGTTCGAGACCGCATTCGCAATCCGTTCCACGCTTTTCAGCGCCTGATCCATAGTCTCCGCGTTGAAGTTCAGCGGATTGCGGTAATGCGTCGAGAGCATGAAATAACGGATCGCTTCCTTTTTGAACTCCTTGCGCAGTTCCTTCACCAGAATACCATTGCCGAGCGATTTCGACATTTTTTCGTTGTTGATTTTAATGTAGCCGTTATGCATCCAGTAGTTAGCCAGCGGTTTGCCTGACAGTGCTTCCGACTGAGCTACTTCGCACTCATGGTGCGGGAACTGCAAATCCTGACCGCCCCCGTGGATATCAATCGTATCTCCCAGATAGCGGCGGGCCATCGCTGAGCACTCAATATGCCAGCCGGGACGGCCGTCTCCCCATGGACTGGACCAGAAGATTTCACCTGGCTTCGCTGCCTTCCAGAGCACGAAATCCTCTGGGTTCTCCTTGCGTTGATCGACGTTAATCCGGATGCCGAACTGCAGTTCATCCAGCTTTTGATGCGACAATTTGCCGTAGTCCGGGAACTTATTCGTCCGGTAGAAGACGTCGCCGCCCTTTTCATAAGCGAAATCATTCTGCACAAGCTCCTGAATAAACGCAATGATATTGTCCATATTCTCGGTTACGCGCGGATGGATTGTTGCTTTCTGAATGCCCAGTCCTTCCAAATCCTCGAAATATGCCTCGATAAATCTGTCAGCTACCTCAGGAACCGTGGTTTCCATCTGCTCCGCCTTGCGGATCAGCTTATCGTCCACATCCGTAAAGTTCACCACGTAATTTACCTCGTTGCCGATCTGTTGCAGGTACGTGCGTACCACGTCAAAAAAGATCATAGGTCGCGCATTGCCGATATGAATATAGTCGTACACAGTAGGTCCGCATACGTACATTTTCACTTTTCCGGGTTCCAGCGGAACAAATTCTTCCTTGGAACGAATGAGTGTGTTGTAAATTTGAAGTGCCATAATCACATTTCCTTTCGTTCTATTGTTGAGCACCGATAAGTTTCTGACCCTGGCTTCCTAAAGCAGGCTATTCCCCCCGCTCCCTGCCTGCAGCAGCTTTGATCCGAACCAAGTCGGTGTTTTCGTCTTTGATGCTTTCGAGCTCGCTGCGAAGACGATCGATTTCCTTTTGCATGCTGCGGATCGAATCGACGATCGGGTCAGGCAGCTGATGGCTGAGGCGGTCCACACGGCGGCCGTCCTGTTTAACAATCGTGCCCGGAATACCCACGACCGTACTGTTGGAAGGAACCTCCCTCAGTACGACCGAGTTCGCACCAATGTTGCATTGATCTCCCACTTTAAAAGAACCCAGAACCTTGGCACCGGAAGCGATAACGACATTATTGCCGATCGTCGGGTGGCGTTTTCCCTTTTCCTTCCCTGTTCCCCCCAGCGTGACACCCTGGTAAATGACGACATCATCACCGATCTCGCAAGTTTCCCCGATAACGACACCCATACCATGGTCGATGAAAAGTCTTTGGCCGATTCTGGCACCGGGATGGATCTCAATCCCCGTCATGAAGCGGCTGGACTGCGAAATGATCCGTGCTAGGGTGAACCACCTTCGAGTGTAAAACTTATGGGCAATCCGGTGAGCCCAGATGGCGTGCAGCCCTGAATATGTGAATACCACTTCGAACAGGCTTCTGGCGGCCGGATCATTTTCAAATACCGTCTGGATATCCGATTTGATCTGCTTAAACATATCCGTTCCCCTCTTCGTCCTCTTCTAATCCTTCGTTAGCCTAGCGAAAGATATCTCGACCTATAGACCAAAAAACGCCTCGGCAGCTTTCGCTGCAGAGGCGTTATACGCGGTTCCACTCTGCTTGAATCCAAACTTCATGTACATTTACTTTTACCCATGTACCCACTTGGATTCCTCTCAACTGTCCTGATAACGGGGGACCTTCCGGCATAGTCTAACGGTTCTATCTTAGAACCGCTCATCCATGCAGCTCACAGGCGCATTTCCGCAATCGGCATATGGATAACTTCCAGCCACATGGAAAGCAGATTCTCCATGAGGTTATCCTCTCTGGCAAATGCCTGGGCTAAAGCGTACTTCTCCTGTTCGTCGCTGTTGGCAACTTCGTCTATTTTAGGGCCTGCTTCTTAAGACAGGTTTTTATAGAACTTATTTTGGTAGTTATTATATCCGAAAATACATCAGACTGACAAGAAATGTTTTCAGCTAATGTGAGATCTCAAACGCTCGATCACGCGATCTTTCCCCAGCAGATAGATCGTTTCGTTCAAATCGCGGCCATGCATTTGGCCAGTTAGGGCCACACGGATTGGCATAAACAGCTGTTTACCCTTAAATCCGGTTTCCTTCTGCACTTCTTTGATCAGAGCGGCGATTTGAGCGGCTGTATATTCTTCGGAAGCTTCGATTTTGTCCAGCAGAGCTTTCAGTACGGTTGGCACCTGTTCTTCAGTCAGTATCGGCTGAGCTTCTTCGTCCACTTCCAAATGCGCGCGGAAGAACATGTCGGACAGTTCGACAATATCCGACGCCGCCGTCATTTGCTCTTGATACAGCGCTACAAGCTTCTTCGCCCATGCTTCCTGCTCTTCGCTTAGTTCGGCAGGCAGACGGTTTGCCTTTTGAAGGTGAGGAATCGCCAGCTTGGCAATCCGGTCCGGATCGGCATGCTTGATGTAATAGTTGTTCAGGTGTGCCAGCTTGTTCTGGTCAAACACCGCCGGGCTCTTCGACAAGCGGTCCGGGTTGAAGATCTTGATCAGTTCTTCACGGCCGTAGATTTCTTCTTCCCCTTCCGGCGACCAGCCGAGAAGAGCAATAAAGTTAACCAGAGCTTCCGGAAGATAACCGAGCTGATCATACTGTTCAATGAACTGAATGATGGACTCATCCCGTTTGCTCAGTTTTTTGTGGTTTTCGTTGACGATTAGTGTCATATGACCGAAACGCGGTGCTTCCCAGCCAAGAGCCTCATAAATCATGAGCTGGCGCGGCGTATTCGAAATATGGTCTTCACCACGCAGAACATGTGTGATTTTCATCAGATAATCGTCGATTACAACTGCATAGTTGTATGTTGGAATGCCGTCCTTTTTTACGATGACAAAGTCGCCAGTTTCCTGTGTATTAAAGGAGATCATCCCTTTAACCATATCGTCAAACGTGTAGGTTTTATCTTCAGGAACACGGAAACGAATGCTGGCAATGCGTCCTTCCGCTTCAAAAGCCTTGCACTGCTCTTCAGTTAAATCACGGTGCTTGCCGGAATAACGAGGAGTTTCACCGCGAGCCATCTGCTCTTCGCGTTCCTTCTCCAGCTCTTCTTCCGTGCAGTAGCAGCGGTATGCCAAACCTCTGTTCAACAGATCCTGTGTATATTTATTATAAATATCCAGACGCTCCGTTTGACGGTAAGGTCCATATTCGCCGCCGATATCAATGCTTTCATCCCAATTTAGGCCCAGCCATTTCAAGTATTTCAGCTGGCTCTCTTCGCCGCCCGCAATGTTGCGCTTCACGTCGGTATCCTCAATCCGGATCACGAAATCTCCGCCCTGATTACGGGCATACAAATAGTTAAACAACGCCGTTCTGGCGTTACCGATATGTAAATGTCCTGTAGGACTTGGTGCGTACCGTACGCGAACTTTATCAGTCATTATAATCCCCTCCGCTTTTGTATTTACTTACACACGTATCCGTTCAAATCCTTCAAGATGATAGCACATCTTTGACGAGGCAAACAACCGATTGGGCCGTAATGCCCTCTCCCCGCCCAGTAAATCCGAGCTGCTCTGTTGTCGTCGCCTTAACATTCACCTGTTCAATGTCTGCATCGAGTGCTTTGGCGATCACTTCCGCCATCTGCGGAATATATGGAGCCATTTTCGGCTTTTGCGCGATAATCGTGGAATCAATGTTTCCAAGACGGTATCCCCGCTCCTTCGCCATCTCCCAGATGTGAAGCAGCAGCTTCAAGCTGTCCGCATCTTTGAATTCCGGGTCCGTATCCGGAAAATGCTTGCCGATATCCCCGAGTCCAAGCGCACCCAGAATTGCGTCTGTTACGGCATGCAAAAGAACATCGGCATCCGAATGTCCAAGCAGCCCCTTTTCGTAAGGAATCGTGACTCCTCCAATGATGCATGGCCTTCCTTCTACAAGCTGGTGTACGTCAAAGCCCTGTCCTACACGTATCATGTATTCTTCTCTCCCTTACGATTTAACATGAATGCGGCATATTCCAAATCTTCCGGGGTCGTGATTTTGATGTTGGTGTAGCTGCCCTCCACCACGGCTACCGGAATACCCATTCTTTCCACGAGCATGGAATCGTCCGTTCCAATGAAGCCTTCGGCTTCGGCCTGCTCATGCGCCTTCTTCAATTCAGAAAGACGAAAAGCCTGTGGGGTATGAATCGCCCACAGACTACGGCGGTCAGGAGTTGCTTCAATCGTTCCTGATTCGCTCACCTGCTTGATTGTATCCTTCACCTTCACCGCGAGAACAGCCGCACCGGATCGCTGAGCTTTCCGAAAGCAAGCCTCGACATGCTCAGGTTCAACGAACGGGCGGACACCATCATGCACCATGACCCAATCCGTACCGATTTCCATCAAGCCTTTATATACGGACTGCTGTCTTTCACTGCCGCCCGGAATCACTCTAACCACCTTGCTTAGGCCGTACTGGGCAATCCACCCCGTGCATCTTTCGATATCTTCCGCTCCGGTTACCAGCACGATTTCCTGAACCAGTGGCATCCGTTCGAAGACTTCTAATGTATGCATAATGATGGGCTTGTCCTCCAGCAGCAGATACTGCTTGCTTTCGCGGGTTCCCATTCTCGTGCCTCTGCCCGCGGAAACCACAATTACACCCACTCGGTTCTCTGTATCCAAGCTGTGCCTTGCCTCCCTCAATTCCCGTTAGAAAAACGTCAATCGACGTGTTTTCACAGAAAAAAACCGCGTCTCGCGGAATTTTTTCTCTGCTTCCCCCATCATACCCCTTTTACTGAGCTTTTTCCAACAGTTTTGGTTTGGCAAAAATCATTCTTCCCGCTGAAGTCTGAAGCACGCTCGTCACCAATACTTCCATCATATTTCCGATATAGTCGCGTCCGCCTTCAACCACGATCATAGTTCCATCATCCAAATAAGCTACGCCCTGGCCATGTTCCTTGCCGTCCTTGATCACCTGCACCATAATTTCTTCTCCCGGCAAGACGACCGGCTTGACCGCATTCGCCAGATCGTTAATGTTTAGTACAGATACTCCCTGCAGCTCGCAGACCTTGTTCAGATTGAAGTCATTCGTCACGACCTTACCTTGAAGCACTTTGGCGAGCTTAACGAGCTTGCTGTCCACCTCCGAAATTTCTTCGAAGTCTCCTTCGTAGATCAGCACTCTAACATCCAGTTCTTTTTGAATTTTGTTCAAAATGTCCAGTCCTCTGCGGCCGCGATTGCGTTTGAGCAGATCTGACGAATCCGCAATATGCTGGAGCTCTTCAAGTACAAATTCAGGAATGACGATCGTACCTTCGATAAAGCCCGTTTTGCAGATATCCGCGATCCGGCCGTCAATAATGACGCTGGTGTCCAGAATTTTATGCTCTTCGATTTTCCGCTCCTCGTAAGCGTCCCCTTTGCTCCATCTGCCAGATGTCCAGAACGCCGCTAGCTCATCCTTTTTATCCAGACCAATCCGAAATCCCATATACCCGCAAAATAACGTCAATCCCACGGCTGCGATATCTCCGGCTTTTCCGGCCCAAGCTAAGCTCGGGTAGATCAGCAGAGACAGCAGCAATCCTCCCGTGAGGCCAGCCGCACCAGCCGCCAGTTCGTTCATCGGCATACCTGACAACAATTGAATTATGGACTGAAAACGGGCGGTCACCGCCTGAGCACACATGGAACCTATCAACAAAAATAAAATTGCGCCAAGTCCTGCAGACATCAGGCCGCCCCACATGGATTGATCAATACCTAAACTAGGGAACGTCCATCCGGCCGATCGATGAATGGTATAGCCCGTCCATGCACCACAAAGCCCGGCAAATGCGATAATGTATTTTCTCAGCATATGTTCCCACACCTCCTTAATTGTATTAGTTATACATATTTCCTTAGCAGTATGGTCCAATTTCGGACAGCGTAATCCTATTAACACCATTTTTTTCTATTTAAATTTCAAAATCTCTATCTGGAAGATGTGTCATTTCTGGTTGAAAATGGGTGGACGACTGACATATAATTAACTCAATTCTTATGCTAGAGGTGAAAAGGAAAATGAGCGCACCAAGTTTACAGGCTTTTCAGGATCAGGTTTCCGAACTGTTGCTCCGTCACCGCAGTCTACTCGATGTACTATCCAAAAACGGACAAAGCAGCGCCTCCGTCAACCGGGCTGTTGCCAAGGCTGTTACGGATTGCGGCTGTATCGAATTGCATGCTACCAAACAGTCCTTCGAGCCTGAAGTCAATCTTGAAGAAGCTAAAGGGGTTGCACGGACTCACGTTCACGGAGAATTATGCGAAAACTGCAGGGAAATTATCAGTACCGAGCTGGGGCGTAACCTCTTTTATATGTCAGCCTTATGCAACCTGCTCGATATCAACATGGATGAGGTCGTTCAGAAGGAATCGCAAAAATGTTCCACCCTTGGCTTGTTTAATTTGTCATAGAAACGGGAGAAGAGTCGCATCAATGCTGGATATTGCAGAAAAAAAAGCATTTATTTCACTGCCGTAGCAGGAAATAAATGCTTTTTATTATTCCTCGAACTGTTCTCTTATGAGTGATCGTTGTACACTTTGTGCTCTGATGATTGGTCACGACGACGCTTACGCGTCAGCTTCTTCACATTTTGTTTGATTCCATATGCTGCATACAGCACGAGTGGAACAAAAATGAGCTTGGAGGTCTGATCCGGGAAAATAACAGCGATAGCAACTGCAGCTATAATAACGACAGGTGCATACATCACCGCTTTTTTCGGGAGACCTACTTTCTTGAAGTTAGGATATTTTACCGTGCTGACCATCAAATAGGAAAGAATCAACATGGCAATGATCATATAAGGGGCCGATATTTCATCATGAAACAGCGACAGTGTGGCAAGAACGCCGCCTGCAGCCGGTATAGGTAATCCAATAAAATATCCCGGAATTCCGGATCGAACATTAAAACGTGCCAAACGAAGTGCTCCACAGATCGGAAAAATCGCCGTTACGGCCCAGATCAGTGGTTGGTGCATACCATGAAAGGAAGTAACATACATGATGATTGCGGGTGCCACACCAAAAGAGATCACATCCGAGAGAGAATCCAGTTCCTTGCCGAATTCGCTCTGTGCATTGAGCGCTCGGGCCATCCGGCCATCCAAACCGTCGCAAAGCATCGCAATAATAATCATAATGGCTGCCAAGCTAAATTTGTTGTCAAAGGCCAGCATAATTCCTACCATTCCGAGAAACAAGTTACCTATCGTAAACAAGTTCGGAATTGATTTCGTAAACATTTTTTCACCTCGAATATTATTAGTACCCCCGTATCATCCATTGATTGTATGGCATTTAAATTTGTCTGTCAATGAATACTTGTTCCTGTAGACGCTTCAGACCTTCTTTAATGTTGCGGGCTCTGACTTCGCCAATTCCATCTACTTCATCCAATTCCTCGATAGTTGCCATCATAATATGAGGCAGTTGTCCGAAGCGCTCAACCAGATTGTGGATAATCACATTTGGCAAACGCGGAATTTTGTTCAAAATGCGGTATCCTCTTGGCGCAATGGATTCTTCCGAGGTTGCAGCGGATATAGGATACCCCAGAAGACGCATGACATAATGAATATCGAGCAGCTCGTCGTCCGTTGCCCGCTTAAGTCCAGCGATCATCTCACGGATCTTCTCGTCATTGTCTTCCCGCGCATAGTCCTTGTACAGCAGCCAGGCTTCTTCCTCCATATTGCTGACCAGTTCTTCCATCTGCATGCTGATCAAACGGCCTTCGTTGCCCAGCTCGTTGATGTAGCGCTTGATCTCCATCTTAATGCGCAGTACCATTTCAACCCGTTGAATCACATTTACCACTTCGGGTACGGTCACCAATTCTTCGAACTCGGATGCCGACAGGTTGGTGAGCGACTGGTTCAGCACCGCCCGGTATTTCTCAAGCGTCTGAAGAGCCTGGTTCGCCTTGGTCAAAATCACGCCAATTTCTTTTAGCGCATATCTAAGCGTACCTTGATATAAAGTAATAATGTTGCGGCGCTGGGAAATGGAGACCACCAGCTTGCCGGTCTGCTTGGCTACCCGTTCCGCAGTACGGTGACGGATACCCGTTTCGATTGAGGAAATGGAGGAATCAGGAATCAGCTGGGTATTGGCGTACAGAATCCGCTTCAGGTCCTCACTCAGTATAATGGCCCCGTCCATCTTCGCCAACTCGTACAAATAGTTGGGTGAGAAATCACAGTTGATCGAAAAGCCGCCGTCGACGACCTCCATCACTTCCGGACTGTAGCCGACAACAAGCAGACCTCCGGTTTTGGCCCGCAAAACATTTTCCAGGCCATCCCGAAACGGCGTACCTGGTGCGACCAGCCTCAGCAGGTCGTTCATTTTATCCAATTGGCTAGGTTCCTTCATCTCTTTATGCCCCCTAATCTAACGCGACCGCTAGTGCATCTGCCACGGTATTGATGCCGATGATTTCAATTCCTTTAGGATGTTTCCACCCTTTCAAGCTTTTCTCTGGCATGATAATCCGTTTAAAGCCCAGCTTCTCGGCTTCTTTCACCCGCTGTTCAGCACGTGAGACCGCTCTGACCTCGCCGGTCAGGCCTACCTCTCCGAACATCACATCAAAAGGCTTTGTCGGAATATCTCGGAAGCTGGAGGCTATGCTGACAGCAATCGCCAAATCGACCGCCGGTTCATCCAGCTTCACACCGCCTGCAACATTCAAATATGCATCCTGGTTTTGCAAAAACATTCCCATCCGCTTCTCCAATACGGCGATAATGAGGCCCATCCGGTGATGGTCCACACCTGTGCACATCCGGCGCGGTGAAGGGAAATGCGTAGAAGAGATCAGCGCTTGAAGTTCCACCAGAACAGGGCGGGTTCCCTCCATGCTAGCCACTACCGTCGAACCCGCTACGCCAAGCGGACGCTCGGACAAAAACAGCTCCGACGGGTTCTCCACTTCCACAAGGCCGGATTCATTCATTTCGAATATACCGATCTCATTGGTGGATCCAAAGCGGTTCTTGACCGCCCGCAATAGCCTGTAGGTATGATGCCGTTCCCCTTCAAAATACAATACACAGTCAACCATATGTTCAAGCAGTCTCGGACCTGCAATGGCTCCTTCCTTCGTAACATGCCCTACAAGCACGGTGGCAATGCCCAAGCCTTTGGCTACACGCATAAACCGTGCCGTACACTCCCTAACCTGGGCCACACTGCCAGGAGCGCTGGTTACTTCCGGAATATAAACGGTCTGAATGGAGTCAATTACAAGAAACTGCGGCTGAATACTGTTAATGGCTTCTTCGATAAGATCCATATTCGTCTCGCACAAGACATACAGCTCAGGAGATAAGGCTCCCAGTCGGTCCGCACGGAGTTTGGTCTGACGCACCGATTCCTCACCGGATACATACAAAACGCGTAGACCTGATTGTGTCAAAGCATGTGAGGTTTGCAGCAGCAGCGTCGACTTCCCGATCCCAGGATCCCCGCCGACCAGAATTAGCGACCCTGGAACAATTCCTCCGCCAAGTACACGGTTGAGCTCACCGATGCCGGTTTGCACACGCGCTTCATTGCTGCTTTCTATATTTATGATCGAAAGCGCCTTTTCTTTACTATGAAAAAGAGGAGAACTCATCCCTTGTGTTTTTATGACGCTTTCTGTTTCTTCCACCATCGTATTCCAAGCCTGACAGCCTGGACATTTACCATACCATTTGGCAGCCTCATAGCCGCATTCTGTACAATAAAATTTAGTTTTTGTTTTAGCCATGACCTCTCCTTTTATCGATACGGAAATATGTCTTTTTTTGTCGTCACTTAGAAAATTGGCATTATTTTAATTTTACCATTTATTAAGATTTATCGTAAAGTATTTGCAAAAAGTTTACACATACATAAAAGGGATTGCCCCACTTGCTTTATACTAAGCAGCGGGACAATCCCTTCTGAAAATTCAGATCACTCCTAAGAGTTCGTATCAGGAGTTAGCTAGGTAGCTAGGTACGTTATCGTTTTTCTTCACGGTGAGTTCACCGTTTTCTTCATCGATGACGAGCAAATCACCTTTTACTACATTACCAGTCAGCAGCTCTTCGGACAGACGGTCCTCAATATGCTTCTGAATCGCGCGGCGCAGCGGACGTGCACCGAATGCAGGATCATAACCTTCCTTGGCCAAGAACGCCTTGGCTTTGTCGGTCAGTGTAAAGTCTACGCCATACTCGCGCAGGCGTTTACGCAGTTCCTCGGACATCAGAGTGACGATCTCGGCGATATGCTTCTCTTCCAGCGAGTGGAAGACGATGATTTCGTCGATCCGGTTCAGGAACTCTGGACGGAAGCTTTTTTTCAGCTCGCCCATCACCTTATCCTTCATATTGTTGTAATCAGCGCCGGCATCGGCCACTGCGGTAAAGCCTAAAGTGGAATTCCGCTTGATCGCTTCTGCCCCCACGTTAGAAGTGAGGATAATCAAAGTGTTGCGGAAATCGACCACACGGCCTTTGGAGTCGGTCAGACGTCCGTCTTCCAGCACCTGCAGCAGGATGTTGAACACTTCCGGATGCGCCTTCTCAATCTCATCTAGTAGTACAACAGAGTACGGCTTGCGGCGAACCTTCTCGGTCAGCTGGCCGCCTTCTTCATACCCGACATATCCCGGAGGCGCTCCGACGAGTCTGGATGTGGAGTGTTTCTCCATATACTCGGACATATCAATACGGATAACGGCATTCTCGTCGCCGAACATCGCTTCAGCAAGGGCGCGAGCCAGCTCGGTTTTACCTACACCGGTTGGTCCCAGGAAGATAAACGAACCAATCGGACGTTTCGGGTCCTTCAGACCCGCACGAGAGCGGCGTACAGCTCGGCTGACCGCTTTAACGGCCTCTTCCTGGCCAATAACGCGTTCATGTAGAATGCTTTCCATGTTCAGCAGGCGTTCGGTTTCCTCTTCCTTCAGCTTGCGGACAGGAATACCGGTCCAGCTGGCTACTACTTGAGCGATATCCTCCGGTGTTACTTCAGAATCGGTACGACCTTGTTTTTCCTTCCACTGGTTCTTCGTGGTATCGAGTTCCTCGCGAATCTTCTGCTCAGTATCACGGAGTGCTGCCGCTTTTTCAAATTCCTGGCTTTGGACTGCCGAATCTTTTTCCTTACGGATGTCTTCAAGACGGCTTTCCAGCTCTTTCAGATTTGGCGGTATGGTATACGTATGAAGCCTTACTTTGGAGCCCGCCTCGTCAATGAGGTCGATCGCTTTATCCGGAAGGAACCGGTCAGAGATGTAGCGGTCGGACAACTTCACGGCTTCCACGATCGCTTCATCTGTAATTTTCACGCGGTGATGGGCTTCGTAACGGTCACGCAAACCGAACAGGATCTGAATCGCTTCTTCCGGAGAAGGCTGATCCACCGTAATTGGTTGGAATCGACGCTCCAAAGCGGCATCTTTTTCAATATATTTACGATATTCGTCAAGCGTCGTGGCACCGATGCATTGCAGCTCACCGCGGGCCAGAGACGGCTTCAGAATATTCGAAGCATCAATTGCGCCTTCAGCGCCGCCTGCACCGATCAATGTATGCAGCTCGTCAATGAACAGGATGATATTTCCGGCTTGGCGGATTTCATCCATAATTTTTTTCAAACGGTCTTCGAATTCGCCGCGATATTTGGTGCCTGCCACGACAGAACCCATATCCAGCGTCATGACGCGTTTGTCACGCAGCGTTTCGGGAATTTCGTTGTTGATGATTTTTTGGGCAAGACCTTCCGCAATCGCGGTTTTACCTACCCCTGGCTCACCAATTAGAACCGGATTGTTCTTCGTACGGCGGCTCAGCACCTGAATCACGCGTTCAATCTCGTTGCTGCGGCCGATGACCGGATCCAGGTTGCCTTCCTTTGCTGCTGCTGTCAGGTCACGAGCCAGGCCATCCAGCGTTGGTGTGCTGACGTTAGCCTGCGTACCGTGATGGCTGGATACCGCTTCGCTGCTTCCGAGCAGCTGCAGCACCTGCTGACGCGCTTTATTCAGGCTGATTCCCAAATTGTTAAGCACTCTTGCCGCTACCCCTTCACCTTCACGGATCAGACCAAGCAGAATATGCTCTGTGCCCACATAGGTGTGACCCAGCTTGCGGGCTTCATCCATAGACAGTTCAATGACTTTCTTGGCGCGCGGAGTATAAGCGATATTGGTAGGCTGCTCCTGTCCTCTGCCGATGAGCGTTTCCACTTCATCCTGGATTTTTTCAAGTCCCAGTCCAAGTCCAATCAAGGCCTTAGCGGCAATGCCGTCACCTTCCCGAATCAGTCCAAGCAAAATATGCTCTGTACCGATATTGTTATGGCCTAGACGAACCGCTTCCTCTTGAGCGAGTGCCAATACTTTTTGTGCGCGTTCTGTGAATCTTCCGAACATCATCTCCTGCACCTCCATGAGTTTAAAATTATTTAATCAAATTAAATCTTAATGTAAAAAACTGTATCCTAAGCCTTCGAGAGTGTCTCGCGAATCAACCTTGCACGGTAAATGTCCCGTTCCTCACTGTTCATGTCATGCCCGTATTTTTTTTGCAAAAAACCCGGCTGTGTCATGACGTTCAGTTCGTTCATCACCGCAACCGAAGGACCCTGCACGATACCGAGATCAATGCCCAGACGCACGTCGGAGAGCCTTTGGCCAGCTTCCTTGGAATCCACAACCTCCGCATAAGACAAAATGCCGTAAGACCGTCTAATCCGGTCCGTAATGCGCAGACGTGAATCATTCATGAGCCGGGCGCGTGCGTTCTTTTCATGCTCGATAATTTGCAGCACAACGCTGTGCAGGTTATCGATGATCTCATTCTCCGTTTGCCCCAGTGTGATCTGATTGGAGATTTGAAACAGGTTTCCTATTGCTTCGCTGCCTTCACCATAAATTCCTCTAACGGTAAGACCAACCTGCGAAACAGCCGATAAAATCCTGTTAATCTGCTGCGTCATCACCAGTGCCGGCAAATGCATCATCACCGAAGCACGGAGTCCCGTTCCCACATTGGTTGGGCAGCTGGTCAGGTAACCGCGCTTGTCGTCAAACGCATAATCCACCTCGGCCTCGAAAAGATCGTCGATGGATGTCGCCTTTTCCCACGCCTCCCGGACCTGAAAACCCGGATATAGACATTGAATGCGAAGATGATCCTCTTCGTTAATCATAATGCTGACGGATTCATCTTCACTGATCATCACGGCCCCGTTTTGGGACTCATTCGCCAGGCTGGGACTGATTAAATGCTTCTCTACCAGCACATTTTTGTCGATAGGCTCAATTTCATCCAGTTTTACGGTATAAAATGTTCCTAAAGACTTGATATCCTTCTCCTCCGGCACTTTAGCCAGACGATTCAGCACTTCCTCCGACTGCTGGCGCGTCGCCAAAAGGGGAAAAGGCAAGTGCTGCAGGTTCCGCGCGATCCGCACCCGGCTGCTGATGACAATATCGGAGTCGCTTGACGTTCCCCGCATCCATTCACTCAGCGCTTTCTCGGTAAACCGGAGATTGGGCATCTGCTATTCCTCCTCTCTTCAAGCGTGCTTTACTGTGCTGCCATTTCTTTTTCAAGGGTTCTGATCTGGTCCCGAAGCTGTGCAGCTTCTTCAAATTCTTCCTGTTGAATACGCTGCTGCAGTTCGAGCTTGAGATCATCGATTTTACGTTTCAATTGAATCCGCCCGCCGCTTCTCTTCGGCACTTTGCCGACATGCACGGTGTTCCCATGCACTCTTTTGAAGAGAGGATCTAGACGGTCGCCAAAATATTTATAACAGGAGCTGCAGCCGAACCGGCCGATTTTGCTGAACTGGGAATACGTCATTCCGCATTCCTCGCACCGCTGGGTCTGTGGTGCTTTGACGCTGCTGGCAGCCCCTTTGCCCGTGGTTTCAAAATCAAGCAGTCCTGATAACAAGCTGTGTATTGAGAAGCCTCCCGAGGTACCCGGAATCATTTCTCCCTTTTCCCTCGCACAGGCTTCACAAATATGGAACTCATTTTTCTCGCCGTTTACGATTTTAGTAAAATGCAGTGTCGCGGGTCTCTTTCCACATTCTTGGCATAACATATCGATGAACCTCCTTTTCTCCGCAGACTTATTTGCCTAGCAAAGAAATCAGCATCGCCTTCATGATTCTCGCACGTATCTCATCCCTGTAGGGAAGTTTGACCATCAAGGCCTCTCTGGAAATGGCGGCTCGCATCATATTGGCCTCCCGTTTACTCAAAAACCGGGCCTCCTCGAGCTGGTAAATCAGCCCTTCCGCGACTGTCTGGTCAATGGTACTGCCAATTGTCGTATGAAGATGCGTATGGAGCGCCGAATGCTGCGGAAGGTCAATGCGCCTAATCCGGATATATCCGCCGCCTCCGCGTTTGCTTTCCACGAGATAGCCCTTCTCCAGCGTAAATCTTGTACTTATCACATAATTGATCTGGGAAGGTACACAGGAAAAATGGTCCGCCAAATCATTACGCTGTATTTCGATCAATCCCTCGGGACTTTCATGCAAAATACCCTTCAGATATTGTTCAATAATATCAGAGATATTACGCATCATTCATCCTCCACTTGTATTGCTGCTTGAAAGCCGTCACTTCCCATTTTCGCTCCTATTTTCAGGATTGTGCGAACCGGAGAAAGTGAATATACACATGGGCTGCCGGTATACCCGCAGCTTCTGCTTTGTTAGTGTAACATCAGGCAATTCAGATCATACACAAACTGTGTGATTCAAACAGTTTATGCAATATTAATCGTCAATTGACTTTGACTTTCTTTGACTATATTATAACACATTCTCAGCCTTTGCCAAGGGGGCAGCTCCATTTTTATCATTTTTGACCTTTTTGCATGATTTCATCCCCTTATAAGAAAAACATCTATCGCCGTACTTTCAGAGAAGACAGACCGCATTTAGATGTAGTTTTTCTTGCGATTATAGAATTGTTCAGCTTCGCTGAAAACTTATAAATTCTATAATCTAAAAAAAATCCCCCGCATTTTTCATACAGGGGAACCTCACGGATTAGAAGTGGTCGAGCAAAAAAGTTTGACCTACAGGAATAGCATACTCCAGTCGGGTTACGGCCTCGGCCTCTCCAGTCAATCTTCCCATTTTCCAGAGTTCTGTAGGACGTTTGTAGCCAAGCATCATGGTAGTAAGCGTTTGGATATCACATTGAAGCTGTGTTTTCTCATTCGGATCAGCAGGTATAGCCGATGCTTTACCATCTCCCGATAACTTCCATTGCCAGCCGCCTTCATTCCAAGGAGCGTAGGGATCACTGATTTGTACTGTCCAGGACTGTTCTTGACCACTGCTTTGAAAAGGAAACGCTTCTATAAAACCTGCTGCGTTAACAATCCTGGCCATACCGAATGGTACGATCTCCTGAGTTACTCGTGGATCTGCTAGCATATAAGCCAAACCGTCATCTGCAGGCAATTGAGCCAATACGGTCTGGGTTACCATCGAGTCATGATTGCACAGGAATGTCCATAATGCCTTTCTGGACTCTTCACTCAGCCATACAAACTCCGCTACAAACAGCTCTTTTTTCTCAGCTATATATAGCAGATATCCCTCCGGTTCTCCGGATGGGGAATAATACACTGCGGTATGTTCATCATCTAAAATAGAATTCTTCCAGCGATCTTCACTCCGGAGCATCATACCGTTATAACCCTTGGCATACTCTTCATATATCTGATTCAAAATCGCAATATCCTTGATATCGCGGCGTACTGTACCTTCGGTTTCTTCCTTAGCCGGCAGCTTGTCGGTTGGAATGACGTATTTTTTATATTCACTAAACATTTCCCATCCGTACTTGCGGTAAAAAGGAAATGAAAACGGATGGAGCATGGAAAGAAGCTTGCCTGATTCATTCATCACCTGAAGAGAGTGCGTAAGCAGCTGCTTCACAAGGCCCTGCCTGCGGTATTCCGGCCAAGTTGCTACCCCGGCGATCCCTGCCATCGGCATTTTTTCACCATAAACATAGATATCAACAGGAAGTAATGCGAGCTTCGCGCTTAGTCGTCCTTCTTCATCAAAAGCACCCCAAGTGTTCTCCGGAGTAAACCGTTTCCTTGCTTTTTCCTCTTGTTCTGCAGACATGCGATATTGGAAAGCATATTCCCCAAGCTCAATCATTGCATCAAAATCTTCGGGCGTAAGTGTCCTGATCTCCATCCCATTCACCTCACCTATGTATTTGAAAAGAGACTACTATTATATTTCTTGCTTCATGTGGATTACATCTCGAGTATGGCAAACGGTGTTGGCAAAGTCAATGATTTACCCACAAGCAGAGCCTATTTCAAAATTAATACCATGCGAAAATGCACATTCTGCACAGCAACCTGTGAATGATGGGGATGAATTTGTGAATTTGTGGACGAATTTTTGCGGAATGAATACTAATCAACGCGGGAAATGTGAGTGAAGTGCATATCTTTGTGTACAAGTGCGAAGAACTGAAAGGGATTTTTATTTGATCTGTGGATGATCATTCGATGATTTGAACTAATCCACAGCTTATTCGAGGATTAAAGCGAATAAAAAAACCACCGTCGATTGTTATCAACAGTGGTTCTTTGCTTGGCAGCTTCCTACTCTCCCAGGACCCTTCGGTCCAAGTACCATCGGCGCTGGAGGGCTTAACGGTCGTGTTCGGGATGGGTACGCGTGGAACCCCTCCGCCATCGCCACCAAACAGGATTTTTGCGCTGCGCTTGCTTCAATGATTACTCACCAGCAAAATATCCATCCTTATAAAGGACATGCAGCTTAAAAATCGTTCAGATGTTTGATCACCTGAAAACTAGATACGAAATAAATTTGCGTTTTAAAATTTGTTTTCGAAGCTGCTTCGATGCAAAGCGTAACGCTTCCGAAGCCAGTTTTTCTTCGAAAAACTTTTAGGATAAGCCCTCGACCGATTAGTATTGGTCAGCTCCATGCATTGCTGCACTTCCACCTCCAACCTATCTACCTCGTCGTCTTCAAGGGGTCTTACGAATTGGGAAATCTCATCTTGAGGGGGGCTTCACGCTTAGATGCTTTCAGCGCTTATCCCTTCCGTACGTAGCTACCCAGCCATGCTCCTGGCGGAACAACTGGTGCACCAGCGGTACGTCCATCCCG
>NZ_JALIRP010000016.1 GCF_022898935.1 Paenibacillus mangrovi | reverse complement strand
CGCTTGGTAACCGTCTCTCGGTTAGCCATGAGAATACGCAGTTCCTCGTATGCTTCTGGATGAAACCGAACAGGGGAGTAGTACCCGTTTTTGATCATATCTGCAATGACAAGGGCGTCCTTACGATCGCTTTTAGACGGTGTATTGTCCCGGTTTTCCTTGTTCTTTTTGACGAGATGAGGATTAACCAGGACGGCTTCAATGCCTTGAGCGACAAGCCAACGTGCTAGGCTGAACCAGTAGTGGCCGGTGGGTTCCATTCCAACTATGACGCTGCTCAGTTTGTAGGTTTTGAGCAGATCCTTAATCCAACGTTCGAACAATTTGAATCCTTCACGATGGTTACCGAATTCGATCGGAGTTCCCAGAGCAATGCCTCGAAAGCTGACAGCGCGGGCCACATGGACTTCCTGGGCGATGTCTACGCCGACGACCAAGTGATGAACGGTAATGTTTTCAATGAGTTGATTTTGCTTGTCCTGTGCTTTAAACTTCATAGTAGAGCGACCTCCTGATGGGCTTTTTGAGGCTTTTGACCTCGTGCGTAACCCCATCTTACAGAGGCGCTCGTTTTTGTTCAAACTCCAAATTATTCGTATTACAGGAATTCTAACGGGACACGATAGCTGAATATCATACTTGTCGAGCAGGCTGCCTAAGCCTGCTTGTTTTATTGAACTAAAGGGAAGGATAACGCAGCAAATGCAATATTAATGAATCTAAAAAAAAATTTTCGTGGTAAAATATGGGTAGTTTGTGCCTTTGGGAGCATCTGCTCAATTAAAGGGCAGAATTACGATGCTAAGGGGGGCTTTTAATACCTTTTCCATTCGATTGTATTAGCGATTTAAGGGGGGAACTTCAACTGGGATACGTGATGAAATGGGACAACGAAATGAGGAAATAATCAGAAAATACTGTGGAGGATTAACCATAGCGGCACTGGCTGAAATTTTCAATTTAAGTGAGGAACGAATTAGAGGGATAGTTTATGAAAGACAAAGTGACTAGGGGATGGTTGGAATGCTGTTGAAAAAGGCAGCACCTATTATTTGGGTACATTTTTATTGTGATTTTGGATATAGAGACAGTCTATGTTACGCTAACGGGTACTTTAGTTCAATAAACCAGCGGCAGTCTTGGACTTTATTTTCCAGTCCAAGACTGCCGCTAGTCTTATATTGAAGTCCAGTCTAAAACTTTATTTTCTTCGGACATTAAAACATCAATATGGCCACATTACCAGTATGAAGCTCTGGCAGAAACAAGGTTCACAATTTGTGATTCATGCTAATAAGAAGGCAACGAAGCGGAATTTTTTGATACAATAAAGGTAATGAGAAAGATTCTTAATTGGAGAGTGAATATCACATGAATATATCTGAAGCTATACGAACACGCAGAAGCATCGGAAAAGTAACACAGGAGGATATTCCTGTTGCGAAAATTGAGCAAATACTCGAGGCCGGGACTTGGGCTCCTAACCATCGGATGACTGAGCCTTGGCGTTTCTTTGTACTCAGAGGTGAAGGCCGGAAGGTTCTGGGTAAAGCTCTGTCCGATGTGGCGCGCGCCTCAGCTTCCGACCCTGAATCGCCGGAGGCGGCTGCTGCCGCGGAATCGGCAAAAATGAAACCAATGCGTGCACCGGTGATCATTACCGTCGCGGTGTCTCCGAAGGAGCATGAGAAGGTCATTGAGCTTGAGGAATACGGAGCGGTTTATGCGGCCATTCAAAATATGCTCCTTGAAGCCCATGGGCTGGGTTTGGGTGCAATCTGGAGAACCGGAGAGCCGGCATATCATGCGAAGATGAATGAGCACTTAGGACTTGGCACCAATGACAAGGTGCTTGGATTTATCTATCTTGGCGTTCCGTTGGAGGGGCAGCAGCTTCATGTTAAACGCAAACCGTTTCAGGATCTGACGGTATGGATCGACGAAGAGGGTCCGGTCGGGAAGCAGAAACAGGAATAGCATTTAGTCAACACCAGTTTATTTAAAATATCAGAAAGTATAACCTCTGGGAATAGGATTTATAAGTCTTGGGATAGCCGAAAGGCTGTCCCGTTTTGGTTCTTTTATACTGAACTGTTTGTTGTCGTATTGGAAAATATTAGATTTATAGGGATAAGGAAACATTAATTAATGCCCATTTACAAATATGGTAATACGATGGAATAATTGAAATGTAAAGAAAACTATAATGATAGAAGGAGTGAAGAATCATGTTAAAAAAAGGAAGTCTGCTGCGTTCGAATTGGCCTGTGGTTTGTACGACTCTTTTGGCGGTGGTCTGTGTAGCTCCGTTTATGTGGGGATCCAAGGCAGCGGCAGCAGAGGAGCCCGTGGTGACATGGGAAAAAACCTACGATAATTTGGGCGGTCTCATGAAGCATAGAGAAGATGGATTCTATTTTGCGCAACTCGAAGGCGATGAGATCAAGCTGGTAATGATGAACGGATCCGGCAAAGTTAAAACTCATAAGACTTTTGCAAAAAAGGAGATTGACCGACTAGCATCCTTCACCCAAAAGAAAGAGGGCGGATATGTGTTCGCCGGTTGGACAAAGGACAACCAACTCTATGTGATGGAGGTAAACGGGTCCGGAAAACTGAAATGGGAAAAAACGTTAGAAGGGAAATATGACAGTTTCCGGGGCGGTGTCGATGTAGCGGAACTGCAGAATGGCGATATCGTCTTGGCAGCGGAAAAAGATCTGCATTACCTCATTACCTATAACGATATCTATCTTGCAAAGCTGACAAACAATGGTGAAATCATATGGGAGAAGACGCTCGGAGATACCAATGATTATTATGACAAAGTGAGTAAAGTCGTACCCACCGATGACGGAGGATTCTTGTTTTTGGGGGAACTCGGGATAGCTGTAAAAGAAAAACCAAGTTATGGCAATTATACGGATATGTATGTAGTAAAATTCGATCCGTCAGGCAACCAGGAGTGGGACAAGACATACGAGTCAGGGCTAAATACCGAGCCCCAGGATGCGATCGAGACTGCTGACGGCGGCTTCCTGATCGCTGCGAACAATTACAGCGATTACACCATTGTCAATATAGACGGATATTTCAAGGGATACTACATGAAGCTGGACAAATCCGGAAAGCTGGAGTGGGACGCGACTCTGCCTGAATCGATCTCGGCAAGCAAAATCAATGATATCGAGCAAACGGAAGATGGCGGGTTCATAATTGCAGGAAGAGCGAACTACGATCTCGATCAGTGGACCTGGATCTATACAGAACATGCGTATTTCCGCAAGATTGATCAGAGTGGTCAGGTAAAATGGGAAAAAGTGATTGAAAAAGGCGATCGAGAAATCAAGAGTACCGGGGTGTTCCAAACGGAAGATGGCGGATATAGGTCGGTAATCGAGGAAGGGGACAAGCTGTGGCATGTCGTAAAACTGAATGAAAAATAAATCGGTACATGCGATCTGGTTTTTGCCTGGGGCGAAATTTCCGAAGCGGAATATTTGTACATGAAGAATGTTCTGCACAGACAGGTTTGACGCGAGAAGCAGGCACAAAGAAGGCCCTCTTGAATTCAAGAGGGCCTTCTTCATGTTACCCATGCTGGGTATGCTGCAGCGTTTGAACAAAAATTTGTTCAATATGTGTATCATCAAGCGAATAGTAGACCGTTTTGCCTTCTTTGCGGCGTTTGACAATTCTTAAATTCCGCAGATATCGGAGCTGGTGGGAAACAGCGGATTGACCCATGCCGAGCAGAATCGTCAAATCGTGTACGCACAGTTCTCTCTGGAGAAGCGCATCGATCAGTTTCACCCGGGTGGGATCGCTGAATGCCTTAAACCAGTCGGCTACCTGCGAGGCGGCTTGATCATCGATCAGTCCTTCTTTTATTTTGCTAAGCTCAGTTTCTGAACCCATGCAGGTTACATCGCATTCTTCAATCGGATTGATGGACTGTTCCATGGATTAATCACCTTTCTATCGGTTCCGTGTTCAAGCTGATTATCCCAATTATAGCAAAAGAACCTCTTAAACGAAATGATTACAGTTGGTATCTCCAAAGGTGATTTAAAATATACGCTCCCATGGTATACTATATGGAAAAGAGGAATTTATTGAGAAGGAGAGATGATGTTGGGCAAAAAGACGCGTATTACGGCACTGGGAGTCATCCTTTCAACGATGCTGCTTGCAGGCTGCGGAGCCAAGGAAGCTGCTCCGGCGGACAGTCATCAGGATTCCCATCAGCATGTAGCTGTGAATGGGGATTTACAGGAAATGACGATGGGAACGGACAAGCTTCCGACTTTTCTGGATTCCTTGGATCCGGCGCTGAAAACAGCTTATACGACGGCAGCCAGTGTGAAGGAAATTTTGGTTTCCATACCCTGCTATTGTGGATGCGGCGAAAGTGCGGGGCATAAGAGCAATCTGAACTGTTTTATTAAAGAAGAGAATGCTGACGGCAGTGTAGTATGGGATGATCATGGTACCCGCTGCGGCGTATGTATAGATACAGCGACGACCGTGTCCGAGCTCAGTAAACAAGGGAAATCGGTGAAAGAAATCCGCACGGTGATCGATAATACATACTCTACGGGCGAATATGCCGCTCCAACGCCGACTCCCGAGGTACTGTAGTTATAGAAAAAAAACATCGAAGCGCTGGCCCATGCCTGCGCTCTTTTCTTTTCACGAACCGGATTGAATTTAAGTCCTCAAAAAATGGATCATTATTTTCCCGATGCAGCTCATAATAGTATAATATATATAGCAAATATATATAAAGTATGGTGAAGTTTAATGAATATGAATACTCGGGTACCCTTGTACCAGAAAATCCAGCAATACATACTCGAACAGATCCGTACCAACGGGCTTCAGCCCGGCGAGAGGATTCCTACCGAAAAGGAACTGATGGAGCAGTTCAATGTCAGTAAAATTACGGTCGTTAAAGCCCTTTCCGGACTTGCGGACGAACATATTATTGACAGGGTTCCAGGCAAGGGAAGTTTTGTCGGCATGCAGAAGCAAGCGGAGCAGGTTGAAATGACAATTCCAGCGGCGATGCAAAAGTCGGAACCGAGTGCCCTTATTTCCACGAAGCTTATTGGCCTCATCATTCCCTCAATCCTGGACTACTTTGCTATTCGGCTTATCAATGGTGTTCAGACCACGCTGGGCAAGCATGGATACCGGATGATGATTTTGATGTCCGAGGGTGATATTGAGAAGGAGAAGGAAGCGCTGAAGACTCTACAAGCTATCGGAGCAGAAGGTATCTTAATTTTCCCTGTGGATGAAGAGCATTATAACGAGGAAATTCTGAATATGAAATTCTCCGGGTACCCATTTGTGCTAATTGACCGGTTTTTGCCCGGAGTAGAGACCGATTATATCGCGGCGGATGGTAGGCTTGGCGCCCAGCTTGCGGTAGACTATCTATGGGAGCTTGGACATCGGCAGATTGCGATCTGCTCGGATTCCCCGATCCAGACTTTAACTGTTCAGGAGCGGATCGAAGGGTATATTACGGCTCTGAAAAATAAGGGAGCGATGATTAATCCGGCACATATCATTACGGATTTTTACATTGAGAACCTGAAGGATGCGGAGAGCCATCCACTTTTTCGTTATATGCGCAACCGGATGGCGACGGCTTACATTACCTTGAACGGCAGACTCGGTGTGCAGATGTACCAGCTCGCCAGTCAAGCGGGTCTCAAAGTGCCTGATGATTTATCCATTATAAGCTTCGATGAGCCGACATCGGTCGTGGACGACTTCAGCATTTTCACCTATGTCAAGCAGTTCGAATATGAAATCGGATGCAAGGCGGCTGAGACGATACTGGATGTGATTCGAAGCGGTAGACATGAACAGGGAAGAAGCTACAGTAAAATTTTGCTGAAGCCTGAATTGGTACCCGGACATACGACCGGTAAGCCACCTGAGGAGGTTTGAACAGCTTCATGGCCCGTTTCACACGAAATCTTTTCCCATGCGGAAAAGATTTTTTGCGTTTCAGGAAGGTTGAAATAAAAAGTGGAATTGTAAACATCAACCTTTTTTGCAAAAATATATTGAACATATTAAATATATAATATATTATAATTCCAAAGTATGTAAAAAATGTTTGGCGAAGCTGAACAAGAAGTGGCTTTTTATTCGAAAAGTATTAAGGGGGGACAGATGTAAGAAGAGGGAACCAGACAAATGAACAATTTGCAAACGCTTACATATTTTTGCTGGTTCATTGACCAACAAGAAGAGAGGTGAGGTTCATGAAATCATCATTACTCTGGAAAAGGGTATGGCGACACAAGCTGTTCTATTTGTTCATGCTGCCGGGGATCGTATGGTTTTTTATTTTCTCCTATGTTCCGCTATATGGGCTTCAGGTTGCGTTCAGGGATTTTACATTTGTCGGCGGCTTTACCGGCAGTCCGTGGGCGGGACTGAAGTATTTTCACCAGTTTTTTGATTACTACCAATCCTCTGCAATTATTCGCAATACCATTATCATCAGCTTGATGAAGCTGCTTATCGGTTTTCCAATGCCGATCATCCTGGCTATTCTCCTCAACGAAGTCCGACATGTGAAATTCAAGAAAACGATCCAAACCTTATCCTATCTTCCGTACTTCGTCTCCTGGATCGTGGTCGTCACGCTGCTGCAGCGCCTCTTGTCCATGTACGGAGGACCGGTAAACGATCTGATATCTTCTATGGGCGGTGAGCCTGTCCAATTCATGAATAATACAACTTGGTTTTACCAATTGATAATCGGCTCTGACATCTGGAAGAACATTGGCTGGAATTCGATCATCTACATGGCCGCGATCGCCGGCATTGACCAGCAGCTGTATGAAGCCGCCAAGATCGACGGAGCAAGCCGCTTTCGTCAGATCTGGCATGTGACGCTCCCGGGAATTCGCAACATTGCGGTAATCCTGTTCATTCTCGCCACAGGAAGCCTCATGAGTGCAGGGTTTGAGCAGCTGCTCCTGCTGAGCGGACCGGCAACCGCCAATATCGGCAGTGTCCTGGACGTTCATGTCATTACCTCCGGGATCCAGCAGGGACGACTCAGTTATGCGGCAGCCGTGGGGCTGTTCCAAAGCGGCATCGCGTTAATCCTGATCGTCACTGTGAACTGGATTGCCCGGAAAGTCAGCGATGTATCACTGTTCTAAGGGAGGCTGGTATGAAGATGAAGACACACACTTTTTCCACATTCAATCTCATGAATTACATCCTGCTAACGCTGTTTGGATTTCTCATGATCTATCCGTTCATCTACATTCTCATATACTCGCTGAATGACGGGAAGGATTCGATGCTGGGCGCCCTTTACTTTTTTCCGCGCAAGTTTACTTTGGACAACTACGCTCAGGTGTTCGATAACAAGCAAATCTGGCAGGCCTATAAAATCACGATTCTGCGGACGGTCATCGGAACGGCGCTGCATGTGCTGCTTTGTACGCTGATGGCATACGCGCTGTCGAAAAAAACGCTGCCGGGGCGCTCGTTTTTCACCTTTTACATCTTCCTGCCCACCATTTTCAGCGCAGGATTTATCCCTTACTTCATCACACTGCAGCAGCTGCACCTGATCAACTCGTTTTGGGTGTACGTCATCCCGATGCTCTTTAACTTTATGCATATCGTGATTATCCGTACGTTTTTGCAGGGCATCCCGGAAGAAATTGAAGAATCCGCGCGGATTGATGGGCTGAATGATTTTCAAATATTCCTTCGGATCATCCTGCCGTTGTCCGGCCCGGTCATAGCAACCATCTCGCTTTTCATCGGGGTAGCCCACTGGAATGACTGGTTTACGGGTGCTTATTACGTCTCGGACAAAAATCTCATTCCGGTTCAAACGCTGCTGCAGCAGATGCTGACCGAAGCCGAGGCGCTGTCTTCCTCGTTGCAGAGAGCGGCGCAGCAGGGAGGACAGACTGTGAACGTCAACATGGCCGGCGCGACGCCGGAATCACTTCGCATGGCACTGCTTGTGATAACCGTATTTCCGATTCTATGCGTCTATCCATTCCTACAGAGGTATTTCGTCAAAGGTGTCATGATCGGTTCGGTCAAAGGCTGAGGATACAGGTTCCCATAGGGACTTGATCATATCATTTATTTTTGGGGAGGGTTCATATGGCTAAATTGCGTTTGAAAGCGGTCTGTTCTTTGATGGGGGTCATGATGCTGACCGGTCTGCTATACGGCTGTGGTGGAGGAGGGAGTGGAAGCGGAGACGGAGGCGGGGATGCTGCTGACGGCAAAGGAACCACACTGACGATTCTGAACAACTGGAACGGTTCATCCGGTCCGGACACCGACACGACCCCGGTCACGCAAGCGATTGAAGAAAAGACGGGGATCAAAATCAAGATCGACTATACCAAAGGCAGCGAGGTTGAGAAGGTCAACACGATTTTTACGACGCAGGATTTGCCAGATATCTATACCGGGCCAGCATGGGGTGGCGAACTGGACGGGATTATCAAAGCAGCGAAGGAAGGGCAGCTGGTGGATCTGACCGACAAAATCGACAAATATCCGAATCTCGCCAAAGCGATTGCCAAAGAAAACGTCCCACCTGCATTGTATGAAAAAGCCATCGGAGGCATCGGCGGTAAAAAGTATATGATGTACCAGAACCAGCCGGCAACGGGAAATGACGTGAATGACTGGCTGTATGGTTTCTATGTGCGTAAGGATATCGCTGCTAAAGTGGGCGTTGATCCCCAATCGGTGAAAACGAAAGAGGATTTGTATCAATTCCTGAAGAAGATCAAGGACGCGAATTTAACTGAAAACGGCATGCCTGTCATGCCGCTCGGTGGATTCCATGAAGGTTGGGCTGTCGGCATCGGGAACACTTTGTTCTATGGCACCAGCTATGTGGACAAAGGAGACGGAAGTCTGGAGAATGTGTTTTTTACCAAAGCCTATGAGGATTATACCCTTTACTACCGCAAGCTGATTACAGAGGGACTGCTCGATCCGGAAGTATTCACCCAAACAGACCCGATTGCGAACGAGAAAATCAAGCAGGGCCGGATTGCCGTGCTCGCCGCACACTACCCTGCCATTCTCGATGCATCCAAGGATTATGTCAAATCCCATCCGGGCTCGAATTATGTTCCGGTCGGACCGCTGGAAAGAGCAGGGGCCGAGCCAAACCGCCCTGTAGATTTGTCCATTCAGGGCAATAACGTGACAGTCATCACGAAAAAATGCAAGGACGTCGATGCTGCTCTCAAGCTGCTCGATTTCCTGGCTTCGGATGAAGGATTTTTGCTCGTACACTACGGTGTTGAAGGTGTGCATTGGGAAAAGGTTAACGGAAAACCTGTCGCCAAGAAGGAATGGTTCGATAAGTTCTACGAGGATACCACTGGAAAAGTGAAGAGAAATGAAGGGATCACCATCGGGCTCGAGAACATAACCGGTATGGACCGCATCAATTCGGTGGGCGGCGGAGATATCTGGGCGGATCAGGACCGCCTCGCAGCGATGGACAATGCGCGCAAAATACTGCGCCCGAACGGCATCAGCGTCATTTCGGCGTATAACCCGGGGGATGTGATCACTAAATCACCGGATTGGGAGACTCTCAAGCCATCCATGGACCAAATGGGAGATGTGTGGAAGCAAGCGATTTTCGCTAAATCAGACGATGCGGCACTGAAAGTGATAAACGATCTGCGCGATCAGATCAAGAAGACTGGATATGATGCTGCTATGCAGTATGTGAATGAACAATTGAAAGGAAAAGAAGTCGTTAAGCTCGCCATGCCGAACTAAGGAGGGATTTGCACTTGAGCCGTCACGCGAAAACTGCTCCGGAGTGGACGGGGTTTCAGGAAGCAAGACCCTACGGGCCTAAATATGATCTGCGTACCGATTTTGTCATGGTATACGGCATTACGGAGGATTTGCCCGAGCGAATTGCCGGATGGAAGCAGGCTGGGTACACGGTCCATCTGATGACGGGCGTGTCCTGGGGAGAATACCAGGATTATCTGTATGGCCGGTATGACGGCAGGAACCACTGGGATGAGGCCCAGATGAACCGTAAAGGCGAGCATATACTGCATAACGAGGACGTACCTTACATGGTCCCTACGATTTCGTTTGCAGAATACCTGTCAACGTATATCAAAAAGGCCATCGACGCCGGCGTTGAAGCGATCCATATGGAAGAGCCAGAGTTTTGGGCGGTGTCCGGATATTCGGAAGCTTTTAAAAGAGAATGGCTGAATTATTACGGGGAGGAATGGAGTCCGCCTCATGCTTCCTGCGACGCACAGTACAGGGCTTCCAAGCTGAAGGCAGCGATGTATTACCGGGCGATGGACCGGATATGCAGCGAAATGAAGGAGTACGCACTGACTACCTACAGCCGGACCGTTCGCTTCTATATTCCCACGCACAGCTTAATCAACTATACCCAGTGGAGAATTATCAGCCCGGAAGCAATGTTCGTTTCCATGCCTTCCTGTGACGGCTTTATTGCCCAGATTTGGACCGGAACAAGCCGGACGCCGAATTTATACCGGGGGGTTCGCCGGGAGCGAACGTTTGAAACAGCGTACTTGGAGTACGGGATGATGCAGGAATTAACGCGGGGCACGGGGCGCGAAATGTGGTTTCTTCATGATCCGATCGAAGACAATCCTGCATATACCTGGTCGGATTATGAACAGAATTATTTGGCGACTGTGACGGCGTCATTACTTCATCCCGGTGTGAGCCAGTATGAGGTTTGCCCATGGCCGCACCGCGTTTTTGAGGGAAGCTATTCGAAAGAAGACGGCGACGGGAAGGAGCCGATTCCAGCAAAATACGCCACTCAGCTGCTGACCGTCATGCATGTGCTGGGTGAAATGCATAAATACGGCGCAGATCAGCAGCATTCAGCCTCCACAACGGGAATTGGATTATGCCTGGCTAATTCCGCCATGTATCAACGGGGAGATGTTGAGCTAACTGGAAAAGAGGCTGGTTCTGGTTCTCGTTATGACGGCACGGTACCTTCCGATGCGCTCGGTGTTGAGGAAAGAAAACTGCTGGATTGGTCGGCCTTTTACGGTATGGCGCTTCCCTTGCTGAAATATGGAGTTCCAATCAGACCGCTGCAATACGATAATATATTGAATTTTCCCGGCTATCTTGATGATTACAGAGTAATGCTGCTCAGCTACGAGTTTATGAAGCCGGAACATCCAGGCCTGCATCAGGTGCTGGCGCAGTGGGTCGGAGAAGGCGGTGTTCTGATCTATATCGGGGATGGAAGCGATCCTTATCATCAGGTCAAGGAATGGTGGAACCGGGCATCACGACACGGCGCATACGAGCATCCCGAGGAGCATCTTTTTGAATCGATGGGGCTCGGCCGTGTACCTCTGGACGGGGTTCACACGGTTGGAAGCGGGGCGGTCATCCTTCACCGAAAGCACCCTGCCTCCTTGACAGAGACAACGGAAGGGGCGGAATTTGTCCTAGACTCCGTTAGAAAGGCGCTGGAGATCCGCGGGGAAGACAAGGATTTCAAGAGGAACGGCATGCTTGAGATCCAGCGCGGTCCATACCGCATTGCGCATGTGCTGGATGAAAACGACCCGCTTGAGGACAGCAGCATAGTGCTGGAAGGATCATTTTTTCAGTTGTTCGATGACGACCTGCCACTGCTGAAGAAAGTGGAATTGAAGCCGAACGACAATGTGCTGCTCTATGACCTAGACTTCATCCACGAAGAACCGAAACTGCCGCGTATTTTGGCTGCTTCGGCGAGAATTCGGCATGAAGAGCATTTTGATCATTCATTTGCCTGGGTTGCGGAATCTCCGGAAGGAATCGTGGTCAGTACTCGGCTGCAGGTACCGCAACGACCGCTTCAGGTTTATGTGGATGATGCATCTATATGCTTTGAATATGACGAGGAGACAAGAACTGTTTTTCTGAAGTTTCTAGGCAGCCCGCAAGGCAGAGCCGTCAGAATCGAGTGGGAATAACCAAAATCCCGTTGGCCGGTTGATCCGGTCTAACGGGATTTTTAGCTTACGTCGGTTCAACGACAGCTACCTATGCTAATAGAGGGAATCGGCGATAACTGCAAGATCTTCCTCATTGTACAGCGGTACAAAACTATGGTCTCTCACACGCTGGGACATGAGCAGATAGGTTAATCCATCCTTCCTCCAATAAAGTGCACTCATCGCGGAATCGCTTTGGATCCATGTAGGTGTGCCGTCTCGGAGTTTGGGGCCGGATTTCCCTTCAGGCTCGGATGTATCCTCAGAATTACTCTCAACCAGAATTAGCTGGCAGCCCATTTCCAGACTGGCATACGTGAGCTGGATCATATCAAACGGAGCTTTAATGATGCTGGCTGATGTATTCGTTGGCGGAAAGGGGAGCTTGATTTGCTTCACATTGAAGGAAACCTGTTTGATCGTATCCTCAAAAGATGGAGCCGATTTGTCGATATCCCACTTGAGGCCATCCTCAGTGATCACCATTCTCGTAGCATTTTCAGGTTTCCCATAGCCCGTGTCCGTTTTATCATTGGAACTGCAGCTTGTCAGAAGGATGAATGCCGATAAAATCAAAAGGATTCTTAAACGCTTGTACAATGTATTCGGCTCCTCTTTTCATAAAATTTAGTACATCTATTTCTCTCTTATATGGTTAAAACTGTATATATGTAAGAACGCTTTTTGAAGCTATAAAGTTATGATGCTTATTTCGGACTCCATGTCATATCCACAAAATAAATTTTGAAAGCGCTATTGTCAAAACGAGAAAGATGTGATATTTTATATGTGTAACCGGTTCCACATTGAGGAGAGAACGTAATATGGCAACCATTAGAGATGTGGCGAAGCATGCTGGCGTTTCGGTAGCGACCGTTTCAAGGGTTCTGAATGAGACAGGATATGTACATGAAGATACCCGCAAGAAGGTTGAAACCGCGATCCGGGAGCTGCATTATACGCCCAATGAAGTCGCAAGATCGCTGTATAAAAGAAAATCCAGGCTGATCGGTCTGCTGCTGCCGGACATCACCAACCCCTTCTTTCCCGAGCTTGCTCGTGGGGTGGAGGATGAAATGCAGGAGAATGATTTTCGGATTATTTTTGGCAACAGCGACGAGAACATGAATAAGGAAAAAGAATATATACAAACCTTTGAGCAAAACAACGTGGTTGGCGTTATTGCTTCCACGAATCATCCGGACTCCGATACATACCGGAAGCTCCGCATTCCGGTTGTGTTCCTGGACCGGACGGCCGACAACCGCCCATCGGTATATGCGGACGGCCGCGAAGGCGGAAAAATTGCTGCTCATGAGATGATTGCCCGCGGCAGCAGACAGATTACGGTGATGCAAGGCCCCAAACATATCCGCCCGGCACAAGACCGTTATCAAGGTGCGGTGGATGTGCTAAGTGAGCAAGGTGTCCCTTTTAATGTGATCATGACCTCGTCCTTTTCGTTCACAGAAGCGGGCATATGGGCAAAGGAACTGTTCGAGCAGCATCCCTATACGGATGGCGTCATTGCAAGCAATGACATCGTAGCGACGGCTGTCCTGCATGAAGCGCTCAGGCTTGGCAAAAAAGTTCCCGAAGATCTGCAGATCATCGGCTTTGACGATATTCCGCTCAGCAGCCTGCTGACCCCGTCACTGACGACGATCAGACAGCCCGCGTACGATATGGGTAGAACCGCGGCCCGATTGCTTATCCGAATCATTGAGAACGAAAACATAGATCAAAATACCATTCAACTGCCCGTTACATTCACGGAGCGAGAAACGACCAGAAAGGTGGAGCAGCATGGCTAAAATCATTGTAGTAGGAAGCTCTTCGATCGATCTTGTAGTTACATCATCCAAACGTCCGGGAGCCGGTGAAACGGTTCTCGGTGAAAGCTTCAAAACGGTACCCGGCGGCAAGGGCGCTAACCAGGCGGTAGCGGCAGCACGTCTTGGAGCCGAAGTGACGATGATCGGCCGTGTGGGAGATGATCACTTCGCCGAAGAAATTTTGAACAATTTCAAATTGAACGGTGTTTCTATCGACTATGTGGAACCGGTTACACATATGGAAAGCGGAACAGCCCATATTGTGCTGGCAGAAGGAGACAACAGCATCGTCGTTATCAAAGCAGCCAATAATGAGGTGACACCGGCTTATATCGATCAATCTATGAATGCTTTTCATGGAGCGGCGGACATGGTGATGATCCAGCAGGAAATTCCGGAAGAAACTGTGACTCATGTGAGCAGAGTCTGCAATAAGCTGGGTATTCCGCTGCTGCTAAATCCGGCTCCGGCAAGGCCGCTCGAGAGTGAAGTAATTGAAAATGCAGCTTATATCACGCCAAATGAGCATGAAGCCAAAATTTTATTTTCCGATCTTACCGTGTCTGAAGCGCTGCGCAAGTATCCGAACAAGCTGTTTGTGACAGAGGGAAGCAAAGGTGTTCGGTATTTTGACGGAATGCATGAAGTACTAGTCCCATCCTACAAGGTGGAAGCCGTGGATACAACAGGTGCAGGAGATACGTTCAACGCGGCATTTGCCGTGGCTCTGGCTGAAGGCAAACCGATTTTTGAAAGTGTCCGTTTTGCCAACCGGGCCGCATCCTTGTCCGTAACGAAGTTTGGCGCGCAGGGTGGTATGCCGACGCGCGAAGAAGTGGAGGCGCAGTTGTAAGATGAAAAAGCAAGGCATCTTGAACAGTCATATATCTAAAGTGTTGTCTGACCTGGGACATACCGATACGATCGTGATCGCCGATGTGGGGCTTCCGATTCCCGAAGGCGTCACGAAGATCGATTTGGCGCTGACGCTAGGCTCGCCGAGTTTTGAGGAGACCGTCAATGCAATCGCATCCGATATGGAAATCGAGAAGATCGTGGTTGCCGAAGAAATGAAAACAAATAATTCCGAAGCACTTCATTATATAGAAGATAAATTTGAAGGATGCGACATCGAAGCGTGTCCTCATGAAAAATTCAAGCAGCTAACTCGACAGGCCAAAGCCGTGATCCGCACAGGCGAGGCTAAACCATATGCAAACGTCATTTTACAAGCGGGCGTCTATTTTGGATAAAGCTTATGCTTACGAAGTCAGTTTTGCTATGAAGTTCAATCTAAGGAGCATAGCTCCGCAAAACTTTTAGGAGGAGCCATTATGCAGATTCAAATGAATGGGATTCACAAAGCTTTTGGCAGCAACCAAGTATTATCCGGCGTCGATTTTGAACTGCGCGAAGGCGAGGTTCACGCCCTGATGGGTGAGAACGGCGCTGGTAAGTCCACCTTGATGAATATTCTTACGGGCATGCATGCAAGGGATAAAGGAACTATCCTGATCGACGGTAAGGAAACGTATTTCACGAGCCCTAAGGAAGCGGAACGACATGGCATCGCCTTTATCCATCAGGAGCTTCATGTATGGCCAGATATGACCGTACTTGAGAATCTGTTCATCGGCAGGGAGATGTCCTCATCATGGGGACTTCTGAAGACAAAGGAAATGAAGGCGTTTGCAAATGAGCAGTTCAAGAAGCTCTCGGTCGATATTCCGCTAAACATCGAAGCCGGACAGTGTTCAGTAGGTCAGCAGCAGATGATCGAGATTGCCAAAGCGCTCCTGACGGACACCAAAGTCATCATCATGGATGAACCGACTTCAGCACTGACGGAGAGGGAAATTCAGAAGCTGTTTGAGGTCATAGAGTCACTGAAAAAAGAAGGCGTGTCTATCGTCTACATCTCGCATCGGATGGAAGAGATCTTCACGATCTGCGACCGGATCACGGTCATGAGGGACGGCCGTACCGTGGATACGAAAGACATACCACAAACGAACTTTGATGAGGTCGTCAAGAAAATGGTTGGTAGAGAGCTGACCGAGCGTTTTCCTGCAAGAAATCCGAATCCGGGCGAGATCGTGCTTGAGGTGAAGAATGCATCGCGCAAGGGCTTGTTCGAGAATGTAAGCTTCCAGGTACGTTCAGGCGAGATTGTCGGTTTTTCCGGACTGATGGGTTCGGGCCGCACAGAGATCATGAGAGCTTTGTTTGGTCTGGATCGTTTGGAGAGCGGTGAAATCCGCATGTTCGGCAAAAAAGCCGTGATCAAAAAGCCGGTTGACGCCGTCAAACTCGGAATCGGTTTCATCACAGAAGACCGCAAGGACGAAGGCTTGGTTCTCGACTTCTCCGTACGTGACAATATGGTGCTTCCTAGTCTCAGTGGTTTTACGTCAAAAGGCATCATTTCATCGCAAAAAGAAAAAGTGTTCGTCGATGCGCTGATCAAACGTCTGCAAATCAAAACCCACACATCCGAAACTGCAGCTGGAAATCTGTCAGGCGGTAATCAACAGAAGGTCGTTATTGCAAAGTGGATCGGCATCGGACCCAAGCTTCTTATTCTGGATGAACCGACCCGGGGAGTGGATGTCGGCGCCAAGCGCGAAATCTACCAGCTGATGAATGAGCTGACAGGTCATGGCGTTGCCATTATCATGGTATCCTCCGAACTGCCGGAAGTACTCGGCATGAGTGACCGGATCGTGGTTGTGCATGAGGGGCATATCACCGGAGAATTAAGCAAAGATGAAGCGACGCAGGAAAAAATAATGACTCTGGCGACTGGGGGACAGTAAAATGACAACAATGAATGAAGCAAAAACAGCCAAAGGCTTTCAGCTATCGCAAATCACGCAAAAATTAGGACCGCTGCTTGGCCTGATTATCATGATCATTATCGTATCGGTTCTGAATCCAAGCTTTTTGCAACCGCTTAATATACTGAATCTGCTGCGACAGGTATCGATCAACGCATTGATCGCGTTTGGCATGACGTTTGTTATTTTGACAGGCGGGATCGACTTGTCCGTCGGTTCGATACTGGCATTGTCCAGTGCATTCGTCGCGAACATGCTCGTGGCAGGCTTTGATCCGATTCTCGCAATCATTATCGGCTGTTTGCTCGGCGGCGTAATGGGAATGATCAATGGTCTTCTGATTACCAAAGGGAAAATGGCGCCATTTATCGCCACACTGGCCACGATGACGATTTTTAGAGGCTTGACGCTCGTATACACTGACGGCAACCCGATTACGGGTCTTGGTGACAGTATGACGTTCCAGCTGTTTGGACGTGGTTATCAGTTCGGTATTCCAGTTCCTGCCATCACGATGATGATTACCTTTGCCATCCTGTGGGTGATTCTGCACAAAACCTCCTTTGGTCGTAAAACCTATGCCATCGGCGGCAACGAAAAGGCAGCGATCGTATCCGGTATTAAAGTAACGCGCGTTAAAATCATGATTTATTCTCTGGCAGGTATGCTGTCCGCCTTGGCAGGTACAATCCTGACATCCCGTCTAAATTCGGCGCAGCCTACGGCCGGTACTTCCTATGAGCTGGATGCGATCGCAGCAGTTGTCCTTGGTGGTACAAGCCTTTCCGGCGGCCGCGGCCGAATCGTAGGCACGCTGATCGGTGCCCTGATTATCGGTACGCTGAATAACGGGCTGAATTTGCTCGGCGTATCTTCCTTCTACCAAATGGTTGTCAAAGGTATCGTTATCCTGATCGCCGTACTCATCGACCGGAAGAAATCCGCTTAAAGGAGAGACACATATGAAAAAGCTAACGTTCTTATTGGCAGCACTTCTGCTTATTTTGACCACCGGATGTTCAATGGAACCGCCTAGCTGGGCCAAGCCTAAAACAGGCGGAGATATTAAAGATATGAAAATCGGCTTGTCGATTTCTACCCTGAACAATCCGTTTTTCGTTTCCTTGAAGGACGGCGTTGTGAATGAAGCGAATAAGCACGGCATTGAAACGATTGTGGTTGACGCCCAGAACGACTCGGCCAAGCAAAGCAATGACGTGGATGACCTGATTCAAAAAGGTGTGAATGTTCTGCTAATCAACCCTACCGATTCCGCTGCGATTTCAACTGCCGTACAATCAGCGAACAATCTGGGTATCCCGGTCATTACCTTGGACCGTTCCGCGGACAAAGGCGATGTGAAGGCGCTGGTCGCTTCGGATAACGTGAAAGGCGGAAAAATGGCGGCTGAATATATCGAAAAGCTGCTCGGCAAAAATGCGAAAGTGATTGAACTTGAAGGTGTGCCAGGGGCGTCGGCTACCCGCGAACGCGGCAAAGGCTTCCATGAAGTGGCGGATCAAAATCTGAATGTCATCGCGAAGCAATCTGCAGATTTTGACCGTACGAAAGGTCTGAACGTCATGGAAAACCTGCTGCAGGCGAATCCAGATGTACAAGCCGTGTTTGCTCATAACGACGAGATGGCGCTGGGTGCGATCGAAGCGATCCAAAGCTCCGGCAAAGACATTCCCGTGATTGGTTTTGACGGCAACGAGGATGCTTTGAAGTCGATCAAGGACGGCAAGCTGACCGCAACCGTTGCACAGCAGCCGGAACTGATCGGACAATTGGCGGTACAAGCGGCACTTGACGTACATCAAGGCAAGCCCGTGGACAAATACATCCCTGTGCCGCTGAAACTGGTGACGAAGGAATAACGTTTGAAAGAATGTATGAAGAAGGAGAAGCATCTAGCAACGATAGATGTTTTTCCTTCTTTTCATCATTCTTCGCTGTAAGCGTATTCCCATTGACGTATCCGATTAAATAAGCTAACCTTGAACACGATTCATGGAGATCTATCATCGTTTCATAAGGGGGAAATGAAGTGGCAAAGATTCCTGTTATCATTAGTACAGATCCAGGCATCGATGATGCAGCGGCGCTTGGAATGGCATTTTATCGAAATGAACTGGATATTCAATTAATCACAACTTTACATGGGAATGTAGATATTAACAAAACAACGGTGAATGCGTTGAAAGTAATCACCTTTTTTGGCGAACAGACACCGGTTGCACGCGGGATGGAATCGCCACTCTTTATTGAACCAGTAAGCACTGACGTTCACGGTGAATCCGGCATGGACGGATATAATTTTCCCGAAAGCACGCAGCAGGTCATCTCAGAGCATGCGGTCGAAGCGATGCGTTCCTTGCTCGAAACTTCGGGCGAAAAAATAACGCTCGTGTCTATCGGCCCTCTGACCAATATTGCAGTATTGCTTCTGATGTATCCTCACATCAAAACCAAAATCGAACGCATTGTCCTCATGGGAGGTTCTTTGTCTGGCGGAAATGTGACCAGCGCGGCCGAGTTTAACATTTGGGCCGATCCGCATGCCGCCAAAATCGTGTTCGATTCCGGTTTGGACATGGTCATGATCGGCCTGGATGTAACGCTGAAAGCGTTGATCGGAAACGATGAACTTGCAAATCATCAGAGCAAAACCGCGGAAATGTTCAGCGCCACCTTCCGGCATTACCGGGACGGCGATATGGAAAATGGGGTCGTCATGCATGACATGTGTGCGATTACATATTTAACGAACCCTGACATTTTCAAAGTCGAGCCCAAGCGCGTAACCGTTGTTACAGATGGACCCGCCATAGGCATGACGATGGAAGTTAGCGGCGAGCCAAACATTCAGGTAGCGACCGGGATTGATCAGGAAGCTTTCCGGAATTGGTTTTTGGAAACTTTGGAGCGGATGATCTAATAAATCATAGTTTCACACCAAAAGAGAACATATACGTATTAGAAGTCGCGGAAATCGCGGCTTTTTTTCTTATTTCGAAATCTAAAATCGGATTAGAAACGCGATTCGGTCAATCCCTAGGTTACAATGAATTAGGCGATGAGGCCAAGGTATATCCGTTAGCTTTCTTGGGATTTTGTCACTTCCCTGTGATTTTAAAATAAAATTTTTGGTGTAAAATGAACTTTCTCAATCTTTGGAATCTCTTATCTATGAAAAGGGGAGAGAACATGAACGTAAGCCAACTTGTGAATCAAGCCCAAAATGGCAATAAAGAGGCTTTATTACAACTCATCATGGCCGATCAGAACGCGTATTATCGCCTTGCATATACCTACATGGGCAACGAGCACGATGCGATGGATGCGATGGAAGACATGATTGTCACACTGTATGAGAAAATTGATCAATTGCACAATGGCGAGGCATTCTACAGCTGGAGTAAAACCATTCTCGTCAATCGGTGCAAAACATTATTCCGCAAAAAAGGGCGATATTCTTCGCTGGACGACGAACAAGAACATTCCCTTACCACAATCGCAGATGATAATCCATATCGCCATACCGAGTCTGAACTGGATTTGCAGGTACTGTTATCCCATCTTAATGCACAACAACGGGAAGCAATCGAACTTCGCTATGTTCACGATCTTCCGTATCAGACGATTGCGGATATGACCGGTGCGCCGCTAGGGACAATCAAATCAAGAATCTCGCAGGCAATTTTAAGACTGAAAGCGATGATTGGAGGTGATCGTTATGAAGACGATCGAGGAGAAATTAGAGGAATATAAACAGTCGATGAATAAGGTAGAGGCACCTTCAGGACTTGAGGGAAGACTTCGGGAAGCACTGGAGCGTGTTCCTGTGAAGAAAAGAAACATGAATAAAGCTTGGGCATGGGTTGCGTCAACTGCCGCAGCGCTCATTCTAATGCTCGGAGTATATGAGTATCCTGCCTTCGCTTATTACGGAAGCAAGTTGTTTAATGAAGCTGGTTTGAACTCGCTCAGCTTCGCTGAAGTGATGGAGCAGGGCTACGGACAAGAGGTCAACAAAAGCATAACGCTTCAGGACGGTACCATTTTCACCATTCAAGGCGTGATTGCGGACGATAATGTATTTCGTATGTATTACACCTTTGATTGGCCTGAGGGTACCAAAAAACCGGACTCAATTTTTTCACGTTACAGCTTTGATCGTGTTAAGGGGTTCTTGACCGACTCCAATTTGCTCGGCGGAGGCGGAGGTCCCAGCCAAAACAAGAACCAGTACATCGGCTATTATGAATTCGAGCCAGTCAGTCCATTCTCCCGAACATTAACCCTTACATTCAGTGAATGGCTGGATAATGGGGAGAAGTTATCTTATCCGATCACCTTCGATTTTGAAGCGAACAAAGCGATGAAAAGCATCATTAAAGAGGATCTTTCAGACTCCATCGATGTCGATAAAGGAACGATTTACTATGATTCCATTACGGCTTCGCCAACTTCAACTATCGTGAAGGGGCATTATGAACTAGAAGAGAATCCGAGATTCCCAGGCGAAACCAAGCTTTATGTGAATGGAATAGAAGTTGCGTTTGTTATGAGTAAAGGTCCAGATTTCCTTGAATTTGATCCGCTCCCTACAGATAACATTCAATCTATTGACCTTGTACTCGAAAATTTTGAAGGATACCACAAAATCAATGAACCCATCTCGCTTGCGTCACCATCCGATCGATCCATTAAAGTAGGTGATGAAAAGTTTTGGATTCGAAACGTAACTAAAACCGATACAGGCTATGATATCGTCATTGCCAGAAAACAGTTTACGTTCTTGGATACGGACAATTTATCCATCCAAGCTGGAGGTAAAGTCGTTCCAGTATCATCGATCTCTAAAGAGCGTCCCTGGGATTTGAAGAATGGCAACATTTTGTGGGAGCAGACGTATTCTTTTAACACCACGGACAAGCCGGAATTCCTGCTGGTGGACGGATACCAATATATTAAAGCCTATAATAAGAAAATTTCGATTCCTGTAGATCTCAAAAAATAAAACCATGTTATTTACGTTAAAAGCCACAATTATGCGGCTTTTAACGTACCAATGGTCTACCCTTGAAGTTCCGGCCGAGCCCATATCAAATGAATCATGCCGTTCCAGTAACGCTCCATACGTTCAATCCGAAGACCGGAGCTTGTAACGAGCTGTTCGATATTCCGGTTCCAGTGGCAGCCGGACATTTTGCGTGCGACCGGATTCAGCAATCGCTGGGCCGATTTCAGCACCGGATTCTTTCCGAGCCCATGCTCCAGCAGGTAGACGCGGCCCCCCGGTTTGCACCATCGGCTGATATTGCGCAGCACTTGTTCCGGATCATCGTACCCGCACAGGGATAGAGTAGAGACAACACAATCAAAAGAATGCTCCTGGAAGTCCAAAGCTTCAATATCGCTCTCGATAAAATGGACCTGCATGTGCAGTTCATTCGCAATCCGGCGCGCACGCTGGAGCATCATCGGGCTGAAGTCCACCGCGGTGAGCCGAACCTTGTCCATTTCGTAATAAGGAAAATTGGCACCGGCACCAACGGCAATCTCAAGCACGTCACCCTGTACGCCTTGTAGCAGCTTTTTTCGCCATTTTCCCATCATCCGTTTGCGTGTACTTTCTTCATACATGGCCGACTGCTTGTCGAATTTTCGAATCAGCTTTTGCTTATCCAAGTTATATTCCTCCCGGTATTTTTTTTCAATTTTGTTCATGCTCCTCATGATCTATTAATTCAGCTTCCCGCATCTGCTTGAATATGCCTGCGGCATACAAAGGACCCTTTAAGTTAATCTTTGTCATGATCAAAGCGATTTCGTATGGCGATTCCCTGCGGCCCTGCTTCAGCCATTCCTGAATGATGCCCATGTGGGCCGAAGCAATGTAAGCGACAAGATATTCCGTCGGCACAAGGGCGTTTTCTTTTTTGATGAAGGGGGTCACATTTTTCTCAAATAGATACTTCCACATCATGGACTTCAGCCGAGGATGGAAGGCGGGGTCTCCTTTAGGCCCAAGAATGGTTTTCAAAAAATCCGCATGCTCGTTGATATATTCTAATGCATTTACGATTTGCGGAACGGGCTTATCCATAGAGATGAGTAATTCCTGATTAAAGGGTTGTAATGTGCTGATGATCGCGATCAACCCTTCAATCAACTCCTGTTCGCTTTGCTCTAGAAGATCGTACTTATCCCGGTAGTGAAGATAGAACGTTCCGCGGTTAATGCGGGCTCTGGTGGTGATGTCTTTTACGGTCAGCGCCTCAAAACCTTTTTTTTCAATCAGCTCCGTCATGGCATCCCTTATAACGGCTTTCGTGCGAAGAATTCGCCGGTCGGTCGGTTGATCCATACTTGCATTCCTCCTAGTAAACGAATTTATTTCGTTCGCGGACAGTTAATGATCACATTCGGAGATTCTGTTCATTGTAGTAACTCTATGGATTGATTATAATGAAGGCATGGAAGATAATCAACGCGGTGTTCATTATCTTATGGAGGTTAGACGTATGGAAACGACAGTAAAGGTGCAGCAGGTCAGCAAGAGCTTTGGCAAGAAAACGGTGCTCTCCGGAGTTGATTTGAATATGGAGAAAGGTCAGATTTACGGGCTCATTGGTCCGTCTGGCGCCGGGAAAACAACGCTTGTGAAAATGATGGTCGGCATGGATATGCCGGATGAGGGCTTGGTTGAGGTCCTTCAAACGAAAATGCCAAGTTTGGCCATGCTCCAGCAGATCGGGTATATGGCTCAATCGGATGCTTTGTACAATGAACTCACTGGCGAAGAGAACCTTAAGTTTTTTGCTTCGATGTTCAAAATGGGCAAAACGGAGCAGAAAGAGCGGATCAGCTATGCCGCAGAGCTTGTTAATCTGAAGGATGAGCTTGGCAAAAAGGTAGCTGCCTATTCCGGCGGCATGAAACGAAGATTGTCCTTGGCGATTGCACTCATTCATAATCCGTCCGTACTCATTCTGGATGAGCCGACGGTCGGAATCGATCCGGAGCTGAGACAGTCCATTTGGAATGAGTTAACCCGGCTCAAGAGCGACGAGCACAAAACGATTATCGTTACGACGCATGTGATGGATGAAGCGGATAAATGCGATATGCTGGCCATGGTGAGGGAAGGGAAGATTCTGACCCGCGGCACACCGGAGCAGCTGAAGCGGCAGTACCATGCCACGAGCTTGGAAGAAGTATTTCTGCAGGCAGGAGGCAGAGAGTCATGAGAATCAAAGCGCTAGTACGAAGAATCTGCGAGCAGCTGCTGCGAGACAAGAGAACATTGGCAATGCTGTTCTTGGCACCACTGCTGGTGTTGTCATTGATGTATTATTTATTTAATCATACGGGGAATGCATCTGACGCCAAAATTGGCGTCGTGAACCTGAATCCCAAAATTATTGAGCAGATGAAGCAGCAGGGAATGGATGTTGTTTCCTATGAGAAGGCGGATAAGGATACGCTGGTGCAGGATCAGCTGGATGCAGTCATTGAAATGCAGGACTCAGGCATTCATTTAATTCTGAAAAATACGGATCCTTCCCAGTCCAAGGCGCTGCAAATGAAAATCAGCCAAGCGGCCGCCACATTTTCGGACATGAATCAGAAACCGGGGAATGCTGTATCACCCAAACTTACGCTGACAACGGATTATGTATATGGCAGCGCGGATACAACCTTTTTCGATACGTTAAGTCCGATATTGATTGGATTCTTTGTTTTTTTCTTCGTGTTCCTGATTTCAGGCATTGGACTGCTTCGGGAACGCATAACCGGAACGCTGGAACGTTTAATGTCCACGCCGATTCGCAGGGGAGAGGTCATCGTCGGGTATCTGGCGGGTTATGGTATTTTCGCTTTTATCCAAACGGTGATCATCGTGCTCTATGCAACCATGGTGCTGGATATAAACCTGGCTGGATCCATCTGGTATGTCCTGTTAACGAATCTGTTGCTCGCATTTGTCGCGCTTTCGCTCGGAATTCTGTTATCGACATTCGCTTCATCGGAGTTCCAAATGGTGCAGTTTATACCGATTGTCATTATTCCGCAGATCTTTTTCGCCGGTATTTTCCCGCTGGACCACATGGCGAACTGGGTTCAGGTCATTGCCAGAATCATGCCTTTATATTACGGAGCCGATGCACTAAAAAGCGTAATGTACAAAGGACTCGGCTTTTCCGACATCGCTCTGGATCTTGGCGTGCTGGTGCTATTTGCCGGACTGTTTATTGTACTGAATATTTTGGCGCTGAAAAAGTACCGTAAGTTGTAATCGGTGGAGCGTCGGGTAGGGTCTCATATTTTTTTGTAACAAAGGGCCAACGTATGGCGTCTATGTTTGTAAAAGGTGCAATCACATCAGTGGATTGTGCCTTTTTTTAGTTTTGGAGGTCAAAGCGGAATCAGCTCTATTTTTTTGTGACCTATTCTGATTCTGCTGCATCTAATCATCGAAGGAATGTACAACATCGCCAAATCCATTGTGAAGAAGAATTTTTATGTAAATGGTACAGAGGTCAACACGCTATGTCATATTATTAAGGAGGAGAAAAGGCTCCAAATTCTCTGATTGTTCATGGGTTGCAATCCATTTGACCATATTCATATGAAAGTTGCCAAGCTTGAGATTACTCCGGTGACAACAAGGCTGGAAGTGGAACTTACAGGGTTCATTTGAGAACCAGAACTGCTGAAACATGCCATTTAGAGTTTGGTAAATTACAGTCTTTTCTTCAATAAAATAGTTACCAACGTTTTATTCTCTAAAAAGTTATGAAAATTTATTATCAAGACCTAAATTATAAAAATCCTTAAAAATAAAGGAGAGCACACTCTCCTTTTATCAATTAAAGCGTCCTATTCTGGAATAGTCCGTTACTAATATTACCTCGTGAAGCCCTTTTATTCACTTTTCTTGAGCTTTTTGTCTCCAGAATAGTATTTGAATACTGAACAGTTGGGGTAAGCAAAACATAAATCGATACAGCTGCCACTGTATGGGTAATTGCTACGCCCCACAGTGCAACTTGCCAAGCCTCTGTGAACTGTGAATGCCGACAGCGAGGCTCACACTTTTCCAGTTGAACCTAGAACCTCCAAATAGTGCTGATTGTACATAATGCCTAGGATGTTCCCAAAGGGATCGACCACGGAAGCGGTGATGAACCCCTGGCCGCGCTCAGTGGGTGCCTCGTACTCTTTCGCCCCCATAGATAGCAACTTCTTGAAAGTTATGTTACATCGTCGACATGCCAGTACACTACAGCACCGGCCGGGCCGGTCGCTGAACTATCGGGCGCGTAGCGGCTATCGATCAGGCCTAGCTCGTGCTGGTAGTCACCGAGGCGAAACTCGGCATATCCTGGACGTTCGAAGTATGGTTTGATACCCAATAGATCGGCGTACCACTTCTTTGCCGCTTCTAGATCATCCGTCCAAAAACTGACTGTGGTGAGTCCACGTAATATCTGTTTGTCGCTCATAATCGATTTCCTCCTTAATGTTGGGTAGTACATCCCGATGCTAAACTAAATAACATCTTCTGATTAACTTCGATTTACTTACGAATAATCCCTTCCCTTTTTCAAGAAAATGGCCCGTTTGTTGAACAAGTAGGAAACGGAGTGCTCTTAGATTTTTTTATAAACCTCTGCATAAGCAAATTTTAGTTGCTCACGTAGTTCCTTATTTTCTTCATCCAATTTCTTAATTTTCCGTTTACCATTTGATATTATAAAAACACTTCGATCCATCAAATAGAGAAGCTGGGATTCGAGCAAGAGCTGGAACTAACTCAGGGATAATCCGGTTTTTTTACAAGAGATTTTAATGTCCCTTTAATGAACTAAAGCGAGCATAATATTCCATCCCCGGGTAAAAATAAGCCTGAAAAAAACAAAGGAGGATGCAGCAAAATGCCTTTAGTGCCATACGAACCATTCCGCCAACTGGATCAAATGAGACGGGAGATGGACCAGTTCTTCAACAATGATTTTTCTGCTCTCCGTAGTATGCGCCAAAACCTGGGCAATTTGAGTGTGGATGTATACGAAACGGGCAGCGAGGTCGTGGCGATGTGTGACATTCCTGGCTTGGAGAAAAAAGAGGATGTCCATATCGATATTGAACATAATACGCTGTCAATCAGCGGCACGCTCAAAAAGACGAATGATATGAAAGAAGAGCAGATGCATAGGCAGGAACGCTATGTGGGTCGATTCCAACGTTTGGTGACATTGCCGGCTAATGTTTCTCCTGATAACGTAAAGGCCACCTACAAAAATGGGGTGCTGGAGGTCCACATGCAAAAACAAGGGGAAACCAAAAAAAGAATCGACGTCGAGTTCCATTAAGCATTTTGCGATAATTGGAACCCATCAGCGGTTAGTCCAATAGCGGGCTAGCCGCTTTTATTTTTTATCATAAATTTCACCCGCTGTTCTTTGACAACCACTTCAAAACAACTTGAGTACCGTACACAACTGATACAAACGATTCAGCCCCCAAAGCTGCTCTCTGTTGCGCTGAACCAGTGCCTTTCGCGCAGTCTCGATCACCGATTGTAATGTATGCAAGTCACCCTCTGGTAGTTTTGCAATCGCTTGTTTAAGAAGAACCACGTCGCTGGAATAGACTGCGTTTTGGGTCGATTTCAACAGCCAAATTTTCACGGCTTGAAACAGGTCATAATGGCGATAGTGATTTGTTTCGTTATTTCTCGCAGACTGAATGTACCCCTCCTTTTCCCAATACCGGAGAGTGGATGCAGATAGATTCGTAGCTGTCGCCATTTCCCCTATGGTCTTCCAGTTACTGTCCCCCCTTTGTTCCTCTTTGATCTGTACCAGCAGCCCTTCAGCTTCATCCAGCATTTTGCGATCCTCATGCGTGGCAGCTTGGGCATCGTTGAGCAACCAGAGCGCTTCCCCAAGCTCTTTTCGTTGAAGCAGAGAAAGGACAGACGAGGTGATTTCCATGCCGAACCCTGGCGACATGGCAACGATGCATTCAAAATAGGCAGCATGCTCGGAGGTATATTCTCGATATCCATTGGGAGCCCTCCTGGCAGGCGGTACGAGTCCCCGAGTTTCATAGTTTCGTAAAGAGCTTGTACTTATCCCTAACTGTTTGGCGATATCCGCAGGTCGCAATAGACGGTTCATGATTCCCCCTGTTTGCTATTAAGGTTATATCCCTTATAAGGTTTTGATGTTTTCACTCCTGATAATTCGATAGATTTTTATCAAAACCTTTGCATTTGCTTTACTGATATACAATGAAGTTGTAATTCGTTAATAAAAGCGGATGGAGGAATGTGTAGATGATCGAAATGAACCCAGAAATGACAATTGAACAATTGAGTATGGCATTCGATGCGTATATCGAGTGTAACTGGAGCGCGGTGCTTACCGCTAGTAAAGATGAACTTATTGCTCTGTTTCCTGAATATGAGGATGCGACGTACGGCATGTATCTGGGCAAATTAATACCCCCTGCTTGGCAGGAGCTGCAGCGCAATGGATTTCAATTGGTAGACACGGCCAAAGAAGATGATTTTGTGATCGCGGATTGCCTTCTGTTCCGAAATTCATTGGAAAAAGCCAAATGGGGTACTCCAGGTCATGAAATTCGTATTTTTTGGATGGTAATTAAAAATCATCAGGATAAGCCGATCGGCACTCTGGTTATGGAGTTCTCCCATTCTCACATTCAGTTTGACATCCCAGATCGCCCGAAGATCTTCACCTTCGAAGAAACCGAGCGAAAAGAGATTGTGTCCCACATTATGCAGAAACAAAAGACTCATTAGTGCCTCTTAACACGTTAACCCACCCATAACACTATACAACAGGAAGCATCAGCTCAATAAAACAGCGGCAGTCTATGACTTTATTTTCTGGTCCATGTCTGCCGCTATGTTTGTTTTTGAGGTCAGTCCATTACTTTAATTTCGGCGAACATCCGCAACCGATTTGTATTATAATGAAAAAACAGAACAAATATTCTATTGAAATGGTGATGTACGGTTACATGAATTCGTATAATAAGTCTTTGGACTTTGCGGAAATCGATATCAGTGATGATACGGAGCAAGGCAGTTCGAGATTACAGGGAATGAGTATTCCGGAGCGAAAAGAGCGTCCTCCCGGGGATTCGATTCCTTTAATAAAAACTCTGTCAAGAGAACAGCAGTTTGTGCAGCAGGCGAGAGCTTTTGCTGAGCTAACTTGCGAGCAGACGGCTTTTATCCCTTTTATGAGCTATTGGCCCACTTATGAGCAGATGAATGAGGCGCAGCGCAGCTGGTATTTTTACTGGAGAAGCGAGGTGCACACCGGGCAGTATCTATTTACAGACCTGTCTTATATTTTTGTATATCTATATGAGCTGATTCATGGCGTTGGTTGGGAGACTCCAAGTCAGGGCTATGATTTAATGATGCAGCTATGGGACGCTTACGGGAAAAGGTATCCCAAGCTGAACGGGTATATGGCGGATTGGGTCTGCGATTTTGTGCTTGTTCACCAGCTGGAACTTCCTTTGATGGACACCCTCTTGCATTCCGAGACCGCTAAAACAGGCGAACTGTTCGATCTGGAACTGATGAGGCTGTTTACGGATGATCCGGCTTCACTTACGCTTGAGCAGATATTAACGCTATCAGACTACGATGTGCAGCGAAGCAAGTTCTATCAGGAAGGCGGGAGTGTCCTTCTGGAAGCGTATGTGCCTGGAGTGGTCGCACTCGTGGATTCCTTTTTGCAGAAAACAACAGGGAAAAAGCTGGTCAGCACCTTTTACAAAGGCCAGGGAAAGGCGACTCAGCGGTATTTGTTCCGGAGCGCCATCTATGACGCATCGATGTACGGAAAAACGATCCTTCTACAAGTATCCCAGCTTCGGAAATGTCCCCCGCTTAGATATTACATAACACAGCTTTTGCGCTGCACGGAAAATAAACTGAGAGAGCTTCAGCACTTCAAAGGACGCCTTCGGGGCGTGACGCTGAAGAGCGAGACGGAAACGCTGATCCAGCGCTTTTTGGACAAGGAATTTACACCTGAAAAACCGGTTGGACCTGTGATTTCCATTGACCCAGGGCGGCTGGCTGAACTTCAAAAAGATAGTGAAGAAGTACGGAATATGCTGACGGTGGAGGTATGGGATGAGATACAAGAGCCTGAGCATGCTGCTCCTCTTGAATCTAGTCTTGACCTTGAACAACCGGCTGAGGATCAGGCACTGGTGTGGGATACATCCGGTATGGAAGAAGAATGGGCTCTGTTCGCAGGACAGCTTGGACAAGCGCATTTGGACACCTTATTTGCATTAAAATCTCAAGTCGCATCGACTGAGCTAGATCAGATTGCCGAAAAGTACGGCACGATGCCGACGCTCCTGCTAGACGAGATTAATGAGATCGCAATGGAAACCATCGGAGATCTGGTGGTCGATGGAGAGAGCATTACGGAAGATTATATCGATTATTTTGAATCATTGAAGAGGTGAAATGCATGACAGAGTTAAAAATACCGAAACGGCTCACAACAGCGCTTGTCAATTCATTGACAGCAGGGGTGGTGCCGCGAATCGGACTTGAGCATATTGCCGTTGGAAGGAAGCCGGAAGTCGAAGCCATTTTACGGGATATGGACAATATCGCCGAAGGCGGTGCTGCTATGAAGCTCATCACCGGACGTTATGGCAGTGGGAAAAGCTTTCTTCTGCAAACGATCCGCAACTATGCGCTGGACCGTGATTTTGTGACGACCGATGCAGATCTGTCTCCTGAACGCAGGCTGGTTGGAACGAAGGGGCAGGGACTTGCCACCTACCGTGAGCTGATGACCCATCTGTCCACACGAACACGCCCGGATGGGGGAGCTCTTGAGGCTGTGCTGCAAAAGTGGATTTCTACGATTCAGCAGGAAGCGATGAAGGAATGCGATTTGCGTGCGGGTGATCCGGCATTAACCCAGGAGGTCGAGCAGCGCATTTTCGCGGTCACGGCCGAGATGCAGAATCTGGTGCACGGATTTGATTTTGCCCGAGTACTGTCGGCGTATTGGAACGGGTACAAGCTTGGTGAAGACGAGAAGAAACAGGCGGCTTTGCGCTGGCTGCGCGGTGAATTCCCGAATAAGACCGAGGCCAGAAAAGAACTCGATGTTGGCGTCATTATCGACGATGACAACTGGTATGATTACATCAAGCTGTGGTCGGAATTCGTAGCGAAGATTGGCTACATGGGACTGCTGCTTTTTATCGATGAAGGCGTCAATTTATATAAAATATCAAACAGCGTCTCTCGGACAAGCAATTACGAGAAGCTGTTGACGATGTTCAATGATACGATGCAGGGAAAAGCGGAGCATCTCGGCATCTTTCTGGGCGGTACGCCGCAGTTCGTCGAGGACGAGCGCCGCGGCTTGTTCAGCTATGAGGCCTTGCGGTCTCGGCTGGTTGAAGGACGTTTTGCTGGACACGGGTACCGGAACTACACCGGTCCGATTCTGAAGCTGGAAATGCTGTCGCATGAAGAGATTCTGATTCTGCTGCAAAAGCTGCTGCACATTCATGGGCTGCATTTTGGATATACCCCTTCCTTGACCGATGAGGATCTAATTCATTTCATGGAAACGGCCGTCGGGCGGATGGGAGCGGACGAGCTGCTTACCCCGCGTGAGGTAGTTCGGGATTTCATGGACCTGCTGCACACCTTGCATCAGAATCCGGACGCTTCATTCAGCCAGCTGATGGGTGAGCGAATGGCGGCACCAGCGACTGCGGACAAGGAACTGGATGAAGTGGACGATTTTCTGGCGGAGTTTGAGTTATGAGCAGCAGCGGAAACCACATTTTCTACCGTTTGGCACCGTTCATCCAGGAATTCATTTACCGGAAAAGATGGGATACGCTGCGCCCAGCCCAGGTCGAAGCACTCAAAATCTGTATGGATTCTTCCCATCACATGCTGATCGCCGCGGGAACGGCATCGGGCAAAACGGAAGCTGCGTTCTTCCCGGCTTTGACCGAACTGTATGAACGCCCCTCCGCATCCGTCGGAGTTCTATACATCGGACCCTTGAAGGCGCTCATTAATGACCAGTTTGAACGGATCAAGGAGCTGCTGCGGGACGGCAATATTCCGGTCTGGCATTGGCATGGCGATGTTTCGCAGTCGGAGAAAAGCAAGCTGATGCGGAATCCCTCTGGTGTGCTGCAGATCACGACTGAATCTTTGGAGGGGCTGCTGATGAACCGTCCGAATGCCATCCCTGCGCTGTTTCATGATCTCAGATATATCATTATCGATGAAGTACATGCCTTTATGGGGGCTGACCGGGGAATTCAGGTATTGAGTCAGATCGCGCGCATCGAGAAAATGACGGGCTGCTCGCCAAGACGCGTCGGATTATCTGCAACGTTAAGCGACTATGAAGCAGCTAAAGCCTGGCTTGGTGCCGGCAGTAAGCAGCCTGTGGACGCAGTGTCGGTACCGGGTGGACGCAAGCTGCGTTTGCGCGTGGAGCATTTTTCGTTTCCGGATGCGCGGGATGAAGAACAAGCGGAGCATTTGCAAAATGCGCGCAAGGCATATTACGACTTTGTATACGATAGCACGCATTTGAAGAAAGCGCTCGTTTTCACTAATAGCCGCTCGGATGCGGAACTGACGACCCTTGAGCTGCGTAGAGTGGCGGCCCACCGTCACCAGCCAGACGTGTTTCACGTACATCACGGCAGTATTTCAGCCATGCTTCGTGAAGAAGCGGAAGCGGCGCTGAAAAACGGACCTGGTCCGGCCGTCGCTGCGGCAACGCTGACGCTGGAGCTGGGAATCGACCTCGGGGAACTGGAGCGCGTGGTTCAGCTTGGCGCGCCTTATAGCGCATCTAGCTTTGTACAGCGGCTCGGCCGCTCCGGCAGACGGAATGATGCTCCATCCGAGATGCTATTCGTCTGCCCGGAAGAAGAGGACGAAGATGCCATGCTGCCTGCACGTATGCCGTGGACGCTGCTGCGCGCAATCGCAGTCATTGAGCTGTATGTTCGTGATCGATGGGTGGAGCCGCTTGATATCCGGCAAATGCCGATCGGCCTTTTGTATCACCAAACGATGAGCATTCTGAAAAGCAGGGGAGAAGCGACACCTGCCGAACTGGCATCGGATGTGCTGTCGCTGCCTTCATTCCGCCAGATTTCTCCGGATACATATAAAGTGTTCTTGAATTACTTGCTGCAAACCGACCATATTCAATGGACCGAGCAGCAGAGCCTGATTATCGGCCTGACGGGCGAGAAGATCGTGAACAATTTCCGCTTTTACGCTGTTTTCAAGGATGACGAGGAGCATGCCGTATATAACGGTTCAGAAGAGATCGGATCCATTACAACGGTACCGCCGCCTGGATATTGTTTCTCGCTTGCAGGAAAGCTCTGGAAGGTGACCGAAGTAGACACCAAACATAAGGCGGTTTACGTTAAGGCTGCTTTAGGTAAGGTGGATACGTTGTGGCTCGGAGCAGGCGGAGACATTCATACGCTGGTCGTGAGTAAAATGCGCGAAGTTCTGGCGGACCACACCATCTATACGTATCTGTCACCCCAAGCCGTAAACCGGCTGGAGCGGGCACGCAGATTGGCCAGGGAAAGCGGACTACTGAAATCGGTCGTGATTCCTGCAGGCGGCGATTCGATGTTCATTTTGCCGTGGGTCGGCAGTAAGCAGTTTAGGACGCTCGAGCGGCTGCTGAAGAATAACCTGTCCCAGCGCTTATCGCTTCGGTCAATTGTACCCATGGAGCCTTATTACTTCGTTGTTGCGGGAAAAGCAGACAGCGAGGTGCTGCTGGAGGAAATTTTGAAGGAATGTGCAGCCTGCACCGATCCATCTGCACTTTTGGGTCCTGATGAAGCGCCATACCTCGGTAAATACGATGAGTTCGTTTCACCCGAGTTGGTTCGGCAGGCATTTGCGGTGGACGGGCTGGATGTCAATGGACTCAAGCAAGGCTTGAGTAGAGCAATTGACCCTATTGCTGAATCAATTTCAAACGGGAAATCCAGATAGCTGGTTTTTCCCGTTTTTAATTCCCACTCAAGCGACGCTTTATATACTGAAATCCATTTCACCGATACACTTAACCCATCAACCTTTGAGGAGTGATTGAAATGTTTGATATGGTCAAAATCGGCAGAAACATTGCAAAGCTGAGAAAAGAAAAAGGTATGACACAGATGGAAATGGCGGATAAAATGGGGATTAGTTATCAGGCGATCAGCAATTGGGAACGGGGAGAAACGATGCCTGATATTTCCAAACTGCCGGAGCTTGCACAAATCTTTGATGTAAGCATCGATGAGATCTTGGAGAATCATAAAGGAACCAAAATCATTCATACATTCGTAAATAACGATGCTTCTGAGTTTTTGAAGAACAACGACATTACGATCGAAGATTTCACCGATATTGCACCGATCCTGAAAGCCCAGCAGGCGGATGAAGTATTCGAACATATGAAAACGAAATTTAATATCCGCGATATGATTTCGATTGCTCCTTTTGTCAGTACCGAAATCATTGACGAGTGCGCGAGCAAAGCTTATGAAGCTGAAACCATTGAAGATCTGAAATCCTTGGCGCCGTTTATGAGCGAAGAAGCGATCGACGAATGTGCGCGAAAGGCTTTTGAGGCAGATGGAATCGACTCACTGAAGTCTTTGGCGCCGTTCATGAGCGATGAAGTGATCGATGAATGTGCCAGAAAGGCTTATGAAAAAGATGGAATCGACTCACTGAAGTCTTTGGCGCCGTTCATGAGCGATGAAGCCCTTCAGGAATGTGCCCGAAAAGCCTTTGAAGCGAACGGAATCAGCGCCTTAAAGTCCATAGCTCCGTTTCTTGATCATGGAGTAATTGAAAAGTGGATTAGAACCGGACTGGGATATACTTCGTGATTGTAAAGTTAATATAAGCGTAAAAAGGAGCCGTACAGGGCGATACATCATCGAAATGTACAGGCTCATTGTTATCAACCTGAAGATAATGAAGGTGGGAATTCATGAAGCTCGAAAGGCTTGTCTCCATGATTTATATGCTGCTGAATCACGAGATTTTGTCAGCTTCGGCCTTGGCTGAGAAATACAACGTATCACAGCGTACGATTTACAGGGATATTGAAGCGATCTGTGCTGCCGGGATTCCGGTTGTCTCTTATCATGGCGTTAACGGCGGTTATGGCATTATGGAAGAATACAAAATGGATAAAAGCCTTCTCGGTTCCCATGATGTGGACTCCATTATCACGCTCCTCAGGAGCATGTCTACCATTTTTGAGGATGAGAAAGCGGAAGAAACGATACATAAGCTCCAGACCGTTCAGAGAGAATCGCGAAACCCAGCCATGTCGCTCGATATCGGCAGCTGGCGACCGTATAACGAGAATCTTCGGATGATCAAGGACGCGATTGCAAACCAGTTTGTGCTGCAATTTGAATATGTAAGCACCAAGGGCGAACGGGTGAATCGGTCTGTAGAACCGGTTCATTTGCAATATAAATACGACTCATGGTACTTGTACGCATATTGCAGATTGCGAAAGGAATATCGGGAATTCAAGCTGCCAAGAATCATGTCACTTGTCGTCACCGGGGAGCATTTTCTGCAGCATCAGCATGAACCGAAGCCGGCAAAAACCTTTAATGAGAAAACGCATTCCGGAAAAGGGGATACATCCATCACTTTAAGGTTTTCACCTTCTTGCATGGCCAGGGCACTGGACTTTTTTGTAGGCGTGGATAAGCGGTTCAACGAGGATGGGTCACTGGAAATTAATCTTGAGAATCAGGATATGGGCGGGATTCGGTGGCTTATGCCTGTTCTTCTCAGTTTTGGAGATGGAGCGGAGGTTGTGGAGCCTCTGGAACTGAGGAAGATGGTAAAGGATACGCTTCAAAATATGATCGAGAAATATCGGGAAGTATGACAATCCGTTGTCATACTTCTTTTTTTAATATATCGGAGGGAATAACTTTGGAAACCTAAAAGAGGAGCGAGAAGTAAATGAAGCAGCAAAGCAGGCTATCCATGGTCATAGCTGCCCTGTTATTGGGCATTCTGATGGCATCCATGGACAATTCCATCGTCGCTACGGCCATGGGCAATATCGTAGGTGAAATCGGAGGAATGGACAAATTCGTCTGGGTCACCTCGGCATATATGGTTGCTGAAATGGCGGGGATGCCGATTTTCGGCAAGCTGTCCGATATGTATGGCAGAAAAAGATTTTTCATATTCGGGATCATCATGTTTATGATTGGATCGGCGTTATGCGGTACCGCACAATCGATCACACAGTTGGCTGTCTACCGGGCAATTCAAGGAATCGGCGGTGGAGCGCTCGTGCCCATTGCATTTACCATCATGTTTGATACGGTACCGGTTCAAAAGCGAGGCAAGCTTGGAGGGTTGTTTGGCGCCGTATTCGGAATCTCCAGCATATTCGGTCCATTGCTCGGAGCATATATTACGGACTATATTGCATGGCAGTGGATCTTTTACATTAATTTGCCGCTGGGACTTATCGCTTTATGTATGATTGCAGCTTGTTACAAAGAGTCGCATGAGCACTCCAAGCAGCCAATTGACTGGGCAGGAGCCATAACCCTGTTAGGTGCCGTCGTATGTTTAATGTTCGCGTTGGAGATGGGTGGCAAACAGCTGACATGGAGCTCGACCCCAATTCTCTGCTTGCTCGGAGGTTTTGTGTTCCTGACAATGGCATTTCTATACCTGGAGACGAAAGCGAAGGAGCCGATCATTACATTCAGGTTATTCAAAAATAGAGTCTATACATCCAGCGTCGTTATTGGCTTTTTCAGCGGTGCAGCATTTATCGCGGCTTCCGTGTACATTCCGATCTTTATCCAGGGCGTCCTGGGCGGATCAGCGACCAACTCGGGCATGGTACTGCTGCCGATGATGGTCTCATCCGTTATAACCGCAACGCTTGGCGGCAGTCTGATGACCCGGTATTCATACCGGTCCATTATGAGCAGTTCTCTGCTGTTATTAACGGTTGGAGTCTTGCTGTTAACCACGCTCAATCATGATTCTTCCCGTTTGGTAGTTACATTGTTTATGGTTCTGGTCGGGCTCGGCATTGGTGCTTCCTTTTCGGTACTCGGGAATGCTTGCATTCATGGATTATCCTACCGGCAGCGGGGAACGGCGAGCTCAACATTTAACTTTTTGCGGTCACTTGGCATGACCCTTGGCATTACGATGTTCGGTATGATCCAAAATCACGCATTTTCCAGCCGGATGAACGAACTATTTAGCGGCGGAGCATCCGTACCGGAGGCTTTTCAAATGAATGATCCACATGTGCTTTTAACTGAGCAGGCACGTTCAACCATTCCTGAAGAGGTTTTGACGAGCATTTCAGGTGCATTGTCATCCTCTATCGCGCAAACTTTCGCTTGGGCCCTGCTTCCCGTTGTGCTGGCTTTAGCAGCATCTTTGTTCATGGGCAAGTCGAAGCTGGATGCATCTGCGGAATATGCTGCTCATACGGAAGCGACCGAATCATCTGAAACGGTGCAAAGAATTGGTGATAATCCAGCAGTTCAGTAATATGATCGAAACATTCCACAACAACACAAATGAATGAGTGATAGGACACCGAGGGCCTCCCATATACTGGATAATATCCAATGCAGAAAGGAGGTTCTCACAACGCTGCGTACTCGTCATCGCCCATTCGTAGCAATGCTTATCATAATGCTATTGGGCTGGATCATCCCCGCGTATGTGCATGCGGACACACATAGTGCGGGCAACGATCTCGTTATCATCAATAAAAAAACGAATAAACTGGCTTTTTTCCAAAATGGTTCCCTGGTCAAGGTATTTCCCGTAGCCACTGGCAAAACGCAATCACTCACGCCGGAGGGAAGCTTTGAAATTGTTAATAAAATTAAAAACCGTCCGTATTACAAAGAAAAAATTCCGGGAGGCGATCCAAGAAATCCGCTCGGCGACCGCTGGATCGGGCTGGATGTAAACGGAACGAAAGGAACGACATACGCAATCCATGGAAACAGCAACAAAAATGCCATCGGGAAGTATGTCAGCGCCGGATGTATCCGCATGTTTAACGATGATATTCATTGGCTGTTCGATAAGATTCAACTTCATACCACTGCCATTATTACATCGTCTAAGCTTTCATTTGAGGAGATCGCTCAAAAATCTGGTTATCATGTAGGCGAACAGAAATTTGAGGGGAGGCTGTTGATCGACAACAAGGAAGCAGCATTGCGTAGTGATATCGTCCTGTACGATTCCCGGATTTATATTCCTTTACGAGCATGCGTCGAATTATTGGGTGGGGAGGTGCTGTGGAACAACCAATCGAAAAAAGCAACCTTGAAGATTGGGGACCGAACCATTGTTCATCAAGCATTGTCGGATCAGGCAGTTGTTAACGGCAAGACCATTAAGATTACAGCGTCCAGATTTCGTGATAATTCCTTGATGCTGCCGCTGAGAAACTTCTCGGAGCTATCAGGTTATACTGTTCAGTGGGATAACGCTTCCCATACCGTATCCATTACTACTACACATTAAGAAAAACGTCTTTCGAATCTTAAAATAATAGGCCTTATCATGATCATCCGCGGATTACGCGGATTTTTTTTGCCATTTTTAGCCTCTTGATGTTGACGAACCTTGGACAAACTGGATAAAATATAAAGGTTATGTCATTCTAATAAGGTAGATCAACTGTGGGGTAGGCATCTTATGAACAGAAAAATTATAGATATCTTATTGCTTGTTGTCGGTTCATTTATTTTCGCGCTGGACGTTAACATGTTTGTGATTCCGAATGATTTGTCGGAGGGTGGCGTCACAGGCATTACCATTATTCTTTATTATCTTTTCCAATGGTCACCCGGCCTCGTCAACCTGATCTTGAACTCAATCCTGCTTCTCATAGGCTATAAGTTCCTGGATAAGCAGACGACCTTTTATACGATCATTGCCATTGTATTCAATTCCCTGTTCCTGCATTTAACGGAAGGGTGGACCATAGCTTCGAATGAGCTGCTGCTGAATGCCATTTTCGGCGGGGTTTTTGCCGGTGTGGGCATTGGTCTGATCGTCCGTGCTGGCGGTACCACCGCGGGGAGTGTCATTTTGGCGAGAATTGCACATAAGTATTGGGATTGGAATATCAGCTATGCGCTGCTGTTTTTTGATCTGATCGTAGTATTTTCGTCGTTCTTTATCATTGGCGCCCAAAGCCTGATGCTGACCATTGTCATGTTGTTTGTTGCAACGAAGGTGATGGAATTCATCATTGAAGGTTTGAACCCACGTAAAGCCGTGACGATTATTTCCAAAGAATTCGATCATATCGCTCAGGAAATAAACAATACGATGGAACGCGGCGTGACGGTATTTCCCGGCTATGGCTACTATACGAAATCACCGAAAGAAGTGCTGTACGTCGTTATTAATAAACAGGAAGTATCGACATTGAAAAAGATCGTCAAAGCCGTGGACAAGGATGCATTTATTACGATCCATGATGTAAGAGATGTATTTGGAGAAGGATTTATTGACTTAGCTAAATAAATTGAATAGTGATTAAAGGCTGCCGAGTGGCAGTCTTTTTTTGATGTCTTAGGTTCAATTAGCGGAAAATGATGCGAAAAGATTGCCATCTGCTGCGCAGCAACTCTAAAATAGAAAAAGAAATCATTAATGAAGCGAGGCTCTGATATGAAGCAGCTTACAATGACAGCGATGGGCGATTCGGCTTTGCTGATTCAATTCGGAGAGAGCATCGGGGAAGAAGTTAATGCCGAGGTTCAGGCAGCGGCTTCGCACCTGGAACGGCACCCATTTCCGGGTTTCTTGGAATGTATCCCATCCTTTACGACGTTAACGTTATATTATGATCTTCTGATGCTGGAACGGCCGAAAGGAATTGAGACCGTTTTTGAATATGTTTGTTCGATTGTGGAAGAACTGCTGCGGGACGCACCAAATCGTCCATCCCCCAAACGTAGGGTTGCTCTGATCCCGGTGTGCTATGGCGGTTTACACGGTCCAGATCTGGCTTATGTTGCCGAGGTGAACGGACGGAGTGAAGAGGATGTCGTCAGAATTCATACAGGACAGGATTTTTTGGTTTATGCGCTTGGTTTTGCACCCGGGTTTCCTTATCTCGGCGGTGTACCGGAAAGCATCGCTGCGCCAAGAAAAAGTACTCCGAGACTGAGCATACCCGCAGGTTCTGTAGGCATTGCCGGTACACAAACGGGTATATATCCGCTGCAAACACCGGGAGGATGGCAGATTATCGGCCGCACGCCGCTTGCCTTATTCCTGCCTGATCAGGACCCGCCCGTGCTGCTGGAAAGCGGTCAGCTGATTCGCTTTAAAGCCATAAGCGCAGCCGAATATAACAGGATTGCAGGTGAACGGGAATGAGTCTAGAGGTTTTGAAAAGAGGGCTGCTAGCAACAGTTCAGGACATAGGGAGAAGGGGATACGGCAAATTCGGTGTCGGCACCTCAGGGGTTATGGACAGTTATGCTTACAGCTTGGCCAATTGGCTTGTAGGTAATAATGGCGAGGAGGCGGCGCTTGAAATCACCTGGTATGGTTTTGCAGTAAAGTTCCTGAGCGATACGTTGGTTTCCATAACGGGGGCAGACTTAGCTCCGGAAAGCGGCGGTTTATCTGTACCGATGTGGCGACCTGTATTCTTTCGTCAGGGCAGTGAGCTGATATTTAAACGTCCGGTTTCCGGATGCCGGTCGTATGTGGCCGTCTCCGGCGGAATCGACGTGCCCGAAGTGATGGGCAGCCGCAGCACCAATTTACGGGCAGGTATTGGCGGTTTGAACGGGCGAGCCCTGGAGTCCGGGGATGTAATACATATACAGCATAGCGCTTCTTCATATATACGTTTATCCGATCGGTCAGAGAATTCCCCTTTTCAAACGGTGAAATGGTCGGCTGCTCCCCATATGACTTACGGAGGCTCTCAGGTGATCCGGGTCACGCGCGGACGCCAATTCGAAGATTTCCATCAGGAAGCCAGGGATCGCTTTTTCCAAAGTGAATATTCAGTTAAACCGGAATCGGATCGGATGGGTTACAGACTGTCAGGTCCCGTTCTTGGAATGGAATGCCCGCGTGAGTATATTTCTGAAGGTGTAGCAGCGGGAACCGTGCAGGTGCCTGCAGACGGGCAGCCTATTGTTCTGATGGCGGACAGACAAACGCTTGGCGGTTATCCGAAAATCGCGCAGGTCGCTTCCGTAGATCTGCCCCGGGTTGCCCAGCTCCCGCCTGGAGGGCGCGTCCGTTTCCAGGAGATTTCCCACTCTGAGTCGGAACAGCTCTGTTTTGAACAGGCGCGTCAAATGAGGCTGCTGAAAACCATGATAGACTCCAAATTAAAGGAGGAAAACAATGCTGCGGATTGATTTGAATTGTGATATGGGTGAAAGCTTTGGCCGCTACGTCCTCGGAGCCGACAAAGATATGATGGATGAAATTACGTCTGCCAATATCGCATGCGGCTTCCATGCGGGAGATCCCTCTGTCATGAGAAAAACGGTACGTTTGGCGATAAGTAAAGGTGTGGCTATAGGGGCACATCCGGGACTTCCGGATTTGGCCGGATTCGGGAGACGCCGGATGGAGGTGTCGCCGGAAGAGGTTTTTGACATGGTGACCTATCAGATTGGAGCATTGCAGGCTTTCGTCAAGCAGGAAGGCGGCGTCTTGAGTCATGTCAAAGCGCATGGCGCGCTATACAATATGGCAGCCGTGGAGAAGCCGCTGGCAGATGCATTGGCAGAGGCTGTCTATTCCGTGGATCCATCCCTGATTCTTTTCGGGCTTGCGGGCAGCGAGATGATAAGAGCGGGCAGATCTAAGGGCCTGCAAACAGCATCGGAAGTCTTTGCCGACCGGACCTATCAGGAAGACGGGACACTGACTCCAAGAAGCATGCCGGACGCATTGATTAAGGAGCCGGATCTAGCGGTTAAGCAGGTGCTGCAAATGGTGAAGGAAGGAACCGTTACTGCGTTTGGCGGCAAAAAGATTGAGATCGAAGCGGACACAGTATGCATTCACGGGGATGGGGAACATGCGCTATCCTTTGCCAAAATGCTGCGTTCGGCGCTCTATCAGGAGCAGGTATCCGTTCGAGCTTTTCAACCTTATTAACGACATAACAGGAGGAATTAACTTGAGAATTCTGATTACAGCATTTGAACCCTTTGGCGGAGATACGATCAATCCCACTCAGAAGTTGATTGGGGACATAGGCAAGGAGCCTGTCCAGGGAGCGGAGATCCATACGCTGCTGCTTCCGGTGGTTTTTGACGAATGCTCAGCCCAATTGATCCAAACAATCGAATCGATTGGGCCGGATGCGGTGGTTTGCTGCGGACTCGCATCCGGCCGGACGTCGATCACACCAGAGCAAATCGCCATCAATTTGAAAGAAGTCCCGAAGGAATCGACGGTCGCGGATAACAATGGAAACCGTCCTTACAACGAGGCTGTGAATCCGGAAGGTCCTGACGGTTTGTTTACCCGTTTGCCTGTCCGCGAAATGGTCGAGAGCATGAAAGAACAGGGTATTCCGGCTTCCATTTCCTACTCAGCCGGTACTTTCATCTGCAATAATACGATGTATGCGCTGCTGGACTACATACGGATACACAATCTCCCGATCGCAGGAGGATTTGTCCATTTTCCGGCTTCGGAAGAGATGGCTGCCTTGAAGCCAAGCCTCCCCTCGTTGTCGCATGATACCATGCTGAAGGGACTGCAGACGATCGTGCGTACACTAATGAAATAAATTTACATGACCTTACATCACGTTTCAGGCTTTTCCTTTTTTACGGAACTGGTGCGGGGATATGCTCTTATACTGCCTAAACTGCTGGATGAAGTAGCTGGAACTTGAAAAGCCTACCTCAAGCGCAATAGCGGTCATGCTCATATCCGTCGTAAGAAGCAGCTTTTCCGCCTCGGTGATCCTGATATAGCTTAAGTAATTCGTGAATGTCTTTCCCATGATCGCTTTGAATCTCCTAGAAAAATAACTGTAGCTCATATTGCACAAACGTGCCGCGGTCTGGGCATTGATATCGTTCATGTAGTTATAATCGATGTACTCAAACACCTTCTGTAGCATCTGGTAATCGCTGTCGTTCAGCGAATGCGCCACTTCCCAGCTCCAATGTTGGTGGTGAGTTTTTCGCAGAAACCATAAAAATACCCGGCAGATCAGCGTCCGTACAGCCAGCTCAAACCCGAAGCCCTTGGAGCTGAACTCTTCGTAAATCTCCTGAATAAGGGCGGGGATAGGGGTGTCTTTGATCTCAGGTTCTGTAAAAACTCTCTGTCCGCGGGAATCTGCGAGCGTGAAAGGCAATATGTATTTAGATTCGAGAATCGTACGAGAAGTAGAATAGAGAACCTCGGGGTCGAACTTCACCACGATATAAGAGACCTCCTCATCCATGGAATAGATGGAATGTGTCTCATGCGAATGGATTAAGATCAGATCGCCTTTGCCGAGAATATGGCATTCCGCGCCCAGATAGACCTTGGCTTTGCCTGAAAGGAAGTACAAGATTTCGATATAAAGATGCCAATGCGGTCCCACGATGCAGCGTTCCTTCTTGCTGGAATGGATCATGCTCTCATATGGGAAATGGATCGATCCGGCAGCAGAGCGGTTGGATTCGAAATACGGCTCAAGCATCATTTCTGCACCTCGTTTTCATTAGGACAAATATTTAATATTTTCGAATAGGTTCATTGTATTACGTATCCGGCGATTTTGGTATCCTTATCTTACTTGTTATATGGGAGGTGCAATTATATGGAAAATATAGCACTGCAGCTTTATTCTATTAAAGAGTTAACAAGCACAGATTTATTAGGTACGCTGAAAAAGGTGGCAGACATCGGATACGATGGCGTCGAGTTTGCCGGATATTTTGGGACTTCTGCGGCTGAACTGCGGAACGCTCTTGATTCATACGGCCTGCGGGCAGCCGGAAGCCATATCGGCATTTCCGACCTGACGCAGCAGCTTGATCAGACAATCGAATATTCGCTTACCATCGGGAGCCCATATATCATTTGCCCTGGACTCCCAGAAGAGATGCGTGAAAGCGCTGACAGCTATAAGCGGACTGCGGAACAGCTGGATCGGATCGGAGAACGCTGCAAGGAACAGGGCATTCGCTTCGGTTATCACAATCACGGAGTCGAATTCCTTAAATTTGAAGGACTCACCGGCTTGGAATGGCTGACCCAATACACGGATCCGGATCATTTATTCCTGGAGCTGGATACATACTGGGCAGAGCATGCAGGTTTCCGTTCCGTAGATTGGATCGAAGCATTCAAGGAACGCTGCCGTATTTTGCATATCAAGGATATGAAGAGTGAACAGGATAAACGAAACATAGAAATTGGCTCAGGGATAATGGATTTTGTGGCGATCACCGAGGCCGGTAAGCGTTACGGTGTAGAGTGGTATACGGTAGAGCAGGAGGAATTCGATATTCCTCAGCTGGACAGCATTGGAGCAAGTCTCCGTTACCTTCGACAAATATTATAAACTATGAATCCAGGGAGATGACGATAACATGGCTAAACAAGAACAGAAAATACTGCGTGTTGGCATTATCGGCTGCGGGGGCATCGCTAACGGCAAGCATATCCCGAATCTGCATGCGCAGAAAAACGTCGAATTGGTGGCATTCTGCGATATTATTGAAGAACGCGCGATTGAGTCCGCAGAGAAAATAGGCAAGGAAGATATCGACATTTACACAGATTATCGGGAGCTTCTGAAGGATGACAGTATCGACGTAGTTCATGTGTGCACACCTAATAAATCCCATTCCCACATTACGATTGCTGCGCTCGAAGCAGGCAAGCATGTAATGTGCGAAAAACCGATGGCCAAGACCTCCGAGGAAGCCCGGGCGATGGTGGAAGCGGCAAAACGGACAGGCAAAAAGCTGACGATCGGCTACGATAACCGCTACCGTCCGGATTCTCTGCTGCTGAAGAAAATCTGTGAACGCGGAGATTTGGGAGATATCTATTTTGCGAAGGCACATGCTATCCGCAGACGCGCTGTACCAACTTGGGGCGTATTTCTGAATGAAGAAGAACAGGGCGGAGGTCCACTGATTGATATCGGTACGCATGCGCTGGATTTGACGCTGTGGCTAATGGACAACTACAAGGTGAAAAGTGTGGTCGGCAACGTCTACTATAAGCTCGGTAGCAAGAAGGATGCGGCGAACGCGTGGGGACCTTGGGATCCGGAGAAGTTCACGGTTGAAGATTCCGCATTCGGATTTATCACGATGGAAAACGGTGCAACCATTGCGCTGGAATCCAGCTGGGCCCTGAACACATTGGATGTGGGCGAAGCCAAGGCAACGCTGTGCGGAACCGAAGCGGGCGCGGATATGCGGGACGGACTGCGTATCAACGGGGAAGAGCTGGGGCATTTGTACACGAAGCAGGCTGAGCTTAATTCCGGCGGAGTGAATTACTTTGACGGGAAGTCGGAAAGCCAGGCTGCCAGAGAGTGCAGATTTTGGATCGAGAGCATCCTGAACGACACGGAGCCGATGGTGAAGCCCGAGCAGGCGCTGGTCGTGACTGAAGTGCTAGAAGCGATCTATGAATCGGCACGCACTGGAAAAACTGTATATTTTGAATAGAGTAGAATAGAATGAAGGCTCACCCTTTATTAAGAGAGAGTGAGCTTTTTCTCATCAAGGATGGTCATTACGTGGCCGAGACGGCGAGAGCTGCAAGTTTCGCATTGGAATCGTAAATTTATACTATTAAAGTCGGCGTTTTCTGTGATAGATTAATGGAAAGATGTCCCAATATTAAAAAACGAGGTGTCTTAGATATGATTAGAATCGGAAAAATCAGTTATTGGCATGTTCATGCGTGGGATTATACCAAACAAGCCCAACAGCATCCGGAGGCCGAGATCGTAGCGGTATGGGATGAAAATCCGGAACGCGGGCAAGAAGCGGCGGACAAACAAGGTGTAACGTTCTATGCTTCATTGGATGAAATGCTGGCACGAGATGACATTGATGGGGTTATCGTGGATGCTCCAACACGTATGCACCGCGATGTTATGCTTAAGGCGGCTGCCGCTGGCAAGCATATTTTTACGGAGAAGGTTTTGGCGCCAACACTGCATGAGGTGAACGAGATCCTGGAAGCGGTAAAAGAAAATAATGTGAAACTAACGGTCTCCCTCCCAAGATTGAATGACGGCTACACACTTGCGATCCGGGAGATTCTTGACCAGGAGCTTCTTGGAAAAGTGACGATGGTGCGTGTTCGCTTGTCTCATAACGGCGCAACAGCCGGCTGGCTTCCGAACCATTTTTACAGTCTGGAGGATTGCCTTGGCGGAGCTTTGATTGACCTCGGCTGCCACCCAATGTATTTGACGCGGCTGTTCCTGAATGAGGAACCTATCGCGGTGAGCGCACAATTCGGCTATGTTACCGGCAAGGAAGTAGAGGATAACGCGGTTGCCACTTTATCCACGGCGTCAGGAGCTGTAGGGATCGTGGAAGCGGGTTTTGTGAACAACTTCTCTCCATTCTGCATCGAAGTTCACGGTACGGAAGGTACGCTTTTGTACGGAACGCCGGATGATAAGCTGCTGATCCGGACTTCACGTAAGGAAGAATATAAGAATGATTGGGTAGAGCTGACTGTTCCAGATAACCGGGAAAGTGCCTTCCATCAATGGATTGGACATATCCAGAACGATACGACGGCTGATGAGAATGTGGCTTATGCAGTAGAACTGACAAAGCTGATGGAAGCTGCGAATCAATCGGCGCGTGAACACCGAGGAGTCAAGCTGTCCGAACTGCAGGCTTAATCGACCCGAATGTGATGTATATCAGGAGGCAGATGCGAGGGTAATGATGGATGAGCTCTGCCTCTTTATGTGGATATGAAGAATACAATCTCATAGGAGGATGGCATTCTAGTGGGAAAAACGTACAGAATAGGCATTATTGGAAGCGGCGGGATTGCCGGAGAGCATGTTCGCACTTACAAAAAAATTGAAGATGTTGAAATCGTCGGTGTCGCCGATATTCTGCCGGGCAGGGCAGATCAATTTATTGAGCGCTGGGATCTCAAGCAGGCGAAGGGTTTTGATGATCACCGCAAGCTGCTGGAGATGGAGCTGGACGGTGTCAGTATCTGCACGCCAAACGTTGCGCACCATCAAACCACGATCGATTCTCTGCTTGCTGGCAAAAACGTTATGCTCGAAAAGCCGATGTCGGTTACTTTGGAGCAAGCCGTTGAAATGGTTCAGATCGCCAAGAAAACCGGAAGAATGCTCAACATCGGATTTCAGCCGCGTTATGACCCTAACATGGGCCTGATCAAGAATTTGGTTCAGCAAGGACAGCTTGGCAAAGTGTATTATGTGGAGACAGGCGGTGGACGGCGTCGCGGTATGCCAGGCGGAACATTCATCCGCAAGGACATCTCAGGGGCAGGTGCTATGGCTGATATCGGCTGCTATTCGCTCGACTTGGCGCTGAATACGCTGGGATATCCCAAACCACTGACCGTAACGGCATATACATCGAATTATTTTGGCGTGAATCCAAAATACCATCCGGAAGCGGCTCATTTCGATGTGGAGGATTTCGGTGTGGCCATGATCCGTTTTGAAGGGGATTTGGTGCTTAATTTTAAGACGTCTTGGGCCATGCATATGGATACGCTGGGGTCGACCATGTTCCTGGGAACAGATGCAGGCATGAAGGTTCTTCCAGGCAGCAAAGGGCCATGGGGAGGCGTATGGGACGGCAATGTCGGCGCCATATCCCTTTTTCATGATATCCAGGGTCACCACACGGAAAGCGTGATTCCGCTGATTGACCATAAGCTTAGCGTCTTTGAAGAGAAAATCAAGGATTTTGTCCGGGCGCTCCGCGAGGGAGGACCAGCACCGATCCCGGGAGAACAGATCCTCCGCAATCAAGCGATTTTGGATGGCATTCTGCGCTCATCGGAAACAAAGAGAGAAGTGGAAATTCATATACCAGAAATTTGATAACCTCGGTTACCCGTGAAACAGTCTGCAGCCTGATCAATTAGGTTCGCAGGCTGTTTTTTTGTACATGATACACAAGGAAACCACATTAATGATGAAAAGTGTTCTCAGGACATCTATAGAATTGATTATACAAGAGAGTTTGTTTTTCTTGCTGTGATGAAGTTCACGATTCAAAATAAGCTATCAAGCGATTACCCGGAGGTTTGGATGGACCAATTAAATTTATTAAAGTTCAGTTCAAGTGATTTTGATCGTTATTTCAGTCTTGTATCCAATGAAAAGTCATGGCAAGAATTACCGAACGTGCAATTCCGTACGAAGAGGCCCGAAGAAATTTTCAAAAGCTGTTAAATCGAAATGATAAATTCGAATCTTTTGGGACGTACAAAGTGCAGCTCAGTGGTGAATTTATAGGACTCGGAAGCTTAATTCTGAACGAAGAGAATACCAGGGAAGCCGAACTAGGTTATATGCTGTTGCCGGAATTTTGGGGAAAGGGATATGGCAGTGAGATGGCGGGGATTTTAGTGCGGAGAGCTCAGCAAGTTTCTTTAACCTCCTTAACGGCCATCATCGATCCTCATAATATACCTTCACGAAAAATATTATTGAACATGGGATTTATATCCGAAAAAGTTTGCGAAATCGAAGGCTTGCCTGGAGAGATTTTTTGTAAGGTTTTATGAGGCTGGCTTCGGCCAATATAGAAAGGCGACGAACGTGCTGCTCGGCGTGTTGAGAATCATTTTTTTCTGTACGCTGAAGACCGTAGGCTTGTCCATATTTCTTTCTCGCGATGTTTTCAGTCAGTAATTTTGCCTGTGACGATGTTATCTTTTTCCGGTAAAAGGGCAAACCTGAGAAAAGGAACCGAAAACATCTACAGGAGGAACAATCAGCATAATGAAAAAACAAGTAATCTGCCTGAGCGTACTCAGCACACTCGTATTCGGGGCTGCTCCAATGAGTCCGTCCGTATGGGCGAAGTCAGAGGAAATGCAGTTGAAAACAACCATCATCGACTCCAAAGGAGTCCAGGTAGGAACTGCCGTCTTGACACAAAAAGGGGACGCTGTGCAGATCCATGTCGAAGCGAAGAATCTTCCTCCGGGAGAGCATGGCTTTCACTTTCATGAAACCGGTAAATGTGATCCGCCGGACTTTATGAGTGCTGGACCTCACTTCAACCCGCAGGGTAAACAGCATGGCTTCAAGAATCCAAAGGGATTTCATGCTGGTGATCTGTTCAATCTTCTTGTAAAAGAGGACGGTACGGTAACGGCCGATCTGGAGAGTAAGACAGTCACATTGAAAAAGGGTGTAGCGAATTCCCTGCTGAAGGAAGGCGGCACAGCACTCATGATCCACGAAAAAGCCGATGATTACGTTACCGATCCTACTGGTAATTCAGGAGCCCGGATTGCCTGCTCGGTGATCCAATAAATATGACTTGAAAGGCAGCCGAAACTTTTGGTTTTGGCTGTTTTTTTTGCGCCTGTGACCTGATTTATTGGTAAAATGCTGAAAATTCTTCGTTGACCTCATCCGTATGCTGTGATAGATTCAAGAAAGAAAATATTAAATGGATGGATTTACTCGGAATTAAACAAAAAAGCATGACAACGTGAGGTGGATAGGTTGGAGCTTCAAGTAACGAACAGTCCTTTTAATCAAGAGCAAGCGGATTTATTGAATCGTCTGCTGCCGACTCTTACCGGAGTGCAGGCAAGCTGGCTGAGCGGATACTTGGTCGCAGTTCAAGGTACCGGTACCACACTTCAAGTACAGTCCAATCCAGCATCTGCTGCTGTTCTGAAGGCCGCAGTATCCCAGGAAGTGACCATTCTGTTCGGTTCACAGACCGGCAACTGCAGCGGACTCGCCCAAAAGCTATCCAAAAAGCTGAAGGAACAGGGCGCGCTGGTTACGGTTTCCTCCATGAGTGATTTCAAGCCGAACAACTTGAAAAAGCTTCAGAATCTCCTGATTATCGTCAGTACACATGGGGAAGGAGAACCGCCCGATAATGCCATTTCCTTCTATGAATTTCTGCACGGCAAACGCGCTCCTCAGCTGGATGGGATGTCTTACTCCGTGCTTGCGCTGGGTGACACTTCGTACGAGTTCTTTTGTCAAACAGGTAAGGATTTCGATAAACGTCTGGAGGAGCTGGGCGGTAAAAGACTTGCTGACCGCGTAGATTGCGATGTGGATTTTGACGAATCGGCCGCAGAGTGGATGTCTGAGGTGCTGAAAGCGCTAAATGCAGGAAATCCTTCCGCCTCTTCGAGCTTACAAACTGCAGGCAGTTCTTCGGCAATGGAAACGGAATCCGAATTTTCGAGAACCAATCCTTTTCATGCGGAAATTCTGGAGAACTTGAATTTGAATGGACGTGGCTCAGGTCGCGATACACGTCATGTTGAAATATCACTGGAAGGCTCCGGCCTTCAATATGAACCCGGCGATAGTCTGGGTATATACCCGGAAAATCACCCGGAACTCGTAAATGAGCTGATCGAGGCAATGGATTGGAATCCGGAAGAGTCAATCTCAGTGAACAAGCATGGAGATCAGCTTGCGCTCCGTGAAGCGCTTCTTCGGCATTATGAGATTACGGTTCTGACGAAGCCGCTACTTGCACAGGCCGCCGAACTGTCCTCGAACGCTCAGCTGAAGGAACTTCTTGAACCGGGACATGAGCAGGAGCTTAAAGGGTATCTCGGAGAGCGGGATTTACTGGATCTAGTGCAGGATTACCAGCTGAAGGGGATATCTGCGCAGAGTTTTGCCGGTGTATTGAGGAAGCTTCCTGTGCGGCTTTATTCCATTGCGAGCAGCTCTAAGGCATATCCGGACGAAGTTCACGTCACCGTTCGTACCGTGCGTTACGATGCCTATGGACGAGACCGTTATGGCGTCTGTTCGGTACAGCTAGCAGAGAGACTGCAGTCGGGAGATTCCGTCCCGGTGTTCATTCAACATAATCCGAACTTTAAGCTCCCGATGAACCCGGACATACCGATCATTATGATCGGTCCCGGTACAGGCGTCGCTCCCTTCAGAGCTTTTCTTGGAGAGCGGGAAGAGAGCGGAGCAGAGGGCAAAACCTGGCTGTTCTATGGTGACCAGCATTTCTCTACAGATTTCCTATATCAGACCGATTGGCAGCGTTGGCTTAAGGATGGTGTGCTCTCCCGCATGGATGTAGCTTTTTCCAGGGATCAGGACCAAAAGGTCTATGTTCAGCACCGAATGCTTGAAAAAAGCCGCGAGCTATATGAATGGATCCAGGAAGGAGCTTGCGTATATGTCTGTGGAGACGAGAATAAAATGGCTCATGACGTTCACGCTGCCCTTGTGGCCATTCTTGAACAGGAAGGCGGCCTGAGTTCGGAAGCGGCTACGGAGTATCTGCTTCAGATGCAGCAGGAGAAACGTTTTCAGCGGGATGTATACTAGGCCTGCAGAATCCAATAGAATCGCGAAGGGAGAAAGTTCGAATGTCTGAGAATCATTTATTGTCGAAGAACAGCGCTCCGCATAGTGATGTTGAAGAGATCAAAATCCGAAGCAATTATCTGCGGGGAAGTCTGACAGAAACATTAAAAGATCCTATCACCGGATCCATTCCGGAGGACGATAACCGATTGATGAAGCATCATGGCAGCTATATGCAGGATGACCGGGATCTGCGGAACGAGCGTCAAAAGCAAAAGCTGGAGCCTGCCTACCAGTTTATGCTCAGAGTCCGGGCATCTGGAGGCGTGGTCACACCGGAACAGTGGCTCATGATGGACCGTATTGCCCACAAGTATGCGAATGGAACCATCCGCCTCACGACACGCCAATCTTTTCAGCTGCATGGGGTTTTAAAATGGAATCTGAAGAATACGATCCGGGAAGTGAACGAAGCGCTGCTGACGACTCTAGCCGCCTGCGGCGACGTGAACCGCAACGTCATGTGCAATCCGAACCCGCATCAATCGGAGATTCATTCCGAAGTGTATGACTGGGCTTGCCATGTCAGTAACCATCTGGATCCGAGGACGAATGCATATCATGAAATTTGGCTGGATGGAGAAAAGGTTGTTTCCAGTCTTGATGAGGGCGAAGAGCAGGAACCGATTTACGGACGTGTGTATCTGCCTCGCAAATTCAAAATCGGTATAGCTGTCCCTCCGTCTAATGATGTTGATGTTTTTTCGCAGGATCTTGGTTTTATCGCGGTTGTTGAAAGCGGTAGGCTGGCAGGGTTTAACGTGACTGTCGGCGGTGGGATGGGCATGACCCATGGTGATCCGAAAACCTATCCTCAGGTCTCCAAAGTCATTGGGTTCTGCCTACCTGAGCAGATGATAGATGTGGCCGAAAAGATCGTGACGATTCAGCGTGATTATGGAGACCGTGCCGTCCGCAAGCATGCCCGGTTTAAATACACGATCGATGACCGCGGAATCGGCTGGTTCACGGATGAACTCACCTCGCGCCTCGGCTTTAAGCTGGAAGAGGCTAGACCGTTCCATTTTGAGGATAACGGAGACCGGTATGGCTGGGTGAAGGGCAGCAACGGCAAATGGCATTTTACCTTGTTCATTCAAAACGGACGCGTGAAAGACGAAGAAGGCTATGACCTGATGACAGGGCTACGCGAAATCGCAAAAGTACACACGGGGGATTTTCGGTTGACGCCTAACCAAAACCTGATTATCGCTAACATCGGCGCACAGGAGAAGGAAAAGATCGAGTTCTTGATTGATCAATATCATTTGACTGACGGGGCGCATTATTCTTCGCTAAGACGCAATTCGATGGCCTGCGTGGCCCTCCCGACCTGTGGTCTCGCCATGGCTGAATCTGAACGGTATTTGCCTTCGCTGCTGGATAAAATCGAACCGATGTTGGAAGAAGCGGGGCTAAAGGAAGAAGATATCGTCATCCGCATGACTGGCTGTCCGAACGGATGCGCGCGTCCGATGCTGGCCGAGCTTGCTTTTATCGGGAAGGCTCCGGGTAAGTACAATATGTATTTAGGCGGAGGATTTGCTGGTCAGCGCTTGAATAAGCTTTATAAGGAAAACATCGGCGAGTTGGAAATTCTGGATACGCTCCGGCCGATCATTGCTCGTTACGGAGTGGAGCGGGAGATAGGAGAGCATTTCGGCGATTTTGTCATCCGGGCCGGCTATGTACAGGAGGTTCGTGACGGACAGGAATTCCACGCTTAATAAAAAAAGAACTCATGAGGAAATAGCCCTGATCCCAGGGCTATTTTTATTTTCTGAACCCTAAAAAACAACCTTCCTCAGCCTTCGTTATGGTATCCTGAATGCAGGACATCAACATGATCAGACAAAGGGGACCCCTGAAGGGGCCCCTTTTGCATACATTGATTCGAATGGTTTCTTATTCTGTATAGGGAGCGTGAGGGGAATATGGAGGCAATCCGCAAGCCGGTTCGCAGATCCAAATGGAGGCTGCTGCTCGGAACAGCGTACTACAGGAGTAGAAGATACCTAGAGTGGTTCTTCGGTTCAGTGCGATTTGCGAAAAAGAAGGGGAAGGAGCTATTGCCGCACCGGATCTCTCAGCACCAGACTCCTATGCTCAGGCAGCTGAAGGATGTGGACATGTGGCTGCAGCACAACAAAATCACCAACTTGAAGATTGCCATGGAGCGCCTGCAAGGGGTGACGATCATGCCGGGAGAAACCTTTTCGTACTGGAGATTGATCGGTAAACCGAACCGCAGGAAAGGGTATGTCGAAGGAATGGTGCTCTTTTACGGCGGCTTCAAGCCTGGGGTCGGGGGAGGACTATGCCAGCTGTCCAATCTGATCTACTGGATTACGCTGCATACACCGCTCGAGGTAACTGAAAGACACCGCCACAGCTATGACGTATTTCCGGATGCGAACCGAACGCAGCCTTTTGGCAGCGGGGCGACATGTGCCTACAATTATCTCGATCTAAGGATTAGAAATAACACGACAGAGCCTTATCAGCTGGTGCTTGGCATAGAAAACGGGCATTTGACCGGTGAATGGAGAACAACAAAGCCGGCGCTGCACCACTATGAAATTTATGAAAAAGAACATCGTATTTCCCAACACTATTGGGGAGGATATGAGCGCTACAACAGCATTTTTCGCAAAGTTTTTAATCAGGACGGCGAACTAGTCTCAGACGAATTCATCACCGAAAACCGGGCGCTAATGATGTATCAGCCATTTCTCGAATCCGGTACATAATGATTGCAATCTATAGTGGGAAGGGATTGAACACAGTGAGCTTATACGGAAATGATCTGTTTAAAGGAACCGCTGCCTATTACACCAAATATCGGCCGCTTTACCCTGCATCTTTGATCCGCTTTATCGTAGACCATTTCGAGCTGGATGGTAGTGGACGCATGATCGATCTGGGCTGTGGTACCGGACAGTTGGCTATGCGTTTTAGCGATTGGTTTGAGCAAATAATCGGTATCGATCCTGAGCCGGAAATGCTTGCGGAAGCCAGGCGGCTAACGGAAATGAACCGAATCACCAATTTGAGCTGGGTCCAAGGCAGCGCGGAGGAGAAAGCGGCAGAACCGGGTTCGTACCGGCTGGTAACGATCGCCAAAGCCTTCCACTGGATGGACCGGGAGAGTATACTTGCAACATTATATCCTCGATTAGATGAGGGCGGCGGAATTGCCATTATTGATCAACATAATGAACGAAACGAAACTCAAGTCTGGCAGCAGCGGGTGGATGAGATTTTAAAAGCTTGGCTTGGTCCGGAGAGAAGGGCGGGACAAGGTACGTATTCGCCACCAAAGGAGAAATACGAAGATACGCTCGGGAAATTTCCTTTTCGTGAGATTGAGAAGCATGCCCTGCCGGATTATGAGCATACCTGGACGGTAGAATCGATCATTGGCAATATATATTCCTCATCTTTTGGCGCAAGGCATTTTTTTGGGGATCGGATCGGGGCATTCGAAGAGGAAGTGCGCTTAAGCTTGCTTGAGATGAATCCTGAAGGCGTGTTTACGGAGGGGATTCCGGTTAATGTGATAACGGCTTTAAAATAAGAAATCAATTGCGAACGGCTGATTATGAGCAAGCAAGGAAACTGCTGTACTCAATTAGAAGTTATTCATCAATGGTTTGTTTACCACTGCCTTCCGAGTATAATAGAAGAAAAGGAAAAAGGAGGCGAGTCGTATGAATACGGTACCGGATAAGATGGATGAGAATACGGAACAGAACGCGGACACCTGCTCTGGTGACCATTCGGAACGGAAAAGCCATCATTCAGATAAGGTCAAAAACAGTCTGATCAGCCGTTTGAACCGCATTGAAGGCCAGGTGCGCGGAATTAAGGGACTGATTGAGAAGGATACGTATTGTGATGATGTGCTGAACCAGATTGCCTCCGTACAATCCGCATTGAACGGTGTGGGGAAACTGCTGCTGGAGCATCATATGAAAAGCTGCGTGGTCCAGCGGATCCAGGAAGGCGATCAGGAAGTGTTGACTGAGCTCATGACCACGATGAACAAATTGATCAAATAAAGTGAAAAGTCGCCCGGAGGCGGCTTTTTTTTATCATCCATTCATTCCTCAATTGAAAAATGACATCCTCCGTCATTGAAATTCCTCCTGTAAACAGTAACCACCCCAAAATATAAAACCTATTATACATAGAATACGATTTGAGTTGACGATTATTAGGTTCCGACGTAAGCTCTTCCTCCGATAATAACCATCACATCGTTTTTTTGAATAGGGTACAGGAGTATTGTAAAAATGTATTGACTCTATATAGGGATGGGGGGTATACTAAAAATCAAGAAAGGTGATGGAATTGATTGTAAAGCAGTAATTCACAAGCTGCATGAATAGCATTTTCAAGGAGTGAATGATGGTGGAAGAAGCCGCAACGAATAACCAAAAGCAAACAACAATGCAAATTACCGGTATGACCTGCGCCGCATGCGCGAACCGGATTGAAAAAGGACTCAGCAGGCTTCCGGGTGTCACGAATGCCTCTGTCAACTTCGCTATGGAAACAGCGACCGTGGAATATGCACCGGCAGAAATTTCGGTAACGGATATGCAGGATAAGGTGAAGCAGCTCGGTTATAAAGCCATTACGGCTGAGGAAAGAGATGATTCCCAAAACAGCCGGGATGATGGAATCCGCAAACAAAAACGCAAGCTGCTTATTTCGGTGCTTCTCTCCATCCCTCTGCTGTGGGCGATGGTCGCGCACTTTTCCTTCACGTCATGGATTTATCTGCCCGATCTGTTCATGAATCCATGGTTCCAGCTGATTCTGGCAACACCGGTGCAGTTCTATATCGGTAAGCCATTTTATGTCGGAGCCTACAAAGCCCTTCGCAACGGCAGTGCGAATATGGATGTTCTTGTATCGCTTGGGACGTCAGCTGCATACTTTTACAGCTTATACCTCACGATCGATTGGTACGCTATGGGCGGCGACATGCAACATAGTCCTTCGATGTACTACGAAACCAGTGCGATCCTAATCACTCTGGTCATCATGGGCAAACTGTTCGAATCACTTGCCAAAGGCCGTACATCGGAAGCGATCAAATCGTTGATGGGACTTCAGGCAAAAACAGCCCGGATCATCCGCGGGGGCGAGGAGATTACGGTACCGGTTGAGGAAGTTATTGCAGGAGATATCGTGATGATTCGTCCGGGTGAAAAGGTGCCCGTGGATGGCGAAGTGCTTGAAGGGGAATCCTCTGTCGATGAATCGATGCTGACGGGCGAGAGCCTGCCTGTAGAGAAAAAATCCGGTGACACGGTCATCGGGGCAACTTTGAACAAAAACGGTGTTCTGCGTATCAAAGCAACCAAGGTCGGCAAAGAGACAGCGCTTGCCCAGATCATTAAAGTCGTGGAAGAAGCGCAGGGCTCCAAGGCGCCGATTCAGCGGGTAGCCGATGTAATCTCCGGCATTTTCGTTCCGATTGTCGTGGGCATCGCTGTCGTAGCATTTCTAGTGTGGTATTTCTTTGTCACACCCGGAGATTTCGCCGGAGCTTTGGAGAAAGCCATTGCCATTCTGGTCATTGCGTGTCCATGCGCGCTCGGTCTGGCAACACCAACCTCGATCATGGCCGGTTCCGGCCGTGCTGCAGAGCTGGGCATTTTGTTCAAGGGGGGCGAGCACCTGGAGCAAACGCATAAGATCGATGCGATCATCCTAGATAAGACAGGTACGGTTACTAAAGGTAAGCCGGAATTAACCGATGTGATCACGGACGACGACACCGAAGAGTTCTTAAGATTGGTGGGAGCTGCTGAGAAAAATTCCGAGCATCCCCTTGCCGAGGCCATTGTGGCAGGTATTCTGGAACGAAACATCAGTCTGCCGGATACGCAAGCATTCACCGCTATTCCAGGATACGGTATACACGCCGTCGTGGAAGGCAAGGAACTGCTGGTAGGAACAAGAAGATTAATGGAAAAGTACGGCGTGGAAGCAGCCCATGCATATGAAGTGATGGCACGCCTTGAAGAAGCAGGGAAAACAGCCATGCTGGCTGCCATCGATAAAGAGTACGCGGGTATGGTAGCTGTTGCGGACACCATTAAAGAGACTTCCAAGGAAGCGGTTAGCCGTCTGAAAAACATGGGCATTCAGGTCATCATGATCACCGGGGACAATGAACGTACTGCAAAAGCCATTGCAGATCAAGTCGGCATTGAGTATGTGCGTGCCGAAGTTCTTCCGGAAGGAAAGGCAGATGAAGTGAAAAAGCTTCAAACCCAAGGCAAAAAAGTAGCTATGGTAGGTGACGGCATCAATGATGCGCCTGCCCTTGCAACCGCGGATATCGGAATGGCTATCGGTACAGGAACGGACGTTGCGATGGAAGCCGCGGATGTTACACTGATGCGCGGAGATCTGTCGAGTATCCCTGACGCCATCTATCTCAGCCGTAAAACCATGGGCAATATCAAACAGAATCTGTTTTGGGCTCTGGGATACAACACACTTGGAATTCCAATTGCCGCACTCGGACTTCTGGCGCCGTGGATTGCGGGTGCCGCCATGGCTCTCAGCTCGGTCTCGGTTGTGCTGAACGCACTGCGCCTGCAGCGGGTAAAGGTACCCCGTTAAGTCACGTCATTCGCAGCAAAGGATATCAGGTTACTCCTTAATATGGCGCTAAGATATAACATACTGGATATATGAGCAGCCGTTCGCTAGCAAGTAAAGGCGGGCGGCTGTTTTATCGTTCTAAATGATAGAATCCACGTGCATGTCCCGTTCATGATAGAATAAAGAAAACATATATTCAGGAAAGTGGTGGAAGCATGGGATTTACTGAGCAGGAGATCAGCAGTATTCGGGAACAGTCACATCAGATGGAGCAAAAGGGCGTAATTACACCCGAATCCCTGCAATACATATATGATAAGAAGCTGTTTCATTTATTCGTGGCGGATGATCTGGAGGGGAATATGACTCCTCTGCCGGAGGCAATCCGCATTTTTCAGGAATGCTCACGCATCGATGGCAGCTTTGGTTGGCTGGTTACCATTGGTGCAGGGGGTGGATACTTCGTGCCTTTCATGACGAAAGAGATCGGACGCAAGGTATTTGCACATTCGGAAGCGGTCATTGCCGGAAGCGGAGCTACGACAGGTACAGCTCTCCGGGTAGACGGCGGTTATATCGTGAATGGCCGATGGAAATATTGCAGCGGATCGACACATGCTACAACATTTACAGCCAATGCGATCTTGGAGAAGGAGAATGGTCAGGGTTCAGGAGAAGCTCCTGAGATCGTTACGCTGATCATGACCCCCGAGCAGGTACATATCGATAAAGATTGGAATACTTTCGGGCTCAAAGCGACAGCCAGTCATAGTATGGTCGTGACCGGGGCCTTTGTTCCGGATGAAATGACCTTTTCATTTTCAGAATATCGCTCTCACCAGGAGGAATTGCTGTACAAATACCCGTTCCTGGCATTTGCGCAGACTTCCTTTGCCGGAGTAGCTATGGGGCTAGCGGATCATTTCCTAGAAGCAGCTGAAGAATGGATGAATGCGCGAGGCAATGAAAAAGTACTAGCTGAGATAATAGAACAGACACAGGAGTTTGCCCGTCAGAAGGACGCATTTTATATGGTACTGGACAAGTCCTGGGAAGAACTAAGCCAAAAAGGAAGCCTGTCCCCTGAAATGGAGCAGCGGATCTCTAGCGAATGTATTACGGCAGCCAAAGACTCCTTGAGCTGCGGACTTAAGCTGTTCCCGATGCTGGGGCTATCTGCCTGCATGGAAGATACGGCAGTAAACCGAACCTGGAGAGATTTGCAGACGGCGTGCCAACATGCGCTCCTGCGTGGATAAGAAGACGGCAACAAGCCGTTTTCTTTTTTTTCTTCCATGCAGGAGTTTGATGTCGGATACGCGAAAAGATTGTGAGCTAGTCAGATTAAGGAGGGTACAAAATACAAAATGGTTCAATCCACGTTTCACAAATATGCGATTGGCATTGATTACGGCACGCAATCGGGCCGGGCGGTACTGGTGGATCTGTCGAACGGGAATGAAATCGCCGATCATGTCACTCCATATCCCCATCATGTGATAGATGAACGGCTGCCGGGCTCCGGCGTGAAGCTTCCTCTAGATTGGGCGCTTCAGCACCCGGACGATTATTTGGAAGTTTTGCGGCGCTCTATTCCTGCTGTATTGAAGGAAGCCGGCGTAGCTCATGATGATGTGATCGGCATCGGAATTGATTTCACGGCATGCACGATGTTGCCAATAGATTCCCATGGTACACCGCTGTGCCTTTTGGATGAATGGAAGCATCATCCTCATAGTTGGGTCAAACTGTGGAAGCATCACGCAGCACAGCCGGAAGCCGACCAGCTTAACCGGATCGCGGCAGAACGGGGCGAAGCTTTCCTACCTCGATACGGAGGTAAAACCTCATCGGAGTGGATGCTCGCCAAGGTGCTGCAGATTCTGGATGAAGCCCCGGAAATATATGAAGCGGCAGACATGTTCCTGGAAGCGGCAGATTGGACCGTATTCAAGCTGACAGGCCGTATCACCCGCAACAGCTGTACGGCTGGCTACAAAGCTTTATGGCACAAGCAAGATGGATATCCGAGCCAAGAGTACTTGAAAGCATTGGATCCAAGGCTTGAGCACCTGGCTACCACGAAGCTGCGGGGTGAAGTCATGCCGCTCGGATCAAGCGCCGGTGGACTTACAGAAGAAATGGCGGCGCTTACCGGATTGAAAGCAGGGACGGCTGTTGCCGTAGGCGTTATAGACGCGCATGCCGCTGTTCCGGCCATGGGTGTGGTTACTCCCGGAAAGCTTGTCATGGCGATGGGAACTTCATTATGTCACATGCTGCTTCATGAGGAGGAGAAGCTCGTCGAAGGCATTTGCGGTGTTGTGGAAGATGGCATCATCCCGGGTTATTTCGGTTATGAAGCCGGCCAGAATGCGGTAGGCGATATTTTCGAGTGGTATATCGATGAGGCTGTACCTGCTTATGTGAAGGAGCATGCTTATCGTGAAGGCTTGGATATTCATCAATGGCTTGAGCGTGAAGCGGCAGCATATAACCCGGGAGAGACGGGGCTATTAGCTTTGGATTGGCATAATGGAAGCCGTTCAGTCCTGATGGATACGGATTTAACCGGAATGATCATCGGAATTACACTGTCTACCAGACCTCAGGAAATTTACCGGGCGTTGCTCGAGTCGACGGCTTTTGGCACCCGCAAGGTAGTGGATACGTTTGTTAAGAACGGAATCGCTGTTGATAAGCTTTACGCATGCGGAGGACTGCCGCAAAAGAACCGTCTCCTGATGCAGATCTATGCCGATGTTACTGGGCGGGAAATTGTCGTGGCAGACTCCAAGCATACTACGGCTCTCGGCGCAGCGATGTTTGCGGCAGCAGCAGCCGGCAAAGCGGCAGGCGGATACAGTAGTATCGTCGAAGCTGCTAAACAAATGGCCAAGATAAAGCAAGAAACCTTCATGCCGATACCTGAACATGTTCGTATATACGAGCAATTATATCAGGAATATTGCGAGCTTCATGATTATTTCGGCCGTGGCGTGAATGATGTCATGAAGCGGATAAAGTCCATGAAAAAATGATGATCATCTGCTGCCTTCTTTCGATTTGCAAGATATCCATTTATTCTTTTACAAAATATGCCTTCACTCTTAACGCATAAATAATACTTCGTCTTTATGATGGAGGAATAAGGATGTCATTTTGTAGATCGAAGGGAGAGGTATATGATGAAATTGGCTTTGCTGGGAGACTTGCATTATCATGAGATCGACCGGTCCATACCGGGTTTGGAGGAGGCTCGGACTGCATTTTATCATCATGTGCTCGAGCAGTTTCTGAATCTCGATGCGGATTTGTATATTTCACTCGGAGATCTCACCAACTATGGACTGACATCGGAACTTCAGGAAGTATATGCGTTATTGAAGCGTCAGGACAAGCGATTCATTCACGTCCTCGGTAATCATGACCTTTACGGCCAGACCAGAAGCGAGGTCCTTCGGATTACAGGACAGCAACGATATCATGTTCTTGATACGGAAGAAGCGATGCTGGTTTTTCTGGATACTGCGAAGGAAATGGATTTTGAGGATTGGGGAGGCTGGCTTGATTTTGAACAGCTGGAGTGGCTGGAAAGCAGAGTCATTTCGTCCAATGAAAAACCGCTTCTCGTATTTGGACATCATCCTATATACCGTACTACCAAGGGTTCGGTGAGAGAGAAAGGCTCGATTCACCCAAACATTGATATGTGGAGTATCCTGAACCAAAACAAAGGGATTGGAATTTATTTTAATGGTCACACCCATATGGATTCGATTGTACAGCAGCAGGATTGGTCATTTGTACAAATGTCAGCCTGCCTGGATCAGCCGGGTTTTCGGTTGGTTGACATCGGAAATGAAGCCATCCGGATTACGGCAGTAGACGTCACGAGCCCAGTGGTTATGGATCATGCGCCGGTTCTCCACAAGCATATGAAGCACTTTTCCCCGACACCAGATGCCCGCGGGGGCGAAGAAGATCGCGAGCTGGTTGTGGAGTTAATAAGCGCTGCACAGTTGTGATATTAAAAGGAAAGAAACTGATTGATTTTCTACATACAAACAAAGCTGATGCCAGGATCATTGGACTGACCCCTGTTTGTGAGACAGGGATCAAAACACCTTTCAAGTCTAAGCAGCCAGTCGTCGGAAATGAACCGGCGACTGGTTATTTAGTTTCGTGAGGATTCGTAAGTTGCGAAGCCTCTTTTTAATGAATTCCTATTCAACTCCTACAGTACAGAGATAGCTAAAAAAGGCTCCTATTCTCACATAAGAGCCTCAATTAATTTACTTAATTTTTAGTTGTTATGGATGCTATTTTCTTTACGTTATCCCATTCAACAGTAGCGCCAGTGGATTCAGCAACAACACGTGTATTAACATAAAACTTATTTTCTGTTTCATCTAAAAAAGGAGCTTGGGTTAAAGGGATATCCTTATTGTTAATAATCGCCTTTAATATTCCATTTGTCATTTTTATTTCAAGATCATTCTTTGAAGCTGTGACTGTTTTAGTTTTTTGATCCCAATTAACCGACATACCTAAAGCCTCAAAAAAACTACGGAACGGTATCATTGTATTCCCGTTAATAATGGTAGCTTTGTCATCTAATGCTTTACCATCTAATACCACTGTTCCCGTAACGCGTTTTTGTTCAGCATGAGCCAATGAGAGAGGAACTAAACTTGTTGCAAACAATGTAAATATCACAGTTATACGCAGAATTAAAATGCTTTTTTTCATTTTCTCCGACTCCGTTCGGTGATTGTGTTTAATATATTATTAGACGTATTTAATCGGAGAAATGTTGCTTAAGGCAGAGTGTACTTATTTGAATCTTCATCAATTGCCCGCGGGAGCGAAGAGGATCGCGAGCTGGTTATGGAGTTAATAAGCGCTGCACAGTTGTGATATTAAAAGGAAAGAAACTGATTGATTTTCTACATACAAAAAAAGCTGATGCCATGATTATTTGGCGTCAGCTTTTTTTAAGGTAAGCAGTAAAGGGGATATATGGAAATGATCTTGCAAAGGGAAAATAACACTTTCAGAAAAAATACATGACGCGACTGACATATGAGAGTATAATTCACACCATGTTTATGTAGTTACAAGGAGTGAAGACAGAAATGATTCAGCAAAATAAAACCGTTCTTCTTTTAGCTTTTTTGATTTTGGTCTGGGGGATTAATTGGCCCTTGTCTAAAGTTGCGCTGCAATATACACCGCCGATTCTTTTTGCCGGCCTTCGCGCCTTTATCGGCGGCTTGCTGCTTGTCCTCGTGGCTTTGCCCAAATACAAGAAATTGCAGTTCCGGAAAAACTGGCCGGTGTATCTTTTGTCCGCTTTGCTCAGCATCGTGCTCTATTACGGCGTACAGACGATCGGGCTTCAATATACGCCTGCGGGCTTGTTTTCAGCGATCGTATTTCTGCAGCCGGTACTGCTAGGATTATTCTCATGGATGTGGCTCGGAGAAAGCATGACAAGGCAGAAAATGCTCGGACTGTTAGTCGGTTTTGCCGGTGTGGCTACAATGAGCTTGGGTGGGCTCAGCGGTAACATATCCCCGATCGGCATAATATTGGCAATTATTACCGCCCTAACATGGGCACTCGGTACCGTTTATGTTAAAAAGATTGGGCATAAAGTGGATTCGCTCTGGCTCACCGCTATGCAGATTACGATTGGCGGCATTATTTTGCTGGCTGTAGGTACGGGAATGGAAGACTGGTCGGCCATCGTATGGAACGCATCCTTTATCGCAGACACTGTTTTTATTTCCATTTTCGTTATCGCACTCGGATGGTTTGTATATTTCAAATTAATCCATGAGGGAGAAGCGAGCAAAGTGGGTTCTTATACTTTCCTGATTCCGCTGGTTTCAATTTTTACGAGCGTTATATTCCTGGATGAACATGTGACGCTGAATCTGCTGATCGGTCTGATCCTGATTCTTGCCAGCATCATTCTCGTGAATGTCCGTTTTCGCAAAGCCAGGGAAAATAACGTGGCCTAAAACGATTACCAACTCATTATAAGCGCGGTTCTCTTATGAAAGAGAGCTGCGTTTTTTGTTTAGACGAAGCGGGTTTGCCCAAACTGGTATTGTGAAGATAGAAAGAATGAAACGGTGCCTGCAGCGGACATGAAAATCTCTCATCGATTTTTCATGTTTTTCTTTTATAATGGGGACGTAGAGCAGTGCAAAGGAGAGTCGGAATATGAAACGAATATTGATTATAGAGGATGAAAAAAGTCTGGCCCGATTTATTCAATTAGAACTCGAACATGAACAATTTTACGTGAAGGGAGCCTATGAAGGAAACAACGGACTCCAATTGGCTCTTGCGGAAGAGTGGGATTTGATACTACTGGATATCATGCTGCCGGGACTGAACGGTGTAGAGGTCTGCCGCAGAATCCGAGCCGTGAAGAGTACGCCTGTCATTATGCTTACGGCCAGAGACCAGCTGGAGGATCGGGTATCGGGTCTCGACAGTGGTGCGGATGATTATCTTGCCAAACCGTTTGATATTGAAGAGCTTATGGCCCGTATGCGGGCACTGTTCCGCCGGATTGAGCTGGAGGACCGCGAAAACCATTCCACATTAAACTTCCGCGGGATCACCATCGATCTGGACGCGAGAATCGTGACACGCAGCGGAGAAGTCGTGGAGCTGACTAAGCGAGAATTTGATCTACTAGCTGTACTCATGAAGCATCCGAATATGGTGCAGACGAGGGACATGCTTTTAGATCTGGTATGGGGATATGACTCGCTTGTAGAGACCAATGTGGTTGACGTTTATGTGCGGTATTTGAGAAACAAACTTGATGTGCCCGGAGAAGAAAGTATGATTCAAACGGTCCGGGGAATGGGATATGTGATGAGATGATGATTAAGCGGATAAAAGATTTGCTTCGAAGATTGCCGGTCATTTGGAAGCTCATGCTTGGGGCGGCGCTGCTTATTTTCCTGGTATTTGCCACGTACAATTTTGCCCAGTACCTCGTGTTGAAGAATTGGATGATGAATCAGGAGCAGGATACGCTCCATACGATGATGTCCCAGGTCGAGGTATATGTGAAGGACAATACCAGCTCTGCCGCTGACTTCGAGCTTCCTGAAACGAAATCCTTTATGAGAAATATACTGGGCAAAAATCAGATGATTAGAATTATCGATCAAGATGGTACAGAGCTGCTGACAGACTCCAACCGCTTTAATTCCAACTGGATTGCTCCGGTTCAGGTATCTTCAGCACAGATGCAGGATGTTCGGCTTGACGCAGACGACCATATTCTGGTATACCGGACTCCGTTCACGTCGGGTAATGTGCATGGAACGATTGAAATAGCGAGCAATTTGGAGACCTTTGACCATTTCAATAAAACACTGCTGCTCGTTATGGTAATCGGAGGTATGCTTGCTGTAGGCATCAGCGTTCTCAGTGGCTGGGCGATTGCCAAACAGTTTTTGCGACCGGTCAAGGCTCTTGCAAGCACGATCCAAAATGTCAAAGAAAAGGGGCTGCAGGAACGCGTCGCAAACATCGAAAACGGGGATGAGTTCTCCGAGCTTGCTCGTCTGTTCAATGAGCTGATGGATCAGCTGGAGATTTCATTCCGGCAGCAAAAGCAATTCGTGGATGATGCTTCACATGAGCTTCGCACGCCGATTACCATTCTGGAGGGCCATTTAAACTTATTGAACCGCTGGGGCAAAGAGGACCCTGTCGTTCTCGAGGAATCGCTTGACGCATCTCTGCAGGAGGTCCGCCGTCTGAAAAGGCTTGTACAGGAGCTGCTCACTCTGACAAGAACCGAATCCCAAACAATGTCGGAACATGTGAATTATATTCACATTGAGCCGTATCTGACTGAAACGGTAAAAAGGATGGAAACCTTGCATCCGGAATTCACTTTTAATATAAATGTGGAAAAAAGCAACTATGCTGTGAAGCTGAACCCGCTGCATCTGGAACAAATCATGCTTATTTTGATTGAAAATGCCGTGAAATATTCGGACAAAGATAAACAGGTGGAGATAACCTCCCATGTGAAAAACGGGCAGTTGTCTATATCCGTTCAGGATCATGGAATCGGTGTACCATCGGAAGAGCTTCAATATGTATTTGACCGTTTCTACCGAGTGGACAAGGCACGCAATCGTGAGATTGGTGGGACAGGACTGGGGTTATCGATTGCCAGAAATATTGTTCTGCATTATAACGGAGAAATCAATATGACGAGTGTGGAGGATGAAGGTACTCGGGTTACGCTTACGTTTCCGGCCGCTGTTAAGGCATAGACGAAAAGTTTTAAGGAGCTTCTCATCGTTTTTTCATTTTTCTGCTGTAAGGTGATAACAGCCGGAAGTAATCCGGTTCGACAAGAATCTGCAGAAGGAGAATGAAAATGAGTATTGGTCAATTGGACTATCAGTTATTTCAATCCATCAATGAGTGGGCGAGCTCCGCTTCCTTTTTAAACCCGGTAATGATATTTTTGGCTAAAGATGCGTTTTACCTGTTTTTTATCGGACTATTGGTTTATTGGTTTACAAGAAGTGATAAGAACAGAAGAATGGTTGTGGAATCCGCCATCGCCACTTGTGTAGGACTAGGGATCAGCTTTATTCTGGGACATCTGTTTTACCGTGACAGACCCTTTGTTGCACATACGGTGCATCAGCTGATTGATCATGCGGTGAATGCATCCTTCCCAAGTGATCATGCGATCGGCGCCTTTGCAATAGCAACTTCAATTGCCCTTTTCCGGAAAAAGGATGGTATTGTGTGGCTGATCCTAGCGGGTCTAATTGCTTTCTCCCGGGTATGGACAGGCGTGCATTATCCAGGGGATATTGTGGCCGGTGCTTTGATCGGGGTAATGGTTTCCTCGGTTGTGCACCAGGTGTTATTGCAATCCAAAACCCTGTCCGGCTGGGTGAATGCATGTATAAGCTTTTACGAAAAATGGGAAGTCAAAATCTGGCCTCTGCAATCGAAAAAAACACAGCAAGCGACTCCACAAGAAAAGTAAATGGAATGTTACGAAAATGCAGCAAGAGGCATGAAGAAGGGAGATCATCCGGTTGAATGATCATCTGCAAGATATGGACGTGTTTCTGCAAACGATGCATAAGCTGGAAGATCGAATCACTGCGCTGATTCGTAATTCTAATCTATCGGAGAGACAACAGCAATTTATTTTGAACCACATCCTGGTCATCCCTGGCAAAGATCCTTTCATCGACGGAAAGGAGTGCTAAGCTATTCTGAAGGCAGAGCCCTAAAGCTCTGCCTTCTTTTATTTACACGAACAAACGTTCCTGATATAATAAGTGAAACAGATTTCTCAAATTTTGGATTTTAATTTTGAATTGATAATGAGGATGGGGGATGGGGATGAATAATACGGCTTTTCTTGTCATTGACGTACAGGTCGGCATGTTTCCGGAGTCGGATCCGGTATATAACGGGGATGAACTTCTGGAGCGGATCAAAGGTTTAATACATCAAGCAAGGATCCATCAAGTTCCGGTCATCTATGTACAGCATAATGAGGGACCAGGTGAGCCGCTGGAATCCCATACGACTGCCTGGGAGATTCACCCGGCTATTGCTCCGGTCAATGGCGAGGTCATCATTCAGAAATATGTTCCGGATGCTTTTCATGAAACGGATCTACAGGAGGTTCTGGCTCAGAAAGGCATTGGAAGTCTTGTGATCGCAGGCATCCAAACAGATATATGTGTTGAGGCGACATGTAAAAGAGCAAGCGAGCTGGGTTTTGAAGTGATCGTTGTGAAGGATGCCCACAGTACGTGGAGCCAAGGAGCAAGAAGCGCGGAAGAAATCATCGAGGAATATAATGAACAGTTCCAATCGTTTGCTAGCCTGGAGGCAGCATCGAACATTAAGTTCAATTGATAATTGGATTACCGATGAAAACCGGAACAATACAAACGGGATGCTCTATTCGAGACAATCCCGTTTTTTGCTTTATAGAAGGAGCTGCAGGATTGAATATCAAAATCTTGCTTTTCTATTCCTAAAATCCTTCGTTGAGCCCTAAATCGGGATATACTGTCTTTATAGAGGTGATCAACATGCTGGATAGAGATGACCCGGAACTGCTTACAGAGGAGAAGTGGCAGGCGATTGTCAGGAATGATGAATCGCATGACTTCAAGTTTTTCTACGCCGTCACATCAACCGGGATATTCTGCAGGCCATCCTGCAAATCGAAGGTGCCAAACCGTGATAATGTACGGATATTCAGAAATGCGGAACAGGCGATGCGGGAAGAATTCCGGCCGTGCAAGCGCTGCAAGCCAACAGGAGAGCGGCTGCCGGACAGAGAATGGGTCGGGATAATGACCGACTACATGGATAAAAATTTTGCGGAGCCCATTACTTTAACCGATCTGGCAGAGGTTTGCCATGGTAGTCCATATCATTTACATCGGACGTTTAAGAGAATCATGGATATGACTCCTGCGGAGTACTTGCAAAACATTCGAATCGAGAAGGCGCAGGACTATTTGCGGAATACAAGCAAGTCTGCACGAGAGATTGGATCTTTGGTTGGTTTTCAGCATACCTCATACTTCATTACAGTGTTCAAGAGGAGAACAGGATGCACACCAGCCGAATATAGACAGCAAAGAATAGATGGGAGATAGAGATGGAACGGGTGGAGGTGCTCATTTTGAATAACAATAAGAAACATACGATATTCTGGACACTACTTCAGCATGAGGACTGGAAGATGCATATTGCCGCATCTGAACAGGGACTTTGTTATGTCGGATCGGCGAACATGCCGTATGAGGAAATGGAGGAGTGGATACGGAAGCATTTCCGGACATCGTTACTGGAGCAAAATGACGAGCTTATGCGGCCCTATGCCGATGAACTGGCTGGTTATTTAGAAGGAAGACTTGTTGATTTCACCATTTCGTTTGATTTGATGGGGACTCTTTTTCAAAAATCTGTATGGGATGCACTCTGTAAAATACCGTACGGGCAAACATGCTCTTACTCTGAAATTGCTCATCTTATCGGCAAGCCGGCTGCGGTCCGGGCGGTTGGGACAGCCATCGGGGCGAATCCGGTGCTGATCTCGGTCCCCTGCCACCGGGTGATCGGTAAAAATGGAACCCTCACCGGTTACAGAGGTGGTCTGGATATGAAAATCCATCTGCTTGAGCTGGAAAAATCAAATGCTTGAATATAAAATTCCTAAATCAATGTTGAACAAAGGCACAGGCTTTCTGACCGGATATAGTCATTCATTAAACCCGTATTCAGGCTGTTCATTCGGCTGCTCCTATTGTTATGTGCGGCAAATGCCAGTCTCTTTATTCCGTGGTAAACCGTGGGGGACATGGGTTGATGTCAAAAAGGACGCAGCGGATGTGTTCCGCAAAGATCTGCAGCGGGCAAAGCGAAAAGGAAAGGTCACTATCTTCATGTCTTCCAGCACCGATCCATACCAGCCTGCCGAGGCAAAAGAATGCATCACCCGCTCTTTGCTTGAAGTCATGGTGGAGGACCCGCCCGATTTTCTACTCGTACAGACTAGAAGTCCGCTCGTTCATAGGGACATCGATTTGCTGCTCCGGCTTGGGTGTAGGGTAAGGGTCAGTATGACCGTCGAAACCGACCGCGAGGATATCCGCAGGCTTATTACACCGGGAACGCCTCCGATCGAGGCCAGGCTTAGAACGCTTAAACGGCTGAAAGAAGCCGGTGTACCAACCCAAGCCACAATCGCTCCCATACTACCGAGCAGTGAAGATCTTCCACTCAAGCTTCTTCCATTAGTGGATCGTATCTGTATCGATGATTTTTTTATGGGAGATGGCAGCGGGGGCAAACGGACTCGAAGCTTAGGTATTGAGAAGCTGTATCAGGAACACGGTTTAGAAGAGTGGTATCATCCTGAGGCCTACCGGAGAGTGTATGAACGTTTTATCATGCATTACCCGGAAGAGAGCGTCAGGATTAGCCAGAAGGGGTTTGAACCATGATCCAATGATCAGGGATACCGTTAAGGAAGGCGGGCTGATTCATATAATGATCGAAACTTCTTTCTTTAAGTACGGCGATACAGAAATGGATGCCTTGAAAAAAGCTGATGCGGTTCTGGGTGCAGCGATGATGAGGATAGGTAAGGTTGATCGAGCGACGAGCCCTGATTTGTTTTCCGCACTAGTCTATACGATCATCGGTCAGCTCATTTCCGTTAGAGCGGCTGATAAAGCTTGGGCCAGGCTTCAAGAGCAGTCGGGAGCAATCACGCCAATTTCGATCGCTAGTCAATCGCCTGAGCGTATCCAGGCATGTGGAATCACAATGAACAAATCTATATGTATTCATGAGATGGCCTGCCGAATTGTAAATAGAGAGTTTGATTTGGAAGAACTGCCTCTGCTTTCAGATGAGGATGTGATTCAGAAACTGACTTCATGTAAAGGAATCGGACGCTGGACGGCAGAGATGCTGCTCCTGCATTCGCTCCAGCGGCCAGACGTGGTCAGTTGGGGGGATGCCGCCATAAGGCGTGGCATGATGAAGCTGTATGGTCTCAGCAGCCTCGATAAGAAGCAGTTTGACCAGTATCGGCTTCGCTATTCACCTTATGGATCTGTTGCCTCCATTTATCTATGGGAAATATCTATTGAGTAAGGAGTGTATCATGGCTGTAACTATTCGTGAACAACTGTTCGAACTTGCTGATGAGAAGTATCAGAAATTTTCCGCAGCACTAATTCCGAATGTATCCAATGTGCTGGGGGTTAGACTCCCGGAGCTGCGCAAGCTGGCAAAGCACATCGCCAAAGGGGATTGGCGCACGTTTTTGAAAGAAGCGGACAATGATTATTTTGAAGAAATCATGCTGCAAGGCATGGTGATTGGATATGTGAAAGCAGATATCGATGAAAAGCTGCGGTATACAGCTGCTTTTGTCCCGAAAATCGATAACTGGTCGGTATGTGACAGCTTCTGCACAGGTTTGAAATTTGCCAAAACCGAACAGGACAAGATGTGGGAATTTCTTCAGCCCTATTTGCAATCTGGTCAAGAATATGAAATCCGATTTGGTATCGTCATGCTTCTGGGCTACTTTATAGACGAAAAGTATATTGACAGGGTACTACAAGCCTTGGATTCCATTCGGCACGAAGGGTATTATGTAAAGATGGCCGCAGCATGGGCTTTATCCATATGTTATATTAAACTGCCTGAGCCAACATCAGCTTATTTCCGGAACTGCAGTTTAGATGATTTTACATTTAACAAAGCGCTGCAAAAAATAACGGAATCCAATCGCATTGATCTAGATACGAAAAAGCTGATCCGGAGCATGAAGCGGAAGAATGTCTCTCAGGGGTGACCATCCTGCGAAATTCCGGGCAGCATGATCATCAAGTTGGGTTATAATTGAGCAACTTTTTTTATACCAATCCCGTCAAATTTATTAAATGAAAAAAATTACCAATGGGGGCGGGATCATGAAGAAGTTAGCAGGAATTACTGTAATGAGCGTGCTTTTATCTGTGACACTGCTGCAGCCGCAGCATATTTACGCAGCTGATGAATTCAAGGATATGAGCCAAAGCAATTATAAGACGCAAGTCCAAGCACTGAAAGAGAAGGGGTTCTTACATGGAATGAATGATCAAGAGTTCAAACCTCAAGCGGTATTGACCAATGCGCAGGGGATCAAGCTGATCGTGGATTCCATGCAGCTCAGTCTCGCGAGCATTGACTTCAACAAAGCACCTGAAGCAGAAGGACTGTTCAGCAAAATCAGCAATGATGCCTGGTATGCGCAAGCGTTCATTAATGCTCATTATAATGGACTTGATATCCCGGCCGATATCGACCCGCAGCAGCCGATGACCAAGGAGCAGTTTACGCACTATTTGGTTCAGGCGCTTGAGCAAACAGGCCAATATGCGCTGATCAAAATCTTCATTCAGATCCATGATGAGCAGGACATCTCAACCGCGTATCAAGGAACCATTCAACGTTCTCTGATCTATAAGCTGACAACGCTCGACGATCATCAGAATTTCAGTCCGAAACAAGTGATGAAAAGAGATCAGGCGGCGGGAATGGTATTCGAGGCCGTCAAATTTGTTGAAGCCCATAAAGATCAAATCGTTCAGTAATTCAATTTTAATCTCCGTAATTTAGGTTCATTAACCGAGTATAATTATCCAAGCATAACCGTAACAATGCTCATATAATATCTCGAAATCGTTGATAGGAGGTGCTTTGAATGTCTGGAGAAGTTGGTGGAGTTTTCCGTAACACTGCTTTTATTCTGGTACTCTTTATCCTGTTGGTTATCATTCTTGCTTCTGGCTGCTTTGGCATCTATTAATCGGCTTGTAGATGACATCAATCTCTAAAAATTCAAAAGGCTGGTCTTCATTCGTGAAGATCAGCCTTTTTTGCGAACCATAGCTAAAATTTTAATGATGTTGCAAGAAATTTGTATTTCTCATCTATTTCTAAGATAATTGTACTATACTGTTCGCTTAGAATAGATAGAGGAGGATGTAACTTGCGTCAGTATTTCATGCCCTCAAAGCGAATCGGAGCCTTATTGCTCACGCTTCTGCTTGGCGGGTTTATTCTTAATTTCATTATGCAGGCAGCCTCGTTGAATATGGATTTCGACAGTGTATTCAACTGGATTTCGCAATACTATTGGCTGTATATTTCAGGGAGTTTGTTTTTCTTTTTCGTTCTGCTCACCTTTAGCGCCTTGATTCCAAATGTCTATTCGGGAGCGCTGATTGCATTTGTGATATGTATCATTTTGGCGATAGCCAATTATAAGAAGCAGGGCACTACCGGGGAACCGCTTTTCCCTTGGGATTTGAGGCAGATTAAGAACGCACAGGAAATGAGCAAAATCGTGAAAGGAATGATCTCTCCGTATGCGGTGATATTGGCGCTTATTCTGATCGCACTTCTAGTATATCTGATCTTCAAGATGCCAAAGATAAAGATTCAACTACCGCTCCGATTCCTAATGATCGTCCTATCCGTAACCATCATTGTAGGCTTTGTTCAGATGGTTGGGAGCCAAACAGCACTGGCTACCTCCATGAAATATCAGAACATTCCTTGGAATCAGAAGGTTAATTATTCACAGAACGGGTTTGTATATGCCTTTGCAGGTAATCTCAATCAGACGCTGATGGATAAACCGGATGGTTACAACAAAGATGCGATCGAGGCTATTGCCAAGAAATACAGTGCGCTGCCGGATCAAATGTCAGGAAAAGCACCTGCAGAGCAGCCTAATATTATGTTTATGATGGACGAAGCTTTCTTTGATCCGACTCGCATGCCAACCTATACCATGAGTGAGGATCCGTTGAAATTTATCCATCAGGTGCAGAATTCGACTCCGTCCGGATATATGCTGTCGCCAGAGTTTGGCGGGAATACCGCAAATATCGAATTTGAAGCCTTGACCGGCTTATCGATGTACTTTTTGAAAGACGGATCTATTCCTTATCAGCAAAGAATCGTTAAAATGTCGTCTATGCCATCGATCGTTAGCATTCTTAATGAGAGAGGCTACAGTACCAAGGCGCTTCATCCATTTGACGATACGTTTTACAACCGTAACCAAGTCTATCCTATCCTTGGCTTTGAAAAGTTCACCAGTGAAAAGGACTTGAAAGACGCCCAGCGATTCACGCCGAACGGATATATTTCGGATAAGTATGCGGTGCAGGAAGCTGTACGGGAGCTTAAAAATTCCGATAAACCGACATTCCTTCATCTGGTGACCATGCAGAACCATTTTCCGTTCACCAAAGGTCTAAATGGCCCTAATACGATATCCGTAAAAGGAGTAAAACCTGAGTATAAGGATGAACTCGAAACCTATGTCCATGATACGAAGCTGACGGACTATGCACTTGCCTATTTAAGTGAACAGCTGAAGACTATTAAACGGCCGACGATCGTCGCATTTTGGGGAGATCATTTGCCGGCATTGTCGGAAGGTATCTATACTCAGGCAGGCTGGGACAATAATCCAAGATTGAAGCATGAAACCAAGCTGATGTACATGGCGAACTTCGATATTGGCAAACAGTCCGTAGGAACGCTCAGTCCTGCTTATATTGGACCTACCATTTTTCAGCTCAGTGGACAACCTATGCCTCCTTATTACAAAATGCTGGAGAAGATCAAATCGGAGATTCCGGGACTTAACAAAAATGTCTTGATTGGTTCTTCGGGTGAGATTTCAGAGCTGACTCCAGAGCAGACGTCGCTGCTCAATGATTATAAAATGGTGGAATACGATATTCTCGAAGGAGATAATTATTCCAAGGACCTGCTGTTCTAAAAAATGAATCATGTTTAGTAAGCCCGCCATAGTGGCGGGTTTTTTCTTTGTGATAACAAAACGACCACGATCCGGCTGATAACCGGTCCATGGTCGCGCTGTAATAAACTTTAAATCTCTTTGGAATTGTCACGATTTTTAGACTTTTTTCGAAATGCTTTCCATACATAAACAATCAGAAGCACAGCTAGAATCGCGATCACAGCATAGGTAACAGGATGAATTAGCTTTTCGGCTATTGCCCAATTTGCACCGAGCTGGTAGCCTGCATAGGCCAGTCCCAGATTCCAAGGAAGGCACCCGATTGTGGTGTAGATCAGAAATTTATAGAAATTCATACCGGATATACCTGCAGGCAAAGAAATGAAAGTACGGACAAAAGGCAGTACCCTAGAGATCAAAACGGCTCTTTCTCCGTAGTTATGAAACCAGCTCTCTGCTTGTGCCAAATGTTTGCGGTTGATGAGCAAATACTTTCCGTACTTTTCCAGAAGGGTGCGAGCTCCGGTTTTTCCAATCCAGAATACGATGATGGACCCGATGATATTACCTAATGTACCGACAGCAACCAATTCCCATAAGGGGAACTTCCCTTGATGAACGAGAAATCCTCCGGTAAGCATAATGACCTCACTGGGGAGCGGAATACAAGCACTTTCGATAACCATACCAATAAAAATACCGACTAATCCAAGCCCATCAACCAATGATGAGGCTATAGATGAAATAAAATCCATGATTTGATGCAGCATATTCTTCCCTCTTTCGATAGCAATTCCTATAGTCTATCTTCATCATAACGTGTTCCTGCTAAAGTAACATTAGAGAATGATGAGAAAACCTGACTGATAGAGAGAACACGCAGTAGTCTATTCCCTGTTAAAGGTAGAACTGGTATCCCTGAAAGTGATATAGTAAAACTATTCTATGAAAATCAAATCTATCACTAGTTAATAGGAGAACCGAAAAAATGAAGGTACTAGGTAAATTTCTATTATGTTCTGTCATTCTCGCTGGATCTTTGTCTGTTGTTCCGCAGCAAACAACGGAAGCAGCCCCTGGAAAAGTTAGCATTATGCTGGATGGATACCCGCTGCCTTTTCCTGTGCAGCCAACAGTTATCAAGGGGACTACGATGGTTCCATTCCGCGCCATATCTGAAGCATTGGGCATACAGGTGATATGGAATCAGAAGGAGCAGAAGATTACTGCAACCAAACAAAACGGCGGCGCTACGAAACAGGTCGTTTTGAAAATTGGAAGTAAAAATGCTTTGGTAGACGGAAAGGCGACTACATTGTCGATCGCTCCGCAGACGATCCAAAACAGCACGATGATTCCGCTTAGCTTCTTCAGCCAGCAGTTCGGAGCTGCCGTTGCCTGGGATCAGTCGACCCAGACCGTTTCAATTACTTCTCCGAAGAAAGATATGTATACGATGGGCTTCTATGCTCTTTCTTCTTTTGATGAACGGTCATATATCCCATCGTTTGATTCGGTATCGTTCGGCTGGAGCCGGATTGATCCGAATGGTGAATTTACCACACAGGGGAAAGAGTATAAATGGCCGCAGGCAGCCGGTGACGTTACGCCCGAGTCCATTATCCAGGATGCAGATCAGCAGGGCACTACGCCGTATCTGATGGTGTACTCGGTAGATTCCAACCTCGAGCTGACCAAGAATCTGGAAGACACAGCGCTGCAAGAGAAAACCACTTCACAGATCGTGGCGACGGCAACCGAGAAGGGCTTCAAAGGAATCGCGCTGGATCTGGAGGGGCTAGGTCTTACCGGAGACAAAAATAAAGTGAAGTCCGAGTATAATGCATTTATTAAAAATCTATCCGGCAAAGCCCATCAGGCAGGTCTAAAGCTGACTTTGGTCCTTCATCCGCTCAACAGTTCGTACGCCGGTTATGATTACAAAACGTTGTCGAGCCTCGCAGATGATCTGGTGATTATGGCTTACGCGTTTGAGCAGGAGAAGGGTCCAGAGCCACTCGATAAAGTGGATGAAGCTATTCGCTTGGCGCTGAAGGAAACCAGCAAGGATAAGCTCATCCTGGGTATTTCACTAGGCAGCGAAAAGGATACCACCATAAACTCCAAAATTGGTCTGGCGAAAAGGTATGATCTCAAAGGCGTGGCATTCTGGCGTCTTGGCTTGATCGGTCCATCCGCGTGGACACAAATAAACCAATCTATTGAAATGAAATAATAGATAGAAAGAAAGAGCTGCCTCCCCTAAGAGAGACAGCTCTTTTTTGAATTATAGAATGAATAGACGTTTTATTACAGTATTGGTGACAGCAGCCTCGAGACGGACTCTTTCATCCGTATCCATCTTGGACGCTCCAGATACTCTTCCATGGTAAGCTGCTTGGATACTAGAATATCCTCTTCAAATACCTCAGTCAGTTTTTGCGAAATCCGGTCATCATATAAAAAGGCATTGACCTCAAAATTAAGCTTAAAGCTGCGGTAATCGATGTTGGCCGTTCCTACGGAAGCGATTTCCCCGTCAATAACGATCGTTTTCGCATGAATAAAGCCGTTATTGTAGAGATATACCGTAGCACCGGTTTTCAACAATTCACCTATGTATGAGTACGTCGCCCAATAAACGAAGATATGATCCGGTTTATCCGGAATCATAATTTTCACTTCCACACCGGATAGTGCTGCAATCTTTAAGGCATCAAGCAGGCTTGGATCTGGTATGAAATATGGGGTCTGAATATATATCGATTTCTTCGCGGAAGATATCATTTTAATATAACCATTCTTGATATGTTCAAACTGACTGTCCGGACCGCTGGTTACGATCTGCATACCTATTTTACCAGCCGGGCCAACGTTCGGAAACAAACTGGGAGAATAGGTAATCGCGTGGTGATGGGATGCCTGATTCCAGTCCAAAATGAATCGGATCTGCATGGCGTATACGGCGGAACCGGTAATCCGCAGATGTGTATCTCGCCAGTAGCCGAATTTGGAATTGAGACCCAGGTACTCATCGCCTACATTAAAACCGCCGACATATCCAATTTCTCCATCAATAATGACCAGCTTCCTGTGGTTTCGGTAGTTCAGCCGCAGGTTGATCAGACGGAGCTTGGAAGGAAAGAAAGCCTCTGCAAGACCACCCGCTTCGCGGAAGTCCTGGAAAAACCTTTTTGTCAGCTTTTTGGAGCCGAGCTGGTCGTATAATACTCTGACTTTAACGCCTTCTCTTGCTTTTTGCGTAAGAAGATTTATTAATTTTTTGCCGAGGTTATCATTCTGGATAATGTAATACTGGACATGGATGTAAACTTTGGCCGCCTCAATATCCTTGAATAGATTGTCAAACTTCTCCTGGCCGTCCGTGATAATATCTACCGCATTTTCTTCAGTAAAAATAGAGTGGTTGTTGTTCAGATGCATATAGATGAGATCTCGGTTATTGCTGGCTGACGCATTATGAAACTGATAGCTTCCCGATTGTATTTGTCCGATCTGCTCCAAGATGGTCTCTTCAACGCCGATTTTCTTCAAGTCGCCCCAATGAAACAGACGGACTTGCCTGAAGTTCTGAGCAAACAGCAGGTACAGCAAAAATCCGACAATCGGAATAAAGGTAAGCACGAGCAGCCATGCCCAAGTGGCACCGGCGTCCCGCCTTTCTTTAAAAACAACGACTAGAACAAAGATAAAATTCAGAAAGAGAATTAACCCTAGTATGCCTGATGCAATATTCATTGCTACGAAATCCCCCTCTTGCTTTATGTATTTCAAAGTTACAATAATTGCTGCAATTCAGATATATCATGCTTGAGACGGTACAGAAAATGCCTCGAGATTACGGAAGGAGTGTGGTCTTTCTGCTGGATCACCCCAAGGTATACCGGACTTGACTCTGGAAGATCGAAATTCAGGATGACCGTGTCGTCTTCGGCAAAAAGCGGCTCTGTAATAAATGAATAATCCAGTCCCACGGTTACCGCGTGATGATTCATGCAGGCTCTGCTGATTAACGCTCGGTTATTGGTTGTATATGCAATATCCACATCGCCATATTTTTTCTGAAAGTCATCCATAAACCACTTCACATAATCATCATTATACAGTACAACCGTATGTTGTTTAAGCTCCTCCGGCGTAATTACTTTTTGATAAGCGAGCGGCGAGTGAATGCTTGTTGCAGCGACCATTTTCACCTTAAGCAGACGATCAAAATCAAGTCCCATATGTTTAACCAACCGGTCTTTAAAAAGGATGATAAATCCCAGATCACATTTGTCATTCAAAATATCGTCGATGATATCCTGTGAGCCCTGCTCCACAATCTCGATTTTCACTTGGGGATACTGTTTCTTGAAATCGAGTACGGCTTGATCCAGTAAAAAAATTGGCCCCGGAATCGTGGCTAATCTCAGCCTGCCTTGAACCGTATCGGAGTAACCCTGCACAGCTTCTTTCAATTCATCGTATTTCTGCAGGAGCTCTATTGCTTTCTTGATCATGACCACACCTTCAGCAGTAGGCACAGCTCCAGTACGGGAACGTTTAAGGACGGTTACTCCCCATTCTTCCTCCAGACTGGATATGGATTGACTGACCGCAGATATGGTCACATGCAGATTTTGTGCGGCTTTGGAGATGGAGCCCGTTTTTGCAACTTCAACCAAATACTCCAGTTTTTCAATATGCATCTTTCGGTCCAATCCTTTACTTTAAGTATTTCTTAAATAAAATTAAAAATGTTTAAATTTTTATTAATTAATATTGATGATAACATAGAAGTAGAGCATGAGGTACTCTCGATATTTTGTTCAACAATGCCGGCATTTATTTTATTAAGCCGATTGCTGAGATTGGCTTGGATGAGTGATAGAAAATGAATGGGAGAGATCAACGATGAGATTTGAAAATAAAGTTGCCATTGTAACCGGCGGAGCAAGCGGGATTGGGGAAGCATCGGTCAGATTGTTTGCGGAGGAAGGCGCCAAAGTCGTGATTGCTGATTTTTCGGAACGTGGACAGGCCGTATCCGATGAACTGAATCAGGAAGGCTTTGATACGCTCTTTGTGAAGACCGATGTGACGAAGGAACAGGAAGTCATTCACATGGTGGAGCAAACCGTAGCGAAATACGGGAAGCTGGATATCCTGTTTGCCAACGCGGGTATTGCGCAGGATGGACCTGCGGATCAGCTGTCGTTCGACAACTGGCAACGGACCATAGATATCAATTTGACAGGGGTGTTCCTCTGTGATAAATACGCGATTAAACAAATGCTCGAACAAGAACATGGCGGCGCAATCGTGAACTGCGGCTCCATTCACAGCCATGTCGGCAAAGCCAACGTGACAGCGTATGCTTCGGCAAAAGGCGGCGTGAAGCTGCTGACTCAAACGCTGAGTACGAACTATGCTGCCAAAGGGATCCGGGTCAATGCGGTTTGCCCGGGATATATCGATACTCCACTGATCAAAGGCAGATCCGAAGCCTTAAACCAGCATCTGATCGGTCTTCATCCAATGGGCCGTCTTGGCAAGCCTGAAGAAGTAGCCAAAGCCGTCTTATTCTTAGCCAGTGATGACGCGTCCTTCATTACAGGTACCAGCCTGCTTGTGGATGGTGGATATACTGCCGTGTAAATGTTATAGAATATTTCGTTGATGTCGTAAAACAATGACAGTCGTTTGCTTAACAGCAGCGGCTGTTTTTTGTCGTTGCTGGAGGAGATGGACATACACATATGGAAAAGTAACATGAGTAGTAGTAATTCTAAGAAGGTGGAGGAACATTACGATATGAACAATAACATATCTGGCATCTCGACGCGGGCGGCCGCTTACCTCAAACGGATCGGATACGATGGAGAGGTTGAACCGACCGCGGCCATGCTCGCGCGTATTCAAGAATGCCATATCCATCATGTACCCTATGAAAATCTGGATATTTTGAATAGCGTACCTCTATCACTGAAGCTTGAAGATTTGTATGACAAAATCGTCGTCCGCCGCCGCGGAGGCTATTGTTTTGAGCTAAACGCGTTGTTCAGTTGGCTTTTGGAAGAGATCGGATTTCAGGTCACGCATTATTTCGCCAGATTTTGGCGCGATGAGCCGAATCCGCCGCCGATGCGCAGGCATCATATTTTACGCGTAGAAGCTGAAGGGATTTCCTATTTGTGTGATGTCGGAGTTGGAGGAATCGTGCCTGTCCGTCCTTTAGTTTTGAAGGAAGGGATCGAGCAGCCGTTAGGTAATGAATGTTATCGACTGGACCCGGACCCGTTTTTCGGCTGGATGCTGTGCGAACGAAAAAATGGGGAGTGGAACCAGTTGTATTCGTTCACTGAAGAGCCGCAACTGCTGCAAGATTATGCGATGGCTTCGTATTGGTGCGAGCATGCATCCGAATCGATTTTTACGCAAACCGCTATGGTGTTCATCCGCACGCCGGAGGGAAGAAACACGGTGTCCGGAGACGAGTTCAGAATATTCTCTTCTACAGGAGTTCAGACCTTTGTGCCTTCATCACCAGAGACATACCGTGAGGCTTTGAATACGTATTTCGGCATTTCATTTCCTGCTTCCGATTGATCTACGAGAGCTTAGACGTGAAGGCCGAAATTTTTAGTGCCATTAAGACTAATGTGTTTTTGCGAATAAGGTGTGGGACTTTAGCGTCCTGCACTTTATTTTTTTGTCGGATCCGGTTCTAACATGATGCTCGCCAAAATAAGAAAAAGTAAGCGCTTTATTCTACAGCAAGAAAAGCCCTGAATCGAATTCACCTTTCCTCATTGTTGTTACTGTGTCAAGGTCATTCACACTACACGCAAAGGAAGTGAAGAGAGTTATGGCAGCCAAACAGGGACATGTTATGATCCGGATACGGAAAAAACATGCTTTCCGCAAACTCGGAATTTGTCTGGTTTTCATTGTTTATCTTGCTCTCTCCTGTATCCCCCCTTCGTCTGTATTGGCTGCTCCGCGAATTACGATCGATCCCCCAGACAGCGGTGGGTCGCTAGACCCGGGAAGGATTCATCTGACCGGAACGTACAGCGGCGTCTATGACATTGAAATCGCGATTAACGGCGATTCGTTGACAAGCGCCCATACGGAAGCGGGTGATATCGGCAACTGGTATGCCGACGTCGATTTATCGATGTATGACGGACCTGTCGAACTCGTCGCGAGAGGCAAGGATACTATGACCCGTTATACAGCATGGTCTCCTTTTTTGCAGATTGAAGTAGATAATCCGAAGGCGAATATTCCAAAGGTGCGGGTGGTCAGCCCTACGGAGCAGGATGTGCTTCAAGGACAAATCCCGGTTGTAGTCGAAGCTTCAGGAAAAAATGGCATCGCACGCGTTCAGGTGAGAATCAACGGAGGGGAATGGGAGGATGCCAACCCGGCGGTATCAGGGTATTTGTATCCATGGGATACGCAGGCCGTTTCGGGACGAATCAATAGTCTGGAAGCGAGAGCCGAGGACGTAAACGGCAATATTGGTTACAGTCAGACCGTATATGTCAAAGCAGGAATTTCCGTGGAAGCTTCAACAGTAACGCGGGACGTCTACAGTCAGGACCGGGCGATGTGGATCTGGGAATACGACTCCTACCCGCTCATTTTGAACCCCGGCGCCAGGACGGTTTTGGATGCGATGTCATCGGATACGGCCACCTTCGGCCAAGATCAGATCCGGACCTGGTATCTGGCCGTAGGGGAGTACTATGGGATCCGAATGCTCGAAGACAAACGTGCGGAAGTTCGCGATTTTATCGGGTGGGCCCATGATCGCGGGTATCAGGTTCAGGCTTTGATTGCGGGCGGTACGACGCCTCCGTATTTTGGGGCGTATTCAAGGTACCGGCAGCAGGCTGTTGCCGAATTCGAACGCATCTTGAATTACAATTTATCCTCCGGCGAGAATGAACGGTTCGATGGGGTCAACATTGATACCGAGCCTTACAGCCTTCCCGATTATAAAAGCGATAAGCCTTCCGTCCAGATTCAATACCTAGATATGTTAAAAGCTTTGATGGACCGAAAACAGGCTTCCGGGCTTTCACTTCAAGTAGGGGCAGCGATTCCCCGCTGGTTCGACACCTCTGTGGACGCAACGGATATTTTATGGAACGGTACTGTGAAACCGCTCTCCGAGCACGTGCAGGATACACTTGATTATATCTCCATCATGGATTATCGCGACCAAGCGGAAGGCACCGTCGGAATCATCGAAAATGCGCGGGGCGAGATGGAATACGCGGGCAAAATCGGAAAGCCTAATTCCGTTGTGATCGGCGTAGAAACGAAAGATATTGCGGACGGTGGAGATCCCGAGACGATCAGCTTTCATGAAGAAGGACGGCAGTATATGGAGTCAGAGCTGGATAAGGTGTATGCCGCCTTTGGGGGCAATCCGGCCTTCGGAGGCATTGCAATTCATCACTATGATTCGCTTCGGAACCTTCCTTCCGTCTGGGGACCGGGAGCAGTCTTTTGGCAGGCGCCGCCTGACACCGAACCGCCGACCGTAATTTCGGGAGAACTGCAGGCGGATGTGTTCGACTATCAGCGGATCGATATTTCGTACGGCCCGGCTGCGGATAATGCCGCTGTTCAGGAATATCGCATTTACCGTGGAACCAGTACGAACTTTCCGCTCGATAAAGCGCATCTTGCAGGAGTTTCCAAGAGATTGAGCTTCCAGGACAATGGCCTGCTGCCTGAGACGAAATATGTGTATAAGGTCACGGCAGTCGACACTTCCGGGAATGAGGGACCGCCAAGCAAGCCCGTAAAAGTCAAAACAGATTGTACGACGTTAAAGCCGATGATCGTATCGAAAATTCAGATGAAGTATGACGGCACAAAAGCCACCGTTACCCTCCAAGTTGCCGATTTGAAAACCGGAGGGGCAGTCACCGCAAATGTAGGGGGAAGATTCACATACATGGCAGGGAAGTACGTAAACGGTACAACTAACGCGACCGGTTCCTATACTGCCAACTCCGAGAACGTTGCTTCTCCATCGGGAGAGATCGGGTTTGCTCCAAGACGGATCATTGCTCCTGGCTACTATTGGGCGCAGGCCTATGATAAGAAAGAGGGATCGTCCGTCCGTTGGGGAGGTTGAAAAACGTCGATAAGACGTTTTTCTTTTTTTATTTTGGTTATGTTTAATTTTTTGTTGTTTTTGGATTAAAAATTAAACGCCTTCTAAGGAAGGCGTTTAATTGAGTTAACGTTTCTTCGTGTTATAAGGTCAGAGACAAGAACTTGCAGTCATAACCGTTGAGATTGCTTATCGAAGCTTCGATTCCGATGTTACAATTCAGAGCCTTACGTCGTTATATGTGCAAAACGGAAAAAGGAGTTGAGGAACAATGAACGATTTGACATGAATCATTTTCGGAGGTGGCTTTGCAGGGCTTAGCGTGTTACTGCAATCATGATCACACAGTAATAAGAAAATTTCATTTTTTAATATCTGGGAGGGAAAATAAGAAATGGCAAATATTTTATTTGTTAAAGCTAACAATCGAGACCAATCCATCAGCTTAAAGCTGTACGATGCTTTCGTAAGTGCGTACCGGGAGAACAATCCGAACGACAATATTACGGAATTAGACCTTTTCAAAGCGGAGCTACCTTACTACAACAATGAAATGTTTACGGGCATTATCAAGCTTTCGGGCGGCGATGAACTCACTGCCGAGGAACAAAAAGCAGCCGATATCGCTAACGGCTATACAGATCAATTCCTAGCAGCCGATAAAGTCGTATTCGCGTTCCCTCTTTGGAATTTTACGATTCCGGCTCAATTGCTGACCTACCTGTCCTATCTAAGCCAACCGCGAAAAACCTTCTCTTATACACCACAAGGCCCGGTAGGATTGCAAGGCAGCAAGAAAGTCGTGCTTCTTAACGCACGAGGTGGCGTTTACTCCGAAGGCCCGCTGGCTCAAAAGGAGATGTCTGTGAACTACGTGAAAAGCATGCTCGGCTTCTGGGGAATAACGGATATTGAAATAGTTGTCGTAGAAGGCCACATGCAATTCCAAGATCGTGCTCAGCAAATTATCGAAACCGGCTTAGCTGAAGCAGCTAAAGTAGCATCCGGATTCTAATCCACTACAAGCAGAACACTATACCCCCGTCCTTGGCGGTATAGTGTTCTAACGACATAAATTTGTAGACATTGTCGCGGTGATGTTGGCAATGGTGCCGATTACTGTAAAGCACCGCATGTCACAGAACATCTTCCTTTTCCGGCATACTTGATGAAAAAAAATAGTAATAGCAAAGGATGAGAAATGCCTGCGGAACTTGTCGAAGCTCTCTTTGATCCGTCCAAGCAAGGTCATAGATTCTCTACTGTGCTTCCTACAGTGGAAGAAGTAGCCGGCCGGACACCTGGCACCTTCAAACAGTGGGCGATCGATCATTCCGAGGCTTTTCGGTAAAAGCTTCACGAGCAATTATTTACGATTCAACAAAGAAATCTAAATGAAGGCCAGCAGATTTACTCAACAATCTGGCACGAAAGAACTGCTGAATATACGGACTCAAATAATTTTTTTTATTCGTTTCAGATGTCACAACTCAGAGCCCTACATCGTTATATGTGCAAAAAGTAAAAGGAGCTGAGGAATGATGAATGACATGACATGCATAATCATCGGAGGCGGCCATGCAGGGCTTGGAGTGCTCAAAGCAATAAAGGAAACGACCCGGGGCATGACGAAGGGACGACGGATTCGGTTTGTTCTGTTCGACAAGCAGCCCGGTCATGTGCGCAAAGTGATGATGTTTCGGCCGGCCACGAGCGGGGAAGAGATTATCGTTCCCTGGACGCATTATTGTTCAGAAGGAGTCGAATTCGTGCAAGGTACGGTTACGTCAGTGGAAAGTGGGGAAAAACGGATTCGATATACGGATGCGCAAGGAAATGAAGCCCGATTTCGTTATGATCTTCTAGTCGTGGCGGTCGGGAGCATCGTTCGGCGACCGGATCCCGATCAGGGCGGCATCGCCTTAACCGACCCGCAAGCCGCGGCAGGCATACGGGAGCGCTGGCGAGCCAACCTGCAGAAGGCAGCCGGAGAGACGAATCCTGAGGAACGAAAGCGACTGATGACAATCGCGGTTGCGGGAGCGGGCATCAGCGGCGTCGAGACGTCCGCCGAACTGGCGCTCGCCATGCGGAAGGAAGCAGCGGCGCTAGGGCTGAGCTTGTCTGATACCTCCGTCTATTTGCTGAATGCGCAGGAGCGGCTGTTCACGGGAGGGCCGGAGAAAGCTGGACGGAAGTTAGAACAGACGCTCAGCGAATGTGGAGTGACAGTGCTTCACAATCGTAAGGTGATGCGGGAGGAAGCAGGAGTGGTGACGCTCAGCAATGGCGATTGTCTTGATGTTGGCCTATGTGTATGGACGATTGGTTTGATACCGAATCCGGCCCTTCGCAGCATGGGGTTGCCGCTTACACCTGAAGGTCAAGTGCTGGTGGATGAATGTTATCGTGTTCAGGGGTCGCCGGGCGTATACAGCATTGGCGACTGTGCGAGAATCGTCGATCCGAAAACCGGCAAGGTGGATCAGATGACGTGCTTTGAAGCTGGGATACAAGGGAATCGACTAGGGAAAATCGTGATGGCCGATCTGGAAGGCCGTCCCGCACCGATTCACAAAGCGTTAAAAAATAATATGGATGCCTTCAACATCGGCTTGGGGGAAAATCGCGGATTTCTGTGGGCACGCAAATGGGGACTTGATTTTATCATAACAGGAAAGCTAGCGTGGAAAGCCAAGAAGCTGGTTTGGGATTACGCCAGTTTGCTACGATAGTAACAAAGAGACCAAGATTGCAAGATTTCTAATAGTTCAGAAAAGGTGTGACGGCGGATGGAGGAATTGTACGATCAATATAGAGCGCTGCTGTTCACGCTGGCGTATCAATTGACAGGTTCTACAGCAGATGCAGAGGATGCGGTGCAAGACGTGTTTTTTAAGGCGTGCGACATTCATCCCGAGCGATTGAAGGAGCCGAAAGCGTATTTGTGCAAAATGGTAACCAATCGCTGTCTCGATCTTCAGAAGTCGGCGAGGAGGAAGAGGGAAGTGTACGTCGGTCCTTGGCTTCCCGAACCGATTCGGACACCGGAGGAGGATATGCTGGAGAAGGTCGTCCGCCGCGATTTGCTGTCGTACGCCATGCTCGTTCTGTTGGAGAGGTTGACTCCGACAGAGCGGGCGGTTTTCGTTTTGCGTGAGGCCCTTGGATTCGATTATCCCGAAATAGCCGAACTGCTCGGCAAGCGAGAAACGAATTGCCGCATGCTGATGAGCCGGGCAAGAAGCAAGTTGGGAATATCCGAAGATGAGCCAGTCGCCGCCGAAGCGGTCGAAGTGGATTGGGTTAGCCGGTTCCTCACATCCCTTGAGCAAGGTAACGTCGATCACGTACTGTCCCTGCTGAGTGAAGATGTCATCCTCGTTACCGACGGGGGTGGAAAGGCAGTCGCGGCTACGTGTCCGATACAAACGCGCGATCAAGTGGCCCTAATCCTTGCCGGCGCTCTCCAAGGCCTAAAGTCTCAGGGTAGTCTTCACTCCGAGTTTGCCCCTCTGAACGGTGAGACCGGTATCGTACTTCGTTCGGGGGACAAAACCGTAGCCATTATATTTTTACAGCGCCGACGCGGAAAGTTTGACAGAATCTACGTTGTAAGAAACCCGGATAAGCTTACTCGTGTTTAGCCGGGAAACTATGACAATAGCGTTACAAGTATCCCTTTAATTTTGATAACATTACATGGTTGCCGGCTTCATCGGCAGCATACTTAACTGTCTCAGCTTAGGAATCGAATTAATAACATAGGGGGGACTTTTATGGCTTCATTGGTTTATCACGTTGCAGTTTCAATTGATAATTTCATTGCAGACCAGGCTATGATAGATGGCAAGCTTGACAGTACTTTTTTCCTCTTTGAAGGTGATCATTTGCCGGATTATTTATCCGACATTCAGCAATATGCAGCGGTGTTAATGGGCGGGAAAACTTACGAGTTTGGATTTCAATTCGGTGCAAAACCGGGTGAACCCGGTTATAAAGGAATAAAGCACTATATCTTCTCAAACACCATGCAGTTTGAATCCAACGCGGAAGTAGAACTGGTTAGAGGAGAGGCAGTAGATTATATCGAGAACCTCAAAAAAGAAACGGAAGGGACATTGTGGCTTTGCGGGGGAGGACAACTGGCGGGTTCGCTTATCGAACGAAAACTCATAGACCAATTGGTGTTGAAAGTGAATCCGATCATGGCTGGCTCAGGCGTGCCGCTATTCGGTGACGCAAGACCCCGTTTGAAATTGGAGCTTATCGATATGAAACGGTATGAGAGTGGGGTCATAAAATCAACCTATATCATTATTTATCCATAAATCGAACTGGGACGTCTACACACCGGGAAAGAGGTAGTTGGTAATGCTTTCTTCACGGCCTTGGGGTCAAAGGAGAAAAATTGATTAACTAACAGGCTATTTTTGAGAAGTTTCATTACGCTAACGGGAAACGATAGCTGAATATCACACTTGTCGAGCAGTCTGCCTAAGCCTGCTTATTTTATTGAACTAAAGGGCAGGTTAGTTAAAACATCCTAATAAGATATTGATGTGTGTAACAGTTCTGGATGCGTTTAGGCCTGCGGGTTCTGGTTTTTAGGCGAATGTTGTTTGATTTTATTGTTTGGTAGATTTAAATCGAACGAAGGATCTTAGAGTAATCGTTCAAAGCCTGATGGGCGGTTCTGTTTCATAAGTTGGAATAGTATATTTAATTTTAGGTATAACCACTCAATATGATGATTTGGGGTGATGACGAATGAATGCTGGTTTAATTATGGCTGCATGTGTTTTAATTGGTGGTGCGATTGGATATTTTACTGGAAATTATGAAGTGTGGGGGGGACTCGGGGTCGCAGTAGGGTTATTAGGTATGGCTTACATCCAGATGAAGAAGAACTCGAAGAAAAAAAATGACTCTATGTGATATCTCAACAACAAGTCCCTAAAAACAAAGCGAAAAATATCCCCAACAACCTTCATTTAGACCCAGCACACATTCCTATTCGCGTTCAGATTGAACTATCGGGAAACAATAGATCAATAAAAGACAAGTAACGGTAGCCATTCATTCGGCTGCTGCTTTCTATACTAACGGGCAGGTTAGAATATAAAACCTTGAGGTGAGTCATTTTTTGATTGCCAATATTCAGTCTCTTTAATGTATCGAAGATACCTTTTTGAACAAAGGGCTCTAAAGCATGAATTACAAGAGAGAATAATAGGGTAGAAAAAAGTAAAGAGAGGAATACCAAATGAATAAGACTATAACGGGACAAAGCAATAGCGGCTTCTCCGAAACAGGGCTGCGCAGAATGCGCGACGTGCTGGCAAGGCATGTTGAGTCCGGAAAGATTCCTGGGCTCGTCGCCCTGGTCAGCCGGAATGGTGAGACACACGTCGAAGCGCTCGGTACAATGCGCCATGACGGTGGCGCGCCGATGCGCCGGGACACGATCTTTCGGATGGCGTCCACTTCCAAGCCGGTCGCGATGGCGGCGGCGATGGTCCTACTCGACGAGTGCAGGCTGCGTCTTGACGACCTGGTAGAGCCGTGGCTGCCCGAACTCGCCGACCGGCGAGTGCTGAAGCGGGCCGACGGCCCGTTGGACGATACCGTGCCAGCGCGGAGACCGATCATCGTACGGGACCTGTTGACCTCCACGTTCGGGCTCGGAATGGATATGACCTCACTGGGCACTCCGATCATGAACGCAATCTTCGAACATGGGCTCACGCCCGATCTACCGGAGCCGATGCCCGAGCCGGATGAGTGGATGCGCCGCCTAGGTGCGCTTCCGCTGATGCACCAGCCCGGAGAGCGCTGGCAGTACAACATCAGCAACGATCTACTTGGCGTGCTTGTGGCCAGGGTCACGGGCCAGTCGTTTGAGACGTTTCTTCGCGAACGCATCTTCGACCCCCTTGGCATGAAAGACACCGGTTTCCACGTGCCTGCCGACAAGATCGACCGGCTACCTCCTCTCTACGCCCCCAACCCGCAGACTGGGGAGTTCATCGTGTGGGATGAGGCCATGGGGGGACGCCACAGCCAGCCTCCGGCGTTCCAGGGCGGCGGAGGTGGACTTTCCTCCACCGTCGACGACTACCACGCCTACTTCCGGATGCTGCTGAATCACGGGATGCACGGGACCCAACGGATCCTGTCTCGGCCCGCCGTTCAGCTGATGACCACCAACCGCCTCACGCCTGAGCAACAAGCCGCCCGAAACGCCATGGCCAGCAACAATGTCCATGTGTCATTCGGTCAAGGTCAGCACGGCGGCTGGGGCTTCGGGATGGCGGTGCGCACCTACCGCGGCGACTACGCGCCCATCGGCCAGTTCGGCTGGGACGGAGGAAGCGGCACCTCGACTTACGTCGACCCGGAGACCGGGCTCACGGGAATCCTGCTCACCCAGGTTGGGATGTCAACTCCGGATTCAGCGCGACTTATCCACGACTTCTGGACTACGATATATCAGGCAATCGAAGACTGACCAAAGCTTGTAATCACCGATGCACAGCAAGGATATAACGAGGCCATCAATAAACAATTCCCATTTTATTATACTTTGCGGGTGGTATCAGCTTCGCTGGTACTACCCCTAGAAAGGGCTCAGAGGGCGGTGGAGTGGTTTTCTTATTTAAATATTCTTATGGCCTCAAAAGCACTTGATCCGCGTCTTTAACATCTGACCGATACGAAGCCGAGGACATTCCGCTCGGAAGCCCGGAGGGCTGCAGCCGTCCATGGCGGAGATGATGGGCCTCAAGCCCCCGGTATCACGGTGCGGTCGGCGCTCATATCATTATCCCACCAAATATACCTTTTGAATATTAGATGGGATAATGATATGACGGCTTAATACCCTTTTGTGGGTCATAATTTTAGGAGTGCTATTCAGGAACTTGAACAACGTTAACGGCTCTGTGAATTATATGGAGTACGTCACTGCGACAACATCAGAATGTAATGTCAAGCTTCAAGGAATGTTTAGTTGTACGTGCTTAAAAATCCTTGTACTAACGGAGAACGATAGTGCAATATGCAACAGAAAAGGCAGCGATCACTTAGATCAGCTGCCTTTTCTCAACTACCGGGCAGGATAGTTTAACGATTGTCGTTAAACAGGAATTTTGATTCAATATGGAGAATATTTCCTTTGATAAGATGGAGGTGTTCTCATGCTGGAGCGTATTCAAGTAAAATTAGACAATTACGGTTTCTCAGGTCTAGACTCATCCCAAATCGGTGCAGTTAAATCAGTTGCAGATTATTATCAAATGTCCTTAACGCCAACGGAGATTCTTGGTTTTACGGGGCTCGCCTTTCTCAACGTATTCGATGAATACTTTGTCCAGCCAAACGCTGGACCACCTGAACCAGATATTTTCCGACTTGTTCGTAATTTAGGCATTCATATTGAAGGAATACACCAATATGCTGACGGTGCTGCATTTATTAAACTTCAAGCGGATGCATGGGACAAAGCCAAGGTTGCAATCGATTCAAAGAAACCTGTATTTTCTAAAAATATTGCTCAAGAAAACCAGACCTCAGTAATAACCGCTTTCGACGATATCGGCTATTACATCGATTCATGGCATACAGGGTATGAAAACTGGCAAGATGTCATCCCATGGAACTTATTGGGATTATCTCGATGTCCTTGTGTGAACTGCGTGAACGACCGTAAAGTTTCTGAATCTAAAGAAGCAACGAGTGGCTTGATTTCTCTGCATTGGGCTACGCCTATCCCTGCTAATGACAAGATGAATTCCATGAAAGAGGCCTTACAATTCGTCTTTAGCCTAAATGAAAAGGAGACATATGAGGAGTTTGGCAAAAGGTATTTTGTGGGTCTAAAGGCTTTTGAAGAATGGATAAACGCAATAGAAAGCAATAGAGTTCTAAAATATGATTTTGCCCTTGTCATTGAAGTAGTTAGCGAGGCTAGGCACCATGCCAATCTTTTCTTGAAGGAGCTAAAACAAATATTTGATGGAAAATCACATCATTTGTTTGATGAAGCGATTAGTACATACGGTAATATAGCTACAAAAACCAAGGTATTAAAAGAGAAATTTCCTTATGAGCAGCCGCGGGAATCGTTTAACGAAGTAAATCGGCAGGACGTAGTTACCATTCTAAGGAATATATTGTTGTTAGAGAGAAAAGGTTTGTCTTGCTTAAGAGAGATATGCTTTTTATAAACTGAGTCACTTTTGCCTATAAATTATACTAATGGTAAACGCTAGTTGAATGCAGCAGTTTAAAACCTTCTATTAGAAGCAAACTAGAATTAATTGCTCTAGTAGGAGGTTTTGTTATGAATTTAAGCGAGCTTTGGCATCATTATGAAGCGGATAAGCGAATACAGGGGTTTAGCCCAAATAAAATGGACAAGCGAATTCCGAAATCTTTTAATGGAGTAAGATGTTATCCATCTGAAGATCTCATGTCAGACACTAAAGGAAAGAGCATTGCTTGAGTTTTTATATAGCATAGGCTGCCGAATTGGAGAGGTTGAGAAGATAAACATTGAGGATCTGAACTGGGAAAACTGTTCTGCCATTGTAAATGGCAAGGGTTCAAAGAAAAGAGAGGTTTATTTCACCAAGGGGGGGAAAGAAACTTGGATAGCAATTTAACTCCTAAACAACAAAAACGGCAGCAAGAGCGTGAAATTATTGATGAATATCACAAATTGGTAACTGAAGAAGCTCTGGAACCCTTGTATCAATCTTTTAAGAAATGGAAATCAGGATCCTTGCCATATTTCGAACTTACAGAGCTAATCCATCTATTCCATAAGAAGAATCAGGAGATATACAAGGACTTCACGTACAATGATCATAAAGAGCTCGTTCTACTTGCCAAGTTGAAATTGAGCCGTTTATCTGAGGATGATATTAAAGAAAATAAGCGGCTTTTAGAATTTTGGGGATTTGAGGACAGAGCCACCGAGTAAATTAAAATGTGCCGTTCAGCCGATAGACTAACAGAACTCATTCACAGCGGATTACAAAGCAAGGTACTGATCCCTTATTCTAATAAAGCTAACGAGCAGATTACGCTCAGCTAAGGGCAGGATAGTTTAGCAAGAAGTTAATAGCCAAGCGACGTTTTTTGAAGAAAATTGGGTGATTTTTTCTTACAAAGGTATTTTATAATATATTGTATCTCGTTAATTTGGGAGAGTGAGCAAGGTGAATCACGAATGGATAGCCCAAAAAGTGCTCGAGAGCTACCTTTTCATAGATCCGGTTCTTGAGTTCATGAGGCACAACGAGAATATGACATACAAAATAACAGACCGTGGCAATAGCAGTTCATTCTTGCTGCGGATCCATAAGCCCGTTACAGAAGGGTTTTTGGGCATTCAGCATACGCTGGAGGGGCTGAAATCCGAGACGGTACTTTTGCAGGAGTTGGGTCGCAAGCGCGTGTTGGGGGTACAAATACCCGTTGCGAATAGATTCGGGGAGTATGTAACGGTATGTCGCCTGGAGGACATGGATGCCACTATTTATGCAACGCTATTGGATTGGATTGATGGGGATACTTTTACGCATGAAGAAGAGAATATGGATGAAATCGTGTATGCAATTGGAGTCAATCTTGCGCGATTTCATAGCTTCACTCGAGCAAGCGCGGTCTTAAAAGATTTGCATAGACCCGTATACGGCTCCGAAAAAATCGATAGTACGCTCGAGAAGCTGAGGCATGGCGTAGAAATAAACATATATAGCATGGAACATTACGGGATCATGACTGAAGTGCTTGCTCAGGTAAAGGGACTCATGAGTGAACTGGACTCGCAGGAAGGAGCCTGGGGGTTAATCCATGCAGATATTCAGCGGGGGAATATCGTTATCACTGAAAGTGGTGAGCCTTGTTTTATCGATTTTTGCCTATCCGGATACGGTTATTACTTATTCGATATCGGAGCGCATCTGCGAAATTTGAAAGCAAAAAGCGAGACATATTTCTGAAAGGCTACACGTCAAAAGCTCCATTTTCCAAGGATAGTTTAAGATACGTTGAAGGGTTGATTCTGATGGATATATTCCTGTGCTATGCGTTCTTTATCCGTGATTCGGACAGAAATGGTTGGATTAAAGACCACGTATTCAGAAAAATTGAGTTGTGGATTCAGTGGCTGACGGGGAAAGAAATTTACTATTTATTATAGGCGAAGAAGAAATTAAGATAACGGGAACTATAGCTTAATAAACTAAGACGAGGCTGCCGGCATGGATCTGCAGCCTCGTTACGCTATTCCAGCTAATAGCTTGTCAATATTTAATTATTAATAATCGATTCCAGGAGTGGTATACTTAAAAAAAGATATGACAAATAACCGTCCCCTTCGGCACAGGAATATATTTCATCTTTTCCTATTTCATGCTGATCATTCTAGCCGAAATGCTTCTTTTGAAGTCAAGATGGCAAAAATCCAGTGAATGAGTTTGTTTACACAAGCAATTACCGCTACTTTGAACAGCTTTCCTTCCGCACG
>NZ_JALIRP010000015.1 GCF_022898935.1 Paenibacillus mangrovi | reverse complement strand
TCGCTGCAGAATTGGTGGGATCACCTTCATTGGTATGAACAGGTCGCAATCTTGCTCGGAGCCCTTGCCTTGTCAATGATGTTCGTCGGATTCGGGTCAGCTTTGAGCATCGCAATGACGGGAATGTCGATCGCTGGGAGCGGACATGAGATTGCTGGCTACATCCGCGATCCAAAACAGCTGCTGACTCCCCAAAGAGCGTTTTCCGCCGCTATAGGCTTTATACTAAACCGAATCCCATTTGGAAAAGCGCTAGGATGGGTGGGAGCAAAAGGGCGCCGCTATGTGCGCAAGCTTCTGGATAAGTTCGGTTCCCGGAAACCGAAAGTAGACGTCCCGGTTCATCCGAAACCTCCGAATGTCCATGCACGTATACCTCGAACTGGAGCAGAATGGAATGATTACTACAAGAGAAAATATGGAGACGGAAATGTCACATGGGTATCAGAGCTAAAATCTTACGATGATATTCTAAGTAATCCCAAAGCTTTATGGGGAAAATCAGCTGATGAAGTTGGAAGAATTCTAGGAGAAGGATGGAAGAGAGGTACTTATGGCTCTGCCGGTACTGGCTGGAAATTTACAAACGGCGATAAGTCAGTATTCTATCATCCAGGAGGAGGAGTTCATAATGGGTCATACATTGGATTCTCTAGTGGGCAAACAGGTAAAGTCAAGGTGGTAGGACTTGATTATAAACCGTTACCTAGCGATAAATCTACGGTTATTCCAAAATAAGGAGGGTTATTGCATGGAGAAAATATCTATAGAAAAACTTATGGAGCTATACGTAGATACACTTGATAAGTGCGGGACATATCTGCTAAGCGAGAACGATATGGTGATCGGTTATAATATCTTTGAAGAATTTGATACTGGAGTTACTTCTTTTTTACACACTGATGTCTTGCAACGACTAAACGATGCTGGACTAATTAGTGATGAAATAATGAGTAAAAGTGCTATTTTAAGAAACTTAGTTCTAGAATTACAACAAGGTGATGAATGGAATATTAACGCTGTTAGAAATTCACCCGAATGGCGGAAAGTACTTGATCTAGCTGACGAAATCAAAGGTTGCATTGCGGCAAAATAAATAGTCTCGCAGCAAATGTGCGAAGGTCGAATTTGTCCCCGAAGTCGCTCGGCTTACACAAACGGCAGAGAAACTGGCGGCATGGCAGCACGCCATTACCTCAAAAGCACGCCATTACCTCAAAAGCACGCATGTGAGCCCCTAGATCCTATAAGGGCTTTTTTTTCATGCACCTCTTTTTTCGGAACGGATTCATATCCTCCATTTTCTTCTCTTCTTAATTTAACGTGTTAGTTTTTATACTAGTTTAAAATAGGATCTAGCTATCCTCTCTTTCATGGTGTAATTTATACGAAAAAACTCATAAGAGATATTGCCGTAAATCGGCGAAGCCGCAAGCAAATAAACCGGTACATATGGAATCAAAAAAAAGTTTTGTGACTGTGTCGAATTTCCCGCTATCGGTTCGTCGTCTAAATAGAAGCTTAAATATCAGGCAGCGATGGAAGGGAAGTAACACAAAAAAATATGGATTGTAAAGGAGACAATAAGATGCTTACAGTAACTTCAAAGGATGTTACCAAAATTGCCTATGATAAAGTTGGCCAAGGGCCATCACTCATTTTGGTAACAGGTGCGTTCAGCTATCGTAGATTCCCAGGACAGGTGCAACTGGTTAATCTGTTGTCGGAGCATTTCACCATCTACAATTACGACCGCCGCGGCCGTGGTGATAGCGGAGATACACAGTCGTATACCATTGAATGCGAGATGGAAGATCTACAGGCCATGATTGAAGAAGCCGGTGGCTCGGCCTAGGCCATTAAGTATTTTATGACCAAGGGGATGGGAGCACCTGCATTTGTGGTCCGTTTAATGAGAGTGATGCCAGGCGTGTGGCCCAGGCTCATGGCTGTTGCCCATACGCTTCTTTACGATGCGACATTGCTAGATGGATATATGGATGGAAAGGCACTGCCTGAAAAATTGTGGAATACGGTTACGATGCCAACTCTTGTGATCGAAGGAACGGAGAGTCCGGTTGCGCTGCGTCATGCTGCCCAGACACTAGCGGGCGTATTACCGAATGCAAGGCTATTAAGTAAAAAGGGACTGGGGCATACCAAGAAACTCGATACCAAGAAGATTTCATCGGAGCTTGCAACATTCTTTATTGGTAATCGTTAAGTACCAGCATGCAATGGGCTAAGTAAACCGAACTAAGACAGCAAATAAGGCCGAATAATTGATAAAAAAATGGAAAATAAGGGAGGAAGAAGATGATTATGATTACAAATAAACGTAATTCAAAGGCAATTCGCCTGCTTCTGATGGGTGGGGTCATTTCCACACCTCTGTTCTACGTAGCAGTCGTCATTCAATCGTTTACGCGTACAGGATTCGATATCAGACGCCACGCTATCAGCACCCTTACGTTGGGGGATCTGGGGTGGATCCAAAGCGCTAATTTCTTCATTACAGGATTGCTTGCTATATTTGCAGCGATTGGAATGCGCCGTTTACTGCTTGGGAGTAAGGGAGGCACTTGGGGTGCTTTGCTCATTGGAGTCTATGGGATTGGCATGGTCATGGCAGGTCTGTTTCGCCCAGATCCTGGGCTCAGTTTTCCCCCAGGTGCTCCTGCAGAAATACCGACATCGATGAGCGGCCATGCAGCACTTCATTCCGTGGCTTTCTTTACCGCCTTTATTTGTCTAATTGCGGCAAGTGTTGTCTTTGCACGCCGTTTTGCTTCACAAGGTGAGCGGGGTTGGAGTATCTATTGTATTGTATCTTGTATCCTTGCGCCTGTGCTCATTATTTTAGGTTCGAGTATAAGTAATTGGATTGGCGTTATCATGGGGTGCGCCGGAATTGTTGCCTTCGGTTGGGTTTCGGTTCTTGCCGCAAAATTGCGTGCTGAAACCCTTAAGGCATAGGTTTACAAAAAGAGAAGAGCGATTTTATTAATTGATGCATAACATCGCGAGGTCGATCTGCATTGTCTTATGCCCTAACTTAGCGGCAGGAATTTCATTTCACAATAAATTAGGAGGAATTAACCTATGAGATTTATGATGATTGTCAAAGCTACGACCGATTCAGAGGCGGGAGTTATGCCCAGCCAGGAGCTTATCGATGCCATGCAGAAGTATAACGAGGAATTGGTAAAGGCCGGTGTGCTGCTGGCGGCGGATGGACTGCAGCCTAGCTCAAGCGCAATCCGGATTTCTTATCCGGAGCCCGGAGGCAAACCGAAAATGATGGACGGTCCCTTTACGGAGGCAAAAGAGCTGATTGCTGGATACACGCTGATTGAGGTCAAATCGAGGGAAGAAGCGATCGAATGGGCACTGCGCATGCCGGATCCTCATGGCTTTGGACAGGGGGAGATTGAGCTCAGACAGGTGTTCGAAGCAGAGGACCTTATGGAGAATCCTGAAACACTGGCCAAGGAAACGGCGCTACGTATGCAGGTTCAGGAGCAGAAAAAAGCGTGAGTCCATCCGAGGCACATCGAACCATTGAAACGATATGGCGAATGGAGTCGGCGAAGCTTATCGCGGGACTGACGCGAATGGTAAGGGACGTGGGGCTCGCTGAAGATCTTGCCCAGGATGCCTTGGTGATTGCCCTTGAACGGTGGCCGGAGACAGGTATTCCGGACAATCCGGGTGCCTGGCTGATGACGACGGCAAAGCGGCGCGCAATTGATTTTATACGCAGGAGTAAGCTGCGCGATCAGAAGTATGAAGAGATCGGGCACACGGTGGATTTGTATACGGAAGATGACGTGGATCGTACTTTGGACGGGGAGATCGATGATGATCTCCTTCGTCTGATCTTTATGACCTGCCATCCGGTGTTATCGCAGGACGCTCGGGTGGCTCTTACGCTTCGCTTGTTGTGCGGGCTTACCACAGATGAAATCGCTCGTTCTTTCCTCGCTGCCGAGTCCACGGTCGCCCAGCGGATTGTCCGGGCCAAAAGGACCCTCAGCGCCGAGAAAGTCCCTTTTGAAGTGCCAGCTCGGGAGGAATTGAAAGACCGCATGTCCGCAGTACTTGAGGTCATTTACCTGATGTTTAATGAAGGGTATTCAGCAACATCCGGAGATCACTGGACCCGGCCGCTACTTTGTCAGGAAGCGCTTAGGTTGGGACGCATTCTTGCTGAAATCGCGCCTTATGAACCGGAAGTTCACGGCCTGGTTGCGCTGATGGAGATTCAAGCATCGCGTTTGAAAACCCGTGTTAACGCTAAGGGAGAACCCATTCTTCTCATGGATCAGAATCGTGCAAAGTGGGATCAACTGTTGATCCGCCGCGGTTTGGCGGCGCTGGAGCGCAGCCGGAAGCTGGGACGAACCCTCGGGCCTTACTCGCTGCAAGCTGCGATTTCCGCTTGTCATGCCCAGGCGCGTTCCGAAGCTGAGACCGATTGGATCCGCATTGCGGCCCTTTACGAGGCGCTTGCAAGATCAACACCTTCACCCATCGTTGAATTAAACCGTGCAGTTGCCATTTCCATGGCCTTCGGTCCGGTCTTCGGGCTGCAGATCGTCGACGAGTTGAATACCGAACCTTCATTAAAGGGATACCACCTGCTTCCAAGCGTTCGCGGCGATCTTCTTGCGAAACTGGGGCGGCACGATGAAGCCCGTACAGAATTTGAACGTGCTGCATCGATGACCCGAAATACCCGTGAGCGGGAGCTTTTGCTTCAACGTGCAGCTGAATGCGGATTAGGCACATCCAAATAATTTTTTCTACTTATGTCGATTATGAGGTTTCCCGTTCGTCGTGTTAGTAAGGAAGGGGATAGCAAAGAACTGCTGTCTAAAGTCATCTTCCCACAAGAGGAGGAAACCCAAATGCGATTTATGATAATTGTCAAGGCGAGCGAGTTATCGGAGGCTGGTCCTTTTCCGGCAGATCAAGGGCTCGTTGCGGGATATACGGTGATCGATGTAAGAACAGAGGACGATGCCCTGAAATGGGCGCTTCGGATGCCGGTTCCATCAGGCTGCAAGAGTACAATCGAAATACGGAAACTCGAAGAGAAAGCAGAACCTTTATCTAAACCTGGCATACAAGCCATGGAAGCTGATTTGCAGAATCATCTCCACATGTTAAGAAGATTATAACCACTACCTACTTTAAAGGAGCGTATGAAGAATGAATCAGGAAGTAACCGATTTTATCGAAACGTTAAAGGAACCGTGGCACAGGGAACTTTCCGCCAATCTGCGTGAAATGGTCCATCAAGCGATTCCAAATGTGCATGAACGTATTCAGTATAAGAAGCCTCACTTTTTGAAAAACGGGAAATATGCCGCGGCCATCTCTACATCGAAAGAAGCGGTTAGTTTTACCATTTTTAATTGTTCAGCGCTAGAGTTTCCGGAAGGTATGTTCGATGGTCCTCCAGAAAGAAAAACACTGAAGCTGCGTAAAGGGGATACGTTTGATTCCGAGCAACTGGTGTCACTGGTCAGTCAGGCTTCTTCCTCGCTTTAGAAAAAGATTTTACGAGCGTATCGATTTTCTTGTCTCGCGTTCGTTGTACTTATAGAAGCCGGATTTCGGAGTGAATAAACCGCTAGAAATCCTGGTAAAACACACTGAGGTCGCTACAATCTGACATAAAGGAGTTGCTGGTGATGAATCATTCATTTATTTTGCAGGCAGAGTGGGACGGAGGCCGCAACAGCGAAGGAAGGATCGAAGCCGGGCAGCTGAAAACGGCTATTTCCATTCCCAAGGAGATGGGCGGCCCCGGGATCGGCACCAATCCGGATGAAATGCTCCTGGGCGCCGCAGCCACCTGTTATCTGATCACGCTTGCAGCAATGATGGAGCGGAGCGGTGTGCCGGTAGAGAAGCTGTCGCTTGAATCGGAAGGCATCGTGGACGTTACGAACAATATTTTTACGTATGTCAGCATTACTCATAAACCATATGTTCTGCTTAAGAAACAAGCTTCGGACAAGGATGTGGACCTCGCCCACAGGCTGGCGGAAAAAGCGGAAGGCTCATGCATGATCTCCCGCGCCATTGCCGGAAATGTGGCATTATCGACGGAACCGCGGATTGAAAAAACGCTTTAAGCGAAGCATGAATTGCATATTGAACCTGAAAACCGTGCGGCATTGTGCTGTGCGGTTTTTTGCCGTGATGACAAGCCAAACCACGACTACCGGCAAAACGCCAAGCGGTGGCTCTTTCTTCCGCTGAAGCTTTATGCAAAGATAGTATACGGAGGGATTGCGATATGTTCACCGATTTTAAAATTATAGAAGGCCGGCCGCTTACGGTGCAGGTTAAAGAATATTTGAAGCAGTGGATTACTAAAGGCAAGGGCAGGGTTGACCAGAAGCTGCCATCGACACGGGAGCTGAGCACCATGCTGGGTATCAGCCGCAATACGCTGGTAACTGTGTATTCGGAGCTTGAGGAGGAAGGGTTCATCTATACGGTTCATTCCAAGGGGAGCTTCGTTTCCAAGGTAGGAATCGCCTCCGTTCCGTCATGGTCGATGGATTGGGAGAAGCGCCTGAATACAACGGCCAAACAGGCGGTCGATTATGATCTGATGAAGCGTGATTTGCGCGGGGAAAAAGGAATGATCAACTTCGCCAGCATCGCGCCGGATGAGAAGCTGTTCGACCTTGCCAACGTGAAGCGTGCATTTCTGGACCGCATGTCGCTGGAAGGCGAAATTCTGCTGAATTATGGCTATGCCAAAGGCTACAAGCCCTTGATTCAATATTTAACAGGTTATATGGAAGCCAAAGGCGTGGATATGGAAGGCAAGGATATTCTGATCACGAATGGTTTTACCGAAGCCTACGACATCATTTTATCTTCACTTGAGGTTCCGCAAAAGCACATCCTATGCGAGAATCCCACCCATCATACAGCGATTAAAATTTCACGATTGCACGGTTATGAAATTACCGGAATTTCGATGGACCAGGACGGGGTCCGTCTGGATGCTTTCGAGCAGGCGTTGAAGGAGCAGGAGTTTGGTCTCGCCTATCTTACGCCTTCATACCACAATCCTACCGGCATCGTCATGTCCGCAGAGAAACGGGTTGAGGTGTTGCGCCTTCTTGCCGAACACCGGATACCATTAATCGAAGACGGCTTTAACGAGGAGCTTCGCTATTCCGGTTCGCATATGGCCCCGCTGGCGGCTTTTGGAGGAGAAGGCAACAGCATCATTTATCTCGGTAGCTTCTCCAAAATTTTATTTCCCGGCATCCGAATCGGCTGGATTGCTGCGGACCGTGAACTGATCGATGCGCTGGTCAGCGTAAAGCGCGCACGCAATATTCACACATCAACGCTGGATCAAGCGGTGCTGTATCAATACTTCCACAATGGAAACTTCGAGAAATACCTGAAGCGCGCGAAGTCGGAGTACAAACGTAAGCATGAGCTGGCGCACCAGTATTGCAGTGAATACATCCCGTATAAGCGTCTAACCGGCTCGGGAGGGCTGCATTTGTTTATTGAGCTGGATGACGTATGCAATGCACGGGAAATTTTAGCTGACTGCTATAAGCAGGGCGTGGTATACACAGCAGGGGATGTCTTTTTTACCGATGGCGGTGGCGCCAACACGCTCCGGCTTGGTTTTTCTCGGGTGAGCGACGATGAACTCTTGCAGGGTATTCAGATTATCGGCAGAGCGGTCAAAAAAAGAATGGAGGCAAGACAATGAAGATGAAGGTAGGCGTAGTCATGGGAGGGATCTCCTCTGAACGTGAGGTTTCGCTTGCGACCGGCAAAGAAATGATTGCCAATCTGGATGGGAACAAATATGAAGTGATACCTATGGATATCAAGCATAAACAGGATTTGCTGGAGCAGGCAAAAGGGATTGACATCGCTCTGCTTGCACTTCACGGCAGCTTTGGCGAGGACGGGACGATCCAAGGGACGCTCGAAACGATGGGGATTCCTTATACGGGATGTTCACTGCTATCAAGCAGTCTGTGCATGGATAAGGATCTGAGCAAACGGCTGCTCCGTTACGAAGGACTTCATACACCGGATTGGGCGGTATTGCGAAGTATGGATGATCTCCGAGATGGCAAAACCGTTTCTTCTCTCGGATATCCTCTCGTCGTAAAACCGAATGCGGGCGGCTCAAGTATCGGGGTTACGCTCGTCAGAAACGAAGAGCAGCTGCTTGAAGCGGTTCAAACCGCTTTTTCCTTCGGCGAGGAGGTTCTGATCGAAGAGTACATCCACGGCGAGGAGATCACCTGCAGCATACTGAACGGAGAACATCTTCCTATTATTTCGATTAAACCGGGTGCGGAGTTTTTTGACTATACCTCGAAATATGAACCGGGAGAGAGCGACGAACAGATTATTACCTTTGAAAAAGAGACCATGGAGCGCATTCTTCAGGCCGCGGAGAAAAGCTATAAGGCAATGAAATGCTCTGTTTATGCCCGCATCGATATGATGCTGAAGGATGACATACCTTATATTCTCGAAGTGAACACGCTGCCGGGTATGACCCGAACCAGCTTGCTCCCGCGCAGCGCCCAGGCGGCAGGGATTTCGTTTTCCGGACTTCTGGATACGATCATTGAAGGTTCGATTGCCGTGCGGAAAGGCTGAAAGATGTATATTAAAAAGAGGATCTCTTCAGGGAAGAAGTCCTCTTTTTTGTGATATATAAGTGCTAAATCCTTTGTTTTAGTATCCGAGCTCATCGGCAATCAGGCCTGCCAATACTTTGGCTCCCTCAGGTTTGAGATGGACGCCGTCCGCCTCAAAGTAAGATTTGCCGCTGCTTGCGGCATGCCAGTCGACTAGGGTGGTGTTTGGGTATGCGTCTGCTGCCTTTTTAAGGGACGAATTGACGACTCTTTCCCAGTTGCGCGGCACTCTGGTGTTGACCAGCACGACTTTGCGTACATCCTGCAGGGAATCCAGAAGTTTGTTCAGCTGCTTGCTATTGAAAGCACCATTGGTTCCTAGCTCAATCACCACTTGGTCGCCAAGTTTGCCTTCCGATCTGAGGCTTGCGATCAGGTCTGGAGCTTCCCACATTTGTCTGCCGATTTTACCGTCAATGACGGCTCCCGGAATCATTTCTTGCAAATAAGGCTCTGCATCCAGCATGACCGAATCGCCTATAGCGGTGACAGGTACAGGGTTTTTCCCGGCTTTGGATGTATCGGATGCTTCAGACTGATTCTGATTATCCAAGGCTTCCGGATTATGGTTCTGGTTTGAATGATCTTCCTGCTGCTGTGCCTTGTTGGTATCATCGGGCTTAGTATTTTGCGGTGACTGCTGATCAGGCATTTCCTTTTCTGAAGGAGACTGTACCGACGATTCAGGTTCTCCTGAGACATCTTCATGATTCAAGGGCGTCTCGGGTGCAGACACCTTCGTCGCCTCCTGCTGGATTGAAGCATTCACCGGCGCATGCATGAAGCCTGTGCATGATACCACAACCAGCACCATTACGGATGCAAAAGTAATCCAGCCCTTAAGCGGAACTAGGGATAGTTTTATTTGACCTCTCCGGAATTTGTTCCACAATCTGCCGATCAAACCGCCTCGAATCGGTTCCTCTATGTATTTATAGGATAGGGAGGCCAGGATCACGCTGACTACAGATTGCAGAATTGCCCGCAATACATTTGGATCGGAATTCGTTTTGGTCGTAAGTATAATAACAGGGTAATGCCATATGTAGATACTGTAAGAGCGCATTCCGAGCCATCGCAGCGGCTTTATGCCGAGCAGTTTTCCTACCAGGCTGGCCGGGTGAGCGGCTGAAGCTATGATCATCGCAGCGAAGACTGACAGGAGCAGGAAACCGCCAGGATACAAGAAAGAATCATATTCATTAGTCGTCCATACCATGATGAACACGGACACAAGGCCGATGACACCGACAGCGTTTAGCGCAAGACGCGTTTGAAGCGAAGCTTTTACGGATAGCTTGCGGCTAGGCCAAATAATGGCTAATGCTGCTCCGATCAGCAGAGAAAAGGCCCGTGTATCGGTTCCGTAATAAACACGGCTCGGATCCGTATTCGGATCATAGATCATAAGCATCATAAACACGGACACTGCTGCGAGTGTAAGAGTGTACAGGAAAACGGGGCCGCGCCGCTTTAGTAGTTTCAAGGCCAGTATCAGAATGAGAGGCCACAGCAGATAGAACTGCTCCTCTACCGACAGGGACCACAAATGGCCAAAGGGAGAAGCCGGTCCAAACTTTTCGAAATAGGAGACCTGATGAAAGATCAGATACCAGTTGTTCACATAAAAGATGGATGAAATGACATCACCGCGCAGGACGGACATTAACGAGGGGTTAAATAATGTCACCCAGGCAACAACCACCGCCATCATGAACAGCATTGCCGGTAGCAGCCTTCTGAAGCGACGGATCCAAAATGCTTTAAGGTCGATGGTCTGGTTGCGGCTCCATTCCGCGGCTAACAAATCTGTAATCAGATAACCGGATAATACGAAAAAGATACTAACACCTAATAGGCCTCCAGGAGCCCAGTCTACATTCAAATGATATAAAACGACAAAAAATACGGCCAGCGTCCGCAGTCCGTCGAGTCCCGGCATATAACGCTTATGGGAGTTAAGTTGATTAGACATATGGACAAACCCCGCCTTCCGTGCGGGTTAGGTTTTGTAAGGTACCGACTATGTATGTGGATATCCTCATTTCTCTTTTTTTCATTTTCTTAATGCCTCCGTGCTAGATGAGATTCTATGAAGTGGTTCACAGGTACTAACTTTATCATAAGGGGTTTCGATTAAGGTTACAAAATGTTTGCTTTCATTTCACATTTTGGTCATTATAAAGACAAATGCCAATAATTACATGCGAGGGGAGAAACGGTAGGGATGGAAATCAAGAAATTTAGCGAATTTTCGACTGCAGAGCTTACCGCATTGTGGAATGAAGGATTTAAAGGATATGCGATGGATATGACGATGAGCGTGGATGCATTTGTGAAAAGGAATTCCGATAATCAGCTGTCCATGGAAGCCTCGATTGCCCTCTGCGACAACGGCAAACCGGTTGGTTTCGTCATGAGTGGCTTTCGGACGGTCGACGGGCGTCTAACCGCTTGGAACGGCGGCACAGGCATTATCCCCGAATATAGAGGCAAAGGTCACGGCAAGGAGCTGATTGGCGCGGCGCTAGACTTGTATAACGAAAAGGGAGCGGAAATTGCCCTGCTGGAGGCGCTTAGCGAGAATGAGCCCGCGATCAAGCTATATTCCAAGATGGGATATCAGCTCATCGATCAACTGAGATTTTATGAGCAGAAGGAAGGCTTGCGTCCGGATGTTTTTGCTGGCGATGCGGCTTCTTCATATCAGTTTCGCTTCGGTATCCCGCAGGATATCCAACGTCTGAACATTCCTGTAGGGAACATGCCATGGCAGACGCAATGGGAAAATATCGTGAATGGTGAATCGGTCATTGCGCTGGATGCTCAAGGACAAGTTGTTGGGTTTGCTCTTTTTAAAAGAGTATTTGATTCTTGCGGAGAGCACAGCTCAACAGCATTGTACCAGTGCCGGACTGTTAAAGCTACGGAAGAAGAGGTTGACGTCTTGTTAAAAGCGTTGCTGACACAAGTGTATGCGCCTCTCGATAAAAAAGTAGTGCGGCGGACCATAAATCTTCCTTTATCCGAGCAGGTGCTCGTACGGATCTTGGAGGAAGCGGGTTTTACGCCGTGGATTAACCAGGTACATATGAAATACATGTTGAACGATTAACATAAAAATCTGGTAAATACACTAAAAATAGTATAAACTTATCTTAATTATATGAAGGGCGGTGCTTCCATTGGTATAAACGGTGTGAACTACATAGACAACTGAATAGTTCAAATACCTGATCCCATGGAGGAACCGAAGATGGAAGAATATCAATATATTACAGAACAGCTGGATCGATTGTTGACCGACTATATTCGTAATGACAGGGCAGCTGCAGGCATGGCGGTTGGCATCGTGTATAACCAACAGCCAATCTATGCGAAAGGCTTTGGGGTGAAGAACAAAGAAACAGGAGAGCCTGTTGACGGCAATACCCTGTTCCATATGGCTTCAATATCCAAAACATATGTGGCAACGGCAGTCATGCAGTTGGTCGAACAGGGAAAGGTTTTGCTGGATGAAAAGGTCACCACATATTTGCCGTATTTCACAATGCAGGATGAGCGGTACTGTGACATCACGGTAAAACATCTACTTAGCCATACGTCAGGCATGCCTGACGAGGACGATTATGAGTGGGACCGCCCGCAATTTGATGAGGGGGCGCTTGAGCGTTATGTCCGCAGCATCTCGGATCGTGAGCTATTGTGGGATCCGGGGTTCGGGAAATATGAATACAGCAATATTGGATTTGAGATCCTGGGAGATTTGATTGCCAAAGCCTCCGGCGTTTCGTTTGAACAGTACATGCAGGAGCATATCCTGAACGCACTTCGGATGGACAGCAGCAGCTATTCCAAGCCGGATGTCGATGAGGGGCTGCTGGCGACACCGCATGTTATGGGCATGAGCTCGTCTTTTGGCGCTAAGGTAAGCAGCATCTATCCTTACAATCGAAGCCATGGGCCAAGCTCCACCTTGCTGACAAGCGCAGCTGAATCCTGCCGGTATGCGATGGCTTACTTGAACCGGGGCTGTTTGGACGAAGCACGGATTCTGCAAGAGTCGAGTGTCGATAAGGTATGGCAAGCAATCACCCCGGCCGATGATTTTGGCTACTACCGTAAAGTGGGACTGAGCTGGTTCATGGGGCAATATAAAGGCTTTGAAGCCAAGGCCCATGGCGGTTCGGATACCGGCTTCCGCTCCAATCTGGTTATCCTGCCCGAGAAGGGAATGGCGGTCACCATCATGTTCAATACGGATTATCTGGGTCTTCATTCCGTCAATAATGCAATACTCGATGTGCTTCTTGGCGAGAAGGTAGACATGATTCCCCGTTCATTAACGATGCATGTGGCCGGAATCTTGGCTGATGAAGGTGAAGAGGCGGCGGTGCAGGCCCATATATCCGGGACTGATGATCGTGCCGCACAGGGATTTGTATCCGCTGATACTGATTTCAGCTACCGCTTCATTGCGCAGAGACTTCTTGACAACGGTGAGCCCGAGAACGCAATTAAAGTACTGGAATTAGCCGTAAGGATTGATCCGGATGCGGAAGAGCTTCGGTTGATGCTGGATCAATTGGCTGAACAAACGCTTAAACCATAAGATGAAAATATTGGCATAAGCAAAAGCCATGGATGCATCATTGTCCATGGCTTTCTTGTCCCCGCGTTGATGGAGGAAAGAAGATTCAATGAAAGAAGGTACCGAAAATGGAACTGTATTTTAAAGATAATTTCTTCAACGCCGGCTATTCGGAAATTGTGAATGCATTGAATGAGCCTGCAGGGAGTTTGGATCTAAAAAGCGTATTTGGGTCATCCTTGGATGTCCACAATGCGGATGGGTCTCTTGTTTGCAGCGGGAAATTCCGGATGATCTCGAATAAATGGGAGATCACGGACACAGAAGGCCGTATTCTGGGTGTCTTAAAACACCGGCTAAGCTTTTTATCGAAGAAATTTGTGTATGAAACGGAAGGGAGAGGTGCTTATGAAATTTTTTCACCAGCCTTCTCTAAAGAGTACTCCATAACGAATGAATACGGAAACGCGGTAGCCAGATTCGATAAAATCAATGGATGGTTCGAATCCGGCGCATTTTGCCTGCGAAACGAGTCAGAAAGCTTGGATAGCTATGAATTGATCGCTGTTATAATGGGCGTGCATGAAACGAATAAACGGGAAGCGAATGCCCACCATGCGAGCATGACATAATTTATTTTTCATAACGAAAAAAAACTTCAATGGAAAGGTATGGACTTCTGACGCTTGTCTTGCGGTCTTCCGCCTGTTATGATATGTGCGTATTGAAATCGGTTACAAATGACTTATACCATATTAGGGGGAAGCTTCATGGCGAACACAAGTATCATTCTGCGTGTTGAACTTAATCATGAGAAAGCCACCTTCGGTGATGTGGCAGCCGCGATCAGCAAATCAGGGGGAGATATCACATCCATCGACGTGATCAGACCTGGCAAGGACTTTTCTGTCAGAGATATCACCGTTGAAGTGGCGGACACGGAAGAGAATAAGGTGGTCGAATCGCTTAGACAGCAGGAAGGCATCAAACTGATCAACGTTTCGGACCGGACCTTCCTCGTTCATTTGGGCGGTAAAATCAAGATTCAACCTACATTGCCGATTAAAAACAGAGATGATTTGTCCCGCGTCTATACTCCTGGTGTTGCCAAAGTATGTACAGCCATTCATGAAAATCCGGAAAAAGCCTATTCGCTGACCATCAAGCGCAATACTGTTGCCGTTGTCAGTGATGGTACTGCGGTACTGGGGCTTGGAGACATTGGGCCCTATGCTGCAGCACCCGTGATGGAAGGAAAAGCAATGCTGTTTAAGCAGCTTGCTGACGTGGATGCTTTTCCAATCTGTCTGGACACCCAGGATACGGAGGAGCTGATCCGGACCATCAAGGCGATGAGTCCGATTTTCGGTGGTATTAACCTCGAGGATATCAGCTCGCCGCGCTGCTTTGAAATTGAGCGAAGACTGACGGAGGAGCTGGAAATTCCGGTATTTCATGATGACCAGCATGGTACGGCCGTTGTCGTGATCGCTGGCCTACTGAATGCACTCAAAGTCGTGAACAAGCGCATTGAAAATATCCGTGTCGTTGTGAACGGAATTGGTGCGGCAGGCGTATCCATCTGCAAAATGCTGCTCAGTGCCGGAGTGACCCACCTCGTTCCGGTAGACCGTGAAGGCGCGATCGTCCACGGAGGAAATTATCCGCATCATCCGATGTGGCAGTGGCTTGCAGATCAGCCGCAGGTTGAGGCCACGGAGGGGGCGCTTAAAGACGTGATCAAGGGCGCGGATGTATTTATTGGCGTGTCCCGCGGTAATCTGCTGAACGGTGAAGATATCCGTAGCATGGGTCCTGATCCGATCGTATTCGCGATGGCGAATCCGGTGCCGGAAGTTTCTCCTGAAGAGGCGATTCCGCATGCGAGAGTCTATGCGACCGGACGAAGCGACTACCCGAACCAGATCAACAATGTTCTCGTATTTCCGGGATTGTTCCGTGGTGCCTTGGACTGTAGAGCCCGCTGTATCAATGAACCAATGAAGCTGGCTGCCGCTCGCGCCATCGCATCCGTGGTATCTGGCGGCGAATTGAACGAGCTCTATATCATTCCGAGCATATTTAATGAGCAGGTTGTGGTTGAGGTGCGTAAAGCCGTTGTACAGGCTGCCATCCTAACTGGTGTTGCCCGGAGAATTCCTAAGGATTTCCGTTAAAGTTATTTTGTGTATGAAAAAGGACCTCAATCCCACCTGACAGTGGGTTTTGAGGTCCTTTCGCTTCATATTTGGGATGTTCCCTTTCCATGCGAACGGTTTTCGCACAGCCCCAGCATTATGGAAGAAGCAGCGCCTTGGGATCAATCGGAGGAACAAGTCCTTCGTCAGCCGCACGGGTGAGCAGGGAGGTAATCGCAGCATAACCATCATCCCCCAGATTAGCGGTAAAGCTGTTCACATATAAATTGATGTGGGCATCAGCCACCTTAGGATCCATCTCCTGTGCATGGCTGAGCACATATACACGTGATTCTTCAGGATGGGCCCAAGCATACTCCACGGAAGCACGAGCCCAGCTTGAGATGGCTTTCAAATCAAGAGAGCGTTTCGCAATGATGGCACCCAGCGGAATAGGGAGACCGGTGTCCTGCTCCCACCAGTTTCCAAGGTCTGTCATCAGCGAGAGGCCGTAATCGGGATATGTAAATCTAGCTTCGTGGATGACAAGCCCGGCATCGATCTGACCGTCTTGAACAGCTGGCATGATCTGGTCAAATGGCATGACTACGATCTCTCCAATCCCGCCTGGAACATTCTGGGCAGCCCATAACCGGAACAACAGATAAGCCGTTGACCGTTCACTAGGAACCGCGACACGGAGACCGGACAATGCGGCAGGATCCTTCGGAGCATGTTCTCCGCCTGCAGCAAGGACGAGTGGACCGCAGCCCCGGCCTAATGCACCGCCGCAAGGCAGGAGCGCATAGCGGTCAAGCACCCATGGCAAAGCCGCATAGGAGATTTTAAGAACGTCATAGCCGCTGTCATCCTGAGCAGCCAAATGGTTGGTAATATCGATATCTGCATAAGTCACGTCCAGCTCCGGTGCACCTGGAATCAAGCCATGCGCCCAGGCATGAAATACGAACGTGTCGTTGGGGCAAGGGGAAAACGCAATTTTCATTCTGTAAAAACCCTCCTTAAAATGGTTCCTGCTGCTTCAAGTGCAGCAAAAGCCTCTTTCATCCGCCATGCTAAGCGGTCTCTGGGTCCAACTGCGTTGGAAATGGTGCGGAGCTCCAGAACAGGCAAATTCCACAGCTTGGCTGCGGTTGCGACACCAAAGCCTTCCATGCCTTCGGCAGCTGCATCGCTGATCCTAGTGGTCAAAGCTTCTGTTTTTTCCGCCGAGCCCGTACCTGTCGTAACAGTCAGAATGGAGCCGCGGTTTACGTGTATCCCTGCGGACTGCATCGCATCTATAATGGCATCAACCAAGCCGGATTCTGGCAGAATCACGGAGCTGCCAAAACCAAGCTCGTCCACGCTGAGAAATCCACCGGGAGTTTCAGCTCCTAAATCAGCGGCAATAATCCGGTCTGCAACAACCGTGGAGCCGATATCTGCCTTGCCGGGGAAGCCACCGCCAATGCCTGCGCTGATCACAAGAATATATTCGCCTGCAGCGAGCTCCATCGCGGTTCGTGCCGCCGCCGATGCGGGGCCGAAACCTGCTAGCTTCACATCAAACCGCTCCGAGTCACCGAGCCCTCTGAGAACGGCCTGCTGCTCAGCTTCAACAGCCGTCATCACCAGCACGCGTCCCGCCGGAAGGTTATTCCGAACCGGCTTACTACTGATCTGTAATTGATCTATGTCTGATCTCATGCATAACCGTCCTCTCTTGATCCTTATAAATAATCTATGCTGCTCATTTCCCGGGTAGGTAAGGCCATAATATAACCTTATCTTGATCGGTGCATCATGTAAAGTGGAGCAGCTAATCAAGCCGAATGTGGATCATAAATTATTTACATTTAATGCAAGCCAAGATTGACTCTTATTGCCGAAAGATGCTTGGATGTAAAGGGATTGAACTATTTTTATAAATTCATTCATTTCCAAGCGCTGTAAGCTCGTATATAATGACACATGGCGTTATGCTGGGCGATATATTAGAATAGATAGGTCTACACTATAAAGTAATCATACAGAACAGAACAATCCTCAATAATGAAGTTGAAAGCGAGAAGGAACCCTAATGTTGACTTTTGAAAATTTATGTTTACGAAATGAACCTCTTGCCAATCATTCCTCTTATCAAATCGGAGGGAAGGCGAACTTTTTTGCAATGCCGGAGACGGTGGAGGAGCTGCTGACGCTGCTTCAGGGCTGCAGAACACATGGACTGGATTATTTTATCTGCGGCATGGGCTCGAATTTGCTCTTTCCGGATAATCCGCGGGAGGACACTCTCTATATTTCCTTGAAAAAATTTGTATACTGGGACATTCAGCCGTCCAAATGGTTTATCTCTTCGGGAACACCGATGTCCATGCTGGGAATCAGCGGGCTCCTGTTCAACATTCCCGGCTATGAGTTTACGTATCTGCTTCCCGGAGGTTTGGGAGCGGGGATTTACATGAACGCGAAGTACAATCACCATCAGATCAGCGATATTATTAAAACGGTGTATTACGTGGATTTGTCGGATCCGTCCCTGTCTATGCAATCGATAGACGTTTCCCAGTGTAAGTACGGCTACAAGCAATCGATCTTCCAGATGAATCCTTGGCTCGTGCTGGGCGCTGATATGCTAGCGGTTCCCGATGTGGAGCAGATTGCCGCAGGCAATGAGCTATTGGCTCGATGGAAAGGGAAAGAAGGGATGTCGACACTGCAATCCTTTTATTCATACATGGCGGAGGAGGCCTCAGCTTTGACGAAGCAGGGGCTCAGCATACCGTCCGAAATGAGTGATATAGCTAATTATCGTAATGGTAAGCGCCATTTCGAGTACCCTTCCTGCGGCTCGGTATTCAAAAACAATTATGATTACGGCGTGCCTGTCGGTGCGCTTGTTGACCGATTGAATTTGAAAGGCAAGGAATATGGCGGAGCCATGATTTCTCCGTATCACGGAAATATGATCATCAACCATAATCATGCCACTGCCGAGGAAATCAAGTATCTGATGAACACGATTATTGAAGGCGTAAATACGGCGTTTGGTTTTGAACCAGAGCCGGAGGTTGTCGTGGTGGAATAATACCGGCTGAATCAGCAGCTGGCTGTACAATAAGAAACCTTTCCGAACATGGAAGGGTTTCTTTTTTTTGACTGGGGTAAACTATCCAAAGAACTTTAATGCAAAGTATTGCAACTGAGAAGGTTGGAATATATAATAAAAAAGTAAGTAAATAAAATATTGGAGGTAACTATACAAATGACAAAAGAATTTATGTCTGCAATTAAAGAAAGACGTACCATATATGGAATTAGTAAGGATGTAGCTGTTTCCGATGAAAAAATCATGGAAATCGTAAACGAAGCTGTTAAACATACACCTTCCTCGTTCAACTCTCAGAGCGCTCGTGTTGTCGTACTTTTGGGCGAACAACATGATAAACTGTGGAACCTTACGGAACAAACATTGAAAGCTATTGTTCCAGCCGAAAACTTTGCGCCAACAGCTGATAAAATGGCTGCTTTCCGTAGCGGCTACGGTACTGTATTGTTCTTCGAAGACAATGCTGTTATCGAAGGTCTCCAATCTCAATTCGAATCGTACAAAGATAATTTCCCAATATGGTCCCTGCAATCTTCCGGTATGCTTCAACTGGTGATCTGGACAGCACTGGAAGCTGAAGGTCTGGGTGCGAGTCTGCAGCACTACAACCCATTGATCGACCAAAAAGTAGCTAGTGAATGGAACTTGCCTGCAAGCTGGAAACTAATGGCTCAAATGCCGTTTGGTAAAGTCGTGGCACCTGCTGGTGAGAAACAATTTCAACCGCTAGAAGATCGCGTTAAAGTTTTCAATTAAGCTAATAACGCCAAAGAAGGCATGAAAAGGACGGTACCCGGGTAGTCATTTTGACTAATTTCGGATACCGTCTTTTTTAGGTATTTTATGAAGGATTCAGGAGGAGGACTTGGATCGCGAAGCATTCAACTGCCGGATCTGTTCTTCTAAGATCCCACTTGCTTTGCCAATAAAATGGTTAATAAGCTCCAGCTCATCTTCCGAATAGGAAGAGGCGAGCTCGATCATAGACTGATGAAGAGGGCGGTACGTATTGCCTACCTCCTCTTTATATTCGTATTCAGGCACTAGGATGACTCTTCGGCGGTCGTTAGGGTCGCTCTGCCGGCGGACATAGCCGACTTTTTCAAGACGGTCGATTAAGGCGGTAACACTGCCTGTAGCAAGTCCTGTAAGCTTAGATAGTTCTCCGGCGGTGATCGGGCCGGTTTCACGCAGGATATCTACTGATTTCAGATCATTGTTATATAATCCGAGCGAGGCGGCTACATTCTGCTGGTACAAAACGGTCCGGGTTCCCAGACCTCGCATTAGCGAAACAAGGCGTTCTTGTTGATCTGCTGGATCTTGTGAATGGCTTGACAAAAGACGGACCTCCTTTTAAAATCTCAATATCTTGATGATCAAGATATTTGATGAACGAGGTAATGAATCAACTTCATTCTACCCGAAATCATAAATCATTTGCAAAAAGGAGCTTATATCGATGAATGCTTCAAAAAGCAACATCAAGCTGGTTGTGGCAGGCCTATTGCTTGCCATATTCATGTCAGCTATTGACAATACGATTGTCGCCACGGCAATGGGAACGATTGTATCCGATCTTGGCGGAATGGACAAGTTTGTCTGGGTGACATCAGCTTATATGGTTACTACGATGGCCGGCATGCCGATCTTTGGTAAGCTGTCGGATATGTACGGCAGAAAGAGATTTTTTATTTTCGGTTTAACGGTGTTTCTGCTTGGTTCAGCGCTGTGCGGTTTTGCCCAGTCAATTGAACAGCTCAGCATTTACCGTGCCATTCAGGGAATTGGCGGAGGCGCGCTAATGCCAATCGCCTTCACGATTATCTTCGACATTTTCCCTCCAGAGAAAAGAGGGAAGATGACGGGGCTTCTCGGCGCGGTATTTGGTGCGGCAAGCGTCGTCGGACCGCTGCTTGGCGCTTATATTACAGACTATTTTGGCTGGGAATGGGTATTTTATATCAACGTGCCGATCGGTATCGTGTCCTTTGCGTTGATTATGAAGAATTATAAAGAGTCGCCTGTCCATACGAAGCAGAAGATTGACTGGTGGGGCGCTTCGACGCTCGTGATCGCCGTCATCAGCTTGATGTTCGCGCTGGAGCTCGGTGGCAAGCAGTATGCTTGGAACTCAGCGCCGATTATTTCGCTGTTTGTCAGCTTTGCGGTCTTTTTCATCGTGTTTTTCTTCGTGGAGCTGCGGGCCAAGGAGCCAATCCTGCCGTTCTTCCTGTTCAAGCGCCGTCTGTTTGCTTCATCACAAATTTTAGCGTTCCTGTACGGTGGTACGTTTATTATATTGACCGTGTATATTCCCATTTTCGTTCAAGCGGTATACGGGGGCTCGGCGACCAATGCCGGACTCATCCTGACGCCGATGATGCTGGGATCTGTTGTAGGCAGCTCCATCGGGGGGATATTCGCTTCCAAAACCAGCTACCGCAATCTGATGATCATTTCGGTTATTTCTTATTTCTCCGGAATGTTCTTGCTCAGCACGCTTACTCCCGACTCAGCGCGTATTTTGCTTACGCTGTATATGATTCTCGTAGGCTTTGGCATGGGCTTCTCGTTCTCGCTGCTGCCGACAGCTTCTCAGCATAACCTGGAGCCGCGATTCAGGGGAACAGCCAATTCCACCAATCAATTCCTCCGCTCACTGGGGATGACGATGGGGATTACGATTTTTGGCACAATCCAGAACAACGTATTTACCAGTAAGCTAGCAGAGAACTTTAGCAGCATGGGAGGAAACGCGAATTCGGCGATGTCCAATCTGGGCGATCCTAAACAAATTTTTGAGCCCAGCGTACGCGCTAGCATTCCAGAGGATATCCTCAGCAAAATTGTCGATGCAATGTCCAGTTCGATTACACATATTTTCCTTATTGCGCTGATTCCGATCCTGATCGCTGTTATATTTGTCTTCATGATGGGGAACGCGCGGGTTACGATTGCGAAAAAACAAAATAATTCAGAAGCATAAGCATTTTAAGGACGCCCGGTATTCCGGGCGTTTTTTTGTGAATTTCCGGGGCCCCCGCAAAGTACCTGAATCAGCTTCGAAGCTAAGTCCCCACTTTGTGGGGTTATTTAGTGCTGTTTTCAGTGTGTATATCCGTGGTGGATAGACACATAATAGGCAAGATACAGCAAATACAATGAATGAAAGAAGGGCTAACGTTGAGTGAATCACTTAATTCGATTACGGAATGGCTGGATAAGCATATCCAGAAAACGATTTTGATCCGCAAAGAGGAGCAGGGTGATCTGGACGAGACCCGAGTGATGCTTGAAGGCACAGAATATAAAGAAAGGGTACCTTCGATTGACGACTATGCGGAGGGCAACTCCCTTATTCTGCACGGTTCAGGAAGTGTTCTAAATAAGATGGGAGACTTTCCGCTGCCTACAAATTCATTCCAGATCTATGTGGATGGGTTAACCGAATGCCATATTGAAGAGCAGCATGTGTCGATGAAAACAGACCGTGCAAAATATGAAATTTCAGAAATATCATGAATTTTAATTATTTAAAATTTGTCATATGGCCAAGAACGTGGTAAAGTATTTATTGACCTTATGACTGGATTTGTTTTGTGGTCATGCATACCGAGTATGCTGTCTGATGGGAGGGGAAAAACATAGGAACGGTGGATCGAAGAAAACAAGTACTTGAAGCAGCATCAAGGTCTTTTGCACTGTTTGGCTATAAGGCTACGACGATGGAGCAGGTAGCCAAGATCGCCAATGTGGGGAAAGGAACCATTTATACGTTTTTTGATACGAAGGAACAGTTATTCGATGAAATTTTGTATGGAGTTATTTCCGAGATGAAAGCCATCGTCCTACGGGAAGTTGACCATAACAAAAGCTTTTTTGACAATTTGTTCCGCGTATTGGATTCTCTTCTGGAATTCCGCAGTGAGCACGAACTCCTCACGAAACTGTCCCAGGAAGTAAGGGACGTTGGAACACCTCAATCCCAGGAAGCGATGAACCGGGTAGAAAGCGTCATTTTAACCTATATCGAAAAAAAAATCGGGCATGCCATAGCGCAGAATGAGCTGCGTGAGTGCGATCCCGGCATTGTTTCTTTTCTGATGGTGAAAATGTACGTTGCACTGACATCCGAATGGAATAAGAACCATAAACCCCTGACGAAAGATCAAATCAAAGAGCATATCCGCCTCTTTTTGGAGGATGGACTCGCTGTGCACGCATAATTCCGCATGGAAGAATTCACATTGAACAAACCACCAAAACCAAGCGTAAACAAGCGGATCAGCTTCGAAATGGTGTAAAATTCGGAGCTACTTCCGCTCGCGTATGTATGACCAAATGAGGAAACCAGTCAGAGATGTTGAGAAAGCATCTAACAACTAAGAAAAGGGGGACTACCACTTATATGAAGGCTTTATCCGTGTTTTTCAAAGATTTAGGTGCAGCATTGAAGAACCCAAAAGTGCTGATCCCCGTGATCGCCGTCATTTTCATTCCGATTATGTACAGCGGTGTTTATCTGGCAGCCTTTTGGGATCCGTACGGTCATTTGGACCAATTGCCTGTCGCTGTAGTAAATAAGGATATCGGTGCAGAGCTTGAAGGCGAGAAGCTGCACGTTGGTTCGGATTTGGTCGATGAGCTGAAGAAGAACAAAGATTTTGACTGGGAATTTGTTAGTGATAAGGATGCGGACAAGGGAATGAAAGACAACCACTATTATATGAAAATTACCATTCCCGAAAATTTCTCTAGTCAGGCGACAACGCTGATGGACGATAAGCCTCAGCCCGCAACCATCACGTATGAGCCAAATGGTGATTACAACTTTATCGCTTCGCAAATCGGGACTTCAGCGATGCAAGAAATTCAAGCGACGATAGCGAACAAAGTAACCGAGTCTTATGCTGATGTTCTACTGGACGGTTTTACCGATGCATCTAAAGGCCTGGCAGAAGCAGGTGATGGTGCGAGTAAAATTCATGACGGCGGCTCCCAATTGGATGACGGCGCCGTTAAGTTGAAGGAGAACCTGAACAAACTCGCTAATGGCACATTGGATGCCAAAAATGGAGCAGCGCCACTTGCCAAAGGTGCAGGAGATCTGAACAAAGGCGCAGGACAGCTGAGCCAAGGCACTAGCCAGTTATCGAGTGGTCTGGATCAGCTGAATACAGCGGAAGGCCAGCTGTTAACTGGCGCACAGCAAGCTCAGCAGGGCGGAAAGCAGCTTCAAACCGGACTCCAGAGCTCACTGGACGGTGCCAAGAAGCTCGATACAGGTCTTCAGGGCTCCGAGCAGGGGGCCAGCAAGCTGGAGGCAGGCTTGAAGTCCTCCGAGCAGGGTAGCGCTGATTTGGCTTCGGGCCTCAAATCTTCGCTGGATGGAACTGCACAAGTATCCGAAGGAGCCAAAGGTGTTGCTGATGGTCTGCAGCAGCTGGCACAGTCCAGTCCTGAGCTCGCTCAGAATCCTCAGTTCCAGAAACTGATGGCAGCGAGCCAGTCTGTAGCGGAAGGAAGCGCCAAGGTAGCTGCAGGACAGCAAAAGCTGTCTGATGGAGCTGATTCCTTGCATGGCGCACAGCAGCAGCTGCTTGAAGGTGCGTCAGCACTTCACAGCGGGCAGCAGCAGCTTATTGAAGGCAGCGGTCAGCTTGTGCATGGCCAAGAGCAGCTCGTTCAAGGGGCAACGAAGCTAAATGATGGACAGTCCGCATTGACTGCCGGACTGACGACTTTCGGCGAGAAGCTGAATGAGGCAGCCGGCGGCAGTAAAGCGCTGGTTACGGGCTCGCAGCAGTTATTGTCAGGGACCTCCCAGTTGGAAGGCGGAGCTAGCCAGCTGACAGGGGGACTAACGGCGCTCGCAGACGGCTCGCAGCAGCTGAATAACGGTGCGGGTGATCTCGAGAAGGGCATTTCGGAGCTGAATGACGGTTCGAAAGAGCTGTCAACCAAACTGAATGATGCAGCAGACCAAACCTCCGAGCTGAAGAAAACCGATGATTTGGTTAAAATGTTCGCCAAACCGGTCGATTCCAAGGAGAATGAGTCCCGTAAAGTTCCAAACTACGGTACGGGCTTAACGCCATATTTCATGTCTCTCGGATTGTTCGTCGGAGCACTGATTTCGACGATCGTCATCTCGGTCAGAGGAACAACGGTAGAAGGAGCCTCTGGTTTCAGCCGCTTTGTCAGCCGTTCGCTCTCATTCGGGGGCATGAGTTTATTGCAATCCGTTGTGGCCGCAGCGATTGTTTTGCTCGGATTGGGCCTTGAGGTCCAAAGTGTGCCTCTATTCTTCCTATTCACCTTCATCACTAGCTTGGCATTCATGTTTATCGTGCAGGCGACTGTTACTTGGCTTGATAATCCTGGACGGTTCCTCATGATTATATTGCTTATTCTTCAGCTGACGACCAGTGCAGGTACATTCCCGCTGGAACTGATTCCGGATTGGCTTAAGCCGTTTAATCCGTGGCTGCCAATGTCGCATAGCGTTATTGGCTATAAAGCGATCATTTCAAGCGGAGATTTCGATCTGGTGTGGAAGCAGGCAGGTATTTTGATCATTGACGCTTTGATCTTCCTTTCATTGACGCTCGTATACTTCTTAACACGCGGCAAGAAGAAAGAGACGAACGCACATCCTGCTGAAGCCGTATAAAGATTTTTTAAGTCCTGATCCTTAGCCGGATCAGGACTTTTTTCGAATATCAGGGTATAATAGAGAGATCAGACAGGAATGAGGGATTAGATGATTACCATTAAGACCAAATCACAGATTGAACAGATGAAAGAAGCCGGTGCGATCCTCGCAGCATGCCACCGGGAAATTAAAAAGATGATCGTTCCCGGCATCACAACCATAGAAATTGACCGATTTGCCGAGCAGTTTATTCGCAAGAACGGAGCAACTCCGGAACAGAAGGGATATAACGGATTTCCTTATGCGACCTGCACATCGGTGAACGATGTTATTTGTCATGGTTTCCCGGGGAAAACAGTGCTTAAGGACGGCGACATCATTACAGTGGATATGGTCGTTAACCTGAATGGCTGGCTTGCAGACTCCGCCTGGTCTTACACTGTAGGCAATGTTTCGGAGCAAGCGCAGCATCTGCTGGACGTGACAAAAGAATCCTTGTACAAAGGAATCGAGAAGGCGGTCATCGGCAACCGGATCGGAGATATCTCCCACGAGATCCAGGTCTATGCCGAGGCGGAAGGATTCTCTGTGGTTCGTGAATTTATTGGCCATGGGATTGGCAGAGATATGCATGAGGAGCCGCAGGTTCCGCATTATGGTCCACCGAATGTAGGGCCACGCCTCAAAGAAGGTATGGTTATCACCATCGAGCCTATGCTGAATACAGGAACCTATCGAAGCAAAATGGATAGTGACGGTTGGACAGCCAGAACCATGGACGGCGGCCTGTCTGCACAATATGAGCATACAATTGCCATTACGGCGAATGGTCCGGAAATTCTGACGATGCAATAAAACACTCAAGAGAGGACGCTTTGGGCGCCTCTCTTTTTTGATTATTTCACCTCGTTCATCAGCATGAGCAGAAAAACAAATCACCCGCTCCATCGATAGTGTGTTGGCATCAGCTTATATGATGGTTTATTTCATCCAAAATTATGTAAATAGCCGATATTGATATCGGTGGATTATGGATAATTGCATTTTTACATATAAAAAATACAACACCTGAAAAATTCACAATAGAAAATCATTGTATCCATACCTAGCAACTATCAGTGATCAAGCAGCCAACCACGTACTTATTTTGTAAAAATAGCGGTCTCATATCCAGAGCATAACAGTCAAGAACAAATTCTTGACCAAAAGAAAACCGCCCTAATGAAAAGGCGGCAAATTGAACTCCCATCATTTCCGTTTATTTATGGGTTTTACATGGAATCTTAACACAGTTTTCAACTTTGACGGTTCAGTCTTGCGGGGATCAGACAAATAAATTTCCCGATGAATTTTACTTGCACGGATAAAGCCATGTTCTGCACAGTATGCTTCCATTCGTGCGAAGCTTTCAGGTTCATCATCAAAACTACCAAGATGCATCATTTGACAATTCAAACCATCTTCGAGATATTCAAAGCGAACTCTGTCAAGGTACGGATTTGACCTTTTCTGCTTCGTCTGCCCCAAAAACCGTTCGAACCCCTCTACTGTCAAAAAGTCAGGTTGGCGTATCATGAGGGTGTACTTAAAATTGCTTTTGTCTGTTGAGGGCTTTGAGTAATCAATCAAGTCCCATACCCCCTCAAGAGGGAAAACCGTATACTCATAGTATCCAACGGGTACATTTTCACTTTTGTAGGACATTCTCACAGCATAACTCATGCTGTACAAAGCTTCTGTTGCCTTGGCGAATTCCTCGCCATTAGGATCTCCAGATCCACTGACGATAAAAAATGGCATCCTCGGCACTTCCACAATTTCAGGATGTGTTTTTGCCATATAGAGCTGCTTAAAATCTTTTTTATAATCTACCTTTTTACCCAAAGCCAACATCTCCTTATGTACAATTCAAATATCAACAACATAGTTTAAAATATCCAACGAAAAAGGGCAGTGCCATATGAATCAGCACTGCCTGTAGTCAAAAACAACGATTATTCCTTATTCAAAAGCTCTTCACCGGCAATTCCCGGGTTGGTCATCTGATATGGGTCCAGAATAATATTCAATTCTTCTTCCGTCAATACATTATAAAGAAGACATAGTTCGCGGACTGGTTTGCCTGTCGTGATGGCTTCACGTGCGATTCTCGATACGACTTCATAACCGAGATGCGGATTAAGCGCAGTAATGATGCCAACGCTGTTCTCAACATATTCCCGGCACCGTTCAACATTCGCCTGAATACCCTCTACGCAATGCTCACGGAATACCCGGAAGCCATTATTCATAATTTCAAGGGATTGCAGCAGGTTGTATACCAGAACTGGTTCCATTACATTCAGTTCAAGCTGGCCTGCTTCAGATGCAAGGCAGATGGTATGGTCATTACCGATAACCTGGAATGCAATCTGGTTAATAACCTCTGCCATGACCGGATTGACCTTACCTGGCATAATGGAAGATCCCGGTTGTCTTGAAGGCAACGTCAGCTCGCCAAGACCTGCTCTTGGTCCGGAGGCCATCAAGCGAATATCGTTTGCAACCTTGGACATGTTCATCATGCAAATTTTGAGTGCCGCCGAAACTTCGGTGTAAGCATCGGTATTTTGCGTTGCGTCGACCAGATGCTCGGCTGGTTTAATCGGAAAGCCGCTAAGTTCAGCAAGCACTTCGGCTACATGCTCAATGTAGCGCACATCGGCGTTAAGGCCTGTACCTACGGCCGTGGCACCCATGTTAATGTGCAGCAGATTTTTTTTGGTTGCGCGAAGACGCTCAATGTCACGATCTAGTACACGTGCATAAGCCTGGAATTCTTGTCCCAAACGAATCGGAACCGCATCCTGAAGATGGGTACGGCCCATCTTAATGACCGAATCAAATTCTTCGGATTTATTCTGGAAGGCTTTACGAAGATCGCCCATGGTTACAAGGAGTTTTTCGATCATCGTTAATGTAGCCAAGTGAACCGCTGACGGGAATGAATCGTTGGTGGATTGGGCCATGTTCACATGATTGTTAGGGCTGATGTCGGCGTAGCTACCTTTTTCTTTGCCGATCAGCTCGAGTGCGCGGTTCGCAATGACCTCATTCGTGTTCATATTAATAGAAGTACCTGCTCCGCCTTGAATCGGATCAACTATGAACTGATCGAACCATTTACCGTTAATGATCTCATCGGCGGCTTGGACGATCGCATCACCTTTAGAAGGGAGCAGCCTTTTAATTTCCATATTGGCGATTGCAGCGCCTTTTTTGACCATGGCCATAGCCCGGATCAGTTCCGGATGAATCCTCTGGCCGGTAATCGGAAAGTTTTCCGCTGCACGCATCGTTTGTATTCCGTAGTAAGCTTCTTCTGGAACTTCTTTCGTGCCGAGAAAGTCTTTTTCTAATCTCATGAATACATTCCTCCGAGTTTTGTGAACTGGAAATTAGAGTAAGATGATAACGCTTTATTTCATCTGACCCGCTATCATTATACGGTTAAAAGTTGGGAACCGCTAGTCCTATGTCATTATAGAATGAAAAAAAGGCGGATTTGTCTACAGGTGGAATACAGTTGTACGGCTGGGAACGAAACAATTCCAAGCGGACGGGCATGAAGACGGAATTTTTAGGAGGGGGAAAAAGGAGAAGAAGAAAGGTCCGCCGCAGCCGGCGAACCTTGTGTACTTATACTAAATTGAGTTGGGTACTTGGACGTCTGGATTCACATCTGCCTCGTAGTCCACACCATCGGTTTCAAAACCAAAGAGCTGGAAGAATTCACGACGGTATCCTTCGAGATCGGTCAGCTCATAAATATTGTCTGTCGTCACGCTGTCCCACAGCTTAACAACTTCAGCCTGGACATCTTCTCGAAGCTCCCAATCATCAATACGGATCCGTCCGGATTCGTCTACAGGAGTTTCTCCGTCCGTATAGAGACGGTCTAAGAACAAACGATAGGTCTGCTCGATGCATCCCTCATGAATGCCTTTTTCCTTCATAATTTTGTACAAGGATGAGATATAAAGAGGGACAACCGGAATCGCGGAGCTGGACTGGGTTACGAGCCCCTTGCTCACAACCACATAGGCCCGTCCCCCTGTGGATTTCAGCTGTTCATTCATTTTCAGGGCAGTCGCTTCAAGATGGTCCTTGGCACGGCCAATGGATCCTTCACGGTATACCGCTTGTGTAATCTCGGAACCTATGTAGGAGAAGGAGATTGTAGTGACATTATCAGTGAGTACCTCAGCTTCGCGAAGTGCCTTGATCCAATCTTCCCAGTCATCGCCACCCATTACAGCTACGGTGTCTTGAATTTCTTTTTCCGTAGCAGGCTCGAGCGTGATCTCGGTTACTTCACCCGTATGGAAGTTTACTGTTTTATTCGAATAAGGTTTGCCGATTGGCTTCAGTACGGAATTGTATGCTTCTCCAGTTTCCGCATCGGTTTTGCGGGCGGAAGCCACGCTGTAGATGACCAGATCTACTTTGCCGATCTTTTCCTTGATCAGTTGAACCGTTTTTTCTTTCGTTTCCTTGGCGAATGCATCACCGGTAACGCTAAAGGATTTAAGGCCAGCATCTTGTGCAGCCTGCTCAAAAGCAGCGGAATTGTACCAGCCTGCGGATGCCGTACGTTTCTCAGAGCCACTGCTTGGACGATATACGCCTACGGTGTTGGCATGTGCTCCAAAAGCTGCTGTAATTCTCGCCGCCAGTCCATATCCCGTGGAAGCGCCGATCACAAGCACGTTCTTCGGACCCTGAATTTCCGGCTTGGACTGCACATAATCAATTTGCTCCTGAACCTGTGCTGCGCAGCCTGCAGGATGCGAGGTGGTGCAGATGAATCCGCGTGTTCTCGGTTTAATAATCATATTTTACATTTCCTCTCTTCCAAAAAGAATACATATTGAGACAATCAGAGTTACTACATCCTATTGTATCAATTTTTTGAAAAACGACAAACCGTTACAATAAAGGTAGGAATACATTAAAGTAAATAACCCAAGTGTTTTTGATTACGAAACCTCAGTAGATTTCTTTCGTCCGTACATACGGTACAATACGATTCCAAACAGCATGCCGATAAAGGACATAACGGAGATTGTCAGATACATTGTTTTGCCTCCGAATGCCTGATACAGTGCACCTCCGGCAAAGGAGGCCAGTATACCGGATACGCCGAAGAATAGCAAAGCAAGTACGGTTTGGCCAGTCGCTCTCCATTCCACCGGAACGATGCTGTACAAATACTGGATCGCAGCCGTGTAAAATACCGGGAACGTGAAGATCTGCAGAAGCTGGATATACGCCAGCCAGTTCGGATCGGTAATCCACGCAGAAATGAAGAAACGGATAAAATAGAACGCTCCGGCGATGGAAATGATCGCGAGCTCTTTGTTCTTTCGCAACCACCAGAAGCTTAAGGAGAAGACAAGGATTTCGCTTCCAGCTGCCAGGAACCATGCCAGACCGAGCAGATCGGGCTTGCCTCCCAGGTCTTTAATATATAGACCCAAGAAGGTGTCGTTCATTCTTGCCGGAACGGAACAGATGAACACGAGCGCAAGAAATAGCAGAGTCTCCTTATTGCTCAGGAAGTTCTTCAGGCTCTTCATGGTGACCGGCTTGCCCGATACCGGGGCATCCGGCATAAAGTAGGTTACAATCAGGCTGACAATGCCAAGTCCGGCAAAGGTATACCCCAGGCTGTGGGCACCGAATTCAGTCATGAGATATCCGGCGATCAAGGACATAACCGCATATCCCAAGGCCCCAAACGTACGTAGTGATCCATAACTGATACCTGCGGACTCAGCTACCCGGAAGTTCAGGCTTTCCGTAAGCGGATCGACCGGCATAAGAAAGAAATACGTCAGCATAACAAACACAATAATCAAGGCATCGCTCTTCGTGTTGTACAGCAAATAACCTGTAATCGTAGTGAAAAATACAAGGATCAGGAGCACTTTACGGATAGTCCGCGTACGGTCGCTGATCATTCCCCATAGAGGCTGTGCTATCAGCGTAATAAATCCACCGATACCGATGATGGTGCCGATTTGCGTCTCGCTGAGCCCTTGTTCACTAAAATACAGCGGCAGGAACGGGATGAACATGGATAGAAGCGCAAAGAAAAGAAAATTAAAAGCTTTGACAGTTACAGAAGATCTCATTGATTTTTTCAAACCCTTCCAAGATGAGTAAAAATAGCAGTTCTGCTATTTTACCATAGGAACGGCGGCTGTGGGGGGGAGAAGAGACAAATGCAACAATTTTCGTCGGAGTCATAGCGGTTAAATGGAAAATAGTTTTATGATACACTATGAAAAGAAATTCATAGAACTAAAAAAACGCAAGGAGATAAATACGGATGAAATTGGTGTCATGGAATGTGAATGGGCTTAGAGCCTGTGTGAATAAAGGGTTTAACGAATATTTCAAGGGAACGGATGCAGATATTTTTTGCGTACAGGAGACGAAACTTCAGGAAGGCCAGATCTGCCTGGACTATGGTGAGGAGTACAATCAATATTGGAACTACGCACAGAAAAAAGGCTATTCCGGCACAGCCGTCTTTACTAAATTGAAGCCTCTTTCTGTATATTACGGTATGGAACAAAATGAGGAAGCGGAAGGCCGCCTTGTTACTTTGGAGTTTGAGCACTTTTATCTCGTGAATGTTTACACGCCGAATGCCAGAAGAGATCTGTCGCGGCTGGAGCTGAGAATGGAGTGGGAGGAACGCTTCCGCCGTTACGTGACAGAGCTTGATACGAAGAAGCCTGTGATTGTGTGTGGTGACCTTAATGTCGCCCATCAGGAGATTGATCTAAAAAACTGGAAGTCCAACGTAGGCAATTCCGGTTTTACGCATGAGGAACGCGGTAAGATGACCGAGCTTTTGGGCGCAGGGTTTGTAGACTCGTTCAGACATTTCTATCCGGAACGCAGCGATGCGTTTACCTGGTGGTCCTTCATGCCGAAGGTAAGGGAGCGGAATATCGGATGGCGGATTGATTATTTTCTTGTTTCTCAGAGACTTGTGCCTGCATTGACTGACGCGAGAATTGATGCGCAGACGATGGGCAGCGACCACTGTCCGATCATTCTTGAGCTTGACGAAGCTAAACTGGGCTTGACGGGTGCTGAGAGCTAATCTAAAAAAAAGGACTGCTCTGCCGGCATATTGCCTGAGAACAGTCCTATTTCAATAGCTGCTAAGATTAGTTAGCCCATACGCCGTTACGGAATACTGGCTCAATCGTGCCGTCTGGCAGTTCGCCGTCAATCTCAAGTTCTTCGGAACCGACCATAAAGTCGACATGCGTCAGACTGACATTGGCACCGTGGGCTAATAATTCTTCCTTGCTGAGTTTGGTCCCACCTTCGATATTCACCGGATAGGAGCTGCCAAGGGCAAAGTGACAGGAAGCATTTTCGTCGATGCCTGTGTTGAAGAATACCCGCTTCATTTGGGAGATCGGCGAGTCAAAAGGAACAAGCGCCATTTCCCCGAGATAAGATGCCCCTTCATCGGTCTCCAGCAGAGAAGTCAAATGTTCGCGTCCGGAAGTCGCATCGTATTCGATGACCTTGCCGTCCTTAAAAGTCAGCTTGATGCCTTCGACGAGGCGACCATTCAGGTTCAGCGGCAGGGTGCTTGTTACTGTACCGTTCACACCCATACGGTGTGGCATCGTGTAGATTTCTTCTGTCGGCATATTGGCGACAAAATAGTTCCCTTCCTCGTTATAATCGCCTCCACCTAGCCACAGATACCCCTCCGGCATTACTACATGGAGATCGGTTCCTGGTGCCCGGTAATGCAGAGCTTTATAACGCTTGTTGTTCATAAATTCCTGCTTCTGCTTCAGGGTCTGAATATGCTCCTTCCAGGCGGAAACCGGATCATTATCCGCTGTTACCCGGTTCATTTGGAAGACGGCTTCCCACATAGCTGCTACCCGCTGCTCTTCAGGAAGATCGGCAAATACCTTGTCCGCCCAGGCTTTCGTTGGTGCTTTGATGAGCGACCACGTGACTTTGTTGTTCCGCACATAGGATTGATATTTTTCACGGGCTACTGCTGCGGCTTTAACCGCTGTCGATACTTTGGAAGAGTCAATGCCGCGGAACAGCTCCGGATCCGGCACCTTAATATGTAATACCGCACCGCCGCCTTCAGCGAGCTGTTCCATGGTGTCCGCCTGCCATTTCGGATAGTAGCCGAAGGAGTCGTCAGGAGCTTTTTCGTAGCGGATCCGGGTAATCTTTTCATCATCCCAGTCGACTTGTACGAATTTGGCTCCGGCTTCATAGGCTTTCGAAACAACAAGACGCGTAAAATCAATAGCTTCCAAAGGTGATTGAACGAGCAGGACTTGGCCCGGCTGAATGTTTACGCCTACTTTGATCACGAGTTCAGCGTATTTTTCCAGCATGTGATTGAAATCTTTCATTGCAATGTGTCCTCCGGTTTCATATGTTTTCTCTACTAGTATAACCCGAATCGAACACTAGTGCTTTTCAGATTTGTGATGAGGCGTTCTTCAGCTTTTGATTGCACCTGCGGCGATGTCCGAAATGAACTGCTTGCTGATAAACAGAAACATGATAATGAGCGGGATGACAGCCAGCAGCGTGCCGGCAATAACGAGTGAATAATCGGTCGAATAAATGCCATTAAGTGAAGCTAGAGCAATCTGCAGCGTAAATTTCCGTTCATCGCTCAGAATGATCAGCGGCCAGAGATAGTCGTTCCAGGCCCCAATAAAGGTGAAAGCCCCGAGAAAGGAGAGAGCAGGTCTTAGAATAGGCAGTGATATTTTCCAGTACAGCCGGAAAAAGCCGCAGCCGTCGATTTTGCCCGCATCTAGCAGCTCCGACGGAATCGATTCTTCCGCATACTGGCGTATCCAGAATATACCGAATGCATTCGCCATGCCTGGTATAATCAGGGCCTTGAATGAGCCTACCCAGCCGAATTTGGCCATAATGACGAAGGAAGGAACAAGGGACAGCTGGGCAGGTGCCATCATGGTGGCGAGCAGAACCACGAAAAGCCACTTTTTACCGGGAAATGAAAACTTGGCGAAGGTGTAGCCGGCCAGAGAATCAAAGAACAGTACCAGGATGGTGCTTGTCACTGCAACAAACAGGGTGTTCAGTAAAGACCGAAAAAAATCGATGCTATCGAAAACGCGGCCAATATTATCGAACAAATGCGTTCCAAACCATAATTTTGGCGGAAAGCTGTAGATTTCAGGCGTGGTGCGGGTGGCCATGACGATGAGCCAGTAAAAAGGAAACACCGAGATCAAGAGCCCCACGATCAGTCCCGCGTATAATAAAACGTTTTTGCTTCGCATCATTCGAATCCCTCCCTTTAGGTGTTGAATGCTACTGGGTTCCTTTTCCCTGAACCACTTTCCAGTTAAGGATGGAGAAGAGGGCAATCAGAACGAACATCCCCCAGCCGACAGCTGATCCGTAACCGAAATAGTTGTTGATAAAGGCTTCGCGGTACAAATAGAGGACGATGGTCAACCCGCCGCCGTTGGCTCCTCCGTCATTACCGACCAGGACCTGTGGTTCCGTGAAAACCTGCATGCCGCCGATGGTAGACGTAATGACAGTGAACAGTATGATGGGACGAAGATTGGGAATCGTAATGCGGAAAAAGGCCTGGATGCCTGACGCACCGTCGATTTTGGCTGCCTCGTACAGAACGGATGGAATGCTTTGAAGCCCTGCGAGATAAATTACCGCATTGTATCCCACCCAGCGCCAGATCACCATGACGGAGACGGCAAGCTGGATGCCCCATGTATGGCTCAGCCATTCTACGGGATCGAGACCAAACAGCGTAAGAATGTAATTCAACAGTCCATAGTTGTTGGAAAAGATCGTACTAAATACGATCGATACTGCGACAAGTGAAGTGACGTTTGGTAGGAAATATCCGATACGGAAAAAGGTGCGGAATTTGACAAAAGAAGCATTGAGCAGAAATGCCACGATCAGAGCCAAGAAAAGCATCGGAATCGTGGAGTAGATCCAGATCAAGAGCGTATTGCCAACCGCTTTCCAAAATTCAGGATCCGTCAGCATGAACCGGTAATTATTCACGCCATTGAAGGTCATGACACCGATGCCATCCCATTTTTGGAAAGACAGATACATCGAGAATAGAATCGGAAACAATCCGAATACGGCAAAGAGTATATAGAAGGGCGATATCGCCAAATATTCCTTGCGGTGCTTCCATATTTCCGAAGATAACTTGCGTTTGGCAGTCACTGGATACGGACGATGCGGCTCCAGCGGTTGACGAAGCGGTTCTCCCATACATTTCAACCTCCCCAGTTGATATGGTGAAAAAGGATAGCATCTTTTAACGGAGCAGTTCTTTTTTCACGCGTTTTAGAGCGTCATTCCAGGCGGTATCCGGATCTTTGCCGAGCGCAACGGATTGTAGCTCACGGCTGACAATGCCATTCACATTCCCGAATTTGCTTCCAAAATACGCCGGCTTGACGTTCCGGGCCGATTCGGTGAAAATCTCGCCGGTGCTCTGACCGCCGAAAAAGTCTTCCTTCTCCTTCATGACCGGTGCATCGAGTGCCTTGGTGGCTGAAGGAAAGAGATTGATATCTTTAAAGGCTGTGACCTGATTCTCTGAATTGAGCAGCCATTTCATCACTTCAAAGGATTCCTTGGGGTACTTGCTAGTCTTCATGATGGCGAGGAAGGAACCGCCGACATTTCCGTCGCCGCCGGGAGCCCGGGCAACTCGCCATTTACCGGCCGTGTCAGGCGCAGCATCCATCAGGATTTGCTTGTGCCATACGGCGCTGACGAAGGATGCGATTTTCCCGTTATTCATTGAGGCATTCCATTCCGAGCTGAACATGTTGGTGTTGGCCAAAACGCCCATTTGAGAAGCTTGAACCGCCAAATCCCAGGCTTTTTTCATCGAGGAATCCGGGCTCTCGCCAATAAAGTTATCATTTTTGTCAAAGTAGATCTTGTCTGACTGCGCATTGACCTGGGAATAGATGTTGCTTATGCTATCGGTCAGTTTTACTTTGCCGCCAAAGGCCTGCTGCAGCTTTTGCCCGGCTTTGAAATAATCTTCCCAGGTCCCCATTTGCTTATGGACTTCTTCAGGATCGGTAGGAAGTCCGGCCTTGCTGAACAGATCCTCGCGGTAGAACAATGCGGTCGGTCCCGTATCAATCGGCATGGCGATCATTTTGCCTTCGGGTGTTACTCCAAGCTGCCATTTCCAATCCAGGTAGTCTGGCTCGATATCTTTCGCGCCAAGCTCGTAAAGATCGTAGAAGTGGTCGGAGCTTGGAAACAGCTCGGTAACCCAATCGTTAAAGGCGACGATATCCGGACCGCTGCCTCCTCCTGCCAATGTCGTCTTAAGCTTGGATTTGAAATCACCGCCGATCTTTTGAGCATTGATGCGCACATCCGGAAATTGAGTCTGCACAGCCTGAATGAGCTTGTCATCAAGAGCGCGATTCCAATACCATAGTGTAAGCGTTTTCTGTTCTGGGTTTGATGAACTGCTGGAGCAGCCGCCGAGAATGAATACAACAATCAGCAGCCAGAAGATGCTTTTGCGGGTCTTGATCATTCACTTTGCCTCCATTTCTGGTTCACTGGTTCAGCAGGGCAACTTTACTCCTATCCACATTTTTCTAAATTATGTATAATCATTATTATTCATTGCTCTTTTTTATTTGTCAACGCTGTTATTTCTTGGCGATTCCATTTTAAAACCAAAGGGAGAGTGAAAGTAATGCTGAATACAGATGTATCTCTGCCAAGAAAAAGCCCAGAGGAACTGGGTATATCACCGAAAAACGTGATCGAGTTTCTAGATGGACTAAAGGCGCATAACATTGAACTGCACAGCTTTATGCTTCTTCGGAACGGGCATGTTGCGGCAGAAGGATGGTGGAGTCCATACGCGCCAGAGCTTCCGCATATGCTGTTCTCGCTCAGTAAGAGCTTTACGTCAACGGCAATTGGCATGGCTGTGCATGAAGGCATTCTGACGCTTGATGATGCGGTGATCTCTTATTTTCCTGAAGATTTGCCGGATGTGGTGTCATCCAATCTTGCTGCCATGCAAATTCGGCATCTCCTCATGATGGGGACTGGACACGACAAGGATACTATGGGTGCCCTGGATAAGGCGGAAGACGGCAATTGGGCCAAGGCTTTTCTACAGCTGCCTGTAGTTCATGAACCCGGCACTCATTTTCTGTATAATACCGGCGCTACCTACATGCTGTCTGCCATACTTCAGAAGGCATCCAGACAGAATCTGCTGGAGTTTTTACATGGACGCTTATTCGAGCCGCTGGGCATTAGCAATCCAACCTGGCAAACCTGTCCGCGCGGTATACATACAGGCGGCTTTGGCCTGAGCATTACGACAGAAGATATCGCGAAGTTCGGCCAGCTGTACTTGCAGAAAGGCGTTTGGCATGGACAGCGCCTAATTGAAGAGAGCTGGATCGATGAGGCGACCGGCAAGCAGATATCGAATGGTAATGGAGGAGACAGTGACTGGACACAAGGGTATGGATACCAGTTCTGGCGGTGCCGTCATGATGTATACCGTGGGGACGGGGCTTTTGGTCAATTCTGTATCGTGTTTCCGCAGTATGACGCTGTCATCGCGATCACTGCCGGTACAAGCGATATGCAAGCCATTCTGAATTGTGTGTGGGATCATCTGCTTGATGCATTCCTTCCTGAGCCTGTAGAAGAAGATGAATATTCTTACAATTTAAAGAGCCGTCTACAGGAGTTGCATCTGGAACCTCCGCAGTTTGAGGAGAAATCAGAGCAGGAAGCTCGCGTTAGCGGAAGGATTTATACGTTAGAGAAGAATGAGCTCAATTTAGACAGTCTCAGGATTGAGTTTGAGCAGGACAGGGCATCGCTACTACTAGAGCGTGGTGAGGGTTCTCACCAGCTTAGTCTGGGACGCGGGGACTGGGTTACCATACCAGCACGGCTGTTTGATCGGCAGGAACGTCAGGTCGCAGGGAGCTTTACCTGGAAAACGCCTTATACGCTGCTCCTTACGATTCGGGGAATCGAAACGCCTTTTTGTTTGACTTATGAGGTTCAATATAACGATGAGGATTCTTTAGAGATTGATCATAGGGTTAATGTGTCGTCCGCTCCCACAGATCCTATTCGGGGAAGAGCATCGCTTGAATAAACCGGCGGCATCATCGGTGTTCTTCTCGGATTTGGCGGTTCCAAGCTCGTGGGAAATATGATGAGCATCAAGACTGCGATTTCCTTGAATTCCGTGCTTCTGGCCGTCGGATTTTCAGCTTTCATCGGTATTGTGTTCGGCGTATTTCCCGCCAGAAAAGCAGCCAAGCTGGATCCGATCGAGGCGCTTCGGTATGAATAAATATGGTCTGAATTTAAAAAGAGCCCTAAACAGGCTCTTTTTCCTTTTCTTTTTCTTTTTCCTTTTCCTCCGGTAAAGTGTGCCATAAGATCACATGGTGGGTGCTACTGATCTTTTCGTAAAAGAGCATTGAATCTTTTTTGATCATATGAATGATCACATGAACGAAAAACCAAGCATTCATGACAAACATCACGATACCAAGGAAAAGCCTGCCGATATCCGGCATGTTGTCAAGCGATCCGACGAGCAGACTGTTGAGTCCAAAGAATACCCAATACAGAAGTCCATAGCGCTTGAACAGGGCGGCTATCGTAATACGCTCACCCATTTTGGTAATACGGATACGTACCAGCCATTTCCCGGGTGTTAGCCCGTTCGTCAACCAAGGAATGAGCATGAAATAAATCCCTGTAGCAACCCAGAACGAAGCACGAATATGCAGCAGTATGCATATAGCCATCAAGATCGACCAGATCGCCGAATCAATCATAAACGCAATGGCTCTGCGGGTATAGGTGACTCTTTTGGTAGACAGATCGATATTTTCATCCAGCTTTTCAATTCGCGGCAGCAGTCCGGACAACCACTCCGCAGCCAGATACCCACAAATACCACCCAGCGTATTCATGATTAAGTCATCCACGTCAAACACGCGGTATGCATGATCATATAGTCCGTAAATACCGGTCAGCTGAGTTGTTTCGAAAAAGAGAGATAGCAGGAACGAATACAGAATCGAGCGGACCCAGCCGGTACGAAAATAATAACGAAGCACCATTCCAAATGGTACGGTCAGGGTGATATTGAATACGACTTGAAGAAAAGCGCGTTCTTTCAGCAGGTGCAGATAAGTTGACGGCTCAGATCCGATGACGGATGTTTCTTTCAAAATATCATGAATAAAGTTCAGGGGAACAAGCTGCAAGGCACCTGAAGCCAGAGCTGCATTATGCCTTGATGTGGGCAGCGGCAGAATCACCAAGAAAAATGCATTAAGCAAGTAGAGCAGAAACAGATACAGCACAAGTGCCCGGACTTTATTCACATATCCGTGTTTTCGGTATTGAAAGATCAGAAACGGCAGTGTAAACAGCAGCGCCGCAAACGGGAAAAACAAAAAGGCATATGAAATGGGAAATAGATAGGAATTTAGCATGATATCATCGCCAACCTTATAATCATAATTCTAGACTGACTTTTCTAGCCGTTTAATGATCATAACATATTAATGGTTTAATTCTGTTTAAATTAAGTTTAAATTTTGCTGAAATTGGACAAGTTTTTATATTCACAAATACGCAGAATAGGTTATACTGGACTATACAAAATGCATCATTTGTTTAAAGTGTTAAAACCACAGGAGGATATGGATGGGACAAGCAGATGGATCATTACAGAAAAAATTAAAGCCTAGACATATCAGCTTTATGGCTATGGGCGGTGTAATCGGAACCGGTATATTCATGGGCAGTGCGGAAACAATCGGTCTGGCAGGCCCTGGCGTTGTTGTAACTTATTTTATTGCCGGACTGCTGCTTCTGGTTGTTATGGCTGCAATGGCGGAAATGGCAACTGTGTATCCGAATCGAAACATGAAGGATTTCGTACGTGAAGCTTTTGGAGAGAGGGTCTCCTTCATTATGGGCTGGATGTATTGCTTCATGTGGTTATCGGTTTGTATTATTGAGATCATTGCCGCAGGAAGCTTTCTGCAGTATTGGTTCTCGGATGTACCGCTCTGGGTGCTTAGTCTGGCAAGCGCGGCCTTTATTATTCTCATCAATTTATTGAGTGTGGGGACATTCGGAGAATTCGAGTTCTGGCTTGCAGGCATCAAGATCGCCATGATTATCATTTTTATCGCGCTTGGAGCGGGTCTGATGTTTGGGATCATTCCGAGTGAGCATACGCCTTACTTACAGAATTATACGAATCACGGAGGCTTCTTTCCGAATGGCTGGACATCGATATTCTCGGCAATGCTGGTCGTGATGTTTTCTTACGGCGGATCCGAGCTTATCGGCCTGACGCTCACGGAAACGGAAAATGCAGAGCGGATCTTGCCTAAGGTTGTAGGTAATTTCATTCTGAGGATTATTTTGTTCTTTACTTTGCCGATCCTTATTATTTGCGGTCTGATTCCGTGGAATGAAGTGGGGCAATCGAGCAGTCCATTTGTGCAGGTGTTGTCAGCAACGGGTCTTGCGAGCGCGGCCCATATTATGAATTTTATTTTGGTGACCGCTGTACTCTCGGCTGCAAATTCGGGAATATACGGCGCGACGCGCATGCTGTTTTCCATGGCTGCTGCAGGTGAAGCTCCTAAGGCTTTTGCCAAAACAAACCGAAAGGGCACGCCGGTCAATACGCTGTTGTTATGCGCGATCATCCTGCTGGCAGGCTCGATGCTGGGCATCTTTGCGCAGGATCAGCTTTTCCATGTGCTTATGGCCGTGCCTGGCTTTGTTGTTCTATTGGTATGGATTTGTATCGCGTTATCCCAGCTGAAACTTCGCAGACAGTACCCGGTTCAGCCTTCATTTAAGGTCTGGGGATTTCCATATATCACGGGCGCCGTCGTCTTATGTTTGGCTGTCATAGCGGTATTCTTTCTGTTTGACCCGCAGAACCGCTTCAGTATCGGAATATGTTTGGCCGTACTGCTGATGCTCATCATCTGGTCCTTCGCCAAATTCCGAACCAAGCGAGATGAGACCGTTTAAGAACGAATGTTCCGAAAATCATTGACATCTCTTTCCACCTAGTTTATATTAATGTCAATACGAACGGATGTGCGGGTGAAGCACCTCGCAGATGGGCCTAAGGCCTTTCTTGCGGGTGCTTTTTTTGCATTCCGGCAGTAACTTTTGATCACGGGAGATGATTTCGTTGCTGAAACAAAAAAACAAATGCAAGCGCGGAGTACCTATGGCTTTGCTCATCATGGTGTGCTTGTTTCTGAGTACGTGTGGACCGACATATGTTCTTGCATCGGATTCGAGCTGGGATGCGGCACTGATCAGTATCGAACAGATGCATGATACATTTTCCGCATTGGAGTCCACAAACAAGCTGGAGAAGCAGCAAATCCAAGAGCTGCACAAGCAAAATAGCGACAAGCTTAAGGAGATCAATACACGGGTGCAGCTCATCGACAAGGTCAAGCTCGATAAACTCAAAACAGAAGCGGACCAGGCACAGAAAAAATACGCCCCGCTGCTAACGGAGTATACCGAGCTTGGTCGGAAGGCGACTGAAGCCAGAAAACGCAAAGACTCAAAGTCGGTTCTCTTGTTTGATCTCAAACGTAACCGTATAAAGCCATCGGTCAATAATGCGCGTCAAGAAATCCAGACGAAGAAGGATGCCTATGCCTCAGCGAAGAAGCAAGCTGCCGCTAAAGCGAAGATCGTCAACGATGTTATAGCTGAGGTTCAAGCTCTAAAGAAGCAAATAACTGCGGAGAATTTGAAAATTACAGAATGGAATAAAGAGAGAGTGGGTGCCGATAAACGGTATCATGCAGCCGTCAAGCTGGGGAATGCTGTGACAGTCGCCTCTGAATTTAAGCTGATGATTGAGGACCTAAACCGGATTCATGATTCGCAGAAGAAGTTAATGAGCTTAGAGAGAGCCATTACCCAAACGCTGCGTACAGCTGAAGCAAAGCTGCCTTCCTGAGCACTCGCCATGTAGAAGCGAAATTATGTATGATAAAAAACCGGAAGAACTCGTAACCTGAGAACTTCCGGTCTATTTCTACTCTTTGAAGCTTAACTGCCAGGAAATCCCGAATTTATCCTGTACCCAGCTGAACTTGTAGGCAAAAGGGTAAGCGGACAACGGCATGAGGATGGCGCCTCCCTCAGAGAGCTTATTGAACGCCTCGGTGATCTCTTCATCGGAATCGCAGGTTACGAACATGGAGATGGCGGGTGTGAACGTAAAAGCATGCTTCACATTACTGTCATTGCACATGAAAGTTTGGCCTTTGAGTGAAAAGGCTGCCTGCTTGACGGAGCCTTCAGCACCCGCCTCATTGGCTCCATAACGGGTAATGCGGAGTACCTCTGACGATTTGAAGATAGAGACGTAGAAATTCATCGCTTCCTCAGCCTGTCCATCAAACATGAGAAATGGGGTAATGCCGGGATTCATATACTAGATCAGCTCCTTTGGGGTTATAACTATCACTTCCATTAGCTTACCGCATTTTTCATGATAACAAAACAATCATCACAAATCACTCTGACGTATCATTCCCGCCGGGAATGCCAGTTATATGAGCTTCGGAAATAGTTTCTTCCTTGATCATCTCAATAAACTCCCTCACCGCTATGGAAAGCCATTTTTTGGGGTGAATCACCATCTGCAAAGATAATTGAATATCAGGATGACTGAATGGAAGCTTCATCAGATCGCCTCTACGAATTTCATCCATAACAGCCATTTCAGGCAGAAGAGAGATTCCGAAGCCTGACATCACACATCTTTTGACCGCTTCGGGATTACCAAGTTCAAATCCGATCCGATAAGGATAACCACTTCGATTCAAAAGCTTTTCCAGCATGATCCGGTAATTACAGCTTTCTTCAGGCATAATCCATTCCGCATGAATCAGATGATTCAGCGTAATCTCATGATGCTGTTCAAGCGGATGTCCTGGTCTGGCAATCAGTATCAGCGGCTCTTTCCGAAGCGTCAGCCAGGTTAAAGACAGGTCGGATGGTTTATGGTCCAAAATCAATCCAAGGTCCAAACTGCCATCTTTTACTCGCTTGATTATGTCTTCCTCGCTCCCAGGATGAAGTTGTACGCGTAACTCCGGATATTGCTGCTTGATCTTTTGAAGGTACGGTGGAAGATAATAAGAGGACAGCGAATCTATGGTACCGATCGAAAGGGTTCCGCCTCCTTGCCTGCTAAGCTTTTCCTTGGACTGCTGAAACAAATCGAGCATTTGGACCGCAAGTGAGAAGAGCTCTTCTCCTGCAGAGGTGAGTCGCATGCCTTTTCCATAACGTTCAAAGAGTTGTACGCCATACACCTTTTCCAGCTTTTGGATTTGTGCCGTCACGCTGGACTGCGCATAACCGAGCTCCTCGGCTGCGCGGGTAAAGCTCTGCCGGACGGCAACCTCACGAAAGGTTTGAAAGTACGCCAAATCCATAGGTCCACCTCATCAAAATTATTGATAGTTCTTATCAATTATTATAGATAACACTGATGAGTATTCCTATGATAAGTTGAAGGTATCAAACCTGAGCAGGAGGTCATTCAAATGATGAAGCGGCAGGATATGCATGGCGTTATCGTTCCCGTTGTAACTCCGTTTTCGCCTGAAGGTGAGCTGGACCCGGAATCATACCGGAATTATGCAAGCAGATTATTAACGTATGACATTCAAGGGATTGTCATTAATGGAACAACCGGAGAAGCGCCCACGGTTACATGGGAAGAGGTTGTGAAACTTGCAAAAATAACCTTTGAGCTTCTGGAAAGAGGGAAGTGCTCTACACCTGTGATCATCGGTACCGGCACGAATGATACGTCTTCGACAGTAAAAAGGACCGAAAATGCTGCGCAAATCGGGGCTGATGCGGTGTTGGTCGTCGTACCTTACTACAGCAAGCCTTCGCAGGAAGGAATCATCAAGCATTTTGAAAAGGTTACAGAGGTAGGAATCCCAGTCATTGCTTATGAGGTTCCTTCCAGGACGGGGGTACGTTTAAGTGTGGATACGGCAAGAAGAATCATGGATATGGACGGAGTAATCGGGATAAAAGACAGCTCAGATAGCCTGGAGCTCACAGCAGAGCTGATAAGATTCGGAGCCGGACCGGTATTGTGCGGAGATGATCTTTATTTTCATGCTAAGCTGAGTCAGGGAGCCAGCGGTGGAATATTGGCATCCGCGAATGTCAATACACAGCGCTTTATCGATGTGTATAAACTGGCTGCGAGTGGCTATCTAATTTCGGCGAAACATTCCTTCGACCATTTGATCCCTTTAATTCGAAAATGCTTTCAAGAATCCAATCCCGCCCCTTTAAAACGGATCCTGGCGGGGAAGGGGATCATCGCCTCCGATCATCTCCGGCTTCCCATGAACCCTGTGTCCGATGAACTCGGGAATGAGCTGGATCAGATGTTGAGCGAATTTGTGTAATAGATAGCATGAGAAAAGCCGCTGAAGAGCGGCTTTTTGGAATGATTCCAAAGTATACATTTCGAGGAATAAGCGTCTGATGTCGCATCGAAATATCGTAAGAGACGGTGTCAATATACCTTGGTACGTACTGCATGTTTCGTCTTCCTCAAGACAGCACGGATAACCACTTCGGCCAAAATATAGAGGAGGCGGAATGATCACAAATCACTCTTTGTATCATCGGCCGAGTTCGTTTACAATCAGATTAATAGATAAATTGAAAGAAAAAGGAGAACCTTATCATCATGGCTACCATTCGAGAGCTTCTGACCGAAGCTGATTTTCAGGAGGCTGAACAGAAAAAGCTGCCTATCCGTGTCTTTCGCGACGATCATCTGATTGATGCTCTAACGTATATCATTCGTTTTACGGACACGACGATCGTTACCCAGTCGGATGTCAGCGATATGACTTATCATTCCCGCCGGGAAAGCCAGTTTTATGAGCTTCGGAAATAAGAATTATACCAGAAACATCAGAACGCACGGAGGTAAGCGCAATTGCCAACCTTTCGTGTGTTTTTTTGTACAACTTGTGATTATAGGATTATTATATTATGATTTTATAAAAACTATTTTCAAAAACTGTATAAGGAGGATTTTCGATTGTATGAATTGATTGTTCTTGGTTTATTGATGCAGTCTCCCTTACATGCATATCTGATCACTAAGATTACCAATGAAACCATTGGCCCATGGGAGAGCATTAGCAAAGGCACACTATCGACACTGCTGGCCAAGTTAAAGAATAATGGCATCATCGCTCTCGCCGATCCGTCTATTGTTCCCTATAAGATAGAACGACGCTCGTCTCAGGTATATGCTCTTACCTCTGCCGGAGAGGAACGTTTCTACCACCTCATGATGGATAACACATCGAACATGGGGAATTATCAAAAAATCTTTCGGATCAAATCGCTGCATTTGAGTTTCCTGGAAATAGACGATCAGCTATACCTTGTCAACCATTACCAACATTATTGTCAAACAGCTATCCAACACATTTTGGTGGAGCTGAAGGATTTTGAAAAAAGCTCTGATAAGAAAACACACTCCAGTCAACAGTTTTATGAAACGGTCATTGATCAACTTAACCTCCAACTTGAACAGTGGAAGCTGGAAGTAGAATGGACGCAGCGTCTACAGAAACGTATTGAGCTCCAACATAATAAAGCAACTTAATGGTCAATTGGTGTTCTAAGAGAATAAGAGCCCAATCCGATAAAAGTAACAGCGGCGGACTAAGACGCGAAAAAAGTCTTAGACTGGCCGCTGTTACCAATTAACTACCGTTTCCCGTTTTTAAGTGTTGCATAAACCATGGCTTTATCAGTGGTAAAACCGATGTCGGCTGCATAGCCTTTGTATGGTTCATATCACTTCCCTTAAGAATTTCCACATCCCAACCTAGATCTTCCAATTTACACCTATTATTTTTCAATAAACCCACGATGTCAACGGTAACATTTCCAAAATTCTCACCGTAAACGATGGTATCTTTCTCTCCTGCAAAAGCTAGTCTCGGAAGATGCAGCTTGTGTTGAATGCTGCGATCATCAAAAGTAGCGAGGCTCTGATACAATGTAACAAATTGCTTCGTTACAAGGGGATCTATTGTCACCGTCATGTTATCCCAATCGGTTTCATTCGGATTCTCGGATCCTTCAGGCTGCGTAACGACTTCACTCTGATTTCTCAAAGATTGCGTATGTGTTTTGTTAGTTACAACTAACATTTCTTGATAAGGTCCTTCATAAGGCGGAAAGCCGCCCATTACCAAGCTTTCCAGCCGATTTGACCTTATGGCCAATTGTAATCCTGCGAGAGCAAGCCAGGAATAACCGTAGTAACTAAAATACTCAATATTCATTTCATCAGCTATAAGGAGGAAGTCATCTACAATATGTTCCGGTGTGAGATTTTCAGGATTCGGATGTTGAAATAGATGTCCTTCATAATCGAAATATAGAACCTGAAATGTATCAGCAAGACCCTGGACAAAATGTTTTCCTAATTCAGGATCTACTCCCCACAACTTTAAGTTTTCTGCTTCCTGATCGTAAACAGATTTTTTAGCGATGGGTAGCATGATCGTTTGCCGGTCAGGAAATCCCGTTAAGCCCACTTCTATTTCTGAATGGTTGTTTAACCGTATTATTTTTTTCAATTCATTCACTCCTTCGCGGTTAATATTACCATCATATAACATTCATGCAATCTTTCGTTTTGGTGCTTCGTCTGTCTTGATTTCCCTACCGAAATTCTATTCAATATTATTGAAGCGCTTGAAGGTTTTACTTTAATCTTTGGAGTGATATTGATAATGAACATGATTTATACACCTAAACAAATTGCTATGAAACTGAATGTGAGTACGACTACTTTACGGAGATACGAAGATCAAGAATTGATTCCAGATGTGCCGAGGACAGACAGCAACCGCAGATGCTACACATCCATCCATGTACAAGCCTTCGTTGCAATTAGGGCGTTATTGCGAGGATACGAGATTCCAGTTGTGTATGATGTGATGAGGAGGATAAAGAATCAGGATATCGAAAATGCGCTTTGGATCATCAATCAGCAGCAGCATGATACTCAATTGGAAAAACATAGGGTAGAGGAAGTCTTGCTTATGCTTCGAAATGCCGATTTCTCGAAATACAGAAATTTGGATGTAACCGATTCAATGACAATAGGAGAAGTTGCACAAATGGCTGGTGTCAAGCCATCAGCCATTCGGCATTGGGAACAAGAGGGATTAATTACTTCGGAGAGAAACAAAGACAATGGGTACAGAGTCTTTACAATTATGGAATTAAGAAAAATTATTCTCATTAGCAGTTTAAGGAAAACCGTATATTTTATCGATAATATGAAACAGCTTTTGAATGACATGGAAACACAGCACTATAAACAAGTCGAACGGTCCTTTCAGTTTGCCTTGCAAAAATTGAATAGTCAATTAATGAAGCAGTTTTTGGGGATAACTGAGCTCATGAAATATGCAGACTTCTATAAAGAGGATGCCGATTAACGTGAACTGACACTTCTAGGCTTTAATAAAACTCTGACAGATTAAAAACTTATTCTATCAGTGAAGTCAAAAATGATAGACATCACAAAAAGTGCTGTTAGGAGAAAAATCAAGATCAAATAAATGACAGTACTCCGCTTGAAAGTAGATTGTCGAACTCCAGAGGCTTGTGCATAATGAGCGGCAGTTAGGCCTGCCATAATACCTATAAAGACAAACCACGGTTCGTAGAATAAGAGGTCCCATAAAGCTAATTCATGAACATCTACTTCTAAAAATCCAGGAAAATCAAGTGTTATGATGCCAGCCAACTGGAGCGCTCTAATAATCATTCCACTCACTCCATGCGCAATCAAAAAGGCAGTACCGATAAGAGTGGGAGTCAGCAAAATAAGTGGGTGAATCTTTCTACCTCCAATTAACGGTACCTTTGGCGGAACGATTCTACTCCAAGGTTTAATTAGCATGATTAAAGCAAATCCACAGAACATGATGGCGAGACCTGCGATGTAACTTCCCATATTAATAATTTCGGGATCTTTCATTTTTCCTGGAACACCAATCGTACCACCAGCAGCTTGATAAAACCGGACGAAAACCGCATATATGAACGAAATCAAACAACCCACATAAGCAGGCCAAACAGATGATTTTGTAAAGCGTTCAAAGCGGTCAGAGAAAATCGTACTATATGTTTTTTGCATTTACTTTTAGACCTCCATGACTAACAATGTCTTCGAAACAGTATAATTCATGTTATGTATTAACAGGACTTTATCAGTATATCACCCACAATTTCCCTTTATATCAGACTGGGGGAGTGATTTCATACCGGTCTGAGGTCTGGTTCGGATAATGATGTCGGTATTATCATCATCTTTGTGGAAGCTGAATTATTTCCTATATATTGACAATCAAATTTCATTAGCATATAGTTTTATTAAAACCATTTTGTAAATCTAAATTGATTATTCGTTCTATAGAAAAATAAAGGAGGCTTTGTAGTGGAAAAAGCATCTTTTCATGTATTAATCATTGGTGGAGGAATCGGAGGACTATGTTTGGCTCAAGGTTTAAAAAAAGCAGGGATCAGCGTCGCCGTTTACGAACGGGATCTCGAATCCAACTCCCGGCTGCAAGGATATCGAATTCATATTAATTCTTACGGGAGTCGTGCACTGAATGCTTGTTTACCCCCTCATCTGTACGATGCTTTCGTATCCACCTGCGGCAAACAAGGGAATGAGCTGTGCTTTTACAGTGAACAAATGGAAGAACTGCTCACCCTTCGTGTACAGGAAGAGGATGCTGTTGATCCGATTACAAGTCACAAATCAGTAAGCCGGATCACCCTGCGTCAAGTTTTGCTCGCAGAAATGGAAGGTTACGTTCACTTAGGCAAAAAGTTTGTGCGGTATGAACAACAACCCAATGGACGGGTAACGGCCTTTTTTGAAGATGGAACATCAGCCACAGGAGATCTTTTAGTAGGTGCCGACGGCGGAAACTCGAGGGTTCGTCAGCAGTATTTGCCATCCGCCCAGCGGGTCGACACTGGCATCCGGGCTATTGCTGGCAAAACTCCATTGACAGAGCAAACTAGATCGCTGTTACCTGCCAATACTTTCTCTGTGGCAGCCCCGAGTGGGCTTGGAGCCTTTATTGCCATCCAGGAATTCGATCATCGCAATACCTCAGTCCCCTCTTACATTGGCGCAAATGATCCGGCGCATTCGTCCCCATCCAGCCTGCTTTTCGATAATACAGCAAGTTATATCATGTGGAATTTTATCGCTAAAAAGGGGAAGTACCCTTTTCAGGACATAGATACGGAGAAACTTAACGGCCGTCAGTTGATAGACCTAGCCTGTAAGATGATGAAGGGTTGGGATACACGCTTTCATAAACTTGTTCGTCAGGCTGATCCCGAAGCAATAACGCTGTTATCAATCCAATCTTCTGTTCCAATAAAACCATGGAAAACGACGCAAATTACACTGCTAGGCGATGCCATTCACAGTATGACTCCGATGAGAGGAATCGGAGCAAATACGGCCTTACGGGATTCGGAACTTTTATTTCAAAACCTAAAGCTAGCGCATCAGGGCAAGCTTTCCCTATATGAAGCCGTTCATAGCTATGAAAGCGAAATGATTCAATATGGGTTTGAAGCGGTCCGTGCTTCCATGAAAACAGCCGAACAATCTACGGCAGATAACGCATTTGGCCTCAAGATGATGAAAACCACATTCAAGCTGCTAAATGCAGTACCGCCTTTAAAGAGCATTGTATTCCGGAACTTTGGAAAAGAGTAGTTTGCCTTTAGCGTTTATTTGGGGTGAGGAGAAAGAGGGAGAGTAGAGGGTAGGATGAATTTGGAAAAGCCGCAGTAAGGCGGCTTTTTTTGTTTTATGGCGGAATCTTAGGATTTGTTGAGACGTACTGCATGTTTCGGTTTCCTCAAGACAGCACGGATAACCACTTCGGCCAAAATATAGAGGAGCGGGATGGTGATATAAACACTGATACGGTAACTGTCAGGATAAGACCATCCGGCGGCGGAGCGGAAAAAGGATGTTAGGAGATGCACGGTCATATTGGTGAAGCAGTAAGCGTAGCTTCGTATCATCCATTTTTGATGGCTTTGCACCTGCTTCTTCCGGATCTGATGGATCGCGATGACGGTAAAGGCAGGCCAGAGCATAGTTAATATATTAAACGCGATGCTTACTCCGCGTCCCCCTGTCGCATATGGAGCCATATAACCGGAGGTAAGGCCTACGATCATAACGGTCGCAAGGTATACATAACCGTTGATCTTATGAAATTTCCGGTGCTTTTTGCGAATCCAGTCCGCGAAATTGACGGCTCCCGATATCATTCCGATACAGGCAGACACAACATGCACCCGCATCGTCGCAAGCCAGATGGTCTTGTTCAGCGGATGATTCAGATTGGTTTTGAAACCGAGGAACGTGGCAGCTTGCGGATCAAGAATCATTTGCACAAAAGCGATGTAAACAATAAAAATGACGATGACAACTAGCATGAGAACGTAGAGAAGTTTGTTTTTTGACATGTGATTATACTCCGCTCTTTTCTTGAAGTACTTCTTGCCGAATCAAGTATAAAAGTGAATGATTCTTTGCACATAGAGTTCATTTTATCATGTTACGGAGTGAATTGCTGTTCTTGGTCAATAACTTATGGATGCATTCTTCAAGTCCAGTCGCCAATGCATCTATAGTCCCGTGCGTTTCATGAAAATGATCCATATACTAGTCATATGTGCTTAAATCTGCAAAGGTTTTAGAAATAACACTTGAAGGGAGAAGATTGATATGAGTGAAGAGACCAACACATCCGGCTGGGATGCCATTGATCAAGAATTATTGAAGTTATACGGGGAGCAGGAGCCAAAACACTATGGAACGATCCTTCCGTATGCATTGGGCGGCCAAGATCCTCTCGATGGGATAAGCACGTATAAGAGCGAGACGCCTGTTCCGTACTGGCATTTTGTTACCTATGGATTTTCAGAGCTGTATGGCAAAGAGTCAGAGCTTACCGAGGAAAGCGGCTATGGGTTCGAGTTAACCTTCCGCCTGGCCCGGAGCGCAGATGAGGAAGAACCGCCGGCATGGGCCTTGAATCTACTTCAAAACATGGGGAGATATGTGTTTAACAGTGGTAATGTTTTTAGATCCGGTGATTATTTGGATGCGAACGGTCCGATCTGCCTCGGCTCCGATACGCTGCTAACGGCTCTGGCCTTCGTGTACGATCCAGAACTCCCTGCCATGGATACGCCGAATGGACGGGTGGAGTTTCTGCAAATGGTCGGTATTACGGGCGACGAACTCGAGGCAATGCAAACGTGGAATACACTGGGAGTGCTGGCTGTCGGACAAGATCATATACCGCATTACATCACGGATTTATCGCGCGATTCGCTGCTTCGGACTTCTTCCGTTTCGGAAGCTGTTCAGAAAGGAATGGAAGAAGAAGGGTCAAATACAGGCTTTTTATACGTTGATCAATTATCCTGGACCCCAGGCAAAAAGGGCTTGTTCAGTAAGACGCCGGCTGTTCTTCAGCTAGGAGCGAAACAGGCCGGGATTATCGGGAAGCTGCTGCGCGGACGTATTTTGAAAGGGAAATCACTCAGTCTGGTTGGCCCAGATATCAGGGTGGTGTTCGAACCAGGTGGAAACGCGGGATGCACAGCCGAAGGAAATGAAGTCCGTTTTACGCTGGATGATTCGACGGCCGCTGAATTCAGCCGGAATTTACTTCCTAAGGAAAGCACGTTCGAGCTTACTTCGTTGAAAGGAACAGCTATTCGCATCGTTCAAACCCATATTAAGGACAATGAAGGAAACGTTGTGGAAACCATCGGTTAATGATGGGGTGTAGGTTGAAAAAGGTTCTGGCAAAAGTGAATTTTGATCGTGCCGAACCGATCATTAGGCAGGAGCTGCACAGCAAAAACGCGGCCTGCCGACTGCTTGCGCTGCAATTTATCAAATGGTATATGCCCCAAGGAGAGGGACGGTTTACTGAGGATCTGATCGCACTGCTGCCGCTGGAAACGGATGAGCAGGCGTTTCGTTTTATGACGATGATCTTAAACGATATGGGAGTAGAAATGCTTTCACTGATGCCCTTTTTTACTCATCCGAATAAGGAATTTCGTAATCAAGCTTTATATCAGGCGGGCAAATCGACTGCTAAGGCAGAATATGTAACTGAATTTATAGCAGCGCTTGAAGACGCTGATCCCGTAATACAGCACACAGCTTTACAAGCACTGAATGGAGTAACAGATGCAAGATTGCTCCCTGTATTTGAACGGTTGCTGCAGCAGCATAAAACCAACAAGGATTGTATCCGGTCCAATGTGCGCGGATTGCTGGAAGAATATCCTTTTGTATCGATGGAGCAAGTCGAGCGCGAGCTGCCTTCATCCTTAATCCAGGTGAAAGGGATACTCCGGAAAATCATAGACCCTTATCAACGAAAATAACGGGAGGGTTCTGGTACACACAAAAAACCGAGAAAGTGTAATACGTTACCGTATTTCCTTATCTCGGTTTAATTAACTATCTTCTATTCTTTTACCCAGCACTCGGCACCCTTCAAGCCTGGAATCGAATCCGCAAAGAACTGAGGATCTAGTCCCTCGCGACGCTGTTTGCGGTAATCCTGCAGCGCGGCAAAAGCAAATTTGCCTAACAATGCGATGACAACCAGATTAATCAAGGCCATGAAGCCCATAAATAAATCGGCCATATCCCAGACTAGCTGCACTTTAGCAACGGAGCCGAAAATAACCATTGCAATAACGCCTAACCGATAGAGAAACATCCACAATTTTATATGACGTCCCTTGCCATTGATAAACTCAATGTTGTTCTGTCCATAAAAGTAATTTCCGATCAACGAACTAAAGGCAAACAAGAAGATAGCGATGCCTACGAAAATGCCTGCCCAATCGCCGACCTCCGAGGCAAGTGCCTGTTGAGTCAACTGGATACCATCGTAATCTCCGGTTGTGTGTAAACCTGAGAAGAGAATAATAAATGCCGTCGCACTACAGACAAGCAACGTATCGACGAACACACCTAAGGACTGAATCAGACCTTGCTTAACCGGATGGCTCACATTTGCCGTTGCTGCAGCATTCGGAGCACTTCCCATACCAGCCTCATTCGAGAACAAACCGCGTTTGATCCCCATCATCATCGCCGTTCCAATTCCTCCTGAAACAGCTTCTCGAAGGCCGAAGGCATTCGTGATAATTTCCGAGAACACTTGTGGAATCGCAGAAAAATTCGTTATGATAACGTACAAAGCGAGCAAGATGTACCCAGTAGCCATGATTGGAACGATGAAAGACGACACTTTCCCGATCCGATCCACCCCACCAAAGATTGTCAAAGCCAGCATGACTGCTAGTACGATTCCAATCCATAACGGTTCCCAGCCAAAAGTATCTTGAAATGAGGAGGTAATCGTATTCACTTGCACGGCATTGAACACAAACCCAAAACTGAACGTAATCAATAAAGCAAAAATAATGCCTAACCAACGCGCATTGAGCGCTTTCTCCATATAATAAGCCGGGCCCCCGCGGAATGCATTTCCATCACGAACCTTAAAGATCTGTGCGAGTGTTGATTCTATAAATCCGGATGCTGCGCCGAAGATCGCAATAACCCACATCCAGAATACGGCGCCAGGTCCGCCAAGCGAGATGGCAATGGCCACACCAGCCATGTTCCCCGTGCCTACTCGGGAAGCCGTACTAATACAAAACGCCTGAAATGAGGAGACGCCTTTCTTCTCTTTCTCTTGATTCGCCGGCGAATCACTTGCATTCTTCTCCACTAATAATCGGAGTGTTTCTCGAATCGCAGAGACTTGAACAAATCTTGTACGAATCGAGAAATATATCCCAAGTACAATAAGCATGAAAATAAGGATATAAGTCCAGACAAAATCACTTAAAGCTAATACCACATTGTGAAACCATTCCACGTTTTCTATCTTCCCTTCTTCCGCATATCATGATGTCAGATTAACTTACACAACCAATTATATCGTAATTATGTGATAATAAAAGCATTTTTTTATCGCTACTTTTTTCCTTTATACAGTTTACAATTACTCCCTTTTCTATATAAAAAAACGGTACATCCGTTTGCAACCAAGATTGCACACGGTACATACCGTTTGATTTCAATCTAATAAATGATGCGATTCCGATGTCAGCTTCTCTCACTTCTCCCGACTATTCACAGCATCTTCATGGCTGCGCTTCGTTATTTCAACGGAAGCTGCTTGGACAATCGTTCAAACTCATCGAGATGGGGATTCAGTTTGTTCTGGATGCTGCGCAAATATTTCAGATCTGCGTTCAATTTGCGCTGTTCGGATTTGGTGTCTGCCGGGAAGACGGAGTAGTATTTGTGGATGGAGCCATTCCGGTAGTCTATGCTGAATAGTGTACCTTCTTTAAGCGATGTTTTGAGGCCGACATTCGTCCCTAGGATTTCCAGCTTTTCGCTTCCGTTTTTATAGGTGAAGCTGTAATCCGGATCTGCCAGGGCATGAATGACATCATAACCGTTTTGAAGCACCCCGTTTTTAAACGTACCGGTTTGGATTTCATTCGATCTGACCACGTCGCCTTCCTGAGTTACTTTATATGTCAGAGTTCCTTGCCCTTCCATTTTATCTTGCTTCCAAGTGCCGCTATACACCACTTTGTGTTTTTCGCCTTCCTGGACATATTCATTGATATATTTACCATTACCCTCGCGTTTACCATTAACAAATTCGCCTGAATACTGCTTGCTGTCTCCCCAATGCATCGTACCTCGTCCATTCGGCACTCCGTTTTTGACTTCGCCGTAGTATTGGACCTGTTCTGAAATGTTAACCCATTCTTTGGCTGCTGCAGCATGTGCTATGGAGGAAGCGGGAACGAGAGAAACAGTGGCCAAAGATGCGCATAGTGCCACGGATAAGGATAACGCAGTTAATTTTTTCATAGAGATGAACACCCTTTCAAGTATGCAATTATGTTTTTTTTATGAGGCGAAAGGAAAAAGCCCAACATATATGCAGGAAGGTTCTTTCCCTGTCTACCCACTATATAGACGTAAACCAGCGGAATAAGTTTCCATTCAAGGAGAAAATTTGGCTCGAATTTACAATCCGGTCTGTCCGGCAGATGCTATTAGATTGTAGTTATTGTCCGCATCATAAATTCAACTTCGGGGATACGGTAGCCTTCGCCTAGCACCATGATCCCTGAGAGAATCGAGAAATAATTGCCGACGATTTCTTCGAGATCCCCCTCCACGATTTCTCCCGCCAGTTGACCATCCCTAAAGATAGGCAGCAGACGATCGATATAGGCTTGGAGCGGATATTTCCGGATGAGATGTTGTGCCTGTTCAGGAACGCCGTCCGAATGGTTAGCCTGATAGATCAGCATGAAGAACGGTGTATTTTCTTTATCAAGAATATGTTTTGTCAGCAGTCTTATCTTATCGATAGGCGACCCTGAAACTTGATTAAGACCTTCAATGGAAGATATCGATGTTTCTATAGCTCCTTGAATAAGCAAGGTGAACAGTTCGTCTTTCGTTTTAAAATAGTGATAAACAAGCCCGTGACTTATACCGGCTTCGGCAGCAATCATGCTCATTTTGGTTCCAATGATGCCCCTTTTCGAAAATACTTTAATGGCTGCTTGAATAATTTGTTCTCTGCGCTCGTCGCGAATTTGGTTCAAATGTTCTCCACTTAAAGGTGACAATGATCTTCATTCCTTTTTTTAGTTTTAGCTGAGAAAAAACTCCTTAACAGGCTGGGCCACTTGGATAGGGGAATAGCCATTTTCGGGAGAGAGGTAATGTAATCCTGGAATCATGAGTACTTTTGACTGCTTGATCGTCTGATTTAATTCTCGGATCATGTGCTGCACGGAATTCGCGCTTTTCGCTCCTGACATTAACAATACGTCCGCTGTTATCGCCTTATATTTACCGTAAGAGGACGACAATCTCTGTACTTCCTTATGCTCATTCAGATTTTCAGGCAAAAGCTGCTGCATCCTGCTCCAGTGCTCTCCGCGTATCCCGATGCATAAGTTGAGTTTTGCAAACCACTTGGGTACTCGCGATAAGAACGTCTGGCCCGCTCCGCGTACGAATGATGTAAATGCCCCTCTAAAGTCTTTCTTTTTCATATCTTCTTCATATTCAGCTAACCAATCCCAATCGGATGGTTCTAAATGGATGACGACTCCAGGCTCGTAGACCGCGATTTTGACAAATGAATGGTTCGATAAAGCATTCTCCAAAGCAGCAAGCCCTCCGTAACTGTGACCGAATAAAAAGGAGGCGCCGGTAACTTCCTGAAGCGCTGTGATGTCTTCGCATTCCTTGTTTACCGAATAATCCGGTCCTTGAGGTCCGCTCTCACCACGTCCCCGGCGATCCATGATATGAACAGTTAGTGAATCAGCGAAATGGAGGGCAAATGTAGTGAATTGTTCTGAAGTCGTAAGCGCACCGGGGACTACAATCAGTCCGGGACCACTACCAATACTTCGATAACCGATCGTCGTTCCGTCTTGAGAAGTAACTGTTGAACGGGTGAATTGATCCATTTTGGCCTCTGTTATTGCTTTAGCCATATCATAAGTCCCCCTAATAACATATTTAGTCCATCACAGCAATTTATTGATTGACTGCATCAGTCAATAATAATGTAATTTGGCTTCTAATATTTGTCAATAACAAACCTGCTCACAATCTCTCGTTTATCGCGGGTACATCCTATTTAAATAATCCGTTGTGCCAAATATAACAGTAAAAAAAGGAAAAAATATAATCTACAATTAGAGATATATTCATGATAAATTATCTCTGGCTGAGGTTTCATCGTGCGTTTTAAATCTGTAATGGCTAGCCCGAACCATCTCTAATAAATTTAGCATCCGCATGGTTATCTTACAAAAGTAAGGTGGCCATGCGTTTTTTTGTATAGATAGAGGAATCAATTGAAAGCGGGTGAAATATACAATTAAATATTATTTCACCCGGGCTTCAAAGTAAGGAGGAAGATTCAAAACAGAACAGGAGTGATCGTTTGAAGTGTTCTTCGAAGATGGCGGTGTTGGCCCTAATCGGGTTCTTATCAATATTCAGCATGATAGGTTGTGAATCGAAGGATGAGAAAGCGGCTGTACAGCCAATTACAGAAATGGCGAACAGCATCTGGGGAGAGAGCAGGGTCGAGGTGTCCAATGATACAGGTATGACATATCCAGAACATTCGGATACCAATATGTCCTATGAACAGTTTCTGAAGTTATATCCGATGAATTGGCAGCTGGTGCAGGTGTATTTAAATTGTGAACGCTTCATCAACAGTAACGGCGACATGGATGAACAAGCTGAGATTGATAAATATAAAGCATTCGCACAGAAGCTGGCAGACCATAAATACATGAGAAGCAGCATCTCCATCTGGTATATTACGCCCGGTGCATACGATCGATTTGACGAAGCTAAAAATTCAGATATGACCGTAATTAATTATTTCAAAGATGAAGAAAATGAGCAGGGAAAACTGAATTTGGTTACTGCGAACGGTATTGATATTGATGAGCAAGGTCAAATAGTAACAACAAATGAAGAGTTGCACAAAGGCTTTGATATTTGGAAAGAAGAAAGGGTAAAGAGCACGAAGCTAAAGAATGATGGAGGTTCTTATAATGAAAAAATTAAAAATCACATTTACGCTATTTTTGCTGATCTACTTGCTAGTTCCAACACTCACGTATGCGGCACTGCCATTGAGGGTGGTGGTTGATGGAGAACGGGTGTTGTTTCCTGATGCACAGCCATTTGTTGATGCCAGTAACAGGGTGCAAGTACCCATACGGTTTGTAAGTGAGGCGCTGGGGGCTGAGGTTGGCTGGGATAACGAGACGAGAACAGCGACATTGAAGCAAGGAAAAAAGACCATGACGCTAGTGGTTGGCAAGAAAGAGTACGACTTGGATGGCAAGAAGCAGAGTATGGATTCCACGGCAATGCTGAAAGATACTCGTACCTTCGTTCCGTTGCGATTCGTTAGCGAGGGTCTAGGGGCAACTTTAAAATATGATAAGACGATTAATACCGTCTATATCAGTACTCCAGAGTACACAGGCAGTACAGGGGATGATAAAGTCATTATTAAGGATATGTACGGTTTCAAGGTAGCGCTGTTTACGGGATCGGAGTTAAATATTGACCGAGGTGACTATGATGAATACGGTACGAAGAATAGAGCTTTGCTGATCTTAGGATTGGCAAAGGACCGCGTAAACGGTAATTATGAGATGCAAATCCAAGAGGTTGAAGATATTCTCCGCCAGAAGATCAAATCGGATACTGTCGATGATATCATGAAATATATTCGAAAAGAGAAGAATCTTGAAGAGCAGGAGGTTAAATGGTTCAATGATGAAACCTATCGAGTTCGAGTAATCGCTTTGCCTAGTGGGGATACGGGTGTTGGTATATGGTATCAATAGGTGTCAACCATGAAAACTAGCCGAAATCTTTAAGTTGCTGTTATATTACTAATGTTCTTTCACGATACTTCCTAACCATCTAGTGGCTAGGGAGCTTGATATGAATAGCCTAACTCCGCAGAAGATATTGGAGATTAGTAAAGAAAGGGCCTGCGTCCAACGCAGGCTCTTCGTCTTGTACACCCAGCATATTGGGTCTCTAATATGATGAATGTTTGAGTTTCAATTTATTTCGGTGGTGCTATTTTATTTTTTTATATTCATTGACAGGAATATTCCTTATAGGGTATATTATAATTAACACGAAGATTATCGTGGTAATTGAGTAGATGATTACCAGATAGGACATCACTGAATGAGGTGAGCGACATGTCGGGGAAGAATCCGGGCATGGACATGACGACGCTGAGTGCATTGGCCGAACCGAATCGCATGAATATCGTGGAACTTTTGCGCGACGGTCCAATGACTGTGGGAGAAATTGCCAACCGGCTGGGGCTTCGACAACCCCAAGCCTCGAAGCATTTGAAGGTGCTTAGCGATAGCGGGATTTTGGAAGTGAAGGCCGAAGCCAACCGCCGGATCTACAAGCTCCGGGCCGAGCCCTTCCAAGCGCTGGACTCTTGGGTAAAGTCCTTCCAGCGCGTCATGGAAGACAGATTCGACAATTTGGAAGACTACTTACGGGAACTGCAAAACAAGGAAAAATCACAAGATCACTCAAATGGATGAGGAGGAATTACAATGTCAAACAATGAAATGGTTTCGAGGGTAGAGAACGATCGGGTGCTGGTGCTGGAGCGCGTTTTTGACGCGCCGCGTGATCTCGTGTTCAAGATGTTTAAAGAGGCTGAGCATCTCAAGCGTTGGTGGGGACCTAGAGGCTGGGAGCTTCCGGTTTGCAACGTCGATTTCCGGCCGGGTGGCGTTTGGCACTACTGCATGAAGTGTATCGATCAGAACCTAGGTCAATTTTACGGTATGGAATCTTGGGGTAAAGGCGTTTATAAGGAAATTGTCGAACCGGAGAAGATCGTCTACACCGATTACTTCTCGGATGCCGAGGGCAATTCGAACGAGACCATGCCGTCGACCGAGACCACGATGGAATTCATCGATCTAGGCGGCAAGACGAAGCTGGTCAGCCGTTCCGAATATGTATCAGCGGAGGCCCTCAAGACCGTAATGGACATGGGGATGTTACAAGGAATCACAGAAACTTGGGATCGTCTGGAGGAGCGTCTGAACGAGGCCATATAAGGAATATGGGGGGGGCGACGGTTGTAGGCGGTTCTGTAAAGGAACCTGCACCTATAGTAAAGATTAGGAGCATCGAGTTTGGTAATTACTTTTACAAAGGAGTGAAAAAATCAATGATTAGTAAAGTTGGGCAAATTATGTTGTATGTAAATAACCAAGATGAAGCAGTGGGTTTTTGGACAGAAAAAGTAGGATTTCATGTAATTGCAGAAGAGAATAATGGTGAAGGATTTAGATGGATTGAAATTGCTCCTAAAGGTGCAGACACAAGCATTGTTCTCCATAATAAGGAATTCGTTGCTAAAATGTCACCTGGATTAAATCTCGGCACACCCTCTTTAATGTTTTTTACGGAAAATCTAGACCAATTACATGGCGACTTATCAAACAAAAACGTAAAAGTCGGAGAAATAGTAAACTTGCCTTCCGGCAGAGTATTTAATTTTGCAGATCATGAAGAAAATTACTTTGCCGTAATAGAAAAAGTAACTGAATAATGACTAGAAGCCCGCGTCCAGCGCGGGCTTTTTTCTTTTATTCTTCTCCTGTCGCGATCGGGTTCTCCTCATACGAAATCTAATCGCTCCAGCTTCTTATCCCCCCACGAACCCCTATGTTCGGAGGGTTCCAACGTTGAAAGTAGGGGGTCCAATCAGCGCGGTGGGAATGCCTCGGAGGATCATTTACCTGCCAGCCAGCTCTTACAACCCACCGCCAATTCTTGAAGCTCATTAAATAACACGCCGGCATGGTAACCGTCGCAAACTGCATGATGGAATTGCACCGATAAAGGCAGCAATACCTTTTGATCCTGCCAATGGTATTTTCCTATAGTAAATATGGGCAGCAAATAGGTTCCCCCGGTGTTGACAATCAAGTTAAATCCAGTAAAGCTAACCCAAGGGATGCTAGAAATTGGGAACGTGTTCGGCGGTTCGTTCGTGTCAGGGAATAACTGCTTCGTATTCTTGTACGTTTCTATCTCTTGAAGGTAACGATCGTAAAACGTTTGAAACTCCTCGCTGAATGGAGTCCATATACTAGAGAAAGTCTTATCCTCCTCATAAAATATGGTGAAGCTGGGAGACATACGATCCCAAACGCCCAACCGACCCTCCGAATCAAAGCAAGTTCGGAATTCGCAGTGGCGATTAACCACCGTCGTAATCATATAGATCAAAGCTGGATATAACTTAATCCCCATGGACTTCAGTTCTGCCCGCAACAAGGTGATGTCAATATCGGCGGTCATGCTGTAGGTACATCTTACATGGTTTAAATAATGTTCAAAATAAGGTTTTCTGGTCCAACTATCAATATCAATCGGATTGAAAATCATCTTTCACCCTCCTAAAATTTTTTGTTTTAGGAGGGACCATCGACTGCTTTAACCATATCCTCATTCACATTCCTCGTCTATTTTTGTGCTGGCCGTTGAACCTTCCTAAGTTTCCCATCATAGGCGATTTGAACTGATTCACAAGTTATCTCATTTTGCTCTTGCCATTTTAACATATTCTTTCCGATCACAGGCTAATTGTCTGGATTATTTTATATCTTCTGTTTGCAAACTGTTGAACGGAAATCCAAAAGAGGGCTACAAAAGTCCACCTCCCGGCAATCTGTCACAGCCCCCGCCCCCGTTTTCTGAATCAGCCTCTCAGCTCTTATTCTTCTCCCGCAGCAATAGGGTTCTCCTCATACGAAATCCAATCCGACCAGCTTCTTATTCCCCCACGAACCTCTATTCTTGAATAGTTCCAACGCCGAAAAGTAGGGGTTCCATCAGCGCGGCGGGAATACCTCGAAGGACATGCCGGCGCCCATGTGCAACGATCCCCCTTGGCTACGCTTGGAAGCAATTCAAGAGCAAGAACCCCGTGGAGGACGGGGCTGGCTGAACAGTATGGTTTGAGCCAAGGCGAAGTATACCCCTGTGGCTGGGTCGAGCCGATTGAAAACCAGATTTTGGATATGTTTTACTAAGGACATGATATTCTTCAGTTGAACCCTATATATATGAAAGGAAAGTGGTACAACATGAAGCTTGTCCCTGATCCTTGGTGGTTGAGTGCTCTCCTCGCAGCTGTACTGCTCTTTGATGCAATCGTCTCAATCAAACCTCCTGCCTTTATACGCAATTGTCTTAACGGAGTCAATTTCCCACATGATTGGTGGTGGACTTTGATCGTCATCAAGCTTGCTGCAACAGCGGGTCTCGTCGCAGGGATTTGGATTCCGGGCGTGGCTCTCGCCGCCAATGTGGCGGTCATTCTGTATTTCTTGTCAGCATCGTATGCTCACATCAGGGCACGTTTCCTGAAGCAAGAGTTTTGGATGAATTGCCTCGGCCTTCTCGCCTTGTCCATCATTGTGCTCGTATTCGGCTTCCTGATCTAACGGATTGGGGGCAAGATGGCTTTCAGGCGTAAAAGAGGGGGAACTTTCGAACCTCCTCTTCACAGGGTGGAGTAAGATAGTACCCGGAAGGTGGATGGGCTGGGTTGTGGACGGATATGGGCTTGTTTACAACTTGTTGAATGGTTGTTGGCAGGCTGTTGACAGGTATCGTCGGGAAAGAGGCAGGGGCATACCTTGTCCGCTTGGATGGGAAAACTTTATAATTTTCATAAATATACCGCTCATCGCCGCCATAGCTTCGGCGGCTTTTTTGCATCCATTTTGAGAGGAGCGATCCATATGTCGGTGGCAACAGCAACTCGTGAACGGTTGACGGAAACAAAGCCTCCAAGCATTCAACAACAACCTGACCCGACCGCCCTGCTGTGGCTGGCTCCGAGCCGCTTGCAACTGCTTTCCTCGACTTCTTGTTTGCAAGCTGTTGAACGGAAAGCCCAAAGAGGACTGCACAGGTTACTTGCTCACAACCTGTCACAGCCCCCAAACCCGCGTCCGATGCGGCCTTTTGGCTCTTACTCTTCTCCCGTAGCAATCGGGTTCTCCTCATACGAAATCCAATCGCTCCAGCTTCCCGAATACAGCTTCACATTCGTATATCCCGCTTCCTTCAGACCAATGAAATTGGGGCAGGCGGATACGCCTGATCCGCAATAGACGATGATTTCTTTGTCCGCCGGGAATTCTTCATAGTGCTCCTGGAGCTGATCCGCTGCTATCCACTTTCCGTCTTGATCCAGAAGCAGCTTCCAGAACTTATTCTTGGCGCCCGGAATATGCCCAGCTGCCTTGTCCATCGTTTCTTCAAATCCTTGATAACGGCGCGGGTCGCGGGAGTCGATGACAATGACATTTTCTGTGCCTGCGGCATTCCGTACATCCTCCATACTTGCAAGAATTTCCGGATGGAGCGTATATGTATAGCTCGAGGGCACCCGAATCGGCTGATCGGCCGTTACCGGATAACCTGCAGACTTCCACGCGGCAAATCCTTCGTTCATAACAAAAGCCTCTTTATGACCCAGATAACTTAGCAGCCACCATAAGCGAGAAGCATACATTCCGCCCTGATCGTCATAAGCAATGATCCGTGTTTCAGGTGTAATTCCCTTTTGGGCAAGCGTGCGGGTTAATTGCTCCGGATCAGGAAGTGGATGGCGTCCGCCATGCTCGCGAACAGGGGAGGAGAGATCTTTTTCCAAATCAAGATATACGGCTCCCGGAATATGCTCTGATTCGTAGGCTTCTCTTCCGGAATCAGGCTTGCCCAGCTCGAAGCGACAATCCACGATGGTTACATCCGGTTCGTACATTCGGGCTAGCACCCAAGGTTTACTTACTACTATGCTCATTTAATCGCACCGCCTTATTGCATAATGATGAATAACCCTATTATATATAGGCAGCGTCCAAAAGATAAGTCTCAATATCAAGAACTCATATAAAAATCCAATACTCATGGATCAAACAGTCTTGACATAAAGGTGGCAACAAGATAGAATGTATACCTGTAGGGGTATTCTTAATTTGAATTTCCTCCTGCGATTTTTTATACCTTTTTGAATACCCTGTGGGGTATATGAAAGAAATAGGAAGGAAGCTGTCGTAATGATGAATCAAACTTGGTCAGACATGACGCCACAGGAGGTTGAGCAACTGATTGCGAGTGGGCGTGAGGATGTACAGTTCATTGATGTGCGGGAAGTAGAAGAGTATCTGGAAGGTCATATTAAGCAAGTCATACTGATACCGCTCAGCCAGTTCGAGGTGCGCCATGATGAAATTGACCGGAGCAAAGATACGGTTATGATCTGCCGCAGCGGCAATCGTAGCCGCCTGGCCTGCGAATTTCTCTCATCTCACGGACATCAGAAGCTTCATAATATGATCGGCGGCATGATGAACTGGCAAGGAGAAACGACGAAAGATTAAACATGATGAGGATCGTGCAACAAATCTAACCTATTGGAGGAGTAAAACATGGCAACGAAAGTAGCGATTATCGCAGCAAACGGTGGAATGTTCGACGCATACAAGGTATTCAACATCGCAACAGCGGCAGCAGCAAGCGACGCAGAAGTAGGCATTTTCTTTACATTCGAAGGTTTGAATCTGATTCATAAGCAAGCTCATCATCAGCTTCCAATGCCTGCAGGTGCTGAGCATTTTGCGGAAGGCTTCCACAAAGCGAACGTGCCTTCCATTCCGGAACTTGTGTCTCTGGCGCAAGAGTTAGGTGTGAAAATAATAGCCTGCCAAATGACGATGGACGTCATGAACCTGAAGGAAGAAGATTTTATCGAAGGCATCGAGGTGGGCGGCGCAGCTACCTTTATCGACTTTGCAAAGGACGCCAACATTTCCTTGTCGTTCTAACAAGCTGGAGGAGGAGAAATCATGTCGGAAGAGACGAAACAAGCAGCTCTTATGAAAATGACGCCCCACGAGTTGACGCAAACCGTTGCGGGGCATGAGGAATTGTTTATTTTGGATGTCCGCAATGAAATCGAATTTAGCGATTGGAAAATCGAAGGCGAGAACATTGAAATCATCAACATTCCGTATTTTGATCTTTTGGATGGGGTAGATCTTGCTCTTGAGCGTATTCCTGAAGACAAGCGCGTGCTTGTTGTTTGCGCCAAAGAGGGATCATCCCAGTTTATCGTGGAGCAGATTGCCGGAGCCGGACGCGATAATGTATTTTATCTTGAAGGCGGCATGAAGCTGTGGAGTGAGCATCTGGAGCCTGTTAAAGTCGGAGATCTGAAGAGAGGTGGAGAGATCTATCAGTTCGTCAGAACCGGTAAAGGCTGCCTTTCATATATGGTTCTCTCAGGTGGCGAGGCTGTAGTGATCGATACGGCGCGCATGATTCAACCTTATATCGATTTTGCAAAAGATCATGGCGTACAAATCAAGCATGTGCTGGACACCCATCTCCATGCAGATCATATATCCGGCGGGCGCGAATTGTCCAAAGCTACGGGAGCATCCTACTGGCTGCCACCGAAAGATGCGGAAGAAGTCACCTACCCCTATCACGAGCTTGTAGAGAATGGCGATCTTCAAATCGGTGACGGCCAGGTTAACATCCATCCCATCTACACACCGGGACACACCATCGGCAGCACGTCATTCCTGATAGATGATGAGTACTTGCTCACAGGAGATATTCTATTTGTGGCTTCCATTGGACGTCCGGATCTGGCCGGAAAAGCGGAGGATTGGGTCAGTGATCTGCGCCATTCCTTGTATGAGCTGTACGGCAGCCTGCCTGAACAGCTGATCGTTCTGCCTGCCCATTTTGGTAAAGTCACAGAGCTGGACAATCAGGGCAAGGTTTATGCGAAGTTGGGTGATTTGTTCAGTAATAACCCGGGTCTTAACATTTCGGACGAAACGGAATTTAGACAAACGGTAACCGAAAATCTTCCTCCGCAGCCCCACGCCTATCAAGAAATCCGGCAGACGAATATGGGCAAAATCGAACCTGATAAAGAGGAACAGCGCGAGATGGAGATCGGTCCAAACCGCTGTGCCGTTCACGATAAATAAATTCAAATGAACGTATTACCATTACATCAAAACTACCATTACTTCAATTCTAGGAGGAACACTCATGAACGCAGATAAAGTGCTTGATGCCAAGGGAATCGCATGTCCAATGCCAATAGTACGCACCAAAAAAGCTATTGAAGAGCTCCAGTCCGGACAAATTCTTGAAGTTCAAACAACGGATAAGGGTTCGCAAAACGATCTGACAGGATGGGCCAACTCTACAGGACATCAGCTCATAGAAAGCGCAGAAGAAAACGGCATATATACGTTTTGGATCAAAAAGAAGTAAGAACCGTCCTTTAAAAAGCAAACACTCCGGTACCACGGAGTGTTTGCTATTTATTCGGTATAAACAAATACACCAATAAAGTTATTCTTCTATATAAATTGAACTTAAGAATAGGTACCTATCTCATTGATTTAACATCAAGAAGATGGAGGATTAAACTTTAGTTCAATTTATCTAGTATAATCATTAACTGTGATATATGATCTTTAAATTTAGATGGAAGTAGGTTTCTTCCTTATAGTGTTGATTCGGACAGCTCTTCATGCAGTGCAGATGATCCGATTCGGCAACGAGCGGTTCGGAACAATCCGGGCAGCGGTCTTGAAACAGGCGTTTAAGTTTGGCCAGCATGCTGAGATCCACCATCATTATCCCATCGAAATACTAGGAATTATTATAACGCGTAAAGTTTCATTAGTATAGAGCATTTCAAAAAATAATTAATTCGAAAATGAACCGTCACTGGAGGTGCACAACAAGTGGATATCACCGGATTTATCATCATGTTTTTCATTGGATTGGTCGGTTCATTCTTCTCGGGGCTTCTGGGGATCGGAGGGGCGATCATCAACTATCCGCTGCTGCTGTACGTTCCCGAATGGTTTCATGCAGGCAGCTTTACAGCCAAAGAAGTATCATCGATCAGCATGTTCCAGGTTTTCTTTTCCTCGCTTGCTGGCATTCTTGCACTCAGGAAGCAGAGCAAAAAGGAAAAGCCGCTGATGCATAAAGGCCTGATTACCAACATGGGGATCAGCATACTGATCGGGAGTCTGGGAGGAAGCATCAGTTCAAAGTATCTCCCCAGCGATACCATCAATATCGTATACGGTGTATTGGCCGTTATCGCCGTCATTTTAATGATGATACCGAGCCGGGGAACCAGGGAAGAAGCTAAGCTTGAAGCTATCACTTTCAATCCGATGATTGCATCGGTTGCGGCGCTGCTTGTCGGGATTGTATCTGGCATTGTCGGAGCGGGCGGCTCCTTTATCCTCATCCCGATTATGCTGACCGTGCTGCAAATACCTACCCGGGTTACCGTGGCATCCTCGCTCGCCATTGTGTTTATTTCCGCGATCGGCGGAGTCTCCGGAAAACTCATCGGGGGAGGTATACCGGTTCTGCCCACGGTTTTCACGGTGATCGGCAGTGTGCTGGGAGCACCGATAGGCACACGGGTGAGCCGTCATATGAACGTCAAATATTTGCGCATCGGTCTAGCCGTATTGATCTCCGCCACCGCCATCAAAATCTGGTGGGGGATCTTTGCTTCATAGAATGATTTGAAAGCTTATTGTGATCCCTCATTGGACACCCCTCCCTCAAACTAAAATAAAGGCCTGTGAGTTGTACACCTCGAAATAGAGGTGATCATCTCATGGGCTTTTTTGGTAGGAATCGAAAAGCTAAACTTCGAAGCTAGTGTACCTTAATCCCGCAAGAAAACTTTCTGCTGAACGGGGTCTGTCTTCTTGGAAGATGCCTTGATGGATGTTTTTCTGATACCTGGCTGGACGTTTTTTCTAATGGAACGATGTTTAAACAAGGCCGATGATATTTCAACCTGACAGCATGTGAAGTAAAAACGGCAGTAGATCAGAAAATATGGCGATTGTGATGCATGACTTTCTCTGGTTACAATTCAATCCAATGAATGATATTCAGTATCCAAGGGGGAAGGAACAATGAAGCAGGTGAAGGACGAAGGGATTCAAGTTGGCAGCAGGTATGATCAAGCACCTCAGCTCACAAAAGAGCGCTGCGAAGAAGCGATGGCTTTTATATTGGGACAAGTGGACCGCAATCTTGAAACTTTCGCGGATACTTTTCCTTCGGAAGCCAGCACGGGCAATATTTACAAACAGATAGGCAATACCGAGTGGACTCCGGCGTTCTGGACCGGCATGTTGTGGCTGGCCTATGAGACAACCGGCGAGGAGAAATACCGGCAGGCAGCAGAGAAGCAGCTAGGCAGTTACAGGCAGCGGGTGGAAGAACGGTGCTACACGGATACCCATGACTTGGGCTTCCTGTATACTCTCTCCTGCGTGTCGGCCTATAAGCTCACCGGGAACGAAGAAGCGAAACAACTTGCTTTGGAAGCGGCAGATTTGCTTTACAACCGCTATTTGGAGAAAGCCGGAATCATCCAAGCCTGGGGGAACCTCAGCGATCCGAAACAGCAGGGAAGGATGATTATCGACTGTTTGATGAATTTGCCTCTGTTATTTTGGGCAAGCGAGGTATCCGGGGACAGAAAATACTACGATGCGGCGGCCTCTCATGTCCAGAAGTCGGCAGAATATCTCATTCGCGAGGATGCTACCAGCTTTCATACCTTCTATATGGATACCGAGACCGGAAGACCGAAGTATGGATCTACGGCTCAAGGCTACTCGGACGATTCTTGCTGGTCCCGGGGGCAGGCCTGGGGAATATACGGTTTTCCGCTTTCATACCGCTATACAGAGGACACGGAATTAATCGGGTTGACGAAAAAAGTAGCCAACTACTTCTTGAGCCGGCTTCCTGAAGACTATGTTGCATACTGGGATCTAATCTTCACAGACGGCCCCGAGGAAAGGGACAGCTCTGCAGCAGCCATTGCGGTCTGTGGGCTTCTCGAAACTTCCGCGCATCTTCCGCTGACGGATCCCCTGAAACGGAAATACGAAAATGCTGCGCTGCTGATTTTGAAATCTCTGATTAAAAATTACATGACCCGGGAAATACCCTCATCTAACGGGATTTTGCTTCATGCGGTGTACAGCAAACCGGGGAACAACGGCGTGGACGAATGCTGCATCTGGGGCGATTATTACATGTACGAGGCACTTGTCCGCGTAACGAGAGACTGGAAACCCTATTGGTAAAGAAGAGCGGGCAATTGCTCCAAATTTTATGGAGCTGATTGAAAAACCGCGTAAATAAAGGGTTTTAGGACTTTGAACGGGAACACAATATTTAAAAATGCATGGAAAAATTAGAATTGTCAGTCCGTAATCTTACGAAAATACAGGTCTTATGAAAATGTTCCAGTTCCTAACAGTGGTCGTTTTTATCTATACTTTGCATACCGGCTGACCGGTGAAACGGAACTCCGGAACATTTGATATGAATAAGAAAAACGTTTATCGACGTACTTTCACAGAAGTCAGACCGCATTTAGCGGAGGTTTTTCTTGCGATATCAGGATGCGTTTCATGAAGTTTAAACTTTCTGATATCTAAAAAAAAGGAGGCGCTTTCATGGAAAGAAAAGGTAGAAAGTTGGGTCAAATGCTCTTGGTGACTGCTTTGGCTTTCTCACTTGCCGCATGCGGCAGCAGTTCCGGAAAAGATCAGGCCGCAGGAGAAACCTCTTCGAAAGGCAAAACTGCCGAGCCGCAAAAGCTAAGCCATCTTACATATTGGGTGAGCATGCACCCTGCAGCAGCTGCACAAATGAAATCCTATGCAGAAATGGGCATGTACAAGGAGCTTGAGAATGTTACGGGCGTGAAGGTTGACTTCCAGCACCCACCGACCGACTCGGCTCAGGCTAAGGAACAATTCAATTTGATGATGGTATCGGAAAAGCTGCCGGATGTGATCGAAACCTCATGGATTGGGTATCCGGGAGGGCCTGAGAAAGCAATTCAAGACAACAAAATCATTAAACTGAATGATCTGATCGATCAAAACGCCCCAAATTTGAAGAAACTGCTGGATGAGCATCCAGATTGGAAAAAGATGGTCACAACAGATGATGGAAGCCTGTATATGTTCCCATTCTTCCGTGGGGGAGATAAAGTCCGGGTATTCTATGGGCCTTCTATCCGTAAAGACTGGCTCGACAAGCTGGGACTTCAGGCACCAACCACGATTGATGAGTGGTATCAGGTACTGAAGGCTTTTAAAGAGAAGGATCCGAACGGAAACGGCAAAGCCGATGAAATTCCACTGTACATCACGAATGGTGATATTGGTACGGATGCGCCTTTCCTTGGCGCCTGGGGAATCAATTACGGGTTCTACCAAATCGATAATAAGGTTAGTTATGGACCGATCCAGCCAGAATACAAAGAGTTTCTGACCACCATGAACAAATGGTATAAGGAAGGACTAATCGACAAGGATTTCGCGGCGCCGAACGACAAGCTGTTCGATGCGAAAATGACGGGCAATCAGCTGGGGGCAGCCCCAGTCTATAACGGCGGGGGTATCGGCAAATACGCCAACCTGATGAAGGATAAAGATCCGAATTTCAATTTGGTCGCAGTTCCGTATCCGGTGCTGAACAAGGGGGATCAGCCGATTTGGGGTCAAAAGGACTTTGCAGCCAACGGCATTGGCGCAGCGATCTCGACCAGTAACCCTAATCCGGTTGAAACGGTCAAATGGCTGGATTATGCCTACGGAGAAAAAGGGAATTTACTCTTTAACTATGGCAAGGAAGGCGAAGCCTACAAGATGGAAAACGGAAAGCCCGTATTCTTGCCGGAAGTCCTAAATCCTCCAAGCGGTGTGAGCCTGCAGCAGTCCTTTGGGAAACATAACCGTTCGACTTGGAGCGCTCCATTTGTCCTCAGCGATGACTTCCAAATGCAATATCTGGCGCTGCCGAACCAAAAGGATGCTCTTACAATCTGGTCTACGCCTACCGGCGAGCGCAGAATGCCGCTTGTGACGCCAACGAAGGACGAAAGCTCGCAATACGCCTCCATAATGACGGACATTAACACGTATAAAGACGAAATGTTCCTGAAATTCATCATGGGCGCTGAGCCGCTCGAAAACTTCGATAAATATGTCAAGAAAATTGAGACCATGGGAATTGAAGATGCCATTAAGATTCAACAGGCAGCTCTTGACCGGTTCAATAAGCGATAGGTGATAAAAATGAACGGGGATATGGGGATGGCTTGGCCATCTCCCGGAATCCCGGGGTGATTTTTACTTGAAGGGCAGGGAGACAAATGTGGCAGGTAACAAATAAAAAACTTATGAAGGCGAATAGCAGTTTAGATATATCCAAAGGCCAAATCATCCGTAAGGATCTCCGCCGTAATTGGATCATTTACTTGATGGCGCTGCCTGTCATTGCCTACTATGTTATTTTTCACTACGGTCCAATGTACGGGCTTCTGATAGCCTTCAAAGATTACTCGCCCGCCGAAGGCATCTGGGGAAGTCCATGGGTAGGATTCAAACATTTCGATAGCTTTTTTAACGGCATTTATTTTTGGAGGCTGATTCGGAATACACTGCTCATCAATGTGTATGATCTGATTTTCGCTTTTCCTGCGGCGATTATTTTAGCGCTGCTGCTTAACGAAATCCGGCAGATGATGTTTAAGAGATTCGTTCAAACGATCTCATACTTGCCGCATTTCATATCCATCGTCGTTGTTGCGGGTATGATGTTCGATTTTCTGAGTCGTGACGGGCTTATCAACCAGCTGCTCGGCATGATCGGATTTGAACCGATTGATTTTCTGAAGGAAGCAGGCTGGTTCCGGTTTGTTTTCGTCTCTTCGGGAATATGGCAGGGCGTCGGCTGGGGTTCCATCATCTATCTGGCTGCGATTGCGAATATTGACCCTACACTGTATGAAGCGGCCAAAATCGACGGGGCAAGCCGCTGGCGGCAGATTTTTCATATCACTATACCAGGCATCATGCCAACGATCGTCATCATGCTGATTCTGAACATGGGTCATATGTTGTCCGTAGGCAGTGAGAAGGTGCTGCTGCTGTACAATCCCCTCACCTACGAAACAGCCGATGTCATCTCAACTTACGTATATCGTAAAGGGGTTCTCGAGGCCAGCTACAGCTTTACGGCTGCGGTCGGGTTGTTCAACTCCGTGATCAGTCTGATTTTGATCGTCTCTGCCAACGCAATCAGCAAACGCGTATCTGAAAATAAACTCTGGTAAGGAGGGACAAATCATGATTGCACAATCAACAGGAGAAAAAGTATTCGGCGTCATCAATACACTGCTGATGCTGCTGCTGTGCTTCATCACGTTATATCCTTTTTTGTATGTTTTGTTCGCGTCCCTCAGTGAGGCTTCGAGCTTCATCCAGCACCGGGGCTTGCTGCTGAAACCGCTCGGGTTAAACTTTGAAGCATACAAGGCGGTTTTCGAGAATCCGATGATCACGAGCGGTTACAGGAACACGCTCTTCTACGTTGCTGCCGGTACAGCAATCAATCTGTTCATGACGGCTCTCGGAGCATACGTGCTTTCCCGGAGGAACCTGTATTTCAAAAATATCCTAATGTTCGGGATCGTTCTGACCATGGTCTTTAGCGGAGGTCTCATTCCGTCCTATATCCTTATCAACAAGCTTGGCATGATGAACACGCCTTGGGCACTGCTGATTCCGGGTGCCATCTCTACGTTTAACCTGATTATTATGAGAACAGCATTCCAGGGAGTACCTGTATCTCTTGAAGAATCCGCTAAAATCGACGGGGCGGGGGAATTCACTATTCTGTTTCGCATTGTTATTCCTCTGTCTATGCCGGTGATTGCGGTCATGATTTTGTGGTATGCCGTAGGCCACTGGAATTCGTATTTTTCAGCGCTTGTTTATTTACGGGACCGCACGATGTATCCTTTACAGCTTGTGTTACGGGAAATATTGATTGCGAATTCGACCGATTCCATGTCTACCGGCGTGGCGGCGGATGACAAATACGCGATCGGCGAGACGATCAAATATGCGTCGATTATCGTCTCTACGCTGCCGATTATCTGTCTGTATCCGTTTTTGCAGAAGTATTTCGTTAAAGGGGTATTAATCGGAGCCATCAAAGAATAAAACAGTGTCCAGCCCTGCCCGGTTACATTATAATGAATCTAATCGTTCATTACTCACGCATTTTGATGCATGAATAAGGTAGGGGTGGTGATGCTTGGTGAAATGGCTGCTTCGTTCACTTGGTTTCCGCAATTTACGAAGCGTATGGATCACGATGTTAATCTCGAATTTGGTGTTACTGCTTATTCCTGTATCGATGGGTGCATTTTTGTACACCAAGGTGGAAGAAAGCCTGGAAAAAGGAGCGAATCGGTCCAATCAAGCGATGCTCGAGCAGCTTAAACTTTCACTCGACAGCAAACTAAACGAAGTGGATAAACTGGCGCGGCAGATTATTTTCGATCCGAAGCTTGAGTATTTGCTTAAGCTGAATGAGGATCAGAATAGCCCGGACCGTTATAAATTCATTGAATTTATGAATGACACCATGTCCCGGCCGGGCAGCATCTCGAACTTCATCATGGATTATTATGTGTACTTCCGTAACAGTGATTTAGTCATGAAGTCCGGCCTTATGACGGATTCCCGTAAGTTTTATGATATGTATTACAGCTATCAGGGGATGACGTATGAGCAGTGGCGAAACGAGTTGCTGACTAGCTTCCATACGATGGCATATCTGCCTTCCGCGACGCTGCTGCGGCAAGCTGAATATGATCCGATGCAGAGCATTGAGAAAACGCCGCTGAATGTCATTACCTTCACGCAGTCACTTCCTGGCCGTGACCGCAGGGATATCACGGGCAGCTTCGTGATCCTGATTGATGAAAGCCAAATCAAGGAAATGTTCGCCCAGATTGAATCGGCAAGCGACAGCTCCATTTATATTGTCGATGGAGGGGGTAGAACCATTATGGCTACGGACCGAGAGCCTCTACCGGCGGCGCTGTTGTCTAGCATTAATGGAACCGGAGGATTGTTCAATCATTCGCTGAATGGCGACCCGAAGGTGGTTTCGTACACAGCTTCAGAGAAGGAAGGATGGAAATATGTCCTGATTACGCCCCGAAGCGTATTCATGCAGCAGATCCTATGGATTAAAAAGTGGACGCTGATGCTGTTCGGCCTCTGCCTAGCCGTGGGCCTGTTGGCTGCCTTCACCATAGCCTACCGGAATTACAGCCCGCTCCGCAAAGCGGTCAATACCATCCTGGGCGGCAAGGAGTGGAACGGCAAACTATCCGGAAACGAATATGAATTTATTGTCCAGACGATTGAAGGATCTCTACATGAGGAGAAAAACCTGCGCAGTCTGCTGGCGCAGCAGACACCGGTCATAAGGTCCAACTTCCTCACGCGGCTGATCCGGGGGCAAATGGAAGTCGATGCAACACATACCGGCGGACAATCTCTGCGGTTTATGGACGTTTCATTTGTAAGCGATTACTTCTCGGTCATCGTGGTTCAGCTGGACAGCATCACTAGATTTAACCCGGAATCAAGTGAGGAACAATGGGCGCTTGCCCGGTTTATCGTATCGAATATCGGGATGGATATGATTCCAAGTCCGCATCAAACCTTTGCCGTAGATCTTGATCGCGACCGCGTTGCTCTGCTGAATAACTACGCTGCGGAGTGCACGGATGATATAGATCAGAATATCAAGAACATGGCCGAATCACTCAAGAGCATGATTGAAGAACGGTTCAATATTGATATTACGGTAGCGGCCGGTCTTCCGCACACCGGTGCCAAGAGTATTGGCGAAAGCTACGCAGAAGCGGTGGCGGCGCTTGAATACCGCATCATCAAAGGCGGAGGGACCATTATTTATTTCCAGGACATTACGAATGTCCACTCCCACTACTATTATCCGATCGATATCGAGGTGCAGCTTATCAATTTTGTTCGTAGCGGAGATACGGAGAATGCGCTCAAGCTGCTGGACACGATCTATATGATGAACTTTGAGTCGGGCAGCATTACGCCGGAGCTGGGTAGATGCCTGTTTTTCAACATTACAAGCACGTTTCTGAAGATCATTAACGCCACCGGGCTGGAGCAGAATGATATTCTCGGACCGCAAGTCGATCTTGTGAAGGATATTTTTTCGTATGAAACCGCAGAAGGCATGCACAAGAGAACGAAGAAGCTCTATGAATTACTATCGGAGTCAATGGTAACGGAACGGACGGACCATCGCATTCGGCTTATGCAGGATATGTCGGAGTTTGTGGAGGACCATATCACGGACCCGAATATGGGACTTGGCATGATTGCCGACCGGTTTGATATGACGCCTCAATATGTCTCCACCTTTTACAAAAAACAAAGCGGGATAAATCTCAGTGATTATATCGTCCGAAGAAGGATTGAGCTCGCCAAGCAGCATATGTACGACAAGGAACTAACGAATGCTCAAATCGCCCAATTGGTGGGGTACACGAGCGACGTCGTATTTATCCGAGCCTTTAAAAAGATTGAAGGTGTGACTCCGGGAAGGTATCGGGAGAACCTGCTCGCCTATATTTCCAACGATGCCGGTTAGATATTAGGAGTACATGGTTATCCCTACCATAAAATGTTGACTGGGAGCAATTCATTCGTTTACAATATGAACATCAATAACAGGTAATAAAGGCGATGGAGTTCGCCATAACCGCCGCAAGGCTGATGACTCCTACCAGTGAAAGGGAAGCGCACACTGGTAGGAGTCTGTTTTATTTTAGCTGATCCCGCCGGATGTGAGCGGAAATATCATACATATAGGTAGAAGGGGCTTAAGAAAAGTGTTAAAGAACATGAAACATTGGAACATTCACAAGGCATTAAATCTTTGGCATGCGGCACTATTCCGGAGCTTTTTCAAATGGATCTGGATGGGTGGGACTGTCGGCATTTTGAGTGGATCGGCATCGGCCATTTTTCTGATTGCGCTAGAGTATGTCACCGATACCCGGCTGCAGAATCCTTGGCTGCTTTATTTGCTGCCTCTCGGCGGAGCGTTGGTCAGCTTTTTATATTGGAAGTTCGGCAAAAACAGCGCCAAAGGAAATAACCTCATTATCGAACAGATCCATAACGGCAACGAAGCGATTCCTCTGCGCATGGCACCCCTGGTATTATTCGGAACGCTCATTACTCATCTGTTCGGGGGATCAGCCGGCCGTGAAGGAACGGCGGTTCAGATGGGAGGAAGTCTGGCGGAACGTTTCGGCAAATGGATTAAGGCAGGACCAGTCGACCGCAAAATTCTACTCATGTGCGGAATCAGCGGAGGATTCGGATCGGTATTCGGTACGCCGCTCGCAGGTACGGTGTTCGGTCTCGAAGTCGCTGCGATCGGCCTGATTCAATATGAAGCGCTGCTCCCTTGCTTTACCGCCAGCTTTGTAGGCCATCTGGTCACCACCCAGCTGTGGGGCGCTCATCATGTCCATTATCCGCAAATGATTGCACCAGAGCTAAGTCTGACTGTGTTGCTTAAAGTAACAGCAGCTTCACTTGTATTCGCTTTGGCGAGCATCTGTTTCAGTGAACTGACGCATGCGCTGAAAAAGCTGTTTGCTAAGGTTTTTCATAATCCGATGCTGAAAAGCGTGGTGGGCGGTATGCTCATCATCGGACTTGTCTTTATCATCGGTTCCCGTGAATATCTGGGGCTTAGCATTCCGCTGCTCACCGATGCATTTCACCAGGATGTGCCGACCTTTGCTTTCCTCTGGAAGCTCATCTTCACCTCGATTACACTGGGAGCAGGGTTCCAGGGCGGGGAAGTTACACCGCTATTCGTCATCGGCGCCACATTAGGACATACACTAGCTGACTTATTTCATATGTATGGGCCATTTCTTGCTGCGCTGGGCTTTATCGCAGTATTTTGCGGGGCGACGCATACGCCGATTGCATGTTTTCTGATGGGGATTGAATTGTTCGGTTCAGACGGAGCGGTATACATGTTTATCGCCTGCCTGGTCAGTTATTTATTTTCAGGTTACAGCGGGATCTATACATCGCAGCGGATCGGCATTTCCAAAAGCCATCTGATCAGCGTACCGCCAGGCACAACTTTGGCCACACGGCGCAACCTTTTGTTTGATAAACGGAACTCAAAGGCACACCATGAGGCAGAAGAAACCGACAATGAAAAATAATTAGATCCTTTAACCATGGGTAAGGGAAGGAGCATGGTCGTGAAACGGATATGGCAGATGGGGATGGCCTTGATACTTGCCGGGTTGTTGACTGCAGGATGCGGTACAGGAACGAAAGAAGTGAATTCATCGGAATCTCAGACCGTGATGAATTCTCATCAGAACACAAACCCTAGCTTGAACGGTTCCTCCAATACGACAGGATCAAACTCATCATCAGAAACGAATGAAGCCGAGCCGGAGAATGTGAACAAGGTTCCTAACGATCCGGCACAGGAGCTGCTAAATAACCTAAGTACCGAAGAAAAGATCGGTCAGTTGGTTCTGGTCGGCATGGATGGGACAACGAGCAGTGAAGCAACGAAGGAACTGATCCGGAAATACCATGTAGGCGGATTTATTTTCTATAAAAACAATATTGAAAGCACGAAGCAGGCGCTCGAGTTATTCAACGATCTGAAGGCGGACAATAAGTCGAATCCGGTGCCGCTGTGGATGAGCGTGGATGAAGAAGGCGGACGGGTGTCCCGCTTGCCGGCTGATTTTGTAAAAATACCTACCAATAAGGAGATAGGCGCAAAGAACAGTCCGGAGCTGTCCAAAGGCATTGGCGCAATTCTTGGGCGAGAGCTTTCGGGATTTGGCCTGAACATGGACTTTGCTCCTGTACTGGATATTAACAGCAATTCGAAAAATCCGGTGATCGGGGATCGTTCTTTCGGCAACAAAGCGGATCTGGTGAGCCGCCTTGGCGTCGCGACGATGGAAGGCATACGATCTCAGAAGGTTGTGCCTGTGGTGAAGCATTTTCCCGGCCATGGAGATACTTCCGTCGATTCGCATATCGGGCTACCTGTCGTGAACAACGATCTGAGCCGTCTCCGCAGCTTTGAGCTTATTCCATTCAAGGAAGCCATCGAAAATAAGTCGGAAGTTGTGATGATCGCGCATCTACTGATGCCTAAGATCGATCCGGATCACCCGGCTTCTTTTTCGAAAAAAATTATCACGGACCTTCTCCGCAATGAACTGAATTATCAGGGCGTCGTGATTTCCGATGATATGACAATGGGGGCTATTGAGAAAAATTATGACATCGGAAATGCCTCCGTAAGCGCCATCCTGGCAGGGGGTAACATCATCCTGGTCGGGCATGATTACGAAAAAGAAAAAACGGCCATTGAAGCGCTGAAGAGCGCGGTTGAAAAAGGCAAAATATCGGAGGATGTACTGAATAACCGCGTATACGCCATTTTGAAATTGAAGCAGGCCTACGGCTTGTCGGATAAGCCGGCCTCAGGCCCGGATGTGCAGGAGATTAATGCGGACTTGAAGAGTTTGCTGAAGAGGTATGGATTGTGGAAGTAAGAGTACATATTTACTAATAGAGCAGCCCAGGGATTATTCCTGAGCTGCTCGTTTCATTAGGAGCGACATCGTTAGCGCAGCGGCTTCCACGTTCAGAAGTAAGAATTTTAGTATCACATATACGATGACCCACGCGCAAGCTTGCGTTTGTCAAGCAGCTTTTTGACATCAAGCTCGGAAAATGCCACACCACACAGAACGAGAGCAGCACCGATATAGCCTTGTATCGTCAGTGTTTCCTTCAAAAAACAAATCCCGATGACCGCCGCCACCACGGGCTCTAGTGCGAAGATCAAGCCGGTATGCGTTGGGGTGGTATACTGCTGCGCAACTGCCTGAAGTACAAAGCCCATGGCGCTGCATACAATGCCGAGAGCGAGTACAGAAATCCAGCTTGATGTGGTATCCGGCAGCCGGGGTGTCTCGAACATCAGCGTGAAAATAAGCCCCAAGACAGCAGCTACGCCGAGCTGCAGGATGCCGACATGGAGAGAGTCTGCTTTTTTGGCGGCCCGTCCGGTCGTGATGATATGTATGGCAAAAAATAGTGCTGACAGGATGCACCAGGCATCTCCGGATTGCAATGTAGTATTGGGCTTTAGTGTCAGCATTCCAATGCCCACAATAGCGAGGATCAAGCCTATGATCAGACGCTTGTCCAATTTACTTTTCATGAATACGGTACTGAGTACAGGAACGAAAATGACGGTCATACTCATCAGAAAACCTGCGTTGGAAGTTGAAGTGCTTTGGAGTCCCAGCATAATGGAGGCGAACACGCCGAACAGCAGCACTCCAAGGAGCAGAGAATAGAATAGGTCAGTTCGACTCGCCTTCAGCAGTCTTTTATAAAACAGGCAGCCCGCAGCCACAAAAGCAATTCCGAACCGAAGCGCGATCAGATTGAATGGCTGCAGCGAGTCCAAACCGAGTTTCATAAATAAGTAGGAAGTTCCCCAAAAAAAAGTGACCAAAAGTACGATTAGATCTGCTTTGTATTGTTTCATTTGATTATGCTCCAGCCTTTATATCAGTTTCATCTTGTGCCTGAATTAGTATAAGTGGTATTTTAAAATAAGAAAATTGAATGTTTATAATCGTAAACATGAACAAAATTCATGTAAATATTTCTTCAATGGGTGAGTGGAGCGTGTGAGGCATGAGCTTGATCAAATATGAGGTTCTGCAGAAGGTTGTTGAGCAGGGTAGCTTAACGAAAGCAGCAGAGATTTTGGGTCTAACGCAGTCCGGTGTCAGTCATGCCATACTCAGCCTGGAGTCCGAGTTTGGCTTTTCGCTCCTAAGCCGGAGCCGCTCCGGAGTGAAGCTAACATATAACGGGGAACGGGTGCTGAAATATATTCAGGATATGCTGATGGTGCAGGAGCAGCTAAAACAAGAAGTCGCTCTAATTAATGGGCTTGAGGTGGGGACCATCCGAATCGGCACCTTCACCAGTATTTCGGTCCAGTGGCTCCCGGGCATGATCAGACAGTTCCTGAGCCAGCACCCGAATATCGAAGTGAGGCTGTTTGAAGGGGATTATCATGAAATTGAAGAGTGGCTTCTCAAAGGAGAAATTGACTTTGGTTTTGTTTCCCTGCCAACCATGGACTCTTTTCATATCATTCCCCTAAGGAATGACCGGATGTTATGCATCATGCCGCCGGATCACCCACTTGCTGGTCAGTCTGTGGTCCGTTATAGCGAGATCGCGGATGAACCTTTTATCATGCCGAAGGATGGCAGCGATTATGACGTGCGGCGGGTGCTGCGGAAGGGGAAAATCAAACCGCCTGTCCCTTTTCAGGCTGCGGACGACTATGCGATAATCGCTATGGTTGAGAATGGGCTTGGCATTAGCATATTGCCTGAAATGATTTTGCAGGGAAGAACCAACAAGATCGTTGCTTTGGAACTTGAGGATAAGAGCTTCCGGTCTTTGGGTATCGCTTTGAACACGGCCAAAATCAGCACTCCGGCTACAGAGAAGCTGATCCGCACCGCCCAAAAATGGCTGACCGGCTGGCAGCCTAAATACCAAACTGAATTCAGGGAGCCGGATACCGGAACTGGGAGTTGAGAATGGAGATGAGATTGCTGGATCAGGTAAACATACTTATCATTGAAGACGATATGAAGATCGCGGCCTTACTGAAATCACACATCGAGAAATATGGTTTTAAGGCTTCGACCGTTGTTGATTTCAGCCGCGTGATGGACGAATTTAGAGAGATGCAGCCGCAACTGGTACTACTGGACGTAAACTTGCCGATGTTCGATGGTTTTTATTGGTGCCGCCAAATCCGTGCGCTGTCGACCTGTCCGATCCTATTTATATCCGCAAGGGAAAGCGAGATGGATCAGGTGATGGCTCTTGAAAATGGAGCGGATGACTACATAACCAAGCCTTTTCATTATGATGTCGTCGTAGCCAAAATCCGCAGTCATCTCCGGCGTGCCTACGGCTCTTATTCCGCAAAGTCGGAAGAGCGCACAGTCATGGCCTCCGGGCTGGTGCTTTATCCCGAACGGTTTCTGCTGACCTATAAAGATCAAAGTGTTGAGCTTACGCAAAAGGAAGCAGTTCTGGTTGAAGCCTTGATGAAAAAGGCTGACCGGATTGTGAGTAGGGGACGTTTACTCGATTTGATGTGGGAAGACCGCCTTTTCATTGACGACAACACGCTGAATGTCTATATCACAAGAATCCGGAAGAAGCTGAAGGAGCTAGGATTTGATGAGCCTATCGAGACGGTCCGGGGAGCGGGATATATGCTACGGCTGGAAGGGAATGAAAGGTCTTGAGACTTTTTCTGAAAGAGCAGCTGCCGCTGATCATTTTTTATATCGGACAAATCATACTGGTCGGCATGTGGTACTGGCTTGCGGAGGAGGATCATTCGATCTCCAATGTGATTTATGGAGCATTGCTTAGCCTAGTCATGCTGCTGCTGTATTTGGCTTTCCGTTTCAACACTCAAAAAAAGATGTATACAAGGCTGGAGACGCCCCTTGGCGAAATGGACCAATCGCTAAACGAACTCGGGGAATCGCCGATGGCTGAGGCCGTAAGCGATCTGCTCCAGAACCAGTTCCAATTGTACAAAAATGAGCTGTATAGCACGCATCAGAGGCTGGAACACCATACGGCTTTTATTAACCGGTGGGTTCATCAGATGAAAACACCCGTGTCAGTCATCCAGCTTACGCTGCAGGATCTGGATCTGGATGATGAGATAACGGACGGCATGCAGGAGGAAGTCGATAGGCTGAAAAAAGGGTTGGAGATGGCGCTTTATACCTCGAGGCTGGACAGGTTTGAGCAGGATTTCAAGGTGGAATGCATCCCGCTTCTCGATACCTTGGAACAAGCCGTAGCGGGTAACCGCCAGTGGTTTATCCGGAAGGAGGTATATCCGGAGATCCATATTCCATCCGATTTGTTGGTCATCAGCGATGCCAAATGGCTTGCGTTCATTCTGGGACAAGTCATTGTGAACGCGGTCAATTATTCAGTAGGCATGGGAAAAAAGGTCGTTTTCAAGGCGTACAAGCACGGATCGAATACGCTGCTGGAAATCAGGGACGAAGGGATCGGCATTGCCAAGGAAGATTTGGGAAGGGTGTTCGATCCTTATTTTACAGGCAATCAGGGCCGACAGTACCAGGAATCGACCGGCATGGGTCTTTTTCTGGTACGTGAAGTGTGCGACAAGCTTGGGCATCAGGTAGAAATTGAGTCCGTAGTTGGCGAGGGGACGACGGTGCGGTTTACCTTTCATCAATATTAAGTGGATGTTATATGGGAAGCGCTGCGGAGAACGCAGCGTTCTTTGTTGTGGAAGCTTCTTATAAACACGGCAGTTCCCGAACATAACCTTACAAATGTTTAAGGTTCGGGTAAGGAGAATCCATAGTTTGCAGAGAGACGTTGCGATAAAGTGAAGTACATATAGAAACGCATCATAGGAAGGAGAGTTTTCATGACGGATATTTTAAAAGTAACCGGTCTGAGCAAGGTATATCCGGGAAAAGTGGCAACCCGGGCATTAACCGACATAGATCTCACCATTCAAAAAGGAGAATTTGTCGGCGTCATGGGCCCTTCGGGGAGCGGCAAGACGACGCTGCTCAACATGGTATCTACTATCGATACGCCTAGCTCTGGAACAGTATTGATCAATGGGAGCAACCCGCATGCCTTGAAGAAAAAGGAGTTGGCACTATTCCGCAGACGTGAACTTGGATTCGTGTTTCAGGATTTCAATCTGCTGGACACGCTGACTGTGGCCGAGAATATCGTGCTTCCGCTCACACTGGATAAGCAGAACCTGAGAACGATGGAATCGAAGCTGGAGAAAATCGCAGACCGCTTGGGCATAACCGAAATCTTGAATAAACGGGTGTATGAAATATCGGGCGGTCAGCGGCAGCGTGCGGCCATCGCCCGTGCGATCATTCCCGAGCCATCGCTGCTGCTCGCAGATGAACCCACCGGTGCGCTCGATTCGAATTCCTCTCGTACGGTCATGCAAACGATGGAGAAGCTGAACGAGACTGATGGAGTGACCATGATGCTCGTGACTCATGATGCGCAGGCAGCCAGCTACTGCCACCGCGTTGTGTTCATCAAGGATGGAAAGCTCTCTGGCGAAATACGCAGAGGCGACAGCCGGCAGGCCTTTTTTCAGAAAGTCATCGATATGCTTTCGTACTTGGGAGGTCATACGCATGAGCTTTCGACAGTTCGCGTTTAATAACGTCAAGCGTAATGCCCGTGCGTATTTCGCTTATTTTTTGAGCAGCAGCTTCATGGTAATGGTGTTTTTTACGTATGCTCTTTTCATTTTCCATCCGGATATTGACCGGACCCAGATCGGCTCGAATGTACAGCTGGTCATGCAGATCATGGAGTGCGTGATTTACATTTTTGCGTTTTTGTTCGTGTTATATTCCATAGGCACCTTTCTGAAAGCCAGGAACAAAGAATTCGGCATTCTAACGATTCTGGGGGCAACGCAGGGACAGCTGAGCAAGCTCGTATTTGTTGAAAATATGCTGATCGGCACCCTCTCGATTGTGACAGGCGTACTTGCTGGGCTGGTGTTGTCCAAGCTGTTTTTGGCGCTGAGCGCACGGATGATCGGCATCGAGGAACTGGGTTTGTATTTTCCGACGAAAGCGCTCCTCTTTACCGTTAGTGCTTTTATCTTACTGTTCCTTGTGATTTCGGCCTTTACGTTGATTTTTATTAACCGTAATCGGGTGCTGGAGCTGCTCATGGGATCAAGCAAACCCAAGAAGGAGCCTAAGGTATCCGTGCTGATCTCTCTGCTTGGCATTCTGTTGCTAGCAATAGGTTACTACGAGCTTGATAAGAGCCTCTTTATCGCTGCCGTAACGGGAATTGCCGGTACATACTTCTTCTTCACGCAAATTACGGTGCTCGTATTCCGTTTGTTGAAGAAAAGCCGAAGAGTGACATGGCGCGGTACGAACCTGATCTGGATATCAGAAATGGCCTATAAAATCAAGGATAATGCTCGGATATTATTCATGGTAACGGTGGTAACTGCGATCTGCTGCATGGCCGTGGCCTTCATCATGTCTACAAATCAGCGCACTCAGAGCAGGTATCAGGAAGATCCTTATCCGATTCGGGTGTTCTTAAACCAACCAAGTCAAGATCAGGCAGAGCTTGCGCCGATCAAACAAAAACTGAACGAGGAAGGAATCCAATATCAAATCTTTTCCACCGAATCTTATGTTGCACAAGCATCCGGTCGGAAACAGGTTGTGTCCATTATGCCTGTCGATAGTTATGAGCATATATCGCAAGCTCTTGGGCTACCGGAGGCAGGACCGCTTCAAGGCAATCAGGCTGTGCTGGTCCAGTCGGACAAAGAGGCCAAAAATAACCCGGCTTGGGGGCAGCAATCCTCCGTGAAGTTGAACGATCCGGAAGCCCGGCTTCAGATCATCAAGGAGATCCGGACGGAAAAGGAAGTTTCGACGGTCCCTGATACCAATCTTCTGATCGTGGAGCGTTCGCTTTATGAACAATTGAAGAAGCAAATTCCAGAGACGAAAAGCGATGGGATCATTTATTCGTATATTTTTATGGTACCTGTCTGGTCCGGAGGAATCGCTCCTGAGAGAGACGATGAGGAATATCAGTTAGGTATGGAAGCTATTCAGTGGAACAATGAACGGATCAAGAAGGGGGAACCTTCCGATATGCTGATAACCCGCGGCGGAATGTACGGCTCCAATGAACAGGCCGTGTCCATGATGAGCTTTATCGGTATATTTATCGCTTCGCTGCTGTCGGTTTGTTCGGCGAGCTTCCTGTACTTCAAGCTGCATTCCGAGCTTAGACAGGATCAACAAATGTACACCTCGATGTCCAAAATCGGCTTACAAGTTTCCGAGATGGGGAAATCATCCTCGATTCAGATCGCAGTACTTTTTTTCATCCCGATATTCGTTTCCGCCATTCAGACACTGGTGGTACTGAACCGGGTACGGGAAGGATTTGACCTGGATGATGTCAATCAACCTGTATTCATGGCTTCGGCAGTTTTTTTGATTGTTCAGACTGTCTATTTCCTTCTGGTCAGCTCACGGTACATCCAGAAGCTGAAGCGTGTGATGGTGTAAGGAAAGGGGAATGAAGATGAGTATCGGTCAATTGGACTATCAGTTATTTCATACAGTCAATGAGTGGGCAAGTTCAGCTTCCTATTTAAACTCTGTGATGATTTTTTTGGCTGAAGATGCGTTTTACCTGTTTTGTATCGGACTATTGGTTTATTGGTTTACAAGAAGTGATGAGAACAGGAGAATGGTTGTGGAATCCGCCATCGCCGCTTGTTTGGGACTAGCGATTAGTTGGATTCTGGGACAAATGTTTTACCGCGACAGACCCTTTGCTGCACACACGGTGAATCAGCTGATTGACCATGCGGCTAATGCCTCCTTCCCAAGTGATCATGCGCTCGGCGCCTTTATACTTGCAACTTCGATTGCCCTGTTCCGTAAAGAGGGGATCGTGTGGCTGATCCTTGCGGGTCTGATTGCTTTTTCACGGGTTTGGACAGGCGTGCACTATCCAGGGGATGTTGTGGCTGGCGCTCTGATCGGGGTATTGGTTTCCTCAGTTGTACACCTGGTTCTCTGGAAATCCGTAGCCTTGTCCGGTTGGGTGAGTGCATGTATAAGCTTTTACGAAAAATGGGAAATCAAAATCTGGCCGCGGCAAACGAAAAAAACACAGCAAGCGACTGCACAGGAAAAGTGACTGCAATACGGTACATTAGCTGTAAATTCGAAAGGCGCGGATGATTCATCCGTGTCTTTTTCGAAATGACTCCATGAGGCAATCCATGTATAATCGGTTTGGAGAGTTGAAAAGTAAATATATGGATAGGGGTTATTTTTCAATGAAAGAAAGATATCAAAAAGGGAACTGGAAAGCGTTTATCCACCTGGTCCGACAAACCAAGCCTTCCATCTGGATGCTATCCGTAGCTGTATCGCTAAGTATCATCTCAACGTTGGTTAGTCTCGTGGTGCCGCTGTTTACGAAAGGGCTGGTGGACAGTTTCACCGTAGGCAGCATTCAGCCAATACAGATCGTCATGCTTGTCGTAAGCTTCGTTGTTTCCGCCATTGCTGGAGGCATATCCATCTATCTGCTGAACCGGCTCGGACAGGAGGTTGTGGCCAAGCTGCGCGACCGACTCTGGAAAAAGCTGCTAAAGCTGACGGTCCCCTATTACGACAACCACCGTACAGGGGATACCATCAGCCGGATGACCAATGACACGGCAGTTCTGAAAGGACTTGTAGCCGAGCATGTCACAGGATTTTTTAATGGCGTCATATCGATGGTTGGGGCTATTGTCATTTTGTTTCTGCTCGATTGGAAAATGACGCTGATCATCCTTGCGGCGATTCCAGTCACGGCGGCGGTGCTCGTTCCTATGGGGCGCATCATGCTCCAGATTTCGCGCCGGCTGCAGGACGAAACGGCTGACTTTACGACCATACTCAATCAGGTGCTTTCTGAAATCAGGCTGGTCAAAGCCTCGAATGCGGAAGAAAGAGAAACAGGTGTCGGCCAAAAGGCAATTGAGCGCCTGCTCAAGCTTGGAATCCGGGAAGGAAAAATTCAAGCTTTTATCGGCCCAATTATTTCTTTTGTGATGATGGGACTCATGGTACTCATTATTGGGTATGGCGGTATGAGAGTATCCAGTGGCGCACTTTCAGCCGGAGATTTGGTGGCATTTATTCTGTATTTGGTTCAGATTATTATGCCGATGAATCAGATCACCATGTTTTATACGCAATTGCAAAAGTCGGTGGGTGCAACCGAACGGATCATGAATATTTTGGAAGACCACCAGGAAAATGTGTCAGATGGAAAATCGCTGGCAGGACCTATTCCAACCATTCAGCTCGAGCATGTTCATTTTTCATACGAAAAGGGCGAAACCGTCCTGCATGACATTAATTTTACATTAGAGCCTGGGAAAGTAACTGCGGTGGTAGGTCCGAGTGGTGGAGGCAAAACAACATTATTTTCCATCATCGAACGTTTCTATCTACCTGACAGCGGTATGATTCGGGTCGGAGGCGAGGAGGTAGGCATGTTCTCGTTGGAATCCTGGCGCAGACAAATCGGCTATGTTCCTCAGGAAAGCCCAATCATTGCAGGGACAATCCGTGATAATATATGCTATGGTATGGACCGAGAGGTTAACGATGACGAAGTTGAACGCGCGGCGCATATGGCATATGCCGATATTTTTATCGATGAGCTGCCGGAAGGCTATCACACCGAAGTTGGTGAACGTGGGATCAAACTGTCCGGAGGTCAGCGCCAGCGGATATCCATTGCCCGTGCTCTACTTCGTAATCCGCAGATTTTGATGCTGGACGAAGCGACCTCGAGCCTCGACAGCCAATCCGAGGTGTTCGTGCAGAAGGCGCTTCAGAATCTCATGAAAGGCCGTACGACACTTGTCATTGCGCACCGTTTATCGACGGTCGTGGATGCAGATCAGATTCTTTTCATTGAAAAAGGACATATTACCGGCGTTGGTACGCATCAGGAACTGATTGACAGCCATTCGATGTACCGGGAATTTGCCAACCAACAGCTCCGTATTGCGGATTCTGTGTCTTAGGTAAGAGTTTGATCAATATTGACTTTTATTAGAATGGTCTCTACACCACTTTCATACCCCATAGGGTATGAAAGTGGTGTAGAATGATCAATCTCATGGAGGTGTAATAGATGGCTGTCACGAATGTTTCTGAAAGCAATTTTTCCTCTTCCGTTATGAAATCCGTTAAGCCTGTATTGGTTGACTTCTGGGCTCCATGGTGCGGACCATGCCGGATGATTGCTCCCGTGCTGGAAGAGCTGCAGAAGGAAATGGGCGACCGGATCAAGATTGTGAAAGTCAATGTAGACGAGAATCAAAAATTGGCTGGATTGTTTCAGGTTCAAAGCATACCGACCATGAAGCTGTTCAAAGACGGACGTGCGGTTGCGACTTTTGTCGGCTTTCAATCGAAGCAGCAGTTGAAAAATCAAATAGAACGGGCTATTTAGGCATTGACTAAAATATAGATCCGAGGGGGAACCTGCACGAATGTGGTGGTTAATGTTAGCTGTTCTCGCAGCAGGAGCGGCAATCTGGTGGGCAGTGAAGGGATTGTTGCCTGTCAACGGGCTGACCTTCGTAAATCCTGAAGAACTGCGTGGATCTGAACAGGGAGGGCATGAGCTGCAAATGCTTGATGTGAGAGATTCCGTAGATTACATGAAGCATCATGTCCCTGGTTCCATTAATATTTCCATGGGCAGACTGCCATATGTCCATAAATCGCAGCTGGCTTCCGAAGAGCCAGTACTCATCTTGGCAGAGAATTTCCGTCAGACCAAAAGAGCAGCACGTATGCTGAAACGCTATGGATTTATTCGGATTTATGCGCTGCAAAATGGAAAAGCTTCTCCCGGCTGCGGGGTTTGCTGTCAGTAATGATTAAAGAATCTGTGATCGGTTATTAGACTGCAGCCGGTAACCTAGAACCATAAGCATTCCAAAAGAACCTGGCGCGAGCGCCAGGTTCTTTTTTAGGTGATAAGAAAGCTTAGAAGCATGCAATGAATTGTTCATGTAGTTCTAGTTTTATTTAGTATTGGAAAATAAATTATGATTGCTTATCGATCCGGCGTAAACGATGCGGCTTTAAAGTACTTGTAACCGCCGGTTAAATTGACTGCATTAAAGCCATTTTGATGCAGGATCCTTACGGCTGTGTAGCCTCTGAATCCAACCTGGCAGTAGACAAGCAGTTTTTTGGAGGAATCCAGCTCATCCAATCGGTCCCGAAGCTCATCCAGAGGAATATTAACCGAATTCGGAATATGACCTGATTCATACTCCTGCACCGAACGTACATCCAGAAGAATGGACTTTTCGGGATTGCGCTGCTTAATATCTTCCAGGGTAATGAGCGGCGACATGCCGCTCAGATCATTCTGGGCAACAAAACCTGCCATGTTAACTGGATCTTTGGCGGAAGAATACGGGGGGGCGTAGGCAAGTTCCAGATCCGTCAAATCCTGGATCGTACCTTTTAGGCGAATCACGGTTGCAATAACATCGATCCGTTTGTCTACCCCATCGCGACCCAAGCCTTGCGCTCCAAGCACCTTGCCTTGCTCATCGTAAATCAGTTTCAGTGTTAAAGGCTCAGCGCCGGGATAATAGCCTGCATGAGAACCAGGATGAACGAGGGCAACATGGTATGGTACACCATTCCGGCGCAGCGTTCGTTCGTTGCTGCCGGTGCTGGCAGCTGTCAATCCGAAAATCTTCAGAATGCTGGTTCCTTGCGCCCCATCGTACTTGGAAGAAGGCATGCCGGCGATATGGTTAGCCGCAATCCGCGCCTGTCTGTTCGCGGGACCCGCCAGTGGCACAGCTGTCTTGCGGCCGGTTATAAAGTCCGGTATTTCGATCGCATCTCCTACGGCATAGACACCGTCACAGTTGGTTTGCAAATGCTCGTTGACCAAAATATGACCCTTGGTTCCCAGCTCAATGCCGGAGTCTTTCAGAAATGCGGTATCCGGAGCAACTCCGATTGCCAGTACAACTAGATCTGCGTGATGAGATTTACCGCTTTTCAGGAAGATATTGATCCCGCCGTCATCTGTGGTGTTAAACTTCGTAACGGGATCTCCAAGCAGAAGGCGGACCCCATTGTCCTGCATTTCTTTTTCCGCAATGGTGACGACATCATCATCGAAAGGGGCGAGGATGTGGGAAGAGGCTTCCACTAATGTAACCCGTAGCCCACGTTCGGTAAGTACTTCTGCCATTTCGACGCCGATGAAGCCTCCGCCAATAACCGTAACCTCTTTGACAGTGTCAAGATCCACAACGCTTTTCATCTGATCCGTATCATGGATATTGCGAAGACTAAGTATTCTTGGATTATCGATTCCCTCAATCCCCGGTCTGATTGGCTTGGCGCCAGGTGACAGGATCAATACGTCGTAATGTTCTTCATAAGTATCTTCACCGTTTTGTCGTATAGTCACGGACTTTTCTTTCGTATTTACCGAAATGGCTTCGCTTTTGACTCTGACATCGATGCGTGAGCGCTTTTTCATCATTTCGGGTGTCGTTACCAGCAGCTTGGACCGGTCTTGAATGGTTCCACCTATATAATACGGAAGTCCGCAGTTAGCAAAGGAAATATGTTCGTCACGCTCCAGCAGAATGATTTCTGCTTCTTCATCCAGTCTTCTTAGTCTTGCGGCTGCGGTTGCCCCTCCGGCAACGCCACCTACAATAATGATTTTTCTACCCATTGTCGTCTCCTCCTTAGGCTTCATGATGCGATTCGGTCAGAGCAGATACCTCGCTTTGCAGCAGGATCTCAACAATTTGTGCAGCTGCCGGATCTTTCAAGCGGTAAAGGACTTCGCTTCCAGTCCGGGTACCTTCAATAATCCCTGCAATCCGCAGCTTCTGTAAATGCATAGATAATGTGGATTGCTGCACCAGCAGACAATTCTGCATATCCGTCACATTGCAGCTGCCTTTCATCATGAGTTTCTTCACAATGCAGATCCGGACCGGATGTGCCAAAGTCTTCAGCCATTCGGCTTGCTGCCGGTATTGCTCGGCCATGTTATACACTTCCTTTATGTGGATTACAGTATCAATATATCATGATATCATGATGTTAAGATGTAACATCCGTCACATATATTCAATGTGTACAGCCACTTTGAAAAAGAGATTACAAACATTCATAGGATGGGAGGAGCATTTTAAATGCAAGTGATTATGCTTGGGCCTTTAATGATTAAATATTCGCTCATCATGCTGATTATTGCTGTGGCAGCGGGATATCTTATCACATTATTTCGTACAAGGCAGCTGGGTTCAGATATCCGTAAGCCCTTAATGGATGACCTGATGACTACGCTTTTGATCGGTATTCTCGTTTGGAAATTCAGCACTCTGGTTTTTGATTTCCAAACCGTTATCCATTCACCGCAGTCCCTGCTTTATTACTCAGGTGGAACACAGGGAGTCCTTTTGGCTGTTGTTATTGGTATTTTGATTTTGACTTATAAATGTATTAAACATAACAAGTCTTGGGTACTGTATGCTAACACGGCACTAACTTGGTTCATATCTGGTTACGGCATCCTGAATCTACTGCGCGTTTTTTTGGAGGATGGGTGGATCCATTCGCTTGGCAATGCCATGATCGCAGCGGCGGTAATCCTGTACCTGTTCCGTCATAAAAATCAAATGTATAGTGTGTATCACTTGAACGTCTCGGTAATGTGGACAGCTATCGGTCTTTTTGCTGCGTCACTGCTTGGGGAAGCGGGGGATGAATTATGGTTCGGACTCAGCGGGATGCAGCTTATCCTGCTTTTCGTCTCCTTTCTTTCTCTCATTATTAAAGTTATTCTGGAGAAAAGAAACGGGCTTTCAAGAAACTAAACATTACTCCTTAAACATGGATGTTGAACGGCAGCTGCGTATAAACGCGGTTCTTTTGGTCAATAATACTAAATTTAGGTGAGAGTTCATTGACATCTCTCCGGTAGAGTGAATATAATGTGTTTAACAAGTTAACATATGAATACATGCTCATATTATATTTGCAGACAGGATCGGAGGCATTAAGATGGCTGAAGCAACCGACAAAGTAAAACGGGAGCTTGTTCTAGACGGCTTGGATTGTGCAAACTGTGCCATGAAAATCGAAGACGGTGTGAAGAAGATTGAAGGCATCCATTCCTGCTCCGTCAATTTTGTCAAGCAAACGTTAATCTATGAAACGGATGAAGAAAATGAACAGCTGCTGACTCAAGTAAAAAATAAAATTAGAAAGCTTGAACCGGATGTCAAGGTGCTGGAGCTTAATCACCAACATGGAACAGGTAAAAATGCCGGACTACATCAACATGATCTTGATCACGGCTACAGCCATTCCCATGAGCACGCTCATGGTGAGGAAGGACACGGACATTCCCATGATCATGGCAGCAGAGGAACCAAAGTCATAGCCATACGCCTCGCAGTTGGCGCAGTATTGACCGCGGCAGGTATGCTTATTAATCCCAATGAGTATATAGAGCTAGCCATATTTCTTGCAGCCTACTTGGTAGTCGGCGGTGATATCGTCCTTAAGGCAGTCAAAAATATCATCCGTGGAAAGGTGTTTGACGAGAACTTCCTGATGTCGGTGGCTACCATAGGAGCCTTTGGTGTTGGGCAGTACCCGGAAGGCGTTGCGGTCATGCTTTTCTATCAAGTCGGTGAAATGTTCCAGGGAATTGCGGTAAACCGTTCCCGGAAGTCCATCAGCGCGATGATGGATCTTCGTCCGGATTATGCTAACCTGAAAGTGGGCGGCGATATCAAACGCGTGGCTCCTGAGGAAGTGCAGGTCGGTGATGTAATCGTCGTGAAGCCGGGTGAGAAGGTTCCGCTAGATGGTGTTGTCTCCGAAGGAAGCTCCATGGTGGATACATCGGCCTTGACCGGTGAATCTGTTCCTCGTGAAATCGAAGCGGGCAACGAGGTGCTGAGCGGGTTCATTAATAAAAATGGCGTACTTACCATTAAAGTTACCAAGGCTTTTGGTGAATCAACGGTATCGAAAATACTGGATCTGGTCCAAAATGCGAGCAGCAAGAAGGCGCCAACCGAGAATTTCATCACGAAATTCGCCAGATACTATACTCCAGTCGTCGTGATTGTGGCCCTGGTGCTGGCGCTTGTACCTCCGCTGATCATCAGCGGTGCCAGCTTTTCGGACTGGATCTACAGAGCACTTATTTTCCTCGTCATATCTTGTCCGTGCGCACTTGTGGTTTCGATCCCGCTTGGTTTCTTTGGAGGCATCGGAGCTGCTTCGAAATCAGGCATCCTGATTAAAGGCAGCAACTATCTCGAAGCGCTAAATGACGTTAAATATGTCGTTTTTGATAAAACAGGCACACTGACTAAAGGTGCTTTTAAAGTAACGGATATTCACACTTCTCATGATGGGCTTACAAAAGATCAGCTGCTCGAGCTTGCGGCATATGCGGAGTTTCATTCAACCCATCCAATTGCCGAATCCATCCGTATCGCTTTTGGAAAAGCTATGGATGAGTCGCGGATTGAAGGATATAACGAAATCTCCGGACATGGTGTTCACGTCAAAGTGGACGGCAAGGAAATCCTGGCTGGAAATACGAAGCTTATGAATAAGGAATCCATCACCTATGAACAGCCTGCGCAAGCGGGAACAACGGTTCATATCAGTGTGAATGGCCAATATGCCGGATATATAACTATTGCGGATGAAGTAAAAGAGGATGCGGCGGAAGCCATCCATACTTTGAAACAAATGGGCAAAAAGACCGTTATGCTGACCGGTGATTCCAAGGCGGTTGGGGAAGCGGTTGGACGAACGCTGGGACTGGATGAGGTTCATGCAGAGCTTCTGCCTCAGAACAAGGTTGAAGAGATCGAGAAGCTGGAAAGCAAGAAATCCCCGAAAGAGAAAATCGTATTCGTGGGTGACGGGATTAATGATACACCGGTACTGGCCAGAGCGGATGTTGGCATGGCTATGGGCGGACTCGGTTCGGACGCGGCCATCGAGGCTGCGGATGTCGTCATTATGACCGATGAGCCGTCCAAGATCGCATCAGCGATTCATATCGCACAGCGGACACGCAGTATCGTATGGCAGAATATTATTTTTGCTCTTGGCGTCAAAGGCATTTTCCTGCTTCTCGGAGCTTTCGGAATTGCAACGATGTGGGAAGCTGTATTCTCGGATGTGGGTGTAACGCTGCTCGCTGTTCTGAATTCGATGCGGGTACTGAAGGTTAAATAGGGATTATTATAAGAAAAAATATTAAAAAATCGCTAAGGGACTGTCCGTTGATCGGAGCAGTCCCTTAGTTATTTTTGCCTCGAAATTACTAGGAATTGGTCATCAAAACCGATTAAGAGATGATTATGAAAAGACTCCTGTGAAAAAAACGAAGATGCCCATGACTACCGCTATGACTCCACCTATTTTAGTGAGGGCTACATAAGTTTCGCTTGGCTCAGACTCACCATCAACTTTCCAACCTTCTTTTAGGTACCATGCGAAGTTAGGATTCACGATATTTAATAGGCCAATCACGATGAATAAAATTCCAGCGAAAATGAGCATTTTTATTCAACTCCTTTGTAGATAAAAACGCATCAATTGGAAATTTGTTTCATTTTAATATGGAATTAGGTGGTAATCCATGAATGAACAAACCAAGGGGGAGAGACGTGAAAATAACTATTAATTGTTAAGAGAATATAAAATATTAGATTAGGAACGGCATTAAGCTAACTGGCAGGATAGATTAATTGAACACATCTTTTATATATCGCAATCAATTGATTTCGATTAGAATAAGATCAAATTACATTTGGAGTGTGATCGAGGGACTATAAGTAAAAATATTACAGAAATGCAAAAAAATTATCCGAGGAGAACCCTCAAAAAAGTCACTTCGGAAAATTTCTAGTAGGAGCGTGTAAAATGAATTTAAAAGAAAAGATGATATTAATAAAAGAAAATGGCTACCAAGCACCTCCCGATACATACCAGTTGATACAAGAAATGATAAATAACATCGGTTCTTTGGATGCCCAACTACGTGATGAGCTAATTTATACAACCTTATCACATTGGATTCCTGGTAGTTCTCTAACTGCAAACGAGCTAGAACAACTTCTACCAGTTGTTTTGGATAAAAACCATTTGCTTTTTAAGCTTGGTGAAACAAATACAGATTCTGTCTTCACTCGATCTTTCTCTATGCTAGTCATACCGCTCCTCTTCCTGAGGCATAGAGAATCACCATTTCTCTCAAGAGAGCAAATTCATCAGATAAAAGAGAAAGTATTTTACAATGTACAAGAAGAGCGAGATTACCGTGGGTATGACGAAGAAAAAGGCTGGGCGCATGCCATAGCCCATGCAGCAGATGCTTTAGACGATTTGGCTCAATGTTCCGAACTGGATAAAAATGACCTCATAACCATCCTCGATTTGGTATACGGAAAGATGACCATAACAGATCGAATTTACTCCGATGGTGAAGATGAGAGAATGGTAGGATCCATAATTAGTGTTTTAAAAAGAAAAATACTTAGTAAGACATATGTAGAGCAATGGATTCAAAGTTTTGGTGATGTGGAGAAAAGTTCAGAATTTCTTCCTGCCTTTAAGCAAAAAAATAATATAAAGAACTTTTTAAAAAGTTTATACTTTCGAGTTAAATTTTACAAAGTAAATGCCGATCTTTGCCCAACTATCGAGCATACATTATATAAAGTAGAAAAAGTATACTATTCCTAATTAAGAAAAAAGTGAGGGAGAAAGCACCATCCGTATTCTTGATGGATGCCTTATCTCAACTAACGGGCAGAAGAGTTGAATAATGGTGTTGAACATAAATAATTAAGATTACGAAAGGTTGTGAGTGCCGTGGAGTACATCATTAACACATAATATGGCGGTAACCTAAGGTTAGCCGCTCATTTTAATAAGAAAGTATGGTGGTTAACTTGGCATTAACAGATTATATCATCCATGAACGGATACCCTCTATCTCAGAACATCAATATTTATGGGAAGCAGTTGGATGGGGAAGTATTAATACGGAAAGGTCTGAAGGTTCATTGAAAAATTCCCTCTATGGGGTAGTAGCAACGGTAAATGATGAACCTGTGGGAATGGGACGTATAGTCGGTGATAATTTCATGTTTTTTTATATCCAAGATGTCGCGATTCTCCCATCATATCAGGGATTAGGGCTAGGTAAGCAGATAGTAAATCATTTACTTGAATACATCAAGAAGCGTTGTCTTAATAACGGAATTGCGTTTGTTGGGCTATTTGCATCAGAAGGCAAAGAAGCTTTTTATGAGAAGTTTGGTTTTAATAATCATTCCCCACATATGACAGGCATGTTTACCGTAATTGAAGATTAGTTTCTTTAGTTGTCATACGAGTGCCGATATGATTTCAGATACTCTATGCGTAGCGAGGAAGATAAGCAGAGGGCGGTAGACAACCTTTATAAGAATTAAGAACCAGTGTGTGAAGAGGAGCATTTGAGAAATCAGATGCTCCTTGTTGTTGTGGGTAGGGTAGGGGGTGGAAAATATCAAAACCAATATATAATTTACAAAAAGTGGATGAAACTATTCTACTCGGCTAGGCTGCTTAAAATGATTAATTATGTTATAGACTAATCTTACCAAGGTCGGTCTTTTGCGATGGGTACTTTACAGCTGTTCGCTGAAAATAAAGTGTTAGACCTTTGTGGACTGAGGAAATAAAGATTCAGACTACGGCGACATTAAGCTACGGGCAGGATAATTCAAATAATTAAAGAATTATTACAAAGTAGAACTTTTCAATCATCTGATATTTTGCTGCATGAAAAATCAGGCGACTTGATCTACAGCATGATATGCTCCTTTTGAAAGGAGGGATCACCGTGGATTGGCTTCAACGTATGAACCATGCTATTGATTATATTGAAGGTAACTTAGAAAATATTATTGATTATGAACAGATTGCTAAAATTGCATTATGTTCTGTTTATCAATTTCAGCGTATGTTTTCATTTATACTTGAAGTACCTTTATCAGAATATATTAGGCGCAGAAGGCTAACGCTTGCCGCCTTTGATCTACAAAACAGAAAGAATAAAGTCACTGATATAGCCTTGAAATATGGATATGAAACGCCAGAATCATTTTCACGAGCATTTCAAAATCTGCATGGATTGACTCCTACATCGGCGCGCAATGCCGGAAGTGCGTTAAAAGCCTATCCGCGCATCTCCTTTCAAATTACATTAAGAGGAGTTGTCGAGATGAATTATCGAATTGAGCAACGGGATGCTTTTCAAGTTTTTGGATTAGAGGAT
>NZ_JALIRP010000014.1 GCF_022898935.1 Paenibacillus mangrovi | reverse complement strand
GTTTTATACGACGCTTTACCTTCTAGATAAGCCAGGACAGCTTCTAATTTCTCTTCAGTTGAGTATTTAGCCAAAAAAACTACACCTCCAATTGTTAGACTGTGTCTAACAATTGGGGTGCAGTTCACCAAGCAAGCTCCTCAACTTCGTACCTGTTAGCTCAATAAAATGAGCAGCTGCCACAGCCAGCTCAAGAAAGGTTTTGTTTTCAACTATCGTGTCTCAACGAAAGCAAGTTTCCTTTAGATTTATAATAAATGCACTTATGATTATCCCAGATATTGAAACGGACTCTTATCCATTTTAGAGGATTCTTCATTAAAAAAACCTCTCTTTCACCCTGTTTGAAACGATATGTAAATATTACATAAATATCCATGTAAGAGCAATCGGGGATTGTGCTAAACTGCCCGTCAGCTGGGGTTTTAAACATTGAAATTTAGTAATGAGGAAGTACCATCGAAGCTGATATTACCACCCGTAAAGTAGATGTAATGGCACCGGGATTATAGTAGGCCAGCTATCGGGCTATTGAGCAGGAATACCGGCCGCGACCGGTTGCTGCCACACTTGAAACTTATTACCGTCCGGATCTTTGAAGTCCAGCTGCAATCCACAGCCTCCCTCATCGCGGACCGTTTCCTCCGTCCATACTCCTGACTGTTGCAATGAATCATACATGGTGTGAATATCATCCGTCTCGAAGCAGATCGGAAACATCTCGAACGGCGATCCGTCATCTGTCCAGCCTGTCGTCATGAAGTGCAACGGATGGCCGTCCCAGCAAGGCAGCAGGAACAACCATTGGCCGCTATCCATAATCATGATCGCCCCGCGACCCGGATCGATCGGGGATCGAAGCTTCAGTCCGAGCACGCGCTCGTACCACGCCGCAGACGCGGCAACATCTTTTACCGGTAAATATGCGCACTCGATACGTTTCAATAATGCTTTTCTTGACATCTTTCTCCAGCCTCTCCTTCTTATTTTGCCGCTTGCAGAGCCAAAATGGGCACCATCTCGATCAGGTTTATTCGATGGCCGTCCAGGTCGAAAGCATCGAACATGATATGATGATTCCATGGCGAATCCCAGGTCTCGAGATCTGTTACGCGACATCCTTTTGCCTGCAGCGCGGCGTGCAATTCCCTCGCCTCGCTACACTTGAAGTTGAAATTTAGGTTCGCTTGTGCTGATATTGGATCCTTGGTTTCAGCTAAGGTAAGCATTGCAGCATGTTCGGGATGAGGATCAAAGAACAGCGTCGCTCCCCTTTTCCCGTCTCCCCAATCCTCGATTCCACGGCAAATCAGCCCCAGCGTCTCCGTATAAAACAAAATCGACCGCTCCAATTGAGATACAGGAACGAATACACCACCAATCTGCTGAATCGGCATCGACATCTCCTCCTATATTCTTGTCATGTTCTTATCCTCAAGTGAATGAAGACGGATGATCGGTTGGAAGTAACCGCCTCTCACTGGAAAATACATTGGGGGTACCTCGTCGGCTTCTACCAGCTCCAGCACAGGCCCGTGAGGCCAGCGCCGGAAACAAGGTAAAGGCGTGCAGCCCGATGTCCGACCATCCTTTCCACAAACCAAGCCTATCGCAATAGAAAGGTTCTGACCGCTCTATACTGCTAACCGGAATACGTAATCCAGCGACTCGGATTTCTGTCTCCCGTTTCACCACTTTCCATTCCACTTTCTTAACAGCACTCCTCTAAAAAACGAATAACTTAAGCGATACCATACATGCTTATAAAAAATTTTTGCTTCATGCCGAGACGACTATAATCACATTGCCATCCGGATCCTGAAAGGTAAAATACATTTTGCCGTCCAGCGCGCGAATGCCTTGAAGTCTTGCATCGGCTGCGATCAGGGAAAAGTACGCTTCCTGAATCGCCGACGGTTGCCGGTGGCGGAACGCTTCCAGCACGGCTTCGAAAAAGACCGTACACTCAGATGCATTCCCTGCGGCTGTGATTACAGCGCGTTTGCTGCCTGGAGGTCCCTTCTCACGCGCGGATCTTTTCATCCCCTGCAATCGGGCGCGTGCCCGCGACAGCGCTACCTGAACCGCCACTTCCGTACCACCGAGCCAGGCCGCCGTCTCCCTCGCCGTAAAATTAAACACATCCATAAACAGAATGATGACGAATGGTTTCGGCGGCAAGCGCCACGCCAACTCTTCCAGATGCTCGCGCACATTCAACTCGGAATCAGTCGGCCCTTGTACCGACAGTATCGTCTCCTCCTGGTACGGCACCATCGTCAACCTCGCCGTACGCCGGATACGATCGATCCATAGATTCCTTGCAGTCCGGCACGCATAACGGAAGGTGACCTCCTGCTCCGGCCTATCCGCGTTCACTTTGAGAAGCCGAAGTATCGTTTCTTGCACAAGGTCCTCCGCTTCCCAGTTGGACCCCGTCATTTGCCGACAATACCGCAGCAGCGGCTGCCTGATCGCTTCCAGTCCGTCAAATGGTTCCATATTATCAATTTCCATATTGTTCTTATTCTGTCAAGGATATTATTTTCCTTCCGACTGAAAACCAAAACATGAATAAATATGCCGCATTACTGCCCGTTTGTTGAGCGGATCACTCAGAGACAAAAAATCGGCGATGGAAAGATTATAAATAACTAATTAAAAATAGTATCTATAATACTTGAAATCATGCCGCTCATTCATCATATGAATCAGCAAATTGCGCTCATCAACAAGCTGGAACCCGCAGTATTCGAGAACCTTTTGAGAAGGGATATTGTTAATCTCAACAGTTCCGATAATGAATGTGATATCAAACATTTTCTCAATCCATCCAAGAGTTGCTTTTGCAGCCTCTTTAGCATACCCTTTCCCTCTTGCGAATGGGAGCATGCCATAACCGAATTCAGGCTCATGCAGGTCATCATGTTCTTGTGCGGCAATCTGCCCGACAATATCACCTGTTTCCTTATCAAAAACCCCAAGGCAAACTATTCCAGTTACAATGTCCATCTTTATATAATTTGAAAGATGCCAATCAAAAAACTCTTTTGCTTTTGGTTTTTGATCTTGCCATCCTGCATACAAATCTAATAGCTTTTTAAATTGCTCATAATCGTCTTCTTTAAAAGTTCTGACAACCAACCTCTCTGTTTCGATATATACAGTGTCTAAGTCACTTATCATTAACACCTCTCCTAAAGGAGTTCTTTAATGCAAGTCTCTTTCGTGCTTTGGCATCAAAAATATTGGTATTAATTGAATCCTTTTGGAGCTTTACGAAGTTTTCTTTTCAAATCATAACGGTCTATTGAGATAAGAATTCTTTTGTAACTATGGACAGATGACCAGAATATAATATTACATCTGTTAGAGGGAGGTTATTTAAAATGTATAATGGATTGAGCGGATATCATCATAAGCATTCCTCTATACATCCGTTTCTAGATCAAATTTTGGCGAAGTGGCCTGAGGAACAAAAAAACACTGTTTATTTGTTAATCAATAAATATGGTTTACCAAATGATGCATGCATGACAAAAATTACGTGGTATAACAATGCTCCTTGGAAGCGGACGACTGTTCATCTTCATACGGTACCTCATAACTCTCCGACTCCCCATCTTGATTATTTAGAACAAACTATTGATTATAAAGTCCCTGTTCAATTTTTTGATGACATAGCACAATTTGATGGTAGCTTATATCCGGACCGTACGGCTGGTGAAGCTACAGCTAAATGCGACCAAGAAGCGGCGAATTTTATGGCTTTAAACTTGATGAACGACATCGTTACTGGCAAGCGGACCGTAGAAGATGCACGTCGTGCTGCAGCTGAAATTGAAAAAGCTTTTCGATTGCATGGTCAATTTTCACCTTACACCACAGCATTCCTATTTCCAAAACAATCTCATACTGCTGATCCCGATGTCGCCTCTTTCTAAGTAATATATCTTTTAGTACTATAATTAGCTCGGTAATGTGCCCATGTTCTTGTTATTCGTCGGGAATGGGATTAAGTTCTCGACATCACCCAATGACAAGAACTTAATCCTATATATCATAAAAGCCGCGTTTAATGCGGCTTTGAATGGGACAATGTTTTTGTCTTCCGATGAAGCCAAGACAGCTATTCCAGCTTCATCCAATAATTCTACCTGCTTCGTTGTTAGATCAAACCAACCATGTTCATTACATACCTGGATATTACAATATTTCGATATACCCTTCTGTTCCATTCACGCGAATTCGTTGCCCATCTTTTATCAGTTTGGTAGCATTCTCCACTCCGACAACTGCTGGTAAGCCATATTCACGCGCGATAACTGCACCATGAGTCATCAGTCCACCAACTTCGGTGACTAGGCCTTTTATGGATACAAACAATGGTGTCCAGCTAGGGTCAGTAAAGGCGGTGACTAATATATCTCCATCTTCCAGATCAGCATTTTCCATGTTTAAAATGACACGCGCTCTTCCTTCTATCACTCCGGAAGAAACAGGTAGACCTACAATCGCATTAGCCGGCAAATTTTCTCGTTTGTACTCACCTACAATGATTTCACCATCAGACGTGATAACACGTGGTGGAGTTAGTTTCTCATAGAATTTGTACTCGTCTTTTCGTTTGCTGATGATCTGGTAATCAAGTTTATTGGTGCGTGCGACTTCGTGAAGTTCTTCAAAAGTGAGATAGTACATATCTTCTTTGTCATGGATAACGCCAGCTTGAACGAGTTGTTCGGCTTCTTTCAGTAAAGCCTGCTTATAAACGAAGTAGCGATTAATCATGCCGTATTTTGGATATTCACGATAACCGATGAAATTCCGGATGAGGTCGATCATTCGTTTTGTTTCTTTGGCTTTTTGTTCACCATTCGGTAATTGCTTCAATCGATCTATTAACTCTTGTTCTTTTTCCAAAGCTTCCTGGCGCCCTTGCTCAAATTTCCGATTGCCAGCATTAGGCTCAAAGTTTTTGACATTACTAAGAATCATGGGGACAAGTGTAGTTGGTTTTTCGCGCCATCGAGTTCTTGTCATATCGATTTCTCCGGCACATCGCATTCCGTATTTGCCCAGATAAGCATAGATAGCGTCTTGGATTTCCTGTCCACCTTCAAACTTAACCAGCTCACCCAAAAAGTGATCATCTTTTACATGCTGTAAATAATCAATTACTTCTGGATAAGGACGAATCACATCTGCGACATTGAGTAGTGCTAGACCCATTTCCGAAGTAATGTTGTTTGGTACAGATTGAGAAAGCGTATCAGCTGCGTTTTTTTCACCTAACCACTCGTACATTTTTTCATTGATCCATGACGAAGCATTCATAGCAGTCATAAAAACCTTTGAACTTTGTGGGTCAAATAAGATCTTCTTTAATTCCTGGAGATCTTCCAGAATAAAATCAAACAAATCCGATCCCGATTTCGCTTGGATGTTTTGTTTTAACTCTTCTATCGATGTTTGACTACGCTTAATCAAATCAGAAACGATTGTCGGATCGTTCTCGAATTGTGCCAGCATATCTGTGTTACTTCTGCCCGGAATCGGTGCTGTTTGATCATTTGGTAACAATTTTATAAAATCTCGCTCTATTATGGTCATAAGTGCGTCTTTCATGAGCGGATCGTGTTGTCCCATGGCATTTAATAAAATTTCTCTACTGACAGGTGAAGCCAGTTTATGTGTGACATCAACAAACAACCTTCCACCAGCTTTACGCATGGGTGCAGGAGTCGTTAACAGAAAAAAAGACAATCCCAATGGTTTCATGGGATCCGTCATCATTTGTTGATGACCAACAGAGATATAGACGCGATTTTCTTGATCGCTCGCTTCAGGGATGGGGTATAAAGTTGTGATTGACCGACTCTGGACAATATAAAAGGTATCGTGGTCCAAACACCATTCGATATCTTGTGGGCAACCAAAATAAGCTTCGATCAGTCTTCCGATGCGTGCTAGTTCTAAAATTTGTTGTTCAGTAAGTGTTTGAGTTTTTTGCTGATCCGAATCGATCTCTCGTATCTCCGTTCCGCCTTCTTTCTGTCCATAAATAGCCAATGTTTTGGTTGCAATCCTCTTATCGACGATTTCCCCTTCCTGTACTTTATAACCATCGGCAGATACCAAGCCAGATACCAGTGCTTCTCCAAGTCCATAACTGGCATCGATTGATAGCAGCTTTCGGTTAGAAGTAATCGGATCAGCGGTAAATAAAATCCCTGAAGCCTGTGGGAAAACCATCCTTTGAACGATAACGGATAAATACACTTGACTATGGTCGAATCCATTTTGCATACGGTAGATTACCGCGCGATCCGTAAATAGGGAAGCCCAGCATTTACTGATATGCTGCAAGATGGCGTCTATGCCGATGATATTTAAATAGGTGTCTTGTTGACCAGCAAAAGAGGCATGTGGTAAATCTTCAGCAGTCGCACTAGAACGCACTGCATAAGCATGTTCCTCGCCATACCGGGAGAGATAGTGAGTCATTGCTTTCACAACATCGTAAGGAATTTCTACTTCCATAAGGATTTCTCGAATCTTCCTGCTGATTTCACCTATTTGATCTCGATCATCTATTTTTAGCATGGATAGTCGATTGAGCAAAGCATGATACGTTTCGTTTTGTTCGATGGCTTTTTGATATCCCAATGTTGTAACACAAAATCCTTCTGGTACTTGTATTCCTTGAATTTTTGATAATTCCCCTAAATTTAACCCTTTTCCACCAACGAGCAAAAGCTGCGTTTTTTCCATTTCCTGAAAACCGAGAACCAAAGAACTCATTCAATATCTCTCCTAACCATTAAATTGAGAAAAAACATTTGACAAGAGTTTACCGGCATGGTACACTTAAATTGTAAGATGAAATAATTATGTCGATTTTAATTTTCGAAATCGTGATCTGATTATATCATTGTGTATGTTTGTATGCAAATAAAAAGAACCTGGTAAAACTACCTAGGTTCTTTTTTGATTTCCCGCTATCAATTTCTCTTCGACAAGTGAATACTTTAATATTCACCTTTAATTACAAAATACGAGCCCCGAATGGTTCCGGCCAGTTTAGACTTCTGCCTAGCAAACTTAAACTTCCCTTCTAACTCCTCTGGTACTTCCATCCCATCAGAAAGCTTAAAACCCACAGCCCGCTTCTTAGGGTCATCAATCGTATACATGACATTGAGCCCAAGACCATCCTCATAAAAGACGTAGGTAAATTGGATATTTTCCACTTGAAAACGCGACGTTTCCAAAGGTTTGGCCGCAAACTCAATATCACGTTCTTCTTTCAAAATTCGGTTCACATAATCAAGGATCTCCTGGCTTTCGCTAGCTGGTACAACCGTAAATTCATGCTTATATTTGTTCATAAAGTAACGGGCTTCATTCGCACGTAAACCAGCAAGCGCTTCTACTACTGGTGAAGATTCTAAACCAACCGTAGACACATTTTTAAAATCAACGATATAGGACAATTTTTATCCCTCCTAAAAGTTTTGCGAGCATTGCTTTTTATAACCTACTTCGAGCAAAACTCGCATCGGAAGCATTCACTTAGTTTTGCGAGCTTTGCTTCTAGAACCTACTTCAAGCAAAACTCACATCGGAAGCATTCACTGTTCTCTTTATTTCCTAACAACGGGAATCCACATTTCACCAAATACGGAGCCGTTTCGCTGCCCCATCTCAACCGTTGTATTTGGCCCACCAACATAGGCAAAATTCTTAGCTTCTGGCAACACTTGACCAAAGGCAATGCCGGCAAGCTTATTATTCAACTCATCAGCCGTCTTCCCTTCCCCTTTAACAACGAGGTATTCCCCCTTCGGGAATTGTATAATTCTGGTTGCCTCTGGTAACGATGCCTCAGTCATGACGCCAGCATAATGCATCATCTTGCCATTCACCGCTTCGTTCACGGCAAAAATGTAGTCATTTGTGGCGATGGATTTTAAAGTGTCCAGTTTACCATCTTGTTCGATGGCCGACCAAAAATCTGCCTTTTCCTTAGTAATGCCTACAAAATCTGTGTAATCACTTTTAAGCTCAGTTCCAATACCTAAAACAGTAAAGCCGTCTTTTTCTTCCAAAGTGTATTCTGCCATATTCAAAACCTTCCTTTTTTTAAATTAATCAAATGATTTGTCTTTTCGCTTGATGGGTTTATAATAGCCTTAAATCATGTCAAAAAATGATACTGTTTAGGAGGGCCAGATGAAAAAAGTTGAGCGGATCAATATTATCATGCGGTATATCAACAACCGCGCCCACTTTACCATTTCTGAAATCATGCAAGAATTTAACATCTCCCGTTCGACAGCTCTTAGAGATATCAGAGAAATTGAGGCTATGGGGATGCCACTTGTCGCTGAAGTAGGAAGGGATGGGGGTTATTTTGTCATGAACAACTCTGTCCTGCCCACGGTTCGCTTTACCGATAATGAGATTAAAGCCCTTTTTATTGCCTTTATGGCCACAAGAAATCAACAACTCCCTTATCTGAAGAGCCGTCAGTCTTTAGCTGAAAAATTATTAGGCCTTATCTCAGAAAATCAGCAAGATGACCTTGTTAATTTGAATCAAATATTGCTTTTTGAAGGGACCAACCCCCATAATCCCGACCTGCTTGATCTGTCAGACCTGCCCCATCCTATGTTAGAAAAACTTATCCAAATCCTTCTTTTGGACAGCTATTTATTGGTTTCTATCCAAGAAGAGAATGAAATAAAGTCTTACCCCATTTATCTCTTGCACCTTTATCGTGAAAAAAGCCAATGGCTAATTGAAGGCTTTGACTTAAAAGAAGAAAAGAGGCGGATTTTTCCTGTCGACAATCTCACCAATGTAGAACCATACCCTGCGAAAAAAAGAGTCAGTAAGAAAAAGATTTTAGAAAAACTAAGTAAACAGGAAGAAGTCATCAATCTTGTCCTTGAACTTGGTCCAAAGGCGATTGCCCAGTTCAAAAAATACCATCCTTTAAAAGTTTCAATTTCCTATACGAATCCTTATCAAACCACAGCCATTCTAAAGACTTTTATCAATGTTAATCATTCAGAAGAATTAACCGAAATAACAAATTGGCTACTTTTTCTAGGTGGGGATATCAAGGTCAGGGAAGTGCCAGGAAAAATCTTAGAAGGTTTACAAGAGAGATTATACTTATACTGCCCATAAGCAGTCCAATCTTATGAACCTTGTAATTACACTAATAGTATTCCCAGCAATGACGCTGAAAATAACCGATGACCTCGAAAAATCTAAAATTGAAAGTGGCTTCGTGTGCTAAAAGTGAAAGGGAGATAGTTCCCTACCAACGCATGAAAAGCATACGCGGCAAATGAACTACCTCCTTAATTTCGGATCAAACCGGCAGTAGTAACTCTTTACAAATTTATTTCCGAACGAAAAACTCTCCTGTCAGTGGAGCGTCGTCCGAGTTAGGTCCGACCATCACCTCGAATTTCCCCGGTTCCACAACCCATTCATGGTTTCTAGTAAGTGTTCGGAGTTGTCTATATCCCAGTGTCAGCATGATGCGCTTTGTTTCTCCTTTTTCAAGGTGAATTCGCTTAAATCCCGCAAGCTCCTTGCATGGTCTGACCGTGCTGCTGAACTCATCTCGGATATAAAGCTGAGCAACTTCCTCACCCGCAACATTTCCCGTATTGGTTACGTTAAACGATACATTCACTTCTCCATCCGGAGCAATTTCCTTGGCAGAAATGTCAAGATCTGAATAGGCAAATGTTGTATAACTCAGACCATACCCAAATGGGTACAAAGGAAGCCAGTCCATTTCAACATATTTATGCCCATAGAACGGTCTGCGATTATAGAATACAGGCAGCTGACCTACCGACCTCGGGAAAGACATCGGAATACGACCTGCAGGATTGACATCTCCGAAAATAACCTCTGCCATGGCATTTCCGCCCTGCTCGCCAACAAACCATGCCTCAATAATCGCGTGCAGATGTTCTGCCTCCCACGTGATCGACATCGGACGTCCGTTTTGGAGGACAAGAACAACAGGCGTTCCTGTTTCATAAATTTTCTTGACGAGTTCAAGCTGTCTTCCCGGAAGATTAAGGTCCGCTCTGTCCAGATTTTCTCCACTGGTCTGCTCGTTGTCACCAACCGCAACGATTGCAACATCCGCCTCACTTGCCGCTTTAACCGCTGCGTCCATATCGTTGTTGCCAAGGCTGTAACCGAGGATGACCCTTACTCCCCGTGAATCATTGAGATACTCAACCTTAACGTCGTACTCCTCGCCTTTCACAAATTGGAACGCAACCATCTGATTAGCGTCATGGTCTCCCCAACCGTCAACAAGCATCTTGCCATCTACCCACAGACGCATGCTGTCCATGCTGCTGAGTCCAATGTACCCATCCACTGTAGCGTCTGGTTTAATTTTGCCTGTCCAGCGAACGGTGAAGTTATCTGCGTTTACGCCGTCAGCAGGTTTGGTGTAAATCCAGTTGAAGTTGATCTGTCTGTCATTTCGCACGCAAGCCGGTTCTCCCTCAAAAGAAAGAGAATTGTAGTACTCACCCAAAAGCCCGTCGTTTCCGGCATTATCCTTGAGCCATTGGTCCGGTAAAGGCATCAGGTCAGACTCCAGAATCTCGCATCCTTTGGCATAGATCACTTCGGTTTTGTCCGAAACGATGTTTTTGATGCCCTGCAAAAGCGTAACAGCATGCTCAGGCACAACAGGGCTGCTGTAATCTCCGTAACGGGGAACATCCGCGCTTGGTCCGATCACTGCAATCTTGCCGATGTCTTTTTTGAGAGGAAGCGTATTTTTGCTGTTTTTTAACAGAGTGATCGACTTCCTTGCAACTTCAAGCGCCGTCTGCACGTGCTCCTCACAGTGGACAACTTTCGAAGAAAGTTCAATATCCGTAAATGGATTTTCAAAGAGCCCAACTGCAAATTTAACTGTAAGAACACGTCCTGCAGCTGTGTCTACAACCTTCTCGTCCACCTCGCCTGATTTGACAAGGTCAATAATGCTGTCCTGGTATATATCATGTGGAAAATCGTAAAGCTGCATATCTACGCCGGCTTCAAGGCCCATTTTGATAGCTTCCCGTTTGCTTTCGGCGACATAGTGACAGGTATGTAGCATGGAGACAGCCGTCATGTCCGACCTTACGAAGCCCTTCATGCCCCACTGGTCACGGAGTACACCTGTTAGGAGCGAATGGTCGCCCGCCACAGGAACGCCGTCAATGGAGTTATAGGAACACATGGTATTCATTGCACCCGCTTGGAAAGCAGCCTCAAATACAGGCAGACAGAAAAATGCATTGTCAAATTGCCCCATCATGGCCGGAGCACAATTGTGCCCTCCTCTAGGAGCACCGTATCCTGTAAAGTGTTTTGGTTCCGACACCACGGCATCGGGTCTTGTGAGGTCATCCGTCTGAAGCCCTTTTACCATGCTTTCCGCAAACAGAGATCCCAGATAAGGATCCTCTCCGTATCCTTCTTCCACTCGTCCCCATCGGATTTCCCTGGCAAGGTCGAGAACAGGTGCCCACACCTCATGTATACCAAAGCTACGCGCCTCGGAAGCAATTATTCTTGCTTGTTTATATCCGAGTTCAGGCTCAAATGTTGATGCGAGTGCAACCTGCTGAGGGAGCACTGTACAGCCTCTCCATCCAAAACCGTGAAGTCCCTCTTCGCTGAAGAGTACCGGAATCCCCAATCTTGAATTTTGGATGATATACTCTTGAATTTTATTGGCTGTTTCTGCTTTGGAATTTCGGTTTTGGATGCAACCGATTCCAATTCCGGCAGATATCTTCTCCATTTTTTCGTAGTTAAGCGCATCGGCATTTAAGCCTTCTACGGAATCGGAAATTTCATTTCCCGAATATATATCAAGCTGTCTTACCTTTTCTTCAAGTGACATTCTCGATATAAGGTCCGCAACTCTTTCTTCAATAGGCATGCTTGCATTCATATAAGGGTAATGTTGTAAGTCTTTTCTTGTGTTCATTGTTTTCTCCTTTTAGCTTTCTGAGTGTTGGCGCTTTCATTTGTTGGCTAAAGTATCTGTCATAATTCAAGTGAACAAGATCACAACCCTGAATGACCATATTGCCCTCCCCATTTGTACAGGAGGTACTCATTCTGTTATATGGTAACCCTCAACCTCGAATGCCGTCAATATGAAGGTTAGTTCCTTGTCATGCTAGTACGAGGTTATTTTTCATAGTTTATACCCCTTCTGTTCCTTCGCAGTAAGATCGTTCAATTATATTTCTTTGATAATAAAAGCAAAAGTTTCTCCTTTACATCCGGCCATTCATCGTCAACGATGCTGTAAAAGATGTTATCATGAATGGAACCATCAGGCTTTATTCTGTGCTTGCGGAAAACTCCTTCTTTCCTGGCTCCTAATCGTTCAACTGCTCTTTGCGACCGGACATTCTGTCCGCTGACTGAAAACTGAACGCGAATCAACTTAAGCTCTTCAAAGCAATGTCGCAGCAAAAGATATTTGCATTCTGTATTGACTCGAGTCCTCCAGTAGTCAGGTGATAGCCACGTCCAGCCGATTTCAACATTCCTATTTTTCATATCGATATCGCCAATACGCGTAGTTCCTATTATGGCTCCTGTCATTTGATCAACAATAGTAAAAGGAAGCTGTGACCCATTAATTTTATTCTCCAATGCAGTCGTTAGCACTTGATCTAGCTCTTCAGCTGTTTTGATAGTTCGCCAAGTGAATTCCCATACTTGGGCAGATAACAAAATCCGAGATAATTCAGCCTTATGCCTATCCTCCATAGGAACAAGACGAACAGTTTCCCCTTCCAGAACGATATTCGTATTTATCAGCACGCTTGCCTACTCACCTCCGCCGAGTTTTATGCCACATTATGATTCTATAGCCGTTATTTTGTCAATCCATCGCTTGTATCGTTAAAATAAAAAAAACCGCGATCAACGCGGTAATGAAATGATAAAATTAGTTCAATTGCCTTGCTCATCGGCCGAGGGACCGTAGATACTCGGTACCGGAATATCGAGAAGCCGCAAATAAACCCCGAGCTGCGCCCGGTGGTGGACCATGTGGCTTAATCCGAAGGTGCGAAGCGCGATTGCCCGCGGTTGGCGCAGGATGATATGGTCACCGTTCCGCAAGGTCCATTCCTCGCCGAGTGTTTTCTCGTCGCATTCGGCTAACAGCTTTTGAAGCTTGACGACGTTCGCGTCGAATTCCTCCAGCACGTCTTCGCGTCTTTCCAAAGCTTCCCGCCGAAGCGGCACGGTCGAAAGATCGAATTCCGGGTATAGAAAAATCGCTACTTGCCAGTTCAGCAGGTTGATCAGGTGTGTGGTCAGCCCACCCAAAGTCATCGATTTCACGTGCGGCTTCCACGTCATATGCTCCTCGGGTAAGCGCTCCAGGATGCGGCGAGTAGTGGCCAGCTCATGCATAGCGTCTCCAACGATCAGTTGTTTCACCATAGATTCCCTCTCCTCCCTTAATATGGCTAGAATACTATAAATTACTAATTATTCAATCCCTTTCCATAGAGAATTTGCTGCAAAGTTTGCCCAAAAGACCGTCATCTCAATAGAAGTTCTGGCATGTTTTCTTTGAAAACAGTTTTTTGCACAGTTTGTTACGTAGCAACCACATGTTGCATGTTTTCACTGCTTTCTAAAAAACTTAACCGCTCCACCTGATACAAATCATAGATCTGATCAGTAATATTTATCGATTTATATACTTCAAGATTTGTATCATTTGCTAATTTGACATATTGTAGTTTTTCTACCGCTTTCTTCGATCGAATATTTTGTTTTCGGATTTTCATAAATATCGTTTCGATATTATGTTGTAAAAACAATTCAGCAAAAAAGGATTCCTTCGCTCGTTGGTTGTAACCTTTTCCAAAATAAGGAGTTCCAATCCACGTCGCCAAGAAGCCTGTTCTATTAACAATATTATATAGATCAATGGTACCAATGGGATGTCCCATCTCGTTAAGAATCGTTCTAGAAATACATGTCTCCTGTTCTTCCTCAGCGATCAACTGTTTGGTTATGAATAAATATTCTTCATAAGATTGGCATTTATTACGAACATAAGGAAAAACGACAGGATCTATCATTAAGTAATACAGTGAATGGCATTCGTGCAAATCTCGTTTTTTTAACATTTAATCCATCACCCAGTCCTTTTGATTCGCTATATCAAACAATTTAAGTATATAAAAGGACTTGGGGAATTAGATGAACTCTACGTTTTCATTGTGTAAAATTCAACATGAATTATGGAACAATTTCAAAAATGGTACCTTGGTTAAAATCAGCCACTTTCATTGAGCCATAAACCCCTAAATATAGTCTGGTTTGATCCAGATTCGTCCCCAGACTAACATAATAAGCTGATTGAGATCCAAAATTATAATCGGTTTCAATAACACTAAAATCATTCAGTTTACAATCTGTTTGTACCCTGGTATAAGCTAAAACCCCTTTAACTGGAGGTTGAGATCCTTTATCCCTGGCAAGATCGGTAAACACAACGCTTCCCATTAAATCGGGGATTCCATTCCCCATATAGGCTTGCACTCCTGTAAGTGCAGTTCCTCCAAATTTATCAGGCCTTGGATCTTTATGAAAATAACTCGTTAACGGCTGAAGACGCCTCACTGAAGTTTGTACTGCTTCTTTGTAATAAGCAATTATTTTCTCATCCAAAGCAGGATCTGCAGAGCAGCCCCTAATCATCGAAGTAGGAAAAGCACCTTCCCACCCTCGCCAACCAAAGTTAATAAATCCTTCTGGGCCAGGCTCAGAATTCATTACAGAAGCTTGTACAAGCTGGGTAACTGGTATTGGTTCATAATGAATGAATGAAAATATCGACTCTACGAGATCCTGTCCGACATTTCCTACGTATTTAATATACTGATTATAAAACCTTTGAAATGAAATGCCTGGAATATTGCGAACTCCCTTGGCAATTACCGTAAGCGTTTCTTGGATAGATGCGGGTAACTCATTAAAACGTGTAACTACGGGCGGATTATCAATAAATGTATTCTTAACAACATCAATTTCAATTATTTTACCGGCGAATTCCATATCATCCTGGCTTAAATTAAATGGATCATAGCCTGATCCGCCATCTCCGGTTGTTAAAACAAGTTTTCCTGTTTCAGGTGAAAAGTTTAAGCTATTGACACCATTATGATTTATAAATGGTCTTCTTATATTAAGTAAAATCCGCTGTTTTTGAGGTTGACCATTCGAAGGTAGAATCCATTCTTCAACTGCATCAATATGATCATATTGAATTTCTCTATTTATCCACTTTAAGTTTAAGGTACTAGAATCACACGGGTTAGGCTTAAAAGATTCAAAAGCACCTGGAAGAGCACCTGGGCCCTGGGTTCCAGCTACTGAATAATGGAGATAAAAGAGACCGTTATCATAAAATTCGGGATGAAATGCTAGCCCTAACAATCCCCGTTCATCATACCCACCACTAGAGACACCTAGTTTTATGATTCGAGGGCGAATATCTAAAAAAGTTCTTATTACCCCGTCCCCTATGTAAAAGATCTCTCCTACTTGTGTTGCAATAAATAATCTTTCAATTGAATCACCCGGAAGTATAGTTGTTTTCAAAACAGTGGGTAAGTTTATCTTACCTACAATGGGCCGTAAACTAACCTTAACTTTTTTCAAATAACTGTACACTCCTTCGTATTGTTTTCTTTTATAAGAATATGGTTTGATCAGTTCTATTAGTACGTTAAAAAAGCTTTCCATAGCCACCCTTTCGGGTGATTATAAAAAGCTAATTTGCTTTGCAGGCGTCTGAATTTGATGATTACATCAAGTATTTTCCCGTGATCGACTGCTCTGCATGGATGATCTGCGGAGGTGTGCCCTCGAACACCACCTGGCCGCCCTTGCTACCTCCGTCCGGTCCCATATCGATGATCCAGTCCGCTTGGCTGATCACCTCAAGGTTGTGCTCGATGACGATCACCGTATTACCGGCATCCACGAGGCGGTTCATGATCTCCAGCAGGTGACCGATATCCGACATATGAAGGCCGGTCGTCGGCTCGTCCATCATGTAGATACTGCCTTTCTTGTGCAGCTCGCTTGCCAGCTTGATGCGTTGGCATTCGCCGCCCGAGAGCGTGCTGAGCGGTTGGCCGAGCGTAATATAGTTCAGACCGACATCGCTCATCGCCTGGAGCTTGCGCACAACCTCTTTTAGCTGGAAAAATTCCAAAGCCTGCTCCACCGTCAACTCAAGCACTTCTGCGATCGATTTGCCGTTCAGCTTGTACTCGAGTACCTCTTCTTTGAATCGTTTCCCTCCGCATGCTTCACATGGCAGCTTCACGCTTTCGAAGAATGACAGGTCCAAGTACACTACGCCCAGCCCTTGGCAATTCTCGCAAGCCCCCTTGGAGTTGAAGCTGAACAAGCTTGGGCTCACCTTGTTCGCCTTAGCAAACGCCTTGCGCACATCATCTAGTATCCCCGTGTAAGTCGCGGGATTTGATCGTGTCGATACGCCTATCGCCGATTGGTCGATGACGATCGCGTCCGGATGCTGGCTTAGGAATACGTCGTTAATCAGAGTGCTCTTACCCGAGCCGGCGACGCCGGTTACAGCAGTCAGCACGCCGGTTGGAATATCTACGCTCACGTTCTGCAGGTTGTGCAGCTTGGCATTCCGGATGGACAGCTTGCCGGATGGCTGCCGGCAATCCTGCTTTAGCTGGATCTGACGCTTCAGATAATTGCCCGTCAATGTACCAGACTCCAGCAGACCTGTGTAGCTTCCTTCATACACGATGTTACCTCCGCGGCTGCCGGCGTATGGTCCGACGTCTACGATATGATCCGCCACCTTGATGACATCGGGGTCATGCTCGACAACAAGCACGGTATTGCCCTTGTCGCGCAGCTTCTGAAGCAATTCATTTAACCGGTGTACATCACGGGGGTGCAATCCAACGCTAGGCTCATCGAAGATGTAAGTGACATCCACCAGACTCCCGCTTAGGTGCTTCACCATCTTAACGCGCTGCGACTCGCCGCCGGATAATGTATCCGTCTCACGGTCCAGCGTCAAGTAGTCAAGTCCGATGTCCACCAGGTGCTGAAGCCGCTCCGTCAGCGACTTGACCATCGGCGCGGCGGCAGCATCGTCAATCTCCCTAATGACGCGGATGAGCTGCCCGACCTCCATGGAAGACAACTCCGCTATGTTATGTCCATGGATCCTGCAGCCCAGCGCGGCTTGACTAAGTCTGGCACCATGACAGCTGGAGCAAGGACCCTCGGTGATGTACGGCGCAACGGTTTGTTGCGTGCGTTCGGACTTCGTCTTCACGTCCTGCTTGATATATTTGTTGGTGAACTTCTCGATGACGCCTTCCACGGTAATATTCGTTGCCTTCCCGGCGAAATCCATCTTCACTTTCCTTGCCTTGCCGTACAGCAGCTGTTCCAGGTCTTCATCCGAATAATCGCTGAGTTTCTTATCGGGATCATAGGAACCCGATTGCATAAGCATGTTCCATTCCCATCCACCCACCGTATAGCCCGGAAGCATAATTGCCCCTTCATTGAGCGACTTGGACATGTCCACCGCTTTGCTCATGTTGACGCCAAGGCTGCGGCCGATGCCGTTGCATTCGGGACACATGCCATGCGGATCGTTAAACGAGAACATGTTCGCTCCTCCGACATAGGGCTGACCCACTCGCGAAAAGAGCATCCTAAGAATGGGAGAAATATCGGTAATCGTGCCCATCGTGGAATGGGAACCCCCGCCCAGCGGCTTCTGATCCACAATCACAGCCATGCTAAGGTTCTCAATCGCGTCCGCATCCGGCTGCGGATATTTAGGCAGGAAAGTGCGCACGAACATGCTGAAGTTCTCATTCAGCAAACGTGTGGATTCTGCGGCAATCGTATCAAAGACGATCGATGACTTGCCGGACCCGGATACTCCGGTGAATATCGTGATCTTCCGCTTCGGAATGCGCAAGGATACGTTCTTGAGATTGTTTTCCCGCGCAGCCGAGATAACGATATATTCCTGATTAGATTCGCTTATGGCTAACATCCTTTCAATCGTGCTTCGTTTAAGAATCTACCCTATTATAGCAATAGGATAAAGATCATTTGGTACCGAATGTGGTTATTCCTCCAACGCCTGATCAAATGTTTTGAACCAATTACTCCAGCCATACTTCGCGCCTGCAAGGGCTTGCTCATTTGAGATGCCAGTTTGTTCGAGATGAAGGTTCACCTTTCCATCTCCTAAATCCTGCAGCGTCCAGGTGACCGTGTGCTTCTCTCCGCTTTCCCACGTATAAGACAACCGGTGTGGAGCGTCCACGATTAGCACTTCGCCTTCAATAATTCCATTCCACCATTCGGTCGGCTGCGTGCGGAACTGAAAACGGTATCCTACGACGGGCTTGAAATCATTTTCCATCGCCTGACCGGTATGGTTGTTGACCACCCACTTGGCAAGCTTGTTGGAATCGGTTAACGCAGCCCACACCTTCTCAATCGATGATGTGTACTGAAAATCTAATGATAATGTTAAACTCATTCTTCTTCCTCCTCTAATAGTTGGTTCAAGCGCATCATATTCGTGATCCAGAATTTGCTATAGAAAGCCACCCAATCTTGAACTTCTCTGAGCGGGGAGGCGTTTAACCTAAATCGCGTTTCTCTACCGACTTTACGGTCAAGCACCAATCCGGCCTCTTTCAGGATTGTCAAATGCTTGGATACCGCTGTCCGGCCCATTTGAAACTGTGTCGTTAACTCATGAAGCGGTAGCTCCTCTGCCTCTCCTAATAGCTGAATGAGTCGACGCCTCGTTGGATCTGCAATCGCATCAAACACATCCCTCATCTTATTGTTATCGCTCACAGCTCCCTCTCCTAGATATTTTGATACTTCCCTATTTGGACACCATTTGGTGTCGTGTAAACCCAGAATCATGATACCTCATCTTGTGGTCCCGTCTCTTCAGGCCAACTCTCCATGACGTTCGAGGGAAGCTGCGGTTTACGTCCTTCAAAATGCTCCAGCATGAATTGCTGACCTACTTCCAAGTTGCAACCTGATCGATTGGCAAACGAACCGATGGGTAACCGCTGTCTGCAGCTTTGCCGATCGATATCAGCATGACTGGAACATAGCGCTCCGGGTCTAGTCCGAAGGCTTCAGTAACCTTGTCCTTTTCATATCCGCCGATTGGATTGGTGTCATATCCATGGGCACGCGCAACAAGCATCAGTTGCATGGATACTAACCCGCTATCTATTAGCACAGTTTCCCTATTTAGTTCTGGAGTCAATTGGGCATAATGCGCGGATATAGCTGCCAATTGCATTTCTTTTACTTCATTGGGCATAAACCCAAGTTCTACGGCCTTGCCATAAATCTCTTCAGCATTGTTGATGCTGTTCAAATCCCCGAAGATGGCGATAACCGCAGAGGAGGTTTCGACCTGGCTTTGGTTAAAGCGGGCAAGGGGGGCAAGGATAGCTTTGGCTTTGGGACTTTCAATGATCAAGAAACGCCAAGGTTGCATATTGACGGAAGAAGGAGCCAAAGTGGCCTTCCTAAGAATTTCTGTCATTTCGTCCCGGCTGATTTTAACATTTGGATCGTATTTTCTAATGGAACGGCGCCCGGTTACAATTTGATTAAAATCGTTTGTGGTAAGTGCAGTATTCATCCTTCAGTTCTCTCCCTTGATGTGGTTAATATTTTCTTGCATGCGTTCAATCATGTTTGCGAAAAGTTTCTGTTCTTCTTCACTAAAACCTTGCAGCAGTTGTGCCATGAAAAGGATCTTTTCTTCTCGGTAAGCAACGATTTCCTGTCGGCCATGGTCGGTGAGTCTCACCAACGTGAAGCGATTGTCATCTGGATTAATACGCCGTGTGACAATGCCATCCCCCTCAAGCTGCTTCAAATGCCTGGTAATTGCGGCCCTATCGATTTGCAACTCTTTCTGTAAAGTGGTTTGGTTGATTTCATCGACATGGAAAAGTTGTTGCATTAATCGAAATCTCGATGGGCTTATACCCGTACAGTGTCCGAATTTGGAAATAAGCTGAATATAGAAGTTTTGAAGTTTATCAATAATGGAATTATCCCCTGAATCTTTCAAGTTATCCCTCCTACCCCTGTTTAATTGATATATCAACGATTGATTGGTCAATTGTATAAATTGGATGAACACTTGTCAAGGAGAGCCAGTTCTTTGATAGGCTTCCTCCAGGACAAAACATGCTACATCGACTTGGTCAACTCAGTCAATCTCAGAGCTTGTCCTATATAGACAAAATAAACCAAGGCAGCACCTGCCAGTGACTAACTGGTGTGGGACTGCCTTGGTTGTTAAATGATTAGTGCTTTTATCTCCTCGGTCTTGTGAATCGACCCAGAATTTCTGTAGACTGTACAACATTCATAAAGGCATGTGGATCGGTTGACATAACCGTCTTACGAACAGCGGGTACTTCATACCGTGTAGTTACAGTCATAAGCATGTAGTTATCTTCTTCGCTGTATCCGCCCTCCGAATGCAGGCACGTAATTCCGTGATGAAGCTTGCGAAGCTGGCAGAGCATTTCGTCTTTTTTCTTCGTTACGATGAAGCAAGTGACCTTAACATGATCGACATGAATGTTGTCAACTATTTTCCCTTTAATGTAGGTAGATAGCATGGAGTAGAGCGCCAGATCCCAACTTTTATAAAAGCCTAACATCATAATTACGATCCCATTCAAAATTAACAAAATATTGCCCATTGCAAAGTCATGTTTATATGTAACGATGGAGCCGACGATATCAAAACCGCCTGTAGAACCACCTACACGCAAAGAAAAACCAATGCCAATAGCAGAGATGATCCCACCAAAGATTGCAGCGAGAATAGGGTCTTTCGTGACTTGGACTACGGGAATGATGCTCATGAACCAGGTCGTGCTGACAACAGAAAGGCAACTAAGCAAGATATAACGTTTACCTACCGCTTTCCAGCCCCAGATAATCAGAGGCACATTAAGTATGAAGTACAAGAAGGAAATATTCCAGTCGGTTAAATAGCCAATAATTGAAGCGACACCGGCGATCCCCCCTGACAGAAGATGATGTGGGACCAAAAACAAATTAAGCCCGGCAGCGACTAAAAAAGCGGACACCAATATCGTGCCTATTTCCTGAGCTGGCTTCATAGAAGCCTTAATTGGTTTTTCAATAAATGTAGGATACTTGCCAAAATTCATTTCAGAGCCTTCTTTTCTTGGTGAATTTATCGATAGAATATTATTATCACACTAAATTATGTTTTTTATCAAGGTGTAAAACTATGAAATGAATCACAAAAGTTGAATTCGAAAATTTCGTCAGCCGCTTGATGGTACCCACCTGATTTTCGGAAGGATTCCCCCATCGTGGAAGCTGCTTTCTTGAACGATGAGTGACTTAACACATGTCTCACGGCTTCACGTAGTTGGTCTGCAGTCAAGTTTTGCATTTGTAATTGAATGCCTGCCCCGATATTGGCGACTTGCCCTTCAATGATCGGCTGATCTGCGCTTTGCGGGATCACTATTAGCGGAACCCCGTAATAGAGACCTTCATGGGTACTGTTCATTCCACCATGTGTAATAAATAATTTTGTGTATTGCAGTACTTCAGTTTGTGGAACATAATTTTTTACGATGAAGTTATTAGGAATTTCCCCTAAATCAGTAATTTGGGTTCTATTCCCAATCGACATAACGATCGTATGATCCGTGTTCCCGAGTGCCTCAAAACAAAGCTTATAGAAATCAATGGCTTGGTTAAAGACTGTACCCAGTGAAATGTAAATTGGGTTCTTCCCCTTGATTGTAGTAAAGTCGAAGTTTTCTTGAGTTGATCGTGAAGAGATGGATGGGCCTACGAATTTATAAGTTTGGTCGAATGCTTCTCCATCAGGTTGAAACTCCCTTGTTGTATAAACGATGGTAAGTGGTGCAGGATTACAGAAGACTTCGTAAGGAGAATGGATCTCCACATCATATTTTTCCTTCACCATTGCCGTCAGGATTCTATATTTATCGTGTATTGGTTTAACGATTTCTGTAGGGGTTTTTGTGAAGAACTCCCCCAACATGTGATTGAAAGATACTTTTGACTGTGCAAAAGAAGTACAAGAGTTGATTGCAGGAAGCTTAAGAATTTGAGCAAGTAATCGTCCGCAACCAAACATGGAATCATGGATGATGTAATCAAAATGCTCTCCTTTGATCTGTTCAAGAACGCTTGGTATGACGATATCTGCCGTAAGTAAAAGGCCGTTGATTCTTTCGAGTAAATAATCTCTTCCACCGGAGATAAAGGCTTTGATAAACTTCTGATCGTCAAATGTTCGAACTGTTGCTCCCGTCTTCTCAATACGCTCCCGAAAAGCTTCTATACAAAAGAACACGACCTCTTCTCCTCGCGAAATAAGCTCTTGCACAATTCCAATCGTTGGATTGATATGTCCCTCAGATCCGCCATTAATAAATAAAACACGCGCCATTTTTCCCGCTCCTTAAGGTATACTGATCTCTAAATCCCCTTCAATAAGTATGACATATAGCTGTCATATATTAACCTGTAAAATTATATCTGGAAACAATATAACAAGGAAGGAAGCTAAGCGCATGAAAAAAGAAATACTTGTGTTTATTTCGGAAAACTATGCGGATTGGGAAAGTGCTTACATATGTTCAGAGCTGAATAAACCAGAAACAGAATTCATCATTAAAACTTTGGCTGTTCATAAAAATCCAATTCAATCAATGGGTGGTTTCACGGTTGTTCCAGACTATTCAATTGCTGAAATTCCAATACATTTTCATATGCTTATCTTAGTGGGTGGAACTTCATGGCTGAAAGGCGAGAATGATGATGTTAAGCAAGCAGTTGATTTATGCATTAAAAAAGGTATTCCGATTGCGGCGATATGCGATGCGTGTACTTTTTTGGCGGATAAAGGATATTTAGATGAAAAAGAGCATACAGGCAATTCACTAGCCTATTTAGAGGAGTATGCACCGAACTATAAGGGCTCGAAGCATTTTATTGAAAAGCAAGTTGTTTCAAAAGATGGATTGATTACAGCGAATGGAACATCAGCGGTTGAATTTGCTAAAGAAATCCTTAAATATTTGCAGGTAATGCAAGAAAACAAACTAGAAGAATGGTATCAAATGTTTAAAATAGGCTTTTATAAAGAATAAAAATAGTCCTGAAAGAAGACTGCCGGTAAATTTCACCGAGCAGTCTTTCTTTTTCAAGTAGTATGCTACTCATCATTTTCGCTGGACAATTCCTTGAGCGATTTGATTTTACCATGGGGATGCGGTTCCTGCTTTCGTGACTTCCAGGCAGCTTCTTTCCTTCTCTTCTGGTGAGCCATAACAGATATCCTCCTCTGGAAATTGAGATGTATACCACTTCCTTATGTTGTCATTCCTGGGCTCTGTTCATTCATGAAGTTAAATCGCTGATTACTTCGTTAAATCGATTCCGCATTTGTTCTTTGCATCATATCGTTGTTTTGCATCATGCCTCGAGTATCCGAATTTCCTTCTTTTTGATGGCAGTTATTATACATCTGCTCTAGCTGAGAATCATTCATGGTTGGATGCATTTCCTTGATGAATGGGAGCATGTCTTTAAAGGAAGAAGGACCTATCTCCGCAGCGTATGCAGCAGTTCCAATTCCAAGTGTCAGAACGGTTGCCCCAACAATTGCGATTATTTTAGTTTTCATGTTGTTCACATCCTTTCATTAGGGTAATCATCATTAATTACGATGGGGTCTTGCTATATATCAATCCTCACTTCTATCTTACTTAAAAATCATTTTTAATCTGTGAAGATTGTAACATTTCATCTTGTAATATAAATAAGTAGTTGTTAATATAAGTGTACACAAATATAAGTATGTACAAATATAAGTGGTGGTGAATATATGTCTGAAGATATCCTCAATCTATCCTCCAAGTTAAAAGTAATTGGAGATCCTACCCGTTTGACCATCATTTCTTTTCTGAACAGCCAAGAGCTGTGTGTATGTGATTTGGTATCACTGATGGGATTATCACAACCTGCCATTAGTCAGCATTTAAAGAAACTTAAGCAGGCCGATATCATTACTGAGCGTAAAGTGGGCACTTGGGTACATGTTCGCATCAAAAGTGAATTAGAGCCCTATTTGACCGAGATTATTCAAGCACTTCCCTCTCAAAATGAAGTCGTGGAAACATATCTCAAAACAAAATGTACATCGTGTTCATGAATTCAATCAAAGGGGGGCATTAAGATGAATCCAAACAAAAAGATTATTTACTTTCTCTGCACAGGCAACTCTTGCCGCAGCCAAATGGCAGATGGTTTTGCCAAACAATACTTAAGTAATGAATGGGATGTCTACTCTGCTGGCATTGAAGCTCACGGTGTTAATCCAAAAGCCATCGATGCGATGAAAGAGATTGGTATCGATATTTCTAACCATACTTCGGATGTAATTGATTCCCAGTTGCTGCAACGTGCCGACCTCGTTGTAACGCTCTGTGGACACGCAAATGATGTCTGTCCAGTAACTCCGAATGACAAAGAACGTGTACATTGGGGCTTTGACGATCCAGCGAAGGCTGAAGGTACGGAAGCCGAAAAATGGGCGTTTTTCCAACGCGTTCGCGATGAAATTGGAGCAAGAATTAAACTGTTTGCTGATACAGGCAAATAGGCAATTGAAGGAGATGATCAACACGTGGCTAAAGTTACGAAACGTCTTTCCTTCCTCGATCGATATTTGACCATTTGGATATTTGCTGCTATGCTGCTTGGCATCGGAATCGGATATGTATCGCCACAACTCGTGGATGAATTAAATAACTTTCAAATTGGTACGACTTCTATTCCGATAGCAGTGGGACTCATTATCATGATGTATCCCCCACTAGCAAAGGTGCGATACGAAGAGATTTGGCGAGTATTTAAAGATTGGAAGGTGCTTCTGCTCTCGCTGGTGCAAAATTGGATAATCGGTCCTGTACTGATGTTCGTCCTCGCCATTGTTTTCTTGAGAGGTTATCCCGACTACATGGTCGGGCTTATCATGATTGGCCTTGCGCGCTGTATCGCAATGGTCATCGTATGGAACGATCTTGCGAAGGGTGACCGCGAATATACAGCTGGTCTAGTCGCCTTCAACTCCATTTTTCAGATCATGTTCTACTCGGTATTCACCTATGTGTTTGTAACTGTACTTCCGAAATGGTTTGGTTTAGAAGGTATGGTTGTGGATATTTCCATGGGACAAATTGCAGAAAGCGTCTTGATCTATCTTGGTTTACCGTTTTTAGCTGGCTTCCTAACCCGATTATTTTTGGTTAAGCTTAAAGGTCGCGAATGGTATGAGACGATGTTTATCCCGAAAATCAGTCCGCTGACCTTAATCGCTTTATTGTTTACCATTGTCATTATGTTCTCGATTAAAGGCGATAAGATTCTGGAACTACCGATGGATGTCGTCCGTATCGCTATTCCTTTGTTGATTTACTTTGTGGTCATGTTCTTCGCTTCATTCTTTTTGTCTAAACGAGCTGGAGCGAGTTACGAGGTCAGTACATCACTGGCGTTTACCGCAGGAAGTAACAACTTCGAATTAGCTATTGCAGTAGCTGTGGGCGTCTTCGGAATACACTCAGGTGCTGCATTTGCTGCTGTCATCGGTCCGCTTGTAGAAGTTCCCGTTATGATTGGCCTTGTAAATGTAGCACTGTGGCTGAAACGTAAATATTTCACCTAAGCGAAAGCAGAAAAGGAGCTTATTTAGAACTTTACCAAGTCACACAACGATAAACAAAAAAACGAGCCTCAGATTTTAGTGAGGCTCGTTTTCTAATACTATTCTTTCAAAATATTATTGATATCTGCGTTACTGTTAACCGTATCGTCCTATCTTTTTAGTAATAAACGGTATTTCCAATGCCGCCGATTACCGAAAGGACATCGCCGTTAATCGAGGTTGTTTCATACCCCTCATCCTATTCACTGGACAATTCCTTTAGCGATTTGATTTATCATGGGGATGCTGATCTTGCTTTCTGTCAGCTTGGTCGATGCAATCGCGAGCCCGACCTACTTCTCAAACGTATCCTCTCAGCTTCTCTGAGAACAGTAGCAGGACGAGCCCCTGGCCGTAAAGCGTTGGAAAAGTCGGTACCTCGTCATAGGCTTCAACAGTAGCCAGCACTGGTGTGCCCCCCGAGACGCCGAGGACGGCACCATCCCCTCGAACTTGGGCGAGCACGGCGGCGACGGTGCGATCAGCGCTCGCAGTGGCCATCTCCGCTGGAATCCACCCGGCACGAGCTGCCTTGTACAGCCCACAGGCGATGCCGGCGGAACCCGATGTCTCCTCATAAAAGCCAGCGCGGTCCAGCACCGTCGGCCACAGGCCGCTCTCATTCTGGCAGTGGACAAGTGCCTCGGCGAGTCGCAAATACCGCTCACGCAGCTCGCCGAGCATTTCCACGTCCCCACACAGCTCACTAGCCTCCTCTACGATCATTGGCACGCCAACAGCGTTCCAGGCATTCGCCCGGTTCCACCGAGCGGCCGACATCCAATCGCCCGTCGCGCTATTCCAGCCGTGAAAGAGCAGACCCGTCTCATCGTCCTGCAGCGCCTGGAGGTGCAACAGCGTCTGCTTCATCGCTTCGTCCGCGAGCTCTTTGTTCCCCGTTAACCGTGCGGTCCGCGCTAGAAAGAGGACGGCCATGAAGACAGTGTCCGCCCATACCTGCTCGCTAAACGAGGCGTTTTCCGTAACGGTATGCTCAAACGCGCCTTCTCTCGTGCGGGGCGCCTGCTTGACTAGCCAGAGCGCGATCTCCTCCGCCTTGTCCGCGTAGAACCGCTTACCTGTCAAGCGGTAGAGCAAGGGGAAGACGGCAAAGGGGGCCAGCGAGTTAACAACCTTCACCTGCTCAGAGCCGCCAAGATTGCGTTCCACCCAGGCTTCCACATCCCGCAAAACCCATTGCGACCCACCAAAGGATCCATAGTCTGCCGCCGCGATCAAGCCGACGCCCGGATTCCAATCCCAGCGGTCTCGGTTCATCGCCCAATCCGCCCATCTATGGCTGCCCCAGCTCTCCGGGCCACTGAACATCAAATAATGGTAGACGCGGTCCGCCGCGGTCACCAGGTCTCTTTGATCCCTTTCCATTCTCTTCTCTCTCCCTTACAAGTAGTTGTTACGATAGTCGGTCGGTGTCAGTCCGAACTGCTTCTTGAACGTCTCGCGAAAATGGTCCTGATCCGCATACCCGATCCGGTCGCATATCTCGTAGATCCGATTGGCGGGGTCTTTCAGCATCCGGGCCGCTTCTTCCATGCGCAGCATGACGATCCAATGGTTGATCGTCATGCCGGTCACTTCCTTGACGAGCGCGTTTACGTACTTCTCGCTCAGCCCTACCTCATCCGCCACGTCCGATAGCGTCAGCTCCTTGCGGGAATAGCTCTCGCGAATGACCTGGATGGCCTGCTCGACGAGCTTCTTCTTCTTCAGACTACCGGTCCACTCGACCGTCGGCAGCGCGTTCGCCAGATTCGGCAGACGATCCTTAAGTCCTTGTTCCAGAAGCTCAATACCGCGTCGCTCCTCCCGCTCCCGATGCATCTCCGCGGTGATCTTGGAGAATACCTGCTCAATCTCCTCCGGATCGATCGGCTTCATAATGTACTCCATGACCTGCAGCTTGATCGCCTGCCGTGCGAACTCGAATTCGTTCAACCCCGACAGGATGATGCAGCGAATGTCCGGCTTGCAGGCCCGGAATGCTTCGATCAGCTCGAGGCCGTTCCTCTTTGGCATGCCAATATCGGTAAGCAGCAGATCGGGGGGATCGTGCTTCAGCCATTCGAGTGCTTCCTCCCCGTTCTTGGCGACTCCGACGAGCTCAATGCCGAGCCGCTCCCAGTCGATGGAGAGCGCCAGTGTCTCCCGGACGAGCTTGACGTCCTCGGCTATCAGCAATTTATACATTGGGCGAATCCTCCTCTTGATCGATTGGGCTTTGGGAACGCAGAGGTAGTATTGCTTCGACGCACGTTCCTTCGATCACGGGCATATAGCGCAGGCCATAAGCGTCCCCGCAATGTAATTGAATTCGCCGATGCACGTTCAACGTCCCGTAACCGCCCCCGGAGGACGAGATCGCGACGGAGGCACTCTCCCCCGCTCCCGCCTCCTGCTCCCTAAGCGCACGGTTACGTTCCTCCGCGTCGCAGCCATAGCCGTTGTCGCCGACTCGCAGGATAAGTGTATTCCCGTCCACATGGGCAGAAATCGTAATCCGGCAATTTTCCGTTCGCCCTGAGAAGCCGTGAACGATGGCGTTCTCCGCGAGTGGCTGCAAGATGAAGTGAGGAATGACGACATCTTGTAAATCGGGCGGTATGTGAAACTTTACAACGAGGTCATCCTGCATCATTTGTTGGATGCGAAGATAAGCTTCCACCTGCTTGAACTCGTTATCCAAGGAAATCCACGCTCGTCCCCGGTTCAATCCGTATCGGAATACATTGGCAAGCGAGCGCACGATCAAGCTCGTCACCTTGTCTCCGGCCAAGATGGCACGGCAGTTGATCAGGTCGAGTGTGTTGTATAGAAAATGAGGGTTGATCTGAGCATTCAACAGCTCCAATTGAAGCTGGCGACGTTCGATCTCCTCGGCAAAACTCTTTTCGATCAGGCCGCGAAGCGTAACCAGCATGGACGCGAATTTCTCGTTCAGCGTCTCGACCTCGTTAATGCCTGACTTCAGGTCAGGCAGCGGCTCGCGGAAAGCAAGCACCTCTGGCCGCTGAATGGCGTTAACGAGCCGGGTGATCGGAACAGTCACCCGTACGACGATACGTCGCAGCCACAATCCCGCAAGCAGCACGGCCGCGGCAGCGGCCAGGGCGCCGATCGCCGAAATAGCGTACGTGTAGCGTCCGAAGTGGCTTTCCGGAACAGCGGTCAGCAGCTTCCAGCCGTTGTCCATCGTTTCGCACGTGACGCGGTGCCGGGTCCCTTCGATTCGCGCGTCGGCCGAGCTTCCGTCGCAAACTGCCGCTCGCACGTACGGAAGCTCCCCGGCCGGATCGAGAAAAGCGTACCGCTCGCTGAAAATGACATGGCCGTCTTCATCCAGCAGAAGGTGGAAGCCCGACGTCAGTGCCGCGTTCTCGAACAGGCTCCGGATACTTCCGGTATCCGCTCCGATCAAGACGGTGCCAATGACGCGGCCGTCCTTGATGCTTTTCTTCTTCGTCGCCGAATAGATCATCGCGGCTCCGGAGCGTCCAGCCCGCTGGCCCCACCAGACATTGCGGCGCTCGCCGCCGATCAAAGCGCGGTACCAGCTTTCTTTCTGCAAATCCTTCGATTTGAAGATGCCTGTCACCGGGTCAAAGTGATCGGTCGCGAGGGAATACAAGCCGCTCTCCGGCTCTAGCGCAACGGCAACGACGTACGATTGCTGAACGATGCTGCCGGAATCGGCATCATTCAGCAGCGACAAGAGCGACAAATTCTGTAAATTCGTCTGCAGGGTGAAGAAGTCGTTGATCGCTTCGTACGGTGCTGAATGTTCAGTCTCGAGCAAATTTTCGACCGATTGGTTCGACAATAGAAACGCGGCCATATTGTTCATCGTATCGAGTTGATATTCCAGATTGCGATACACAAACTTCATCGATTGCTCCGCCATCTGAAGGGTATGTTCATTTTGCACCCGGATGAGAATATAGCTCGCCGATGCGGCGAACAGGGCGATGACTGTCACGACCAGTGCGAAGACCGGCAGGCTGATTCGAGCCAGTAAGCTGGAATGACGCTTTTTGCTTCTCATCGCCCAACCCTCCCATGCAGAATTACGTTTCTTGTTCCTGCAAGTAAATAAGAAGCTCTTGTAGTGTGGAGGAAAACTCCGTGCTTAGTTTCTTCCCGCTCTGGGCCTGAATCTCCTGCTTCAGCGGCTTGAAGTCTGCCTGGCGATTATCCTCGGACGCGTCCACCTGAAGCCGGGTCGCCTTCGTGAGCAGGCTTTGTAGGATACCTTTATCCTCGATCCACCCTTGCTCGAAGCCGTACCTGAGCAAATCGGTCAGTTCCTCCAAGCGAAAAGTCACCATCAGCGTCGCCGATGCGTTCGCATGGTTGCCCGCCTTGTCTGCAGCATCCGCAGTGAGTCGATGTTCGCCCGGCTTTAAAGACAGCGGCGTAACTTCGTAAGGGCTCGCGATCTCCTTGCCGTCCAGCTGGATCGATGCCGACTCGACACCGCTTTCCCCATCTTCGACTTCAAGCGCTAGTGTAGCCCTTTCGATAACAGACACGCTAGCCGGCGCTACGATGCGCACCATCGGCGCCGTCTCGTCTGGCGGCACGTCGTCGATATACAGGAATGAATCGTATAGCGACGTGTTCTTCGAATCGGCCGTCCCTTTCGTCCATTGAATGAAGTCGTCCCGGCCATTCTGCAAATCCGCGTCGTTGACCGCCACGTTAAGCCCAATTTTGCCACCGACGGCTGGCTCCAAGTAGCGGATGTGAGAAGACGGAATCTTGAGTTCGTACAATGTACGCTTCGACGCATCATCCCGCATTGCGGCAAACGGCGTTTGACCACTGACGTCGCCATTCGGATTGGGTGCCGACGAGCTGAAGATGTTCGTCAGCAAATAGCCTGTGTCTGTCAGGGCGAAGCCCCATTCGACGTCATCCGGCCCGTAAGGGGATTCACGGTTGTTCAGCAAATCGAGGCTTATTTGTAAAGAATCGTTCTTCCAAAGGTTTGCCGCGTTCTCCGACTGCTTATGGATATTGTCACGAACGGATACCGCCAGCAGAAGACCGTCGTTCTCCCACATCGTGTATGCCGTTGCTTCGAGATTGGCGGGATCGTGATAGCCACTCGAGTTTTGAGTCTTGTAACGTAAATGGAACGGATACGCGTCCTGCCAGTCGGACAGGTCGCCGTCGATCGTTATCCCTCTCGCCTTCTGGATCAGGTTGAAGTCAAGCGGCATCGAGGCGTCGCGGAATAGCGTCTTGCCGCTCGAGGTGGCTTCGACCCTCACGTCAACGGGATAGTCATTGAACGATCTTCGCTCTCGATCCGTCCAGACGAAGTCGAGCCGTAATACGTCCCCCTTCTTCAGCTCGCTGAAGGAGCTACCCGAAGCGGGGGCAAGCGGAACGCCATCCGGACCGATAACCGTAACATTGCCCGACTTGGAGGCCGACGACGTGCCCGTCAGTTCCACGGTCAGCACATCTAGCTCCTCGATCGTCTTTTGGACAGGTACAAGACGTACCCCGATGCCGTCTTCCACCGTCAGCTGCGCCTTCTTTGTCTCGAAGACGGCACCGTCCGCCGTCAGTTCGAAGCCGATCTCGTACCTGCCGTTTACCGCGTCCTCTGGTACATTCACCTGAACTTCGGCATTCGTCGTACCCAAGGCGGGAACCGTCAACTCAAGGGTTTGCAGTGTGGTTTGCGAAACTGCCCAGCCCTCTGGGAGCCTCGTTTCCAGCGTCACCTTCCGGGGTATGTCGGTATCATTGAACAAGGACAGCGTAAATGAATTTGGATACCCAGCTTCCCCATTCGCTTGCGTCGGCACGAGATTAGAGATGACGCCGACGAACCGAGGCGTCTCGGATGTCACAATCGCCTCTGCCGCGTTTGCGAATTCTCTCGCCAGTAAGTTGTATGCGAAGCTGTCAGCATAGTCACCCCGCGCATAGGTCGTTTCCGCCAGTCGTCCGTAACGGTTCATTCGCAGAACCGCCGCGGCGGAGACTGGCATCACGCCGTCCTCTCCCTTGCGGGTCTCGAACGCAGCGGTCACCGCTGCCGTCGCCGAAGCATAATCGATCGCGTTCGCTCCGGCCCTAGCCTCGGCCTTTGAGTAGGCTAATGCGACGGAGGCGCTCTCGGCCAAATTGTATAATGCTTCCAAAGCAACGTATCCCTGAGCCCGCACAAGCGTTCTGTCCCCGATCTGCCCAGCCGCCTGCGCCATTAGCGCATAGATCTCTAAGATACTCTTCTCTAATGCCTCGTCAGATAACCCACCGCCTTCGGTCTTCTGCTCGAACGCTGCAGCCAGCTCGTTCAAAGCCGTGAGGTCGGCGTCGACAAGCTCACCGTTCGTTTCTGTCAGCAGTGCCTTTAGCTTCGAGGCCGCTTCTGTACTTTTACTTGCAAGCAGTTGAGATGCAGTCGTGTATACGAAACCGGCGGGCAACCCCGTCAGGTAGACGGGAGAGCCGCTAACCGTCAGTTCGACGTTCTCCGTAGGCGCGAGTGATATCGGCACGCCGTTGATGTCTTTCGCCATGACGCCCGCGGACGAGAATGGAAGAGTAAGTGTGCTCGTTGGGGGACGGACGGCGGGATCGTCCTTGTGGTCGGTTTTCCGCCAGGCGGTCAGTATCGGTTTTCCGTCTTCAAGGAACAAATGGACCGCCACATTCGGATCGCCCGCATCCCACATGCCGAGATATCGCGCTCGCTCCAGTGAAGTCATCAGCTGGTTGACCGCCGCGTAAGCGAGCTTCGGACGCCCGTTGTTGTCAGCGATGCCCCAGAAGATGTCATAGTAGCGGTCGTCGGTGCCATCGTTTTTGTAATCGTAATATTCGTACGCCTTGACTTGATCAAGCGTCAGGTAGGTGAGGAATGCCCGCACGATGTAGTCTCGCTGTGTCTCCTCAGACACTGACGGATATCCTGACTTCGCCGTTGGCCAGCCTCCTTCTGTCAGGTAGTAGTCCTTCCAGCCTCCATACGCATTGACCAGTCCCTTGACGCCGCCGATCAGGTTCGGCAGGTTGTCATCCGGCATCGAATTGTACACGTATGGATGGAATGAGTACGCGTCGGCATAGTCGTAGGAGCCGAGCGCCAGTTCCTTCGGCAGTACGCTGAGTACACTGGAAGTATGGTCACCCGCTAGCAGCATGGCGTCGGGATCGGCTTTTTTCATATTAAGATAGGCAATTTTCTGTAATTGGACGAATTCCTCAGGAACATAGGGTTTGGCAAAAATCTCTGGCTCGTTCGGCATTTCCCACTGCCTGATCCGTCCCTTGTATCGATCGACCGTCCGGTAAACGAAGTCTCCCATCGCTCGAAGCGCGGGCGCCGTGTTTGCAATCCCGCTCTGATAATAGCCGTTCTGGTCGATGCCGAGCACCGTGATTTGGTTGAAACCATAGCCAAACAATTTGTTCAGGAAAAGATCGGTTCCAGTGTAATCGTAAACGGTGTTGCCAGCCCCATCCTTCGCATTCTTATCAATGTCCGTCCAGGTGATACCGGAGCGATGGTGCTTGGCCCCCATCTTGCGGGCTCCGTCAATGATGTCATCCCGCCAGTTGAGCGCGTAATGGGTGTTCAGTCCGAACTTGCTCTCGTTGTCAAGATCGAGCTCTCCTGCCACGCCTTCACGGCTAACGATCGCAATCCGCATCTGCTTTGCAAGGCCAGGCAACGTCTCGCCGTCCAGCGCGAAGTCTGCCTTTACATCGTATGTCCCGATGGAGCTCAAGCCGGGCTTGAAGGGAAGTGTATCCTTAATCTGCTCGTAGGCTTTGAGGTCGTACGTCTTTGTCTCGGACGCGACGGTCTCACGATCGCCGTCGGCCCGACTGACTTCATAATCGATCCGAATCTCATGCGCCGACGCTCCCGCATCCATCACCAAATCGAGACCGGGTGTCTCACCCGTTTTGTAGATGCCAGAGTAGTTTCCAGATGGCTGCATATCAATGATGGATGGAAGTGGCAGCGGATCGATGGAAAAGTCGTCGATCATTAGATTGATGCCGCCGACGACGTTCCATTGGAAGTAGCCTTTGACAGGCGCGAGCGGGTCGGAATCGTCACCACCCGCCGTCTCGACTCCATCGATGAGCAACTTGTGCGAGATGCCACTAACATGAAGCTCGTAGTCATGCCAATCGCCGAGCAGTGATTGCACATAGTTTGCTATTGGATAATTGCCCCCAAGCGTCGTCTTGCGCATCAAAAAATACTTCGAATTGTGAGTCGCCCACTCAATCGCGTTGTTGTTCGCATCGTCGGTAGAGCGATAGCGGAAGCGCCACGTGTTCTGCACCGCTGAACTCGTGCGCTCGTACTTCACCTTGAAACGGACGACGAAGTTGTCCGCGTTGCGATACTCCAGCAAGTTCAACTTGGCACTGCCTGAGCCGTTCAGGTTGAACACTTTATTGCCGTCTGCGAGTTGAACAACCTTGGCGCTGCCGCCAGTCGTCCAACCGACGGGCGCGGTGTTCACCGTCTCTCCGTCGAAGTTATTCGAATAAGAAGGTACCGTTTCGATCGGCACGACGATGCTGCCCGTATCCGGATAGCGGGTCGTGCCGCCTGCGCCGTCTTCTGCCGTCAGGTAATAGAGAATAGCCGAAGCACGATTCGTGCCCGGGATTTTACCCGAATATCTGCCGCTTTCGCCGCGGATCGCCGTAAGCTCGCGGTCCGGTGTACCGTCCCCGTAACCATAATGGATTGTCGCGGTCGCGCCTGCAGCATCGCCGGCGAGCGAGAATGCAATCGGCAGGTCGTCGTAATACGGCACGCTAGTGACCGGCGTATGAACGATAGCAAAACTGCCACCCGAAGGGACCTCGGCCGGAAGCACTTGTATCTTATCGACACTAAGGCTGACGGCCGGCCCGACGCTCTTCAGCGCAAAACCGACTCCCCCGCTAGCTAACGAGGAATCATTAAACGAGACGATATCAGTTCCATCGACGGCTAGCGAAAATTCCGTCCCGCGGACGTTCAGGCGGTAATCGTGACGATCAGCCAGATTAAAGCCCCGCAAAACGGCCGCAATGTCTACGGAGTTGCTTACCTGTACGTTTGTTGATGAATTGGCGTACTTCCACATTTCGACCCAATGCCCGCTTTTGAACTCCAAGAAGTAATGGCTCGTGCCTGATGAATACCGGAATATCACCCGAAAACGATCACCTTGGGCGTCGAAAGCCATTGCATAATCGGCTGAAGTATACGGAAGCGCGGAAGGTTTAATAACCACGCGCTGCGGGGACGTAGACGTCGTCGCTCCGGTCAGCTTCGCAGCCGATCCTGTACCTTGAATTTGCCAAGCCGTGCTGCCGAACATATCCCATCGCGTCAGCCCGCCGTCAAAGTCGTCAACGAACCATGGCGACGCTTCCTCCGCTGCGGCCGAATTCGATGGCAGCCACGGCAGTCCTTGCACAAGCAATGCCATAATTAATACCAGATTAACGAACCGGAAGCGCTTGCCCATTGGAAGGACCTCCTTGTAAGAACAGCAAAGTACCTTCCTGACGCATCAGGCATTGCCGGATTACGCCAGGAAGGTTTTGCCGTTCAAATGTTTACTTGCCCGCTTTTTTCTGGAACGAAGCTTCTAGCTCGCTCAGAATTTGATTACCCCCTTGTGATTTCCACTTCTCGACGAAGTCGTCGAACTTATTGATGTCGGCGCCCATGATGATTTGCGTGAATACGGAATCGCGCATTGTGTTCAGTTCGGTCAGTTTGGTGATCTTCGTCGGCGAATCGAGGTAATTGGAAGCGTCAGTGATTTGATACTTGTTGTTGATCGCGACGCCGAGCGATTCGGAGAAACGCAACGGCAGCGACTCGAGGTAACGCGGCCAGCCCTTCAGGCCAGGCGCGAACAGGTAGCTCTGTGTGCCTCTGAAGTTACCGCTGGGGTCCTGCTGCGTTTTCGGATCGATGAGGGTGGTGTTCGTCTTCAGCTTACCGTCCACGATGGTATAATCTTGACCTTCGATGCCCCAGACGGTTAACATCTGGTTCTCATCGGACATAGAGTCCTCGATGATGGACAGTACGCGCTTCGGATCCTTCGTTTTTGCGCTGATGGCGTTCATCTGCGAGAACGGAGCACCCATCGGCGCGACGGCCGCACCGTCCGCACCTACCAAGGATCCGGTCAGTGCCAAGTACTTGAATGGTTGATCCGCTTGGTTCGGGAGCGAACCTTCCTTTGCCAGCTTGCCGCTCTTGATCAGTTCATTGGTCTCGATCTGCGTATCGTAATCACTAGCGGTCGACCACCAGCCCATCCAGGAGAACACTTTACCGTTGAAGATTTTTGCCCGCAACTGCTCTTCCTTGATTGTCGAGAACTCCTTGTCGATGAGCCCTTCCTTATACATCTTCTGCAGAAACAACAATGCGTCCCTCATCTGCGGGTCGATGTCATAGTTGCTGAATTTACCATCTTTCTCCGTGAAGAATCCGGGTGTGACGCTAAATGCGCCGAACACGTTGTCGAAGGAATTGTTCGCGTATTTTACTTGCCCGATCTGAGACGTATAACCGCCGAGCGGGTTGACGTCCGGATGCTGCTCCTTGACTTTCTTCAGCAGATTATAATACTCGTCAAGCGTATTCGGCATGGAAGTGCCCGCCTGCTCGAGATAATCCTTGCGCATGACGAGGTCCCAGCGGTACCCGGCCCCCGGCCCGCCCTGATACGGGATACCGTATATGCGACCGTTCACTTTCGCCTGTTCGAACACCTCAAGCGGTACTTCCTTTAAAATGTTCGGCGTGTCCTTCTCGTTAATCAGGTCGGTCAGATCAACGAAAGCGCCTTGCTGCGCGTACTTCTGGAAGTCGTCGGCAAAATCGATCTTCGTCACGTCAGGAATGTCGCTGCTCGCCATTTTCAGGTTCAGTTTCGTCTTGTATTGCTGAACGTCGACCATCTCCGGGACAATCTTAATATTCAGCTTCGTCTCGATCGCCTGTTTGACCGCGTCCTTCGACGGATCATATGGCAAAGAGATGTCTTGTGCCTTCAGCCACTTCAGCTCGTAAGGCGAATGATCCACGGTTACTTCAGGCGAGCCTGACGGCTTTGCCGACTCAGAGTTCGAGTTCCCGCTCGCGTCTTGATTGGTACTGCTGCATCCCGAAAGTGTAAGCGTTCCCATTAATACGGCGAAGAGCACGCCGTACCCCCACTTTTTAATTGATTTTGACATGTACAGACCCCCCTGCATTTTGTGAAGATTTTGACTGTTTACCCTTTGACTGAACCGATGAGCATGCCCTGTTCGAAATACTTCTGAATGAACGGGTACAGAACCATCATCGGCAGCGCAACGATAACAATGGCCGCCATCTGGATACCAATCGTAGGCGGCGGCGTTCTCCCCGCCGCTTCGAGCAATTCGGGCGGAAGACTGGAGCTTGCGATGATCGTGCGCAATACGAGCTGCACCGGCGCTTTGTGCCAGTCAGTTACATATAGGAGTGCATTGAAGAAGTCGTTCCAGTACGTAACCATGTAAAGCAAGCCGATCGAAGCGATGACTGGCATCGACATTGGAAGGACGATCGATCGCAGAGTCCGAAGCTCTGACGCGCCGTCAATTGCTGCGGATTCCTTCAGACTGTCAGGAATGCCTTCAAAGAACGTTTTCATGATGATCATGTTGAACGCACTATACGCCATGACCAGAATGAGCACATAGTCAGTGTTCAATAAGCCCAAATTTTTGACCGTGATGTACGTCGGGATTAGACCTCCCTTGAATAACATCGTGAAAACGAAGATCAGTATAAGGATGCGTCTACCGGGCAGCTTCTTCTCTGCCAACGCGTAAGCAGCTGTAGCGGTGAGCAGCAGGGCAAGCAGGACACCGGTCACTGTGTTGCGGAGCGTCACCCCATAAGCGTTATAGATAAGCGATCCCTTCTTGAGCAAGTAAGTGTAATAATCGAAGCTGAGCGATGTCGGGAACAGCACCAGGCCGTTCTTCTCGCTGAAGATCGAGTATGGCGTAACCGATACACAGAGGACGTACCAGAACGGAATGATGATAATGACGGTAATGAGCGACAGAACGACGTAGTTGGTGGCGATGAATGTGGATTCGCCTCTAGTGAGCTTCACGGTCAGATTCCCCTTTGTCAGAAAATGCCGGAATCATTGATTCGCTTCGCGATCTGATTAGCGATCAGCACCATGACGAAGCCGATGATTCCCTTGATGACGTCCGCCGCTGCCGCGAGACTGAGGCTGAACTGCTCGATGCCTACTCGATAGATGTAGGTGTCGAGAATGTCACCGACCTCGAATACCATTGGGTTGTACAGGTTGAGCACTTGGTCCAATCCAGCACTCATCAGGTAACCGACTCGTAAGATGAAGATGACGATGATCGTACCGGATATGCCGGGAAGCGTCACGTGAATGATGCGTCGGAATCGCGTCGCTCCGTCCATGACCGCGGCCTCGTACACTTCGGGATTAAGCCCAGCGATGGCGGCCAGATAGATGATCGCGGCCCAGCCCATTTCCTTCATCGCGTCGGTGAAGACGAGAATCATCCGGAAATACGCAGGCTCGACGAGCAGATAAACAGGCTTGCCGCCGAACCATTCAACGATCTTGTTAATGATGCCGGTCTCCGGCGAAAGCAGCAGCGTGATGATGCCGCCGTAGACAACCCAGGACACAAAACGCGGCAAGTAAACCGCAGTTTGCAGCGTCTTCTTGAACCACTTGGTCCGAATTTCGTTTAGCGACAGCGCTAACAATATGGGACAGAGAAAGCCGCTGATCATCTTGTAAAGGCTGATGAGCAGTGTGTTGCGGAAGGCGTTGCGGAACATCTCCGACTCGAACAGTTCCCGGAAATGCGCGAGACCAACCCATTTGCTGGCCCCTAATCCTTGAATCACGTTGAAATCCATGAACGCGATGCTGATTCCGTACAAGGGCAAGTAGTCGAACAGAATTACCCAAGCCAGAGCGGGAAGCAGCAAGGCGTATAGCCACTTGTATTTCCACATCCTCCTTAACAGCCGCATTCGCGGCCTTTCCGTTTTGGTGGCGATACCTGCAGTTACGAGTTCCATCGTCCCTCCTCCATCCTTCTCTCTAACGCGGCGCTCCGGATTACCGGAGCTGCGGGACGCGCTCGCCGCTCACGGGATATCCGGTCGCACCAATCCTTCTGCCGGTTCAGACGGCAGCTCGTTAGACTGAGCCTGCTTTCCCTTCTCGTCGCCGTCGTCCAACTTGGAAGTGCTTACATACTTAAGGGTACCGGAATCCGCGCAAACCGAAAACCGGAGCGAAGGACGATACTACCGGGGAAAAGTCCGATTCTTCCGATTGACGAGCGGGTCGACTTCCACATTGTCCACGTTCATAGAAACGGCAGAACTGGTTTTCTTCAGTGCGAAGCCGATGCTGTCACTACAAATATAAGATCATTTTTTTCTAATACTCAATATGGATCGCATCTTCATTTATGTGAATCTGGTTAAACACTACTTTTATTAGTGAGAGTGCCTCAAAATCCAAGTCACACAACGATAAAAACAAGAAAAACGAGCCTCAGATTTTAGGGCGGCTCGTTTTTTAAAATACTATTTTTTTCAAAAGACCCAATATAGTATTATTTATATCTGCGTTACTGTTAACCGTATCGTCCTATCTTTTTAGTAATAAACGGTATTTCCAATGCCACCGGTTACCGAAAGGACATCGCCGTTAATCGATGCAGACAAAGGTGAAGCCAGGAAGGTAACGACATTAGCAATTTCCTCCGCTGTAATCAAGCGACCGAGCGAATTCATTGCCGCTAACTGTCGTAAAGTATCCTCATCAGTAACTTGTTCTCTAAATGCTTCCGTACTTACAATCCCTGGATAAACCGCATTGACGGTAATTCCGTGCTTCCCGAGTTCCATGGATGCGGATTTTGTTAAATGGACAACAGATGCATTACGCGGACCGGAGCTAAAATAATTGCCACCTATTCTAGCAGCCAAACCGCTTATATTAATAATACGTCCCCAGTTGTTTTTTATCATATAAGGTGCTACGGCACGGATACTACGAAAATAGCCCATATACTTTTCTTCAAAGTCTTTCAGAATAAGTTCATCTTTTATGCTGTTAAAATCCTCCGGCACTTGACCGCCAACACGAGCCCCGCTGTTGATAAGAATATCAATACTCCCCATCGCCGCGGCTGAATTTTCAACTAGTTTTAGGATAGAGTCAGGATTCGTGGTATCTGCCACAATCGGATAGATATTTCTTTTTGTTTCTTGAGCCAATTCCTCTGCAGCTATTTTTAGCGAGGATTCGTTTCTTGAACAAATTGTACAGTCTACACCTTCCAGTGCCATTTGGCGGGCAATCGCTTTACCAATGCCACGGCTTCCTCCTACAATAAGTGCCTTTTTTCCCAATAACTTTAAGTCCATAGCTGCAACCTCCTGGTTTAAATGAACACGATATACGACAAAGTCGAGAGTGATTATTGTGATACTCATTTCTTCATTTAATTTTACCTATAAATACTAGATAAAGCCAACAAACGAAAAAGCCGCCAAATTGGCGACTTTTCATGCTTACTCCCGCTTTCCTAAGGGACGCGGACCGACATCCGAATTATCGATCGGCTGAAACCCGAGGTCAAATGCCGGGGAATCTTCCTGTAGCGTGAAATCATATTTGTCCAAAGCAACAAACCGGGGATCATCATAGATCGAGTGCAAATCGTAACCCAGTTCCTGTAATTCTTCCCGGGTTAACGTGTGGCGAAGTGAAAACCGAGCCTGTTCATCATGCCCTCCATTGCCACTGATCGGCTCCCTGCCCGAAACATCCCAGAACAGATTCAAATCACTAAAAAATCCCCGCTTATCCATCTGACCGCTGTACCCACCTACAAAGATAGGTTGGCTGTCCGAGACGACGATGTTCTTCTCGAAGGTAAACGAAATGTGCCCCTCCGCCCGGCTCAAGGCTACCTGGCCTTCCCGGCCGAATGCGAATATGTTGTTGCGCACGATATTTTCGCGGCCGTAATGTTCATGGAACACTTGACTGCTCGTATTGTAGCAGATGTTATTTTCAATCAGTATATGCGAGCTTCCTTCATCCGGATAAATCGCCCAACCGCCGTAATTGCATTTCTCGATGTCGTGGATTACATTTCCACGGATGACCGTGCCTGGTTGGACGCCAAGCGTATAGATGCCGCCCATATCGCTTAACAAGCCATGCCCGAGATGATGAATATGATTCTTCTCGATCCTATTATTTTTTGATACGCTCTCGGCGTAGCCCCACACCCATCCGCAGGAAATGCCGGTATAATACAAATCGAATATATGATTGTGCGAGATGACATTCTCGAAGGAATGCACGGATAAAACTCCTACTGCACTGTGGAAAACCCGACCTCCCGAACGGATAATGTTATCCGTGATCCGATTATTCCCTGTTCGGCGGCTGACAGAGCCTTCCGCATCGGAACCGTCCAGTTTGATGCCCCCAGCTCCCATATCCACAATCTCATTCCCAACGATCCGATTGGACATGCAGCCTTCGGATAATTCAATCCCGTAAAATCCGATATGCTCGATCTTGCAATCCTCAATTGCGCAATATCTTGCTCCTTCCATACGGATGACTCCCGGGATATTAAAGGCGGCCTGCGGAGCTGCGGCAAAATCAATGCCAGAGCGTTCAAAGCGCTCTCCGCCGCCTCGTGGCTGGTGCCAGTCACTATATCTAAACGTTATTCCCTTGAATCGGATATGCTCGACATAGCGTCCCTTATCAGGATCCCCCTCCAGTCGAAGGAACTGATCGCATGCGCCAGCATAAGCTTCAAGTTCCTCCAGAGATTCCCCTGGCATCGGAATATAATAGAGCTTTCCGGTACTTCGGTCGAGGTACCATTCGCCCGGTTCGCTAAGCGCCTCAAACACATTCTCGACGTAATATTTGGCATACCGTTTGGCAACGTCATCACGGAGGGCGAACATGCTTCTGCGGCTCGATTGCACCGTGCTGGTTCGCTCGTCGAATGTTGCAATTGGCATCCGCTCTTCGATCCAAAAATGAACGGCAACGACATCCACATCGGTCAAGTTGCTCCAATGCCTTATATCACCAGACCGGCATACAAACGTATCCGATCCATCGAACAAACCGCCTTCCTTTCCTTCTTCGTGAACGTTGATTCCCGGTACCTCTTGCATCCAATAAAATCCTTGCTTAGGCAAACGTGTCCTCGGTCTCCTCTGCCCACCGACAAACAGTTGATGAAAATACCATTTGCCCCCGGCTACTTCCGGTATGTCAACAACCCATACTTTCTGGGACCCGAGCGACTCTTCCCGCCATCCGGAAATCCGCTTGCCGCCGCTGACCACCGGCGTTTCCCCTGGGTAAGCGGCATATGTGACGGAAGCCGAATCTTGCGGCCTAAATATCAAGGCTTCCGATAAGGTGTACTCACCTTCTCGAAGCCATACCGACACCGAACCGGACAACTTTGCAGCCTCCTTCATCGATCGTACAGCATCCCGCGCTTTGCCGATTGTCGCAAAAGGGCCATCCGTCCGATCATCGTTAGGCGCTGCCAATGTCCCGGACCAGTGGTCGCGTCCTTCCGTCGATACATACAACTGCAAGTTTTCGTCAGCATTCTGGGATGAGGAGAATGAATTCATTTTATTCACACCTCTTTAAGATTTCATTATTATTCCGTTCCCATAGTTTTTATTTTTTGTACTGACGGTCATAACCCTTCTGGTAAGTTTCCAAATATTTTCTAAGTCCAATTTTGTCTAGACTCTGTACATATGTGTCCCAATCCTTATCAAGATTCAAATCTCCGGTAATAAAGCGAACTGTTGATTCCTTTACATAATTGGCCAATTCGACTGATATCGTCTGAATTGGTTGACTTTCTTCATCCTTTAGTTTAATGGGTGGCAGTACAGATAATGCGTCGCCCTTTGGCGCGTATGGCTCGTATTTATTTTTCGTTTCATCTCGCAACAATTTCTCTAGCCCTTCTGCCGCATAAGGATCGACATTCGGATCCACCGCTTCGCCGAACCGGAATTCCTCCGGTGCATAATTAATCCCAGTCTGCATTAATGAATGGTTTTGTGGTTCCTCGACATACGGAATAAGCCTTCTACCTAGAGCTGGTTCCCCGTTCAATCCAACATCCCCCGGTTTGGGATCTTCCCATCCTATTCCTTTTAATCCTGCTGATCTCGTAATGGAACCTTCGAAAGTATAAAGGTAATCGGCCCACCGAAGCGCAGCTTCCGGATTTTTGCTCGTAGTCGGAATATAGAATGCTCCCGGAACAGCAGCATCGTATTTCGAATGGGTCGTGTATCTAACTCCTTTCGGGCCTTCGATCGGCGCTAGTGCGACGTAATGCCTGTATCGCTCCGGGCCAACGGCTGCTTCACCAATGATGTTGACATTCGCTCCTGTAACGAAAGCCCCCAATATTTCGGCATTCGGACTCGCTGCCAATTGTCTCAATTGATCGTTATTTTGCGTATACGAAGGATTGTAAAGCAAACCTTCTTTGTACAATCGTTGAATATATCTCAATCCTTCACGGTATTCCGGCGTATTCACAATCGTTTCCACTTTGTCGTCTTTAACAATGAGTTTCAGGTCACCAGAATTGGTATACGTAAATGCATTCATGAGAAAGATATTTGGATCTGTGTTCCATCCATTAGCAGCTCCGGCAAACGCTATTTCATCGGCCTTACCATTGCCGTTCGGATCCTTCTCCTTAAACGCTTTCAATACCTGGTAAAATTCTTCAGTTGTTTTAGGTTCTTTTAATCCAAGCTTATCCAGCCAATGTTTATTAATCCAAAGTTTTTGAGACATGCTGCAATGGTAACAATCATTCCATGAAGGCAAGCCGTAAATCTTACCGTCCGTAGCCGTAATAATGCCTCGTAGCCCATCATGTTTTTGCAAAACTTTTTCGAAGTTTGGCGCATACTTTGGAATCATGTCGTCCAATGGCAAGAACATATGTTGTGCCACAGCATATTGTTCTTCATTAAATCGAACGCCAAAAAACGCATCTGGAAGTTCTCCGCTGTTCAATATCAAATTTACCTTTTCCTTGGCAGAATCGGACGGAATGACATCCCATTCGATTTCAATGTTCGTCTTCTCTTCGTACCACTTCACAAATTCATTCGTTTTGAAATCGATAATCATCGGGTCTTGTATAACAAGAAATTTGAGCTTCGTTTTATTTTTGACGATCGGAAATGTCTCTCCGGTAGCAACTTCTTCACGCTCCATGGAAACGCCCGGATCCGCACTTTTAGAAAAGCATCCTGAGGTCATCATCGCTAGAACAATGATCAATAAAATGTTCAAATGCAGCTTCTTATTCATATGTAACCTCCCCCATTATTTTGTTTCAAATATACTCTGTCCCATTAGCTTCTACCCTTTAATCGAGCCAATCATCACCCCCTTGACAAAATACTTTTGCACAAATGGGTAAATGAGTAGAACCGGGACGCTAGCCACTACGATGACAGAGTATTTCAGCACATCGGTGAGCCCTTGCTTGCGCTGCAGCACTTCAAAGTCTACGACCATTGTTGGATCGATATTGTTGATCACAAGAATGCTCCTCAATATAATTTGCAGCGGAAACAACTCCGGCGATTTCAAATAAATGAGTGCACTAAAGTACGTATTCCAATGGCCGACGCCGTAATAAAGCGCCATTACAGCGATGATCGGGGCTGACAGCTTGATGGCGATACTGACCAGGAAGCGGAAATCGCCTGCCCCGTCAATTTGCGCCGCTTCATAGAGCTCCTGCGGAATGGTTACTTGGAAGAACGTCCTCGTGATGATGACATTCCATACGGACATCGCAGCCGGGATGATCAGAGCCCAGCGGGTATCCAACAAGCCCAAATTTTTGACAAGCAAGTAACTGGGAATTAACCCCCCAGAAAAAAACATCGTGATTACGAAAAAAAGCGTCACGACATTTCTTCCTTGCAACTCTTTACGAGAAAGAGGATATGCCGCAATCACAGTCATAACGATATTCAGCAATGTACCAACAATCATGTAAAACAATGAATTCATGAACCCGGTAACGATTTGCGGATTTTTGAAGACGGCAGCATAACCTTGCAATGTTGGATTCACGGGAAAAAGCCACACTTTCCCAGAAACCACGGCTTGCGGATTGCTAAAGGATGCGCTAACCACATACAAAAGCGGGTATGCTACAACGATGAAGCCCACACATAAAACCAAGTGAATAATCACATCGAAAATCCGATCCCCGACTGTTGGTTTAATCAATTTGCTCATAAAGCCACCCTTTCTCAAACGTGTGCTGCAAATACAAATCGGTCAACGACAGCCTTTTCGTGTCCCGTGCTTACCAGAGCCCGGAGTCTGTTAGCTTTCTTGCTGTAAAATTGGCGATGATGAGCAAAATTAAATTAATCATAGAGTTGAATAAACCAATCGCTGTAGAAAAGCCATAGTTAGAGTTGATGAGCCCCACTTTATATACATAAGTCGCTATGATTTCGGAAACAGAAAGATTCAAATTGTTCTGCATCAAATAAATCGTCTCAAATCCAACGCCCATAATGCCACCGATGCTTAATACGAGCAAGATAACAATGGTCGGCCTGATGCTCGGCAAGTCAACATGCCAGATCCGTCTCACCTTACTGGCCCCGTCAATAATGCTTGCCTCCTGCAAATCCTTACTTACCCCAGCAAGAGCAGCCAAGTATATGATGGCGCCGTAACCGGTCCCTTGCCAGATCCCCATCCATACGTAGATCGATCTGAAAAATTGTGTTTCTCCCATAAAATTAATCGGTTCTCCGCCGAAAAATTGGATAAATTGATTCACCAGACCGATTCGGGGATCCAGCACTTGCATGACGATTCCGACCAGGACGACGGAGGAGATGAAATACGGCGCGTATGTTACCATCTGCACGGTTTTTTTGAACCAATGCTTCCGAACTTCATTTAGTGCTACAGCCAGTAAGATAGGCAGCGGAAAACCGGCTACAAGTGAGTATAAACTGATAAGTACCGTGTTTTTTATAATTCTCCAGCTGGAAGGAGAACTGAAAAACTGTTCAAAGTGGCTAAACCCCACCCAAGGACTACCGATTATGCCTTTAAGCGGTTGATATTGTTTGAAAGCAAGAAGTACTCCGTACATTGGAACATAGCTAAAGATCGCAACGTAAATGATTGGTGGCAAAAGAAGGACATACAATGGCCAATGAACCCGCATTTTTTTAAAGACTTTTCCCATTCTTACTTTTATGGGTGGTTTATGTTGGAGTAATGTCGTATGCGCTTTCATAATCTGCGTTCACCTCCTTTCACTCGTCACATCTGGAACTGTCATCAAAATTATCATGGATGATTGAAGTTACACAACAGACATTATTTGATGAGCGGACGTTTCTTCATAATTTGGGTGAGGACATTTTTTAAGGAGCGGACCAATGCCAAATTGACTTATATAAGAAAAACGTCTATCGACGTACTTTCACAGATGCAAGGGCCGCGTTTAGCAGAAGTTTTTCTTGCGATTATAGAACGGTTCAGCTTCGTTGAAATTTATAAGTTCTATAATCTAAAAAAAAGATGACCCTTGTTTGGTTCCGCGACCAAAGCAATGGACATCTCATTTGAATCAGGCTTTTCTTGGTTATTTGGAATAGGCCATCGGAGAAATCCCCATGACTCGCTTAAAAGCTCTTCTAAACGTACGATCGCTACTATATCCGACCATTAACGCGACTTCCTTGATCGGTATCTCTCGAGTCGCCAACAGTTCGCACGCTCGCCTAATTCGTATACTTTCAATGTAGTCACTAAATGTCATTCCCAAATGATCTTTTATAAACTGATACATCATAGCTTCCGTTGTCTTAAATTCGTCGGCGACCATGGACAAGGTCAAGTTGCCCTCCACATAGTTTTGCTGGATGAATATCTCTACTTGATTACGCAGCTCCGTTTTGTCGCTTTGATTTTTGAATTGAATAGCTTCGCAGCAATCAAGATACGCTTCTCCGATCCCACAAAAGAGCTCTTCAATGCTTTCTTTCCTCTGCAGTTTTCCAATGGACAGTTCACCAATTGCCAAATCCTTCATTTGGTCCAATCCTCTAGATACCGTGCCAATCATTAAATAGAGAAGCTGTTCGGCATCCGGCACGGATAAATTCCTTCTTTGGAAATTTTCATTGTACAGCAGCGTTAGTACTTGTTCCACATCCGTTCGATTCCCGGATTTTATACTGTTAATCAACCTTAACTCGAGGTCAATTGGAAAGTAGTACTTATCGCTTTCTTGCGGTATGTCCTCATACCGAGCATACCTCTGTCCTTGGTTTTTACTCAATGCGTACTCCAGTGCTTGCTTCGCTTCGAAAAAAGACACGCATATATCGCGTATCCCCTTATAGACTCTGCCGAAAGCAAAAGACAACCGCATTTGACTACAGCTTTCCAGAGTATGGGACAAGTTCTGGATCATCGATTTCGCTTCTTGAATCCCAAGTTGCCTGTCTTTGTCTTCACCGTTGAATTCAACGATAAGCGCAAATTTGTTCTCGTCGATATCGTATATGAAATACGTCAAGTGCCCCAAAGAACGGTCGATTGCATTTTTAATGATAATGTTTAACATTCGAATTTCTTCGAGAGAGGGATCGCTCTCGTTTCTTCCCGCTTCATCAACGCGTAAAAGAAGCACGAAAAAACTTTGATCAGATATTTCCAAACCCACACTCTTTTGAAATATCTTAATTTCTTTGTCGTCTACAAATTCACCATAAAGCAGCCTGCGGAAAAACGCTTGCCGAAGCAGTGGGATATGCTCTTGAACCTTCTCATTTAGTAGATGGTGATTTTCAATCAATCGGGAAATGGAGTCGTTCAAATAGTCATATTCGTTTGTGTATCGTTCCTCTACACTACCGAGCCATCCACGTAACTGTTGAAGCAATTGCTTAATCGGCTTCCAGTCACGATAGCCAAGAAATAGGGCAAGGACAATGCCTAACACGATCGTTAAGAGCGCCGATGCGATGATGATGTTTTTAATGTATTGCACTTTGGCAAGCACCATGGAGGTAGGCACAGCAGATACATAATTCCAGCCGTTCAGACTTGATACTGTTCGCGAAATATATAGTTCTTCCCCATTTGCCGTTTTGAAGAAACCGTCTTCGATTGGTTTAGCTGCAAGCTCCTCCGGTGCCACCTTCGTCTGTTCCCCTGTAACGGATGTGACGACTTTGCCCTCTTCATCGCTTATATAAACCAATCCGCTTTCGCCTATATCGAGTCGGGTCAATAAATGATTGATTTGGGTCTGATCAATCAGTACCAGAATGACACCGAGCGGATTATTTATAGAATCGACGGGAAACGAATGCAGATAATAAAGGACTTGATGTTGTTTATGATCCAATGTCACTTGGCCGCCAGGCAAAAATGTAGATAGATGAAACCGATTCCAAAGCATTCGTTGAAATTCTTGCTTGTCCAGAGAAACAATGTCCGGAAACAAGCTCTTCCAAAACCATTCTATATCGGGAAATGCCGTATCCGAAGAGAGTACAACGGAATTATTGTGGAAAAATACGTAGTAATTAAGGACAAACGTGTTGATTGCATGGAAATTTGGACTGTAGTTGACGGCCTTCCAAATAAGATAATGCTTCGGCGATCCCTCCTCGATGATTCCGGCGTTTATGAGAGAATTCATCTTAGGATCGAGCGCTATCTGTTTGCCGATCCCTTCGATCTCCTGAAGACGGGCATCCATAATCTGTCTCGTTTGCTCCAGCATCAGCAAATTATGCTGAATTGCATCATTCTTGACTGTCTGCACCGCCACGTTGTATACGAAACTGCTGATGATGATTGGCATGATCAGCACAAGGAGATACGAGATCGAGAGTTTCCAGAACAACGGCCGCCGGATTCGCCATTTGTTGATAAACAATGCAGCCCCTCCTTAGCAATCTGATTTTTTCATCATTCACCTTAGAGTTTTTATAGATTATACTCTAGATAATTCTTTTATAGAATCCTTTGTCCTCAGACACATCACCCGATTGCCACTCACTCCACTACCAGGAATAATTTCCATTTGTTTGACTGGATCATTAAAAAAAAGCAGTGACGGACTAGGAACCCGAAAGACCTAGACTGCCCCTACTTTTATTGTTTATCGTAACTACCGAATATCCCTTATATCGAGACCTTATAATTTCGCCTCATAAAGTACAGGCCAGGCTTCACCTATGAATAGCTCTCCATCTCTACCTGCCATCATTTTCATCACAATCGGAACTGGGCTAAAGCTTTCATTTTCAGGAATGTCCATCATTTCCTTTTGCTTTTCCGTGTTTTGCTCGAAGAAATCACTCACATTCAGAAGCCCCCATTTATGACTGCGTGGTACCATTTGCATACAGCCATTGGATAGATCCACATCGGTAAACGCCACCCATTCAGTGATCAGCGATGGCTCCTTACAGCATTGCCAATATGTATAATCTTGGTGCCAGCCCACATTAGCCGTTTCTTTACCACTGCCTCTGCCCGATTGAAACCTATTTTATAATACTCTACTTCCAAACTTCTCATCTGCTCGAGATTAAACCCTAGATAATATAAACGGAAAGGCAAATCTCCCGCAGCCGCCCCCTAATGTCTTTCACCTGGTTTCGTTATAAAAAGATCTCCCTGACTAACCGTGTAGAAAGATCCGTCAATGGTAAACCACCCTTGTCCGCTTTCTACATAGCATAATTCGAAATGTTCATGATTGTGATTCGACACACGCCATGTTTCGTGCAGCACGACACCGATATAAGATAGATTCTCAAATTCGGTCTCGTAGGGAAGATCGAAACGAATTTCTTTGTCTGATTCAAGTAAACGTGCATCTTTTGGTGTGTTGTGTTTGGTGGATTGTTGCTTCTCCATCCGGCCACCTCCTTTCCACATTATAATAAATAAAAGGTGGACAATCGAAATCATTCGGAATCTAACTTCGTTTATTTATATAAAGAGCCTGACTTTAACGCTGATCTGATAGAAGGACAGAAAGCTCATGAAGCAGTTAGGCTTGGCGATTTCGCCAAGCCTTTGTAATAACTATTTCTTTATAGCAAACCACGAGGTCCACGAATCCTTTTCAATTATCGGTGTTTAAACATGTCTTGTCTCACGAACTTGCATTTCTTTAGCGACTGTAAATCCCCCATGTCCTTGATTAATAAATATGTGTGACCTTCCATTGTTCATCTATGTATTCCAGTTGTAGACTGAAATACTCCGAATTATCAATATCATCCGTATCACCGTCCGATAAGGTCAGCTTATAATAAGGCGACAGGTTTGAAACCGAGATTACATACTTGCTTAAATCAACGTTGTAGTGTACACTGACATGCCCCAAAGGATCTTCAGCTCCAACATACCATATTTTCAGCAATTCTACCCCAGTCAAGGTCCGATCTGAGCCACCAGCGTAATACAAGTCATTTAGTCCGTTTTCTACCTCTTCAATTAAATCGCCTTCAGGATCAGGGACATACATCTTTTTTAATTCGCTCATATCATTCGATCCAAAAGCTTTTGCCCTAGTCTCCAGGAATAGATTCACAAATTTCAGCACCTCACGCACCGTCTCCTCTTTAAGCTTCGGCGTGATATCATACTCGGAAGATAAGTCGTCAATAACTAACGGCTCACTTTTGGATTCTCCCCATGGAAATTTGGCCACCCCTTGAATCTTCTGCGATCCGTCGCTAAACGCCGGATAAAAAATATCAGACGATTCTTTGTTATCCATTCTACTTCTGTGCACAAGGGGAGTAGGCTGATCGTTCACATAAACCTGTACCTCTCCAAGATCGCTTCTAATCTTAACCCCATCGCCCGTAACAAAATCCGAATAATCGGTCTCAGGCTCCAATCCGAACAAGCTGACCGTTTCACTTTTCTTGATTTCTTGCTTAACGTAGTCAAACGAAGTTGTAAAATCAACCTGGTACTCCCCAGGGAATAGCGGTCCCACTTTTGCGGAGTGGTTGTCTTTGGATACCTTCAAAACTTCTTTCCCGTCCACCGCGATTGTTCCGTTATCATTTTCCAGCGTAATGTTTGCATATTGCGGTCGAACGCCGATCTTGAACGTATCGGACAGGAACCCGGACTCTTTCTTTAAATACATTTCTCCTAAATTTAGTAGTTGTTCCGGGGACATGTTGTCCAGCAAACCCGTATTCAAATACTCCGCTTCCTCCAATAGAGCCTGTTGTCCGGCCATAACCTGAAGCGTTTCTTCATAATAATTCGGCTCTTCCTTCATATAACGAATCAGCCGGCGAAGACGATCCTCCGTGACCTCCACCTGGGAGTCATCGACGGACAGCAGCTTTTTCAAGGCTTGGGTATCTTCCGCTGCAATCGCATTCTGAAACTTCCGGATCGTCTCCGATGCCTGTTTATCTCCGTTGGAAGCAGACGATAGAAAAATAATGAGGACTATAATGGCAACAATTGCGGTAATGATCATAACGGGCTTACTCTTGAATCTTCGTCCAATCGTTGGGACACTCGGCCCATGGTTGGATGATTTGTTCATGATTTCCCTCCAAGGCTGACATAGTAAGGACAAAATTTTCTATTATCCCCATATGCTCTGTTACTACCTCAATACCAACATAGAACCATTCATTACTTTTCGTTTTTTACTCTATAAAATACATCTTGCCGTCTACTTCAATGGACACCGAAGACTGAGCCAAATCCTTCTTCAACTGCTTCGCGTAAACCACCACTTGATCAATCGATTTTTTATCCAGGTTTTCGGCAAAAGCGTATACGATCGTGACGTTTTCCTTGATCAATGTTTTGTCTTTATCAACCCAAGCTCCCTCCCCTTCAATGGCCGTTGCCCCGCCAAACCATTCGGAGAATTTGGCAAGAGCCTGATCGACAAATCTCTGCTGTGCTTCCTCCGTGATCGGAATGCTACCCTTCACCGTGGATGGGACATAAATTTTAACGACGTGGCTGAGGTTAAATTGTCCGTCGAGCGTGGTTCCTGTAATGCCAGCTGCCGAATTTCCCTCCGCGCTGTAAGACTGCTGGGCTGGTACGAAAACCAAGGTCAACAGTACAACGATTGCTGCCGTAATCAACCAATTTTTTCTCTTCATTTCCATGTCTCCTTTACTTTTAAAAATTGTGCGGTCAGTATACAAAATCATACTAACCGGTTATAATGTTTTCATGATAATCGGAATAATTCATCCATGTCAACCTTTATTTTCCATATTTTAAACATTATGCTTATCAGCGCATTTATTAAATATTTCATTTTCATGCCTTTCTTTGAGACATTCATTAAACTACCATTCGTACTATTAAACTCTATGTTAGTAAAAAGGAGAATTATCATGAAGTACAAAACAGGTGAAGAAACAAAAATGAAAATCATAGATTCTGCTTTTCAACTTCTTGCAGAAAAGGGGTATGATGCAATGAGCATAGACGATATCATGAAAGGGGCCGGGAAAACAAAAGGTTCATTCTATGTACATTTTAAGAATAAAGAAGATCTGCTATATGAAGTTATTCAAATGCGATTAGATCGAGATCTCGATCATATTGTAGAAGAGACTTTCAAAGAATTATCAAATGAAACATGCAATGTTCAATTGATACTAAAACAATTGATGCATCAAGTACATTTAGGATCAGGAGGAGTCGATAGGGAGTTATGGACTGCTGCCCACTATCAAATGGTAGTTCTTTCAAGGAAAAATCAAATTGTTCGTGAATGGATGTCAAAACAGTATCACGCTTGGTCAGACTTTATAACAAAGATTATTACAAGAGGACAGGATTTAGGACAAATCCGTACTGATATAGACATTCTTGTCATGGTTAATATGCTCATCAGTTTATTAGAAGGTTACGAACTTCGGTCGATTGTCGATCCGGATATCGATGTTTATGAACAATTAAAGCTCACCGAATTGTTCTGTACGAATCAACCATGACAGCGAGTATTTAAAAAAAACAAAAGACCGTTCTTTCCCGTGTTCAGGATCAAACGGTCTTTGATTCAACTATTGCGCGGAAGCTTCAACCGCGTTTAAGATTCGATACATAAATGTTGCCGTTTCCGCCCGGGTGGCGTTCGCAAGCGGCTGAATATAATTGCCGTCTCCTTGCACGATGCCTTTTGAACTAAGCCCCGCAACACTTTCTACAGCATAATTGGATACTTTGCCCGCATCTTTGTAACGGGTCAGATCTGCAGAGGTTCCTTCTACATCCATTATTCCGGCGGCTTTTAGCGCTCTTGCGGCCATCACCATCATTTCTTGTCTGGTGATTTCAGCTTTCGGTTGGAAAGTGTTACCTTCTACTCCTTTTACGATGCCAAGTTTTTTGGCTATGCCTACAGCTTCATAATAATAATCTCCTTTTCTTACATCCGCGAATTGATCCTCAACCTGAGCATTCAATTGCAAAGCCCGAATGAGCATCAGAATATAATCCGCTCTTGTTACCTTGTTTGCCGGACTGTAGTTGGTGGCGGAGGTGCCTTGTATAATACCCTTTGTAGACAAGGTTTCAATTGCCCTTTGCGCCCAAGGATATTTCCCAATATCTTCAAACGTTTTCTTCACATAAGCAACGGTATATCGGCCCATATGATCGGTCTTAAATTGTACCATTCCTTCGGTTTTATCGTACGTGGTTTGCGGAAGCGTTACCGCATCTCCTTGTGTATTCAAAGACAAAACCTTGATCTCTTCGGTGAGCTCCTTAGTAGAAAGCACATACGGAATCTTCACAAGAATAGGTGCAAATTTAAGATCCTGGGTCATTCTTTTTCCGTCCTTCTCCAAATAAAGCTCAATGACCGGTCTGCCGCCGACACTGTTTTTCGTCTCTCCCTTTACAGGATCAAGGGCTGCATCTCCAATGACAAAGCGAATCTGTCCTTTCCCCGCGTCTTCCGGTTTCAACATATTTCCAGGTAGACTAACTGTTCCTTTCGCCGTTCTTACTTCGACAAGTATATTAGCATCGCCCGACAAAACTGTAGTAGGTAGCCCGATCGCATACTTGTGGGGATTTTGATTATTCGTGAGTTCAAAAATAATTCGTTTAATCCCCTCTTTGGACGCAATCGCTTTGGACAACGCGCCTTTCACATCGGTATCGGTGACCACAGCCGCCGCGGTGGAACTGTCTTTCTCCAATTCCGCCTTAATCACAGCTTTAACGGATCCGTCCGGTAGGAGCTGGAACACAACCGGATTTGCAGGGGCAGTACTGTTCGAAGTGCCGCCAGTTCCCGGACTGCCTCCGCCTCCGGTTCCCCCTCCAGTCGTTTCATCTTTGTAATCGAACGTCACCGTTTGTGGAACATCGATATCTTCCACTCCAAAATATGCTGTATAGGTTCCTTTGGCGGAGCCGGCGAGAGTAAACGCAAAGCTGAATTTTCCTTCGCCCGTGCTTGTCGTTTGGTCTACGTAATCAATTTCGCCTTTCGGATCCACAACCTTGATCGTTACGTATTTGCCCGCTCCGTTTTGATTCGTCCCTTCGATCATGACCTTTTTCGTTGTTTTGTCCACGGTCGCTTTCGTGATATCAATGCGGCCCTGAGCTTGCGCCATGCTCATACCTACAAGCATGAACATGACGGTACCAACGATACTTACGATCCATCGCAACTTTTTTTTCATCTCATCATCTCACTTTAACCCAGAGTATCGTACTATTCCAATACAAGCTCGTTGGATAAAAGCTTCTTCGATGTCGTCAGAAGACTTTCGCCGTCATAGACAAATACTTTCACCCGACATCCTTGGATTGACTCAGGTAGTTTAAAACCAGCGGTGTACATGGCGGATTGGTCTCTCCCTATTTTTTTCGGAAGACTTGATATATTCACGATTTCATCGTTTTGGTTATACAGCGCTGTTACGATCAATATGGAGTCGGAATGATTGCTATTGTTCTTGACCGTTACATCCGCATTCAGCATTTTGCCCGCTTCCAGTTTGTTCAGGTTAAAGGTAGCCGCCACGATAAACTGATTGTGTGAATCCCCTACCGTGATATTGGCTACGGCTTTCAGATCAGCACCCTGAACCGTTCCTTCGACCTTGAATTTTCCCGGATTTTCATAGGAAGAAGGATCTACCTTATCCCAGGTTACTGTAAGCTCCGCTGTACTGCCGTCTCTGTATACAACTGTGACTTGCTCAGGCAGCTGCGGGGCGACACCTGTTATCGTAATGACGTCAATCGGCGGAATCGACTGAACGGTGAGCGGGTAATCGACAAAACGGAACCAATTCAAGTTATATCCTGCCGTGAACACGAGGTATACATCATGCACACCCGAAGCCCCGGAAAGATTCGTGCTAAGAGTTTCCCAGTTCTGCCAGCCTCCAGTTGAAGGTACATTCAAAGTGGCGACAAGAGGGCCATCCAGACGATCCAAACGGACTTCGATATTACCACCCCGGTTTTTCGCCGCAATTCTAGCTTCGAATTTCGTTGCGCCTTTTTTCAAGTCCACATTTTTGTAAACGGCATAATCACCGTTGGAAATGGCCGTCAGATTAAAACCGCCCTCCGAAGAAACCTCTTTGGTAAAAGATCCTTTTTTATCGGCATAGCTTTCCGCTTCCACATGAGCAATCGTCTGGTAGACATCGACATATGCGGTTACCTTCAAGTCGATGCCCTCCACCGTTCCTTCGACGGTAAAACTGCCGACTTGGTTATATTTGTCTTTATTAACGGAGGCCCACTTTACCTTAACCGCTTGCTGCAAACCATTGTCGTTAACAGCTGTAACCATCGAAGGCAGTGAAGGCAAAACGCCGATTTTCGTTGTCACATAAACCGGCAAATAGCTAACGACCGTGCTACTACCTGCCTTACCCAACAGTTCAACCTTCGTTTCCTTACCGTTATCCGGAAGTTTCACATACGTATTCAACGATTGAGGATCGGCAAACCAGCCCGACTCTGCTTTTTCCAGATCGGCCAGTGATCCGTATCTTTGAAGTTCCGCGCCATCTTGACGTACAGCTGTAGTCTGTAATGCCGTATTATGGAACTGCAGCATATAGCTTCTTGGATCAGGTGTAAATCCTTTTGTTCCCTGCTCTCTTGCATGAATGACGAACGTATTTTTCGTCCCTTCGGCAGCCGACTCGACCTTATTCTCGAACTTTGTCGTGCTGTATTGGCCGTTCTCGAATCCAAAGCTTTCGCCGTCGTCCTCATATAGTACAAACGATGAAACTCCGTTATTTCGCAGAGGGTAGATGTCCATCGTCATCATGTCAACGGGCTTCTCCCCGACATATTGCATCGGTGGAGTCATTGGAATAATCGCACCGGCTTTCACAAATACAGGAAGCTTATCTATAGGCGCATCATACGTAATGCTTTGACCGCCTTGATACAATGTTTTCCCGTCGGAATAGTCATACCAGTCACCTTTGGGGAAATAGACGTTTTTCCTCGTGCTGTTATTCGTTACAGGAGCCACCAAGAAGCTTTGTCCGTTCATAAATTGAGTGTCCATGTTAAACGTGTTGCTATCGTCTGGATACTCCAGCACCATCGCCCGCATCAACGGAATGCCCGAGCCATCACTGCCCGGCGCTGCTTCCATTCCCGTTCCAATGACGCTATCGGCCGTATACGAATAAAAATATGGGATCAATCGCTGCCGCTGCGAAATGTATTTTTTCGACACTTCTTCAGCACCATGCTCCCATGCCTCTTGCGGTTTGCCCCATGTCGCATAATGGAAGCGGTGCGTTGGCGTAAAGGCGGCTAATTCTATCCAGCGCTTGAATTGATCCGAAGTCGGATTGCCTTCGAATCCACCGATATCGAAACCCCACATGTTGAAGCCGGACAACGAAAGCCCGGTTCCAAGCCTAATTTGCTCGCTCATGCTATTCCAATCGGAGTTGATATCGCCCGACCAAGGCGAAGCAAAGCGCTGCGACCCTGTAAAGAACGAGCGAGTTAATATAAACGGTCTCTTCTTCGTATATTCCTTGTACCAATCGTACAACGTCTTATGGTGCAGGAATGCATAGGCGTTATGCAGCTCTTCGATATCGCCTTGCTCCTTGCCGTTTTCGTTCCAGAAGCGCCAATCCGTGCTGTATCTTGCAGGTTCGTTCATATCGGTCCAGAATGCCTGCACGCCAAGATCGGCTAAATGGTTGTGCAGCGGCCCCCACCACTGACGAGCACCCGGGTTGAAGAAGTCGAGAATGCCGGATTCGTCGCCCCAAGGCCAGGAAACTGTTTTCGTTTTACCCATCATATCTTTGATAAAATATCCTTCTTTGTCCCCAACGGGATACGTATCGGCGGAAATCGTAATGTTCGGATCATCAATCAGCGCCAGCCTAACGTCTAGTACATTCAATTTGTTCATCATCGCCTGAGGATCCGGGAAATTGCGGGTATTCCATTTGTCTGGCGAACAAAATTTCTCATACCATTCAATATCCGAGAACATGACATCCAGAGGGATCTGTTTCTCCCTGTACATCTCAGCCACTCTTTCAATATCCGTTTGAGTATATCCATAGTGGCTCTGCATATTTCCGAATGCCCACATCGGAGGCATGAACGGTTTACCCGTGATATCGGTAAAGTTTTTAACCATCTCTTTCGGCGTTGGACCATAAATAAAGTAATATAAGAGCTCGCCTCCCGCCGCCGGTTCGAGTGAATTGAACGAATACGTTCCCGGTTCGCTTTTACCCATATCAAAGCAAGTACGGCTCGTGTTATCGAAATAGATTGAATAACCTTTCGAGCTAATAAAGTGAGGATTGGCGCCATACCATCTGCCTTCCCCGATGTTTGGGGCCATTTGGTCCGCTCCCCACATATCGACTCCCCACTGGTAAATTTTATTGCCTTTTCGGTCAAAAGACTCCGTTTTTTCGCCCAACCCCCAAAAATGCTCGCCTTCCTGCAGTTCATTCCACACGCCAACTTCCTTAACCGCATTCCAGCCCATGCTTTTCCCTTCCTTGCCTTTCAAGAGGAGGTTGCCTTGTAGGTCGTAGTATTCCAGGCGGAAAGAATCTTTAAATAATTTGATGAGTAATTTGCCCGTGCTAATTTCGTAATAATCGCCTTTATCACCCAAAGATAAGTTCACTTTGCCAAGGTCGTCGTTCACAATTGCCATAGATTCGTATTTACGATCGAACGTCCCTGTCGGTTCGGCCCATACTTTGACAATCTCCGGCGAAACTGCATTGATCATCACTTTTGCAGGCGCCGCGTCAAAAATAATCGTTTTTCGATCATCTCTCATCTCGTAACCGGTGACTTTGCCAATGTAGGTAAAACGAGTCGTTTGAACAGAGACGGACGGCCCTGTTACGCTAATTTCTCCATCCTCGTTTTCGGCTTCCACCTTGAAGCCGTATGTTTTTCCGGCCTCAAGCCCGGATACTTCGTAAGAGTTAATCGTGCTATCTACCCTGTCAATTTCAACGTTATCTTGATAAATAATATAGTGCTTTATATTTTCGGAAACTGGAGTCCATGACAAAACGGCGCTGCTTCCCGTAACGTCGGCAGCTGTTAAGGTGCTGCCATCAGGCCATTTCGGGGCATTTTGACTGACCGTAGCCGTCAAAGTGGCTGCCGCTATGGCTACGTTGCCCCAATCGTTGTATTTCCCTGTTACCGTACCTTTGACGATCAGTGACTGATTTCCACCATTCCCCTTGAACTTAATTGTGTAAACCTTCGGTTTATGCCGCTCACCTTCCGTGTCATATTCGTCTACAGATACAGGTACGCTGTTGTCGTTTAGGTAAGCTTCTATCTTGCCTTTGGAAGACCAGCCGAGCCCATACACTTTCAAGGTCATTTCATGGGTAGAGGCTGGGACGGTCAACTGCCATCCTCCGTTCATCTCATTGAAAGAAGATCCTTTATGTTCATTGGATCCGGTCTCAATGGGTTTGCCGTCACTCCAATTGAATCCGGCGATAAAATCGTTAAAATCGTAAGCATTAGACCCAGGTATAACCTTGCTAAAGCGGATCACCGGAGCACCGATATTTTTTCTGGTCCGGACACCGATGTCGCCGCTGCCGCCGAAGCTGACCCAATCGATACTCCCTTCCTGCGAAAGGTCAACCGATATGGAGTCGGTTAAATCCTGTGCCTGCAAATCTAGCGTCGGTACCGTCTGACTGATGCTCTCTGGCACCGATGCTGGCGGCTCACTATTTTCCTCCGCAACTGGCATCGCTGGATCAGCCGGTTCCTGCTGCTCCGTGTCGGTCTGGGCCGCAGCGGGCGGATCAATCGGAACGGGTTCCTCAGCATAACCCGTCACCGGTAGGCTGCCAAAAAGCGTATATGAGAGCATCAAGATGATCAAGACCCGCGAGATGATACCATCCCTGTTCAAACGCATTATACGTTTCCTCCCGATTCTCATTATTTAATTGCTACATCCGCTAATGGCTGCATTTTGGTCGCGTTCATGTTTTTGCCGTCCCACACCATAACCTTGACTTTATGGTTATTAATCTGCTGCGGCAGCTTTATGCCAGGGATCAGTGTATCCGTTTCTCCTGCGGCGATGTTTCTCGATACATAGGATATGGATACCATTTTGCCATTGCCGTCATATAGTGCTGCTATCACAAGCACCTGCTCAGGATGCTGCAGCCCGTTCTTAATCTTCACTTCTGCTGCAAGTAGCTTGCCACCCTCCAATGCATCCATGTTAAAGGAGGTGTGGATCGTTAAACCTTCCTGTTGCTCTTCATCCGTTACGGTAACGCGGACTCTTTCGCTAAAGCCTCCGTCCTTTGTTGTGGCTGTCACGAGTGCCGAACCCGATGTTTTCCCTTCCAGAACACCGTTAGTGACGGTGACAACCTGCGGGTTATCTGATTGCCACGTTACTTCTTTATTCGTAGCCTCTGCTGGTTGAACGTAGGCTTGCACTTGGTACGATTCGCCTTTCTTCAAAGTTACCTCTTGATCAGATAAACGAATTCCCGTTACCTTCACTTCTTGGTCCGAAGCGCCAGATAAGGTGGCCGCGATAAACGTGACATTTCCATTTGCGCTTTGCGAAATATTTTTAACGGTTAATGTTTGCCCTTCCGACTTGGCTTTGAACTTGAGCGTATACACCTTATAAGAGGAATCGCCTGCTCTTTCGTTTACATCCGAATAAAGAACTGCACTGTTATCACTCAGATAGGCCTCCAGCTTCGCTTTAGAATTCCATACGCTTGTATAAATCTTCAACGTTTTCTCCGTTGTCCCCGCAGGCACAACTAACTGCCAACCATTGCCGATCCCTGAATAAAACAGTCCCGTCGTGTTATTAACCGCCTTTTCTCCGGGAACTCCATCGGTCCACGAAGTCACCACCCGACTGTCACCGAAGGCGCTTGCCGAAGAGGAACCTTTTACACTGTACTTAATCTGTTCGTTACCATTCGATTTCCGGTTAAAGCGAATCTCATTATTGATTCCAATGCCTCCGGCATGGATCCAGTCCAACTTTCCCTCCTCCGTTAAATTAACGGATAGCTGGCCGCTCGGACTTTGTTGACTGCCATCCAGTAATCCACCCTCTACCGGTAATGGCAAGTCTGTCCGAATGCCGAGAAAATTGGAATATTCACTTTCCTTCCCGGCTTTCCTTGCAGTTACGATAAAATAATAGTCCTGCATCGGCTCTAAACCATCCACTGTAATGGTTGTTGCCGTTTTGGCATCTATTTCGTGAGGATATTCTCCTGGTCTCGTGCCGTATTTCACTGTATAGCCGTCCGCTTGGTCTACAGACGTCCACTCTAGATTAGCTGTGTTGGCACTAGCTTCTGCTTTCGTTAATTTCGGTGCTTGAATAGATTGTGCCGCTTTCTTCAGTTTAACTGTCACGCTTGTTGTTCCTGAAGGAAGAGTGATCAAGCCTGCGTCATTGTCTACTGTGCCGGCATTAGCTGATTCAATATTGTTCTTGAAGAACGGCAGGTTAAACCATACCTCTCCGGATGGGGAATCGCCCGTCAGCGTCAAGGTGACTTCCTTGCCGGTTGACTCGATCTTATACCCCATTCTCCGCTTGTCGCTGATCGGATAATTGCTGATTTCAATCGGTGCAGCCGAATGAACCAGCCATTCTTCGGGCACGCCGCGTCCGATAATGACGTTGCCGTCAATTTTTTCTGCAATCAGAGAATCGAACAACACTTTTGTCGCGGTCGATTGGCCCCACATATGTGGACTCGAACCTCCACCACCTGGCGTATGCGGAATGTCCCAAATTTGATTCGGGTCCGGATAAGAAATGCCCTCCCACCAGGAGTAAGGCGCACTCATCGTCTGGTCGATCATAAACTGATACGCTTTGATCCCTTCCGAACGGTATTTTTCGCCTCGCAATCCTGCGCTGCCGTAACCCGCATTATACGAGGAACTAAATATGCCGTGCGGATAACCGCCGAAGTTATGCGGAGGAAGCAGCCCTTTTAACCTGCTGAAACCATAGTCATACGTCTTATCGATCCAATCCAGCATAATGCCTTCTTGTTTGCCGCCGAATAAATAACCGTCCCATGCCCAACGGCCGAACAGAAACATCGATGCCCAGTTGCCGTCTCGCGGTTCGCGGGCCCGGTTGGCATCATTGGGTTCCACCATAGAAATCGGAATGTAGTCGAGGTCGTATTTGACGATCGTTTCCGATAACTTTTTGTTCACCGTATCGAGAAAATCATCATATAAATCTTCTGCCCATTTTTCTTCAGCCTTTTCCCCTAGCTGCTCGCAAATGTACTTATACGAGAGCAATCCCATCAATCCGGCCCAGTTGTCGATGGTCCAATAACCGCGGCTGTCGATCGCCATCGTTTCTTTCATAATGCCGTCCGGGCCTGTTCGGTCGCTTTCGATAAAGTGTGTATTTTTTTTGATCTCGGAAAAATTTTTCTTCACAAATTCTTTATCACCTGTACGAACGAGGTACAGCGCCCATGGCCAGCTATATTTCCATTTTGCGTCATCGTATTGAAGCTGGGCGGGTAGAGTGGAAAGGAACTGTTGTGCATCTGTAAAATCCCCAATCGTAAACAGGGTGGACAAAATCCCGATCGTATCGTGGTCCCACATTTCGTCATAGCCATTTTCGCCGACGTGAAGTTCATATCCGTCCTTGATGATATGCGTGTAAATAAAGCCTGCTTTGTATGCGTCAATGAGTCTTGGATCCGGCAGCGATTCTATTTGAGCGATAGCGGATACCCTTTTCTCCCAATAATCTTTCATATGGGCGTAGTGATCGTCCCAGCTGCCGGCGTTTTTAATATCTTCATTCGAAGGCCAATCGTATTTGTGTCCAAACCGATCTACGGCAATCGCGTAGTCGTAATGCACTGTTTCTTTTGGTTTAACTTGTTTATTCGGTGAATTTAACGTTATCAGTTGAGGCGAAGGAGTAGGGGAAAGCTCTTTATTTTCTGAGGTAGGATTCGTGATAGATACTCTGGAATAAGCAATAACATAGTCTTTACCGTTCAGTGTAACTTTGTCGCCAAAATTCATAATTTTCACGGACAAGTCGTTTTTCTCGAATTCGCTGACCAGATTAGGGAGGTAACTCTCATCGTTATACCACTTGACGGGCTCCCCGTCGTGAATGCCAAACGTAACGGTTATATTTTTCCCGTCCCTGATTTTGAAACTACCGTCAATATAAGCGATGGGAGCGTCCTTGTCGCCATCCCACCCGAATACGCCGTTCATATCAGGGTATTGCTGATACCCCGGAGCAGCTTGTGCTTTCAGCGGCGCGCCGACGGGTGTAAGATAACCGATCAGCAGCAGAAGCACAATCATCGCGCTAACTTTTGAATTGACTGCATGAGCCACCATTCATTGCCTCCTTCACTTTGAATAAGACAAATAAACTAATATTAAGCGCTTTCATATTTATCTCAATTAATCATCTGTTTCCCCCTTTCCTATGGTTCGCCGACCTTTCTCGGCTTAGTTCCATCATAAGGAAGGGCGATTCCAGTTAAAACAGAAGATCTTTACATGATTCCGAGGATTTTTACTTTTACACCCTCAAAACCTATTTTTTGCAAATAATTGGATTGAAACTACCATCAAAATCAAAATGGTAATCATTGTCGATGCGAATATATCTTTGTGCACAATGGGCTATTCAACGAAAGGAACTTTGTTTTCGAAACTCGAGGGGAGATATTCCGCTGTAACCGCTCCAAACATAACATTAAGGACATTGTGACAATCAAGCCTGACTTTAACGCCGATCTGATAGATGATCCCGCCCTTGTTAATCAGCAGAGGCTTTCCAACGATGGAAGCAAGGACAGGAGCGCCGATATCGTTCGGGATCTCAGCATATGGGATCCCTCCGTCAAGCTGATCGACTTCTCCCGCAACTTCGGGCATCAAATCGCCATTACGGCTGGCATGGATTACGCGGCGGGCGATGCGGTCATCGTGATCGATGCAGACCTACAGGACCCGCCCGAGTTGATTTTGCAAATGATCGAAAAATGGAGAAATGGTTACGAGGTGGTTTATGCCAAGCGGATCAAACGCAACGGCGAGACGCGGTTCAAAAAATGGACGGCAAGCCTGTTTTACCGGCTGCTCCGGGCGTCCACCGAAATTCCGATTCCCGTCGATACGGGCGACTTTCGCTTGATGGATCGGAAAGTCACAGAAGAAATGAAACGACTTCCCGAAAACAACCGTTTTGTCCGCGGTTTGGTCAGCTGGGTTGGATATCGCCAAACCGCGATCGAATACGAACGTCAGGAGCGTTTTGCGGGGGAAACGAAATATCCGCTCAAACGGATGATCAAGCTTTCGCTGGACGGAATCACTTCATTTTCTTACAAACCGTTAAAGCTGTCCGGTTATTTGGGATCCCTTCTGTCCGGCGTCGGTTTCCTGTATCTGCTCTACGTTTTGTATCTTGCGATTTTTACGGAAGGAACGACCAAAGGTTGGCCTTCGCTCATCGGAATTATGTTTATTTTTAACGGTTTCGTCTTGATCATGCTCGGGATATTGGGCGAATATGTCGGCCGCATCTATGACGAAACGAAAGGGCGGCCGCTCTACATCGTACGCGAATGCTGCAATATTGAAATGCGGCGAATGGACGCCAAGCAAACGAGTGAGCGGTTATGAGCAAACGGCTCGCCCACTTATTCAAGTTTTGCGCCGTCGGCGGTATGAATACGGTTGTCGATTTCGCCGTGTTTGCCCTGCTTATCGCAGGCGGAACGCCCGTCATGCCGGCACAATGGTTATCATACGGATGCGGAGTTCTCAACAGTTATGTTTGGAACCGGAACTGGACGTTCCGCCATGCGAAGAAACGCGGCTATAGCGAAATCACCCGCTTCCTGGCCATAAATGTAGCCGCGCTGATCGTCACTTCACTGCTATTACAGCTTTTGGCAGAGCGATTTGCCTGGCCGATCACCATATGCAAACTGATTGCCACGTCCGCCGGATTTTTGATCAACTTCATGGGAAGCCGATATTGGGTTTTCGGTTTGCCCGAAAGATCGGAGAGTGAATGAAACAATGAAAATAAAAAAAGCCGTCATCCCTGCTGCCGGGTTAGGCACTAGATTTTTGCCCGCTACGAAGGCACAACCGAAAGAAATGCTGCCGATTGTCGACAAGCCGGCCATTCAATACATCGTGGAGGAGGCTGTCCGCTCCGGGATCGAAAGTATCATCATCGTCACCGGGCGCAACAAAAAATCGATCGAGGACCATTTTGACCGCTCGTTGGAGCTTGAGCGAACGTTAACCGAAAAAGGAGAACATCAGCTGCTTCTGGAAGTAAGGGCTATCAGCGATATGGCAGGCATCCATTTCATCCGGCAGAAGGAGCCGCTTGGGCTGGGACATGCGGTGTTATGCGCCCGCCAATTTATCGGCGATGAACCTTTTGCCGTGCTGCTGGGTGACGATATCATGGTTTCCGACCCTCCTGCATTAAAGCAGCTCATATCCGTTTACGAACGGACAGGTAAGCAAGTCGTCGGCGTAAAGCCCGTGCCCTTGCCTGAGGTATCCGAATACGGCATCATTGCCTCAACCAATTTAAAGGCTGGCCTTTACGATGTGGCCGGACTTGTGGAAAAAACCGTGCAGAAGGATGCGCCTTCGAATTTGGCGATTATGGGCAGGTATATTTTGCAGCCATCGATCTTCCCTGTTTTGGAAAAGCTCGAGAAAGGCGCCGGAGGCGAACTGCAATTAACCGACGCCTTGCATCTCATATGCGCCAAGGAAGGGCTTCTGGCGTTGGAGCTTGCCGGTAAACGGTACGATATCGGGGACAAACTGGGCTACATGAAGGCCATTCTGGAGATCGGTCTGGGGCGTGAAGAACTGTCCGGCGTACTCATACCATACTTGAAACAATTAATTTCGCAATCGGAAATGTGCAAGATGATATAGATGGCGCATCTGGAACCAAAAGAGCCAGGGCAAGGTTATTAAACCTTCCCTGGCTCTGTCCTTAAACATCCATTATCTCTACTGGTTAGGATCTGCATCTGATGTGTTCTCCGTCTCGGGACTGATTTTTGGATTAACCACACCAAGCCAAAAAAGCCGCCAATTCGGCGACTTTTTATGCGTATATGCTTTAGATGAATTTTTATTTAGTAATTCTCTGAATTATTTTCATCCTTTAAAAGACCATAATGCACAAGGTCTTCGTATTCACCCCATTTTTTAACATGCTGTCTTAATAATCCTTCATATTTCATGCCTATTTTCTCCATAACTTTTCCCGATGCAGGATTTTTTCCTAGATGGCGGGCATATATACGGTTTAAATTCATTTCTTCAAATGCATATTTTACTATTCCTTTTGCTGCTTCAGTACAATATCCATTATTCTTATACTTTCTGCCAATCCAATATCCAAGTTCCCCATGATCAAACTTCTTATTAAATCCTATACTTATCGCGCCGATTAAATATTTTTCTTCTTTATGTACAACAGCTAATGAAAGTGATCGATCTTCATTAAAATGATCAATATGTGTTTCTATCCATGCTTTTGCCATCCCATCCTCATATGGATGTGGGATATTTAATGTCATTTCAGCAACATATTTATCACCTGCTAATTCTTGAACTACTTGTGCATCATCTAAACTGAAAGGTCGTAATATGAGTCTTTCTAATTGAATTGTCGGCATTTTTTTCATATGTAATCTCCCCTTTGTTATTTTCATCTAAAAATTCACAATACATTTAAACAATTCAAGATAACCACCAAGCTATCCTGCCTGTCGTTTAATCAAAAAGAATACTATCCCGAATAAAAGAAACAGCGGCAGCCTTGGATTGTAAATTAAAGTCCTAGACTGCCACTGTTTTATTGAGCTATCTTGTAATGCTTTATTCTACCTCATACAAGTTCGTACTTGTTTCTTGAATAAAAGGCGTACATTCCCCTATCGTGTAAAGCAAAAGTCGATGCATTGCTCGCGTACATGCTGTATAAAAGAGCTTGCGTTCGCTTTCCCGATTGTATACTTGAGAAGAAGCATCGTAGATCAGTACAGCATCAAACTCGACTCCTTTAGCGAGATAGGCAGGAATAACCACGACTCCCTTCTCAAAGGTGAGCGTTTCCTTCGTAATGAGCCTCAGAGCCTCGCCACTCTGTGACGTCAACGCTTCATAGGCTTCGCGGCTTTCATCTGAGGTCTTCGTAATAACAGCGATAGAGTCGAAGCCTTCAGCCTTAAGCACTGCCAGGTCTTCACTAATGCGTTTTGCCCGTTCTTCACTGCTGTCAGTCTTCTTCAAAAGAGGCTTTCCTCCACTCCTTTCGAAGGGTACGATTTCCTCTCCCCAAGGCAACAGCGACTTCGTAAACGTCACAATCTCTTGGGTCGAACGATAACTGCGAACGAGGTTAATCAGGCTCGTTTCGTCCTTACCGTATAGCCGGACCAACGGCGAATCCTCCTCATGCAGATTCGTTGCTTGAGCGAATATCGCTTGACCGAAATCGCCTAGAACCGTCATGCGGGCACGGGGGAACAACCTTTTGAGAAACGAGTATTGGAACGGTGAATAATCCTGGCCTTCATCGACGAAAATATGCCTAACCTCCGTGTTCATCCGCGTGCCTTCAATGAGTTCTTTTAAATAAAGAAACGGGGTCGCATCCTCATAAAAGAGTTCAAGCTGGATCAGTTTCTCCTTCGTTTGCATGCAGATTTCTGCCCATTGTCCGGGTATTTCGGTCTCGTTCGTCATCATACGATAATCGGTTTCATCACTGAACAACTGATCATACAGCCCGATCACATCTACGAACATTAACCTTTTTACGTCCCGCCTTAGTGGTTTGAAGCGTTCCTTCACAATCATCTGGCGAAGAAGAGCTTCTTCCTGACCGGTAAAATCAAAGACATTCTCTTCCCCCTGCTCTTGCTCGCGAAAATCGCCATAGTCTTCGACATACTGATTGGTAAAATCGAAGACCGCTTCTTCTCGCTGGTACTTCTTCAGAAGTAGGTTGTAGACTTCGGCATATTGCTCGTTGTCGAGGTAATCGAGTTCATCTTGAACCCAGAGCTCCTCCTGCTCTTTACGTTCCAACGAAGCCAGCTCTCGCAAAAGCCACTCCTTCAGCAGAACAACGCGATTCGCCAGACGGATGGAATTGTCGTAGCTGTAAAATTGCAATTTCATCTGCTCCGCGGTAATCAACTCGCGGTCCTGGAAATGGATACCTCGGAATAGCATGCCTTCTTTACCTAGCCACTGTGCATAGCTTTGGAGAGATCGCAGGAAAGCTTCTGATCCTTTATATTTGATTCCGTTCAGCCGGGCTTCATAGCCTTGCGTTGGTTTTGTTGTCAGTACATATTCGATCTGATCGAAAGGATCCTCAAGACGCAGCGTTGACCCGAGCCAATATGCGAGATATTCCTGAAAGGTCGTCTGCTGCATGTTCTCTTCACCAAGTTCAGGGAGGACCGTGGATACATAGCTGTTAAACATCGGATTAGGCGAGAAAAGAATAATCTGATCTGCCTTGAGCCTATCACGGTGTTTATATAATAAGTACGCAACCCGTTGTAACGCCGCGGACGTCTTTCCGCTACCGGCCGCTCCCTGCACAATGAGCATAGGGCTCTTATCGTTACGGATGATGGCGTTTTGCTCCTTTTGGATGGTCGCCACGATGCTTTTCATTTGTGCATCCGCGCCCTTGCCAAGCACCTGCTGAAGCAGTTCGTCGCCGATCGTTAAGCTTGTGTCGAACACATTCCGGAGCTGACCGTCGCGAATCTGGTATTGCCGCTTCAGAAGCATCGTCCCCATGATTTGTCCGCCCGGTGTTTCGTATTCAGCTGCACCCGGGGAATAGTCGTAATACATGCTTGCAATTGGCGTTCTCCAGTCGTACACCAGAAAATTCATACCGTCTTCATCAACGAAGGATGACACGCCGATGTAAATTTGCTCACTGAAGCTCAGACCATCTTCTTGAAAATCGATGCGCCCGAAGTAGGGAGACGGGAGCAGCCGCTTCATGTTTTTCCATCGCAGCATCCGTTGTCGATGACTGCGCTCTCGTTCGGATAACACTGCTTCTTGCTGCTTTATGCTGTAAAAGGTCTCCTCAAAATCATCGAACGTGCTCGTGTTGACCGTAACTTCCTCCCAAAATCGCTTGCGAATGTCCACTACCTGACCACGCAGCCCTGACACCTCTGGCTCCAACTCAGCGATTCTCGATTGTAGACTTTCCGTAACCAAATCCAGCCGCTCCTGTTCTTGATTCCAATCGTTCGCGTCTATCATCGTTCGGAACACTCTCCTTTTAGTTATTGAGTAAGGGAAACCAAAATAACATTTGACAAACGGTAAACCCATGTGATAAGATAATAATGTAGGTAAGATAGGATAATTACGTTTTAAAATATATTGACAATAGTTCTTTAATTTTATCACAGTCCTTCTTTGCATGCAATTGCAATTATATACATATATAAGTAAGAACCGGCAGTTAATGCCGGTTCTTCTTTTTGTTCCTGCAGCTGATTTTCTATTCAAATTAGAAAAATACTTTCTTCCCGCTTCGTGCACTATCAATCGCACCCATCACCATTTCCATGCTATGGATGTTATCACGGCAATCCGTTTCCGCAGGCCGCCCTTGAGCTAGAGCCAGGAACATCTCATCTATGCAGCCTGGATGCCCAAGCTGTCCCGTCCACGTTAATGGGGTTTCGATTCGGACAATCTCACGCTGAAATTCACCCGCATTCTCCTTGGGACCAACAATCTCCGCATAAGGTGCTCCCACGCCATCCCAAATCGCCGTCCCTTTCTCTCCCGTAATCCGCCAGTCCGACTCCCATGAGGTGGACGCACCTTCGGCGCACCAGGAGCCCCGATAGCAGAAGACGGATCCATCCGACATTTCGTAGATGCAAATTGCGGCAGCATTCCCATGATACCAAGATCCTGGGGGATTAAACTCATGGCAGTATACCGATACCGGATCAGCTCTCAGAATAAACCTGGCCTGATCGAAGGTGTGAATCGCCATATCAAGAATTAACGGGCTGTCCATCATATCCCTGAACCCGCCGAAATGGGGCCCCAGAAAGAAATCAGCGTTAACCATACCCGGCTTACCGATGATTCCGGATTGGATCATCTCCATTAACGCGCGAATATTGGCATCATAGCGCCGATTCTGCATAACAGATAACGTTTTGCCCGTTACTTCGGACACTTGGATGATCTCCTTAGCTTGCTCCAAATTGGCTGCCATTGGCTTCTCGCCAAATACATTACAGCCATTCCTCATCGCAGTGGTGCTAATATCAAAATGACTATCCGGAATCGTAACATCAATTACTAGACTGGCATTCGTGTCCATAATAGCCGGTTCTAGTTCCGTGTATATCTCACATTGCAGGGAATACTCATTCTTAATTTTTCGTGCGTTCTCTGGATACACGTCGACCAGAGCAACAATGTCAGTATCCTCCCGTTTCAACACCGTTTGAATCCATATATGCGACATTGCTCCACAGCCGGCGACGATAATCCGATGCTTTTGTTCCGTCATGCTATGAACTCCTCCTTCTATACCGGATTCGGCACAAATGAACCGCCGCGGCATTGTTTCAAAAATGTAAGGGCATGCACCTGTCCCGTCATTTCAAGCTCATCGCGATACACTGGATCATGCCAGCCTTCGATATCTATTGTTCCCTGATAACCTGCCTGACGCAGAATCGAAATGACGTCAGTCCAATTGGTATCTCCGAATCCAGGTGTACGGTGCCACACAAATTCCTTAGGGCCGTGAATCCCATGCTCTTTGATAATATCCCAGGCGATCGTCGCATCCTTTCCATGTACATGAAATACTTTGCTCACCCATTTGCGAAGCTGCGGAATTGGGTCAATCAGACTGACCATCTGATGGCAAGGCTCCCACTCCAGCCCGATATTGTCAGCCGGGATGGTGTTGAACATCATCTCCCACGCCCTTGGGTTATGCGCAATATTCCAGTCTCCCTTCCACCAATTGCCGCCCATATCGCAGTTCTCAAAAGCGATGCGTACACCGCGATCTGCAGCGCGTTTGCTTAATTCTCCGAACACTTCCTTGAAACGCGGCAAAGATTCATCTATAGGCTGATCCGTCAACCGCCCCGTAAAACCGCTTACAATATCAGCTCCAAATAAATGAGCATGATTAATGGCGCGTTCCCAACTGGCCAGTGTGTCCGCATTGTTGCCTTCTCCCGTTAACGGGTTACCGAATACGCTCAGCGCTGATATCACGACCCCATGCTCATCGACGATTTCCCGAACCTGTTTAGCCAGTTCCTTAAGTTCAATTCCCCCTGTCGTTTGCCAAAAAGTCAGAGTAATAGATTCAAAACCGTGAGGTAAAATTTGTGGAAGGATACGCACTGCATCCTGTCCTGCGACCAAGGTTCCTATTCGTAAAAAGTGATCGCTACCTTTCATTGTAAATCACTCCTAAATTGAGTATATTATGTAGCACAAGCCTATTTTATCGCTGTTATATTAGAAAATCTCTATACAATCTTGGGCTTTTTGGGTTGTATCTTGTGATAAGGAGTTGGCATAATGACCTATCCCCCGGAACTTAGAGAGAGGACTTATTTTAACGATCCCACTTATCCAATGAACATTTTTCATAACCATGTGAATACGCCATATCACGGGGCACCAGCGCTGCATATGCACTGGCACGAACACTTAGAAATTATATTTATGACCCAAGGACAAGCCGTTTTTCATATCGATAGCATGCCTTACGAAGCAGAGCCAGGGGATATCATTATGATTCCGCCCGGCGCACTGCATGTTGGATACAGCGCCTGTGCAGAATCACTAGACTATATCGCGATCGTGTTCAACGCCTCGTTATTTAAACATATAGCCTCTGATCCTATTCATTCGCTATATATTGCACCCTATTTAGACGGAACCTTGCGTTTTCCGTTCAAAATAAGCCATGATGATTCAGCTAATGGCCATTTCCGTTCTATCTTAAGACAAATTATTAACGAATTTACTTCTAGGCATCAAGGATATGAGCTTATCGTCAGAAGCCAGATGTACATTTTGCTTACACTCCTGTCAAGGAAATTTATGCCCAAACAACAGACGGAGAAAACTTCCCGAGGCCATGCGCGTAATGCCGAGCGTTTCAAAAAGCTGCTGCTCTACATCGATGATCATTACACTGAAACCATTACCGTATCCCAGGCCGCTTCCATCGTCAATCTAAATCCATATCATTTCTGCAAAATTTTCAAAAAAACGACCGGATCGACGCTTATCGAATATATAAATCTCAACCGTATTCACGCAGCCGAACGACTTCTAAAAGAGAGCGATCACAGCATTACTGAAATTGCCGAACAGATCGGACTGGGCAATCCAAATTACTTCACCAAGCTGTTCAAACAGTACAATGGCGTCTCTCCTTCGCAATGGAGAAAAGAATTCAGCTCCAACTAAAAACACCTCGAGTTTAGCGCAGCGATATTGAAAAATATCACTCTGCTATGGCTCGAGGTTTTTTATGTAATTTTTATCCTTCTCATGTGTTTTTAATCTTACTATATTATTTTTAATTTATTCCCGCTATAACGTGTTTTGAAGAAATGGATATCTTTTATAGATTGAGGGAAAAACAAAAATAAAGTTGTGGGAAACTACTGCAAAGAGAGGAAGTTAAGTATGGAAGTGAACGAAAATAAATTGAAAATAATACTTAGCAAAGTACCTGAAGTTACGATTTTCTTCTGGATCATTAAGATTTTATGCACCACTGTCGGTGAAACATTTGCCGACTTCATCAATTTCAATCTCGGATTAGGTTTAACGGCCACGACAGTAATCATGGGAATAGCGTTTTTCATTGTATTGTTTTTTCAATTCAGAGCAACTAAATATGTGCCAAGTATTTATTGGCTAACGGTTGTGCTTATTAGCGTATTTGGTACGCTCGTAACGGATAATTTGACAGACAATATCGGAGTACCTCTTGAGACGAGTACAATATTTTTCTCCGTGCTGTTAGGATTAACTTTTCTTTTTTGGTATCTCAGTGAAAGAACACTCTCGATCCACTCGATTTATACAAGAAAAAGAGAAGTTTTCTATTGGCTGACCATTCTTTTCACATTTGCACTTGGAACAGCAGTCGGCGATTTATTTTCCGAACAACTCGGTCTTGGTTATCTTCGCACAGGAATAACAGTCATTATTATCATAGCTTGTGTATACTTGGCGTATAAATTCCTGAACCTTGATGGGGTATTAGCATTTTGGATTGCGTATATTCTTACTCGTCCACTTGGAGCATCATTAGGAGATTTTCTATCTCAACCAAATGCTAATGGCGGGTTAGGATTGGGGACAACAGTTACGAGTGTAATTTTCCTTATCGCTATATTAGCGATCATCGTTTTCCTCGCTATTACAAAAATTGATACAAATCCAAAAAGTGAACCAGTAGAAACAAACCAATCAAATAGAAGCAAGAAAAATGTTTTGACACAAACCATTGTGGTACTGTGTATTTTCTTAGCTGTTGTGATAGGCGGTTATGTTGGGTTAAGCAATAATATTGCATCGCAAGCCGGTTCTACTCAAGCTGCTACATTATCTGGACAATTAACAGATTTCATTAATATTGAAAATGATATGCTAAACGCTGTAAACTCAAAAGACTTTGCTACAGCTAAAAAAGGCGCTGACAATTTAGAACATCAGTGGGATACAGCTGAGCCTAAGCTTCGGAAAATTGATAGCACAACATGGGTCCAAATTGATGGAACGATTGACGTTGTATTATCAGCAGTTCGTTCAGGAAGCCCTGATGCTAACCAATGCAAAACTGCACTTAACGACTCGCTTAGCACCTTAAATGGAGCAAATAAATCAGCATCGCAAAGTGATTCATCTCAAACTACTACATCCGGTGGGAATGCTTCACAAAATAAACTGGCTGGACAATTAACAGATTTCGTTAACATTGAAAATGACATGCTAAACAATGTAAATTCAAATGACTTTGCTTCAGCCAAAAAAGGCGCTGACAATTTGGAACATCAATGGGACACATCTGAGCCTAAGCTTCGGAAAATGGATAGCAAAACATGGGTCCAAATTGACGGAACAATTGACGTGGTATTATCAGCCGTTCGTTCGGGAAGCCCTGATGCCAGCAAGTGCAAAACTGCACTTAATGATTCGCTTAGTGTCTTAAACGGAGCAAATAAATAAGAGGTAAAACGGTCGACTGAAAAGTCGACCGTTTCTTTTGATTATGTCAAATTTCTGACTAGTCCCCGCTTGTCTATCTACATTACCCCTCGAATTCGTTAGGAACTTCCGAAGTTAATCCAAAATGATGAGTTTAAACTAATCTGCCCGTTAGTACAGAAAAGGTAGCCAATGGCTGCCCTCGTTTATATTGAGCTATCGGTACCGTTAGCACATTGAGTGTGCCACTTGTACAAGCCCGTCAGGTCATAGCTGATTCTCAGGATTCGCCGCGCAGGGCTCGCCGGCGGTCATGTAGCACCAGCAAGATGATCATCCCCATCATCACGCCCAAGACAATGCCGACCTCTGTGGTCAAGACTCGTGCAAGCGGGAACTCCGGGGAGTACTGCGAATCGGGGCGAATAGCGGAAAAGAGGTTATAGGAGAACAGCATTCCCGACGAGATCCAGGCCGCCGCCATGGGGGGTAGGAACCTCCGAGACCCGCGGCGGGAGGTCAGCACCAGCAGGCCCCACGCCCCCACGAATGCCCAAACGCCGGTACTCAACGTCAGCAGGTGCCACCACACATCGCGGTCATTCAGCATGTCCGGGACGATGCCGAAGGTGCCGCCCGCCGCCCAGAACACCTTGATGATGCCAAGCAGGATGCAGCCGGCCGCGACGATTCTAGCCAGAGTGTTCTGCAGCTGCCGGGTATGTCCAGGCAGCTCCTCGTAGTCGGTCGGACCGCCAAGCGCCTCCGGCCACCGCGCCTTGGCGTACCCTGCGAGGGCGAGCGGCAGACAGATGCCGATCCCGACCAGTGAGACCATGACGAAGATCTGCTCGTATGCCCAGAATTCGGCGGCACCTGCCTCCTTGTCCAGGGTCATGGCGGCCGGGCCGAGCACCGGCGCCAGCAACAGCATTGGAACGAGCAGACCGGTGCCCACCCACACGGGCAGGGACACCAGCCACGCGGGCAGCCGCTCACCCCACGGCCTGCAGAACGCCATCGCCAGCAGGATGCCGACCGCAGCGAGAACCGCGGTTGACGCGTTGATCATGCGCCAGCTGGTGTCGCCCATTTGCTCGGTCGGAATGAAGAGACCAAAAGACCAAGCAATTTTGATGAGTAGATACGGCGTAACCGCTATGGCGGCGCCATAACCGCAGACTATACGCATCTTCATCAATCGTGAGGCCGACCTCTCAGCTTCCGTTCGGTTATCTTTATTGCGTTTTAATAGTTGAAACTGGTTTAATCTTTGCATTTATCTTCCTCGTTTCCTCAAGAAATGGTTCACCATGTCGTCTTCTTGATGTTACAACAGAACAATTGGTTTGCAACGCGACTGCTGGTCTGTTCAAACCTACATCCAGAGAACTGTTTATGTGCAGGAACGAATATGACAAATGCGAAGTTAGAGATATTAGAGGGTGCAGAATGCATGTTATACCGTATATATGAAAGGGGGCTATTAGTTTGTAACAGAACTTTGGACAAAACCATAGGGAGCAATTGAGGATTATGAAGACAGGAAAAGGACGGTCGTTTTTTAATTAATCCGGCCGCATAAGCCCCTTTTCCCAAGCAAAAACGGCCGCTTTGGTACGGTCCAGCATATGCAGCTTGCTTAGTATATTGCTAACGTGGCCTTTAACTGTCTTTTCGCTGATGATTAATTGCGCGGCAATCTCGGCATTCGAAAGTCCGCCAGCAATAAGACGCAGCACTTCGAGTTCGCGTTCGCTCAACTCGGCGAACGGGTTGAAATCCGCCCGTTTCGTGACTCGAATCTCCTGGACAACGCGCGCAGCTACACGCGGATGAATCATTGATTCACCATGTACGGCCCTGCGCACCGTCTCAACCAATTGGCCGGGGTCGATATCTTTGAGCACATAGGAAAGCGCTCCGGCACGCATAGCCGGAAAGATGTGCTGATCCTCATGAAACGAAGTCAGCACGATCACTTGCGATCGCGGACTGACTTGTTTCACGCGCTTCGTTGTCTCTACACCATCGATACCGGGCATCAACAAATCCATAAGCACAACATCGGGCACAAGCTCCGCAGCCAATCGCACAGCAGTCTCTCCCGAATCGGCTTCGCCGATCACCAGACAATCCGGTTGAATTTTGAATAACGCACACAAGCCATGTCTTACAATCGCATGATCATCGACAATCAAAATCGTGATCGGCTCCATCTTTACCATCCTGTCCACTCCTTTACAAAGACTACTAACTTTTGTTCATTTCAACCTATTTCTCTCTTGACTCTTTCTGGAAACAGCGGGCCGTTACTGTCGTGCCTTTTCCCTTCTCACTCCAGATATCGAGCTGTCCGCCCAACGTGAGTACACGCTCGCGCATAGAGGAGAGTCCGACGCCATGACCTGCGTCCTTAACATCAAAACCGCTACCATTATCGCTAATCGTTAGCGTCACAGGATCGCCGCATTCCAGACGAAGTTTGACTGTATCTGCCCGGCTGTGCCGGGCAGCATTTGACAATGCCTCCTGCGCAATTCGAAAGAAGGCTTCTTCAATGACGGGAGACACCAACTGGTCTCCTCTTGCTTCTAAATTTACGAAAATTCCGGTCTGCCCCTGCCAGGCACGCACATAATCTTCTAGTGCACGAGACAGATGCTTCCCTTCCAAAGCTATAGGGCGTAATTCCAGTATAAGCGCGTTCAGCTCTCTCTGCATTTGACTAATCAAATGCTCTACCTCTGTCAAATTCGACCTTGCTGCCTCCTCATCCTGTCCGATCAAGGACTTTCCGGTATTGACCCAGATAGAGACCGCAAACATCTGCTGCTTGATGCTATCGTGAAGTTCCCGGGCCAGGCGATTACGCTCTTCCATTGTCGCCAAATCGTGCCGTGTCCAGAGTAATTGCTTTAGTTGCTTTGCCATTTGGTTAAGCCTATGAACCAACTGCCCCAATTCATCGCCGGACGGATCGTTTATGGATACGGTGAAATCCCCGTGGCTCCATCGATTCGTGGAGGTCAATATTCTTTGAATCCGGCGCACCAGACTTCGCGAAGTAACAATTCCAAAAGTGAGGCCGACAATCGCCGCCCCAATAATGAAACCTATAAGACTGATACCAAAAAAAGAAAACACATTGGGCATAAAATTCCTTAAATTTTGTGAAGAGAGACGTACCTGCTCCGCTTTAACCACTAACGCCCCCCTAACCGCAGTTTTATTGGCAATCGAAGCCACAATGTACACAGCGCTCTTTTCCTTATATACATATGTCGTAATCGGTTTCACCATAGAGGGTTCCATTGACAATGCGGTCTGTACATGCTGTTTCACTTCGGCAGGCATTTCCAGCTCTGTGTTATCTTCAAAAAACGGTTCTCTTGTAATTACAATCGGTCGACCGCCTAGATCGAAGGCCGCAGAATACCCCTGAAATTCAGTTCCCATCTCCGAAGGCCAGTCTTTTAATGTTTGATTGAGGTTATCTTTGTTGACGAAAGGTCCACTAAAATGAATGGCGGCATTTTGTGCGACCGAACCTACCTGAAAGGCAAGTATTCGATCGGTGTTATAATTGACGAAAAGGTAGTAACCCAGGACAACTATCATTTCAAGCAGAAGCATGACAACAATCGTTGTGAGAATATAATATAGGGTTAATTTCCATTGCAACCGATGGAACCGCCTAGAATACTTGTAAAGTACCCCCATGTCCCCATTCCTTCCGCTAGAGTATCGGTTCAGCAGAACTCGAACTATCCTATCTGTTTAATTTATCAGCCAGGGGGACAAATCCCTCCACGAACATTGACACGAACTATGAGATCTCCTATTAAATAAGCCTTGAGTTCTTGCATATTCATTTGGTGACAAGGGCATCCAATCGCACTTTCATGTAGTGAAACCACATAGCATTTGCAAGCTTCGTTCCGCATTTGTGATGGGAACTGACAGCAGCATAATTATTACCATTCTACACCAATTGCGAGCCGCTCGTCTTCCAAATCGAAAAAACTCGTTCCGGACATCAAATTAAATATTCATACATTTTTTACCGTATTCACAACGCTGGACTTGGCCTTGAAAGCTGCAACTGGAGTATCACCGATGTTACATAGTGACCGAGGTTTTCAATATACTACCTCCACAAATACCAGACCTTTGATGCTTTAAAGAAGGATATAGATGATTATTTCCATTTTTATAACTACGAGCGATTGCAGAAGAAATTAAACAGCCTTAGCCCGATGGAAACTCGAGCTAAGGCAGCTTAATCATTTTATTTTATTCCAATGTCTACTTGACTTCTAATTAAGAGCGCCCTTCAAAATGGATAGGATGTTCTTGTCGTTTCTTATATCAAACCGCACCAATAACTGGATGAGGAACATACGGCTCTTCCAGCGACGTCATTTCTTCAGGTGTTAACGTAATCGAAAGAGCAGCTACTGCATCATCGAGATGAGACATTTTCGTAGCACCAATAATGGGAGCTGTTACTTGTTCTTTCTGCAATAACCAAGCAAGTGCGATTTGTACACGGGGAACGCCACGATTTTCTGCTATTGCTGCAACCCGCTCCACAACCAGTCGATCACTATTTGCAGTCGCATCGTATTTAGATTTCTGAACATGATCGGTTTCGGAACGATGCGTTTTTTCCGCCCAATCACGAGTCAATCTTCCCGATGCGAGCGGGCTATATGGAATCACTCCGATTTTTTCTTCCTTACAAAGAGGCAGCATCTCCCGCTCTTCTTCACGGTACAAGAGGTTTAAATGATTTTGCATGGATACAAACCGAGTCCATCCATTTTTTTCAGCTACATGTAATGCCTTTAGGAACTGCCATGCGTACATGGCAGAAGCACCAATGTATCTTGCCTTCCCAGCCTTCACCACATCATGCAAGGCTTCCATCGTTTCTTCAATGGGAGTATTGTAATCAAAGCGATGGATTTGATAAAGGTCTACATAATCGGTTCCCAATCGCTTAAGACTCTTATCAATTTCACTCATGATTGCCTTTCGGGAAAGACCAGCACCATTTGGACCTTGATGCATACGAAAATGAACCTTTGTAGCGAGGACAATTTCATCACGATTGGCATAATCTTTTAAAGCACGCCCAACAATTTCCTCGCTTGTTCCGTCTGAATACACATTCGCTGTATCAAAAAAATTGATACCGAGTTCCAGAGCTTTTTTAATTATAGGACGACTGTGCTCTTCATCGAGTACCCAAGGGTGTATCCACCGTTCTGCCACACCAAAGCCCATGCAACCAAGACAAAGTCGAGATACATCCAAACCTGTATTTCCAAGTTTCACATATTCCATTTGATGATTCCTCACTTTCAAAAGATATTGTTTTCTTTATATATAGTTTACTCTTTGGAGTTAACTCCAAGTCAAGCGTTTGGAGTACTCAGTCCGCGTTTAGTTATCAGACATCAAGTTGAAAAAGGACTTCCATTTTGTTGCAATGTCCAATAAAGCATGAATACTCCTGCTTGAATATGGATCTTCTCCTTCCTGCCATTCAGGTTCTCGTGGGATCTCAATGCCCGTGATCATCTCCAAAGCAAAATGTCTTTTTCCAAAAGTGCCAATTCTCTTATTTCGTGCATCTTCATTTAATCCATCCATCAAAGGCTTAATGAACTGTTTGCTTTTTATTGTTGCGGCTAACTTACAAGCATTATAACGAATATCAGTATTCTCATCGTTTATCAAAGTGCAAAGAGTCGGTATCAATTCCTTCCAAAGGTTTGGACATAAGCTAAGTGCATACAGTCCCCCCATTTTAACATTTGGAGATTCATCGGTAAGACAGTGTAATAGTTCTAAGGAGCTTATGAATGATGGTTGAGTCGAAAGTACAGTTATTGCAGCTGCTCTTACTTTATGTGAATGGTGATATAACAAGTGTTGCACACTGCTTATTGCTTCATGAGGTACTTTTTCAGGTAAAAAAGATAAAAGAACATCAATACCATCGTGGTTATCGGAGCTGATTTTTTCTATTTTCTCTGACAAAGAGCGTTCTTTCCAATGTTTCCACCGTGAATACATAGAGCTTCGAATGTCAGTGTCAGCAATCTGATGAAAATCTAACGAGAAGGCATTAGGGGATACGAGCCCCGCCTTTAGTGCTACCCATTTGCTATGACATTCAGAACTAGAAACTAGTGCTTTCTTGACTTTATCAGCTGTCAAACCGGGTTGTATTTGCCATAAGCATGCCGCCAATCCTAACACGATCGGAGCAGCATATGAGGTCCCCCATTGTCTGGCATAATTAGGAGGAAGATTGTCGTGCGTCACAGTATAATGATTTAATCGTTCTTCTTCTGACTCAAATGGAAATGGCAAAACGACATTCATTGCTGGAGCCAAAATATCAGGATTCCATTTTCCATCAAATGTCAATCCCTTACTACCTGGAAACGAAGTAGCATATTCCTTCTTACCACTTTCAGGTATAGCAACACCGCCCACAGATAAAACGGAGGGTGAAATGACAGAACTACTAGTAAGCTCACTATTGTTTCCAGATGCCACTACAACCAATATACCTTTATGAACTAACTCTTCACATAAAATACGAAGGGGATCAGCTTGCCAAGGAAGAAGACCTGTATCCCTTTGACCAACAACGGTTAAAACAATCCCTCTTATCCCATATTCTTCAGCATTTTGTTTGACCCAAAGTAAGGCATTCCCTACATTTTTTTCGACATCCTCTGCCGTTTGAAGAGGCCCTGTTTCAATGAAGTACATATCCGCTTCAGGAGCAGCCCCGGAATACATGCCACTCGATAACAAGCCAGAACCTCCAGCAGCAGAAGCTGTCCATAATCCGTGGAGACCATGATTTAATTGGGTTTCATTGGTCATTTTCATTGGCACAGGATTATTTGTATGAGTTTTTACTAAGAAAGTACTTCTATTATGATTCGATAAAATGTCTGGGTGAGAATAAAAGCCTCCATCAATAATGGCAATTTTAACCTCTTTTCCAGTTATGTTCTTCGGAATATCAAGAAAATCTCTGATTGATGTCCAATTCATTTTATTCCACTCCTATTCATCTATGTTCACAAACATAAAAAAGTCCCCGGTACGAACACCAAGAACTCTTTTCTTACCAAATAAGAGGAATTAAATGATAACGTGTTTTCTTACAATATTCCTCATATCCTTTTAACTCTTTTAACAATATCCTTTCTTCATTTAGCAGCCTAAGAACGATAAATATGATTATTAAAAACGAGGGAATCAATGCCCAAATTGAACCTAATGCAAGGGGAGTGAAAAGTATAATAAAAATAGCCCCTGTATACATTGGATGCCGAACCACCGCGTACGGACCAGTAGAAATAACTTTTTGGTTCTCACTCACTTCGATGATGGCAGACGTGTATGTATTCTCTTTAAAAACTAAGAAGACAATCCAGAAACCAAGCAAGATGGCGACATCTGCTATCAATACAATAAATAAAGGAATATTTGACCAACCAAATCGTTCGTCCAAACCAGGAAGAACTAACAATCCAACAAAAAAAGTGACACCAGATATGGATTGGAAAATCTTTTGTTCCTTTTCTTTTTCTTTAGCATTGCTTCTTCTCTCTATGAGTTCAGGGTCCCTTTTCAAAAAATATCCAGTGATAAAGAACGTTGAACCAAAGAAGATTACTAAATAAATCCACGCCTCCCAAAAGTGAAGTGAACCTGCAGGCAAAAAGAGAAAAGTAAAGAAAACGATTAATAACAGGAGCGTACTAAAATAGACTTTTGTCTTTAACAAAAAATACACCTCCCATAATGTTGATCAAATATGCAATTGGACATTTCCCCTTGTTCCCCTTTTTAATGTATCTGCCTTTATCAATTATGTAACGCCTTACATAGATTCATTTCTAATTTCATTTATTTGTTTAATGTGTCTTTGTTCATGCAAGTACAGTGATTTAATCCATTCAATTAATAACATCTCTTTAAAGACTGGGTGCGTAAATTGTCTTCTACTCAGCACTGCTGGGTCTTCGATCGTGTTTAATATTTCATATAACTTCGCTCTTGAATTGTTTAGTTTTCCAATGATTTCTTGATGTTCTAAAATTTCATCCGTTGGTGTAACAATGTCAGGAGCTTTTAACTTTTTACTTCTATCAAGTAGAAAATCTAATGGTTTATTCTCTATAAATGAATCTTCATTGCTCTTTAACCCTCTCTTTATTGCTAAGACATATAATTCTTCTGTTTTACTTAAGTGTTGACATACCTGGCCAATACTCCAACCGTGTAGGTCTTTCCGTTTGTTTAATTGATCTCCACTCAATCCATTGAGAATTCTTAGTAATTCGTCTCTTGTTTCTTTTAATTTCCGATTGATTTCTTGAAGTTCCATCGGAAACATCCTTTCTTTAATTTATTGAGGTGAAGTTTAAATATTCTCGAATTCCAATCAAATCTTCTTCCCTATCCCTAACAAATGTGGGCTTAGAATTGACCCAAACCCCGCGGACTTAATCTCTGCTTCAAGCTCACTAGGTAATGAAGATATGAGGTTGCAAAATAAGGCTGCGAACCAAGGGCAACGCCCGCAGCATAGATATGGTGTTATCCGATGCTGCGGGCCATCTCGTATTGCTCCATTATAAACAATACCGTTCATATACTAAATTCTCGTTTCAATAACAAACATTTTCAGCAAAATACTCTGCGCACTCCTTTATGTTTTCATATACCTTCATATTTCCATTAAGGAATATAACGAAATCCTCGATTTTTTCAACTTTAATACCTTCTATGACCTGTGGTACATATTTTTGATATTCCATTTGATAAGCCAAACTACACAGTGCACATACAATATCAGTTAATAAAGCCCACATATATGATTCTTCTTGAGATATCCCTTCCAAATAACTAAATTCTACGATATCGTATCCATCCTCGGAATCAATAGTTTCGTATATATCATCAGCGGATATCTCTTTATTTGTTATCCATTCTTTACATATATCAATAACCCGTTGTCCCTCTTTATAAGACTCATTATTTTTCACTTTCTCCTGATAGGCCATAAGTAGAAATTCTGCATTAATTAATAACTTAGTATATTGTTCTGTCAGATTCATTTTTTTATTTCCTTTTCTAAATAAAATGGATAAGTTTCCGATCCCTGTTTCTAAATAAACAGATTTAAACCGGAGTTACGTACTTCACAAGTAACCACTTGATATTGAAGAATTCGCGAAGCAGATGAATATTCCTTTTATAAGATCCAACTATACTTCCAGTTAGTGCGGAAAAGGCAGCCACTGGCTGCCTTCGTTTTTTAGCTTCAATCTGGCTGAGGCAAGCTCCGAAAAATAGCGGAGAAAAATGCCCTTTCGAGCAAATCATGCATCCTTAATAAAAAATAATACGTTTCCATAGTGTTTCATGAACCTTTTATAATCCGTAGTATCCTTTAAGACAATTACAGTTGGATAAGCATTTACTTTGCGATGTTTTAGTGCAGCTAATACTTCCTTCTGTTCGATGCAGTAAAATTTGCCTTCTTTGTACTGAATAAGGAGCGGTGGAAAAGTAGCTGTGTGGTCAACTGCTTCATCTGCACAGTCTTCCCCTAGTGATATTCCATCAGGTTGGATGAGACGCAAGGGAAACTTAACGACGCCAAAATATAGATGCTCTTCTTTCATAAAATCATGTAAACTTGGAGCAACTTTTCGGGTAAGGAGCAAATAGCATTGGATCCATTCTTCAAGCATCCCGCCATTCGCATAATCTACAGCTGACTCCAAAGTCGGAGCATATGTTAAATGTCTATCGTTCTTCTTCGAATAAATGATTTTTTTAACGGAATCCAAGGATAAAAAGTATTCGTCCGCAAGTTCCGAAACCGTAACTCCATGTGCATACTTATTGCGAATCATGAGGTTGCGCTTCTGCAGTTGATCTCGGTAACCGGAGGTCTCACCCCAAGCCTTTTTTTCCTCTCCCTTTGGAATATAAAGAAGTTTCCCGGCCGCGTATTTCTGGATTTCTTTCAATAGCTCCTCAGGTAATATATCACTGGCATTATCATATTTCATACGATCACCCTTTATAAGGCGTTTATTCGATCCTTCAGTTGACTGATGGATTTCATGATGGACATGCAGGATTCCGTGTCATCAATCGATGCATGCCAACGCAAGGTATCGATTCCCTTATAATAAGCCATACATAAGAATCTTTCTTTAAAATCCGGTATGACGATATCCCTTTTACTGCAATACTCAGCTAACAGTTCCGGTATCTTCAAGTAAGGCTTATTTAAGTCCAAAATGGCAAAATCTAAAAGGAAATCGCATATACCGGATCTGCTCCAGTCTGGGAAACCGACCATTGTTTTCCCATCGGTAATCATAATCTCGAAAAAGGTATTATTATTAACCAAATAACGTTTTCCTTCACAATAACGAATTCTGCCCTCCATTTCCTTAAAGTATTTCTCGAAGAATTCACGTTCTAAAACCGTCGTTTCGAACATTTCCCTCCAATTAAACCAATACCCCTCTTTGTCTTCTGCAAATGTGTCAATTAGAAATTCCTTGCAGGTGCTATACTCTGCTTTACAATCCTCATTAAACTCACCATAACCCTCTACTCCCGCTATATCCGATCTACTTATTTCTAAAATCTTGTCAAAAAACAACTCGAAGCATTCTGCAAATTGAACTGGGCTTAATTCATCTGCGAGAAATCCATTTGGTGTCATACTTACCTGATCAGAAAGCATGGATTTTATGATATTGTCTTTACTCATATTTATATCTCCTTTACATTTACAAATGTTAATCATCAGTTGCGCACCTGATATGTGGTAATGATATCACGCGCAATGTATCGGATATAGGCAATGAATAAGTTTAATCAACTATACACTTATTTTAGCTATTCACAGTCAGAATGATGCTCTGCTGCTGTATGACCCATTGACCAATCGTCGAAATGTAAAGTCAAAAACTTAATTTCATCCTCATAATGTGATAAGTGACCATCATCAACCATTTTCACAAAAGCCTCCACCCCATCGGCAGCGCCTTGCGAGAGGGTAGTACACAAAGCTTGAAGGCGCTTAATAACCCACTGTTTCAGATTATCCGGGATTTCCATGCCATAATTTTCAAAAAACAAAGCAATTCGCCGGCTCCGATTTCCAGCATGAAGATCAGGACTATAAAGAACCGTCGTTGCATCGAATAGAGTTGGCTCGAAGCTGGCGAGCGGAACGGATGTGTAGAGTGTATACGCGATATCCCAAATTCGAGGGCCCGGGCTCGCCATATCAAAATCGATCAACGCCACAGGATGCTGGTCTCTATGACGATATTGTATGGTGCGGCGTCGTTATGACAAACGACTTCATTGATCGCTGGATCTGGATAAGCATTTTGGGGCCTCGCCTCAGAAGCAAAACCTCTTGTTGCATCGTGATATTGCCGCAGTAATTTCGCTATTTCTATGAGTGAAGCATCCGACCACATGTAAGGCGTTAAATCAGGATAGTCATTTCCGGGGACCTCACCCGGGATAAAAGTAAGTATTTCGCGACCCTGTTGATCCATACCAAGAAAATGTGGGGCTTTATCAAACCCGATGTTTTTCAAATAAATCAAAAGATCATTCACATATGGATTGTGATTATCACTTCGGCGTATAGTATCACCTACTCGTACAACCTTGCTGACATTCCCGCCTTCCAGCACTTCTTCTTTTTCAATCAAAGCAACATAATGAATTCTTTGATATTCCTGTTGAAAACCAAATTTGGCATACAGCAACTTAGCCGAGCCGTTCTGACTTTCTACACTTAATCGAACATCGAAAGCACCTGAATCTTTCAGTCGCTGTAATATTTCGGATAACATGGCTTCACCTAGACCACGCCTTTGCCATTCACGCTTAACGGCAATAGTCGGTATTCGAGCATGAGTTCCTCTAATAGTCGAACAAATAAGACCAACAGGAATCCCCGTCTCGTGGATACATATCATATATAGATTTGGAGAAAATTCTGCCCCTTGAAACTCGTGAATGACACTCTCAATACTTTTATTCCCACCGAATGCATCATTGTATATATCAGCCCAACTTTCAGCATCATCAAGCCTTGGTGAACGAAATTGAAATTCGGATGGTAGATTCGATATTTTCAAGTCATTCAAGTCTTTCAAGCACAAAATCTCTAAGCTATTCTGCTCCTGCATTCCAAAATTCAAGCCAATGGTGGTTTCTCCAGGAATACTTGTAAGTGCCCGATGAATAAATTGAATCGGCTTTGACTCCTGACTTGTGATGCCTTCGAGCCGAGTGAAAATGTACTTAAACATGGCAGTACCAATCCCGCGCCTGCGCCAATCGACATCCACTGTTCCGTAACAATAGACTTTGATCTGTGAATCCTGTTCAACGAAACACAACGAAAAATAACCGACGATTGTCTGTCCAAGCTCTACAACGAACGTGTTATCACGAATTCTTTCCCCGGGTTCATCTAAATCCTGCTCAAACATTCCAGCCGTTAATCCGTTCAACATATGAAATGGATCCCGATTAATCATCATTACTATTCTTTCTGTATCTGACCTATTATGTAGTCGAATTACCAAATCACGGCCAAGTTTCATTATTATTACCTCCATGTAACTAACACTTCAATGGAACAATTCTTAGTTAATGTCAGGAGCCAATTGTCATAATATACCAACGACTCAACAATAGTTCGTCCATTTTTCGGCTGCCTTCTATTGAGTTATCGTGTCCTGTTAGTTTAACAACATAAGATATGTTTGATTGTTTGAATCTCATATTTGATATATAAGAATTAGGGCATAGGAGTAAACAGATTTCTTGCTATATTATTTATCCATTCATAAGCGATAACACCCGTAAATATTAAGGCTAACATACTTGCAGCTATCTTATTGATCTTTGGAATTATTCCAATAATCTTGTACATAGCAATGAAACAAAATGTCGTTACCATCAGGAATATGAGGACAGACGCCCACATCATCACATTTCCCCTCCATTTTCATACTCTACCTTACACTAATGTGTCCCGTTCAATCGAATATACTGCTTTTAGCAGATAGAGACTACACTGTTTCCCATAGTCCCATCTTTGTCGTTTACATAATCTGTCCCGTTCTCACAATTACTTTTTCTTTCCCATTTTACTTCGTATTCATTATTAAAGTGTTTTATCGAAGTGATTTTTATTGCGCCAAATATGTTATAATTGCTATTTTTCTTATGATATTGCTCAACTATGAGCTTGGCTTGTTCTTCTGATATTTGAACAATTTCAGCTTTTGGAGGGCGTTGACATCCACTTAAAATTGTTATTAATACAAGCAAAAATAAAGCAAACTTTTTGCTCATAACATTTCCCCTTCCATTTGTTCTTGAAGATGAACAGACATGTTTAAGTGAGTTTCTTGTCTATTTATCCTCCCAATATATGACGTAATTAGATTGTTATTGTTGCACTAAACTGCCCGTTACTTCAACAAGTAAAAAGGAGCTGCTACCAAGCAAGCTCCTCAACTTTCGTTCCCCGTTAGTTTTATCACAACTAGCATAGAGTGTTATACCCTATCCTCCCGATATGCCTGCCTTACCCGCTCGATCTGGGCTAGGTGGTCACGGACATGCTGGACACGCAATTCCAGCAGCTCTTTGAACGTGTACCGCACTCCATCGGGATATTTCCCAACCCGCTCAAGCTGCTCGGGGGTCAGATTTTCCAGAAGCGGCAGCATGCTGGCCCGAAGCATTTGGAACAGGTGCAGATGCTGCTCGCGGTCCAACCGTTCATATCCCAGGTTATCCGCCCAGGCTTCCTGATCAAATGATAGCAGAAGCGGTTCTTCCTCCGCCAAGACTTTTCTCATCCGATGTGTCGACAGGATTTCGTCATCCGTCACATGGATCACAATCTGATGGATGCTCCATTTGTCCGGTGCAGGTTGGAAACGTAGCTCTTCCTCAGACAATCCTTCGACGGCTTCTCGCAGCAGCGCACCAACTCGTACAATTCGCGAGCGCGATTGAAAAATCCAGGAAATGATGACACCTCCTGCTGAATGACTAGAGCGTCGCATCTTCCTCCGGGTGACCTCATGTTCACAAGTGCGGTTTGTTCATTCTATGTAGGCGAAGTCCCAACTGTGCCTGTACGGTTAATTTATAGCCCAGGTAGGTTTCGTAGCAAGCTTCTTGTGACAAATCTGAGGTTTACACCTTATTTCCATTTAAAAGCGGCAGATTAGAGTATATTCCAGGATACATTCTAGGAGGATCCGCCGGAGAGGTGTACTTTACTGATATCATGCTGCAGGACGGTACTATTGCCACAGGATGGGTCGGTCATGTCTGCGAGATCAAATGGACGCTGAATGGATAATCTTGGGTGGATTTGTTCACTGCTTCAATTCTAAAGATAATACCCCTCATCAGTTAGTTCTTTAAGGTGATTCCCCATTTCCCTTAAATCAAATCTTATTTGAAGAGGTGTATTGCCTTTCCAGGCTCCTATATGAATGTGAGGATGTCTAGAATAGCCGTTGTTCCCCACTCTAGCGACTATATCCCCTGCCTTTATAGATTCACCTTCCGACACATTTATATCCTTAATATGGGCATACATTACCCTCACACCATCATTCCTTAAAAACCTTATACTACTTGCTCTAGATTCAATATAGCTCCCTGGGTTATTAGTGTTGGGGTTAATATATATTGCTTCTACTATACTATCAAATGGGGCAAGAACTTCAGCGTTCCACCCGTACCAGTCTTCATTATTCTTTCCGTCATTTTTATACTTTCTCATCCATCCGTCTTCAAATTTCTCAATTACACAATCGCAACCTAATGCGTCTCCAATATGATGTAATTGTCCCTCTGGGTGTTCAGATACAGTGAAGGCATGCTTGTGAATTGGATGAATTGTAACTACCTCTATAACTGCTGTGACCATAATATATTTCCCATCCTTTATCGGCCGCTTCTTTTCAAATTATTCTCCAATTAACTCCATTCCCCTTTAAATTCAGAGCAATGGTTGCGTCAAACTGCCCGTTAGTTAAGAAAAGGCAACAGATCAAAAGCCAGCTGCCTTCAAATGTCTTTATTGAGCTATCGTGTCCCGTTAGCTTAAAGGAGTTGGGTGCTACACTTCAGGTTGTACACCGTGAGGGTCTAAGCGGGAAATCCGTTGAAACGGCTTTGTCTTCCAAAATTCATATGGTACGAACCCCTTGCTCCGAATTGCATCTAATGATCGTGATTTCATATGAGGTCGAGTAATGTACTGTTCTATGTTGCTCACTGTCAACCTTACAAACATAGCTTCCATTATCTCTTCTGGCTGAATTTTTAATTGGCCATCAATGAAATCTGCTCTAAATACCACCGATAAAAGATTACTTGTTTCATTGTAATAAACTCCCGTTACACCAATGGGACGTATCAGAATTCCAGTCTCTTCAAGGACTTCACGAGTAATTGCATCATCAAGTGATTCACCTTCTTCTACATTTCCACCAGGGAATTCCCACGTATCTGAGCGCCAATGGGTCTTTACTAACAGAACTTCACCTTCATTATTCTCAATGAGTGCCGACACTGAAATCTGATGTTTTGGCGGCAAATATGCATCTACCAAAGAAATCCCCCCATTTCACAAGCATCTCCAATCCCCATATAACATGAAATTGATTTCATTTTTTATAATACCATATATTGGGTATCGCGACATTATACTGCCCGTTAGCGCAACGTGGCTGTCGATCTATGCCGGTAATTTTTAAGCTATCGTGTCCCGTTAGTTGAATAAACAAAGGTATTGATTCATGCCAGAACGTAGAAAGACCCACAAACGATGGTTTGCAGGGTCACTCCTCTTTCGTCGACTATTTCTCTTCGATTGGCGTATAAATCTCTAGCTCACTTTCAGGTGAAGTCGGATTAAATCTTTCGTCCATCAACTCCACTACCCAACCTTTACTATGTTTGTAGCCATTTTCATCAATCCAACGGTTAAGAGAACCATAAGCATCACCTATTTTCCAAATCTCACCTTTGTGCGTATAGACAGCATAAGTGCACACAGGAGTGGTCTGGCTTACCATTCCTTGTGGAATAGAACCAATCTCTGTGACTTGAGCGGTTGTATAGTAGGTTCCAAGGTTATCGGGTGCATAATTACCTGGTTTGTATAGAGCCAATTTTTCACCAGTTCGATTTTGGATTTCCTCCATACGACTTATTAAAGAGTCAAATGATTGCGGAATTACGGTTGGGTATTCTGAATACTTCGCTTCATGCCTTGTTCCAACTGCTAAGAATCCTCTTTTGACCACTCTACACGTGTTATCTTTAACACCTAGTTCGCTCATTTCGTTTCTCCTTTCGGTTTCTGAATCGTATAAAAATAACATTTCGATTAATATCCACATTTTCCCTGCTAAAGCACATTTGATTCTCCAAAAAACTTGCGTTACTTGTGGTACGGTTCACCACGCTGTCTGTAACGGCAATTTTTAAGGCCATCCTTGTGCAGGATGACCATTTCTTTGATCTCGCTTGTTCAACTATCGTTCTAGAGGAAATTATACAAATATAACGAATAGGTACAATGGTAATAAATTCAAGCTAAAGGAGCTGTGAATTTTGGATTTTAAAGATGCGGCCAGAAAAGGGAAATTTGAATTAACGTTCCCAGTACGTCTAGTATCTGATGTTAAAAAGTCTCAGGAATGGTTTCGCGATGTGTTGAAATGTAACGACATTAGCGGATATGGCCATGCAACAAGGGAAGGCATGGGAATGATTTTATTACAGGCTGCTTCACCGGAGGATATTCGTCCAAACTCTGTTCCGAAGAAGCACACCGATTACCCTACAGAATGGGATGGCCCGGATTATGGTTGGGATTCGTTGATTTACGTGGAGTGGGAAAATCTAGATTACATTGTCGAGGAAGTTCGCAGCAACGGTGGTAACATTGCGATTGAACCTTTTGAGCACTCGCATGGAGGTCATACTTACAAGAAAGCTCATTTGTCTGACCTGGACGGATACAACTTGGTTTTAAGCGCGAGGCGTCCTCAGACAGAAGAACAAATTAATCACGATAAACAATTTATATTTAAAAAGACGTATCAAGTACGCCTTGTCTCCGATTTGAAGAAGTCAATGGAATGGTACAGCAACGTATTAGGATGCGATGAGGTGAACAACTGGGGGTACGCAAGACGCGGCGAAATGGAAGTGATTTTACAGCAGGCAGTATCACCGCATGATGTACGACCCAATGCCCTCTCCGCAAAAATTATAGGTATTCCCGATACGTGGGAAGGTCCGGATGAACCCTGGGATACTTTCGTTCATACGCCATGGGAAGATGTGGCTCTTATCGTTGATGAGGTACGAGGAAAAGGCGGCACGATTGGAATGGAACCAATTGAAAGTTCAGGGGGTGGCTGGGACTTTGTAAATGCTCAAATTTTAGATCCAGATGGGTATAGCATTATTCTTGGAGGAATGAGAAGTAGTAATAACTCATAAGTAATGTTGCATTACATCTTGATTAGTTTGTTGCAAGTAAAACGTTGGAAGATCGCTGCCCGATATGGTGTGGCGATCTTCTTGATTTTTGCAACTAATCTGCATTAAACTTCACGTTAGCTTAAAACCGCTTCAAGCAATTTTTGGTATATATCCACGTGTGGGATTATATCCAGTATGACATACGTGACGACTCCATTAAGCTATATTAGGAGTGCTTATATACCAATATGACACTTGGGGTTTGTTTCACATGTTCTGTGACGAGAAAACCGAAAATTGCAACAGTTGCGTCTGTTCCACCGAGCTGACAGCACTGACAGATTTGACACTTTTCTCTCCACGATAAGCCCAAAGATAACAAAACCCATCTAAACCAAGCAATTCAATTAAAAAAACTTGCCCTTATTTAGGGTACGGTTCACCGAGTATGATCTTCAACTAAACTGCCCGTTAGCTTAACAAAAAAAAGCAGGCTTCGGCAGCCTGCTCAATAATATGTGCTATTCAACTAACGTGTCCCGTTAGCGTAATCACTTAGCATTCAAGTATTCTTCTAATGTTAGCAACATTAATAGATTTAAAACGAAAACCTGGTTATTGGCAATAATCCGCAATCACTTGTACTTTGACTTCCTCTAGAGGATATCCGTTCGGATAAGTGGAGTACATCAGCATGATGCCTTGAAGCGTCGACGACAAATGCACGGATCTCTTGCGCGGCTCGGGAACACCCAGATTTTCGAACATCTTGCATTGTACGTGGAATTGGCTATCGTACGCGGCCATCAGTTTCCCCGTATATTTAGCGAGCACCTTGTCTTGCATGGGCTGGGTAAACAGATGGAGATAGAACCGGAATACGTCAGGTTGTTGTTGAACATTATCCATCGCACCCTCTATGAGATGCTGGATTTGCGCTGCGGGACTGACTTTGGATATGGCTGCATTCATAACGGTCATCAACTCCTCAATGCGAAGGTCAACCATCGCAGCCAATAATCCTTCCTTTCCTTCATAGTAATTGTATAGAAGACCCTTTGAGATGTTCGCTTCTTTAGCTACATCATCAATAGAGGTGGCATGGTAGCCTTTCTTCATAAATAATTGCATGGCCGCCTTTAATATTTTCTCACTAGCAGCCCGCCGGATCTTATCGTTCGCCTCCGGGGTTCGTGGCATGGTGTAATCACTCGTTTTCAATAAATTTTTGAATTTGTCGCGAAAGCTCATCAGGATGGGTCAAGGGCACCATATGATCCGCATCATCGATTGTAACGAAGCGGATTGAAGGCACCTGTTTAAACAGTTCTCCGACCCGGTCGATGTCAGCCCACTCCACCGTCCCTCTGATAAACAACGTATCTGCTGAAATGTCATGCAGCCTTTCGATCGCAGGTGGTTGCGGCCATATCACTTCGAAGTTCTTCCATTCAGTGAATACTTTCTTCATGTAATGATGAGTCAATTCATATAAAAAATCGCAGTGCGGACCGGACATCGTGACGCTGTAAATAGGCCCTTGCAACGAAAGATTCGTCAACTTCTCGACATCAGGAGCAGCCGCGTTCACCTGTGCCATCCAGGATGTAAATTCAGAGGAGTATTGAAAGCCTGTCAGTGATGGAGCGATTAAGATAAGTTTCTCCACTCTGGACGGATACAGCAGGCTAAAATCTGTGGAGATCTGCCCACCCATCGAGTGACCGACGAGAACGGTTTTCTCTATTCCCAAATGATCGAGCAGCATGAGCAAATCATGTACAAGATCAAGCGGTTTCGTAGGCGACGGCGATTGACCCGTTCCCCGGCCGTCAAAGGTGATAACTTTTTTCGTATGCGCTAACTGCGGTACGACGAACTTCCATACCCTCATATCCACTCCGGGGCTGTGTAGGAGAACAATCGGATCGCCAGATCCTTGTACGTTATAATGTAATTCCATGCTTCTTCCTCCTTCTTGGTTATATGAAACCGGTCTGCAACTCCTTGTTTAAAGTAAGCAAGAGTTTCATTTATGTATGGGACCACCCGTTTTACTACAACTTTCTTCCAGAGCTGCTATAGCAAGTATAATTTACGACTGAACATACAGTCAATAAAAAATGGTGATATATGCAGACAAAGGATTAGGACCAACATTTTAACCACTAATCACCCATAGTTTTCATTGAACTATCCTGTCCCATTAGTTGAAAAGGCTACCGATCATAACTTACGGCAGCCCTTTCTTTTTGTTTATTAAGCTATAGTGTCCGTTAGCCTAAAGAACAAGTATGTAATCCTAGTTAAGCCCCATCATCTGAATAAGAAATCAATCGTACCGAATAGAGCTAGGGAATATACTTATATCCACGTTTGAAACGATTTATTGACCATCTTTACATTATTCACTTTTGCCCTCCTGACATGGTGAAAACCTCCTCTTGATTTACAATTAATTAGACCAGAGGGAGCCAAAAAGCCACGTATATACAAAAAATATTATGTATTACATCGCAATATTTTTTACTGCCTAAATCAATTCTCAATAGTGCATCGGTTAACTATATATGTTCTCGGGCTAACGCTCCATATCAATTACGGCTAACCATACATGTTCTTGTCTTTTTCGGCAAACGATGTATGTTCTTGTCGTCTTACACCCCAACTACAAATTATAAAAAAAGCTGATGTTCACAAACAACTTATGCTTCTCTTCATTTCCTGAATTGAAAGCTTCACAGCATCGACGACACATGTCTCGCAGAGCTGCAGTCCGTTGAACGCTTCTCCTGCTCATAGAACCGTTCATGCACCCATGTATAATAACCTACCGCTGCCATATGATGGTCGCAGCCATAACAATTCAGATTCATTTCGGCGATGTTGGGATCTTGTAGTCTTACAACAAAATTATGTGTATTTCATAACATTTTCAGGTAGTATGACGTTTAAAAGAATAAGAAAAAATGGAGGGATTTCATTTTGAAGAATAAATTTCTTATTGGGCTTACCGTTCTTATGATTTCAATCTTATTGTGCGGCACTGTTTTTGCGGCGACTGGTAAAATTAAAATTATCGTCGACGGTAAAGAGGTTGCAACTGATGTTGCACCCAAAAATGAAAAAGGGCGTGTCCTCGTCCCCATCAGTACGATTTCGAAGGCACTGGGATCGGGTGTCCAATGGAATGCTAAAGCTCAGTCTGTTATCATTAATTCGAAACCAGATATTTGGAACGATGACTTAAATTTTATCAATACTCATATCATCGATATTCGTAATTTATTTCATTCGTACTTTAACTACTATGACACTAAAGAAACAGGTTACGCTGATTTGGTAACGCCAACGTTCAAAAGTGATTTTGTAGACCCGAAAACCATCATATCGAAGATCCAAGACAAGATCATTGATTACCGCATTGTCGATGCGAAATATATCGGCACACTAGAAGATCCCTACAGGTATAAATTCCGTGTGGAAGTCGTAAAGTTCTCCAATATGGAGGTAATTCCGAATCATATTGAGAAGCTTCAATTAGATATTGATGTTTTTGATAAGAAAGGTGTGTATCTAATCGATGGCATTTGGGTAAAAGGGAAAGAAGTAATGAATTCCTATACTGTCTTTCCAGGATTAACCCTTGAGGGACGCTAACGCTAGTCCATTTTAGCATAGAAAAAAGCCCCATTTATGGGGCTCAGATTGTTGACATCAGAGGAATATAATCTTGGTCTCCTCTATAGAGCCCAATGCACTCAATGTTGCCTATTTCTATGGGTTTTTGATCGATAATGCCATTTATGCTAGATCAAACAACAGATTTCTCAAGAATCTCCTTATGAATATCTCCATAAATTTTGCTTGATGGAGTTGGGGTAGCCTGGATAACTGTTATCATGTTTTGTTTAGGCAGAATATTTATCTCTTGACCGCCGAATCCCCTGCATGCATAGCCATTTTCCAGTATCCACCACAAATATCCATATGAGCTGTTGTTATCGTTTGGCCTTAGCATTTCCTTAATGTAATGTTCAGAAACAATCCGTTCGCCTTCTACAATGCCGTTGTTTAGAACTAGAAATCCTATCTTCGCAAGATCTCTGGCAGATAAATCAGAATGTTCCTCTCCTTTCATTACGGTATACGAAACACCACAAGGGCTTTCAGCCCATCTTCCACTCGTTATTCCTAAAGGCTTATATAAAAGCTCCTCACACAGTTCATAAGATGTATTTCCGAAAGCATTTCCAATAACAGCAGATAGCAATAGCACATCCCATTCTTTATATACGTAGCTGCTTCCAGGATAGTCCTTCATCGCAACATCTGCAACATGTGCGATCCAATCCCTCGTCCGCTTCATTTGCTCTACCATTGGACAATGATAATGAACGCCGCCGTTCCAGAAAATTCCTGATGACATGGTAAGAAGATGTCGAATCGTTATTGCCTTATGATAAGGATGGACACCCGTTTGAAACGCGGGCAAGTAATCGCCGATTGGCTCGTCCAGGCTTCGAATCATGCCTTTATCAAGACAAATCCCCGTTAGTAAAGAAAGAATGCTTTTCCATATCGATTTAATATTATTTCTGCTATTTTCATTATATTTGTTGTAATATCTTTCAAATACAATTTTTCCGTTTTTTACAACAAGGACGCTGTTGACAAGCCGATATCTCTTTTTTTTAAGAAAATAATCAAGGCCGTCTAACATCTCCGCATCCATGCCTTCCGCCTGGGGCGTGGAATATTGCCACTCTAAATTCATCTCAAATACCTGCCGATAATCGATTTTTCGTTTCTTTTCAACTGCTCTGGAGATCCGATCGCAATAATAAACCCGCCATCACTGCCGCCTCCTGGGCCCAACTCTATAATATAATCGCAATTGCTTAACACTGCGGGGTCATGCTCAGTCACAATTACCGAATTCCCGTTCTCAGTTAATTCCAGCATCAGCTTGATTAGTTTTTCACTATCTGAAAATGATAAGCCGGTTGTAGGCTCATCGAGGATATACAAACGATCCTTACCGGATTGCTTGCCAAGTTCTTTAGCGAGCTTAATCCTTTGAGACTCCCCGCCGGAAATGGTCGGTGTTTGCTGCCCAAGCTTAATATACCCTAGTCCTACTCGTTCAAGAGTAAGGAGTATATGACAGATATTCTTATCATATGCGGCACTTTCCTCATTTCCGAAAAAATCTATCGCTTCCGATACGCTCATTTCGAGGATTTGCCGTATATTCTTGCCTTCAATCGTTATTTCCATGGCTCCTTCTATAAAGCCTGTTCCTCCGCAAGCGTCACAATTTTGTTCGATATAGTTCCCAAAACCCACATGATATCGAATCACTCTATCACCTTTGCATTGACGGCATCCACCTTCGGAGTTCAGTGAAAATAAACCTACTCCATATCCTCTCTCTATCGAATCAGACGTGCTTGCAAACATCTTTCGGATCCGATCGAATATCCCCGTGTAGGTAGCCGGACAAGAGGTACTGCTTCTTCCTATGGGTTTTTGATCAATGACGAAGCATTTCTTGATATGTTCGATTCCACTTACCCTTACATCGGACAAAAATACCGTTTCTTCGTCTTCATCTGTAATTGTAAGAAACTCTTTTAATTTAGGCACCAAGGTCCCTGAGATAAAACTCGATTTTCCACTGCCCGATACTCCTGCGATCCCTACCATTACACCGAGGGGGATTTGTACAGTTAAGTGACGAAGATTATGTAGGCATGCATTTTCAATCGTCAGCATTTTTTCCTGGTTTATCTTAGAATATGTCGTCTTTACTTGCAGCTTTCTTTGATCGGCTAGATATGGTGCGGTTCTCGATAATTCACAGGTCGTAAAATCGTCGAAGCTGCCTTGAAAGATACGGTGACCTCCGTAAATCCCAGCATCAGGTCCTAGATCAATGATATAATCTGCAGCGCGCATAAAATTTTCATCGTGCTCAACAGCGATTACCGTATTCCCCCGATTAACCAGATTTTGAATGATTTGAATGAGCTTTGCTTTCTCAATTTCATGCAAACCAATGGTCGGCTCATCGAATATAAAGATGATCGAATCCATCTGAGCTATGATAGAGGAAGCGAGAAACAAGCGTTGTATTTCACCTCCCGATAATGTTGGGACAGGTCGCGACAATGAAAGATGGTGAAGGCCCACATCAATCATACAATCCAGCTTAAGAATAATCTCGTTGATAAGTGTCATACCGAATAACTCGGATTTTTCCTTTGTCAAAAAATCATTCAAATCTTTAATATACATATTCTCCAGATCTGTTATGGTTTTTCCGGCTATTGTTGTATGCATTGCCTGTTCACCCAAGCCAGCTCCTCCACATTTGTTGCACGGTTCCTTCTTACCGTACGCTTCAGATAAAATGCCATTTTGCCTACCGCTAATTTCACCATATTTAAATCCATTCAACAGCCATGGAATGACACCCTGAAAACTTGTCTTTCCATGGTCTCCATATTTTAAAGCTAACAGTTGTTCATTGCTCAATGTATGAATCGGTTGCGTTACAGTCAGCCCATGATAAGAACAAAATTCGTCCAACCTCTTTCTGGCCCCTCCCCGATATAGTAACCGTTCGACTAATAGATCTTTTAACTGTGTTCTTCCATCTGAGAATATCTTATCTTCATCAATGGAATACACGTTTCCATTTCCTAAGCACTTTACGCACATTCCTTTCGGTGAGTTCCTCAGGAACATGTCTATGCTTAGGGAAAGCCCATCGTCGTAATTGGGATCTCTCTTGCCATATGTAGCAAATAAAACGGCGAGCATATTGCCAATCTTTGACCGTGTTCCAACCGTACTACGTGGATTGGATTGGCGAATAATTCTCTGTTCCACTGCGACGGTAGGGGCTAGACCTGTGATTTGATCAAAGGTCGGTGCGGCATCCACCATGAACTGCGTACCGGAAAACATGAGGTAACGGCATTTGCCCTCCTCATACAATGTGTCGAATGCGAGACTGGATTTCCCACTGCCGGATACTCCGGTTATCACGGTCAATTTACCCCGTGGAATTCGAAGATCGATATTTTTCAAATTATGGACCCGTGCACCCTTAATTTCGATAAATTCGTTCATAGTATGCTGCCTTTCATAATATTTCATCTTAAAACCTACCTTGGGAGGCAGGCTTCTTTAATGATTCGTACCGACTCCATTTCCAGAGATTTCGCCTGATGAGGATAGGGAATAATTCCGCTTGCTTGTTCCGTTGCGATTTGTTTCCTTAGATATTTAGCTCCATCCCAATTCCAACACTTCCAGCTACATTCTCCGATAGATATCGGCAATTCGATCGAACCGGTCTGCCACGTCACGTAATCCTTGTATTGTAAATCCAGGGCCGCTGGGTCATGTCGCGGAGGTATTGATCTTTATCCAAGGTAAATCCAATGTCAGCCAGAGCGCGTTCTCCCGCTTTGTAATACCAGAATTCAGTATCAACCAGAACACCATCATGATCGAAGAGTATGTACTTTTTCATTATTTCGTTCTTCTTTGGCATTTTCCACACTCTCATAAGTGCATTCCCCCTAAAGTGCGCAAAACTACTAGTGAGTATATCGAACTGCTGAGCGATCCTCGTCGATTAGATTATTATAAAATTTCCACCTGGAGCTATCGCTTTTTACCTACCTCAATATTACCATAAATTGTTAATAACTTACCCATTTACAATAACCACATCTTTAACGTAATCTGCCCGTTAGTTGAGAAAAGGCAGCCGATCAAAAAGCCGACTGCCTTCAACTGTCTTTATTTAGCTATCGTGTCCCATTAGTTTAATCACAACTAGCATATAGTGTTATACCCTATTCTCCCGATATGCCTGCCTTACCCGCCCGATCTGGGCGAGGTGGTCACGGACATGCTGGACGCGGAATTCCAGCAGTTCTTTGAACGTGTACCGCGCTCCATCGGGATATTCCCCGACCCGCTCAAGCTGCTCGGGATTCAGATTTTCCAGAAGCGGCAGCATGCTGGCCCGAAGCATTTGGAACAGGAGCAGATGCTGCTCGCGGTCCAACCGTTCATATCCCAGGTTATCCGCCCAGGCTTCTTGATCAAAAGATAGCAGAAGCGGTTCTTCCTCCGCCAAGACTTTTTTCATCCGATGTGTCGCCAGGATTTCGCTATCCGTCACATGGATCACAATCTGATGGATGCTCCACTTGCCCGGTGTTGGTTGAAAACGTAGCTCTTCCTCAGATAATCCTTCGACGGCTTCTCGCAGCAGCGCATAGTCTCGGCTGTACTGCTCAATCATTTTTTTCATTCGACCCTCTCCTTCATCATTATTCGTGTGACAGGGAGAATTCGATAATATTATCCAGGATTGAAAGCTGTTTTCATTACACAACGCCTCCTTGTGGCAATATGATCTGGGAACCCATAAAGGAAAAAGTTCAATGACATCTCCGGTTTCCCCTATTCCTTCAATAGTATCAAAATAATCAAAAAGTAACCTGAGAATATTTTATTATAATCGAACTATACTGCCCGTTAACGTAATGAAGCCACCGGTCGTGTCGGCAGCTTCGTCATAGGTGTGTATTGTGCTATCGTGTCTCGTTAGTTGAACAGGTGAGTTTACCTTTTTCGAAGTAGCTCTGATTCTAAATACTTCGAAAGGTATATAGTATTTGTAGGATTCAAGCTCGGAAGATCGTGAATATCAAAAAAGCGTATCTCGTGTGATTCAGTTGGATCGCTTACCAATTCTCCTCTGTAATCATTGCAAAAATACATTGCTGTTACTGAATAAAGTTCATCTCCATTTTTGAGTTTTAGATAAAGTTCTGGACCAGAAAACAGCTCCAAAAAGGTTAAACAATTTAAGGTTAACCCAGTTTCCTCGTATGCTTCCCTAGCTGCTGTTTCCTCTAATGACTCCCCCGGCTCCATAAGACCGCCTGGTAATCCCCAATTCCCGTCTTTTCGATGTTGTAATAAAATTTGATAGTTATCATTTTGAATGATTACTACCGAACCAGCTAAAATTAAAGGTCTTGTTCCAACTAATGAGCGTAATTCTCGATTAATTGAGTAATAAGCGCCGTATCTCTGTAACATCAGGTACAATTGCTACTGGACTATGATTTGTAGTTTGAGGGAATCCCTTTGGGTTAACCCAGATAGCGTCTATCCCAGCTTCCATTGGACCAACTACATCGTGAGTCCAAGAATCACCAATAAAGAGCGTCTCATCGGGCTTTTTGCCAAACTGCCCTAATGCAACAGCATAAATTTGTGGATCTGGTTTGCGATAGCCTAATTCTTCTGCGTGAAATATGGTTTCATCACTGAACACTTCTGCCAATCCCATTTTCTGAATTTTTAATCGAGGATCGTATAATCCATTGGTAACAATTCCAACTTCATAGTAATGTTTTAAATCCTTGAGTAAAGCGAAAATTGATTCGTTTGCGCAGACGTAATCCATACTTGTCTTGATGAAAAGCATATCAATTTCATCAATGAGTATTGCATCAGATCTGACATTGAAATAGGACAAAGCATGACTCCATCGAGCTTTCTTGAATGCCTCTGGAGAAAGCTCGCGTCTTTTAAATGGCTCCATAATCATTTTCGGTGGATGCAACATTTGTTCTAGGAACGCAGATGCGTCAAGTGTTCTAGTTACAGAATGCATCTCAAGAGTTTTAATGAGTCCAACGTTAAACCATGAGGAATTATCTAGGATCGTATCGTCCAAGTCAAATAATAGTAAACTATATTTTCTCAAATCGTTTCCCCCATTGAAAGGGTCGAATGCCCCTCCACAGTTAGTCAAACCATGCCTATTTTTAACAATGTTATCAAAACAAGTGGAGCAATAAAAAATGGAGTTACAAGTAATTCTACGGATCTTGAATAAATTCCTTTGTTTATTCCACTATCCTGCCCGTTCGTATTATGAGGTCACCAGATCTTTCTGGTGGACCTCATTTTTGTGTGGTCGTAAGATAGCGGTAGCCGGGGATCGAACGTTTCTGCCCGTGGGACTTGGATCCCGAGAGCTATTCTG
>NZ_JALIRP010000013.1 GCF_022898935.1 Paenibacillus mangrovi | reverse complement strand
TTACTCACCCGTCCGCCGCTAACCATCAGAGGAGCAAGCTCCTCATCAAGTCCGCTCGACTTGCATGTATTAGGCACGCCGCCAGCGTTCGTCCTGAGCCAGGATCAAACTCTCCAAGAAAGTTTGTGACTCATTTTGAATCTGACGAGATTTAAATCTCATTTGTGCTCCACAGTTCGGGGACCGAACTGCTTTGCGCTTTGACTTCATTGCTGAAGTCTGTATCTCACTCGTTGTTCAGTTTTCAAAGATCAAATTCTTTCTCGTTTCTGCTTCACATTTTGTTTCAGCAGCAACTCTTATATAATATCATGTTCTTTCGAGCTTTGCAAGAACTTTTTTTGAAAATTCTTTTTTCGAAGCTCTTTTGAATCTCATTTCCGATCGATGTTCATCGGCCGGATTTATAATGTACCATGATTAAATCATTATCGCAAGCGACAAAATTTTACAATTGTTGACCGCATCTTTTTGTATCTGCTATCTGCAATCAATCGATCTTCCAATCATTCGCCGTCCCTTATAACCGTTATAGAACAGCCCGTGCATTGAAAACCACCGCCGCCCGGGCTGAAATTTGATTTTCTTCTATATTAGTTGTGCTCGCCCACGATAGTAAATCGTTCATTTAAATGTTTAGGGTTTTCGATTTCATCAAGCACTGCAATGGCATAGTCAGCATAGCTGATGTAGCTTTCGCCCTTAGAGTTCGTCAGCAGATGATCTTTACCTACCTTGTAGCTTCCTGTTCTTTTGCCTTCAGGGTCAAAAAATGCGGAAGGACTAAGGAATGTCCATGTGATTCCTTCGGACTTCTGCAAGTCCTCCAGGTTTTTACCCTGATTGGAAGCTGTCGGATAATAGATCGCTGGGAAATCCGGCGTATCCATCACTTTAAGCGTCTTAGCTTCGTCCGCAAACAAGCTGCCCGCTCCCCCAACAACGAATAATTTCGCATTAGGCGCTCCTTTCAATGCTTGAATGAGAGCTCTGCCCGCTTCCACATGCAGATGCTCGCTGCCCGGAGGCGCTTGAAAAGAATTGACCACAACGTCAAATGGTTTCAGATCCTCAGATGTCAGATGGAATAAGTCCTTTTCAATGACCGAAGGATGCTCTCCTTGCAGTCTGGATGCATTTCTGACGATAGCCGTAACTTCATGCCCACGGTTTACCGCCTCTTGATAGATCAAGTTCCCTGCTTTACCGCTTGCACCAATAACTGCGATTTTCATTGTATTCTTCCTCCCCATATTTTTCAGACCGGTTCAGAATTCAAATTGCTCGTTTCCGTCGACCTGTAATTTGTTTTGTTACATGTAACCATAATAGATACAACTATCCGATTTGTCAATTATGAATGCTTTATATTGACTTGTAACGGTATTATGGGCATGTTATAAAGGAATATATTCGTAAAGGAAGAAAGAAGGGAAACCCCTTGTCCATCAGCAGCAGATTCTCTGTCGCGATACACATTTTGTGCTTGCTGGCGATCAACGAGGAGAAAGCAACCAACACCTCTGAATACCTTGCCGGCAGCGTCAATACCAATCCCGTCGTCATTCGAAAGGTCATGAGTATGCTAAAAGGCGCAGGGCTCGTCCATGTACGCGCCGGAGTTGCCGGAGCCGAGCTTGCCAAAACACTTGCGGAGATTACGCTTCTGGATGTATATAAAGCCGTTAACGTTGTAGCCGAAAATGATTTGTTCAGCTCTCATGAGCACCCCAATCCGGAATGTATTGTCGGCAGAAATATACAGCAGTCACTGACCAAGCAATTTTCCGCTGCGCAAAAAGCCATGGAACACTCCCTTGAGATTGTTACCCTCGCTGATGTGGTTCAAGATATTCTCGCCGATAACGTTTAGATTCATTCTAAATACGAATACGAATCTAAGCAGCCCTTGATCTTTCCAGCAGGAAAGGCCAAGGGCGTTGTTTTTTATTTTCGTTCAAAAAAGAGGCGAATCCCCCGCTTTAGGAAAATCGCCTCTTTCGTATGCTCGGTTATCCATTGAAATATTAAGGTGCTGTAAAGAGAGGCTGCCAGCTCAGCCCTTCCCCGCATATCTCGACACGGTATTTAAATGTCTTGCTGTTGTAAGCAAGATAACAGCGGCTTGAAGCCTTTTCCGGGAAAATGTCCGACATTTATTCCTAACGGGTGTAGGCACGGTAAGCGGTAGGCGATAGCCCCGTATGTCCCTTAAACTGCCTGGAAAAGTACGAGAGCTGCATACCGATTTGATCCGCAATATCCGATATGGCAGTATCCGTGTATGAAAGCAGCCGTTTGGCCTCATCCATCCGTTTGCGCTGGACATAATGCATGGGCGTAACCCCCATAATCTTTTTAAAGTAAGGGATAAAATAATTCGGATGCAGATGAACGATTTCCGCCAGCAGCTCGATTTCCATCGGTTCATGCAAATGACTGTGGATAAAGGCTAGCACATCCCCGAGTTTGCTCGACTCCGTCTGCTGGATGAAATCCTTCCAAAAATCCGTGTATCCTCCATCCTCTAGACAGCAGGCAAGCATCGTCAGCAGACAAGCTTGGGTACGCAGCACGGAAAAGGGCCCTCCCGCCTGAAACTGATTCACGAGCTCGGCAAAGGTGTGCTCAATAAACTCAGGGTCCCGGACATCACAAATATACAGCTGGCTGTCAGCCGAAAATAAAGGCCATTCTCCCACCTGTGCATCAAAATGACAAAAGTAACGCGTATACGGATCATCCTGGTTCGTTAAAGCCTTTTGGCTCGTGCCCGCAGGCATGATCATCATCTGATTGGGTTTGGGCTCGTAGGTGACGCCATTCAGAACCACCGAGCCGCTGCCTTCTGTAATAAAATAAAGCCGGTGAAATGACGGGGCTATTTCCGTCCGGTTCCAACCCCAAAATCCTCCTCTATAAAAGGCGGAGCTAATGTTCAACGTAAGGCTTTCCGGCAGTCGTCCGCTCAAATCAAGTGACTGTTCCATTCCTGATCCCTCCCCCTGTCTCACTTTTTATTGTATCATTCGCTATTTATCTAAAACACCTTAATTTTGTGCAAAACCCTCTTAGTCTAAGTCATTCTCTTCAGTTTCGTTTCAAGCTAAGCTAATGGAGAAAAGCAGATATGAGAGGTGGAATTCCGGCATGGAAAAAGTACGCTTTGGCATTATCGGAATAGGAAATATGGGCTCAGCGCATGCTCTGAATCTTTGCGGAGAAATTCAGGGAGCCGAGCTCACTGCGATTTGCGACACGAATCCCGAGCGGCTGAAATGGGCCAAAAACAATCTGCCTGAACACGTGCAGCTTTTTGACACGCCGGAGGCCTTCTGGGCTTCGAAAGCGATGGACACGGTACTGATTGCTACGCCGCATTACGATCATCCAAGCATGGCGATCCAGGCATTTGAGAACGATTACCATGTGCTGGTGGAAAAGCCTGCCGGCGTTTATACCAAAGCCGTCCGGGAAATGAACGAGGCTGCCGCGAAATCTGGCAAGCAGTTCGGCATTATGTACAATCAGCGCACAAGTCCGCTCTACATAAAGCTGCGTGACCTGATTCAGTCCGGCGAGCTCGGAACCATCAGAAGAACGAATTGGATCATTACGAACTGGTACCGCTCGCAGAGCTACTACAATTCAGGCGGCTGGCGCGCGACCTGGGGCGGCGAAGGCGGCGGCGTGCTGCTAAATCAGGACCCTCACCAGCTGGATCTTTGGCAGTGGACGACGGGCATGATGCCCAAACGTGTTCGGGCGTTCTGCCACTTCGGCAAGTACCGGAATATCGAAGTCGAAGACGATGTCACGGCTTATGTCGAGTACGAGAACGGCGCCACGGGCGTATTCGTAACGACAGTCGGCGAAAGTCCAGGGACGAACCGTTTTGAGATCAGCGGCGACAACGGCAAAATCGTCATCGAAGACGGCAAGCTGACCTTCTGGCGTCTGCGCGTGCCGGAGCCGGAGTTCAACCGCGAATATACTGGCGGCTTCGGACAGCCGGAATGCTGGAAATGCGACATCCCTGTGTATGGAGGACATGGTCCACAGCACAATGGGATTTTACAGAACTTTACGAATGCTCTTCTGCATGGCGAAAAGCTGATTGCTCCTGGCGATGAAGGCATTCACGGCCTGACGATCTCCAATGCGATGCATCTGTCCGCCTGGACCGATAACTGGGTGGATCTGCCGCTGGATGAGGATCTTTTCTATGAAAAGCTCCAGGAAAGAATACGGAATTCCACTTTCCGCAAAGAAGAGTCCGCAGAAACGGTTTTGAATGTAAAAGGAACTCACTAATCCCAAAAGGAGGCAATGTACAATGAAACTTTCCGTATTTACAGTGGCGACTCCGGACCTGACTCCGGAAGAGCTGGTCAAAGCGGCCCGTGAAGCCGGGGTGGACGGCGTCGAATGGAGATTCAAGGAGGTACCTGCGAATGCCGGGAATGATCCCTCTTTCTGGGGCAACAACCTGTGCTCCATCGACCCTTCCCTTTCCGAACCCGAGATGCTTAAATTCAAGGAAATCACGGAAGGGGAAGGGCTTGAGATCGTCAGCGTGACTCCTTATTTAAGTGATCTGAATCTGGACGCTACCGAGCATGTTTTCCATACGGCCCGCCTACTGGGGGCCAAAATGATCCGTGTCGGTATTTCTCCTTATAATGGCACGCAATCATACCCCGAGCTGTATGAAACGACCGTCCGCTACCTGAAGGAAGCCGAGCGGATGGCCAAGCAATATGGCGTAAAAGGGGTTGTGGAAACACATCACGGGACCATTGCGCCAAGCGCAGGTCTGGCTCACCGGTTAGTTAGTAACTGTGATCCGGACCACATCGGCGTGCTGCTTGATCCCGGAAACATGGTACACGAAGGTCATGAGAATTTCCGAATGGGGATGCAACTGCTCGGTCCGTATTTGGCACATGTGCATGTGAAAAATACCCGCTGGGTTCAGGACGGCAGGCGTGAAGATGGAACAGCGAACTGGCGCTCGGAATGGGCTCCGATGCGTGAAGGCATCGTCAACTTTGCTAAGTTGCTGCGGGATCTGGAAAGCGTCGGTTACGATGGATACCTCGGCGTCGAAGACTTCAGCGAACAGTTCCCTTCAGGCGAGATGCTGAAGGAGTTCGCCCTGCTGATGCGCGAAGGGATGCAAGACATATGAGCCACTCCAAGCAGGACGGAATGAACTATGCACCTCAGGGCAAACCCAATCATGTCGTAAACCCGGGCGAATTCGTATTTGCGGCAGCAGCTCTGGACCACGGTCATATACATGGTATGTGCCAAGGACTTATCGAGGCGGGAGCCACGCTCAAATGGGTGTATGATCCGGACCATGCCAAAGCCGCTTCCTTTGCTTCCAAGTTTCCGGGAACCACTGCGACAGACAACCTGGAGCACATCCTGAAGGATACTGAAGTTCGCCTGGTTGCGGCGGCAGCCGTTCCCTCCGAGCGATGCGCGCTTGGCCTTCAGGTGATAGATGCCGGCAAGGACTATTTTACGGATAAGACTCCCTTTACCACCATGGAACAGCTGGAGGCCGCTCGCGCTAAAGTCCGGGAAACCGGCCGGAAGTATATGGTGTACTACAGCGAGCGTCTTCATGTAGAGTCCGCGGTATATGCAGGACAACTGATCCGCGAAGGCGCCATTGGACGCGTGCTGCAGGTTACCGGATTTGGCCCCCACCGCCTGAGTGCAGCCACACGTCCGGAATGGTTTTTCCAAAAGGAGAAATACGGCGGCATTCTGTGTGACATCGGCAGCCACCAAATTGAGCAATTCCTGTTCTACACGGGCAGCAAAGACGCCCAGGTGCTTCACAGCAAAATCGCTAACTACAATCATCCCGAATATCCGGAGCTAGAGGATTACGGGGATGCAACGCTAGTTGGCGATTCCGGGGCTTCCCAGTATTTCCGTGTGGACTGGTTTACGCCGGATGGCCTCGGTACCTGGGGTGACGGCAGAACGTTCATTCTTGGAACGGAAGGGTATATCGAGCTTCGGAAATATATCGACGTTGCCCGGGAACAGGATGGCGATCACGTCTATTTGGTCAACAAAGACGGTGAACAGCATTTTGCCGTTAACGGGCAGATTGGCTATCCGTTTTTTGGCGAGCTGATACTCGATTGCCTGCATCGCACTGAACACGCCATGACGCAGGAGCACGCCTTCAAAGCCGCTGAGCTGTGTTTGAAAGCCCAGGAAATGGCCGTCCGCATCTCTTGAGGCTATGGCTATGCTAATTTCATAGGACAGGACGGGATCACATGAAAAATATAGGAGCGGCCATTATCGGCTGCGGATCCATTTTCCCGCTTCACGCGGGTGCGGTCATGGAACTGGAAAACGCAGAGCTTCGCATCATTATCGATACTGACCTGGAAAAAGCACAGGTAGCGGCACAGCGTTATGGATGCGAAGCTGCTTCCGATTACCGGAGCCTGCTTGGCCGGGAGGATATTCAGATTGTCCATGTATGCACTCCGCATCATGAACACGCTCAAATGTCCATCGAACTGCTGGCAGCTGGGAAGCATGTACTGACCGAGAAGCCGATGGCTGAGAATATCGCTTCGGCCATAGCGATGCTGGAGGCAGCCCGCCGCAGTAAGGCGCAGCTCGGCATCACGTATCAGAATCGCTATAATACAGCCTCCCAAATGATTCATGAATACATCAGCTCCGGCCATCTGGGCAAGCTGATATGCATGAAAGGCATCGTCACCTGGAACCGCGACCCATCCTATTATGGAAGCGCCGCCTGGAGAGGCAAATGGGCCACGGAAGGCGGAGGCCTTCTGATCAATCAAACGGTACATACCTTAGATCTGCTGCAGTGGTTTGGTGGAACGGTTTCCTCAGTCAAAGGGAGCGTGACCGCTGACGTGCTGGGAGATACCATTGAGGTGGAAGATACCGCTCATGCCTGTATCGATTTTGCCAGCGGAGCAAGGGCTTTATTTTACGGGACTACAGCCTACGGCACCGACTCGCCCATCGATCTGGAGATCGTGTTCGAACATGGAGTACTGCATCAGTGGCGGGACACACTCTATCTTTGGAAAGACGGACAGGAAACCAAGCTGTACGAGCCGAGTCAGACCCAGACGGAAGGCAAATCCTATTGGGGCACAAGCCACGGGAAGCTGATCGCCGACTTTTACGAGCATGTACAGGAGGATCGTCCTTTTTGGATCGATGCGGAAGAAGGCATTAAGGCGATGCAGCTGATTGCCGATTTATATGACTACACCCGCAGCCATATGGGTCTCCGGTTTCCTCCCGCATAACACCTGCTTTAGCTAAAAAAGCTCACGCACGGATGAGCGCTCTACCTAAATCAGGTATGGCGCTGTACTCCATGTGTGAGCTTTTGTCATTAATCATGATCTTGTAATTCAGTGCTCTCGATTACTTCTTCGCCGCGATCGAGAACACGACTGTTTTCTGCGCGTTGTCCACTAAAGCATTGACAGTATAACCACCAACAGTGGCCTGTTTCGATGCGAGAGGCCGTCCGGCCTCTACCTCAGTACAGATGGAATCAAACCAGCGATGGAATGCGATCGCGTCATAGGTGAAGATCTGATTCGTGAACAATTCAATCGATTCCTTGTTGCGGGCCAACGTTCCTTCACGAAGACGGACGGTAATGCCATAGGTGTTGAACGTCGGATCCAGCCAGATCGCAACTTCTTCCTTCGGCACGTTGGTACCCGTTCCCACATTGCCGATCCCCGTGTTTTGCTGAACAGCCTTCTTCTCCTTCTCGTCCTTGTACAGCCGCAGCGTCGTCTCAACGATATCATAGTTGGTGCCGCGAAGCTTGCCCGCTTTGATCAGCGTTTCATAGGCATCCCACATCTGTTTATCAGGGAAAGCGACGATCTTCTGTCCTCCGCCTGCCGTTGGCACAAGCCGCTGGAGTTTATCGGATTCAGGCTTGATCGGTACACGTTTTGTCTTATCGGTCAACCGGTTTAGAATCACAAGCGATTCCGCACGGGTGACATAGCGGCCTACACCGAAGTTTCCATCCGGATAGCCCTGCATGATTCCTTTAATCAGGGATTCCGCGATAAATTTCTGCTCCCTGTCATTCGCACTAGTCAAATCGCCATAAGACTGCGCCACCGAGCGGCTGAACTGCTCATCTTCCAGAAATTCCGTCTCCTGAAGCGTATAGTAAATAATTTCCGCTACATTTTCACGGGTCATATCCGCCTGAAAATCGCTGAAGCGGTTCTTGTTCAAAAAGTTGAGGTCACTAGCCACGTCTATGTATGGTTTTGCCCAATATCCGGCCATGGCAGGCTTAAAATTAAAATAGCGGTAGTCCTGCTTCAGGATGGTCCGGTTCTCTTCGGAAAGCGAGTCGAGAAACGATCCCTTCCAGCTCCGTTCCTGATTCGGATGAAGATCGCTGAAGGATAAAATCAGCATTTTAATGAACTGGTCCACCTTGACGGGCTCATTCGGCCGAAAACTCCCATCCGGGTAACCGTCCAAAATTCCTTGGCGCACCATTTCCTCGATCTGTTTCTGGGCCCAATGCCCCTCGATGTCCGTAAAAGCCGCATGCTGTGTTTCCGTCACCTTCGCCGAAGCTGCAGCCGCTACCTGATGCCCTCCAGCCAATCCGGCCTCACTTGCAAGTCCTGTCACAAGCAAGACGGAGAGCAGGATACGGATCGATAAATTCATCATCTTTTTACCTATCTGATCATTCATTACTATAGGCCTCCTGCATTAGAAAATCACTATTATTCAGAAAACCACAATTGTCCCGCCTTGTGAATAGGCCAAACGGGTACAGAGATCCGCCTAAATAACTAGGAGACTGAGACTAAGCCACATTAACTATAAGCATTTTTCCCACGCTTAGAAAATAGGCTCACAGACTATGGATTACAGCACTTTTATACTAATCTTCTGTCTTGGTACCGCCTAATTAGAAAATTTTGCTACATACTGTATTGAAGAAATTAACATTACGATACAGACGAGACTGGAAGACGAAGGAGTAAATGTTGAAAAACGCAAAAAATCACCAGTGTCCTAAGCACCAGCGATTGAATTTCCATGCCAAATGATGTTCACTTGCTTTAGAGGAAGCGACTCAACTACAATAAGAATAAACTGTATCGGCATACTTTTTCATAAAGACAAGACCGCGTTTGGTAGCATTTATGTTTGATAAACAATAGGAACGGGGTGAAGCTGTGGGCGGCTTTAATCTGGACTTTGAGGAAGACGGTGCCAAGTATATCGTATCCGGGGATTCCATCTCCAAAGGGGTCATTTATGACGAGGTTCGAAAAAAGTACGTGATTCTGGAGGACAATTATGTGTCTCTTCTTCAAAATAAGTTGAAGGGTGCGGTCCGTAATACGGCAAGATTCGGCAATACGCTGCTGAAGGGCATTAGCAATTTGAAAAAGGACGTGCTGAAGGAAAAGCCTAACATTGTACTGATCGAGTACGGCGGAAATGATTGCGACTTTAACTGGAACGAGATTGCCACGGATCCCGATGCCGAGCATCATCCGAAAACGGACTTCAACACGTTTGAAACTATGCTCATCAGAACGGTGAATGAATTGAAAAGCCAGCAGATTATTCCGATCCTCATGAGTCTTCCTCCGCTGAATGCGGACAAATACTTCAAATGGGTCAGCCAGAATAATCCGGAGGCAGAGCGAAACATCCTGAAATGGCTTGGCAGCGTCACGAAAATCTATTGGTGGCAGGAGCGCTACAATTCGACCATTCTGAAGGTTTCCGAGCTGACGAAGACCAAATACATTGATGTGCGAGGCGCTTTTCTCGAGCATCCCGATTTCACGAAATTCCTCTGCTCCGACGGCATCCATCCGAATCAGGAGGGGCACCGGATTATTTGCGATAAAGTCGTGGAATTCGTCAAATTGAATTACAGACATTTGCTCCGCGACGGTGGATCGAATATCGCGTACGAATCCTGATGACCTGACGAAAATACGATTCTTATGATGATGAAATAGTACATGCGATAAGGCAGCCTAAGCAGGCTGCCCTTTTCGCTTTTTTATTCCGGCATTCCGGCATTCCGGCATCATACTTCCAGCAGCGGCCCTACCCGTCGGATATGCCAAATATCCCTTGCATACCGGTTAATCGTACAGTCGCTCGAGAAATGTCCTGCGTGGGCGATGTTTACGACAGATTTGGAAGCCCAGGACTGCGCGTTTAGGTATGCCTGGTCTATGGCGGCTTGGGTCTCTGCATAGCCGGCAAAATCACGGAGTACGAAAAACTCGTCATTATGGTCCAGTATGGACTGATATATCATCCCGAACTCCCGTTCATGACAGCAGAACGGTCCAGGCGACATCAGCTGGTCCATGACTCGTTTGATCCTTGGATCTCTGTTATATACCTCTCTAGCCAAGTAACCCCCATATTTATAATAATTCACGACTTCTTCCGAACGTAAGCCGAAGAGGAACATGTTCTCATCGCCGAGCATGTCATGCATCTCTACGTTGGCACCGTCCAGTGTGCCGATCGTAAGCGCACCGTTCATCATAAACTTCATGTTTCCGGTACCTGAAGCCTCTTTCCCCGCCGTGGAAATCTGCTCGCTCACATTGGCTGCCGGAATGATCTTCTCTGCGAGCGACACTGAATAGTTTTCCAGAAACAGTACCTTCAGCTTGCCGTCCATCTGCGGATCGCTGTTGACGACATCTGCGACCACGTTAATCAGCTTGATGATGCTTTTCGCCAGATAGTAGCCTGGAGCCGCCTTGGCCCCGAAAATAAACGTCCGCGGCACGCGTTCTTGGGACGGGTGGTCCTTGATGTCATTATACAAATGCATGACATGTAAAATGTTCATCAGCTGTCTTTTGTACGCGTGGAGCCGCTTCACCTGCACATCGAAGATGGAATCCGGATCGACCGCTATCCCCTGCTTCTGCTGAATGTACGCAGCCAGGCGCAGCTTGTTGCCTCGCTTAATCCTCATAATTTGGTCTAGGAACGCCGGATCATTCTTAAATGATTCCAGCCGCAGAAGCTGGTGCGGATGTTTGATCCAATCTGTGCCTATGCTTTCGCTGATCAAATGACTGAGCTTCGGATTGGCATGCATGAGCCAGCGACGGTGGGTAATGCCATTGGTTTTATTATTGAACCGTTCCGGGTACAGCTCGTAAAACGGCTTCATAACGTCACTCTTCAGCAGCTCCGTATGCAGTTGGGCGACTCCGTTGACGCTGTAGCTTCCTAGAATCGCCAGATGGGCCATTTTCACCTGGTCGCCCTCAATGATAGCCATCCGGGAAACTAGATCCTGCCGCTCAGGATAACGTTCCAGAAGCATTCCGCAGAACCGTTTGTTGATCTCCTCGATGATCATATATACGCGCGGCAGCAGCTCACGCACCATATTGACCGGCCATTTCTCTAGAGCTTCACCCATCAGCGTATGATTGGTATACGAAACCGTGCGGGACGTAATTTCCCAAGCCTCATCCCACCCGAATCCCCTCTCGTCAATCAGAATACGCATCAGCTCCGGAATGACCAGTGTCGGATGCGTATCGTTAATATGGACTGCCACCTTATGTGGAAGCTCAAGATATGGAAGTCCAAGCTTCTCGAAGGTTCTCAGAACGCTTTGAAGCCCTGCCGAGCATAGAAAATATTGCTGCTTCAATCGAAGAAGCTTGCCCTCATAGCCCGAATCATCCGGATATAGAAATTCGGAAATCGACTCTGCCGAACGGGTGTAGTCCAGAAATTTATAATAGCTGTTTTGGCCTTCCATTCGCATTTTAGACGGTTCCACCGCTGATTCGGCACTCCATAACCGGAGGGTATTCACATGAAGATCGCCGTACCCGATGATCGGGACATCATAAGGCACAGCCCATATTTTTTCATAATCGACGCTGTTGAAAACCGTCCGGCCGTTCTCTTCCGACACCTCGACCCGTCCCCAAAAACAGACCTCGATCCGCTTATCCTCACGGCACTCCTCCCATACATTCCCTTTTTGAAGCCAATCATCCGGAAGCTCGACCTGATGGCCGTCAACAATCTTTTGCTCGAACAGGCCGTATTTATATCGGATGCCACAGCCATGGCCCGCATACCCGAGAGATGCGAGAGAATCCAGAAAGCATGCAGCAAGGCGCCCAAGCCCGCCGTTCCCAAGACCCGCATCGGGCTCTTGTTCCTCAATCTCTTCCAGGTTCCATCCTAGATCCAGCAGCCCATCCCGAACGGTTTCTAGCATCCCGAGATTCAGCAGATTGTTCCCTAGCAGCCGGCCGATCAGAAACTCCATCGAAAAATAGTACACCTGCTTCTCCTGCTGAACTTTATAGGCTTGATTGGTTTCTGCCCATTCACGACCAATAAATTCGCGGATGAGCGTCCCGAGCATTTTGTAAACATCGCCCGGGCTCGCCTCTTCAATGCTTTTTCCCAAACAGCTGACCAATTTTTCCTTGAAAACAGTTTTGAATAATTCCTTGTTGTTAAACAAAAGAAGTGTCCTCCTGACGCAAAAAAAATTAAATCACCGTATCCTTCGCGGCCACAAAAGGCTTTCTTACATCGCCCTGAAGCTTGCGGCCTCTTGAAATGACGACATCTTTGTCGAGAATGACGTTTTCCAGCACCACATTCTCTTCAATAATGCACTTTTGCATAATAATGGAGTTGTGAATCCGCGCCCCTTCCTTCACTTGTACACCGCGGAATAATATACTGTTCTCGACCTTTCCGCCGATCTGGCAGCCATTCGCTACCAATGAATTGCTCACGTCCGCGGTCTTCAGATATTTGGCAGGGACTTCATATTTGATCTTCGTGTGAACCGGCTGTTCCCGGAACAAGGAATTGTATTTCTCCGGCTGAAGCAGATCCAGACTGTTGCGATAGTAGCTCTCAAGCGAGTTAATCACCGCATGATATCCCTTGTACTCATAGCCGGAGATCTTGAGCCATTTCCGGTTTTTCTGGATTGCGTCCCGGAAGAAATGGCTTTCTCCATGGGCGATGCACTGCTTGACGAGCTGAAGGAACAGCTTCTTCTTCATGATAAACATATCCATATAGATGCTGGAATGGTCGCGTTCGTGATGTATGTCGGTCACCCGTCCGTTTTCATCCACATCAAGCCGGATACAAGGATGGTGCTCAGGTTGAAGCTTGTTTATCTTCGTATAGATCAGGGTAACGTCGGATTCCTGGGACAAGTGATATTCATAAGCCTCGCAAAAATCGACGTTGCTTAAATGCTGACTCCCCGAATAGACGACGTATTGAGCCGCGCCCCGCTCGAAAAAGTCCTGATTGTTATGTATATGCTGAAGCTCGCCGGTGGAAACATCTGACGGGTCATTCCAGTCAGGAGGAAGAATAAACAGCCCGCCCCGTTTACGATCCAGGTCCCATGGACGTCCTTCGCCCAAATGGTCCAGCAGAGACCGATATTTGCGCCGGACAAACAGCGCGATATCCGGTATGCCGGCATGCGTCATATTGGACATTACAAAGTCGATCAGCCGGTACCGTCCGGCAAAAGGCACGGCCGCGCCGCACCGGAAATACGTCAGCTCATTCAACAAATCCAGCTCATGATCCAGATTAATAACGCCCATGAGTTGCTTCATGAAACGCACCGTCCTTTTTCTTTGTTCGGAATAATTATAGGATCCTCAAATCGAGACTCGGGAATAGGAATAGATAGATTTCGGTGATGTTTCATCATCATGGGAGATCAATAATATCTCGCTGCCCAGATCCAAGTCTTCTCCAATGATCGTACCGTCTTCGATCACCACATTCTCTGAAATAATCGCGCGGTGGATTCGCACATTACGACCGATCTTTACCTGCGGCATAATCACGGAATCGGTGATCACACTGCCTTCCCCAACTTCAACGCCATAAAAAAGAACCGAGTGGTTCACCTCTCCATAGACAGAGCAGCCCTCGTTGATCATGCAATTCCGTACCTTCGCGCAAGGAGCGATGTACTCGGCAGGCTGATTGGGATTACGTGTAAATATACGCCATGCGGGATCGTTCAGGTTCAGCTCGGAATGCTCCGATAACAGATCCATATTCGCCTCCCAGAGACTGTTGACCGTGCCCACGTCCTTCCAATACCCTTGGAAAGGATAAGCATAAAGTGTCTTTTCTTCTGCCAGCATGAGCGGAATGATATCTTTGCCAAAGTCGTGGCTTGTGTTCGGATCATCCACATTTTGCAGCAAATATTTCCTCAATATTTCCCACTTGAATAAATATACGCCCATGGATGCCAGGGTGTTCTTCGGCTTGGCCGGTTTCTCTTCAAACTCATAGATCCGAAGATCGTCATCTGTATTCAGAATCCCAAAACGCGTGGCTTCCTCCAAGGTCACCTCAATCACCGATAAGGTGCAGTCGGCATTTTTCTCCTTGTGGTAATTCAGCATCAGGTCATAATCCATCTTGTATATGTGATCGCCTGATAGGATCAGCACATGCTCGGGATCATATTGTTCAATGAATTTCAGGTTCCGGTAGATGGCATCGGCCGTTCCCCTGTACCAGCTTGTTCCGTCCTCCCGCTCATAAGGCGGCAGCACATACACTCCTCCGCTCCGACGGTCCATGTCCCAGTCTCTGCCGACACCGATATACGAGTGCAGTACGAGCGGCTCATATTGCGTCAGGACACCAACCGTATCGATACCTGAATTGGAACAGTTGCTCAGTGGAAAATCAATAATCCGGTATGTACCCCCAAAATAAACGGCAGGCTTCGCGAGCGTTTTCGTCAAACCCTTGAGGCGTTTCCCCTGCCCTCCGGCCAGAAGCATGGCCACAACTTCTTTTCTCTTCATGGCTGATTCTCCTTTATTCAAATTAAGGATCAGGTTACAATCCCGAAGACACGAATACGCAGCACCAAAACGGCAGACTGGTGCCTTTGCTACGATTTTCGATTGCGCAGGGCCCCATACGGACAGTCATCCCCGGCAATGTTAAACGTGATATCTGCTTGGAATAGAGATTCATTGGATTTTTCCATGAATAAGAGAGTCTGAGACTGTGGTGGTTGTGACTGTTCTCTAAGAGAAATTTTGATAGGAAGAGTGTCTTCATAATGAAAAAGAGGATCGGCCGCAGGCAGCGGCAGTTATTCCGGAGGTACATCTTAAAGTATCGGAAAGCGGTAAAATCTAGAAGTTGTTACTTTTATTATATCTTATGACTTAGATCTATAGAAGTATATACAGGAAGTATTTATTGAGATATGCAGAGTGGCAGAGTGCTCATTAATTAAAAAAAGAGACCCGAATAACGAGTCTCTTTCTTTGGTTATATCCTTTAGTTACATTACTGGCAGCATTAGGTGTTACTTCTGCTCCTGCAGCTTTGGCTCAGTTTTCTTCAGATACGCCCGCCAAGTAATGCACCACTGCTTCGGATCGTCGAGCGACGATTCGTCATTGCGGTGTACGGTGCTGCTGTGCGGAGCGGACTTGACGATCTCCGGCTGCGTATAAGCTTCGTTCGAGATGTGCTCAAGCGCCTGGATATATTCGTCCAAATCCTCTTTCGAGTAGGATTCGGTCGGCTCCAGCGTAAATGGCTGCGGCACAATATATGGGTGATGCGAGGTCCAATAATGCAGCCCGAAATCGCACATCCGACGTGTGATATCCTCCGTAGTGACTCCCGTTTCGTCCGAAAGCTGCTTCCAGCTGTAGCGTACCTGTTCGAGCCGGCGGCCTTTAATATACGGAGCGCTTGCACCGCGGATTTGCAGGATTTTATGATACAGATAGTTATTGTTCAGTACGGCTATTTGGGCCACATCCTTCAGCCCTTCCGCACCGAGGCTCATAATCCAGGCATAGGCGCGGAGCACGGTTTGAGCCACGCCGTGGAAGCTGCGTACTTTACCGATGCTGCTTGCGCCCTGCTCCTTCAGTACATAACGTCCGTTCGCGTCAAGATCCACCAGCGGTCCCGGCAGGAACGGCTTCAGCTCCTCCGTTACCCCTAGAGCGCCCGTAGCCGGACCGCCGCACATATGAGGCGCTGCGAAAGTCTTGTGAAGATTAAAGAAGCACATGTCAAAGCCCGCTTCCTTCGCCCGGGTAATGCCGAGTAGACCGTTGGCATTGGCCTGGTCATAATAGCAAATTCCGCCTGCAGCATGCACCACGTCCGTAAATTCCCGAATCCGGTGATTGTAGATGCCCGTGTCTTCCGGATTGGCTACGACAAAGCCTGCTGTCCGTTCGGAAACGGCATTCTTCAGCTTCTCAAGATCCGGGAACCCGTCTTCATCCGGATGCAGCGTGATGATCTTATAGCCCTTCACCGCAGCGGTTGCCGCCTGGGACGGATGCGAGAAGATGGTCGTGATGATCTCGTCACGCTGACCGCCTTCGCCGCGCGCATCATGGTAAGCACGGACAATCGAAGCCATGGCGAGCAGTGCCTGAGTTCCGCTGCTTGGCTGGAACGAGAATGCATCCATGCCCGAAATTTCGCGCATCGCCAAATCGAGATTATAGAAGATTTGCAGCATGCCTTGCACGGAATCGACATCCTGAAACGGATGCAGCTCGGTCATGCGCGGATTGCGGATGAGCATCTCGTTGATCCGAGGAATGTATTTCATCGTACAGGTTCCTTGCCCGATTTCAACATTCAAATCTGATCCGAGCGTTTCCTGGGATAGTCTAAGGTAGTGCCGGAGCACCTTGGCCTGACCGATCTCCGGTAGCGCGGGAGCAGTGCTGCGCCGCATGGATGCAGGAATCCGGTCTTCCGCGCATCCGACTTCAGTCGCTACAGCAGCTTCGGTTCCCGGCGGGATTACGCCCCGCTCACCAGAGCGGTGAAGCTCAAAAATAACCGGCTCATCCCATTTGGCTTGGTGAAACTGGCGGACCTTACGGTCTCTGATAATCCGTTTCATGGCGTCTTCGTCCTCCTCTTTATGATCTGTTAGAGTGATGTGCAGGCAATCGAGCGGAGCGCTGCCACTAAGCGGTCCAGGTCGGACTGCGTATGAATTTCCGTCACGCAGTACAGCGCGCACTGTCCCCATTCCGGGTAACCTGCGGACAAATCTTTTCCGCCGAAAATCCCTTCCTCCATCAAACGGCGGTTAATCTCGGCAACCGATAGTCCGGTATCATTAAAGTCAACGACGAATTCCTTGAAAAAGGCGCCCTCGAAGCGAAGAGAAACACCCGGTATGTCCGACAGCTTTTTGACGGCATAATGCGATTTCTGGATAATGGTGCTGCCAACCTCCTGCATTCCGGCAGGTCCGAGCAGCGACAGATATACGCCTGCCGTGATCCCCCATAATGCAGTCTGGGTGCCCACGGATTCCTTGCCCTTCTCCCGCAGGGCGAACGAAGTGCGCTCATAAGCGACATCCCCGAAGCCGTATTCCCCTTCCACCTCTGTCGGCACGATGCCGAACAGCCGAGAAGGGTATTCCATCACGTACTTCTCCTCATCGCGCGTAGCGATGAATCCAGCCTGACCGCCGCCATAGTTCATGTGCATGCCAAGCGGCTGCAAATCGCCGCAGATGATATCCGCGCCGTAGCGTCCTGGCGGCTCCAATACCCCAAGGGATATCGGATCGACTCCCACGATGGATACCGCATTCACGCCATGGGCGAGCCCGGATATCTCGGCTCCCTGGTCCTCGATGATTCCGAGATATCCTGGATTCTCGAAATACACAGCGGCAACATCGTCGCTCAGCTTGCTGCGCAGGTCATCAAGATCCATACGTCCGGTTACCTGATCGATCTCGATAAATTGAATATCCATAACTGGCGTACAGTAATTGCTAATTATCGCTGCCTTATCCGGATCAACGGATCGCGGCAGAAGCGCCGTCTTGCGCCCTGTAATGCGGCCTGCCATCCGGATGGCGGTGGAGGCCGCCTGGGCCCAGTCAAAGGTCGGAACATTTACGACATCCATGTCCACCAGCTCAGCCAGCAAGCTTTGGTATTCGAACAAGGCCTGGAAACGTCCATGGTCTTCATAAGGCTCCCCCGCATAGGCGGTCACGAATTCGGAACGCTGATTGATCTCGTCGCACACGGCAGGAATAAAATGCTGCCAGCAGCCGGCTCCGAGGAAATTCAAGTAGTCCGCACCGTGCTTGTTCTTAGCCAGCAAGCTATCGATATGGCGGCGCAGCTCGTATTCATTCATCGCCGGCGGAAGATTCATCCTCCGGTCCAACTTCAGGCTATCCGGAATGGCGTCATGGAGCTGATCCATGGATGTCAGGCCGATTTCCTTCAGCATGGCGTCCCGGACTTCCGGAACGGTATTCGGGATATAAGGATGGGAATAAGTTCTGTTCTCAGCCAAATTAAGCGCCTCCGTTCGTGTTGATATAGATGCAAAATATATCCGTTTTAAGCAATGCCGCCCCCGTCAACGACAAGCACACTGCCGGTGACCCAGGAAGAAAGATCGCTGGCGAGGAACAATACGGCATTCGCGATATCGCGCGGCGTGCCGAGTCTCTCCAGCGGACGCCCGCCCGCTGAGGCTACCAGAAATGCAGCCTCGTCCTGCTGCAGCTGCTTGGCTTCGTCCCGCAGAAGCGGTGTATCCGTATCGCCTGGAGATACGCAGTTGACACGGATGTTGGCCGGGCCATGATCGATAGCCATCGCTTTTGTCAGATTGACGACGCCGGCTTTGGCCGCACAGTAAGCGGCAGCGCGGTCTCCGCCCTTGAGGCCCCAGCCGGAGCCAGTGTTAATGATGCTGCCTCCTCCACTTTTCTCCATAATCGGAATGACATATTTGGAGAGAAGGTAGACGCCTTTAAGCGAAACGTCCAGCACCAGATCCCAATCCTTTTCTTCTAGCTCGGTCACGGTTCTGCGACGGATCACGCCTGCATTATTGAACAGGATGTGGATCCCTCCAAGAGTTGATCCAATCTCCGAAGCTACGCGCTCGCAGTCCACAGCCGAGGTGACATTGCAGCGGTAGAAGCTGGCAGCTCCCCCTTTGCCGCGGATTCCCGCAGCCGCTTCCTCTCCTGCAGTCTCGTTAATATCGATCAGCACCGCATGCGCTCCGAAAGCCGCCAGCAGCTCAGCAGTGGCCAGACCAATCCCTGAAGCCCCGCCTGTAACGACAGCCACCTTGCCGGATAAGTTCAAAACATCCTGTGTATTAAGCATGGTTCTCCTCCTCCGATTCATGTTGTTTGGCTTCTGCTGCCATACGCCGGCTCAGCCGCTCAGGCGAGCCATCCTCTGCCAGATACGCCTGGAGCAGAATACGGAACCGGAACGGCTCCGGCTTGATGGCATGCTCCGGTGATTGTGCAGGTCCACAGCTGTTGCTGCCCAGTCCGTTCTGCCGGTAATCCAAATTCAGCGTGATAAACTCACGCGGCGTAAGGTCGCCCATATGCTGCGCCTGTTCCAAATCGCCATCCGTATAGCGTCTTGCACTGAACTCAAGCACTGGAGCCCCTGCCGCAAGCAGTCCGATTCCGGCCCCGTCCACGATGGATATCCATCTGACATCGGTCCGGTTCCCGTTTTCCTGCGGATAAATATAAGGAGTAAACAAGCCGTCGACCGTGCTCCGATATACCCCGAAGCGTCCCGCCTCTTTGCTGTCCGAATAGCTCTCGCCCGGTCCCCGGCCGTACCACTGTACATGATTCATATCGCCGGGAATTTCGAGCTGCAAGCCGATCTTCGGCAGCATAGCCGGCGGCGTTCCTTCCGGCTTCCCGTTCACATCCATCATAATCAGCCCGCTTGCGGTAACCGTATAGGAAACTTCGCAGCGGAAACTCCAGTCATGGACAGGAGGCGCAATGCGCGAAATCCACGTCACCCGCACCGCTGCATCCTGAAGTTGCTCCCAGCTGAAGCTATCTACACGTTCCGTCAGCCTGTCGAGATGGGCCTTACGCCAATCCGGAAGCACATACATGTCATTATCGATCGGCGCACGCCAGAAATTCAGGCGGGGTCCGCGCTGGATCAGTTCCTTGCCGCCGATGTGAAGCGAAGCGATTCCCGGACGCAGGCGGTCAAAGGACATACGGAACAGGTCATTCTTGAGAACGAGATTCCGTCCTTCCTCAGTTACCGATAGCGTATGCTTTACAAGCGGCAGAGACGGGGTGCCGGACACGGCATATACATCGGCAGGGAGTTCGAACTGTGCCCAGGCCACCTCGTGACCTGGCGGCGCCCAATCACTGTCGGCCGCCAGCGTAAAACCGACATTCAGCCAGAGCTCCGTGTCAGATTCCACACGGATCTGAGGCTGGCCGGTTCGCAGTGGAACCGTCACCTCACGGCTTTCTCCAGGACCAATATGCGGCAGCGCAAGCACGCCGCTGTCTACCGCGCGGCCATCTAACGTTACGCTATAATGCGCCTGCAGATGATCGAGTGCCACAAAGTCATACCGGTTCGTAATGCGGATCTTGCCTATATCTATCATTTCGACCCGCACAGGTTCGATAATCTTCTTGTATTCAATCAGTCCCGGCGATGGCGTACGGTCCGGCTGAACCAGTCCATCAATGACGAAATTGCTGTTATTCGGCACATCACCGTAATCTCCGCCATAGGCATAATCGTCCTTGCCGTCCGCCGTCTTCCGGCTGAGGCCATGGTCGATCCATTCCCAGACAAAGCCACCCTGCAGGCGCCGATAGGCATCAAAGGTGTCGAAGTACGGGCGCAGGCCTCCCGGCCCATTACCCATCGCATGCGCAAATTCGCACAGGATATGCGGCTTCGGATGATCCGTCATTTGGCCGAAGCCTTCCATTTTCTCCACGGAAGAATACATCGTGCTTACGACATCACATACTTCCGCTTCCCGGTCTTCTTCGTAGTGAACCAGACGGGTCGAATCATGTTCATGACACCATTCGGACATGGCCCGGAAGTTGCAGCCGAAGCCCGACTCATTGCCAAGCGACCAGAAAATAACCGACGGGTGGTTCTTGTCACGTTCGACCATACGGCTGATCCGGTCCACATAGGCATCCTTCCAAGCCGGATCGTCACTGAGGCGCGAAATATTGCCAAGCGGCTCAAAGCCATGCGTCTCCAGATCCGTTTCTTCCATCACATACAAACCGTATTCGTCACAGAGATCATAGAACCGCGGATCATTCGGATAATGCGCCGTACGTACGGCGTTAATATTATGCTGTTTCATCATCTTAATATCTTGAAGCATCGTCGACAGCGTTACTGTCCGGCCTGTATCCGGATGATGATCATGCCGGTTGACGCCTTTGAGCAGGATGGCCTTGCCATTCACCAGGAACTGGCCGTCCTTCACTTCCACCCGGCGGAAGCCTACGCGCTGGGCGATCGTTTCCGTAATCTGATCCTTCGAATCCACTACGGTCAGGACCAGATGATATAAATACGGAGCTTCGGCATTCCACAAAACAGGCTTTGCCACTGGCAGGTTAAATTCCGCCATGGATAGACCGGACAAAGCTTTCTCTGCAGTCAGAACCTCTGCCCCTGCCCGGTTGAGCAGTTGAAGCTGCACTTTTCCCTGAGCATTCTCGCCTTGAATATCCATGCGAACCGACAGCACCGCATTCGTGTAATCGCCATCCAGCTCCGTCACGACCCTGAAGTCGGTGATGCGGACGGCGGCAGGTTCAGCGACCAAATACACATCCCGGAAAATGCCGCTCATCCACCACATATCTTGATCCTCAAGATAGCTGCCATCGGACCATTGATATGCCCGGACGGCCAGACGGTTCACGCCGGATCGCAGATATGGAGTCAGATCAAACTCAGATGTCAGGCGGCTTCCCTGGCTGTACCCGATAAACGAACCGTTCAGCCAAACGTGAAAGGCGCTGTCCACGCCGTCGAACTTGATGGATACGACTTTTCCGTCCCAATGAGGCGGCAGCTCGAATTCTCTCACATAGCTCCCCGTCGGATTATCATTCGGCACATGCGGCGGATCTACCGGAAACGGGTAATAGAGATCCGTATAGTGCGGATGCCCATAGCCCTGCAGCTGCCAGTGTCCAGGTACGCGGATGTCATCCCAGCTAGAGGCGTCGAATTCTTCCTCATAAAAATCCTCCGAAGCCAGCTCCGGCCCCTCGGCAAATTGAAATTTCCAAATCCCGTTCAGCGATTTAAACCAAGGTGAGCTTCCCCTTTCGTAGCTTAAAGCGCCATCCCGGTCCGCGAATGGAATGAAATAGGCCCTGCTCTTCGAGCGGTTTCTTTCCAGTACGCTGAGGTTATCCCAGTCCCTGCGAATCATGATATCCTTCATGGTTCTTTCCCTTCCTTTCTCTCTAATTATCCTTTGATGCCTGTTGTCGCAATTCCGCCGACGATATAGCGCTGTGCAAAGAAGAAGATAGCCAGCGGCGGAATGGAGATCAGGCAAGTAATCGCCATAATCGACTGCATATCGACGCCGTACATGCCCTTGAACTGGGACAGGCCAAGCGTCAGCGTATATTTCGTCTGATCATTCAAGAAAATGAGCGGACCGAGGTAGTCGTTCCAACAGCTCATGACCTGAAATACGCCTACCAGAATCAATGAAGGCCCCATCAGCGGCACGATGATTCGGAACAATACCGTGAGCTTGCTGGCACCGTCGATCGTAGCCGCTTCATCCAGTTCCCTCGGCAATGTCAGAATAAACTGCCGCAGCAAAAAGATATAATAGGCCGAGCCGAACCAGGACGGCACAATCAGCGGCTTAAGCGTGTTGATCCAGCCCAGATAGTTGAATTCCATGTACTGCGGAATCATCGTGACTTCCCATGGAATCATCATGGTCGCAAGGACGATGAGGAACAGGAAATCGCGCCCCTTGAACTGGAATCTGGCGAAGCCGTATGCAACAAGAGTGCAGGAGATCAGCTGACCGAGCGTAGATAAGGCCGTTACGGTCACCGTATTTTTCAAAAAGAGATTAAAGGGCTGGATATTCCATGCCTCAGCAAAGTTGCTGAATTTCCATTCGGAAGGAATCCATTTGGGCGGAAACAAGTACAGCTCCTGCGGCGACTTCAACGCCGTCGTAACTGCCCAGAACAAAGGTGCGATGAAGAGCAGCGAAAATACAATCAGCAGGGTGTACGTGATTACTTTTCTCATCCGGTCTGCCCCCCTTTTCTTGCTTTAAGCTTCTTCTGCGGGTTCTTCTTCATTTCACCCTCGTAGAACACCCAGGCTTCCGATGACTTGAACACTAGGAACGTCAGCACAAGCACAATCAGGAACATGAACCAGGCATTCGCGGCGGAATAACCCATTTTATAATATTTGAATGCGTTCTCATACATGTACATCGCATAGAAGTACGTGGATTTCATCGGCCCGCCTCCCGTCAGCAATAACGCGAGGGTCAGCTGCTGGAACGCGGCAATAATCGAAGTAATTAAGTTGAACAAAATCGTTGGCGTAATCATCGGGATCGTCACACTGAAGAATTGACGGATTTTACCCGCACCGTCGATCGAAGCCGATTCGTACAGATCCTTTGGAATGCCTTTAAGCCCTGCCAGAAAAATCAACATCATCGAACCCTGGCCCCAAAGACTGGCAATGACCATCGCCACAAGCGACCACTTGGTATCATTGAGCCAGTCAGGCCCCTGAATGCCGAACAAAGACAGGAAGTAATTCAGAATCCCGTATTCTCCGCTGTACACCCAAGACCAAATCATGGCCAGCGCCACGCCTGAGATTACAGAAGGAAGATAGAATGCCGTCCGGAAGATCGCGCTCCCCCGCACTTTTTGGTTCAATAGCATGGCGAGCGCAAGTGCGAGCACAATGTTGAGCGGAACGAAAAGCACCGCAAACTTCAAGGTAACAGAAAGCGATTTCCAGAACATCGGATCATCCGTAAACATCTCCACGTAGTTGTCGATACCGATGAAGGTTACTTTACCGACGATTGGCCAGTCAAAAAAAGAAATGATTAGCGAGAACAACAGCGGTCCTAACGTGAAGACAACAAATCCGAAAATCCAAGGAAAAATGAAGAGGTAGGGAGCAGCCCCACCCCATCTGCGTTTTCTCAAGAGCTTTAGGGCGGCTGTCTGTTCCCGTGTATTCTGCAGGTAGGTCTGAGCCATCTCCTAACCTTCTTTCTACTTAAAATAAATGAAAGCAAGTGTTATTTCATGTAACGTTCGCTGTCCTTAACGGCCTGGTTCAGCACGTCTTGGGCATTGCTGCCGTGCATAACCGCTTCGACGGCTGCCGACAGCTGGCGGTTCACTTCATTCCATTTCGGATTCAGCAGGAACGCAGGAGTATTGTCCGAGCGTTCAAGCATCGTGTAGTAAGGCTTGTAGAGCGGATCCTGATCCTTTTTGAGTTCGGTTACGACACTTTGACGAACAGGCAGATCTGCTACGCGCATTTTGATCGATTCATCGGATACATAGAATTTGATGAACTCCCAGGCGAGATCTTTTTGCTTGGAGTCTTTTGCAATGGACAGCGCGGATTCGGCCAGCACGCCCTTCAACGGTTTGCCCGGGAATGCAGGCATTTCAACGGTACCCACATCGATCCCCGCTTTTTTGAACGATTCCAGCGGCCAGATTCCGCTTTCCCACATGGCGATTTTGCCGGCTTTAAAAATATCGTCACCGCTCTGCTGGCCTTTGCCGCCTGTCAGCACTGCGGAGCCGTTTTTCACCATGTCGCCGAACATTTGAATGGATTCAGCCGTTTCTTTGCTGTTCATGTAGCCGTCGATGGTTTTGCCATCCGGCGAAATGAAGGAGCCACCGTTACTCCACACAAGGCCCTGCAGGTCATAGGTGTCATTTTCAGCCCGAACCCCGAAGCCATACTGCTTCTTGGACTTGTCAGTCAGCTTTTGGGCGATATCCTGGAACTCGCTCCAGGTCCATCCGTCTTTCGGATAAGGGATCCCTGCAGTATCAAACAGCTTCTTGTTGTAATAGACGACGCGAGTCGTGAATCCGGCTGGAATGCCGTAGAGCTTGCCATCGATTTTGCCGTAGTTAAACAATCCTTTGTAAAAGTCATCTATGTTGAGGTCTTTATCCTTTTCTGCAAAGCTGTCAAGTGGCTCAAGTGATTGATGATAGGTTGGGAAGTCCCACATATACATCACATCCGGCGGGTTTCCTGCTCCAAAGCCCGCGGCCATTTTCTGGTCGAAACCATCCGCATAAGCCTCCACCTGCACTTTCGTGCCGGGGTGCTCCGCTTCAAATTTCTTGGCGATATCCTGCTCGATTTTGAGCGTATCTCCCGTATCCCAGGTCGCAAAGCGAAGCGTTTTCGTTCCATTCGAGCCGCTTTCCCCTTGGCCGGCAGTATCGGTGCTTCCACCGCTGCCGCCGCATGCAGACAGTACGGATACCATCATCGTTGTTGCAAGGACAATGAGTGAAATTCTCTTTTTCATATTGTCAGCTCCCCTATTTAATGAGGTGTATAATAATTGAACCGCTTTCATCGTAACCTAAAATGAAAGCGGTTCAAAACGTGCATCTATTCGAATGTTGTTGTGATTTTGTTCGAATTTCGCGAGGAGGGTGTCAAACTGTTTGGGAAGCGTCGCCTTTTTGTTGGGCACGGTAATGGCTTGGCGTCTGCCCTGTGCAGCGCTTGAACCATTTGCTGAAATATTTGCTGTCCCCAAGCCCTGTCCGCTCGGCAATCTCCTGCATCGTCAGCGTTGTATCCCGCAGCAGACCCGAGGCCAGGCGCAGTTTGCGCTTATATTGGAATGCGATAAAGCTGTCACCGACAGCCTTCTTGAACAGAATGGAGAAGTGGCTGCGGCTGAGACCGACCTCCTCTGCGAGATCGCTCGCCGACCAGTCGGCAGCCGGGTTCGCATGCAGCAGATGGACAGCCTTCCAGATCGGTTCCGGCCAGTCTTCTCCCGATACGCCATAGATTCGCTCCAATTCCGCCTCTTTATGCAGAGACAGGAACGCCTCCTTCAAATCCTCGGTGAGCATCAATGACCCTCTGCGGCTCCACTGCAGCCTGCCGCATCTGCTTTTGCATTCAACCAGCAAGCTGTTCGCGGCCTCTCTAAGGGAATCAGACACAATCCAATAGCAGTATTCTTCCCCGTATGGGATCAGCGTTCCTTCGCACATACCGCATTCAGCCTGCTCTGCGTCCTGCAAAAGCCCGTTCCAGGATGAGCCGCATTCCGCCGTCCGGATCAAGTAAATATGCAGCGGTTGTCCGTTATAATGCCACGGGCCCTCATGCAGCTTGGCAAGCTCTGCAGGAAATTTATCGCTGCGCCCGTTCAGCCAGGAAAACAGCAGCGTCTCCAGCCGTTCGCCATCCTGCGGAGTCTCGGGAACTGGAACCGACAGCTCCCGCTGAAACTTCTCCAGCATCTCCTCCAGCTCCTCGTCTTCAAAAGCCGTTTTCAGAAGATAACCCGATGCCCCGAGGCGCATTCCCTGCTGTGCATATTCGAAATCGCGGTGGCAGCTAAGCAATATGATTCGGGTATCCTCCGCCGTCTCTTTGACCTTACGGGAGAGCTCGATCCCATCCATCTCCGGCATCACAATGTCCGTGATCACGACTTCAGGACGGTATTCGAGAAAAGCTTCCCAGGCTTTCATCCCGTTCGGCGCATCAGCGACGACCTCCATCCCGAACCGCTCCCAAGCAACAGTCGAGCGGAGTCCTTTGCGTACAATGCTCTCATCATCAGCGATCAGCACCTTAATTTTCTTGGCTGTATCCATCGGAACGCTCCTCCTTTTGGGGCCAACGAATGATAATGGTTGTGCCCTCACCTTTAGTGGAATATACCGTAAGCCCGTACTGTGGGCCGAAATGCAGCTTAAACTTCTGATCTGCGTTCTGAACACCCAGTCCACCGCGCCCGCGGCGCTTCGGACCTGCTGTAAACAAATGCTCCAGTTTCTCCGCCGTCATTCCTGCGCCGTTGTCCCTGATTGTTAACAGAAGTTCTTCCGCTTCCTCCTTGACATCCAGTTCAATGACACCGATGCCGTCGGTGAAGCCATGGAAAAATATATTTTCAAACAGCGGCTGCAGCGTCATCCGCGGAATTAGGTACTGCTTCAGCTCCTCCCTGCAATGCAGCTCATAGTGGAAAACGGCGCCGTACCTGATCTCCTGGATTTTCAGAAAATGCTCAATCATGCGCAGCTCTCTGCCAAGTGTAATCAACTCCTGTGAAATGTCCAGATTCCCCTCCAGCACCATCGTCAAATGGTACAGCATTTGGCGGATATCCTCGGCCCCTTCGAGCCGGGCCTTCCACTGGATCGAATTCAGCGTATTGAACAGCAAATGCGGATTGATCTGGTAATGAAAAGCTCTCAGCTCGGCTTCTTTTTTCAGCCTCTCGCTTTGTTCCACTTCCTGAATTAGCGTCTGAACACCGCTCACCATCCGGTTAAAGCTCATATCGAGGCTTCCCAACTCATCCCTGCCTTCGACGGGCATCCGTGTATCCAGCTTGCCGAAGCTGACCTTTTGCATCGAATCCTTCAGCGTGCGAATCCGTGAGGTAAAATGGGATGAAAAAATATAAGCAAGCCCAAAGGCAAGAATGCAGGAGATCACAGCCACTATAATCGTATTGGAGCGGATAATTCCCGACGACTGATAAAAGGCTTTGGACGGCAGCCTCGCTTCGATCGTCCACTGATTGACGGCCAGCGTCCGCTTCCAGATGATATCGCTGTCTTTCGGAGTGATAGCCGAAGCACTCTTGTATACGATTCTTCCATCCGGCGCCTTGATCGTTAAATGGGCTTTAGTATCCTCCTCAAACAGCCGGTACATGTGAAGCAGCTCCTGAGCATTTTCCTCAATCAATATCGTGCTGCCATCATGCGTCCCGTTCGAATTGTGAATGGGCATCGCAAGTCCGAGCACAGGCGGACTGGAATCGCTTTCACTACTGCTCGCATGATTTTGCATATAAAAACCTAGCCAGTAGGTTCCTTGATAGGATGCCGGCTTCGCCTTCCATGCAGGAATGTTACCCAGCTTGTTCACATCGAGGTTGTTCTCCCCATAATAATAGCCTGAAGGGGTTATGATATAAATTCCAGCTGTCAAATCGGTCCGGAGTGATGTCAGAAGCGCCTCAAAGTCATTTTTTTCGATGATTTCATTATAGGTTACAGGAGCTCGATTACCAAGATCCGTACGGGCCGGATCCATCAAATAGGAATAGATCGTCTCGCTCATCTGCTTCATTCGGCTTAAGGATGAATTCGTCTGCTGCTCCAGCTGGGCGACGGCATTTTCACCATATTTCCCAAACTGCGAATTGATCATTCTGGCAGACTGGTAATAGGATAACGCTCCCAGTGATAGCAGCGGAATGAGAGTCACGATGAGAAAACAAAACAACAGCTTGGTCCGGATGCTGCGGTAGGAACCGGACAAGATGCGGCGGTAAAACCGCTGAAGCCACTGGACTTTCACGCACGTTTCCCCCTCGCCTGCAAGTAATATATATCTGCATTCTAGCATGGAAAGGCCTTCAATAGATTAAAACACACATTTTGGATGATATCACTTTCAACCCTATTTTTGAAAATACTTCTTCATTGCTGAACTATTTCAACAGATAAACGGGAAAAGCACTTCCACGGGTATGCCGTTTAAAACCGGCCCGAAGAAGTGCAGTTTCACGTTTATGTTGTATACTCATGCCCCAGAATTAAAAATACACTCGAGGTCCATGTAAATGCCCTGTCACGCAGACCTTCGCCGGTAAGGGCATCGAAATTCTCCGCCATACCGCTGCGGCTTAGCATGCTGCAGAAGCGGCGGGATACCTCCTGCGCCAGCTCCATGTCACCTGCTGCAGAGGCGCCCTCCACGAGCAGCATCGTCGATGGCGCCCAGATCGGACCACGCCAATATCCATCCGGCTCATAATAGGGGCTGCTGACACTTTCCGTTGCCCAGCCGTTCGCGGTCAGGAAACGGTTTTCTTCCCGTAATCCTTCCAGAAGCGCTATACGGATATGGTCGGGAAGCCGTTTGCCGAGCAGGATCGGTGCGAACAGCAGCAGGCTGTCCCCATCGGACGGCTCATGCGTGCCCGAGCGGCAGGATATGAATTTCCCATCCTTCCAGAAGTGGCTGATCATCTTCGCCAGCGTATCCTCAGCGAGCCGTCTCCATGCTGAGGATTCCTCCGCAAGCCCGAGCAGTCCGGCGATTTCAGCAAGAAGCTCGGTCTGGATGATCAGAAAAGCGGCCAGATCAGGGCTTTCGACCGGAATCCCGAGATTAAACGCCGTACTGTTGTCCCAGCCTGAATCATTGCCGTGGTTATATTGGGGAATGCCATCGCCATCCCCGTCACGGTACCGGAACCACCATTTCGTCCACTTGGACAGCGGTCCGTAAACCTCCCGCAGCTGCCTCTCACGGATGTAATCGGTCCGCTGCATCATCCAGGCCAGCGTCCAGCCATGAATCGGCGGTTTATTGCAGTTCCACAGCTCATATTTATCATTCACAAAGTCGGGAATAAGGCCGCTCTCATCCTGCCGGTCAAAAAAGATCATGAATTGGTCCCATGCCAGTTTCGGATCGTGGCGCACAAGGGCCATGGCATTAAAGCAGTGATCCCAGCTCCAAATATTCGTCATCCAGTTCTTCGACATGTACATGGCTGGACGGGTCAGGCATCCCTCTGCCGGTACCAGGCAGGACCAGGTGATATAGGCGGCCAGGTCTCTCCCTTCCTGCCATCGCTCAGGGACTGTGAGACTGCGCTCAAGCCACATCGAAAAATCCTTTTGGGCAGAATCCGCTGCAGCATCAAAGGACTCCCACACTTCCCTCGGCTCCCACACGGTACGAAACTCCTCTACCGCAAACTCCGAAGTTTTCGTGAGTGGATCCGCGCTGAACTCCGCTACCACACGCGAGCTCTTGATTTTGTCCCACGGCACTTCCATCTTCATACCGCCCGCAAGCCGGGTCAGCATAAAGCGGCATTCATGGGTAAAGCTGTTCATCTCCCAGCTGTCCTTGTTCACTTCATAGGCATAATCGTATGCTGCGGGCATAAAGGTTAGCCGGACGCCGCAGCCCTTGGAACGGATTCGGAACGTCCGGCTGTCCGAAATGCAGATTTCGGCATAAATAGAGGGCGCTTTGGAATTCAGCCTGACAACTTCGGGATAGCCTTCAGCCGTAAACGGAATCGGCTCGCTGTGCTGATCGATCAGTTCAATACGGAATGCCTCACCGAACTTGTCATCACCGCCACGGACGGTTCGCAGGTAAAGGCCTTGCTGTCTATTCTTTCCTTCAGGCAGAAGTGATACCGCTAGGAACGTTTCTCTGCGGCTGAAGGGCACTATGCTCAGGTCAAATTTCATGGCTTTTCTCCTTCATCAAGAGGAATAATACGCTTTCATTTTACCTCTTTGCTCAGGAGATGAGGACGTTCAGGTGTTTTTGCGGCAGAGGGAATTTTGTTGGGAATTCAGTTACTGGTCCACTCCGGGTGTCTTTTTGTTAGAGAAAAGGTGTAGTACTGTTAGAATCACCCGCCTCATTCATTCCCCGCCATCATTTGCGTATCGAGTTGTTCAAGGACAAACGGCCAGGCCTGTTCATGCCCGTCCCGCGATTCCTGATCCGGAAACCCCGCATGGGTAAGACGAAGCAGCGTGCCGCTGCCTTGGGGCCCCAGTTCAACGGTAACAACGGTCTCCGCCCCTTTCGTTCCCCCTTCCCCAGTCACCCACGTTAATTCGACGAGACGATCCTGTTCGAGTCTCAAAAAACGTCCGTAATGGGGATGTCGCTTTGCTTCGCTCTCCGTTTCGGGTTTGAAGACAGTCTCAAAGAAAAAAGGCGTATTGACTTCCCCCTTCATGATTACCGTCCCAGGTGCTGCAAACCACCGGTCAAACTGCTGTGTCCACGCTCTGAAAAGCACGCCCGGTGCTGATTCCATTCGACGCTCCACTTGTAAATGGAACGGTCTTGAAGAAAGATCAGGTATAGTGATAGGTTCGGTCATTCATTCTCATTCCTTTCTGGTCAATGGGTTTTCTTGATTCATGCCATACTTATCATTTCCCTTATTATTGCAGGTATCAATCAGGGACGCAAAAAAAACACCCTGCAGTACATCGGACTCCCTAAGGAGAATCCAAATCTGCAGGGTGAATCATTCATCATATCATATGATTTAAATTAATCCTTACTTACCGTGACATTTCTTATATTTCAAGCCGCTTCCGCATGGGCAAGGTTCGTTTCTTCCGACTTTAGTAACAACGTTTTCGGAATCGTCCACGAGTCTGACAAGCCCTTTGCCCTGATCTTCTCCCTCTTTCATAGCGCTCATCTCTACCAGCGTATGTCCGCCGTTCGCCCACATTCTGGTGCTGTTGTACACCTCTGCAAGCAGGGAAATGACGCGCTGTGCATGAACCGGTGTTTTGAAGGAAATCTTGCGGTTCTCGAACTGATTAATCAGCTCCTGCATCGAAGATTTGTTCATGCAGGCCAATTGAATATCGTCAATCAGGTACTCTACAAGTTCCTGATCCTTGGTCATATTGTTAAGTACGAAACCTTTCAATTCGGCAAGCTGCGGCGTCATTTCGAAGTAGCTCAGGTCCGCATAGCGGAGAAGCTCTTCTTTTTCCGGAATATAAAACGGCTTGCTGTCCAGGTCTTGAGCCAGTTCAGCCAGCTTGTCTGCATCCGCACCGTTTGCAACGAATCCGTTGAAAAGAACACCATCGTGGAGCAGGACATTCTGACCGCGTTCGATCATCTCACCTGCATACTTAGAAAGTTCCTCTTCGGTTACGGCTTCGCTATTCTGAGAATTGAATATATGAACAAGCTTGTCCAGCTTGATGACACCATACAAATGAGCGGCAGCGGCGATATATTCATAGGCCTCCTGCTTGGAGCCATGCTCCTTGTTCAGCTCGGACAGATTAATCTGGGATGCAGCGGCCTTAATTTCCTCCGGCATCAACACGTACAGCTTGCCTTCACTGAAAAAGCTGAATACCAGTCCGCGCTCCAAAAAGTATGAATACTGTCCAAAAGGAAGTTCATTATTCTGAATGGACGGTTCCTTAATAAACGTTTCCAGAAGAGCCCACTCGTCCGCATCCGTGACTAGAACGATGGACTTCAACTGCTCGGGATCGGTCAAATATGCTGAAAGAGCATCCGCAAGTTCTTCCTTCTTCATCTTGGAACGTCCGGAAATTTGATTGACGGTAGCAAGCGAAGAAAGTCTTGATTTGGTCAAGCTTTGCAAGATTTCCGGCAAACGTGTCATCACGTCCCCAATGATGGCGTGCTGTATATTACGTTCTTCCATTTGTAACCTAGGGTCTTCCAACATGTACACCTCTTCCAGATTGATAAACATGCGCGGCGTAACCAAAAAAAAGCCGCACCTTTACCCATTATACACTATTCCGGCAAAATCATCTTCTATACTAATAATTTACAAATACACCCGGCCTCCGGAAGGCCGGGCATCGTTGATGTTTGCCTATAAACAGGTTACACCATAATCTTGCAAATATCGTTTGTAAAATCAACCGGGTCCTGAATCGGCAGCCCTTCAATCAGCAGCGCCTGATTATACAGCAGGCTGGTGTACAGTCCCAGCTTCTCCTGATCCTTTTCAAACGCAGCCTTAAGCGACTGGAACACTTCATGATGGACATTGATTTCCAGCACCTTGTCCGCCTGAATGCCTTCGCCGTTTGGCATGGCTTTCAGCACTTTTTCCATCTCGATCGACAGATCGCCCTCGGCCGTCAGGCACACCGGATGGGACTTCAGCCGCTTGGAAGCCTTAACGATCTTCACTTTGCCGGAGAGCAGGCTCGACATGGCTTCAAACAGCTCCTTGTTCTCAGCCGCTTCTGCTTCGGACGAAGCGTCTTCCGCATCTGTTTCGATGCCAAGATCGCCGCTAGATACCGATTTGAACTCCTTCTCTTTATAGTTCATCAGCATCTTGATCGCGAATTCGTCAATGTCATCGGTCAGGTACAGAATTTCGTAGCCTTTGTCAGCAACAAGCTCGGTCTGAGGAAGCTTCTCGATGCGCTCTACGGATGTACCGGAAGCATAATAGATATACTTCTGGTCTTCCGGCATTCTGGACACATACTCATCGAGAGTAACCAGCTTCTTCTCTTTGGAGGATGTGAACATCAGCAGGTCGGACAGCGTGTCCTTATTCGCGCCGTAATCATTGTATACGCCGAATTTCAGCTGTCTGCCAAACGCTCTGAAGAAGGTTTCGTATTTCTCGCGGTCATCCTTCAGCAGGGACTGCAGCTGGCTCTTGATTTTGCTCTTGATATTCTTGGCGATCAGCGTTAGCTGGCGGTCATGCTGCAACATTTCCCGGGAGATGTTGAGGGACAGATCCTCGGAATCGACCATCCCTTTCACGAAGCTGAAATAGTCCGGCAGCAAATCGCCACACTTGTCCATAATCAGCACGCCGTTCGAATAGAGCTCCAGCCCTTTTTCGTATTCCTTCGTGTAATAATCAAAAGGCGTATGTTCCGGAATGAAAAGAATCGCATTATATACGACAGCGCCATCCGCCTTAACATGTACATACGACAGCGGCTTGTCGAACCCGTAGCGCTTCTCGGCATAGAAGTTCTCATAGTCTTCCTGCGTCAGCTCGCTTTTGTTCTTGCGCCAGATCGGTACCATACTGTTGACGGTTTGCTCTTCCTTGTATTCCTCGAACTCTCCTTCGCCGCCTTCTTTTGGACGGTGTCCGGTAACATCCATCTTGATCGGATAACGAATGAAGTCGGAATATTTTTTAATGATGCTTTTCAGGCGGTACTCCTCGAGGTAATCATCATACCGGTCGTCTTCGGTGTTCTCTTTGATCTTAAGCGTAATTTCCGTACCGACCGAATCCTTCTCGCACGGCTCGATCGTGTAGCCATCCGTGCCTTCGGACTCCCAGCGGTAAGCTTGGTCGCTGCCCAGCGCTTTACTGATTACCGTCACCTGATCTGCAACCATGAACGCGGAATAAAAGCCGACCCCGAACTGGCCTATGATGTTGTGCCCGTCCTTCGCTTCGTTCTCGCTCTTGAAAGCAAGCGATCCGCTCTTCGCGATAATACCGAGGTTATTTTCAAGATCCTCCTGCGACATGCCGATCCCTGTATCTGCAATGGTTAATGTGCGGTTTTCCTTATCGGCAGTAATGCGGATGTAATAATCATCTTTATTGAATACAAGCTGATCATCTGTTAACGCTTTGTAATAGATTTTGTCGATCGCATCGCTGGCATTCGAGATCAATTCTCTCAGAAAGATTTCCTTCTGCGTATAAATCGAGTTGATCATCATTTCCAGCAATCGTTTTGATTCGGCTTTAAACTCCTTTTTGATCATGGGTCAGGCTCCTTTCGATATCAAACGTTTCGTTAGCACTCTATCATCCCGAGTGCTAATTCTTATTTTTATATATCATACCTTTATTTTCGAAGTCAATATGTAACAGAAGAATGAGAGCTTCAGACTTCTGATCTGGTGGCTTGTGAGTACAATGAGACGATCTTGGACGCAGTCTGACTCCATGTGAAATGTTGAAGTACGGTGCTGCGGCCATTATTGCCCAGAGTACACTGCAGCTCTCTGTTCTTCTCTAATCTGATCAAATATTTCGCAAAACGACTCGGATGGCGGTATGCATCTACTAGATAGCCGTTGCTGCCGTGCTTCACAATCTCAGGAATCCCCCCAATCCGTGAGGCAATAACAGGCAGACCGGTTGCCATGGCTTCCACATTAACAAGACCGAAGGCCTCATGTTTCTGGGAAGGGCAGACAAAGCAGTCGGCCATCTGGTAGATCCTATGAATCTCTGAATGATCTTGCTTACCGAGCCACGTTACAGGTACGCCAAGCTTTTTTGCTTGCATGCGCAGCTTTCTTAGATAAGAAGCCCTCCCCTTACCTGCAATAATGAGATGAAGAGGAACCTGTTTACGGGCAAGATACACTGCTCGCAGCAGCACAGGGACTCCCTTGCGGGGAATAATCCGCCCTACGAACAGAACAGTAAACCTATTGCCAATACCATATTTCTGTCTGGCTTCTGAACGCTCAGATTCACTTGGAGGGGTGAATGTAATGATGTCGACACCGAGTTCTACCGTACGTATTTTGTGAGCTTGGGAAGGGAAACGAACGATCAATTCATGCATTAGTGAATTGCTGTTGGCAATGATGAGGTCAGCATACTTTAAGCTGTTAGCAATATGCCGTGTATGAGGAACAAACGTAAGGGAATGTAGAAATAGTGTCACTTTCATTTGTGGATACATATTTTTGATCGACGCCATGTAATGAGGACGGTTATCCACTTGGATCACGTCATATGAACTTCCTTGAATAAAACGCAGCACGGAGGCCAAATACACTTCGGAGCTCTCTGAAGAGACCCTGACGATTTTTACCCTGTTTATGGTGCTTTGAAAGGGCATGCCATTCGATGCTCTGCTTACAACAGTTACCTTATGGTTTTGGGCGAGCTGCTGGGCAATGGCCAGAATACAAATCTCGACTGAACCGCTGCCAGGAACAGGGAGTTGTTCAGGTGCTACAATCAATATCTTCAAATCAAGCTTCCTCCTGTCCAGCTATATAGATCCGAGAGTAGCACACCAAACGCTATTTTCGGCTTTATCTTACTATCTATGCAATCAGCTTATAGATCGTATAGTTTTCCATCATCGCAGCATACCCATTATTTCTGAGGATGTATCAGCGCCCTGTCCCAGACAAGAATCGATGCATATGATATTAAGAGGAAAATGAAATCAATTTGCTTGAACAAGAGAGGTCGATGGTATGTGGAAAAGTAAGCCCCGTAGAACACTCATGAGCAAATGGACCAAAACAAAGGTTCTTCTTGGCAGCAATGCGGTGCGTCCGTTTATTCCGGATACCCGAAAATTCAGTAAATCCGATTTGAAGGCAATGCTGGACTCTTACAATATGGTATACGTTAAGCCGGAGAATGGTACCTTTGGCCAAGGGGTAATCCGCGTAGAAAAACTGAATTCCGGAGAATATACCTATCAGCTTGGAATGACAAAGAAGACCCTTGGCGATTTCCAATCATTGCACAGTTCTCTATTGAAGACCACAGGAAAGAAAAGCTATCTCATTCAAAAAGGAATTTATCTGCTTAAGTATAATAATCGGCGCTTTGATATACGGGTTATGGTGCAGCTGAGTCCGAAGGGCGCATGGGAAACAACAGGAATGATCGGGAGAGTGGCTCATCCGAAGAAAATCGTAACCAATTACCACAGTGGGGGCACGCCAACAGATGTAAAAAGCCTGCTAGCTGCGCATCTCCCTCCTGAAAAGATGGGGAAGACGATTGCTGCGCTGGATAAACTGGGGGTTAACACGGCGAAGTTTCTACATTCGAAATATCCCGGATTTAGGCAAATCGGCCTCGACATAGGCTTCGATCGTTCCTGGACCCCCTGGATAATTGAAGTCAATACGAATCCGGATCCGTATATTTTCAACCAGCTAAAGGATAAAACGATGTACCGTAAAGTCATGAGATACAGAAAAGCACTCACAAAATAGTCTTCGACTCATTTCCAGAGCTCCTTCGCTAAATCGAGGAGCTCTGCCTATCATTTCCATCGTCCCGCCCAGCCATAAAAAGCTAGCAATCAGCCGCTTCGGTGGTTCAATCCACGGCAAACAGCTTCCTCAAATATTCGTTCTGGAACATTCCACTCGGGTCCAGTTGCTTACGGACATCCTGAAATGCTTCCCACTGCGGATACAAACCGGATAATTCCTCTGCCGTTCGGGTATGCATTTTTCCCCAATGAGGGCGACCCTCATAGCGACGGAATATCTCCTCGATATCTTGGAAATACGCCTGATGGTCCATCCCCTTGTACATATGAACGGCAATATAGGCTGAGTCACGTCCGTATGCCGGGCTGAGCCATATATCATCACCTTTGACATAGCGGCATTCCACCGGAAAGTGAACGGCATGGCATTGCGTAGCGACGCTGGCCCGGATATCGCTAACGACTTCCACTATTTTTTCGGCAGGGACACTATATTCCATCTCATTGAAACGTACAAGCCGCTGTGTGGCAAAAAGCTGGTGGCTGTACGCCACATCCTGTCCCGTAGGGACAAAGCGCGCCGACAGGCGGCTGACAGGTTTGCACAACCCTGGAAACATGCGGCAGCCTTCGGACAGAATCCCGAAAAATGCATTTTCCATCACAAGCTGATTCACATGATTCCAAAAACGGCTCCCGGACGGCCTCTCGTCCGTTTCATCCAGCCACTTGACCTGCACGACATCCGTATACGGGAACCAGTAGAACTCAAAGTGGTCATGATTATCCCTGAATTCGGCTAACCGCTGAAAGCATTCATCAATGGAAAAGCGCTCGCTTTTGTAATGAAGAACGGTCAGTGGCACGACACGGATTCGGACCTTGACGATAATACCCAGCATCCCCAGCGAAACCTGCAACGATTTGAAAATGTCACGGTTTTGGTGCTCGCTGCAAGTCAGCAGTTCACCCGAAGCAGTCACTACCTGTACCTCAAGCAATTGGGTAGACAGTGATCCGAACCGTATCCCTGTTCCGTGGGTTCCCGTCCCGATCGCGCCTCCGATGGACTGCGTATCAATATCCCCAAGATTCTCCTGTGCCCAGCCCTGCTGGTAAAGCGCCTCGCTTACATCTCGAAGCCTCGTTCCGGCCCAAATCCATACACTGCGAGAAGCTTCCTCCACCGGTTCGACGCCCGCCAGATGATCCAGTGATACCAGCACATCTCCCGTCTGTACCAGGGGCGTAAAGGAATGTCCTGCTCCGACGACCCGGATCCCCTTTCCCTCCTTGGCGCATGACTGTACCAGAGAAATCACTTCATTGACGGTAGCAGGATATACCATATGCCTTGGCGTGCTGCGGACAATTCCAGACCAATTTTTCCATACCTTCTGATTTTCACTCAAAGAAAGCATTGTCCGTCCCCCCGGTACGTTGAGATATGTTCAACAATTCGGCCTTCCGATACGCCATACAGCTGATTAAACCGTTCGCATAATTCTCCTGCCTTCGCATGCCGGAAAAAAATCGGATCTCCCAGCTCAAGCTGCTCCTCCCCTTTGTACAATACCGGCGTCTGCACTTCTCCTGCCCCTTCCAGGGACAACAGAACGGCGCCTTCCGGCAAATACGGCTTGGGCATTTTGTCTTTGCCGGACGCCCCCGAAGCAATGTACCCGCCGCCGAGGCAGGTATACAGCTGCTCTTTTGGCTTCCGCACAATTTCCACGGCAAATCCCGCCGCAGGCTTGTAGCGGAAATCCTTGTAGTGATCGAATAGTCCCGGCGCAAAAAAACCGGAGCCTACGGTAACCTCGGTCACTGCATGTTCCAGCGTTGTCGTATGCATGCTGCCTGTACCGCCGCCATTCACAAAGCGCAGCGGCGCTCCCAGCGCATCCTCGATCATGTCGACCAGCTCCGCCCTTTTTCCAGCGATCTGCTTGACCGAGCGCTGCTTGAGCTTCTGAACCAAGGCATTTTTGGCAGCCATGCCCGGATAATGATCCCCCACTCCGGCGATTTGCGCTTCATATCCCATGACGCCATCCATACTGACCCCGCCGGAAGACAAGATCTTCTCCACGACTGGCATCGCATCTGCAGCTGAACGGATCGGTGAACGCCATACTCCGAAGTGAAGCCCCGGAATATCCATCGACATATCCATGTCGAGACAGACCGGGAACCGGACGCCATGGCGCTCTGCAATCCGCTCGATATGCTCGATATGGCGGATGGAATCGACCATGAGCGTGATGGACTTGCCCTGTCGGATCAACTCGGCCAGACCGGACAGCGCTGACGGCTCCCATATGGGATAACCCATGACGATGTCATCCATGCCCTGCTTTACCAGGTATATGGCCTCCTCCGGTGAAAAGCACATCAGCCCGCAAAAAAGCGGACTTCGATGAAGGATTCGCTTCAGAAGAGCGGTGCTCCGGACTGATTTGGTCGCTATCCGGATATTTTTGGAGCCGGCCCGTGCAATAATCTGCCCGACATTCTCATCCAGCAGGTCCAGGTCCACGAACCCGAACGGCTTAGGTACGTCTTCGAATACCTTTTTATAGTAGGAATAATTCCGCTGCATCTTCCCCCTCCTTCATAAGGCTGAGATCTCAAGCGAAGTAAGCGCTGTCATTATAGTTTGCAATTATTTTAGCTGAAAAGATTTCGGAGGGCAATCGCTTATTTTCACGTGAACCTATTGTTACGTGCACAAGCAAAAGCTGCTCCAAATCGGCCGTGTAGCGATTCAGGCAGCTTTTGTTCTCTATCCCTTCTTATCCTTTCAACCCATGGAGTTACTTCACGCCATTATACACAAAAGCCTTAATGATATTGCGCTGTGACAAGAAAAACACGATCAGGATCGGCGTCACGAGAATCATGTTGCCCGCCATCAGAATATTCCACGTTCCCACGCCTTCCACCTCGCGGATCTTCGCAATCCCGATCGGCAGCGTTCTGGCGACCTCGTTCGTGGTCATGACAAGCGGCCAGAAATAGTCGTTCCAGTGGGCAATGAAGCTGAACAGGGCGAACGTGACCAGCACCGGTTTCACCATTGGTACCATAATCCGGACAATGATTTTCCACTCTGCCGCCTGATCCAGTCTCGCCGCTTCCAGCAGTTCATCCGAAATTTGCCGGAACGCCTGCCGCAGCAGGAAGATGCCAAAGGCACTTGAGGCAAAGGGCAGAATGAGCCCGAGATGGGTATTCAGCAGCTTAAAGGCGCTCAGTTCCAGGTAAACCGGCAGGAAAATGAGCTGGTTCGGGATCATCAGTGTCACCATCACAACACCGAATAAAAAGCCCGATCCGACAAACTTGTATCTCGCAAATGCATAGGAAGCCGGAATGATCGTCAGCATCTGCAGGATCAGGATGCTCACAGAAATAATGACGCTGTTCGTTAAGTAGTGCAGGAATGGCCCCGTCTTCCAGGCATCGATGTAATTTCTCCAGACCGGGTGATGCGGAATCCATTCCGGCGGAAAAATCATCGTCTCCGGCAGCGTCTTCAGCGATGTGGAGAGCATCCAGACAAAAGGCAGCGCGAAGATCAGTATCAGCAGCAGAAGCCCCGCAGCATTCAGCAGGCGCAGAATATAGGACATGATTCTTCGTAAAAGGATTTGCTTCGTCCGGATCCCGCCCAGCGGACTTCCGGCGGCAGTTCCGATATCAATGGCTCGGTTTGCGGCTTTCAAGAGCTTCACCTCTTTCTAACGGTAATGAACCCGGTTCGACAGCAGTTTGAAATAGATAATGGTTAAAATACCAACGATGAACAGCAGAATCACACCCGCAGCCGAAGCATAACCAATTTTGAAGAACCGGAAGCCGTATTCATAAATGTAGTAGACCAGCGTATTCGTCGAATTAACCGGACCGCCCTGGGTCATAATGGCGATGGTCTCAAACACCTGGAACGATCCGATCATGTTGATGATGACCAGGAAAAAGATCGTGGGCGACAGCATCGGCATCGTCAGCTTGATGAACGTCGTCCAAGGTCTCGAGCGGTCCAAAGAAGCTGCTTCATAGATATCGGCGGGGATGCTCTGCAGTCCGGCGATAAACACGAGCGTGTTGTACCCGACGCCTTTCCATACCGCGACGATGACAAGGGAGATCAGCGAAGTGTCCGGATGGGACAGCCATTGCAGCTTCTCGAAGCCGAAGAGTCCAATCACCCAGTTCAGCAGCCCGTACTCCGGATCCATCAGCCAGCTCCACAGGAGTGAAATGGATACGAGCGAAATAATATGCGGACTGAAAATGGCGCCCTGCACGATGCCGTAAAAGAAACTCCCCCGGTTAAGCCACAGCGCCAGCAGCAAGGACAACCCCGTCGATAACGTCACCGTTAAGATCGTGTACATGGTTGTATTGGTGAGCACCTGCCGGAATTCCGGCTCTGTCAGAAGATCCACGAAGTTCTGAATACCCACAAAGTCCTTGGTGGGACTGACGAAGTTCCAATCGAACATGCTCAGATAGATCATGTAAAAAATCGGATAAATGAAAAACACCGAAAACACGATAATGGCCGGTGCAACCATGCTATAAGGGCGAAGCTTATGCCATACCGTCATATCAACACGCCTCCGGCCGCCACATGCTTCGCATGGATTTCTGCGCCATACAGTCTCTCGCCGTCCGGTCCGAAATAAAAGAGCCGGTTATACGGAACCGTAATGCTCACGTGATCCGCGGACTCCAAAGGTTTTAGGAAGGCTTTGACGAAAAACACCCCTGCCTGCGAACGGATCTGATAGATATTCTCTGCCCCCAGACTTTCGCGGGTCAATATTTCGCCTTCCAGAACAAGTCCCTCCACCTGCTGCGCTGGGTTCATCAGCCCTTGCTCCGGCCGGAAGCCGATGTAACCGACAGGACGGTCGGAACGGACACCAAGCCCTTTCACGTCCTGCATGTTCATGATGTTCATGGCTGGCGTGCCGATAAACTGGGCGGTAAACAGATTCGCCGGGTCCTGATAAAGCTTCATCGGTGAATCCGCCTGCTGGATAGCGCCCTTGTTCATGACGACGATTTCATCCCCCATCGACATCGCTTCCACCTGGTCATGCGTAACGTATACGAAAGTGGTTCCGAGCCGCTTATGAAGCTGGATCAACTCTGTTCTCATTTGGTTGCGCAGCTTGGCGTCCAGATTGGACAAAGGCTCGTCGAGAATGAATACCTTCGGCTTTTTGACCATGGCACGGGCCAGAGCCACCCGCTGCCGTTGTCCACCGGACAGGTTCTGCGGTTTTTTATCCAGATAGGGAGCGAGGCCGACAATTTCGGAAATATCCTTTATCAGCTTCTCGCGTTCGCTTTTGGATACGCCTTTGTTTTTCAGGCCGAACTCGATATTCCCGCGAACGGTCATCGTAGGGTACAGCGCATAGTTTTGAAACACCATGGCAACATCCCGCAGCCCGGGCGGCGTATCGTTTACGCATATGTCGTCAATCCATATTTCGCCGCTGGTCTGCTTCTCAAGCCCCGCCACCATGCGCAGTGTAGTCGATTTGCCGCAGCCTGACGGTCCGACGAGAACCGTAAAGGAGCCGTCTTTAATCTCCAAGTTCAAGTCCTCGATCACAGTTTCATCTTTGAACTTCTTGCTGATGCTCTTCAGCAGAATTTGTGCCATCCGTCATTCCCTCCTTCATTTGCTGCTTTCGTATGGCGCGTAGGAGCTGCTCCAGTTCATCCAGGGAGGTCAGGCGCAAATCCCAGACTTCAGTATCACGGCTGGCATAAGGGGATATGAAGCAGGTTCTTCCCCCCATCCGCTTCACCGGATGTAGATCATTCCACGGGTTATCCCCGATCGATAAAATTTCATACGCTCTGTACCCCTGCTTCAGCAGGGAGGCCAAGTAAAGCTCCAGCCCCGATGGCTTCCCTGCTCCAAAGTAGACTTCGTCAAAAGCATGCCGAATTTGCATATATTCCAGGAATTCGATGCCTGACTCCAGAGGCGTATTGGTCATCAGCACTCTTTTATCCACATCGAGCTCTTCGATAGCTTGCATTAAGCCTGTGTGAATCTCAAAGTGGTATGGGGCAAGAAGCATTTCCTGGCGCACCTTGTCAAAAGCTTCACTCAGCTTCGTATCCGGCAGCTTGTATTGATGGCTTAGCATGGCTACAATGCCCCAGGGATCGCCGATATGGAGCAAATCCGCCCGATGAATGGAGTCGAAATCGTATCTTTCCCCCTGTACGGGGACGGTTGTTCCGTCCCATAGATATCCCTGCGCCATGCGGTCTCCCTGCCAGGTGAGCATAAGGCCGTCCCGGAGATGATAGAAGTGCCCGAGCCCGAAGGCATGCTCTCCAGAGCGAATCGCTTCTGCCGTCATCACGGCTGCCTCCGTATCCGGCTCATGCTCCGTTCCCTTCAGCAGATGACGGATATAACGCTCCATGAAGGTGTCTTCCTGATACAAGGTGCCATCCATATCGAAAATAATGACTTTGATGTCCGCGAGCCAGCTGTCGTCTGCCATATCTACGTATCCTTTCTATTTTCCAAGCAGTTTGTTTGCCTTCTCAGCCGCTTGATTCAGCGCATCCTGCGGCGTCGTTTTCGGATCGATGATCGCCTTTTGAATAGCATCGGTCAAAATGTTTTCCACTTCCGGATAAGCGTTCTCCATCGGGCGTGGTCTTGCATATTCCAATTGATCCACCGCGACCTTAAACTGCGGATTCTGTGCAAAATGCTCTTTCAGCTCATCGCTTTCAACAGCAGACGTGCGGGTTGGCAAGTAACCGACATGCTTATGCTGGTAAATCGTATTTTCCTTGGAGGTCATCCATTTGATAAACTCCCATGCCGCTTTCTTCTCTTCCGGAGTGCTCTTGGACGTCATCACAAGCTGACAGCCGCCGGTTGGAACGCCGTAATCCTTGTTGGCAGGCATAAATGCCGTTTGCAGCTCGAATCCGTTACCATTGGCAATTTCCAGACTACCCGCTACGCCGGCAGTCGAACCGAATTTGAAGGCAGATATTTGGTTAGCCCAATCCTTCCCCGCGGTCGCTCCTGCTTCATCGCCGACAGGCATTTTGATCAGACCCTCTGTGGACAGCTTTTTCCAATATTCAACGGGAGCCACGCCCGCAGGTTCGTTAAATGCCGCCTTTTTGCCGTCATCGCTCAGCATTTGACCGCCGCTTTGGGCTACCAGTGCTTCGTAGTACCAAATATCCACCGGAAGCGTCATGCCAACCTTACCTTTTTCCTTCAGCACACGCGAATACTCCTCCAGCTCATCCCATGTTTTGGGACCGGCAGGATCGAGGCCGGCATTTTTAAGCATCGTCACATTTTTATACATAATCGGGGTGCTGCGCATAAAAGGAAGCCCGTACAGCTTGTCGTCCACATAGGCGTTCCCCATCAGACCCGGAATAAAATCATCCAGTTTGAGCTGCTCCTTGTCCTTCTCCGCATAAGGCGTCAGCTCTTCCAGCATGCCCGAGTGGGCAAAAACACCGGTCGATGCAATCTCCAGATCCGTTACGGCAGGAGCATTGCCTGCTGCGAATGCGGCCTGCACTTTGGCATGAAGATCACCGTAATTCCCCTGATGCTCGGCTACGACCTGGTATTTATCCTGGGATTCGTTAAACGTCTTGACCATGTGCTGCTTCGCTTCTTCAATCTTGTCCCCGTAAGCGTACCAATACTTGATGACAATCTTCTTCGAGGATGCAGCTGCTTCTGCCTTCCCCTCGCCGGCGCTGTCTGCGCTCCCGCCTGAACCGCATCCTGCCAGTGTTGTCATCATCAGAGCTGCCAGCGTAAAAGCCGTTAGCTTTTTCTTCAACATAACCATTCCTCCACCCTATTTTTTGTACAGTTTCTTGTTTGAAGCAGCAAAAAAGAAACCTGAATACCACCGCGAACGTATACGTCCACAGCAGATCAGGTTTCTCCAAGGCTCCAACCGTTGTATTTACTTGTTAAATTAATTGAACTAAAGCCTATGTTAAAGGACAATTGTTAAATCTGTTCAGGCAAAAGATTAAATCTTGATCAAATTACGCTCCGGCTTCCCCCATAGCGCCGGCCTGGAGGAAGAGATCGCCGTGGCCCCATGGCTCAGGCATTCTTCCGCATGGGACTCCTCGTACAATAGTCCTCCCGTAATGATCGGGACCGATGTAAAAGACTTCACCTTGCAGATCATATCCGGAATCCGGGCAGGCATAAGCTCAATGATGTCCGGCTCGGTCTGCGACAGGCTCTTCGAGATATTGTCCAGACCTTCACTGTCCACGAGAAAAAATCTCTGAACGGTGAGCAGTCCCATTTTATTGGCATTCTTCACGACATTCGTTTTAGTTGAAATGACCCCGGAAGGCTTGATGCTTTTCGCCAAATATTCGAGACCATAGTGATCGGTACTAAGACCGCCGATTTTCTCCAGATGTAGAAAAACAGGCAACCCGTGTTCTTTAAACACATCGACGTAGCCCTTCACCACCCCGATATGCCCCATCAGTAAAAAGATGCCGCTTAATTGATTCCGCAGCTTCAGAGCCAGCTCAATATGCCGTGGATCTTTAATCGAGGCGATACGCTTATGCTTGGCGAGACCTCTGTAAAACACTTCGCGAGTTATCACGTCATTCATCTGTGCTCAGCCTCCCATATATAGTTTCTATCCGTTTGCGGAGCCTCCCCAGCCTGTCCAAATCCGAGGAAGGTTTTCCTTATCATAGCGTAGGAGTGTTTTTTTACTATTAATTTAACAGGCACATTATGTAAATTAAGTTTCATTTTCCCTTAAACGGAAATCAGACGAGAGTACGAGACACGAAAAGACCCCAGGGACCGAGTCTCCCTAGGGTCAATCATTTCTGGTACATTGACTGTTATTGGTTCACTTCTTTACGCCACTGGTGCTTCGGCTGCCAGCCGAGGAGACGTTTGGCCTTCTCGCTATTGAGCAGTGATTCATGGCCCTCGAGCACCGCTCGGAAGTCTGCTACGCCGGGATAACATTCCGACATGAGTTCACGGCTTGGAATCGCCATGCTCGAATCATCGGAAGCCAGATTGAGGGCTACCGCTCCCAATCCGTCCGTCTCAATGGCGAGCCTGCACGCTTCGGCTGCATCGCGGGTATCAATATAGCTCCATAGGATACGCTCGCGCTCCTGCGGGTTATGGATAAATGACGGAAAGCGTTCATACCACTCTGGCGGAATGACATTTCCAAGCCGGAGTGACACGACCTGTATTCCTGTCCGGCGGTGGAACATCTCCGCTGTCTTTTCATTGACAACCTTGGATAGTCCATAGCTGTCTTGCGGCAGCTGCGGATGTTCTTCGTCAAGCGGCACATACTCAGGTGAGAATGGATTCACCGCGAACACAATGCCGTATGATGATTCACTGGACGCTATGACTGCCTTGCGAATTCCGAGGCTCGACGCGGCTTCCAGCACATTATATGTTGACATGACATTGTTACGGAATGTGACCTCTGGCGTCCGGATATGTGCTGCTGGTATCGCGGCCAGATGCACAACGGCATCCGCTCCGGCCAAGGCACTATAGGTCTGTCCTAGATCCTCCAAATCCACGATGAGTGTTGGACAGAGCTCCTCCTCCGGACGGCGGGAGTCCACGTTCAATACCTCATACCCCTGCTCGACAAAATGCTTCACAACCCAGCGTCCAAGCATACCGCTTCCGCCTGTAATCACTACCTTTGCCATCGAAAATACCCTCCTCGCTGATCAAAAGTGGTCTCGGAACTTCCCTCTATTTCAAAATCTCTTCAATACGTTCGATTACGTCTGTACTCAATTCCACACCGGAAGCCTTCACATTTTCAATGACCTGCTCCGGACGGCTCGCGCCAACCAAGCTACTTGCTACGTTGCTGTTACGCAGAATCCAGGCCAGAGCCAGGTTGCCCACGGAAATGCCAAGCTCTTTGGCAACGCCTTCAAGCTGCTTAACTTGATTGATTTTTTCTTCCGTAATGCCTTTGCGCATCCATTCGAGCTTGGCAGCACGGCTGTCCTGCGGAATCTCAGAAACGGATGTGTATTTGCCTGTCAGCAGGCCTTGTGCCAGCGGACAAAATACCACTTGACCGATGCCGGAGCGCTCGCAGAGAGGCATGATTTCTTTTTCGATATACCGGTTGAACATGTTGTATTCCGGCTGGTTCACGACAATGCGATCCAGAAGGTACCGGTCGGCTACGCCAAGCGCTTCCGCGATTTGCGAAGCCTGCCATTCGCTTACGCCCACATACAGCACCTTGCCTTGACGAACCAGATCGTCGATCGCACGGAGCGTTTCGTCCAGCGGCGTTTCCGGATCATGACGGTGGCAATAGAAAATATCCACGTAGTCATGGTTCAGACGCTTCAAGCTGGCATGAGCCTGTTCCATGATATGTTTGCGGGATAAACCGCGGTCATTGGGACCGTCGCCCATAGGCCAAAATGCTTTGGTCGCCAGCACGTACGATTCGCGCGGATACGCTTTCAGGGTTTCGCCTACGAGCTCTTCCGCCGCGCCTCTTTCATAAACGTTTGCTGTATCAAAGAAATTAATACCCAGATCATATGCTGTTTTAATTGAATTCACCGCATTTTCGCGTTCCACATAACCGCCATATGTAAGCCAGCTTCCCAAGCTGATTTCGCTGACCTTGAGGCCGCTGCCTCCTAATCTCCGGTATTTCATGTTTACATTCCTCCTTGAGATAATCCTGATTATACTTTCATTCTATAAAAGTTCGTATCCGATTTGAAGAAGAAGTTACAGCCACTCCAAAAATTCAAGCCGATTGCCAAACGGATCGTTCAGATAGAACCTTTTAACCCCTTCATCCACACGGGCATCATCATCTATAACGTTTATGTTCTTTTGCAGCAAATATGCCCGCAAAGCTTCGATGCCCTGCAATTCTCCCACACAAAAAAATCGCCGATGCTCTTGGCATCAGCGATATCCGTGAAATTTTAAGTTAGTCGAAGATTAGGATTCTGTGCTTTACAGCGACTTCCACATGCCCTCAAGCCACGCATCAAAATCAGCGCCCTTATCTCCTTCATACGTGTCATACACGTCGATTCTCATTTTTTTCAGCTTCTCTTTAAACTCTTCATACGAGTGATCTCTCGGAAGGCTTTTCTTCACACGCAGCAAAATTTTCTGAATGCCTTTCACCACATCATACTTGCTGCGGACCGGCTGTAGGGCATCTTCTCCCCAAGCCTTCAGTTTCTCGTAGGCCGCTTCCTGAACCTGAAATACCGGATCGGTATGCAATCTGTGCTTCAAAATGTCGATGGATTGCTGGCTCTTCCATTGACCTAATTGCTCGACCGCTTCTAACCGCTCTCTCCAGTTCGCCGTGCGGTTCGCAGCATTTTTTAGTTCATTGTAATTCTCCGGTAAGTCGCTTGCCACGTTTACTTCTGGTTCTGTATTTTCCAATTGCATGTCATCTCCTTATGAATGTCAGCCGCGCTTTACGCTGCTGTCGTTTTTGACGGGTCCTTCACCTTTAGCATCGTCAGCTTTTTTCGTACCTTTGCTGGTATAAGGCTTCGGGGCGCTTTTGATCCGGCGGGCTTTCGCATCCCAGCGGGTCCAGCCCTTCTTGCCCGTTCCTCTGCCTGTTCCACCCTTGCCTTTTGATTTGCTCAATTGATCACTCCGTTACCGTGTGGTGTTCTTGGTTTAATCATTTCCATTTCTACTGATGAATTAACCAGCATTGTAGAAATATACACCACTACGGCCAATATGTACATGCTGCACATGGAAAAAGCATCAGAGCCCTTTTCGGTTGACTAATTTTTCCCAGCATGTTATTTTATTTTTGAACTGACCAGTCAGATTAATCATTATCCGAAATCGCTTGTGAAAGGTAGATTAACCTTGAGTAAAGATAAAATCATACGCGCAGCCATTGAAGTATTCTCCGAAAACGGATATCACCGAGCGAGCATGGACGAGATTGCCCTACGGGCGCAGGTCGCCAAGGGAACGCTCTACTACAATTTCCCGAGTAAATCCCAGTTGTTCAAAACGGTTGTCAAAGCTGGATTTGAGGACATTATGCGGCGGACAGAGGCCGATCTGAACTCTCCCCTTCCCCTCGAGGAGATGATTCTGCGGACGATTCGCCACCATCTGGAATTGTTCCTGGAATCCCGCCATTTTGCTCATATCGTGTTCAATGAGATTTCGAACGGAATCGAGCAGGACGTTTTGGATGAGCTGAAGGAGCTCCGGCGCGAGCATCTCCGTTTTTTGGCGGCGATTCTCGAAGAAGGGAAGTGCGAGGAAAATCTGCTCCGTGATGTTGATCCGAATCTGGCCGCAGCCAGCATTGTCGGTACACTGGAGAGCACATGCAATTATTACTTGAGCCATCAAAATGAATACTCACGCGATGACTTGGAGCATTTCGTCTTCACGATCATTACCAAAGGCCTGTTTGTATCGATCGATTAGTATGGCCTTCTTTTTAAGCTTTTAAAACTGACCAGTCAGTTCAAAAAATCTTAAATGAAAGTGACGGTGTATTAGCATGGAATGGAACGAAAACGGTTTGCTGCCTCTGGAATGGTTCAAACAAATGCGCATGAATTCTCCGGTGATCGAATCCGAAAATAAGCAAGTCTGGAGCGTTTTCAAATATGAGGATGTCAAAGCCATCTTCACGAATTATGAGGTCTTCTCTTCACAAGGCCTTCCCTCTTCCGAAGATCCGCTTGAATCCAGTCTTCTGCGCCAGGATCCGCCGAAACACCGACAATTGCGCAAGCTGGTGTCCCAGGCTTTTACCCCGCGCGTTATTGAATCTCTTACTCCAAAAATCCAGGCCATCACAACTTCACTGCTTGACGAGGCGGAGAAAAACGGCAGGATGGATGCCATCGCTGACTTTACCAGCCCGCTCCCGATCACCGTCATTGCCGAAATGCTGGGCGTATCTATGGAGCACCGGGAAAAGTTCAAGGAATGGTCAGACGCCCTTGTTGGCGATCATCCTGAAAACTATTACCAGTGCCAGCAGGAGATGAGTGAATATTTCTCGGTCATCGCCGATGACCGTCGCCGTCATCCACAGGATGATTTGATCACCAAACTGGTGCAGGCCCGCATCGACAATGAGCACCTGAGCGATATGGAAATCATCGGTTTCTGCATTCTTCTCCTGGTAGCAGGTAATGAGACGACAACCAATCTAATCGCTTCAGCCATGCTCGGCATCGATAGTTTGCCAGAAGTACGTGCGGAACTCCTCGCCGACCGAACATTGATCCCAGCAGCGGTCGAAGAAACCTTCCGGTACTTTTCGCCGGTGCAGCTGATGTTCCGCCAGGTCAAAGAGGATACCGTGCTGCGAGGGCAGGAGCTGAAAAAGGGACAATTCATCCACATTTGGATGGCATCGGCTAACCACGATGAAGATGTGTTTGAGCGGCCGGAAGAATTCAATATTCACCGGAATCCGAATCCGCATCTGGGTCTTGGCAGCGGCATTCACTTCTGCCTTGGTTCACAGCTTGCCCGCCTGGAATCCAAAATTGCCATCGAAACGCTGCTGGAACGTTTCCCGAATTACCGCCGTGACCGGTCGGTAGAGCTTGTACGGCAGGACAGCACGATGATGTTCGCGCTGAAGGAATTGCCTATCATTTTAAAATAATGCCTTTTCCGAGTATTTTCGGCTAGATAAAACGCTTCTACCAAACAAATGATATTAAGGAGGCTGTAAGACATGAAATCCGTCACGTCCTCTAGATCATTGTTCGTATTCCTTACCCTCATTTTTACTTTCTCGATACCGTTTTGGGTGGTTGGTGCCATGACGGGAAGCATTAACTGGCTTCCGATGAATCTCCCAACGAGTGCCCTGATGGTTTTTTGCCCCACGATCGCTGCAGTTATTCTAGTTTATAAACAAGATCAAGCAGAAGGCGTAAAGCGGTTACTAGCAAGAGTGTTCGATTACAAAAGAATCACGCATAAAGTCTGGTATATACCCATTATTTTTATCATTCCGATGGTCGGACTGCTCTCATATGTGATCCTGCGCATGATGGGGCTGCCTCTATCCGGTGTTCCGACTCATTGGTTGACCCTCCCCCTCCTGTTCACTTTGTTTTTTATTTCCGCTGCGTTTGAAGAAGTAGGATGGATGGGCTACGCAATCGGGCCGATGCAGGACCGGTGGAGCGCGCTGGGAGCAAGCTTTATTTTGGGGTGCGTGTGGGGAATATGGCATGTTATTCCGCTGATTGAGGCCCATCATCCCCCGGTGTGGATCGCAGGCTGGTTCCTTGGAACTGTCGCAGCAAGAGTCATCATCGTCTGGGTGTATAACAATACGGGAAAAAGCATGTTTGGAGCTATCATCATTCACGATATGCTGAATATCATCGGTTCTTTTTTACCAAACTATGAAGCGAGTTACGTCCCCGGTATGACAGGAGTATTGACCGGCATTACGGCTGTGATCGTTACTTTCCTGTGGGGTTACAGAACATTGGCCCGGTACAGGTACGCCTGATGTTACGAGTTCCCCCTCTCCCCAAAAATCCTGCATCCGAATGGATGCAGGATTTATTTGTGCGGCGCTAGGCTTTTTCATGCCCTATCCAACTAACTTCCAAATGCCAGTCATATGTTTCCCCTGCCTCTACGGTTGCCACTGACTTCCGCTCCATGGCATAAGCCAAGTCGTCCAGAAAACCCGTGGCTGGCTCCAGTGCCAAATGATATTGTCCCTGGTATCCGCCATAATTGGCCCAGACCGATAAATACGGTACTTTCTCTTTCGGAAAAGCGAAGGATAAGCCTTCCTGCTTCTTCGGATCGTATATTGAAGCCCTTCCTTCCGGCAGGTCACCGGTAAAATAAAACTTCTCGGCCGTTTTCTCCTGCTTACCTCCGGTACGGTCCAAGCGAATCTCCGGATTGTCCCCGAGAGGCTGCGGCCAAGGACGAAGCTCGCCTGTCTGCCCAAGCCTGCCATTTTCCGAGTATGAGACGGCAATCTGCGATAGTCCCTCCGGCACGATAATCTCCATCCCTTCTTCTATTTGGAACAATGGGTGGGCTGCCCACAAAAACGAAAAAGGAAACGAGCTGAGATTAGTCACCGCATAATCGATGCGTAGACGGTCCTCTGTAGGGAAGGAATACGTTTTGCGCAATTGGTAGGGGAGCCTTACCCCGTGCACATTGCACTCAAGTTTATTCTCTATCGCCTCGGCCTGCCAAGAAATGGACCAGACCTCCCCATGATCAGGAAGGGTCGTATCAAGCCAAGGAAATTCCGGATACCGGCAGACATTAATCGTCGGGAACATCTCGTCCCAGCCGCTTCCGTCACTGCCCTTAAATGAGCTCCCATAGCCCAGGTTGCCCAGTGGCCCCTCGGATTGGGACAGCCACTCCCGGCCCGTCAGGCGGTTCTTAAGCGAAACCATTTTGCTCCCCAGCTCCGGGAGTAGTGTGACCTGCATGGCAGAAGTTTGCCCCGTCCATGCATTATGGCCGTTCATCATGTGGTGCGTCCATATCAATGTGATTCACCCTTCCCAGTGCAGAGCACAAGGTGCTGCGCAGCCCCCTGATGATGAGGCTCAAGCGTAAGCGCCTGCTTCAAGTGCTTCTCGGCTTCCTGCAGCTGCCCAAGACCCAGATGGCCGAGACCCATCATGTAATGGCAGTGAATTTCGTTCCTTTTGGTCAAATCATCCTCAAACACTAGGAAATCCGGGAGCGATACAGCAAAATAATCGATTTTCGGCTGGTCGAAAATATGCTTTTCCCCGTAATCCACCAGCTTATTAAAGCGGCTTCGCGCCTCCTGCTCCCTGCCCAGCTTACGAAGTGCCGTTCCCTGATAAAAGATCATGTGCGGTGGCTGATCGTTGTAATACATGGCGCTGGCCGGCTCATCCAGACCTTCGGATGCCTTCAGGAAAGAGGCTTCCGCATCGCCAGACCGCTCTAGCTGCATATAGGCGAGGCCCAAGTAATAGTCAATGTTGTTCTCCTGCGCGCCCTCCAGTTTGCCTTCATTTATGTTCAGTGGATATTGCTTTGCATGAAGCAGCTGCTCGATTGCTTCTTCCGGCTGCCCGTCCTTCAGCAGCTTCTTAGCGATCTCGACGCGGGCCATCACATACTGGGCCGGGACTTTGCCTTCTCCGCCTTCCCATGGATGGAAATTACGGCTCAGGATCAGCCGAACCGCTTCATCATGCCGGTGAAGCGTGTTGTGAAGCGTAATGTATTCGAGGAACAAGTCGTCGCGCAGCTCCACCAGCTCAAGATGCTCTTCCAGCGCCTTCAGGCGGGCCTGTGGCGAATATCCGATTTTTTTATAGAGCTGATCCAATTCGTAAAATACCCGGGCATCCGATGTGTTCAAAGCAAATGCGGTTTCCAGCGCCTTCAGGGCTTTCTCAGGGCTGTTCAATTTATTGAAATAGGCGAGCGCAAGATTCCGGTAAGGTGTGGCAAAACTGCTGTCTAAGGCGACCGAAGCTTCCCAGCAGGACACCGCTCCTTCGTGCCGCTTCTTGTCATAGAGCAAGTTGCCCAAATAATACAATGCCTTCGCATCCTCCGGATGTAAAGCAGCCGCCTCCTTCAGCACCACATAATCATGGATAGAGTTCGGGAAGCAATACTTCGGATCGGCCTTGGCCGCCGCTGCAAAATAAAGATTGGCCTGTTCCGTATTCCCCAATTTCATGCTGTAACTACCTTGATAATAGTGGACCATAGGATATACCCCGGTTTGATTCAAGCCTCCGATCCGGTCCAGTACATCCAGCGCTTCATCATACTGGCCTGCATCGGCATAATCCTGGGCTAGGGCGATGTAATTGTGTGCGTCACCGCGCATTAGTCCTGTCAGTGTCTCCAGCGCTTCTTTTGCAGCGTCTGTACGTTTCAATTCTCGGTGTATGGCAATCCATTCATTTCTTGCGGCAAACTCCATCGGATCCAGGCGGATGGTTTCCAGCACGAGCTGCTCAGCTTCCGCCACGCGCCCCAGCTTTCTCAGGATAACACTTTTTAGATGACGGGCTTTGTAATTGCGGTATTGAACATTCAAGGACCGCTCGATAAGCTCAAGTGCTTCATCATACTCCTGCTGCTCGGAGGCAATCTGGGCCAAGGCAAAATATCCGGCACCCTGCCATGCCGCCGACCATACTGACTTGTAAAAGGCTCCATACGCTTCTTCCAGCCGACCCTGCCATTTCAGTGCTTTGCCCAGATTGTAAAATGGTTCGCTGTCATAAGGTCTGGCGTTATGCCGCGTCAGCGTCTCGATTGCTTTTCTAAAGTAAGTCTCGCTCTCCTCAAAGCGTCCGCGCCGCAGCAGGAGCAGACCGTAAGCATTGTTCAGCCGGATATCACCGGCATCCCGTTTAAGACCTTCCAGATAGTATGGGTCCGGCTCATAGGTGGCATGCCGGTATTGTTCCAGATGCAGTCCTGCCAGATACAGCGCCTCCGTGTTCCGGAGCTGCTCTGGTGCCTCAATGGCTTTGGCCGGATCAGGGATTTGCTCGATCTTTTTGGGCTTCGGCTGATAAGAGATTAGCTCTCTTCCACCAGCTGCCAGCACGATCACCTGCAGGTCCTCTTCCCGCGTATCCTCTCCAATCTCCACCTCTACCTTGAACGTATCCACCGGCGACAGCTTCACGCTCTTGTCTAGATAAATCCGTCCGGCTCCCTTCAGCAGGATGCGTGCTTCTTCGAACACAGAGGTTGCGTAGGCATAGACGATCGCCTTTCGTCCCGATAGTTCCAGGTTCACAGCGGCGTCAATCGAAGCGTTTTTCACCATTCCTATTGTTTTGTAAGGCATGAAATACTGCTTGAAACTCTTCTCCTCGTACGGCTGCAGCCAGCTAAAGTCGGGCTGATTATCGGTGTATACCCCTGTCATAAGCTCAATGTAAGGTCCGTCCTCATCCGTCAAATTGCGGTCCCAGGCCTGGCCGAATTCACCATGTCCCCAGGTCCACTGCTTTTTCCCTGGCGAAACATGCTTGTTAGCGATATGCAAAATGCCTGCATCCACCCCATGATCATACCCGCCTACAAAGTTGTAGTCCGAATGATAGGCCATGTATGACGTCGGAACCGGAATGTTGCTGTATTTTGAAATATCTACGCCGGCAGAGTAGTCCATTTTATAGTAGGTTCCGGTTGCGATCGGGAATTTGGACACATCCCGTTTTCCATGGTCAAATACCGCATGCACATCCGGAGGAAACACCGACTGGGTATGATCGTTAACAGCTACGGCCGGGTTCGCCCACCACAGGAACGTTTGCGGCTCAGACGTGCGGTTATACAGCTGGGCATGGATTTCGAGATAGGCTTTTCCGGGATGCAGCGTGAAACCGGTTGATACCTTCGTCCCGTACATCCGGTCGATTTCTCCGACCCACACCGTCTTGCTGCCATCCGCATTATGCTCCACCTTGTATTCGACTTCACCGAACGTGTTAGGGCGGTGGTGCTGAGGCCAGTTAAATTCGATCCCTCCGGAAATCCACGGACCCGCAAGGCCTACCAGGGCAGGTTTGATCACCTGATTGTGATATACAAAATCGTACTGGTTCGTTTTGTCAATCGCCCGGTATATACGTCCGCCAATCTCCGGCATCACCTGGATTTGCACGAATTCGTTCTCCAGAAACACGATGCGATATGGCTTCGATACCTTTTCATCGTAAATTTTATCAATTACAGGCAGCGGATACACCCGTCCTGAACTGCCCTGATAGACGCGTTTTTCCAAAAACATCGGGTTGGGGTCGGGCTTGCCCACCTCATAGGTCGGAATCTCGACCATTTCTTCCCATACCTTTACTGCTTCAGGCGCTTTTGCCATGTTGACTCATCCTTTCCTCATCAGAACTTCTGAACATCTACTTGATCTAACCTCATCTTAAGTGCAAGCGCCGCCGCCTGCCATTGACGATATCATGATGATGATGGACTATTTGATGATTTAATGTGGAATCAGACATTGACAAACCTCATGGCCACAAAGCATAGTGTATTCATGGATATGATACGAAAACCCGATGGATTCAGATCCGAGAAATTGATCGTTTTACCGGACCATATTATGAAAGAAGCAGCCGAACATCCCCTTGTCCGCCCACTCTATGTAACGGATACGGGATACTTTCCAAAAGCCCTGCATCACTACCGGGAGAGACCTGCGGGCAGCGAAGCGTATATACTCATTTACTGTATGGAAGGAGAAGGCTGGTACCGACTGGACGGCGGCCGGAAACAGACGATTCAGCAGGGACATGCCGTTGTCATTCCAGCAAATACACCTCATGAGTACGCTTCGTCGGAAGAGCATCCCTGGAGTATTTACTGGTGGCATATGAAAGGCGAGCATGTACATGCATTTTTCGACGGACTCGGTTCAACATGGGACCCTATCGCCTTACCCATTGAAAAATCCCGGCAGGTGACAGAGCTTTTTCACGAGGGATATGACCTGCTGGAGCAGGGATATACACTGAACCATATTATTTATGTCTCGCAGCTAGCCTGCCATCTGGCCGCGATTTTGAGGTATTCCCGGATGCAGCCGCAAGCGGGCGGTTTCCAGCACAGCAAGCAGGATATCACGCAAACGGTGCGTTATATGATGGATCATTTGGAGGGCAGCGTGACGCTGAAAGAGCTGGCGGCCCATGCCAATGTGTCGGTTCCCCATTTTACGCAACGCTTCAAAGAAGCAACTGGATATTCTCCAATCGATTATTACCTGCGCCTGAAAATCCAGCTCGCCTGCAGACATCTTGATCTGACAGGGCAAAGTATCAAGGAGATCAGCCACCGCCTAGGATTCCAGGACCCTTACTATTTCTCCCGCCTGTTCAAAAAAATAATGGGAAAGCCCCCTACCGAGTACCGGAACACTCGGAAGGGGTAGCTTTCCCATATCCGCCCGCCCTTACGAGGCGGGTGACAGCATTACACTCGGCTGCGGATAACCCTTTAGTGCTTATGTAAATCCTTCTGCAGCTGCTCCAGATGTCCGACAACTTCATGAGAAGCCTGTTCTATAGGCTCAAGGAGCTGCTTGGCCTCCGTTATCCGCCCTTCCTTCAGCAGATCTGCCGCTTCCTTCGCTAGCCTGTGGATTCTCGCATGCGGTTCCTCCAGAACCTGAAATGAATGCAAACCCGCCGTTCGGCTGTCGGATTTTTTATGGTCAATCCATTGCCCGAGTCTGCATGCATGATGATCCCCCTGCGCAGCCTCTATTTGATGAAATCCAAGCAGGCTGTTATATGCCCACCAGCGCCACAACAGATGATCCGTCTGAACCGTCCGCAGCGTTTGCTCTTCCGTTAATTCCGGGAACACCTCCAGCGTCTCTAGCCTTAACGAATTCACCTTCTGGCTGACCTCATAAATATCACGGCCTGTCGCCAGGGCATGCTGTTGAACCTGCTCATGATGCCCCAGCATGATGGCTGTACGCGATGAAATATCATCGGTAGCTGCGGACTGTTCTTCTACGATGCCGGCGATATACGATGTAGCGTCTCCGATCGTTTGAACCCCTTTCATCATCTGCTCCAGAATGCCGATCGCCTCCTGTGTACGTTCAACACGGCTGGCAATGATGTCTCCCATTTTTTGAGTCTGCATGCCAACTTGATCCGCTGTCCGGTCCACTTGGGATATGACCGATGTGATGCGTTCCGTGTAGTCCCTAGCCTGATCGGCAAGCTTTCTGACCTCGCTGGCTACGACCGCAAATCCCCGTCCCTCTTCTCCTGCTCTTGCTGCTTCAATCGCCGCATTCAAGGCCAGCAGCTGCGTTTGTTCCGAAACCTCGCGGATAAAGCCCACCATCTTCGTGACATCCCTAATGGACGTATGCAGCTCTTCAAATTGATTGCGTGTTTCTGCGAACTGCTCCACAACAGCCAAAAAGCCGTTCAGCGCCTCATCGATCGCCTCTTGCCCGTGTTTAGCCTGCTTGATCATGGCATCGCTGTTCTCCGCCACCTGCACAGCATGCTGCGCCACTTCCTGTATGGAGACCGATAGCTGCCCGGCTCCTGAACTGACATTCGTCGTTTCATGTATAGACAATTCGACCGCCTCAAGGAGAGGTCTGATTTGGTCCATTTGAATAAGCTCTTCAATGATCCTGCTGTTGTTCTCCACCAGCTTGAAATCATGGAAGCCTTGATACGCCTCCACCACCAGCTGCGAGTCGAGCGTCAGAATCCGGTTCAGTGACAACAGAATGGAAGCAGCCTCTGTCGGGTTCGGGAACCGGACCAAAATTTCCGGCACCAACTCTTCATAGATGCGCATGAACGATCCGATAAACCACTCCAAAGGGAGCTTAATCCGGCCGTGAACCAGCCCGATCCGTATTCTGGATTCGATATATTCACTGTTGATTTCCATCCGGGGAATGGATTTTAAATAATCGGTAAATGTGCGCATCAGCCGTTCCCACGTACTGTTGCCCTCAATCAGCTCCCGCGTATATTGCACCTGTGACAGCAGCTCATAATGACGTTTCGTAATTCCCTCTGCCTTCTCATCCATGAGCTGTGCCAGCTTGTGCATATTGTCCGTATCCACCTTGTTGATCTGAAGCAGATACAGCTTCGCTTTCATCTCTTCCGTCGTTAAAATATCTGATGGCGCCAGCGGCTTAACCACATCGGCCTTTGAAAGCTTCCGCTGAAATATCATGCCAAAACCTCCCTATGTTCTCTAGTTGTTATTCTCGTAACCTATTTTGGCCTACAAAACTTTTCAAATTCCCCCATAGGTATTATCGGCATCCCGCCACAGCTTTTTATGTGAATCCTGCATCAAGCACTGTCCCCAGCAAAATAACCCCACAAAGTGGGGCCTTGGCTTCGCAGCCGATTCAGGTACTTTGCGGGGACCCCGGAAATATATAATACAAAAAAAAGCGCAAACCGAAAGCTACAGCTTTCAGGCTTACGCCCTAAGAAACGTCCGATTTTTTATTGATGGCAACCAAAAAAAGTAACATGAAGCAAATTCCACGTTTGCGGTTTAATGATGGATCGATCAAATAATTTGGAACTTTTCAGAAATGAAAGCGTTATATAAATAAGAGAACACGAGGCGGTGAAATCGTGAAAACCAAGTCCACGCACTCCGTTGTCGCTGCTGCTTTGACCTTCAGCATCCTTATGGTCCATTGCGCAGAAGTCAGGCGCGCAGCTGATGCATCTTCCAATTTGTCTATTCGCCCTCCTAAAGGGGCTGTTGCCATAAATAAAAACGAGAACTGTCAAAGTGAAAAATCGGAGTAGCGGGATTCGAACCCACGGCCTCACCCACCCCAAGGGTGCGCGCTACCAGACTGCGCCATACCCCGATGAAAGCGATTACTTAACGATCGCAATTTCATTATATGAATTCATTCCATTTATTTCAATAGCAAAAATAGAGGTGAAGGCTATACCTTATCTGATGCTTTGATGCCTCCATCGGCACAGCTTGCCGCCTTGAATAAAAAAACGCCGATGCCTGGCGGCATCAGCGTTGGTTTCATACTATAGAAGTTCAAGGATCATGCCGTCGTAAGCCACCTGGATTCCATGCGGCTCGAATATCTCCGTCAATTCGGCGTGGGACAGCTGTGCGTTATGGGAAAAGTGAGTGACTACGATATTTGCCCCTGGCTTCAAAATGCCATACTCCTCGAAACGCTGATTCGTTTCCAGCACGGCATCGATGTTCATATGGGTTTTACGGTAATTCGACCGCCCCACTGTGCATTCAAGCACAGCCAGATCCAATGTCTTATCCTGAAGCCAAGCCCAGGTTTCGTCAGGAAACCAGCCGCTGTCATGTCCGTACAAAATCGACTTGCCATCCTTTTCGATGTAATACAAAAGGCAGGTCTCGATCGGATCATGACTGGCTGGAAGCGGCACAATGACTGCCGTCTGCAGCTCTTTTTGCTCAAAAGGCTTTACCTGGTTCAGCGTGAATTTCCCCTGCAGTCCCCCGTTAAAATCAAGCGTCTGCTTGATTCGCAGCAGGACAGCATCATTGGCATATACATCGATCGGATGAGCCGCAGACTGAGCATAGCCCGGGAGCCTTGCAGCCATATCCTCCGCATATAAATGATCCGAATGCGAATGCGTGAATATCAAGTCTTTGATTCGTTCCAAATCCAGCCCGTCCCTTACCATATGCATAAAGGTATCCGGCGGGAAATCGATTTTCAGGTCATCATCCAGCATGACCGAGGTACGGGAACGAATTTCCTTGCCACCAGCGGCTCTAGCTTTGGCGCATAACTCACACCGGCAGAACAACGACGGAATGCCTTCGAAGGCCGCCGTACCCAAAAAGCGGATTTTCATTGCTTCATCACTCCCTGATTGTATTCATAGCTATTCATGCTAAAGTCTAATCAGTCCCGACGGAGAAAGCTGTGAACAGATGAAATCCTTCCTCTAGATGGCGGTTTGCTTACTCATTTCATGTCAGGCTGCAATAATGGTATGACTGATTGTAAGGCCTGTCAAGTATCGACATTTCAACCTTCTCTGCTATATAAGAATGGTAGATATAAAAAACAGCCTGCTAAGTTCATCAGCAGGCTGCTTTCTTATGATTACTTATGATGTACACGCATCTTTCTGAATAGCAACAGTGCTCCGCCCAGGACAATCAGGCCAAGGCCCGCGAGCTGGAGTGGAAGATGGCTTTCTTCACCGGTTTTTGGCAGCATTCCTCCCTCAGATTGCGGATCCGGCTCGCTTCCGTCACCGGCAGGTGTAGTCCCTTGATCATGGCCCTTGCCAGGCTTCTTATGCTCATTTCCGGCATCAAGTTTAACGGAGCCATTCGAACCCGGAGTGGTTCCTCCGCCAGGCTTGCCTGGATTCGTCGTATCCCCTGGCTTCCCTGGATCCGTCGTCTCACCGGGTTTACCGGGGTCGGTCGTCTCACCAGGCTTGCTTGGTGTATCTGGATCTACAACCGTTCCTGGTACACTCGGAGTATCAGGTTCTTCAGGCTTCACCGGTGGAGTCACTGGTGGAGTCACTGGTGGATTCGGGTCGGTACCGCCTCCGCCTCCGCCGCCTCCGCTAGTAATGCGGTTGTTCTCGACAGTAACCAATGTTTCCTTCCCCTGCACGATTTCGAATTCAGTCAGTGCCTGTTTTATCGTGTAACCTGCAGGAGCCGCAGTTTCTTCAAAATAATACTTGCCGGGTCTTAAGTTGGAAACGTTCAGCTCACCTTTATCGTTTGTCTGTAATCCGGCGATTTCCTTCCCATCCTTGTCCTTAACCGGTTTTTTGTCCGAATCCAAGATCCGGAACGTTGCGCCCTTCAGCGGCACATCCAAACGTCCGGTTTGGATCTTGGTCAGCTTAACCGATCCGGTAGTCATATCATTCTTGAATGAAAGTTGCAGAAGCTGATCGTCCACAATTTCGAATTTCAGTGGATCGGAATTCAGCTCATAGCCTGCAGGAGCTGCAACCTCTACGAACATATAGCTACCAGCTTTCAGATCCTTCACGGACAGTTTCCCGTCTGCATCTGTCGTTAATCCGGTTTTCAGCGTATTACCGTATTCGTCCTTAAGATCGAATTCAGCTCCGGCAAGCGGCGCTCCGTTAAATGCATCGGTTTTCGTCAGTTCGACGGAACCTATATAGATTTCATTTTTCGCCGTTACTTGTTTCGACTTAGATTGGTTGGCATCGATGGTAAAAGCGATTGGAGTCGGATCAAGTTTGTACCCCTTAGGAGCCTTGACTTCGACCAGTTGATAGCTTCCCGGAGTGAGATGTGCCAGCAGAATTTTGCCGTTCTCATTGGTCTCGAGCTCTGTTTGTCCTGCCACATCCTCAAAGACCTGGCCGTTATGCTTTTGCAGCTTGAACACCGATCCAGGTAAAAACTTGCTAGGGACATCCTTGTCCACTTTCGTGAGTTCAAGATCCCAAACGCCTTTGGTATCCTCGACTGTTACCGTATCTGCAGTCTTGGTAAAGTTAATTGTCTTGCCTTTCAGGTACGCATCATCGATGAGATAACCCTCTGGGGCGGACAGCTCCTTAATAATGAAATTACTATTGTACTTGTAATTCTTAAATACTGCTTTACCTTCGGCATCTGTTACCAGCTCTTGCAGGAGCGTTTTGCCCGTCTTGTCATACAATCCAAAGCGTGCTCCTTCAAGTGGCTTACCGCCGGCTGCATCTACCTTAATCAAGGTTAAATCGCCTTTGCCCGCAGGCTGTGCTCCGCCTCCGGCACCCGCAAAGCTGACTTTAATGATCTTATCTTCGTTCTTATCAACAGCGCCTGAGGATTGACCGGCAAACTCGGCATTATTGCTGATCTCCTCGCCGTGTTCCGCGTTGATAAACGACTGATATTCCAGCACGTAAGCTTCGTGAAGCGGCTTTTTGAAGGTCAGAGTAAACGAGTTGTCCTTCACTTCAAGTGTATAGTCGGCTTCGTTCACAAGTGCGCCCTTCGACAGATTGCCGTTTGAGGCTACCGTGGTTTGGTACAGCTTGAACGAAGAAGGTACGAGGATTTGATTCGCGGATAAGTGATCCTTCACTACCGCATTTTCGACGATCGATTGGCTCCGGTTGATATTGAGCGTCCAATACGCGTAATCTTCAAATTCTCCTTTTCCCTGCACCCCGGTTTTTACGATATACTCACCGCCAAACTTCGGTTTTACCAATGCCGACTTTTCGAACAGCTTGGTATTAGGCTGGCTTTCATCATACAGCTCGGCATCGTTATTGTACTCGGCTGCGACCGGATGATTTACCAGGCTGGTCTTGTACGTAATCCGGTAAGGGGAGTTGATCTTGTGATTAAACTTCAATTCGAACCCGTCTTTGCCGTCTTTTTTGTCGGTTTTAAAGGTGTAGTCTTGATCTACACTGAGTGGTGCGCCTGTTGGCGCCACACCATTCGCCCCGCCAGTAAGCTTCAGCGGCTGGACAACCAGAGACCCTTCTACAAAGGTCTGTTCACCCGTATAGAAGTCCCGAACCACAGCCTTTTCAATCTCATGAAGATTGTAGTTTACGTCCAGTGTCCAAGTAATTTCTTTGGTTCTGGCGTCATAGGAACCAGTTTTGCCGCCATTATCCTGTGTATATTCATCAACTGGTCTGGACACCGTCTTATCAATGCTCGGCTGCTGTACGCCGCCTTCCTTCCAATTCAGCTCAGCCGTATTGCTGTAAGAGTCCTTCTTCACTGCTGTCGGGTCGAAGGTGGTTTGATACGTAATCACGTAATTTGTTGAAATTTCATGTAGGAAGGTGATCTTAAAGCCGGTTTTAAAATCAGGATCGGCTTCGAGCTTATAATCAACGTCTTTCTTTAAATCGCCGATTTTCACACTCCCTGGAATCAACTTCATATGCTGTCCGGCAAAGTGGTCGGTAATGACGACATCGGTCATTGTCTTGTTATCGTCATTCAGGCTGATCTTCCAGTCGATCGTTTTGCTGTCATAATGAATACCCGTGTAGCTCTTCCAAAAAATCACCTGATTGATGTCCTTGCCGACTGTAATCGCCGGTACATTCGGCATGCTCACCGTATTCTTCACGTTGAGTTTGTCATCATGAATGCGGTCTTTCGCTTTCGTTTGATATGTGATTTCGTAAGCGGCGTTTACTCCCTTAGTGAATTGGAAGCGGAAGCCCTCCGCATTTGGGGTTACGGTATAATCCGTATCTTTAACGAGCTCCGTTCCCGTTTTCTTGGAAGCATTGCCGTTTGCATCGATAGCCATCTCATAGACATGGAAGGAACCATCGACCAGTTCCTGATTCAGCGTATCGAACTTGTCATCAATCCATGCTTTATCCTGCGGCATGGTTTGTTCGTTATAGTTGTATTGAATAGCCCATGTAATTGTCTGGGTCGCGGAATTATAATCTCTGGCTTCCTTGCCAAGCGGTTTGCTGAATTTCACAGGTACGCCTGTCGTCTTTTCCAGCGGATTCGTTAACCCATCGCCGGTTACCTTTACCGTATTGCTGTACGTCGCATCCCCCGGCGAATCAATCGCGGTAGCATACTTCACACGGTATGCGGTGTCGGAGGTACCGCTGAACTTCAGCTGGAAACCGCCAGTCGTTTGGGTAAAAGCGTATTTGCTTGGATCAATAAGCCCTTTTTCCACAACCGTGCCGTCCAGCTGTACTTCAAGGACATATACCTGCAAGGAGCTCTGATACAGCGTTACACCTTGAGGCAGCGTATCCTCAAACAGCATATCGGTAACTTTTTTCTCACCCTTGTTAACATCAACCGTCCAGTTGATCTTCCCCGGATTCATGACCTTATCCGGTGTACCGGTCTTGTCGATTTCACTTTTTGACTTACTTTTGAAATGAACAGGAACTTTAAATGAGTCACCGTGGATATCAAAGACAATATCCTGATGGGTGCCGCCCGAGAGCTTTTCTTCGCTAAATTCTCTCCAGACATAGAAATTGCCCTGCATCCCTTGGCCTTCAATCTTTTCATTGAAGGTAAAGGTGACCTGGCCTTCAGGCGTTACCTCATATGTACCGACGTTACCGTCCAGATCGCCGGTCAAGATTTTCGTGACCTCGAATTTGTCCGGCAGCTGGAACGTAAAGGTTGACCCTTTCCCATAATCATGATCAGCAGGAAGTTCCCAATAGACGTCAACCTGAACCCTTGCACCTTGGTCGACGCGCACTTCCTGAAGATTGTTGCCGTTCTCATCCTTCATTTGAACACCGGTAATGATATTTTCCGTGATGGTCTTGTTCTTCTCTATAGTCGAATCTGATATGGGTTGTATATCATTCTTGGAAGCATCATCAGAATCTTCCGCTGTCACATCATTACTTGAATTGCCTGCATCTGCGGGAGCGGTTCCCACCGTCTCTTCCACTGCATTTCCGACTGCAGCCGCATCAGCGCTGACCAGGCCAGAAGGAGACAGCAGGTTAAGCAGCAGGACGAACGCCATCATCAAATAAGGCAGCTTTCTATATTTCCTTAACATCCGAATGTTTCCCCTCTCTTTCTCTTTTTTTGATATGCAGCTGACAAAAAAACATATATTTTGCCCGTTTATGTCGAACTGCGACATAACAATCAAACTATACAGCATGGCACTGAATATTTTCTGAATATATCTGGATATTTTCTGAATATTTTCTGAACACGATAGGTACACAGAAAAACCACCCATTTCCCTCAGGGGGACATGCGTGGTTTACATATTGGTGATTTTACCTTTAATGATCAGGCGGTGCGTTGGATTCACTATCGGATGACAGGTCACCAGCGTAATTTCCTGATCCTTGCCGTTACCCTTCAGCACCCATACATCCTCAGGCTTCACGATCAGCTTCTCTGTTACGGTATATTCAAACCGCCCCGCTTCCGTTTCTACGTCAATCTTGTCGCCCTTTTCGAGTTCATCCAGCCGGTTAAAATTTCTGCCGTACGTCCGGTTCCGGTGTCCCGCAATGGCATAATTTCCGATTTCTCCGGCTTCGCCTGTGTTTTCGATACTGGCTACAGTCGATTTCATATTTTGCTTGGTCGCACCATGCAGAATGGGAAGCTTCAGATTAATTTTATCGATCGTAAGCATTCCCTCTACCTTGACTTCAGCATCTGAAGGAGCTTTAAACGCCGGTTTTGCGTTCGAAGCAGACAAGGACTCAACCTTTGCTGGCGCCTGCTTGCCGGAGACCGCGGTATCATTGGGGCTGTCTATATTTTGAAAGCTCGTCTCCCATTCCCGGGCCAGCTTCTGCTGCTGCGCATCCTCGATCATTTCCGAGAATTTTGGGTAGCACAGCAGGATAATGCCGGCGATGATCAGCAGTATGGATCCTATTTTGATTTTCACTCCCGTTCCCACTTCCAATACCATTCTGTGAGCTCCTTGCTCGGAGTTATGCCATATTCCTCCTCAAGCGCCTCCTCCAATTGCTGATACAGCCTTCTAACCTCACCCGGATGGTGAAGCAGCGCGTATATACGCATCAAGCCTGCGTAGCCGTCTTCGATATATGGCAGCTTTTCAATCATATTTTGGTACATTCCGATCGCCTCTGAGTTCTGTGACAGCTCAAAATGGCATTCCGCGATTTCCTTGGCATGTTTCAGCCAGAGTAGACGAATACGCTCCTGTTCCGGTTCCGCCCACATATACCGATGTTCCTCCAGAAAATCCCCCGTGTACTTTTCCATAATCGACAGATGCTGCTCGAGCGTCGCCGGTGTGACTGAAGGAGCCTCCCGCAAGCTGGTTTCCCACACCTCTGCATCCAGTGTAACGTTCCCCCATTCCAACCGGTAACCCTCATCCTGATATTTGATTTTTATATCCAGTTCGTAGGTTTTGATCATTTTACGGATCTGATAGATCGCAGTATGCAGCTGCGTGGTCGCTCTTTTGATGTCGTGATCTGGCCAGAGAAGATCCATCAGTGTTTGTTTACTTACCGATTTGTCACGGTAATAAATCAGATATGCAAATAACTCGGGCGCCTTCAGCGTTTTCCATGGGAAAGACTGCGGCCGCTGATGTTGATCCAGCAAATGCAGGCTTTGCAGACAGCAGAGCGATGCGGATTGATATTGCCTGCTAGATGAAAACTGGGATACCCTGTTCATGGTCACAGCCAGTCTCGAGGAATGTACAGGCTTTAGCAGATAGTCAAGGGCATTGATCTCAAAAGCCTTCACCGCGAAATCCTGATAGGCGGTAACGAAAACGATCTGCATGGATGGATGCAGCTCCAAAAGCCGTTCAGCCAGTTCAAAGCCGCTCATTTCAGGCATCTCGATATCCAGAAAAGCAAGATCGGGCACCTCTTCACCAGCCGCAGTGAGCGCCTTGTGTGGACTTTGAAATACTCCAATCAGCTCCACGCTCGCATCAAATCCATCCTGTGACTGCAGAAGCTTTTCCATTTTCCGCAAAGCCAGGTTTTCATCGTCGACGATGATGGTCTTCAATGCCTTTCCCTCCCCCTGAGTTTTGTTGCATGTCTTCTTCATTTTAGCAACAAAATACTCAGAGGAGTATATTCTTTTCACTTTCCACTTCATATAGCTAATCCTGAACATACCTATCCATAAGCGAACAGTTCTTCCAATCATCCATGATCATATATCCGCGCCTGACCAAAGCAAAGATGGTGTTCGTAGTGCAGTACCAATCCAGAGCCGAAGCTCCCGAGGAAGGATGCTCTTGTTCCGGTATAGCCTCCGCATACGTCCAATATCCGCCTTGCTCCCAGCGTATGAGTTTTCCGCCATGCTTTCGCGCCTGATCCAGCGCTTCCTGCTGTATTTCCGATAAAACCATACGATTCACCACACACTTCATTCATTGAAAATGGCTGCTGGGCCCCGGGCCTGGTTCAGCTACCCGTTCATCCCAATTCCAGCGAGTATATAACCATTACAACACAAGTCTCTGAATATTTTCTGAACATTGGGGTTGTCCGGACACTTATATCTTGTAATAAAAAAAGAGAGCTTTCGCCCTCAAAATGATTATTTGGTTTTCGAAACGGTCTCTACCTCTGCCGCCGGATTACCGCGACCTGTCAGCAGCAGCATCAGAAATGAAATGAGGATGATCGCACAGGTCCACGCCCAAGCCATGGATATATTGCCCGCGTCCACGGCCACGTAAATGGCTGTCGGGAGGGTCTGAGTTTTCCCAGGAATATTCCCTGCAATCATCAGCGTCGCTCCGAATTCACCCAATCCCCGCGCAAAGCCCAAGATAAAAGCCGTACCGAGCGAGTGAAGCGTCATTGGAAGTGTAATGTATCTGAACACCTGCCACTCATTGGCGCCGCTGGATCGTGCCGCGTTCTCGATTTCCGGGTCTACAGAGGCAAAACCATTTTTCATCGTCTGATACACCAGCGGAAAGGATACCACCACCGCCGCGATCACCGCCGCCCACCAGGAAAAGATCACAGGAGCATGAAACAGCCATTCGATGGCCTGTCCTACCCAGCTTTTCCGGCCCAAAATAACGAGGAGCAGAAAGCCGACGACCGTTGGCGGCAGCACCAGTGGCAGCATCAACGCGGTTTCCAGCAGAGTTTTCCCTTTGAACTTTCGTTTGGACATCCAGAAGGCCGCGGCCACGCCCAGGATTAAAACGACCACGCTGGACAGCAGCGATACCTGCAATGACAGCCTGATGGGAGACCAAAAATCATGCCAGTTCATGAATGACACATCCTTTTTTACTCAGGAACCGTAAATCCGTACTTGGTGAATACATCCATCGCCGGCTGGGATTGCAGATAGTTGTAGAAATCCTCGGCTTCTTTGGCATGCTTGGTCGCCTTCACGATTCCGATTGGATATTCCACCGCCGAATACGCTTTAGGATCCACGGTAAACGCAATCTTCACCTTGGGTGAGGTTAAGGCATCCGTTTTATACACGAATCCGGCATCGGCATTTCCTGTCTCCACATATTGAAGAACCTGGCGAACGTCCTTGGCCTGAACCGTTTTGGACTGCAGCGGCTCCCACAGCTTCGAGCTCATCAAGGCTTCTTTGGCATAATTCCCCGCAGGTACGCTTTCCGGAATACCGATCGCAACCTTTTTCACTTCCGCTTTACTTAGGTCTCCGATGCTCGCAACGGAAGTCTTGGCATCCGACGGAACAACAACCACCAGCTCATTTTTTAGAAGCGTTTTCTCCTGGCCTTCCTCGATCAGTTGCTGCTCAACAAGCGGTTTCATGTTCTTGGTGGATGCGGAGAGGAACAGATCCGCCGGGGCTCCCTGCTCAATTTGCTTTTGCAAGGCCCCTGATCCGCCAAAATTAAAGCTCAATTGAATATTCGGATGTGCTTTTTCATAGGTCTTCGCGATCTCATTCAATGCATCGGTCATGCTTGCTGCCGCGGAGATGGTCAGGTCTACCTTTTCCGTAGGAGTGTCATTCGAAGTGTTCGTATCGGAACCTGCAGCCGCACCGCTTGCACTGTTGTCCGCTTTAGATTCGGAGCTATTGCCGCAGCCTGCCACAAGCAGCATCATGGCTACTAAAACACACAGGATTATACTACTTTTCTTTCTAGCATCCATCTCTCTGCCCCCATTGTTATGTTTAGATATAATTAGATATAAATAATATAAATTATACCTAGTTTGGTTTTGCGTTGTAAACCTTCTTCAAGAAAATCTAATCATCAAGTATGTTACAATAAGAATCAAGAAAGACGTGAACGAACGGATTGTTTTTTGAATGAGGAGGATTCCCATGTCCAGCGATATATCCTATACAACTGAAGAAATCGCTAAAATGCTGAAAATATCCAAGCTCACCGTCTACGATCTCATTAAAAAGGGCGAGCTTCCTTCCTACCGAGTCGGCAAGCAGATGCGGGTGGATGCTACGGATTTTGAAGCATACAAACAGCGAGCCAAAGGGATTAAGACGGTCCCTCAGATCCTTCCAGCGGCAGAGCATGCTCAACATCCTTCCACTACAGTTGGAAACGGTATGCGGCCTATTGTCATTACAGGGCAGGACATCAGCCTCGATATTCTGGTCAAATATATGGAGAAAAAAATCTCCGGCATCCGCCCGCTGCGGGAATACGTGGGAAGCCTCGACAGCCTGATCTCCATGTACCGCGGCGAAGCCGATATCGTCAGTACCCATCTGCTGGACGGCGACACTGGCGAATACAATATCCCATACATCCGCAAGCTGCTGGTCGGCTCATCCTATATGGTCGTCAACCTGCTGTCCAGAAATGCCGGACTATATGTACAAAAAGGCAACCCGCTGGGGCTTCAAAGCTGGTCTGACCTGAGCCGTCCAGGCCTGCGCCTGATGAACCGGGAAAAAGGCTCTGGCGCCCGCGTTCTTCTGGACGAGCAGCTCCGCCTGCACGGCATCAAGCAGCAGCAATTGAACGGATACGAGCTGGAGCAGACCAATCATATCGGCGTTGCCGCCAAAGTTGCTTCCGGTGAAGCCGATGCGGGTGTCGGGATCGAAAAGGCCGCCGCCATCGTCGGTCAGGTGGATTTTATCCCGCTGATCGAAGAGCGGTATGACCTGGTGATGCTAAAAACGGCGGATAATATGCCATGGATCCAGTCTTTATTGGATATTTTACGTTCGGAAGAGTTCCGGAAGGAGCTGAAGGCAATCGCTGGGTATGATCTCTCCCGCACGGGGGGAATTTTATTCGAGACCTGATCGATAACTGGCAATGCCGGATGGTTACAAAGGAAAGAGAAAAGCCCGCCTAATGGCGGGCTTTTCTTCGTTAAACTTTAATCAATAGTGCCAGCGTACCAACGGTAAGCAGCAGCAGTCCAATCGTGGATTTGAGCGACAGCTTTTCCTTGAGAAACAAGAGTGCGAACAGCACCGTGACGAGCACGCTCAGCTTGTCAATCGGTACCACCACGCTTGCCGGTCCGTCCTGGAGCGCTTTGTAGAAACACAACCAGGAAAGCCCCGTCGCAAAACCGGATAGAACAATAAACAGCCAGCTTTTCCGGTCGATGCGCCTTATGTCTCCCTGCTTTTTCTGAATGAACACGATCAGCCAAGCCATGATCAACACGACAATGGTCCGAATCGCTGTCCCCAGGTTAGACTCGACATGTTCAATCCCTATTTTGCCCAAAATCGAGGTCAAAGCCGCAAACAGCGCCGACAGGCAGGCGTATATCAGCCATCCTTTATGTTCGGCAGAAGCAGCCTTTTCCGATTTATTGGGCTGAATCATCATATAGGTACCAATCGCGATAACCACCATACCTACAAGCATGATCCACGTCATCTGCTCGCCGAGAAAAATGAACGCCAAAATCATCGTCAGCACATTGCTCGATTTGTCGACCGGCACGACCTTGTTGACGTTCCCGAGCTGCAGAGCCCGGAAGTAGCAAATCCATGAAGCGCCTGTCGTCAAACCGGACAATACGAGAAACAGCAGGCTTTTCCCCGAGATATCCTTGATAGTGTCCTGCGATCCGACAATAAAAACCATCAGCCACGAAAAGAGCAGCACCACCCAGGTCCGGAGCGCCGTCGCCAGGTTGGAGTCCACATTCCGGATTCCGATCTTGGCGAGTATGGATGTAACGCCGGCGAACAGCGCCGAACCGAATGCATAGGCGATCCACATGGTGTAATCCCCCTTATATATGAGGAGACCCTCCGGCTTCCTTTATATTATTATATTTGCCGCATTCAGCCCTCCTTCCGCTCCTGCAGCTCCCTCCACACTTTTTTGTTGCTGTACTGCTTCTCGGTGCTGATATCCTTGCCAAACCAGTCCGGTGGTACAAAGCTCTCTGCCTCTTCCACCGAGGCAAATTCCACTTCCAGTACCATCAAGTTAATCTGCTTATAGTCGTCGATTTCAATCAATGTATCGCCCCACATCGCCGTGGTCCGTTTTTTTATCAGCGGTACAGCCTGATGTGTATGAATCATCTGCTCATAAAGTCCCTCCGAGATGGAGTACTCCACCTCTTCACGGGCAATACCATGCCCTTTCTTGAACGTATGGGTATATTCGGTCTGGTCATCGGTTAAATCTATGATTTTCCGGACTCTAAGCTCCTGATCTCCTGCCAAGGCCAAATACGTTTGCTCAATGAGCTGCTCCTTTTGAATTCGAATCACATGTTTCTCCATTAAATCCGCCGGATATGCCGGCAGCAAAAATTTACGTTCGATTTCAAGCGACATGTGTTGGTCCCTCCCAATTGTTGTCTGTATATATCCATTATACGAATGAATACATAGAAGAGACAAATGAAATGGATTCAGAACAAAAAACGGCAGGACCAGCATTTCGCTTGGCCCTGCCGCTGCTTGGGTTTCCCCTATCCTACTTCAGCTTGCTCAACATATTGTAGATCATCTGCGCGCTTTCCGCACGGGTCGCTGCTCCTACCGGATTGAAGCGCTCCGGCGATTGCCCTTGCATCAAACCGCTCGCATATGCGGATTGCACCGCTTCCTGCACCCATGCCGGCGATGCGGCTACGTCTTTAAACACGGCCTTGCTGGCATCGCTGCCGATCTGCCCTCCCGCAGCCTTGTAGGCACGAACGATCATGGCAGCTGCTTCCTGGCGCTTAATCACGGCATCCGGTGCAAAGCTTGTTTCGCTGACACCTTGAACGATGCCTGCTTGAACAGCCGCCGAGATGGCCTCCGCGTACCACTTATCCGCAGATACATCCTGGAACGGAGTCACGCCGTTTCCTTTCAGATCCAGCAGACGTACCAGCATAGCAGTCATTTCCGCGCGGGTGACTTTTTGATCCGGTGCAAACTGGCTGCTGCTGACGCCTTCGATCAGATGCTTCGCCGCCAGCTCCTGAATAACCTCAGAAGCCCAGTGCCCAGCAGTGTCCGTAAAGGTTTTGTTGTATTCCAATACGGCATAAGGAGACTGAAGGCTGTATATATCGGCTTTCAGATTACCATTGTCTGCTGCGCCTCCGATAAACTTCAGCGAGCCTGAGCTATCCAGAGTATATATGCCGGACAGCTTACGGTTCACATCGGAAGACACCGGAAGCATCAGCGTAAGAGGCTTTTTCAGTTCAGACAGCTGATATTCTTTGCCATCCTTTGTAATAATGCTTAGGCTGAATTTCAGCAGGTCGCTTCCCGCACGAAGCGAAGCGCCTGATTCGCTCTCTGCATTCGCGATCCACTGCTTACCTTCGTTTCCGGTCATCCGTTCTGCTCTCAGCTTCATTGTGCTTCCTTCCAGCTGATCGGCAGGGACCAGCTCGCTTAGGGAGCGTAAGACTTCGGTAGGAATCGTCACCCCAACGTTCCCGGCTTTCACGGTTACCGGCGTATCCTTCAGCAGCGAGGCAGCATTACCAGGCAGGGTCAGCTCTTCAAAAGGCTTATCTGTGCTGAAGACAGGCTCCCCTTTTGCCAAAAGTGCTGAAAGCTCACTTGCAGACACGTTCCACTTTCCTGTATTCTCCGGTGGTTTTGGCTGTACAGGAGGCTGAACCGGTGGAGTGACAGGACCCGAACCTCCGCCGTTATTACCCTGATCTCCCCCATTGCCTTCGCCTCCACCTTGATTGTCGGAAGCTTGAACATTCAGGACATATTCTGCATGGAAGGAATCATAGGTTGCCGAAATGACCGTCGTTCCCTCCGATAATGCGGTAACCGTACCTTGGTCATTCACGGATGCGATGTCACTCTGACTGCTGCTATATACCACGCCATCCAAAAGCGGTACATGCGTTCCGTCCTGATATACGGCTTCCGTTACGGTCTGATCCGTCTCACCAACCTTCAGGGTGTCTTTACCCTTCAGTGATATGGAATCCACCAGACCTTCAGGAACCCGGTTCACGGTAATGGTCGTTTCTCCATACACATCTGGATTCACTGTGCTGGTTGCTCTTACGACTGCTGTTCCCATACCTCGGGCTGTTACCAATCCTTCTGGAGATACAGTTACCACTTCTTGGTCTGCAGGATTGGAGCTATATACAGACCATGTAACACGCTTATCCGTCGCCTGCTCCGGCTTCACATGTGCGGTCAGCTGCCGGGTCTCCCCAATGGCCAGCTGCAGATCCTGTTCCTCAATGTCGACACTTTCAGGAGCCACCGTCTGCTTGGTCAAAGTAAACTCGTCGACGATACGGCCGCCTACCGTTTTGGTCACATATTTCAGCTGATCTCCATCCACCTCAATCGAGGCGTACATTTGCGTGGCTTCGTCATCCGTCACCCGCTGCCACTCCCGCTTGGTCAGCGAGTAGAACTTCGGTCCTGTGGAGCCTGCAATGACATAAGTCGTACCCTTGCCGTCTTCCGTGATCTGGTTATTCATCATCGGGTACGACCGCAGATAAATATGATCATGTCCGTTCAGCACCAGATCGACCTGATGTTTTTCGAGTACCGGCGCCCACAACCGTCTGATTTCCTCCGTATCATAGATACTGCCGTACGGACCGCGGTGGAAGATCGCAATTTTCCATTTTTTCGTTGTGTTGGACAGATCTTGTTCCAGCCACTGCTGCTGTTCTTCATACTGGTATTCGCTGTTCAAAACCATGAAATGAATATCTCCGTAATCAAAAGAGAAATTGCTTCCCTTCAGGCTCTCCAGCCCGTTCCCCGGCTGATTGAAATGGGCCAGAAAATCATTATTCTCCTTCGTACCCATCACTTCATGGTTGCCGATGGCGCTAACCAGCGTCGTATTCATCAGCGCATCCTGGGCCTCGCTGAACCACCAATTCCATTCCTGCTCAAGATATCCTTTGTCGACCATATCCCCGACATGCACCATAAAATCTGCGTCAGGCGTATTCTCAATCGCTTTTTTCACGGTGTTGCCCCACAGCTTGTACCCGGCAAGGTCACCGGCCTGGGAATCCGCAAAGTACAAAAACTTCGTTGGTTCGCCGACAGCTCCGGCTGTCTTGAAGGTTCCTTGCTGACTGTAATGCCCATTGCCGTCGCCTACCCGATATACATAAGTGGCACCTGGCTCCAAGCCGTTAACGGTCGCTTTATGCACCCGGACAGCTCCCAAATCGAGCGTTTGATACAGGTAGCTTGTTCCATCCGCCTTCTGTACATTAGGCTGATCAAATCCGCTGAACTCGGCCTGCTTCGCATATTCGACAACGGTTGGCTCCGTCCCCGGATTCGTATGCCAGGTGAATCCTCTCGAAACGGAAGGATCTTCACCCATACTGACGTTAATATTGTATGGCGTTTCAGTTCCGTATAGCGGGGACACTTTGAATCCCGCTACCTGGCTGTATAAATTCCCTTTTACAGCCTGTACCTTGTATGTCTTCACTAACGACGTAAGAGTACCCGTCTTCAGCTTGCCTTCTACATCCGTCGTTCCAATGACATTGCCGTCGGCAAGGATATCAACTCCTTTTACAGGAGCTCCGGACTCATCTTTGACCTGGAACACGGTCTCATAGCCTTGAATATTCCCGTCTTCATTCCAGGCCAGCGACAGATTGTTCTTGATCTCAGAAGATAACGGCAGACCGAAGAAGGTATAGTGCACGTTACCCGTGCTGACAAACGAAATGCTTCCGGACACAAACTGGATGATATTCGTCCCCGTGGCATCCTTTTTCACATCATATTGAATTTGTCCAATAAGATCGTTATCCGTTAATGAAGCCGTATTAAGACTATTTAATGTCAGGGTCACCGTCCCTGTGCTGCTGTCGATATCGGCCTGAGCTTGGGATGCGTTCAGTTTATCGCCTGGAATGAAGCTCAGGTTCTCTACTTTGGATGGATCAAAAGTAAGCTTAAGCTGTCCATCCTTCAAGTCTGAAGCTTTAACACCCTTAATATCTACCGTATATTTATTTCCTGCATACAAGCTTTTCGGAGTGTCATAGGTTAATTTGGAAGACCCGGTGTCCACATTAAAGGTCCAGGCTTTCGTCGTCCGGTTGCCGGACAAGTCACACACCGACACTTTTGCCTGATGAATTCCGTCCGCCAGCGGCGTAGTCGGTGTATAGTAGATTTTCCCCTCCGGCGGATAAAGGGTATGCTGCACCCGCACGCCGTCCAGATCAAACCGGATCGAATTCGGATCAATCAGCGTCGTTCCAGGATTCTTCACCGGATCATATCCTGCATCCTCACCGTATACCGTGATGGTCGGCTGATTCTTATGAACCGTCGCCCCTTCCGCAGGTGAGTTGTTTTTCAAAATTGGAGGGTCCAAATCATCTTCATTCGGACCGTACAGCGCACGGATCTGATCCACGTAGATGACACCGGCGTCTTTTTTCGCTCCGGAAGTCTCCATGTAACGCACCGGCATATCTATCGTAAGCGGCAGCGTTCTGCCCTTCGGAACGTCTGCCTCGACATACTTCCAGCCTACCCAGTCGACGCCGATGTCCTGAGGGGTAAAATCAAGCGGGATCGTCCCTTTGCTGTCGCGCAGCTGTGCACGCAGCCAGTGAGACTTGCCATCCCCGTAGACCCACATGCCGATCTTCTCCGGATAGCCCGGAATTACGATGTTTTCAGCAGGGCTTTTGGTCTGGAGATAGGCGCCGGAAGTACCCGGTTTACCGGTAAAATCATATTCCAGCTTCAATGAGCCGTTGCCAAACCGAACCAGATCCTCATTGGTTTCGATGCTCACTTTCGTCGAATTGAACTGAGCACCAGCCGATGGAAGGTACTTATCGAGACCATTTTCAAAGTCCTCCAGCACAACCGGAGGCTGACCGATGTTCACGTCCACAGAGGCTGTAATGCCTTTATAGCTGACGATAATTTTTCCGCTTTGCTCCGTCTCGTTGGTTGCCGTGAATACGCCATTTGAGTCAATCGTGCCAATCGGACCTTCAACGCTCCACTGAAGCTGGCTGTTATCCGCCTGAATGACCTGGCCATCCCGGAGCGCAGTAACCTTCATCGTTTCCGATTTGCCAGGCGCAATACTCTTCACCTGGTCGCCAAAAGAAAGCTCAGTCAGCGTATCCACGATTTCGATCTTCGCATTTCCGCTTAAAGCTCCTGATGTAACGGAGATATCCGTCATGCCCGCAGTTGCGCCCGCGGTAAATTTCCCTTGATCGTCTATGATTCCAAACTGCGGATCAACGCTCCACTGCAAAGTTCCGTTAAAGGCTGCCGGATGCAGATTTGCATCAACCGCGTTAGCTTTGAAGGATACCATCGAGCCTGTAAGTACACGCTGCATCTCCGGCTGAACGACAAGCTTGTCCACCGCTCCCTCTGGCGCTTTGTTCACCAGCATAAGGCCGTTTGCCGTCTTGCGTTCTCCACCATCCGAAGGAGAGTTCATCAGCTTTCTTTCCGTTTCACCCGGCATCCGGGCAATGAAGGTCGACGAACCGCCTCCGTCCAGGTTGATGGCATTCACAACCCCCATATCCTGCATGATCTGTCCCAGCTCAGCCAAGGTCACCCCTTCACTGAATCCCGGCTGGCGGCCGTCGATTTCAAGCAGCACGACAGAGCCATCGGCTTTCGTCCCGACTGCCGTACGCGGATGCGCCGCAGGATCGCCGTTAGGCTGGGCGACCCCGTCTTTGACAAGCAGCGTCGAGCCTCCGATCGCCATCGTCACATCGCTCCAAGCCCCTTCCAGATTCAGACTCAAGGTAACATCATCGCCGACCTTCAGACCAGAGAGAACATTACGCTGATTGCCCGAAGCAGATAATACGACTTTGCCTTGATCAATCGACGTGTTCCCCTTGTCATTATGTATCCGTTCCACCTTCAGCTGCAGGGTCTGCCCGCTTTTCACTTCTCCCTGCACCACATCAAGCACCACTTCATCACCCAAATCATTGGTCATGGTGCTCACATCGAAATCCGGCGTATATAGTACCAGATCATTAGTCCCGCGCGTCCGGTTAATAGAGCTGAGTTCGGACGTTTTGCCACCGATCGTCAGCGTTCTTGTCAGCTTCGGGCTTGGCCCGTACAATGTCGTACCATCTTCCTTTATGCCGAAGGCATACCAGTCGTCCGGCGGACTCGTAAGAATCGTACCGTTACCCATAAACAAGCCAAGCGGCACACCTGTAGACATATCGTAGAAATCGCCATTAATTCCCGCGATGACTCTGTTTCCTTCATGATCTGCATCACTAGCCATCTTGCTTACACCCTGCATCCCATTCACTTTACCGTTCGTCATGCCCGGTTCAAGTGAAAGCGCCGGATTCTTAGGATCGAATTCCACCATATTAAGCTTCTCTAGACCACGGTCCAGCTTCATATTCCTCCAGGTATAAGTTGCACCCGGTCCAATCTCTACCTGTCTCTCATCGATAACACTACCAGTGGCCGCAGCCGTACTCGCTTTCTCTGCCAGTACCGGTTGCTGGGCAGGAAGCAGCATGGATAGAATCACCGCACTGCTGAGGACAGAAGACCATATTTTTTTCGTCCTTTTCCCTATCATTCTATTTTCTCCTCCTATTCTAGTTGCAGAAATCAGGGCCATTCGTAGAACGCCGTACTGGAGAAGTATACAGGCGCTTGTTTAGCCCCCTTCCTTGTTTTCGTTAAATCCTTGTAAAATATTATTTTGAAAATTAAATAAATATAGTTGTAAATACTATAAAATTTGATTCCAAAAATACAAGGTTCTTAAATACTAGGGAAAAGGTTCCATTAAAGATATGCATCTGCCAGATTGTACTGAGATTCGACAGCATAAAATAGTAGGCTTTGTTCAATTTCATTGTTGATAACTAATAAAACAAAACCCTCCTTTTCAATAAGGCGGGAAATTTTAACTATCGTACTCCGTTAGCTTGAGTTCACACCCTATAGTTGAAGAATAGAGTTACAATTTATTTAAAAACATTCTTACACTAAACCATTACCATAGATGATTCTTATAGAGGTCAAAATCCCCCATTCTTCAAGTGCACTACTCTTAATATTACAGAAATTAAATTCGTTTTTAATAATGTCTAAAGTAAGATCTTTATTTGTAGAAATAATATTTAATCCACATCTGAATTTGAATGAAAGTCACCTCTTTCGGATTGGCAGCCGCTTGTACGGGGGCTATGCTGCGTTATTCACGATATAGAATATTCGATTTTTTATCTTTCAAATAACCCTCCTCCTATGAAGGGCTGTAACCTCAAGTGGATTTCCTAGTACTATCTAAGTCACCGCTTTTCAAAGTGCACTTCAGGATATTGTTTTGATGGTCCATCAAGCAGTTTTGCTGGCTGACTCTTTAGGTACTTATCAAAAAACGCCAATGTGTAAGAATCAATGATATTGTTTGCCCGATCTCCATCAATTGGTCCGGTTAGGCCTGCCCACGACATCAGTGGTGAGAAAAATGGCGCATCGGAAAAGTTTACGTGAAAAGTACCAGGTATCAAAACTAAGTAACCGTCTTTCGGCAGTTTCTTGTAAACCGACCTCATAGTTATTTGAGTCTTATCTATATCCTCTTTCGACCACCCTTCCATCTTCATCCACTTAGCTTCACGACTAATAAACATGGTTGGTTGCTTTAAACCAGAACGAACCACATTGGCAGGCATATGAACATCCATTGCTATGAAGGCACGAAAACGAGGGTCTAAGTAACTGGCTTCGGCACCTACAAGACCACCCATTGAAGGTCCAAACATACCAACGTTCTTAAGATCTAATCGTCCAGTCAGGATTCTTCTCGGATCAGATTGGTTTAAGGCTGTGAGTTGATCAAGTGCAAAAATAACGTCCTTAGCGAGATAGGGTATAACAATGTTGTCAAAGAATTTGCGATCAGCTGGTATACCACTCTGAGGCCCGGGAAGAAGGCGAGAGTCGAGGGATATCAAACGACCATCAGGAAATACTACTCCGCTAGAGGTGTAAGGATGGTCGATGGAAGCCACAATGTAGCCATGTGACGCCAACTCCTCAAACATATGGGTGCTTTCTTGACGAAAACCTCCACGCCCAGCTGAAAAAATTAGCACTGGATATTTAGACTCATCTGTCGACACAGTTGCAGAAGGAATAGCATGAGTTTGAACGTATTTAAATTGATCAAAGATAAATCCCGGAAAACCTGACAAGTGGGCAAGTGATGCTAGGGAGTCCGTCTCCTGAATGTAGGGAGCGTACGGCGATGATAGATTTCCTTTGGCTGGATACCAAATCTGTACCATGATTTCACGACGATCATTGGGATTATCTGTGAAAATCTCCGGGCGAGTTTTATCTACCCAATGATAGGTCAATGTACCGATTTGGTTAGGTCCTGACGGTTGTGGTAAGTGGAATACAGGAAAAAGAATCGGTAGAGCGGAAGAAACTATCAGTCCCAGTGCTCCTAGACCAGTAGCAAAACCGGAAACAAGTCGCCTGATCTTACTTGTTCCGCCAAGTTTAGGCTTTCGCACAATATTTTTAGCTAGCCAGGCCACGAAGAGTATCCCACTCATGATATAAGCTGGGATCATCCCCCAGCGCGAACCCTCCACCAGTACCTGAACACCGGTTATTGGCAACGGTACGAAAGCCAAATATTGTACCCACTTTATTGACCGTTGCAATGGGATTACCAAGGAAAAAAAAGCCAGTAGATTGGCAAACAGTAGTATTATTTCAATAAGTCTCATCATATACACCCTTTCTTTGAATGCCTTGAAGAGAGCCAAGAGAGAACAACCCGAGCACATCAAAAAAGAACAAGCGCACGCCGTTCGTGACGGAGAGCAGCATATTCAGCCGCGTATGGTCAAGGAAATAAGCTTTAAAGATTTCGACTTGCTCTGCGGGCGTGGCACGCAAATAGTCAGCATCGATTTGTTCCCTTTGAAATCAGAGCAAAGGAGACGATTACGATGAATGCGAACGTTCGCGTACCTGTATTGATTGTCGGAGGAGGGCTCCTTTCGTTTTTTCCGAATATCTTATGTCGAGCAAAATTCTTATGACTGGACACCCAGAGTGGTTATATCGCTAGCGTAGCTGACACCAGCAATCGAGAGAACCGTTCCCATTGTTAGGTCAGCTTTTGCGACGGGAGCGGACTAGAGTCAGACAAGCGAGAACCACGCCAATTAGCCCCAACACTATGGCTACGATGGACCCAGCTTGCCCGTAGCCAGTGCCGAAAAAACCAGTGGCGTCGAAAAGATGCCGCCCGCCGACATAGATGCTGAACACAGCTATCACGATGGCTACGATGGCCCAGTTTCGTCCGTTGCCGTTACCGAAAAGACCGATGGAACGGGCCAGAGCCAGCCCACTGATGACTACGCTGATCAACCCTATTACCACGACCACGATGGCCTTGAGTTGTTCGATGGTCATTTCATCACTACCGCCAACCATTTCAGCAGAAGCAATCGTTGGTATCAGTAGAATTGTACAAAGTATTACGAATGAAACTAGTTTCATTTTCATATGCTCATTCCTCCTCTTTATTGTTTTTACAAACTGAATCTATATCAGCTTTCACTTTACATAACAAATGTCGAGAACTTATGCAGATTTTCCTCTGTTTACGTGGATTTCTTTAAAGTGATGGGAGAGTAGTGAAAAAACGATGTTGAAATCTGTTATTCATTCAATACGTTGTGTGGGCCTTCTAAGAAATAAATTTAAAACGGCTGGTTAAATATGCTCAGTGGCACTTCGTTGATCGCGCGAAATATGAGTGGTATGTAAAGCGTTTTTTATTTTTTATCAAAAAAGGTTATCTGGGTTTTGATTAACCAGATAACCTTCTACCTAAGGATAAATTCAGATCAAGGTATTCAAACCCATTTAGGTCAGCCAGCACGGCGGGAGCGGATCAGAGTGATACCGGCAAAAACTATGCTAATGATCCCCGTCACGATGGCGATGACAGCCGCAGCTCTTCCGTCGCCAGTGCCGAAATCACCAGGGAACATGGTCATATGAATTAAAGCATAGACAATGACGACCAGCGCCACCACTACGGATATGATGGCCCCGTTTCGCCCACCATTGCCAATACGACGGATGGAGCGGGATAGAGACAGCCCAGCAAAGATTGCGTTCATCAGCCCCACAAACGCGTCTACCGTGGACCAGATTCGCCCGGTCGTGATTACATATCCGACTTTATTTTCAGCAAAGGCAATCGTTGGTACAAGTAGAAGCGCGCAGAGTAAGAGTATTCCGAATGAAACTAGTTTCATTTTCATATGCTCATTCCTCCTCTTTATTGTTTTTACAAGCTGAATCTATATCAGCTTTCACTTTACACAACAAATGTCGAGAACTTATGCAGATCTTCCTCTATTTTGCATGGATTTCTTTCAGAGAAAACAAAAACCTTATCCATGCTCTTGGATGGGGCTTGATGGATACATTTATTTTACTCTTGCATCTATCGCCTTCAAAGCTTTTTCTACTCCTCCTGCCTCCTTAAAGCTTTTGCTTACCTTTTTAGCATTTTCGCGATAAGCTGGGTTGGACAATACTGTTTGCACTGCTTCTTGTAGCTTTTCTACACTCACTTCGTGCGGATCAATTCGATAGCCAGCATGAAGTTCCTCCAATCGGTTTGCGACCAAAGGTTGATCTGAGGTTTGTGGGATGACAATAAGAGGCACTTCATAATAGAGAGCTTCGCTCGTACTATTCATTCCTCCATGCGTAATAAAAAGGTCTGTATGCTGTAAAACTTCAAGCTGCGGCACATAATTACGTACAATAAAATTTTCCGGGAATGAACCTAATTTGGATATATCGGTTGTTTTGCCCACAGATAACACAACTTTCCCCTCAAAATCTCGAAATGCTTCTATGCAAGTTCGAAAGAAATCTTCCAATCCTAGTAAGGTAGCACCCATTGAAATATAAAGTACTTTCTGATCATGTATTTTTTCTAAAGGAAAATCATTTGCTTGCACTCGTTTGGTGATAGAGGGACCGATAAATACATATGAATCATCCAAATATTCCACACCTGGTTGAAATGCTCTGCTTGTGTAAACGATATTCACATCAGAGTGATTCATGATAAACTGTAACGGTTGCTTTACTTTTACACCGAATTTATCTTCCAATTGTTTAGTTAAATCTGCATTTTTTTGCTCTACTTCTGGTGAAGGATTTAACGACATTCCAGCTTTATCGCTCTTCAATATTTTAAATACTTGTTCTTCAGGTACTGCGAAACCAGAGGATGATGAGATGGACTTGCATCGTCCGTTTTGGGTCGCTGTTCGATGGACGGTGCACCATAGTGAGACTTGGCGCTTTAGCGCCATAGCGAAACTCGTACATTTTTGTGTGAAAAACTCGTAAGTTTCGCCACGTTCACCACCGAACATTGCCTCGTCACTCTATTCATTCGCCATGGCTTGTATTTCGGTTCAGCTAGTGCGATATCGGGAGGCGAACCAAGCCATTCCAGAGAGGACGATCGTGATGATCGACAGTATGACGACAAAGGCGGCACCACCTCGCCCGTTACCGGAACCAATATCGCCGGTAGTGTAAACAAAATGCGGCCCAGCGATAAAAAAGGCAATCAATGCCAACGCGATGGCCACGAGGGTCGCAATTCGCCAATTACCTTTGCCAGAACGATCAGAGGCACGGGCCAAAGACAACCAAGCGATGCCCACACTGCCCAACCCCATCACCACGGTCACGAGGATCTTGATTCGTGCGGGAGTAAAACCGTAGACTTGTTCAGCTGAGGCAGCTGAGGCAATCGTCGGCACAAGTAAAAATGTACAAAGGATTACAAATGAAACGAGTTTTATTTTCATGCCTACCCTTCCTTTCACGATCAGTTTACAATTGTTCGTAGATTGGATAATGATTTGGCTGTCTGAATCATTTTGCTTATAGCAGAACCTACTCCAAACATTAAAACACAACTGGTAATTCAATTAATCCACGCATCACAAAAGTTGGACGCCATTTCAACGCTTCAGCATCTGTATTCAGACGAAGATTGGGCATTCTGCGCAATAAAGTGAGAAGGGCAATCTGACCTTCCAGTCGTGCTAGTGGAGCACCCAGACAGTAGTGAATTCCCATACCGAAGGCAAGATGACAGTTATTCTTTCTAGTAATATCAAATAGATCCGGATTTTTAAACTGTGTCTCATCACGGTTAGCGGAAGCTAAAGCCACTACAATCATATCTCCTTTACGTATCATCTTCTCATGTAACAGAACATCTTCACCTGCCCATCGACTAGTCGCTAACTCTACAGGTCCGTAGAAACGTAATATTTCTTCAATCGCAGATGAGATAAGTTCAGGATTACTTTTGAGCTTTTCAAATTGTTCTGGATGCTGCAACAAAGCTAATACACCATTTCCAATCAAATTAACCGTCGTTTCATATCCAGCAATAATGAGCAAAAAAATCATCGAATACAATTCATTTTCTGTAAGTTTTTCTCCCTCAGTCTCAGCTTGAATCAAAGCACTAACAAGGTCTTCAGTTGGATCTTTTCGCCGCTCTTCAATCAGATGACCAATGTATTTAATTAAAGACTGAATCTTTGGGAGTGCCTCCTGCATTTTCTCGGGGATGTCAATAGTAATAGCCTCAATTATAACGTTAGACCATTCTCGGAACTGATCACGGTCTTTTGTAGGAATCCCCAACATTTCAAAAATCACAATGATAGGTAAAGGGAAAGCAAACTCATCAATTACATTCATTTTCCCTTTGTCTTGAATCTCATCTAGTAACGTGTCAGTGATCTCTTGAATTCGACCACGCAATTCCTTGATCATTTTTGGCGTGAAAGCTTTTTGAACTAAGTTACGCAAGCGGGTATGATCTGGGGGATCAGAGAGCCCCATATTGTTAATGAGTAAATCCCTTTCCTGCATGAGAATCAATTTGTTCATTTGTTCTTGGCTCAACAGTGTATGTGGATTCTTAATAAACCGATTGTCTTTTAATGCTGCCTGTGCATCTTCGTATTGTGTAATGAGCCAAGCAATTTGACCGTTAGGAAGCATGAAACGATAAACGGGCTCATTTTCCCTGAGTCTTGTGTAAAAAGAATAGGCTTTACCTTTAAATTCAGCAGAAAACAAATCGAGTAGAGGTGCTTTATGATTCGAGATTGACATAGTTCGATCTCCCTTTCATGTTTATTCTGTACACACACGCATTAACAAACACATCCTGAACTACACCTTCCGCGTCTTCTGGAGAGCCTGTCAACTGATAAGCCAGTGTAATATTGATTGTACAATTTTTCCATTCGCTGTCTCTCCTTTTCCGGGCTATCAGAAATATAGCCATCTTGGTCTCTTTGTTTCTGTAGAAGCTTACTGCCTGCAGCCCATGCAATTTTCCTTAATTTCCAAGCAAGCTTTCCCGTTATTATCATATTGAGTTCCCATTTGCGTCCCCACACTAATCCTTTCACGATCAGTTTACAAACTAACTGCACGTTCTTAAGAGAAACAGAAAAAATAGTCGAATTATTTGTCACGAAGAGAGCGGAACCAAGCCATTCCAGCGAGCACCAAGCCGATCAGCCCAATCACGATCGCTATGATCGCTTCAGCACGCCCGTTGCCAGCACCAAAACCAGCAGGCGTAACGGCTAGATGAAACATGGAGAGAAGCACACAAAACAGACCCAATACGATGGACAGAACAGGCCATTGACCAGTGGCAAAACGATTGGTTGGACGGGCAAGAGCAATCCCAGCAACAACCGCGCTGCTTAGCCCAATCACCCCAGCCCCGAAAGTCAAGAGCCGCCCAGGGGTGATACTCCCATAACCAACACCAGTCCCTTCAGCAAAGGCGATCGTTGGCACAAGTAGAAGTGTACAAAGGATTATGAATGAAATGAGTTTTATTTTCACGATGATTTCTCTCCTTTCACATCCAGTTTACACAACAAATGTCGAGAACTTATGCAGATCTTCCTCTCTTTGTGTGGATTTCTTTAAGGACCTACTAAATCACGGTATAATTTCGGTAAGCGATATAACTCTCGTCAATCGAAGCAGACTAAAAGGGAAAGATGTGATGGGAATGGAACCGAAATTGTTGCTTGTGGAGGACGAACCGGGCATGCTGGAGGAGATGCAGACCTATTTGCAACGTGAAGGGTTCCGTGTATTGACCGCCTGTGCCGGCAAGGAAGCACTCATGATTGCCCGGTTTGAACATCCTGATCTCGTCGTGCTTGATTGGATGCTCCCGGAGGTATTATTCATTCAGTTCCTCCAGCAAGTCGATATACGGAGCACTGCGCAAATATGATACAAGGTTTCATCCGGCACATGAACAAGCTCATGCGGTAGTAAATAGAGGCTCATCATTTGGATGGCAGACTTGCATTCCCAATCTTTAAATACCGTCAGAAACTCTGGAAAATACCGATCCAGCCAGTTATGGACACGTGCTTGGATCACACAAAAGTCAGTCGAGGTGATCGCGAATTTTCATCGCTTCTCTCAGTTCTGTATAAATCCCCTGAGGAAGGCTCGGTACGGCGTATCTCCCGTCTTTGACCAATTGTGCAATGACCCTTGCATCCTTGATGTCATTTTTCGTTGAAATTGTCATCTAATTCTTTGCTTTTCTTCACGTGCAGCGGATTTACAACACCGTACGCTATTTATTTTTCACGTAGGAAATGAGCTAGGTTCAGCCAGTAGTGGCCGGTTGGTTCCATGCCTACCATGACATCTTGGAAACCGTGTTCCATTGAGATCTTTCGGAACCAGCCTACAAATAATTCGAATCCTTCTTGATTATTTTCAAAAGAAATGGGCTTCCCGAACTCTCAAACCTCGTATTTCTTCATAATAGGAATGCTGCCCGGTATAGGTGGGCAAAGGCTACCGGTCGATCCCGCAGCAGCCTAGCTTTGTTGTTTATTGAGCTCTTGTCTTCGTTAGCGCAACCGATGCTTCTGATGGAATTTCGTCTAATTCTCGTAACTTTTTAGTGGCATACCAACAAATTCTTTAAATGACTTGATTTGATCGCCCTCAAATTCGAAAACTACCGTAAGTTCATTGCGATAAGCTTGTTTATTCAATGTCCCCTCAGCCTGAAAAACTACGACTACAAAATGGACATCATAAAGTTTGTTTCACCACGAACGATTTCCAGGGACTTAATCGATCTGGGAGAACTAGGGATACCCCTTTATTCCATTCAAGGGCGTGGTGGCGGCTACAGGCTTCTAAATGAATGTCTGCTTCCACCAATAGCGTTTACTGAAAGCGAGGCTATTGCGATTTTTTTCGCCGCCCAGTCTCTGCGATACTTTGGTGCGCTTCCGTTCGGTGATCAAGCTGAATCCGCACTAGATAAGTTCTATCATTATTTGCCGTCTGATGTGAGAGAACAAATTAACCGATTACGGGATAAAGTAGCCATTTGGTCCCCCAACCGGAGTATGTCAGTCTCATGCCTCACCGTTTTATGTAGCCGTCGTAGACGGACCGCAGACGATCAGCCACGGCAACAAATGAAAAGGTGCCGGGCTTCACAATGGGTACTCTCATTACCGGCATTCCTCCCTTATAATTTCTGCTTTTCTACATTATGAAGAAATAAACTCCTCTAGACTATTCGTCCCACGGACCCCTTGAAAAGCAAAAATGCACCCCATAGAATTCATTGGATTACCCTTGGGGCTTCCAATATTCATTCTAAAGGATGCATTTGCTGCTAATGGTTAGGAAGGAATGGGTTCCGGTCAAGCGTTGAACCAGCTCTTGAATCTATCAGCCATGTAATCGGTCATCCATTGATTGACCTCCCACAAATCCGCGACAGGCTTGTTCGTGAAAGGCAGCGTCGGCAAATAGCCTGGAGGCCCGAACTCCGCAGTAAATGTGGCCGAGGTGTTCCCGTTCTCCGCTTGCTTGGCGAATATGCGATACCACCAGTCCGTAAACAACTCGAGCTCGCACTTATACTCCGGAGCAGCCGGATGAGGGACTTGCGGTCCATTCGGGAACCCTACCCGGCCATGAACATGAATCGTCCGATCGACGGCCAAAGTAATTTCCTCCGAATGATTTTCCAGATGTGATTCGCATACGTTAACCCAGTGGCTAAAGTCTGCCGTAATTCGCAAATCCGGATATTTTCTTAATAATCTCGCAGTCGTCCATGGCGTAAACATCGCCCGTCCCCGATGCGTCTCATGCGCGATGCGAATGCCGGACTTGTGCTGGGTCGCCAGCGCTCCCTCGAAGAATCGGTCTTGCTCCGTTTCGGGCATACTGTCTTTTGCGCTATGAGCCACAATAAGCAGCGGCTCAAAGCTTGCAGCCCGTTCAACCTGGCTTTTAAACGAAGCTAAATGATCGTCATGCGTATAAACCTGGATAATATAGTCCAGCTTATGGCGTTTAAGAGCTTCTCTAAACGAGGATTCATCTGATTGGGATGGCATCGGCCCTTCTATTCCGTCGTAGCCGGCCGCAGCTGCCCGAGCGAACTGATCCTGGATGGTACCCTCCATTCCCCATAACGCCTTTATCTTCTTCAGTTCCATATTCACGCCACCTTATTTCTGCAAAATTGATTTTTACCGTTTGTACAAAATGGGGAAATATTCGTTTGCAAAAGACTGTCCATTGATGGGACGCGGTCCAAGATGACGAATGTTGTCATGCCTCTGAATGCCGGCGCGATAACCGGTTCCGCCTTTCATCACATGCGCTACGACGGAAAGCCGGGGCTCATTCGTCCGGTTCGGTCCCGAACCGTGGAACGTAAGGCCGTGATGGAAGCTGGCTTGGCCGGCCTTCAATATACATGGCTCTTCTACCCAGTCGCGGCCGTCCGAGTATTTCGTCTTTAGCTCTTCCATGTTCTGATTAAAAAAGCTGGCGCTGTCGGGAATTAATCCCCATTTATGCGACCCCAGAATCGTCATCATCCCGCCGTTCGTCAAGTCCGTATCCTGCAACGCGATCCAGACGGTAATCATATCGGAAGTGTCACAGCATTGCCAATAACCGTAGTCCTGGTGCCAGCCCACATTGCCGGCCTTCGTCACCTTGTCTCCGATGCCAGGCTTATAGATGACTTGATCATGCCACAGCCTGATTTCATCCGTCTCCAGCAAATCTGCTGACAATTCTCCAATAAGCGGATCCGTCACGACTTTTTTCACTTCGTCATTAATCCACCAGCCGTTATCCAATTTACGAAGAGCTTCGGGATTGCTGCTCACTGTCACAGGATGCATCGAGAGTCCGTCCCCGTCGAAATCGCTGGACCAAATGCGCTCATGCGCCTCGCGCAAGCGCGCGATCTGCTCGTCGTCTAGCAGCTTAGGACTGATCCAATACCCGTCCCTGTTAAAGGTTTCCTTATCCTTTTGAGTAATTTTGTACTGGCGTTCGGCTTTCAATGTCATATCTACTCCTCCTTTGATGTGTTCGACATAAGAATAAGGTATAGAAGAGTGGCTTGACGTTCACCCGAGTACAAAGTAGCATTAGAAACATTAAGCACGATTTGAAACAAGGAAGGCTGATCTTTCTCATGAAAAAGCATTCGGATGATGACGCCCTGAACCCGAACGCAACCCGGCAATCCTCCCCGAGCAGCCGGTCACGATGGACTTATGACATCCACCACGATCCCCCCATCCGTCATGTGCCGGAGCTTATCATGCTCGGATACGATGAATTGCGCAGCGCGTCACCTCTACACGAGCATGAACATCCGGGGTGCTATGAATTCGTTCTCATTGAACGAGGTCAGGCAAGCTGGGAGCTTGAAGGCGTTCTCTATCGATCGCAGGCAGGCGATCTGTTCCATTCGCGCCCCGGCGAAAAGCATCGAGGCGGCTTCAATGCCATAGAGCCTTGTAAATTTTGGTGGCTGATTGTTGCTGCCCCCCAAAGCCAAGGATGGCTTCGGCTTTCATCGGAAGAGTGCATGATTATGCAGCACATGATAGAACAATTGCCGCGTGCTATTCCGGTCGGGCTGTCTCCGGTCGAATCATTCAAAAAGCTAAGAAAAGCATTGCTGAATCAAACACCGGAACAAAGCATTGCCGTACGCAATTCGCTAACGGATATTCTGCTTGCTTTTCTCCAGCCCGGAATTGGCAATCGAACGATCGCCATTGATTTACTGCGCCAATATGACATTCTAATCGCGAAAATGAGCAATGAGCCGGAGTGGCGGCCGTCCATCGATGAACTTGCCTCGTTCGCCGGCGTCAGCTCCTCCCACTTCTACCGTACGTTTCAGGAGTATACCGGAGAGGCTCCGATCACTTTCTCGGAACGTCTCCGTGTGATGGAAGCCTGCCGGCAGCTTGCGGAGACCGCCGATTCCGTAACGGATATTTCTCATAGGCTTGGATATCAATCGAGCCAGCATTTCGCTACCGTGTTCAAGCGGTTCGTAGGCGCTACCCCGTCCCAGTGGCGTAATGATAAAAAAAACCTTACGGCTGAACAGTGAAATCCGCTTCACATGTTGATGAATCAGAGGGAAGAACTGCTGTTTCCAAAAGCAAGCAAGTGCCCAAAACAAATAGTTAAAACAACCTACTTGAATTAAAAACCAAACCGCTCTTCAACAACAAAAGCCGCTTGCTCCGAATAATAATGGAGCAAGCGGCCTGGTACAGCTGCCTAAAACTCTAGCATAGCATTTCAATTTAATCGCCGTAAGGCCATTCTATTTGGAAGCCGAGTATTGCGACATCCGAAAAAGCAAGGTAACAGCTTCTGCTCTGGTCACGACATCGTTTGGAGCAAAATTGTTATCCCCTTTGCCTTCAATCAGACCTGCCTGATATGCAGCTGCCGCATAGCTTTTTGCCCATGCAGGGATCTGATCTGCATCTGCAAACGGCAAGGAAGCTTTGGCATCCATCTGTAAATCAAGTGCACGGCAAATTACTGCCACGAACTCAGCCCGGGTCATTTTCCCTTCAGGACGGAATGTACCGTCGTCGTACCCTTTTACAAATCCCGATTTGATTACACTAGATACGTAAGGCTTTGCCCATGCCGGGATCTTTGCCTCATCTTTGAATGACAACACTGTATTTTCCGGCTGAAGGCCTAGTGCCCGGCCAAGCATAACGATGAGCTCACTGCGAGTCACCATGGCATTCGGACGGAATGTGCCGTCTTCATAGCCATTGACAATCTTTCGTTCTACGGCAGTCAAAATAGCTTCACGAGCCCAGTGATTGGAAATGTCGGTCAACACCGACCCTTTCGAGTTTCCGTTGTTTCCATTATTGCCGTTATTGCCGTTATTGCCGTTGTTACCATTGTTTCCGTTGTTGCCGTTGCCGTTGCCATTTCCATTTCCATTGCCATTTCCAGGGTTTCCTTGATCCGCTGCCTTGACTACCGTTACCAAGAAGCTCTTCTGTACCTGAACGCCGTCTTTGGACAATGTAGCTGTCAGCGTCACTTGCGTGGTACTTGATGGACGAGTCACTTTGCCCGTATTTGAAATAATTTTCGGATCGCTGGAGGACCAGGTAATTACGCTTCCATGCTCTCCTTGCTTCGGCAAAGTCACATCTTTGGTGACAGATGTACTGGAATCACCTGCGGCAAATTCAATTTGCAGTGCTTCTTCATCGAAGTCAACAGGCACTGACAGATCCTTTAGCTTAATTGTGACCGATTTCGTGTTTAGCGGAACAGTGACGATGCCCTTGGCATTATCAATTACGCCATTGGAAGCCCCTAGAATGTTATCAACCATACTAGGCAATTGAATGCTAAAGGTTGCATTACTTGTGTCTGCCTTGGCTTGGGTAAGGTCGGTTGTAAAGGTGAATTCAAGCTTGTTGTTATTTCTAACTACATCGTATCCAACTCTACCGCCTTGGAATGCCGGATAGTTATGAACTTTAGCCACTACATTGTTGTTCTTAGCAGCATCAGTAACCCACTCTTTCGGAATACCGCGGCCTACGATAATTTCGTACTTCTTGTTCTGCTCGTAAATACGCTCTGCGATCAATGAGTCAACCAAAACCTTGGAGTTAACAGCTTGCCCCCACATGTGCTGAGCTGATCCGCCGCCTCCTGGAGTATTTTGAACGCCAAGCTTCTCATTGGTTGCTGTCCAAGGGCTCGGATCTGTGGTAGGATAAGCAACACCTTCCCACCAGCTGAACGGTCCGCTCATAGAGTTTTCAAGCATGAACTCATAGGCTTTAATGCCCATGTCTCTGTATTGTTCGCCGCGAAGCGCAGAGCTTCCGTAACCGGCATTGTATGAACTGGAATAGAATCCGTGAGGGTAACCGCCAAAGTTATACGGAGAATCGGTTACTTTCGCTGCGGTACGTCTTTCAATTCCGTAGGTATAGGTGTCGTCCAGCATCTTCAGGTTAATATTGTCCTCAGGCTGGATCGCACCATATAGGTATCCATCCCACAGCCAGGTTCCGCTGAGCATAGAAGCCCAGTTCGCATCCCTAGGATCCTTCATCCGGTTCACATCATTGGTCTGTATTACTGAAGCCGGGATATAGTTCAGGCTATTGTCCGTAATTGTTTTTTGCAGTCTGGCTGAGAACGCCGCCAGCAGGTCCTCATATTGCGCCTTGGCCCACTCGGCCTCATTCAAATAACTTGGGTCCCCTTCAGCTTTATACAGCTCGCGTGTAATATATTCGTACGAAGCAAGACCTGTCAGCGCAGCATAGTTGTCAACCGTCCAATAGCCCGGGTCGTCGATCGCATACGTTTCCTTCATAATCTTGCCATCGCCCTTGCGATCTTTTTCGATACTTCTTGCACTGTATTTGACCCTCTTATCGAACACGGTACCTTTCGTTCCATCATCTGCAGTCATGAGGTCCTTGAAGATGGACGTGTCGCCCGTCTTGCTTAGATATACTGCATATGCCCACGGAAGCTTCCAGTTGGCATCCCAGTACAGGTTACCATCTACTTCACCGGTCTCGATATTGATTCCTCCGGTTAATGGAACGCTCTTCAAATAATCCTTGGCATGAGCAAAGTCTCCGCTTTGAATTAGTCCAACGAGAATTCCGATCGTATCATGGGAGTACAACCTCGCATACCCGTTCTCCCCGACATGCAGGTAGTTGCCATCCTTGATAATCATCGTATAGATGTATCCTGCTTTATAAGCATTCACCAACTCTTTATTCGGCAGATCGATATGAACCACTGCCGACAGCCGGTTGTCCCAATACGATTTCATTGAGGCGTAATTCTGGTCAAAATCGCCCTGGCCAGCTACTTGCTCTATCGTTAATGAAGTGAAAGAGGTTTTGCCCTCATCAAAGTATTCATACTTATCTGCTTCAATAGCATAGTCTCTGACGATCGTCTCGCCAGGTTTAATCGTGTACACCTGATTCGCCTCCATACTCAGTGGAATCAGGTTTTTGGACACAACCGGCAGCAAGCGTGTCTCATTCGAATGGTTCGTAACGGTCATTCTGGAATAATCGATGACATAATCTTTGCCTTCTACGGTATGTTTATTGGCGAACGATTCGATTTTGTAATCCATATTATCTTTGGAATACTCGTGGATAAATGCCGGCAGATAACCTTCTGCGTTATACCATCTAATGCCGGTTGTGTCCGTGACACCGAAGGTCACCATCTGCTTCGGAGCTGAAGGCCCATGCTGTTCCGGACGGGCTCCGCCAATTTGGTACGACCCGTCAAGGAATGCGAGCGAGGCATTCTTATCGCCTTCGAAGCCAAAGGCTGCTGTCATTCTGGGATTGGATTCATACTGATATTTGCCATCCGGCTTCAATCCGTCCAAGGCATTCATGACTTTGGAATAGACTTTAATCCGCTCTTGATCTGGCGTATTTCCTCCCAGATTCTTCGCTTCCTGAACGGCTTGTTTCAAGGCAGCCGTCGATTCGCTAGTATACCCCTTCAAGTCCACACTGCTGATCGCATCAATGATGCCCGCAACCTCATTTAACCCTGAGCCCTGCTGCAGGTTATTAAATGCCGCAAACAGCTTGTCGTAGGCCGAGCCAATATCCTGCTGTTTGGCATCTACATTACTCAAGCACTCTTTCGCCTCATTCAAGGCGCTCTCCAATTGAGACCAGGTTGGTACGGTGAACAGCTTTCGATTATATTGCCCGATGTCATTCACCAGTGTTTGAAGAAAACTTCGATCCACATTGCTCTTCTGGATAATCCGCATCAATCCTGTTCCAAGTTGAGCTTCTGATACAAAATTACCGGATACTGATTTGCCATAAAACTCACTCTTCGATTCCGAGTTTTTGTTCATGACATACCAGCGGTATTCCCCTGAGCCAAGCTTTTCCTGAGATAATACGATAGCGTAACGCTTGCCTTGTTCAAGGCTGTAAGACAATGGAGCAGTTATAATTTCGCTGCTAACAACCTGATCCTCTTTCACCGTAGTCCCTGCCAATGCCGATCCTGTCGGCAATCCTTGAGCATCTGTAGCATATAGCTTCACAACAAGATCGCTAACCGGCTCTCTTTCTCTAATTACCTTCACTTGAACATATTCCATTTCAAAGCTTTCTTTAGGAGTAAAGGTTTGATATCTGTCCTGCTGATCCCCTACAGAACCAAACGTATATCCACCGGATACATTCCCCATAAAGTCTATCTTAATATGGGTGTCTTTCTTCTCCAGAGCTTGTTGCGCTGCTTGCATTTCATTGAGTGCGCTGTCTACCTCCTGCTGCGATGCAAGCGGCTCATCGAGAACATTCTTGGCCTCGTCCCTAGCGGCTCCGAAAGGCTGCCAGGTTGCATCCGTGTACAGTCCCTGGGTCAAATCCTTGACTCTGTTGTATTCATTCTGTAACTCAAGCTTATCGGCAATGTTCTTACTGCTTACAGCCAGGCCTGAAAATGACATGTTACCATACTGGGATAAAGCCTTCGTTTGCCTTGCCTCCACTTTCATCTTCACACCTGCAGGGATTTTGAATTGATATTTGTATACCTCGGAAGCACCGCCTGCTTGAAGTGTTCGTGAATCCTTAAGCTGATCATCTAAATAGATTCTGATTTCCGTCTCAGCCTGCCACATGCCAACACCGAATAGGATGGTTGACTCCTGTGGCTGCGGAGCTACGGTAACATTCCAGCCTACATTGTCATAATCACCTGCATCCCGGCTCGACTTTGGAAAAAACACGGCAAAGCCGGTGTCATTTGCAGAGGTTTCATGTCCCCCCATACCGTCCGTCCAGGAATAAGATATGTAATTCGTATCCCCGCCCTTATTCAATTTCCCCTCGGTTCCAGTAGTGCCATTTCCATATACATCGAATGTAACCGAGCTCGATCCTGCCTTTGTGATTTGAGTGATTCCTCCATCCCCTTTCAGATGAAGCCAATCCACGTCCCCCACTTGGGTCAGATTCAGCGGAAATTCTCCAAATACCTGGCCCTCCCCTACCTGAAGATCGGCTGCTGCTTGAGCAGAGTATACCGGTCCGATGGTTGAGATCAGCAAGCACATAAGCAAGATCTTGGAGACGACTGTGTTAAGCGATTTTTTCATTCTTCCCTAGTCCTCCCTTGCAAATTTTATTTAAAAAAAGGTTGGACCTTGATGATCCAAAGTCCAACCCTTTTAAATTACTTTTCTCCGTACTTGCTCTGAAGGTCATTCAACAGCTTTTCAACTGTCAATCCGTCTTTTTTGAAGATGATTTCTTCTACACCTTTCAAAAGATCGGCGTGGAACGCTTTGGTTTGCTCAGGATAAGCAAAAGGCATACCCACTTTTTCCATGTTATCAAATACTGGTTTCAGCTCAGGGTTCTTCTCCAGGTATTTAGGAAGCAATGAAGAAACCGCTGGGGAATAACCAACCTCTTCAATAGCATTCAATTGTGCTTCGTCGCGGAGCGCATACTTGATGACTTGCATCGCTTCCTCTTTATGCTTACTGCCTTCCAGAATGGACAAACCGTGCGAGTAAGCGCTTTGTGCTTCTACCGTGCCTTTAGGCATTGGCAGAGCGATCATTTGCATATTCGGATTCGCTTCTTTCAAATGACCAACATACCAAGGACCAGCTGTAGACATTGCACCTTTTTCCTGGCTGAATACTTCACCATCCCAAGGAGCACCTACCTCGATCGGAGCGATAGCCACGCCATGTTTCAGGAACAGGTCAACAAAGAATTGTACACCTGCAATGTTTTCTTTGGAATTGATGGTTTTGCCATAGCCCCAGTCTCCGCCGAAAGCGTGTACATATTGCGTAATGTGAAACGGATCGATGCTCCCGATAATCCCTTTGACGTCCTTCGTTGTCATGGCTTTGGCCAGTTCAACAACCTCATCCATCGTTTCCGGGGTCTTCGTAATTCCCGATTTCTCGAACATCGCTTTGTTGATCGCGAGCATCGAAGTCGACGAATCATAAGGAATGCCGTACAGCTTGTTGTCATCCGTCCAGCCTTTATACAGCGATGAGGTGATCCGGTCTTTCTCGAATCCGACCTTGGTGATCAGCTCATCCAGCGGAGCCAGAACGCCTTTTTTGATATATTCGTAGTTTCCTTCATCCGACATAGCAATGATATCCGGACCTACTCCTGCAGCAATCGCCGATGGAATCGCTTTCCAGAATTCATCGCTTGTTGGGTACATTTGCATTTTAACTTTAATGTTTGGATATTCTTTTTCCAGACCATTGACCATGTATTCAAAGTTCTTTTGTTCCGAAGCGTTGGCCCAATAAGCCATCGTCACCTCGACCGTTTCTTTCTTTTCCCCGCTTGCCTCTCCGGCGCCGCCTGAAGCACTATCCGTGCCGCCATCAGTAGATTTGGATCCACATCCTGCTGCGGTCAGCATCAGCATTAGGGAGCACAATAACAGGAATGCTTTCTTTCTCATCTGTCACTACCCCTTTATTTTAAGTGAATTCACCTTGAGTGGTGTTACTTTCATCTTAGCTAGCCCGCATGACGAGGCAAACAGAGGATATTTACATATCTCCGTGATTTTTTACTTTCCCATGCAAGTTTTTCGGTATTCATTCGGCGGAAGGCCGTACATCTTTTTAAAGCTGATATAATAGTTGTCCGTGCTGTTAAAACCGACCTTTTCTGCAATCTCATACGTCTTCAGCTTTCCATCCTTCAGCAGCTCCAAAGACTTTTTCACCCTGTAACGATTAATATAGGGAATCAGCATGGAACCGGTTTGTTCCTTAAAAATTCTGCTGAGATAGCTGTTGTTCAATCCGACGTAGCCGGCCAGTTCATCAAGCGTCAAATCATGATCATAATGCTGATGTATGTAGTCGAGTACCCGCTTGATCTTGTAATTGGAAGATGTGGCATCCTCCGCTTGGCTTTCCGATATATGCTCCAGCTCCTCAATGAGCAGCTGATGCAGCCGCTGAGCCCGCTCTGCGGACATGAGCTCCTGTACGCCGGATGTCTTTCCGCCCGTATTCTCTTCCATCAGGTGGGATTGAATCAAATAATGCAAATTGACGCACAGGTCCAATATGTCATGACGTCCCGCCGGGCGCCGCTCTTTGATCGCTATGAATAACTCATGGATCATGGTCATCGCTTCCGCAATTTTCTTTTCCGTGATCGCCTTTCGAATCCGCTGCTCATGTGGGACCAGCATTTCCATGACTCTTCCATCCCGGATGCAAGCCGGCTCATAGACCACGACATTGCTGCGGTCCTCAAAGAACAGCATTTCTGCCGCCTCCTGCGCTTCATGATAAGCCTTGGGGATATCCAGGAGACGGGAATGCAATCCGCTGATGCTGAAGCTGACATGAATATTCAAAAATTGCTTCAACGTTTTTTCAATCTTGCGGACCAATCTCCAGCGTTCCTCCAGGATTTCATTCATACTTCTCAAGCCGGAAAAAGATTGGAGAAACACAAGCTCCTTCGGACTCATCTGAAACAATTCCAGCTCATCATATCGGCTTAGTACCTCATGCAAAATATTCAGGATTGAGAATCCGAGCAAATGCTCCATTCCCTTTTTATACCGCTCCATCACCTTGTCATAGTGATCGATATGCATTACAAAACAGCATACGTTCGGCTGCCTCAGCTTCAGCTGGTACAGCTCTGTCTTTTGGTCGATCTCCCATTTATGACGAATGACACCGATAGCCAAATCACGTAAAAAGAGTGTTTTCAGATCGTTGCGATTCTTCTCCTGCTGCACCGGAAGCTGTTCCGCCTCTGTATGATGGCTGAGCTGCATCTGAACCCGGTTCAATGCTTCAATCACTGCATCTCGAGTCAAATTAGGCTTATGAATATAGTCGCAAGCTCCCAGTCTGAGCGCTTCTCTGGCATAGTCAAACTCGTTGTGGCTGCTGAGAATAATCACTTTGCAGGAAGCATTCCTCTGCTGCAGCTGCCGAAGCACGTCAAGTCCGCCCAGAACCGGCATCCGAATGTCGAGAAATACGACATGAGGTCGAAGTTCTTCGATCTTTTCCAGCGCTTCTTCCCCATTGGCAGCTTCACCCACGAGATAGTAACCTTCTTGCTTCCAGTCCAAAAATGTCTTGAAGTTCACTCTAATAAAAGTCTCATCATCCACAATCATGATTCTCATACCACTTCCTCCTTTCTTGGCGGACTAGACGCTGGACTCTGCTCCATCGCAGGAATCCGAATACACACCGAAGTTCCTTCGCCTTCCGTGCTGCTGTCCATAACCACCCCGTACTTTTCTCCATAATGAAGCTTCAGTCTCCGTGAAACGTTGCCAATGCCTATCGAATTCATGGTTTCCTTGTCAGACCATTCCTGCTGAAGCAGCTCCTGAAGCTGCTCTTGCCGGATTCCGATGCCGTTGTCACAGATGATGAATTGAATATCGCCGCTATCCGTTTTTCCCACGCGTATGTGCAATTCATAAGGACGATCATGGCCGACAAAAGCGTGAAAAACTGCATTTTCCACAAAAGGCTGGACCATAAATTTCAGCGTTTTATAATGCAGAACATCCGGCGCGACATCAATCTCACAGTCAAACACGTTGTAATAACGAAGCTGCAGCAACTCGACATAGTTGCGGATAAACTCCATTTCCTTTTCTATGGAAACAAACTCCTGCGTACTTCGAGTAGAGAAAGACAAAACCTTGATCATATCATCGATCGCTTCCGTAATGTTGTCGGCCATTTGCGCCTGGGCCATCCATTTAATAACCGACAGTGTGTTATAGATAAAATGGGGATTGATTTGATTCTGCAGAGCGTTCAACTCGGCGCTCCGTTTCTTCTTCTCCTCGAGCTTGATTTGCTCGATCAGTTCTTTAATTTCCACCGTCATCCGGTTAAAGGAACGGGATAAGTGACCGACTTCATCCAGACTGTCCTGGTGGGCCATCACATTGAAATCTCCCTTCTCCACCCTGCGCATTAACCGGTTGAGTCTTCGAATCGGATTCGAGATGCTGCCGGATACCAGAAACGCGATGACGAATCCAATGGCTACGAGCAGAACAAACAGCAGCGCCGTAAAATCGCGGAGCTTATTGATCTCGGCAAACAGCTGATTACGGTGAATGACACTATAAAAAAGCCACCCGGATACTTTGGAATCATGGCGAACGACATAATAATCCTTGCTGCTTGGCTGAATTTGTGAAAGAGGCTGACTGATATTTTTCCCGATCATGCCCGGCGTCGTGCTGAATATCACCGTCCCTTTCTCATCCACAATGAACTGATTGACATCCCGCTTGGCATCCAGTCCGCTGAACAATTTCTCCAGCTGCTCCACGCGGAAATTCACAACCAGCACACCCAGCTTCTGATACGTATCCGCATCCACCAATACCCGACCTACGGACAGAACCTTCCTAGGATTGGCATACATCTGCTTTTCCTCGCGCAGGCCAAGGAGCACCGGCTTTTCCGCATTGTTAATAATCTGCTGGTACCACGGTTCATGGACTGGAGTGTACTTATAATTGAAGGTCGTGTCATATCCCCTGCGGTAAATGAGCGAGCTGTTCTCCGGATAAATCAGGATCGAATCGATGTTTGGATTGAATGTCATTAAATTTTTGAAGACGGTGTCGCTGATATAGCGGAAATCCATGCTTTTTTCAAACGTCTCATAGGCGGATTTGGAATAATCCTTCGCTAAAATTTGCATCAGCTTCTCGTCATAAAAAGGCTGCTCCGATGATTTGATCATGCCGCTCACGAAAGCATCCGCAGTCGAAATCATTTGAAGGTTCGTCTCCTCGAACGACTTTACAATACGGGTCTCAAAGATGGACATGGCATAGGTATAAAAAGAAATACTGATGACCAAAAGTGGCACAATAATCAGCAGGGCATAGGTCAGAAACATTTTTTGCCGGATGCTGCGATCCCGGAAGCGTTTCCATTTCGGCATACTCCATCCTCCGTTTTGTTTGTGGAAATAAGTCGGATTTAACGAAACCATTATCACCGAATTGACTGATTTCATCAATGAATAAGTTGCGCTGTATATTCGATCAATGTTCTTCCTCCTGTCTGTCATCATCTATTAAAAATCAATTATCCTTTCAAACCTGTTGTGGCGATCCCTTGCTCCATTTGACGCTGGAAAATCAGGAATACGATAATGATCGGTACGGTGAGCAGGACAACGCCAGTCATGGTTACGTTCGGCCATTCAAAATAACGGTTTTTCAGCGTGTTCAGACCGACCGTCAGCACATACCACCGGCTGTCATTCACAAGTGTCACCGGCCATACGAAGGAGTTCCAGGTTCCGGTAAAGCTGAAAATAATCTGAGTGCCAATCGCTCCCTTAGACAAGGGCAGCATGATCCGGAAGAAAATACTGATCTTGTTCAACCCGTCGACCTCTGCCGCTTCTTCCAGCTCTTTTGGAATCGTCAGGAAAAACTGCCGCATCAGAAAGACGAGGAATCCCTGGAACAGGAACGGAATAATCAAGCCGTAATAGCTGTTCATCCAATGCAAATCCACGATCATCGAGAAAATCGGAATAATCATGACCTGGTAAGGCACCATCATCATCCCGATCACCAGGAAAAACACTACTCCTCTACCCCTGTAATTCAGCCGGGCCAAAGAATAAGCAGCCATCGTGTTCACAATCAGGTTCCCGATCAAGATACCTAACGTTACGATAATGGAATTCTTGTACCAGATCAGCAGATCCGAATTAAAAAAAACGTCCTTGTAGTTTTCAAGTGTCCACTGGGTCGGCATGACCAATTTGCCAATATCGGCTTTGGACAGGAGCGACGTGTAGATCGCATAGCCGAACGGTACGATGAAAAATATCGAAAAAACGAACATCAGTAAGTAACGGAAGAACTGACTCTTTCTACTATCCATGATTAGATCTCCTCCCGAACAAATCGTTTTTGCAGCATGGACAGTGCAATGATAATGGCGAAGATGATGAATGCGGCTGCGCTGCCATAACCGGCACGGTTATAGCTGAACGCCTGACTATAGAAGTAAGTCACAATGGTGCTGGTTGCGCCCGCTGGACTGCCGAGCGATCCATTTCTCGCCAAGGCATACGGCTGGTCGAACAGCTGCATGACATTGATGATCCCGGACATGATGACCAGGAAGGTTACAGGCTTCAGCATCGGTACGGTAAGCTTCCAGAATTGCTGCCAGCCGTTCGCGCCATCGACGCGACCTGCTTCATAAATATCGTTCGGAATCGTTTGGAGGCCTCCGAGATACACCACCATATAAAAACCTACATAGGTCCAAATCGTTAAAATCATAAGAAACGGTAGCGCGAGTTTCACGTCAGCATACCATGATACATCCCGGAATCCGAGCCAGGTTAATGCTTTGGTTGCAATCCCGTCATGCTGCATGAACAAATACATAAATACGGTCGTTACAGCAATCGTCGAAGTAATGTAAGGCATGTAGTACAACGTACGAAATACACCCTTCAGCCGCCGTACCTTGTTCAAATTAACCGCGATCACGAGCGCGATGAGCGCTTGCAGCGGCACAGCCACGACCGTCAGGAGCGCAGAATGGCTTAGAGCTGTCCAAAAATCTTTATCTTTAACAATCTCGATATAGTTGCTGAATCCGATAAATTTGGCCGCATCCGGATTTAGAAAGCTGATGTCCTGGAAGCTGTACATAAACGATTGCAACAGAGGATAATAAAACCAGATTCCCATAAGAATCAGGATGGGGGCTACAAACAGGTAGCCTACAAACGTCGATGAGCTTCCCAGTCTGCCCAGTCTTGAATGTAAGCTTGGTTTCGGCTGAATCATGGGGCGGCGCGTATCTAATTTCGGCGTCATGTTGTTACTCCTTCCGCTTTACGAACCCTTAGTTCGTAAGATAGTCTGACTTTCGGGTCCTCGCATCAGAGAAGCCGAAGAATCTATCTTTATCATAGAAAGAGCGTACCTAACCTGGAACAGAGGATATTTACAAGACTCCGAGGATTTTTACATTCCTTTTTATTTGAGTAGGTGCACCTATTTGGTGGACATGAATAAAAGCCCCCGCGTTCACGGGAGCTCTCTCATTCAAATCATTCATTTGGATAATATTCGTATGCCTTTAATATTTGGATACCAGCAGTTTCATATCGGATATCAGCTGATCCAGCTTGTCATAATCTTTCACCATCTCGCCGATCTTCGAATCCTGGCCGCGCATGCTTCCGTGCATTTCTTCAACCGAAGCCATGTTCTGCTGCGTTGCAGCCGCAATATGTGCCATGTCGTCCGCCATATCAAGCTGCCGCTTATGGAGATGGTCCGTCGATCCGCTGACATTGTCGGCATGCTCCTTCACCTGCTCCATATTTTCGTGAATGAGCTGGATCAAATGCTTCACTTCCTGCGAGACCTCACTGCTGGTGGATACGGCCGTCTGGCCGTCGAGAACCTGTACATGAACGGCGCTGATTTGGCCTCGGATGCCGGACAGAATCCCCTCAATCTCGGATGCGGCCTTCCTTGAACTGTCGGCAAGCTTCCGTACTTCCCCGGATACAACAGCGAATCCCTTCCCATGTTCTCCCGCACGCGCCGCTTCAATGGCCGCATTCAACGCAAGCAGGTTCGTCTGCTCGGCAAGCTCACGGATGACCATGACGATGGACCCGACGCGGTCATTTTCTTTATTCAAAAGCTGCATCATTTGAACCGTATGATCAATCATCCGATGTACGCTTTCAACCTCGCCGGACAGAACTCCGATCTGCTGGCTGCTTCTCTCCGTCAGCTTGGCATTGTCCGCCGCATAGTTCTGCAGCTGGCTGGCCCCTTCGAGCAGACGTCCAACGGCATCGTTAATGATCTGGGTCGATTCGTTGATATTCATAATGCTATCCGTTTCCTTCTCGATAGACGCCGACATTTCCGAAAAGCTAAGCGTCACCTCTTTGGAGATATCTCCAGTCGCCCGTACACTCTCCTGCTGGCTGCTGCTGAATTCATTCAACAACAGTACGGAAGCTTTGAGCTGGTCTAGCAAACCGTCCACCGTATGCTTTGCTTCCAGCGTCTCCTGCTGCTTCGCGGTCACCTGCCGCTGCAATCGCTGGCTGAATCCAGCCGAAAATGCCAGGGCCGCCGTCGCAAATGCAAGGTAAAGGTACAAATAAACAAGCGACTCTCCAGGAAACAGCTGTTCCTTAAAAGAAGGCGTCATAAACAAATACGTGGTTACCCCCGCTCCCAAAACCCCTGTAAAAATGATCGGCTTGTAGTCCGAATACAGCGTCATGACGGCCAAATTAACATAAACCAAGAAATACGTGCTGATGATCGGATGGGGATCGGACAAGATCAGTAGCAATACGATTGAGGTAAAAATACAAGCTACAAAATATTTTATGTAGGATACCAACAAGCGACGGTAGGTCATGAATGTGGCGGCACCACAGGTAACCAGCCCAACTCCGGCAAGCAGCATAATCATGTTCATGCTAAGTCCGATCGCCAAATCCGTAATAACGCCAAGGGCCAACATCATCCATAAAATTTTAACAAACAGGCGGTTACGCTTATCCAGTTCGGTGAGAACTCCATTTTTCATTTTCTCTTCCCCCTTCTGTAAAGTATAAACACTTAGCTGTCGATTAGATTCCTGGTCCCGTTTACGTAGCGCTCAGGGGAAGAGTCAGCCATGGGTAATCGTCTTTGTGGGTATACACCTCTTCGACATTCACAATTGTTGGAATGACGTAATCTCCCTTATAAAAAATTTTATTCGCCACCTTCTCCAGCGGTACTTGGAACGAGATCCGCAGGGCCCGCAGAAGTACAGGTTCAAGCAGTGCGACAAAATACTTCAGCTTATTCTTCTCCCCAAATTCCACCAGGGCAGACAGCAAATCCGATAAAAAATTGCCGCGATAAGTACGAAGCAGCGCCATCTTATCAATTTCAGCTACGACACCTACAGCGTTTATCACCTTGGGATGCCGATCAAAGGCCGCAACCTCATTGATAGGACTTTCACTGCTGTATGGCTTGATCTCCGTTGTTCCGACATAATGCCCCTCGTCCGTAACGACCACATATCTCTCCAGGATTTGCCTAGAAAATTCAAGCTCGAATCCTTTTTCCAGCCACACGGTTGTCCAAATTCCGTTAAACATAGCCAGCTCCAGTTCATTCTCTACCCGTTTAAACACGATCTCCACTCCTTTTTTTAGCAAATGTGCTATCTGTTTATCCGGTTTCTGCTAAAAACCAACACATAAGACTTATCGGAAATGAATGGGAAAATGATTAATCGGTTGGCGTACGCAAAAAAACAGGCATCTAACCGATTGCCTGTTTAACTATTTATATGTTTTATGTTTTATGTAGGCATAGCTATACCCAATATATTCATGTTATAATAAATTTTAACAACAGCAAAAAGCTTATGGGCGGTCGGCTAATCTCCCCCGAAGGGAGGTGATGCCAATGGAGGTCAAAGACGCATTAATCCTGATGTTCAGCTTCGGCATGTTCATTCTGGCGTTACTTACCTACATTAAAAAGAAATAGACCGCCCTCTGCAAAGGTTTGCGGTCTATCTCGCGACTAATTACCTAAAAGCGACCGCTCTTAGGGCTGTTGTTGAAGAGTGAGGATGTTACCAGCATCCTTGCTCTTTGTTTATGTATACACATCTTTACTGTGTAGTATACCATCACGTTATGAAATACACAATTTCTTTGCTGATTTTTGACAACAAACTTGAAATGCCCTTATTTTTTGACAGGGTTATTAAGAAGCTCTTGCCTCTAATGAGGCAGGAGCTTCTTCCATTTGAAGAAACTGTACAGTCGAGCAGCTGGAAAGCTTATTTTAAAGTAAGTTATAATGTAATTATATGCCTCACGATATCAGATCTAGAAGGAAGGTATACCATGATAGAACATCCTAATACCATTGAACAAGTCAGAGCCCTCCAAAAAGAGATGCAGCGGTTTCTGATGAAATATAAGTTTGCTTTAAAGGAAGTAGAGACCAAAATCAAAATTTTGCAAGAGGAATTCCAACTGCTCCATGATTACAATCCGATCGAACATACGAAATCCAGATTGAAATCTATGGAGAGCATTGCGAAAAAGCTGCTGCGCAAAGGCGGGGGAAGCTCTTTTGCTGATATGAAAGATACCATTCGGGACATCGCGGGCATACGGATTACCTGCTCTTTTATTTCGGACATTTACCGAATCAGTGAAATGCTGCAAAGCCAGAATGATTTGAAGACGATATCCGTCAAAGACTACATTAAGAACCCTAAGCCAAACGGCTACAAAAGCCTTCATCTTCTCGTCGAAGTCCCTGTGTTCTTGTCCGACCATGAGGAATCAATGTGTGTTGAAATTCAAATCCGTACCATCGCAATGGACTTCTGGGCAAGTCTCGAGCATAAGATCTTCTATAAATACTACAAAACCGTGCCGGAACGGTTGATTGAAGACTTAAAAAAAGCCGCCGACACTGCATATGAGCTCGACACAACCATGGAGCAGCTTCACCTCGAGATGCAAGAAATCAAGCAGTCCCATGAGTCCGATTCCAAAGATGACATTCAATTTCTATTTGATAATGAGAGACTTAAGATCCCGGAAAATCTGTTGAATCTGCTCTCAAAAAAGTAAAGATTAGCTCTGCTACTGCCACAGCTTTGAACAAAGAAAATCCGGTCCCACTCAGGGTACCGGATTTTGTTGCTTCTCTAATATCTTCCCCACAGCATGTTCCACATTTGTCTGCGGTGGAATCGGTTTTGAGGATCTACGCCGCATCCCATCAGCCACCGTGCCGCATTTTCCCGTTCGGCAGGCGATACCGGTACGCCCATACAATCGGAAAGCCGATCAATCAAGCTACAGCAACGGTGGTGACATCTTAAATCCTCAAGTCTTTGGGCGCGTAAAATACCGCACACCTTGTGGAAATATCGCGGATCCATCATTTTGCAGCGGAATGTTCCCATCAAGCGGGGATCAAGCTGGGCCATACATGTGATCTCCTTTCGCGTATGCTCCATTCTCGTCTAAAGCCGAGGACTTTGCTTGAGAACTTCATTTGCCTGGCTTAAGACGGTTAATCCAGCATATGCGATTCGGGCAATAGGGACAGGGTATATACCTTGTTTTCCTGGCAAATAGGGCGTTTTCAGCAGCATTTGTACTTCTCCCTATAGTGACTGAGTGTCAGCAAAGGCCAAATTCGGGGGTAGCTGTGATACTGGATATAAAAATGCCCCGGGAGCCCCGCTCCGGTCGGATACGTCACCCGCTTGCTGCTCCCCTCTTGGTTCCAGTTAATCATAAGAGAGATGGCTTCCCGGATCTCCTTCACGGGTGTGTCATAAACCGCAATGAGCACATCCAGTGCCCATGCGGTGTGAACGACCGTGGAATAAGGAGCGGCAACGTAGCTTTTTGCAACATCACTTTTGCAGGACTCGCCCCACCCTCCGTCCGGCTGTCTGATGCGGAGCAGCCAATCGGTAGCTTTTTGAATCGCAGGATGCGTGGCGGGGAATCCAACTGCTGTAAGTCCGGTCACCGCAGCCCATGTCCCATACAGATACGACACTCCCCATCGTCCATACCAGGAACCGTCCGGCTGCTGCTGCTGCAAGAGCCAGCGAACCCCCGCCTGAATCCTTGGATGATTCGTCGTCAGCTTCACGTGGTTCCCCAGAAATTCCAGCGTACGTCCGGTCACATCTGCCGCCGAAGGATCAAACGCCGTATCCTCGAAATTTTCAAGTGCAAACAGGCGGTTCGCAAAAAAAGTACTGTTCCGCTCAAAAGCGGCCCAGCCGCCGTCATCATTTTGCATGCAGAATAAGTACCTTACGCCCTTTTGCCAAGCTTCATTACAGTCTTGATGAAAGGGCATGCACCGCGTTAGCGCCCGCAATACTGCCTGCGTATCGTCCACGTCGGGGTTCGCCGTGTTGCTTTCCGAAAATCCCCAGCCGCCTGTCATATGCGTGAGTATGCCCTCTGCCTGCTCCTTCTTCTCTTTGTGCTGAAGGGATAGCAAAAACGCTGCTGCCCGTTGAATCGCTTCATCCTCTGCCGGAAGCCCCGCCTCCTGTAGCGTGTATGAAGCAAGCGCCGTATCCCATATGGTAGAAGGAGAGTTTTGGACATGCATCTCCCCGCCTTCCGTCTGCGTCACAAAAGAAAGCAGCCCCTTCACCGCATGGGTAATCACGGGGGAGTCCGGCTTATAGCCGATTGCCAGCAGTGCATAAATCATGAAAAAAGTGGCGCTCGCATAGCTGTACAGCGTACCGTCCCCTTCAATATGTTCCAACATAAAATGCTCGGCCTTGCGGATGGCCTCATGATTTCGTTTCGTCGCAAACCATCTGCTCCAGCGCCCTTGCCGGTGCAGCTTGCGGTACTTCTGCGTTTTATAGAGATGGGTGATATCTGCAGCTGAGGGATGCCGCATAGTGAATTTGAGATGTCCCAAAATGAGAATCGGCGCAAAATGAGTCCTTACGTACGAGCTCCAGCGGTAAAAGCTAAGCGGCATCCATTTGGGAAGACGTATTAAAAACAGCGGAATTGGATAAAAGGAGGGCCAAGGATATAGTCCGTTCAGGGCCAGCATAAATTTGGTGGAGATATGGGATTTTTCAACGCCGCCGCTGCGGACAATATAATCCTCGGCCCGTTTCATCGGAGGAGCTTCCCGGTCCAAGTAACCGGATAACAGCAGTGCGGTATAAGCTTCAATAGTAGAGGAGAGATGCCCGTCATCATCGTCGTATTGCTTCCACTCGCCTCCTGCAGCCTGATTGCGTACAAGCCGCCTTGCCAGCTGCGATAGAAGCTCTTTTTCATCCGGAAAAAGGGCGCTGAGGAGAATGATCATGCTGGAATCCGTCATCGGACCGGTTTCAAAATCATATTTCCAGGACCCATTATTTTGCTGCTCTGAATGAATCCGGGCCGTAAGACGGCTGATTTCGGCTTGTACCTTCTCCAGCAATCCCTTCATCGTTTCACCCCCTGCAACGCCTTAAGAATATCGGCAACTTGTTAGCCTTGATATTCTTAACGTATGTAGAGAATTCGTGATTGGTGGAGGTGTATACCCAGGTCGTTCTATTTTCGCTATAACTTCCGGCATCCCCTTCAGAAGACAAGCATACACTAATAACAGCAGGACTGGCCTGCCACAACATTTTCTGAAGGATGAGTTGGTGTGAAAATTCTGATGATCCCGAGCCATAATAGGCCGATGCTTTACCGTCGACTTTGCAAGAAGTTCTCTTTAATTACCGCCGGAGCCGTGCTCCAGGGCTTTGCCATGGCTATCTTTTTATTCCCCCATGCCATCCCTTCTGGAGGCGGATCCGGAATTGCGGTTCTATTGAATTATGCGTTTGGATTACCGATGAGCCTCGGGTTCTGGTTTGCGAACTTTATTTTTATCATTTTTACCGCCCATTATCTTGGGAACACGAGCGCCATAGGGACGGTGTATGTCATTACAGTCACATCGGTGTCTGTTAATTTTTTCGAGGTGTACGTGAACCCGCCCTTTTCGAATGTATGGATCGATCTGCTCATCGGTTCCATCTTTCTCGGGACAGGCATTTCGATGCTGATGAGGCAGCGGGTATCCAACGGAGGGATCGGATATGCCGCCCTTGCGCTCTATAAGTTCAAAAAAATCAAGCCTGGTACCTCTTTATTTTGGATGAACGGTTTTGTATTTGTCCTTACCGCTTACGTCATTGACTGGAAAATCATCATTTTGGCTATCGGCTGCCAACTGATTTCCACCCGGATTATTAACTGGCTGGTTCACTCTTCAAGACCGAGAACGAGACCATGGTACGATATGGCTTGGAGAAGCAGCAAGAAGTAAGAAGTAAATCCGTACATATCCAAGATGCCTTTTTGGAAAAATAATTCCGTCAAGCCTATCAATCACCGGGTAGGACTCATTAAGCCAACAGGCTTTTTGCGTTTGATCTCGACAGGGCCGCCGCCGGACTGTCCTCCTTCTTTTTTGCCTTGATTCACCTGAATCATGAAAAGCGCTAACAGCCCCACCACAAAGGTGAGCCCGGCGATGGACAGGAACATGCCAATACGCGACCATCCCATCATCCATCCGAACAGCGGCGGTCCGATGGCCACCCCGAAAAAACGAACCGATCCATACAGCGAGGTCACAAATCCCCGTCTTTCCTTGCCGACCGCTTTCGTAATAAAACTGTTGATGCAAGGCAGAATAAGCCCGGTGCCCAGACTGCTGATCGCCAGAACGGAGATGAACAGCGTTAAATGTCCGATAAAAGATAACAGGACATAAGATATCGTCATGAGGATAAAACCCAAAACGATCAGTCTTTTCATCAGCTTCTGATTTTCTCCGATTTTGCTGCCTGTAATGTAGGAAGTTGTGCACATCACAAGCAGCGGGATGGCCAGAACCAGCCCCTTGACGACTCCCACGATGTTATGGGGCTCTTCCAAAACATCCGACAGAAAGAACAGGATGCCAAACAGCGTAAACTGACAAGTCGCACCGGCCAGATAAGCCGTAAACAGCCATCTACCCTCTTGCTTGAACACGCTTGCCAATCCGTGAATGTATTTCTTAAAAGGCGGCGGATTTTTGGTCGTTTTTTTGCCTTCGATAAATAACCAAGTCAGGGTCAGAGACCCCAGCATCACAACCGGAAATGCAAAAAACACACCATACCAGACAATAAGAGCGATGAGCGACCCGATAATCGGCGAAATGACCTTGCCCAAACCGTTGGATGCCTCAACCAATCCGAGCACCCGGCTCGCTTCCGAGCCTCTAAACAAATCCCCCGCAAGCGCCATTGCAATCGGAGTCGTTCCTGCCGCACCCATTCCCTGAAGCGTCCGCCCAACCATGATCCAGGTATATGGACTAGGGAACAACGCAGCCGCCAATCCCGCGAGGACACCTCCAATGCCGTAGAGCAGGAGCGACGGAATAATGATGGCCTTCCGGGAAAACCGGTCGGACAAATATCCCAGAATCGGAATACAAAATGCCGCAACGAGCGAAAAAACGGTAATCGTCAGACTAACCTGAAAGGAAGAAAGATGAAGTTCCGATTTCATTGTGGGTAATATCGGAATGAGCATGGAGTTGCCCAGCGTCATAATCAGTGGAATCGATCCGATTGCCACAATCGTCTTGACTGACGGTTGTTCCTCTGCCATGGTAATAACCCCTTCCTTAAGGAAATGTAATCCTTTCCGGTTTAGATTGTCCTTGCGAGACAGGGGTTATTCTTCATACCTAACAGCATCTCCCTCCTTTAACTTCCATTTCTTTTCCATCTGCCTTGCTCGTAAAAATAAAGTAGCTCCTACGCAAGTGTTCTAAAATACGGATATTCTATTGTATTTGAGGTCGTTTGAGCAGTGTCTTCGCCTAGCAGCTTCGCGACCATATAGAGTGACATATCGATGCCGGCGGATACTCCCGCGGAGGTTAATACATCTTCGTTATCTACATATCGCACATTCTGCACGACTTCTACATCTGGATACTTCTTCTCTAAGTAACCCATGGCATACGAATTCGTCGTTGCTTTTTTATCATTTAGAAGACCAGCCTCAGCCAGCAAAATCGCGCCTGAGCAAATGGAAGCAACTATGACCCCTGAACGGTGCTGAGACGCGATCCAGTGAAGTAGTTCTACATTTTTGACGCAATTCTTGATTGCTTTTAAAGGTCCCCCGGGAACAACGAGGATATCGAATTTGGGATGATCGTTGAAACTGTAATCCGTCAGTACTCTGAGCCCATTATGTGCGGTTACTAGTTCGTTCTGCGAGACCGTTTTGACTATAAAGGGTTTGTCTTCATATGCAATGCTATTGTTCAGTAAATCCGAAACTTGATTGGCATCCCTGACGGTCAATGAAAATACTTCGAATGGCCCCGAGTAATCCAAAACATCAACATGATCGAACATTAATATGCCTACATTCCACTGTTGTTTCATTTATTAAACTCCTCTCTTAAAGAGACCGTTCGGTCTCTAACACACATAAAAATTACTGCTTGATGCAGTAATTTAAGTAGTGTTTAAGTTGATTGTAATACTTTTTCACATAATCGTTGTCATTGTATAGCTTCCCCATCATCACACTGCCTTCAAAAGTTGATGTTAGAAAGATAGATACTTCCTGAACATCCAGGTCTGATTTGAATTCCTCGGCTTGTATTCCTTCTTCGAGAATCGATTGGATAAAAGACAACCACTCATTCATGACTTCGCGCGCTCTTAAATTTAATAAAGGATGCGTGTCATCCGTGTCCACCGCCGTATTTAATAATGGACATCCGCCTTTCACCGGAGGTTCTTCTACAATATTCAAATAAATCGACAAAACCGCAAGCAATTTTTCTTCGGCTGTTTTTTTGCCGGAAATCGCAAAACGGTACGTCCTTCGCAACACTTCCACAGAGTGATTAAATGCTTCTAAAGCAAGTTCGTCCTTATTCTTGAAATGCCGATAAATCCCTCCTTTTTGGAGTCCTGTTGCACCCATAATATCCGACATGGAAGACCCCGAGTATCCCTGTAGATTAAATAAAGTTGCAGACTTCTCGATGATCATATTTCTTGTATCCTGTCCACTTCTCATCATAATCCCCCTGACTCCATCAAAAAGACCGATCGGTCTCTTTCGAAAATACTACATACATTTCCATTTGTAAATAGGCTTCCCTAAATTCTCCTCACTTAATACCATTCACTTTCCTTCCAGTTAGTGCAGAAAAGGCAGCCACCGGCTGCCTCTTAACCATAACCCATCTTACCGCGCTCCTCTTGGCATCTCTTGAATGCGACAATTTTGGAAAGCGGTCAGCTTCCATTCTCCATTCTGCTTGACAATTACATTCGTATTAATCGATCCTCTGTCGTTAGGATCTTGGGCAGGCACGGCGAGTCGTGCTTCACCAATCGCGATTACAACGGCAACATCAGGAGTGATGAAGCGCGGCTGTAAGTCGGTGGTAGCGCTTGATACGAGGATGGTGCCCTTCAGCGGACCCGAGAACAGCATTTGATGTACATCGGCGATTTGCTTTCTTCCCTTCAGATGCTGTCCCATAAACGTTACATAATCGGCATCTTCCGTAAAGCAGCTACCGTAAAGCTCTCCGTCACCCTTGTTCCAAGCCTCGCTCAGCTTTGCAAATAATGCGCCGATAGCTTTCAGGTCTTCTTGGTGGTTTGTCATTGTAAAATCTTCCTCTCCATAAATGAATTTTGTTTGGCGGTTCATGAAGGGTGTGATATACTGACGAGTGTAAGAATCTTAACAAGAATGCTTTCTTAATGAATATTATATCTTAATTCATTAAGATAAATACATCATAACTTGGAGGTTTCCTTATGTCAAGGGATAATTTCCCTTCCGATGTGCCCGAGCTCACATCTACGCAGCAGGCTTTGCTTCACGAACTACGCCAAAACAGCGCGAGAGCCGTCATGTTTCATCAGCTAATCTCGGAAAAATTAGGCCTTAACGCCACTGATCACAAGTGCCTCGATTTTCTAAACCACTCCGGTCCGGTAACCGCAGGTCAGTTAGCGGAGCTGACAGGACTGACTACAGGAGCGGTGACCAGCGTTATCGACCGCTTAGAGAAAGCGGGTTATGTCGTCAGAGACAAGGATCCGAACGATCGAAGACGAGTTGTCGTCAAGCCTGCTCCGGAAGGCACGACTCATATTTCACCCATGTTCCAATCGGTTATGCAGTCAACGCTCAAGATCTTTTCGCAATATAACGTGCAGGAAATGGAGCTGATTCTTGGCTTTATCAGGAAGTGCAATGAAATGACGCTGGAGGAAATGAACAAGTTGAAAAACTTGAGTTAACCGAGTACGGTCAATTGGCCGGCCGCCAATTCAACAACATCTGTCTCCACGCTTACCCACACACACTGTGCGGATGGGTTATGAACGATTCGGTAATCGGCAGAAAAGCGGAGCTGTCTCAATGCATGTATATAAGAAACAATTTCAGCGCTTGTTGCAAACCAAATGTCTTGTTTTCGGGCGACAATTTCTCCAAACCGGTCAATTAGCTCCCAATTGTTGTCGTTCTCAAATTCATAACTGTGCCCCCAAACATAAAACAAAGCCATCTTGGTATGTCTTTGCTTTAAATCCACAAACTGATTTGCATAGTCCACCATCTGACTATGATGGCAGGTCGGATGCCACCTTAAGAAGTCTGATGGTATATCAAACCCACCCTGTCTCGTTGCAGTCCGGGCATATTCCATACCGAGCGAAGGTAGAATTGAAACAAGTTGATCATTATATGTACCAAAAGGATAGCTCATCCCGCGCACAGGATAACCAACAATGGCCTCCAGTCCCTTCCTGTCCTCCATGATTTCCTGAACCATTTGTTCCATAGGAGACTGTTCGAGAAAAGGATGACTAACGGTATGACACGATACTTCATGACCCATGTATAGGGAACATGCTTCCTCTCGCGTAACGAATCCTTCTTTCCCGAGAGTACCGCTGTTTAAGTGAAAAGCCCCTTTGAGGCCATACTCATTAAACTTCCCTATAAGCCTCCTGTCAAAAATCCGTCCGTCATCAAAACTGAGTGTAAGAGCTTTATGTACTCCACCTGGAAAACGATCAAAGCGAATTCGCATACACAGTCCTCCTCTTCATATGTTACAGGCAAGCGTACACAATATTTCTCAAACGCGGATGTACATAGGGCTCTTGATTGTTCAGCATATGCTGCGCATACATGACCGTCAGCTGCGATGACGGATCCATGATGGCCAGGCTACCGGCGGCGCCGCTCCAGCCGAATTCACCGAGCGGGCTCAAAGATCCACTACTCTCCCTGGAAATATGGGTTCGAACGCCCAGCCCGTAGCCATAACCGGCAAGCTGTGCCCAGGAGAAATGACAGCGCGTCTCCTCAGTCAGATGATCCGTACGCATCAGCTCCACCGACTCCGGTGCCAGCAGGCGCACGCCGTCCGGGCTCGTTCCCTGATTGGTCAGCGCATTCAGAAACATCGCGTAGTCGCTTACGGTGGAGAGCAGTCCGGCACCGCCGCTCTCGTATTCCGTACCGATTCGATAATCGTTCCCATCCTTGCGTATAGGCTTGCCTAGCGAATCGCTATATTCATATTGCGGAGCCATACGGCTTCGCTCTTCATCCGAGAGATCGAAGCCCGTATCGCGCATACCGAGCGGTCCGGTTATTTCATCCTGAACATAAGCGCTGAACCGTCTTCCGTCCACCACCTCGACTAGAGCGGCGAGAACGTCATGGCAAAGGCTGTAGTTCCATCGGGTGCCTGGTTCGAACAGCAGCGGTTCCTTAGCGAATGCCGCCGCAATTTCGCGGGTCGGAGCCCTGCCGTTGGTGTGCCTCACGACTTCCTGGATAGAAGGTGCTTTGATGTCATAGGAGAACCCTGCCGTCATGGTAAAGAGATCGCGTACCTTGATCGGTCTCTTTGCCCTCTCGAATGCGACTTCACCGTGTGGCAGAGTCATCTTCACGGTCATCTCGGCGTATTCGGGCAAATAGTCGGACAGCGGGTCGTTCAACAACATTGCTCCCTTTTCTACGAGCTGAAGCGCTGCCGTACACGTCAGAATCTTCGTCAACGAATAAAGCTGAATAATTCGCCGGTCGTCGATGGAAATGCTTTCTTCCAAGTTAGCATAGCCGCTACGGTAGCGGAACACCTCTTCGTTTCGGTACAGGACAAGCACCTCGGCCCAGGGGATCCGCCAGGAGGTGATACGGTCGATAAACTGTGACAGTGGCTTGAAGTCCATCGTTTAGCACCCTTCCTATCTTATTTCATTCACAATCGATAACAACCATCTGATGGCACTCCAGCTTGGGTACCGTGTAGAAGACCGTTTGATTCTCGTACCTGAAAGGAAGCTGCTGCATTTGCGGAGCCAAATACACATTCTTCACGCGATGGAGAGTCCGAATGGAAACCTCAACATCATATAGAGGTAGAATATCCTCGATCACTTCGATGTTTTTTCCACGGCGAACCGGTGATGCATACAGCAGGTGCTGGACCAAACGCTTCTCTTCCTTCTGTTCCTGCAGGGTGACAACGCCTTGCGCAGGCAGACTGGTATGCAGTGTTTTGTTAGGCAGTAGTCGGTTCAGCGCATGCAGGATCGTTTCCTTCAGGATCAGACTTCCTTTGTTTGCGTAATCCTCAAATACATTCCATGCCAAATAAATTCCACAATCACTTTCCACCATACCGGGCCCTCCATAAACATAGCTGCATGGCGTATGCTGGTGTGAGCAGAAGGTAAAGACATCACGGTTAAAATACGGGTCTTCCCTGCGTCCAAGCTCAGTACCCCCGGCAAGTTCGATTTTCTGTCCTTGGGTATAAATAATAAAGGAGGCTTCCCCCAAGCTCTCCAGCTTGAAATAAGGACGGAAATAATCGGGACGGTAAGGGTTAACCCCCAGATACCGCACTCCAAAGTCGATGGCGAAGCGGGTACCTTCCGTATCAAGCCCGGACCAGCCTGTGGCGAGAATTTTGCCCCCCTGCTGCAGGAACTTCTTTAGTTTGCTCCCCAGCTCGTCATCCACCGCAACATAATCCGGCAAAATCAACACCTGATAAGCTAAGAAATCATGCTCCTTGTCAATGACATCAAACAGAAATTTCCCCTCCAGCAGCATGCGTGCAGCTCCTGCATCGGAATCTGTTGAACGTCCCGCTTCCTCTTTGGCTTTCGGGTGCACGCCTGTCGCTTCCAATGACAGTAGTGCTACATCCGCGACGTTCGTTGCATTCACACACCATGCTTCCTTGCTCTCGACCTCGCGATAGGCCTTGCCGATCAATTCATAGGTCGCTGCATCCATTTGTCCGTCAGGATGGAGCTGATCACCGATCGAACATCTTGCACCATGCGCGAGGCTGAGTGCTGTTTCGTAACGGAGCGCGTTCGGGTGCTTATAGCCGCCGAATTCCCCCCAAGAGGTATGAAATTTGCCTGTCATGCCAAGAAAATCGACTCCTAGCGTTTGTACGTATCGGGCCGAAAGCGGGAAATGGTCGTAACCCCAACCGCCCGTTGGCAACGACTCTAGTTCCAAATGTGTGTTCATAGAAGCCAGATCGCGACGGCCACGCGCAATGTGTCCGCCATTGTGGAAGATAGGCAGCCCTGGCTTGACCGATTCGACCACTTCCTTCACCCTCGCCGTATAAGTGGCGTATGTAGTCTCCCACAGCCTCCGTATCGCTTCCTCGTCACGCGGGTCCTTCCCCTGTCGGCGCAAGGTCTCTACACAACTATGGCAATAGCATTTGCGTACCCCGACAATATCGAGAAACAGTCCGTCCAGATCATATTGGGACACTACTTCCCGGATCTGTTCGATCAGGATATCCAGATAGGGAGAGTTCATGCAAAACTGGTGATAGCCTGGTTGCATAAAGCCCTCTACCCAATTCGTTCGATCGTTCTTGTCGCGGATGAGCCATTCCGGATGGCGTCTGACCAGCTTTTCATCCAGTCCGGCCGATAAGTATACCGGTGTCTTTACGATAATTTCATGGGCGGCCTCGATCTGAGCCGCAAGCAAATCGAAGCTTAACCCAGGATGGATCTCATTGGCTTCCGAAGGATGATACGCCCAGCCGTGATGGCATTTGGAGAAAAGCGTAATGGAATCCACATGGCCCAGCTTCAGCATCTCCTGAAACTGCCTTTTGTCAAAACGGACTCCAATCGGGGCAATCGCCTCTGAAGTATGGAAATCAAGATGGACTTGTCGGAATCGCATGATTTCTCTTCCTTTCCCATTCGTATACCCTAAATATAGTCGTTCCCCCGTTGATCGGATAGGTGCATAGTCGACTTTTTATAGCACATTTCCTACCATTTGGGATTTTGACCATGATACAATAGGAATACAATTCGCATATGGAAAGGTGATGCCTGTCATGAATTGCCTGGAGCTAACCATCCCTCCGCTGCCACAATTAGTGACGATCGGTCACTCCATCTGGCAACCGGGACAACAGCATTTGATCCGCTCCTTCAATGTGTATGACATGCTGCTTGTGATAAGGGGCACCTTGTTTATGTCAGAAGATGATGCGGCTTACGAAGTCACAGAAGGTTCCATACTTGTGCTCGAGCCGAACCGCCTGCATGTCGGACATCGTCCCTGTGAGGAAGAAACCGAAATTTATTGGATTCACTTTGTCCATCCTGCACCTGTCCGAACGATTGAGAGCGGGCAAATCCCTTGGTCCATTCCTTTCACCAAAAGTACAAACCTCGATGTCACCCCACACCAGCAAGTCATGTATATTCCTAAATTCACCGGCCTGCATATCCCAGTCATTCTCCCGTTCCTGCAGCAGATGCTGGAGCTTCATCAAACCTTATCACCCGCAACTTCCTTACCGCTTCAGACACAGATAGCCGGCTTGTTGACAGAATTGCAAATGGCGGTGCGCTCGCAATACGTCTCCCGCTCCAGACTGCTCTGCGATCAAACGATCGCCTATCTTCAGCAACATCTGACCCGCCCCTTTGATGCGAAACATATGGAAGAGACGCTTCATTTCCATTTCGACTATCTCGCAAGGTGCCTGAAAAAATACACGGGTCTGAGTCCGCTTCAATACAAGCACGAACTACAAATCAAAAAAGCGAAATCTCTTCTGGAAAATACGGGGCTTTCCGTGTCTGAAATCGGCGTGCAAGTCGGTATAGAGAATACTAATTATTTCATACGTCTATTTCGAAAACAGATGGGAATCTCGCCGGGTCAGTATCGGAGCGCCCGATTAGGTAGGGCATGACGAACAAAGAGACGATCATTTGTTCCTGCTATGATTTCACGCATTGCAATGGAAAAACAGGAGACTGGATTTATAAAGCAGAATCCTATGTATATATGGAAAATCCTAAGGGAGGAAGATTGCATGTTTATGAAACATTCAACTGCACTTGAACTTCTTCTTGGTGAAGCTAACGAGAGTCTGTCGGTTGACTGTCATGCCGTTCCGACATGGAATATTCCCGGCTTTTATTGGGATGCTGACGGGCATACGGCGGCAAAGCGGATGATGGAGTCGGACGCCCGGGCGGCCTATACGACTGCACTGGCCTATCGGCTGACGGGAACAGCTGCCTATGCAAGCAAAGCGAAGGAACTGATCATGGGCTGGGCAGCCGTCAATCAAGAAATCACGGGTCCTGATGGTCCACTGGTATCCGCCTATCTAGGAGTCGGCCTGATCCTGGCGGCGGAGTGGATCAAGGAATTCTCAGACTGGAGCAAGGAGGAGCAAGATCAGTATATCCGTTGGATGACCCAGGTGTGCTTGCCGGAGTGGGATCGCATTCCCCTCCGGAACAACTGGTGGAACTGGAGCTTATATGCCCAATTAGCCCTGTTTCGCTTTATGGATGACAAAGCCCGCTTTTCAGAAGAGGTAACTGCGTTCAAGGAACATCTCGATTCCTCCCTATCCTTGGAGGGATTCATCCCGGAAGAAACGCATCGGGGGAAACATTCCTTATGGTATCATTATTTCGCCCTCGCTCCCGCGACGGCAGCCGCCAAGCTGATTCTAGACACAACAGGCGAGGATTTATTCCATTGGGTCTCCCCAGGCGGCAAAAGCCTCAAAACTGCACTTGACCGGTTCTTCCATTATACCGACGGGCGTCTTAAGGAATGGCCGTATGACGATGATCCGATCTTCCCTGCACCGCTCTCCGCCGATACATGGCCTCTGGATTTATTCGAAGCCATGTCTAAAGTTTACAAGAGTCCGGACTATGAACGTTTCGTCTCCCCCTACCGTCCGATCACAGGCAATACAAACAAAAACAGCGGATATTATCAATCCTACACCTGGATTTACCCCGAGCTGCAATTAGGGATTTAAAAAATCAAAAGAAGGCCTTTCCGAACTTCATCGAAAAGGCCTTTCTTGACGTTTATCTGTTCGCAACGGCCTGCCCATCCCGAAGCAGGTAGGCTGCCGCTACTTCTGTAATATGTTTGCCGCTCTGGGCTTGAACCTCATAGAGGAATGCTTCCGCTTGACTGTTATTCAACATCTGGATCAGACTGTTTGCGATTCCATCATTGTCAATCCAAGACTTTTCCCTAAAGAGGGAGACCAGCGCCTTCAGCGTGTCCGCATCCGCGTAAGTAGAGAACGTGATGATGGACTCCTGTGTATTTCCCGCCTCGTCGATGACGGATACGGTGAAGGTATGATTTCCTAAGGAAAGCGTATATAGCGGGACCTCCGTCCCCTGCTCAACGATCCGGTCATCCAGCCGTGCGGTGGTCTTCGCGGAATCGATCCCGGACATCGCATCGTAGGCGGTCCAGGACAGAGTCAGGGATTCCGTGTCCGCATAGGCTTTTTCGACCGGTTCCGCAACAGAAACGGCGGGGACCTCGGTATCGAGAATGAACTCAAGGGTTTTCGCTTCCTCCGCATTACCGGCGAGATCCAGCGAACGATAGAGAATCGAATAGCGGCCATCCTGACTGAAGGTTAAGGAGTCTTTATAAGGCATCCAGGTGTCGCCTCCGTCCACGCTATATTCCGTGGACGTTACTCCCGACCCTGCATCGGAGGCATTCAAGGAGAGCGTAACGAGCTGGATATACCATCCGTTCGCGCCGTCCGGTTCCGACGGGTTCACTACAGCCGTGGTCTCGGGAGCGGTCCGGTCGATCAGCGTAAACTTCACGTCGTCGAACCAGATTTCACTGAACCCGCCTACATAGAAGCCTACCGTTCCCGACGGATTGTGTTTGGGATCAGAGCCCTCGAGCCTCAATTCGCCGTTTACGTACACGCGGATATCGGCGCCATCTGCCAGAATGCGAATGTTATACTCAGTATCCGGCTTCAGATCCTCGTAAGGCAGGTTTGTCGTTTTCAAGGTGGACCAAGCCGCGTTGTATAGAATCCACTGCGAGGTGCCGTCCGCCAACTTCTTGTAGCCGATTTTGCCCGATGTTCCGGAGACGGAACGGTCATACACGTAGAGTGTTCCCAGATCCGGCATGACAGCTGGGGTCTTCAGTTTGAAGGTCAGGTCATAATCCGTAAACATCTTCGGATGAAGAGCGGAAGCGCCCTTCAGGATTTTGTATTTCTTATTACCGTTCACGGTTACGATGCTGCGGTTCGGATCCACCGGCCATCCGTTCGCCCCCGAATCGAAATCCGTAAAGTGCAGAATATTCGATACGTGGACCCGGGCTGAAGTAGTGGCTGCCGGATTTGCAACCGATGTAACGGTAATTTCGGTCTCTCCTTCGGCCAAAGCGGTTACCAACCCGCTTGCATCGACGGAAGCAATCTCCGGTCGGGAGGTTTGCCAGACGACATCGCGGTTCTCGGCATCGGACGGATCAAATTTGACCTGCAGCTGGTGCTGTTCCCCCATCACCATGTTGACACTGCTCTCATCCAGCAGCAAACCAGACACATCCGTTGTGGGAACCGAGAATTTGATATCGTCGAACAGGAGCCCGCCAAAGCCTCCGGCATAAAACCCTACCTTGCCGGAAGAGTTAAATGTCGAATCGCTGGCCTTGAGCTTAAGCTTGTTATCGGCATAGATGCTAATTTCCGATCCCTTGACGATGACCTTCATGTTGTAGACGGTATCCGGCTGCAAATCCGAAGTAGCCAGCGTATTCTGCTTTACGGTGGCCCAGGTCGAGTTATAAAGAATCCAAGATGAGGTCCCGTCGGCATACTTCCGGTACCCGATCCTGCCTCCGCTTCCGCTGGGATTCAGCCGGTCAAACACATAGAACGTAGCTTCATCCGGAATCACAATCGGCGTCTTAAGCTTAAATGTCAGCTCGTAGTTGTTAAAATCATTCTCGTTCAGAGCTGTCGCCCCTTTGAGCAGCTTATACATGTGGTTGCCACCGTCAACCTCTACGATGCTCCGGTTCGGGTCGCTCGGCCAGCTGTTCCGTCCGGTCTCGAAGTCTGTATAATCGATGATACCGTCCCCGACTTCGACCGTAACTTGAACCTCATCCTTAAGAAGTGGGTTTTCGGCGGAGACTGCCGTAACGGTGGCATTCCCCAGATTAACCCCCTTCAGCTTGCCGTCCGCATCCACCTTCACGACGGAAGGGTCGCTGGAAGTATACTGCAGCACCGGGTTTGTAGCGTTCCACGGAAGTACCGCCGAATACAAAGGATACGACTTCCCTATGCCGATGGTCACGTTCTCGTCATACAGTTTGATTCCCTGGACAGGGATTCTGTCTGGAGCCAAATAAGGACCGGCTTTGCCCATAATTCCGATTTCGCTGAAAGGGACCGCTTGGAAGCCCGGTATCTTCTGGAACACCTCCGCATCCGCCTTTAGATTCAGGTCGCCGCCCGCCAGGTTCACAAAGCCTGGATCATGATCTGTCACCCAGTTGTTCGCGTATTGGACCAAATTGTACTTGTCATATGCACCCTGCGCATTCGTCGTGCTGCTTCGTGGTTTCGTTGGGTTGTACACCACGTTGTTCTGGAACGTGTTGGTGTCCGGATAATACCGGTTTTCCGTGAAGAAATCCGCCAGCTCCGGGTATTTCACCAAGTGCGGCATCCCTTCGAAGTTGTTGTATTTCTCGAACAAAGCCTGCCACTTGGGCATATAGTTCTTGGCGATCTGCTGATCCGAGCCGTCGCCCAAGTACAAATCCGCATAATCGTACGGTACTTTGGCGTCGACAAAGAGGTTGTTGCGGGTCCGGATATGAGCGCCTCCGTTGTTCAATATGGCGGAATTACCCATCCGGTAGAAAATATTTTCTTCAATGGTAAGCCCCATGGTGAAGTTGTCTGGATATACGCCTTGAACTCCGGCCTTGCCTTCCCCGATGTGGTGAAAGTAATTCCTCCGGATCATCGACCCTCGCTCCTGGGGCGATTCTCCCAGGTTCATATAGATGGCGCCGAGGTCCGAGAATGTTTTGCAGACGTCATAAATGTTGTTGTACTCCACCAGATGGTCGTTGCCGAAGATCAGAATTCCTGGATGGGGGGCGTCATGGATCTCGCTGTGGGAGACCCGGTTCCCCGCTCCGGTCAGGATCACACTGGGGTTATAGGCTTTATGGTAGTAGGCAAAATCATGGATATGGCTGTTCTCCACCGCATTGTTGCCCTGTTCAAGCGTCAGCCTATCCCCGCCGTTCAGAATGACTCCCGTGCCCCCGATATGATGGATATGGGAGCTGATAACGGCATGGTTCACCCCCGTCGCCTTGGCGAAGTCGTTGTACATCCAACGGCTTTGAGTATTGATCAGCACGCCTCCGTTGGTGAAGTTGCGAATTTCACAATGGACCAATTGCATGCTATTGCCGCCCATGATGACCGCCGCCGAGTCCCGGCCGTTCTCCAGGATCAGGTCCTCAAAGGTCACATACGAGGCATTGACGGCATTGATCATCGGGGTCTTCAGCAAGGATACGGTGATTTCGGGATGATCTCCTTCAAAAGCGGCCGTAGGCATGAAGTAAAGCAGGCCTTGGCTCCGGTCGATATAATACTCACCCGGCATATCCATCTCTTCCAGCAAGTTCTGGGCAAAATGGAAGTCAGGGTACCAGTTTTTAAACAGGCCGCTCATTTCCCCGTACGCCAAGGTGATGGTCTTGTTGTTCGTATCGATAGCCGCGACTTTGTTGTACGACCATTCCCAGCTGTAGCCGAAAATGCCGTCCAGCCAGATATCGTCCGCCTGCGTCCAGAGATCCGGCCGTTGATAAGTGTAGTTAAAGGTGCCTCCGCGCATCTGCAGGTCCGGATCCTTGCGGGTCGGGCCCGGATCCAAAATGGTGCCCATCTGGACCGTCCCCTTGTTGGGCCAGCGGGCCAGCGTCATGCCTTGGCCGTCGACATACAGTTCCATCGGGGGGACCTGGCTGACGTCATTGGCTTTATAATAACCGTGTCGGCTCAATACACCGTAATCGGTGATGCCGTGTCCTTTTAAGTCCGCCTGCAGCACCTTCGTTCTGGCATCGGTGCTGATGATCCGATTCAGGACCGCCGGGTCCGTCACCGGGGTGAACCAGCTCTTTTGAAGCTCCAGACCGCCGTTCAATCGCACACTTTCACCCGGATAAGCCCGGTAGGTAATCCGCTTATCCGCCGAACCCGAATCCTGTTCCTCTAGAAGAAAGCTTTCGCTTCGGTTATACGTGCCGCTTCTCAAATAGACCGTGACTCCACCTTCCGGCAGCCTCGATTCCAGCTTCATTTGCCGGATCGTGTCCCTGGCCTTTTCCAGGGTGTGGAAGGGAGCCTCCTCCGTTCCGGGATTCAAATCGTTTCCATCAATTGATACATAGAAGACAGTCCCAGGGTTCTCAGTTTCCTCCGCATAAACTCCCGGAACCGGCACACACCCTAATAACAAAACGATGATCAATAAAACCATGATCCGTCTTCTCTTCATGAGTATGATTCCCTCCCTATCAAGATGTACTTTAAAATCGGCATTTGCCATGTCCCTACCCCTTCACAGATCCGATCATTGTTCCCTTCTCAAAATATTGAAGCAAAAACGGATACAACACGAGCACTGGTAAAGAGCAAATGATCACCGCCGCCATTTTCAAGCTCTCTGGTGCGGGAGGGGTGATGTCCGTCGCCGTTGTAAACGGGTCCAGTCTGTTCTCGATGAGAATCTGGCGGACTATCTGCTGCAGCACGAACTTTGACTGGTCGGTGACATAGAGCAGATTATCCATGAAGGCATTGATGTGGTGAACCAAAGACCAGAGTCCGATCGTTACGAGGGATGGGATGGACAGCGGCAGCACAATGCGGAACAGGATCCGTAAGTCTCTGGCCCCGTCGATGCGGGCCGCTTCGATCAGCGCATCCGGAATCGATCGGAAGAACGAGATCATCACCAGCACCTGAAACGCATTGGCCGCAGATGGTAGCACGTAGACCCAGCGTGTGTTGAGCAGGTGCAATTCCTTCATCAATAGATAATTGGGCACAATCCCCCCGTCGAAGATCATAGTGAACAGCAGAAGCAGAACAAGCACGCGCTTCATGGGAAAATCGGGACGCGAAAGCGGATAAGCGGCGCAGACGGTAACGAGAAGCGTTAAGGCCGTCCCTACCACCATGCGGAACAGCGTATTTGCATAACCCGACCAGATAAACGGATAATCCAGCAGTTCCCGGTATGCCCCCCATTCGAAGTCCCGCGGATAAAAATGAAACCCGCTCCGGAGGGCTTCACCCCGTCCGCTGAAAGAGACGGAAAGGACGTGGATGAACGGGTACACGACAATGAGCGCCAATACCGATAACGCGAAATAGATGATACCTGGAGCTATTAGATCTTGCCATCTTTTCATTTTCATGACTGGCTTCCTCCTGCTTTTACCATAGCCCGCTCTCTCCGCGGCTCAGTTTCCGTACGGTCAGATTGGCCCCCAATATAAGCAGAAGCCCTACCACCGATTTGAACAGGCCGATGGCCGCGGTGTAACTGTATTGGAATTGCTGCAGGCCAACCCGGTAGACATAAGTATCGATCACGTCACCGGTTTCATAGGTGACCGGGTTGAGCAGATTGATGATTTGTTCGAAATTCGCACTCAAGAAACCGCCCAGACTTAAGATGAACATAATCGCCACGGTAGGCATGATTGACGGGATATTGATCCGAATGATCCGCTGCCAGCGGTTCGCCCCGTCGATGATGGCCGATTCCTGCAGCTCCGGATTGATTCCCGATAAAGCGGCGAAATAGATGATCGAGCCCCAGCCCAGATCCTTCAGAATGGCGGAAACGACCACGATCGAGCGGAAATACTCTTTCTTTCCCATAAAGAATACCGGCTCCAATCCAAACCATCCCATGATTTCGCCCACAATCCCGGAGGTCGGTGAGAGGAAATAGATGATCAGGCCAGACATGATGACCCAGGATACGAAATGGGGCAAGTACATGGTCGTCTGGATGAACCTCTGGAAATGCCGGGACCGGACCTCGTTTAACAGAAGCGCCAGGATTATCGGTGCGGGAAAGGCAAAGATCAGCTGGTACAAGTTCAATAGCAAAGTGTTTTTTAGCAGTCGATAAAACTCGTTATTTTGAAACAATTCTTGAAAATGTTGGAATCCAACCCACGGACTCCCCCATATTCCGTCTACCACCCGGAAATCCTTGAAGGCGATGATGACTCCATATAAGGGTCCGTATTTAAATATGAAGAAGAATGCGAAGGAGAAAAGAAACAGCGTGAGCAGCTCTCCGTGTTTTTTTATGGTTTTCATGACGCACTTCCCGTTATTTTTTGAACTGATTTTGGTACATATCATTGGCTTCCTTGGTCAGCTCGTCGCCGCCCTTGGCCTTCCATTCAGCTACGAATGTATCGAAATCGCTCAGCGGGATTTCGCCGCTGATGATTTGGGCGAAGTATTTCTGCATAAGTGATGTCAGGTCTTTCTTGTACTTCCCATCGGAAGGCAGTGACGAGAACAGCAGCGCATCGGTCCACCTTGGAGCGGAAGAGGTGGCTTTGATCGCCTCGTTCAACGCTGGATTGGAGTATTTGTCCCGATAAGCCTGGGTCGTAATGTTTCCGAGTGAGAACAGGCGGATGCCGAGCTGGTCGCGCTGCTCCTGCTTCTCAAAACCGGGTATGAACTTCGTGGCGCCTGAAGCAGCCCCGCTCTCCGCAAAGTCCCAATGAGTCCCTTTCACTCCTAGGCTGGTCATGTTGATGGTCTCCTCATCGCTGCTCTCCGCCCGCAGGATCTCGAACAGTTTTTCAAGCTTCTCAGGCTGATCCTGCACTTTGCTGCCGATGACGATGAAGTTACTCTTCACTCCCCAATCCCAGGAGCCATCTCCGCCGGGGCCTTTCGGATTTTTGGCGAACACCAGCTTGGCATCTGGGTTCAAGGCCTGCATTTCCTTCACCGTTGAAGATTCCGGGAGCGCGCCTTTGCTAATTTGCTCCTCGATTACGCCGATCCGGTTGTTGTAAAGTTTCTTGCGGTATGAATCCTGTGTATCAGTGATGAATTCTGGATCGATCACTCCGTCCGCATACCACTGCCGCAGCTTAGCCAAAGCTTCCTTCGTCTCCGGCATAATCGATCCGTTCACGATTTGACCGTTTCTCTCCATCCACATAGTTGGCTCCACTCCGAACGCTCCGAAGATCGAATAGAAGCCAGATGACCAAGTGGAGGTGGCCGTGCCGGTCAAACCGTACGTATCCTTTACCCCGTTACCGTCGGGATCCTTCTGGGCAAAGGCATAGACGGCCTTCTCGAATTCATCCAATGTCTCCGGCACTTTCCCGATGCCGACCTTATCCAGCCAGTCCTTGCGCCAAAGCATGCCCAAGTCGTACGGCTTCAGATCGATGAACATTGGGATGGCCCACAGCTTGTTATCAATCGTGACGGTTTGGAACAGCTCGCTCTTTTTCTCGATATCTGTGTAATACTCCGGCATTTTCTCTTTCAGCATGTTCGGATCGATGCTCATCAGCACGCCCTGGTTCTGATAAGCTGCCACGTTGGCGGGATCACCCAGCATAAAGATGTCCGGAACCTCCCCGGATGCAATGCTGGCGTCGGTTACCTTCACCGGTTTGATCTTAACGTTGAACTTCTGTTCCAGCCACTTCTGAATTTCGGAGTCATTCACCACTCCGGCAGCCTGGAAATGGATTCCCCAAGTGATTTCCACCGGCTTGGATTTCGCAGCCGGCGATTCTCCTGTACTTGTACCCGGGCTTGCGGTGTCTGCTCCAGAATTGCAGCCGGTGAGCAGGCTGGCTGCTATACTTACCGCCAGGAAGACAGCACTTACGAATTTGATTCTTTTGTTCAAAAGAATATCCCCCCTGTAATAGGATGAAGTGATCCGCACCCAGCATTACGACCCGGCTGGAATGGGAGCGATTACATTTTTAACATAAGCTTTCTCCTTCCCGATACACAATCCTCTCATTCCATTTTTATTATGTTTTTGGCTACCGAACGCTTTTGAACCGAATGATGTTATTCCGTTTTTAGTATGTTTTTCGGTTTTCATCTGTCCGAATGACGCCTCTGTGAGATATAATTCACTTTAACGGTGTTTTTAGATCGGTTGAGTTTTGAATTTGTAAGCGTTGCCACAATATAAGAAAGGGGGATTGCCATGCGGGGAACCTGGGCAATCAAGAACAACTCGATGTTCGTCAAGCTTCTCCTGTCTATGACCGCCATCGCCTTGACCACCGTCGTTCTCATTTCTACGATTACTTACAGGATTTCGGCCGACAACAGCGTTCGAAACTCCATCGAGTATAATAAATCCACCTTGACCCAGCAGCAGGAGTTGATTCACAAGGAGCTGACCACCATTAGAAATGCCACCACAAGCCTGCTCATGGCCCAATCCTACTTGTATCGGACCATAGGCGGCAAGCTCTCCGTAAGCTCCCTAATCGATTTATCCGCCTTTGTGGAAGAACAAAAAAAGCTCAGCCCGTACATTGATTCCATTTATTTGTATTATGCCCCGCTGGAGCTTGTCCTGACATCGCGTCCCGAGGTGAAGACGTCCCCGATTTTGAGCTTTGCAGACCGGTCCTGGCTAGATGTCTGGAATCAAGATTCGGAATCCCGTACCGTTTGGATAACCGGCCGGCAGAACGGCTTTTCACCAGACCATCCCGCTACCTCCCTTCTCCAGAAGATGCCGCTGATCGGCCAAGTGGAGGGTGCCATCGTCATCAATCTGAATCTGGACCTACTGTTCTCCAACTACTTAAGCCATTACCAGAGCAAGAAGGGAACAAGCATGGTACTCGGTCCAAAGGGGGAACTGCTCTACTCTGATGCCCCTAACGGAGAAATGCTCCTCGGGCAATTGGATGCGGACCGTATGACATCGGAGAGCGGCTTCTACATCGGCAGGGACGATCAGATCGTCACTTACACCACCTCGGAATTGACCGGCTGGAGATTTGTCAATATCACCGAGCGCTCCGTCCTTCTGCATGGCATGGACCGTATTAAAATCATGGTATGGACCGTTGCGTTAACTTACATTACAGCTGCTGTTGCTATTTCCTATTACTTGTCCAGAAGATTGTACCGACCGCTTCAAAGCGTGATTTCCTATATTGTAGGCTCGGAAGAAGCCGAACGACACGAAGAATCCAGGACGACACACAACGGAGACGAGGCTGGCTTCATCCGGCATTCCTTCGAGCTGATGACCCGCAACCGTGAACTGCTAATGAAAGAGAAACGCAAGGTTGATGAACTGCTCATCGGCAACCGGACGGCCATCAAGGAGAAGTATCTGAACGATTTAATTCAGAGCGTCGGCAGGGACGATCCTGTCAGCAGACCGGACCACGCGGGCGAGCTATTGGGGCTCCGGCTCGATTTCAACCATTTCGCCATCCTCACGCTCGAGCTGGAGGAACCTTATCCGATGAAGGGGCCGGACGATACGTTCCACTTCCATCTGCTCCATTATGGACTTATGGAAGAGCTGGGTGCCGATATCGACGGCGAGATCTTCGCCAAAGACGGAAGGCGGACGGTCATCCTCCTCTCCGTACCTCTGGAGAAGGATGATACCTTCCCGATGGAACAAGCCAGGAGGCTGAAGCAGTATCTTCTCACCCGTTACGGCATCTCCGTGACCATGGCCGTCAGCCGCATTCACTCAGGGGAGGCATCGGTCCGCACCGCCTACAAGGATACACTGGAGGCGCTGAATTTGAAAATCTACATTGGAAAAGGCGAAATTCTGCCTTATTCCATACTTGATGAATGGAAATCGGAGGAAGGGGCTTATTATTACCCATATGCACTAGAAACAAAGCTCCTGCAAGCCCTGATGCAGACCGATATGGAGGAATGCACCTCGGCCATCCGGGCGGTCACCCGGGAGGTACTGGGACAGAAGCTCGGAAAGGCCAATATTCAGCAGCTGTATGTACAACTGAGCGGAGAGATCGTCAAGACCCTGGTCCAGACCGGCGGCGAGATGACCATGGTGTTCGGCGAACGGTCATCCTACACCGATGCGCTGGCGCGCGCGGAGACGGTACAGGATATGGAAAAGTGCCTCTTGGCTATTTGCAGTAAGATCATTGCCTACCACCGGGAGAAGCGCTCCAAAATGACGGATGTAACCCTCCAGCTGGCGACGGAATACATGGACGCCAACTACAACAAGAATATTTCCGTGGATATGGTGGCGGAATATGTACAGCGCAGCTCATCTTATTTAGGGCGCATCTTCAAGGAGTCTAAGGGCATGACCGTCAATGATTATCTCATCCAGCTTCGCATCAAGCGGGCCATGGAGCTTTTGAAGCAGCCAGGCGCTTCCGTTGAGGAGATTTGCCGGGAAATCGGGTACGCAAATGTCAGCTATTTCAACAAATTGTTCAAAGCCAGGACTGGACTTACCCCGGGACAATTCCGGCAACAACAAGCGGCGGACCAGCTCTTCGCCCAGGGAAAGGGGCCGACGACATCCTAAGTTGGTCAACTTCGTTCTGTACGCCTTCACCGGATGGTCAGCTATTTATGTAAGGAGGCCGGAACCTCTGCTATTGGCAATGTATCGGATATAGGTAATGAATAGGTGTAATCAACTTTACACTCAAAACCGAGTAACATTGATAAAACTCCCAGTTTTTTTTGTACTGAAATGTACAAGTTATTTATACTGAGGAGGTTGAGTAAATTGCATACTATGCACATTTTTCTGTCGTTACTTATTATGTTAATAAGCGGATGCGAACAAAAAGCGAGTCCTCCTGACCCATCGCAAATAGAGAAAAATCAATCTGCACCAAAAACTCATTCGATCTCACGAGTCAACACAGAATCTATTCCGATTCTGATGTACCATTCGATTGGCATCAATCAATCTACGCTTTTTGTGCCTCCGGAGGTATTTTATAAACAAATGGAGCATTTAAAGAATACTGGGTACAATACCATTACGTTCAAGGATTTAATGAAATGGAAAACGAATGAAGAGCTTCCGGATAAACCGATATTGATTACTTTTGACGATGGCTATTTGGATAATTTCTCAGTCGCTTATCCCATTTTAAAAAAGCTTCAAATGAAAGCAACGATATTTGCCACCAGCGATTTTATTGGTTCACCCAATCACTTGAATTGGAGTCAAATAAAAGAAATGGAACAATCCGGTTCCATTGAAATTGGTGTGCATACAAGGCATCATGTAGAATTAACAAAAATCAACCAGTTACAACTTGTGGATGAGGTTTGTGGAGCTAAACAGAGGCTGGAGAAGAGATTGGGGCATCCCACAATTGCTTTTGCTTATCCATCCGGTAAGTTCAATCAGGATGTAGTACAGGTGGTTAAGCGTGCTGGATTTGAGTTTGCCGTAACGACAAAACCTGGTTACGCCGAGAAAAAACAGGGATATTTAACTCTCCATCGCGTTCGAATACAAGGCGAACAGTCAATTGCTGCTTTTATTCGAAAATTCCCTTGATGTCCAAAGAAACAGCCCCATCCCAAAGGGACGGGAGCTGTGCTCACGTGGTCCTATCCAAATTTACAACTCGTTATTTCTCCCAAAGCTCGACCAGTCGACCTTCAGGATCTTCAATCCAAATAAACTTTCCAAATTCACTAATCTCTTCTTTCTTTGCAAGAGGTACACCAATATGTTCAAGATGCTGAATAGTCTCGTTTAGATTATGTACTTGGAAATTTAACATCACTTGTTGATCTGTTGGAAAATAACTGTCATTCTCGGTAAAGAAAGAAAAGATGGTCTCATTTCCTAATTGGGGTTTTATCACAGTCCCATTCCAATTTTCTATTTCAATCTTCAATACTTCACTGTACCATTTTTTTATAACTTCAAGATTCTTAGTTCTCCAAAATATTCCCCCGAAACCTTTTATCATCGTATCTAACTCCTGTCTGTCTTCAAATTTTTAACTATCCGATTACATTAGATATTCAAGATTTAAATTTAAGTTCCTTTTCGACCCGTTACGATCCTAACAGGAGGAAAAATCAGCCAGTGCGGCCCGACAATTCGTACATGGACAGCACCGAGCGTTTTGAATGCTTCCGCATAATCTCGTGTATGCTGGAAATCAAGAATAGCAAAGCGGCCGCCGGTCTTAAGTACGCGCATAACCTCGCTGATAGCCCGGTACCGATCATCGGAACTAGGAATGTTATGAATGGCTAGGCTGGAAACGACGACATCGAATTCATTATCCACAAAAGGCATGCTCCTCGCATCGCCATTCACGATTTCTACCCGCTCTGCCACTCCTTCGATAAGGGAGTTTCTACGCGTCACTTCGGGGTTGTTCCCCGACTGGTCCTGCTTGTTCCAAATATCGATGCCGACTGCTTTTCCCGTGGTTAGCCTGTGGGCGGCCGCATTCAGCACAAGCCCCCGCCCGCATCCGACATCCAGGACCTTCTCGTCGCCGCGAAGCGCCACAAGATCAAGCAACCTCTCCCGCTCGCGAAACTTCCCTACTTTGCTGCTCCATATCATGTACAATGCCTCGGCCGAAACGACCAGAAAGGAAAATAAGCAAATGAGTCCAATCACGATCCCCATCCATTGCAGCTGTCTCGGAAAAATAAAAAAAGCCGCGATGCCAAGAAGGAGAAATCCAGCACCGATCAGCAAAATGTTACGTACGACGACGGGCGCATCGATGCCGTAGTTTACCCGCTGTTTTTTGAGTTGATCCAATTCACTCACCCCCGCAAATATTTGATCGTTCATCGATCGGAAAATGGTGCAGCATATCTCTAATGTATTTGATTCGAACACGGCATTCATCCATACACTCTATTCTCGGGCGAATATAATATGAACAAACGTCCATCGCCCGCCTTCACAGAGAGATCCGATTTACGATGAAAGGAGCTCATTCTATGGCTGATACCTACAAAAGCACACAAATTCGCAGCATCACCCGTCAATTCGGTCTGAACATGCTGAAATCAACGCCGATCGCCTCCTTTTACCGTAAAAACGCTGTTATTCAGGTGCAAACAGACGCTGGGACCTACGCGCTAAAACCCTTTTTCCGGAGTGAACTCCTTCACCCAGGTACTGTGACGCAAATTAGCACAGCTGCAGGTTATATCAAGCTCTTAATGAACAGCGAGTACCGTTATATGCCTAAATGGCTTCCGTCCCATTCGGACGCATTATGGATATTAAGTCAGGGAAGGCCTTTCTATATAACAGAATGGATTAAGGGGCGCCGCCTGGAAACGGCGGGAGACTTTGAACAGCTGGGCCTTGCCCTCGCCGTGCTTCATACCACACCCACCGGAATAAAAAGTACGAAGCGGTCCCCTACCTTTGAGCAAATTCAATTATGGAAAACTCAGGATCGTCTCTCCCGTAAGGGCATGGCACACTCTTCCCACAGAGCAGGGTACAAACAATGGGTCAGTAAGTATGGGGAATCCTACAAGTCTCTTTCGGACCGGGCATGGACTGATCTTGCAAACCCGCAAATCGTAAATCTGATGAAGCAGGAAAAGGCTCGTCCTGCACTGATTCACAACGATGTTACCTCACCTAACGTCATTATTTCTGATGGTGGCCGTCTGTTTATCATCGACTGGGACCGGATCCGGATTGGCTCCACCTATGTCGATACAGCCAAATCGATCATGAACACAACTCAATTCAATCCCAAGTTCATCCAATCGTTCCTGAAGGGATACGAAGAACGCAGAACTTTAAGCCGCGCCGAGCGAAAATTAATTGCCGCATTATATCGATTGCCCCGGGAACCCTGGTCGGCTTTCCGATTCCCGGGCCGCGCAAGAAGCCGCGAGCTGCTGCGTATTATGGATCAGACGTGGCCTCAGCGGTTAGAAGCAATAGAATTATTGACAGCATGGTCAAATCAATAATTTTCTATACAAGAAAGTGATGCGTATCACGGTCAGATGGATCAAGGAGCAGGCATAGTAGATAGGAGAAAGAACACGCGATTTTTCTATCCATATGACATCTAGATCAGACTTTCCATAGTCGTGAAAAAAGGAGCATGCTTGTGTATACGATTCTTTCCAACGAACGCATCTGTGATGGCATTTACCTCATGACGGTGGAGGGACAATTTCAAGAAGCACGTATGGGGCAATTTTTTATGATGCGGGCTTGGCAGGATGCCCCTATACTGTCTCGTCCCATTAGTATTTTCAACATAGAGAAAGACAGCATTCAATTCCTATATAAAATTGCCGGAGAAGGCACTCGCTTATTGGCAAAGCTTCATAAAGGGGACAGCATCCAATTGGAGGGCCCATTAGGCAATGGATTTCCGCATGTTAAAGGACGGGTTGCCCTTATAGGAGGCGGGATAGGCATTGCTCCTTTACTGTATACCGCCAAGCAGCTGGATAAACCGGATATATATCTTGGCTTCCAGGATCAATCCTATTTGACGGATGCTTTTAAACCCTACACGGACAAGCTTGTAGTACAGATCGGCGGCAGTGTGCTGGATGCCTTGGATCTAAGCTCATACGAATACGCATTTGTGTGCGGTCCACTCGGCATGATGAAGGAAGCTGCGAGGATGGCGGAAGGGCAGGACACGAAGGTGTATGTCTCTTTTGAGAAACGGATGGCATGCGGCATTGGGGCATGTTACGTTTGCACCGTGATGAACAAGAACGGCAATCGCAAGGTGTGTACGGATGGTCCTGTATTTCTAGCGGAGGAGGTGCAGTGGCATGCGGAACTTAGCTTGTAATATCGCCGGCATTCCATTCAACAATCCCATCGTGATGGCATCCGGAACGTTCGGATTTGGACAAGAATACGCCAAGTACTACGATATCAATAAGCTTGGAGGGATTGCGTCCAAGGGTCTGACCCTTGAGCCTCGCCCTGGAAATAGCGGAACTCGTGTGTGGGAAACATCCGGGGGCATGATGAACAGCGTCGGTTTGGAGAACCCGGGAATCGATGCCTTTCTCGCCGAAGGAATGAAGTTCTGGGAAACGATCGAGCCCGTTAAAATTGCCAATCTGGGCGGGAGCAGCATCGAGGAATATGTGCGGGGTGCGCAGAAAATAACGAAGGATACCGAAGAACGCCGTAAAGCGGGGCTTCGTGCCATAGATATGATCGAACTGAACATCTCCTGCCCCAACGTGAAGGAAGGCGGCATGGCCTTCGGCATCCAAACAGCCATTGCCAGAGAAGTCGTCCGTGAAGTGCGTCAGGTCACATCGCTGCCTCTTGCCGTGAAGCTGTCGCCCAATGCGGAAAATATCGTAGAGATGGCGGTCATGTGCGAAGAGGAAGGCGCGGATTGCGTCTCTTTGGTGAATACTTTTTCGGGTATGAAGATCGATATTCATCAGCGCCGGAGCGTCTTCTCGAATCTGTACGCCGGCTTGTCCGGCCCGGCCATCAAACCCATTGCCCTGCGCATGGTGCATCAGGTTGCCCGGCAAGTAACGATTCCCGTTATGGGTATGGGTGGAATCTCGTCGGCATCCGATATCATTGAATTCATCATGGCCGGTGCGGAAGTCGTTCAGGTCGGTACTTACAACTTCATGAACCTACGTGCGGGAGAAGATCTTCTTGCCGGACTGCAGAGCTTTATGGAGAAGGAGAATATTAAGAGTTTGGATGAGATTCGGGGAATTATCCGTTAAGAATAAGAAGCGGCCTTACCTTCAAACGGTTTACACTGTTCCTTATAAAGAAACAAATTTTCAGATTAGACTGGATTTCGTTCTAGAAATTTTACTTTAATTCATAAAAGGAGCCACAGAGATGAACTGCACCCCAATTGTTAGACACAGTCTAACAATTGGAGGTGTAGTTTTTTTGGCTAAATACTCAACTGAAGAGAAATTAGAAGCTGTCCTGGCTTATCTAGAAGGTAAAGCGTCGTATAAAAC
>NZ_JALIRP010000012.1 GCF_022898935.1 Paenibacillus mangrovi | reverse complement strand
CGGGATGGACGTACCGCTGGTGCACCAGTTGTTCCGCCAGGAGCATGGCTGGGTAGCTACGTACGGAAGGGATAAGCGCTGAAAGCATCTAAGCGTGAAGCCCCCCTCAAGATGAGATTTCCCAATTAGTAAGACCCCTTGAAGACGACGAGGTAGATAGGTTGGAGGTGGAAGTGCAGCAATGCATGGAGCTGACCAATACTAATCGGTCGAGGGCTTATCCTAAAAGATAAAATGCAAATTTGTTTCGTATCTAGTTTTCAGGTGATCAAACACTTGAATCGTTTGGTGGCGATGGCGGAGGGGTTCCACGCGTACCCATCCCGAACACGACCGTTAAGTCCTCCAGCGCCGATGGTACTTGGACCGAAGGGTCCTGGGAGAGTAGGACGCCGCCAAGCGGTATATTCCCTGATAGCTCAGTTGGTAGAGCACTCGACTGTTAATCGAGTTGTCACAGGTTCGAGTCCTGTTCGGGGAGCCATTTGCTCTCATAGCTCAGTAGGTAGAGTGCATCCATGGTAAGGATGAGGTCACCGGTTCGATCCCGGTTGAGAGCTCCATTTTTATACGATGTGGCCCGTTGGTCAAGGGGTTAAGACACCTCCCTTTCACGGAGGTAACAGGGGTTCGAATCCCCTACGGGTCACCATTTACTATGTTTAATACATAAAAAGCCCACGGAGGCTTAGCTCAGCTGGGAGAGCATCTGCCTTACAAGCAGAGGGTCGGGGGTTCGATCCCCTCAGCCTCCACCATTTAATCATAATCCGTCCCTTAGTTGGACAAGATATATCAATCCACTATTGGGGATTAGCCAAGCGGTAAGGCAACGGACTTTGACTCCGTCATGCATAGGTTCGAATCCTATATCCCCAGCCAGTTAAGAGCCATTAGCTCAGTTGGTAGAGCACCTGACTTTTAATCAGGGTGTCGAAGGTTCGAGTCCTTCATGGCTCACTCTTATATATTTTCATTATCCAGCTATCTATTGCGAATAGGTGGTTTTTTATTTTTTAGTCCCCGTACTTGTTCATGATATTCATGAGAAGGTACGGGGATTTTGATTTTTAATAATCTTTGTAGTAAGTATTTTAATGCACTCCTGGTACTAACCGCGTAGGAAATAGTGAATCCACGCTCGAATAACGACTACGGCCATTCTTCGCGTGTAATAGCCTTGCTCGGAGCAAAGGAAGCTTCTGATACTCTTGGAATGAAATCAGCTCTAGAGGGGCTTCAACAGCCTCTGGCGCCACAATATGCTTCGCAGCATGCTCTGTAACGGCTTGATTTGCCCAATAGGGACTTGTTGTACTCAAGTACTGAGTAAATACAGAAATGAGGCAATCCGGCCTTTTAGCTTATGAAGGGCTACATCGATATCCCCACCGACACAATCTCACTGGCCGGATTTCGATAGCCTGAACTCAACGAAGGTATTTGTTGCTTACCTTGGCTGTAAGTGTTCAATGGCTTTAAACTGTTCCGGACTGAGACCGTCCATAATGGCCTGAGTTTGTGCCAAATCTGCGCTGGTAGATCAGCCGAGAAATGGGGGATTACACTTTGATTGCAATAAAATTGGTGGTTTTGCGTGTATCAGAGATCAGAAAATAGGATATAAAACCGCTAAAGTTAATGAAAAAATAATAATTTATAATTTTCTTTGCAAAATGCTTGACTCTAGGTAACTAACTATGGTAAGATCATTCTTGTCGCTAACGAGATAAGTTTTACATGAAATAAACAAATCACGTTAGATTGGACTGAAGCTGTCAGGTGAAAAACCTGCAGTAATGTGCGCGTGTGGCGGAATTGGCAGACGCACTAGACTTAGGATCTAGCGTCTTTGACGTGGGGGTTCAAGTCCCTCCACGCGCACCATGATATGCGGACGTGGCTCAGCGGTAGAGCATCGCCTTGCCAAGGCGAGGGTCGCGGGTTCGATTCCCGTCGTCCGCTCCAATATTTGCGCCCTTAGCTCAGCTGGATAGAGCGTTTGACTACGAATCAAAAGGCCAGGAGTTCGAATCTCTTAGGGCGCGCCATTATTATCTTTGTATCGGGATGTAGCTCAGCTTGGTAGAGCACCTGGTTTGGGACCAGGGGGTCGCATGTTCAAATCGTGTCATCCCGATATTTTCATTAAATTCTGCATATGCGGGTGTAGTTCAATGGTAGAACTCCAGCCTTCCAAGCTGGTAGCGTGGGTTCGATTCCCATCACCCGCTCCATATAAAATAAAAACACAACGCCGAAAGGCGTTTTTTTTGTTGGAGTGGTTGTGTGGGGAGAGAACCCACGCAAGTGGGTACGACCGTCCGTACCGCAGCATCGAAATAACCCACAAAGGACGCAACTTCAATAACTACCTCTACCGCGAGCTGGGGGCTCGCATTTTGAATATTTCTCCATTGTGATTAACTTCCCTGAATCAGAAGCAAGCTAGAATGGATAATGAATGAACTGGGTGAATAACAAGAAGTGGCCTGATTCGAGATCTATTATATAGGGATATTTTGGATGTTAGAAAAGCTAACTGAATAAATAATTATAATCCGGACTGATTATGTAAAGAGGCTTTATGCATCTGCTCAATATTTGCAAGCCTTCATAAAATAAGTAATGCATATAAATACAGGAAACATATATCAGCTGCGGCTAATATTTTTTGCTTTATCGCGAAAAAGTGAAGATTTTCGATTTATTTTGTTGTATGATGTTTAGAAAGCGTGACAAAGAGAGCAATACAAACGGGATAGAGATGGGAGGAGTAGCATGACTGAACTTACGGTTACCGCAAATAAGAGCAACTCAAACAACCTTCTGCGGCGTGATGTGCGATTCTTGGGAAACATACTCGGCGAAGTGCTTGTCCATCAGGGCGGCAACGAGCTTTTGGATATTGTTGAAAAGATTCGTGAGACGAGCAAGTCATTACGCTCTGTTTTTTTACCTGAATTGTATGAAGATTTCAAATCAATCATTAAAACACTCGAGCCGGATATTCGCCATCAGGTGATCAGAGCTTTTGCGATCTATTTCCAACTGGTGAATATTGCGGAACAAAACCATCGGATTCGCCGTAAGCGCGATTACGAAAGATCTGCCGGTGAAACGATACAGCCAGGCTCCATTGAAAGTGCGGTTCAGGAACTGAAGGACCGTCATTTCACACTTGCTGAAGTGCAGGACATTATCGAAAGTCTCTCACTTGAGCTTGTGATGACAGCACATCCGACAGAGGCTATGCGCAGAGCCATTCTCGACATTCATAAACGGATTTCCGAGGATGTCATGCTGCTGGATAACCCAACCCTTACTTTCCGCGAACGTGAACAGCTCCGTGAGAAGCTGCTCAATGAGGTCATCACTCTATGGCAAACCGATGAACTTAGAGCCGGTAAGCCAACGGTTCTCGACGAAGTCAGAAACGGAATGTACTATTTTCATGAAACGCTGTTCCATGTCCTGCCTGATGTATATCAGGAGCTGGAACGCTGCTTAAATAAATTCTACCCAGGCCATAATTGGCATGTGCCTACGTACCTGCGTTTTGGCTCCTGGATTGGGGGGGACCGTGACGGCAACCCGTCTGTAACTTCTGATATTACCTGGGAGACACTTCGTATGCAGCGCAAGCTGGCCATTCGCGAGTATCAGCGAATCTTGACCGAGTACATGCAGTATTTGAGCTTCAGTACCTCCATTGTGAATGTATCTGAGGAACTGCTTCAGTCCATTTCGAAGGATCGCAGCAACGTTGAGGTTACGAAATACAATGTATGGCATAACGAAAAAGAACCTTACCGGATCAAGCTTGTCTATATGATGGAGAAGATCAGCAACGTGCTGGATGAGAGCAAAAAGGGTACACCGGAGTCGTACAGCACACCTCAGGAGTTTATTGAAGATCTGAAGGTAATCGACCGCAGCTTGCGTTTCCACTATGCTGACTATGTCGCTGACACCTATATTCAAAAACTCATTCGTCAGGTAGAACTGTTTGGTTTCCATACAGCCGCACTGGATATCCGCCAACACAGTCAAGAGCATGAAAATGCGTTGAAAGAGATTTTGGCGCAAATCGATATTACGTCTGACTATTCGAAACTGTCCGAAGAGGAAAAAATTGCGCTTTTGGCCAAACTGCTCAGCGAACCAAGACCAATTACTTCAAACTATCATCAGTATAGTTCAAGTACTAAGGAATGCCTGGATGTGTTCCGTACGGTCTATAAGGCCCAACAGGAATATGGCACACAATGCATTACGAGTTATCTGATCAGTATGGCTGAAGGCGCAAGTGATATCATGGAAGTTATGGTGTTTGCGAAAGAAGTCGGATTGTTCCGTCAAAACAGCGATGGTACGGTAGATTGTACCTTGCAGGCCGTGCCGCTTTTCGAGACGATCGAGGATCTTCATGCCGCACCGGAAATTATGAAGAGTTTATTCAAACTGCCAATCTATCGTCAAAGCATCGCAGCAAGAAATGATCTCCAGGAAATCATGCTTGGCTATTCGGACAGCAACAAGGACGGCGGGGCCGTAACTGCGAACTGGGAGCTGCGTGTAGCGCTGAAGGAATTAACAGCTGTTGCGGACGAGTTTGACATCAAGCTGAAATTCTTCCACGGGCGCGGCGGTGCGCTTGGACGCGGCGGAATGCCGCTGAATCGCTCGATTCTAGCTCAACCGGCATCAACCATCGGCGGAGGCATCAAGATAACGGAGCAGGGAGAGGTTATCTCGTCGCGTTATTCTCTTAAAGGGATTGCATATCGCAGCTTGGAGCAGGCTACATCGGCTCTGATTACCGCAGCTATCAATAAGCAGGATCCGCAGGCGGATGATGCTAATGAAGCGTACTGGGATGAGATCGTCAGAGAAATGTCGGAAGTTTCCCGAAATAAATACCAAGATCTGATTTTCCGCGATCCAGATTTCCTGTCCTTCTTCAAAGAGTCCACGCCGCTTCCTGAAGTCGGAGAGCTCAACATTGGTTCACGTCCTTCTAAACGAAAAAATAGTGACCGTTTCGAGGATCTGCGTGCGATTCCATGGGTGTTCTCCTGGACGCAAAGCCGTTTCCTGCTACCTGCATGGTATGCTGCTGGTACAGGCCTTCAGAACTTCTATCGGAATAAGGAAGAGAACCTCAAGATTATGCAGGAAATGTATGAAAAATTCTCATTCTTTACTTCATTGATTGATTCTCTTCAAATGGCAATCGCGAAGGCGGACATGGTTATTGCCCATGAATATGCGAATATGTCCAAAAATGATGAAGCACGTCAGCGTATTTTTAGCCTCATTGAGGAAGAATTCAAGCTGACTTCGGAGCTGATTCTTAAAATTACCGGACAAAGGGAAATTTTGGATAATGTCCCTGTCATTCAGGAATCCATCCGACTGCGCAATCCATACGTCGATCCACTCAGCTACTTGCAGGTTCAACTGCTGAGCGAGCTGCGCGGTCTACGTGAAAAGGATGAGGACGACGCCGAGCTGCTGCGCGAGGTGCTCCTCACCATTAACGGAATTGCCGCAGGTCTCCGGAATACAGGCTGATACATTTGCTGTAACGTCACCATATGAAAAGCCCATAAAGGAAAGCCGGGATTCAATCTGAAGCCATGGCTTTCCTTTTTTTGTTAGAAATCAGAAAATATAACTTTCCGGGAAACACATCCTGATATCGCAAGAAAAACTACAGCTAAAAGCGGCCTGTCTTCTGATAGAGTACGTCAATAGACGTTTTTCTTTTTCTATTAGAGTGGGTTGTTAAATGAAGCGTGCGTTGTTAAATGTTTTTTTTCAGGCATGAGTAAGGTTGTCTTGCATTTTTTCGGGAGTTGAATTACGATTTGAATGATGTGAAAAAAAGCTCGTTACCCATCAGCAAGTCTGGGGGAAGATATTGGTGGAGAATATAGAAAACAGGTTAACCAAGCTGGCTCTGAAAGGGGATCAGCGAGCCTTTGCGGAAATTGTAGAGCTGTACAAGGATAAAATATATCATTTGGCGTACAGAATGCTGAGCAACCGTCATGAGGCGGAGGATGTTGTTCAGGAAACCTTTTTGCGGGTATATAAAAATTTGGATCGGTATGATCCCAATCAGAAGTTTTCGACCTGGATCTACAGAATAGCGACGAATCTGTGCATTGACCGGCTGAGGAAGAAGAAGCCCACATATTCACTCGATGCAGATATGAACGATCAGGAAGGCATGGATGGTTATTCGATGATTCCAAGCGACAACCGGACGCCGGAAAGCGAAATGCTTTTGTCCGAAACGCAGCAGACCATTTATCAGGCCATTGACAGTCTGCCGTCCAAGTACAAGTCGGTTATGATTCTGAGATATCTGCAGGACCTGTCGCTTCAGGAAATCAGCGATGTTCTGGGAATGCCCGTAACAACGATTAAGACACGAGTGCACCGTGGACGGGAGTTTTTACGTAAAAAGCTGGAGACCAAATTATAAATTCCTATATTTTGCTGAAACATTCTAATAAGCACTACGTATTACAAGTTAAACAAGTCTTATGCCTTTAGAGAGGAAGAAGGTTCGAATACATTAAAATGAATGAAAGGATTGGCTCATATGGAATGCAACTTGGCCGTCTCTTTAATGCATGATTATCTAGATGACGACTTGTCCAAGGATCAGCAGTTGGAGCTCAAGACCCATTTGCTATCCTGCCCCGACTGTCGGATGCGATTTAAAGAGCTGGAACAGACGGATATGCTGATGTTCTCTTTGTCCCATCAGGCACCGTCTGCGCCTCCTGAGCTGACCCAGCGGATTATGAGTACCCTGCCACAGGAAAAGAAGCAGCAGCCTTGGTTTGGATGGATTAAAAGACATCCTGCAATTACGGCTGCGGCTATGTTTCTGATTATCATGCTGAGTAGTTCGGTCAGCTTCTGGGATCAGGAAACACAACTTGTGGTTAAGGGCAGCGATCTGGATCAGGTTATCATTGAAGGAGATAACGTAATCGTCCCTGCAGGAAAAAGCATTGCCGGCAATTTAACGGTAGAGAATGGCAAGACCAAGATCTATGGTGATGTAAACGGAAACCTGACGGTAATCGACGGATCTTTGTACCAGGCTTCAACGGCCCATATTTCGGGAAAGGTCAAAACGATCGATCAGGCTTTGGATTGGATTTGGTATAAAATAACAAATATGTTCTCGGAAGTAGCCTATCGTTAATGGATCTTTACTGTAACTGAATTTTTCGGCGCCTCTTTTCAGAAAGAAGGCGCCTTTTTACTGGAATAATGGTTAAATGCATCCAATTTCGAGCTGCGGCCGCTTGCAACCTGAGGTTGATCGTTATAACCTAGAAGATATAGGGGAAATTATATACCATAGAGACCCATTTAACATTCAAGGGGAAGTGCGGGGGCCTAAGTATGAGTTATTTTGCGGATTTGACGTGGAAAGATTCCATCAAAGACATTATCGATATTGCGATCGTTTCATATATTATTTATCATGTCATTTTGCTCGTCAGAGGAACCAGAGCCGTTCAGCTGTTGAAGGGGATTCTGGTTCTCGTCATCATTTGGGCACTGAGCACATGGTTTGATTTGTATACGCTGAGATGGCTGATGAATCAGATATTCAACTTCGGCATTCTTGCTATTTTTATCATTTTTCAGCCGGAACTCCGAAGAGCGCTGGAGCAGCTGGGACGCGGCAAGATTTTTGGAAGAACCTCAGCGGAAGATGAGGAATTCAACAAGCTGATTGGTGAAGTGATTAAAGCCGTAAATTATTTAGCACGTAGAAAGATTGGTGCATTAATTGTTTTTGAACGGCAGACTGGACTGAATGAATATACTGAGTCGGGCATTCCGATGCAGTCGATGGTCAGTTCGCAGCTGCTGATTAATATTTTTATACCGAATACACCGCTTCATGACGGAGCCGTCATCATTCAGAATAACCAGATTTCCGCAGCTGCATGTTATTTGCCGCTTTCAGAGAACCCTTTTATTAGTAAGGAACTCGGGACCCGGCACCGTGCAGCCATCGGGATCAGTGAAGTCGGAGATGCTGTATCGGTTGTGGTCTCCGAGGAAACAGGCCAAATTTCACTTGCGATCAATGGACAGGTTGTGCGTGACATTAAAGAAGAATCCCTGATTTCGAAGCTGTACGAGGAACTTCGTCCGAATTCCACCCCTAAAGAAAAACGCCCGATATTCTGGCGCTGGAAGGGGACTGATAAAGATGAATAAATGGATCAACAATAATAATTTTGCGAAGATTCTGGCTGTTGCGGTCAGTATCATATTGTGGAGTATGGTTCATTTAAATAGTACTACGCCAACGCCTACAGAAAAAATCGACACAAGGATCATTGAAAATGTAAAAGTGCAGCCTTTTGGACTGGATGAGAACAAGTATATTCTGAGCGCGATGGATACAGACAAGGTTCGCATAGAGATTAAAGGCAAAAAGACAGATCTCCTATCCGCGTTCAACGGTGAATATAAGGTCAAACTGGATCTGTCCAATGCCAAAGTAGGAACTAGTACGCTGCCCTTAAGCGTAGATATTCCTAAAGGGCTGGAGGTCGTGAATATACAGCCGTCATCGGTGACGGTCAATATCGAAGAAAGAAATACGGCGACGTTCCCGGTATCGATCGTGACCAAAGGCACGCCTGCTGCAGGATATCAGGTGGGCAAAATCACGCCGGATCCGGCAACGGTAAAAGTAACGCTTCCGGAAAGCCAGCTCCGTGAGGTCGATAAGGTACAGGGAACAGTGACCATTGATGGTGAAAACAGCACGATTAAGGAGAAACGGATCAAGCTGACTGCTTATGATAAAAAAGGCCAGGAAATTGAAGGGGCCATACTCGATCCGTCAACGGTAACAGCAGAGGTTACCATCTCACCTCCGTATAAAGAGGTTCCGATTGAGCTGCATTATACAGGGAAGCTTCCTGAGGGCCTAGTGATCTCTAAAGCCCAGCCTAACGTAAGTAAGGTTAAGCTTTACGGTTCGCAAGAAGAACTGGCGGGAGTAAAGTCCTATACGAATATCAGTGTGGATTTGAGCCAAATCACGCAGGCCGGAACTATAGTTCTTCCTGTGGACTTGACGGCACCTCCGGGTTTTGAGAAAATCGAGCCGAGCTCCTTGCAGGTGGAAATCACCACGGTTTCCAATTCACAGCGGGTCATCGGCGACATCCCAATTACGATCAAAAACGACAACAGCAATCTAACGGCAGATATTATCAGTCCGGCGAGCCGCACCATGTCCCTAACACTGAGTGGGGCTCCCGGGCTTCTGAATAGTCTGACCAAAGACGATATCCAATTGATTGCAAGCATCGGAAACTTGAAGCCAGGAACGCATGAGGTTCCACTGCAGGTGGTTCTGCCTCGATATATTTCCCGTGTTGATCAAGGGAGTCCGCTGACTGCAACAGTCGAGGTGAAGGAAGCTTCTACACCGGCTACGGCCGATCCGGAAACCGGAACAGACGGAAAAGGCAAGGATAAGAATCAAAACCAGGGAAATCATTCCGGAACAGGAACCGAGAATGGGGGCACCGTTTCAGATGGAACTGTGGACTCACAAAGTAATCCCGTAGATACGGGAGAAACAGGAACGAACTAATTTTGGATATGATATTAAATTATTATTTTTAACTAGGGAGTCTTAAAAAAGGAGAGCAATTATGGGGAAATATTTTGGAACTGACGGAGTACGTGGTGTTGCAAACAAGGAATTGACAGCTGAAATGGCATACAGCATTGGCCGCTGTGGCGGTTATGTGTTGACAGGAGATGTGGAGAAGCCTACGGTAGTGATCGGCATGGATACACGTGTATCCGGCGTAATGCTTGAATCTGCATTGGTGGCAGGCTTGCTGTCCATTGGTGCCCATGTCGTACGTCTGGGCGTTGTATCTACGCCAGCTGTTGCTTACATTACGAGACTGCTGAAAGCTGATGCGGGGGTCATGATCTCTGCTTCTCATAATCCGGTCGAAGATAATGGCATTAAATTTTTTGGCGGAGACGGATTCAAGCTGTCTGATGAAACAGAGCTAAAGATTGAAGCCTTGATGGACGCTGAGAGTGACAATTTGCCTCGTCCAGTAGGTAAGGATCTGGGCAACGTGATCGTGGACAATGAATCGAAATATAAATACTTAGAATATTTGAAATCGACGATTAGCCACAGATTTGACGGGCTTAAAATCGTTCTGGACTGCGCGAACGGAGCGGCATATGAGCTGGCACCGAAGCTTTTTGAAGAGCTGGGCGCAGAAGTTGTGAAGATTGGCACTGAGCCAAACGGACTGAATATAAACGATCATTGTGGTTCTACGCATCCGGAAAAGCTTAAGGAAGAGGTCATTAAGGCGAAAGCGGACCTGGGTCTGGCTTTTGACGGGGACGCGGACCGCTTGATCGCTATCGATAACAACGGCGAAGAAGTTGACGGCGACTTTATTCTCTGCATCTGCGGAGACGCCATGAACAAGCAGGGCAAGCTGAACAACAGCACGATCGTATCGACGGTGATGAGCAACATCGGTTTTTACAAGGCGACCGAGAAACTGGGTCTTAAAACAGCTAAAACAGCCGTCGGTGACCGTTATGTGATGGAAGAAATGCGTAAAGGCGATTACAACCTGGGCGGAGAACAGTCCGGCCACGTCATTTTCCTCGACTACAACACGACTGGAGATGGCATTCTAACGGCAATTCAGCTGGTGGACACCATTAAGGCTTCCGGTAAAAAGCTGAGCGAGCTCAGAACTATGATGCGTAAATACCCTCAAGTGTTGGTTAATGTACGCGTAGAGGATAAGAGCAACTACGAAGGCAATAAAGCTATCGAAGCCACCATTGCGGAAGTGGAAGGCATCCTGGGCGACAACGGCCGCGTGCTGGTTCGTCCTTCAGGTACGGAATCCTTGATCCGCGTTATGGCAGAAGGTCCGGATAAAGACGAGCTCGATCAATACGTGAATCAGATTGTGGAAGTCGTGAAGCGGGAGCTTGTGTAAGACCTCAGGTTTATTTTTTGTCGTAAAATGAAGAACTTTCATCATAGGCCGGTGAAACTAATGTTCAGGTTTCATCGGCTTTCCTTTAAGGTGATTATGAGAGGGAGGGGCTTAGCATGGGTTATACGACCAATTGCCAAAGCGGCCCGACTTGAATATAATGAGAAATGTCATTTCGAAATAGAAAGCGGGGATCGTGAGGTTTACTAATAAAAGCGCCAGAACTTGGGCTCGCGCGGGGATTCGCGGGGATTGGATTCGGAAGTAACGGATCCACGGCAGCACCAAGTTGACGAGGTGAAGGTGTTCGAAAGATTTCGGCGGGGACCTTCCGGTGATTCACCAGAGCCGTAAACCGAAAACGGAAAATGGATGGGCGACCGTTCACACAACGCTTCCGGTGGGTGAAACGAAAATCATAATTCATGAGTGTGCGGGCATGATAGCAGTAAGTGCGCAGCAGCCAGATTGTACATTCGTGAAAACGTACCTTGTAAATTTCATACAAAGTTTGTTTTTCCGTACATTCTGGCATATGCCGCACGGCTATTCCTGCACGCTCTCTAAACCCATTTTGGAGAAGTGAACGGAGGAATTTTAATTATGTGTGGTATTGTTGGATATATTGGTCAGAAGGATACGCAGGAAGTATTGATCGAGGGATTGAAGAAGCTGGAGTATCGTGGATACGATTCCGCGGGGATTGCGGTATTCACCAATCAGGGACTGCAAATTTCCAAGGCGAAAGGCCGGATTGCCAATCTAGAGTCTAAGCTGGAGGAAACGCCGCTGGTGGGAAGCGCAGGTATTGGACATACTCGCTGGGCAACACATGGCAAACCATCGGACGTAAACTCCCATCCTCATACGGACAACAGCCATAAATTTTCGGTCGTGCATAACGGTATTGTCGAAAATTATTTGGAGCTGAAGGATGAACTGATTGCTGAGGGACGTCATTTTGTATCGGAGACTGACACCGAAGTAATCTCGCACCTGGTTGCCCGGGAATACCAAGGCGATATCGTCAAAGCAGTGCAAAAAGCCATCTCGCATATGCGCGGTGCATTCGCACTCGGTGTGCTTACGGAATATGAACCGGAGAAACTGGTTGCTGTTCGTCAGGCAAGTCCGCTTATTATCGGGATCGGAGAAGGCGAGAACTTTATCGGTTCGGATATTCCGGCGATTCTGCAATATACGCGTAACGTGTATATCCTGAACGACGGTGAGATGGCTGTATTGACGAAGGACTCTGTCGAATTGATGACCATTGAAGGGAATTTTATTTCTCGGGAAATGATTCATGTCGACTGGGATGCAGTCACTGCAGAAAAAGGCGGCTTTGAGCATTTTATGCTGAAGGAAATTCATGAACAGCCAAAAGCATATCGTGACACGATGCGCGGACGGATTGACGAATCTGGTAAAAAGGTGGTTCTGCCTGAGCTGAAGCTAACGAAGGAACAAATCAAAGGCATCAGCAAAATTCAGATCATCGCTTGCGGTACAGCATACCATGCTGGTCTCGTTGGTCGTCAGGCGATTGAGTCGCTGGTACGGATTCCGGTGGAAACCGATGTGGCATCCGAATACCGTTACCGCTCGCCAATCGTTACACCGGACACGCTGGTCATCGTCGTGAGCCAATCGGGTGAAACGGCGGATACTTTGGCAGCTCTGCGTGAAGCGCAGTCCCACGGTGCACATGTACTGGCCATCACCAACGTGGTAGGTAGCTCTATCGCCCGTGATGCGGACGATGTCATCGCAACGCTAGCTGGTCCGGAAATTGCGGTGGCTTCGACCAAAGCGTACACTTCCCAGTTGATTGCATTCTACTTGCTGTCCTTATACCTTGCTGAGGTGCGCGGCACGCAAACACAGGACGAGGTGGCACGGATTATCGCCGCAATGCAGGCGCTGCCTGAGCAGCTCGAAAACATGCTGGCGAAACCGGATGCGATCAAAGCCTATGCAGAACAGATCTCCAAGCATGAGCACTTATTCTTTATTGGACGGGGACTGGATTATGCAGTGGTACAGGAAGGCTCGCTCAAGCTGAAAGAGATTTCCTATATCCATTCCGAAGCGTATGCAGCCGGTGAACTGAAGCACGGTACGCTGGCACTGATCGAAGAAGGTATTCCTGTCATTGCCCTGGCAACCCAGGATGCAGTGCTTGAGAAGACCGTGAGCAACATCAAAGAAGTCAGCGCCCGCGGCGCTGACATCATGGCGATTACGCATGAAGAGCATGTCGTAAGCCTGCTCAAATCCGTCAACCAGGCTTTTGCCATTCCGAAGACATTGCCGCTTCTGACACCGGCACTTTCGGTGGTCCCACTGCAGCTGCTGTCCTACTACGCTTCCCTCGCTAGAGGAAACGACGTAGATAAGCCGCGGAATTTGGCGAAGAGCGTGACGGTGGAGTAATTATTTCGTAGAGTATAAGAAGTCGAGCAGATCCAGGATTATTTCCTGACATTTGCTCGGCTTTTCTTTTTGGGGCAGTGGGCAGGAAGTAGAGAAAGGTAGGAGAATGACGGTTTCTTCTCGAATCATATCTCTGAGGCTCTTATCAGGCGTTTCAGGGCTTCTCAGGCGTTGGAGTGGGGTTTACTCAGGCTTTTACCCGGGCTATTTCTGATCCTTTAGCCCGATCTTGTCCCTGTCCTTTTTCGGCCCTTTGATACGACTTTAAATTACATTTCCCAAGCCCGGTTCTACATATGTCATATCCAATATGTAGAGCTTCGCGACAGAAAAACGTGGAAACCCTGAGGTGTCCACGTTTTTCATGGGAATTTTAATGAACGGATTACTTGGCGCCTGGGGTTGATGCCTTCAGCTGGTCAATTGGGAGTTGGCCTTGCCAGTTTCCCTTAGTTCCCCCGATGCGATTTACATCGACGTGCAACACCATCTCTTGCGGCAACTTATAACCATCCGTCAAGAACGCGATTAGCCCCTCCGGCTTGCCTTGGTCGGCGATCCCTGTATCTAGTTTGTTACCTTTGGAATCCGTAAGGTAGAATTGCAGATTATCAGCGTTTGCAGTACCGAAAAAGTTCAATACATTAAAGCCATCCTGTCCAGGTACACTATAGGTAGGATCCGTAATCTGCTGGCCATTCTCCTTGCCGTCGGTACGTATATTCAAACCTTGGGTATCAAATTCATACGGTACTAACGTTCCGTCTTCCTTTTCGACTCGGTAATGCACAAGTACTTTGGAATCTTCTACATACACCTCTTTGAAATGCATAGTTATACCCTGATCTGAAATTCTGTAATCGATCGGAACAGTGAGCCCTTCCTTGGCTGCTTGTTTGACTTGGTTGTTCACCAGATCATTCAGATTTACATTACTTTGGGTAAAGTAAGAGTTGTTAAGCGCGAACGCACCTGTCGGAATCAGAATGGCAGCCGCTATGCTGAAAGCTAATATTTTTTTCTTGTGTTTCATTTGAGAGTTCTCCTTTTGGGCGTAATATTGTTTAAAGTTTTGCCGAATCCGTTGATCCAGCTCATTCGGAACTTGAATCTCCTCGACATATTTCGTCAATGCTTCGTTTAAATTTGGTTTAGACATTTTTTAAAACGACCTCCTGCACCAGATGAGTACCGAATCTTTGTCGAATTTGCTTCAGCGCCAGACTATTTCGTGACTTGACTGTACCGACGGGTATACGAAGCAACTCAGCGATTTCGTCGTTGCTGTAATCGTAGTAATACTTGTATAAGACTACAATGCGCAATTTATAGGGCAGCTTACCTATCAAACCCAGCAATTGCTGCTGTCCTTCGCTTTGGATCAGCAACTCATCCGGAAGCTCCGGAGGACGATGCTCTTGATTCATGTGATGCTTTTGCAATAAGCGGAACCTCCGCCACACTTGCCTGCGCCAACTGTTAATTTGATTTATGACGATTCCATTCAACCAATATAAGAAGGAACGTGAGCGGTCAAAGGTTGGGAGCGATTTGAACATTTCGCAATAAATTTCGTTCACAATGTCATTGACGTCTTCCTTATTGTGAATGAGCATCGTCACCGTGCCATACACTTTCTTCTTCGTTAAATCGTATATGACCTCAAATGCCGCCTGATCTCCTTCAATCAATCGATCTATCCATGGACTCAATTCCTGATCATTCATCTGTGGGGCCCTCCAAACTGTATATACACCCTATATTGGCTCCATCGTGAAAAATGGTTCAATTTTTTTGAAGATCAACCTAGCAAGAATAGAATTGTTATAGGGTAAGTCTTACGGATTCAACGGGAAAAGAAGTTGCCCAATATGAATATGACGCTTGGAAATATTCCAAAGGAAAGCGGTCCTTGCCGGAGAGAACCCATATCGTTTCGCAGGGTATCGTTACGATGAACCAACCGGCTTGTATTATTTGATATCCAGATATTATAATCCGTGGGAATCCCCCAAACCGGCGCCGGCTATTCATAATCAAAGCCTGCCTTGACTATTTCATGCTACGAAAGTTGAGTTATTAAATCTATTAAAAAAAGTTGCCTTACCATCTGAATGGCAAGGCAACTTAAACTATATTATGGAAGATAAAAATTACTTAGTAAAATTAATGTGAATTAATGCATCATTTTCTGTTTTGCTCCAAGTGACCTTTGCCCCTGTGTCAGCCCCCACATTGCAAAAGTGTAAAAGAAGTAAAGGGAGAATAACATTATAAACGCTTAGAACACGAATGATAGCTAAGGAATTGCAAAATAATGTTCGTGATTCGGTTGACGAAACCCTAAATTATTGTTATTATAAATGTGAATTCAATATAGAAGTACGTCGTATAATATTGGGGATATGGCCCAAGAGTTTCTACCAAGCCGCCATAAAGGGCTTGACTACGAGGTAAGTGTTAAGTGGAAGAAGGCATCAACTATTTCATTGTATTTACACATGCCCTAGTCAACGCTCCGGTAGCTATCGGAGCGTTTTTTATATTTTAAGAAATTATTTATTTCGAGATGTTTATTCCCCAAACTAATTTATATAAATTCACCATGAAGGGATCGGGAAAATAATGAAAAAGAAAATTTATTTTAATCATGATGGCGGAGTGGATGACCTTGTTTCGCTATTTTTATTACAACAAATGGACGATGTTGAATTAACGGGTGTATCCGTTATTCCTGCGGATTGCTATCTAGAACCAGCTATGTTTGCAAGCCGAAAAATCATTGATCGCTTTGGACACGGCAGTCTAGATGTTGCTGAGTCCAATTCACGCGGGAAAAATCCTTTTCCAAAAGATTGGCGTTTGCACGCTTTCTTTGTGGATGCCCTGCCGATTCTAAATGAATCTGGAAAAATTGACACACCAGTAGCAGAAAAGCCAGCACATCTTCATATGATTGATGCCATTCACAAGTCAGAAGAAAAAACGACTTTATTATTCACTGGTCCACTTACTGACCTTGCCCGTGCATTAGATGAAGATCCTTCTATTGAAGAGAAAATTGAACGACTTGTTTGGATGGGCGGCACCTTTCGTGAAATAGGTAATGTGGAAGAGCCGGAACATGATGGTACAGCGGAATGGAATGTGTTTTGGGATCCAGAAGCAGCTGGCCGTGTCTGGAACAGCGGAATAGAAATTGATTTGGTGGCGCTTGAAAGTACGAATCAAGTACCTCTTACTGTAGATATACGTAATCGTTGGGCAGCTGAACGCAAATACCTTGGTGTTGATTTTATGGGTCAATGTTATGCGATGTGCCCGCCCCTTGTCCACTTTACAACAAACTCCACCTACTTTTTATGGGATGTTTTAACGACAGCGTATGTGGGGAATCGTGATCTTGTAAAAATGAAGAGAGTGAACAGTATTGTTCATACAGATGGACCGAGCCAAGGACGTACAAAGGAAACAGCTGATGGGCGTCCTGTCAATGTGGTTTATGATGTAAATCGCGATGCTTTCTTCGATTACATTACAGAATTAGCGAAAAAAGCCTAAGTTCATAAGGAGAAGAAATGACAATCAAATCTCGGCTTAAAATAATGATTTTTCTCCAGTTTTTCATTTGGGGATGTTGGCTTGTTACACTTGGTTCGTATATGATTAATACTTTACATTTCTCGGGCTCAGAAGTTGGAGTCGTTTATGGCACAACTGGACTTGCTTCTCTCATTATGCCAAGTCTTGTAGGGATTATTGCTGATCGCTTTATAAAAGCAAATAAATTATATGGAATTTGTCATTTTCTAGGGGCGATTTGCTTATTTATAGCTGCACAGGCTTCAAACCCAACCCTCATGTTTTGGGCGATGCTTGCTAATTCTATGGTTTACATGCCGACGATTTCATTATCGTATACCATTTCCTATTTTGGTTTAGAAAAAGAGGGACTCGATACCACGAAAGACTTCCCATCTGTTCGTGTTTATGGAACCATTAGTTTTATTCTTGCCATGTGGGCCATTAGTCTTGGCGGATTTGAGCTAAGCAATATCCAGCTATACATTGCAGCGGGGGCTGCCATTTTACTTGCACTATTTTCATTTGCACTGCCTGATTGTCCAACATCAAATGTCAAGAAGGACCAGTCATTTGTCAGCCTTTTAGGACTGGATGCCTTTGTACTGTTTAAACAAAAGAAAATGGCCATCTTTTTTATTTTTTCTATGCTAGTAGGTGCTGCACTGCAAATTAACCTTGCATTTGCTGACCCATTCCTGCATGATTTTGCGTTAAATCCTGACTATAAAGACAGCCTTGCTGTTAAATATCCGGCCATTTTATTATCCATTGGACAAATTTCAGAAGTATTCTTTATTCTTGCCATACCACTGTTCTTACGCAAATATGGGATTAAAACGGTTATGCTGCTCAGTATGGCGGCCTGGACATTGCGGTTTGGTTTATTGGCCTATGGAGACCCATCCGGCGGAGGGTTCATCTTATTACTATTATCCATGATTGTGTATGGTGCAGCATTTGATTTCTTTAATATCTCCGGATCGATTTTTGTGGAAAATGCAGTGGATCGTCGAATTCGTGGGAGTGCACAAGGCTTATTCATGACAATGGTGAACGGACTCGGTGCCTATTTAGGTTCTGTTATTAGTGGAAAAATAGTGGATTATTTAACCGTTGACGGTGTAAAAGACTGGCAGCATATCTGGTTGGTTTTTGCAGCCTATACAATTGTTCTAGGAATCGTTTTTGCGGTAAGCTTTAAATACAAAAAGGACCATGATGCCTTGAACCCTGTAAATAAAGCCGCTTGATGAAAATGGGGGAGTAGTGCAAAAGGTGTTGCCTCAATGGCAACACCTTTTTCTCTATGATAACACCGTGATTATTAACTGCGTACTTTCCGATATTTTGCCGTGCGGGCATCATCGATGACGCCGCTCCAATTCAATCCGAAGCCGAAATCATACACATGGCCTTCCGTATCGACATAGCATTCCATATCGTGCGGAACATCTTCGAGTTGCTCCTCAACGGTCTTCATGTTCGCCGGCATCTGGAACGGAAGCAAACCGGACGGTTCGAAAGAACCTGTCAGTACTTCCATGATCGCCTCAAGCTTCACGCCAAAGTTCGTGATGATCGCATCGGCCACATCTTCGAATTCTGCTACGATGGTCGGATTCGACTGTATCAAGGACACGATTACTGGCTTGCCATTCATCTTCTCCTTGGTTTCAAGAATTGCTTCCAAATCGTGAGCATTGCGTGTTGTGACGGTTTTGCCTTTATACGTACGATTCAGCACGTCGGTTTCCCTCGGATCGCCTGCTATGCTCCGTTCACGGGCTAGGTCAGCGGTATAAGGACGGTATTGAAGGCTGATCGGCACAAAACCATTCCCACCTTGTTCTGCATCTTTCAGATTGTAGCCGATACCTGAGTTCGGATATTCGATGAACACGAGTCCGAAGTCGGCTTCTTCCGGCGTGTCTATTACATCAAAGTAGTTGGCTACGATGCTCAGATCGACGGGATACTCCAATTTCTCCGGTGTCGGCATGCCAACCCAATTTTCCCCGGCAGGTAAATACCGCTTTGGAATGTAAACTTTCTTGCGTTCCTTGATCGGAAGGACTTGTCCCTTGTTTTTCAGAAGAACGATTGATTTCAGTTGCGCTTCATAGCCTGCGTCTACGAATTCGGTACAACCAACAATTTTTTTACTTTCCTCAGGTAGTAGGTAAGGGTTCTCAAAAAGGCCTGGACGGAAAATGTTCAGCAGAAGCCGCTCCGCCGATTTCTCGAAACGAGCTCGCATATACGTTTCTCCATGCTCTTTTACGCCCATTTGATAGGCTTCTAATACCGGAACCGCATCGTTATTGCCGCCGAATTGGTCAACACCTGCCATAATTAACTTATAGTGTCGTTCTGCAACGGAAAGATGTTCGACTCCCCAAGACTTGCCGCTAAGCACGGTGCCTTTGTGGTGGCTTTCATCGTTCGTAATTCCCCAATCTGTGCAAACAACGCCGTCGTATCCATATTTCTCACGCAGCAAATCAGTAATTAAATAGCGGTTGTAAGAGTTGCCGACGTTTTCTCCATTTACCGTATCCTGATCGTACGAAATAGTGTAATAAGGCATAACGGCAGATGCAATGCCAGTCTTGCCTTCCAACTGGAATGCGCCTTCGACGAACGGTTTCAAATGCTCCTCGAAGTTGTTACCAGGATAAACAGCGTACTTACCGCAACCGAAATGCGCGTCTCTTCCACTTTCACCCGATCCGCCGCCAGGCCAATGCTTCACCATCGCATTTACACTGTCTTGACCCAACCGTTTGTCTGTTCGTTTTCTCCTTCGGATGTCTGGAAGCCGTCCACATATGCTCTAGCCATATCGGTGGATAATTTCGGGTCCTCTCCGAACGTACCGTTAAAACGGTGCCAGCGCGGATCGGTGGCGATATCGATTTGCGGCGACAATGCAGTTGCCATGCCGAGGGCGCGGTATTCCTTCGATGCGATTTCTCCGAATTGACGGGTGATCGTAGGATCGAAAGTTACCGCGAGTCCGAGCGTTTCCGGCCAGAATGACACACGCGAATTCGAGCCTGCACCAGCATTGAATTCGGAACTGCCGTCGAAGCCGTGACGTGGGTCGGAGCTGTTGTTTACCGGAATACCGAAGCCGATCCCCTCTGCGACAGCCTGCAGCCGGTTGTTCCAGCGTGCTGCTGATTCAGCGTTTTCTACCATCATAATCAGGAAATGGCGGAGCTGGGTCTGAATCAGGAATGCAAGCTGCTCGTCCGTTAAGTCCCAGGGCTTGGCGCCGCTCTCTTCATAAGTTTTACCAGCGTACGATCCCCCGAACCACCCGCCACTTCTTGCTGGAATGTTCTGATGGGTACTATATAGCATCAATCCTGCGATTTCTTCGATGGAGAGTCTGGATGCCAAATCCTTGGCACGTTCCTCAGCCGGCAGCCGCCAGTCCTCGTATGGCTTCAAGACACCGTCTTTGCTTGTGTTTCTGAAAAATAAGCCGTCTTTCTCGATGATCTTAACTCCTGATGCGGACGAATACCCCAGCGTCGGTCCAGTTTCATTGCGGACATATTGAATGGCCGGCTCGTAGTTTAAAGCAGTTTCGCGGTTTGACATGGATTAATCCTACCTTTCATTTTTCAAATGTTGTTAGATCCCTTTCGTCTCTAGATCGGCACGCGGATGCTTCTTCTCCGGTCCGAATGGTTCTCCGATTTCGGGCAGCGGTCTGGTTGCCAGGATGCTCGCAAGAAGACAAGCTGCAAGTGCGATGTAGAAGAACGTCCATCCGCCTATGCCAAGCAGAAGGGGGGCAATCGTTGGTACAATCGATTGAGGAAGCGCATTCGCGACATTCATCAGTCCAAAGTCTTTGGCGGAGTCTTCTTTTCGCGGTAATATGCGGGCAACTAACGCAATATCCACCGCAGTGAAGCATCCGGCCCCAAGGCCGATGAAGACAGTAGCGATGATGAATGCCGAGTAATCCTGAATAAATGCGAAAATTAAGGTGCCGATCAGCATGATGAAAGCAGAGCCGTAAAGGAAGGGCTTTTGCTTCTTGGCCTTGTCGGATAAAGTACCTCCGACCAGACTAGTCAAAGCCATTGCGCCGAGCGAAATCATTTGGAGCGTTGCAACTCCCGACGTCGCCCCGGCTTGGGAATAGCCCATGCGGTTCACAAGCATAACCGCTAAATAGACGCTGCCGCTTGACCCCATCATCAACAGAAACTTGGACACGATGGCCCAGGTGAATTCCGGATATTTTCTCGGACTTGGATAGATGGTACTGAGCTTCTTGACGAACGGAATATGGGCCGACTTCACTTTTTCAACCGTGTGTTTCCCATCCTTAATAAAGAATGAACTGATAATCGGTCCGATGATGCCGATGATCGACAGCAGACCCCATTTCGTCATCGATGCTGAGTCTGTCATGAATGTCATCAACATCATTCCGATAACAACCGCAATCGGTGTGACGAGTCCAAGAATACCTGAGATGGTACCTTGTTTCTCAACCGGCACTTGGTCAGGAATGAGTGCGGTATAGGCTGCCATACCGCAATTAAAGAAAAATTGCGCAATTTCCCATGCTGTAGCCACTTGCCAAATTTCTGTCGCTATACCGATCCATAATAAACATGCGCAGCCTATAAGTGGTCCGACGATGATCCAGGTTCGTCTGCGGCCAAAGGCGACATTCGTCCGGTCGCTGATCGCTCCCCCGATCGGATTTCCGATCAACGCGAAAAATGCTCCGATACCTGCCACGAAACCAATGGTGGACGTGTAGTTCTTTGGACTGATTTCGATCATTTTGAAGCTCAATAGCAGCATTGCCGGCGTTATGAGCGCGATCATCATGCACGCGTAACCGAATATAATGCCGAAAGTCAATCTTTTGAACGGTGTTACCACGGGTCCGGAGTTTATTTTACCGTCCATATTCTAGCCCCCCAGTTAATGAGTAAACGTTTTCATATTCTTCAATAGCCAATATCTGTTCGAGCTTCACCTCCTTTGAAAGATGATCATCACAAATACGACTATAACGTATGCCGAGCAGCTTTTATGGTATAATCAAAGCATAACTGGTATGAATTTAATGTGTAACAGATTGGCAAAATAGGTAGAAGAGAAGAGAGGCGAGGCGTTTTCATGGAACGAACGATCGGAGATGACACATATTGGTTATGTAGGTTGCTTCATGATAATCTTCAGCTTCCCGTCCGACTGCTGAGAAACGATCACACAGTCGAAGCGGTATTTGACTCGGAACAAGCGAGGCATCCGCTCGATCCGGATAGCATGACGGTACTAGCAGGCATCTTCGCCGACGATTCGCTATGCGATAAACCTTGCTACAGCAAATGGAACGGGTTCGATCAATACGTTTGGCTTCGCTTCGGTGAATCGTGCGGTCGAATCGGTGCGATTGTGATTGGACCGGCCACGAGCTCGATTGTAACGGACAAGATGCTTGAAGGTTTCCTATACGATAACTCCATATCGGGGATCCACCTCGATTCATTGCGGGAATACTATCGGCAATTGCCCGTACGTTACCAGAAATCGATGCTTCACGCTGGAACGCTGCTGTACTATTTGGTTTACCGCCAACCGATTGATGTGACAGAGGTCATTGATTGCAGTGTTCCGTTTCACAGGCTTATTGGGATGAACGAAGTGTTAGAACGGAGTCTGACCGACAGGCGGTTGAACTTGAACTTCCATCATCATTTGAATGCAGTGAGGATGCTGATGCAATGCGTAAAGGAAGGACGCAAAGAGGAGATCGTCCGGTATTACGACCTCATTCCGAGGGAGAATGCGGGTGTCTTGTCCCGCAGAAGCCAGATCCGCAATGAGAAAAATTTGGCCATCTGCGTCGTTACGCACGCCATGCAGGCCGCGATCGACGGTGGCTTGTACCGTGAGGTGGCCTTCACCGCCAGCGACCTCTGGATTCAGCACATCGAGGATCTTCATTACGTGGAAGAGGTCGCAAAAGCCATCCAAGAGGTGTTGTTTGATTTCGCGGAACGTGTCAGCCGCCAGCGTGTTTCCCGCTGTTCCAAGCCGGTCGCCGTCTGCCAGAACTATATTTTTAACCGTATCTATGAGCCAATCAAGCTGACCGAGCTTGCGGAAGAAGCCGGCGTTCACCCAGCGTACTTGTCAAAGCTGTTCAAGCAAGAAACGGGCATGACCGTCTCCGAATATATCCATCGGCAGAAAGTGGAAGAGGCCAAGAAAATGTTAGATTTGACCAACGAATCTCCGCTTGAGGTAGCTAGTCTGCTCAATTTCCATGACCAGAGTCATTTTACAAAAGTGTTCAAGAAATATGCTGGCATTACGCCGAAGCAATACAAGGATCGTGCCGTTTAATTTTTTCTGATGGGAGGAAATGATACGATATACGTATAAAAAATCCGCAGCCTTGTTGGTTGCGGATTTTTGTTTCAACGGGTGTATGAAACTTTATAACTATTTTGCAATTATAATCAAACCGCTTACAGCCATCCTTCGTTTCCTCTAATAGTACCGATAAAAATCATGTGTGAATGGAGGAAGAATTATGAAGAAGATTATGCTCCTACCAGCTCTACTTCTCTTTGTCATTACGTCTGCTGGAGTATCAGCCTATGCAAAGGACAGTAAGCCGGCGCCCCAGGCGACACCAATTTCCAGCCAAAATGATCATGTCATCCGGGTGTATGGACCGGGCGGACCACTTGGACCGATCAAGGAAGCTGCTGAACATTTTTCAGCTGAAACGGGAATCAAGGTGGAAGTAACAGCCGGGCCAGAGGGCAATTGGATCGACAAGGCAAAGCAAGATGCAGATATTATTTTCGGTGGCTCCGAGTATAATCTGCAGGACTTCACCTTTAACCACCCCGAAATGATCGACACGAAATCACGAACAGAGCTTTACTCGCGTGCTGCAGGAATATTGGTGAGAAAAGGAAATCCAAAGAAGATTGAAAGCCTGGAGGATTTAACGAAAAATGGAGTAAAAATTATTGATGTGAATGGGGCTGGTCAGCTTGGCCTGTGGGAAGACCTAGCAGGTAGAAAAGGGCTGATCGAAGGCATTTCCCGAAATATTAGTGTTTCTGTTAAGACGAGTGCCGAAGCCATTGAACTATGGAAATCGAATTCCAGCCTGGACGCCTGGATTACCTATGAATCGTGGCATTACCGGCTTAAGGATGTGACTGACCTGGTCCAACTGCCTGAGGAAGAAAAGCTCTATCGTGGAACGCCGATCGCCTTGACGAAAATCACCGATCAGAAAAAAGAGGCACAGCAATTTATTGATTATTTAAAAACGGAAGAATCTCACCAAATCTTTCAAAAATGGGGCTGGAAGTAAGGACGAGTTTTAAATCTAAGAAGACTGGGGGAACATGCATGAAAAAAGGAATTTTTACCCTCGTAATACTTTCGATTATTTTAGTTTTGGCTGCTTGCGGAAAAAGCGCTGAGGAAAAAACCGGGGCGGATCAATCCGCTCAAGCCCAAACGGAACAAGCCCCGGCTGACAGCCTCCAGCTTTTGAAGAACGAGAAAGTTGGAGACTACCTGGCGGATCCACAAGGAAAGGCTCTGTACTACTTTAAAAAGGACGAAGCAGGTAAAAGCAATTGCAGCGGAGAATGCTTGGCAAACTGGCCGGCATTTACCCAGGATAATTTCGCCGTTCCGGACGGTTTTGATAAAAAGGACTTCGATACGATCACAAGAGAAGACAACGGGGAGAAGCAGGTTACGTACAAAGGATTTCCTCTCTATTATTTTGCTAAAGACCAGCAAAAAGGGGATGTAAACGGGCAAGGAGTAAAAGATGTATGGTTTGTTGTAAACAGCGAAACAGAATTTAAATAACCTGCAGCAACCAACTATAATGTCATTGAAATGGCTTCGCCCTTTGTATCAGGGGGCGAGGCCATTAGTCGTTTTTGGAAAAAAATTGTCCTGTCAGTTAGCAACGGATCCACATAGTTCTTACGCCGTCCCCGATAATCCTAAGCACTTTGTTGACCGCTCGGTACAAAAAGTGTATTCTATTCATGATATCTTTAAAATGAGAGGGAGATAAGATTGAATAATCGCGGCAGACCCCGAGAGTTTGATTATTCCTCAATTGTAGATGTTGCAATGAAAACATTTTGGATCAGAGGATATGAGGGGTGTTCTACACAAGATCTATGCAGTGATACAGGACTTGGGAAAGGAAGTTTATACAATACTTTTGGTAGTAAATATGAACTGTATAAACAAGTATTAGAACGCTACCATGAAATGGGGATTAGGGAACAAAAGAAATTGCTAGATGCTCCAATTCCAGTTAAAGAACGATTAAGTCATTTTTTGGGATGGGCATTGAAGGAAGACTTTGAGAATATGGATCAAAAAGGATGTTTATTGATCAATGCCAGCGTGGAACGGGCTAATCATGATTCAATGGTTCAAGAAATTTTCTCAAGGCATGTTGAGCTTCTTAAACGAGCTATTGAAAAAGTGATGGAGGAAGGATTGCAAACTGGTGAAATTTCAAAGAATCAATCAGCTGAGGAATTAGCCAGTCTATTTTTAAGCAGTTATTACGGATTCCGTGTTCTTAATGTATCGATGCAAAATCGGATATTGGCTGAACAGGTTATCAAAGGAACAATGGAGTGTATCTTTGGCGCTTAGTGCGCTCTTTTTTCTCACTATTTTTGTACCAATCGTTACAATAATGAATAAGGAGTATTTTTATGCCATCGATTATTTATTTGCTAGCTTTAGCCATCTTTTGTATGACTACATCAGAATTTATGGTTGCAGGTATGATGAACGAACTTGCTCTTGCATTTCAGGTTTCTGTATCATCTATTGGGTATTTAATTACAGCTTATGCAGGAGCAATGGTGATAGGAGGACCCATTTTAACTGCAATTCTCCTACGAATACGAAGTAAACAAGCATTATTGTTTTTAATGTTTGTATTTTTAATGGGTCAATCGCTCGGAGCTATTGCTTGGAACTATGATATGATGATGATTTCACGTATTATAACGGGTATCGCTTCAGCTTCAGCTTTTGGAGTTGCGATCTCCTTTTCTGCAACATTGGTTCACCCTGATTCAAGGGGAAAAGCTGCATCCATTGTACTTGCAGGATTAATGGTCGCAACGGTATTAGGTTTACCTATAACAACCGTTATTTCGCAATATTTTGGCTGGCGTATTAGTTTTGGGGCTGTTTCTGTTCTTGTACTGGTATCAGGGTTTATGATTCAATGGTTGCTACCATCATCATCAAATAAAGAGCAACTGAATTGGAAAGACGAGCTTATGCATTTTAAGAACAGACATCTTTGGGCAGCGTACGTAACAAGTATGTTCATTATTGGTGGTACGTTTGCAGCATTTAGTTATTTCACTCCGATCTTTACAAACGTCACAGGCTTTTCAAGTGCGAGTATTCCATATTTACTTGCTCTCTATGGTAGTGCGACGGTCGTTGGGAATATAGTGATTGGCAAGTTTGCTGATAAATATACAATGAAAATACTGATGAGTGGATTGATAATATTAATAGTAGCATTGTCTTTATTTGCTTTAGGAGCGGAAAATAAATACATTGCAGTTATTTCTACTATTTTTATTGGCTTAACTGGTGTAGCCATGAATCCGGCTATGGTTGCCAGAGTAATGAAAACAACTCGTAATGGAACGATGATAAATACCGTTCATAGTTCTTTTATTACGCTTGGCATTGTTATTGGATCGTCACTAGGTGGTCTAGGAATCAGTAAAGGATATGGCTTTGTATCTCCACTGTGGATTGGGGTTTGTCTAGCAACTCTGGGGTTAATTTCATTATTCCCATATGTACATAAGGGAAAGACAGATTAATCTTATATTCTAAAAATATATAGCTATTTTGATGTGTATGGGGAACATCCGATATGGACTGTTCCGAAAGTCGATGATTCCTTAACGTAGGAAAAATCGGCTTTTTTCGTTTTGATAAGGTGGAAGAGATTACGTTTCTTTAAACTATTCTATGTTTATGATGTGTTACAATGAGAACTCATTTAATTGGATAGAAATTTCTCATACAAGGAAATAAGGCAGCAGGAGAGTGGAACATGAACATGAGAAAAGTAACCTATGGTATTTTATTAATACTGGGCATTTTTGTAGTAGGATATCTAGTCTACTTTATACTACAAGGTCATGACGATTCAGCTAGTGAAGCTATCAATGACAAAAACATCATAGAGGCTTCAAAATATCCAGGCGTAGATTTAGTTACAGAAATAACAGAGACCAAGAAATACAACATTGCCATGCACTATCCGAAATTTAAAGGGGAAAAGGCAAATGCGGAAATAGAAGGATATGTATCGTCTATCAAAGAGGATTTCCTGGCGAAGGTCGATGAGAATAAGAAATATATAAAAGACTATGTGCCTGAGCTATCTTTATCTATGGAAATCTATCCCGTAATGGAGAATGTGTATTCCATTGTATTCTCTGAGGAAAATTATGTCGTAGGTGCCAACGCACAGCAAAAAGGAAAGGTTTATTTAGTAGATACGAAAAAGGGAGATTTTATTCAACCAACAGAAATTTTCAAGGATACGAAACAAAATCGGGAACAGTTATATGTACTTTTAAATCAGGCATTCAAGGAGTCGAAAGAATACAGCCCTTTACTATTGGAAGGCGAGTTAGAGAATTGGGCACAAGATCCGGACAATCATTTTAAAGGCATGTATTTAAAGGGTAAGTCAGCTGTTTTTCAATTTGATAAATATGAGGTCACTGCCGGAGCGGCCGGTATGCCCAAAATTTCGATTCCGCTGGATCAGATGCAAAATCTCCTAACCGATGAATGGAAAGAGAAACTACAGATTAAAAATGATAAAAAAGAGACTCCAAAAAATTCAGATGATAAGAACATAGCCAAAGGTGAAAAAACGGATATAGATAAACATTCTTCTAAGGGCGTAAAACGAGTGGCTCTTACTTTTGACGATGGACCGCATCCTAAAAACACGTTAAAGATTCTTGAATTACTGAAAAAGTATGATGCCAAAGCGACCTTCTTTATGCTCGGAAACAGGGTTGATTTCTATCCGGATGTGGTTAAAAAGATCGCAGATCAAGGACATGAGCTAGGTAACCACACTTGGGACCATAAGGATCTTACAACCCTAAGTACAGCAGAAGCGATCCAGGAAGTGGAACGAACCAATCAGGCCATAAAAAGCGCCGCTGGAAGAGAACCGACGGTGTTTAGGCCACCCTATGGTGCCAGAAATAAGGCAGTTGAAAATGCCATCAGCATGCCTACAGTCTTGTGGACCATTGATACCTTGGATTGGAAATCGCATAATCCAGATCAAATATTAAAGATCGTTAAAGAAAATGTGAAGGACGGTTCAATCATCCTGATGCATGATATTCATAAAACCACTGTAGAAGCTGTAGAACCCGTTTTAAAATATCTAAAAAAAGAAGGATATGAATGTGTGACGGTTTCTGAATTATAAGTTTCAAACGACAAAGCCGGCGGTATCGGAATATATTTCCGAATGACTGCTCGGCTTTTGTTATAATATATATAGGTTTATATAAGGAGATGTTGCATTCTTATGGCTGTTAAGACAGAGTTCACAAACGAAGAATTTAAACAACTATTCCATAATTATCAGCTTGGGGATTTCATTGAAGCCACACCTATTAAAGAAGGAACCGTTCAAACCAATTACAAGATTCGTACATCAAAAGGAATTTTTATATTCAGATACTATGAAAGTCGCTCTGTAAATTCGGTCTTATTCGAGACAGATGTGCTTCATTACTTGAAAAACAACAATTATCCCAGTCCATACCCATATAGAAATAACAGTGGAAGCTTTGTGGGAGTCTATCATTCCAAACCTTATGTCGTATCTAATTACATTGAAGGTCATCATATGACGCAAGAATTGAATGAACAACAGAAAAGTACACTGATTCAAAAGGCTGCTGAATTACACAAGCTTACGCAAAATTATTCGCCAATGCATAAGGAAAGCCGTTGGAACTATAATGTAGATTTTTGCCTTGAACAAGCGGAGCAGCGCATAAATTCATTAAATGGAAAGAAGAAATTGATGTGGTTAGAGAATGTATTACGTAATCTGGATCTTCCCGAATCCTTACCCATGGGAATTTGCCATTCGGACTTCCACATATCTAATATTCTTTATCAAAATGATGAGTTTGTTGCTTTACTGGACTTTGATGATGCGAATTACACGTATCTTCTTTTTGACCTCGTTGGATTGATGGAATCGTGGGCTTGGACCCATGATAAATATGAAGTCCTCAACTTAACGGAAGCGAAGAAAGTTGTACAAGAATACATGAAATTCAGACCGCTTAGCAGTGTGGAGAAGAAGCATTTATTTGATGTATATAAGCTGAGTATTTGTATTGATTGCCTTTGGTTCTGGGACAGGGGAGACGCCGAAGATTTTTATGAAAAAAGAAAGATTGATTACCTGGATCATTTAGGCCGGGAGAAGTTTTATCACGAGTTATTTCATTGAGTGGGGGGAAGTATGTTGAAAACAATTTTGATTGTTGAGGATGACCAAGAAATAAGTAAATTGTTAAAAAATCATTTGGAACAAGAAAATTTTACGGCGCTCACCGCATTTGATGGGGAGGAGGCTTTGGCTTTTGTCGAGCAAGAGAAGCTCGATTTAATCCTCCTTGATTTAATGCTGCCTAAATTAAATGGGTTGGACTTGTTAAAAAAGATAAGAGAAACAACCCTGATTCCCGTATTGATCCTTTCGGCTAAAGGAAGCGAATTGGATAAAGCCTTAGGTCTTGGGTTTGGAGCAGACGATTATATCAGCAAGCCCTTTTCCATGATTGAGCTAACCGCCAGGGTACATGCTGCGATCCGGAGAGTAACCCAATATATGCCAGCCGCAGAGAATCCATCCACCACATCACAGATCCTTCATTTTAAAGGCCTCTCGCTTGATTTAAGTACCTTTTCCGCACAAGTTAACGGCAAATTCGTACAGCTTACCTCCAAAGAATTTCATATATTAAAGCTGTTTATGACCCATAAAAACCGAGCATTTACGAAGGAGCAAATCTATCATTTCATCTGGGAAGACGACTATTTCGGAAATGAAAATGTCATCAATGTACATATCAGCAGACTTCGGGAAAAAATTGAAGAGGACCCATCCAAACCAAAGTATATTCAAACCATTTGGGGAATCGGATATAAATTGGGGGAGTAGCTTTTGGTACTTGTACTCGGTGTAATTATCATCATTTTAGCTGTCCTGAACCTGTGGCAATTTTTATCCAGAAAAAATACGATTCGAAACCTTAACGAAATAAACGAAATTTTAGCTAATATTATGAAGCAAGGATCAGCGGAAAAAGTATTCCTCATGACTGACCAGCGAACCATTCAGCTTCTCCTTGTTCAAATCAACCGCCTCTTGGATTATAACCAAAAAGTAGCTGCCGATTATACCAGGACCAAAGAAAGCTCCAGGAAAATGCTCTCCAACATGATACACGATTTTAAAACGCCTCTGACCGTTATATTAGTCTATATTGAAAAATTAAAGCTGGATGAAAATCTGACTACAGAACAACGCCTTGAGATCATTGACCGTCTACATCAAAAAATGTTAAGCTTCATCACTTTAATGAATCAGTTTTTTGATCTTGTGAAAATTGAGTCGGATGATTATGCGATTCCGCTCAACAAGATCCTAATTAATGAAGTTTGCCGAAGAAATGTTCTGGAATTTTATGGATTGTTGCAATCTAAGGGCCTGCAGGTGGAGCTAGACATTCCAGAGCAATCCTTGTACATCCTCGGAAATGAAGATGCATTAAATCGAATCCTAAGCAATCTGATCTCGAACTCCATTCGCTATGGAAGTGACGGGGGGGTACTCGGTTTAACGGTTCGTGAAGATGGGGATTGGATTGCTGTTGACGTTTGGGATAAAGGTAAGGGTATAGCCGAGGTGCATCAAGAACGGGTATTTGAAAGGCTGTATACGCTCGATGATGCCAGAAACCCGCAATTTCAAGGAAGCGGCCTTGGTTTAAGTATTACGAAACGGCTGACGGAAGCCATGAAGGGTTCGATCCAGCTGAGAAGCAAACCCGACGATAAAACAGTCTTTACCTGCACTTTTAAACGAATCACGTATTAGTCTATCCAAGGGGAAACGCCCTTTTTGTATTTCTTAAGAAATTTGTAAGGATTGGGAAAGAGATAAGAGATACTTACTGTCTATGATAAAAGTAGATACGAAAGGAGGCCAAATTATGGATTACGTTGTTCGAACAAATAGGCTCGCGAAAAAAGTGAAAGGGCATGAGATCGTTTCGAATATTAATCTTCGGATCAAAAAAGGGGAAATATACGGTTTTCTGGGGCAAAACGGTGCGGGAAAAACGACCATTATGAAAATGCTTACTGGAATCACCTTGCCTTCCAGCGGGGAGATCGAGTTGTTTGGTCAACGGCTGACAGCAAAGTTGAAGAATACTTTAAAACGTGTTGGGAGCATTATTGAATATCCGATCTTTTTTGAACATTTAAAAGCGCTTGAGAATCTGAAGATTCATTGTGAATATTTAGGGTTTTACGATGAGCACGCCATAAAGGAAGCTTTGGATATGGTTCATTTGAAAGGGGTCGAGGATAAGCTCGTAAAGGATTTTTCGCTTGGGATGAAGCAGCGGCTTGGGATTGCCAGAGCGATGATTACAAAGCCTGAGCTCCTTATTCTAGATGAACCCACAAATGGGCTAGATCCTATTGGAATCAAAGATATTCGTGATTTGATCCGCATGCTGAACAAGGAATATGGGATTACCTTTCTGCTTTCAAGTCACATTTTGGGGGAAATGGAACAAATCGTCGACAGAATCGGAGTCATGAATCACGGAAGACTATTGAATGAAGTTACTATGGCGGAAATACGCAAACAGCGAACAGATTACATTGAGCTTGTGACGACGGATGTGCAAAAAACAGTTTATTTGCTTGAAAATGAGCTTCAAATCTCGAATATGAAAATCATCCAAGGGAACACCATTCGGATCTACGATTTATCTATATCCCAAATTGATATTTCAAAAATGTTAGCTCTCCATGATATAGGGATTGAGGAAATACTCAAGCATACGAGCTCACTGGAAGATTATTATTATGAGCAAATTCATGGGGGTGGCAACGTTGTTTAAATTAATGGGATTGGAATGGAGAAAATTAAAGCAAAGCATGATCATGATTGAACTGGCCATTTATTTGCTTGTCATGTTATTTTTGCCAACCTTTTTCGTTAAGACGGTAAATCCAGACTTTGGAAAAAGTTTTGATTCGTTTTTTGTGCTCATGCAATCCATCCAAATGGGATGGGTCCTGTTCGGAGCGTCTTTGATCAATCAAGTTTTCATCGAAGAATATAAAAATAAAACGATCTTTCTATCTTTCACATATCCTCTTAGCCGTCAAAAGCTGTTTTTGGCAAAAGTGCTGTTGATCTCCCTTCTTGTTATTCTTGCCACGATCGTATCCTTCTTATTATCCGGTATAGCAACATATGTCTTAGACGGGATGTTTTCAATTTTTACATGGCAATTGACTTCTTCGGATATCACAACGTATTTGGGTGGTATGATTGTTCGTTCCGTTATTATCACCTTGATCAGTTTCATTCCGCTTTTTACCTTTGGAATTTTGGAAAAAGCTGTAGTTCCAGCAGTTATTTGCTCTATTGCATCTATGCAGCTGCCTAATTTCTCTCCGATGTTCAATATAGATCCTAATCATGTCATTGCTGTACTGTGTATATTGGGAGCACTTAGTCTAACCCTTTCGCTAATGACAGCTGAGCGCGTAGGAGACATTTAGAATTTAGGGTTTTCAATGTTTTGTCGTTAAGCAAATAAAATGTGATGCAAGCCGGACGATTTCCAGGCATTTCACCTGGTGATCGCTCGGCATTACTATACAGTATTTTAGAAGAACAAGTGAAAGCAAAAGGAGTGGGAGAATGTTTCCTATATTAGAAACAGAAAGACTAATCTTGAGAGAACTAATAGAAGATGATGCACAAGGGATATTGAATTGTTTTTCAAATGAGGATGTACTACGTTATTATGGGCAAAATCCATTAACAAATATAGAACAGGTTAAGAATATTATTAAGAATTTTTCAAACAACCACAAGGAAAAACGAGGAATTAAATGGGGGATTGAAATCAAAGAAAGAGAAGGGATTATTGGAACGATTGGATTTCAAGACTGGTCTTCTGAACATAAGAGAGCTGAAATAGCTTATGCATTTTTACCTGATCAATGGGGAAATGGGTATGCTACTGAAGCTGTTCTAAAAGTGATATCATACGGATTTAATGAGCTTGGTTTAACTCGTATTGGAGCCGTTGTTTTTACAGAAAATAAAGCATCTAATGTGTTATTAACCAAATTGGGTTTTGAAAAAGAAGGTGTTCTTAGAAATTATATGTATCAAAATCATGTTCCTTATGATACGAACGTATACTCCTTGCTTCCAACGCATAGCTTATAGTAATCAAATTGAACCAAATTTTATATCTGAATACATGTTTCCACCAAGCCGAACGATTTCCAGGATATTCACCTGATGATCGACCCGGCTTTTTTTCGTTCTTTTCCCCTGTCAACCTTTGTTAACCTTTTGATACTGTCTCTTCAGAACCTTTCATATAGACTTGTTTTGCTTACATAGGTATATAGAACTATATATCATTACTGATATTGTCACTATCTGTAACCCTATGTATAATATTGGGTGTTTAATAGATTATTTGTACTATGTAAAAAGCACTAAACCAAGTATTTGAACAAAGGCAAACCCGTACGAAAGTCGGGGACGCAAAGCCACGGGTCTTCCGTCATGAAAGCCTATTCATGACCAGATAGCCGGGTTACTCAGTAAGCTTGGTTTTTTGCTGTCCAAAGGAGGAAAAACATGAACAAAGCAACTAAAAAATGGATAATAGTCCTGCTTACGGCGGGATTGTTAGGGGGGGTGATCCCCGAAGGGCAGCTTGCTTCTGCAGAGACCGTCTATACCTATAAGGATGAAACTTCATCGTTGTCGATCGTCGGTAGCAACATCAAGATCGATGGCGAACACGTGGTGTGGCGTGGAAACAGTGGTAAACTCAGAGGTCAAATTTTTTATGGAAATACTAGAACCGGACAGACCCAGGCGATTACGACCCACGGAAAGATGACTGATTCGCCTAACGTCGGCATCAATGGAAAAGGGGAGGCAACCGTCGTCTGGATCGATAAACGGAATGACAGCGATGATGCCGTGAATTTGAATTGGGACGTATACAGCTACAATGTCAGTACGAAAAAAGAAACCAAGCTTAACCAAAACACAGGCCAGAACAGCACGCCGTCGATGGATGTCAATGATGTTGTCTGGCAGACCTTTCCATCCTATACAATGAGTCTGTATAATCTGGCAACCGGAACGTTAACAGACCTAGGCCTGGGGCGTGATCCTGTGGTCAAGAATGGACGTGTTATCTACAAGGGCGGAGAAGACGGAGATTTATACGAATATAGCATTGCCACAGGCAAGCATAGCAAAATTGTGGACCTGCCATATACCGAATATGTAGCACGTTTCGTTTATAACGGCGAAGAGGTTTTGTGGATGCAGAGCGACCTGGACGGAAGAGGGAAGTACACATACATAGATTTAAGCAGCAGTAATCCGAAGCCGGTAGATCTGACGAAGCCTGTGAAGCGTGGTCAGTACGAATATGTAGAAATGAGTATCTCTAACGGAACGGCTGTCTGGTTAGAAGCTTCCGGTGATACACCGATCATGCGCGCCGTGGACTTGAAGAGCGGCCAAACATACAGCTTGGGCTTGACGAAACCTACAGGATTCATAGGCTTTAATGGGGATAAGCTTGCATTCGTGAATAACGGGAAATTGGTTAGCCGTGAGATTATCCGAACAGAGAAGACGGATTCTCCGCCGGCAAGTGGCGGCACACAGACAGACTACACCGTGATTGGGCCGAGTGGAGGCGTCGCGGCAAAGGGACAAGCCGTCCGGCTCGAATTCGACCAGGGAACGTTTGAGTCCGATACCCGGGTAACGTTGGAAAAGATCAGCAACATCCATTCCGATCAGCTTCCGAAAGGCTTGTCCTGGACAGGCGTTGCGTGGAAGTGGACGGCCGATGCCAAGCTGATGAAGCCTGCTTCATTAACCTTTGAACTGGAGCAGTCCCTGAATAATGCTGACATGGCGAACCGTGCGGGCATTTACCGCTTTGATGAGAGCTCTGGTCGCTGGGTTTATTGTGGGGGAACGGTTGATGCATTATGGAAAACCGTGCACACCAAGGTTCAGGAGCCGGGATTGTACGGCATTTTCCTGTACTCGCCTTCCTTTAAGGATATAAACGGCCACTGGGCTAAAAAGGAAGTGGAAGTGCTGGCTTCGAGATGGATCGTAAACGGAATGGAAAATGGAGCGTTTGAACCTGGGCAACCGGTGACTCGCGCCCAATTTGCCAAGATGCTGGTTCAAGCCGCAGGGCTTGAAGTCAAGTCTACGGATCGTCATTCCTTCCACGACGTTCCTGCCGATCATTGGGCTGCCGATTGGGTAGAGCAGGCGGCGGCAGCAGGATGGATTAAAGGATATGAAGGCGGCTTATTCAAGCCAAGTGCTCCGATTACCCGGGCAGAGATGATGGTGATGCTGGCGAATGCGGCAGGCTTGCAGAAAGATGAACAGAGCGATTCACTCGCCGGATATAAGGATGCCGGGCTTGTCCGGGATTGGGCGAAGCCGTCCGTACAGGCAACGATCAAAAGCGGCTTGATCAAGGGGAATGGGGATCGTCTAAATCCGGGAGCAACATCGACACGAGCCGAGGCGGCGATGGTCATTTATCGATGGCTGGCGATGAAAGGGGAAGTGTTCAATGATTAAGACACTGAAGTCCAGAGGTCTTAAAGCCCGTTTGCACAGACTTGGAACTGTCGGTAAGACGCTGCTCGCATTCATCATTTTAATCGCAGGAATTCCCTTGGTTCCTTCTCAGCACTTGCCGAGAGCATTTGCGGAAACGTCGCTCCACCTTGATCCTGATTCGTTCAGCTCCGTATACGGGGGGCAGACGGAGGTCAATTTCAGGTTCGATAATCCTGATCCGAATGATGATACGCAGCAGTCGCATGAAACGATCATCAGTTTGGAACAAAACGGTTCTACCGTTGCCGTTCTGCACGAAGAAACCTATCCGACCCTGGTAAATAACAAGTATATATGGGACGGCAAAGTCAACGGGAAGCCGGTTGCGGAAGGCAATTACCAGATTAAAGTTACGCCGAAACGGTTCCCGAATAACGGCAAAGATGGCAAAGTCAAAATTATAAATCCCAATCCGCCGGCGCCGAAAGGTATGGAGATCGTGCCTGATCCGGCGAGTGAGGAACATGTCATTCGCGGGATCGCGGAAATCGGCACCAAAGTGGAGCTGAAGATGAAGCGGATCCGCCGGGTGGACAATAACACTACTGTAGATGATGGAACGGTTGAAACACTTGCCGCTAATATTCCGGTTCGTCCGATCACATCCGACTGGGCGAAAAAAATTGCGGTAGACAACACCTACTTTACCGATTTTCCTGAACGGGACGATAACAAGCCGGGGAAATACGTCGGCGAGTGGCAGATCAAGGTTAAGCTGCCTGTTTATGAAATCGCGGAAATTCAAGCCTTTGCAACAAGGGATCTGGACAAAAAGCGTTCGAATGCATCGGAGACGCTGAGTGTTCTGCGCTACAAGTCGCCTTCGTGGGGCGTCAATTGGGCGGTCGTCGCCAGCTATTATTATAACGTCATCATGAAGGACGCCATCGTTCAGAAGATCGCCGATATTGCCGATTTTAATGGCTTCCCCGTGGAGGATTGCAACGGCCAGGTCTGTTACGGCCCGATGGATAAGGATATCAATCTGCTCATATTGAATCCGCGGCAAGCCGGCGAGATCGGCAGGGATGATGATAGCAGGATTCGGGAGAAATTCGGTAGACGAAACGGATATCCTTTTGCCGCCGCATTCGATCCGATTAACCTATCCACAGGCGATTTCATTTTCAACCAAACGAATATCGATGTTCAGGCGCTTTTGCCACTCGACATGACGCTTACGTATCACAGTCGTGACAGGTATGACGGGGATTTCGGGGTTGGATGGCACCATACGTATGAACGGAAGTTGGAATTCCATGAGGGCGGGGTACTTTATGCCGTGTCTCCAGAGGGTGCAAGCTTCCGGTTCGAACCGGAAGGCGGCGGCCGCTATAAAGGCATGGAAGGTCAGTACGATACGCTCGTTAAAAATGCGGATGGTACCTTCACGCAGCAAACGCCGCAGAAGTGGACCTATACCTACCGGAAAGACGGCAAATTGTTCCGGATTACCGATGCCAATGGAAACACCATTCAGTTGTCATATACAGGCAGTCTACTTACCGAAGTCTCAACGGATGGAGCTAAGCTGTCGCTGACTTATGGGGACGGCGGCAAGGTCGTTCGGGTAACAGACCAGACAGGCCGCTATGCGGCTTATGAGTATGATGCCGTTAACCATGATCTTACGGCCATGATTCTTCCAGACGGTGCGCGGATTACGTATACGTATGATGAGAAGCACCGGATGACAGAGATTAACAATCCGAATAAAACGATGTCTCTCATTAACGAATATGACGACCAGGACCGGGTCGTTCGCCAGCGTGATTTTTCTGGAGCATGGGGAGATATCGAGTACTTCCCGGATGAGAAGAAGACGATCACAACCGATGCGCTAGGCCGCAAAACCGTGCACTTCTACGATGATCGTTACCGTAAAACGGCGACCACGTATCCGGATGGAACAACTGAACGCTTCCTTTACGATGCGAACGACAACATGATCCAGAAGACGGACCGCAACGGCAACGTATGGGAGTATATGTACGACGGCAGCGGCAACCTGATTCGGGCGAAGGATCCGGAAGGCTATCAGACCGAAATCCGGTACAATGCTTTCAATCTTCCGGAGGAAGTGGTTGACCCGCTGGGGAATAAAACGATGCTCGGTTATGACGGCAAAGGCAATCTGACGACTATAACCGATCCGCTTGGCGGCGTTTCGAAGATTGTGGTGAATGACCGCGGCATCGCGGAAGCGGTGGTGAACCCGAGTGGCGAAACGACGACAATAGAAAATGACCCGAACGGGTTTGCCCGTTATATGAAGGACCCGCTCGGCAACCGGGTGGAAATGGTCCGGGACCCTCTGCACCGGGTAACCGACATCATCGATGCGCTCGGACAGCGGACGAGCCTCGAATACGATCCGCGCGACCGGGTTACGAAACGAATCGACGCCTTGGGGCAGGTCGAACGTTACGAATATGACAAGGACAGCAACCTGACCGGCTATACCGATTCGGCGGGATCGAAGACAACATATGCGTATGACAGCTATGCCAGATTGTCCAAAGAAACCGACGCATTGGGGGGCGTAACCCGATACGAATATGATGCCATCGGCAACCTGATCAAAGTAACCGACCCGAAAGGGGCCGAGACGGCCTATGCATACGATGACAATAATCGGATCGCATCGGCAACCGATCCGGAGGGAAATGACAGCAAGTATGAATATGACGGCAACGGGAACCTGATTCGCCAGAGTGAAGCAAGCGGCGCGGAAACCCGGATCGAATACGATCGGCGAAACCTTCCGGTCCAGATCATGGATGCAGAAGGTGGCGTTACCCGATTCAGTTATGACGGTGCCGGACGGTTGACGCAGGAAACCGATCCGCTCGGGCATGCGGTGGTGTACACCTATGACCCATTGGGACAATTGACTGCGCAGACAGATGCTCTTGGACAAGTGACGGCCTATAGCTATGATGGTGCTGGACGTCTTATCCGCATGACTGCTCCTAATGGAGCGGAGTGGAAGATGGAGTACGACGCACGCGGTCTTCTCGTCAAGACGATTGATCCGCTCGGCTCGGTATCGACGATCGCGAGGGATGCGCTTGGACGGGTCGTCCAGTCTACCGATGAAGCAGGGAAAACGACGACTTATGCATATGATCCGCTAAACCGCGTTACCAAAATGGTCGATCCGCTGGGCCAAGCAACCCAGTTTGCCTACAATGCCCACGACCTGTTGACCGGTTTGACGGACGCCAAGGGACAATCAACGACCTATGCGTATGACCCGCTTGGACGGCTTACGCAAGTGACGAACTCCTTGGGCAATAAAACGGCTTATGCTTACGATTCTTTAGGCAACATCATCTCCAAGACGGACGCGCTCGGTCGCGTGACGGGGTACCAGTATAACCGGCGCAGCGACCTGATCCGGGAGATTGCTCCGGATCAGCGGATCACGGAGCTGGCGTATGACAGCGTCGGCAATGTTACGGGCATGACCTCTCCGGATGGGACCGTAACAAGCTACGCATATGATTTGCTCAGCCGTTTGACCGGAATCCAGTATCCGGATAGCAAACATGTCGGATACCAATATGATGCCGCAGGCCGTAGAACGCAGATGACGGACGACCTGGGCATGACGACGTATACCTATGACGCATTGAACCGGCTTATATCGGTCAGGGATCCGAATAAACGGACGATTCGCTATGAATGGACGCCTACCGGCCAGCGCAGCCGCGTTGAATACCCGGACGGAACATCCGTTAGCTACCAATACGACTTGCTTGACCGGATGACTTCCGTGACTGACGCGGCAGGCAGAACCACTTCCTATGAGTACGACGCCAGAGGCTTGCTTGTGTCCAAGCATCTTCCGACGCTCGGGGAAAGCAATTATCGGTATGACGATGCCGGTCAACTCGTGGATCTAACCCACCGGAATCAGTTCGGCAAGATTCTGGAGAAAATGTCGTATGCCTATGACCCGGCAGGGAACTTGATCCGGACAGAGCGTATGTCTGACGGCAATGACGAAGACGATGACGACACCAACGACAAAGAGAAACGGATCATTACCGATTACGCATACGACGCATTAAACCAGCTTGTTCAGGTGCAAAGACAGAACGAGGAAGCGGGGCTGCCGTCCATCACGAGCTACCAATATGACGTTGTTGGCAACCGGACGACAAAGAGCAGCAGTTGGGGCGACCTGGCGGACACGGAAAACTACACGTATGATGCGGCGGGCCGTTTGCTTCAGATGACGAGCGGCACCGAAATTAACAATTATCGTTATGACCCGCGGGGCAATCTGCTGGAGGTCATTCAGGAGCGCCTTCAGCTTCCGGATACACTAAAAACGGTTGCTGGGGCTACGTATGCAGATCCGACCGTCACAGCGAACGTTTATGATCAGCCGGCAGATGATCCAGCAGCAGGGCTTCCGATCCATGGACTAGATGCACCTCTTGGTTTGATGGATTCCGTCGGAAAATGGTCTGCTCCGGAAATGATCCAGCAATATGCATGGGATGGGGCTAACAGGCTGATCCGGCAAACGAACGAGCGCGGCGACGTCACTCAATACGCTTATGACGGCGACGGCAATCGGATGAAGATGACGATCGATTACGCCCATGGCGGCAAAGGACATGGGAATGGGAATGGTAATGGTAATGGTAATAACGGTAATAACGGAAATGGCAATAACGGAAATGGCAATAACGGAAATGGCAATAACGGAAATGGTAACAACGGCAACGGTAACGGGAAGGATAAATGCCATGTTGTACCACCAGGATTCATTCCCCCTGGATTAGCCAAAAAGTGCGGCCAGTACGATGAAGAATATCCGGATATGCATCCAGGCGGCCCTCGGGACGGCTGGGAGAAGCAGTATAAGAAGGAACATTGGGAGCTGAACTTTACCAATGACGTGAGTCTTGCGCTTCCGGAGCCGCTGCAGGTCGCAGAAACAGACGACAGTAAGTGGAAGCAGTCTTACGTATACGGAGCAGGCGGAGAACGGTTAAGCATGACGTATCTGCCGGCATATGACGATAATAATGGTTGGGAACCATCACCTGGCGAGGGTGGAGCCGAACCGGGCACACAGCCGAAGACGCTCTGGTATATGCAGGATGCACTCGGCAGTGTAATGGGGCTGGTAGAGAAAGACGGCCGCGTATCGGCACGCTACCACTACGACGAATTCGGCATCCCTCTGGACGACAAGAAGTTCGACCTGAACTGGCCGGGTCCGGATAATTTGTTTGGCTATACTGGTCTGGGATATGGTTACAATGACGGCCTGACATATGCGAGAGCTCGCTATTACCAGCCAGAGATTGGACGGTTTGTGAGTGAGGATACTTATAAAGGGCAATTGAGTAACACTCTAAGCCAGAATCTGTATGTGTATGTGGAGAATAATCCTTTAAGGTGGATTGATCCTAGTGGACATTACAAAGATAGCTTTGGAGCAGCACTACCTGTTCCGACAGATCCTGTCAAGGCTGCTGAGAAAATAAAGGAAGCCCAAGGAAATTGGTGGTATGCTCAACAAATGATAGATCGTATAGAATCAGGGAAAAGTACCGGCACTATATACAACAAAGTTGAATATTGGACAGCTTATCAAGAAAGTATGCACGGTTGGGCAAACAGAATAAGATCTGTAAATCATGTCGGAATTTCAGCCTATATAAAAGCTGAAGCTGGAGCATCAATATATGCTGGAGCCAAGATAGGAGTCGAAGTCAAAAATAATAAGATAAAACTATATTTCATTCCAAGTTATGGGCAAGCAGGTGCAAGTGCAACGGTTACCGGAGGGATTTCTTTAAACAACGACTTAGAAGGGAAAATGAGTAGTTGGACTATGAATGAAGGTGGTGCATTTGGAGCACTGTTTGTGGGAGAAGCAACATTACAACATGATACAAAATATGCAGAGTTACATTTAGGTGGAGGTATTGGTGCAGCAGCAGAAATATATTTCCTTCCACTATCTGTAGATAAGGAGTATGCGGCGTCATGGGATCTTCCGTTTAATTTAGGTGGTAAAGCCGGGATATTGCCTACATATAAGGGAGCACCTAATGCTCAAGAGTGGCTCAATATGCTCAATGGAGAAGGTTGGTAAAAAGGAGATGAATGTATGAGTTTAATTTCAATCGCTGGAATAATTGGGATTATTTTTGGCACCCTGCAAGTGTTATTTCCGAAAGGAATACTCAAATTGAAACCGCTTGGTGTGAAAACACCTGAAGCTGTAAGACAAGGTGGAGTGATCACATTTATTTTTGGAATTGTAATAATTCTATTTGATCTACTAGTACTAAATTAAAACTTGATAATCCCAATACCACAATGCGACTAACCCTCGCGTTGTGGTTTTTTTCATAAACACACCGCCGTTGGGGCGGCTTCTTGAAAGATCCCACCCAGCGCCGAATAGGTACATGTAGGATGCACTCGACAGTGTAATGGGGCTGGGAGAGAAAGACGACCGTGTATCGGCACGCTATCACTACGACGAATTCGGCATCCCGCTGGACGACAAGAAGTTCGACCTGAACAGGCCGGGACCGGATAATTTGTTTGGATATACCGGTTTGGGATATGGATACAATGACGGCCTGACATATGCGAGAGCCCGTTATTACCAGCCGGAGATTGGAAGGTTTATTAGTGAGGATACGTATAAGGGGACATTAGGAAGTCCGCAGAGTCAGAATAGATATACGTATGTGCATAATAATCCTCTCAAATGGATTGATCCAAGTGGGTATGTGGCTGTAAATCCTATAGTATGGGAATTAAATAAGCAATTAAATGATTTGAAGGGTGAATGGGCAAAGCAAAATAAAGCGGGTAATATAAAACTTAGGGATAAGGCTGAAGCTGATTCGAAGAAGTTGAGAGATGATTTTCTTAAGATAGCGGAGGGACTCAATCCTCTTGCTACTCAAGGGCTTCTCATGGATACTGATAGTATGTTGGTTTATCGCCCATATGAAGGTAAGGATGGTGGATATATGGAAATAGCGTTAGATAGTGCAGGGACAGTATATTATGAGGCAGATTTTATGAAGTACGATTATTATGAACAATTACATGTGGAATCAAAAGCCGAAAATGTAATGGGTTCACTTGCAAAAGCTGCTGCAGGTTATTTTGCTGGATATTATACTGGTAAGTTAGCAAAACGCCCTAACACAGAACATATCGTAGGAGTAGCGGGTGGTTGGGCGACTGACAAGTATATTCCTGGCTTGCCTGATGTAGGTGATAGAAAAACAATGATATATAGAACGAATAGAAAAACTGGGCAGACAGACCATATGATTATTAACACTAATTCCTACAATATTTTGGGATGGGAGAAATTATGGAGAGAATATAAATGAAAAAAATCAAGTACGTGGATGTCTTTTATTTCACTGTTTTTATTTTTATTTTCTTATTCTTTTTCCTAAACAATGATTGGGAGCACAGAACTGCGTTATTTATTTTAGTATGCGTCCTTTTTGGGGTGATAAAATATTCCCCCAAAAAATGGGTTGCAATCAACATTATCTTAGTTTTCGTATTATTTAAGATTATCGATATGTTACTAATTTCTAAATAGATGCTTTCTAGCCACATGCGAGTATATCAACTCCGTGTGGCTTTTCTTTATTCATAGCCCCACCCAGTGCCGAATGAATTGGGCGGCTGAATCTAATTAGGTATAACCCCCGTAAGACCAGTACAAGAAATTCTTAATTCTTTTGTACGCACAATAAGCTTGAAAAGTGTTACCTAAATAACGCTAAACCGTTACATCAAACAGGTTGATTATTGTCAGATACCACCATGATTGACTGTTTTTTGTTATCTTCGCTTTCTTGCGTTTTTTCTAATAAGAGCCGCAACAAAACAATACCCTACGGCGATAGAGAAGGTGAAAGGGTTGGAAAGCGCATCTTTTCGGATGAATAGCATGACAATTCATAGTAGCGGCGGCAAACTTGAAGGATTTTGATAATGTCCGCAACTGAATAGACCTTTACAACGATTATTACAGCGAAAGAAAGAACTCTGCTGACGAGCAGTTTACATAGAAGTTAGGACGGTACGGCTAGCCGTCCTCACGATTTTATTGAAAAAATTCAAAATTGAAAGGACGTATTTGCATGGCGAAAAATATTCAAGAAAGTATCCTCATATGATTAGTAAATGCTATGGCTTGAGCCGATATTAAAATTAGGCAATAATTCACATTCAGGTGGTAGAGGATCATTTTAGTTGAGATAATGAAAATTTAAACAATTCAAAGGGGGGCGAATATGCCAATATGGTTACGGCTTTTATTGATAGCAATAATAATATTTAGCGCTTCATCATTTGTTTGGTTTCTTCTAGGTTCAACAGCTTATTTACAACGGAATATGGATATTATTGGAACTACCGTATTTTGGGGTGGGGCTGTACCTGCTCTCTTGTTTGTTGGATTATTTATTATTCTGCTCATTAAAGGATGGACTCCGACGAGCGGAGGACAATATGTTGCGGTTTTCATTGGGCTGTTAATATCTATAATAATCTCAGCCGCACTGATTCAAAGTGTAAGCAAATACGGTTGGGCGAACGAAAAGATTGAAAGTGACACAGTCAAAGTTACGGCAGATAAAAAGCATGAATATCGAGTCGATTTAATCAATTTATTTCAAAGGAACAGTCATGCACGGCTCTATCTAAAAGATTTAGGCTCAGGAAAAGAAACCTTCATTCCTGTCGAAATTCAGACAAACAAGATTGTAGGACTTGGAGTAGAAAAGGTTAATCACTGGGTCATGCTTGAACCAACGGACACTGCATCTGAATATATTCTGTATACGACAGAAGAACTTGGCATACCTGAAGAGAAATTCAAAGTAGACATCTTAGCAGGAACATCAAGTAGAGTTAATTAAATTTCATCAACCACAATGCGATTAACCCTCTGTTGTGGTTTTTCTTTTCATCGGGACGGCGGCTTCCCGTATACCCCACCCAGTGCCGAATGAATTGGGCGGCTGAATCTAATTAGGTATAACCCCCGTAAGACCAGTACAAGAAATTCTTAATTCCTTTGTACGCACTTAAGCTTGAAAAGTGTTACCTAAATAACGCTAAACCGTTACATCAAACAGGTTGATTATTGTCAGATACCACCATGATTGACCTGTTTTTTGTTATCTTCGCTTTCTTGCGTTTTTTCTAATAAGAGCCGCAACAAAACAATACCCTACGGCGATAGAGAAGGTGAAAGGGTTGGAAATCGCATCTTTTCGGATGGATAGCACGACAATTCATAGTAGCGGCGGCAAACTTGAAGGATTTTGATAATGTCCGCAACTGAACAGACCTTTACAACGATTATTACAGTGAAAGAAAGAACTCTGCTGACGAGCAGTTTACATAGAAGTTGGGTATGGTACGGCTAGCCGTCCTCACGGTTTTATTGAAAAAATTCAAAAATTGAAAGGACGTATTTGCATGGCGAAAAATATTCAAGAAAAGATTGATAAAGCTATCATTGGACGAGAATTGGCACAGCTTTCATTGCACGTTCCAACAAAATAAATACTACATTCCGTATCCTCATATGATTAGAAAATGCTATGGCTTGAGCATGAATGAACGAGGGGTGTTGCTTGATATTCTCAGTCATTTAGGGGAAAACGAGGAAGCCTTTCCCTCTCAAGAAGCCATTGCATGCAATTTGGGAATTAGTGAATCTACAGTAAAATCAGCTATCACTTCGCTTGAAGAAAAAAGGTTCATCAAAACGGTACGCAGAAGGGGGCAAGTCAATCGCTACAGAATTGACCAGTTGGAGGGTAATCCTTATTTGGTACTCTCTGAAAACGTTCATTTCTTCTTGAGACTTATCCCGATATCGCATATGAAACCATACTTGAACTGCTAGACGAAATTAGGCAGAGGCTTTGGGAAGATAAAGGAATCAAGACATCCTTGCCGATTTATTCTGATTTCCAGTACTATGCAAATATTTACTGCGAAAGCATTGGTTTTGAAGACGGAGATGAATGTGATTGGGATGAGTACCTTGATTCCGAGGACGAAGATGACTTCACTCAAGGACAATAATTACGGCACTCGAAGGTGAAATTAAACTATGGGACAGTTCAATTTCACTGTCAGGATAATGAATTATCGTCTTCGAGAGAGTTGTATATAGCCTCAGAATAATAAGAACTTAAAGAGGCTTAGTTAAAGAGATAGAGAGAAAGAGAGATTGGCAGACCACTGAGTTAAATTACCTAAGACCTTGAATGGCTTCGCCCTCTTTAAGAGGCGAAGCCATTAGTCGTTAACAACCCGAGCTTTAGTAGGAATACAATGCAGAAGATAAATTTTAAAAGCAGATATAAATTGCGTTGACAAAATTTTTGGCGGTCATTATACTCAATTACAAGTTAAACGTTTACGCTCTTTTAAATAGCAGTTAAAGAAGGTATGAACATGAATCCTCCGACAATCAAAGACGTAGCGAAAGCAGCGGATGTTTCTGTTGCCACGGTATCCCGGGTGCTTCACAATCTTGCCGGATACTCGGACCAAACGAAGCAGAAGGTGCTCAAGGCCGTAGAAGAACTAGGATATCAACCCAATGCGATTGCCCGGGGACTAATCAATAAACGCACTCAAACGATTGGTGTGCTTTTTCCTGATGTTTCGAGCAGTTTTTCATCGGATCTTCTCCATGGTATTGAGGATGTAGCCAATGATCGGGGATTTAGCGTTATCGTATGTAACACCGCTGAGGACGGTAAGAGAACGATGAAGTACTTGCAGGTTCTGAGAGAGAAGCAGGTGGACGGCATTGTGTTCACAAGCGAGTTTCTTAAGGAAGAGTACTATTTGGCGCTAAAAGAAATGAGAGTTCCCGTCGTGCTAGTGAACACGCAGTCCCATAAGCATATGATCCCGTATGTAAAGGTGGATGACCGGCAAGCTGCTTACCAGGCCACAGAATATCTTATTCAAAACGGGCATAGAGAAATCGCCATGATCAGTGATACCCCTGTAGACCGCATTGCCGGAATTCCCCGCATAGAGGGGTATAAGCAGGCACTTGCGGATAACGGCATCGAGTACAACGAAGCAAGAGTTGCATATGGCGATTTCGGATTGGAAAGTGGACGGAAAGCTATAGAGAAGCTTCTAGCGGAAGCCCCGCCATTTACGGCGTTGTTTGCGGCAAGCGATGAAATGGCCATCGGAGCGATGGGCGTCGCACTTGAAAGAGGGATCAGAATCCCAGATGATATATCGATTATCGGATATGATGATTTAAGTATTTCAAGAATGATTTACCCTCCGCTGACGACGATTCATCAGCCGCTTACCGCTATGGGCCGTCTTGCTTCCGAAAAGCTGATTGCATTGATAGAGGACTCTTCGGAAGTATCAAGCACCATCGTGAATCATCAGCTCGTAGAGAGAAAAACCGTTCGACCAAGGCCTTGAAAAAGGCTGATTTTTTCGAGTTTTAGGTAAACGTTTACTATCACGATTATCCAAGTTTCGAATGGAACGTAATAATAATCTCCGGAGTTTTGTTGTTAACGTAGTTAATTACTTGGGGGAGGTGATGAAGCGGTGTCCGATCGGGGGACATTTCATAGCACTAAAAAGTAAACGTTTACTCTATTTCTGGAATAATCACTACATTGGAGGGTCAATGCGATGAAAAAGACAATTTCATTCATGCTTGTCAGCTTATTATTTGTTATGGCTTTGGCAGGCTGCGGAGGCGGCACGAAAGATACAAACTCGGAACCAGCTGCTTCCGGCGGCGGAGATTCCAAACCGGCTGGAGAGAAGGTCAAGCTGGAGTTTTTTCAAAATAAACCTGAAGCCAAAGCCTCCTTCGATGAGCTCGTCAAAAAGTTTAATGAAGCGAATCCCAATATCACCATCACACAAGTCAATCCGCCAGATGCTGAAACCGTTCTCAAAACCCGCGTAGCAAAAAAAGACGTGCCGGACATCATTGGTCTGGGTGCAACCGATACATACGCTCAGCTCGCGAAAAGCGGCTTGTTCGAGGATCTATCGGGGAATTCTCTGAAGGATAATATCCAACCTGCTTACCTGAACATGCTGAACAAGTTAACCGGATCTGAGACTGTATACGGCATTCCGTTCACGGCTAACGCCAGCGGCGTCATCTACAACAAAAAGATGTTCGACGAGCTTGGCCTAACCATTCCGAAAACATGGGATGAGCTGCTGGCAACAGCGCAGAAGGTGAAGGACGCAGGCAAAACAGCCTTTTACCTGACGGTCAAGGATTCCTGGACCACGATGGTTCCGTTTAACTCCTTGTCGACCGATATTCTGGGCATCGATTTCTATGCAGAACGTGCGGGAGGAAAAGTGAAGTTCGACAGCCCCGAGTTCCGTGAAGTTGCAGAGAAACAGCTGAAGCTGCTTGATTATGGCGAAAAAGATTTGTATGGAAAAGGCTACAATGACGGCAACACCGCCTTTGCCAAAGGTGAATCCGCGATGTATTTGCAGGGAGTATGGGCCATTCCAGAAATTCTGAAGGCGAATCCGGACGCAGAGCTGGGTGTGTTCCCGTTCCCGGCAACGAATGATGAAGCTAGAAATAAGGTCATTTCCGGCGTGGATACCCTCCTGGCCATTTCTAAAAACACAAAGCATCCTGAAGAAGCCAAGAAATTCATCGAGTTCCTGCTGCAGCCTGAAAATGTTCAAGCGTTTATTGATGAGCAAAAAGCTTTCTCCGCTGTAAAAGGCGTAAACCAGTCGGATGCCATCGTTCAAGGATTTAACGGAGCTTTCGAGAGCGGTGCAATCGAGGATTTCTCGGATCACTATATTCCAGGGGCCGTCAAAGCCGACACCATCATTCAAGGCTTCCTGCAAAAGAAAGATATCGATGCTTACGTGAAGCAGTTTGACAAGGAATGGGATAAAGTCGCAGCACGCAAGTAAGCGGGACGAGGAATGCGAAGAGCGAAGGGAGCGTCCGCGCGCTCTCTTCGCCATTCAAGAAGGGGGATCCTTATGGCCAAAAGAAAAGCAGCGTTCTACAGCATGACCATACCGGCCTTGCTCCTGTTTTTCGCTTTTCATACCTTTCCCACGCTGCAGGGGATTTTCTATTCCTTTACCAACTGGGACGGCTACAGCGATGGATATGATTTCGTCGGTTTTAAGAATTTTGCGGCGCTGTTTCAAGACGAGAATGTACTTAATGCTTATTTGTTCACGTTTAAGTACGCCATCGTTGTAACGATTTTGATTAACGTCATTAGCCTGCTGATTGCGCTTGGTCTCAATGCTCGCATCAAGTTCCGCAATTTCTTCCGCGGCGTGTATTTTCTGCCGAATGTTCTGGGCGTGCTGATCGTGGGTTATATTTTCAATTACATCTTTGCCAATGCGATTCCGAAGCTTGGAGAAATGCTTGGAAGCGAGACGCTCGCGATCAATATTTTGGGAAGCGAACAATGGGCCTGGATCGGCATCGTCATCGTGGCTGTTTGGCAGGGGATCGCTTTTAACACCATTTTGTACTTGGCTGGCCTTCAAACGATTCCGCGGGATCTCTACGAAGCTTCGGATATCGATGGAGCCGGCAAATGGCAGACATTCTGGTCCATTACTTTTCCGATGCTTGCCGCATTCTTTACGATCAACATGGTGCTTGCCATGAAAAATTCACTCATGGTATTCGACCAGATTGTCGCCTTAACCGGCGGCGGACCAGGGCGGGCGACGCAATCCATTGCCATGCTCATTTATCAAGGCGGCTTCCAGGGCGGGGAATTTGCTTATCAATCGGCCAATGCCGTCATCTATTTTATCGTGATTGTCGTGATTTCGGTGTTCCAGCTTAAATTTTTGCAGAAGAGGGAGATGGATGCGTAATGACTAAAAAGCGTTCCACGAATTGGTTTATAACCATCCTCATTACTCTGGGCTCTCTTCTGATTCTGTTTCCTTTGTACATGACGGTTTCGATTGCGCTTAAAAATCCGGAAGAGATGGCGGAATCGATCTTTTCGCTGCCGACAGGACTTCACTTTGACAATTTTACACGTGCGATTGAAGCGACGGATTTTTTCTCAGCTTTTAAAAACAGCGTGGTCATCACCGTCATTGCCGTATGCTTTATCCTGTTAACCAATTCGCTGGTGTCCTACGCCGTGGCGCGAAATATGAACCATAAGTTCTTTAAGGGACTTTATTTTTACTTTATCAGCGCCATGTTCATTCCGTTTCAGATCATTATGCTTCCGGTCGTCAAGCTGACCACGGATCTTCATATGAACAATATTCCGGGCCTGATTATTTTGTATATCGTCTATGGACTTGCTTTTAATATATTCGTGTATGTCGGCTATATCCGCTCGATTCCGATTGAGCTTGAGGAGGCGGCGACGGTGGACGGAGCGTCCACATACGGTACCTTTTGGCGTATTATTTTCCCACTGCTCGCACCGATTAACGCTACCGTTGCCATCTTAAGCTGTCTTTCGACCTGGAATGACTTCATGCTTCCGCTCATTATTTTGAGCAAGCCGGAGTCTTACACACTGCCTTTGGTGCAGTATGTTTTTCAAGGTCAATTCAGCACGGACTATAACCTTGCATTCGCATCATATTTGCTAGCGCTCGCCCCAATGGTCATCGTATATTTGGTCGCCCAGAAATGGATCATTAACGGCATTACCCAAGGTGCGGTGAAATCATAATCTGATAGAAATATAGAGATAGGAGAAAAACAATGAAAAAAACGTGGTGGAAAGAAAGCGTTGTGTATCAGATTTACCCCCGGAGTTTTCAGGACAGCAACGGAGATGGGATCGGCGATATTCCCGGAATTATTTCAAGGCTGGACTATCTGCAGAAGCTTGGGGTGGATGTGATCTGGCTGTGCCCGGTATATGAGTCGCCAAACGATGATAACGGCTATGATATCAGCAATTATCAAGGGATTATGGATGACTTCGGCACGATTGAGGATTGGGAGGAGCTGCTTGAAGGCCTGCACCAACGGGGCATGAAGCTCATTATGGATCTGGTCGTCAACCACAGCTCGGATGAACATGCATGGTTCGTGGAATCCCGCAAATCGAAGGATAATCCTTACCGTGATTACTATATATGGAGAGACAGCAAAAACGGCGGGGAGCCGAACAACTGGGCCTCTTTTTTCAGCGGATCGGCATGGAAGCGGGATGAGACAACGGGTCAATATTTTCTGCATCTCTTCTCATCCAAACAGCCTGATCTGAACTGGGAAAATGACAAGGTACGCCGCGAGGTGTACGACATGATGACCTGGTGGCTCGATAAAGGCATTGACGGCTTCCGGATGGATGTCATTAACTTGATTAGCAAGATTCCGGAACTGCCCGATGCGGCAGGTGACGGTAAATATAACTTCGGCGGCGAGCACTTTATGAACGGTCCGCGCATTCATGAATTTTTGCAGGAGATGAACCGTGAAGTGTTATCGAAGTACGATGTGATGACCGTCGGGGAAACACCTTGTGTGACGCCTGAAGAGGCTTCCCTTTATGTACGGGAGGATCGGGGCGAATTAAGTATGGTATTTCAGTTTGAACTCATGGACATTGATGCGGGACCCGGGGGAAAGTGGAATGTGACCCCTTGGAAGCTGATTGATTTCAAACGCATTATGAGCAAATGGCAAGTTGAGCTTGACGGAAAAGGCTGGAACAGCCTCTTCTTAAACAATCATGATCAGCCCCGGATGGTATCAAGGTTCGGGAACGATGGCGCATACCGCAAGGAATCAGCGAAAATGCTGGCGACTCTGCTGCATACGCTGCAGGGGACGCCTTATATATATCAGGGCGAAGAGCTTGGCATGACTAATGTAAAATTTGCATCGATGGATGATTATCGAGATATCGAGACCATCAATATGTTCAATGAGTATCTGGAATCCGGACGTAGCGAGGCCGATATTATGGCGTCGATTTACAGCAAGGGCCGGGATAACGCCCGTACTCCGATGCAGTGGGATGGAAAAGCTCACAGCGGCTTCACGACAGGAACGCCTTGGCTGCAGGTGAACCCGAATTATACAGAGATCAATGTGAAGGAATCCCTTGAAGATCCCGATTCTATCTTTCATTACTACCGTCGTCTGATCGAGCTCCGCAAGCAGCATGAAGTGATCGTTTACGGCCATTATGAACTTCTTCTGGAAGAAGATGAGCATATCTATGCTTATACCCGTACGCTCGAAGACGAACGGCTGCTTGTTATTCTCAATTTCGATGAAGAGCCTGTAACCTTTGAGCTTCCGGAAACGGTAGTGTACGAATCGGCAGAAGTGCTCATTGGCAATTATGTTTTGCCTGCTGGCGCTTCAGTGCGCAGAATGGAGCTTCGCCCCTATGAAGCGCAAGTGCTGAAGTTAAAGTAAAAAAACCTGAGTCCACGACAAAAATGAATGGTAAGGAGGCTATTATGAGTAAACGAAAGAAGAAAGCGATCTTCATTCGTGCGTTGGCTGCTATGTTGGTCATCCAAGGGGCTTTTCCGGTGTATGCAGAGTATACGGGTAAAGCAAACGTCATCCAGGCGGCAAGCACTGAGGAGAGACAACCACAACGAACTCAATTGCAAATGCTTACTGTTGACAAGGCAAGATACGCTCCGGGAGAAGAGGTCACGTTGAACTTCAAGTTCAAGGATGATCAGGACTGGAGCGGTGTACTGAATGTAGAGATTTACCAATTAAATGAGCTGGTCGCCAAAGGCAAAAAGCCGGTCGCCGTCATGAAGAGACAAGGCGAATTACAGGTCAAATGGGCACCGCCCAAAAAGGACTTTACCGGATATTTGGTCAAGGCATGGCTGTCAGGGGCATCTGACGGAGATTTCGTAACCGCTGCCATAGATGTGTCCAGTGACTGGAAGCACTTCCCGAGATACGGCTATGTCAGTGAATTTCCAAATGAGACAGCGGAGCAAAGCGATGCTAAGCTCAAGCAATTATCTCAAGAATATTATTTGAACGGCTACCAGTTTTATGACTGGATGTGGCGGCATGATGTCTCTGTATATTCAAAGACGGATGAGCATGGAAAGCCGCTGAAGGATGCGGAAGGCAACTTTATTACCGAGGATATCCATGCCGACTCCCATTACATAGACCTGCTCGGTCGTACGCTCTATCCCATGTCCATCAAGCAGCAGGTTTCGGCGGCACAGAAGTACGGTTCGGCTGCAATGGCTTACCAGATGAACTATGCAGCGCGCGAGAATTACGAAGACTTTGGTGTCAGTCCCCAGTGGGGCCTGTACAACAAGGCTCAACTCGATCCGAGTCATCCACAGAAGGACCAGAACGGGTTCAGCTTTAACGTAAACGGCAAAACAACTTCCCTGTTCCTGCAGGATCCAGGCAACAAACTGTGGCAGAACTATATTACGAAGCAGTTTGACCGCTCCATTAATGTGTTTGGCTTTAACGGCATCCATCTGGATCAATGGGGAGCCAGTGACAATAGCTTTTTATATGATTTTAACGGCAATAAACGTTATTATTCCCTTGATTATGACAAGCTGATTAATTCCACTAAGGACTCGCTGCTCGCCAACAATCCTGATAAAAGTGATGTCACCTTCAATATGGTAGGCGGCAATGCGGAATACAGTGCTGTTCCGAACCCGAACACCAAAACGGATTTTGATTACAGCGAAATCTGGCAGGACCGCAACCATTACCAGGACGTTCAAAAGGTGGTAGAGGATACCCGTGAGAAGAATGGCGGGAAAGCCATGGTTATTGCCGGCTATATGAACTACAAACAGGCAACAGGCGTAACGACGAACGGAACGGAGGCGAAGGATGTACCAGCAGCGCTAGACTATCAGTCTAGAATTTCTAAGGCTTTTGGCTGGGTCGGTAACTTTGGCCGCAAAGACACGGATTCGGTCACATTTACTGTGGACGCTCCTGCAGACGGAACCTATAACCTGGTTCTGAATTATGGGCAGGGCAACGGCTCCGGTTATCCGGAAGGCAAGTTAACAGTAAATAGCGAGATTGTCGGGCCTTCCATTCCGTTTAATGCCAATACGGGCTGGGGCAATCCAACAGCTCAGTATACCGTCAGTGCTAAGCTTAAAAAGGGTGAGAATAAAGTTAAGCTCACGCTGAACACAAACAATTTATGGCTGAATCTGGCTAGTCTGGATGTAGAAGGCGGTACGATCCATGATCGCTATGAGGCGGTAGAAGCGGAGCTTGAGACCGTGATCGTGGATCAATATAGTCACGTGTATTATTTTGATACCAAAGACGATACGGTGACATTCCATGTTCATGTACCGGAAGAGGGCGATTATCCGCTGGGATTCAGCTACGCGTCGGACTGGCAGTCCATAAATAGGGAGATCATAGTCAATCAAGATAAGCAGGGTGAGGCGGTTTTCCCAGGTTTAGGGACGTGGGATAAGTTCACCCGGCAAGACAACATGGCTAATGTGCATTTGAAGGCTGGAGAGAATACAATCACGCTCAAGGCAAGGGCAGATGATCTGGGAATCAAGCTGCAGTATATGACTGTTGGGGAGAAAAAATATTATGCCCTTTATGCAGACATTCCGCAGACCAACAGTATCAAGTATAACGAGAGTAAAACAGATAATTTCGGTCAGCAAGGCCAATCCGTTACTTATGATGTGTATGCGGATCATGATGTGAATGAGATTACGGTGCTTTATCACGGGGATAATGATCCGGTCATGTCAGTACAGGTTGATGGTTCCACGGCTGAGCAGGCTCAGCATGTCACATTCCCCAAAACACCGGGCGGATGGAGCGGATCCATGCAGCCAAAGGTTCTTCCTGTAAATCTGCCTGTTGGGCATCATCAGATCACCTTAACGATGGAGTCCAGCGGACAATACATCAATCTTGGCGGGCTTCTGGTCGACGGATATGAATATAGCACGGGGAGTGCCAAAGTAACAGGCGGCGCGGTTCCGGTCATTGGCTATGCCTCAGATTTCAATAATGCCAATGACCGGATAGCATTCAATGTAAAAGCACCCGCTGCTGGCCATTATGATTTGAAGTGGGTTTATCAAAATGATGCTTCTGAGCAAAGAACCGTGACACGCAGCGTGTACGTTGGCGACGGCGATGGAACCATGGTCAGCTTTGCGCCAACGGCAGGCACCGAGTGGGGTGAAGCAACGCTTAGCGGAGTCCAACTGGAGGAAGGCTCTAACCGGATCGTCATTAAGATGACGGATGGCACCGACAGCGGGATCAAGCTGGATAAGTTGATGGTTGTTTCTTCAGATCAGCAAGATGGCATTATTCGAAGTTACGAAGCCGAAAGCACCGAGACGAAAGCTTCATTTTCCTTGTATAAGGATACGGTTATAAATTTTAATCAAGTAGGGCAGCAGGTAACTTACCCTGTAACGATCCCGCAGTCTGGGGAACAAAGCCTGATCTTTACTTACTCCAATCCCGGTGGCTCAACGTCCCGCTCCGTCTATATTGACGGTGAGCGTGCCAAGAATGAGAACGGCCAGAATTTGAAAATACATTTTGACGGCACGGGAGACAGCAATACGTATAGCGAAGATGGTTATGTCATTATTCCGCATATGACGGCTGGAGAACATACGGTCACGTTAAAAATGGAAGAGGATGATTGGCCAGGAACGATTCAGCTCCGTGCAGTAACAGTAGGCTATTTTGACGGGGCGTCCGTACGGCTCATGGATGCAGCGCTGGCTGCGATGGGGGCAACGCATATTGAACTCGGAACGGCTGAGAAGTTCGAAGAAGGTCCGAATATGCTCGCCCACGAGTACTATCCGAACCGCAGTAAAAAGATGACAGAGAGCACCAAGGAAGCGATGAAGAATTATTATAAATTTTTTGCCGCTTACGAAAATCTCCTGTTTGATAGCAAAACGAACAAGGATATTATTCCGAGCGTTAAGAATGCCGAAGGCCAGGACATACCATTAAGCCAAAACGGTTCAGAGAATACCCTATGGTATACAGTTCGTAAGAACACGGAAAATGAAGGCTTTAAATCTTATGACGTAATTCATTTGGTTAATCTGCTGAATAATGATTCGAACTGGAGAAATGCAGCCAATAAACCCGTTCAGCAGTATCACTTGAAAGTAGATTATCCGATTGGCCTGAATAAAAAAGATGCGTCCAAATTGAAAGTATATGCGGCAACTCCGGATCAAGCCGAGGGTGCGATGCAAGAGCTCAAATATTACTGGAACGGGGATCATATTGTGATTGATGTTCCTTCTTTGGAGTATTGGACGATGCTGATTGTTGACCGCAGTCCTGAGCAAGGGAAGGTACAGAAGCTATTTTCAGGCGGAACTCCGTAACCTAATCCGACGCCAACGTCAGTTCCCACCCCAACTCCATCGCCTGCTCTGTGACCAACATTCGATTGCCGCTGAATGCAGCAGAATTGCTAGGCTCGAGTGATCTTGTTGTGCACTTGCCCAGGCAGCTGACCGTTTGATGGATATGATCAACAAATGATTCCATACCCGATAACATCTTTTTTAAACGAAAAAGCAGCGGAAGTTTAGGACATTTTTTGGTGTCCGAGGCGGCCGCTGCTTTTCTATGCGATTCGCTTTTCATATCTTGGAGTTGATCGGTTTGGAGAAAGGTCTAAATCATATTCAAAACGTAAATAACTATCACAGTCGTCATAAACCGAAAGAGAGTTGATCTAGTATGGATACTCAAGTAACGACGAAATTTAAAATACTCAAGCCAGCTAATGAGGTGTTTGAAGCTATAGTAGACCCTGAAAAAATGTCTAATTATTGGTTTTCATCGGGAACGGGAAGAGTGGAGCAAGGCAAGACGATTACCTGGAGATATGATGAATACAGTGCGGAAGTGGTTATCAATGTATTGGAAGTCGAGGAAAATAAGAAAATTATGTTCTCGTGGGGAGGGTATGGTCAAGAGACGATTGTGACAATCAAATTAATCGAATTGGATCATACGAGTACAGTAATTGAAGTAAACGAATCAGGCTTGAAAGAAGACGACCCTGAGATCGTAAACAAAATGATGGGACAAAAAGAAGGTTGGGTATATGTGTTGACCTGTTTAAAGGGGTACTTGGAAAATGGTATCAATAATTTGAGAGCATCATTAATTCATTAGTCATAACCTCACGTCTAAAAGAGCCTTTTGGCTCTTTTAGACATATAAGATCACTATTTCCCTCATCCCAGCATCCCAATAAACAGAATCCCGCAAAACACCACAATGGAGGTTGAAATCCGCTTCAATCCCTGCTGTTCCTTCAGGAGGAGAACTCCCAGGAACGTCGCAAACACGGTGCCAATTTCACGCAGTGGACCAATATGGGCCATTGGCGCCTGCTGCATCGCGAACAGGAACAGGAGGTACGAGCCAGGGTTCAAGACAGCTCCCAAAAAGATGGTGGAGCGGTTCTTGCGCCATTCCTGCTGCAGTTGGCCGGAGGCCAGGACCAGCGGGGTCAAGCCCAAAACAAAGCCGATATTGGTCACTTCGAGTAGAGCGATGGGAGAGACATGCTGCAGATTCAGCTTATCCACGAATACATAGCTGGTGGTACATAAGCCGACAACCAGCGCTAATGCGAAAGCTTTTAGGCTTTGCGGCTGCTTATTCGCACCTTTGCTGCGCGAGCCTGCTCCGCTGAGAAGGAAGAAGCCGCCGAGCATGAGAACAATTCCGATCCAGCCATATACGGACAGCGATTCTTTCAGGAAAAGAACTCCGATGATTGGAATCAGCAGTGTGCTGGTTCCCCGCATGATCGGATAGATCTGCGACAAATCGCCGAGCTCATACGTTTTGGACAGCAGCCAGGAGTAGAGCGCCTGTAGAGCAACCGAGAGCAGCAGCAAGCTGTATGCACCCCATGACAGCGGATGGTGCCACAGTTCCACAATTAAGACGGGCAGCAGAATCACGGAGGGAATCATCATGATCGACCACAGAAACACGCCTTTGTTCAGGCTCCGCTTGATAAACATGCTCCAGACCGCATGAGCCATACCGGAAGTAAGTACGAGTAGTATAGGTAAAAGCATGAATGACAGGACCCCTTAGCAATTAATTTTCATCGTCACCGGGATAATGAACAGGCTGCTCCGTGATCACCGAGCCGTCTTCGAGGCGAAGCCAGGTAGTAAAGTCGTTCTCTCCGGCTGTCAGGCGAATCACCCGGGCACCGCGCTTGAATCCTTCTCTGCCATATGTATTGTATCCGGTTGCCCGTCCGTAGCAGAGGCGGATGCCGTGCAGCGTACCTTCATAATCGTTAACGTGATCATGCCCGCAAAACGTTCCGACCACGTCGCCCATTTCGAGCAGCGCCGTGAATAGTCCCGAATTGACGGGGGCGCAACAGACAGGCTCATATTTGTTTCCGTAACAGGTCTCTTTATCCCATACTTCCTGGTATTCGGGAACCGGAATATGAAAGAAGGTGAGAGCAGGTAGCTTGCCGGCCTGGTTAGCCGGATTCAGCCGTGCCGATTCATTCACCAGCCAGTCGATCTGATCTCGTCTTACCCAGTTATAGTAGGGCACATGCTCTAGCGGCGAGAGGTTGCCTGAATCCAGGAAATACAGATTGGCCGTCGGTTTTCCTTCCGCATCCACCAGCTCGACGGAATAGTTACCTTCACCGGTAATCTCCTCAGGACCAGACTCAGCTACGGTATACTTGTGCGTCAAAACCACCTGCATAAGCTCTTTCCGGGTAATATGATTCTCCGTGTCATGATTGCCAAAGACGACAGCCCATGGAATTTCGCGTTCCTCCACTGCTCGAACGGCATCCCGGAATGCCTGAACTGGATTTTCGCATTCGGTATAACCGGGAGATACGTGCCCCGTATAGATGACGTCCCCTGTAAAGACAACCATATCCGGTTTCTCCGCATCCAGCGTCAGTTCCATCAATGCGCGGGTGCGATCATCTTCAGGCTCTCCGTTTTTCCAATGAAGGTCGGTGAATTGCACTATGGTAAACGTTCCGTCCTGACGGAAAGATAATTGGCTGCTCATATATATTTCCTCCTTGTAAAATATGTTTTGTAATGGTGTTGATTCATGTTAATTCATGTTGTTTTCGAGTCGATTGTATGCCTTGTGTTAAATGTTGTCAATTCTTTTTTTAGTGTTGTTAAGACGGGGGGGTACGGCATTATCGAGCTATCATAATTAAGGATCTTTGAAGTTTGACAAAATTTATGAAGAACTTATAAACTGAAGAAAAACAACAACAAAACACAACAAAGCAATTGGGAATGGTAATAACAGGAGGAATGTTCTTATGTCCCTAACCTATGAGGAGCGACGGCAAACCATTCTTGCCCAGTTAAGCACGGAAGGGAAAGTGCAGGTACATGCCCTGGCCGGGCGGTTTAATGTCTCTACTGAGACCATACGCCGCGATCTGGATCGTCTGGAGAAGGAAGGCAAGCTGCGCAAAGTATATGGAGGAGCGGTGCAAACCCGATCGGAGCGAATTGAGCCGACTTTTATCAAAAGATCAGAGATGCATAGAAGCGAGAAGCAAGCCATCGGTAAAGCTGCGGCCTTGCTAATTGGAGACGGGGAAACGGTTCTTTTGGATAATGGAACGACAACGCTGGAGATTATGAGGGAACTAAAGGAGCGTGCGGACGTTACAGTTATTACAAGTTCCGTTCCCATTTTGGCATGTGCGCTGGAAGGTTTTCAGGGGAAAGTCATTTTTGCCGGCGGTGAGGTTAACATGAGTTGTCAAGCGGCGACGGGAGCCACTGCCCACCAGCTTCTGGACCAGATGAAGGTCAACAAAGCATTCATCTCGGCGGGGGGAATCTCGCTTGCGGACGGCATTACCGAGTACTCCTTTGAAGAAGCACTGCTGTCGCGTAAAATGATGCAGCGGACGGAAGAGTCCATTTTGGTTGCGGATCACTCCAAATTCGGGGTCACCACCTTCGCTCAAATTGCGCCTATTGAGCACATTTCCATGATCGTGACGGACCGCGGCTGTCCGCAGGAATGGATTGATGCGCTCAACAAGCTGGAAGTGGAGGTTTTGATTGGCGGGAAGAACTGATTGCAGGAATTATCATGGAAAATATTTGAAACTGGAACGATCTTGTGTTAACATGTAAGCAATTCATTGGAACGGAGGGTTACGTATGTTGATTTTTTTTCCGGTTTCCCTTTAAGCGAACGGTTTTAACGCTTGAAGTCTGTGCTTTTTTGGCGCAGTAATCGGAAAAGGATCGACATGCGGCAGCCGAGGCTCTATTTGGTTATCCCTAAGGAATAGGCTATATTTGTGCGTGTTCTTTCGGGATGTCTTTGAGGCGGATGCTTGTCTTTTTTCTATTTTCGGTTACTACGAACCAAACACAGGCATGAAGCCTGTGTTTTTTTGTGTCGATGACGTTTTTTTTAATTCGCGAAAATAGGGAGGAACAGAACATGACTGAAAGAATGCTGCATCTGAATGGAATGGATATATGCACTGAAAGCTTTGGAGATCCGAAGGACCCGGCTGTTTTGCTGATTATGGGGGCGACGGCATCCATGATTTGGTGGGAGGTGGGCTTTTGCAAGAGCTTGGCAGCCGCTGGGCGGTTTGTGATCCGATACGATCATCGCGATACGGGCCGCTCGGTAACGTATCCTCCGGGTCAGCCCGAATACTCGTTTGAGGATATGGCGGATGACGCGATTCATGTGCTAGATGGATACGGCGTCGCAAAGGCACATGTGGCGGGGATGTCGATGGGAGGAATGCTCACGCAAATGATCGCTCTAAGGCATCCGGAGCGGGTGGAGAGCGTGACCCTGTTCGCAACATCCAATTTTGCTCCGGGTCTTCCGCCCTCGGAAGAGAAGGTAGACCGTTTTTTTGAAACCGCAGGAGAAGTGGACTGGACGAGCGAGCGGTCGGTTGTTCAATTTTCGGTAGAAAAATGGCGGGTACTGCGAGGTTCCAAGCATGCATTTGACGAACGTAACATCACCCTTTTGGCTGAACAAGAATTTAGACGCTCCCTAAGTCCAGCGAGCATGATGAATCACGGGCTGGTATCCGGCGGGGAAACGTATCTTGGCAGAACGGCTGAAATCCATGTCCCAGCACTGATCATACACGGGACGGAAGATCCGATTATTCCTTATGAGCATGGTATTCATCTTGCTGACGTCATCCCTGATTCCAGGCTTCTTACGCTGGAGGGGACAGGGCACGAGCTTCACGCTGGGGACTGGGAAACCATCATCCAGGCTATTGCAGGTCATACGGCGTCATAAAGTATAATTGTAAAATAGAGCTGGAAATAAGACTAGAGACCTGATAGGAGGGAAAACGATGAAAAATATTATAGATCGCCTGAATCATTGGATTGCCAGAGTACCCGAGAGGTTTAGTGTCTTGTCAGAAACGGAAGTGTCCTTGCGGCCGCAGCCCCATAAATGGTCGAAAAAAGAAATACTCGGACATCTGTGCGACTCTGCCCTAAACAATCTGCAGCGTTTCATCCGCGCACAATATGAAGAGCAGCCCCAAACGGTTATCAAGTATGCCCAGGACGAATGGGTTCGGTTGATGGGATATCAGGAGCTTCCTTTGGAGCATGTCTTAAGCTTGTGGGTAAGCCTGAATACACAGGTGGCGGCGATCATAAAGAACATACCGGAAGAAAAGCTGCAGAGCACCTATCCATTTAGTGATGGGAAGCATGTTACTTTGGAGTGGATGATTCGTGATTACGTTGACCATTTGGAGCATCATCTCCGGCAGATTTTTGGAAAAGAAATATATTAACGGCATTATCTATTAACCATGTTGAACAGGGCCGAAGAAGGGAAGGCGAAATCGGAGAGCAGCTCATCTATACGTTAACCGTATAAATGATGCTCTCCGGTGGATTCCCTTAGAACCATTCTCCATCTCGAGGGATCTGCACCTGGCTGTTAAGCTGCTCGGAGGTTAGACGTTCCATAAGGTTATTTCTGGTGGTGAAACAGTGATTGATAGCTTCCATATGGATGGCGGCAACCTTCGTATAGGGGGCGTACCGGCACAGACTGACCACATCGTCTTCGTTCATAATGATGTGTCCGCCCTCGAGGAATCTGGCTCCGCCTGCGTTGACCAATGTGAGATCCGGCCGGTATTGATCCAGCGCCTGCTTCACATCATCACACCAGATGGTGTCCCCGGCAATGTAGAGGGTAGGTTCTCCATCCGCCTGAAAAACGTAACCGGAAACCTGTCCCATAAGCTGACCGATTTCACCTATGCCATGCTTGCCGCTCGTACGGAAGATCGTTGTCCCGCCCAAAGAAAAGCTTTCTTTTACTTCGGTAACGTTCATAAAACCGGCTGCACGAATGGCATCTCCTTCAGCAGGTTGGCATGCAATAGGTACCGATTGGTCCAAAGCCTCCGCTGCCGCCGGATCCCAATGATCGGGATGCAGATGCGTTAACAGAACGGCATCCGGTTTAAGCCAGGTCTCCATGGGAAATGGGAGTGGCACCAGCGGATTGCGTCTGTCATTCGCGGTATTGAAGACCGGCGGATTGGCGCCCTGAGGGCTGAACATCGGATCCACCAGAAAAGTATTTCCCGCATATTCCAGCCAAAGCGAAGCGTTGCGGATCAATTGGATTTTCATATATAAAGCACCTCTTATCTTGGATATGTTCGATCTGCTATCATTATAGATGCAGCCGGAGCGGGAGCAAATAATGCCGTGAAACAAAACAGCGGCTGTTATTTTCATCGTGAAAGGATTTTTAAACTATCATGAATTACACACTGGATGAAGTGGATCTGCGGATTCTACACCATTTGCTCGAGGACTCCACCCGGTCCTACAAGGAAATCGGAGAGCTCGTTCATTTAACCGGTCAGGCGGTGGGCGGGCGTGTACGGAAGCTTCAGGATGCAGGGGTCATCGAAGGATATACGCTGCGCTGGAATCCGGATAAAATCGGGCTGCCCGTGCACGCCTTCGTCACAATTTTTTTAAAATCGAACTCAGCTCATCAGCAGTTTCAGTCTTTTGTGCAGGAGCATGAGCAGGTCGTAGAGATGCATCGCGTAAGCGGCGAGGGCTGTTATTGGATGCGGGTAAGGGTTGGATCGCCGCTGGAACTGAATACGCTTTTGGATGAAATTTTGGATTATGGAAATTACAAGGTGAGCCTGTCGATCGGACAAATCAAATAGGAACAAAGAAGTCCGGTAGATATGAAGTCCAAGTTAATCAGGAGGGATGATAGCGCCTTGAGATACGCGAACAGTTTCAGGAAAAGCTCCATGCAAAGTCTGTATGACGGACTACGGCGGTTATTATTTGTATGGAGCAGTGTTGATCGACCGCCCCATCCTGCATGGCAGGGCTAAAACGAGTTAGGTCATAGAGACTTTGCTGCCTTAAAATCCATTATTGATATTTAAGGAGCAGAGCAGAATGAAATATGTGAATGCTGAAACCGTCTTTCCAGAGTGGCTGTTAAGTGAACTGCAGCAGTACGTACAGGGAGACTGGATTTACATCCCGGCAATAAAGGGCTCGCGCAAAGCCTGGGGAGAACGCTCCGGAAGCCGGGAAGCTTTGCGGCGCAGAAATGCCGATATCCGCAAGCAGTATGCCAGAGGCCAGTCTATGGAAGAGCTGTCATCCGTGTACGGTTTGGCCTATGATACGATTAAGAAAATTGTATATTCCAAAACATGAAAGACGTAACGCCCGAGGATAAACATCTTACGGGCTTTTTTTGTACCTTTATTAATTAGGTGATGTTCTCGGTATATCTCATTCAGTCGTGCGATTCTATAATCGAGATAACGATAGCGTTCATGCGATACAAAGGAGGAATCACGATGAACATCACCGTCAAATTATGTTCAGAGGCCGACAAGCAGATCATTTATAATATGTATCCACTGTATTTATATGATTTGGCTGAAATCCGCAGGGTTCTTCCGAATACATACGGTGTTTTTGAGGATACCGATGATTTTCGCACATTGCAGGAACAGCAGTCTCTTTTCGATATTTGGTGGCAAAAAGAGAACATCCTGTATCCCTACCTGATCCGGGCGGACGGCTTGCCGGCCGGTTTCGGTCTTGTCGCTACGCCTCCTTATTTGGTAGATGACAGCGAGTATATGCTGAATGAATTTTTTGTGATGAGGCCATTTCGAAATCAAGGGATTGGCGAGAAGGCAGCTGCGGCTTTGTTCAACCGGTTTCCTGGCAGGTGGATGCTGTTCACGACACCTACTTCGGACAATGAGCGCACCCAAAGATTCTGGAGAAAAACGCTTGGAAATTACAGCTTAGATCATTACCACGAAAGAGACGAGGACCTGCCGCATTTTGGCATGATGAAGGTTTTTCGTTTCAAGAGTCAAGGGGGAAATTGAATAATGATTGATCAAAAGCAGGGCTGGCATGTGATTTTCACATGAGGTTCTGTTTTTTTAGACTCCGCTAAACGCGGTCTGGCAGCTTTGAAAGTACATCGATAGACGATCTTGTACATAGGCATTATGGAATAATAATCAGCCGTCAAGGAGGAGATAGGCCATGAATTGGCGTAAATATTTGGAAGGGCGTTTAGTTATAACGACAGGTATCCGATTAAGCTGAACGCTTACATATGATGCTGAAAGTGAGGAACTCTCATGAGCCAACAAGCCTGTAGGCTGGAGAAAGAAATTACGAAAAAGGTAGTGCTGGACTATCTGCTGCATGTACCGGAAGGATACGATCAGAATTCAGATCATAAATGGCCCGTCATCCTGTTCCTGCACGGATCTGGAGAACGCGGCAGCGATGTGGGGCTGGTAAAAGTCCACGGTGTTCCGCACATTGTAGATCATGATCCGGCTTTTCCGTTCATCGCTATTTCGCCGCAGTGTCCGGAGGACTCGGACTGGCATGCGGAGAAGGAGGCCGTTATGGCCGTACTGGATGAGGTTATGGAAGCTTACCATACCGATCCGGCGCGTGTATATTTAACGGGATTAAGTATGGGCGGTTATGGCACATGGCTGCTGGCTGCTGAGCATCCGAGCCGATTTGCGGCGGCGGTACCGGTATGCGGCGGCGGCAATCCGAAGAAGGCCGATACGCTGAAAGAGACGCCGATTTGGGCTTTTCACGGGGCGAAGGATGATATTGTGCCATTGTCCCAATCGGAAGTGATGGTTGAGGCTGTACAGGCCGCCGGTGGTGATGTGAAGCTGACGGTCTATCCGGAAGCGAATCATAATTCATGGTCGGAGACTTACGATAACCAGGAAGTGTATAACTGGTTGCTCAAACACACGCTGTAAGCTGTCCTTGTTTAAAGAGGCCCTTTAAAAGGTAAAGCTGAAGCTGGAGGGAGCATGCTATGATCATAGGCTGCTCTTCTCCGGCTTTTCTATTTTACAGGGGAGTCATTCATTGACATGAAAGTAGAGTGGCGAGTAATGTAATTCTCAAAAAGAAAGGCGGAGGAATCCGATATGAACAATCGCCCGGCGCCCAAGCTTCCGTTAACCCCGGAAGAGAAGAACCATATGCGGTCCTTTAAAATCAGGCTTCATTCCATCGCAGAACTGGAAACCTCTGATTTGGCAGGCATTCTGGGATCTACGCAGGAGCGGGCGGGATATTTGCGCGCAATGGCCCAGTTTCAGAGGGTACCTTCCATTGGGCCGAGAATTGCCGAGCGGGTAGCCACTTTGGGATATCTTTCACTGGACGAACTGAAGCCCTTGAAGGGACCGCACCTGCTGGAACAGCTGGAGAACCATTACGGATTTTGGGAGGATCCATGTCTGGAGGACGCCCTTTGGTGCATGATCTATCACGCCAATCATCCAGGCAGCGAGAAGTGCTGGTTCGATTTTACCGATGCCCGAAAAGAGTACCGCAAGGAGCACGGATATCCGGAGTCGAGACCGAAGACCGCATGGTACGAGGTGAAAACCGGAGAGTGATTTTATCTAAGAGAATTATTTTTAATGTAAGAAAAGGAAGGCCGGAGACATGTCAGAGGAATTGCTGACTGCTGTCCGGCCTTTTTATATTGGAATGTAGGTCATGGAGCGGGTGAAATGTGGCTGGTCGCCATCAAAAGATCAGAGAAGCCGAAAGTGTTGTTGTTCTTCCATTTTATCCGTAAAATTAGATGGGAGAGATACATGCTTTTCGAATATACTCCGCGAGGAGAGGACAGAATTATGAATCCAAACGATACGATCGATGATATAGAGTGGCAGCAGCTTATTCAATCCGTTGGCGAGCAATTTAACGACCTGACGATTAAACGGGGATTTCAATATTTTAAACGAGGGTTTGTTCATCCCGCCAGGACAACGGACACCGGCCATATTGAAGCGATTGTCGAGGGAAGTGAGCTTTACCGAGTTGAGCTTGATTTAAACGTTTTATCGGCCAGCCGCTGCTCCTGTCCCGTACCCAGCCACTGCAAGCATATGATTGCGGTACTTCTGGATTATGTCAGTAAGCAGGGGAGATCTGTACACGCCATTGTGAATGCCCATTCTACCGCGATGTTTAAGCAGTCCGTGAAGACGCCGTATAATGATGCTCCTGCAATTTCTGAACGAAGGGGAGAGGCGATATCACTACTCCAGGAAAAAGCGTCGCAAATTCCGGAGATGAGCATTGCCGAATGGCATGGTCTGTTCAAGCTGTGTATCACACCGCTCGAGTTCAGCAGTTCCAATGGACAGTATGCACGGAATGCTATTGCTGCGATTGATGCCGTAAGACCTCCACTGTCTCCCGTCATGGGACAGTTGTTTGATCTTCATGCCCATCTGTTTATGCTCATGAAGCTGGTCAAACCGGCGCAGCAGCGCTCGAGCCACACATATATGGGTTATCACACACAGGTTGCCGCAGATGAGCTGCAGGAAGCCATGACAAGGATATTCGAGGAAGGTCTTGAGATTAATAGCGAGCCGGAGCTGTGGCCGCGTGTCATCAAGACGCTGACGTATCTGCGCAGGCAGATGCTGACGGAACCCAAAAGTTTTAGTTATTTATTTGAAGCCTATGATCAGCTCTGGCTGAAATGGATTCACCCCAATCTGGAGGACACGGAAATGTACTCCGAGGAGCTGCAAAAGCTTGGGTCCGCTGAGGAGGAGCTGGGCGATACCCTTTCCAAGCTTCCGTGGATGCTGGCGCAAAGCAGGATCTATTTCCTGATAGGGGAAGACCGGCAAGCCTGGACGTGGCTTCAGACCGCTGATAAGGCATCCATCATCCCGCCTGACTATCTGATTTCGTTTCTTAAGATGCTGGCTGGAGCGGAGGTATGGCCCCGGCTGCAGACCTGGCTTGTCCAAATCGGTCCGATGCTGAGCAGCCACCGTAAAGGCCATTTGAATGATTATATGGATTATTGGCACACGGCTGTACAGCATTTTCCCGAGTCTGAGAATGAGATGTGGAAGACGCTTGCCAGCATGCTGCCGTATTCGAAGGATATCTATGAAGAGACTTTGCTCCGTTATGGAAAATGGCAGCAGTGGATGGATATTCAGCTGAGCACCGGAAAGGAACCACTGGAGTTTCGTGTCAGTGTGCTTCAGCCGATCGAGAAGAATGCCCCTGAGCTGCTGCTTCCCTTTTATCACCAGGCTGTAGAACGGTATATTCTGCTTAAGAATAGATCGAGCTATAAAGCAGCTGTTAAACTACTGAAACGATTATCCAAATTATACGCAAAAATGAAGCAGCAGGAGCGGTGGGAGCATTTTATCACCGCATTCACCAGCCGTAACAGCCGGCTGCGCGCATTGCAGGAGGAGCTTCGGAAAGGAAAACTGATATCATGAGCCCATATACAGATCACATTACCGTCCATATCCGTTTAAGTGCCTATGGGGATGCGCTGATTTACGGGTCAACCGAGGGTCACCGGTACGTGCCGGGACTGGACATGAAGCAGCGGCTATTCGCATGGCATGAGGCTTCCTTTTATGGAACGGAGCTGGAGGTTCAGCAGGTACAGGAGGTTGAGCTGGTAGTTCTACCCGCCGAGCAGGTCATTCCGTTTTTTGCTGAGCGGAGGCTGCTGGAACATATTCAGTGGGGCTGGGATGATGAAGCCGGAGTGCTCCTCAGGCTTGCTCCGGCACTCCTAGCCTGCGTCGACGAAAGACGCTACATCCCTAGCCTCCCGAGCTTCCAGGACGGGAAGCTGCAGTGGACATGGGATGAAGCGGCGCTGGATACACAAACGAGTAAGGCACTTGCCGGCAGCAGCCCGGAGTTTAGAGAGGGGCTGCGGGCGGCCTTTTCGTCTTCGGTGTTCAGCAGATGCTATGGAACGGAGACAACGGCCTCCGATCTGCGGAGAGAATATCCGATGCTCTTCAACAAAGACAGCGCGGTGGCCGGATTAAATGAACAGGCATGGCTGATTTCGATTGGATGGAAGGCAGATACAGCGCCTTTCCGGCCGCTCCTGCAGCTACTGGAGCCGGATGATTATGAGCCCATCTGGCGCCTCAAGCTGGTGCTTCAGGACAAGATTGATCCATCCGTACTGATTCCCGTCCGGCTTGGCGAAGACGGATATGCATCCGGTGTATGGCCGGATGCCTGGACAACCCATGTACGTGAGCGCTCCGCCGGATGGATGGAGCATTTGCGTGCAAGTCTACCCGGGGCTGTACGCTCAGGACAAAGCGATGATATTCTCAGCAAGCCTTTGACCGACGCTGCGGCATGGCAGTTTCTGACGACGGACAGCCGCCGTTTGCTCGAAGCCGGATGGCAGGTGCTGCTCCCTGCCTGGTGGGAGGCAGCCAGCCGCAGGAAACCGAAGCTTCGCGCTAAGGTCCGTTCCGGTGAAGGCGAAGAGAATTCCAAAGGCAGCGGCGGCTCGATGTTCGGTCTGGATTCCATCATCCAGTTCGATTGGCGCGTTGCCATCGGGGAGACTCAGCTCTCTGAACAGGAGTTCAATGAGCTTGTCGCCCGCAATGAACGGCTGGTCAAGTTCCGGGGCGAATGGATTACACTTGACCCCGCCCTGCTGAAGCAAATCGGGCAGATGATGGAAGGGGTGGACAGCTCGCAGGGCTTGTCCTTTCAGGACGTTCTGCATCTGCACCTTCAGCGCAGCGAAGAGGAGCCTGCCCGGGAAGCCAAGGAAGCACGGGAAGAGGAAGATGAGCCGCAGGATGATGCGCCTCGGATTGAGCTTGAGGTTGAGCTGAACGAGCATCTAACGAAGCTTATAGGCCAGCTCGGGCAGCAGTCGGAATGGCCAAAGCTTGCTGTTCCTGCAGGGCTGAAAGCCGAGCTGCGTTCCTATCAGTACGACGGCTTTTCCTGGCTCGCCTTTTTGCGCAGATTCGGGCTCGGTGCGTGTCTGGCGGATGACATGGGGCTGGGGAAAACCGTGCAGTTCATTACTTATTTATTGCACTTGAAAGAGAACCCTTTGGATGCGGATCACAGGCTGCCGTCGCTGCTGATTTGCCCGACCTCTGTGCTGGGCAATTGGCAGAAGGAGCTAAACAGGTTTGCTCCTTCTCTGAACGTCATGCTGCATTACGGCAGCAGGCGGCCTGGTGAAAAAGCGTTCCTCGACGAAATCCGGCAGGCAGACGTCATTCTAACTTCTTATGCGACGGCGACGCTGGATCAGGATATGTTGAAAGAGTTCACGTGGGAATCGCTATGTCTGGATGAAGCCCAAAATATTAAAAATGCCCAGACGAAGCAATCAGCCGCCGTCCGGAGTTTTCCGGCAAGACATCGTATTGCGCTTACCGGAACACCGATCGAGAACCGGCTGTCGGAGCTGTGGTCCCTTTATGATTTCATGAATCCGGGTTATTTGGGGAGCTTGCGGGCCTTTAACGTCCGCTTCATCCAGCCGATCGAGAAGGAGCAGGATGAAGAGCGGACATTGCAGTTGCAGAAGCTGGTTAAGCCATTTATGCTGCGCCGGAAGAAAAAGGATCCGGCCATTCAGCTTGACCTGCCGGACAAAAACGAGATGAAAACCTATATTCATCTGACAGCCGAGCAGGGGGCTCTATATGATCAGACCGTAAACGATCTGATGAACCGGGTGCAGAAGCTGGAAGGCATAGAACGGAAAGGTGCGATTCTGGCTGCCCTGACCCACTTGAAGCAGATCTGCGATCATCCGCTGCTGTTGACAGGGGATTCTTCGGAAAATACCCCTGATCCGGATGACAGCATGGATACAGGAATGTTGATCAGCCGGTCTTCCAAGCTTGAACGCCTGCTCGACATGGTACGGGAGCTTCGTGAAGAAGGGGAGCGCTGCCTTATTTTTACCCAGTACATTGGCATGGGAAAGATGCTGCAGCGTGTGCTGGAGCAGGAACTACAGGAGCCCGTACTTTATCTTAACGGCAGCACTTCCAAATCAGCACGGGACAGAATGATCGATCAGTTCCAGTCCAAGACTCTGCCGCCCGATGAACAGCCAAGCGTGTTTATTCTATCGATCAAGGCAGGGGGCGTAGGCTTGAACCTGACCGCTGCCAATCACGTATTCCACTTCGATCGCTGGTGGAATCCGGCCGTGGAGAACCAGGCGACAGACCGCGCATACCGGATGGGACAGACCAAAGACGTGCAGGTGCATAAATTCATCTCGCTCGGCACGCTTGAGGAGCGCATTGATGAAATGCTGGAGAGCAAGCAGCAGCTCAGCGACAATGTCATTTCCAGCACGGAGAGCTGGATTACGGAGCTATCGACCGAAGCTCTGAAAGACCTGTTTACCTTGCGGAGTGATTGGGGCGGTTGAGGCCTATCAGTCGAAGAGGCCGCAAGCGATTTTCATAGGCTATAAACAAATAGCACCCCCATAGCTTACAATGGCGCAGGATAGTCTCTGCTCCAAAGCTATGGGGGTGCTGTCATTTCATTACATTTTCTCTAGTCGATCAGGTTGGTTTTAATCAGCAGTTGATGCAGTGCAGCAGCCACCGTTTCGCGTGTAGCAGCGGCAGTCGGGTTGAAGATGTTGGCGTCACCGCTGACGATCCCTGCGGAAGCCAGAGACTTCACGGCATCTTTCGCATACGGAGCAACCTTTGCATCATCGGCGTAAGCGCTAAAAGATGGGTTGGAAGCTTTTACTTCCACATCGGTCAATTGAAGGGCTCTGTGCAAAATAACAGCCATCTCTTGACGTGTAACGCTAGCGTTCGGCGCAAATTTGTTTTGGCCAACGCCTTGAATTAAGCCTGATTCATAAGCGGCGGATACATCATTCGCGTACCAGGCGGTTGCATTCACATCCGCGAAGCTGGAAGCGGCATTGGACCGCAAACCAAGCGAACGAGAGAGCAGCGCCGTAAATTCGGCACGCGTAAGGTTGCTCTTCGGCGAGAAGATTCCTTCGGCTGTTCCGTCAATGATCAGTTTGTTGGCCAAGGCAGTAATATCGGATGCTGCCGGCGAAGAAACGATATCATTGAACTTCACTGTGCGGCTGACTGCAGCATAAACGGAGAATCCAGGACGGCTCACCGTTACGATCGTAGATCCGCCTTTTTGAGCTTTAAAGACAGAAGATACTGGAGTAATCTTGCCGTTTTCTTCGAACAATACGCCTGCAGTGTTCGGGTCAATGCTTCCTGGAACGGTAAAGGATCTCTTGATAAAGATCTGATTCGGAACTTGAACGGAAGCTCTGGCAGAACCAGTTACCCAGAAGGCTTCAAAGCTGACTGGAGCTCCAATGACTTTAGATCCAGGCACGGTTGTCTCAAATTTGGACTTTTGATCGTCCGCCTTTTTGATGACCAGTTCGAAGCTGGTGTTAGCCGGTGCTTTACCAAAAACAGTGACTGGGACAGATATAGCAGAGCCACCTGTGCTAAACACCACTGTGCTGCCTTTAGGGAGCGTACTCAAGGCTTTGACTTGATCCGCAGTCAATGTAAACGTGACATTGGCATCATTTCTGGGAGCGCTGATGACCACAGCCGCAGCTGAACTTCCTGCAGATGATATGGCGGCTTTGAGATCGCTGTCGGAAATGGAAGCGGTCGTAACGCCATTATTGCTGCTTGTCTTGGCTGCAACAGGAATCTGCTTTTGCCCTTGATCAATCACAGAGCCCACCGATTCATTGCCTGAAGGCTGTGCTGGAGTGCTGCCGCTACCACCCGGTCCATTACCCGGACCCGGACCGGGGCCGGGATCGCCAGGGTTGTTTTCACGTGTATTATCGACACGGAACGAGATGAATCCTTCATAGGCTCCTTCGTTCTTATGAATGACTGCATACTCATCGGAAGACTTCACTTGATCTGCAAGCACATAAACTCTGTAGACCCCATCCTTTAGATAACTAGTGGTCGGTTTTCCGTTACTGTCCAATACGGGTTTAAGTACCTCTTCGTCGCCTTCCTGAACGGTTTCGAACGGATGGTATGCATTGCCAATGTTCTTTAATGTATAAGTTCCAGTTTTTAAGTTTTCACCGGCTGGCGCATATTTGACATCCAGGAATCCGAGGGACTCATCGTCCAGGTTGACAAGATCAATACGGTATACGTTTGCATTGGATCCACTAAGTTTAAAGGAAAGATCCGTTGAATTTTGGCTCGAACGGTTCGGATAGATAACGGTATTAGATAGGCTCAGCTCCTGAATACCAAATCCTGTAGCAGGCTGCTCTTTGCCGACATTTACGACAAATGGCAGATGCAAATCGGGATGGCCCTGGCTTTTCAGATTCACTTGCCCTTCATAAAAGGTGTCTTCCTCTACACTCGAACCTACTGTTAAAGTGAGATTGAACGCCTTGGAAGAGCCCGCATTAGCCGTGAGTTGGCTTACATCCAAGCTCGCATCGACGCCGTCGTGTTCGCCGTGCCACTCGATACTAGCATCATAAGTAAGGGCTTTGGTTCCCGTATTTTTAAGCTGTAGGTTCTTCACTTTTTGTGGCGCGCCCGGAGCGACGACTCCAAAGCTTGCAGAAGAGTTATAGTTGACTACGCTTGTCGGGTTGTAATTTTTGTCCAGAATTGTGATAGGCTCTATCGATTGCAGTAAAGCGTCCGTAAGAATGGCATTTGCGACATTGGCACGTCCTGCCCCTTGTTGGTATACGTCATAATCTTCACCGTTCGGCGCGGTCAGCACATCTGCGGTGTTAGCTAAAGCGGACCGGATATCGAATGGCGTCCATTTTGGATGCGCTTCCTTAATCAAAAGAGCCAGTCCGCTCACATGAGGGGTTGCCATGCTTGTTCCGCTGATCCGGTTATATGCCTTGGCATAGGAAGCGTTTTGATCTACCTTGCCGTATGCCGGCCAAGTGGATAAGATATTCACCCCTGGGGCTGTAACGTCAGGCTTGATGCTCATATTGCTGTCTGCATTAGGACCCCAAGAGCTGAAGTCTGCCAGCTCGTCGCCTGGAATGGTCGTGGCTTTATAATCAGAACCAAACGTAAATTGAAGTTTGGTATCCGGGTTTGCCTTCAGGGCTCTGGCAAGAGAACGTCCGACAGTACCTTTCATGTCGAAGGTAGGGATGAATTCAAAGTTGTCTCCCAGCAGAACGTTCGCGAAGTCGTTACGTCCTTCAATATCTTCTTGTAGATTGACTTCCGGCGGATCCGATTTTGGACGAATCATGTCGCCGTTAAAGATCACGATGGCTTTTGCATGATGCTCTTTGGCATTGGCGATTTTATCCACGAAGGCGATGTTGCCGCGGGAGACCAGCGCAATTTTACCCTCCACGTCTTTTCCGTTGTAGTCATCTTTGTCGCCTAATCCCACGTAAACAACGTCATATGGATTCGTTCCCAAAATATTGGCGAAATTGTTCTGCATGGTTTCAAAAGCCATCACCTGCAGATCCTCATATGTGGCGTAGGTAGCGGAAGTAGCCGTGTTGAACTCAGGTTTAACCCGGCCGCTGTAAAGCTGGCTGCTGCTCGTTACCGCTCCTACGGCTATCGCAAGCTGGGAGGTGGCTGGAGATCCCATAGTATAGTATGCCGGCTTCTCTTTACTGTTGGCATTACCATTGGCAACCACAGCAACAACACCAGAGAGTACGGCATTGTTAATAGCGATGGCATCAGGCGAGTTTACGTCCTTCTCGGAATCGGAGCCCAGGGAGAGATTGATGACATCCATTCCATCTTTAACGGCATGTTCAATACCGTCAATAACTTGGGCCGAAGAGCCGGAGGATCTGCCAGGTTGTTCAGGATTTCGGCCCAGGACCTTGTAGGCGTGCAGCTCTGCCCCGAATGCAACACCTTTTTGCCTGACTTCGCTTTCCGGATTCTTGAATTGACCGATGATGGTGCCGGCCACATGCGTACCGTGGTACGTTCCTGCAAATCCTGTATGATACGGATCATCTTCTGGGCTGATCGGTGCTTCTTCGTAAGGATCATTATCTTTTTCAAACGAATCATATCCATCTTTATAGGCGGGAGCAATATCAGGGTGCGTATAATCGACTCCGGTATCGATGACGCCGATTTTCAATCCTTTTCCGGTAAACCCTTCATTCCAGGCTTCGGTAACCCCAAGTTGTTTAAGAGGCGAGCTGTCAAATATACCATTAGAGCCATTATCGGCAGAAGCTTGGATCGGAAGAGCATACCACGTGCTGTTTTCCTGTATAGATTTCACTCCTGGAATTTTGGCCAGCTCTGGAATTTCATCGGCCGGGATGCTAACCTCAAATCCGTTCAATACGGTATCGTACTGATAGTTAACGGTAAGGTCGATGCCCTGACTAGATACTTCCTTTAAAAAGTCTACCTGCTGGCTTTGAACAGCCTTCTCGGTCGCGGATGCGGCCAAAGAGCTGATTCCCTGTTTGGCTGCATATTTGCCCACAGCAGCAGGTTGTGCGTTCAGCTGAACAATGACCTTCACTTTTCCGGAAGAATTGGTATTGATTTTAGGCGATACATAGGTTGCTTGAACAGGACCTTTCAATGATTGAAGTTCTAGGGCCCCTGTTGCGGATCCTTGAGAGCTTGCACCAAGTGCCATTCCGGGAATCATACCAACAGTTAGACCCAGTGCAAGGGTGACAGCAGGAAGCTTGCGAGATAATAGACTTCTTTTCAGATATACCCCTCCCTATTGAAATATAATTGAATAGACTATTCTCTCGAAACCTGATGGAGAATGGAGGATTGTGAGATTTTTTTCTCCTCTCTATTTATTTTTGTCCTTCCTCCGTCAGGTAGGAAAAAATATTACAAAGATTCTACCACTGGTAGAATTGCAACAAAATATTATTTCAGGACTATTTTTCCAGATGTGTTTTGCATAGCAAGAGACTGCCGTATAAGTCTTCCAACGCAGTCCAAAAGAATCAATCGTAAACATGTTCTGCAATTAGCGACAGTTTTCGTCGGATTCGTCATTTTCGGCTTCTCTGAAAATATTAAAATTCCCGCTACTTCCGCGAATTTAAGCGAATTTTGGTCTTCGACAAATTGACGCCCATGACGCCCGCCACAATCATGACCGCACAGACCCAGTGGTACCAGCCCAGCTGCTCATTCAGCAGCAGTACGCCGCCTGCAATGGTAACGACGGTGGACAAACCCGCGAATACGCTCACCTTCGAAGCTTCGAGGATCGATAGCGCATAGTTTGACAAAAATGAAGTTACCAGGAAGGACAATACACCGAGAAAGAGCATATCCGCGATAAACACAGGCTCTTGTAGCGGTACGAAATAGGAGCCGAGCGTTCCCGCGTAACCATGCTTGATCAGAGCAATGACGTTGAAAACGACAAATCCAAAAAGAATCATCATATAGGTCAGATCTTTGGGACGCAAGGTACGTGTCAGCTTGCGGGCTAATGTGGTGTACCCAGCCAGAGACAGGGCGGAAAGCAGGATCAGTGTTATACCTAGTAAGCTAGTGGACGAAGCGTCGACGCCGGGCACCACGAATACCAATATTATGCCGGCAACGGACAGCAGGGTGAAGAGCCGCTGAGCCGTGCTGCTGTGCTCCTTCAGAAACAGGGCCGAGAGAATCATCGTAAAGATGGGAACCGTGGCCTGCACGATCCCGGCAACCGCCGAGGAAGCATGCAGCAGACCGAATGCCTGCAGGGCAAAAAAGAGCGACGGATTGAGCAGCGCCAGCGGAACGACGGTGAACCATTCTTTTCGCATCGCCTTCAACTGTTTCCATCCCGGAAAAGCGAGCAAGGTAGCTACAAGAAACGAAATCGTGAAGCGGTGAGCCAGGGAATCCAGCGGATCGGCATAGCTTAGCGACTGTTTAACGAATATCGGTGAAAAGCCGACGATGATCGCATTGATAATGGCAGCCGTAACGGCTTTTTGCTGTAGTGTAAATTTCATAGAATGACCTCCCTAAGTTTGCGCGCTGTGGAAGGACCGGTCCTTTTTTTAAAAAAATTGCTCTGCATCGAGCGGCGTTTTCTTCATTCTAAGCCGGATGCGGCTGTGCTACAATAAAAGGAATTGCAATCTGTACCGGTACAGATGAGTTGGCGGGAGGCGGAAAGAGGCATGTTTAAGTACGATGATATCATCAATGATTTAGAAGCGCAGATCACTGGCGACAGCTGCCGGGAGGGCGACAAGCTGCCTTCCATCCGGGACTTGGCGGCCCGGTATAACTGCAGCAAAAGCACCGTCATTCGCGCGCTGGAGGAGCTGAAGGAAAAGCATCTGATCTACGCTTCGCCGAAGAGCGGCTATTACGTCATGAAGAGGACCGCGAAACGAAAGGAAGAGGGGCCGCACTGGATCGATTTCACCGTAACCGCGCCCGATCCGGATATTTTCCCGTACCTGGATTTCCAGCACTGCATCAATAAAGCGATCGATATGTATCGCAACGACCTGTTTATCTATGGAACGCCGCAAGGGCTTCCGACACTCATCCGCGAGATGCAGCGGCATTTTGCCTCATATCAGGTTTTCGCCGATACCCGGCAAATTTTTATTACTTCAGGGGTGCAGCAGGCCCTTACCGTACTGGCGCAGATTCCCTTCCCGAACGGAGGGCGCCGCGTGCTGATGGAGCAGCCGGGGTACCATCTATTAGTCGACCTTATGAAGGTGTACGGCATTGAGGCGGAAGGAATCCGCCGCACGGCAGAAGGAATCGATCTGGAGGAGCTGGAGCGGAAGTTCAAAACCGGGGAGATCAAGTGGTTCTACACGGTACCCAGGTTTCATAATCCATTAGGCACTTCGTTGGACCGTTCTCAGAAAAAGGCCATCGCCTTGCTTGCGGAAAAATATGATGTGTACATTGTGGAAGATGATTACATGGCTGATCTGGAGCAGGATGCAAAGGAAGATCCGATCTATGCTTATGACCGTTCCGGCCACGTGATTTACCTAAAAAGCTATTCGAAAATTATTTTTCCAGGCCTGCGGATCGGGGCTGCGGTCATGCCGGATGCGCTGCGGGAGTCGTTTCTTCAGTATAAAAGGCTGCTGGACATCGACAGCTCGATGCTGTCTCAGGCAGCGCTGGAGCTGTACTTGAAAAGCGGCATGTTCGAGCGCCACCGCAAAAAGCTGCGTGCCTGTTATGGCAAGAGATCTGCCCTGCTGCATGAATGCATCATCAAAAATAAAGATGTCGGAGCGCCGAAACCTTTTGTTTATCAGACCCCTAGCCAGCTGGGCATGCATACTTTTTTAAAACTGGATCTTGGCGTCAATGTAGGCCTTGTTATCAAGCGTCTGGAAAAAAAACGGATCCGGGTGGGCACCGCAGACACCTGCTATCTACCGAATTTCGAGAGGGATCATATTCTGCGATTGTCGGTTTCCAGTGTGAAAGAGCCGGACATCCGCGAAGGCATCGAGAAAGTCATTCATGAGATTAAATAATTGTCCGGCAGATTCTTTTTCAAAGTTTCATACAGCTTGCCTGCAGCCAGCCGCGGCGGATAATCGGGCTCTCTGCACAATAAACCGCAGGTCATGTCGACCTCGCTGCCTTGAAGTGGCCGGATTACGGTACCCTCCGGTTCAGGCTGAAGCACCGAAACGGGTACGAGAGCTGCGCCGATTCCACTCTGGACATAGAATTTCAATGCGGACATGCTGCCGATCTCTAAGGTATCGAGCGGAGATCCGCCCGGCTCCTGCAGAATCATCTCCAGCTTGCGGCGGTATGGACAATCGGAGGACGTGATTAGCAGCCGGTGACTCCGCAGGTCCTGAACGGAAATGATCGCTTTCTGGGTTAAAGGATGCTGCTCAGGCAGCAGCACGACAAAATGCTCCGTAAGCATCGGTTCAAAATACAATCCCGTTCCGAGCAGCGGCGGGGAGCAGATGGCCAGATCAAGCTCGCCTTGCTGAAGCTGTTGGCTTAATACGGTGGAACTCGCAATGCTGATGGATACGCGGATATGGGGGGAATCACGCAAGAATCCAGCTATAATGTCAGGCATCCGGTAGCTCGCGATGGGTTCCACAACCCCAAGCCTAATATGCCCCGCTTCACCAGCGACAAGCTCTGTCATCGTATCCTGAAGCTGCTCGATATCCCTGACGATATGTGCGCTTTGCTCAAGAAATAGACGGCCGGCCTGCGTTAATTCAAAGGTTTTTCCCCGCTCAATGAGACGCAAGCCAAGATCGGCTTCAAGCTTTTGTATCTGCATGGTGACCGTGGATTGGGCGTAATTTAGCTCCTCCGCTGCCCGGTTGAAGCCTCCGAGGGCGACGATCCGATGAAAGGTTTTGACCGCTTTAAGATCCATGTCTCCTCCTATAGTTCAATAAAATTGAATTTATAATTCGGTTAATTCAATTATACAGATACATAGCGATCCTATACAATAGCATTGTCGTTGAAGAAAAGGGAGGCGCAAGACGATGCCATTTGTACGTATAGATCTGCATGAAGGAAGATCGAAAGAAGAGCTGTCCGTGCTCAGCCGTTCCATTCACCTAGCCATGGTGGAGACCATCGATGTGCCGGAGGACGATTATTTTCAAGCGATCTCCACTCATGCGCCGGGAGAGCTTTTATATGATAGGCAGTACATGAACATCGCAAGATCGGATCAGCAAATTTTTATTCAAATCACCATGAAGCAAGGACGTACCCCCCGAAGAAAGCAGGCGTTATATGCCCGGATCACGGAGCTGCTTCAAGAGAATGCAGGTGTCAGGCCCGAGGATGTCATGATTGTTTTGACTGAAAATACGGGGGAAAACTGGTCGTTTGGCAACGGAATTGCCCAGTTTGCTGTGGAAGAGTGAGCTTATGGACAAGCTTTTTCCAAATTTGATATGAGAAAAGGAGACGATTTTCAGATGGAATTGCGGGATAAGAAAGTGCTGGTAACGGGTGGAGGAACAGGCATAGGCCGGGCGGTATCGCTGGCGCTGGCGGATCGCGGGGCCGTGGTGGCCGTTAATTATTCAAAGTCGGTGAATGAAGCCGAAGAAACGGTACGGATGATTCAAGATCAGGGAGGACACGCGCTTGCCATTCAGGCTGATGTATCCCGTGAGGAAGAGGTACTGGCTATGGTTGATACCCTTGCACGCGAATGGGGAGCCATTGATCTGCTGGTCAACAATGCCAGTGTAACCCGCCATATTCCGATGGATGATCTCGATGCCGTGACGGAGGAGGCTTGGGATGAGCTGTTCCAGATTAATGTCAAAGGCATGTTTTACTGCGCAAGGGCCGTTGCACCTTTTATGAAGAAACAGAAACAGGGAGTGATCGTTAACGTAGGGAGTATTGCCGGAATCACTGGATCAGGCTCGTCGCTGCCTTATGCAGTCTCCAAGGCCGCAGTCCATGGACTTACCCGTTCCCTGGCAAAATCACTCTCGCCCTATATCCGTGTCAACTTCGTTGCCCCTGGAGCGGTGCTGACGAGATGGTGGGAAGGCCGGGAGCAGCAGATGGAGCAGCTTGCGGGTAGTCTTTTGCTGGGTAAGACCGCATTACCTGCGGATATTGCCCATATGATCTGCACCGTGCTGGAGCAGGAGGCTCTGACCGGGCAGATCATCACGGTGGATGCCGGGCAGTCCATGCAATAGATAATCATATTTTTTACAACTCACCGTACCCATTGGTGAATTTTACAACAAGATATTCTTATCACTCTTCCGATCAGGTTCAAACGGCGAAAGTTCAGTTACAATTAAGTATCATGGTATGGTAGGATATCACTGCAGTTACCTTTGTGGATAAGAAAAACGCCTATCGACGTACTCTCACAGAAGACAGACCGCCTTTAGCGGAAGTTTTTCTTGCGATATCAGGATGTGTTTCTTGAAGTTTATACTTTCTGATATCTTAAAAAAGACAGGAGGCATGCGCTATGCAGGAGCTTGTCGGATATTGCCACAGCTGCGGCAAAGCGATCTACTGCGAGAATGGGTTTCTGAACGGAACGGTGCAGGAAGATCAGACGCTTGAATGCTTTGATTGCCAGGAGCAGCATCAGGATTCCATGTCATAACCGGTTGATACCATTTTAGCCGAGACTACAGCCGTAAAAAATCGTCATGCAGCTTATACCGATAAGGAGGAAGAAAACGATGAACGATAAACGTTTTGACCCGGCGCGGATTGCTAGGCTCGATAACCCCGAGCGCAGAAAAAAACTTCCGCCAGAGCAGCTTCTGGATTTGCTCGATTTGACAGGCAGTGAAGATATTCTCGATGTAGGAGCGGGCGGGGGCTATTTTACGTTTCCGGCTGCGGAGAGAACCCGTGGTACCGTATATGCGCTGGACGCCCAGCCCGAAATGCTGGAGCATCTAAAGAGTCGCATGCCGGAGCGGACATCCGGCCGGATTGAGATCATACAGGGCGAAGCGGAGCAAATCCCGATGGAGGATGCGAAAGTAGATGCAGTTATTTGTTCCATGGTGCTTCATGAAGTGGACCCGCTGGAGCAAGGGCTCCGGGAAATCCGGCGCGTTTTGAGGCAAGGCGGCCGTGCACTTTGTATCGAATGGGAGCGTGTTGAAACCGAAAGCGGTCCGCCGCTGAACCACCGGATTGCCTCTGCTGATATGGCGGGCATTCTGGAGGGCATGGGATTTAAAGTACTGAGCCGGCAGCCGTGGACGGAAGCATACTACAGCATCGTTTTTGAAAAATAGATTGTAAACATATATGTGTCGAATCGCTATAGGGAGTCCTACTTGCCGGATCGTGTGCAGGTGGCAGACTCTCTTTTTGCTTATTGTAATTAGAGTTAATCTTGAAGGTGATCAAGTCTATGGATTAAAATGGTAATCTAACAAGTATGAATAGAAGCGGAAATAGATAGAACTGTAAGCAGAGACGGGAGGCGGTTGATAATGAAGAAGACCGATGGACAAGCGGATTGGCCACTGCTATTATGCGAGAATCAGCAGGAATGGGAGGCTTGGCTGGGGCAGAATCATGATCTGTCGAAGGGAGTCAGGCTGCAGATTGCCAAGAAGAATGCGGGATTTGCTTCCGTGAATTATGCCGAAGCGCTGGACAGCGCCCTTTGTTACGGATGGATTGATAGCCGCAAGGAAGCCCTGGATGAGGAGAGCTGGATTCAGCGTTTTGGGCCTCGGGGGAAAAACAGCATCTGGTCGCAGGTGAATCGGGATAAAGTTCAGCGGTTAACGGAGGAAGGCCGAATGAAGCCCGCGGGACTTCTGGCAGTCGAGACCGCCAAGAATAATGGTCGCTGGGAGCAGGCGTATGAACCGCAAAGTCGCAGCACGCTGCCGGAGGATCTGGAGGCCGCTTTTGCCGAGAATCCGAAGGCCAAAGCATTTTATGATACCTTGAACAGTCAAAATAAGTATGCGATCGCGTTCCGGATCAAGAATGCAAAAAAGGCCGAGACGCGTATGAAAAAGGTAAACGAGTTTATCCGTATGCTGGAGAACGGCGAGAAAATCTATCCGTAATCAAGGGCAGATTCCGAAGGAGAGTTTCCGCACGAAGAAGCGGTGCTCTCCTTTTGTGCTTTTATGTTATCAGCATAAAGATAACTTCGGCTGAATAAGCTTCATAGAGCGGAAGGAAACAGTGCCGCAGCTGCAGCGGTAGGTCACGGACAGCGTTCTTGGCGTATATACTGCAGCACCCGGGTGAAAGGGGGCATGGGTATGCTGTTAAATATGAGTATATTGATTGTCTTCATTTATACGGTGTTATGCATCATGTACGTTCAGCTGAACCGTCACATTTTGACGAACATGACAGGTACAGTGGTCGCAATGACAACTGGGCTGATGTCGAATTTGACGATTGGCGTCATCTTGGGCATGCTGTTTGCCCAGAATCTGGTCGTATCCACCGGGATTTCAATCCTTTTTTGCTTCCTGATCGGCTTCCTGGTCGGTAGCCCCCTCGGCCTGCTGGCTGTTGTGGAGGGGATTGGCGGAGGCATCATGGGCGGTGTTCATGGAGCGATGCTAGGGGAGATGATTCCAAAGCGGCAATGGGATGTCATGCTGTTCATGATGGACGCGATGTTTATCGCGGTAACCGCGCTGGTGATCTACCTGATCCATGACCGCAAGCATCGGGAGGGGGAACCGGCCCAGCCTGTGCCTGTGAGTGCAGTGAAGGAAACCAAGAACTTTCTGCCAACAGCACCTGTACGAACTTCCTTTTGGATGATATATATTGTTCTTCCCGTCGTCATCTTGTGCGTCGCCGCCTGGCTGGGACACAGTCCTTTCGCAGAGGAGCCGCCATCCTCCGGTCATGAAATGCATTCCATGTGACCCTTTTGCAAACCAAGTCATAAACGGCTAAAATAAGGTAACGGTTCGGGTGTGATAAAAATCATTGCACAATTTCCGGAATCCAAGCTTCTGTAGGAAGCCGCCAAATGACGCAGGTAAAGGGGATAGCAGAGATGGAACGTATTCAAACGGAAAAACAATATGAGGATTTGATCAACCGCGACGGGCTGACCGTTATTAAATATGACGCTTCCTGGTGCCCGGACTGCAAGACGCTGGACAAATTTCTGCCGGACATGATGACGAAGCATCCAGATAAAGAGTTTTATGCCATGGATGTGGAGCAGTTCGAGGATATCACCAGCAAGAATGATGTGCGCGGCATTCCGAGCCTTCTGGTTTTCAAAAACGGTGAAAAGCTAGCTCATTTGCACAGCAAGTTTGCGAAAACACCGGCAGAGATTTCAGAGTACCTGGAGACGCTGGAATCCAAAAAATAAAGCATGGGCGGGTTAAAGCCCGCTTCACGGCGCTTATCTTAAGTAAAAAGCACCGATTTTCTTCTTGCGGCAGGCAAAAGGAAAGCGGTGCTTTTTGTCGTGTCCAATGTACAAAATTTCACAAATCATGAAATCGGCAGTTCGCCAATAAGATAGGAACAGGCGAAAAGATTACATGATAGGATGTGCAGCCATGGCCACAACAGAGCAAGTCCTGCATATGATGGACCATTACAGTGCAAGGAACTATCTTCCGCTGCCAATTGTTATTGAAAAGGCGGAAGGGGTGTGGGTCGAGGATACGGGGGGGCGCCGCTATCTCGATATGCTGAGCGCATACTCCGCGCTCAATCACGGTCACCGTCACCCGAAAATCATTCAAGCGCTGAAAGAGCAGGCGGACAAAGTGACGCTTGTCTCAAGAGCTTTTCATAGCGAGGCGCTGGCCCGGTTTGTGAAAAGACTAGCCGAATTTGTCGGGAAAGACAAAATTCTCGCGATGAACACGGGAGCAGAGGCAGTGGAAACTGCGCTCAAAATGGCTAGACGCTGGGCCTACCGGGTCAAAGGGGTGAAGGAAGACCGGGCGCAGATTATTGTCTGTAACGGCAATTTCCATGGACGTACGTTAACCATTACCTCTTTTTCAACAGAGGAGGCTTACAAACAGGATTTCGGACCGTTTACCCCGGGGTTCCTAACAATTCCGTATGGAGATCTGGATGCGCTACGGGCGGCGATTACGCCGGATACGGCTGCTTTTCTGGTGGAACCGGTGCAGGGGGAAGCGGGGATTATCGTGCCTCCGCCGCAATTTTTATCCGAGGCATATGAGCTATGCCGCCAGCAGCGCGTGCTGTTTATTGCCGATGAGATCCAGACGGGCTTCGGGCGTACGGGCCAGAAGTTTGCCTGTGACTGGGAGACCGTGGTGCCGGATGTATATATTCTGGGCAAAGCGCTCGGGGGCGGGGTGATGCCGATATCTGCAGTCGCCGCGGATGAGGAGATTATGAACGTTTTTGAGCCGGGCTCGCATGGCTCGACCTTCGGTGGCAATCCGCTGGCTTGTGCCGTATCGCTGGCGGCACTGGATGTTCTGGAGGAAGAACGGCTGATAGAGCGGTCTGAGGAGCTCGGCCGATATTTTATGAAACGGCTTACATCCATCAAACATCCGGATATCGTATCCATCCGCGGGCGCGGCCTGCTGATCGGAATTCATCTGTCCGTGCCCGCTAGGCCGTACTGCGAAGCTCTGGCTAGGATCGGACTGCTATGTAAAGAAACGCATGAGACGACCATTCGACTGGCGCCTCCTCTGGTCATTACGGAAGATGAGCTGGATTTCGCTCTGAGCCGGATTGAAGAGGTATTTGCCGGTCAAGGGGGGGATTGAACAAGGATGGATAAGCAATCCATTTCCATCATCCGGGTGCCGTTCGGGCTTGGCGCAGGCCGGCCTGGAAGCGAGAATGGTCCTGATAGCGTCATGAAATTCGGACTTGTGAAAAAGCTGCAGAGCCTGGGGTATGACGTGGAGGCAGATCAATGCATCCGGCTGCCGGACGGCATCCAATCGCCCACAGGCTCCAAAATGAAGCATGTCCAGGAGGTTTTGGCCGTTTCCGGGCTTCTCGGAGAGGCTGTCGGGAAGACGGTTGCGGCAGGGCATATTCCGCTTGTTCTAGGCGGAGATCACAGCATTGCAATGGGATCGCTGGCTGGATTGATGCGCCATTATAGCAATATGGGCGTCATCTGGGTCGATGCGCATTCCGATTTGAACACGGAAACGACGAGTCCTTCGGGCAATATGCACGGCATTTCGCTTGCGGTTGGCCTGGGGCTCTCACATATCAAACTGCGAGAGATCGCTGAGGGCGCAGTCCCCTTGAAGCCGGAAAACTGCGTCATTATCGGGGCTCGTGATCTGGACCGCGACGAGAAGGCGATGATCCGATCCTGCGGCCTGACCTGCTTCACCATGCATGAGATTGACCGGCTCGGCATCGAGAAAGTGGTTCAGGAGGCGCTTCGCATCGCCGGAAATGGTACGGACGGCGTGCATCTGAGCTTTGATATTGACAGCGTCGATCCTATCGAAGCCCCGGGGACAGGGACACCCGTCCGCGGCGGACTCAGCTACCGCGAGGCTCATCTTACCTTGGAGCTCATGAGCGAATGGGGGCGGATTACTTCTGCCGATTTTGTAGAGGTGAACCCGCTCCTTGACCGCAACAATCAGACATCGAAGTTGGCTGTGGAGCTAATCGGGTCCTTGTTCGGCAGCCGGATCCTGTAACTGTAATGTGAAAAACACCATTGTTGTCCGCCCTTACGGCTGACTCCAATGGTGTTTTTTTCGCGCCTGGCTTATTTGCGGCTATTTCGCTGATATTCGATCAGCTCAGCAAGCTGGCGAATGGTTTCGAGCAGCTCGTCCGACTCTTCTTTTGTAAAATGATCCACGGTTTCGACAATGCGCTCCGAGCTTATATCAGACAACTGTTTCAGAACGTTCGAACCTTTGGCCGTGAGGGTAATGTTCACGTATCGCCGGTCCTTATCGGAGCGGGTGCGTTCAATCAGCTCCTCCTGCACCAGCTTGTCGTAGATTTGCGTAATAGCGCTTGTCGTTAAACCAGTTACCTTGACGATATCCGCACCCCGCTGGCTGCCATGACTTTGCAAGTATTGCAGAATAAATGCTTCGGTGGTGCTTAGCTTCATATGCCGGACAATGCCAGTGTAGTCAATAAGGCGAGGCAGCCTGTCCATTAGTTCACAGTATCGGTTAGCTAATTCTTTAGATGATGAATGCAAGCCAGATCACCCTCCTGCATATAACGGAATATTGGTTCATGTGAATGTAAATTGTTAATCTTTTTAACAGCTTAATATAGTGTCATCGTAGTTGGTAGACCAATGAACGTCAATAATATAATAGTATACGAAAAAGGGGCAATTTCGTTGCGGAACAGGGCGAAATACCTTATTGCGGCTTGCTGTGTGAGTACATCGCTTGACAACCTTAGGATAAAAACGATATGCTTTTCCATGTACTTATGAAAGGTAAGCGGCTTATATAAAATAAGCTTTTACTTATCAAACGATAGAATTATGCAATGCGTAATTCGACATCGGCAACTCTCTCAATACTCTCAGGGTTCTTTTTTTATGGCAGCCGCTTTTAGCGGCTGTTTTTTTTGCGATTTACAAAATCAGGATAAAAAGGTATTGACGATTAAATAACCATTGGTTATATTATAGTCATCATTAAAAATAACCATTGGTTATTTGTTGCAAGCATGTAAGGAAAGGAATGCTGACTTGAAATGCCGAGAAAAAAACATGTCCGTTCAGAAGACACCAAACGCGATATTCTGGCCGCTGCCGGTGAGCTGTTTACTACTAAGGGGTACGATGCCGTAACCATGCGTGAGATTGCCACCAAGGCCGGCTGTTCCCACACGACGATATACATTTACTTTGAGGATAAGGAAGCGCTGCTGAATGAGCTTTCCATGCCTTCACTTCTTGAACTGAAACAGACGATCAGGGAGCTGATGCGGGTCCAAGAGGAGCCGGAGCATGTTTTAAAGCGGATCAGCCTGCTGTTTATCCGTTTTTGTCTGCTGAACCGGAATATGTACCGGATCTTTTTCGAGGTCAAATCGGTACGGGTGGATGAAACTGAGCCGGAAATGGAGATTAACCAGATTCGGATTCAGCTGTTTGCTGAGCTCATGCAAGCCGTCAGAGATTGCACTGGATTGAAGGAAGGGAGTGAGCGGCTGCTGGCTTGTACGCGCATTTATTTTTACATGCTGCATGGTATTGTCGGGACCTATCAATATTCTGCAGAAACGGCAGACGAGTTAATGCAGCGGTTGTCAGACACTTTTAATGAATCGTTTGATGTTCTGCTGCTCGGCTTCCGGGAGAAAAATCAATCGGATCAATGAGATTCGAAGAGGAGGATGCTCCACATGAGCTTTATCGTGCTGGTGATTGTATTCACGGTAGTGTGTGGCTGGCTCGATTCGAGAATTCCGCCGTACAGCCGTAAGGAGGTCGAATAAAGATGTTTGCAGGACATTTTGGACTCGCCGCAGCCGTAAAATCGAGACAATCCGAGACGCCGCTTTGGGCGTTGATGCTTGGCACGCAGCTGCTGGATGTTATTTTTGTACCCCTGCTCCTGAATGGAGTGGAAACAATAGTCCCTGTTGGGGAAGGGGGATACGGAGGATCGGTTATTCATGCCGATTATACACATTCCTTGGTTGGTGCCCTACTCATTGCCATCCTTGCTGGTATTGCGTCCTGGAAACTCTGGGGCAAACGCAGTGCGGCTGTGATGAGCGCTGTTGTCTTCAGCCACTGGCTGCTTGATTTGCTGGTACACCGTAGTGATCTGCCGATATTGCCGGGGAATCTGGGACATCTTCCGCTGCTCGGATTCGGACTATGGCGCTGGCCTTTGATCAGCATGCTGCTGGAGATTCTTCTTATCGCTGCTGGTGCGATCATGTACTATCAATCATTGCGGTCACGAGTGAAGAAGGCCCCGGGTAGCAAGGCAGGAGGAATTTCCCTTGAGTCCCGTGCCTTGTGGTCGGGGGTGTTTATGGCGGGGATGCTGGTGCTGTCATTGGTTTCTGATATTTTGGGAATAGGATGATTCTATAATTCTTAGTAATTTAATGCGAATTATCATTTTTTACCTTTTCAAACGCTGGGAAGTATGAGAAAATATGAAAAAAATCGCGCTAGACAACTATTTTCCATGCAGAAAAGGGAGGATTTATCCATGTCCAACGAACGTCCATTATCTTTTGAAACCTTAGCCGTACATGCGGGCCAAGAGATTGACCCAACGACGCTTTCCCGTGCGGTACCGCTCTATCAAACCACTTCGTATGGCTTCAAAGACAGCGATCATGCAGCCAATTTGTTTGCCCTGAAGGAATTCGGCAATATCTATACACGAATCATGAACCCGACAACCGATGTATTCGAGCAGCGTGTGGCTGCGCTGGAAGGCGGGGTTGGCGCTCTGGCGACCTCTTCAGGACAGGCGGCAATCACCTTTTCCGTACTGAATATCGCTGGTGCGGGTGACGAGATCGTATCTTCCTCTACGCTTTACGGCGGTACCTACAATCTGTTCTCTACCACACTTGCAAAGCTTGGCATTAAGGTACATTTTGTCGATGCAAGCGACCCGGAAAACTTCCGCGCGGCGATTAACGACAAGACCAAAGCGCTGTTCGCTGAGACGATCGGCAATCCGAAGGGAGATGTGCTGGACATCGAGGCCGTTGCGAACATCGCCCATGAGAACGGTATTCCGCTCATTTTGGATAATACCTTCCCGAGCCCATACTTACTGCGTCCGATCGAGCATGGTGCGGATGTGGTCGTTCACTCGGCAACCAAATTCATTGGTGGTCATGGCACTTCTATCGGCGGCATCATTGTGGACAGCGGCAAATTCGACTGGGCGGCAAATGGCAAGTTCCCGGGACTGACGGAGCCGGATCCAAGCTACCATGGCGTCGTGTATACGGAAGCGGTCGGACCGCTGGCTTATATCATCAAAGCACGCGTACAACTGCTCCGCGACTTGGGCGCGACGATTTCACCGTTCAACTCATGGATGCTGCTGCAGGGTCTTGAGACATTGCATCTGCGCATGGAGCGTCACAGCCAGAATGCCCTTAAAGTGGCGCAATTCCTGGAAAACCACGATGCGGTGGAATGGGTCAGCTACTCGGGACTTCCAAGCCATCCTTCCTACGATCTGGCACAAAAGTATTTGCCAAAGGGGCAGGGCGCCATCATGACGTTTGGCATTAAAGGCGGCAAGGAAGCAGGACGCAAGGTTATTGAGAATGTGAAGCTGTTCTCCCATCTTGCAAACGTGGGCGACTCCAAGTCGCTGATCATTCACCCGGCTAGCACAACGCACCAGCAGCTGTCCGAAGAGGAGCAGATTGCAGCGGGCATTAATCCGGAAATGCTGCGCTTGTCCATCGGCACCGAAGCCATCGACGATATTTTATATGATCTGGAACAGGCGATCACAGCCAGCCAGCAATAACATAGAACCACGAAGAGGCCGCTCAATTGAGCGGTTTCTTTCTTTTTAGTCAAGAGAAAACGGCCGTTCGAGCATGCAATTGCTGTATATTTCTCGCCAGGAGCTAATATTCTGTAAGGTAGGGTCCGCTGCAAAAACGGATCTCATATTTCCGGGAAAAGAGGGTGGACGGCCAAAAATGAAAAGTGATCGGTGTCAGAACAACTGCTGCCAAAGCGGCTCCTGCTCTATGTCTTCTTTTGTGGAAAAGTTGTATCCGGTGAACAAGCCGGATGACAGGATGTCCCTGAAGGACGGGGAGCAGGCGCGGGCATGCTCCTTGCCGGAAATCGCTTCGATTGTGGAGCTGTCCTTGATTGGTTCCATGACCAAAGAGGAAGCTATTCTTGCAGCCGACCCGTATTCGATCGGTGCCATTTTACGGGAATCCAAGCTTATCCCTAGAGATGCCTTGGATGATCCCGGTAAGCCGGAGCGACTACTGGAATGGAGCGATGAATCGCGCAGTCTGAAGATTTTTGCTGAAGATCTGGCTTACCCTCTGGAACAAGCACACCGCATGACCGGGCTGGCTGGATTGATGCTCCTTCAAGAGGAGAACTGGCTTGGCAGCGGCCATTTAAAAGAAATCTTTGAAGAATGGGCTTTGCAGTATGCACCGGATCGCTTTGGCACTCAGCTTCATCCCAGCATCGTATTAAGGGAGCGCCTGTTGTATCGGTGGAAAGGGCATATAGAAACCATGCTTCACCATCTTGGTGATGGAGATCTAAGTGTAGCCTTGGTATCCGGTGTTGACATGATGAAGGAACATCCCCGGGAAGCGGCTTGTCTTGCAGACCTTCGGGATATTCAGCTGGAAGCGTTATTTCGGGCCTCGCTTGCTTGTTATCGTCAGGGAATGGAGCACAAGCTCGAAATTCTTATTCCTTATCCGGCAGATATGGAAGAGTGGACTCATATGCATGAACTGATTGAGAGGGTGGCTGAAGAAACGTTATGCCATCAGCGCCGTACGGTAACTTACAGCATTGGGGCAGTGATTGGAATGGAATCCGGTTTGGAACTCGCTGCGGATTTGGCTAAGTGCGCAGATTTGCTCGTATTAGACTGCAGCGGAGTCGGTCATTCAGATCACCCTTGGTCGCAGGAGAAGCTCGAAAACTTAAGGGCACTGGTAGGGCGTATACGAAGAGTCAGCCCACATATTCCTTTACGTGCATCGAGTCTGCAGAATGTGGCAGATCTGGCGGCATTGTGTCAGATCGGTGTGCGTGAGATCAGCAGTTCACCTGGTGTCATACCTTCATTCCGTTTGGCAGCGGCGCAGTGGGAACTGCGGGAAGCGGCGAATTTAGAACATCGATATTCTTGTGAAGGGTAGCAACATTTACATATACCGGAACTAGAGAGCTGCGTTTAATCTGTAGCTTTCGCGCTTGAGTACCTGAATATGGGGGATGCACAGCAGTGCATTTTTCGTATTCAGGTTTTTTTGCGTTTAGGGGGAAAATTCGTTTACTTTTTCCACAGACGCGCATATAATGAAAATGAAGAAAAGTTGCACTTAGGAAAAACAATTGGACTAGTGCAAAAATGATTATCATTCTCAATTGGACATTAACCCGTCCTTCATTAAAACATGCTGCTCCGGCTGGTCTGGAGCAGCATGAACTGTTTTAAGGGTAGTAATAATGCTTTTCATTCTCAATTGGGGAAGGTGGATATGATGGGAAATATACAAGAATTCACGGCTACAAATGTAAAAGAAGGCTCTCTTTCCGGCAGCGAAAAGAAGCCTAATCCTCGCCGCAAAAGACGGATGGATCTCCGGAGCATGCTGCGGAATTCCGAGATGCAGGCTGCCATACTGAGCGGGGTACTCATGCTTGGGGGCTTTGCGGTAGGTTATGTTTCTGAAGTTATTTCGGTCATATTGTATATTTTGTCTTATGCGGCCGGAGGCTGGCTTAAAGCCAAAGAGGGAGTAGAGACCCTCATCAAGGAGCGGGAGCTGGATGTGAACCTGCTCATGGTTGCCGCTGCGCTTGGAGCTGCCAGCATTGGCTATTGGAATGAAGGGGCTATGCTGATCTTTATCTTTGCGCTGAGCGGTGCGCTTGAAAGCTACACGATGGAACGGAGCAAAAAGGATATCTCCTCTTTGATGGCGCTGAAGCCAGAGCTTGCTCTTCGGATTGAAGACGGCAAAATGGTGCAGGTGTCCATTGATGAATTGAAGGTACACGATCTGATTCTGGTCAAACCTGGTGAACTCATCCCAGCGGATGGTGTGATTCAAAAAGGGGATTCGGCAGTGAATCAATCCTCGATCACAGGTGAATCAGTTCCCGTGGATAAAACCCCGGGTGACGAAGTGTTTACCGGTACGCTGAACGGGGAAGGTGTCTTGTATATCGAAGTAACGCAATCATCCGATGCGACGGTGTTTGCCAAAATCATTCGTTTGGTGGAAGAAGCCGAGAATGAGGTACCCCAGTCGGAGCGCTTCATGAAGCGTTTTGAAGGGATCTACGCCCGAATCGTCGTTGCCGTCACTTTGATCATTATCTTTGCTGTTCCATTTGTCTTTGGCTGGAGCTTCAGCGACTCGTTCTATAAAGCGATGGTTTTTCTGGTTGTGGCATCCCCATGTGCCCTCGTTGCCTCCATTATGCCTGCGTTGCTGTCCGCGATCTCGAACCGGGCACGACACGGTATCCTTTTTAAAGGCGGAGCCCATATGGAAAACATGGCGCTGACCTCCGTCGTTGCATTTGACAAAACAGGCACCCTTACAGCCGGTGAGCCGCAGGTGACGGATCTGATCGCTGCGGAAGGCTATAACCGCAATGAGCTGCTAGCCGTGATCGCTTCTGTGGAACAGATGTCGGAGCATCCTTTGGCAAAGGCCATTGTCAGAAAAGCGGAGAAAGAGAAGCTGGGGCTGCTGCCTGCAGAGTCGGTGACTTCGGTTACCGGCTGGGGGATGGAAGGAATGGTCGGTGGGAAACAGTGGCGGATCGGTAAGACTGACGTGCTGGACCGGATGGAAAATGATCAAGAGTCAGCCTATTGGAAGCAGCAGCGCAGCTTGCTGGGCGCAGAAGGAAAAACGGTCTCCGTCATCATGGATGGAGATCAGATAGCAGGGCTGATTGCCCTACAGGATGTGGTGCGTCCTCAGGCCGCCGCTGCGATCCGGAAGCTTCATTCCATCGGCGTGAAGGTCGCCATGCTGACCGGTGACCGTAGTGAAACGGCTCAGGTTATCGGCCGGCAAATCGGCGTGGATATGATCTACTCTGATTTGCTGCCTGAAGAAAAGGTCCAATATGTAAAAAGTCTTCGCGATGAATACGGTCATGTTGTGATGGTTGGCGACGGGGTGAATGACGCCCCTGCGCTTGCTACGGCAACCGTCGGCATGGGTATGGGCATGAGCGGCAGTGGTACGGCGCTCGAGGTTGCGGATGTCGTGCTCATGAACGACAACATTGAAGAAATTGCCGGTACGATCCAGATTGCACGCCGTGCACGCCGGATCATCAAGCAGAACATGGTGTTTGCAATCACCGTTATTCTTCTGCTGATGACTAGTAACTTTGTGGCGGGGATTGCCCTTCCACTCGGAGTCGTTGGTCATGAAGGCAGCACGATTCTTGTCATTCTGAACGCCTTGCGTTTATTAAGATAACGAAGCTATTTCAATTTAAGGAACTTCCAGGCTGTTTGCCCGGGAGTTTCTTTTCCATGATCGAGACCATGTTCACATCATGTTCAAGACTCACCTGAAAACAGAGCTAACCAAGCTAATTAAATGCTTATAAGTCTGCAAAAGTCTGCTCTGTTCCCAAGAAGCTCCGACTTCAATCGTTAAGTTATGTCGGGGATCGTTCACTTGTTAACAATATACCACCCAATGTATACTTGTTCTATTGACATAAGCATATGTTTGTATGATAATAATTATCAAATAATAATTATTATAAATTAAAGTGAACCTGGCAAACGTCCGGCTTATGCGGGCTTTCTTTCCGGGCACTGGGAGCTTGGAGGTAAATCTTATGTATAAATCCGTAATTATTGGTACTGGACCTGCGGGACTGACTGCAGCCATCTATCTGGCGCGTGCCAACTTGAACCCGCTCATTATCGAGGGGCCGCAGCCTGGAGGACAGCTTACCACAACTACAGAAGTAGAGAATTTTCCGGGTTTTCCCGAAGGTATTATGGGACCCGAATTGATGGATAATATGCGAAAGCAGGCTGAACGCTTTGGCGCCGAATTCCGTACAGGCTGGGTAAACAGCGTGGAGCTCGGCGGCCGTCCGTTCAAACTGGACGTGGAAGGAATTGGTCGAATTGAGACCGAGACCTTGATCATTTCGACTGGTGCAACGGCCAAATATCTCGGTATTCCAGGAGAACAGGAGAATGTCGGACGCGGGGTCAGCACCTGTGCAACCTGTGATGGATTCTTCTTCCGCGGCAAAGAAATCGTGGTCGTTGGCGGCGGCGATTCGGCGCTTGAGGAAGCAGGCTTCCTGACTCGTTTTGCATCCAAGGTGACCTTGGTTCACCGCCGTGCCGAACTGCGCGGCTCGAAAATCATGCAGGACCGCGTACGCAGCAACGAGAAGGTCGAGTGGGCACTGAACCGTACGCCAGTCGAGGTTGTTGCTGACGACCGCGGCGTGAAAGGTTTGAAAGTGCTGAACAACGAAACCGGCGAGGAAGAGTTGATCGAAGCCAGCGGCGTATTCGTGGCGATCGGACATCATCCGAACACAGGTTTCTTGGGTGGACAGATCACGACCGATTCAAACGGATATATCATGGTTCAGCCCGGAACGTCTGAAACCAATATTCCAGGCGTCTTCGCTTGCGGCGACGTGCAGGATACCCGTTACAGACAAGCCATTACAGCTGCAGGCAGCGGATGTATGGCAGCAATGGACTGCGAAAAGTACATTGAGAGCCTGGAGCATCACGCAGCCGTTATTTAAGCATCTGAATGATTTATATTAAGTCTTTGAATGATTTATATCATGAACAACGAGGTGAAGTCACACATGGAAAAAGTGATCGTATATACAAGCACCAACTGTCCGCATTGCCGTCAGGTTAAAGGTTATTTGGCCGAGAAGGGCGTCGAATACGAAGAGCGTAATATCGAACAAAGCGATGAATTCGCCCAGCAGGTATGGGATATGGGCATGCGTGCGGTTCCGGTTACCGTGATCGGCGAGCACCGTATTCTGGGTATGAACAAGCTTCAATTCGAGAAGTACCTGAACGAAGAAGCGTAAGATAAGTAGAAGCCGTGGCATAGCCCCGGCTTAAATCAAAAGGCAGCGTCTCTAAGACACTGCCTTTTTTGTCTAGCAGAATTTATAATTCCCGGGGCCCCCACAAAGTACCTGAATCAGCTTTCGAAGCAAAGTCCCCACTTTGTGGGGTTATTTTGCGTTCGATTACTCAAAACAATAGATTCATACTAACCTTGTATACCAGGTAAACGACAAAGCCTGTACCGATCAGCAGGAACCCTGACTTTTTCTTACCTTGGAAAAACCGTAGAATCGCCAAACTGAAGAGGGGGGCGATGACGATCAGAAATAACAGTACAGTAATGAACATCTCTGTCGATATATTGGTAGTATCCACGTAAGTCACGGACATTCGCTCCATTTCATAGATATGGATATGACTAAAATCACAAGCAATATACCCATTATACCGAAATATAACAGAAAATTCCGTACAAAAAGCTGAAAAAATGTTGCGATTTTACGTCCAAAACCTTAAGGATATTTCGTAAACGATGGAAGGGAAAAGGATGCGTATATGCGAATTATTCTAATAGAGAGATGAGATTCAGGAGGGGTTATATGAAACTGACACATGAACTGCTAAATTCCCGGCTGGTAGCGATCCTGAGAGGAATTACGCGTGAAGAGGCCCGGGCTGCCGGAGCCGGACTCGCAGCGGGCGGCGTTAGGCTGATGGAAGTGACGATGAATACAGCAGGTGCGCTGGATATTATCCAAGATTGGCGTTCGGCTTACGATGGACAGGCCTATGTAGGAGCCGGTACGGTGCTCAATATGAAAATGGCTCAAGAGGCGGTATCCGCTGGCGCCCAGTTTTTGATTTCTCCTAATGTGGATTTGAAGGTCATTCATTATGCGCTCGAGCAGGGGATTGATATTTGGCCGGGTGCCATGACACCGACTGAGATTGCGGCCGCATTTTATGCCGGAGCCGAGGTCGTAAAGCTTTTCCCAATGGCCAGTCTGGGGCTGGGATACTTGCGGGAAATCCGTGGACCGCTGAACCATATTCCACTTATTGCGACCGGAGGGGTGACGCTTTCGAATATTGCGGAATATTTTGAAGCGGGTGCGAGCGCTGTCGGTATTGGCAGCTCGCTTTTGCCGAAGGACGCCCTGGCTGCGGGAAATATTGAAGGAATCGCCGAATGTGCAGGCCGTTTTGTACAGGCTGCAGTAAAATCGAATTTTTAAGGAGTGAATTTACGTACAAAGTCATATATGCGGAGTGGCAGGAATAGAGTCAATTCGAAGGGCTAAAAATGCGGCTGCATGAATCACAAGCAAACAATGCCTATAAGTAAAGAAGGGAGGGTGCTGTATGAGATGGAAGCGCAGATCGGTTGCCAAAGTTGTATTAACCGGTTCGCTCCTCGCAGCGGTGTTACCCCCTGGTATTGATTGGGAATTGGTGTATGCTTCTACGACATCCAGCGCAAATGTGGTCCATTCCGACCAGGAACTTCAGAGAACGCTTCTAAGTGCCATGAACCAGCGTTTAAGCCAGGTCCAGTTTGTATATCAAGGCAAGACCAATCAGCTGAAGGGGCAGCTGAAGAACGCGTTGGAGCAGGCGCTTGAAAGTGACCCATACATGAATTACACCATTGAGAGCTATGGCTACTCGTACAGCGGAAATACGAAATCGGCGAATGTGAGCGTCCAATTGGGCTACAGGGAAACGGTGGCACAGACGGCGTACGTCTCCCGGCGTGTGGAGAGTATTCTGGGGAGCATCATCAAGCCGGGGATGAACGACCATGAGAAGATTAAAGCGATTCATGACTGGGTCGTGCTCCATTTGAAATATGACGAGACGCTGCAGAAATATACGGCTTACGACGGCCTGAGTTCTGGCAGTACCGTGTGTCAAGGCTACTCCCTTTTGACCTATAAAATGCTGAAGGAAGCTGGTATCACAAGCCGGATTGTGGAAGGAACGGCCGCTCCGCGCGATACCGGAATCAGCCAGCTTCACGCATGGAATCTGGTGCTCCTAGATAACAAGTGGTATCATCTCGACACGACTTGGGACGACCCGGCTCCGGACAAGGCGGGTGAAATCGGCATTGGTTATTATCTGCGCACCGATGCGCAGATCAGGAAGGACCACAGCTGGACGAAAAGCTATCCGGCGGCGAACACGCTCTATCGGGACACATTGAAGAAATTAATTAAACAAAACGACAGCCATCAGAGCTACTATAAAAAACTGGAGCGGGAACTTGAATATCAGCTGTATGAGCCGGGCGAAATCGTCAATTCAAGCTCCCAGCTCAGAACCAAGGTACGAGCGGTCATCAAGCAGGGAGGCCATTCCTTGCTGCTTCGTTATTCCGCCGGCCATGAGAATTTGATGGATGATCTGCAGGACTTGTACCGGCTTGGCGTCAGTTCCATTTCATATGTGGAGAACGAGCTGGATGAGACGGATGATCTGCGGGTATACGTCACTTGGAAATAGAAATATAGAAAGGTCCCTTCCGGACTGCATCAAGCAGCCGGAAGGGACCTTTCTATATATGTCAGCGGTTATGACGTTCAGAGGTGGTCAAGTCACATTGCTCGAGCGGAATCAGCTTGCTTCCTTTGGTCCACTTGTATCCGAGCCAGATCACAATAAAGAGCGGAACACTGATGTAGGATACGAGCATGCCGTACCAGTCGATGCTTGAGCCAGTGAATGCTGCGGTATTTTGCCCAAATATAGCGATCATGCACAAAATAAAGGCTAAGATCGGGCCAAACGGGAACCATTTGGCACGGTAAGGCAGTTCATCAAGCGAATGTCCCTGGGCGATAAAAGCGCGGCGGAACCGGTAATGACAAATCGCGATACCAAGCCAGTTGATAAAGCCGCACATCCCGGAAGCATTCAGCAGCCAGTTATATACGATTCCGTCTCCGAAAAAGGAGGAGAGGAAAGCCAGCATGCCGACCATCGTCGTCAAGAGCAAAGCGTTGACCGGAACGCCGCGGCTGTTCAGCTTGCCGAAAATCTTCGGAGCCATCCCATCCTTAGCCATAGCATAGAGCACGCGGGTGGAGGAATACATGCCGGAGTTGCCTGCAGACAGAACCGAGCTCAAGATGACGGCATTCATGACGGAAGCTGCGAAGGCCAGTCCGGCCTTTTGGAATACGAGCGTAAACGGACTGACGCCGATATTGTTCAAATCCGATTTGAGCAGGTTCGGACTGGTATAAGGGATCAGAAATCCGATGACGATAATCGAGAAAATATAGAAAATCAAAATCCGCCAGAACACCTGCCGGATGGCGCGCGGCACGTTTTTCCGCGGGTTTTCGCTTTCGCCTGCAGCGACACCGATCAGCTCGGTACCCTGAAAGGAGAAGCCTGCGGCCATGAATACACCGATAAAGGCGAAGAATCCGCCATGGAACGAACTGCCGCCGAGATTGAAATTGCTGAATCCGACCGGTTCGCCGCCGAGGATCCCGAAGATCATCAGGACACCCACGACTAGGAAAACGATGACGGTGATGATTTTAATGATGGAAAACCAGTATTCAGATTCCCCGTAGCCTTTGGCGGAGAGAACGTTAAGGCCAAACATCAATGCCAGAAACAAAAAGCTCCACAGGAAAGAAGGTGAATCCGGTAGCCAATATTTGATAATGACGGTGGCGGCGGAGAGCTCGGCAGCAATCGTGATTGCCCAGTTGTACCAGAAGTTCCATCCGACCGCAAAGCCGAAGGCTGGACTGACAAACCGGCTGCCGTAGGTGCTGAAGGAGCCGGAATCAGGCATATACGTTGCCATTTCTCCAAGACTGGTCATCAGAAAATATACCATGAGTCCGATCGTGGCATAAGCCAGAATGGCTCCGCCTGGACCCGATGTGGCTATCGCGCTTCCGCTGGCAAGAAAAAGCCCGGTACCGATGGAGCCGCCGAGGGCAATCATCGTCATATGGCGGGCTTTCAGACTCTTCCGCAGCGTATTTGCTGGTGTTTTATTGCTCATAACTTATAAACTTCCCTTCTGAATGATTTCAAATAATTGCATATCATGGAAGGGGACTGCCAGTAAAAAGGCCCGCAGGTATGGAGTTACCTGCGGGCCTAATATATAAAACCTCTGGTTTCCGCATCCGTGCATCCATGAAAGATAGCTCATCACGGCTGGCAGGGCATCAGATGCCATGGGCCGCGACAGTTCTGTCCCTTTCGGGAACAGCCCCAGCATGCGGATCTTAAGGCTGATCCGTACACTTCGGCGAAAGCGCCTTTTACTGCAAGTCATAGGCGGCTCTTACGCCTCCCTGCAGCTACTTATCGCTTTCGCAACCTCTACCTCACCTTTGCAGGATGAGGTTATCTTTGAATATTTATTCGTTTTTTTTAGATATCAGAAAGTATAAACTTCAAGAAATGCATCCTGATATCGCAACAAAAACTACCGCTAGATGCGGTCTGTCTTATAGTAAAACAATACCGGACTAATGACAATGGATATATTTAGGAGCCATTCTCCAGAACCGGATGCCGGGATCAGGATTGGTTGCGCTTGGCCATCTGCTGCCAAACGGTGCCCGCTGCCTGTTCGCCGGATTCAATACGCTCAAGCGCCATCCGTGCCTGAAGGCTGACCTCAAACTCTGGATCATTGACGGCTTCCTCGAGCGCATCTCTTGCGTCTTCCGTTCCGACCTCGTAGAGGAACCGGGCGGCGCGCCAGCGGACAATTTTGCTGCTGTCCTTAAGCAAAGCCTGCATCGAAGGCGTAGCAGCTGGATCGCCGATATCCGATAGGGTATCTCCGGCTGTGCGGCGTACGGTAGGCGAGCTGTCCTTCAGTGCCTCGTACAGCAGTTCCATCGCTTCAGGCGTGCGCAGATCCCCAAGATAGACAACGGCGAGCCGGCGCGTTTGCATCTTCTCATCATGAAGCGCCTTGCTGAGGATTGGAAGATGCTCTTCTACAGGCGTCATACGGTCCAGCGCAGCATAACGTACGCGCCAGTCCACACTGTTCATGGCCTCCTTGAGTTCTTCGAGACTTAGCTCCCGGCGCTCCTCCTCGAATTCCTCGCTGCTTGCCCCATGGGCAATCGCCTGGGAGATGACCTGCTTCAGGCGTTCCTCCGGAAAAGCCGCCTCCAGCTCCTGCTCAACCTCTTTGGCGATCTCTTGAAGCTCTCCGTAACGGACGCCATAATCCTTCAGCTTGCGTTCCTTGATCATCGTCGCCGCGGCAACTTCCATAACGGCTTCCGTGAAGCGCTGGGAAAGCGCCATCCGTTCCTCCTGCGATCCGGACTTCACGCGGATCTGCATCGGAATGCCGCGGAAGAACTGGACCAGCACCTCGGCTTCACCGAAATGCTCGGCCGCACCAGCTTCATCCTCAGTCAGGGCGTTTTGCATGCCCTCCTGACCGAATCGCTCCTGCACCTCGCCCAGAATCACCGACCAGTCAGCATTACCCTTACGTTCTAGAGCCACGAAATCCAGCGTATGGAATACGCTTTTCACCCCTTCGATATGAAGCATTTCCCGAATCCAAGAGGGAGCGGACCGCTCATTGTCGAGTGTATATGTTTTACGGATACCTGGCTCCAGGCTTTCATCGAGATGAAGCTTCATGGAGTTCGGACTCGGCGTTGGTTCTATGAATTTAATTTTCATGAAAAGAAACCTCCTTATCATTAAGGTATTACCTCATTATAGTGTACCTTACTTTAGGTCTAAACCAAAAACTCTTTGGATATGAAAAGGATTTTTAAGCCAAACTGATTACGAGCGTGCAAGGAGCGTTCATCTTTGTCCATGACCAGGAGGTTTCTATAATGTTCAAAAAGCAGGAGAACCTTCTGGTGATTGTTTGTATCATCGTTGCTGCAGTATGTCTTTACGGCTCTATCAAAGGTTTTATGCGATATATGGATTATTTCGGTTAGGGGTACGCCGCAATCTACTGAAGGAGCTGATAAACGAATGACTTCACTCGATCCCGTTATGCTGAGCCGGTTATTGACCGGTCTTACACTGTTCGTACATATTGTTTTTGCTTCGCTGGGGGTCGGCATTCCGGTTATGATCGCACTGGCGGAATGGAGGGGCATCCGCACCAATGATCCGCATTATATGCTCATGGCCCGGCGCTGGGCCCGGGGTTTTGTGATTACCGTGGCCGTGGGCGTCGTGACAGGCACCTCCATCGGACTTCAGCTAAGTCTCCTTTGGCCGACTTTTATGCGGGTAGCGGGACAGGCCATTGCACTGCCACTGTTCATGGAGACATTCGCTTTTTTCGTTGAGGCCATATTTCTGGGCATTTATTTATATACTTGGGACCGGTTCAAAAACAAAATAACGCATCTGCTGCTGCTGATTCCGGTCGCGCTCGGGTCATCGGCATCCGCGATGTTTATCACCATGGTCAATTCTTTTATGAACGCGCCCCGGGGATTTACGCTGTCGAATGGTGTTCTGACGAATATTGATCCCATAGCCGCGATGCTGAACACAGCCGCACCGACCAAGGTATCTCATGTGCTGGTAGCTTCTTACACGCTGTGCGCGGGTGTTCTTGCCGGCATTGCGGCCATCAGCATTCTGCGCGGACAAAAGCATATTTATTTCAAAAAAGCCTTAAAGCTGACGGTTATATCGACCTTCGTGTTTGCGGTGGATACCGCGATTCTTGGGGACTCTTCAGGTAAATATCTGGCCAAATACCAGCCAGAGAAGCTGGCTGCGGGAGAGTGGCATTTTGAAACCCAGCCTTATGCGACTCTGGTGTACGGCGGTGTGCTGGATGAGAACAACGAGGTGCGGTACGGTCTAAAAATCCCTTATGCACTCAGCATTCTGGCCGGCAATGCACCGAACACGGAGGTCATCGGGCTGAATGATTTTCCGGTGGATGAGCGGCCACCGCTGTCGATCCATTATTACTTTGACCTCATGGTAACGCTTGGTGGAATCCTCGTTGTGATACCGCTGCTTTATATGTTCCGCAAGCGGCTGCCTGGCAAGAAGCCTTATCCGAGATGGCTGCTGATCGGAATCGTGGCGCTGGGTCCGCTAGCTTTGACGGCGATTGAGGTGGGCTGGATGTTTGCAGAGGTCGGTCGCCAGCCGTGGATGATGCGCGGGGTTATGAAGGTGGCCGAAGCCGCGACAACTTCGAATTATGTGGGCTGGATGCTGGTGCTGTTCATCATTTTGTACCTGGCATTGTGCTTCTCCTGTGTTAAGGTGCTGAGCAAGCTTTTCCAGAGCAATGATGCTGTTGAAGAAATGAGAGCGCTGGGAATGGAAGGGGCTGAGCCGAAGTGAGCTATGAACTCGTGGGGATCACCGCGCTGTGGATCTTTTTATTTGGATATATTATCGTGGCTTCGATTGACTTCGGCGCAGGCTTCTTCAGCTTCTACAGTGTGGCGCTCGGGCATGGAAACAAGGTACATGACATCATTCAGCGTTACCTTTCGCCGGTATGGGAGGTCACAAACGTTTTTCTCGTGTTCTTTTATGTTGGGCTGATCGGATTTTTTCCGGATGCGGCTTTTTATTATGGTACGGCATTGCTTGTTCCTGGCAGTCTGGTGATTATACTGCTGGCTATACGCGGAGTGTATTATGCTTTTAACACTTACGGCAGCAGCAAGGAGAACAATAAAGTGTACATGGCTTTATACGGGGCCACAGGCATTCTGATTCCGGCTGCGCTGTCGACCGTACTTGCGATTTCGGAGGGAGGGATCATTATGGTCCTCGAAGGCAAGGTGGTCATTAGCTGGTACGATTTTTTCACTAATCCTTATACATGGTCCGTTATTCTGCTGGCGCTTGTCAGTGTTCTGTATATCTCCGCGATGTTTTTGAGCTTTTATGCGAAGAAGAGCCGGGATGAAGGTGCGTTTGAAATTTTGCGCGGATATGCTCTCATTTGGAGCGGTCCGACGATCGCTGCCTCGCTGCTGGCATTTTTTGAGATCAACCGGCAAAACCCGGAGCATTTTCAGCGGATGCTGGATCTGGCCTGGATGTTCGTGGCATCGTTCCTCTGCTTCCTGATTGCTGTGTATTTGGTATGGAGGAAAAAGTATCTGGGCTGGTCCTTTTTGCTCGTCATGCTGCAGTTTGCGTTTGCCTGGTTCGGTTATGGAAGCTCCCATTTGCCTTACGTGCTGTACAAGCAGATCAACATTTACGAAAGCTTCACGAATGATGCGATGGCAATTGCGCTCATTACGGCTTTTATACTGGGGCTGATTGTGCTTGTCCCGTCTCTGGTATTAATCATGCGCCTCTTTCTATTCGATGCCAAGTACGTCCGGGGCAGCTCTGCCAAGAAAGGGTGAGGAACCTTGGAAGAATTCAATATATTTTTTTCGCCGATGGGGATTGTGTTTGCGTCGATCCTGTTTCTGGCCATTTATATCGTCAAATATAAAGATCCGAAGGATGAGTAAGTGTTGTAGCTGGTACACCGGGTCTCATTCAGGGTAAAATGAGGCTAACGGATTGTATGACCAGAAGGAGGGGGAGCTCTTGCCCAAAATTCGCTACGACAATATGGACAATGTCAATACGGACCATACAGTGAAGCAGTTCAGACAGTGGCGGAAGGAACGCAGGCAGAAGAAAAAGGATTTGTCCTATCAAGTGCCAAACATGCCTCCTGAGCTCGATTATCTGCATGCGAACCGGCTGGATACGTCCATCACATGGATCGGACATTCAACGTTTTTTATACAATATGAAGGGCTCAACATCCTGACGGACCCGGTCTGGGCCAATCGGATGGGGTTCGACCGGCGGCTCAGAGAGCCGGGGATCGCCATCAGTGACGTGCCTCCGGTGGATGTCATTCTCATCTCGCATTCCCATTATGACCATCTACATCTGGCTTCGATCCGCAGATTGTACCGCGCAGAAGCGGCGCTGATCGTGCCCGTGGGACTGAAAAAGAAGATGCTCCGCAAGGGATTTCATAACTGCCTCGAGCTCAAGTGGTGGGATCATACGGTTATTGGCAATGTGAAAATATCTTTTGTGCCTACCCAGCACTGGACGCGGCGGACGCCGTTTGACACCAACACTTCGCACTGGGGAGGGTATGTTCTTGAACCGGCGAATCCGGTACAGGTTGATGCAGAAGGGGAAGCGGAGGAGGCGCAGCTGCTGCCGCCAAACCTGTATTTTGCTGGCGACAGCGGTTATTTTACCGGTTTTAAGGACATCGGTAGCCGGTACCGCATCCATGTGGCGATGATGCCGATCGGGGCATATGAACCGGAATGGTTTATGGCCTCGCAGCATGTGAATCCGGAAGAAGCGCTGCAGGCCTTTCAGGATGTCCAGGCAGAAACGATGATCCCGATGCATTACGGAACGTTTCGGCTGGCGGATGATACGGCGCGTGAGGCGCTGGACCGGATGGAGGCGGAGCGGAAAAGGCTTGGCATCGAAGAAGAACGTCTGAAGGTGCTGAAGCACGGGGAGACGCTGCGAATTCATCCGGAGCGGCGATAGACCTGGCTAGTAATATGGAGGAAAGTTACACCGGAGTGATGACAGATCGTGTGGAACTTCCACGGAGGCATCATCTCCGGTGTTTTAGTGTGCTTCCTTATATCGCAAGAACGTCGATAAGACGTTTTTTTTGTGCTATAATGTGCTGAAGCCTAATGAGAAAGGGATGGTAATGCTTAATGATCAGTACAAGCGGCGTGACGCTCCGTTATGGAAAGCGCGCACTTTTTGAAGATGTTAATATAAAGTTTACAGCGGGCAACTGCTACGGTCTGATCGGTGCCAACGGCGCCGGTAAATCGACCTTCCTCAAAATTCTGTCCGGAGAAATTGAAGCCAACACTGGCGAAGTTCATATGACACCGGGCGAACGGATGGCCGTCCTGAAGCAGAACCATTTTGAATATGACGAATATCCGGTTCTCGAAACCGTTATTATGGGACACAGCCGTCTATATGACATCATGAAAGAGAAGGATGCTTTGTATGCCAAAGCGGATTTCTCCGAGGAAGACGGTCTTCGCGCAGGCGAGCTTGAAGGTGAATTCGCTGAGCTCAACGGCTGGGACGCAGAACCCGATGCGGCTGCACTCTTGATCGGTCTCGGTATTTCGCGCGAGCTGCATGACAAGAAGATGGTAGAGCTGAGCGGCAATGAGAAGGTCCGCGTACTCCTGGCTCAGGCTTTGTTCGGCCGTCCGAACAACCTGCTGCTTGACGAACCTACCAACCACTTGGACCTTGAATCGATTCAGTGGCTCGAGAACTTCTTGATGGATTATGAAGGCACCGTTATCGTCGTATCCCACGATCGTCACTTCCTGAACAAGGTATGTACGCATATCGCGGATATCGATTTTGGCAAAATTCAAATGTATGTCGGCAACTACGACTTCTGGTACGAATCTAGTAAGCTGGCTCTTGAACTTCAGCGTGATGCCAACAAGAAGAAGGAAGAGAAAATCAAGGAGCTGCAGGCATTTATCCAGCGCTTCTCGGCGAACGCTTCCAAATCGAAACAGGCAACATCCCGTAAGAAACAGCTCGATAAAATTACACTGGACGATCTTCGTCCTTCGAACCGGAAATATCCGTTCCTGCACTTCAAACCGGAGCGTGAAGCGGGCAAGCAGCTGCTGACCGTTGACCGTCTCACCAAGTCGCTTGAAGGCGAGAAGGTTCTGGATGAATTGAGCTTCATCGTCAACAAGGGCGATAAGATTGCTCTGGTTGGTCCTAACGGCCTGCCGAAATCAACTCTGTTTGAAGTATTGATGGGACGCACGGAAGCGGAAAACGGTGAATTTTCTTGGGGCGTAACCACGACTCAAGCGTATTTCCCGAAAGACAACTCCGAATATTTTGACGGGGTGGATCTGAACCTGGTCGAGTGGCTGCGCCAGTATTCCAAGGATCAGGACGAAACGTTCCTGCGTGGATTCCTGGGCCGGATGCTCTTCTCCGGGGAAGAAGCCCTGAAGAAAGCCAGCGTTCTCTCCGGGGGAGAGAAAGTGCGCTGCATGCTCGCCAAAATGATGCTGAACGGCGCCAACGTGCTGCTGCTTGACGAGCCAACCAACCACTTGGATCTGGAATCGATCACGGCACTGAATAACGGACTTATCGATTTCGATGGAACGATTCTGTTTACATCGCATGACCATCAGTTCATTCAAACGATCGCCAACCGGATTATCGAGATTACGCCGACAGGCATGATCGATAAATCCATGACCTATGACGAGTATCTTGAGAGTGACGAGGTCAAGGCGCTGCGCGAGAAAATGTATCCGGACGGCCTATAAGCCGATCGTTAACGTAACCATTGAAAAAGCTGCTTTCCCGGGTGAGGGGAAGCAGCTTTTTTGTTGGCTTTGGAAGCAGGGTTCTATTATGAACCTCCGGTACGGCGGCGCTGATTATTCGGCTTTTTGTTGTTCTGGCTTTTCATCGCTTGTGGGGAATTCCCCTGAAACGCGCCGGGTTTAGAGGAATTGTTCTGCTGCTTCTTCTGCTCAAGCTTGGCCCGGATGGCATCAGCGAGATTGACCTTTTTTGATTCTTCTTTATTTTCGGACATGGGCGGACCCTCCCTTTAGGTTGTGTAATTATTCTATCTGTTTTTGCGGCTCCTCACAAGAGATGTATGGGATAAAACCTCTTTGCCTGTGGCAACTATGTTTCTCTAGACCCACACGGGTGGCATTTGTTAGGATAGGTAAGTGCTTTTTGGAACCCTGGGAAAAGGTGGCTTTGCGATTGTGGATATTTATGATGACATACGAAAAGGGGAGCGGGGAGCCTGGGTCAGCATTACGGCCTATCTAATCCTCTCTGTTTTTAAGCTGATCAGCGGTTATGTGTTCGCGTCGAGTGCACTGCTTGCTGACGGCTTTAATAACGTGACAGATATTGTGGCGTCGCTGGCAGTTCTGATCGGACTGCGGATATCTCAGAAACCGCCAGATTCCGACCATGCGTACGGTCATTTCCGTGCGGAGACGGTTGCAGCATTGATCGCTTCATTCATTATGGCGATGGTCGGTATTCAGGTCTTGGTAGATGCGGTCCGGTCCTTGTTTGCAGGTAAAGAGGTTGAACCGAATCTTTGGGCTGCCGGGGTAGCCGTGGTATGTGCCATCTGCATGTACAGTGTGTACCGGTATAATAAAAGACTAGCGAAACAGATCAACAACCAGGCGCTCATGGCTGCGGCCAAAGACAACTTTTCAGACGCCCTGGTCAGTATCGGAGCGGCGGTCGGCATTGTCGGCGCACAGTTTGGACTTCCATGGCTTGATGTGGCTGCAGCCTTCGTAGTCGGCCTTCTGATATGCAAAACAGCATGGGATATCTTCAGAGATTCAACCTATCGTCTGACGGACGGGTTCGATCAGGCGGACCTTAAGGACTTGCGCAGTGCCATCAGCCGCACTCCAGGCGTGGAAGGCATCAAGGATGTCAAAGCAAGGGTTCACGGCAATCATGTCCTGGTCGATGTGGTCATTGAGGTTGATCCTCACTTAAGTATTATCGAAGGGCACCAGATCAGCGACGAAATTGAAGAACGTCTTACAGATATTCATAACATTATGAACGTTCATGTCCACGTGGAGCCCAAGGATCTGGATATTTTGGAGCCGGGGAGACATGATCATGTGGTGAAGAAATAGGGGGAGGGGCAGCACAGGGCATGCATCGAGAAAAGGAAAGGTATTCCCGCCATACCCGTTGAAGAGAGCCCACGGCAGTACCAGGTGGTGTGTATTCATTGTGAATTAAAGCGTAAATGTTTAATGAAAAAAAACCTTGTCCGAATAAGGACAAGGTTTTTTTTGGAACTAGGTAAATATGCCACATTGGTGATTTCGATAACGATTGATGTAGTAGAATACAGTATGTTGAATTAATCCTTTTTTGTTAAAACTTTAATTTATTTTTCCCTTTAACTAAATTTCGCTCTAGTTTGAAGGTTTCATCATTTTCCTTGACGAAAGTAGCGTATTCCTCCACAGGTTGAAGCACTACATTATCTACCAATAACGCTTCACTGCTGTTGGATTTTAGTGTAAGTGTAACCTTGTGTTTTCCAGTAGTAAGTTGGATTGGATCACTTAATTTTACAAGTGATAAATAATCAGTATCTGGAGAGTCGGATACTAGGGTTGAACTGATCAGACGACCATCCACTCGAACTTCCAAATTTATTGCCTCATCGGAATTTTTTCGCTCTAGAGCTGCGTTAACTAGGTATTCACCTGGTTTCTTCGTTTCAACCTCTAATTGGATACTGTCATTTTTGGATAATTTTACTACTTTTCCGCTGTATAGAGCGTCACCTGTCCATGCGCTGGCAGGAGTTATGATTTCAGGATTTCCTTCTAGAGTAGTGAAATTTTCAGCTTCATAAACTGACGTCGTATGCCTGTCTGTTGTTTTTACTTGAAGCAGACTCTTCGCTTGTGGAATCAATTGAATGGCCTGAATAGCAAGTAAGGATTCAATTGTCGATTCTGCACCGGAGTTCATGTTCACTTTTCCAGTCTGGCCGTTAAGACCATCGTAGCCTCTACCGGTGTTGGAATCATACATCACAAATTTTGCATCATTGTTTCCCGTAAACCAGGAGGCAGTGATACCTGCGTACTGAGCATATTTTTTCTGATGAGTCGCTTTATACAATTCTGCATACGCCTGTGTAAGCATACTTACTCCATAAGCAATTTGTTCATCGTTAGAAGCGGTTGGTGCCATTTCTTTAATCATTCCTGTCACAAGGAGGTGGCTGAACCATTCGTCCGCTTCTTTTTTTGCTGAATCGATCCATTCTTTTTTCTTCAATACGGCACCGGCTTTGGCAAGAGCGAAAGCTTGTCCGCTGCCCCAGGCATGCCAGAGAGTAGGAGAGCCTTCCCAATCTAAATGAGCGCCAAAAGGATACTGATCGTATGTACCGAATTGATATTCTTCGAGTCCGCGTCCGACTTTAAGCATAGAATCCTTGATTACTGGAAGGGGCTTTGCTTGGTAAAATTCCGCTAAACCTAGTAGACTATTAGACATCGCATCAAAGCCACTGATCCAGGAAGGTATTTTGTAGCCATGGACCTCATGGTATTGACCATAACTCTTGTTCACTTTTCGCTGTAGGGCATCATTTGCTAATAAAAAGCTTTTCTCCAATTCTTTGGCATAGGTCTGGTCTACTTTCGAGAAAACTCTATATCCATGTCCGAGAGCCCACATGCCTCGAGCAGCCCACCAGTCAAAAGACTTTTTGCTAGTTGAGCCATCGGTATTAATTGAAAAATCATGATTGATAAAGTTATAGAATTCACCGTCTTCAGCTTGCATATACATCACAAAGTTTAATGCTTTTTTTGCCTTGTCCAAGGATTCCTTATTGCCTGTTTGTTCATAATGATTTAAATAAACAATGGCTGCCCGGGCTACATCATCAACGCAGGCAATGCCTTCTCCTGAAGCATCCACCCAATTATATTCAGGGTATTCCGAATAAATATGGGTAATTAGCATATCCTTTCCGTCAATAGTGACTTCTTCGTTCAAAAAATCAAGGTGATCAAGATTGATCTTGACCTCTTCTGTTGGGGAGGCTTTAGCTCCTGTAGGAACAGACAAACTAAAAGCAAGTAGTACAATAAGAATCTTTTGAAATACTTTCAAACTAATCCCCCTCGTAAATAGTAATTGTTTGTAAGCGGTTACGATATGGATTATTTTATCAACTGTCATGTGATTTTTCAATTTACTTTATTGATTTGTCAATTAAATGATTCAAAAGTACCAATCGAATTTTTTATATGAATCCCTATGTATTATATAGGGTTGTGTAAGAAAGACTCCAACTTGACAATCACTTGACAAAATAAGTACCATATAAAAAAGCACTACTGAATGGGAGGGTTACGATGAGAAAACCCACGATGCAACGGATTGCTGATCAGCTTGGAATCTCGAAAAACTCTGTGTCGCTGGCGTTAACGGGACGGGCTGGTGTAAGTAAAGAATTGCGGGAGAAGGTGTTAGAAGCAGCGCTTGAAATTGGCTATCCTATTGAAAAGCTTAAAACTAAAACCTCTATGAAGTCTGCTCACATGATAGGATTAATTGCAAGAGAGGAAATATTTGCTGAGAACACCTTTTTTGGTGTTATTAATTTACATATTGAAAAGGAAATCAAAAGTAGGGAAGGACATTTATTGCTCCATGCGGTGGAAAAGGAAAGTGAGGAAAAATTGAAATTGCCTTCCTTTCTAACAGAAAAAAAGGTAGATGGATTGCTGGTATTATCTCATCTTCGCAAGGAGTTCATACAAGCTATTATTCAATCAGGGATTCCGGTCGTATTGGTCGATCATCATGACCCTAATCTGAATGTAGACTTTGTGTTAACAGATAACAGAAAGGGAGCTTATTTAGCTACTATACATTTAATAAGAAAAGGAGCTAGATCAGTTGGGTTTATCGGAGAAATATCAAAGTCTCCTAGTTATCGTGAAAGGTTTGAAGGCTTCCTTGATGCAATGCAGGAGGAGGGACTTTCGATTGAGGATCAGTGGGTAAACCATCATATAAATGAGCAGGAGTCTCTGTTGTATTCCTATCTCAAATCATTACCCTCATTACCGGATGCATGGTTTTGCGCAAATGACCACTTTGGTTTTTTGATAACTCGAAACTTAAATAAACTTGGGATTAGAGTACCAGAAGATTGTTCTGTCTGTGGGTTTGATGATTCCATTTTTGCCACGCTTTCTATGCCGAAGCTTACGACGATTGCAATAAACAAAGAGAATTTTGCGATTCGATCGGTTGTACAGCTCTATCGTCGAATGGAAAATCTGGAGATGCCATTTGAAAAAACAATACTTAATGTTGAATTGATAGAAAGAGAAACGATTTTTTCCCCATAATGTTCCTTGGTATCCTAATAACAGGGGGATTCAAGACCTTAGTCCTATGTGGTGCTAAAATTTGGAGTCGTTTTTTGTGAGAATAGGAGCATGTGGCTTATCCTGCCTTCTGACTATAATGGGGACAGAAACACTCACTATCAGTCATCACAAGGAGGAACTACATGATTAACATCAAGAAAAGCTTGCTTGGATGCCTGCTCGTATCCGCTGCGGTTTCCACTGCTATTATACTTCCTGCAGGTTCCAAAGCTGAAGCTGCTTCAGCGATTACACAAAAGAGTGTAACTTCCCAAACCGGTGTGATCCAGGCCAGTGTCAATTTAAGGGACAAGCCGTCTATGTCGAGTCAGGTTATAGGATATTTGAAAACTGGAGATAAAGTCACGATCCTTGAAAAAAGTACACCTTATTTCTATAAAGTAAAAACGTCAACAGGCAAAGTGGGCTACACCAGTACCTCGGATCAATACATATCCGTGACATCCGGATCGGGAAGCGGTTCGGGTTCGGCCACCAAACCGGATAACGGTTCAGGTTCCAATAACGGATCCTCGGTAACACCGCCAGCCAGCTCCAATGTCAATGAGACCATTGAAAAGGTGATTCAGACAGGCATGAAATATTTGGGCACGCCATACGAATATGGTTCGGACCGGAATACGACCAAGACGTTTGATTGCTCGGATTTCACCCGCCAGATATATAAAGAAGGGGCCAATATCACCCTACCTATGGATTCCCGCTCGCAAGGAACTTGGGTCAAGGAACACAGTGGTGCGGTTTATGATATCAACAAACTTAAGCGCGGGGACCTTGTGTTCTTTATGAGCTATAAAGGCTCCGACGCTTCGGCATATAAAGGGGTGAACCCGGATAAAGAGCGGATTACCCATGTAGCCGTATACCTTGGGGACGGAAAATTGCTTCATACCTACTCCGAGAAATCGGGCGGCGTTACGGTTACTGATTTCAGCAATTCTTGGAAGAATCGCTTTCTATATGGCGGAAGCGTAATTAAATAGCCAGCAAAAAAGGGATTGGAGATGAGCTCCGATCCCTTTTTTTTGTACCCGATCCGCTATTCGTCCAAAATTTTAAGGACCTATCAAAATTCGTCGTAAAATCAAGTATAATGAGAAGTAAATTTTCCCATAATACTAACTTGAAAGTTGAGTGATTCAGATGATTTCAAAAGATCATGCGGTAATTTTGTTTCAAGGGGATTCAGTTACGGATGGCTACCGGGACAGAGGACTTCATCAACAACATTATATCGGACAAAGTTATGTGTATCCCATTTCTTCCAGACTGGCAAGCGACCATGCGGAGAAGAGCCCTCTGTTTATTAACCGTGGAATCAGCGGAAACCGGGTATCTGATCTCTATGCCCGTTGGAATGAGGATGCATTCAGCTTGAATCCGGATGTAATCAGCATTCTGATTGGCGTCAATGATGCCTGGAGAACGATGTCTGGCGAACCGAGCGGTGTAACGGACCGTTTTGAAAGAGTCTACAGACAATTGCTGGAGGAGACCAAGGAAGTCCTGCCGGATACCCGTTTGATTCTGTGCGAGCCGTTCGTGCTTAAAGGCTCCGCAACGGAGGAGAAATGGGAAGAATGGCAGAAGTTGATGAAGACATACCAGGGGATTGTTCGCAAGCTAGCGGAAGAGTTCAGCGCGATTTTTGTACCGCTTCAGGATGCGTTTGATACAGCAGCGCAAAGAGCGGAGCCTACATACTGGTTGTATGATGGTGTGCATCCGTCTGTCGCCGGTCATAATGTCATAGCAAGACGCTGGCTAGATGTTGTCTTAGAACATGGCCTGGTTTAATTTTCGTGCCATTCGTTATTCGCAGCCGAATTCAGTATAATAGGAGAATATAAGGTGAAGGGCTCACCTGAGGTAGAGAGGTGGCTAAATATGAAAAAACTGTTTCGGATTGTGATCACATTGATGTTGCTTGTCGTCATAGGATGCGGGATCGCGATCTGGTATGTTTCTCCTGATAAAAATCTGGATATGAATTACAACGAGATCGATGTGAAGGCCAAGGTGCTGCAGATGGTGAAGTCCGGCAAACCGGAAATTACACTGAGCGGCAGCGAATTAAACGAGCTTGCGAAAAAGGAACTTCAGAAGCATATCGGAGATATTCCGCAGCAGATTACTGTCACCGGTTCGGAGTTCCATTTTAACGGCCAGGAGGTTACAGCGGATATCAACGGCAGATGGAGAGACTTGATTCCATTTGGTGCGGAGCTGAAATTTAATGTGGAAGCAAACGGCAGTACGCTGGAGCTGCATCATGAGTCTACAGGGATCAAATCCATCCATATACCTGCAAAGTGGATTAGTCTTGGAACCATTACCGTTTCGCTGAAGGAGCATTTGCCTGACGTGTTGACGGTAGATCATATTGAATTTTTGCAGGACGGAGTCAAGGTCGCCTTCAAGATGGATTGGCAATCCCTACCGTCCATCTTCTGAAGTAGGACCTGAGTCAGAACAATAAACCAAGCGCTTAAGGTGCTTGGTTTTTTTGTTATTATAGAAAGAGATTTCATAAAACTTAGAATTGATAGGAGAGTGTTATGAAAATATTAATCGTTGATGATAATCCAACCAATGTCATTATTATGCGGGAAATTCTGAAAAAGGAAAATTACCGCGATATAGATACGGCCTCTTCTGCAAGAGGAATGTTTGAGGTGCTTGGTATCGAAGGTTATGCAAGCGAGACGAAGCCGAGAAAGCATGTCAACATTGATTTGATTCTGCTTGATATGATGATGCCAGAAATGGACGGGATCGAAGCTTGCCGTTTGATCCAGCGTTATGAGCACCTTAGGAACATTCCTATTATTATGGTTACATCGGTTGGTGATTCCAAGAAGCTGGCTGAGGCGCTGGATGCCGGCGCGGTGGATTATGTTATGAAGCCGATCAATAAAGCGGAGATGATGGTCAGAATCCGTCTGGCACTGAGGCTGAAGCAGGAAAATGACTGGCATAAAGAGCGTGATCAGCGGATTCAGGACGAGCTTAAGCTGGCTGCGCTTGTTCAGAATGCCGTACTCAGCCCGGCTATTGAGGATGGGAAATTTGAAGTGCATGCCATCTATCAGCCCTCCGCTGAGCTTGCTGGGGATTTATATGCCTGGTATCCGCTTGGGGGCGGAAGATACGGTGTCATTTTGCTGGATATGATGGGACACGGAATCTCATCCGCTCTACTTACGATGTTTTTAGCCTCGGTGTTGAAAGATACTGTCACAACCTATGTGGACCCTGAGAAAGTCATTCAGGAATTGAATCGCAGATTTAATCAACTGTACATCGAGAACCAGCTTGTTCAGTATTATTTTACGGCCATCTATTTGGTCGTAGATACCGTGGTGAAGCGTATTGACTACGTGAACGCGGGACATCCACCGGCTCTATTTTTTCAAAATAACGGAAAAGTTTTAATGCTTGATAAGGCCTGCTGTCCGGTAGGTCTATTTGACAAAATGGACATTGAACCCCAAACGCTTTATTACGAAGGGGAGGGGCATATTGCACTGTATACGGATGGTCTGCTTGAAATGGTTCAGGAAGATTATGAGGTTCGAGTCGATTTTCTGATCAGTCAGTTAAAAGATTCCCATTGGGATGAAGATAAAATGTTCAAAGCTTTTTTTGAGGATCATGGCAAGCAGAAACGCGAAGACGACAAATGCCTGGTGTGGATTTCGTTGGTATTATGATTCAACCATATGGTTTTAGGGTTATTTAATAAAAGAAAACAATGATATAAAATGAACTAAAGTTTATTTATCGGGAGAGATAGTCTATGAATACAAATAAACATGAAAAATTCAATGCAACGACGCAGCGAAATGAAGGGTCTTGTACCGTTTTTTTAAGTGGAGAACTGGATTTATCGGTTGCTCCCGATTTTAGGCTAGTCATGGAACCACTCGTAGGGAATTCTGAACTTGACTTGATAATCAACATGAAGGATTTGAAATATATCGATAGCACCGGGATCGGGATCCTGTTATCTATTTTGAAAGCCAGACACGGGGTGAAAGCCCGCTTTGTTGTGGAAGAGGTTCCTACTCAAATTCAGAAGCTGTTCGACATGACGGGTATTGCCAAGTTTTTCGCCCCTAATGAGAATTCCCAATAGGAAAGGAAAGAAGAAAGAATGAATGCCGAAGTTCAAAGAGTCGTTATTACTCTACCAGCCCTAGCTGATTATGTGGATATTGTCAGACTGAATTTGTATGGAATTGCCTCGAAAATGGGTTTTTCCTATGAAGATATTGAGGATATGAAGGTAGCCGTATCAGAAGCATGCAACAACTCGGTGTTATATGCTTATAACGAGCAGGACGGAATGGTTGAAGTTGTTTTCGAAGTACACCGTGATTTATTGTCTATTACGGTTCGGGACGAAGGGGAAGGCTTTGAACGTGTGGCTTCAAGCACCAGCCGGATGACACTTCATGATAAGGAGCTGCATGATGTGGGAATAGGCGGACTTGGATTCTACCTGATGGAAGCGCTCATGGATGAGGTTAGCATTGAAAATGAAACGGGGCGTGGAACCAAAGTCGTGATGACAAAGCGCCTCATGAGAACTGAGGCAAAGGTATGAACGATAACGTGACTCCCCCTGAGTCCATGAGCGAGGATGTCAGACTGATCTGGGAATACCAGCAGACCAAGGACAACGAAATCGCTACCGTTCTAATCGAAAAATATGAGCCTTTGGTGAAAATGGCTGCTACTAAACTTGCCCGCAACCGCCCGGATTTGTACGAGGATTTGTATCAAGTCGGCCAAATGGCGCTAATTCGTCTGTTACAGCAATATGACATCAGCTTGGGAATTCCGTTTGAGCCCTACGCGATGAAAAGCATGATCGGCCATATGAAAAATTTTCTCCGTGATAAATCCTGGTACATCCAGGTTCCGCGGCGGATTAAGGAGAAAGGAGCGCTCGTTCAGCAAGCCATCGATGAATTGACAGTCAAGCTGGAACGTTCTCCAAATGTGAACGAGATTGCCGAATTTCTTGATCTGTCCGTCGAAGAAACGGTAGAAGTGCTTTCAGGACGCGAATGCTACCACTACGTTTCTCTGGATTCTCCTCTCTCCCAGGAAGAGACAGGAGCTACGCTTGGTGAACTGATCTGCTCCGAGGTCAATGATTATGACTCTCTGGAGAAAAGAATGGATTTACAACAGGCGCTGGGCCAATTGAAAGAGCAGGAGCAAAAAGTGCTTCTGCTTGCTTTTCAGGATGGTGAATCGCAGCGCTCCATTGCTGAGAAGCTGGGCGTTTCGCAGATGAGTGTATCGAGGATTCAGAAGAGAGCTACCGAAAAGCTGAAACACATTATGTCTAACTCATCCATATGACGGACAAGCTATTTGATTGTTTCGTGCTCATGACCGAAAGTTCGTAAGGACACGCCATTTTCTCATTCGAGAAATATGCTGCGTGTCCTTTTATGATGGACAGAAATTGTCGCGGGTATATGGACTTTACAAAATGGAAGTATGTACATCTCCCTCCAAAGGAATTCACTTATTCTTCGATTCAGCGGCCTTTATACTCTTCAAAATAAGTTGTATGATGGATAAGCGCAGGTAAGGCTCAAAGGAGAGATGGGTTAATGGAATCAGTACTAGTCAAGGAATATCGTGCGGGCATTATGGAGTGCGCGCATCATGGACATATAAGCATCGTCAACGATCAGGGAGAAGTCACGGGATCTGCAGGTGATCCCCATTTTGTCACGTTTACCCGCTCGGCTGCGAAGCCTCTCCAGGCGATTTGTGCGATCCGTGGAGGCATTGTATCCCATTACGGACTCAGCGAAAAAGAGATTGCGATTATGACAGCTTCGCATATGGCAGAGCAGGAACATGTGGAAGTGCTTGAGAGCATTATGAAAAAAACGGGGCTGTCGGAAGCAGAGCTGGTATGTGCACCGAGTTATCCTCTGAATGAGGAGAGCAAGGAGGATGTTTTGCGTCATGACGGCAGCAAGCGGCGTTTATACCATAATTGTTCCGGTAAACATTTAGGTGTGCTGGCTTACTGTAAAATGAAAGGTTATCCTCTGGAAGGATATGCGGAGCCGGGGCACCCGGTACAAAAGGAAATCATTGAGACGGTATCATTGATGTGTGGCATAAAAGCAGAGCAGATCGATCTGGGTACCGATGGCTGCGGTTTTCCTGTCTTTGCTTTGCCGCTGTCAGCGATGGCTGCAGCATATGTGAAGCTGGCCTGTCCGGATCTTATTAACGATGAAGCGGTCAGAGAAGCCGTACAGATCATCACTCGGGCGATGAACCGTTACCCTGAGATGGTCGGAGGTAGCGGCCGCATTGATTCTCTTATTTTGCAGGACACCAATATTGTTGCTAAGGGCGGATTCAAAGGAGTATATTGCTTTGGTCTCAAACAGGAACGCCTCGGCATCGCTTTTAAGGTATTGGACGGATCGGAGGAAGAATGGGGCTGGATTGTAGAGTCCATTTTGGAACAAATCGGCTACAGCAACCAAACACTCATCCAGCAACTCAAAGAATCCTTTTCGCATGACATATTAAATGATGCCGGTAAAAAAGTCGGCCACGCCGACACCGTGTTCCAACTGCAAACCGTGCAGCCCTGAAACATTACGAAATGGGTTTTGTTCATATAAGTAAAAATCCCTTCTGGTGATCAGAAGGGATTTTTGTGTTATTTGCTGCGCAAACGGCCGAGCTCCGAAACCAGGGCTTCCACTTCGGAAATGCTGAGGTTCGATTTGTTCATTACAAGCTCATAAACATCGCGGATGTCCTCGTATTGATCCACCGAGAAGGCGGAGGAATTCATAGCGGCACCGCTGGCCATTCTCAGTTTGGTTTTGATCTGTTCAATCATGTATTCAATATTTTCAGCGGTTTTTTGAGATAAATCCATGGAGGCGATTCATCCTTTCCATATTCTTTTCTTAAGGCAAGCTGTAACCATTGTAGCATGTCTTTTCGTCCGGTACAGGAAAATGATTTTTCTTGCCGGAGGTTTTGCAGTAAAATCAAAAGAAAACCGCTGCCGGAAGAGCAGCATGGGAGGGCCGTTAGCCATGTCGATTCAAGATCCTCATCTCATTCGCGGGATGGGCGGAAGCCGCAAAAAAATGGATGCCGAAGGACTCCATGATTTTTTTATGGATATCCGCAGCCGACATAACCAAGATCAAATTACCTTTTTGTGCATCGGCACGGACCGTTCCACTGGTGATGCGCTCGGGCCGCTGACGGGAAGCGAGCTCTGCACCTACGGCTTTCCCCATGTCATCGGGACCATGGCTTCTCCATGCGACGCCTCCAGCCTGGAAGCCCGCATTACGGAAATTCCCGATAACCATATTGTGATTGCCATCGATGCCTGTTTGGGTCAGCCGCTGTCTGTCGGAAGCTATCTGGTTTCAGACGAGCCGCTTTTCCCTGCACAGTCGGTGGGACATGCGCTTCCAGCTGTCGGGCACTACAGTGTCGCTGCTGTTGTTAATGTGAAAGGGCCCAAGCCTTATGCCACGCTGCAGATGACTTCGCTTTATCATGTCATGACGATGGCCGGACAGATTGCATCAGCCGCTGCAAGTGCATTCGGGCTTACATCCAAAGCTCACGGAGACCGCTTCAATAGTTGGCCATTAACTTGATCATATGGGAGTATAATCTGGAATATAGGGTGCAAATATGCGATTTGGAACGAAAAACAGCGTTTTGCAGAATCTTCAGGAAAGAAGGGGATCATCATGATGAAAATGAATAAAATGGTTTATGACGGATATACGCTTTATTATGCCGATCAGGGAGAAGGGGAGCCTGTCGTCCTTCTTCATGGTTTTTGCGGAAGCTCCGGGTATTGGGAACAACTTGTACCGCTCTTATCCAGCAGCTGCCGCTGTATTGTACCTGATCTGCGCGGACACGGCTTATCGGATGCCCCGCTGGGAGCTTATTCGATCGAGCAAATGGCGGACGATTGCCTGAAGCTTCTAGACGAGCTTGATCTGCCGAAGGTTACGATGCTTGGCCATTCCATGGGCGGTTACATTACGCTTTCTTTTGCCGAGCGCTACGCATCCCGGTTAAACGGCTTCGGCCTTATTCACTCGACGGGATACGCGGATGACGAGGTGGGCAAGTTAAAACGGTTGAAGGCGGTAAGCACCATCCAATCCGACGGAATTACCGCATTTATCGACGGACTAGTTCCGGGATTGTTTGCACCAGAAACTGCGAAGTCTCATCACGAGCTGATCGAAAAAGCGATAGAGATAGGTTATAAGACGCCTCCACAAGGCGCTGCGGGTGCGGCTATGGCTATGCGTGAGCGTCCGGACCGACGGGATGTCATTTCCGCTTCGGCGCTGCCGGTTCTGCTGGTTGCGGGGGAAAAAGATCAGATTGCCCCTGAAGCAAAGGTATTTACCACAGGCCATCCGAACATTACGAAAGCAACGATTCAGGGCGCAGGCCATATGAGCATGATGGAAGCGCCGGAAGAGCTGGCTGGGGTCATCCAGAGCTTTTTAAAGCGAGATCGTTAATATGCTGAAGGAAGATGATTCACCCTATTACAGCTTCATGTGATGAACAAAAGCCGGAGTCTCTCGCAGCGAGAGGTTTCCGGCTTTTTTGTCGTCGTCATTCTCAAGGGACATACTCATCTTTGATCTTGACGGCATTAAGTCTATATTCGGTTAGCGAGATGCCAAAATATTTTTTGAAGCTGGTATAAAAGTAATTCGACTTTTCCATGCCGCACTTCTCCAGAATTTCATTGATCGGCATGCTGCTCTGCTCCAAATACTGCTTGATCTTCTCCATTCGGACCGCCGTAATGTATTCCGCTACGGATTTACCCGTTGAATTCTTGAACAGTTTACCAAGATATACGGATGATAGGGAAAGAACCTCTGCACAGCTATTCAGGGAAAGGTTTTTATCCGAGTAGTTTTCACTGATGAGTTCAATAACCGATTCCACGATCTCATTCCTTTTTCGGCTCTTCACATCGCTTTTTAGAACAATAATCTCATCAATCAGGCTGAAAATGGTCTGTTCGATTTCCTCAAGCGTTTCCAGGCTGTTTACTTTACTGAGAAAATCAATGGAGATGGAATTCAATTTGGATCGCTTACCGTCAACGATATGGTTCAGAGCGTTGTAAATCGTAAAAAACAGATAGATGGTCGATGTAATGATATTGTCATAAGAAGAACGCTCAATCGCTGTGATAATCTCCTTGTATGCTTCTTTCGCGGATTCGCCCTTTCCGAGTTTAAGAAGATCAATGAGTTGTTTTTCTTTGGCACTCGGAAAGTAAAAGCTGCTGCTATCAATATTCTGCAAAATTTCCGGTGTAAGGATGCTAAAGTGTCCGTATTTGATTCTATACATCGAGAGATTAAGTGTGTCTTCATAAATATTTTTTATTTCCAAGGAAGATTCAATAACGTAGCCCAGCGTACCGGATAACGAAATATTCAAATACTGTTTGACCTGATGTTGAATTTTGTGAGCGATGGTATAAAACGTGCTGTATAAAACCTCTGGATTGGATGGCTTCCCACTCAAGTCAGCCAGGACAACAAAGTGGTCGGAGGCGGTATCAACAACTTCGTTTCGAAAATGTTCTGAGGTAATTTCTTTGGTTATATTGGCAATCGCATATTTATATAAGGATCTGTCCTTCTCATTGTGCTTATCGGTAAACTCTTTGTAGAAGTCGATTTTTAACAGATACATAAACAGATGGTTTGTAAAATCCAAATGTATATTGAGTTCTTTATTTGCAACTGCGATAGAATTACTCGGAAGCAGGACCTGACCACTCAATACTTGTTTTAAAAAGCTGTTTTTTAAGAGGGGCGTGCTATCCCTTTTCATTTGCTCCAAAATGACTGTTTTATCGAACATTCCATTGAAAGCGCTCGCAAGAAAACTGACCTCATCCATATGATTTTCCGGCTTGCTTTCCTGGTTTAGTTTTTGCTTTATGCCTTTCGTAAGGGCGCCGATTGGACGATACAGCTTTACGGAAGCAAGGAAAGCGAAAAATAATCCCAGGAGCAGGATCATCAAACAAAATCCAATGGTAATCGTTCCATTTCTTTGGACGCTCGAGAAGACGGTTTCATACGGCGTTATGCTGAGAAAAATCCATCCCAAATTCTCAGATGAAACATAGGAAACGACGACTTTTTTATGATCGAGATGATCGAAAAAAGTGCCGGAGGAAGCCTTAGTAGAGATGGCTTTTTGGAAATAGCCTTGATCAGCGATTTGCTGCATGAACATGTCAGGCGAAGAGTGGCTTACGATCACACCGCTTTTATCGACTACCAAAAGCTCGTTGCCATCACCGCTCATCTTGTTGTCAATGGATGAAATCGTCATTCTAAGCCAATCGGCATCTACGTTCAAAACAATGGCACTGTTGAAGTTTTGCCGATTGTCACTCGTATCGAACAAGATATAGGTGTATACATTCACGTATTCCGTATTGGAGCCTTCTGGATTAGCGATTCTTCTAGGAATCGGATAAAGGATCGGAGTCTTGCTATTTTGAGGAAGATTCAGCATCTGAATAATCTCCCTGTCATAAAAGTCGGAGCTGCTGTAAAACGTGTTCGATGGAGTAGCGATGATCGTGTCAATTTTTCGATTATAGACATAGGCGGACTGTATGTAGGTGTTGGGTATGGCTAGAGCACTTAATGTTTGAATGGCCTTGCTGATGTTCAGAATATCCTCATTATTGCTGTTTGCGAATGCGATGATGGAGTTATTTAGCGACAGCGATTGGCAGAATTTCTTGGAGAGGGTATCCATATATACGGCGCTGTAGCTGGTTTTGGACAAAATATCGGTCTTCATTTCTTTCAGCATTTCAATGGATGAAGAAGTGTAGTTATAGTACAGCATGGAAGAAAGGACAAAGATCAAGGCCGTTATAATGGCGACGAAGGAGATGAGCAGTTTTTTAAACATGCTGGTACGTGCCTTAAAAGAAACCAAGTTCAACCGAAAATCCCCCTCTTTATAGAATGGAAGATGATGTTAATGTTAAGTTTATTTTATCGGATTAAGGATTAAAAAGAAACGGAAAAAATGGTTTGAAATGCGGTGAAGAATCATTTTTTAGAGATTTAGTGTTATTTTGGAAGTAGATGATCTAAAAATCGGAGTTATTTCTAAATCTTATTGTTTCCTTTCTTGAGGCACGAAATTATGATTGGCAGTACAAACGAATTCAAGGAGGACATCAATGGATGATAACCACGAGCTCTAAGACCAAATCAACAAGTGTTCGTCGACGATTACCTTTTTTTAGTGAAATCATTAGGAACAAGACGTTTTATGCCATGATGCTTCCCGGGCTGCTCTTCATTATTATTATTTATTACTTACCGATGTTTGGGGTCGTCATTGCGTTCCAGGAATACAACCCGTTTAAGGGGATCCTGGGAAGCCCATGGATTGGCTTTAAAAATTTTGAGTTTCTTTTCAAATCAGATGCTCTTTTTCAAATTACCTTCAACACGATCTTTTATAACATCATATTTATTATTCTCGGTATTGGACTTGCTATGATTACTGCGATCCTGATCGATGGAATTAGTAACCGCTTTCTTGCAGGTGCATACAAAAGCATTTTGCTTCTTCCTTACCTGCTGTCGTGGATCGTAGCCGAATATTTGCTTTATTCTTTTCTAAGCGTGGATAAAGGAATTTTGAACCATCTCCTTCAAGGGTGGTTTGGAATAGATCCTATACAATGGTACTCGGAACCCATTTACTGGAGATTTATTCTGCCGGCGGCTTATGTTTGGAAAAACGTGGGGTATTTTGCTGTCATCTTTGCAGCGGGTATTTCCGGGATCTCGACAGATTATTATGAGGCGGCCAAAATGGACGGCGCCAGCAGATTTCAGCAAGCGTTCCGAATCACGATTCCCATGCTTGCTCCCATTACGATAACCTTAGTGCTGCTGCAGGCCGGGAAAATTTTCTACGCTGCTTTTGGAGATTGGGGCATGTTTTATAATTTGCCTAGGGAATCGGGCGTGTTATTCAGCGCAACCAATGTCATCGATACTTACGTATATCGAGCCCTTAAGCAAATGAGCGATTTCGGAATGTCGACAGCGGTTGGCTTCTACCAATCTTGCGTAGGATTCGTTCTCGTTCTTGTATCCAATTATTTTATTCGACTTTATGATCGTGACAGTGCTTTGTTCTAGGAGGATGGCGAAATGAAACAGCTTTCTTTATCGAAAATTGCAATTAATTTCAGCTTTATGGTGTATTCCGCAATATGCATAATCCCTTTACTCCTTGTTCTTTCCGTTTCGTTAACCGATGAACAGTCTATATTCCAGAACGGGTATCATCTCATTCCACAGAAATTCAGTTTTGATGCTTACACATATATCCTGTCGGGGAATTCCCCCATACTAACAGCATATGGAGTTACCATTATTGTTACAATCGCAGGTACACTGCTTCATCTCGTGATCTCTTCGATGTTTGCCTACAGCCTCTCAAGAAATGAAGTCAAGTACAGAAATGTGGTCTCTTTTCTGGTGGTATTTTGCCTGCTGTTCAGCGGGGGATTGGTACCATGGTATATTTTGCTCTCAAAATACCTTCACCTTAAAGATACGATATTCGTTCTCATATTGCCTTATCTGGTTTCATCGGTGAACGTATTGATCATGAGGAATTTTTTCAGAACGATTCCGGAATCCATTATAGAATCTGCAAGAATCGATGGTTCAGGCGAATTCAATACGTTTTTAAAGCTGGTCGTTCCCTTGTCGACACCTGTACTGGCTACAATCGGGCTATTCGTAGCGGTATTTTACTGGAACGATTGGTTTACAGCCGCCCTTTTCATTGAGAACAGCAAATTGTACACGCTGCAGTTTCTCCTTCAGTCCATCATGAACAATATAGCTTTTCTCCAGGGGAATGCCTTGACAGCGAGGGCTGCCGCGATGCAACCGGATGAGACGGCCAGGATGGCGACATGCGTCTTGGCAGTTGGGCCGATCGTGATTACATACCCTTTTCTGCAGAAGTATTTCGTAAAAGGGCTTACACTCGGCGCGGTAAAATCTTAAAGGCTGCTTTACCGGGTATCCACCCGTTTAGCTAATATAAAAAAATTGGAGGTCATGAGTGAGTGATGAAAATGAAAAAACTATTAGGTATTACAGCCGCGCTTTCGATCGTGCTTTCAGGTTGCGGGACCAGCAGTAAAGAGGAACCGACTGCGACCGATTCGAAGAAGCCGGAAGGAGCTGCGACTGAACAGACAAAGGAAGAAGCTTTGAAGCCAGTAGAGCTGACGTACTACTTCCCGAACTCGCCGCAGAAGGATTTGCAGTCTGTAGAGGATGCCTTGAACAAGCTTGTTCAGCCGAAAATCAATGCCACGATTCATCTCAAGCTGATTGACTGGGGAGCATATGAGGAGAAAATGAAGGTCGTCATGGGTGCGGGTGAACCCTACGATCTGGTCTGGACGGCATCGAATTTTAATAACTATTTCCAAAACGTAGCCAATGGGGCGTACGCGCCGCTGGATGAATTAATTGACAAATACGCTCCTGACACGAAGAAAGGGATACCCGATAAGTTCTGGAAAGCCGTTACTGTAAAAGGGCAAATTTACGGCGTTCCTGTCTTTCAGCAATCAACCGCCGGATATGGCTATGAAATCCAAAAAACGGTAGCAGATAAGTACAAACTTGACTGGAAATCCGTTACGAAGCTGTCGGATTTGACGCCGTTCCTTGAAACGGTAAAGAAAAACGAGCCGAATCTCATTCCTTGGGAATATAGTCAGGGGGTTGATCCATTCTTTACAGCTCCGCCTATGTTCGGTCTGGAATCTTTAGGCGACCCTAAGACTCCGGGGGATCTGTACTTAAAAGACGGCAGCAAGGTAATCAATCAGTATGAGACTCCGGAATTCAAAGAATATGTAACGATGATGAGAGACTGGTACACCAAAGGCTATTTAAGGAAAGACGCTGCAACCTTAAAAGAAACATCAGCAGACCGTAAGGCAGGTAAAAACGCTCTGGTGTTAGGCCAGATCGATCTGGGCACCGAAGACTTTGAAAAAGCCGGTATGGAATCGCCGGGAAGAATGTCTAACTTCAACAAAGATGTGCAGTCTTACGATATGCAATTTGTGAAGCCGCTGCTGACGACCGATAAGGCTGCAGCGACCATTACGGCCATATCTGCCAATTCTCCGAACAAGGAAAGAGCAATGATGTTCCTCAATCTGCTGAACACGGACAAGGAAATTTACAACACGCTTGTCTGGGGCGTTGAGGGCAAGCATTACAAGAAAGTAGCCGAGAATCGGATTGAAACGAACGCAGACGGCGGCTATCAAATCTTTGCTCCTTGGGAATTCGGCAACATGACGCTTTCGTATTTATCTGAAGGAGACCCAAAAGGTGGAGAAGTCGACAACAAGTTTTTGAATATGTGGGTTGATCTGAATAAAAATGCGACCCCTTCCAATGCGCTCGGATTCGTATTTGACTTTACGCCAGTGAAGACCGAGAAGGCAAACGTTGATGCTGCCATCGATGAGCTATACTATGCCATCTCCAGTGGTTCTGTAGACCCTGAAAAGTACTTGCCTCAATTCTTAGAGAAATTGAAAACTGCAGGAGCCGACAAGATTATTGCTGAGAAGCAAAAACAATTGGACGCTTGGAAAGCGGAGAACAAGTAGTTAGTTATTTTATCAGGGGACTTTCATATCCTATTATGAGGATATGAAAGTTCTTTTTTGCTTCTCAGCTTCATCTCGTCAATACACGAAAGCACTTTTAAGAGAGGGGTTATCGTAAGGTTGTAGCTCTTCTTTCTCTCCAACATAGTTCAGCTCTGGAAATCAAATTTTAAGAACTGGAGGAATAACATATGTGGAAAAAAAGGTGCCTGGCCATTATCTGTTCTGTTTCAATGATTTTCACAATGTTTTTTCAAACGACTACAACTTCAAATGCCTATGCCGATCGTATTGACGACCAGTTGCAAATGGAAGAAACGAATCAAGACGCTGCTGTTCAAGAACCTGAAGAAGCATCCACAGGAGCAGATGCCCCAAATAACAGTGTGACCGACGCTGTCTACAGTTCAGATAAAGTTGACACCACTATTACCACAAAATTACCAGCAGATTTTCCGGCAATAGAAGCACTAACAAATGTGGCAAAAGGTAAAGGGGTAGAGAGCAATCTCCTTTGCTATAATGGATCGGGTGGCCCGCACACGTCCGACAAATTAACCGATGGCAATTTGAAAGAGTTTGCGCAAGTAGATGGTTCAAGTGTCATCGGCGCTAAAGATTGGGAGCTTACTGTCGATCTAGGAGCGACAAGCGATATTAATTTAGTTGTTTTCCGCAAGCTGAATTTAGGCTTTGGAAACAATAATAATGTGACCCAATATACGATCCAAATATCGAATGACAAATCTACCTGGTCTCAGTTAGGTGAGCTAGTGGATGAGGGGGGGAGTACGTATAATGATATGTACTTTATGCCCACGTCTACACAGCATGCCCGGTATATTAAACTGTTCATGCCGCAAGCGAGTAATTGGGCGGTAGCAGGAGAGCTTGAGGTTTATTCCAAAAAAACGAATTCAAATGAAGGCATAGATTTGTCCCTGTATCCTAACCTTGCATTAGGCAGTAGAGCTAGCATAAGCGAACCTGAATATAGTGGTCATCCTGCTACTCATGCTGTAGATGGACGATTAAACAGTTATGCGCAGGCAGATAAGGGGCAACCATTCGATCTTACTCTGCAGCTTAAAGCAAGAAAGACATTCGACACGATAGTTCTTAAGGGTTGGTATAATGATTACTTCAAACAAGATCAGCGTGTGAAGAAGTTCCGTATTTTAGCTTCTGATGATGGTCAAACGTGGAAAAACGTGGTTGAACACACGGTTACAACAGAGGAGCTAAAAAAGGATATCCAAGTTTCTTTTGCTCCTGTGGAAGCAGTGTATGTGAAATTTGAAATGCTTGAGGCAGATGCTTGGTCGGCTATACTCGAACTAGAGATTTATGACGTACACAAGTTGCCGCGCGTTCAAAGTAATTTCCTTACGAATTCTACCCTTACAAAAGACGACTTAATTATATTAGAATCGGTTGAAGGTTCCATTATTTATTACACAGATGATGGAAGTGACCCAACCAGCTCGTTAACCAAAAAGCTTTATCAAGGGCCTATTTCAATAGCAGGGGACATGACGATTAGGGCTTATGCTATGAAAGAGGGAATTCGCGATTCTGAAGTAGCAAATTACGTATATTATTTGGGTACTGAAGAAAATGTAGAAAATGTGGCTGCGGGCAAAACGGTTACAGCATCTTCTTCTCTGACTGGTTATGAAGCAGCCAAAGCGATTGATGGGAATACAACGACTTCATGGCAGCCGGCCAATAATAATGCTGGTCAGTGGATCCAGATCGACTTAGGAACCTACTATGATTTTTACAAGCTAAAGATGAATTGGGTTGAAGATGCAGCTAACTATAGATATGTGGTGGAAACCTCTTCGGATGGATTTTCTTGGTACACGTATGCCAATAACAATTTGGGCTCTATAAGTTCCATGGATCATGTATTTTCAAAACTTGAAACACACCGAAAATATATGAGAATCAAGATACTGGGTGCAAAAAGCGGTAAAAAGTTGGGGATACGTGAAATTCAGGTATTTGCCAAGCCAAGTGAAGTGGTTCCTGTAATTCCCATGTATGATGAGCCTAATACCGATAACTACGACCGTGTAGTTGTAAATCCTATTCCGATAGAAGTAGATGGCGTCGAAACTTCAAAGATTTCACTCGACGGAATGTGGTACTTTACGATGCATCCGCAAAATGGATTCTGGAGAAACTCCACCGATCTTTCTTCCTGGGATAAAGCAAGAATACCTGGCGACCTGGATGCCGAGGGATTTGCGGTGTATAAGCCTGAAGACCCCGACTGGACCGGCGGATATGGAGATGCTCCTTTCTATCCAGGGAATAACATGGAGATGCCCTACAAGCAGCAGGTTTTTGTTCCGAATGATTTTGCAAATAAAAAGGTATTCCTGCGTGTAGACAAGGCATTTAGCTTCGCTCGAGTATGGGTGAACGGCAAATTCGTTCGCGAGCACCGCGGCGCATTTAACGCATGGGATGCTGATATAACGGATTATATCGTACCAGGGGAGAATAACTGGATCACGGTAGCAGTCACTGCTGAAGGAAACGATGGCTTCAGCTTTGTCGAACTGAGATCTTTGAGAGGCATCCTTAGCGACATCGTGATGTATGCGACTCCCAAGTCCTATTTGAACAGATTGCACGTGGAAACGGATTTTGATGATGACTACAATAATGCGACCCTTACGGTTATGAGTAATGCGTTCCTAGAAGCAGGCAAGACCGCTGATGTGGAATTGTCATTAAAAGATATGAACGGTGAGGACGTTCCTCTTACTCCCGGCAAAATCGAAATCGCAAAATCCTTTACCGATTACAATGTGAACATCCCCATTAGCAAACCCGCCAAATGGGATGATGAGCATCCGAACCTTTATGAGTTAACAGCCAAGCTGAAGGTAGACGGTTCTGTTATCGAAACGGTAAAGAAGAAGATCGGCTTCCGAAAGATCACGATAGAGAAAGTGAATGGCGGAAACGTATTTAAAATTAACGGTGTAGCTAGAAAGCTTCATGGCGTAAACTATCATACTGTTTATGGCGGCGATGGTATTGCCTACGATATGGACTCCGAAAAGCTGCTATTGGAAAAGGCAAAGCAGAATAATATTAACTATATTCGTGCAGCGCATTATCCTCTCTCTGATAAAACGTTGGAGTTATGCGATCAACTGGGGATCTATGTAGAGCAGGAAAATTCCATAACCTTTGATTTCACACCAGGCTCAAATTCCGACGTGAAATACCGTAACTATCTGCTGCATGCCGTAAGCGAAATGGTAGAAAAGGACCGCAGTCATCCTAGTATCGTGATGTGGTCTATAGCCAATGAGACATCGTGGGGCGAAAATCATAGATTGACAAGCGAGTATATCAAAAAAGTGATTCCGTCTATTCCAACGAAATTCTCTTGGGGCGGCCAGGTACCGGATAATGCTCCAATAGATATTCATAGTAACCACTATAAATTCGATGGTGTAGGAAAAGCTGGCAGACCTACAGTGTGGGATGAGTATGCTCATGACTATAGTCATGGTAATGAAGCTCAAATTCGTTTTGATCCCGGATTGAGAGAAAATTACTATCAGGTCATTAAGCAGAACTGGGAAGAAATTTATAGCAATCCAATCAACCTGGGTGGAGCGATTTGGGATTATACAGATAATACTTATGAGGGAAAAAATAGAGTGATGGGTAACAGCAACTGGGGACAGATCGATGCTTGGGGCAGAGATAAGCCTGAGATTTGGGCGACTAAAAATGTCTATGCGCCTCCACAGTATAAGGGTGCCGATGCTGTTTCTTATCCCGGAAAGTCCGCACCCTTAAAGCTGCAGTACGAGAATCGATATGATACGGTCAGCTTTAACGATGATGATTTTGAAATTCTTTATACTGTCGAAGGAAAGGGGAATGGCACGATCACTAGCAGCTTGGCGCCTAAACAGACAGGCGATATCGAAGTGCCAGCGCCTTCGCAGGGGTGGCAGTTAGGCGACAAGATCACCGTTGAGTTTTACAAAACAACTGCCGGTATCAGACGTAATGTAGTAACCAATAGGGTGACGATCGGCACACCAAAGTACACTTTCGCGAAAGGAAATGTTGTTGCTCCTGAAGTTAAAGACGCTGCGGACCGTATAATGGTTACAGGCGATAACTTTGAGATTTCATTCAGCAAAACAACAGGCAAAATTACCGGCGGATCTTATAAAGGAGAACCGGTGCTGGTTGGCGGTCCACATCTAAACCTGGGTATGAACAGTTTAGGAGATTGGACTTTGAGCAACCTGTCTTATGAAATAAAAGATGGTTCTGCTGTTATTATCATTGACGGTAAATATGGTGATATGGGTTGTGTATTCACTTTGAATATTGACTCAAGCGGCAGGATAGAAACGAAATATCAAATGAAGAACTCATCCAATATCGGCACATATGAAGTTGGCCTGGCCTATGATTTAGCTTCAAGTACAGACACAATCTCTTGGCAGCGCGATGGTTATTTAAACTTCTATCCAGATAATCAACTGGGTAGACTTGCAGGAACTGCTGTGAAGGAAAACGAATGGAAACGGCAGTACGGAGTTAAACCTGCCATGGAGTGGAAGGATGACGAAAAAGATTTCTATCACTATGGCGTTAATGATCAAGGAGGGCGCGGAACTACCGACTTTAGAGCGTCAAAGACGAATCTATACTATGCGGAAATGGGTTTTAATAATTCCGATGCAGTCGTTTCCGTATTCGGCAATGGTACCGGATCTGTTCGTGCCAGCATCAACCCGGATCAAAGCGTTCGTTTGAATATTAACAATGCCTGGGGCTATCCTGTAAACGGTTTGGCTGGAATAGGAGAAAAGAAGGTCAGCGTTGCTCCGAACTATACGAATACTGCAGTGATCAGCATTGCAGATACCAAGAATAATTATAACCTAACCTATGAACCCGTTATGGATAACATTGCACGCAAAGCTTCAGTCACGGCTTCATCGCAATACAATGCCAATTTTGCCCCGTCTAAAGCAGTGGATGGAATCATAGGCAGCACCAGTGAATGGGCGTCTAAAGGAGAGATGAATCCTTGGATCCAGTTGAATTGGGCTTCGCCTCAAACGATCAACACGATCACCTTCTATGATCGGCCTAACTTATCGGACTGGGCACCCGGCGGGACGCTTACTTTCAGCGACGGGAGCACTTTGTCGGTGTCAGGAATCCCGAATGATGGAAGCGGTTATTCAGTAACCTTCCCGAGCAAGACGGTAACATGGGTCAAATTCCAGGTATCCGGCGGAAGCGGTGCGAATGTTGGTTTGTCGGAAATCGAGGTGTATAATGTACCGCCGACGAATACAGATTCATCGCCGCCCATTACGACAGATAACGCTCCAACCGGATGGGTCAATCAGGATACAATCATCACTTTGAACGCCGTTGATGTCGACTCTGGTGTAGCGACTACTTATTTCACTTTAGATGGAGGCGCCGAGCAAAGTGGCAATACGATTACACTTAAGACGGAAGGAATTCATACGCTTGTTTATTGGAGCGTAGACAAAGCAGGTAATGTAGAGGAGAAGCGTACTGCAACCGTTAGGATCGACAAGACGGCACCAACGCTAAGCGTTCAGCTCGATCAAGCATCTCTTTGGCCGGCGAATCATAAAATGGTAACTGTAAATGCCACGCTGGATGCAAATGACGCTGAATCAGGGGTTGCCTCCGTCGTGTTAACCTCCATTACAAGCAACGAACCAGATAGCGGGCAAGGGGATATTCAAGCTCGTATAGGTACGGAGGATACTTCATTCCAATTACGTGCCGAAAGACTAGGTCAAGGCTCAGGACGTATTTATACCATAACCTACACAGTAACTGATAAAGCAGGGAACACAGCGGTTGCAACTGCAACCGTAACGGTGCCTCATGATCAATCAGGGAAATCTGAGTAGCCCCTCATAAGCTAGAAGCCATCTAAAGCAACGGGGAACTTCCATGTGTGTTTTTACAGAGCATCCATAGGGAGTTCCCTTTTTTGAGTTTTCACTCTGAACACTAGACAGGAAAGCTATTACACCTAGCTGAAAATCTAATCGAAAGGATTTGATTTTAATGTTTAGTACCATAAGAAATATTCTGATCGTAATGATATTACTATTTTCGACTATGATTTCATCTGGCACTGCGAGCGCTACCCCTCACAACTCTAATACAGATTGGTTTATGAATGCTAAGTATGGATACCTTTTTCATTATTTAGCAGGTTATAACGATATTAAAGGCTCTAACATTGCGGAATGGAACAGCAGTGTCGATTCATTTGATGTCAATACTTTTGCAGATCAAATGGAGGAGGCAGGCGCTGGATATGTCATACTAACCTTGGGTCAAAATAGCGGCTATTATAATTCTCCAAACTCCACATATGAAACATTAGCGGGGTACTCCGTAGGGGCAAAAACTTCAGTCCGTGACCTTCCGCTGGATCTCTACAATGCGCTAAACCCAAAAGGAATTAAGCTTATGCTTTACCTGCCTTCAAATGCGCCGGCTGGGGATTCATTTGCAGCAAATAATATGGGGTTGTATACAAAGAACGGATTTGACTGGAATGTGAACAGCGAGTTCAGTGATAAATGGGCTCAAGTCATTCAGACATGGTCGGATCGGTATGGCTCCAAAATCGCTGGATGGTGGTTTGATGGGTTTTATAGTTGGAACGGTTTTGATTCAACATATGCCCAGAAATATTCCCAAGCTGCGAAGCATGGAAATCCCAATGCGATTATCTCCTTTAATCCAGGCGTTTCACTCCAGAAAAATCCTCAGGCAGGGGATTACGAGGATTACATTTCGGGCGAACAAGGATCATTCAGTATAGTTCCATCCGGCAGATGGCTTGATGGGCTACAGTGGCATATTCTTTCTCATTTGGGGAGCACCTGGTCAAAACCGGAAGTTAAATATACCGATTGGGCAATCTCAAAAAATATAAAATCTATTAATCAAAACCAGGGCGTCGTTACAATGGATGCTGCCATTTATAGAAACGGCTCGCTAAGCCCGGGGCAGTTCAATCAGATGAAAGCCATTAAGGCTAGTGTGAGGGATGGGATCGACCCGACACCTCCAGATTCAAACAATGCTGCTTTTGGGCTAAATCCTTCAACATCAGCGAGTTTTAAAAATTTGGTTTTAATAACTGACGGTGATAAAAGCGATAGCAACAAATTTTCTGATAGTTATCCTAATAACGGTTTACAGTGGATAAAGTTTGATCTAGAACAATCGTACAACATTAACAAGATAAAACTGTGGCATTATTTTGGCGATACCCGGCGGTATCATGATGTTATTGTACAGTTATCGAATACAGCAGACTTTTCGAGCGGAGTGACCACTGTATTTAATAATGATGCTGACAACAGCGCAGTTCAGGGTGTCGGAACGGATGCCGAATATATAGAAACGAGCTCAGGGAAGGATATTACGTTCCCTAACGTAAATGCCAGATATGTTCGATTGTGGTCGAACGGAAGCACCGCTAATGGTTCCAACCATTATGTGGAGGTTGAAATTTATAAGGCATCTTCCACACCAACCAAAGTGGATGATCCGTACCTTACGTATACTGGAAAATGGTCGACCAGCGGTTTCTCATCGGGGTATTACAATGACACGGATCATTTTACAACTACTGCGGGCAGTACTGCAGAATATACATTTAACGGAACAAGCGTCGCATGGTTTGGTGTGAAAGGCAGTGATCATGGAAAAGCAGACGTATATATTGACGATGTGCTAGATAGCACAATCGATTTATATCAGGAGACACGAAGCGTACAGTCATTAATTTATACGAAGACAGGATTACCTAATGGAGTTCATTCAATCAAAATTGTTGTTCGAAGTGATCGTAATCCGTCAGCAAGTAACAACTACGTAGAAGTGGATTATTTGGAGTACGCAGACAAAGGGGAGATCGATCAGACACCTCCGTCAGATGCGACATTTGTTGCAGATGTTACCGTACCGACCAATACAGACGTCGTGGTAACGATCAACTATCCGGATGATGCAGTGGTGAAAGAGTATAAAGTGGGAGAAGACGGCGAATGGACACCGTATACAGGTCCTCTTGTTCTTTCCGACAATAACAAAGTCTATGCCAGAGGAACGGATGCTGCAGGCAATGTGTCCAATATAACCAGCTATGAGATAAGTAATATCGACAAGACGGCACCAACGCTAAGCGTTCAGCTCGATCAAGCATCTCTTTGGCCGGCGAATCATAAAATGGTAACTGTAAATGCCACGCTGGATGCAAATGACGCTGAATCAGGGGTTGCCTCCGTCGTGTTAACCTCCATTACAAGCAACGAACCAGATAGCTGGCAAGGGGATATTCAAGCTCGTATAGGTACGGAGGATACTTCATTCCAATTACGTGCCGAAAGACTAGGTCAAGGCTCAGGACGTATTTATACCATAACCTACACAGTAACTGATAAAGCAGGGAACACAGCGGTTGCAACTGCAACCGTAACGGTGCCTCATGATCAATCAGGGAAATCTGAGTAGAGTTGGATAAGCTAGAAGCCAGTTAAATAAGCAGGGAACTCCATGTATGTTTTCACAGAACATCCATAGGGAGTTCCTTTTTTTTGAATATCAAGAACTAATTTCGAATTTAAAGGGGACTCGCTGGCTTTGACAATCCGAATATCATACAATTAATAGAAAGTGATATCGAGTATGTTAGGGAAGGGTTGAGGAGCATCATGTTCAGGAAAGACTATTTAATGCAGATGGTTGAGGATATGGTTGAAATGGCGGGCACGGTGCTTGGGCTTAAACAGCAGAAGAAATATACCGAGGCTCTATGGGAAATCGACGATCTGTTGAGTAAAAATTTCCGCCTGAACTCGAAGCTTTTGAATTCCCTGTCTGTAGAGGATATGATAGAGATGTTTCGCCTGGGGGGCGGCATTGAAGCCGACAAGCTGCAAACCATCGCAAAGCTTCTCCAGGAAGAGGGCGGCGTATATCTTGATATGGATCAAAAAGATGAGGGGCTGAACCGCCTGATGAAATCACTGCATCTGTATCTCTATGCCGACCTTCACGGTGCGGAGCATTCGATGCTGAAGCTGCCGGAACAAGTGGCCGAGCTGAAAGATCAGATTAAAGGCTACAGACTCCCGGCGAAAACGGATAAGCTGCTGTTAAGCTATGAAGAGGAGCAGGGGCGTTACGATGAAGCGGAGAACGCGCTTTACCGCCTGCTTAGCCAGCATGAAATTACCGAAGAAGAGGGCCTTGCCTTCTACCAAAGACTTTTGATGCGAAGCGACGAAGAGCTTGAGGCGGGCGGACTTCCCCGGGCCGAGATACAAGAAGGCGTTGAAGACCTGCAGCGGAAAGTAGAGAAAGCTTCGTTTTGAAAATATGAGAAAGTGAGATGTACTCTCTTGGAATCTTTACGCAAACTCATCCATGACATCACAGAAGAAACGACATTAATTACGGCGACATTCAGTCAGCTCCGCAAGCGGGAAGGCGCGACCTTTACCAAGGTTCAGATCAAGCCGGTGGAACTGAAGAAAAAAATACATTACCAATTTGCTTATGTGCATCCGAACAAGGTTGTTCACCAGAACATCCCCGCAGAAGAAGCAGAGGAAGCGATTATGCAGCTGTTCGAGCAGACTTTCCGTCAAGGAATGATCTGTACGCCTGATGCGGACTATCAAATTTTGATCAGCAAAAAATACAAAGTTTCGATCCTCACCAAATCTCCATCTAAAACGAATGCCGACTTGGCGCATAACCGCAAAAAAAAGTATGTGCTTGAGGAAGGGCAGCCGATTTCGTTCCTGGTAGAACTGGGTATAATGAATGAACAAGGCAAAGTTTTGGCAAGGAAGTATGATAAGTTCAAACAAATTAATCGTTTTCTGGAGATGGTGGAGGATGTGCTGCCTTCGCTGCCAGAAGGACGTCCGATCACGATTGTCGATTTTGGCTGCGGTAAATCGTACCTGACCTTTGCGCTGTACCATTACTTGACCATACAGGAGCGCAGAACGCTGAATGTGGTGGGACTGGATCTGAAAGCGGACGTGATCGAGCACTGCAACCAATTAGCGGACAGGCTGCATTACAGCAACTTGCGGTTTCTGGTCGGAGATATTGCCGACTATAACGAGCTGGAACAGGTCGATATGGTGGTCACACTCCATGCCTGTGATACGGCGACCGACGCTGCTTTGGAGAAGGCTGTACGCTGGAACGCTTCGGTGATTCTTTCGGTTCCGTGCTGCCAGCATGAGCTGTATAATCAGATTGACAACAAGGTGATGGAGCCGCTGCTTTCACATGGCATATTGAAGGAACGTTTTTCTGCGCTGGCAACGGACGGCATCCGGGCTAAGCTGCTTGATATTCTTGGCTATAAAACACAGCTGCTCGAATTTATCGATCTGGAGCATACGCCGAAGAACATATTGATCCGGGCGGTCAAAGGCCAGAGCGGCAGTAAAGAGCAACTTTGGCGGGAATACACGGAATTCCGTGATTTTCTTAACGCAAAACCGTATTTGGAAAAAGCGTGCGCGGATTTGCTGCCTGCTGCGGCGGATCCCAAATAAAAGGCTTATGTCAATTTCGGGTAGGATGAAAAGGCGATAGGAGGCAGAAGCGTGAAACGCTCTGTTCAAGGAATAGGAGAGGCCGCGCTGATCGCGGTGCTGCTTATATCTTGTCTGAAATCCGGCTTTTATTTTACGACAGATCTGTATCCGGTCTGGATCCTATACGGTCTGCTTCTTTACTTTGGGGGTATTTCTGCCCTAATGCTGCGTATAGCGGCTTCTGGAAAAGAAAAAGACGCATGGGAAGCTGCCGTTTCTGTTCCTGAGATTGTACTGCTCATGAGCCCGTTTATATTGATGACCGTATATGCCGTCCACTGGCTGCTGGGTCCCCTGTCCGTCCACGGAACGGTGAACCAGCTGCTGCGGTGGGGGTTTTACGGTCTTTTTGCCGTTTCTGCCGCCGCCATCGCGCGCAGGCAGGGGGGCAGAGTGGTCCTCGCGGCGGCTTGGCACACGACAGGGGCACTGCTCTGCGGATCGGCGCTGCTTGCGGTTTATGACATTCTTCCGCTGCCGAACGCTATCGTGTTTACCTCGAATGCAGGCATTAGCGCTAGTGGATCAAGGCTTGCCGGTCTTCTTGAATATCCGAACACGTTCGGCATGCTGATGGCCGCTTTCCTGCTGGAGCGGCTGTTTGCGCTGCCGCCTTTGCTCCGGCAGGAGCCCGGAGCAAATGGCGGCAGGCTGCTGCGGGCTTCGCTCCCGCTGCTGCCGTACGCCGCCGCGCTCCTCCTCAGCGAGTCGCGCGGCGCCTGGCTCACGGCCGGCGTGGCCCTGGCCGCCGGCCTCGCCTTGCAGCAGCGGCGCAGCCTCGCGCCGCTGCTGCTTGCGGCCGCGCCTCTGGCCGGCGCGGCCTTGCTGTACCGCCAGCTGGCAGCAGCCATGCTGGCGGTACAGCCCGTCCCCGGCCTGCTGACGCTGGCCGGGGTGTGGGCCGGCAGCGTGCTTGCCGGCCTTGGGCTTTGCCGCCTCGCGCGCAGCGGGGCGGCGGGGCGCCGCCGCCTGGCTTGGGCGGCAGGCGGCATCCTGGCGGCCGCTTCTGCGGCCGCAGTATTTCTGACGGCGCAGGAGCGCATCGTCAGAAACTTTGGCAGCGTCTCCGCCCGAGGCGCCATATATCGCGACGCCTGGCGGCTGATTAGGCAGGCGCCATGGCTTGGACAGGGCGGGGAAACGTGGCGGTTCTCGTACCGCGCCGTGCAGTCGAATCCCTATGTGGGCAGCCAGGTGCACAGCGGCTATCTGGATATGCTGCTCAATACGGGCATCCTTGGCACAGCCGTATTGCTTCTGCTGCTTGGAGCGGTAGGATGGCTGCTGCTATGCTCCCGCCGCGAGCTTCTGCCGGTATATATCGTATTTGTACTGCACAGCGCGGTTGACTTTGATTGGAGCTTTGGCCTCGTTTGGCTTTTGATGTTTCTACTGGCGGCGTGGGGAATATCCTATAGAGCTGCTGAAACGGAGGAAGAATTCCATAGTGGGGAGGGAGCAAGCGAAGCGGCTGCTTCGAAACGGCGTTATAGCCTTGGTACAGCCATATATCGCTTTCCTTCACGCGGAATGGCAGCAATCCTGCTGTTATGGATTGGCATAAACGGAGCAGGCATCTTCCTTGCTTTCCGGGGAGAAGCAGGCTACAGGCTCCATCAGCAGGCGCTTGTTGAACCTTCACAGGCCAAGGCTGCTGTGCTTTTGCGCTCTTCGCTGCAGTGGAATCCGACTGATGCAGGGACGGCGCTGGATCTGGCACGGAGAATGCCGGCGCAAGAAGCCGAGGATGTTCTCAAGAGGAGTTTGTCCTATTCGCCCGGGCATCCCGGCCTGATCTTCGCTCTTGCGGACAATGCAGTCAAGCGAGGGGATGCCATCGCCGCGGCTTACTGGACGGAAGCGGGCTTCAACCGGGATAAATACAATGCGCCCGAGCAGACCAAAAGCCTTGAGAGACTGTTTCGGCTGGCGAGACTTAAACTAGCTTCCGGCAACGTAAAAGAAGCCCGCCGGATCGTCCGGGTTGGGCTTGTGCTCTATAACGATTACGCGCGCCGTGCCGCAGACCGCAGGATGGCGCTGATTCGGAATGATCGGGATTTCCGTATGACCCGAGAGGCGGAGCTGTGGGGCAGCGAACTGGCGCGGCTTGAACACTCCATCAGCGATTCGAAATAAAATTTAATCCTCAGCCGCCAAAAGCATCGCGGAAGGCTTTCCCAAGATGGTCCTCATCTACCTTCCATAATTCGGCCAGTTCAGCTCGAACGGTCTCATCCCACCAATCGCACAGCAGCTTGCGGTTGCTGCGGTTCTCGTGAATCCAGATCAAGTTTCCAACGACCTTACGGTAGTAGAGCGTTTCTCCTTCACGGATCGCATCTTCCGGGATATACACCTTTAACCGCTTGACCGTTCGGTACAGTTCCTTGTTGCAGGCTCTGCGGATGCCGCGGGCCGAGGGCAGCGGAGCGTCTTTCTTCTGGTGATTCGGCGGCATTTGACCTACCTCCTTTATTCCACACAATATGCGTATAATCTTGATGAAGACACCCGACTGAAGCAATTGGGCGCATGTAGAAGTCATGTCCGCTCCTGTGCTAGAATAGATTTTGGTTAGGAATGAAAAAGTACATATAGAAAGAGGGGCCAAAGTGCATTTTATATCGGATATCATCAGTCAATTGTTACATTGGGTTCAAAGTCTGGGTTATTTCGGAATTATGCTGGGGCTTATGATTGAAGTCATTCCCAGCGAAATTGTACTGGCATATGGAGGTTTCCTCGTATCCTCCGGGCATATCAACTTTTGGGGAGCGATGCTCTTTGCTACGATCGGCGGCGTATTTGCGCAGCTGTTCATCTACTGGATTGGGCGCTACGGTGGCAGACCTGTGCTCGAGAAATACGGGAAATACATCCTTATTCATAAGAAGCATATCGATTATGCCGAAATGTGGTTTAACAAATACGGAACGGGTGTGATTTTCACAGCGCGGTTTATACCGTTTGTACGCCATGCCATCTCCATTCCTGCTGGCATTTCCAAGATGAACGTATGGCGGTTTACGATACTGACCACGCTTGCGGTTATTCCATGGTCCGCTTTGTTTCTCTATCTCGGATATGTGCTTGGGGACCAGTGGGAGCATATTAACGAGAAGGCGGCTCCTTACGTTACACCGATTTTGCTCGTTGCGCTTGCGCTGTTAATTGTATATTTTGTTATTAAAATGGTGAAAGCAAGATCTGGAAAGGGGACGAAATAATTGGCGATCCATTTGGCAGACAAGCTGGATACGGGGATTTCCCCGCAGCAGTTTATTGACGAAATGCAGAAGAACCAGGACGAATTCAAGTCCGGCTATGAGCAGTTCGCATGGGAGAATGACAGTGACCGCGAGTTTTTTGAGAGCCTGAAATTTAGGGACGACCTGCGCGTATTGATTCTGGCGGCGGATTGGTGCGGAGATGTGGTGCGCAATGTGCCTGTGGTTTTCCGCGCGCTGGAGACTGCAGAGATTCCTACCGAAGTATTGATTCTTGAAGAAAACTTCGATGTCATGGATCAATTTTTGACGATGGGCGGACGCAGCGTGCCCGTGGTGATTTTTACGGATACAGGCGGTTATGTGCTTGGCAAGTGGGGCCCACGTCCTGAGCATGTGCAGCAAATCATGGTCCGGTTCAAGCAGGAGAACCCTGACCGTGAAGCTCCGGATTATCAGGAGAAAATGGCGGAATGCCGCAAGGAACTCATCGCAGCTTACGGAGAAGGAACCGATCATCATGCAGTTATCATCAAGGAACTGCGTGAACTGATCTCGGGATTTTAACCTATGTTAAATATACAAACCTTCTGTCTTGGTCCCCTGCAGACGAACGCTTACCTGCTGACAGGAGAAGATCCCGGCCGTGCAGTAATTATCGATCCGGGGATGAATCCCGGCGCTTTAATGAAGAAGATACAGCCGCTTGAGATTGAGGCGATCCTGCTGACGCATGCCCATTTTGATCATATGGGAGGCGTGGATGAAATCCGGAAGCTGAAGAACTGCCCGGTATACCTGCATGATCTTGAGGCCGAGTGGCTTGAAAATCCGAAGATGAACGGATCGCTCAATTGGCCGCAGGTTTCGCCGCCACTTGCGACAGCTCCTGCGGAGTACAGTCTGGATGAAGGTCAGAAGCTGGAGCTGATCGGGCACACCTTTACGGTTTACCATACGCCTGGCCACTCGCCGGGAAGCGTCAGCTTCCTGTGCGGTGATGATCTCTTTTCGGGTGATGTTCTCTTCAAGCTAGGAGTTGGAAGGACGGATCTGTATGGAGGACGCGAGCGGGATCTCTTCGACTCTATCCAGAATAAACTCTTTACCTTTAACGATGAGGTCAAGGTGTATCCAGGGCACGGCCCGAAGACAACGATCGGCTATGAAAAAGTCCATAATCCCTATATTTCCTGAGTCCATCTCCCGGGCGAACCAATTTCTCGACAGAAATCGAGTAAAAAAGCTGGACAAGCGATAATAGCCTTGGTACAATAATGTTAATTTCATGTAACATTTACATTCGCGAAGCACGCAAGCTGTGGAATCATCCCGGTTTGCGTTCTTTTTTTTGAGCCGATCAGATTCTAGGTATATGCTTCGTGCGTGGATTTGTGTCTTTTTGCTTAGTTTTCTATCTGTTTCCGTAGACAGGCCTACTTTTTTTTAGTAGACTATACTGACAATGACAGACATCTAGGAGGTAGACGATGCTGCAATTAGGGGAAAAGATAGTAATCGTCGCGGACGCCTTTGAGCAGAACCTTCCTATAGGGGAATACGGTTATCTGATTGCCTATGACCGGAACCCGGACAATGCGTTTGACTATGTGATCCGGGTACCTCAGATTAACCGGAACTTTTTCGTGCCAGCGGGTGATGTTCAGCCTGAAGAACTGCTCATACAGCATGAAGTGGAGATGACCACGCGGGAAGCGCTGATCGATTACGCCCTTGCGACATATAACGAGAAGCTGTTTCATCAGATTATGAACGGCGAACTCGAGCAGGAAGAAGAAGAGGAGTCAGCACCTGAGGTGCTTTCACAGGCGGAGTTTATCAAGCAAGTTAATTTGCGAGCCTGGATTTAGAAGAGTCGGCCTAGTGCCGGCTCTTTTTTGATCTATTAGAATTTATAATTTCCGGAGCCCCCACAAAGTACCTGAATCAGCTTCGAAGCAAAGTCCCCACTTTGTGGGGTTATTTTGCTTCTGGAAGCTTGAAGCAGTGGATTGAATTGTCACAGGTTCTACAATATAATTAAAAACGTTATCCTGAGGCTTTAATCCTTTAACATAAGAAGGAATAAGGAGGAGTTTAAGTTATGAGCATCACCAATCAAGACGTTCAGCATGTGGCTAAGCTTGCCCGTCTCAACCTGAGTGCGGAAGAAGAGCAAATGTTCACCGAGCAGCTGAACGCTATTTTACAATATGCCGAAAAATTAAACGAACTGGACACCGATGGTGTGGAACCAACCACCCATGTTCTGCCTGTCAGCAATGTGATGCGCGAGGACGTGGAGCGCGAAAGCCTGCCGATCGAAAAAGTAATGCTGAATGCACCTGAAGAAGAAGACGGACAATTTAAGGTTCCGGCTGTACTTGAATAGAAGGTTTCCACATGAAAGGAGGAGCGGCAATTGAGCCTGTTAAATCAAAATCTGAAAGAGATACATAGCAAGCTGCACGATAAGGAACTGTCCGTACTGGAGCTTGTTGAAGACACATTCCGTGCCATTTCCGAGCGTGATGGACGTATCGGCGCTTACCTGACCCTGAACGAAGAAGGTGCGAAAAGTACTGCGCGGCGTCTGGACGACAAGCTGTCCTCGGGCGGTCAGCGTGGTCTCTTGTTCGGTCTACCGGCCGCGATCAAGGACAATATTGTAACGGAAGGTATCCGTACCACCTGCGCCAGCCAATTTTTGTCGAACTTTAATCCTGTCTATGATGCTACCGTTGTACGTAAGCTCCGCGATGCGGATGCGGTGACGATCGGCAAGCTGAACATGGACGAGTTTGCCATGGGCGGCTCCAATGAAAACTCAAGCTTCCATCCGGTGCATAATCCATGGGATCTGGAACGTGTTCCCGGCGGCTCCAGCGGCGGTTCTGCGGCTGCGGTTGCTGCAGGTGAAGCGTATTTTGCCTTGGGTTCGGATACCGGTGGTTCTATCCGCCAGCCCGCTTCTTACTGCGGTGTTGTCGGTTTGAAGCCAACCTATGGTCTAGTGTCCCGTTTTGGCCTGGTCGCCTTCGCTTCGTCGCTGGATCAAATCGGACCGGTTACGAAAAACGTTGAGGACGCTGCCTATGTTCTGCAGTCGATCGCCGGCTATGACAATATGGATTCGACCTCTGCTAATGTGGAAATCCCGGATTACCTAAGCGCTCTGACCGGAGACGTAAAAGGCCTGCGCGTCGCCGTGCCAAAAGAGTATATGGGAGAAGGCGTCGATGCTACCGTGAAGGAGAAGGTAGAGGCTGCGCTCAAAGAGCTTGAAAGCATGGGTGCGATCATTGAAGAGGTTTCGCTGCCTCATACCGAGTATGCAGTTGCCGCTTACTACCTCCTTGCTTCTTCCGAAGCATCCTCCAACTTGGCCCGTTTTGACGGTGTGCGTTACGGCGTGCGTGCCGGACAATCCGGCAACCTGCTGGATTTGTACCATGAATCCCGCAGCCAAGGCTTCGGCCCTGAGGTCAAACGCCGGATTATGCTGGGTACCTATGCCCTGAGCTCCGGCTATTATGACGCATTTTACCTGAAAGCCCAGAAAGCGCGTACCTTGATCAAGCGTGATTTTGATCAGGTCTTTGAAAAATATGATGTGATTATCGGACCAACGGCTCCAACGACTGCGTTTAAGCTGGGAGCTCAAGTGGATGATCCGCTTACGATGTATCTGAATGATATTTTGACGATTCCGGTGAGCCTTGCGGGCGTTCCGGCCATCAGTGTGCCTTGCGGATTTGCGGATGGTCTGCCTGTTGGCCTGCAAATTATCGGCAAAGCCTTTGACGAAAGAACGGTGCTGCGAGTGGCGGGAGCTTTCGAGCAGAACACCGAATATCATAAGCAGAAGCCAAACCTGTAGAATCAGCTGGAAAAGGAGGGAATGTTCACATGTCATCTTCAAAATACGAAACAGTCATTGGACTCGAAGTCCACGTTGAGCTGCGCACTCATTCCAAAATCTTTTGCGGCTGCTCAACCGAGTTCGGCGCTCCGCCTAATACGCACACCTGTCCGATTTGTTTGGGACATCCCGGCGTTCTGCCGGTTCTGAACAAACAAGCGGTGGAATATGCCATCAAAGCGGCGATGGCCATCAACTGCGAAATCGCGGATGTGAGTAAATTCGACCGCAAAAACTATTTTTACCCGGATTCACCGAAAGCCTATCAAATTTCCCAGTACGATCAGCCTATCGGGCAGAACGGCTGGATTGACATCGAAGTGGACGGCAAAACCAAACGGATCGGCATCACCCGCCTCCATCTGGAGGAAGACGCGGGCAAGCTGACGCATATCGACGGAGGTTATGCATCGCTGGTGGACTTTAACCGTGTCGGAACGCCGCTTGTGGAAATCGTGTCAGAGCCGGATATCTCTTCGCCGGAGGAAGCCCGTGCTTATCTGGAGAAGATGCGCGCCATCATGCAATACTGCGAAGTATCCGATGTGAAAATGGAAGAGGGCTCCATGCGCTGTGATGCGAACATCAGTATCCGCCCTTATGGACAAAAGGAATTTGGTACACGTGCCGAGCTGAAAAATATGAACTCCTTCCGCGGCGTGCAGAAGGGTCTTGAATATGAGGAATTCCGCCAGGCTGAAATTTTAGATGAAGGCGGCGTTGTCGTACAGGAAACCCGCCGCTGGGATGAAGCGCAGGGTAAAACTCTTACCATGCGGGGTAAGGAAGAAGCGCATGATTACCGCTACTTCCCGGACCCGGATCTGGTGAAGGTATACATCGATGAGGAATGGAAGAACCGCATCAGAGAGACTATTCCAGAGCTACCGGATGCGCGCAAGGAGCGTTATACCTCGGAGTACGGTCTGCCAAGCTACGATGCGGAGGTTATCACTTCCTCCAAGCCGATTGCCGATTTGTTCGAGGATAGTCTGAAATATACCAAGGATGCCAAATCCGTTTCCAACTGGATTATGGGAGAGCTGCTTGGCTATCTCAACAGCAACAACTTGGAATTCTCCGAAGTGAAGATGACGGGACAAGGTTTGGGAGAAATGATCGGCCTCATCGAAAAAGGAACGATCAGTACCAAAATTGCCAAAACGGTCTTCAAGGAAATGCTCGAAAGCGGCAAGCTGCCACAAAAAATTGTGGAGGAAAAAGGTCTGGTTCAGATCAGCGACGAAGGTGCGATCAAAGCTATTGTCGAGCAAGTCGTAGCTGCTAATCCGCAATCCGTAGAGGATTATAAAGCGGGCAAACAGAAAGCGATCGGCTTCCTGGTCGGTCAGGTTATGAAAGAGAGCAGAGGTAAGGCCAATCCGGCGATTGTCAACAAATTGCTGGAAGAAGTGCTCATGCAGTAAGCAGAACGGGTCTTGGGGCTTGTCCGCAGGACAGGCCCTTTTTTGCATAGCGAATAGAGTCATTCGAATTTCTTCTTTGGTCTTTTTTTGATGGACAGTGTATAGCCTAAAAGGGAGGGACCACCTATGATCACCAAGCTTTCACTGAAGGACGACGACATGATCGATCAAATTTGGTGGCTGCAGCATATCGCTTACCGGCTGGAAGCCGAAAAAATCGGATTTTATGATATACCGCCATTGCTTGATACGCATGAAACGCTGAAAAACTGTGACGAAATCTTTTATGGATACTTAAATGAAAATGGAGAATTGATCGGAGCAGTCGCTACCCAATCGGAAACCCCAGGTTCGCTGACGTTGATGCGGATGATGGTTCATCCGGATCATTTCCGCAAGGGGATTGCGGGCAGTCTTATCCGTCATGTGCTCGAGGATCATCCCGACATTCCGCTGTTTATTGTGTCTACAGGTGCCAAGAATGAACCTGCAGTCAATCTTTATCTTAAGTATGGATTTGTTCCTTTTGATACTTTTGAGGTCGCACCAGGTGTTGAGCTTACCACGTTCCACAGACGAGCGGAAAAATCCGCTTAATCACGCATGACCCTGCCTTAAGGCTGCGGATTGCATAATAGGGAGAGATATGCTTTTGGCGGATCCATGGTATATAGATGATGTGCATATTTTGCTGCGTTTGCTACTGGCCGTTCTACTTGGTGGACTTGTAGGGCTGGAGCGGGAGCGTTCCAACCATGCAGCTGGGCTTCGGACTCATATTCTGGTATGTATGGGCTCGTCTTTGATCATTATGCTGTCCATTTACGGATTTTCCGAGTTTGTTCACGAGCAGAACATTCGTATTGACCCCGCACGGCTGGCTTCGGCTGTCATCACGGGTGTCGGTTTTTTGGGTGCCGGAACGATTTTGTTTACGGGTAAATCGATTACGGGGTTGACGACAGCCGCATCCGTATGGGTGATCGCTGCAGTGGGACTCGCCGTCGGTGCAGGCTTTTACTTTGCTTCTATCGCGGCCACATTGTTGATTCTTCTCACGCTTGTTGTGTTCAACAAGCTGGAGCAGCGTTATATCCGCGGCAGTAAGCTTCATCTGGTGACGGTCTATGCGATTTCGGCACCTCAGCTGCTGGAGACCATATCCGGGCTGCTTGAAGAAGAAGGAATTACGGTAAAAAAGGCAGTTGTCAACGAACGGAGCAGTGTGCCGTATGGGGAGCTTCAGCCACCGTCGACTACGCTCGAAATATCATTAAACGTACTAAGTAAAAGGGTCTTTGATCCGCTGGCCTTGGCTGCCCGAATTCGTAAGCTTACGGGAATATCTATGGTCTCTATCGATTAGTGAACATTCCAAACCCCCGGATTAATGGGGGTTTTTTCTGTGATAGGATAAGCATCCAGATATTTACCTGTTATTGTCCCTCTCATATAAGGTACTATCTAAAAAAAGACATTTTTTGATATCAGCAAATATAAACTTCGGGTAACTGGCATTCTGATATCGTTGGTAGAGATTCTTCTTGTAAAAAAGCGGAAAGGAGCTGGGAGAATGCACAGTGTCAAACGAACGGTTGGATCAGAGGATACGTCGCAGATGGGGCGTAATAAGAGCAACAAGACAGATGCTGTTGTTCGTACTCGGCGTCTTTTTTCCCGAAAACGTAAATTTACGGCTGGTTTTCTGGCTTCAATATGCCCAGGCCTCGGCCATATCTATCTTGGTTTGTACCGTAAAGGCATTGCCTTTATTTTCACATTACTTTTGGATGTTTCGGCTCTATTATATTTCTCTTCCATCGGCATTCAGATTAACGTTCCCTTATTGATTTTGCTGGCGTTAGTTATACCGGTGACCTATTTCTACAATGTTTATGATGTGCTGCAGGCTGCGGATTATGTCATTTATTGGCGGGCGAAGACATCCGAGCAGGCAGAGGTGGAAGAGCAGGCAGCATATACGAATCCCTATAAGGTAGAGCGAAGCTCCTTTTTCGGGATCATGCTGATCCTGGGCGGTGCACTGATGTTTGTCTTTTACCAAAAGCCGCACTGGCTGCAATTTTATTTGGAACAATACGGTAAAGTGACTGTTGCTGGCTTACTGATTGCCGCAGGGCTCTGGGTAGGGGCCAGGGAAATATGGTTACAGTGGAGCCAGCGTTAGAATTTGGAAAAATCCGACAGGGGAGAGATGAATCGTATTCGCAAGGTGAACGGGGGGATATCATGAATCGCAAACGAAGAATGAGGGTTGGAAGATTTACAGCCGCCCTGCTGCTGACTGCAACAGGTGTGCTGCTGCTTGACGATGCGCTGCATGGTACCGAACATCTGCTGCTCCTTCTGAAGTGGTGGCCGCTGATAGCCGTGCTCTGGGGTTTGGAATACGTGGTACTGTATCTGCTGCCTGGGAAGTCGAAAGGGGCGGGGCGCCGGTTTCAGCTAGATTTGCGGGGAATTCTGCTAGCTGTCGTTTTGTCGGCATCCGTATTTATTGTGACGGAACAAAAGCAATATCTGCATCTATGGAATAAGGTGAGTTTGAATCTGACCGCCGCAGGTGTCGACTACAGTGAGCAGGAAGGAAGCAGCGTTGGCAAGGACATGATCGCGGTTCCGGTGAGTATGGATACACAAAGTATCAATGTAGAAAACATTAATGGAGATATTTTAGTGCAGCGAGGGCCCGTGACGGATATCGGGGTGCAGGCGGAGATTTGGGTCGATCAGAGTACCCCTACCGAAGCAGAGGTCGTTGCCAGAGAGTCAACCTTGGAGGTCAGCGGTGACAGCAATATCACCATTCAGACGAAAGGCAAGTCCTACGGGCAATCCGGCAAAAGGCAGCCACGGATGAATCTGACGATTACGCTTCCGGAGGACCGTCGCTTTGACTTGTCGCTTCGTACGATGAACGGTAGTATCAGCCTGCAGCATGTGGATGCCATTAAACAGATTTCAATGGAGACAGCTAGTGGTGATTTGAATCTGGATCATGTGTCCGGTGATATTAAAGGGAGTACGCTAAACGGAAAAGTGACTGCATATAACGTTACAGGATCTATTGATTTAAGTACGAACCAGGGTAACATGCAGGCTGTTGATATATCCGATGCAGCCACGCTCCAGGCGCAGGTTGGGAATTTGTCCGTGATCCGTGCGCTCGGCAAAATCGATGCCCGTACGAAAAACGGGAATATTTATATCGATGATATCCAGTCCAACTTGAAGGCAGAAACCCTTAATGGCGGCATAACCGCACGTTCCAGCCTGGTAGGGGGAGACTGGGATATATACAGCGCGGTGGGAGAGCTTAACGTCGGTCTTCCCGTAGCGGGAAGCTATAAGATGGACGGTACCATCAGTTACGGTGATATTCGCAACCAATTCCCTGAATTTACGGTGGACAATAAGAACATCTCGGGTACAGTAGGTCAAGGAGAATATAAAGTTCATATCGAAGGCAATAGCAATTTAAATGTGAATAAATATTGAAGCGGTATTTCGCTAACGGGAACTCCTTATTCTTTTATGGTGCGGCCTTTCGTTGACAAAGTTGAAACGATAACCGTAAAATAAAGTTATATTTGGATTCAATGATTTGTTTAACTAATAAGGCGGTGGGTAAGATGGCAACGCGAGTCGAGCATGCATTGGAACAACTGAAAACGAATGGTGTTCGGATTACGCCCCAGCGTCATGCGATACTGACTTACCTTATGGATTCCATGAGTCATCCGACTGCGGATGAGATTTATCGTGCGCTAGAGCCTAAATTTCCGAGCATGAGTGTAGCAACCGTATATAACAATTTGAAGATGCTGATTGAAGCCGGTATGGTTCATGAGCTGACTTATGGAGATAATTCAAGCCGATTTGATGCGAATGTATCGGATCACTTCCACGTCATTTGCCAGAAATGCGGCAGAATTGAGGATTTCAGTTATCCATCCCTGGAGGATGTGGAACGTACTGCTGAGGAGATTACAGGTTTTCAGATTCAGGGTCTGCGTATGGAATTGTACGGGATATGCGGTAGTTGCAAAAATAAGTAATACATCCGTTTCATGCGGTCTGTTTTGATAAAACGTGCGGATTCCTGTCATGGATTCCCACGTTTTTTACTTTTAGGATACAAGAATGCATGAGCCGCATGGGGGAATGACACAATTTACGATAACGGAGGATTTGCCTTTGACCAGAAGTAGAAGACGCAGGCACAGTTCCACCGCGAAAGGGCGTTTTGCCATCGTATTGGGATTGTGTTTGATAGCAGTCGGTGCATATTTGACAATAACCCAGCTTCTTCCGAATCCTTTGCATGTAAAGCCGGATTGGAATGGATTGGACAAGCCTATATTTGTAAAAGGAAAGCTGCTTGATGAGTCTGCCGAGGGTACCGGAGAACAGCTAAAGCTGCCGCTACCTGTACTGCAGGAGACAGTAGATCCGAATATCCGCTATGAAAAAGAAACGCAGTCGCTGATCCTTACCACTCCTACGCAGGTCATGCATTTGCAAACAGGGGAGAAGGAAGCACAACTGAACAACAAGCAGGTACAACTTCGGTTTGCGCCGGAAGAAAAGAACAACATGCTCTATTTGCCGGTTCAGCCGCTCAAGGAAATGTACGGCATAACTGTTCATGAGGATCCGGACACAGGTGCAGTGCTGCTGATGAATGCGGGAGATACCATACAAATGGGCAAGGTGAATGGAGCGGCGGATGCCACAATCCCTTTGCGTAAAGGGCCGTCTAAGCATGAGCCTATTTTGGCGGACATGCCGGGCGGTACGCCCCTGAGGATTTGGAATTCCGATGAATCGTGGTATTTTGTACAAATGGATAACGGCTATGCCGGTTATGTACCAAAATCCAAAGTGACGCTTGGAGAAAAGAAGACGGTCGATGTTGTACCTGAGAAGCCTACCCATACAGAACGAAACTGGAAAGGTAAAAAGGTTAATCTGGCATGGGATGCCGTATATCAGAAAAAGCCGGATCCTTCCGTAATTGATCAGCTGTCTGGTGTCAATGTGGTCAGTCCGACGTGGTTCAGCATTATTGACGGAGAAGGCAATGTACGAAGCAAAGCAGACACCGCCTACGTGACAAAGGCGCATGCCCGCGGAATGGAAGTATGGGGGCTGCTGGACAACAGCTTCAATCCGGATATTACTTCAAGCGCCATGGCCACGTACGAAACTAGATTGAATACGATCAATCAGATGCTTCATTTTGCGAAGATGTATCATCTAGACGGCATCAACATTGATTTTGAAAATGTGAAAACAAAAGACGGGGAGAACATATCGCAGTTCGTCCGTGAATTGAAACCTCTCGCCCGGTCAATGGGCCTGATCGTGTCGGTGGATGTTACTCCGAAGTCAGACAGCGAAATGTGGTCCCGCTTTCTGGATCGGCGCTCTCTCGGCGAAGCGGCAGACTATATTATTTTAATGGCATACGACGAGCACTGGGCATCTAGTCCGGAGGCCGGCTCCGTTGCATCGCTACCTTGGACGGAGGCTGCTGTTCGCAAAATATTGGATGAGGACGGCGTTCCACCCGAAAAGCTTGTTTTGGCTGTTCCGCTGTATACCCGGATTTGGTCCGAAGAGGTTAAAGATGGCAAAACGAAAGTGTCTTCCAAAGCGGTGGGTATGAAGACTGTGAATGATATTATTGCAGAGAAGAAGCTGAAGCCGAAGTATCTGGAGGACGTCAAGCAAAACTATGTCGAGTACACGGAAGATGGCGTTCTGAAAAAGATTTGGATTGAGGATGCGACATCGCTTAAAGAGAGGGTCAATCTGGCCAAAGAGTTGAATTTGGGCGGTGTTGCTGCATGGACACGCAGCTTTGGCACAGAAGAAGCTTGGAACGTGCTTAAAGATATTTCATCATAACGGATACAGCACTTATACCCATTATATAAAAAGAGAACCGGTCTTCCTTTAGAGGAGGGCCGGTTCTCTTTTCTAGTGTTTTCTAGTTATGGTGGGGTGCCGACTGGGGAGCGCCTTGTGCTTCCTGAAGCATTTGGTGTTCTTCGAGCTCGTCATCTGTAATGTTCGCTTGCTCGATATCCGTGGTCAATATCGTTCGACAGAACATGCAGCGATCTGTTTTGCCGAGCATTTTCGTCGGTTTATGACATTCCGGGCATTCTATTGACTTTACGCTCGTAGAGAGCATTCCAGCCCAAAAATAAACACCGAGGCTACCCATCATGGAGATGAGTCCAATAACGAGGCCGATGGCCGCCATGACTTTCCCGGCCTGTCCCCAGAAGACAATTCCTGCAGTACCGAGAACCATAAGTCCCATGCCAATCATCGTAAGCAGCAGTCCCCAAGTGCGGAAAGCATTGATTTTTGCTGTTTTAAAGATCATGGATCACTAGCTCCTGTCATTAATTAGTTGTATTCATAAAAAGAAGGAACTTACATGGATATGTAGAAGTATATTATAACTGAATTGGCCACTTTTCGCCAAGGAATGCATGGAGGGAGACATGGATTTGTCCAATTTGTCTTTTTTTTATGGAGAGTCGGTTGATGTCGATGCCGTAGGTACTATTATTTATCGTCAGGAAGCGCATAAATTTGATGGCTCCTTGCTTCATGACTTCGATTTCATCGTTCTCATTGTCCATGAAGAGCAGGCTGCGGAGCTGGCTGTAGAGCATACCCTTATTGGTGATCTGCCATGTCAGGTGCTGCATGTTACGATTGAATCCCTTCAGCGGTGGTTGATTGCCGGCGAGAAGGGGGATTTGATACGCTGCTTTATGGAAGGTGAACTTGTCCATGATCAAGAGGGCAGGCTCGCTATGCTAAGGCAGGAATATATTGAATTTGAACAGCCTCTTCGGGACCGTAAAATGCTGTACGAATTTTCGCGGTTTCTGTCCATATATGTTGAAGCCAAGCGTTACATGCAGGCCGGATATGTTATTGATGCTTATCAATGTGTTCTGGATTCGCTGAAGCACTGGGCGCGGATTGAGCTTATTGAGAGGGGCGTTCTGCCTGATAAGGCGGTTTGGGAGCAAGTGAAGGAGCTGAATACGGCGATCCATAAGCTGTACGAGGAATTAACACAGAGTACGGAAACCATTCAGCAGCGTGTAGAGCTGGTGCTCCTTGCTTGTGAATTCTCCGTCATGTCCAAGATGGCTGAATGCTCCGTTCATCTGCTTCAAATATTAAGGGGTAGGTCCAAACCATGGAGCATTGAGGAATTGATTCATCATCCGGATCTGAAGATGGTCCGAAATGAACTCCCGCTCGTGATGCGTAAGCTTGTGAACAGGTCGTTAGTGAAAGAATTCGCTGTATGGACGGAATTTTCCGGATACGGCAGTCAGGGAATCCGGTATTCGGCTGACTAACCCGATTGTTTACCAAGTGTTATATGCAGATATGCGAAAAGGGGAGGAGACCTCCCCTTTTAATGTATAGTTGGAGTATTTCAGGGAAACGTAAAGAGGTTCTGTAAAGTCTGAATTAAAGGTTGACTCAATGATGTTATCTGTGTTAAATTATAACTCGCCCCATTAAACCTCAGAAGTTAATAAGCCTGAGGATTCGACAAGCTCGACAATCGAGATTAAAAAAAAGATCGAAAAAAAGTTCTTGACGAAATGATGGGCGATATGATATATTATAAAAGTCGCCGCTGAGATACGGCGGTGAACGAAAACGAAAGAATTTGATCTTTGAAAACTGAACAACGAGTGAGATACAGACTTCAGCAATGAAGTCAAAACGCAAAGCAGTTCGGTCCCCGAACTGTGGAGCACAAATGAGATTTAAATCTCGTCAGATTCAAAATGAGTCACAAACTTTCTTGGAGAGTTTGATCCTGGCTCAGGACGAACGCTGGCGGCGTGCCTAATACATGCAAGTCGAGCGGACTTGATGAGGAGCTTGCTCCTCTGATGGTTAGCGGCGGACGGGTGAGTAA
>NZ_JALIRP010000011.1 GCF_022898935.1 Paenibacillus mangrovi | reverse complement strand
CTCATTAACTTTACTTAAAATGTAGTTTATTTCTTGTTTAGTCTGCTTGTTTTTATAATGAAATACGTATTGTTGGAATAAATCCGGATTATAAATTTCGATCTCTGTACGAACATCATTAACTTCAAATGGGAATCTATAAGGCTCAGTGAAATCATAAAGTATTGGTTTACTTTCGATATGAGTGCCACCACTACATCCACTTATTAGAAAACACAGGATTAGAAAAACAAAAGAAAAACTCCTCATAACTTCACCCCTTCTAATAACACTAACGCAGGAAGTTGCAATATGTTACGTTATCCTGCCCTTTGTTCAAAAAAATAAGCAGGCTTAGGCAGCCTGCTCGACAAGTATGATATTCAGCTACCGTGTCCCGTTAGTTTAATCTTTCTTACCAGTTGCTGCGTGATATGAAGTCGTTTTTATGGGTTTGTCAAACCATACATTGTAAACTCCCCATCTGTCCTCCTCAGGTTCTCTACATACAGAAACGGTTACAACATCCTCAACCTGCCAGATTACTCCTGCCCTACTTCCATCTGGCGCTTGAACAAAACCATCTCCTGTCAAGCAACCTATATCATCGTCATAATGAAGATGGTCTGTTATCTCCCCATAAACATAACCGTCAGTTTCTGTTTCTTGAATCACGCTTCTTCATTAATCCGCCCCCTATATAACAGAAATAGTTAATTTAATTTGAATTTCTCTATGTTTATAAGGAAAAAATATCCACTTAAAATTAATAGAATTGATCCGATTAATTTATATGAACTAATATAGTATTTCATCATTATTTGATATTCAGAAGTATCCATACTACCTCCCATTTTCATTTGCAAATAATGGTTTACAGATTCCTTACCCCAATCTACAGAATTCAACAAAACAATAAGTCCAATTATTGAAAGTACACCAAATAAAAGAACTTTAATCAATTGTAGTAATGGTTCTTTATTCATTATTGATTCCCCCATGAAAAAAGTTAATAATTAATGATCTATAGATTTTCTTGCACTAGCCCAATTTTATCTACTGTCTTATTCACGATCTCCACAAATAATTCCATATGTAGGGTATTCGCGAAACCTTTCAACTATCCTGCCCGTTAGCACAACGCGGCTGCCGATACATACCGGCAGCCGCGTTTTAGTTATTTATTAACTATAGTTCCTCGTTAGTTGAATCGCTACTCGCGCTACTCTGATTTGCAAAAAGCAATTCATCGAATTTCAAATGTACTCCCATAATACCGCGATCTACATCGTAATTCGATAATACAGCTAATGTATAGCCACTATTCAAATACATATTCAATAACGCGCTAACACCAGGAAATCCGCCATTATGACCGATAATCCTTTCTCCGTGCATTCTAACATCCATGAATCCATAACCATACTGCATTCTCATTTCTGGTTTCTCGTGTGAGAGAAATTTATCTGTCGTAGCAAGAGAAGTCCATTCAGAGCTTAGGAGTTTGTTATTTCGGAGAGAGATATCGAATCTTAATAAATCTTCAACAGTAGAATAGCCCCCACCTGCGGGACCACCTTTAATAACATGAAGAAATGTATTATTACGCCAAGGGTCCCCATCTTCTTCCGTTCCCAGGCGCGTATATCCAATTGCTAGATTGGATACGTCATACTCCAAGTCATAACAATCCGTATTAAGCATATTGGCAGGGGTATAAATTGTGTCTCTTACAAATGTAAAGTAATCTTTACCTGATACAGACTCAATTATTGCTCCTAATATAATATATCCAGAGTTGCTATAGGCCCAACTTGTACCAGGCTCAAATAGCAAAGGGTCATTAATAAAGAGTGGAAAATAGTCGTCAACAGTCTTAAGTTCTGTAAACTTAGCTTTGAATTTATCATTCCAGTAGAGACCTGTTCCTGAAGTATGTGTAAGGAGCTGATGAATAGATACTTTATTCGCTAGTTCTTCAGGCAAATTAGGCAAGTATTTACCTATCATATCATCGATCTTTAATAGACCGTCCTCAGCTAACTTCATGATAGATACAGCAGTAAACATCTTATTTACTGAGCCAAGATTAAACTTGGTATCCGTCATATTTGGAATTCCATACCCTTTATGTGCCATTCCAAAAGCTCTATTGTATAGCACTTCACCATGTTTAGCAACCAACACACAACCAGAGAATTTATCATGTGCAACCAGTTCATCTTGAATAAAAGAATCGAATTTGTCGAGATTAACCTCTGAAAGTATCATATTGGTCATTTAGACTCACCCTTCATACCATAAATTTGATCTGACGTATCCAACAGGTTCAAACCTGAATCTGTCGCACATAGGCGATAAACCTCATCACTTTCTCGGTCCCAGGTACCTGGTTTATTAATTAGAAGCAATGAATCCGAAAGAAAAAGATGTTCTGTTCGAGCCACATCATCCCAGCATTGATATTTAATTTTCACTACTCCTAATAGTTCTTCAATTAGAAGCCTTTCCAGCTTTTCAGTTGCAACTTTGTAAATTTCATGTATCTCTAGTGATGGGTATTTATGGTGAAAATCGGAAATTAACTGAGAAAAAGAAGCCTCTGCATCTGCTACATTTACCAGAATCATATACTCATCTGTATCGTCTATTGAAGTTATTTTGTGCATCCCCCCCTTGTTTGTGTAGTAAAATAATTCCACATTCAACTCCATTATCCTGCCCGTTAGCGCAACACGGCTGCCGATCCATGCTGGCAGCCGCGTGTTAGTATATCTATTGAACTATCGTGTCCCGTTAGCTTAACAATCTAGTGGCCCGTTAGCGTAACGATGAAACATGCAGAATTGTATGATGCACTATATTATTTGACTTCTAAGGTTCCAAGACTCTTCTGCCAATTTAAGCAGTTCCTGAGTGACTAACAATAGATGACTTGATTTTTCTTTCAGGTTTATTCTATCGTCTTCTTCTAAGTGCCTAAGCAGCTTATCAAATACCATGATATATCTAAGCGATGCACTCGCAGTAAAACCTAACCTTTTATGCATATCCTACATTCATTATATCTAGAAACGGTACCTTGATCGTTTCACCTTGAAAATAATATCCCCATAAGAACAGTACCAAAACCACCGTACTTTACTTGTTCTCTGGTTTTAACCCCCTGAAAACCAACCCTAAGTAAATAATCTGGTATTAAGATTTGAATCAATTGGTCTTTCGCCTGATTACCTAAAGATAACCATTATTATTAGCCCACTTTTTAATTAATTTCATATTGTTATCCCAATACTCATCATCAAACTCCTTAACCTTGAAAATATCTCTATAAGTGAGATTATGACCTATTGCCCATATATTTCTTACTGTAGAAAACAGTGGGATTGCCTGCCGCTCAACATCGTTTAATTCTCTTATTTCCGTATACCCTTTTAAAAATAACGCCCACAAATCATCTTCAAATGCACATTCCCAACGTATGGTTCCTAAATCAAATGCAAGAAAACCATTAGCACAACAATCTAAATCAAATAAAGTAAATTTATTCTTATCTATGTATACATTCATAAAATGAAGGTCACCGTGACAAGTCCCCTTTCGCAAATCGTCAACAGGTAACTTAGTTATTTTATCTTTCATCATTAGTGCTAATTTTTCTAGATATTTAAGATCTGAATCTCGATACGTTAGGAATGGACGAATAATTTCTAATGACAAATCAACAGTATGAAGTAAATTAAATTCGAATGATCGAGCGTATTTTGATTCAAATCCTTCAGCCGCATTTTGAAATGACGCAATAAACCGTCCATATAAATAACTCACTTCTTGTGTGGGATCTGGGAAGCCACCTGAAGCAAAAGAGAACATAACTGCGTCTTTTTTTCCTAATTCACTATTTATTTCTGTCACATACGAAGCATCTTTTCGAGGTATAGGAAAAGAAACACTTAGTCCCTTTTTTCTCAGATGGTTGATGAAGTCTAGCTCAAATAATATTTCAGATCGTTTTCTAACACCAGACTTATACACTCTTATAAAGTAGTTAATGCGTTCGTCGGTTTGAACAATATAGTTGTCATGAAAGTTATGTCCAAGTAAAGTACATTGAGTGAATGTATAATCATACTCATTGTTTAAAATTGACAAAAGCACATCAGTACATATTACTTCTGACATTCAAATCCCCCCAAAACCTTAGTATCCTAGCAAAGGTGAAGCTATCTCTGAGTAAAAGAGACCTCAACCCGTAAGGCGCACAGAGTTAATCTGACCGTCACTCTAAACACACACCCGATTTATCACCACTTCTTCTTAGAATTAGGCTCTTGTCTGAAATATTGTTGCATTTAAGCTGTGTGCTTTAAACGTAATAAAAGCTCCGTCATTTGCTTTCGTCCATCGTTGATCCATTCAAGCGTCTGCGGGATATCATGGTCTTTTAGGATTCGATTGATCCAATAGTTAAAATCTCCAATTTTATAATAAATACGTGCATTTAGATGACTATACAAAAAGTCGTCCCAGTCCATTTTTTTTGCTGACCGATTATTCCATTCATTTAGGAAGCTCTCCATTGCTAATTGGATATTACCTTGTGTATTGGGAATTGAGCCATAATCCTCACCGATATGCTCAAATAGCATGATAACAGGTCTTATTGCACATGATTCGAAATCAATGAAGTACACTTCATTTTTAGCATTGATAATAAAATTATGGAGTGATATGTCACCAGGATCTAATGTTAAAGGTGTTCGCTGAATGTTCTTAAGAACAAGTTCTCCTTTTTCAAGACATTCTTTCGTAAGAAATTCGATAAGATTTTCTCCGAGAAGTTTCGTTAGTGTTTCACGGTTGTCAATAAGTAATTTACTTAATATCGAGAAGTTGGGGAACTTCTCACCAAATTCATTGAAATAATTCTTAACATTAGTTGACCAACTTGCCGCCCATGTTCCCAATGTTGAAAAAACCAATTCAATATGGTCAGGTGAGCTAAAATCCGGGTGTTCTCCATCTATCCATTCCAAAGCAAGGATATTCACCCCCCCAATATTATTATTGGATAATACTTTCGGCACTTGATCGTTTTTTTCGAGTAATATTTTATAAACAAGACTCTCATGTTTTAAATTACCGTCGTATCCGTACTTAATCAAAGCTGTTCTGTCAAAAAGACGAATCTTCTCAATAAGCCTTTCATTCTTTGAATCATCAATTACCTCTCTACTCATTATCATAGCGCTCAATAACTTTTCAAGATCTGCAGTAACGAGTTTTTCCAGGAAAGTCACCCCCAAGCGTGAATATTTCTTTATAATTGTTCAATCTTCATTTAACTTACTGCCTTGAATGTGCGCACAGGCGAGAACAACGGCTTTTCTGCAAGCCTCAAGCATGATCGAGCGCTTAGTTCAATGAAGTATAGATTACAAAACTAGTTCAGCATGTACTTCACCGCAAGCTAATTTATTCCCCGTCTCAACAAACCCCAGAGATGCATATATGTTTTTAGCAACCACGTTTTCTGGTTTATATGTAAGTTCAATAACCCTTGCATTTCCATGCGGAGAAGTTCTAACAAATTCAATAGCGTATATCATAGCTTCTTTGCCATAACCTTTGCCCTGATATCGTTTGTCAATCATCATTTTAAAAACTCCATAACTGCTGTAATCGAAATTTCCATTTCCATCGTCATAATACATCATTAAAAAGCCGACCATCTTCTCGTCTTTATAAATCGCAAATGTAATAATGACCTGACCCTCTTTTGAGGCAATATAAGCTTCTGCGAGTGCATGTTGATTGGAGGAAATAAAGCGTTTCTGTTCTTCTGTTACTTGCAGCTCAATACATTCAATAAAGTTGTCCCACGTTATTTCTCTAAATTCCACTAACCAGTCCCCCCTAGAATATCTTTTCTAATTTCCGATAATAATTCTACAAATATTGGAAGTATCCTGCCCGTTAGCAATGCGGCTGCCGATCGATGCCAACAGCCGTGTTTAAGTTATTCTATCGTGTCCCGTTAGTTAAACAGGCTGCCGACAAAAGGCAGCCTGTACTCGTGTTACCTACCAATGAAATTTACAATGAGTTTTTTATCTCATAATCCAAAATGTTCACGAACTATTCTAAATTGTTCTTTAACACTCAAGTTAGGTGTTCTTTCAAGTGTTTTGATACCATTTCGAACGCAGGCGTTTCTCAAGTCATGAGAAAACCTTACCATGTTTTTATTGCCGTTTTCGATTGTTGCCGCTGGATTTGATGTAAGATTTATAACATCCAAAATCATCTTATGGTCTTCTCTAAAGAAATATAGTCTTTCTATTTCTTCGTCAGAAGTATAAAGACAAATCATTCTTTCTTTTGGAATAAAGGGTAATATGCGCTCAGGCATAATTCCTAAATCAATAATTATTGGTTTATCAGTAGGCATTTTCAACAAATCTGTAACAAAAAAATCCATCATTTCTTCGACAAGTTGGAAAAGCCATTGAACATGTTCATGATTGGGTTTGTTGAACCATTTATTCCAATCTAAACCCGGATGAGGATACTGGAGGGCAGGATATTCAACTGGATTTGTGAATGGTCTATATTTCATCACATTATCTTCCAGTGTTTGAAATCCTAGCTCTTCTACAAATTTCTTTGTCATTGTGGTCTTCCCTGCACAACAACCACCATTTAACCAATACACATGCTTTAATTGTTCCTTCAAATAATTGTCATTTATTTTCACATTAATCCTCCTCAATTTTTTAATATTGAGGTAGGTGACGGATTCTTATCGGTTTTCTATAACTGTAAAACCACATAGTAAATCCTCCTTTCCTTATCTTAGCAAATAGTATTCGACAAATTGTTGTTCATTCCTTTTCCCCATTATCCTGCCCGATAGCGTAACGAGGCTGCAGATCCATGCCGGCAGCCTCGTCTTAGTTTATTAAGCTATAGTACCCGTTAGCCATACATGCAGCGCAAGCGCCGCACCACAGATGATGAAAATGGGACGAGGAAACTGTCAATACTTCTACCATGGCTGGGAGAGGAAGGTCGATAAGCTATGGTGCCTTAGAGCCCAACCGTTAGTCTGACTCCAACGATCACGGTGCATCACAGATTGTCGCTCCCTTACGGGAAGCACTCATGGGAGATTAATCCTACTCTGATTGTTGCACCAGCCTCTTACCTAATTTAGCCACAGAGAGGGTAGATTTAAGGTGGAAGTTGTCATTGAACGAGCATGCGGTATGGACATTCATAAGGATAATATTACAGCATGCATTCTAACATCCAAGGGAAAGGAGGTTCAAACGTTCTCAACGAAAACAGTACATCTATTACAACTCATTGATTGGATTAAACAACACGAATGTTCTCACGTTGCTATGGAAAGTACAGGCGTATTTTGGAAGCCTATTGTCAACCTACTTGAAGCTGAAGGTATTGAATTTTTAGTGGTGAATGCTCAACATATGAAGGCATTGCCTGGACGCAAGACTGATGTCAAAGATTCGGAATGGATCGCCAAGCTTCTCCGTCATGGACTACTTAGAGCGAGCTTCATTCCAAACCGTAATCAACGGGAACTACGAGAACTTGTTCGGTATCGCCGCAGCATCATTGAAGAGAGATCTAGACAACACAATCGCATTCAGAAGGTGTTAGAAGGAGCGAATATTAAGCTTGGCTCTGTTGTCTCTGACATTATGGGTCTATCATCTCGTGACATGCTGCGTGCCATTGCAGACGGTGAAGATGATCCTGAAAAACTTGCGAGCTTCGCTAGACGCACCCTTAAGCGAAAAAAGGAAGAACTCGAACTGGCTCTTCAAGGCTATGTAAACCCTCACCAGCGTCTGATGATCAAAACCATTTTAACTCACATTGATTTTCTGAGTGAACAAGTCGAGCTGCTTGATCAGGAAGTTGCTGCGCGGATAGAATCTTTCCATGAAGATGTTGAGCGTTTAGATTCAATCCCGGGTATAGCCACTCGAATGGCGGAACAAATCTTAGCGGAAATCGGAACGGATATTAAGAAACAGTTTCCTAGTGCAGCGTATTTTTGTTCTTGGGCTGGATTGGTTCCTGGACATAACGAAAGTGCAGGGAAAAAGAAATCTGCCAAAACCACAAACGGGAACAAGTATTTAAAATCTGCTTTGGTTGAAGCAGCCCATTCCGTTGCAGCATCAAAGAACTATTTCGGCGCAATGTATAGACGTACAGCAGCTCGAAAAGGTAAAAAACGAGCAGCAATAAATGTAGCTCATGCAATGTTAAGGATTGCGTACTATCTCCTAACTCGTAAAGAAATGTACGTAGACTTAGGTGAAGACTATTTTGATAGGCAAAAGCAACAATCTATTGTAAAGTATGCCGTTCGAAGACTGGAGTGCTTAGGTTACTCAGTGACAATTGCTTCTAATTCCTAATTCGAAATCATCTCAACATCCCATCGTTCAGGCGCTTTTCAAAAAAATGAATGAACTGCGTCTTCTTTAATGCAGCCTTTTTCTGTGACTTCGGATTAATTTTCATGGGAGCTTAATAAACTAATCACTACTTTCGTGACTCAGGTGTTTCGCTTGAAATAATGATTTTTCAGCAATACCAAGTTTAGGCTCCCTTCAATCAGGAGAGCCTCATTTAAATGTATTTTTGATCGGAGGACTATCAGTGTAGCTTATTATTTTTATACCAAAGTTTTTTTGTAATTGTTCGGCAGTTAATGGTGTAGCTTCATTAACTGTTACATTTGGTCGTTTACTATAAGTTTCGATATATTCTATTTGTGGCTTTTCAGACGTTGACCCATCAGTCTAATTAAGTTACGCCGGTCCATTTTCATATTCTATTTATCGGATGCTTCTCCGCTGAGCTGCCATGTGATGCCGAACCGGTCGCGTACCATGCCAAAAGATGGACTCCAGAACGTCTCCTGAAGCTCCATACGGACTTGTCCACCATCGGAAAGAGCGTGAAAAATCGATTTCAATCGCTCCAGATCCTTCGTCATGATGGCAATGTTCAGCTGATCCCCTTGCTGATACGGATTGCCCGGGAAGGTATCGGAGAACAACAGCATCTGGCCGTCGAATTCAAGAGCCGCATGCAGCACGCGGTTTTTTGCTTCCTCAGGCATCGAATGGCCTTTCCCCGGCATGTCACCAAAACGCTGGATACCCAGATTGTTTGCCCCTAGCACTTTTTCATAAAAAGCTACCACCTCAGCGCAGTTCCCGTCGAGTACAACATATGGCGCGATCTTCAAGCTCATGACTTGTCCTCCCTATCTATGTTTGGTTTAGTACAAACTTTCCTCTACATTATAGCCTGCTTTTTTCATGGACATAAGGTGAACAACAGCAGAAAAGTCCCTGGCCAAGTAGCCTTGACTACCTGATGCCAGCGAGCCGAAGCGTCTTTTCAAGATTACTGCGGCCGCTCCAAAGAGAAGATGCCACCCAGCTTGGCGTAGTTGTTTCCGGCTAAACGGCTGACGGGCTTCAGAACATCTGCCAGAATGCGCCCATGGTCCAGCAGCGCTTCCTCCACATGAAATTGTACAACGCGTCCGATGAGCAGATCCGTGGATGGGGACTCCTCTGTCCCTCCTAGCAGAATGGAGCGCTCCAGCACGCATTCCATGCGGATTTTCGCTTCAGCAATACCAGGAACGCGGACCATCTCGCTCGGAATGGCTGTCAGACCGGCAAGCTCAACTTCGCTTTGATCCGGCGGCAGACTTGCCGCGGTCTGATTCAGCTTCATGACGGAGATCTCGTCTCCGATATGGACCACGAATTCCCCCTCCCGCACCGCGTTTCTCGCCGTATCCTTCGGTACTCCCTGCTTTCTCTGCACGGACACGGAGATCATAGGCGGATCTGCCGTTACAATATTGAAATAGCTGAATGGGGCTGCATTTACTTTTCCATTTTCAGCGAGTGTGCTTACCCAGGCTACAGGTCTTGGAATAATGCTGCCGGTAAGCAGCTTATAATTGTCGCGTTCGCTTTGCGTTTTCGGATCGATTCGAATCATCATCGGGCGGCCTCCTCCAATATCTTTTATCTTAAACCAAAGATATTATTTGTTGCAGTAGTTGTCAATCATCAATCGCCTCAATACATCGTCCAATAATCCGTATTGCCTTCCCTAATCACCTGCTGATGGCTCCTCTGGTTGCGTGCTTCCTCATAGGCCGGCTCTTCCCGCTCCCACTTCTCTATAATCACGATGCTCTGCACGCTCGCTTTATCCTTCCATTCAATATACTGCAGCCGCTCCAGCTCATGCAGGGAGTGAAGAATGACATCCTTCCTTTTCCCCGTCTTGATCTCCAGCTCATGAATGGTCGGCAGCCTTCTCCGTCCGCTGAGAAAGTTGAATAGAATCCGCAAAATTTTCCGTTCCATATCCGCCAGCATGGCAGTCACTCCCTACGCGATTTTAGCCGGCTGCCATGCCAGAATACGGTCAAGGCGAAAAGTTCGCGGCGCTCCCGTCTGCAGGCATGTGGCACGTACGATTGAGCCGCGGATACCTTTGATCTCGATCTTGCGCTGCGTGATGTTCCCAGTGCGATCCAGATATACAATTTCCACTCTTTGACCGATGTATTTTTCCAGCATAACAACCCCTCCAATCAGAACTCTTGTTCTTATATTTTACCCGAACATTTGTTCTTTATTCAATGGTTAATTTTATATGATATTCAAAAAGGACCCTCCACAGCTGTTGAAGCTGCAAAAGATCCTTTAGGAGGATGAAATATCATATTTTACACAAGCTACAAAATAGCTTGAACACGCCCCACGGTGCCGTCGGTTAGCCTTACTTTGATTCCTCGGGTATGATTAGGTGAATTCGTCAGCAGCTTTTGGACAATGCCCTGCGTTCGTTTGCCTGTACGCTGATCTTCCTTCTTGACGATTTCTACACTCATCCCTGGCTTGATGTTCGCTCGGATCATATGTGGTTCCACGTTCATCACCATCCTTTCTTATATATAGACTGCTTGGATTGGCATGCATAATATCATATCACAATAAATATTCATGAGCACAGGCGTAGGGATTGCCCTTAAGTAGAAGGAATGGTTAAATGCAATTCGCTTTCTGATCAGGTACAATAAGACAAAACAATATTTGGAGGATGCACCATGGAGATAGAGGAAGAACAAAGGCAACAGGCGATACCAGCTGAAGATGAACAAGGTAATTTTAAACTGCTTGATGTCGAACGTATACTTTCGATCACGTCTGAAATTGAAGGTGACGAAGACAGCGCCGCTATTTTCCTTTACGAAGACGGCAAGACGTACAAATATGTTCACAGCGAGAAAGCAATGAAACAGTTTGGTGAGTGGATTCAAAAGGGCGAAAACAACATTTAAAAGCAAAAAAGGCTGCCGTTTGGCAGCTTTTTTTGCATGTTAGACCGATCCAAACATTTTTTTTCCGCGTGGCTGATCTCCCTTATCGTCCGGTTCGAGTGTAATTCCGATCTGGTCGAAAGCTAGAGCATCCGATTCCAGCGGCATCGTCATTACTCCAACGCCGGCCCCTTCAGTTGCAACCCGGAATGTTCCCGCGCTGGAACGCTTACCATTCTTAATGAGCCAGACCTGATATGCTTGATCACCGCTCGTTGGAGTTGCTCCGTAGACATATACCACAAACTGCTTGCTCTTCCCGTTGTCAATGATGCAGGCAATGCCCGAAGCATTGGAATCATCAGGAGATTGAGATTGCAGTGGTACGGCTAACTTGATCTGCGACGGGGTTACATGCTGCGTTTCAGAAGCCGTTGTAATACTTACCCGTTCACGGTACAGCCAGTAGTTAAATGCCGTGCCCAAGAGGAACATACCGATAAGCGCGGCGGCTGGAACCTTTCGCAACCAGCGTGGTTTTGATATTCGTCGATTTGTCTCAGCAGCGGGCTGAGCTGCCATTTTACCCTCAGCAGTAAAAGCCGCCTTCATCACCTGCTGCTTCAAATCTGCCGGCGGTTCGATGTATTCCATATCTGCGGAAATCCCCTCCCATACGAGTTGTAGTTCAGCTATCTCCGTTTGGCAGGCCTCACAGCCTGGCAGATGACGCTCAAAGGCAATACGCTCTTCCTCCGTGCATAAGCCGGATAACACATCCAGGTACAATTCGCAAACAGATTGTGATTTCTCGTTCAAGGTCATCCCTCTCCTTCTACGACCAGATGTCTGCGCAATATTTTCAAGGCCTGATGCAGCCTGTTCTTTACGGTGCCTAAAGGCTCCTTGTAATGCTCGGCCAATTCTCTCAAGCTGTAGCCTCGCCAATAAAAATCCTCTACCAGCTCGATCTGTTGCTTAGACAAAAAGCGATAGGCGCTGCGAACCTGCTCCTTGAGAGAGTCTCTCTCAACATGTGCTTCAGGAGAAGGCGTTTGGTCAGGGATCCTTTCCAACTCTTCAGGGAGATAAGCAACAAGCCCGCTACTACGCCTACGCTGCTGGCGCAACCAGTCCATCGTCAGATTTCGGGTGATTGTAATAAGCCAACTCGTAAACTTGCCCTTGTCTGGATTGAACTCCGAATCCGTCGTCCACAGCCGGACGTAAACGGATTGGACAATGTCCCGTGCGGCCTGTTCGTCTCGAAGCGCCTTGTAGGCGAAGGAATAAATGAGGGACACATAACGATCGTACAAAATGGACAAGGCTTCCTGTTCCTTCTGTTTCACGAGCAGCATTAATTCGTAGTCAGATAGATGGTGCATACAGATGAGGCCTCCTTGGTCGCACCGGTTCAATATTTTAACCCGGTTTTATACGCACAATATTTTGGGGGATAAAAACAAGAAGACATCAGCAAGGAAACCAAATAAATACGGTTCCCCTGCTGATGCGAAGAAATGACGTTCCTGTCAATACTGCTCCTCTCACATGCACTGAGGAACTTTCATCTGCATCCCGTTATACGAAGCTGCATGATCAATCTCTAGTATAGTCTACTGAGCCGCTGGTGTACCGCTGAATTTATCCGGATCAACCACGAACCATACCTCTTTCACATTCTGGCCCAATGTGTCGCCATGCTTCATATCTTTCACAAAGTAATATAACGGTGAGCCTTTGTAGGTCGCTTGCTTGCTGCCGTCAGGACGCGTAATGGAGCCGAAGTCTTCCTTATTCAGAGTTGATGGCACACTACCTTCAATCGTCCCATATACCGGCCAATTGGCGAGACACTCGCCTTCGCAAACGCTCATTTGCGGCTTATCCTTAGTGAAATAGTATAATGTGCGGCCTTGATCGTCCGTCAGATACTGACCTAACTCTGAGTTGGAACCAAGCATAACACGGTAATCAGGCTTAGCCGCGAACCATACGCCCATAGCGCCTTCACCCAGGGTATCTCCAGCTTTTGCATCTTTTGCGAACGTATAGAGAGGCCAGCCTTTGTACATCCACTGCTTCGCCCCGTTCGCATGAGTCACGACGGTAAAATCTTTAGGATTCATCGTAGCAGGAATCTGTAGTTGATCCGCACTTAGGATAGGCCAATTTGCAAGACATTGCCCCTGACAGGCATCCAAATTCTGAGCGTCTTTTGAGAAGAAATAAAGTGTGCGGCCTTTGCCGTCTACTAGGACAGTCCCAAGTTTGGCATCTGTGCGCAGGCCAATTCTCTCACCTGCAGGCAGCTTAGCGGAAGCCGGAATGATTCCGTCCTTCTGCAATTCATCAAAAAGTTTCTGTCCATCTGGCATCGATACGGACAGGGATTCCACGAGTGCAGTGGAGACATGAGCGTTCGTCAATGCGGAGACGCTGGAGATTTGGTTCATTCCTTTGCCTGCAGCAAACGATTCCGTATCTTTGTAGGCGAAGTCCTTATCCGATTTATAACCTAGTACCTCTAGCAGCACCTTATACATCTGCTGCGAGCTAACGGTTTCAAGTGGACTGAAATGATTCGCCCCCTCGCCATTCCAACCGTATTGAGGGTTGTCATGTAGATAAGCAAGAACAGCCTGGTTGCTTGTCCCTACCTGATTCGCATCGACAAAGTTCTCCTTACCCTTATATGCACTCGCCTCGTCAAGCTTCCCCTGCAGCCGCAGCGAGATAATGGCTGCTTCAACACGAGTAGTACTCTTGGCTAGATAATCGGCATTAACACCGTTACCATCACCCAGCAGTAAACCGAGCTCAGCCGCAGTCTGCGCGTCTGTTTTTACATTTCCGGTATCTACAGTGGCCTCTGCAGCCATTGCGAACCCCGGCACCAGCAATGTTGCGCCCAGCGAAAGCGTAAGCAGCAACTTCCCCATTTTTTTCATCCTCAACAACCTCCTATGTAAATATGATGTTATTAGAAGATAACGTCGGGATGAACAAAGCGGTTTGAAGATGAGGAAAAAAATATTCCTTAGCGATTATAAAATGATTCAGTTCATTGAAAACTTATAAATTCTATAATCTTAAAAAGAGGCTTCTCAATAAGTTCAAACTGAACCCGTGAGAAGCCTCTCTTATATTCAATGACTTAGTAACGAATTTGTGCTTGTTACTTCATTCCTGTGATTGAAATTCCCTCAATAAATTTCCTCTGAACGAAGAAATAGAGAATGACGATTGGTATGGTAAATAACGTAGCTGCCGCCATCAATGGCCCCCAAGCCACCCTATTCTCACGCAGGAACTGCTTAAGTCCAATGGAAAGAGTCCATTTTTCCGGATCATTCAAGTAAATCAAAGGACCTTGGAAATCACCCCAAGCGCCCAGGAAGGTAAATAAACCGATCGTCAGAACCGCCGGCTTGGCTAACGGCATAATAATCTGCGTATAAATACGGAACTCTGAGGCGCCGTCGATTTTGGCCGACTCACTTAGCTCATGCGGTATTCCCATAAAAAATTGTCGAACCAGGAACACATTATAGGCTATTCCCGTACCGAACCAACTTGAAAGAACCAGCGGCCAGATGGAGTTGATCAGGTTCATTTTGTTAAACATGACATAGATCGGGATCATCGTTACCTGAAAAGGAAGCATGATCGTGCCCATCATGATGAAGAACAGAAAGTTGCGTCCCTTAAAGTCGATTCGGGAGAAGCCGTAGGCCACCATAGGCGTGATAATGACAACCCCTAAAATGCTAAGCAAAGCAATGAGTATCGTATTTAATGTATATTTCACAAAAGGAATCATACTGATGGCATCGGAGTAATTTTTCCATTGCAGCTCATCTGGCCACCACTTGATCGGAACGGTGAAAATTTCATTTTCTGTTTTCAAAGATGTAATGACAAGCCAGATAAACGGAGCCAAAAAGAGCAGTCCGACAATAATCAATATGGTATGAGCGAAAATCTTTTCTCTGATCACTCTTCTACCCGCTTTGCTGCGTGTTGGAAGCTTTCTTACATGCGGTACAGTTTGCGTTGGATTTGCGCTCATTACTTTTCACCCCCGTAGTACACCCATTTGGCGGAAGTTTTGAACACAATGATGGTCAGAATAAATACGATGACAAACAGCACCCACGCCATAGCAGACGCATATCCCATCTTCAAGAAAGAGAATGCCGTCTGGTACAAATAAATTGCGTAGAATAAAATGGAGTTCTCCGGTCCACCGATCGCTTGACCATTGCCATCTGCGAAAATATATCCTTGGGAGAAATACTGGAACGAACCAATCAATCCCATGATGACCAAGAACAGCGTCATCGGGGAAATGGCAGGGAAGGTAATGTTCCAGAACTTTTGCCAAGGACTAGCCCCGTCGATTGAAGCGGCTTCATAGTAAAGCTTGGGTACATCCTGCAAGGCTGCCAAATACATAATTGTCGTTGTACCGGTCCCCCAGAATCCCATTAAAATCAGCGAAGGCTTGGTCCATTTCGGATCTAACAGCCAGTTCGGCGCCGGCAGGTGGAGGTAACCGAGAACTTCATTGATAAGTCCATATTGCGCGTTCAACAGCCACATCCAGAGCAGAGATCCTGCAATCGCCGGAACCAATGTCGGCAGAAAATAAATCGTACGATACAGCGACTTTCCCTTTACATCACGATTGAGCAGCAATGCAATTACAAGAGCAAAGGCGATCTGCGGAAACAACCCGAAGATCGTAATAAAAATCGTGTTATATAAAGATAAATACATCTTTTTGTCATGGGCCAATGCAACAAAATTATCTACTCCCACCCACTCTGGGGATCCAAACAAGTTAAAATCCGTTAAACTATAATAAAGTGAAGTCATGATAGGTAATAACTGAAATACGAGAAGCCCGAACAACCACGGACTAATGAATAATAATCCTGTATACAGTCGCTTACGCGCTCTCCTCTTACTCTCTGACTGTAATGTCGTGGCAGCCATAAGATCCCTCCTAATCCCATTACGCGGAACAGCAGAATTTTTAGGCTCTGCTGTTCTACATTACTTCTTATTTTATTTTTTATCTTTATCTGCAATAGGCTGCATTTTCTGTACAACCGTGTCCATTGCTTCTTGAGGGGAGATTTTACCGAGCAGCGCTTTTTCAGTTTCTTCATTTAGAGACTGCAGGTACTCATCAATATAAATGCTGTTCGGGAATCCCTTGAGGTTCGGGCTCTTCGCACTTTCCAAGAAATCCTTCAAAGTTTTCATCTTTTCATTTCCAGTCAGCTTCGGATTATCCAGCGCTTTGGTCAGTATCGGAATCGAGCCATGCGCAATGGCGTATTCAATTTGAACGTCCTCGCTGAGCAAATACTGCATAAATTTCCACGCTTCTTCCGGATGTTTTCCTTTCGCAGGAATAAACATCGCGACAGGGCTCACCATACCTGCGTTTTTCAGCTCCGGCTGCGCTTCAGGATAAGGGAATGGCGCGACTCCAATTTCTCCATTCTCGCCACGATTATCGATATACCAGTTTTCCCAACCAATCATCATGCCCAGCTTGCCTGTCAAAATCGGATCCTGCGGTGTTTCCATCTTGCCCATACCGGATTTGAACTTGGCAATTCCTTCGTTGCCGAATTCCTTATAATAAGATGCTTGGTAAGCGATTGAATCGACGTTCGCTTTTTGATTAGCTGTCAGCTTTCCGTTGCCGTCATCCCATGAGCCGCCGAAAATGATTGGCCAGAATACGTTATCAATCCACGGATAATCCGGAATAAAGCCGATTTGAGTGATGTTTCCTGAACCATCTTTTTCCGTCAATTTCTTGGCGTCCTCAAACATTTGTTCCAACGTTTCAGGCGGCGCTGTAATTCCGGCGTCTGCAAACATCTTTTTGTTGTAAAACAGCTTATTGGCCATACTCATTGAAATCGGGAATCCATAAATCTTATCACCGACCTTCATGCGATCCAGCGCAGCCGGAATGATTTGCGAAGTATCGAAGTTGTCCCTCTTAATCATTTCATCTAGGTTTAAAACTGCACCCGCTTCAGCCCAAGGGCCGACTTTGTTCCAGTACGTGATCACGATATCAGGTGCTGCTCCACCGGAAATAGCCGTGAGCTGTTTTTGATCATCCTGGTTACCTAATACCTTGACCTTAATTTCGTTTTGGCTCGCATTAAATTCTTCGGCGATCTTCTCAACCTTTTTGGAACGGTCCGTCTCGAATGGGTTCCAGAACTGAATTTCTACCGTTTCTTTTTTTGGAGCATCTCCACTTCCACTAGAACTTGCGGCATCCTTCTCCTTTGAAGAACATGCACTTAACCCCATTGAAGCTACCAGCATCAAAGATGTGAATAAAATCAGTGATTTTTTACCTCTGCTTTTTTTCAAAGAAGTTCATCCTTTCAACTTTGGTTTCTGCACAGCTTACAGCTAGTTAGGGTAAAGCTTGTTATGTGTCTAAACCTAACCCTACCTTGGAAAGCGCTTTCCCAAGTAAATGGAGATTTCTTCTTTTTCCTCTCAGGCGGACTCAGGCCGCCCGAGGGATTATTATTTTTTTTATTTCATATGTTTCCAATTATCCATATCTGAAACACAATTTTAAAAGGGAATCACCTGCGTCAGCCTTACAATAACCGCCACGCTCTCCGCTCTGCTTACCGCTCTTGATGGCTGGAATGATCCATCTCCGCCACCTTTAATCAGTCCGTGTTCGGTCGCTGCCTTCACATCCGAAACCGCCCAATCACTAATTGCGGCTTGATCGCTATAGCTTGTAAACGGAGTCGTTCCCTGTCCGGCATAACCAGATTGATGAACCGCTCTCATCACCATGGCAATCATCTCCTCACGTTGAATCACATCGTTTGGAGCAAATGTCGCTTCGGTCTTTCCGTTGATGATTCCTGCTTGAATCAAGGCCGATACAGCCTCTGCATACCAAGCATCCGCCTTGATATCACTAAAGGATGTTTCTCCCCCCTTGGATTCCGGTTCAAACACTCGTGCGAGTAATGAAGCGAATTCCGCGCGCGTTACCGCCTGGTTTGGTTTAAAGGCGTCCTGGCTTACCCCTTGCACGATCTGCTTCGCACTTAAGAATGAAATCTCATTCGCTGCCCAATGGCTGCTCGGTACATCTGAGAAGGAATGCTTGTATTGAGCGATGAACATCGTGCCTAATTGCTTTGATTCCACCCGATACTTCATGCCATCCTTTTTCGCCTTGACATAGACCGGATTTTCACTTGAATCCAGGGTATATACGTTCGTTATGTTATCGTAACCTGCCGAGTCTGCCGAGATGGTAAGGACCACTGGCGAACCGATTTGCGAGATGGTTATCGCGGTTCCTTTTACTATGGCTTGAAGTGTCGCGGTGTAGGCGCTGTTCACGATATAGGAACCGAACCGCTGCAAATTGCTTTGCAGGTTGGACTCTTGACCAGCTGTCTGCTTACGTAGATCCACAATAAGCTGATCCCCAGCTGTCAATCCCTTTTGCTGTGAAATGCCAACTAGCTCGCTGCCCTTGATCTCCAGTGAGATCCCCTTCCCATTAACCGTGAGAATGAGATCCTTCATCTGGTCTAGCAATGAGTACGGAATTTGAACACCGGTTTGCTCATCCTTAAACGATACAGTCACTTTCCCGTCTTTGGCTGTGCTCAGCGCCTTCTGGTCAAGAATTACATTTCCAGAAACCGGCGGGGTTATTGGCACCGAAGGATTAGATGGCGTTCCGGTGAAGCCTCCCGTATCCGAACCCGGGTTCGAGCCTCCTGGATTCTGGCCTTTCGTTGCCTCCTTGAACACACGAATGGCTTCATTCAACTTCTCTGTCATCTGCTGCACTTCTTCTTGGCTGATGCCAGCTGTAGCAAGCACCGATTTCGCTGCTTCGATCGCCTCAGACAGCGTCTTCTTAGCAGTCTGGTACTTATCATCTGCCTGCTGGACAAGCTTTTCGGCTGCAGTAATCGCATCTTTCAATGGAGTCAGGTCCACAGGCTTCGGATTGCCTACCTGCACTTTTTGCTCAAAGGATTGCGATTTGCCATTATAGGTCATGGTAACTTTAACGGTGGCCTTTCCGTCCTTCACGCCTTTGATCTTGAGCATATTCTGGGTTTGGTTTTGGAATTGAACCGCATCACCCTTGATCTCCCACTTATAGACGGCTTGGTCCGTAGGAATGAGATAACCATTTTCGAAGGAGCTGCTCAGCCTCAGTGTTTTTTCCTGATCGATGGCAATCATTGAATTTCCACCTGTGATTTGATTGAATTTCCAAGGAGAAACCTCGACAGCTTTGGATTCAGCCTCGATATTCCCCACATGAGCACGAATGACGGCTTTGCCTGGCTGTAGTGCTTTCAACTTTCCATCCGATGTGACCTTTATGACATCAGGATTTGAGCTTGAAAATACGGCAGGTACGGTTACCGGTTTTCCTTCGTTGTCCTTTTCCGCTCGATTAATAACGACTGGAGACACCGTAGCTCCTACATCCACCGTGGCGATCGATGGTAGCGTTACGGTATAATCTTGTGCCAGCTTCAAGTCTTTGTACTTAATCAACTTGAAGTCATCGATATAGAACGTTGCGTCTTCCGCTTTCTGATCACGCACCAAAGCGACGCGTATCATGTTCTTGGTGTTCTTGTTTGCTTGCTCCAATTCTACAATGGACTGTTCAATATTCGTCCACTGTCCTGATGGAACCATAATGTACTTGGAAAGGGATGAACCCCAATTATATTCAGGCATATAAATGACCTTGAGCTCCTGGGGTTTGGCTGAAGGATTGTATACCGCCATGGATACGCTATCATAGGTGCTCCAGTCTTTGAGTGTATACGCCGGATAGGTTTCCTCCGGAGGCTCTTTCCAAAAATCAGGAAAATCAGAATCGATGTAAGCTCCAACCCAGCTCTCCTTGTAGGCTTTAAAGTCTAACTTCAGCGATTGCTGGCCTTCACGAACGTAGGTTGGATCGGTCTCCATGGAACGCTTCGTGTAATTTCCGTTATTTGTTCCATAGATCATGCCCCCTTCGAAGTCTGCCAGCGTATAGGTTTTGTCAACCTCTCCCCCAGTAACACTTTGAAGCACAACATCGCGATATATCGTTTGATCCGCAGCAATATCCACAGTCACTTCCCGGCGGCCGACTCCGCTCTTTTCGACCACGAATTGGTTCGGTGTCGCGAATAAACCTGTCAGCTGGAATTGTCCGTTCGCATCCGTCGTTACCGACTGGCCAGATTCGTCTGTAATGGTAGCTCCTGCGAGAGGATTTCCTTCGATATCTTTGACTACTCCTGCAAAACCGCCCGTTGGAGCCTCAAACTCACCCTTGGCGAACTTATAGATATCCTGGTACATCTGCTGTGCTGCCGGACTCTTGCTGTGGTAAAAATCATAGATGGCATATACATCCTGGTAGTATGCGATAATCGAATCTTTCATAAATTGCTTCTTGACGCCTGTAATCAAATAATTGTAGAGCGCTTGCCGATATCGCGGAGCCTCCAAAGCTCTTTGATCGAATTCCATTTCCACGCCAGCTCCGTTGGCATTAGCAAGATCCGCGGTTTCCCCGACTCTCTTGATCGTTGTGTTTTCTTCAAAATAATGATTCGGTTGAATCAGTGAAAAATCAAACCCAAGCCGGTTTCCATTAGCCTTCTCACCGGCACCAAACCAAGGAATCCATCCCAAGCGCATTCCTTTCTGATGCAGATAATCCGCAGCATAGCGCACGCTCTCAGGCTCTCCCGGAACTTCCGTATCCAGGTCTTCCTGCAACCAGTAGAAGCCGCTTAAGTTCAAATGTTTATACTGCTGATTGTTGAATCTTTCCGTCATCGTATCGATGTACCAGGCAATCAGCTCCTTGCGGGTCTCCAGACTCTCCAGATTCTTTGCTTTTCCGTCACCGTTAAAGTCTCCAAAGTCTTTACTTTGAGGATCAGGGAATGGCAATGTGAGATACACATTGACCTTTTTAGCAGAGTCTTTCAAATCGCTGCCGACTTGCTCGACAGCCGCCTCCAATCCGTCCAGCTGCAGTCCCTTTTCAAACATCCGGTCCATAGCCCATTTCCAATCGACTAATGTACCTGGCTTGCTATTAGGCACCCAATCGTAATAACGCCCCAAACTTCCCTTATAGGGGGATTGAGTGGTCAGCATCAGGAAGGTATCAAAGAAATAATCCTCTGCTTTACCCTGCTTATTCAAATAACCTACATATGGCAAGAACTGCTCCTTACTGTAATCTCCTATATGCTTTCCATCATAATTATCGGGATTGTAGTACCCGGTATAGATTAATGCAATATTCGAGGCATGGTTCGATTTAGGATCATCCTTAGGAAAATATGCTGCCAAAGTCGTCGGAACAGCCAGAGAAACCGTCAGCACAATGGCCAGCAACAGCGTACAAATATTCTTTGATCTGAATCGCAATGAAATATTCCCCTTTCAAATTCAGAATTTGGTGGGACATTTAAGCAGTTTCTTTCACTTGCATGTTCGGATAAAAATAAATGTTAGCGCTTTCATATCTAAGTTGTGATACTAAAAAGGAATAGTAATCACCTCCACTCAAAATAACATTGGAGAAATTCTCCTTCCAATTTGCGGTTTTATTGTAGCTTCATCCAGATGAAGTGTCAATACGAAAATCAGCTCATTTTTGAACAATAGGAAAAAAAGCCTCCCATTAGATTTTCACTAATGAGAAGCTTTATTAAATGTGATTAAACAGCATCACCCTCGTTTTTCATTTACTTACGTTATAAATTCGCAGGTCGATTAGATGAATGGCAGCCGACTCACATCATAACCGGTAATGGCAAGCTTTTCATTAGCAGGTATTCGCCCGTTCACCTCTATGTACCTGATCCCTTCGCTTATCGGACTGTATTCACAGGACAGCTTTGCGCCTTCCAGCTCAAAAGTTGTTCTTCGAAGGACCGTGCGCCGGGAATGTGCACTAGAGTGAGTCTCATCAAGAATTCGTGCTTTACTGGATGCAACACGAAACGCTTCAAATCCACCCGCCTCCTGCTCGCTGGAAACCTGAACAACGAATCCGTTGCCAGTCAGTACAAACGTCTTCGGGTCGAAGTCTCTTGCCTCTCCTTCGTAATTGTAAAACGATAGCATCAGAAAACCGTTCACCCGCTCCACCTTCACAGCGGCACGCCGGCCATGGTTCGTCAACAAGAGTGGATGGAACGCCATATAGACAGCTCCGTCTTTGACGAATACCGGACATGGCTCCAAGCTTTCTCCAGTTAACTCTTCAAGTCGCCGTTCTCCCAGCCAAATGCCGTCCGGTTCGCTGTATTGACATGGAATAAGGATAGATAGTTTCAGGCTTGTCACCTGCAATCGGCCAAACCGCTTAGGCTTGTAGAGAACCATGGCCGTCTGCTTATGCTGGAAAGCCAGCTTCCGTCCCTCATCCCACAGGGAATTATCGGGCGAGGTAATCGACATCCGCTCATAATCGTTCGACTGACCCGGCTTCTTATCGTTAATAACATACTTGGTATATATTGCCCGAGAATTGCGAAAAGACGTTTTTTTACGGGGATCACGACGTAACAGTAGATGAAAGGAATCGGTCTGCACCCCGTTATGGAACTCATGAGTGGAGGTACCTAGCGCATAATTCTCCGTCATATAAGTGGTATTGGAGCCAACTCCCGCCGGATATTCCACCATATCCTCCGCTAATAACGGGTCCTTAGGAGATTCCCAAGAGTGTTCATCCGAAGAGGATGAAAATTCCGCTGTACCAGAAACTTCGTAGGGATAGGTCTTGTTCAACGCATGATGAACCAGCTCTTCCGGACAATGGTAAATCGTATTCATCATGCTTGCTACACTCACATGTAGAAACGCCATGTTATGATGAATCACATACCCTGGCTCAGCATCTCGAGTACTAAACAGCGTATTGAGAGGGTTAACGGGAAGCAGATCGCCAAGGACCGCATATATTGCAAAATGCTGAGTATGTCCGATGGAATCAGCCGTGTACGCACGAGAGTAGGGTCCTGCTACTTGAGAGGTAGTGAGATGCAAGCGAGTCAATTGATCGGCCCATAAGCGTTCCTCGCATTGCAGAGCAATCCTCCTCAGTTCCTCATCCTCCACATGATTAGCTAGCTCAGCCAAGGCTTCCAATTGAATCCCTGTATACGTAGGACTGTTGAATTCACTGACAAAACCTCGCCGAATTAGCACCCCCTTCAATTGCTTTAGGCGCTTTGCCCCGATCTCCATGAGATGCGGGCGTGACAACAGCTTTCCTCCGATCAGCGCGATGAAAGTGCTCATACAAGGGAAATTATCGTTAACCCCGACAAAGTCCATTTCATCCGAAGCGCTCTCCTCGATCGTGTCCTCAAGGTAGCCATATAGTTTGTTCCTTGCCCCGTCCGTCAGCCGTTCATCGTATTTAATAACAATTTGTATGGCGATCTTCGGGGAAAAATGGCAGAAGTCATAGCGGCAGGCTTCAATAATGTTGTTCCCTGTAAGGCAAGCTTCCTTCGACCCCTCGGCCAGGAACGAATAGGCAAACCACAACCGCTCCCGTAAGCCCGTAATGTTATCCGGGCCGCAATAATTTCCATTCGCATCAAAATCCTGCAAATGATAACGAACGAGCAGCCTAAGAATATGATCGGCTCTCTCCTTCTGTTCCTGTAAATCGTAAAACGGCTTTCCCATGGTAAATAATCCCTTTCGACGTTTGCTCTAGTGCTCCAATCCTTCAATCAGCATAAGCAGCGTCATCGATTGGCCGTATGGCATCGGACAGATCGGAATGTCGCGATATGCTTGTAGCGTACGGCCCATTCCGGTGCCATAAGATACACCATGTACGACGCCGCCCTCATCGATCTTTGATACGACTGCGTTATACGCTTTCATACCGACCTCTCGATATGATTCAGACAAATAACCTTTTCGCACTGCCTTTAAAATGCCATAGGCGAAAGCTGCGGTTGCGGACGTCTCTGTGTAAGAGTTCGGATCATCCAGCAGCGTATGCCACATGCCATCGACCGCCTGCAATTCTGCAAGCTTGGATGCTTGCTGCTCCAATGCGGATAGAAGCAGCCGCTTCACCGGCATAGGAAGCTCTATCATTTCCAAGTAATCTACGAGACCTGCCGTGTACCAAGAATTGCCGCGAGCCCACAAAGCTTCAGCGAAGTGATGACAGCCGTTAAAGGTCCAACCGTGGAACAACAATCCCGTACGGCGGTCCGTTAAATATTTGATATGAAGCAGGAACTGATAAATGCTTTCATCAATGTAGCTTTCCTCTTTAAGCAACAGACCCATCCGACAAACGAACAGCACAGTCATATATAGCGTGTCGTCCCACAACTCGCCTTCGTTTAATTGGCCTGAAACGACGTGCTGAATGCCACCTTCCTCCGTTCTTGGCATCTCCATCACCGCATACTCAGCCCATTCCCGGCACAGCGCCATGTAATCCTCTCGCCCGGTTTCCTCGGCAAGGAAGCTTAGCGTCAGCATCGGACACATCGTGTTCACGTTCTTGGAAGGAAGGCCCTCTGCAATTCTTCTGTCAAACCAATCGATTAAATACTGCTTTATATCCTGTTTGGTTGTCTTTCGATAGTATAAGTAGAGGGAGAACAGACCCACACCCTGCGGCCACTCCCAGTTCTCCATGGAAATAATACCGATCGGGCAAGTTTCTTCTACAGCGCCGCCCTTTAAATGCTTGAGCTGTCCGATTACTCTATCGATTATGGCGTGAGCCTCTGTCTTGTAAAGATCAATCGTTTCATTCATTAGTCTTCACCGCTTTCTATTTTATGGGGATCAAGGATGAACTCTGCCAGCTTCCTGTCTCCTTCGAACAACGTTGCACATCTAATTTCCATATAGGTTTCTCGAGGAACCTCTCCATCTTTATAAGAAGCCTCTACAAGACGCAATCTAGCTGCGAGAGCTGTTGCTTCACTTAAGCTGCTTATGCCGTCCGCATAATAAATTGCCCAGCCGGACTCCAGCCTCGGCTGCTGCAGCAGCTTTAATTCTCCAGCATAAAGCACTTGCCTTAATCTAAGCGTATCGCCGTCCATAACGGGATGAATCGTAGGCACTTGGCGAGCAAGATCACCGTATGCAATGGCGAGCAGCGGCGCTATCAGCACTGCCGACTGCGGATATTGCAGGATCGTCCATTCTCGGCCATCTGCTCCTAATACTGTCCGCAGTTCGCCTGTCCAGCGATTCACGATCCACTCATCGGCAAGCTCGCTTGCTTCGTTATGAATACGGCTCATGCTGCGCACAACCAATACAGCTTGGTTCTCCTGAACCGACCTGAGCTGGGTATCCGGATACCACGATTCCTGAAACAGTGCCGGTCCTAAATACGCCTTCTGGTAGTCTGCCGGATGGGTCCTGACGCTTTCACCGTTATGCGCATACCAGCGCAGGTAGGAGACCTGATGCCCTTCTACCGCAAGAGATACCGGATACGATTGCCAAGCTAAGCCCCAGGTCGGCCATTGATAGGATCCTGCGATGACCGGGAATCGGTTCACGCTACCAATCCTTCCCGTTACACCAACCCATGTATATGCATAGCTCGAATCCATGATCCGTTCAGATCGACTCCGCTGGATCGGCAGCTTCGAGTCAGGCTTTTCCTTCTGGAGATCCTCTTCAAATAACAGATAAGACAAACCATTCCATAGACTACCTCCAGTCTCCGCTTCGATGGATGGGCTGGTTTCCATCCCAGCTACCCTCCACATCAAGCTGCTCGGGTGCAGCTCGCCTTGATCATTATAGCTACGGATGGCGGGCACAAACTCATACCCCTCATGAAATCGAACATAATCCACCAGTCCCTCCATCACCGTTCGAATCCTCTCCTGCAACCCAAGGTTCTCAGCATACAAGGAAACACTTGCAATTCGAAGCGCATTCATGATGATCTGAATATAGATTAAGCTGATGTTCTCGCCCCAGCCCCAGCCTCGGCGAAACGTATATTCCAGCCATCGCTCGAAGAAGGCTATGCCTGCTTGATAGTGATGCGGCAAGCTGCGAATTTTCGAAATAGCCAACAACAGCGCGCCATCGCTCACGATTTTATTCGAATAATACAAGATCGGCTCCTTTAACTCATGCTCGAACCAGACTGCACCGTGATCCAGCATTCGATCCAGAAGCTCCCGATGAGTCACGGGCACTTGTTCTTCCAAGTAAAGCCGCAGCACAACCAATGGCATTAGAATAAAGAAGGCTGCATTCGAGTCGTTGACTCGTGTTTCTTCCCGGTACCAACGAAAGGCTCCATAATGTGGACTCATCTTGTCTGTGATCTGTAATTCTGCAAGCGACTCGAGGATTTGCAATCCTTGCGTCTCTTCCAGCACTCCCAGTGCAGTACCAAATGCATAATACGCAGCGGTTGACCGCCCGTCGTGCGCTTCTTGAACTTGGGAGCCTTCAGCCGTATGTCCCGGCTTTCCTAGATTCACAAGACCCTCCTCCACCCTGAGCTTGCAGCCGTACTGCTCCCACATCTCCCGCCAAACCCGTTCCGTATGCAAATTCATGCTTAGATCCTCCGATCCAATCCTGTTATTTCTTTTCATTGAGTCTAGCTTTAATTTAGATCCGTACGCGATTTTATTGCAATTACCAATAATTCGTCTTAGACACTGCATAAGAAAAACGTCTATCGACGTACTTTCACAGAAGACAGACCGCGTTAAGATGTAGTTTTTCTTGCGATTATAGAATTGTTCAGCTTCGCTGAAAACTTATAAATTCTATAATCTTAAGAAAAAGGAGGGCTTTATGCCCTCCCGCAGATTGCGAAGTGATTATCAATTTTTCGGTAACTAGACTCAATCTCTTTCCGTATATTCGAAATAATCGAAATCCGCATACCCGTTTTTACCCGAAAGATCTTGGCAGCACATCCCTACAAAAGCTCCGGTATACCGTCCCTCGCTGCAGTATTCATCCGACAGCTTGCTGGCATCCATAACAGGACCAATAGTGGTCCATTCTTTTTCATCCTTCGAATAATAAAACTGAAGCCTATTGTAATCCACTCTAACCTGCAAAAAGCAGCGCTTCCACCCTTCAATGCTTAATTCTTGATTGAGCGGATTTACGAGCAAGTTGTTATCGCTATGCAGAATCCCAAGGCACTTTCCTTGTTCCTCATCGTGAGAAACGTACAAATAGAAGTAATTTTGAATATCATATAGGCAAATCAGTCCTGCAGCCTGTCGATAGGATTCCGGTTCAAATTCCAGACCTACTGAGGCTGTATACTTAAAAGACTGCTGGCGCCGTGCCACTAAAGCCTGATGATGCTTAGAGCTTAAAGATTCCTTGCCCTTCAATCGCAAATATCCGGGGCGATCTTTCAATGACAAGGTTTCCTCCCCAAGTGGGATCCGTAAGGTTTGAAAGTGAAGGTTTAAGACATCATGATCAAAATCGTCTCTATTCGGTTCAGATTCCCACACATGCTCAGGGAGTTCAGGTGCAGCTACAAGTACTTGGGGCTCACTTCCTCCAGCTTCTAGCCTCAGCCAATGGTCTTCCGTCCAAACCATTTTCTGAATCGAGGTCTCCCGGCCCAAAGTACACCTTCCGCTATTCGGGATTGGTCTTCCGCATAAATGCACCATATACCATTCCCCTTCAGGAGTTTCCACTAGATCACCGTGACCGGCCTTTTGCAGCTCCAACCGAGGGTTAAATTGAGAAGTCAGGATCGGATTTTGCGGATCAACCTCATACGGTCCGGTTAGAGATCGGGAACGCGCCATCGTTACAGCATGATTCAACCCCGTACCGCCTTCTGCCGTAAGCAGGTAATAATATCCGTTCCGCTTGTACAAATGAGCACCTTCCGTAAATCCAATCGAGGTGCCTTTGAATATATTCCGAACAGGGCCTACCAATCGTTTCTCCTTTACGGAATATTCTTGAAGCAGGATACCGCCAAAACGGTTTTTCCCTTTACGATGGTCGAACACCATATTCACCAGCCATTTTCGCCCATCTTCATCATGAAAAAGGGACGGATCAAAGCCCGTACTGTTCAAATAAACGGGTTCAGACCATTCTCCAGTAATGTCATTCGTCGTCACGAGATAATTATGCGTGTCTTTGTATGCGCCATTATCGGTTTTCACATTCGTGTAAATGAGATAAAAGATTCCGTTATCATAGCTCAAGCATGGAGCCCATACCCCTCCGGAGCTCTGAGTCCCTTTCATATCCAGTTGTGATATTCGTTTTAATGGATGCGCGGTTAGCTTCCAATTGACCATATCCCTGGAATGGTGAATTTGTACGCCCGGAAACCACTCGAAAGTCGAAGTCGCTATATAATAATCGCTGCCTACTCTCAGAATGGACGGATCCGGGTTAAATCCTTTTAGGATAGGATTTTGTATGTATCTCATCGCTTCATCCCTCATCAATCCTAATATTTGTTGAATCTGGATTAAATGTAGCGTCAAATCTCATTTTTTTGCAATTACCAATTATTCGTTAGGCCAATAAAAGGCATTATCAATATTCAGTTCCATTGACAAAAAGAAAAGCCACAACACGATGATGAGTCGCATTGTGGTTTAAATAAAGGCCTTGTATTTTTCATCCTAAAATTCGCTAAAATGATGTCATCTGCGTTTATTCTCTTGGTTTCAAACACTTGAATCGCTCTACTTTTGTGTCAGTACATATTGAGCGTCTCGCAGCAAATATTTTGCCGCTTCGCTTGATATATGCTTCCCGCTTTGAGCCTTTACATCATTCATAAAGCCTTTCAGATCGTTGTTTGCCAATTTTCCCAGCAGACTTTTGGTAATATCGGCATCATCGATCCCATTGTTATTTGCAAAGCGTTTCACCAATGCCTTTAAAGAATCGATGCTGGCCACCGTCGTAAACTGAACGGTCTTGCTTACCTGGTTGCCGACCAAGTCGCTGGAGGATACAACAAGCGTATGCTGCCCAAGCGGCAGCGTATAAAGCGGGATCGCCGTTCCGATTTGATAAGAATACGTATCGAGCGTCACCGTCGTCTTGCTGCTGTCTACACCCGACAAGTTATCCGTCAATGTAATCTGAGGCGTCAAATCCCCGGAATCTTCATAGATGCTGTTGTCCCCCGGAACGGTCACCGCGATCTCCGGTGCTGTCTTGTCGATGCTAACGGTAACGGTATGCGTCTGTTCCACGTTGCCTGCCTTGTCCACGCTCCAATATACAAGCTGATGAACGCCTTCTTCCGACAACACCACCGTGTCTCCCTCTTGCACGGCGCCATCGTCTACCGTGTAGTAGGTATTGGCTACACCCGATCCGTTATCGCTTGCGCTTAAGGTTACTGTGGTGTCTTGATTGACCCAGCCGCTTGGCGCATTGTCCTTTGTCGTTGGTGGCTGAATGTCAGAATTAAGTAATATATGGTAGTCGCTTAGCACATAGTTGTACAGCTTGACATCATCGGCTAAACCTTTAAACCATCCAAATCCGCCTCCGCTGTTAGAAGCAAGCCAATACCTTGTTCCTCCTGTCCACATCTTGTTTATACTTGCAGGCGTACCCTCGGATTGACCGTTGACATACAGCTTCATCTGTCCATTATTTTTTGCAGACAGCGCAATATGGTACCATGTCCCAGCCTGAACAGTGGTTGTACCGGTCACAGTTTTTAGCGCTCCATCATACATGTAGGCTTCAAACTTACCGCTCGAATTAATTCGCAATTGATGTGAAAATGATCTGGATGCACCAGAAGAATCCGTTCTTACCCATATATTCTGCGCTGTTGCCGCCTCTGGTTTTACCCATAAGGAAACCGTATATGCTGTTGGGTTTAATGCATCAGGTATATCAACGAAGGAGTTGGTGCCATTGAAGGAAAGAGCGTTGCCTACTTGACCTGATACCCACGCAGTTCCTCCGTTCAATGTACCCGTTTTACTATTGCCTGATGAATCGGAGGTGACTGTACCGGAGCCTTCATCGAACTTCCAGTGGGCTGCTAAGTCGATCTTCTTTACAGTTACGCTAACGCTTGTTGACAATGACACGTTGTTCGGGTTTATGACTCTCGTAGGCAGCGTTATTTCTCCTGTTACCGTAAAGTTCTGCTCCGTCGCGGCAGTTGGATCGTAGCTTGCACTATTTAAATCCCAAGTCACGCTGGCATCCACATTTTCCACATCGGTAACCAGTCCTACTTTCTCGGGCAATCCAAGAGCTGCCGCTGTCTTTGCCGTTCCGATGTCCACTGTTATCGGAGCAGGCTCTGTGATACTGAATAATTTTTTTAGCGGAATGATATCCTGATATCCGGCTTCAATTCCTGCCCGATCCATGATCGCAAGAGCAGCAGGCGGCCAATTCCCGTTTGAGACGACAGTGGTGTTGGTAACTTTGGTATTGGTTCCAGCATTCGTATTGTTTGAAGTTGTTGTATACGTGTTATTTACATCAATGTCATGGATCGTGTTTTTCCAAATGAGAAGATATCTGGACGAGTTGTTAACAACATTGTCTGTTATATCGTACCAACTGCTGCCTTCATCAGGATACAAGGCTCCGTTTGTGTTCCACTCATTCTGAATATAGTTGTTTGAGATCATTCCCTTGTTTGTGGAACTGCCATTGGTTGAGCCATTGGTATAAATCGCTCCACCATCTGCTAACAATGCCATATCATCGTGTATATAGTTGTACTGGATGTTTGATCTTTCATGAACCGTGGTAGGAGTAGTCCCCCATCCCCAGCCCACATGGATACCTGAATAAGGAACATTGCCTATTTCATTATGCGTGATATCCATATCCTGAGGTAAGCTGGCTGCTATGGCTGTTGAAGCGAAATACTCAGCACCAATTTTGTAAAAGTAGCTATTATTTATATCATTATTTCGAAGCATCACACGAGGATCTGTGGACTGAGCGTAGTTTTCAGAACCTACGTTATACAGTCCTGTATAATCCCCAACCTGTATACCATTGCCTGAGATATCCGTAAATACCGTTCCTACTACCAGATTGTCCTGAGATCCGGTATACATGTTCAGTCCGGTACCGCCAAGGTGCTCGAATATGTCTCGTTCAAACTTAATGGAATGGGCGTATTTCAAATTGATTGCAGCGTTAATGATGGTTTCACCTAGGTCATCCCTTAGTACGTTGTTCTGAGCATCCGGTAATCCGCGATCTCCATTCACTCTTAGATAAGTTGCATACGAAAAAGTAACGCCTTTGAATTGGATGTTGCTAGCCTTATGATCAAGATCAGAGCCTTGAATTCTTACTAATTCTTCCAAAGTGGGTACAATAACCGAAGCTGTTGAAAGATTCTCTCCAGATCTTGGTTTATAATAAAAATAGTCCGTTGCTCTGTCCAGATACCATTCCCCTTCTGCATCAAGCAGCTCGTAAGCATTCTCAATGTACCAAGGAATTCCGTTTGAATTAAAGGTTCCGCCAACTGAAGTTCCCCCTTTATTGGTTACAAATCCCCAACCGGGCTGCTTCATCGTGAATGTAGTTGTGGTTCCGTTATTCGTAATCGTGCTGACACCAATTCTTGGCGCAGTCCATTGATTTTTATATACAAACTCGATGTCACTCTTGTTTCCCCAGTTATGCATGGGAATCGTGCTATTTGCTAATACATTGCCCGTTGCCGTATAGCCCGATGCTTTAACGAAGGTCAGTGGTGAAGGCGCCCCCGTGCTCCTTGCTCTTGTTGCCCTATTTCCATTGACGAATAGTTGCCTCGTTTCAATGTCTCCACCTGCATAGGCAGTGTAAATATTTTTGCTGGCATCGTATAAGGTCCATCCCGTAATCTGCTTGCCTCCGCTAATCACCGGCTTCTCGCCGTTATAGGCGGAATAAATAATGTTGAACCCATTCGTTCCCGAGTCTGCATCCGTGAAGTTCAAGGTGGAATTTAGCGTGTAGGTTCCGCCTCTAAGTTTCACTTCAATATCGTCAGTCATGTTGGCATTGATCGTACGCACAACGTCGCGAGCATGCTCAATCGTACGGAATGCGGTAGTCGTTGACATACCATCATTCGTATCCTGGCCGTTTACTGGATCGACATAGTAAGTCGCTTTTGTATCCGCTCTCACAACAGGACCCGGTATGACAATGGCTGCCGATAAAATCAAACTTAGGCACATCAAAACCATGACCAATTTCTTTAACTTACTACCTCTTCCAATAAACATCCTCTTACCTCCCAATCAATATTTATTTGACTGACCAAGTTGTAATCTTGAGAACGATCTAGCAGTGAATATTAAATACGATTTTCCTCCTTCCCCAAAATAAATTAAGCGCTTTATAGATTGTAAAAACGTAAAGGGAATCCATTATTACCATAACGATTCCCTTTGTTGTAGACCCAATAAAACTTTACCAGGTTACTTCTTATTCACTTGTGTATACATTTCATTAGCTTCTTTCTCTAATTGCGCGCCGCCTAGTTCATTCCATTGCTTCACGAACACGTCAAAATCAGATACTGGCTTTGCTCCCGTAATGATCGAAATATATGTTTCATTTTTAAGCTTAACTAAATCCGCCCAATATTTCCCTGAAGAAGGCAATACGTCCGGTTTCCCGAACAAGTCAACCTTTGGCATGTTATACTTTTGGGCTATTTCAATCATTTCGGTATTCCATTTATCGGTAATTTCCGCAGCAAACTGGCGGGTGAATGGATTAAAAGAACCTCCGTCTCCAAGGCCTATTCCTAAACGTTTATCCACATTATCGTACGGTGGCAACAGTTTAGCTCCGCCAGCTTCCATTTTGGCCGCGTCTTTGTAATCCCAGTGTTCGCCTTGTTTACCGAGAGCAAGCTCCTGGAACCCTTGCTCAGTCATGTCCGTCGCTTCGATGATCTCCATAACCTTTTTCATCTTCTCGGGATCATCTTCCAGCTGCTTGCCGAACGCGATAATATTGCCGGCCGCTCCCCAAGCCCAGTCTCCTTGACCTCCCGGTCCTTGAGGCAATGGAGCAAATTCGATCTTCGATTCCGGGTTCGTCTGCTTGGCCAAACTGATCATGGAGCTTGCATTGGTTTCATCCAAATCCAGAAGGCCGCCGTAATCATAATAAGCGAGCTTGCCGGCAATAAACTTCTCTCTGTATTCTTTGCCCGTTACGAAGTCCGGATCAATATAACCCTTCTTGTACCAGTTCGCCAATTGAGTTAATGCGGCTTTGGCTTCCGGCTGAACGGCTCCATTGACGACTTTTCCGTCCTTCAACGTCCATTGCGGCGGAACGGTGCCGTAAGCAGGGAAAATTTGCTTAAATAATGCGAACCAAGCATTGTTCGGCGCACCGGAGGATAATCCGTATACTCCAATCTTCTTCAGCGCTTCGAAAGCGGTAGTCATCTCATCAATTGTGGCAGGAATTTTATCGATGCCTGCTTTCTTCAGTAAATCCGTTCTCCACTCCGCTTTGGCATTGAATCTTCCGCCCGGGTAGAACGTCGGAATCCCGTAATTTTTTCCATCATACAACGAATAATACCAACCTTGCTTTACATCTTTATCCAGAGTTTCTTTGTACTTAGGCATATTCTGGGCAATCGTATCCACCGGTACCTCGGCTAGCAGTCCCTGGGATGCGAACTTTTGCAAGCTTACTGGGTCCAATACCATCATAACATCAGGTATTTCGCCTCCTCCGAGCGTAATTTGCTGCTTCTGAGCATAATCCGCATAAGCAATAAGGTACGGTTTGATTTTTACGTTGTACTTCTCCTCGATCAATTTCTGGCCGTAGGAGTTCTCCTCCGTCAATTGCGGAACCATCCAGCTGATTTCAATCGGTTTCTCGGTAGAAGGCTGCGCGCTTTGAGTCGGTGCCGCTGACTGCGCGCTGCCTTGAGTCGATGTCGCCGGCTTCTCAGCTGACTGGGAACAGCCCGCCGCGACAGAAGTGGTAAGTAAGGCACCGAGTGTTACTAGAACTGCTTTGCGGTACTCTCTGAATTTCATTTGTAGCCCTCCTTTTATTTGTAAAATTTATATATTATGAAGGATCCCACATGTATAGTGGACATCCACATAATAACCGCGAGTCCGCTCGGCATGATCAATTTAACCTTTAACCGAGCCAAGCATAATGCCTTTAACGAAGAAGCGCTGAAGGAACGGATAGACCAGCAATATCGGTAAAGTAATAATCATGATCGTTGCCGATTTCAACGTGACAGGCGTATATAAGTTCAACTCTCTAGCCGGATCGATCGATAGAAGGAATGAATTACTCTCATCCAGTACCGTCCTGCGCAAAAACAACTGGAGCACTTCATGGCGAGGGCCTGAAGTATAGATCATAGCGTCAAACCAGGCATTCCAATGAAAGACGGCCGCCCATAAACCGACAACGGCTATCACCGGCGCCGACAATGGAAGAACGATCCGAATAAACACGATAAACTCATTAGCCCCATCCATCTTGGCCGATTCGATGAGCTCCGGATGAATCGATTGCATGAAGTTGCGCATGACGATGACATTGAACCCCGATACTGCGGGAGGCAATACCAACGCCCATATAGTATCGATCATGCCTAAGTTCTTAACTAAGAGATAGGTCGGAATCAATCCCCCATAGAACATGAGGCTGAACACCATCAGGAAAGTAATCTGTTTACGATGCGGAAAGGTTCGAACCGACAACGGATAAGCCGTCATTGCGGTCAATAACACTAGAAGGATTACGCCTACGAACGTTCTGAGCATCGTATTGCCGAATGCCCTGTACACCTCCATGTTACTAAGCACTTTCATATAGGAATTGAAGGTGACTTCCTTCGGAAAAAAATGCAATCCCGGCAAATTGGCCGCATGAGGCGTACTCAAAGAATAGGTCAATACATTCATAAAGGGATAGATCGTACTTAACGCAAGCAATAATAGAAAGCATACATTAAACACATCGAATATTTTCTCTCCAACTGTTCTGTGATTCATGTCCGTACCTCCTACCATAACCCTTGATCTTTGTCATACAGCTTCACCAATCGGTTGGCGGAGATGACTAATATTAACCCGACGATCGAGGAGAACAATCCTGCAGCCGTCCCCAGTTCATAATCCATGGAAAGTAGTCTCCGAAGCACATAGGTATCAAGAATATCCGCTACTTCCATTGTGGGCGCTGTAGTCAAGTTGTAGATTTGATCAAAGCCGACATTCAGGAAGTTCCCTATGCTTAGCAGCAACATCGTAATGATGGTAGGCATGAGGGAAGGAATCGTGATGTGCCTGATTTGTTGCCATCGGCTGGCACCATCTACAATGCCGGCTTCATACAACGTAGGGTCAATGCCTGATAAGGCGGCAAAGTATATGATGGAGCTCCAGCCTACGGTTGCCCAAATATCCGTCAGTACGACCAGTCCATAGAATTTGTTTGGATCCGATACCCAATTGATGGATTCGAAGCCCAACATTTTTACTACCTGATTCAAGGCACCGTCTGTACTTAAAAAGGTGAAGAGCACACTCGCCAAAATGACCCAAGAGAAGAAGTGTGGCAAGTAAGTAACGGTCTGGATGGTGCGCTTAAACCAGGATTTGCGTACCTCATTCAATAGGATCGCCAATACTATTGGCGCTGGAAAGACGAATACGTATTTCAGAACCGCAATGATCCCCGTATTTCGAAGCGCTTTCAAGAAACCGGGACCGCTAACTAAGCGATGGAAGTTTTCCAAGCCTGCCCATGGACTGGACCACACACCTTCTAGGATTCTGTAGTTTTTAAACGCGATCAGAATCCCATAAATAGGTACATAACGAAACAGAATAAATAGCAAGAAGCCTGGAAGGAACATTAGAATTAATGCCCTGTGTGATTTGTATGATTTCAATAGTTGGCTCATTTTCTCCCTCCTTTTGTCTGTAGAATCTGGATTAAATGTAACGTTGAACGCGATTTTAATGCAATTACCAATAATTCGGTTTACCTCCATTCCACATATAGATGCTCCGCTAATGACAAAAAGGAGGGCTAGAAGCCCTCCAAGGATTTTAATGCGATTATCAATTTTTCGGAGCCCGCCATTATCAGGCTTCCAGTGAATGTAAGCGTTGACACTATACGGTCTCGGAGTTAGTATTAATTTTAAATATCAGGAATGGCTGATAAGCCGAAAGAGGAAGATACATGAGTCTATCGCAATTATCACATTGGAAGCAATGGGCCGGTCGGCAGTGGCTTGCGATTATTTTATTGCTATCCTTGATTCCTATACTGTTTTTCGGCACTATTCTGTATTGGATAGGCTCCCGAATTGTAGAGGAAGAAGTGGAGCGTTCCTCCCAGCATTCGATCATTCAGATGAAGGACCAAATGGATCTGCTAACCAATCAAATCGAGGAGTTCTCTAATCAGTTTTCCTTGCAAACGAACGTAACGGAACTACTTAATATAGGAGCCAGCCCTTCGATCGGTTCTCTTCCTTTGACGGTCACTTTAATCAATGATCTGTCCAACTTTGCTTTTTTATTAAAATCCGTAGATTCCATCTATTTATACCATGTAGCCCAAGATACGGTTATTTATCAAAGCGGAGTAGCTTCCTTCAACAGTTCTGCATTTCCGGATACCAACTGGCTGAACGAAGTTAAGAGGACTGCGGCGACCGGAAAGAAAAGCTTTTGGATCGCTCCCCGTCCTATCGTCAAATTCGCAGACAGTCCGCCCGGAAAAACCGTTTCGTACATCCGTATCCTTCCTTATCTTAATAACGAAATGAAAGCCGTACTGATTATAAATATTAAAGAGTCTTATTTACGCCAGCTTCTTGGAAACTTCCCGTTAGACTCAGATGAAGCTTTAATGATCTTCAATGAGAATAACCAACTAATTACGGCGACCGGTGCTTATAAGGATCTTAGCGAGGAAAATATAAAAAGCATAACCTCTTTATGGAATGACAACGACAAAACGTCATCCACTATTCGGATTCGCAACCCAGATTCGTTCGTTACCTACAGTCACTCGGATAAAAATCATTGGACATATGCCTTAATGGTTCCTGCCGACACTCCAAATAAAAGCGTCCAATCCTTGAAGAGCATCATTATTATTACCACAATCGTTTTTTCTTTGCTTGCGTTAATTACCTCCTATCTCAGCTTTCAAAGAATTCAAAATGGGGTACGCCACATTGTGAAGCTATTAAATCGAAGCAATGGCGATAACAGCTCTGAAGAATCAACGGCAAGCCGATCCTTTGATCTGAAGATCGATCAGATTGAACAACGAATTGCGAAGCTGATGGAGGAAAACCACGATTACAAGCAAAAGCATCTCGAACAAAACGCGGTAATGCGTAACAACTATTTACACTCCCTCTTGCTAGGGCAAATCGAAGATGGAGCGGATGGGGAGGCGGAACATCAGCCACAACTGCCGAGTTCTTTCACTCATCCCCATTATTCAGTATTTATTATCGAGATGGATGCTGTTAAATCCGGATGCCCGTTTAAGGAAAGGGACGAACCGCTTTTCTTATTCGCAGCTGCCAATATCGCTCAAGAGCTTCTAAGCGAAATAATTCCTATCGAGACCGTCCTTATTCCGAGACACGCCGTTGCGATCCTGAATTTACCTGAAAGCTTTACGGAACGGAATTTGCAGGATGCCGCTGAAACGTTAAGGCAAACGATTCTGAAAATATTGAAGCACTCCGTCACGTTATCGGTCGGTCGGAAGGCATATTCCCTCCAGGAGTTGCCGGACGCCTATAACGAAGCAGGGCTGACTCTGCAACGGCACTGGCTTGGCGACGGCAATGAAGTCATTTTACCGGGTGGGACTATTCGCGAAGAAGCCGTTATTGCTCATTATCCAGTAATTTGGGAAGATCGGCTTTTCAGGCAAATACGTTCGGGAGACAAGCAAGGAGCCAGGGAGGCTCTGAATCAATTTCATGAAGATCTGCAAGCGCAGAATATCCCTTTTAGCCAAATGAAAACATTTTGCTTGCAGCTTCTTGTTTCCGCCATTCGAATATTCGGTAATGAACGCGATATGATGGACAGCAGGAGGTTATATGATGAATTTATGCGCTTGAACAACCGGAACGAGATGTCGGATTGGATGTTTCAGGTTTTTGCCGATTCTTTGCCGCAATTGATCGAGAAGATGAATAAAAGACAGAAAGAGGATATTGAAGGCAAAATGTTTCAGATCATTGAGAACAGATATGCTCAAGACCTGTCTTTGCAAAAGATTGCAGACGAATGCGGTGTTAGTACGTCGTATCTCAGTGAGTTGTTTAAAAATCGCGTAGGAATCACATTTATCCAGTACGTTACGAATTATCGAGTTGAGAAAGCGAAGCACCTGCTTCTAAACACAGAGCTGAATATAGCTCAGATTTCTAATGCGGTAGGATATTCAAACGCCCCCCAGCTGATCCGGGTTTTTAAAAAGGCGACCAGTACCACGCCGGGAGATTTCCGTGCAAACCAAAAAGGCCCGTCCGAATGATTGTAAAAGTGGATGTTTAGCAAAAAAACCGTCAAGTACATGGATTGTTGTACTTAACGGTTTTTTGCAAATTTTACAGTCATTTGAACCAGCCCTTCTCTTTAAAACGCGTAATTGCTTCCACCCGGTTCGTGACTTGGAGTTTATCGAGAATGACGGAAATGTAGTTCCTCACGGTACCTTGCGTGATATGCAATTGACTGGCAATTTCCTTCGTGTTTCTCCCATCCGCGATCAGTCCGATGACGTCCTTCTCCCGCTGGGTCAGCGGATTTTCCTCTCCAGAGGCATCATCTACCAGCTCCGAAGCATAGATTCGCCTTCCTGCCATGATACTCCGTATGGATTCCGCCAATTCCTCACTAGGGCTGTCCTTCAGCAAATATCCATTCGCTCCGGCTTTAATAGCCCGTTCGAAATATCCGAACCGCGCAAAAGTCGTCAGGATCATCACTTTGCAGCCGCTGCCCTTCAGCTCCTCGGCAGCCTCAAGTCCGCTCTTCCCTGGCATCTCAATATCCATAATACAAATATCCGGCTTCAACTGGCGAACCAGCTTCACGGCATCCTCACCGTTGCTTGCTTGGCCCACGACCTGCATATCCTCTTCCAAATTAACCAGCGAAGCAAGCGCGCCAAGCACCATCCGCTGGTCTTCAGCGATTACAATTCGAATCACAGTACCACCTCCTTATTCGGGTGTTTCACGATGTTCGGCACTTTTATGATAATCTTCGTTCCAGGGTCTTGGTTCGAAGCCACCTCCATGCTGCCGTTCACGAATTCCAGCCGTTCTTTCATTCCGCGCAGTCCGCTCCCTCTGACCAGAAGCGAATCCCCTCCCATACCAATTCCATTATCTATAATTTGAATCGTCAGCTCCGTTGTTGACGAATCGATGATGATCGAGCAGACCGTAGCATTGCTGTGCTTGACCACGTTCGTTACCGCTTCCTTCAAACACATGCTGAGCACATTTTCTACCAGAAGCGATGTGTTGCTTAGAATCGGGTCTCCCGTCAGCATGAATTCAATCTCCGCTGCCTTCAGGATCTGTTTGATGCGGAACATCTCATCCTCCAGGCGCGTGCCGCGCATTTTCGTAACCATATCCCGCACCTCATTGAGAGCGTTTCTGGCCGTTTGACGCACATCGTTGATCTCGGCCTCCGCCTGGGCCGGGTTAGTCCTCATTAATCTGCCGGCCAAATCACTCTTTAGCCCGATAAGGGAAAGCTTCTGTCCCAGCGTATCATGCAGATCACGGGCGATTCTCTGACGTTCCTCCAGCTTCACCAGCTCGGAAATCCGTTTGTTAGCGTCCTCCAGCTGTATCTCAAGTTTTTCCCGCTTGTTCCGGTAGTATGTGGTAACGGGCAGCAGAATCACTGCTATGAGACTGATCAGCACAAACGGGATTTGCGCAATCATAACAGGATCTTTTGTAACGTAGCCATAGTTAATCGTTGCGATCGTCGTGACAAGATGAAGGGTATACAGTACCACAAATCCAACCCGATGATGGATATTGCCGATAAAGAACGCGACGAAGAGCGCGAAATATACGTAACCGAAAAGCAGCGTCATCGCGATCGAGATCAGCATCTGAATGGATGTCCAAAAGTACACCATCCAGCCCTTAGAGACAAAGGACAGCACATAGCATCCAAAAAAGGCCAGAATCATCAGAACGCCAAACACCGCATGAACCATTGACGAAGATCGAAAAATGAAATAAAAAGGGAGAATATAAAAGACGACCCACACATAGGGACTAAGTCCAGTGCTCCTGTGGAAAATTTGATACCATTTCTGCAAGGCGGTTCCTCCATGGCATGCTATCGATAGGTTACGTTTATTTTATCATAATCGGTGACGGGAGGTTATTCCCCTTGTATGCTTGCCCTTGGGCTTGGCATGGGTTTCGTTTCGTGTTTAGCTTTTTGAATGGAACTTTTGAACTGCTTGAAGCTAATGAAAGCCTTGTTCTGCTCGTCCCACAGACGAAATTTCAAAGAAACCAAGCTCGTAAGCAGCGTAATCGTCGTGGCCTTCTGCAGCGGCGGCGTTGAATTATGCGCCTTCTCCAGGTTGTAATTAGGAACCTTCGGGCTCAGATGATGAACATGATGAAAGCCAATGTTACCTGTTAACCATTGTAACAATTTTGGCAGCTTATAATACGAGCTTCCTTCCACCGCCGCCTTCACGTAGCTCCATTCTTCTTCATTTTCGAAATAAGAATCCTCAAACTGATGCTGTACATAGAATAACCAGATTCCGAGCATCCCGGAAACGAATATAATGGGAAGCTGAATCATCATAAATGCCTGCCATCCAACAGCCCAGCAGAGCAATGCATACAGGATTGCGATCGAAGCATTCATCACATAAGTGTTGAGGCGTTCCTTCCGCTTCGCTCCTTTGCGGTTAAAACGGTATGACAGCACAAACACGAAAATCGGTCCAAGACCAAGCATGACCACAGGATTGCGATAGAAACGGTAAGCCATGCGACGCATAAAAGGTGCAGCGGCATATTCGTTCACCGTCATCACCCACATATCGCCGATACCTCGTTTATCCAGGTTGCTGCTAGTAGCATGATGAATGGAATGCGTGTTCTTCCACTGCTGATACGGAACCAGCGTGAGGACACCCGTAATGTTACCCAGGATTTCATTCGCCAGCCGGTTCTGAAAGAATGAGTAATGACAGCAGTCGTGGAATATGATGAACGTCCGGATCACGAACCCCGATGCAATAATCAGAATGGGAAGGGTAATCCAATACGATACAGACAAGCTTAAATATGCGGAGTACCAGAGTAATAACACTGGGCCAATCGTTGATACGATCTGCCAGATGCTCGACTTCGTATTGCTTTTTTCAAAGGGAGTCATCTCTCTTCTTAAATTCTTTACTTTCGATTCCGTCGTCATTATGTCTTCCTCCCTGAGTGGATGCATGGAAACCGCCACGGCATATCCATGAACGTCTTCTATTCTCAGTATAGGAAACAACCTGTTGCCCGGGTAGTCATGAACATCAGGTAGGGAGTATGACAAATGTCATATAGGCGATTGCGAATCCATGCTGAATGCTTTTCGTTCAAACTGCTTGCTGTGAAGATCGGTATAAACCCCGTTTTTCAGCAAAAGTTCCTCATGATTTCCTTCTTCAATAATGGCTCCATCCTTCACGACCAGAATTTTATCGGCGGCCATGATCGTGGAGAGGCGGTGAGCGATCACGATGCTGGTTTTGTCCTGCAGTAGGAGATGCATCGCTCTTTGAATATAATATTCCGATGCCGTGTCCAGCGATGAAGTGGCCTCATCCATAATAATGACGGACGGGTTTTTCAATAGTACTCTCGCAATGGAAATTCTCTGTTTCTCGCCTCCGGACAGCTTGATTCCCCGATTCCCGACGACCGTGTCGTAACCATCCGGAAGTTCCATGATAAAATCATGAATATACGCCGCTTTGCAGGCTTTGACCATATCCTCCTCGCTTGCTTCGCTGCCGGCGTACAGCAAATTCTCCCTGATCGTCCCGTTGAACAGATAGCTATCCTGGGTGACGAGACCAATCTGTGAGCGCAGGGATTCCAGCGTCATGTCGCGAATATCCGTTCCTCCGATTCGGATGCTTCCGGAATCGATCTCGTAAAGCCGCGGAATCAGGTTGGTGATGGTCGTTTTTCCGGCTCCGCTCGGGCCGACGAGGGCGGTCATCGTGCCTGAGGCCGCGGTGAACGAAATGTCCTCCAGGGCCTGTTTATCCTTCTGATACGCAAAACATACGTCTTCGAAAACGATATCCTGTTTGGTCAACTCCACCGCCTGGGCATCAGGGCGATTAACAATCCCCGGCTTCATATCAAAATAATCAAAAATACGTTCAAACAGCGCAACCGATCTTTTAATATCCACATACAGATTCGTCATCTGACCAAAAGGACCGTAAATCCGGCTCAGCAGCGCCACAAAACTAATAATCGCTCCGACGGTAATTTCCCCATGGATAAACAGATAACCTCCGTAGAGATAAATAAGCATCGGTCCCAGGCTCGTAAAAGTAGACAAAATCATCATGAACCAGCGGCCGGCCATGGATTCCCGGATCTGAAGCCGTGCCGATTCCCCGTTAATGATTCTGAAGCTGTCATATTCCTTCTCTTCCCGCGTGAACAGCTTCATTAACAAATAACCGCTGATGCTCAGCGTTTCCTGAATGATATGGTTCTGTTCAGACATCTTTTCCTGCGTCTGCTTGGCCAGCTTCCATCGCACGTTGCCCATTTTTCTTGTTGGTATGATAAACAACGGCACGATCAATATGCCAATGATGGCAAGCTTCCAGTTCATGATGACAAGCGTGGCGACCGTGGTGGAAAGCACGAACAGATTGCTGGCAAAATTGATCACCGTACTATTGAAAACGCCCTGAATGCCTGAAATATCGCTCGTCATCCGGGTAATGACTTCCCCCTGCTTGACGGCGGAGAAAAACTGCAGCGGCATCCGCTGCAAATGGGTGTACATCTGATTTTTCATATCGTAAACGATGCTTTGAGAGATAAATGAATTTAAATAGCTCTGCCATACGCCCAGCAGTCCTGCCACGACCGTGGTTCCCAGCGAAATCAGCACCAGCTCCACCAGAAGTTTCATATTTTTGTCCGGAAGCGCATGATCGACGATCCGCTGAATTAGAATGGGCGGCAACAGCCCCAATAAAGACGAAACCAACAGTATAAACAGCACAAGCATGGTCTGTTTCCAATACGGCTTGAAATAATTGAAAATGCGCAGCAGCATGGCCTTCGAAATATTGGGCTTCTGCTGGCCGTCATCGAATTTCATCCGGCCAAAGCCCGCACCCGGCATGCCTCCCCCATACATTTTGGACATGGGTCATCCCCCTATGATTATGAATTGTTTGATCATCTATTGACTTGATAATAAGGTACCTGTATGATGCCGGAAATGTGGTCGGATAGCAGAGATGAAAAATGTGATTTTTTCGTGATTTTATAGAAAAAGGCTCCCTCGCGGGAGCCTTTAAAATATTGATATTACAGGGTTTTAGTCCCCTTATTACATCATGCCGCCCATACCGCCCATGCCGCCCATATCAGGCATGCCTGGCTTTTCTGGTTCTGGCTTGTCGGCAATGACTGCCTCGGTAGTCAGGAACATAGCCGCTACGGAAGCCGCGTTTTGCAAAGCAGAACGGGTTACTTTCGCAGGGTCAACGATTCCAGCTTCAAACATGTTTACCCACTCGTCAGTCGCAGCGTTGTAGCCTACGCCAACTTCTTCTTTTTTCAGACGTTCCACGATGACGGAACCTTCTTGGCCAGCGTTAGCTGCGATGGTGCGGATTGGCTCTTCCAGAGCGCGGAGAACGATGTTCACGCCTGTTCTTTCGTCGCCAGTCACGTCTACAGCAGCAACGGCATTGTATACGTTCACGAGGGCAGTACCACCACCGGAAACGATACCTTCTTCAACCGCAGCGCGGGTTGCGTTCAGGGCGTCTTCGATGCGCAGTTTGCGCTCTTTCAGTTCAGTTTCGGTTGCAGCGCCAACTTTGACAACCGCTACGCCGCCAGCCAGTTTAGCCAGACGCTCTTGCAGTTTTTCTTTGTCGAACTCGGAAGTTGTTTCTTCCAGCTGCGCACGGATTTGGTTCACACGAGCTGTGATATCGGATTTGTCGCCACTTCCGTCCACAATGGTCGTGTTTTCTTTGGTTACGCGCACTTGACGTGCGTTACCCAATTGATCGATGGTAGCGCTCTTCAGATCAAGACCGAGCTTCTCAGTGATCACTTGGCCGCCAGTCAGGGCAGCGATATCCTGCAGCATAGCTTCACGACGATCACCGAAGCCAGGAGCTTTAACGGCAACAGCGTTGAATGTTCCGCGCAGTTTGTTCACAACCAGCATAGCTTGAGCTTCGCCTTCGATGTCTTCAGCGATGATCACAAGCGGTCTACCTTGTTGAACGATTTTTTCAAGCAATGGCAAGATTTCTTGCGTTGTGGAGATTTTCTTGTCGGTGATCAGGATGTATGGATTGTCCAGAACGGCTTCCATTTTGTCCGTATCGGTGATCATGTAAGGAGATACATAACCGCGGTCGAACTGCATGCCTTCCACGACTTCCATCTCGGTGTTGAATCCGCGGGATTCTTCGACTGTGATAACGCCGTCGTTGCCCACTTTTTCCATCGCTTCAGCGATCAGTTGGCCCACTTCTTCGTCAGCAGCGGAGATTGCAGCGACTTGAGCGATTTTTTGGTTATCGTTAACCGCGATCGCGATGTTTTTCAGTTCAGCAACAGCTGCTTTAACCGCTTTGTCGATACCTTTGCGGACAACCATAGGGTTAGCGCCTGCAGTTACGTTTTTCAGACCTTCGCGGATCATGGCTTGAGCCAGAACTGTTGCAGTCGTTGTACCGTCACCGGCAACATCGTTCGTCTTGGTAGCTACTTCTTTAACGAGCTGAGCGCCCATGTTTTCAAAAGCGTCTTCCAGTTCGATTTCTTTTGCGATCGTCACACCGTCATTAGTAATGAGCGGGCTGCCGAATTTTTTCTCAAGAACGACGTTGCGGCCTTTAGGTCCGAGCGTCACTTTTACAGCGTTAGCCAAAGCGTCTACACCACGCAGCATGGAGCGGCGTGCATCTTCACTGAAACGGATATCTTTTGCCATGTTGATAAAAACCTCCCATAAAATAGTGTTGGTATTTCGCTTGATCCTATGTTCAGGCCTTAGCCTACGATTGCATGAATGTCGCTTTCTTTCATAATCAGATATTCTTTACCTTCATACTTGATCTCTGTTCCGGCATATTTGGAGAAAAGAACACGGTCGCCTTCTTTGACTTCCAAAGGAACGCGCACTCCGTCTTTTACAGCTCCGCCGCCAACAGCGATAATCTTACCTTCTTGCGGCTTCTCTTTTGCAGAGTCCGGAAGGACAATCCCGAAAGAAGTTGTTTCCTCTTGTTGGATCGGTTCTACCAATACGCGGTCACCTAAAGGTTTGATCATGAAAAATAGCCTCCTTGTTAATATGTTGTGATTCTGTAACAGCATTGTTGTCGTTATGTATTAGCACTCGACAACCTCTAGTGCTAACAACCACTTTTATGATACTCAACTTGGGCACAGATTTCAAGTCCTCTTAATGTATTTTTCAAAGAATTCCGCACTTTTTCAATTGCATGAACCAGGGCTTGTCCTTCCTCAGCTGAGCAAGCTTTCTTTACTCATACTCCATCATTCTATCCACCCCATTTTAAAATATGCCAGAGAAACGCAAATAAAATTTAGAAGAGAGACTCTTCTCTTTTAAAAAGAAAAAGAGCCTTCTTCCCGCGGCGGAGAAGATTGCTCTTGATCATGTATGGATGATTCTCATCCTATGAAAATGTTGATTATTCCAGGTTAGCAGGAAACGCATATCTCTCTTCGGCCGCTTCATCGGCCGCTTCATCGGCCGCGAGCTGTTTCCGGTACACCGCCGAGGACAGGTACACGCTAAACTCGTAGAGCAGCAGCAGCGGAATCGTCACCAGAAAATCTGAAATGAAATCCGGCGGGGTAATGACCACAGCGATGAACACCAGCGCAAAATAAGACATCTTACGCATTTTACGCAGCCTGCGTGGATTCAAGATTCTCAGCTTGGTCAGGAACATGACGATCAGCGGTAGCTCGAACAGCAGCGCGATCGGCACGACCAGTGTGAACATAAAGTTAAAATATTGGGAAATACCGTAGGTTTCCGCCAGTCCCATATTTTTCGTGATGGTCGTCGTGAAGCCCAGCGCCATCGGGAAAACCACATAATATCCGAATGCCATACCGATCACAAATAAAATAAATGCGTAAGGAACATACCGGAGAGCCGCTTTGCGTTCGACCTCACGAAGACCGGGACTCACAAACGCCCACAGCTGGTACGCTGTAAACGGAATGGTCAATACGAGCGCCACAACCATGGCGATTTTCATATACATACCGATGCCGTCCCAGAACGCAAAAGCATTAAGCTGGAAGTTCTTGGCCGTGTCCACGCTGATCAGATACTTGTAAATGGGATTGGCGCAGACCAGGCCGATGATCAGGCCCACCAGCAGAACGACCAGAATGTAAATGATGCGCTTCCGCAACTCCCCAAGGTGATCGACAATCGACATTTCTCCCTGATTATCAGACATTCTGTCACCATCCTATCTCTTCTGCCCTGCGGACAAAACAAAATCCCTCCCCGCACGGAAGGGATTCCACAATCCATTCAGCCTATTTTCTTTACAATAAAGAACTATTCGGGAAGACGTTTGTTGTCAGCAGTGCTCTGCGAAGCTACCGGAGCTGCAACCTGTGCTTCAACCGGAGCAACGGCCAGCGGTTTAGCCGGTTCGCTCTTGCGAGCAGCAGCATCATCTTCACCAAGGATTTCACGTGTTCCGTCCTTGAATTCACGGAAGGTACGTCCTACCGCACGTCCGAGCTCAGGAAGCTTGTTCGGCCCGAATAAGAGTAACGCCAAAATCACCAGCAAAATAATTCCGGGTACGCCAATACCGTTCAGCATATCGAATTCTCCTCTCTGTTGCTTTATTCTTAAACAAGAAGCTTGTCTGTTGCTCTTAGATTTATTGCGCAAAGAGAATCACACGTTGTTATTGAAAAGACATTATATTCTTTTAATTTAGACAAAATTTTGCCACAAACACATCATACCATAACTCAAATCACAACAAAATCAAATAAGTGTGACAATTTTAAAAAAAACAAAGGAATTTTCATTTTCTGACTATTGGCGGAACTGTCCCGTAACCATTAGGAGCGCCTCCGGCAGTTGATCCATTATGGCTGCCAGGTTTTCATGCACTCCTTTGGGCGTTCCCGGCAGATTGACGATCAACGTCCGGCCGCGGATACCGCAAATGCCTCGGAACAGCATCGCTCCCCGGTTCTTCTGCATGACCGTCACTCTCATGGCTTCTGCCATGCCAGGTACTTCCCGCTCAATGACCCTTCTTGTCGCTTCCGGGGTTACATCCCGGATCGCCAATTCTGTTCCTCCCGTTGTCAGCACCAGATCCGCCTGAAAATAATCCGTAAGTTCAATGAGTGATGCGATAATATCATCTTGTTCGTCGGGTACAATCCGGTACTCCACAATTTCCCCGCCAAGTTCCTCCTCCACCAGCTCCCGGATAACCTGGGCGCTTGTATCTTCACGCTCACCTCTTGATCCTTTATCGCTTGCCGTCAAGATCGCTGTTTTCCACACCATGATATCACCCCTCCACCCTACGCATCTGTTTGGTTTATAAACGGTCTATCTATGATAATCGCCGCTTTTCCCGCCGGTCTTGGATTTGAGCATCGTCGGTCCGATAACCATGTCCTTTTGCAGCGCTTTGCACATATCATAAACGGTCAAGGCTGCAGCGGAAACGGCCGTCAAGGCCTCCATCTCTACCCCAGTCTTGCCTGTCGTCTTCACAGTTCCTTCTATATAAAGCTCATCATTGCCGTTGTCCGCAAAATGGATATCGATGCCCGTCAGCGGCAGCGGATGGCACATCGGAATCCAGTCGGATGTTTTTTTGGCTGCCATAACGCCGGCTACCGAAGCCACGGCAAGCACATCGCCTTTCCTGATCTTCCCTTCCTTAATACACGCGAGCGTTTCCGGGGCCATTTTCACCATTGTTTGCGCAACGGCCGTCCGCGAAGTGACCTCCTTGTCCGAAACATCCACCATCTTCGCCCGACCCTGTTCGTTAAAATGCGTCAGTTCCATCTTCAGCCTCCTTGTTCAATTCATATACATCCTGCTCCGTAATCAGAACCTGAAGACGTGCATCCATTCTTTCCATGGGAACCTTCTCGATCACTTGAATGCCGTATCCGATACCGGCCCATACCGGCAAGTTATCTGACGTGCCAAGGAGCGAGAAGCGTTCATGCAGCCGGTCGTAATAACCGCCGCCGTACCCCAATCTTCCGCCTATCATGTCAAAAGCAAGCCCCGGCACAATGACAACTTCCGGCACAAAATCTTCCGGCATAGCGGGAGACTTCCTCGGATCAGGCTCCAAAATACCGTATGCACCTGCACTCAGCTCGTCCCAATGCTTCAATCGGTGAAGCGTCATTGAGCAGTCCTCCCGCCGGCAGCGGGGCACATATACTTCAATGCCAGCCTGCCATGCTTCCTGGATGAGAGGCTTCGTGTCCAGCTCGCTGCGAAAAGGCACGTAAATCAATATGCTGCGGATGCTCTTCTTGTTGAGCCAAGCCGCCGCATGATCGCATGCTTTCAATGAGCAGGTCTGGTGCTGCGCCGCTTGTAGTTCACCGCGAACTTCGGCCATTCGGGTGCGAAGCAATGCTTTTATTTCCTGTATTGTGGCATTTTCGCCGTTCATTGGGTAAAAACAGCTGCCTTCCCTCAAAAAAGTAAACTTTCATATTTTCTCATGATTCATTTATGTTCATCGTGGAGCCATATCTAGAATGAGTACATCATTTTTGATCTACATCTGGCAAAATTTTCGTCGCTTCATGAACTTCTGCAGAGCCTGCAGGTTCAGTTTGCTCTTAGTTTACCACTGTTGCTCCATTTTCGCCAAGATTGATCCGAAGTCCTGCCTTGCAAGTCGCGAATTCTTCATATTTCATGTAAACTGGGATTATTCATATTGTAAATTGCAATGATCAACTTTTCTTTTATTCATAAATATTAGATGGAAGGAATCAAGCTTCTTTCTCTTGATTTCATTCCGTCATAGACGGGGGTTAGTCAGTTCATGCTGCTGCAAGCAAGCGGAATCAGAAAATTATATGGAATCGAGCCCGTACTCGAGGGAATCAATCTGCAGATTCAGGAAAGGGAGCGCGTCGGACTTGTCGGGGTCAACGGCGCCGGTAAATCCACCCTTCTTCAGATTCTTGCCGGTGAAATCTCGTACGATGGCGGACAAATTTATAAATCCAAGGAAACGACGATCGGCTATCTCGCCCAGAACAGCGGACTCCAATCGAGCCGCACCATCTGGGAAGAAATGATGAACGTGTTCTCTCCATTAATTGAAGCGGAAAAAGAGCTCCGCTTACTCGAGCAGCAAATTGCGGATCCGGACCAGATGGACAATCCCAAAAAATATCAGGAGCTGCTCGATCGTTACGCCATGCGCTCCGACTGGTTCAAGGATCATGGCGGTTACGAGATGGAAACCCGAATTCGAAGCGTGCTCCATGGCATGGGCTTTGGCAGCTTCGCACCGGATACATCGATCTCGACCCTCAGCGGTGGCCAGAAAACACGTTTGGCGCTCGCCCGTATTCTGCTGCAGGCTCCGGACATTCTCATGCTGGACGAACCGACCAACCACTTGGACATTGCCACGCTGACGTGGCTTGAAGATTATTTGCGTTCCTATTCCGGCGCGCTATTGGTCGTTTCCCACGACCGTTATTTCCTCGACCGGCTGGTCACAGCCATCGTGGAAATCGAGCGCCATCAGTCGAGGCGTTACACTGGCAATTATAGCCGTTATATCGATCTCAAGGCAGCCGAATACGAATCAGCCATGAAGCAATATGAAAAACAGCAGGATGAAATTGCCCGCATGGAGGATTTTATCCAGAAAAATATTGTCAGAGCCTCGACCACCAAACGGGCCCAAAGCCGTCGCAAGGCACTCGAGAAAATCGACCGTCTGGACAAGCCGATGGGCGATCTGAAAAAAGCCAGCTTCTCTTTTGACGTGGAGTATATGTCGGGTAAGGATGTGCTGCAGGTAAATGATCTTGCCGTTTCCTTCTCCCCTCCGCATAAGCTGTTTGATCATGTATCTTTCGATTTGCACCGCGGGGAAACCGTGGCTCTCATCGGTCCGAACGGAATAGGCAAATCTACTCTACTCAAATGCTTGCTCGGAAGCTTCCGCCAGGAATCCGGTACGATTCAATGGGGAACGAAAGTGAAGCTCGGGTATTACGACCAGGAACAGACGAACCTCAATCCGTCCAATACGGTACTGGAGGAGCTGTGGAGTCAGTACCCTCATTTGGAAGAAGCCCGAATCCGTACGGTGCTCGGCAACTTCCTGTTCAGCGGAGAAGACGTCCTGAAAAAAATCGCTGCGCTCAGCGGCGGAGAAAAGGCGCGCGTCGCGCTCGCCAAGCTAATGCTGCTTGAAGCCAACATGCTGATTCTCGACGAACCGACCAACCATCTGGATCTATTCAGCAAAGAGGTCTTAGAATCGGCGCTGATGGATTACGAGGGAACGCTTCTTTTCATTTCCCATGACCGCTACTTCCTCAATAAAATGGCCGAAAGAATCGTTGAGCTCCATCCGAAGGGAGTGGAACATTTCCTAGGGAATTATGACGATTATACCGCCAAAAAGTTGGAACTTGAGGAATTGTCGAAAGAGGCTCTCGAAGCGGCCGGCGCTAAGGTGTCAAAGCAGGAGAATCCTGCCGAAACGGCTGACAAAGCTGGCGTTAATTCTTTTGAAGCCGACAAGCAGGCCAAACGCGAAGAGCGCAGCCGCCAGCGCAGGATCGCTGCTCTGGAGGAACAAATTCAGCAGCTCGAATCGGTTATTGCTGAACTGGAGGCCGAGATGACGAGGCCCGAGGTCTATCAGGACTATATGGCGCTTCAGAAGCATCAACAGGAGCAGGAGACCAAAAAGAAAGAGCTGGATGAAGTCTTCGCCGAATGGGAGCTGCTCGCCAGCGAATAATCCGGATTGGGTCTTAAAGTATAGGCCTTTGAGATCAAGGAAATGTAATTTGTCAAATTCACAAAATTTTTTTATTTTTCGAAAAAGAATCTTGTACACAAGCTTATCCACATAAATAGTGCATAACCTTGTTCAAAAAATGGCCCCTGGGGCCATTTTTTTATGATTAAATTAAGATTTTATAGCTGCATCCACTTTTATCCACTAATTTATTCACATTATCCACAGTTTTTGCTTTATGAAAATGTAAATACTATCCCCGTTTTCAAAACCCTTATAAACCAACAGTTTTCGCCCCAAACGTCAATTTGTACACAAATTTGCTCTGATATGTGGATAACCTTGTCCACAACTTGACAAAAAGTTTGTCGAATGCTGTAAAAAAAGCCCTCACTTTACTTAAAGTGAGGGCTCACTTCGGCAACCGCCTGTAAGGCAGCCTTTATTCTCATGTCGAAATAAATCGGTGGCATACTGCCATATTGCACTTACCATTTTCCGATGTTAATTGACTTGCAGCGGCTGCTCCTCATCCTCTGCCGACAGCACCGCGCTGTTGCAGGCTGCTACATAAGCCAGACCGGCCGCCATAACGATATCGTGATGAACGGCGGTTCCCCGGTAGGTTTTCCCCTTCCGCTCAACACTCACCGCCGCCTCAGCGTGGGCATCCTCGCCGCCGCTTAAGGAGTGGAGCTCCAGATCGCCAAACGTAATCTCAGCATCAATGCCTTGGCTGATTGCCGCAATCACAGCTTCAAGAGGCCCGTTCCCCATACTTGAATGGGAGGTCTCGCGGTTCTCATGAAGATGACGCAGGGTTACTGCCGCCACCCGATTGGATGCGCTGCCCGCAACGACCTGAACATCCCCGAGCTCATATACCTGCGTAGGTCTGCCCAGCGATTGGCTGACCATCTGCAGCAGCTGATTATCGCTGACAACCTTCAAGTGATCTGCTGCTTCCTTAAATACGTTGTAGAACTGGTTCAACTCTGCCCCTTGGATTTCGATGCCATAACGAGCCAGACGGTCCCGGAGAGCATGGCGTCCAGAGTGCTTGCCGAGAATGATCATGCTGCGCGGAATGCCCATTTTATCCGGATTCATAATTTCGTATGTGCTGCGGTCCTTCAGTAAACCATCCTGGTGAATGCCGGATTCATGCTGGAAGGCGTTGCGTCCTACGATGGGTTTGTTGTAAGCCATCGGAAAATGCATGGCCCCGCTAATCATCCGTGAGGTTTCGTACAGCTTATCGATTGTGATACCTGTCGTGTATCCCAAGGCGTCGCCTCTCGTTTCGAGCGCCATGACCAGTTCCTCTAAAGCAGCGTTCCCTGTCCTTTCACCGATCCCGTTTACGGTCACTTCCACCTGGGAGGCTCCGTTTTGAATGGCAGCCAAGCTGTTGGCTACCGCAAGACCCAAATCATTGTGGCAATGGGCACTGTACTGCACGGTCTTGCCACCTCTGGCTTCTTCGCGGACACGGCGAAACATCTCGCCATATTCCAGCGGCAGAGCATAGCCAACCGTATCCGGCAGATTGATGATGGAGGCCCCTTCTTCAATGGCCACCTCCACCATTTCGATCAGATCCTCGATCCGGGTGCGTGTTGCATCCATGGCCGTAAATTCAACGACGTCCGAGAATTGCCTGGCGTACGCGGTCATCTCCCGTGCCAAGGCTACTGCTTCCTTCCGGGTTTTGCGCATTTGATGCTGCAGATGAATATCCGAGGAAGAAATGAACAGATGGATGCGCCGGCGCGCGGCATCCTGGGTCGCTTTGACGGCAGCTTCTATATCTCCTTTGACAGCGCGGGCAAAGCCGCAGATCTCCACCTGCTGGAACCGGCGAGAAATCTCCTGCACCGCGGCAAACTCGCCGGGACTCGAAATCGGGAAACCCGGCTCAATGACATCCACACCCAGCTCGATCAGCTTCGCGGCGAGGGCGATTTTTTGCTCCGGCTTCACACTGGCACCTGGTGCCTGCTCTCCGTCACGCAGCGTCGTATCGAAAATTTGGATTCTTTTTTTATCGGTCATGGGATGATCCTCCTTAAGTTGTTCTTCTGAGAAACCGTACGTCGACTTACGGCTTCTTCGCTTCACCCGCCCACTGCTGCCGGCAGCAAGGCTGTATGCAGATCACATAAAAGCATACAAACCAAAAAGCCCGCCATCTCTTGTCATCAAGAGACGGCGGGCTGTTCACCCTCCGCGGTACCACTCTTCTTGGCGCTCACCGTCCTTGCCGGATCGTAAGCACCCTCCTCATTCTCCACATCATCAAACTTCAGATCTGGAGCATCCCTGTAACGGGGGCAAGCCGTTATGCGGTGTACCCGAATTGCTTCGTATCCACCGCTCCGCTTCCGGGCGAGATTCAAAGGATTCTGCCGCTGCGTCGCACCTACCCGCAGCTCTCTGCCAAGTCAGAAATCCTTTTACTGCTCCCGTTCATCGCGTTTGGTATATGGAATGATCAATGTTTGAAAACAAAAAAGCCTGCCATCTCTTGTAATCAAGAGACGACAGGCTGTTCACCTTCGCGGTACCACTCTTGTTGCTTCTCTTCTTCCAATTTCGGAATTCGAGAAACCCCTCAAAGCCTCTTACGGTGGCTGACCGTAGCAGTATACTGTCCGGTGTGCACAGACCGGCCCGGATTAGCATCCGGCATTTCCACTGCTCCGCTTCCAGGCGAGTTGCAGGTTCCTTCGACTGCGTTGCACCACCCCGCAGTTCTCTAATATCCCGGATCCCTACTGCTCCTGTTCATTGCGTTTATCAAGTATTCATTTGAATTTGAAACGATTATAAGGTTTTGAGCCAAATGCTGTCAACAGGTATTTACCAAGATGTTGTCCAAACCAGCGCCCTTTTATTCCTGCACCGACCATTCCTCCAGCGAGAATTGCGGCATGGCTTTCATGTTCAGGCCCGTAAATTTTCGTTCCTTCCACTTCAGATAAGCCGCAGCCCCAATCATGGCTGCATTATCTGTACAATACTCAAACGGTGGAATAATAAGCTCTATGCCTTCCTCCTGGCACTTCCGCTCGAGCTCCCTGCGCAGGCCGCGGTTGGCAGCTACGCCGCCGCAGAGCAGCAGTTGCTTGGCACTATAGGCTTTGACTGCACGGATGGCTTTAGTAACGAGCACTTCCACGACCGATTCCTGGAATCCGCGTGCAATGGCGCCTTCCATAGGCGGCTCTCCACGCATCTTACGCTGATTGACGACATTAAGTACAGCCGATTTCAGACCGCTAAAGCTGAAATCGTAGGAATCGGGCTCGAGCCATACACGCGGAAGATCAACGGCTTCCTCCGCTTCCAGTGCAAGACGGTCCACATGCGGTCCTCCGGGATATGGATAACCAATGGCGCGTGCGACTTTATCATAAGCCTCGCCCACGGCATCATCACGAGTGCGGCCGATGACCTCGAAGCTCCCTTCGGACTTCATGTATACAAGCTCGGTATGTCCTCCGGAAACGACCAGCGCCATACATGGATACTCAAGATGGGCCACCAGGCGATTCGCATAAATATGCCCCGCAATATGGTGGGTACCAATGAGCGGCTTATCCAGCGCCATTGCCAAGCTGGTAGCTGCAACAACGCCAACCAGCAGAGCGCCGACCAATCCCGGTCCCTGCGTAACGGCTATTGCTGATATATCCTGAAGGCCGATACCCGCCTTCTTCACAGCTTCTTCCAGCATCAGCGTAATATTCTCCACGTGTTTGCGAGACGCAACTTCCGGCACAACACCGCCAAAAGCTTTATGGGTTTCAATCTGGCTGGCGATCAGGTTACTGAGCACCTCTTTGCCGTCCTTCACGACGGCAACGGAAGTCTCATCGCAACTGGTCTCAACGGCCAGAATATAGCAGGGTTCATGTTCATTATTATGAAATTCACTCATCAGTACGCTTCGCTTCCTTCCTCACTGCCATAAGCGCTGCCGCGCCAAGACAGATCCGCCCACATGATCATGGCGTCCTCCTGGTTGTCCGAATAATAACCTTTGCGGAGCCCTGCAGGCTTAAATCCCATTTTACGATATAAGTTTTGTGCAACATCATTCGATACTCTGACCTCGAGTGTCATCCGCTCCATTCCGAGCTGCGCCGCGGTTTTCATGAGTTCACGCAGAAGGCGTTCCCCCCACTTGCGTCCGCGGTATGCCTGCAGAACGGCAATATTGGTGACATGCGCTTCGTCGATCACGGTCCACATGCCCGCATATCCAACCGGCTGACCCAGGTACTGCATAATCATGTACCTTGCAAAATGGTTTTGTGTCAGCTCGTTCCGGAAAGCCTCCTCTGTCCAGGGAAGCGTGAAGGCTTCGTGCTCGATCACCATCACGTCCGGGATGTCCTCCAGCGCCATTTGGCGGAAGGTCAGACCTTCATTACTCGGGTACAGCTCCTGCTCCATGACTTATGACAGACTCCCTTCACGGCTTCCGCAGAAGCTTCTCGGCCTCTGCCAGCTGGGTATAATTCGGCACCAGCCGGTGCACGTCATCTTCTTCACCGCGCATAAGACGTTCCGCTCCTAGCCGGCCCACCGGCTCACCTTCCATATCACTTAAAGTGATATGAAGGCGGTCGCCCAGCAGCGCTTGAAGACGCTCAGCCGCAGCATCATGATTACCGGTATCGCCAACAAACCAGACGCCTTCCGGCTGTTGTTCCTCCGGCGTCTCCTTCAGCAACCGTTCGATCTCTTCCACCCAATTGTCCATCAAACGGATGGCATCCTCTTTTATGCGCACCGGCATGCTGCTTCCTTTTGCCTGAAATAGAGCCGTGTAAGCTTGCCCTCTTCTGGCATCCATCAAAGGAATAACCCAGTTCTCCCCTGCACTCCGATCTGCAGCGGTAATCAGGCCGCTCCATCCAAAAGCCTGCAGGCTTGAGATTCCGGCAACCGGAATGTTCCAGGCCCAGGCCAACGTCTTGGCTGCCGTAACGGCAATGCGAGTTCCCGTATAGGATCCAGGTCCGACTCCCACGGCAATGCCATCCACATCGCTCGATGCTACGCCGGCTTCTCCGAGCCCTTTTTGAACGAGAGGAAGCAAGTGAACCGAATGATTGCGTTCCCCGGCGGCTTTGACAGTGTGCAGCACTTTATCATTTTCCATAACGGCCAAGGCAAGACATGCGGTGGACGTATCCAGCGCCAAAAACCGCTTAAGCGGCTGTGATTGTGGTTGATTCATTCTGTAAAGACTCCATTCTGTTTCAGACTTCTGCACCATTCTTCATAGGGTTCTCCGTAACCCTGTACCGTAATTCTCCGCTCAGTCTCACCGGTGGTCTCGATGTAAAGATGCAGATGCGGCTTCGGCAGCAGCTCCTCGACGATTTGCGACCATTCCACGAGAGATACCCCGCTGCCGTAAAAATATTCATCAAGCCCAAGGTCCTCCGCCTCTTCCAGAGACACCCGGTACACATCCATATGATAGAAAGGCAGACGCCCCTCATATTCCTTAATGATGGTAAACGTAGGGCTGTTTACAACTCCCTTCACACCCAAGTGCTTGGCAAATGACTGTGAAAATGCCGTTTTCCCTGCTCCCAAATCGCCATCCAGACCGATTACAGTTCCGGGTACCGCTGCTTTCGCAAGCCATTCCGCCAGCATCTCGGTATCCTTCGGACTATGGGAGGTATACACAAACGGTTCCCCGTTCTGATTATGTTCCAATCCCTTGACCCACCTTCAGTATCAATTCCATGTCATAACTTGTCCTTAATTATATCGGTCTGTCCCCGCTCCCGCAAGGATGTGTGAAGGTGTATCATGTTCATTTCCTTCTTCATTTTATACCATCCTCTCGTATCTCGGGTCCATTATTTGGATTCCACTGCTGCGTACTGAGTACATGCCCGTATTCCGACAATGCCTGCATCGTATAATCATTTCCTCGGGACCCATCAACAAGCAAATACCAAATTCTCATATCCGGCCGGGCGTTGATCATCTTTGCAGGCTTCGTAGTACCTGTCTTGACGTCCGTCACTTCTACCTTGGCGATGTCCGGATTCACGACAGCCCCGAAAAGCATTGGAAACGGCGTTCCGTCCTCTCCCGGAATCCACTGCGCTGACCATTCCATATCCAGCTTCGCCTGTGGGCTCATCGCATCATCTGTCTCCATCAGCGTATGTCCGCCGCCGGAAACCCACCTCCAGCCCATAAGGGTCCGTTCCGTATAATCCGCAGAAATCACAGGTTTTGTATTGCGCCGGTTGATATACCGCAGATAGAACACCATTTCTCCGTTGCCTTTCTCTATCTCCTGCACAATTTCAATAGGTTCATCCAAATGTCTCGCCTGTTCAATCGCCTGAACCGGCGTTCTGTATGTGCCATCTATAAAAAAGATATAAAAGCACGCAAGGCCGGCTGCACATATTGCGATGCTCCAGAACATTTTTTTCATAAACCCTACCTCTGTCAATAGAAGAATAATATACTTTCACTTCTAAATATTGTAACCTAATAATTGGAAGGATCATAGGTCGTTTCTTCCCCGCAATATCCAACTTTTTGGCTTCAGGATTGTTATACATAGGTAGCACTGCAATATTTCTACTTGGAGGTAAAAGCTTTGTTTTCTACTTACATTAAAGAGGAAGCTTCAACAAGACGATTTTTGCTGATCGTTTCATCCGCCGTATTTATCTTGTCAGTGATCGTGGTGCTGGTTCATGGCGACCGTCTCCTGCTCGGGGACCCTCTCAAACTAAACAATGATGACGTGAAGTATATTCACAGCGCCAGAGTGCTGCTTCAAGAAGGAACACTTGTCTATAATTCAGGAGACAAGCCTTCCGCTTTTATTATGCCGGGTCTGCCGATCCTATTAAGCGGCTTTATGGCCATTTTCGGGGAAGAGCATGGGGGCGTGACCGCCTTCAGAATCTTTCAATCCCTTCTGCAGGCTTTATGTATTTTCCCGGTCTATCATATCGCCAGATATACCTTTAATCACCGGGTTGCCGTCATCTCGACCGTACTGGTCGCGCTTTATCTTCCGGATTACTTCACTTCCGGTTCCGTCCTGACCGAAGGCACGTACCGCACCATTATTCTGCTGCTTCTCTGTGCCATGATCACTGCTCTTCATTCCAGAAAAACGTCTTGGTACATCGTCGTCGGGCTGCTGACAGCAGCGTCAGCCTATTTCAAGCCGCAAGCCTCCTTGTTTCCGTGCATGATGCTTTTCTTATGGCTTGCATACCGCTATTCGTTTAAGGAGATCGTCCGGTTCACCGCCACCATTCTGGCTGCCTATATTGTGCTGCTGCTCCCATGGTGGATCCGGAATGTTTTCACCTTCGGTCATTTCATTTTATTTACAAGCTCGGCAGGCAGTCCGTTTCTGCTGGGAACGCGGATGAATTATCAGCTTCCTTCCGCCGGATTTTTTGCCGCTTATCCGCAGTACGACCCTAAAACCATATTTATGGGTTCCGATTCGGATGCGATTGCCAAAGGGCTTGATATCCTGAAATACGGCCTTGTGCACGATCCTCTTAAATATATTTACCATTACACCATCGGCAGATTTTACTCTCTTTATCTGGTTCCTTTCTATCTGCATGATATCTTTTCCATCCGAAAAGCCGTCGTGTGGACGATCCAAATCGTGATTGTATCGGCCGGACTCGTCGGTATGGTTTGGGCATGTATTCGCAAGAACTGGAAGCCTCTGCTTCCGGTGCTTTTGACAATAGCTTATTTCACCGCGATTCATCTTCCGTTCGTGGCAATGTCCAGGTACGGTTACCCGATGACTTTCATTTTTGTCATGTTTGCAAGTTATGCTATCGCTCAAGCACTCTCAGCCTTCCAAAAAGCCAAGACCAACAGAAAAGAGGTGAATAAGCACGTTGAAAGTATTGGTGATCATCCCGGCATATAATGAGGAGCTGAGCATTCAGCATGTTATTCACGAAATTCAAAGCTATATGCCCGAAGTCGATATTCTGGTCATTAATGACGGATCCACGGATCACACAGCAGCCGTTGCCAAAGAAGCTGGCGCCATCGTACTCAGCATGCCCTTTAATGTCGGGATTGGCGGGGGGATGCAAACCGGATACATGTATGCCCGCGATCATAACTATGATGTCGCCGTTCAAATGGATGCGGATGGGCAGCATGCCGCGGCCGATCTTCAAAGTCTTTTGTCCGAGATTCAGGAAAATGATATGGTGATCGGCTCCCGCTTTTTGGAGAAAACATCCTACCGCTCCTCTTTCATGCGAAAACTGGGCATCCGTTTCTTTTCCATGCTTGTCAGTCTCGTTACCAGGCAGCGGTTCACTGATACCACCAGCGGATTTCGGGCCGCAGGACGTAGGGTTATTGAGCTTTACGCGAACTATTATCCGATCGATTATCCCGAAGTGGAGTCCATCGTGTACTTGACCCGCAAGAAATGCAGACTGGTTGAAGTGAAGGCGGAGATGCGCCAGAGAGAAACGGGAAAATCGTCCATCACTCCGATTAAGTCAGCTTATTATATGGTAAAGGTGACCCTGTCCGTTCTGATTAGCGCTGTCCGTTTCAATGAGGTGAAACCTACATCATGATGAATATTTATCTGCTGTCCATCTTGTTTTCACTTGTCTTTTTAATTACGATCCTTGAACTGGTAAGACTCCGCAAGCTGAAGGAGCAGTATTCATTGCTCTGGATTTTGATGGGTGTCCTGCTGCTAGTCATTTCGCTGAATGTAAAATGGATCGAAAAGCTTGCAGGTTGGCTGCATATCGAATACGCTCCCGCGCTTCTTTTTCTGTTTGGTCTTTTGTTCTGTTTCGTGTTCATCCTGCATTTGACCATTGTGATTACGAAGCTTAGCCAACAAGTACTGCGCCTAACACAGGAGATCACGATTCTAAAAGGAAAGGGCTCGGAACTTCATGAACACAATCGTTAGTTATATCCTGCTGCTGCTTAATATCATCCTGCTTGTGTGTGGCCAAATTCTGTTCAAGTTAGGTTTGCAAAACAGCGGCGGCCTCCACTGGATGAAGCTCATCTCTTCCGTCCATATCTGGAGCGGACTGTGCCTGTATGGACTGGCTACTCTTTTGTGGTTCGCTGTCTTGTCCAGACTGCCGCTAAGCGTTGCTTATCCACTGCAAAGCCTCGCATACGTCCTGGCCTTAATTCCGGCATATTTTCTCTTTCACGAGACGATGAGTATCACCAAAATTGCCGGAGTTGCTGTCATCATATTCGGTGCCTATTTAATCGTGAAATAGATGCAGGCCATTCTATGCATTCCACAAAAACGAAAATTCATCCCACATCATCTCAAAAAAAGCAAGTCGGAGTGCATGGTTACTTGTGCTTCGGCTTGTTTTTATTTGGATCAAGCTCGGCACTGAACAACAAAAAACCCGCAGCCATTACCGGCTAACGGGTCTTACCATTCCGTATTGTCTAATCTTCCTGCAAACGCTCCACCTTAACAGTCTGCGTGTTGGTCGGGTTTGGGCCTACCTGCACGGTCGCCATGCCATGTACCTCATCGACATTTTCAATCCAGACCGGCTGGCCTTCCAGCTTCACTTCAAAGTTATGGTTTTTATCCGTATAGATCTCAAGCGCTCGTTTTACGTCCATATTATAATCCATCCTTTCTTTTATTCATTACAGATGACATAGATTCACTCAATCCGATTATTGCTGGCCTGACTTATTCTCCTTCGATTCCGGCACCATGGAGTCCGTCGTACTTTCACCGATAAATCCGTTGTCCGTCGTAATTTCGCCACCGCCAAGTCCCTCATTGATCATTCGGTCGATGTCAAACATGTGGCTTTCATGGGTGATGGTCTGCTCCGGCGATGTAAAGTTCTCCCAATCTATGCCGTTTCCATGCATAAAGCTCGTGGCCTGCATATTCTCGGATACCTGTTCATACCTTTTGATCTCCGCGGCATGAAAATCCTCATGCTGATCTTCATTCTGATTTTTCTGCATTTGGTTGCCTCCTGACCCGTAAAAATGGAATGCACTTCCCTCAGTATGTCCTTTTCAGGAAAAAAGCATGTAAAATAAGTGAATATCCTTCTATTTCTTCCATTTTGATGTCATAGATCGGGCTAAAAATACCCATACTATAAGGAACAAAGCAATATACGAAAACGAAAAAAAGGAGCGGCTAAAAATGCATACGGTTTGGAAAGGCGCGATTAGCTTCGGACTTGTCCATGTGCCTGTTAAAATGTTCTCGGCGACGGAAGACAAGGATATCTCCATGCGATATGTACATAAGGAGTGCGGCAGCCCCCTATCCTATGTTCGCAAATGTCCGATTTGCGAGAAAGAGGTCGAGTGGGAGGAAATCTCCAAGGGTTATGAATACGAAAAAAGCAAATTCGTCTTGTTTGAAAAGGAAGAGCTTGAGCAAATTACCGAGCAGGCGAACAAAAGCATCGCAATTCTGGATTTTGTGGATTTGTCGGAGATCGATCCGATTTATTTTCAAAAAACGTATTATCTCGCTCCGGATCAGGCCGGAGGCAATGCCTATCAGCTTCTGAAGGAAGCCATGCGCCAGAGCGGCAAAATCGGTATTGCCAAAATCTCCATCCGCTCCAAAAGCAGCCTGGCGGCCATCCGTGTACTGGAGGAATGCCTTGCTATCGAAACGATGTTTTATCCCGATGAGATCCGCCCGGTAACGCAGGTACCGAATTTGCCGGAGAACATCACCGTAAACGAAAAAGAGCTAGGTATGGCACAAATGCTTATCGATCAGCTGTCCACACCTTTTGACCCGCAAAAGTATACGGATGATTACCGTGAACGCCTGCTTAAACTCATCGAGCATAAGGTGACCGGCGAAGAGATCAAGATCGCGCCTGCCAAACAGGAGACGAATGTCATCGATCTCATGGCTGCCCTGCAAGCCAGTATCGAAGCGGCCAAGCCAACACTCACAGCAACAGATCCCGGCAAACCAAAGAAAGCCACCAAAACGAAAACCAAAACGACCGCCGCAGAAGACAAACAAGCCGCAGGTGCAGAAGGTCCTAAGCCAAAGCGGCGTAAAACGACGAAGAAAAATGAAACCGTGTCCTAACCTGATCCAAAGGAGAAGTGCCTGTGAAGCTGACCCCATTGAAGCCGTTTGAGCCGATTATGTCGGACAGCCTCCCTTCCGGGGATAAATGGATCGCCCAGATCAAATGGGATGGCGTACGCATGCTGGTATATTACGATGGCGAAGAGACCGAGCTCATCAACCGTAAAGGCAACAACCGTACGCGCCAGTATCCCGAACTATGGGATACAGCGGCTTACTGCAAAGCCGAATCGGTCATTTTGGATGGAGAGATCATTGCTCTGGTAAACGGCGTACCTTCCTTTCATCAAGTTATGAAAAGGGACAGCCTCCGCCAGGAGCAGCAAATTCGGGCTCGCGTTAAGCAGGTGCCGATCGTCTATATGGTTTTTGATATTTTATACCACAACGGAGCCTGGGTAACCTCCAAGCCTCTCCACAAACGGCAAGCCTTACTCGAACAGGTGCTGATTCCAAATCCTCATGTCCAGCAGGTGCCCAGCTATCAGGATATCCCTTTGCTCTACGAAGTGTCCAAGCAGCATCAGCTTGAAGGCATTGTGGTCAAAGACCTGGGCAGCGTGTACGCCGTGAACGGCAAGGACAAGCGGTGGCAAAAGCGAAAGAACATTCAGGACGTCAATGCCGTGGTTGGCGGGGTGACTTACCGCGATCGGATCGTGAATGCCCTACTTCTGGGACTCTATGATGATTCCGGCAGGCTCATTTATATTGGACATGCGGGAACCGGGAAACTGGGAGTCGCCGACTGGCGAAGAATCACGGAGGAAGCTGTAGGGATGACCCAGAAGGACAAACCTTTTGCCAACCAGACAGAACGCCAAAAAGGAGCGGTATGGATCCACCCCGATTGGGTTGTAAAGGTACACTTTCTGGAATGGACGCCCGGGGGAACCCTGCGGCAGCCGAGTATTCAGGCGTTTGTGGATGTATCTCCAGAAGACTGCAAGCTGGGCCAGTGAGCATCCATCGTCGATCCAGCCTAGCCGGTTTTTGCTCCCTAAAGTGACATCCGCCATCAATTTAAACGGAGGTATCATGATGCCGCGCACTGTGAAAGGTTCCATTACCATTGAAGGCCATGAGATTCCCATTACGAATCCGGACAAGCCGCTGTGGCCAGAGATGGGCGTCACCAAGTCGATGTATTTGCAAAAGCTGGCTGCAATCGCGCCTTATCTGCTGCGTTACTGCCAGAACCGGCTACTTACGACGATCCGTTATCCGCACGGGGTTCCGGGAGAATTTTTTTATCAGAAAAATGCTCCCGATCCGCTTCCGCCTTATGTAAAGACAGCCGAGCAGGACGGCATCCATTATATTTTGCTGAATGAGCTGCCCGAGCTGCTGTGGCTTGGCAATCTCGCTGTGCTGGAGTTTCACCCTTCGCTTCATTACGCCGGCAGCACCCTACCATGCGAGTGGATGATTGATCTCGATCCCTCGCTTCCGGAGGAGCCGCGCATTATGGAGGCCGCTTCTATTGTAGGAAAGGTGCTGCAATCACTCGGGCTTGCTTCAGTACCGAAAACCTCGGGAGCTACGGGTGTTCAGATCATCGTACCGATCAACCAAGGCATTACGTTCGATGAGCTCAGGGTGATTGGACATTTTGTCGGAAGGTTCGTTACGGAAAAGCATCCGGATTTATTCACGCTGGAGCGGCTGAAGAAAAACCGCGGTGATAAAATCTATTTCGATTACCTTCAACATTATCAAGGTAAAACCCTTGCGGCGCCTTACACTCCTCGGGCCAGACCCGGTGCCACCGTATCCACGCCGCTCCACTGGGAAGAGGTCGAAAGCAATGTGTCGCCGCTTGACTTTCACCTGCTTAATATCGAAGAGCGTTTGAAGAAGACCGGGGATTTGATCGCCGCCCTGCCGCCGCAGCCGGTAGAGCAGGTCATCCGTCATCTGAGCACAACAAAGCCCGGAAGATAAAATTATCTTCCGGGCTTTTATACTAATGTATATCCTTTTTCTTAAACCGACCGCCCTTAACGTCATGGATATTACCAACCGCGAGAAACGCATCCGGGTCCCAGTCTCCGACGATGGACTTCAGTTTGGCTTCTTCCAGACGGGTGATGACAACGAAAATAACCTTTTTGCTGTCACCGGAGTATGCTCCCTCACCCTCCAAATATGTCACGCCGCGCCCAAGACGAGAGGTCAGAGCATCGCCAATCTCTTTATATTTGTCGCTGATAATCCATACAGATTTGGACTGGTCGATCCCTTCGTTGGTGATATCAATCACTTTAAAAGCGATAAAGTAGGCGATCAGCGAGTACATGGCGTTATTCCATCCGAATACAAAGCCTGCACTCGTAAGAATAAATACATTGATGAACATGATGATCTCACCAACGGAAAAAGGGGATTTCTTATTGATCAGAATCGCGACAATTTCACTGCCGTCCGTAGATCCCCCGGCACGAATAACTAGGCCGACGCCTGCTCCAAGAATGACTCCGCCGAAAATAGCGGCAAGCAGCGGATCAAAGGTTATCGGTTTGACTGGCGCAAGCAGTGATGTGCCTACGGACATGACAAGAACCGCCGCAAGCGTTGAGAACGCAAAGGTTTTACCAATTTGCTTATAACCGAGAAACAGAAAGGGAAGATTGAGTAACGTTAGAAAAATACCTAGTGGCAAATGAAAGAGGTGGGATAGCATAATGGAGATACCGGTGATTCCGCCATCAATAATATTGTTGTTCACTAGAAAAATTTCCAGTGCGACGGAGACCATGCTTGCTCCGATCAGCATGACGATGATGCGCTTTAACATTCTAAGCTTAGAAGTCGGTACGTTTAGCGGTTGCGGCTCTCCATGCGGAAGCTTAGCCCTATCCGCAGTCTGGGTATTAGAAGAAGATCCAGCCATCGAATTCCCCCGATTCTTATTAATTTGGTGTGAATATAAATAACACGGAAAGTCTTTTCCCGTGATTATTGCTCTTTAATATTATATCATAGTTTCTGTCTAAGTATTAATGCGATGGGAGATATTCTATCATGAGATCCATAATTTTATTTTTGTTAGCCGGCTTGGCAGAGATCGGCGGCGGATACCTGGTATGGCTCTGGATTAAGGAGTCCAAGCCTTGGTGGTACGGAGTGGTTGGCGCCGTGGTGCTTGTTCTGTACGGCATTATTCCCACGCTGCAGCACTATCCCTCTTTTGGCCGCGTGTATGCCGCATATGGAGGTGTTTTTATCGTACTCGCGCTCCTATGGGGATGGGGCATCGACAAAAATCCCCCTGACCTGTATGACTGGATCGGAGCTATGCTTTGTCTGGCAGGCGTTGCCGTCATACTGTGGGCTCCCCGCTCCTGAAGTAAAGCAGCTCCCACACGGAAGCCGCATCTACAGCAGCGGAGATAACATGCGGCAGAGCATCTCAGCTTTTTTGTGCAGAAACGCCCGCTCCTGGAACTCCTTCTTCGTCATTTCACGACTCACTCGCATGTCCTCCTCAAAGTCGGCTGCAAGCCGCTCTATTGAAGATTGTTCAAACAGCGCAGCCGTCAATTCAAAATTGCAGAAGAAGCTGCGCATATCCATGTTGGCGGTGCCGACCGAAGCCAGCAGCTGATCTACGATCATCACTTTGGCATGAATGAAGCCTTTCTGATATTGGTAGAACCTTACGCCCGCCAGCAGCAGCTCTTCTACATACGAGAGCGAAGCCAGATGAACCAGTCTCGAATCTGATCTCCATGGAATAATGATTCTTACATCCACCCCGCTTACGGCAGCCGTCTTCATCCCTTCATAAACCCCCGGATCAGGAATAAAGTACGGCGAAGTAATCCAGATTCTTTTTTTCGCCACCGAAATGGCCGAGAAGCACAGCTCCTGGATGGCATTCCAGTTCTGATCCGGACCGCTGCTGATAATCTGAATCTGCTCATCGGCTTCGCATGCATGTTCGGGATAAAGTGCGGGATCCACGATCTTTTCCCCTGACGCCAGCTGCCAATCATTCAGGAACACGTTTTGCAAATAATAGACGGCGTCACCTTGGATTTGCAGATGAGTGTCTCTCCAGTAACCCATATTCGGATATTGACCCAAATAATCATCCCCAACGTTCAGTCCGCCTACGAATCCGGTCAATCCATCCACCACGATAATTTTGCGATGATTACGGTAGTTGATGCGCCGGTCGATAAAAGCCAGCAGCGGCGGCAAAAAGAAGTAAAACTGCACTCCGGCCTCCTTCAGCTTCTCCACAAACTCCCGCTTCAGCTTATAGCTTCCCAGCCCGTCACACATGAACCGGACCTTGACGCCTTCCTTCGCTTTTCTGATCATGATCTCCTGGAACTGGGTTCCGATTACATCATGCCGGAAAATATAAAACTCGATATGTATATGCTCCCTTGCCGCTTCCATCGCCTTCAACATGGCGCCAAAAGCCTCTTCCCCGTCCGTCAGTACCCTGCTGGCGTTGCAGCCTGTAATCGGACTTTCCGACAGCTTGGATAGCAGGTTGAACAGCCGCTCCTGATGCTCGAATTCGGGATTATGCATCTCTCCTATTTCTTTCACTATCACCGCCCGGCTCCATAGAATGGAACGTATCTGCCGGAACAGCCGCGATCCCCGGGTACGGACCTGTCTTCTTGCCTTGTAATCCTGCGCCACAAAACAGTAAACGACAAAGCCAATGATCGGACAGCAGAACAGGATGAACAACCATGCGATCGTTTTCGAAGGATTGCGGAATTCAAGCAGCAGAATCGTAGCGATCTGAAAAATAAAAATAATAAGTGCGGACAGCAGCCACACCATAGGGCAGCCTCCTTGCCGGAAAAAATGCCGATCGGTTATTTATCCATCATTGACCAAACCAAGCCTTCTTTATTCAACACTTCCCCTCAAGAGGCTCGCACTAGACGCGAGGGCAGTAATTGGTAACATTTTAGACATGTTTCGGGCTTATATCGAATACATAGATTATAAGACAAGTATAATGACGCTACAGAAAGGAGCTGCCATGAAAAGTGCAACCGCCAATCGACGTATGACACTCCTGGTCATGCGGGACGCCCAGCGTTCGGTGAAGCAGATTCATCTGTCCAAGCCCTTGATGTTGGCCGTCCCCGCAGCCGCCGTTCTCTCGTTGTCCGGTCTCGTGCTTGCCCTGCAGGCTCATTCTTCCCAGGTCATCTCTCACCTGGAACAGAAGGTTAACCTTGAACATATGAAAAACCTCCAGCTTCAGAGCTCGGTGAACAGCCGCGAGCAATCCATCGAGCGCCTGCAAAATGAAATGATCAAACTGTCATCCCAGGCGAAGGATATGCAGCAGAAAATGGAGCATGTGGATGAGCTGGAACAGCAGCTGCAGAAGTTTATCGACAAACACAGCACAAGCATGTCCACGGACGATTCCAAGGATAAAGTGTCTTCCCTGTCCTGGGACGCTTCAGAGCATGTCGGGGGCGAGTTCATTGCCGTGTATGATAATGAAATGCTGGATCTTGCCCAGGAGACGAAAGACGACTTTCAGGAAATGCAGGAGCTGCTGAAAACAATGGAAAGTACGGTCCCCCACACGCTGAAAAAAGCCCAGGAAACAGAGACGCAAATTTCGGGAGATCCAACATTATGGCCAACCGCCTCCAAGGTGATGACCTCCAGCTTCGGTTATCGGACGGATCCTTTTACAGGCAAAGCCGCCTTCCATGCGGGCATTGATATTGCTGGAGAAGACGGTGGACCCGTATACGCCGCAGGCGCAGGTAAAGTGGTTACAGCAGAGCAAGGCGGAGCGCGCGGCCGGTATGTCGTCATCGAACACCCGAACGGGCTGCAAACCTGGTATATGCATCTCAGTAAGATACAGGTGAATGAAGGCGATTCGGTCGACAAAGGCGAACAGATCGCCCTCCTCGGCTCAACCGGGCGCAGCACCGGACCTCATCTTCATTTCCAGGTCGTCAAGCAGGATAAACCCGTCAACCCACTCTCTTATATCCGTTCGACCAATTCTGAAATCAATTAAGGAGGTACTATGTTGGGCAGATCCAAAGCATCCAAAAACGCATTCATGCCTACCGATTCCCTGGTTGGGCGGGGGACTGAAGTCGAAGGAGCTCTATCCTGCGAGGCCAATGTGCGTATTGAAGGTACATTCAACGGAATCATCGAGAGCCGGGCCTGTGTCACGGTCGGCGAGCATGCGGTCGCCCGCTCTGACATTAAGGCTAGAGAGGTCATTATTGCTGGAAAAGTTTACGGGGATGTCCAGGCGGAAGACAAGCTGACGATCACCTCTACCGGTCAAATGTACGGAGACGTGCTCGCCGCCACATCCCTGGTGATTACCGAGGGTGGAATTCTGAATGGGTCCAGCAAAATGGAGCCCAAGAAGGATGAACAGCCGAGTTCGCTTCCTGCCGCTGATGTATGCCTTGTGGAAACGGAAGCTATCTAAACACAAAAAAGCCCGCCGCAGCGGGGGTGTGAACGAATCCACACTCCGTGCTGCAGCGGGCTTTTGACATATTCGAAGGCTTTAAGCGGCAATGTCCCTCTTACTGAAGACATACCAGGAAACGGCCAGAAAGACGATATAATACACGGCAAGTACAGCAAGCGAAAAGCCCAGCGTTGTGCCACCCGGTCCCTCGCCGCTTTGCAGATATTTCGTAAGGTCCATTTGCGTGAAGATCAAATATTTGGCCCATGCATACCGATCAGGATCAAACAGACTCGTGAATATTCCTTTGGTAAACATGATGAACAGGGAAAGCCCAATCGCGAGACCTCCTGAACGGAAAACGGTCGAGAGCATAAACGCGATCGCAACCGTAATAAACAAATTAACATAATTGCAAAAAATATATTGGAGTGTAAATGCTAGTCCGCTTTTCCCTGGGGGGAACAGGCCGCTCTCCACGGTGCTGGAGAACAGGAGACTAGATATCAGGATCGATACTCCTGCAAGCAGCAGCGTGCTGAGCAAACTGAACAGAATCACTGAAACATACTTGGATAGCAGAATTTTGGAACGGCTCCATGGTCTGATCAGGAGCAGCTTGATCGTTCCCCATGAGAACTCGCCTGCCACGGAATCCGCCGCGACGATGACCGAAAAGATCGTACATAAATAAAAAGTAAAGGTAGTGCTCAGAACGACGCTGTCCCAAACAGAGGTGTTCCCTTCATAGTCCACCATTGAAAACAGCACCGGAATCAACAGGGTGACAATGATAAGTATCCCGAGCATTACCCAGGTCCGGGCACGACGGTAAATTTTCATGTTTTCATTTTGCACGAGGCCCAAAAAATTACCCAATCTGGTCACCCCCTGTCATTTCCAGGAACTGTTCTTCCAGCGAACGGGTGACGTTATGTATGCTATACACCTTGATTCCCGCCTGCACGAGTCTTGCATTCGTCTCGGCAATTTCGTCCCGGGTCAGCTTTAAAGTAATGAGGCTGCCCTGCTGCGTACCACTTCCAAGGATGGAAAGCGCCTTATCTGGCTCATCAACCAGAAATGCCGTTTCCGCCGCCGAGCCTTGCCCTTCTCCACTGCTGTTATTAAGCGAACGAACATCAATCAAGCGTCCATTTTGAATGATCGCGACACTATCGCACATGAGTTCCATTTCAGATAGCAGATGGCTGGAGACAAAAACCGTTGTCCCCTCTTCATGGCACAAATGCCGCAGGTAATCCCGAAGCTCCCGGATCCCTTGTGGGTCCAGTCCATTCGTAGGCTCGTCCAGAATCAGCAGCTTGGGCCGGTGTAAGATAGCCTGAGCTACGCCGAGTCGCTGTCTCATCCCAAGCGAATAGGTTCGCACCTTATCGTGAATTCGGTTACTAAGACCTACAACTTGGATTACCTCCTGGATTCTCGCTTCGGTAATGCCAGTCATCATCCGGGCAAAGTGCCGTAGATTCTGGTATCCCGTCAAAAACTTATACATCTCCGGATTTTCAACAATAGCGCCGACATGAGAAACGGCCTTTTCGAAATGCTCCTTAATGCTGTAACCACAAATTTGGATATCTCCTTGGCTGATAGAGGTCAAACCGACCATCATCCGGATCGTCGTTGTTTTCCCTGCACCATTGGGCCCAAGAAAACCGAAGACCTGCCCGGGCGGAATGTCGAGTGTAACATTTTCCACTAGAATCTTGGAAGCAACCTTCTTCGTCACTCCTTTCAGCCGAACCACCGGTTCATGCTGCATCCGCTTCACTCCTTATCGTAGGTTATCGCCTCATTGTATCATACCCTTTCTGCAAATACCCCGTATACAGAAAATCGATCTCTTTTCCCGCCTGATTATAACAATCTTCACAATAGCCCAAAGGAACAATGGTACGGTAATATCCCGTCCGGAAAATATACGCCGTTTCCGATGCGGGCACCATTCTCTCACAGCATAAGCAATAGACGTACCGCTGATCGTTCATCCGAACCAACTTCCTCTCCTTTGGTTATTAAAGTCAATACTGTATCATTACTAGAATTAAAAGTTACGTTTTGTATCACTAACAGAAATCTACATCAATCACGATTTGATGTCAAGCAATTCTGATTGAAAAGCAAAAAGCCGCTATGGACAGCAGCTCCATAACGGTATTCGGCTCTAAAACTTCTATTGTAAATGCTCTTTGATCAGATTATGAATACGGCTTCGTTCTTTATCGCTGACCAGATAATACCAGATTCCATTGATTCTTTCTCCCTGGCCGCTGATCTCAACCTGATCGATCTGTTTCAAATCCGTGCGGTAATCCGTCAAGAAAGTCTTCATATCATCAAAAGTGATATCCGTCTTGACGCTGTCACCCACTTCGGCGAGGAGCGACTCAATTTTGACCACATTCGTAATTTTGAGCGAATTTTTGATCACCTGCTTCAAAATTTGCCGTTGCCTCGTATTTCTGCCCATATCGCCGCGCGGATCGTCATAACGCATCCGTGAGTAGAGCAGCGCTTCCTCTCCATCCAATTGCAGGTCGCCCTTCTCAAACTGATGTCCCTCATAATAGAAGGCAAAGGGATTGTTGACCTCAACGCCCCCCATGGAATCAATCAAATGAGCAAAGCCTTCCATATTCACTTTAATATAGTAATTTACAGGATAATCCAGAAAATGCTCAACGGTTTTGACTGACATGTTCACTCCGCCAAACGCGTATGCGTGATTGATCTTATCCACCGTGCCGTGTCCGATAATCTCCGTTCGTGTATCCCTCGGAATGTTAAACATGAGAATGCTTTGCTTCGCGGGATTGACGGTCATGAAGATCATCACATCCGAGCGCCCTCTGTCATGTTCCCGTTCATCCACACCTAGGACAAGCACCGTGAAGGGCTTTTTCTCCTCGAGATTAATGGGCTGCGCCGTTGCCTGGGCTGAGCTGGGCTGCTCAGTAACGCCCGCACCTGCGGCTGAAGTACTCGGAGTGGATTTCCCCTCCATACTGACCGGTTTCGGCTGAACCGTAGCATCTCTTTTCTCGTAGATCTGGTGGGCTGTCGTTTTGACGGATTGATAAATATATGCCGCATATCCGGCCACGCCCAGCAAGATGACGATAAATACTGAAGTGAGGATTACAACCCATTTTCGCATGGATTAGACCATCCACCTTTCTGATTACACCCTCGCTGACAGGGAGCGGCAAAGCTTTACGAATCAGTAAGCATTATCCTCTCCGAAAAACACTTTCACGGTCTTGAATAAAATCACCATATCCTTGAAAAAGGATTGATTGCGTATGTATTCGAGATCGAGCTCCACCATTTCCTGAAATCCCACGTGGTTTCTGCCGCTGATCTGCCACAACCCTGTACAGCCGGGCACGACCAGAAGCCTCATCATGTCATAGGAAGTATAGTCATCCACTTCCCGCGGCAGCGGTGGCCTCGGACCAACCAGACTCATATCCCCTTTGAGCACATTAAACAGCTGAGGGAGCTCATCCAGACTCGTTTTACGGATAAAACGACCCACGCGGGTAATTCTGGGGTCATTTTTCATTTTAAACATGGCTCCGCTGACCTCGTTCTGTTCCATCAGCTTCCCCAGCATTTTCTCTGCATCACGAACCATGGAGCGGAATTTGTACATTTTAAATGTCTTTCCGTTCTTTCCTACCCGGGTCTGGGCAAAAATAACCGCACCTTTGGGATCCTCAGCTTTAATCAGGAGCGAGATTAGGAGCAGCAGCGGAGACAACAAAATAAGCCCAAGAAGAGAGAGACATATATCCTGGATTCGTTTATTGATCCGGAACAAATTGCGGTTTTTCGTTTCAAACAGCGGTATTGATTCAAGCTGACGGCCGGATTCCATTGTATTTTTTAACGGATTTATACTATTCATAGGTAACCCGCTTATAAAAAATCAAACTGCTCAAGATCCATCCCTCGCTTAACAGATTGGGTTTTGCGGTTTCAGTGGCTATTTTGTAAAACCTTCGGCAAAAGCACTATGCAGCCCTTTGATAAATATAGTAAAATGTCTTTATTCCTAGCCAAAATGATTAAGTAAAAATATCAAAGATTTGACCGCTACCTTTGTCATTCATGAGATCCATATGAAAATCATACTTGTGATCGTCGATTCTGCCGCCCATGAGGGTGTGGGTGATTTTTTTTGCTATATTCACCTCCCCAGGCTCAAGCAGGACGCCATACTGTATAGCCTCCGTCAGGCTGTTTTCTTTCCAAAGCAGCTTGCCGTAAGTCCGGCATAAGAGCTCTCCTTGACACTCGATGTCAAAGCACAGCCGGATCTCAGGCAAAAGTGGGAAGTTCAAATCGCTGATGAAGACGAGCATTTGGGATTCAAGATCCCATAAGACAACCGGACGGGAACGGTTTAAAAAAATAGCATTTTCACCGATTTGATGAATGGATATGTACGTTTGAAGAGGTTTTCCGTATGCCGTCAACATATTCATGGGTTCAACCCTGCCTTATGGTATAAAAGTAAGGATATTGACTACACTGCTTATTGATACATATTGTTTCTATAAAGATACAAATAGTATCATTTACATTTTTTACTTTACGATACAAATTGTAACTAGTCAATTCTTTTTTTAGGACTTAAACGGTGAGTTCGATACAATTTGTTACTTGAATAAGAAAATCATGCAGGTAATCGGAGGAGATTAATTCATGAATCATGATAATCGCATCGCAGAACTGCGGGATCAACGAGGATGGACTCAAGAAGAATTAGCCCAATCACTCGGTATCACAAGAGCCGCACTCTCCCACTATGAAAAGAACCGCCGCAAACCTGATTTTGAAATTCTCACCAAGCTTGCCGATAAATTCGAAGTTTCCATAGACTATCTGATTGGTCGTACGGCGCAGCCTAAGCAGGTTATGGATCAGGGAGTTCGCGATTTTGTAGATCAATTGGAACTATCAGACGAAGATTTGCTGAAGAGGTTCAATTTAACGGTAGACGGACGAAGTCTTACAGAAGAAGAAGCGAGACGGTTTATTGCTTTTGTACGTATGGAGCGCTCCATGAAATAAACAGAAAAAAACCTCAGTGGCATAGAGCTGCTGAGGTCTTTTTAGATTATGGTGACGGTTTTAGTATATTTTATCGATCCTGTTGTTCCACGTAGTTATGCCAGCTTTCAGGGTGTATCCCGCATTGCTCCAGCACCTTCAGGATATCTAATTGCATTTGTGCTGGATTGTCGTTATTGGTCCGTGCTTCGGCTCCAAATTCCTTCTCATCTCTCATCGAAGATACCCTCGCTCCACTCATCGATTTTCATAAAAATAAAGTCTATCGATGTACTCTCATAGAAGAAAGACGTCTTTAGGGATAGTTATTCTTGCGATATCAGGATGCGTTTCGTGAAGTTTATACGTTCTGATATCTTAAAAATAGGATCAAATGACTGCCCGATTGTCTGAATTCATCCGCCAACAGTCTTGAAGTGCTAGGTCCTTTTTATTATATCCCAGGTATTATCACGATACTGTCGTCTGATGGAAAGTTTGTCTTCGAAATCCGGTTCTATTTTTGTCGAAAAAAATGGGCCTGCGATTTCAATCTCCATTCGGAGCCAAAATTACAGACCCATTTCGGTCAATTTTGCACGTTCATGTAAAACTTATGACTTATTGACTCCCGGTTCTCGCTAGCTCACGCATATTAGCTTCAAAAGCCGCCAGCAGCGCCGCTTCCCCGGTCAATCCTTTCTCCTGAACCTTGCGAATATGCTGTGTCATCCGTTTGTAATCCTTCGGAATAACCCTTACGAACTGCTCCAGGCTTTGCCCCCAGTTCTCCAGAACCTTGTGGCCCATGGCGCTTCCGGTATAGGACACATGCTTCTGGATCAGATCCTTCAGCTCTTCCGCCTCTTCGGCTTCCTCCACCCGCTCGAGCAATACCATTTCCAGGTTGCAGCGCTGAATAAAGGTGTTCTCAGGATCATATACATAGGCGATACCGCCGGACATACCGGCTGCAAAGTTCCGTCCTGTGCCGCCCAGTACAACCACGCGTCCGCCTGTCATATATTCACAGCCATGATCACCTACGCCTTCTACAACGACCGCAGCGCCGGAGTTACGGACAGCAAAGCGTTCGCCGGCAATACCATTAATGTAGGCTTCACCGCTGGTTGCACCGTAAAATGCGGTGTTGCCGATAATGATATTCTCCTCCGCCTTGAAGGTCGATTTGTCCGAAGGCTTCACGATCAGCTTACCGCCGGAAAGACCCTTGCCTGTATAGTCGTTGGCATCACCTACAACCGTCAGCGTCATGCCCTTTGGAACAAAAGCCCCGAAGCTCTGGCCTGCAGTGCCTGTAAACGTGATGGAAATCGTATCCTCTGGAAGTCCAGCTGCTCCGAATTTCCGCGTGACTTCACTGCCCAGGATGGTGCCGACAGCGCGGTCCACGTTGGTAATCGGGAGTGTGCCCTGCACGGCTGCGCCCCTCTCAAGAGCAGGAGCACCCATGTCAAGCAGATAACGCATATCCAGCGTTTCTTCCAGACCATGATTTTGCGTCTTGCTGTTGAAGCGTGTACTTCCTTCCGGCATTTCCGGTGTGTGCAGCAGCGCGGACAAGTCAATCCCCTGCTTCTTCCAATGTTCATTAACAACTTCGGCATCCAGGCAGTCTGTACGTCCAATCATTTCCTGAATGGTGCGGAATCCAAGCTCAGCCATCAACTCGCGCAGGTCCTCTGCCACGAATTTCATAAAGTTTACGACATGCGCCGGATCACCCATAAAATGCTTGCGCAGCTCCGGATTCTGCGTCGCCACGCCAACTGGACAGGTATCCATTTGGCAGACGCGCATCATGATGCATCCAAGTGCGATCAGCGGCGCTGTGGAGAAGCCGTATTCTTCGGCACCCAGCAGTGCTGCCACGGCCAGGTCTCGGCCGTTCAGCATTTTACCGTCCGTTTCGAGTACGACACGATCACGCAGATTGTTCAGGATCAGCGTCTGATGCGTTTCGGCCAGACCCAGCTCCCACGGCATGCCCGCATGACGGATAGAGCTTTGAGGGGATGCGCCCGTGCCTCCGTCATAACCGCTCACCAGAATGATGTCGGCTCTGCCTTTGGCCACGCCGGCAGCGATCGTACCGACGCCGACTTCAGATACCAGCTTCACGTTAATATTGGCACGAGGATTGGCATTCTTCAGATCATAGATCAGCTCCGCCAAATCCTCGATCGAGTAAATGTCATGATGCGGAGGAGGTGAAATCAGACCTACCCCCGGAGTAGAGCCGCGGACCTCGGCAACCCATGGATACACCTTGCGGCCAGGAAGCTGTCCACCTTCACCCGGCTTGGCGCCTTGGGCCATCTTGATCTGAATTTCATCGGCATTGACCAGGTAGTTCGACGTGACGCCAAACCGGCCTGATGCCACCTGCTTGATCGCACTGCGGCGGGAGTCGCCATTCGCATCCGGAATGTAGCGAGCAGGATCCTCGCCGCCTTCGCCGGTGTTGCTCTTGCCGCCGATGCGGTTCATCGCGATCGCCAAGCTTTCATGCGCTTCCTTGCTGATGGAGCCAAACGACATGGCTCCTGTTTTGAAGCGGCGCATGATGGACTCGATCGGTTCAACCTCTTCCAGCGGTACTGCAGGTCCAACCGGTTTCAGCTTCAGCAAGGAACGGATCGTCATCTTCTGCTCATTTTCGCCTTGCACCAGCTTGGCATATTTTTTATACACCTTATAATCGCCGGTTCGAACAGCCTGCTGCAGCAGATGGATCGTTTGCGGGTTAAAGAGATGCTCTTCCCCGTCTTTACGCCATTGGTATTCGCCGCCGGAATCCAGCACCATGTCGCTTCCGTCCTTGTCCGTAAAAGCACGGTTATGATGGGCCAGCGCCTCGGCTGCAACCTCTTCCAGCCCGATGCCTGCGATGCGGGTAGGCGTATTGGTAAAGTACTTCTCTACGAATTCCTCTTTCAGGCCGACCGCTTCGAAAATCTGTGCTCCACGGTAGGATTGAATCGTGGAAATCCCCATTTTGGAGAGGATTTTAACCACGCTCTTTGTCGAAGCCTTGATATAATTTTTGACCGCTTTCTCATGCGTTACGCCGCGCAGCAGTCCCTGGCGGATCATGTCGTCCAGCGTTTCAAACGCCAGGTACGGATTGACCGCGCTGACGCCGTAGCCGAGCAGCAGCGCATAATGATGCACTTCACGCGGTTCGCCGGACTCGAGCAGAATGCTCACCTTTGTACGCGTGCCCTGACGGATCAAGTGATGATGCAGGCAGGATACAGCCAGAAGCGCCGGAATTGCCGCATTCTCACGATCAACGCCGCGGTCGGACAGGATCAGAATGTTATGGCCTTTGCCGATGACGCGGTCGGCAGCAATGCAAAGTCCGTCCAGCGCCTGACGCAGTCCTTCCACTCCATCTGCTGCCGTAAAGAAGATCGGGATCGTCATCGACTTGAAGCCCGGACGGTGCACATGGCGGATTTTCGCAAAATCCTCATTGGAAAGGATCGGCGTATCCAAACGAATCTGACGGCAGCTTTCCGGCTCAGGATGCAGCAGATTGCGCTCCGGTCCGATCGTTGTTGCCGTCGAAGTAATGATCTCTTCGCGGATCGCGTCGATCGGCGGGTTCGTCACCTGCGCGAACATTTGCTTAAAGTAGTTGTACAGCCGCTGCGGCTTATCAGACAATACGGCCAGCGGAGCATCGTAGCCCATCGAAGCGAGAGCTTCCATGCCGGTCGAAGCCATCGGCTCTAGCACCTTGCGCAGCTCCTCGAACGTATAGCCGAAGGCCAGCTGCAGCTGTGTAACGTTATCATGCTTCGGATCCGGAAGCTCCGGCGCATCCGGCAGCTCTTCCAGATTGATCAGATGTTCGTCGAGCCAATTACGGTAAGGCTGCTCGGAAGAAATCTGCGCTTTGACTTCCTCATCGGAAATAATGCGCCCTTCCTTAGTATCAACAAGCAGCATTCTGCCTGGACGCAGGCGGTCCTTGTAAAGCACGTTTTCAGGTAGAATGTCGAGGACGCCTGCTTCGGAAGACAATACGATTAAGTCGTCTTTCGTTACATAATAACGGGAAGGTCTCAGACCGTTGCGGTCAAGAATCGCCCCGATCTGCACGCCGTCCGTAAATGCCATCGCGGCAGGGCCATCCCAAGGCTCCATTAGCGAACTGTGGTATTCATAAAATGCTTTTTTCGTTTCGCTCATACCCGCGTCGTTGTTCCAAGGCTCAGGCACCATCATCATGGCCACATGCGGCAAGGAACGTCCGCTGAGATAGAGGAATTCGAACGTATTGTCAAACATCGCGGTATCCGAACCATCCGGATTGATCACCGGCTTCACTTTGTCCAAATCGCTGCCGAAAACTTCACTTTTGAACAGGGATTGGCGAGCATGCATCCAGTTCACGTTGCCGCGCAGCGTATTGATCTCGCCGTTGTGGATCATGAAACGGTATGGATGCGCACGCTCCCAGCTCGGGAAAGTATTCGTACTAAAACGGGAGTGAACCAGTGCAATTGCGGTCTCAACCGTCTTGTTCTGCAGGTCAAGGTAGAACTGTCCCACCTGTACGGTGGTCAGCATGCCTTTATATACGATTTTCCGGCAGGATAGACTGGAAATATAGAAGGTTTCTCCTTCCGGCGTTCCGCCGTAGCGGATCGCCAGTTCAGCGCGTCTGCGGATAATGTACAGCTTGCGTTCAAAATCCAGGTCTTCCATCAGATCGCTGCTGCGTCCGATAAATACTTGGCGCACATACGGCTTAGCTTCCTTCGCCGATTTTCCCAGCATTTCATCATAGGTAGGCACGTCGCGGAAACCCAGAAAAGACTGCCCTTCTTCCTTAATAATCTGAATCAGCCGGCTCTCATGAGCCTCACGAACGGCCTCATCATGGGAAAGAAACAGCATGCCGACACCATATTGGCCTGCTTCTGGAAGTTCAAAACCTTGTATTTGCGCCTCTTCGGCAAAGAAACGGTGGGGAATTTGCAGCATAATACCGGCTCCGTCACCGGAATTAGGCTCACTGCCCTGACCGCCGCGATGCTCCATATTTTCCAGCATCGTCAGCGCCTGGCTAACAATTTCATGGGAAGCCCGGCCCTTGATATGAGCAACAAACCCCATGCCACAAGCATCTTTTTCAAACTGCGGATCATAAAGTCCCTGTTTAGGGGGAAGTACCGTATGTCTCATGGAAAGCAACCTTTCTATCTTCAGAATGAATAATGACTTAAATCCGGGTACAGCAAACATAACCATAGTTGAGACGACATTGGCTGCAAGAACAAAACAGTGACTATTAACTGGGGAATGGGGTAAACATACAACCGCGGACAACCTTGTTGCTATGGGGAAAGGTTATTCATTTCTAACTTTGATATTTATTCAGCAAGAATTGGTTTTTTTATTTTAACACTGCCCTCTAACCTGCGCAATTTAAAGTTTTTATGATCCCGATAAACAATGGTTTGCACTACTGCATTAAATCGTTTTTAGATTAAATAATACTTATAGTGAATAATTATTCATTTTTGCACACATTCGCATTTAGAATATTCCTGCATTTTCTAATTTTTTGTTTGATTTGCTGATTATCAAAAAAATAAACCTCTGTACCTGCCCAAATAAAAACCCAACATACAATGCTTAAGACTCCTGCAATATAGGCATGAGTAGTTGAATACTTCAAGAATATCACCCCAACAATAATACCAAGCACAAACAAAACAATAGACTTTTTGACATTTCTAGCATATGTATATTCCTCTTCGTTCAAGATGTCAGAAAAAGTGTTAAATGTGGCAGCCTGTAATGACTTTTCGTCAAAATCATTCTGACCTAAATAAAATATTTCTACTTCTTTTCTTCTTCCACTGTGTAGCTTTGCCAAAATAAAATCTTCAAGATCAGAGCTTAGGTGAACATCTTCTAAGCTATAGTATCTTGAAAACGGAGTATCTGTTTCATCTAAATAGATATTTATACTTAATTCGTCTCTCATATTAACCATCCTCTAACTCCAATGTACTTGCTTAGAAGTCAACCTTTTATCAGTATGGTCAAGATAGCAACAATTCTTACGAAAACAACAATATTAATCCGCCATACTAAAAAGGGTTACCCCATAGCCAAGATGGCTTGGGATAACCCTTCTAACCTTTGATCCGTTATGCGGATAAGGAAGGCGATTCCTGCTGTTGCTCGAGAATGCCCTTGTGCGATTTCATCAGGAAGTACGTCAGCGTCAGAGCCAGGAATACGATGCCCACGGCGCCGAGTACGGCAGCCTGATTCCACATCAGCGAGAAATCACCGGTGGATATGACTGATTTGAAGCCGACGACGCTGTATGTCATTGGCAGGAGCGGATTCAGGATCTTCATCCAGTCTGGAATCATCTCCAGCGGGAACGTACCTGCACTGGTTGTCAATTGGAAGATCAGAAGTACGATGACAACGAAGCGTCCAGGCTGATCCAGCCAAGTGACAAACGCCTGAACCATGAACGTAAAGGACAAGCTTGTAATGAACGTAAAGACATAGAATAGCGGTACGTTCTGCACTTCAAGCTTCAATCCGTACAACATAACGAGAGCAGCCAGCAAGGATTGCAGCACGCTCATCAGTACGAAAGACAAGGTCCGGCTGATAAACCGGTTGTAGCCTGATGCTCCGAGAACGGAGGTATCTCTCATCGGAAGGACGATCGTAGAAATCAGTGCGCCTACGAACAATCCCAGGGACAGGAAATATGGCGCAAATCCTGTTCCGTAGTTAGGAACCTTAGAGATCTTGTTCTCCTGGATTTTTACTGGTTCGGCGAACATTTTGAAGTTATCGTCTCCGACTTTGACTTCGCCGCTTTTTTCTGCTGCTTCATTGAGTTTCGATGCAAGCTCCGTAGAACCATCCTTCAGCTGGCCAAGCCCTTCGCTCAGTTGTCCAGCTCCATTATCCAGTTGTTTGGAACCATCGGCAATCGCTGTGACGCCGCTGCCCAGCTGACTCATGCCGCCTTGCAGCTTGCCAGATCCATCGGCAAGTTGTCCAGCGCCACTTGCGAGCTGCTGACTGCCGTTAGCCGCTTCGGCCAGCTTCGTGCCGAACAGCTTCATGCCATCTTCCAGCTTGGACTGACCTGCTTCAAGTTTTGTTGCCCCTTGAAGCAGCTGCTGCTGGCCTTGATGCAGCTGATCCACGCCAGCCGTCAGTTGCTCTGCGCCTTGGCTGAGCTGCGTCGCTCCGCCGGAGAGCTGCTGCAGTCCAGCATGGAGACTGGATGCACCGCCCGAAAGCTGCTGCTGCGACTTATTCAGCTGTGCAGCTCCTTCACTAAGCTGCTGCTGGCCTTGATGCAGCTGCTCACTGCCTTTGGCTACCGCCTGGCTGGCTGCAATGAGCTTTTGCACGGCCGGATTTTGAGCAAGCTCAGGATTCGCTTGTGCGAGCTGCTGCAGGCCCTGCGCTACGCTTTGAGCACCGGATGCGACCTGCTCTCCTCCCGCTTCAGCGGCTTTCAAGCTTTCAGCCAGCTTCGAGCTGCCGGCTTCGGATTGCTTCAGGCCTTCCTGCAGCTTGCCGCTGCCGTCCAGCGTTGAGGCGAGACCCGCCTCTAATTTCCCGCTGCCGTCCACGGCTGTTTGCAGCCCCGCCTGCAGTTTGGCGCTGCCAGCTTCAGATGCGGCCAGTCCGTCCTTTAATTGTGTGGAGCCTTGATGCGAAGAGACAACGCCGTCTTCGAGCTGCTTATGCGCGGAACTCAGTTGATTCAAGCCCCCTGCAAGTGTCTGGGAACCTTCCTTCAGACTCACGGCACCTTTTTGCAGGTCCCCCGCTCCGCTCGAAAGCGGCTGAATTCCTTCCTCAAGCTTCACCGTACCAGCTACCATTTTGCTCAAGTTCTCCTTCAGCTTGGCAGCACCTTCATCCAGCTGCCCGGCTCCATCCGAAATGTCGGATGCGCCGTTTCCCGCTTCACCCAAGCCGCTGGATACCGTTTTGATCTCATCAAACATGACTTTGGAATAGGATTCGGTTACCTTCTCCGATACCTGTGATTTGATTTCTTTTATGGCTGAACCGCCGATTTGGGAAGCCAGAAAGTTATAGCCTTCATTCGGCTCAAAAATAATCTCGGAAGGCTGCGGATGCTCATCCAGCACGGTTGCGGATTTAGAGGAGAAATCTTCCGGGATCACAATGGTCATGTAATACTTGTTATCTGCCATCCCTTTCTCCGCTTCCTCGCGACTCACAAACTTCCAATCAAAATCATCGCTTTTCTTCAATTCATCAACGAGATCTTGGCCGATCTTCAGCGACTGGCCACCGTATTCTGCACCGGTATCCTTATTGACAACCGCCACAGGCAATTGATCCATTTTAGCATAAGGATCCCAGAAGGCTGTCAGAAATAACCCGGCATACATGACCGGAATACAGATCACGGCCACCATGGAAATGAGCAGCTTCCGGTTGCGGACAGTCGCAGCCATGTCTTTGACAAATACAGATAATGACCTCATGAGTGTTTCTCTCCTTCATTTTTTTAAAATCGATTTCTAGAACCAAATGACTATTTTGATCATTCGGTCATTTTAAGGCCGATAAAAACTTCCTTTTCCGGCCGTCTGTCATGGACTGCACGTACTTGGAAGCATGGTTTGCCCCTGCTATTCAGATGTTTATGCTGCTCCTTCAGGAACATTCGCGAGACCATCTGCCATAAACAATCGGATATAGTGATGAATTTCATCCTTGCTTAAAGGCTCCCGGATTTGATTGAAGTCGGAAGTCAAAGCAATATACAGCTTGAACAAGACAATGGCGACCACTTGTGGATCACATGGCTTGATCTCACCCTGATTTCGCGCATAGGCAATTTCCCTCTCTAAATTATCCAGGATGACACGCTCAAGCTTCGCGATCCCTTCTCTGGCCTTTGGCGTACCGACATCGCGGACTTCCTGGGACAGCTTGATGAGCAGTTCATGGTCGTCCCTGAATTCCAGCAAAGCATCCAGGACGCTGTAGAGATTCTCAAAAAAAGTATGCTCCCGCCTGATCTTGCTCTCGGCCAGTTCCTTCATCTCCAAAATGACACTGTACAAAATTTCGTCAAACAGCTCTTCCTTGTTGGTAAAGAAGGTGTAGATAGTCCCTTTGCCTACATTCGCGATTTTCGCTACCTGATCCATCGTCGTCGCCTTGTATCCAAACAGGGCAAATGACTGTGCTGCCGCATGAAGGATTTGCTCTCGACGATCTACTGCAGGCATATCCTTCCCCTCCTTTCCTTCATCATTGTTGAATTCTTGAATATTAGAATGACCAGATTCCCGATCTAGTCATATGGTCGATTCATACTTTATCACGTTCTTACTCCTCTGACAACCCCTCCCAGGCGATTTTTCAGAATATTTTCATTTATTTTCTTTCATGCGCCGTCAGGCAACTCTTCCTAAAAGACAGTCGTTTATGGATTTTTACCATTTCCTCCTGTAAGATAGAGGAAGGAAAAGTGGGTGAAAACATGCGGAAAAAGAGAGTGCTGCTGCTGTCCGAAGGATTCGGCACAGGCCATACGCAAGCAGCTTACGCACTAGCGACCGGGATGAAGAGGCTCGACCCTCATCTGCAGTGCCGCGTCATCGAGCTCGGTAAATTTTTAAATCCGACGATGGGACCTTTGATCCTGTCAGCATACCGCAAGACGGTCAGCAGCAGTCCCAAACTGGTCGGGATGCTCTACCGCAAGCAATATAATAAATCGCTCAACCGACTGACCAAGCTTGCTCTGCACCGGATTTTTTACACCCAGGCGGCTCAAGTCATTAAACAGCTTAAACCGGATCTGATCGTATGTACGCATCCTTTTCCCAATGCTGTGATCTCGCGTCTCAAAAGGCAGGGCATACATGTGCCGCTGGTTACGCTGATTACGGATTATGATGTCCATGCTACTTGGGTGAATAAGGAAGTTAATCAATATCTGGTGTCTTCACCTAAGGTCAAAGGCTTACTGCTTCGCCGAAATGTCCCGGCCTCTTCCATTCAAGTAACCGGAATCCCTGTTCACCCGAACTTCTGGGAAAGGACAGACAAGGAGCAGCTGATAAAGGAGCTAGGACTTAAACGCATGCCGACGATTCTGATCATGAGCGGTGGCTGGGGCGTTTCCTTCAACAAAGAGATGATCAAGTTGCTGATTTCCTGGGCCGATCAGATTCAGCTCATCTTCTGCACGGGCAGCAACGAAAAGATCCTTCAAAAGATGAAAAACAGCCCCCTGTTTGGTCATTCTAACATTCACCTGCTCGGATATACGAAGGAGATTCATAAGTGGATGGATGTGTCCGACCTGCTGATCACGAAGCCCGGAGGGATGACATGCACGGAAGGCCTGGCGAAAGGCATCCCAATGCTGTTTTTTGAAGTTCTTCCTGGGCAGGAAGAAGAGAACGGCCAATATTTCGTGGAGCTTGGGAGCGCGGAAATGATTCATTCCCCAGAGGTTCTGCACCGTTGGCATCATCGTCTGGTTCATGAATACGATCAAGTGGAACATAATAGGCTGAAATCTCTGGTTAGCACAGAGCCAGGCAGCGAGCCTTGTTACTGCGCACAGCAGGTGCTCGAATTGTTGCGGCAGGAAGACCTGCATACTTCATCACGGAACGGCAGGCTATAAACGGTAATACGCAAAAACAGCTCCTCCCTATACAGGAGGAAGCTGTTTTTTTGTTACATCAGTAAACCCTTTGCCTTTCACCTTATCCCCGTTCTCAAGCAAATAGCTGCTGTATAGAAATTGCTGCCTTACCGCCCATCTTGTCTCCCCGTTCATGGCACGCTGCAGTATATTCCGAAGGTAGGGGTCCTGCGAGCTGTCGTGAAGCCATGCATAAAAATCAGCAGTATCAAGCGTATCTTCAATGGCCGTTTTGAGCCCGGACACATAGTCCCTTGGCGGTTTCACCTTGCTGAACACCGGATAACAGGCGGTTAAATGATAATATAGGCGCGTCCAGACCACGAGCCGTTCCTTTTGCTTCGTTTCGACATATCTGCTGAAATGCATCTGGTGTTCCGGAGGTGCAAGAAACAGAAGGCGCTGTGCATATATCATGGAACGGTATTCTGCCTGAATGACATACTGCAGGTCTTGAACGGCGATCGAACCGCTTCCGTTATCCCGGTAGTTCACCCTTGCACCCGCCTTTCCTGTAGGCTAATCATTCCCCAGTATATGCCCAAGAAACGAGGGGGTGTTTGTCAGTTGCAAAGACAACTCTAGATTTCGAAACTTTCGCCCGACTTCAGCGGGTATCCCTTCATGCCTTCCTGACTCAGCCGTTCGCAGAAAAGAGATCCGTCCTGCTGAATGGCCGGGAATGTATTGTAGTGAATCGGCAGCACTTTTTCCGCACGCAGCCATTTGGCCGCCAGCAGCGCATCGTCCGGTCCCATGGTGAACGCGTCTCCGATCGGGAGTGCAGCCGCATCGATCTTGTTCATCTCACCGATCAGGCGCATGTCACCGAACAACCCCGTATCACCCGCATGGAAAAAGGTTTTGTTCCCCATTGTCAGCAAAATGCCTCCAGGTTCCCCTGCGTAAATCCAGGAGTCTCCAACCTGCACAGAAGAGCTGTGAAAAGCCAGCGTGTATTTCACCTTGAAGCCGTCAAAGGAGTGTCCGCCGCCAATGTTCATCCCAAAGGCTTGAACACCCTGGCTCCGGCAGTATTCCGCCAGTTCAAATACAGCAATAATCGGGCAATCATTCGCCTTGGCGATTTCGATACAGTCTCCAAAATGATCCGAATGACCATGCGTCAGCAGAACAGCGTCCACATGAATATCCTTGGGCGAGATTCCCGAAGCCGGATTTCCTGTCAGAAAAGGATCAATTATCACACTTCTGCCGCCAGCCTCTGCAAGCACGCAAGAATGGCCGTAATACGTAATTTTCATCAAAAGAGCCACCTCCTACAATAAATTACCCAAACCAGTTTGATTGAATAACGATCTATCCCTATCATAACCAATTGGTATTTATTTGTAAAAAGAATGATTACCGATCTGTTTCTCGAATGTACGCGTATGATGTACGGTCAGATCTTCCGCCAGCTTTAGAGACAAGAAATAATACGTATCATCCGTTACGGCCTTCTTGCCGTTCAAGGCTTCGTTGACAGCATGAATACAATCCTCGCTTGGCTTCACGCGGTCAAATCGTCCGTTAGCCACAGGACTGAACTGATGTTTTTGATAGATAACCTCTTTTATCGTATTGGGAAAATTGGCTGACCGCAGGCGGTTCAAGACAACATTCGCTACAGCAATTTTGCCTTGGTACGGTTCGCCTTCTGCTTCTGCCATGACAATTTTTTGCAGCAGGAGCACATCCTCAGCGGATACATTATACTGCCAGGTCGATTTCTCCTGTTCTGATGGACTTAGCAGTTTGGTCCGGCTGAAGAATAATTTTTTAGGGGGAGTAAGCTGAGGATTCAGCTCTTTCTGCTCCGAAACCTTCACTTTTGCAGCCTTCGGTTTTGCGTTCAGCTGCTTATCTTCCAGCTTCGCCTTTGCCTGTGGCGATTTAGCAGGAAGACTTTCAATAAAGATTGCTTCCGGTTTATTTTTCCACAAATTAATATTATTAGCGTTTTCAATGCCTAAGGGTAGCCTAAGCTGAGATGATTGCTGCGTATTCTGTATATTCTGCGCTTTGACAGCCGCGACTTGAGTCTTACCCAAAGGAATAGAATCAAAAGGATTCAGATTCGAGCTACTATTATACTGCAATTTACTAGCCTGTTCATTTTGAATAAGCAAACAAATCGCAGAGAAACACACCAGAAGAACTCCGATCAGCACAGCCATCCAGCGGTTTTGTCTTAGAGTGTACATATTTCTCCTCCTATATCCCGGCACATTCCCTTCTTATGTAACTGAAAATAAAGGTTTCGAAAACCCGAAAAACATTTTCAGTGACTTGCTGCATCCGCGAATACAAGAAAAAAGGAAAACATAGGTACTCTTGTTACAACACCAGCTTCGTGACGGCACAATTTTACGGTTCACAGGATACGGCTAAGGGAAATAGCTTATTGTTTTTGATGTGCAGGAATTTTTGAATATGACTAAAATAAAACCCGAAAAATATCAATCTACTAATATTCCACTACGCGGAAGGATTCTAGTATCTCATACATTGGCCGATCGTGCAAATGCGTGGAAAAAAGTGCAAATTCATTTACAGTCCAGAAGCTCTCTCCTTCTCCCTGTTTCAAAGACGCTGTTTGCGGAAGAACAGGCGGGAGTGAAGCTAGCTGAAATGGCTCATTTCCTGCGTATTTTCGGGCAATTGTGATATGCGGACGATAAGGACGGGACTCCTTCACAAATCCGAAATCCTCCATCGCATGAGTTACCGCTTCCTGCAGACGGATGAGCATATGATTGTGGTCAATTACTCCAGCCCAAAGCACCCTCGGAGAGCTCTCGGTACCAAAGACGCCCACCTCACCAAGTCCAAGAACAAATGGATTTAATTGGCTTGCTGTTTCCTGAAGCTTTTTCGAGATATCCGGTACAAGAGTAGGATTGACATCCCCCAAAAACTGGATGGTAATATGATAATCTTCCCTATGGGCCCATTTTTTAAAAGATAAAGTTGGCTGCTGTTCTTTTCTCCATTTCTCCAGCTTGGATTTTAATTCTCCCGATAATTTAACGGCGATAAACAATCGCAGCGGTTGCTCCAGACTTAATTGATTCATGTCGAAATTACCCCTTCCGGAAATTTTTCCTACTATATAATACCGTCATTTTATCATATCCCAAAAATCACTTTTCCCTTCAAAAAAAATCCTTAGTTCATTAGTCTCCATGTAAAGAAAAGGATGATCCGATTGCTGCGGTCACTCACGTTTCACTCCATGTTTGAATCTGGTATCCTAGAAAGTAATACATAGCGTACATAATCATAGAATGAGGAGGCAAAGCATGAAACAAATCGTATGTCTTCATTCCCTGACACCAGAACAAATTCATCAGATTGAGGAGGCTGCTCCTGGCTTTAAAGTGATTATCAAAAAAAAGAACGAGCTCGGCCCTGAACAGGTCAAAAATGCGGAAATCATCGTCGGATGGTCGAAAACAATTGCCGAGTATGTACTCCAGGAGGACAGCAACGTAAAGTGGGTGCAGACCTGGTCCGCCGGTGTAGATACCCTGCCTTTGGAACGTCTAAGGGATAAGGGGATACTGCTGACGAATTCCAGCGGTGTGCATGCCATCCCGATTTCGGAAAGCATTTTGGCCATGATGCTCTCCTTCTCGCGCCAGATGCATGTTGCCGTACGTCAACAGCTGAAAAAGAAGTGGCAGCCGAATCTGACGGCTCCCGGACTTCAAACACTGGGCGAAATAAACGGTAAAACACTGGTGATCGTTGGCGTAGGCGAAATCGGCAGGGAGACAGCCCGTCTAGCCAAAGCGTTTGGCATGAGGGTGATTGGCGTGAGACGGTCGGATAAGCCGGAGCCCCATGTGGATCAAATGTATACGATGGAGAGCTTACACGAAGCGCTTGGTCAAGGTGACTATATTGTCAACGTACTGCCGTTAACGGAGGAGACACATCATATGTTTAATGCCGCCGCGTGGAACGCAGCCAAAAAAGGCGCCTGCTTCATCAATGCCGGCCGTGGCCCAACGGTAGACACCTCCTCTCTTCTCGAAGCTTTGAACAGCGGCCACATCAGCGGGGCCGGACTCGACGTGTTTGAAGAAGAGCCGCTCCCGGCAGAACATCCACTGTGGGAGATGGAGCAGGTCATCATCACACCGCATGTTGCCGGAAGCACGGACCGTTACACCGAGCGCGTGGTTGATATTTTCACAGAGAATGTCAGGGCCTATGCCCAAGGGCAAAAGCCGCCGCACAACCTGGTTGATTACAAGCGTATGTACTAGAAAATTTAGCTCCAGTCTATCAAAAATACTCCCTAAAGCTGGCATTGGAAAACCCATAGGGTAAACCAATGATATTTTAGGGAGTTTATTTTTATAAGTACGAATGATAAAGAGCTATTCATACACCATAACCCAATATTTCTCTCCTGGGACGCCTTCTTCAACGACCTTCTTCCAACCATTCTTCTCGTAGAACTTCATAGCCTTATGATTTGCAGATACGCACTTCAACGTCAATGGTTTTTTCATTTTCAAGGTGGCAACATCAAGCAGCTTGCTGCCGACGCCTTTACCTGAGAATTCAGGATGAACAAATAGATTATGAATAAAATTATCTGACAAGTATAAAGAAGTAAATCCCAATATACGATGATCTTCCTCTGCCAAAATAATATACTCTTCGCTCGTATGCTTATCAAAGTCTGCTAAAGTCATTTCATTTTCGTCTTCCCATACGAAACTCTTACGGCGTGATTCAAGGTATATCTGTCTTAATTCAGGATAGTCTGATCTATTGGCAGCTCTAATCTGCAAATTTCCACACCCTCTTTCTTTTACAAAAGAGCCTCACACAGCCACACCTGCCGCACAAAGCTTCCTTTCCACACCTTGCATTCATCGATGATCCGGTAACCTGCTTCTTCAACACGTACCCGCACATCCTCTTCGGTGGTAACGATGACCGCACGCGGCGCCAGCCGGCGAAGGCTGGTCAGCATCTGCTTCTGTTCTTCTTCCGGAAGAACGGAGCATAGATTATAGGGCATATCCAATATCGCAGCATCAAAATGTCCCTCGAGTTCATTCATATCCCCCAGCGTCACCAGCTCTACAGGATAACCGTAATGCTTTAGATTGATTCTGGCTCCCCGGATCGCAAGCGGGTTGATATCGTTCCCCTGGATATGAATCCCCATGGATAATGCTTCAATCAAAACATTGCCCATTCCGCAGCATGGGTCTACCACCCGTACTCCTTCCGTTTCTGGCGCCATAATGTTAACCAGAGATCTAGCCGCCTTGGCGCTAAGTCCGGTGGAATAGTTTTGCGGCTTATGAATATGCGCGTGCCAGCTCCGCTCCGGAACATGGCAGACACCAAGCAGCCAGATCCCTTGTACAGAGATCAGCCCGAATGTAATGTCAGCCTTCTTCATGTCAGCCTTGCCGTGAATTCTGCTTCCGACCAACCGTTCAAATGCCCTTTGCTCATTATAGGTATAAGGGTCACCCGACTTGATATACGTAACTTTGAATGTGTTCCCGTTAATAATCTGTTGAACCGTGCCTGCCCGCTCCGCAATCCCCTCCGCCGAGCCACCGCTCACAAGGACATCCAGACGAAGGGACAGGAATGGGCTTCGGTCGGGATTTATTTTTCGATGGCTGAGCAGCAGGGACGCCGTTCTACATACGATCCCATCACCAAATAATGCCCGCATCTCCATACCGCAAAGCTCAGCTTCAGTCTCATGGCTCGCATACGTATAAAGGTACATGGGCTGATCCTTTGCCAAAGCCTGCTCTATCTGTTGTTTTATCGCCATAACATGTGACTGTTCCTTTCCAAAAATACCTTGTCCTGACTGATTTTCTGCTTCATTTCTGTGACTGATATGCCCTTATTCTAAACAGCAGGAAGCTAGCAAGCGGTACGAGTCGAGCCGCTTCGGATAATCCTGGACAGGCGTAAATATGAGAAATTCCTCGCACCCGCAGGATGCTGAGAGCTCGGCAAGCCGCTCCCTCACCTGCTCCGGTGAACCGCATATGAGCCGTTCCTGCGGCTGTGCACGTTCTTCCTGATCACTTCGCTCCGGTCCGGGCAGCTTCGCAGTCTGCAGAAGCCGCTTCGCCTCCTGCTCCGTTTCGGCACAAATTATGCCAATCGCCATCATCATCCGCGGCTTGTCCATCAGCGCCGAAGGACGAAAGCTTTCCCGATACGTCTTCAGCACTTCAGCTCCGTCACGCTCGCTCATAAACTGCCCAAAAACATAGCCTGTGCCATACTCAGCCGCGAAGCCTGCACTCTTGCTGTTGGTGCCCAGCATCCACAGATCCGGCTGAATTTGCGGTAAAGGTCTCGCCTGTACCCGCTGATCTTCGTAAACATAACGATCTTCCATCAGCTTGACCAAAGCCCTCATCTTCTTAGGCATATCCGCAACATTTTGCAAAAAGTTCCCGCTTAGCGCCATGGAGGCATGAGCGGAACCGCCCGGAGCCCGGCCGATGCCGAGATCAATGCGCCCCGGATATAGCGCAGCCAGCAGGCGGAAGCTTTCAGCTACCTTCAGCGGACTGTAGTGAGGCAGCAGAAGGGCGCCCGTCCCGAGCCTGATCCGGCTTGTTTTGGCCCCGATATGGGCGAGCAGCACCTCCGGGGATGCGCAGGACAGATTCTCAAGATCATGATGCTCGGCTGCCCAGTAGCGCTTGTAGCCCCACTGTTCCACTGACGCTGCTAGCGCCGCTGCCTCCTGAAGCGCAGTTTCATAGGAGATCTCTCCGATTTTCGGTACCAAATCCAGTACGCTTAAGCTTAATCCCGCCATAATTTCAGCCTCCTCTCTCACACGACCGGTATAACCAAATCAAATCTAATAAGATAACTAATCCACATCGTATATTGATCCGACCTTCAGTCCGTACAATTCATTATAGATCTTTTCCGCAAAAGCGTCCGTCATACCCGCAATATAATCGATCACCATATGCTCCCATGTCCAAATCGGATGGCGGCTGGCCTGATCCTTCTCAAAGCGCTGCAGCCAGTCAGACGGGATAATAGATTTGGAAGTGACCGGATCGAGGAAGGCATCCCACAGATGTTTGATCATCCATTCGCTCCGTTTTTGCAGGCGCTGCACACGCAGGTCACGAATCATTGTTACCCAGGCAAAGCTCTTGAGTACGCTGACCGTACGCAGCATATCCAAATCCTCTTCATTGTCCTTAATGAACGTAACCTTTTTCCAGTCCCCGTCCGGAATCACACCCAGATGGCTCACAAACAGATTGACCCAAAAGGCTTTGACCTCACGCCGCGTCCGCGAATAATCATGCTCACAATAAGGTATTTTTTCATTCCATACCTGCAGAAAGGCGGTCATGACATCCTCCACTTTCAGCCGAATGCGGTCCGTATCCCAGCCTTTCCAGAAGGAATCCTCCAACGTTTTGATCTTTTCGATAATCAGGCGGATGATATACGGGTCATGTAGAAAATGCTCATGTACTTCAATTTTTCCGGCCTTGATCCCATCCTCCAAATCATGCGCAGAGTATGCGATGTCATCGCATAAGTCCATTAGCTGCGATTCCAGCGTTCTTTTGCCTTCGGGAATGCCCCAGTTCTTGCGGATCTCCGAGATGTAGCTCCATTCATGCTTGTAGAGCCCCTTCTTGATCAACGTACCCGGAAACGGATACTTGTTAATCCCAAGCAGCACCGCGTCAGATAAATTCAGTCCGTCCACGTTTTCCCGCTTTTCTAGGAACATGATCAGTCGGAAATTATGCGCATTCCCTTCAAAATGCTCATATTTATGCCGCATGCGGAGGCGCACATCATGAATCTGCTCGGAATCCATGTATAGCCCCTCAACCGCTTCTTTCGTCTTATCCTTAATCAACTGGTCCAAAATGCCGTCGAGCACTTCTTCACCCTTATGCCCAAAAGGCGGATGTCCAAAATCATGAGCGATCGCCGCACATTCAACCACCTCTGGATCGATCACGAGCCCCGGATTATCAGCCTTTTCTTCGGTAACCTCGGGGTGTGCCCGCACCAGGCTTTTGGCAGCTTCCCGTGCGATCTGCGCCACTTCAAGCGAATGTGTCAGACGTGTCCGGTAATAGTCTCCGGTTCCTGCGCCAAACACCTGTGACTTGCCCTGCAGGCGGCGGAAGGTCGGGGAATGGATCAGCCGTGAATAATCCCGTTCATACGTCGCTCTGGACGCGTCCTGTCTGGTTTGTTCAGGGTACTGACGGTGTTCTCTTTTGTCCTTGATATTCATATACAGCACTCCTAACTCCAGTTTTTATTTTTTTATTATAAGACATTTCAGTCCGGACTGGGAGTTAGCAAACGCGTAGTACCTTTGCACAAAAAAAGCCGCCCCCGCCAGACCATGACGGTCTTCGCAGGACGACTCTTTCTTAGATATGTGCAACTGCCGGAATCTTATCTTACGTTTATTCGTGCCAATTCCATAACGTCACCTTTCCCACATGGATACCGGACACTTCAGGATCATTTTTCAGCTTTAAAATCTCCTTGGTTGGACCGGTTACGACAGCACCGTAGATGTGAACCCCGTGTTTCTCGACGTATTCCAGTGTCTGCTTCATATCGACAAAAGGAATCAGTTGTTTCGCAATATATTTGTGTTCCGTTAGAATGCGGAGTGTTTTGATAAAGTTCTCATCTCTTAACTCTCCCGAGCCATACATGTCTAAATCAGGATAAGAAGTCGTTGATGTCCCCATCAAAGAAAAGATGCCTGTCTTTTGTTCCGAACGATTGCTGATCTTACCATCGTCGGGATGCCAGACGGGATTTGCCGGAAATCCGATCGGACTCATAACGACGTTATTGTCTCTCCCAGATCGATCTGACCCATCTCCATTATCTACCGCAAACCAGACGGGATCCATCGATTTCCCCTTGAACCGCTGCAGTATTTCGTCTGTCGTATACAGCCGGTTGTAAGACACATAAGCTTCAGCTACAGTCCCCTCGGGGAGCTTCTCAAGTTTATTCCACTCCTGATCGCTGCTAGATCCCTCCGTTCCAGGAAATTGAAACAAACCACTTTGGGTTGCTACAGAGTCCGACCAAGAAAAATGATATAATCTCATCCAGCTAAATAAAAAAGACGCCGAAAAATCCCCTACCTGTACATATTCATCTCCTACGCGTTTGGTTATTGAACTGTTCACCTTCATATTAAAATATGGCCCAGCGTTACTGCTTAGATGAACACTTGTATTTGGATATCCTACAGCAATCGCTGATTCAATCACGTCACGGTCGATATCGCCGAGATCTGGATCACCTGCCGTGTAATAGATACCCGTTCCGATCGCAGACAAGACCGTAAACCAAATAAACAAACTCATTAAAGTCAGCACCGTGCCAAAACGTACCTTCCACTTCCCTCTCCGGAGCAGCTTCTTTTCCCTCCTATGCATCTGCTCCTCTTGAATGGACGGCTTGCCTCGCCTCGAATGCTTGAAGTCTTCATTGTTGTCATCCCTGCCCAGCGTCTCATCCAGATAGGATTGGTAGACCTCCATCTTCTCCAGTTCCCGCTCCAAATCCGCATGTTCTTCGTCCGTAAGCTTCCCGTCCCTGTAGTCCTGCAGCTTCTGCTTGAAATCATCACTCATCCTGATCGCTCCTTTCACGGTTCTTTCTCAGCGGCCAAGGCTTCACCTTCTCGTCCCTGTAATTTTCCAGATGCAAATAAGCGCGGTAAAAGGTCTCCTGCACCAAGTCCTCTGCGGCAGCATCATTACCGCAAAGGGAACGTACATATCGGTATACTTCAGGCATATATTTCTGGTACACGCTTTCGAGTGTGCTGCGCTTCATCATGTAATCCCCTCAACATAACCACGTTTCAAATCCACAATAGTTACAACGGTTTGGAAAATCTTTTAATCCCCTCTATTAATCATCGGCAGCAAAACAGCGGCCCCTTACCTCAAGCTTGAGGCAAAGAACCGCTGTTTTTTACTTTTACCTTTAGTTCTTCATTCTCGGATCGAGCACATCCCGCAGACCGTCGCCGAGCAGGTTGAACCCGAGCACGGTCAGCATAATCGATACCCCCGGGAAAACGACCGTCCACGGCGCCTTTTGAATAAACTGGCGGGAGTCGGATAGCATTTTTCCCCACTCCGGTTCCGGCGGCTGGGCGCCCAAACCGAGGAACCCGAGCGCTGCGGCTTCTATGATCGCATGGGCGATACCTAGCGTACCCTGCACGATAATCGGCGTTAAGCTGTTCGGCAAAATATGGCTGAGCAAAATGCGCATGTTTTTCATTCCGATTGCCTTAGCCGATGTAATGTACTCTTCGTTTTTCAAGCTGAGTACCTTCGCTCTGACCAGCCGCCCGTAGGTTGGAATGTTGACGATGGCAATCGCGTACAGCGCATTTTGCAGCGATGGACCGAGAATGGCCACAATGGCAATGGCGAGCAGGATGCTCGGGAATGCCAGCAAAATATCGAACAGCCGCGAAATGATCATATCCGCCCATTTGCCGAAGTACCCCGCGATAATTCCGAGTGCCGTTCCTGCCACGATAGAGCCGATGACCGAGAAGAATCCGACCCACAAGGAAATCCTGGCCCCGTACAGCACCCGGGTGAACAAATCGCGGCCAAGATCATCCGTTCCGAACCAATGGGTGGAAGACGGCGGCTTCAATCGGTCCATCAACTGCTGCTCCTTATAGTCGAAGGGGGCAATCAGCGGTGCGATCAAGGCAATGAAGATGAAGAACACGATAATGACAAGGCCAGCCAACGCGGTTTTATTTTTGCGAAACGCCCTCCACGCATCTCGCCAGGGGCCCGAAACTTCCTCCATAACCGGAGCAGTGGCGGCACTTGGGTTTACAGTCACTTCTGCCATGTTCTTCCCCCTTATTTGTACTGGATGCGCGGATCGATCAAGGCGTACAGCAGATCCACAATCAGATTAATGACGATAAACATGAACGCAATAATGAGAATGCCGCTTTGAATAACTGGATAGTCCCGAGAACTGATCGCTTCGAAAATATAGCGGCCGACCCCCGGCCAGGCGAAGATCGTCTCCGTCAATACGGCCCCGCCGAGCAGTGAGCCCGTTTGCAAACCGATAACGGTCAGAACGGGAATCGAGGCATTTTTCAGCGCATGCTTGTACACCACGAAAAACTGGGACAAGCCTTTGGCCTTAGCCGTACGGACATAATCGGATTTCATGACCTCAAGCATGCTGGAGCGCGTCATCCGGGCGATGACCGCCATCGGAATCGTGCCGAGCGCAATGCTTGGCAGCACCAGATGCTTCATAACCGTCCACAGCTGATCCCATCTGCCCGCGATGATGGAATCGATGACATACAGGTTCGTGACCGACTCTACCGGATCGCGCTGGTCCATCCGCCCAATCGACGGCAGCCAATGCAGCTTGATCGAAAAAATCCACTGCTCCATCAGTCCCAGCCAAAATATCGGCATCGATACTCCGATCAGTGCGATCACCATAATAATGTAATCAAACCAGGAATTCTGCTTCCAGGCGCTGATGATACCGGCATTCATCCCAACGAAGGTGGCAAACAGCATGCTCGTAATCGTCAGCTCCAGTGTGGCAGCGAGATATGGCATAATCTCCTTGGCTATCGGTTCTTTGGTGCGGATCGATTTTCCAAGGTCGCCTTGAGCCAGATCACCGAGGTACGTAAAATACTGCTGCAGCCAGGGCTTGTTCAGCCCCAGCTGCTCCCGCAGCGCTGCTTTGGATTGTTCGGTGGCCTTCTGACCGAGAATCGTTTCCGCTGGATCACCCGGAATGGCATGAATGATGGAAAATACGATGATCGTCATCCCGATCAGCACTGGAACCAGGATCAACAGGCGTTTTATCACGTATGAGCTCAAAGCAAATCACCTGCCGATTATTCAAAGTAGATGTTGCTATAGGCTTCAGTTCCGGTCGGAGACGGTACGTATCCTTTCAGATTGGCCTTGGCAGCCAGAATTGGCGTTGTATGCACGAGCGGAATCCATGGAATGTCTTTTTTGATGATTTCCTGTGCATTTTTGTACAGCTCGACGCGCTTGTCCTGACTGACTTCCTTCTGGGCTTCGATTAGGATCTTGTGAAGGTCTTCGTTCACATAGAAGCTGCGGTTGTTGCCTGGAATGGAATCCTTGTCGAGCAGGGTATAGATAAAGTTGTCCGGATCGCCGTTGTCGCCCGTCCAACCCAGCATGTAAATATCGTCCTTGGCGCCAGCTTTCGTATCGTCCAGATACGTTGCCCACTCCGGAGATTGGATATTGACTTTCACGCCGATTTTCTCAAAATCGGCCTGGATCGCTTCCGCCACCTTCTTGCCATCCGGCATGTACGGACGGGATACCGGCATCGCATAGAACGTAACCGGCTCTGGTAGTCCGTTCGGATAACCCGCTTCGGCCAGCAGCTTCTTGGCGGTGTCCAGGTTATAATCGTAATCCTGAATGCTGTCGTTATAACCCCACAGCGTTGGAGGCATCGGGTTGACGGCCGGTACGGCCTGGCCTGCAAAGAATGCATCGATAATGCCCTGTTTGTTGACCGCGTGGCTCAGTGCTTCTCTGACCTTTACATTATCAAACGGTTTTTTCTTCAGGTTGAAGCCAAGGTACGCGACGTTAAAGGCTGGACGGTTGATTTTTTGCAGATCGCTTTTGCTTTCGAGTACCGACAGATCATCCGGATTCAAATCCTCCATAATATCAATTTCCCCGTTTTGCAGCGCATTGAAGCGTGCGGAGTTGTCCGGAATGGAACGTACGATGACCTTATTCAGCTTCGGAAGACCTTGCTTCCAGTAGTTCGGATTCTTTTCCAGCGTAATGGAATCATTGCGTTTCCACTCTTTGAATACGAATGGACCTGTGCCAACCGGTTCATTCTTGAAGTTCTCTTTCTTCTCCTTGATCGCGGCCGGACTGGCGATGCCAAAGCAGGTCATAGCGATATTTTGCAGGAATGGCGCCTGCGGCTGGCTCAGCGTAAACTCTACCGTATTGGCGTCTACCGCTTTCACGTCCTTAATGACGCGGGAGCCGTCCGGACCGAACATGGAATCGTAATAGTCGAAGGAATCACCTTCGAATTTGAATTCGCTCTTCGGATCACTCCAGCGTTTGAAGTTGAATACGACGGCATCCGCGTTAAAATCCGTGCCATCATGGAATTTCACGCCTTGGCGCAACTTCAACGTATACTTCATCCCGTCCGGAGATACTTCCCAACTCTCGGCCAGTGCCGGTTGAACCTCGGTTTCACCTTCTTTGTATTCCAGCAGCGAATCGAACACCTGGTGTCCGATTTTCAGCGACTCGCCATCCGTAACGATGGACGGGTCGAGTGCTACCGAATCCCCGCCGCGTCCAAATACGAGTGTATCCTGTGTCTTTTTCTCCTCCGGCTTCGGATCTTCTTTCTTTTCGTTGCTGTTGTCGGTTGTCTTCGGCGTCTCGGATGCCTGCTGATTGTCGTTCTTGCTGCCGCAGCCCGTAAGCGCAAATACCAGTACCATCGTCAGTGCCAGGAACACGCTTGTCCATCTTTTCATCGTTTTTTCCCCTTTCTTTTCTTGAGCGGATAAATGTTTATATGCGGTACTTTGCATGGGTTCGGCCGAACCCTGTATACACAAAGCCTCAAGCAGCAGCTAAGCCGCATTAAACCAAAGTGAACATCTACTCCATACCGGATGACGCGGGAGTATATAGATGACAGGCCGTCATATGACCGCCTCCGGTATCCAGCAGCTGAGGGCGAACCTCGGTGCAGACCTGCATGGCCTTCGGACATCTTGTATGAAAAGCACAGCCCACAGGCGCATTAGCTGGACTCGGCACTTCCCCCTGCAAAATAATCCGCTGCCGCTTCAAATCCGGATCAGGCTCCGGTACGGCAGAAAGAAGCGCCTGGGTGTAAGGATGCTGCGGCATATCGTACAGCTGATGCTTGTTCGCAATTTCGACGATCCGCCCGAGGTACATGACCGCGACGCGGTCGCATATATGCTTCACCACGCTAAGGTCGTGGGCGATAAAAATATAAGTCAGCCTGAATTCATTCTGCAGATCCTGCAGCAGGTTAATAACCTGGGACTGGATGGACACGTCCAGCGCCGACACCGGCTCATCCGCTACGATCAACTTGGGCTGCAGGGTGAGCGCCCTGGCGATACCGATCCGCTGCCGCTGTCCCCCTGAAAATTGATGAGGATATCGATGCAAATGCGTCCGGGTCAGGCCCACGACGTCGATCAGCTTCTCGATCCGCTGCTGCCGCTCTTTACGGCTCTTGATTCCGTGCACGATCAGCGGCTCTTCCAAAATGCGCTGTACGCTGTGGCGCGGGTCCAGTGAGGAGAAAGGGTCCTGAAATACAATCTGCATATCCCGCCGCTGCTTACGCATGGCCTCATCGGGCAGTCCGGTAATTTCCCGGCCTTCAAAAATCACTTTGCCTTCGCTCGGTTCGATTAAACGCAAAATGGAGCGTCCCGTCGTGGATTTGCCGCAGCCTGATTCTCCTACCAGACCGAACGTTTCGCCCCGGCGCACGGAAAATGAAATATCATCGACCGCTTTGACATAGCCTCGCGTCTTGTTCCATAGCCCTTTACGGATCGGAAAATACTTCTTCAGATGCTGAACCTCAAGCAGTGTCTCACTCATACGGCATCCTCCTGTGGGGTTTCATGCAGCCAGCATCTGCTGCTGTGCCCAGCTTCCTGTTCTTTCAAGTTTGGCAGCGCTTCCAAGCATCTTTGCATCATATGTGGACAGCGTGCAGCAAAACGGCAGCCCTGCATATTTTTGCTGAGAATCGGGACATTGCCTGGAATGGAATACAAGCGCTCCCTCGTCTCGTTCATGCGAGGAACCGATTGAATTAGACCTTGCGTATAGGGATGAAGCGGATTTTTAAAAATATCATGTACGCTTCCTTCCTCCACAACTTTGCCGGCATACATGACCGCGACCCGGTGGCACATTTCCGCAACCACGCCAAGATCATGCGTAATCATCATGACCGCCATCCCCCGCTCTTCGTTCAGCCGCCGGATTAACTCCAAAATCTGTGCCTGAATGGTGACGTCAAGCGCGGTCGTTGGCTCATCGGCGATCAGCACCTCGGGACTGCAGGCGATCGACATCGCAATCATGACCCGCTGCCTCATTCCGCCGGACAGCTGATGCGGGTATTCATCAATAATGGACTCCGCTCTGGCGATGCCTACCTTCTTCAACATATCGAGCGTGATGGAGCGCGCTTCTTTCCTGCTGACGCCTCGATGCAGCCGCACCGTTTCCGTAATCTGTTGCCCCACCGTAAATAGCGGATTAAGCGAGGTCATAGGCTCCTGAAAAATCATTGAAATCGAGTTGCCGCGGATTTTGCGCATCTCCCATTCTCTGAGCGGGACGATATCCTTGCCTTTGAACAAGATCGATCCGCTAACAATTTTCCCTGGCGGACTTGGCACCAGCCTCAGCACCGACAGTGAGGTGACGCTTTTGCCGCAGCCGGATTCACCAACAACGCCAAGCACTTCACCCGGATTCAAATACAGATCGACACCGTCAACTGCCGGAATCTCCCCGCGGTCTGTGAAGAAATGCGTTCTTAGATCCTTGATCTCGAGTATTGGCTTGCCCATGCAAAAACTCCTTTGTGCTTGTAATGGGTTCCTTGGATCAAACAATTGAACGAGGGTCAAATGGGTGCAAAAAATGAGCCCGCAAAAACGCCTTTCGGTTTTTTACGCAGCCTTCTGGACAGGTTCTTTTCATACGGGTGATGTAAAAGGTTTCGGTTAAATATACAGCCAATTATTTCGAGAAAACAGCTTGGAATATAGCCCGTCAGATCATCTGAAATTCGAGTCAAAAGTTAAGATGGTATTTTGCCGGAATTAAACTGCGAATGTTTATGCATGATGGTGTGATGAAGTCGTAGGAGTAGAAATAACTTCTGTCTGCATGCGAAGTGGATATTTATTACAAAACTTTACTATAAGAAATAGGTAGATTCAAGAAATATTTTACAGCACGTCAGAATCATATCAAAACAATTTCCTACATATTTATACAATTTAGAACAAAGTAAAACAAAAATGCAAAACAAAGCGCCTACTTCAGGTCTTCATTTTGCATTTTTCGATCGTTTTCGCTTTATTTCACAGAAGGTTGCAGCTATAAATTAATCAGGTATTGGAATCACCGCATCTGCCAGCGCCTTTTCCATTTCGCTCATGTAATGCGTTTGAGCTTGCGCAGTCCATCCCAAATAGGATGCCATCATCTGAATGACAGGCTCCTTCATTTTTCTTGCCAGGTCGATGTTGAACAAGGTCGCGCCGGTACGGCGGGTTAAGAAATCTACCGGAGAGGCCACCATTTCTTCATCCAATGCGTAAGCGAGCTGTCCGTATACCATCAGCGGCATTCCGAAAGAGTTCGCTTTGTCCTTACCTGCCGCTATTCGCTGGTACACCTTCGGCGTATTCGTTCCATACATCCGTGCGATCCGAACCGCTTCCTCCTGGGAGAGGCCAGCCTGTACACCTGCCGGGGCTGTTTTTTGCACAAATGCATCAAACGACTTGGAGCCGCCCATGTCTCCTCCGGAGATCGGAAGATGCTTGGTTTGGCAAGGTTTGAAAGTACGATGCTGCGTTTCACCCAGTTTATGGGCCAGCACGTCGACAATGGTTTCCGCCATTTTACGGTACCCGGTCAGCTTGCCGCCTGCGATGGTCAACAGTCCACTGTCCGACTCCCAAATCTCATCCTTCCGGGAAATCTCGGACGGGTCCTTTCCCTCCTCATAAATGAGTGGACGGACACCGGCCCAGCTGGATTCGATATCCTGCTCAGTCATTTTCACTTCCGGAAACATGAAATTAATGGCCTTGACGATATAACTCCGGTCACTTGCCGTCATTTGTGGATGCACCGGATCCTCTTCATAAAATGTGTCCGTAGTGCCCACATAGGTTTTGCCGTCACGCGGAATCGCGAACACCATTCTTTTATCCGGCGTATCAAAATAAACCGCCTGCCGCAGCGGAAATCTGGACTGGTCAATGACGAGATGGACACCCTTGGTCAGCCTGAGCGTTTTGCCTTTGTTAGACGCGTCCATTTCCCGAATTTGGCCAACCCATGGACCGGTAGAATTGACTACCTTGGCAGCCTTGATTTTGTAAGAATCCCCTGTCAGGAGATCTCGGACGACGGCACCTTTCACCTGCTTCTTGTCATCGTAGATGAGGCTTTCCACCTTGGAGTAGTTCAAGGCCGTAGCTCCATGCTCTACCGCTGCCTTCATTACTTCAATCGTCAGGCGCGCATCATCTGTACGGTATTCGACATAGTATCCCCCGCCCTTAAGACCGTCTTTCTTGATCAGCGGCTCCTTGTCGAGCGTCTGCCCAACAGACAGCATGGAGCGCCGCTCGCCCTTTTTTACACCAGCCAGAAAATCATAGACACGGAGTCCGATCGAGGTGCTGAATTTCCCGAACGTACCGCCCTTATGCATTGGCAGCAGCATCCATTCGGGCGTAGTCACATGTGGGCCATTTTCATACACAATCGCTCTTTCTTTACCGACTTCAGCCACCATACCGACCTCGAATTGCTTTAGATAGCGGAGCCCGCCATGAACCAGCTTGGTCGATCGGCTGGAAGTGCCTGCTGCAAAATCCTGCATCTCCACGAGAGCCGTTTTCATCCCACGGGTTGCCGCGTCGAGGGCGATGCCAGCCCCTGTAATGCCGCCGCCAATGACCAGGACATCAAACGTTTCCCCTCTTAGCGTATTCATAATCTGTTCCCGTTCCGTGTTCGTGAATGTCATGACTGTCCATCTCCTCTGCATGCAAAAGACCATAATAATGCGTACTTAATCTCTAACTTCATGTAAGGGTAAATTTGGATTGAACTCGCGTTCATTTCAAGCTATTTTTATGGATTATTGTAGCAGGGACCGCACGATGCTCACTTGAATGCCATGGCGGCATTCACCGCTTTTTTCCATCCTCCGTACAGTGCTTCACGAACCTCTTCGCTCATCGTCGGTTCAAATTCATGCTGCTTCGCCCACAGCTCCGAGATTTCCTCCTGGCTCTTCCAGTAGCCAACCGCGAGTCCCGCCAAATATGCTGCACCGAGCGCGGTAGTTTCGTTCACGACCGGCCGTTCCACCGGTACCCCCAAAATATCGCTCTGGAACTGCATCAGGAAGTTGTTATGCACGGCGCCGCCGTCCACACGCAGCGTTCTCAGCTCAATGCCGGAATCGCCCTCCATTGCGGAAATAACATCCCGTGTCTGGTACGCCAGCGACTCCAGCACCGCCCGGATAAAATGCTCCTTCGACGTGCCGCGGGTAAGACCAAACACCGCTCCGCGCACATCGCTGTCCCAGTATGGAGTGCCCAGACCCACAAATGCGGGTACCACATAGACCCCTTCCGTACTGCTGACCCGAGCCGCGTAATCCTCGCTTTCCTTCGAATCCTTGAGCATGCGGAGACCGTCCCGGAGCCACTGCACCGCTGATCCTGCCACGAAAATACTGCCCTCCAGCGCATACTCCACACGGCCGTTAATGCCCCACGCGATCGTGGTCAGCAGGCCATGCTCGGAATGGACCGCAGTTTCGCCGGTATTTTTCAGCATAAAACAGCCGGTACCATAGGTATTCTTCGCCATTCCCTCGTCAAAGCAGGCCTGACCGAACAAAGCCGCCTGCTGGTCTCCCGCCGCCCCGGCAATCGGGATTTCCTGCCCGAAAAAGTGATGTTTTGCCGTGTGACCATAAATCTCAGAGGATGGGCGCACCTCAGGCAGCATGGAAGCAGGCACGCCAAGAATCGTGAGCAGCTCCTCGTCCCATTTTAATTCGTGAATGTTGTACATCAGCGTGCGGGATGCATTGGAGTAGTCCGTAACATGCCGCTTGGCCCCGGTGAATTTCCAGATCAGCCAGGAGTCGATCGTGCCGAATAGAAGTTGGCCCTGCTCAGCTTTTTCCCTTGCGCCCTCCACATGGTCGAGAATCCACTTCACCTTGGTTCCCGAAAAATAAGGATCGATGAGGAGGCCTGTTTTTTCACGTACGATATCGTTGTAACCCTTGGACTTCAATTCCTCGCAAATCCCGCTCGTCTGCCGCGACTGCCATACTACCGCATGGTACACCGGCTCTTCGGTTTCCTTATCCCACACAACGGTGGTTTCCCGCTGGTTGGTGATGCCGATGCCTTCGATCTGCTCCGCCTTCACGCCCGATTCGGAAAGAACCGAAGCGATGACCGATAGAATCGATCCCCAAATTTCGTTGGCGTTATGCTCCACCCAGCCCGGCTGCGGAAAATATTGCGTGATCTCTTTTTGCGCGGTATGGACGATTTCCCCGCCTTTATTGAATAAAATCGCGCGCGAACTCGTCGTTCCCTGGTCTAAAGACAATATGTATTTTTCCATAGCTCTCCCCCGTGTAATAAGAATAGACGATATTTGTAAACCCTCTATTAATTATATCAAGTAAATAAATGTCAGATGTTTCTGTTTACTTCTTATGCTATTCCAAATTTTATTATATTTGAAGAAGAAATTTTAAATAATTCCAGTGAATTGGTCAGGCGGGGGCATTTTCATCCTGCTGTCGTTTGTGATCCTTGCCCCCGTACCCTGTGACATGAAAGCATTAATATCCCGAAAATTTAAATGCCGCCCATAAGGTGGCTACGACTCCGCTTGCCACGGCTGTGATAATCGATCCATAAAATGTTCTCTTAAACCACTTCTGGTCTTCCTTTTGAGTGTTTTGTGCAGCAATCGCTGACTGTGCCGTTCTTAACGCTTCATCAGCAATCTCTTTGGCTATCTGAAGCTGATCCAGCCTCTGATGCGCTGATTTAGCGTATTGATCTGCATTACGTGCGATCTCCCTAAGTGTCTCGACAGCCGCGGCAAGCGTAGGAATCACTTCAATTGTTTTTTCAATACACGCAAGTTGGATCTGGATATCCACAAGCAGCTTTGAATTTTCTTTGGATTTTGCATTCACTCCTTCACTCATCATTAAATCCTCCTTTGGCATGGTAATAAAAAAGCCCCCGAGGAGCGATCACGCCATAGGGCTCTACGACCCCTGCCGGAGGCTGCACATCATACAGCCGGTCTTTCAGCGCGGAAACGATATCCATGATCGCTTGCTTGACCGCCACTCTCATCATGCGGACAGCCGAATCTTTTTTCCCTTAAGCCTTAGCCCGACTCCGGCATTCCAAGCGTCTGTTTGCTTGCGCAATTTCGGCTCCTCCTTTCTCTCATGATTTGCACCGGAAACGGGACTGAGGGACAATTCACCGCATAAGAAAAACCGGCTCGATGGCCGGCTCGCATTTGACTGTTTGTGTCTTCGGTTTGTCCTCTTGTTTCCATTTCCGATGATATAATCTTACACCCCTGAATCGGATGCGCTGATGGTGAATCGGACGGATTCAAGAGCATTTGCGGATGAAAATAGTACGAATGTATGTTCTTATTTTTTTCAAGGTGCTATTGGGGCAACGTTGCTTTCATCGGATAAAATTCTGTTGTCATCACGCTTGCAATAACGGCGGGGTCCTCAGCGATGAGTTTTGGGACTTGATCTTCATTCTCAACTTCAATGATTGCGATTCCATGTGGGGCTGTCGGATTTAGAACAGGTCCGAAAACCAGAGCAATCCCTTGTTTCTGCTTTTCGGTCCAATAGGCAATATGTTGTAACATGATGTTCCGTTCTTCATCGGTCATGTCTTGAGAAAAGGTTGTTCTCGGTGGCGTTGACTTTAATATGAAATGTATTTTCTCCAGATTACTGCTTGAAATGTTGTCCGACATTGTGAAATCATCCTCCATCAGTTTGTATTTGTATTTTAGGTCACAGCACTGAATGTAGATTGTCTCAAAAATTACTTTCAAATACGCTCCGAACTTCATGCCCCATCGCACCTCACTCCTTGTTTCTGAAGCTCACCCAGCTTTAGCAGCCCGCGGTCTGCGAACGCCAGCGCCATTTTATAGAACGCTTTGGTCCGGATTTTGGTATACGTATCCTTGCTCACCGGCGGATCCAGAATATAATTGTAGATTTTGTAATCGAACACATCGTCCTGCTTCATGTATCGTTCGCGGATGATCAACTGCTCCCGTTCGCCTAACCGCTCTACGATCGATTCGATCATTTCGCAGTAGGCTCTCCGGGCAGCAGGCACGTCCACATTGTGGACAGCAATTTTGGCGGTCTGGTCGGAAGTTACATTCGTTGGACCATGAAAACGTTCGGTGTAAGAAGCGGTTATACTTGCCTCTCTCTCTTCAAAGATGATGGTTTTATAGATACGGTATTTTTCAAGCAAAGCCTCAACGGCGGTTTGTGTTTTGCGACGATCCAGCTCCGGTAATCCTTGTTCCATGGGTATGCACTCCTTCATATAAAAAATTTTTAATTATTTCTGGCGTGTTCGCATTTTTGTTCGTATAATGATGTTAACATACCACTTTTTGGTACATATCGTAAAACGGCAAAATCGAACCTTTTCAGAAGATAAAGACGAGATTCCCCAATCATTTATACCTTTTGGTATAGATTTCACGTCTTTTCTTTACCTTTTGGCAACAAAAGCGTATATTGAACAGTATAGAACCGGGATCTGCCCTAAGGATTTGGCGAAAATCCCGTGCTTATTAAAGGAGTGGACACATTGTGGAAAACGAATTTGGGAACCTGCTGAAGCAGCTGCGGGAGCAAAAAGGATTGACTATTAATCAGCTGGCCGATGCGGCCGGAATCAGCAACTCGCAAATATCCAGAATGGAAAATGGTGTGCGCGGAGTGCCCAAAGCCACCACTATCCGTAAACTTGCCGAGGCGTTAAACACTTCTTATGGAGATCTGATGATTGCGGCTGGTTATTTGGAAGGGGCTGACGACCTGAACGAGAGTGTAGCGGAACAATCGCCAGAATGGGCTACCTCGAAAGATAAGCGGGACTTCAAAAAGATGCTGGAAGAGGACGGCGAGCTGATGTTTGATGGGATTCCTTTGGACCAGGAGGACAAGCAGCGGATCAAAGACGTGTTGACCGGACTGTTCTGGGAGGCCAAACAAATGAACAAAAGGAAGAAAAACAATAACGGAACTCCGGATGGGAAATAACTTACACCACGACAGCAACTTTCGACTACAACCAACAAAGCAGGTGAAGACTGTGGATGAGATCATTCGAAAGTTAATCCGCAAGTATAAAACCAGCTGCCCTTTCGAGCTTGCGCATGAGCTTGGCATACATATCCGTTATACCGATCTTGGAAAATCGACTAAAGGGCTGTATTACCGTAAGCTGCGCAGACGTTTTATCGTCATACACAATCAGCTTTCTCCCGAATGGCAGAGATTCGTATGTGCGCATGAACTCGGCCATGACCGGCTGCATAAAGGCATTAGCCGCTTTTTTCTGGAGGAGCACTCTTATTTCGCTCCGGGAAAATTTGAACTGCAGGCCAACCGGTTCGCCATCCTCCTGCTGACTGCGGGTACAACGATGGAACAGGAGGAAACTATACAGGATTACTGCCTACGCAATGGCATTCCGCCGGAAATGCAGCTTTTTTCCCGCGTCCGGGACCATAATTGATTCTTTGGTCTTATTACACCTCCCTGATCGTCTATTAGAATAAAAGAGTAGGAAAAATTTTGACTCAATACTAAAATTAGTTATTGATATTACGCGAGTTAACTGCTGTGATTTACGGACTATCGCTTCTTGTCAAACACTAATTATGGCGTTGAACAAAAAATTTATCTATTTACTAAGGGAGGTCATGAAGCTACATGTTCAAAAGTAAATGGCTTACTTCTCTTCTGCTCAGTACCGGCCTGCTTGTAGGCTCGATCGGAACAGCTGCGGCGGCAGATGGAACTCCGGATGGCACTGCTGCAGCTGCTCCAAGTGGCAAGCATATCACCATCCTCCACACGAATGACATGCATGCACGTGCAGTCGCTTCTTCTCCGGAAATGGGATTTGCCAAAGTCAAAGGGATTTTCGATCAATACCGCAGTCAAAATCCGAACACGCTTACGCTTGATGCGGGTGATGCCGTCCACGGTACGCCGTTTGCCACGCTGGTTCGCGGCGAAAGCGTTGTGAAGGTCATGAATGAAGTGGGCTATGATGCCATGGTTCCTGGTAACCATGAATTCAACTACGGCTGGAACCGTTTGGTCGAGCTCTCCCAAATGCTAAAATTCCCAATGCTCAGCTCCAATGTCAAAAAATCTGACGGCTCTGATCTATTTAAACCTTATATCATTAAAGAAATCGATGGTGTCAGAATCGGAATTATCGGCTTCAGCACGCCGGAAACGTCCTATAAAACCAGTCCGAAAAACGTAGAGGGAATCAAATTCACCGATCCGGCCGTTGAAGCCAAAAAAATCGTGGATGAGCTCAATCCTAAAACGGACGTCATCGTTGCCGTCGGACATTTGGGCGAAGACAAGTCCAGCATCGACACCAGCCTGAAGCTCGTTAAAGAAGTGCCCGGCATCGACGTGTTCATCGATGGACACAGCCACACCGTACTGGAACACGGACTGAATGCCGACAACAATACGTTGATTGCCAGCGCCGGTGAATACACCAAATATGTGGGCGTTGTAGATCTGTGGGTCGACGGCGGCAAAGTCGTGAAGAAAGAAGCGAAGCTGGTCGATGAGAACCAGGCTGCTGACATCAAGCCGGATGAAAAAGTAGCCTCTCTCGTCGCTTCCATCCAAAAGGAACAAGAGCCGATTCTGAAGGAAAAGGTCGGCGAAACGCCGGTGAAGCTCGAAGGCTCTCGTGAAAAAATCCGTACCAGCGAAACCAATCTCGGTGATCTCCTGGCCGATGCCATGCGTGATGTGAGCAAATCAGATATCGCTATAACCAATGGCGGTGGTATCCGCGCTTCCATCGAGGCCGGTACCATCACCAAAGGGGATATCGTAACCGTGTTACCTTTCGGCAACCAGATCGTGCAGCTGAAAGTGACCGGTGAAGACATCGTTGCCGCTCTCGAAAATGGTGTATCCGACTATCCGGAATCCAAAGGCGGATTCCCTCAGGTATCCGGAGTCAGCTTCAAAATTGACAAATCCAAGCCCAAAGGCAGCCGCGTGCATTCCGTAACGGTTGACGGCAAAGCGATTGATTTGAAAGCGACGTATACGCTGGCGACCAACGACTTTATGTCGATTGGCGGCGACCAATACACCATGTTCAGCAAATATCCTCAAGCCGGCATGTACGGCGCGCTAGATGAAGCGCTGATCTCTTACATTCATAAAGGCGGCAAAGTACCGACTGAGCCTCAGGGACGCTTCACCGAAGGTGCAGCTCCAGCTCAACAGCCTGAACCTGAGCCTGCCAAACCGGAAACACCGGCTCCGCAGCCCGAGAAACCGACTGCACCTGTAGTAAAGCCTCAGCCAGAACCGACCAAACCGGCTCCGGTTCCAGCAGCAAATGTGTATGTCGTGAAGAAAGGTGATTCGCTCTACTCCATTTCCCTGAAATACGGAACAACCTGGAGAGTGCTGCAGAACCTGAATCATATCAAAAATCCCAACCTGATCTATCCGGGGCAAATCATTAAACTGCCGGCATAAAAAAGGAGCTGTACCAAGCACGCCATCTACAGGCGTACGGTACAGCTCCTTTTCTGTATTTAATGATTAAGTTTGCGAAAGAACTTCGTCCTTGATATGCGTCGCCGCAAAATTCGGCGGGTTGAACCAGTCCCCGCTCTGAGCCCACGTCGGATCTAGCGGTACCCATTTGTTCTGCTCGCTCAGGTATACTTCGTTCCAAGCATGCGGACCATATCCACCCTGACCGTTGTATCCTTGACCGGTAACGACACGGACCTGAAGTCCTTGCGAACGGGCCATTACTGCGTACAGGCGGGCATAGTCGATACAGACCCCTTTTCTCGTGTCGAACGTATTCTGAGGACTCTGCTCGTGCCAGATGCCCTTTTGTTCGTAATCGTCAACCTTGCCGTAGTCGTATTGCACCCTGGTGCCTACCCAGTCGTACAAGCGCCGTGCCTTTTCCTCATCCGTTGTGGCTCCTTTGACGATTTCGGCAGCTGCCGCTTCAATATCATCCGGAATCGCATGATCGATGACCTCATATTTGCGCTGCATAATGCCGCTGAGCTCTTTTTCCACGGCCTTCGTGAACACCGGCAGCTTATCCTTCACCAGATGTCCGGTGAGCGGCTCGATAACCCGCTTCGCTCCTTCCTGATAAATCGGCGAAGCTTCCACGTACTGCGTGAAGGATGAATTCGGATACAGCGACACGAATACAAACAGCAGTGCAACAACAACAATGCAGCGCCCTGCACCGATCAGAAGGCCGATCAATGCTCCGAAGAACCGGCTGAAAATCGATGAGGACTGCCTGCTGCCCGGCACAAACAGCGCACCTCTTCCTCCGAAGATAAGCACTGTAAGCCACCGCAGCAGCAGGCGGATGATACTGTAGCTGAGTATGAACAACACAGCGAACCGCAGCAGAGGAGATTCAGCCATTGACCTGATAAACGTATAATAAATCTGTTCCCATTGGCTTAAGTCCCGGTTTGGAAGCGTGCTGCTGTAATGTGTCAACCATTCCTGTACTTTGGGTGACATCCATTGGGTAAAAGGCACCGACAGCACCAGCGCTACTAAAATAAAAACTCCCTCCCGCAGCAGGGAGAGAAGTCTTCCAGCCGAACGCGATGCTCCCCTACCCCAGCCTTGAAGCAGCGAGACGAGCATAATCAGCAGCAAAAAAATAGAAACGATGTTGAATTCCTGCAGACTCTTCATCCATGATTGCAACATAAGATGACCTCCCTCCATGAGACGGCATGGAAAAAGCCTGCTTTATTTCCCCGGTGAAACATTCGAGTTATTCTTGGCTTCCGAGATAAATGACTTGACGGTGTCGTTGATTTTCCACTGCCCGAGCGATACGCCCCGTAGTGATACCTCCACCTTGTCATTGCCCTTTTGGCCTTTCATCTCCAAATTCGGCGATGTAATCGTAAAGTTCCCGGCCGCATCCGATGTATATTTTGCTTCTTTTGCTTCCTTCATCATGACGTTTGTCGCTTCAGTCTTTACGGTATCCACGGTTTCAGTCGTGACATCATTCACTACGTTCTTGATTTTGTCAAGTGAAACTCCGCTGTACACCAACACGGCCACAACGATGATGATGACGAGTACCCATTTCACCATTGTCTTTACTAGATTTAGGACCACAAACAGCACAATGAGAGCAATAACGATTATCAGCCAGTTTTGCTGTATAAAATCGGACCAAACCTGCGTATTCATTCACCTATCACTCCCATCAGCCGAAGCTTGTTATCAGACCCTCTAGTAATCTAGCGGTCTGCCATTTTAGATTATACATGATTCCCTTATAGCCTGTCAGCCTTCTCCTGCCTCCGCCTTCGGCTACATGCCTATCAAATACGCTTCCATCCAAAAATAGGGTCTAATACGCCAAGTACAAGCGTACATGTAAAGAGAATGAGCTAAAGACAAGTCCGGCGTTTGTTATTTCTGTCCGAAATAGAGTCGGCTGAAGAAAAGACAGTGCTATAGGTCCATCTCCCGGATCGAGCCTGCTTGTCTATTGATCGTACAGAAAGGAGCTGCTCACGTGAAAACCGCTATTTGGCTCTACATGTTTTTGTTTCTGGCTTTTTTTGATCTTCATGCCCAGTATCCTATCTTGACTCCGTTTGCAGTGTCCCTCGGGGCAGCACCTGTCTTTATCGGCTGGATGATGGGCATCTATGCCCTGACGCATCTCCCGGGAAATTTGATCGCCGGAACCGTAATCGACAGGCATGGCAGCCGTCGTTATATTATTTTCAGCCTCGTTTCGGCCGGGATCGTGCTGCTCCTCCAGTCCCAGGTGCATTATCCCTGGCAGCTGCTTGTGCTGCGTTCCATCAGCGGATTTGTCCTTGCCTTCCTCTCTCCTGCCTGCCTAACGCTGCTGGCTTCGCTCTCATCCGACAAAGTAACCCAAGGTAAACTCATGTCGGGTCATGGCGTTGTGCATACGCTTGCCTCGGTGGTATCACCAGCCGCAGGTGCGTTTATCGTCGCTAAAGCCGGATATTCCACTACCTTTCAAAGCCTAGGGTGGCTGCTGATTGCCACCGGCGTCATGGCCATTTTCAGTGTACCCCGCCCCCTCCAGAGGTCCGAACCATCGGCCGCCTCATCCGGGGAGAAGGATCCTGCGGTTGTTCCTAAACTACAGGTGCCTTGGCGCATATATATTCTGCCTTTTATCATCTCATGCTCACAGGGCATATTATTTTTCGAGCTGCCTTTGCGCTCTACCGGCGTGGACGGCATCATGTCGACCGGTATTCTTTTCTCCATCATGAGCATCGGCGCGCTCGTCACACTCAGTATGCTTTTTGTGAACCGCTTTTCTCCCTTCAAAAGAGTTCTTGGCGGCATCTTTGTGCTCGCGGTTTGTTTTTACTGTCTCGCCGCGCTTCAGTCCATCCCGCTCACAACCACATTGCTTATCCTTGGGATGGCAAAAGGGATTATTTTCCCCGCGATGGCTTCGCTGTTCATTCAGCTGAGCGGAGGCAGCAGACTGGGAAGGGTCTTTTCGCTGCAATCGATCGCCATGTCCATCGGCTCCTTTATCGGACCGATTGCTGCCGGACAGCTTCGCACCTTCGTATCGCCTTACTTTATTGCTTTTGTCCTACTGATGGTTGGACTCATGGTTATCCCGATCAGCCGAAAGCCTGGATCCCTGCTCTATCCCAATATCAACCAAAACCCTGCCTCCTAGCCTCTAACGTAGGTAAATACCCAAATCCACCTAAATGGGCCACTGCACAAAACATATGCCTTCCACCCACATAGGATACATTGTGTTAAGCGACATCAAATATAGCGGGGTGATTAGGAATGAGTCATTGCGGTCCTCATGTAGCTCCAGTAGCCAATGTAGCTCCAGTTGTTTCACCAGTCTATGGTGGATGCCACCACCACAGCAATATCGGAACAGTTCTGGTGCTCTTCATCTTACTGGTAATTATTCTGCGTGCCTTCTGGTGCTGCTAAGTTAATTTCGACCTGAAAAGGACGATCTGCCCTATCCACAGGACAGATCGTCTTGTTTTTTGCATGACAGATAAGAAAAGAGCTACACTAAGGGAGAACCGGGCTGCAATTGTATTTTCAACATTTCCCGGGGAATTTCGATAGGAGTGTTGTCAGCTCCTGTGCCCGAGGTGAGACTATCATGTCTATATTTATTGTCGTTGAGGGGAAAAATGACCGTAGTAAGCTCCGCAGGCTGCTACAAGAGGAAATTCGCATTTTGTGCACATTCGGCACACTGGGCTCCAACAAGCTGGAGTCCCTTCGCAAGGAGATCGGAGACGAAGAGGTGTATTTGTTTATGGATAATGATAGCTCCGGCAAAAAAATTCGCGGTGTTCTCCGCGATGCCTTTCCCGACGCAGAACATATCTATACCCGGCGCGGCTATCCCGGTGTCGAAGGTACACCCGACGAATATCTGGTGGCCCAGCTCGAGAAGGCCGGTCTGGAGGAATACATCATTTATCCAGATAATTTGAACTAAAATTTAAACAGGTAATTATTCTTTAGTTCAATTTATCCAGATCCCCCTCTTTATCCTTAAAAAGCGCCGCTGATTTACCTGTGTGGTAATTCAAGCGGCGCTTATGAATGCCTGTCAGCTTATTCTTTTGCCAGATCTTCAACATCCTTGGCGAGCGATTCTGCGGTGACATTATCCGTGTCGTTCGCGTTATACAGCTTGCGTACGTTGTTGTCACGGTCAACCAAAGCAATGACATTGGAGTGGGCAAAATTATCCTTGTTATCGCCCATAATGCCGATTTTAAACGACTTCTCGGCGATATCTTTGATTTTCTGGTCATCACCTCTCAAGAAATACCATCCGTTATAATCCACGTAAAATTTATCTGCAAATGCTTTAATCTTTTCCTTGGTGTCTACCTTCGGGTCAAAAGATATAGAGACAAATTCAACATCTTTAGGGAAGACACCGTCCTTAATGAGCTGCTTCTGCGTCTGAGAGAGCAAGAATGTCGTTACGGGACATACATCCGGGCAGCTTGTATAAAAGAAATAAAAGAGCCTTACTTTCCCCTTCGTATCATCTAGCGTTACAGTCTTGCCATCTACATTTTCCAAGGAAAAGTCCTCAACTTGTCCCAGAACCGGCAGCTTGGATTTGCCAAACCCTGTGCTGGTGTAGATCAGGTAGCCAGCCATAATGATAATGACAGCTAGCAAAATCCATGTCCATTTATAACGTTTCAACATTCGGTTAACGCTTCCTCTCTCCCCATGATATGAGCCGGGTGGCTCAGCTTCAAAATAACCGTTATGTAAGATCAGGTAGAAGTTCAAGAACTTCTACCTGATTTCTAGAAAAAATCCCATGCATCCATGGGATTTGTCCGTTATATATTTTAATGCACGGTGTTCAGGATCATCACGATGAGGCTTAGGGTCAAATAGTTAATCGAGAAGATAAACAGCTTTTTCGCCCATGCTTCGTCATCTTTTGCAGTGAGGCCCTTAATACCGAGGAACAGCCATATCAGCGACAGCAATGTTCCTATGATCATAAAGTAAATACCGGTATATCCGTACGCATACATCAAATATGGAATTGGAACCAGTAGCACCAGATACGGAATAATCTGAATTTTGGTGCGTTTAATTCCTTTTACAACAGGTAGAAGCGGATATCCTGCTGCTCTGTATTCTTCCACACGGCGGATGCCAAGTGCCCAGAAATGCGGCGGCTGCCACAAAAACAGCAGTGCGAAGAGCAGTACAGCTCCGAAATCGACCGTATGCGTTACCGCCACATACCCGATGACTGGAGGCATTGCTCCGGAGATGGCACCCACCGATGTGCTCCAAGTCGAAGAGCGTTTCAGCCACATAGTGTACACGACCGCATAAACGAACATTCCCACCATTCCGAAAATGCCGGCCAGAACCCCTGAGAAAATAAACAGATCAGCCAGTCCTAGTGCACCAAGTATAAAGGCATACCAGAGTACTACTGAGGGCTTCAGTCGCCCTGTTGGAAGGGTACGATTGCGCGTACGCTCCATCTTTGTATCGAGTTCACGATCAAAATAATTGTTATATACACAGGCAGAAGCCATGACAAGCACAGTTCCAAGAAGGGTCAAAATCATTTTACCAAACTGAATGTCCCACTGGGACGCGACCCAATATCCTGCAAAAACAGCAATTAAATTAGAACGGATAATCCCGGGTTTCGTAAGTGTAATGAAATCTCTCCACGTTGCCGATGAATCCGGGGGCGTTTGCTTGATGGAAAGCGTTGCGGAATCCGAAGGAGCCTGGTAACTTAAATGATTGTCCACGCCTTGAGAATCCTCCTTATTCTGTCATGATGGAGGAAAGATATCCCCGCTATAAAGTTTATCATATCAAAAGTTAAAAGTGTTTGACAATCATCTCCAAAATCATTCACCAATTTGACAATATGGTGACACAATTAAGTATGGTCATTTCCTTATATATTCATCCAAAAGTGGGTAGTAACTATTATAAGGAAGCGAAACAGCAGGATTTGCAAAATTCTCACATGATCCGCACATGGCCGCAAGAATTGTATTTCAGGATTTGTTACAATAATAATAAGAACAACATGAAGGAGACATGGTAATGGATACAGCCACGCATTTTGTGATGGGACTCAGTTTGGCTGGTCTTGCCTACGTTGATCCAGCGGTAGCCGCAAGCCCCGCGCTTGCAACCGCTGTACTTCTGGGTACGGTCATCGGTTCTCAGGCCCCTGATTTCGATGGGGTTTTGCGCATCAAAAGCAATGCCCTGTACGTAAAAAATCACCGGGGAATCACGCATTCTCTTCCCTTTCTCGTTATTTGGACCGCGCTGATCAGCAGCATTCTGTCACTGCTGTTTAGGACGGTGCCTGCCGGACACATCGTTCTATGGACCGGAGTTGCCGTGTGCGTTCATGTATTCAGCGATTTGTTCAATACGTATGGAACCCAGGCTGCTCGGCCATTTTCAGAGCGGTGGATCTCCTGGAATATCATTCATATTTTCGATCCGTTTATTTTTTCAACGCATGCCGTTGCCATCCTGCTCTGGAGCACCGGTGCAGTTCATCCCGCCCCGTTATTTACGGGCTTGTACATTCTGACGGCAATCTATTATGTCTGGCGGACCGTTGTTCATTCACTTAGAACAGCTGAGGTCAAACGGCTGGATTCCACCCGTAAGGAGGGTGAACGCTACTATGTCATTCCGACGGTCACCTTTCATAAATGGCATGTGGTGAAAGCTCTGACTGACGGAAGCTATGAAATCGGTGTTCTGAACGGAAACGGGCTGGAATGGCGCAAGCATGCGGTTACCGAGCAGCACCCGGCTATAGAGCATTCTAAGCAGCATCCGGATGTGCAGGCGTTCCTTTATTTCACGTCTTTTGCCGTTGCGGAAGTGGAGAATCTCCCTTGGGGGTACATTGTCCGCTGGGCCGATGTCCGTTACCGCCACCGGAAGCAATACCCGTTTGTAGCTGTACTCGTCATGGATAAACAATTCCAACCGATCAACACCTACGTCGGATGGCTAAGTGAGAAGAAAATGGATAAAAGGCTGTCCATCAATTCAGGCTGATAAAAGCCTTCTTATTAAATGAGGCTGTTTCCTCTGAGGAAGCAGCCTTTTCCATTCCCTCCATCCAATTCAAACTTGACGAATAATGGCTGGTGGGAGAGAATCACCCTAGAGAGTCCATCTTGGAAGCGCGCACAGAAAAGCCCGAAGCGCTTCATACGCTCCGGGCTGGTGATTAATCAGATTATTGACGGCCGGACATGGATTGTTCAGCCATTTGGACAAGGCGCTTGGTAATATATCCTCCGAGGGAACCAGTTTCACGGGAAGTCATATTGCCGTAATATCCGTCCTGAGGAATTTGAATCCCCAGTTCTTGAGCAGCTTCCATTTTCATTTGCTGCAAAGCCGTTCTTGCTTGAGGTACTACCAGATTGTTAGAACGAGATTGAGCCATAATCAGATCTCCCTTCAATTCTGCGTGTGTGTGAGTTACAAGCTTGCAAGCTTAGTATGGCTCGTCTACTGAGAGTTATACAGAAAAGAATTCATATTTTGTCTGGAGGTTTTTTACAATGAGTAAAGGTTTGTCCCTCTGGTTCGCATGCTCATCTATTTTCCTGCTAGGAGCCGCCGCTATCTCCATAAGCTATAACGGCTGGCTTGCAGTTTTTCTAGGAGTAATCGCCATTTGCAATATCGGCTGGGGATTCGTCATCAAGGCCAAGAAGAACCGTTTGAACGGTCCCGAAGCCGAGTAATCATCTAGGCAGCAGGAAGCCCATCCGTTCCTTCACGTCTGACAGCGTACGCGATGCGGTTTCCATTGCTTTGCCTGCGCCTTTTTCAAGAATATCGTACAACTGTCCGGATTCCCGGATTTCATAATATCTTTTTTGCAGAGGTTCCAGCACGCTGACAACAACCTCGGCTAAATCCTTTTTGAAGCCGCCGTACATTTGGCCTTCATATTTATTTTGAACTTCTGCCATAGACATGCCGGAGCACTCCGAGTAAATGCTCATGAGATTACTAATTTCAGGTTTTTCGGCAGGGTCATAGCGTACCTCTTTACCAGAGTCGGTCGTAGACCGGCTGATTTTCTTGCGAATTTCGTCCGGTGTGTCGAGCAAAGCGATATAACTGCCTGGGTTCGGATTGCTTTTGCTCATTTTTTTCGACGCGTCGTCTAGCGACATAATCCGTGCGCCCACTTCAGGAATATACGGCTCCGGAATCGTAAAATAATCGCCGAAGCGGTGGTTGAAGCGTCCAGCCAAATCACGGGCAAGCTCCAGGTGCTGCTTCTGGTCTTCGCCAACCGGCACGAGGTCCGCATTGTACACCAGAATGTCTGCCGCCATCAGTGAAGGATATACAAACAAACCGGCGCCAACAGATTCTTTTCCTGCCGCTTTGTCTTTGAACTGGGTCATCCGTTCAAGCTCGCCCATCGAAGTCAGGGTCGTCATAATCCAGCCGAGCTCCGCATGAGGCGGTACATGAGACTGCATGTAGACATTGGCTTTATCGGGATCGATACCGGCTGCGATGAACAAAGCTGCTACCGCTTCAGACTGTTCCCTAAGAGCCTTCGGCTCCTGCGCCACCGTGATCGCATGCAGATCAACGACCATGAAGTTGCAGGTGTAGTCATTTTGCAGCTTCACAAAATTTTTCATGGCTCCAATATAATTTCCCAGCGTCAGCTTGCCGCTTGGTTGAATTCCAGAAAGAACGGTTTTCATGAAAATCCCTCCATTAAATTGAATATACAAAAAGGCCCCACGCCCGCAAGGGACGTGAGACCGTGGTGCCACCCTTATTTGCTGTCCGGCTGTAAAGCATCACATGAACAGATGCCATCCAAAGGTCCGAAACAACCTTCTATTCCTTAACGTGGAATGGTCCGGCCGGTCTACGCGGGAAGAAGCCTCTTCCGTTCAACTCGGCACTCAAGGGTCCATTCGGCAAAATCGGCCCCACCGGTTCACATCAACCACCGGCTTTCTGAAGGTTATGCCGTCTTTGCTTACTTGTCCCTGTCATCGCGTTTACATAATCATTGAAAAGCCTTTATTCACTGCCTATGATATAGCTGATGTTGCCAAATTGTCAAACCCCTTTTCAGGAATTGCAAAATTATCTTTTGAGCAGAACCGGGCAGATATTCATAAAAGCAGTTTTTGGCTGTTGCGAATAATGTCGAAAGTGATTTTTTTACCTACAACCGTAAAATCTGTTATGATAACGTTAAAGCAGTATTAATGTAACGATCTGAATTATAAGTACGAAAAGGAGCATCGATATGAAACAAGTGACCAAAGGGCAATGGAATGGTTACGACACGTACATTCTTCATAGTCGCGAGCTTGAAGTCACGCTGCTGCCGTGGCTGGGGAACAATGTGATTTCCATCTGGGACAACATCCAGAACAGACAAGTCATCCGAAGACCCGATGAAAATGATTTGGCATTTTATATGCAAAAACCCTATCATTTCGGTATGCCGATGCTCATTCCACCTGGCAGAATTCGTGGAGGCCATTTTGAATTTGAAGGCCGCGAATACCAATTCGACCGCAATACCGCAGGTGACAACCATATCCACGGGCTGCACCGTACCCAGCCTTGGAGAGTCAGCGATATTGAAGAAGATGAAGACGGCTGTGCTGTCACAACCGAATTTCTGACCGCGGACGATCCTCACTGGATGGAACAGTTTCCGGCTCCCTTAAAGCTTGAAATGACCATGCGGCTGCAGGGTGACCGTTTGACCCAACATTTAAAAGTTACTCATTTAGGCGATTATCCGGTTCCTTTTGGTATTGGTTTCCATACCTGGTTCCTGCTCGACGGACAACCCGGTGAATGGACCCTTCATCTGCCTGTAGATGCGATTTACGGTCTCGATCAGGATTTGCTCACCACAGGTGATGTATTGCCTCTCGGTCCCCTGGAGCAGCTTAACGATGGGATGAATATACAAGGATCGAATTTCGACACACAGTTCCGGATCGGAAAAGGCCAGCCTGTAGAGGCTACCCTGCTGCGCAGCGATGGCTATGGAATCAAATATTCAGCAGATCCCAAGTACTATAAGCATTGGGTGCTATATACCAAAGGTGATGCCAATGAGTTTCTATGCATTGAACCTTATACCTGGCTCCCAAATGCCCCCAATCTCTCCTTCGGTCCTGAAGTCACCGGACTCATCCGACTCGAGCCCAAGGAGTCCATTGAAATGGATTTGCAATTAAATATGGTATACCCTATCGAATCCTAAAATAACGATAAGAATAAGGCGGCCTTCCGATGATGTCGGGAGGACGCCTTATTTTCTTTTTCATAAATATTCCCAAGATTTTTGTTATCCTCTGCTGTATGTTTTCAAATCTTTATAACCATAATAACTTCAACAAGTTCGAAGGAGGTGACAATCATGGGTCAAGCAGGTCAAGCAGGTCAAAACCAAGGACGTAGCGGTTCCAACAACCTGGTCGTACCTCAAGCAACCGCCGCACTTCAACAAATGAAAATGGAAGCTGCTCAAGAGCTGGGTGTACAAATTCCGCAAGACGGATACTACGGAAATATGACTTCCCGCGAGACTGGTTCTTTGGGAGGATATATTACAAAACGTCTGGTGCAAATGGCTGAACAGCAGCTTTCCGGTGGTCAACAATAATCTGCTTTCGGCATTTGTAAATGTGATATCGTGTCGATCTGCGGCAAGGCGTGAGCCATACCTGCGGATCATTACGGGCTAAAAATCCGTAAGAAAAGGCAGCCTTTTGAAAAAAAGGTTGCCTTTTTGGCGCTTCATTTATTATGTTCTGTATGCTGCTAATCCTGCTTTTCATGTTCAAAATTGTATGTTGTTCCTATGTTTCTAAAAATACAATAAGTGCGTTTGAATTAATAAACTTCGGCAAGTGGATCGGAGTATGTATGTCTTGGGTAGCGAATCATCAAACTCGCCATATTATAATTCGACTCTAGGATGGCATCGACAACGATCATCCCCTGCCTTACAGCAAATTCGTAACTGATCTCGCCGTGGGTCCAGTGCCGCTTATATTTTAAACTTTCCAGCGCCATGACCCGAAAGGATGAATATTGCACGGGAGTAAGTCCAGAATCTTCGGAACGCAGTTCCCCATTTCGACCCTCCAGCGGATTATGACGAATCCCGAATTTACCAATCGTATTATTGCGTATTTGCACAAACACTGTTCCTGAGGATAGGTCGTTCAGCTCTTCTTCAAGCTCTTTAAAGACTATATCAAGCTGTCTTGCTAGGGATAATTGCTCGGTTTTTATCATTCTCTTCCTCCTCTCTTCAATATTCGCCAAAAAATTTAGGGCTTATGACTCATTATAAGACAGGACTTCCGATCACACAACAATTTTAAACATAAATGGGTATTTATTACTATTATTTTCGCAATTTCGATTTTATTTAATTCAAAATTCCGCTATTTTTCTGTTTTTTATGACAAAATAACCGTAAACTCTCATTCCCTGCAAAAAAAGAGGAGGACCCATCCCACGGATGGAGACTCCTCTTGCGTTTGTCGCCTAGGGCCTAGTTCAAGCTTAATTCTGCTTAAGCCAAGTTTTCTGTCATGCTCAAAAATTCCTCGATATCCCGAGTGAGCAAATCGGCTGCACTCTGCCAGAAATCGCGTCCTGTCAGATCGGCATTCAGATGCTTTTTAGCGAGCTCTTCCACTGTCAGGGCACCGGTATCCTGCAGCAAAGCATCATATTTGTCAGCAAAGCCGGTGCCCTGCTGTAAAGCCTGCGCGTAGATACCTGTACTGAACATATAACCGAAGGTATACGGGAAGTTATAGAACGGTACGCCTGTAATGTAGAAATGAAGCTTGGAGCACCAGAACGTCGGTTCATAAGCAGACAAAGCATTGCAGTAAGCTTCCTTCTGTGCTTCCTCCATCAGATCGTTCAGCTCTTGTACGCTCAAAAGACCCTTTTTGCGTTTTTCGTAGAAGCGTGTTTCAAACAGGAAGCGGGCATGGATATTCATGTAAAAAGCAACACTGCGCTGGATTTTATCCTCAAGCAGCGCCAGCTTCTCCTGCTCATCGCTTGCTTTTTTCACCATGGCGTCAGACACGATCATTTCAGCCAATGTAGAAGCAGTTTCTGCCACATTCATGGCATAATTCTGGTTGAACACCGGCAAATCGTCCATCACATGCTGATGGTAGCCGTGTCCAAGCTCATGCGCAAGCGTGGAGACATTGGAAGCTGTTCCGCTGAAGGTCATAAAGATACGGGTTGCTTTGCTGACCGGAAGGGAAGTACAGAAGCCGCCAGGACGTTTGCCGGGACGGTCCTCCGCTTCAATCCATGATTTATCAAAAGCCATTTCGGCAAAGTTGGCCATTTTCGGGCTGAACTTACGGAACTGCTCCACAATCGTTTCCGCCGCTTCCTGATAGGAGACCTTCGATGATACCTTTCCGATCGGAGCATCGACATCTACCCAGCTCAGTTTTTCGACTCCTAGCAGTTTAGCTTTGCGTTCCATGTATTTGAGGAGCATCGGTTTGTTGTCCTGGATCACACTCCACATCGAACCCAGTGTTGCATTCGACATCCGGTTAATGGCCAGCGGCTCCTTCAATACCTCATCCCAGCCGCGGCGCTCATACAGCTTCAGTCTGAAGCCGCCGAGGTGATTCAGCGTATCTCCGCAGAAGTCGGCTTTGTCCGCCCAAGCTTCCTTCCATTTTACGAACATTGCATCGCGGACTTCCTTATCCGCATCATACAGTTTGTTATGGGCCTGTCCTGCAGACAACAGCACGGTTTCTCCGTCGACTTCAAACGGAATTTTCACGTGGCTTACCACCGTATCGTAATGGTCGCTCCAGCCATGATAACCGTCGACAGCCAAATCCAGCGCCAGGCTTTCTAGCTCAGGACTGAGCTTTTCACGAGCTTGGTCGCGGCTTTCATTCAAGACAAAAGAAATCGGCTGGATTTCATCGCGACCCATCCATCCTTTCCATGTCTCATCATCGGTACGGCCAAGGATATCGTCAAACTGGGTGATGATCGTATTTAAAAGGGCATGCAAGGTTGTAATCCGGCCAGCCAGTTGAACCGCTTTTTTGTCCCCTTGATCCTGTGCCTGCAGACAGCTTACAAAAGCACTGCCTTCTGAGAGGCGGGAAATGCAGCTGCCCATGCTTGAAATGATACCGTCAAGCCCTTTGGTCTCTTCAAGATTCGTTGGCGCGGTCGCGGAGTTGACATCCTCTTTCAGCTTCACAAGATCCTTTTCAAGGGTATCCAGGAACGTTTGATATTCAGTAGAAGCAGATCCTCCTGGGAAAATGGACTCCAGATCCCATGTCAATTTCAAATTGTTATTCATTACAGATCACCATTCCTTTACATAAGTTTCATTTGATTGGTATTCATGTTAAGGTGTATAACTGAAAGAAAAACATCCTTTAATAAATCCTTTGGAGGGATGCTCGTCATGAGACCACTGCAAATATCACCCGAAACGGCTGTTAAGCTGTCGGAGAAACTGGGAGTTCCGCTCGAACATCTCATGCACATGCCGCAGCATATTCTGCTGCAAAAAATTGCTGAGCTTGGCAAAGAACAAACGAATGAGGATCAAGCGGACAAGAAGGACGGTCAATGATCCCTTTCGCAAATACTTGGCCTTATGACAAGCAGATGGGCGACATTTATGTGCATGAATGCCCGTTTTGCGGAGCCGGAAATGTAAGACTGAATCTCAAACCCAGCGAACTGAAAAGCATCAATGAAGGCAGAAAAAAGCTGGTCGTTTTCCCCTGCTGCAGCAGCCGGCTAAACGTACTCGAGACCGATAACGACTATCTGCGGTTCGATCAACCCGTACGCTAAAATGTACCCGACTTTAGACAAAACACGCATGTTCTATGCGTGTTTTGTGCTTACCTGTTCATTTCAGGCCAGATTCATTTCTTCAGGCAGCTCCAGCTTCCGTGCCAGCATTTGCTCGCGAAGAACACCCCATTGTTCCCGTGAAGCACGGATCATTGCCGCATCCACGATTTTTTTGTCGTTTATGACCCTTGAGAACCATTTGACCGCCTGGCTGAATTCGCCGATTCGGCGGTTCAACTCCCCGATCAAATAGAGCAGACGGGCATTATTGGCTCCGACGCCTTCAAATTCATAAACCTTAATGTAGGATTCAAGAGAGTATTTCAAGAAACGCTGCTCCTGCTCCTCGTCCCCTTTATAACGGTACAGCCAGGCGATGTGATGAAGAAGGCTCGCAATGTTCCGCTCTTTCTCTCCAATCGTCTGTGCGACAAGCAGAGCCAGCTTGTACGTTTCAAGGGCAGCCTCCCATTCTCTGTGTCCGCTGAAATCGCGCTCCAGCCAGCGGCTGCTGATGTTTTCGGCAAACCGTTTATTTTGCGCATCATTCAAGCGTTCAGTCGAATTTTCGGTTGAAGCAAAGCCGCACTTCGGACAAACTCTGACAACGTAATAATCGGGATTTTCATCCTTGTAATAAGCGCAAAAGTCGGAGTCGGTCCGGATTGCTTTTTTGAAGCTGGGACGTACGCGTGAGGTATTAAATCCATGCTCGCAGTAATAGCAGGTCACTTTGATGGAGTATAGAGGTTCTAAGGTCAACATCCCCACATTCCTTTCATGTCTTTCGTCTAGGTGCCAGGGCATTATTTTAACAAGTACAAATTATTTCCATTATATCAAAAAACAAAAAAAGGTGCTAAACGTTTGTTTAGCACCTTAGGGTATTTAGTAGCTGCTCCAATCCTCTTCGCCGGGATGGACCAATGAGGCGCGAATAACATACACGAAAGCGCAGACAAGAACACCGACGACAATACTCATGATCTCAGCACTCCATCCATATATTAAAATTTGGATATTAAATAGTAGTTGGTATATACATTTTAGCATACATTCGTCAAAAAAACATTATGCTTTGTAAACGCTTTCTAACTTTTTTTGTACTGTTTGTCCGATGTAAATCATAAATTTTAGGAAAACAGATTTGATTCGAATGACCCATTCATTACCAGGAAGGTGTGACTATGTCCGTAAAAAAGCTGAGTCTCCCCTTGATGCTGGCTTCATTCGCCGGTTTGCTGCTGCTCATGATCCTTTTTCCCGGAGCTTATCTTGAATCCGCTTTGCGTGGACTGGCCATCTGGTGGGATATTCTCTTTCCTTCCTTGTTCCCGTTTTTCATCATCTCGGAAATGATGCTGGGCTTTGGCGTCGTGCATTTACTCGGAACGCTCATGGACCCGCTGATGAAGCCGCTTTTCCGCATTCCGGGCAGCGGAGGTTTTGTAGCAGCGATGGGTTACGTTTCTGGCTATCCGATCGGTGCCAAGCTCACCGCCAAGCTGTGGGAACAGAATATGATCACCCGGGACGAAGGAGAACGGCTAGTGGCCTTTACGACGTCGTCAGACCCTATTTTTCTGATTGGCGCCGTATCAGTGGGCTTCTTCCATGACTCCAAAATTGCTGTCATCCTGGCAGCGGCTCATTATGGGGGTGGCTTCCTGATCGGGATTCTCATGCGTTTTCATGGTCAGCAGAAGACTGGATCTGGAGTTTCTAACGGTTTAGGCCCGACACCAGAGCGAGCGATGGATTCCGCTAAAAAAGGCGGTCGTGTCCAGAGCGCTTTTGCCGCGATGCATCAGGCTAGAATGCAGGACGGCCGAAGCATAGGCGAAATGCTTCGGCAGGCGGTGGAATCCTCTTTGAAGCTTATTATTGTCGTCGGAGGGCTGGTCGTATTCTTTTCCGTATTCCTGGAGCTGCTGACGCAGGCTGGTGTAATGAAGAGCCTCTACCTTATTCTCGACAAAATACTCACAGCTGTCGGATTTCCTGCTTCATTATCCGAAGCGCTGATTGGCGGACTTTTTGAAGTAACGCTCGGAGCACGTTCCGCAGGTGAAGCGGCTGCCTCAGTACCTTTGCCTTACAAAGCAGCCGCCGCGGCTTTTATCTTGTCCTGGGGCGGACTCTCCGTTCATGCTCAAATTGCAAGTATTCTGCATGCAACCAATTTGCGGTACCTGCCCTTTATGATTGCGCGTTTGATTCATGCCATACTGGCTGCAGTCCTTATATTGCTGCTGTGGGATCCGCTGATGGGCAATCTGAGACCTTCTCCCGCATTCCGTCCTGAGCCGGAACTTAGCCTGGTCTCTGCTGCAGGAGGTTTTGCGGACCGGATTGCCTACTTGTGCATCCTGATTGTTTTCATTACTTTGGCTTCCGTGTTCTGGAGCTGGATCCGTGCTTTATGGCACCAAGGAAACGGTAAAGCAGCTAAATGAACGTTGTGTTATGCTCCGATATTGTTTATGATCGTTATATACCCAAACAAAGGAGCCTAACTCTCTTGAGATATTATGTCCTGGATCGCGGTGATCAGTTGTCAGTTGATTTGAGCGAGCAGTTCCATAAGCTAGCCGCTGAACGCGGATTCCGATTGGATGCCGAATCTCCCGAGATTGTCATTTCAATTGGCGGAGACGGCACGATGCTTCATGCTTTTCATACATTTATTGACCATATTCCCGATATCGCTTTTGTTGGTGTTCATACCGGCCATCTCGGATTCTATGCTGACTGGCAGGCAGACGAGCTGCCTCAGCTGATTGACCTGATGAGTTCTGCCAGCAAATCCGGCTCCATCCGCCCGCGGATCGTTAAATACCCGCTACTCGAGCTGGAAATCCATAGAAAATCGGGCAATGCTTCTTATATTGCACTCAATGAATTTACACTTAAGGGCGTGGACGGAACCGTCGTGGCCCAAGTGGATATCAACGACCAGACCTTTGAAATGTTCCGTGGCGACGGCATTTGCATCTCGACACCATCCGGAAGTACCGCCTACAATAAAAGTCTTGGCGGAGCGATGGTACATCCGACGATTGAAGCGCTGCAGATCGCGGAAATTGCCTCGATCAACAACCGTGTGTTCCGTACGATGGGTTCGCCCTTGCTGCTGCCAAAGCATCATCACACTGACATATTCTCTCGGAAGGAACAGCGTCTGTTGCTTACGATCGATCATGTCAACATTCAGGTCGACGATTTAATCTCTGTAAGCTGCCAGGTCGCGAAAGAAAAGGTAAGCTTTGCACGTTACCGTCCGTTTCCGTTCTGGAACCGTGTCAGAGAGGCTTTCCTTGGATAAACGCTGCTTATTATTTTATATCAGATACTAAAAAACGGTTCCCTATTGGGAACCGTTTTTGACTTTCTCCGGCTTGTCCTGTTTTTCCATTTTCCCGGATTTTTCAGGTCTATCCTGTTTCTCTGGTTGTTTTTCCTGCTTCTCCGGCTTCTCTACCCTCTCCGGTTGATCAAGCTTTTCGGGTTTTTCCTGCTTCTCCTTCTCTTTCGGCTGCCCATCCCGATTCTTTTGCAGGACGAAGTAAGCACACCCGAAATTGCAGTACTCATTAATGTAATCCAGCATTCCGGAATAAGCCGAATCTTTGTTGGATTTAGGATGCTTATCCCGAAAAAATCCCTTTAACCGCAGCTGGTTGTAGCCCCAGTCTCCGATAATATAATCGTAGCGGTCCAGCACTTCGCTGTACCGGTCGCGAAAGGCTTCAGGGTTCCAGCCATTTTTATGGTCTTTCAGCAGCTCGTAGCTTTTTCCTCCAATGAGAATCAAATGTGCTCCCCCTGCCTTTCGTTCAAAGAAAAAATAATAATGATTATTTGTGGCTTGCCGCTGATTTTACCTGCTCATGGGCATGGTAGGAGCTGCGTACGAGCGGACCGGATTCAACGTGGCTGAACCCTCTCTTCATGCCTTCCTCCTTCAGCTTAACAAACTCATCCGGATGATAATATTTAGCAACGTTCAAATGCTGTGGAGATGGTTGTAAATATTGGCCGATCGTCATAATATCGCAATCCACAGCATGCAGGTCGTCCATTGCCTGCAAAATTTCATCCCATTCCTCACCTACACCCAGCATGATGCTCGATTTGGTTGGAATATTAGGCTGCATTTCCTTCGCTTTTTTCAAAAGCTCCAGAGAACGGTGATATTTCGCTTTCGCGCGCACGCGATTCGACATGCGTTCTACAGTTTCGATGTTGTGATTTAGAATATCCGGTTTGGCATCCATAACGACCTTAAGTGCATCCCAATTTCCCATGAAGTCAGGAATAAGAACCTCGACGCTGCACAGCGGCAGGCGTTTGCGGATGGCCTTAACGGTTTCAGCGAAAATCATAGCGCCTCCGTCAGATAGATCATCCCGTGCGACGCTTGTCACAACACAGTGTTTCAATCCCATATTCTCAGCGGCTTCGGCCACCCGTTCAGGCTCCTGCAAATCCAACTCGGTAGGTCTTCCCGTATTGACTGCACAAAAACGGCAGGCACGCGTACAAATATCACCCAATATCATAAAAGTCGCTGTACGGTTCGCCCAGCATTCATATATGTTAGGGCAACGCGCTTCTTCACACACAGTGTGTAGTGTCTTCGAGCGCATCATGCTCTTGATCTCTTGATAGTTGTCACCGGTTGTCAGTTTGATGCGAATCCAGTCCGGCTTTGGTTCCTTAACGGTTTGATTAGGCAATGATTTGACCTTCTTTCGCTCATGATTAACTACTGCATGCCCCATATTATATCATGAAATAACTCAAAATACTTCCATTTCCCAAGCGGGATAAAATGGCTTCTCTTGTACCAATCTAAACTTATTCCCGTTCGGGCCGGATAAAAAGCCTATAAGCTGCCAGCAGGAGGTACACAATGAGAATATCCATTTCAAAGCTGAATAAAATCCGCCGTTCACTAATTTGCGCTGCTGCTGCAGCTATCGTCTTTGGATCCGTGGCCTCTCCTGTATGGGGGGCCTCCAATCCCGCTCCTGCGCAAGCAGCGGAATCGCTGGACAAGCTGAGCCGGGAGGAAATACTTACCTCGAGAAAAAAACTCTACGAGAGCGTTGCCGCAGTAACCCATATTCCATGGTACCGCCTCGCAGCAATTGACCAATATGAGCACACGCTGACGAAAGTCCATCCAAAGGACCGCAGCCACCCTGCGAGGCTAACTGGCATTTTCATGAACGAGCCCGTATGGACCGGCATGTTCAATCCCGATCAGAAGGATAGCAATCCGCACTCCATCAGCATTTTTAACGGCTATGGCAAAGACGGATCCGGTGACGGGCACGCGGATATGAACAATGATATGGATGTGCTGTACAGCATGGCTTCCTATCTGATCCGCTACGGTCAATCCGAGGATGATTTCAGCATCGCACTCTGGGAATATTACCATAACAGCCGTTCTGTTCAGCGAATCCGGCAGTTTTCGAAGCTTTATGAGAAGTTTCAGACGCTGGACTTGTCAGGACACGCTTTTCCTCTGCCTATCTCCAATTCCTACGCATACCGCAGCACATGGGGAACTGGCCGAAGCTGGGGCGGATACCGCATACACGAAGGAACCGATATTTTTGCTCCCTACGGGATGCCGGTACGAAGCACCTGCTACGGCATCGTGGAGCTGAAAGGCTGGAACCGTTACGGGGGCTGGCGCATCGGCATCCGGGATCTGGAAAATCGTTACCATTATTACGCCCACCTACAGGGTTTTGAGAAAAACTTGAAACAGGGCGATATCGTCATTCCCGGCCAGACGATCGGCTGGGTCGGAAGCTCCGGATACGGAAAACCCGGAACTCAAGGGAAGTTCCCGCCGCATCTGCACTATGGCATTTACCGGGACAGTGGACTTGTGGAATGGTCATTTGATCCCTATCCGCTGCTTCGGCACTGGGAGAAGGAAGAACATCAGGCCATCAAGAAAAAGAAAAAAGGAACTTCCTGACGGAAGAATCCTTTGTAGTCTTAAAAAACAACTTCACGAGCCTGAGTCATGCCCCTCTTCATGGGCAGTCGACTCAGGCTTTATTTTTCCCTTAATTTATTCTTCTTCATCTAAGCCAGAACATCAACCGTTGTTCACCGCCGTCATACAGACGCCACACCGCGCGCTGGGAGCTTTGCGCTATCCTTAATGAGTCTCCGAAGTTTCAGACTTCTCGCCCTTGTCACCAGGCTTTTCCGGTTTTCCAGTTGAGATGCCAGGTATCGCCGGAGTCTCTTTTCCTTGTCCGTTCTGGCCTGTATGTGAGGATGCCGTATTATCGGTAATGCCCGGCAGACCAATATTCGGCGCATTGACACCGTTACTTCCTACAGGCTGTCCCTGACTGTTGTAATAGTACATCGGCACATCACCAACCACCATAAGATAAGAGACCGGAATTTCCGTGTCGATCACTTCTGGCTCCATGTCAAAAGGAATGATCACCGCCACCTCTACGGTTACATGGATATAGACCTCGACCAGCACCATGTTAATGCCAGCATCCTTCTCCCTCGTTTTGAGATCCACCTTGACAGCTCCTTGCGGTTCGATACGGATCGGCACGTTCGGACCGAAGGAAGCGATGAGGGGACTCCCAAGCGCCTGCCCGATCGGAATGCTTTCAGACAGCATATGCTTGTTTTGCAGCGTGGTCTGCACTACCTTAAACGTATCCGAAGTAATCTTCATATGTTCCGCATAATTCAACATGAATCCGGAGACTTTTCCGGAGGAATCCATTTTCCAGTCGATCAGCTGCTCTGCATTTTTACCCTGTGCGACTTGAGAAGCAATGGCTTCATTAATGGCATCCGTACCGATCTGCTTCATACGGATTTTCGCCAGGTGCATGATCGGAGGTTTCATATGGTTCTCCACAAAACCAAAAAATTGCAGCAAAAGGATCAGAAACACGAGCGAACCGATCAGCCACACCTTCCTCCGGCTCCGCGGCTTGCTCACTCCCCTGCTCCGCCATCTCGCTCTTCTTTTCATGTCCTGCCCATCCCTCCTTGGAAGAAGAGGTCGCTTACCTTATCAGCATATGTCCCTGTCCCGAAAAAAAGAAGAGCAAGCCATAGTCACCCGCCGATTGGGCAGCATCGATCCGGCATATACTTTTGGTATAATGGAAAATAACCATGAAGTGTTTTGAGGAAGACGAAAAATAATTAAGTAGCGGCCGTATCCTTTTACCACTGCCTGAACGTTCTATATATAGAGGCCTCTCAAGGAGAGTGATTAACATGTTAATCCATAAGGAATTGGAAGATCTGTACCCGAAGCTGAAATATGTCTGCCTGAGCATGACCGGCAATTCTTGGGACGCCGAGGATCTGGCGCATGACTCCATGCTTAAGGCTATAAAATTCTGTCAAAAGGACCCTTCCGGCAAACGGGAAGCCAGCCTCCCGCTATTGACGACGATTGCCCGCAATCATTGGATTGACCAGCTGCGCAAAAGAAGCCGCGAAGCCATAGGTCAAACCATGGAGGAGCCTTCGCGTGAAAAAACGCTGGAACAGCTGCTTAGTGGACTGGATACACTGATGGAGCGCCTGACTCCGAAACAGCTGCTGGTGTTTGTCTTGAAGGAGATTTTCGAATACAGGCTGTCTGACATTGCGATTTCGCTCCAACTAAACGAGACCGCCGTGAAATCGCTGCTGTATAGGGCACGCCGTAAATTGAATGAGAATGAGCCTGCAGAAATTCCGGCTGCAAGCCAGGAATGGGATCTGGTGGATGCCGATTGGTTTCAGCGCCAGCTTCTGGTTGCGATCCGGTTGGAGCAGCCTGAACTGCTGAGAAAGCTCGCCCTATCGCTACGCACTGCGAACCAGGCCAACCAATCACCTGTCCGGCTTTCATCCCATATTGGCAGTAACTCACCTTCCCTACATTTACGCGCGGCATAGCCCTTTCGCTGTACATTAGAAGGAGGCTATTACGATGAATACGATACCTTACGTTGTAGAGCAGACCCGCCTGGGTGAACGCTCGTACGATATATATTCAAGGCTGCTGAAGGACCGGATCATTTTCCTAGGATCCGAGGTCAATGACCAGGTAGCAAACAGCATTATCGCCCAGCTGCTCTTCCTGGCTGCCGATGATCCGGACAAAGAAATCTCTCTGTACATTAACAGTCCCGGAGGCTCAATTTCTTCCGGCTTTGCCATCCTCGATACGATGGATTACATTAAACCGCAGGTCAGTACGATCTGCATGGGCATTGCAGCCTCCATGGGGGCATTTCTTTTCCTTGGCGGCGCCAAGGGCAAACGTTACGCGCTTCCAAACAGCGAGTTCATGCTGCACCAGCCGCTGGGCGGCGCTCAAGGGCAGGCCAGCGATATCGAAATTTCCGCCCGCCGGATCATTAAGATGAGGGAAAAGGTGAATCAATTCATCGCGGACAAAACAGGCCAGCCGCTGGATAAAATCTACCGCGACGCTGACCGTGACTTCTACCTCTCGGCCGAAGAAGCGCTGGAATACGGCATTGTGGACCGGATTATTACGAAACCCCTGGTCTGAAACTGAGCTCCGTGCTGAAAAAAAAGCTGTCCGAGGCTTTTCTCGGACAGCTTTTCATTTATAGAAAAATCAAGGACAACACATGGTGAGTTACACTGCCGCGCGAATCCGTTCGAACAGCACATTGTTCTCCAGATGGATATGCGCGAAGGTATCCTTTTCAAGCATTTCGAGCCGCTGATATACGAGCCGATACGTGCCGCAGGCATCCTCAGGAAGAGCAAAATCGCTGGTGATTTCCCGCAGCTCCTTTAGGAGATTGCCTGCTTGCTCATGCTCATGCTCCAGCTCGGATACATGCGGTTTAAGCTCTGCGGCGGTGCCTAGATCGGGCCGCGCAGCGAACTTCAGAATCAGTGGAAATACGTTTTGATCCTCATCTTCGGTATGCTCCAGCAGTTCCTTTTTCAAATCCGTGAAAATCTCCTGTACCCGCAGCAGCTCCGGATGATGCTCCCCATGCACACGGGCCAACTTCGTCACATAAGGCGTCAGAGCGGGCAGTTCTTCCCACAGGAAGGCGTGATGCTTATTCTGGATATGCTTGACTAGCTCCGGTTCAGTCAGTTCGCCCGGGCGGCTTTGCTGGTAATCTACCATCTTCGTTTCCAGCGTCTTTATCTGCTCTAGCACAGCCGCCGGATCCAGCTTCCGTTTGACTGCCGCCTCTTCCAAAGGGATCTTGCCGCCGCAGCAAAAATCGATCCGCAGTGCTCGGAACAAATCTGCCGACTGTGGTATGGCTGTTACGATATCTGATACTTGGGTTTGAAGTGTGAATGAACTCATTGAAAGGACCTCCATATAGTGGATTTATTCCGTTAATTACGTGAGATTTTAATCGTGTTTACAAACCCAGTATATGAAAAGCCGGAATCCATTCTTGTGACTACGGTCATACCAAAATCCAACGATCTGTGAAGTTTTCGCCTTCACTACAAAGATCCGCTCTAAAATAATTTTGTTTACGCTTACTGTTCCACACTACCATACTTGTATGGTAGTATGGTAGGAGGAGGTGAACAAGATGGACGAAAGGATGCTTCAGAAGTCCGGATCGGCTGGAAGTGCCGTTTATCAACATCTTAAACAGCAAATCGTCAGCCTGGACCTGCCCCCTGGTACCACGCTGTCCGAGAAAGAAATGTCGCTGACCTTTCAGGTTAGCCGCACCCCGGTGCGAGAGAGCTTCGTTCGGCTGGCTCAGGAAGGTCTCGTGCTCGTTCTTCCGCAGCGCGGAACGCGGGTCTCGCTCATTGACTCTGATATGGTTGAAGAAGCCCGGTTCATGCGCGAACAACTGGAGAAAGCCGTTATCCGGCTTGCTTGCGAGTCTTTTCCTGCCGACAGGCTGGCGGATTTGGAGAGCAATCTTACGGAGCAGCAGCATTCTATTCAGCAGCGCGACGGCAAAAGAATGTTTGAACTAGACGAGGATTTTCACCGCATTCTGTTTGAAGGCTGCCGGAAACGCGGTACCTGGAACACGATCCAGCAGATGAACGCCCACCTCAACCGTACCCGCATCCTCTGGTTATGGACGGATCCGCATTGGGAGCATCTCTATGAGCAGCACCGTCAAATGTTTCTCGCTGTCAAACAGCAGCAAGCAGACCTAGCCGAGCAGATTATGAAAGAGCATATGAGTCTCAACATTGCCAACCTTCCTGTGCTTAAAGAACGGTATCCCGAATATTTCAAGTAATGCCTGACGACCGGACTGCCCGGCAGCAGCCTGCAGCGGTCCCGATATTCATTACATGACGATAAGGCGGTGAAGGAATGCGTATGGTATTCCGCTGGTTCGGCGAAGGTAACGACACTGTTTCGCTCGGCCAGATTAAACAAATTCCCGGTGTGGAAGGTATTGTGTGGGCACTGCATGATGTTCCGGCCGGAGAAGAATGGCCAATGGAGAAAATTTTAGAAGTCCGCGACCAGGCTGCGAAATACAACCTCCACTTGGACGTGGTCGAAAGCGTAAATGTACATGAAGATATTAAGCTCGGTCTCCCTACCCGCGACCGGTATATTCAGAACTATATTACGACCATTGAACGCTTGGCACAGGTCGGCGTCAAGGTCATCTGCTATAATTTTATGCCTGTGTTCGATTGGGCCCGGACCGAATTACATAAAACGATGGATGACGGCTCAACGGCTCTTTTCTTTGAAAAATCAAAAATAGACGGAATCGATCCCTTCAAGTTTGTCCAAGAGATCAACCAAAACAGCACATTGACGATGCCGGGCTGGGAGCCGGAGCGTCTCGAACACTTGAACTCCCTATTTGAGGCTTACAAAGGGGTATCGTCTGAAGATCTTTGGGAACATCTCGCCTATTTCCTGAAAGCCATCGTACCAGTCGCTGAGCGCTACGGCATTCAGATGGCTATTCATCCGGATGATCCGCCATGGCCGATTTTCGGGCTGCCGCGCATCATAACCGGACAGGAGAGTCTGCGTAGATTGCTTAAGATCGTAGACAGCCCGTCCAACGGTATCACGCTTTGCAGCGGGTCTTTCGGCGCGAACCCGGACAACGATATCGTTAGCATGATTCATGAATTCCATGAACGGATTCCATTCGCCCATATCCGTAATGTCCGCGTCTACGACAACGGTGATTTTATCGAAACCTCCCACCGAACGCAAGACGGAACCGTCGATATCACCGGCATCGTAAAAGCTTATCACGACAATGGCTTCACCGGATACGTCAGACCGGACCATGGCCGCCATCTCTGGGGTGAGGAATGCCGGCCAGGATATGGCCTTTATGATCGTGCCCTTGGCATTATGTACCTATGGGGATTATGGGACGCTTTGGAGCGGGTTCAACCTATTACAAGAAAAGAGGGATCCATATGAGTACTCTTCCCTTGCACCCAGCCCTTCAGGGGAAAACCGTAGTCATCACCGGCGGATCAGGGGTGCTCTGCCGTGACATGGCATTGGAGCTTGGACGACAAGGAGCCAGCATCGCCATTTTGAACAGGACTATCCAGAAAGGCGAACTCGTCGCAGAAGAAATCCGCGCAGCTGGAGGTAAAGCCACTGCCATTGCCTGTGACGTTACCGACAAGGAGAGTGTTACCACTGCCGAGGAGAAGGTGCGCGAGCTGTTTGGAGGCTGTGATATTCTCATTAACGGGGCTGGGGGCAATCATCCGAGCGCCAATACAACCAATGAGATTCACCGTGCAGGTGATGAGAATCTGCCGGATATTACTTCTTTCTTTGATGTCAGTGCACAAGGCTTCCGGAATGTCATGGATTTGAACTTTATCGGTACGTTTATCCCGACTCAAGTTTTCACCAAAAATATGATCGGACGCTCAGGAGCTACCGTACTTAATATTTCATCCATGAGCTCAGAGAGCCCATTAACAAAGGTTCCGGCCTACAGTGCCGCCAAGGCAGCCGTTAACAATTTTACGCAATGGTTGGCTGTGCATCTGGCCGAGTCCGGTATCCGCGTAAACGCCATGGCTCCAGGCTTCTTCATGACAGAGCAGAATCGTACGCTGCTCACCAACGCCGATGGCTCCCTCACCGAACGGTCTCATAAAATCATTACTCATACGCCTATGCGGCGCTTTGGGGTTCCTGAGGATCTGCTTGGCACCCTGCTCTGGCTCGTTGACGAAACCACATCCGGATTTGTCACAGGAACGGTCATCCCTGTCGATGGTGGCTTTATGGCATATTCCGGCGTATAAAAGCAACTGTTGGTGAATATATAAGGGGCAGCTTCAGGTCACTAAAAGACCCGGGCTGCCCCTCTTCTTGTTATTCGATTGCCATGACGACCATACCGATTCCCTTAACCGTGATCTGCTCAGCTTGCAGATCCTGCACCTGTTCTTCCCCGAGTAAAATTACCCACGTTCCCGGAAATGGGAGATCGACTCGGGTCTTCCCTGTTCTTGCATGATACAGCACATACAAATGCTTGGCTGTGTCCCCACCTGCATGATCACGCAGCGTGTAAGCTACGCATCCGGCAGGAGCTTCCTCAAAAATAAGATGTTCCCGGATCTGCGCTGCCGTCCGTAAACGGAACGCGGGATGCTCTTTGCGAAGCCGGATCAGCTGCTGCATGTATCTCACGTCTTCAAGATGAGCGGAGCAGCGTTCCCAATCCAGCCAATTGACCTCATCCGGAGATTTATAGCTGTTTTCCACGCCATTTTTGGTCCGCATAAATTCCTGGCCTGCATGAATAAACGGAATGCCCTGGCTTGTCAGAACCATTGCCGAGCCCAAACGATGCATGCATCTGCGCTCTTTGTCAGTCATTTCTCCGGTCGATAGAACAAGCTTATCCCACATTGTATGATTATCATGACATTCCACATAATTGACGCTTTGGACGGGTTCTGAGGCGAACTGCCGTAGTCTTCTGCTGTATTCGATCCCTCCTACGACGCCTTTGCGGACATCATTCTCAAAGCCGCTGGCGCCGCTGATAAAGCCCTTGTTCTCATGCAGAAAAATACTTCCCTTTACCGCATCCCGAAAGCCGTCATTAAATTGGCCGATGCCTGGAAGCCATTGTGCATTCAACTGATTCGCCCGCTTCTCAGCAGTCAGCGTGGTATTCATATTCCAGCCTTCACCGATGGTAATGATGGAAGGATCGATCTCATCAAGGCGTCTGCGAATTTCATTTATCGTTTCTATATCCATGAGTCCCATCAAGTCAAAACGGAAGCCGTCGAAATGGTACTCCTTCACCCAATGTAGGATGGAATCCACAATGAATTTACGGGCCATTTTCCGCTCCGAAGCAAATTCGTTGCCGCAGAACGAACCATCCGAAAGTGTTCCGTCATTTTTATAACGCAAATAATAGCCCGGTACCAGCTTGGTAAAGTTGATCAGGTACCAATCATAGACATGGTTGTAAACAACGTCCATAATAACGCGGAGGCCTTTGTCATGCAGCTTCTGAATCATCTGCTTCATTTCCGTGATGCGCACGGAAGGCTCGTAAGGATCGGTTGCGTAAGAACCCTCTGGAACATTATAGTTTTTGGGATCATACCCCCAATTGTACTGTGGAATATCAAGCCGGGACTCGTCTACACTTTCCGTAGAATAGTCGTACACGGGCAGCAGCTGGACATGCGTAACCCCCAGACTTCGGATATGGTCGAGTCCAGTCGGGATATTTTTTGGCCCCTTCGTGCCTTCCTCGGCGAGACCAAGATATTTTCCGGGATGGGATATCCCGCTGCCTGGATGTATAGACAAGTCCCGAAGATGCAGCTCATAAATCACAGCGTCCACGGGAGAATCCAGAGCAGGCTTTTCCTCTGTCCAATGGTCCGGATTCGCGGACAGGTCCACAATGGCTCCGCAGTCACCGTTGATGCCAACAGCAGCAGCATAAGGATCCACCGCCTCATTCCACTGCCCGCCGATTCTCACCTTATACTTATAACCGAAGCCCTTGAAGTCACCTTCCATTCGAAGAGCCCAGGTTCCCCCTACATCCCGGATCATCTCCAATTCTTCAGCTAACGTACAAGCCATAGCCGGATACAGCAGCAGCCTTGCTTCCGAAGCCGTTGGAGCCCATAAGCGGAACTTCGTTTCAACCGGCGTATAACATACGCCAAGATCATCGCCGTCGTACGCAAAAGATTCGTCAAATGCTGCATCAAACACAGAAACGCCGTTCGTGACTGCAGGATCCCCATAATCAACAACGACATCATGTTCCTTCTGTACCGCCACTTTCAGCCACTCCCCGATCATTTGTCATTATGTCCATTATAGCAAGCAATGACGGGGTATGTTTTATCTTTTTTCTGCCCTATCAACAGGAAAAAGACCAGCCCAGTTCCTGTTATGAACGGTCTATAGCCAGTCTATTGATATAACTACGTTATGCAGAGTAGTACTCACACTATATAAAAAAATAATGACTGGAGTCGTCCCGGTTATTGCCGAACGTTCTCCAGTCTCTCGTAAGTCTGAGGAATTTTAATTATTAAGCTCCTCAGAACATTATGATCCTTGGTTAAAATCCCTCTGCCGCATCGCCTCAAACAGCATCACCGTTGAAGCCATAGCCACGTTCAGCGACTCTGCCTGCCCTTTCATCGGAATGATCAGCGAATCATCGACAAGCTGCTGCGCTGCTTCAGACACGCCTTTCGCTTCATTGCCAACAAGGAGCCACGAAGGCCCGGTAAAGTCATACCCATAGCAGGTTGATGTCGCCTTCAGGCTTGTGCTGACGACGCGCACGCCGCTTTCTTTTGCTTCAGGAAGCAGCTCCAACAGGTCCCCCTCCACCACAGGCAGATGAAAAATAGAGCCCATCGTGGATCGGATCGTTTTCGGATTATAGATATCCGCTGAGCCGCGTCCTACGATCACACCGTCTGCTCCTGCTGCATCCGCCGTTCGGATGATGGTGCCTACGTTGCCAGGATCTTGAACGCCGTCAAGGACGATGACCAGGCTGTTCTTGTTCCGCAGCAGTACGTCCATATCCGCGGATTGCTTTCTGACAATTGCAAATACTGGTTGCGGCGTTTTAGTGTCAGAGCATTTGGCAATGACCGCTGCGGAGACGCCAATCCACTCCACTTCCGCTGCCGCCCCTGTCATGTGCGAGAGTTCAGTGGGAATCCCCTGCTCTACATCAAACGCCACGCATTCCAGATCAGCTCCGGAGCGAAGCGCCTCTTGAACTAGATGAATGCCTTCGATTATATATTTATGCTGCTTGTCCCGGTGCTTCTTCTCGAGCAGCTGTGCCCATTCTTTCACACGGGGATTTTGCGGTGATAAAATATCCATGAATACCGTCCTTCTTTAGCCATGCTTATGAACTTACAATACCCCACAACAGGCTCACTTCGGATACGCAAGCTCTAGCTTCGTCAAATCACTTTTTTCACCTACGATGACTAGGACGTCGCCTTCTTCGAGACGGTCATCAGCATAAGGCGAAATGTTCATTTTACTGCCGCGCTTGATCGCCATGACGTTGCAGCCAAAACGGGCGCGTACTTCCAGCTCCTTGAGGTTTTTTCCTACCATGTCCTCTGAAGCCTTCATTTCAAGAATGCTGTAATCATCCGAAATTTCAATGTAATCCAAAATATTAGGAGAGATCAAATGGTGCGCAACCCGCATGCCCATATCCCGCTCTGGATAAATGACCTTGTCTGCTCCGATTTTGTTCAAAACCTTGCCGTGAAGCTCATTTTGCGCTTTGACGATAATCGTCCCCACGCCGATATCCTTCAAAATCAATGTCGTTAAAATACTGGATTGAATATCCTCGCCGATTGCCACAACCACTACATCGAAATTACGGATACCAAGCGCCCGCAGCGCCTCCTCGTCCGTAGAATCGGTGGATACGGCATGTGTCACAATATTGGAAACCGCCTGGATACGCTGCTCGTTCGAATCAATTGCCAGCACATCGAAGCCCATTTCGCTGAGTGCGTTGGCCACACTGAATCCGAAGCGTCCCATACCTATGACGGCGTACTGTTTTTTCGCCATTTGTTAACCCCCCGGGTTATAGAAGTCCATCTTGATTATTATATCACAGAGCACGAAAAACTTGAATTTTGGCACGTGACATGGGGAACATTATGCTTGTAGCCTAATTTTATGGATGGAGGGAAAATGATGCCGATAACACTTGATTTGCGCCAAGCTATCATTCACAAGGTGCATGGCAGCGATGACGCAGGTCTCCGCGAAATGATTGAGGGCTCGGTCGACGGACCGGAGCAGGCTCTGCCAGGGCTTGGAGTTATTTTCGAAATGATCTGGAAAAACATAGATAAAACAAAGCAGGATGAACTGGTCCATATCGTGCAAGAACATTTAAAGACAGTGACTCCCGGTTCCCTAACCTAATCATCAAGAAAACAAACCCTCCGCGTAAGACGCGGAGGGTTATTGACGATGCTGCAGCTTAAGGAGCCGTATCCAGGAACTTGGCGTTCGGATTTTTCTCCATCGCTGTGCGCATGGCATATTCATTTTCGAACAGGACAACATAGTTGTCTTTCTTATCCTTCACCAGCGTCGAGTTGATCCGGAATTTGCTTGGATCGATATCCTTGTCGATGATCCAGCGCGCAAACTGAAACGGCATCCGCTGAAGCTGCACGTCGACGCCATATTCGCCTTTCATCCGGTATTCAAATACCTCGAACTGGAGCTGACCCACAACGCCGAGAATCGTATCCTCGAAGCCAACGGTACGGAACACCTGAATGGTTCCTTCCTCAGTCAGCTGGTCAATCCCCTTCTGGTACTGCTTATGCTTGAGCGCATTCTTGACCGTCACCTTGGCAAAAATCTCCGGCGAGAATGTCGGCAGCTCGTCAAATACCACTTCACTTCCCTGGCTGAGCGAATCCCCTATCCGGAAAATGCCCGGGTCGAACAAACCGATAATATCACCCGGATAAGCCTCTTCGACGATATCCCGGTCCTGTGCCAGAAACTGTTGCGGCTGCGACAGCTTGATATCCTTGCCGGCACGTATATGCTTAACGCTCATTCCACGCTGGAATTTACCCGATACGATCCGCATGAAGGCAATCCGGTCGCGGTGCGCCGGGTTCATGTTCGCCTGGATTTTGAAGACGTATCCGGAGAATTTCTCGTCTGAAGGCGCAATCTGTCCGGCGGTGCTGCTGCGCGGCTGTGGCTTCGGTGCAAGCTGCAGGAAGTTCTCAAGGAACGTCTGCACGCCGAAGTTGTTGATGGCACTTCCGAAGAAGACTGGCGTAAGTTCGCCCTTCAAAACCTTTTCCATATCAAAAGGATCGCCTGCGACATCCAGGAGCTCAAGATCCTGGCACAGCTGGTCATGCAGGTATTCTCCGGCCATTTCACGAATGATCGGATCATTGTAATCCTCGACCTTTTGCACCTCAATCGTGGAATGATCATTGCCTTGGAACAGCTCCACCTGATTTTTCATCCGGTCATAAACACCGCACAGATCGCGCCCTGTACCAATAGGCCAGTTCATAGGCACCGAACGGATGCCAAGCACCTGCTCAAGCTCTTCCATCAGCTCAAACGGATTGCGTCCTTCACGGTCCAATTTGTTGATGAACGTAAAAATCGGAATCCCGCGCTTCGCACACACCTGGAACAGCTTGATTGTCTGTGCTTCGACACCTTTCGCCACGTCGATCAACATGACTGCTGCGTCGGCAGCTGTTAACGTACGGTAGGTATCTTCACTGAAGTCCTGGTGGCCTGGTGTATCCAGAATGTTAATGCGATGTCCCATATAGTCAAACTGCATCACGGAGGAAGTTACCGAGATCCCCCGCTGTTTTTCGATTTCCATCCAGTCACTTGTTGCGTGCTTGCTGGCTTTACGGGCTTTAACGGTACCGGCTAACCGGATCGCTCCCCCGAACAGCAGCAGCTTTTCCGTCAAAGTCGTTTTACCCGCATCCGGGTGGGAGATGATGGCGAATGTTCTCCGCTTATCGACTTCCTGCTGCAAGACCTGATCTGTCCCTTTGCTCATTTCACTATTCCCTTCATCACTAAAGTCATGTCTATTATTGTACCACATTCCATACGCAAATCACCCCCATGCAAAAGCTGCATGAGGATGATAATTTTTCTGGCTATGATTGTTTAGGGAAAAATAATTATTTACTCAACTGCCATACCACGTTGTCTTCATCCTGACCATTAACAGGCCACCAGTGGAAGCCATTCTCTTCAAGTAGTTGATCAGCTTCTTTTGGACCCCATGACCCTGCAGGGTAGTGGCAAGGACCTTCTGCATCCTGTCTCCAAGCCTCTGCAATGCGGTCAACGAAAGACCAGGCGGAGGCGACTTCGTCCCAACGTGTAAAGTAGGTTGAATCGCCGCGTGCGGCATCATGCAGCAGCCGTTCGTAAGCTTCAGGCGAATTGATGCCCACCATACAACTTTGGCAGAAATCCATTGCAAGCGGCTCGATTTCTGATTCAGAGCCCAGTTTCTTGGCATTGATCTTCACGTAAATGCCTTCCATCGGATTCACCCGGATCACGAGCAGGTTCGGCTCAAGATTATGCTTTTGTCCGAGATATACATTATTCGGCATATTTTTGAATTCAACCACGACTTCAGTTGTTTTGACCGGCAGCCTCTTGCCTGTTCGAATGTAGAACGGTACGCCCGCCCAGCGGAAATTGTCCACGAACACGCGAGCCATAAAATACGTTTCGGTACTCGACTGCGGATCTACTTTATCTTCATCGCGGTAAGCCGGTAAATCGCGACCGCGCGAGCTGCCCTGTACGTACTGTCCGCGCACGACGTTGTTCTTCACTTCTTCCGCGTTTGAATAAGGACGGAGCGAGCGAAGTACTTTCACCTTTTCATCTCGGATATCTTCCGGCAACAGACGGCTTGGTGGCTCCATAGCCACCATGGTGAGCATTTGCAGCATGTGGTTTTGTCCCATGTCGCGCAGCGCACCTGCATGATCGTAATATCCGCCGCGTTCCTCGACGCCAACGGTCTCACTGAGGGTAATTTGAATGTTCGCAATATGCTTGTTGTTCCAGAGGGGTTCAAAGAACGCATTCGCGAAACGGATCACTTCGATATTTTGTACCATTTCCTTGCCGAGGTAATGGTCAATCCGGTAAATCTCTTCTTCCTTGAACACCTGACGGATTTGTTCATTCAGCTCTTCAGCCGATTTCAGATCGTAACCGAAAGGCTTCTCGATCACGAGACGCTTCCAGCCAGCGCCTTCGAGCATACCGCCCTTTTTCAGGTTAAAGGACACGCTGCCGAATAGCTCAGGAGCCAGTGCCAAGTAGAAAATACGGTTACCTGGGATATGGAAACGTTCTTCCAGAACTTTCGTTTGTTCATCCAGCTCGCGGAAGCCGTCCACATTGTTGATATCCAGGGATTTATATTCAAAATGCTGGGCAAAGGATTTAAATTCTTCGTTATCCTTCACCTTGTACCGGCAAAATTCCTGAATGGAGTTGTATACATCCTCACGAAATTCTTCCTGTGTACGCGGACGCCGCGCCACGCCGATCACGGCAAAATCCTCAGCCAGTTTTCCTTCACGGTATAAGCTATAGATTGCCGGAAACAACTTACGTTTAGCCAAATCTCCTGTTGCACCGAAAATAAAAAATACAGCGCCTGGTGTTTGCAACGATTCTAAATTTTGATTTTCAGCCATGGCCCTCATTCTTTCCTATGTAGTATAGTTTATTTTTTATACAAAAAAACGAATTAATACCCGCTCTCCAACAGGCATATGACAAAGCTTAAAAATGATGTTATGTCATTTTAGCATATCCATGAAAATGATGCCATCAGTTTTCTTACAAAAATACTCAGATATTATAACCATAATTTTAAAAATGTATCCTGCATTTAATATTCAATCGTAATCACCGGAAGCCCAATCGTGACGCGGCTTTTCCCGTTTGTCTCGTCCTCATGGACAGCCACCTGCATATTCAGCCATGTACTCCCGCTTCTGACTCGAGAGGTTAAAGAAGGCACCTGATAAGCATTGCTTACAGTCGTGGCATCTGCATATGTTTCTTTCTGTACCGCATCCAGTTTATTCTTGAGGCCATCTTCAATGTGAATCATGGTGGATCTAGCATTCATGTTATCATTAGAGCTCCCCTGCAGAGAGGCATTCCATTCAGCGTCAATCCCGGCATCACGCATTTTCTCCCCGTACTTCTCCTGCAAATTGGACAACATGTTCCAATCATCGGGACTTTCGGCTTCCAGTTGAATAATAATGTAGCTTTGGTCAGCGGATATCTCCTGCCAATGAAAGCGGACACTTACCGCGCTACTCTGGTCAATGACCCTATATGTTTTATGCCCATTCTCCGTTAACTGATCCATTGGCGGTAGCTCCAGCGCCTGGGTTAGCTTCTTGGCGGCGGCTTCAGCATCTTTTTCACCCGCGCCTTCCCATGCTCCCTGCCATTTGACTACCACACGCTGAGGGTGATCCACCACTTGATTCCCGAGTTCCAGCAGGGTTTGCAGCTCACTTACCTTCTTGGCTTCTGCTTTCGTCATTCCATCCCAAAAATGAGCCCACGCATATCCAAGTACCGTCATGAGAATCAGAAACACCCCGAACCATTTAGCAGCTGCTTTCATTCCATCCATCCCCCAGAACCAAACTATCAATCTACTAAAAAGAATGTCCAGGTTCAGAGATTTCTATACCTATGTGCGGCAGCGGATAAATGGGTGAATAACCATATCACGTTAGCCTACATCTGAATACATTGATAACAAACTATAGTAGAGGGAGGATTGACTTTTACATGATCCCTATTTACCCCCTGACAACTGATAATATATTAAAGCATCGTGGTAAAATGGTACTCGCATGTCTGCATGATGGCAGAACCTATATCGGAAAATTAACGCATTGCAAAGATGGTCATATCATATTGAATGGTGATGATGATACAGCCCTGCACGCTGCAAATGTTAAGCCTAACAAGAAACGTCCAAGCGCCTCCAAAAACAAAAAACCTGCCCCTAAAGCTCAAGTTCGCGCATTGTATCCTCCATATGGATACCCCTACTACGGATACCCGCCCTATGGATATGGATATGGATACGGTTATGGCTTTGGGGCACTGGCGCTCAGCCTTGGTTTGTTAGCCTTTCTCTTCCTGATCTAATACAAATGCACCCTGCTGCAGCCAGACGCCTTAAAGGGGATCGTCTATGGCTGTTCACGCAAGGGTGCATTTTTTGATGAGAAACGCTATTTTTATTCGGCAAGACCGTTCTTATAAGCATATATTGCCGCCTGGGTCCGATCATCCACGCCTAATTTCGCCAAAATATTCGTTACATGAAACTTGACTGTCTTAATGCCAATGATCAGGTCATCGGCGATTTCCTGATTGGACTTGCCCTGGGCGAGCAAGCGCAGCACATCCATTTCCCGCTCAGTGAGCTCCTTATGGGCTGGAGCTTCGGTTTCCGCATGTCGGAACCGGTTCATCATTTTCGATGCGACTTGAGATTCGAGAACAGACTGCCCGCGTGCCGCAGCGCGGATCGCCTCCGCTATTTCGCTTGCTCTGGATGTTTTGAGCAGATAGCTGAAGGCACCGGCCTCGATGACTGGATACATTTTCTCGTCATCCAAATAACTGGTCAGCACAATAACCTTACAATCCGGATACAGCTTGAGCAGCTGTCTTGTGGCTTCGATGCCGTCCATGCCATCCATGACCAGATCCATCAGCACCACATCAGGCTTATATTCACGCGCCAAGCGGATGCCTTCCTCGCCGCTACCGGCTTCTCCGACGACTTCTATTCCATCCTCCGTACCCAGCACGGCTGCCAGACCGATGCGTACCATCTCGTGATCGTCTACGAGCAGCACCTTAATTTCCGGCTTTTCCATGTCCTCCATGGTCCTCATCCCCTCCCTTATCTTCATTTACGATTGGAATCGTAATTTCAATTCGTGTCCCTTTGCCAGGGGCTGTAATGAATTGAATTGAACCGCCAATTTCATTCACCCGTTCCTGCATATTCGAAAGGCCGTAAGAGGTTTGCTTTTTCTCATCCAGTTCAAAACCTTGGCCATTATCTCGCAGCATGACCCATACGGTATCCTGCTTCTGATGGATGCGGATTTCCATTTTTTCCGCCTTAGCATGCCGTAGCGTATTCGACATCGACTCTTGAATGATCCGGAATAGATGATTCTCGATCCCTTTCATCAGATAAATGCCTTCATCCATTTCAAACACGATATCCATCGGTACTTTAACCTTAAGCTCTTTAATCAGCTCTTTCAAGCCCTGCTCAAGCGGCTTCCCTTCCAGGTACACCGGCCGGAGATGAAGCAGAAGCGCCCTCATCTCCGACTGCGCCACAGCGGCCATCTCCTCAATCAGAGCGACCTGCCGCTGTGCCTTATCAAAATCCTTCACCAGCGTTCTTCCTACGGCAGTAGCTGTCATGGAAATGGCGAACAGTTGCTGAGATACCGCATCATGCAGTTCCCGCGCAAGGCGCTGCCGCTCCTCCACAATCGCAGACACCCTGGCCTGCTCAGCAAGCTGAGCGTTGTTGGTAGACAAACGCTGCAGCGAAGTGACCTGTTCCTCCCATTTTTTGCTAATCCGTCCCAGCTGCTCGCCAAGCCGTCCCACTTCGTCCACTCCAAGCTCCGGAACATCTTTCGACAGATTTCCCTTTTCCCAGGAAAGCAGCGTATCCCGCAGCATTTCCAGTCTCCATTTCGTCCGGTAGCTCTGATAAAAGCCATACACGGCTCCAATACCCACCGGAACGAGAATCAGCGTTGTTACTGCCTGCACGACTCTCTTCCAAGAATCAAACGGTGCTAAATAACCATATGTATACAAAACATAAAAAATAATTAGAAGCAGTATAAATGAAAGAAGGGCCCCCTCGCCCATGCTCCGGGAGACCATATTAGCCGGCTTTTTTGTATTCATGCGGGGAACCCCTTTTCTATGATATGTTAATGTCTAAATCTCCAATAAGATACGAAACGATGAACTTCACTTTTTGATCACTGGTATCATAATTCGGTGATTTCCAGCTCAAACGGTTCATCATGCCATTATCCCGGTGTCCTCGAAAATCAATGGAACCGAACAGCACAAACGCCTCAATTTCCACACCGTAATATTCCGGAATATTCAGATCCATATCGCCCATAATTCCCTGGAACATCATCACGGTATGTTTATCTTCTGGAATCGCCAGCGTCAGATCTAAATCCGCTTCTCCAAGCACATGCCACACACTCATGCTGCGCATCACCCAAGGCTGCTGGTCCCAGTCAAAATGGGAGGAAAAATTTTGCTTCTGTACAAAGCTTTCCTTCGGCTGAACCTTCTTCGCCTTTATAAAAAAGAATCCAAGAGAAAGCAGCGCGATCCCGAGCACCATCATCAGATGGTCTAGCAGCAGCAAAATTGCGCCGACGGCGAGCAGGCGGTAGCCTCTTTTTACTTTTCCTTCGCGGATTGTATAAATGCCCATCAACAAAAACAAGAGTGCGACAATGGTAAAGAAGCCGACCCACCTGCCGACCAGCATGAGCAGGCCCACGCCGATAAGTATAAGCGCAATGATTCGATTTCTTTTTTCCATGCCGCACCTCCTTGTGATGTCTGAACACGTTTATAGTAAAGGTCGGAAAAGCCATATGGTGCGGGTATCACACCAGTATGGCTTTCCTCTTTTCATTCTATATAGCATATCATATTGTCCAGTGCTGTAAATACTTATTCTTTCGTTGTTTTGGAAGCGCCGCTTGAAGGGTTCATTTTGTTTTTCAAAGCGTTAAGCTGCTCTTCCACCTTCAATTGCTTTTCAGCGTCTACCGGATTTGTGAATGTACTTGCTGTGCTTGCTGTCGGACGGTAAGGGGCTCGCATAACATCAGCTTCAGCTTCCATTTGCATGATTTTTTCTTCCATACGGTGGAATCCAAGGGATGCGCTGCCGCTTTCGATCGTGTGCAGGCTGTTGATTTGGGACATTTGCTTTTTGGCTTTCGCCATTTGAGCGCGGGTCACCAGTTCATTGCGTTTGTTGCGCATTTTGTAGAATTCGTCTTTCATTTCATGCAGCTGCTGTACCAACTCTTTGGCTTGGTTCTCGGACTGTATATGCAGGTCGCGGTATTCGGTAATTTTTTGGTCGAAGTAGATTTTCTCTTCGAGAAGCTTACGGGCTACTTCCTCCTGTCCGTTCTTCAGAGCCAGCTCGGCTTGAGCTTCACGCTGTACGGACATTTTCTCAGCTTCTTCCACACGCTGTTTCATGCGGCGTTCGTTGGCCATTTGCTTCGCAACAGTCACCTCAGCCTCGTGAATTTCTGCCTCCATATCGCGTAGATACTGATTCAGCATTACAATTGGATCCTCTACCTTATCCAGCAAATCATTTACCGATGCCTTCGTCATATCTTTCAGTCTTTTAAATACTCCCATGTTTTACACTTCTCCCTTCTCATAATCAGACAGTTTTTTCTTCAGATCTTCAAGCTCTTTCTTCATGGCTTTCTTTTCGATATCTTCCATCATGGCATCCAGATTGGATGACTGGGAGGATAACCCTCCAGTAGGTCTGCTGCCAAATGATTGGTCGTTATATTTACTTCTTGGATCAAAGGATGGGCCGCTATAGCTGCCGTTTCCTCCATAATAACTGCCGTGGTTTCCTGGCTGACCGCCATAATAACCGCCTGGTCCGGGACCATATGGATTATATGGAGGTAAAGGCTCTTTCGGAACAACCAGAGATGCGACGAAATAGAAGAACAGCGTGGTTCCACAGCTGAAGAAAGCAGTGATGACTAACAGAATTCGCAGCAGCGTTGAATCAATGCCCACCATCTCCGACAGTCCGCCGCAAAGCCCAGTTACCATCTTATCTCGCCGCGAACGGTAGAGTTTTCTCATGATATTACTCCTTTCCGCTGTTGTTCAGCTTTTGTTTCAAACGGGCCAGTTCCTTTTCCAAAATGCCCGATACCGTTTCACTGGCCTGATCTACGTATTGTTGACCCATACGACGCAGATCACGCAGGCTTTGAGCTTCGAACTCCCAATCGGAGATCCGGTCTTCGAGGCGGTTGAACATTTTAGGAACATCCTGACCGCTTCCGTATCCTTCCATCCGCTGGTTCATGCGCTGCTGGAGCCGAAGCGTCTCCATGCGTGCTGCATAGTATTGGCGCTTGTTATATACCGTTTGGTATTCCATCTTCAACTCATTCAGCTGGTTTTCCAAATCCACCATAGAATTTCTTGTTGTATTTAGCAACTCGCTGTACTGTTCCAGCTTTTCTTCATAAATAATCTTTTCCTGCAAAGCCAGCTTGGCGAGATTATCCTCTCCAGCCTTCAAAGCCAGTAGCGCTTGCTCTTCACGTTTGTTTTTCATCATTTCAGCCTGGTCAGCCTGCTGCTTCAGCTGTCTCATATGTGCTGTGGACTGCTGCACAAGCTTCTCAGCTTCAACGATGTCGTCCCGTGTAGTGGCCAGAAACTGATCAATTAATCGCACCGGATCCTGGCTTTGCTCTAAACGTTCATTTAAATTTGCTGCGGTGATATCACGTACCCGACGAAAAACACTCATCTCGTGTAGTCCCTCCTTATTCGTTTTTTCTTCTAGAATGTGATTTATGTTAGTAGTAATTTTTCTTTCCCTTCAGAAGGGAGATTCCGAAAATCACCAACGCGATTCCGAGCAGCGGTGCGATGAACCAGGACAGTTTCGCCAGGAGGGAAAACGCACCAAACGCTAGGATAATGGTACCGATCAGCACTCTACCTCTGCGGATTCCGTAGTAACCAAGGGCAACCATCAGAATCGGGAAGAGCAGACCCATCAGTTTACCAAATAGCGGGGCGAATAATCCAAAGAGCATCAAAGCCCCAACTACAATCAATACGATGGCTGTTCCGTTGTTACGGTTTTTCATGTATTTCTCACTTCCTTTCATTGCATCAACCTTATGTCTTTATTTTAGGTGGTTCGGCCTTTTTCCAAAACAGACCGCAGACGGTTTTTCATCCTAGACCTTAGTCGGGGAGCTTTTCGGACCTAAGGCTATCCTGCATTTATTCCCTATGCCTCTACTCTGAGTGATATAACCTTCATCTGTGGAGACACTGGGATCGTCGCTCCTCTTCTCAAGTAAAACGTCCATCGATGCACTTCCCAAGAAACCAACCCCCTCTAGAGGAAGTCTGCGCAATACACTCCTTTGCGATTAGTGAAATGTTCGGCTTGCTGTAAACTAGCAAAAAAAGAGCGCCGGATGTCATCCGGGCGCTCTGCTTATTGCTGCTATGCCACTTCTGTGCTTTCTAGATACCATTAAACGCTTGCTTCCACAGACTTCTCCTGTACAGCTTCACTTTTGCCATCATGTTTGACCATCGTGATGAATAAAAGTGCGAGCAGCATGCCGGCGGAAGCATAAACGAACAAAGAGCCATATCCGAAGTTGTCGATGATGAGACCAAGAAGCGGCGGCGAAGCAATTGCTGCCAATGAGGAGACCAGATAGTACAGCCCTGTGCGTGTGCCGATGCTTGTTTCGCTCCCGATGGAGACGACAAATGGATAGGAGTTGATATTAATCAAAGCCCAACACATACCGCCCAGCGCCAGCAGGATCCGAAGCATAAGTACCGTCTTTGCGAGGGGAATGGCAGCAAACACAATGAATAATCCTATGACGCCGGCGATGATGATTTTCCTTTTACCGTACCGCTTGCCGAGCCAGCCGCTTGGAATCGCAAACAATACAAAGAACAGGGAAAAGAATGTGAGCGAGAACGCCGAAGCTTGTTCCGTTAATCCCATGTGGTGCTTCCCGTATAGTGTAAAGAGAGCCTCCACCCCTTGGTAGGATACAAACCAGAAAAAGATCGCCGTGAGCAGCAGCACTGTCGTACGGTCCAGCTCACGCTTCAGCTTGATTTTGGGCTGCTTCTCCACGGGTACCGAAACAATGACATCTCTCTTCTCTTTAATAGAACGTACTAATATCCATAGGGAAATCAAAATGATCGCAGCGGCTGCCAGAAAAGGAAAGCTCGGATTGACATTATACAAAATCGAACCGGCTCCGAAAGCCAAGATGCCTCCCACACCGCCCATGAAGTTAATAATCCCGTTTGCCTTTGTCCGTTGGCTGTCTGGAGTAATATCCGGCATTAATGCAACGGTAGGAGATCTGTATACGCTCATGGAAAGGTTCATCAGCATCATAAATAAGATGAGGGTAATAAAACTCGTATGTAACGGAATCAAAATCACAAACATTGCCGCAAGAGGCATCCCCAACATGAGATACGGCATCCGCTTGCCGAAGCGGGTATTTGTCTTATCACTCAGGTTACCAATCCAAGGCTGCAAAAACAGAGCAAAGTAATTATCGATCGTCATCATGAAACCAATCAAAGATGTCTTCTGCAGATATGAATCCAAAAAATAAGGTACGAACGCATTATATAAGGCCCAAGTGATACTAATACTGAAAAATCCGAATCCAAGCAGCCATGTTTTCCTCATGAAGGATAGCCCCCATTCAGTGATGATGTTTCCATTATTATACAATATGTTTATTTTCATATCGCTCATTATTTTTTTACTTTCATTAACGGTGTGTAAATTTTCTATTCTGATTCGAATATGTGATAAAACATGTGTATTAGTATGTATAATGCAAAAAAAACTCTTCATCTGATAATCAGATAAAGAGTTTTTCATTTAATGCTGGTGAAGGGACTTGAACCCCCACTCCGTCGCCGGAAGCGGATTTTGAGTCCGCCGCGTCTGCCATTCCGCCACACCAGCAAGTAAAAATAATACGCGCCCTAAGAGATTCGAACTCCTGACCTTTTGATTCGTAGTCAAACGCTCTATCCAGCTGAGCTAAGGGCGCATATTTAGTTATAATGGAGGCGCCACCCAGATTTGAACTGGGGATAAAGCTTTTGCAGAGCTGTGCCTTACCACTTGGCTATGGCGCCATAAAATATTTGGAGCGGACGACGGGAATCGAACCCGCGACCCTCGCCTTGGCAAGGCGATGCTCTACCGCTGAGCCACGTCCGCGTAACTGGCTGGGGATATAGGATTCGAACCTATGCATGACGGAGTCAAAGTCCGTTGCCTTACCGCTTGGCTAATCCCCAACAGTTTGATAATAAATGGGGCGATCGAGGGGACTTGAACCCCCGAATGCCGGAGCCACAATCCGGTGCGTTAACCCCTTCGCCACGACCGCCATATCAAACATTTCACTAAATCAAAAAACAATGTGGCAGGGGCAGCAGGAATTGAACCCACACTAACGGTTTTGGAGACCGCTGTTCTACCTTTAAACTATGCCCCTAAATACTGGTGGAGGCTGATGGATTCGAACCACCGAACTCGTAGAGAGCAGATTTACAGTCTGCCGTGTTTAGCCACTTCACTAAGCCTCCATAATGGTGCCGGCGAGAGGACTTGAACCCCCAACCTACTGATTACAAGTCAGTTGCTCTACCAATTGAGCTACACCGGCTTTTATGCATTTATAATTCATGGTGGCTCGGGACGGAATCGAACCGCCGACACGAGGATTTTCAGTCCTCTGCTCTACCGACTGAGCTACCGAGCCTTACTATATCACGTATAACAAATCAGTGCAAATACTAAAAATTGCTTTTAAAAGAATGGCGGAACCGACGGGATACTCTCACTTCGTTCGAGACTGCGAAGCAGTGCTAACGAAGCTGGTGCTCCGACGAACCCGATAATCGGATTCTCATCCCTGGAGCTTTAAATGAATGGCGGAACCGACGGGATTCGAACCCGCGATCTCCTGCGTGACAGGCAGGCATGTTAGGCCTCTACACCACGGTTCCACAGAGGCACTTTCTATTTGAGAAAGTAATTGCGGGGGCAGGATTTGAACCTGCGGCCTTCGGGTTATGAGCCCGACGAGCTACCGGGCTGCTCCACCCCGCGTCAGTAATAAAAAGTATATATGGTGGAGGCTGAGGGGATCGAACCCCCGACCCTCTGCTTGTAAGGCAGATGCTCTCCCAGCTGAGCTAAGCCTCCATATATATGGGTTTTAAATAGTGGTGACCCGTAGGGGATTCGAACCCCTGTTACCTCCGTGAAAGGGAGGTGTCTTAACCCCTTGACCAACGGGCCTTAATGTAAGAAGTGAATATTAATGGCGGAGAGAGAGGGATTCGAACCCTCGAGACGCTTTTGGCGCCTACACGATTTCCAATCGTGCTCCTTCGGCCAACTCGGACACCTCTCCATAATGGCTCCCCGAACAGGACTCGAACCTGTGACAACTCGATTAACAGTCGAGTGCTCTACCAACTGAGCTATCAGGGAACAATATTGTATTCAGGTTTGATCACCTGAAAACTAGATACGAAACGATTTGCATGTTTTAGAATTTGTTTTCGAAGCTGCTCCAATGCAAAGCGTAACGCTTCCGAAGCCAGTTTTTCTTCGAAAAACTTTTAGGATAAGCCCTCGACCGATTAGTATTGGTCAGCTCCATGCATTGCTGCACTTCCACCTCCAACCTATCTACCTCGTCGTCTTCAAGGGGTCTTACTAATTGGGAAATCTCATCTTGAGGGGGGCTTCACGCTTAGATGCTTTCAGCGCTTATCCCTTCCGTACGTAGCTACCCAGCCATGCTCCTGGCGGAACAACTGGTGCACCAGCGGTACGTCCATCCCG
>NZ_JALIRP010000010.1 GCF_022898935.1 Paenibacillus mangrovi | reverse complement strand
GTTTTATACGACGCTTTACCTTCTAGATAAGCCAGGACAGCTTCTAATTTCTCTTCAGTTGAGTATTTAGCCAAAAAAACTACACCTCCAATTGTTAGACTGTGTCTAACAATTGGGGTGCAGTTCACATGGCGGCCGGCTCCTTTATTGCAGATATATTCTACTTCTTTTCGGCAATGCGTCCTTCAACTTTTGGACTGATCACTTTATGATTCTGCAAATATTCTTCCACGACATCATAGAATGTATATCCGGTATTCAGGACTTCATCTTTCTTCAGCATCGAGTAGCCGTCTCCACCGGACGTAATGAAGTCATTCGTTGCAACGGTATACGTTTTCTCAGGATCCAGCGGCTGACCTCCGATTTTCACTTCCACAACACGCTGTCCAACTGGCTTCGTAATGTCATAGACATAAGACATGCCGCTGATTTGCAGGAATGAACCTGGCAGATCATCTTTCTTCTCTACGCCTTTAACGGATACTTCCAAGGCTGCTTTGATATCTGCTCCAGTTGCTTTCACGATGGTAAGCGTGTTAGGGAAAGGAAGAATAGCATAAAGATCCTTTTTCGTTAGATCTCCGGTATTCTTGCTCGCACGGATACCTCCGCCATTGACTAGGGCGATATCTGCTTCATGGCCTTTGATCGTTTTCGTTTTGTTTAAAATGGCATCTGCGATAAAGTTGCCCAGATTGGTCTCTACGGCACGGACTTCCGTTCTATCGCCATGCAGATCAACTTCGGTTTTTCCGATCACGGCATTCATCGCGTCGTCCACTTTTTTAACGACTTCTTGAACCATTTTTTCGATCTCAGGATCCGCTTTGACATTCTCGTCATACTCAACCAGTCCGCCGCTAAATGCTACCAAATCCTTATTGTAGTAGTATAGATCTTCACGTCCAAGAGACTTCCCGTACTCCCAGTCTTGGACAATATATGTGCCATTCACTTTTTCAGGCGTACGAATTGGCGTATGGGAGTGGCCGCCGATAATGAGATCGATGCCTTGCACGTTTTTGGCGATCTCACGGTCTTTTTCCACACCAATATGGGATACGACGATAACATGATCCGCTTTTGCTTTCATTTCCGGCACCAATTTCTTCGCAATATCAACCGGGTCTTTGAACGTCAAGCCAATCACGTTGTTCGGGTGGGTCACAATTGGAGTTTCTTCCGTTACGAATCCGATAAACGCAAATTTTTCTCCGCCAATTTCTACGGTATATGTAGGTATAAGCAAATTCGATCCGTCCGCTTTGTAAACATTCGCGTTGATCATTGGGAATTTAAGCTGATCACGCAGTTTCAGCAGCTGCTCGTAACCAAAATCGAATTCATGGTTCCCGGCAGCCATTGCCGAATAGTCAAGCGCATTCAGAATCGGAACAATAGACTCTCCTTTGAATTGGTTCGCGTAGATGCTTCCTTGGAACGTATCGCCCGCATCCATCAAGAGGAAGTTATTGTTTTCTTCACGCCATTGCTTCACCAATGTGGCGATTTTAGCATAACCAAACTCTTTGTCTTTCGAATTTTCTTGAATATGTCCATGCACGTCATTGGTATGCGCGATCGTTACATGTTCCGTAACCGCTTCGCCAAGCGCGTCGATATACTCGCCGCGGGTCACTTGCGTAGCTGAGGACAGCTTCAGATCGACTCCCAAACCTTTAGCGATTTTCGTCAATTGATCTGCCGATGGAAACGTTCTTCCTTGAGCAGCTTCTTCTTTAGTAATAGCTCCTTTACCGAGCCCCCAGTTCATATACCCCGTTGCCCAGTATCCTGTGGATGCCGTCAATTGTTCCCCTTGCAGTCTTGCGATTAAAGCAACGGCTTCCCCGAGAGAAATATTTTGCGCGAGCATCAAATCTCCTGAATTATACCCTGTCACGATATGTTTCTCTTGCATCCAATCGCTATGTTGAACAGGATGAAGCGGTGCCGCAAATGCCGAAGTAGCAAATAGAGTGGAGATTAAACCCGTTACTACCATTGTTTTCGCTTTCATTTTAAAATTCAAAAAACAACCTCCCCATTTATAAAATATTAAACTATGAACTAATCTTCCGCCAAAGAGTATACATAGTTAATTCAAAGACGGTCAAGCATGAACTGTAATAAGCGTGTATAATTCTGGTGAACTTTTAATAAGCATTTGCGGATTTTACAATTCAAAAGAAAACAAGGAGCGGTGATGATATGAATTTTGAAGTAGTTTATGGCCTATTTCCAGTATTGGAGTCGGAAACGATCTTTTTAAAAAGAATCGAAGAGAAGCATCTGGACGAGGTTTTCGAGATTTATGACAATGAAAATGTCTTTACATACTGCGGCATCATCCCGAAACATAACAAGGATACGGTCAAGAAGATGATCGGGCATTTTGAACGCGATTTCCTGAAAAGGGCAAGGATCAAGTGGGGGATTTTTGCTGTGCAGGAGCCTGACCGGCTGCTGGGTATTATCGAAGCCTTCGATTTTAACCAGAAGGTGAACTCGTTGTCCGTAGGATATTTTTTGGCGGAGCAGCATTACGGTAAAGGAATCGCGACCGCGGCACTACGGCTGCTGACTGGATTTTTGCTGGATGAAGTGAACGTCAATCGGATTCAGGCCGAGGTAATGCCGCCGAATGAAGCCTCCAAGCGGGTGCTGCTGAAGAACGGTTTTACGAAAGAAGGACTGCTGAGGCAATCGGCTGTATGGTCGGGAAAAGGAACTGTCGATCTCGAAATTTACAGTCTTCTAAAGGTAGACCTTGTTTCAACGGAAGTGAGCGAAGCCGGGCCAGATTTTAACTGCGTCCAAACCTAAACGGCTAGTCTTGATTTCAGACTGTTTCCGAAGCGAATTTATGCTACAATAAAAATAACTTGATTAGCTGTGTGTAACTGGCGTAACGTGGGCAAACCACGAGGGAGCACATGGATCATAACAGCCGTACGCCTGGGCAAAGTATTTGGTGGCTTCATCCCTCCAAATACTTTTTTGTGTTTATATGACTACATCTATCGGAGGCGACTGGAATGAGCATGCTGCTAAAAACGAAAGAACTGGCAAAAGAGGTTTCGGAATCGATCATCACAGAGGTAAACGGACTAAAAGAAAGAGGGATTCAGCCGCGGCTGGCAACCATTTTGGTACAGGGCGATCCCGCATCGGAGTATTACGCTAAAGCAAAAGAGAAAAAAGCCCATCAGCTGGGCATAACATTCGATCTGATCACGTTTGAGCCGGAGGTAACCGAGCAGCGTCTGCTGGAGGAGATTGAGCGGTTGAACCAGGACCCGGCGGTGCACGGCATTATGCTGGAGCTTCCTGTACCGAAGCATATCAGTGTGCAAAAATGTTCGGACGCGATCATGTCTGTAAAAGATGTGGACGGCATTTCATCGGCGAACAAGCTCGCCTGTATGACGGGCGGCACCGGCATCTATCCGGCGACACCGCAGGCATGCATCCGGATCGCGAAGCATTTTGGATTCACGTTGAAAGGCAAACATGTTGTCCTGGTGGGGCGGGGGGAAACGGTAGGCAGACCGCTTATGCAGCTGCTGCTTCGCGAAAATGCCACGCTAACCGTCTGTCATTCCCACACGCAAAATCTGGCCGGGCATATCGTAAATGCCGACATTCTCATGACTGCTGCAGGCCATGCCGGACTGATTACCGCGGATATGCTGCATCCGGAGCTCGTCGTTATCGATGCAGGGATTAATGAAACGGAAAGCGGGATTACGGGGGATGTGGTTCCTGAAGCGGTAGAAGCTGTCAAAGCAGTTACGCCAGTACCGGGCGGCGTGGGTACCCTTACGACCGTCATGCTGTTCGAAAACCTGATACTGGCGATCCGACTGCAGCAGACGTCTGCACAGACGCTGGAAACGAAAGAGCCCGAGGAGGTTTTTGATCAAACGATCCGTGAATTCCTGCAGACAGCTGCTTCAAGCTCGCCAACGCCGGGGGGAGGAAGCATCGCGGCTTTATCCGCCGCACTGGGCGCATCCATGGGATCCATGGTGGCGAACATTACAAGCGGTCCGAAATATGAGCATGTGCGGGAGCAAATGACGGAAATCGTCAAACTCATGCAATCAGCCATCAGTGAATCGGAAAGCTTTTTGAAAAAGGATATGGAGTCGTTTGACGGCTATATGGCCGCATTGGGGCTTCCAAAGGCGACGGATGAGGAAAAGCAGGTTCGCTCCACGGCTCTGCAAAAAGCTGCCGTGCAGGCGGCTTCCGTACCGCTTCACCTCATGAAACGCAGCTATGAGATCATTTCGGCCCTCAGTGAGATTACGGAACAGGCGAACAAAAATGTGATTTCGGATCTGGGAATTGCGCTCATCATGCTGGATGCGGCTGTCCAATCGGCATGGATTACAGTGGAGATCAATCTGGGCAGCATTAAAGACACGAGCGTACGCAGTTCATTCCAAACAACGGGAGCGGAGCTTTCAAGCCGGTCCGCCGAGCTGAAGCTTGAGGTGTTGCAAAAGATTAAGGAGAAGTTGGTGTAATCAAAGTGACTCAGGAACGGTGGGAACAAATTGCGCGTTTCGTGGAACCGGGAGCCAGGTTGCTTCGTTCTGTAGAGCTCAAAGGCGGAGTATCCGCTCAAGTGACGATGCTGGAGATTGAAAAGACGGATGGCCGCACGAAAAAGTTGGTCGTCCGTCAGCATGGCGCTGCTGACCGCCGCAAAAATCCACATATCGCCAGAGATGAATTTAGGCTGCTGCTGGGTTTGAGGAACGCAGGACTTCCTGTTCCACAGCCTTATGCATACGACGAAACCGAAGGATCTGCTGGTACGCCTTATATCGTCACAGAATTTGTGGACGGGAAGGTGGAAATGGCTCCACAGGATGTGTCCGATGCAATGCTGCTGTCAGCTGATACTTTATTCGATATTCATCAGGTTGATTGGAAACGGCACTCGTTGGATTTTCTTCCGCGGCAAAGGGATTGGTGTTCCGCCAAGCTGGATAAGCGGCCTGTTCAACCTGATGAATCACTGTGTGAAAGCCAAATCCGGGATGTTCTCGAATCGGCGTGGCCGCTTCCGCAACATAATCAAGATGTACTGCTGCATGGGGATTATTGGCCGGGAAACATCATGTGGAAGGATGGACGTATGATTGCCGTTATCGATTGGGAGGATGCTGCGATTGGAGATCCGCTCTCCGATCTTGCGAACAGCAGGCTCGAAATGTTGTGGGCATACGGAGCGGATGCCATGGAACGGTTCACTCACCAGTACCTGCAGCGCAATCCGCATACTGACGTCTCCGCGCTTCCCTACTGGGATTTATTCGCTGCACTTAAGCCTGCGTCCAGTTTGTCTGATTGGGGGCTGGATCCAGGTACCGAGCAGACAATGAGGCAAAGACATCGCTGGTTTACAGATCAGGCATTTGCACAGATTGATGCCAATTGACATATTGATCAATTCTTTTTATAACCGGCCATTCGCCGGTTATTTTCTTTTAGTGGAATAGCAATTACAATGAAAAAAGGAAAATATAGGTTTATACGAGAACATGCAGTGAGGGAGGTCATGTTGTGTTCGCTGTCAATGTCGAGGGAGCGGTTATTCAAGGGAACAAGTGGCTGGTGATTGAACGGGGAGCCGGGGAGGAGCATGCAGCAGGCACGCTTTCATTCCCTGGTGGAACCGCCCTGCAGGAAGGATTTACACAGGACATATTGGAGAGGACTGTGAGAAGAGAAATTTTGGAGGAAGTTGGCGTTGAAACCGACGAAAACATGCATTACGTATATTGTTCATCCTTTGTCACCGAAAAGGGGTGTCCCGTCATCAATGTGGTTTTCATTTGTCCGTATGCGCAGGGACAGCCTTATCTGAAAAGTCCGGAAGAGGTCGCAGCTGTGTACTGGATGACAACGGAGGAACTTGTAAATCACCCCAAGGCACCGCCATGGACGATCGAGAGCGTAAAACGGGCGGATATGCTGTGGAAAGAGCTTCAAGCGAAATGACTCCACATCAGCCGATTTATGCTTTATGCTTGACCATAATACAATTTGAGCCGAAAAGGAGGATTTGTATCTATTGGAACATCATCAGATGATGGAAGAGTTATTTCAAGCCGCTATGGAGGGTAATGCATCAAGGCTTAGGGACCTCGTGGATTCTAGCCCTGAACGGGCGAATATGGAAAATGCAGACGGGCTGACGCTTCTGGGGTATGCCGCCCATTATGGGCAAGCGGAAGCTGTGAGGGTTCTCCTTGCTGCCGGGGCTGATGTCAACGCCGTTTCGCATTCGCAGGTATCCTACATCCCTTCCAATACGGCGCTGCACGCAGCGATTGCGGGTGAGAAGGATATGGACGTTATCCGTTTATTGTTGGATCACAAGGCGGGAACCCGAATAATGGACAGCAACGGACATACGTGCCTGCATACCGCTGCTTATCATGATGACAATGTGGAACTGATCCGTCTGCTGCTGGATAACGGAGCCCAGGCGCATGAGCAGACAGTCGATGGTGAAACGGCGCTGACGATTGCTGAAAAGCGGGGGAACCGCAACGTTGCGGAGCTTCTTCGGAAGAATGATGAACGAAAATAATGCGTTAGCAAATAAAGCCCTGACTGCATGAAGCATGCAGCAGGGCTTTTCACATTTCTCTTAACGATGGCCAATGGCGTTCACTTGAGGGACGCTGTTTTTCAGTAGGATGCTGTGATATAAGTATTCGAAAATAAATTCAAAGGCTTCCAGATGCTTTTTCGCTTCAAACGCGTTTTTGCCCCAGGCATAGATGCCATGGCCGCGAAGAAGTATCCCTGGAATACTTGGATCCAGAACGTCCGGAACCCGCTCGGCAATGGACGGAATATGGGCGAAGTTTGGCAGCACCGGAATGGAGACAGGGGCATTTTCTTCCCAGATATTAAAGGCTTTGATCAGTTCAATCCCTTGAGCCGGAACAGCGCCCTGATCACCGAACCATTCGCTGATGACGTTGTTGAACACGGTATGGACGTGAAATACGGCGGCGCAGCCAGTCAGGCGGTAGATTTCGCAGTGAATGAGGGTCTCCGCGCTTGGCTTCAGGCTCGTCGTTTCCACGGCTTGGCCGCTGTTGTCCACGAACAGGAAATCTTCAGGCGTACTCAGAGATTTGTCTTTGCCGCTGGCTGTGATGGCGAAATAGAATTTCTCAGGGTCAAAATCACCCACACGCATGGACAAGTTGCCGCTGGTTCCGGGGAACCAGTTTTTAGCCGCAAACTGCTGTTTGATTAGCCGGAGCTCGTCCAGCACCTGCTGCTTATGCTCCAGGCTGATGCTTGCAAACGTCATAGGTTACAGCACTCCTTGTTGTTGTTTCTGTTTCATATCGTCCATAATATCAAAAAAGTTCTGGAAAGGGACATGTTTGACACCCAGCTCAGCGCATTTATCGGTCAGGATGGAGCGGGAGTATACCATATCGGCAATTTTGGCTCCTTCGAAATCCGTCAGGCTGTCGCCAATCAGAATCCGTTCGTATTGCTCCTCAGGGAAGCGGCGCATCACGGTTGTCTTACACATCCCGCATCCGTTGTTGCATGGATCCTGACAAGGGTGCGGCCAGAGAATTTCAACCTGCTCTCCGCTGAAATCCGCGCTGTTGCAGAAAATATGATCTGCAGGAATATCGAAAGGGGCGAGAAGCGGATCGATAAAAAAGTCCATGCCGCCGCTGGTCACGTAAAACTCGATGTTTTCCTGCTTCACATACTCAAGAAACTCCCTAAAGCCTTCCCGGATACCGGCCCGGATGATTACGAAATCCACGATTTCATCTTTGCGGCTGGAAGGGAGAAGGGCGAACATGTCCCCGACACCCTGGCGTAGGCTAATTTCCTGATCCACGGTCCGCTTCATGATCTGCTCATAACCTTCCGGCTTAAATTGCTTCATAATCGCAACGATATTATCAGAGAGGGTGATCGTTCCGTCAAAATCGCAAAAGATAACGGGCTTTTTGCCAGCTGTCATCGTTCTCCCCCCCAAGCCTCAAGCGCTGCTTTCAGTTCCGGATGGTCGGCTTCGGCATAATCCGCCAAGCGGATGGACTGCTGTGCAGCTTCGATCGCCTGTACGAACGCGTGGCCGCCGGCTTCGGTTCCCATTGGATGTCCATGAATGCCGCCGCCTGCATTAACGACAACGTCCTGGCCGAAATCGCGCAGAATCAGCGGCACAAGGCCGGGATGAATGCCTGCAGACGGAACCGGCATGCTGGTCTTGATCGGAAGCGCACTTGAGATCAGCTCATCCCGGATGGCCATGTTCTCTTCACGCGGCATCGTCACCGAGCCGTATGGCGATGGGAACAGGACAAGGTCTGCGCCTGCAAGACGCATCAGCTGCCCAAGCAGAACGGAAGCGGAAATACCGTAATGCTGCGATGGGTAATATGCCCCTGCCAAGGCTGGATGCGCGGCAATCGGAACGGTAATCTCCGGATCGGAGCTTAGCTCATGCAGCACATCATAGCCATAGGACAACACGTTGAACAGCAGGGCGTTGGCTCCGGCCTGAATCGCTTTTACAGCCTGTGACTTCAGGCTTGAAGTGTGACCGGTCAGATTTGCGGCGTACAATAGCTTTTTGCCGGTTTCGCGGCTGGCTGCCTCAGCGGCCTTCAGACAGACTTCAACTCGTTTTTCGATTGGTGTGAACTCATTCTCAAACAATATTTCATCATCTTTTATCAGATCCACACCACCGAGAGCCTGCTTCGTGAATTGATCCTTCAGCTCGTCCATATTGAGGCCGATCACGGATTTGAATATGCTCATGAGCAGCGGGCGGTCGTATACGCCAAGCAGATCGCGGATTCCAGAAATGCCGAATTTGGGTCCGGGAAACGCGGAGAGATAATCGTCCGAGAATCCGAGACGGTTTAGCTTGATACGGCCATCCATCGAGATTTTGCCAAAAACGGTTACGAGGAGCGCCGGAATATCCTTGCTGAAATTCACATTCGGATAGGCAATGGTCACGTCGGCGTAGCGTTCGCCCGGCTGTACGCCTTCAGGTTCATGTACATCCACCTGCAGAACCTGCCCCAGATGCTTTTGCATCGATTCCCGTTTGGCCTGCGGCAGCTCAGTCCAGCTTCCGACGGTCATGCCGACGGAAATAGACTCGGCCTTTTTGCGGAAATCCGCTTTATCATCATATAAACGGTACGTTGCAGTACAGCTGTTCACGAAATTCCCTCCTTGAGTGCGGCTCCCATTTCTTTCGAGCGTTCCGCGCAGCGGACGACCGCAGCAATCACGGTTTCGAAAAAGTCTCCTTTGTCCAGCGTTTCCAGTGCAGCCTGTGTCGAGCCGTTGGGAGAAGTCACCTTCGCTCTGAGTGCGGCAGGCTCTTCGCCGGTCAGCTGTACCATGCGTGCTGCGCCGAGTACGGTCTGAACGGTTAACTCCCGGCATTGCTGTGGGGTCAGTCCGCCACGAATTCCAGCAGCTATCATGGCTTCCATCATGTAATAGATATAGGCCGGACCGCTGCCAGAAATACCTGTGAGCACTTCCAGTTTGTCTTCTTCCACATTCGTGACGGTACCGACGGCGCCAAACAGCGTCATGACGGTCTGCCGCTGCCGGTCATTGATTTCCTTGGAATAGGAAATGCCTGTGGCACCTAGACCGATGGAGCTGGAGGTGTTCGGCATCGTGCGCGCAACCGGCTGCTTGCGTCCAAGCAGATCCTGAATGGTACGGATTGTCAGGCCGGCAATCACCGAAACGATGAGCGTATCCTCGGAGAGCATAGGGCCCAGGTTTCTAAGAACTTCCGCTGCATCTTTCGGCTTGATGGCGAGCACGATCACTGGGGAGCTTTGCAGAATTTCAGGCAAAGCTGCCGCATCGTTGCTGGCCTTGACGCCATACAGCTGCTGAAGCTCATCCAAACGGCGGCTGTTGCTGCGATTCAGCATCGTAATGTCAGATGCTTGTAGGACGGATTTGCCGATCAGCCCTTTCACGATAGCTTCAGCCATCGCTCCGGCGCCGTAGAATGTAATGGATTCTGTGATCATCGCTTGTTGTTGACTCATTTTGTCATCCTCCCGGCAGGTGCCCTCGTTTTTGTACTTTTTACGAAAATAACGAAGCTACCCGCGAATTTGTCCATTGCCATGGATAAGGTACTTGGTTGACGTCAGCGCAGGCAGTCCCATCGGACCGCGTGCGTGAAGCTTTTGCGTGCTGATTCCAATTTCGGCGCCGAAGCCGAATTCGAAGCCGTCGGTGAAGCGGGTTGAAGCGTTATGGTATACAGCTGCTGCATCGACTTCCTGAAGGAAGCGTTCTGCGTTAGCTTGTGTTTCAGTAACGATGCATTCCGAATGCTTCGTGCTATAGCGTGATATATGATCGAGTGCCTCATCCAGAGTATCGACCAATTTTACATTTAAAATATAGTCGTTGTATTCCTTGGCAAAATCCTGCTCTTCCGCCGGAACAGCCCAGGGAATGAGCTTCAACGTTTCTGCGCATCCGCGGATTTCCACCCCAGCGCTTCGCAGCTGACCTCCGAGCTGCTCCAGATGTTCCGCAGCAAAACGGCTGTTCACGAGGAGGGTCTCCATGGAATTGCAGACCGACGGCCGCTGGACCTTAGCGTTAATGGCAATCGCTTCAGCCATCGCGGGCTCAGCCGTTTCATCTACATAAGTATGACAGATGCCTGCTCCCGTCTCGATCACGGGAACGGTGGCATTTTCCACAACATTGCGGATTAAAGACTGGCCGCCGCGCGGAATAATGACGTCAAGCAGGCCGTTCAGCTTCAGCATCTCGTCCACGGAAGAGCGGTCCGCGCTTTCGATGAGTTGAATCGCATCTACAGGAAGCGATGAAGCTTCCAAGGCCGAGTGGAGTACTTCTACAATTTTGCGGTTGGACGAAAGTGCGGACGAGCCTCCGCGGAGCACCACGGCATTGCCTGCCTTCAGGCATAGTCCGGCTGCATCGACCGTCACATTGGGCCGGGCTTCATAGATTATGCCGATAACGCCGAGCGGAACGCGGACTTTGGTGATCTCAAGACCATTTGGACGTTCGATGCGGTCGAGCACGTCACCGACAGGATCGGAAAGGTTGATGATCTGCTCGAGTCCTTCAGCAATAGCCTCAATACGCTCCGGGTTTAGAGCAAGCCGGTCCAGAAGGGAGGAAGAGGTTCCCTGTGCGCGACCGCGCTCAAGGTCTTCCTGGTTGGCGGCGATGATGTCATCTTTATGATTCCTCAAGCTGTCAGCCATCAGCTGAAGCGCCTCATCTTTTTGACGGGTGCTAAGTCTGTTCAGTACAGATGCGGCAGTACGGGCTTTTCCCGCTTTCAATTTTACTTCACTCATACATTAGCCTCCTTTTATCGTAGGGCTCCAGAATCTCTATTTTAATGTAATCCATTCATCTCTGTGAATCACTTCGAGGCGATGTACCATATCCAGCGTCTGAATCACTTCGGAGCTGCTCATGCCCTGAATGCGGTGAAGCTGCTTATCATCATAGTTCACAATGCCGCGTCCGAGCACTATACCATCCATACTGAGTACTTCGACAACGTCTCCTGCTTGAAAATGTCCATCAACCACCTTGATACCGACAGGCAGCAAGCTGTGTCCGCCGCTCACTAATGCCTGCTCCGCTCCCGGATCGACTCTTAGAAAACCATGAGGGGTAGACATAAATCCAAGCCATTGTTTTTTTACCGGCAGCGAATGAAGATGGGTATCAAAATAAGTTCCTCTGCCGTGGCCCGATACGGCATCCTGCAGATCACCGTGTGAATCCACCTTGCCGACAAATACCGGTACACCGCCTCTAGTGGCAATTTTGGCTGCATCGATCTTGGAGCGCATGCCCCCGGTACCTACGGCTGAACCTGCTCCGCCAGCGATAGCAACGATTTCTTCGGTAATTTCCTCGACATGATCGAACCGAACCGCATTTGGATACTTCCGGGGGTCACCAGTGTAAAGGCCGTCGGTGTCGGTCAAAATGAGAAGATGCTGCGCCTTGACCAGATTGGCAACCAGAGCGGATAAGGTATCGTTGTCGCCAAACTTCAGCTCATCGATCGAGACGGTGTCATTTTCGTTGATGATCGGGATGGAGCCTTGCTTCAGCAATTCTTCAATGGTCATTCCGGCATTGTTCATCCGTTTGCGGTTTCCGAAATCCGTACGGGTGAGCAGAATTTGTGCGGTGGTAATGCCATGGGAGGCAAAAGCCTCCTGATAGGCCTGCATGAGCAGCGCCTGACCAACGGCTGCAGCAGCCTGCTTCTCGTGCAGAAGCTTGGGGCGGAAGCTGTATCCGATAGCGCGGAATCCCGCAGCTACGGCTCCGGACGTTACCAGCAGGATTTCACAGCCTGCCTGTTTCAAAGCAGCAATCTCACTTGCATAAAAGCCGACAGCATCTCTGCTGAGACCGCCTTCGACGGATGTGAGCGAGCTGCTTCCGATTTTGACGACGACGCGCGTCGACATAATTCATCACTTCCATTTCATAGTTATAAACTTGATTTCTATAAAACAAAAAAAGCTTTCATCCTTTACATTAAAGGACGAAAGCTTGACTTCCGCGGTACCACCTTTATTGATGATGTTCTATCATCCGGCTTTAGGCCTTGTAACAGAAGGCACTGTCCCGCAGGTTGATGCGGGCCGTTCAGGGGTAGGATTCGGAGGGAATCGGGTAAATTCTTTCAGCCGGTGGAATTTACTCTCTTTTTGCGCGATTTGCCGCTCGTACTGGTCCCGTCGTCACGTTTTATAGGTATGAATAACCCGTTATTTCACATAGAATACCACGGAATTACCGGGTTTGCAAAACGTTATCTGAAAATTTTCAGCTCACCGATCCGTCTTGCCGCCTCATGAAGCCTTTCTTCAGAAGTCAGCAGTCCGACACGTACATAGCCTTCACCATGTTCGCCAAAACCGTTTCCCGGTGCAACGGCCACCTTGGCCTGCTGCAGAAGCAGATCGGCAAACGAAGCGGAGGTGTAACCCTTAGGTACAGGGAGCCAGCTGAAAAAGGAGCCCCCAGGCTTCTCGGCGTTCCAGCCGATGTCCGCAAGGCCAGTGAAGAAAGCATTTCTACGGGATTCATAGCACTTAACTAGCTCATCTACACAAGTCTGAGGAGCAGTTAGCGCCTCTGCGGCAGCAGCCTGAATACCGCCAAACAAGCTGACATAGATATGATCCTGCAGCAGGTTAATCATAGAGATGACCTCGCGGTTGCCAAGTGCAAAGCCTACGCGCCAGCCGGCCATGTTATAGGTTTTGGAAAGGGTGTAGAACTCAACACCGACCTCCTTGGCACCGGATGCTTGAAGGAAGCTTACAGGGCGCTGCCCATCGAAGCCGATTGCTCCGTATGCAAAATCGCTTGCAACGACAATGCCGTTTTCGGCCGCGAATTTAACCGTATCCTCATAGAATGACAAAGGTGCTGTGGCCGAAGTCGGGTTATTCGGGTAATTCAGGAACATCAGCTTTGCCCTTTTACGTTGTGCTTCAGATATGCTGCTAAAGTCCGGCAGAAAAGCATTATCTTTACGCAGTGGCATAAAGGACATTTCCGCCTTGGCGAGCGCAACGCCCGACCAGTAATCCGGGTAGCCAGGATCAGGTACCAGACAGAGATCTCCGGGATTGAGCAAAATCTGTGGAAGCTGTACAAGTCCGGTTTTGCCACCGAACAGAACGGCTACTTCCGTCTCGGGATCAAGCACGACGCCGTAATCCTCCAAGTAACGCTTCCCAATCGCCTCCTTCAGAAAGCTGAAGCCTGTGAAAGGCGAATATTTATGATAGAGCGGATTGGCCGCCGCTTCCTGAAGGGCTTTGACGATATGGTCCGGAGTCGGCGTATCGGGATTACCTTGTCCCAAATTGATCACATCATAGCCTGCGGAGATTTCCCGGTTCACCTTTTGTACGAGTGTGGCAAAGAACTGTGTCGGCAGCTGAGTCATGACTTCTGCAGGTTGAATATGAAAAGCCGATTGATAGAGCGGATGGTCTGTCGATTTCATTATATTCATCACTCCGGTTCTTGCTTCAAAATAGAATAGATTTAATCTATCATGATTTATCCGGGCTGTATAGAGGGAATAGGGGCTCTTGCCCGATCGTTTCCATGCATTTATGATGGAATACAAATATGAAGGTTCTATGGGTCCGTTGATAGGGCATGATACGTAGTTGGGAGGATAATAGCATGGGATATAAGGAAGAAAATAAGCTGGGTGTCGCATTGATTCAGGCGGATATCGAAATCGGCAGTCCGCAGGCGAATAAAGCACATCTTGAGGAGTTAATGGAGCAAGCGGTTCAGCAAAATCCGAAGCCGGATCTTCTGGTATTGCCTGAAATGTGGAACACCGGATATGCACTTGAGCAAATCCAGGATATTGCTGATCCGGAAGGACAGGCAACCCAAGCATGGCTGTCATCTTTTGCGCAAAAGCATGAGGTTATGATTGTGGGTGGATCTGTTGCTGTCAAACAAGGCGATCAGATCTTTAACACGATGTACGCGTTTGACCAGAAGGGCGAGAAGGTTGGAGAATACTCCAAACTGCATTTGTTCCGGCTCATGGACGAGGAGAAACATTTAACAGCCGGTACCGAGCTGGTCACGCTTGACCTCGGGGGATTCCAGGCTGGGGCTTCCATCTGTTATGATATTCGGTTCCCTGAGCTTGCCCGCAGTCTGGCGCTTGGTGGCGCCAAGATGCTGATCGTTCCCGCCGAATGGCCGCATCCGCGCCTGCATCACTGGCGTACGCTGCTTATGGCGCGGGCCATCGAAAATCAGATGTACGTCGTTGCCTGCAACCGCGTCGGCAGCAGCCGGGGAACCGATTTTTTCGGCCATTCCTTGATTATTGACCCTTGGGGAGAAATTATCGCGGAAGGCAGTGAATCGGAGGAAATTGTGACCGGACTGATATCACCGGAGCTCGTAGATGATGTCCGTGGCCGGATTCCGGTGTTCGCAGACCGCCGTCCTGAAATTTATACGGATAAATAATATTTACTTTACCAATTCCTGCATCGTCTCTTTAAAGGTATCGATAAAAGCTTCAGCGGCTTTGGACAGATAGCGTCCACGTCGGTACGCAATCACCAGGATCCGACTGGGCACAGGCTCCGCAAGCGGCAGGTAGACGGGCACGAATTCGTTTCTGGAAGAACGTGAAATGAATCTTGGCACTAAGGTGATCCCCATCCCGGTGGCTACCAGCGACTGAATGGTCTCCATATTGTTGCTCTCAAACACCACCTTCGGTTCAAATCCCGCTTTCTGACATAGATCAAACGTAATCTTGCGGAACCCCTGCCCCTTTTTCAGGACGATAAAGGATTCCTCACTAAGCTCTTCGATTCGGACGGGGACAGGAATGTCGTTCTTAGTTCTTTCCGTCAGGGGATGGCCGGCCGGTACCGCCAGATCTATGATTTCCTCCCCGATGATTTCATAGGTTAGGGAAGGCTCCTGCAGTGGGAGGGAGAGTAGGCTCAAATCCGTTTTCCCTCCGGCTGTCAGCTTTTCGAGGTTCATCGACGAATCTTCCAGCAGCGCGATTTCAATCTCCGGATATTTTCTTTTAAAAGAAGGAAGGACGTGCGGAAGCAGATGGGCACCGGTGATCGGCATGCTTCCGACGATGACCTTGCCCCCTCTCAGCTGCGAGATATCCGACATTTCCTGGCGCAGCAGATCTACGGCATCCATGATTTTTTGGGCTTGATCCATAAAAAGCGCCCCGGCATGCGTCAGTTCGACCGTACTGGTATTCCGCTGAAAGAGAAGTACACCGAGTTCTTTTTCCAGCTTGGACAGCTGCTGGCTCAAGGAAGGCTGGGCGATATGAAGCTTCTCAGCGGCCCGGGAAAAATTCCGCTCCGAAGCAATCTGTAGGGCATATTGCAGTTGTCTGAGTTCCATGTTCATCGGTCCTATCTTTTTATTTTCATCTCATCTGCTGCTCATAGTTATTTCCTATTACTTTTATAGATATTATATCTTGGATCAATGAAGAGTGAAATGCTATATTTATTTCAATCAAGAGACACCAAAGCTTCGGTGCTCTTCCAAGGACGTATAACCATGAAGAGGTGAATAAGATGAGTAAAAGAACAATGTTTGAAAAGATTTGGGATAATCACGTGATTCATCAGGAAGCAGGCAAGCCGAGCATTCTCTACATCGACCTGCATCTCGTCCATGAAGTCACTTCCCCGCAGGCGTTTGAAGGACTCCGTCTTAGCGGACGCAAGGTTCGCCGACCTGAGCTGACCTTTGCTACCATGGATCACAACGTACCGACTAAAGACCGTTTTAACATTAAAGACCCGATCTCCAAGCAGCAGATCGACACGCTGACCCAAAACTGCCGCGATTTCGGCGTAACCTTATATGACCTCGAGACGATCGACCAAGGCGTCGTGCACGTTATGGGACCTGAGCTGGGACTTACTCATCCAGGCAAAACGATCGTATGCGGCGACAGCCATACCTCCACACATGGTGCTTTCGGCGCTCTGGCGTTCGGTATCGGAACCAGTGAAGTGGAACATGTGCTTGCGACACAATGCTTGCAGCAGGCGAAAGCCAAGACGATGGAAGTTCGCTTCGTCGGCAAACGCAAAGCAGGCATTACAGCAAAAGACATGATTCTTGGCGTTATTGCCAAATATGGTACGGATTTTGCGACGGGTTATGTTATCGAGTACACCGGCGAGGCAATCCGTGATCTGACGATGGAAGAACGCATGACGGTCTGCAACATGTCCATCGAAGGCGGCGCCCGCGCAGGCATGATCGCTCCGGACGAAACGACTTTCGAATATCTTCGCGGCCGCCAGTATGTGCCTGAAGGCAGCGACTTTGACAGCCGCGTAGAAGAATGGAAGCAGCTCGTTACCGACGAAGACGCTTCGTACGATATGGTTGTCGAATTTGACGTCGAATCCCTGATTCCACAAGTCACTTGGGGCACAAGCCCTGGCATGGGTACGGATATTACGGCGAAGGTGCCTGTACCTTCTGAGCTGCCAACGGAAAATGAACGGAAGGCTGCTGAAAAAGCCATTGAATATATGGACTTGACTCCAGGTACACCAATGAACGAAATCGAAGTGGATTATGTGTTCATCGGCTCCTGCACGAACGGCCGGATCGAAGATCTTCGCGCTGCTGCCCAAGTAGCCAAAGGCTACAAAGTATCAGATAAAGTAACAGCAATTGTTGTTCCAGGCTCCGGACGCGTGAAGCTGCAGGCTGAGGCCGAAGGCCTCGACAAAATCTTCATTGACGCCGGATTTGAATGGCGCGATGCCGGCTGCAGCATGTGTCTGGCGATGAACCCGGACGTTCTTCAGCCAGGACAGCGCTGCGCTTCGACTTCCAACCGTAACTTTGAAGGACGTCAAGGACGCGGAGGACGTACGCATCTGGTTTCGCCAGCAATGGCTGCTGCCGCAGCGATCCAAGGCCGGTTTACAGATGTACGCGACTGGAATTTTAAATCTGAAGTGGTTAGCTAAGGAGGAGAACAGACATGGAATCTTTTACTAAATTGACAGGCCTTGTTGCCCCGGTGGACCGGGTAAACGTGGATACGGATGCCATTATCCCTAAACAATTTTTGAAACGGATCGAACGTACCGGCTTCGGACAGTTTCTGTTCTTCGAATGGAGATTTGACGAGCAGGGAAATAACATCCCAGGCTTCTCCTTGAACCAGCCCCGCTACCAAGGCGCTTCGATTCTGATTTCCAGAGCGAACTTTGGCTGCGGATCTTCCCGGGAACATGCACCATGGGCGATTATGGACTATGGATTCAAATGCGTCATCGCTCCATCGTTTGCGGATATTTTCTACAATAACTGCTTTAAAAACGGCATTCTGCCAATCAAGCTTTCCGAAGAGCAGGTGGAAGAGCTGTTCCAGCGCACTGCGGCTCATGAAGGCTATCAGCTCAATGTAGATCTGGAAAATAAAACGATTACGGACAGCGAAGGTCTTCATATCGATTTTGATCTGGATGAACACCGCCGCCAATTCCTTCTGCAGGGTCTGGATGATATCGGTCTGACACTTCAGCATGAAGATAAAATTGCGGCATACGAGCAAAAGCATGCTTCGCATCTGTCTGCTTAACGAACACTGATTAACTTTGAATTGAAAGACTCCTGCTTTTCCTACGGGGAAGGGGAGTCTTTTTGTTGTGGTCAAAAAAGAGAAATAAGTAAAAATGTGCGGTGTTAAAGCAGGAAAACACGCTGCTAATGGCGAATATTGCCTATATTCCGACGATTATGATTTTTTTTTTAGATATATTTGTTTTTCATGCCCGAAGATGGCAAAAAATTTAGTTTGGCAGAGGTGGAAAATGAAGAAAACCGGATTTTTATTGTTTTTGTTGATGATGATCGTCATGATGGTGTCCGTGCAGGATCGGGCAGCAGCCGCCGCCACAGGAAATGTACATATCTTACTGGACGGCAACGAGCTGCAGGTACCCAAGGATGCCAAGATTACCAATGTGAATGGCAGCGTCATGGTTCCATTCCGCGTAATCGGGGAAAACCTCGGTTTCGATGTGAAATGGGATCAAAAGTCCAAGAAGGTTCTGATTCATAACGATAGTAAGGATATCGAGCTGGTCGTGAATCAGAAGAGCGCAAAGGTGAATGGGAAGAAAGTGACTTTGGACAACCCGCCCCTGCTGCAAAAAAACACGGTGGTCGTTCCCGTTCGTTTTGTCAGTGAGCAGATGGGAATCCAAGTGAGCTGGGATGGGCCGAACCAAACGGTGTATTTAACCTCGAATGCGGATGCTTCCAAGCCTGACAGCGGGAGCGGCGCAGGAAATGGCGATATGCCAATTCCGGATCCTTTGCCTGGGAACTCCACATCAGGAGAGCCAGGTGAAGGGTCAGATCCTTCGGCAACTGTCCCACCGGTAGCCGGAAATGCTGTTGTCAGCGGAATTAGCTTCAGCGAGAATCGCCTGATGATAGCAACCCAAGGAGGAGCGGTTACGCCAAAGGTGTTTAAAATGACCGGACCGGACCGGATTGTGGTCGATTTACCGAACGCAAACTTTTCACCCGATTTTCTAGGCGGTGCGCCAACTGGAGCGGGAAATCAAGGACAGCTGGATGTAAGCGGGTATCCCGATGTTTACAGTATCCGGTACTCTTTGTTCAGCAACAGCCCTTCTACGGTAAGAGTCGTGATCGATCTGAATAATGCCAAGGATTATTCGGTATACAATGATGTAACGAATTCCGGACTTTTGATTGTCGACTTGAATAAGGCTGACAGCACTCCGGCGAATCCGACTGGCGGCAATGGAAAAAAAGTCGTTGTCATAGATGCGGGCCACGGGAATCAGGATCCGGGTACAATCGGATACTCGAAGACTAAGGAGAAGGACTTCAATCTGGGCGTTGCACTGAAGGTTGGAGAGCTTCTTGCGAATGAGCCGAACATCGATTGTGTGCTAACACGCAGTGATGATACGTTCCTTGAGCTCAAAGATAGGGCACGGATTGCCAATGACCTGAATGCGGACGTATTTATTTCCATTCATGCGAACAGTGCTAATTCAACAGCGGCCAGTGGAAGCGAAACGTACTATCAGCGTGATGCCAGCAAGGCACTGGCCAATGTCATGCATAATTACTTGGTAAAGGCGACAGGGCTGTCCGATCGAGGCGTCAGATACGGAAATTACCACGTGATCCGAGAAACGAAAATGCCTGCGGTTCTGCTCGAGGTTGGATACCTGAGCAATCCGAAGGATGAAGCGGCATTATTCAGTGAGAGCTTGCAAAATTCGGTCGCTCAAGGCATCGTAAACGGCATTAAAGAATATCTGGGAATTCAATAAAGTCATACGTTAGTTAAGGAGGCGGTAAAGTGAACAAAAAGCTCTTAAGCACTGCACTTCTGGCTGTGCTGATGGTCGCTGCAGTAGGCTGCGGCCAAAAGCCGACGGTAGCGCCACAACAACAGGAAACGACTCAGGATCAAAATGACACATCTGCTGTGAATGCGGCGCAGCCCGATGATTCCAATGGTTCCGAAGCTGCCAAAGCTGATAACCAGACGAATACATCCCAAACGGATAAGCCGGATCAGAAGCCAAAGGAAGCCGAAGAAAAAAAGCAAATCATAGAGGTCTATTACACGGATCCGCAGGAAATGGAGCTAAAGAAAAGCGAGAAGGAAATCCACTTCAAAACAGATGCAGACAAATATAAAGAGGCTTTCAAGGCGCTTCAGACAAGTGGAAGTAGTGAGCTCATTCCTCTTTGGGGCAAAATGGAGCTAAAATCCTTGTATATGGATGGGGCCATGACGATCGATATTCATATGCCTGATGAAGCCCGTCTGGGAGCAGGTGGCGAGCAATACGCACTGGATGCACTGTCTAAAACGATGTTTCAGTTTAAGGAAGTTCAAACGATCGAGCTGCTCGTCGACGGGCAACAGGTCGAAAGTCTGATGGGTCATGTGGATCTGGATCATCCGATCAAAAGAAACTAGGAAACTGTGATGAACATAATTAAAAGACCGCGAGTTTAAGGGTATCATCCCTATACACTCGTGGTCTTTTTCAATTTAAATAAGAAGTCATATGCATAGACAACTCTCTTTTTCTACCTTTAGTCATAGATTGCATTTTGCATAAAGAGGAATATATTCGCAACTTTTCGAAGAGTAGCGCGTCTAATACATGTCTGGTGATGTCGATGGAAAGCCAAAGCCGAAACGTCAGAGCTAATGACAAAAAATTTAAGAATGGAAGGGTGACGGATGAAGAAATTTGGATTTATGGCAATCATGTTATTTGTCTTCATTTTGGCGTTTCCTCACAATGGACAGGCTGCGGCGGGAAATGCCAAAATTTACTTGGATGATAAAGAACTGACTCTGCCAGGAAATGCAAAAGTTGAAAATGTGAATGGGAATATAATGATTCCATTACGTGTCGTCGGAGAGAATCTAGGGTTTGACGTCGCATGGGAACAAAAGACGCGCACGGTGACCATAAAAAAAGATTCTAATGTAATCAAGCTCGTTGTCAATCAAAAAACGGCTGATGTCAATGGTAAGAAGGTTTCCATGGACATTGCACCGATTTTGCGTACGGATACCGTGATCGTACCTTTACGCTTCGTGAGTGAGCAAATGGGGCTGACAGTGAATTGGGATAACAATAAGAAGATTGTATACTTATATACCCAAGATAATCAGTCTGGAAACGGGAACCCCGGAACTGGTGCGGGCAATGGGGATGATGCTACGTCGGGAACAGGCTCTGCTCAGGTTAACGGGATCAGCTTCAGTGACAACCGTTTGATGATCGCTACAACCGGACAAGCCAAGGTCAATGCTTTCAAAATGACTGGCCCTGACCGGATCGTCGTTGATATTCAGAACGCGAACTTCTCGGATACATTCAGCAGCAATGCACCACTCGATCAAAACTCGATGGGATCTCTGGATATCAGTGGCTATCCAGATGTTTCGAAAGTAAGATATTCGCTTTACAGCAATAATCCTTCGACTGTTCGTGTTGTTCTCGATTTGACTCGTGCCAAAAATTATAAGCTGACCAATGAAAACGGGTTGTATATTATCGACTTGAATACGGAAGACAGCAGTCAACCGTCGAAACCACCCGCAGGCGGAAAGGGAAAGAAAATTGTCGTCATTGATGCAGGTCATGGCGGCAAAGACCCGGGAACAACCGGTATTACGGGCAAACGGGAGAAGGACTTCACTCTGTCGATGGCATTGAAGGTTCAAAAATTGCTGAAACAGGATCCAAACATTGATGTCGTTCTTACACGCAGCAATGATACCTTCGTTGAATTGAGTGAACGAGCGAAAATCGCCAATGACTTGAAGGCAGATGTCTTCGTGTCGATTCATGCTAACAGCGCAGGTTCTTCGGCTGCTACCGGTACCGAAACCTATTACCAGCGGGATGCGAGCAAGGCACTAGCCAATACGATGCATAAGTACCTGGTACAAGCAACGGGCTTGCCTGACCGGGGCGTCCGTTACGGTAACTTCCATGTCATTCGTGAGACGAAGATGCCGGCTGTGCTGCTTGAAGTCGGATACCTCAGCAACAAAAATGATGAAGCTGCTCTCTTCTCAGATAGCTTTCAGCAGCGAGTTGCTCAAGGGATCGCTAACGGAATCAAAGATTATTTGGGTGTTAAATAAGGAATGTCCCCTTAAAGGAGGCGGCAGTATATGAGTAGAAAATTATGGTGTGCAGGCATTTTGGCTTTGGTGATGATTACCTCGGCTGGCTGTAGCACGAAGCCGACCGCACCGGCAAGCGGACAGCAAGAGACAGTCTCCGGGGAGCAGCAGCAAACAACAGGCAGCGGCAGTGAGACCACGCCTGGAAATGATGCGAGCAGCAGTGAGAAAGGCGATTCGGCCGGAACTGCGCAAGGTGACTCATCAAAAGGTACTTCATCCAATGATACTTCGTCAAAAGGTGATTCTACCGATTCATCTTCCCAAACAAAGGAATCGACCGCTAAAAAAGAACTGATTAATGTTTATTACACAGATCCTCAGGAACTCAATTTAGAAAAATCCCAAAAAGAAATTAGCTATGAGAATGCCGTTGACAAGTACGTGCAAGCCTTCAAGGCTCTGCAGTCCAGCGGCAAATCCGAGCTGGTTCCGCTCTGGGGGAAAATCGAGTTGAAAAAACTCGATTATAAAAATGGCGAAGTAACCATGGATATTCACATTCCTGAAGAGGCGAAACTCGGAGCCGGTGGCGAGCAGTACGCTTTGGACGCACTGACCCAGACGATGTTCCAATTCGATGAGGTTAAATCAGTGGAGCTTCTGGTTGACGGTGCGAAGGTGGAAAGCCTGATGGGTCATGTCGATTTGGACCATCCGCTCACAAGACATTGAAAAAATTAGGGTAAAAGCAGGAGCTTTACACCTTCTTGTCGAAACAAAATACAAGCGTGATTTTTGTGAATATGAAATGAACTAAAGTTTACGCTCCCGATTCTGCCGGATAACCTTACGGTTTTCCGGTAGGGGGCGTAATCTCTTTAGTTCTTTCTTGTTTATTTTCGGGATGATGCATGACTGCATCATCCTTATTTGAGAGAGGGGAAAAGGCATGGTTTCTAAACGCAGCAATTCTACTTCACATTCTAAAAAGGTCGTATCGGCTGTTATCGCAGGCATGATGGTTATGGGCACCGGAACCGCAGTTTTCGCAGACGCAGTACCGGCACCAACCTCAGCAGCCGTAACGGCAAGCGGACTGTTCAGCGACGTCAAAAGCGGATACTGGGCTGAAAAGCATATTTACAAGCTAGCTTCCCAAGGCATTATTATAGGGAACAACGGTTTATTCCGTCCGAACGATTCTGTTACCCAGCAGGAAGCGGTTACGATGGCGATCCGTTTTGCGGGGTTAGAGGATAAAATCAGCAGCAGCAATGCGATAGCGCTGCCTGCCAATATGCAGGTGAACAACTATTTCAAGCCTTATGTGGCTTTGGCGCTGCAAGAAGGTCTTCTTGATAAAAACACCGAAAACGTAGCTGTGAATTCTAAAGAAACTTGGGGCGAACGCAAAGCGAGCCGGGAATGGACCACCGAAATTCTGGTTCGTGCCATCAGCAAGGAAAAAGAAGCAGCTGCTTTGGCGTCCAAACCGACTTCGTTTGCCGACAACAGTAAAATCTCCGCTTCCAAGAGAGGATACGTCAATGAAGCCTTGGAACTCGGCCTGACCAATGGGTTAGACGGTAACCGGTTCGACCCGCAGGGCTCCGTAACCCGTGCCCAGCTCGCTACGTTCTTCAGTCGTGCAGAAGCATATAATGATGTGAAATACAACAATTCAGCGGAAGGTATTGTAACGGCTGTTGGTCCGGGCAAGCTGGATCTGTACATGGATGGAAGCATCCGGACTTATGTTTTGGATAGTTCAACCGTATATTACACAAGCGACTCCGAGAGCAAAATCAGCGTTGCAGATTTGAAACCGTACACCAAAGTGATGGTCATCGGCACTCAAAACAAAACGGCATATGTGGAAGTGACAGACTCTAAACTACAGCTCGAAAGCACGGAAGGAACATTCCAGAAGCTGTCTCCGGGTAATATCCTGTGGGTAGAAACGAACAACACGTTCAAGCAGTTCACTTATGACGCAGGAACAACCTTCCTTGACCAAAACGGTGCGAAGATTGAACCGTCAGCGCTGGTTCCTGGAAGCAAAATTCAAATTCAGCAAGAAACTTTCAGTTCCACGAAAAAGCCGGTCATTGTGCAGGTGAAATCCGGAGTGATCAATAAAACCGGTTCTGGTACGCTTCAAAACGTGGATACAGCCACCAAATCTCTTGTTATTAAAAATTCGTCCGGTGGAGTTGAAAGCTACACATGGGATGACAGCCTGATCGTGAAATATCAAAATCAGTTGCTTTCTCCTTCCGAATTGAAAAACGGTTCCGTGATTAATTACACCGTTAAAAACAATCTGGTTCAATCGATTGAAGTTACGCAAGGCGTGGAAAGAACCATCCGCGGCTCCCTTTATGAAGTAGGAGCTAACAATGACACCATTACATACAAACGTGACGGCGGACAGCTTGAAGTGAAACTTCTTGCGGACAAGCCGGAGATTGTGATCAGCGGCATCGCTTCTCCGACGCTTAGCGACTTGATCGCAGACTCCGTGAATGGGGATCAAGTGGAAATTACCTTGAATCCGCAGGACCAGATTACGAAAATCCAGGTATTGAACCGTCAAATGGAACAGAAAAAGGGTGCAACGATTGTCCAATATGATCCGAAGAGCAAGCTTCTCACCCTTATGGATGCGAATAAAAAGCCATTCGTTATCACTCTGGATGACAAAACCAAATTGACTTATAACTCACCGAATCCAACACTGGCTGGCATTGAGCCTTACCTGACAAGTGGCCGCAAGGTGAATGTCACATACCTGACAAACCGTGCCCTGTCGCTGGAAGTTATTTACCATTATGAGGGTAAAGTAACTGCGCTGGACCAGACCGGTAAAAAGCTTACGCTTTTGACGGCTGACGGTTCAAGCGTGACGCTGCCGTTCACAAATCCGGTCGTCTCGGTATATGGCAAAAGCAACGCTTCCCTGTCTGATATTAAAGTCGGCAGCAATATCGCAGCTGTACTGAGTCCCACGCAGGATACCGTTCAATCTATTCAACTCAAGTCGAATGTCCAGTTTGAACTGGTGAGCGTAGATTACAACAATTCCCGTCTAACCGTGAAAAACAATGGCTTAATCAGCCAATTCTATGTAGACAAAACCGCTCTTACTGACGACAACGGCCAAGCCATTAACGTGCAGGATCTGAACGCGGGTCAACTGCTGAATGTGGCCTTTAACGGAATAACACCAACCGCCGTACAAGTTGTGAAGGTCACTACCGGTGAAGTCACTGAAGTGAACGCGGCATCCGCGTCGCCAAGCATCACGGTTAAAAACTATGGAGGTACAACCGAAACCTTCAAGCTAGATGCTGCATCCAAATTGATGAATGATGCAGGTAGTGCTCTTAATCTGAGCAACATTGCCGTAGGTAACCGTGTAGAAGTCCATAAGGACGCCGATGGGAATTATGTCGTTAAAGTGCTGAATATGACGAGCCAAACCTTTTGGAAATATGACAGTTATGCGAAGGAAATATATGTGAAACGCCAAAATGTCAATGATATCAGCCACTTTGCGCTATCCACGGGTGCATACATTCATCAAGGAAATCAGATCTTGACCGTGCAATCCCTGAAAGAAAATGATAATATTGTACTGTATTTAAACAATGGAACGATTGTAGAGATACAGAAACAATAGTATGCTTTGGGAATGGTCATGAGATACACCGTCTTGATACGGAGAGTCTTACCTGTATCAAGACGTTTTTTTTTCAGGAGGTATAAGTAGCGATGAAGGCAGCAACCGTACGTTATATACTCGATACGATCGGAGAAATGTTTCCGGACGCCCATTGTGAATTAAACCACAGTAATGCGTTTGAACTGACGATCGCCGTTTTGCTGTCCGCACAGTGTACAGATGAAACGGTGAATAAGGTTACCAAGGATCTGTTTCAAAAGTATAAATCTCCGGAGGATTATGTGGCAGTTCCTTTAGAGGAGCTGGAACAGGATATCCGCAGAATCGGATTGTACCGGAACAAGGCTAAGCACATCCGGAATCTCTGTATGCTTCTTATGGAACAATACGGAGGGGAAGTGCCACGGGAGCATGATGAGCTTGTGAAATTGCCTGGGGTTGGCCGCAAGACAGCCAATGTCGTCGTTTCCAACGCTTTTGATGTGCCGGCGATTGCCGTGGATACTCATGTGGAGAGGGTGTCCAAACGGCTGGCTCTGGCGAACTGGAAAGATTCCGTGCTGGAAGTGGAGAAAAAGCTGATGAAGCAGGTGCCACGCGAAGAGTGGACGATAACGCATCACCGCTTGATCTTTTTCGGACGATACCATTGCAAAGCCCAGAATCCGAAATGTCAGGTATGCCCGCTGCTGGATGTATGCCGCGAAGGAAAAAAGCGTATGAAGACGTCCCAAATCAGAAAAGATATGTAACAGGTAGGATAGGAACTACAAAGATGGAGAAGGATGGGATAATTATGAAATGCATCTCAGTTTATACTGACAATTTTGAAATATTTTCCGATATTATGGATCAAGTGATGGATACCGAGCTGGCTGAGAACGAAGAAAAAGAATTCGAAGGAATTACGGTCAGCAATTCCGGCGATGTTCCCGAGCATTACCTCAATCGGATGTCCACCAAACTAGAGGTTGTCGTGATGAAGGACAAGTCCCGCGGAACGACGATTCTGCAGCATGGCAAAGTGTTCGAGATTCTCGTACCTGAGCTGGAAAACTCAAACGTATAACACATAAATGGTTCATCAAGCATAAAACCGAAGTCTATTCGGTTTTATTTTTTTTGTTTTCAGCGGTTTCCGGCTTAAAATGTTTCTCATTCCCTCTTCTTGATGTTAAAATGTAACTATTTGAAGTAACAGCATATGTTATCGAAGCGAAAGATCCGCTTCATTCGAAGAATAGATCAGAGATTAAGGGGAGAGAAGGCAGCATGTCGAGTTCTGTAATTCAATCAGATACTGGCTCACTGCATCGTTTGCAGGAGAGCTTGCACGGCTGGGGAGATGACAAATCCTCGAAACTCATGGGAGATTTGCTGAAAAAGGCGACGGCGGGTGAGATGACGATTGCTTTTTGTGGTCACTTTTCTGCGGGCAAATCCAGCTTGATCAATTCTTTATGCGGCAAAAAGGTGCTTCCATCAAGTCCAGTGCCAACCAGCGCCAATGTGGTTTCCATTCGCAACGGGCAGCCGCATGCATTGATCTATCCGGCAGCAGCTTCGGAATCATCTGGACAAATCGTGAAACCACAGAAGGTTTCGCTTGATGAACTTTATACATACTGCACCAATGGAGGCGCTTACTCCTCGGTAGAGGTCTGGGATCATATTCCCCTTCTCGGCGGACGAGGTGTGCTGATGGATACGCCAGGGGTTGATTCTACGGATGACAGTCACCAGAAGGCGACGCATTCCGCGCTGCATTTGGCGGATACCGTGCTGTATGTCATGGATTACAATCATGTGCAGTCGGAGAACAATCTCGCCTTTGCCAAAAGTCTGTCTGATTGGGGCAAACCGCTCTACTTGGTTGTCAACCAGATCGATAAGCACCGGGAACGCGAGCTTTCTTTTGAGAGATACCGGACGGAAGTGGAGGCTGCGTTCAAGCGTTGGCAGGTCAACTACGAAAGTCTTCTGTTCACAACGTTGAAGGAACCGGAGCATCCCTATAACCAGTGGAAACAAATACAAGAACTAATCGCTCAGCTGATCGAAAAACGGGAGCCGATCCTGAACTACAGTCTGGATTGTTCCGCACGCCATATCGTGGAGCAGCATGTGAAGGAATACGCCGACTCGCTGGAGGATACGAAGCAGCAGTTTCTGGAGGAAATGGGCGGTGAAGAGCAAGCTTCGAAGCTGGAAATCGAGATTGCAGGCTACAGAAAAGAGCTTGAACGGTTAAAAGAGCTCCCCCAATCGGAACGGGAAAGTATTCGTAAGCAGGTGGATTCGCTGCTCGATAACGCTAATATTACGCCAGCAGAGCTAAGAGAAACGGCAAGGCTGTTCCTGGAGAGCCGGAAGAGCGGCTTCAAGGTAGGATTGTTGTTTACCGGCTCCAAGACGGAGCAGGAAAAGCATGAGCGTCTGCGCAAGTTCGTAAATGAGCTGCGGGAGCAGGTTGCTTCGCAGGTCGAGTGGCATCTCTTGGAGCTTCTGAAGCGCTGGGGCAAGAGCTTGTGGACAGAGGAGCGGCAGCAGCGCTTCCAAGCGTCCATGCCCGATCTAGGAGAGGGCATGCTGGAAAGCTCTGTGAAGCCGGATGCGGTGGTATCCGGCGAATATGTTTTGAATTACTGCCGCATGCTGTCGGCAGATATCAAGGGCCTTTACCGCCGCGCGGCGATGAACGCGGCGGAGGATATGCTGGCGGATGCGGACACATCCGCCAAGCAGGAGCAGCAGCGCGTCATCGCAGCCTTAAACGCGCTGCTGGAGCAGTCCGCCGCGATGTCCCGCTACATGCAGCTGGAGCGGGACATCGCGGAGCGCGCGGCAGCAGCGCAGCAGCTGCTGCCTGCGCGCGTCACGCTCACCCCCGGCTTCCTGCCGGCGGTGAGCGCTCCTGCCCCGGCGGCTGCGCAGCCGCCAGGGGGAGATGCGGGCGCGCGGACGGCCGCGCCCGCCGGAGCCCCGCGCAGCGGGGCGGTGCCGCTTGGCGGCGCGGCCTTCGGCCGCCGCCAGCGGCTGGACGCCGCAGCGGCGCGCCTGCAGGATGCGGCGGCGCTGCTCGGGCGCTATCCCGCGCTGGCTTCCGCCGCGCGGGGGCTGCGCAGCCGGGCCGAGGCCTTGGCCGGTGGCTCGTTTACACTGGCGCTGTTTGGTGCGTTCAGCGCCGGGAAGTCCTCGTTCGCCAACGCTTTGCTCGGCGAGCGCGTGCTACCTGTATCGCCGCATCCGACCACCGCGGCGATTAACCGCATACTGGCGCCGCAGGATGGCTTCGTTCATGGTACAGCCCAGGTGATGATGAAATCACAGGATACCTTCAAGGAGGACCTGGAGTATTCCTTCTCCGTTCTTCAGCTGGGAATACCGTCCAAAGACGGCTGGCTTCAGGCCATTCAGCAGCTTAAGCCGGAAGGGATTCATCCCGCAGGCCTGCCTCATTATGGTTTCCTGAAGGCGGCAGCGGCAGGCTGGGCAGAAGCGCAGCCGCTGCTTGGTACGGTTCAGACGGTAGATATGGACAGCTACAAAGCTTTTGTTGCTGACGAGACCCGGTCCTGCTTTGTTGACCGGATTGATCTGTATTACAGCTGCCCACTCACCGAGCAAGGGATCATCCTGGTGGATACGCCGGGGGCGGATTCCCTTCACGCTCGGCATACGGGAGTTACTTTTCAATATATGAAACATGCGGATGCCATCGTATTCGTGACGTATTACAACCATGCATTTTCCAAGGGCGACCGTCAGTTCCTTACCCAGCTCGGACGTGTTAAAGATAGCTTTGCGCTAGATAAAATGTTCTTTATCGTCAATGCTGCGGATCTCGCATCGTCGGAGGAAGAATTGGCTCAGGTTGTGAAGCATGTGGAGACCAATTTAAAAGCGCGGGGCATCCGACTTCCGCATATTTATCCGGTTTCCAGTATGAATGCTCTCGAAGGCAAACTGGAAGGCGATACGCAGCTGTATGCCGATTCCGCCTTTGAATCGTTTCAGAAGGCGCTTGGAGCTTTTGCAGGGGAAGAGCTCCCGAAACTGTCTCTGGCTGGTGCGGTTCAAGAGATTTCCGCTGTCCGTCAGCGTGTGACGGAATGGGGAAGACTAGCAAGGCAGGATGCCGGCTCCAGGGAAGAACGACGCCAGCATCTTATTGAGGTGAACCAATCGGCGTTAGCCCGGATTGATTCCTTTGCGAATCAGGAACTTTCGCGAGAAGTGGAGCAGGAGACCCGTGAGCTGCTCTTCCACGTGAAGCAGCGCATCGGCTTCAGCCTTGGCGAATTCTTTACCGAGGCCTTCCATCCGTCCGTTCTCCGGGAGGATGCGGGACAGCTGAAGCGGATCTTTGCAGACTGTGGAAGAGAGCTGGAGCGGACGATCGTGCACGAGCTTGAGCAGGAGCTGTGGGCAACGACACTCCGGCTGGAGAACAAGGGCAAGACGGTGCTTCATACAGCGGCTCAAGAGGCAGCGCATGACATCCGCGAATATGACGCGGTCATTATGCTAAATCCGCCGGAGGAACAGCAGTGGGCTTCACCGAAGTGGGATGATGCCGGTCTGACCAGCTTTGTGGATTGGTCATCGTTTTGGTCATTATTCAAGTCGCCGAAGCATTTCTTCGAGGATGGCGGCAGGGAGAAGCTGAGAAATGCGGTGGAGCCTTTGATCAAGGAAGCGCTGAGTACGGAAGCGTCCCGCAAGCAGGAGGTGCTCGCCTCGTTCTACGATCGAATTGTTGCGGAAGCTCAAGCGAGACAGCAAGAAGATCTGAAGGAACAGCTTGAAGAAGCCATGGCGGCTGCGATCGTATCGCTTGATTCAGGGGAACAACCTGAAGCTTGGGATCAGCTGTCTTCACAGCTTCAACAAATGGAACAATCACTGGCTTAACTTAAAAAAGGACCTCATCCCCACCTACAGTGGGATTTGAGGTCCTTTCGCTTCTTATTTGGGATATTCCTATTTCATACGAACGCTTTTGGAGCGAAAGAGACGGAATCGATTCTTTCGAAGCAGAGGCGGCCACTTTGCTCATTATCTAGAACTAATTTCAGTAGTGAGCCCTATTATTTGTCCATTTATCGCTTAGTTAAGCAACCCCATTATTATGTATAAACACCTATTATATTCCTGTGTTGGTTAACATAATTTAAAGCGTTTTCGGGAGGCCGTGCGTATCATGAGGAGCCTTGGAACATGAATTGGAAGGTGTTTGACAACTGAAAAGTTTTTTTTGTTGGGATAGGCAGAGATATCGAGGATTTTCTATGATTTGATAAGTAATTTATGATTTTCCAAACATAATGCCCAGTGATTGCCAAAGCCGCGAAAATATGCCCAGTTATCCTCTTTGCCGCCTGTGAAAGACGATGTTAAACTTCATAAATATTCAATATCGCTTCCATGTGAAGCGATTAAGTTGGAGATGACTCGAAGGAGGAGAACCATGAATGTTCTCAGGCAAATGCAGAGCTTTTTTTGGGAGAAGCGGAGTTATTTATATTTATCTATACTCTGCCTCGCCATAGCGACTGCCTTGGGGCTTGTTACCCCGAACCTGCTGCGGAAGCTGATCGATGAAGCGATCGTGCCGCGGCAATTTGAAAGTGTTCCCAAGCTGGCCATCGCGGTTATTGTCGTAGTGGCTGCGAAAGCGCTTATGCAGTTCTTAAGCGGTCTTCTAGGCGGAAGAATGGGGAACTATCTGGCATACCGTTTACGGAACGGCTGCTACGAGAAACTGCAAGTTTTGTCTTTCCGGTATTACGACACGGCCAGAACAGGCGATCTGATGTCCCGTCTGACCGGGGATCTTGAAGCAATTCGCCAGTTTATCGCTTTCGGTATCCCGCAAATCTTAAATACGATACTGATGGTGGTTTTTGGAGCCGTTGTGATGTTGTCCATCAGCTGGCAGCTTACGCTCCTCACAATGATCAGCGTTCCTTTTCTCACCATTGTCGCATTGAAGTTTGAGAATCGTATCCATCCTGCTTTTCAGGAAATGCGTCTGGCACTCAGCGCATTGACCACCTCCGTTCAGGAAAATATTACGGGAGTAAGAACAGTCAAATCCTTTGCGCGCGAGCCTTACGAGGTCGATAAATTCTCGCTGCGTAATGAGCGTTATAAGAGCAACCAAATTAATGCGTCGGGCTTGTGGAGCCGATACTTCCCACTAATGGAGCTGCTGGCGTGCACCTGTGTCGTCATTTTGCTTGGCGTCGGGGGGACCCTTGTCATCAACAAATCGTTGTCGCTGGGTGAGCTGGTCGCATTCTTCAGCTTAATCTGGTACATCATCGGTCCAATGTGGAGCATCGGTTACCTCATCAACAACTATACGCAATCGGAGGCCTCGGGGGAACGTGTCATGGAACTTCTGAATCAGCCGATTGACGTGCAGGATAAAGAGAACGCGATTGAACTTCGTTCTGAGGACGTTAAAGGGCATGTGACTTTCAATCATGTAACCTTTGCTTACGGAAACAAGCTGGCTGCGATCCAGGACATCAATTTGGAGGCGCCTCCAGGAACGGTGATCGGCTTGCTTGGGGGAACCGGATCAGGTAAATCGACGATCATTCAGCTGCTGATGCATGCTTACAATGTTAACGGGGGCAGCATTAAGCTGGATGGCGTGAATATTAATGATATTCAAGTGAAGAGCCTGCGGAGCCAGATCGCTTCCGTATTCCAAGAGACCTTCTTGTTCTCCTCCAGCATCCGTAACAATATCGCCTATGGTATGAAGGATGTTTCCATGGATGAGATTATCCGTGCCGCGAAGCTGGCCAAAGCCCATGACTTTATCATGGAAATGGCCGATGGTTATGACACCGTTGTCGGCGAACGGGGGATGGGCTTGTCAGGAGGACAGAAGCAGCGTATAGCCATTGCACGCGCCCTGCTGAAGAATCCGAAAATTCTTATTCTGGATGACGCGACAAGCGCGGTCGATATGGAAACCGAACACGAGATCCAATCAGGATTCCAGGAGGTTATGCGGGGCCGCACCACATTTATTATCGCCCACCGCATCTCTTCTTTACGGCATGCCGATGAGATTCTTGTTCTGAATGAAGGCAAGGTTGTACAGCGCGGGAAGCATGATCAGCTGATCAACGAGCCTGGTCCATATCAGGATGTGTACCATATACAATATGCAGACCACATTGCCCGGATGAATGGTAATGCAGGAGAGCAGGTGAGCTCATGAGCACGGTCACAAATACCGAAAAGCACCCGCACGGAAATGCAGGGAAACTGAAGGGCAAAACACCCGGGAAGACCGGTGAACGCTTTGTCTACCAGGATGATGAAATCATTGAAAAGCCGTTTAACTGGGCACAGCTGACCAGGCTATTTGCTTACATGAAGCCTTATACGAAACAGCTGCTGCCGCTCGTTATTCTGATGATGGTTCTAGGTACCTTAACGAAGCTGACCGTACCTTATCTCACCAGTATGGCGATCGATAAAGCGATTGCTCCAAAAGAAGGCCCTACAAGCATCACCTTGTTATACACAATTACGGCTGTTGTACTTGTTTTGTACATTATTCAGTGGCTGGCGAGTACATACCGGATCAAGTATACGAATATTATCGGACAGCGGGTCATCTATGACTTGCGGAGTGATTTGTTTAAGCATATCCAGAAGCTGTCCTTTAACTTCTTTGACAAAAGACCCGCAGGCTCCGTTCTGGTGCGCGTGACGAATGACGTCAACTCGCTGCAGGAATTGTTCACAAGCGGTGTCGTGAATCTGATGATTGACTGCGTGCAGCTGGTGGGCATCGTCGTCATTCTCTTGATGATCAACTGGAAGCTGGGACTCGCAGTGGTACTTACCGTGCCTGTTATGTTCGTGATTTCGACTAAACTGCGGGTGCGGATCCGCCGGGCTTGGCAGGATGTAAGGATGAAAAACTCACGGATCAACTCCCATTTGAATGAATCCATTCAGGGCATCCGTGTTACTCAAGCTTACACACAGGAGCAGGAAAACATCCAGTTCTTTGACACAATGAACATGGAGAGCAAAAAATCCTGGGACCGTGCTTCGATGCTGAATCAGGGCTTTGGCCCGTTGATTGAAATTACGGGTGGATTCGGAACGCTCATCCTGTTTTGGTTCGGTGCTTATCTGATTCAGCAAGGCGAGCTGACTGTGGGTCTCCTGGTTGCATTCTCGAGCTACGTAGGCAGCTTCTGGGAGCCGATCAACCGCTTGGGCCAAATGTATAATCAGCTGCTGGTGGCGATGGCTTCCTCGGAACGGATCTTCGAATTCATCGATGAGAAGCCGAGTATCGACGACAAGCCGGATGCGTTACCACTGCCTAAGATCAAAGGCGATATTAAGCTTAAGGACGTCGTATTTGAATATGAAAAAGGGCGTCAGGCGCTGAAGGGTATCAATCTGGATGCAGATGCAGGGCAAACTATCGCTCTCGTTGGGCATACCGGTTCAGGGAAGAGTACAATCATCAATCTGCTCAGCCGCTTTTATGATATCTCGAGCGGTAAAATCACGATCGACGGTTACGATATCCGGGATGTGCAGCTGGATACCTTGCGCAGCCAGATCGGGATCGTGCTGCAGGATACGTTCATCTTCTCCGGTACCATCCGCGATAATATCCGTTTCGGAAGGCTAGACGCGACGGATGAAGAAATTGAAGCCGTAGCGAGAGCCGTTAATGCGCATGAGTTTATCGAGAAGCTTCCTGGCGGCTATGATACCGAGGTTGAGGAACGCGGCAACATGCTTTCGATGGGTCAGCGCCAGCTTCTGTCCTTTGCCCGTGCGCTTCTGGCTGATCCGAGAATATTGATTCTGGATGAGGCAACGGCAAGCATCGATACGGAAACCGAGCTGAAAATCCAGCAGGCGCTGAAGGTCCTTTTGAAAGGCCGGACTTCCTTTATCGTGGCGCACCGTCTGTCAACGATCCGTCACGCGGACAAAATCATCGTACTGGATCACGGTGAAATCAAGGAACAAGGCAACCATGCGCAGTTGATGCAGCAGCGCGGTACCTATTTCGGTCTCATTGAAGCGCAGTTCAGATTTATTTGATTTCTTGAATTTTGGAAGATTCAACAACAAACTTCTGTCATTTCAATAATCTTTCCCTGGAATTCGACAGCCCTAAGGCCTAAAAATGAGGCAAGTTTGTGAATTTTACAGAAAAATGTCGGAGCACTCTTGCATTCTTTCTTTTAAACCCTGAAAATAGCTAGTGTGGTATACATTCGTGGTATACATTAGTAGGGGGGAATTGGGAAGTGGTGTGGGGTGCTCCTTTTTCTGCACATGCCAAGAAAATGCTGCTGCTAGGCAGCGGCGAATTGGGAAAAGAAGTGGTACTCGAAGCCCAGCGACTGGGAGTAGAGACCATTGCCGTGGACCGCTATACAAATGCGCCTGCCATGCAGGTCGCGCACAGGTCCCATGTGATTGATATGCTCGATGCCGATTCCCTGAAACAGATTATTCATCAGGAAAAACCGGATGTAATTGTACCGGAAATTGAGGCTATAGCTACACATGCGTTGCTTGAGCTTGAAGAAGAAGGGTTTCATGTCGTACCGACCGCGCGGGCCGCAAGGCTCACGATGGATCGTGAAGGTATACGGCGTCTGGCAGCCGAGAAGCTAGGTCTACCGACCGCAGGATACCGTTTTGCCGATAATCTTGAGGAGTTGAAAGAGGCGGTTTCGAATCTTGGAACCCCGTGCGTGGTCAAGCCGATCATGAGCTCTTCGGGTAAAGGTCAAAGCGTATGCCATACGGAGGATGAGGCTGAAGCCTGCTGGAACACGGCGATTGAAGGCGGACGTGCCAAAAGCACACGCGTCATCGTGGAATCCTTTGTTTCATTCGAAAGTGAAATCACGTTGCTTACGGTTCGATCTGTAAGCGGAACGATGTATTGTAAACCGATTGGTCATATTCAGAAGGATGGCGATTATGTCGAATCCTGGCAGCCTCATCTGATGAGTGCTGAACAGTTGAAGGAAGCAGAGTCCATTGCCAAAGCCATTACCGATGAACTCGGTGGATATGGCATATTCGGAGTCGAACTGTTTGTTACCCAAGAAGGAATCATATTCAGTGAAGTATCCCCACGTCCGCATGACACCGGGATGGTGACCATGATCACCCAGGATTTATCCGAATTTGCCCTGCATGTCAGAGCTATTCTCGGACTTCCGATCCCATCGGTTGAATTGCTGACACCGGGAGCTTCGGCAACTTTGAAAGCGAAACATGCAAGTACGAATTTTACTGTTGGTGGTATGGAGGATGCGCTCAGCCTGCCCCGTACCCAGGTTCGCGTATTCGGTAAACCTGAAACGAGGGATGGTCGGAGAATGGCTGTCGCCCTAAGCGCTGATACGGATCTTCAGAAAGCACGGAATACGGCTAAACAAGCCGCCAGTCTTTTAAAAGTGGAGGAATATGATCATGAACAGTAGTATTTTGGCTCCGGCCTTGCAAATTCGTAGCACCGATTGCAGCTGCGATCTCGAAGCAGTCACAGCATTGATGAGAGAATTGAATTATCCGACAACCATTAATGTTATGCGTGAACGTATCCAGGCTTCCGAGAACAATCCCAAGCTTTGTACGATGGTGGCTGAGCTGGATGGGAAAGTTATCGGCATGATTGCGCTTAATCAGGTGAAATCCTTTGCGAGAAGCGAAACGGCAACACAGGTGTCTGCTTTGATCGTGTCGCAGGAGCACCGTGGACAGGGCATCGGCAAACGGCTGATCCGCAGCGCCGAGGAATGGAGTAAAAACCAGGGAAGCCAAATCCTGTTCCTCACCAGCGGCAATCGCGTTGAACGTGCACCGGCTCATGCTTTTTATGAACATATCGGTTTTGAGAAAATTGGATATCAATTCGTGAGAAAACTGAAATAATACACTGTACATGATGATATGCTCGTTCCTTTTGCAGGGGGCGAGCTTTTTGTATTTGCGTCACGATCCGTGTGTCGATGTGTATTTACAATCTCTCGGTCCGTGATATAGAATACCTTTGTAAAAATGAGTAAGCGTTTACAATATTACAGCGTCTATGCTGTGGGTTTCTTACTGAAAACTGACTTTTAAGGATGGATGAGGACAATGTACAAGTTGTTGCTGGTGGAAGATGAGGAAGATGTAAGGGACGGTCTGGTAGAAGAGATCGATTGGGAAAGCTGCGGTTTTCAAGTGGTGGATACCGCCGAGAACGGCAGGGAAGCCGCAGAGCTCATCGACAAACATATTCCCGATGTCGTGGTGACGGATATCCAGATGCCTTTTATGGATGGGCTGCAGCTTGCCGGCTGGATCCGGGAACATTACCGGGCGACCAAGATTATTATTTTGACAGGATATGACGAATTTGAGTATGCGCAAAAAGCGATCAAGCTGCAAATCGATGAATATGTGCTCAAGCCGTTTTCGTCACAGGAGCTGGTTGAGGTTGTACTCAAGGTCAAGCTGCAAATGGATGCCGAAAGGTCTGAAAAAGAAAATATTCATGTCCTGATGGAGCATTACCGCAAAAGCATTCCTGTGCTCAGGGAGCTTTTTTTATCTCAGCTGGTATCGCGCAGTATGTCAACCGATGAAATACGGGAGAAGAGCAGCAGCTATGGCATGGAACTTGAAGGTCAGAGCTTTATGGCTTCAGTGCTCCGGCTTGATTATGTTCATAACCATTTGACGGAACCTGAAGAAGGCGTGCAGATGGTATCATCCAGCTCATTAAAATATTCGGAGGACCGCTACCTTCAGCTGTTCGCAGTTCTGAATATCGCGGAAGAAATTTGCCAGCGCCTTGAAGGCTTCAAGGTGTTTATCCACCTGGAGGATTGCGTATTGCTGTCTGCCCAGTTAGAGCAGGATTCGGGCCAGGCGGCACAGTTGACGTTAGCCGTACTAGAGGAAATCCGCATAAATGTATACAAATATTTGAAGCTTACCATCACCGTGGGAGCAGGAACGGTATGCACTCAGCCCGGAGAAATTCACCAGTCCTATCAAAAAGCGATGCAAGCGCTCGACTACCGGCTTATTCTTGGCAATGACCGCGTGATCTGGATTGGAGATGTCGAATCTGGACAATACGAGTCGCTAAGCTTTGACGAATTGAAGGAGCAGACGCTGATTCGCTGTATTAAGGTTGGCACACCGGAAGAGATGGATGCAGTCCTTAGCCAGTTGTTCAGCGGTATGCAGCTCGCGCAGTTATCTGTGCAGGATTGTCAAGTATATCTCATGGAAATCCTCACCTGCGTCATGAAAGTTGCCAAGGAATTCAGCGTGGAACTGGAGGAATTGTTCGGCGCAGGAACCTATCCTTTCGCGGAAATTTACAAATACAACAATCTGCAGGAGGTTAAGCAGTGGATGAGCGGGATTTGCCTGAAACTGATGAACTCCATTGCGCAAGGTAGACAGTCGGGATATAACCAGCTGGTGGAAAATGCGAAAGAATACATTCGGCTTCATTATCAGGACTGCGAGATCTCCATAAATAAGGTGTGCAAGCATTTACATATCAGCACGGGCTACTTCAGCAGTATTTTTAAAAAAGAAGTCAAAATGACCTTTGTGAATTATCTGATGCAGATCCGGATGGAGGCCGCGAAGGAATTGCTCAGATCATCTGATTTGAAAACGTTTGAGATCGCTGAAAGGATTGGATTTTCGGATCCGAATTACTTCAGCTTCTGTTTCCGTAAAAAATTCGGCATCTCACCTAAAGAATACAGAAACGGCGCGGGAGGTGCGTAACTGATTGAAGATACATCGTAAACGAAAAATCATTCAGCTACCGCGGATTCGTATGTCCTTTAAGCTTCGGAGCATTCAGACCATCATTACCTTTTCATTCACACTGATGACCATTCTTGTTGTCGTTGCGGTCAGCTTCATGCTGTATAACAAGTTCACCAAAACAGCGGAGGAAAACGCCTACCTGAACATTCAGCAGATTATTGAGCAGGTCAACTATCATTTGGAGCTGTATGTAAAAGGAATGCAGGATATCTATGAAGTGGTGGAGGAGCAGATCAACAATACGCCGGACATTTCAAGCCCAGTACTTCGAGAGCAGCTGACGACTTTGCTTCATACCCGTGAGGATCTGGTGTCTGTGGGGCTCTTTACACCGAAGGGAAAGCTTGTACTTGATATTCCGAATTTGGAAATGCGTCGCAACACCCTGCTGAAAGAGCAGAGCTGGTTTGAATCGGCACTTGATCAGCCTCAGAAGCTCTCTTTTTCGGCTCCGCATATCCAGAATTTGTACAAAGGCCAATATAAATGGGTGGTTTCGCTCAGCCGGGTTATTAAATACAAAGATCAAGGAGTCACTAAAGAAGGCATTTTGCTGGTGGACGTCAATTTCCGGACGATCGATGAGCTAAGCCGCAAGGTCAGCCTGGGCAAAAGAGGATATGCCTACATCATCGATGACCTGGGCAATATCGTGTATCATCCCCAGCAGCAGCTCATTTATGCCGGTCTGAAGTATGAAAACCTCGAACCCGTTTTTGAATATGCCTATGGCAGTTACACGGACAAATCCACAGGCGAAACCAGATATATCACGATTCGGACGGTTGAACCGATCAACTGGAAAATCGTCGGGGTTGCCTATCCGGATGAAATCATTACAACCCAAAAAGACTTGAATCAGTTTGTTTTCTGGTTTTTGCTGGTCGTTTGCGCTGCGGTTGTGGTGCTTGCGGTGTTCGTCTCTATGAAAATATCGCAGCCGCTACGCAGACTGGAAAAATCGGTGCAAAGCGTGGGGCAGGGTGATTTCAGTACGCCGATTCAAGTCAGCGGGGCGTATGAGGTGGTACAGCTATCCAAACGGTTCAACTTTATGCTTCATCGCATTCGCCAACTGATGGAACAGATCATTCATGAGCAGGAGGCGAAGCGGAAAAGCGAGCTTGACGTGCTGCAGTCCCAGATCAATCCGCATTTTCTCTACAATACTTTGAATTCGGTCATACGACTCGCGGAGAAAGGAAAGAAAGAGGAAATTGTCGCGACCATCACATCTCTTTCGAAGTTTTTCCGGATCAGTCTAAGCAAAGGCAAAAACATTATTACGCTGGAGGAAGAGCTGGAGCATGTTCGGCATTATTTGATCATTCAAAAAATACGTTTCAAAAATAAATTCAGCTATGTTATCGAATGCGAAGAGGATGCGCTTGCTTGTATGACATTGAAGCTGATTCTTCAGCCGATAGTGGAAAACGCGATTTATCATGGCATCGAGAAAATGTCCGATGAAGGCTTTATTCGCATTTATGCTTTCGTTCAGGAGGAGCGTCTGGTGATCAAGATTTCTGACGACGGGCTTGGAATGACCCGGCAGGTCATGGATCAGCTGCTCGTTGGGGGCATCCGAAGCGGCGGCTCAGGTGTCGGTGTCAAAAACGTCAATGAGCGGATCCGTTTGTACTACGGTAAAAATTATGGGCTGAGCTTCGAAAGCGAGCTTGAGGAAGGCACGACGGTGACGATTACACTGCCTGTGGAGAAAAACGAAGCGGAGCGGCAGGAAAGGGGGATCTCATGACAAGTCAGATTGCGAAACGGATAATGGGCATTTTAATGCTGGCGCTGACGATCCTGCTGACATCCTGCAGTGGAGTGACTCCGAGCCTGCATGTACTGGAAAAGCCGAAAAACGTGGACATGATCGTCAAAATGAACCACGGCGATTTTTGGAATACGGTTAAAATGGGTGCGGAAGTGGCTGCCAAAGAGTATAACGTCAATCTCACCTTCAAGGCCCCGCCTAATGAAAATGATATCGATGAGCAAATCCGTCTTGTGGATGAGTCAATCCATAACAATGCGGATGCCATTATTTTATCGGCAAGCGATTATATGAAGCTGGCTCAGGTGACGGACCGTGCCGCATATTACAAAATTCCTGTCATTTCTATGGATTCGGAGGTGGCATCCGCCCGGATCAAGACGTTTGTAGGGACCAATAATTACGAAGCAGGCCAAAAGGCTGCGGAGCGGTTGATCAAGCTAACGGGTACAGAAAGCAGGATCGGCGTAATGAATTTTGTGAAGGGAGCAAAAAACGCCGATGAGCGCGAAGAGGGGTTCATGGACTATGTGGCACGGTATCCCGGAGTCGAGGTGGTTGACATTGAATACTGCGAATCCGACGAGCAGCTCGCCAGAAAGCTCACACGTAAAATGATGACGGAGCATCCCGATCTAAACGGCATCGTCGCATTAAATGAGGTTGCATCCATTGGAACGGCTGAAGAAATTCAGGAGCTGGGTTACGGGGAAAAAGTCAAGATTATCACATTTGACAGCCCGGCCAAGGTGATGGAGCTGCTGCAGGAGGGAATCGTGCAGGGGACGGTGATCCAGAACCCTTTTAATAATGGATATTTAGCCGTACAGCTGGCGGTTCAAGTCATGGAGGGCATCGAGGTTCCCGATCGGGTGGATACCTACTCGAAGCTGATCGATCTGGATAACATGCTGTGGCCCGAGAACCAGAAGCTGCTGTTTCCATTTGTGAAGTAAGGCATGAGAATTTTCATAAAACACATGAGAATTTTATATTCGAATCCAGCGATCGATCCAGCATAATGAAAACGTATCCCAAGAGGATGCGATAAACCAGAAGATAATCAGGAGGTCATGATTACGATGAAAAAAATAACTTCCGTATTGCTGGCAGGTGCTCTACTAGGAACTGTCATGGCAGGCTGTTCCAGTGGCAGCGACAAAAGCGCAAGCGACAGCGGCTCGAAAAGCACGGACGGCGGCAAAGAACCATCCATCGGCGTAGCGATTTATAAGTTTGACGACACCTTTATGACAGGCGTGCGCAACTCGATAAAAGCCAACGCTGAGGGCAAAGCGAAAGTAGACATCGTAGACAGCCAAAACTCCCAGCCGACTCAAAACGATAAGATCGATCTATTTATTTCGAAGAAAACCAACGCTCTTGTCATTAATCCGGTGGACCGTACGGCTGCAGGCGTGATTATCGACAAGGCACAATCCGCCAATATTCCGGTTGTATTTCTGAACCGCGAGCCTCTTCCTGAAGATATGAAGAAATGGGATAAAGTGTACTATGTTGGCGCCAAAGCGGAAGAATCCGGAACCATGTCCGGCGAACTGATAGCCGATTATTGGAAAGCTCATCCGGAAGCAGACAAGAACAAGGACGGCGTGTTGCAGTACGTAATGCTGAAGGGCGAGCCTGGACACCAGGATGCCGAGCTGCGCACGAAGTACTCGATTGAAGCGATTGAGAAAGCTGGCATAAAAGTAGAAAAATTAGAAGAAGACACGGCCATGTGGGACCGCGTAAAAGGCCAAGAGAAAATGGCTGCTTTCCTTGGCTCGCGTGGCGACAAAATCGAAGCCGTGCTGGCAAACAATGATGACATGGCTCTCGGCGCGATCGAAGCTTTGAAAGCTGCCGGTTACTTCAAGGACGGTAAAATGATGCCTGTCGTAGGCGTAGATGCAACAGCTCCGGCGATTGAAGCTCTGCAGGAAGGAACATTGCTCGGAACGGTTCTGAACGATGCGAACAACCAAGGAAAAGCATCTGTATCGCTTGCAACGGTGCTGGCTAAAGGCGACACGCCTTCCAAAGACAATATCGGGTTCGATATCACAGATAACCAATATGTGTGGATTCCATACAAAAAAATCACTAAAGACAATATCAATGACGCCAAATAAAAACAATATTTAGGTCAAACTTCAACATAAAAACCATCCTGCCGAGTGAGGCGGCGCCAGCCGTCTCACTACTTGGTGGGGATGAGGAGCAGGGAGCGGAAATCTATGGCTCAAGGTGAGTATTTGTTGGAAATGAACGTGATTTCCAAAGAATTTCCCGGTGTCAAAGCGTTGGATGAAGTGACGTTAAAGGTTAGACCTGGCACGGTTCATGCCCTGATGGGGGAAAACGGGGCCGGCAAATCAACGCTTATGAAGTGCTTGTACGGCATTTATTCTCCGGATGCGGGTGAGATCATTCTGGATGGACAGAAGGCACAGATCGAAAACTCCAAGGATGCGCTGAATTACGGAATATCCATGATTCATCAGGAGCTGCATCCCGTACCGTTCCGTAATGTGATGGAAAATATTTGGCTGGGACGATTTCCTACCAGAGGTGTGGGCCCGATCCAGTTCATTGATCATAAGAAAATGTACAAGGATACGGCAGCGCTTTTTAAGCAGCTTGATATTGATCTGGAGCCGGACACCATTGTAGGCAAGCTGTCGGTTTCCAAGATTCAGTCGATTGAGATCGCCAAAGCGGTATCCTTTCAATCCAAAGTTATTATCATGGACGAACCCACCTCTTCGCTGACCAGTGTCGAAGTGGAGCATTTATTCCGAATCATCCGGGATCTCAAGAAACGCGGCGTTGCCATTATTTATATTTCGCACAAAATGGAAGAGATTTTGCAAATCTGCGATGAGGTCACGATTATGCGTGACGGGCAGAAAATAGGCACTTGGCCTGCGGCCGAGCTGACTACAGACCTAATTATTTCCAAAATGGTCGGCCGTGATTTGACGCAGCGTTTTCCGGATCGCGAAAATGTTCCTGGAGAAGTTCTGCTTGAGGTCAAAGGAATTACCTCCCCGCTCCCCAAGTCCTTTAAGGATATTTCCTTTGAGCTCCGTAAAGGTGAGATTCTGGGGATTGGCGGTCTCGTCGGCGCGCAGCGTACCGAGCTTATAGAAGCACTGTTTGGCTTACGGGGAATATCATCTGGCCATATCAAGATACACGGCAAAGAGGTCAAGATCAAAGCACCGGAGGATGCGATCAAGCAGGGCATGGCGCTTTTGACTGAGGAACGCCGCGTGACTGGGATATTTCCAGTGCTGCCTGTTCATGAAAATGCATCGATCGCGAACCTGAGCCGTTACCGTAAATTGCTCTTTTTCCTGGATGGACGCAAGAAGAGAAAAGAAGCAGACATCATGGTCGAGAAGCTGAGAACTAAAACACCTTCGTCTAACACGCTGATCATGAACCTATCCGGGGGAAACCAGCAAAAGGTGCTTTTAGCCCGCTGGCTGCTAACCGAGCCGGAAATTCTGTTGCTTGACGAACCGACGCGCGGAATCGATGTCGGAGCGAAGTTCGAAATTTATTCCATTATCAAAGACCTTGCGAAGCAGGGCAAAAGCATTATTATGATCTCTTCCGAGATGCCTGAGCTGATCGGGATGTCAGACCGGATTATGGTCATGTCCGAAGGACGCCTGACGGGAATTCTGGATGGCGATGCCGCCTCGGAAAAAGAAATTATGCGGCTGGCCGCACAGCATTAAGACATCGAAGGAGGAGAACCCATGCTGAATACGAAGAAAATGGGCGGCATCAAAAAAATACAGGGCTTTACATCCCAGTATGCGATTTTTATCGTACTCGTGCTGCTCGTGATCGGAATTACCATTTATAACCCGGCATTTTTATCGATAGACTCACTACGCAATATTTTGATTCAATCTTCCACAAGAGCCATTATTGCTTTAGGGGTTGCATTTACCCTGATTACCGCTGGAACGGACTTGTCAGCAGGGCGTATTGTTGGACTTACAGCCGTCGTATCTGCATCTATGCTGCAAACGGCGAGTTATGCCAACCGATTCTTTCCAGATCTACCGCAGGTTAAGTTATTCTTACCGATCGTACTAGCCATTTTGGTCGGATTGATCTGCGGTCTGATTAACGGACTCGTTGTCGCAAAGCTGAAAGTTCCTCCGTTTATTGCTACACTTGGCACCATGATCGTGGTATATGGCATTAACTCCATGTACTTTGATATGGATCCTAACAACTCTCAACCGATCGGCGGTCTCCGTAATGATTTTAAGAACATAGGCTCAGGGTCCATTGGTAACGGACAATATTCTATTCCCTACATTGTGCTGATCGCCATCTTTATTGCCTTCGTTGTTTGGATTATTTTCAATAAAACCAAGCTTGGCAAAAACATGTATGCCATCGGCGGCAACATGCAGGCTGCCAAGGTATCCGGCATCAACGTAGCCAGAAATCTGATTTATATTTACATGATTGCTGGTGCTCTGTATGGTCTGGCGGGTGTGCTAGAAGCCTCCAGAACAGGCGGCGCGACGAATAACTATGGAAATATGTATGAGCTCGATGCGATTGCGGCTTGTGTTGTCGGCGGTGTGTCCACGACAGGCGGTATCGGAACGGTACCAGGCGTCATGGTCGGGGTGCTAATCTTTACGATCATTAACTATGGACTTACTTTTATCGGCCTCAGCCCATATTGGCAGCTGATCGTTAAGGGCTTGATTATCGTGGCTGCCGTTGCTTTTGATATGCGTAAGTATGCAGCGAAGAAATAACTTCATTTGAACTTGAATCTGGATTGCCGCAGCCTGCTGGTTGCGGTTTATTCGTGTTTGATGAATATGGAAATATATTTCCATTATTTGAGGACTCCACAATAAAAACAATTATGTTACACTGTTTAGGTAAGTCATTACAACTTTGTAACCGGAACAGATCACCATTCTGGTTGTATACCTCAAGAAGAAGGAGATGTATCCATGAAGAAGAAACACATGATGAAGACTATGGTCAGCACCGCATGTGCTGCAGTACTTGCAGTAGGTCTGATGGGAGCAGGTCCGGCTTCGGCGGCATCTGCCCAGCAAAATACTGTTCCAACTACAAGCAACCCGCAAAACTTGCAAGATTTCCAATCCTTGCAGGATCTGCAAGCCTATCTGCAACAATGGCTGCAAAATAATGGCGGTAACAATGGCGGTAATAATAGCTGCGATTATCCAATCCATTCCCCAGGTTCTGGTGATATAAGCAAGCCTAAACCATCTCACCCAATTTCGGGTCCAGGAAACAAGCCATCGATTCCGTCTAAACCGTCGAATCCTGCTAAGCCATCCACTCCGTCTAAACCGTCGAATCCAGATCAAAAGCCTTCGAAGCCTTCCGACGATAAGTCGAGCTATGCTTCTGAGGTCATTAAGCTGGTAAACCAAGAACGTGCTAAAGCGGGTCTGAAGCCGTTGACTGAAAACACTAAACTGTCTGGCATGGCGATGGACAAGGCTAAAGACATGTACACCAACAACTATTTTGACCATAACTCTCCAACTTACGGTTCTCCGTTTGACATGATGAAGAAATACGGAATTTCTTACAGTTACGCAGGAGAAAATATCGCTAAGGGCCAAAAAACTCCGACTGAAGTTATGAACGCATGGATGAATAGTCAAGGTCACCGTGCAAACATTTTGAACAGCAACTACACGCAAATCGGTGTAGCTTACTACAACGGAATTTGGGTACAAGAGTTCATTGCGAACTAATATAACTTATAACGAAGTCCGTTTCCTTAGGGAAGCGGGCTTTTTTTACTGTTCAACACATATGATCATCCTTATATTAAGGGCTTATACTTGGCATGCTTAAGAGAGATCCTGCCCTGATTTGCAAATTTTGCATAGAAGTTTTATGTTTATGTACATATGTATTTGACGGTTAAAAAACATGAAAGCCATCAAAGATGAACTTGGAGGGATCGGTTTTGAATTCATCGAAATGGATATGGCGTATCGTGAGCATCGTGTCGATTTTGGCCACGCTCCTTCTGCTTATCGGCTTTGTCTATGCGATTAAGGATATCCAGTATCCACAGGCTGGGCAAACCCCTTCGGCGGCGCAGCCGCAAGAGAATCATGAAGCTAAAGGTCCTGAAGCCAAGAAGGAAATAAAGATTGCCGCGATTGGTGATTCCCTGGCCAAAGGGACAGGAGACAACACCGGCATGGGATTTGCTAGGCGTACCGTCAATGAGCTGGCGAAGGATACGGGCAAAAAAGTTATCCTCCTGAACAATCTCGGCATTAACGGTCTTACAACGACCGGACTGCTACCAAAGCTCGAGGAGCGGGGGACACAATATGTACTCGGACAAGCAGATATCATCCTTTTGTCCATCGGGGGCAATGACCTATTTCAGGGTGCCGAGTCCGCTGTCAAAGGCATCGCTGGAACATCGTCTACAGCTACCGGACTAGAACTTGATCCGAAAGACCTGTTAAAAGGGCTGCCTAAGGCTTCAACTCAGCTTAAGGCCATTTTGGAACGCATTCGTGCCATTAACCCTAACGCATGGATTGTCTATATCGGATTGTATAACCCGTTTGGCGATATCAAGGACTTGCAGATACCGGGCAATCAGGCGGTATCCAGCTGGAATCAAGCAGCGCTAGAGACCATCAACAAAAACAGCAACATGATGCTGGTGCCGACATTTGATCTTTTCCAGCACAATCTGGATAAATATTTGTCTTCAGATCATTTTCATCCGAACGGCGACGGTTACCAGCAAATTGCCGAGCGTATTGTTCAAGCGATACGTTAGAAGCGCTAGCTTAGGAAAGGAGCGAAGAACATGCCTGTGACGGACAACCCGAGTGCTCAAGATCATATCGTGTTATCGGTTGAGCATGTCAAGAAGAAGATCGGAAGAAAATGGATTATTGAAGATGTGACATTTGACGTCCGTGAAGGTGAGATCTTTGGGTTTCTAGGTCCGAACGGAGCGGGGAAAACGACGACGATCCGTATGCTCGTGGATCTGATCAAGCCGAGCAGCGGCACCATCAAAGTATGCGGCTTCGATGTGAATAAGCAGCAGGAGCAAGCACTGAGTTATGTCGGCTCGATCGTGGAGAATCCCGAGATGTATACGTATCTCACCGGCTGGGAGAACCTGGAGCATTTTGCCCGCATGCAGCCTGGAATTGACAGGGAGAGGATTCAAGAAGTTGTCAATATCGTCCGCCTTGATCAACGCATTCATGATAAGGTGAGCACGTATTCGCTCGGGATGCGTCAGCGGCTTGGCATCGCACAGGCTCTATTGGGCAGACCGAAGCTGCTTATTCTCGATGAACCGACAAACGGTCTTGACCCCAAAGGAATCAAGGAGCTGCGTCAATTTATTAGAGAGCTGGCGGAGGACGGGCTAGCGGTATTTGTATCAAGCCATTTGCTGAGCGAAATCCAGCTTTTATGCGACCGGGTGGCGATAATCAGCCTCGGACGGGTTCTGGCCGTAGGTGAAGTAGAGGAGCTTGTGGCTGCGAACGCGAAATATGTGATCTGGGATCTGGAGCCTGTCGAAGCTGGGAAACGGGAATTAACCAGCCGGCAGGAGATCGAAGTGATCGAGCAGGTAGATAGGGTACTGGATGATACGATTATTGCGGGTATGGGACCGAACGCTATTGTGACCCGTATGGAAGAAGAAGACATTGCCGGAATGGTGTTGCATCTTGTGAATTCGGGAATTTCTGTTCAGGGCGTGCACAAGATCAACCCGACCTTGGAACAGCTGTTCCTGAAGATGACGGAGGGTGAAAGCATTGAATAGCGTGTTGCCTCTGATCAAAAATGAAACCATCAAAATTATTAAAAAGAAACGCTTTTATGTTATTCTGTTAATTTTGCTGGTGCTGGTTCCTATTTTCACTTATGCCCAGATGCGCTCCGCTGAACAGACCCGTGCGAAATTTCACGGCGACTGGAGGCTTGAAGTGCAGCAGCAAATAACCGATAATGAGAATTCCCTAGGAAGTGATCGCGTACCTGAGGAATGGAAGAAGTACAGGAAAGTTTTAGTGCAGCAGCTTCAGTATTACCTGGATCATGACATCAATCCGAATGAACCGAATGGAGTCACATTTACACGGGAGTTCATGGCAAATTCGATAACTTTGTTTATCCCTCTTTTGATTATGGCGATTGCATCCGATATAGTATCCGGGGAGAGAACGACAGGCACAATCAAAATGCTTCTAACAAGGCCGGTAAAAAGGTGGAAGGTGCTGCTGAGCAAACTGGTGGCGCTGTACATGTTCACTTCACTTACTGTTGTAGCCGCGTTTGTCATTACGTACGTGATATCGGGAGCTTTTTTTGGATATCAAGGATTTAATCTCCCGGTATTTACGGGCTTTCAAATTACAGGCTCTAACGTGGATCTTTCTGCAGTACATGCTGTTCCACAGTGGAAATACCTGCTCATGCAGGGGGGATTGGTCTGGTTCGTAAGTCTGACCGTGGCTTCACTCGCCTTCATGGTATCGGTCCTTATTCGGAGTACGGCGGCAAGCATCGTTGTCATGATGGCCGCGCTGATTGCGGGATCGATTTTGACGAACATGGCATCGGCCTGGAACAGCGCCAAATATTTGTTTATGGTAAACCTGGATTTGACGGACTATCTGTCAGGTACACCGGCTCCGATTGAGGGAATGACACTTGGGTTTTCACTTACGGTTTTGTCCGTTTGGGCGGTTGCCGCGCTTATAATCTCATTCCTTGTCTTTACGAGAAGGGATATCTTGAATTAAAATGGACAAGGATAACAAAACATCTGTTTGCATTTCGGGATAGAAATCCTACATAAAGAAGCACAAAGGGGGAGCATGAATGGTCGAGCAGATCGATATGTTTGCAGAGTCATCACAGGGCGGCGGCAATAACGGCCACACTGGATACGATGCTGACGACATTCAAGTGCTCGAAGGCCTGGTTGCGGTTCGTAAACGGCCAGGCATGTATATTGGCAGCACCAGTTCATCAGGGCTTCACCATCTGGTATGGGAAATCGTGGATAATGCCGTCGATGAGCACTTGGCCAAATACTGCACGAGAATTGATCTTACTTTACACAAAGACGGTTCAATTACCGTCGTTGATAATGGACGAGGCATTCCGACAGGAATGCATAAGACAGGAATACCGACACCACAGGTCGTGTACACGATCCTTCATGCCGGAGGCAAGTTCGGCGGTGGAGGATACAAGAAATCCGGCGGTCTGCATGGTGTTGGTGCTTCGGTAACGAACGCGCTTTCGGAATGGCTGGAGGTCGAAATTTACCGCGACGGTAAAATTCACCGCCAACGCTTCGAATACTGGCAGGATAAAAACGGCAAGGAACATGTTGGCGAGCCAGTTACGGGACTTGAGGTTCTGGGGAATACCAACAAAACGGGAACGAAGGTGACCTTCAAGCCTGACATCCGCGTTTTTCATGGTGGCATCCAGTTTAATTATGATACGCTAGCAGAGCGTTTGCAGGAAATCGCCTTTTTGAACTCCGGACTACGCATCGTGCTGAAAGATGAGCGTTCAGGTAATTCGGATGAATTTTATTATGAGGGCGGAGCCAGCCAATTCGTCGCGTTTTTGAATGATGGCAAGGATGTTCTCCATGATGTCATCCATTTTTACGGCGAGAAGGATGAAGTGGAGATTGAGGTGGCGCTGCAATATAACGCAGGCTATACTGAAACACTTGCTTCTTTCGTGAACTCGATCCCGACTCGTGGCGGGGGTACGCATGAAACTGGTTTTAAGACGGCATACACTCGCATCATGAATGATTATGCCCGCAAGAACAACATGCTTAAAGAAAAGGACAAGAACCTTGAGGGCAATGACCTCCGCGAAGGCATGATGGCAGTCATCAGCGTCAAAATGGCTGAAGTTGAGTTTGTCGGTCAGACGAAGGATCAGCTGGGAAGCGCATCTGCCCGCAGTACGGTGGATGCCATCGTTACCGAGAAGATGCAGACGTTCCTTGAGGAGAATCCGCAGATAGCACAGACTCTGATCAAAAAAGCAATTCAAGCCTCCAAAGCGCGCGAAGTGGCTCGTAAAGCCCGCGACGATATGCGCAGCGGCAAGAAGCGTAGTGAAGGTACGAGCCTCGGAGGGAAGCTTAGTCCAGCCCAGTCCAAGGATTTCACCCGTACTGAGCTGTTTGTTGTCGAAGGGAACTCCGCCGGCGGTTCGGCCAAGCAGGGCCGTGACTCCAAGATTCAGGCTATTCTTCCTCTGAAAGGGAAGCCACTGAATCCGGAGAAAGCGAAGCTCGCCGATATTATGAAAAATGAAGAATACCGCATCATCATTAACGCGATTGGCGCGGGAATCGGAACCGAGTTTGAAATCGAAGACAGCAATTACTCCAAAATCATAATTATGACGGATGCCGATACGGACGGAGCGCATATTCAAGTTCTACTTCTGACATTCTTTTACCGGTACATGAAGCCGCTGATTGACGAAGGCAGAGTATATATCGCCCAACCGCCTTTATACAAGATCACGCGCAAGTCGGGCAAGCTTGAGACGGTACGTTATGCTTACAATGACGAGCAGCTCCAAAACTATCTCAAGGAATTCGGCAAAAATTACGAACTGCAGCGTTACAAAGGTCTCGGCGAAATGAATCCTGATCAGCTGTGGGAGACAACCATGAATCCGGAAACGCGCACGCTGCTGCAGGTTCAGATTGAAGATGCGGCCAAAGCGGAACGCCGGGTATCCACGCTAATGGGCGATAAAATCGACCCGCGCAAGCGCTGGATCGTGGAAAATGTTGACTTTAGAGAGCTCGAGGAATAGAAGGTGAATTCATGAGTTTATCAGAACAGTTTATGCCGGCTTTTCTGGAAGAGGTGGTTGGCGACCGCTTCGGCCGGTATTCCAAATATATTATTCAGGACCGCGCGATTCCGGATGTCCGGGATGGACTCAAGCCGGTACAGCGCCGTATTCTGTACGCCATGTATGAGTCGGGTAATATGCCGGATAAAGGCTATCGCAAATCTGCGAAAACGGTCGGCGATGTCATGGGTAATTACCATCCGCACGGGGATACTTCCATCTATGACGGTATGGTCAGAATGGCTCAGCCGTGGAAAATGGGACATGTGCTTGTCGATGGTCATGGCAACTGGGGTTCGATTGATGATGATCCGCCTGCAGCGATGCGTTATACCGAAGCTAGACTGTCGCCAATCGCTTTGGAAATGCTGCGAGATATTGATAAACGTACGGTTCAGTTTAAAGACAACTTCGATAATACCGCGAAGGAGCCAGTTGTACTTCCATCCCGTTATCCCAACCTTCTGGTCAATGGCGTCAGCGGGATTTCGGCAGGCTTTGCCACGGAGATTCCGCCGCATAACCTGCGTGAGGTCATCGATGCCTGCGTAGCGATCATGCAAAAACCGGAAATTGAACTTGAGGAGATCATGACCTTCATCAAAGGCCCCGATTTCCCGACAGGCGGCCTGATCATGGGCGAAGAGGGAATCAAGGAAGCCTACCGTACAGGAAAAGGACGCATTTATCTGCGTTCCAAAGCTGATATTGAGTTTTTACGCGGCGGCAAACAGCAAATCGTAGTAACGGAAATACCTTATCAGGTGGTTAAATCCCGGCTCGTTACGCAGATGGAAAACATCCGTCTGGAGAAAAAAATCGAGGGGATCGCTGAGGTCCGCGACGAGAGCGGACGTGATGGCCTTCGAATCGTCGTTGAGATTAAAAAGGAAGCCGATGCGCAGGGGATTTTGGCTTATTTGCTGAAAAAGACAGATCTTCAGGTGACCTATAACTTCAACATGGTCTCTATTGTGAATAAGGCTCCTCAGCAACTGGGGCTCAAAGCTATGCTGGAGGCTTATATCGAGCATCAGCGTGAAGTGGTCAGTAACCGCACCCGCTATGATCTGGAGAAGGCCGAGGACCGTGCTCACGTGCTGGAAGGACTCGTTAAAGCCCTGAATATCCTCGATGAGGTTATCGCGGCGATCAAAGCCTCGAAGAACCGCCAGGATGCGCAGAACAACCTTATGTGGATGTTCGGATTCACCGAGCGGCAGGCGGATTCCATTTTGACCCTCCAGTTGTACCGCTTAACGAATCTGGAGATTACGACACTACAGAAAGAGCTCGAAGAGCTTTTGAAGAGAATCGATACCTACCGTGCCATCTTGGATAGCGACAAAAAGCTGATTGCATTGATCCGCAAAGAACTGCTGGAAATCCGCGATAAATACGGCATTGACCGTAGATGCTCCATCCAGGGCGAAGTAGAGGAGATCAAGGTCAATTTGGAAGTCATGGTCAGCTCCGAGGATGTGCTGGTGACCTTATCGCAAGAAGGCTACATCAAGCGGACAAGCATGCTTTCCTTTACAAGATCCGGCGGAGAGCGCGGCGGTTCAGGCGTCAAGGAAGGCGACTTTACCTCCAAAATTCTGGAGATCAATACACTGGATAATTTGCTGATCTTCACGCAAAAGGGTCAATACTTCCTGCTGCCGGTTCACCAGATACCGGAATTCAAATGGAAGGATCCAGGCACGGCGATCGTCAATGTCATTCACCTTTCCAAGGAAGACATCATTGCCGGCGTGATTCCGGTGAGCAATTTTGATGAACCGAATCAGTCGCTTGTTTTTGTCACGAAAAAAGGGCAGGTCAAACGGACGGAGCTCAAGGAATATATGACGAACCGCTCGAGTGCGGTGGCGGCCTGCAAGGTTGGCGCCGACGACGAGATTATATCGGTCACGCTCAGCGATGGAATCAAGGATATCCTGCTGGTCAGCAAAGACGGCATGAGCATCCGTTTCAGGGAAAGTGACGTCAATGCCATGGGCCGTGTGTCCGCAGGTGTGAAGGGGATTCAGCTTCGGGAAGGAGACGAGGTCGTCTCAGCGTTATGGGTGGAGGAAGATGAAGGCGAAATACTGACGCTGACGGATCTTGGTTACGGCAAGCGTTCCCTGCTGGCGGATTACCAGCCGCAAAGCCGTGGAGGCAAGGGCCTCGCGAGCTTCGAATTCAAGGAAGGCAAACGTGTAAAACCAAACGGAAACCGGATTGCTGGAGCGTTCTACTGCCGGGAACCGCTGCAAATTACTGCGATCAGCAGCGAAGGACAAAGTTATACTTTCAGTTCAGAACAGGCTCCGATCGCGGATCGCAAATCGACAGGAAAATTGCTCGTGCATCTTGAGAAAAAAGACGAAATTTCTGTTTTGCTGGTGCATCCGGAATCATCTTGATGAACCTTGTCAAGCCATGTGTAGAAACCCTTTAAAGGTATCCTTGCCCACTCCGGGCGGGGATGCCTTTTTCTCAAATTTTTTTCGGAGTGAGGAAGGAATTGGAACGAAATTGCGCGAAAGTTAATCCTGTAAAAGATTGCTTACGAAAGGAAGGAAATTCCGTGCAGACTTCCGAATTTGCGAAAATATGGTCTAAACTGAGTAAAGATTACAAATTACATATGGAGAATGAACTGGCTCCCGCGCTTACAGAAGCCCAGCTTGCTGTTCTTGAGGTACTTGAGGAACAAGAGCGGATGAAGCCTTCTGAGCTGACACCTCTGCTGGCGACTAGCCCGGCTGCCGTAACGATGCTGCTGGACCGGATGGAGAAGAACGGATTGATCACACGCGATCGCGATGGTAATGATCGACGAATTGTCTGGGTGTCAATTTCGGACAAAGGACGGCAGGAGGTCATTCGCGGCTTGCAGATCAGGGACGCATTCCTTGCTACCATACTTTCACGTATTTCCGCACATAATCAGCAATTATTGATATATTTATTAGGTAAACTAACCGTGGTGCCTTAAGCAGCGCCAAAGAATACATGTAGAGGAAGACAACTTGATGAATGATGCAGCGCTTTTGAAAAATGCGAAAACAAGAAAACTGCTTTTCAGCGCCGGCTTTAGCTGGCTATTTGATGCGATGGACGTAGGTATTATTTCTTTTATCGTGACGGCTCTGGCCTTGGATTGGAAGCTGTCCCCGCAAGAGGTTGGCATATTAACCAGTATGAACTCACTCGGGATGGTATTTGGTGCTGCGGCAGCCGGTTATTTGGCAGACCGTTTTGGCCGCAAAAAGGTACTTCTATGGACCTTGCTGATCTTTTCCGTGGCTAGCGGATTGTCAGCACTGGCTTCAAGTTTTTGGGTGCTCTGCCTGCTCCGCTTCATAACGGGTATTGGTCTTGGAGGAGAACTTCCTGTCGCTTCCACGCTTGTTTCCGAAAGCATGCCGGCAAGCCAGCGCGGGCGGGCTGTGGTGCTGCTCGAAAGCTTCTGGGCAGGCGGCTGGCTGGTTGCAGCGCTGATTTCGTATTTTCTGATCCCGACCTATGGCTGGCAGATTGCTTTCGTGATCGGAGCGCTTCCGGCACTATATGCGCTGTATTTACGGCGTGCGATCGATGACTCGCCTGTGTACAAGAGCAATCAGAATCAGGTCGCTTCCATATCTTTTTCAAGCAAATTAAGCTCTATCTGGACAAGCAAGCATAGCCGCACGACGCTGATGCTCTGGATTTTATGGTTTTCTGTTGTATTTTCGTATTACGGCATGTTTCTTTGGCTACCGTCCGTGATGACGATGAAGGGCTTCAGTCTGATCAAGAGCTTTGAATATGTCCTGATTATGACCATCGCGCAGCTGCCAGGCTATTTTACGGCTGCGTACTTCATTGAAAAGTTCGGTCGGAAGTTCGTGATGATTACGTATCTGGTTCTGACGGCAGTAAGCGCAGCATGGTTCGGTATCGCCGATTCAGCAGGTATGCTGATCGCAGCGGGAATCTGCCTCTCCTTCTTCAATCTGGGTGCATGGGGCGGTCTGTACGCTTATACACCGGAGCTGTATCCAACCTCGATACGCTCCACGGGCGTAGGCCTTGCGACTTCTGTGGGACGGATCGGGGGAGTCATTGCTCCATTTCTGGTCGGTTACATGGTACAGCATCAGGTTCAGATCAGCACCATTTTCATGATGTTTTTTGTTATCATCCTGATCGGTGCGATCGGCGTACTGCTTCTTGGAACAGAGACAAAGGGCAGAGAATTGACGGATTAATTGCATGTGATGAAAAGAAAGGCGGCCGTGAAGGCGGCCTTTTTTCTGTCTGGGCCCAGCTTATTCGAATGTTCGATAACAAATACACGAAAATCGGGTTTGTGAAAACTCTCTGATTTGAATTATAATAAAATATGTTGCAGTTTTATGGTATGAATCGATTTATATAGACATCATTGAAACGGAGGGATTTAAGATGCAGCTGATTAACCCACGAATGGTTCAGGAACTTCTCGACAAACTTCAGGAGCAGGATCTTTATATACATTTGGAAATGACAACCGGTGCATATGCCTCGCATGAGGATGAGTCCAAGTTTACGGCATCCACCTTTATCAAAAACGGAATGGTTCGCTATATGCATGGATCCATTGCAGGCTTTGGCCCGTACCGAGTGGGACTCAAAATGGAGCAAGGCTGGATCTATGCGCAGGGACTGACTCATATCGAAGAGACGGAGACGGAACGCCTTATTATGGCAGGCCATGACAGTGAAGGAAAGCTTGTTGTGGCACTTCAGCTTAGCAAAGAACCATTCTAAATCGGTTAAACTTAAGGGGTTTAAATAGAGAAAGGGTGAAAGAGGATATGGAGAATCATATACTGATGGTATTCCCGCATCCGGATGATGAATCGTTTGGTGCATCCGGAACGCTGGCTAAACGAATACATGAAGGTGCAAAAGTAACCTATGCCTGCCTGACGCTGGGCGAAATGGCCCGCAATATGGGCAAGCCGCTGATGGCTAACCGGATCACGCTTCCGGAGCTCCGCCGTAGAGAGCTTGCAGAATCCGCCCGTTCCATCGGCATACAGGATGTGCGCTTGATGGGCTTGCATGACAAAACTATCGAATTTGAGGATCAAAATATGCTGGATGACATGCTTCGAGATCTGATTGACGAAGTTAAGCCTTCATTGATCATTACCTTTTATCCGGGATACAGCGTACATCCGGACCACGATGCGACGGGAGCAGCAGTTATTCGGACGGTATCCGCCATGCCGAAAGAACAGCGTCCTGTCGTCAACTGTGTTGCTTTTTCCAAAGGCTGCGAGAAAATATTGGGCAAACCGGATGTGCTGGTAGACGTGAGGGATTTCCTCCCTAATAAATATGGCTCCATCCGTGCGCACAGCTCACAGTTCCGCTGGAAAGACATGCTCGGAAGCTACTCGGAAAATGACGAACAGATCAAAAGCCGTTTCAGCACGGAAAGATTCTGGACTTATCATTTCGAATAAGATAATTTACGGCTACACACAGACTTACAGTTTGTGGAAGATATTCGGAAGGCGAGTTGAGATGAGACGAGATGAGCGAAGCAGAGAACAGGAAAGTACAGGAACAGATTCAAGGACATGGGATTCGTGCCGAAAACGATGCCGACAGCAGATTAGAGCGGATCGTTTTCATTGGAAGGACGTTCGAAGAATATATTCGAATGTTTAATCTGGATGAAAGGGCCTTGAGCGGGCGCAAAATTCTAGATTGTCCTGGGGGCGCCTGTTCGTTTGCGGCAGGAGCCAACAAGCATGGCTCTGACGTCATTGCAGCGGATATTGTTTATTATCACGACACGGAGATGCTCTACAGGAAAGGGATTGGCGATATCATTCATGCCATGGAGCATGTCGAAACCGAGAAAAAAAGGTATCTTTGGACCGAGTTTCAATCGGTGGAGGAACTGCGGACAGAGCGGATCAAGGCTTTGGAGACCTGTGCAAGGGATATGCGTCTTCATCCGGAACGCTACATACCGGTTACGCTGCCTGTGCTTCCCTTTGAAGATGGACAATTTGATATGACCTTGTCGGCGCATTTTCTCTTCACCTATGCCGACAGGCTGGATGCTGATTTTCATCTCCGAACCTTACGGGAGCTATTCCGCGTGACCCGGCATGAAGTACGGATTTTCCCACTCGTCGATCAGAGCGGAAGACAGCCTGAACACGTTGACATCCTGATCTGTTACGCACGTATACAGGGATGGGAACCTGACATTCAAGCTGTGCCATACCATTTTCAGAGGAATGCCAACCATGTGCTTGTTTTACGGAAAACCGAAAAATAAACTATTAAAATACGGAAAAAAGGACCTCATCCCCACCTGCAGTGGGATTTGAGGTCCTTTCGTTTATTTGTTGTGGTTTATTAAGATGGACTACTGTTATTCCATGACCAAACGGTCCATAACCGATTCCGTCCATAAATTCCATGGATGCATAGCAGGAGGAAGGGACGTAAGCTTTACGTCCTCTTTGGTTACCGGATGCGGAAAGCCTACAATCACGGACCATAAAGCGATCTGCTGTCCCGGCTTATTCACTCGGCTTCCGTATTTCTGATCACCGTACAAGGGACAACCTGCCTGATTCATCTGTACACGGATCTGATGGGACCTACCGGTATGAAGCTCAATTCGGACGAGGCTGAAGCCGCCGGCTGTACCGAGAACTTCATAGTCGAGCACAGCTTCCTTGGCTCCGGGTGTACCTTTCTTGACAACTGAGACCATATTCGTCTTGGGATCTTTCAAGAGCATGTCCTTCAATGTACCGCGGGCCGCCGGAAGCTGACCATGCACCACGGCCGCGTAAATCTTTCGGAAGCTGCGGCTGCGCACCGTTTCGGATAAACGGGATGCGGCTTTGGAGGTTTTGGCAAAGATCATAGCACCACCAACCGGCCGATCCAATCTGTGCACAAGTCCCAGATACACATTTCCCGGTTTGTTGAAGCGCTCTTTGATATCATCCTTCAGCAGGGACAATAAGTCCGGGTCTCCGGAAATATCGGCTTGAGTCGGTATATTGACCGGTTTTACGATGCCTAACAGATGGTTGTCTTCATATAAAATCGGAATTTGGGAAAGATGTTCATGACTCATATTCAGCTTACGACTCCCAGCGTCCCAAGATTCCGCACGGCAGATGAAGTCCCGATTCCGTAATCGGAAGTCCGAGCTCACCGCAGGAAATGCTTCCTCCAAACCGGCGTCCGGCGGTCATGGCCAGGATATTATGAAGAACAGTCGGTGAAATACCCGTTGTATAGGAGTTAATGAGCATGAACAGTGGCTGCTCGGACATAATGCTCATGCAGCTCTCAACGAATGGATACAAGCTCTGCTCTAGCTTCCACATTTCTCCGCCGGGACCGCGTCCATAGGAAGGAGGATCCATGATAATGGCGTCATAGAGGTTGCCTCTACGCTGTTCGCGCTGTACGAATTTAAATACATCATCGGTGATAAAACGGACCGGACGGTCACCGATTCCGGATAATTGAAGATTTTCTTTGGCCCATTGCACCATTCCTTTGGCCGCATCGACATGCACGACCTCTGCTCCAGCATAGGCTGCAGCTACAGTAGCTCCCCCGGTATATGCGAACAAATTCAGGACCTTGATCGGGCGTTTGGCTGCTGCGATCTTATCCATCATCCAGCGCCAATTGGCTGCTTGCTCAGGAAACAGACCCGTATGTTTAAAGTTGGTAGGGCGGATATAGAATTTCAACTGGTCATATGAAATCGTCCATCGTTCTGGGAGCTTTTTTTTCATGTCCCATTCTCCGCCGCCGGATGAGCTTCTGTGATAGTGTCCATGCACTTCGCGCCACATTCCAGAGTCTTTTTCCAGAGGCCATATAATTTGCGGGTCAGGTCTGCGTAGGATAACATCTCCCCAGCGCTCCAACTTTTCGCCTGATCCCGTATCGATCAATTCGTAGTCTTGCCAATCACGAGCTACATACATGTACGATCCATCCTTCTGTACTATTTTTCGACTAGCTTATATTGTACAACATTTGGCGGCAACAATGCACTTTCTTGTCCTGATTATGCGTAAAGATGTAAGATGAAAGAAGCAACGTGCGAAAGGGGAGTGACGAAGTGGAAAGCAGACGGATGATTTCCAAAATATTAATCGGCTTTGGCGTGCTCAGCATCCTGCTATACGGTATCGGAGCGTTCAAGTATGGCATGTGGGACTTCTTCGGTTTATTACTATTCGCAGTATTACCCATCGGGTATGGGATCATGCTCGACCTGAGTTATCGCAAAAAAGCTTATGATCACATGGAAAAAGAGATCCTGAGACTAGCGGCGGAGCAGCAAAATCTGCTGACGGCAGCAGACGTAGCTTTAAATACGCCATTAAATATGGAACAGTCAGGAGAGACGCTTGAGGAGATGAGACGAAAAGGGTTTCTTCAGTTGAAGGTAGCAGATAACGGAGCTTTTGTATATGAAGTACAAGCCTTTTTGTCGACAGAGGAAAAATTAAGCGCGGAGAGAGTGTAGCATCAATTTAGTCATCTGGCCCTTACTCATCCTCATCAGCCTGAATATGATGAAGATAACTATTCAATCAAAGGGGGCCTCGCCTGTGCCGGCAAAAAACGGAAAGCAGTTCGTAGACCGAATCAACCTTGCCAAACCCAGCGTTTGGTTTCGTGGAGAACAAATCGATGGGAGGCTCTCGGATCATTCTGCTTTTCGTGGACTGATGTCTACGCAGGCGCAGCTGTACGATATGCAGATTCATCCTGACTACAAAGAACGTATGACCTACGCGTCACCAACGACTGGTGATCCGGTAGGATTATCTTTTTTACAGCCCAAAACCAAGGAAGACCTGAAGAAGCGCAGGCAGATGATGATGCTCTGGGGCGAAAAACATCATGGATTGTTAGGAAGGTCACCAGATTACATGAACACCGGACTGATGGCTTTTTATGCGGCAGCGGATCTGCTGGGTGAGAAAGAACCTCAGTTTGCGGATAACATGCGGAAGTACTACGAATTTTGCCGGGAGAATGATATATCGCTGTCTCATGCATTTATTCAGCCGCATGCAAGCCGGTATGATGAGCTCCTTGAAGATGGAAGCATCCAAAGCTGCGCGGCCCGGATCGTTGAGGAAAACGAGGATGGGATCATTGTCGACGGTGCGTTTTTATTGGCAACACAGGGCGTGACAACCGATGAAATTCTTGTATATCCTCCGGCATCAGCCTTTATTCCAGAAGAAGATAATCCGAGAACCTTTGCTTTTGCTGTTCCCACCAATCTTCCGGGGATCCGATGGATTTGCCGCGAAAGCCTGGTTGCCGGAGACTCCGTATTTGATTACCCGCTGAGTTCGCGTTTTGAAGAAATGGATACGCTGGTTCTTTTCGAGAATGTTCTGGTACCTTGGGACCGCGTGTTTATTCTGGGAAACGACCGATTGTCCATTCGTCTTTTCTCGGAAAGCGGCTTTCATGTTCATTGTGCTCATCAGGTGCTGTGCAGATATATTGCGAAAACGGAGTTTACGCTGGGTGTTATTCTTTATATGGCGGAAACGCTGGACCGGTCCTCCCTGCCTGCAACCATTGACAAGGTTTCCGAGGTGATCGTTCACCTGGAGACTTTGAAATCCCTTCTGCTTGCTTCCGAGGCTGGTGCGACTCTCGACCGTTTCGGGAGTATGCTTCCGGACCGCAGACCTCTGTGGACGGCTAATGTGATTTTTCCGAAGGTATATCCTCGAATGATGGAGATGATTCAAATCCTAGGCTCAAGCGGCGTTATTATGATTCCGTCAGAGCATGACTTTGCTAGTAGAATAAAGCCCGATCTGGATAAATACCTTCGGGGCAGCGAGGTGAGCGCAACCGCGAAAACAGCTCTGTTCAGGCTCGCATGGGATCTGAGTTCCAGCAGCTTTGGCGGCCGTCAAACCTTATACGAACGGTTTTTCTTCGGGGATACGTCAGTTGTTACCAACAGGCTGTATCATTCATACAGCGACCTTGGGGCATACATCGACAAGGTAAAAGCATTTTTGGGGGAGAAAGAGGAATAAAGACTTGCTGGCTCGAATAGTTATAGAGTGGGGAAACGAAATTCGGCCAATCATGGGAGCAAGAAGCCGTCCGTAAGAGCTATCCTGGAGTGTAGGGGAGGCGGACGGGTTGACTATTGATCAGCTGATCGCATTGTTAACACTTGTCGTTATGATCATCACGCTTGCAGTAAACCACGATAAACCAAATCAGTAAGGCAATAGCCATGAAGGGGGAGCCATTAGGCTCTCTTTTTCTTTTAGATTACAAGAAGATATCCCGAAAATACGCTTTACATAACTATTCTCAGGGAGCAGGTGGATAAAAAAGAGGACATAATCAAACCAGGTACACATACATATTTATCAAAAGCTTCACAGTTCCTGATGTTATCTTCTGAATACGTCGCAGCTACCCGGAAGGAGGAAACCGGAGTGTCATTCAACGAAAAAATGAAAACGGATACATTTCTAGAGAAAAAGGCCAAGCGGAAGAAGCGATTCACCCAAAACGACTGGATGGGGTACCTGTTTAGTGCGCCTCTGATCATTGGGGTGCTGGCATTTGCCATTTACCCGATGATCGCTGCACTGATCATGAGCTTTCATCAAACCACGGGACTCTCCGTCGGTGGAAAATGGGTGGGGTTCAGCAATTATGATTATGTGCTCTCGGATTCGTTATTTTGGCAAGCGCTTACGAATACGTTTTTTATCGGGATATGGTCTGTGCTGCTTGGAATCGTTTTATCTTTTGTCTTGGCGAGCCTGATCAACAACCTAAAATGGAGCATGGGGAAAAACTTTTTCAAGGCCGTCTTCTTTCTGCCAAATGTCGTGTCAGGTGTTGCGACAACACTGCTGTTCTCATTTTTGTTTTTTCCTTCCAAGGAAGGACTGCTCAATTTTGTCATCGGACTGTTCGGCATTGAGCCTGTAGGCTGGTTCACCAACCCGCAGGTTTCCAGATACAGTATCGTCCTGATGAGCTTGTGGGGAGCGCTAGGTTACAATACGATTATTTTTTTGGCCGGGCTGCAAAGCGTTCCGCGTGATCTTTACGAAGCAGCCGAGGTAGACGGAGCAGGGACATACCGCAAATGGCTGTATATTACGATTCCATATCTGAGGCCGATATTTGTCTTCATGCTCATTATGGGTACGATCGGCGGCATGAAGCGGTTTACCGACGTGTGGCTCATCGGAGGAACGGCGGGAAATCCGGGCGGAAGCCTGATGACCGTGGTGCTCTATATTTACCGCAACGCCTTCCTGGCTTCACAGATGGGGATGGCGACGGCAGCCTCTTATCTGCTCTTCATCATAATTTTTGTACTAACCGCATTCCTGATGCTGCTAAACCGGCGCAAGGACAGCTTTGATTAATCCCGTACGGCATAGGCGGCTTAAGCAGATCCAATCTGAGTTAGGAGGTCAGTAGGATGAACACCGTGGACGCCAAGCTTTCGCAAAGGCGCAAGAAGATATCCCTGAATCAATGGATTCTGACCATCGTGCTTTTGGTGGGATCGTTCGTTATGATCGTTCCTTTTCTATGGATGCTAGCTACGAGCTTCGACTGGGCTGCCCGGCTTCATATTAATTTCCCGCCCAGGTTCTGGCCGGAAGAACCCTCTATCAAAACCTTCGAAGCGGCATTTACCAGCATCAAAATGTTCCGCTATATTACGAATTCGATCGTGGTCAGTGCAGGCGTCATCATCATCAGTTCCTTATCGGCGCTGCTTTCGGGTTACGCGTTATCAAAGCTGCGGTTCAAGGGTGCGAATATTGTGCTGCTGCTCGCCCTGAGCACGATGATGATTCCATTTGAAATGACCATGATTCCCCAATATCTGCTGTTCAGCAAGCTGGGACTTGTTGACAACTATTTGGCATTTTATCTTCCTGCTCTTAATTACGCTTTCGGGACTTTTCTGGCAAAAGCTTTTTTCGACCAGCTCCCCACGACGCTGCGGGAGGCAGCTATTTTGGATGGAGCCAAGGAAGTGTCCGTGTTCAGCAGAGTATACCTGCCGCTGTCCACACCGATCATCGCCACGATGGTGATCCTGCTGTTTCTGGGCGTGTGGAATGATATGCTGTGGCCGCTGCTTATTCTTAAAAAAGCAACCAAGTATACCATCCAGATCGGTTTGGCCATGTTCACCTACAACAATGGGATTGACAAACAGCCTTCCATTATTATGGCTGCTACGACTGTAAGCCTGATTCCGGTCGTCGTCGTATATATGTTTCTACAGCGTTATATTATCGAAAGTATTGCTTTATCGGGCATCAAGCAGTAGCAGCGTTACGCCATGAATCAGCCGAATGACAGACTTCAAAGGTACCGTAACCCAAGTTTGATGAAAAAGGAGGAACGGATTCATGAAAAAGCTATTATTACTGGTCATGTCCTGTGTGCTCGTCATGTCTCTTGCGGCTTGTTCGGGCGGCTCGGATACGGATGTGACGGGTGGAGTGGAAATTAAAAAGGTTTCCGATATGAAAGGGACAGTTAGGGTTGCTTTAGCTGGCTGGCAGCTCGATAACGGTATTAATACACAGACAGGCAATCCGACGATAGGACTGAACGAGTACCTGGATCAAACCTTTAATAAAATGTATCCGAATATCAAGCTGGAGCTGTACCAAATCCCATGGGAGAACGTCAAAGCCAAGCAATCCGCCATGCTGCTCTCAGGTGATGCGGATGTACTGTACACAGGCGGAGCCTTTGCTTCTCAGTGGTATCAGGAAGGCCTGCTTCGTGATCTGGATGATCTTATCAAGGAAGATAAGAGCTTTGATCCAAGTATCTATCTGGCCGGCATCATGAACAATTCCTACAGCACCAAATCACCGGACGGCAGCAAGCAGTTTGGCATTCCGGTAGCTCTCGGCCGCAGAATGACGATCTATGACAAGAAGCTTTTTGAAGACTGGGGAGTTGAACCATTAACCGCTAAAGCTGATCCGGCAGAGATTCTCGAAAAGGCCAAAAAAATGTCGGGTAAAAATCCGAAAACTGGCGAGGACAATTACGGCCTTTTCTGGAGCGGAAACTCTCTGAACGGATCAACCTTCGTTGCTTTGACGCTGGCATTTGGCGCGAAGGGAGCAGAGGGAAGCCTGAAAGATGTAAAAAGCATCAAGTGGCATTTGAACACGCCAGAAATGGTAAAGGTCATGGAATGGCTGAAGGAAGCAGCCAAACTGCCGCCAGCAGGTTTTGTAAACGCCCAGGGCGCGGAAAACTTTGGCCTCGAAAAAAACAATATAGCCATTGCGCTTGATTCCTCAGGAGGTTCAACGATGAACGAATATCAGAGCAAGAAAAACAAAGATCTCCTTGACCGATTTGAGCCGGTATTGAATATGGGCCCGAAGGGTGAAGGCTGGGTAGCGGTTGATCCGTTCATCATGGCCAAAAATGCCAAGGACGTCAAAGCCTCCTGGGAAGTGCTGAAGTTCTTGACGAGCCCGATGACACAAAAATATATGTATGAGAACTTTGCACAGACACCGACGTTGAAAAAGGCTGATTTCGTGCTCCCTGAAGACAAATATGTCAAAAAAGCGCTTGAAATTGCGGAAGTAGGCCATTCGGAGCTGATGGATGAAGCCAACCCGTTCTATATGAGCGACATTGTACCAGCGGTGAACGGATTTATCAGTAAGGCGGCAACTGGCAACGCTCCGGATATCCAGAAGTTCCTGGACGATCTGCAGCAGCGCGCGGAAAAATGGACTGCGAACTTAAAGTAATACGTAGAGTGCAAAACCCTCGCGGGCTTTGCACTCATCCATTTCATATGAATCATTAGAGATGAATAAAGGAGGATGAATATGAAAAAGGGAATCAACCAATGGTGCTTTCCGGCTGGAACTCCTATGGGCAAGGTGCTCCGAGCAAGCTCGGCGGCAGGGTTTGAGACCATTGAGCTGAATTTATATGCTTCAGGCGGTGTTGGATTAACGATGGACACGACGCCTGAAGAAGCCAAAGCAATAGGGCGACTTGTCCGCAGCTACGGGCTGTCCATCAGCAGCCTGTCCACCGAGATGCTAGGCCTCTATCCCTTGAGTTCTCCGGACAAAGAGATTCGAAGCCTCGGAGTGGAGTCCATCCGCAAGCAAATCGAGCTGGCACTGGAGCTCGAGGTAGATACGATTCTTGTCGTCCCGGGAAGAATCGAAGCGGATGTAACCTATGAGGACGTGTGGGAACGTTCACGGATGGCTTTGCAGCCGCTCATCGATGATATTGATGGCAGCTCCGTGAGCATTGCCATTGAAAATGTATGGAACAAATTCCTGTGGAGTCCGCTCGAAATGGCACGATATATCGATCAGTTTGAATCCAGCCATGTCGGTGCTTATTTTGATGTAGGCAACACCTTGGCTTTCGGCAGACCGGAGCACTGGATCCGTACACTCGGAGACCGCATACGCAAGATTCACGTGAAGGATTTCCGGACGCAGGTCGGCAATTACCATGGTTTTGTACCGCTCTTGTCCGGAGACGTGGATTGGTTGAATGTCCGTTTGGCCTTAAGCGATATCCAATATCGCGATAGCTTGACCGCAGAGCTCGAGCCTTATGCCACCTTCCCAGATCAGTTGATCTTTGATACATCCCGACATCTGGATGTTATTATGGGCAAAAATCCGCACTAGAAGAGAAACGAAAGGGGACTTAGCAGTGATTAGAATCGGAGTTGTGGGAGCTGGCATTATTGCAGCTGAGCACATGAAGCATATTCATCATCATGAACATGCTGAGCTTACGGCTATCTGTGATGTTGCACCAGGCGCTGCGGAGCTGGCTGCTCAGCGGTATGGGGGAACAGCCTACACTAATTATGACGACATGTTGGATCAGGAGCAGCTGGATGCACTGTTTCTCTGCGTCCCGCCTTTTGCCCATGGCGACATGGAAGAAAAGGCCGCGGAGCGGGGGATACATCTCCTGGTCGAAAAGCCGCTTGGGCTAAATATGGATGTGGTTCGCAGGAAAGCAAAAGTACTTGAACAATCGGGGATTATTACAGGCTCGGGATACTGCTTGCGATATATGGAGTCCGTACAGCGGGCCAAACGTTATCTTGAAGGTAAAGAGATTGCCATGATCCGAGCGTACCGCTTCGGAGGGCTTCCGCCGAATGTCTGGTGGGTGGATCATGCCAAGTCCGGCGGACAGCTAGTTGAGCAGACGACGCATAATCTGGATATGATGATATATCTGGCGGGAGATGTACGTAAAGTATCCGCAGACATGGCGCTTCTGTTAAGCCGTGATGTGCCTGGCATAACAACACCGGATGCGGCTTCTGTCAACCTGGTATTTGATTCCGGGGCTATCGGACATATCGATACCGGATTCTTTCCACAGCCGGATGGCCGGGCGTCGCTGGAAGTGATGGGACGCAATTTCAGGCTGACCCTCGAAGGCCAGGATTTGACCATAATGGAGCCCGAGCAGACGACGATCCTTCGTGGCAAGGGCGATTTCTATCAGGCGCAGGATGACGCCTTCATCCGTGCAGTAGAAACCGGAGACCGCAGCTTGATCCTGGCTCCTTACTGCGAGGCGCTCAGGACGCTAGAGGTAACGCTCGCCGCCAATGAATCCGCCAAAACAGGTCAGGCAGTATCTCTTATTTAATCATAAATCTATTGAAGAACGGCAGCCCAGTTGGGTTGCCGTTTTTTGTAATCAGATGCTTAAGATATGGATTTGGAGTGAAAAAATCTCCCCATGGCGAGGAGATTCAAGATATCAGATTAAAGCAATCGCGAGCAGCGTGAATAGGCTTAATGTTAAAATGGTGTTGCGACCCCTGAATCCGTACCCGTACCCATAGGGTCCATAAGCGGAGATTGTTACAGGTCCGTCTCTTCGATCTGTATCCAAGTACACGTTATCACGATCCACTCTTACGATTGTTCCTTCATGAATTCTTCCGTCTCTTGTCAAAACGCGGACTCTACGGTTCATGCATCGCATACAGTTGTGATATATTTCCATCTCATCACCCCTTTCTTGACACAAAGCATCATATGAATACTTTGGACAAAAGGAAACGGCAGTTATACCCGCAGTTAGCGATTATAACTGCTGCGATACTTATGATAGATTCCAGATATGTTTTTCGGTTATGATATAAGAAAGGTTTGTGCACAATAGAAATATCAAAATTCAAAGAGGAGGAAATAAACGAACGCAACAAATTTTACCAAACATTCATTTGTATGCGCTTTACCAAAAACAAGCATACGCAGTATATCAGGTTTATTGCAATTTCCTTTCCTGTAATATAAAATAGATTTAAAATTTTATATTGATAATTTTGCTTTGAAATTAAATTTCACTATAATGCATGAAATTGTTAAATGTTCTATCATATTGCTCTAATTCTTGTTTTTCGGATATGATGTACTTATGATGGAATGGGTTTCTACTAAACTGTGATGAGTAGGGAATACATATGTCAATTCATGATAATATTTTAATCAAAATTAGGGAAATGAAGGACAGCTTGACTCCGGTTGAGAAAATGGTGGCGGATTATGTGCTGCAAAATTTGGAGGAAATTCCCCATCTCTCAATAAAAAATCTGGCGCAGCTCACCAAGACCAGCGACGCGTCCGTGCTTCGTTTTTGCAAAACGATGGGGTATTCGGGCTATCGGAGTTTTATCGTCAGCATTTCAGCTTCGCTCGGTTCGATGGAAGAGCCGAAGGATTCGTATACGGATATTCAACCTGGAGATGATCTATCCGTCATTATTTCTAACACGTCAAGGAACAATATTAAATCCATTGAGGACACCCTGAGTGTCATCGATAAAAATGCAGTGGACCGTGCAGTACAGGTGCTCCGTCAGAGCAACCGGATTGTGTTCTTTGGCATCGGTGCGTCAGGTCTTGTGGGTGTTGACGCGGAGCAAAAGTTCTCACGAATCAATAAAATGTGCCACACGTATACCGACAGACATAGTCAGCTTACAGCAGCAACTTTACTCGATAAAGGGGACGTGGCTGTCTTCATATCCAATTCAGGCGCGACGTCTGAAATCCTCGAGACTCTGGAGATTGTCAAGAAAACCGGAGCTACGATCATTGCGATCACCAAATATAATAAGAGCGAGCTGGCGGACAAGGCCAATATCGTGCTGAACATCTCGACGCCGGAGGTCACGATCCGCAGCGGAGCTATGGGTTCACGCATTGCAATGTTGACCGTCATTGATATTTTATTTGCCGGAGTGGCAAGTGCGGAGTACAAGAACGTAAAGAAATACTTGACCAAAACGCATAACATTATAGCCAGCAAGAATCGTTAAACAACGGATAAGGCATCGGAGCCGCATGGCTGGCGATGTCTTTTTTTTGTTGCAAAACTAAAAATAAAAAACAAATATTTATTTTATTATAAAATAATATTTCAAAAACTGTTGACCAAACTGAAATTTATCGTTAATATGAAATCAAGAAGAGGATTTGGCAAATATCAAAAGCGCGGTTTAAACAAGATACACATCATGTAGTCACGTTCTCTATAAAAATAACTACATATTGTGCCTTGATCCCGTTCTTTGGATCTGCGATTTCCCAGAAATTAAAAAATGGATAGGAGGGATCGCAATGGATGAGTATCTGGCGGGGCTAACAACAGAGGAGATCAATGAGCAGACTCGGATGATTGATGATTGCACCACAGAAGAAATGCTTCGTCTCATGAACGAACAAGATGCCAAGGTCCCGGCCGCTGTGGCAGCGGAAATCCCGCAGATTGCGAAAGCGGTTGATGTACTGTACCACGTGCTTAAGAATGGCGGCAGAATGTTTTATATAGGGGCTGGAACTTCGGGCAGATTGGGTGTTCTGGACGCATCTGAATGTCCGCCGACATTCGGCATTGATCCTTCGAAAGTGCAAGGCCATATTGCCGGAGGCGATGGAGCTCTGAGACTGGCTGTAGAAGGTAGCGAAGATAGTGCAGAGGAGGGGGTCGCATTAATCGAGCAATGCGGAGTAACAGACAAAGATGCGGTTATCGGAATTACGGCGAGCGGAAGCGCGACATTCGTGATCGCGGGACTTCAAAAGGCCCGGGAACTTGGAGCGGCAACGATCGGCGTCGTGAATAACAAGGCATCTAAACTAGAGAAAGTCTGTGATATCTGTATTGCGCCGGTTGTAGGGCCAGAGGTCATTACGGGTTCAACAAGGCTGAAAGCAGGCACTGCCCAGAAATTGGTTTTGAATATGCTTAGCACTTGTACTATGGTGAAGCTAGGGAAGACTTACGACAATCTAATGGTTGACTTGAAAGCAAGCAACATTAAGCTCCGAGATCGATCCGTTCGCATCATCAAGTCGGCAACAGGGGTCGATGAAGAGAAGGCTGCTGTCTATCTAGAAAGCGCTTCCATGAATTGCAAGCTGGCTATCATGATGATTGAAACCGGTCTCACGGCAGAAGCTGCTGAAGAAGCACTGAACCGGGCCGAAGGAAGATTGAAAAAGGCAATACGCAACTTTAATCAAGTAGTCTAAAAAATCTATTTATATTTTCAAGGAGGCTTGTTTTTCATGAAAAAGAAAATGCGAGTATTGGCATCAGTGTGCGCACTCAGCATGGCTGTGACAGCCTTGACCGCCTGCGGAAGCAAAGATAACGCTAAAACAGCTGCCACGGATGACCCGAATGCAAAAGACACCATCACAGCTTTGCTGCCGCCGGTGTCTGCGAACTTCCAAAGCAGTTTTGACCAAATCTCGAAAGATTTCACTGCGAAATATCCAAACCTGACGCTCAAAATTGAACCTGCCAGCTGGGAAGATATGACACAAAAGCTGGATACACAGGTAAACGCGGGCAGCCCACCAGATATCGCATTTATTCCTTCCGACGGTATTCCGAAATATGTGGATTCAGGAATGCTCATGGATATTTCGGATACGGCAACAGATGAAATGATCAAAGATTATGACCCAGCTCCACTCGAGTACATGAAGAACGGCAAGGGACTTTACGGATTCCCGGCATACATGGAAGCTCACGCGATCGGTGGTAACAAAGAGTTCATGGAAAAAGCCGGCATTGACTACAAGAAGGTACAAAAAGAAGGCTGGACCTTCGATGAGTTCCGTGAAGCGATCAAAAAGGGTGTTGTCACTGAAAACGGCAAAACATCCCGTTACGGCTTCGTATTTGCAACGGCAGGCGTAACTTCTAAAGACTATCTCGATATTCTGGTGAAAAGCGCCGGTATGCCATCAGCTTTCAATAAAGATCTGAAATATACTTACACAAGCAAAAACTTCCTTGAAGTTCTGAAAGACATGCGCGTGATGATCGATGACGGCTCCATGCCGAAAGAACTCAGTTCCATCGATGCAGGTAAACGTTGGAACATGTTCTTGACGGGTCAAACCATGATCACAGGTAAAGGTCTTGCAGGCTTTGAAAGATCCGCGAAGGAGAACAACGAAAAGCTTAAAAACAATGATCCAAATGCGGTTAAAGGATCCATTCCTGTAGAGTATGTTGTACTTCCAGTTCCTTCATTTGCAGGTGCTGAAGCACAAACAAGAGTTGCGGTTGACGGTTACGTTACTTTCCGCGGCACGAAAGAGCCAACAGCAGCTCACAAAGCTAACGTAGTTAAAGCGGCTAACTTCTTGTCCAGCGGTCAAGTCGCAGCGACGACGAACAATGAACTGTATGTAGCGCAAATTACAGAATCGAGCAGAAAAGCAGCTGAAAGCATGCCTGTTGACCGCGATCCGGACAACAAAGCAGCCGTTGAAACGATGCTCCAGCATGCAGTTCCAGCCCGTCCTGACATCCCTACGGACCTTGGCGCTAAAGCACTCAAGCTTGAAGATGAAGTTATCGTTCCTAAACTGCAAGCATTGATCGCCGGCGAAATTACTCCTGAAGCGATGTACGATGCAGTGAAGACTGCAGCAGTTGCGGCCTTCGGTGAAGACGGCGTTGTAAAAGACTAGAGATAATACATTGGAAAGCCGTATGACTTCCATACGGCTTTTCCTCCAATGCCTGTGATATGTAAGTATGAAAGGGGTTTCGCAAATATGACTGAATATGCTAAACCGATCAAACGGCGGAAGTTCAATAGCGATGCAGCTTGGGGGTATGCTTTTATTGCTGCAGCCCTGCTGATTTTTATCATGTTTACCGCATACCCGGTTGTAAGTGCTTTGATTATTAGCTTTCAAGATTATAAGCCGCTGGGTTCCACGTTTATCGGATTTGATAACTATACAGAAACCTTCAAAGACTCTCTGTTCTGGAAGGCAATAGTAAATACCATTGTTTATACGTTGTTAACTGTACCCGTATCGCTTTTCTTATCCTTTTCAGTATCTATACTGATCTTACCTTTTAAGAAAAGAATGCAAACCGCATTTAAAGCGATATATTATCTTCCGGCTGTCGCTTCAGGCGTTGCACTGTCCGTTGTTTGGCTGTGGATCTACGATCCAATGCCAGAAGGTATTTTCAATAAGCTTACAGCATTTTTCGGCTTGGGCACCCACAACTGGCTCGGATCCAGCACTTATGCGATGTTCTCGCTGGTTTTGATGGCTTGGTTGTCCAGTCATGGCACGAGCATCATTATTTATCTTGCAGCTTTACTTGGCATTGATGGAAGCTACTATGAAGCAGCTGAGCTTGATGGAGCGAATTTCTTCAAAAAGCTGTGGTATATTGTTGTCCCATGTTTGAAACCAACCACCTTGTTCTTGCTGGTTACAGGCGTCATCGGTTCATTCCAGGTATTCCAAAATGCATATCTGATGACCGGCGGCGGACCGGACAATGCAACCACAATGGTAGGCTTGCTCATTTTCAATAACGCATTTAAATACTTCGAATTCGGCAAGGCAGCAGCACAGTCTCTGATTCTGGCCGCAATTATCGCTGGTATTTCGGTAATCCAATTCAAATTCCTGGGCAAAGACGTGGAATATTAAAGGAAGGGAGATGTACAATTATGGCACTTTATAACGCCCATACCGGGAAACCGCAGATCAGAATCATCAGAAATACGGGTATTATCACCGTGCTTCTGCTGTTTGCTGCAGCAACGATTTTCCCGATCTACTTTATGATTATTTCTTCCTTTGGTGAACCCGTTGCAGCCGGGTCCATGGATTATAAATTATTTCCAACCAGCTTCTCGCTTGAATCTTACAAGTTCTTCTTTCAATTCAGTCCTTACACTTGGCGCTGGCTGCTGAACTCGCTGATTGTGGCAACCACCGTAATGGTGACTAACGTGCTGTTCGCCAGCATGGCAGGTTACGCTTTCTCTAAAATCAAGTTTAAAGGTAGAGCAGTTATCTTCTCGCTGATGCTGGTCGCCATGATGATTCCTTATCAGGTAACACAGGTTCCTCTGTATATCCTGATCGTAAATGTTTTCCATATTGAAAATACGTATACCGCTTTGATTCTGCCGGGTCTTGTTACGGTTTATAACATCTTTCTTGCCAAGCAGTTTATGAGCAGCATTCCGAACGAGATTCTGGAGTGTGCAAAAATTGAAGGTTGTAACCAGTTCCAAATCTATTTCCGTATTATTTTGCCTCTTTCCAAGACCGTTCTTGCGGTAATGGCGATTCTTACCTTTATGGACAACTGGAATACGTTCTTCTGGCCGCTTCTGGTAACGAACTCCATGGATATGCAGACAATCCAGGTCGGACTCAAGAGCTTCAAGTTTGCGAATACGACTTTATTTGCTCCAATGATGGCGGGTGCAACCATTTCTGCGCTGCCAATGTTTATCCTGTTCTTCAGCCTGCAAAAATACTTCCTTGAAGGCGTTACTGTAGGCGCGGTGAAGGGCTGATATGAACAGCGAAACCTGTGTTATGCATTCAAGCCGCTATGTCGTGGGACTGATGTCCGGTACTTCAGTGGATGGAATAGACGCAGCAGTGGTACGAATTACGGATGAGCCGGACGGCGGAGTGTCAGCCGAGCTGATTGGATTCGAAAATACACCATACCCGGCTGCCGTCAGGCAGGAGATCTTCACTCTGTTTGATCCACTGCAAGCCACGGTGAACAAAATCGGCAGCATGAATGTATTACTCGGCGAACTGTACGCGGAAGCTGCTTTATCCGTGATTACGTCAGCGGGCTTAAGTCCCGTGGATATCGCCGTCATCGGTTCGCATGGACAAACGATTTACCATGCTCCGGAATCCGAGCAGCTGCATGGTTACGACATTCATTATACGGTGCAGATCGGCGAAGGATCGGTGATCGCAGCACGGACTGGAATTCCGTGCGTGTCCGATTTCCGGCCGGCGGATATGGCAGTTGGAGGGCAGGGGGCGCCGCTCGTTCCGTTTACGGAATACCTGCTGTACAGAGAGGCTCACCGGACTCTTCTGCTGCAAAATATCGGCGGCATCGGTAACATGACCGTTATACCTGCCGGGTGCTCGCAGGAGCAAGTATATGCGTTTGATACTGGTCCGGGAAACATGATTATCGACGGAGTCGTCGAGCGTCTGTATCCGGGACAACTAACGATGGATATCGGAGGGGCCATAGCTCGCCAAGGTACAATTCATGAAGGACTGCTGAATCTGCTTATGCAGGAGCCTTATTATTCACAGCCACTTCCGAAATCTACCGGCAGAGAGCATTTCGGCTCATCTTATATAGATTGGCTGTTGGATTATACCAAAGACCAGAGCATAAAAGCGGAGGATGTGGTGGCTACGGTCACCAAACTGACCGCATGGTCGATCGGTGATGCATACCGCCGGTACGTCCGTGATCATCATTCGGCGGACGCCCTACTTGTAGGCGGTGGCGGGAGCTATAATCCGGTATTGGTCGAATTTCTGCGACAAGAAATGGAGCCCATGGGAGTCCAGGTCATGACGCAGGAGGAGGTCGGATACAGCAGTGACGCTAAGGAAGCTGTTGCTTTCGCACTGCTGGCTGACCATACGCTGAAACGGCAGCCGAACAATCTCCCGAATGTCACGGGAGCGAATAGGCCTATTATCATGGGGAAAATAAGCTACTAATCCTGACAAAGGACGGAGGTGCCGCTGATCATGATGAACACCTGGGAAAAGCAGTATACGCAGGCGGTTATCGATTTATGGAACAAGCAAGCCGTAAAGGATGGATACAAGGAGCTTACGGAGCAAAGCTTTGAGTGGATTTTTGCTTCGAACCCTTATTTTGACAAAGACAATGCGTTTGTTCTGCTAGAGAATGATCAGGTGACGGGCTTTGCCTGTGGATGCACTGGCGATGATCTGCCCCTCGGGCAGGTGGCCGGTTACATTACCTGTATTGTTCTAGATGAGAACAGCCAAACCGATGAAAACTACAAGCAGTTGCTTGATGCGCTTGAAAATCGTTTTCAGGAGCTTGGGAAAAAACAGTCGGATGTTTTGTTTTTCAATCCGATGATGCTGCCGTGGTACATACCGGATACACCGAAGCATGAGCACAATAATGCACCTGGAGTGCCGGTGGACAGCAGGCTGTATTCCTTTTTACAGCAAGAGGGATACGTGGAGCGAGCCAAGGAATGCGCCATGTATTTGAATCTCGAACAATTTGCTATGCCAGAGGAAATCCGCAGTAAGGAAGAAAAAGCGGCCGCGAGTGGCTACAGCGTGGAGCTGTTTGACGCAGGTAAACATCAAGGTGTAGCAGAGATGCTTCAGGGCCTTAACAATCCGCTGTGGGAAAAGGAAATCGGCAAATGCACCTCTGACGGCACACCCGTTGTGGTTGCTGCACATGGAAATCAGGTAGTCGGCTTCGCAGGACCGGTGATCCGTCAGGATAACGGACGCGGGTATTTTGCCGGCATCGGCGTACATCCAGATCACGAGGGACATGGGCTCGGAACCATTTTGTTCTTCAAGCTCTGCGAAGCATTCAAGGCAATCGGTACCGATTATATGTCTTTATACACAGGCAGCAGCAATCCGGCCATCCGGATTTATGAAAAAGCAGGCTTCCAAACCGTAAAACAATTTGCAGTCATGAGAAGGGAGTTTTCATAAATGAGCGAGCAGAAATTGACGATTTTGGCGATTGGTGGACATGTAGGAGATGCGGAGTTGACAGCAGGTGGCGTACTTGCAAGCCATTCCCTGAAAGGGGATAAAATCGTAACGCTAGCGCTTACCGCAGGCGAGCGGGGCGTACCGGCAGGCCAGGACATGGCAGAATACCGTCAGCAAAAGGTGAATGAAGCAAAAGTTTTTGCCGATATGCTGGGCGGCGAATCCATCGTCTTTGATATCCCTGACGGCGAGCTGAAAGACACCGAGGAAATGCGTCTGCGTGTGTGCGACGTCATTCGCCAGGTGAAACCGAACGTCATCATCACGCACTGGAAAAACAGCATGCACAAGGACCATGCGACGACTCATAACATCGTAAATGACGCACGTTTCTTTGCGGGACTGGCTTCATTTGCAAGAGAACTGCCAGCTCATTTCGCTTCCAAACTGTATTATGCGGAAAACTGGGAAGATGCCGTCGATTACAAGCCGTACGTATACGTGGACTTTTCGAAAGAAGCATTTGACCTGTGGGTGAAAGCAACGGCGCAGCATTGGTTTGTGACGGGCAGCAAATCCTTCCCTTACCTGGAGTACTACAAGCATCTGGCTCGAGTACGCGGTATCGAAGCACGCAAGGAATACGCTGAGACCTTCATGGTACCGGAAGAAACTAAGCGTGTGCTGAAGAGTGAACTGTTGTAGTTAAATAATAATTTTAAAATGACTGCAAGCAATGAATATTGCGGCAGTCATTTTTTTCAAAATAATCGTTTTCTAGGAGGAAGCTGCGATGATTCTTAACGGGATTGATACGATCATGGAAGCGGCGCATTTGTTCAAGGGAAAGAAACTCGGACTGATCACTTCACCGACCGGTTTAAATAAGGATTTTGTGTCTACGATTCAGATTTTGCATGAAAACTTCCATCTAGCTGCGCTTTTTTCACCGGAGCATGGCGTGCGAGGGGATCAGGCAGCGGGAGCCATGGTTGAAACGTATACCGATCCGATTACCGGCGTACCTGTGTACAGTTTGTACCGTAAGGATTCCAAACGTCTGAGCCAAGAAATGCTCGATGAAGTGGATATGGTCGTCTATGATATACAGGATGTCGGCACCCGTTACTATACATTCATTTATACGATGCTGTATGCGCTCGAAGATTGTGCGAAGGCGGGCAAAGAGATCGTGATTCTCGACCGGATCAACCCACTGGATGGCGTAACGGTGGAAGGAAATATTTTGAAACCGGGCTATGAATCGTTCGTGGGTAATTATCCGCTTGCCGTTCGTTACGGGCTCACAGCGGGCGAAGTGGCGATGATGGCGAATGAGCAGACAGGCTGGAACGCTAAGCTTCATGTTGTCCGGTGCCAAGGCTGGGATCGTAAAATGCTGTTCCCTGAAACTGGACGCCAGTGGATCATGCCTTCTTTAGGGGTGCCTCGGTTTGAAACGGCTCTGATATATCCGGGAACCTGCTTATTCGAGGGAACGAATATGTCCGAAGGCCGCGGGACGACGGCTCCGTTCGAGATGATCGGTGCTCCTTTCGTGGATGCCGAGAAGCTTGCTGCTGAAATGAACAGCCTGAAGCTGCCGGGGGTTATTTTCCGTCCGGTATACTTCAAGCCATCCTTCTCGAAGTTTGAGGGAGAACAGTGCAGCGGTGTCCAAATCCATATCATGGATCATCGGACAGTACAGCCGCTCGAGACCGGGGTCAGACTGCTGTTCACCTTGAAAAACAACTATGAAGAGTTTGCATTCCTCCCTCCGTTGAAGGAGAATTCAAGACCTTTTATCGATCTGCTGGCCGGCGATAAAATGTACCGCGATGAAAATATTGACGTCCCTGCGCTGCTTGAGCAGTTCCGTGAAGAAAGCCGCGAGTTTGCGAAGCTGAAATCCGAATATCATCTGTACTAAGCGAAAATGGACTTCGTTCAATTTTAGAGAAAAAGGAGCCGAATATCCTGATGAGAGAACTAACATTAAGAGAAAAAATCGGCCAGCTCATCGTAGCGGGCTTACCTGGTCTAGATCTGGATGAACAGACGAATCGTCTGATTGCCGACTATAAAATTGGGAATATCATTTTGTTCGCGCATAACGTGAAGGATAAGGAGCAGGTGAAAGACCTGTGCTCGAAGCTTCAGAAGAAGATTACGGAGCACACAGGCCATCCGGCGCTGATCTCCATCGATCAGGAAGGCGGTCGTGTGACACGTCTGCCTAAGGATGCAGTCAACGTATCCGGAGCAATGGCTATTGCTTCTACGGGACGACCGGAGAACGCTTATGCGGCAGGCCGGATTACGGCACGTGAAATGCGGGCGCTTGGAATCAATTTTAATCTGGCTCCTGTGCTGGACATCAACAATAACAAGAAAAATCCGGTTATTAACGTGCGTTCATACGGGGATACGGCAGAGGTTGTGACTGAATACGGTCTGCAAATGATGCGAGGTCTTCAGGAAGGCGGCGTCCTGGCCGCGATCAAGCATTTTCCGGGTCACGGGGATACGGCGGTGGACTCCCATCTTGGACTACCTTCCATCGACAAATCGCTTGAAGAGCTCGCCGAGCTGGAACTGAAGCCTTTCCAGGCGGCCATCGACAGCGGTGCTGAAGCCCTAACCAGCGCTCATATCCTGTTCCCTTCTATTGAGAAAAACGGGGTTCCTGCAACGATGTCCAGAACGATCATCACGGACCTGCTCAAAAATAAAATGGGCTATCAAGGCCTCGTTATCTCGGATTGCCTGGAAATGAACGCGATCCAAAAATTTTACGGTACCGCTGAAGGAGCGGTCGGAGCGCTTAAAGCGGGAGTTCACCTGCTGTTCATCAGCCATTCCGGCCAGCTGATCATGGATGCGGTAGAGCGGATTGAGCAGGCAGTCGAATCCGGTGAACTGCCAATCGAGATTGTGGATGAAGCCGTGGAAAAGGTGCTGTTTTACAAAGCGAAATACGGTATAGTGACGGATGGAGAGCTGACGGCTGCTGAACATGCAGTCAACAAGCGTGCAGCGGAAGCCATCAGTTTGGAAAGCATTTGCCATGTTGGTGGCAAGCTGGACCCTATTCAGCCGAACGCAGCCGATACGATTATCATTGGCAGTCTCCCTTACCGTCCGGATCAGGCGTCAAGCCAAATCGGGACGGAGCTCTCTTTCCCAGTGGAAACAGGGGAGGCGCTCGGAGTTTCATATCTGATGACAGATATCAATCCGGATGAGCAGCAGCTGAACGATATTTTAGCAAAAGTACGGGGCTACTCCAAAGTTGTTGTTGGGATGTACAACGGCTGCGATCACACGGGACAGCTAGAACTCGTACACCGGTTATCCCGTGCGGGGCATCAGGTTACAGCGATTGCTCTCGGCAAGCCTTATGACCTGGAAATGCTGGAGGGTGAGGTTTGTGGTCTGCTTGCATTCGAATATACCAAGATGGCGATCCAGTCTGTGATCCGTATTCTGAGCGGAGCAACGGAGCCGACAGGTAAGCTCAGTCTCCGACAATAAAATAATGGATTCCTGAAGTTAATGAAGTGAGGAAGTGACAGCAATGAGATTTGTAGCCGGTTTAGACGGCGGTGGTACCAAAACAGCGGTAACGCTAGCGGATGAGCATGGTATGGTGGTAAAGACCTTTACCTCCGGAGCCATCAATTATAACGGGCAGGATGAGGAAAGCGTCGCTGCAAGTTTGAAAGAAATCGTGGAACTCATCGGAGATGCATGTGGCGGGATAGAGCATTGCTTGCAAATGTGCGTCGGCGCCGCTGGCGTCAGCAATCCCAGCGTAGTGAGCCGGCTGACGGACCAGATCAGAAGCAGTGGCTATCAGGGCGGTCTCCAAATTACGGGTGATCATGAGACGGCAATGTACGGAGCCCACCAGAGAGAGTATGGCATGATCCTAATTGCAGGCACCGGGTCGATCGGACTTGGCAAAAATAAGGCCGGAAAGACCCATCGTTCGGGAGGGTACGGTCACCTGATTGATGATGAAGGAAGCGGGTATGCAATCGGACGCGATCTGTTGTCTGCTGTGGTGCAGGCCCATGACGGCCGTATACCAGAAACGGTCATCACCGGGCTCGTATACAAGGAGCTTCAAATCAATTCGATCCAGGAAATTATCGGCTTTGTATACGATAAACGTACGAATAAAAAAGACATTGCCGCGCTGGCGCCAGTCCTTTCGGAAGCCTGTGCAGCCGGAGATCCGGCAGCGCTGGGCATTGCGGAGAAGAGCGCGTCTTCCCTGCTTCAGCTGGTGATTCCGGTGGCGGAAGCTCTTTCGCTTCAGGAGGACAGTCTGGCCGTGGCCGGCAGTGTATTGCTCAAAAATACGTTTGTACGGACCATATTCCAGGAGAAACTCCGTGAACACTATCCCGCGATGGAATGCATTACGCCGAAGAGTGATGCATCCATGGGAGCTGTGTTTATGGCTTTAAGACAATTGCAATCCAATTAAAAGGGCAGCGGCGGTATGAGAATGTGAACATTGCAAATAGGAGCAGCTTTCCATTTTTAGGAGAGCTGCTTTTTGCCATTATTAACGGGGAGATAACAGCTCGATCGTAAGACCGATAGGCAGCCCTTTCAGCTAATCTTCATGTGATTAACCTTTGTTCTTCTGGAAAATGATATCTTTACTATACAGCTTGGAAATTACCCCAGGGAGTACCTAGATTGCGTTCATCATGGTAAAAAAACGTCGAAATCATAGATATTCTGCGATTACCCGAGAAATAATCGGCATTTCCCTGACATATGCTCATAGAAAACTATGTTTATATGAACCTCAAATTGGCGGGAGGTTGTCTGTTTTATGAAAATCGGATTGGCACGGCAAAATGCGGTAATATGGGTTCAAACCTATGCTCAAAAGGAAGAAGGATATCTGGGCGCCTATTTTAGCGGTTCGACTGTTGGACGGTCTGATCTGGACATGCTGCCTGTAGGTTCCGACATTGACGTCGTTGTCGTAAGAGAGGGGGAGAAGGCTCCGGCAAAGCCGGGGAAAATCCGGTTCAGGGATACATTAATTGAGATTACTTATTTAGCTTCTCAGCAGCTCGAATCGGTTGAAGATGTTTTACGATCCTATCACCTTGCAGGAAGCTTCCGTGTTAATACGTTAATCGATGATCCAACAGGGCGCCTAAGCCTGCTGCAAAAGCAGGTCTCAGAGCATTTTGCAGAGAAAAAATGGGTGCAGCTGCGGTGTGAAGAGGCCCGAAACCGGATTGTAACCGGACTGCGTTCACTGGATCCCGCTGCCCCCTTATATGAGCAGGCAACAGCGTGGTTGTTTCCGACAGGAGTAATGACACATGTCATCCTGGTTGCAGCTCTTCGGAATCCGACAGTAAGACTCAGATATTTGGCGGCACGCAAAGTTTTGACGGAATATGGTTTAGATGAGGTTTATCCACAGTTGCTTACTTTATTGGGATGTGGAGATTGGACGGCGGATCAAGTGGAGCATCATCTGGAGGGACTCGAACGGACCTTTGATGCGGCAGCTTCCGCGGCTCGAACGCCGTTTTTTTTCAGCTCCGACATTACTCCTGAAGCACGTTCAATTGCCATTGACGGCAGTAGGGAACTCATTCATGCAGGAAATCACCGTGAAGCGGTGTTTTGGATTGTAGCTACGTACGCAAGATGTCATCAGATCTTAGCCGTTGACGCATCGACGGAAATGCAGCATTCGCTCGAACCTGCTTTCCATGCGTTGCTGGCAGATTTGGGAATCCATACGTCTGGGGAGCTTGTCCTCCGCAGTCAGGAGGTCATCCGTTTTATGCCTGAATTATGGAAGATTGCAGAAAAGATAATGCTAGCAAATCCGGATATCACAGACCAATCCAGCGGTCATGCAACTTTTCGCAATTGATTACGTCTTATCGCATTCCTGGGCATATGAGTTTGTGCATTGGAACGATGCATTTTACCGGTTGACAGATAACAAAGTAACGCAAATTGATCGGGAAATAGGCAGAGTAGAATCTCTTATTACTGATGAAAGTATAATTGGACATGGAATTTACTCCAACAGATTTGCTGAGGAGACGAAGCTGTACTCAATTCCTGGGATGAGCACGGATGATGCGATTGCTGTGGAAGTGAATGATGGTTACTATCAAATGTTTAATACAGTTAAAGAAAGAGCTGAAATGTAGTAAGACAAGTAATTGAGCGCTACGGTATTTTTCTCATGTTTCATCATGGGTAACATGTCTTTCATAAGTACGTAGAGTAACCGGCTTCGCCAATTGAATAAATGGTAGATAATACCCTATTTATTTTATGATATAAACTAATAACAGATTGATTTTGGTGTAAAACACCAGGATTGATCTGTTTTTTATTATTTTCCTACTTTTTGGAAATAAGAATGTGTGTTCTTAAATAGGTCTTAAGAGGGTAGGGTCATATTCAATTATTAGGTATGATTTACCTATATAAATTGAAATAAAGTTTAATTCACTTGTTATCAAAAAGATAATTACCTATTTTTTAGTTCAATTTATCTAATAGGGTTAATATCATAATCTTGGTTGTACTGCATTACTAACCGAAGCAGGAGGGAATTGGTTTGGTTGAAATTACGGAGACTTGGATTGATTCATTGGCACCGAACAGTGCTGCGATAAAAAATGGCCATGATCTTATCAAAAAAGGAAAGTTTACGGCATTTCACCAGTCAGAAGATGAGCTAGTGCTTTTTGGGATCTGCGCAGGCAGTGGAAAGACGCCATATACACCTTCAGCGGATTTTGTGTTTCCGGATAAGCCGGTGATGCGCTGCAGTTGCCCTAGCCGGCAAATTCCATGCAAGCACGTACTTGGTTTGCTGTATGCCTATTCGGATGGCAAGCCTTTCTCCACAGAGGTGGTGCCGGATGAGCTGGCAGCCAAACGTGAGAAGGCCGAAAAACGGGAAGAGAAGAAGGCGAAAGAAGCAGCCGAAGGAACGGCTCCGAAGACGAAGAAAGTGAATAAATCAGCGCTTAAGAAAAAGATCATGGCTCAGCTCCAAGGACTGGATGTGCTCGAAAAGCTGACCTTTTCCCTGATACGCCGCGGACTCGGAACATTGGATGCCAAAGAGCTCAAAATCATTCAGGAACATGTCAAGCAAATGGGAAGCTTCTATTTGAACGGAGCCCAGATCCAGCTGCGCAAGCTTCATATGATCTTGTCTGCAGGAGGAAATCCGGAATATACATACAGCTTTGCAGCGGAACAGTTTGCCGTTATACATGCTTTTATTAAAAAAGGTCGTGCACATTTGAATGCGAAGCTTGAGGATCCCGAACTGGCGCTGGACCATGAATCTACGATAGAAGAATGGCTGGGTCATGCATGGCAGCTCTCGGAACTTAAGGAAGCAAGGCTGGTCAGCCCAGAGGCTGAATTGATCCAGTTATCCTTCCTCAGCTATGATGATGCCTCGCGCCTGGAGTTCGTCGATAACGGTTATTGGATGCAAATGGACAGTGGTGAGATTCACAGTACGGTACAGTACCGGCCATACAAAGCAGCGAAGCTGATGCGTGAAGAAGACAGCTTTTTTGAGGTGGCCCGTGTTCCGGCTCTCTACCGTTATCCAGGTGATATGAACCGTCGTGTGCGCTATGAGTCCTTTACTTCAAGGCCGCTCGAAGAGCAGGATATCGCCCAAATACGGCAATATGCTGCAGGTTCTTATATCGAAGCAATTAAAAAAGTAAAGAACCAGCTTAAAAATCCGCTGGGCGACCCCAATCCCGTAATGCTGCTGCATGTGGATAAGGTGGTTACGGACGAAGAAGGCCGGTTGTTCATCGCTGATGCGGGCGGAGATACACTCGGGCTGCAGGATGTGATCGGGGACACTACAGTTCAGCTAGTTAAATATTTGCCAGAAGACAGCTTGAAGGACATAGCCATGCTTGTCTTGTTTGATCATCAGCCTCAAAGCGGACAACTGCGCGCGCAGCCGCTGAGTATCGTTAATAAACATGAAATTATCCGCTTGCTATATTAGCTTGCAGAATTGGAGGAGACACGCACAATGAGTCAAGCATTGCTGATGGAACTGAATGAAGAAATCAGACGACTATATATCGCAGGGAGTGATTTGGCTGCTGGGGACTACAGGCTTAAACGGCTGCTTCCTACATTCCAACAGCTTGGTGAACGGGCGCCGGTATTTAAAAAGCTTGGCGAAGGGGTTGAAGCTTTGATCGGCCCGGGTTCCGGGAATGGAGCGGATTCTGCCCGGTTGCTTCAGGATGTGAACCTGCTTCTGCAGTCGGTACTGAATACCCAAGGAAAAGCAGCGGCAGACGGGCAGACAGCTCCATTTACAAGCAAATCAGTCTTGCTTCCAACGCGGCTTTCTTACCGCAAGCTATCTGCGGTTCGGACCGCGCTGACGACGCGCGGCGGTGGACGTCATGAAGTGATTCTGGAAGCTTACCATGAAGGAGTATTCCGGGATCTGCGCCTTTTGCCGTTTGCCATAGAAGCTCTTAATGATCCTTATGTTGAAATTGCGGAGCTCGCCATGACAGATATATTGCCTTCGTATGGGCCGGAGATCGTACCTCATCTGCTGGAAAGCTTTGATCCCAAGGGAGGTAAGCTGGAATCCCGCAAGCTGACCGTCATAGCGCGAAGCGGCGATCCAGGTGTGTTCGGTATAGTTCATGAAGCTTCCGTGTCGGGTTCGGATGAGGTGCGCACAACAGCCATCCGTCTGCTCGCTGGACATCCTGAATACGAGCAAGCGCTGCTGGACTTCAGCCGAGACAAGAAAAAAGGAATTCGTGAAGCTGCATACCATGCGCTCGCGGACACCGGCTCTCAAAGAGCTGCAGAACGCCTCTATGAGGCTTCTCAAGGCAAAGATTGTGATCTGGTGAATCCATCGTTAGCTCGATGCCAGTCGGAACGGCTGAACGAATGGCTCATAAGGGATTTCTCAGAACTTTTGCATTCTGTGCATGCGCATATCGATGAGAAGCAAAAGGTGGAGGAAATCTGGACGAAAGCCAAACGTTACCTCTGGTCGCTTCATCAGAAAAAGAGCCTTGAGCTGGAGGCGCTGTATTTGGAGGTTCTGCGGCATTACAAGCTGTATATGTTTAAACTCGGCTGGGTATTTTTGGCGAATGAAGCGATGAACTATATTAGAAATACCGGCTCCGAAGAGGGGCTGCAGCTTGCTGAGGCTGCTATAGAGATGGATCTGAAGCATTATGCCGGTACTAACTCTTATGCTCGCGAGATATTCATTAAAGCGCAGCCTATATTGTCCCCTGAGCGGCTATACGAGGAGTATGCCAGAATTCTCAAGGACCGAGTGCATGTTTCGGCCCTGAGCCGCAGCGCTAATTACTGTAAACAGCTTCTGGATACGATGGAGGATATGGTCGTTTCTCGGAGATACCAGGCATTCAGGCAGGTATGGACCTACGGAGAAAAAGAAAGCTATGCTTACCATGTGGAGATGCTGCCGCAGGAGGAGATCACCGCAAACTGGGATCCAAGGTGGCTTGACCATTTTATCGAGCTGGATCACATGGCGCTGGTTAGCGCATTTGCACGCCCTGGACATGCGGAGGCTGCTTCTTATTTGCTAGACAAGCTGAAGAATTCACCGGAATTCCGCAATCGTTTCGCGAATTTGGCAGTGATGGGACTGGTTCGTGCAGGCGTAGCGGGAGATCAGCTGCATGAAGCTCTTGTTCGAGCGCTGGAGGACGAGCGGAATACAGAGTGTCACGAAATCGAGCCTTTTCTTTTCGATCAACTGTGCCGTTTGCCTGCAAGTTATGAAGAGCGAATTCGGGCAGCTATGCCTCGATTCAAATCCGATGGCGAGCAGCAGCTGGAATACATTTTAAAGAATATGCAATCATCCATTTCATCCTAAAGGAGAGTTAGATCGATGAGTACGGAACAAACCATGCAGGATATCATGCGCCGTCCGTCCGAGCTTTTATACCAGGAGGAGCTGAGTGCGTTAATACGTGAGGATCAAGGCAAAATTCCGACAGGGTGGCAGATGTCCCCGCAGTCGGTTTTGAAATTTATCGTAGGCGGCATGGCTTGTAAGCAGGTCATTACTCCGAAATATATTGGAAATCCGCGGATTGTCGAAATGGCGATCGCGACGCTCGTTACGGATCGGGCGCTGCTACTCATTGGTGAACCAGGTACGGCGAAATCCTGGCTGTCTGAAAATCTGGCTGCTGCCATTTACGGCAATTCCGGTCTGGTCGTGCAGGGGACGGCAGGGACAACGGAAGAACAGGTTCGTTATTCATGGAATTACGCCATGCTGCTTGCTCAGGGACCTACACCTGAGGCGCTCGTCAAAAGTCCGGTGATGAGAGCGATGGAGGCTGGAGGGATTGCTCGGTTTGAGGAAATATCCCGTTGCGCCTCCGAAGTGCAGGATGCGTTAATATCGATCCTATCGGAAAAGACGATTTCCATACCAGAGCTTGGCAAGGAACTGAATGCCCGCAAAGGCTTCAGCATTATTGCCACTGCCAATACCCGTGACCGCGGTGTAAACGAGATGTCGACTGCGCTGAAGCGGCGTTTCAATATTATTGTCCTGCCTGCACCGGCTGATCTCGAAACGGAAGTGGAAATCGTGAAGAAGCGGGTCGCAGAGATCGCCGCATCATACGATTTGCAGGCGGCAGTTCCTGCAGATGAAGCGCTGCAGAAGGTAGTAACCATTTTTAGGGAGCTGCGCAGCGGGATGACACTCGATAAAAAGGAGAAGGTTAAATCACCGGCTGGCGTGATCTCTACCGCTGAAGCTATTTCGCTGTTTACGAACAGCATGGCGCTGGCGGCAAGCTTCGGAAACGGGGAAATGACGGATGAAGATCTGGCGGCGGGGCTGCAGGGGGCCATCGTGAAGGATGATGACAAGGACCGTCTCGTATGGAAGGAATACCTGGATAATGTGATGAAAAAACGCGGTGCCAGCTGGCGTGGTCTTTATACGGCCTGCAAGGAGATGAATCAATGAATGCGGCCCGCGGCGCTGGTGTACATGTATTTGGCGTCCGGCACCTGTCGCCGGCAGGCGCTTACCATGTCACAGATTATTTGGAGCAGGTACAGCCTACGGCGGTATTGATCGAAGGGCCTTCGGATGCAACGTCCGAAATTACGCATTTGACGAACGGCTCAACGAAACCTCCTGTTGCTATCTTGGCATTTACCGAGGAACTGCCGGTTCGAACCGTCCTATGGCCTTTTGCCGTGTATTCACCCGAATATCAGGCGATGCTGTGGGCCTGCAAAAAAGGAGCGCACTGTGCTTTTATCGATTTGCCTTCATCATCGGCTGTATGCTTACAGGATGTACGCGGAGAAATAACGCATCCTCTTACGCAGAAAGCCGATGAAGATGGAGGAACCGAGACATCGGAAACAGGCAATCGAGATTCAGAAGAGATAGAGCTTGATCCAGAAGGTGTCCCGGATGAAGTAGGGAGAGACAGCAATTACTTATACAATAGGATCGCAGAAATATCTGGCGAGGTCGATTACGATACGTATTGGGAGCGCAGCTTCGAACATAATTTATGCCCGGATGCTTACCGGCAGGCGATATTGGCTTATTCGGGCCAGATGCGGGAGCTTACAGAGGAACAGGAGAGGAAAAATCACAGGCTGGAATATGCCTATAATGCGGTCCGCGAAGCCTACATGTGCCGGCAAATTGCAGAGACTATCGCGGCAGGTCATAAACCGGAGAACGTTGTGGTGATCTGCGGGGCTTATCATGCTTCGGCTTTACATGATCTTTCCATGGCCATGACTGATGATGAACTGAAGGAGCTTCCTTCCCGCAAGACGAAGCTGACGCTCATGCCTTATTCCTATTTGAAGCTTTCGTCTCTTGCCGGCTATGGTGCCGGCAATATTGCTCCGTACTATTTTGAAATGATGTGGGAGCATATGCGCCGAGGAACGCTTGGAGATTTGCCGCATCATTATCTGTCTTCCGTTGCTGTCGACATGAGAAAAGCCGGCACACACCGTTCGACTGCTGAGGTGATCGAAGCAGTCCGGCTGGCTGAATCCCTAGCTGCACTGCATGACGGTCAGGCTCCAACGCTCAGAGATCTAAGAGATGCAGCCAAAACCCTTCTGGGACGTGGCGAGCTCTCGGTGATCGCAGAATCATTGGCGCGTACAGAGGTTGGAACGGCGATCGGATCATTAGCCGAAGGCGTCAGCCAGACACCAATCCAGGATGATATGAACCGCCAGCTGAAACGGCTGAAGCTGGAGAAATACAAAACTGCAGTTGCAAGCGATCTGGTCCTCGACCTGCGCGAGAACCGCAGGGTGTCTTCGGAAGAAGCCGCTTATCTGGATCTGAATCGGTCATTCTTGTTTCATCGCTTGAAGCTGCTCGGGATTCACTTTGCTCAGGATAAGGCCAGTTCCGAGGAACGTGCCATCTGGGCGGAGCAATGGATTGTCCAATGGTCGCCGGAAGTGGAGATCGAAGTCGTCGAATCAACACTTCTCGGCGAAACCGTAGAAACCGCTGCGGGTTTTGTCCTGCAGCAGCGGCTGGAAAACTGTGGCACCATAGCAGAAGCTTCTGCGCTTATTGCCATCGCTTATGAATGCGGAATGATTCATCAGATGGAAGCGGGGAGGCAGACCTTACAGAGACTTGCTGTCGAGAGTCAGGATGTCGTACAAATTGCAGCAGCGGCAAGAAAGCTGTCACAGCTCATCCGTTACGGCGGAATCCGCAGAATGGATACGTCGCCGCTTGTTCCGCTGCTTCAGCAGTTGTTTATGCGAGCCTGCCTGTTTTTATACGATGCCAGTCAGTGTAATGACGAAGTGGCGCAGGCAATGGCGTCGGCGATGAGTGAGATGAATCATATTGCTTCGGAACATAGTGATGAAGTTGATGAGAGGCTGTGGCTTCAGGAGCTGAGCCGATTGTCTGACCGGGACGATGCACATCCGTTGCTTTCCGGGCTTGCCTGTGCGATTTTGCTGGAGAGGAGCGACATCTCGGCAGAACAATGCGCAGGCGAGGTATCCCGGCGTTTATCGCCCGGTATTCCGGCAGATCTTGGTGCCGGATGGTTCGAGGGGCTTGCGATGCGCAACCGCTACGCTCTTTTATCGCGTATGAGTTTGTGGGAGCAGCTAAACGAATATATCTGCACACTTGAGAATGAAGAATTTGTGCGGGCGCTAGTATTTTTGCGGCGTGCTTTTAGTGCATTTAGCCCGAAAGAGAAGACGATGGTTGCCGAGCTGCTTGGCGAGCTGTGGGGGGCCAACACAGAGCAGATCGCTGAAATTCTCATGGATGACCTTAAGGAGGAAGAAGCCCAGATGCTGAATGAACTAAACGATTTTGATTTTGAGGACTTTTAAATATGGGTAAAGCAGCTGATCACCAGGCAATATCCCGTTGGCGGCTCATACTGGGCATGGCCGCCGAGGAGGAGCTGAACCGATGCAGCAGCAGCGGACATGTGGAGCTGACCAGCGATGAGCTGATTATGGACCGTGCGCTTGCAGCGATTTACGATCAAACGGTGGATACCGGAGAAGGCAGCACGGCTTCTTCAGGCTCACGAGCTCGCAGTGCAGGTCAAGGTAAATCCGCCCCCCGGCTGGCACAGTGGCTTGGGGATGTGCGTACTTTTTTTCCGGAAGACGTGGTTTCCGTTATACAGAACGATGCCATGGAGCGAAAGGGCTGGAAGCAGCTTTTGTTTGAGCCTGAGATACTTGCAACCGTAAAACCGGACATTCAGCTGGTCGGAACGCTGTTGTCACTCAAAGGCAAAATACCGGAGAAGACGAAAGATACCGCGCGGATGCTCGTACAGGCCGTGGTGGATGAGCTGGTGAAGCGGATGGAGCAGGATATCCAAAGGGCGGTCACCGGCGCATTGAACCGGAGGCAGCATACGCCGATCTCTTCATTAAGCGGAATTGACTGGAAGCGTACGATCCAAAGAAATCTCAAAAATTACGATGCCGGCCTGCAGCGGATCATTCCGGAAAGGTTTTATTTCTTTGATCGTGCCAAACGAAATAAGGAATGGACGGTCATCGTAGATATCGACCAAAGCGGCTCCATGGCGGAATCGGTTATCTGGGCATCGGTTATCGGATCGATATTTGCCAGCATACCTGCGCTCGATACCCACGTGGTTGTATTTGATACGGAAGTGGTAGATTTGACGGAACAGTGTGCGAATGATCCCGTGGATATGCTGTTTGGAATTCAGCTAGGCGGCGGGACGAATATCGATAAATCCGTGGCCTATTGTGAGCAGTTTATCCAGGAACCGAAAAAAACACTGTTTATCATCATCTCTGACCTCTATGAAGGAGGCAACCAGTCCAGGCTGATCCGGCGTATGCGGGAAATGAAGGAATCTGGCGTTAAGACGCTCTGCCTGCTCGCTTTGTCCGATGAGGGCAAGCCCTTTTACGATGAACAGTTGGCCAAGGCATTATCGAAGGATGGGACACCTTGTTTTGCCTGTACGCCTGCGCTGCTGCCGCAGTTGGTGGAAGGCGCGCTGAAAGGGCAGGATTTGTCGGAGCTAGCCAAGAGGCTGGCGTCCAAGGGGATATAAAAATAGCATTAATTCCGTTGCAAATCATATGTTATTTAATCATTAGAGGGGCGTCCAAAAAGCCGATTTCGGCTTTTTGGATGCCTTTCTGCATGGAACGGGACTATCACTGGATTGAAGGGTTATAATAGAGAGTGATAGGTGAATAAGATCTACGACCAGAACAGGAGGTTGGAACCATGAATTACACACCGGAAATCATTGAACGTACTCACACAGACCGCGGAGACATTCAGCTGCAAAAAAGAGAAAATCATTATGAAATCATCTACAACGGTACTTTTTTAATGGCAACGTATAATGGGGAGTCGGAAAGGCTGCTTGTGAGCAGAGCCTTGGAACGATGCAGGAGCCCTCACAGGGTATTGATCGGCGGCCTCGGGGTTGGATTTTCCCTAGAGGAAGCGTTATCCGATCCGAGAGTCGTGAAGGTCGATGTCGTCGAGATTGAGGAAGTGATTATTCAATGGAACCGCAAGCATTTGGCGCCGCTCTCGGGTTATGCACTCAATGACCCCCGCACCAATGTAATCCATACGGACCTGGTACAATGGATGAATGAATCCGATGAAACATACGATGCCATTTGTCTGGATATCGACAACGGCCCGGATTGGACGGTCTCGGAATCGAATACCGGACTGTATTCGGAAAAAGGCATTAACTCTGTAATCAGACTTATGAATCCGGGAGGAATCGTGTCCTTTTGGAGCGCAACAGCTTCGCCTCAGTTTGTGGATTACTTAAAGCTGTTTTTTGATGATGTCGCTGTGGAATCCGTTCCGCAGGAGCGGGGAGAACCTGACAATATCTATCTGGCTTCCTCTCCTAAGATAAAGCATTAACAACGGCACTTTTATACAGTTCGCTTGATTACGGAAGACACCGGCATTTGCCGGTGTCTTTTTAGCTCTATCAGAATATATAACTGTTCAATTAGATTCATTATGACAAGCTTCAAATAGCAAAAATATCCACATAAACATGCAGGTTTCATCCATGTTAATAAACAAAATATAGATATATGATATCAAAAGGAAATAGAGGGGACTCAGGTAAGGAATGGTTCCGGATGGAATTCCCCGTTATATTTTCTTCCATTATTGTAAGCGTTTCAAATAGAAAAGAAAGGAGGTTTACTCTCTAGAAAAAAAGTTTCGCTCACCAGATTGAATCGGCAATAAAAGCAATGACAATACGAGGAGGTTTAGATATGTTGTCAAGAATTAAGCGCCAACTCATTACATATCCCCTTGCGCTGACGCTTGTTTCCTCCGGGGTTACCGGCTTGGATATGGCCAAACCTAACGTTACGCATGCCGCAGGAGGGCCGGGACGCTCATCGATGTTAAATGTGGATTACGATAGTCTGGTCTCGCAGGCAGACCTCTATTTCAACAAACAAGTATCGGCTAGTTACTTGGGAATGCCAATCGGTAACGGTCGAGTCGGCGGGTTGGTATGGACGGAACCGACGAAGTTGAAAACCCAAGTCAACCGAGTTGATGTATTTGGTCACAACGGGGCTTCGTCGGCTACAAGCATACACGGCGATTACTTCGGTGCTGTTGGTAACGTCAGCGTCGATTTTGGCGGAACGGTATTCCCATCCAATAACGTTCCGCAGTATCTCTCGATGTATAACGCGACTGAGAACATTCAGGGGACGGACTTGACCGCGGATGTACTGGCATGGAGCGATCAAGACGTTATTGCCATTCAGGTGAATGACAACCGGACGACGCCTGCACCAATCAATATTGATCTGTCCATGACCCGGTCAGGGCCGCTTGAAACCAAAAACAAGTACACAGCGACTTCGGTCATCAGCCAGAACAACGGAAAGATTATACTCACCCAGAAGTACGAAGAGCCAACCGATACCAATCTCCCCATCAACAATTTCTATAATATGTCGGCAGCCGTCATCGACGTAGCGGGAAGAACGGCAACTGCAAGCCAGTTGGATGCCAAAACGATGCGGCTCTCCATTCCAGCAAGCACAGGAAGCTTTATCATTTTAATCGGCAGTGCTGCAAGCATGAATCATGCAGACGATGTGACAGCATTCGCCACGTCAGCAGTAGATACTGCCAGGAGCGCCGGCTACACCAACATATATAACTCCCACACGGCATGGTGGCACGATTATTGGTCTAAGTCGTTCGTCTCCTTCCCGGCCGTACAAGGAATGGGATACGACAAAGATTATGGCGCCCACTTCGTAAATTTCTATTACCTCATGGCCTCGTGCTTTAGAGGTGAATATCCTGCTAAATTTAATGGGCTACTATTCAACACTGATAACGGTAAGGCAATGTGGGGAACGGAATACTGGATTTTTAATGACAGCAGAGCTTATTACGGGTTAGAAACCGGAAACCATTCGGATCTTCTCGATCCGTTCATGAACATGATTACAAGAAATCTGAATAAATACCAAACAGCTGCCCAGCAACAGTGGGGAAGCCAGGGGCTCTACATTCCAGAGACATCACCCTTCGACGGACCCGAGGTATTACCGGACAATATCGCGGCTTCGCTCCAGAATAGCTTATTGAACGGTCTTGACCTCACGACAGAGGTAAAGAACTTCAGAAACAACAGAATTGCCGGATCTGATTCCAGATGGACGATAGACGGAACTGGTGGACAATGGAAATCGGGTTGGCATTCCCATCTCGTTTATGATACTGCCGATATTGCGAATATGTATTGGGATCGGTATTTGTACACGATGGATCTCGATTATCTGCGTACTACCGCATATCCGGTCATTAAAGGAGCCGCTGAGTTCTACCGTAATTTCCCGAACTTGAAGAAAGGTTCCGATAATAAATATCATATCTACAAAACGGGTTTTGCGGAAACAATCTGGGGAGCCGACGATATCTTGAATGACTTGAACTATATCCGAGGCCTTTTACCAACAGCGATTAAAGCAGCGCAGCTGCTGAATGTCGATTCCGATTTGATCCCGTTGTGGCAGGATATCGTCGACAATTTGGCTCCGAATCCGCTCAGTAGTGACTCGAATTCAATACTTAAGAGAACAAGAGCGGATGGCAAACCGACTTATGCTTTGGGGAGAAGCCCCATCATTTATTTACTACAGAGCGCTCCGACGGTCTGGGATGAGTACCAGGTAGAACTGCTTGACTTCGATCAGGTCAATCTTGAATCCAAAGCAAGCGGTGTTAACTTATATGCATGGGACCTGAACATGAATACGTTGGAAACGCAGCAAGCTTATAAGGATTACATGAATGGTCAAGTTGCAGGTCTAGGTGGACGCTCCTGGTCCAGGTTCATGACCGATGCAGCCCGAATGGGTCGAAGCGACTTGGTGAAATTGGGGCTAGCTTCGAATTTGAAACAGTGGCAAAGCTTGATCGTATCTAATCCGAACCGTCTTCCGTCCACGAACGGAGGAACACAGACGATGTCTATTCAAGAAGACGGCGTATTTGTAGAGGGAATGCAGAACGGATTGCTTCAGTCGTTAGCTAAAGGTCCAGGCGAAAACCCTGTGATTTATGCTTTTGGAGCGTGGCCAGCGGATATCGATGCGGCTTTCCAACTGCAAGCTAAAAAAGGATTCACTGTCACGGCGTCGCAAAGATCGAAGAACATCGAATTCGTAGAAATTCACTCCAGCCTCGGGCAAACCGCCGATGTCAACAACCCATGGGGAGCCGCGCAGAGCGTTGACTTGTATCGCAATGGCGTTAAAGCTGAGACTCTTACGGGAAGACTACTTAGCTTCCAGACATCTGTTGGGGAAGATGTAATTATTGTTAAATCGGGAACATCGCCTAGCCAGTATCAGAGGACGATCTCTTATGCTAAACCGATCTTCGTCAATGCAGGAAATAAGACTTTGCGAGCAGGTGAATCGACTCAGTTAGCCGTTGCAGGCTCGAACTTGTCCGGGGCTACGATCTCCTATGCGAGCAACAATTCTTCCATCGCTTCGGTTAGTAGTAGTGGTCTTGTTACAGCTAACGGGAACGGAACGGCCGTGATCACCGTGAACGCCATGTCAGGTTCGACGGTTATTGCCTCCGGACAAATTACGATTACCGTTTCTTCGCTCATTAACGATACGGATGCGGGAATATCCTATACGGGATCGTTCTCTTACTCGAATAACCGTAATTTAGGCGATTATGAGAACGACGTACACCAAACGCAAGCGAACAATGATTACTTCCAGTACACATTTACGGGTACGGGCATCGAATACATCGGTGTGAAAAACGGAGATATCGGTAACCAAGATATCTACATTGACGGCGTACTTGTACAAACAGTAAGCGGAACTGCTGCGAGATATACCCCTCAGGCGATAATTTACAGCAACAAAAACCTTGCGAGGGGAACACATACAATAAAAGTAGTGAAGAGATCGGGGTACTGGATGGTATTGGATGCGTTGAAGGTATACCGAGATTCCGAACTGAAGAGCATCACGGCGCCGGACGATATTACGGGACTGACGAATGGCACAGCCAAGACGATGGCGGCTCTAGGATTACCTGATCAAGTCGTCATGGTCACAGATACAGGGAATGTCAAAACCGATGTAACATGGGATGTGGATGCTTCGAGTTATGATCCGACCTTTAAGACTGCACAGACCTTTACTGTAAATGGAAAGGTAACGTTGCCCGAAGAAGTGGTGAATCCAAACCATGTAGATTTAGTAGTAACCATCACTGTAACTGTAAATGCAGAAGAAGTTGTGGATCAAGAAGCACCAACGACCACAGACAATGCGCCTGAAGGTTGGGTGAATGAAGATGTTACTGTACTCTTGGAAGCAACCGATAGTGGAACTGGAGTCGCTAGCACCCATTACATCGTAAATGATGGAGAGGAACAAACCGGCAATTCGGTTGAATTCACTGAAGAAGGCATACACACTCTGGTGTACTGGAGTGTAGACAAGGCAAGAAATGTAGAAGAGCGTCATAACGTAACTGTGAAGATCGACAAGACGGGACCGAACCTCATGGTTCAGCTAGATCCGGCGACGCTCTGGCCGGCAAATAACAAATTGGTGAAGGTGAATGCCAAACTGGATTCAAGTGATACCATGTCAGGAATCGCATCTGTCGTGTTAACCTCCATCACCAGCAATGAACCGGATAGCGGTGAAGGCGATATCGAAGCAAATTTGGGGTCTGAGGATACTTCGTTTAGCTTGCGCGCGACAAGATCTGGTGAAGGAACAGGTCGGATTTACACAATTACCTACACGGCTACAGACAACGCAGGCAACCAAACGGTTTCGACGGCAACGGTAACCGTGCCACATGATCAGTCCGGAAAGTAAAATAGTAGCACAATTCTAAGACAATCTAGCCCCCTATCATTTATCTATATTAGACATAATGATAGGGGGCTTCTTTTTATGGCGTCTTTGCTTTACTTATACGGATAACCTTACTTTGAAAATCACCATTGAAATCAAGCTTAATTCCGATAGCCATTAGCGCTTGCCCGCTAAAGAGTTGTTCCAAACCATCGATCTGATAGAGCCACTCACTCCGCAACCCCTTCAACCGTAATCTAGGAAGATTATTATTGAAGTTCCTTGAGTGTAAGAAAGCAAATACGACAGCTTCCTCTTGTTGTTCTCCTACATACATCACCGATGCGAGCGGGCCTTGGCTAGGCGATTTAAGCCGATATTGATCTCCGTCTTGAACGATATGCCTGATTTCCTTATATAAATAGATGAGTTCACGTGCCTCTTGCTGCTCTTCTGGACTCCATTTTAACAAATTATCACCAATACCCAAATTGCCCATCATGGCGCAATGAAAGCGATAGGTCAAGGTAAGCTTGCGGCTGCTTATCCAGCTCACTTCATCGGTGACCCATGATTCCATAATTTTGGAACAATAAGCATAAGAGAAGCCCTCTTGAATCTTCAGCCGGTCGAATGCGTCGGTATTATCGCTCGTCCAGACTTGGTCGAAATAACGCAGAATGCCCAGGTCGACCCGTCCTCCGCCGCCGGAACAAGATTGAAAGATCACCTCCGGGTGGGCTTGCTTTAGTTTCCGGGCTAATTCATAAACGCCTTCCGCATGCCGGAACCAAATTTCCTTTTGTTCTTCTCTCGGAGCTGAAGGATAACCTGGTTCGCTAAAGTTGCGATTCATGTCCCATTTGATGAATCGGATATTATGATCAGATAGTAGACGATCGATGCTTTCGAAGAGATACTGCCGTACGTCAGCTCTAGCCAGATTCAAAATGAGCTGATTACGAATCAGTGTGCTGTCCCTAGTTGGAAAGTGATAAACCCAATCTGGGTGCGTCCGATATAAATCGCTATCAGGGTTAACCATTTCAGGTTCGATCCAAAGTCCGAAATCCATGCCCAATTCGTTGACTTCCCGAATTAATCTGTGAAGACCGTTCGGGAATTTGACGGGATTGACGACCCAATCTCCAAGACCGGCTCTGTCGGAGTTTCTTGCTCCGAACCAGCCGTCATCCATGACGAATAATTCTACGCCTATCGACGCGGCGATTTTCGCCAGATGGATTTGTTGATCCTCGTTGACGTCAAAAGAGGTGGCTTCCCAGGAGTTATATAGAACCTTCCTTGGATTTGAACGGTGTTCGGCCGGAAGAACTTCTTCCCGCTGGTAGCGATGCAAATTTCGACTGACTGCGCCAAAACCTTCTTTTACGAATCCAAGGACTAATATCGGAGTAACGAAGTTGTCACCGGGCTTTAAATTCCAGGCAAAGTCGAAATCGTTGGTCCCCGCGCTGATTTTGACCATACCAAGCCTGTCTTTCTCAATTACGATTTTCCAATTCCCGCTGAAAGCCAATGCCCCGAAATAGACTTCGCCATGATCTTCTTGAGATTTGCTGTCACGATCTAACATGAAGAACGGATTGGTAAAATGGCTGGTCGTGCCTCGTCTGCTCTCCAAAACCAGCTTGGTATCCGGCAGCTGAGTATGACTAAGCTGCGTTTCGCCTGCCCATTTGCCCGACAGGTATGTGAGCCTGTAGGCTTCATCACGTGGTACATATAAGGAACCTGTTAGTGCTTGCTCCAAAAGGATGTTTGCGTTTCCACAATTTATGACTTCACTGTGCATTTCGAGCAGATCATACGCTGGAATGATCTTATAATGTAGGATGACCTCAAGTGGATAGAACGAATCTTTCATTTGAAGTGAAAGGACTCCGTCCGAAATCTTGAAATCGATGAAAACGAGCTTTAAATCACGGACACCGTCTTCGAACGTTGCCTTTAAGCAAGGTTCCGTGTAGGAGGCTTTTCCAAAGCCCATAAATGTCTCTTGATACACTTCACTGCCAACCGTATATGGATATTCCGCGATAAGCTCTGGTTCCGGATAATCGGACAAATAAGGAAGCTTTGCTCCGAAATAGGTTTGAATGATTGTCCCTGTTTTACTTAACCCCAATGCGTATGCGAAGCGTTCTCCCTCAAGAACCCATATTTTGCGTTCAGAATCGTGTTTAATCATGACGTTTCACCTCTTATCCCTTTAATGATCCCGACACCATGCCGGAAATGATATATTTTTGACAGACCAAATACAGAACCAACACGGGTAGCACGGTGAGTACGATAATTGTAAAGATCATATTCCATTCGTTGAAATGGACGCCGAAGTAGTTGTATATCGCATTGATCATACCTAATTTATTCTGTTTATTCAAAAGATAAAGTGGCGTGACGAAATCGTTCCATGCCCCTAGAAAATTTAAAATGAATCCAGTAATCGTAACAGGCATCAGCAATGGGAACACTACGCTAAAGAAGAGCCTTCCTAATCCGCATCCGTCGATAATCGCGGCCTCGTCCAGTTCTGTCGGGACGCTGCTAATGAAGCCGTAAAAGAGGAATACGGCGAACGGAATCCCAAGAGTCGCAAATACTAGAATAATGCCCGGAAACGTGTTTTGCAGATGAAGCGTCTGCAATACTTTGATCGTCGTAACATAATTTAATGGTGCAACGAGCCCCAGGAAGAAATAGTTGTAAATCATCTTGTTCCATCTATCTTTGTTGCGTACGAGAACGAAAGCCGCCATCGAGGTGACAAGGATGCTGATTGCTGCGGATACGGACGACATTAGTAAACTGTTGAAAAAGGAATGAAGAAGATTGCCGCCTTCGAATGCTTCCTTGTAATTGATCCACTGCAGCTTGTGCGGAAGGTTCATAGTTACGGTATTCGCATCCTCAGCCGTCTTGAGTGAATTGACGACAATTAAACTCAAGGGGCACAAGATAGATAAAGCAAGAATCCAGGTAAATAACTCCTTCATGATCAGCAAGAGCGGTTTTTGTCTCACGATGAAGCCTCCTCACGCGAAGACACAAGCTTAATCAGGTAAGCGATCATGAGTGTAAATATGAACGCGACCATGCTCAGCGCATTGGACATGCCGTATCTTCCCGTAGAAAATTCCTTGTAAACCTGGGTGTTGATGACTTCGGTCAAATCTCCAGGTCCTCCATTGGTCAGGGCATAGATGATTTCAAATACGCGAAGTCCGTGGATAATATTCAGAATCGTCGCGATCATCAGCGTTGGAATAAGGAACGGAATCGTAATTTGCGTAAACTGCTTCCATCTTCCCGCACCATCCAAGGCAGCCGCTTCATAGTAGGATTTTGAAATCGTCTGAAGCCCAGCCAGAATGATGACCATATTCCATCCGGCCATACGCCATATTTCAACGCCCATCGTGGAACCGAGTACGAAGTTCTTATCGGTCAGCCAGCTATGCGTCAAGTGATCCAGCCCAATAAATCTAAGAACCATGTTAAGCGGTCCATCCGGACCTAGAATAGAGATGAATATGATCCCGATAATGAGTGGCGACAGCATGTAAGGTAAGAAGAACACCGTTCGCAACACTTTTTTCGTTTTTAAACCTTCATTCAGTAGGAGTGCCAGAACCAAACCGATGCCCAATTTGAAAACAACGGTATACAACGTAAAAGAGAGCGTATGATAGATGCTTTTCAGGTACGAACCTGAGGAAAAGAAGATTTCTTTGTAATTATCCAGACCGATAAAAGAAATGGTTGGTTTCATATCCGACCAATTCGTAAACGAGTAATACAACCCCCCAAGAACAGGGAGGATGAAAAGAATCGTATACAGAATGAATGCAGGCATTACAAAAAGGCGGCTGTAGATTTTTTTATTTTGCATACAGATATCTCCTAATGTCTTGAGTGAATAGAAGAGGAGCCTGATGGATGAACGAATTGTCTACCTGCCAGGCTCCCGGTTAATAGCTCTATTATTGGAACATTTTCGCTCGGTCCGAATCGATTGCTTCCAGCACTTGTTTCGGTGTTTTACCACCAAGATACAGATCCTGTACCAATTTGCCGATGACAGATTGGTTCCAGAACTTAACTCCGCCTTCAAAGTCCAGCCCCGTTCCATCGGTTGCATTCGTAATAACGGAAGTGTAAGCATTGCTAGTTTTACCTTCGACGTCTGTAAAGGAGATCGGTCCTAAATCGGGACGCGCAGCATAGTACTTCTTCAAGTTTTCAGTCTTTGCCAAGAAGTCGAAATATTGTTTAGCCGCATCAATGACTTTCGAATCCTTATTAATTGAGCGAACGATACCGCCGGAGCTGGTGGCCCATGTCTTGTTGTCCGCAAGAGGAAGAGGGAACATACTCCAAGTATCGGCTTTACTGTCTGGAAATTTAGCCAATACTTCATTCTGGAACGTCGAGTACGTTAGCATCATGGCGTATTTGCCGGAGCCCATGGCGTCGACCGAATTTTCCCACGTTTGAGACAAGAAGTCTTTGCCGAAGAATCCTTTGTCCGCGAGTTCTTTCAATTGCGTCAGACCCGTTTCTAAGTCCTTTTGATCGGCCAATTTGGCTTGATTTGTGTTGAATTGATCATAGATTCCCGGAGTTTTCTTCGACAGCATGGAGCCCATTGTATTTAACAAAACTTCTTGATGCCATTCTGCTTTCCCAGGCTCGTAAATCGGTGTGGTACCTTTTGCAAGCAGCGCCTCGCACACTTTGACGAATTCTTGGTAGTTCGTCGGTACGGTTAATCCAGCTTGCTCGAACAATGCTGGATTGTACAGCACTCCCCAACCGTCCACGGACCAGGTATTAAGTGCAATGACCTTGCCGTTATATGTAGTTCCGGCCTTTGCCCAATCGGCATATCTGGATACCCATGGCTCGTTGCTCAAATCAAGCGCATGCTGGTCAGGCAAGAATTGTTCCATTGCTACGCCGCTTGGAGTTAAATAAACGTCAGGACCTTCGCCGGTTTGGAACTTAGATTTCAATACGTTAACGTATTGATCGTCGGGAGATATAAGGAATTCGATTTTATTACCCGTTTGAGCTTCGAAATCTTTGGCGAGTTCCTTGTCGATGTCTTTGGTCCAGTTGGCGGATGTCGCTACCGTAATCGTAACGGCACTCTTTTTGGTCGTCGCGCTATCAGGTGCGTTAGCTGATGAGGTTGTGGTGGAATTGGAATTCGATTCGGAAGAACCGCAACCTGTCAATAAACCAATTAATGCGACAGATGCGAAAATTTTGTTAACCCATTTGTTTTTATTAGAGCTGCTCATACGAACTGACGCCTCCTTTTAATCTCTATCTTTTGGGTGGCCAACCTTGAGTCTATAATAAGATATGTAGGAGATAAATTACATGGATTTTTTAAGCGTTTACATGTGGATATTTTCGCACTCACAGTTCAAAAAAATGATTGTAAATCCTATATTTCGATTTATATAATGTGGGTATATCTTGCGAGAGGATTTTCGCCCTAATGAAACCGAAAAGTATTCAAGCAAAGTTGTTTTACAATTATTCGTTATTAATCATTTCCGTCATTATCGTCATCGTCTTTTCGTTTTACTTTTATATTTCTGATATTTTACAGAGGAGTAAGTCCGAAGTACTATTTCAATTATCCGGACACATCTCTACCGAATTCGATTCTCAAATTAAAAACATGAACTCTGCGTCCACCAAAATCTTGTTTTCCGAACCACTTCACGAGTTATTTTTCTCCGATATGTTCGAAATCAATAAGTCTTCGATTGATCGGCAGCGCCGGTTTAACAATATTATTTTTCCGATCATAGGCTACGACAATCCCTTCAAACAAATCAACATGTTTCGCTTATCTGGTGAGTTCGCCAATATAGGAGACGTTTCACGGTTCACGATGTTTTCTCCAAGCCGAATGACATCTGTCCCTTGGGTTAACGATACGCTTCTCTTAAATGGAAAACGATACATCACACTTCCTCATTCGGATTCTTGGAAAGGGGGAAACGATCTCGTTATTTCTTTATGCCGGGCATTTCCGCCCGGCTGGGGCGAAAAAGTGTCTAGCATTCTCGAAGTGCAGCAGGATTATCAAGTATTCGCGGATATTATTGAGAATGCTCAAGTGAACCCAAATCTACAAACAAATAAGGACATCGAAATTTACGTGATGAACGAACAAGGGCTCCTGATTTATCCTCTAGGTTCAGAGGCAAGTGAGGCTGAATCACAAGCATATTGGAAATTGGTGAATGATAAGAGTAATGACCATTCTTCCAATTCGCTTATTAACTCTAACGGCAGAGATAAAAATATTATCGCTTACAGTTACTCGGAAGTATCGAATTGGACGGTTATCGCAGCGGAATCTAAAAAACGGCTTCTGGCACCCGTCAACACTTTTCGAAACATCATTTTATTGCTAGGGATATTAACGATCTTTATCACATTGGCAATCTCCTATTTGGTTTCTAGATCACTGACAATTCCGATTAAGAAAGTTCAGAAGTCCATTAAGCTTCTAAGTTTGAATACGCTTCCCCCGAAGACCGAATCCGATGTACCAAGCAGTCTAAATGAATTAGAACATCTGAATCTGGCATTTAACGAAATGCGTTTAAGATTACAACAATCTCTTGAGGAGACGGTCGCATCACGCGCGCACGAGCTAGAAGCCCATAATTTCGCGCTTCAGGCTCAGATGAATCCACATTTTCTCTATAATACAATTACGAACATTAGCATTTTGGCTGAGGAGAGCGGTCAACAATCGATTGTGGAATGGTGCGAGCGCTTATCGCAAATGTTGAGGTATATCTCATCAAATCATGCTGCTCCCGTACCGTTGTCCGAAGAGCTGGAGCATACGAGCAACTATTTAAATCTGATGAAGCTGCGTTATGAGGATAACATTCAATTCGTTATTGATGTCCCAGAGCCACTCCAACAAATTGAAGTACCGAAGCTTATCGTTCAGCCTATTGTCGAGAACGCTATGAAATACGGGATTCATGTTGAACCACCTTGGATTATCTCGATTACGGGAACTCTTTATGCAGATCGATGGGAGCTGATCATTCATGATAATGGTCACGGCTTCGAAGAGGAACGAATTCGTCAATTAACGGAACAGTTCAGGGCAACCGATCCTTTAGTCAAAATCCCGACATTACGAATTAATGGGATGGGTCTTCTGAATATTTATTCTCGATTGAAGCTGCTATTCGGTAATCGGTTTGCGATGAACATCGCGAATCATCCTCACGGCGGTGCGCTCGTATCGATTATCGTCAAACATGAACCTGGGGAGAGATCAAGATGAACACTTCCAAGCATAGGGTCGTTATCGTGGAAGATGAACCTAAAATCCGCAGAAACATTGCGCAAAAAATAGAAGGATCGGATTCCTACGAGATCGTCGGGATGGCTTCGGATGGAGTCGAGGCTATGAACGTTATTATGGAGCTTATGCCCGCTGTCGTCTTTACCGATATCAAAATGCCGAAGATGGATGGTCTGGAGCTGATACGTCGGGTCAAGGAAAATAGTCCGGAAATACACTTTGTGATTATCAGTGGATACGATGAATTTGAATATGCTCAATCCGCGATGAAGCTGGGCGTTCGTGATTATTTGCTTAAACCCGTCAGTCTTGAAGCCTTAAACGAATGTTTGAAGAATATAAGCGTTAGTCTGCAGTACCGAAACTATCAAATGACGAGAGAGATGCTAACGTTATCGATCAATGGGGCTCATGAAGGATTAGAGTCATTTACACTATCCAATCAATCGTTCGCTACCTTTTTGGTTTGCATAGGTAATCTTTGCGCTTCCGTTATTCCGCCGGAACAATATGAGTTATTCCGCGAGCTTTGGAGAGACGTATCCTTCGAATCGATCAAGAATCTTTTCCCTGGACAGAATGACCTCTGGATCGTCGTCGACGAGAAAGCGCCGAATCAGAAATTTGTGCTCGTATCCGCCGAGGATAAACATCCTGAAGAAATCCCAGCAATGGCTGCTGAGATACAGGCTTGTCTATCTAAATATTCCAGGGGGCTACCCGTTCAAGTCTGCCATCATGAGTTTTACGTAAACTGGACTGATATTTGGAAGCAAGCCCAGACCATCCGAGGCCTCTTGGATCGCGAATTGGTACCATGCAAATCCAGTATTCTACTCACCTCTAATAAATCGGAAACTCCATTCGCTTCTTATATGGCAGATCAGGTGTTGAAAAATAAAGTGAATGCATTGATCCAGTCTGGACAGACGGATATACTCAAGAATGAGCTCTTCCAAGTGTTCAAACAATGGGAAAATGCCGAATACCCTCAACGGCTTCTGGAGAAGGTTACAATGCATTTGATCAGAAGCATTCATTTACAAACAGGAGTGCTCTCCGAGGAGAAGCTATTTTCTTTGGAGTCCGAGCTTTATTCCAAGCTGGCCATTTGTCCTGAACTGTCCGTTTTCTTCGGTCATCTATGGGAGTTGATAGAGAAGATGATTTTGATCGGGGATGAGGATTATGATACATATCAACTTGTCAAACATGTCGCCAACTATTTAGAATTAAATTATACGAAAGATATCAATCTCGAAGAGCTGGCGATAAGATTTCATTTTACGTCGTCTTATTTATCCAAGATATTTAAAAAGCATTACCGGGAGACACCGCTCAAATATATCATTAAATTAAGAATCGAAGAAGCGAAGAGATTGATCATTGAGAATCCTGAGCGCGAAGTTGGTAAAATCGCGGAAATCGTTGGCTATGCCGATCAACATTATTTTAGCCGGGTATTCAAGAATGCAACTGGGATGAGTCCTTCCGAATTTAGATATCAAAATCCATAGAAAGGCCGCACTGCATGGCAGTGGATAATCGAATATTAACGTGTGAAAGGATGCTATTACATGAGGAGTACAAGCGAGCTGTATCGCCTGGATGCTCCTAATACAGCTGTACAGGAGAAAGTACAAAACCTGCCGCTGACACCCGGAGTCTATCTGATGAAAGATGCCCATGGGGGCATCATATACGTAGGTAAGTCCAAAAGCCTGAAAAAACGTGTGCAGTCCTATTTTTATAACAACAAATCACATGCCCCCAAAATTAAGAAGCTCGTTCAGCATGTGAAGGATCTTGACATCATTCAAACGGATACCGAATTTGAGGCTTTTATGCTGGAGTGCAGCCTAATCCACCGATACAAGCCAATGTATAATCGGAAGATGAAAAATCCGTTAGCTTACACCTACATTGTCATTCCTGCTGTTGATGGTCTCCGCCGCATCAAAATCACAAATTGCCTGGAAACAGCTCCCGATCGGATCGTATTTGGACCTTATACCGCAGGCAGAATTACGGTTGAAAAAGCGGTGGAGCAGATACTGGAATGCTTCAAAATCGCCTGCAGTCAGACGGTAGCAAGTGCAAGCAGGCCATGCTTGAACCATTCGCTCGGATTATGCCTAGGGATGTGTCTCGGCGGAAGCAGCTTACTCGAATACAATCAGCTCATGGACCGTTTCATCGGGCTGCTGGATGGATCAGATAAGAGCTTGTATGAAGAAATGGAGAAACGGATGACGGATGCTGCAGAACGGTTTGACTTTGAAGCTGCGGCGAAATGGAGAGACTGTGTCCAATCAGTTCAGTTCCTTAGGCAAAAGGAGAAGGTGATTGAATATGCCGAACAAAACTGCAATATCGTGATCTATGAGCATATGGACGATGAAACCATCAAGCTGTTTTTAATCAAGCGGAGCTCGATTTTATTTAGTAGAAAATTTTCTGTGAATGAAAACGGCTTGGGGATGGGTCAACTTCAGACGGAAATAAAAATGCTCATTTGGGGGTATTTCAAGCGGGACGAATCCGCCTATTCGGAAGAAGTGGTCAGAGATGAGATTGATGAGGCGCAAATCGTATACAGTTATCTACAGAGTAGTGCCGACCGCTATCTGGTCATTCCTGATGAATGGCTTGAGATGGAGGAGCAGTCCAAGCTCGATCAAGGTCTTGAATTATGGCTGAATCAACAACAGGGATAGGCTGCAAAGAATAATCCGGATTCATTGACAATATACTAATGACAACCAGCCTCGGGAAAATTCCGGGGTTTTTGTTTGAGGTAAAACGGCGCAATATCTAAAAAAATGCGAAAGTAGCGAAGGGGACGGAATCGATCTGAAGAAGCGGCAGCGTTCGCCTTTGTCTCCGAATTTCTACTATGTTGAAAAATAAAATCAAAGAAATTTGGAGACAACAGCGATCGGAGGATCGATCCGTAACCGTAGCGGCCAGCTCGCTAAATTATCAAGAACTAAAGGAAAAATATAACACTTTCACGAATATTTCCATAAACTTCAAAAAAGAAAAGCGGTGATTACTGTGGCGAAGACTCTGCTTGAAGAAATGGGAGAACGCTTGAAGGCGGCAAGGATCAACAGGAAACTGACGCAAATGGAAGTATACAAACTGACACAAATTGATCCAGATACGATCCGTTTATATGAATCAGCTCAGGCTGAACCTGATTTGATTGCGTTATCCAAGCTTGCTGACACCTACAAGGTATCTCTGGATTGGATGATCACCGGCTTTGAGTTCAATTCAAGGAGCAGACTTTTTGCTGCTGAAAGAGAAGTTAGACGCTTACAAAAGATCGTTGATGAGCAGGCAAATATGCTTACAACGATTCAGAAAGTGGTGAACGGCGGAGTAATGGATTCGATGCCTGCAAAACGATTAGGTAGTTAAATTCGCAATAGGTAACTTGCTAACGAATGGAGAGAATAGAACATTGAAAGACACCATTGTAGAGAAAATTCATGAGATTGAGCGTGAACATCTGGTCAAAGTCCTGTTTGCCGTTGAATCCGGCAGCCGGGCTTGGGGATTTCCGTCACGAGATAGCGACTACGATGTTCGATTTGTATATATTCACAAGCCTGAATGGTATTTGTCCATCGATGAGAAGCGGGATGTCATCGAAGTTCCGATCAACGACATGCTGGACATCAACGGCTGGGACATCAGGAAGGCGCTCAAGCTTTTCCGGAAATCAAATCCGCCGCTGCTCGAGTGGCTTGTTTCGGACATACACTATTACGAAGCCTACGGCTTCAAAGAAGAGATGCTTCATCTGAGAGACCGAGTTTTCTCGCCAAGAGCATCAGTTCATCATTATCTAAACATGGCCAAAGGAAACTTCAGAGAGTATTTGCAGGGGGAGCAGGTGAAGATTAAAAAATACTTTTATGTCCTTAGGCCGATTCTGGCTTGCAAATGGATTGAAAAGTATAACACGAACCCTCCTATTCTGTTCCAAGATCTGGTTCATGAGCTAGTTACGGAACCGGAGCTGAAGGCGGCAATAGAAGATTTGCTAAGAAGAAAAATTGCGGGAGAAGAGTTGAACCTTGAGAAACGTGTGGATGTCATCAATGATTTTATTGAAAAAGAGATTGCTTACTTGACAGAGTTTTCCAACTCGACTCAAACCGACATGAATGACCCAACAGACTTGCTCGACCAGTTGTATAGGAAGTATTTAAAAGTCGTCTGGAACTTTGGATAAGAGGTGTTGATTTGAACGCAAAAGGGACGACCGGAAGAAACCGGTAGTCCCTTTTTACATTGAGGACCGTAATATCACACATTGAATTTTACTATTGTAATGAATTATTGAAAGATATCAAGTTCTAGTGAACTGATGGCAAGAATAAAGGCCCCAATCATGGTGAGCACGCCTCCAACTTTACACATGAAATAATAAAAATCGCTTGGCTCCGGATCGTTCACCCAAACCGAACGCAACGAGATGAGAAACATGAAATTTTGGAATTTTTCATACCGGAATCCACACCAGCCGTATATTAGTAAGACAAACGATAAGATAAAAAGCTCGACGTTGCCTCGCTTGTAATGATAATCAGCATACGCAGCGGTCACAAGAGAACTTGGCACATATTCTTCTTCACCAGGTTGAAGTATTCTCCAATTGCCAGAATATACAATCACCCCAGGTATAAAAAGCTCCCCTTTCTCATCAAAGCTGAGTAAATATCCGGATTGATCTTCAACCTTATATCGATGGCCACTCGGATATGTCACCTGATACGTTTGGCTGTTCGAGTCCGCCGTATGTTGAATAGAATATTCTTCGTTGTTAATGATGACTTTTCGGTCTTGATCAAGTACATGAACTTCTATGGAAGGACCTGAAAACGTATGGTAAATGAGGAGATTGTCTTGCTCAGATCCCTTTTTATACATATGAGTATTTAGATAAAACACTTTTTCGGAAAAATACGATTTCGCAAACCAAGTTAGTAGAAATGCTGCGACTATAAGGCAGAAGATAATGATTAGGGTGGAGAGCTTCATTCTCTTGATCGAACGGGTTCTTAGAATAATAGATCATCCCCTTTGCATGTGCTTCAGATGAATCTAAAAAGACAGCGATCAGTTCATCGCTGCCCTCTATAAATGGTATTATTTTGCCAAAAGATTAATGTGGTCCAAGTTCGTGCTGCTGTTAAAGATGAATTCCAGTTTGTAATCTCCGCGGATGTACGTGAGTTTGGTTTGCGTAGTCTTACCGTTCTTGAATGTCGTCGTGGAATTCGGGGCAAACCAGTTCTGTTTCAGCATTTTCATCGTAATCCCGCCGATATTGGTTTGGCGTTCCACATTGGTTCCGAAATAACGAATTTCGTGAATCTTGTTTTGTTTATAAGAGAAGGCATAGCCGGGATGACCCATTTCAGCGCCATACAGGTCAAAGTCATTCGCATTTTTACCTGGTACTGTAGGCTCGCCAATGGCTTTGATGACGTTTTGTTTGGTGCTTTTTCCAACCGTGAGGCCGCTCACGGAACCCGGAAACTGACCTTTCAAAGCAGGTTTATAAAAGCTGTTCAGCGTTTTGATGGCCTGCTCGGTCGCGTAGTTATTAGTGCTTGCTGCTGCGGCAGCTTCTGCGTGATGTGTAGGGAAAACGATATGATCTACTCCAAGTGCGCTTAGTCCCACGACTCCCGCCATGGTAACGGCGATTATGGTTTTTTTAGCTGTTTGTTTCATGTTCATATGGTATCCTCTCCTTGTAACATGTTTTAACACATGTTTTCTTTATTATCCAACTATTGTGAGTTTTGTTTCTTTTTACATCATAGTAGAACCGGAAAGTGATTGTGTTACGAATCTATGAAAAGGATGTTTCAGTTTTGAAACCGGGCGGTTTTAACTACTCTTGTGTGCTCGTTTCCAGGACCGGACAGAATCCAGGATTCGACGAACACATCAGCTCGGTGAATTGTGGTTGTAGCTTGGAAAGCGCCGCGAAATAACTTGAGATGACATGATTGGCGCCTACTGATCCATTTTGAAAACGCTGGGACGACAAGGTGTGGACATGACTGTAATAGTATTTTTTTTCTCGCTTCGGCAGCTTGTAGACCGTTGGTGGAGCATGTGTAACGACATCAAACAGATTGGCGCTACGATAGCTATTCCGAACATACTTCGTAAAAGCCTTGGCAAAGGCTGGATCGCCTACTCGAGGAGACCCGTAAGTAAATAGGATGGGGAAACAGAATGCGGTATTAGCCGCAATATCAATCGCGCATAATGTCGCAAGTGCTGCACCGAGACTATGACCTGTTATATATAGTGTCTTTAAGGGAGACAACTTGGCAAGTTCAGCAATAATTCGTCCGCGGGCGGAAGAATATATGTCTGTAAACCCGCGATGTGTAAGACAGTCTTCCTTAATATATTTAAAGCTCTTTTGAGAAGCGATCATGTCAGATATCCAATTTGTCTTCGAACTGGTCCCCCGAAAGGCAATGATGATCTCCTGCTGAGACTCCAGAATAAATCCGAAGCGTTCCCATACGCTCGTAATGGATTTCGCTTTAATGGTATCACGGACCGAATAATTCAGTGGAACGATAAACGAACCGTCCGTATTCGAAAATTGTGCATAGGTCTGTCCACAGATTGCTGCCAGAAAAATAGCCCGCTTCTCCAGATCCTCCATCATACTCACATGCATCCCACCTTTCCTCCTACACTATATTAGAGAGAGGAAGGAGAGGTGCCAGCGGGACAGCTTTGCTCTGATGGGGATGATATTTTTAGATGGAGCAATAATGACAGAAATCGCTGTGAAAATAGGATAAGCACGCCGTTGTTTCCTTTGGTGAGCTTATCCTTTTGGGTGTGGTGTTTAAAATTTTAGACTTTTGAATTTTTGGTGTCTAATAAAACGAACATTCGTAAGATGCTACAAATTTAACCGCTTAAGCTTATTGTAGAGCGTTGCTCTCGAGATGCCGAGCCGCTTCGCGATCGCAAGTTTATTGCCATTGGCCGATTCAAGTGCCTGCATCAAAAGATTGCGTTCGAATTCGTCGAGTTTGGCCTGAAATGCCGTTCCGTCCAATTCTGTAATGTTCAGTTCATCTGCTGCTGGGCCGGGAGTACTTCGCGTTTTATCTCCTGAATAAATATTTGCGGGCAAATATTCGCGCTTAATTTCCCCGTCGGTGGAGAAAATAATGAGCCGCTCGATCGTGTTTCGAAGCTCCCGAATGTTGCCCGGCCAATCATATTGAAGCAAATCCTCAAATACATCGGGAGTAAATGTTTGGATATGACGGCCGTAAACGAGTGAAAATTCGTGCAGAAAGGACTGCGTTAGTTCATATATATCTTCTTTGCGTTCCCGCAAGGGAGGAATGTCCAAGGATACGACGTTCAGCCGATAATAGAGATCCTCGCGGAAGGAGCCTTCTGCGATCATTTTTTTCAGATCACGGTTTGTAGCCGCGATAATTCGGCAATCTGCTCTTTTCAGCTGAGTACCGCCGACCGAAAAATAATTTTTCTCCTGAAGAACACGGAGCATCTTGACCTGCATATCCAGAGGCATTTCCCCGATTTCATCGAGAAATAGCGTCCCTCCATTGGCTAATTCGATTTTACCTTTCTTTCCTTTCGGATCAGCTCCGGAGAAGGCACCCCTCTCGTAACCAAAAAGTTCGCTCTCAAACAGTGCGGCCGGGATCGCACCGCAATTGATCGCGATAAACGGAGCATTGCTCTGTTCACGGGAATTGTGAATTGCCTGGGCGAACAATTCTTTTCCTGTGCCGCTTTCACCCTGGATCAGGACCGTCGCTTTCGTAGTACTGATCTTCTTGATGGTGTTGATGCAGTTTTTTATCGTGGTGCTCGTTCCCTTGATGTGTTGGAAAGGATCGCTTGAAGGACTGAGCATCGCGACTTCCTTCTGCAGATGATGGACCTTGCTTGTCATTTGCAGCAATTCTTGATGAAGTCTCATCTGTGTGGTTAGATCCGATTCAGCAGCTACAGCACCGATGATCTTATCGTCTAATTTGACGGGGTTTGAGTTAATGAGGACAAACATATCCTGGCGCGGCCTATGCTGCATCCTGTGAACGGATTCGCCGGTTTCAAGCGTTTTAAGCGATTGCAGACGATCGACAGCGAAGAAATCCGAAGCGGGCTTTCCGATGATCTCGTGTCGCTGGATTGAGAAAATATGCTCTGCGCCGGACGTCCAGACAGCTACATGTCCTTCCTCATTAATAAGCGTAATCGCGACATCCGGGTTAAGCGCTTCCAAAGTCGTCGAAAAATAAGCTTCCAAGTACCTGTGGGCCTGCACGGTTGATTCGATGATATCGTGGGCTGAGACATAACCGACAGGCTGACTATTCTTCATGGCAAGCACGAGAGAGCAGGAACCGAAGACTGGAGCGATGTCGGTCAACGAATCTTCTACATTGACGGTTCGGACTTCCATCATGTGTGACGAATTTAAGGAGTCATTGACGTCAGATGACCGGTTTAATAGCGAATAATAGCCAGCTTCGTTTTTCAGAAATACAGGGAATTCCTCCGCTAATCCATAGCTGTCTTGGAGTGCTGCGAGATCAGCCTGATTGATGATTCTGTAATCCGTTCGAATAAGACTTTTCAGACTGGGCAATAGATGCTTCATTCGGCTGCCCCCTTATATATGACGAATGTATGCTTTCATTGTTAGGGTCATTATACCCAGCCTGATTTATGGTGTAAATATTTTTAGACTATTTGAACATATTTTTGACGACCATCCATAAGTTTGCGGGTTTTTCGGCCAGTCGGCGCGTATAGTAGGGATACCACATGGTGCCGTATGGCATATAGCATCGGATGCGGTATCCGTCTCTGGCCAGCTGCTCCTGATCGTTCATTCGCAAGCCGTACAGCATCTGAAATTCAAAAGCGTCCTTGGAAATGCTGTGCTTGGCAGCATAATCCTTAACCCATTCAATCACGCGGTCATCATGGGAGGCGATGGCAGTGTAAACCCCTTTGTCCAAATGCATCCTGATGATTTTCTTGTAGTTGTTAATGACTTCGCTCATCTGTTGATAAGCAACCGTTCCCGGTTCTTTGTAAGCACCTTTAACCAAACGAAGTTTTACCTTCGCATCGATCAATTGTTTTACGTCTTCTTCTGTGCGGAACAAGTAGGCTTGAATGACGGTACCGACATTGGTGAGGCCTTCCGCGTGCAGCCGCAGGACGATATCAATCGTCGCTTGGGTGAACGGCGTATCCTCCATATCGATGCGTACGAAATTGTTATGTTTTTTGGCTTGGCTGACAACGGCCCGAATATTGCTATAACAAGCCTCTGGATCGAGAGCGAGACCCATTTGGGTGGGTTTCAAGGAGACATTGGAATTTACTCCGCGTTCCGCGATGCCGTCAATGAGACGGATATACTCTTCCTTGTAACCAGTCGCTTCCGATAATTGTTTGATGCCTTCCCCCAAATGATCCAGGGTGACCATGATGCCTTTGCTGTTCAGGTTTTCTATTTCGGCCAAGGCCTCGGCCAAGGTATCGCCTGAAATGAATTTGCTTGCTAATTTCTTTCCATATTTAAGGGACAGCTTCTCGACCAGCGTATTGCCGGAAATCGAGAGCAGCACCTTACGGTATAATTCGGTACTGTCCATGGGTTGTTCCCCTTTCAGGTGTTATATGTTGTCGTAATTCGAGCTCCATTATTATTCAAGCAAAATTTATACCAAAAGAAACGAAAGCGGAGTTGGCATGATTTTTGCTTTTAAATTATAGAGCTGGTGAAATAACGCAAAATCATGGGAGAGGATGGTTTTCGATTTATGAGATCAGAATTCAAGAACGAGGCATTCGTTAACTTTAAGGAAGAACAAAGCAATGTAGAATACGATGCAGCTCTGAAGAAGGCAGAGGCGGAGCTGGGAAAAGAATATCCACTTATTATCGGCGGCGAGAGAATTATGACTGACAGAAAAGTTGCTTCATTAAATCCGGCGAACAAAAAGCAAACGATTGGTATCGTGTCACAAGCCGACACGGATCTTGCGGAGAAAGCGATCCAAACTGCGGCGGCTACATTCGAAACATGGAAACGTACCGATCCGGGAGAACGAGCACGTTATCTATTCCGAGCCGCGGCGATTCTGCGCCGTCGCAAGCATGAGTTCTCCGCTTTGATGACTTTCGAGGCTGGAAAAACCCGAATAGAAGCGGACGTCGAAACGGCCGAAGCGATCGATTTCCTTGAATTCTACGGGCGCGAGATGCAGCGTCTTAGCCAACCACAGCCTTTGACAGTAAGCGAAGAGGAAGAGAATGAATTGTACTATATTCCTCTCGGCGTAGGTGTCGTTATTCCTCCATGGAACTTCCCGCTCGCGATCATGGCCGGCATGACTTCGGCGGCTCTAGTAACAGGCAACACGGTCGTTTTGAAGCCTGCGAGCACGACGCCGGTCATCGCCGCGAAGTTCATGGCCTTGCTGGAAGAGGTAGGTCTTCCACCTGGAGTGGTCAACTTTCTGCCTGGACCTGGCGGGCAAGTCGGCGATTACCTCGTAGACCATCCTCTCACCCGGTTTATCAGCTTTACAGGCTCCCGCGATGTGGGTCTGAGAATTAATGAACGGGCGGCAAAAACGCATCCGGGACAAAAATGGATTAAGCGCGTCGTTGCGGAAATGGGCGGCAAAGATGCCATCGTTGTTGATAAAGAAGCCGATCTGGATTTGGCTGCAGATACGATTACGCTTTCGGCATTCGGGTTCTCTGGACAGAAATGTTCGGCTTGCTCCCGCGTCATCGTACATGAGGACGTCTATGACATCGTTCTGGAGAAAGTCGTGGAGCGCGCAAGCCAATTGGTCATGAGCAATCCGGCGGATGTCTCTGCGAACTTGGGGCCTGTGATTGACGAGAAGGCTTATGCGAAAATTCTGGAATATATCGAAATCGGCAAGCAGGAAGGCCGTCTGGTGCTTGGCGGCGGTACGGGGGACTCGAACGGCTTTTTCATCGAGCCAACGATCTTTGCGGATGTGGATTCTAGAGCCCGGATTTCCCAAGAAGAAATATTCGGGCCCGTCGTTGCATTCACAAAGGCCAAATCCTTTGATGAAGCGCTGGATTTTGCCAATAATACCGACTACGGCTTGACCGGAGCGGTGATCTCACGGAATGGAGCCAATTTGGAAAAAGCAAGACGGGAATTTTTCGTAGGAAATCTCTATTTCAACCGGAAATGCACTGGCGCACTGGTAGGTACGCATCCATTCGGCGGATTCAATATGTCGGGGACGGATTCAAAAGCCGGCGGCCGGGATTATCTGCTGCTCTTCACACAGGCGAAGCTGGTGTCCGATCGTTTCTAATATTTTGTACAGTGGCAACGATGTTCAATTTGAAAATTATTGAGTATAGTGAAAGTAATCGGCATATTGTAAAGAAACGACAAGCGCGAAGGAGGAGGTTCCGTTGATAGGCTATCAATTGGTGCAAGACCAGCGCTTGAAACTGGCGATCACTCCTGAACTGAAACAGTCCATTCTTATATTGTCTTTGTCTAGCTATGAGCTAATGCAGTACTTGCAGGAGCAGGCGATGGAGAATCCGGTCCTGGAACTTGCATATCGAAGGGATACCGGTGCGTACGGTAGGAACCGTTCCACAGGAAAGCAGGTCATGCAGGATCCTTACTGGAACGTGAAGCAGTCACAGGATACGATGGAGGCGAGGCTGCAAAGTCAGCTGCGCCTTCTCCCGCTCCCGGCTGAAGTGTACAGAGCCGCTGCATTCATGGCCGGCAATCTGAGCGATGACGGTTATTTAGAGATCACAGTAGCGGACGTTTGTACAGAAATGAACGTAACCGAGGCGATCGTGTTGAAAGCGCTTGAGCAGCTGCAATCACTAGAACCGGCAGGCATAGGCTGCAGAAATTTGCGGGAAAGCCTGCTGCTGCAGATCACTCGGGATCCTGCCCCCGTTCCGTACGCATATGAGATCGTGGACGGATATTTGCCGGACCTTGCGAATGGAAGCTTGGGACGTATTGCTTCGGCTTTACGGATTGCGAGGGAGCAGGCGATGATGGCTGTTCAATATATCCAAAGCCTGAATCCTCGTCCCGGACTGTCGATCGGCGTTTTCGAACAGCAGTATGTCGTTCCGGACGCTATCGTCGAGAATCATGCGGACAGTTTCACGGTTTCCACGTACCCTTCAAGCTTGCCCAAACTCACCATAAGCAGCGAGTATAGGGACTGGGTTCATCTGCGTCAATCCGCAGAAGCGTCCTCGTATTTGAACCAATGCCTGAAGTCGGCGCAGTGGATTGTCCGCAGTGTGGAGCTGCGGAAGATGACCTTGATGAAGGTTATATACGCCATGATTGAGGAGCAGCGGGAGTTTTTAACTGATGGAGTTAAAGGTCTCAAACCTATGACGCTGAGTAGGATTGCGGGCAAGTTGGATATGCACGAATCGACCGTCAGCCGGGCGGTACATGACAAGTTCCTGTTGACCCCGCATGGTGTATTCCCGTTAAAGTATTTCTTTGCGGCAGGCTTGTCGACATCGGATGGAAGCTGCGCATCCTCCCGGAAAGTGAAAGCGAGAATTAAAGAGCTGATCGATTCCGAGAATAAAAGCCGTCCATACTCTGACCAGAAGATTGTAGATTTGTTATTTTCGGAAGGGGTGCGGCTATCGCGCAGAACGGTCACCAAATATCGTGAAGAGTTAAAGATTTTATCCTCTTCGAGCCGAAGAAGGACCATTTAAAATAGGGGCAGCCTTCAGACAGTTGAATGTCTGAGGTCAGCCCCTTTTGCTTCCTCATATAAGTCTTTCATCTAAGTCTTTCATCAATGATGGAATACATCTTATAAGAGCCGCCATATCGCTTGAGCAGTTTTTACCGGTATACGATTCGCTGCTCGTTGTCTTCCGTCATCGTAAGGGTGAACGACTCCATACCCTTAATGAGCAGTTTCATGGACTCCATGAGATTATTGGCCAAAATGGGAGGCATGGCATTCCGGTCCGGCATTCCGAAATCTGCTGCAAAGCGGATGCTGTGGTTCAGACCGACGGCCTGAAAAGCGATTTGGGCGAGAACCTCCCCCGCTTCAGACAGCATTCCGATGTTCAAATCGATTCCTTCGTTTCCGCCCGGTGATATCACAGCTGCTGCTAGGCGAATATCGCCGCATAATTTCGATATATCCATGGCGCATTGCATCATCGCCGAAGAGAGATCAAGAAAAGCCTCATTGCTTCCCGAGAAATCGCCATCGTCTTTATTTATTCGAATATTAAGCTTGATGATGTTCTTTAAATGGACCGAGGCTCTTTCGACGAACTCAACGTTTCCGTTAGACTCTGAACCGGATAACGGGAGATCCAGAGAGACCGTGTGCAGCTGCGAGGAAGCCAAGACGAGACGTTTCATATCCTGCAGCAGATTACGAGCGGAATTTCCGAATTGACGGCCGAGCCAAACCGGCGTTCCAGGCGTCAAAGACGTACTTTCCGACGTATATCGTTCATCGATTGTTTTTTCTTTGGTAAGTAAAGTGGTTAGAAGCTGATCGGTGGACTGAATCAGGACATGGGATAAATGATGGGCAGCGATTCGGTAAGAAACAGACATCAGCCCACTCGCCGTTTGCGCCAGATTCACGTGATGATCTGGGTTGATTAATGCGTAATTCCCTTTATCCTCCATCATTAACTCAAGCGCCCGATTGGCGATGACCTCGTTCATGTTTGTATTTAATGAATCGTGGGTGCCTGCCTGGATATAATCCAAGATGAAGTCCTCCAGATGTTCTCCATGGATGATTTCTTCTGCGGCTTTCACGATGCATCTTCCGATTGGATACGGCAATCTCCCCAGATCCAAATGAGCCTGAGCAGAAGCTTTTTTTATACCAGCCATCGCCATAATGATTTCTTCATGAACATGCGTGCCTTCCATCGGGAATTTCTCAGCGGCTCGCAGCGTCTGAATGCCATAGTAAGCATGGGAGGGGACCTCTCGTGTCCCTAAACGATCTTGTTCGGTTCTGGTCATATATTTTCCCTCCGAGAAAAAGTTTATTATTCTTGTAATCGGTTTCAAGTCTGCAACTGAAATCTGTGCCCCGCCGTACTATATATTTACAAGCAATTCTTGTTCCAAAATGAGATGGTGTTATAAAAAAATGGCTTAGGCGCATTACATATGAACCCGGGTGATGAAGACTTCAGTCGGGTTTTATTACAGGCGATGGGTACTTATCAAACCTTGACTTCTGGTCATATCATAGTTATTATAGACATATTAAGTCTGTGATTGAGGTGGAAAGATGAAATTTTCAAAAGCAACGGATTATGCCCTTCACACAATGCTCTTTTTGATGACCGAAGCTTCCGATAAGCCGACCGGAGTGCAGCAGCTTGCCGAAAAGCAAGGGGTTTCTCCCACATACCTGTCCAAAATACTGACCAAACTGGTGAAAGCGGGATTAATCGAATCGGCATCGGGGGCAAACGGAGGGTATCGGATCAAGGCCAAGAAAGAAGAGGTTTCGTTTTTGGATGTCATCCATGCGATTGAAGGAACGACTTCATTGTTTCAATGCTACCTTCATGATGAAGAGGAATGCGTCATCCGTAAAGTGATGGTTGAAGCTGAAGAAGCGATGGAGCAGCAATTGAGAAACCAAAAGATCATCGAACTTGCGTTGAAATAACGGTATCGGTTCAAGATACGGTTATTTTTGACCCAATTACAGATATAATATATCTTTAATATACCTAAAGAGGAACGAAAGGATGGATGACACATGATGTTATATGATTGCGCCATTGTCGGTGGGGGACCAGCAGGACTGAATGCCGCGTTGGTGCTTGGCCGGGCAAGACGAAACGTTGCACTGCTTGACAATAACCAGCCGCGGAATAAAGTAACCCATGCATCGCACGGTTTTATTACCCGGGACGGAATTACACCTGCAGAGTTTAGGCGTATTGGATATAAAGAAGTTCTGGGGTATCCTTCGGTCCGCCATTGGCAGGTTGATGTCACTGATATTCAGAAGACGGAAAGCGGTTTTAGATTATCATTGCAATCTGGAGAAGAATTGCATGCCCGGAAATTGATCCTGGCTACCGGTTTGAAGGAAATCTTCCCCGACATTGCAGGTCTGCATGACTTTTACGGTAAAAGCCTGTTCAACTGTCCTTATTGCGATGGATGGGAACTAAGGGATCAGCCGCTTGTTCTCGTTTCTGAAGATTCTGGATTGATGCACACGGCAAAATTGCTTTACAACTGGACGAAGGATTTCATCGTCTGCACAAATGGCCATGCACCTCTTAAGGCTGAAGAGCAGAAACTCCTCGAATCCAAAGGAATTCGCATCATAGAAACGCCCATCGCCGCTTTTTCCGGCCGGGAAGGGTTGCTGGAGCGGGTCCATTTTGAGGACGGTACTTCGGTGGAACGAAGCGGAGGATTTATTGCGCCGAAATTGCTTCCGAAAGCCGCATTCTCAAGTCAATTGGGATATGAAACGAATGAACAAGGCGGCATAGCAACCGATCCGATGGGAAGGAGCTCTGTTGCAGGTCTTTATGCGGCCGGAGATGCGGAATCCGTTCGACTTTCGCAGCTGATATTTGCGGCTGCCGCGGGCAGCAAAGCGGCTATGAGCGTCCATATGGATCTGACGGAAGAAGATTTTATCCTGTAACGGATCTGTATTACGTGCTTCATTCGTCAACATGGGAGGAGGGAGACATCAATGAATCCCCGATTGGGTTCGCTGCGATATCGTACCACGCAAAGCGTCATTCTGCTGCTTGGTGAGCATGGAGGAATATTGAACAGTGCGCAAATGGCAAGAGAGATCCGGATTCACGCCGTTTATTTGAGGAAAATCATCTCTCCGCTGCTGGTAAGCGGTCTCGTCGAAGCCAAGGAAGGCCGCGATGGCGGATACAAATTGGCATGCTTACGAAAATATAAGGTTGCCGATTTGATAGTCGTAGTAATGAAAGTGTTTAGGTTTGTTTATTAAGCTTGATTGGAGAGATAATAATGGGAAATACTGATAAATTTGAAATGATAGCTAATATATACGACACTCCTGAAAGAATCCAAATTGCAAAGGTATCATCAGATGCCATCCGTAATTATTTAGTTGACGCTAAAAGTAAGAATGCTATTGATTTTGGGTGTGGAACTGGTCTTGTCGGAATGAACTTGTTAGACGAGTTTAATTCTATACTTTTTCTGGATACGTCACAAAACATGATTAATCAAATAAAGCAAAAAACTACTGATTTTAAAATTAAGAATGTAGATACATTATGCTTTGATATTGAAAAGGAAAGTATATCGGATTTACATGCCGACTATATTTTTATGTCTCAGGTTCTACTCCATATTCATGATGTTGAATTAGTTTTATCAAGATTATTTGATGTTCTTGATGAAGGAGGACATCTACTGGTCGTAGATTTTAATAAAAATGAAAAAATAGTTTCAGATATTGTTCATAACGGATTTAATCCAGAAGAGCTAACCGACATTATGACTAAAATAGGTTATAGGGATATTCAATTCAAAACTTTTTATACAGGAAATAAAATATTCATGGGACAAGATGCGTCTATGTTTATTCTTGATTCAAAAAAGGGACATCGTTAAAGAATGGACTTAAAACTTGCAGTGTCAAACAACACGGAGAACCGTACCGTAAGTAAAAGAGTTTGTTGTTGAACGGGGGCGTTAGTTGAAGAAGGATGAAGGAAACCTTATTTTTTAGGGTGTCGGAATCATGTCCATAGTGGAACTGAGGCAGTTTATAGACAGACATCAGTAAATCGAATACGAAACCACAGGTAGCCCTTAAACGATGACGGGGTACCTTTTTTTCGCTTCAGTTCATTTCCGATCCTTTCGGTTATAATATGCATAAGTTTAGGATCTTAGCTTGTCTGTATTTGTTCCATGGAGGGAAATATGAATATCAACCAGCTTTTTTTCCACATTCATTATTGCAACGGCAGGAAATGGAGGGAACCGGTCAAGCTTCCCCGCAAAATCTCCAGAACCCTTTCTCACCACGAACTCGTATTGGTTACAGACGGAACTGGAAGATTGACCCTTGGAGAAAAGAGTTACACCCTTAAAGAAGGAATGCTGTATTACATCCGTCCGGGATTATTCCATGTTTTGGAACTGCATACTGCAGAGACTACCGGTTTACTGACCGTCCATTTCAGCTGTACGCGCGTGAACTTAAATGATAGCCGCTGGGAGATTGCGGACGAAATGCCTGCGCTCCATTTAGAGCCTGCCCAATCCATAAAGGATGCCTATCCGGCTCAGGAGCTTTTCCACAAACTCGTGGACTGCTGGAATGCCAAACTTCCTGGATATGAGTTCGTGAGCAAAATACTGCTCCAGCAATTATTCATGGCCATCATCCATCATCTGAAAAAAAAGCATCAGAATGACGCTGCTTCCTTAAAAGTCGAAAAAATCATTCAGTATATGCATCAGCATCTGAGTGGCAAAGTCACCTTGGGAGAATTGTCGGAATTGGTTCAGATGGCGCCAACATATTTATCGAGAACGTTTAAAGAAACAACCGGATATACGGTAATTGAATTTTTTAACAAACTTAAAATCGATAAAGCCAAAGAGCTTCTCATCGAGGGAGATCGGAAAGTAAAAGAAGTCGCGCAAATCCTTGGATTTACGGATGAATTTTATTTCAGCAGGATGTTCAAAAGAATCGAAGGCGTCAGTCCGTCGGAGTTTTACAGCAAAAATGTCCATGGAATTTAAAATCGTGCATGGTATAAGGCCAATCTTCGAGCTAATATGAGGGATGTTATTGTTCATGGTTTTTGTGCAATAACTCTTGCATACAGCAGAAGGGAGGTCTATTGATGATGCCGATGTGGAAGAGAAATCTCATCGTGTGCTGGTTTGGCATGTTCGTCACCGGGATCGGCATGAGTCAGATTGCTCCGATTTTGCCCTTGTATATAAAACAGCTCGGTGTGGACAATACGGAATCCATTGCACAGTTCTCCGGAATCGCTTTTGGCATTACCTTTATCATTTCAGCGATATTCTCGCCCATTTGGGGAAAGGCAGCGGATAAATTCGGGCGTAAACCGATGCTTTTACGGGCGAGTCTGGGCATGGCCGTTGTTGTAGGTTGCATGGGTTTTGCGCAGAATGTATATGTGTTGATTGGACTTAGGTTACTACAGGGCGCGATCACCGGTTACAGCACGGCGTGTACGACACTGATTGCCACACAGACGGATCAGGAACACGCGGGTTATGCGTTAGGCACGCTATCAACGGCCAATATTGCGGGTTCGCTGCTGGGGCCGACGATTGGCGGATTTGTCGCAGAGAACTTTGGTTTGCAGAATTCATTTTTTATTACCGGCCTACTTCTGTTTATTGCTTTTATCACCACGGTATTTTTCGTCAAAGAGAATTTCGTGCGTGAACAAAAGAAAACGCCAGGCATTAAGGAAGTATGGCACACCGTACCCGAAAAGAGCTTGACCATTACTCTGTTCGTGACATTCTTCGTGCTAACGGTCGCCCTGTACTCGGTCGAGCCCATCATCACCGTGTACATTACGCAAATTTCCGTTCATGCCGGACATGTTGCCTTGTTATCCGGGTTGGTATTTTCGGCCTCGGGACTCGCCAATATCATTGCCGCTCCAAGACTTGGGAAGCTTTCTGACAAAATAGGAGCGCATAAAGTGATTCTAGTAGCCCTGATCGCCGCGGGAATCCTCTTTATCCCCCAAGCCTTTGTACAGAATCCATGGCAGCTGATGGGCTTGCGATTTTTGTTTGGACTTACGGCTGCGGGGCTGATTCCCTCCGTCAATATTCTGATCAAAAAGATTACGCCGAATGCCCTGACAGGAAGAGTGTTTGGGTTTAGCATGTCGGCAGGGTATTTGGGCACATTCGGGGGTGCCGTATTAGGCGGACAGGTGGCGGCGTGGTTTAGCATTAGGGATGTATTTTTCATCACGAGTGCTTTGCTGCTGCTGAATGCGGTGTGGGTATATTTTAAAGTATATCAAAAGCTAAACAACCAACAATTGGCCTCAGCCAACAAATAGAATGAACAGGAGAGATGAACATGGAACAAGTAAAACAAGAAACGGAATGGTTAAAAGCAGATAAAACGGCGCTGGTGGTCATCGACTTGCAGCAGGGAATCGCGATCGCCGCACGTCAAAGCGCTCCTTATACGAGTGCCGAAGTCATTCAGAACGCAAGCAAGCTGGTGGATGCATTCACGGAAAAGGGAGGTTTTGTCGTCTTCGTCAAAGTCTCGTGGCTGGATGGCAAAGATATGCTGAAACCGGACGCGGACTTCAAAGCACCTCCGATGCAGATGCCGGAAGGTTGGGATCGCCTTGCGCCGGAATTTGCGGATGTTCAAAGCGCCCATGTCATTACCAAACGCCAATGGGGTGCCTTCTTTGGGACGGATTTGGATCTGCAGCTGCGCCGCCGCGGGATCGACACGATCGTGCTGTGCGGTATTTCGACATCCATCGGCGTGGACACGACGGCCAGGGAAGCCTATCAGCATGGATATCATCAAGTATTTGCGGAAGATGCGATGACGGCTTCCACGCAGGCAGAGCATGATTACGTGTGCCAAACGATTTTTCCTCGGATCGGCAAGGTGCGTACAAGCGGGGAAGTAGTGGAGATGCTGAAATAAGATGGTGGAGGGCGTTGCCCTTCCCCAGATTCATTTAAGAATGGAAAAAGGATTTGAACGTGAAGCTGGCGCCGTTATTCAACAGGCTCCGAGCTGGATTCCGTCAATCAAGGGGAATTTGGAGGACCCTTATGGCTGATTCTTCGGATGGATGTATGTAGGATGGATCTTCTATGTATCATCAACCATAAGGTCGTGCTTCAATGAACTAAAATTACTTACCGTCGTATCCTACGCCATGATTCAGAGGTTGAATTCCTGTAGAAGCAGACGGTGTGGAAATGATTCCTGTGCTAACGATCCCTAGCAGCAACAATGTCGAGAGAAATACATTCTTCATTCTTAATCACTCCTAATAAGTAGTCTTGTAATACATTGTAATACTTTTCGAGATGTTCCGGCAAAGCTCGCGGCCTGCATATTTCGAAAAGCGCAGCAGATTTTTTAAACTGCTTATCATCACCAATTTTATCAGAAAAAATCAATGCTTGTATAGTAGAATTTAAAGCATGTTCGAAATGGCTTCTTTTGTAATAATAGATCGAAAGCAGATGCAGGATTGAAAGATAGTAGGTGCAATCCGTCGAACTCAAATCCTCGAATTTAATATTGTTTACAAGAGTCGCCAGCGGCTCGATGATCTCGTCCACGTCTATATTTCGTGTGTTGGCGCATTCCAGGATAGTAATGAGTCCAGGAAGTGTTTCGGAAGGATATTTTTGAATGAACGTGGCATACTCCGCCAAAATCGTTAATTTTCCTGAAAGAATATCCGCCGTATACGCATTGGCCTTCGCAAAAAACTTGAAGTCATCGACGATCTTTTGATTGTTTTCGCTTCCGTCTGAGAATAGATGGAGATGCTTATAATTCTCAATGCACATTTTCGCTTCCCTATACTGTTTTTTCTTCTGGTATGCAACGCCCTTCATTAAATTACCGTAACCTATATAATAAACCAGAGGTTTTTCCATGATCGGTAATTGTATTTCCTCATTTTCCTGAAAAGGGCCATACACTTTATCTAAAAGTCTGTCAGACAAGTCGATCAGGTTATCCCAATTTTCAAGTGAATGAGCCATCCGAAGCATCGTAACCAGAGAATCCACGCTGTTTTTTATTTGAGTCATTTCCCTTTCCAAGTTTCGATCTCCTCTCAAAAAGATACTATTGAGTCTATAGCGAATCCCGGGAATGGTCAATTATGAATATCAACGAACATGCAAGGGTTCCCGAGTTATCTCTTATTGTATCGGATGATGCGGGCAATAAATCAAGTGAAGATCATGTGTGATCTGACTAACAATATACGTCATTGCAATTCCAACAGTTCTTTAACGGAGCGGTCGAAACCGGAGAACGGGCGGCCAAGGAAGTTCTAAGCAAGGTAGGGAAGAGCCTGAATAAAGTCTAAAATAAGTCTAAAAAACAAGCAAGAACTAGACTTAACAAGCACTCGGCTGTCATTTCAAAGTCGGGTGCTTTTTTAAGTTGTTAAGATTATAGAACTTATAAATTTCAGCGAAGCTGAACCGTTCTATAATCGCAAGAAAAACTTCCGCTAAACTTGGTAATGAATTCATGTGTTAACAATTTAGGTCAAAAATTAATCTCTTTTTACTGAAATAATGATGTTGTTCAATAAAAAAGATTAAATATTGCCTTACAACTCGATAAACCACTGCCTATTCGAGGACGATCGTTTTTTCTATAATCAAAATGTAAACGTTTTCTTAAATTAATAGATCACTTTTTTAGGTCAATATTCAACCATGTGACAATCTTATAAGGGGCGATTATGATGAGCGGTACAACTTCCTACGAAGATTTGGTATCGAAACTGGGCGAGGAGATCTCTGCTGTCAAAAAGAAAGGCTTCGATTTCATCGTGAAACCGATTCCTGATTCGGATGCAATAGGTGAATTGGATCCTCGGGTTCTTCAAGTGACTTTGCAAATGGCTGAAAAAATGGCAGAGATGGCAGACCAACCATTCGATCTTTCGGATACAACGGCTTTTGTTCAGGGAATGCGTGCGATGTTTGGCTGGAACAATGACGATGTAACGAAAAGCAAAGTTGAAACTACTTATAAAACCATTGAGGGAGCGAATGGACCAATTCCTCTGCGAATCTATACGCCATCGAATGAAGGGATTCTGCCAGCAGTTGTCTTCATTCACGGCGGCGGGTTCTTGGCTGGAAGTGTTGATGTAGTAGAAAATCCGTGTAAATCCTTGGCGGAAAAAGCAGGCGCCGTTGTTATTTCCGTTGATTACCGTTTAGCGCCTGAGCATGCGTTCCCAGCAGGGCTGACAGACTGTTTCGATGCCGTAACATGGGTATATGAGCATGCGGATGAAATTCGTGTGAATCGAGAGCAAATCGCCGTATTGGGAGACAGTGCGGGTGGTAATTTGTCTACGGTGTGTGCGCTTATGGATCATGAGAAGGGGACGGGAATGATTAAGTTCCAGGCGCTTATTTATCCGACAGTGAATATGGCCGGTGTACAAACCGAGGACTTCAACTGGAGTCTAGACCACTATGAAATTCGTAACCATGCGGAGCTAATCACGCCAATGATTACAGCACTCGGTGAAAGCGGCGGAGCCGTTTACCAGCTCTATCTGCAAAATAACGCAGAAATCACAGATCCTCACGTTTCCCCGCTGTTGTCGGATAAGCTTGGTGGCATGCCGGAGACGCTGATCGCCATTGCTCAATACGATTATTTGGCAGTAGAATGTGAAGTTTATGCAGCGAAGCTTGCACGCAGCGGCGTTCCAACGAAGCTTATTCAGTACAATGGTGTAGATCATGCTTTTATGGATAAAATTGGTTTATACCCGCAAGCAGAAGATTTAATGAATGAAATTGCAAAAGAGATCAAGCGAGTGTTTGCCTAATTCTATTAATTCATGTTTCCCGGGGGGAGCAAATTGTCATGATGACAAAACAAGTAGGCTGGAGAGAACGGATCAGCTATGGTCTCTCAGACACGGCATCCAATTTAATTTTTCAAATGATTACGATCTATTTAATGTTCTTTTATACGGATGTATATGGAATTAGCACTTCCGCCGTGGCTACTTTGTTCCTGGTTACGCGCATACTCGATGCTTTTGCGGATCCGATGATGGGCATCCTGATCGATAAGACGAACTCGAAGTGGGGCAAAAGCCGGCCATACTTCTTGTGGTTAGGGATACCTTTTGCTGTGATTGCGATGATGACCTTCTTTACACCGGATATCGGTAATATTGGTAAAATTGTATACGCTTACATCACGTATACGCTGCTTGGTATCGTATATTCGGGTATTAATATTCCGATTACATCCATTTTGCCAAGTATGACGAGCAATCCGCAGGAGAGAACCGAACTGGCTTCAATCCGGATGCTATTTGCTTTTGTCGGGATGATTATTGTATCTGTTGGAACCCTTCCAATCGTTAAAGCACTGGGCGGTGGCAACCAGCAACATGGTTTCTTTTTCACCATGGTTTTATTCGGTGTGATTGGCGGAATCTTTTTTCTCATCACTTTCTTTAATGTAAAAGAACGAGTCGTTTCGGCAAATGATAAACCGCTTCCATTTCGTGAATCGATCAAAGCAATAAAAGGGAATGTACCGTGGTTCTTGCTTTTAATTAGCGGGTTTATCCAAATGACTATTATGACGATGCAGACGCAGACAACGGTATATTTCTGGACTTATAACATGAAACGACCGGAACTCATAGCGGCAATCATGTCTTTGTCGATGATATCTCTGATTACACTTGCCATTTCTCCGTTTGTATCCAAAAGAATTGGAAAAAGAAACACGATGATTACCGGCTCTTCGATCATGATTGTGGGCTATGCCATTGCTTTAACGGGCAGCTACAATCAATCGATTCCGCTCATTTTGACAGGTATGATCATCACCAGCTTAGCACAAGGCCTTTCGATGAGTATGGGATTTGCGATGATTGCAGATGTGGTTGATTATGGTGAGTGGAAATCTGGTGTGCGAGCACAAGGGTTATTATCCGCGGCTGTCAGCTTTGGAGCGAAAGTAGGTATGGGCGTTGGCGGGGCCTTATCCGCAGGCATGCTATCATTAGGGAACTACGTACCTGGTGCAGCACAGCAATCGCAGTCCGCACTTGCTGCTATACAAGTGAACTATTTATGGGCGCCGCTTCTTTCAGCCGGACTAGGCATTATCATCATGCTGTTCTACAAGCTGGATCGTCAAATTGGCACCATTTCCGAAGGGTTAGAAACGCAGAGAAATAATGGGATAAGTATGTAGAAAAAACTTGCCTTCTTCAGATTATGTTTATCTGGGGGAGGCAAGTTTTGTTCATAACAAGCGGTTTTATTCTTCAACCAGTTCGAATGGATTGAGGTCAAGGCCGTTCGTTCCCTGATGATCGCTACTTTTGATCAATAATCTGTATTGGGAAAGAGATACCCCGAAATGCTTCTTGAACAGTGTATAAAAATAGTTCAAATCCTCCCAACCGCACTTCTCCAAAATCTCCTTGGTCGACAAATTACTTTCGTTAAGCAATTGTTTGACCTGAGCCATTCGAACTTTTGTAATATATTCGGCAACGGATTCTCCTGTCGCCTCTTTGAATAACCTTCCCAAATAAACATTCGACATTTGAAACTCTTCGGCAAGGATGCTTAGGTTTAAGTTTTTATCTGGGTACTTTTCCTCAATCATTTTCTTGATACGATCCACGACGATATTGCGTTTGTTATGTTTCATGGAGTCTACAGTCAAGACAATTTCAGAGAACAGAGAATCGAACGTTTGGTGAATCTCTTCAATTGTTTCAAAATAGTCTATTTTAGAAAAATACGTGTGAAACGCGTTCGATATTCGGGAATTGCTGTTGTCTGCAACTGAATGAAAGGAACTGCTGATCATAAACATGAGATGTATGTACGATGACAGCATCGTTTCGTACGGCGCATCGACTAAACCGTGAACAAATTCGTCAAAGTACTTCTTGACTTTATCCAAATGTCCAAGCTTTAGCGAATCCAACAAGAGCTTAGCCTTTCCTTCAGGGAAAGGCGATGGTTCCGTACGGATCGAAGATCGAAATGTTGGAGTAAGAATACTGCCATGTCCCGCGATCATCCGGTACATAGATAGCGCCAGCGTGTCAGAATACGTTTCACTAAGCAGGGCGCGGGATTCGATCGTTTCGCTGATTGCAGCGGAGAGCGAGAAATGCAAATAATCGTGCACCAAATGTTGAATGCTTTTCACCAACGTCAAAATATTTGATGCCTCTTCCTCTGAACCCGTAGACTCTAGCAGCAAGACGAGCTTATCGGAATCCATTTCAATCACGTCGCTTGTAAATTCGCCTGAAGTAATGGTTTCAATGATGTTAGCGATTCCATATTTCAGCAGACCGCGTTCTCTTTCATTATATTTATCCAAGAACATTCGATAATGATCCAAACGGAATACAATGATCCGGAGTGAACCGGTTAAATCCGTTTTGATGCCAAGCTCTGCTGTCTGAGATAGCAGCTCCTTATGAGCGGCATCCTTATTCCCGAGCAACAAATCTTTTAACCAATGGTTACGCAAGGATTGTCGATGATTCCGCTGCTTCCGATCCAATTCATCGCTCTTCAGACGAACGGTTTCAATCAGCCTTCCGAACGGAGAATAGATCGATTTTGACATGAAGAAAGAACAGAGAAATCCCAGGAAAAGCACGACGATGCTGGTAAACAGCGTAGAGGATTTGACGGCATCCACCGGGGACATGAATGATTGGTACGAAATCCGGCTGATGAATTTCCAGTTCAATGATTGCGAGGACACGTAGGCGATATTGTAGGATTGACCGTCGATTGTCGTCTTAAAGCTGCCTGTTGCTTGATCCGAATCTAACACAGTTCGAATATACTCTTCATCCCGAATGTTTCGCAGAAACATGTTTTCCTCAGCGTGATTTACGACGGTTCCATTCGAATCGATTACGATGATATCGTTCCCTGTATCGTCAATTTTGTTGTTCAATGAAGCAATAAGCTCGCGGAGGGCGTTCGACTTAATATTAACAACGACCGCTTGACTCGGATGTTTGCCAGGATCCAACTGGAAGGGAAGGATATACGAATATACGTTGATAAATCCTGAAGAGGAATTTGCTTTTGGGATTCTGCGGGCTATAGGCATGGTAGACAAATCTTGATCGTCCCATTTTTGAAGCAAGCTGATAACATCCTGATCGTAAAAACTAAGAGCGGAATAGAACCCTCCGTCCTCCGTCGATGCGATCCGATCTAAAGAAAGGGAAATGGTATATACCGAATACACGTAATCATTGGTGACTACAAGCATATCCAAATTCCGTAGAGCATTGTCGAGCACCATTTTGTCATCGTTCTGATTATATAGGAGGTTGGGAACGTTTGATCCAACAATGGCTGAGGACATGAATTTATGAGCTAAATTATCCATGTAATTCATGCTGTAGCTAATCTGATTCAGCATAGACGTTCTCAGCCGGTTCTCGTTAGCCAGCGAAGCCGAGCTATAATTCTGATACAAAAGGGCGGACAAACCGAGAATCAAAATGGTAACGGTTACAGTAAATGCGAGCAGCAATTTGGTGTACAAACGATTAGATTGTAATTTGACTGGAACAGCCATACTGTCCCCCCTTTTTTCGTGTATGATTTCTTTCAACATTCCCTTCGGTATTCCTGCGAAACTCATCCATTTTCTATTCGAAAATCCTAATATTATTGAAATGTTTAATTTTTAGAGAAGGACCATAGCGAATTGTCAAAGGAAAATATGCTTTTCCCTGTATGAGCGTGATGTATTATCGATTATCGTGAAAATGAAATCGAGTATACATTGACTTTTATGAAAGAAGGAGTGGGTATATGAATAACAACCTGTCAGCCGCGGCAGCTGCACAGAAAAGATTCAAAAAGACCGGTTTTCTGCATCACCGAACTTTTTTGCAGGAAATGGTCAGGCGTTGGCCGTTCTATCTCATGATTCTGCCCGGAATGCTTTATATCGTCATATTTAATTACTTGCCCATGTTCGGAGCGGTCATCGCATTTAAGGATTATAATCCGGTCAAGGGCATATGGGGGAGCAAATGGATCGGATTTAAAAACTTCGAGTTTTTTTTCAAATCCGATGCGGCATGGAGGGTTACATTTAATACGATCTTTTACAACCTGCTCATTATCGTGCTTGTAACCGTCATTTCCGTATTGTTTGCCATTCTACTGCAAGAAACGGGCAGCCGGATGCGGACAGCTGTGTACAAAAGCGTGATGTTAATGCCGTTCTTTCTGTCTTGGATCGTGGGAGAGTATATTGTATACGCTCTGCTTAACACCGACCAGGGGCTGGTGAACGGAATCCGCAAATCCCTTGGGCTGGAAGCGATCGATTGGTACAGTGATGCGATATACTGGCGATTTATTATGCCTCTGGCTTATCTGCTCAAGCAAGTGGGATATACTTCGGTCATCTATGTCGCTGCCGTTACGGGAATATCATCGGATTATTATGAAGCTGCGGAAATCGATGGTGCGAGCAAGTGGCAGAAGGCAAGGTTCATCACCATTCCACTCTTAATGCCGGTCGTGATTATTCTTATGCTCCTCTGGCTCGGGAAGATTTTCAATGGCGGGCTTGGTGACTGGGGTGCTTTCTATAACTTACCTCGGGAATCGGGAATTTTGTTCTCTTCGACCGACGTGATCGATACCTATGTGTTCAGGTCGCTGCGTACCGTTAACGATATCGGGATGTCCTCTGCCGTAGGCTTATATCAAGCGGTTGTAGGTTTGGTGCTGGTACTCATCTCTAATTATCTGGTAAAAAAATATGATTCTGATAGTTCATTATTCTAATCTGGCTGCAGGAGGGAGTGTGCAAAAATGGGACAGTTGAAGATGAAACGTGAGGGATTATTTTCCAAGCTCGCGATCAATCTGATGTTCATCGTATATTGTGCAATGTGCCTTATTCCCGTGTTGCTCGTGTTATCCATTTCATTAACGAATGAGAAATCGCTGCTCACAGATGGCTATCATCTGATTCCGAAGGAATTCAGTCTCATAGGTTACCAGTATGTATTCTCCGGTACGACATCTATCTTGAACGCATACAAGATCACGATGATTGTAACGGCCGTCGGCTCATTTCTTCACTTGCTCGTGACCTCCTTAATGTCCTATGCCATTTCCAGAAATGAAGTGAGGTACAGAAATCAGGTTTCGTTTCTTGTGTTCTTTACCATTCTGTTTAACGGAGGACTTGCTCCTTACTACATTCTGATAACGAAATATCTCCATCTGAAGGATACGCTGCTCGTATTGATCATCGTGCTGCTCGTTTCCCCGGTGCATGTGCTCATCATGCGTAATTTCTTTAAGGCGCTGCCTGACTCGATTATTGAATCGGCCAGGATCGACGGATCGGGAGAATTCAATACGTTTTTCCGGATTGTGCTGCCCTTGTCTACGCCTGTGCTTGCGACCATCGGATTGTTCATTTCAATCGCCTACTGGAATGACTGGTTTACTAGTGCGCTATTCATCGAAAACAATAAACTGTATACCCTTCAATATTTACTTCAGGCTTTAATGTCGAATATCCAATATTTGCTTAGCAATGAACAGGCATCGAGAGCGATTGAAAAGTCGATAGGGATGCTGCCGGGGGAAAGTGCCAGAATGGCCGCTTGCGTGCTGTCCATCGGGCCGATTATTTTGATGTATCCTGTTTTGCAGCGATATTTTGTCAAAGGGCTTACGCTTGGCGCCGTTAAAGCATAGAAAACATCATTTTCATGAAAAGTATCTTTTTTAAAGAACAGGAATTGGCGAAATATCTAAGGAAAGTATACTTTTTCGTGTATACATGATCTTTCGGGTCCAATAATCTGAAACGGAATACGAACATAATGATCCTTGAAATGAGTATGGGGGAGTGGCGCCTATCAGGGGGAGTCGTAAATGTTTTGCGAGTATGGTTTTGATGATAAACAAGAGAAAAAAAGGAGGACTTGATATGCTTCATCGTTCAAAATATATTCCATCCGTCATTGCATACATACTCATTCTAGCCCTTACGCTCGTCGGATGCGGAACCAGCAGCGATTCAGGAAATACCCCCAGCACATCTGAGAATCAGAATCAGACCAAGACTACCCAAGAGACGGCGAAACCGAATGATCCGCCAGTAGAATTAACATTTTATATCGCCAACGCACCGGTGAAAGACATGGATCGCATCATGGATGCGGCGAACAAGATTATTAAGGAAAAAATCAACGCCACCTTGAAGCTGGTCGTTACCGACTGGAGTGCATATCCGCAAAAAATGAATCTCATGATTTCGTCGGGTGAACCGTTTGATCTCGCCTTTACCGGAAGCTGGGGAGAACTGAACTACTTCCAAAATGCTTCCAAAGGTGCTTACTTGGATATCACGGATCTGCTGGATAAGTATGCTCCCGTGACAAAGTCGAGAGTGCCGGAGAGTATATGGCAGGGCGTAAAGGTGAACGGAAAAATTTACGGTTCCATCAACTATCAGGTATGGGGAATGGCAGGAGCCAAAGGGGTGCAGCTAAGAAAGGACTTTGCCGACAAGTATAATTTTGACTGGAAATCGATAAAAAATTGGAATGACCTGACGCCGTTTCTGGATGCCGTGAAAAAGGGAGAACCGGGTATCATCCCTTGGGAATATAGCAACCAGGCCGACAATTTTGCGGATATGCCACTCATCTATGGCATGGATTCCGTGGGAGACAATAAGATTCCAGGCTGGATACGGATTAATGACAAGGATGTCAAGGTGTTCAACCAGTATGAAACGGAGGAGTACAAGGATTACCTGAAAACATTCAGAAATTGGTATGTGAACGGTTACATCAAGAAAGATGCCGCAACAATGAAGGATTACCTCCCGGATAGGAAAGCGAAACGAATTGCTGCCTTATATGCGAACCCTTATCCTGACCTAGTTGACATGCCTGAGCTAGGGGTCCAATCTTTTATGTCCCAAGCGCCGCCGGAGGATAAGGTATACAGTTACTCCAAAAGGTTTACCGAGCCTTTTATCCCTGCGAATAGCCCGTCGACTGCAATTGTCGCGGTCGGTGCCAACTCAAAGCATCCGGAGAAGGCGGTTCAATTGATCGAACTATTGAATACCGATGATTCCTTGTTCCATTTATTAGCTTTTGGAGAAGAAGGAAAGGATTACAAGAAGATTAGCGATAAACAAATTGAAATGATCAAGGACATGTACAACTTCAACTGGAGCGAATGGGAGATCGGGCAGTCATACGGCAGGATGCTGTGGGATCAAAATGCCAATGTGGAACTTTCAGAAAAGATGCTTAGTATGATTTACGAGGCTGACAAGACTGCTGCGGTATCTCCTGTGATGGGCTTCGTATTCAACTCGGAACCGGTTAAAACCCAAATTGCCAACGTGGATGCGACGCTGAAGGAATATTTGTACACACTTGATTCCGGTTCGGTAGATCCTGACAAATACTATACGGAATTTCTGAACAAATTGAAAAAGGCCGGAGCCGACGATATTATTGCCGAGAAACAGAAGCAGATTGACGAATGGAAGAAGGCTAACGGCAAGTAAGAGAATAGATTTAACGCCTCAGATTACATTAACCGATAACATGTCGGGTGTCGACCTATGATTTTTAGTAATTTCAACATGGCGGATGCTTAAAAATCAAAGGAGGTGTTGTCTCATGTTATTCCATATTAAACCGAACAAAAAAGCAAGTTTTGTAATGTGCTTATTGATGCTTTTTGCTATGATAGTGCCTGTTTATCCGGAAACGGTCCATGCAGCCGCTCAATCGGCATTTTATGTTGCCCCAAACGGCAGTGATTCGAATCCGGGCACACAAGAGCAGCCATTTGCTACTCTCGCGAAAGCCCGTGATGCTGTTAGGGCTATAAACAGCAATATGACCGGAGATATATACGTGTATATAGCTTCAGGCAATTACTACGTAAACAGTCCGATCAGCTTCGATGAAAGAGATTCGGGGACTAATGGATTTCAGGTGATTTACACGAATTTGGACGGTCTAGGCACGGCGAAATTCATTGGCGGCAATAAAGTCACCTCTGCTTGGAATCTGGTCACCCGTACAGGCGCTGATGCAGACCTGCCGGCAAGCGCTGCTGGGAACGTGTACAAAACCTATGTTGGTACCGGGATTCAATTCAATACATTATACGTTAACGATTCCAGGGCAGTTATGGCAAGAACCAAAAATTTAAATGTCGATCCGAGATTTCCTGCCTCACAAACGGATTATATGAGATCAGCGGGTGGTGGAATCAGCACTTTGATCTATAATTCTAGCGATATTGATGCAACATCCTTAGCCGGCTTAGTGAACGCGCAAGCACGAGGCGAGCTCGATGCACAGGTGTATATGTGGGATGGCGGATACTGGGATTGGATGACGGATACGATTCCGCTATCCGGTATTAATACGTCTACACGAACACTCACATTCAAAACTGATCCGAAAAATGCTGCAGCATATCGTCCCAAATATGCGACCGGCACGAATGCAAGATACTTTTTACAGGGAAACCTGGGATTTCTGGACCAACCTGGTGAGTATTACTTCAACAAAACGACAGGTTATTTATATTACTATCCACTAGCTGGATCCGGAAGCATTGAGAATCAGGATATCGTGATTCCAGCCGTAAAGAAGATTATTGATATCAAGGGCGCTTCCCGTACCAGCATGGTATCGCATATTACATTCAACGGTTTGGAATTTAAAGATACGGATTTCTCTGACTATTATAGCTATGGTTGGAACTGGGGGGATGGCGGCGTAGGTGTAGGATTCTATCCGCCATCGGCAGCGGGAAGTACACAACCATCCTACTGCGAGCAGACCGAAAGAGTAGAGTTTCAGGTCGGTGTAATTACCTTGACCAATACGAGCAACATCACGATCAGCAATTCGCATATCAAAAATGCGGGCATGTTCGGGATCGAACTCTATCTAGCCAATCAGTACACGAATATCAATAACTCCCTTATTGAATATACGGGACATGGAGGTGTGAATATTGAAGGCGGATATCCAGGCGTCGGCGGAGATGCAAATGGGGACGGATATAGCCATCATAATACGGTCACCAATACGATGATCCACGACGCTGGCCAGCTGGTTGGTCAATCCGCAGGGATTACAGTCAATAATTCCGGCTATAATACGTTTTCGCATCTTGAAATATACAACTCGCCAAGAAGAGGGATATTTGTAACAGCAGGTTGGAGCCGCAATCCTAACGTTGCCTTTCCTAACGGAGATAAGAACTACAATCCGATGACTGATTTGTATACGCATCATAACACGTTTGAGTATATTTACCTGCACGACATGCAGCAAGATGGTGGAGATGACGGTGCGTTCTTCGCCTGTTATTTATTCAAGGGTTCGACCAATTATAAGCCTAACTATATCAACCAGATGGTGATAGACAGCGTGGGAGCAAACCCAAGCATGACTGACATCGCCCCGAATGGTATGAATCTTGATATGGGCGCTTCCGGATTTCAAGTTAGCAATCTTAAAATTGTTAACCCTCAGCATTTTAATGCGGAGGTCAATACGACGACGCAATATGGCGATAAGATTACATTCACCAATACAAACATTGATTTTGGTAAGCATACTAATCAGCTTGCTACTTTTAACGACTCCTTAATGGATTATGCGAACATCGGTATCGGGGCAGATTTCCCAAGTGTCTATTTACCTGCTAGGGATTCATTTCAAGAACCGGACAATATTTATATCAAAGATGATTTTGAAAGCGGAATGGATTGGACGAAATGGACTTATCAAGGTGTGAAGCCCGTTGTTACGACGGAATGGATGTCTGAAGGCGGTCTTCATGGTAAAAAAGCGCTGAAAATAGACAGCGATGCTGCACCGAGCGGTTCAAAGCCTGTGTTGTACAGAGATTTTGGCGGTTCGCTCAACAAAATTGTCACAGTAAAAATGTTTGATCGACAAAGCAGTAACTTAGTTCCTTACGATTCAGGCACGACCATCTCTTCAACGGTGAAATCGCTGGCGCGAGTAGATAATGGCGTTCAAGCTGTAGGGATGGGGCTGGACACGACGGTAAATAACAAATATTACGTTGTTATGAATGGTTCAACCGAAACGGCAACCTCAATCCCTCGTACCTACGGCTGGCATGAGCTGAAATGGGATTATACCAGCGGAAATGACGTGAAGCTTTATATTGACGGCGTGCTGGTTCAGACTTTAACCACGATAACTAATTTTAGTCGTGTCGAGCTCGGGTCTGACAGTGGCAAAGGGGTAAGTTTCTACGATCAGTTTTATATCTATGGCGGTACAGTGACACCACCGCCTAACCCGCTGCCGATGCCTCCAGAATCGATTCCTGGAAAGATCGAAGCCGAAGATTTCATCGATATGTCAGGCATACAAAAGGTTACAGCCTCAGAAGGCACCCTAGCTGTAGGAGATTTCGACGCTGGCGACTGGATAGACTATAAAGTCAATGTCGCGGCCGCCGGCGCCTATAAGGTGAATTATCGGGTAGCCGTTAATTCGGGATCCACCGGTGAAGTCGAGTTGCAATTGAACGGAGTCAAACTGAAGACAACTTCATTACCGAGCACAGGCGGAATGCAAAATTGGGTGACGGTGAGCGATACCGTAACCCTAAGCGCAGGACTTCAAACGATAAGGCTGTATATCACCAAAGACGGGTGGAACCTGAATTGGTTCCAGTTTGAGAAGTATGTGCCGGTACCTGGAAAGATCGAAGCGGAAGATTACAATGCGATGTATGGCATCCAAACTGAACCAGCCTCGGAAGGCACCTTGTTAGCGGGCTATTTGGATGTGGGCGACTGGATGGATTACAACGTCAATGTTGCTTCTGCAGGAACCTATACTGTGAATTATCGTGTTGCAGTGAATACGGGTTATTCCGGCGAAGTTCAGCTGCAGGTGAACGGGGTTAATTTGAAAACGACCTCATTCCCTAGCACCGGCGGGTGGCAGAATTGGGTGACGGTAAGTGATAAGGTGACACTCCAATCAGGCCCTCAGACGATGAGGCTGTATGTCAGCAAAAATGGCTGGAATATTAACTGGTTTGAATTACAATCAGTTGCTTCAACGCCAAGTACAAACACAATTCAAGCTGAGAACTATAGCTCCCAGAAAGGAACCGCAACCCATAGCGCAGGGACCGGAACTGTAGTAGGGAATATAGATCCTGGCGATTGGATGGCATACAACAATATCGATTTTGGTACGGGTATCAGCCAGTTCGTGGCCAGTGTAGCTGTCGATTCTGGATATGCTGGCAAGCAGCTTCAGTTACGGCTTGATAGCACGACGGGACCGTTAATCGGCACATTAACCATAAAGTCAACAGGCGGATGGGATACCTATGCGACACAGACATGCGCTGTATCCGGCGTGAGCGGAGTGCATAATCTTTATATTGTCGGAGCCGGAAGCGGAGAAGGGGTCGGCAATATTGACTGGTTCAAGTTCATGACGGATAAGATACTTCCGGCGGACGCAACGTTTACAGCCGATGAAACCGGTCCAACCAACACCGATGTCAACGTAACGATTCACTATCCGGATAACGTATCGAAGAAAGAATATAAAACAGGTACAGACGGAACATGGACAATGTACACCGATCCAATTGTCATGACTGCGAATGGGACGGTCTATGCCAGAAGTACGGATGATGCGGGTAGCACATCGAACGTCACCAGCTATGAAGTCAGCAATATCGACAAGGTTGCGCCCGAGAGCAGCGTGGCCGTTACACCAGCTGAACCTGATGGGCAGAACGGCTGGTACACCCATCCGCTTACACTGGAGCTTGCCTCGTCGGACAAAGAATCCGGTGTAGCGAAGTTGGAATACAGTCTTGATGGCGGTTCCACTTGGATTCCATATGACGGGCCGGTAGTACTCGATCAAGATGGGAAGGCTGCCGTTAGTTATCGCTCAACAGACAAAGCTGGCAATGTGGAAGATGTAAAGATCGTCAGCTTTAACCTGGATACAACTGCCCCGGTGATCGAAGTGACCGTACCAGAAGACGGCAGTACTTATGAAGATTCCGGGGATTTTACGCCTCAGATTGCGCTAACAGATAACATGTCCGGTATCGACAACAGCAAGACGACAGTAACGCTCGATACGAATGCTTACCAAATCGGAACGACGGTTCCGCTTTATAAGCTGCCGCTTGGGCTGCACACACTCGTTGTTACCTCTAGCGATATGGCCGGTAATCAGGGAAGCAAGACCGTTCAATTCCAGACGGTGGCAAGCGTTGCTTCTTTACAGGCGCTGGTCAATTATTTTGTGAGTAACAATGAAATCGACAATGCTGGCATTGCCAATAGTCTTCAGGCCAAATTGAAGAATAACAATTTGAACAGCTTCGTGAATGAAGTGCAGGCGCAAAGCGGGAAGCATATCTCAAGTGAAGCAGCAGAATATTTGCTGCGGGACGCTCAGTATGTATTGGCGCAGAAGTAAGCATTTATGAAAAGGTCGTATTTTCGATACTTGTGAAGCACGGTATTTCGGAGGAAGTTTTATTGCAGCATCCGGGTTGGTGAGCTTTTGTTCACTAATCCGGATAGTCAACCGAGAAGAAAATGTTATTTTGATAAGTTATTTTTTTCGTAGGAGGGATCAAATGAAAAAATATTACAAGAAAATAACTTCTGCGGCATTGGCTTTTGCAATGGCAACCACAACATTTGCATTTACAAATACAAAAGTAAGCGCAAGTGATGTAAATGTTCAAGCTCAAAGCAATGCAATGGCAACCATTTATGTTTCAACAACCGGCAACGACACCTCCGGTGACGGTTCACAGGCCAATCCATTTGCTACTTTACAAAAGGCGCAACAAGCCGTTCGACAAATCAATCAAAACATGACAGGCGATATAAAAGTTAGCATTGCACCAGGCGACTATTACATGCCAGGTACTCTTAACTTTACGTCGCAAGATTCCGGCACGAACGGCTACAACATCGTCTATGAAAGCTCAGGCGGAATTGGTGCTGCAAAGCTTTATGGCGGCATACCTGTCACAGGCACATGGACTCTTGCCGAACAAAGCGACGCTACCAACTACGGTATGCTTACCAGTATGGTAGGTAAAGTATGGAAAATTCAACTGGACACGGCGAACTATCCTACAACATTCAGCGGACTGAATTCACCGGCTTTTAATACATTATATGTTAATGATGCGCGGGCGACGATGGCAAGAACGCCCAACCTTATGCCTCAAGCAGGATTCCCCGAAGCCAAGGATAACTATAACCGCGTATCCGGAAGTTCCAATGGCAGCAATATTCAAATCAATAAAAGCGATTTAACTCCTGAACAGATCAATGGCTTACAATTGGCGCAGCAAAACGGTATTGAAGTCGCTCAAGTATTTACTTGGGATGGCGGTACCGGCGGCGTTTCCGGTTCGTGGGACTGGTTTACCGATACGGAACCTGTCGCAAGTATAAACGTTGGTACCTCAACAATTACACTTAACCAGCCGCAAGCAAATGGCTCGGATTTCTATCACAAATACCAATATTACGTAAAGTACCCAGTAAGCAATGGTTCAAGATATTTCCTGCAACACAACCTCTCGTTCCTCGATACTCCGGACGAATACTATTATGACAAAACGCATGGCATCCTGTACTACTATCCGGCCGATGGAACGATGACAAATAAAACCGTTGTCACGCCAACCATGCAAACGGTTATCAATATGCAAGGTACACCAAAGGCAAACCCTGGCGATCAACCCGATCCAGCGCTTCAAGTCCATAACATTGTTTTTGACGGTCTTGCCGTAATGGACACAGAGTTTAGCGACTATTACAGCTATTCATATAACTATGGCGATATGGGAGGCATTGGTGCATTCCCGCCGGTAGCGTTGGCACAGGGCGTAACCATGCCGGCCTATGCCGAATCTGCCGATCGTCCGGCTTTCCAAGTGGGCAGTATCACGATGCAAGGCACCAACAACATCACAATCAAAAACAGCCTCATTAAAAATGCCGGCATATATGGCATCTTCATGCTCGGTGACAATCAGTACAACACGATTGTAAACTCCACGGTTGAAAACACGGGTGACGGGGGGATTTCCATCGACGGCGGATATCCTGGCGTCGGCAAATATTCCAACCATCATACGATTAACAATGTTCTTATCCATGACGTCGGTCAGCTCGTAGGTCATGGGGTTGGCCTTACCGTTATGAGTTGCGGGCAAAGTACATTCAGCCACTTGGAGATCTATAATTCGCCAAAACGCGGAATGCTTATTCTTGGCGGATATCCTCGCGGAGGGAAAAGCGCAAATCCGAATTTCGATAATGTGAGAGATAACTATACCGTCGGTAACCACTTCTCATACATCTACTTGCACCACACCCACCAAGATGCCGGCGAAGACAGCTCACTGTTTATGTCATGGCTTACTGCCGGAGGTGGACAATGGTATTCTGCTGCAACGCAACACGGATCCAATGACGTTAACCATCTAACCACGAACCTCTCACAGATTGATCCGTCAGTTGACCGTTATAACTACATGGATCAAGTGCTCATCGCTAATATTGGCACTGCGGCGTCCGTGCATGAAAAGGATTCGGTCGGCGGATTGGATACTGCCATGGGTGCAACCGGTTTTGTGTTTTCAAATGTTCAAGCCATAAACACGCAAAGTCACTCATTGGCTATTCGCCCCGGCAACTCTGGCGGCTATGGCGATATGTACATTTTCCAGAACGTCACCAACAATATTGATGATATATCCAGCGTACAGTCGTTTGATCCGTCAAAAATGCAATACGATTTAATCGGGTTAACTTCTTCATTCCCGACTCCATTGCTCGGAACCAATCCACACACCTACCCGCAAACATCTCCGTCAAATGTATATTTCTCGGATACATTTAACGATTCCGCTCTCGACGCAACAAAGTGGACAGTAGAAAAAGGCAGTGTGGATATGTCTTTGGGCGTGTTGGCAAGTCCGAACGACCCGCGGCTTGGCATCAGGTCGCTTCCGATCTTTACCCCGACTAATCTTAACGGCGTTGTGGTTAGTCGTCTCTTTGAACAACCTATAAATAAGGTTGTAACCGTCAAGTTTTTTGACAGACATAAAGATTATTTCTTTGGAGACCCGCCGACAACCTCTCCGAATGACCCTTATTTGGCGCATACGTACTTGCGGGTCGATGACGGTAAAAATATATTGGGAATTGGTGCCAACGGCGAAGTATCGAAAGATTACTATACAATCCAAAAAGGCAATCAGTCGATTGTAACAAATGTGCGTCGCGATTTCGGTTGGCGTACCCTAACGATGGACTATTCCTCCGGAACGGATGTAAAAATTTCCATAGACAATCAGCAGGTTGCTGATTACACCGTGGCAGACGGTATCGCTACAGCATTCACATATGTTGGAATGGGCGACTGGGGAAAAAGTTGGCCGGATGGAAAACCGGTCGGCAGCTCGACGGATTTCGGCGATTTTTATATCTATGGCGGTCAGGACGCTCCGCCGGTTCAACCTCTTGTAACCATTCCGCCCACGGCGGTCCAACCCCGGGCCTATGTCGAGAATTTCAGTCAATATCCGTTAGGCAGTACGGCCAGACCAACCGGCTGGGCAGATAGCAGAGACGGTTCTTCAAATCCCAAGGCTTCCTATCAAATCGTGCAAGATGCAACGGTCGGCAAGGTCATGCGGATCACGGAGCCGGACAATGTCATATTCTATGGCTTGGGCGATAATTCGCTGACCAATTATACATTGACTTTGCAATCAAAATTCGTGTCATGGTCGGGCAATTCGAACGGCACTTACGCAACCTTTGGCCCATCCGTATATGTCAGCGGCAATAATGGAGGTAATGTATCTCGTTATGAGCTGAGATATAATTATCCGAATCTCTCAAACGGTCAATGGGTGATCTACCAAAGGGGCGGCAATCCCGCAGACAACAATTTGGTAACCAATATCCAAATGCCTGCCGGCTTTAACATGAATGACTGGAACACCTACAAAATCGTAGCCGGAAACGGTTATATTACATTCTTCGTCAATGGTACTCAGGTTGCACAAGTTTCCAATCCCGGCAACGCTTTTGGCGGCTTTGGTCTTGGTGGATACGATGCTACGTTTGATGTGGCAAACATTAGCCTTGTGCAGAATCCTATTAATCCTCCATCGGCGAACCTATCATCCGGCACGTATAGCAATCCGCAAAGCGTAACCCTTACGCCGGCAAATGCAAGCGATTCCGTATATTACACCACGGATGGTTCCGACCCGGCCATTTTCGGAACCCTTTATACCGGAAATCCGATTAAAATTAATGCTAGTAGTATACTCAAAGTTGCAGAGGTGAACAGTGCCGGGGTATATAGCGCGACAGTCGGATATAACTACACGATCAGCGGAACAACGGCCGCGCAGACTGCAGCAGGGGTTAACAAACAACCGCTCAGAGATGCAATAACCAATGCAATGTCTGTTAAGCAAGGAAACTATTCAACTGCATGTTGGAATGCTTTTAAATCTGCAATAGCAAGTGCTAATTCGGTGCTCAAAAATACCAATGCAAGTGATTCCGATGTAATAAACGCTGTTGCTCTGCTTCAAACCGCCAGGGCTAAGCTTATTCCGACGTTCACTTCTGGCACTACTACCCTTTATTCGGAAGACTTCAGCGGATACACGGTAGGCAGCACCTCGGCGCCAACTGGCTGGACGGATAACAGAACAGCAGCCGGTCTCAGCCCTGCACCTGTTTATAGCATTGTTTCGGACACGACAAACCCGAATAACGCAAGCGGCAAGGCATTGAATATCAAAACACCTGATAACATTGTCTACACCAATTTAGGCAATTCGTCGTGGACGAGTTACACAGCCACCGCGAATATCAAATTTGCTGGCTGGGGATCAAACCCGGGTTCAGCGGCATACGCAAACTTTGCGCCTATTTCGGTCTATGTAAGCGCCAGAAGCGGTGGAAATGTAAACCGTTACGAGCTTAGGTACGTTTATAATAATCTTGCAAACGGTTCATGGATTATCTATCAGCGTAACAATAGCGGTTCACCGGCAGATAAAACGCTTGTTAGCAACATTCAAATGCCGTCCGGGTTCGATATGAACAACTGGAATTCTTACAAAGCTGTCGTCAGCCCCTCGTCGATCACTTTCTACGTTAACGGCACGCAGGTGGCGCAAGTACCAAATCCATCAAATGCTTTTGGTGGTGTTGGCTTTGGCGGAATAAACAACGAATTCCGCATTGACAACCTTACCGTTACGAACAATGCATCGTCAGTGACTTCGCCTACGGTAGACAAAGCCGCCGGAACATTCGCAAACCCGGTTACAGTGAATGTAACGCCCGGCACTTCCGGCAACAGCGTTTACTATACGCTGGATGGCTCCGACCCGACAATTAACGGAACGCTGCAAACGGGTCCTATCGCCATCAATAAAAGTTGTACATTAAAAGTGGTTGAAGTGAGCAGCAGTGGGTATTTTTCTTCTATTTCGTCTTATGCCTACACAATCACGAATCCTGCTTCTGCCACTCCGGTAATGGTTGTAAATCCGCGTTCACAGAGTGTAACCGATCCACAACCCGTATCATTCGGTACGATGGCATACGCTTCCGATGGTGGAACGCTCACTTATCAGTGGCAGGTTTCAACCGATAACGGTACGACATGGAGTAACATCAGCGGCGCGACAAGCAGCACGTATACAACGGTTTCACCGGTAACAGTTGCGGACGATGGTACACAATATCAATGCATGATCACGAACACAGAAGGCTCGCTCATCCCAGCAATCTATACAACACCCGCGGTGATCCTAAATGTTGTAGCGATGCCGACATCGACGATTACGGATTCTTTTAAGATCTCGGCAAAGAGCGTAACTCCTTCGAACAGTGTCAGCGATGGAACGAACGGGCCGACGGGTACCGCAACCGTGACATTCACCGCCACTCAAGCTGGCACATATTACTATTCGGTGGTGTACAGCGGCGCCGCAAAACCAACGCTTAACACATCTGGAACCGGAGCAGCCGGCATTGCGGGTGATAACACCTTCAGTATCCCGAATCTCGCGCCATATGTGCCGTATACGGTCTATATTCAAGAGAAGGATTCGAACGGTAAGCTCAGCAACATTCTCAAAATGGATATTGGGAGCGGCACACCGACTCTTGGTTTCTCAACATCCGGTAACGGAACTGTAACCCAAGGCAGTGGGGGCCGATATCTTTCGGGTACGGCCATGCCCGTTGTCGCAACGCCGGCTGAGGGGTTCTACTTCCTGAATTGGACAACATCCAATGGAGGGGTGTTTGCGGATGCGAACAGCTCATCAACGGAATTCGTAACTTCGTTCTATGACAATACCGTAACAGCTAACTTCTACAATGTATCGAACTTCAATGTAACAACTACTGGCACCGTGAACGGCGGAACAAACATCGATTTAAATATTGATGTTGAGGGTACAAATCTAAACAATCCGGGCGCCGCCGTTGGCATGTATGTTTTAGTTAATGGCAAAAGCTATGCAGTAACAGCGGGCACTCAGAATGTAAATGTTGTAGCCCCTTCAAGCAGCAATAAGATGACCGTTCAGCTTTATGACCAAAGCGGCAACTTGCTAGGCACAACCGATATTCCAATTGCGAAGACATTAGCAGCAATCATGACACCGGCACCTGTTACTGGGGTTGCCAACGGAACGGCAAAGACGGCGGATGATCTCGGCTTGCCTGCAACCGTCCAACTGGAAACCAATTCGGCGGAAAGCATGAATGCCAATGTGACATGGGATGTCGAAGCTTCGAGCTATGATCCTTCTGTAAAAACGGAACAAACCTTCACGGTGTCGGGGACGGTAACCCTGCCTGAGGGAGTCGCAAACCCCAATCAGGTACCATTGACAACAAGCATTAGCGTGACTGTAAATGAAATGATAGACAAGACGGGACCGGAGCTGACGATTGAGCTGGATCAAACGACGATATGGCCGGCGAACAATAAAATGGTGACCGTGAAGGCTACAGTAAACGCGAGGGCCGAGTCGGGAGTGAAGTCAGTCGTGCTAACATCCATCACGTGCAATGAACCGGACAGCGGACAAGGCGACATTCAAGCGAACATCGGCTCGGAGGACACCACGTTCGGTCTGCGTGCCGTAAGATTGGGCGCAGGCTCCGGGCGCGTCTATACGATCACCTACACGGCGACCGACAATGCAGGCAACCAAACGGTTGCGACTGCAACCGTAACCGTGCCGCATGATCAATCCGGGAAACCTGGAAAGTAAGGTAACAGCAGTAGTTTAATATCTAGCCCTCTATCACCTACAAAAGTCAACAGTGTGATAGGGGGCTTTGTTTGGTTTAAAAGATCTCAAATTTAGTGAAATATACACTTTTTAGAGACTGTCATTGCAAATTATCAAAGGAAGATATGCTTTTTTATGTATTCAATTTTACTTTGATCTTTTATTATGGGATTTCAATTCGACTCTAAAAATCATTCATTAAGCAGGGGGGCCGACTATAAAGCTTTAAGTTGACCGGATCAACTGGAAAAAGAGCAAATGATCTTATCAAATACGATTATACGAGGAGGTAGATTATGAACAGATTTCGAAAAGTCCTATCCATTGTTACCGCAACAGCAATTGTAGCTGCAAACTTTGTAGCCAGCGATGCTTACTTTGGACCCCATGCGTATGCGGCTCGAACGAACGGCACCGCCCCCTACATTAACCAATGGGCTGTTTCCGGTCCTTTTACCAATGAGCAACCTCTTGGAAACATCGTTCCTGTTATTGGCGAGTCTTTTGCCGATCCGAACAGTACGGAAACATCCACATGGCAATATTTCGACGACCGGATCTTCAACCGAAATTATGACGATTACAACGATCTGATGGGTTATTTTGATGTGAAGCAAGGACAGAATACAACCGACAAGTGGGTTGTGGCCGCCACCTATGTGTACAGCCCCAGAGCGCAAACGGTTCAATGGCAGGTCGGCGGTTCGGGGGTATATAAGCTTTTCGTGGGCGACACGCTTAGTGGACAGCAAACCCAAGTTGCATCTCGTGTGAGCAAGAGTGGTACAAAATATCCAATCACATTAAACCAAGGTTGGAACAAGCTTCTTATTGAAATTCAGCACAAAAACCCCAGTACGAACAAGAATTTCCTCGGTTTTTACACAAGACTTTCCGACAACAATGGGAATGAAATTTCTGGTCTCACATACTCCGTTACGGGACCAAACGTAACAAACAACCAACTGGAAATTGTTACACAGGGTCTTGCAATTGATAAAGATGCGTTTGATGCAAGGAATGCAAATGTCCCGGCTAACGACTATCCGTCCAACACGCTGCCATACGCTTACGACGAAAATCCATATGTATGGATGGTTGGTAAAATTGACGGGAAGGAGAATACATCATCCAATGCTTCGCAGGCGTCTCCTTTTACATTCCAGGCTGCAGGTGGAAATCCCGGTTACACTTGGGAAATTGTGGATGGCGCATTGCCGCCTGGTCTGACATTGGCATCTGACGGTCACATCGAAGGTACGGTGGCAGACGGCGCGCATGGCAGATCACAAAAGGATTACACGTTCACGGTAAAGGTGACGGACGCGCAAGGCTCTACGGCAACACAGCAATATACGATAACGGTTAAGGAAAATCCGGTGGATTGGTTTATTCTGGGCAAAATGTCGGCTCTGTCGCACACTACAGGTACAATGCCAAACCTTTATGACCCGAATTTCAACTATGACGTGTGGGCGCAGACAGCGAAAGAAATGGGTATGACCATGCTCTCAACAGAAAGCATTCAAAATACCATTTACTACTGGCCTTCAACCAATGCGGACTTAACTCCGAGCAGCAGCAACAAAATGTACAAATACAACGCTTTGTACCAGTCTGAGGACGGCACATGGCATGTTAAAGACAGAGTGATGCAGGCTAAGCAGGCTGCAGAGCGTTACGGCTTGAAGTTCGGCGTGTACCTTTCGTCACAGTATAATGGTATGGACATCATAGAAAGTGATATCCAAGGGTTGGTAGCAAGATACAATCCATGGTATATCTTTGCCGATGGTAACCCTCAGGACACTGCTAATGTAGACGTGGCATGGAGTTCAGCCCGCAACTATAACGACCGTATTTTAATTGATGCAAACCCGGATCCTCAAACTGGTGACCAAGATATTACACTGCATGAGCGTCCTTTCTGGCACAGTGAACCTTACAACAACGGCGGCTGGGGAAATGGTGTTTTGCCGCAAACGAGAAAAGTCGCCCATGAGGAATGGAACGATCCGTATACAACCGCATTGGATGTTTGGACAATTTACGCAAACGGCAACGAACGCGACAATTGGCCTGAAGCAACAAAGGAAATCATTAATCAATACGGACACGGCTATGTCATGAATTATGACTCGTCCATAACGGTTACCCGCGGTATGGATAACCTGAGCAGCAATTTGGATAACAACAACATTTTCGCCATGGTGCCGATTTCCTCGCAGCAATTGTCAGATATGCGTGCTTCCATTGCGAAGTGGATGGTAAATGCCGGCGGTCCCGACTTGCATGAGTCCCTATACGGTACAATGCCTTATACAATGGATTACACTATTAAACCAGGCTGGTATACCGATCCGCAGAAGGCTATTGCCCACGGTCAGGGTCCAGACTGGGGATACACCATGTCCCGTGACCAGTATGTCTATATGCATATGATCAAAAACCTCATTTCCGGTGTGAGCAAGGCAGGATTTACCGGCCAAGCCTCGATGAGCGGAATTGGTCCCTTCAATGATCCGGTTAAAAGGATCGAATGGCTGAACAAGGGAGTTTCTCTGCCCTTCACGACACAACAAAACAATGGCAATTACTATGTCACAATCGACACTTCAAGCGTTGTTGCCGACCCCATCGACACCATCTTGAAAATTACAACCGAAGACAAGACAAGAAATTTTGCGATGACAAGCGTCAAGTTGTTCAGCAGCCAGACTTCAACAGATAAGCTGCAGCTCAGAGCGGAGTGCTACATGAACGACTTTACTAATGTTTTCGCGCCTGCAACGCTTCGCTACACAAGTAACAATACAAGCGTAGCAACGGTAGATTCTACAACAGGTTTGGTTAAGGCTGTCGGTGACGGTAAAGCTACAATCACCGTTACGGCAACCTATGATGATGGTGTGAACGGTCCACAGGTTAAGACCGACACATACCCTGTAAAGGTATCCGGCGGCTTGATTTCGGCTGAACTTCCGCTTGTTGGCGTGAATATGTTTACGGACGGTAATTTGTACTGGGGTCAATTCTCCACAAACAAAGACCTTCCTGTGACATTCCAAGGCTTTACACAAAAAGGCGGCGCGATTGACATTCTGGGCAGTACAAATATCAAATATCACTATGCAACCGTTGACGGTAACCGTAACAACCCTACAGGCAAAATCATTGTAACGGAAGTGCCTGCCGATAAAGTACCGTTTGTTGTAAACGGCAACACCATGCAATTTACAGGTAATGTTTTAACCCCTACGATGTACAGCTACTGGGCTGAAATTACGGTAGATGGACAGACATATACGTCAACTCGTAACTACATTACGCTTATTCCAGATGTAAATGTAGCAGCTGGGATTACGCCGATGGTTACAAGCGATAACAATAACGCAGGAGCTTTATCCGACGGCATAATTAATGATTCGACCGGCGGCAATCTCGCAAAGTGGGTTGCACCGGCAAGTGATCAAAATCCAAGCATCACATATGACTTGGGCAAACCGTATGATCTTACCCGTGTTAATGTATTCTTCAACCACCATATGCCGAATGCTGACTACGTTACATACTACAATGTGCCTAACAAAGTAAAGATTGAGTATAGTGATGACGGCGAGAATTGGATAGCAGGTCATGAAACAAGCAAATTGTCTGGCGGAGGATTGCCAACATCGAGAGATACACTGGCGGTTCCAAAGAAAGATACAACCTTGTATGCTTGGGAACAAGAAGGCTTGTATTACAACTATCCAGTTGACCCAAGCAAATCTAGCGTGAAGGCACGTTATGTAAGAGTTTCCTTCCCTGGCGGTGGTCAAGGCGGCAGCCCGGTTGATGTGATGGAAGTTCAGGTGTTCTCATCAGGAGATTTAACAGCACTCGGGAGCCTTAAGCTGGATCCGAAAATCGGAGCGGATAACAAAACGGTAACGGTTGATGTAAAAGGATATTCCTTTTTAGGGGATCCTCTTGACCTTGCAGATGCGAAAATTACACTCACAAGCGAAAATCCGTCCGTTGCAGTAGTTGGTGCAGATGGAGTGATTACAGCTGGATTACAAGGTAAGGCGAGAATCCTTGTAACCGCAAGGCTTAACGGCTACAATGCTAGCGATTATTTCTTTGCAGATGTAGATGCTAACGGAAGCATACATCTGAACCCTTATCTGAGGGAAGTAAAGCTTACTCTCAATCAAAACACCATCAAGACGAACGAACCGATTGTAGGCGCTCTTGAGGGAACGTTAAGCACTGGAGAAAAGGTTGATTTGTCGGAAGCAACGATCGAATATCAATTGAGCGATAAAAGGCTTTCCGTCGTTGAGGGCAGTAATACGATCGTGGTGACAGGCGATATCGGGCTTGGATTTAAAGCGACCGCTGCAGTAAAAGCGACCTTAGACGGGGTGACCGTTCTAAGCGATCCGATCGCGATTACAGCGAATGGCAATAATGTACCTCAATCGCAAATGACAGCAACGGCGACAAGCCAGGAAACGAGCGGAGAGAATAATGCAGCATCTATGGCGATTGACGGAAACCCGCAAACGATATGGCATACCAAGTGGGATAAATCCAATCCGCTTCCTCAATCGATTACCTTAAACCTTGGAGGAACCTACAAAATCAATAAAATTACTTATTTGCCAAGGCAGTCTGGTGATAACGGAAAGATTACAAGCTATAACGTCTATGTCAGCACCGATGGGGCGACCTTTACGAAAGTCGCTAGCGGCAATTGGGCGAGCGACAGTGCGGAGAAAGCCGCAAGTTTTACGGGAACGAATGCATCGCATGTGAAGCTTGAAGCAACGGCAGGGGTTGGCGGGTGGGCTTCGGCTGCGGAGATTAATGTGTTCAAAGCGGATGAAGACATCGTAAAGACCATCGTAGACTACAAATCCGTTGCCGTAATAGATACGAATCAGGGACAGATCCCGACACTTCCAGAACAGGTTGAAGCCGTGTACAACGATGGAACAACAGGGCAAGTGGATGTTAAATGGGAGGAAATCACCCCAGAGATGGTTGCCAAGGAAGGTGTGTTCTCGGTCTACGGATCTGTTGAAGGAACTGTACTGAAAGCGAAGGCTACTTACAGAGTCAAAGTAGTCGATCAAGAAGCGCCATCAACCACAGACAATGCGCCTACTGATTGGGTGAATCAAGACGTTACGGTACTTCTGGACGCAACTGACAGTGGAACCGGAGTGGCTAGCACCCATTACATCGTAAACAATGGAGAGGAGCAAACCGGAAATTCGGTTGTATTCACCGATGAAGGTATCCATAAGCTGGAATACTGGAGCGTAGACAAGGCAGGAAATGTAGAAGAACGTCATACCGTCACTGTGAAGATCGACAAGACGGGTCCAAACCTCACGGTTCAGCTGGATCCAGTAACGCTCTGGCCGGCAAATCACAAAATGGTGAAGGTGAATGCTACGCTGGATGTCAGTGACAGCTTGTCTGGAATCGCCTCCGTTGTGTTAACCTCCATCACAAGCAATGAACCGGAAAGCGAAGAAGGCGATATTCAAGCTCGTATCGGGTCAGAGGACACATCATTTAGTTTACGTGCTGAAAGATCAGGCGAAGGAACAGGCCGTATCTATACGATTACCTACACCGCAACCGACAAAGCGGGTAACCAAACGGTTGCGACTGCAACCGTATCTGTGCCGCATGATCAGTCAGGGAAATCTGAAAAGTAAGATAACGACGACCATTGAATTGCCTGGCGACATCAACCACAACGGTAAAATCTCGATCGCTGACCTTGTGGCGATTGCGAAGATAATTGAATCCTAACACCACACCAAAAACCGTTCGGACGATCTCTATCGTCCGAACGGTTTTTTCATCCATTTCAGTAAAAAGAATCGAAAACTAACATTCTTAAAGAAAAGTGCTTATTTTAAAGACCCGAAAAGCCTATTTTTAGAGAAAGAGCACCTATTTTCTGTATTCAATATTTAGTTGATCCACTAAGGTGAAATTGCAACGTACTATTTTGATTTTTGAAACACGGGGGAGGATGCTTATCGAGTAGTTCCTACAGATTTGTTAAGCAACGATCAACACGAAGTACTTAACAAAAAACTTAAATGGAGGAATATACGAGTGAGGAAAAAAATAAAGCAAGTCTTTACTTTTTTATTAGCCAGTGCAATTGTGGTTCCATCATTTTCGTTGGATACGAAAACGGCAGAAGCGGCTCGAACGAGCGGCACTGCGCCCTACATCAATCAATGGGCGGTTACCGGTCCTTTCACCAAAGAGCAGCCGATTGGAAACGTCGATCCCGTCATTGGCGAGTCTATAATCGATCAGAGCAACTCAGAAACATCCATCTGGCAATATTTTGACGATCGTATCTTCAACCGCAACTATGATGATTACAATGACTTGATGGGCTATTTTGATGTGAAGCAGGGACAGAATACAACCGACAAATGGGTTGTGGCCGCAACCTATGTTTACAGTCCCAAAGTACAAACGGTTCAGTGGCAGGTCGGTGGTTCGGGGGTGTATAAGCTTTTCGCGGGCGACACGCTAAGCGGGCAACAAACCTCAGCCGCATCGCGTGTGAACAAGAACGGTACTAAATATCCAATCGCATTAAAACAAGGCTGGAACAAGCTTCTCATTGAAATGCAGCACAAAAACCCCGGCACGAATAAGAATTTCCTCGGTTTTTACACAAGACTTTCCGACAACAATGGAAACGAAATTTCCGGTCTCACCTATTCTGTAACGGGACCAAACGTAACTAACAACCAACTGAAAATTGTTACACAGGGCCTTACTGTTGATAAGGATGCTTTTATTGCCCGCAATGCAAATGTTCCGGCTAACGACTATCCGTCTAACACACTGCCATACGCTTACGATGAAAATCCATATGTATGGATGGTTGGTAAAATTGACGGGAAGGAGAACACATCTTCCGTTGCCCCTCAGGCATCTCCTTTTACATTCCAGGCTACAGGCGGAAATCCCGGCTACACCTGGGGTATTGTGGATGGAGCATTGCCGCCAGGTCTGACATTGGCAGAAGACGGTCACATTGCAGGTATGGTGGCAGACGGTGCTCATGGTACATCACAAAAGGATTACAAGTTCGCGGTGAAGGTCACTGATGCTCAAGGTTCTACGGCAACACAGCAATATACGATAACGGTCAAGAAAAACCCGGTTGATTGGTTTATCCAAGGTAAAATGTCGGCTCTTTCACATACCACAGGTACAATGCCGAACCTGTATGACCCGAACTTCAACTATGACGAGTGGGCACAGACAGCGAAAGAAATGGGAATGACGATGCTTTCGACAGAATCCTTACAAAATACCGTTTACTACTGGCCGTCACCCAACGCAAATTTAACCCCGAGCGATAGCAACAAATTGTATAAATTTGGCGCCTTGTACCAGTCTGAGGACGGTAAATGGCAAGTAAAAGACAGAGTGATGCAAGCCAAGCAGGCTGCAGAGCGTTACGGATTGAAATTCGGTGTGTACGTATCGTCACTTTACGAAGGTAAAGAAATTTTAGAAAGCGATATCCAAGGTTTGGTAGAAAGATACGATCCATGGTATGTCTTTGCCGATGGCGGCCCCGAGAGCTATTCCAATGTTGACGTGGCGTGGAGTTCTGCCCGCAACTATAACGATCGTGTATTAATTGATGCTAACCCTAATGCTCAAACCGGTGACCAAGATATTACGCTTCATGAGCGACCGTTCTGGCATAGTGAACCATATAATGAAGGCGGCTGGAGAAACGGTATTTTGACGCAAACGAGAAAAGTTGCCCATGAAGAATGGAACGACCCGTACACAACCGCATTGGACGTTTGGACAATTTACGCCAAAGGAAACGAACGCGACCATTGGCCGGAAGCAACAAAGGAAATCATTAACCAATACGGACACGGTTATGTCATGAATTATGATTCATCCATAACGGTTACCCGCGGTATGGATAACCTGAGCAGCAATTTGGATAACAACAACATTTTTGCCATGGTGCCGATTTCCTCGCAGCAATTGTCGGATATGCGTACTTCCATTGTAAAATGGATGGCAAACGCCGGCGGTCCCGACCTGCGCGAGTCGCTGTACGGCACAATGCCATATACGATGGATTGCACCATTAAACCAGGCTGGTATACGGACCCGCAGATGGCGATCGCCCACGGTCAGGGTCCGGACTGGGGTTACGCCATGTCCCGTGATCAGTATGTCTATATGCATATGATCAAAAACCTTATTTCCGGTACGAGCAAGACAGGGTTTACCGGCCAAGCCTCCATGAGCGGAATTGGTCCCTTCAATGATCCGATTAAAAGGATCGAATGGCTGAACAAGGGAGTTTCTCTGCCCTTCACCACACAACAAAGCGGAGGCAAATACTACATTACCATCGACACTTCAAGTGTTGTTGCCGATCCAATCGACACGATATTGAAAATTACAACCGAAGACCCTGCAAGAAATTTTGCGATGACAAGCGTGAAGTTGTTCAGCAGCCAGACATCAACAGATAAGCTGCAGCTCAGAGCGGAATGCTACATGAACGACTTTACCAATGTTTTCGCGCCTGCAACGCTTAGCTACACAAGCGACAAAACAAGCGTTGCGACGGTTGACGCTGCTACGGGTTTGGTTACGGCTGTCGGTGACGGCACAGCGACAATCACGGCAACCGCAACCTACAATGATGGCGTGAATGCTCCGCAGGTTAAGACCGACACATACCCTGTAAAGGTATCCGGCGGCGCAATTTCGGCTGCGCTACCTCTTGTCGGCGTGAATATGTTTACGGACGGTAATTTGTTCTGGGGACAATTCTCCACGAACAAAGATATACCCGTGACATTCCAAGGTTTCACGCAAAAAGGTGGCGCAGTTGATATTCTGGGCGGCACAAATATCAAATATCACTATGCAACCGTAGACGGTAACCGTAACAACCCTACAGGCAAAATCGTTGTAACTGAAGTGCCTGCCGATCAAGTACCGTTCGCTGTAAACGGCAACATGATGAACTTTACCAATACTGTTACTAATTCTACAATGTACTGCTACTGGGCTGACATCACAGTAGATGGAAAGACGTATACGACAACCCGTAACTACATTACGATCATTCAGGATGTAAATGTAGCAGCTGGTATTACGCCGACGGTTACAAGCGATAGCAGTAATGCCGGAAAATTATCTGATGGCATAATCAACGATTCTACCGGCGGCAATCGCACAAAGTGGTCAGCACCGGCAAGTGATCAAAATCCAAGCATTACCTATGACTTGGGCAAAATGCACGATCTTTCCCGTGTCAATGTATTCTTCAACAACCATATGCCGAACGCCGACAACGTTACTTACTACAATGTACCTAACAAAGTAAAGATTGAGTATAGCGTTGACGGTGTAAATTGGATAGCTGGTCATGAAACAAGCAAATTATCTGGCGGCGGATTGCCAACATCGAGAGATACGCTGGCGGTTCCGAAAAGCGATACAACCTTATATGCTTGGGAGCAAGAAGGTCTGTATTACAACTATCCGGTTGATCCGAGCAAACCAAGCGTGCAGGCACGTTATGTAAGAATATCCTTCCCGGGCGGCGGTCAAGGCGGTAGTCCGATCGATGTGCTGGAAGCTCAAGTGTTTTCATCAGGAGATTTAACTGCACTTGCGAACCTTAAGCTTGATCCGAAAATCGGAGCGGATAACAAAGCGGTAACGGTTGATGTAAAAGGTTATTCCTTCCTAGGTGATCCTCTTGACCTGACCAATGCGAAAATCACGATGATAAGCGAAAACCCGTCGGTTGCAGCAGTTGGCGCGGATGGGGTGATTACAGCTGGATCACAAGGTAAGGCGAGAATCCAAGTCACCGCAAGTCTTAATGGCTACAGTGCTAGCGATTTCTTCTATGTCGATGTAGATGCTAATGGAATCATGCATCTGAACCCATATCTGAGGGAAGTAAAGCTTTCGCTAAGTAGTAACACTATTAAGAAGAACGAACCGATCGTAGGCGCTCTGACGGGAACGTTAAACACAGGCGAACAGGCTGACTTATCTGCAGCCACAGTTGAGTATGTCTTCGGTGATCCTCGATTAGAGGCCGTTCCGGGCAGCAATACCATTGTCTTAAAAGATGCTGTTACTCAGCCATTCCAATCGACGGTGAAGGGAAGAGTAACGCTTGATGGCCTAACCATGGATACCAATGAGGCAACGATCACGGCATTAAGCGGGAATATCGCCAGCATAGCGAATGTATCCGTATCGTCCGTTAGGGATCGAAATGGTGATCCGAATGGGAATAATCAGGATGATCGTTATTTGGGCGTAAAGGCTACGGATAGGAATAAGTCGACATCTTGGGCGGCGAAAAAAGCGGATAGAACGCCTTGGATAAAACTTCAATTTTCTGAACCTATACAAATAGGGCGTATTAACTTGGTTGACCGAGGACACGACGTGAATCAGATTGTTGAAGGTCTTCTGGAATGGGAAGGCGGCAGCCGAAAGGTTGAAAATATCAAGTGGAATGGTCAACCGGATAATATTGTGACATTTGAAACACCAATAACGACAAGCTGGATTAAATTTACGATTGACCCTGACAATAAATACAATAATCCGACCGATGCAGAATGCGGCTTGGCAGAATTTGAAGTTTATGAAGCACAAAAAATGGAGAAGACCATCGTAGAATACAAAACGGTTCCCGTAATAGATACGAACCTGGGTCAATTCCCGACACTTCCAGAACAGGTTGATGCCGTGTACAACGATGGAACAACAGGTCAAGTGGATGTTAAATGGGAGGAAATCACCCCAGAGATGGTTGCCAAGGAAGGTGTGTTCTCGGTCTACGGATCTGTTGAAGGAACTGTACTGAAAGCGAAGGCTACTTACAGAGTCAAATTAGTGGATAAACAAGCGCCAACGACATCAGATAATGCACCCGAGGGATGGGTGAACCAAGACGTTACGGTACTCCTGGACGCAACCGACAGTGGAACAGGAGTGGCTAGCACCCATTACATTGTAAACGATGGAGAGGAGCAAACCGGAAATTCGGTCGTTTTCACTGAAGAAGGCGTTCACACCCTAGTGTACTGGAGCAAAGACAAGGCAGGAAATGTAGAAGAGCGTCATACCGTCACCGTGAAGATCGACAAGACGGGTCCAAACCTCACGGTTCAGCTGGATCCAGTAACGCTCTGGCCGGCAAATCACAAAATGGTGAAGGTGAATGCTACGCTGGATGTCAGTGACAGCTTGTCTGGAATCGCCTCCGTTGTGTTAACCTCCATCACAAGCAATGAACCGGAAAGCGAAGAAGGCGATATTCAAGCTCGTATCGGGTCAGAGGACACATCATTTAGTTTACGTGCTGAAAGATCAGGCGAAGGAACAGG
>NZ_JALIRP010000001.1 GCF_022898935.1 Paenibacillus mangrovi | reverse complement strand
ACATTCCCGTCATTGCGATGCTCAAAGCTGACCCGAATCCGACGAACATCATTGACAAGGCAAGGGCTCCGAGCAAGATTGCGACCTGTTCATACCAATGAAGGTGATCCCACCAATTCTGCAGCGAATCGAACATACAGGCGAAACATGCCGGTTCACTTCCAAACGTTTGAGCCCCGATGCCTGCGAACAGACCCGCCACGAGTAGAATTATAGCAAGTCCGGTCAACGCCTGGCAAAGAGCTTTTACTCTGGCATCGATAGGTTCCTGTCTGCCGGCCGCTTCTTCATTTCCATAAAGCATATGAAATCCAAGCTCCCTGCGCTCCCGGTAAAATCCGAGCCAATAGATGAATTTTCCCCGCTCCAGACAAAATGAGCGGATCATATTCCACAGCTCGGTAAACGGATTAAGAAGCGGCTCGTTCGGCAGTGACGGAAGGCGGTTTCGTACCTTGTTAAGCGACCAGTAGTCGGCAAAAATCGATGCGGCCAGCATCAGCAGGAAGAACGGCTGAGTTTTATAACCGCTGCCGGTCCAGTCATGAAGCTTGAGTACCCATCCAGGCAGCTGGTGCTGACCGTTATAAGCCGCGTGATCCAGGATGGCCCAAAGCAAAAGGATTGCCGGGAACAGAAAAACCCATTTCGTCAGTTTCCTTCGCATCCGATAGGCGATTCCGCATGCAAGCGCGATCATGGCGGTATGTACGGGATGACCGACAGTCATTAGCGTCGGAAAAAAACTTTCTTCGAAACGCCCGGGAAACAGTGAGAACAAATCCCAATGGATCGTTTTGCCACCCAGCCATGTATAGCTGTAGCCGAAGGCGCCGGAACTCAGCCATCTCCGGGAAAGTTCCTCCATCAGTTGGAAGCCGACGCCGGTCGCCGCCCCGATGAGCGTGTAATCGCTTAAACTCAAGGCGGAAGCTCGACGCGAGAACAACAGAAATATGCCTAGCGGAAGGAGCTTCCATAGTTCTTCAAAAATTGGCGTGATCACGGCAATGGACCAGGTATCGGATGTTTTTCCGCCGAAAAGCATGTGAAGAGCATTGACCGTAAGCGTCGTAAACGGCACGACCAGAAAAACGCCTGCCAGTACGAACAGAACGATCGGCTTCCATGGCATCGTTTTACTTCGGCATAGAAACCAAAATTGCAGGAGCACATAAAACGACCATAAATATTGAACCAACATGGTACGCGATTCTTTAATGAAAAACAAACTTAGAACAAACATGATTAGCGATAGCCAGGAAAAAATCGTGTACACCGTTTTAATAAACGGATACTTCTCAATCCATGATCGGCAAGTTCGAATGATGGCCTCAAGAAAATCCCGAATCCCGGTTCGGATGGACCAGATCGTATTCATTGCGGACGCCTCCTTTGGATGCGGACCTCGTGCGAGCGGGGCTAATACGATGCACATGAATCACATTGTCTCAGCCGCTAATTATTTTGCTTATTCTTCAGATCTTCGATATTCTTATCGCCTTCATTCTTGAAATCGTCATAAACCTGTTTTCCATTTTTAGCGACTTCGTCATATAAACGCCTCTTTGTAATACGAGCATAATTCCATGCAAGACTCTTACGTTCAGTAATCTGCAAGTAGACATCTTGAGGGATAGCAGTTCCGTATTTAGTTTGTAGATACCTAAGGGCTTTCAGAAGATTATCATATTCTTTGTTCGCTAGAATTTGCATCTTTGTTTCTGTAGTATTGAAAGCTCCCTGTTTCTGTTCTTTTTGTGTATTTGCCTGTCCTTCACCTCTTGCTTGCCAACTCTGCCACTCGCCTAGTAATTTGATATACGCTTTATTGAGAACATTTTTTAGCGATTCGTCATTATCTACAGAAGTGAACTCTCCACCACCAGATGTAGCAACTTGTCGAAGCAATTTCTGTCCTTCATTATCAACATTAAAACCAATAATATTTACAATAGTCTTCACTTTGGATTGGTTGAGTTCTTTAGCAATCTGTACAGGATTACCGCCACAGGTTTCAATTCCATCACTTACCACATACACAACCGAATCGGTTGTCTCAGGATTTATATCCTGTTTTACAGATTTCAGAGCATTTGCAATGGGTGTCCATCCAGCTGGTTTTACGCTTTGAAGTGCCGTTTTTATTTGATTTGTCTGGTTACCTTGGCCATGAAAGATTTCTTCTGTACTGTTACATGATACTTGTTTATCTTTCTGACTCCCTGTTCCTTTATGTCCATATACCCGCAAAGATACTTCTGCATTTTCAGGTAATTTATCTGCGAAGATCTGTATAGCATCTTTGGCAGAGTCCATCTTTGATTTGCCATTGATCTGCGCTTTCATGCTGCCACTGGCATCAAGTAGGATCGAAATGTGTAATTTTCTACTTGCGGGTAATGTGATGTTGCCATTAGGCCGCTCAATATCCACTTTAATTTCTGTGTCATATTCTTTGAAAGTGGTTATATAAGAGCTATAATCTTCACCCAATAGGAGGAGGAGTTCTTCAGTATATTGATCAGCAGTCAAGTCATTCGGTAATTGATCCAAAGCTGCCTTAACTTTCTGTTCATCATAATTGGAACCGGCAAAGCGTCCTGGTGGTTTCATTAATATTTCTTCATCTGTTGAAGGAGCCGTGGGTTTATTTTGATTAGAGTCCAAAGGGATTTGATTTTCTGAGCGGGGTTCGCTTTGATCTGAATCTGCTGGGGTCTGAGTTTTCGAGGTGTTCTTTTCTGGTTCGACACTTAGCGAGGAATCCGGTGAGTCCTGAATTTTCAAAGTGTTCTTATCAGGTTCATGACTGCAACCCGCTAGAAATATGATTAAAGTTACAAAAATGAAGATAGATCTTCGAATCATTAATGTACCTCCGATTAATATTCTACCTGTTATTCAGGCTGATACGAGCAGACCAGATTTGCCGATTTCCATTCATATGAAAGCTTTAATTCGTTTCCGTTACGGTCGGCGGCCATAATGAAAGGTTCCGCTTTGGGCTCATTAAATATAACCCGAATATCATTTTCTGCTTTCTCATATTCCCCGTACCATGTTTTGGTCAGATCCCCTGTTGTTTCGTGCACGTATAGAGGGTCCTTATTGGACTCGGGATTTTCGAAAAATTTCATCTCGGAAAAACAACCTGATGCTTTGGAACCGCCGGTAAGTTTCCAGTCCCCCTCTAATTTCAGCTCTTCGGCTTCCGTTTTTTTTGCATTATTACAGCCTACCAGCAAGGAAACGACAGAAAATACAGCGATTGTTCCTGCTATCGAACTTTTCAACAATAACTATCCACCCCTTCGCCATCTTGTATTCATGCAGACCACTTCTTAAACCAAAACCGATATCTGTTCTATTCGGTTCCAAAGTGCCTTTTCAAATCATACACTACAAAGCAGTGATTTTCACTCATAAATGGATAATATAACAAATATTAGTCTTTGTTCCCATGCTAATTGAACCATGAAGAGGTCCTGCCAGTAAAGTTTGGTTATTAATTAAAATGGGTGTTGAACTTTACCATGGCGATCGGCCCCATTATCCATAGCTACTCTTTCCGGGATGGGATTATTCTAGCTTCATGTTTATCTGTCGCAGCGGTCCTTATCACTCTGGCCCAGGGAGAATGCCCGCAAGTTGGAATTAATAATAAAAAAAGCCTGATCCATAAAAGATTTCAGGCTTTGACATTATATTCAAGATTGATGGCAAATTATCTTCCAGGATGCAACAAAAATTAGTTACAACTCACATGTTTGTCAGACTCAGCCGCGAAACCGTTGGCCTTATGGTTAAAACGCTTCCGGTATCCACATTTGCGGCAAAGCTCCTCGACTACTTCACGGCGCGAGAACCCATCAACAATCTTGGTTGCGCGTTCACCTTCAATGATATCCGTAAAACCATTCTGATATATGTTACCCAAATTGATGATCCCCTCACCATCCAGACAGCAAGGGATGACAGTACCATCCACCAGCACACCAGCCTGATTGCGGAGACCATGGCAGAAGCCCGGTTCAAAATCCTCTTCCGCCTTCAAATCGGGCCATTCGAATTCATGATCCATATTAATATAAATCCGGTCCGCGATCTTGATGCCTTTGCCCGGCTCAACTTTTTCATCAATTTTATAATCCAGACCAAATTCGTTTTCGATATATTCCAGCATTTCACGGTTGCGGCTCCGCTCCAGATTCGTGGCATTGTCCATATCGAGGTTCCACAGTCTAAGCGATACGATCAGATTCGAATTAGCCATCGCTTCCTTGACGAAGTTCAGAACTTTGGCAATGTACAAATCCTTGTCCTTCGAGCCAACATGACCGTCAAAGCTGTGCAATGAAAAATTCATCTGCCGAAGCGCAGGCTTGTTCATCAGCTTCGGTCCTGCTTTATGCAGCAGCGTTCCGTTAGATGTAATATTCACCTTAAAACCTTTTTCATGGGCAATATCCAGGAGCTGGTCAATATGGGGATGCAGCAGCGGTTCTCCCTTGACATGAAAATAAATATAGTCCGTGTATGGCTTAATTTCATCCAGTGTATGAGTAAACTGCTCAATCGTAATATAATTGGTAGCCCTGTGTGTTGGCGGGCAGAAGGTGCAGGCCAGATTACAGCGGCTTGTCAGCTCGACATAAAACTTTTTGAATCTCTTCATGATCATTACTCCAGTCTGCTTCTATTAATCAGTCGTCCTTACAAAATAGTATAGTAGAACCCTGCCTATGGCAACCTTAACAAGCCCATCAAACACGTTATGTGTCAAAAATATGCTTAGGATTGACATTTCTTGGCTTGTTTCCGTCATATGCTCTACTTAGGCTGCAGAAAGGAGCGTGAAATCAAGGTGATTTTGATCGGTGATCAAGAAGCTGTTCTCGAGATAGGATCCTGGCCTGCATTGTGGCAAAAGATTTATCTTTCCAAGAAAAACAGTCCGGATACTTACCGCTACATCTCTCTCTCGCATTTGAAGTTCGAGCTTAAGCTCAGGACCGCGATCGTTGAAGCAGCTAAGGCGCTTAAACGGAGCGGTCCGTCGTTTGAAACCTTCGAGGATTCCTTTTGCAATGAACAATATTGGCATCTAAACAGCAAAGGCGGGTTTGAACTTAGATCATCCGTTACGCCAGCGGAAGGAATCCGCGATATATTCGTCAATGGATCCTTGTATGGGTTTGAATGTGCAACTGCAATCGTCATCGTCCTGTACAAAGGTGTGCTTGATTCTATAGAGGAAAAGGAATTTAACCGGATGTTCGCGGATCTGCTGCTGTATGACTGGCATTATGACAGTGACCTGCGCCTGATTGAAAAGTATGGATCTGCCAGGTCATTTCCAGGCGACGTAGGTTATTTTAAAAATCCGGACGTCAACCCGGAGCACATGGAATGGCAGGGCGAGAATACTGTCAAGATTGAGGAAGATTTATATTACGGACACGGAATTGGCATCGTTTCATCGCGAGCCATCATTGCCAAACTGAACAGGAACCGAATACCTGGCAGCAACGTTTCCGCCTATTTGACAGATCAGGTGATTTACCCGGATTTTCTCTATTTATCCCAATTCGAAGCGGGTAGTTCCGTAATCGGCTCTCATGTGATTGAGCAGGCTTTCATGCAGGAGGGCGGCATTACCACACAAATCGGACGGCGTCGTTATTTGCATACGTGACTCAAGAGCAGCGACCGGCTGGCGCATTTTGCGGCAGCTTTTTTCAGGTACGGTTTGTCATTCTGTGAAAGTACGACGATAGACATTTTTCTTACGGGAACAACGTAGGAAAATCGAATTATGTCAAAAGATCCACTTATTTTAGCTTATTCTGTAAACGTTTATAGACCATATCTTCGAGTCAGTGCTATAATATGGTAGAATTAGCACATAATAAGGAGGTCTAATTACCTATGTCGTGGTTGAAAAATCTACCGCTGTCCCAAAGAATCATTGCCGGGTGCTATCTGGTTGCCGCCTTGTTCGCTTTTCCGGCTCTAGTGATTTTTATCGCAATTGGCCATATCATCACCGGTATCGTGTTTGTTGTGGTGCTCGCAGCACTGACATTTCCTCTTGCCCGGTATGTTGAGAGAACGCTTACATCATCATTTGAAAGCATCGCCAATGTAACCGCGGGAATCGCCAAAGGCGTCTTTACCAATCGTGTGGATGAGTCCGGCTCTATGGGCGACGTCAGCCGTTCGTTTAACAGCATGATAGACAAGCTCAAGAAAATTTTAAACGACGCATCCAGCATTACACGCCAGGTTATTGATGCAAGCCGCGGTATTGCGGATAAGAATCAGGAGCTCAAAACAGTTATGGCATCTGTCGCCTCCGCCTCTAACGAGCTTGCCATCGGTGCAAACGAAATTTCCGAAGATGTCGCTGGTATGACCGAATCGATTCAGGACATCGAACTCAAGGTAGGCAACTACGCAAGCTCCACCAAGGAAATGAAAAAACAATCGGAGCTGACGCTGAGCTTTGTAGAAAAGGGCCGCCAATCTGTTGATAAGCAGGCCGAAGGCATGCGTAAAAACGTGGAAGCTACCGAGAACGTTGCCAAGACGATCGATGCGCTTTCCAAAAATGCATACGGCATCAACAAAATCACTAAAACCATCTCCGAATTGGCTGAGCAAACCAACCTGCTCTCTCTTAATGCATCCATTGAGGCAGCAAGAGCCGGTGAACATGGCCGGGGTTTTGCTGTCGTAGCTCAGGAAGTGCGCAAGCTTGCCGAAGAGTCCACATTCTCTACCCAGGAAGTATTCGGGCTGGTCAAAAGCATTGAGTATGACATCCGCCAGGCTATTGAAAATATTCAGGTCAACGAGGAAGTTGTCCGTCTACAAAATGAAATGATCCGTGAAGCGGAGCAAATTTTCTCTAATATCGTGGAAAGCGTACAATACATAACCGAGCAGATCAACGCCTTTTCGAGCGAGAGCGATCTGATGCTCGAAAGCGCCCAGAAGATTTCCGGCGCGATTCAGAACATTTCGGCGATTACGGAAGAGTCTTCGGCAGGAACCGAGCAGGTGTCCGCATCCATGAATGAACAGATGAAATCCATCGAGGCTGTCGTGGAAGAAACCGAAGCGATGAGACAAGCCGTGTTCCAACTGCAGAAAACCATTCAAGTCTTTAAATTCTAAGCGCCATCAGCCTCGGGTGGATCATCCACCCGGGGCTGTTTGTTTTATTCATCCTATTCAGTCATGCTTTTCAAGCCATACATCCTTAAAATCAATCCAGCCCAGCGCATTCAGGCTGATTCCCCGTACAAACGGATGCAGAAACGCATTCAACTGTCGATGATGCAAAAAGATGACCGATGCCTCATCGCGGAGATGCTGTTCAATTTCCCGTAAGATCAAGCGCCGTGTACCGACACTGTCAGCACTTAATGCATCATTGATTCTTTCCGTAATCCAGCTCAGCCGCTCCTTATCCAGGTATGTCTTCAGAACGCTGCTCCTGTTCTCGTACGTTTCAATTTCACATACCTCATCCTCTGCTAGAACGATGCTTGAAATCGTAAGATCGGCATCCTGCCATGTCTTGTAATTTTGCAATTCCGTTCGGATTCCCCAATCCGCAAGTCGTTTCTGGATCCACTCGGCATCTTCCCTATACTTATCAAATACCGAGATGTGAACTACCGCCCCATCATATGCAGCTTCCTTTAGAGCCGATCTGACGCGTTCAGGGCGCAGCGGATCAATAACATGATTGTGACCCTCTTCAGGCCGGAAACCGAAAGCAGGAAGGATACGGGCGCCACCCAGTTCAGCTATCATATCCCCAGGATGGATAATCATCCGGACCGCTCTACGGAAGGCTTCTGACTGCTGGGGACCATTACGGTTCAAATTCCAAGAGAGTATCGTGCAAGCCTGCCGAAGTTTCTCTGAAGTCTCCTGGTCATCCCCCTGCGCATACTGTTCTTCCTGCCTGAACCTGCCCCAGGTGTGCAATATGGTTGGATATCCGATGGTTTCCGGATCACAATCTTCCGGCAAGATGACGATATCCACGCCGTCCAGATAAGGTCTGCCTTCATAATAATGGTTGTTCGCAACCAGCTCGATCCGATGCTTCGAATAGGATACTAACTTGAAAGGACCGGTACCGATCGGCAGATTCCAAAACTTCTCTTCTTCCAGACCAGCCAATTCAAAGGGAAGAATCGAGGCACCTACCGAACACATAAAGCGATCAAAAATACGGTTAGGTCTCAGAAGGCGGATACGAACCACCTGCGGCCCCAGGGTTTCAATCCCAGCGACCTCCCGCAGCAGCCACTCATTTTGGGTCCCTCTGCGCAGCCGTTCGAACGTATAGGCAACATCCTTGGAGGTAAGCTCCTGACCATTGTGAAACCGGACGCCTTTGCGCAGATAAAAGGTCCACTCTGTTGCATTCTTGTCAGACTTCCAGTGATGGGCTATACCCGGGACAATCCGCTCAAGCTGCTCATCGAACGAAAGCAGACGGTCAAAAATCTGCCGCTGCAGATGCGAGTCGAACGCATAATTGGCTTCCGCAGGATCCAGCGTCCGAGGCGATTTAAGCACAGGAAAGATCAACGTATCGCTTGCAGGCAGCCCTTCCGTTCCTTCCTCTTTTTTATAGCCAAAATGTCCGCTTAGCCAATTCAGAAATCTATCCTTGGCCAGAGTACCGCCGCCATACTCGCTAAGTACCTCGAAAGCCTGCTTATATTCACCGTTTTTGGCCAGATCAACAGACAGATTAAAGAGGAAATCCTCTTTGCCTGCATGAAACGTAATTTGCGAATAATTACCTCTCCCGCGCCCGGGAAGCCACTCAATCAGCTGTTCTTCCACAAGCTTTCGCAGGATCAGCTTCGCATTCCGTACAGTACAGAAGAGCGCTGCCGATAATTCTCCCAAGGTTACCTGAATGGGAATTCCACTTTCTTTACCTTCCGAAAAACGGTCGTACAGCATTAAATATTGTTGATTTAAAAGCATATCTACCCTCCTTCATGGGCTTTTGCACGTAAAAGGGGAAAATCATTTTCGCAAGTATACACTTTTTAGTCCCTTTTGAATAGCTCATAATTGGAAATAAATAGAGACGGAGTGGAGGAGAACACATGTTAGAATATTATACGACTGAAAAGCTAATGGAGTACGAACAGAACGATTACAATAACGCCCAAAAAAACAGGAGAGAACAGGAAAGGCTGCTGATTTATCAATTACATGAGGAAAAAGGCATCCGAGAAAGATGGTATGAACTTCCGCTGAGATTATTCCGCCGATCATATCGACGCCAAAAATATCGAACCTGACCGGTTTCGTCGCTAAGCTGGGTGAAATCGGTTGGAATTTTACGCAAAAAAACCTCCAAATCCACTACTTAAGTGGCGATGGAGGTTCTCTTTTTTTTAATGAGACTCGACTACGGGCCTATTTTTTTCGCGCCGATCATCAGCCCCGTATCACCAGGATCCTGAAGGGCGATTTCCGAGATTGCCCAGTTATCATTGGCAGGCCCGCTCCCTTTCTCGATCGTCAGGGAAGCTTTTCCAGAGCCTATCACCCCTCCTGAAGCAATAAGCGGATAATCAAACGTAATCTGCACTTTGTCAGGCGATAATGGCTTGGTATCCATCTTTTTCACGGTTCCCATATGCGGACTGGAGACACCCGTAACCCAGAAGTTATCTTCAAACTCCTGTTTGGTGCTTTTCTGTAAAGCTGGAGTCATGACGGCATACTGCATCGGACCGCTTCGTTTCTGAATTCCGCGAATCCAGGTTTTTGCCGCTTCCTCTGGCGTTTCCGCCTGCAGCGCGTTCATGAATCCGTCGACCTGATGAGCTAAGTGGCTCGCTTCCGGGAGGGAAACATGGATGCTGTTGTCTTTGTATGTAACTTCCCCTTTTAGCTGCTCGACGATCGCGCGCAGGGACACCATCGCGGTGCCGTTTTCGATTTTCAGCCTCAAATACGAACTCGCGAATTCGGCCTTATTGATAAAAATCCGGGGCCCTGCCGTCACGGCCAGTGCGGAGCCTGATAACAGCAGGAAAGCAGAACATGCCGCAATCATGATCTTGAGTCTTTTTTTCATGGATCATTCTCTCCTAACGTTTTCAAGTTGATCAGTTTATATTTCCATTTTAGTAGAATGATTTTCCATGAAGGTTACAGGCTGGTTACGTTATGGTAAAAATACCCACATTATTCAAGCCAGCGCTCTTCGATCTGGATCGTAAAGACAATACATGCGCCGCCCTCACGGCGACTATAAGCACGAATACTCCCGCCATGCTTCTCCGCTATGATTTTGGCCGAATAAAGTCCAAGCCCGGACTGACCCTTTTCTCCCCTGTAAAACTTTTCGAAGAGATGGGGAATGTCCTGTTCTCTGAAGCCTTGTCCATTGTCACAAATCTCGAACTGAAGCGTGGATACCTGCCTTAATACTCTTACTCCAAGCCAACCGTTCGTCGAAGGCATATACCGAATGCTATTGGAAATCAGGTTGTTCAGCACCTGGCTGACCCGCTGCACATCCATGAATACCATCTGACCGGCACCCGGCGACAAATCCTCATATTGAAACGAATACTTAGCCTGATGAGAGCTGCAAATATAACCGACCTCACGCTCTTTGTCCTGCAGAAAATCCGGTAACGAGACCTTCTCCCCTCTCAGTGGAAAATACTCCATATCCTTCTCGGAAGCGACCTGTACATCCTGGATGAGACGATTCACGCGCTGAATATTGTCTTCGATGACTTTGAGATGCGCTTCTGACTGATCCCGGGTCATATCCGGAGTATCGGCAAGCAGCTCTACATTCCCCTGGATAATGGTCATCGGCGTCCGAAAATCATGCGCAATCGCATCCATCATATCCCTCCGCTCCTGCTCCATCTTCCATTCTCTCAGTAGCGAATCTTTCAGAGCACTGCGCATATTTTCAAAGGATTCCGTCAGCATTCCCAGCTCATTATCCGCTTTATAGCTTACCGTGAAATCCAGATCCTGATCGCGGATACGCTGAGAAGCTTCGATGAGTTCATCTACTGGCCTTGCAATTCTTCTACCAAATTTCGTCGCGAACAAATAGGTGAAAATTGCGATGTACATAAACGGTGAGACCAAAATGATTAAAATCATCGCCAAATTGATCCAATTAAATCCGGAGCTGTTTTTCCCTGAAACCTCAAGCTTGTATTGGAGCAGGACGGCCCCATTCAAACTCCCGTCTGCTGCTGTCACAGGCACTATTTTGATGAATTGCCCTCCGATACCAAAGGGCTTGCCGGCCGTTACCGTTTTGTTTAACCCGTTGATTAAGGCAGTACGGTTCGGTATTTTCCGTTCCTTAAGCGTACCGTAAACAGGCTTGCCATCTATATCAACCACCTGATACTGAATTCCTTCTGCGGGTATTCTTTTCTCCAGCTCCTCGCGGTTCTCCGGATCCATGATCTTAGATTCCTGAGAGCGGATATAGTTCGCAATCTCTGGCAGCTCTTTCTCATAGGTATTGGCGGGCAGGATCACGCTGATCCTCGCCAGCCCCCACATGCCGAGTCCAATCGTAAGAATCGAACAAATCACGCTGAGGAGCATGATCCATATAAAGGTTAGAATCAGCTGTTTCTTCAGGGGCAGGCGTTCTATGCGTCCGATCTTTCCCACTTGTAGCCAACCCCCCATAAAGTGGATATATAGCTGCTTCCAGGAACCTGACTGCCCAGCTTAGCACGGATTTTCTTAATATGCTCTGTCACCGTACTACTGTCACCGCACGCTTCAAGCCCCCATATCCGGTCATAAATCTGCTCCTTGGAGAAGACCTGCCCGGGATGAAGCGCCAGCATTTCCACAATGTCAAACTCCTTAGCCGTCAAAGGAACGACCGATTGATGCACATGCACTTCGCGGCCCTTCAGATCAATTCGAAGTAAACCATACCGAAGCAGCGACCGATCAGTAGAGCTTTCCCGAATTCTCCGGCTGCCCCGGAGATGCGCCCCTACCCTGGCTTTAAGCTCACGGAGACTGAACGGCTTGGTAATATAATCATCACCCCCGATGGACAATCCTTGAATACGGTCCGCTTCGGTCTGTTTTGCACTGACGAACAGAATTGGGCAATTCACCTCATCTCGGATCATCTGGCACAGCTCAAAGCCGTTCATTCCCGGCATCATCACGTCAAGTATGATCAAATCCGGTACCACGGACAGCATATCCAATGCTTTTGCCCCGTCTGAGGCGGTAAATACCTGATACCCTTCGGCTGTCATGGCCTGCTCCAGCAAAGACACAATATCAGCCTCATCGTCCACAATCATAATCTTTTCCTGCATCTCACTACGCTCCTGCCGCGGGTCTTATTTCACCCAGTTTCTTCGGTTCCACCACAACATTGTACAGGCAAAACCCAAAACCATACAAACAAAAACCGGCATTAAAAGGGCATGCGTATAGCTTCCGGCCATCCATTGGAAGATTGCAGACATCCCAAACATCAAGAAGCTGAACGTATCTGACACATAGACCGTACCTAGCGCAACTCCAACCCAGCCAAGATAGCAAATGATCGGACTTGGCATCACCGTGCATATCAGCCCTGTCAGGCTTAACTGCGCAAGAATAATCAGCATAAACAATCCGTAGGATTCCAGGCAGTACATAAAGGCGCCGGCTGGACTGTACGAACGATCCGGATTCAAAAATACGACCGTGTCCACGCTTGGCTTAAACAGATGCCCGAATAATTCACCGATAGCAAAAGTAGCAACCAAAAACATCGCCATGATGACAGCCAAATTGATCCATTTAGCCGCAAACAACTTCATGAACGATATCGGCCGGATCAGAACCAATCTCAGCTGCCCTCCGTGATATTCGCCATTAAAGCTGTCAATCATTAGAATCGGACCAATAATGAGCACCAGGAAAAAGGATACTTCTTTTAACAAAAACAATGAAAAATTTTGGGCCGTCAGTGGAACCGTCGATACATTATCAAATGCCCCGAGGTTCTGCATCATCAAAAACAAACAGTCGAGCACAACAATACCGACAAAGATTAGCATGCTGACGAAGGTTTTTTTTCGTTTCCACATGCGCTGCCAATCGCTTTGCAATAGCTGCATCATTTCTTTTTCCTCCTTAAATCCAGCGGTCCGATTTGGTGAAAATCAGGCGTGATACGGTCATCAATACCGCTGTATATCCGGCAATGACGCATATCATCCAAATGCCTGCATGCAAGTGCTTGAGCGCTTCTGCATCAGACATCATCACCGCGATTCCGCTGAACTGTATTTCCGATAGCGACAAATATTTCAGCATGACGGGCAGTCCCAGCCCCAACACGCGATTTGAGAGATCAAAGATCAAAGGATACCCCAGCGAGCAGAGCAGAAAGCCCATGCCTAGACCAATCGCCGCGGTCGACGAACGCGATACGACGCCGATGCCGATAAACACAGATGCCATACCAACAATGGTTGCATATGCCATGCCGTAGTAACCGAGCGTATAGAGGATCATATCTCCGTTTGGCACCGCATGATCGTAATAGAACAAAACCTGCTGCGGCGCGGATGGAAATAGAATGTATCCCGCTGCCACGGCGGTGAGCAAATAAACGACGAAAAACAAAGCCATCATGAGCGCGAACGCCATCCATTTTGCCCAAAAAATCTGGGTACTGCTGTACGCCCGGAGCATCATCATCCGGAGCTGTCCAGAGCGGTATTCCTCTGTGAAAGACAGAGTCAGCAGTATGAGCGCGACCACATTAAACACGACGATCAGCTGCTCGATCATAGCCATCACCGCAAAATTCTCCGCCGTTGTATGTTCCGGATTCCCCAAAGGGACTACCAAATTACGCCCCATGTAATACTTGGCTGTCGCAATAATAATGAACGGTATCGCAATCAGGAACAGCCAGACGATTTTTCTTTTCCACAACCGTTCCCATTCACTGTGCAGCAAGGCCGTCATGAGGTCATCATCTCCACAAAATGGTCTTCCAGGCTGCTGCTTCCGGCAATGTGCTGCCACTCTTCCTGCGTTCCCTGCCACACCAGTCTTCCTTCCTTAATGATGACAAAACGGCTGCAAATCCGCTGAAGCTCATCCAGCAAGTGGCTGGAAACGAAAAAAGTGATGCCATGCTTTTCATTCAGCTCCAGAATCAGATTCCGCAGCTCGCGGATCCCCATCGGATCAAGACCGTTGGCCGGTTCATCCAAGATAATAAGCTTGGGGTTGCCTAGGAGCGCCTGCGCAATTCCCAAACGCTGCTTCATTCCGAGTGAATACGTCTTGACTTTATCTTGACCGCGGCTGGCCAGACCGACAATGTTCAGCACCTCGTCCACACGCGCCTTGCGCTGCTCCTTCGGAATGTTGGCATGCAGCTTGACCAGATTCAGCAGATTGTCTCTTCCAGACATATATGGAAAAAAGATCGGCGATTCTACAATGGCGCCCACCTGTCCAAGCGCCTTCATGCGATCCCGTTGCACGTCAAACCCTTCGATGCGGATCCTTCCTTCTTCAGGTCTGATCAGGCCGGTAATCATACGGATCAATGTCGTTTTACCCGCGCCGTTCGGTCCGACAAAGCCGCAAACATCTCCCTGCATAATATCAAACGACATGTCGCCCACAAGTGTCCGACGACCGGATTTTTTGGTAACATGTTCGATTTCTAGTACTTTCATGTTCAATCCCCTCCTGCTTTTGATCTTAGAGGGCAATTCTAAAGAATTTATAACGTGCGGAAATTTTTTCAACATAAAAAGGCTCTATACTGAAATAGTTCTTGATATTGAGCTAGGTGGCCGCTACGGTTACGGATCGTTCTTCCGATCGCTGTTGTCTCCAAATTTCTTTGATTATAATTTTCAAATTTGTAGAAATTCGGAGACAAAGGCGACCGCTACCGCTTCTTCAGATCGATTCCGTCCCCTCCGCTACTTCGCTTCTTCTCAAGTACTTATTATTATTTTGAGCCTAATTGCATAGCTTTTTTGGTTTGCATAGCCTATAATACAATCAAGTCATTTCATCTTTTAAAACTATGTTTCATTGTATGAAACTATTTTATAAAGGAGGAGTTTATTATGCCCATGAATTTCCACGATCCTGACAATCGCAACTCGTATACAACGCGTAAGGCGGATGTATCTTGGCTTGAGCTTATTTCGGAGCATATGGATTTGAAAGGAAAACAAGCGGTGGATATTGGCTGTGGAGGAGGCATCTATACGCGGGCGCTACTGGATCTTGGCGCAGAGCATGTAACCGGCGTGGATTTTTCGGCTGAAATGCTAAAGGGGGCTGCTAGCAATCTCGCAGTCGTCGATCAGAAGGTAACCTTGCTTCAGGGGAATGCCTATAAGACACCTCTCACTTCAAAGCGATATGATATCGTGCTCGAGAGAGCTTTGATTCATCACTTGATGGATTTGCCCGTATGCTTCGCCGAAGCTCATCGGATTTTGAAGCCTGGCGGAACACTCATCGTTCAGGACCGGACGCCGGAAGATTGCCTTCAGCCCGGCTCTGACACCAACATCCGTGGTTTCTTTTTCGAGAAATACCCGCGTCTCGCTAAAAATGAGGTATCACGGAGACATCATTCTGAAGAGGTGACGAAAGCTCTGTTGGCCGGCGGATTCCATGAAATCCGGGAGCTGAAGCTGTGGGAGACACGGGCGGTTTTTGATCACCCTGAAGCCTTGTTTGCGGATTTGCGGCGCCGGACTGGCCGATCCATCCTGCATGAACTCTCGGGTGCGGAACTGGAAGAACTTATCGTGTATATTGCAGGAAAAATGAATTGCGACGGCAGCGGACCTATCATTGAGAAAGATCCTTGGACCATTTGGTTGGCTCAGGCGTAGCGGTATCCAAAACGCAAATAAGCTGTTCGCTATACAGCACTCAGCTTATTTTTTGGGGCAGTTCATCTGCAAATCAAAACAATTTTCGCTTGCTAATATTTCTTTAATTTGTTAATATAACTGACGATCGTTCGTTAGTTTGGAGGTGCTTATAAAATTGAAACTAGATGAAATTAAGAATGCGGCTCTAAAATATTTCACCATCCATGGTTATGAAGGGGCGTCCCTTTCCCAAATCGCTGAAGAAGTCGGTATGAAGAAACAATCTATCTACTCTCACTTTAAAGGTAAAGATGATCTGTTCCTGCAGGTTTTACGGAATGCGAAAGAAGCCGAGCTGGCTTCCAAAATCGAGTATTTCGATAAAGTCGATTCAACCGATCCCGAAAAAGATTTATATGGTTTTTTACGACTGGTCATCGACCTATTCCAAAAAAATGAGCAATCAAAGTTTTGGCTGCGCATGGCTTTTTTTCCGCCGGCACATCTTGCGAAAGCCGTAGAAAAGGAAGTCATCGAGATCGAGATGGAAATTCAGGCCATACTGGAAAGAAAATTCAAGGACTGGCTCGATGCCAAGGTTATACACGGAGATACGCCCAAAGTACCGACTCTCGCATTTGTGGGCGTCGTCGATACCATTATGATCAGTCTTGTTTACGACAATGACGAAAAACGGCTGCAGGATAAGCTGGAAGCCTGCTGGACCGTATTTTGGAGAGGTATTTCTCATCCATGATTCTTACAGAAAGATGTTGATATATATGAAGAAACCAATTAAAGAACAAAAAGCGATAATCATGATTCTACTAAGTAATGTATTCATTGTATTTCTGGGGGTTGGCCTCATTATCCCCGTAATGCCGTCTTTTATGGATATGATGCATTTATCGGGAAAAACGATGGGTTCCCTGGTCGCCGTATTTGCGTTGTCCCAGCTGCTGATGTCGCCGTTTGCGGGACGCTGGGTCGACCGTTACGGCAGAAAGAAAATCATTATCATCGGCCTATTACTTTTTGGCTTGTCCGAACTTGTTTTCGGGATTGGCACCAATGTATGGGTGCTTTATCTGGCAAGGATTCTTGGAGGCATGAGTGCCGCCTTTGTCATGCCCAGCGCTACTGCATATGTGGCGGACATCACATCCCTTGAGGAGCGTCCTAAAGCAATGGGATACATTTCTGCCGCCATCAGTACCGGTTTTATTATCGGCCCCGGTATCGGCGGCTTTATCGCGGAGTACGGGATACGCATGCCTTTCTTCTTTGCGGCAGCCATTGCCTTCGTCGCATGCTTGATCTCCATCTTCATTTTGAAAGAGCCGCTGACCAAAGAAGAGCTCGCTGAAATTGCGGCAAATGCTAAGCAAACAAGCTTCATCGGTGATTTAAAAAAATCGCTTCATCCGCTCTATTTTATTGCGTTTATTATCGTATTTGTGCTCGCATTCGGTCTGTCCGCCTATGAAACGGTATTTAGCCTGTTTTCCGATCATAAATTTGGCTTCACGCCAAAAGATATTGCAACCATTATTACGATCAGCTCCATCTTCGGCGTTGTGGTGCAAATCTTTATGTTTGGTAAAATGGTGGATAAGCTCGGGGAAAAGAAACTGATTCAAGTTTGTTTGATTGTTGGTGCAATCCTGGCGGTGGCATCCACCTTGGTATCCGGCTTTTTGGCGGTTCTGCTTGTCACTTCCTTTATCTTCCTGGCATTCGATCTGCTTCGTCCGGCTTTAACGACGTTTTTATCCAAATCAGCCGGGAAAGAGCAAGGATTCGTTGCGGGAATGAACTCCACCTATACGAGCCTCGGCAACATCGCCGGCCCGGCGATCGGCGGCATATTGTTTGATGTCAATATCCATTATCCTTATCTGTTCGCTGCCGTCATTATGGTCATCGGCCTTATTATCACTGTCATGTGGAAAGAAAAGCAATTTGGAGAAAATCTTTAGAAACATGTAAAAACGCCGCTACCCGGATACCTGATAGCGGCGTTTTTACATTCCCACAGCTGCAGAAATCATTCAGAAGCCTTTTCATTTTGTTTCACCCAGTCCGGGATATGCTGGGCAAAATAGGTCGATATTTTTCTTGCTTCCGTCAGAACCAAACGAATGTCATCATCATTTTCAAACCAATTTTGTCGACTGACCCGAATATCATCTTGCATGACTTGGATGGATACGCTCGGCGGAAATACCGTTTGATAGGTCATGAGCGCCCTTCTGGAAAAGTAAGATTTGCACACAATAAGGGCACGCTTCACTTCGATGTTATTCTCCCGAATCACCTGCCAGGAGTTTCTGGCGTTATCGAATGTGTTTCTGGCTTGATCTTCTTTGAGAATACGCTCTTCGGGAACGCCCAACGAAATACCGATGTCTCTAAAAAAATTCCATTCGGTTGTTCCAAGTTTCATATTGTATCCGCCAGACGGCAAAATATAAGGCGCCATACCGGCAAGGTATAATTCCGAAGCCATGGTCATTGGATCCGTGTGACTTCCCCCGGGAACAAGTATAATATCCGCTGGAAGGATGGGTTCTTCTTCCACGAAAACCAGATCTGTGAGACAATCAAAAGGATATTTCAATTGAAGTCACCTCCTTGTTGTTTGAATATCCCACCAACCAACCTTCACGTTGATTTCTATATATCATATGAAACAAGATTCCAAAGTGTCGATTACAAGAATCTATTGGACTTTAAAACCATCATTAGCGCATGTTTTTCCATTCATCCTCTAGAATGCTCATTTCGATTAGATTCCAGTATTGATCCCTATATTTTCTTGCATCTCTCAACAATCCTTCCTGCTTGAATCCGACTTTGCAGTAACATTGCACGGCAGAGTGGTTAAAATCAAAAACTCCCAAGCTGATTCGATGCAATTGAAGTTCTTCAAATCCGACTCTTAAGACGCATTTCACCATCTCTGTTCCAATCCCTTTCCCTCGCGCCAATGGGCTGAGAAGCACTCTTCCAACCCTCCCCGATCTGTTGTCGCGCTCAATTCTGCCAATGGTGATATGCCCGACTGCCGTTCCGGTATCGTCTACCGCTTTATATATCATGATCTCTGAACGATGTATGTCATTTGCGTCTTCGATATATTTTTCCAGCTGCCAATCATCTAACGGAAATGTAAAATGCGTCCCTGCCCATTGAAGTAGAAACGCTTCATCCCCGCTCCATTCTATTAATTCTTTAAAGTCTTGTCTTTCAAAATATTCAAGTTTGATCACGCTAAAGTCCTCCCAAATGACAGATTTATTCTTCCTGCAATCGACGGCCATGCATATAACTTCTGTTTTATTTACTCGGCAGCTCGTCTTCGAACGGGAACAGCAGCTTTTGGTTTTCATTGGTGTACATATTGTATTTGGTAATCACTTTGGAGCCGGTATCCAGCATTTTATCGACCTTCTGTCCTTTGGTGACGCTGACAGCTGTCTTGACTGCGAGATATCCCATATTAAAAGGCCGCTGGATAACCGTCGCCTGAATGACGTCCCGGTCGATCAGCCTGATCTCGCTGTTGGAATTGTCAAAGCCGATTAGGCTCACCTTGGTCTGAAGACCGAGATTCAGAATGGCTTTGCCAGCCCCCACCGTGGAAGGCTCATTCAAGGCGACAATGCCGCGAACATCCGGCTGCTTCAGCAGCAGATCACGTGTCAGCTCATAGGATTTCTGAACCTGCCCTTCACTGAAAATCGTAGTAAGGATATTGTGGTATCCGCTCGCTTCAAGCTCGTCCCTGACTCCTTTTTCGCGGTCCAGAGACGTTCCCGTTCCCTGAATATAGCTAACAATGGCAATCTTCTCGTCCGGTTCGACATGCTCCTTCAGGAGACCGGCCGATGTCCGCCCAGCTTCATAATTATCCGTGGCTATGAAGCTTCTAGATAGATCTCCTTGAACGTCGGAATCCACCATGATCAGCGGGATGCCTGACTCCACTACCTTCTTCGCAGCAGGGACGAGCTTGATATAATCGCTGGCGGCCAGCATAATGGCGTCCGGCTTGCTTGCAACAGCTTCTTCCAGCATACGGATTTGACCGTCCACATCAAGCTCGGTTTGGGTACCCATAATCTTGATGTCTGCGCCAAACTCCTTAGCGGCCGTCATCACCCCTTGCTGCAGCACCACCCAGAACTCGATGGTGGGATCAACGGTTTTGGGAATATAGATGATCAAAGGCTTTTTGGAATGAAGGGATTGCGACATCGCCCAGTAGCCGCTCCAGCCTGCAATTGTCAGCGAAACTAACAGAAGGCTAACCAGCGTCCATTTGGCCAATTTCCTCATTTCCCTTCACCTCCACTTGAATAAATGGAATCCGCAGCGTGACAACCGTACCCTCTTCACGTTCGCTTTCATAGTGCAAGCCATAATCATGTCCGAAATAAAGCTGAATCCGTTGATTTACGTTGGCGACACCCACTCCGCTGCCGCCGCTGGCACGCGGTTTATCCATCAAAATTGTACGCAGCTTTTCCGGATCCATCCCTTCCCCATCGTCGGTAATCGTAAGCACAATCGAATCATTTTCCTTCCATCCGTTGATTTGGATATGCCCTTGATCCGGCTTCGGTTTGATTCCATGGTATATGGCATTTTCTACGATCGGCTGCATTACCAATTTCAGAATAGGAGCGTCAAGAATATGTTCGTCGACATCAATGGAATAAGTAAATTTCCTCCGATAGCGCCTGCTCTGAATCGTCAGATAGCTGAGGATGTGATCCAGCTCAACTGAAACTGGCACAAGCTCCTCCCCCTTGTTGATGCTCAATCGCAGCAGTCTTGAAAGCGCTGTCGTCATTTCGACCACGTCATCCACTTTTCCGGATTCCGCCATCCAAATGATCGAGTCCAGCGTGTTGTAGAGAAAATGAGGCTGGATCTGCGACTGCAGCGCCTTTAGCTCACTCCGTCTTTTCATCTCCTGTTCCTCCACGATTTGGTTCATCAGCTCTTTGATGCGGGAGATCATCAGATTGAAGGTTCGGGCCAGCTTTCCGATTTCATGGGTTCCTTCAATATCCACGCGAATGTCGAAATTCCCGCGCTCCGCTTTTTTCATATGCATCTCTAGATTCTTCAGCGGCTTGGTCAGAGCATACGACAAAATGATGGATAGGGTCAGTGCAACGATCAGGCAGATAACGCCCCAAAGGACTGCAGAGGTTTGCATTTGATGTTTATTCTCGATTAATTCATCGGGATAGGTCACCGCAACGATCTTCCAGCCAAAGGATGTCGTAGCCACCGTATAAATTTTGCTTTCATCGGCTTTTCCCAGCTTGATGCTGCCCGACTCCATATCCAGCACGGTCTGCATCTGCTCGGATTTGAGCTCGGAATGAATCAGCTGCTGCTGCGGATGATACACCAGATCGCCCGACGGGGAGACGATAAAAACATACCCGCGTTGTCCAAGCTCAATCTGCCTGCACAAGTCATTAATGACGTTGTAGTTGAGATCAACAAGCAGCACGCCTTCCTGGGAGCGGCCGCTTGCCGGCAGCTTCCGGCTGATGGATACCACCCAGCGGTACTGATCCTCGAAAATATGCTGCACATGCGAAGGGGATACGACCTCTTGTGAAGACACCAGCGCGAGTCGGTACCAATCCTGCTGCATCCATTCCGACCTTGATTTCATGACCGCATGGGACTGATCCGAAACAAAATCCCCGTCCTTGTTCACATATAGAATAGAAGCAATATCTTCCCGGGACTCAACCACGGATCGCAGATATTGGCTGGCACCTCGCTTCATTGATTCATCCGCATCCCGTTCAGCCTGCGTGGCTTCTACATAGCGCATGAGATCACGGCTTGAGATCACAAGCGAAGCGATGCTCTCCATGTTCCCGATGTAGGTCTGAATGTTCAACTTAACCTGCTGAACCAGCTGGGAAGTTTTCTGGATGGAACTGCTCGTTACGGCGTTCGAAGACAAACGGTATGATGAAAAAGTCAAAATCGCCGTCGTGCACACAATCAGACAGGAAAAAGCGATAGCAATATTCATGTGGATGCTGCGCCGCCTAAACAATTTCATCAATTTCATAACTGAACGCTCTCCTGCTGATGCTGACGGTATTCTTTCGGCGTTTTGCCATTATTGCGTTTAAACAAAACACTGAAATACTGGGGGTCGCTGTAGCCGACTTTTTCGGCGATCTCATAGCTTTTCATGCGTGTTGTGCAGAGGAGTTCCTTGGCTTTTTCCATCCGGATTCTCGTCACGTATTCCACGAAAGTACCGCCTGTATGCTGCTTGAATAACGAACTGAAGTAGCTGGTACTCATGAACAGATGATTACATACCTGCTGAAGCGACAGCCCTTCATCATGATAGTTGGCCCGAATATATGCCTCTGCTGAGTCCATTTGGGAAAGGATATGGCTAGAGCGGTGTTCCGTCAAGCTCACCAGGATACTGCGGCTGATGTCTTCGATCCACGACTGTGCCTCATCAAGGGTACGGAAAGAGCCTACCTTGGAAAAAGCATCCGCCGGAATCAGGTTGGTATCGCCGAGTCCTGTCTCTTCCGTGTGCTTCATCATCGCGATCAAAATTTGGTACAGAATGCTGCGGCATCTGATGACCGAGATCCCTACCGTCTTCAGCTCATGGAACCAACCTTGAATGACGCTCGACACCTGGCCTATGTTGCCTGATTTCAATGAACTGATGAGCTGCTGTTCAAAGTCCGCAGAGTTTGCGGGTATTCCATGTCCGAACTCCACATCCTGTATGGAAATGACTCTTCCTTCACCGAGCAAAAATGTATAGTCCAAAGATGAGAGCGCTTCCTGATAGGATGATGAAATATCCTCCAGCGCATCACATCTCCTGCCGATTCCAACCGACGAGGGTAGTCTGAGGTATTTATCCAAACTGCTTCGTGCCTGATCAGCTGCCCACTGTGCCTTCATCTCCAGATGCTCCGGAGTGCCTTGAAGAATAACGGCCAATCGGTCATCCCGGGTCCGAAAAGCAATACCGCTTCCCTCCTGCTCCAGCTGCTCCTGTACGATATTATAGGCTGCGTACTGCAGCAGTTCCTGCTCATCGCGCAGCTCCCTTTTCCCCCGTGCCTGACCCAGATCCATCACCAGCGCGATATAGGACGGTCCCTTTAATCGAATTTGAAAATAGTCCAGCTTCCGCTGCAGCATTTCTCTGCTGATCCGTGTGAAAACCAGCCTTTCCATGAACCGTTCACGCAATAAAGGTAAACTCTCGTTCAGCTGGATCCGAAGCTGGCTTAAATTCCGCCGCTGCTGCCATTCCGCATCCAATTCGGCTTTCATTTGAAGCATGAGTGAAGTAAATTCGCGGGCATTGATCGGCTTCAGCAGATATTCCTGTACACGGTATGTAATCGCCTGCTTCGCATAATCGAAATCCTCGTAACCGGTAATAATGACGACCTTCATGTCCCGGTACCGCTCACTGATAATGCGGGCCAGATCCAGCCCATCCATAAACGCCATGCAGATATCGGTGATGATCAGATCGGGCCGTTCGATGTCAATGGCTTCGAGTGCATCCCGCCCATTGTCATATTCTCCAATGAGCTCAAACCCGCACTCATTCCAGGAGATCTTATTGCGGATCCCTTCGCGTACTTCATCCTCATCATCAATCAATATAACCTTGTACACCTGCGCTCCCCCTCGGTTCAGACCTGCAGCTGCTGTTATGACATAAACTGTAAATAGCATAACAGAGACTGCCTCTTTTGCGCAGCCTCTATTATGCTTATTTTTTCCGCTATTTAGCTTGATTTTTCAAGTTTATTCATACAGCAGCGGCTTGATTTCGTCCGAATCGATGTTGGACTTATCATACCAGTGGAATCCGGTATCGATGTCCTTCTCGACCTTTTCGCCCTTTATAGCCATAACCGCTGCTTTTACCGCCTGATATCCGATACCGATCGGATCTTGAGTGACCGCGCCAGCCATCGTTCCGTTCCGGATGGCATCCGTCTGCTGCTTACCGGAGTCAAAACCGACAACGACGATTTGACCGGTCTTTTTCATCTCGCTGACCGCGTTCGCAACACCGATCGCCGAGCCTTCATTGGCACCGAAGAAGCCTTTCAGATTCGGATGGGCCTGCATGATCGCTTTGGCCAGGTCGGTGGATTTCAGCTGATCCCCGCCGCCATATTGGATGTCGACAATTTTAATATTTGGATATTTGTTTTCAATCTCTTCCTTGAATCCGTCGCGGCGGTCTGCGCCTGTACGGCTGGTCTGGTCATGTACAACAAGCGCAATTTCACCGGATCCACCGATGAGCTCCGCCATTTTGTCGGCTGCAAGAGCAGCTGCCGCTTTGTTGTTCGTCGCCGCCGTTGCTACTGGGATATCGCTGTCCACGCCCGAGTCAAAGCCGATGACCGGAATATTACCCGCTTTGGCTTTCTCCAGTAAAGGTACAGCAGCTTTGCTGTCTAGTGCCGCTAAGGCGATAGCGCTTGGCTTTTTGTCCAGGGCTGTCTGAAGCATTTCGATTTGTTTATCGACCTGCGTTTCTGTTTCCGGTCCTTCAAACGTGATTTCCACGTCGAATTCCTTGGCCGCTTTCTCAGCGCCAGATTTAACGGCCTGCCAGAACTGATGCTGGAACCCCTTGGAAATGACCGGAATGTAAGGCTTGCCTGAGCTTGCCGCCTTATCTCCTCCACTGCCGCTGCTGCATGCGCTGAGCATCATAACGGCGGCCATAATTCCGCTCCAAAAGATCATTTTCGTGTGCTTCTTCTTCATGGTTTTCCCCCTTGTTTTCCATCGGATTTTACGGCCAATATGAAAGCTTTTATTTGTATGCAAACTCCCTGAAGGGAGCTGATACTGCTCGTTGCTATGCCGAGTTTTTTCTCCGGCGCAAAATATCCATATACACCGCAAGGATGATGACAAGCCCCACAATGACGGTCTGCCATTCCTGAGCCACGGACAAAATCCGCAAGCCGTTGGTCAATACGCTCATAATCAGTGCACCGATGACTGTACCGAGAATGGAGCCCATGCCGCCGCTCAGCGATGTGCCGCCAATGACTACCGCAGCGATCGCTTCCAGCTCATAACCGCTGCCAAGCGCGGGCTGGGCCGAGTTCAGCCGTGATGCCATCATGATGCCTGCAATTCCGCTGAACGTGCCTGTAATGACATAAATGACGACTTTCCAGAATACCGTGTTGACGCCCGACAAACGCGCCGCTTCCTCATTGCTGCCAAGCGCGAAGTTATAACGGCCGATAATGGTTTTAGTCAAAATAAAGCTCGCGACAATGGAAGAAATCAGGAAAATCCATACCGCGTTCGGAATTTCGAGCCCAGGAATGGAACCCATCGTAAGCTTGTTGAATACCGGTTTATCGGTAAAATAAATCGGCTTAGTGCCCGAGATGATCAGTGACAGCCCTTTGGTCACCATCATGACGGCCAAAGTGGCGATAAACGGCGGTATTTTCATTTTGGCAATCATTAGACCGCTGACAAGCCCGCACAGGGAACCCGCTAGGATTCCGCCGATCACGCCAAGTGCTACTGGTCCATTCCAGTAGGTAATGAATACCCCTGCCATGACTGAGGAAAAAGTCATCACCGTTCCCACCGAAAGATCAATGCCGCCGGTGATGATAACGAAGGTAGAACCCAAAGCCAGGACGCCGATCACGGCAGTCGACAGCATAATACCGACCAAATTATCGAACCTGAAAAAGTTGCTTGACAATACGCTGAAAACCAGAATCAATATGATCAGGCTCGCAAACGCCAGCACCTTCTGCCTCGCAGCTCCTTTGGTTCCCGTACTCCTGGCCTTCTGCCCGCCTGCTGTTGTCTGTGTTGATTGAAGCTTCACGCGTAATCCCCCCAATTCGAATTCTTTCTTTACATAACCCGCGACCGCATGGTCGCGTATTTCATGATCGACTCCTGCGTCGCTTCTTCAGCGCTGAGTTCTCCTGTGATCCGGCCTTCGCACATCACGATAATCCGGTGGCTCATCCGCAAAATTTCCGGCAGCTCGGAGGATATCATGATAATGGACTTTCCTTCAGCCGCGAGTGTTTCCAGCAGCTTATAGATTTCGCTTTTCGCTCCGATATCGATTCCTCTTGTCGGTTCATCGAAGATCAGGATATCGCAGTCCCGGGTCAGCCATTTGCCGATAACCACCTTCTGCTGATTGCCCCCGGACAGGAACTTGACCTTTTGTCCGATCCCCGGCGTTTTAATGGAGAGTGATTTCACATAATGCTCTGCTGTTCGGTTGATATGCGCCTCTTTCATCCAGCCTGCTGAGTTCCGGTATCGCTTGTAGGACGCAATCGCGATATTGCTGGCCACGTCCATATCGACCAGGACGCCATATCGTTTTCTGTCCTCGGATAAATAGCCGATCCCGAGGCGCACGGCATCATGCGGATTTTTAATTTTTACTTTTTTGCCGCGAATGAAAATGTCGCCTTGGTCCACGGGATCCGCTCCGAAAATCGCCCTTGCAACCTCGGTCCGGCCTGCTCCCATCAATCCGGCGAAGCCTAGAATCTCGCCCTTTTTCAAGCTGAAATGAATATCTTGCAGTTCCCTGCCCCGGGATAGTCCCTTGACGTCAAGCACGGTTTCCGAATCGGGAGGAACCGGAGCCAGTGACTCCGTTTCATACAATTGCCGGCCAACCATCATACGGATAATCTGGTCAACATCCATATTCCTCGCTGGTACTGTATCTACATATGCTCCGTCCCGCATCACGGTAATCCGGTCAGCGATTTGCTGAAGCTCCTCCATGCGGTGTGAAATATAAATAATGCCAACTCCCTGCTGTTTCAGCTGGGCAATGATCCGAAACAAGTCCTGGATTTCGGTTTCCGTCAGGGCAGCCGTCGGTTCATCCATAATCAGCACTTCCGATTGAAAAGATAAAGCCTTGGCGATCTCCACCATCTGCTGCATCGCCACGCTTAGTTCTGAGACGAGAATTCTGGGATCCAGCTTCAGATTCATCTCTTCAAACTGCCTGCTGGCTCTTAGATTCATCTCATGATCATCGACCAGAAAACCAATCTTTCTTGGTTCGCGGCCGAGATAGATATTTTGGGCAATCGTCAGATGGGGCAGCAGGTTCAGCTCCTGATGAATCATGCTGATCCCGCGGTCTCTTGCCGCACGGGTATTTGGCAGTTCGATTTCCTCTCCTTTATAGACAATCCGTCCCGCATCCTTGGTGTACACGCCGGTCGTGATCTTCATCAGTGTGGATTTGCCGGCACCGTTCTCTCCAACTAGGGCATGCACCTCGCCTGGCATCAGCTCAAACTGGCACTGCTTCAAAGCGTGCACACCCGGAAAGCTCTTTTCGATTCCTTCCAGTTTCAGTAAAGCATTCACTTGTATTCCCCCCGTTTCTGCGGTTTCGATATGTATGGGAAGCGTTTTCAATTATTTAGCTTCATTGTACCGGGATGTCGAAAAGACGAATATGGAATAATCTCTTCAAAAAAGTTGAAAAATTTATGATCTGCTTCTTTGCAAAAAAACAAATCACAAAAAAAACGGATGCTCGTTTGGCGACGGTCATCCGGCACTGGGTAACCCCACAAAAAAAAGAAACCTTAAAAGGCTTACGCCTATCAAAGTTTCCTTAGTTAATGCGAAAATAGATCTAGTTTCTGTCTAGGCTTGAAGCCCACTGTCTAAAACAAGTCAATATTTCTTCTAAATTCCTTGCTCCACCTGCACCATGAAATACTCCATCCCTGTCACTCCAAAGCTATGTTCCCAATCACCGTTACAGTTTTGAAAATACCAATCTTGAAGCCATCTTAAATGGAATTGACTTACCATTGACATGAGGTGTAGACACATTCTGCTTCGTACGGGGTCTTGTTCTTCATCCTATCGTAGATGATGTTAACGAGCCGGCTAATACTTCTCAATCTCATCGAGTTGTAGTACCATCATCGATTTAGTTGCGCCATCATCATCTACAAATTCAACCTCATAAGCTTCGTTCGGAATTTCATGTACAGAGACAATCACCCCGATGTCACCTTTTTTTAATCCTTCATTTGGGTAATCATTCAATATCACGACAGTATCGAGTTCATTAAATCTCATTTAATCACCTACTTCACATAAATTGTTGTCATTTGTGGAACATCCGAATCTGGTTTTATAATCCAGCCGGTTCTAACTGTTGTCGTATTACCATTTGGACCTTTAATTTGCATATCCACAGTGTACCGTTGTCCATATTTATCAGCTTTACCTAAAACAGCTTCACTTTGAGGCAATTTCTCTTTAACTTGTTTTATCAAGTCATCGGCGTTAGATTTATTGTAACCTAAAGCACTTTCAAACACTTTAGCTTTGTTGCCCCCAACTGGATGATCTGGATTTAGAGCATAATCTGTAAGTTTTCTTGGGTTTATCTGCGCATTTCCAAAGTTAGGTAAGCCATTATCGACTTTACCCGGCCCCTCATCGGCTTTATCCTGATTCGAGGTATCGTCATCCGACTTCTTGGGATCGTCATGCTGATTCTTGGGATCGTCCGAATGCTTTCCCGGCCCTTCACTATGGCTCTTCGGGGGTTTCGGATGAACCGGGACCTCGACTTTTGGCTTGCGGAAACCGAGCTTATCCAGAAGCTTGCGCCCAAAGCGGCTCCCTTTCGCTCCCGCCCATCCTAGCGCTTTGCCGAATGGGATTCGGTTTAGTGCAAAGTTTATTCCGAAAGAAAGAGCTCTTTCGGGAGTCAGCAGCTTCTTCGGATCACGGATATAACCGGCAATCTCATGTCCGCTCCCAGCGAGCCACATTCCCGTCATTGCGATGCTCAAAGCTGACCCGAATCCGACGAACATCATTGACAAGGCAAGGGCTCCGAGCAAGATTGCGACCTGTTCATACCAATGAAGGTGATCCCACCAATTCTGCAGCGAATCGAACATACAGGCGAAACATGCCGGTTCACTTCCAAACGTTTGAGCCCCGATGCCTGCGAACAGACCAGCCACTAATAGAATTATAGCGAGTCCGGTTAACGCCTGACAAAGAGCTTTTACCCTGGCATCGATAGGTTCCTGTCTGCCGGCCGCTTCTTCATTTCCATAAAGCATATGAAATCCAAGCTCCCTGCGCTCCCGGTAAAATCCGAGCCAATAGATGAACTTTCCCCGCTCCAGACAAAATGAGCGGATCATATTCCACAGCTCGGTAAACGGATTAAGAAGCGGTTCGTTCGGCAGTGACGGAAGGCGGTTTCGTACCTTGTTCAGCGACCAGTAGTCGGTAAAAATCGATGCGGCCAGCATCAGCAGGAAAGCAGGCTGAGTTTTATAACCGCTGCCGGTCCAGTGATGAATCCGCAACACCCAACCCGGCAGCTGGTGCTGACCGTTATAAGCCGCGTGATCCAGTATGGCCCAAAGCAAAATGATTACCGGGAACAGAAAAACCCATTTCGTCAATTTTGTCCGCAGCCGATAGGCGATTCCGCATGCAAGCGCGATCATGGCGGTATGTACGGGATGACCGACAGTCATTAGCGTTGGAAAAAAGCTTTCTTCGAAACGCCCGGGAAATAGTGAAAACAAGTCCCAATGGATCGTTTTTCCACCCAGCCATGTATAACTGTAGCCGAAGGCGCCGGAACTCTGCCATCTCCGAGAAAGTTCCTCCATGAGTTGGAAGCCGACGCCGGTCGCCGCCCCGATGAGCGTGTAATCGCTTAAACTCAAGGCGGAAGCTCGACGCGAGAACAACAGAAATATGCCTAGCGGAAGGAGCTTCCACAATTCTTCGAAAATTGGCGTGATCACGGCAATGGACCAGGTATCGGATGTTTTTCCGCCGAAAAGTACGTGGAGAGCATTGACCGTAAGCGTCGTAAACGGCACGACCAGAAAAACGCCTGACAGTACGAACAGAACGATCGGCTTCCACTGCATCGTTTTGCTTCGGCACAGAACCCAAAATTGCAGCAGCACATAAAACGACCATAAATATTGAACCAGCATGGTGCGCGATTCTTTAACGAAAAACAAACTTAAAACAAACATGATCAGCGATAACCAGGAAAAAATCGTGTACACTGTTTTAATAAACGGGTACTTCGCAACCCATGATCGGCAAGTTCGAATGATAGCCTCAAGAAAATCCCGAATTCCGGTTCGGATGGACCAGATCGTATTCATTGCGGACGCCTCCTTTGGATGCCGACCTCGTGCGAGCGGGGCTAACACGAGGCACATGAATCACATTGTCTCAGCCGCTAATTATTTTGCTTATTCTCCAGATCTTCGATATTCTTATCGCCTTCATTCTTGATATCGTCATAAACCTGTTTTCCATTTTTAGTGACTTCGTCATATAAACGTCTCCCTGTATCACGAGCATAATTCCATGCGAAATTCTTCCGATTAGTAATCTGCATCCAGATCTCACCGTGCGGGATAGCATTTCCATATTTATTTTCTAGAACCTGAAGGGCTGGTAGTAGTTGATAATATTCTTTGTTCGCTAGAATCTGCATATCCATTTCCGTAGTATTGATATCTCCCTGCTTCTGTATTACTTGTGTATTTGCCTCTCCTTCTCCTTTCATTTGCCACGTCTTCCACTCGCCTAGTAATTTGATATACGCTTTATTGAGAACATTTTTTAGTGATTCGTCATTATCTACAAAAGTGAACTCTCCACCACCAGATGTAGCAACTTGTCGAAGCAATTTCTGTCCTTCGTTATCCACATTAAAGCCAATAATATTTACAACAGTCTTCACTTTGGATTGGTTGAGCTCTTTAGCAATCTGAACTGGATTACCTCCACAAGTTTCAATTCCATCACTTACCACATACACGACCGAATCGGTTGTCTCAGGATCTATATCCTGTTTTACAGATTTCAGAGCATTTGCAATGGGAGTCCATCCGGCTGGTTTTACGCTTTGAAGCGCCGTTTTCATTTGATCAGTCTGGTTACCTTGACCATGAAATATTTCTTCTGTACTGTTACATGAAACTTGTTTATCTTTCTGACTTCCAGTTCCTTTATGTCCATATACCCGCAAAGATACCTCTGCATTTTCAGGTAATTTATCTGCGAAGATCTGTATAGCTTCTTTGGCAGAGTCCATTTTTGATTTGCCATTGATCTGCGCTTTCATGCTGCCACTGGCATCAAGTAGGATCGAAATGTGTAACTTCCTACTTTCGGGTAATGTGATGTTGCCATCAGGTCGTTCATTATTCACTTTAACTTCTGTGTCATATTTTTTGAAAGTGGTTATATAAGAGCGATAATCTTCAGCCAATAGGAGGAGGAGTTCTTCAGTATATTGATCAGCAGTCAAGTCATTCGGCAATTGATCCAAAGCTGCCTTAACTTTCTGTTCATCATAATTTGAACCGGCAAAGCGTCCTGGTGGTTTCATTAATATTTCTTCTATTTCTTCATCTGTTAAAGTAGCCTGGGGTTTATTCTGATTAGAGTCCGAAGGGCTTTGATTTTCTGATCGGGGTTCGCTTTGATCTGATTCTGCTGGGGTCTGAACTTTCGAGGTGTTCTTTTCTGGTTCGACACTTAGCGAGGAATCCGGTGAGTCCTGAATTTTTGAAGTGTTCTTATCAGGTTCATGACTACAGCCCGCTAGAAATACGATTAAAGTTACAAAAATGAAGATGTACCTTCGAATCATTAACGTACCTCCAATTAATATTCTCGTTAAATTCAATCAAACTATTATCTATCCAGCCGTATTTCATTGGATATTCACTGCTTCCGGGAAAAATACCTGTTATTCAGTCTGATACGAGCAGGCAAGGTTTTCCGATTTCCATTCGTATTGATGCTTTAATTCGTTTCCGTTAAGGTCGGTGGACATCATGAAAGGCTCCGCTTTGGGCTCATGAAATATAACCCGAATATTGGACTCGGGATATTCGAAAAATCTCATCTCGGAAAAACAACCTGATGATTGGGAACCGTCGACAAGCTTCCAGTTCCCCTCTAATTTCAACTCTTCAGCTTCCGTTTTTTTCGCATTATTACAGCCAATCAGCAAGGAAACGACAATAATACAGCAATTGTTCCTACTATCGAACTTTTCATCAATAACTCTCCACCCTTTGCTGTATTTTTTAATCCCATTGATCAATCAAGTAATTAAATCTGAATTTCGAAAGTAAAGCTTTTTAAAACATGAATAGGGCTCCAAATCTTATTCTTGATATGAACTTGGCGGTGAAAACCGTCTACGGCGAATCAAGCTGGCGCTGCGAAAGGCAAGAACCTGAACAAGCCCGGGAGCCAGAACATCGGGTTTACACGATTGCCCGTTTCCGGCTGGAATTCTTTCACTGCGCCGCAACGCTGATTCGCCGCAGTGTGATTCTAAAATTGGTTAAAGATTTTGCTAATCGATATGTCTGGAAGCGAATGGAAGCCAGGATCCGCATGCTGGAATGATTTCTCACTCAATTTTACATGGAAACCATGAAGCCTTTTCGATGGGGAGGGGGAAGAACGCTTTCGAAATTTAGGTTAAATATTATGGATCAACCCGATTCCTGAGTGTATTTCCAAATTATACACCACAAATCAGTAATTTACATCCAAATATGGAAATTAGAATAAATAAAGAACTCCCTTGCCAAGGAATTAAGAAGCAACTCACCCCTCTTGAATTTCCCTATCTGATTTTCAACCACGGAATTATGCAAAATACTCAGTTAAAAAACACAAAAAAACGGATGCTCGTTTGGCGACGTTCATCCGTTTTTTTGTGTTTATGTTGCTTAAGGCTTCAGCACCACTTTGATGCATTGATCATCCTTGTTGTCAAAAATTCGATACGCGTGCTCTACTTCTGATAGTGGGAGCCGGTGCGTAATTATGTCCCTGGCGTCCATTTCACCCGATTGAACCCACTTGAACAGGTCCGGCATGTAATGGATGACGGGAGCCAGTCCCATTTTAAGCGTGATATTACGTTCAAACAAATGCCCGAAGGGAAACATGTTATACGTTAATCCATATACACCAACGACCGAGATCGTACCAAACTTCCGGACCATGTTAGCGGCCATATGGAACGCCCCAAGCGAGCCTCCCTGCAGCATCAGAGTGGTCTCGACCTTTTCGACCGGAGTGCGTTTGGCATCCAGTCCTACACAGTCGATGACCACATCGGCCCCGCCTTTGGTAAGCTCGATCAGGTATTGATCGAGATCATCCACAGCTTCAAAATTGTAGGTTTCCACATGATTAAATTCCTTGGCATGCTTCAGTCTGTAGTCTACATGATCGATGGCGATGATACGTTTGGCCCCTTTTTTCCATGCAAATTTTGCGTAAGCAGACCCACGGGGCCGCAACCCAGCACCACTACCGTGTCACCTTTTTTTACGCCGGCATTGTCTACTCCCCAAAAAGCCGTAGGCATAATATCAGACAAAAAGAGGATCTGCTCGTCTTCAAGCTCCGCATCCTCGGGCACAACAAAGGGTACGAAATTTCCGTACGGAACACGAAGCAGCTCGGCCTGTCCTCCCATATAACCGCCGTATGTATCCGAATACCCAAATATCCACCCCACCGGTATCCTTTGCGTCGCTCGAGTTATCGCACTGGCTCTCCATCTGGTTTTGGCAATAGAAACACTGGCCGCAGGAGACATTGAATGGAATGATTACCCGGTCTCCTTTTTTCACGCGGGTCACCTCTGGACCAACCTCTTCGACGATTCCCATCGGCTCATGACCAATTACATCATTATCATGCATGCCCGGAATCAGACCATGGTAAATATGGAGATCCGAACCGCAAATCGCGGTTTCCGTGACCCTGATCAAGATATCATCCTTTTTCTCAAGCCCCGCATCCCGGACTTCCTTTACTTTCACCTTTTTGCGTCCCTGATACGTTACTGCTTTCATGCTACTTGCCTCCATGTCCAGTTTTCCATATTCTGTCCAGAGAGAAATAAAATGTTCATAGCAATCTGTTTGATTGCCTAATTTTTGGTAATATAGCAAAATCGTCCAAGATAAATACCTCTGGGTCCAATATAATAAGAATAAATCCCCAGTCATAAGGAAGGTGAAACCATTTTGCAACTAATTTATCCAATTTCAGAAGATGGAATACGACCGCATGTGGGTAAACGCGTTTGTGCTGTTTTATGTGATGGCAGATATTATTACGGCACAATGACGGATGTGAGAGATGGCCATATATTTTTAGGTGGTAATAATACTCAAATTGCAACAACATGTAGCTCAAAAATAACAAAACCAAAAACTAGACTAAAATCTGTTTCTATTTCCCGATTTTTCCCTGGTTCTCGAGCTGGTTTAGGCCTCTCATTAGCAACACTTGGTTTTTTATTTTTAATTTAACGACAAAACGGTAATTAAAATGGTTTTATGAAATGAAACTGCTAAATATCCCGAGATGATTTGCAATATATTCTATCAGTGAAAACAATTTTTAAGAAGGCCCTAGTAATAAGCTGGGCCTTCTTTTCATTGGGACTATTCTTTTATGTAGATCCATTCCTCCATGGTCATGCCCCGCTTCCTCGCATGCATCGAAGCCTTTTCACAGGTAGAAAGAAACTGCACGAATAACTATATCTCAGCCCAAGGCAGCGGATTACTAAGTTTGGACCAGTCCATGTGCATTTCGTCCGGTGTCAGAATGCAAGCGTCGAGCTGCTTTTCGATGGCCTCTCGATCCATATCGATACCCATAAGAACGATTTCGTTCATCCGGTCTCCCCACGTCTGATCCCATTTCTGTAGCAGGTTTGGCTCCGCCTCCAGTATTTCCTTTTGCTCCGTTTCACAGACGTTGTGCCGACGTGCTACAGACGTACTACAAACGCGAATGACAAAATAAATTTCATCGTCCAAACATGAATATGAAAATGAGAATATATTGATCTTGTACAATGACTAAATTGAGCGGAGAGAATTTTTTCTATTATACATTATTTAAGGAGGGAGTGATCTAATGATACCTAACATTCCAAAAGAATTATTAAATACCTGGAACAAGAAAAATGATATGCTAATTTGTTCTATGGCAAACAAGGACCAATTCATCAATATGTTACACATCATGAGTCCTACCGTCTGGGCGTATGCAGATATTTATAAAATAGACCACCTCATGCTTCCTTTGCATAATAAGCAACTGCAATCCTCCCGTCCAAGTGCGTGGGACAAAATTATTATGATTAATCATATGCTAGATTTCTATGAAATCGTAATGTGGATTGACTGCGACTGCATCTTTTATAATCCATGGCCGGATATTCGTACGATTCTCGATTACAATTATCCGATGTATCTGACCAGACAGCAGTGGGGAGGAATACCAAACACAGGGGTTTGGGTGGTTAGATCAACTCAGCAAAGCAAAGATATATTGCAAGCTGTCTGGAATAATAAAAAGTTTATTGATAACCCATGGTGGGAACAAGCAGCACTTTTAGATCTTATGGGTTATCAACTTAGTGACAGTCAAGATCCTAATAATATCCCATTTAACCCTACCCCTTTGAGTAGTCAAATTGGCTATCTAGATATTATATGGAATAGTTGCGGCTCTTCTATATCAGAACAAACGGTTATTAAGCATTATTGCAGTCCAAGCAGGCCAAAGGATCTTAATGATCTTTATCAAAAAATGGGAAAAGATAGACATGATTTTTTTTGGAAACTAGATAATTGCCGTTAATTTTTATCTATGATTTATCCGTTTAGACCATCAATTTATGAAAAAAGCGCCAGCAAGTTGACTGGCGCATTTTGACTTTTCGCTAGATACTTTAAGTTTATATGACACATTGGAAGTAATTTTCCTATGCCCTACTGTAAAAAGAGAGTTAAAAATCCCTTTGTTTATAAGGATTTTTACCTCTATCTTTATTATTTTTTTATTCTTCACTATTCTATTTTAAACAAAACGGAGGAAAGATCGTGTTTGACAAAATTTCAAATGCGAATATTGCTTCATTTGGAGTGATTACTACATACGTATTTAGCGGCTGGAACGAAGCCCTAGCTTTACTAGCTATATTAGTTGTAATGGATTGGCTCACAGGTGTTGGAGCATCCTTGCGTGAAGGAATCCGATACCGTGATTGCTATTCTTTATAGAATTGGCTCTTTTCTGGGTCTTAGTGGAACATTAAGTCTTGCCGTTGGAGCTACATACTTTTATATAAGCAATGAGTTAATTAGTTTGGCTGAAAACTACGGTCGTCTTGGACTTCAAATGCCTGAGCAGTTTAAGAGAGCAATTAGCGTGTTAAAAGATAAGAGTAAGAGTGATGACGTAGAAGTCAGCTCCTGATGAATCATGCTGATCCCGCGGTCTCTTGCCGCACGGGTATTTGGCAGTTCGATTTCCTCGCCTTTATAGACAATCCGTCCCACATCCTTGGTGCACACGCCGGTCCGATCTTCATCAGCGTGGATTTGCCGGCACCGTTCTCTCCGACCAGCGCATGCACCTCGCCCGGCATCAGCTCAAGCTGGCACTGCTTCAAAGCGTGCACACCCGGAAAGCTCTTTTTTATTCCTTCCAGACTCAGTAAAGCATTCACTTGTATTCCCCCTGTTTCTGCTGTTTCAATGAGCGCGGGAAGCGTTTTCATATTCGTAGCTTCATTTTACCGGGATGCCGTAATGACGAATATGGAATAATCTCTTTAAAAAAGTCGTATGATCTGCTTCCTTGCAAAAAACGCAATAAAACGGATACTCGTTTGGGGACGGTCATCCGTTTTTACGGGAATGCGTTTATGTTCCTTAAGGCTTCAACACCACTTTAATACATTGGTCATCCTTGTTGTCGAATATTTGATACGCGTGCGCCACTTCTGTAATCGGAAGCCGGTGCGTAATAATATCCGTCGCGTCCATTTCACCCGATTGAATCCACTCGAACAGCTTCGGCATGTAATGGATAACGGGAGCAAGTCCCATTTTAAGTGTAATATTGCGTTCAAACAAATGCCCGAAGGGGAACATGTTGTACGTCAATCCATATACACCAACGACTGAGATCGTACCAAACTTCCGGACAATATTAGCTGCCATATTGAACGCCCCAAGCGAGCCGCCTTGCAGCTTCAAAGTAGTCTCGACCTTTTCGATCGGAGTGCGTTTAGCTTCAAGTCCTACACAGTCGATGACAACATCGGCCCCGCCTTTGGTAAGTTCGAGCAGGTATTGATCGAGATCATCCACAGCTTCAAAATTGTAGGTTTCCACATGATTACATTTTTTGGCATGCTTTAGTCTATAGTCCACATGATCGATAGCGATGACGCGTTTGGCCCCTTTTTTCCAGGCAAACTTTTGCGCAAGCAGACCCACAGGGCCACAGCCAAGAACTACCACCGTGTCACCTTTTTTCACGCCGCCATTGTCTACTCCCCAGTAAGCTGTAGGCATAATATCGGATAAGAAGAGAATCTGCTCGTCTTCAAGCTCCGCATCTTCGGGCACGACAAAGGGGACAAAATTTCCATACGGAACACGAAGCAGCTCGGCCTGTCCCCCCATATAACCCCCGTATGTATCCGAATAGCCCAAATATCCGCCGGTATCCTTGACATCGTTAGATTTGTCGCACTGGCTCTCCATCTGGTTCTGACAGTAGAAGCACTGACCGCAGGCTACGTTGAAAGGAATGATTACCCGGATACGGGTGTTGCGAAGCTGCTCGAATCTGACGGATTGGAACCATTACCTTAACGTTCCGCGTATTCGTGGCGGGAAGTTCACGACAGAGCTTTTTAGTCGTTATCAGGAAGTGAACACTTCCTTAACTTCCACCTTTTTACGTCCCTGATACGTTACAGCTTTCATGCCGCTTTCCTCCATGTCCAGTTTTCCATATTCTGTCTAGAGAGAGGAATGTTAAAAACTAAATCTCAGCCCAAGGCAGCGGATTCCGAAGCTTGGACCAGTCCATACGCATTTCGTCCGGTGTCAGAATGCAAGCGTTAAGTTGCTGTTCAATGGCTTCCCTATCCATATCAATGCCAATCAGGACGATTTCGTTCATCCGGTCACCCCACGTATGATCCCATTTCTGCAGTAGGCTTGGCTCCGCCTCCAATATCTCCTTTTGCTCCGCTTCCGGCATCGCCGCCAGCCAGTAACCTGCTGGTCCAAATTGGATCGATGGCCCTGCCTGACTAAAGCTTGCAGCCACATCATCCTTGACTGCGAGCCATACGAGGCCTTTGGCCCGTACAACCTCTTCCGGCCATGCCGACATCAATCCCGCTAAACGTTCTGGATGGAAGGGAGCTCGCTTCCGATATACAAAAGAGCTGATACCGTACTCCTCCGTTTCTGGCGTGTGGCTTTCCTTCTCCAGCTCCTGGATCCATCCCGCAGACATGCTCGCTTTTTCGAAATCGAACAAGCCTGTATTCATAATCATGGAAGGGCTGACTTGTCCGTTTACGATGCGGATGATCTTGGCGGAAGGCTGCAGTTTTCGAAGCAGTCCCTCCAATTGCTCCAGCTCCTCTCCCTCCACAAGATCGCATTTATTCAGCAGTAGAACGTCACAGGTTTCAATTTGATCGATAAGCAGATCCACTACGTCTCGGTTATCGTTTTCTCCCGCGGCCTCCGCCCGGTCCAGAAGAGTATCACCTGAAGCAAAATCCTTCCAGAAACGGTAAGCATCCACAACGGTAACCATGCAATCCAGGCGAGCAAACTTCGTCAGATCGATGCCGGATTCTTCATCAATGTAACTGAAGGTTTGGGCGACCGGAATCGGTTCAGAAATGCCTGTGGATTCAATCAGGATATAATCGAACCGGTCTTCCTCTGCCAGCTTCTTCACTTCATTCAGAAGATCATCCCGCAGGGTGCAGCAGATACACCCGTTGGACATTTCTACAAGCCTCTCTTCCGTCCGGGAAAGACTTGAACCCGACTGCACAAGAGCAGCGTCCACGTTGATTTCGCTCATATCGTTAACGATGACAGCTACTTTCAGCCCCTCACGGTTGTTCAAAACATGATTAAGTACCGTCGTTTTTCCCGCACCAAGATATCCGCTTAGAACGGTAACCGGTATTTTTTTCTCTTTCATTTCTTCACGTTCCTTTCTTCATATAAAATAACGATTTCCTATTGGCAGCAACCTATTTTACAGCAGCTTACTCATTCAACGCTTTCGTCAGCGCCTCCAGATTCGAACGCATCACCGCGATATAATCGAGATTGTTCGCCTGCTCTTCCTCCGTGAGTCCTTCGAGCGGATTCAGGACAGCCGTTTGTGCTCCAATCTCATTAGCGATCGTATCCGCAACCTGGGAGGATACCAGCGTTTCGAAGAAAATCGTCTTTACCTGATGCTCTTTGGCAAATTGAACGACATCCGCCATGGCGGAAGCTGAAGGCTCCTGCTCCGGCGACAGACCGGCAATGGGAACCTGCGTCAGACCATACGTTTTCGCCAGGTAACTAAATGCGGCATGCTGCGTGATAAAATCCTTGCGTTTGGTGCTGCTGAGTTCTTTTTCATAATCCGCATCCAGATGCTCCAGCTTGGTTACGTAAGCATCCGCATTCTTGGTGAACTCTTCCTTATGCTCAGGCGCTTTTGCAATCAAAGCTGCTTCAATGTTGCGAACCTCCTGAATGGCCAGCTTCGGAGACAACCACACATGCGGATCCATACCTCCATGGTCATGTACCGCTTCCTTTCCGTCCTCTTCTTCCCCACTGCCTTCAAGAAGTTCAATTCCTTTGCTCGCTTCGACAATGCTCAAATTTTTGTTATCCATGCTGGACACGACCTGATCCACCCAGCCCTCCAGTCCTGCACCGTTATAGATAAGAACATCCGCGTTCTGCATTTTCGCAATATCCTGAGGCGTCGGCTCCCAGTCATGAGGTTCCATCCCGGCCGGGATCAATAGATGCACATCCGCCAAATCACCTGCTACCTGGCTGGCGAATTCATACATAGGATAGAAACTGGCTTCCACCTGAAGCTTGCTTGATGTAGAAGCCGCCGCAGGCTTGGAAATCTGCGTGTTCTCCTCTGTTTTCTGTCCGCATCCTGTCAATGAAGTGGCGAATACAGCCAGAGTGAGTGCTGATACGACAGGAATCCATTTTTTTATCATTTGAAAACTCCTTCTCTTAACTGGATATGTTTTTGTTGATGTAAAATCGTTTGAGCTTTACCAGTCCGGCGCTTCTTCGCCAGTCGTAATACACGCTGCACTCCGATACCACAGAGAAGAATCATCACCAAGATCAGAGCGATGGTTCCTCCTGGCGGCGTATTCGTATAGTAAGATGCAGCCAGCCCGCTGAACATGCCCGTCATGCCTGTGACGATAGCTAGCACGCAAGCGGATATGAAGCCTCCTGCAAAACGCAGAGCGAAAGCCGAAGGGAGTACGATCAAGGAAGATACCAGCAGAACGCCTACAATCGGCATGGCAGCCGCAACAATCATGCCTGTCATCACCGCAAAAGCAAAAGACAGCAGCTTTACCCGCACCCCGCTGACCGCCGCGGTTTCTTCTTCGAACGTCAGGCTGTAGAGCGGACGACGGAGCACCAGGAAGAAAATCAGTCCGATCACCGTAACCGCCGCGATAATAATAAGCTGTGATGGGCTAACGGCAACGATCGAGCCGAACAAATAAGAACTGAAGCTTTTGTTCAGGCTCGTTTTCAAACTCATCAGCACCATCGCAAGCGCTAGACCTGAGGTCATGATGATCGCCACCGGAACTTCACTGTACGTTTTGTAGGTTCTGCGCAGCTGTTCAATCGTTATCCCTCCCAATATCGCGAACAAAAATCCGTACAATGCCGGATTCCCATGAAGCACGGAACCGAGAGCAACACCGGCCATCGACACATGCGACAGCGTATCAGACATCAGGGACTGTCTTCTCAGCACGAGATATACTCCGAGAATCGGAGCAATCAGAGAGATCAGCCATCCAGCCAAAAAAGCACGCTGCATAAATTCATACTGGAGCATTGTAGTTCTCTTCCTTCCCTTCCAGGTAAATTACACGATCAAGATACTCCCTGGCTTCATCCAATCCATGTGTCACCATGATGACCGTCTTGCCCTGCGTCTTGACGATGCTTCGCATCCATTCATAGAAACGGATTCGGGAGGCCGTGTCCATCCCGGTTACGGGCTCGTCGAGTACAAGCAGGTCAGGCTGCTGGACCATGGCGCGTGCGATACAGGCCCGTTGCTTTTGCCCACCAGACAACTCCCCGATCTTGCGGCTTCGCAGTTCCCACAAGCCGACGGCTCGCAGCGTGTCTTCCACCAGGGCGTGCTGTTCTTTGATAAACCGCCGAAATAGACCCAATTCCGGATAACAACCCGACCTCACCAGTTCGATGACCTTGCTTGGAAAACCGGGATTAAACGACGATGCCTGCTGAGGGACATAGGCAACCGAGCCCTTTGTGAATTCCGACGAGTACTGAATCGTGCCGCTCCATGGCTTCATGAGTCCCAGCATCAGCTTCAGAAGCGTCGTTTTGGCAGCGCCATTGGGGCCGCTGACAGCAATAAATTCTCCGGCATGAATATCCACGGACACATTCCGGATCACGGGCTCATGTTCATATCCAAAAACGATATTGCGTAAAGAGCAAAGAATCATATGTATCCTCCTCATCGTTAATAGTAATAATTACGATTTAAAATAGACAAAAAAAATATCTCTATCGTATACGCACATGTCTGTACGGTTATATGCCGTAATCGCGTTCCTTATTCGTAACAATTACGTTTAACATTAAATCACAGATTGTCCTGATTTGCAAGTTATTCGTAATTATTACTATTAAATGAATATAAAAAAAAGACCTCATGCACCTGAGTCATTCTCCAATGGAAAAAACAAGTCCGATACGGCGTTTTTTTTGGGCTATTGAGGACAAAGCAACCCAGTACCATGCCGGTACTGGGTTTGTAATTTACTGGGGAAAAAGAAACGTCTATGAATCCAATATCACGCCACTATTGAGGTTCATCACGGTGCCTGTTATAGAAGCAGCATGATCCGAAGCAAGGAAGACTGCGGTGTTCGCGACTTCCGTTAGGGTCGGAAGATGTTTGAGCAGTGTACCTGCTGCTGCACCCTGGAGCATCTGCTCGAGTGTAATGCCAGCACGATCGGCGACACGCCCGAAGACATCGCGACTATGGGAACCGATGGCCACCGCTTCGGGGATCATATGGGGCCGTATGCAGTTCACACGGATGCCGAGAAGACCGAGCTCACCTGCCAAATGGCGGGTCATGGCTTCAATTCCTGCACAGGCGACGCTGTGTCCTATGAACCCAGGTCCTGGCATGCGCGACGCGGGAGTTGAGAGCATCAGAATGACGCCAGAACCTTTCTCCGCCATATGCCGAGCTGCAGCTTTCGAAGTGATGAAGTGTGTCCGCGTATAGACCTGAACCGGATATTCGTAGTCTTCGAGGGACAGTTCCATAGAAGGCGTACCTTGAATGTGGTCGATCCCGACAGCATTCAGACAGATATCAATACCACCTGCCCTCGCAGCTACTTCACTTGCATGATTCTCAACCGATTGTTCATCAAGCGCATCTACTTGGCTGATGTCAACTTTGCCTCCTGCGGCAGCGATTTTGCTCGCAACGTTGTCAAGTTTGGCCAATGTACGGCCGGCGAGGAACACATTTGCCCCTTCGCGCGCGAAAGCATGGGCCACCGCACTACCAATCGCCCCGCCCCCTCCATAGATTACAGCATTCTTGTTTGCTAGCAGCATAATATTTACCTCCTTTTTCCACCATCATAGCATAGATCACAGGAACTGATTTCTTTTCGATTGCGATGTTGTGTGATCATGATGAACACGCCGAATGGGGCGTGTTTTTTTATTCCGCTCAACTTCAGAAATTATTCAGAATTTCCTTCGCTCGTTCCGAAGAAATATTTCTTAGTATTAGGATGCTGGAAATATAGGAGGGAGAGAAATCGAGTGATGATGAAAAATATCCAAGAGAAGATGTTGTTTCTGTATAAATTTTCACGCGCACCGAAACAAATCGGCAGCATTACACCAAGCTCGGTGTTTTTGGCCAAAAAAATGCTCGAACAGGTAGAATGGAATCAGGTTCAGCATATCGCCGAGCTTGGAGCAGGTACGGGTGCCATAACCAGATATATCGATGCCGTAAATCTGCAGCGTGCAAATGTAATGCTTTTCGAAAAAGATGCACTTCTCCGCGGTCAATTAGCAAGACGGTTCCCTGCTTATTCCTGCTACGCCGATGCGTGCAAGCTCCAGGAAGCGCTGCAGGACGAAGGAATCGAGCAACTGGACTGCATTTTGAGCGGACTGCCGTTCTTCAACTTCCCGCAGCAGCTGCGCGATCAACTGATGGAACAAATCACAACCTCGCTGAAGCCGGGCGGTTTGTTGATCGCTTTCCAATACTCACAGCAGATGAAAAAACAGCTCAGCAGTTTGTTCGATATTGAACATGTCTATTACGTTCCACTAAATATACCTCCAGCATTCGTATACGTCTGCTGCAAAAGAGTTTGATGCAGCATGAAAAATAAGCTTATTGCGTATTCCCCGTTAGTATGGCTTCTTGCCATTCCTGTTTTGAATGTATTCTACGGCATTCTCAATCACGGCGGCCCTCACGCTGCTTCATTGATCACCGCATGGGATCATCTTATTCCTTTCGTCCCTGCTTTTATTATTCCATACCTGATCTGGTACCCGTACATCTTCCTTATGTTCGTCGTTTTTTTCCGGAAGGACCGAATGGTTTATTATCGCAGCTTGACGCTGACCTGCATTGGGCTCGTCATATGCTATCTTATTTATTTTGTGTTCCAAACGACGATGCAGCGGCCAGAAATCGGCCACGTGGGTATATTGAACTGGCTTGTCAGCTTCGTTTATTCGACGGATGCGCCTTATAATTGCTTCCCAAGCATCCATGTGCTGACTAGCCATATCGTCCTGAAGGCGGCCTATCAATGCAAGCTGAACAAACGTGCACTAACGGCGGCTTCTGTAACCTCCTGGATGATCATCATATCCACATTGCTTGTCAAACAGCATGTATTGATGGATGTTGCGGGAGGTATTTTGCTATCGGAAATGCTCTACTACTTGATCGGGCGCAACATATTCACGCAGCATGGAAAGGAGTCTGTCGCCCGTGAATTATGATACGCTTTGTAGTGTCCGGGTTATCGCTGGGATTTATGTTGGGCCGTATGTTCGGTACATCGGTGCTTGACCGGCTGCGTCGACGGAAAAAAATGAACAAATATATTGTTTTTTCAGAGACGCTCGTGCATAAATATGGTAGTTTTGCATTATGTATAAGTTATTTCTTCCCGATTATTCGTCACGTCATGCCTTACGAGGTTGGCCTTAACAAAATGACATTCAGACGTTACGCACTGTTCTCCTTCATAACGGGATCGGCAAAAATTGCAAGGGAGAGATAAAGCATGACCCACAAAGTGCTTGTCGTTGATGATGATCCGGAAATTCGCGACGTGGTTCATATTTTTTTACGAAATGAAGGGTATCACGTATTCGAGGCCGAGGACGGCTTGCAGGCCCTAACTATATTGAACCGTGAAGCGGTCGATCTGATCATATTGGATGTGATGATGCCTAATCTCGACGGGATTAAAGCGTGCTTCAAAATCCGTGAAACGTCGAACATCCCGATCATTATGCTTTCTGCAAAGGGCGAGGATATCGATAAAATCACAGGACTTACGACCGGAGCCGACGATTATGTCGCCAAGCCGTTTAATCCGCTGGAGCTAATCGCCCGGGTTAAGGCGCAGCTTCGAAGACAGAAGCTCACTGGAGGAAGCAGCGGCAAATCCGTGCCTGATGGCGCGATCATCGAAATTAACGATTTGATCATCGATAAAAATCGTCATATAGTGACAGTGCGCGACAAAGAAGTATTACTCACTCCGCTCGAATTTTCCATCCTGGTGCTGATGGCGAGCCACCGCGGGCATGTGTTTAATGTGGAAAAAATATACCAAAGCGTGTGGAAAGAGGACAAATTTTTATCCGATAACACCATTATGGTTCATATCCGTAACATTCGCGAAAAAATCGAAGATAACCCGCGGGAGCCTAGGTATCTCAAAACCGTCTGGGGAGTGGGATATAAAGTTGAATAGGAAGCTGAATAGAAAGTTCCTTACCCTACTAATCGGAAAAAAGAATATTCGGATCCGAATGTTCTGGGCAGCTTTGCTAAGTTTTTTCGGTATGATGGCTTCAACATGGCTACTCACTTATTTGTCGCTCGATTCCAGTTTATTTGGGGCGATCGGAGATTTAATTTTCATGATCGTCTCGTTTTTATTCTTCTTTTTCCTAATTACAAGGCCTATCGTACGTTATTTGCGGACGCTTGCTGATGGTCTCCTGACCATCGCAGGCGGAAATTTGGATTATCGTTTGCCGACTTCTAATGAAGACGAGCTGGGGGAAGTTGCTAAAAGCATCAACTTTATGGCCGAGCAGCTGCAGGACAAAATAAACCGGGAACGCCAGATCGAAAATTCGAAAATGGAACTGATTACGAATGTTTCTCATGATCTGCGTACGCCGCTCACCAGTATCATCGGTTATTTGAATTTGCTCAAAAATGACAACTACGAAAATCTCGAAGAACATAAGCGCTATATCAACAACGCCTACAACAAATCGCAGCAGCTGAAAAAGCTGATTGACGACTTGTTTGAATACACGCGCTTAACAAGCGGATCGGCCAATCTTTCTTTTACGAAGATAGACTTGAGCGGTTTACTTACGCAGATCATGAACGAATTCGAACCGATTGCGCAGGAAAATTCGCTTACAATTCGTATTATTCGGGATCAGACGCTGGTTTACAGCTCTATCGATACGGAAAAAATGGTCCGCGCGATCGATAACCTGTTGATGAATGCGCTCAAGTTTTCGATAAAACCTGGTGAAATTACGGTACGGCTGGTCGCAGGAGAGCAGCATATTTATTTTGCAGTCGAAAATGTCGGTAAACCGATATCGGAAGAGCAGGAAAAGCTGCTGTTCGACCGGTTTTATAAGGCCGATCCGTCTCGAAACGACTTTCATGGGTCTCTTGGCGCCGGCATGGGGCTGTCGATTGCCAAAAACATCGTTGAGCTGCACGGAGGACGGATCGGAATGAACCATCAGAACGGGCACTTTACATTTTATATTGAGCTGATCCGTATTCCTGACGGAAGCGACTCCTAATAAACCAAGTCATGGTGTTGAATAGATGGACTTGTTCTAGATTGCTCGTTTTTGCTCGGTTTATGATTTGACGAATTTACTAGGAAGAACGCCGAAATGCTGTTTGAACAGCTTCACAAAATAACTGCGATTGTCATATCCGAGCTGATGGGAAATCGAATCGATCGTTTTTTCGGAAGTATTTAGCAGCTCCTTGGCTCTCTCCATTTTCATTCTTGTGACATATTCAATGAAATTTTCATTGGTTTCTTTCTTGTACAAGCGGCTAAAATAGCTCGGATTTAAGTGTAAATGATTGGCGACCTCATCTAGCGTTATTTTTCGATCTAATTGGAGCAATACATATTTTTGGGCGTTAATAATTTCGATTTTTTTACTTTGTTTCGAAATGTCCTCCATCATACGGACGGCTTCTTTAACGAAGTGAACAAGCCACCTTTGCAGTTCGCCAATATTACTGATTTGAACCAGCTGTTGTTGTATTTTTTCATTGGCATATTGTTGATTGATTTTCAATTTGAGCATGATATCGAGTACCAGCTTGTTCACGAATTGCTTGACTTTATTAGGAGGAAACTTCTGACCGGTAATAAATTGAATAAAGGGATTCAAGGCTTTCTCGACATCGGCATTCCCCTCTAAGATCACGCGGTGCAACTGCTCCGATAATTCATCATAATGATTCAGCAAATCTTCTTTGTGAAAATGGTAACCCGTGAGTTCTGTCATTTTTAAGATTTGAGGTTCTGGATAGTAAAACATTTTATCTGTATCTTGCTGCAGACGATGAAACTGTTGTTTGATCCCTGCATAATCACGCTCTAAATCCCCCACAAGAATCGATACGGGGAGCTTGAGCAGTTTCATTAACTTGTATTGTATTTCTTTGCATAGATTGACAACATATTCACAAGGATTGATTTTTAATGTATTCTCACAATTATATAAAAGAAAGAATTGATTGGATATGTAACTTAAGAACAATAGATCAGGTATGTCCTGCAGCAGCTCTTCCATCGCATTTTCTATAATAAATTTCAAGGTATGCTCATCTTCATATCGATGGAATGCATCACTCGTTCGATGAATGCAAGCAACAGCAGGAATAAAAAACGAGAGACATCGAGATAAGCCGAATTCCGCCAATTGTTCCTTCCATTGATAACCCTTTGAAACGGGCGCTGACAGCACATCATGAATCCATTTTTCTTTGATGAGGGATTTATTTTGATGCACTTGAAAATTCAGCTTCTGAATTTCAGCTTGATGTTGTTGTTCTTGATCCATCTTTTGTTTTAATTTTGAGAGAAGATCTGTAATATCAGGTATATCCAGCGATTCTTTCAGAATATAGTCTTGTACACCGATTTGAACCGCCTGTTTGGCATAGTTAAAGTCGTCATGACAGGATAAAATCACGAACTGAGGTTGGTGCTGACTGATTTTCTTAATGGATTTAATTAGTTCGATCCCGTTCATTCCAGGCATTCCGATGTCGGTCACAATCAGATCAGGCAGCTCCTGCTGACAGTACATCAAAGCCTCTTCTCCATTGGTACTTCGATGTGGCACAGCATAACCAAATGTATGCCAAGGAATCATTATATTTAAAAAATCTAATACGGCTACATCGTCATCCACTAACAATACCTTGTACATCATCCTTCATCCCCTCATACTTTGAAAATGGGAAAGATAAAGCTATTTGTAGTCCCTTATCTTTAGAACTAATCAATTGGATCGTAAATTCATCCCCGTAGATCATGGAAAGACGTTCATTTACATTCTTTAAACCAATGCCATTCATCGAGGATGAAGTGCCCTGATCTCCCCGCATACTTGTTGCAGATAACATGCGAGTAAGCGAAACTAACTTCTCCGGTTCGATGCCTACCCCATCATCTTCTATTGAAATATACAGCAAATGATCTTTTCGCCATGAAGATATCGTTATCGTGCCTTGTTTTTGCTTGAGTCCATGAATAAAAGCATTCTCGATTAAGGGTTGAAGCGTAAGTCTGGGAATGGACGCGAACAGGGTATCTGATGCAAGATTAGTAATTAATTGAACATCCACTACGTGCCTGAATTTCATTAACTTCACATACTGTGTAGCGATATCGATCTCTTCGTGAAGTGTTAAAAATTCGTTATTCCGATTGATTGTCATTCTTAATAAGGTAGATAACGAACCGATGACACCGCCAATTTCGTTATCTCCTCTCATGATGGTCTTTAGCCGAATCGAGTTTAACGTATTAAAGAGAAAATGCGGGTTCACCTGAGCCTGCAGCAATTCCAGCTCTGCTTTTCTTTTACGGGTCTGCTCTATTTGAATTTCATGAATCATTTCATTGATTCGATCTAACATTCGGTCAAAGGATAGCCCTAAATAGCCAATCTCATCATTCCCTGAAACCCCCGAACGGACATCTAAATTTCCAGATTCGACGGATTTAGCTGTTTTTGCTAGTGTAATAATCGGTCTTATGTAGTAACGCAGTAAAAAGTACATGACGACGGAAAACACAATAAAAGAGAGAAACTGAAAGCTAACAATTTGATTAAAAAACTTTCCGTAATTCCCCGTTACGGCTTGATAAGGCGTCAAACTTAGTATGCTTAACCCTGCAAAGCTGAGCGGTGTCGTAACCGAAATATATTCTTTATCATTCCAGACTACCCGGTCCTTATGATCCGACAAGTACGTGAACGGAACGGTAGTACCGATTAAACGTTCATCAGTCTGAGATTGAATCGTTCCTTCACGATCAAGCAGCATCATGGTTTGATCGGATGCGTATTTATCGAAAATTTCATGGAATTCGCTTTCAGGTTTGCTTATCACGATAATCGCGTTTGGTGCATTGGCATAAAGTTTGAACGTATGCGCAATGGTAATCAGATGTGGATACCGATCGGTATCCGCTGGAACATAGTTGTCTAACACCCCAATCCAACTTGTTGTATTGGTCGGTTTCTTTGACATGGTTACGAGCCAAGGTTCTTGATACATATAGGACAAATCGCTCGGATATACGGAATAATTGGAAAAATAAAGCCCACCCGGCAGAAATATGGTTACATAGCATTTGCCGCTGAAATACATTAATTCATTTAACTTTTCGGTAACGACCTTATTAGCAAAAAAATCAGTTTTATGTTCATCATGATTGTATTTATTCCAAGCTAATCGAAGGTTGGATATCATTTCACTATCGTATTGTATCGAGTTAAATGCATGATTCATATTATCGATGATATTAGATACATATAGTTTAGCAACATCCAATGACTGTTCTGACTTCATAGACGCGTTTTTCATTAACATGTTATTTGTATAAACACCGGTTAATCCTAGGCTAATTGCAGAGGGAATCAAGAGACATAACAAAGCGGTAGCGATTAACTTTTTTCTCCAGTTCGTTGATGTTCTATTCATCACATCCTCCTATGTTTACATTCATATGAGATTATGGGAAAAGAGGATGACCTATTGGCATCCTCTTGATAATTACTACTGTGATACGAATTATTGGTTAGCGTCAATGATTTTTTGCAAATTCACTTTAATATTTTTCATCGTTGTATCGATGTCTGTCTCGCCTAGCATATATTTCTCAGCTTCTGCAATATATCCTTTCTCCAAATCAGCGCTATAAGGAACGGCAACTGGGGGAGTTGGAAGCTTCATTACAGAAAGTGTGTTTATGAGAGAATTTTTATCAATCATATCAGGAGACATCGTTGCAGAAATGATCGCGTCCACTTCTTGGTTCAAGTCAGCTTTTTTCCATGCAGAAAGCTGTTTCGTTAATGACATGCCTTCAGTTGATAGGAAACGAATAAATTCATAGGATTCTTGCTTATGTTTTGAATTAGAAGAGATAACAAGTGAATCAGCTCCACCAAATGAATAATTCTCATCAGATGCATTATTTTTAGGCCAAGGAGCAAATGCTGAATGGAATGTCGCTGGGATCTTGTCTGTTCCACCTGCTTCAGAAATCATCCACGGTCCTGTTGGAAGCATACTTGCTTTACCTTGGAAATACGCATCGCGATATGGAATTTTTTGCGATACAACATCTTGATACGGCATTGCAGAATGGTCAACATACTCCATGTTATAGCGCAGTTCTAACGATTCCTTCATTAATGGATTCTCATCATTCAGTTTCTTACCATCATCTGTCATTATACCTTGATTCTCAGGAGAACTATATAGACGAAGCAGGAAGTAGTCTTTCCATGTATGGAAGAATGTACCGTAACTTTTGGTAGCACCTTCACCCTTTGTTAATTGTTTGGAATAATCACGGAACTCATCCCATGTCCAGCTTGTCGGAACACTCAAGCCGGCTTCATCAAGCCGATCTTTATTCATGAGTATGAACCATGGTCCAAATTTACCGGGAAGGGAATACCGCTTGTTGTCTAATTTCATTTGTTCCGCTTTATATTCATCCTCATATTTAATCCCCTCAGCATTTATATAATCATCCAGAGGTTCCAGCATCCCATTCGAAGCTCGTTGACTTAAGTTAGGTAATGAGTTGAGAGAGAAGACGTCAAAATCTTCACCTGAAGCATACATAATATCAATTTTTTTCAGCGTTTCGTTCGAGTCATTTTCTACGAGGGGAATATATTCGACTTTGATGTTCGGATATTTCTTCTCAAATGCATCGATCGCCGGTTGATAAACCGATGGTTTTTCCCAATTGAGAAACTTAATTGTAACAGGCTTGCTCTGATCTGTACTGCCTGTATTCTTGCCAGAAGCTGTACTGCTGTTACTACTACCAGAGCATCCTGCTAGCAGGCTTGCCAGCATAACTACGGTTGTGGTTATGCCTAGAATTTTTTTCTTCATTTGTTTAACCTCCCCTAATTATAAGCGTTTTCATTTCATAATCACAATAACACTCCAGGTTAGAGCAACAAAGTTTCAATTTTTACCGTTTACGATAATATTTTTACCCTTTCACCCCACCCATTGCAATTCCTTCCATTACTTGCTTTTGACCAAGGATAAAAATAAGGAGTAGAGGGATAATGGCTGAAACCGCACCGGCCATGATTAAGGAATAAAAAGCTCCACTCTCGGCAGCAAATTTTTGTATACCGATTTGAATCGTAGAAAGATAATCACTTCTTAAGAAAATGAGCGGATTTTGATAGTCGTTCCATGTCCAGATAAAACGTAAAATGGCATAGGTAGCGATCGCAGGACGAACTAGAGGAAGAGCGACTTTTGTAAATAAAATACGCTGTCCAGCACCGTCCATTCTTGCCGCATCGAGGAATTCATGATGAAGCCCCATAAAAAACTGTCGCAGCATAAAGGTACCTAACGCACTAAACGATCCAACAAGAATAAGTCCAAGATGAGTATCAAATAAATGAAACCACTTAAAAATGAGAAATTGAGGTACGATAATCGAAGAACTAGGGATCATAAAGGTCATCAGCACGAGCACGAACAGTGCGTTCTTGCCTATGAATTCTATTTTAGCAAAAGCATAAGCCGCCATGCTGGATACCGAAACGGAAATGATCGTCGTCAGCACGCTGACCTTAATCGAGTTCCAATAATATGTTGCAAAAGGATATTCACCAAACCAGACCTCTTGATAGTTCTGAGCTCCTTGCCAATGCCTTGGTATCCATTCAATGGGATATTTGAATACATCAATCTCCGGTTTAAAGGAAGTGGATAACATCCATATAAACGGTAGTAGGAAAGCAACTCCAAGAATAAGCAAAAGGATCGTTATGATGGTTTTCCATAACTTATTTGAATTTTCCATACTGTTCCCCTCCCAAATCAATAATTCACCCATTTTTTCTGACCATACAGTTGAAAAACGGTAATGAGGAGGACGCAACCGAACAATGCCCAAGCCATCGATGAAGCGTAACCGGTTTTTAAGTTTTCAAATGCTGTCGTGTACAGATAATAGGTGACAACGGAGGTCGAATAGGATGGACCCCCTTCAGTTAAAACTTTGATGATATCAAAGGATTTAAACGAACTAATGAGACCTGTGACAAGCAAGAAGAACGTCGTTGGCGATACAAGCGGTAGTGTGATTCTTCTAAATCTTGTCCATGGACTAGCACCATCGATATCAGCAGATTCATAGAGATCCTTCGGAATCGATTGTAGCGCAGCCATATAGACGATGAGACAGAAACCGATACCAACCCAAGTCAAAATGATCATGACGGATGGCAATGCATAATGAATATCTGCTAACCATTTCGGTGGATTGTCCATGCCAATGGCTCTTAAAAATTGATTGATCGGTCCATACGAAGGCTGGAACAATAATTGAAATACGATAGAAACCGCAACAATACTGGAGATATAAGGCATAAAGAAAACAACTTTGAAGAAACTTTTGAAATATACACTTTTATTAATGATGACGGCCAAGACCAACGAAATGATCAATTGAATCGGGACAACCAGCAATAGGATAAGGTTATTTTTGAATGAAGTGATAAAGACAGGATCATGCAATAACTGAACATAGTTCTTAAATCCGACAAATTTCATTTTATTGAGTCCTGCGATAAAGCTCCATTCTGTAAAGCTGAATATTAAAGATAGGATGGCAGGAATAACGGTGAGGACGGTCAATCCAATCAGCATCGGACCTACAAATATATATCCCGCGAAATTCTCTCTTTTTTCCTTCAACATAAGACGACGCGTTTTATTCTCTTGGTTTCTTTTGAACAGCATGCTTATCACCTCATCTATCTTGATAGAATTGCTGCATAATATAAAACGCAGGTTTCTTATAAGACTTATCTTCAGACAGAAGACCTTTCGTATTATAGTAATTTTGCGTTACCGGATGAAGTCTGCGAGGACAACGGAAGTCGTATAATATCCATGGGCTTAGTCCTTTGACATATGAGATTTGTCCGAGCACCTGCACTTGCTTTTTGTAAATATGCGCTTGGCAATCTTCTGTTCCTTTATCATCTACACTGCCTCGATGACCTGCTTTGGCATCAGCTCCAAATTCGGTAATGACCACAGGCTTCTTGGGTTTACTATTCTCGAACAGTTTGATGAGATTGTTGAAATCGGTCTGATACCAGCCGTAATATTGATTCGCACCGATGATGTCTAAATGTTCAGCCAATCGGTCTTTGATCAAATGATTCGTGTGATCGAGCAAGCATGCTGCAGAGACAAGTCTTGTCTCGTCTAAAGCCTTGGCCCGTTTGGCAAGCGAACTCATAAATTGCAATCGTTCCTCTGAATCTGCATTTTCGTTGCCCACGGACCATATTATGACGCTCGCACGATTATAGTCTCTGATAATAAGCTCCGACAGTTGATTTGCTGCATCCCGATAGGTTTCGGGGTTATTGAACTCAATCGCCCAATATACCGGAATTTCCTCCCAAAGCATAATCCCCATTTCATCTGCGATCCGTGCAGCTTGTTCTGTATGTGGATAATGAGCAAGACGCATGTAATTGCAGTTCATTTCCTTAGCAAGCTTGAAATTCTCGATAATTTCAGCATCTGTGACTGCTTTTCCGTTGAGGACGCTTTCTTCATGAGCGGCGATCCCCTTTAAATAGATGGGCTGGCCGTTAAGGATAATGTCATGACCTTGGACACTGATTTCCCGGAAGCCTATTCGTTCACGAACGGTATCTTCCATATACGTGATGATCACGTCATAGAGCTTGGGATTCTCTGGAGACCATAGCTCCGGCTTCGCCCCAATCGTACATTGACCTTTGCCTTGACGGATTTGGATGGTTTCATGAATGTTTAGCTCGGGAATGTCGATGTTAGCCTGACCGTCAAGAACTGCTCCATCGATTTCCACGGAGACTTGAATATTGGAGAATGTTCCATCGGGCTTGAGCGATACAGCGTATTGTTTAATAAAGGTTCCAGGCAAGCGAATGATTTCTACATTACGATAGATGCCCCCGTAGTTAAACCAATCTGTATTTTTGCAAGGGACGTTGCTGGCTTTACGCATATTGTTCGCAACGACCATAATACGGTTGTTAGCTTTCAATTCTTGTGTTACTTCGATATAAAATGGGGTTGATCCGCCTTTATGGCACCCAAGAAATTGCTTGTTAAGAAAAACTTTAGCATCGTAATTGACAGCACCAAATTTGAGGAAAACGCGTTCCTCTCCGTGCTTCTCATAGTAGAAAGTTCTTGTAAACACCATGCTTCCTTCATAATAAAAATATTTCTCTCGCTGCACATTCCAACATGAAGGGATCGGCATTCGTTCCCATTCATCGAAGCTAAAGTCCATTGGGTTGCGCAAACCATCGTTATCCACGTAATTTTCCTCGTACCATTTGGCACGAAGGCAAGTATCGTACTGATCGACGCCAAAATTCCAAAAACCGTTAAGCGATTCTTTATTGCGACCATAATCCGTAATCATCGATTCATATGTAACACACTTGGCTAAAAAGAGATCTTCGTATGCCTCGTTATGTAATTGATCAACATAATTTTTTGCTTGATCCATTTCCATCCCTCTTCTTTCTCTCATGCATTTCATTCATTGTTCTTCTATTTAACCGTGTTCTGCGCATCTTAAATAGGCACATATTTTACTTATCTTGCAAAAAAATTGACCATCTCAAAATCGCAAGATAACCGGACTCATTCATTTCATCGCGAGTATCGATCTTCCCTATCTGCCTTGCGAATCCGGGTTGTTGCAGCTCGTACAGTGCCGCCAACTGTTCTATGAATACCTGCTTAGTCTCTATTCCACTCTCCCCTGCCTGCCTTTCGAGCCCCTCTTTTGCTGCTCCTGTCTATTTTATTAAAAATAGTTTATACGACTAAGGCATTAAATTTCGCCGGACATACACTGAACATTGATATGGAATAGCAAAGGAGGTATCTCATGAAGACGGTTCGGAAAGCGGTAATCCCTGCTGCCGGCCTAGGGACACGCTTTTTGCCTATCACAAAGGCAGTTCCCAAAGAACTTCTGCCGATTATTAATAAACCTGCAATTCATTACATCGTCGAAGAAGCTGTTGCATCCGGCATTGAAGATGTCATCATCATAACTGGTCGAGATAAACGTGCCATTGAAGACTATTTTGACCATCAGCCCCAGATCGAGCAAGTGTTGAAGAAAAAAGGTGACATTCGGGTACTCCAATGGATGGACGAAATCTCGAATATGGCAAATTTTCAATACATCAGACAAAACAAACCACTTGGACTCGGCCATGCCGTTTGGACTGCCCGCAAAGCTGTAGGCCAAGAGACCTTCGCTGTTATGCTCGGAGACATGATATTTCACAGTCAAAAGCCTTGTCTGCAGCAATTGATAGAGAGTTACCATCAGCAGCCTGCGACTGTCATCGGCGTTCAACCGGTAGCTCCCCCTGATATTGAAAAGTACGGAATTCTAGATGGAGAGAAAGTGAACGACAGGCTGTACCGGATTAAGTCACTCGTAGAAAAGCCCAAGGGCAATCCGCCTTCCAATCTGGCGATTATGGGCAGATATATCCTTGAGCCACAAATTATGGATGAGCTGGCGATTCTTCCTCCACCGAAGCTTGGGGAAGAAATACAGCTTACGGATGCTTTGCGGAACTTATCTGAGAAGACCACATGCTATGCCTTGGAATGTGAAGGCATCTCCTACGACATAGGCAATCTAATGGGGCTGATTAAGGCTAATGTGGAGTACGCTCAGCGACATGAACTCCTAAAAAAAGAAATGCATGGATACTTGCAAGGTATCCTTAAACCAGAGAAAGAAGGTGAAGAAGCGTGAAAACCATCCTTATAACTGGGGCAGCGGGATTTCTGGGTAGTCATCTAACGAAAGATCTGATCTCGGAAGGACATCGTGTTATTGGTGTAGATAATTTATCCACAGGCAAAATGTCCAACATCGAGGGCCTGTTGAAGAATGATAACTTTGTTTTTATCCAGGAGAATGCTTCCTCAGAAGAATGGTTGCTTCTAAATTCTCTATCCGATGTGAGGGAGATTTATCATTTGGCGTCGCCTGCTTCACCTAAATATTATCAATCCGCTCCTCTCGAAACTATAGCCATCAACACCATAGGCACCATGCATATGCTTGAATTGGCAAGACGGACAGGGGCCAAAATGCTCTTTACAAGCACAAGTGAAGCATACGGAGATCCCGACGTACATCCCCAACCGGAGCATTATAGAGGGAATGTTAACACCTGGGGGCCACGTGCCTGCTATGATGAGGCCAAACGGCTCGGTGAAGTGTTCTGCTACGAGTATTTCCATAAGTTCCAAGTGGATGTAAGAGTAGCCCGTATCTTCAACACCTATTCAGCAGGTCTGAGAAGCGACGATGGCAGGGTCATCTCCAACTTTGTTGAACAGGCACTTACAGGGAAGGATCTAACTGTATATGGGAATGGCATGCAAACCCGTTCTTTTTGTTATGCAGACGATACAATTCGGGGCCTGAAATTAATGATGGAGAAAGAGTCGGCTAGCGGTGAGATTATTAATATAGGCAATCCTACCGAATACACTATTTTGGAATTAGCCGAGCGTGTCAATCAAATTACAGGAGGGAACTGCCGGATTACGTTCCACCCCTTGCCGGTTGATGATCCCAAGCAGCGCCGTCCAATCATTGACAAAGCCAAAAACCTTCTTGGCTGGGAACCGGTTATTAATTTAGATGAAGGTCTGCGACGAATGATCCAGGTCTATCGGTCAGCGAACAGAGAGGAGGATCGATGATGAAGGTTGTTTGCGTAGGATCTGGGTACGTGGGATCTGTTACGGCAGCCGCCTTTGCATTTTTGGGCCATGATACGACAGTAATTGATATCGATCCGAATAAAATCAAACTGATTCAGTCAGGGAAGAGTCCCATTTATGAGCCGGAATTGGATCAGCTTATTTCTATGACGATTGGAAAAACGCTTCACGCGGAGACCAAATATGACAGCGTGAACCATGCAGATATCATTTTTATCTGTGTGGGCACACCTTCCAAAGCTGATGGAACGGTGGATATGACTTATGTGACTCAGGTTGCTGAGCAAATTGCTTCCCGCCTGAATCCGGAATCGTTTACCGTCATTGTTAACAAATCGACAGTACCTGTAGGGACAGCCGACAGAGTTACAGGCAGAGTAAGGCAGAAATCAGGACTGCAGGCAGGAGTACACTTCTCCGTTGTCAGCAATCCCGAATTTTTGAGAGAAGGATGCGCCTTGGAAGATGTGTTCTTTCCAGACCGTATCGTCATCGGCTCGGAGAGCGATACAGCAAAAACCAAGATGCGGGAACTGTATGGCCGTCTTCTGGAACGTCACAAATATAAACAGTGGAGTGAGACTTTTTCATTCCTTAACCAACTAGACAAACCGCCGGCTATATATTTTGAGACAGATTCGAAGAGCGCTGAGATGATCAAGTATGCCTCGAATGCCTTTTTATCCGTAAAAATCAGTTATATCAATGAAATTGCTCGGCTGTGCGATGCCTTAGGAGCTCAGGTGCAACAAGTTGCAAAAGGCATGGGACTTGATGGTCGGATCGGCAGCAAATTTCTTCAGGTTTCCAGCGGTTGGGGGGGCAGCTGCTTTCCCAAGGACACCATTGAACTGCTATCAACAAGCCAAAAATACGGCAGAGAGCTCACGGTCGTCAAAGCAGCGATCGATTCGAATCTCGCTATGCACAAATATTGCGTAGATAAAATCAGAGATCGACTCAAGTCCCTGAACGGCAAAACTGTAGGGATTCTGGGGCTTACGTTTAAGCCAAACACGGATGATGCTAGAAAAAGCCAGGCTCAGGTCATTATCGCGAGGCTCCTCGAGCTGGGGGCTAATGTAAAGGTCCATGATCCAAAAGGGATGGAAATGTTCCAGGCAATAAATTCAGAGTTGCAGATTACGTATTGCGAGAATCCGGAAGAGACGGCTCAATATGCCGACGCAATTGTACTCTTGACTCACTGGGATCAGTATCTCCAGTTGGACTGGAAAGAAATGTACAAACGAATGAGCAATCCATATATATTGGATACCAGAAATGTACTTCCTCGCCCTGAATTAATCCATATCGGATTTCAAGTAGAGGGCCTTGGCACCTCCTGAACTGTAAAAGATCCCCTCATGGTCGACAACGAGTAAGCGCATCTGTTCAGATGGACTGCTGTGGTTAGCCGGAGGGGATTTTCCTTATTCCATGATCTCTATATTTTAATTTGGGACAGCACCTGCTTTAATTGATCCATATCTACAATCAGATCCTCCTCACCATCCCATCTCATCCCTTCCCAGGCTACGCCTTCACCTACCAAACAATGATAATCCAAATTACAATGGTTGCTGATTCTATAGTAGCAATCCTTTATCCAGTTAGGCGTGAAAATTTCAACAATAGATGTCCCTGGTTTACAGAAAGTGATATTCGACATTCCTGCGCCGTGGGGCGAAACAACGACTTTGGCATTGTTAAATAGACGGATTTGCTCGTCCATGCTCATTTCTTCTAATGAATAGATTTTGAATCCATGAGCTGTCAACAGATCAATAACGTCTGTTTCATTTAAGATTCTGCGTCGTTTCGCTTTCAATCGGCTGATATAAATGTACTCACTTCCTTGGCCATTGACGTCCAAGCCGCGGTCAAACAAAAAGACCTTCCTTAAGAACTCTGACGCCCATTTTGGATAACCACGCCGCTCGGTGTGTGACATTACGACTACCTGGCCGGCCTTCAAGTTGAATTCCTCATGAGTCTCGATAATTTGTTTTGAATCAATGCCCAGCATCCGTAAAGATTCTTCCTGAAATGGCCTTGGGCCATTAAGATCATCAATATCCCACCAGATTCTGCTTCTCCGGTTAATCACGTATTTATCCACTTTTATACCGCTAAGCTGAAGTAAATGCAGCCTACCCAAAACATCATACAACCAGTGGAAATAATTTTGGCTGTCCGAAAATCCCAGGGAGGCAACCGTTTCCGATGTAAAAGATAACTGATGTGGAGCCCATCTGCTGATAGCCGGGTGAATCCCAAAGTTTAAACCTATGGAGAATTCCATCGACACATCTTCAAGCACAACATTGTCAGGTGTAATCACAGATCCGTTGACGCCCCAGATTCTCCCCGATGGAATAACGGCAACAAAGCAGCTGGGCGAGGTCACTTGGGTGTTATCAAATCGGATATTACCATTAATATCTCGGGCTTCTGGATAAATATCGGTAAAGCCAGGATAAAGCTCTTTGAATACTGGTGCAATCAGGCTTCCCTTTTCAGCGGACTGGCTGATCCAGGCTGGGGTGTTATCATAGCTAATGGGAGCGATTATTCCGTCGGCTTCTTCGCCTACCCAATGTGGCAAAGATGAATGGGAAGAGTTCCTGTTTTCGCTCGGCGGCTTATGATCCGTTATATGCTGAACATCATGAGAATGAACGGGAGGAGCTGAATGATTAACCCTTTCTCTTCTTCGTCTTAATCTCATTTCCCTTATTAATCTCATCTTTCTCCGTCTACGTCGCTGTATTCTCTTTAGTCGCATTATTCTCCGTCTAAGGCGCTTTCTCTTTTGTCGCTTCTTTCGTTCCAGTCTAAGCTTCCTTTGAGTTAGTAAGATAAGCGCTAAAAGGCGAAGACCAGAATCAAGAGATTGCCGGGTTCTTTTTTTTGCATTAGCAGCTCTTTTTCGTTTCAATCGGGCGTTCACCGCTTTTCCTCCTTTGATTGGATAACTTCATATGCGAGAAATGCCAGCCAGGCAAAGCAGCTGTTCCAAACGGTCAAGAGGGAGCATGATGTTCTGTTCGAATAAATGCTGCTGATTGGGTTCGAGATATCCACTTTCCACCATGCTATAGTAGTCCAGCTGTAAATAATTACTCATTTCCCAGTAACATACCGGCGTATAGCCACGTGCGAATAATTCTATAATTTTGGTTCCCGGATGGCAGAAGGCCAGATTAGCTAACCCTGAACCGTGTGGCGCAACGATTACTGAAGCGGAGGAAAAGGTCTCAATCTGCTGTGCAACCGACAGATCCTCCAGCACTACTGTGGTAAATCCGTAATTATCCAGCAGACCTGTGACTTGATCCTCATTCAAAATTTTACGTTTGTCAGATTTGGCGCGACTAATATAAATTCTGTCACAGCCTGTATGCCTAAAATCCTGTTTCTCGTACAATTCCTGTCTTATGAATTGAAAAGGCCAACTGCCGTATTCCAGAAAAGAGTGCATGGAAATCGATGTAACAACCAGTTGCTTTGCCTTCAGATTCATATTGGGATAGGTGAACAGAATCTTATCCGATGGAATGCCAAGCATGGCAAGGGTCTCATCCTGGAATGGGGCTTGGATATTTCGATTCATGACATATTTGTCCACTATGATTCCACTCATGCGAATCAGATGGATACGTGCTAGGACATCGTATAGCCAGTGGAAATAGGTTTCACTGCTGAAAAAGCTAAGGACTGCCAATGTCCCTTGGGTCTCGATTAAAGGCCCCAGAGGTTCTGGTTTGAATACGGGATGCTGATCTTCAGGGAGCAGCTGCAATGATACATCCCATAAAAGGCGGTTATCAGGTGTAATCACAGATCCTTCTTCTCCCAGCACCCGCCCTTCCGGGATCACTGCAACAAAGGCTGACGGCAAGGGTTTGATATTCTCTGTAAACAAAGGGGATTCAAGACCCTTCGAAGCTGTGAAATGGAAGGCCTCGTTCGTATGGAATTCCATAAAGACGGGATCATCTCCACGAAGACGGCTATGCTGGGCCCATTCCGATGTAGTTTTATATAGCCCTTCTGGTCGTTTACTATGCAACTCTACAGTCTGCGTGTTCCTGTGGTTTCTGCTAGTACGGCGGGAATTGGTGCGCCTAAGCTTTCTTTTCCTGATTGGATATCGCAGCCTCTTTTTTCTTGAAATTCTTTTTTTTCGTCGTTTCCGTATCAAATCTCGGTATATCCGAACGGTTATTTTCTTTCGCGATTGACGTTTTTTAATTGAAGTAGCTTTAGGATGCGGATGGATTCGCAGGCGTTGTCTCTTCAACTTTAACACCTCCCTCCAATTCCTTACCCATCATATGCCACGGGTAAGGGAGCAGCATAGTTAAACACCTACTATTCGGTATAATTGGCGTTTGACCATGTCAATTGGCCGGAACAGGACAGGTTCATCATGTGTATTCTGTGTTCAAAAATGAATAAAGGTGGGATGTTCAGATGAGTACGCATTTGGTGATGGAAAGAAGCCATCTTTTGAATTTAGGTAACATTGAGCTTCCTTCGGGTTTTACGCTGCATAACTATCAACAGGACTATGAGAAAGATTGGGAGAATATCATCCAGCAGTCGTTTGGGCAATTTTTCGATTTTTCCATGATGACGGACGACCCCTCCTTCCACCCCAACCGAGTATTATTTGTAATTTCGCCTGAAGGCATTCCAGTATCGACTGCATCGGCATTCTGGCAAGAGACTTGGGGTGATGACGCCGGTTATCTTCATATGGTGGCGACTGATCCCGATTATAGGGGAATGGGGCTTGGCTTCGCTGTGTCTTTGGCTGCGATGCAGCAAATGATTGCAGATAACAGGGCAAGGGCAATCCTGGAGACGGAAGATCATCGGTTATCAGCTATTAAAATATATTTGAAGCTCGGATACGAACCCAAAATAACCGAATGGGAGCATGTGAATCGCTGGCGGGAGCTGCTACATCAGTTGGGTTTCGACAATTTGTTGAATCGCCTTTTTATGTAAATATCATATAAACGAACAACAGCCTTGGTCCGGCTAGATACCAGAGCAAAGCTGTTGTCTGTTATAGCAGTTATGCGCGAAGGATTTGGTGTGTCGTTTCGACGACACGGTCAACATCCTCATCCGTCAATTTGGAGGACAACGGGAGGCTGACTGTTTGTTGTCCGATCCGCAGTGCGTGCGGGTAATCTACTGGTCTCCAGCCAAAAGCATTTTGATAAAAAGGATGTTCGGGCAGACTTAGGTAATGAACGCCCATGCCGATTCCACGAGCATTCATTTGCTCCAGAAATTCATTCCGCGCAAGGCCGCACAAGGTTTTATCGATCAGCAGGGTATACAGATGATACGCATGACGGGTATTGGGCGTTGTTGAAGCTGGAAGGATAACCGGGAGGTCACCCAATTCCTGATTATATCTGTTCCAGATGTGCTGGCGTTTCAACCAGCTTTCTTCCACTCGAGCTAGTTGATGGATGCCCAAAGCCGCTTGAAGGTCTATCATATTATATTTATATCCTGGTGCCAGAACAGAGTAATGCTGGAAGCCTGAATCCGAGAAGCGTTTCCACGCATCCTTGGACAACCCATGCAGTCCCAGCATTTGAATTTTCCTGATATCTTCTTCGCTTCTAGCGAGAACCATTCCGCCTTCTCCGGTGGTGATATTTTTGGTGACATAAAAGCTAAAACAGCCAAAGTCACCAATGGTTCCTGCCTTCTGTCCATGATATTCGCTCTCTACCGCGTGTGCGCAGTCCTCGATTACTTTTAGTCCATGCTTCCGTGAAATGGCTATTATTTCATCCATCTCACAAGGTCTTCCCGCAAAATGTACCGGCAGGATCGCTTTCGTACGTTCTGTTATTTTCTCTTTGATCCGCTCCGGATCAATATTCATGGTACCCGGATCGATATCGGCCAGGACGGGTGTAGCTCCGCAGTGAATGATCGTGTTGATCGTAGCACAAAAGGTCATAGGCGTTGTAATGACTTCATCTCCCGGCCCAATCCCGGCAGTGAGAAGGGAAAGGTGGAGCGCGGCTGTACAGGAATTCAAAGCAGCGGCATGATCCACACCCTTATATTTTTTAAAATCATCCACAAAACTTGCCACCTTGCTGCCAGTTCCGATCCAGCCAGATTCAAGACATCGCATCACTTCCAGCATTTCCTGTTTCCGAATATCAGGAGCACCGAACGTAAGAAACGGCTTATCCTCAATAGACATTGGTGTCACTCGCCTCCAATAAAATGATCCGTATATGTATCAGATTCTGAAGTTGAATATTGGGACACCGTTATTTATACCAGAAGGAAAGTCTATTTTTCAGGTGTGAATACCATAGAAATTTAGAGATTAGGTAAAATACTTATTTCATCCTGTAGAGGTTGGCATATATTGCATATACAAGAAAGCATGATACTGCAAATAAAGGGAGAGAAACGCATGCTTGTTACAACCATAGCGACATGGAATGAGTTCGCGGAAGCTCTGCTTATGGCGGAATCGGTTAAAGAGCATCATCCCAAAGCTTCAGTAATTGTTTGTCTGATAGAGAATTCTCTACCTGAATCTGAAAGATATCCATGGGTCAAGCATTTCGTATTGGCAAGAGATTTGGGGATCCCCGATTTTGATGCCTATATGTCCCGCTTTCAGGGGTTTCAGCATGTGTCTGTGCTCAGGGGATATCTATTCCGTTTTTTGGCGGATGTTTATAGCGGAGAGAATGAATTTATCTATCTAGATGCGCGGATGCTGGTGGTCAGTCCTTTGAAAGAATTCAGGTCGATGATGTCATCATCCACGATTGTGCTGACTCCGCACTTTGTGGAGCCCTTTTCCCGAACAGATTGCTCACGGGAGATTCAAGTGCTGACGGATGGCACTTTCCATATGGGTATGATTGGCATGACAAGAACGCAGGAGCTTGGCCGTCTGTTAAACTGGTGGATTCGGGCAATCCGGGAGTTCGATGGTCAGCATGTATTTGGTGGCAGTCTGCACGATCAGAAATGTTTGAATTTGGTCCCAGGTTATTTCCAGACGGGCATCCTTCGGCATCCCGGTTACAATGTCGGGTTCTGGAATATTCACGAACAGTCTAGATTTATATACTTGAATAGAAAGAGATATACTGCAGGATCAGAACGTCTTCGCTGCTTCAATTTCAATAACGATAACTCCAGTTTGACGAATATGATGGGGGCTCTCTTCCCACATGAAGCGTCCATTCATCAACTGTGGGCAAAGTACTCGAATGCCTTGCAGCAAATGAAGTCCGGTTGATTGGTCGGATTAGAAAGGAAGGTAGCAGAATGATTATCTCGACAGTAACGGCAGCCAACTATCTCCACAGGGCAAAGGTTATGGCCCGCTCAGTCAAGCGGCATATGCCGGACGCTAAAGTTGTGGTCTGTCTTATAGAGAAGGATATGATTCAGGAAGCGATGAATGTGCCATGGTTTGATGAAGTCATTTTAGCGAAGGATCTTGGCATTCCCCATTTTCCGCAGCTTATGCTCAAATATAATGTCCTCGAAGCTATTTGCGCGGTCGTCACTCTTTTTTACTCTTTCTTGTTGAATCGTTTTCCTTCAGAAAAATACTTTATCCATCTGGATTCTGACGTGCAGGTCATGAACCGCTTTGATGACCTGATACGGGCGCTGGATGAGAAGCCAATTGTACTTACGCCTCATTTCACCAACAGTGAGTTTTTAAAATTTGACACGCTCTTCTTCGGTGTCTATAATGCCGGATTCTCGGCCATTCGTCGTTCGGATGAAGCCCATCGATTTGTACAGTGGTGGGGGGAACGAAGCTATGATCTAGGATTTTTTGATCACATCCATTTTGCCAATCAAAAGTGGTTGGATCTTGCACCCGGTTTCTTTGATGTGTATTCTTTTCAGCACCCTGGTTATAATATGGCCTTTTGGAACATCCATGAGCGTAACCTTGTTATTCAGGATGGAGTGTACCTTACCAATGGGCTGCCCCTTTGCTTTTTCCATTATTCAAACTCAGTCTTTCATTATTTTTTTCAGAGCAACCCGGATCCGGGATCGCCGCTCTATCAAATGGTTTCCGGTTATCTGCTCGAATCGATTGAACTGGGCCAGTATGCGTTAAGCAAAACACCATGGAGCTACAATTATTTTGATAATGGAGAAACGGTTGAGTCAATCAGGAACGAGGTGAGGTCAAACCCGGGACTTGCCTTCAGATTGCCGGATCCTTTCAAGGGATCGAGTCACAGCCTGTTTTCAGATGATGTCGTCGCCCTGCAGGCGCTTGTCAACCAGTTATGGGTCGCCGCAGAAAATCAAGGGGTTCTTCCGTTGTGTGCGAACCGGTATTCTATTGGTCCCTGGGAGAATTTCAGGTTGATTTATCTGGATGGCGACAAAATTGCCCTTCAGTCTCTAGCCAATCAGAAATATGTCACTGCAGAACTCGGGGGTGAGGGCGAGCTGATCGCAAATCGTGATCACATCGGTCCCTGGGAGACTTTTCTGCACTTGGACTTTGGTGAAGGCCGGTCTGCCTTTAAATCCATGGCTAACGATAAATTTGTAACGGTAGACCTGGAGGGGCAGTGCTCACTTCTGCCCAGAGCGGCAGATGTCGGGTTAAATCAGTTATTCTATATTTCAAAATTGTAGGCCAAGAAATAACTTCTGGGAGGGTATGTATGGCTATTAAAGTTGCATTGCGTTCGGTGGATGGTCAGTATTACATGTGTGCGGAAGGAGGCGGCGGACGGGAGATTGTGGCCAATCGAAGGAGTGTAGGTCCCTGGGAAACGTTCTGGCTGCATTTTGCTGACCTCTGGAACAATATTGTATACTTAAGAACATTTGATAATCAGCATGTCCTGACTGCGAAATACGGTGGCGGGGATCTGGTAGTGGCTAACCAGAATCAGGTCGGCCCCTGGGAACTGTTTAAGCTTGACAATTTTGCGAATAATCTCATTTCCCTTCAGGCCAGCAATGGACAATATGTATGCTTCGATCAAGGTGGCAACGATCTTGTCATTGCAAATAGAAATAAACGCGGCCCGTGGGAATCCATCTTTATTGAAGTATTATGATTTATCGGGGGTTCAACGGCATCAGTCTACTGAAGCGCAAAAAAACGCCTTACACGTGTTTCGATCCCATATTGAGAGGGATGAAATGTTTGTGTAAGGCTTTTTGGCCTCAATCAGCTTACAGATTTTAATGGTTCCACATCCCGTTTTCTTTTCGATGTCCATTTCATGCGATCCGCATTCAGAAACAAAATGAGTCCGGAAATGGCCAGCAGGCCGCCGATGATCTGAAACCAAGTCATTTGCTCGCCCAGAAGTACAAATGCCAGCAGGCTGGCCCCAACGGGTTCTCCTAAAATGCTCATGGAAATGGTCGTTGCCGAAACGTACTGCAGCAGCCAATTAAACAACAGATGTCCAAAAACCGTCGGGACGACCGCGAGCAGCAGAAATATCCCCCAGTCCTTTCCTGAATACCCCGTAAATGATACGCCGTCGATCAGGTTATACAGCGCGAATACAATGGTAGCCGATAGAAATACAACAAAGCTGTATACATACGACGATACTTGCTTCACCATTTTCTGACCGATGAGCATATGGACGGATACCGCCAATGTACCGAATACGGATAGCAAATCTCCGATCAAATTGGTCCGCGAGACGCCGATATCCCCCCATCCGATCAGAACCGCTCCGATAATCGCGACTCCCATACCGAACATCGCAAAGGCTGACGTGCGTTCTTTATAGATAAAAAATGCGCCGATCACGATAAACACAGGCTCCAGTGCCAGGATAATCGTCGAGCTTGAGACCGTCGTCAGCTTGAGGGATCCCATCCACAACAAAAAATGCAGCGCCAGAAAAAAACCCGAGGCGAACAGCATGAATGTTTTTTTCAGAGACAGCGACTTCAGCTCCGCGAGATGCGGCCGGATAAACGGGAGCATCAGTAGGGCCGTGAAGAATAGCCGGTACATCCCTTGAATCGATGCAGGAGCCGAGGACCATTTTACAAAAATCGATGAAAACGAAACGGCAATGATGCCGATGATTAAAGGAATTGCAGTAGGAATCGAGGCAACTTTTTTCATGATTCTTCCTTTCCGGTACAATACTGACAACAGCTTATTGTAGCACGGTCCAGCTCAGCCCGTCATCCTTCGTTTTTGGTTGTTCGTCAGATAAATTCAAAAGCCATGGATCACAGCGTGGAAATAACGCTGCGTCCATGGCTTTATTTTACGAAACAAAAGTTATCATGCATCACGCCGCGACAGAATTTGTCAAGGAATGCCCTTATCCAAAGTCGAAATCATCGAAATCAGGCCGTTTGCCATCGAATTCTGCGCTCGCCCAGGAAATAAACATCAGTCCTTTGGGTTGTATTCGAATGAAAACTTCACGGGTGCAGGCATTCCATCCATAGAAAGATAGGCATTACAGGTTCCCTTTAGATTGTCGGTAAGCTTGATCGTGAATTGGAATCTTCCCGTTTCCGTGCTTGTCGTCTGGCCTTCGTACCGAACTTTCCCTTTCGAATCGAGCACTTTCAAATTTACTTTGGACTGTATGCCGTTCATTACCAGACCGTCGATCGTCAATTTCTTCGCATTGGTATCCACCACGGCTCTTGTGCCGTCGATCGGTGTTACTGTACCGCCTCCCGCGAGGTTGTATACGCCAAACTCATAGAAGGAATATCCGTAATCCGTATTTCTCTCAATGCCCTGGAATTTAATGTATCTGGCTTTTACAGGTTCAAAATGAACCGTTTCTTTTCCATCACGTGCCGTAATGATTCCGTTATTGTCCTTGATCACGCTGGTCCAGTTCTGCTTGTCGTCGGAAACAAGGAGTTTATAGGTTTTGGCGCGTGCGAATTCCCAGTCGATTCTAACCGTATCGAATTCTTTGGCTTCGCCAAGATCAACCTGGAACCAGCTGTCGTTGACGTAGTTACTGGCCCATCTTGTCGTAGGGAATCCGTCAACTGCTTTTTCCGGTGCTAATTTCGGGCTGGAGCCTTCAACGGAAGAAGCTGTTGCCGCTTTGTTTTCCGCCAGGTTCCCGACAAGGTTATAAACCTCTTCTTTCAGCGCGGCGTACGCCGTATCCAAAATGATATGGTCTGCAGCCAATTGTTCCAGCTTCGCATTGAAGCCTTTTAAGTACTTGTCAAACTGTGCAGCATTCGTTCCTTCAAAACGCTTCATTAGTTCCACATAATTGTTCAGCGAACGAGGTGCTTCGGCTGTCGTGAACTGCTTCTCTTCGGCGAATCGGTTCACGTGAGCTTTCATGGTATCGGCGGTCGCCCCCGCTTTGATGATATAAGAAGTGGTTTTAGACTTGGCAGCAGCTACTGTGATCACTAGCTCATGCTTACCCGGTTTTGCTGTTAGATCAATCGGCGTTCCCGAGGTGTAAGGCTTGCCGTCAAACAAGGCCGTTACCTTCGTCAGTCCGCTTCCGTCATCGTCTTTGAGTTCCCATGTAAATTGAATGGTTTCCGTATCCGGTACGACCGCATCGCTATTTAACGTTTGTCCGTTGATGAATACATCTGCCTCTGGTGGCAGGCTATTATTGATGACGTACGTTCCGTTCAAATATTGGTACAGCCAGTCATACATTAAACGCAAACTTGGATCCTTGCTTACTCCTAAGTTGTAAACGGCATTATTGCCTTGGTAATAAGCTCTAAAGCCCTTTTGCATCAAGCCTGTTTCAACGCCGCTGTTCAAATAATCGATATAACGCTCACGGAATACGTTGTCAGTCAGCATCCGGTCATCAAACTCGACTTCATTCGACATACCGTACTGTTTTGCCAGGTTCGCGGCATCTTCCAGACGGTCATAGCCCATTTCCTCGAAGAAATAGTTCGGCTGGAAAGCGGCTGCATCAAATCCGACATCCTTCCACATAAAGGCTTTGTAAGCTAAAGAGTGAGGAATCCAGAAAAATTTCAGGTTCATAGCATGGACTTTGCCGCTTACGGCTTTAATCAAATCCGGTCCCGAATCGCTTGTACTGATTTGCTCTTCCAGCCAGTACATGCCAACAAGCTCAAGATTGGAATAATTCGCCGCCTGCCATCTTTGCTGGACCTGATCCAGCCACCACTGCACCGCTTTCTCCCTGTTTTCGAGTGCTTTCTCTTTGCCGACGACGGAATCGTTAAAGCTTTCGGATACCCCGTCACCGTCAACATCACCAAAATGATTTAAGTATTCCCCTGGATTCGGAATCATTAACACAACCTTTTCTTTATGATCAGGCTGGTTCAGCTTGGCTCCGACTTCCTTGGTAGCCTCATTCAACTGCTGCATATCCCCCGTGGCTGCAAATGTTTTATTCAAATACCATTTCCAGTCCTCCAGGTTCGTTTGTCCAACGCCGAAATCACGACCGGCAGGTGAAGACAGCCCGAGATATAAAACGCCGTCAAAAAGCCAATCGGTAGGCTCACCATCCTTATTCACATAACTGATGTTAGGGATGATCCGTTCCTTCTTCCAATCACCCAAACCATCTGCATACTGTCCGTTATACAGCAGATTCAGATTCCGGATACCGCCTGTAGCTTCCCCTGGCTCCAAAAAATGAGGCGTCTCGGCAGGAACCTTTACTGCCCCATCGACCTTCCCGTCCGTACCCATAATTTCGATTTCGTCAATGTATTCCCATAGCGATTGATGCATCGTAAAGGTTACTTTAACATAACGGGCATAAGCCAGCTTGCCATCCGTATTCCCGCCTTTAATTCCGTCCCGACTGCCGTCCCATGCAAAGGTCTCCTGTCTAGGCGGTCCTTCCCCCCAGAGCAGCTGGGTGGCGTTATGGGAAAGCAGTCCCCAATTCTCCTTATCGTCGGAGACATACATCGATACCGTCAGCGGCACGAGAATCGAGTTAGTAGGATAATCTTGGAGAAAATGAGCTGTAATCTTTCCGATCGACTTTTCTTCACCCAGATCGAACACGACTTCGCGCGTTTTTCCGTGCAGATGTCCTACCCATGCCGGGTCATTCATATCCAATTTGCCGTAATTTCCATCCGTTAGCTTGTGCCCGTCGTCGGGATGCGACGCCTCCGGCGCTTCGGACCATTCATATGAAAGGCCTGCCGCGAGATTGCGGAATTGCGTCTGGTCTGCATCTCCCGCCTGCGCGATCGTCACGGCCGGAACAAGCGATTTCGCCTGTACCGCAGAAACTGGTGCCATCAGCAAGACTGATGCCATCAGGACGGATCCCCATTTTTTTTGCCATCTCATCAAAGTCAGCTCCTTTTCTGATATTCAAGTACAACTGCTAGTAACCTGTGAAGCAGCGTTATGTTCAGGTTAAACCCTGGTTGCCGATCCCCCCTTTCCGAATTCAAAGCACCCCATATAGCCATTGAAAGCACTTTCATAGTATTACTGTATGTACTTTAGAGCTTCTTTTAAAGAGATAAACATTTACTTTTCGTATTCATTTGTTTACCTATCAAAAAACCCCGTCCACAAAGACGGGGCTTGAATCATATATACGAGATGGATCATCTGATGGCAAGATCACACGTTTCAGTATGACGCATACCGTGTGGCATTGGTCAAGCTGGTCCAAATGTCGGGTGTTTCCGCACCAATATACCAATAAGCAAAACCTGCAACGCCGCGCTTCTCGGCCATCATCGTCTTCAGACTCAGAGACCGGCCGTCTTCCACCCATATCCGGTGCTGGCTGCCTTGGCGGGTATAGCTGAGTACATTCTGTCCTAGATCAGCATCCCAAGTCCGGTTATAATTAACGGATCGTATACGGTGGCCCTGCTGGATCAAGGACAGCTCTTCGGATACCGCACCACCGGGTTTTAAGGTCCAGTCCCGCGTATAAAACGGAAGAGCCAATACGGTCTTCGAAGCCGGGACAACCGACAGCAAACGGTTCAGTGCCGACTCGACCCATGGCAAAGATGATACGGAGCCTGCTACAGGATCACCTGCCCAGTGCTCATCATATCCCATCAGCACCACATAATCCGCATAACGGCCAAGTGCTTCATAATCAAAGGCCTCGGTCCAGTCCGTTCCCAAATCCGGGGATACATCGATGGATGATACGGCTCCCACTCCGTGCAGACTTGTGCTAAGCTCGGAAATAAAGGCCGTTAGGTACAGTCGGTCGTCCGGACTGACATTTTCAAAGTCAACGTTGATGCCGGATAAGCCATAAGTCTTTACATAGCCGGTGAGCTGCTGGACAACCGTTTTTCGCTTCGCTTCGTTTGAAAGAAACTGATGCGTTAAGACCGGGTCAGAGTGATTTCCGAGCATCGCCCATATCTTTTTATGATTTTGCTTGGCCCATACCGATAGACTGGGGTCCGCATAATTGGATAGAGAAGCCTGATTGTTCTCTAGGAAAAACCAACGTGGAACCAGTGTATTGACATTGGTGCCTTTAATTTCCTCCTCAAACTGAGAGGTCGTTAATCCGTTCTGCCAGCCAATCTGGAGTCCAAAATCTGTTGCTTTGTGTATCGCTTTATTCCAGACCTTATCCTGCAGTACTCTGTCCAGCACTGCAGCCGTTTCCGCCCGAGTCATAGGGTCTGTTGGCCTGAATTTGCCATCTGCTCCACCCATAAGTCCGAGCGTTTGCGCCGCAAGAACATAAGGAGCCGCCCATGGTGCAACTTGATCCGCATCCGCGTAAGGGAGTCTGTCGCCACTATCGCTTCCCGGATCGACCTTTAATGCACGTACAATCAGAACGGCCGCTTCCTGTCTCGTGATATGGGCAGCGGGCATAAACTGGGTTTTGCTTTTCCCTTCCACGATTCCAAGCTGGATTGCCGCCTCTACCCAACCGTAATACCAGCTCTTGGGGGAAACGTCGTGGAAGGATGGCATATCCGCATTAACAGGCTGCAGCTTAAACAGCCGGTCCGTCATGGTTACAAACTCAGCGCGTGTGACATACTTGTTTGGCTCGAATTTGCGGTTGCCAGTTCCATCTACTACCCCTTCTTTTACCAAATCCACAATGTTCTTTTCGGCAAAGTTGCCTTTAATATCGTCAAAAGGCAGTGTGGTTGATTGAGCGGCAAGAGATACACTGTTAAATGCTCCAAACATAACTACTGACGCCATACATATATTTATAACTTTATGAAATTTTTTCAAGGTGAAGCCTCGCTTTTTTATATAAGATAGAAGAATAACTAATATAATCGCTTCTTCTATCCTATCAAAAAGGCTCGCTTTGGTAGACGTCCAAATCATGGAAAGCAGCATATATTCACAGAATCGGAGGGGAATGGATCTGATTATCAGTAAAAACAAAAACATTTATTTACAGCATTTACGTACGGAGCACGCTCAGGCCTTGCTTGATCTCAGACTGCGCAATCATGATTACCTGCAGCCTTTCGAACCGATCCGCGATCCTTCGTATTTTACGGTGGAAATTCAAGAGAAGGATATACTGTCTGGTCTTGGCGACATCGGCGAGGCATCATCCCAATTATTTGGCATCTTTCTGTCTGTTACGGATGAACTGATCGGCAGAGTCGCATTAACCGGTATTGCGCGCGGACCGTTTCAAAACGCAAATCTCGGTTATTTTATTGCTCAGGAACAGCAGGGTAAAGGTTACATGACGGAGGCTGTCAAACTCGCTGCCCGTTACGCCTTTAACGAGCTCGGGCTCCACCGCATTCAGGCGGGCGTGATGCCTCGAAATACGCCATCGCAGCGGGTGATTGAAAAGGTAGGTTTCCGGTGCGAGGGACTCGCCAAGCGGTATTTGCGCATCAATGGAGTTTGGGAGGATCACCAGCTGTTTGCTGTAACAAGCGAAGAATGGGAAAAGTGATTGAAGACAAGCAAAAACCGGCCCGTTATGGACCGGTTTTTGCTTCTTTAGAATCATTTTGCCATCTCATATAGATGCTTAACCATATGGTAATATACATGGCCGTTAATCATGATTTCCTTATCCACTTCATATCCGAGATGAAGATACAAAGAATAGGCTCTGCTGTTATCCGTAACAACGACCATTGCAATTTTCTCATAACCGAGTTCCTTGGCTCTTTCTTCGGCCTTATGAATCAGCTTGGTGGCAATCCCCTGTCCGCTGAATGCCGGAGAAACCGATAAGGTATCGATATAGTACTCGTCTTCGTCCGACTCTTTATCGAGCCTAAGATCGGGGTCATTTTTCATCTTACGTAGACGCTCCAAAATGGGTTGATCCAATTCTCCGATTTGATCACCGCCGTAGACGATAATAATGCCTGCGACTACGCCTTCCACTTCTTTTACAATCGCCTGATGGTAAGAAAGACGTCCTTCTTCTGCGGCAAAATACTCTTCGAGCACCCGAACCGCATCTTGCTCGCTTTCTTCCCCTGTCAGCTGATGGGCGACATCATGCAGTGCATCATACAGCAGTCTTGCTGCTTGTTCTGCATCTTCACGTACTGCTGGTCTGATTGTCATGTTGTTTCTCCTCCAATGCTCTTACTTATGTCTATCCCTTTATTATAGTCCACCTTTGGAAGAGGAACAAATTTCATGTATCCTAGCCAGCGCTTCATCAGCGTTAATCATTTCCTTTTCACTCTCTGCCATTCGGTTCAGCCACTCGACCTTTCGCTCGGAAGCCGCTTTCCCCACTATTATTCGCAGTGGAGCTCCAATTAAATCGGCATCCTTGAATTTTACTCCGGGACGTTCATCGCGATCATCCAGCAGAACGTCCATGCCAGCTTGCTGGAGTGTTCGATAAAGCTCCTCCGCCAATCCGGCCTGAGCCTCATCCTTGATGGATACCGGAATGATATGAACCTGAAAAGGCGATAGCGGAAGCGGCCAGCGAATCCCGGCTTCAGATTGATACTGTTCTGCTACCGCCGACATCAGCCGCGAGACACCAATTCCGTAGCAGCCCATAATCATAAGCTCTTCTTTGCCTTCCATATTGGTAAACGTCGCACCGAGCGACTTGCTGTACTTGGTCCCGAGCTTGAAGACATGCCCAACCTCGATGCCGCGGCTGAACACCAAGTTGTCACCGCAATGCGGGCAGCAATCACCGGTAGTAGCATTCCGGTAATCGCCTGTTGCCACAGGATCATAATCCCGGCCCTTCTTCAAGTGGCGAACATGATAGTCCTTACGATTCGCTCCAGCAATGCCGTCCGCAACCGCTGCAGCCGCCAGATCCAGGTAAACGGGAATATCCAGACCAGTTGGACCTGCAAAACCATGGGGCGCACCCGTCAGTTCTTCTACTTTATTCAGTTCAGCCAGCTCTACACTCGAGGCTCCTAGCGCGTTTTTCAGCTTAAACTCATTCACCTCATGATCTCCGCGGACCACGACGGCAACCGGCTGATCATCCACCATATATATCATGGTCTTCAGGAAAGACTCTGGCTTCTCACCCAAGAAGACGTTTAACTCTTCAATCGTTCTCGTGTCCGGCGTATAGATTTCCTCCATTTCCGGGATTGTCTCTTCCAGTAGCGTCACACCTTCTTGCTGGCGAAAAACCGCCTTTTCCAGATTCGCAGCATACTGACAGGACGGGCAAGATACGATCGTATCCTCCCCGATCTCGGCAAGCGCCATAAATTCAAGCGTTTCGCCTTCGCCGCCGATCGAACCTGCCTCAGCCTCGACCGCCTTAAAGTGGAGGCCGCATCTTGCAAAGATCCGGTGGTATGCCTGGACCATGAATTGATAGGATTCATCCAGTCCACTCCAATCCGTATCAAACGAGTAAGCATCCTTCATCAGGAATTCCCTGCCTCGCAGAAGGCCAAAGCGAGGTCTTCGTTCATCGCGGAATTTGGTCTGGATCTGGTATAAACGCAGCGGCAGCTTGCGGTAGGTGTTCACTTCCGCCGCCACCAGCGAAGTGATGACCTCTTCATGCGTCGGTCCAAGTACGAAGCCACGACCATGGCGGTCATCAAGCCGGATCAGCTCCGGTCCGTATTCACTGTATCTTCCGGACTTCTCCCACAGCTCCGACGGCTGCATCGCAGGCATCAGCAGTTCATCGAAGCCGGAAGCCTCCATTTCTTCCCGGATCACACGCTCCAGCTTATGCAGTACGCGGGTTCCGAGCGGTAAATAGCTGTATATTCCCGCGGCCAGCTGCCGGATATAACCTCCTCTAAGCAGCAGCTGATGGCTGAGAGCCTCGGCCTCCGCAGGAGCTTCCCGAAGCGTGGGAAGCAGCATATGCTTTTGTCTCATGACGATCATCTCCTTGTATCGGTTCGGTTTTATAAGAATGCAAAAAAACACATCCGTCCGGTCAGGGACGAATGCGTTCGTGGTACCACCCTTTATTTAATAGCTCCGTCTGCTCTTAATTGGCAGCTCAAAGCCATCCTCATGGCAACATAACGGGGTTTACCCGGCCTGGAATACGAAGAACCTGCAGATTCTCTCCTCCGGCAGCTCACAAGATAGGAAAATTCATGACGCGTGCGAAACCTTTCAGCCGGGGGTTTCTTCTCTTTGCACAGCGTGCTTCATGAACTATTGGTCTTGATCACAGCTTTTAAACTTTGTATTACCAACCTAGGTTGTTTTCCATACATTACAGGATAGTGAAGAATAATGTCAAGGATAAACCTGCTTAGGAACGTCTGAAATACATTGATTTGACGTCTTCTGTTAAAGGCTGCAGCTTCCCGTCAGCGATGAAATATACGACATCACACAGCTCTTCTATATCTTCAAAGTGGTGACTTGTCAGTAGGATCGTCCGGTCCGCCGCCTGAAGCGATTTGATGATGTCCTTAATATCCCCGTAGGTTTTATAATCCAGTGCGTTGAACGGCTCATCCAGAATCAGAATATCCTGATTTTCCATCATCGCCTGCGCGATACCGAGCTTTTGCTTCATGCCGAGAGAGTAATCCTTCACTTTCGTTTTATTATCGGGATTTAATCCAACCATTTGCATGGTGTGCCTGATTTGAGCATCTGATATTTTCCGATTGATGGCTGCCAGATATTGAAGATTTTTAAAGCCACTGTAGATCTCGATAAAACCGGGCGAGTTAATGAATACCCCCACATTTTCCGGAAAATCGAGTTTTCCCCCTAACGCGTCCCCCCGAATTTTCACCGTTCCTTCATCCGGGCGGATAAAACCGCATATTACTTTGAACAATACGGATTTGCCGCTGCCATTTCCTCCGACGATACCAACGGTCTGCCCTTGAGGAATCTGCAAATGAACGTTCTGTAATACAGGTTGTCCTGAAAATGCCTTACTCACATTGCTTACTTCGATGATATAAATCATGGATATACCTCCTATTGAAAGAATCTTGGGTATGAACGACGAACCAGAAACAGCAGCAAGATAAGGCCCATGACGAGAACTGTAAAAACCTGAATCAGGGAGGAAACGGTCTGACCTTCAAGAAGCAGAAGCCTCGAAACGGTTACCAAGCCTGCCGGATTATAAGCCAGTGCCGGACCAGCTATTAGATTTAAGGCATGGGCACCCATCACCAGTAAATATGCAGCCGTGATATTTTTCAGCCACAGGAACAGTAGAAATAAAGCCAAAAACAGCAAGCTGAACTCCATCATTTTTAGCAGAGCAAATACCGGCCACATCCCGGCCCCCATCGTATCCGGCACAGGCAGAGTTCCGGCAGTCCAGGATTTGTTCATCAATAAACTCCACATGATAAGAAACCCGAACGTCAAAGCCGTATATACCGCATGAATCCCGATGCCGTTCAAAATGACGGCCGCAGGCCACTTCTTCTTATGTTTGATCCGAATAAAAACAGACAGATGATCCTCCGAGCTCCATTTTTCCATAAACAAAGCCAACACATACAGAGGTGTTCCGTAAAAAATCAGCTGCTGCAAAAAGGTTAACAGATGAAAGGTACCTAGCTCCTGACCGTAAAAAAAGCGAAGCATGTAGTCCTGCACGGACTCTTCTCCTCCGATGATCGCCATCCATAAGGTCAGACCACCTGTCACCATAACGAGCCAGAGAAAATTCCTCCTCGTCCACAAAGCATGCGCGTAATAAAAGAGCAGCCCTTTTGGACTCCATTTCCAAGACCGTGAAAACGGACAATACCATGCATACCGGATCCATAGCCATTGAACCAGCAAAAGTACGACCATCCCTGCGATAGACCACCAGACACCATTAGGAACCGTAAAATTGTGATGGAGAATAACATAACGGTTCAATGTAATAAAGGGCAAAGCGCCAAGCGCAGGTATTTTGATGCTTAGGGCCATAATTCCGTAAGCTGCCAGGACGACTCCCGTCACAATCCGGTGGCCGAAAAAATGATAGATCGTCAAGATGGACATACATAGAAAGGCCAAGCCCACCATCATATACAGGCAGCTGCAAACCGCAGCTAGAACCGGTGTGCCAAATACAGCCTCCAGATGAGTAAACAGCGGTTCTTCGTTAGATACTAGAAATGCATTGTCCAGCGGCAGGCCGATTCCCGTGATCATGACAACGAGAACCTGCAGCAGGACAAACAGGATAGCAAAGATCGAACCAGCCAAATATTTGGTGTAGAAATATCGTACAAACTTCCGAGAACGAACGAGCAGAAATGGCGTATCTTCCTCCAGCGTTCTGAACACCGAAAAAATGAAAATCGGCGTCATAGCGTAGATCAATAGATAATGGTCTGTCAACATGCGCAAAACAAACATCTCGTAGGATTCCGTAGTCCCCTGCCGTTCCACGGCAGAGAATAACATAGAAATGACAGCCAGCAGGGCTAAGGGCATTCCGACATATTTTCGTATATTGTGTTTCAAGATGGCCGGCATGCGTTACCTCCTATATGGCGTAGACTAATTCTTTCGATTTAAACTTCATATACGTGATGTACACGATCATGGTCGTGATGGCCAGCAAAGGGCCGAATAAGAAGGTCGCCAGACTCACCGCCTCAACAGAGATGTTGGTCGGCTCGAAAGCCGTAACCAGGCGTAAGTGCTCGGCATGCAGTATCGACAGAATGAAGTTTTCCAGAATCGTATAAACGAACGGTCCCGTGAGAATGACGAACAGATTCAAGCTGTACAGGCTGAATACAAATCCCATCGTTGCCATGATGACACAGATCAGGCCCTTCCAGATACTGAACAGCAGTCCATAAATCAGAGGGAATTCCGTAAACAGCTCCCCTGCAAAATGGGTTTCCAGTAAACTCGGTCCGGGTTCTCCCGTCAGGGGTGAAACCAGGGTATAGGTCACATCAATCGGCGGAACGACATAGAGAGCCGTAATCACTCCTGCAAAAGAAATGATGAACATCATCAGAAACGCACTGCCTCCAACAACCATCCACTTGGAGAGCAGGTATTGTTTTTTGCCCACTCTAGGCAGTGTATATTTCAGAAAGCCGCTTTTGCGTTCAAAGTACATCAGCCAACAAGTGGGCAGCACGGCAATCAGCGGAAAAATAAAATTAATGAACTCAAATCCCACTTCCCATACCTCAAGCTGACTCTCCAAAGCATAGCTCTTGTATAGGGTGCTGCATAAAAAAACCGACAGCAATATCCCGACACCAGTCATCAGCAAAACCGGAAAGCGTAACTTTCGCCATTCCAGCATGATTAATTTACTCACCGTATTTCATTCCTTTCCTTCGATCTCTGTGTCCACTATAACGAACGGGTTTATCCAGGACAATACGCTAGAAACAAACAGGGGTTTTAGCGGAATCAACGAATTTCATTCCTCTAAAACCCCTGTTTATGCGGCTAAAACTGTATGCCGATCGTCAGTTTGTTCCCATGCTTTTGATCGTTTCGAGCAATGATTTTTCCGTTATACTGCTTAGCGATTTGCTGCACGTTATATAAACCGTAGCCCCGGTCCTTCGAATGCGTGGATTTGGTGGAATAACCAAGCTTAAAAAGCTGCATCATCCGGGTGTTATCCATATACTCGGCCGGATTGCTGACCGTCAGCTCATACCTGTCGTGATACCGGAGCATGTTAACCGTGATGGTATCGCCTCCATAGCAGGCTTCCATGGCATTATCGATAAGAATTCCGAGCACCTCAATCAAATCATGGTCTTCGCAAGGAAAATCCGAAACCGGCACCGAACGTTCAATACACAGATTCATTTTTAGCTGCTCGGCTCGTTTCATCTTCGTATAGAGAAATCCCGCGATAACTTTATGATCCATATTCAGAAGCTCATGCTGACCATCCGTCAGCTTTACATTGTCGACGTACATGGAGACTTGCTCCCGTGCCGTTTCCATGTCCTCCGCCGATTGCAAAATGCTTGAAATGGCCAGCAGCTTATTCGAGAATTCGTGTTGCCTAGCTCTTACTTCAGCAACTAGCTCATCAATAATCGGGATATATTTTTCGATGGCTTTTATACGGTTTTCCGTCACTTGAGCTCTCCTCTGTTCATAGAACAGCCAGCCAAGGATCGCCGACACCATGACAACCATAAATTCCATCAGAAATGGATGAATGCCAGGGCTATCCGGATTCGCCGAAGACAGAATCATATACAATAAAAAAATAAATATTGCGGTGATCAAAAGCTTCATAAATTGATTTAGATTTTGGCTTAGATAAGCTGAAAACTTGAATTTTACCAATCCGTAAAATCCAGCCGTTAGCAGCAAAGTCAGCGGGGAGACAATCACTGTGGAGACAGCAAATAAATCAACGGCTGCAGCAACAAATAACCGCAGGAGCAAATACATACTAAAACCCAGCATGGTGATAAAAATGATCTCCACATGCGTTCTTTTGAACACAAAGCTGTTGATTAACAATGTCAGAAACAATAAACCGATCAGGCCCGGAATCGTCGCAACCGGTAAAATCTCATTATAACTGAACTGGATGCCGTTTGAGCTCCCACCCGACAGATAAGGCTGGGTTTGATCAAACAGGCAGAACAAAAAGATAACAGCTCCCCACCCGAAGACTTTACTGGAAAAGCCTGCTGTCGTACGTCCTGCAAGCTGCATCAGGAGCAAAATGGACAACACATCCAGAGCCGTTTCCCATATCAGTTGTCCCATTTATTCACCTCGTATGACTTGATCCCGGTACTTGAGCCCAATAGGCAGAAGTTGGTCACAGTGACGAAGCTTGACCTGTTGATCTGTCTTTCTTATTTCTTCGATATACGACGTGTTCACAATATAACTTTTATGGCACTGGATAAAAGACCCCTCGCCTAATGATTCCAATATGGATTTCAATGAATAGCCCGCAATCCTCTCTTCCTTCTGTTCCCCCTGCTCTGTCAGCAGATGAATGACCATATTTTTGCCGAAGGATTCAATAAACAGAATATCTTGCAGGCGATACTCAAAAATAAAGCCCTTTTGTTCAATTCTCAAGGTTCTTCCCTCAGCTTTTGGCTGCCCCAAATACTCCAATACTTCCGAAACAACTTGTTGAACTTCCTGTTTGGTGTAGGGTTTCATCAGATAGTGATAACATTTTAGCTCCCGGTATGCCCTTAACTCCTCCGTTATTATTGCGGTCTCGAAAATGATGGGCGTGAATCTATACTCCGATATGGAGCGAAGCTGCTGAACCAAATCCGTCCCTTTATAATCGGTTAATTGGATGTCTACAATAAAAGCATCAAAATGTTTTTGCCGAGCCATGTCCAAAGCCTCTCCGGCACTGGCTGAACAGGCGAGCTCGATATCCGTCCTTAATTCATATATGGCATTCTGGAGCAGCTGCTGGATATTTTGATCGTCTTCAATGATCATGATTTGCGTCATGTTCGAAAGCTCCCATTTCTATCAAATTCTCTATTTTCACAATGCAACGTTATCTCTATTATAAGCAGGTATGGTATATTATGCACAACGGGGCGTGACAAGATCTTAAATCGTTAAAACAAAAAAGCCGCCATTTTGGCGACTCCATTTGCATTACTACGATATTACTGATCATTTCCTTAATTATTCATATTCAACTACATAGATATCGTTTTTGTTGCAACTGATTGTTGAAATGCCTGATCATGCTCAACAATAACCATTGTGGGATTAAATCTTTGAATAAGTTCTTCAATCTGCATGCGCGAATAAATATCAATAAAATTTAAAGGTTCATCCCAAATATATAAATGAGCTTTTTCACATAAACTTTTGGCTATAAGCAGCTTTTTCTTTTGTCCACCAGAATAATGAGATATATCTTTCTCAAATTGAATTCGGTCAAAATCCATCTTACGTAGGATGGATTTAAATAATGTTTCATCAATCTCATGCTCTTCAATAAAGTCCGATAAAAGTCCCTTCAAATGAGAAGTATCTTGCTGGACATAGGAAATGATGAGGCCGGAACCTAAATTCATTGAGCCTATATACTGTATCGGATTTCCTAATATTAATTTTAGGATACTACTTTTTCCGCTTCCATTTTTTCCATCAAGTACAATTCGGTCACCTTGTTCAACTATAAAGCTAATTGGCTTATTCACTATTTGGTCATCGTACTTTACAGACACATCAGCCAAAACAATCAATTCATTTGACTGAAATTCCAATGGTTCTAATTTTAATGACTCGGTTTTTTCCACATTTTTTAGCAGTTTTGACTTTTCTTCAATAGCTTTTTGTTGCCTTGATTCAATATTCTTTGCTCTCTTCATCATCTTTGCCGCTTTATGTCCTACAAATCCCTTGTCCAACTTCGAACCTGAATTCGTTGTCCCATTTTTTGAAGCTTCCACTTGATTAGACCAACCTGCTGAACGTTTTGAGGAATCTTTTAATCTCCCGATGTCTTTTTGTAGACGCTCATTCGTTGCCTCTTCATGTTCCTGCTGTCTATCAAAATTTAACTTCCATGAAGAATAGTTACCACTTTGAACTTCAATATTCGCTCTATTGATCGAGAGGATATGGTCAACGCATCCATCTAAAAAGATTCTGTCATGTGAAATTAAAATAAATCCTTTTTTCTTCTTTAAATAACTAGAGACAATCTTACGTGCATCAGTGTCTAAATGATTGGTAGGCTCATCGATTAATAGGAATTGGCCTTCATTCAAAAATAGTGCGGCAAGCAATACTTTTGTTTGTTCTCCATTTGATAATGTTTTAAATGGTCGGTACATGACCTCGGCATCAACATTTAGGTAGGATATTTCACGAAGAAATTCCCAATCTTCTGCTTGGGGGCAAATTTCTTCAAGGATTTCATAGGTATACTTGTTTTTATCCGAAACTGGATAAGGGAAATAATTAAATTCTACCGAAGACGTGATTTTCCCGCTATACTCATAATTCCCTAATAACAGATTAAAGAATGTTGTTTTACCTCGTCCATTTCTACCTATAAATCCAAGTTTCCAATCCGTATCTATCTGAAAGTTTACACCTTCAAAAATATTGTCAAAGCTGCTTGGATAAGAAAAAGTTAAGTCTTGCACTTGTATCATTGACATGTTAATTCCTCCGTATAAGTTTGATAGATATTAGCGACTTATACGGAGCATTACATGTGTAACGATGGTGTCTGAATTACTCATTTCTTTCTCCCCCTTATTTTACAGATAAAAAATATCAATCTTTCTATGAGAGAATAAAAAACCCCCCCAATTTTTAATTGGAAGGATTAGTCTTTCACTTAACTCAAATAAGTTCGTTGTCACCATTAGAATCATGGCATTCAAGTGTTAAACTGATTAATAAAAATGGATAGACTAACCCTATATTTTGTAGTTTGAAGTTATTCATTTCAAATAAAAATATAGATTAGTTAATCATTGTTCATCCATCAGTCCTCTCATCATTGTATTTTTATATTAACAATTTTCTTTATAGAATACAATATCAGCATCATCTCTTCTCAAATTACTGCTTGTTGGTCTTTTGATAATTTCCATACAATTGACCACAAGCAGCATCTATATCAATTCCAAATTGACTTCTAATGGTCACATGAATACCTGATGATTTTAATTCATTGTAAAAATTAACAACATGACCTTCATCAACTTCGCGGAACATTAAAGGAGAACTGACGGTTGGGTTATATCTGATTAAATTTACATGATATAAACGTCCTTTATTATATCGATCTTTTAATAGACTTACTACTTCTTTAGCATGGTCAATAGAATCATTCACACCAGGTAACATAATATAAGCAATATATACTTTTCTTGATGTTATTCGTATATGCTCATCTAATGTGTCCATTACATCTAATAATGGGTACCTATCATTAATCGGCATCAACTTACTTCGTTGTTCATTAAAAGGAGAATGTAACGAAAACGTCAAATTGACTTGCGGATAATTCAGCGTCATTTTTTTTATACTCGGAATAATACCAATAGTTGAAATAGATAACCTACGTGGGCTCAGAGCAAACAGCGTAGGATCAGTAAGTACATCTAAGGCATCAAAAATTTGTACATTGGCTAAAGCTTCTCCCATCCCCATAAAAGAAATACTATCAATCGAATGACCTTGTAAGTAAAAATGGAGGATTTGGTCAGTTATTTCATCTGAAGTCAAATTTCTTTTTAATCCAATGTCACCTGTTGCACAAAATTTACATCCAAAATGACATCCGCACTGAGAAGATATACAAAATGATTCCCACCCAGCTTTATATTTCATATTTACTGTTTCTATTTTTTCATTTCCTGAAATTTTAAATAAGACTTTAGTGACTTGCTCAGAATGTTGTTCCTTTAAAGGAACAACATCTAAAATAGACTCTCCAAATTCCTTATCTAAAATTTCTCTTAACGATTTTGGAAGTACATTCATTTCGTTGAAATTATCTATTCTTTCTTTAAAAATGGCATTCAATATTTGTTTCATTCTAAAATTAGGGTAATTATGTTCCCTTAAGAATTCTTTTATTCTTATATACTTATTGCTTTGTTTTAATTGCATCTTTCTCATCCTTCCATATGACTCTCTAGTTTTATAGGAGTAAATAGAAAGGAGTTGTCTATCCCTTAATAAAATAAACGCAAAAAAAGCACCGATAGAATTATCGGTGCTGAACTTTAAAATATGCACAAATAAATAAACAAGGACTCTAAGTCATTGCTTTGTAATTTATTTGCCATAGAGGTAAAGCTCCGATAACTGTTTTTGTATGGTTGTATCGTATAAAAAAGGACAGACTACTCCCTTTGTCCGCTAAATCATTACCGATTTTTACATTTTTACCATACAGAATTCTAAAAACAGTTAACATTGCTTGCACCTCCCTTTGTCAAATTTATTATTAAGTAATCTAGCATAATAGTGATCATATGTAAAGTATAATAGCCTAAAAAGCCGCCTATTTGGCGACTTCATATGCATAAATGTTCTTACCCTCCGATTTTTTACCGCAGCAGGCTTTCGGAAAAAGCGGGATTTTTATTCATATCCGTTACTTCTGAGCAAACATCTTCGGCAAACTTTCTTCAAACGGTGCGTATGCGATTCCGTTCTGCGTCACGATCGCCGTAATCAGGGAGTGATCCGTCACATCGAAGGCCGGATTATATACCTGTACATCCTCAGGAGCCATCCGCTTCTCATACCATTGACTGGTCACTTCCTCATCCGGACGCAGCTCGATGTGGATATCATCACCCGTTTTGCACTCCAGATCAATCGTTGAGAGCGGTGAACAGACATAGAACGGGATCCCGTAGTGCTTCGCCAAAATAGCAACACCCGAGGTTCCGATCTTATTGGCAGTGTCGCCGTTGGCAGCCACACGGTCGCAGCCTACCAGCACAGCCTGGATCTTACCTTCCTTCATCACAATTGAGGACATATTGTCACAGATCAAAGTGACATCTACTCCGGCTTCCTTCAGCTCCCAGGCCGTCAAGCGAGCCCCTTGCAATAGAGGACGGGTCTCATCTGCATAGACCTTGAAGTTGTAGCCCTGCTCTTGCCCCAAATAAATCGGAGCCAGCGCCGTGCCATACTTGGCTGTGGCAATCGTCCCCGCATTGCAATGGGTGAGAATTCCTGAGTTCTCTTTCAGCAGAGAGAGCGCGTGCTTCCCGATACTCTCACATACCTGCTCGTCTTCCTCGCGGATCCGTTCCGATTCCTGGCGGAGCGCATCCTTTACTTCAGCTAAAGGTTTACCCGCGGCCTGTACAAAGCGATCCTCCATACGGTTTAATGCCCAGAATAGGTTCACCGCTGTCGGTCTTGATGAGGCCAGATATGTCTTCACCTCGGCAAAATCCTTTTGCAGCTCCGCATACGTGTCCGCCTGGGATGCTTTTGTTCCCAAATACAGACCATAGGCCGCTGCGATTCCGATGGCCGGAGCACCGCGTACTTTAAGCTTGTAGATCGCATCCCATATATCTTTCATTTCTTTCAAATGCAGGTAAACCTTCTCATTCGGCAAAAGCGTTTGATCAAGTATAATTAACGTATCATTTGCATCATCCAGTACTACGGATTGAATCATCTTAAACTCCGTCAGGTGGTTCTCCATCTCCTGATGCCCTCCTTAGATGTGTATTTCTGTTGCGGCAATGCATTCGGTCACGACCCGAACGAAGTCTTCGCCAGTCTCCATACCGGAACGTTCCATAATGAACGTTTTCCCCATGATAAGGCACAGTTTTTCCGCATGGACTCTAGCAGCTGCACTCTGAATGCTTGTAATATCCTTGACGTGAGCCAGACCCAGTATTCTGCGGCACAGCTCCAGCCCCGTAACCGCCGCTGTATCCTGGATCATCTGATTCAAATAATACAAGTCAAAACCGGGAACCCGCGCCGAATGATCAGTCGCTTTTTCCTGGAACAGGGTCAGGAACTTTTCACTGAACAGATCGATAACGTCACGTACGCTGGAGAGCAGCCATGCCTTTTGTGCATCACGCGCAGATGAATCTACCATAACGCTGTCAGCGTTTACATATGCAAACAGTAAATGAGCAATCACATTGCCGATATCATAACCCGCTGGGCCATAGAAGGCGAACTCCGGATCAATGATTTTCGTAGAGTCTTCTTTGATAAAAATAGAACCCGAATGAAGATCACCATGCAGAAGTGACTGTGCATGATTCATAAATTCGAACTTCAGCTTGGCAGTCTCTAGCAGCAGCGCCTCATCTTCCCATAAATAGGATTTCGCAAAATCGCGGGTCGCTTCAAATATATCATTCCGCGGGCAATCATAAAATGGTTCGGTATAAACAAGATCCTCTGAGATCTCGCAAAGATCTGGATTAATAAAGCTCTTGACCAGATCCTTCTTCTCTTTATGGTTCATGACCACATCGGAGGTCAGCAGCAGCGTATTCACCAGAAATGTAGAGATGTGGTCTGCAAATAACGGGAACTGCTTGTACTGCAGCATCGCTTTTCTCATAATCTCATAATCGGACAAATCTTCTATAACGCAGCAATTCATCACCGGATCATAATGATAGATTTGCGGTACAAATCCAGGAGCAAGCTCATATTGGAGCTTCAGAATTTCACTTTCGATTCGGTTGCGGTCCGTCGATACTTTAATATCTGCTGATATCCGCGCAACAGGTCCTGCCTGTTTGATGATCAGCGACTTGCCGCTCGCAGAATCGACGACGCGGAACACATAGTTCAGGTTACCGTCCCCGATTTCTGTACATGTGAGCTTGGCATCCTTATCAAAAACATCCAATTGGGTCACGGCGTAATCCAAAACATCGGTTTCATTCATTGTGAAATATTCATTATACTGATGCATGCATACTACTCCCCTATTCTATTTTGTTTTGTAATAAGTGATGGCAAGCGCAAAAGCGAGGACCGTACCTTTAACAATGTCCATAGCATAATACGGAACGCTCAGCATAACCAGCCCATTCTGCAAAATTCCGATCAACACAGCCCCTACAAATGTGCCGATTGCATTCGGCTTTCCTGCGCCCAGCACAGCAAAACCAATATAAGCCGCGGCTACGGAATCCATCAGGTAAGGGGCTCCTGAATTCACTTCAGCCGTCATGACGCGGGCGCCCAGCATAATACCGCCGATTGCGGCAAAAACAGCAGACATGAGATAAGCCGCAATCCGATATTTATTCACGGGAATCCCGGAAAGCTTGGCAGCCTCCATGTTGCCGCCGATCACGTACATATAACGCCCGTGCTTGGTGTAGGTGAGGAATACATGAACGATAGCAACCACAACAAGCATGATGATAATAATCCACGGGACTTGACCGATCTTCGCAAAGGCAGGACTGATGATGCCTGTGGAGAAAGAGCCGTCCGGCATGATCATGTTTTGGGACAAGGTTGCGCCTTTGGTATAGGTTTGTGCAATGCCCTGAAAAACGAACATCATCGCCAACGTAAGCAGCATATCCTGTATTTTCAGTTTGACGATCATGAAGGAATTGATAACGCCGGCGGACAAGCAAATCAGAATCGTCAGAATAATGCTCGTCCACACGCCTTGGCCATGCCATACGAACATGGAAATGACAAGTGCATTGGCAAGCGATGCGACGGAGCCGACTGAAAGGTCAAATCCGCCAACGGACAAAGAAATCGTAATCCCGATGGCAATAATGGTAACGATCGATATGGATCGCAGGATATTGATGATATTGGATGGCTGCAGGAAGCTGTCGGACATCGCCCCGAACACAATGATGAGAAGACCGATCGTGATCAGCGTGCCGTATTTATATAAGAAATCAAAAAGTTCAAATGACTTGGGAGCTCTAGCAGTTTGGATGGTTTTGGCTGTATTCATGCTTACTTTCCTCCCGTTGAATAAAACAATATTTCTTCTTCATTAGTCTTACTCGTCTGCAGTTCCTTGGCAATCATGCCGTCATAGAGCACATACATCCGGTCTGTAATTCCCATCATCTCGGACAGCTCGCAGGATGCATAGATTATGCATTTCCCCCGTTTCGCCAGCTGGAAGATCAGTTCAAAGATATCCTTCTTGGCTCCCACATCGACACCTTTCGTCGGTTCATCGAAAATATATACCTCGGCATCCGTGATGAGCCATTTTCCGATGGCTACCTTCTGCTGGTTACCTCCGGACAGATTCTGAACTCTGGTGTTCTCGCTCGGCGTCTTGATTCCCAAGTTCCGAATAATCTCCCGGGCCGCCTCTTTCTCTTTCTTGAAACTTAAAAATGTGTTCAATATACTGAACTTCTTCAAGTTAACAGCGGTAATATTAGCAGTAACCGATTCGCTGACCAATATCCCCTCTTTGCGTCGTTCCTCTGGAACGAGCGCAATCCCCTGCTTGACTGCTTCATTCGGGCTGCGAAGACGCAGCTTCTTCCCATGCAGAATGACATCGCCTGTATTCGCTTTGACCATACCGAACAGCGCTTTACACAGCTCCGTCTTCCCGGCCCCTACTAGGCCAGCGATGCCGATAACTTCACCTTTTTTGACATGGATGTGGATGTCGTGGATCTTCTCGCCATCACCGAAGTTTCTCGTTTCAAAAACGGTTTCGCCCTTCCGAATGTCTATCTTGGGGAATTGATCTCCGAGTTTACGGCCCAGCATATATTCAACAACCTGGTTTTGGGTAATATCCCTAATGCTTTCTTTGAGAACAAATTCGCCGTCTCTCATCACAGTAATGTCATCGCATATTTCGAAAAGCTCCGGAAGCCGGTGGGAAATAAAGATCACACCCACGTTTTCCTGTTTAAGAGCCCTAACGATGCGAAATAGTTCTTCCGTCTCCGAATGGCTTAATGGCGCCGTCGGTTCATCAAAAATGAGAAACCGGCATGTCTTGGAAATAGCTCTGGCAATCAGCACCATTTGCTTCTCTGCCAATGTCAGTTCACTAACAAGCTTTCTGGAAGAAACTTTGACATTCATCTTGTCCAAGATATCCTTCGAGCGTTTATGGATATGCCCCCAAGAGACGATCTGCTTACTGCTCATGTCGTTGACGGTATAATCCAACATAATATTTTCCCCTACTGTCAAATAAGGGACCAGGGCGGTATCAACTTCCTGATATACGATTTGAATCCCCAAGTCTTTTGCATCTTTCGGATTCCGGATACTTACCGGCTCATTGTCAATATAAATTTCACCCGTATAATGGCCGTATGCCCCGGACAAAACCTTCATCAATGTGGACTTGCCCGCACCATTCGCCCCAATCAGAGCCTGTGAAGTCCCTGTCATTGTGTTAAAATCAACTTGGTTCAGTGCCTTAACTCCCGGGAATTCAATAGATATGCCCTTCATTTCCAGCTTTATTTGCTTGGCTGCGCCCATCTCTTCACCTTCTTGAAAGGATTTCTTTTCAAGTATGGGAAGTGCTGTCAACAGCACTTCCCAATTTTCTACGTTCGGCATTTCAGTCCTTGATGATATTTTTATTTGGCATAAGCTTCTTTCAGGCTCTTCATCCATGGTTCCTCGAAAGCATCGCTTTCTCCCCAGCCCGGCATTACTTTTCCAAGGTTAACCATGTTGACGCTTTCGTCCGAAGTTTTCAGTTTATCTTGGGTAATCAAGGATGCTGCCAGATCGTAGCTTTGAGGCACTTCTTCACCGGCAATTTTCTTGGCAAGCATACGAACATCTACTTGTCCGATAACCTTCGGATCTACTGCCGCAGTAGAAACCCACGGGCTTTTGTCTTCCTGCATCATTTGCAGGTCGCTATTAGACACGTCGATACCGTAAATTTTGATCTCATCGCGTCCTGCTTCTTTAACCGCTCGTGCTGCACCGATCGCAAAGGCATCCCAAGTAGCAAAAATCGCATTGATCTCGCCTTTTTTATGCTTAGTCAGCATGGCCGCAACGGCATTCTGGGTAAGCACGGATGTATTGGCTGCAGCTACCCCAAAACGTTCCACTTCCTGAATTCCCGGATTGGCTGACAAAAATTCCTTATAGACCGCGTTTCTTCGTACCATCGGAGGGAATCCGTCTACCCACAGGTATACGATTTTGCCCTGGCCCTTAAGTTCCTCATTCATTTGAGTCAATGCCAGCTTGGCCAGATTCTCGTCATCCTGAGATGTCAGTGTTACGCCTTCGACCTTCGCCAGGTCCGGATTGGAGTCAAACGCCACGACTGGAATGCCTTTTGCCGTAATTTTCTTCACATCTTCAACGGTTGCCGCATCATCGCCATGAGAAATAATGAAGCCGTCATAATCTTTCTCGAGAGCCTGGGAGATCGCATCGTGGAACTTCGCCGTATCTCCGTTTGCCGAGAACGTATCAACCACAAAACCCATCGAGTTCCCTTCTTGCTTGGCGCCAGCCAGGAATTGCGCTGTATGGTCATCTCCGCCGATTTTACGGACAACCATAATTTTGACTTGATCATCCTTAGCAATTTTGTCAGGTACACCTTCGACCACTTTCTTCTCTGGTGCCTTGCTTTCGCTCCCCACGCTAGAGCAACCTGTCGCAACGACCGCTACCGCAAATAAGCCGATAAGCAGCTTGTTAAAACTCTTTTTCTTCATGAACCTGCACCCCTTTTATAATGTTTGAATCTCGTACAACCTTTTATATGATTTAGCAGGAACTGGATCATTTCTTGTTGATTCTCTAATGATATCTAAAATTTTATGTATGATTGCCTATGAAAAAAACACATCCGTCCTTTAAGGGGACGAATGTGTTTCGTGGTACCACCCTGTACTGATCTCGTGTATAGCAAACTTGTAAACTTTCAAGTTTGTTTTTCCATACATTACAGGATGATGAAGATTAATGTCAAGTATTCAGCACTGTTTAATTATAATTTCATTTTAATTTCTGCAAAAGCTGAACCCGGTAAGCTTCGCTTTCAAGCGATTGGATCTCCTTGTACTCCGCGTCCGTCAGCACTTTTGGCGTGCGAACCGCCTTTGCAGCCAGATAAATTTTCGCGCTCTCTTCGACGACCTCTGTGCGGTAATAGGCTTCACGCAGATTTTTGCCTGTCGTCACAAGTCCATGGTTTTCCAGCAAAATCGAGTTATACGCTCCCACTTTAGCAGCTACTGCGTCCGCAAGCAGGTCCGTGGTCGGGAGCACGTAAGGCACGAATGTTACTTCGCCCACTAGTGCAGCCTGGTCCGGGAACAGCATAGGAAGTTCCTGAGCGACCAGTGTCAGTGCGATGCAGTAGGCAGGATGCGTATGTACGATCGCTTGGATGTCCGGATTTTCACGGTACGCATAAAGATGCATCAGTACTTCCGATGAAGGGCGTACTTCTGTATCCAGCACTTTCCCAGACTCGATCTCAACCCGAATCCATTGATGAGGCTCGATATCCTCTAGGGCAAAGCCGCTAGGCGACAGCAGCATCAAATCGTCTGCTTTGGCACTGATGTTGCCACCCGGTCCAACGACAAGCCCTTTCGCAACGATCTTCCGAGCATATAGCGTCAGTTCTTCCCGTACCTTTTGTTCCAGTGATTGAGTCATCTCTCCATGCACTCTCCTATCCGTATGTTTGCAAGCGGCTTTAGTTAAGGCTTCCGCTTTCAGCCCTTCATTTTCTGGAGCACAAGCAGCTGGTTGTACCGCTGGTAACGCTCTTCCCATTCATCAGCGTTCTGGGGAAGATAAGTCTCAGGCGGGAAGGATTGACGGACCACTTCGCGGATTTCCGCCAGATTGTGAACCTCGCCGTGCGCCTTGGCCTGTATCATGAGATTGCCAATGGAGGTCGCTTCCACTGGACCTGCGATCACGGTTCGGCCGGTTACGTTCGCTGTCAGCTGGCACAGCAGTCTGTTTTGAATACCGCCGCCCACCATGTGAATATGCTCCAGACGTTCTCCCGTAAGCTCTTCAATTTCACTAAGGGTCTGTCTGTATTTAAAAGCAAGACTCTCCAGGATGCAGCGGACGATTTCCGGACGCGACTGCGGTACGGTCTGCCCACTGGACCTGCAGTACTCCTGAATCCGCTGCGGCATATTACCTGGCGGAAGGAACACGGCATCACCCGCGTCGACATAACTGGAATTCCGCGGAGCATGCTCAGCCATTTCCGTCAATTCAGCATAGCCAAGCTGTGCACCTTCCACGGCCCAAGTGCGACGGCACTCCTGCAGCAGCCACAACCCCATAATATTTTTGAGCATGCGGATTTCCCCTTCCGCACCGCCCTCATTGCTGAACAGAAGCTGTCTGCTTCGCTCCGTTAAGATCGGCTCATCCAGTTCGATCCCCATCAGTGACCATGTACCGCTACTAATAAAAGCATAGCGGCTCGACGTTGCCGGAATCGAAGCGACGGCCGCGGCCGTATCATGACCCGAAGCAGCGATGACGGGCATCGCATCAACCGATAGCTCCGAGCAGATATCAGGGGTAAGCCCACCTAGGCGGGTTCCTGGCATAATGATGGGATTAAACAGTGATTGGGGAAGAGATAGGGTGTCGATGACATCGATATTCCACTCTCTATTCACCGGATCGAGCAAGCCGCTTGTGCTAGCTATCGTATATTCACTGGCCATCACACCGGACAGATAATAATGGAACAAGTCAGGCATGAACAGCATCCGCAAGTTGCTTGCATTCTGATCAAAGCGCAGATGTTCTTCCGCCAGCAATTGATACACTGTATTGATGCTCGAAGATTGGATTCCCGTTTTGGCGTACAAATCCGCTTCGGAAATCAGCTGCAGCGCTTCGCGCATAGCCGATTCGCTCCGAAGATCACGGTAGTGGTAAGGATTACCCAGCAATCGACCCTTTGGATCGATCAGACCGTAATCAACACCCCATGTATCTACCGCGATCGATGCAGGAGTCCGGCCAAGCTGTTGCTTGGCCTTCACAATCCCCTGCTTGAGCTCATGAAACAGTCTGAGAAAATCCCAATGCAGTCTTCCTCCAAGCTGAACGGGTTCATTGTCGAAACGGTGAACCTCCTGAATCGACAGCCGTTCCCCGTCAAAATGGCCCGTTACCGCTCTCCCGCTGCTGGCGCCAAAATCCACCGCCATCATCTGCAATGATTGTGTACTCATTTGTACAATGGGCCAAAGTTCTGGCATGCACGGTAGTCCGCGGCTTCAGGATCATTCGTCCCAAAGAGTCCCCATGCTCTAGGGCGGAAAATCTGGTCTTCATTGACGTTGTGCATGCTGACCGGAATACGAAGGATCGACGCCAGCGTGATCAAATCCGCGCCAATGTGGCCGTAGCTGATCGATCCGTGGTTGGCGCCCCAGTTATCCATAACGGAATATACATCCTTGAATGCTCCTTCGCCGGTAAGGTTAGGGGCAAACCAGGTGGTAGGCCATGTCGGATCCGTACGCTTATCCAGCTTGTCATGTACTTCTTCCGGCAGGTCAACGGTATAACCTTCGGCAATCTGGAGCACAGGACCAAGACCCTTCACCAGATTCAAGCGGGACATCGTAACAGGCATTTCTCCGCGGGTTAGGAAATCCGAGGAGAAGCCGCCGCCGCGGAAGTACTCTACTGCAGCTGGACGCCAGGAGGTTGCTTTCAGGCAGTTATCCATGTCTTCTTCGGTAATTTCCCAGAAAGGCTTCATTACAGGCTTGCCGTCCTTCATCTGTTCTCCTGTACCATCAAGCGCCGCCGGACCGGAATTAATCAGATGGAGAAGACCATTTTGGCCAAGACCCGTTAGCTCATGTCCCGTCACACGCTTCACGGCATCCGGGCTCCAATAGGTGCGCACGTCCGCGAAGATTTGGGCTGTATTAGTGAGGAGGTTACCGAACAGCATCGATACCCCGTTCAGACTGTCATTTTCGGTTGCAACCAGGTAAGGGGCACGAATACCGTTCCAGTCAAAGGAGCTATTCAGGATCGCTTCATGGAAGTCCCCGTTCGGGAAATGATCCGTCCATTGGCGCTGGCCCTGGAAGCCAGATACGATCGCATGATGGCCCATCGCTTCTTCCTCGAAACCGAGATCCTTAAGACGCGGGTTCCCTACCATCAGATCGCGGACGATCTGCGTCATTTTGACAACCATTTCCCAGTCCTTGTCCTTTTTCTCGCGGGAGGTCTGGATGCTCTCCGGATTGTTGTCAGCGCCTTCCTTGCAGTTCTCTTTTACCCATGCTAAGGCGAGCTTGTATTCTTCTGGATCATAAATTTCCTCTTCAACACGGCGTGTAATTTCCGTCATATCTACATATTCATTACGCATTCCCAGATATTCCTGGAAGAAATCAGGATCGATCATGGAACCGGCAATACCCATGGATACAGAACCGATAGCCAAATAGGACTTGCCCTTCATCAGAGCAGCTGCCATTCCAGCTTTCGCAAAACGAAGCAGCTTCTCCTGTACATCCTCAGGAATAGATGGATCATTCAAATCCTGCACGTCTCTGCCGTAAATACCGAATGCCGGAAGTCCTTTTTGAGCATGTGCGGACAATACGGCGGCCAAATATACGGCTCCTGGTCTTTCCGTACCGTTAAAGCCCCATACCGCTTTCGGAATGGACGGGTCCATATCCATCGTTTCCGTCCCGTAACACCAGCACGGTGTCACTGTAATCGAAACGCCTACTCCCGCTTTTGCGAATTTATCAGCACATGCAGCCGCTTCAGCCACGCCGCCGATACAAGTATCAGCGATCACGCATTCCACTTTCGAACCATCCGGATAGCGGAGGTTTTCACTCAGAAGTGAAGAAACCGCCTTAGCCAAATTCATAGTCATATCTTCAAGTGATTCACGAACGCCCTTTCTTCTTCCGTCGATCGTCGGGCGGATACCGATTTTAGGGAAATCCTGCTTCCATCTTGCGTCATTTGCTGTCTTCACTGTTTCTTCCTCCTCATAAATAAAGTTGATTGGAATGATGGTTTACATTTAGGGTTATCGATAACCCTATCATTAAAAAAATAGCAGTCGTCATTTTGCTTAAGAAAAAAACCGTTCAGATCATTTTTCAAAGTTTACACAAAAGGAGAGCTGCATCGTTGCTGTAGTTTAATTTGTCGTGATTGTTGTATAATGGAGTTATCGATAACTTTAAAATAGCAATGAAAACGGTTGCTGTCAATCCATATATTCTTTAAGATTAGACCAGTATAGATACAAGAAGGGGTTTTAAATGGTTACCATTTACGATATAGCAAAAAAAGCCAACGTGTCCGCTATGACCGTCTCCAAGGTTATTAATAATACAGGCAGGATTAGTGAACAAACACGCAAACGAGTCAAAAAGGTGATGGAAGAACTTAATTACATCCCCAATTCCAACGCGCGCAGTCTGGTGCTGCAGCAAACCCAGATTTTATCTCTTCTGATTACGGATATCACCAACCCATTCTACACAAGTCTGGCCCGCGGAGCCGAAGATAGCGCCAAAAAGCTAGGCTACCGTCTCCTCTTTGGAAATAGCGATGAGGATTATAACAAGGAGCAGGATTATGTAGATATGATTCTCTCCACGCGTGTGGACGGCGTGTTATTTGCTCCTGCCGGCGACCATTCTCTTAAGCATCTCGAGAAGCTGCGTGCCCATAATATTCCGTTTGTGATCATGGACCGGGCTGTTCCCGGTATCGATTCCGATATTGTCTCTGGAGACAGCAAGCAGGGCGCTCGAAATCTCGTCGATTATCTGATAAACCTTGGGCATAGGCGGATTGCGCTTGTAAACGGCTCGCTGGACGTATCCACCGCCCGTCTGCGTTACGAAGGGTACGCCGAAGCGCTTCGCCTTCACGGCATTGAGCTGGACGATGAGCTTGTCCTTCATAAAAGCTATCGTGAATATAATGATGAAGACCAGCTCAGCCGTTTGCTTGAGCAGCCTTCACCACCAACCGCCATTTTCGCTGCAAACAACTTTTTGGCCGTTGGTGTCATCAATGCTCTCAGAAAACGCGGGATCCGCGTACCTGAGGACATGTCGGTTGTCTGCTTCGATGATCTGGACCTGTCCTCTGCGCTTGATCCTTTCCTGACGGTTGCTGCCCAGCCCGCATACCAATTCGGCGCTATGGGCATTCAGCTGCTGGTCGAACGGATTCAGGGCAGCGCTTTGCCCGAAGCCAGAAAAGTCATTTTACCTTCCGAGCTCATCATTCGTTCTTCAGCCAAGACAATAGGCTCATAAAATGGGTTATTCTTTCCAGAGCTTGGTGAACAAGCCCTGCTTACGGCTGACGAGACCTTTCTCCAAGGCATATCGCGTCAGCTGCACCCGATTCTCAAGATGAAGCTTTTGGAGAATATTTTTGAGATGGTTTTTTACGGTCTGATCTGAAATATGCAGCTCGGCGGCAATCTCTTTATTCGTCAGTCCCGAAGCGACCCAGTTCAAAATTTCGCGTTCCCTGTTGGTCAACGTCTCATGATGCTCCGGGCTTTTGACCGCAAGTGGAAATTCCCTGAGAATCTGTGTGGCCAGCTCTCGGCTAAGAGGGGCTTCATCACTCATAATGGCACGAAGGTACTCGATCCAGGTGCTTGGCGATAAATTTTTGAGCAAATATCCTTGCGCTCCTTGCTTGAGCGCTTCAAATAAATGCGATGCATCATCGGAAACGGTGATAATCACAATCTTCACGTAGGGATACTGCAGCTTAATCTGTCTCGTTGCTTCCAGTCCGCCGATCCCCTGCATTTGAATATCCATCAAGATCAGATCAGGCATAAGATTTTCCGTCATCTCAACGGCTTCTTCTCCGCTAGCTGCCTGCCCAACAACCTCGAAGGAATCATCGGCGGCCAAGATTTCGTTTATCGCTTCACGCGCATGCGCAGAATCATCTGCAATTAATACCCGGAATAGGCTCATGTGTTATCCTCCCCTTTTCGTATTTCGACCCGGCTCCCTTGGGGCAAGGAAATAAAATCAACCCGCCATTTCAGTTCCTGTGCGCGTTCCTTCATAATCCGCATTCCATATCTATCCTTCACTTGAAATGGATCCAGCTCTGTTCCTCTTCCATTATCATCGATCCGGATCAGCCAGCTCTTTTCGTTGCCGCTCCCTGTTACCGATACACGATCCGCATGTGCATGCTTTTGAATGTTAAGCAGGGCTTCCCTTATGCAGGCAAGCAGTTCAACCTTCTCCTTGGCGGTGAAAGATTGATCAGGGATGGTCCAGGCAATGTCCGGATGGATAAACGTTTCTTTGGCCGTATGCTCAATCCTTGATTTGATGGAATCCTCATATTCCTTTTCGTCCGTTTGTGCTGGGAACCTCAGGTTGGCAATCGCTTGTCGTACATACCGGTTCACCTCATGAACCAGCTTGCGCATCTCTTCAAAATCTGACGCCTCCTGCGTATTTTTGCCCCGAGCCTCGGCCCGGTCCATCTTCACCGATAGGAGAAACAATGACTGTGCAATTCCGTCATGCAGCTCTCGCGCAAGTAAGTCTCTAGCGGCTAACGCCGCATTTTCCGCACGTTCTTTGTTCAGCTCCTCCTGAACTTGCTCCAGCCGTTTAAACAGCTGGTTAAGCAGCGTCATGCTGATCAAAAACACAAACACCGGCGTCAGAAAGTTGCCTGCTTCCATCGTTATATAAGGCATTAACAACGTGTGACGTAAATATTCCCATAGCCCGACCGTTAATGTCGGTACAATTAAAATCATCCATTTGATCTGTTTATAAGACATGGGCGACCTCCCAAAATGGCCTTCGTTCCAGATAATTGTAGCATGAAGCAGGGAAAAATGCCTGCTACTTATGCGCCCATGTATGTTTTCACCTATCCTGTCACATACTACCTACGGACTTTACGGACGGGCCTATGCATTCAATTTATAAAGGAGGGGTCTTTAAACATGCATATTTACATACGGCGTGCTCTGTTGGCCTTATGTGCTGTCATGCTGTCATTGGAGGTCCTCCCTCCCGCTGTCGCAGCAGCCCCTTCCGGGAATCAAGGGCGGGAATATTATGAGCAGCGCGGCGACGTTATTTGGGAAATACCAAATAAGGAAAAGGTTATTGCATTGACCTTCGATGATGGTCCCGACCCGGATGAAACGACATATATTCTGGATTTGCTCAAACAATATGACGCGAAGGCAACCTTTTTTGTTGTCGGAAAACAAGTCGATAAAAACCCGGATCTTGCGCGCAGGGTCGTAGCCGAGGGTCATGAGCTGGGGAACCACACTTATGATCATGCCTACTTCAATCGCAGAAGTTCCGTGGAGAGCATCTCAAGCCAGCTTAACCGGACGCAGGACGCCATTTTCAAAGCAACGGGAAAAAAGTCTTATCTATTCCGTCCGCCAGGGGGCTATTACAGCGACCGGATGATAGACACCTGTAAAAAAGAGGGGTATCTGGTAGTCATGTGGTCTTGGCACCAGGATACCTGGGATTGGAATCGGCCGGGGGTCGGGAAAATCGTTAAAAAGGTACTGGGAAATGCCAGAAACGGCGATATCGTGCTGATGCATGATCACGTTGAAGGAAAATCTCAAACGATTGATGCATTAAAAGAAATATTGCCGGAGCTGAAAAAAAGGGGTTATCGTTTCGTTACGGTTTCCGATCTGATACAGTACAACATTCCTTGAACGGCCTCCCGTGTATTGCCCGATAACGTAAACACCGCAATAAGCGTGAACAGGCACACGAAACCAGCCATCCACAAATAAGTTTGTGGGAAGCCGATTTGGTCGTACAACTTGCCTGCAAGCGGTGACATCACAGAGCCCCCGAGTGCTCCTGTGAACTGATAACCGACAAGGTACATGGTAGAGGATACACGCATCTCAAAATGCATGCGGATATATTTGAAAATTGAAATGAGCATGACTGGCAGCTCAAAAGCCTGGATCAGTTTAGTTGCACCCACCTCTAGCGGCCCATCAGCAATCCCGGAGACGGATATCCGGATGAACATCAGCAGCCCACCCAGCAACAGGCCCCTTTTGGGGCCTATTTTATTGATTAAGGCCGGAGCAAGAAACATACACAGCGCTTCAGCAAACACCTGCACGCTGTTCAGATAGCCATACATCCGGTTGCCCGTTTCCTTTGACTCAAACAAGGAGGAGAAATATACAGGAAACTGCTGGTCATAAACCGGCACTAGACACATCACCCCGAATATATACATGACAAAAGCCCAGAATCTAGGATTTCGACCGAGCTTTTGAATATCCGAGAGCCGGATAGGCTCAGTTGTATTGGACGCCTCGGGATTGTCCCCATCCCCTGGAGCAGCGGCTGGGAGCTTGGTCGTCAGCAGCAGTACCGACAGCAGCATAGCCGTACCCGTGCACACCCAGAAATTCAAATTCGGATTGACGTTGAACGTCTGACCCGCGAAGAACGTCGCCACAGCCCACCCCAGCGATCCGAACATTCGGGCCTTGCCATATTCAAAAGATCTCAGCCTGCTGATTTTTTCGATAAAAGATTCGATCGCCGCATTGCCGGAGCTGAACGCTGCTCCCATATATAAGCTGCCCGTAATGGCACCGATCCAAATATTGCTGTGCAGCAGAGGGCCGTATATAAACTGGAAAAATGGACCGGCAAGCAGCAGAAGTCCGATGATGACGGACAACAAATACTTCCGCAGACCGATTTTATCGGAAATATAGCCATACAGCAGATGGAAACAAAGTGTACCCAATGAGTTGATCGCAAACACGATTCCCTTTTCCGTGCCATCCAGTCCGACCGCCTGTCCCAGCCAAATGCCGAATAACGACAGGACCGAAGAAAAACCGAAAAAATGAACAAAGAAAAAAGTGCTGAATACCCAATACGACCGGTTCCATCTCATGTATGACGCGCTCCGTTCATTCCATAGTGCTATTATTATAGCGGAGCAGGGGATATCTGGGTATAGATTTTTATGGATCCATTATCCTTTCGGTTGTCTTGGAAAAAATCTGCAGCCTCCAGCCATTCACATGTTAAAGTTGTGAAAAATATCGTTTTATGCAGGGATCAATCATACAGTAGTAACAAAGGCTTTTTAGGTATGGAATTTTTCATATATTGAGGAGGTACATATGATGACTTCAGATTTGCGTTACCCGATCGGAGAATTCACAGCGGGCGAAGCGATCAGTCCTGCCGACCGCAGCTACTGGATCGATCAGCTCCGCGCTCTACCGGGTCAGATCAGGGAGGCCGTACACAATTTATCGGATGAACAGCTGGATACGCCTTACCGCCCCGGCGGCTGGACCGTGCGACAGGTGGTGCATCATCTCGCTGACAGCCATATGAATGCACTGCTGCGCATCAAGCTAGCATTAACAGAAAGTGAACCCGTAATCAAGCCGTATGAAGAGGCATTGTGGGCTGAGCTCGTCGATTCCACGTCTCCGACGCCGGAGGTATCTCTCAAGATGCTGGATGGCATCCATTCGCGCATGGCGCTGCTCCTGAGAAACTTGAAGGAAGAAGACTGGAAGCGTGCCTACGTGCATCCGGTAAACGGAAAAACAACCCTTGACCGTCATCTTGGACTGTACGCCTGGCATGGACGCCACCATCTGGCGCACATCACCTCGCTCAGCCGCCGGATGGATTGGTAATAAGCTATCGCTACCGTCTGAAATGGTTAACATGCGGGTATCCGGGGGAAATACTCCTAAATGGGTATGTTCCCTACTCCCTCATGAAATACTAACAAAAACCGTTTCACAGCGAGGTAGCGATAACGATGAAGAATATTGCACTTATTTTTGGCAAAGACGTCCGAAATATTGTCACCAATTGGGCGGCGCTGGTCCTCATTCTGGGACTGGTTTTGCTGCCTTCTTTGTATGCTTGGTTCAACATCAAGGGATCCTGGGACCCCTACAGCAACACAGGCGGCATTCCGATCGCCGTAGCCAACAATGACAAAGGAACGACCTTGAAAGGCAACGCCGTCAACCTGGGTAATGAGATCATCAATTCTTTGAAAGACAACCATAACCTGGGATGGCGTTTCGTCAGTGAGGAGGAGGCTATCAAAGGCGTACAGCACGGGGATTATTATGCAAGCATCATTATTCCCGACAGCTTCTCGGCAACCATCGCCACTTTTCTAACCAACAATCCCACCAAAGCTGAAATCTTATATTATGTCAATGAAAAGATTAACGCCGTTGCCCCCAAGATTACATCTTCTGGAGCAAGCGCCATCGTCCAAGAGGTTAGCAAAAACTTTGTGAAAACCGCAAACGGCACCATTTTTAAAGTTTTCAACGAGCTAGGCATCCAGCTGCAGGAGCATCTGCCAACGATTGAAAAGATACGATCGCTAGTGTTCAGGCTGGAGAAAAGCTTCCCGGACATCAACAATGCAGTTAAAGTTGCTGCGGATGATATACACAAAACCGATCAGCTTGTTGCTGAAGCGCAGAAGAATATTGCTTTAGTAGCGGATATTGCGAAGTACGGACAAGAATTTGCTAGCGGTCTCGATACCTTTCTGTCCACTGCATCGGATGCTGCCAAAGACATTGGACCGAATGTGAAGCAGGATCTGCTGCTGCTTCAGCAGACGGCCCTTTCGACTCAGCAGCTCACTTCTGTTCTGAAAGACCCAAATATCGATCCGTCCGTCGTGACGGATACACTGGATCATATTTCGTCCATGCTCACGAGCGGATTAAAGGTTCAATCTCAGCTTATCAACTGGTTTGACCAGTTGAACAAGGTGACAGGCAACCAAATCGGCTTCGTCAGTACCAAGCTGAGGCAGGTTCAGGATAAAATGAAGCAGCAGCAAGCATTGGTCAGCAGCATCAGCAGCGCCGTGAAAAAAGGCGAGAAGCCCGCATCCGATATGGTCGACCGCTTGAACCAAATTTCCGGGGATACATCGAAAATTCTCGGGGATCTCCTTAACCGGTATGATAGCGAGATCCAGCCTGCGATTCTAAGCGGACTTAATAAAGCGCAGCAGACCGCGAAAAAAACAAGCAGCGTTATGAACAGTGCGTTAAAAAGCATACCGGATGTGAAGAAAATTTTGAATGATGCCTCTAAAGGGCTAACTCTCGGAACGCAAGGCGTAAGCGCCATTCAAAAGGAACTGCCCACTGCCGAAGCCACAATTTCCGATCTGGCACAGCGGATGCGGGAGTTTGAGACCGAGGGCAGCCTGCAGGAACTCATCAGCCTACTTAAAAATAATTTTTCACTGGAGAGCCAGTTCTTTGCCGAGCCGGTTGTCTTAAAGGAAAATAAGCTGTATCCCATTCCGAATTACGGGTCCGCCATGTCGCCGTTTTTTTCCACACTGGCCCTTTGGGTTGGAGCAACTTTATTGGTATCACTGGTGACGACGGAAGTCCACGGTGATCATCCGTATAAAAACTACGAGGTTTATTTCGGCAGATTCTTCACCTTTTTAACTCTTGCATTGCTCCAGTCCGTCTGCGTAACCACCGGAGATATGTTTCTCCTAGGAACTTATGTCGTCGATAAGCCCTGGTTTGTCGTATTCGGACTCGTTAACAGCGCGGTGTTTATGCTAATTGTGTATACCCTAGTATCGGTGTTCGGAAATGTCGGCAAGGCACTGGCTATCGTCCTGCTCGTACTGCAGCTTGCCGGTGCGGGCGGCACGTTCCCAATACAGACAACGCCAGCTTTTTTCCAAGCCATTCACCCCTTCCTGCCGTTCACATATGGCATCAGCCTGATGCGGGAATCTGTGGGCGGTATCATATGGAGCACCGTCAGAAACGATCTGCTCATCATGTGTATTTTCTCAGCCGTCACTCTGGTTATCGGACTCGCTTTAAAAGGTACTATTAATCAGCTTGCGGCAGGAATGGTTAAGAAGGCCAAAGAGAGTAAGCTGATTCATTGAACTAAAAAAACCGCGGCTGCTCCGCGGTTTTTCTGTCATATCTATGAAATGGAATGGCTCTCCAGTTCCTGTATGGTCTCCATCAAAAACTTCCTATTGCATTCCAGCAGAACAAGCCGATGCCGGAAAGCCAAGTTTACGCCAATCCCCTCTTCATGTGGTGGAATCGAAGAACATTCTTCTATGAGCTGATTCACCTTTTCAAGCTTGATCTTCAGCAGCTCCTTCGCATCCTTCCGGTCGAGATGATCGATAAACATCAGCCCGATATCACCTGGAGGCGTAACATTTTCCGCATGCGCCAATGAGGACCGCAGTAGTTCGAAGAAAAGCAGCTTCCCCTTATCAGTTATCGAATAAATTTGCCGGGGCGGACGATTCCCTTCCTGTTCGACCGTCACATCCACGCATCCTTGCTTATCCAGCCGCTTCAAAATGGAATAGGCGGTCGCTTTTTTCATATCGGAAACCTGTCCTAAATTCCGTTCAATAAAATCGTTAATTTGATACCCATGCTGGCTTTGAGTCATAAGCAGTCCCAAAACAAGCAGTTCACGTTCATCCATATCTATGACTCCTTTGGTTCTATTGCTACTTCTAGTATAGTCATACTTGACTAAAAGGTCAAAACGTTCTGGTCAGATCTTTTTTCGCGCAGCAATGATAAAACGGTGGCAGCTGGTATCCATGAAACCCTTTTGTTCCAACATCTGATAAAGCAAACGGAGTTTAGTTTCGTATTTGTTAACGGAGAAATCCGGGATTTGCCATGGAATGACGCTTAAATAGAATACAATCGCTCCCAAGTCAAAAAATCTCGAACGAGTGATTTCCTCATCTTTTTCCGCAATTTCAAAAAATGGTTCAAGCTCCTGAACCGCATATTCCAAATTCCAGTGGGCGAATTCGTCGTTAGGCGCCTGCAGAAGCTCATTAAACTCCTGATCGTTGTGGTCACCTACCTGCTGGGTAATAAACCATCCTCCCGGCTTCAGAATCCGGTGTACCTCCTGCGGGCTGTAAGATTCATGCCGATTAATAATCAAATCAAACTCACGATCTGCGTACGGAAGCCGTTTATCGTCAGTGATGAATGATACCGCGACTCCAAGGGGCTCAAGCCGCTGGCGGGCAACCTCCACGTTCGGTTCATAGCCTTCCGTCGCACAGGTATGCGCCGGAAGATTGGACAATCTCGACAGGAACTCACCTCCGCCTGTGCCCATATCCAGTATGCTGGTAGACTTCCGCAAAGCTTGTTCAACGATATTATAATAATTCCAGCGCAGCGGGAATTCCTGCATCCTGCCCGTTTTCTCCAATAGGGAGAAATCCCATCCACTGAAGGTCATATCTGTATGCTGAAGCACATCTTCAAATGAAAGATTGGCAATAGACTTCATATCGGCCCCCCAATTCCATATTTTTCTTGATTGGATTCTTTCATTATAGCATAGAAAAAAACCTGTTCAGGAGTGAACAGGTTATACTTCTATCGATATTGTATTGTTAAGCAAGTACCATACGATCATCTGACAGCTTATGTCCGCTGATCCGTTCAAATTCACCCAGCAGCTCATCTACCGTCAGGTTTTTCTTCCGCTTCTCGTCGATGTCCAGAATAATCTGTCCCTTATCCATCATAATCAGCCGGTTGCCAAGTCGTATCGCCTGTTCCATGTTGTGCGTAACCATCAGAGTCGTCAGCTTCATCTCGCGGACGATCGTTTCCGTCAGGCGTGTGATCAGCTCGGCGCGGGCAGGATCGAGTGCCGCCGTATGTTCGTCAAGAAGCAGGATTTCCGGCTCCGTAAACGTCGCCATGAGCAGACTGAGCGCTTGGCGTTCTCCACCGGACAAAAGGCCGACTTTGGCACGCAGACGGCTCTCCAAACCAATGCCGAGCCGCTCAAGCGACTCTCGAAAAAATTGTCTGCGATTCGCTTTGATGCTCATCTTGAGTCCCCGGCGTTTGCCTCTTGCATAGGCCATAGCCAGATTTTCTTCAATCGTCATGTGAGGTGCGGTCCCTGCCATAGGATCCTGAAATACACGGCCGATCCACTTGCTGCGCCGGTATTCGGGAAGATGGCTGATGATTTGCCCGTCAATCAGGACATCGCCCGCATCCGGCTTCATCACGCCGGAAATGATATTCATCAAGGTCGATTTGCCCGCTCCGTTGCTCCCGATCAAGGTGATGAAATCCCCGGGGTTCAAGTTCAGTTGAATGTTGTTCAAGGCAATTTTCTCATCCGGTGATCCCGGATTGAATAGCTTGGATACTTGTGACATTTCAAGCATGGAGATCACCTCCTACGACACCTTTTTGGAGTGATCCCGTCAGCTCTGCCGTACGCTTCTTAGCCAGCTTCTTCTGTTTGATCGCCCGGCTGGTGGTCGGGAAGACAAGCGCTACGATAACAATCACGGCTGTGATGATTTTCAAATCAGACGCTTCCAACCATCCGACTCGAAGGGCAAGCGCTATCACGATACGGTAAACGATCGAGCCAAGCACAACGGCAATCGTAGCATGAATGACATTTCGGGCTCCGAAGATCGCTTCGCCAATAATGACGGAAGCCAGACCGATGACGATCATACCGATCCCCATGTTAAGATCTCCAAAACCGGATATCTGTGCAATAAGGGCACCAGCCAGGGCAACCAAACCGTTAGACAGACTGACGCCGATGATTTTGGTGGTATCTGTGTTGGATCCAAAACTGCGGATCATCCGGTCGTTATCACCCGTTGCCCGGAGAGCCAGCCCCAGATCGGTATGAAGGAACCAGTTCATGAGCAGCAAGACAATAATGACGATCACCGGAATCAGGATCCAAGGATTCACGGAGGTAAAAACCGTATCCACACCTATCAAGGCGATGTTCGGCTTACCGAGCATAATCCGCATGTTAATGGAGTACAGGGCGATCATCATCAATATACCGGACAACAGCCCGTTAATTTTACCTTTAGTATGCAGAAGACCCGTACATGCTCCGGCGGTGAGTCCTCCGGCAAGCGCTACAACGCTGGCCAGCCATGGATTATAGCCATGGGAAATCATCACCGCTGCGATTCCGCCCCCTGTTGTGAAGCTGCCGTCAACAGTCAAATCCGGAAAGTCCAGAATCCGAAACGTAATGTATACCCCAAGCGCCATTAGTGCGTAGAGCATACCGAGTTCAATGGCACCCAAGATTGAACTTAACATGTTGATTCCCTCCTTATGACATGAAGGGAGTGGACGAAGGATATCGCCACTCCCTATAACAATTCCCTACTGCTACTGAATAATATTTTTCTCTTTGTCTTCCACTTCGTTCTTCATTTCATCCGTAACCGTAATGCCTTGGGCCGCAGCGGCTTTCAAATTCAGAATCAGATCAAGCTTATCCTGCATCGTTACTTTCATATCTCCCGGATTCTTACCATTTTTCAGAATATCGACGGCCATTTGCCCCACCTGATATCCGTGATCGTAGTATTTGAAGCCTACGGTTGCAAACGCGCCTTTCTCAACGGTATCCCGGTCACTAGAGAAGAACGGAATGTGATTTTCGTTGGCCACTTGGATAATCGTATCTGCACCGCTCACCACCATGTTATCTAGCGTAATGAAAATGGCGTCGGCACGTCCAACCAGGGATTGCGCGGCCTGCTTCACTTCGGAGGTGTTGGTCACAGCCGCCTTTACCAGCTTGATGTTATGCTTGCTTAGGGCATCCTCTGCATTTTTGGCCATAACCACCGCATTCGGTTCGCCTTCATTGATGACAAGTCCTACCGTTTTAATATTCGGGAAGTTCTTGGCTACGAAATCCATCAGCTTCTGCACGGCCGCAGGGTTCGTATCGGAAACCCCGGACACGTTGCCGCCTGGTTTATCCAGGTTGGATACAATTTTGGCATCAAGCGGATCGGTAACTGCTGCGAACAGTACCGGCTTATCTTTAACCTGCTGGACAATAGCCTGAGCCGATGGAGTAGCAATAGCGAGCACCAGATCCTCTTTTTCTGAAGCAATCGTCTGTGCAATGGACAGGTTATTGGCAGAATCGCCCTGAGCGTTTTTGTAATTTACTGTCAGATTATCGCCCTCTGTTATACCCGCATCCTTGAGTGCCGCCAAGAACCCTTCACGCGTCGCATCCAAGGAAGGATGCTCCACGATTTGAGAGATGGCGATTTTGTACGTTTTCTTCTCCGTTTGACTTCCGCCCGTACCTTCTACTTCCGACTTCTTGTCGCCCTGATTGCCGCAGCCCGCTGCCGCCGTAACCAGGAGCGCCGACATGACGACCGATAACAACATTTTTTTCTTGAACATAAAAGACCCCTCCATAATTTTCCTCTATATTGCTTTTGTGTTCGAAAGCGCTAAAGCATTTGGGTAAAAAAAAGAAGTGCCACTTACTACATTGAATGGAACTCATCCCACCAAATGGTTATTCATAATAATATATGGGCACTCCCGCATCCGTCAATCGGTATACGACAAAAAATATGAAACTTTTTATCTGTAATCTAATGGAAATTAATCCAATACCTCTACCCGGTTTTGCTGCTCCAGCCGCTGAATAACCTCTTTCAAGGACATGGAATCCATGCTTGGAATTTTCAAATCGTAATGTTCGAACTGAAACGTACTTGTCATCTCGTTAGGTACGATCACCGTATGCATTCCAGCTCTTTTCGCCGCTGTAAAGCCATTCAGAGAGTCCTCAAACGATATGGCTTCTTCCGGCTGGACTTCAAGCTTTTGCAGGGATAATAGGTACAGCTCGGGATCCGGTTTCACTTGCTTCACCAAGTCCGCTGTGTTGATCGAATCAAAGTAACCGTGCAAATTAAATTTTGTCAGGTAGGGCTCAATCCAGCCCAAAAAAGAGCTTGATGCGAGGCCTATTTTAAGCCCAAGTTCTCTGGCTTCTGTCAAATATCCCACTACGCCGGGTCTCGGCTGAATATGCTGAAGCAGCTCTTTGTACTGGACGTCCACCTGTTTGCGAATTACTTCTGGATCTACGGAATGCTGTAAGATTTCTGTGAGATATGTATATGGGTTAAAAACATCAAAGGAGGTTCCCACGCACTGCGCGTACTTTTCGAGCGGCAATTCCTTACCATATTCACGGTATACCTTGCAAAAAGCATGATATGCAGGCGTTTCCGTATCCACCATCAACCCGTCAAAATCAAAAACCACTGCCTTTATCAATTTGCTCACCTTTTCATCGTTGTTATTTGTTAAGATATACCTTCTTACATCTTGAAAAAATTCTCCATACCAAGCCGGACTCCTGCTTTTGAAGTACTGCTTAAGTAAAGAAAAACCGGACGCTGGGCGCCCGGACAGACAATAATCAATATGATGGTATAAACTACAGACGGTCGATCTGCACCTGCTTGCGCAGCTGCTCAAACTCTTCAAGTTCAATGAGTCCAGCCTGATCCGTCATGGCGTTGGAGGTTCCTGCAGCGGATGCCATGGCAAGCCCCTCTTCGAGAGGTAGGTTCCTCGCTAGCGACACGGCCATGCCAGCGACAAAGGAATCGCCGCATCCTACGGTGCTTACAACCTCCACCTTCGGTGTTGTCACACGATAACTGCTTCCCTTCGAAGCCGTCAAAGAGCCCGCTCCGCCCAATGATACACTGATCCGATCCATCTCATATTTTTGCAGCAGCGTCTCTACCGCTTTTTGAAGTGCATCTTCGTCGGTTACTTCAATGCCGAGAAGGGCTGCCACTTCATCTTCATTTGGCTTAATCATGTCGGGCTTCGCTTCCAGACCGAAACGCAAGGCATCTCCGCTTGCATCCAAAATGACGTAAGCTCCGGCTTCTTTCGCAATCGAGACCAGCTTCACATAGAAATCCTTCGGAACGCCGGCGGGAAGGCTGCCGCTGAAGCATACGATTTTTGAACGTGAGGCGAGTTCACCAATTCTAACTTCCATTTCCTTCAGGGCGGCATCGTTGACGGTAGGGCCTGGCTCCAGAAGCTCCGTCGAAGTTCCATTCGCCTCATCCAGAATGTTCAGGCAAATTCTCGATTCTCCTTCAACAGAAATAAAATCATGAGCAATCTCCATTTGGGTCAGCATCTGCTTGATGATTTCCCCATTCATGCCACCGACAAAACCCGTTGCCGTTACAGGCACTCCCAATTGAGCAACCACTTTGGCTACATTGATCCCCTTGCCGCCCGGCGCGGCATGAAAACGCTGAACTCGCGAAACCTTTCCCATCGGAAACGATGGAAGATAGTATGTCTTATCAATCGCTGCATTCAATGTTACGGTAGTAATCATAAGTCTCCTGTCATCCATTCCCTAGCCTGTCAAGTGAGCGTGCAACTAACGCTTGTGACCCGGGGAAGGCCTCATTTCATCGTGCTCACCAGCTGCTATGTCTTCTCGATGCCCCCTAAATCCGATCCTGATCTCCGGCAGAACCTCCCTCAGGCATATGGACACACCGGCAATACCCAAAGTATACCTGCACTATACGGATTGCACAACGGTTCTTTCCTTTAGCCGCTAAGCCGCATACTTTGGCATAATCACAAGTTAGAGTATACCTAAACCAATTTCAAAAATGATTCTATTTTCTGGGTCGTCGGAAGTGAGCCCGTTCCACCTACGCCCTGCGTAGAAATCGCCCCGCTCGCGTTGGCGAACCTCACCATATCATGACCACGTAGTCCGCTACGGAAAGCATAGATCAGACCTGCGTTAAAAGCATCCCCAGCTCCCGTCGTGTCAACCGGAGTCACCTTGAATGAAGGGATCATTTCCGGATCTTTACCAGGGGTTAGCAGCATCGCGCCCTTGCTGCCGCATTTGACCGCTACCGTATTTGCACCCACAGGGAGTCTGCGGCCCGCTTCTTCTACACTGTCCGTCTGATAAATATGTATGATTTCCTCTTCACTCGGAATAAACAGATCCGTATGCGGCAGCAGCCGGTCAATTCCATCGCGGTGCCACATGCCGTGAACATCCCAGCCTGTATCGAATGAAGTCGTGATTCCTTGGCTGCGCAGCCGGGCAAATAAATCTTCCCAATGTGGACGCATGCCGTCCTGCAAGAAGTAAGAGCCGAAATGCACATGATCCGCATCTTCAAACACTTTTGCAGGAATTTTCTCCGGCTTTAGCAGCGGAATGCTGCCAGGATAAGTGAGCAGTCCGCGATCACTTGGCGTTGAAAAAGAAAGTGTAACGCCGGTTTTAACTTCCGGATCCCGGATCACATGCATGGTGTTTACTTGCATACGCTCAAGCTCTTTTACACAAAACCGGCCAAAATCATCTTCTCCCACGATGCTGACAAAATGAACTTCCGCACCGATCCCTGCAAGTGCACATGCCGTAATAGCCGAGGATGAGCCGAGAACAATATCGAAGGAATCAATCAGCTTCTCCCGGTTCCATTCCGGTATCAAATCTGTTCCTGACAAAATCACATCCACGTTGAGCTCGCCGATAACGACAATTTTCACAGCATTTTCCCCTTTGCTCGTGTATTGGTTTTACTGGCCTTCGAGTATTATTCGCGAATATCCATCCTCTTTCCACTCTTAAAACTTTATCGCTTGCATCATAAATTAACAGCCTCTAAATGCCGTCGGCAGTTATACAAATCACAGACCCATGTTTCTTCCACCTGACGGACCAGCGTCACAGAGGTGTTATGCAAATGCTCCCTCTCATGCATATTCGGCACCAATATGGGCAGCAGCGTCGAGATGAATGCGCCATGGCTCACGACCAATACCCTTTTTCCCGGATACTGACTACAAATGTCTTGAACGAAATCGGTTCCGCGCCGGATCATGGATTCATCGGACTCGATTCCAAGTTCTATCTCCTGCCAGTCCTCGCCCCACATCCGAATTCTATCGTCTTCCGTTGTCCCTTCCACTTTTCCGAATGCCCTTTCCCGCAAGCTCTCATCCACATATATCGGGATATTCAGCGCCTGTGCAATGGTTTCAGCTGTTTCCTTGGCCCGCGACAAATCACTTGTATAAACCCAATCCCACACCTCGTGTTTAAAACGTTCAGCCAGCGCACGAGCCTGTGCACGCCCCGTATCGTTCAGCGCCACATCGGTCTGTCCCTGCGCCCTTCTCACCACATTCCAGTCTGTAATCCCATGTCTAACCCAGCCAATCGTTGTCATATCTTTCCCCCTGTAAAATGATTATGAATAAAACGTCATGTGGCCTTTTTCGGTTCTGTAATAGTCCATACGAGCCTGCAGATCCCCGGTATGAAACTCAAATTGGTGGCCGTCGTTACTCCAAATATGTCGTACTCCGTTTCATCTTCACGCTGGACTCCCGGACAATCAAACGAGGTTCAAACTGTACCCGTTCATACACGCCGGTGGCATTATCGCGAATCCGCTTGAGCAGCAGTTCCGTAGCCAGGCGGGATACCTCTACCCCCATAATGGATACCGAGCTGATCTGCGGCGATGTGATTGTCGTATAAATGTTGTTGTCGATGCCGCACACAGCGACATCCTCCGGAACCCGGACGCCAATCTCTTTGAATCGGTTGATTAAGCCAATCGCCACCATATCGTTGCCGGCGTACACCGCATCAGGCATGTTTTTCAGGCTTTTGAAATAATCCGCAGCCTTAGCACCCGTGTTCAGGGAAAAATCCTCGCCGAAATACACCAGCGAAACATCCACATGGCTTAATGAGTTTACATAGGCATTGTAACGTTCTTCGATAATATCCCTTGGTGCTCCGGCGTATGCAATCCGCGTCCGGCCAATGCTGATCAGATGCTCCATAGCCATGCGCCCTTCCTGCTGGGACAAACAGACGACATCAGCCTTAATGTCAGGCGTGAGCTTTTTGCCATAGTTGATTACCGAGATGGGCACCGGAGATTTGTTCACCAGTTCCACAAAGTTCTGCGGATAGGCCAGCGGCAGAATAATCAGCCCGTCCACATGCAGCTTTTTAACGTCACGAATGGTTTCAATTTCGATGCGTCCAATGCCTGAAGTATTAATATTCACCACGCGGTATCCATGCTGCTTGGCTGCCTGCTCCACGGACCAGGCAATTTCCGGCACGAAAGCGTTACGGATATCCGGAACAGCCAGTGCAATTTGGTTTGTTTTCCGGATTTTCAGGCTTTGCGCTGCAATACTCGGGATGAATCCAAGCTCCTCAATCGCCTGCAGCACTTTGGCTTTAGTTTTCCCGCTGATGCCGCTTGAATTGTTAATGGCTCTGGATACCGTCGCAATCCCTACGCCGGCTTTTTCCGCCACATCTTCTATCGTTACTTTTGCTTTATTCGACAACCCAACTTAATCCCCTTTTTCATGGAATCGTTTCCAGTTGATTAGGATTTGCAAACTCTATAGTTATATTATAACATTAAAGATTTTTTATATAAATCAGCACCTGGGCTTGATAACAAAGCAGGTGTTACTATCCTTTAAAATCTTCACTTTTCACAGGCTAAAAGATAAAAATTTAAATTTGACAATCAGAAGTATATGTGACATATTAGTTTCCGGAAACGTTTCCCATTACGAGCTCAAACAGCTCATCTAATCATAATTACATTTCATTTACGAACTGGAGATGACGTTTGACATGAAAGCACTCAGATGGCATGACCAAAAGGATTTGCGTCTGGACAACATTGAAGAGCCAACAGCTACAAAAGGCAAAGTAAAAATCAGAGTAGAATGGTGCGGTATTTGCGGCAGCGATCTGCATGAATATACTGCGGGACCGATCTTCGTTCCCCAGGACGCTCCTCACCCCCTCACAGGTGAAAAAGCTCCAATCGTAATGGGGCATGAATTCTCCGGTCAAGTCGTGGAAATCGGCGAAGGCGTAACCAAAGTTAGTGTAGGCGACCGAGTTGTCGTGGAACCAATCTATGCTTGCGGAGAATGTGAAGCCTGCCAGCAAGGTAAATATAATCTTTGCGAAAAAATGGGCTTCCTCGGCCTCTCTGGCGGTGGTGGCGGATTCTCCAGCTTCGTGGCTGCCGATGAAATCATGGTCCATAAAATTCCCGATTCCGTTTCTTACGAGCAAGGCGCGCTTGTGGAACCATCTGCAGTAGCACTTCATGCTGTACGGAAGAGCAAACTGAAAGTCGGCGATAAAGCCGCTGTATTCGGTGCCGGCCCAATCGGCCTGCTGGTGATCGAGGCGTTAAAAGCTTCCGGTGCATCCGAAATTTATGCCGTAGAGCTATCGCCTGAACGCAAGCAAAAAGCAGCTGAGCTCGGTGCGATTGTCATCGATCCGAAGGAATTTGACGCTGTGAAGGAAATTCATAAGCTCACTAATGGCGGCGTTGACGTAGCCTATGAAGTAACCGGCGTTCCGCCAGTCCTAACTCAAGCACTCATGTCTACGAAGATGGGTGGCGAGCTTATGATCGTCAGCATTTTTGAAAAGGAAGCTCCAATTCATCCGAACAACGTGGTTATGCAGGAACGTACCATCAAAGGCATTATCGGATATTGCGACGTATTCCCTGCAGTCATCAGCCTAATGGATAAAGGCTACTTCCCTGCCGAGAAGCTTGTGACCAAGCGCATCCAGCTGAAGGATGTTCTGTCTGAAGGCTTCGAGTCGCTGATGAAGGAAAAAGATCAAGTCAAAATTCTGGTTAAACCGGAATAATACGATTCGTTCTATCGGGTTATATCTATTCTTGATGAGTTTTATCTATCTATCCAGTTTCATCTTCCATATCAAAGCCGGATTCTCACGCTGAGAAATCCGGCTCTTTTTTAAATATTTCAGAACTAAACCATCCAATTTGCCCCTCCACAAACATTTAACTTGACAATTCAATAATTATATGATATAATAAAATATTTTGTTTGACATAGACTAAGTGTGGCGCTATGATAGTACCTGCTCAACGAGACATTAAATATATTTTGGAGGGTGCTATATGAACCAAACAGATCGTGCAAGTCAGATTCACATGCTGGATATTTCCGCAATGATAATGGGTAAAGTCGATACCATTCATCCCACTCTGATTCATGACGATAAACATGCCATTCTGGTGGACACAGGATTTCCCGGGCAAACCCCTTTGTTTACACAGGCGATGGAATCCCATGGCATTCGAATTCATGATTTGTCCCACGTCATTCTGACGCATCAGGATATCGATCATATCGGCAGCCTCCCGGCCATGCTTGAACAAACCGAACATCTAATCGAGGTGCTGGCAAGCGAAAAGGAGAAGCCTTTTATTGAAGGGGACCAGATGATCCTCAAAATCACGCCCGAAGCGCTCGCCGCAGCGGAAGCTATGATTCCGGCCAACGTTCCCGAGCAGTGGAAACAGGCTTTTCTCTCCACATTAAAAAATCCGCCCAAATCACCCGTTAACCGAGTGATCCAAGACGGAGAAGTACTGCCCCTGTGCGGCGGTATCGAAGTTATTGCTACGCCCGGACATACGCCGGGTCATATCAGTCTGTATCATATTCCAAGCAAAACACTCATAGCAGCAGATGCTCTCCGCGTCGTTGACGGCCGGCTGTACGGACCATCGCCCGAACAAACCCTGAATATGCCACAGGCGATGGAGTCCGTCAAAAAGCTGGCCAGCTATGAAGTTCAGTCCGTCATCTGCTACCATGGCGGATTATTTCAGGATAACGTCTCTCAAGCTTTGCAGGAGCTTGCACACATCTAGCTTCTTTTCCTTTATCCGTTCACTTTGACTTCAATCGCTTCATTGGCATGCTCATGTTCTTGAAACCATTCGAAAGCCTGCTTCATTTTCTGTGTATACGCAGGGTCCTGGCTAGAGGATATAAATCGGATGTCCGCTTTGCCCTGTTTTCCGAGGAGTCCCTTCTCAGCAAGCACGTGACGGAGTCTGCAGATGGTTCCGCGGCTCCCGTCAATAATCTCAATATGCTCCGGCAGAATTCGGCTGAGCAGTGGCCTATAGAATGGAAAATGGGTGCAGCCCAAGACCAACGTGCCATAGTCATTCAGATTGTATGAGGCCAATTTTTCGTTAAAATAAGCCGTCACCACTTCAGGATCAAACTGCATTGCTTCACAGTATGTCACCAGTTCAGGCAGGGGGAGCGAGTCCACGATACGGTGGTCGTCCACACGAGCTACCAGCTGGGTATATTTCGATTGATGAAGCGTCAGCGGCGTTGCGGCCACTAGAACTCTTTTTCCAGTATCACGGTTCATCTCAACGGCCGGCTTCACCGCAGGCTCCATTCCGATAATCGGAAAGTTGTATTCCCTCCGGAGCTCCTCCGCCGCGGCACTGGTTGCAGTATTGCAAGCGATCACGAGTGCTTTGATATCCTCTTGTAAAATTTGATCCAGCGACTCACGCACAGCGTCCTGCACCTGCTCCTTCGTTTTCGTGCCGTAAGGTGCATGAAGCTTGTCGGCAAAAAATAAAAAGTTCTCTTCGGGCAGCTGCTTTACAGCTTCAGAAAGTACGGTTAATCCGCCTAACCCTGAATCAAAAAGCGCAATTCGCATGTTGTTCACCTGATTTTTCATAGATTCAATACATCAATATTCTTTATTCCCCTATATGATGAAAACCAAATTTTTGCCAAAAGTCAAGGAAATCGGTGATGGGAAAATAATACACCTGCTGCAGCGATTCAAATCAATCCATGCAGGCATACGCTCTGAACCATTCAAATATCACGTTTGATCATGCAAGCAAATTCGGTGGGCCGATGATGTACGGGCGAAGTAAATACGCCAAAATGCTTGAAGCCGGCCTTCTCATATGTCCTCATCGCGCGCCCGTTAAAAGTCGCAACAACGAGCCGTATTCCTTTTTCGGGATAGGAACGCTTTACATATGCTATGCCTTCCTCCACAAATCGTGTTCCTCGTCCCTGTCCGGTAAGCTCCGGATTCATTCCTAGACCAAAATCGACCAACGATTCATCATGATAGATTCCCGCATCATAGCCGCCTGGAACACGCGCCGAATTCCCCGTACAATAAAAACCGATGATCTCCCCTTCTTCGGACCTGACGGAAACATAGTCCCCGTTCATCAGATCGGAGATATCCTCTTCACTTCCATCCATGCTGTATAAGTCATAAGGGTGCGGATACTTCCACGACGCGATCGCAGCCGCATCTTCAAGGTTCATGCTCTTTAATCGTTCCATCGCTGCTGCACACCTCTTCCTTGTTAAAATATTACCCGGCTTTCGTTGCCTGAGAGCATTCGCTGCCCCAGTCCACGGTCGATATAATTCGCAGATACCCGCTTAATGCCAAGCTCCTTGGCCCATACCGACAGCTGTCCGATATGATGTATTTCATGGGCAATTACATGCCGGAGGACCTCTCCATAAACCAGCGGCTCCGAATGCCAGGATACGTGTACTACCGAGTATTCTTTATCAGCATCAGCGTTCGAAAGAATCTCTTCCAGCTGTTTACGGCACATATCCGATAGTTCTTTTACGGCATCGAGGTCTTCATAATCTTCAAAAAGGGGTTCCCAATCTTCCATTCCTTCAATAGCCCTGATCCAGCTGAACTCAACATCCACAATATGAAAAAGGGTCTTCAGGATGGAACCGACGCCACCCGTTCTTTCCTCGATAAGCTCTTTAAGTGGCAGACGGCGGCATACCTCGAACCATTCGTCACGAACCTGCCAATTATATTCAAACCAACCCTTCATCAGAGCGCCTCCTCGTCTGGCCTTAAGGTTATTAATTAAACCTAATCCAAGTTTATTTTGCAGAACGCTCCTCTATCGACCATCCTATGCGGGAAGTGTGAAGCATTCCCTCCGTCAAATATCCATATAAAGCTGAGCATACATCACGATTTTCATGGATAGCGTGATCGTTGTCCTCCGCTCATTTCATAAGCATATCAGCATTCCACCAAGGAATCATTTACAAGTCATAGTATATCATGGATAAACAGTTCCTGTACGCGCAAAAAGCCGGATGTCATATCACCCGGCTTTTGCTTGGTTAGTTATGGATTGATCAAGTTGTAGATCATTTTTGCAAGTTCCACCCGGGTTACTTCCCCCTGTGGATCGAACATGGAATTGCCTTTGCCGTTCATGAGACCGAGCTTGTTCACATGGTCTACAGCTTCTTTGGCCCAAGGAGATACTTGCTTCATATCCTTGAACTCTGTACTCACTGAACCTGTACGTTCCTTACCATACATATAATCACTGATCTTCATCAAAATAACGGCTGCTTCCTCGCGGCTGATGGTGTCCTGAGGACGGAACTTCCCTTCACTGCCTTGAATGAAGCCAAGTTTAGACGCCTCTGCAACCGCAGCGGAGTAATAAGCGTCCGCAGGAACATCTTTAAAGATCTGACTTGCAGCGGTCAGATCCACACCAGCTGCCCTCATTGCTAGGGTTACGAAATCGGCACGTGTTACATTTTGACTTGGTCCGTAATGATCTTCGTCCATGCCCTGGATGAGATGCATTGCCGTAAGCTTCCCGATATACTCCTCTGCCCAGGATCCCTTAACATCCTTGAACTGTTTGTGGTACTCCAGCACAGCATAGATGCCCGGCTGATCTGCCGAGAAGGTCAGAATGCCGTCGCTCCATTTTCCGCCCTTGTATACCGGCTTCATGTCTTGCAGCAGATATACGCCCGCATATCCATTTTTGAGCTGTTTTTGCTGGTCCGCCGTAAGACTTCTTTGCACACTCACAGGTCCGCCGAAGGCAGTCACTCTCGTTTCGATTTGCCCTTTGATCTTAGCCATGTACAGCGAATATACCATGCCCACATGATTATACTCCTTCGAAGAACCGATGCTGCTGTTGAACGTTCGCTTAACAGTCTCGTTCATGGTGGTATCGATCCGCAAAAGAAGCTGATCGGCATCCTCCAGATGATCCGGCAAGGAAGCTGGCGGCAGCGTAACTGTCAATCCAGGTGCGGAGATAATCAGCGACAGCTGACTGTCTTTCGCCTTTTTCAACGCCGCGGCAGGTAGATACACAGCGGAAGCTCCCGCCTGCTCTTCTTTCCCGGTTAATTCCACGACCACTTTGCCATTGTTTGTGCTGGTGATGGCTTTTTCCAGTGTCTTGGCATCGGCATGATATGCACCGTCTGCGGACGGCTCTAGAGTGATTTGTCCGTTGGCGGGTTCAGGATCTGGTGTCGGCGGCACTCCCGGTTTGCCCGGATTCGTCGATGGATCTCCTCCACCTGTGCTTCCTCCGCCTTCCGGAGGGCTCACCTCACCTGTTTCCTTGCCTGTATAAAAGCCCCAAATATCTGATAATACGCTGCCGCTGTGCCCATCCTCGGCTTGGACATACCACTGATCATAGCTGTTTGAAGCCAGCCCTTTCCATACCACAGTGGCTTCCGTACCGCTCTTCACATTGGACTGAGTTCCGATCTGCTGATCGGTATAGACTTTTACTGCAATATAATCCGTTGCCACCCGTTTGGTTGTTGGTGCGAGTCCGAGATCCAGGCTGAATTCGTCTTTGCCTGCTTCCGTTTGCGGATCATAGTAGTTGTAATCATCCAAATAAGGAGAATACGTTTTGATATGCAGCTTGTTATTTTTCATGTCGAACTGCATGAGACGGATGTATCCAAGCCCGCCTTCAGGAGCACCTTGATAATCGGCCAGCATTTGATATACGTTACGGTCTGGAATGCCGTCACCGTTATCGTCTAGCTGATCGACCTTCAGCTCCGCATCATGATAGTGGCCAGACAATGCGGCGATGACGTTCTTATTCGGTTTGATGACCTTCTCAAAAATCTGATCGGCGATCGGAGCCCGGTTGTTCGATACTAGTAAATATTCATGCAAACAAAGAATGGCTTTGCGCTCAGGATATTTAGACACAATCTCGTTCATCCAGTCGATTTCCTTCTCGCCGAGTCCCCAGCCCATATAGACGATAATAAAATCATTCCCGTTCGATGAAACCAGATCATAATGTCCACGGTTGTCGTCATACGATCCGCCATACACCTGATTGCTTTTGAAGCGGTCCTCACCGAAATACTCCTTGAACTTGGTGTAATCGTTATTCTGGTGATCGACATCATGATTGCCTGCCAGCACGCCGTATGGAATATTGGCATCCTCCAGAACCTTCATGTCCTTGTCGGCTTCCTGCCACTGATATTCCTCGTAGGATTTATCGACGACGTCACCCGTATGGATTACGTATTTGATGTTCATTTTCTCCTTCTGATCCACGATCCAATTGACGACATTTTGGTAGATCATAGGATAACTTTGAGAGTAATACTGGGTATCCGACATCCAGACAAAAGAGAAATCATACGGATCCTGCGATTCAGGAGTAGACTTGTTTACTGCAGGTGCCCCCTGAACCGCGATCTCATCCTGAACCATGACATCAATGACTTGACCATTGGCATACTCGCCCGCATGCACCACAGCGTTTAGCTCGAAGTCATCCGCTCCCGCTATGACTTGATCCAGCTGCACCCATTTCTGCTGCGCCGGACTCCAGGCATACAGGCTCACTTTACGGCCTTCCAGCGATTTACCTTTCCAGTTGATTTCTACACGGTCTGTGCTTTTCACCGAAGGGTCTAGCTTGACCTCAAAGCGCTGGTAAGGGAACTGCTCCACGGAATCGTTCACGAGATATTTCCCGTCTACTGCGCTGATGTTCTCGTAATCCTCACGGCTTAAAGCCTTTTCCCCTGCAGGATCCATCTCCTTTGGAGGTTCGGTCGGTGACGTGTTGGTATAGCCCTTAAATCCTTCCGCGCGATTTCCATCATACTTGTATCCCTTATAGAATGTAACCTTCATTGGATCCTGATTCGGATCCTGCACCTTGACGGTTAGACTAGCATCCGTGCCGACATCGGTTTGTCCTTGCTTTGGACTGATCAATTGCGGAGCAAGCGGATTCTCGTCAGGCACATTGAAGTTAACAGTCTTCTCGGAAATGTTTCCGGCTTTATCCACGGCTTGGATATACAGCTTATGCGCTCCTCCAGCCATTTGGCCGGATGAGGTTGTAAACGGAAGCTCAATCGGCTTGTCATCCAGCTTCACTATGATTTTATCTACACCTGCATAGGCATCCTTGACGTCTGCATCAATAACGAACTCGCCCCGGTATTCTTTGCCTTCCTCTAGGGTTGGCTTAATCACCGGTGCCGTATTATCAACGATGACACTCGAGGTCACTTCCTGGTTACCATCCGATACCTTAACTTGATGAGGACCATCCGCAACGGAAGTGGTGTCCCAGGAATAGGTTTTGGCCTTCAGATACTCCGGCTTCAGGTCGAAATGAAAACCAATGAATTCGCTTTTGCCTTCAGAATCACCTATCTTGATTTGCTTTTCCTTTTCGGCATACGCCGGATCCCAGATTTCAGTTCCGTCAGCGAGCAAAAGTCTTACATTTTTAACTTCGAAATCATCCTTGTTTTCTTCCGGACGTTTATCGAATGGAGAAGTCTTTGAACCGGCCCGGATATAGATGACATTATCGCCTTCTGCCAGTCGTTCCGCACTGATCGGGAAAGACAATGTTGTATACGTCTCGATCGGATCCATAAACGTATACAAAATCGTTTTGTCCTCCAGCTCCGGAGGTCCCATCGTTACCGCATTTTTGAAATAGTAATCCACGTTGACGGCATCAAAAACAAAGTAAGCATCATGTTCAAGACCTGCCTTCATATCGCTGTCCTGCAGCTTTTTCCCGTCAACACTTAAGCTCACCCCGGTTAACCCGGATGATTGCGAGGTTCCCTTGATGATATGGGTGCCCTTCAGAATATCTTCGTCCTTGACATTCAGACGCAGCGGAGCTTCACTTGGGCCCCCCGTCACGGAAATCTTCACAGGATCGGATACCTTATCGTTCATGCCGTCCGAAACCACAAAGTAGTATTCAATATATTTGCGCCCGATCAGATCCGCTGAAGACAACTTGTAATGATACATCATATCGTTAAAATCTTCTTTCAGGCTATGCCTTGTGTATTCCGTCTGTTTGTCTGAACGAACATACACCTCGACAGAGGTAACCTCATGATCATCCCTCGCGTCTACTTTCAGCTCAAGCCCTTTGGATTGATCCACTTCCATGATGCCCGTCATGTCTTTAATGGTAGGAGGCACGGTATCTGCATTTATATGGACCAGGTCCTTAGGCACCTGAGTGGAAGATACAGAACCCGGGGTTGGTGTTTCGGTTCCCGAGCTGGCTTTGATCATTACATTGCCGCCATTAACCGGATATCTGTAGAGAATAGCTTTGTCTTCGTTCGTTTCGTCGCTTTTCGAGCTGCCCTCATACATCAGATCCGCATCATAATAGGCACTGGAAATTTCCCGGCCTGTATTCGTTTTGATCAAGACTGACCGCCTGCCGGAGTTAGCCATACCGTCGCTTTGAATCGTCTGCAGGGTTTGTCCGGGAACAAGGCTCGTTTTATAAAAACTGTTAAAATCACTTTCTGTATAAGCCGTGTTGGCGCTGTTCTTGATCCAGAAAACAACGGACCCTTTGGATGGAATGATAAAATCCTTTTGTGTAGATGGCCATTCAACGTCCGCCGAAGGACCTTTGTCCGGATAACGGTAATAAATCTTGTAATTTTTGAAATTTACCGGCATATCGGAATTGTTGTATACCTCGATAAATTCGTATGCGTCCGTTGAAGTTCCCTGAACATTCGTTGTATTGGGAACCAATTCGGTTACGAACAGCGCAGGCGCTTTTGACGAATCAAAAGGGGCCATATTGACCTGAAACGTGTATGGCTTGTCCAATAGGCCTGCTTGAATCCGGTAGTCCAGTGTAGGCTCTGCAAGAGCTGCTGCCGGTATCGTTGCTGTGTAATCTCCTGTATTGCCAGAGTCTGTCATAGTGGTTACCGTGTATCTCGCTTGTGATGGGGTCTTGTAAAGCAACCTAATAGCAGCTTTAGAACCGTCTGGATTCGTGCCGGGATTGAGCACATGCGCTTTGATCTCAAGATCCTTCACATCCACTACAGTTGCTGGAGTATGACTGATTTCAGTTTGTTTTCCTCCATCCACAACCGGTGGCACGATCTGGTCAGGATCAATGGCTCCCGGTGTTGCCGGCAGCTTCCCGGATGAATCCATAACGCTCATCAAGTTGCTTCCAGCAATCGGATGTTTAAAGAAAACACCCATATTCGGTTTGACATGGGCCGCTTCATAGGATGCCGATACGACCGGCTCCCCGCTCTTTGCTTTAATCATTAGTGTTCTAGCGCTGGCGTTGGCCATACCGCCTCCACCCTTGATGCGAAAAAGGTTGACGCCTTCCGTCAGATTGGTTCCATAGTTTTGGTTAAACTGTGCAGCAGTCTCCAGATCGTTCTTGCCGTTCATAATCCAGAATACGACCGACTGGTGGGCTGGTATGATGATGTCCGCTCCTGCTTCAGGCGCCCACGTATCCTTATTATTGTAAAAGAAGGTGTAGTCCTTAAAATTCACGTCCAGATCGGTATTATTGTATACCTCAACAAATTCATAAGCGTCCGTATTCGTCCCCGGAAGGTCCGTTGTATCCGGAGCCATCTCGGTAATCAGCAGGGCTGGTACTGTCGTAACGGAGGATAATGACTTGGGAGCATCTCCCTGAAATATTGTCGAGTAGGACTGGGATTGAATGACTTTTCCTTTGGTATCTAAAATCTCGATTGCATATTCCAGATTACGGCCGCTTAGTGCCTCACCCGGAATGACTCCCGTATATGTATCCTGCTGCTGTCCTTCAGGCATTAACGTGACAGGCGGCTGTTCCTGTCCATCCACTGTGTAACGGATTTGGCCGGTCCACGTCACACCATTACCGTACACGCCGGCTGTAACCGTATAATTCTGCTGCTCGGGAATCCATGCGGCTGGCGTATGCTGAAGCCGGATCCCCTCCTGTTCACCGCCTGAAGCTTCTTGTCCGTTGTTCACCACAGCTTCTGCAGGAGATGAATCCGCATTAACTGGATTGATGAGAAAGGAGGGAGTTCCTGCAGTTAACATCATGCTGCTCAGCATAATGATGGAGACACTCCGTTTGATTCTTTTTTTCCTATTCAATGCTGCTTACAACTCCTTTACAGTTTTACATTGGATTAAATCTTCACATATCTATTGTAAAAAGGATGTGTTCGCCGAATATTAATACAATGTAAACGGATGGTTAATCTCGTTAATATTGTTAAATAAATCTTCAATAAATATTAAAAACAAAAAAAAGCTGATCCACACACCTGTGACTCAGCTTCATGGGTGAATCCCTGAATGCTGTCCCTAATTTCAGCGATTGAGTTTTCCACCATTGTAGATAGCTTTCTTGGAAACGCCAAGAATGTGTTGAATACCAAAAAGAACAGCTAAAGCCCGCTATAGGGCTCTAACTGTTCTTACACATTATTGGCTCCGTCTGTCCGCATACTCAGCCATGGCATCTCGCATGAATACGGCTAATCCTTCACCAAACTTATCAATATTGCGGGTAAAACGTTCATCATCAACATACATTTGTCCAAGCCCTTTAAAGGCTTCGGGCGAATAATACCCCATCCGGTTCAACAGCTGGTACCACTCGCCAATAGCTTGCTGTGCTTCATCGGTGGCAGGCGATTCATGCCGTAGCTCAGCCAGCTTCCGGTAAATGGCGTTCATCTCTTCTCCCATCTGCGTTTGTTCTTCCTTGGACATCTTATTCAATCGTTCATTGGATTCGTCTACCGCCTTGTCACCCCAGCGTTCTCTTGCTTCCTGTTCATAAGGGTTGCTGCTGAAATCAAAGCCTGCAAATTTATCCTGATTCGTCATCCTGATCTCTCCTTTTTCATGCTTCATCGTTTTCTCCAAGGTATCGATCATCCGCTCCAGCCGGGCGCGCTTTTCCAGCAGCAGCTTGTGGTGAAGCTCCATCGCTTCCCTGCGGTCGAAATCCGGCCGGCTGACGATATCCCGGATTTGCTTCAGTGGGAATCCGAGCTCACGGAAAAATAAAATCTGCTGCAGCAGCGCCAGATCCTCATCCGAATAGACCCGGTACCCCGCCTCTGTCGTACCGCTAGGGTGCAGCAGGCCGATTTCATCATAGTGATGAAGCGTACGCACGCTGATTCCGGCCAGCTCCGCGACTTCCTTAACCATCATGGATGTTATCCTCCCTTCACCTTCACTATAGAGAATAACGTAACGTGAGAGTCAACAGGCATTTTTGATTTTTTTCAAGTCACTTATCCTCATGCCTACTCCTCATTCCGGTTTTCTTTGACCTGGCTTGTATACCAGCGGACTACTTTGGGGAAATCCCCCACAATAAAATAAATCAGCCCGGCAATCAAAAACAAAACGCATAATGTCAGTAATGGAGCACCGGATTCCTCCAAAACCATATCAAAATAATTCGAATTCCACCCGGAATTCGACGGCATAAGCAGCGCAGCCAGTATATACCTTATCGCAAACAGGAAAGCTGCTGTGACAAGAAATACGGATCCAACTCCTCTTCGGTTCATTCGAAGCACCTCCAGTTAAATTTTTTGGGACAATGCATCTATTTCGAAAATAACTATATGTACTTAACGTTCTATATGGCTTTGAGGTTACTTGGAAGTTCCCTTGATTATACCATTCTCTCTCCCGGATTCCGGCCTCCCTGTGATTTTATATGCCGTCCGTGATATCATAGAAAATAAATGCAATCTACATATGAAAATCACAATTTATCAAGGGAGCTGAACGATTTGAAACAGGAAATCATGGAACGCTTTATTTCCTATGCCAAAGTTGAAACACAATCGAACGAGGACAGCCCTACTTGTCCTTCCACGCCAGGTCAGCTGACCCTTGCCCGCAAGCTGGTTGAAGAGATGAAAACGATTGGCTTGCAAGATGTGACCATGGATGAGAATGGTTATGTCATGGGAACGCTGCCTTCCAATACCGACAAGGATGTGCCGACGATCGGCTTTCTTTCCCATGTGGATACGGCAACTGATTTCACCGGAGCAGGCGTGAACCCGCAAATCGTTGAAAATTATGACGGCGGAGACATCGTCCTGAATTCAGGGCTGAACATCGTATTGTCTCCAAAGCAATTCCCGGAACTGTCCGGATATAAAGGCCATACGCTGATCACTACTGACGGAACCACACTGCTTGGTGCGGACGACAAAGCCGGAATCGCCGAGATTATGACCGCCATGGCTTATCTGATCACACATCCGGAAATCAAGCACGGCAGAATCAGAGTCGCCTTCACGCCGGACGAAGAAATCGGCCGGGGACCGGAGAAGTTCGACGTGAAAGCATTCGACGCCACTTTCGCATACACGATGGATGGCGGACCGCTTGGCGAACTAGAATACGAGAGCTTCAACGCTGCCAAGGCCAGCATTACCATTCACGGCACCAACGTTCATCCGGGGACGGCTAAAAACAAAATGGTCAATTCCATCAAAATTGCGATGGAGCTTAACGGCATGCTGCCAGCTGAACAAGCCCCTGAGCATACGGACGGCTATGAAGGCTTTTACCACCTGCTCAGCCAAAACGGCGATACCGAACGCACCCGCATGGAATATATTATTCGTGATTTTGATAGACCAGAGTTTGAAAACAAGAAAGAAAACCTGAAGCGCATCGTGAAGGAGCTGCAGGCCAAATACGGAGAAGAGCGCATCGTGCTCGAAATGCGCGACCAGTATTACAATATGAAAGAAAAAATCGAACCCGTAATAGAAATCGTGGATATCGCTTATACGGCCATGGAAAGCCTGGGCATTAAGCCGATCGTGAAACCGATCCGTGGCGGCACCGACGGTTCCCAGCTGTCATACATGGGACTCCCGACTCCTAACATCTTCACCGGAGGCGAGAATTACCACGGCAAATTCGAATACGTTTCGGTAGACAACATGCTGAAGGCCGTTCAAGTCATCGTGGAAATCGTTCAACGCTTCGAGCAGCGCGGCGCATAACAGTATTCCAGAGGGCGACCGCTATAGAGGAACGCCAAAAACAACAGGATCAAGCGATCAAGTATGACCAAGAATACGATTCACAAAAAAGAGACGGTCTCCCATTGGACAGGGAATTGGCCGTCTCTCCTGCTTTTCCTATTAGAAAAACGCTTATCTCGATTGGAGCGACATCATCAAGCGCATCACATTCTCTGCGGCACGCTCCATGTTTTTCTCGCCTTGCATAAGTGCCTCTTCCAGCGAACACGCCCCTGGCAAAATACCGAAGATTGCATCCAATCCCTGTTCATAGAGTCTATCGATATCCTCGCCAATCCTGCCTGCAAACGCGACAACTGGCTTATGATGCTTGTGTGCAACCTTTGCAACTCCAAGAGGCGTCTTGCCGAACTGAGTTTGAAAGTCGATGCTGCCTTCCCCCGTCCAAACCATATCCGCCTGCATCACTTTTTCCTCAAGACCGGTATAATCGATGACCAGTTCAATCCCCTTTTTGAGCACTCCATTTAAAAATACCATGAGCCCCGCACCAAGGCCGCCTGCAGCACCCGCTCCGGGAGTGTCCGCAATATCCCTGTTCAGCTGCAGCTTTATCACATCGGCAAAATGCTGTAAATTAGCGTCCAGCAAGGAAATCATCTCGGGTGTTGCTCCTTTTTGCGGCCCAAAGACCCGTGATGCTCCCTCAGGTCCACAAAGAGGGTTAGTAACATCGCATGCCACCTCAATCCGGACACCCTGGATTCTTGAATCAAAACCGCTCATGTCAATGCTCGCCAATCGTCCGAGCTCACCACCGCCAGGACCGAGCTCCTTGCCTTCCGCGTCCAGCAGCCTTCCTCCCAAGGCCTGAAAAGCCCCCGCGCCGCCGTCATTGGTTGCACTGCCGCCAATTCCGATCAGTAGCTTCTCTACGCCATGGTCCAAGGCAGCACGGATTAACTGGCCTGTGCCATAGGTTGTCGCTACCATCGGATTCCGTTCTGCCGCAGGTACAATACCAATGCCGCTCGCACTCGCCATTTCAAGAACCGCTGTTTTGCTGTCTCCCATAATCCCGTAAGCAGCTTCCACTTCCTTGCCCATGGGACCCTGAACCCGGATTGAATGAATAGTTCCTCCGGTCGCATCCACCAGAGACTGCGTTGTTCCTTCTCCGCCATCCGCCATCGGGACATGAATGCACCGTGCAGTTGGGTTCACCTTAAGTATTGCCCGTTCCATGGCTTCACAGGCCTGTTTTGCGGTCATGCTTTCCTTAAAGGAATCCGGCGCAAGTACGATCGTTATCTGTTTATCCATCACGTTATCCCTCCTGCCCGTTTTCCACCTTAGATTCTCGGGGTTCGGATTTTTCGAATGACCTGATTCGTCACCTCGGATAGCAGCAGCCCAAGCGCAATCGCTCCCGACATCATGAACGCTTCTGCCCCTGATTGCACCGCCTGATCATATTGGTTTTCCACGGCATTACGCATCGCGTCATAGGCTAGTCCTCCAGGAACGAGCGGAATAATCCCCGAGACGCTGAAGACGATGATTGGCGTACGGTAGATTTTGGCAAAAATCAAGCTGATCATCGTCACGCAATAGGAGGCTAAGACTGTTGCCGTTAATCTCAGGAATCCGATGTCCTGGAGCCAGATATACAGCAGCCATCCAACCATACCTGCAAATCCGCACTGGATCAGCGCTTTTTTCGGGGCATTAAAGATCATGCCAAACGCAGCGGAAGCGATAAAGCTGGTTATCATTTGTTCGATGTACATCATGAACCCCCTATTAAACCGACAGCATAAACGCGATTCCCGCGCCAATGGCAAAGGATGTAATAAAAGCTTCCGCTCCTTTAGACAAACCAGAAACCAGATGGCCCGCCATCAAATCCCGGATTGCGTTCGTAATGAGGAGTCCGGGAACGAGCGGCATGACAGAGCTGATAATGATGATGTCGCGCGCCTGTCCAAAACCGTATTTGACAAAGAATATGGTGCTTAATCCAATCATGAGCGCTCCGGAAAATTCAGCAAAAAACTTCACCGGCACCAGGCGGTGAAGCAGCACTGAGCAGTAGTAGCCGATCCCCCCTGCCAGCATAGCCGGTATAAAATCATGCCATGTGCCGCGAAACATGATCAGGAAGCATCCACTGGATACCGCAGCCATAAGCACGTTCAGCCACAGCGGATAAATGGCCTTGGTACGGTCAATTTCCCGAAGCTCGCGGTACGCTTCAGCGATGCTCAGTGCCCCCTCGCTGATACGGCGGGAAAGACTGTTCACCCGATCGATTTTATATAAATTGGTTGTCCTTTCCGTAATCCGGTTGAGCCTTGTCATCGGCTGCGGATCCTCTAGAGAGAAAATAATCCCGGTAGGCGTCATATAGCTGTGCGTATGATCAATACCGTATGATGAAGCGATACGCATCATCGTATCCTCCACTCGGTAGGTTTCTGCCCCACTTTGCAGCATAATCTGCCCTGCGAGCAGACAAACCTTCATAATTTCCCGTTCCTTTTGCAGTGAATCGTCCAAAGTCTGCTCCTTTCGCCTTTTGCCCGCAGTGATCTCGGATTACCATTTTCACCTATTTTCTCGCGGTTTTTCTCAACCGGCGCTCAACCAGAACAATCATTAGAACAGCCAATGCGACCGCTGCCGCCAGTATAACAACAAATCCGGCAGTCCCCTGAACCCATAAGCTGCAGACAACACTGATAACAATCAAGATCGCACCGATCAGCATCATCAGATTGGCGCTATATCCGCCCGCCACCCTCCAGAAATGCTCGCTCTCCGCTGGCCGAGATATTCCGTATCGGCGGTTCAGGCTGCTTATATCATGGGAAGGTTTGATCTTCATCGCTAGCCCGACTGTGAAATATATCAGACCTACAATCACTCCTATAACCAGATTGCCGATATCCACTGCTCATCACCGCTCTCTCCAATAAGATGATTATCAAGCGCGACTTTGTATTTCTCATTCAAATCCCTCTAGACTTCTCCATTCGAAGCACAGCTCCTGCAGCGGCTCTCCGGCAATTTCCACCTTACCGCGCTTTAGAAACTTTCCGCCCATTTTTTTGTAAAATTGCACGGCCGGATTGTCTTCAAGCACCCACACCAGCATGGAACGGTAGCCTTCTTTCTGAAAATATCCGATCAACCGTTTCATGAGATTACGTCCATGCCCTTTCCCTTGGGCTTCTTCCAAAAGGTATAACGAATAAACCTCGGCCTCAATATCCAGTTCCGTTTCCCGGCTTTTACCTCCATTGATGAAGCCGTTCACCACTCCTTCCGGATTCTCGAGCACAAAGGTCACTGTCTCATTCGAAGGGTTAAGCACCCGAGTCCATAATTCGATCCGTGATTCCAGCTTCATATTGTCGAGATAGGAATCCGGTACGATGCCGCGATACGTTGTCAGCCAGCTCTCCATATGAACCTTCGCCAAACTATGGATATCCTTCTCTTCCGCCTTCCTGACGATCCATTTCTCCATACTCTCAGCCTCTTCCCTAATCGTATTTTCGAACCATCGTCAATGTATTATGTTTGACTATAGTGATCTCCGGCATAAAAATCAAGAGATCATATTCCTGTCATTTAGAGGCATGGCTTTATAAGGTTTTCTTGTATTCAAAACTGAATCTAGCTCCGCCCATAACTGATTCCGTACAGGTAATCACGGCTCCCAGCCGATCCGCAATCTGTTTGCAAATCGCAAGCCCTATGCCCGTTATGCCCGCCTGTCCGGTATAATACCTGTCAAATACGGAGTCTCTCTCCTGTATAGGTACCCCGGGCCCGTCGTCATCAACTCTGATGCAGAATCCGTCCGGAACCTCCTCCAGCGTGAGCCTGACTTCATGTGAAGCATACCGCATGGCATTTTGCATAAAATTCATCGCGACCTGGAAGATTTGCTCGGCAGGCACAGCCATTTCCAGTGAAACGGCGTCCAAGGAAATCTGGATATTCCGCTCTGCCACGGCCGGTGCCATCAGCTGATAAACATACTCCATCATCTCCTGCAAATCCACTTCCGTTAGCTTCCATTCCTCTTGAACCGTTTCCATCCGTGTCAGCTGCAGCAGCCGGTCAACCATCTGGATCAACCGCTCCGACTCCACCGTTACAACGTTTAGTCCATGTTCTACCGACACGACCTGATCCTTAACAGCTGAGGCATATCCTTGGATGGACATCAGTGGAGTCCGCAGCTCATGGGACACGTTCTGCAGAAATTCAATTTGCTGCTGATGCTGCTTCTGAATACGTCCGGACATGCTGGAAAAGGTATTGATCAACTGGCCGATTTCCGAGGTGTCCCCTTCCGGTAACCCCTTGCTCCGGTAGCTGGGATTGAACCTGCTCACCGCTTCCTTCAGCTGTTGCAGCGGGCGGGTCGTCTTCCAGACGAACCAAAGCCCTACGACAAAAATGACACAGAAGCTGATAATGATGGAAATGAGAGACACGCGAAGGACGCGGCCCGAAATCTCCTTCAAAATATCCATAGGCGTATATACAATAATCCGAAGGCCTTTATCCAGCTTTTGATGGGTATACATCATCTTTTGACCATTTAAAGTAAAAAAATGATCCTTTGGGCTCATCGAAACTTGTAAGGTCTTACCTTCCATAGCGTCATCACCGGCAGCGATGATTTTATCCGAAGAGTCAACGACAAAAAAATCCGCATAGAACATCCGGTCCCGAAACCGTAGTTCCAGATCCTCCGTGCTCAAATCCCCTACATTGCCTCCTTCGATAATATCGATGGCTTTGGTCATTTGCAGCCGCAGCTGATTTTTCGCCTGATCCATCAGCATCCCGTCAATAAGACGGCTGAAAAGAAAGACGGTGGTAAGTACTGAGAAAATCATTACGATGATTAGGGATGTAAAAATTCTGCCCCGGATGGTGTGCATCAGCCCTTCACCGTCACTTTGTAGCCAAAGCCCCACAAGGTTTCGATATGCAGCCCGGCGCCCGCATCACTCAGCTTTTTGCGCAGCCTTTTCACCAGATCATCCACTACCCGCGGTTCCCCCATAAAATCATATTTCCATACTTGCTGGATGAGCTGTTCCCTGCTGAAAGGCCGCTCCAGATGTTTAGCCAGAAACACAAGCAGTTCGTACTCACGAGAAGTGAACGACACCTCCCGGCCTTCAACCTGTACCAGTCTGAATTCCTCATTCAGCGTCATATTGCCGATGCTTACACCTTTGCCTGCTTCCTGGCCTTCTCCTTCTGACGAGCGGTACATCTGCACAAGCCGCAGCATTCCCTTGACCCGTCCGATCAGCTCTCTTGGATGAAACGGTTTACGCAAAAAATCATTACAGCCCAGCTCCAGGCCAATGATCCGGTCCATCTCCTCACCACGCGCCGAAATCATGATAATGGGCATTTCCGTAAACGTCCGGATGGATGTCAGCAGGGTAAGTCCGTTTACGCCGGGCATCATAATATCTAGGATTAGACAGTCTGGTTTCTCAGCTCGAACATTCTCCACCAGATTGCTGCCGTCGGAGAAGGCCGAAACGGTAAATCCGTCCTTACGCAAGTATTCCGTAATGAGCTCCAGTATATTGGAATCGTCATCCACGACAAAAATATGGGCCATCTCCATCCCTCCCGTTTTTTTCTTTATTTTACCCTTCGCGAAGCAAAAAGACGAGAAGACCTAATGTCTCCCCGCCTTTCTCATTTTTCACAACTTATTTATTCTTTTTCACCACTGGTTGAGCCGGTTTTTGAGCTGCTTTTTTAGCAGTCGTTTTATGTGTTTTCACATGGGTTGCTTTCACGTGATGTGTTTTCACATGATGTTTTTTTACATGATGTTTTTTGACTTTATGTTTGGAGTGTTTGGCATTCACTGCCTTTTTGGTTACTTTTTCATGTTTCGCAGGTTTTGCCGATTTTGTTGTCTTTGCTGCTTTTGTTGTTTTCACAGGTTTTGTTGATTTTGTTGTTTTAACGGCTTTGGCTGGAGCAGATGTCTTTTTGGCTTTAGCGGTTGTTTGGGAATTTGCAGTTGTTTTGGCTTTTGCAGTAGTTTTGGTATTTGCCGTTGTTTTGGCAGCTGCCGATGTTTGAACGGCTTTCTTTTCAGCCTTTACTGGTGCTTTGACGGCATTTTTCTCAACCTTCTGTTCAACTTTTGCAGGTGTTTTGGCAGCGGAAGTGGTAGGCTTGGCGGAATCGGCAAAGACAGCTGTTCCTGCGCTGGCAAGCAAAAGTACGGATGTGAGACCAGAAATCATCAATTTTTTGGACCATGTTTTGTTCATTTCGTAAAACTCCTCTCGATTGGGTATGTCTTAATACTACAGACCAATCATGTGAGAGAAATCGTAAAGTCGTGTGAAAAGTATATGAAAACAATAAGAAAAACGTATATTGACGAACTTTCACAGAAGACAGACCGCATAATAATCAGAAAATATAATCCAGCACGGTTAGTTGGCCTTATTATAGAGGGCTAAAGCTTCTTCACACTTTCCTTAAGCGTTATTTTGCTCTCCATATCATACGCTTCATGGATTTCGAAGGTCCCATCTTCAAAAAAGAGAGGAAAACGGCGTTTGAACCAATCCTGCATCGGAAGCGAAGTAGCTTCGCTGATCGGAACCCACAGCAGCTCTCCTTCTGGCGGATTCTCCAGCAGTTCTCCTTCAAACGAAGTCGCCAGATAATTGAATACCATATATCTGTAGTTCGCGGACGAATCCACGAATTCATCCAGCCCTTTATAGATTAAGTCCTTAACGATTAAGCCTGTCTCTTCACGCACTTCACGGATGGCGCCTTCGGTTAAGCTTTCCGGAAAATCCACTTTGCCTCCTGGTCCGATATAACCGGGAAAGCCGCGCTTGCTAGGCCTGTTCAGGAGCAGCACCTTGTCCCCATCCTGGACGAGACACATGGTATATAACGCAACTTCTATGGCCGGTGCTGATGCTGTCTGTGTCATTTGATTCACTCCTCGGTTGTACTTTACTGACCATTCAATTATAAATCATATTTGATTTTCCGCGAATATACTCGCCAAGAGAGCTTTTCCCGACCCCATTTCGCGCTCAAGGTCTGAAGATGACAACATGATTCCCCTCTTCGGAACCCAGCCAAATGTCTTTGTCATACCATGTTTCCTTCATTCCCGTAAAATCGGCTGTCGCACGGTTAAAAGTCACATCAAGTACGACCTTCCCGTCTTTCATGAACACAAGCTTATTCAGGGAATCATCATCCAGTGGATACTCCCCCAGAAAGGTCCGGTCAAGCAGGTATCCAACATAGGTATGTCTTGTGTTCCACGACACTGCAGTGATCTTCTCCATGTCGCTTTTCGTGGTATACGGCTTGAACACATAAACCCTGTCCCAATCGAATGGGGTTATCTCGGATAATTTGAATGCAGATCCTTGGGAAATGGCCTTTTCCAGTCGCGTAGTAAATTCCTTCTCCCCCTGGTTGCTGATCTGCTGGGATTGAAAAGAGAAATAGCTCATGCCAAAAGGTATCAGTAAAACGATAAGCAGTATGAACGGTATAATAAGCTTTTTTTTGTTCATAACAAGGCTTCTCCATTAATTCACAGTATTTTAATTGGATATATGAGGATTTCATTTCCAATATCATACCGCCTCTTACTCATTCTTACCAGCCTTTTTTTATCCTTTACTTCCCCTCTGTCCATTCGCCTTCATATTCCCGCACAATGCCCTCAGCATCCGTCGATAACCGGGCAGTATACCCGCTGACGGAACGGTATTCATATTCATGTTCGCCAAGTCGGGTATAGGTCTGCTTAAGCGGCAGTACATCAAATTCGGGAAAACGGACCCAGGCTGCCGTCAATTCCGCCGATTCTCCGTTCTGAAGCTGTAATCTTCGGATTGGGAGCCAGTTCGTGGAAGGGGTCGCGCCGATGTCGATGTCTTTGAACCCATCCAACTCCGGTAGATGTATCCCATCACGCTTCCAGCGATGATACGAATCCTTCTCAAGCCGCATGGATTGTTTTTTATTTTGCTGCAAGTATTCGATCGTTACAATTTCGGTATTTCCCTGCTCGTCGCATGTGACGCTGTAATCCACAAAGGAGGTTTCGTCCGGCAGCGAACGTATCACTTTGCCTATGATTCCTATCCGCTCTCCCAGCGTATGGGTGCAATACTCCATTCCCGTACTGTCAAGGCGTTTCCATATTAACGTATGTTCCATCTGATCTCTCCTATAAGCGTAGAAAATAATGCACAAACTCCAGATCTTTTTCAAAACCAAACTGTTCATACAAACGCTGAGCTGTGAAATTGTCTTTGGCGGTGGACAGCTCGAGTCCCTTGACCTTTAGACCAGAAGCATAATCTCGTGCAGCCTCGAGAAGCCTCCGGGCCGTACCCTGCTGGCGGAATTCCTGTGCCACGAACAGATCATTTAATATAAACAGCCGCTGCATAGAGACCGAGGAGAAAGACGGATACAGCTGCGTAAAGCCAACTGCCTGGTTGGTGTCCCTTTCTCTTGCTACAAACAGCACCGATTCCTTTTTGGTAAACCGTTCCGTCAAAAAGCTTCTGGCTCCTTCCAGATCAGACTCCTGCATGTAAAATATCCGGTAATCGTTAAACAATACGGCGATATCATCCAGATCATTGGCAGTGGCTCGATAGACGTCAATCATGTGCGATCATCCCTTCATTATGTATTGGGCATATACACTATTTTACAGGAACGCGGCTTCATCCTCAAAAGCAAAAGAGAGATTCGAGCTGCAGCTTGCTTCCACGGATTTTTGCACCCAAACACAAAAAACTCATGATGATTCGCGTAGGATGCGCAGCAATCGATCCAGCATCACGCGAACTCAAACATGAGTTTTGTTTAAATTTTGTAAACTGCGGGCTTTAATTCATTCCGGCCGCGTATTTCAATTTTGCGGGGATGTTGTGCACGCTGCGGATATATCGCACGGTTCCGGTGTTGGCGCGCATGATGACTGAATGGGTCTCGACACGGTTACCAGGCAGATGCCGAACTCCATTGAGCAAGTCGCTGTTCGTGATGCCCGTCGCCGCAAAAATGATATCACTGTTGCCAACAAGCTCCGGCATGCTTAGCAGTCTCTCCGGATTCTGGATTCCCATTTTCGTGCAACGAACATATTGAGCATGATTCTGCACCATCAAGCGGCCTTGCATCTCTCCTCCTAAACAGCGTAATGCCGCCGCTGCAAGCACTCCTTCCGGAGCGCCGCCGGAACCTACATATAGATCGACACCGCATTCAGGGATAGCGGTGACAATGGCGCCGGCTACGTCGCCATGATCCAGCAGCTTAATCCGAACTCCGCTGCTTCTTAACGTTTGTATCTGTTCGCTATGGCGATCACGCTTAAGAATCATGACAGTTAGATCCTGCACGGACTTGCCGAGTCTATGTGCCGCCTTCTTCAGCGTCAGTTCAATCGGATCATCAAGGTTGAGGTGGCCGGCGAGTGCCGGGCCAACGGCCATCTTCTGCATATACATATCCGGAGCGTGCAATAAGTTCCCTTTCTCCGCTATGGCTATAACCGACATGCCGTTGTTTAATCCGTTTGCGACAACTTCCGTTCCTTCCAGCGGATCAACGGCTACATCCACTTCCGGTCCAATCAGGCTCCCAACCTTCTCTCCGATGTATAACATGGGCGCCTCATCCATTTCACCTTCACCGATGACCACCGTTCCATTGATCGGAACCGAATCAAACATTTCCCGTATGGCAGAGGTAGCTGCATAATCTGCACCGTTCTTGTCACCTCTGCCTATCCAAGAGGCCGAAGCCAAGGCTCCCGCCTCCGTAACACGCGCAATTTCCAGAGCAAGCTGACGATCCATATCCAGCTCCCCTCCCTTTTCCTTTTCTATTTAGTGATTCAAACAATAATTATTCGAACCGAATTATTTAAGGTATAAGATCCATCACGATGCCGGCCGTTTCTTCGATTGCCTTGTCTGTGACATCAATGACCGGGCAGCCTAAACGATCGAACAACGTGCGGGCATATTCTAATTCCTCGACAATGCGATCCAAAGAAGCATACCTTGCTAACAAGGGTAGTCCCATCGCCTTCAATCTTTCCGAACGAATTTTTAATAGATGTTCGGCATTCATCGTCAGACCGATGATTTTGCCTGGGGAAATGCCATATAGATGCTCCGGCGGCTGAATCTCAGGCACAACCGGATAGTTGACCACCTTCTTACCCTTATGAGCCAAAAAAACGCTGAGTGGCGTCTTGGATGTGCGGGACACGCCAAGTAATACGATATCCGCCTTCAAAATCGCATTCAAATCCTTGCCATCGTCGCATTTTACCGCGAACTCCACAGCTTCGACGCGCTGAAAATAATCCGCATCCAGGCGATGAAGAAGGCCTGGCAAACGCTTCGGCTCATCCGCGAACGTATCAACAAAAGCCTGAATCATCGGTCCCATTACATCTACTATTCGCACATTCAAGTGAATGGCTTGCTCCTTAATGGCCGCTCGTAATTCAGGCTGCACGAGCGTGTATGCGACAAAACCCCCAGACTCGGCGGCTTCTTCCATTACCTGACGAAGCTCCTCTTCATTTCGCACATTCATGTGCCGCTTTATCTTAACCTGCGGTGCTTCAAATTGCCGGATGGCCGCACGGACCACTGCTTCCGCTGTCTCCCCTACGGAGTCCGAACACACCGTAATCGTATATGACGTTTTCCCCATACGCATTAGTCCTCCTGGTTATTCCTGTCCCATTTTATCGAGCAGCAGCTTGATGATTGTTGTCTTCGTGATCCGACCAACGACATTAAGCTCCTGGTCAGACGAATGATCCGGGCAAGACACTACCGGCAGGCTGTCTACCTGATGATGGATCATCTTCCGCGCCGCCTCCAACACGGATTCCTCTGGAGTAATGGTTACGATATTCGGTTGTCTGGTCATCACCATGCTGACAGGAATAGCCGAAGCATTCGGGTTCCCTAACGTCACTTTAAGCAAATCCTTACGCGAAATGACTCCCGCAAGCTTACCTGCTTCATCTGTAACAATAAGACTGCCGATATTCTCCAGGAACAACGTTACAACCGCATCCTGCACCGTCGTCTTGACATCCACGACGATAGGCATGCCTTGCACCTGCCCGACCTTCATTTCACGCAGGACGTACGAACCATGCTCCTTCTTTTCCGCCTTCTCCCCGAGAAAATAGCCTACCTTGGGCTTCGCCGCAATATAGTCCAGCATGACAAGCAAGGACAGATCCGAACGTATGGTTGGACGGCTCACCGTTAGCATTTCCGCGATTTGTTCTCCCGTAATGGGCGCATGTTTTTTTACGATTTTGATAATCTCCATTTGTCTTGCTGTTAGTTCGATAGCGCAACCCTCCCGCTTCTGCCTGCATAGCTTGCTTCATCAATATTATTGCTCGGCAGCTTCAGTATCCGATATGACAAAATTATAGCATTCCGGGCGGAATGTTCGTAGCTACCATTCATGCAAGAGCTTGAAGATTCCACCCGCCCTATTTATATCGAATATGAATTCACGAGTCAAACCGCCTTTTCTTCGGCTTCATTTGTTTGAATATCCTCCTCTTGGAGCATTAGCTCCGCTTGCATACGGATATGAACCTGCGCTGCCGCAATCCGGCTTACGGGCAAACGATACGGCGAACAGCTGATATAGTCCAGTCCGATTCGTTGGCAGAACATGATCGATTCATAATCGCCCCCATGTTCCCCGCAAATGCTGGTAGTAAGCAATGGATTCCGAGCTCTCCCTTGTGCAACCGCCATTTCGATCAGCTTGCCGACCCCTTCTGTATCCAAAACTTGAAACGGATTGTGAGGCAGCAGCTTATTCTCGACGTAATGTGCCAGAAATTTGCCTTCAGCATCATCCCGGCTATAACCGAATGTCATCTGCGTCAAGTCATTCGTACCGAAGGAGAAGAAGTCGGCGGAACGGGCAATTTCTCCTGCTGTAAGTGCCGCTCGCGGTACCTCGATCATCGTACCAACTTTGTAGGGACAATAGCGTCTTTCCTCTCCCAGCACCTGCTCTGCGATCAGATCCACCAAGTTTCGCAGCAAGTGCAGCTCATTGACGTGCCCGACGAGAGGAATCATGACCTGCGGCAGTACCGCAATGCCATCCCGAATACAGCGCAGAACCGCTTGAAATATGGCTTCAACCTGCATTTCGTAGATTTCCGGGAACATGATGCCCAGTCTGCAACCTCGTTGTCCGAGCATTGGGTTAGACTCCTGCAGATCACGGACCCTGCGAATCATCCGCTCAAGCTCCAGGAGTTCGCCCCCTGTTTCGCCTTCTTTGGAGCGCAGTGCCGTTAACTGCTCTGCTAGCTCCTCGATATTCGGAAGGAATTCGTGCAGCGGCGGATCAAGCAGCCGAATCGTAACCGGACATCCGTCCATCTCCCGGAATATCTCCTCGAAGTCCGATCTTTGCATTGGCAGCAATCGATTCAGTGCCGCCTGTCTATCCATTTCCTTTTCGGCCATGATCATTTGCTGAACAATTGGCAAGCGCGCCGGCGAAAGAAACATGTGCTCCGTTCTACATAATCCGATACCTTCCGCACCGAATTCTCTAGCCTTGCGTGCATCAACCGGAGAATCGGCATTAGCAATTACCTTCATGGAGCGAACTTCATCGGCCCAATCCAAGATATTTATCAGTTCCGGAGATAGGTCCGCTTCCCGAAGTTCCAACTGCCCTGGAATGACTTGCCCGCTGCCGCCGTCAATGGTGATCCAGTCCCCTTCGCGGATCATGATCCCATTCCCTATCAATTGATGCTGCTCTTCATCGAGCCGCATCGATTCACAGCCGCAAACGCAAGGTTTACCCATTCCACGGGCCACAACCGCAGCATGGCTGGTCATGCCCCCACGCAGCGTAATGATTCCTTCCGCAGCAATGACGCCGTGTATATCTTCAGGCGTCGTCTCCATGCGTACAAGGATGACTTCCTTACCTGCCCGTTTCCATTCATCTGCCGTATCGGCTTCGAATACGACCTGACCGCAGGCCGCACCCGGCGAAGCTGGAAGCCCGGTCGTCATGACGGCATGCCCGGAATCTGTATTGAGAGAACGGTGCAGCAGATGATTCAAATGCTGCACATCTATGCGCATCAAAGCCTCTTCCTTTGAAATAAGTCCTTCTCGGGCTAGATCCGCGGCTACCTTCAGCGCCGCTCTTGCATTGCGCTTTGCATTGCGGGTTTGAAGCAGATACAGCTTCCCGTTCTCAATCGTAAACTCGATATCCTGCATGTCGCGGTAATGTAGTTCAAGCTGTCTTGCGCATATGGAAAGCTCCTTGTATGCATCGGGCATCGTCTCTTGCAGTTCCGCTATCGGACACGGCGTCCTTGTACCGCCGACCACGTCCTCCCCTTGCGCATTCATGAGAAATTCGCCAAACATCACGTGTTCGCCCGTAGAAGGGTTACGAGTGAACAAAACGCCGGTTCCGCTTCGTTCGCCCATGTTGCCGAATACCATGGATTGCACGTTAACTGCCGTCCCTTGATCGTCCGGGATGTGGTGGACTTTGCGATATACCTTCGCTCTTGGACTGGACCAGGATAAGAATACCGCTTCGATAGCCCCTTGAAGCTGCCGCTTCACATCTTGCGGAAAGGATCGACCGGTTCGTACGTCGATTAATTTCTTAAATTGCTCTACAAGCGAAATCAACGACTCTACGGAAAGCTGCTGATCCTCCATGCAGCCAGCGAACTGCTTCTCCTTCTGAATGAGGCGTTCAAAATGAACCCCTTCGATGTTATAAACGACTGAACCGTACATTTGGACAAATCGGCGGTAACAATCATAGGCAAATCGGCGATTATCCGTCAGCTTTGCCACACCCTCTACCGTCTCATCATTCAAACCAAGGTTCAGAATCGTATCCATCATCCCGGGCATCGACGTCACCCCACCAGAACGTACGGACACAAGTAGCGGATGCTCTGCGTTGCCGAACCCTCGATCCTGCTCTCTTTCCAGCTCGACCAAAGCACGGAACACTTCTTCCATTAAGCCTGCCGGAAGCTGGCGTCCGGTGCGGTAAAACTCCCGGCACACCTCCGTCGTAATCGTGAAGCCTAGCGGGACGGGCAGCCCCGCTTTGGTCATTTCTGCAAGGTTGGCACCCTTGCCGCCTAGAAGCTCAACATCCTCCTTGCCGCCATTCCAGAACGAATTCACTCTTCGTATCGTCATCCTTAAGCTCCCCTCCTGTTTTTGGCACTCTGATTTGCCCTGAGACCGTATCATTCGTTTTATCGCTTTTGGTAGGCAATACATCAATGATTTCAAAAACTACACGGATTGGATTAAGCACTGTGGCTTCTCTTTTTCGGAATGAGTGAACATATACTTAACAAAATCCTTCACGCGGCATGCATACGCCCATTCATTGTCATACCATGCCAGCAGCTTCACTTGCGGTCCCGACGTTTGAATTGATAACCCGTCTATAATGGCAGATTTGCTATTCCCAATGTAATCGCTGGAGACAAGCGGTTCCTCGTTATATTCCACATACGGCTCCATGCGTTCCTTGATTGCGTTCTTAAAGGCGCTGGCAATATCGGCCTTAGTCACATCGCGATGAAGCTCGGCGGTCAAGTCAACCAATGAAACATTTTGCACAGGCACACGCAAGGAGAGCCCCCGAACCCGCTCCGCCAAATGCGGGAGTATATCCTTTAATGCTTTACCGACGCCCGTCGAAGTCGGAATGATGGAACTTCCGCATGCGCGTGCTCTCCTCCAGTCGGAATGGGCATTATCCAAATGCTTCTGGTCGTTCGTATAAGCATGAACAGTAGTCATCCATCCAGAATGAACGCCGAATTCTTGATCAAGAACATGTAGAATCGGGGCCAGACAATTCGTCGTACAGGATCCAATCGATATAAGCGAATGTTTCTCTGAGTTATAATCATGTTCGTTTACTCCCATGACGATGGTACAATCCAGATCCTTGCCCGGGGCCGTCACGATCACCCGCTTTGCGCCTGCTTGCAAATGCTTGGAAGCTTCAGGACGGCTCTTGAACTTGCCCGTGGCATCCACGACGACATCGATGCCGTAGTCCCGCCACGGCAAAAGTTCCGGAACGCGCTCATCCACTAACGGAATGCGATGTCCGCGAATAATCAGGCATCGTTCGCCTGTCTTAATATCCTCCGCCCACCGGCCGTGGATTGAATCATACTTCAACAAATGCGCTAATTGGTTTGGTGCACACGAAGAATTAATAAGAGCGAGCGATGATTCCTCTCCACACATAACCATACTGCGGATAACCAACCTTCCAATTCTTCCGGTTCCGCTAATACCGATTCTTTTCTGCATATATCCCAGACCCTCCTTTTCTTGCTTATATATTACGTCATATTTAAAGATTTATCAATATTTAATACGCACTATATATTAAATTATTGTGTTTTACTAAACAAAATCATTGCATTAGATATGTATACAGATAAATAACACGTCATATTCATTCAAGAACATGATGTTTCCTTGTATTTATTTCCTACCGCTTGTGGCTAGAAGAAGATTCTCACAAAAAAGCTGCCTCAGGGATTTAACCCTGAGACAGCCTATGTTCAAAACCCAAATCTATTATTCATACCAATAATGTGAGGCTTCTCTACCGGAATGTCGTATTTTACCTCGGAGTAGTTATGTACCAGCAGTTCTTCCTTTACCGTCAGCCCTGTTCTTTTGTCTACGACTCTTCGCCAGATTTCATTTTCCCTGAAGTTCTTGCCTTCCTTCGCATGAAATTGATGGTTTCTTTCCTCGATGTGGTACGCTAAAGGCCATTCCTGTCCGCATTGAAGCGTACCCTTGAGATGCTCCTCCGTTAGCCAAATGTTGAATTGAAACGGAGTTGTGCTCGGATTATAGAACCGAAGATCAACATAGTTGTAAAATACGCTCGCTCCGCTGCCAAAAGGCAGGACACGCTGATCATCCGGAAAAGGATCGAAGCTGTGATGATGGCGTTCGACCACCTCCAGTGGAGAATGGAGTGCAAGCCAATACAGCAAATTGGCCAACTGGCATAACCCGCCGCCGACTCCGGTCCTCACCTCGCCACGAGAAAGCTGGAGCCCTTCGATGTAGCCTTTTCTCTTTGACGGCTTGCCGACTAGCTTCCAGTACGAAAATGTTTCACCCGGCTGGACCAGCACGCCGTTCATCCGGTTGATGGCAATATTTAAGTTTACAATTTTATTTTCCTGAAGCCTTGGATCGGATGAACCCAGCTTTCTTCGGAGCAGGGATTGATGGCGTTTCATGGTGAATGGGAGTGGTTCCTCCGTACGTCTAACCGCAAAGGCCTTAAACTGATTCTGCAGGCTTCGCATCAATCTCAGCTGATGAATCCGCATGGTGTATGCGTAGGGTAATTTAACGAGGATTTTTTTGAGCATGTCATATTCACCTATCCTATTTAAAGGAAAATTAATATTTCCATGACGCTTCAAATGATATTTCCCAGCTACTGAATGCTTCGTTCAATATACATCAGCTCTCTCCTGTTTATTCTTCTTATGTTACGTATACCGCTACCATTTTGTTTCACTTGCCAGTAAAAGTCTTTCTCATGTCTCACCCCGAAAGACAACTTCCATTTTTTGCTTCCCTCCAGAAGATCCCCTTGCTACAATGGAAAGACAAACTATGACAATGACGGAGGATTTGACACAATGCATGTACTGCATGCGGTAACATCAGGATGGAAGCAACTGGGCCGTAACATCCAGCTCTTTTTTCTTGCCAACCTACTGTATCAAATCGGAACAGGCATGTTTTCGGTACTATACAACATATACATTCAGGCTTTGGGTTACCAGGACACGATGAACGGAAGGATCGTCAGTGTGCAGTCGCTGGCGACAGCCCTCATCTTCATTCCGATCGGCCTCATCGCCGACCGCGTTAGCCACCGGCTGCTGCTCCTGCTCGGGGCTCTATTGACCGGACTCAGCTTCATGGGAAGAGCCTTTGTCAGCCAAGAATCGGGGCTCATTCTGCTCTCGGTTGCAGCTGGCCTATTCGCCGCCTTTTTTCAGGTCATTGCCGTTCCCTTTCTTGCGGAAAACACCACAAAGCAGCAGCGGCTCAAAATGTTCAGCTATCATTTCTCCCTGGTCCTGGCAGCACAGGTGCTTGGAAGTAGCGGTGGCGGATTCCTGGCAGATCTGCTGCAAAAGGCAGGCTTGAGCAAAATCAACAGTCTGCAGGCCGTACTTTTTGCCGGCGGCATAGCAAGTGTACTGGCATTTATCCCGCTTCTGTTCGTGAAGAAAACAATAAAGAAGAAAGACTTGATCGAGGCTGCGGTTCCCGAAGAACCTGCAAACTTGCCTGTTCAAGCCAAGGATGACTGGAAAGCCATCCTGAAATTCACGCTCGCCCAGCTGATCGTCGGAACGGGCTCCGGGCTTGTTGTTCCTTACTTGAACCTGTACTTCACCAACCGGTTCGCAGTATCTTTGACCGCCGTCGGCATATTGATATCGCTCGGCCAGGTCATGACGATCGTATCCATGCTGATCGGTCCTACGCTTGCGAGACGCGTAGGGCCCGTGAAAGCCGTCGTGCTCTTCCAAATGATGTCGCTGCCGTTCCTGCTGCTTACCGGCTTTACGAATATACTTGTGGTCGCTTCGATCAGCTTCCTGTTCCGGCAGGCCTTGATGAATGCTGCGAACCCGATTCAATCCTCCATCATGGTGGACCGGGTGTCCGATGCACGCAGAGGAATCGCGAACTCCATGACACAGACTGCATTTATGCTCGGCTGGGCCACGATGGGACCGCTGCAGTCATATCTTCTGACCACTTACGGAACGTATTGGGGTTATGCCATTACCTTCAGCATGACTGGCGTGCTTTATATCAGCGCCTCGGCCATCTATTATTTCATGTTCAAGGAACGGAAAACCGCAGCTTCAACAGCTGCGGCATCCTTGTAACAATTACTATGGATCAGCGGCTTATGGTACCTGATGTAAGTCCTCGTTTGATTAATGACTGAACCTTCTCATCATAATTATTGCTCGGCGGTTGGCCTATGCCCTCCGCCTTTAATTTTGCATACATATCCTCACGCTCGGTCATTTCTTCTGCAGGATTCAGAAAATTGACCTTATCACTGACTCTGCACTCAAAGTGCTTTAGTCCAAGCTGACTGAAATAATATGGCAGCCTGATCCCGATGTTACCGTCCTTCCCCTCACGTTCCCTCTTCTACTCGTACAGCTTCTAGCTTCTGCAGCGATCTTAGCCTCTCTTCTCACCTATAAAAACCGAGTAGGATAAATAGTCACCGAATTGGTCGAAAAAAGCCTGGTTCCTCTCCAAGAAATCCATGGCGGCACAATTATACAGGATGTCCATATCTATCATTTGCAGCGGATCCGGGTGGAAATGTTGATCCTTCAGGGCCAAGGGTGTTTTATCTTCGAACCTGTTCCATATTTCCAGATTCTCAAAGCCCGCTTCTTCCATTAAAGGCCTCCACTCCAGTATGGAAGGAATGCATAGATTGCCGTAAAGCCCCTTCATAATATGGAGCAATTCAGGATGGGACTTTTTCTGGACCATTTCCCTGTCATACAGACGTCCTCCACCGGCTAACACACGATAATATTCCTGAAGCGCTGCCGGAATCTCCACGAATAGCGTTACAGACTCAACAAATACGACATCGAACTGTCCAGCATCAAATAATAAAGACGTCGCATCCGCTATTTTAAAGTCAACTGCGACATTCTGAAGCTCAGCCCGCTTGATCGCTTTATTAATCATGACCGGATTGAGGTCAACCGCGGTCATGCTGTATCCCATTTGAGCCATGCAACACGCCGTCCTTCCCGTTCCACAACCTACTTCCAATATATGAGCATCCCTCGGAATGGCATGGTCCTGCAATAATTGCATTGTACTTTCAAAACCTCCTGGATGTGCAGCTCCTTCTCCAAGAGCTGCAAGAATATCGAAGTAGTTCAAGCTTTGTCCCCTCCTTCGGAATGCTCTTCCTATAAATTATTCGTCGTCATGGTAGTCCTGGAATCAAACCCGGAATCATGTTGAATGAAATGGCAGATCCCTGCCTGTGTGGGCAGGGACTGCGGAGGTACTAGCATTAAATAAAGAGGAACGGTATTAAGAAGAGTAGGGCAATGGAGGTCCATGCTAAAGCATTGTAAGCACCGAAGCCATATCCATATGGGCGATAACCATAACCATATGGGCGATAACCATATCCATAAGCGGATGTTTTTGCTTTCTGCTTACCATCCTTACCAGCTTTAGTCGAAAGGATGTTTGCACGTGGGCCGGCACAGTCTAATTCCAGCCCGTTTTCGGAAACACCAGTGATGGTACCGTACAACCGTGTACCGTCATGGAGAACTGCGCAAACATGTCTACCGACGTGGGGTCTGCACGTTTCAACCGAAGGTGAGTAGATCTGCATTTATGCCTATTCCTCCTTCCAAAGTTATCTCTTTATCCTATTCATTCGAAGTGTAGGAAGGAATAGAGGGATAACCATTTATGAAAAAGTCCCATTAGAGAATATTGCAGCCTCTATATACAGGTACGAGCTGTCTATTTTGCATCCCTGCGCAAGAATTCATAGGCACTCTGCCTCAGAATTCTCCGGCATGTATACAATAACCGTGAAAGTCATAACCACTGGTTTAGCCAGTGGCTTCCATTGCAAAAAGACCCCGTACTGCATGTACAGGGTCTAATTCATTGCAAATGTTCGATTTACCCACAGTCATTTCGGGCGACCAGCCCTTACGTTGATCGGCCAGGACATGTCCTGCCCTGCCCCTTCACCCTACTTCTTAACTTTCCGGTTGGAACGGAACGAAGGAACCTTGGGAGAAGGAAGGGATTTGATCCAGTTGCTCTTCCAAGGAGCTTCCGCCCTTTTGCATGAAATCATTGAACCATTGTCGGTCTGCGGCAGACGCATCTGCAATAATGGAACTCACCATGGGTTGATTGAGGATGACACGCGGCGAGAATAATAATGCATTCACGCCCCAATGCAATAAAAAGTGCTCAACGTTTTGTTTCGTCGTGGCTTGCTGGAGGAACAAATTAAAATATCTTTGGGCAAAATCGATTCCCTGGAGCGGCTGTCCCTCATACTCCACGCCTGGCCATTGCAGGTCGGCCACGCAGTTGAGCCACCAGGCAGGCTCTATCACATCCTGCAGTCTTTGCAGCAACCGCTGTTCAAAACCGGTTTCGAGACGGCTCTGCTGCTCTTGCAGACATTGCTCCAGCATATCCGCTTCGACCGCAGCCATCGTCATCCCCAGCCCATAAATCGGATCAAAGTTGCACAGCGCATCTCCAAGCACCAACAATCCGGACGGCCACTCTTTCATTTTCTCAAAGTGTTGGCGATACAACTCATTCATCCGGTAGCCCCTCGGCGATGCCAAAGGTTCAAGCCCCTGCAGAATTTTCGCAATGACAGGGTCTGCCAGCTGACGCACCGCCTGGTCAAATTCCTCATTCGTTTTGATCAGATCGAGTCCGCCTACGCTCCAAAGCAGCATTTCAGCGACATGATTTTCGATAATGGAAAAGACTCCCGTGTGTCCCTTCCTGGCAGGGCTTCCTTCCACACGGATAACATCCCATTTAGCCGCGAGTTCAGGAGGAAGCTGATAATGGCATGTGCTGTACCGGAGAGACACTTTAAGAATGTCAGGCTCGGGCACGTTATAACCAAGATCCTGAAGCCAGGCTGTCAGCTTGGAAGAGCGGCCGCTGGCGTCCAGTACCAGATCGGCTTTCAAGATACTCTGCTGTGACTGTCCACTTGCTCCGATGCGAATACCCGTGACGATGGTTCGGTCCGGATCGGCGTGCAGGCCAACGACGTCCAGTTTGGATCGTATCCGCACATTCGGGATTTTTGTCACCCGCTTGCGAAATACCCATTCCAGCAAGGCCCTGCTGAACGTAGCTTCATTCTCCTGGTTCGGCATATTGAAGGTACCGTACGGGTTAGTCATGTGAACGGTTTTGTTCTGTGAAGACGGCGCCCCCTCTGCCAATAAATCCTCGTTGAATCCTGGAAAAAGGCGGTCCAGAATCATTCTCCCCCGCGGAGTTAACCGGTGCGGATGATACGCTTGCGGAGTTCCTGAACGATTGCCGGGCTTCGCTGGAAAGTCGTCTTTATCCACGATCAGCACTTCCCGGTAATAATCGGACAGCACCCTGGCAGCCAGTAAACCGCCGATGCCTCCCCCGATAATAATGGCCTGTTCTGTTTTTTCTTGCGCAGCTGCATTCGTATTAGTCATGTCATATCCCTCCTTGTATTGTCACTGCCTATCATGATTACTTTCATCGGAATGGTCTCTGCTAATGATGCAACTCAAAAAAATAAAATCCTGGGACACATCCCACCGGATCGTCGGACAACAGCACCGTGACCGCACAGCTCAACCGGATTCGTTACGTCTGCGATACCGCCGCCAATACAACGGCCGGAGGACGATGAAGCTCTTTTTTTTGCCGCCATTTTCATGCATCTTGCCGTACAGCGGCGCAAACCCGTTCGCAGCTTGGGGGATGCTTACCCGTGATTTCAATGGCAAATGAGCTCATCTAAGTTCCTCCTCATTTTCGCTGAATTATTTTTGTGTATTATATAAACTGTTTAATTAATAAACAGTGTATTGTATATACAATTAATATGCAACACTATTTTTGAATGCAGTGTTTTAAAAAAAATGATTAATGGGGACTTTGCCGAATATAGCCATTCGCTGAAAAAAGCTGGTATAGCCCGACCGTTATCCGGATCTGTTAGAGGATTTCTTCTATGGCACGAGCTGAAGCCGGGTGTCTGGCACGGAGTGACTCTCTCCGATCCGGACGAGATCCCTCCCTGCAGCTCCGCAGCATGACTGGCGTGCTTTATATCAGCGCCTCGGCTATCTATTATTTCATGTTCAAGGAACGGAAAACCGCAGCTTCAACAGCTGCGGCATCCGTATAACAACTACTATGGATCATCGGCTTACGGTACCAAATGTAATCTTCATTCCAGGCGCGTAAGCAAAACACGATTCAGGACGAAACAGCTGTGACATCCGATGCTCCGCTTCATATTGCCGATGAGCTTCATCTGATGTAAGTCCGCGTTTGATTAATGACTGAGCCCACTCATCCTGATTATTGTTTGGCGGATGGCCTATGCCCTCCGCCTTTAGTTTTGCATACAGATCCTCGCTCTCGGTCATCTCTTCTGCGGGATTCAGAAAATTGACCTTATCACTGACTCTGCACTCAATCTGCTTCAGTCCAAGCTGACTGAAATAAAAGGGAAGCCTAATCCCAATGTTGCCGTCCTTCCCCTCACGCTCCCTCTTCCACTCGTACAGCTTCTGCAGCGATCCTAGAGGGACCAGTTCAGCCATCCCATGAGCCTCATAACTATAACCTGCCATATTCATAATCCAGTGCGGTTCAAAGCATATGATTCTGCCGCCGTTCACTACGCTTGCAACCATCTTTTGCAGCATGGCGACAGGCTCCTCCATATGCAGCAAAAAGGCATGACAAACAGCGACATCATATTGTTGTTCTACTGTATTTCGGGTAATATCCGTAAGAATGAAGTTCACTTCATAGGGCAGCTTGGCAAATATCTCTTCCGCCTGCTTGATAAGCTCTGGCGAGCTGTCCATACCGGTATACGTGGAGCCTTCGGGAAGAAGAGGCAGCAGCTTAAGCCCCAAGTAGCCGAAACCGCAGCCGTAGTCCACAATCCGCAGCGGCTTGTCCATTTTCCACACCGTTCTTACCAAAAATTCCAGGTAATCGTCATTGTAATATAGCCCGCGGGTCGAAGCTAAGTATCCGAACTGCTCATCCCACATGGTCTCCGCCATCTTCGATCAGCCTCCTATTTATATATCGATTTCAAACTTATATACTCTATACTAAATTTGGCGGAATATAGGAAGATTTCCTTCATTTTAAAGCTGAGATTTTTGTAAAATCCTTTGGTACAGCGGCGGCCCTAAAAAGAAATAGGACCCGAAAGGTTGCGGCAAACAACTTTGAATCGAGTCCTGGCATTGATGGTATCTTCGCTAAGACGAATCCTTATCCTTACTTACAAATCGCCTAAAGTTGTCCACTTTTAGCACTCTAGCATTTTGCAATAACTTCTGATCGCTTACGATCCAGGTATGATCCTTGGAATGACTTCTGCGAATGGCAGCAAAGTGAAATGGATTTCCTGCATAAATCTTATAGCCTTTAGCCAGACTTTTGGAACAAAATATGACGCATTCGCTTCGATTTCGGCTCGGAAACTGCACCTTGTTGAATACGCGCTTTTTTACGAGCAAGGTAGCTCCTTGAACAAGGGGGACATATTGATTAACCTTCTTAGAGTAACGATACAGGAGCTGCTTTCTACCGTTTAGGTACATAAAGTGCGCACGTTTTCCTACGATATCGGCACTTGTCTTTGACATGATTCGCATACTGTCGGTTAAATAGCCCGGAGCATAATAATCGTCATCATCGAATTTGGCAATGTGATTATATTTTGATAATTGAACTCCATAATTAAGGCAGCTGCCGAGTGATACGCGTTCCGGTAAGCTGATGATTCTGACGTTTTTATATCGTTTAGCAGCTCGTATATATTCGCTTTCCTTAAGCTCGTTGTTATTCAGAATGACGATCAGCTCTTTATTCCTATAATTCTGTCTGCTGTAACTATGAAAAAGATTGTCCATGCAGTATCGTCTTTTCGTACAAGTAATAATAGAAACACCATGCTGAACAGGAGAGGGCTTAGGCTTTACCATCACTTAATACCTCGAGGTTTTCATTACAAATTCTCTGTAATTATTAACGTTTGGAATTACCTTATGGTACTTAATCAGCTCTTTATCACTGATAATCCATGTATGGCCAGATGAATTTTTGCGGCGTATGGCGACAAAATTGAATTTTCCTCCGGAATAAACGTGGAACCCCTTCTTCTTGCATCGTATGCAAAAAAGATCATCTTCCCCTACGTTTTTATTCGGAAACTGAACCTTATTGAATACATGCCGTTTCATCACAAGCGTCGCACCTGGAAGTTTCGCAGCGGGTTTATTCTCAGCTTGCGAGAAGCGAAGGATCATCGTCTTTGAGCCCTCCAAATACATATAATGGGCCCGCTTGCCTATCACATCGGCATTTGTTTTTTGAAAGGTTAGCAGGCATTCCTGCAAATAATCGGGGGCGTAATAATCATCATCATCGAACTTGGCGATGTAGTCGTATTTTGTTTGCTTGACGGCAAAGTTTAAACAGGCACCGAGCGAGTTCTTTTCAGGTTTGCGGAAAACTCTTACATTGGGAAGGTCACTAGCTAATCGCTCGTAGGGCGCTAAGGGTATCTTGTCGTTGTTGACAATAATGATGAGTTCTTTCTTGGGATGGTTTTGTATGATGTAATTTTGAATCAAGTTTTTTAGGAAACCTCGCCGATTCGTACAGGTAATAATAGACACGCCTGACATCTTCATAGAGCTTTTTGTGCCGGACCCCATAGGATCACCCCTTTTTATTCGTGTCGATAGATTCTATCTCACAATATGTAAATGGAAGATAAGAGGAACGGCATATTACTAAATGGTATGAAAAACAAGCAACCCTTGAAACGCTCAAGGCTTGCTTGTCATATGGATTGTTTAATGGCTGATCACAATTGAATATTCTGTTTACCCCGTTTTTCAAGATCCCTGGCGGTTGGACTAAGTTCAACTTTGTTTTTGTCCTTAAAGGTTCCTAAGGCCAGATCATACACCGGGTTGGTCACACCGTACCAGTAATTTTCATTTTTAAAGTGATGCCATAAGTGAACCTTCTTCATCCAACGTCCCCAAGAAGAGATGGGGTTAATAGGACGATGCGCTATATAGTGCGTCCATTCGTAGAATAATAAGAATATCATGATCCCAGCGATAAAAGCATTCGTAATCACGAGACTTGAAGTAATCAAGTAAGCAACGACAGCAGCGATCGCCATGTTAGGTAATGAGTACCAAACCGGGAGAAACAATAGGCTGAGGTCATTCGGATTGGCATGATGATCATAGTGTAAGCGCTTAACAATGTTGAGTAAAAAAGGACTCTTCGGCGTCTTAATGTGAAAAAGGAATCGATGGGTAAGATATTCAACGATGGAATAAGCAATCATCCCGACAACGAATGCGATCCAAATGGATATCGAAGTGAGGTGAGGAATCATAAAACCAAAACTAACAAGAAAGAGAACGCTCATGATGAGGATATCCGGAAAGAAGAAATACTCTTTTAAATATTTGGCTTTCATGTGTTAAAGGCCTCCTTCTTTATTATTCCTGACGATTTCTCCACAAAATCAAACTCTTCGCTCTTTATAATATTCGAGCTGTGGTATTACCATAATTATACAACGGAATATTCCAGATATGTAAGAGGGGGGCCGCAAACATAAGAACAGAAATCTATCTATACTTAGACTCCTGTTCTTTTGGGTACAGCTGAGTGTATTCGATTGCAGGTATTTATGTACGCATAACACGTGTAATCGATGCGTTATAAGCCTTCACTTCAGATATTAATAACAAGGTATCCTGCAAAAATTTTACCGCTTCCGTAATAAATGGGCCTTTGTTTAGCATAACGCAATCAAACTCGCTTCCCAGCGATAGGTCTGCTAACTCCGATCTTGAAGGCACTCCTTTCTTCGCTAGAGTATCCAGCACTTGTGTTGCCAAAATAACAGGTGTATGCGCGGCGCGGCATAGGGACAAAATTTCTTCCTGAATAATCGGCATTTGTGAAAAGCCTGCATTGATCGCGAGGTCCCCACGGGCCACCATGACTCCAAAGTAGGGAAAGGTTAGTCCCTCCTGCAGGATGCTGGAAAAATGGCTTACCGCTTCTTTGGTTTCGATCTTGGCGATGACTGGAAAGTTCTCACGATGGTAAATATGCAAAAGCCTCTTTAGTCTTTGTAAATCATTCGGGCTATGGACGAAAGAGATTCCAACCATATCAGCCCGCTGAGCAATAAATTCCAAGTCCTTCTCATCTTTTGCGGTCAACGAGGGTACGGTTAATCCAACCGGGGTATCTGGTAGATTTATTCCTTTGCTGTCTCTAATTATGATCTCTGTTTCAGGGGAAGTGATTTCGATCTCAACTTCATCATCATGGCAAGCTGTAACAACACCCTGGATCTTCCCATCATCGATAAACACGGTGTGCCCTTTCTTCACATTCGCAAAAGCCTCCGGCAGATTCACGGTAATGCAGGGTATCTTATGGTCTATAGAAAATCCACCCTCTGAATTTTCTTTTAACAGCAGCTTGATTCGGTCGGATTTTCGCACCTGCAATGGAGCAGCAATCGTTTCCATGTTGGTGACTTGAAGCCATACTTTATGCTTGATGCTTTGTAGAATTGTACTATCGTCAATATAGGCAGTCTTCTCAAGGATGACTTCAAATCCGGAATGGATCACCTTCGTAATGAGAAACTCTCTTTTTACATGGCGTGAATCCAAACATATCAGTTTATCCCCGGCCGTTAAGAGGTGCATTCTTTCATGAGACTGGACGTCAATAACAAAATCATATGAATTATTTTGTAGTAACTGAGATGCTTGTGCATTTGTACGGATTAGGCCCTTTTTGGCTTGAGTAGATGGGTCGATACCTTTTTGGGGGATCTGTATTACGAGCGGCTGTGCGACTTGGTTCAAGATGTTTATCCGGATTTTGGGACCAGCCAGATCCATATAAATTCGACAATGCTGACTCTCATACAGTCCTTGAGCTTGCAGCCGAGCTTCGGCATGGCGGATCGATTCGATCATTTTGTCCCAAGTGGATGGATCATCATAGGCACAATTAATTCGGGCAATGGTCATACCGTTTAATAATAATTGTTCAATTATGGTGGATGAAATCATTTTGGCGTCGAGGGTTAGCATAATGTGAGGCGTTTCTGGATGCGTCCTCGTTCCGAAAACATCTTCTTTCCTTTTTTGGGTCAAAGCGTGGGGATTTTCGATGCGATTAACAGCAGAGATTAGTCCCATATTGGAACAAATGATCTGAAGGCTTTGTATGACATGTTCCCTGGAACTTAAACAAAGCCCTTGCGAACGAAGAGCTTGTAGAAATTCACGACTTGTATTCTTTTTATAGGCAAGATATGCCGCTAAATTATACGCGCTAAATCGATGATATGGGGAAGGGTAATCTTTATTCAAAACAAGAGCCGAAGCTTCTTTAAGTACTTGTTGGTAAAGTGTCCAGACTTCTTGTGCTATGTGAGTATCAGAACTTGGCTGCACGAGCAATTCACTCCTTTGGGATACTAGGCAAAATTGTCGGCCTCTAATCATTTTATATAATGGCCCGTGCCCCTAGAACGAAAGTTACATATTGCGCTGAAATCCTGACGAAGGGAGTGACACGAAATATACCGCTTACAAAAATGCGGCTTTCAGGTTTCACCTTGAAAGCCGCATTCTATGTTCAAGTCTTAGTCTTCCACGAGCTCCAGCTCAATGACCGTATCGAGCTCATCCGGCAGATCCCCGCCGGCGATATGGATAAATGCCCCGCTCTCGGTATCGGAGTACTGATCCGCCATCCAAGGTGTCTGCACATGAAGCTCGCTGCCGTCTGACAGCAAACGGGCTTTTTTGATTCTGCCTTTCAAGCCTTGGAAGTAGATCGGCCCGATGCCCCGGTCGAACACATGGGCATAGAGCTTGTTGCCGCGCTGAGTGTAGCGCCCCCACTCCGGTTTAGGCAGCTCAGCGATACCGCAGCCGTATATACTGTCTCCATTGCGGTGAAGCCACTTCCCGACGGCTGCCAGAATATCCAGCGACTCTTCCGGAATTTCGCCTTTGGCATCCGGTCCCACATTCAAGAGCAGATTGCCGTTTTTGCTGACGCATTCCACCATCGCACGGACAACCTGACGGGGCGATTTATAATTCCGGTCGGTGGAATGGTATCCCCAGTGATCGTTGAGCGTAATGCAGGCCTCCCACGGAATGGCTTCGCCGGCCGAGTTCACGATGCCTTCAGGCGGAATAATTTGCTCCGGAGAGAAGAAATCTCCTGCGTAGACTTCCGGCTCCTCCGCCATAATGTTGCCGCCAAGACGGTTGTCAATCACGATGTCCGGCTGCAGGGAGCGGATCATCTGGATCAGCTCGGTTGCCCGCCATTTCTCGCCGGTCATGTCATCATACGAAAAGTCGAACCACATGATATCGATTTTACCGTAATTAGTCAGCAGCTCCCGCACTTGACCGTGCATATAGTCCAGATAACGGTCGAAATCCATCTCTTTATTCTTAAAAGATTCGTTCGCACGCATCGGATGTTGGCGGTCGCCGTATGCCGGATAATCGTCATGATACCAATCGATCAAGGAATAATAAAATCCAACTTTGATACCCTCTTCACGGAAAGCATCCACATACTCGCGGATCAAATCCCGGCCTGCTGGCGTGTTGGTTGCCTTGTAATCCGTCAGCTGGCTGTCGAAGAGGCAAAAGCCATCATGATGCTTAGTAGTCAACACTGCATAGCGCTGTCCTGCTGCCTTAGCGGCTTTTGCCCAACTGCGCGGATCATACAGCACCGGATTAAATTCATCGAAATAAGTCTGGTATTCTTCATTGGTGATCCGCTCCCCGCTCCGTACCCATTCGCCTCTGGCAGGAATGGCGTACAAGCCCCAATGAATGAACAAGCCAAAGCGGTCGTTCATCAGAGGAAGTGTTCTTTCAAAACGTGGATTCATCTTCATGGCTGGCAAAACCTCCGTTTCGCTGGTTATTTTTTGTTTTTCGCATCATAAGCCGTCTGGTAGATTTCCAGGTAACGCTCCAGGTTCATATTGTCCAACTGACTGACGTAGCTGTCCCATTCCGTATCCAGACTCGCATCGCCAATGACAAAACGGGCAATCATTTCATCCACATAGTCATTGATCGTCTTGGCCAGATCGGCCACTTCGGACGCCTGTTCATTCGTCAGGAACAGCGGCGGCACCGTGCTGACATCCTTCGGCTTATACGGCTCATAGTTATTCTTCGTCTCGTTATATAGAATTACCTCTAAATCGTCGTCACCTTTTGCGACGGCGGATAATCTGAAATCGTTCGTACGCAGTGCCGGACCGGTTTGTGCCCAGTTTACGTTCTGTACCGTACCGTAAGATTTCAGCTCCGACCATACGGCAGGCTTGCCATTGATGCCAATTTCGCCTTCCTTAGCGTCGCGCCATTCCTGATCCGGTCGTCCGTACACGCTGCGGAGCGACATTTCCTTTTCGTACAATCCGTCGGCCCAACGAAGCGCAAGCTCTGGATTTTTAGCTTTTTTGGTGATGATAAAAGATCCTGGCGTCAAAGCCGTCGTATCCACAGCGGCATATTGCACGCCTTCCGGTCCTTTTAATGGGGGCACCGCTTTATATTCCTTCCAACGGCCGCTATCACCCATTAACTGTGTAAATACCCCTTCGTGTCCACCTGTGGAGGCTCCCAAAATCACCGTATCCGGGTTCTCCCCCTGCTGGATCAACTGGTTATCGTCCTGGGTAAAGGATTCAGGAGAAATCAGCCCTTCTTTGTACAGCTTATTAAGATAACGGAGACCTTCGCGCCACTCCGGTTTATTGTAAGCCACATCGAGCTTGCCATCCTTAATATACATATGCTTGTTGCTGGATCCGTAAATCGGATTATATATGAAAGAGTTCATCAGGAATGCGTCGATGGAAGAACGCCAGGACTTCGGAGAAAGAGACAGCGGGATTTCATCCTTTTTCCCGTTTCCATTCGGATCTTTCTCCTTGAATGCTTTCAAAACATTGTAAAAATCATCCGTTGTCTTCGGCATTTCGAGGCCCAGCTTCTTCAGCCATGGCTCGTAGATCCACATTTTCTGGCTCATAGAGCAGTGATAGCAGTCATTGACTTCAGGTAATGCGTAGATGTTTCCATCGATCGCAGTGACCATGTCTTTGATTTCGGGATTATCCTGAAACATTTTCTTCGTTTGCGTGCCCTGCTTCTCGATTAAATCATTCAGCGGTAGGAACGCGCCCTGGGAGCCGTAAATCATCTGCTGGGTAGGAGTTACATTCAGACCCATGATAACATCGGGATAATCTTCGCTGGCCAGTACCAGATTCAGTTTCTCCTGCATGCTTTGTTCCGGAACGACCTCCCATTCGATATGGACATTGGTCTTTTCCTCATACCATTTGGTAAACTCGTTCGTTTCGAAATTTTCTACTAGCGGATTGCCGCGCACCATGATCTTAAGCGTCGTTTTTTCTTTAACGAGCGGATACGTCCCTGGTGCCGATAGTTCGACTGTTGTCGCTGCGGGTTCCTTCTTCTCTTTTTTGTCCCCGCTGCCTTCTTTCGTTCCGCCGGAGCAGCCTGCAAGCAGCAAGCTGACAGCCATAACCAGACCTGCGATCTTTCTGGCTTTCTTGTACATAACAACCCTCCATGATTTTTCAAATTAATAAAAAGATTGACTGATCAGCTATCAGCCCTTCAGCGAACCGATCATCACGCCTTTTACAAAAAACTTCTGAACGAATGGGTACACCACTAAAAGCGGAACCGAAGTCACTACAATCAGCGAATATTTAAGGAGCTCTCGAAGCCCCTGCCGCGCAGCGGCCGTTTTAGCATCACCCAGCATATCGATGTTGATCTCGTTCTGAACGAGAATATCCCGAAGGATCAACTGCAGCGGATACAAGTCCGCCCGTTTCAGGAATATCATGGCGTTGAAATATTGATTCCAATGCCCCACGGCATAAAACAATGCAATAACCGCCAGGATCGGCCCGGACAAGGGCAATACGATCCGGAGCAGAAAACGGAAATCCGTACATCCGTCCAGTTGGGACGCTTCAAGCAGCTCCCCCGGTATCGTCGTTTGAAAATAAGTGCGCATAATAATGACATTCCATACCGATAGGGCGGCAGGTATTAGCATGGACCATACGGTGTCGATCATGCCGAGATTTTTAACGAGCAAATATGATGGGATAAGCCCCCCGTTAAACATCATGGTGAATACGAACAGAAGCATAAACACATTGCGACCACGGAAATCTTTTCTGGACAGCGGATATGCCGCCATAATCGTAAACAGCAGATTGATTCCCGTACCTGCCACGGTATAGAACAAGGTGTTCATAAAACCCCGGACCACCATGCCGTTCTTGAAAACGGCCCGGTATCCATCCAGCGTCGGTTCAATCGGCCAGAGCCACACCCGTCCAGACAGGACGGCGCTGCTCGAACTGAATGAAGCGCTTACAACATACACAAGAGGATACAGCACGATAATCATGATGAGTGTCAGCACCGAGTAATTTACGATTGTAAACAGACGGTCAGAGCCGGCCTCTTTCATTTTCGGTTTGCGCAAGGTTTCCGCCGCCTTTCTACCATAAGCTTTCCTGCTTTAATTGCTTGGCTGTCTGGTTCACGATAATCAGCAGTATAAAGCCGATCACCGATTTGAACAAGCCGATCGCTGTCGCATAGGAGAAATTCATAGCCTGCGACACGATCCCCACTTTGTAAACGTAAGTATCGATGACTTCCGATGAACGCAAATTCAGCGCATTCTGCATCAGCAAAATTTTCTCGAAGCCAGTTTCCAGCATTTGCCCGGTATTTAGGATCAGCAGAATGACCGCGATGGGCAGAATGCCCGGTATGTCGATATGCCGCATCCGCTGAACTTTGGTCGCACCATCCATAACAGCCGCCTCATGCAGCGCAGGATCAATGCCGGATAGCGCAGCCAGATAGATGATGCAGGCAAACCCCGTATTCTGCCAAATATGAGACCATACATAAATCGATTTGAACCAGGAGGCCTGCGCCATGAAATGATACGGTCCGAGACCAAACCAGCCCAGCATCGTATTAATCATCCCTGTCCGCGGATCAAGGAACTGCAGCAGAAGGCCCACCAGGACAACCAGGGAAATGAAATACGGCGCGTAGGTGATCATTTGGACCGTATTTTTAAAGCGCCGGTTCTTCACATAGTTCAGCCCGAGTGCCAGGATAATCGGAAACGGAAAGCTCGCCAGTAGGGTATAAAAACTGATGACAAGCGTATTCCGCAGCAATCTCCAGAATTCATGCGAATGAAAAAAACGTTCAAACTGCGCAAATCCAACCCACGGGCTGCCCCCAATGCCTTTAATAACGTTAAACTCTTTGAATGCGATCTGTGCCCCGTACATCGGCATGTATTTAAATATGATGATGTACAGCAGCGGCAAAGCAAACAGTGCGTACAACTGCCAACTGCGTCTGATATCCTTCCAAAGATTCAGCCCAGTCACCCCCTATATCGTTTTGTATTCCGGCCGTTGACTGAAGTATAGGGGAAAGTCCTTCGTACGGTAAATCTGCATGTTTTAAACATTATTCCCTGCTTTAGAAAGCGCTTTATTCCGATTTCAGTCATTATTCTTTTCTTTAGAAATAGACATAAAATCAAGCTTCACGCACCTGGTTTTCCTTCCGGAACTCCGTTGCGCTGATGCTATTCGCGCGCTTAAACGCCCGGCTGAACGTGTTGAGTGACAGATATCCGGTCAAGGCCGCAATCTCGCTGACGGGCTTACCGCTGTGAATGAGCAAACGCCTCGCCTCCTCCATGCGGACATTCTCCAGATAGTCTGAAAAGTTCATGCCGGTCTGTTCTTTGAAAAAAAACGACACATACGCCTCGGATGTCCGTGCTTCTCCGGCCAATACGGAAAGACTCAAATCCGGATCCGAGAAATGACGGTCAATATATTCGATCAGTTTACCCGCAAGCGAATTATTGTGGCTTCGTTTGCTTTCCTCATACTTCCGACATAACCGCAGCAGCGTTTGAAACAGCAAATGAATAGCTTCAGAAGGTGGCAGCGCCGGGTCGGAAGCCTTCAGTACCACTTCCACTTCCTCGGTTAATGGGTCCTCCCCTGAGCCCGATGGCTCGCAGCATTTCATTAGTGTCCCGCATAGTTCCTGGGCAAGCAGTCTCTGGGCAACGGCAGGTACCTGAAGATTCCCTCCGTTCTTCTCTCTGATCTGCTCCATCAGGCGCAACGTTTCCGGTTTGTTGCCTGACTTTACCAGCTGAATCAACCGTTGCTCTACATCTGACGGATAAAAATAAGCAGGAACAGGCACTTCGGCATCGTCGTAAAATAAAACAGGCTGCTGGTCACTCCAAGCTGCATGCAGCAGGAGAAACTCAGCCTCCCCGTACGAACGGTACACCTCTGTCAGTCTCGTCTGGCAGGTGCCGATGGCTAGTAAAAGTCCGGCGTTGCTGGTTTCCTTCAATACGCCATACAGCTTGATCAGCAGCGGTTTCATTTTCTCCATGAAATCTGCGGGCTGCTCTCCTCCGCCATGAAGGAGCAGAGCCAGTTTGTTTTCTCCTAAATCATGCACCTGCGCCTCAATCTCTTCCTCCGTGCTGATCCTGGAAACGACATCCTGAATTTGCAGCTTCACGATGTCCAGCTCCATCAGCATTTCCTCGTTGTATGGCGCAAGATAACCTCGCAGCTGAATGACTGCGACGCTCAGAAAACTTCCACGCAGCTCAACCCGGGAATGCTCCATCGCTGCTTCTACTTCCTCCACCGATGTGAATCCCCCTTGGAGCAAGCGGTCAAAGAAAACGTTCCGCAGCAGCGGCATCTGGGCTTCCAGTCGGCTGTTCAGGGCATCATGACTCTCCACAAGAGCGGATACGGAACTGCGGATATCATCCATCAGATTGCCTAGCGGACGCTTCCCTCGGTCGCCAGCGCCAAGCGGTAGGAGCTGGAGCATCTTAAACACCGGCCGGCTGCTCCGGTAAGCCAGAAAGGCTGCAACGAAAAGTCCGGCGATTAAAGCCAAAATGAACACCGTTAACGTGAGTTCTTTGATATAATTGGCTTTTTCCAGTACAACGGCTTCCGGCTTGGCAGACACGTAAGTCCATCCGTTATAGCTAGAGGTTGTTTGCGTAATCAGCATTCTTTTTCCTTGCCAATCGATTCGGGAGAATCCTTCCCCAACGTGAAGCGCTTTCAAATCAATAGACTCTGGTTCCAGCCCAACATGACTGATCAGGATTCCGTTCTGGTCGGCCACGTAGGCAAAGCCGCCCTGCTCCGAGTCGATGCGCTGCAGCATCTCTTGAATCTGCTTGTTGTTGATCAATACAGTAATCACACCGCCGCTGTCTCTCGTACCGAAGGACTGCATATAACTGACCACCGAATACGGTTTACCTTCATATGTAACAGGCAACCCGGGCTTGTAGGTTTTATAATAATATTGCTTGAACAACTGCGCGTACCATTCGTCATAGGACATGTCGTCATAATGAAGTTGCAGACTGTAAAATTGACGTGCATTGTATACCTTGCGGGGGGATATAAACATGCCGCTGCTTTTATAAGCAATATAATAATCAACGATAAAATGGTTCGACATACGGTAATCAAACAGGCTTTTTTCCAGAGACCACAATCGGTAAGTATTCGTATTCTGAAACGGGTCTTTCACGAATTGAAAAGACTGGACTTTGGATTCGCTGGACATTTGCTCGGCAATCGTCTCCACTTCGGCAAAACGCCGGTCCAGTGCTTCCCGGATCTGCCCGAGTGCCGCAGCATTGCTTTTCATCGTTTCCGTCTCCACCAGAGTCGAGGTTTTATGATAAGCGAACCATCCCACAAGCAAAGAGCCCAGCAAAATCAGCGCATAAGGCACAAAAAAGCGAAAAATCAGCGTTGCACGTTCCCCAGATGCTTTCCTCAAACAAATCCCACCCTTTGGCATTGTTTACAACATAAATCCAAATTATATCAGAGATGCGAACCAACGTCTTCATCCGATAGACTCATACGAAAACTCCCTTGTGAACGGCGGCGCTATACTTCCCATATGCAAAAAAAGCTGCCCGGATCACAGCATCCGGCGCAGCATCTTTACTACATCTCCAATGTCCCCTCATCCTGCCCAGGAACCGCCCAGCATCTCGCAACTTCGATTAATCTATTGGTTTCAAATGTCAGTTTATAAATATCAGGCATGGACGTCGATCTCCAAAATTCAAAATCATAAGCTGGGTCAAAATAGTTCATGATGAGCGTCATGATATCTCCATGGGTGCCGACTACGATTGTATTGTTCTGATGCGCGTCAAGCAGCCGCAGAAACGCCTGAACACCTCTGCTCTGTGCTTCCGAGCTTGATTCTCCTCCCGGAAGAGCATATTCAAAATCCTCGTAGAGCCGTTTTTTACAGCTGAAAAAATCCTCGCTGGGTACATGAAAATCATCTGAAGCCAGTGTTCTTTCACGTAAATCCTCAATAAGGGTGATCCCTCTGCCGGCTTCACGGGCCACGGCTTCCAGCGTTTGAAGGGCTCTTCGATAGGCACTTGAAAAGAAGACATCAATTATTTCGGAACGAAAGATATCCTTTACTTTTAACGCATCCTCACAGCCCCTATCGGATAATCCTCTTTCTCGTTCCAGGCCCGGTACATACTGAGATTCCGCATGCCTGACCATATAAACCACGGTTTGCAGCTTCTTCGCCACCTTCATTATTTTTCCGCTCTAAAGAAAAAACCACAAACCGGATCATCCCGCCGTTTAGTGGTTCCATCCAAGTCAACGTCTGCGCTTGCTTATGCCTACTCTTCCACTTCAAAAATCGAATCAATGATGATCGGCAGATTATCCCTGAGTGAGCCTGCTCCAAACACGGAACGGGCATGGCTCCCCTTTTCTTCAAAGACTTCTATGAACAGATCCGAGCAGCCGTTCAGCACTTTGTGATGCTCCTCATAAAAGGGCTGCGCGTTCACGAAGCCTTGTATTTTCACGACTCGTTTCACCTTATCCAGCGTTCCGAGTGCCGATTTAACAACCGCCAAAATTTCAAGTCCGGTGCTGCGGGCGAACTGATACCCTTCCTCCGTAGAAAAGTCGCTTCCAAGCTTCCCTCTCGGATGTCCTGCCGGGCCTTTGCCTGAAACAAACATCAGCCCGTTCACGATGACATCGTTAACATATTTCGCCGCTGGCAAGCTAACCTCCGGAAGAACGATACCAAGTGATTTCAGCCTCTCTTCAATGCTATCTGACATGTCAGATGCTCCTTTCTCTCAAATGGAATAGAAATGAAATTTCTAGTATGTCATCATAAAATTGATATATTCGACTGAATCCCAATAAAAACCTTTCATGGAAAAGCTTGAAGACCATTACTCAACATGATTATAATATGGTTAATCCGACAGATAAACTAGAAAAAGAAAGGAGATTTTCGGTGCTACGTGATTATGTCCAAAATTATGATCCTATTTTTCAGCATGCCGTTCTTGGAATGGCTTACATCTCACTTCACGGTACTTTTATAAAGATCAATTCCGCACTATGTGATCTTTTGGGACACTCGCAGCACGAACAAGGTTCCACCGCTCAACTGGATATTTTTTATCAGCATATGCTGTCTGTGATAGTAAAATACGGCGAATCTCTTCAATCAGAGCATCTTGCATACGTTTCCATAGAGCAGTCAATACAGTGTAGAGATGGACGACAGCTTCAGGTGACCATCCATCTGACAATCATACATAATGATGATTCAATGCCCGTGCATTATCTGGCGCAATTCGAAGATCACACCCGGAGGTCCGAATTGGAGTCGAAGCTGCATATGACTGAAAATATTTTACGTGACATACAGAATTCATACCAACAGCTTTTGGAGAAAATGCCGCTCGCAGTCCTGATCACCAAAAAAGGAGTTGTGCAATACGTTAATCCAGCAGCACTTAGGCTGGTTAACGCCAAGGAAAAAAGTGAAGTTCTCGGGATCTCCACAGATACGGTGGTGGACATCTCCTATCACGAAGCATTAAAGGAACGAAGAAGAAGCTTTGCGGAACACCAATTGCTCCACCCTATCACGTATCTGATCAACTGCCTGGATGGACAGCAAAAGCTTGTGGATGGTTTTACACTTATCTTAAGTTATGAAGGGGAAACGGCAGCCATTGGAGTATTCATGGATGTTACGGAACAGCGGGAAAAAGAGGAATATATGATGCAGTCTGAAAGGCTGACCATGGCCGGACAGTTGGCTGCGGGCATTGCCCACGAAATCCGCAATCCGCTTACCTCCATCAATGGGTTCATGAAGCTGATGAGATCCTCCAAGCAAAGCAGCGAAACCTATTTCGATATTATCGAATCCGAGCTTAAACGAATAGAGCTTATTGTGAACGAACTGCTTGTCTTATCCAAGCCTCAACGTAATCACACAAGCAAGCCTTTAAACGTTCTTCCTATTTTGGACCAGGTGATTACCTTAATGAAAGTGCAGTCGGCATTAAAAAATATCGAAATCATATTTAACGGTCCAGACGCTCCCCTGTGGATTATGGGGGAAATTAATCAGCTGAAACAGGTATTTATCAACTTGCTTAGAAATGGCATAGATGCCATGAGTTCCACCGGAACGATATATGTAAGCGTCGATTCCAATGATCAAGAAGTGCTAATCAGTGTAGAGGATGAGGGCATCGGGATGACATCGGAACAAATTCAGAAGCTGGGTCAACCGTTTTTTACAACCAAAGAGACCGGAACCGGACTTGGCTACATGATTACGCAAAATATAATTCATAACCACAGCGGCTCCATCCAGATTGAAAGCGTCCCGGAACAAGGAACCACGTTTACAGTGAAACTGCCCAAAATCAGCAAACCTGAGGATTGAGGAACATACTAGTCTCTGTCATTTTTTTACATATTCCAATGATATACCAAGTTCACTTCATGCTCCATATTTTCACACTTAATGATTTAAATAATCAAAACCATCCGTCTAACGGGTGTTTTCTCTGCGGTTATAAACCTTTGTCTCTGGCTAGCGTCTAAAGGCGCTGGCTTTCAGTTGTTCAAGCCACTATGCCTTTACCTCTTTTGCTACCCCTAAAGGGGTTTTCATATTCTTTCACATATAGCTTATCCAGAGCTATATCTTGTTTTCCTGCTAAGAAAACAATTCAAACGTGTCTACGTCAACCTTGCGCTATTTATATAACTTTTGACTCTTCACATGCCGCAAATAACGCCGTGTCTCGAACGCCCCGAAAGCAATCGAGAGAATAAATACAATCCGGTACGGCAAAATGGATTTCACGCCAAACAAATAAGTTATATAGCGCTCACCGAAATAATTCCAACCTAGAATAGTAAAAGCAAATAACATCAGACATAACATGAAAAAGAGCCAAATCCGAGGATTTGACTCTGGGGACAACATTGCAGATCTTAAATACAAGGGAGTTTGATCATTTAGTTATAATTTCCAACAACTAGGTCAGTGCTATTCTACCGATTTTAACGCTTCAATCATATCGATATGCTTCAGCTTGTAGTGCATCGACACCATGACAATCCCTGAGAATAACAAGGTTAATGCTGCCGCATATCCATAACTAATCGCATGAATGGTTCGACTGAACATCATCTCGTCCATTTCTGCCGTCTGAAGCACGAATCGATGCAACAGCACACCGAGCAAATTGCCCACGATAATGCCCAGCACCGTTAGAATCATATTCTCACGGTAAATGTACATGGTGACTTCCTTATCATAGAACCCGAGCACCTTGATCGTTGACAGCTCCCGAATTCGCTCCGATACATTGATATTGGTCAAGTTGTACAAGACGACGAAAGCCAGTGCCGCAGCAGAAATGATCAGCACCACCACAACGACATTCATGCTGTCCATCGTATCGTTGAACGCATCGCTTACACCGCTCGTGAAGCTGACCATCGCGACACGCGGATTTGCGGTTAGCCGTTCGCTGAACTGATCTTCCCATGCAGGATCTACCTTATTGAATGTGAGAAGCTGCATATTCACCACGGCCGGTTTCCCGAAGACTTGCTCATAGTATTGCGGAGTCATATATACATAGTGCATCGTGTAGTTCTCGGTGATCCCCTCGACTTTCAGATCAAACGACTCATTGTTCTTATTCTGAACTGTTAGTGTACTGCCCGCATGCAGATCGAATAACTTAGCTAACTTCTCCGATACAATCACCCCATCGCTCGGCAATGGAATAACCTTCTCCTGCCCACGTTCCTTCAATGCAACGAAGTCATTCAGTGCATCTGCCTGTTCTGGGATGAACAGGTTCACGTCCTGATTGTTAACTCCTTTCTTTTTTGCCAACATAACCTCCTGCGTAACATTCAATTGACCTGTGATCTCAGGGGTATCGGCGATAAGTTTGTTGTATTCCTCAAACGCCTTCTTGCTGCTATCGTCTTGGAAGACGACCGCCGCGTTATATTTCATAATCTTGCCGTACTGGAGCGGCGCAATATCTGCGATGGAATCCTTCAGCCCGAACCCGGTTAGAATTAATGCTGTACAACCGGCAACACCGCATACCGTCATGAACATCCGCTGCTTGTAGCGGAACAGGTTGCGCGCCGTGACTTTCCCAATAAAGCTGAGACGCCGCCAGATGACATCTATGCGCTCCAGCAGAATACGCGATCCGCTCTTCGGTGCTCTCGGGCGCATAAGCACGGATGCGTTACTCTTCAGCTCAAACCGGACAGCAATCGAAGCGGTCAGCGTTGTACAGAGCACGGCCACGAGCACCGAGATGATACTATAACTCATATAGAAGCTGGTCCGTACGTCAGGCAAGTTATACAACGTACTGTAGGCGTTATAAATAATCTCTGGAAATAACGTAAATCCTATCGCGAGACCCGCCGCCGATGCCGTAATACTAGCTAGCGTAGAGTAGACCAGAAATTTCTTCATCACATCCATGTTGCTGTAGCCTAATGCCTTGAGCGTTCCGATCTGCAATCGCTGCTCTTCAACCATCCGAGTCATCGTCGTCAGACTGACCAGCGCTGCAATCAGGAAGAAGAATGCTGGGAAAACCGTCGCAATCGCTGCCAGACGATCCGCGTTATCGCTATATTCGGTGTAGCCCGGGTTGACGCTCCGATCCATGACATAGAATTTAGGCAGCTTGAGGTTGTTCAGTTCATCCTTCCCTTCAGCCAGCTGCTTCTCGCCATTCGCAATCTTCTGGTCTGCATCTTTCTTCTCTTTCTGGTACTTATTCAGCCCTTTTTCATACTCGGCTTGTCCCTGCGCAAGCTCTGTTTTCGCCTTGGCTAACCGTGCTTCTCCTTCCTGCTTGGCAGCTGCCAAATCGGCTGTTCCGCGCCCACTCCGCTTCGCCTTGCATGAGCTTCTTCTCCGCCGCTTTCAGCTGCTGAGTACCGGCTTCTAGCTGCTTCTTCTTTGCATCTAACTCCTGCTGCGCATTCGTCAACTGCTGAGAAGCTTGGTTCAAGCCTTGTTCGAAGGAAGTAGCAGCATGCTGCAAAGTCTCTCCATCAACCGCACCTTGCATGAATCCGGCTACAGCTTTGCCGAGCTCCGGATCAGCCGATTGAGCTGCCGCCTGAAGCTGGCTTTGCTGAGCCTCAGGAATCGCTGCGGGCTGCATCGTGGAGACTTGGAGCAGCGACTTCACCAGCTCATGACCTTGGGCAAGCTTTGGCTCCAACGTTTTCTTCTGCTCATCCAATTGGGCTTGACCAGCTTGAAGCTGATCTTGCCCATCCGCTAACGTCTGCTGGTTACGCTGGATTTCTGCCTTACCCTTCGCGATGTCCCGAGCCGCTGCATCCAGCTTTGCCTGACCTTTAGCGGTCTCAGATTGAAGCTTGTCTACGCCCGCTTTGTAGCCTCGTTCGCCTTGATCCAGCTTTTGTCTAGCATCGGTCAATTTTTGGTTCGCATCAGCTAATTTCTGATTGGCATCGTCTATCTTCTGCTGTGCTTCATCCAGCTTCGCTTGTCCCTCGACACGAACCTCCGCGAGACGTTCTTCCGGCCGTGAGGCCAAGGCTTGTTCTACAGCTTTGGTATGCTCATCAATCTTCGCATCGTACGCAGCCGTGTAAGGCGCCAGCTCGGCTGTGTCCTTGAAACTCATATAGGCTTCTGTGTAGACCGACAGCTTAAAATCTTGGTCCGGTATGACGGCGAATACATCAGCCGTTCCTTTGCCGATGCTGCTCGCCCCCCGACCCATGCTGCTGATGAACTGCGGGCTTTTGACGATACCCACTACTTTGTATTCCAAGGTACGGAACGTATCTTCAAGGTCGGTCTTGGCGTCCGGGTTCGTAAACGTAATCGTGTCGCCTACCTTAAACCGGCTGCCCCGCTCACTCGCATCGATCGCGATTTCGCCCGATTTTTCAGGCATTCGGCCTTCAACAACCACATAATGGTTCAACGGATCTTCTGCATGATACGAGAATACCTTGGCAATCAGCCCACTATCACCCAGGAAGGTATCCCCGCTGTATGCAGGCTGTACGTTCAACACATCTGGAACCTGCTTCAACATTGCAATATCCCGTTCATTCAGACCATACGTTGATTGGACCTTGATATCCATCAGATTCTGGTCTTTGAAATAATGATCTGCCGTATCCAGCATATCAGGTCCTGTCGCCTTAATCCCGGCGAAGAATCCGACACCCAGCATAATAATCGCAAAAATGGACAGGAACCTTGCTTTCGTGCGCCAGATTTCCCGGAAGATATCGCTCCATAGCGCTTTTTTCTTCATGATGTTCTAGCTCCTTACCACTCGATGTCATCGACCGAGATCGGATTCGGATTTTTCGTCATTTTACGAACCTTGGCATTGTTGATCTCGATCACTCGGTCTGCCATCGGCGCCAACGCAGAATTATGCGTAATGACAATGACTGTTGTCCCTGTATTTCGGCAGGTATCCTGGAGCAGCTTCAACACTTGTTTTCCCGTATTATAGTCCAGAGCTCCTGTCGGTTCGTCGCATAGCAGTAATTTAGGCTGTTTGGCAAGGGCTCTTGCAATCGCTACGCGCTGCTGCTCACCGCCAGACAGCTGTGCCGGGAAGTTGTTCAGCCGTTCGCCTAACCCTACGTCCCTTAACACCTGTTCCGCGTCCAGTGCCCTCGGTGAGATCTGCGACGCCAGCTCGACATTCTCTTTCGTAGTCAAGTTAGGCACAAGATTATAGAATTGAAATACGAATCCGACATCATTGCGGCGGTATCCCGTCAATTCCTTGCTGTTAAACCGGGCAATATCCGTATCGTCTACCAGCACCTGGCCTTCATCGGCCGTATCCATGCCGCCGAGTATATTTAACACCGTTGACTTCCCGGCGCCGCTCGGTCCGACAATGATCGCGAACTCCCCTTTCTCAATCTCAAGATTGATCCCGTCATTTGCCACGATGATCGTCTCACCCATCTGATATCGTTTATATTCGTCTTTAATCGTCACAAATGCCATGTTCGTCAACTCCCCGTCTGTCATGTTATCCCATGGTACCTTTTGTTCCTATGTGTATTAAACCAGTGTAGCATAAACAAATCAGTGAATAAAAATACACTGTCGCCGCAAGGAGAAATGACACAGAATATTCGAATTCACCGCAGAAATAAATGGGGAAGGAGCAAATAAAAATTACCCGCATAGTTGGTGGTTTTTTTGTTTCCCACGCTTCGCGTGCTCAACTGGCTAAAGCCACTAATAAAAAAATAACCCCTGGCTCAGTCAGGGGCTATTTCCGATGGCTCCAACATTAGGTTTTCTTTTAAACATGCACTCTCTTCAAACATAGGTTATGGGTCTTCACGTTTTCTTCTCAGGTGGTCAGGTTAAAACAATGGAATTGCATGCTCGAATCGGTGAATGCCAAAATCCTTAACCGATGAGTTTAGAAGCGCCTCTCTTAACGGATAAAGATCCGGAGTAAACCGTACGTCGATTCCCATATCGAGCAATCGCTCAAGGCCGCCTCGGATAACCGTTTTTTCGACTGGTTTTACCATTTCCCTGGAAATAAAATAACCGGCTGTCTCATCGAAAAGCTCAAAGGATTCCGGCGGTAGCTCATACCTGTAAAGCGTGGTTTCAATGATTTTTATGTACCAGCGATTTTCCAGCGTCAACACGATCTGGGCCGACGTATTTCCAAAAAAACGGATTTCGTCTTCCTCAGTGATCCCTTCATGTCTTGTATACACAATGCGGGGACAGTTCCTCGGAACGAAAAACGTGAATTGATGCGCTTCGTCGATGGCCCACACCACAGGCGGCATATCCGTCCGGTTGGCCTTGACCCGTGGATGAAATACCTCGATATTTTCTTCCTCGCTAAAATGGTATAACTTCATGCGTCCTCCCTAAGACTTTCCTTCACAACCGATCAACACTCGTATTATGAACATGAACTTTTAGTGTGAAGAAGGATTTTCTAAATATCCAAGTACTTTTCCATGAATCGCCTTCACTGGCAAGGGACCGAAATTCCTGCTGTCAAAGCTCCTGAACCAATCGTCTCCTACCACGAATACCTGCCCTTCCTGAATCTTGGTGGGCTCCAATTGCTCTGACTCCAGCATGCGGATCATATTTTGGATGTTCTGTTTCATTACATCATCTAAACGATCATTCTGGTCCTCAAGACTTTTTTTCAGGGCATCTGCATCCGATCCTAACCGACGGGCTATGCCATAAAATGAATCCAGCTTGCGGTCATTGATATAAATTTGGCCTGCTTTGATTGCAATAGTCTCTCCCGGCAGCGCCACAATTCTTGAAATACTCATCTCTTCGAGACGGACCGATGGATATTTATCGTGGTCGAAGTCCGGATTCATAAAAAAAACAATGTCACCGCGCTTGAATGGATGATTTTCATAGTAATTAGGATCAATGACTGTGGTTTGATTTTCAAAATCATGATGACCTCGATCCATATTATCGTATTGATGATGGTAGGGCAGATAACCGCTTTTCATTGAAATGATTTGTAATTCCGGCTTGGTAAAATCATCTGTAATCGGTTGATTCACTCCAGAATTGCATCCTGTTAACACAATCATTGTGAGTACTGCGATCATTAGCAATTTTCTCATATGATCACCTCGAATCATTTTTCACCAGATCTCACCATCATGCATCACACCAAACATTCCAGTCATGCCCTCATGCTGGTTAAAACCGAACTGCCGATAAAAGCTTTCTTTCCCTTGGGAAGAAAAAAGTCCGACGAACGCCTTTTCCGGCGCATACTCTCGTAGATAAGCGGTAATCGATTCCAAAATAACCTTTCCAAGTCCCTTGTTTTGATGTTCGGGCGTGACGACGATGTCTTGTATATAGAAGTAAATCGCTCCGTCTCCAACGATTCGGCCCATGCCGACGACTTCATTTCCATGCAGCACCGTCACGCCAAAAAGGGATTTTTGTAACGATTGCTCCGCCGCGTTGAAATTCATGACAACCTCCCATCCAACCGCGGTGCAAAGCCGGACATACGTATCAAGCTGAGGTACTTTCTCTACTACGGTATAACCTTCTGGGATCATAAGGTGAACTCCTTAATTACGTATTTTTGAAAATAGCTCTTCGAGCAGGGATGCGTCGAATCACCTTATCGCTTTTTATTTCTTTTTTGGATGCAAACCGGCAACTTCACTTGAATTAATCATTTCATCTGTAGAACTAATATCCGTTTGGTAGTTTCCGTTCTCGTCCAGTGTTTCATGGCTAAAAACCAAATAGCTTCCGATCCATTTACCGTCGCTTTCAAGAATATAAGCAGTAATCAGATTGTAACCGGGCGTAGTTTCACGAAGGACATAACCTGTTTCAACAACTTCTTGATTAACATAAGCACTAATGTCCAGCTTGCCTTTGTCCGTCATCTCTTTCAGATGTTCGCGAAAGGATGCAAGCGTCCCCGGAGCATACTTGGTTTCAGATGCAAATCGATCGATGCTCCAGCCATATTGTTCCAAATAGCGGGTATGGTCTTTGTTGAAGACTATCACTTGTTCGCTTGTATCACTGCCTTTGCATCCCGTAACGCAAAGCAGGAGAATCAGGAAAACCATCCATTTTGTTTTCATAATAGCCTCCGAACTACCTGCGAACTGTGTACATCAATGAAAAAACTACTGAATATCAAAGGGAATACTCTTGCTAAAGGAATCTACTCCAAAAACACCCTAGGATACCGCAATTCACCCTTAATCCGATTCAGTGCTCCGTCCTGCAGCTCGCAAACCATGAACACATCATCCGGCACATCAAATTGTTTCAGTTCCAGTCCGTACGGTCGCGCCGGCTTAAATCCAAATTTAGGGTAATATTCGGGGTGGCCTATCAATAAGACCAGATCAAGCCCGAGTTTCTGACAACGCTCCAGCCCTTCCTGGATTAACCGCCTGCCAATGCCTTGCTTTTGATGATCAGGACTGACAGCTAGAGGAGCGAGTGCAATGACTTCATGACTACTGCCCTCGTCTACCACTTCCGCTTTGCTTAACAAAATATGGCCTAGGATTTCATGATCCCGTTCTGCAACCAGCGAAAGCTCAGGCACAAAAGTAGCCGACTTCCGGATTTTTTTCACTAATTCGGATTCATCCTCACGGTCGCCGAATGCATGAAAAAGAACTTTGGCTACCTGTTCATAATCTGCTGCTGTTTCTGTGCGAATGTTCATCTTCATGCTCATACCAATGCCCCTTCATAGTATTTTCTTTTTAATAGATGAGTTCACAGTCATGATTCTCCCACACATCAAATAAATTGCCATCCGGATCTTCCAGCACAAAAAACTTGCCGTATTTCCCTTCATCCGCTATATTTCCAACCTGGACTCCCTCCGACTTCAGATCGGCATGCAAAGACTCTATATCATTCGTGAAAAAGGTGGTGACCCATCTCTTTCGGTTATTCACTTCAAAGGTCGCTCTTGAGTCGTTTTCGCTTTGAATGAGAACGAGGATCGGACGGTTGTCCCGGAACAAGCTTACAGAACCTTCCCGCGGATGCCTTACATTGAATCCAAAGTGCTTCACATACCAGGCCGCCGCCTGTTCTACATCTGACACCGGAATAACGTTATAGGCAATTCCTAAAATGCGTCCATTTGACAACTGAACAACCTCCTCAAAGTCATATGAATAGATACAACAGCCCGTCTCTTCATGCGGCCTGGTAATTTCTCCGAGCAAAAAAATCGATGGCCCAGTCACCCCTCTTTCCCTACATAAATTATACCTTTATTTCCAGATCAGAGGAACCTTTCCCCTTGATGTTGACCATCATAATAACAGGAAGCCAAAAAACCTGGCCGATGGCCAGGTCCTTGATTAAACCCATATGTTTGAACATGGAGAAATGAGTATCGCGTTCCAAACCGCTTCTAGCACCTTTTTTTATTCGTACCAATATCCCTTGATTCCCTTACTTAGTCGAACCAAAGCCTCTAGATAATAATAATCTCCCCAGATCATATAATCATCAGGCCCCGAATTTCCTCTAACGTGATACGAACCATGCTTCAGCAATCCTTCTGCCTCTGGAAGATCAGTAGTTGCATATCCATTGACCAAAGATTTCATGCTAGCTTGAAGCGCTTCTCCGAACATCTCCCGGTCCGGATCCTCCTGATCCATAAGTTCGAGAAGCTCTAACAACCCGCATGCCACGATGGCAGAAGCGGAACTGTCTCGAGGCGTTCCCTCTTCAACAGGTACATCGAAGTCCCAATACACAACATGATCCTCTGGTAATCTTTCGATGAAATACCGGGCTAACCGTTTGGAGGTATCCAAGAAGGTATCCAGCTTCGTATAGCGATATGCTAATGCAAAGCCATAAATGCCCCAAGCTTGCCCCCGCGTCCATGTTGATCCATCTTGGTATCCTTGATGGGTTCCGCCGTGCAGCGCATCTCCATTTTCAGTATTGAAATAGAACGTATGATATGATGAACCATCGCCGCGAACAAGGAATTTCTGACTTTTGAGAGCATGCTTCAGAGCAATATCATAATAGGTGGAATCGCCTGTCTGCTTATGCGCCCAGAACAGAAGAGGGAGGTTCATGAGGCAATCGACGATGATACGCCCCCCGTTCTTCGGATCTCCTTCTTTGCCCCATGCCTGAATCATCCCCATCTGCGGTCTCCAGCGCGCAGCAAGCCGTTCAGCCGCTTGCAACGCCAGCGCTCGAGCCTCCTCGCTCCCGGTTACGCGCCACTGCGCGACGGCTGACAAGGAGTACAGGAAGCCGATATCATGATGATCCAATGCGATATGATGGTCTAAGCGATCCTTAAAGTTAGCAAGAAATGACTCTGCAGCTTCCTTATAGAACGGGTCTTCCCCGTATTCATAAGCAAGCCACATCATCCCCGTGTAGAATCCCTCAATCCAATCATTATTATCGCCCCACTTGTAACGCTGCCCCTCAGTAATATGAGGCAGCTTTCCTGGATGATTGATAATATTCTGCTTGATCTTCAGCATCGCATCTTCAATAGCATTTTTCCACATGTTCATCACCCTCCTTGATCCAATATTCTACAGTTCTAGGTATTATACCTTCATGTCCCCGTTCGTGGTCTAATTCCAAGAGGTAAATTTACTTGGCGTCATGCCGATTCCCCGTAGGTCCTTTCTTAAACCTATAAACACGCGAAAACCCACCGCATAAGGCCACCGCCTTCGGTAGGTTTTCGTTCGATTTCTATTCTCCGGTAATCCCTGTCTTATCAATGCTTTGAACGAACCATCTCTGCACGATTAGATACAAGATCGCTAGCGGCGCAATCGACAGAATCGTCCCTGCAAAAGCTTTGGCCTCCGAAAAACTCCAGTTCGGATTGTTTCCGACTTCTTTCTTACTCGCTGCAACGACGCCGCCGAAGGACTCCTGCAAATTTCCAAGGAGCATAGGGACCGTCTGAATTTTACCATCTAAATAAAAGGAAGTCAGGAACGTTTCATTCCAGTAGATTGAAAAACCATATACGCCCACGATAATAAATGCCGGACCGACCATGGGAATCGCGATATTCCAAAACGTCCGAATCGCTCCCGCTCCATCGATACATGCAGCCTCCTCCAGCACCTTCGGGATCATTCTGAAGAACTGATAGAAGATGAGGATAAAGAGCGCTGCCTGCTCCCCTTGCCCGGTTAATGCAGGGACAACAAGCGCTCCAAGATTCCCTTTCAGACCGAGCTGCATGAAAATCTGAAATTTCGGGATAAAGAATAACGCTTTCGGAACGATGAAAGTAAACAGCAGCAAGGCAAAGACAAGCTTTTTCCCCGGAAAGTGGAAGCGCGCCAATCCATACCCCACCAACGCGGAAGAGAGAATGACACTGAGCGTGGATGCCCCCGCCAATAGAATCGTCGTTACGTAAGAGCCTGGCATTTTCAATGCCTTCCATGTTGCTTCATAGTTAAAGGTATACAGCGAGGTTGGCAGCCACTCCACGGTGTTGTCGACCAAGTCCAGGTTAGACATCAAGCTCGTCGAAAGCATATAGAGCAGCGGATACAGGAATATGAACCCGAATATGGTTAATACGAGATAGGTAGCCGCTTTGTAAACCATACCGTCGCTAATCTGCATTCCGAACAAAAACTTCTTCATCGGAGGTTGATACACCTGGATGTGCCGCTTGATCCGCATCACGATGTCGGACATCTGGATCACCTTCCTTTCGTGCTTCTGCTGTGAGTCGAATAATATAGAATGGCAATAACCGCCAGCTGGACAAGCGAATACAGAATGGATAGAGCCGATGCATATCCTTCCCGCCGGGAGCCGTCATATTTGGACTGCATAATGATCGAGTTAATTGGATTCGTCTCGAAATTGGCCAAGAATACGACGACATATATCACACACACGCTAACGAGCGGGTAGACCATCGGCAAGGTGATCTTCCAGAAAGAAGACCAGGGTGAAGCTCCGTCAATGGACGCTGCCTCATAGATTTCTTTGCTGATTTTCTGAAGCGAAGCCAAAAAAATAAGAATAGGAACCGCGCTGAACCACAACAATTGAACGATCAGCTCGAACAAGCTGGTAATGAGCAGCACAACGTCCTTGGAAGGAATGATCATATAGAGCGACTCGAGAATAAACTCATTCGCAGTTAGCGACATCCCGCCGTAGGTATCCATATTTTCCATCAGCTTCCCGCTAAGAATAATGACGGGGAGGAAAAACAGAAGCCGGAAAATGATCTTCCCTTTTATTTTCTGATTCAGCAGTACAGCGATAATGATTGACAATGCAATAATAACCGGAACATACAGCAAAGTCTGGACAAAGAAATTCTGGGCTGCGACGACGAAGTCGGTTTCTTCAAACATAATACGCTGATAATTTTCCATCCCGACCCATTTGTATCTCCAGCCCGTCTTCAGCCCGAAGGAAACATTATGGAAACTCATAAAGACGGTTCTATATAACGGATATGCGAAAAAGGCCAAAAAACCAATAATCCAAGGGCTAATGAACAGGATCCCTGTCCAGCTTTGCTTGCTCTTCAAGCTTAAGCGGGTTTTCACGGGCTTGATAATCTTCGGTTCGACCTTGCCTTTCTTCGTCTCCGTTATCATAGAATCACGAACCCTTTTGATTTCATTTTTACATCTCCATATCGGTATTCGGAATCATTATAATTAATCAATATCTTCTTGCCGTTGTCATACTCGACCAGAACGACCCCCGCATCCAGAATCGTATGGTTGATCATTTCATGACCTATAACTTCGTTCAGCGCCTTGCTTGCCGAGGAGTAATAGAAGTCGATCCGATCCTCCAAATATTGGAGTTCCGAAGTAAAAACATCATGAGAAGCCGTGTACTTGATACTGTATGTGGACTCACCCGTTAATACAAAGGATGGATACACACCAAACTCGATCAGCCTGAGCATCGCATCGGTATCATTCGAGGAAGAATTCATATACGGCGCATACATATCCGCATAACCGCTTACAACCAGTGGCACGAGCGGTATGGTCGCATCAATAAAGATAAGCTCTGACGAAGAAATTGGCGTATCATAAAATTCGCTGATGTACTTATAAAGGTAAGCGTCAGGTAAATACATGCCGATTTCGATGCCGTTATCACCCAGATACTTCAATACATCTTCCACATAGGCCATGCCTTCGTTCGAATATCCGATGGATCCATGATCATAGTGTGTAAATAGACTTGAACCGAATCCGTCAAACGCCAGCGAATGAATGCCGTACTGCTGGTAAGCTTTCAGATCATTTTCCGCAAGGACCTTAAAATATTTAGGATTGTTCAAGTAGTTGTACACCGATTTATTTTCGTTGATCACACCCATAGCCTGCCTGTTTAATTTGCTTGCTGTATATGGGGTCGCCTCAAAATAAGATCTCGAATAATCCACATATTGATTGAACTTGATATGCTGGGAGGCAAAATAATCGGCCGCTTCCCGAAAAGCTTCTTTCCCGCCCAAATTCCGGAGCACGTCAAACCGATAGGCAGCATCCTTTTTAATAAATGATTTAAACGTCACATTCAACCTGCTGAAGCCTTTGTCCGCCATTTTCCTGACAATCTCCTGCGCTTGTTTGTAGCTCGTTGCGGTCACATTCTCGACACCAAGCGTACCGTCAGTAACTTCATTGTTAATAAAATCGATTTTCATCGGCATTTTGTCATGCTTGGGTGCCGTTGGTCGATGCCATCCATCTTTCTTGACCAGAAAATCGCGGAATGTTTTGGCTACTCCTACATAGTTCGCTTGATCCCCCCTCAAGAAGACATAGCGCTGAACCAGATCAAATGAATTGGGCTTCTCCTGAAAGCCTAATACGAGCTGATCCTTGTTCACCCTGCTCTGGAACTGAGGGTATTCTTTTCGATAGGTATAGCTGAAGTAAGATTGATAGTAATTCGTCTGCATGCCGCTGGACACGTAATTGTAAGTGGCATAACTGTCGCCGCTTTCCGCGATAACCAGCATGCCGGCATGTCTCGCATCGTGAATGATACCGTAGATCGGCAGGGATATCCTTTCTTCCGGCTTCACGACAACTCCCTTCGCGCTGAGTTCCATGGAACCTTCATAACCCGGATCTGTACCATACACGGGGGCAGAATATCCGGCTGCATGCTTCGGGGTTTTATCCAGTTTCACGATCGCTCCCGCTCCGTCGGGTATGACCATGTATCCGTTATCTTTATGAGTTGCGCTCCCGAAGAACGGATACACAATAATCTCGCTTAATGAAATATCTTCGTTGCCGGCCTTCCACAAATTTGCATTGTATTCTTTAATGCTCTCACGGGGAATCTGTACAACGACATCTCCCTGCTGCAGTGTTACAACAACATCAAATCGAATCTTAGCCTTCTCGAAATCAATCGTTGCAATAAACCCGTCATCTCTTCGCTGATAGGTCTTTGTCGCTTGATCCCCTAGTATCGTTCTTCGGCCCGGCGTAAATTTATCATATGTGATGATGGAAAGACCTGATTTGATATATGCCGTCATTTCCGCATTATATCCAGCCTCCTCCATATCCTTGCTCACGTCATAGGAAAACCAGGTGTGCCCGTTGCATTTGTCTTTGACGGCAATGGCTACACTTTCTTCTTCGAGATAGAGCTCCAACTGATCATTTCCAGCTACCTTGGCAAAAGAATCCGGTATTTCCGTCTTCACGTCATTGCCAGAACATCCTGCGGGCTTGTCGTTCACCGTAATGTCCTTATAGTTGCTCACAGGCGCTGCGATCCCATACTTTACATCCGGCAAACCGTTCAGCCAGTAGCCTACCCCAAGTAGGACCGCTATTATCAATATGATTCCGTATTTGATCATTTTCGCTGCCATCTGCTGCCCGCCTCCGTCACTACATCATGCAGAAAGCCAAGGAATTGACTCCCGATCGAATAAAAGACAAATAGGAACAATCCAATCACCAGCATCGTGAATAGACTTCTGAAAATAACGTCCACCGTCTCGCCGGCTTCATAGTTATGGATATCCTTAATCATGAAAAACATTAAAAATGCTATCCAAAGGATCATCGCCTGAATCGGCAGATCGTAAAAGACCGACTGCTCCAACGTCAGTCCTCTGCTGAACAGAATAAGCGGAGGCAGGATGACGATCAGTGGACTTATAGAGTAAGCTGTGGCATTATACACATCTCTGAATTTCCCTTCCCCGTCCGTGATGGAGCAGATCAGATAGTTGGACAGCATCCATAGCACGGCGAGTCCGACCATGATCATTAATGTATACAAGAAATAATCCTGCTTCTTGACAAACAATGGATTGGCATATTCATAATGCACGATCAACAGAATCGTAACGAGCACGTAAATGACCGTTGATGATAGCCTGGATACTCTGTTTTCGTATTTGATATGATACAGCCCATCCAACGGGTGCCTCAGGAACGTAAACATATAGAGCAGGTTGTCAATGATTTTAACCCTCCGAACGACCTGCAGCTTACTCCCGATTCTAGACACATAACCGTACCTTCGATTTAACCATTTGCTTGCATAACTACCGAGAATAAGGGTGAGTAGAATAGAAAAGACGACACCTAGATTGTTCTGCAGCCAGCCTTGGCGTATTTCCCAGAAAGCCTCTGACATGCCGTTGTTATGCTTCGCGTATTCAAATTCAGCCAAGGCCCCCGAAGCGTTGCCTTCACGAAGATAGGCGTTGCCGAGTCCGACATGGGCATTATCGAACAAAGAGTTGTATTTCAGCGTGTACTCCCACAGCTTTTTACTCTTGTCATAATCCCCGTCTTGGTAGGCGTCCATCGCCTGATGAACCGCATTCGAGAACTCGGTCGGACGATAGCACTGAAGCAGCTTCAATCCCTGATCCACAACGATCAGCTCATCGGAAGAATTGGACGCTAACGCGACAGGTCTATTCAGCAGACCGAGCCGGCTGGAGGTGAAATCTTTGCCACCGAACAAGAACAGCAAATTCCCGTTCGTGTCATATTCAAAAATCCAGCCGTCGGAGCTGACGGAGAACACATTATGATGTTGTCCGACCCAGACGCTTTCCATCGAGAACATACCGACCATCTTATCCGGAAAATAGTTCTTTCCCGAAACGTTGAATTTTTTGACCGGGTTGTCCTCGACCGATGACGTAACCGTGTAGATAAAACCTGTCTTGTCTATCGCAATATTGCTCGGCACATCCGGCAATACTTTCTTGATTTTATCCTGCTGCGTTTTTGTCAGGAAAAAAGATCTCAGCCGGTCGAGCAAGGGTGTCTGCATCGGATTCGCACCGAAGAAAGTCACGAACTCCCCATCCCCGTTCAACATGATAAGGCCGTTCACAGAACCTGTACTTCTCACATAAATATTGCCTCTCACATCAACTGCGATATGCGTCGGACTAAACTCATAGCCTTCCTGAAAAATCGGCGAGTCCGGTTTTCCGATCTCTTTCAACAATTGATGCGTAGCCTTATCCAGCACAAAAATGACATTGAGCGACGTATCGACTACATAGATAAACTGATCCGTAACAAATGTGCTCTTGATCGCTTTGAATTTGTCGTTCGTCAGTTCCTTCACGAAGCGATATTGAGGATCCAGAATAAATACTTTGCTCAGTGTGCTGTCCGTAATATACACATTGTCCTGATCATCGACAAAGACGTGCTCCGGCGTCTCCAATTTTTGACCATTTATGGTGGAGATCTGCACGGTCGGGGTATAGGCAGCCTGTGTCATGATGACGAACCCTTTACTGTCGCTCGTATAGGTAAAGTAGGGGGCATCTACAGCTGCATAGACAGGCGACGTACAGCAATACAACAACACAACGAACGAAAACAGCGTAAGGGAGAGCATCATAGTCCGTTTCTGCATATTACTTGATCCCCGTATGAGCCATGGAATCCATGACTTTATTTTGTAAAACAATAAATAAAACGATATTGGGCACAAACATCACGAGTCCCGCTACTGCCGCCAATCCCGCACCAGCGACAATATTGCCCGACTGTGCAACTAGCGTGTTCATATAGAAAGGAAGGGTCCGCAGCGACTCGTCATCCATAAAGATGGATGAACTCTCGGAATTGCCCCAGCTTGCCTGAAACGTTAATATCGCCACGGTAACAAGCGCAGGCTTGACCAGCGGCAGCATCACATTCCAATAGACCCGCCAGTTGCCCGCCCCGTCCATTTTAGAGGCTTCGATCAGATCATCCGGTACTTGATCCATAAACTGCTTTAAGAGAAAGATGCCGATCGGCATTGCCAGCATCGGGACGATATGCGCCAGATACGTATTGAATATGCCCAGATTCTCTATAATGAGAAACCGGGGAATAGCTACCGCGATAGGTACGAACATCAGCGCCAATGTATTCACCTTGTTAAAAACATGCTTCCCCCTGAAGGATAGCTTCGATAACGCATAAGCCGCCAAAGAGCTTATCAGCAAAGTGAGCAGAATGACAAGGGTTGTCGTGAATAGGCTGTTGAATACATATCTGGAGGCCGGTATGCCGGATTCCGCCGAAAAATTAATCAACAAACGGAAATTTTCCAGTGTCGGCATTTTCACGAAGAACGTCGGCGGATATGCAAACAATTCCGTAAAAGGTTTAAATGCATGATTGACTATAAATACGATCGGCAGGAGCATAAACAGAGACAGAATCAAAAGCACCAGATGAAAGCCCCACTGATCCTTATGCAGCTTTTGAGGGTTAAACTTAATCAAGCTTCTCACCACACTCACGAAAGATATAGAGACTACTCGTGCTCTCCAAATAATTTGTAGCTGATCTTATTGAACAGGATCACGATATACAACAACACGACCGTTACCGCAGATGCATATCCCATCTCAAAGCGCGTAAATCCGAAATCGTTGGCATGGTCGACGATCATCCAGCCGGCATACTGCGGAGGAGGCGATCCTCCGCTAAGCGTTGCCGCTACGCCGGATGCGTTGAATGTGCCGATAATGGCCATCACCGCCCCGAACAACATCTGCGGCTTCATCGATGGAATCGTAATATAGAAGATTTCCTGCCAACGATTTCGAATGCCGTCAATATAGGCGGCTTCGTACATCGTCTTGTCAATATTCAGTAGTCCCGCCAGCATGGCAAGAAACCCTACGCCCATACTTCCCCACAGCGCAATAAAAATCATGATCGGTACAAGCAATTCAGGAGACTTGAGCCATTGAAGCGGCTCCTGAATGATATCCATCTTCATCAGCCAATAGTTCAGATATCCCGTTCGGTCTCCGCTGAACAGCACCTTCCATACGACCGTTACCATGATGGATCCCGTCACTGAAGGAGAGTAAATAATGACCGTGTAGATCGTTCTGATCCTGTGCGGAACTTGCGAGAGCATCCAGGCGAGAAAGAACGCGAGCATATACCCGATAGGCCCTACCAAGACGGCGTAAAACAACGTATTGGATATCGCATGCTGCAGAAAAATGGTATCTCCTGTAAACAAATCAATGTAATTCTGAAATCCTACGAATTTAGGGGCTTGCACCGTATTAAAGTAAGTAAATGAAAGCCCGATCGCGACAGCTACCGGTAATACGATGAGAAGCGAAAACAATGCAGCATAAGGAAAAATAAACATGTATGGACTATCCGCCAGCTTGTAAAAACTGCGCTTGAATTGACGCTTCCCCCTCATGTTATTTCCCATGTGCGCTCACCCAGCTCTCTACATTTTCAATCGTTGGAACCACGTAAGGCTTCGCCATCTTCCCGTTCTCAAAGTATCCGAACTCCTTCAATTTCCGTTCCAGTTCCCTATTGATGGTTTTGACCGCATTATCAATGGCAATTCGTGGATTTTGCTTATCGAATACGACTTTGTTCCACGCATTGCTGATTTCGCGTTCCAACACATAGTCCCCCGGCACTTTTCCGGTTGATTGAATCCATTTCCACTGCTCCATAATGACGGCTTTGGAGTCCGATGGCCAAGCGCTCTTCTCGAATCCTTTCAGGTTAGCTGTCATATACAAAAATTTATCCCCCAGGGTCGATTGGATTTGATAAGAAAACGCGCTTTGCGTCTCGGCGTCAACCCACCACTTGATAAATTTCCAAGCTTGTTCTTTCTTGTCGCTATGCTTGAAAATAATGCTTGAGCTTCCGTAAGTCGGTTCCCAGCGCTCTATGACGCCAGCCTTATTCTTAATGCCCGGTACAGGGAGAACTCCCCATTGTCCGCCAAGCTCAGGAGCCGCATACTTCAACTGGATGTACGTATTCGCATCGCCGATACCGACAGGTGTTTTACCGTTTCTAAAGCTCTGGAAAAACTGCGAAGTCGTAATCGGAATGTTATACACCGTAAATAGATTGGTCATGAATTCGAATGCATGGTATGCGCCGTCCTGATTGATGACCGTTTTGCTTCCTGTCGGATCGTATAATCGCCCACCAAATTGATAAATGAACGGTGTGGTCACGTCAAACCCTTTGTACGCATTATCCGATCCGAGCGGCGTATAGAAATTCATGTCATACTTCTGAAGCAGAGGAATCAGACCGACCACATCGTCCCATGTCTGCGGCGGATTTTCACCAATCGTTCTCAAAATATCCTTACGGTAGAACAGCAGCTTCACGTCTTGGGTTTCCGGAATCGCATAAACGCCCTGATCGTAAATGTAAGGCACGAACGCATTCGGGTTGAACTGTACCGCTAATTCATTGAATCCATCCATCGATCGTACATTTTCAATGATGCCCCGAAGTGCGAGCTCGAAAGGCGTTCCGTAGCTGATGCCCAGAGCGGCATCCGGCGTATTTCCCGCTGCATTCGATAATACAATCTTGCTCTCATCCGGCAATATCGACAGATTGATCTTGATTCCCGTAGCCGGTGTAAACTCCTCATCAATCATCCGCTGCATGACTTCGACATACAGTCTGGACTGATTGACCCACACCTCTACCGCATCATCATCAGCCCTCGGCTTAGAGTATCTCGAATCTGCAAAGGAATAGAGAAACGCTTTGACGCCTTCCACCGCATTTGTAGCAAATCCAGCCGTAGGCGGCGGCAGCTCGCCCCCGTTATGAACATACATTTTATCGAGATGCATCGGATTATAGAGCAGCATAGGTAGTATGGTTTTGATCCTGCCGTAAGCAGAAGATTCCCCTTTATTGAACTTGCTCATATAATGGGGCAGATCTTCAGGAGCCTTCACAAAGTCGCGGATCAGATCCTCCGCATGTTCAAGCTCTGCAATGACAGACAGATTCTCATCGTGGGCATATGCAGTCAAGGCTCGTTTCTGCTGCTCGATGTTGCCCGCAATCCCCTGCAAGTAGGTTCTGATCTCAGGGATATACTTTTCAATCCGCCAATCTCTTTGCTTGTCGACTAGTCCGCCTGTCAACCGGTTGACATCCCGGGCCGTGAAGTCAATCTCCTCCAAGATCTTAAGCAGCTCATGATAGATTTCTCTTACTTCCGAATTATCGATAGATAAAGAAAGAGTATGCTCGCCTTCCTGCAAGTAAATCGAATAGGGCTCTCCCTTGTCATTATGCAGCGTCTCATTCTTCCAGCCGCTGGAGTAACGGAATTGGTAATGCTCAAGCTCTTGGAAAGGAACCTTCCCGTCAATCTCGATTCTTCTGTTGGTTGGCATCCCGTTATTCGTGTCCTGGGCATATTTCAACGTCAATTGATACAGTCCGCTATGCTCAATCCTGAACTGATAGGTAACGCGATCACCACTGTCCCCGAACGAATATCCGTCCAGAACATTCAGCACTTTATGTTTGTACGTATACGGCGTAACCTGCGGGTCTCTGACATATTTGGCTCGGATACTTTTTCTGCTCATCAGAGACATATTCTCCGCTTCGATCGTAACCGTCGATTCCATTCCGTTTTCTACGTTCTTCTGGGCAGTAAGGTACTTCTCATAGGGCAAAACGTAAGAATCCGAGTTCTTAAGCTCTATCTTTCCAAGCAAAATGTATCCTTCGTCCAGCTGCATGCTGATCGAATTTTTCCCTTTCTGCAGATGGAATTTCAACGGCTCGGTAAAGAAGAAGTTGGGATCCGTCAGACCTGTGCTTTTCCATCCGGACACGATTTGCGGCTTGGGCATCAACTCGTCGCCGTATCGGTCAACCTTCCGGCTACCTACCTCTGTCTTCCAGTCCACGGGAAGCCTCAGCTCATTCATCTCGTTGTATTGACTCTTACCATTTACGCTGATCCGAAGTTCCGGATTTAAAAAGCTCTGATCGGACACCCGGTAATCCATCCATAATTCATACAGCCCCTGCTCGGCAACTTCGACATCAAAACGCAGCTCATCCTTAGGCGCAAGAATGACAACATGATCCCCATACCCTTCGCTCTGTGATTTACTGTATACCTTCCCTCCGGTCGTTCCGGCTGCCGGAATGGTGTATGACAATCGGGGAACAGGGAGCTTCTCTTCTTCCCACTTCTTCAGGACACGATAGTAGCTGCCGTCCCCTTCCCCGTGATTCACAGCTTTTTCCACGGCTGCTCTACTACGTTCAAACTCGGCATCGGACACCTGTTGATCGGAACCTTTATTCTTTTGACTGCTGCCGAAAAACAAACCAACGGCTATCGCTATGAGACATACACCAGCAGTAATTTGTAAGATTTTCTTGTTCCTTTTCACTCGGTCACAACCTAACATCATCAATATTTCACAGATATCCGGTTACTTTTTGTTGTATTCCCGCAAATAATCATCAAGCGTCTTATTCATCATCGCATCCCACTCAGGGGCAATATCGCTGTATTTTTTGCCTTTATCCCGAATTTGGTTTCTAATTTCCCATGGGTTCAGCTTTTCGTAAGCTTTAGCTACACCAGGAATGTTTCTTGGGAACGGCACTGGATTCGAGAGCATCTGCTGGAAGTCAACGTTCTGGAAAGCCGGGAAGTTGAAGATGGCCAGTTCACTGTCCTTCGGAAACCCTTTGACTAGCGGATGGTGCTTCAATACCTCTGGATTGGTCGTGATTGGCCACCCTTGAATGAAGTCCATTAGGCGATCCTCTGCTCGAAGCGGCGCATCCTTCGGAAGTCCGGAATACTCATCAATCAACGCCCAGCGGGATTTCAATCCTTCTTCGCTATAAGTCAACCATTTCACCAGCTGGAATGCCGCCTCTGCTTTGACCTGATCCTCAGCCAATGTGCTGGATAGACTGAGTGTATCGTAGTAACCATGCAGACTGGTCGTTCCACCTTCCGGAGCTTTTGGCATCGGGTAGATGTCGATATCCATCTTGCGGGTTTTGATCAATTCATTCATATCCGAGCTAAGCGCATACATCCAGACATTGCCGACCGCTTCCAATCCATCCTGCCAAGGCGCTCCCAAATTGCCCGTTTTCTTCTTCCGCGTCGCTTCAGGCAAATCCCAGAAATGCAGTCCTTCTTTGCCTTCGTTGGATACAAGGTTGAGCCATTTACCAAAGTTCGGGCTGCTTTCATAATCAAATTTGCGGGTTTCCGTATTGAATCCTTTCCACCCATTAGGAACACTGTCGAAGTAATGAGGTCCAAAATCGATGAATTCAATCATTCCCGGGAAAATCGGATTGTTGGGCGTGAGCTTGGCAACTTCTGCGCGCAAATGCTCATAATCGTCATAAGTCCAGTTATACGGCGGAATCTTAATATCATTTTCTCTCAACAGCTTCAGATTTAAGGCCGGAAATTGCGCTACAGACATCCACGGAATACCATAGATCTCTTTGCTGTCGTATGTTTTCATAAAGCTTCTCGCATGTTCAGAAATCCATTTCGAATCCGGATCAGATTCTAGCATCGCAGTTAAGTCCAAGGTCAGCTCACGATCATACATTTCAGCCGAAAGCGGTGAATAGAAGATATCCGGCATCGTTCCTTCCATCGCTCTTGCGGTCAGAATTTCAAGCTCATCCGTATCCGGCTGCTCGATTGCAAATTGACGATCGCGGACAACTTTAATATTGGGGTACTTTTGTGTGAACTTCTTAATATTCAAGTAGATCGGGTTGGTGTCGTCATTCTCGCCATAAAAGCGAAGCGCGAATTTGAGTTCAATCGGTTTCTCCTGCCAGTCGGGCACACCGTTTCCATCCTCATCCGTTCCCCAGACCCCTGCTGCCTTTTCATTATTTTGTGGAGATTGCTCCGTCCCCTGAGAATCGGGTTTCTCGGTTTCCTCCGTATCCGATCCGCTCGAGCAGGCGGTAAGCGCAAGAGAAAGAATCAGCGTAATCATCAAAAACATCGATAATTTCTTTTTCATTGGACCCTCCATCGATTTGTAATTGTTCATACCGCATATCACTACTTGATTATATGGGTAAGAATCCGGCGGCAAGGTAGAGTCGTGTCGCTTCATTCCGTAGAGAAATGATTGCAGGTTCAAGGAATTGAAGCGTTTGCATCTTGATCTTAACGACATTTCTCCCCCTGTCTGATTCACCATCACCTACCCCGACGCATTCTCATAATTGACCATGATGAGATCCCAATACTTCAGCTTCGGCAGCTTCAAGGACACCTGATTGTCCTGTTGTGTAAATTCAAGTTGAACTGGCGATCCGTTGTAGTAATCAGGAGAAGCAAACAGGATGCTGCTAACCTTCCGATCTCTGCTGAACGAGATGCTTAGCTCCTGCAGCTCTTTCGGCTCGACTTGCTTGCCCTCGGTATCATTCCAGTTCATCGTGTTTGCATCGGCAAAATTAATGAAATGCACGATATCACTGCTGTCTTTCTTCTTAGCAAAAGACCATATCTTCCCTTGGGCTGCGTCTGCTGTTAAAGCCGGTCCGCCCGTACTTACTACTGTTAGATCCGACGGCTGCAGTTCATCACGCAAAATATTCTGATATGCCGTGAGAAAATCGTAATAATTCGTAAGCTGCTCCTCCAGTTTCGGTGTCAGAGTGAGGTTCTTGTGCGGGAAGTACTCCTTGGACAGCATGTTCTCCCCTAGCTCCAAATGAGCGCCGCCTGACGCGAAGATGACCGCGTTCGCCAGCAGTACGCCCGGAGCATTGAATATTCCCGGAGCATTGGAAAGCTCATAATTTACATAGGCAGCTAGTACCGTGTTCCGCTTATTACTGCTGAAGCCGTTGTTCTGATCGATCACTCTCTTCAGGTCGCCATATTCCGGAAAATCGGACCATACCTCCGTGTAGAAGAAATCAAGCGGTGCTAACGCCATAAACACTTGGCCATATTGGTTAACCGCATTCATGACATAACTGACATCCAGCTGTTTTTTGGCAGCCTTCAAGAATGATAAGTATCCATGTGGCAGCTCCACACTCTCTCCCGCCGCGTTCCATAATGTCCCCCGTTCGCCCAGCTGATCGACATGCCATCCGTCAAAAGGCAGATGCTTGAACACTTCCTTTTCTTTGGCAATCAAGTAATTCTGCCACTCCGGATTGCTCGGATCATACAGCATAATATCGCTGGCCCAGCTGTCCGGGAGCGGATGACTGTCTTGAATGGTGAGCGCTTGATCCTTATACAATGCCCATTCCTTTTTTACGCCGTCTTTCTCCGCATCCTCGTAAGCGCCGAAGATCAGATTATAATTCATCGCCTTCATGTTATGACGATGAGCCAAATCAATATAGCCCTTCACCGTATCATAGGATGTAGGCCGATTCGCGATATCCGGCCATTCCGCCGCGGGCGTTCCGTGAGCCGTCTTGATCGGATCATGGTGCTTGTATTGCCAATCATAGAACTGGATGCCGTTAATATGGTACCGGTTGAGACGGTCAATCACTCTGGTCATCTGTGACTCGCTTAATTTCGGGAAATCAGCCAAGTACCCATAACGCGGGAATTTGGCCCAATCCGAGGAAACGTCTACAGCAATATTCAGGTGATCCATTACCTTGTCCTTTGTCTTAACGAATACCTCCGCCATATAGCCTCTGAAATCATCCTTCGGCGGGGTCCACTCCCATTCGGCTTCAGTTCCGCTAATTTTCACAGTTTGCTGCCCTATTTTCTGTCCGAGATGACGGTACTGGACGAACACCTTAGCTTCCGATTCCGATGGATTCAGCTGAAGTGTGAATTTCACCTTCTCGCCTGGATGATATGCAGCCTTATCCGTCGTAATCCATTTCATCATCCCCTGGCGTTCGACCTGTTCCGCCTTCACCTCCGGTTGTTCGCTGCATCCAGATGCCACAACTGTCATGCAGCAGGTTAGAAGAATGGCAGCGTATTTCGACCATGTCATTCTCAATCTGTCAGAACCCCCTAACTTATCCGTAGTTGTTAAAGCTTCATCCTTCTAAAACGTCTACATTGCACATTCATATTACAGCCTGTCATTGTCCTGCCGAGATAGGCAGGAGTAGTATGTTACGGTAGACGAATGATCGCTGGCATCGAAGTCAATTCTCACCCTCTCCATCGGGCATTTGTCTACCATAAAAAAAAACCGACCCCTCTAACAGGAATCGATTATTTTTGCCGGTTTAACTCTAATTCTACTTTAGTAGTCATCAGGTCGCCGCCTTGTCTCTTCCAATCCTCGACCCATTCGTCAAATGCTTCAAGCGGAGCGGCTCCCATAATAATCTGGGTAAACAGCTCCATTTCCGTATTGATCAAGTGCCTCCACTGGTTTTCAATTGTTCCAGTTTGCGATTCGTAGATGCTGTGTACTTTGTTCAGATTCGGGTCCAGCAAATTTCTCCCGCCGACAAGCAGCGAATAGGCTCGCTTGAAATTTGGATCTCTTGCATCCCAGTACTGAATATCCGTGCTGCTGTAAGGAGCCAGCTTCGTGTTCTTTATGGTATAAACGTCGTTATTGAGCAGCGTATATTCAACCTTGTCATCGAAATCTTCGGGATTTCGTTCCCCTGACAATACAGCTTGCAGCGCTCTAACTGTAGCCGGAATTTCATCGTGCGGGGCCAGCGTATTCCTTAGCGGCTGAAAGTCTATCCCGTACAAGTACTCGTCCCGCAAAATAAGATTGGTCACCTTTACTACCGCTTCGGGGTGTTTATAGCCTTTACGAACGACAATGAATGACTTCGTCGGCTGAAACACCTTGGCATTAAATTTACCGTCCGCATCCAGCGGCAGGGCGTAGGCCTGCCAGTTAGCCCTGGGGTTGTTCTTCAATGCTTCCGGCACCGGCCAATACCCTCCGGAGAAAGGAGCGAAAAACATCCCTGCTTTCCCGTTAATCACCACCTCCGCAGCAGAATCACGGATACCCATCTCCCGATCAATCAATCCATTGGCATACATGTCGCGCAGCTTCTCAAGCGCCGCCTTCGTCTCGGATTGAATCGATCCATAGACGGGCTTTTCCTGAGCGTCTTTCAGCCAAAATCCCGGGTAAGCATTGTAAGCTGAGAAAATGGGATTTAAATTAAAGCTGCCTGGTCCGGCATGATAATCATCATAGAGTGGGACACCTGCTGCGATTCCGATCGTATCCGCCTTCCCGTTGCCATCAGGATCTCTCTCTACAAAAGCTCTCGCCGTCGCTTCCAGCTCATCCAGCGTGGCCGGCGGCTGTAGTCCGAGCTGATCCAGCCAGTCCTTGCGTATCCACAGCATGCTAATGTCTTCCGGAGCCACGGATGGGAGAGCGAGGATTTGGCCATTGAAGGTGACCTGGCTCATCGCAGCCCCATTGGTGCTGTCCATGATGCTTTTCATGACCGGTGATGCATAGTCGTTATAAGCCGTGGTTAAATCGGCCAGCTCATCGGCCTTAACCATTTGGCTTAGTTGGGATGGCGTGACAACCATGGCATCCGGCAGCGTATTGCTGGCGATGGTCAGATCCACTTTTTGCTCCATATTTTGATTCGTAACGATCCAAGCAATGTTGACATGGACATTTAGCGTTTCTTGAATTGCCTTGATCCAAGGATTATTGGCAGGGGTCTCCCCTGTATATGTCTTGTAGTTAGGGTCAACCCCCGCTCCTACACTTAACATGACCGGATGCTCATATCTCTCGAATGGCAGCAGTTCTTGATACGCCTTCGCCGAATCCGTATCCAACGTACCAGATCCCTTACAGGCGGTAAGTATGCATAATAATGCAACTATGAATAAAGCGGTCTTCTTATTCATCGGTTCTCCTCTTTCACACGGCCATTGTCAGAATGCGTGCGTTTACGGGACCTGTACTCGCTTGGAAGCATTCCAGTCTGGTCACGGAAAGTGCGGCTAAAATATTTTTCATCCATATAGCCAGTATGCTCAGCAATCCATTGGATTGTTTTGTTCGTACTAAGCAGGTACTGCTTGGCTTTTTCCATTCGAAGCCTCCGGATATGCTCGATAAATGTATTCCCGATAATATCCTTAAAGCATTGGCTGAAATAGCTTCGACTCATATTAATCCTTTTGGACATGTCTGCCGCTGTTAAGGGCTGGTCCAGTTCGGACCGCATCATCTGCTCGGCATTCAGGATGCAATGAATGATTTCCTGCGAATAACTCGTTTTGTCGGCAGCATGCTGGGTCAAACCGCGAATGCTCTTTAGCCACTGCTCCACTTGATACCAAGAGTAAATAGGCTCGACAAGTTTGATTCTGCCAAGCGTGGATTGTGAGAATAAACGGTTCCACTCATTCACAAAAGCATACAGCAATCCGATCAGCTTCGCCTGCGGCATTCTGAGCAGCTTTATTTCCAGGACCAGCTTCTCGAACAAGCCGTCATGATATAACCACTCTGCGGATAGCCACTGGTCTTTTAGCCGCTCCAGATCTTCCTCGGCTGGCTCTGCCAGATGTTCGCTCCCCTTATGGATACATACTGAGATCGCGGAGATATGCGGCTGATAACTATAGAATAATTCCCGTTCCTTAAAATCCCGGACCCATCGCTGTATCTCGTTTAGCGTGAACCCGTGCAAATCCGATAATTCAATCACTATACACTTCTCCATACTTCGCATGTTGGTTAACAATGAATGGCACAGCTCGTCATCCCGGTCATGTCTCGAGATCAACAGCCAGCAATTACGGTCCACCTCAATCACGTTTACATCTGTAGAAAGATGCAATCCTTTGTTCCATTCGCCGCCGGCATGATGATCAAAACGAACCACAATATAGCCCTTTTCCCCGATATGGATTTGCACATCATCTTGACTCCGGTTAGCCGTTCCATGAACCGCTTGCGCTTGAATCCGGCCTTCGATCCTGCCTAACACTTCCGCGAACTGTTCTTTCTCCAGCTCCACCTTTACAACATAATCTATCGCTCCCAAACGAAGTGCTTCCTGAACATATGCGAAGTCCTGGTGCAAGGTTAAGACGACGATATGAAGCCGGGGATATCGTTCACGGGCGATTCTTATCAATTCGATACCTGACATGACAGGCATGGCAAGATCCGTCAATAACAAGTCAACATCCTGCGTCTCCAGCAGCTTGAGCGCGCGCTCTCCGTTATTCGCTTCGCCAACGACCTGCATCCCGAACTGCTGCCAAGGCATCACGGACATGAGCCCCATACGTACAAATTTATCATCATCCACGATTAGTACTTTAATCATTTCGCTCTCCCACCTCTTCAATCGGTAAGGTTAAGTAAATGCTCGTGCCATTTCCTATCTCGCTTTTGATTTCCAGACACGCCCTGTCCTGATATCGGGATTCGATCGTTCGCTTCACATAATTCATGCCAATTCCCATCCCAACCTTCTGCTGCTCTGCGCTTTTGCTGTTCAGCAGCTTGTGAATCGTTTCCTCTGACATTCCGGAACCGTTATCGTGGATCGCGATCTGGATGCCCCGATTCAATGATCGGACGTCTACCAGAATATATCCTTCATCGTAAAGCCCATGATAGAGCGAGTTTTCAACAAGCGGCTGAAGGATAAACCTAGGCACCTGCTTTTTTAGCACTTCCTCATCCGCATAGATACGCACATCGAACTGAAAATCATATCGAATTTGCTGCAGCGCCAAATACTGCTTGATCGCGTCGATTTCTTCCTCGATGGTCGAGGGCTTTCCCATTTTCCCCAGATTGTAATAAAGTAGTTTATTGAGAGACTGGATCAGACGATCGATTTCCTGCTGTCCGTTCATGACTGCGAGCCAGTGAGCCGTATCCAGCGTATTCATCAGGAAGTGCGGGTTAATCTGATACAACAGTTTCTCCACTTCAAGATCGACCCGCTGCTTTTCTTTGTCTCTGACCTCATTAAACAGCTCCCAGGTTTGTTTCTTCATGTTCTGAAATTGTCTTAATAAATAGTCAAATTCAGGGATCCTGGTCTGTTCAAAGCCTGGTTTGGACCGCTCCTTTGAAAGCGTTTTGATTTCAGTCTGGAACTGACTAAGGGGCCTGTACACCATCTTCCATAACAACCATGCTAGACCTAGCGTTACGCCAAGAAACAATAAAGAGAACAATACAATTTGCAGCAGCCAGCGATTAACCTCTTTATTGAAGTCGGCTTCGGCAATGACAGATACGACACTCCAGCCTTGGTCGCTCGCCTGTTTGTACCAGTAATGGTCTTTGTTATAACCAGAGGAGCCTCCTTCGGAAAACTCCGGAAAAATCGTACCAGTTCGGAATAACTGTGGAATTTCGCTATACGTGATTCTCCCGCTATTATCCAACAGCACATGATAGAGATTGTTACTGGAATCATTGCTTCCAAACATATTTTGGAGCAATTGAAACCCGGATTCTATGTAAATATACACATCATCGCGCCCGGGAAAATCTACTTTCCTTAATGCGGACACCACATATTTGTTATCCAGACGATTAAAACTTTCATGAGGTCCATAGTAGGAAATCCCGTAATACTGGGCAAAAAGGGGCAGCTTCTCTGGAGAAAAGCTGTATTTCACCGGTAAATTTTCGAATTGATACATTTGATCTTTTTCAAAATAATACATTGTCAAACCGATATCTGGGTTGGTGAAGGTAATCAGGTTCAATTTGCTTTTGAACTGATGCTGCAGCTTCATCCGCTGGAAGGGTTCCTCCGTCCGCAGGAGCTCATCGAGCTCCCGGACGATCGTGCCGCCATAGGCAAATTGCTGCGAGATATGGTTCAGGCTGTTCAGTGTATTTTCCAAAGAAAGCGTCACTTGCTTCAAATTGCTCCGGATTCCCGCTTCAACTCGGTTCGTCATGATCGAAAAGATCGTGTAGTATGAAAAGATACTAATACATATAAACGGCACGAGCGAGCTGAATATAAAAATGATGAAAATTCGTTTTTTTAATGTCATCGGAGGCACCTTTTTCGAGGTTGTTTATCGCTGATTCCATTCATCAAATACTGTAGTAACGTAAAACGATTAGCTTTTTTTCTCTTCTTAAATCGATTTTACCCTTGGTTAATAGTGTATTGTACAATTTTTCCAATAATTAAGGAAGGTGCCAAGGTCCTTTTCTTCCATCTTCAACCATAATTAGAGTATGAAAAAAGCCCTCCCGAATCATTCGGAAGGGCTTGTTGCGTTATATTGTCCTAGCGAGTCTGACCAGTAATGATAACCTCAGCATTCGAGATCGGCGGCAATGATCTTGTCATAATCATGGAATGATACGCAACGACCTTGGTGCCTGGTGTGAGCTGTACGGAATCGCCCGATTGGGATACGATTTTCGTCTGGTCTGTAACGTTAAGTATCACATCATTACTTACCTCATTGTCGGAATTCACATCCAAATAAATCAAAGACGACTTTTTGTCAGTATCCATTTTTTTCACTGTCCCCTCAGCCTTGACTAGGGTGTCTTTCACTACGATTTTAGTGGCATTTGTCATCGGAGGTATGCTGAATGTCATCGCAGGTCCATACGTTGCTTCGACAAGAACATTTTCCTTTAATACATCTTTGCTTAGCACATTACCGTTACGATCCTCAATTCGAGTATCTTTGTTGATGTTTAGAACCACCTGCTGTTGACCGCGGCCGTCCAAGCCTTTCCCTACAACCGTAATTTGAGAACCATTCGTTCCGGTAATTACACCTTCCGTTCCGAATGACTGTTCTACCGGTGGACGATCCTCTGTATTTACGATGATATAGCTCGCATTCGATTGCGCTGGCAGGCTTCTTGTGATTTGCGGCCCATAGAATGCTTTGATCTCCATACCAGGTTTAACGTCCGATTGGCTTATTTTCTTCCCGTTACGATCAACGATTTGGGTCTTGCCCGTTACATGGACCACAATCGTTTCATTTGCTGCAGTGTACAGGTTCTTACCTGTGACCACAAATTTGCCGTTCTTAACATCGGTCACTTTCCCTTGAATACCCGTAAATTGTTGATTTTGATCTTGAACGATGATTTTCGATGCGACGCCCCGTGCAGGCACACTCTTGGTCAAATTCGCATTGTATACAGCCTTAACCACTTGATGCCCATCCATAATGTCTTTTAAATTGACTTGTTTCCCTTTGGAATTTACGATTTTGGTGTCCTTGGTAATGGCCAGAGTAATCTCATCTTGTCCTTTGGCCGATTCCCTATGACCTGTTACGGTAATATTCTTGCCTGAAGCATCATTTGTAATCTTTGTGATTTGTCCTAGCGTAGAAAGCATCGATTGCTCTTCATAAGACGGATAATCACAATCATGTTTATCTTCCTTTTCACGCTTCTCGTTGTAATTATCATGCTTCTCTTTCTCATGTTGCTCATTCTCATGCTTCTCTTTCTCATGTTGCTCATTCTCATGCTTCTTGTTCTCATGCTGCTCATTCTCATGCTTCATCTCTTTCGCTTCCCATGACTTACCCACAGATGTGTTAGAAGCTGGGTGAGCACTTGCTGCCATCGGCATTGCCGCCATTGCCAAAAGGGTTGCAGTTGTGAGCACTTTGTAGAATTTTTTCATATCATATCCTCCTAATGATTACGATGATTAGTTTACTTCTTCCATGAAAAACGTGTCTTGGAACCAGGTTGTTCCAATTTCATCAACCTTCATTAGCTTAAACGCAAAGTTGCGAGAAAGGTTGCTTCGACGATGTGTTATTTATTAAAAATAGTAAAAACCTCCTATCCGTAGATAGGAGGTCTCATATGATTAACTCGCTTTGTAATGCGGCTTCAGTACTGCTTCTTCATCTTTCTTCGTCTTGCTTGTTTGACCAGGCACCGAGATAAATATGGCGATGAAGAAAGAAATTGCACAAAGAATCGCGATCATCATGAAGGTGGTCTGGAACCCGCCGAACAACACGCTTAGGAATGAACCGGCCAAGGCTCCCAAGCCAAAACCTTGATAGATGATTCCATAGTTTTTGCTTTGATTTTTCAGACCGAAATAATCAGCTACAATCGCTGGGAAGACGGTAATGTTTCCTCCAAAACAGAATGCGATCGTCGCGACACATATGAAGAAAATACCGAGGTTCAAATGTACAAAGTTTAACGTCAAGACCGCTAATGCTGTTGCGACCAGCGCTCCTGCTACCACTTTCATCCGTCCTACTTTATCCGACAATGGACCCAGAACGAGCCGGCCACCCGTATTGAAAACCGCTACCATGGCAACAGCATTCGCTGCCGTGCTGACATCGAGCCCCGCTAGCTGAACACCAATATCTTTGACGATGCCGATGATATACAATCCGCTCATACAAGCCGTGAACAGAATAATGAAGAGTAAGTACGCTTCTTTTGTACGAAGCATTTCTTTAACCGTATAGTTGCGTTGACTTTGTAGTTTCGCATCCTTTTTCACAGGCGTTTCCGTAACCACTGCTTCTTTTAATAAGAAAGAACCGGCAATAATCATTACCATAACGATGAGTCCCCATACTAGAAAGGCTTGTGAGACCCCCATCGTATTTATAAAATTCGCATTAATATATTTAAACACCAAGCTGCCTGATCCAAAGGCTCCTACCGAAATCCCTGCAATAAGACCTTTACGTTCGGGAAACCACTTAAGTAGATTTGATAAGGTTGTAATGTAAGCTGTACCGTCTGCATAACCAACGACCACGCCAGCAAGTAAGTATAAGAGCCACAACGATGAAACCTGCGAGCTCGCGATAAGTCCTGCTCCAAGTACAGCACCCGCAATCATCGTCAATTTCCGAATACCGATACGATCTTGAATTTTACCGGCAAACAGCGTAGAAAAGGCTAGAGCAAAACTGGTGATCGAAAAGGTAATCGATACAGAACTGACTCCCCACCCGAATTTGTCAGCTAACGGTTGGTTAAATAAACTCCACGTGTAAATCGTCCCTAATCCCATTTGTACAATAATCGTTCCAAGTACGATCAGCCACCGGTTTACATGCGGTTGAGATGTTTGATGGGTTCGCATACTAAATCCCCTCTTTTCATACTGTTAAGTTCAAGATGCTTGTGTTATCTTCAGGGAAGTAAAAGCCTGACTTCTTGCTTCCACACCCTTATCTTATAAGATAAAACGCTTCCTTGAACTAAATTCGACATGAAATGACAAGGATTCGGAATGAAATGCACTTAAATATGCATCAACTGCCTGAATTCTTTGACTTTGCTGCGACTCACGGGTACTTCTGCATCCATATCACGTAACCGTAGCAAGTAAGTATTGTTGAACCACGGTACGATTTCATGGATTTGGGACAGATTGACGGTATACGAGCGATGACAACGGTAGAATCGATCCTGCGGCAGCATGGCGTGGAACTCCGAAATACTCATCGGCATCATATAGGTTCCGTTCTTCGTAAAAACGTTCGTTACCTTCTCTTGTGCTTCGGCGTAAAAAATGTCATCGCTGTCTGTTACGATATATTTGTCATTCTTCAATAAATTAATACGTTTCCCCTCGGATCTTGTCCGGCTAGCTGCGGGATTCTGACTTCCGGCTTGCTGCCTATCCCGTTCAAATGCCGACTCCAGTCTATGAAGCATCACAGCAATCCGATTCTCGTCATAAGGCTTAAGAATGTAATCGAAGGCTTCCAGCTCAAACGCCTGAGCGGCATGCTCCTTATAAGCCGTTGTGAAAATAACATAAGGTTTACGTACAAACTTGCTAATGTTCGTCGCCAGCAGCATACCGTCCAGCGATGGGATATTGATATCGAGAAAGATCGCATCGACTTCATGCTCCTGCAAAAATTTCAGAACATCAAGTCCATCCTCAAATCGATCCACAATTTCAATGCTGCTGTGCTCCGTGATAAGATACTCCAGTTCCTCACGCGCTAATACTTCATCCTCTACAATTATCGCTCTCATCGTGACTCCTTCTGTATGTCAAAATAAATATTCGTGCCTTTATCCAGCCGCTGTATCGTAACGCCCTGGCCAAAGATTAGCTTCACCCGCTTATGGACATTGAATAGACCGATATGATTTGCTGGAACCCGTTCCTCCAGTACCTGTTCAATCATCTCTTCACGAATACCTACACCCGTATCATGCACGCCAATACGAATGGTACCCAGCATATCTTTTACATAGATCGTTACTGTACCCGGCCCTTTATCTTTTAGAATCCCATGCACAATTGCATTCTCTACAAGCGGTTGGATAATTAGACTAGGAATTTTCACGGCGACTTCATCTACGTCATAGACAACGTTCAATCGATTTCCAAACCGGGCTTTCTCAATCTCCACATAATTCCGAACCTGCTCCAGCTCTTTATGAATATCAATTAATTCGTCCGTAAGTTCTAAATTATACCGTAAATACCCCGACAGATTCACGATCAGTTCCCTCGCTTGATCCGGTCTTGTCCGAATGGACGAGCCAATCGCGTTGAGCGCATTGAACAAAAAGTGAGGCTGAATGGTTGTCTGAAGCGCCTTGAGCTCCGCTTTATTCGCCATTTCCTTGATCTCTTCCACGCGCGATACTTCCATTAATGTCGAAATAATTTGCGATAAACCAACGGCCATGGTCTGAAGCGGATACGTGATTTTATGCGCTTTGCGATAATAAATCTTTAGCGTACCTGTGACTTCTTCGCGTTCCTTAAGCGGAATGATGAGCAGCGATTGAATGCCTGGCATGGCATCGTCGAGCGCATGATTGCTGATCCTGAACTCGCCGCTTCGAATGGTTTCCTTGGTCATATCGCTAATGATCTCATGGCGGTACTGGTATCGGTCTTCGCCAAAGCCGACATACGCCAGCACATTTCGCGCATCTGTAATCGCGACGGCATCGGCCCCAATATCCTCTTTTATAATAGAACAGATCTTATGGAGCGACTCGGAATTGATGGAGCGAAAATAGGGCAGCGTCTTGTTCGCAATTTCTAAAGCCAGCTTCGCTTGCTGCGCAGCGATCGCTTCTCTTTCGCTCTCGACATTCTGAATTAATAAAACGATTAATCCGACATTAAATTGCCCAAGTATCATCGGCGTGGCAATTTTGGACACGATGTCGACCCCAAGTGACGTAGGCTGTGCCAGTAGAATGATCAGCAGCATGGTTAATGCCTCACAAGCCATACCGGCTAGAATCCCGATATACCAGCGCATTTGCTTGGGCGTTTTCATATGGATATACCCGGCCACCAGCCCTGCAATAATACTCGTAATAAGACATGGAACAGAGGTCACCCCGCCGATATCAATCAGAAATCGATGGATTCCTGACACCACCCCAACGACGATACCTACCCACGGTCCAAAAAGAATCCCGCCAGACATAATGACGACAATTCGTACGTTGACGAGCGAGCCTTCCACATCAATGCCTGAGTAGGTTCCGAAGATTGCAAAAGTACAGAACAGAATGGTAACGACGGCGAACTCCCGCGGTGTCAGCGATTCTTTTTGCAGAATTTCCCTGAAACTCGGAATGCGCGTTAAAATAAACAAAATAATGAGTAATAATGCCGCACGTTCTGACAGCTGCATCAGCATCGTAAAATGATCATTCATAGGATTTCCTCCAGCCTTAACAAGATGACTGATCTATTTTACCAGAGATTGATCTCTATTGATGTTCCAAATCCATACATTAAATCGAACACAACGTAAGGCCCTTGGCATTTAGGATTTAACAAACTCGAACAATCCATACCATCTTTGAAAATCTATGAAACTTGCAAGAAAAGATGGGCGGGTGGTATATTACATCCATATACTAGAGAGACCATCAGGATAGGAGAAACCAACATGACATATAAAATAGCATTTTTTGATATTGATGGCACGTTAGTGAATGAAGAAAAGCAAATTCCGCAAGATACGATCGAAGCGATCGCTGAATTGAAACGCAGCGGGGTTGAGGCCGTCATCGCGACGGGCCGCGCACCTTATTTTTTCAAGTCGCTTGCCGAGCAGCTTGGCATTGAATCTTATGTCAGCTTAAACGGCGGTTATGTCGTCTATAAGGGAAAAGCGATCTATTCACGTCCAATTCCTCGCGAGCAGGTCGAGTCCCTTGTGAATCATGCCGCAAAACATAAACATACCCTTGTTTTTGAAGGGGCTTCGGATTTTTCCTCGAACAATGCTGAGGATACCTTCATGCTGGATGCCGTGGGCTCCCTCAAGGTTGACTTGCCTAAGTACGATCCAGATTTCTGGCGTACTGAAGATGTCTATCAAGTATTTCTTCATAATGAAGCGGACCATGAGCATCTCTATATGAATGCTGTTCCTGGACTTCGTTACATCCGCTGGCACCCTACGGCGATGGATGTCTTGCCAACCGAATCTTCCAAAGCAGAGGGCATTAACGCCATGCTTCGTTTATTAAATATCAAGCACGAGGAAGCGGTAGCTTTTGGCGATGGGTTGAATGATAAGGAAATGCTAGAGGTCGTTGGACTCGGGATTGCGATGGGGAATTCTCACGAAGATCTGAAGCCATATGCCGATTATATTACGACGCATGTGGATGAGGGCGGCATTGTAAACGGGCTGAAATATGCTCAGCTCATTGAATAAGGGAGAACATTCATAGCGTCTTACTTTCAAAAAAATGCACTTGCCCTTTCGAGTAACCAAACCATAAGAGTTGGTCACTCGAAAGAGAAGTGCATTTTTATTGGACTTCGTCTTATTCTTTATCTGCATTCATTTGTTCTAACATGCGATTAAAAATGACCTCATAACTTTGGTTTCCATGAAATAATGAACGTTTCACCCGTGAAATGGTAGCTGTACTCGCGCCCGCTTCCTCCTCAATTTCATTGTATGTTTTGCGGTTATATAACATTTTGGCTACCTGAAATCGCTGCATTAACGTTTTGATCTCATTCACTGTACACAGATCGTCAAAGAAAGCATAGCACTCTTCAAGCGTTTCCAGTGATAATATGCCCTGAAAAAACTCATCCAATGCTTTTCCTTGCAGTTCCTTAATCAGCATGTGTAGACCTCCTTCAATGATGAGTGCATCTTGTTGTATAAAGAGTATTTTTATTCATTATGTATAACTGATCATATCATATCATTAATTCCTTATAAAAACCAAATGATCCGGTACAGAAAAAAATGGATGTTTCACCAATTAATTTTCTGCCCGGGTCATATTTTAATGTGCTTCCGAAGCCTTCTTCGGTCTAATAAATCCGAATAAGATATTAATGATCGGAGCAGAGAAACAAAAGATTGCAAACGGCAAATACTCGAGTGTGGAGACCCCTAATGTTCCGGTAATAAACACGCCGCTGACCCCCCAAGGTATCAGAGCATTGAATGCTGCTCCTGCATTGGCCACGATCCTCGACATTTCTTTGCGGGGAATATCAATCTGATCAAATTGAGGCTTAAACGCTTCACTCGGCAAAATGATGGATAAGTATTGTTCCCCAAGCAAAAGGTTAATACCCATGGAACTAATGGCTGTCATAAGTATGAGTTTACCTTTGGTACTTACAAAATCGGAAATTCGAGAAATAATCGTACTGATAATTTTCAATTCCACGAGCAATCCACCTAGTGACAGCGCGAGCAGAATGAGAGACACAGACCACATCATGCTTTGAATACCGCCCCGAGTAAGCAGCTTGTCCACACTTTCTACGCCAGTACTCGATACATAACCGTTTTGCATCAGCTTAGATAGATCCAGGAAGCTGGTCTGAGGGTGATAAATAAAGAGAATGATGATCGTACAACCGATACATAACAACAAGGTTGGAATCGCCGGGATTTTACGCCAAGCACATAAGAATAGCACCAACACCGGAATGAGTGTCCAGGCAGATATGGTGAAGGAAGAGTGAAGTGTATTCACCAGCTCACTGATCTCTGCTCCGGTCGACAAGACATTAGAATGCCCTGCCAAAACAAAAAACAGAAGTGAAATGATTGCGGCTGGAATAACAACGCGCAAATTGTAGCGAATATGTGTGAATAAATCGACCTCAGCTATGGCTGATGCCAAATTGGTTGTATCTGACAACGGGGAGATGTTGTTTCCTAAAAAAGCACCGGAAACGATGGCGCCGGTCGTAATCGCCGGATCATACCCCATAATCTGTCCCATGCCGAAAAAAGCGATGCCTACAGTAGAAATCGTAGTGAAGGAACTGCCTACAGTGACTCCTACAATTGCACAAATAATAAATACAGATGGTAAGAAATATTTTGCGGATAGAATGCCAAATCCATACACCATAATGGTTGGAATCGTTCCAGCAGCAATCCATACACTGACCAGAGCGCCAATGAGCATAAAAATCAGAATCGGAATTAATCCGGGAGTAATGCCGTTCTGTATGCCTTTGTGAACTTGATCCCATGAAAAGCTCTTGGCTCTGGCGAAGATGATAATAACGCCGAGACAAAAGAGAATGGGGATTTGAGGATCCATACTGAATCCAATAATGCAAATTCCGATAATAGCTAGCAGCACGACCAAAAGAAATAAACTTTCTTTGAGCGATACCTCTCCTTTTTTCATAAGCTGAACTCCTTATCTATGATGACTTTCTAAACATGCTGTTATGAGTTCAAGCGTTGTTCTGCCTTATTGTAGGCGCCATGCCATACGGGTCCTACAAAAGAGTTAAAGGCAAAGCCATGCTTAATCCCTTCGGTAGCAAACAACTTCGCTTTAGCAACGGCGTCTCTTACAGGCATTCCTTTGGCGAGTCCGGCTGCAATCGCAGCGGCAAATGTACAGCCTGCTCCGTGGTTATAACTTGTCTCCAATTTGTCTTCTTCGAAGATCGTAAATTCGGAACCATCAAACAGCAGATCAACGGCTTTATCACCTTTAACGGATTTTCCGCCTTTAATAACGACATGTTTTGCACCGAGACCGTGAATGATCCGGGCGGCTTCTTTCATATCCTCTACAGTGCTAAGGGATTTCATTCCTGCCAACTGCCCTGCTTCAAATAAATTTGGTGTTACAATGGTTGCCCGCGGCAGCAGAAAATCACGAATAGCCACCCCATTTTCAGGCTGAAGCACTTCATTTTCACCTTTGCACACCATAACAGGATCGATAACAACATTTTGGATATGATGTCGATCGATCGTTTCGCGAAGCAAATATATTATCTCAACAGATCCCAGCATCCCTGTCTTCATGGCATCGAGTGGACCACCGGATAGAATTGTTTTCAATTGTTGTCGTAGCAGCTCAGTGTTTATCGGATAAACGGCATGATTCCAGCCCTGATCCGGATCCATAGTTACAATCGAAGTAATGGCTGTGAATCCAAAAGTTCCATATTCCTGAAACGTCTTAAGATCAGCCTGCAATCCAGCCCCGCCGCTTGAGTCGGAACCTGCAACAGTTAATACTTTTTTTATTGCTGTAATTCCCATTTCCAGCACTCCTTATTGAATAAAAAGGAATACGCAACAGCATACTGTTGTTACGTATTCCTTTGTTAAAATTGTGAATTAGATCTCCATTACGGCCTTCTCTAGATTTTCTTGGATCGCATTCTTGATTTTAGCGGCATAATCTTCAAATACTTCTGGATCATGTGCATATGGAGACAGAGCACAAGCACGCAGAATAGTAACTTTTTCAACACGATTCCATTCTTCTTCAGAGAAACCAATGCCTTTTACATATTCCAGTGGGCTGTGGCCATAGTCTGGGATAGCAAAGTCTGTGTGAGAAGTGAAGAATTCGTTGCTGTAAATATCGCTCTTCACATAGGATGAATAGTTGAAGAATTCATGGTTCAGCTTGTTCATTCTCTCCAGATCTGTGTTTCCTTCTTCATTGAAGGTGTAGTCGACCATATTGAAATCTGGTTTGGTCAATGGGTGACAAATAATAACTTTACCGTTCACGTTGAATTTCAAGTCCTTCAAGAAGTTATAGAAACGGTAAGCACCTTCAAGGCTTGCCCCCATTAATTTACCGTATCCAGTAACATTAAGTGGAAGAACTTTGTGAGCAGTCCAAACGGCAGCCGCTGTAGCACCTGCTTTGGATCCTTCCAAAATATAAGCTCCAAGCAGTGCTGGAATGTCTGCACCTTTCTCGAATACGTAAGTTGCAAAGTAAGAAATTGCATCGCGCATTCTGATGTCTCTAATTACGATCGCACCTGCTGCGTAAGGGATATAGCCCATTTTGTGCGGGTCAATCGTAATGGATTCAACTTTGCTCATCGCGTCAAAGGCATTGTACACATCTTCAGTGAGCCATTCGTCTTGCAGTTTTTTATCCGTGAATACATGGTTTCTTTCGAAAACTTCGTCAATTTTGTTGTAAGGAATAAACTCATCATTTTCATCCAGGAAAATCGCACGAGCATAACCACCGTAAGCAGCATCGACGTGAATGTAGAAGTAAATACCTTCTGCCTGCAATTTCTCACGCAGAGCAACCATCTTGTCGATATGGTCAATTTGACCTTCTTCCGTACTACCTACGACACCAACCACGCCAAGAACTGGAATTTGCTCAGCTGCAAGTTCGCGAATTCTGGTTTCCAGCTTCTCGATATCCATGTGGTAGCTGCTGTCTACATCAATAGCTTCAACAGCATCCAGACCCACACCGATAATGTCCGCAGATTTCAACCAGGAATAGTGTTTGGTTTGTGGAATAAGCCATTTACCCAACTTGTTAAGGTAGCGACCACTACGTGCGGATTTAGCTTTGACTTCATCCATTTGTTCAGGGATTTTATCCATAAGGTCCAGAATTTCGTCTGTGGACATGTTCAGAAGCTCCCATTCGGATTTGCCTTCAACATGTTCAGGTGCGACTTCCTTAATGGCAAGCGGCAAGGACTTCAAGTTACGTGCATACCAGATTCCCTCGAGGTTAGCGATGGAACCGTCCGCACAAATGTGGCCCCAGCTTTCACCGGCTTTATAGCTCATCATTTTGCAAAGCTGATGTCCTGCTTCCTCTTCCATTTGAGAAGTTCCAGGTGAGGATTCATAAGCAACATTGTTACCATTCCAGAGCATAGCGGAAGTATATGCAAGAATAGAAGGCATCAATGTTTCAGAGTTCATGTGGCCCCAGAAACGACCCGCTGTATGCCATGGCATCGATTCTGTGCGAAGTTTGGAAGATAATTCATCAAAAACACTGCGCATATGGTTCGCTGTATTCTTAAAACTTGATGAATCTTTATCAAATGGTGTAATGACAGGCAGATCCTGTGGCTGATAATTTTGACGCCATCCAATGTGCTCGTCCACCATTTTAAGCAAAAGTTCTTTAAAAAGATCAGCGTTTTCCCCTTTATGTCCAATAAACAGTGCTTTCAGATCAATTTCAGGAATTTGATAATTCATGTTGTAGTCCTCCCATTAAGTCGAATTGTTATAATTAGAAAGTGAATTATTTTTGTGAAATAATTCACTTTTCTTCCAGTTTGGTTTGTTCACTTTTCTTCCAACTTGGCTTCTTCAATTTATAAATAACCAGAGCAATACCTACCATTACAATCGTAGCCACAACTTGATAAATGATGTAACCGGTATACTGGCTAGGTTTCAGAATTGAAGGTGGAATTAAGCTGACGATAATTGTAATAGCTACACTAAACATGGATAGCAGGGCTACGAACCACATGAGACCATTTCCTTTTTTACCAAGTCTAAATGGTCTTTCCATGTCAGGCTTTTTATAGCGCAATCGGATTGCGGAAATAGCTATAAGCGCATATACGATACAATATAAAATGGTCGTTGTAATCGTTATGATCAAGAACGCGCTGTTGACATCAGGTACAATAATATAGAGTACCGATACAAGTGAGATGACAATGGCTTGAATTAATACGAATGTAATTGGAATATCTCTTGAATTTCTTTTCTGGAAAAATGGCGGCAAGTTACCTTCATCCGCTACTTTAATCATGGATTTACTTGGTCCAAGCACCCAAGCACTTAACTGAACCAGCACACCAATCAATATCATGGCGGAAATCAAATTAACAAAAATAGTCGGAATGCCTAAATCAGTACAGAAAATCATAAAAGGTTGTGTAATATTGGCCAATTGCATTTGTCCTTTTGGCACACCGTTAGCTACGGTCAAACCGGCAATAAGGTTGAAAACAACAAGCAATAATACAGATACAATAACCGCGATCGGATAGTTCCGTTTCGGGTTTTCAATATTGTTCGCATGAACGGATGAAATTTCCACACCAGCAAAGATAAAGATAATGCCGGATAGATAAGTCAAACTTCCTAGGTTTGTAAAATCAGGAAGCAAATCTTTTGCCTTAAAGTTACCCAGATAACTTTGTGGTTGAATACCATGTTTCATCATATAAATAACGCCAAGAATGACGAGAAATACGAATGGAATGTATACACCGATGATTGCACCCCAGTTACCTGCAATCTTGACCATGTCGAATTTCAAGTTCAACAAGGTTACACCCCAATAAGAAATCAAAATAACGATAAAAATAAAAAAGTTATTCGACGAAAGCTCAGGTTTATTAATGACATAACCAAACAATACTCCGACGGTTGATGCCACCATAACCATTCCGAAAAACATTTGAACCCATAATAGCCATGAGGTTACGAAGCCCCATTTTTCTCCTAAACCATTTTTGACCCATACTTGCGGTCCGCCTTCTTCTGGATACGATGTAGACATCTCTGCGGACATCAGTGCAATAGGAAGGGCAAACAAAACTGCTGCCACCAGCATGTAAAATATCTGTGTCCATCCAGTAATTGCTAGCGTAGGCACACTACGTACCGTACCGAAGAATGCCATGGTAATACCGATCAAGCCAAATAAAGTAAGTTTTTTTGTATTGGCCATAAATTCGATCCTTCTTTCTATTTCCTTTTGTTTACCCATGATGCATAAATATTAAATTCGAATTGAAGGACAATGATTTGATCCCAACACCTCACATCATAAAATCTTTATCATATTTTGTTAATCGATTAACTCGCTTCGTCAGTATACGCCTCGTTTTTTTCTTTTGTCAATTCATGTCGAAACCTTGTCACATATGGATTTTTAATGGATTCCCAAAAATTTATTCATAGCTGCACCAATGCTTTGATTACATTAATGATCAAAGCATCAAAGGTTCAATGCTTTTATCAATGAAAGCATTCCCGAGAAAATAAATTGTATATTTATTATACTTAATGAATTTTTACTCCCTACCCTATTTTAACATTTCATGATATCTCCTCTCTTCCTGTTTGAGGTAATAATGAGCACATCAGCAGTTTTCATTATGCTAACGTTAGATTGGCTTCAGACAAATAATCTTATTCTGACACTTGGATCAAGTACTGGAGGATCGTGGCGTTTTTTATGAAGAACTGACATTCTATTTTAGTTCCATATAAAATGAATACTTAATCACGGCAGAGATATGGATTTAGACTGTTATTCAAATCCCCAAGCCAAAAATGCTTCAATCATTTCTTTATAGTTACAATCGTTACATTCCAAATCGCGGAAATAGAGTATTTTACTGATCAGAGCTCCATGGAAAATAAAAACAAAAAAGACTGGTTTTCAGGCCATTTTCATGACTTGAAAACCAGTCTTAAAGTGATGAATATCATAATGAAAATGTGATATTTATCATGGTAATCATATTTGCATCAATTCAAACTTTTGGGTTCAAATGAATAGCTGGTAAGCTATTCTCCTAATTTCACCAAGCTGTAGTTCTTTTTACCTTTTCTAATAATAATGAACCGTCCATCAAAGGAGTTATCTACTGTAACTTCCATATCTCCATCCGTGATTTTCTCACCATTCATCGAAATGGCACCGTTAGTAATATCCTCACGCGCTTGACGCTTTGAAGGCTCAATACCTAGATCAACCAGCCAATCGATAATATTTTTAGGTTCACGGGAAGCTTGGAAGGTCGGCATATCTTTAAAGCCTTGCTCAATTTCATCGGCTGTCAGTGATTTAATATCTCCGCTGAACAGTGCTTCTGTAATTTTCTTCGCTTGTACCAGCGCTTCTTCACTGTGAACGAATTTCGTCATTTCTTCAGCCAATCTTAGCTGAGCTTCACGTTTATGCGGCTCGGTTTGTACCTTGACTTCCAGCTCATCAATTTGTTCTTTCGTCAGGAAAGTAAAGAATTTCAGGTATTTGATCACGTCCCGATCGTCTTGGTTTGCCCAGAACTGGTAGAATTCAAATGGAGTCGTCTTGTTTGGATCCAGCCAGATCGCACCACCAGCAGTTTTACCAAACTTCGTACCATCCGCCTTCAGCATCAATGGAATGGTGAGACCAAATGCTTTCGCTTCTGGACCTTCTTTTTTACGAATGAGATCAAGGCCGCTTGTAATGTTCCCCCATTGATCCGCTCCACCAATCTGAAGCTGCACATCTAATGCATTGAACAAATGGTGGAAGTCCATGGATTGAAGGATCTGGTATGAGAATTCGGTGAACGAAATTCCCGAGTCAAGACGGCTTGCAACGATATCTTTGGCGAGCATCGTATTTACACTGAAATTTTTCCCGTAATCACGAAGGAAATCCAATATGGTTAAGTTATGTGTCCAATCGTAGTTGTTCACCATGCGTAATCCCGTGTCGCCCTCGTTAAGGAACAGCTTCTTCATCTGCGCTGTCAAAGCATCCACATTCTTCTGAACTTGATCCATTGTTTGCAATGTACGTTCTGATGTTCGGCCGCTTGGGTCGCCAATGGTGCCTGTCGCTCCGCCAATTAGAATTACAGGACGGTGACCAGCCAGCTGGAAACGTTTCAGCATCATGAATGGGATCAGGTGGCCGATGTGCATGCTGTCTCCGGTTGGGTCAACTCCACAGTATAGCGATATCGATTTCTCGCTTGTCAGTTGGCGTAATCCCTCTGCATCTGTTTGTTGGTTGATGGCTCCGCGCCATTCCAGTTCATCGATAATGTTCATCATCGTTGTCAGCTCCCTTGGTAATTTATTTAAAGTTCGTGTTTTAGATAAATGAAATGAACAAGAAAAACAAAAAAATCGTCTCCTAGTCTATTATAGACATAGGGACGATTATTAACCGTGTTACCACCCAATTTGCATGAACAGCGCTGCAGCCACTGCTCATACCACTCTCGGCAATGATATCGATTGCCAATCCGCTTAGCGTTACCTAAGATCCTCCAGAGTGTAATTCGCAATTGTGTGTGTACCGGGTCGCATCAACCCCCGGCTTTCTGAGAACAGGGACATAATTACTACTGCGCTCTTTCATCGTGCTATCCAATATTAGATTAATGTCATCTTAGTCCTGTGCTAACGGTTTGTCAACACCCAACTTTCGCCATGTACCTTCTTGCTATTAGAATCTGCATCTTAGTTAGGTCGTATTCAGCCAATTTTTGATCATTACCTCGGATTTAGTAATTCCTCAAAACCGTCCATTTTCCATCGGAGTAGATTAAGTCTAAAGTTATTACTTCAAAATTTAAAATATCATCAATATCGCCATTAGATAATATCAATGTATAATTTGCTTTGATATTCTTAACCTGAACAATATATTGTTTTAATTCTCTATCGTAATAAACACCTACATGCTCAAGTGGATCCTCTGCTGAAAAACTCATCTTTTTGAGCTCTACTTCTTTTAACGTCTTATCTGAGCCACCTGAGTAATATAAACGCCCAAGGCCATCCTGAACATCTTCGAGTAGATCGCCTTCATGATGAGGGTAAAGCTTCTCTAATTCGCTTACATCCTTTGTTCCATATGCTTTCGCTCTGGTCTTTATGAACAATTGAACAAAATCAAGCACCTCTTGTTTGGTTTCCTGTTGAAGCTCCGGCGTAATATTGTACACTTTTGATAAATCTTCAATAACTAAAGCCTCGCTCTTAGATTCTCCCCAGGGAAATTTTGCAACCCCTTGAATCTTCTGCGATCCATCGTCGAACGCCGGGTAAAAATACTCAGATGATTCCTCTCTATTACTTCTCTGAATAAAAGGAGTAGGCTGATCATTCAAATATACCTGTACTTCCCCAAGATCGCTGTTTATCTTCACACTTTGACCAGTAACATAATCAGAGTATTCTGTCTCGGATTCCAAACCAAATAAGCTGACCGTTTCACTCTGCGAAATATCTTTTTTGGCATAGTCAAATGTGGTTGTAAATTCAACCTGATATTCACCTGGGAAGAGCGGCCCCACTTTTGTCGAATGATTGTCCTTGCTTACCTTCGAAATCTCTACCCCATCCACCGTTATTATTCCGTTATCATTTTCTAGCGTGATGTTCATATATTGTGGATGAACGCCAATTTTGAAAGTATCAGATAAGAATCCAGACTCTTTCTTGAGATACAGCTCACCTGCATTTAGTACTTCATCTGGCGACAGACGGTCAAGCAAACCGGTGTTTAAATATTCAGCTTCTTCCAACAACGCCTGTTGTGCAATAAGAATCTGAAGCGTTTGTTCATAATACTTCGGTTTCTCCTTCGCATATTGGATCAGCCGACGGAGACGATCCTCGGTCACCTCCATTGCTTTGTCATCGATGGATAGCAGCTTTTTCAATTCGTGAGTATTTTCCGCAGCGATTGCATTTTGAAACTTCCGGATCACCTCAGATGCCTTTTTATCTCCTTTTGAACCTGACGAAAGTATAATTATCAAGACTGCAACAATGATAATGACTACGGCAATGATGAATACAGGCTTCTTATTCAATCCAGGCCCAATCGTTTGCGTACGCGGTCCATTGTTGGATGATTGATTCATGAATTCCCTCCTATAATGTCCTTTTATTCAATAAAATACATCTTGCCATCGACTTCGAGAGAAACAGAAGATTGAACCAGATTATCTTTCAACTGCTTCGCATAGGCCACCACTTGATCCAAAGATTTTTTATCCAATGTTTCAGCAAAAGCGTACACAATCGTCACTTTTTCCTTGATCAATGTTTTATCCTTATCGACCCAAGCTCCTTCACCATCTACAGCTGTAGCGCCGCCAAACCATTCAGAGAATTTCGCAAGCGCCTGATCTACGTACTTTTGCTGTGCTTCCTCCGTAATCGGAATGCTGCCTTTTACCGTGGATGGGACATAAATTTTAACCACATGACTAAGGTGAAACTGTCCGTCAAGTGCACTTCCCGTATTACCGGATACTGCTGATCCCTCCGCACTGTAGGTCTGCTGTACTGGTACAAAAACCAATGTCAACAGAATTACAATTGCTGCCGTAATAATCCAATTCTTTTTCTTCATCCTTCATCTCTCCCTTACTTTTTTTACTCACCGAGCGGTTACCATTGTCAAATTCCCTTCGTCCACATTTAGATACCAACCAGTCGGTATGTACTGGGAATATTATACAAGTGAAATGTGTTATAATCAATAGGACGTCGGAAATAAAAAAAGGGGAATTTGGGATGGGGAATCAGGAGCAATCACAGCAAACGATCGAAAAGTTAATGAAGTCCGGAGTAGAGCTATTTTCTCGCCAAGGCTACTCAAATACAAGCATAGATCAAATTTGTAAACATGCGGGCTACTCCAAGGGAGGCTTCTATGCTCACTTCCCTAGTAAAGAGGAATTTTTGCTTAAAATTATTAAGGACGGCATTGATTTTTTCTTTGATGATTTGAAGGCTGCACTTGAACAAAAAGATCGGAATTTGCTTGCAAAATTCAAGGACTATTCACTGCGTTTACTTAAAGAATCCTATAAGCAAGGATCTTCATTGCTGTTAATTCAAGGATGTATGAACTCAAATGAACTGCCCATGGTAAAGGAAAGATTGATTCAGCAGATGGAGGAATGGAGACAATTTCTCACGTATTTTTTTCAAGCCATGAAAGATGAAGGAATTGTGGGAAGTCCGCTTGATGCAAGGATACTTGCCACGACATCGATGGCCCTGTTCAATGGAATTAATCTCCAGCACTTCGTTGACGAAAGGATTCAAATAGAGGACATGCTGCCCGTAATCCTTGATCTGCTTCATATCCAGGAATCTAAGTGAGTCCTATCTTTACCCAAAAAAAAGGCGAAAATTGTATAGGACAATTTTCGCCTCTTCCTTATATTCTTCAATCACAATAAACGGATTGACCTCATTCATTCGACTGCAACGTAAGCCGGAATCGGTATTTCATGTCATCTTCGAACCACATCATGAAATTCGTTCCCCACAGGTTGTTGTGCAAATTAAAGTGAAAACCACGGTCCAGCGGAACGAAGGTATTGTCGAATTCCAGAATTCTTCGTTCACCTGGGCATACAATTGGCGTATCCAATGTCTCGATGACCGCCGTGCCATCTGCGCCTGCGTAATACAAACCGGATTGAACCCCATGCATATTCCGATTGCCGTTCTTGACGACAGACAGCGGCGAAATGCGGCGCCCCAGCTTATCCATTTCCCAAATGTTCGGATTATCAACGAGCGGCGCGAAGGAGAACCAAGTCGCCTCGGGCAAGCGGCATGCCTGTTTCTCTTGCCATAGCAGCTGTGCCTCAATATGCGGACCACTGCGCTCAAATTTATACAGGACGTTCAGCTTCCGAGGAGCTCCATGATGCTCACACACGTCGTCCGGAAGGTGTAGCTCGACATTCACAACGTCGTACTCCGGCTTTCTATCCAGCAACATTTTGTCAATTCTCGCCTTAAACAGCTTATGCACTGGCTTCGGATCGACATATTCGATTCCCGGTTTGCCTAAGTCGTTATCTGCCCACCCGTGATGTCTAGGCAAATTGGTCACATATTCTTGGAAATAGCGATCATAGCTTTCTTTACTAAACGTTTCATATCGGAATTTGCCCAGCTCATGCTCTTCATCGGCCCATACTTTTCCGCCTTTATCGATCAAGGAACAGATCGATCCATCGGAAGCGAAAACGACACGGAATGCCCCAAGCTCGTAGCATTCACCAATCTGAAGAGGCTCAGGTTGATCAAACGATATATCGTCCATCGAAGGGGTTAGTTGTTCAAGCGCACTTACCGCTTCTTCAGCCAAAGCTTCAGGTAAGGCAGCGATTGCTTGGTTTAAGTAGTCACGCTGTTCTTGCCACGAACTCTCATAATAGCTGAAGCGGCGAGCTGGAGCTGCTTGGTTACGGAGGTAGTCGAATTTCTTCCACTTCGCATCATCGATCACATCCCGCTTCCTCGCGGCAGCTAGATCGGATGCCGAATAGTTGGTAAAATCAACAAGATACACGGACGAATTCATCCCCCATGTATGCTCCGGAATAAGCATCAAATTGTCGCAAAACCGGGCATATGCCTCACTTTGTGCATCCATAGCACCTGAATCCAGCCACTTGTCGCGCAGACGCAGCAGCTCACGGTAACGCGCGATTTTCCATGGGTCAGATGTGGCGCCGTGAATCCAGGAATCACCGATTTCTTCGGTAATAATCGGCAAACGGTGCTTCACAGCCTGCAGCTTTTCCGCGTAGGCATCCATGGTTGACGCTACAATGTCGGCGCCCGGATAATCGCTCTGCAGTTTTTCATAGAGCGCTTTCACTTCTTCCAATTTAGGAGGACCGAAATTATCATGCGTATGAGCAAAGTACAACGCATCTTCCATACCCTCCAGATGAAAAGGCTTACCATAAGCATCAGCATAATTCACAATAATTTCGGAGCCATCCGCTGCCCGCCACACAAACATTTTCGGTACACTCGGATTTTTGGATACATCGTTAACGCCGATATGTAAATATTGAATACCGCTTTTCGCCAGCATCGGAACCATCGCGATCGTATGACCGGGAACATCCGTCATTTTAGCAGCAATTGTTGTTCGTCCATACGCTTTATCCAGATCTTTCGATAGCGAAAGCCCGTGCTCAAACAGCCGATCATCCATAAGCTCTGTATGTGTCGTAAACGGTAGACCGTGCCATACGATTCTGCCTTGGCGAATCCCTTCCTCCATACGAGCCTTCATCGGCTCCGATGCTGTTTGCAAGTATTGCTTGATCAGCCATGAACCTGTCGTCCATACGAATTTGACGGGTCCTTCCTCCTCCGCAAGCTTCTCCGATAAATCCAGAGCCTGCGGGATGAAGCTGTTCATGTAGCGATCGACGACATCTTGTGCAAGATGTGTATAACCGATATCCAGATGGGTTTTGAAAATGACATGGACTCTTTTAATTGTACTCATTTGTGCTTCTCCTCCAATGCGTCATGTTGTTCATCCGTCACTCATCGTAGGGTAACACCTAATCGCTTGTGAGTCGGACGTGGTTGTCTATATAATCCAAATACTACTCTTTCACGCTTCCTACGACAATGCCTTTTACAAAAAACTTTAATGAACCGATTATGACTTATCTGCAGATGTGCGCTATTTATGTGCAGCGCGCCAGATATCGAGTTGCTTCTGTACCTCAGCCCGCACCTCTTCGATGCCTGCTTTTCTAAGCTCCTGATTGAACTTGGGCAATTCCGTATCCACATCCACACTACCGGTCATCAGGCTGGGATAATATTTCTCCCAGATCATCTGTATGTTCTGTAATTGGATAGGCATCTGAGATAAGTCCGGTGTAAATCCTAGCACGCTCGATTTAATGACACTGCTGTTGGATATACGAAACTGATCCCATTTGTTCAAAGGATCCGGGACATCTCCACCCATCGTCTTGAGGATAAACCAGTTCCCCTGGGTATACTGCACTCCCGCATAGTCTGGCGGTGCGTCTGGGATCGGATCACCGTTTTTATCCTTGGGGCGTATAGGCACCACCTGACCATTATGATCTAAGGTGTAGTGCACGCCTTCAATACCGTAATTGAACAGATTGCGCACCTCTGGATCTGTATTCAATACATTTAGAAACTTCACGCACTCCACGGGGTGCTTGGTATCTGCACTGACCGCCATGATGCCTCCTCGGACGGACTCTGTAGTAACTAGCGTAGGGGTTACAGGGTGGGCCACAACCTTATAACCGCGATCCTTACTCCAGCTGTTTTCCGAGAGAGGTCCACCTCCTGCGGCTTTCCAGAATACTCGCTCACCTCTCTGAAGCCCCTGCTTTTCCCGTAAGGCGGCATCTTCATTGATATAACCAGCCATGTAATAACGCCGAAGAGTATCCAGAACTTGTCTTGCTTCCTTTGTTTCGAAGATATTCACTACCGAAGAGTTATGGTCCTGGGAACGCACCATGAGAGGAAGTTTTTTATCGATGATATATTCGTAGCCATCCAAAGCGAAAAAGTTATGAGAGTCCTTGTCCAGTTCCATAGGCAGATAAGCGGGCTCCTTTTGCTTGATCATCTGAAACAGTGGTTCCAGAGACTTTAAGGTATTATATCGGGATATATCAATGTTGTACTTTTTCACGAGTGCATCCGGATACATCCATTGCTCCTGCGTAGCCAGCTCCTTGTTGGTCGGTACGCCGTAAATGCCGCCATTGTCTATACGCACCCCTTCCCAAAAAATAGGGTCAATAACGTGGTACATTTCCTTCCCCACGCTAGAGAGATAATCATCCAGCCTGAGCCATGCGCCGCGTTGGATGTAGGTTGCATATTCCGGAGCAAAAGAGATATCAAAGGGAGTGCCCGCTGATACCATGGTGTTTAGCCGGTCTCCATACTCTTGCCACCCTACCTTGTTGTAAGTAACGGTTACGCCAATTTTTTTAGCCAAAATCTCGTTGATTTTATCATTTACCATCTTCAGATCTTTGTCCGGCTCCCCAATCGTATAATAGATCAGATTCACCGTATTTACGGCAACTTGGGCTTGCTCGCCATTGCCAGTCGACAAAAAGCACCCGGCCAAAGAAGTGGCCAGCACCACGATTAGCACAAGGCACATGACGATACGGCCGAGACCAAAGGGTTGTTGCTGTCCCATACCATGTCTCCTTTCCGCCCTGCTTACACGATTCCTACTTCCTTAAATCCGATGGTGACTTATCAAAGTAGCCGTGAAAATGAGTGTAAAAGTAGCTCAGGTTAGGATATCCAACGGAAAGGGCGATACTGGCAATCTTTTCTTCGGTAGACTGAATACGTTCGCGTGCGCGAAGCATTCGATAGGCCATTAAATATTCTGAAAATTTCATCTGCGTTTCCTTCAGAAACAGTTGCCCAAGGTATGTTCCATTCATACGGAAGCGCTCGGCTACCATTTTTAATGTAATGTTCTGGGCATATTCTGTCTTAATCATCAGGAGAATACGGTTGGTCAGTTTAGACAGGCAATCGTAGCGAACACCCAGCACGGGATCTGTGTTTAAGTCGTCACGTTCCGTACCGTCAATTGTGCCATGCAGATCTTCTACAATAATCTTTTCGACTACATTTTGCAGCATTGAACGGTTCAGTGGCTTGAGGAGGTAGTCCTTCACCCCGCAACGAATGGCCTCTTGGGCGTACTCGAATTCACTGTAGCCACTCATGATGATATATTTTGTTGGAAGGCCCAGCTCGTTAAGCCTGCAAATGGCATCATAACCTCGGTCCTTGCCGATACATACATCGAAGATCGCTACATCCGGATATAAATCCACGGCCTTAGAAATAGCGTCCTCAATGGTTTCACTGGTCTCGATGCAGCCGAAGCCATACCGTTCCCAATCCAGGGTTCGCTTCATTCCCTCCAAAATCTGAGGCTCATCATCCACAATCAGAAGTTTGTACATTGCAATGCGACCTCCTTTGGAATGATTACAGAAATCTTAACACCGGCTTCCTCGTTATTTTCAATCTCCATGGAAAAACCCTCCCCATAGAAAAAATGCAGTCGAGAATACACATTAAGCAGACCAATGCTCTTCATAGGAGTATCATCCTTGCGAGATAAAGTGTGCCTGATTTCTTTCAAACGCTCCTCCGTAATCCATCTGCCATTGTCCACGAATTCCAGAACGAAGTGTTCTCCAGCTTCCCATCCATTTACCACTAGCAGGTTGAACTCATTGCCCGGGTTAAAGCCGTGCACAAAAAAGTTCTCCGCTAGGGGCTGCATCCAGAATTTTACGGTTGGTAAAGATAAAAGCGCTTTGTCCACGTTGAACTGATAATAAAAACGATGTGGGTATTTAAACTCCATGATTTTGAGGTATTTTTGCAGTAGAGACTGTTCCCTGCCGATGGAAATGATGTTCTCATGTTTCACAATGTCTCGATACAGAGCACCTAAGGTGGAAATAGCGTCAGCGGTGTCAACATCACGATTTACAAGAGCTGTTGAGCGGATGGCCTCTAACGTATTGTATAAAAAATGGGGATTGATCTGGTTCTGAAGCGCTTTCATCTCTGTCTCTTGCTGCTTGAGTTTTAGTAAATATTCGGTTCGAATGTGTTTATCAAGCTGACGCACCATGTCTTCCAATTCCCGAGCAATCATACCATATTCGTTTCGTCGATAGTGTGCAGGTGTCTCCGGTGTAAAATTCGCGGTTTTCACGCGTCCAATGGAATGAATGATACGATGAAGGAATTTGGCATCATCCCTCAAATTGTAGATAATGAGCACCAGCACGCTAATCATGGCTGACAATACAATGAGAAACACAGTGAAAAGTACGCCCGCTTTATCATGTATAAGTAAGCCTAGATCCATCATGCCTACGAACTGATAATCAAACTTGGTGGAGGGAAAAGTGACGAAAAAAACACCGTTAAAACCGCCCGTAGAAAGATAGCCTTGTCTGCGTCCTTCCGCCACCGCCTGCCTTGCTAGCTCCTCGGTATTGTGATCTCCGCCCTTGATGAGGTACGCTTCACCAGAAGTACTTATTATGGTAGCTTGGTCTACTCGGTAATTCTGAACGTACTTGAATATCCGGTCACTGCTGACCAAGAAACGAAATTCGCCAAGCTCGCGAGAAATCTGATTGGGATCTGACAATTTTTTGCGGTATACGAATCCTTTATGGATCGACTCACGGAAGGCTTCGTCTGTGTTGGGGAGTTGAAACTGGAAGCTGGCATTTCCGTTGCTGTTAAAACGAACGATATTGCCATCCTGCGCGGTATGCAGGCTTATCTGAGTGATGTCTCCCTGCCCCCCGCTGTACAAAAAGGACTTCACATCATCGGGAAAGGACACTAAAGGCTGATTATAGCGACTATCCTGGAGTCTATTCGTGAGGTAACCTTCTGCACTATTTCCCAAAAAGCAGCGAACATCGGCCATCAAGCCACTGTTGGAGTAAACCCGCTGCATGTAAGCCTCGATACGGTCAGCATCATACTGGAAAGCATTCTCCACACGGATAAAAGCGCTGGCGGCCTCGTTTCTGGCGTTATCCACCCACTGATTCAGAAGCACCACGCAGGTCAGAGCACCAATCGCCAGACCTATGGAAACCACAAATACCGTATAAGCAATGAATTTGCCGCGATATATTTTAATCTGCAAAAAAGAACACATGCGGGCGCCTCCTTTGCAATAGGCTTTAGTCGTAAAACACTTAACTCCAACATATAATGTCGTCTTGTAAAAATCAATTGCGTTTTTAAAGAAAAGATTCGATCTCAACAAGAAAACCCGAACGGCAAACGATTCCTCCGTTCGAGTTTTCAAGATGACTTTGTCATTTAATGTTTACTGAAAGTAAGCGTTAATCTGCTCTTCAGCAGCCTTCATGATCGCATCCATGCCAGCGGCCTTCATTTCCGAAACGATCTTCGGTACCATTTTCTCTGGATCGGAAGCGCCTGTAAGCAGTTCATACTGGTATTTGTCCCATACGGCCTTGGTATTCGCCACCTCGGTCGAAAGTTTACTAATGTCTAAGGCGAAGCCTAAACAGGATGAGGCGGTTGCTTGCTCGTTCAGCTTGCGAACCTGTTCCCACTGATCTAGCGGAGCACCTTTGGTAACAGCCAAATCGAAGAATGTCCCCTGTGTATAAGCAGCCAGCGGCCATGTATCGGTTTTCCGCTCGATTTCCTTTTCACCGTCAACATTTGCATAGTCCACACCCTGTTCGCCGAAGGCCAGCATATTGCGAAGCTTCGGATCTGTATTGACCAGCTGCAAATACTTGAGTGCTTCCTTCTTATACTTGGAGTTGGCAGAGATTGCATTCAAGGAACCCTGAATCGTACTGGTCGTGTACAGAGGGCCAAAAGTCTGCACCATGTCGTACTTTTGAACTCCCTCCGTAATCTGCCAGTTAGCTTCCGCACCAGGAAACGCTTGGGCACTAAAGAACGGGCGACCCTTATCCGCCTCTTTTTTGGTAGGAGCATCTGGATTAATGATGCCGTCCTTGTACCATTGGTGCAGAAGCTTTAGCTTTTCCATCGCCTCAGGCTGCTCCAGAACAGAGACAACCTTACGGGAGGAGTCGTCGAACTTGACGCCAATAGGCTTAAGACCAAGGGTTAGATCGTCATATTCATTCAGGAAACCGGCAAAACCATCTCCTTGGGTCAATGACACCGGATAGAAACTCTTGCCTTCACCAGCCTTCATGTCATGAAAAGGCTTGTCAAGATCCTTCAGGGTCTTGATGTTGTTAAGATCAATACTATATTTCTGTACATATTTATCATCGAATACCCAGTACTGCGTCATAGCAGAGTCCTTATAGGTAGGAACGGAATAAATCTTGCCATCGATCTTGGTACCATTCCATACCTTTTCGGGGATGAGCTTATACAAATCAGGTGCCTCACTTTGCACCAGGTCAGTGATGTCGGCAAATGCACCCATGTTCACCTGCTGACTGTACTTGGTGTTGTTCGTAAACATAATATCGAAAGGTTCTCCGGTATTCACAATCGTGTTGATCTTGGTGCCCCATTCTCCCCAGCTTGCCACTTTAATATCGATCTTCACACCAATCTTCTCGGCGGTGTAATCGTTCATAGCCGCGATGGCCTTGTAAAAATTCTCAGGCATTTGCCCCCCAATGGTCCACCACACCAACGTAGGAACTTCAGCAGAATCTGCAGACTTCTTGGTATCCGTCTGTGGGTTGGAAGCGGCATCTCCTTCAGACTTAGGCTCAGGCTTAGAACTGCCGCAGGCTGCAAGAGCTGACGTCAAGAGCATCATCATACAGAATGCGGATAGAAACTTCATGGACCTTTTCACAAATATTTGCCCCCTTTTGAATAGGTTCTACCGTATGCATACACTGTGATGTTATGATAAACCATCAAACATGGTTTACTTCAGGTCAGCCTTTGATCGCGCCTACGGTCAAACCAGAAATAAAGTATTTCTGGAAGAAGGGATACGCACAGGCTACAGGTAATACAATGAGGATTGCTATTGCCATGCGAGCGGTCTCCTTAGGCATGGTGGCCACGAGCGTAGCGTAGCTGACGCCCATGCTGGATGCATTCTGTGCAAGCGCATCCACGTTGCTCATCAAGTTGTTCAGCAAGGCCTGCAGAGAATACAGATTCTGATTGTTGATATAAAGCATCGATTGGAACCAATCATTCCAGTATGCAAAGCATAGAAACAGTCCAATGGTTGCCACGACCGGCAAAGATATGGGCAATATGATCGAAAAGAAAATGCGTAACTGGCTCGCGCCGTCAATCTCTGCAGATTCGACAAGGCCATCAGGAATGGTGCTTCTGAAAAAGGTTTTGCAAATGATAACATTAAAGGATGAAACAGCTAGAGGGAGAATAAGCGCCCAAATGCTGTCCTTAAGTCCTAGCAGATTCGCGTTGATATAGTAACTAGAAACCAAGCCGCCGTTGAACACCATCGGGATGAATACCACCCAGGTCAGGAGTCCTTTCAGTTTGTAATTCGGCTGCGAGAGCACGTAGCCCATAGAGGTAGTCAGTAATACGCCCAACACCGTGCCAACCACGGTAACGAATACGGATACGCCTAACGCCCGCAAGATCATCGTTCCCTGCTGGGCTATATAGCTATAGGACTCGGCGGAAAATTCAGTTGGAATCATGTGATATCCTGCTTGGCGAATGGAATCCTCACTGGAAAATGAAATGGAGAGGACAACGAGCAGAGGTACCACGCATAATAGAGCCAGCAGGATAAAAATCAGGTGAAACATCACATTGATTCCTTTGCCAACACGGTTGAATTTATCAAGACCCGTCTGATCTTTAGCTATCGATGCCATAGCCCCACCTCCTTTACATCATCGCGCTGTCGGGATCTATTCTACGAACGATCCAGTTGGCGAGCAGAATGGTCAAACAGCCCATGACGGATTGTACAAAAGCGGCAGCAGAGGCCATACCTACTGTAGCGGTTTTGAGCTGTTTATACACTAACACGTCTATGGTGGTTGTTACGTTGAATAGGGAATTGGAATCGCGCGGGACCTGATAGAACAGACCAAAATCCGTGTAGAAAATGTGGCCTACGGCCAAGATGAACATCATCACGATGACCAGCTTCATCAAAGGTAGTGTAATAAACCTCGTCTGCTGCCAAATGGAAGCGCCATCAATAACGGCCGCCTCATAGTACGTATTATCGATGCCAGTGATGGTCGCCAAATATACAACCATACCATAGCCTAAGCCCTTCCAAACATGCATAAAAATCAGAAACAATGGCCAGTATTGAGGCTCCATGTACCAATTCATAGGCTCGCTTCCCATCTGGGTGAGCATTTGGTTGGCGATGCCCTTGTCAAAGCTTAAAAACGCCCAAACCACTGTGGAAACGACTACCCAAGATAGGAAGTAAGGCAGGAACATCATGGTCTGATAGACTTTGCCCGCTCTGCGACTGTGCAGCCGACCGATCATCAGCGCTAAAATAACGGGTATCACGATATTGAGGATAATAAACAGAAAATTATATCCAAGCGTGTTGCGGATGGTAATCCAAGCATCATTCGATTTGAACAGGAATTCAAAATTTTTGAAACCGGACCAAGCGCTATTAAAAACATTGCTCAGAAACCCCCCGGATATCTTGAAATCCTTGAAGGCGATAATGATACCGAACATCGGCAGGAAACAAAACAATATGTACCATACGGTAGTTGGTAACGCCAAGAGCGTCAGTTCGGTATCCTGTTTGCGCCAGCGCGTCCGCAGGTGCCTTCGTTCAGACTTCTTCATGTTTACTCAGTCACCCCTTCCGTTTGATTTTATTGTTTTGAATAACTTAATTGTAAGAAAAATCTCTCTCATAATTCCAGATAACAAACGTTATACCACAGTCAAAAAACGTTAGTTTTTTTAACAATTTTATAATATTCAAGCCAAAACAAAACTAGGTGAAGAAAAATTCAAATGATTCAATTATAAAAACAAAAAAAGAGCGGCCTATGCCGCTCATTGAGAATCTAAATTATCTTGCACTACACCAATCTCTTTTTGTAACACAGGTACATTCCTAAAAAAGTGCATTTTTTCATCGATAAAGTCATCGCCATAATCAATGCTGCCATTGATATGCGGATCCTTCAGACATAAGCCGAACAACCACAGCTGTCGGACGGCCACAAACACCGGCACTACTTTAAGGTCGTTCTCACCAGGCTTCCGTACGGACTGATACCCCTGAAGAAAAGCACTCCACAGCCGTTCCAGCTGAGCCGGATCATGGCCCAATCGGACCTCCCTGGCAAGCCGGAATTCAGCGATGTCATAAGCGCGCCAGCCATAGCCGCAGAGATCAAAATCATAATGCGTCATCGCTCCATCATCGGCATAGCTGACGTTCGTATTGCCGTGCAGGTCTCCATGGCAGATGCCCCAATCCATTGCATTCAGATCAAGCTCCTGCAGTTTCGCTTCCATACTTGCCGCAATCTGTTTGAGCTCTTCAAAATCCTGTGAGCGATGCTCCATATGCGGCTGAATTGCATCCAATGTTTGATGGATCAAATAATCCAGCGTCAGCTCCTGTCTGCTGTGTGTGCTTTGAAAAGAATCGCTTTTCAAGTGAATCTCGGCCACGGCCCGCCCGAAACCTCTACTCATTCCCTCGCTGTCGATCCCTCTCTCAGAGCCTTCCGCAAACGTAAAGAGTACTGCATACCGGATGCCTTCTGGTGCCTGGAGCTTTTGAACAGATTCTCCCTGCTTGTCCGAAACCGGAAGCGATACGCTGATACCGTTCCGGTCCAAATGCTCTAGCAGCTCCAATTCAAAAGTGATCTCGGACTCACTTGTCCTCCAGTCACCTCGATACACCCGAAATACGTACTTCTCTTCAGGGGTGACAACTAGGTAAGTATCATTCATCCCCGCAAAAGGTAGGAAGTACGGGATTGTTCACTGAGACCGTATTGACTTTGTAAAAACTCATTTATGGCATGATCCGATAATGTAGAGTAGGATACCGGAAATAACATATTGATAACACATCCTTTTTTAATTAACGAAGCTCTGCTGTTTCCACATTAAAATCACAATTCGGTTGATGACCGAAAGTAAGGCAAATATGACGGCAAACGTCGTAAACCCGGAGCTGATGAGGCATACCACGGCTGCCGCGAACAGAACAGCCTCAATGAAAAGCACGACAGGCAAAGGAACTTTGATCGAGGCTTTGGGCGAAACAAACAACCCCCATACGAATGCCGCGAGTACAGGCAGCCCCAGCCCCAGGACGAACTGCATCAATAAGCCTGTCTGAACATGAAATCCGAAGTAGCAAAGGGAAGACAGCAAGACAAGCTCCAATATGAAGCGCAATAAAAGGTTTAACATTTTAAGCGTATAGACCACCGCCTTCCATCCACAGAATGGTTGATTAAATCGTCAGCTCAATGGCTCAATGTGCATGCGGCTTCCCTTCTCAGAAATGGACCTGCTTCTTTTCTGCGCTAAAGAACAAAAATAAGGGGATTCTCATCCGGCGCTCGTATGTTTCGATATTCTCGAAATTCGCTTGATCCGGTCTGGATTCCCGTAGATTCTTAACATGGAAGCCCACTTGCTGAAGAGCCGAAAAGATATCCTCGATCGTTCTGTGATATTTGGTTGCGGCTGCTCCAAGCCACGTCTGCTTACGAATTCCTGTATGAAAATATTGATCGACGACCCAATCCTGCTTCATCCCGTCTTCCCGCGGAATCCCGTAAGAAGATGTAATGACCGGATGCTCAATCGAGAAAACGAAGCTACCACCGTCTATTAGAGTTTGATAAACCTTTTTAAAGGTCGATTCGATATCCTGTATGTAATGCAGCACAAGCCGGGATACGGCTAGATCATATTGCGAATCCGGAAAATCCCATTCCTCAATGGTCGTATGTATAATGCTTGTATTCGCTCTGTGTAATGTCTTTTCCGCTGCTGCAACCATATTCTCCGATCCTTCAATTCCAGTATACGAGGCTGCACCAAGATCAAGGAGATGATTGCCAAACGAAGCGTCCCCGCATCCCAGGTCCAAAACCTTACGCCCGGTCACATCCCCAATCAGCTGCAAAATGATCGGTTTTTCGATGGTGTCGTTGGCATTTTCGCTCCAGCGTCTTCTCTCCTGATATCTATTGAAAAACAGCTCGTCATCATACAATCCGGAGCCTCTGTATTCCACGATTTTTCCTCCTAAATTTCATGTCATCTGTATTTCAAAACTTCTGCTCGCCGCTGCATGACTTTGAAGAAAAATACCGATACATAACAAATCCTGTGGAAGCACCCACCACATTTAAAATAATGTCATCAATATCGCCTATACCCACTTTCAGAATAGCTTGCAGAAATTCAAGCACAATGATCGAACCCGTGAACCATGCCAAAAACACACCATATCTGTTAAAACTCTGGAAAATATAGGGTAACAGCACACCAAAGGGTATAAACACCCCGATATTACCCGCCAAGTTAATAATCGTGGTTCCTATGTTATACCGGTTGACGTTATAGATATAACTAAAAATCGTATTGAAGGGCACCAGGTTCACCCGGATTTCCGCATGTGAAGAACGGCCGAATCCGCGAAACATCCAGTACAACAGGCAAAGGCTGTACCCGGTAAAAAGAAACCAAGCAACAACCTTTAAGGTTTTATCAGTGTTATTTTTCAAATCTGTCACCCGCTAGAACAAATGCTGTACGATCGGTATTCCGGCTTCCAATCTGCTTCGGCTTTCCCGCAAGTACGTCTCTGTCCAGTCATTCAGATTCGTTAGATCAAAGCTCCGGTACATTCCCACATAAACGATATATTCCCTTAGTCTTAAAAAAAGTTCCAAGTGATGCAGTTCATCTGGGTGAATGGAGCAATGTTTTTCGTAACCTTTCAGGAAATGCTCCAAAAATCGCCGTGCTTGGACATGCCTCTCTTCAAGTGAATCATCCAAAACGACATAAACCATATAAAATAACTGGATCGCGATATCCTCTACAAACCAGCTGTACTGGCATTCGTCAAAATCAAATAGAGTAATGATTTCGCCGTCCACGAAGAAGTTGCCGACATTGATATCGCCATGAATCAGCCCGTAAGTTTCATCACGCTGGTTAAGTCTGTGGATCTGCTGTTTTAATTCCTCAAGATTCGCAAGCACCTGCTGCTGCTCGTCCGGTATGTATCGATGTGCATGCTTCAGGTACTCATTATCCATCCAATGATGCCTCTTCCTTGAAGTGCTTGCCGGAGCATAATTTCGGGATAACGCATGAATTTGGCCTGTGAGTTCACCACATTTTTCAGAAAGCTCGTCGTTATTCATGCATTCGGGATAAAAGATTTTATTACCGGGCGCTTTTTCAAAGGAAGCAATGAACATCTCGGAATCATCCAAATGGATGACTTCAACAAATTTGCCACGATCATTCGGAACCGGTCTGCTGACGGATATCCCATAGCGTACAAGATCGTTCACCCAGTCAAGCTCAGCATGAATAGCATGCATGTCCCGATGGGAGCTGTGAGTGATTCTGAGAATAAACGGCTTCCCACCTTTGTCATATTCATATACGAAATTCTGGAATCCGCCGATATATGTTAAATCCTGCTGTGAAAGGCCGTACAATTGTGCAGCTTCCGCCAGCAGCTGATCATTCATCAGCTCTCTGGTTTCCTTTTCCATAGTGCTTCACTCCTGTTAAACTACCAATCTACTAAATATACATCCGGACTGCTACCGCCCGATATTTTGGAATAATAAAGGCAGGAGCAGCCGGATGTTCAGAGGATTTTACCTTCTTCGATTTTGGATAGGCTTCTCCAAAGTGTAGAACTCATCGTCGATTTGAGCCATTTTTTCATTGATCAATGCTCTTGAATCTGCGATAGCCTGGTTGTAAATATAAGGTCCGAGCTCGGTAATCATGAAGTCGAGGAACTGCTCCGCTCCCAGCTGACCTATGCTTTCGGAACGCTCCTCTTCAAAATAAGCTTGGACGCTTCTGACGATCTCCTCTTTTTGTTCTTTGGGCAATTTGATCGAAATCATCTGATATACACCTCCTGTATGATCTATTCCACAATAGCCTTAATAATTGTATCATGCAAAATCGGCCGCAAATCTCTCAGCACGTTATCCCTGCCCAAATGAACGGCATTTGTCAGAAATACGACGCTCATATCATTCACAGGATTAATCCAGAGACTTGTACCGGTAAAACCGGTATGCCCAAAGCTGCCTGCCGGCCAATGTGCTCCACAGGACATCATCGAATCGGGACCCTCATGTACCTGCCAGCCTATGCCGCGTCCCTTATAAACCGACTTTGTACATGCATCTACCGTTTCGCGGGAAAGGAATGAATACCGCTCCGGCTCGAGCCAGGCTCTTGCATATTTGGATAAATCCTGAGCGGTTGTGAACAGACCTGCGCTTCCAGCCACTCCCCCAAGACGGTAACATGTCTCGTCATGTACTTCCCCCAGCAAATACTTCGTACCATCCCACTCTGTGGGAGCAATCCGTCCGCGCAGGCTCACTGGTGGATTGAAATAGCTATCGATCATCCCCAGTGGCGTAAAAATAGCTTCACGGGCATATTCATCGAGCGGCTGCTTTGTCAAACGGGAAATGATCCAGCCGATAAGAATCATACCCAAGTCGCTGTACTCCACGCGCTCGCCGGGGCTGAATTCTAGATCCAGAGTCAGAATTTGCTGGATGTCGATGCTGCTGTAACGTTCCTTGGAACCCGGAAGTCCCGAAGGCAGGCCTGATATATGTCTCAGACAATGCTCTATGGTCACTTCGGCATGACGGAACTCCGGAATGTATTTTTGAACCGGATCCTCCAGCGACACCTTAGAGGACTGAACCAGCATCATGATCGCCGGCAGCGTGACAGCGACTTTGGTAAGGGATGCCACATCGAAAATCGTATCTAGCGATGCCGTCCCGTATGCGGCCTGCCATTTCTGTTTATTTCCCACCTGAATATCGATGACAGCGCCGGGTATTTTCTTTTCTGCAACCCAGCCCTCTATTAACTCATGAATTGTACCTATTCCTTTCACAACAGTCACCGCTTTCTCTTAGATTGTAAGAATCATGTTGCTAGAGTGCGGGCCAGCTATCAATCTCTTTTAACCAATCCAATCAGACTGACCAGCGCCCCAAGCAGAATCGTAATGAAACTAAGACTGGGCATATAAATTTTGAAATCCTGAATAACGTTAAAAATGAATCCAAGCAGGATCAGCTCTGCCCCAAAGAACATGATCTTTTTGCCCGATAACCGGTTACGATAGACAAATATGGATATGATACCGATTACAATTATAAGTATAATCAACAAGCTGATGATTTTAAATCCCATTTCCGTTAACGAAAACAGCTGATAAAAGGAATCCCGAGCTTCCAACTTAAGTCCCTCCTGACGAATATCTATCCTTAATCATACGTATTGTACAGTATATTTTTACCAAGTGCACCGTAGACTGCAAAAAAAAACGTCTTCCCATTGGAAAACGTCTTCGCAAGATGTTCACGAAATTATTTTCGGCTTAATTACGATCTTCCTACCGGAACGGCATTCAGGTTCAAAATCGACTTTCGCTCAATCAGCTTCGCTTCAATAAGTTCAGAAACCGGAGTCTGCTTGGGATCCTTTAATAATTTCAGAAGAGTTAGAGCGCTCTTTCTTCCGATTTCCTCCCGTGGCTGCTCCATGGTGGTCAGCTGAATCCATTGAAAGTCTGCGCACTCCAAATTATCAAATCCCATCACCGATATCTGCTCCGGAACCGTAATTTTATTCATATAAAGCCATTCCATGGCCCCAATCGCCAGCAGATCGTTCGCTGCAAACACCGCTGTCAAGTTAGGGCATCTATGATACAGCTTCTCCATCGCGTCACGTCCATGCTCGATGGTGCGGCCGCCTTCGACGATTCCGACTGGCTCCGGCATGAGTCCGTAAGCAGACATCGTATCCATATACCCACGCATCCGTTCGGAACCTGTAATGGAGTTAGCCGGCAAAGAAATAAAACCAATCCGCTGGTGGCCTCGTGTGATTAAGTGACGCACGGCTGCCGAAGCGGCATGATAATGGTCCACATCAATATAGGGCGCATTAAGCCCTTCCGGCGTTCTTCTCCGGAGAAAGACCACCGGCATCTGCAAGCTTTTTATTAAAGCAATCATTTCATCATCCAAAACACCCGGTGTGATGATCAGTCCGTCAAATTGGCGTGAGATGGCGTTAGCAATAAACTGCTTTTCTTTTGCAGGATCCCGATTCGTACTGCCGTATACCACCTGATAACCGTGTACGGACAGAGTCTCCTCTACGGCGGTTGCCAAAGCGGGGAAAAACGGGTCCAAAATATCTGGAATCATGAAACCTATAGTAAAAGTCTTTTTCTGAATCAAACCTTTGGCAACGGCATTCGGCCGATAGTTCAATACTTGGACAGCATCCATGACTTGGGTTTTAGTCGCCCTGCTCACATCCGGATAATGATTTAAAGCCCTTGAAACGGTCGAAACGGATATGCCTAAATACTTTGCAACATCTTTGATATTTGTCATTAGCCATACTCTCCTTTTTTGCATCATGCTCAAAAACGTTTCCGGCAACGTTTATCTTTATCATAAATAAAGATTGTTATCGCTAAATCAATAGAAAGATAAGTTTGTGTTAAGAAAGGCAAAAAACCTTCCGGTTCCGGAAGGTTTTTTGGAAATATCTATCACATTAGCGGGTGATTTATTAAACGTCAATCTAAATTAGTGAATTAAAAGAAAACTGAAATGTTTTTGACTGTTCACCACCATTTTTCTTGTAGAATTCAATAGCATGTTGATCAACCCCATCAGCCTGAACAAATAAATCTTTAATGCCGTTCGACTTACAAAGATCTATTATTTCATGAACTAACCTGCTTCCAATTCCATTACGCTGGTACTCTTTACCGACCGCCAAGTCGTATATATACATCGAGGATCCCTCCTGATCATACATCTCTAATTCGTATGCAGTTAATCCTCCTACAATCTTGTTATCGATACAAGCTACGAAACATACAAACTTAGGATTAATCAAAAGATTACTGATATTTCTCGTATTCACAAAATTCAAATTCGGTGATTCAAATTCCTTGTTAAACAAAAGCACCAACTGAGAAAACTTAGAGTCATCTGCTCTTTGCAATTTCTTATATTCAACAACATTATTTTTCATCTAGATTCTCCTCGTCACCAAATAAATGGAATTAATTTTTTGGTATCCTTTTTATAAGCTGTAAATTGTTCTCCGTATTTATTTTGTAAATATGTATCAGCATTTGGAATATAACTCGTGACAAATAATAAAAACAAGCCGACAGGAATAAGTAAACTATAAAAATTATTTGATATTAAAGCTAAGCCTAATACCCAAAGGCAGTCTCCGAAATAATTAATATGAATTGCATATTTAAATAACCCGCCTATGTACAACTTTCCTTTGTTCAAAGGATTATCTTTAAATGGTTTTCTTAGTAATTCTGAAGCTGTGTTTAAAATACTTCCAACAAGGAAGATCACCCAGCCTGCAATAGATAAAAACATATTACTCTCTTGATTACTCATTACAGTTAAAATGGGAAATCCTAAAAAATATATTGCAAATGCGGTACTGTTGCCTATCGCTTCCTTCCATCCAATACCTCTCGGTAGCCAAATGAACATCATCGCAGTCAGCCTTAAGCATGTAATGATTAATGCTACAAACAGTCCTATAGAACTATAATTTTTTTCATGAGAAATAAAAAGCAAATAATAGGAAGCGATCAAATATACGATCTGTGCAATCAATATGAAGATTTTTTCTTTTGTTGTTTGTTTGTTTATGCCATACATGTTGTTTTCTTCCTCTCTTGTTTGAGACTATGATATTTCATACAAGCAATCTCCTATCCCAAGTTAATGTTTGCGAACAGCATTTTGAATAATCAAAATATGTACTGTATATACTGTTTCACTATAAAATTATTATAACTATCTAAAATTGAGATTTCAATAGATTTGTACTACTTTTATTGATTTACTCTAAAACTTGAGCTACACTACAAGTGAGGTGGAGAAAATGAACGGATTTGAACGGCGGAAACAGAACAAAATTGAGCAGATATACAGCTCCTCATTTGAATTGTTCTCTAAATATGGTTTTCAGAAGATAAGCGTGAATGAGATCGCTCAAAATGCGATGGTTTCTCCCGCTACCATATATAACTACTTTGGAACAAAAGAACAGCTCTATACCGACATGCTTATGAATTGGATGGACAAACAGTTGGAGCAGTATGAGAAGATTCTGGATTCAGCGTGTTCCTTTCCTGAAAAGACGCAGGAAATCATGCTGCAGGAAGTTAAAACTCTACAAATTTTATCGGATAATTTCCATAAATCCCCACTCTCTGAGGTGAGTGGATTGATGCAAAGGCTAGATAGCTATACTGAGCAGAAAGTCATGCAATTTTTCATAAAATTTGTCGCGATCGGAAAGCAAGAGGGTTACATTCATAGAGATCAAACAGAAGAAGTAATTATGCTGTATTTCACGATGTTCAAAAATGAGCTGGGTCGGTATTGGGAAGCGTCGAATCAAGAACGCATAACGAGGAATATGGATCAATTGATGGAATTGTTTTTCTATGGGTTGGTCGGGGAGAAGCAGAAGTAGGACAAAATCGAGAAATTGACCGTCCACCTCATTTCGCAGACTTTTGGATATAAAAACACCCCTTCGGCTGATCATAACCAAAGGGGTAGAACGGTACAACTTTTTTGCAACCGGTACAACTTTATTTGGAATTATGTAAAAGTTTGAGTTTGATATAGTCCCCAATATTTTTCTCTACTTATCTTCCAAATAAAATATCCATCAGGGTGCTGAGTGTGCCGGACTTGTAACCGCGAAGCACATCGGGATTATAGATCTCCACAAAACCGCAATGCGTGCAGGATACAAACAGAAAATGGTGAATCATTGGATTCACCCCTCCAGAAAGATCGTTATAACCGTTTGTCTGTCATTCCAACTCCCGCGCCTCATCTCAGCTCTGCCATGTTTCATATTCCTCGAAAAAGAAGTCCCCCTCCAATTCCAGTCGGGTATCCGGCCTACTACCATCGTAATAATTCACATCCATCGTCATTCCGCACCACTGGACATGAAAAAAACCATTTCCCTTATATTCAATTCGAACCGTATTATGATGAACTTCCTGATGTTCAAAATAATAGAGCCTGGCGTCAAGGCTGCTGCCATCTTCGTTATAACCCGATTCAAGCTCGAATTCCCGCACACCAAAGTGCTTCAAATCCAGCTGATCAAGATACACCGTAATCTCGGCATCGGGGTTATTTTGTAATTCGTCCGGGTCAGGAAGACTAACCAGCGGCTCCGGATCGGTTTCCGTTTCGAACCAAAGCATCACTTTCTGATCATCGCCTTGGCCCTTGTACGTCGCATAGGCTCTCGCTTCAACCAGACGGTGTTTCTCGGTACCATTAAAACGAAATAATGTCAGGTTCCCCATAACCAATCCCCTTTTGATGTCCAAATGATTTCATGTTCAAAAGCCTGCTACAAAAGCTTCCGGAAGCCTTCTACCTTTTCGTCCCTGTAACCCAGCTTCGCATAGAACTGATGGGCCTCCTTACGTTTCTCACCTGACACGAAAATAATATAGCCACAGTCATGATCCCGTGCGATTTGTTCAATTCCCGCCATCAGCTTTTTCCCAATTCCTTGTCTGCGGATTCGATCGGACACAATCACATTTTCAATGACCATAAACGGCTTACAGTCCCCAACAAAATCGAGGCAAACAATCCCCATTAACGATCCAGCTAGCTCTCCTTCATAAAAAGCGCCCAAGATATGATAATTACCGCTCGCTTCAGCAGACTTGAATACCTGCGTTAAACGCTTTTCATCTGTGGAAATTCCCATCAGTTCTTCATATAAACGGCTCAGCGCCGTAAGATCCTCTTCAGTAATATGCTTAATCGTAACCATCGTTCTCCTGCTTTCTGTTCATAGATTTCCATGATGATAGGATATGTATAGTGTACGAGGGTACCTGAATTGCTGCAAGAAGAGATCTATTCTTCTCGGAATCAACCGGGTTACCACTCCTATTTTCAAGCCAATGGTATGGTCATCATATCTTGAACCTGCTTGCATGTACCTTCTATATTCACCAGTTGAATGATAGATATCTGCTGTACTTCTGCCTTTAAGACCTCTAATTTGCCCAAGCAGTACTGAAAAGCTTCCGCCAGCTTGGATTGTTCCAGCCTGTTAGCTATTTTGCAGTGCGGTATCCAAAAGAGCTTGTGAATTCGACCAATGACACATCCGAATAATCAGCGATCGTAAGATGGGGTTTTCGATCAGGAACTTCTTCGGCGTATTTTGAAATACCCGCTTCACTAAGCTCTCTCCAAAGCTGCTTAATCCATTGTTCCGTGGCTGTATCAAAATATAAAACGACTCCGTACATCATATCAGCTCACTTTTCGGTAAGTTCAAATTCATCACGTGGCTATCCTTAGGCTATTTGTTTGGAGTCTCAGCAGATATTTGGCGGAGTCTGAATAAAATCTGTTTGATTTTACCGCTCATTGCGACAGCCAGAAACAGCCCTTCATTAAAGCGGTCACCACGTACATAGCTGGTTACCAGCTTTCGTAACGTTTCCAAATCGGCATTCATGATCTCTTTTTCGATATCCCGCTCTATATCTCTGTAAATCTCGTGTTCCCGGATCCACGCTCCCCAATCGAAAACCATAGTAAAACCGGTATCCGACAACGCCTTTCGAAAAGCAATAAGCGTATCCACCTCACATCTCCAGCCGTTCACTTCCTTGTAAAAGGTACCGGACGGTCCCTGGAAAAACTCCAGATATACAAGAAGTTGATTGATTTCGGTTTGGGTTATGATTGCACTACTTGTCAAAGTGCCTCCTCCTTCCTTGCAATGGCCGCGTCCAGTTTAAGATTCGTAAATCTTTCTTGCATCGGCCGGTAGCTGACTCACATGCTTGAGATAACTAGACATATTCACGTCATCCTGAACGGGATAGATGTATCCCAAGTGATCTGCTACCTCATGGGCTAACACACGGAATAAGTCGCAGGTCACCCATACAGAACTCCACATCTTTTCATAACTGGCTTCCGCATACGTCTTCTTATACATGTTCCAGTATTCTTCTGGAAGATAAATTTTGAAGTATTTCCCCATCTTTCCCGCAGACACTCCGAAATCATGTTTGGACCCGATCCACCAAGATACCATCTCATCCAGCGTAGCTCGGATCACCTGCTCAAACATCTGCTTCGCATAAGGAAGCTCATCCCGCCAGATCCCCTTTGCCACGTTCTGCAAACACCACCAAAAGTTATTACAACAGCTCATAAACAGCGCTTCGCTTGGCTTTTTCACATGATAATCCGTATCTGTTGCATCAGGTATTGGCGGCAAGCAGCCGTCCTTATCCAGCAGCGGGATTGTAAGAGAGTCGCTTGAGTATTGTTCCAACATGGAATCTAGCGTTTCGATGTGCAAATCGATCCGATTCCCATCGGTAAACAGCATCAAATATCCGTAAGATCGGTCAAAATCCATCTCGGCACCGACAGACCGGTTATTTTTATCAGGCTCCTGCATCATAAGCAAATGACCAAATACATGAACCCACGCTTCATCCTGGATAAAGGAAGCTGTCTCCGTAACGACGTACACGATGTCATAATCCTGAAAAATATCCTTTGGAGCATGGGAATTCGTTCTCGATCCATTCATATACACAGCGCGGATTCGCTCATCTTCGCGTGCAATGTTAAGGATAAGATTAAACATTTCTTTTTCTGTTCTCATCCATTTCACCCCATCCAAATCACCTTTTGCCAATCTCTTCCGCAAATATTTTCAATTGCTGATTGCGGTACTCCAGAAAACGCTTCATGTAATTTTTTAATATGAGTCTTTCAGTCATCCATCCAATCACACCGAAGGGAGCTTCAAAAATCAACTTATCCTTCATTAAAGTCTTTCCGTGTACATCTTCAAAAGTATGTTCGTGCCGTAAACTCTTAAACGCACCCCGTACCATAACATCCGTAAAAAGATAGGGTCTTCGAAACTCGGTAACTTGTGAAGTCAGCTTTTGCCTAATCAAAAAATGAGTCGCTTGAAAGGTCACATATTCGCCTTCGCCGATTATGCCCTTCGTCGTTCCCTCGATTGTTCTTTCCTTGGTATGCTTCCATACCGTTTGCGTGTGAAGATGGATATTCCTTGCCAAGTCAAAACAGACATCGATAGGAACATGAATGAGAATTTCAGTGGTAACGATAATCATCAAGTATGGCTCCTATTCTGTAAAACTCTGTGTTGAATCGTCATTTGATTAACTCCTTTGCCAGAGTACCTGCTCTTCCTATTAAAATATTATTTTGCTCTAAGTTCATCTCTGATCTCTTCCAATGTTTTTTGCATTCTTTCCATTCTTCGAAGTGCAGAGTATTGGTTGCCGATTATTCCAAACAATCCGATGACCACAACGACAGCTACTAATAAATCCATTATGTATCCTCCTATGCACGTTACCAACATTGTTTTCTCTGATGCATTTAGGTATTTTAACATAATATGGAGGATAGATCGTGAAGTTATTGACACCATATGAAAAAAAACTCCCTTCAAAAAAGCATAAGGGAGTTAAAAATGAATAGCTTGCAGATCACCTATTAATTTAAATCGATACAGCAATGTTTATATTTCAACCCGCTGCCGCAAGCACAGGCGTCGTTTCTTCCGGGATTTTTACCATTGTAATAGAGGTTAACCCCTTGCTGAAAAAAATTGTTTCGTACCCGCTCCTCTAGCGCCTTCATTCGTTCATGGGCATACGCGTATACCTGCCGATAACTATAGCAAAAATAATCCGGTTCAGATTCCTGCATGGAATCATTCCATTTGCGGCTGCGAGGACAGCCCCCATAACACAAATCAAGCCATGGACATGTTTTGCACCTTTCCGGAAGCCTCGGCTTCAACTGAATGAAATCATTATGTAATGGATGAGACAGGATGTCCGTTAGAGGGTCGACTCCAACATTTCCGAGATTCCAGTCAGGATGTATATAAAAATCACATGGAAAAGCATCGCCGTTTTGCTCCAAAACAAGCGTTTGTGAACAGGTTCTCCGGTGAGTACACATTTCTGATTCGCGATGGACATAAACGCTAAGCATGTTGTCAAAAAAACGCTCGGAAATGATCGGGGTTCCGTTATTGTACCAACAATCGAACGCAGAGCATAGAAAGTCTGCATATTCGTCCGGCGTGATCTCATACACACCCACCTGTTCAATGTGCTTGGAATGGAACTCCATACAGGGTATAAACTGAACAAATCCGAAATTTTCCTGCTGATAAAACCTGAAAAGCTCCCTGCTCTTTCCTACATTCCCTTTATGGATGACCGTAAGAATATTAAAATCCACCTGATGACGGCGCAAGTGGGAGATCCCGTTCATAACCTTATCGAAGCTGCCATTGCCCCGCGAATCCAGTCTGCGCTGATCATGAATCTCCTGAGGTCCGTCCAAGCTAACGCCAATCAGAAAATTGTATTTTTTGAAAAATTCGGCCCATCGCTCATGAATCAATGTCCCATTGGTCTGCAAGGAATTGCTGATGATGGTATTTGGAGGAGCATACTTTGCCTGCAAAGCGATGACCTCCTTGAAGAAATCAAGACCTGCCAGCAGCGGCTCGCCCCCTTGCCATGCGAATGAAGCGACTCCATTAGATAGAGCCATATATTCTTGGATAAACTTCTCCAGCAGTGTGGGGTCAATCTTCCTGATCGTCTTCCCTGGCTTGCCCCCGCAGGTACTGAAATAGCAATAATCGCATGCAAGATTGCAATCTTCTGAAACCGTTTTCCATAATACGCCGATGGATCTGCCTACGCTTGACGAACAAGATGATTCCATACGATTCTCCCTTTTTCGTATTTGGAATCATTGTATATGTTCTCCATTTCGGAAGGAGTGATGAACATCACTCCCCTAACATACCTTTCTTTCACGCGGAATTCCGGTCCGGGAATTTGCCAGTTGTAGGTCCAGACTTCTTTCCTATCACCTGACGGCAGCGTAATCGTCGTTTTTTTCGCTTCAAGGATAAAAGACCGATCGGGCGTCCCGGTTTTGGGGCCAGTCAACTCGGCGACACTCACGGATTGCGATGCGGTACTACCGGTATGACCGTGCTCATGGCCGGCCATGCTCATCCGATCTGGCACCTGGACGGGGAATACCCAGCGTGGCGCGGCCGCCGCCAAACGAGCAATGACCGCAAACACAGCCAATAAGATCGTCGTCGCAAACTGAACCAACAACCAGACCATTAACTAACCTCCTCTTGGATTTAACTTTCCAAATCCGATTTCGTAACCGATACTACGGGCTCTAGATGAACGTAATATAAACCAAATGGGAACAAATGTAAAAAAAGTCGGACGAATCGTTCACCTTTTCGCTTCGGTGTGAGAACACAAAAGAACCTCCCTATTTTAGAGAGGTTCACAAATGTTATTGCTTTTTCGATACCGCTTTTACAATTTCTCTAAAAGCGGTTATTTCTTCGTAATCATTTGAATCTTCCGGATCAGCAGAAACCTTAGCGATGACTACCTTTGCATCTTTGTCTACGTAAATATACTGGCCATTGAATCCCATAGCTGAAAACTCATGACCAAATGTTGCTCCTTCCGGAACCCACCACTGATACTGATAGCCAAAGTGAGGGTAAGCGACATTAGGCTGTAAATCCGCATCAACAGGTGTTGTTGCTTCTTTTACCCATTTTGCGGAAACGATTTGCTTTCCTCTCCACTTGCCATCTTGCAAAAATAGCTGACCTAGTTTAGCCAAGTCACGAAGTGGTGCATTGATGAAGCTGAAACCCAAATCGTTATTGTTTAAATCTTGGTTCAAGTAAGCATCACTTGTCATGTCGAGCGGTTTCCAGAGCTTTTCGGATAATACCTCATGCAGTGGTTTCATGTTAACATTCTCTACAAGAAAAGTAAGAACCTGAGCATCTACGCTCTTATAGTTGAACGTATGCGGTCGGCCGCCTTGCAAGTCTTTAATAAAGTCTTTAAACGGCATCTTATTGAATACTACATCCTGAAACATACGCCAGATATCCGAATTTTGATTGCTGTAATCCTCGTCCCAATCTACCCCTGAAGACATTTGAAGGACATCGCGAATTGTCGCCTCCTCGTAGCCTGAACCTTTAAGCTCAGGAACATAATCGGTGATGATGTCATCAATACTCTTAATTTTGCCTTCATCTACTGCGATACCTACAAGGGTAGAAACGTAGGACTTCGCTATTGAATTAGTTGTAAAGCGGGTGCAGGCACCGTTGCCATTGAAATACTGTTCGTTTACGATCTTACCGTCTTTGATTACAAGAAGACCGTTTGTTCTACTGCGTTTCATTAAATCCGTGAACTTGCGAGTTTCACCTTTGAACTTATAGGTGAGAGTGCTAAGATCAACAATTTTACCCCTTTTAAACGGATGAACCTTACTACCCTTTTGAATGATAGAATGAGGTAGAAATTGATCCATATGAACAAAATTCCAAGGCATTTTATCCTCATCAAGAATTGTGACAAGCTTAGATACATCGTAAGTATCGCTGATCGGATCATTACACTGTGCAGGCTTAGCTGCAAGAGCGCTATTCTCAGGTTCTACTGCATTAGCTGAAGCAATCAGTGCCGAACTAAGAAGTAATGCAGATGCCACAAACAAACTTACAACCTTTTTCTTCATTTTGTCTCGCTCCTTCAAATGATTTGTAAATGGTGTGTGCCAACCGGATGTCCTATTAAGGTTTCTTAATCAAACAAGCACCACACAGAATATATAACTTCACCTCCTCGTGAATTTATCTCATATTCCGATTTCACAACCGATACTACGCGTCCTGTGTGAACGTAATATGAATTAAATGGTAACAAATGTAAAAAGATGAACGGATCGTTCATCTTTTTGCTCACTCGAATTTTCGATTGTTTGACTGTGTTACATGGCTGGCAGAAAGACGGTTACCGCCGTTCCTTTTCCTGCAGCGATGTCTATCTCAACCCAGCCGTCGTGCAATTCGACAACGCGTTTTACGATTGCGAGTCCAAGCCCGCTCCCCCCCGCCTCGCGGTTATGCGATTTATCGGCCATATAAAACCGTTCAAAGACGCGTTTGCGGTCTTCTTCGGCAATGCCGATTCCCGTATCCCGAAAGACGACTCCGATTTCACCATGTCCGGACTGAAGTTCAATGGAGATATCGCCGCCCTCGGGCGTAAATTTGATGCTGTTGCTGAAAATATTGAGCCATACCTGGCTCAGCAGGTCTTCATCCGCATGAATCGCCGTTTTGGGAAGCTCGAGGTGAATATTCAAGCGTTTGGCCGCCCATTGCGGCTCCGTGGCTACGACAATGCGGCGCAGCTGCCTGTCAAGCCGAACGAGCGCCGGATGGAAGGGATAATGGTTCGAATCGATCGTAGCCAGCCGGAGCATGTTCTCGCTGAGTCGAGACAGCCGCATGCTTTCATTCCGGATAATGTTCAGACAGCGCAGTTGCTCGGCTTCATCGAGACCGTCCTTTTGCAGGATGGAGACAAAACCCGAAATGGACGCCAGCGGGGTTTGAAGCTCGTGGGACACGTTGGAAACGAACTCCTGACGCATCCTTTCGATCTGGCTCAGCTCGTGGGCCATTTGCTGAAATTGTTCCGACAAGACGCCCAATTCATCTTTGCTCTTCGTCTGAAGGGCGATGTTGTAGTCTCCTTTGGCCACTTTTTTGGTTGCCGCCGTCAAGGCTTTTAAAGGCTTCACCACTACTCTCGTAAAGAGAACGAATTTGAAGCTGCCGATCGTGAGCGCAATCAAAATGAAAGTACCCATAATGGTGAATACAAAATCCATATTAGCACTTTCCGGATGAATGACGAGCGTCAACTGCTCATCCGCTGTTTGTAAAGGAAAACCCATGTACAAGCTCGTCGGCATAGGAAGGACGGAGGTGCGCCTCACGACTTCGACACCTTCCTGGACGAGATTGATATCCTCGCCCGTAAGATTGGGATTGCTTGCGTGGCCATAAACGTAGCGCAAACCGTTCCGATCGTATACCCATAAGGATACCTTCTGCTTTTCGGACAACTGTTTCAGATAAGGGCCGCGCTCGGTTGGCGCCAATCGGGAATAAACATCCGCGATCAACCCGCTTCGCATCGCATACTCGTTCCGGATGGATTGCGTGATTGGGTTTTGGAGCAAATACGCGGTGATCGGAATGGAGAGTCCGAAACCTACCGCCAATGCAACGATAAATATCAATAAAATTTTTAAATTGATGCTCTTAATCATAGCTTTCCGTCTCCAATCGGTATCCGAGACCGCGAACCGTTACGATGCGAAACAGATGGGTATAGGCGGCGAACCGCTCCCGCAGCCGCTTGATATGAACATCGACCGTCCGCTCGTCCCCTTCGTGGTCGAATCCCCATACCGCTTCGATTAACTGCTCCCGTAAAAAGATTTGGCCGGGATAGCTGGCAAGCAGATACAGCAGCTCGAATTCCTTGAGCGGTAAATGCCAGTTCTCGTTGCCGACCGAAACGGTTCCTCGAAGCCGATCCAGCTTGAAGCTGCCTAAGACGACTCTCTTATCGGCTGCGATCCGGTAACGGCGCAGCACCGCTTTGATTCGGACCACCAGCTCTTGCGGATCGAAAGGCTTGACCAGATAATCGTCGGCGCCTAAGCCGAACCCCTTCACCTTCTGACTCGTCTCGTGCTTGGCCGTAATCATAATAATCGGCAGTTCGGGATTCAAAAGCCGTAGTTCACGGCACAAATTCCACCCGTCCATGATGGGCATCATGACATCAAGCACGACCAAATCCGCAGGCGAGCTTTCCATTTCCGCAAGCGCCTCTTTGCCGTTGACCGCTCCCCAGACACGATATCCTTCACGGTTTAAAACCATTAAAATCATTTCCAACATATTCGTATCATCTTCTACTACAAGTACATTTGTCATTGCTTATTCCTCCGTCCAAAAAGCTCCCCTTAAGCAAAAGTTTTCCGCCAAGCACCACAGTCTACTGACCCCAACAAGCCCGTACAAACGTTTCTGCGCAACCGTTTCCGGCTACAAGTCGGCTACCCCAAACCCATGCCGATCATCGTGCTGATGAAGACTCCCGCGAATTGCCCGGCTCGCGCAGCACTTGCAGCGTAAGCTTGCCTTCATTTTCTCACGGTTCAATTCGGCGTTGAAGATGGGTCAGGTTTGACGCTTACGTATCTCCTTTTTAGGCAACTCCACTACGGTTGTTTTTGTGATATAGTCATGTAATGTTTTTCTTCCTTTGTTTATCAATAATATCGCTATATACACAACGATCATGGCATTCGGAATCAAAATCAAAGCCGGGTGATCTGGTTTTTCGATATTCCACCAGGGTGTCGGAACTAAAATAATCAAATGTGTCAGTTCCCACGGAAGCAATCGGATCCACGTTCTAAAAAACGCTTGAGCAAAAGTGATTTGGGATCCCTTTTCATTCATTACTTTGAGCCTTAATAAGCGTTTTCCTATCGTTTGCTGTTTAAATCTTTCGCAGAAAATGAAATAAGCCCAAACCGGGAGAGACATCGACAAGAAGACCCAAGCTTCAATTTGATAGCCCTTGTTCAGTTCATCGAAAGGGAACCCTGATGTTGTGGTATAGATGACCCACTGGATACCCACAAGGATGATGGCGAGAAATACAAAATCAAGCCAATATGCGAATAATCTTCTCAAGGATCGTTTCATGTAACCCTCCTTCCCATTATTTTTTATTTTTCATGCTTTCGAGTATGATATGAAGAACTCCAAGGATAAAACTGCCGGCTCCTACATATATTCCGATATAAATTGAGGTATAGGCATAATCGGGAATGATTCCATCACCAACCGGCCCCACTTTGGGCTGATCGATGGACCATAATTGATAAAACGAAACGGCAAGAATAATAAGAGCACCGAAAATGGCAAAAATCCCTTTTTTCAATCCATACCTCCATATCTGAATTTTCCTATTATATATAATCACTTCGGGTGTCAAAAATGTTTGTTGAACTTCCCTTTCACAAGATCTCCAGCAATTCGCCGACTTTCCGTATGGAATGTAACGGTTTTGCTGTAATTTCATCTCTCCATGGCTGATTCACTTGAATCCAGATCGTTTCCATCCCCGCTTTTGCCGCTCCTTCAATATCATTCACAGGATGATCGCCTACGAAGATGCATTCTTTAGGCTCCAGCTGCAGCTTTTCCAGAGCCATGTTGAATATTCCCGGATCAGGCTTTTTGATCCCCGCTTCCTCTGATACGATAATCAGATCAAAATCGTCCCTTATTCCGAGCTGATTGATTTTCCCGTGCTGGATTAACGTGTCCTTATACCCATCCTGATCCAACTCGATAATTCTGTTGAAGATATCCTGAGTCGACTCCATGTTCTGAAAATAATTTTGAATGAATAAATTTGTAAAACGGTCAAACGTACGGGTTCGATCCAAAATCGTGTTATCCAGATCAAACAGAACGGCTTTGATATGATTCATGTTTACCTCCAATGGGACTCTTTTCAAGTTCAATGATCGATGCATAAAGTAATGACCTGTTACATACACAAAAACCCACCTTCGGATATTTCATCTTCGGGTGGGATTTACATACTCTCGTTGATTTTTAAATTTGCGGACAAGCGTTCATCATGTTATTTCTTCACTGTTTTCATTGATTTGGATACATCTCTTTCAAAAACGTAACTGATTGAGTTATCAATGCTTTTAAAACTTCAACATCAATATCTGCTACTTTGTTGATGTATACACAGCCCTTTCCTGTTGTGTGTTTTCCAAAATCCTTTAACAATTCCTCCCGTTTCGTCTCACCTGGCGCAAAATATAAACTGATCTTTGCTTTACGAGGTGAAAAGCCAACCAGCGGTGCATCGCCTTCGTGACCCGATTCATATTTGTAATGATAGGCTCCAAAGCCAATAATGCTAGGTCCCCACATCTTCGCTTCATAACCCGTCGTCTCTGTAAAAATGTCTAAAAGCTGGTACGCGTCTTCACGTTTCTTGGGGCTTTCAACATTCTCAATAAATTCAATAACACTATTATCCGTTTCTTTGGTCTTTAGTTCATACATGGGTCAAAAATCTCCTTTTGCTTTAGTATCGAATGTACCGGAATCCGGCTAGGATATGTGAGTTGTATACTCCGCCATGATCCCCTCCCTTTAAATAGTGCACGAATCACGCTTACAATTCAAGAAATACGATGTTTCTGGATCTTTCTCTTAGAACGATCATTTTCAGTACGGTGTTCTAACGACAAAAGACTCCTTCAGGAGCCGAGTGCAAGTTACCTTATCTTCTTGCCGCTTACAACATGCCAGTGAAAATGCTTAGAATCCTGATACTCTCCTAAATTTGTAATTATTTTCGCAGCTCCTGTCGTGGCTGTCATTTCTGCCGCAATTTTTTTTATTACTTTCATTAATTCTAATAAAAGACTTTCATCATTTTCCTTTTCATCCGAAATCAAAGATTGGACATGGATTTTAGGAATAACGACAATATGATGTTCGTAGGAAGGTCGAGTGTGATGATAAGCTAATACATTTTCAGTCTCCATCACCTTTTTGACTTGCGTATGCCCATTCAGAACTTCATCACAATAAAAATCGTGGGTCATCATAACCTCCTGTGTTTCTCGATTTACATAATATAACATATCATAGTGCGGATTGTGGTTTCCTCAGCATGATTAACCTGAGATGACCTGTATCGCCATAGTTAACGTCACTTTCAAAAATATCAAGAACAAAGTCAGTGCTATTTACTTCACTCAGCAAGTCACTATGTGTAAACCAATGAACATAGCCGCTGCCTAAGGGGAAATTATCCCCCTCCTCTATGATCTCAAAAGTGGCTGCCGGATGGCTCTGAAAATATTCATCCTTTGCCTCTTCAATGTATTCTTCCGGTACAATATGTTGAGTAATAATGCATGTACCGCCAGGTTTGAGAACTCTAAAATACTCTTTAAAAGCCTCACTCCGTAATTCTCTTGTTGGTATGTAACACAAAATCTTAAACGCAATTAATACATCGAATTCATCATCTGGAAAAGGTAAACTTGTTCCTTCTGTTTGTACGAAATGAATATTTTGGTTATTACGCTCTGAATATTCTCGTGCAACCGATAGTAACTCCCTACTAACATCAAGCCCTGTCACATGATATCCTTGATTCGCTAGATAAACACTTATTCTGCCGCCTCCACATCCAATATCCAGAACTGTCCCTTCGCGATCTAATAAGTCCAGCAAATATTTTTCAGCCGTTGTCGGTCCAAGTAGTAACTCATCTGAATAGTGGGATACTTGCTCAGGATGATTAAACCAGATTTTCACCGTTTCGAGTAAATACTCATGCTCTTTTGATATCTTCATTATTTATCCCCTTAAAGATAATCCGTCCGGTTCAAAAAAATTCATCGATCGCTTAATACATTAAATCCCCTAGAAATTCAATTCCATGCTCTTCACAGTAATCCTTGTACTTTTTCAATACCGTATAGATATCATCTTGACCAATGATCTGGTTCTCCTCATCAAAATATTGAAGACTTCCACCCAAAATAAATAACGTAATCACTTCTTCGTCTTCTGTTATTAACGTATGAATATCACCAGGGGGTTCAAAAATGAAGCTTCCGGGTCTAGCAACCCAATTTCGGCCTTCATATCTCCATTTTCCTTGAAGATTATAACCGATGACCGATCCGCCTGTATGTCGATGTCTGTTTAGAGTCTTATTACCCTTAATCTTAAATAAATAGGTCCACGTCCCCGTATTCAAATCGAATCGCAGTGGCTTGAAATGGCAATTCCCATTGTCAAAAGGAACCCACGGCAGGTCATCTATATGAAACACTCTCTCAGGCAGTTGAAGTTGTTCAGCAAACTGTACAACCGAATCATGAATGATATTAGCCATAATTAATGATCCTTTTCTTTTTTATATTAATTCTCAGTTATCTCTTCATAAAAAAACAGCTTATTTCCAAACGGATCAATCAAACACACTTCCTTCGTATTCCATTCTGTTTTTTCAATACCAGGTCGGGAATATCGATAGCCCTTATCGAGTAATGATCTATGAAAATCCTCTAGCTCTGTAGTCGCTATGCGAATTGCGGAGCCAGGAGAGCAATCCCCGTAATGTTCCGTCAAATGTAAGGTAAGATTAGGCTTGGATACTTGCATGTATAAAGGCATATTTTTCTCAAATCGGTGTTCCCAATCCAAATGGAAGCCTAAATACTCTAGATAGAATTCTTTCGCTTTATTTTCATCAAAAATTCTAAATATTGGTGTAATATTACCTATCCTCATTTTAATCTCTCCTTATGAACCACGAGTGCAGAGCACAGTGTTTTAAATTGTAACCGCTAAATGTTAGAGATGGACAGTCAGGTCTGAATCCAGTATTTACAGATCCCTTTATGTATCACTTCAAGGTAACCATTGTTACTTTCAATTACTCTTCTTGATCTTGTATTTGTTTCATCGCATGTTATCGTGCCCACCGTACTCTTTTAAAATATCATTCAAAGTATGTCTTATTTTACCGTATGCAACTGGACGATCATTAACGTACTTCCATAACACCTACCTTCACGGTTTAAAAATTCTCCGGATTTAATCCTTTCAGTTCATCAAAGACAAAATACCCATCTTGCCTAACAAGGACATCGTCAAACCATAGTTGACCTCCACCATACTCCGGCCTTTGTATATGTACAATATCCCAATGTATCGATGACAGATTTGTGTTTTCACCTTGTATCGGAGCCGATCCTACCGCAAGATGAATACTTCCCCATATTTTCTCATCGAATAAAATATCTTTCATTGGATTTGTAATATATGGATTCAGCCCGATTCCAAACTCTCCTATATATCTTGAACCTTGATCCGTATTAAGAATCAGATTCATTTTTTCGGTATCGTTTGCAGTTGCTTCTTCAATTTTCCCATCTTTAAACGTAAACTTTATATTTTCAAATGTAGTTCCCTGATAAGTCACCGGCGTATTAAAAGATATATATCCATTGATCGAATCTTTTCGTGGAATGCAATAAACTTCACCATCGGGGAGGTTTTGATGACCTGCATCCATGGAGACAGGCATGTTTTTTATGGACATGGATAAATCACACCCAGGCCCTTCAATTCTAACGGTTTCAGTCCTTTTTAAAAGATCAACAAGTTTACTCATTTGCAAAGCAAGCTTGGAGTAATCTAAATTACATACTTTAAAGTACAAATCTTCAAATTTCTCTGTCGACATATTCGCTCGTTGAGCTGCCGAAGCATTAGGATAACTCATGATACACCACTTGGTATTACTCCACCTGTGTGCATGAACCTCATGATAATAATTTTTCCAGTAATAATCCATTTTCTCTACATCTACATCATTTAGCTCATTTGTGTTTAGGTCTGCTCTAATGAGAAGATATGCATCCATTTCATTCATTCTTACCTGATCAAACGTAGACATTAATTTTATTTGTTCTGAAGTACATTGCTTTAATTGAATTGCTAATATCTCATTATCTATAAACGTAACAAATGGATTTCCGCCTGCTTTATATGTTTCTTCAACAATTGCTTTTACAAGCAAATTTTCGTGACCTTCTACTTCTATTAAAAGATTTTCGTTCTTCCTTATACAAAGTGAGTAGTTTACGACATTATGCGCAAGTTGCTGATTTCTATAATCCTTCATGTCAAACCTCCATTTCACTACTTTTTCGAATTCTAATACTTCACATCTCAATTGTTATACTTCTAACAATTTCTTCAAGATGACCCGTCTTCCTTCTATTTTTTTCTAAAAGATTTAGCTTAGCATCATATGCTGTATAACTACAAAAGCACCCGCCTTATCCTTAGGTCAGGTGCTTTTAGAATAATTGAATAGTTTTAGCGGCTTAGTTCATATTGCCGTATTCCTAATTTCTCAAAATTGTAAATTTTCCGCCTCGAACCTCCGCAATAAAGGTGCTCCCACCTCTCTTATAAGTGTGCTCATTCCCTTGTGATACTAGTGGGAAATCGCTATGCATCTGGCCGCTGTTCTTCTTATACTGAAGGATGAAACCGTCGTTCTCGGGAACGGACACTTTAACGCTTGCTCCCGTGGAAATGGATTGGAGCCGCTGAATCATTGAGGAGGACAGCATGTTTATGCTCCTGCCCGTGATTTGGCTATCGATCTCAGAGAAACTGCCCGAAAAAGATGCTGTGGAGGATGTTGCTTGAAGATGAAGCTTCTGTACCGCCAGCCGTTCGCCCATGATATGACTGCCTACCGCTCTTACATCGAGATTAGCGAACGTTCCTGCAATGTGGGCTTTTCCGGAAGTGATGCGGCAGCTGCATTTCACTACTTGGAGATCTTCGATCGTGACATGACTTCCTGTACTCTGTATCGAGAAGGATTGGAATAGTTGCGGTGGAAGACGAAGCTCCAGCATCGTTCGATGAAAATTTATTCCCAAACACAGCTTGCGCTTGCGCCCGTCTACAATGTTTAATACACCGTTCTCTACCTGCGCATCGAATAACTTGCTCTCTAAGAACCCCTGCTTTGCATACTGAATGATTTCTATGGTTTCGGTATCGTTTTTCAGAATCTGAATATCCCCTGACAACCAGTCTAATGAAATATGTAAAATGGTATCTTGAATTTGCTTACTTTTACGTATATTCGCGATATCTAGCATTCTTCTCTCTCCCTTATCTCACGACTTCATTCATTGATATCCGTCTATTTCAGCATGATGATCTATGATGTGCTGAATCAATGTGTCACTTACAATGTCAACGCCTAGCTGCTTCATCATGTGCTGCATAAACCGTAAGCGACGTATGGTCTCCGGAAGCGTGCGATTAAACAGGATCGGGTTCGCCCATATATTCACGAGCATCATGAACACCTCTGCACATTCGACCGGGTAGTCTGTAATAATTGATCCGTCTAGCTGACCTTCCTTCATAATCTTCGCAATGATCGCAGCATCCTTGTTCACCCCATCTTGAATGCCTGCCACTACGAATTGCGGATTCTTGATTTGAGCACTTAAGATTCGATCTATGGCATGGATTTTCGGATCTGCTACGCTGTTCTCCAAGATGCCGATCAGCTTCTCCCTCGCGTTCACAGCCTGTGTATTCGCGACGAGTTCATCCAACCTGCTCGCAGCCCGGTCAAAATGCTGTCTCATTACAGCCTCGAGGATTTCGTCTTTAGATTTAAAATGATGGTACACAGCCCCCTTGGACATACCTAATTCTTGAATAATGTCTTGAATGCTCGTCTTATCAAAGCCTTTCTCAGTGAAAAGCTTAGCTGAAACCGACAGAATATGTTCTACGGTTTGTTCTGGATACTTATTTCTAGCCATTGGGTGCAACTCCTTTTTACATACCGAACGTTGGTTTGTATCATAACATAGTCATGCTTATTTGTCATGGGAACATCTGCAGCAAAGTACAAACAGCCCCAACTTCTTGAAAGAAGCGGGGCTGTTTTCCGTACAAAATACAAATTCTGATCACGTTGTCCTCATGCTTGAATCTATGATCCATTCAACTGCTTCTAAAATATCACCAGCAATAAAATCAGGTTCTGTTTCTATCCATTTATCTCTAAATTCCCCTAGCGAACCTTCTCCCCATCCCGTTTTCACAAGAATCTTCTTTGCTCCAACTCTGTGAGCTGCTAGCATATCTGTATCCCCAACATCCCCAATAACTACGCATTTTGTTAAATCTAATTTATGCTCTATTGAAGCCCTGAGAAGCATTCCAGCTTTAGGTTTCCTACAGTCACAATGATCATCTAATTCATGCGGGCATATGTAAGACTGATCAAATCCATATTCTCTAAATTGCTCTTCAAACTCGTCCAAAGTAGCTTGTCCTCGAGATATTCTGTATTGATTGGTAAACGCAAAAACTTTAATATTGTTCTTTTTTAACAACTGAATAGCCAATAAAGCATTAGGAAAAATCTCAAATTCATTTGGATGAATAAAATGACCATACCCACCAATAGTTCCATCTCGATCGATAAATACTGCTTCTACGATTTGTTTCACGGGTTTCACATCCCATACCCAAATTTTCTTCTTTCTTCCCTCAACTATTTTCGTGAAATTACTCCCTAAAAATCCCCTTATTTGCTATGATCATCGCATCTTGATAAAATTTCCTGAATTCCTTTTTGCCTTGTTTGTATCCGTTCCCTGTCAGGACGCCGGTATATGCCGAGAGCAAATCGTACAAGCCCAAATGAAACCATTCCCACAACATGGACTTAAAATTATAAGCAATCATCACATCCTGAACGGAGTGTCTGATACGATTCACTTCTTCCCGGGAAATCCCGCATGCGGCTAAAAGCTGGAAGTCTTTTTCTTTGCTTTCATCGCTATATTCCGTATCTAAAAACACTTCTAAAAGCAGCCCCCAGGTATCCACTCTCTTGACGACCGGAATGGCATTCGTTAAAGCGAATTGTTTGAGATCATCTTTATAAACAGCATCCACAAATAACACTTCACCTGCCGCGGTACGGATTTCCGGAGGAAAACAGTCCAGCAAAGCCTCCCGAATCTGATCTTTTCGAATGGTTCCGCTTGGAAACACTGATGCGGCCGAAAAACGATAGTCTATAAGTTCAATAGAATCAGCATAGAAATGTATCATTGGGGTCACCCTTTTGCCTTTTAATTTGATTGGATCATTATTAGACATAATAGATTTCCCTCAATTCAGTTCGATTTTTTGATCATTGTAAGGCAATGCCGCTCTCTAATACAGAAAAAAATCAATTATCTTCTTACCTTGTATATGTTTGAAAATCCATCTGAATTTTCTGGACATTCGAAATTTTCCGAATGAACGTTTCAAAGAGGAACATGATCGTTATTGCATCTTTCACTAAAGACCTTCCTTGAGTAGCATTTCTGCTTTCACTTATTTATTAAATATTCAATAACAGAATAAGAGATCAAGTTCCTATCTCTATATGCTGAAGTTATCACATCACTATTATTACTTAATATTCCATTTTGTAATAGTACAGGTTTAAATCCTCTTTCAATGGCTCCGTTATAGGTAAATAAGACGCAATGCTCTGCAGCAAAACCTGAAATGATTATAAGCTCTATGCTTTCATTCAATAAAATTTGTTCTAAATCAGTCTTCCAAAATGCATTCGAATTTTCTTTGGTCAATATCATGTCTTTATCTTTGATTTGAATTTCTGGAATCGTATGATATAGATCTCTATTTGATTCGTTAAGCCCTTCAATGTCTTGAACATGGATAACAACCTGATCATTAGAACGAAGCACATCTGACACATAATTGATATACTCGCAAGCTCTATCTATTATTTTCTTTTCCAGATTCTCCAGATGGATTGCTTGCATATCAATAATTAAAAAACCTGTTTTCATACAAGTCACCACTCCCTCAAATGGATTAAAAACTTGAATACGGTTTTATATGATGCCATTCTATTCTTTGAGAACCTTAAGAGGTTGTAATTCACATATCATAATATACTTTTTGGGTATCGCTATTCCTTCTCCCTTTCTAAGCACTTGAACTATAGGAGCATGGTGTTGCCCAGAATAATCCTGAATCGGTATATAGGAATTCACATAAGCTTGAGTGCATTCCCTGCCATTACTACAATCATATCCCAAGGGAATACCTTTTTTACTGCTATATTCTAGAGTTTTACATTCTAATATATGCGAATAATCTGATATATAAATATTAAATTTATCAATGGGTATTGTAACTTCAAGCAAAAGATTACCAATAAACTTCTTTGTCAATTCATATCCCAGGTCATTATAATATGTACTGGTTTTCAGCCACATAGGTAACGGGCTAAGAAATCCTTCAACTAGATAAGACTCAATAAATTCTTCCGGTGGGTAAGGACAAGCGACTCTCCGTCTTGCCCACAATCCACCTTCTTCCTTCAGAATCATGGATAATTTACCTAAATGTGTATAATGAAAAAAAGTAAAATTCCCTTCATTACAAATAACTTGATCTGAGTCCGTCTCAAGACTAAAATCTCTAAATGTCTTATAGCGATGATCTAAAAAGTATTGTCCTAGTTTCAAATTTCCACCCCTTAATTATTATTAGGTTTTAGGGGAATTTCGGTTAACATTGTTGCACTACCAACCTTTAACCACTTTACCATGTTCAAATCGATCAAATAGGAACGATAATATTCTATCGGCGGCATAGCTCGGCTTTGCTAACTTTACTTTATATGCCTGTTCATCAGTACTTATCGAATCTTCGTACATCTGAGTATCTACTGCCCCCGGCCTAACTCCCATAATTTTAACATTATTTTGCTCGACACCGACCGCTTTCGTAAATGTTTCAAGTCCTGCTTTAGAAGTTGAATAACAACTTAACATCGCCTTTAAATTAAATGATAATCCTGAAGAAATATTCAAAATACGTTTGTCTACTTCGAGATGTCTTGTGTTTTTAATAAAGCTTGATGATAAAATCATCGGTGCAATTAAATTAATATTCATATGTTGTATAATATCATCTGCGTCACTCAGATCTAATAATTCAACCGGTTTGACAACCGCTGCATTATTTATTAAATAAATCGACTCTACACTAGCTTCATCCATCGTTTGCATAATTTTTTCCATCAATTCTTCAATTTTATGAACGTTATTTAGATCAAACTCAAAATAATTTAATGGAATATTCCTGGAATTCGCTAAAGCAATGAGCTCACTATTTGTTCTTCTCGAAATACAAATTAAGTGATGATTTGGTTTCAGTAATTTTTGGACTATTGCTTCACCAATGCCACGGGATGATCCTGTGATAATAAAGTATTTCATCAATATAACCTCCAATTGTATTATTAAAAGTATTCATGTGATTGCTGATAAACGTTCTTGTATTCACGAAAAACCCCAGCCTTAGATAGCTCTTATCTTGGGCTGGGGCATTTGTTGGCTGAGTTATTCAGGCACTTCTATATATTCAGATACTGTTGATTCATGTCCTTCGGTAACTTTAATCCTCGCACCCTCTTCAGTACCGGCTGAACGCACTTCATAGCCATTGTACCCGTTAAAAATCTTCTCCGCTGTTAAACTCCGCCACTTGTTACGACTACAAATAAAGAGTAATTTAATATTTTCTCACCTATCCCATTAGAGTTTGTTTCTAATTATTTCTTTCTCCATAAGGAGGTCCATAGAAATGGTACTCCAAAGAGATCGCTATCCTTATCCATTTCATTCATCATTCTTAATTCAATGCATTCGAAATAATCAGATAATAAATATCGAATTTTTTCTTCTGTAAAGGCTAGTCCGCCCTTCATGGAATTCACTTCATAAACATCCCAATCAGATAAATTAAACTCGGGCCCTCCTACATCCCCAAATCCCGGGGCAAAGCATGTTAATCCAAAATACCCTCCCGGCTTCAATCCGGAATATATCATCTTTAAATACTGTATTCTGCGATGAGGTAATATTCCATGCAAGCATCCCGAATCATATACTAAATCGTACTCTTCATTAGGCTTCAATTCAAAGACAGATTGACATTGAAAATGAATATTGTATGTTAATTCACTGGCTCTTTCCTTAGCCCAATCAATAGCTACTTGAGAAATATCGAATGCATCTACCTTAAAACCGTTCCGATGAAGAAAAATAGCATTTCTTCCAGGACCACAACCTAACTCCATTGCTCTCCCCGGCTGAATCAATCCTCGAGATAAGTAGGACTGCAGATTCTCATCGGGTTTATTATGAAAAAATGGAACTGGACGTTCCCTGTCTGAATAAAATGGATCCCAAAATTGCTCCGATGCTCTAAACTGTGAATCTAACATTGCGTATAAGTCTTCTACATTTTTAATTGTTTTTTCCAATACCGACTAACCTCCTCATTTAGATCCTCTTGTTACTATTGCACAAATGTTATTGTATTCAAGAACCGAGAGCATTTAGGCCATTATTTTCTTAAATCGAAAAATAGCTACAGGAGGTATATCATACCAGTCAAATCTACTATTCTCCTCTTCCTTCTTAAAACTTGGCTCAGAAAAACCATCAAGGACAAATCCAGATGAGAAAAATAAATGAAAATAGTACGAAAAGGTTCGATGGAACATAAAATGAGAAATGGGCTGGTCTCTAATCGCTAATGCTTCATAAGATCCTGAATTCAAATAATCAAAAGTCTGAATGCTATTCCTAGTAATCACTCGACCGTTAACATCTTCCGTTTCCTGTACTTTTCTCATCCCAGGCGTTTGGAAACAAGGATGCGTAATAGAAAACACAAAGATTCCTCCCGGTTTTAGCACTTCCGACAAGGCACGCACTAAAGGAGTCACATCTGCAATATCCATTAATGCCATATTCGCTACTGCACGATCAAAATTCTGTTTACCCAAACTTATAATGGACTCATAGTCTGTAGCATCGATTACATGGTAAGTAATATTATTCATGTCTTTTGTTCGAAGCTTGGCTTTCTCGATCAACTTCGAGCTGAAATCAAAAGCAGTTACATCAGCTCCCAATTCGATTAACCTTCTTGAGAAATTTCCATTCCCGCAAGCAATATCTAAGACCTTGATTCCCTTTTCAATATGTAATAACTCTTCTGTAAAAGGCCTTATCAATTCTCGATGAAATCGATTGCTCTCATTTCCCATGTAGTCATCCCAAATATAAGCATTTTCTTCCCATCTTTGCTTAGATTCTTCTATAAGTTCTTTCCATTCTGACATGAGGAACACTTCCTTCCTATGTTTAATGATTTTCCGGGGATTTACCTTATTCTAAGTATAAAAGCCAGCCTTATCTTTCATCTGCACCAATAACACATCGATAGAAAACACTATTATCATACTTATTAATGGTTTAATAAGATTACTACTAGGTAAGGAAGTGGCAAGAGAAATAATAAAGTTTACGAGTGCCATTCCTACAAATAAAGCAATATTCAATAATAAGAAATGTGTTAAAACTTTAATATTTTTTCGAAAAAGAATATGGATAGTCAATACCGCTACCACGAATAAAATAGAATGCAATGCTTCAAATATAAATACCCATCTATTAAGCTGGGTGATTGCATCAAGATCTTTTGATAACCAATATTGCGATTTATTTAATCGATAATAGTCTAACAGAACATAACTGTAGTAAGAAATGAGCATTAAAATAGAATAAACAATAAAAACTTTTTTTGAAAATGTTTTATTTTCACTACTCTTAGAGTAAAAATTCAATAGATTCACCCCTTAGACTTCTAAAAAAATCAGATTCCTAAAGTGCTCCATAGAAAATGAGTTTAACCAATTTACTACTTATTACTTAATATGTTGATAAACAATTTCGTTTATACTTCGATTTGATTCAGAAAAGTTCTACATTTCTTTATACATTCCTCGTACTCTTTGAAGTTATATGTGTTGTAAAAAGGGTTCATAAATCCATGTTCAGCTTCAATAATTTCTAAAGATGTGTTCTTCTTATTCCTTAATTTTTCTTCTAAGTCTAATACATTAAATGATTTCTCATGCCTTGCAAAAAACAATAAGGTAGCGCAACTTGGTTCTATCTCTACATAGTTTCTAATTCTTGATCCATAAAATCCAATAATTCCATCAACCCCATACTCGCTGCTCATCCATGCAATTGTTGCACCAATACTAAATCCAATAATAAAGATATGTTCATACTTCTCTCTATTCAGATTTACAATATTTAATACTTCATTTAATGCTCTGGTAAATCCAATTTCATTCATAAAATAATGATATGCTTTATCTTCTTGATCATAAGAAAATGATTCCCGATCTATTAGATTTGGACATAGTACATCAAAACCTTCCTTGATCATCAAGTCACTAAAAAAGTTTATATGATCATTTATTCCATAGATTTCGTGAAGGATAATCACTAAAGAGTTACTAGAATTATCTTTGTTCATAGGAATTCCATCTTTCTTAATATAATTTGCAGAGAATCCAATTTTTCCATAGAGTTTTCTAGCAGTTATATTATCTGCATAATAATACCGCTTATCCAATATGACCAAGTTGTTGTTTCATCTACTGTAATCATTTTGTGGAAGGAATTAATCTGATCAAAATAATATCACTCGTTCCATCAAGTTTATACTTTTAAATGATACAACATTCCGTCATTATTCAAGCAGTTCGGATTCGTACTTTCTAAAGATTTCCTTCAATGTTTCTATATTACGTTGTTCGGTTGCATGGATTTCATCAATTAATGATCTAATTTGCGAAGTCATAATAATGATATAACGCGCTGTAGCTGGCTTTGGATTCCAATATGTATGAGGAGTTCCTCGGGGCACGACCACTGCTTGGTTAGCGTTAGCCTCAACTATCATATCTCCAACTTTAAAGCCAAGTGTGCCTTCCAACACATACCAAGCTTCATCATCGTTATGATGAATATGTAAAGGTGCAATAAGTTGGGGTGTGTCACCCAGGGCTGTACCTAAAGCTGTCCATTCAGCAATTGCCAACCGTGAGCCTTCAGGTTCTAAAGGTTGACCGTTAACAAGTGATGCGAAAAAGTCTACTTGTGTCATACTAACTGATCCTCCTTAAAAAAATATATCTGAAGTATTTATTTTTAATTTTGCCTTTCCCAAGTAATGCTTTTCTTTTAGATCACAGAGAATGGGAGAGAATATTAATCAGCTTGCCGAAAGGATCCCGAACATAGAAACGTCGAACACCCCATGGTTCTTCTGTTAGACCATATTCAATCTGAAATCCTGCTCTTTTCATTCGATCATATACAAAATCCACATCATCCACTTCAATCGATAAATCCGGGGTAGGGGTTTCTGAACCTCCCTGCGAAGCAAAGCTAATTTGAATCTTCATCTCCTGACTTGAACCGTAAGTTGATATCCAGCCATGATCCATCAATAAATCGAGTCCTAACACATCTTGGTAGAAGATTTTAGCTAAGCCAATATCCTTCGTATCAATATTGGCAACAATTCGTTTTACTTTCACAATTAACAACCTCCTAAAATAATTCAACTTGTAAGTGGTAAGTGGTGCGGGATGGATGAAATTACATCACTGCTGCTGAAAGGCCCCGCTAAAATCTACTTCAAAACTTCTGCCTGACCGAGGGCCGAGTGGCTCGAAGCGTGAACATGGTGCAGCAGATGCCACCCTTCTCGATTAGAGTCAAATTCATTTATGAGGTATAATTTATAATAAGTAAAGAATTATTAACTAGATAATACTTTTGTCGATTCTTTTCGACAATAACAAGGAGTGAAAAATATGGCTTTATTAAACGGTTTACTAGGAAATTATTCTGAGGTATCAGTTCAGGAACTTCACAATCAGTATGGATCTTTTTTAATGCCTCAAGAAAAAATACAAATGGGTTTCAAGTTAGTTCGAGATACCTTTATCTTTACTGATGATCGATTAATTCTAATTGATCATCAAGGAGTTACTGGGAAGAAAACAAGGGTTGCTTCGATTCATTTAGATTCTATTTATGAAGTTACTATGGAAACTGCTGGTACCGGATTTGAGGATAGTGAATTAACAATACACTATATTTCATCGCCTTACTATAAATCCAATAATGTTCAGACTTCGACATACACATTTGAGTTTGGGAAAAGGTTTAACGTAAAGCCAATCTATGTTGCTTTAGTATCAATTGCGCAGCAAAACAATAAAAAATTAAATTCTTAATAACTTTGCCCCCAATTGGGTGGTTTTCGTCTTTCAACATTTGTAGGGTCTTCCGCTAACATGTTTGTATTAACGAAACGCCCCAGCCTTAGATAGCTCCTATCTTAGTCTGGGGCATTTGTTGTCTGAGCCTCTTCCATGATTATACATCTGACAACCGAGGGACGATAGACCTGATGCGTTAATAAAATATTATAGGATGTCAGCGGCCTCGTTGGATAAATTAACAAGGTTTATCTATTATTCATTATCAATTTTTATTTTTTAGCTAAAAAATCATTTATTTGGCTGAATTTTCTCTCTAACCTTGTTCGCCAAAAATTGATCATATTCAAGTTTGGGATTTAGGGTTATCCCTTTAGATAAGATGATGAGTCCCTGATGATAATACACTTGCATCCGAAACTGCGTAGCAATAGCTCGAAGTGGAACAAAAGCACGTCCATTTCGCACCTCAAACTTGGTTTTGGTACCCGTTAAACCAAACACTATTTTTCCGTATGGATAATTCAAATTTTCATGAGCGATTGTAACCTCCTCTTGTTTCTTATCATAATACACAGTAGCCCCAAAAGACTTAGAGATAAAGGTCAGAGGTACATAGGTTGTTCCATTCTTCACGTAAGGCGCAACAGTAGAATTATCCGGATCCACAACTTTTAATTGACCATAGATTAACGCTTCAGGCTGATTAATAATCATGGCAATCGAATTACTGATAAGTTCGGATACTGCATCCTGACAAGGCTGATCATGCTTATACAGGTAGATATAATCTGCGATAATATCGAGGGCCTCTTGCCTAATATCTTTGTTTAAATCATCATCAAATAGCCTCTCCATATAACACCAAACAGCCTCCGGAGATTCCTGTGACTTAACGAGTGAGTAAATAAGCTCGACAGTCATACTATCTGGTAGGGCTTCTCTTGCTAAACCAAGCCAGTATGGGTCGGGATACATGTAATGATCCAGTGCCTTCAAATAACCAAGGACAAACAATTCATCGCCTCGAAGATTTTTAAGCTCAAGCAGCGCTGCAGGCTTCCCATATATAGCTTTACTATACTCATCCGTTACATTTCGATCATTCCATTCATTCCAGTTAGAATAGATAGCATTAATCACTGCAGCACGCTGATCCAACGGGCTTTCCTTTGATGATAAGAATTTGGCAATCTCCTGGTTAAGTCCAGATTGATGTGCCTCAGCCACAAAGTCGATATCCATATAGGCTTGATAAAAAGTAGTTGATGTAAGTGGTGAATCAGCCTTCACCGTTTGCCCACATACATTCATTAATGAAAAAAACAGGAATATGACCGTCATGATGATTCCGCTTCTCTTAATATACTTATTCATATCCTAAACTCCCCTCGATTTTTGTTTTTGCAGCAAACCGAGATGCTCTAGCCAAACATGCCGAAGGATCTGCTGTATGAGTTCCTCCAGCTCGATAATGACATCATCGGTATTCGTAATGATACCTCTGATTATTACGCTAATTTCCCATAATCTCTCTTGCATCACGAACCCGAGAAGCTTAAGGCTCAGAAGGAGCCGGCCGCGTCTTTATTGAATATACTAAAAGACCCCTAATTCAAATCCATCCCGACCAAACATCAAATCGATTTCTGTATAAATCATAAAATCTTGAATACCCACACTATATCTTCTTTACTGGACAGTAAATCTTCGTTTCATTCTTCTCGTTATCATCTTTTATGATTGTTTTCTCGTCGTATCTCTCGAAGTAATAAGCTACATCATCATATGTATACCCGTTTTCGTTCATCCAATTTGAAGTATAATCATATGCTGTTCCTGTCTGACTTGCTGGACCAACATAGTGTGTTAGTGTATACGTTCGAGGTAATAAATGAATATGAACCATCCCTTGTGGTACATTGAAGATCGGCTCTACTTCATAACAGCAATAGAAGTCCACGAGTCCCGTGTTCCCTTTATAGTTCGGCGGTGTAATTCCATAAGTGACATTCAGGTTTTTAATGTTAAGAATTTCGTCTTTTCTTCTCGTCAATTCAATGAATGCATGATTAATACTTTCTCCAAGATTCGAAAAATATGCTGTTGCTCTAATACCAACATAGGTCGTGATGTTTTTGGTTTCTACGATTTCTACCTTCATTGAAATCACCTCATAAATGATCTTCTGGCGGTTTCGCCTAACGTTCCTATATTCGCTATACCCTACCGACTTTTAATATTTTTAGTTCAGTTGTATTACACTTATAGCATTTCCGTTAATATCAATGAAATCAAATCTAATGGGTTCACTTGTTTTAATTGCAGATACTTTTACTTTCTTTTCTTTAAGCTTTTTTCTGATTTCTTCGATGTTCTTAACTACAAAATTAAATGGGGTGTAACCCTTTTGAGGTTCATAGTCCTTCACTTCTACGATATGAAATCCACAGTTAGGAGCTATCGAAAGTCCTGCCATTCTTTTATTTTTCCAACGAAGGGGAAAACCAAAAATTTCTTTATACCATTGTAATGATTCTTCGAGATTTTTTACTGGTAAAAAGACAGCATCGATTCTTTCAATAAATCTTTCACTCATTTGTCATTCTCCTTTATTCTTCAAAAATTAACTTTGAGTCATGTCGATATATTCAGCATTGACTAACTTATCCCTATATTCATAGCCAGATGCTCTATAAGCAATTATTTCATGATGATTGTCACATCCAGTATCCTTCATCTTTAGGGGTTCAAATATTTTCCGTTTCAAGAACTAGTTGAGGTCCTTCTTGTAATAATAGTGTTTACTCCCTAAAGGTGCATTCTCGATGATTACCATTACCTCGTACCCATATTTCTTATAAAATTCAGGAGCTTGAAAACTGAATGTATTTAACTTAATGAATGTACAATTCTTTGCTCTTGCTATTTGTTCTGCTTCGACTAATAATCTTTTACCAAGTCCTTGTCCACGATGGTCTTCATCTACCCACAGAATATCGATCTCCATCCAATTCCAACATATTGCACTATTGAGACCAGCAATAATTTCTTCTTTTTCATTCTTCAAACATAAATTAATTTCTTCATAAATGCCGGTTGGTACATTTTTAGAATTGAATTCAATAAGTTTATTTCTAACATAATTTGCTTCATCATTTGTGCTTTGAATTATCTTAGGGATATTCGACATAAGATCCTCCTGTTTCCTCATTCACTGCATTAATTTCGCCTAACGTTCTTGTATTCACGAACTCTCACTGCCTTAAGTCCCGAAGGAACGGTCGCGACGCGGTTAGTCAGTGCAGGATTGTCCGCTGCCACTTCTTCGAAATGCCTCTCGCGGACCAAGGAGCCTTCAGGCTCAGATGCTTGAATGCGGTGTTATATGATGTAGCTACCTTCACTGAATCCCCTAACAATCTCGCCCTTAGATCTTAGATTAATTGTTGTAAATTCAAAACTCCTATGTTCACTGATGTTTCAATATAGCCTTCAATCTGAATAAAACTAAAGACATTTAGTGGTTCATTTAATACTTGTTCTTCATAATCCATATCACCAAGAACATAGGGAACAAATTCTACAACATCACTAGACTTTACCTCTTGCAGATCAATGACATCCGGTGAATTTATAATTGCTTTCCTCATTTCATCAGAACAACCATAGTGATCTAAGAGCTTTCCATTCAGTAACCTGAAATCATTATGATAGAGTGGATATACTCCCGCGTCTTCCTCCATACGGTTCCTCAACCATGGCATATAAAATCCCTTCATCCACTGTTCATCAGCAATCAAATGTGTAAAATATCCAAGCACATATAAGTTATCAGAAAGTGACATATATTTTTTTAAAAATTCACGGTAGTCAATGTGTCTAGTATAATCTCGATGTTCTCCTCTGTAAAAATGTGACTCATCTTTTGTTTGAACAGCATCAGGAGCGATACTACCAAGTAAAAAGGAAGTTCGATCTTCAATGTTTAATCTATCAGCAATTCTATTCCCGATAATCAAATGCATAATTCTAGACCCCAATAATATCACCTCAAATTAATATTATTTCCTTTAACATATCTTTTCTATTTATTTCGAGTTTCATTTCACGCTTTGATACATTTTTTTCTTTGTGTTATTATATATGTAATAAAGACCAAGTGCAGCGAACACTTGGTCAGTACAATTGGCTTGGATGGTTTGTTTATTCCCTTCTAAGTCGTATAGGAACAAAACCCACCTCTGGCCTCAACCTTTGGGTGGGTTTTTACTTTCTCTTGTTGTTATTATTGATGTATGTTAAAAGAGCAAGAATAAACGTTCCAAAGAGGAACATGATCGTTAATGCATCTTTCACTTCCATGGCTTCACCTCCTTTCGAAGGGAAACCATGCCCACCCAAGATTCAATTGTAGTTATATTCTACCTTTTATCACATCTGCGTACAAGCGTTCCTGGTCGTTTTATTTGACAAACGGCAGCGATGACAATTATGACAAGCTGAGCCCCGATGGTATAATCTGTTTGCTTGAAAAGACTACGTTCGATGCTCTCCCGGTTCCCTGCATATAATATATGAATTCTCCGTTCATGCTCTATATCATCATAAAAAGCGTGCTGAAGAAGTTTGAATGCTTTTAGCTTATGGACCTCTTACTTTTCTTCAAGCGTTTTTAATGACTCCGCCGTAAAATGATAAAACGCCATGGCATCCTCCTCGGTGGCAAAACCAGCCTGTGCCATCTTATCGCTGCCTCCGCCTTTACCGCGATAATCGGCCAGATGCTGCTTGAAGAACGCACCGCATGCGAGTTCGCTCTCTCCTCCTTGGGCGAGGAGCACCTTATTGCCTTTGTTGGACACGAAGAGCACGCTAACGTCAGCTTGGTCGGTGAGATTGGCCGCCAGGTTCTGCATATCCTTTAGCGGCTTGTCCGCAAATGCATGCTTGATCAGGCTGCCCTGACGCTTAGCCAACAGCTTCCCGGCCAGGTAAGAGTCATTCTCGGTCTTCACGGCGTTCAATTCAACCTGGAGCTGCCTCTGCTCCTCATCCCACTTCGCAATCCGGTCCAGAATCTCTTCCTTTGCGGTATTGAACCTGGCCGATAGTTTGCTTAGGATCTCCATTCCTCGATTTCAACTATTCGGATATCGTCAGCTACCTTCGGCTGCTTTACCAGCGGCAGGACGGCCGCCGGCTCACAAAATAATTCGTTACCTTTCGGTTAAGGTAAATCTGATCATTGACTTTGAGCTCCAGCATCATCAGTCCTGCGGCAGATCAGAACGGGCGATATCAATGGTGGCGTAATCTTGTCCCAAGTGGAAGCTGAGCGTCTCCGCCTGGCAAACCTCACCGATAACAAAAAAAGAGCCTCACATGAGTGGTATGAACTCATGTGAAGCCTCTCTTCTACTTCATGTTTCCTACTACTTTCACTCTCAGTCTCGTTGCATTTCCCGGATGATAGGCCAGTGGGGTTTCTTCCACTTCCACGAGCTCCACCGTAGCCGGATCAGCGCCAGCCAGTACCGCCTGCTTCACGGCTTTTTCTTGCGCATCTCTTAATGAATCCTCACGCGGCTCTTTAGAATAAATGTAGATTTGTTCATATTGTCCGCTGATTTGAGCAATACATGCGCCGATGGCGTTGGCTACACCCCCGTTCTCAGGCTTAATCATATGGGATACCCCGTGAATCGTGTCCGGAATAACGACACTGCCGCCCCCTACCAAAACAAGCTCAACATCGCCTGAAGATGTCTTCATTTTATCAATGGCCTGCTCTATGATGGATGCAATTTCGGCTTGCACATGTTTAGCGAAGTCTTCATCCAGATGCGCTACCAAGCTCTTATCCCCGACATCCGCGAGACTGAGCCGAACGGCAATGTCTGTTGTCGTTAGTGTATTCCCGCCAAAGACCAGCGCTTCCTGTCCGATCTTGTATCCTACGCTGTCAGGGCCAACCGTAATTTTTCCGTTCTCCGAGCGCACAATACTTCCGCCGCCCAGCCCAACGGAGATAATATCCGGCATGCGGAAATTCGTGCGGATATCGCCAACCTCGACCGCAACCGAGGATTCTCTCGGGAAGCCGTCCTGTAAAACCCCGATGTCCGATGTCGTCCCTCCCACATCGAGAACCATCGTATCTTTGATTTTCGCCAAATAAGAAGCACCTCGTATGCTGTTCGTTGGCCCGCATGCAATGGTTAGGATTGGAAACTGTTTAGCGTAATCAATCGACATTAAGGTACCGTCATTTTGGCATAAAAACACCGCTGCGTCTGTGATGCCTTCTTCTTCTAACGCCTGTACAAATCCTTGGGTTGTCGTTTCAATGACCTTGCACAATGCTGCATTGAGTATGGTTGCATTTTCCCGTTCAATTAAACCGACCGAACCGATCAGGGAAGAGCAGGAAACCGGAAACTCTTCGCCATACACTTCATGGATGAGATCGCGAACTCGGAATTCCTGGTCATTTTTAATAGAAGAAAACACGCCGATGACCGCAATGGATTCAATACTGCCGCGCCATTTCTCTAAAAGAGCTGTAATTTCAGTTTCATCGACTTCTCCAAGCACTTGGCCGTCGTATTCATATCCACCGTGAACGAGAGCATATTTACCCGACAGCTTCTGAACCATATCCTCAGGCCAGGACGTGTACGGAAGAACGGAAGCCGTTGCGGGGTAACCCAGACGAATGACACCGACTTGGGCCAACTTTTTACGTTCAACAATGGCATTCGTGCACTGTGTTGTACCTAACATGGCATGCGTAATTTGGTTTGTATCTATATTCGCCCCCTGCAGCAAATCCCGGAGCGAGGTTTCAGTCCCCGTTTTAATATCCAGGCTTGTCGGAGATTTTACCGCATGAATCAAATGATGATTCTCATCCAATATGATGGCATCTGTGTTGGTTCCGCCTACATCGATCCCGATTCTATACATTCTCAGCCACCGCCTTTTTCACCAGTTCCTCAATAGCAACATAATCGTAATCATATCCAAAGTATCTTGGTCCTACAGTCTGGACTCCCTTTTCCGTTCTCCACTTTTCATGAGCGGGCAGTCCAATAACCCGTACGCGTTTACCGTATTTCAGGCTCTCTGTGGTTACAGGCGACAAGGTTTCGTAATCGACCAGACAGATCAAATCCGGGGTCATCGCTACCACTTGACCGGTCTTTTCAGCAACCAGGTTTTCATTTTGAAAATGAACCTTCATCTCTCCGCCTTTAAATGCCTCGATTCCTTCTAGATGCATTCGGCCGAGATTAAATCCACCCTTGGTTTCACGGATGACATCCACGATTTTACCTTGGAAAAGTTCATAGCCGGATACAAGATTCAGCAGTTCTTGAAGCTTATCTTTGGCGTCCCGATTCTTCGATGTAATGATTTCTCCAATCCGTTCGGAGAGGGTCACAATATGATGAACTCCGCTTTGCTTCATTTGAGCACCCGTTGCCGGATACAGGCTTACTAGTGCACTCGCTCCCATTTCTACCGTTGCCACCCTGGCGAGCCGTTCCGTCCATGTATTATCAATGGTCTCAAAGATGCCGACACTCCCTTTTTCATCCGAAATCGCCATCGGTGTCGCCGGAATGCCGTCCAGGTTAAACGTCACCATTTGAAGCTCCGGAAACGCCCGTCCCATACCGTCACAGTCGATCAGAGGTAATCCCAGCTGCGCCGCAACGACGATGGGAATCATGGAATTGACTCCCCCCGCTTCCATCGGAAACGTGCCGGCGATTTGTTCTTTTCCCAAGTAATTCGCTAATTTTTGAAAAACCTTAACAAACTCGTCCCCTTTAGGGAATTTCTCCACTAATACGGAAGGCGCACCCATCATCGCTGCCGGAATGAAAAAGTCCTCATCCTTAATCTCATCAATCGAGAATAGTTTTACAGGTCCAAACTTCTCAATGGCCGAGAGAGCCATCAATTTTCCGATATAAGGGTCTCCCCCTCCTCCGGTTCCCAGAAATGCTGCGCCGACGGCGATGTTATCAACAGCTGCTTTATCTAAATATCTCATTTACTTTCCTCCAATATGACTGTCTTCTGAGCCGATAAACGACAGCCTGCATAATATACTACAAAAGAAATAACAATCCCGATCAACGGCTGATTCGGTACCTGCGGCAAGCTTGGGAACAAGGATAATACAACAGGAGTACTAGCAATAACCGCGCCCACTAGCCAGGAAACGACGCCCAGTGTATTCACACCTTCGACCTCATGCCAGCGGCTCTTATCCCCTTTGCCAAGCACCCAGTAAGATGCGATCATCACGCCTGCCACCGGCGGAATCATGGCCGACAGGATGGACATAATCGGAGTAAAGTAGTTGAGTATGCCGACGACAGCTAATATGGTCCCCATGGTTCCCGCGATGCCGACGGCCCACTTTTCCTTTTCCTTCGATACGTTGAACACGTTAATTAAGGCAATACCGCCTGAAATAGCGTTCACGAGGTTCGTCTTCCATGTAGCCAGGATCAAAACCACACCGCCAAGAAACGGAGTCGTGATGCTCAAAAAGGTTGCTGTAATATCGCTGGTCTGGTAAGCAATAGTCAGGACAGCTCCTGCACCGATCATTAGCAAACCTGCTGGAATAATCCCGAAAAGAGCGGCCTTCAGGACATCGGACCGTTTTCTTGAAAATTGCGAATAATCCCCCGCGATGACCGAGCCCAGAGCAAATGAACCCAGGGTTACCGCCAGCCCGTCCGTAAAGCTCATAGCGGCCTCAGGCTTATAATTCTGAATCGTCTGCAGGGAGTCACCGGTCAAAGCTTCGATAAGACCAAATACGCTGATCCCAATCAATAAAGGAACGGCAATATAGCTGATGACGCGCAGCACTTTAACGCCATAGATCGCCGAGACCACCATCACAAGACCGCAGATGAGAGAAGCCAGCGGAACCGGAACACTCATTCCGCATACGGCTAACAAATTGGCCAAGGCCGCACCGCAGACATTCGCCTGAATTCCGAACCATCCGAGGCACGCAATGGCGAGGATGATTGAAATAATCGTCCGAGATCCTTTTTTGCCAAACACCTGACCTGCAACCTGAACCGTCGGCCTTCCTAAATCCGTACTTTGAATACCCTGCAAAATCATGAGCAGCACAATAATGGAGTAACCTGCTAACGTGACAAGCAATGCCTTCAATAGTCCCATGCCTGCAATAAGTGCATTCCCTACCAACAAACTCGGGATGCTGATGACCGCGCCAGCCCAAATGATCCCGAGACTGAACCAGGATTGATGCTCTTTAACGGCTTTCATATGATCCCCCCACCTCCTTCGTTCGAATATTTTCTTCTTATTGTAAAAGATGAAATAGGTCAGCGTCTTTTTCAGAAAACAAAAAAAAATCCGATGTTTTTGTCTTATTGGACAAAACATCGGAACTTTTTAGTTATGGATGAGACGGTAGACCATGCAGGCGGTATAAACATCGTACGATTCCGAATTGATGGTTACATCATATCCTATGAGCTCGCAAATTTTTTTAATGCGATATTTCACCGTATTTTTGTGGACGAACAACAGCTTGCTGCAGTCATCCATGTTTCCCTTCGCATCTAGAAGAAAAGTCATCAGGGTTGTCAAAGCGTCAGGGTCGTCCAACATCGGCTCCAGGACGGACAAGCATTCTTCCGTGATCTCTTCCCCTTGTTTGCTGATGTCGATGGCCCGTTTCATGGAACGGACTTCAGCCGCGGTGTATAGTTTGCGGTTATGATAGATGCGGTGAACCTCTTTAGAGGCTTCGTTTACGAGCTGGTACATTCGGCGTACATCCTGTGTGTTCCGCATCTTCGGAGAATAAACGATGCTTGATATTTCAGCGATGAGACTCGTGGTTTCGATATATTCTGCTGCGATTTCAAACTCATTGTATTTATAGGAACAATTCCCTAGCAAAACTACAATGCAGTGATCGATCGTTTGAATGACCGCGGTTTTATAATATTGCGAGAGATGCGCTTTTAAGTCTTCCCTTATCCTTCTTTCCTCCGACAAATCCTGAATGTAAACGAGCCACATCATTTGGATGGCGGAAACGTCGATATAAAGCAAACTGGCCAATCTGCGCATTTTTTCGCTTTCATCATTCACGATGGCTTTAACCAGAGCATATTCGCTGACCTCGTTATGCTTATCTCCCCACAAATTGATGGCCACCTGCACAACCTCGCTGATTTGATCCATCGTCTTCGGAGGCAGCTTCGTATTTTCTTTAATGAGAAACAGGTAAAGGGCCTCCCCGTTTTTTTGATGAACACGTTTGTATTCAACAAAGCAGGACGAATCCAGCTCTCCTTCTCCCATTCTGCCGTTCAAAATGGAAGGCGCCATGGACTGAATCAGATTCGCAACTTGGAGCGATGAATTCCGCGGCCACATGACACGATTGATGATATCCAGATTGCTGTTTGTCAGAACGATGTTCGCTTTCATCCGATCCGACAGCAGTTTAAGGGTGATTTCCACACTCCGCAAATGTTCCGGCAGCAGCGAGACCTTTTCCAGTGATTCATTCACGAAATGCTCATTCACATTCTGATTGCTTACGATCGCCTCCATGACTTCATAAATGACTTCATTATACCTAAGAGAGTAATCGTTTCTCGGCATGCAAATGATAATAAAATCCAGAGATTCGGCCAGCTCGAGCACTTCATCGGCTATATCTGGCATTACAATGCCAACATAGTACAAAATCAATCCCACTTCACCAAGGTCATGCAAATATTGAACCGTTTTGCACTGCTGCTCCACGCTGTCCCTAATGGAATAAAAAGAGCTAATGACCAGCTCTTCGGCATACCACTCTTCTTGAACGGTTTGAATAATTTGCGAGAAGAAATTGACATCCGCCACCTCTAAAACAGATAAAGAGGAAACGGTCTGATGAAGCCTGCTTGTTCCAGTGACCACCTGAGCTCCTCTAAACGAAGGCAGCTGCAGTAAATCTTTAACGGTTACCCCAATTCAACCACCACTTTTTTGTTCGATTCAAGCTGCTCCTATTCTTCAATCTGTACGATATCTTGCTCATATATACTTCTCTACATCTTTAATAGATAATTCATCCAGAAGGAGATCCTCGTAGAAATAGCCTGTTAAAACCAAGCTAGGATGCTCGGCATAACGCAGCATCCTAAGATAGGTTTCATTAATATTAGTATAACCCTCGTTATGATAAAATAAGTTCCATTGCCAACTTGGAATTACTCGGCTTGGTCCACTATGATGCTGAGGATCAAAAATCGACTCGTACAAATATTCATCCCCTGTTAAGGATTTCTTATAAAGGATCCGCGAGGAGCCAGCCGCTACGGTTAGTAGGTGCAAGTGGTGGCCGCTGAAGCCTCTCCCCTGCCAAATACTCCTAGCGACCGAGATCGAATTCATTATTTTTGTGGTTACAGTATGTCCATAATTACTTTCGTGTGAGGTAGATAATTCACAGTAATTGTTAGATCCTCAAAAGAATCAAGCGGTATTAGAGAATAATAGAATTCTCCATCAATATAAGCGTAGTATGGGTAACCCCATGACTTACCTGACATCTCAACAGTGACACTGTTAGTTAAATGACCTGTCACCTCGGCATAGTTACCTGTAATCACAGCAGGTAGGTCTAACCAAGTCGGAACTGCAACATAGAAACAGAAGGTAGGTATGCCAATAAATAAAACTAACGTGAAAACATAAGATAATCCAATCCCGAAAATATGTTTCACTTTGCCGAAAACCGTCCGCCTAACCTTTTTGATTCTCTTTTTTCGTGGATTTATTTTTCGATTTTTCCAAGTTTCCCATACAATTTTGTAGAGGAAAATCCAGAGAATAAAACTTCCGAGTGAGGAGAATAACAATAAACTTAGCCAATACACGACCACTTAATTTCCAACCTTTCAAGGTAAAGCTCAACCACCAGTAGCCGCTTTCTGGACTGACTAGTGTTGCTCATTTCTGGTTCTTACGATTAGCTTAAATCACTGCTTGAAAAGACTACGTTCGATGCTCTCCCGGTTCCCTGCATAAAATATTGAATTCTCCGTTCATGCTCTATATCATCATAAAAAGCGTGCTGAAGAAGTTTGAATGCTTTTAGCTTATGGATCTCTTACTTTTCTTCAAGCGTTTTTAATGACTCCGCCGTAAAATGATAAAACGCCATGGCATCCTCCTCGGTGGCAAAACCAGCCTGTGCCATCTTATCGCTGCCTCCGCCTTTACCGCGATAATCGGCCAGATGCTGCTTGAAGAACGCACCGCATGCGAGTTCGCTCTCTCCTCCTTGGGCGAGGAGCACCTTATTGCCTTTGTTGGACACGAAGAGCACGCTAACGTCAGCTTGGTCGGTGAGATTGGCCGCCAGGTTCTGCATATCCTTTAGCGGCTTGTCCGCAAATGCATGCTTGATCAGGCTGCCCTGACGCTTAGCCAACAGCTTCCCGGCCAGGTAAGAGTCATTCTCGGTCTTCACGGCGTTCAATTCAACCTGAAGCTGCTTCTGCTCCTCATCCCACTTCGCGATCCGATCCAGGATCTCTTCCTTTGCGGTATTGAACCTGGCCGATAGTTTGCTTAGGATCTCCAATCCGGTATTAAATTCTTTCAACGCACGATGTCCGCATTTAAAATAGATACGCAAATGCCCCTTCTGCTTCTCTGCTCTTAGCAGTTTGATCATTCCGATCTCACCCGTTGCGGAGACATGTGTACCGCCGCAGGCGTTATATTCGACACCTTCGATTTCAACTATCCGGATATCGTCAGTTACCTTCGGCTGCTTTACCAGCGGCAGGACGGCCACCTGCTCCCGGCTCACAAAATAATTCGTTACCTTTCGGTTAAGGTAAATCTGATCATTGACTTTGAGCTCCAGCATCATCAGCTGGTCCTGCGGCAGATCAGATCGGGCGATATCAATGGTGGCGTAATCCTGACCCAAGTGGAAGCTGAGCGTCTCCGCCTGGCATACCTCCAGACACATGGCTGACAGCAGATGCTGGCCGCTGTGATGCTGCATATGGTCGAACCTTCTACCCCAATCCAAAAGGCAGCGAACCTCTTCCTTCTCAGGAAAACGCTCGACTTTATGGAGAATTTCTCCTTCCTCATGAACGACATCTAGAACCGGAATTTTATCGATCCACCCCAAATCACAGGGCTGCCCTCCGCCGTGCGGATAAAAGGCCGTCTCCTCCATTACCAGAAATATTCCGTCCTCCCGCTCCAGTTTACGTGTGATTCGTGTCTCCCACTCCCGTATATAAGCGGATTCATAATATAGCTTCTTCGTCATCTTCATGTCCTCACTGTTCTCTGGTTAAATTTACTTTAGTATCAGCTTACTACAAAACGGTCCTACAGTGCCAAATCTCCGGAATAAAAAAAGACCGCCTGCCAGCGATGCTAACAGCACAGTCAAATAGCCATTATTCAAATCTGTTATACCAGTCCTGACATACACAAAACATATGTCCATCCGGATCATAGACTTCAAAATACTTACCGCATCCTGGGTTATCATATCGGTCTGTTACTCTTACTCCTTCTTCTTTGAGTTGCTTATATAAACTATCAATGTCCTTGGTTCCTATTTCAAATATTGCATGTTCTTTCTGATTTACTGATTCAAATTTTAGTGCGTTTTCAACCTTCATAACAGGACTTAAAAAAATGGTTGGACTGTTTCCAATCTTAATCAATGCATTTGTATACTTCCCTTTCTCTTGCCCACGAACGAGTTCAAATCCAAGCTGTTTAACAAAAAAATCTACAGATTTTTCAACATTACTCACTGGCAAATGTAAACAGTGGAAACCTATGATTCTATCCATCAATTAACCATCTCCTTTATTAGCCGATCGTTTCTCGCGGACCGAGGGCCGAATGTCCCGAAACATGATAACCTCAAAATATTCCATTATCCTCAACTTGATCCAAAAAACCCCTTACCTCTTTCCTTGACTTTAATATTACAACTTGTTTTCGATCTTTTACTTGTTCAAGCGCTGTAATAACCTTTGGTTTACTTCTCTTCTTATAATTCCAGACCCAAATAATAAAAGCCCAATCCAGTTTTTCAGGGCATTCCTCATTCAGGTCAGGTCGTGTTTTTCCATGATATATTATTCTTCTTTTTAATATCCTATAGATACATAAGAGTCTAGGCATATCTAAAAATATCACTGCATCTGCTTCATTCAATCTGATTTCTAGTGTTCTTGAGTAATTTCCATCCATAATCCACTTATCTTTGCTTACAGCATCTAAAAGAAATTCATCCCATTCGTCGTTTGGGCTTGGAGTCCAATTGGGTTTCCAATAAAATCGATCTAGATGAATAACCGGTAACGCTAAAAGTTCACTGAGTTTTTGAGATAAGGTAGATTTACCCGAGCCAGCTGATCCTATTACAATTATTCGATTCATTAAGTTCATCCTCCTTTCGCTCTTCGACGATTTCATCTAACGTTTCTGCATTCACGACGTCCTACTGACTTATGGCTTCTCGATCATCTTCAATCATCAATTGATACATGTTTTTACATGTGTTATTATATAGTTAATAAAGACCAAGTGCGCTAACACTTGGTCCATACAATTGGCTTGGATGGGTATTCCCTTCTTGGTCAGTGCGGAACAAACCCACCTTCGACTTCCAATCTTAGGGTGGGTTTTTACTTTCTCTTGTTGTTATTATTAATGTAGGTTAAAAGAGCAAGAATGAACGATCCAAATAGGAACATAATCGTTAATGCATCCTTAACTTCCATGGCTTCACCTCCTTTCGAAGGGAAACCCTGCCCACCCAAGATTCAATTGTATCTATATTTTACCTTTATTTACACATACGTACAAGTGTTCTCATATAGTTTTTATAAGTTTTTGCAATTGCATTGTGGTGTTATCCGAAGTTCATTGGCTTCTTTGAATATTCGTTAAATTTTTTTACACTTTATAATAAAAGTTGCAGGATATAATTCAGCCTTAATACTTGAGTACCAAGAGTTCTCATTTTTAGTTTCTCTATCTATCTTCACTTCTTCCAAGACCTTCTCAATAATAAAACCTACTTCAATCAATTCATTAATATATGTACTTATTTTACGATGAAAGAAAACAGCTGGCCGAGGCTTCCATGCCTCATGAAGTGCCGGTTTCTCTTCGTTATATGAAGCATTAAATCTTATGATTTCATTATCAAGTATTACTCGGCTATGTATTGGATGTTCCCAACTAAAAATAAACGTCCCACCTGGTCTTAAATATGAATGTATGTTATGAAGTGTCTTTTTAAGATCCAACGTCCACCCTAAGGCATAAATTGAATAAACATAATCAAAATAACAATGGGGAATTCCAGGGTCTTGTTCCATAGAAGACTCTAATAATTTCACTTTTTCATTGTACCCACAAACCTTTTGCGCAGTCTGGATCTGCACAGTCGAGAGATCAAGACCCCATATCTCTTCAACTCCTTGTTCAAGCATATACATGATAGAGTGACCGCTTCCGCAACCAATTTCCAAAGCTCTCTTACCTGTAATATCTCCAAAGAGATTTAGTTCCTCTTCTGATGGAGAGTGTGGTCCATAGACAGGCAATGCCGTTCTACCGAAAAATCTTTCAGCTGCAGCGTCCCAGCTATCTTTATTAATAGTCAGACCTTCATTAAGTGAAATATTCATTCAATCACCTCTTAGTTTTTTTTCATATGAATTTCAGATAACGTTCTTGTATCTACAAACCCGAGAGGCTTAAGGCGCTCAGCGCCGCGTCCGACGGACTTAGCCTCGTAGGGTTGTGAGCTGATTCAACTTCTCTGCTTACCACATCTTGCGAACCAAGGGCAAAGCCCGCAGCGTAGATACGATGTCATCGCCCTCTTCGAGATACATACAATTTGACTCTACACTATCAATATCCGTTAGTCTTTAACTGAGATACAATTAATTTTAGTTCATTTAAGTCTTCTATAACTACATTAGCCTGAGAAAGTTCATATTCTTGTGCAAAATCAAAATTACATCCTATTGCAACCAAACCATTATCCTTAGCTGCATTTATATCCGAAATTCGGTCCCCTACTACTGCACCATGAGTAATACCATACTTATCTATAATAGTCTTCACTAAATCTGATTTATTCAACGATTCTATTTGCTAGATACTAAATGTTTCAGTAACCCAGTTATCCAAATTATAAAAATTTACAATCGCAACTAAATGTATTTATCAATAGGAGTTTCTTTATCCCATTTATTTAGTGATTTCTGATGATTAAAAGTATCTTTGAGTGATATTTCTAAAATCTTATCTGTTTGAAAAAGTGTTCCATCCATATCAAAGATGAGTGATTGAACCATTGACTTCTACTCCTTTTCTTGTCCTCTACAACAAATTATATTTCCCATATTGCCATCTCAAATAAAAATACCCGTTTATACAAATTGCCTTTGACATTCTGTGTTTGCGCTGATTTCTTATAACGTTTGTGTTTTCCCGACGCCTCACCGCCTTAAGCCCGAAGGGCGGACGCGATGCGGTTAGTCGGTGCGGATGTGTCCGGCTGATTCCACTTCCCTGCTCCTGCCAATTACTTTTTCGAACACACATCGGACTCCTGCCGGACCGAGGGGCGAATGCCCTCGAAACGTGAACATAGTGTTAGCAGAGGTTCCCTCTTCTCGAATTACTTTTAATCTATAGCTCTAAATATTATTGCTTTTACCTTTTTGTATATTCTTCAATTCAATCAGTTGTACACAACTCATTATAAAAACTATTAATAAAGATATAATAATTTCCCATTTCAATATTAATAGTGTTTCTGAATCAGGGTTCAGTAAGCTTCGAGACGATAGGCCCCAATTTAAGTAGTTCAAGGCATGTGATACTAAAGTTGCAGATGATATTAATATCCCGTTCTCTATAAAACGATAATTATTATGATCTCTATTATATCTTCCATTAACAACAACCTGATAATATGGAAAAATAATTGTTGTTCCAATTGCTGAAAATATTGTTATTACCCACAATTCTTCAACTACATTTACCAGAAACCAAATAGGTAACAAAACGAAATGAAACAAAACTATAGGAATAATATTAAGTGTAAATAGATTTCTTCGAATTACTGAAATTAGGTTTGAAATATCTATCCCTCACATTTCTTGTCTTTGTCCAAGGAATTTCTGCTAGCGTTCATGTGTTCACGAACCCTCACACTCTTGCAGACCAGGGGTGTTATCCCAGTGCGTGAATATGGTGTTATATGATGTCAACGCCTTCTTTGAATTACTTACAAGCTATTCACATCAATCTTTGCAAAAATATATGTATCCCTTAATGTACTTCCATCAACAGATGTATCTTCATTTCTTAATGTCCCTTCCAATGTAAATCCTAATCTTTCTGGAATTGACCTACTCTTATCATTTAATGTGTCACAACGGATTTCTACTCTTCGAGCCTTTAATACATAAAATGCAAAGTCTGAAATACCTTGTACTGCTTCGGTCATGTATCCTTGTCCACTATGACGTGAGTCTATCCAATATCCAATTTCGAATTTAGGTATGTTCCAGTTGGGATTATGTAGACCTGAGGACCCAATATATTGATTGGTTTCCTTATGAAAGACAAGAAATCTAAGATCTTCTCTCTTTAAGAATCTCAAATGTGCTTCCCTTAAATTGGCCTCTATTATTTGTTCTGACTGCTCTTTCTGTGCAAAAGGAAGCCATCTTCTCAATTCATTTATCGAAGCCATAATCGATTCATAAACTACCTTTCCATCTCCAGGTAAAGGACTTCTGATCAGTAATCTTTCAGTAAAAAATTGACTTGGGAAATCTAATAATATTGGATTCAAGAAAACATCTCCTTAAAATATTTTGTTTGCATTTATGTCTTAGCGGGGATTTCCTATAACGTTCTTGCATTCACGACGTCCTACCGACTTAAGGCCCTTCAGGGCCGGCCGCGATGCGGTTAGTCGGTGCGGATGTGTCCCGTCACCCTTACTTCCAGGACCGAGGGGCGTTAGCTCCGTAGCTTGAATTCGGTGTTATTGGATGTTAATGCCATCTTTGATACAGCAAACCACTTGTTCTTTCAATTTAAAAATATACTTCCTTCAACCATGGTGACTTAAGTCACGCTTTCTTCAATGAAAACAGAATATAGATCGTATCAATTTCATGGGATTCTTCCAAAACCCACGAGGTTTGAGATAATATTCTCTGCAACCCCTCCAGCCCAAGATATCGGATTTGCACGCCAATAAACTCTGTAAATCCCAGATATCCCGGATTTACATGCGACCGGTCGAATATTAAGGAACCCGTAACCCGGGCGTCCGCCGGGGAGTTAGTAAAGAAATGGTTTAAATTTTCAATGATATCTGAATCCAAACCGTACTCAAAAAGCCCTCCCTCCGATGAACAGAGCTGAGTCCAGCCGGATCGTTCCAAACTCATCTTTAGTAATGCCTCCGATTGGCTCCAGTCATAATGAATGATATTGAGGGTAATGTCTAGGCCATGGAAGCGTTCCCCCGGCTGCTTCAAAACATCGATGCACCGTTTTGCGAAATTGGGTCCGTAGGTATCTATATCTAAAATGTTTATCTCAATCTTCCGTCCCTTGAGTAATTCCGGATCCGATTCCTGAATTAGAATCAGGGTGTTGATACTGTCGGTGGCGGCCCCCCCAGCGATATTGAAGAAACAAAGGTTCCGTTCAGGGAATTGTTTAAGCTGGATCTGCAAAAGTTTCGACTGGCGCCGGCAAAGATCCCTCAGCCTGATCCGAAGTCCCATGAAAGAGGTTTGCTTTACCGCCCACTTGTCCCGGAAACCTAATTTTATCCCCCGGCTTAAGTCGGGGCCAAGTTTGTACAACAAGGTACGCATGCCGCTAAGATAAGAATTGTCAACATTCGACATTTTCACAAAGATGTTCCGGATAAAGCCAGGCATCTTCTTTAATGATTCAATGCTCCGGGCTGACTTGAGGCAGCTCAAATGATACGCCTGTTCATCAATACTTCCGTTGAAAAGGGGATGAGTAATATCCAATATCGGAAATTGAATATCATTCTCGAAAACCGCATAGGGAATTGGCTGATCTTGATTTGCATTCATAATTTTCAACTCCACCTCACTTGAAACGATGATTTTAATCTAACTAAAACCCAAAGCGAGCGTAATTGATCTTCCTTGAAGAATTCCGGAGAATCTGTCCTCGAATAGTACATTAATCCCAAGACTTCTTGAAACTTCAATTCTTACTTCGTTTGGAAATACAGCACTAATATCATGAAGGAACCAGCAAGCTCTTCATCATATACTCTAGCTCCGAACTCTTCGCATTTCCCTCTGCCGTTTCTACTTCCTTTCTACACCGCTCTGCTGTCTTTTGATGTAAGGAGCCAATGCCTGAATATATTGTTATCGGATTTCAATGCCTTCCTCGATTTAACTCACATTTGTCCGTCGGAAGTCAGTGCTAGAGGTTTAACTCTTCTCTATGCTTTTCAACAAATTCGTCTTTCGTTAATCCATACAATATGAAGTCTTTAAATTTCCCATTAATATAGACCACCTGTCGCCGTATGCCTTCCTGAATACATCCGAGTTTCTCCATCATCTTTGCAGATGCTTCATTTCCCTCAAGAACAGAGTCGTTGAATTTATTAAGCCTTCGTTCCAGGAATGCGTACCTTAACAGAATCTTCATCACTCTTGTGCCATAACCCATACCACGATATTCTTTATCTATTACTATTCCGATACTGAACGTACCATTTCTTTCATTAATACTATTAAGATTGATACCTCCTATGCTTTCACCTTCTAAGGTCTCAAGAGTAAACATGATTCTTCCATTTGTTGATGAAAAATCAGCATTTTCCTCTGCAAATTTCTTTGAATCCGCAGTAGTTGGCGGCAATTCTGTCGAACATTCTAGAAGACGACGTGCAGGAGTATCAAATTTACTAACATAATCTCCTTTCCAATCATCTGGAAGTATTGCACGTAATCTGACTTTATCATCCTGCCAAAAGTATTCACTATAATCTATTTTCATTGAATTTTCCTCCATCGCTTGTTCCTCCTCGATTTTCTTTTTACCTAATACAAAAATTGTTTGCATTGATTTCCGATAACGTTCTTGTATCTACGAACCCTCACCACCTTAAAGGAGCGTTAGCGACTGGCCGCGGCGCGGTTAGGTGGTGTAGGGTTGTTTGCCTGATTCCATTTCTTCGAAAATCTTCGGGCAAACCAAGGGGTGTTAGCCCCGTGGCGTAGATACGTTGTTATATGACGTACTTTCTTCTTTGAACAAACTTTCATTTGTTATCCTGAATTTTCATTCTTTGGCTTTTTCTAATCTTTCAAAAGATGTTTGAGGGAATTCTATTCCCCATAATCTCTTATATTCTTGTCCTAAATTTCTTAATTTTATTATTTCTCGATATACTCTATTAATTATAGTAAATAGAATGTGATTGTCCCCAATACCAATTCAGTAATAAAAAATTGCTGAACTTAAATTGTTTACCGTGCCAATATCCCAACCTGTCTGCCTACTAATTCTAAACACGTTAACCATTAGCTCGAAAGGAAACAAAGCACATAGAGCATACTGACTAAATTTATCTTTATGATCCGGCACAATTGCATACCTCCCTTTCATTTATCAATAAGCTTTACCGGAGATTTCACATAACTCATATTCTATAAATTTCGCAATCCTTGCTCCCAGAAATATAATTGCGAAATTCGTAATTAACCCTTTACGAAGTATGTTATGCGAATATTCCATATTATTCAATCTCTTTCGGATCAGTGGAACAGCAAAAGTGCACGAAATTAAATCTAATTGAAAACTTTCAATCTGTTGTCGATCGGTAAAATGATGGAAAAAGATATTCTGTTAGTCAATTATGTTGCTGTTTTTTTCGTGAAAAAAGAGCCGCCGAGGCAGCTCCTTTAATTTTACTTGGAGAAATATTCAGTCAAAACAGGAGCGAGGAAATCCGGAGCCACGTTATGATCCTGACTCTCCAAGATGTGGCACTTTGCATTGGGGAGTCTGTCCACGAGCGTTTTTACCGCATTTTGCTGGTATTCAGGACTTGTCCCTCCACCCACCACGAGCGTAGGGATCGAGACGGAAGACCACCGCTCGGCTGGCAATGGGTTGCCCGACATGGTGTCACCCATGATGATGCCATCATAGACCAATGTGTGCGCTACATCTTCCATCGCAGGCCAGAATGGCGCACTTCGCATCGGAGCAACGAAATCGGCAGGAACGCCTGCTGCTTTCGTCAAGAAATACTCAACTGCGTCGCCTCGGCGACCCAATGCTGTCAGCTCTTTGAGCTGCTTTAAATAATCCTCCGGCAGAGGATGACGCGAATTGTCAACGACGAACGGTGGCTCGTACAATGCCAGCTTCGTGATAGCAAGCTTGCGAGCTGCTTCTAGGGCAAGAACTCCTCCGGAAGACATGCCGAATACGAATGCCGATCCACCAGCCTCGTTGATAAGAGTTTCGATATCTTCGACTTCGCGCTCAACTGCGTACGGCGCCGTGTCGCCGCTATCCCCTCGACCCCGACGATCGTAGTTGAATACGGTAAAGTGGGGTGACAGAAGCGAAGCAAGCTGCAACATCATCTGATCCGAACGAGTTTGGAATGCAGCGCATACCAGGATGATCGCCGGTCCATTCCCGGATATATCAAACGCAATGGTGGTTCCATCTTTCGAAAGTATTTTTTTCATTGTATTTGCCTCCTGAGATTTATAATTCACTTCTGAATGACCATTAGTCTGTTTTCAAAAACCTCCCCTTTCTTTGATGCTAGCTATTTATTAGTATCTGTAGTATAAAGCGTGACGTCGCGTAAGGTGCAAGAGGGTTAGGGACTTCTTTTTATGTTCGTTGCGCAAATAACTTTCCACTAGTTAAGAAAAAGCAGCTGAAGAAAAAGTCGGCTACCTTCAAATGTCTTAAATTATTAATTAATTTTTTAGTTGGATATCATCTTCGAAGAGGCACTTACCCTCAATCAAATTCTGCCCTGAAAATTGTCATCCATTTCAATTATCTTTAAATGACTATTTCCATTCATCTGTTGAATGATTTGAATTCTATACTCACCAGGTTCAGTCTGATCACGACTTCAGATGCACCTTCGGCTATTCTGCAATCTTTGTAATTAATTCATCTATACAATCTGTTAAAAATGACCCTGGTATGCTAATTTCATCATTATTATTCCAGAATTTAATATTCGCCCAACCCTTATGCTCTAAAGAAAGGGATATATTGATCATCTTTTAAGTACCTCAGATAATAAGTTTTTAAAGGATGTCGCCTAACGTTCTTGTATTCACAAGTCCGAGAGGCTTAAGGCGCATAGCGCCGGGGCGAAAACTTAGCCTCGCAGAGGTTGTCCGGCTGAATATGCTTCCTGGCTTCTTAACTTCGGTCGGACCAAGGGCGTCAGCCCGCCGCGTGAATACGATGTTTTATGACGCACTCGACTTCTTCGAGTTACTTTCACACTGCCTTACTGTTTCTATTTTTACTCTATTAAAGTATATTTCAGTAAAGGCTTTTTATAAACCGTCACTTACTTATTTGTTACCGAGTTGTTCCGCCAAACCGATTAGAAGTCCTTCAATTCCACGAATGTAGCAGAGCCGATACGAGTCCTCGTACTGAACCACTTCGCCAACGAGCTGAGCACCATACTTACTGAGTCTGGATACCATTTCATCAATGTCTTGAACTGTAAACATGACGCGTAGATAACCGAGGGAGTTTACAGGAGCAGTCCGGTGATCTGATATAGTAGGTGGGGTGAGAAATCTCGAAAGTTCAAGTCGGCTGTGGCCATCTGGGGTAACCATCATAGCAATCTCTACACACTGAGAACCTAGTCCGGTTACGCAACCAGCCCATTCACCTTCGACATTGGCTCGCCCTTCGAGGCTCAAGCCAATCTCCTCGAAGAAAGAGATTGCGTTATCAAGGGATTCTACAACGATGCCGACATTGTCCATTCTTAGTAATTTGTTTTTTGTCATAGTTTTATCTCCTCGTGTACAAATTTTCTACCTGATCATCTTCAATATTGTTCAAATCAAGAATAATTATATTATTCTAAAAATAATGCTTTGTAACAATTGTTGACAACAATAAGAAGTCATAGTATAGGAAAATGTGAAATTGGATTTGCGGGTATGTCATATAACGTTATTGTGTACCCGATGCCTCACTGACTTAAGCCCCGTAGGGGCGGCTGCGACGCGGTTAGTCAGTGCAAGTGTGTCTGCCTGTCTAAGCTTCCTCGAAATTCCTCGGGCAGACCAAGGGGCGTAAGCCCCTCAGCAGGAAAACAGTGTTATCTGTTGTAGCTGCCTTCTTCGAATCAACCCTCAAAATCGCCCTTATTTATGTAGTTTACATGTTTATTATATAAATTTAATTGCTTTATCACTTCATTCCATCTACTCTCCATATCTTCCTGGTAAATAAATGGTTGGAATCCTATATTCAAATAGGTCTTTATTGCAGACAATCGATGATCATGTGTCACTGCCCTGATAGAGAAGTATCCTCCACTTATTAATCTCTTTACGCTTATTGATGTTATAAATGTTCCAATTGCCTTTCCTCTGTGCTCTGGCCGTGTAATTACAAAACCAACCTCTCCACCGAACGGAAAGTAATGGTGCGAACAATTTGGGTTATGAATGGCAGCTGCTGTGGAAACGATTTGCCCAGTCCCTTCATCTTCTATAATAAATATTCCATTAGGGAGTACAGCATCGTAGAACACTTTAAATCCCTCATCATTCAAATTCCAGCCTTCCAATTCTAATAACTTGTTATACTGATCCTTATCGTCATTGTTGTAGTTTCTTAATATGTATCCATCCGGTAAAGATATATCAGAGAGAGTTTGATCAGAGGGATAGAGTAATATCAAGGACTTGTTAGTTTTAATCATCAGCGCCTCCTGATACTTGATTGTGATAAGTTTTTTATGTATTGCAGCTATTGCAGATAACGTTCTTGTATTCACGAACCCGAGAGGCTTAAGGCGTGAATGCGCCGGGTCCGACGGACTTAGCCTCGCAGGGTTGTGAGCTGATTCCGCTTCTCTGCCCACCTCTTCTTGCGAACCAAGGGCCGAATGGCCCGCAGCGTAGATATGGTGTTATATGATACCACCCGCTTCTTCGACTTTCTCACGAAATATTATTGCTTCACTGCATCTACAATCAATGAAACAAACCCTAATTCTCCGTCTTTATTTCTATGATCAAATCGATAAGACCTATATATAAAGCCTCCTTCAGGATCCCACTCGTTATAATGAAACTTCCCTGTCTCGTCACAATACTCATGTAATTTTACTTCAAATCCAGCTTCTTCGAACATCCCTCGTAATGTCCGGTAATTGTGTACGATCTTATGACTAGCAGCAGGATGATCGGAAGGTCCCGGTCCGCCAATCTGAACAATGTTCTGATACCATTCATTCTGGAAAAATCCATCTGGAACCGCACAGCGTATATATCCCCCTGGCTTCAAAAACTCATAACATATTTCAGCTGCTCTTACCCCTTCTTCATAAGTTAGATGTTCCCAAACATGCTCGCATAAAATAGTATCTATTTTCCTATCTCCAAAACTATTCACCCAGTCCTGTCTTACAATCAAGTTTAATTCTTCTTCTTGAGTTTGTATCCATCCCGGATATGATTGTGATGAGGCTCCAACGATGATTTTAATTGATTGAGTTGGAGATAGATTTGTAAGATCAATCATATTGTCTTTCCCCTTTCTTTTATGTTTTACAATTTGGTTTTAGGGTGGTTTCATATAACGTTCTTGTATTCCCGAACCCTCACTGCCTTAAGCGACCGAAGGGAGCGGCCGCGACGCAGTTAGGCAGTGCAGGGTTGTCGTCTGAATCTGCTTCTCCGAAATCCCTCAGGCGACCAAGAGCCGACAGGATCGCAGCGGGAATACGGTGTTAAATGATGTCAGCGTCTTCTTCGAATACTTACAACTATTTTAATCTCCATTGTCATTTAACTGATTACATAGTTTTTCTAAAATTTCATCACTATCACCAGCAATTAGATAATCGTTAGAGCCTAAGTATTGTGGACGTTCTTTATTAATAGCAATAACTTTACCTAAGGGGTTAGCTTTACGATACTTATCGGTTAGATTAATATTCCCTTCATCTCCAAGACCAATGGTAAGCAATAATTCATATCCACCCAAATTATCCACTACATGCTTTTCCTCGGTATAGTATTGGGGGGTAATACCAGTTTTTTCATGAAGACCATCAAGATTTCCTGTGATTAAATCATAGCTGTATAAGTTACATAAATCAGCAATTCTCAAATGAGAAATTGACGGTTCAGAGTATACAAAAAGCCCATGTAACTTTTTTACTTGCGCCAGTCGATTTTCTGATTTGTTCTCGATAAGTTCTATTACATAATCATTCATTGGATTAAATGCTTCATTAATAAGCTGTTCAAGATGAAACATATCGGGTACGCCTGAAGATACGGATATTCCAGCTCCAGTAAACATTAACACCTTCTTGCCCATCAATAATTCTGCAAGCTTATTTACATTAATGCTCTGGGGGCTATTAGATGATGAATTCTGATGAACAACCTGTTCTACTATATTTTTTGGATTTTGATTATTTTTTTGAAAATAAGAATCAAAAGTACGTTTATCAATACTCTCATGATTCGGAAAATACCAATGTTTCTTTCCATCTTCATATTCCTTGCAGGCGACATTCCGCCTAATTAACTCGGATGATAAATTAGAAATTGATTTAGGGAGTTGCTTTTCAGTTATTAACCCAAAATAAAGTCCGATAACACCTTCGCGAATATAAGCACCGCGTTCAATGAAATATCCCCCATGATCCAACTCATTTATACTAAAGATAATATCCACTAAGAAATCACCTACATCCATATATTATGTATAATTTTATTGCATTCTGACTTTCTAGATATAAACAAGTCGGATTAATAGATTTTGATTTTTTGTTTTTAAGCTGATTTCCTATAACTTTATTGTATTCACGAACCCGAGAGCCTTAAGTGAAGCGTAGCGCAACGGGTCGACAGACTTAGGATCGCAGGGTTGTCTGCTGAATTAATTCCGTGAATCACTTCTTGTAGACCAAGGCGTAGCCGCAGCGTGAATACTTTGTTATAGGATGTCAGCGCCCTCTTCGATTTAATTAAAGTCTTTGTTTATATCATTCTTTAGCCAGTTTTCTATTTCTGAAACCATTTCTTCATATTGTATTAATGCATTTATTGTATCTGCCACTTGTAAAGTTCCCCTCCGCTGTTCTTTTTCGTCTGTGCATTCAATCCACAATGATCGCTTTAAGCTATATTCCAGCCAGTCTAACTTGCCTAAATAACCGTGTTCTAAAACCATTCTCCAATCGGCTTGTAGAATGCCAAATCGTTTTTGATATCCGCTAATAAAAGCTAAAAATCTCTCTTTGTCATTACTCCTTGATTCATTTACAGACCAATAAATAGCTGTTTCAACCAAATCGTGCATTGGATTTATATACCCAGCCGACTCCCAATCTATTATTACTGGATTTTCTTGAAACCACATAACGTTCTTGGGTTCTAGATCTCCGTGGCTTATGACCTGTTCGGCTGCTAACATTCTAGAAGATTTCTTTGCCTTATCACTCCAGACAAAAAGTTGTTTAATGTTTTCCTGTAACAGATTCACCCAAACAGAATTAATCTCTTCCCCTTTAGTTAAGTAGGAATTCCAATCCGTTACTCCCGTATTATCAAAATTATCATAATTATTTCTATTTTCTATTTGAGAGAAATCTGTCTTGTGAATGTCCGCAAGAATCGATCCAATCTTCTTACAATGACCAATATTTACTTCATGAGATTTCAGACTATTTCCATCGATCCAATCGAAAATAAGGTAAAAATGATTGTCTATGTTATGAATGGACTTGCCATCAATTGTTTTTGCCGGTTTAGCAGGTAAACTATTGGCTGCAATATTGGCGATTCTTTCTGATCTGATAAAATTATGTAGAGCTGTTGGTCTTGCCATAATTTGTGGGTTTAATACTTTAATAGCAATTTTCCCTTTTGAAGTTTCTATTTCAAACATCCTGTGTAACAGTCCACCCGATATTTCTTTGGGTGTTTCAACTATTTCACCAAGTTTTAATATATTACTCAATTTTTCAAATTGTAAATTGTATTGATTATTCATTTGATTTGTTCCTTTCATTTTTACTTTTTAGTTTTGCGCTGATTTCCTATAACGTTTCAGTATCTGCGAACCCGAAAGGCTTAAAGGAGCGCCAGCGACTGGGTCCGCAGGACTTAGCCTTGCAGGGTTATCTGCCTGATCCTCACATCTCCGAATCACTTCAGGCAGATCAAGGGGGCTTGTCCCACGCATCGTAGATACAGTGTTATAGGAAGTACGGGGCCTCTTGAAATACCTCAATTTTTATTCTTGTCTTATTCTTTTACTTATTTTTTCATTTACATGTTGAGACATACCAAATTTCCCCGTTAACTTAATCAACATCGGACCCCAGCCTTCTAAAAAAGGCTTGCTCGGCTGAGATGATAAAATTAATTAGTCCTGTATCCTGATTCTGAAGCAACATGTGAAATTCGTATTTGTCATTCACTTTATATACTTCCTCATATAACCACCATGAATTTTCCAATCCAGCGTCTTGTTTTATTATCGTAACATTCTCAAAGATAAGTTCGTCGATGTCTGTAAAACCACCAGTGTTGTCAAGAAGTAATGTTATGGATTTATCATTCAGAATTGATTTGATAATCCTACAATCATGAAATCTGAAATTATCAACAATTTCTCTATCCATGGATAATGAGGCTTCTGTATGATATTTTCTGTAATTATCAATTGTTGTATCTACAGACCTCTTATTATCCTCACAAAATTGAGATACAGTATTTATAACATCACGTGTTGCTTTATTTAAGGCAAAAACCCTTAGATCAGCAATCTGATTCAAAATAGTTTCTGGTAATGACTTTTTTAAATGCTCTTGATTATAAATGATCGATTCATAAAATTGTTTCGTTTCTTTATCTTTATTGAAAGGCTCATTTGTTCCGTTCGCTTGCATAATGGAAGCCACTTCTTCGTGGAGATGAAGCCATTTGTTTAATTCGGCACTGTAGAGTTGTTGGAAATATGCTTCTGAGAATGTTTCCGCTTGACTTTCTTCCTCTAAAAGTAAATGAAAACTTGTTCTTTGACTAAGTTCGTACCATTCTTTCGTAAAATATCTCATTAAATAAATATCTCCTCTCTGCCCGTTAAAAATTAAAACTTTTACAATTAAGTTTCAATCTATCATCTCCGAAATAACATACATAATTATTTTCACTCCCGTATTTCCTATAACGTTCTTGTATCTACGAACCCTCACCACCTTAAAGGAGCGTTAGCGACTGGCCACGGCGCGGTTAGGTGGTGCAGGGTTGTCTGACTGGCTTCACTTCTCCGAAAATCTTCGGGCAGACCAAGGAGCGTTAGCGACGCAGCGTAGATACGGTGTTATAGGATGTCAGCGCCTTCTTGAATTGCACCCAAATGATTCAGATTATATATCTACTTTCCTTACCTGTGACATTCTCTTTAGATACAAACTCCTGTGCTGGTTGTTTCCCTAATTTAGATTGTTGATATTCTCCATTCGTAAACTCGAATATTACTTTCTCCCAAAATCTACGTGATGGAATGTTATTCTCCATTTGAGCAACGATCCATGGACCCGAAAATAAATTGAAAAGTTGATGAGCAGCCATTCTGCCAATTCCTTGGTTTTGATACTTCCTCAAGATAAAAAACTCAGACATTAACCATCTGTAATCTTTACTATTCCCGCTATAATCAAATTTCCTAACCATCGCCAAACCGACTAATTTATCTTCCAATAAGATCAAAAAAGCATGTCTATCTTCATCTGTCCAGTAATGATCCAAGTATCGATAGCCATATTGACCAATTTTATTTATATCGATTTGATCAGAATAACAACTTAGTTCATATAGATAATGTTCAAGTAAATTCTTTAATATTTCCTTTTCTTCAAATGTTGGGGGTTTCAGCTCAACTTTCATGAATAATTCTCCCTCTAATCAATGATATAGTTATAAATGAAATAAATAATTTTACGTTTTGCGCTGATTTCCTATAACGTTGTTGTATCTACGAACCCGAAAGGCTAAAAGGAGCGCAGCGACTGGGTGGCTTCAGCACTTAGCCTTACAGGGTTGTCTGCATGATTCAACTTCTCCGAATTTTCTCCGGGCAGACCAAGGAGCGTAGCGACGCAGCGTAGATATGATGTTATAGGATGTCAGCGCCTTCTTCGAATATTCTTCAGGACTTAACGGTGTTATGCCTTTCTATTATAAAAATCAATAGCAATTTCATGGTTCCATATTTGTGCTTCAACATAAGGTATTGTACCTATGGGATGCATTGATTCAATGCTATTCATAAACTCAATTGTTACTAGTGATCTTATCTCAGATAGTGTAAATACTTGTCCATGAAATTTCGATTGATAATAAGCTTCGGGCTTGTCTCGACCTATCCAATAAGAAACCATACTATCCGGCACGGTAAAACTAATATCTTCTTCATTAAAAATAGAGATTGGAATTTCGAGTGTGTCAACTGTTATACCCGAAGTAATTGAATAATTCATTATCCAAGTTGCTGGCCCAAGCAATGAATAAAACGGATATCTAGCTTTAGGTTTACCTCCTTTATGGATAAATTCAGTTCTTAACCATGTTTCAGCCTCTATGCGATTCTCCCAATATTGATGTGGTTCTTTGAACCTTTCAAAAAAAGGTGAGTCATCGCACAAATTTGCCATTACTTTCAATGCTTCAGATTTAGATAATGCAGACAAACTTCTAAAGGGAACTGTATTATAACAATGAGTAACAAATGCAAACATCATCGAATTCCTCCACAAAGGGCTTTATGATCTTGCGTTGATTTCCTATAACGTTGTTGTATCTACGAACCCTTACTGCCTTAAGGACCGTAGATCCGGCCGCGAGCGCGGTTAGGCAGTCAGGGTTGTCTGCTGAATAATCTTCCCCGAAATCCCTCTTGCAGACCAAGGGGCATAAACCCCGCAGCGTAGATACAGTGTTAGACGTAGTTGCCTCTTCTTCGAGTTTCCCTACAAATTGCAATTAACTCTTTCTGTGTTCCTTTTCAAATGTCTTTCTCTCAAATGTGTAGTATGTATAAGGAATTTCAGCCTGAACTTGCTCTTGGTAAGTAATGTTAAAATCGCTTGCATTAAATTCTGGAAAAAAAATATTTCCTTCGATATGTTTATCAATTACTGTTAGATAAATTTTGTCCGCATACTGCAGAGCTTCTTTATATATCTCTCCACCACCAGCAATAAATATCTCTTCCTCATCTTTCAGTAATCTGTAAGCTTCTTCAAGTGATCTGACAGTTTTACAATTATCAATAATTAATTCTTGATTTCTTGTGATAATTATTGTCTGTCTGTTAGGTAATGGTTTACCAATCGATTCATAAGTCTTTCTCCCCATTATAATTGAATTGCCTAAGGTTAAATCCTTAAATCGTTTTTGTTCGCCTCGTATATTCCAAGGAATTACTTCATCCATTCCAATCACTCGATTAATTGAAACAGCTGCAATTATTGAGACTACCATGAGATCCCCCCGTTAAATGACTTTTTATTTTTATGTTCTTCAAAAATTTCAGTTACACCCATTGAATTATGGGGTGTAACAAATATAGTATTTAGGCAATTGCGTCTAACGTTATATATTCACGACGCCCCACCACCTTAAGTCCTGAAGGGACGGCCGCGATGCGGTTAGTTGGTGCGGGTGTGTCCGGTTGGATATGCTTCCTTGCTACTGCCAATTGCATCCCCGAATCCTCATCTTACTTCTGCCGGACCGAGGGCGAATGCCCGATGCATTAGACGAAGGTACTGCCTTCTTGATTTACTATCAAATCTTGTTCCAGTATCGTTTGGCTAATAACTTCATATCTTCAAATGTTAATTCGTTATTCGCTTGGTCATAAATTATTAGTTGATCAGAATCTATATATAAGAATCCTCCTTCCACTCCTGGCTTATCACATAAACAAGCTATCTTTATAAATTCATCTTCTTCATTTGATTCATTTATTTCTAAACATAAATTTGTCAACTCAGAAGTATCAATTCTTATTTCGGAGTCCCACAACATAAAAAACCAATTAGTACAATTTATAAAATTATATGTAAAATACTCAAATTTTCTGTTTATCATTTCTGCTAGATAGGGTATGTGAACTATTATTTTTAGATTATCATTATATCTTTTAATTGAAGTTATGGTTCCATCGTGAAGAATCCCAACAGCAATTGTCCTTTTTGTTTGCAGTACATTCGTCTAACGTTCCCGCATTCACGACGTTCAAGCGACTTAAGGCACGTAGTGCCGGGTGGCTCTGCCACTTAGCCGGTTGATTGTGTCCGGTGATTCCACTTCCTCGAAATGCCACTTCCGGACCAAGGGTCGAGCTTGTCTCGACCCGCCGTGTTGAATGCAATGTTATAGGAAGTTCCTGACTTCTTCGAAATACTATAACTTGTCTTGTTTCAATATCTTAAATTATTTATGTAGTGGCCATATCTTCTTTTTATCGTTCTTCTCCTTACCAACAATATATATTTCGCTTATCCGTGTACCTTTTGTATCGTATTCTATCTCAAATCTACCATATTTATTAAACGGTGAAACAAAACTATATCGTGGTTTAATTAACAATTGTACACCAACAAGTTCCGTTTCATAACCTGAAAATCCTATAGCTGAATTTGTTGTATCCCCTGAAATATGTATTCCGTTCTTTTTAATATTGATCTCGTTTATAATTATCGAATCTGACCTAACTTCTTGTCCGTAGATAAAGTAATAAAAATAAAGTGAGCAAGCAACAAGAAGTAATCCTCCTACTGAGGAAAATATCCATTTATACTTGTTTTTCATTTTGACACCTTCACTCTATTTTGAAAGATTTATTTATTGATTTATGAATGTTTCTCAGGAATTTCCGATAACGTTGGTGTGTTCACGACGTCCCACCGACTTAAGGGCCAAAGGCCCGGGCGCGATGCGCTTAGTCGGTGCGGATGTGTCTGGCTGCTATCACTCCCCCGAAATTCCTCTGCCAGACCGAGGGGGCTTGTCCCCCAATGCGTGAACATGGTGTTATCGGCTGTACCCTCTTCTTGAGCAACTTTCTAAATATTGATCCACTTGACTTGAACAGTAGCCTTGTTTTTTTGAACTTTATTCAAATAGTTATAAGCATTTATATAGTAATTATTGGGATCGGGACAATAAAAAAAGACAAACCTATGAATCTTCCTTGCTTTTGCCTTACTTGGTTTTCGTTTTCTGATATTCCTGATTTCTTTAGAAAGTTTTCCATTATTTGATGGTCTAACAACTGCAAATACTTCAACCAAAACTACTTCTCCATTCGAAGAGATATTACTTTCAATATCTGTACCATTATTTGCTCCAATATTCATATCAAAGTATGTTATCCAAGGAAATTTGTTAAAGAGCTCTTCAGCAGCACGCATTGAAACATAATAAGTAAAAGCTTGATCAATAATCTCACCAAAATTTTGCTGAGTATTGAATAATGGATCAGGATAACTTTTATTGAATTTAAGATCATAAAGCCATAATTTACCATTTGCACTAGTTTGATTTAGCATTTGATTGCGAATATTAGATATCCCTGTGTCTATATTATTTATAAATTGTGTAATTGTACCTCTTTGAATTTGCATTGACATATTTCCCTTCTAGTAATTTAGGGTATTGCCGATAACGTTGTTGTATCTACGAACCCTCACTACCTTAAAGGAGCGATAGCGACTGGCCGCGATGCGATTAGGTAATGCAGGGTTGTCTGCTGATTCCGCTTCCTCGAAAAACCTCGGCGGACCAAGGAGCGAACGCGACGAGGCGTAGATATTTTGTTATAGGATGTCAGCACCTTCTATGAACAACCTACAAAACTTTCTTAATATAAGTCCCATACGCTAAACTTATCAGAGAACCCGATTATTACTTCAAGTTCATCAGGTATATATTCACTCTCAATATAATAAGCCGTCAACCGCGCGTGACCTTCTAATACGACTACTCGCGAATTCTCATTCATCGACACAAATATTAGTTTTGGAAATACTTTTCCTTTCTTGATCGCTAAGTTAATATCTAGAAACCCCTGGTTACTAACTCCAAAGACTTCAATTTGATTCTGGATATTCTTCGATGCCTGCATAGGAAGTCTAGTATTACTTGATAATTCATTCCAATAACTATAGTTGATGTACATTACTTCGTTTAGATCTTGCTTCTGAAAAAGCGCATTATACCATTTAACTTCTGTAGGAAAATTCTCAAACAAATCTGTATTGCGACCGAAGGGCGTTAGCCCCGGGTCCGACGGACTTAGCCAGTGCAGGGTTGTCTGCTGAATCCACTTCCTCGAAAATCCTCTTGCAGACCAAGGGGCGTCAGGCCCGCCGCGTGAATACTGTGTTAGATGATGCCACGAACATCCTCGAGTTACTTACAAAATTCCTTTAATTCATTAATTAAGTGCTGTTTGTTGGCTTCAATATAGTCATACAAATCGTCGAATATATTCTCTTCCTGGTTATAAATATATAAGTTCGTAGCTAATTGTTCGATCCTTTTAAGCAATTCACTATCAATATTTCCATGGGTTTGACTATTATTACTAATTTGATATTCTTTTAAGTTTTGAACATTAGCGTGTAAATTACTTGTTTTCAATCCATATTCAGCTAAGCTCTTCTTAATATTATTTAGGGTTATTGCATCACTTACAGCTCCTATTCTCTCCAGAACCTCAATTGTCTCATCCATGAATTTCCCAGTTGAGTTTTCTAAATATCCGATGATACCATTCATATTAATTTCAGTATCTAAATCAATTAATAATACGCAATCACGAATCACTTGTGGAATACTATCAAGAACCTCTTTATCCCTAAGTAAATATGTTTCTTCTTGGTAAATACGTGCACATATATTCTCAACTATCTCACTGGCTAAAATACTAGATAAATCCGTATTACTCGGAAACATTTTCCGTACGATAAATCGAATTTTATTCATTCTTATCCTCCCTGAAATACGACCAATAAAACTCTTTGAGTGGTTTCATCTAACGTTCTTGTATTCACGAATCAGAGAACCTTAAGGCAGCTTCAGCTGCCGGTCGCGATGCGGTTAGGTTCGCAGGGTTGTCCGCCTGAACCAGCTTCTCGAAACTGCCTCGGGCGGACCGAGGGCCGAATGGCCCGATGCATGAATACGGTGTTATACGACGGAACTTCTTCTTCGAATGCTCCCGCAAATAATTCATTTCATATTTCCTTTTATTTCTTTATATCTTTCATCGGTCCATGGAAAATAACTTAAAGCTATATAACTTATTCCTTTACTCTTTAATAAATTTTCAGATTCGATTGTAAAGCAACCTCCGAAAGCAATAGTATTTCTTTGATCAATTAGTAATTCAGAATTAATTGCATCTTCGACTATATTTGATAAAATGACATCATTTCTTCCGCACTTAAAAACAATTATTGTGCACTTGTTAGGCCATGTATTAGGTAGTGTTGTTAAAAATCTTGGAGGTAGATAGTGTCTTATTTTAGTTTTTTTCAATATCTTTGTGGATTTTGTATTTCATAATTGCCCCTTTAAATTCTGTTCTTTAAATTGTGTCCTTTAAGTTCTGTCCTATAACTCCCATTCCACGAATACCACAAACTCTACCTTTACAGCATCTTATATCCCATATCCAGTCCTGCTTTACGAATCTCACATATCCCCCCAGTTCTAACACACTTTACGAACCTCATTCACCCAATACATATTTTACCACCCTTCAACCCAATCCCCTAAATTTTTCTCCACTCAATACAAAACTCCCCCGGAAAAGCTTTCGCTTTTCCCAAGGGAGTTTTAACGCTGCATATGTAACCTGCTGATCAATCAACGAAAAAATCGGGTTCGGGCCTGATCTTGCTCTTGAGCTGTCTAAGATTGTACTCCATTTTGAGGACGATTTCTTCGACTTGCTTCGGATCGATCGTGAAACGTTCAGGTTCGGGGCGGGAGGTTGATTTCATTTCGCGCAGTGCGAGCTGCTGCTCCTGCCATTTATCCATCAAATCAGAGATGGTCGCGTAAAAACGTTCATAATCGCTAATAATTTCATCTAGGAAGGAGTCCACCTCTTCTGGATCGTACCCCCTAAGCTTGGTGTTGAACACTTTTTCGTGAATCGAAAGAGCGTCCAATTGTATACCCAGCTGCTTAAACAGCTTTCTCTGTTTATCCAGTCGGCGCTGCATATGTTCATCCATTGCCATTACCTCCAAATCGGTTGCTACTCAAACGGGTGATCATTTAAATATATACATCCCCTTTATTTTTTATATCACAACCTGAGTTAATATGAAAATAGTCCGGTGTTTTTTTGGAGGATATTCCAAAGAAATCGCGCCTTTCCACTTGTTTTTTCCAGACATTGACTTACTGATGTATTGTGTTATTATCAATATATGAGTACATATTCATATGTTTTTTTGAAGTATCAACATCAAGAGCATAGGAGGTATTTATCATGTCAGCTTCTCATTCCCATCATCATTCGCACGATGGCCACAACCATAGTCATAGTCATGGTCACAACCACCAGCACGGTCCAGCCAGCTACAATGGCGCTTTTATGTTCGGTATCATACTAAATACGGTTTTTGTCATCGTGGAAGCCACATACGGTTATCTCAGCCATTCTCTTTCGTTGGTTGCGGATGCCGGTCATAATTTGAGTGACGTACTCGCACTTGTTCTCGCCTGGGCAGCCAGTGTTCTCTCCAAAAAGCTTCCAACCGAACGTCGAACTTATGGTTTCCGCCGTTCGTCCATTTTAGCCGCATTATTGAATGCGATTTTTCTGCTGGCTGCCATGTTCATCATCGCATGGGAAGCCATCCAGCGGTTTGCGAGTCCCGAGCCTGTTACCGGTTCGACTGTCATATGGGTGGCTGCTGTGGGTATTGCCATTAATACCGCGACAGCGCTGCTTTTTCTATCCGGCAGAAAAGGCGACCTCAACGTTCGCGGCGCTTTCCTTCATATGGCAGCCGATGCGGGTGTTTCGCTTGGTGTGGTGATTGCTGGAGTTCTTATTATGTTCACCGGCTGGCAGTGGTTGGATCCTGTCGTCAGCCTCTTGATCGTGGTCGTTATTTTCGTCAGCACCTGGAATCTGCTCAAGGACTCGCTCAACATGGCTCTGGACAGTGTTCCACCGGAAATCGATGCGGCCGCCATCCGGAGTTATCTGGCATCTCTTCCGTCCGTTACGGACGTCCATGATCTTCATATCTGGGGCATGAGCACCACGGAAACCGCTCTGACGGTACATCTGGTGATCCCGGAACCCGGAAGCAATGATCGGATCATTCAGCAGGTGACGCATGAGCTTCACGAGCGATTCGGCATTGAGCATCCGACACTGCAGATTGAGAATGGGACCTTTCCTTGCCGTTTGGCAGGCGAAAACATGATCTAATTCGTTCCAGCAAAATAAATCTCCGCTTCTCTTCATAAAGAGACGGGGATTTAGCGTTGGATTCATGCTGATCTGGGTGCGCATATCAAGACTGCTCCTGCTCGATGACAACCCGAGTCTTTTTCCTGGCAGCTTCTATGCAGGCATCAATGATTCTCATATTGTAAATAGCATCCTCAGGACCAAATGGCAGCATTTCATCATCCATCACCGCATCGGCAAAGGCATCCGCTTCGAGTGAAAAGGAATTGAATACGCCAAGGCGCTCTTCCCTCTGCGTATCCCCTGCGAACACGATCAGCTGCGGTGGTTCATCGTCATGTTCCCAGCCAAAAGCCAGCGGTAGTTCGATCCGTCCTTCGCTGCCGAGCACCTCCAGTTTACAGCGCGGTGAGGCTGACATGCCGCAATCGAACGAAAGTGCGACATCATTTGGAAATTCAAGCAGCCCGGTCGCCATCAGATCAATCTCATGCTCCGGCGAAAATAAAGCATGCACTGACGCCGCAACCGGCTCTTTACCCAGAATCATGCGCGCTGCGGTAATCGGATAACAGCCTACATCGTAGATGGAGCCGCCGCCCATATGTTTCTGATAACGGACATTCGTCGTATCCTTTATATTGTTATAGGTAAAGCTTCCATGGATGGCCCGGATAGTGCCAATCTCGCCGCTCTCCACAATCTCATGGACTCGGCGGTGCTTGGGATGATAGCGATACATGAACGCTTCGGCGAAAATTACGCCCGCCTTGCGGCACGCCTCCACCATGTCTTTAGCCTCCCTGGCATCCAGTGCCGCAGGCTTTTCACATAACACATGCTTGCCCGCCTGTGCGGCTTTTAGGGTCCATCCCTTATGCAAATGATTCGGAAGCGGAATATATACCGCATCGACTTTAGGATCCTGAAGCAGCTCCTCGTAGCTGCCGTAGGAGGCCGGAATATCAAACTTCTCTGCTGCTTGTGCCGCTTTATCCGGATGGCGGCTTGCAATAGCCTGTACCATGCATTTTTGCGAACTCTGAACACCTGGTATAAAAGCAGTTTGTGCGATGCTGGCCGTGCCCAGTATTCCCCAGCGAAGCTTCTTTTCCATGACGCCTTAACCTCCTTCAGCCTTTGGAAGTCTATTAGTAATTATCCTTAACCGCCTTATTTAACATCCCTAAGCAGCGGTCCAAATCCGTTTTGACCTGCTTTTTGTAAAGCTTCGCCTTTTCCGGACCGTCTTCGGTGAAGTTATACAGCACAATCTCCTGAAAATCCACGCGGGGATCATTCCCCTTCAGCTGTTTGGTCCGGTACAATACACCCTCCTGAACCAGTTCATGCAGTGCCCGGTATATCTCGCTTTGCGGAGGAGAGTATCCGTAGCTTTTAAATTCCTGTCTCATCTCCTCCAGCATTTGATACCCGTAACCCCTGTGCTGTTCAACCATGGTAATTAGATACGTTTTAATAAAAGCACGCTGTGCAATCATAAAAGCCACACCGTTTCCCCCTTTGCTTCTTTTCCTACAATAACCAATTTAAATCCATTATAAACGACTATTTTCCAAATTGCATAACATGAAATCTTCATCGCAAAATCTTGACATGACATAGGCTGAAAGTCACTTTTTAAACGTGAATAAGTACAATGCGAGAACGGCATATGATTTCTTCCCAGTATGTAGATCAGCAGTGCTTATACTAACTAATATGAATTTTTCATATGTTGAAATAATAATACTGTATAAAAAAAAGAACCTGCCGCTGCTTTGTAGCATCACTCGTTTATAACGCGAATGGCATAAGCAGGACAAGTTTCTTCGTTTTTTTTCATCTATTTCCATCAACAGACTGTACCGGAGGTTGCCCCTGTATGGGCGCAGGCCGGTGACGTTTTTTGCGCGAGGACACGCCAACCGTCCATTTTCCAAGAGGCAGATATGACAGCGCGATTGTCACCCCATAGGATAATACGACGCAAATCAGGAAGGACATCAGCATCCGCAGCGTTACATTCCAATCCCCGAACAACCAGTCGTCCACCTTGTAGCTCATTTTCAGCATGAAAGCATGCGCCAGATAGGCTCCGTACGAATAACGTCCGAGCAGGTTCATCACCTTCAGGCCGGCAGGGCCGGACGCCTCTGTCCACTTTTTCGACCATGAATAGAAGACGAAGACGGAGCTGACAAGAAACAATGTAATCAACGGCCGTAGCAGGCTAAGCTGGTTGAAATTAATATGAAATTCCGGCGGAAGCCCGAAGCTTCGGACCGTCACATACGTATAATACCCGAAAAGCACGATAAAGACGGTCCAGTAGACAATTTTCCCTTTTTGAAGCCAGACATACCAGCGTTCCCGGTACATGCCGGCCGCAGCCCCGAGCAGGAAATAAAAGAGAAAATACAAAAAATTACGGTCGGCATACGTCGTAAAAAATGGTGTTAGAAACGGAATATTCGCAGCCGTCATCAAGTCTCCGATCCGGAACAGCTTATAAACCAGCAGCAAACAAACGACTCCCGCCCCCGTTAACGCCCAAGCGCGCCACCGGAAAGGAATCTTCTCGGCACATAACCGCATCACATACCGGAACAGTGGAAACAGCAGATAGAACTGGAAAATCATGACGATATACCACAGATGATAGCTGTTCTTCCCCGTCACAAGCATGAGCGCCCATTGTCCGAGATCCGGATGGTTCCAGGCGGGACTCATGACGTAATAAAAGGCAGACCAAAATATATAAGGGACCAGAATATCAGAAAACCTTTTGCGCAGAAAAGATCCATAGTGAATAGGTCCATCATAATTATAAAAAAGCACTAAACCCGTGATAAAAATAAACACCGGAACGGCAAATTTCGCTGCCAATAGCAGAACGGTCATGAGTACCCCGTCCTCCATCTTGGCGCCGTCCACAATGGAATAATGGGCAATGGCATGCTGAAGCGCTACGGCCAAAAAGGCCATCCCGCGCAGTAGTTCGATTTCATGAATCCTCGCTTTTTTCGGCATAACCTCACTCCTGTCTTAGAAAAAAAAGCTTTATACAGTATAAACCACCCGAGGTTCAACTAAACGAAAAAAGAGCGCCAGCCAGAATATATCATCTGACGCGCTCTTTTGACAAATTTTTTTAATATTTTTTGGGGATAAGCCCATAGTTTACACCTTCTGGCACTTCAATAAGGAGCAAACGAACGACTTTTTCGCCTGCATGCAGTGTAATGCTCTGAAACTAAAAAATCTAAACAAACTTTAATATTTCTAAGATTTATGATATCTTTATATTTATAGGATATTAAGTTCTGGAACGGCATATTAATTCATTTTGAGGTATTTTTATCAGAGGTATGATAAATTATGGATAATCTAGAATTAGGTAAAACAATAGCGAAATATCGCAAAAACAAGAATTATACGATTAAACAGTTATCAGAAATAACGAATGTAACTTCATCCATGTTAAGCCAAATTGAAAGAGGACTTTCCAGTCCGTCACTGAATACTCTGCGCGTGATTGCCGATGCATTAGAAGTTCCTTTATTTAGTTTGTTTACTGAATTTGTGCAAACTAAAGATTTAATCACCAGAGCAGATTCCCGAAAAAAAGTCATATTTCCATCATCGAACAATTGGGAGTATTCATTATTGTCTCCGGATTTAAGCGGCTCCATTGAGATGGTTTTGATGAAATTGCCACCTGATTCCCAGTCTGCCGAAAAACCTATGCGACACATTGGTGAAGAAGTCGCTTATGTATTGTCGGGTGAGGTCGTATTATTTATTGGGAACGATGTGGAGACTTTATATCATGGGGACAGCGTAAAAATACCACCTGGGGTAGAACATAAGTGGGAAAATAAATCGGATCAAGAAGCAAACGTTATTTTTGCTATTACGCCTCCGACATTTTAGAAAACAGATGATAATCATTTTAAGAGATGAAGCGGACAAATCCTCTAATTACATAGGCAAATTTGTTTAGACCGTTTTTGTATTTACAAGTGTATTTCACACTAGTAAATACAGAAGCGGTTTTTTTTCGAAAAAATCGATAAATATTAAGCTTGAATTAATAAACGTAAAATGCTACTCTTTAACTGTACTTAATTTATTAAATCTGATTTAACTTTTAAACTTCCGATGGAAATATCATTAACAATGGAGGTGCCCATATATTAATACACTGCAATTAGAACTGCAATTAGATATATATGGGAATGTTACTTCAAAACAAGGAGAGAAAATTTATATGAAAAAAACAATTATGACTGATAAAGCTCCCTCTGCTATTGGACCCTATTCGCAAGCAATTGTAAGCGCTTCACGTTTGTATGCGTCTGGACAACTTGGAATTAATCCCCAGACAGGTGAAATGAATGATGACTTTGCAATACAAGCAAAACAAGTGATGGAAAACATCTCCGCAATTTTGAACGAAGCAGGATACGATTTCGAGGACATTGTAAAAACGACTATTTTTGTGACCGATCTGGCCAACTTTACTAGTTTAAATGAAATCTACGGCTCTTATTTCAAGTCTAGCACGCCCGCACGCTCCTGCTTCCAGGTTGCAGGTCTTCCTAAGGGAGCCAAAGTTGAAATCGAATTCATCGCAGAAAAATAAAATTTAAATCACCCAAATCAACTTTTGGATTTAAAATATATCCATTTTAGTACGGAGGTAACCATGACTAACAAAATTGCTGGAAAAACGATCGAAGAATGGAAGAATGAATTACCACTACTGCAGGAAATCATTGATACTAAGGAAGTTTTCTGGGTAAACTCGCAGCTTGAGAGCTGCAACAACCGAATTATTAACTCGGAATTAGGGATCGCTAATATCGAAGATGCGGAACAACGTCTGCTTCGCTTCGCTCCCTATTTAGCAACAGTATTCCCGGAGACCAAGGAAAAAAACGGAATCATCGAATCTGAATTAGTCAACATCCCTAAAATGCAGCAGCAGTTATCAGAAATGTTCAATCAGGAAATAGCGGGGAATTTATATCTTAAATGTGACAGTCACCTGCCCATCTCCGGTTCTGTAAAGGCTCGTGGAGGAATTTACGAAATATTAAAAGTGGCCGAAGAGATCGCCTTTAAACACGGCATGCTGTCAATAACCGATGACTACTCCATTCTGGCAGATGAAAAATTCAAGACGCTATTTTCGAACTATTCGATTGTGGTCGGATCAACCGGTAATCTAGGTCTTAGTATTGGTATTATGAGTGCCCAATTAGGTTTCAAAGTTGTTGTGCATATGTCTACTGACGCTAAAGAATGGAAAAAAGATTTATTGCGGCAAAAAGGCGCAATCGTCGTTGAACACAATAGCGACTATGGGAAAGCCGTAGAAGCAGGCAGACAAGAGTCCCAGAAAGATCCCAATAGCCACTTCGTTGATGATGAAAATTCTACAACGCTATTCCTTGGTTATGCCGTAGCAGCTAAACGGCTCCAAAAGCAACTGAGTGACATGAAGATTGCAGTCGATCAGGATCATCCGCTTTTCGTCTATCTCCCTTGCGGTGTAGGCGGCGCTCCTGGCGGAATTACTTTCGGATTGCGGACCGTATTTGGAGACAATGTTCATTGCTTCTATGCAGAGCCAACCCATTCACCGGCAATGCTGCTAGGTTTAATGACACGTAAGCATAGCGAGGTATCCGCTCAGGAATTTGGCGTTGATAATATGACTGCAGCAGATGGGCTTGCCGTAGGGAGACCATCAGGCTTTGTCGGCAAAGCACTAGAGAAAGATATTAGTGGTGTCTTTACTGTTCAAGACGAATGTCTCTATCGAATCCTTAGAAAGCTAGCCGATTCAGAAGGAATATTCTTAGAACCATCGGCAGTTGCAGGATTTATCGGACCCGTTCAACTGCACGCTTCTTCCATGGGACAAGATTATTTGAAAAATAATCACCTTGAACAGAAGATGCAAAATGCCACGCACATTCTTTGGGCTACTGGCGGTGGTATGGTTCCTAAAGATGTTATGGATGATTTCTACCGTAAAGGTGCAATGAGCTAATTTACTCTATAGCATAGGGAGGTTAAGACAATGGACACTGCAACAATGATGATGCTGGTATTAGTCGCATCTATAGCAATTCTCATCTTTCTCATTCTTAAAGTTAAAATACATCCTTTTCTATCCTTAATATTAGTGTGTATATTTGTGGGAATTGCTACAGGTATGCCTCTTCCTAAGATTGCTACTTCTATTGAAAACGGAATGGCTGGAACGTTAGGTTTTCTGGCCACCGTTATCGGTCTTGGTACGATTTTAGGGAAAATGTTGGAAGTATCTGGCGGCGCCGAGCGCCTTGCACGAACATTACTAGAAACAATGGGAGAAAAAAGGGCTCCCTGGGCAATGACAATTGTCGGGTTAATTTGCGGCATCCCTGTATTTTTTGAAGTAGGATTTGTTTTACTTTTCCCCTTGGTTTTCATAGTCGCCAAACAAGCTAAGATGTCGTTGCTCCGTGTTGGAATTCCTTTGGCAGTATCGCTGATGGTCGTTCACTCGATGGTGCCTCCACATCCGGCAGCGTTTGCAATTACTACAACTTTGGGGGCTGATGTAGGTAAGGTCATTCTGTATGCTCTTCTTGTAGGAACACCTACGGCCATTTTAGCTGGTCCAATTTGGGCCAAGTTTATCAGTAAGAAGTGCAAGACTGGGGTAATAAAAGAATCAGAGCCGAGTTCTGAAACACCATCTGAGAATCTACCAGGTTTCGGCATTACCCTATTTACGATCCTATTGCCTCTAATCATTATGGTAGGAAAAACGGTTAGTACATTGTTTCTCGCAAAAGATTCTGCGTTTTTGCCTATTATTACGTTCCTAGGCAATCCAATGATAGCACTTCTCATTTCGGTATTTGTAGCTTATTATACATTAGGCCTTTCCCGTGGTTTAAAAATGAAAAACCTGTTAACGCTTACAGAACAATGCTTTGGACCGATTGCCGGCATATTGCTGATTATTGGCGGCGGTGGAGCATTTAATCAGATATTAGTTGACAGTGGGTTAGGTAATGAATTGTCTAAGGTTTTGATGTCGCTAAATATGAACATCATTATTCTTGCTTGGCTAATAGCTTGGCTTATGCACCTTGCTATCGGTTCCGCCACGGTAGCCATGATTAGTACTGCAGGCATGATAGCACCTATGCTGGCTGCTTACCCTGGTGTGAGTCCGGAAATCATCGTTCTCGCCATTGGTTCCGGAGCGATTGGCTGGTGCCATGTCAACGATTCGAGTTTCTGGTTTGTCAAAGAATATTTAGGATTATCGTTACCGGATATGTTTAAGAGCTTCACTGCAGCCTGCCTTATTGCATCATTTGTTTCTCTAGGCGGTATACTACTTTTAAATCTAGTCATTTAATAAATACTATTATTACACCGTCCTCGCCATTCGCCATTCGCCATGGAGAGATACGGAAATAAAAAGGTACTTAATGACATGCTTACTACAACATGTCATTAAAGTACCTTTTTCATCTCTAGCTACTTGCGAAGCTAGGAATAGCCAATGCACAAATAAACAGAATTAAAACAGGTGATAAGCTCCAGGTCCTGTTAATCCGACGCCTATAACTACAGCGATCAGAATCAAGTTGTATTCAAAACCGTTGGCCGTAGCCCAGAAACCATTTTTGCCATGAACCGTAACAATTGCACCAATCATGGTCACAGTGATCATCAGAGCAGCCACTGGTGTCAATATGCCCGCTGCGAAGAGAAGACCGCCCAGCAGCTCAAACAATCCAGTGACAATTGCTGCCGGAAGCGCCGGCTTCACGTTCATGGAACCAAGCCAGCCAGCCGTGCCCTTGATACCGGGACCTCCAAACCATCCAAACAATTTTTGAGCTCCATGTCCTGCAAAAGTCAATCCAACGATCAATCTGATAATCAGCAAACCCCATGCTATCATTTTAAATTCCTCCATTTTTAATATTCTTGATTTAACTTAGCTTTATTTAGAGATATATACCCAAAAAAATTTGCTATGCTTTCGTTAACCGTATCATTGTATATCCCTCTCCTGTGCTTCGTGTTTTTATCTTGATTTAAAGATATATTATTTTTAGATTTTAGTCAACACTTTTTTTAGAAGCGGATATTTGCTCATGTTTCCGTTTATACTATGCCGAAAAGAATGGAGTCTTTTTATGGAAACTACGTCTCCAGAATCCGGTCAGCTTCCAAGTGATGCCGATCTCATCGCATGGCAGGCACTCCTGAGACATGAAACGCTGCAAATGATAAAATCCGGCACCTTCTTACAGCTGGTCCATTGCCCCGAACTATCTGATCTGTTAATGCACAGCATTGCCATGAACAATGAAATGTTACAGTTGCTTCATCAACGTTTACGTACTCGCATTCCATAAACTTCCGCGTCTTACTGAGGTGAAGTTATGAACCCCATCGTGGAGAGCCTGCTCGGTATAAAAGCATTTAATGACCAGTTCATCGCTGAAGACTTGCTGCAGGATAATCGGCTGCGGATGGAACGACTCCTGGATTGTCTGCAAGTTTCTTCCGAGGAACAAATCATGATTGAAATCATGCATCAGATCCAATCCTCCATTGAGCTGGAACAGCGCCTGCTTAAGCTCAGTCTGGATAAAGACTGGTTGACCGGAGACCCTTTGGAGCAGCTCGGCAGAGATCTGAAACGGGCGCAGAAGGCTCCGCATATGATTCCCAATCGGGTAGGAGGAAGCGGCTAGTCACCCTTATTAGCTGTGTTGTCGCGCATTCCATATTATTTCACGAGGTCCCGTTAACCGGGGCTTTTTTCTTTGAAGCACATGGTTACTCCCTATTCCCCCTCACGATATAAATAGACAACCACTTCAAACCCCATATATTAACTTTTTGCGTTGTTAGCCGATATATAGTTTTGGGTAAAAAATGACAACCAGGAGGAATCATTTTGTTAAAAAGAAAAACGAGCAAACTCATCTGGACTATGGGCATCGTGCTGGCCTTCTTCTTATGCCAATCCACCGTTCTCCAGGCAGCATCTGATTCGAAAGCGGAACCATCTTCAGAAGTTGCGGTCATCATCGACGGAAGGCTGGCCTCGTTAGATCGAGCACCGATCCTGGTGAAGGGCACTACGCTCGTCCCTTTCCGACCGATTTTTGAACAGCTCGGCCTGGAAGTAAAATGGGATCCCAAAGCGCAAGCTGTAACCGGCAAAAGCCAATCGCTTGAAATCCGTCTAGTAATTGGTAACTCCTACGCTACCGTCAATGGGAAGAAAGTGAAGCTTCCCGTCGCGCCGATTATTCGCGATGGAGGCACGTTCGTTCCTCTTCGATTCGTCGGGGAAGCTGCAGGCCGGCAGGTTACGTGGAATGACGCCGCGAAAGTAATTACGGTTAACCTCATGGGAGCCGACAAGATCTATGATCCATACGGACTGCTTCTATATGAAGGCGATATCGTCAATGGGATTGCAGAAGGTAAAGGCACGATCTATTATCCTAACGGGTCGCCTCTATATAAAGGTGACATGCTCAATGGCGCCATGCATGGCAAAGGCAAGCTCTACCGCGAGGACGGCTTGATTTGGTACGAATCGGATTTCGTAGATGATGAAGCGACGGGAAAAGGTAAGTTGTACTTCTATATTCAGTATGATGATACGCCAGAAATTAAGCAAACCTATGAAGGTGATCTGGTGGGCGGGATCCCGGAGGGAAAAGGAAAATATTTTGACAGTAAGGGTCGGATTGCATATGAGGGCGATTTGGTAGACGGCAATCCGGGAGGTAAAGGTACATACTATTATCCTGATGGTATGAAAATGTATGTCGGAGAGTGTAAGAATGGAAAATATGAAGGACAAGGTATAAACTATTACGACAACGGCAAAATCAAACACGAAGGAAGCTTTAAGGAGTTTTTACGTCACGGATACGGCAAGACATATGATCGATCCGGTAACCTCGTGTATGAAGGTGATTTTATTAACGATAAATACGATGGTCAAGGAACCTTGTATGATGAGAACGGAAAAATCCTGCACAAAGGGCAGTTTTCCAAAGGCGAGCCTGTCACCAATTAAAAATGAGCCGATCGGGACTGTATCAACAGTCTTGATCGGCTTTTTTATAACAACATCATGCTGGGCTTACAATATCAATAAAGCTTATACTCATCATCATCCTTAAGAATCGTCGTTGTATCATCTGAAATCAGCCCGATGTTGTTGTTATACCGCTCCACGTTGAGCGACCGGTTGTCCCTAAATATATCTATAATTTCCCAATCTCGTCCCCCTGCATTTACGATGACCAGGATTTTTCCTTTGTCCACATAGTTTCCATAGTCCGTTGCTTCATCCTCCGGAATTCCAAGGCCAATCAGGCCACCCACCATACCCCCAGCACCAGCGCCTACTGCAGCACCGGTCAGTGTTGCCAGGATTGGACCCGCAGCCAGAATAGGGCCGACCCCAGGAATGAAAAGAGCGCCGATGCCTGCTAGCATGCCTGTTAAGCCTCCAATCATACCGCCTGCGGCAACACCTGCCGCTACACCTTCTGGTCCCTTGGTGCCAGTATCCGCCGTAATCAAATCCATATCCTCGCGATTCTTCGTAACTACAGAAATATCATTGGTAGAAAAGCCATAACGCTGCAAGTCTTCAATGGCCCGGGTAGCCTCCCTCTCTGATTCGAACACGCCTACAATCTTCTTCTCATCCATGCCTTTTCCTCCATTTCACTGTTTGTTCTCATATTGCCCGCTTCATTCTGAAAACATACAGACAGAGAAAGGGAGCCCTCATTCACTTATCGCGGACGGGTTCGTTTTGTAGGAACAGCTTCCATCGGATCATCCGGCCAGTAATGCTTAGGGTATCGGCCTTTTAAATCTTTTTTCACATCAAAATAGCCATCTTTCCAAAAGCTAGCCAGATCGGAAGTAATCTGGACCGGGCGCTGCGCGGGAGACAACAGATGGAGCGTCAACGGTATTTTGCCATGGCCGATTCTCGGCGTTTCATACAGTCCGAACATCTCCTGCAGCTTGACCGCCAGGACGGGCTGTGCGGGATCACTGTAATCCACAGCGATTCTGGATCCGCTTGGAACGGTGATATGTGTTGGAACCTCTTGATCGAGTCGAATCTTCCTATCCCAGCCCAGCATATGTTCCAAAATCGACGTAAGCTGAAGCTTTTGCAGATCTGCACGGTTTCTCATACCTAGGATGTAAGGAAACAGCCAATCCTCCATGCATTCCAGGAGAGCTTCATCGGACATATCCGGCCACTGCGGATCAGCCAGATGCATCAGCTGCAGACGCTGGCGCAGCTGTTTAGCCTGTTTGGTCCAAGGCAGAAGCCCCAGCCCTTCCGAACGGATGCCTGTGAGCAAGGCTTCAGCTACCAACTCTGATGATGGCTGCGAAGCGCTGGACTCACGAAGTACCATTGCACTCAGTCTCGTTTGATTCCGGGCTTTCACACTTCCTGAAGTGGAATCCCATTCCACAATCAGCTCTTCTTCGATTTCTTCCGTATGATAACGATAAAGGTCCTCGATGCTTAGCGGAGCAGCCAGTAAAATTTTCCCCTCTGCTCCTTTCTGATCGTCCACTTCTGCTACCGTGAGATAAGCGCAACGGCTCAGCAACTGAGCCCGCGGAAACTCCACTCCCCTGCCCGAAGTAAGCAGAAACCTGCCGTCCCCGCGGCTTTGGCCGATGCGGTCTGGATATGCAAAAGACAATAGAAGTCCACTCTTCTCGATATCCATATCTTCTCCATCCGAAATTCCTAATAGCTTACGGATATGCCTGCTCTCCTGGGCAACACGCTTCAAAGCCGCTTCATCGGTATTCGCTGCAGCGATGCCTCTTCGCTCCCATAAGATGACCGCTTCAAGGCGGCCACGGATATCCGCATCCCTGTCCAAGGAGCCGCAGTGGAATATATCCCTTTCCTGCAGCAAGGCGGCAATGGTGGACGCAAGACTGCCTTGACCGATTTCGGCGGCCTGAAGCAGCATGCCGGCCAACCGAGGATGCATGCCAAGCCCGGCCATCCGCTTTCCACGGCTGGTAATCGTACCGTTCTCGTTCACGGCCCCGAGCCGGTACAATAACTCTCTGCCCCGCTCATAGGCTGCTTCCGGCGGTGGATCGAGCCACAGCATGCTCTCAGGCTCCGTCACTCCCCACGCCGCAAGTTCAAGCGCAAGCGGCGTCAGATCCGTCTCCAGTATTTCAGGCAGATTCCGCTGCCTTAAGTGATCCTGAACTTCAAGGCTCCACAGCCTGTAGACCACTCCTGGAGCCGTTCTTCCCGCACGACCTCTGCGCTGATCCGCAGAAGCGCGCGAGACCTGTCCCGTTGCTAAATAAGGCATGCCTGTCCGGGCAGAAAACAGCTGTGTTCGCATGAGTCCGCTGTCTACAACGATCCTGACTCCTTCAATCGTTAAGCTTGTCTCCGCAATAGAAGTGGACAAAATAATCTTCTTCCGGTTTTCAGGATCAGGGCGGACCGCTGCATCCTGTTCTTTTTGCGGAAGCTGTCCATACAGCGGCCTAATGACGGAATCTGCCGGAAGGCCGCCTCTTTCTAGTTCCGCTTGAACCCGCCGGATTTCCCCGGCTCCGGGTAGAAAGGCAAGCACATCGCCGGGATGTGCCACCGCAGCTTCACTGATGACCGCCGCCATATGCTGCTCCAGTTTGTATCCGGCAGCCATTGGCTTATATATCGTTTCCACAGGGAACTGACGGCCAGGGCAGTTTATGATAGGAGCGTCTCCCATGAGAGCCGCTACCGGTTCGGCTTCAAGCGTCGCCGACATTACCAGCAGCCGCAGATCCTCTCTCAGGACGGCTCTGGATTCCAAAGCCAGAGCGAGCCCAAGATCTCCCTGCAAATTGCGTTCATGAAATTCATCAAAAATGATCATCCCGACGTGATCCAGCTCAGGATCACTTTGGATCATCCGGGTTAAAATGCCCTCTGTTACCACTTCAATTCTTGTATTCCTGCCTGCTTTGCTATCCATTCTTACACGATATCCTACCGTCTCTCCCGTCTGCTCTCCGAGCATCCGGGACATATATTCTGCAGCGGAGCGTGCCGCGAGCCGGCGCGGTTCCAGCATAATGATCTTACGGCCCTCAAGCCAGGGCTCATTCAGGAAGGCTAGCGGAACCTGCGTGGTTTTGCCCGCTCCCGGCTCAGCAATAAGGACCGCGGATGTACCGGAGCCGAGCCGTTCAAGCAGCCCTTGCAGCACCCGCTGAATCGGCAATTCATTCATTTCTCTTCTCACCATGTCTTTCCGGTATATACTTGTTTATTTACTCATTATAGAGCTTTACCGTACTGGATATCCACGCCGGTTTGCTATAAAATGTACGAAGCTGTACAAAGGAGACGATTTCACTTGAGCACAAACACACGTCTGGTGCGAGGTCGGTTCGCACCCACGCCATCCGGCGAGCTGCATATCGGCAATGCCTGGGCAGCTTTGCTCTCTTGGCTTCAGATCCGCAGCCTGGATGGAACCTTCGTGCTGCGGATGGAGGATATCGATACCCAGCGCGCGAGACCGCATCTCGCTAGCCAAATTCTTGATGATTTGTACTGGCTGGGACTCGATTGGGATGAAGGTCCCGACGTCGGCGGTCCATACGGTCCATATACGCAGAGCGAACGGATTGAATACTATGAAGAAGCCCTCAAGCAGCTTGAAGACCAGGGCTGCTTGTATCCTTGCTACTGCAGCCGGGCAGATTTGCTGGCTGCAGCACGCGCGCCCCATGGCCTGTCCTCGGAAGGGCCCGCATACCCGGGAACCTGCCGTCTTCTAACTCCTGATGAAGCGGCGTGCAAATCTTTGGTCAAACAGCCGTCACTGCGGTTCAAGGTTGACCATGAGCTCCTTTCGTTTCAGGATGGCATTGCCGGCCGGCAGCAATTTGATACAGCCAGTGGCGGCGATTTTATCGTTCGTAGAGCCGACGGAATGATTTCCTATCAGCTGGCTGTGGTCGTAGACGATGACCATATGCATATCACCGATGTCCTCAGGGGAGCTGATCTGCTGGATTCCGTGCCAAGGCAGCTCATGCTGTACCGGGCGCTTGGAATGCATGCTCCGGCTTTCGCCCATGTTCCGCTGTTTATGGGTCCTGACGGCAAACGTCTCGCCAAACGGCATGGCGGAACCAGCCTCGCAGCCCTCCGCGAAATGGGAACTGCCCCGGAGCAGCTCGTCGGATGGCTGATGTGGATTGCCGGACTGACAGAAGAGCTGGTACCATTAACCGCCAAAGAGTGCATCCCCTTGTTTGACATGGACAAGCTGCCTTCTGAATCGATCCTCATTACGGATGAGAAGCTTTCGAGACTACATGGTAGCTGAAATCTCTAGCAAAAAACCTCTATCTTTGCCTTGACCAGAAGGTAAAGATAGAGGTTTTTTAAGTTCGATTACCCGCAAATCAATTTAATCCCGAGAGTCCTCAAGCCACTCACGCATCTTGTGCTCATATTCCAGAAACGCCGTACTGCCGCTTAAGCCTCTTTGCTCCATCAGCATTTGAAAGCGCAGCCTCTTTTCAGTCAACGTTCTCTTCAGCTTTTCCTTTTCACCTGCGTTCTCGCATGCGTGGATTAAATCCTGCAGCTTCAGCAGATCCTTCTGCAATTGCATCTCTTCCGGGATAAATCCCGCATTTTTCATGATTTTATATGACATCCGAAGATCCTCGGGAATTTGTGACATATCCTCAAGCTGCAGCGGTTTTCCTTTTCCGGCGAGATCCTTGAATTTCCCTTGATCCATCGCTTGATTTATACGCTGTTCAGCAAGCCAAGACATGATACTCATTTACGGGCATCCTCCTTTATCGGTAAAAGGTATACTCCATCCTATTTGACCATGTACCGCTGGTTGATGTCAAACCATAGAAAAACCGTTCCCGCAGCTGCAGGAACGGTCGTTTTCCACAAAAATGCACTAATGAAGAAGCGATTCCGCTCCGTCAATCACGATTTGAGCGCCGGTAATATGACTGGACTCATCAGAACCCAGGAACGCTACAAGGTCAGCGACATTCTCCGCAGAGCCGGGTCCACACTCCAGCGGCTGGCTGCCTTCAGGGAACTGTATCGGGATCACGATTTCCTTCAGCTCGTCCGTCTTCACCGTGCTTTGATCGATATTGGTCGAAATGGCGCCCGGGCAAATAGCGTTGACTCGGATTTTAGACTTCGCCAGTTCCAGCGCCGCCATTTTGGTAAAGGCTACCTGCCCCGCCTTCGTGGTGCTGTATGCGGACATTCCGAAGCTGGTGAACGTCGCGTTGCCGTTGATAGAGCTGTTAATGATGATGCTGCCGCCCTGCTTTTTCAGATGAGGAATGGTATACTTGACGGTCAGAAAGGTACCATTCAGGTTCACGCTCAGCGTATGCTGCCAGTCCTCCAGTTCCATGTCCTCAATAGGTGAAAGCACCCCGTTAATCCCCGCATTGGCAAAAACCACATCAATCGAGCCAAACAACTCTGCCGTTTCAAGAACCGCTTTTTCCATACGGGCCGAGTCCGCAGTATCCACATCAAAAGCACGCGCGGCACCTGGACGAATAGCGTTGATTTCTTTTTCTGTTTCGGCCGTCCGGTCATCTTTTAGATCGAATAAAGCCACATTGGCTCCTTCCTTTGCCATCTTAATGGCAGTCGCTTTTCCAATGCCGGAACCGGCTCCCGTTACAATCGCTGTCTTTCCTGAAAAACGTAGTTTATTTATCTGCTCCTGGCTCATTCGTATCTCTCCTTTGGATGAATATCCTGATACTAGTATGTTTCATTTGTATCAAGATTACCCAAAGAGAGGAAGTTTTCTACCACTGAAGCTCCAGAAAAGCTGCATCGTCCTGAAGCCCGCCGGTATGCGGCGCATTCAGTAGCAATTGGACCTGTTCACCAGGCAACACCTGACGGATTGGATCCAGATCATCCAGACCATCCGTGTATAGCTGAAGACGCATGGGAAGACCGTACTCCAGTCTGGTCTGGTACACATGCGGTAATCCTCCGATCGGTCCTTTTAATGTGGACCAGCGTTCGCTTGTCAGCATCGTAGTCTGGAAATGTTCGCTGATTTCCGCATCATTTTTCCAGAACCGCAGTCTTGAGTCACCCTGCCATGCCATCCATATTCTCCCGTGCTTCTTCCTTGATGAAGGTAGCTCAATGCGGCCGCAAATATACATCGTTTGGCTGCCAAGGCGCTGCTTGACTTCGAGCACCTCCCGCAAGAGAGAAGGCACTTCCTCGGGAGGCGTTAACTGCTTAAGCTGCTCCGAGGCTGCCACGGTAATCTCACTCAAAAAGGCGGCAAATGCAGAGGATGACCACTCGCGGGTAGTTCCCAGCCAACCCATCAGCCTATTCCCCAGAAACCGCGCTGCGAAATCACCTTGATAGCTCTGTCCCACTCCGTCGCAAAGAACAAAATTGCATGTATCTCCTTCAATATGAACAGCAACAAAATCCTGCCCTTTCTCCCCTTGCAGCATCGTTTCCTTCGCACGTCCATAAGCGTATCTGCAGACAAAACGTCCTTGGTATGTAGAAAGCTGATGATCAGAAGACTGGGAACTGACAAAAGTGAACTTATCGCTCATTGCAGCCGTATTGGATTTCATAGATTCCCCCTTTCTACGCTCTGACAGGCGTTGCCGCTGACATCTGGAATCCAATAGACACAAGCTCTGCACAGCTTCCCGGCAGCATCATTAAGGCCCCGGTCGCAAGTAGATAATCAGCCTCGGCCAGCATTTCCCTGTAGCTCTCCGGCAGAGGTGAGGACATATTCCGCAGCTTCACCGCATGCTCATCCTGCAGCTCGGTTTCGGGAAGTATCCCCTTCCAGCGACGTGGCTGCATAATTGGCTGGTCCAACATATGATCGGATATAAAAATATTTTCCACGAGCACATTTCCGTCCGGCACGCTCATGCTCATAATCCGCTTGGCGATTGGTTCCGGATCATCTCCAGTTGCTACGCCATCGGTCATATGGCATATCAGTGGAGCAGGACAATCCTGCATATGTGGAATCTCCGATTGCAGGATTCGTTCAGCCTGACGGAAAGCCTTCGCGGAATCTGAGAATCTTTTGGGCGTGAGGTCCGGAAGAGATCCGACAGCGGCAATTTCGTCGATCCCCTTGATTCCGTTTAACAAGTCGTAGACATCGTCGCTGTATGCCAATATGGCAATCCGGTAACGGGGGGTAAGCCGGTTCCCCTTCGTTGAACGGAACACCATTTGTCGGATTGCGAGAGATAAGGCTTCGTATACGACGTCGATACGCCGTTTGTCGTCCATCAGCATATTCATAGATGCACTGATATCAATTAAGTAGATAATGAGCGCGGGAGTGCGCTGGGAAGCCTGAATCGTATAATTCATCTTTTCGTTCAACTCCCCTTTTGGTATTATTTAAGTCATGATTAAACGTTAGGCAGTTTATACTTTTCATTGGCTAAAAACTTATAGATTGCGTTCGCGCGGGTACTTACTTTCCCAACCGTTTTAAAATACGCCACGTCCTGCTCATACAGGTTGATAAAGCTCATTGCATACCATCTTGCCTTTGCAGAATTGCCAGCCAATTGGGCATTATAGGCTTGGTTATAGAAAGCAATCAGTTGAACTACCTGGTCCGAACGTTTTTTCTGCAGCTCCTTGGCTTTGGTTTCAGCCTCTTTGCGAGCGGCTTCTTTGCGTGCAGCTTCTTTACGATCAGCTTCTTCGCGTGCGGCTTCTTCCTTATCCTTCTGGATCTTCAGCTGCTCTTGGTAAGCTTCATATTGGGCCTGTTTGTCATACAGATCCTGAAGCTGTTTCTTTTCCGCATCTTTTTTCTCCTGAATAAGCTTTTGCTGAGCTAGATACGCCTCATATTGGGCCTGTTTATTATACTGATCCTGCAGCTTCTGCTTTTCAGCTTTCTGCTGGGCGAGCTTTTTGCTCTCTTCGTCCTGTTTGCGCTTTTGATCCGCATCAGCCTTCCGGCGTTTTTCTTCCTCCTGCTTTTGGAGCGCTGCGAGCCTGGCCTCTTCCTGCTGCTTGGCAACCACTTCAGTCGCTGCAGCTTCCATTTGTCGGTTTTCCGCCCGGTCTGCCAAGATCTGGCTGACAGTAATACCGGAGCCTCCGATAAGTATCAAGGACGCGATTCCAATCGTCAGCCATTTGCGGGAACGGTAAAACGGAAGGCTGCTTGCCACCTTTTCTTCCTGCTTCGGATTCAGCGATTCTTCAAGGCCTGAGATTGCAGCCTCCAGTTCAATCTGCATCGGCGAGCCTGAAGACACAAAATGATGCGCCGACCGGTAGACCTCAAGCGCACCATTGAGATTCCCCTTTTGCTCCATTTCTCTGGCCTGTAGGAAAAGACGGTTAACAATATCCCTGCCGTTATGGCTAGGTTCGGCATGCTGAGTGGTCTGCTCCATCCGATTCGGCGCAGCCGCCGCTGCAGCTTCCTCCAACGCGGCTTGAGGCGGCATGGATGGCGCTTCTTCGCCCTTCACGTCCACTGTTGCCATAGAAATCATTTCATCCTGCAGCAGATCCTCATTTATGGAGGATAAGGTTACCAGCCACTCTCCGAACGTCGGACAGCTGCTGACATCCTGGCTCTCCCATGCACGGGTGAACAGTTCTACAACCTTTGCACCCCAGTTATGTTCCAGTGATTTCTTCAGTATGAAATAACGCTCGCACGGGTTCTGCATTTCATGCTGATCAAAATAGCTCTCTCCCCATGCTTTATCCACCACCAGCGGATCGCACCATCCCAGCATTTCAGCAAGGATGATCGCTCCGGCAAACCGGTCTGCATATGCGCTCCACAGCCCGCTTTGTACGGTTCTGTGAGCGGCATATCCAGGAGAACCCGTCAACAGGACGTCTGGACGATCCATTTTGGGACTGTACATCTGCTCAACATCAACTAATTCGACTGCCGAGCTCTTGTCCGGTAGATCGACTTCAGAAAAAAACGGAAGCATGACGTTCGGAGCGGACAAATCACAATGGGCCAAGCCACGCTGCTCCATTCCCGAACCGATGCTGGAAAGCGCTTTGGCGAGTGATAGGCTTTCCGTGCGTTTCAGCTGCCGCTGGTCGGCAATGATGTCAAACCAGGTGAATCCGTAGACCCAAGGCATGAGCACGGCATAAAGCAGGTCCGGATGTTCGGCAATTAATTCTCCGTTTCTTTCGGGAGTGAGCACGTCTCGACTGCAGACCTGCAAGCCCGGACTTTGACTGTACATTTCCATCGTTTCAGACTGATAGACCATGGCGGGAATACGGAATTTTGGAAAAAACACTTTTAGGGCCTTCGCCTCATGCGGCCCGCCTTCTGTAGGAATCAGCTGATAGACAATCCCCTGCCTTCCTGCTTGGGCATATGCCAAACCGGGTGCGGCTGGATGCTGGCCCACCGTATAAACTTTTCCGTTGATGCGGATCAATTCTCCCGGATTAGGCTGATAAGACATAGACATCCCCTCTCTTTATCCAAAACAGAAATAGACTGCAAGAAAACCGGGAGTTCACGAACACCCGGTTTCTACGCTTATATCAGAATGCAGTTCCATTCCTTATACTATGGTGCTATTGTATTACACCTTAACGGGATTCGTCGACAGTGCGGAACTTCTGAGCGATTGCCGTCAGCTCTTGGCTGATGCTGTTTAGCGTTTGTACGAATGATTGCATCTGCTTGCTGGCTTCCTGGAACTCCTGGAAGAAGCGCTGTTTGGTCATCCCTTCCCATTGTCCTTCCATGCCATGAATGGCCTGCGTCAAGCCGCTAACAATTTGCTGGCTTTGCTCGCCGCTTTGCTTAAACTGATTAGCTACTGTATCGATCTGCTCGGGGGTAATTAAAATACGACCTGCCATAATGTGCCTCCTTCAAATTCGATTGATTTCTTTCAACATCGTTTTAGACTATACTATAAATTCCCAGTTCCATCAAAAGTCGCAAGTCCTGATTCCTAGTACCCGTTTTTCAGCCTATCGAAACATCTTCCAGGAGTTTTTGAAACCTTTCTTCCTCATCATTGGAAAAACCGGTAAATTCGATTTTGTCGATATCCTCATGATTGAACAAAAAAGTATAGTTAGGGTCGATATATCCTTCCGGATAGACAACACCCAAATAATCATATAAGGTGTTACTCTCCATTTGGATCTGCTTGCGTCCGTAGATCATCAGCTTTTTATGGCCGCCTTTGAGCAGAACTACCGATCCGAGCGGAAGCAATGATTTCGCGTGATCCCGTTCTTCCATCGTTGTTCAACCATCCTCTCTATTGACAATATGTATGTCTTTTCTGGGTTAAAAATTAGGAAGCTAGTGTCTTCTTTTCAGTAAAATATATTTATGAATATTACCGGCAAGCATCATGTATGCCAGAGCAATAATAAGCAGCAGCAGTATGATTAGCATGATCTTCATGCTGTAGCCTCCAAAGGCTTTGACCAGCAAGCTCCCAATCAGAACCCCTGCACCTGAGAAGGCCAGAATAATGCCTTGCGATTTTCTAAGCCCGCTGCCATTTTCACTTGGCATATCATTGTCCTCCCGTGAATAGTAGCCACCGTATAATAGTTTGATATGAATGCTGTACAGCAGTCCGAATACGATGATGTACCCTGCTCCGGTAACGATCAGAAACCAAGGAGATGACATTCCGAGCGTTGCGTAAGCCAGCTTGTTCGCTGCAGCCGTGAAGGCGGCCGATCCCAGTATGCCGAGCACTCCGAGAAAAAACAAATGAAATGCCTGCATTCTGGCAGGAAAAAGCACAATCATGAGACCCAAGATATCCAGAACAGCCAGTGGGGTTAGAAGCACCCAAGCCCATAACGGCTGGTAAGGATCCGCAAAAGCCAAAATCAGCAGAAGTATATTAGGAAGCAGGAGCAGGCTTACCGTCTGTGACCGTATGATACGGAGTGGATACACCCCGGTAAAATCATCTATGAAACTTTGCTTTTGCTGGGGTACACTGCTGTTCATCGATCCCTCACTCCTTCGTTTCAGGTAAACATCTTGCCCAAACTGCCGATTTTACTTTTCACCTGGTCTGCAAGCTCGCTTGCTCCGTGGGAGACTGCCTTGACGGAATCCGATACGGCGTGAAAGGTTTCTTGGGCCGCATGACTGATCCCTTCCGCTGCCACCTTTGCTCCTTCGACTGTACCGTCAATGGCCGCATCAACGCCATCTACGGCATAGGTCTTCAGGGATTTACCGTTAATTTCAATATCCGTGACTGCCGAAATCACGACACCTGAAACTAAGCCGACAACTGCTCCGACGGCCGTTCCTGCTACCGGAACAGCGGAGCCTACTGCTGCACCGATGGCGGCACTGCTGGCCATAGTCCCAAGTCCCAAGCCACCGTTCACTAGAACACTAGCGGTCGCTCGGCTAGCTCCTCCCTGCTTGTAATCCTGATAGCCGGAAACACCTGTATCAAACAGCAACCCGGCGTAGCCCAGCTTTCCCCCGATTCCTTTGATGGAAAGGGACTCCTTCGCCGCAATTTTCGGATCGACGAATTTCCAAACCTGAGGATTATTTGCCGCATTATTCAGAGTGTATCTCGTCCCCCTGATGCCTTCATTCAGTGCAAAAGGTGAACGTGCCCCCTTAATCGTCGCAACTGAGCCGTTGTTTCTCATATTGACATTAAAGCCGCTTTTGACCATCGTACCCACCATCAGAGCACCATAACCAAGAGTAGACCAGCCTGCAGGGGTTGGTCCTTGGTAGCCCCAACCGACGTCAACTCCATTCTCATTTGTGCCTTGACCTTGAACGGCCATGACTGCTGAAGATGGATTTGAGATCGGGTCATTGAGCCCACCGTATCCCGGAAGAATCGGACTGCCGCCCTGGATCCAAGAAGCACGGAAGCTGGCAACCGGAGAATGATAGAATGCTGAACTGTCCAAAATGGAGTTATGCTGCTGGTCCGCGGTCTGGAATTGCCCGGCCTTTTGTTGCACGTTTCTACCCAATTCGCTCAGCTGAGCATAGAGCCGCTCTCCCTGTTGGTTAGCGGACTGCCATTGATTCAAGATAGATTGGCGGATAGAAGTTTCCCATACTAACGATCCTAAAGCCTGGTTTAAAGAAGCAGTCATTTGGCGGATTTGCTCTCCACTCTGTTCCAACTGACGACTTAATGCCCGGAGTGCTTCCGGTTCTACAGAAATACGCATGGATCATCACCTTCCATCTGATTCTGCGGGCTGCTTCAGCCATAGAAGCAGCATTTCTTGAAATTGTTGTTTACTGGTAGGACTTGCGGTCAACCAGTCTTGATCCCCGCTCATGCTCATGCGGACAAGCCAGTTCATTGAATCATTAACTATAAAGGCCGCATTTTGCGTCTCCCACCCGCTTCCGGTCCATGTTGAAAATCGCATTTCGCCTTCAGCCGTCCGGAATTTCAGACACCGGGCAAGCGCAATGGAGCCCTCCATATCATTCGTAGCTGCAGCCAGCTCATCACTGAGATCATCCAGTGAGAGTGTGGAAACGCGGCTGTAAATTTCACCGAATTTCTTTTTGGAGAGCAGCAAGGCAGGGGTATCGTCAGGAGCATAATTCTTTAGGTCCATTTCTTCAACCAATTTGCCGCATGCTTCATCCACGGTCCCTAGTTCATCGAGTTTATACTGGAAATCCTCTTCGGCTTTGCACACTTGAATGACACGTTCATTCGTTGCATGCAAATAACCTTCAAATACTTCATTGTTGTGCTTATAACTTAACCAGCAGGACCGCTCAGCTAAACCTGCAATAGCCACTCTTGAGAATATCTTAGGAGGCATTGCCAGCTCAACACCGTTGTCTTCCTGTAAAAGGTACCCCTTTTTCAGGAGAGACGCTTTGACGACATCCCATTCTTCGGCAATTTCCTCTGCTAGATATCCCTGAAAAGGGTCTTCTACGCCCAGCAGGCGGTCTGAACCTAATATCCCTGCCAGAAAAAAGAATTCTTTATTATCAAGTGTGATCGTATCCTGTTTGGAAGCATGAATCGTCAACATTATGAGCCACCTCCCCTCAAACAACAACATGCCATCGGTCACGAATTTCTGTGACCCAGTAATCGCTGTTCCATTGGTCATTGAACGGAATTGCAGCTTTCACCCTGGCATATTTCCGCTTTATGTAGTACCCCTGTCCTGGTGGAAGAAGCTTCAAGCCGCCAGGGGAATTGTTCGATTCCGAAAAAGGAATTCGAAAGAACGATAAATCATTAGGGTCTAAAGTCCCGAAAAGAAACCCGCTTTGGCTAGATTTCACATCATTGAACCAGTCAACCCCAAAGGTTGGAAAATCAGCTGGAACTCCTGACAACAGAACATGAACATTCCGGTCACGTCCTAGGCGCACAATCGCTCCCAGCTGTTCTTTAATTGTAAAGTCGACTAACTGTTTAGCCAATATGTCAGCATCATCGATCACTAACAAAATCGCAGGCTCTTCATTCTCCCCGCTGCCACGCCGCTGAACCTGTTCATGCACATGTCCGATCAGCATCGGCAGCTCTTCCTCTCTTGAGGCACATCCCTGCACATGAGGAAGCTCCTTCAATTGGGACAAACCACGGCTGCCGTAACGGGAATCCACCGTATATATATGCAGCTGTTCCGGAGAGTAATGATAGGCCAAAGACAGCATCCACGCAAGCATAAAAGAGGTTTTACCGCCCTCCATCGGGCTGGCAACAATGAAATGCGGCCCTTCCTGCAAATCGACCTCAAAAGGCTCCAAATCATCCGTATACAGTCCGACAGGTACTTTAAAGGAGGAATTCCCCGGAAGGAATGGCTTGTAGCTCGCCGCATGCGGCATTAGCTCATGAAGCTGAATCTGTTCGGGAAGCTTTTCGATCCTTGGCACATATTCGTTCGGATAGTGCTGAGCAATGTTCTGAATCCGGCAACGGAGCGCTATGGAACGCTCTGCCTCGTCATCACCGGATGCAGGCATCGCGGCTTGAAACTCAAGCGGTGGAATATGTCCCTTCACAAGCCCTCTTCCTGGCGGCATGGAACCCGGATTTCTGGCAGGTCTGCCAACGGCATAATAATAATCCGATGCATCCGCGAGCTCGAACGTTGCTGCATTCACAATATTGCTGCGTACTTTTTCAAAAATATCAGAGATGCGGTTCGATGTAATGATAAACGTAATACCAAGATTACCGCCTTCACGCAAAATAAATTCCAGCATTTCGTTTTCTTCCGGAAATGCATTCCGGAAATTCAAATACCCGTCGATGACAACGAGAACTTGCGGTAGAACGGTCGTCTGAGAACGGCGGAAAGCTGCAGCGGTTTTTACACCCACCTCGGCAAACATTTCCTTGCGCCTGGATACCGTTTTCACCAAAAAACGGAACAGCCGTTTGATCCTGTCATCCTCTTCAGCCATCATCACGCCGCCGATATGCGGTAGTCCTGTGAAGTCACGCATCATGCGGCCCATATCCACGATGTAGCCATTCCATGACAGCGGAGAATAGCTTCCAGCCAAGGACATCAGCAGAGTCTGCACGAATGTTGTTTTGCCGAGTCCAGGCATCCCATATACAGCCCAGTGGCCCTGCTGTACGGAGATATGGAGCGGCCTTTGGCTTTGATTAGACAGATCATCAATAATGCCGACGATACCCTCAATCTCCTGCAGCTGTGTATTTTCTTTATAACCGGCCAACTCCTCCAGCTCAAGTCTTTCTGGAAGCGGAGGCAGCCATGGTCCTTGAAGACCCGGAATTCCGGCTTCTCTTGCCGTTTCGGCAAGCTTGTCGATAAAGACCTGGAGCTGCTTCGGCGGCTGTTCCATCTGCAGATTCGCAGCGGACATGCTGGTAGTCAGCAAATTCTCACGCTTTCCGTTTAATGCAATCTCCGTCGGAACGATACGTCCCGGGGAATCGGTTTGCTCCACATAAGGCGCGCCGCTCCATGCAAACTGCATTTCTTCAAAAATTTCGTCGCTGCCCACCTGTAAATATCCCCGTCCCGGGTTGTTGATCCAGGCCGCATTCGGTATTTTGAGCATATCCCGGCTGTCGCCCTCGTCCTGCACGCGCAGGCAGATGCGGAAACGGGCGTTACTCCATATTTTATCGTCAACCACGCCGGCCGGTTTCTGAGTCGCAAGAATCAAATGGACACCCAGCGTACGGCCTATAGCCGCGATGCTGATCAATTCATCCATGAACTCCGGCTGATCTTTTTTGAGCTGTGCGAATTCGTCAATAATGATGACCAGATGCGGTAGAGGTTCTCCGCCCTCCCGTCTCAGCAGCTTGTAATACTCGTCGATATGCTGCAGATTTCCGGCATCGTTTAATATCTTTTGACGTCTGACAAGCTCAGCCTTAAGCGATATCTTGGCTCTCTCCATCAGGCCGCTGCTTAGATTGGTAATCGTCCCTACCACATGAGGCAGATTGGTGAATGTATTCGACATCCCTCCGCCTTTGTAATCGATCAACATGAAAGACAGATCATGCGGATGGAACTCGGCGGAAAGGGAAGCCACGATCGACTGGATAACCTCGCTTTTGCCTGAACCGGTCGTCCCGGCTATCAGACCATGGGGCCCATGCCCTTGTCTCTCTATTTTATCATGGATGTTCAAATTGATCTTTTTGCCGCCGGCACGTACGCCAATGGGTACCGGCAGGCTGTCCGGATAACGGTTGTTTCTCCAGCGCTGCTTCACGTCCAGATCTGCTATCGTTTTAATGTTCATCATTTCAAACAGCGTCAGCATATCCGGTACGTCCGATGCCAAAGACCGTTTCAGCCGGACTGGGGCCATGTAACGTGATAGAGCCTCAGCCCGATCCAGTGCAAGCAGGTCCGGCACAAAGCTCATCTGTTTGAATGTTCCGTCTTCCTGTTTCAAAGAGTAATGCCCTTGATTCTGGCTCACATCCACGATCAAATGACATTGCATCGGAAGGGTTTCCTTGCGGTCGGATACAATGATAGTGCAGGCATCAATCTCCGCCGCATCCTCGAGCAGCAGCGGCAGTAGAGGCTCCTCCTCAATCAATTGCCCGTTCGATAACAGTACAACCTGAACCGGCAGCTCGGCCGTCTTTTTCTTATGCTCGTGCCTTGAGGTTTTACGGCGCATCAGTCGTTGGAAGAGCTCATCTGCCAGCAGATGGGCGCTGCTCCGCCGGTCCGACAAATAACGAAGACTGCGGTGCTCATCCCATGTATGGGGGAACCAGCGCATCCAGTCCCAGTCCCTAGCATCCTTTTCCTCGTAAAAGGCAGCCAGCTTCACTTCGTCCGGCGAGTGTCTTACCGTCAGCTGGGCAATGATGACGCGCAGCGAATTCATAACCGACTCGCGATCTCCCACGATACCGATGACCTTGGCTTGAAACAGTGGCAAGGCAACCGGAGCATCTGGAACCGTCTCGAATTCATTCGCCAGCTCCTGCGCCGCTTCAATCAAGGGATCCTTGACATAACCATCCGATCGGGGCACCTTCACTTTCATATAAAAAGGAAGATTCCCGGTTCCTATACGCGTATGCAGAAAATCATCATCCTCGAAAGAACGTTCCCACAAAACACTGCTGCGGTTTTTGACAACATGAAAACAGACATCCGGATCACCGTGAACTTCAAAAAGCACATTCACCTGTTCCTTATGTCCTACGGTCAGTTCTTCCCTGTGTTTGTCGAGCTCCGCATGATACTGACGGACGCGCTCCTTCACCTGTTCCTTGTATTTCTTCTTGCTGCCAAGATAAACAAAGAAAGGAATCGTGTAGGACGTCAGCATCATCATAACGGAAACCATCTGAAACATAATTAAATTGCTATTGCCCATTTTTCCGGATAGATTCATATATATATAAAACCCAAGACTGAATATCGTCATCACAGCCGGAAGCAATATCGAGACCAGAGAGAATGAAGGCTTGTTAGGCTCATTCTGCGGTCTTAAAATTTCTATGTCCTCTTCCTTCAGCGTCGGCTTAATTCTTGGCGAGCGTTGATACAACACATTCATGATGCGTCAGCTCCTCCTCTACTTTTCCAAACATTCATTCATTTTGGGTATTTGTGCATCCCGTTTTAATCATTTTGAAACAGGCTCCTTTTCCCAAATACGGGAGCTTCCTCATCCGTTGTGGAAAATGCGCGTTGAAGCCTTACAAGGGAGCCCTCCCGAAGACCCGCTTCCACAATGTCCTGAGAATCACGGATCGTGAACCAGAGCCCATCCGGAAATTTTCCTTCCAATATATATTGCTGTCCCGCGCGGGGGGACTCGCCGTATACCCTCATACCCAGCATTTCTTTCAATTGAATGACGGGATAATCACCCGGGACGTCTATATCAAACCAGTCTCTATCATGGCGGCATATTAAGACGGTGAGAATCATTATTTTACACCTCTTATCCTCTGTAAATCTATGATTCATAGGAATTAATAACTTCTATGATAATGTATCACTCGTTCATAATCATGTCAATTTGTGACAAATTAACTATTTTAAATCATTAAAATTCAAAATAGAATAGTCCAAGAGAATCATTTCCAGATGTTTTTCATTCCTATTCATGATAAAATATCCTTTTTCGTGTAATATTTAATAAAGCTTTCAGCAAATCAGGATGACGAAAAGAATCTATATAATCTCTAAAAATTGTGCGCAATTTAAGTATTTATAAGATTACTTTAAGGTTTTTTTAATAATCGGCGGTTAGAATACAAATATGGAATAACACAAACGAGGTGATTTTTCTATGAAAATGCTAATTAGTTTCCAAAACAAAATGGTCCCAGTCTACTTCACAAACGAAAACAAACAATCCGTCCAAAAAATATTAAAGCTGCTCAGCGGCACCTTAGAAAATAAGATTCAAAATGGTAAAAGAGCATTGAAAAAGTGTCTGGACTCCTTAATCAGCATTGAAATCGAAGGCTCTGAAGCCATTCTGCACAGCAAAAGCGAAAACGACACATTGGCACTGTCCCTCTATTAAGAGGGACTTTGTTTTGCAACAAAAAAGGAGTCTGCAGAGGAGACTCCCCATGATGACATTTACCTGCTCAGCATATGCTCAGCCTCCCGCATCAAAAGCATCATCAAAACAAAGATGACGAGCGAAGCGATAATCAGAACAATGCCCATAAAAATCGTCAGCAGCGGTACGAGCGGAGCAATCAACAAGACGATTAACAAAGCGATGGAAAGGCCGAAAAACCATCTCCAGCGCTGGATTGCCTTGTTCTGGAACTCATGAAGACCTCTTCTTCCTGCCATATCGCTGATACCATAACAAATATGGAACACAATGTACAACTCAAGAATATAAATCAGCGTGTTAAACAAAAAGTAAAACAACCATGATTGAGGCGAAGCACCTTGTATCACGAGTGACACCAAGGATAAAACAATCATCACTGCCGACATATTTCTACCCCTGTGAAAATGCTCGGACCTGCTTTCTAGCTTCGCCATACCGAGAAAGAAGAGCACATATCCAATCACATCCGGCAGAATGTCAAAGCCGTTAATGCGGATGTCAATCAGAAACAGAAATCCCCAAAACAAGTGTAAAAAACCCACACCCTCCACCTCCCGCAGCTTCTTTCTATTATATATTGATAGGGCAAGCCTAAATATAACTCAAAAGAAAGCCTTTGCATGCGGTCAGCAGCAATTGTTTTTTCGAGCACGTCCTCTCTTATTCCTCATTCAATCGGCTGTTCCAAAAAGAGGATTTACGGCGAACCGGTTCCTTGACGGAGCGGTCTTTCCGGTTCATTTTCCTTTGGCTCCGCGCTTCTTTTTTCATCTGAAATTGCAGCTCCCGCTGGGTTTTGCGGTAATTCAGCAATCTTTTTTCATCGATCTCGCCGGCATTAACAGCCACACGAACCGCGCATCCCGCCTCATTTATATGCTGGCAGTCTGCAAACCGGCAGCCTTCACCAATCGCTTCAATATCAGCAAATACCTGCTCCCAGCCTCCTCCGTCATCATCATACAGTTGAAGCTCCCGCATCCCTGGCGTATCTACCATAAGTCCGCCCTGCGGAAGGAGGAACAGCTCGCGATGGGTCGTCGTATGGCGCCCACGGCTATCATCTTCGCGGATTCCTTGCGTCCGCTGCTCGCTTGTCCCCGCCAGCCAATTGACAATCGTTGATTTGCCGCAGCCGGAAGAGCCTGTAAGCGCAACGGTGACCCCTTCTTTTAAATAGCCGATTACCGCATCTTTCCCCAGATCCTCCAGCGCGCTAATCGCATGGACAGGAACGCCTGGGGCAATGAGCTCCATTTCTGCGGCTTTCACCTCAGCATCATCACACAAATCCGCTTTGCTCAGCAAAATGACCGGACTTACGCCGCTGTTCCACGCCATAATAAGGTACCTTTCCATTCTTCTCGGATTGTAATCATCATTGAGCGAAGTCACGAGGAAAAGGATATCGACGTTTGCGGCAATCAATTGCTCCTGCGCCGATTTGGCTCCTGCCTTCTGTCTTGAAATACTCGTCTTTCGGTCCAAAATTCCGTGAATAATGCCGCGCCCCTCTCCTTCCAGCAGCTGCAGTTCCACCCAATCGCCCACGGCGGGGGATGGATCACCGCTTTGGAGAGTATGCTTCATTTTACCGGACAATTCGCCCCAAACTTCTCCTTCACTGGTATACACCCGGTACATCTGACCGAAATCAGCGGTGATTCTTCCCGGCTTCAGAAGACTGCGGTCTTCTTTGCTCCATTCATGATCCCAGCTTGTATTCCAGCCATATTGCGTCAGTTTGTTCAAATAAAATCCCCCTAGTAATTGGTATTTGATTAAATCGTTTAATATAGAAAAACGTCTGTCGACGTATTTTCACAGCAGTTAGGGCCGCGTTTAGCGGAGAAAAAACCCCGAAGCAAAAGGCTCCGGGGTTATTGCATGCACACAGCAGCAACAAAAAAGCCACGGAGACTGGTGGTCTCCGCGGCATGTGCAAACTAGGGTCCATCATGTTGGATTAGAACATGGGAACCTGCTTAGGCCGATGAAAGGAGACCGATAGATCATAACGAACGACGGATACAAATAATGTTTTGTTTTTCATGATTTATCGACTCCTTTCCTGTCATATATTGACATCATAACCAGTTACTCGGACTAATGTCAAGCCCTTTTTTTACTTTACGTTCTCCCAATGCGTCCATAGCTCTCGTGGATTCAGCTCATAAATTCCGTCTTCACGGTACATAAACTGATGCATAATAAACTCTCTCCGGATCGTTGCATAATCCTCATGATACTGCTTAATGAACTCATTGATTTCCTTTTCCGAATACTTTCGGCCCGGTTCCAGCTGCTCCACCAAATGCTCAAGCGCAATAAGCTTCTTCTTGTATTGAGATGGGATTTGGCGCATGCGGCCGTCTTTGGCAAAAAAGTTGCGGATCACCGCCGCTTTGACGTTTTCATTCTCAGGTTCTGACATCTCTTTTCCTCCTTCCTTGAAAATAAAGTTCAGTGATGCCTGGGCATGCTGCTGGATAAAATAGTGATTTTGGGCAAAATAAACCGTATTCTTCTCGCGCCGTTCCGTGATCAGCGCCGCTTCCCTCAGCTTCGCTGCGTGGTGAGTGACCGTTGGCTGGGAGATATTCAGCTTCTCCGCTAGAGCCTGGCCATTCATCTCACCCTCCGACAGCAGCAATAGAATACGGAGCCGTGTCGGATCAGCCAGCGCTTTGTGGTAGTTCACGATTTTCTCAAGCTGCATCTCGTCACATCCTTTTGCTTTAAAAAATGAATTGGATACTAATTAGATGATTATCTAATTTAATATTTGTCTAATTATATGTTTATCGAATCAGAATTGTCAATTCACATTTTTGACAACCTCAAAGGACCGGGTATGCTGCTGGTTTTTGTCAGTAAATTACGATACGATGGTAAGTGAATTGTTTATAGCCAGAGGAGGAACGAAACATGCAAGACGTCATTATTATCGGAGCCGGCCCCTGCGGACTATCGGCCGCCATTGAATGCCAGAAGAGAGGCTTATCCACGCGGATTATCGAGAAGCATTGCCTTGTGCATTCCATATTTTTATATCCGACCCATATGCAATTTTTCAGTACGGCAGAGATGCTGGAAATCGGGGACATTCCGTTCCCGACTTCCAATGATAAGCCATTCCGCTATGAAGCGCTGGCCTATTACCGAAAGGTGGCGGAGCATTACGGGCTTGCTATCTCCCAGTATGAGGAAGCCCTTACCATGGAACGGAAGGAAGATCAGACGTTTATCGTTGAAACCGTAGACCGTTCGGGACAACATCATCAATATGAAGCCCGTAATGTGGTCATTTCCACTGGTTATTTCGATCATCCCAACTTCATCGGCATTCCCGGGGAAGACCTGGATAAAGTCACACACTATTTCCGCGAAGCCCATCCATACAGCGGCATGAAGGTTGCCATCATTGGAGGCAGCAATTCCGCGGTGGATGCGGCCATGGAGCTGATCCGTGTCGGCGCCCAAATCGACATGATCTATCGTGGTGAAACGGTGTCCGAGAATATTAAGCCTTGGGTCCGTCCCGTGTTCGAAGCCATGGTACAGAAAGGCAAAATCACGGTACATGTCCAGTCCCATGTCACGGAAATCACGGAAGACTCCTTCACCATCCAGGGCAAGGACGGTACAACAAGCAGTATAGAAAATGATTTTGTGCTGGCTCTGACTGGCTTCCGGCCTGACCGAAAGCTGCTCACATCTTGCGGTGTAGAGCTTGATGGCGATATGGAAAAACCGCTGTACAACGCTGAAACGATGGAAAGCAACGTCCCTGGACTGTATGTTGCAGGCGTTATTGCTTCCGGACGGAATGCAAACGAAGTGTTCATCGAAACAGGACGCAATCACGGAGTTCTGATCGCCGAGCATATTATCGCCTCTAATGCTGTATTGTAGGTATTTATTGTCAGGACGGAATTTGATTGCGGGAGGAGAAGCCGGATGGATATGACGTCACTGATTCTGCTGCTACTGGCGGCTCTGGGCGTTATCAGCAGCAATACACCGATTACCGTAGCGATGATTGTGCTGCTCCTGCTGCGAGTGCTCAATCTACAGCAGGTATTTCCTTGGCTTGAGAAGTATGGATTAACTGTTGGCATCATCATATTGACGATTGGTGTGATGACGCCGATCGCCAGCGGAAAGATGAGCCTTCAAACCATCGGTGAATCATTTTTAAACTGGAAATCGCTGCTTGCCATTGCCGTGGGAATGCTGGTTGCTTATCTCGGAGGCCGCGGGGTAGCCTTGATGTCGTCGAATCCGACGATTGTCGCAGGACTGCTTGTCGGCACTGTACTTGGAGTTGCCTTTTTCCGGGGCGTTCCTGTCGGTCCATTGATTGCAGCCGGCATTTTGTCTCTACTCATCGGCAGGACTTAATACGAATACTCTAAAACATGAAGAGCCCCGGCATTTCGGCCGGGGCTCTTCGTTATGCTATGAGAAAGATGATTACACTTCAAGATGCTGCACATTAAACAACCGGGCATAACTGCCTTCGATCGCCATCAGCTCGGCATGGGTTCCCTGCTCGGTAATCATGCCATGTTCCATAACTACGATCTGATCCGCATGGGTAATGGTCGACAACCGATGGGCAACGATCAAAGTCGTGCGGTTCACGGTCAGAGTCTGCAGCGCTTGCTGGATCAAATGCTCGGACTCCAGATCAAGCGCCGAAGTTGCTTCGTCCAGAACGAGAATATCCGGATTTTTCAGAAATACGCGTGCGATCGCAATCCGCTGCTTCTGTCCGCCGGAAAGCTTTACGCCTCTCTCCCCTACCTCTGTATCATAGCCTTGCGGCAGATTCTTGATAAATTCATGGGCGTTGGCAGCAATTGCAGCCGCCTCTACCTCAGCAAGGTCTGCATGGGGATTGCCGACCAGAATGTTATCCCGTACGGAACCGCTGAAAAGGAAGTTGTCCTGCAGAACCATTCCGATCGAACCCCTTACGCTCTCCATCGTCAGCTCACGCACATCCTCGCCGTTAATGCGCACACTGCCCTGCTGAATATCGTAAAACCGCGGAATGAGCGAGATCAGACTGGATTTGCCTCCGCCGCTCATGCCGACAAAAGCAATCGTCTGTCCCTGCTTGATTTCGAGATTGACGTCCTTCAGCACCCAATCCGCTTCATCGTTGTATTTGAACCATACCCCGTCAAAGGTAATATTGCACGCCGGCGCAGTCAACTTCTTGGCATCAGGCGCATCGACGATATCATACGGCTCATTCATCAGCTCCATCACCCGTTCCAGGGAAGCGGATGCTTGGGTCAGCACGGTCGAAGAGTTAATCAGCCTTTTGAGAGGTGCATACAGCCTGTCCAAATAACCGAAAAAAGCGACAAACGTTCCCAGCGTCAGATTGTGATGAATCACGCAATATCCGCCGTAACCGATCACGAGCAGCGGAGCAATATCGGTTAATGTATTAATAATCGAGAACGTCAGCGCATTCCAGCGGGTCTGTGCAAGCGCCTTGTTCAGAAAGTTCTGGTTAATGTTTTTAAACTGTTGGTGATCATGGCGCTCCAGAGTAAAGCTGCGGATAACGGATATACCCTGTATACGTTCATGTAGGTATGCCTGAATGCCCGCCAGTGCCTGAGAACGGTCCTTGGTCAGCTTTTTTAGCCTTTTGTACAGCATGTTGACCGCAATGCCGTATAAAGGCAAAATAGCGATCGATACGAGCGTCAGCACCGGATTGAGATAGAACATGACGCCAAGAACGAACAGCAGCGTAAACATATCCAGCCATATGTTCATCATGCCGACTTCTACAATATTTTTCGTCTGTTCTACGTCATTGATAAATCGTGATATTGCTTCACCGACCTTCGTATTCTGGTAATAACGCATCGACAGACGCTGCAAATGGGCATACAGCTTGTTCCGCATATCAAACAGAATCCGGCTGGTAATCTGCTGTGCAAAATATTGCCTAAAATACTCGACCGGTCCCCGGATGATAACGAATAGAATAAAGGCTCCTCCCAGAATGAGAAACAGCTGCGTCACCTGCTCCTGTATGGTCATTGCGGGATTCATGAGTAGATCATCCACGACATATTTCATAATCATCGGCATCGTAAGCGGAATCCCGAATTTCACCATCCCGATGATCAGCGTCAGGACAATCCATTTCGTATAGGGTTTAACAAATTGAAAATAAGCTTTCCAGTGATTCAATGACTAGCGACTCCCCTTTCTATGTTGTACACAAACCTTATCAAGCATATATTCATATTACACAGGTAAACCTGAAGGTTCACCCGGTTGACATTTCCTCCTTACAATGATTATATATTTTTAAGCTGCAACACTCGTTCTTACGGAAAACCCGAAACGTTGTAACCAAAGACCCTGCCGCCGCGCAGGGAACTCAGGAGGCCCTAGATGTCAAGACAATTCGTTACGGAAGCGGTCATGTTGGCAATATACGGAGAACTGCTGCTGACTCCCGTGCCGGTTGAATATATGGTACCGTATACCAGCTTGCTTGAGCTTTATGAATTTATATCAAGCGAAGAGCCGTTAATGAGCAATGACGAGGATGATAAGCATGTCAAAGAAAAGGTCCGTGAGCTGCTGGATTATCTCGATGAGCCACTGAACAAGAAAAAAATCCAGAAGGCGCTGGGCATGCCGTGGGCGAAAAGCCCTTATATCCTAATCGGTGAAAGCACGCGCATCATGGTAGTGAATGCCATGGACACCGCGCCGTACGGCGAGTTTTTTGACCCGGTCGAAACCGAGCTTCTACTCGTCTCCCAGCGGGAACAGGTTCCGCTTCTGACCGATCAGCCAGAGCTAATTCACCGTATTATCGATGCTGCAATATCGATACAGGTATTTGACATCGACGACTTTCAATTCGCTGTGGAAGGCGACCATTTCACACATCATATCTAAGCCCGATTTAGGGTTCTATAAGCAGTCAAAAACTCCTTTCCCTTCTGGAAAGGAGTTTTTTGCGGCATTTCACAGCTATGGAACCTAATCCTTCTGCGGACGGAACCACCCTAACAGAGCCATGGAGAGCAAATCCACAGACGGCCAGGGTTCGGCGAAAAAACGCAGTGCTTTGTTTACGACCGCCTCGAAATTCAGTTCACTTTGAAGCCCTTTGGCTTCATACAGCGCAATGACCAGAAACTCTTCGTCTCCAGCGCCGCTTGTCTTTTTGAACTCGGGACCGGAAAACATGCTCAGCAAAGTCATGTCCTGCGCGGTCAGCGCGGTTTCCTCCCACAGCTCCCTACGGGCGGCGTCTTCCAGCGATTCTCCGGGTGTCATCGAACCGAGGGGAAGCCCCCATTCCCCAGCCCCCGCCCTCTGCTGCAACAGCACTTCCCCGTTACTGTTCTTGACAAGGATGGCTACCTGTACGGTAATTTTGGACGTTTTTTTAATGTATTGGCGGTAATCACGATCCAAATGAGACAAGCTTCTCCCTCCTTTTCGCAAACCTATTTTTAATTACCCGGCGTTCGAAGTCGTATTTTTCTGATCCTCTTCATAAATATATTCAATGTCGTCCTGGGATTCCAGATAACGAACGACCAGGTCATAGCCGCTCAAGTACCAGCCGTCCTGCTCCTCCAGAAAAAAGATAATACCTTCCAGTTCCTCCTTCAAAAGCGGACGATCTGGTTCTTCAACCGAAATGCCGAGCGAAAAACCGGGATGGAGCCCCCCACCGGAGCTGTAACGGGGAAAGAAGCGCAGCGCGCTGCCTTTTTGCAGTCCCAGTTCCTTGATGTACCATTTTGCCGCTTCGTTACTGATCCGAAGTTTCATCAGGCTTCATTCCCTTCAAAGCGATTTTTAGGCAAGATCAACAATTAGCCTATGTACAATATATCATAACATTAATGACCCAAATCCTGAAAATATAAATTGACAGAGTTGTCAGGGGGGTGATAAAATTCTCAGCATACGAGGTCAAAATTCAAATTATTACCAAAGGAAGGGTGAGCATTGTGTTCAATTTCATTCTCGATAATCATAACCAAACAACAATTGAATACCTAAGCAGCCCTGCTGGTGGAACTGACTTTTGAGATTTTGGAACAAATTTCAAGGAGCCATGGAATATTAACCTTTCATTCAGGCGCGGTTGCTTACGCATCAACCGTGCGCATGATATTTGTCAGGAATACAAGGCATATCGTCCGTATACGGGCGGTATGCCTTTTTTAATATCTTTGTTCTCCCTAAGTTTACCGGCATTACCCAACAAGAGAGGAAGTGAAAGTTTTGTTTTCCGTACTTAAAAACCTCGGCTGGTTCTTCCGCCAGGAAAAGAAACGTTATTTGATCGGCCTGTTCATGCTGATTATATGCGGCATTGGTGAGCTGTTTCCGCCACGGCTGCTCGGAAGCGCGATTGATGAAATCGTACGCGGCTCCATTACCTGGGCTTCACTCACGAAGTACATTGTCCTGATGGTCATAACCTTGATTCTGATTTATATTATCACGTACATTTGGATGCACAAGCTGTTTGGCGGAGCGAATCTGGTGGAGCGCATCCTTCGCTCCCGCTACATGAACCAGCTGCTGCGCATGACTCCCCCGTTCTTCGAGCGGAACCGTACCGGCGACCTGATGGCGCGGGCAACCAATGACCTGCGTGCCGTTGCCAATACGGCCGGATTCGGCATGCTCGTCATGACCGATTCGACAGCCTACCTGACCGTGATCCTGTTCGCCATGGGATTTCTGATTAGCTGGAAGCTGACGCTGGCAGCCATCCTTCCGCTACCGTTCATAGCGCTAGCCATGAAAATTTACGGCAAAAAGGTTCATGAACGCTATACGGAAGCGCAGGACGCCTTCGGCGACATGAACGATCAGGTTCTGGAATCGGTAGCCGGCGTACGCGTTATCCGTGCCTATGTACAAGAACGCTCCGATGAGCGCCGGTTTCAGGAAATCGCGGATGATGTATACCGCAAAAATATGCGCGTGGCCAAAATGGATGCGTTGTTCGAACCAACCATCCGCCTGTGCGTAGGCCTTAGCTATGTAATCGGTTTGGCGTTTGGCGTCTATCTCGTATTCAAAAATCAGATTACCCTCGGGGATCTCGTATCGTTCAACATGTACCTTGGTATGATGATTTGGCCGATGTTCGCTATCGGTGAACTGATCAACGTTATGCAGCGCGGCAACGCATCTCTGGACCGTGTGGATGAAACTTTGTCCGTTGTTCCCGATGTACAGGATGTTCCGAATCCAACCCACGTAGATTCGCCGGAGACGATCGCATTGAAAGATGTCACTTTCCGTTATCCAACCTCTACGGTGGATAATCTGAAGCATATTAATCTGACCTTGCACCGCGGGCAAACACTGGGTGTGGTAGGACGTACAGGCAGCGGCAAATCGACACTTCTTAAGCAGCTGCTCCATGAATATCCGACAGGCACCGGCGATATTCTGATCTCGAACACACCCATTGAGCTGATCGCCAAGGACCAGCTGCACAGCTGGGTCGGGTATGTACCGCAAGAGCAAATTCTCTTCTCCAAATCGGTCCGCGAAAATATTCAGTTCGGCAAGCACAAGGCTGATGACGAGATCATTATGCAGGCTATCGCAACGGCTTCGTTCGATAAGGACCTGCATACGCTTTCCGACGGACTTGATACCCTCGTCGGGGAAAAAGGCGTATCCCTGTCCGGCGGACAGAAGCAGCGTGTATCGCTGGCACGGGCATTTATTTCCGATCCGGAGATTCTGATCCTGGACGATGCCCTTTCCGCTGTGGACGCCCGGACGGAAGCACGTATCGTGGATAACATCCGTGAGCAGCGCTCCGGCAAAACCACCCTCATCTCAACCCACCGCCTTTCCGCTATCGAACATGCGGACTGGATCGTGGTGCTGGACGAAGGACGCATCATCGAAGAAGGCACCCATACCGAGCTGCTGGACCTGGGCGGATGGTACCGCGAGCAATTTGAACGCCAGCAGGTCGAAAACAATCTGACAAGCGAGGAGGAATCATCCTATGACTCCTAATCCCAGGACGGCCAAACGTTTATTTCAATACGCCCTAACTGCCAAAGGCATATTCATAGCCGCCTTTATTGCCCTGGCCATCGGCGTAGGGGCGGAGCTGGCCGGACCTTTTATTGCCAAAAGCATGATCGACGATCATATGCTGGGCATTGAGCGGCCTTATTATGAAACGACATCGGCAGACCAAGCCGCAGAATATAAAGGGCATTATTACAAGCGGGGCGACCGCTTTGAAGCGGGTGAGACCAAAGGCGCCGAGATCCGGCTGCTGCAGTCCGGCCGCAGCTTTTACTTCATCAATCAGCCGGTTGCTGCACCGGAAGGCGAACGCAGTGTTGAGGGTGGTCAAATGACCATCAAATACGGCGATAATGTGTCCCAGTACCCGGCAGAGAAGCTCTCCGCAGCTGAACTCTATTCCTTTTACAAGCCGGAAATTCCGGGGATTCTGAAGCTAGTCGGGCTATACTGCTTCTTCCTGCTCATCAGCATCTTCACGGAATTCGGCAAAACTTACTGGTTTCAGTCTTCAGCCAACAAGGTTATACAGAAGCTTCGTAACGATGTATATGCACATTTGCAGCGGCTCCCGGTTTATTTCTTTGATACGCTGCCTGCAGGTAAGGTCGTATCCCGGATTACCAATGACACGGAAGCAGTCAAGGATCTGTTTGTGGCTGTTCTAGCCAACTTCAGCTCAGGAGTAATCTATATAACAGGTGTATACATCGCGCTCTTCCTGCTGGATTACAGGCTGGGTATGGTGTGCCTGTTCGTTATCCCGCTGCTGATCGTGTGGATTATCTTTTACCGGAAAATCGCTACCAAATACAATACGATCATCCGGTCACGCCTTAGTGAAATCAACGCCATCATCAATGAATCCATCCAAGGGATGTCGATTATCCGCGTTTTCCGCCGGCATAAGCAGACTCGGGAAGAATTCGAAGCTTTGAATGATGATTATATGAAGCATCAGAACAAAATGCTGAATCTGAATGCTTTTACATCACATAACCTGGTTAATGTGCTCCGAAGCTTATCTTTTGCAATCATTCTCGCCTACTTTGGCTTTGGAACCCTGTCAGGCGGATCGGCTGTTTCCCTTGGCGTTCTCTACGCCTTCGTCGACGTTCTCGGGCGTCTGTTCCAGCCGATTACCGGTATGGTGAATCAGCTGGCCGCACTCGACTCCTCGATAGTATCCGCCGGACGCGTCTTCTCGCTGATGGATGAGCCAGGCGAAGACGTTACGGACGGTACGATGCCGCGTTACAAAGGAAATGTCGAGTTCAAGAACGTATCTTTTGCCTATAAAAAAGAAAACTATGTGCTGAAAAACATTAACTTTGAAGCCGAACAAGGACAGACGGTCGCGCTGGTCGGACACACAGGTTCAGGCAAAAGCTCGATTATCAATCTCTTGTTCCGTTTCTATGACCCGCAAAAGGGCACCATTACGATCGACGGCCAGGATGTCAAGGATCTGCCGAAGCAGTGGATCCGCCATCATATGGGCATCGTGCTGCAGGACCCTTACCTGTTCACGGGTACCATTGCTTCAAATGTAAGTCTTGGCGACGAGAAAATATCCCGTGAGCAGGTTGAAAAAGCACTCCGTGATGTCGGAGCAGAACGGATACTTGCTCACTTGCCGCAGGGCTTTGACGAGCCGGTAGTCGAAAAGGGCAGTACGCTATCCGCCGGACAGCGGCAGCTGATCTCCTTCGCGCGTGCGCTCGCCTATGATCCGGCGATTCTCATCCTGGATGAGGCCACCGCCAATATCGATACCGAAACGGAAAGCCTGATCCAATCCGCGCTGGAAGTGCTGAAAAAAGGCCGTACGACGTTTATCATCGCGCACCGACTATCGACGATTCGCAGTGCCGATCAGATTCTCGTTCTGCATCGCGGCGAAATTGTCGAACGCGGCACGCATGATGAGCTCATGCGGCTTGGCGGACGTTACTATCAAATGTATCAGCTGCAGCAAGGCTCTGCGCAAACGGCTGACAGTCAAGCACAGCCTGCTATGCCTTCACTTGCATAGAATTTTACGAACAAATGATAAAACCCGTAAGATGATCACTTGTCAAAAAGTGAATTCTTACGGGTCTTTTTTTAACTACTCTCCGCCGCTCAACGCATGCAGCAAATCCAGCGCTTCCTCGTGATCCGGCTCCAGAACCAGCGCCTCGCGTGTGTATGCGAGTGCCGAATCCATCATACCCAGCTCATAGCTGCAGATCGCAAGGCAGTAGAGAACCGTCGGAACCGGCTCGTCCTCATCCGCCTCCAGAGATGCTTCCAGGAAATACTTCGCATCCTCGAACATATCCATCTCGAACAGCAGCAGACCAGCATCCAGAGCCAGATCATAACGCTGCTCCATGACATAAAACGAAGACCACATTCTGTGTATGCCCCGCTGAATATCCAACATTTCTTCATCGCTCGCGTCTGGCAGCAGGCTTGAGATCCGATTGGTACTATGGATGAAAAATTCCGCATCATACCCGCCGAGCCGCCAAAAGGCCAGAAGCTGCTGCAGCCCCATCGTATCCAGATTCCGATCCACCCATTCCTTCATCGAAAAGAACTCATCCGGCCCAAAGCGCTCAATCGACCGCCGATAGGCTAATCGGGTATTGGCATATTTCGTTGGCCCGTCCAGCATGAGGATACAGCCAACATTCAGATTTTTATAATAATGCGTCGTGAAAAGAGATTGTGCTCCTCTCTGCTCAAACACATGCTGAATGGCATGATAATTGGCTGTCAACGAAAAGCTCCCGTGCAAGATCAACTCCGGCGGTTCGGCAAACTTCCAGTTTTCTAGGCGATGATCGCCTTTATCCGCAGTCAGGAGCAAGAAGCCCGCCTGTGACATGCGGTTCAGCCGTTCAAGACATTCCAATCCGGCTGCTGGGAACAAAATATGCGAGTCTTCCAATTCCTGACGATAAAGATCAATTACATTGCGGTATGGAAAAGTCTCCTCCTCATAGGCAGAAGCCCGGCGGTGCATGTAACTTAGGCTCATGCTTTCCAGCGCTTCAGAAGGGGTAAGCGTATCCGCCCGGTCCGGCAAATTGATGATGACATCACATTCAAAAATATGACCTTCATCCACATAGATCAGCTCTTGCGGAATGCTGTCAAAGAAATAATTAGCCACAATAAGCAGCGGCTGAGTGAGATCCCCCGGCCGGATCGTCGTACCTGATACGGTCAGGTTCAGCTCATGATCCTCCACGGCATCAAATCTGGCAAAGTCCAGCAGTCCTTGTGCGATATAGCTCTGCAGCGCGGGATGCTGCTCCCAGCTCTTCACATTTTTGATCGGCAGATCAGTCATAACATACCGGAAAGGGGGCAGCGGAATTCCCGCGTAATCACGCAGCTCGCACAGTTTATGCAGCACATGGAATGCGAGACGTCCTGCACCCGCTCCCAGCTCCAAAATAGTCACAGTCTCCGTCATTTCACCTTGGCCTGCCCGGTCCTGCAGAAAACCAAAAATCATCTCGGCATAGGCTGTCGCAATCATGGGGTTGCTCGTAATATACTGCGGTACCTGGTCGTTGTTCCATGCTTTGAGCCCCTGCTCTTCAAAATACTTCCGCTGCAGCTCCCAAATCGGGGCTTCACTGAAACGGAAACGCTGTTCTCTATGTTCTGTCATTCTATTCTAATACCTGCTCTCCACTATTCATTAGAGTATATCGTACCATATTAGCAGTGTCCGCCAAAACTTTACATAGATAACATAAAAAGAGCCCTTCCCCTGGTTATCCAGAAAAGGACTCTATTCATTAGTTAATTTCATCATTTAAGAGAATTTTGATCGCCACCGGGATTTGGTATTTTTAATCCATTCTGTCCCGGGCTCTTTTTGACGATGACCTTATATTTGCTGTCCAGAAAGAATGAAGCTTTTGCGGTCGAGATGACCTGAGGATACATTTTCCCTGGCTCCGGCGTTGTGAAATGATAGTAGGCTACGGCCTTATGTCCCGAAAGAAATTCAATGCGGTCTACCACGAGTCCGTATCCCGGATTCGGCATTCCGGATTTTGAAATGATAACTTTATTGACTTCATCATTGACTTTTTCCACTTGAATGGAAACCTCATCGTTCGATTCATCAGAATTCTGCGAGTTACTGTTGCTTTGGCCTTGGGGATGCACGGACGAAGCGTTTTTATCCTGCCCGGAATCTTGAATAGCCGACAATGCATACGCCGATGACGTAGCTGCAAGACAGCAAGCGGCCAGCAGAGCTGCGGCCATTTTTTTCTTATTTCGCATAAACGATCACCTCCACTCTCTCTAACGGAGACGGCTTCATATATGTTTCATATGATTGGCAAATGAAAAGCATCTCATTCTCGTTTCTTCATTATACTTGCGTTGGCGTTCCGCCCTTTTCCGTTTCCTGATCCAAACCAAGCTTTTCGTAAAGCTCACTCGTATATTTTTGAAGCTTGCGTTCCAGATCCTGTGCCTGCTGCTTGAAGTTCGTAAGCTCCCGGATCATTCTCGACCGGCCTGCCGGGCTGAAGGTTTCCTGAATACGCTCCTTAAAATAGTCATGAACAATGTAGTTCCGCTGTTTCCAAACCTCTTTTAATTGCTCTGTCTCTTCTTCCGTGAAGGGAAAATGATGCTGAATTTCATTCACCAGCTGTCCAAGTGAGTTGCTGAGTTTCTGGTGGTACAGATCGGCAAGATCTTCCTCCGTCGGGACTTTCCCCTGCGAAACCTTCATCAGCATTAACAAGTTGACCAGCTGCTGCTCAAGTGCCTGTGAATAGTATACCGCGAGTCCGAAATAGGCAAATAATTCTTTGGAATGTTCGCTATCCAAGAGCCGTGTCTGTTTCATCATACCCTCCTACCCATTCAAACCGTGATAACTTTATATGTATAAAATGAACTAAAGTACTTTTCTGGTTTAGTTCATTTTATATAGTTCCATGTTAAAGGATGTGCTTCCAATCATCAACCAGTAAAATAATAGCAGAAACGACAACGGCTTCATGAACACAAAGCGCATAGGTTAGGTTCGGGCATCTCTACGGGCTGATAGATACATGTACAAAGCGCCTGCCGCCAAGAAATACATCAGTCCATATCCCAGAAATCCCCAGACTTCCAGGAAAGTAAAGGTTTTGTTCGTATTTAGAAGACCATCCATGATCGGCGATACCGGGGGCAGGATCCAGCGAAGCCATGCAAGCCATGACGGAAGCAAAGTGATGATGGATTTTGCCCCGATCGAAATAATGACCACAATCAGCAGAACCGCCGTAGCCCGAGCTCCGTTTGGCATCCAGGCCGTTTGAAAAAAGAGGGACAGCATGATCCCGAGCAGCCCCATGATCAAATGCCCGGAAATAGCCAATAGAAGCATATGAAAACTCACCGGTTCCGCAAACATATGTGTCAGAATCGGAAAAAGGATAAAAATAACCGTACAAAATACAACAGGCAGAATCAGCGCCAGAAGCTGGCTGAGCAAGTACTTCTTCATGCTCCCGATATGTATGATATGCAGCTGCTCCTGCTGGGGGCTTCCATGATTCAGAAAAGTCTTCCCCATCCAGGCCGCGCCGATAAACAAAAATACCGAAGTCACAGCGTAGCTGTCCATAACAGGATTCGGTTTATAGGAATACAGTAGGAACATCGCGATCAAGCTGGCCGCAAGCGGCGCGAAGTATGCGTGCTTACGGGTATAGCTTCTCAGTAAAAAACGGGCTAAGGCAAACACTTATATAGATCTCCTTCCGTTAGCAGTTCAGAGGGCTGCAGCCATTCACGCAGGTGAATGCCCATTCCCTCTTGCGGAATCACCGATACAATCGAACCGCCGCTGTCCAGGATTTCTCGTATTATTAAGTCAGTCGAATCGGACCAAGCTTCCATCTCACAAACGTCCATCCTTATTTCATAGTTAGCAACTCCCGAATGTGCGGAAATTTCTCTGACAGCGGCGGGATCAAGTCCGCGAAGGACAATCCGGGTAACGGCTGGTGCCGCCAAGCGGTCTCCACGCGTTTCCTGAACGACCTGTCCGTTCTTCATTAGAAGCACACGGTCTGCAATCTGTTCGATCAACGTGGATTCATGGACCGACATCACAATCGCTGTTCCGTCTCGCTTCAAGGAAACGAGTACCCGAAGCAGGTCCTCCTGTGCCTTAACGTCAAGTCCTGACAACGGCTCGTCCAGCAAAAGCAGCTCCGGACCACCCATCATGGCCTGGATCAAATTGATTTTTTGAAGCATCCCCTTGGAGAACTGAGTCATCCGGACATGCACAAAACGATCCATCCCCAGCTGTTCCAGAAAGCCGTTCATTTCCTTCTCGGCAGCAGCTTTATCTATCCCGCGGACCTCTGCCGCGCTGAGCAAAAACTCCGCTGGAGTAAAAGAAAAAGGCGGGAAGCGCTCCGGGACATATCCGGTAACCAGCTTTTCGCTTCTCACCCAACGCCTTCCGGATGTCGGGCGAGTTAGCCCCGCCAGCATCCGCAGCAGCGTGCTTTTGCCTGATCCGTTCTTGCCTACCAGTGCAGTGCATTGCCCCGCCACAACGGCAAGCGTAAGGTTCTGTAGAACCTTGCGCTTGCCATATATTTTGTCAGCATCATACAAAGCTACCAACTCGCAGGCTTCTTCCCCGGTTAAATCTTCTATAGCCAAGCCTGGTTTCCCCTCTCCGGATTATTGCAACCATTATGTTTACATTCGATCTGGTGTTTGAAGTCCAAGCAGGTGCATGGTCCGGGTTAAGGACAGCCCTGCCAGACGTGTCAACCGCAGTCTTGCATGCCGCGTCGACGACTCATCCGTGACAATTCTTTCCTTATTATAAAATTGATTGAAGGATTGTGCCACATCGAGTGCATAACGCGCCAGTGCCGAAGGCTCATTATTACGGATACCACGCTGCAATTGCTCGGGGAATTTCGTCAGCAGCTTCAGAAGCTCCCAGCCTGAATCCCCAAGAACGTCGCCACTCGCGAGCATATCCGCAGCCTTGTCATTCTCTGCTTGGAGCGCGTCTCCCTTCGCGAGCACGCTTTGCGTTCTGGCATAGGTGTATTGAATATATGGACCCGTCTCCCCGTCAAAATTCAGCGCATCCTCCAGCGAAAAATCTACTTCATTCACACGGTTGTTCTTGAGATCTCCGAATATGATCGCGCCGATCCCTACCGCATTTGCAACCTGCTGCTTGTTATCCAGCTCCGGATTCTTTTCATTAATAATATCCATAGCCCGGGCTACCGCCTCGTCCAGCACATCCTCTAGAACGACAATTTTGCCGCGGCGCGTAGACATTTTTTTGCCTTCAAATTTCATGAGTCCAAACGGCACATGGGTGCAGCTATCTGCCCATGCCATGCCCATCCGGCGAAGCACGGTAAATACCTGCCCGAAATGCAGCCTTTGCTCGCTTCCCACCACATATAGAAGACGGTCCGCTTGCATCACATCATGTCTGTAAATAGCCGTCGCCAAATCCCGAGTCGGATAAATGGTCGTTCCATCCTTCTTGATGATCAGACATGGCGGCATCCCTTCTTCATCCAGACGGACGACGAGCGCCCCGTCGCTTTCCTCAAGCAGACCTTGTTCCTTCAAAGTATCGACGACTGCCTGCATCTTGTCATTATAAAAGCTCTCTCCGAGCGTATAGTCAAAATGGACGCCGAGACGCTCATACATCCGGTCGAACTCCTTCATGCTCACTTCCACAAAATATGCCCACAGCTTCCGTGCTTCTTCATCACCCTCCTCTAGCTTGCGGAACCAATCTCTGGCTTCTTGTTCAAGAGTGTTATCCTGCACAGCCTCGTCATGAAAACGTACATACAGCTGCAGGGATTCCTGAATTGGGTTCTCGGAGAGGGCCTGATCATTCCCCCAGCGCTTATAAGCCGCGATCTGCTTGCCGAACTGCGTTCCCCAGTCGCCGAGATGATTGACACTCAGCACGTCGTAGCCCGCCAGTTTATACATGTTGTACAGAGCGGCACCAATCATGGTGGAACGAAGATGTCCGATGCCAAAAGGCTTCGCGATATTCGGTGAGGACATATCGATCACGACCTTGATTCCATTCCCTGTCTCTGGTACATTGCCCGTCGTGAGCTCGTTCATCATCAAGCTGCCGTAATGTTGTCTGTCAAATTTTAAATTGATATATGGACCCGCGGCTTCCGCTTGAACATATGGATGACTGAATGCATCAGCAATATCCTTGGCCGCTGCCTGCGGCGCCTTTTTGAACTGTTTAGCCAGAATAAAACAAGGGAAAGCCATATCCCCCATGCTGGCTGAAGGCGGAATCTCCAGCAGCTCCATCAATTGCTCTACTTCCAGCGGAACATAAGCCTTGAGCACTTCTGCTGCCCATTGGTATAACATCATTCTCAACCTCTCCTTCACATTGGAAAACAAAAAAGCCCCCGTCTCTATATAGAGACGAGAGCTGAACTTCCCGCGGTACCACTCTAAGTAAATGAAAAGAGGCGTTCACAGCCATCTTGTCATTTCTCTTCAAAACCTTTAACGGGGCCAACCGGACTGATCTACTTGCTATCGCGGGCGGATAAACGTTGGATCAGCCATCTCACGGGTGCGCTTCACGAAGGAACATGTACCGGCTTTCACCATCTCCGGCTCGCTGTCCATGTTCTCCCTTCCTTACTCTCCCGATCTCTGACGTTCAATTTTTTAACATTATACACACCGTTTGACCGAGAAGCAAGGGCTGATTCGTTTATTGTGACGCTAAGCCGTCATTTTTTCTTTCTATTTCCGGCAGCCAAGTCAACAGCCCATTGGCCTCTAGAACCTCCATAAACTTAGCCAAGCGTGGAAGCAAAGGCTCGGCCGCTTCGCCAAAACGCCTGTGAATCTCATCCGCAATTTCTTCGACGGTATGATTCCCTCTGCAGCGGCACACCACTGCACTTCCTAGAACATCTAAATGAATTTGAATGGTGGCGGGCTGCTTCAGCCATTGGACGGATTGGCGCTCGAGCCAGCTTCGTCTGGGTAGCAGCAGCGTGACCCTTTCTTCGTTTTTTTCTACTGACGCAATGCGGTCGGTTAATATCGGGACCATATCAAGCAAATTCCGAGGTTCGGCGGCAGGCCGTTTTTTTCTGAACTTGGATCCTAGCATTCGTTTCTACACCTCCCGTTTGGTTACAACGGACCTGTCTTTCCGGCCCATGGACATCCAGGTTAGCATGATCACGACAAGCATGAAAATGATGAGCGGCAGCCAGTTATTCTCGATTAAAACCTTTCCTGGAATTGGCACATTCATCCAGATGAGAATGGCAATGATAACGCCGATCAATGACTCTCCGGCAATCAAACCAGATGCGAGCAAGACTCCCGTTTCCAACCGACTTTTCAGCAGGAATTCATTTTTGCGTGAACGCCATTCGATAAACCATCGTACAATTCCGCCAACCATAATCGGTGTGCTGACATGAATCGGAAGGTAAATGCCTACCGCAATCGTCAAGGAATTCAAACCCAAAAATTCAAAAGCAACAGCTGATGCAACGCCGATATAAATGAGATCCCATGGCAGATTGCCGGACATAATCCCTTCGACGATTAACTTCATAAGCACGGCTTTCGGAGCTGGTAGAGCTTCGGAGCCCAGACCATAGCTCTCATTCAGCACGGACAGAATAAACCCGATGACAAGTCCGCTTACCAGCACTCCGATCATCATCGCCACCTGCTGCTTCCACGGTGTTCCGCCTACAAGATAGCCTGTTTTCAAATCCTGGGAAATGTCTCCCGCAACCGCAAGAGCCACACATACGATTGCTCCGACGGTCAGTGCGGCGATCATCCCGTTCATTCCGGTGAACCCCGTCTGCTTAAAAATAATCGTTACGATAAGCAGCGTCGCAATCGTCATTCCGGATACCGGCGAAGATGAACTGCCAACCAGTCCGACGATCCGTGAAGCCACGGTAACGAATAGAAAACCAAAGATCGTAATGGCGATAGCCCCGACAATCCCAACATCCGTTAAAGGGGAAAAAGCAATGATAACGATAAGCAGGGCAATCATGACCGTCACCCAAAATCCCGGAATATCGATATTCGTTCGCTCAAGGGTGACCTTCGCATAATCTTTTTTTCTCAGCCCCGAGAGTGTAGCAGCGAGCGAACTGTACAGCATAGGAAGCGATTTGACCAAGGTGATGATCCCTCCTGCTGCAACAGCTCCTGCGCCGATATACCGGATATATCCCTCCCAGATTCCCCAAGGATCGAGTCTCGGAATTGGTATAGTTCCTGGGGGAAGCACAGAAGTTTCTCCTGCACCAAAAAATCCGATCATGGGAATCAGGACGAGCCAAGCCAAAATCCCCCCGGCAAGCATTTGTCCCGAGATGCGGGGTCCAATAATATATCCGACACCCAGCAGCGCTGGATACGTATCCATACCAATCAGTGAATTTTTAAACTTATAGATGCCTGTCTCAATTTCCGTCTTGAATAATTTAAATCCGTCTCCTAGAGCTTTCACCAAGCCACCGGCCAGAAAGCCGAACACAACCATTTTGGCGCTTTTCCCGCCGGTTTCACCGGAGATCAACACCTCCGCACAGGCCGTTCCTTCAGGGTATGGCAGGGTTTCATGCTCATTTACAATCAGCAGTCTCCGAAGCGGAATCATCATTGCCACGCCCAGAAATCCGCCTACCAAAACAATGAAACTGACGGTACCCATTGAAGGTATCTCATGCCACATATACAGTGCAGGAATTGTAAAAATGGCCCCCGCAGCGACCGCTTCTCCCGCAGTGGTCATCGTCTGGACGATATTGTTCTCCAGAATGGATTTGCGTTTGAATATTCCGCGAAGCACGCCCAGTGAAATGACGGCTGCAGGAATAGAAGCGCTGACGGTTAAGCCGATTTTCAGTCCCAGATATGCGTTTGCAGCTGCAAACACCACTGCAAGTATGACCCCCAGGATGATGGACAGCAGCGTCAATTCGGGCAGCGATTTCGATGCTGGTATGTACGGTACAAATGAGTCAGCTGCTTCTTTGTGTTCTTGTGTTTTCACTAGCGTCTCTCCTTCCATTATGTCTGAGGCTCATGGTAAACAACCATATAGTACCCCATTCCAATGGAATTCAAACTAAAGGACGCGCTCCGGCTTGCAGAACAAAAAAAAGCCTGAGCCTCTTGGAAGCCAAGAAGCGTTCAGGCTTGATCTTGAGTATTTATGAGTGGCTATGCCTTCTCCAGCGCCCGCATGCCTTGTTCAAGAGTGGATTTCGAGAAATGCTCTCCGATAAAAACGACGACATCAGGAACCTCTCCCTGAGGCGTAATTCGCAGAAAATCGGGCTCCCGGAAAGCATACTGGAACAGAAACCGGCTTGCCGTATCGCTGAAGGTCAGGACCCCCTTCGCACGATAAACCTCACGCGGCAGATTCGCGATGAAGCTTTCGAATTCCCCGCTGTCCACAGGGCCGCTCAAATAATGCGTATAGACCATGACATGATCATGATGCGTATGCGTATGGCCATGTTCATGTGAATGTTGATGAGCATGGGGATTATTACCACCGACTTCCTCCTCCTCTTGAGATGATGCCTGCAGAACAGCAGACAAACGTGAATCGTTCCCAAGCGACTCCAGCACATCTGGGATTTCAACATCGCACCGGACTGTAGAAAGCACAGGGGCATAAGCATTCCAGCGTGAAATGACGCCAGCCAGCAGTTCCTGCTCATCATGATCAACCCGATCCGTCTTATTCAGGATCAGGCAGGAAGCTGCCCGAATTTGTTCCTGCATCAGCCTAAATGTCTTTCCTTTTTGATTCCGGTATAGTTCAAGTAAATGGGCGGAATCGACAACCGTGATGACACCCTTGAGATCAATTTTGATATACAAAGCGGCTTCCGTGACCCCGTCCAATATCTCCAAGGGGTTCGCAATCCCCGTTGCTTCAACGACGATGACATCTGGGGCTTCTCTCTGGATCAGTCCGGCGATCTCCATGCTCAAATCCCCCCGGATCGAGCAGCAAATGCAGCCGCTCAGCATCTCCGTCATCGGTACCCGCTCCTCTACCAGCAGCCCATCCAGATTTACATCGCCAATCTCATTCATAATAACGGCCGGAAGCAGTCCTTGCGATTGCCAGTAATTCACCAACCGCTGAAGCAAAGTCGTTTTTCCGCTTCCTAGAAAACCGGATAGTATGTAAATAGGTGTTACCTTTTGTGTCGTCATCATTCTTCTCCTCTTCATTCCTTGCTCTGTTCAAGCCGTTTTTAGCAAAGTGTACTACACCCCTAACAGTATCACAACTGTGCTGGATGATCCATAATTCCAGACTAAGCAAGGATTTGCAAGTTGGCCCACAAAGGACTATCCTATAAAGACACTCTAAAAGGGAGGAGAGATTAGAACGATGAGATCAGTAGACCAACATCGCAACGAGGCGCCGGATACCGTATCCTGCATGATCGTGACCGTGTCCGATACACGTACTCCGGAGACCGACACCGGAGGCCAATTAATGAAATCCCTTTTGGAAAAGGCCGGTTACCGGATTGTCGCGTATGAGATTGTTAAGGATGATTACGAGGGCATAAGAGAGCTGATTCACGAAGCTTCTAGCAATCCCGAGGTGGAGGCTGTCATCTTAACCGGAGGTACGGGCATTTCACCGCGTGATACAACGTACGAGGCCGTTTCTTCATTGCTTGATAAACAGCTGCCCGGATTCGGAGAGATTTTCCGGTATCTCAGCTTCACCGAAGATATCGGAGCGGCAGCCATTCTGAGCAGGGCTATTGCGGGTGTTTCCGGCAGCACTGCTGTCTTTTCGATTCCGGGCTCCAAGGGAGCAGTCAAGCTTGCGTTGGAACGGATCATCGTCCCAGAGCTCGGACATGTGATGAGAGAGATATATAAAAAAGAATAGTTACAAAAAAATGCCGGGAAGCTTATAATGCTGCTCCGGCATTTGGTATACTATGGTTGAAAATTCATACGGCTTATCAGCGAATTAAAAATCTCATGAACCTGTTTGTCATAGATACCCTTGTCTTTCCCGGATGAAGTATAAATCAATGAGGCTCTGTTATGACTGTATATTACTGTGTGCATGTTCTGCGTATCGATTTGGTGCTGGTCTCCATACCAGTTATGAATCCGTTTGATCCGTTCCTGTTCATCCGTAAACACATGCAAATTGATGTACTGCTGCGGGTTACCCCTAATGTGGAACATGTAGCTGATATTTCCCCGTCCATCCTCGGCATACGTTTCATGAGTGAGCGGTATATTTTTGGCTTCAAAAGCCAGCTTAAGCTCATTCAGCAATTGGCCGTTGAGTCCTTTTCCCTGTGATTGTGCCCTGATATTACCTTCAGAATAAGAATCGAAATTATACAATTTGGTTTCTTTCTTAATAACGGTATGCTTATTACAGCCAACCGCGGCGATTAGCAGCACACAGGCCAGCAGCAATGCTAACGATTTGTACATGTCGGCTCATCCCTTCCAGATTTCCCTGCTGCCGCCAAGGCGGAAGACAGCCTGTTATGGGGTTAGAATGCCAACATTTCAAACGCTTTATGCAGTACAGCCGCCTTCTGACTCTTTATTCCATACGAACAATCGTTCTTCCGACGGCTTTCCCTTGTAAAATATCCTCAAGCACCTCAGGCAGCTTCTGAAGCGAACATTCTTTGATTCCTTGCCCCAGTGCTCTCTCCGGCTTCCAATCCTGGCTCAGCTTGCTCCAAATGCCTGTTCTCCATTCCTTGGGGCAGAACACCGAATCAATGCCGATCAGCTGAACACCCCTCAATATAAATGGAAGAACGGTACTCTCAAAGGCAGTTCCTCCCGTTAGACCCGACAGCGCTACAGCACCGCCGTAACAGATGCTTTTTAACATGTTCTGGAGATGAGGTCCTCCGACCGGGTCAACAACTCCTGCCCAGATCTGCTTGGAAAGCGGACCTGCTGGGGCAGCTTCAATGTCATCCCTTCCGATCACATGGGCGGCGCCCAAGCCTTTCAACCATTCTTTTTGCTCATTTATTTTCCCCGTGCTTGCCGTTACATCAAACCCTGCCCGAGCCAGAATATCAACTGCAAAGCTGCCAACCCCGCCAGTAGCCCCCGTTACGAGTACAGGTCCCATATCAGGTGTAACATTGCAGTGAAGCAATCGATCGACAGACAACGCTGCGGTAAATCCGGCTGTTCCGATTCCCATTGCTTCCCGTAGAGTCAGCCCGTCAGGAAGATGCAGAAGCCATTCACCAGAAAGTCGCGCAAATTGGCTGAAGCCTCCGTAATGTGATGTACCCAGACCATAACCGGTACACAGTACGCGGTCCCCTTCATGAAAGTCAGGATGCTCTGAGTGCACTACCTCTCCAGCGAGATCAATGCCGGGGATCATGGGATATTTCGGTACGACTTTGCCATAAGGCGTACTCGCCAGTCCATCCTTATAATTCACTCCTGAAAAATGAACTTTGACCAGCACATCACCCTCAGGCAGCTGATCAAGCGTCAACTCCTCCACCTGACTCTTGAGTTCTTCCCCTTCTTGACGAATCATAAACGCTTGAAACGGGTCCATCATGAGGTTCCCCTCCCTTGGTATGAATTCATGTTCATTATACGGTTATATAAAAAAGAGATCCAGCTATTCATACTGAATCTCTTGACTGTTTATTCTTCGACCTGCATGTATTCCGCCATCAGTTTCTGCTTCAGGTTCCAGACTTTTTCGCTAATATTGATGCGGTAGATTTCTGGGTTCATCTTGCGCAGATACTCGGGCCAGAAGAGATCCATCTGCTCACGATGATACTGCCGGATTTCATCCAGCGATGGCAGAGTATATACCTGCAGCCCATTTTTGAATATCTGTTCCAGCATCGGTATGGCATCATAATTCTTCACAAATTTCTGCAGATAAGGATGCTGTGGGTTAAACAGCTTTAGGCGCATGCCGTCATGCGGCTTCTCTTCATCCGGAAACATAATGTAATCTGCAATCGCTTTGCCGCTGACGCGGTCCACAATGCGAAATACATCTTTTTTACCAGGTGTGGATACCTTTTCCGGATTGCCTGAAATCTTGATCGTCGGAATCATTTCGCCGTTGACTTCACGCTCGACGAGCTTATATACGCCTCCAAGAGCCGGCTGATCCGCAGCCGTGATTAATTGCGTACCTACACCCCACGTGTCTATACGTGCCCCCTGAGCCTTCAAGTTGAAAATCGTGTTCTCATCCAAATCATTCGAGGCAACGATTTTAACATAGGAAAAGCCTGCATTATCAAGCATTTCCCTGGCCTTTATGGACAAGTAAGCCAAGTCGCCGCTGTCGAGGCGGATCGCAGACATTTTCTTGCCTGCTGCCTCGAGCTTCTTCGCGGTCTCGATCGCATGAGGCACCCCGCTTTTCAGCGTATCGAATGTATCCACCAGCAGCGTCACGTCATCAGGCATGACTCTGGCATAGGTATCAAATGCTTCTTGTTCCGAAGGAAAGCTTTGAACCCAAGAATGCGCATGTGTACCTTTGGTAGGGATTCCGAACTTCTGACCCGCCAGCATGTTGGAAGTGGCGTCAAAGCCCGCAACATAAGCAGCGCGTGCGCCCCAAACGGCAGCATCCTCTTCCTGAGCGCGCCGGGTTCCGAATTCCAGCAGGATATCGCCTGTGGCTACCTGTTTCACACGCGATGCTTTGGTGGCAATCAAGGTCTGGAAGTTCATGAAGTTAAGCATCGCCGTCTCCACCAGCTGCGTTTCCATGATGGTTCCCTCCACACGGATAAGAGGCTCGTTAGGGAACACAAGCGCCCCTTCCTTCATGGAGTAGAGGTTTCCGCAGAAGCGGAACTGCTTCAGTTCCTCCAGAAATGCGGAATCATAATTCTCTTCTTGAGCAGATAGATACCGGATGTCTTCATCCGTAAATCGCAGGTTGGCGATATAATGAACAATCCGTTCAAGACCTGCAAATACAGCAAAACCGTTCCCGAATGGAAGCTTGCGGAAATACGCTTCAAATACGGCCTTCTGCTGATGCGAACGGTTAACCCAATGCGCATACATCATGTTAATTTGATATTTATCGGTATGTAATGCCAGTCCTGCTGTCTGCATGGCGGGCTTCCTCCTTTGTACCTTAAGCCTTGGGCCGTTTCTTTCCTCCAACTCTAAGTGTAGATGGAAAACAGCGGCACATAGTCCGTGAACTTATACAATTGAGCCGGGCGCTGGGAGTACTGGTTGGAGCTGAGCGGTTTGCCTGTCTCGTCTCTGACTTCTTCCAAAATCCCCTGTCTGCTGCGAGTGGATGTGATTTTACGAATAAAATTGGGCTCGCTGAATTCCGGAACAACGGTTTGAATGACCTGGTACAGCTCGCTGAGCGTAAACTGCTCCGGCAAAAACTGGCGTGCGATCGTGGAATGCAGCATCTGCTGCTGAATCCGGAGATAGGCATCCTGTATGATCTCACGGTGGTCAAACGCCAGCTCCAGTCCGTTCAAGACCTCTTCGATGCCAAACAATCCGACCTCGCCGGCATCATCCGCCGCCTGTCTGCTTTCCAGCATCCATTCCTCTACCAGGGCAAAAAAAGCATGGCTGATAATCCAGCCGCGCGGATCTCTTCCAGGTGTGCTGTACACACCCAAATATTCCAAATGTCCACCATCGACTCCCGTTTCTTCTTTAAGCTCACGGGTCGCGGCATCATATATTGATTCGCTTTCCTGACAAAAGCCCCCAGGCAGCGCCCACATGCCAGCACATGGCCAGGATTTGCGCCGAATGAGCATGACCTTAAGCTCGCGGATCGGTAACGTTTTGGTCACGGTCTTTCTTTCTCTTTTGGTCAGCGTAAACATGACGATATCCGCCGGCACACCGTCCGGCGTTCGGTATTTTTTAGCCGAATAAGCTTGTGCTTCAGGTGAGGAATCACCTTGTTTACCATGTTCGTTCATCTCATCACCACATAACTTCTTTTTGATACTTTCATTATGAATTATTAACAAAAAAAGTCAAGTATTTTTAAGATATCAGAAAGTATAAACTTCAGGAAAAGTATCCTGATATCGCAAGAAAAACTTCTGCTAAAAGCGGTCTGTCTTCTGTGAAAGAACGTCGATAGACGTTTTTCCTATAAAATCAGGCAGGTATCTTCGCTATTTGCGATGTACAACACGGAATGTAGCGGTAGCCAAGCATCCAAGCGTTCCTTCACTGTTATGGATGCGCGCTTCCGTCGTCATGGAACGTCCTGCCATATGAATCACGCGGGCTGTTACGATCAATCTTCCGGTAGTCATGGCGGACATGAAATGAACGTTGATATTGGTCGTTACGCAGTTGTCCGAATTCTTGGCAGCCGTTGCCGCCATCCCCATAGCCTGGTCCATAAGCGAGGTCAGCACACCGCCGTGGATGATTCCCAAGGAATTAGTATGGTGCTCCTTAGCATCTAGGGCAATAATGATCTTCTCTTCATCCGCCGATACAAATTCACAGCCCAAATAAGACCAAAACGTATTCTCGCCGCGTGATATCATTTCTTCCAATGCATTCATTCTGCTTCCCCCAATGCTGTCTTTTGAATATAGTGTTGATTATCTCTCTCGAGTGTACATTTCCAAGATGACCTGATCCCGGCACTGAATGCCATTTTCATAAATTGGTTCAGGATAGTTGTTCACAAAATAGTCCTGCTCTATCCGGACCATCCGGAATCCGCATTTTTGATACAGAGCCAGCTGATCCAGACTCGAATTACCCGTTCGGACGATTACCTTCTTATAACCGTCATTTTGGGCTTGCTCCAGCGTAAGCAGTATTAATTTTTTACCAAAGCCTTTCCCCTGATAAGCCGGATCAACCGCTGCGTTCATGATCTCCCCTGCGGAGGAATCCACAGCCATGAACCCGCAGACACCGATAATCCGGCCTTCGCATTCAGCAACCATCCAGCTCGATTGATCCAGATATTTCTCTACTTGCGACCATTCCGGGTCTGCCAGCATCAGCAATTCTTTCGGAAGGAATTCTTCCGGCTTCCTTCTTCTCATTAACACTTGGGCGCTCACAAGCAAGCCTCCTTTGAAGTCTCCACAAAATAACCCCACAAAGTGGGGACTTTGCTTCAAAGCTGATTCAGGTACTTTGCGGGGACCCCCGGAAATTATAAATTCTAATAGATCAAAAAAAGGCGCGGATACATGATCCACAGCCTTAATTCTTTAGATCTTAACCACAGTTTGAAGGTGGGGCGTCCGTTCCCGCTTCCACATCGATCTTCTCGGATACGGTATCACGAATAACCGACATGACCAGCTGCAGAAGATAATTGATATCGCTTTGGCTCTGCTGGAATTCAACCACGAGCGGAATAGCATCTATTTCATCCTGGAGCGATTCCATTTCCTTCTCAATTTTCGCGACCATTTGCGGATTTTGGAAGGATTCAAAGGCTACAATTTCTTTTTGGCGTTTCTTCAGCGTAGTAATCAGGCTTTGCACATGCTCATGGTTGCGGATTTTTTCTTCCGCCTTTTGATACTGCTGAACCTCTTCGCTGCTAGAGATCAGCTCTGCCAATTCCTTGGCCTTTGCCATAATATCATCGCGGATAATCAAATCTTTCGTATCGTAAGACATCATGCCCAAACTGTTAAGGTGGCCTTTTTCTATCATCTTACATTACCCCTATTCCGATTAATTGATTCTACATGGTTATTGCTGAAGCTGCATTAGTTTCGGTTACGATCTCGCCCTTGATATACCAGGTCATCGCATCCGTAATTTTGACATGGACGAAGCTGCCAATCAGCTCTTTATCGCCTTCAAAATGGACCAGCTTATTGGTACGGGTACGTCCTGCCAGTACGGAGGCGTTATTCTTGCTCTCACCCTCGATCAGTACTTCGACAATCTCTCCACAGAGGTTCTCGTGGCTCTTGCGGCTGTGCACCTCGATGGCGCGGTTCAAACGCTGCAGGCGCTCTTTTTTGACCTCCATCGGCACATTGTCTTCCATGCTTGCTGCAGGTGTGCCTTCACGCGGCGAATAAATAAAGGTGTACGCGGAATCGAAGCCAACCTCATGAACCAGCGACAGCGTTTCTTCGAATTGCTCTTCCGTCTCACCCGGGAAGCCGACGATAATATCTGTAGTCAAAACGGCACCGGGAACTGCGGCTTTAATTTTACCGACAAGCTCCAAGTAAACTTCTCTTGTGTACTTCCGTCCCATGATTTTAAGAACTTCGCTGCTTCCTGACTGAACCGGCAGATGGATATGTTCCACCAGATTGCCGCCTTTGCCAAGAACTTCGACCAACCGGTCATCGAAATCCCGCGGATGGGACGTTGTAAAGCGGATGCGAGGAATATCAATTTTCCGGATATCATCCATCAAATCGCCAAAGCTGTATGTGATGTCTGTAAAATCCTTGCCGTAAGCATTGACGTTCTGCCCGAGCAGTGTCACTTCCTTAAAGCCCTGGCGGGCCAGCTCACGCACTTCAGCAATCACGTCCTCCGGACGTCGGCTCCGTTCTTTACCGCGGGTCATGGGAACGATGCAATAGGTGCAGAACTTGTCGCAGCCATACATGATGTTCACCCAGGCGCGCAGTCCTTCCCGCTTCTTCGGCAGATTCTCGATGATGTCGCCCTCTTTGGACCACACCTCTACCACCATTTCCTTACTGAACAAAGCTTCCTTGATCAGATGCGGAAGTCTGTGCACGTTGTGGGTGCCGAAGATCAGATCCACGAAGCCATGCTTTTGCATGATGCGGCTAACCACGTTTTCTTCCTGGGACATACAGCCGCACACACCTAGCAGCATACCGGGCTTTTCCTTCTTCAAGTGGGATAGATGGCCGAGCTCGCCAAACACCTTGTCCTCAGCGTTCTCACGGATCGCGCAGGTGTTCAGCAGAATAATGTCCGCTTCCTTCCGGTCTTCCGTTGACGTGTAACCCATTTCCTCCAGCATGCCCTTAATCGTTTCCGAATCATGCTCGTTCATCTGGCATCCGAAGGTATATACGATATAATGCTTTCCTTTTCCAATCTCCCGAAGCTCTGCCGGTATCGCGGTATCATACAGCACCTCCACGTCTTCCCGGCGGCGCTTCTTGCTTTGTCTATGGTTAGGCTCCGAAATAATATGAATTTCCCGGCCTTTGATTCGAACGGTCTTGCCGTGTTCATCCTCGGACAGGACCTTAGCGTCGGAAAAATCAAAATATTTGGAGTAATCCTTTGTTTCCTTGGTCATGCTGTTGATCACTCCTTCAATTCCCTTGGGGACAGCACATCATGCCTAAAAAGGCATTACAATAAATTATAACATGAACTTTCAGGGTTATCTATATCTCAAAATAACCCCACAAAGTGGGGACCCCGAAAATTATAAATTCTAAATAAAGTAAAGAAGGATGGAAAAGGCCATCTAAGCCTTCTCCATCCTTCTTTACTTTGCCACAAAAAAGCATACTAGTCGATGATTTCAGCCATGTCACCGGTTTTGACTCCGGCAGCATTTCCTTCATCGGTATCGATATGCATGTCCAGTGCAAAGGAATCCGACACGCGTGCGATGACATTTTCGAATACGACGCCGCGTTCGCCCCCAACACGCACTTTCAGCATTTGTTGATCAGCAACTCCCCATTTTTGAGCATCGGAGGTATGAAAATGAATATGGCGTGCAGCAACGATAACGCCCTGCTCCAATTCAATTTCGCCCTTCGGACCCTTTACTTTGACTCCTGGGGTTCCCTCAATTTTACCGGATTCACGAACCGGTGCTTTCACGCCGATCGAAAAGGAATCGGTACGGGAAATTTCCACTTGGCTCGCTTTGCGCGCAGGACCCAGAATTCTCACCTTATCGAATTGACCCTTCGGACCAATGACAGCTACCGTCTCGTTGGCGGCAAACTGGCCCGGCTGGGACAGAGGTTTAAACTCAGTCAATTGATAGCCTTCTCCAAACAAAGCCTCAATATGTTCTTGCGTTAGATGAATATGTCTTGCGGATACTCCTACAGGTACAGTTTTACTCACGTGGATCACTCCTTATTTTTTTCTCTATGATCTGTACGCCAACTCATTATACATCCTTTTACCCAAAAATAAAAAGGCGCAACCGCAAATGCGGGCACCTTTTCCGTTTTTTATTTGAATTCCGCTACAAGATTGTCAAATTGTTCGCGCGACAGGAGTGGCTCCTGCTGAACAAGCGGCTCCTCGCGGAAACCGGGAACGAGGTTCTCATAGCTCTTCTTGTTTTTGTCCTGATAGATCAGTCCGGTCACCATTCCATTTGTCTCCATCAGTGTTGTCATGGCCGCAATCCGATTGGACGGATCATAATCCGGAATCGAATCCAGTGGAACGATATTGTCTTTGAACCACTCGTACGTATTGATCTTATTGAATGTTACGCAAGGACTAAACACGTTGATGAAGGAAAAACCTTCATGTTTGATCGCTTCCTCTACCAGCGCCGTCAGCTGCTTGATATCACTTGAGAAGGACTGCGCCACAAAGGTTGCGCCTGCCGACAAGGCAAGCTCCAGCGGTGAGAGTGTAGTCTCGACAGAGCCTTGCGGCGTGCTTTTGGTCACGAACCCTTCTGCACTGCGCGGCGAAGTTTGGCCTTTCGTAAGCCCGTAAATTTGGTTATCCATGACGATATATGTGATGTTAACGTTGCGGCGGATGGCATGGATCGTATGACCCATCCCGATGGCGAAGCCATCCCCATCACCACCGGTAGCAATGACCGTAAGATCCCGGTTGGCCAGCTTTACCCCCTGCGCGATGGGAAGTGAACGGCCGTGAATTCCGTGGAATCCGTAAGCATGAATATATCCAGAAATCCGTCCAGAGCAGCCGATCCCAGATATGACGGCGAGTTGTTCCGGCTCCAGACCGGAATTCGCGGCTGCCCGCTGAATGGCCGCTTGAATGGAAAAGTCTCCACAGCCCGGACACCAGTTGGGTTTGACGTTATTGCGAAACTCTTTGAATGTAGCCATGACTATACCAGCTCCTTACTTGCCTGACAGGCTTTTCTGCATTCTTCAGCCACAATGGATGGCAGGAATGGGTTCCCATCGTATTTCAGCACGCTTGTGATTTTCTCCCTGCTTCCGACATGAAGCTTGATCAGATCAGCCAGCTGGCCTGTAGCATTATGTTCAAGGACGATCACCTGCTTCGCCTGCTCCACATATGGCTTCACGGCTTCTGCCGGGAATGGATGCAGCAGTCTGATCATCATCTGATTCGTAGTGATTCCTTCATTTCCAAGGATTTCTCTTGCCTGCTGGATAGTTCCCCCGGTTGACCCCATACCGATGATCAGCAGATCAGGATTTTCATAAGGTGCATCCGTATGGATCGGGTTTTCTACCGTAATCCGCTCCATTTTACCAAGACGCTTATCCATCATCTGCTTCCGGTTAACAGCGCTTTCTGACGGGCGGCCGCTTTCATCATGCTCCACTCCTGTAACGTGGTGGATACCATGCTTTTGGCCAGGCAGCACTCTTGGTGATACGCCGTCTTCTGTCAGTTCATAACGCTTGAACAATCCGCCGGCTTCCAGTTCCGGTGCCTCCTGTACCAGCTTGCCGCGGTTAATGTTGACCTTTCCATAATCCAGCAGCTCACAGGACTGCTTGCCAAGAGACAGCTGAAGATCCGTCACCACAATAACAGGCAGCTGGTACTTGTCCGCCAGATTAAATGCTTCGATCATATCGTAAAAGCATTCCTCAATAGAGCTTGGCGCCAGCACGACTTTAGGAATCTCCCCATGCGTCCCGTGAATCAGCGCATTGATGTCACTTTGCTCCTGCTTGGTTGGCAGCCCCGTACTTGGTCCACCGCGCTGTGTATCGACGATAACCACCGGTGTTTCAGTCATCCCCGATAAACCTATGGCTTCCATCATGAGCGACAATCCAGGGCCTGCTGAGGCCGTCATAGAGCGAACTCCGGCATAGCTCGAGCCAATAGCCATTGTGATGGCCGCAATTTCATCTTCAGTCTGCACGACGGTACCGCCAAACTTCGGCAGCTTCTTAATGAGATATTCCATAATTTCCGAAGCCGGCGTAATCGGATAAGCACTCATGATCCGGCAGCCTGCTGCCAGTGCCCCAAGCCCGATGGCATCATTGCCGATCATAAACAGCTTCTGCTTGCCGTCTGCCGGCTCAAGTCTGAAGTCCTCAAGCGGACCTCCCGCCAGTTCCAGCACATAATCAGCTCCGCGCTTCACCGCTTCGATATTCTTTTCAACGACAGCTGCACCCTTACGCCCGAACTCTTCTTGAACCGCTTTATTGAAAACATCCATAGGTAAGCCCAGGAGCGCCCACGACGCACCGGAAGCAACCATGTTTTTCATCAAGGATGTGCCTAGTTCCTCTGCAATGGCCGTGATCGGCACAGGAAACAAACGGGCGTCAGCCCCCTCAGGCAGCGTTGGCACGAACTTGGCATCCGCAATCACGACGCCTCCCGGACGCAGCTCATGTGCGTTCAAATCAATGCTTTCCTGGTCGAATGCAACCAGAATATCCAAATCATCCGCAATGGCGCGAATCGGCTGCGTACTAATGCGAATTTTATTATTGGTGTGTCCACCTTTAATTCGTGACGAAAAATGCCGGTAACCGTACAGATAATAGCCAAGTCGGTTCAGAGCCGTCGAAAAAATCCGGTCCGTGCTCTCTACGCCTTCCCCTTGCTGTCCACCTATTTTCCATGACAATTGACTGATCAAAAAGCCCACTCCTTCTTTCCCGCTCATAGTGCTAGCGCCAAATTCCCCATTCACCATGGCACTATTTTGCAATAAAACGGCTCGTCACGGCGTGCCCATTACACCTAGTTCAGGCTTACCATGACGAGTCTTAATAATTATGTAAAAGTTTATGAGCAACAGGGACAAATAGCAAGGTTTTTTTGTGTGACATTTTTTATGGAATACCAAGCAGAGGACTATCTACTTGCTGCTAGCAAGCCCCTTTTTCAGGCAGATGGCTGTTCAGATAGGACAACGCATTGCCTGAAAACCACTTCCGTACCAGTTCCTCCGAATAATGCTTGCACAGCAGCTCGGCGAACTCAGGATACCTTCCCGGATGCTCCAGGCCTTGAATCCATGAGTCGATTCCGTCAAAATCCGATCCGATCATCAGGTTGTTCTCCCCACCCAGCGTGCAGAAGTGTTCGATATGAGGTAGCAGCTCCTCTGGACGAACCGGCCCTTCTCCGCCTTCCCGTACAAACCACGGAACAAAGGTCATTCCAATACGTCCGTCCATGGCAATGATCGCCCGGATTTGCTCGTCGGTCAGATTCCGAGGATGCGGGCAGATGGATTTGGCATTGGAATGAGAGGCGATAAACGGTCTCACCGTTCGTTCTGTCAGTTCCCAAAATCCGGCCTGAGACAAATGCGACACATCGAGCAGCAGACCGATCTCATTACTCAGCTGAATAAGCTTTCTCCCTTTTTCGGTAAATCCTCCATTCCGCTTCTCCAACACACCATCTGCCGCCCAGTTCGCGTAATTCCAGGTAATGCCCAGGAAGCGGACACCAAGCTCATAACACATCTTTACATAAAACAAACTGCCCTCAAATCCGTCTGCCCCTTCGACCGAGAGAAGTCCCCAAGGAAGCTGGCGGGCGCTTTTCAAGGCCTGAACTGATCCCTGGATCGCCTGTTCCAGCTCTGCAGCATCCTCTTTCCACCGCAGCCAGCGCATCCCCTCAGCGGTTGTCATGACTCTGGACTTGAACGCATCAATCTGATCCAAAATATATTCATAACGCGGGATTCCCCACCGTTCGGACAAATATATAGCAAAACACTGCAGCTGAACTTCTCCCTGCCGCATGCGGTCATAGGTGACATCAAGTTTAGGATCGTCAAGAAAGGATATACCCACGTTCTCCCTCATCTTACTCAGTACATCGCAGTGAAAATCAATAACGGGAATTCTCATGTTTCATTTCTCCCATCTGGTATATTATAAACGGGCCATGACACCCCTTAGATGCAAAAAACCTGTCTATCCCATATAAACTGAATGCAAGCCCGAGGAAAACAGCTCCCTCAATATCGCCGGCTTTATTCAGCTTATATCAATAAACAGGTTTCAACAACATTGAACATCCATCAACTCATCTAGGTTCCACGATCAACTTGATTGCAGTCCGGTCTTCCCCATCAATTACAATATCCGTAAAAGCTGGAATACAGATCAGATCAACTCCACTTGGTGCGACAAATCCCCGGGCAATGGCAACTGCTTTAATGGCTTGATTAAGTGCACCCGCTCCGATCGCCTGCAGTTCAGCAGCACCACGTTCACGAAGCACGCCAGCTAGAGCACCGGCAACAGAATTTGGATTGGACTTTGCTGAAACTTTTAATACTTCCATGGTAAGTACCTCCCGTGGGAATGATGATGGTTAGCTTCCACATACTAGATGTTATTCGTGAATGGCAAAATAATTCCTTCTTTTTGTCAATTTTGCCTATAAAAATACATCAATAGTCTTAGGCTTCCATTGCTCATTCCCTATACGAAAAGATACTTAGTCCATAATCCAGTCGTCTTCAAGCAAGCGGATTTTCTCCATCTTCTTCGCCATGCCTGTGGCATCATCCAGCTGTACAAACAGGCCGTGAAATTGCCACTTCCCTTTATCCACCTGAAACCGGACCGGCAGCTGGGTCTTGAACTTACGAAGCACCGCTTCACGTTCCATACCCAGAATCCCTTCTTTGGGCCCTACCATACCTGCATCCGTCAGATAGGCCGTTCCGCCGGGCAGAATCGTATCGTCATTGCTCTGCACATGAGTATGCGTACCTACAACGATCGATGCACGTCCATCCAGGTGCCAGCCCATGGCGATCTTCTCGGACGTAGCTTCCGCGTGAAAGTCAACCAGGATATGCTTATGCTTCTTGCGCAGCTGGTCGATAATTTCATCGCTTTTGCGGAAAGGACAGTCAATAGGGGGCAGAAATGTTCGGCCCTGCAGATTGACGATCGCGAGCTCTTTGCCGTTTGCTTTGATAATCGTGTGCCCAAGTCCAGGCGTGCCCGGAGGAAAGTTGGCAGGACGGATCATGCGCGGCTCATCATCGATAAAATCGAAAATTTCTTTGTTATCCCACGTATGGTTGCCCATCGTAATGCCATGAACACCCCACTCAAAAAATTCTTTGGCGATCGATTCGGTGATGCCTCTGCCAGATGCGGCATTCTCCCCGTTCACAATAATAATATGCGGGTTATACTTTGATTTCAGGGAAGGCAGCGTATCCTTTAACGCTTTTCTGCCTACACTTCCCACGATGTCTCCAATAAATAAAACGTTAATAACGTTCCCCTCCTTGTACGGAAAAATATGAAAAGTGGCCCCTTGCGCGGCCACTTTTCAAACTATTATTTAGCGTATTCAACCGCTCGGGTTTCCCGAATAACGGTAACTTTAATATGCCCCGGATAATCCAGTTCATTTTCGATCGTTTTCGTGATATCCCTTGCCAGACGGAAAGCTTCCGCATCGTCAATCTTCTCAGGCTGCACCATGACGCGAACCTCGCGTCCGGCTTGAATCGCGAACGATTTTTCGACACCTTCGAAGGATTCGGAGATCTCCTCCAGCTTTTCTAGACGTTTGATATACGTTTCGAGCGTTTCACGACGTGCTCCTGGTCTTGCTGCGGAAAGTGCATCCGCCGCGCCAACCAGCATAGCGATAACTGAAGTTGCCTCTACATCGCCATGGTGGGATGCGATACTGTTGATAACCACCGGATGTTCCTTGTATTTCTTCGCCAGTTCCACGCCAATTTCAACGTGTGATCCTTCCACTTCATGATCCAGCGCTTTACCGATGTCATGCAACAAACCAGCACGTTTGGCGAGAACGATGTCCTCTCCAAGCTCTCCAGCCATCAGGCCTGTGAGATAAGCAACCTCCATGGAGTGTTTCAGCACATTTTGACCATAGCTGGTACGGAATTTCAGACGGCCCAGGATCTTGATAAGATCCGGATGCAGTCCGTGAACTCCCACCTCGAAGGTCGCCTGTTCGCCGTATTCTCGAATGCGTTCGTCGACCTCTTTGCGTGATTTTTCCACCATTTCCTCGATCCGGGCCGGATGAATTCGGCCATCAGATACCAGCTTCTCCAAAGCGGTACGGGCGATTTCGCGGCGGATCGGATCAAATCCTGACAGAATAACAGCTTCAGGCGTATCATCAATAATGAGATCAATACCAGTAAGGGTTTCCAGTGCACGGATATTACGGCCTTCACGACCGATAATCCGTCCTTTCATTTCCTCGTTCGGCAATGTCACTACAGATACCGTAGTCTCAGCCACATGGTCGGCAGCGCAGCGCTGAATGGCAAGTGTTACGATTTCGCGTGCCTTCTTATCTGCCTCTTCCTTGGCCTGCTGCTCAATGTCCTTGATCATTTGAGCGGTTTCATGCCGTACTTCCTGTTCCACATTGCTCAAAATGATGCTTCTTGCATCCTCCATCGTCAGATTGGAAATGCGTTCCAATTCAGTGACCTGGCTTTTATAAATCAGATCAATCTGCTGTTGCGTCTCTTCAATACGCTTCTCTTTGTTAGCCACTTGTTCTTCTTTACGTTCCAGCGATTCAATCTTTTTATCCAGCGACTCTTCTTTCTGCAACAATCGTCTTTCCTGCCGTTGAATTTCATTCCGACGCTCACGAGTGTCTTTTTCAGCTTCGGTACGGATTTTGTGGACTTCATCCTTGGCTTCCAATACCGTTTCTTTTTTCAGTGCTTCAGCTTCTTTCTTCGCATTTTCAACAATGTTCAATGCAGCTTCTTCAGCACTAGAAATTTTAGCTTCTGCAAGAGATTTGCGAATAAAATATCCAATCACGAACCCCAAGAACAATCCGGCAACAACGAGAATGATCGATAGCCATAAAGGTATCATAGTTTCACCCCCTCGTTGGTTCCTCCAAGGTATTCCTTGGGATTTTTGTACAGTCGTTCAATCAACACGTTCATCATCATACACAAATCGTAAGTCAACGATTCTTATCTCCCGTGAAATACGGGCATTATCCATATGAATTGGCGCTTCTGAATCTTACAGAAACGAGCCTTTTTTGGAAGGAAAAAGGGCTTTTCGGTACAAGATTCATATTCATTTTAGTATTTGTGAAAAGATATTGTCAAGAGAGTGCGTTTCATAATATGTTAACTTTTCCCTCATTCGAATGAAAAATGCTCCATATCTTCTTCTGACTCGCCTGTTTCGCGGATCAGCTGATTAATTACTTGTCGAACCTGTTCGCCGGAAAACCCTCTTCTCATTAAAAAGGCACCCGTTTTCCGCTTTCTGTCCATGACTTCTCCGTGTGTCTGGTTCCATTTCTTCCTTCCGACTACCAGGCAGCTTTCATATTCCTGCTCCTGACTCACTTCTGCAAGCGCCTCGCTGATCACCGTCTTGTCTACGCCCTTCTGGCGAAGCTCCTGCTTAACCCATGCTCTACCCTTCCGCTGGCTTGAAATCCGCTGCTCAGCCCACTGCTTCGCATACAGCTCGTCATTGATGAGCCCTTCCTTCTCCAAGCGCTCAAGGGCATGCTCGATCACCGTTTGGGCATGCTCTTTCTCACGCAACCGGTCCGCGAGCTCCTTCCGCGTACGCTGCTTTCGTTCCAGAAACTTCAGAGCCTGCACATAGGCGCGCTGCTTCTCATCAGCCAGAATGATTTCCTCAAGCTCCTGCTTGGTGAAGAGATTCCCTTTCAGCATGCGGTATTTAATCATGACATCTTCATGAATGGACAGCGTATATTCACCAAATGAAATCAGATAACGCCCTTTCTGCTTCGGCTGTCTCTCTATAGCCGTAATCTCCAAATCCATACCGTCAGGAAAATGATTTATATCCGTCATCTCCTGCTGCCTATGTAGTTCTTCCATTTGCATGGATTCAACCCCTTTTATATCTAATGGAAAAGGCACCCTAGTCAGGTTTCACCAGGGCGCCTTTATATAGGTTAACGTTTATTCAAGCTCTAGCAATTCCTCTTCTTCCTTTTGCTCTTTTTCCAGTTCACTGGATGTAGGAGCAGGAACCAGGGTCGTAAGATTACTAGCTTCCCGAATCTTGTTTTCAATCACTTCGGAAATCTGCGTGTGTTCTTTCAAAAACTGCTTGGCATTCTCACGGCCTTGACCCAGCCGTTCGCCTTCGTACGAATACCAGGCACCGCTCTTGTTCACGATATCAAGTTCCGTTCCGATGTCAATAATGCTGCCCTCTTTAGAAATGCCTTCTCCATACATGATATCAATTTCAGCCTGTTTGAAAGGAGGGGCTACCTTATTCTTCACAACTTTGATCCGTGTACGGTTACCTACAACATCATTACCCATCTTGATGCTTTCAATCCGGCGAACATCCAGACGCACGGAGGAATAGAATTTCAGGGCACGACCGCCGGGCGTTGTTTCAGGGTTACCGAACATCACACCAACCTTCTCACGAAGCTGGTTAATGAAGATGGCAATGGTCTTGGACTTAGCAATCGCACCGGACAGCTTACGGAGCGCCTGAGACATCAGACGAGCTTGAAGACCTACGTGGGAATCACCCATTTCGCCTTCAATCTCGGCTTTCGGCACGAGAGCAGCTACCGAGTCCACAACGATAATGTCTACTGCTCCACTGCGTACAAGCGCTTCAGCAATTTCCAGCGCCTGTTCACCCGTATCCGGCTGGGAAAGCAGCAGTTCATCAATGTTGACACCAAGCTTGCTTGCATAAAGAGGATCTAGCGCATGCTCCGCATCAATAAATGCGGCTTGTCCACCCGCCTTTTGAACCTCAGCAATGGCATGGAGAGCCACTGTCGTCTTACCGGAAGATTCCGGTCCGTATACTTCTATTACACGGCCTCTCGGGAGACCGCCAATACCTAACGCTATATCTAAAGCCAAGGAACCGCTGGGAACGACTTCCACCTGCATGTGAGTTGACTCACCCAGCTTCATAATTGAACCTTTACCGAATTGTTTCTCTATCTGACGAAGCGCCATTTCCAGCGCAGCACGACGATCTGACAATAAACTCACATCCTTCACCGTTTATACTCATATCATACCTTGTTTTGAAACGTTTGCCAAGCATTTTTTCGAACATACATTCGTTTTTTTATCCCGACCATTCTCCTTCCGGCATTCGCCGCAGCTCCCGGAAAAGAAAAGAACCGCAGCAAAATTTATATTTGCACGGTTCTTCCGTATATCTATATTATACCTCTTGGAAGAGCTATTGTACAACTTCGTCTTAGACCGATGCGGAATCCGCCTCATGCGTAATCAATCTCAGCCACAGATGATGAAGCAGAGTCTTGACCGAACGAATGCGGATCGTCTCGCGGTTTCCACTGAGACGGAGCTCGAACACCTCTGTTTTCTTCCCGCGTTCCGCGAGTCCGATATAAACCAGACCAACAGGCTTGCGTTCAGAATAGGCAGGTCCGGCAACCCCAGTGACCGAAAGGCCGAAATCGCTGTCCGTAATGTTTCTGACTTGCTCCGCAAGCACTTCAGCCACTTCATGGCTCACGGCACCCGGGGCATCTTCGCCTTCAAGCAGCGCATGAGGCACATGCAGAAGCCTCTCCTTCATTTGATTGGAGTAGCATACGATTCCTCCCTGAAACATCGCTGAGCTGCCAGGAACCGCCGTAATGCTCTCCATCAGCAGTCCACCTGTGCAGCTCTCGGCCGCACTAAGGGTAAGTCCACGATCCGCCATGATGTTCACAATCATGTTCTCAATCGGAACATCCGTGTTCGCATACATATGCTTAGGCAGTCGTTTTTGGATTTGGGCTTCCAGAGCCTCCAGCTTCTTCATGGCTTCAAGCTCGCTGCCCGCTTTTGTCGAGATGCGGACAGATACCTCGCCTTCCTTGGCATAAGGGGCGATGGTCGGGTCGCTCTGAGCCTGGATTAAATCCAGTAGCTTATCCTCGAGTAAAGATTCCCCGATCCCCGCAAACTTCAGCATTTTAGAATAGATCGGCATTTCATTCGTCAACGCATGCTGCAAGAGCCAAGGTTTAGCCTGACCGTCAAACATCGGCTTCATTTCCTTCGGTGGACCCGGTAGCACGATATAGAATTTCTCATCCTGTGCGATCGCAATGCCTACAGCCAAACCTGTTTCATTCGGAAGCGGCGTGCTTCCATCGATAACAAGCGCCTGGCGCCGGTTATTTTCGGTCATGCTTATTCCGCGGTTGACAAAGAACTTCTCCACCTGATCCATGGCCGGACGGTCAATGTGAAGAGAACGGCCCAGAACAGCTGCTAGTGCGTCCTTCGTCAGATCATCCTGTGTGGGTCCTATGCCGCCAGTCAGGAGCAGGATATCCGCGCGCTGGGCGGCATGTTCGATGGCATGCTGCAAACGCTGCATATTATCGCCGACAACCGTTTGGTAATAGACGTTAATTCCCATTCCCGCAAGTTCCTGGGACAAATACTGTGCATTCGTATTCAAAATTTGCCCAAGCAGCAGCTCGGTTCCCACTGCAATAATTTCCGCTTTCATGGTGTTATTCCTCCTAAATGATGCGCATTTTCAGATCAAGCTATCATTAACACAATTCAGGCCGGGTACAATCAAAGAACCGAAGAAAGAAAAAGCAATAGGATAGCCCTATTGCCGTTTATGCGTTGTTTAACCGCAGCAAATGTTTGTTTTTCACAAAATAATCGATTCCTGAGTAAATGGTAATCAAAGCAGCCGCCCATGTGGCGATCGTATCGAGCGGTACTCCAATCATTTCAAATGGGAAGTTGTTGAGAAGCATCAATACAATGGCGATGATCTGCACCACTGTCTTGGCTTTCCCCCATTTACTCGCCGCAACAACAGAGCCGTCCAGAAGCGCGATCTGCCGAAGCCCGGTCACTGCAAATTCGCGGCTGATGATGACAACCGCGATCCATGAATCGCATTTGCCCATCTCGACGAGAGATATCAGCACCGCCGCCACAAGCAGCTTATCCGCCAAAGGATCAAGCAGCTTGCCCAGATTTGTAACCATGTTGTTCTTGCGTGCCAAATAACCGTCTATACCGTCCGTGCTGGCTGCCACAATAAAAACAATTGCCGCAATCAACTGATTCATGGGCAGCTCGTAAGAATTCCAGACTAGAGGATCGGGGTAGAAGCTAAAGTCTACCAGAAGAAAGACCATCATAATCGGAATCAGACAAATTCTTGCAATGGTAATACGGTTGGGCAAATTCAATGTACACCCTCCCCGGATAAAACAAATCTTGAAGTAAAATATGTAAAAACGTCCCTTACTACACTTATCTTCACAAGTATAATATAACGTTTTATCACCTGTCAAAAACACGCATGGAGCGGTTAACAGGAATCTCCCGTTCAGAACCCCGCGTCTAGATGCGTTTTATTTGAAATTCGTAAACTGCAGATCAAGCGGCAAATCCGCCTTGCGCAAAAGCTGCATAACAGCCTGAAGATCGTCCTTGCTCTTGCCAGTTACACGAATCTGATCACCCTGGATCTGACTTTTGACCTTCAGTTTGGAATCGCGGATCAGCACATTGATTTTCTTCGCATTCTCCTGATCAATCCCCTGCTTTAAAGTAATGCGCTGACGAACCGTTCCCATCGAAGCTGGTTCGATTTTGCTGTAATCTACATTTTTAAGCGAAAGCCCTCGTTTGATCATTTTGGTTTGAAGAATATCAATGACGGATTTCAGCTTGTATTCATCGTCCGAAACGATGACCAGCGCTTCCTTTTCCAGCTTCAGGCTGCTTTTGCTGCCTTTAAAATCAAAACGGGTCTCAATCTCTCTCTCCGCCTGATTGATGGCATTGTTCATTTCCTGCAAATCAAACTTGGAAATGATATCGAATGAACTTTCTGAACTCATGTATACACGTCCTTTCTTAAAACTCCATGTCATATTATATGAAAATGTTGCGTACAAGTCTAATCGAAACTTCACAAAATGCTGCTAACACACCAAAAAGACATTCCCGGGCGGATAAATCCGATCTTAGGAATGTCTCTTATGGGCAAGAACCCGGCCACATTAGCGGCTGCGTTCTGGTTGTCTGAACATGCCCAGAATTCCGAGCACAATGTGCGCAAGTCCAAAGCCCAATATGCCGTACCCCCATGCATTGGGAGTCAGATAATAACCGAGGAGACTGACAATGATACCAAGACCGACCACGATCCAGTTGACTACCATAATCGATACACCTCATTTCATCTGCCAGAGATATAAGACTGGATTCAATTTGAAGCCAGTCCTTATTGTCTCCATAAAGGCGCCGGCATATTCGCTCTTCAGCCTCGTGCTGAATTAGCCGTTGTTGTTGCTGACAGATGAACTGTTCGTATCCGTACTGTTTGTTCCGGTACTGTTAGACTGGTCTCCGGTTGTGGCCTGGCTGTTTGGATCAGCCAATTTCAGCTCAATCCGGGAAGTCGACTTGCCATCTGTAATCGTCTGGCCGCCCACAGTAATGGTGGTAGCCGGCGAATAACCGGATTTAATATACAAACCGGAAGAGTCGATTGGAAAGTTTAAAACATCTCCATCTTTTGTACTGCCGTACGAGAGCTTTTCTCCATGGCTATTTTCACCCTTGTATACTTCCAGCCAGCTCTTGCCGGTAGCTTTGATTTCAACGGAAACCGTAGTACCTTGAGGAGCAGATACTGTGAAAATTGTATCCTTGCCCTTCTTACCTGTCTGCTGAACCGAAACGGTCTGTTCGCCTGACGGCGTGGTTGTGCCGTTATCCGTCGTAGTGCCGTCTGTATTCGTGCCATTGTCTGGAGGCGTTGTAGTGGTTTGATCGCCGCCCGCCGTTCCTCCGCTAGGGGTATCACCAGGAGTCGTCGTTCCGGTACCTTCAGCTGTTTGACCTGGATCAGTGGTTGCCGGCGGAGTCGTATCAGCCGGAGTTTTGGTTGGATCCTGCTGATTATCGGTAACCTTCGATTGGTCGACATTCACCGATTTTGTATTGATCGAATGGCTTGCATACAAATAAATAACAGCGATGATCAAAATTGGAAAAATCCACATCAGTGTCGTGGACAGCCATTTGACGTTACGCTCTGAAGAACGGGTGCTGCTGCGTTTTTGAATGACCGGCTCCATCGTTGGTTCCGGCTCGGACGGAGCCTCCTGCTTATGACCTTCGAGCAGTAAATCGGGATCCAAACCTACCGTTTCAGCGTATGTTTTAATAAAAGCCCGCACGTAAAAGCTTCCGGGAAGCACCTTATAATCTCCAGCTTCGATGGCCTCCAGATATCTTTTTCGTATTTTTGTCATTTCCTGTACATCATCCAGACTCATGCCTTTCTGCAGTCTGGCTTCTTTTAACTGTTGTCCCAGTTCAGACATACCATCACCTCCTCATAGTAAGTATTATTTAAATGTCGTCATTGTAGGAACTGGTAAAAGTATCATAAATGATTTCTTCAGACGGATTGTTACGAAGCTCGACAATAATATCAAAATCATCATACGTATATTCCGATTCCTGTACGAACACATCCGGATGCTCAATGACTTTGGTACAAGGCATCCCCATAATATCCTGCAGCAAATTATAATGGCGTTCATTGGAGCGGATCGTACTTACAATGCCGTCGATGATAAATACGTTGCCCGGATTCATTTCATCTTCGGAGAGCTGACTTCTGACCGTTTGACGAAGCAGGGTCGAGGATACAAAAGTCCAGCGCTTCATTGCGCATACACTACCGGCAATAATCGACTCGGTTTTTCCGACACGCGGCATTCCACGAAGACCGATGACCTGATTTCCGTTCTTCTTAAATAATTCACCCAAAAAGTCGACAAGTAATCCGAGTTCGTCCCGGGTAAAACGGAATGTCTTGCGGTCATCCGAATCCCGGTCGATATAACGCCCGTGCCGTACAGCAAGAATATCCACCAGCTTAGGTTCCCGAAGCGCACAAACTGTAATGTTGTCCACCTTTTTAAGCATCGCGCCCATCAGGTTGACCTTCTCATCGTCATCCGTTTCAAGAAGCATTCCCCGTGTCTTACCTTCTACCCCGTTAATCGTTAATATATTAACCTCCAGCATACCGAGCAAGGATGCAATATCACCCAGTAGACCTGGACGGTTTTTATGTATCCTGTATTCCATGTACCATTGTTTCATTTGCTTCGTTTGATTAGCTTCCACCTTGACACCTCATCTGAACTTTTCCCATGATTTCGACAAAATAAACCTGCTGCCCTTGCGGGAGAGGCTTAAAAATTTCACTGCCATAATGTTGGGTCACGTTAATGATATAAAAAATAATAGTGAAAAACAAGTTCAATACTGTAACCATTAGAGAAAAGCCCCCTACCCGGGAGCTTTTTCCTAAAAGTATGAACTAGCTTGTCTTCTATTCAATCCAGATGACTAAACGTTTTTCTTCGCGAGCTTGACCATCAGGTGCGCAATGGTATGACGCTCTTCTTTGTTGCCGACTTCCCATAACTCCTTCAGTGCGCGGTTAGAGGAGTTTTGCGGATCCACTTTCTGTTCCAAGAAGTCACCAATTTCAAAAGCGAGTCTGGCGATGGTATCTTCGCTCATTCCCATTTTCTCGGCTTGCAGAACGCGCTCACCCAGAAATTTTTTCCAGGAATCAAAATTTTTGATTACAGTCATTGATAAGTCCTCCCTTGGCTTGGCGCATGAGATTTAAAATCAACAATTGTAATATAACCTCAATGGCCTATACCTATACAAGGCGGAATCATCCAGCCGTACCCAGTGCGAAATACAAGGCAATCAGGTGACCCAGCCCCCGTTGGGACTGATCACCTGACCGTTGATATACCCGGATTCAGGGAGTGCCAGAAAATACACCAAGGATGAAATCTCATCTGGCGTGGCTAACCTGCCTGCAGGTATTTCCTCCTCCAGCATCCGCTTCTCATCCGCATCGAGATGTCCGAGCATTTCCGTATTAACGGCGCCCGGCGCAACCGCATTTACCGTTACTCCCGAAGGAGCCAATTCCTTGGCTAATGCTTTGGTAAAGGCATTGATTCCGCCTTTGGTTGTGGAATACAGTACTTCACAAGAAGCACCTGATATTCCCCATACGGAAGACATATTAATGATCCGTCCATATCGCTGCGAAATCATGTAAGGCATAAACACCTGCGTGCAGAGAAACAATCCTTTTAAATTCACTGACATGACCTCATCCCACTTCTCCTCCGTCACATCCGCCAGCATCCCGTAATGCGAGATGCCAGCGTTATTGATCAGGATATCTGGCAAAAGGCCGTGACTCTCAAGCTTATCCCGCATTCGCAGGATTTGCTGATGGTCTTTCAAATCCGCTGATACCGTCAATACCTTCGCTCCATGCTGCATGCAGCGACGGGCCACATCATTAGCCGCTTCATGCGAAGCTCCGTAATGGATAACAACATTCATTCCGGCCTGTGCAAAGCGCTCGGCAATCGCAGCGCCTATTCCCCTGCTCGCGCCTGTGACCAGAACCGTTGTATCGCTTAAGGCTTTTGTAAAACCTCCCTCTCCCATGCTACCCATTACGGATTCACCACGATCGAAACCGCCAACTGATTCCAGTCTACGTGTTCCTGCAAACGGTCATTGACGTCTTTTAATGTAATCGATTCGTAAACCTGAATCACGGAGAAGAAATCGCTGTCGCGGAACTGATATCGAGTAAACTCGTGAGCAATATTTTCAGGCGAGTTGAGCGTGCGCAGATATCCGCCGATTTTCTTTTTCCGGGCCCGTTCAAAATCATCTTCTTTAAAACCGTTTTGCAGGATCTTGTCGACTTCTTCACGTACTCTCGCCAGCAGTTTATCTGTATCTGGAGTGTCGCCACCGACGGCCGAGAAAGCATACTGAGCGGAACTGTTATATTCGTGTGAGAAGCTGTCGGAGATCAGATCCTCATCATACAGCTTTTGATACAGCTCCGTACTCGAACCAAATAGCAGATCAAGCATGAGCTTGCTCGTCAGATCGCGGCGAAGCAGATCACTACCGGTGGCTCCTACAGTCTTTTCCTTAAAGCCAAAAAGGCATTTGGGCATGGATACGGCCAGTTTGGCTATGCGGCGTTTCTCTGCCACTTCCACCTTTTCCGGATCGAAAATGCGCTCGATATCGCCCTGCGGCTTATAGTCCTTCGCTGCCTGATTGGATCGTACAAGCTTGAAAATCTCCTCCGGGTTAACGCCGCCTACGACAAACAGCAGCATGTTGCTTGGATGGTAAAACGCATTATAGCAAGTATAAAGGGTTTCTTTTGTAATGGTGCCGATCGATTCTACCGTACCTGCAATGTCAATATGAACCGGATGAATTTTGTACATCGCTTCGATGAGACCGAAGTACACCCGCCAGTCGGCATTATCCAGATACATATTGATTTCCTGTCCGATGATCCCTTTTTCCTTTTCCACATTTTGATCCGTAAAATAAGGATTCTGAACAAAGTTTATCAGGGTCTCCAGGTTTTTCTCGATATTTTCTGTAGCCGAGAACAGATAGACCGTTTGATCAAAGCTTGTAAAAGCATTGGCTGACGCCCCATTGGAGGCAAACGTCGCAAAGATATCGCCTTCCGGTTCCTCGAACATCTTATGCTCCAGGAAATGCGCGATTCCGTCCGGAACGGATATCTCTTCCTGTCCTTCCACGCGGAAATGGTTATCTACTGAGCCGTATTTTGTTGCAAAAGTTGCATACATCTTTTGGAAGCCCGGTTTAGGCAGCACATACACATGAAGTCCATTGTCCATAACTTCCTTGTATAGCGTTTCCTGCAAGTTATCGAACTGAAGTTTTTCCACCGATTATTCCTCCTTTTGCCCCTTCAGGAAATAGATCGTATCCAGCTCAAAGGTAGCCGCAGCCGCCTTCACGTCCTCAATCCGAATCGCTTCCACCTGCTGCAGCAGCTCTGCGCGCGGGCGGTCCTTCCCTGAGAATTGACGGTTAAAATCATACGCAATCATTTCAAAGGCTGAATCATCGATCTCGAGCAGCAGATTCCGGATCATCGCCTTGGTTTGCGACATTTCAAGATCGGTAATGTTACCTGCACGCATATCGTCCAGCTGCTTCTTAATAATCTCAAGCGCTTTCTCGTAGTTCTGAATCTCGATACCCGACTGAATCGTACCGATGCCTTTATGTCCGTCATAACGGGAGGAGGCATAATAGGCCAGACTTTCCTTTTCACGTACATTCATAAAGAGCTTGGAGTGCGGATAGCCTCCCAATATTCCGTTATACATAAGCACGGCGGCATACTGCTCATCGGCATATGTAAGGGATGTGCGGAGTCCCAGATTGAGCTTGCCCTGGCTGACTTCCATCTTTTCAACCACAGTTCGTACCTCATCCGCCTTGCGAGTAGATACTTCCTGCTTGTATGATACCTCATTCGAACCAGAGCCAAACGAAAAATGCTTATTGACGAGCTTCTCCACTTCTTCCAGCGTCGTATCACCGGCAACATACAAGTCCATGCTCGCCGTATCCAGCCACTTCTGGTAAGAACTATACAGGCTTTCCGGTGTAATGCCGTCAAGATCCTTGCGCTGTCCGAGCGGATGCAGACGGTAAGGCTCATTCCGGCACATTTCCTCGATACAGCGCTCCGAAGCGTATCTGATTTTATCGTTCACGATGGCATCCAGCTTTTTGCGCACATTTTCCTTCTCGGCCTGCACATAGCTACTGCGGAAATGACCGTTTTCCAGCGCAGGGCGCGTAACCACTTCACCAAGGAATGCAAAGGAAGCCTCAAGCAAACTGCCCTCATTTTTAACAAAAGAATCATTAATGGTATCCATGCGGAATTGTACCATCTGGTAGTTGCCGCGTTTATATACATCAAAGCCAAAACCCGCTCCGTACATTTGCTCCAGTTGCTCACGGAATTGTCTCGTTTCAGGAAAGGATTCCGTTCCGCGCCGCAACACAAATGGAGTCAGAGCCGTTGCCGTAACCGTATCCTCTGCAAGCGGAATGCCTGCATAAAGCGATATGGCAAATGTTTTAAAGCGTTTCGTAGGCAGTACGTGTATCCGCATACGCCCCGCGTTACCATGTTGAAATGCTGTTTTATTCAAGGTCCAAAACTCCTTTAGCCATGAATTTGTCTATCGCTTACCCGTGTGAATATGTTCCATTCTATACCATTACAAAGTCAAGAAGCAACCGAAGACAAACTCTCCGGTTGCTGTTTTTGCGGCCAGAAAAACCTTACATACAAAAGATATGGTTCCCGATGGTTTTGACCTGCGGCCGGGACCAGATCCACTTCGAGGTTGCCGTTTTCGGGTTGAAGTAATACAGGCAGCCTCCTGTTGGATCCCATCCGTTTAAAGCCTGCTGGACTGCTTTTCGTGCGGTGTCATTTGGTTCAAGCCAGATTTGACCGTCTGCTACTGCCGTAAACGCCCCCGGCTGAAAAATAACGCCGTGAACCGTATTCGGGAAGTTTGGCGAATTGACACGGTTTAGAATAACGGCAGCCACCGCCACTTGGCCCTCAAAAGGCTCGCCCCTTGATTCCCCATAAACAGCGTTAGCCATGATCTTCAGATCATTTTCCGATAATCCCATCGAATTGGCGGAAGCCATGTGTTCACCTTTGTCGCCTCCGCCATTTTTGTTCGAAGGCGCTTGACCTTTGCCTGCAGCAGACTCGGATGGCTTCCAGTTCTTCGTAGCGTTATAAAGCTTCAACTTGGTCTTTGCACCTACCGTACCGTCTACTTTCATGCCGAATTCCGACTGGAACCATTTGACCGACTTTAATGTAGAGTCCCCAAATTGACCATCAATCTTGCCGTTATAGAATCCGAGAAATTTCAAGCGTCCCTGCAGTTCATAGATGTCCTGTCCGGAGGAACCATACTTCAGGGTCGTTGTCCCGAATGTCGGAACGGATTCATCTGTAACAGGCTGTTTATCGGATCGGGCCTTATCCTCTGGGCTTGGCTGAAGACCTGCAAATACCGAAACTGACAAAAGGACCAGTAGTCCAAATGTCATCCATAATTTCGCTTTTTTCATATGGCAGCTCTACCTTTCTCTTGTGAGTTTGACTAGGATGGCTACGGTTATTATGACAAGAGCCACCATTAACTATGCACAATGCAAAAAAAGACCTGCCGCACCATCGGGGTGTACAGCAGGTCTTGATTATTCATGTTATTTACCTGTTGAAGTTATCGCTATGGAGATTTCCTTTCTAAGTTCGCGGTTTATGAATCCGGCTCTCCAGGCTTGTTCAAAATGTTATCCTCCAGAACGAGAAATTTATCTCCATAATTGCGGACAATATGTTGATCCCCCCATGCGCACAGGGAATCCAGTATGGATTTCAGGCTCCAGCCGTATTCACTCAGCTCATATTCCACCTTTGGCGGCACCTGGTTGTATACGATCCGGTTCACGATCCCGTCATTCTCCAATTCCCGCAGCTGTTGGGTCAGCATTTTTTGGGTAATGCCCGGCATGAGCCGGCGCAAATCGCTGGTCCGTTTCTTCCCGTGCGTCAAATGGCACAAGATGACGCACTTCCATTTGCCTCCGATGACTTCAAGGGTCGCTTCCACGGAAATGTTGTATTTTTTCATTCTGCATGCCTCCGTTAACGATTGATGGGAACTTTCCAGTACCTATGGTACTTTTAAGTGCGTACTGTTCTTTTGGGTCGACGGCCTTCATAATAGCACTCACCGGCCGGTTTGAACAGATAGGAGTGAACGCCAATTGCAGCAAGAAAACAAAAAAAGCATCTTCGCCCTGCTGGCATTGGCCATCAGTGCCTACGCCATCGGAACGACCGAATTCATCAGTGTTGGACTGCTTCCCCTCATTGCGGGGGATTTGAATATATCCGTGACTCTTTCGGGGCTGACGGTTACGCTGTATGCCTTGGGCGTTACCTTTGGAGCTCCCGTGCTGACCTCGCTCACGATGGGCATGTCGCGCAAAACGCTGCTCATCGCAGTCATGCTTGTTTTCATTGTTGGAAACGGCATGGCCGCTTCGGCGAGCGGCATCGCAATGCTGCTTGCGGGACGGATCATTTCGGCGCTGGCTCACGGCGTGTTTATGTCCGTTGGGACGACGATCGCCGCCGATATGGTGCCGGAGAACCGCAAGGCCGGCGCAATCGCCACCCTTTTCAGCGGACTGACCATCGCCACGGTGACCGGTGTGCCGCTTGGTACCTTGATCGGCCAGCATTTCGGATGGCGCACAGCGTTCTTAGCGATCACCGTCGTCGGCATCGTTGCCTTGGCTGCCAACGCGATATGGATCCCCGGTCATCTTCACAAGGGAGCGAAGACGCCAGTGCGGGAGCAGGTCAAACTTGTCACGAACGGCCGGCTGCTGTTCGCGTTTTTGATCACGGCGCTCGGTTATGGCGGAACGTTCGTCGTCTTCACTTATTTATCCCCATTGCTTCATGAAATAACAGGATTCAAAGCGTCGACTGTCGCTTTCATTTTGTTCCTGTACGGCATTGCCATCGCCATCGGAAACGGAATCGGAGGCAGGGTGGCCAACCGCAACCCGCTCTCCGCCCTGCTTGTCATGTTTATCCTGCAGGCCGCGGCGTTGGCGCTGATGGCTTGGACGGCGCCGTACAAGACGGTGGCCTTGATCTCCGTCTTTCTACTGGGCCTGCTGGCATTCATGAACGTACCGGGATTGCAAGCTTATGTGGTTATGCTCGCGCAGCGCTTTGCCCCTAAAGCCGTCGACGTCGCTTCGGCCGTCAATATTGCCGCGTTCAATGCGGGGATCGCCTTGGGCGCGTATTTGGGCGGTATCGTTGCGAACCTGATCGGGCTTCGATACACCGGCCTGGTCGGCTCCGCCATGGTGGCTGCAGCCGCGCTGCTTACCGGCATAAGCCAACGATTGGAAAGAAAGGACGCTGCATCGGCAGCACAAAATAACATGTAGCCTTAAGGAGGAAACGATGATGAATTTACAACTGCAAAGTACGACCAAATTGAACAACGGCATGGACATGCCGTGGCTGGGCCTCGGCGTATTCAAGGTCGAGGAGGGCTCCGAGCTTGTGGAAGCCGTTAAAGCAGCGATCAAGCATGGATACCGCAGCATCGACACCGCGGCCATCTACGGCAACGAGAGCGGCGTCGGGCAAGGCATCCGCGAAGCGATGGAGGCAAACGGCCTGCGCAGAGAAGATCTTTTCGTGACGTCGAAAGTATGGAACAGCGATCAGGGGTACGAAGAAACCTTGGCGGCTTATGACGCCAGCCTTTCCAAGCTGGGACTGGATTACCTGGACCTGTATCTGATCCATTGGCCGGTCGCGGGCAAATACAAAGACACCTGGAGAGCGATGGAAAAGCTTTACGAAGAAGGCCGCGTCAAAGCCATCGGCGTCAGCAACTTCCAGGTTCACCATTTGGAGGATTTGCTTAAGGACGCCCGTGTAGAGCCTGCCGTAAACCAGGTCGAATACCATCCTTACCTGACGCAGCGGGATTTACTTCGGTTCACCCGCGAGCACGGAATCCAGCTGGAAGCCTGGTCTCCTTTGATGCAGGGCGAGCTGCTCAACCAACCGCTACTGAAGGAGATTGCCGCCAAGCACGGCAAATCCGTCGCCCAAGTCATTTTGCGCTGGGATCTTCAAAACGGCGTCGTTACGATTCCGAAGTCGACCAAGGAGCATCGCATTATCGAGAACGCGTCGGTGTTCGATTTTGAGCTAACGAACGACGAGATGAAACGCATCGATGTCTTGAATCAAAACCGCCGTGTAGGTCCGGATCCCGACAATTTCGATTTTTAACGGATATTCTACCATCTGTTGCAAAGAACAAAAACGAAGCACAAAAAAAAAGCGGCCAAGAACCAACTCTTGGCTGCTTTTTGCTATGCTCATGAACTGATGCGATTCTGCTGCTGATACTGCTCGATCGTGACAAGCACTTCGCGCGGCTTACTGCCTTCATATGGACCGATAATGCCTCTAGCCTCCAACGAGTCAATCAGGCGTGCGGCACGCGTGTATCCTACTCTCATTCTCCGCTGCAGCAGCGATACCGATGCCTGCTTGGCTTCTAGAACAATCTGTACGGCCTGATCATACAGCTCATCAAGTTCTTCTTCATCACTTGGATGACTTTCATCAATTTCAGGAACAAGCGTCTCGTCGTACTTCGCCTCACCTTGTTCTCGTACATAATTAACGATCGTTTCTACTTCTTGATCGGTCATAAACGCACCCTGTACACGAATTGGCTTGGAGGAGCCCATTGGCATAAAGAGCATATCACCTCGTCCCAGAAGCTTCTCCGCACCCGCCATGTCCAAAATGGTTCTGGAGTCCACCTGAGAAGATACGCCAAAGGCAATCCGTGAAGGAATGTTGGCCTTGATAACTCCGGTAATAACGTCTACAGAAGGCCGCTGGGTTGCGATAATCAAATGGATACCAGCCGCACGCGCCATTTGCGCAAGACGGGTGATGGCTTCCTCCACATCATGGGCGGCAACCATCATCAGATCGGCAAGCTCGTCCACGATAACAACAATATAAGGCAGCACTGCCGGCAGGTTATCCTTCATCAAATTATTGTAGCCTTCGATATTACGCGTACCTGACTTGGAGAACAGCTCGTATCGTTTTTCCATTTCAACAACGATTTTCTTCAGTGCAAGGGATGCCCTTTTCGGGTCAGTTACCACAGGTGCCATCAGATGTGGAATGCCATTATATACATTAAGCTCTACCATCTTCGGATCGACCATCAGGAACTTAACCTCATCCGGCTTGGCTTTGTACAAAATACTCGTAATGATCCCGTTAATACATACGGATTTACCTGAGCCGGTAGCTCCAGCTACAAGCAAATGGGGCATTTTGGCCAAATTGCCGACGATCGTCTGCCCGGAAATATCTCTGCCGAAAGCAATAGACAGCTTGGACTGGGCATCCTGAAAAATGGGAGTTTCCATAACTTCACGCATCGTAACCAGAGACACCTCGTTGTTCGGAACCTCGATCCCGATCGCTGACTTTCCTGGAATCGGCGCTTCCATACGGATATCCTTTGCTGCAAGCGCAAGCGCGATGTCATCGGTCAAGCTGACAATCCGGCTAACCTTAACACCGATATCTGGCTGTATTTCATACCGTGTTACCGCAGGTCCACGAACAACCTCCAGCACCTTAGCACGGACGCCAAAGCTCTCCAGCGTCGCCTCCAGCTTGCGTGCCGTCTGCATATAATCGTTCTGATCTCCTGCTTTACCGCCGTTTTGCGGCTTCGCAAGCAGACGGAAAGGAGGCAGCTTATAAGGCTTAGGAGGAGGAGCCGGCGGTTTCATTTCCAGGTTTTCTACCGCCCCATCACCTTCTGCAGGCTCTCCGGCAGCTATGTCTCCCATGCTATCTGCAGCGGATTGTAGAGCCGATTCATCCTGAACGCCATGATCAAGACCATCTGGAGGCAGTTCCGTCATGGGTTCGTTCTCATCCCAATCTTCATCCTCAGCATTCCCTTCGGATTTCACCTGTTCAAAGAAATCACGGATAATCGGAGATGGTGGATGTTCATTCGCTTCATGCTGATCCCATTGCTCCTGCGGATGAGATCCAGCGATCTGCTCTGCCTCAGAGTTGTATACCGGAGCATGAGCTGCAGCATTGCCAGAGTGCTTGCTGACCGGCTCCAGAATATCGCTTCCGTCCAGCTCATCATCTGCATCAGAAACCTGATCCTGTGCAGTCTTCGCAAACTTGCTCCCGAACAGTTGAAAAAATACGGGTGTTGAACGTTTGGCCCTTGGTGCCACAAAGTCATCCAATTCGTCCTCTTCATCTTCATCGGGTAGCTGTAACGGCTGTCTTTTGCGGGAAGAAGATTTCGGAGCGGAAGCGACAGCCTGCTGCTTTTGGGTCGCCATTCTTTTTTGCATGTTGCTTCCCGCTTGAACTACTCGTTTTCGTATAATCCGCATCAGATCGACATAAGACAGATTGGTAATTAGCATAAAGCTGATAATAAACATCACAATCATCATCAGCTTGGTTCCAGGATTTCCGAACAGCCAGAACAATACGGCGTACTGAAGAGCACCCGCATAACCGCCGCTGATATCCTTATTCATCATAGAATGGTCTTTGGAAGCCGCTGGTGAAAGCAGTGCTCCCTCCAAATCATTATGTACTTGTGATATGATATGTCCGGCGCTCAGGCCCGGCACATGCGATAGCTTCTTTTCCAAAGATGAAACGCTGCTCATCAACGTTAAGGCCAGCACCAGCAGGACAATCCCACTTTTTCGCGTACTCCACCGATTCGGCCATTTCCGCCCAATCATCACGCTGAGTCCGAAGTAGATACCTATCAATGGAATCACAAAATAGAATCGTCCAAGCAAAAGCCCGAACATTTTGGATAATGACCACCCTACCGTCGCTTCACCGGATAAGGCGATGACAGAAAGGGTGATCAGAATAATACCGTAAATTTCGTATTTTAGAACATTGGTCAACAAAGCCTTTTTCCTTTTTTTGCGTTTGGCCAAGAATGTCACCCCCGGATTCCCATTATACCATATAATACCGTGGGCACCTATGTTCTCTTTTTTAATTCAGATCTGTTTTTATGGTGCGGGAACATACTGAATAATTTGTCCTGGAGCAAAGGCAGAATTCAGATAGCTATCCAGTGGCCCATCCAGCAGCCGAATAACTTGAACCCTGTTAAAATCCAAAGGTCTAACTTCCATCAATACTCCTTGAATACGCACTTCAGCTGACATACTTGCTTCCCCCTGCTTTTCCCATACGGCTTCAAGGGGCATTACGGTGTGCAGCGTCATTGTTTGATTCCCTCCGCATCCTGTGTTCTTTTCCGGTCATCAATAAGCCGGTTCAGCTTGGCCAGCGCTTGGCCAATCCCCCCAACCTCGTCCATCAGCCCATACTTGACCGCATCTATTCCCCCAACAGGTGTACCTACATCACGATTCAATTCACCTGTACGGAACATAAGCTCCTTAAACTGCGATTCTGTAATCCGGGAATGGGTAGTGACAAATCGGACGACCCGTTCCTGCATTTTCTCCATGTATTCAAAGGTTTGCGGCACACCAATGACTAAACCATTTAAGCGGATCGGATGAATGGTCATCGTCGCGCTTTCCGCAATAATCGAATAGGTGGAGGAGACCGCAATCGGCACACCGATGCTGTGACCGCCGCCTACTACCACAGTTACCGTCGGTTTGGTAAGCGAAGCGATCATTTCGGCAATGGCCAGCCCCGCTTCCACATCACCGCCTACTGTATTTAAAATGATCAAGATACCATCAATGTTTTTGTTTTGCTCGGTAGCGACTAAGGTAGGGATGATATGCTCATATTTTGTCGTTTTGTTTTGCGGAGGTAATACCATATGCCCTTCAATTTGACCGACAATGGTCAAGCAAAAAATGTTGGACTCGTTCGCCGCGGGTACATTCATCTGTCCCAGCTGTGAAATCGCGTCGAGTGCAGCCTTTGTTGGATTCTCCTGCTGTTGCTCGGGTTGTTCCGCCTCTTCCATATGGAATTGTCTTTGATCATGCGACATGCTTATTACCCATCCTTTCACTAAACCATTTTATTTTCATTCTGTTTAGTATGGCGGTTAGAAGATGGGTATTATTCCTTTCATTCATTCCTTTTGCTTTGAATTTTGCAAAAAAAGCACCCTTAAAGGGTGCTTTTACAACTGGAGTGCTGATAAGTAAAGTCAGTCATTAGTGAAGCTGCTCGGAAATACGACTCAAAGCCTCGCCTGCTTCGTTGATGTGAATATTCATCGTTGCCAAATCACCGATGGCACAAATCCCTACCAATTCACCATTTTCCACAACGGGAATACGACGAACTTGGTGATTCGCCATCATTCGAGCACATTCATGTGCATGCGTATCCGGTGAGCAGGTAATCACACTTTGCGTCATACAATCATGGCAGTGAACCTGGTTAGGATCTTTACCTGCGGCAACGCAGTCCAGGACAATATCACGGTCCGTAATGAGGCCCACGATTTTTTTCCCTTCACAGACTGGAACCGACCCGCAGTTGATATCGCGCATGATTCTCGCAGCTTCTGTCACCGGATCATGAGGTGAGCAAGCCCTTACTTCCATTGTCATTACTTCGCGAACCATTGTCATTTGAATTACTACCTCCTCATGGAATGATCCCCCGTATTGTTTCCTTACGATCCTTTATTCATTCCAATTTCATAAAAGCAGGGGTCACCAAAAGATTCTAAGGCAATATCCGGGAAAAGAAAGAATTGGATACAAAAAGGCACAGCCTCCAACACTGGAGAACTGCGCCTTACTTCGCTCGCGATGCGATTTCTTTCAATTAATCCTTATCTCATGTTCTTTCTTACATGCAAAAAAGTCTCGTCCATAACTTTAATCTTGCAATGATAGGAAATCAGCTGAGTGAATGTGGTCAAATTGTGATCAAGTGACGAACACGGTAAAGGAAAGTGCTGGTATATAAAGCATTTGCCACTTCATTTTTGTAAAGTTACACTTCCATAATGATTGGTAGAATCATTGGTCTGCGGCGGGTCTGTTCATACAGGAAGCGTCCCAGCGCATCCTTGACTCCCGTTTTTAGGGAAGCCCATTCATTGACATTCTCGCTCATCAGCTTTTGCAAAGTACTCGATACGATGCGGTTTGCTTCATCCAGCAACCCTTCGGATTCGCGCACGTATACAAAACCTCTGGAGATAATATCCGGACCGGACATGATGGTTCCGTCCTGCTTGCTCAAGGTTACAACAACGACCAGAATGCCGTCTTGCGAAAGCAGCTTACGGTCACGGAGTACAATGTTGCCTACGTCGCCAACGCCCAGACCATCGATCAGTACGTTTCCGGCAGTGACTTTACCGGCTTTACGTGCTGCACCGTTTTGAATTTCAACCACTTCACCAATATCAGTGATAAAAATGTTGTCAGGATCTACGCCCACCGATTCAGCCAACAGCGCATGTTTGCGCTGCATACGGTATTCACCGTGAATCGGAAGGAAGAATTTCGGTTTCATCAGGTTCAGCATGAGCTTGAGCTCTTCCTGACTGCCGTGTCCCGAAACGTGAACGCCGGAGTTGGATCCGCTGTAAATAACTTCAGCACCCAAACGGAACAGTTCATCAATGGTGCGTCCTACATATTTTTCATTGCCTGGTACCGGAGTTGCGGCAATGATAACGGTATCACCAGGTAGAATATCAACCTTACGATGGGTGGAACGGGCCATGCGTGTCAAAGCTGACATCGGTTCGCCCTGACTTCCTGTACACAATACAACGACTCGGTCAGCAGCCATTTTGTTGACTTCTTCCGGTTCGATCAGCATGCCATCCGGTACATGTAGGTAACCCAGATCGGAAGCGATGGAAACCACATTCACCATGCTGCGGCCAATAACCGTAATTTTACGGCCTGTCGATTCAGCTGCGTTAACAACCTGCTGAATGCGATGAACATTCGATGCAAATGTCGCAATAACCACGCGCTGCGATGCTTTACGGAAAATATCCTCAAGCACTACTCCGACATTTTTCTCCGAAGGTGTGAATCCTGGCTTCTCAGCGTTTGTACTGTCCGACATGAGAGCAAGAACGCCTTCTTCACCGATTGCTGCCATACGCTGCAGATTTGCGTATTGCCCGTTAACCGGCGTATGGTCAAATTTGAAATCGCCTGTATGAACAACATTGCCTTCCGGTGTTGCAATACAGATACCCACGGAATCTGGAATACTGTGGTTCGTTCTGAAGAACGTCGCCTTCAGGGTTGAACCCAGCTCGATTTCGGAATCTTCTTTAATCAGGATCCGCTTGGTCTCTCCAAGCAAATTGGCTTCCTTCAGCTTGTTCTCTACAAGACCGAGGGTAAGCTTGGTTCCGTATACAGGAACATTCAGGTGTTTCAGAACGTAAGGCAATCCGCCAATATGATCTTCGTGTCCATGTGTCAACAAAATGCCTCTTACTTTGTCGCGGTTTTCCGTCAGATAGCTGATATCGGGAATGACGATATCGATACCAAGCATGTCCTCTTCTGGAAACTTCAAGCCGGAATCTACGACAACGATATCATTCGCGTATTGAACGACATACATATTTTTCCCGATTTCACCGACGCCGCCCAAAGCAAATATCGTCAATTTATCGTTATTATTTTTTTTAGACAAATGAATCTAAACCTCCTATGGTTTTGGACGTCGTACCATTTTATAGTATTTATATTTCAAAAATATACCGCACCCAGTCACTTGACCCCATTATACATGATTAAAAACGGAAAACACAAGTCACCCTTTAAGTAAGAGTTATCGTACCCCAAAAAAGTAGGCGCTATTTGTACAAAAACAGCGCCATTAAAGGCGCTGTTTAGGCAATTTATAAGTTATTCAAAATCACAAAGATGCGACCAGTTCTCGGATAAATGCGGCTTCCGATTCACTTGGATCAACCAGCGGCAGACGGACACCGCCCACCGAATGACCCATCAAATTAAGCGCATATTTGAGTGCAGAAGGATTAGGCACTGGAGCCGGGCATTCAAATAATCCCTTAAATACCGGGAACAGTTTCTGATGCAGCCGGGCCGCTTTGGCGACCTCGCCATTCAAATAAGCCTGAATCATTTCCTGCATGGAAGCACCGATCAGATGGCTCGCTACGCTTACGATTCCGTAGGCTCCAACAGCTAGTGCCGGCAACGTTACTGAATCATCACCCGAATATACTCTAAAGGATTCCGGAGCGCCTGCAGCAATTTGCGTAACCTGTTCGAGTGACGCGCATTCTTTCGTCGCCACAATATTAGGAATTTCGGCAAGACGCAGCGTCGTAGCGGCGCTAATGCTCGCTACAGTGCGTCCAGGCACGTTATAGAGCATAATCGGCAGACTCGTGCTGCGGGCGATTACTTCGAAATGACGGTACATCCCTTCCTGGCTGGGCTTATTATAATAAGGCACAACCAGCAAAGCTCCATCGACGCCCAGCTTTTCAGCTTCCTTGGTCAGATGGATCGAATGCTCGGTGCTGTTACTGCCTGTTCCCGCGATGATTTTGCAGCGTCCCTTGGCTTGCTCGAGCGCAAATGCAAACAGCTCAAGCTTCTCTTTCTCGTGGAGCGTAGGCGATTCGCCTGTGGTACCACAAATGACGATTGAATCCGATTTTTGCACCTCAATCAGGTGATTAATGATGTTAGACGTTTCCGACCAGTTGATTTTTCCCTGCTCGTCAAAAGGCGTGATCATGGCTGTTATTAATCTTCCGAAATCCACTTTTTTACCTCCTCAAACGATAGGACTCGCTCATCATTCAGCTTTTTTTGCTAATTAACGATGAAGTTCGAATTTGGTATGAAGCGCACGCAGAGCCTGCACCATATCTTCTTTCTGAACAAGCACCCATATCGTCGTATTTGAATCCGCAGATTGCAGGATTTGTATATTTTGTTCACTAAGTGATTCTACAATTCTGGCCATGATACCGGGTACTCCATTAATGCCCCCGCCAATGACTGATACTTTCGCGCAGCCGGAAAGAGCTTTCGGGCTGAATCCAAGATCACGAAGAACCGTAATGGCACGGTCCGAATCATAGTCAAACACGGTATAGACGGCCCCGCTTGGGGTTACATTAATAAAATCAACACTGATGGAATTTTCAGCCATCGCTTTGAAGACCTTCAGCTGAAGGTTATGCCCTCCGCCCTCACAGCCCACCGTAATCTGTGTCACATTGCTTACATAGGCAATACCAGTAACGTATCGGTCCATAATGTCCTGCTGAACGTCTTTAAAGCCCTCAGGCTGAGTAACCAGAGTACCTTCATCCTCGGAGAAAGTAGAACGTACCCGGACCGGAATCTGGGCCTGCATAGCGATTTCAACTGCCCTTGGATGAATAACCTTAGCCCCATTTTGCGCCATATTGCATATTTCGGCATAACTGACGTATGAAAGGGGTCTGGCATCTTCCACAATTCTTGGATCCGCGGTTAGAATACCGTTCACATCTGTATATATATCCACCATCTCGGCGTGAAGTGCAGCACCGAGTGCCGTAGCCGATGTATCACTGCCGCCTCTTCCAAGTGTCGTGAAGTCACCTGATACCGCCTGTCCTTGGAAGCCGGTGACGATGACGACTTGATGTGTTTCCAGTTCTCTAATCACCCGCTCCGGACGAACGTCTTTAATACGGGCATTGCCGAAATGATCGTCGGTGACAAAGCCCGCCTGGGCTCCTGTCAGCACAATCGATCTGATACCTTCATGTTCCAGAAGGGTGCACATCGTCGCCGCAGAAATAATTTCACCGCAGCACAGCAGTAAATCCTTCTCGCGTGCAGGCAGAGCATCACCGTTCTGGGCTGCCCATTCCAGTAGCGTATCTGTAGCATACGGCTCGCCTCTGCGCCCCATAGCGGACACAACGACAACGAGCTGATATCCGGCGGATAGCTCTCGTTTGATGTGTTTGATGACAAGTTCTCTTGCCTGTGGTGTTGAAAGTGACGTACCGCCGAATTTTTGAACTAAAATGCTCATTTCCATTCCTCCATACGACTAAGAACGGTCAGAACGTTTGTTTGGCTGCAGTAATCTCAGTAATTTGTACAGCATTTCATGCTGCACTCTTCATCAGATTATCGGATACAATCCATATGTTAAGGGACTTGTTCTGACCAAGATCGCGGCACAAACGCCCAAAAAAAGCGTCCGGCTCTCCTGCGGCATCGGTCGCAAGCGGATAGATTGGGGAAGCAGGGTCATCCACAAGTATAACCCAAGCGCTTCCGCCAAAAGCTTTCTTTCGTCTTCAGTTCATAGTCTTTCTTAAGTTCGAAATTTACAGACTCAAAGTGAACGTAAACAACAGGAATACGGACACAGGTTGATGTAACGTCGGGTGGAATCTTTTCCTGTAAAATGTTTTTGGTTTTCGGTATTGCAACAAATGCAATCTGGTGCTTCAAGGGCAGCGAGTCTCAGGTAATATCAGGGTTAGCCTCAGTACCTTCGAGAACCGTTTTGCTCTAGCGAAGCAATTCGTCGATGGCTCACTGCCTACACCGGTAACGGCCAGATTAGTGTAAATAATAATATAAACAGGCAATATCCATACCTTCAAAACCTTCAGGGACTATTTCTCTAGTATTAGTAAACAATTATGCTGAGAATATCCGCTGCAGAATCATTGGTTGAAGCTGCCGTCCTTCCAGTGCCGCATAGCAGGCTTCAGGGATTAAATCCATTTGAGCTACCAGAGAGTTCGGCTTCTGGTGAGGATTATCCTGGCCGAAAGGAACAAAATAAATATTTTTCGTTACAAGAAGCTTCGCGATATTGGCTGCATTCAGCCCGAGCCCGTCATTTGTGGAAATAGCCAGCACAAGCGGACGGAGGTTTCTCATTTGAGCCTTGGCGGCCATGAGAACCGGAGTATCGGTCATCGCGTTTGCCAGCTTGCTTGTCGTATTTCCGGTGCAAGGGGCAATCACAAGTACATCAAGTAGTTTAGACGGCCCAAGCGGTTCGGCTTCAACAATGGTTGAAATAATATCACTCCCCGTAATATCTCTCAACTGCTGCAGCCAGTTTTGTGCCGTTCCAAAACGCGTATCCGTCACCTGCACCGTATTGGATGCAATCGGCACCACTTTGGCGCCTTCATCCACAAACCGCTTCACCTGCGGCATGATTTCTTCGAGCGTGCAGTGAGATCCTGTGATTGCATAGCCTACCGTCTTACCCTGCCAATTCATTCTACATCCCCCCGAGTCTTAAACTCATCCGAAATCAACTGTATCAGCGTGCTCGCGATAATCAGACCAGCCGTTTTGGGAGCTACGATTCCGGGAAGACCAGGTGCAAGCAGCGCCTTGATCCCCCGCTTCTCTGCATACCGGAAATCGACTCCTCCGGGAGCGGAAGCAAGGTCAATAATGACGGTGCTTTGAGGCGTTTTAGACAGGATTTGTGCTGTGACTATCATAGTCGGAATCGTGTTAAAAATCAAGTCAATATTGCTCACATGATCCGCTAAATCCCTTATCAGAAAAGGCTTCCAGCCCATGACCTCTGCCCTGGCGACATCCTTTTCAGCACGTACCCCCACCTTGACTTTCGCTCCCAGACCTTGCAAACTTTTTGCCATCGTAAAGCCGGTTCTACCCAGACCGAGCACCATGCAATCCGATCCATGTATCGTAAAATCTGTATTCTGAATAGCCATAACCAGCGCGCCCTCAGCGGTTGGGATGGAATTGCTGATTGCCACCTCATCCCGGTCCAACATTTCGACCAGCTTGATTTCATGGTGCGCACACAGACTGCGGAGATAAGGTTTGGCCATGCCGGTATATACCTTGCAGCCCTTGCGCAGTGACGCCATATGTTCATCCTGGAGCTTAAGCATTTCATTCGAGAATTGCGTATGGATGACACCATTGTCATCACAGCCCACAACAGGAAGGACCAGGACATCCGCGGTGGCAAGCAGCTCAGCCGTCAGATGATCTCTGGTCACTCCCAGGAGCTTCTGCTTCAGATTGTCAAAGCCGACGACGCTGACGGTGGCATCCATCTCCGAACATTTGCGGATCACCTCGATCTGACGCGCATCCCCGCCTAGGAAGACAATTTGAACTCCTGTCAGCATAAGGATGTCACTCCTTTCAAAAAGCACTGTTATGGAGCATCTTATGCTGAAGCCTATCATTCGGTGAAAACGCCTGAACAAAGATGGCTTGAAAAAGACAAAATAACCCCACAAAGTGGGGACTTTACTTCGAAGCTGATTCAGGTACTTTGTGGGGGCCCCGGAAATTATAAATTCTAACAGATCAAAAAAGGCCTGCCGTTGGTTCCATTTCTGGAACCCGGCAGACCTTCTGTATTGATTATTTACCTGTATGACCGAATCCTCCGCTACCTCGAACGGTCTCCGAGAGTGTCTCTACTTGCTCGAATTGAACTGTAGGCACCTCTTGGAATACCATCTGGGCGATCCGCTCGTTGCGCGCAATTGCAAACGGCTCCTGTCCGAGGTTAATGAGCAGTACCTTAATCTCGCCGCGATAATCCGCATCAATCGTCCCAGGTGTGTTGAGGCATGTAATCCCATGCTTCAGTGCCAGTCCGCTGCGCGGACGAATTTGTGCTTCCAGGCCTTCTTTCATAGCGAGGGCAATACCCGTTGGGATCAGTTTACGCTCACCAGGGTGCAGTACAATAGGCTCTTCTACGGCAGCGTACAAGTCGTAGCCCGAAGCGGCAGAAGACATTTTTTCGGGGAGCTTCACATCATCATGCCCCGGAAGCTTATGAATTTGAACGTAGTGCAATGAAATCATCCCTTCTAAGTCCAGCTATTACTTTGTCTGATGCCCCTACCATAGCGAGTGCAAAAGGTTCGCTAAACATGCGGTCCAGCACGGCGTCGACATCCTTCATGCTGACTTTCTCTATCTTTTCAATCATTTCATCCAGTGAATGATGCTTGCCAAGCATCAGCTCGTTTTTGCCAAGACGGTTCATCCGGCTGCCGGTTCCTTCCAAACTGAGAATCAGGCTTCCTTTCAACTGCTCTTTACCCTTTTTAAGCTCATCTTCCGTAATCCCGTTCTGGGCAATGTCGGATAGAACCTCTTTGGTCAAGTCCAGAACATCCTTGGTTTGTTTCGGAGCTGTACCCGCATAAACGGTGAACAATCCGCTGTCTTCATTGGAGCTGTGATAAGAGTATACGGAATAAGCCAAACCTCTTTTTTCCCGGATTTCCTGGAACAGTCTGGAGCTCATTCCCCCACCGATGATGTTGTTGAGCAGGATCATGGCATATTGAAGCGGGTCATGAATCGAGCAGCCGGGCAGAGACAGGCAGATATGGTTCTGCTCCGTCTTCTTTTTGTGATATAAAAGGTTGCTATGGAACCCCGGAGCCTGTAAATCCTTAACCTCACTGTGGTTGTCAAATTGGCCAAAATGGCGTTCAAGCAATTCAACGACATCGTCGTTGATATTGCCGGCCACGCTGATGACCGTATTTTCAATGGTATAATGCTCCTTCATGTATGCCCGCAGTTCCGCCGGCCCCATCGGGTCAAGCTGCTGCTGCGTACCGAGAATCGGATATGCAAGCGGATGGTCGCCGTAAACGGCTCTAGCCATCAAATCATGCACCAGATCATCCGGCGTGTCTTCATACATGGAAATTTCCTCAAGAATGACATTTTTCTCTTTGGCAAGCTCTCCCTCATCCAGCGTGGAGCGGAAGAACATATCGGAGAGTACATCTACCGCAATCGGTAAATGCTCATCCAGTACCTTGGCATAATAGCATGTGTACTCCTTCGACGTAAATGCATTCACATTGCCGCCGATGGCGTCGAATTGCTCAGCTATGTCTTTGGCGTCAAACCGCTCCGTCCCTTTAAAGAGCATATGCTCAATAAAATGTGAGACGCCGTTATTCTCTTGTGTTTCGTGCCGCGAACCTGTTTTTACCCAGATACCAAAGGAAACCGACCGACATGTCGGTATTTTTTCCATCACTACTCTGAGGCCGTTGGTTAGCTTTATTTTTTTCACGTGAAAGGCCCTCCTAAAAAGATATCAATCCACTGGCATTTAACGCATTCCCTATCCTACCAAAAAACATGATTCCACTCAACCACTTGGCGGGATGATACGCTCAGGAGAAAGCGTCTGACCAACCGTTCCCGGTATCAGCCCTTTCTTCTTGATGACCTGGATCATTCCCTGCAGCGCCTTGGAAGAGGATGCCGTTGGATGCATCAGAATCAGGGTGCCAGCTTGAGCCCTGTTCGAGATTTTATTCACGACTGACTCCGGGGAAGGATTTTGCCAGTCCACCGTGTCCAACGTCCAGAGAACAGTCTTCAAGCCAAGACCATGGGCGATCCGGACTGTTTGCTGGTTAAAATCGCCCGAAGGCGGCGCAAACCAGGTGTTGTCCACCCCGAGGCTCTCCTTCAGTAGCTTCTGCGTTTTGCTGATTTCCATTGAAGCCCGGTACTCGCTAAGCTGGCTCATATTGGGATGGGTGTATGCATGGTTTTCCAGCTCATGGCCACGCTTTTGAATTTCTTTTGCCAACTCTGGATTCTTCTTCAGCCAGCTTCCATCAAAAAAGAAGGTAGCCTTTACCTTCTCCTGATCCAATATATCAAGCATCGGAACGATAAACTCGTTGCCCCAGGCCACATTGATCATCAGTGCAACCATGGGCTTCTTCGGATTCCCCCTGTAAATCGGCTCTGCACCCAAATCCTCCAGGTTGACTTTCGGGGGGATCTGTCTGTACACATATGTAATCGGAGATGAGGCCCCGGCCGCTTTCGCCTGCTTGTAGGTCTCCTCCGCGTCAATTTCCAGTCCGTTATACCCGGGAATCGCCTTCCACACACGGTCTAGCACCGCGTCTACAGGCTGTATCCGGGTCTGCTCCCTTTTCTCAAGGATCTGCTTATAAAGGGGATCCTGCTGAGGTTCAACCGCCTTGGGATCCCATGTGCTAACTGCCGCAGGTTGCTGTCTGGCTACCTGAATATACTCGCCGACCACTCCGGTTTTCCCAATTCCGACCACGGTCGCAAGACAGGCCAGCAATATCACACTCTTTCTTCCGTTCATAGCTCCGCTCATCTCCCTTACCCGCTTTGTCCCATCATATGAACAAGTCCAGCGGAATATGAATAGGAGGAGGAACAGAATAGCTAACCGGAAATTTGAAAAAAAAGAGCCAGAAGTGGTTACGTTCTGCCTCTTTTGCAAGACCAGGTTCGGCCTTTAAAACTACGTATTCAATTGAATGTTGAACAGCTTACGCTTTGGATTCAGCCGTTAGAACAGCCTTGCGGGACAGGTTGATCCGGCCCTGCTGGTCGATTTCAGTAACTTTCACGGTAATCGAATCACCGATGGCTACAACGTCCTCAACCTTAGCCACGCGTTCGGTGGACAATTGGGAAATGTGAACAAGACCTTCCTTGTTCGGCAAAATTTCCACGAATGTTCCGAACTTCTCGATCCGTTTCACGGTGCCGACGTAAATTTCGCCAACCTGTACCTCACGGACGATGCCTTCGATAATCGAACGTGCTTTTTGATTCATTTCTTCATTCGAAGAAGCAATGAATACGCGGCCATCCTGCTCAATATCAATTTTCACGCCGGTTTCTTCGATGATTTTGTTGATAATCTTACCGCCAGCACCAATGACATCACGGATTTTGTCCGGATTGATGTTCAAGACGATGATCTTAGGCGCATAAGGAGACAAGGATTCTCTTGGCTTCTGGATCGCATCCATCATTTTGCCCAGAATGAACATACGTCCTTCTTTGGCCTGCTTCAGCGCATCCTGCAAAATTTGGCGGTCGATACCGTCAATTTTGATATCCATTTGAATTGCGGTTACGCCTTCTGCGGTACCGGCTACTTTAAAGTCCATGTCGCCGAGATGGTCTTCCATGCCTTGAATATCCGTCAAAATGGACACATGCTCTCCATCCTTGATCAGACCCATAGCCACACCGGCTACCGGTGCCTTGATCGGTACACCCGCATCCATCATGGCCAGCGTACTTGCACAGATACTTGCCTGGGAAGTCGAACCATTGGATTCCAGAACTTCTGAAACCAGACGAATCGTATACGGGAATTCCGTTTCCGAAGGAATAACCTTCGACAGCGCTCTTTCGCCAAGCGCGCCATGGCCGATTTCGCGGCGTCCTGGTGCACGAAGCGGACGGGCTTCGCCTACGCTGAACGGAGGGAAATTATAGTGGTGCATAAAGCGCTTGGTTTCCTGCAGATCAATCCCATCAAGGATTTGCACGTCACCAAGAGCTCCGAGCGTACATACGCTAAGCGCCTGTGTTTGTCCACGTGTGAACAATCCTGTACCATGCGTCCGCGGAAGAATGCTGGTATCGCATTCGATTGGACGGATTTCATCCAGCTTACGGCCGTCAGGACGGACTTTGTCATGCGTGATCAAACGTCTGACTTCTTCTTTTACAATATCATGCAGCACTTCTTTGACATCACCCAAGAGCTCAGGCGTCTCTATGTATTGTTGTTCAAAGTAAGTTACCGTTTCATCGTTAATGGCATCGATGGCATCCTGGCGGGCATGCTTCTCGGCAATGCGGACAGCTTCAACCAAACGAGATTCCGCATAAGCACGAACCTGCTTGTTCACTTCAGCATCAACCGAATGGAGTCTAACTTCCATTTTAGGCTTGCCGGCTTTTCCTACCAATTCCTCAATGACAGCAACAATTTTCTTGATTTCCTCATGACCAAACATGATCGCTTCAAGCATGATTTCTTCCGGTACTTCATTCGCTTCGGCTTCAACCATCATAATCGCATCTTTAGTGCCTGAAACAACCACATACACATCGCTGATTTCCTGCTGTGCGATGTTCGGGTTGATGATGAATTGTCCGTCGATGCGGCCAACTACAACACCGCCAATTGGTCCATTAAACGGCACATCAGAAATACTGAGTGCTGCCGATGTTCCAATCATGGCTGCGATCTCTGGAGAGCAGTCCTGATCCACGCTCATGACAAGGTTAAGGACTTGTACATCATTACGGAATCCTTCCGGGAAAAGCGGGCGGATCGGACGGTCGGTTAGACGGCTTGCGAGAATCGCCTTTTCACTCGGACGACCTTCACGTTTGATAAAGCCTCCTGGAATTTTGCCTACCGCATACAATCTTTCCTCGTAGTTTACGGTCAGCGGGAAGAAATCCAAATCTTTTGGTTCACTTGAAGCAGTCACAGTACATAGAACAGCGGTTTCCCCATAACGGACCATCACAGCTGCATTGGCTTGCTTGGCGAGACGTCCCGTTTCAAGGATTAGGGGTCTTCCGCCCAACTGCATTTCTACACGACTTTCCATGGAAATCCCTCCTTTTCATCACACATTATTCCCAGCTATGGGTAAATTCATATAAGGCCTGCATAAAAAGCAACCCGGTTGCCATCGCTGTCACTCCTAAAAGGACAAACGGTGAACAACCAGGCTGCTTTAAGTAGACCATACGGATATTAACGACGCAATCCGAGTTTTTCAATCAGAGCGCTGTAACGTCTAACATCTTTGTTTTTCAAGTATGCCAACAGCTTACGGCGTTGACCAACCATTTTCAACAATCCACGACGGGAATGATGATCTTTCTTGTGCGTACGCAAGTGATCAGTCAGGTTCGTAATGTTCTCCGTAAGGATAGCAATTTGCACCTCTGGGGATCCTGTATCGGACTCATGAGTTTTGTGCTCTTCAATCAGTTGTTGTTTGCGTTCTTGAGTTAGTGCCATCCTATTCACCTCCTTAAAAATAGATAATCGCCGTTAGCCTCGTTACCGTCGGTGAGATCGTGTAACCAAGCTAAGGTTATTTGCCGCTGTTCCCAGCGACGTCTATCAGTATAGCATACTTCGCAGAGAAAAGTAAATGTTCGCCAAACGGATTATTCGGACGAGCCCAAAATCCGTCCGGCCGTGTCAGCATCCGTCTGAATTTGAGCGACCAGCTCCTGGATGGAAGGGAATTTCCGTTCCGGCCGGATATAAGAGATCAAATCTACGATCAGCTGCTCTCCATATATATCACGGTTGAAATCCAGTAGATGAACCTCAAAGCTCGGAGTAGTTACACTTTCTTGAAAAGTCGGCTTTACACCCACATTCATTACGCCCTGCAGCCATTTCCCCTCAACGAGAGATCGCACGGCATATACGCCTTTGGCAGGAACCACGAATTTCCCGTCGAGCCGCAGATTTGCGGTTGGGAATCCGATGGTTCTACCGCGTTTATCTCCATCGACCACCTCACCCCGAAGGCGGTAAGGATGACCAAGCAGCTTATTCACTTTTTCAAGCTCTCCGCTCTGGAGCGCTTTGCGGATCGTCGAACTGCTGACCTTCTCGCCGTCCTGCTCGAAAGGCGGGATAATCATCACTTTCATTTGGCCGTTTCCAAGCTCACGTAGCATTTCAGCATGCCCTTCACCCTTGTAACCAAAACGGAAATCGAAACCAACGATAGCCGTTTGTACGCCCAAAGCCAGCAGCATCCCTTCCACGAAAGCCTGCGGACTCAACTCGGAAAACGACTCGCTGAATTCCACCACATAGAGATTATCTACACCCATACCGGCAAGCAGGTCCTGCTTTTCCTGCAGCGGTGTCAGGTTTCCTTCGTAATTCCCTTTCTTCATGACATCCTTCGGATGAGGATGAAAGGTTATGACTGCGGATGGCATTCCCTGCTGTTTCGCGAGCCGCACAGCTGAGGCAATAACACTCACATGCCCTTGGTGCACACCATCGAATTGACCGATCGCAGCAATTTGCGGACCCGCATTCTCTTCGATTATGCTGGCGGACAGAGGATAGGATAAATGTACAGTCTTCACAGCGTTCTCACCTGCAATTCGATTTTGATATCCCGAAAGCTTACACTTCCGGCAAAAATACCTTCACGGGAGCGATTGCCCCTGTGTCTTCCTGCTTTTCAAAGATACCCAGAAACGTGCCTGCACTATTATAAAGCCGGATACAGCCCGGAGCCTTAACCTCAGGTTCTACTGCCCTGCTGGAAAGTCTCTGACCCTGTACAGCCGCAGCGGATTTATCATCCGAAACGATATGGGCGGGCAGATGCCGGATCGCATGGTCCACTTTGATCAAATGTTTCTGAAGCTCGCCAGCCTGCATCAATTGTTCAATCTGCTCAAGCGTCAGACATTCCGAGGACGTAATTCCCGCGGAGACCGTTCTTGTCAGCTTGACCATCGTTGCAGGAAGCCCAAGAGCACGTCCAATATCCACGCAAAGCGTCCGGATGTAGGTTCCTTTGGAGCAAAGTGCTCTGAACGATATGTCCAGAAACGGGCCGTTCCACTCAAAGCCCTTCATTTCAATCTCGTATATGGTCACTTCACGGCTCTTGCGTTCCACGGTCTTACCCTCACGCGCAAGCTCGTAAAGACGTTTTCCATCAACCTTTACTGCAGAGTACATCGGAGGAACCTGGGAGATGGTGCCCATGAAAGATTCAAGCACCTTCTGAGCCGCAGATGGAGTAACAGATACCTCATCTACCTGCTCGATAATACTGCCCGTTAAGTCCTCGGTATCTGTAGCCATGCCAAGCCGAAGCGTCGCCTCGTATTCTTTGGGAAGCTCCTGCATATATTCCACGATTCTTGTCGCTCTGCCCAGACAAAGAGGTAAAACGCCTGTCACTTCCGGATCCAATGTTCCGGTGTGGCCGATCCGTTTCATTTTCAAAATCCGGCGTGTTCTGGCTACGACATCATGAGAAGTCATACCTGCCGGCTTATCAACGGCCAAAACCCCTTCAAGACTCATAATTGTGATTTCACCCGCTCTACTACCTGCTGAATTATGGTTTCCAGAGATCCTTCTATACGGCAGCCTGCCGCGCGAACATGTCCGCCCCCGCCAAAGCTTTGTGCAAGAGCCGCCACATCGACTTTTCCTGCCGAACGAAGACTTACTTTCACCGCATTGTCATGAATGACTTTAAATAAAATGCCGACTTCCACGCCATGAATGTTGCGGGGATAGTTGGCGATCCCCTCCAAATCCTCATTTGCCGCTCCGGTTTCCGCCATATGCTCCGGCGTGACATAAACCCAGCACACCTTGCCGTCAGGCGTCATTTCGAGCGTGTTAAGCGCCTTGACGAGTACCTTCATTTGTGGATACGTCATGGCTTCGAGTAGGTTTTCAGACAATTCAGGTCCGTTGACACCATATCCGAGCAGCTCGGATGCAATCTGCATTACCTTGGGAGAAGTATTCGAATAGCGGAATCCTCCGGTATCTGTCAAAAGCCCCGTATAAATTGCCGATGCAATGTCAGTCGTCCATTTAAATTCGAAAGTGGAAATCAAATCATACAGAATTTCCGCAGTCGCAGCGGCATCCGGCTTGATCAGTGTTGCACTGCCGTATCCGTTGTTGGTTGGATGATGGTCGATGTTCAGAATCAGGGCATCCTCTTCAAAATACTGCGCTGTCTGTCCCACTCTTCCAAAATCGGCGCAATCCACACAAATCACATGCTTAAAGGTGCGGCTTGGCGGCTGCTGCTCCATATTCACAATTTGATCGGACATCAGCAAAAAGCGCATTCGTTCAGGAATAGGCCCTTCATTGATCAGCGTGAATTTTTTGCCCAGACATGAGAGAAGCCAGCCCACTGTAACGGTGGAACTGACTGCGTCTCCATCTGGCTGAATATGCGACACTACTAGAAAATCATCATGCTTCAGCAGAAACTCTTTGGCCTGCTCAAGCGACTGTTCATAGGTCTGCATTGCCTTCTCCTTTAAAACGTATTTAATGCGATTCGTTCTTGCCAATTTCGCCGAGAAGCTTCTCGATGTGGCTGCCATAGGCAATCGACTCATCGAATTTAAAGATCAGCTCCGGCGTATGGCGAAGACGGATTCGCTTGCCAAGCTCCGAGCGGAGGAAACCGCTGGCTTTGTCCAGAGCTTTCAGCGAGTTTGCTTTCTGTTCTTCATCTCCAAGCACGCTGAGATAAACTTTGGCTTGGGATAAATCGTTGGTCACATCCACACCGGTAACGGTAAGAAAACCGATGCGCGGATCCTTAAGTTCAGTCTGAATGAGCTGGCTCAGTTCTTTCTTGATCTGTTCGCCAACACGTCCAACACGAATTTTAGCCATATCTGTTCACCTCTTTACCTACTTGCGCTCAACGGCCTCCATGATGAATGCCTCGATAATGTCGCCTTCCTTAAGGTCATTATAGCTTTCAAGCGTAATGCCGCATTCATAGCCCTGGGCAACTTCCTTGGCATCATCCTTGAAGCGTTTGAGCGTATCGATTTTGCCCTCATGAACAACGATGCCTTCGCGAATCAGGCGAACTTCGGCGTTGCGTGCAATTTTGCCCTGAGTGACCATACAGCCGGCAATGGTGCCCACTTTGCTGATCTTAAACAGGTTGCGGACCTCAGCGTGGCCGATAACCACTTCTTTATATTCAGGATCCAGCATGCCCTTCATAGCTTGCTCGATTTCTTCAATAACATTATAAATAACACGATGCAGACGGATATCCACTTTTTCCTGCTCTGCGGTTGCACCGGCTTGCGGATCCGGACGGACGTTAAAGCCGATCACGATCGCATTGGATGCGGCAGCCAGAATAATATCGGATTCGGTAATTGCACCGGCACCGCTATGGATGATCTTCACGCGCACGCCTTCCACTTCGATTTTGGCCAAGGAGCCTTTCAAAGCTTCAACGGAACCTTGAACGTCACCTTTGATAATGACATTCAGGTCTTTGATCTCTCCATCTTTGATATGCTGGAACAAATCATCCAGCGTTACGCGCACATTGCTGCCCAAATCGGATTGACGCTGGGTAATGGAACGTTTTTCGGCGATGGAACGAGCTTTGCGCTCGTCTTCGAACACCATGAACGGATCGCCTGCTTGAGGCACCTCAGTCAAGCCTGTAATTTCCACTGGAGTGGATGGTCCTGCTTCTTTCAGACGACGTCCTTTGTCATTGACCATGGCACGTACACGCCCAAAACAGTTACCTGCAACAAAGGCATCCCCGACTTTAAGGGTACCATGCTGTACCAGAATCCGGGCTACAGGACCACGGCCTTTATCCAGCTCGGCTTCAATAACCGCACCGCGTGCGCGTTTATCCGGATTAGCTTTGTATTCGTTGACTTCGGCAACGAGCAGGATCATTTCCAGCAGGTCTTCGAGACCCATTCTTTGTTTCGCTGAAACGTTGACGAAAATGGTGTCCCCGCCCCACTCTTCCGGAACGAGACCGTATTCGGTCAGCTCTTGCTTCACTTTGTCCGGATTTGCCGACGGTTTGTCGATTTTGTTCACCGCTACGATGATCGGCAATTCTGCCGCTTTCGCATGGTTAATGGCTTCCACCGTCTGCGGCATCACACCGTCATCGGCTGCAACCACAATAATCGTGATATCTGTAATTTGTGCACCGCGCGCACGCATGGCCGTAAAGGCTTCGTGACCCGGTGTATCCAGGAACGTGATTTTCTTGTTGTTGATCTCAACCTGATATGCACCAATATGCTGCGTAATGCCGCCAGCTTCTCCGCCGGTAACGTTCGTTGAACGGATCGCATCGAGCAAAGTGGTTTTACCGTGGTCAACGTGACCCATAATGGTAACAACTGGAGGACGGGATTTCAGATCCGCCGGATCGTCATTTTCCTCAACCGTTTCGAAACGGTCATCCTCAACCACGATTTTCACTTCGACTTCAACACCGAATTCTCCGGCAAGAAGAAGGATGGTATCGATATCAAGCTCTTGGTTAATTGTAGCCATGACACCCATCAGAATCAGCTTTTTGATGACTTCAGAAGCATCCTTGTGAAGCAGCTTGGCTGTTTCGCCTACGGTCATATTGCCGCGGACAATGATTTTCTTCGGCGTGTTGTCGATTTTTTCGCGAGGAGGCTGATTTTGCTGCTGTCTGCCTCTGTTGTTTTTGCCGCCGCGGTTGTTATTACGATTGAAAGAACCGGATTTGCCGTTACCGTCTTCAAACCGTTTGGAGTTTCCACCCTTGCCGCGGTTCTGATTCTGATTCTGATTCTGATTCTGGTTTTGGTTACGGCCGCCGCGGTTGTCGTTTTGTCTAGAGATGTTATTGCTTGAACCGGCTTCTTGAGAAGGACGGGATCCAGACTGCTGCGGACGACCTCCGGATTGCTGTGGACGACCTCCGGATTGCTGTGGGCGTCCCTGGTTATTGTTCGAACGCTGGCCGCCGGACTGTTGTCCGCCCGGACCGCGGTTTGCCCCGCCTTGGTTTGAACCTTGCGGACGTCCGCCTTGAGATGATCCTTGGGTGCGGTTGCCCGTATTGGAACCAGTACCTTGGGTGCGGTTGCCCGTATTGGAACCAGTACCCTGGCTGCGTCCGCCTGTTCCGTTATGCTGCCCTTGCGGTCTGCCACTTGATTGTCCACCTTGGCCTGTGCTGTGACTTCTACGGGAATCCTGCCCGCCCTGGGTTCTTTGGGAACCATTTGTTGTGGTTTGATTAGATTTATTATTCATACCTACCTGCTTTTCCTGTTGTTTTTGGGATTGGCTTTGGCCTTCTGGCCGGCTGCCTTGATTGCTCTCTGCCCGATTGTCATTTTTTATAGAAGATGTATTCGCTGACGTTTGAATTTCCCCGCTTTCTCTTTTCGCAGCGGCATTCGATTTGATATCTCGAAAAAATTGTTCCACTTTGGAAACCGAATCATTCTCCATAACGCTCATATGATTGTTCACGGGAATGTTCAGTCTTTTTAAAATGGTAATAATTTCTTTGCTGCTCATATTTAGTGATTTGGCATATTCGTACACACGCAGTTTATCTTTACTGTCTTGTTTACTCAATATACTCCACCTCCGACATTATCTCCAAGCTTTTGGAGATCATTTCTGCGAACCCTTGATCCGTAATTGCGAGCACAACTCTTTCGGGTTTTCCTATGCTTGTGCCCAAACTTTCGCGGTCAAATCCGATCACCAGAGGGATGTTGTATGTTCCACATTTGTCGCGGAACTTTTTCTGTGTATTTGCTGATGCGTCACCCGCAAGTATAACAAGCTTTGCTTCTGAAGACCGTATCGCTTTCAGCACGATTTCGTCACCGGTCTGAACCTTTCCCGCACGCATGGCAAGACCTAGGCGGGAGAAGAATTTATTCATCAACCGAACTTTCCTTGACCGCCAGGAATTCATCCTCCACCGAAATGAAATCTTCGGCGAGTTGTGCGTAAATCTCCGGTTTCACATGATGCTTCAGGGCACGATCCAGTGACTTGTTTTTTTGTGCCAGCTTAAAGCATGAAACTTTACCGCACAGGTAAGCTCCGCGTCCCGACTTCTTGCCAGTCAGGTCAATCAGCACTTCGTCTTCCGGCGTCTTCACAATGCGGATCAGTTCTTTCTTCGGCATCATTTCCTGGCACGCCACGCATTTGCGCAGCGGTACCTTTCTTTGCTTCATCATGGCGTGACCCCCGTCCTTGTAATATTAATCGACAGAGACGGAATCCTGATGCATTTCAGTCGAGGAAGTTTTCGGTCTGCCGAATTCCTGTTCCGCCTGACTCTCGCTCTTAATATCGATTTTCCAGCCGGTCAGCTTGGCCGCAAGGCGTGCATTCTGGCCTTTGATACCAATAGCTAGAGACAGCTGGTAATCAGGCACGATCACGCGTGCCATTTTTTCTTCTTCGAACACGATCACTTCCAGAACCTTGGATGGGCTCAGAGCATTCGCCACATATTCCTCAACCTGTTCCGAGAAACGAACAATATCAATTTTTTCTCCGCGCAGCTCATTGACAATGGTCTGCACACGGAGGCCTTTAGGTCCAACACAAGAACCTACAGGATCCACTTCCGGATTGCGGGAATATACCGCAATTTTGGAACGGAAGCCCGCTTCACGAGCCACCGAGCGGATTTCAACCACGCCGTCAAAAATCTCAGGCACTTCGAGCTCGAACAAACGCTTCAAGAGACCCGGATGCGTACGGGAAAGCATGATCTGCGGACCCTTCGTCGTGTTTTCCACTTTGGTGATGTAGGCTTTGATCCGATCACCATGCTTAAACTTCTCATTTGGCATCAGCTCGCCAAGCGGCAGAACCGCTTCAACTTTACCGAGATCCACATAGAAGTTACGCAAGTCCTGACGCTGTACAGTACCCGTTACGATATCTTCCTCTTTATCCACGAACTTGTTATAGATCAGACCGCGTTCCGCTTCACGGATCCGCTGTGTAACAACCTGCTTTGCCGTTTGTGCAGCAATACGGCCGAAATCTCGAGGTGTCACCTCAATCTCAGCGATATCCTCAAGTTGAAAATGAGGGTTGATCTCCCTAGATGCAGGCAATGAGATTTCAGTGCGCGGATCGAGCACCTCTTCCACAACCAGCTTACGGGCATATACCTTAATAACCCCCGTATTCCGGTTCATGTCGACACGTACATTCTGTGCCGTATTAAAATTGCGCTTGTAGCTGGAAATCAGCGCTGCCTCAATAGCCTCAAACAGAATATCCTTGCTGATTCCCTTCTCTCTTTCCAGTTCATTCATTGCTTCAATAAAATCCATACTCATTGGAAATCAGTCCCCCTTTCATCACATGCACCCAAGCGTAAACGGCTTCGCTGTCTTTACAAGTGAAGCTTACGTTTCGCGACAGAAATCCAGGAATTTGCAATTGGTGCAAGTCTTATCAATTCCTGGATTTTAAGAAAAACGTCTATCGACGTACTCTCTCAGAAGACAGACCGCGTCTAGATGTAGTTTTTCTTGCGATTATAGAATTGTTCAGCTTCGCTGAAAACTTATAAATTCTATAATCTTAAAAAATAATGGCCAGTCTGGCACTGGCAACTTTAGCATACGGAATGGTGTATTGCTTCTTGCCCGCAGAGATCACAAGCTCTTCATTCTCAAACGAAAGAAGCCGGCCTTCGAATTCCTTCAGGCCGTCAACCGCCTCGTACACTGTCACAAACACATCTTTGCCGACAGCTTTGGCCACGTCTTCGTTTTTCTTCAGCGGACGCTCGGCGCCAGGGGAGGATACCTCCAGAAAATAAGCGGTAGGAATAGGATCATTCTCATCCAGCTTCTGGCTTAGGTATTCGCTGACCATGCCGCAGTCATCGATGTCAATGCCGCCTTCCTTGTCAACATATACGCGCAGAAAGTAATTGCTGCCTTCTTTAACGTATTCCACGTCAACAAGTTCAAAGTTATGCTCATCCAGAAAAGGCTGGACCATTTCTTCTACAATTCCCTTGATCTTCGGTGTGCTCAAAGATTATTACCTCCAAGACTTTCAATATCCTATATACCAAAGAGTAAAGAGTGGGTCGCCCCACTCTTTAAACAACGGTTTTATCTCCATGATTGCCAAAAAAATTATAACATAGTCTGCCAACACTGACAAGTATCTCTCCTTGACTGCTTCCAGACACGGCAAGGGATGCGCGTCCTTTTTCGCCTTGTCAAGTGCTGATGGAAACCGTCTTATTTCCCCGGAAATTCTAGAATAATGAGAGCTGATTGCTTTCCGGAAGACCACGGAAGCAGCCCATTTGCGTAAGCAGCTCAATAATGGACTTACTTGCCTTGGACTTCTGCTGGAAGTCCTCGATCGAGAGGAATTCCCCATGTTCACGCGCTGCCGCTATATTGCGGGCCGCATTTTCACCAATTCCTTGCATGGCCGAGAACGGCGGGATCAATGAATCGCCATCCACGATAAATCGGGTAGCTTCCGAACGGTACAGATCCAAATTCTTGAAGTTGAAGCCCCGTGACGTCATCTCCAGCGCCATTTCCAGCACCGGCAGCATGCTTTTCTCCTTGGTTGTTGCCTGGAATCCTTTTTGCTCAACCTCGTCGATCTGACGGTTGATCGCTTCATACCCTTGGCAGCAGAGCTCAATGTCGAAGTCCTCTGCACGGACCGAGAAGTAGGTAGCGTAATAATGAATCGGATAATAAAGCTTGAAGAATGCCGTACGCACCGCAGAGATAACATATGCAGCCGCGTGGGCTTTCGGGAACATGTACTGGATCTTCAGGCATGAATCGATGTACCACTGCGGCACTTTGCATCTTTTCATTTCATCGATCCATTCCTGGGACAGACCTTTACCCTTACGGACACTCTCTGTAATTTTAAAGGCCAGACTGGCATCCATGCCTGCTTTATAAATCAGGAAGAGCATGATGTCATCCCGGCAGCCGATCACGGTTTTGATGTTGCAGGTTCCATTCTTGATCAGTTCCTGGGCATTACCGAGCCATACACCCGTTCCGTGGGACAGTCCTGAGATTTGCAGCAAATCGGCAAAGGATGAAGGCTTCGATTCAATCAGCATCTGGCGTACAAATTTCGTACCCATTTCCGGAACTCCGTAAGTCGCGACCGGTGTCCGGATTTGCGAAGGTTCGACGCCAAGCGCTTCTGTGGAGTTGAACATACTCATGACCTTCGGATCATTCATCGGAATGGTTGTCGGATCCACGCCCGTTAAATCCTGCAGCATCCGCATCATCGTCGGATCGTCGTGACCCAGAATATCAAGCTTGAGCAGATTCGCATCGAAGGCGTGATAATCAAAGTGAGTGGTTTTCCATTCTGCATTGGTATCGTCTGCCGGATATTGAACGGGAGTAATATCTTCCACTTCCATATAGTCCGGAACGACAACGATACCGCCGGGATGCTGGCCGGTGCTGCGTTTCACGCCGGTACATCCTGCCGCCAGGCGGCTCAGCTCGGCTCCGCGCCAACTTTGATGATGGTCTTCTTCATACTTTTTCGTATAACCAAAGGCCGTTTTCTCTGCCACCGTACCGATCGTCCCAGCACGGAACACGCATTTCTCGCCGAAAATCTCCTTGGTGTAGTTATGCGCATGCGGCTGGTATTCACCCGAAAAGTTAAGATCGATATCGGGGACCTTGTCCCCTTTAAAGCCGAGGAAGGTCTCAAAAGGTATATCTTGGCCTTCGCCCTTCAAATTACTTCCGCATTTTGGACAGGTTTTGTCCGGAAGGTCGAATCCGCTCGGCACGCTGCCGTCAAGGAACCACTCACTGTATTTGCATTCCTCATTCTTGCATATATAGTGCGCCGGAAGCGGGTTAACCTCCGAGATGCCAAGGAACGTCGCGACGACAGAAGAACCGACGGAACCCCGAGAGCCTACCAGATAGCCGTCTCGGTTCGACTTCTTAACCAAGCGTTCCGAGATCAGATAGTTGGCCGAGAAGCCGTATTTAATAATCGGCTCAAGTTCTTTCTCCAGGCGTGCAACAACCACCTCAGGAAGTTCTTCGCCGTATATAGATCTGGCCGTATCATAGCAGGTATTACGAATTTCATCATCCGCGCCCTCAATGATCGGAGTAAAGAGCTTGTCAGGGAACAATTCCAGCTCCTCAAAGCGGTCAGCCAGATCATTGGTGTTTTTGATAACAACCTCCATGGCCTTCTCCTTACCCAGGAACTCAAATTCCTCCAGCATCTCATCCGTGGTACGCAAATGCGCATCCGGCTTGCGGATATCCTTCAGTGGGCTGAACCCGGTAATGCCATGGATCGTAATATCACGGAATAGCTTGTCCCGTGGATCCAGATAATGCACGTTGCCGGTGGCAATGACCGGCTTATTCAGCTTTTCACCAATATCGCAAACAGTCTTCATTGCCGTCTTCAGTTCAGTCGGACTTCCTACCAGTCCTTTGTCCACCAAATGCATATACATGGTCAGCGGCTGAATCTCCAATATGTCGTAGAACTCGGCAACCTCCATAGCCTCTTCCACCGTTTTGTTCAATACGGTTTCGAAGAACTCGCCCTTCTCGCAGCCTGAAATAACCAGAAGACCTTCGCGCATCTCAACCAGCTTGGATTTCGGAATGCAGGGCACGCGCTTAAAGTATTCCGTATGCGACATGGAGATGAGCTTAAAGAGATTTTTCTTGCCCGTCATATTGAGCGCATAGATACCGCAGTGGAACGGGCGGGTGTTGGAAAGATCCGTGCCGACGTAGTCATTTAACCGGTCGAGCATTGTGAGCCCCTTGAGCTTCTCGGCATCAGCCAAAAGTCCGTTCAGAATACCTGCGAGCGCAAGGGTATCGTCAATTGCCCGGTGATGGCTCTCGAGCAGTACTTTATATTTATCCGCAAGGGTATTCAGCCGGTGATTTTTCATTCCCGGATGAAGCAAGCGGGCGAGTTCAAGGGTATCAAGCGCCGGATTCTCCAGTAGCGGCATGCCGTATTCCTTCAATGATGCCTGTATGAAGCCTACGTCAAACCGCGCATTATGGGCTACGAGTATGCCGTCGCCGATAAATTTAACAAACTCCTGCAGGACCGGTTCAAGATCCGGAGCATCCTTGACCATTTCATCTGTAATATTCGTCAACTGCTGGATATGATATGGAATCTTCTCATGTGGATTGACGAATGTGGCATACCGGTCAATTTCCTGGCCTTCACGCATTTTGACCGCAGCAAGCTCGGTAATTTTGTTATTCGTAATCGACAGACCCGTGGTCTCAATGTCAAATACAATGTAGGTAGCCGATTTTAGCTCAATAGGCTGCGGCTGCAGCACAACGGGTACCGAGTCGTTCACCACATTGGCTTCCACGCCGTAGATCATTTTGATGCCGTTCTTTTTCGCCGCCTTGGCCGCGTCAGGATAACACTGCACGCCGCCATGATCGGTGATCGCGATCGCTTTGTGTCCCCATTTGGCTGCCGTCTTAATATACTGGTCGACAGGTGTCACCGCATCCATCGTACTCATGGTGGAATGCAAATGGAACTCCACGCGTTTTTCAGGCGCATTGTCCTTTCGCACAGGCGGAGCCTGTACTTCCACCAGATCCGAAGGAATCATCACGAGTTCGGGAATCTGCATAAAGCGGTCATACTCGACTCGTCCGCGGGCTTTCACCCACTTGCCGTTCGCCAGCAGGCTAATGATCTTCAAATCTTCCTTCGTTTTCGCAAACATTTTCATTTGTAGAGAATCACTGAAATCGGTCAGATTAAACATGAACAACGTGCTGCCATTCCGCAGCTCTTTGCTATCCAGTCCAAATATCGTTCCCTGGATCGTAATCTTCTTCTCTTCATCCTGAATTTGCTGAATCGGCACGGGCTGTTCCTTGATGTCATAACCAACTTGAAGCCGTACCTCTTCACCGTCATCCTCTGCACTGCGAGCTTCAGCTTCCATGCTGGTGATCATCTTCTGAATTACTTCGCGCTCTTCCTGCAGCTTTTTCTGTTCAAATTCCTCATACGCATCCCGGCTAACTTCACCGGCTTGAACTTTGACACGCAGTGGAAGGGCAAAATACTGGTTGAAAAAACGGATAATGGCCTGATCAATCTGCTTCTTGCGTGCAAGCTCAAGAGATGTATTATCGGTCATGTTTACCATGAGGGTATCCCCATCAAGCGTATGCGATGCCCGGGCCATCCATCCGTTTACCGAAGGAATTTCCCTGTGAATCCATTCCAAAAACAAGTTCCAGTACGTATGAATAATTTCCTCAGGATCCACGGAAGGGGCATATTTGAAGATAAATGAAACCTTGGCGATGTGCTGCAGCTTATCCCGAAGCTTCAGGCAAAAGTTCCGATACACCTCGGCAGGCACCAGCGTCTCCTTCATAATGGAGATAATCCACTCCTGATTGCTTCGGCTCGTTTCGACCTGCTCAATATAACCATCCAAAAAATAAGGATCAATCAGTGCGGGGGGGATTTCACCCTGCTTCATCAGAAGTTCAAACCGTTTTCTCTTCTCGTCGGACTTGTCCATGCTCTCTTCCCCCTTGCTCCCTAATGCGTATGAAACATTTATCGACGAAATTTATTTTTAAAAATGAAAAGCTTCTGAATCCAGTCATAACTTCCGGGTTTCTCAGCACACCGGGCCTATTTCTGGCAGAAGCTCCTCATTTTCTATTCCTGAAATCATGTCTTCAGACATGAACAGATATTAACACGTTTTTTCTTAATAAGCTCTGGCAAAAACAACCGTATGCTTGGCAGGCTGACCGCATACCAGACAGGTGTGTTTTTCTTCCGCAGGGCTGAACGGAATGTTCCGGCTTGTTGCCCCGGTCTCTTCCTTAACCTTGCTCTCACATTCGGAAGAGCCGCACCAACCAGCCAAAGAGAAGCCGCGTTTTTCTTCCATGCTTGCCTTCATTTCTTCCAGCGTATCTACTGAATAGAAGTTATCCGTCATAAACTGCTTGGCACGGTCGAACATTTCGCGCTGTACCTGATCCAGCATGGTATTAACCTCTTCAACAAGATTCGCCTGCTGCACCACTTTTTTCTCACCGGTAATCCGGGATACGAGCACGCACACACCGTTTTCCATATCGCGTGGTCCGATCTCAAGACGTACCGGCACACCGCGCATTTCATACTCGTTGAATTTCCAGCCAGGACGCACATCGCTGCGGTCGTCAACGCGAACGCGGATGCCTGCTTTTTTCAGTTCAGCAAACAACTCGTCCGTACGGCCAACGACAGCTTCCCAGGTTTTTGGCGGTCCAATCGGAACCATAATAACCTGAGTCGGAGCCACTTTCGGCGGCAATGCCAGACCGCGGTCATCTCCGTGCACCATAATCATCGAGCCAATTAGGCGGGTGCTAGTACCCCAAGAGGTCGTATGCACATATTCCTGCTTGTTGTCGCGGCTTAAGTATTGGATGTCAAAAGCAACCGCGAAGTTGGTTCCGAGATAGTGGGAGGTACCTGCCTGTACAGCACGTCCGTCCTTCATCATGGCTTCAATGGAGAATGTATCCACGGCGCCGGCGAATTTCTCGGATGGCGTTTTCTGACCTGTAATAACCGGAATGGCCAGATATTCTTCCACAAAGTCACGGTAGACTTCGAGCATTTTCATCGTCTCTTCGCGTGCTTCTTCTTCCGTCTCATGAGCCGTATGGCCTTCCTGCCACAAAAACTCACTGGTACGAAGGAATGGCAGCGTACGTTTTTCCCATCTTACCACGTTCGCCCATTGGTTGATCAGTACAGGCAAGTCGCGGTAGGACTGAATCCATTTCGAATACATATGTCCAAACATCGTTTCGGACGTCGGACGGATCGCCAGACGCTCTTCCAGCTTGTCTCCGCCTGCTTCGGTTACCCAAGGCAGCTCCGGATTAAAGCCCTCGACATGCTCTTTTTCCTTCTGGAAGAAGCTTTCTGGAATGAAGAGCGGGAAATATGCATTGCGATGCCCCGTTTCTTTGAAACGGCGGTCCAGCTCTTTTTGAATATGCTCCCAAATTTCATACCCGTCCGGACGGAATACAATACAGCCCCGGACAGGCGAGTAATCCATAAGATCTGCTTTTTTAATAACATCGATATACCAGCGGGAAAAATCCTCTCCCTGCGGTGTAATCTCAGTCACAAATTGTTTATCGTTTGACATAAAAATGGATTTCCTCCCAAGTATCATCAATTAACCGTTGATTAATCGTAATATATCATTGTAGGTTACTGCAATCATTAATAAGAACAGCATCGCAAAGCCAACAAAATGGACCATGCCTTCCCGGCTCGGATCAATCGGTTTCCCGCGTATAGCTTCTACACCCAGAAATACCAGACGGCTTCCGTCCATTGCTGGAATAGGCAGCAGATTGAATATTCCAAGATATAAGCTTAGGATCGCAGCCCAATACGTAAGCTGTTCAATCCCCTGCTTGGCAATCTGCCCTGTCACTTCAAAGGTCCGCACCGGTCCGCCAAGGTCGTCCATATTGAACTGTTTAATCAGCTGACCAAAGCCTTGGAAAATAATTTTGGTCGTATCAACCATCGCTTTTCCCGAACCGGTGATTGTCTCGCCGAATCCTGCCTTCCGTGTTGGAAGCTGAGGCGTAATACCTACTTTCCCGCCTTCCTGGCCTTCCATGGCCCGTGGCGTCAACGTGACATTAAACACTTCATCTCCACGGCGGATTGTCCATTTCATCGGTTTGCCTTTAGATTTCGAAGTCATATCGATCATCTTCTGGTAATCCGCACCGATCTTGACGCCGTCAATGGTCTCGACAATATCGCCTTTTTTCAGATTGGCTTCATCCGCTGGCATGCCTTTTGTTACTTCGCCGATTTGAACATACGTCGGATTCTCCAGCGGAATGCCTGCCATCTGTATATGAACCCCGAATAATATAAACGCCAGTAAAAAATTCATCAGCGGTCCTGCAAATATAGACATCGCCCGCTGTCCAACCGTCTTGCTGCCGAATTGGCGATCCCGCGGAGCAATTTGGGTTTCTTTGGATTTCGTTACGAGCATCGCCTGCGGATGAATCGGATACTGCTGGATTTCGCCGTCAACATCCATCCGGATTTTGAGGCTGTCCGTCAAGTCAATGAATTCCACTTCACCACGAATCACGTTCTTCCGGTTATCCAGCTGATCCAGGTAAATCTTCTTCACTTCACCGTCTTTCACCCTTACGGCAATCGTCTGTCCCGGGTGGATCTCTACCAGCTCAGGATCTTCACCGGCCATCCGTGCGTAGCCTCCAAAAGGAAGCAGGCGAAGCGTGAATTGGGTTTCCCCACGTTTATAAGAAAACAGTTTCGGACCGAAACCGATCGCAAACTCCCGTACCAATATACCGGCACGTTTGGCGAAATAATAATGCCCCCACTCATGGACCGTCACAATGACGAAAAACATGAGTACCGTCAAGAATACTACCTGCACCATTTCCAATTCGTCGCATCCCCCTTTATTGTCTGAGACCGAAGTTTCCTAATCTGTGAACCAAATCATGCAATTGATTCTTATAGAATGAATTATTGTCCTTCTGATAGATGATTAAGCCCTCTCGCCTTTGTTCAGCACAGCTGCTCTTTAGGCTCGTCTCTCAATTCAGTCTATATAGATTATCATTATTCTCCGGCCCCGCACAAGAGAATCACTTTTGAGTCATTTTTAGATAAGGGAGAAGAGTGGGTCCTTGCGGTTAAAAGACCCCGCGCGCTGTTTACAGCCTGGATGCGGCTTCCCGGGTGCGCTTGTCGCACTCCTCGATCTCCGCAAGTTCAGGTACTGAAATGTTGTGATGCTGATCAAGCACTCTTTCGATAATATCCTCAATTTGCAAAAATGAAATCTCCCTGCGCAAAAACCGCGCAACAGCCACCTCGTTGGCAGCGTTAAATGCAGTTGTGGCTGTACCACCCATTTTACCACATTCATATGCCAGTCTTAAACAAGGGAACCGTTCAAAGTCCATTTCTTGGAAATGGAGTCTGCCCACTTCAGCGAGCGACAGGCGCTGCGAAGGAGAATCCCACCGCTCCGGATACGTGAGCGCATACTGAATAGGCACCCGCATATCCGGATTGCCCAACTGGGCGATGATGCTTGTATCTCTGAATTCCACAAACGAGTGAATAATACTTTCAGGGTGCAAGAGTACGTTGATCTGCTCATAAGGCAGTCCGAACAGCCAGTGGGCTTCAATGACCTCGAGCCCTTTGTTCACCATCGTCGCCGAATCTATCGTAATTTTGGCTCCCATGGACCAATTCGGATGCTTCAGGGCATCTTCGACCGTAACGTGCTTTAATTCCTCGCGAGTCCGGTCTCTGAAAGAGCCGCCCGAGGCGGTCAGTGTAATGCTGGACAAATCCCGGCGGTTCTCTCCGTTCAAGCATTGAAAAATAGCGGAATGCTCACTGTCGATTGGCAGCAGCTTCACGCCTTTTTGGTTCGCAAGTTCTGTGACGATGTGTCCAGCTGTGACGAGTGTTTCCTTATTGGCAAGACCAATCGTTTTTCCGGCTTCAATCGCAGCGAGTGTAGATGGGAGTCCGAGACTGCCCATCACGGCTGTGACGACCATCTCGGCATCTGTACCGGCCGCGATTTCGATCAATCCCTGATCACCATAATACACCTTGGTTCCTTCCGGAACATTCGGCTTAATCTGTTCAGCCAATTCGCGGTTTGCAACGGAAATTTTGCGCGGTTTGAACTGTCTTACCTGCTCAAGGAGCAGAGATATGTTCGTTCCTGCCGCAAGACCATCGATCTGAAAATGGTCAGAATGCTTTGCCACTACATCCAGTGTCTGTGTACCAATGGAGCCCGTGGAACCGAGCACGCTAATCTTTTTCATGACAAACCTTCTCTCGTTTTAATAAGGCAACAAGCTCACGATATGCACAAACGGAAAGACGATGATCCAGCTATCGCAGCGGTCCAGAATGCCTCCGTGCCCCGGCAGCAGCGTGCCGGAATCCTTGATGCCATAAACGCGTTTGTAGGCGGATTGTATCAAATCTCCCAGCTGTCCGGCTACCGCACATGCAAGTCCGATCGCCAGGGCCTGTCCAAAGGCCAGAATGCCTCCGGAGAATAGAGAGAACACCACTGCAGTGATCATAGAAATGACCACGCCGCCAAGCGCGCCTTCAATGGTCTTATTCGGACTGATTGCAGGCCAGAGCTTATTTTTGCCAATCCATTTCCCGACAAAATAAGCTCCCGCATCGCTCGCCCATATAGATACAAGCAGCAGGAATGTCCAGAACAAGCCATGCCCGTCCGGCGTGGTCCGGGTGCCGGCGATATAAGAAAAGCCGACTCCGATATAAACTGCGCCCAAAAACAGCATGGCTGCCTGCTGGATTCCGATTTTATTCTTCGTTAAGACCGTCACCAGCATGAACAAAAACATGAGCAGCCAGATCCCTTGAGCCCATGACAGCGGGAACTCTACGTCCATCAGCTTCCATGGAAACACAAACATCAGAACGCCAAGATAACCAAGCAACGCTGTACCGCCAAATGGAGAAATCTTAGTCATTCGCACGAATTCATAATAACCGATCATCGCCATCGCCAGTACGATGAGATGGTAAGGAAGCCCTCCAAGCAGGCAAAATCCCAAAAAAACAACTCCAGCTATAATTCCGGTAATCAGTCGTTGTTTCAACGATTCTCTCCTCCATCAGGCTAAGTAAGGCCGCCGTACCGCCGTGTTCTGCGCTGGTATTCAGCGACCGCTTCATATAAGTGTTGTTCATTGAAATCAGGCCAGTAAACATCTGTAAACCACATTTCGCTGTAAGCCATCTGCCACAGCATAAAATTGCTGATCCGCATCTCTCCGCTGGTGCGTATGATCAAGTCTGGATCCGGTATTCCGCTGGAAAGCATATAACGATCCAGCATTTCCGGCGAAATGTCGGCCGGGTCCAAAGCGCCTGACTGAATCTGACGTCCGAGCTCACGCATGCAGTCAGTGATTTCCTTACGACTGCCGTAGTTGAGCGCAAAGTTAAGCACCAGCCCGTCATTGTTTTTCGTGCGCTCCACAGCTTCTTCCATGGCGCTTATGGTATAGGAAGGCAGTCCTTCACGGTCACCCATCATCCGAACCTGCACATTTTTCTCGATCAGTTCATCCAGCTCGATAGCCAGAAATTCCTGCGGCAGACGCATCAGAAAATCGACTTCATCCTTTGGACGCTTCCAGTTTTCTGTCGAAAAGGCATACATCGTCAAATACTTAATTCCCAGCTTATCGGCGGCAATCGTGGTCCGTTTTACGGCCTTCATTCCATTTCTATGCCCGATAAAGCGCGGCAGTCCATGGCTTTTCGCCCAGCGTCCATTACCGTCCATAATAATGGCGACATGCTCAGGAACATTGTCCATTGATCGCTCTGGCGGCTGAATATTGTTTTCACGTGTCCACCACGATCGAACTCGTTTGATCATTCTAGTTCCTCCATGCGGGTTTCTGCAAAAAAAGACACAAACCCCACCATAATAGGAGGGGCCGCAAGTCTCTTATACTTCCATGATCTCTTTTTCTTTAGCTACGAGCACTTTGTCGACTTCCGCGATGAATTTATCCGTCGTTTTCTGGATATCGTCCTGGTGACGACGGGATTCATCTTCAGATATATCAGTTTTTTCCATTTTTTTGATGTCGTCATTCGCATCGCGGCGGATATTGCGGATAGCCACTTTTGCTTCTTCACCGAACTTCTTGGTCATTTTCACCAGTTCCGTACGGCGTTCCTCGGTCAGTGGCGGAATAACAAGACGGATGGTAGTCCCGTCATTCGCAGGGGTAAGTCCAAGATCAGATTTCATGATCGCTCTCTCGATGTCAGACATCGAGGATTTATCCCAAGGCTGAATCATCAGCGTACGCGTATCTGGAGTATTAATGTTAGCCAGTTGGTTCAGTGGAGTCATCGCTCCGTAGTATTCCACCTGAATCCGGTCCAAAAGGGCTGGAGTCGCGCGTCCGGCGCGCAGCGTTACCAAATCTCTTTTCAAAGCGGAGATTGCTTTTTCCATGCGTTCTTCCGCGTGCTTTTTTACCGTTTGGGGCATTAGTCTACACTCCCTTTGACGATCGTTCCGATTTTCTCACCCTGAACGACTCGTTTGATGTTTCCTTGCTCAGTAATCGCAAATACGATCAGCGGAATATTGTTGTCCATGCACAGGGAGGATGCTGTGGAGTCCATCACACCCAGGTTCTTATTCAGTACGTCCAGATAAGTCAGCTGCTCATACTTTTCTGCCGTGCTGTCTTTGAAAGGATCAGCGGAATACACGCCATCCACTTTGTTTTTGGCCATCAAAATCACTTCGGCTTCAATCTCAGCTGCACGCAGCGCCGCTGTCGTATCCGTCGAGAAGAACGGGTTGCCAGTACCTGCCGCAAAAATGACGACACGGCCTTTTTCCAGGTGACGGATGGCTCTGCGGCGAATATAAGGCTCCGCAATTTGCTGCATGGCAATCGAAGTCTGCACACGTGTAGGAACATCAATCTGCTCTAGCGCATCCTGAAGTGCCAGCGAGTTCATTACCGTCGCAAGCATTCCCATGTAATCAGCCGTTGCACGGTCGATACCGCTCGAGCTTCCGGCAATGCCGCGCCAAATGTTGCCGCCGCCGCAAACAATTGCGACTTGAACACCAAGTTCTACAACTTCCTTCACTTGTTCAGCAATGGATGCAATTGTTGCCGCATCAATGCCGTATCCGTTTTGACCTGCGAGAGATTCTCCGCTGACCTTCAAGACAACTCGTTTAAAAATAGGCTCTTTCAAAATGTTTACCCTCCACTTTAAGACAGCACCTGTCTGGTGCCAGTTTTAGAAACCGTCTTTGCTTTCTGCTCTGCAAGCGCAGAGCTTACCAGAACTGATGTCACTACTCATACTCTAACAAATTCTTATTCTTATATCTTAAGAAAAACTTCCGATGCCGGCACATAGCCTTGCAGCGGATGTTTTTCTTAAGAAATCAGGCGGCATTTCATGCAAAGCGATACTTTCTGATCTCTGAAAAAAGAGGGAACACTGGCGTGTTCCGCTCTTTATTGTACACTATTTATTCAGGCGTATAAACTGCGCCGATCAAATGCTTAGTTTTTAACTTGAGCCATAACTTCTTCAACGAAGTTATCCACTTTTTTCTCCATGCCTTCGCCCAGCTCGTAACGAACAAAGCGGCGGATCGAGATGTTTTCGCCGATCGTGCTGATTTTTTCTTTCAGCAGCGTAGCGATGGTTTTGTCCGGATCTTTAATGAATGGCTGCTCAAGCAAGCAGAACTCTTCATAGTATTTACCGATACGGCCTTCAACCATTTTTTCAACGATTTTTTCAGGCTTGCCTTCGTTCAAAGCTTGAGCCTTCAAAATTTCTTTTTCCTTCTCGATTTCTTCTGCAGGCACCTCTTCACGCGCTACGTAACGAGGGCTAGAAGCTGCGATATGCATTGCGATGTCGCGTGCAAACTCTTTGAATTGATCCGTTTTGCCCACGAAGTCAGTTTCGCAGTTGATTTCAACGAGAACGCCGATACGTCCGCCGCCATGGATGTAAGATTCAACAACACCTTCGGTTGCTACGCGTCCAGCTTTGTTAGCTGCTGCAGCAAGACCTTTTTCACGAAGAACTTCAATTGCTTTGGTGATGTCGCCATTTGCTTCTTCAAGCGCTTTTTTGCAATCCAGCATACCTGCGCCTGTTTTTTCACGAAGCTCTTTTACCGCACTAGCACTAACTGCCATGGAATATTCCCTCCAAAAAGTTGTTCATTTAATTTTTAGTTTTGCCAGCGCCGCGGTTTTCGCGGTACTTTGCTCTTAGATATAACCAAGCAGTATCATACAGATGCCGCTCCTCTTATATCTTAAAAAAAGGGCAGTGAGAGGTTATACACCTACCAACCACCCTTTTCATTTAATTCATGTCTATACTTGCTCCCTGCTGAACTTAGGCAGTTGTCTCTTCGCCTTGGTGAGCTTCCACCACTGCGTCAGCCATTTTGCCAGTCAACAGTTTTACGGCACGAATCGCGTCGTCATTACCAGGAATAACGTAGTCGATTTCGTCCGGATCACAGTTTGTATCTACGATACCTACAATTGGGATACCCAATTTGCGAGCTTCGGCAACTGCGATACGCTCTTTGCGAGGATCAATGATGAACAGGGCGCTAGGAAGGCCTCTCATGTTCTTGATACCGCCAAGGAATTTTTCAAGACGATCTTTCTCTTTGCGGAGAAGGATAACTTCTTTTTTAGGTAGAACAGCAAAAGTGCCGTCTTCTTCCCACTTCTCAAGTTCTTTCAAACGGTTGATACGTTTTTGGATTGTTTCGAAGTTAGTCAAAGTTCCGCCGAGCCAACGTTGGTTGATGTAGTACATACCGCAACGTTCAGCTTCTTCTTTCACGGAGTCTTGAGCTTGTTTTTTCGTGCCGACGAACAGGATTGTTCCGTTCTCTTCAGCTACGCTCTTAACAAAGTTAAAAGCTTCTTCGACCTTTTTAACTGTTTTTTGCAGGTCGATGATGTAAATACCGTTTCTTTCAGTGAAGATATATCTATCCATTTTCGGGTTCCAACGACGAGTTTGGTGACCGAAGTGAACACCAGCTTCGAGAAGCTGTTTCATGGAGATAACTGCCATCTTCACACACCTCCTAAGTTTGGTTTTATTTGTGTCCTCCGCTGTGTTCATTTTCCGTCAAGACTCTCCATCAGGAAAGCACCCTTTACGAAATCCGACAGCGTGTGTTTTAACACCGTCATTTAATATACCATAAGTGAATGACTGATGCAACGCCTATCCTAAGGGTTTTACAAGCCCATGAAAAAGACCGAAAAAAACCGTCCGGCAGTATGTCCATCAGCTAGGCGGTTTTGTCGTGATTTTGGAAATAATGCTGTTAAAATCCTCTCCCGGAGTAAACTCGTACGTACCCGTAAGAATCTTGGTACTCTTTTTTTGACTTCTTCCTTCTTGAACAAAAGAAGCTGCGTCAGAAATAATCCCCGATTCTTTCAATGTATCGGCCACGTCCGTTAGGTTGCTCCCGCTCGAGATCTTGACGCTGACCGAAGGCGACGCGGGTGCTTGGGGGCTTTTGCTGGCAGCATGTTCTTCCGTCTTCGGAGTTTGGCCGTCGGCCTTAGGATCCGGAGATGCTGGCTGCTGAGGTGTTTTTGGAGCTTCCGTCTTAGCCCCCGCTGCCGGAGCCTTCACACCGCTTCCCTGAGGCTTGGAGCTTTTATCGATCATCTGCTGCTTCCATTCCGCTTCAGTCATGAGTTTATCATCAGGATCCACAACTTTCAGATTCATAGCTTCAGCCTGCTCTTGCAGCTGCTCTTTGGTCAGCTTGTCCACCGCAGGTGTTTGTTGATGAGCCTGCTGGTCCGTCCCCACATTCATCAGCTGCAGCAAAAGAGCCCCAACCAGCAGACCGCTGCCTAGACCAATCATAAATGAACGATTTTTGATCACAGCGATTCCTCCTGTTTGGCAAGCTGAAGGATAAGCTGAACCTCACCTCTCTGCATGCCAACCAGTTTGGCGATGCCATCCACGGATTTGCCTTGAGTATGAAATTCAAAGAGATCCGGATAACGTTCACGGATGGACGGCTCCTTTGGCTGCGTATTGGAAACAGCATCGGGCTCAAGCGGCTGAGGCGGCTGCTTACTAGCAATCTGCTGTACGGCGGCTGCTTCCTGAGCCTGTGCCAGCATAACAGATGCGGCTTGCTGGCTCCCTTGCTCTGCCGCTGTTAAGCGTGTTTCATACTGAAGATTTTGCTGCTCCAACAGAACCAGACGCTGCCGCATTTCGCTAAGCTGCTCCTGCTGTGCCAGCTGCCTGGATGCAGTCTCCTGCTTCATTTGAGCGATCAGCCCGACCAGTTCCTCATTTTCTCTTTCGATCTCAGCCATGTACTGCTCCAAGGTCGCTTCTACTTCCTGAACCATTTTATCTTTGTCTAAAGAAGACTTGTCGACTTGCCGTTTAGGCAACATAAGAGCATATACAATGGCAGCAGCACCTAAAATAGCGACAATCATCCACGGTTTCAAACCTTTTGTTCCCCTTTAACTACTTATTTTCATATCTGCCTTTAGGCTGCTATAAATTCCGCAAGCTAGAGAGAAACATCAAGATGGTGCCCTTTAAAAGGATGCTCCGAATGATGTTCCTCTGGCTCCTGTTTGGATTTCTTGGAATTTGAGCCTTCATGATGAGAAGAATGCTGTTTTCCGTCATCCCGCACTGCAGCATTCGCCGTCTCGTCGATTCCTGAGCTACGCTGGCGGTGCACCTGATCTTCCTTCAGCTGTTGTCCCGCCATAAATTGCTGATCTTGGGAGGTTCTGTGGTGAACATCGTTTTGTACCTTGCCGGCCTCCGTTGTACGAGGAATGGCAATTTGCATTTCTACCGATTTCATACTCACGAATATCACCTGCCTGCAAAGGATAGCCGAGATTCATTAGCCCGGCGATTGCTGGTTTAAATGTAGGGAACCATTGAAATATCGCCTTCATGGAAATAAAACGAAACACGTTCTGCCGGATCTTTGATGAAGCGCGTATATCTCCCAATGACGATTTTCGATCCTCCGTAAATCATTTTGATGATATCTACTCTCGCTATAACCGTTTCTTCCAAGGTCTTCTCAATTTCAAGAATCCGCTCCTTGGCTTCAGTTTGCTCGCGCTCAGTCGACTTTTTAGTCACATTGAGCTTCACTCTCAGTGCAACCTTATCCGGGCTTAATTGGCCCGAAGAAGCCAGCTGGTTTAGAAGATGAAGCGCTTTATCAGTCTTGTCCAGTGCTTCGACCAGCTGTTTAATCCGTACCCGTAGTTCAGTCAGCTCATTGCGCAGCTCCGGCTGTACCCCAACTTCAATGGAGGTCATTGTAGACATGCTGTTTCCGACGGTTCGTGCCGTCACTTTTTCACCGGCCTGGATGCTCCCTCCAACGATCAAGCCTTTCGTTCCATTGCAGATTACATTTTTTCCTGCCCGGATATTGGAATGCATGATGCTTTGGGAGACAATAACGTCTTGCCTGGCGATGACGTTGCCATCCTGGATGAACGAACTTTTAACATTGATGCCAGCTTTCACGCACCCCTTGTTATATCCGATAATTCCACTCGTAATTTCGATGGAGCCTCCGGCATCCAATTCTGCGCCTTCGACGCCGCCTACAACCCGAATATCTCCGGCCGCTTTCACGCGGAACCCGGTCAGAACATTGCCGCGGATGACGACAGTGCCGACAAAATCGATATTGCCTACGCTGTAATCGACATCGCCATTGACCTCATAGACTGGAAATACGTTGATTTTCCCTTTGTCTGTTGTTGCAATGAGTCCGTCAATCGCTGCATACATGGCTATTTGCTCTGGATCCAGAACTACATTTTTCCCTACTTTAAAATAGGCTTCTTTTCCCGGCTTGAACGGAATAAGCCCACCTGTCACCGCTGTACCCGGCTTTCCCGGTTGAGGCGGTATTTTCTTGGCGATTAGCTGTCCCTTAATCACGTTATTCAAGCTCAACAGTTCCTTATAATCCACCTTTCCGTCCGAGGTTTCAAGCGGCTTTTGTTCCCGTTCTTCAAGCAGCTTGAGAGCATATTCAATATAGCCGTCCTTGCCGCTGACTGGCTGTTCCCCCATGGCAATAGGGGTTCGGCCGAACATATACTCTTCTGGGTGACTGGCGATCCGACTGACAATATCTCGTTCAATGCCATATTGAATCTGGTGACTGCGCAAAAACAGCATCAATTCGTCTTCTGTGCACTTAAAGCCATCTTCACGCTTTGAAAATTGTAAATAAGCAACACTCTTATCATCAGAAAATGTAACACTTAAATAAGTATCTAATGCTAATTGGGCTGACAATCCTTTTCCTCCCCTCTATTTCTACAGCATGTTAATCGTTTTGCATCAGCAAATCCCGATGTTTTTCCAGCGTCCCGCGCAGTCGCAAAATCGCTTTGGAGTGCAGTTGAGAAATTCTCGAAGGCGAAAGAGACATCACTTCGGCAATCTCGCTAAGTGAGAGATCTTCATAATATAGCAATGATACTACAGTACGTTCTTTTTCAGTGAGCTTTTCCAGCCCTTTAACCAAAGATTCTTTCAAATAAAATTCATTGACTTTATAATCAGGGTTTTTGGCCTTTTCATCCACCATGAAGGAAAGCCGGGTTTCCGATTCTTCCTCCCGGATCGGATCTTCCAGAGAGCATAGTGACATGACCGCCACTTCCTGGAGCATATGCTGGAACTCTTTTTCTGAGACATTCATATAGTCGCTCATTTCGGCATCCGTTACAGAACGAAGATGCTTTTGCTCCAGCTGTTGATAGGCGTCTTCGATTTTCTTAGCCTTCTCGCGGACTGAACGAGGAACCCAGTCCCCCTGACGCAAAGAGTCCAGAATTGCTCCCCGGACCCGGAAAGATGCATAGGTCTCGAACTGCAGACCTCGTTTGTAGTCAAACTTGTCTACCGCATCAATCAAGCCCATAACCCCGTTACTGGCTAGATCATCCTTGGAGACATTTTTCGGAAGCCCAATCGCCAGACGGCTGGATACATAATCCACAATATGCAGATAGTTCTCAATCAATCTCTTCTTCGCTTCCAGACTTCCATGTTCTTTCCACTGTTCCCAAAGTTCAGCGTGATTCAGATGAGAGGTTGTTTTGCGCTCGTTCACTTATCCTCACCCTCCTTAATTTTCTGTCAGGTGACGAACCGCTTTGGCCAAATCTTCAGGATCCTTTGTCGAGACCAGTTTCGGCGGATTGAGTGGTGTAAAACCAGCGCCGCGTTCATTGGAAAGGTCGGGTTTTTGCTTCAACAGCTCGTTCAGCTCGTCACTCTCATCAGGAGTCGTCAAGTCCAGCCGGTGACCCGTCTGATTGTTCTCTTCTATTCCGCCCATAGGTGCGGCTTCTCCTGGAGGGACACTGACGACAGTCCATACCCACCGGAGCAAAAACGCAAGAATAAACCATACGACAAACGACACCAGGCCGCGAATAATACTTGTCATGAACAAATTATTTGTCAGAGATAACAACAGGGTTAATACGAACCCTATAACACCAAATACCAGATTAAACCGCAGATTTCCTTTCATGGCTACATTTCCTTTACACCCGTATGTACACTGCGGATATACAATATACCCGTACTCGCATCCAGTTCGATTGTACGCCCGTAGTTTCCGCCAGTGTCTTCAGCAATGAGCGGAATTTGAAGCTCTGCTAATTTCAGTTTGCAGGACTCCACATTCCGCGGTCCGATTCTCATGGTGTCCCCGGTGCCGGCAAATGCGAACATCTGCGAGCCTCCTGCCATTTTGGCGACGATGCGCGAGGGGGATGCACCTAAATGCACAAGTTTATCAAGAAGAGCTGGCAAAGCCGTGTCCGCGTACTTCGCGATATTGAGCTGTCCTTCGCGTGCAATATCCGATGAAGGAAGCATAACATGCACCATTCCGGCTACTTTTAGCTGGGGATCATACATCGTAAGTCCAATGCATGAGCCCAGTCCTACCGTCCGGATGGTTCCAGAACGCTGCACCACATTCATGTCGGCCATACCTACTTTCACAATGCTTTGCTCTTCAATCATGATCTACAGGTACTCCCAGTGATTGAAAGATCTTGGCGAACGAATCCGGATCAGGAATCAGGAAAAATTGACCCTCGACCTCTTGATCACCCTCAATAAACGTTGTGTCGATCAAAAGGGCATCGTCTCCCATTTGTCCGAACTGCAGCAAACCATAACTAAGTATTGCTCCCGCCATATCCATCGCCAGTGCGGGAACGGTAGGAGACATGGACAGATTCGTAAAATCAGCCAAAGATGATAGATAGGAGCCAGCCAAAATATTACCGATTTCACTTAGTGCCGAACATTCCATTTCATTAAATAAACCGTCAGCCCCAGGATGAATGCCAACCAGTCTTTTCAGCAGACTTTTGGCAACCTCAGGGCTTAAAATGAAAAACAGATTTCCCGGAGCATCTCCTTCTACGCGCAGGAAGATGGCGATGACGACCTGCTCGGCACCTCCGACCTTTTCTGAAATATCTTCAAAGGGAAGAAGCTGCACTTTGGGCACGGCCATATCTACGGGCTTATTCAGCAGCCGGGACAATGCTGTAGCAGCATTCCCGGCACCGATATTTCCAACTTCCTTTAAAACATCCATTTTAAATTCTTTAAAATGTTTAAAGACCTCCACAGGACTATTCCTCTAGGCTTTCCAATTGGATGATTTCGTTTTTGCTCAGCACTTCGGACAGATTCAGCATGATCAGCAGACGATCATCGCCGATTTTGGCAACCCCGTCCAGATATTTCGCCTTGATGCCTCCAACTACTTCCGGCGGTGTTTCAATCCGGTCCGTATGAAGATCGATCACATCATTAGCGGAATCTACGATGAAGCCGACTTCCATTTCATTGACTGCAACGATAATAATGCGGGTCTGATCGGTATATTCCGCTTCTTCCAAACCGAATCGTCCGCGCAGATCAATAACCGGAATGACCACTCCGCGAAGATTAATGACTCCTTTGACAAAGGTGTATGTCTTGGGAACTCTTGTAATCGAAAGCATACGTTCAATAGTTTGAACCTTGTCTACTTCAATTCCGTATTCCTCGCTACCCAGTTTAAAAACGATAACTTTGATTTCTTCTCCCATGAGAAAAACCTCCTTTTATGAATACAGGCTCGGATGCGGTGAGATCGTTATATAGAAGCTTTGCTTGTCTATTTTATAAACACATTTGGATCAAGGATGAGCGCAACCTGACCGTCGCCAAGGATAGTGGCACCCGAAATGCCTTTGATCTGCGGCAGATATTTGCCAAGGCTTTTCAGAACAATTTCGTTTTGTCCAATAAATTCATCAATCGCCAGAGCAGCCAGGCGTTCGCATTTATGGATCACGATGATCTCCGTTTCTGCCTCTGCATTTTCGTCAAAATCCTTGATATTGAAAATACGGCTCAACGAAATCAGCGGAATATGCTGTCCCCTGAACTCTATCATTCTGTTGCCGTGGACCGTACGGATTTGCTCTTTGCGTACGATTCCCGTTTCAACAATCGAAGACAGCGGAATCGCATATTTCTCTGATCCCATTTTCACCAGCATCGCTGCGATAATCGACAGGGTAAGCGGGAGCTGAACCGAGAAGTTCGTTCCTTTGCCCGGTGTGGAATAGATGGTAACTTGTCCGCCAAGCGAAGTAATCTTAGCTTTGACCACGTCGAGGCCTACCCCGCGTCCTGAAACGTCGGAAATTTTCTCTGCGGTACTGAAACCCGGAGCGAACAGCAGCTGATGTACTTCTTCATCAGACATCGCTGATGCCTGTTCCTCTGTAACTACGCCTTTTTTCAAGGCCGTCTTCAGGATTTTATCACGGTAAATACCACGTCCGTCTTCTTCAATCTCGATGAAAACATGGTTGCCGCTGTGAAAGGCGCGAAGATTAACGGTACCTGTCTCAGGCTTGCCGCTGCTGATCCGTTCGGCAATCGGCTCAATACCATGGTCAACGGCATTTCTCAAGAGATGGACCAGAGGATCGCCGATTTCATCAATAACCGTCCGGTCAAGCTCGGTGTCTGCACCTGTGATAATCAGATCCACTTTTTTATCGAGCGATTTAGCCAAATCCCGGATCATCCGAGGGAAACGGTTGAAGACCGTATCAACTGGAACCATCCGAAGTTTCATCACAATATCCTGCAGATCAGAGCTAACACGGCTCATATGCTCTACCGTCTCCGTCAGTGCATGATTTTGTACCTCGCTGGCAAGCTGCTCCAGACGAACACGGTCAATCAATAATTCACTGAATAAATTCATCAGCACGTCAAGTCGTTCAATATCTACGCGGATCGTGCGGGAAGGTGCGGCCCCTCCGGTTTTGGCAGGAGTTTTAGCCTCAGCGGCAGGGCTTGTTTGCTTCGGTTCAGTTTGCTCTTTAGCATCCGCTTGCGACGCCGCCCCCTGGGAAGAATTCTCCTTGGAAGGCGCTTCTACGGCTGCCGCAGCTTCTTGCGAAGTCAAGCCGAGTTGACACATCTGAAGCAGCGATTCCTGATCAAGCTTCATCACAGTGACTTTATCGATCTCCGACACGTTTAAAATTTGACTTTCCAGTTCTGCAGGATCTTTCAGTGTTATGTAGTAAAGAGAGAAGCTGTGATCAAACTTTTCCTGTTCAATGTCCTGTGCGGATGGAGATGACTTTACAACCTCACCCGATCTTTCCAGCAGATCAAATACCATATAGGCGCGTACGGCTTTGAGCTGACAGTTTTCACGGATATGAATATCCAGATATAGAACACGATGTCCATCCGCAATGGATTGGTTCAAGACGGAATACTGGAACTCATCCAGTTGTATGGCCGTATTGATCTTTGCAGCGGAAGTCGATGTAGAAGCTTTAACATCTTCCCCTGATCCTTTGGTGGATGGAGCTTCTCCTCTAACAATCGCCTGCAGCGATGTTACGATCTCCGATACATCTGCTTTGCCATCCCCGCCTTCGGTAATATCTTGTACCATAGATTCCAGGGCGTCTAAACCTTTGAATAATGTATCAAAAATAAAGTCTTGCATCGTAAGCTTTTCATTCCGGACCAGGTCCAGTACATTTTCCATCTGGTGGGTAAGTGCAGCCAGGTCTTCAAACCCCATAGTCGCAGCCATCCCTTTTAAGGTGTGTGCCGAACGGAAAATAACTTGCACTATCGAAAGATCATTGGGACTACCTTCAAGCAGTAGCATATTTTCGTTTAGTGATTGCAGATGATCGTTGGACTCATCAATAAACATGGTTAAGTATTGGTTCATGTCCATTGTGAGACACCTCCTTTATGAGTTCACTTTCCGTTACTTCACAGCATGGATCACACCGGCTGCGATTTCTTGAAGTGGTAAAACATGGCTTACACAATTCAGCTCAACCGCCGAGCGAGGCATCCCGTATACAATGCAGGTTTCTTCGCTCTCGGCAAACGTACTGCATACACCCGCATCATACAGGCGCTTCATCATACGTGCACCATCGCTGCCCATTCCCGTCATGAGCACGGCATGGCGCTTTAGTAGCGTCAGCGGCAGCAGCGATTCAAACAGGACATCCACTGACGGTTTGTGGCCGTTTTGCGGCTCATCATCTGAAAGAATCAGTGAATAGCGGCCAGCGGAGCCCTGGGCGACCCTCATGTGTCTGCCGCCAGGAGCGATATAGGCACAGCCGGCTTTCAGTACCACTCCATGCTCTGCCTCCGTCACTTCCAGAGGGCTGAAGGAATTTAACCGCTGAGCCAACGATTTCGTGAAGTTAGGCGGCATATGCTGCACGATCACCACCGGAGCCGGCAAATCCGCCGGAATCTTTTCGAGTACAGCCTTCAAAGCCCTCGGGCCTCCTGTTGAACAGCCGATCGCAACAATGTGATTATAGGACTCGAGGTGTTCATTCACGGCTACCACAGGTATTTGCGGTAAAGCGGGTGGTGGCAAGGAAATCTCCTGTGTAGCTGCCGTTTCTCGCTGAGGCTTGAACAGCATCGAAGCGGCTTTTTCCTTCTTTGGCTGGCTCCGGCTCTCCTGCTTCTTAACAGGTTCTGTTTTTTTAGGAGAAGCGGTCTGACGTTTAGCTGGCTCCGCCTTTACCATGCTCACTTTGGATACGGTAAAAGAACTCTGAAGTGGCTCCAAGGACTCTGCCTTAAGCTGCTTCCTCTTCTCTTCCTCCGCCCGGAACGCGGCTCTTCGCTCACGAGCGCCCATTGCCGCTTTCAGCTGTTCTAGCAGCGTGTCCCCAACCTGATCAATATGCTGGGAATACGTAAGCGATGGTTTGCGGATAAAATCAAAAGCTCCGGATTCCAAAGCGATAATGGTTTCCTTCATTCCCTCCTCGTTGATCCCTGAGAGCATAATCACCGGAAGAGGATGTTCAGCCATGATCCGTTTTAAAGCTTCTAGACCATTCATTTCAGGCATTTCTACATCCATTGTCACTACATCAGGCTGCAGCCTCGTTATTTTCTCAACCGCTTCCCTTCCGTTCTCGGCTGTGTCTATGACCTGAAATGCGGGGTCCTTTTCGATCAAGTCCGAAAAAATCTTCCGCATAAATGCCGAGTCATCTACTACTACGACTTTATATGGCGTCATGCCATTTCCACCCCTGCTCCCTATTACAGAAGAATCATTTTGTTCGACGAAGCCACTTTTGCATAAATCCTTTGATTCCCGTCAAGGCACCTGGTTCCGGGGAAGCCGGCACAGTCATGTAACGATGAGCGATTCGCTGTATATCACGCGCCGCAACACAATTCGGAAAAGCCGTTGAAAAAGGAACTTGCTTTTTGACTGCCTCCACGACATGGTGGTCTTCGCTGATGTATCCAAGCAAAGAGATGTCAACGTTTAGAAACCTCTTCGCCGCCATCATAATTTTGTCCGCTGTATGTACAGCTTCTTTTTCACCGCTTGCACGGTTGACGATAAGCTTGAAGGAAGTTCTTTCATCCTGCGAGCTTACCACTTTAATCAGAGCATACGCGTCAGTGATTGACGTTGGCTCAGGTGTGGTTACGACCAGACACTCGTCCGCTGAATGGATAAAGTTATAATTCGCCTTGGACAATCCTGCTCCGGTGTCAAAAATAATATAATCCATTTCGTCTGCAACACTCTCAATTTGTTCCGAGAAGTAGTCCAGATCACTCTGAGACAGAGAAAACAAATCGGACATCCCGGATCCCCCTGCGATAAAAGACAGAAAGCCAGGACCCCGTTCGATAATTTCATCGATACGTTTCTCACGCCGCAGCAGATGGTACAGATTATATTTGGCCGAAACCCCCATCAATACATCAATGTTCGCCATGCCGATATCGGCATCAAAAACCAGTACCCGTTTACCCAAAGACTGCAGTGTAAAGGCAAAGTTTAACGTAAAATTGGACTTACCCACGCCTCCTTTTCCGCTTGTCACCGTAATAAACTTTGTGGTTCTCTGTTTGCTGGTTCCTGATGTTTGTTTGGCACGCTCATGTTCACGCTTCATAACTAAATCTCTTAATGTCTGTGCCTGGTCTGTCATATTCCTTCTTCTCCCAGCAGCAAGCTGCCAAGTGTTTGGTCTCCCGGTAACATCAAATCATCGGGTACATTTTGACCGTTGGTCATATATGAGAGGAGTAATGGGTACTCCTGGATCAGATTGATGATGGAACCGTAGCTTCCTGTCTCGTCCAGCTTGGTGAAAATGACTTTGTTCAGACCATACTTGCTGAAATGCTCCGTAATTTGCTTCATATCCCTCGTTTTGGACGTAAGACTGAGCACCAGATAGGTCTCACTCTTCTCATCCGGGGAAAACAAGCTCTGAAGCTCAGATACAAGAAGCTCATTGCGGTAGTTGCGGCCCGCGGTATCCATCAAAATAAGATCACAGTAGTTCAGGCGCTGAAGAGCACGCTGCATGTCACCTGGGGATTGAACAACTTCAAGCGGCACGTTCAGTATCGAAGCGTATGTTCTGAGCTGCTCCACCGCAGAAATCCGGTAGGTATCAGATGTGACAAAGCCTACTTTCCGGTGATATTTGAACAGCTGCTCGGCCGCCATTTTGGCAATTGTTGTCGTCTTGCCTACGCCTGTTGGGCCTGCAACATATACGATCTTGGTATCGCCTGCAATGCCTCCGCCGAAACGGTTTGAAAGGAATGATTTGATCTGGCCGAGAATGAAAGCTTCCATTTCAGCCTCATCGGCCGCTCTGCCGTTTTCTTCCCAATACTCAAAAGCAGCTCCGATCCATTCCTGAATGATGTCTGTTTCAATGTCCTGTAGCAGCAGCCGATCTTGGAGCTTCTGGAGCACTTCGGGAAGAGTCTGCTGCACAGCCGACTGACGCGAGATTTTTGCCATCCATGCCTTCATTTCGCGCAGCTCCTCCAGAAGCTTATCTTCTGTGGAAGATCTCGTTAGGTTTTTCTCACTTTCATATCGTAGAGAAGCTTCACGAGTTTTCGCTAAAAAAAGTTCATTTGCTGCTTCCTGAGTCTGCTCTTCTTCAGCCTCCCGGGCTGCCAAAATATCTTCGAAGTTTTTTGGATACAAGCCTTCCTTTGTCTCAGTCATTTCCGCTGCCACATCCATTTTCAGTGGAGACTCGACAGAAGCCGCAGCAGCCTGCTCCGAGGCTGCTACGGAGGTTAATTCAGCCGTTTTCTTGTAGGCCTGAGGCACAGCCCTTTGCGGTACGGCCATGGGCGTACGGACTGGAGCAGACTGCGGTTTACTTTGCTTGGTCTGCTCTTCATTTTCCACAGCCGCGACCACTTCAATTTTCTTCTGTCTGAACATGCCGAGAAAACCGCCAATTTTGGTCTCCTTCGTGCTGAGTATGACGGCATTGCTGCCAAGGTCTTTGCGGATCTGGAGCATCGCTTCAGGCATCGTATCGACCAGATATCGCTTTACTCTCATAAATTCACCACTCCGACACTTTGAATTTCTACATTAGGTTCCAGTTCACTGTAGGAAAGTACCGGAATATCCTGCATCGTCCGCTCAATGACTTGACGCAAATACATGCGAATTGTGGGTGAAGTCAGCAAAATCGGCTGCTGCCCGGACTGCAGTAAACGGTTCACCTGCTCGCTGAGCTTTTGAAAAACCGTCTGGGTGGACATCGGATCCATTGCCAAATAGCTTCCCTGATCCGATTGCTGCACACTTTCAGCGATTTTCTTCTCCAGCGTTGGTCCTACCGTAATCACCTTCAGCGTTTCTCCTTCCTGGGAGAACTGCTGGGTGATCTGTCTGGAAAGAGCTTGTCTCACATATTCCGTCAGTACGTCCGGATCCTTGGTATACTGACCGTAGTCAGCCAACGTTTCAAAAATCGTAACAAGATCCCGGATCGATATTTTCTCACGCAGAAGCTTAGCAAGTACCTTCTGTACGTCGCCGATCGCAAGAACGCTTGGAATCAGTTCGTCGACAAGCACTGGATAACTCTCCCGCAAATTGTCGACCAGCGTTTTGGTTTCCTGACGCCCAATCAGCTCATGAGCGTGTTTCTTAATAAGCTCAGTTAGATGCGTGGCCACCACAGATGGCGGATCCACAACCGTATAACCCGAGAGCTCAGCTCTCTCCTTGGTTGCTTCATCAATCCATAGTGCCGGAAGACCAAACGCCGGTTCTAGTGTTTCAATCCCAGAAACGCTTTCGTCATCATACCCAGGACTCATTGCTAGGTAGTGATTAAGTAATAATTCACCGCCGCCGACGTTATTCCCTTTAATTTTTATGACATATTCATTCGGTTTTAGTTGAATATTGTCGCGAATTCGGATGACCGGTACAACAAGTCCTAGTTCAAGTGCGCATTGTCTGCGTATCATGATGATCCGGTCCAGCAGGTCGCCGCCTTGCTGAACATCCGCCAGCGGAATGAGTCCATAGCCGAACTCAAATTCAATCGGGTCAACCTGCAGCAGATTGATAACACTTTCCGGACTTCGGACTTCTTCGATCTGCTGTTCTTCTTCCTGCTGCTCTACTTCGATCTGCTTGCGTTCCATATTCTTCTGCATTTTGTATGCCGTATACAACAGGATAAACGCAAGCGGCATTGTTGTAATGATGTGGATCGGCGTAAAAAATCCAAGCAGTGCAATGGTTCCGCCAACGATATACAGAAGCTTCGGATAAGACATCAGCTGTTCTGTCAAATCACTGGCCAAATTGCCTTCCGAAGAAGAACGGGTCACGATCAAACCGGATGCCGTGGAAATCAGCAGTGCGGGTATCTGGCTTACGAGTCCGTCGCCGATCGTCAGTACCGAGTAAGTCGACAAAGCGTCAGTAAAGCTCATACCGTGAATGGACATCCCGATAATAAATCCGCCGATCAGGTTGATGATCAAAATAATAATGCTGGCAATGGCATCGCCTTTGACAAATTTCGTGGCACCATCCATGGCTCCATAATAGTCGGCTTCGCGTTCTACTTTTCTACGGCGCTCACGAGCCTGCTGCTCGTTAATCAGACCGGCGTTCAAATCGGCGTCGATACTCATCTGTTTACCTGGCATCGCGTCGAGGGTAAAACGGGCCGCCACTTCTGCAACCCGTTCAGAGCCCTTGGTAATGACGATAAACTGAACGACCACCAAAATCAGGAATACGATAAACCCGACGGCGATCTGCCCATTTGCAATCCAGCTACCGAAGGTGGATACCACAGTTCCAGCAAAACCTTCAGACAGAATCAATTTGGTTGTGGAGATGTTTAACGCAAGTCTAAACAAGGTAGTGATTAAGAGTAATGATGGAAAAATCGAAAATTGCAATGCTTCCTTCGTATTCATGGCCACAAGCAGAATTAATAGAGCGAGCGAGATGTTTATGACAAGCAATATGTCCAAAAGCCATGTCGGGATCGGAAGAATCATCATGAGAACGATGCCGATGACACCTAGTAATACCGTAATCTCTTTCATTTTCAATGGCTTCACTGCCTCCGATCCCTGATTTATTTAACCTTGCCTTTTAATTTGTATACATATGCCAAAACTTCAGCCACGGCCTGGAACAAGTCGGCGGGAATGGAATCTCCAATCTCCCCTCTTTGAAACAGGGCGCGGGCGAGAGGTCTGTTTTCCATTGTAATGACGCCGTTTTCTTTGGCGATTTCCTTGATGCGCAGAGCTACAAAATCCTGTCCCTTGGCTACAATCTGCGGGGCTTCCATTTGCGAACCGTCATACCTCAGCGCCACTGCGAAGTGAGTCGGGTTGGTAATGACGACATCCGCTTTTGGCACTTCCTGCATCATGCGCTGCATAGCCATTCTGCGCTGGCGCTCCCTGATCTTGCCTTTGATCAGCGGATCACCCTCCATTTTTTTGTACTCATCTTTGATATCCTGCTTGGACATCCGTATACTTTTCTCAAATTCATACCGCTGATATAAAAAGTCCAGTATAGCCATGGCAAACAGGGCAGCTCCTATTTTCAGACCCAGATTCATTGTCATGCTGGCCACGAAATGAAAGGTTTTCTCAATGTTCATCTCCGAAAGCTTGCCAATCTCCGGCAAGGCGCCTGACAAGGTCTGATAGACCAGCAGCCCGATAATCGTAATTTTAAATATAGATTTCAAAAATTCGACTAGTGATCGTACCGAAAAGATATTTTTAAAGCCTTTGATTGGATTCAGCTTGCTGAATTTAGGCTTCAGGGTCTCACCCGTAAGCATGAATCCCACCTGCGCCACATTGGCGACTAATGCCACAACAACCGTCGTCACAAACAGGGGTGCGAGCAGAATAAGAATCTGGATGACATAATGCATCGTCATACTCATCACATTACCGATCGACACATCGGTATTCAGACGGTTGACGAAGACATCCTTGAACAGCCCCACCAAATGTTTTTTGATAAACCCGCCAAACATAAGTAAACTTAGAAAGGAGGCAAGCAGCACAACAGCACCGGACAGTTCCTGGCTTTTGGCGACCTGGCCCTTTTTACGGGTATCCTGCCGCTTCTTGGGTGTCGCTTTTTCTGTTTTCTCGCCGGCAAACAACTGCAAATCCAGTGGATACCTGTAGGACACTCCTGTCGCTCCTCCATCCCGCTTACGTCGGCTTGTGCCCCATAATCCCCAGCAGATTCTGCATCGATTCGAACATAATGTTGAATAGATCTCCGAATATATATGAGAAACTGGGTACGATGAGCAGCAGCACAACCAAGCCTACTATCACTTTAAGCGGCATCCCGATGACAAACACGTTAAACTGCGGGGCCGTACGGGCCAGAAAGCCTAAGCCTAAATCGGTCAGAAATAACGCGGTGACAATGGGTGCCGACATTTGAAAGGCCAGTACAAAAGATTGGCCGAATGTTTTGATTAAAAATTCAGAGATGCTTCCGTTATACAGTTTTGTGAAAAAGTCATTGGATAAAGGTACCCAGTCATAACTGCGAATAATGCCATCGATCAGGTAATGATGCCCGTTCATCGTGAGAAACAGAAGCACGGCGAACATATACTTGAAATTGCCCAGTACGGGCGAAGACATCCCCGTCATGGGATCAATGACATTCGCTATACCAAAGCCAATCTGGATATCGATAAACGCACCGGCCGTTTGAATGACCATAAACAGCATAAATGCCACAAAACCTAACAGCAGCCCAATCAGGATTTCCCTGATAATCAGCAATATGTAAGTCGCATCAGTCGGAAGTTGTTGGTGTACCCCATAAGTCAGATACACGAGTATGGACAGAATAAAAGACAAGCCGATCTTAAAGGTATTCGGAACTCCTTTTGAAGAAAGCACGGGTGCTACAACAAAAAAAGAGCTAATTCGACAAAAAATAAGCATAAATACCGGCAGGCTATCAAGCAGCATGTTCATAGGAAGCTACCGCCTATCCGATATATTTGTATAGATTGTCAAGAATGTTAAACGTAAAATCCACCAATGTCGTCAAAATCCAAGGACCAAACAGCAGGATAGCCAGTAGAACTGCCACAATCTTCGGAATGAACGCCAGCGTCTGTTCCTGAATCTGCGTCGTTGCCTGGAATATGCTCACGATCAGACCGACGATCAAACCGAGCAGCAGCATCGGTGCGCTTACCTTGAGAACGGTATAAACCGCCTGTCCCGCGAGTCCGATAATAAAATCAGAATTCATAACCGGCCTCCTTCGCCTTTTTCATCCATCATGTATTAAAACTCATCAGCAGTGACTTGACGACCAGATACCATCCGTCCACAAGCACAAACAGCAGAATTTTAAATGGCAGCGAAATCATGACCGGAGGAAGCATCATCATCCCCATGGCCATCAGCGTACTGGCGACGACAATATCAATAATGAGAAATGGTATGAATATCATGAAGCCCATTTGAAACGCTGTTTTCAATTCACTGATTGCAAACGCCGGCACCATAACGGACATTGGAATGTCCTTATAGGTTTCTGGCTTTTCCGTTTTGGTGTACTTCATAAATAACAGCAGATCTTTTTCTCTCGTTTGCGAGAACATGAACTTTTTCATCGGATCAGCAGCTTTATCCAGCGCTTGTGTCTGGGTAATTTCACCTTTCAGATAAGGCTGCAGGGCAACATCGTTCATCGCTGAAAACGTCGGTGTCATCACAAACAGCGTCAGGAACAGCGCCAAACCTACCAGCACCTGATTAGGCGGCATTTGCTGAGTTCCGAGTGATGTTCGCACAAAACCCAAAACGACCACAATCCGGGTGAAGCTTGTCGTCAGCACCAGCAGAGCCGGCGCGATGCTGATGACAGTAATCAGGAGTATAATGGACAATGCGCTGGTACTTGGTTTGCCTCCTGAATCGCCCACCTTGATATCGATATTCGGAATGGGATCAGCAAAAGCCGCTGTCATTGCAAGCAAACTAATAACCGATAATACGATGCAAGCTAGCAAAACCTTCTTTTTCATGGATCCCTCAACCGATCTGTAGTATTGTCTTCGCGAAGAAGCTCCTCCATCTTTTCCTTACGGCTCGACATTTTTCGCAACTTCTCGTCAAAGACCTCGTGGAAAGATGACGTATCCTCAAGTGTAATCTCCTCCGACACCGGACCTTGTTTACGGAGTCTGGAAGCCAGTTTCTCAAGCAGTGGAGAAAGCGAACCTGATTGGGCACTTGATTCCTGCTCAAATGCCTTCATGATCAGCTTCACTTCTTCCGGATCCGAAATCTTGTCCACGAGACGGATGTCTTCGCCTACGCCGACCAGATACAGACTGCTGCCGATTTCGATAATCTGAAGGGATTTGTTCGGACCAAGTCCAACAGCACCCAAGGTCCGAACAGCACGACTGGTAAACCAAATTTTATTTTTCTTGCCCAGAAAACGGATTAATAGAACGATCAGTGTCACGATGACTGCCAAAACAACAATGACATACATCAAATCTAATGTGTAGTTTCCTGGGCTTTGGGGTGTTTCCATATCGGCGATAAGCATGAAAACCTAAACACCTAACGTTTTGTTGATTGCTTCGATAACGCGGTCCGTTTGGAAAGGCTTCACGATAAAGTCTTTAGCTCCTGCTTGAATCGCATCGATAACCATAGCCTGTTGTCCCATTGCGGAGCACATAATCACTTTTGCACTTGGATCCAGCTTCTTGATTTCTTTCAGAGCGACAATCCCGTCCATTTCAGGCATCGTGATATCCATCGTAACCAGATCCGGGCGAAGCTCTTTAAATTTCTCGATTGCCTGTGCTCCATCCTGAGCCTCTCCTACAACTTCAAAACCATTTTTAGACAAAATATCACGGATCATCATTCTCATAAATGCAGCATCATCCACGATAAGAATACGGTTAGCCATTGATTAAAAATCCTCCCTAAATTTTGCTTATTGTAATTTTTGTATTCGGTCCCATTGGCTGAGAATATCTGTGACACGCACACCAAAGTTCTCATCAATAACAACAACCTCGCCTTTGGCGATCAGCTTGTTATTCACAAGAATATCCACCGGCTCTCCGGCAAGCTTGTCCAGTTCGATGATCGATCCTTGGGACATTTCCAAGATATCCTTAATTTGCTTCTGGGTCCTTCCTAATTCTACGGTCACTTTAAGAGGAATGTCCATCAATAAGTTCAAATTATTTTGATCAACTGTACCGAATGCTCCAGATTGTAGATTGGAGAACTGTACAGGTTGAACATTCACGTTGCGGTTATACTGTGTTCCATAGTGCTGAGGACTGCCGTACGGCGATATTTGCTGGTTCGGATCATATCCGTAGCCTGGCATTGCAGTTGGCATTCCCTGAGCTTGCGCCCCATATGGATTCTGATAAGCCGGTGGCTGCTGCTGAGCCGGTGGCTGCTGCTGAGGTGCTTGGGCAGGCTGTGCCGCTGCCAGACTTTCCTGAGCCTGAACCGCTGCCGCAGTTTCCTGAATCATTTGTTCAGCATTCTCTGTTCCGTGAATCAGCGTATTAACCATATCTTTGGAGAACTGGATTGGAAGAAGCTGCATGATCGTAGAATCGATCAGATCCCCGATCGTCAGCCGGAACGAGATTTTAATAAGCGTCTGCTCGGGTGGAAGACTGCTGACTCCATCACCGCTTGCCACATCCAGGATATCAATTCCCGGTGGAGATATATTCACAAACCGGTTAAAAATCGTGGACATGGAGGTCGCGGAGGATCCCATCATTTGGTTCATCGCTTCCTGCACGGCGCTGATATGTATTTCATTTAGCTCCTGATCGTCAGGATTCCCCTCTCCGCCAAGCATGAGGTCCGCGATAACCTGTGCATCACGTGTCTTGATCACGAGCGAATTGATACCCTCAAACCCGTCTACATACGTAACATGGACCGCCACATGCGGTTTAGGAAATTCAGATTCAAACTGTTGTCGTGTGATGATCGATACTTTCGGAGTTGTAATATCTACCTTTTTACCTAGCAGAGTTGAAAGAGCCGTTGCCGCGCTTCCAAAGGTGATATTTCCGATCTCGCCCAGAGCGTCCTGCTCCAGAGGAGTCAAATAATCATCAACCGTACTTCCGCTAGCGCTTCCGGAATTATCCGGTTCAGACTGTTTAAGCAAAGCGTCAATTTCTTCTTGTGACAAATATTCGTTACTCGTCAAATTCCTCAACTCCTTCGCTGACAATTTCGTCTATTTGAACGGCCACCCGGTCCTTGAGCGTCCCTGGACTTCCTATAAATTTGAGTCTGTCTCCCACCTTGATCGGCAGCCCGGTCTCTACCGTTTTGTTGAGGCTGATCACATCTCCAACACTTAAGCCCAAAAATTCAGAGATGGAAATTTGGGAATATCCAAGCTCAGCAATAATATTCAATTTGGCCTGGCTGATCCGGAATTTCAAAGATTCAGCTTCTTCAGGCACACTCGATTTCTTCTCTGACACGAACCATTGATGTGCCGACAGCTTCGACATGATCGGTTCAAGCACGACATGCGGTATACAAAGGTTAATCATCCCTGTCGTGTCGCCGATTTTGGTGCTGAGCGATATGAGTGCAATCGTTTCGTTCGGCGATACAATTTGCATGAACTGCGGGTTCGTTTCCATCGCTTCCATCCGAGGGGAGAAGTCCAAAACAGTCTTCCATGCCTCTGCAAGACTATCGAAGGCGCGGCTGAATATCCGTTCCATGATCGTAGTCTCGATTTCTGTCAGCGTGTTAATTTTCGTAGGAGCGTTGCCTAGACCACCCAGCAGACGATCCAGCATCGCATACGCTACGTTCGGATGGACTTCCAGCACCATTCTTCCTTTTAGAGGCTCGGCTTCAAAAATGTTCAGAATTGTCATCTTAGGAATCGAGCGAATAAACTCATCATACGGAAGCTGTTCAACCTGAACCACGTTGATCTGTACAAAGGTCCGCAGCTGTGCGGAGAAATAAGTTGTTAAGTAACGCGCGAAATTTTCGTGAATGCGAGTCAAGCTGCGGATATGATCTTTGGAAAAACGGACCGCCCGTTTAAAGTCATAAGATCGGACCTTTTTCTGGGTCTCCTCTTTTTTCAGTTCCTCCGCATCCATTTCACCGGACGAAAGCGCGGCCAGCAGGGCGTCAATCTCATTTTGCGATAATACATCAACCAATCATCTCACCCCCTTGTAGGATTGTCTTGGGTTTTAGAGCGGAGTCAAAACAAAATTTGTAATTTCGATTTGATTCAGTCTTCCTTCAGTCAGAGTCTTATTGATCAAATTGATCAATTTTGCGCTTAAATTGTCCTTACCATTTGAACCTTTCAGCTCATCCGGTTTGGTATCGGCAAGGGTTTTGATAATAATCGGCTTGATTTTGAACTCTTTAATCTTGTCGAATTCTTCTTTGGATTTCTTATCGTTCAATTGGAACGCAAAACTCATCAATACGATATAATCCTGATCTGCAAGATTGGTCTTGATATCCGTAATTTCAGATGTCACATTCACAAGTTCATCCGCTGATAATTTTTTACCCTCGATCGCCTGCGCCGCAGTATTCGAATTGTTATTTTTTCCGAGCATCTGAGGCGTAAGCAGAACTACAGCAACCACGATCAGTGTAATAGCCAGAAGCATAGTGATCAGCCAAGGCAGCATTTTCTTCATGAGTTTTCCTCCAATTGTTGCACTTTTATTGTGGCATTATGAACGCCGATTTCCTGATTATATTGTTTCACCAAGGAAATGACCTCCGCTGCTTTCTCCAGAACGATCATGCGTTTGCCCGTGACCAATGTGATATATGTGTCTGGCGTTTCTTCCACTGTTTCGATAAGCAGAGCGTTCAGCCATAATGGTGATCCGTTTAACCGGGTAACAGAAATCATAGCGGGCCTCCTATGGGAATTGGGGAGAGGCAAACCCCTCCCATGCTTTCAATCTATTAACGCTTCAGATTTACAACTTCCTGAAGCACTTCATCAGATGTCGTGATGATCCGCGAGTTAGCCTGGAATCCGCGCTGGGCTACGATCATTTCCGTAAATTCGCTCGTCAGATCTACATTTGACATCTCGAGCTGGCCGGACACGATCGCACCTGTTCCAGTCTCGGCATTGTTCGCTGTTGTCGGTTCAAGCGCTCCGTCCGGATTGGCGTTAACCGTCATGCGGTACAGATTGCCGCCGATTTTTTCAAGACCCTCCGGGTTGATGACTTTAGCCACTCCCAGCTGGATTCCCGTATCCGTCGTGCCATCTGCCAATTTCTGAACAACTGTTCCATCCTGAGCGATGGAGAATGCTGTTGTATCGTCATTCAGGGTAATCGGCTCTCCTCCGGCGTCGCAGACGAAAAGTCCATCAGAAGTTACCAGATGCTTCCCCGCATCGATATGGAAATCACCGGCACGTGTCAGGAATGGAACTTCCTGATCCCCGTTCAACTTGACCAGGAAAAATCCGTCCCCGTCAATCCGCATATCGGTTGGGTTATTCGTCGTCATAGCGCTGCCACCCAAATGAACCGTATCGATCGAGCCAATCGAAACGCCAAGACCGACTTGTTTGGAGTTTATACCGCCCTGATCGGTATCATTCGGCGGGGTCACTCCCGCAACCGTTTGGCTCATTACATCTTTGAACATCACGCGGCCGGACTTAAATCCCACCGTATTCACGTTTGCGATGTTGTTGCCAATAACGTCAAGCTTGGTTTGAAAACCGCGCATACCTGAAACGCCTGAATACATGGATCTCAACATTGAATATTTCCTCCTCTATAGGTCATGGACCGCATCAGTCGTTCAGCAGTCCATTGGCTCTCCTGTCGGGCCAGCCAAGTCAAGATATGACAACCGCACTATCAATTTGAGTAAACACATTGTCTTTCATCGAGCTGCCATCCATCGCTGTAACGACAGTCCGGTTCGCCACATTTACAATGAGCGCCATATCCTTCATCAGGATCAGTGATTCCTTGCTTCCTTTCGCAGCCGCTTTATCAACTGCATTCTGGATTTGGGCCAATTGTTCACCCTTCAGTTTAATGCCTCTTTGTTCCAGCCTTTTGGCCGCATGATTGCTGAATTTAAGCAGCTCGTCCTGAAATAGCTGGTCAAACGAAGCTTGTGATGATTCCTGCTGCGAATTCCGCTGGGCTGCATTCTGTGCAGTAGGGTAGATCTTGGATGGGTACAGCTGCCCGATGGTCAATCGCTCGCTCATTTGGTTTCACCGCTTCCGGATGTGTTGTTATCTGACGGATCATGCACTGTATCCGGATTATCATTAGTTGGAGGAGCTGTTGGATCTTCAGGTACTGTCGGCTCTTCTTTTTGCACTTCTTTGATCTCAATAATCTTTGTCAGAGGAATCGCCACAGATCCTACGGATGCGTACTGGACTCCGTCCTTAACCAAAATAGAATCGACAATGCCCGATTTCAGCTCTCCAGTGTCGCTGTCGCTGATGTTATCTGGGCTTCCGGTATCTAACCAGGTGATTTCTTTGCCGATCAGACCCGAAACATTCCCTAGGGACTGGCTCATTGCAGTCAGCTGGTTCGAAATGTTGAGCAGCTGTTCCACCGTCGAGAACTGGGCCATCTGGGCGATAAACTCTTTATCTTCCATCGGCTGCATCGGATCCTGATTCTGCAGCTGCGTGATCAAAATGCTGAGAAACTGGTCTTTGCCAAGCGATTGCGTTTTAGCACTGGCTTTGGCCACATTCGAAGCCGAATAGTTAGGCCAAATGTTGGTTGTGGAAAAGTTTTCGGATGCCATCTCTTTTCACCTCCATCTTTAAGCTTTTGCCGTAAATGTATTTCCGCCTTCGACATGCTCCTGTTCAGCCAGCCATTCGTTCAGCTCATCTCCAAGCTCAGCGATTTTAAGCGCATCATCCGTTGGAGCTTCTTTTTCCTTAGAACGGCGGTTTGACTGCTGCTGTCCAGGACCTGGGTGACGGCCATCCTGATACATTTGCGAGTGAAGCGATTGATTTTGGGTGACAACAAGCTTCTCAACCTGTACTCCCTGCGTCTGCAGTGAAGAACGAAGCTGACTCATCTGCTGCTCGAGCAAATCCTTTGTTGCCGCATTCTCTGCTGTAAACTGGGCTACGAGCTGTCCATTTTGCATCGTCAGTTTGATATCCACTTGTCCAAGACGTTCCGGATACAGCGTGATTCTGGCTTCTGAGATACCATGCTGCTTAACAAAATCCAGCTTGCTTACAACGAAACCGGTCATTTCCTCGGAAAACTTTTCAACCGGCACCGGAGCGGTACTTTTCACTGAAGAGTTAATTCCTTGTCTAAGGACCAACTGTCCTGCTGTTACCGTGTTTTGGGTACTGAACACGTCGCTTTCAGGCTCCTGTTTCTCAGAAGTCTGCGCTTGTTCACCTGCTGCAGTCTGATCTACCTTCATCAAGGAACTCAAAGTTTGTCCAGAAACCGTGTTTTTGTTAATCAGAGTTCCGGTTACGGCAGCAGCTGATTTAACATCACTTTCCGGAGCAGCCGTGCTTGCTCCTCCTGTTTGTTTAGGTTGAATCAAAGCCGCTTTACCAAGAATGCCCTGAAAGGACTTCAAAAGCTGCATAGCAGGGAGAGACACATTCCAATTTTCTTCTGATTTTTGCAGCATGGAAACCAGCTGTGCCAGTCCGTCCTGCACCACAAAGCGTATTGTCGCCGGGTTTTCGGAAAGCAGCCCTGTCAATGCATTTCCATTCTCTGTCATGGCATTATTCACCGCCAGGTCTGTTTGCTCAGCAAGCAGGCTTTGAATTTGCTGAAGCCATCCTTGAAGCGCTGCGAATAGTCCCGGATCAGCCGCAATAGCTTCATCCAGCTTGTCCGTATCGCCGAGCATGCTTTGCAGCAGATTCATTACATTCTGTTCACTGCCTTTCGCATCTTCACCCGTAGAGTTCAGACCTGCAAGCTTCATCAGCCCTTCCAGCAAAGTGCCCGCACCAATAATAGCACTGGCATTGATCTGGGCTCCGTCTCCGGCCATCGTTTGCTCGAGCGATTGATTGAACGTACCTGTTGTAGCATTTGCCGGACCCGCCGCTGCAGCCGTATGTTTGGCACCTGCTGCTGTTGTCTTACCGCTCCCTGCATTCCCGCCGGCAATATTCTGAAATATGAGACTCATTTTTTTCACCTCCTTTCAACGAATGATCGGCTGTAAAAATCATTTGCTCATCAGTTTATTTAAAATGACGGCGGTTGTTTTCGCATCCTGCGTACTCATTGCATCCAGAATCCCTGAACGAGTTGTATCGTCCACGTAATTAAGAATCGTCAGCACTTTTTCAGGTGAAATTTTATAGGTCGAGAGCAGTAATTCTGCTGCGCTTTTGGCAGGCATACTCGCAAAAGTCTGTCTGATCTGGTTCTTATCCAGTCCGGTAGACGTTGTCGCCTGCTTCGTTGCCGAATCCTGATCAATCCTAGACTGCAGCGCGGCAATTGCTAAATCACTTGAAGAAGCGGTATCCTTGAGCTTCACGGTTATGTCAGCCGCAATTTTTGGATCCATTTTGGCCAAGATCGCCATTCTGTTTTCGTTTTTCATAGCGCTAAGCAGCTCGACAGCCTCATCCATTGTCATATTCTGCAAAATAGGCGCTGCCTTGCTTGGGCTCATGTCGGCATACATTTTAGCCAGATCCTTGATCTGCTTCTCGTAAGGGTCCGTATTCGTGTCATTCCCATTAGCCGAAGCATTGAAAGCGGATTTCTGCGCCGAGTCAAGCTGCTCCTGTGCGCTCTTCAGCTTCTCTTCCTGCTGAGCCTTTTCTTCCTTGGCTTTTTGAAGTTCAGCGTCCTTGGCTGCCAGATCCTTTTTCAGCTGATCAATCGTGGCTTTCTCGCTATCGATCTGATCCTTTGCATTTTGAAGTTTCGTTTTTTCAGGATCCTTTACCGGATCAGGAACCCAATTTTTAACGACAGGAATTTTGTTGGCGAAGTCGAGCATATTGTTTCGAACATCTACATTAAATAAGGTAAGCAGAACCCCAATCAGGACAACCGTGAAAATGATAGGTATCATAAAAAATAGAAACCTCTCAAATCCCCCTGCGGATTCCTCTTCTATCTCAAAATCTTTCTCTGCCACAATCGATCCACCCCCGAGGCAACAGCTTGTTTTCAATCAGGTTCCTTCTATTTCGCTTTCATGGCGAACCTTACTGTTGCCATTTCATCCAGTTCACTCTGTTCCCTCAGGAGCATGCTTTGCTGAAAGGAACTTTTGGCTTTATCTCTTGCCTTGAGCCAGACCTTCTCGTCCAGCATCTTATGAGACAAATGCTTTTTCTTCATATGAACGTTGACACTTGCCTGCTGTACATCAGAATGCTTCTTCTCGATGCACTGTTCCAGGTGTTCGACATACATTTGAAACTCTTGAATTTTCGACACAGGCGCTCTCCGCTCAGCAGCTTCCTGAAGCTCGCTCGCCATCCGCTCCCTGTTATGAAGCAGCTCTCCGAGCGACTTTTCTTCCGCCTGCAATTTGCCAATTGCGCTGGAAAGCATCCATTCGGCCTGTGTTTTCTCATTGCCCTTTAAATCCACTATTTTCTGGAACGCATACTGAAATCTCATTCCTTAAGGTCATCTCCTTGAAAATTCAGAAATCAAACGTTCTTGCACCTGGTCCAGCGTTACCTTTTCATTCACCTTTTGTTTGGTAAAATCCCAAATCCCTTGTATATAATCCATCGACTCGTCAATTTGCTCATTCGAACCTCTTTGATACGCACCGATATTGATAAGATCTTCCGAATCTCTGTAAACCGCCATCAGACGCTTGAGGTTGTCGGCAGCTTCAATCTGCTCCTCCGGTGCAATGTCCTTCATCACCCGGCTGATGCTGGCGAGAACGTCAATGGCCGGAAAATGGCCCTTATTGGCAATGTTGCGGTCCAGCACAATATGACCGTCCAGAATCCCCCGCACTGCATCGGCGATCGGTTCATTCATATCATCACCGTCTACCAGCACCGTATAGAAGGCCGTTATGGAGCCTGTCGGCCCAGTTCCAGCTCGTTCCAGCAGCTTGGGCAAACTCGCGAATACGGAAGGGGTGTAGCCCCTCATAGCCGGTGGTTCGCCAATAGCCAGACCAACTTCACGCTGTGCCATGGCATACCGCGTAACGGAATCCATCATCAGCATGACATTCATGCCTCTATCGCGAAAATATTCTGCGATCGTCGTGGCGATGAGCGCTCCTTTGATCCGCACCAGCGCCGGTTGGTCCGATGTAGCAACAATAACGACGGAGCGCTGCAACCCTTCCGGTCCCAAATCTCTTTCAATAAAATCCAGAACCTCGCGGCCGCGTTCCCCGATGAGTGCGATCACATTGACATCAGCCGACGTATTTCGGGCAATCATGCCCATCAGCGTACTTTTGCCGACACCTGAGCCTGCAAAAATACCAACCCGCTGCCCCTTGCCAATGGTAAGCAGACCATCGATAGCCCTTACGCCGATGCTGATCGGCTCCTTGACTCTCGGCCGGTTCAGAGGATTGGAAGGTTCGTTGTATGTAGAACTGTACGGCATTCGTGTTGGAATAAGTGATCCGTCTAGCGGTTGTCCCAAACCATCAAGCACCTTGCCAAGCAGCTCTGAGCCCACCTGCACACTCAGCGGTTTTCCGGTACCAACAACATCACAGCCCGGACCAATGGAATGAAGCTCGCCAAGCGGCATGAGCAGTACTTTATTGTCCCTGAACCCAACAACTTCAGCTTGAAGAGGCTTAGTGCTTTTGGTCGGATAGATGTAGCAAACATCTCCCACACTTGCATCCGGCCCCTCGGATTCAACCATTAAGCCGATAACTTGGGTTACTTTGCCGTTGACTCTGACCGGATCCAAATTTCGCAGGTGCTCCATGTATCGTCCGCTGTTAAGCATCTTCATGCTGGTCTCTCCGCTCCTCATCATCCAGTGCGATCCGGATAAGCTCTTTCTTGATTTCGGTCAACTGCGTATCAATTCTCGCATCAACACTTCCGAAGGAAGAACGAATGACGCAGCCGCGGTCATGCACTGTAGAATCAGGTAATATTTGCAGCTCGGCCTGGGAGTCGATCGCCGCGGCAAGCTCTTCTCTCGCTGCTTGAACAAAAGCGAAATGCTTGGCCGCAACGCATAACGTAATGACTCCCTGTTCCCGCTTGCGGGATAGATTGCTTTTAATTAAATCAATCACATAATCCGATTCAACCGTCAGCTGTTTATCGATCACCTTTTCGGCAATGGCACAGCTCAGTTCAACAAGAAACGGCTCAGCCTCTTGAATAATCTGTTCTTTCATTAGATAAGCCTGTTTCAAAACCGTTTGGGCTTCATCCATCATGCGGGATATTTCATCCTGCAGATCAGAGATGGCTTTTTCAGAACCCTCCCGATATCCCGTGTCATATCCTTCAGATTTCAGAGCCTCTATGAGATGCTCATCCTGAAGTCTGCGATCCTGCCACCAGCTGTCGATTTGCTCGTTTGCCTCTGCCAGTATGCGTTCAGCTTCTTCAGAAGCCGAACGCAGCTGACGTTCAGCGAATTCACGCGCGTCCTCAAGCATCTCTTTGCTAAGACGCTTGGATTCCTCATCAGCCTGGATTTCTATCATTTCTCCTGATGTCTGCTCATCCAAACAAACATTTTCTTCTAATGAAACATAGCGATGTCCCAAATCCAGCTTTTTGAGCGATTCAACAGGAACATACTGGGAAGATTTAATCAAATTAGACAATGATGTCATCCCCTCCGCCGCGAGCAATAATGATCTCACCAGCTTCTTCCAGTCTGCGGATCGTACCTACGATACGGGTTTGAGCTTCTTCCACGTCACGCAGCCGAACCGGCCCCATGTACTCCATTTCTTCTTTGAACGTTTCGGACATCCGCTTGGACATATTGCGGAAAATGACATCCCGCACTTCCTCGCTCGCCACTTTGAGGGCAAGCTGCAGATCCGCACTTTCCACATCGCGGATAATCCTCTGAATGGAACGGTTGTCCACATTGACAATATCTTCGAAAACAAACATCCGTTTTTTGATTTCTTCGGCAAGCTCTGGATCCTGAATTTCGAGAGAATCAAGAATCGTTCGTTCTGTACCTCGGTCGACGCCATTCAAAATTTTAACGATCGATTCGATACCACCAGCATTGGTATAGTCCTGGGTGACCGTAGCTGAAAGCTTTTGTTCAAGTACTCTTTCAACCTGGGAAATAACCTCCGGCGAAGTGCTGTCCATGACTGCAATTCTTCTGGCCACGTCCGCCTGTTTCTCTTGAGGCAGAGATGACAGAATGGCAGCGGCCTGTTCGAACTGAAGATAGGACAGGACAAGCGCAATGGTCTGAGCATTTTCGTTCTGGATAAAGTTTAAAATCTGATTCGGATCCGCTTTGCGGGCGAAATCGAATGGTCTAACTTGCAATGTCGCTGTCAGGCGGTTGATCACTTCAACCGCTTTCTGCGATCCAAGCGCCTTCTCCAAAATTTCCTTGGCGTAATTAATACCGCCCTGCGATATATATTCCTGAGCCAGGCAGATTTGATGGAATTCTGCCAGAATCATATCTTTTTCCACGCTGTCCACTTTGCGGACATTCGCAATTTCTAATGTAAGCTGTTCAATTTCTTCATCTCTAAGATGTTTGAAGATTTGAGCCGAAACTTCCGGACCCAGGGTAATAAGCAGGATCGCCGCTTTTTGCCGCCCACTCAGTCCCTGGCTGTTTGGTTTTACCAATGAATTCACCTCTATTCGTCAGCGAGCCATGTACGCAGCAGATTGACAAATTCATCCGGCTTTTTCTTCGCCAGCGTTTCGAGCTGTTTGCGTACTTGACTTTCATTCGTCACACTCTCCAAATTAATGGATGGAAATTCTGTCGGAGCCGGCAGCGGAAGATCTTCTTCCATCAGCTCTTCTCTCTGTTTGCGTCGTCGGAAGATTAAGTAACCGCCTCCGGCGAGCAAGGCGAGCGCGGCGAGACCAATGCCCCATAGAACTCCTTTGGAAAGTTTCAAACCATTCGTCTGAGTATCTCCTCCATTAAATGGTCGTGAGTAAACCGCAACTTTTTTCGCCAGTTCAGCGTCTGTATATGTAGTACCTGAATCTGAAAGAGACGCTCTGACGATATTCACCAAAATATTTTGAATGGCATCTAATGTCGCTTGATCTACTGATTTTTGTCCGTTAGGTGGTTCAACGGCCACATTAATGGTTAAATCTTTTACAGAATATGGGCTGGAGACAATATCTTTAGTAATCCGGTTCACTTCATAATTGATTGTTTTCGACAAATCTTCGGATGTTACGTCACCCGTTGATGAAGCACTCGGATAGGTAGGTACCTGGGTTTGTCCCGTTCCTGCCACTCCACTGCTAGGATTACCTTTACCCGTGTAATTTTTCGAGATTTCCTGTACGCTGATTTCAATGCCCTTCATATTCTCGGTATCTACCGGCGTTACCAGGTTTTCTTTACTTTGAACTTTGTCGAAATTTAGTTTGGAGGCGACCAGCACGTCTACTTTATTCGGCCCCATAAATTGGCTTAGAAACTGCTTTACATTTTGCTTAACTTCATTTTCGAATTTCTTTTGCAATGTAAAATTTTCTTCAACGGAACTGCTCAAGCTACCTTGTCCGCCACGTGCGGATGGCAATAATTCTGCGCCGCCTTCGCCTTCCATCATCGTGATATTTTCAATTGGCAAATTCGGTACCGCCGTTTTGACTAGATTGAAATATCCATCGATGGTCTCTTGATTTGGATGATATCCCGGCTTAAATGTTAGAACAACAGATGCGTTGCCTTTCTCTTGGTCATCCGCTCCTGCAAATACGCTTTCCTTTGGTAAAGTAACAAGCACCTTAGCTTTAGATATACCATTCATCTGCATCAGCAACTGTTCGACTTCACCATTCAGTGCATTGTTGTATTTGACATTAAACTCGCTGTCCGTAGTCCCGATCGACGAGGAATTGTCAAATGTTCGAAATCCGATCGAACCGTTCTGGATGATTCCTTGCGAACCAACATCCACTTTAATGCGTGCTGCTTGCGAACTTGGTACAGAGATTGTCTTACCATCAGGACCCAGCTTATACGGAATGTTGTTGGTGTCCAGATAATTCATGATGCCTGCAGAGTCGCTGGCGTTCAAATCCTTGAACGCGACTTCGTATTGCGTTTTGGAAAGCTGCATGGTCATCACGACAATAGCAACGATGATTAAAGCCAGCGTTGCTATAAATAATGTTTTTTGTTTTTTGCTGAACTGATTCCAATATTGGACAATCTTGTCCTTATATTGGGCCATTCTTTCATTCACAACGTCACCCACCCTACCCGAATCTTAGCAATTTACGATTATATTTGCGTACGCATGATTTCCTGATAGGCCTCAATGACCTTGTTTCGGACCTGAGCCGTTAATTGTAGACTCAAAAGTGCTTTCTCCGAGGCAATCATAACCTCGTCAATGTTCGCCTGTCCGAGCGTGAATTTATCGTTCATCTCTTTGGACGCATTTTCCTGCTCTGCGACCTGGTCGATGGCATCTTTCAGGTATGAACTAAACTTGTTAAGAGATTCAGCTGGTGTAGCATCGCTTTGACTGCTTTCCTTCATTTTGAGCGGTTGTACAGCTTGTGTAGGAAACATGGTGTTCTGAATCATTAATCGTCCCTCCTAACATAATTTTGGTTTTAACAAAAGGTACTATCGACCTATTTCCAACGCTTTCATTACCATTGCTTTAGAAGCGTTTAATGCCGTTACATTCGCGTTATAAGAATGCGAAGCGGAGATCAAATCCACCATTTCTTTCGTCAGGTCCACATTAGGCATATATACATAACCATCGGCATCCGCATCCGGATGATTCGGATTATACACAGGCTTAAAAGGAGTTGAATCATCCTGAATCTCCGTCACCTTAACGCCTCGCGCAGAGCTGTCTTCCCCACCCATTTGCGCCTGCAGCATATTCGCAAAATCCGACTCATTTGGTGATAATACAACCATCTTGCGGCGGTATGGTACTGCTTTGCCGTCGACTACAGAGGCTCTGGTCGTTTCCGCATTAGCGATATTAGAAGAAATAACATCCATTCTAAGTCGCTGCGCGGTCAGACCCGATGCACTGATGCCAAAGCTGCTGTTCAAATTCATTTATTCCTATCTCCCTTCGACCGCTACGCGCATCATTTTGAATTGTTCGTTGATTTGCTGGATGTAAGAATTGTACTGAATTTGATTCGCTGCTAGATTGGCCATTTCACTGTCGATATCGACATTATTAAGATTGTTGTTCATCGCTGTGGATTGGTCCACCGTAACAACCGGCTGAGTTATGGAGCTTATAGGACCTATGGTAAAGTGCCGGGAATCCGTAACCTTCCCCCGCAGCTCGGGCATTGTTCCATTCATTTCCTGCTGAAGCAGACTTTCAAATGACACTTCCGACCGTTTAAAGTAAGGTGTTTCTGCATTCGCGATGTTGTTGGAAATGACGTTCTGCCTGATGTTTGCCGCTTGCAGGCCAGCCTCCATACGCTGAAAACTGGTGCTGTTCAACAAATCCATTTTGCTGTCCCCCTTTTCCATATCATGTATAAAGACTTCATCATATCCGTCGCTCTGAAATTTGTTTTTTTCGACAAAAGGAATCAAAATAAACAATATTCCTAGGACTTAAAGTAGAAAAATTTACTAACTTGTCGCATATCCTAAGTTTCTTAAAGATTGGGCCATATTACAATGAGAAAAAAGCCCTATCTTTTAGTCGAAAGAAGGGCTTTTTTCTCATTTTATGTTAAGAAATTCCTAAATCTGCTCGGGATAAGGGATTGGAGGTTCATATCCTCCTTTCACATCGCCTCTTTTCGTCAAAATAAAAACTAAATAGTCCCGGTTTTTCGGATTTGCGAAAGCAAAAAAGTCGAATTAACTGTAACCATCCCAAAATGATCCCTTTTTACTGCCTTTTAGAAAGAAAAACGTCTATCTACGTACTCTCACAGAAGCGAGGTCGTTTTTAGCAGATGTCTTTCTTGCGCTATCAGGATGCGTTTCCCGACAAGTTATACTTTCTGGATCAAAAAATAAACCGATCAGATAAATGCCTCTAGGGCTTCTGATCGGGTTATTTGCAGTAGATTCGACAATTACAAGATATATTGGCTCAAATCACGGTCCTGTGCAATTCCAGCAAGCTTCTCCCGCACGTATTCCGGTGTAATAGTCATCTGTTCCAGAGTAAGCTCAGGGGCTTCAAAGGAGAGATCCTCAAGAAGCTTCTCCAGGATCGTATGAAGTCTGCGGGCTCCGATGTTTTCCATATTGTCGTTAACGGAAGCCGCAATCTTGGCGATTTCCCTGATCGCTTCCGGCGCAAAGTTGATATCGATGTTCTCTGTTTTCAGAAGATCCTTGTACTGCTTCGTAATCGCATTTTTAGGCTCCGTCAAAATCGACACAAAATCATCCAGCGAAAGACTGTTCAATTCGACACGGATCGGGAAACGCCCCTGAAGCTCCGGAATCAAATCTGAAGGCTTGGCGATATGAAAAGCACCGGCCGCGATAAACAGGATGAAATCCGTCTTTACAGGGCCGTATTTGGTCATGACAGTCGATCCTTCGACAATTGGCAGGATATCCCTCTGAACGCCCTCTCTGGACACGTCAGGGCCTGTTCCTTTGCCTTGGCTCGCCACCTTGTCGATCTCGTCTATAAAGATAATGCCGGACTGCTCAGCGCGGTTTACAGACTCTGCAATCACGTCGTCCATATCGATTAGCTTGTTGGCTTCTTCCTGGGTAAGCACTTTGCGTGCTTCCTTGATTGACAGCTTGCGCTTTTTGGTTCGTTTCGGAAGAAGGCTTCCGAACATTTCCTGCATGCTCATGCCCATTTGATCATTGCCTTGACCAGCCAGCATATCCATCATGGTCGGTGTATTATCCTCAACGTCGATCTCAATCAGGTCATCCTCAATGCTGCCGGAGAGCAGCTTGAATTTGACCTGCCGACGACGTTCGACAATGTTGCTATCCTGTTCCTTATCTTCTTCAGGTTCCTGATGATCGTTGCTGCCGCCTCCGAAAATCATTTCAAACGGGTTGCGCTGATTCTTATTTTTACCACTCGGAGGAACCAGAATGTGAACAATCCGCTCATTGGCAAGTTCTTCTGCGCGGTCCTTCACCTTCTCCGTACGTTCGGATTTGACCATCCGGATGGCAGTTTCGATCAAATCGCGTACCATCGATTCCACATCCCGGCCGACATAGCCGACTTCCGTGAATTTGGTCGCCTCGACTTTGACGAATGGGGCGTTTACCAGTTTCGCCAGACGTCTGGCAATTTCGGTCTTGCCCACACCGGTAGGACCAATCATGAGAATATTTTTAGGTACAATTTCATCGCGGTCGTCATCAGACAAGAGATTACGGCGGTATCGGTTACGAAGAGCAACGGCTACCGATTTCTTCGCCTGTTTCTGGCCAACGATATATTTATCCAACTCGGCAACAATCTGTCTCGGAGTCAAGTTCTGGTTATCCATATACATCCCCCTACCTTTACAGCTCTTCCACGATGATATTTCCGTTCGTGTATACGCAAATTTCGGAAGCGACTTTTAGGGCTTCGCGCGCGATATCCTTCGCTTCAAGATCCTGTGCATGACGCTTGAGCGCCCGTGCTGCCGACAAGGCAAAGCTGCCTCCAGATCCAATCGCGAGCACATCATCATCTGGCTCAATGATTTCCCCGCCGCCTGAGATTAGCAGCATTCCGCTTTTGTCCATGACGATCATCAGAGCCTCCAGCTTGCGCAGGACGCGGTCCGATCTCCAATCCTTGGCCAGTTCTACCGCTGCACGCTGCAAATTGCCATGATGCTCCTCCAGCTTGCCTTCGAACTTTTCAAACAATGTGATGGCATCCGCCACAGAACCGGCAAATCCGGCTACGACTTGGCCTCTGTATAGCCGGCGCACCTTTTTCGCGGTCTGCTTCATGATCATATTTTGACCGAACGTCACCTGGCCGTCGCCGGCGATGGCTGCTTTTCCATTGTGGCGTACGGCGCAAATCGTAGTTGCGTGAAATGACATCTCCATTTCCGTCAAGCCTCCTACTCTATACTACCTGCTTCTGCTCTAGATACACCGTATACTTTAACGAATTCGGCAATGCTGGCCAATGCGCGGCCCGCGAGCGCCTCGTTTTTCTCTTTTTTGTTGCGGATTTTCTTTTCCAGCCCCGGCAGCAAACCAAAGTTTGCATTCATCGGCTGAAAATGCGCCGGATCGGCGTTCGTGACATAGTGAGCCATGCTTCCGATCGTACTCATCTCAGGAAGAACCACAAGCTCCTCACCCTTAGCTTTTCTCGCAGCGTTAATCCCCGCAATTAGCCCCGATGCTGCCGATTCTACATAACCTTCCACTCCTGTCATTTGACCGGCAAAGAACAGGTTCTCATTCGTTTTGAGCTGGTATGTAGGTTTGAGCAGCCGCGGCGAATTGATAAATGTATTGCGGTGCATAACACCAAAGCGGACGTATTCGGCATTTTCAAGACCTGGAATCATGGAGAATACGCGCTTCTGCTCGCCCCATTTCAGGTGCGTTTGGAAGCCAACAAGGTTGTAAAGCGTTCCGGCCGCATTATCCTGACGAAGCTGCACAACGGCATACGGAAGCGTTCCTGTGTGAGGGTTTACCAAACCTACCGGCTTCATCGGGCCGAAAAGAGCGGTCTGCTTGCCACGTTTCATCATCACTTCAATCGGCATACAGCCTTCAAAATAGACCTCTTTTTCAAATTCCTTCAGCTGTGCGACTTCGGCGGAAATCAGAGCATCGTAAAATGCATTAAACTCTTCTTCATTCATCGGACAGTTCAAATATGCAGCCTCGCCCTTGTCATAACGGGAAGCCAGATACACCTTGCTCATATCGATGGAATCTTTCTCTACAATCGGTGCCGCTGCGTCATAGAAATAGAAATATTCCTCTCCCATCAGCGCTTTGATCTCTGCGGAGAGTGAGGGCGAAGTCAGAGGACCTGTAGCAATAACAACAATCCCATCTTCAGGTATATGCTGAATTTCTTCATTTACGACCTCAATGAGCGGATGGTTGTGGAGAATATCTGTAATATCGCCGGAAAATCCGTCGCGGTCTACAGCCAAGGCACCTCCTGCAGGAACTGCATTTTTGTCTGCCGATCCCAAAATAATGGAGTTCAGCATCCGCATTTCTTCTTTAAGCACTCCGACAGCATTGGTCAAACCGTTCGCTCTTAGCGAGTTCGTGCACACCAATTCGGCAAACTTGTCCGTGTGATGTGCAGGTGTTTTTACAACAGGACGCATTTCATATAATTTCACGGGCACGCCGCGGCTTGCGATCTGCCAGGCAGCCTCGCTGCCTGCCAGACCGGCGCCGATCACGGTTACCTGTTTTACTTCAGTCAAAATCATTACCTCCTACGCTTCATGCAACATGCTGTTATACATTCTCTTCGTTTTCTTCGCTCTCTTCAATTTCCTCTACAAAGTCGCAGGATGTGCACTGGAGCTTCGCTCCCTGCTTATTCCGCTTCTCCACCGTCCACGAGCTGCATTTCGGGCAAGGCTTGTTTGAAGGGCGGTCCCAGGAAACGAAATCACACTCCGGATAACGGTCGCATCCGTAAAAAATCCGTCCCTTTTTGCTCCGACGCTCCACCACATGACCTTCCTTACACTTTGGACAAGTAACGCCAATATCTTTGACGATCGGCTTCGTATTCCGACAGTCCGGAAAACCAGAGCAAGCCAGAAACTTGCCGAACCGGCCAAGTTTATAGACCAATGGTTTCCCGCATTTCTCGCAGATTTCATCCGAAACCTCGTCTTCAATCTCAATTTCTTTCATTTCCTCTTCGGCAACTTCAAGACGCTTCTCAAAGGATTCATAAAATTCCTTCAGAACCTTAACCCAGTCCTCAGAGCCCTCTTCTACATGGTCAAGATCTTCCTCCATGTGGGCGGTAAACTCCGCATCCAGAATTTCCGGGAAAAACTGCTCCATCTGCTCAATGATAAGCTCGCCAAGCTCCGTAGGAACAAATTTCTTTTCCTCAATGGCTACATAACCACGCTTTTGAATGGTTTCCAGCGTCGGAGCATACGTACTTGGGCGGCCTATGCCCAGCTCCTCCATCGTACGCACCAGACGAGCCTCGGTATAGCGCGGAGGCGGCTGTGTGAAATGCTGCTTCGGATCAATCTCTTCCTTCTTCAGCTTGTCTCCCGGAGTCAGAGCAGGCAAGAACTTTTCCTCTTCTGTCGTGCCGTCGTCATTACCTTCGACATACACTTTCATAAAGCCGGGAAAACGTACTTTCGAACCTGTTGCGCGGAAAACAGCGGTTCCAGCGGCAATATCCACGGACAGCGTATCCAGGAGAGCCGAAGCCATCTGACTCGCTACAAAACGTTCCCAGATCAGCTTATATAGTCTGAGCTGGTCGCGGCTCATAAAAGATTTGACAGACTCCGGATCACGCAGCACCGAGGTTGGACGGATCGCTTCATGCGCATCCTGGGCATTTGCCGCTTTTTTCGAGTACTCGCGCGGACTTTCCGGTACAAATGAGCTGCCGTACTTCCCGTTAATGTACTCCTTCGCTTCTTCCTGTGCGGAAGCAGCAATTCTCGTGGAGTCGGTACGCATATAAGTGATCAGACCGACGGTACCTTCCTTGCCAAGCTCAACGCCTTCATACAGTTGCTGTGCGACAGACATCGTTTTCGCGGCACGGAAGTTCAGCTTTCGCGCGGCTTCCTGCTGCAGGGAGCTGGTCGTAAACGGCGGCGACGGATGCCGCTGGCGTTCCTTTTCCTTCACTTCTGCAACCTTAAAGGTCGCTCCTTTGATCGCTTTAAGGACTTCTTCCACATCCGCTTCCTTGGAAAGATCCTTTTTCTGGCCATCAAGCTGATAGAATTTCGCCTCAAAGACAGAGCTTCCCTTAGCAAGCTTGACTGTAATGGACCAGTATTCTTCAGGAATAAAAGCGTCAATTTCGTTCTCGCGGTCAATAATGATCTTGACGGCAACCGATTGAACGCGACCTGCCGATAGTCCCTTTTTGACTTTCTTCCATAATAATGGGCTGATCTTGTACCCTACCAGACGGTCTAATATACGCCTCGCCTGCTGGGCATTCACCAGGTCCATATTGATTTTGCGCGGCGTTTTGAAGGCATCCTTCACCGCTTGTTTCGTAATTTCGTTAAACACAACCCGGCAGCTTTCAGTGTTATCCAGCTCCAGGGCGTGTGCCAAATGCCAGGCTATCGCCTCCCCCTCGCGATCGGGGTCAGCTGCGAGATAGACCTTTTTTACTTTTTTGCTTGCATCCTTAAGTTCCTTTAACACGGAACCTTTTCCGCGGATCGTAATATACTTCGGATTGAACTCATTTTCTACTTCAACCCCGATTTGGCTCTTTGGCAAATCGCGAACATGGCCCATGGAAGCCTTTACGATATATTTGCTGCCCAAATACTTGCCGATCGTCTTCGCCTTAGCGGGCGATTCCACGATCACCAGTGAATCAGCCATCGGTTCATCCTCCTCCTCCAACAATCAAAAGCTTAAAACATTTCTTCTTAAATCGTCTTATATATAGCACCAGGTAATTGGGTAATCTGCTTTTTTATGATTAAAGATAACAGAACTGAATGCAAATGTCCAAAATCCCACCGGCTGTGCTGCAGCAGCTCATCCAGTGTGAACGGTCCCTGCTCCAGTATATGGTATAGTCGCAGCTCATCCGTTGTCAATTGACCTTCCTCGTTTACAGTGTTCTCATCTACCTGACGTTCCCTATTGTATGTATTCTTAAGCCCCTTTGGCAACCATGAATCATATTCCTCCAAAATGTCTGCGGCCGCGCATACCATTTTGGCTCCTTGGCGGATCAAATTAAGAGCTCCCCGACTTTTCGGCGAAGTCACCGGACCTGGCACGGCGAACACATCCCGCCCGGCATCCAGCGCCGCATCCGCGGTGATGAGCGATCCGCTTCGTTCATCTGCTTCAACGACCAGCGTACCCAGCGATAGGCCTGCTATAATGCGGTTTCGCTGTGGAAACAGACCCGGGTGGGCCTTGGTGCCAGACGGGTATTCCGTTATGATCAGGCCTTCTTTCACCATTCTGACATACAAAGCTCTATTCTCGGGAGGATAAATGACATCCATACCCGTAGCCATGACCGCGATGGTTCCTCCTTCGCATGATAACGCAGCCTCGTGACAAATGCTGTCGATTCCTCTGGCTAATCCGCTTACAATGGTTAATCCTCCTGAACATAACCCCTGTGCGAGTTCTCCGCCCATTTTCTTACCATAGGCTGTCGGGATTCTAGTCCCTACCATCGCTATAGCCGGCTGGTTGAATAGACCGGTGTTCCCTTTTGCATACAGCACCAGTGGTGGATCTGGACTTTCTCTTAGCATCGCAGGATAACTGCTGTCCAATAGCGTCAATGTCTGAACCAGCGGATCATGTTCTTTTTCCTCTTTCTTCATTAAAATAGCGGGTTTGGACAAATTTTGCGCTAGACGTTCCGATATTTCGACATTAAAGCCCAATTCTTCCCACTCTCTGCAGCCAAAGTCCATCATTTCCTCCTTCAGGAGTCCTTCCGCCATAAGACGGGTAATGCTTTTTCTACCTATACCTGTGGTCTCATGCAATGCAACAAGCAGCCAGCGAATATCCATTCTGATCACCTCTTGGCCGTATTTGATAAAACACAAAAAAGCAACCTCTTATTCCCGGGTAAAGGAAATAAAAGGTTGCTTACCTTTGTAGCTATAATAACCCGAAAACGGATTAATGTGTCAAGCATTTGTCTAGCAAGCCGCGTTCTTCAAGAACGCTGACCAGCGTAGAGCCCATTTCGGAAGGCGTTGGAGCAACTTTAATGCCGCATTCTTCCATCTTCGCGATTTTTTCTTTGGCAGTACCTTTGCCGCCGGAAATGATAGCGCCTGCATGGCCCATACGTTTTCCCGGAGGAGCGGTTACGCCGCCGATAAAGCCGACAACCGGCTTAGTCATGTTATCACGGATCCATTCAGCAGCTTCTTCTTCCGCTGTACCGCCGATTTCACCGATCATGATCGCCGCGTAAGTATTAGGATCCTCATTGAAGCGCTTCAGAACGTCGATGAATTCCGTTCCTTTAACAGGGTCACCGCCGATGCCTACCGCAGTGGATTGACCAATACCACGGGTTGTCAGCTGGTGAACGGCTTCATAAGTGAGCGTTCCGCTTCGGGATACAACGCCAACATGTCCTGGAGTATGAATGTATCCTGGCATGATGCCGATTTTGCATTCGCCTGGTGTAATAACACCTGGGCAGTTTGGTCCGATCAATACGGTCTTTTTGCCTTCCATGTAACGAGCCACTTTAACCATATCAAGCACCGGAATGCCTTCTGTGATACAGATGACAAGTTCCATCTCAGCTTCTACAGCTTCCATGATCGAGTCAGCAGCAAATGCCGGTGGAACGTAAATAACACTTGCCGTTGCTCCTGTAGCTTTTTTAGCTTCTGCCACAGTATTGAAAACAGGCAGGCTTACGGAGCTTCCGTTCTCAAGCTCAATATCTACAGTTGTGCCGCCTTTGCCCGGGGAAGTACCTCCCACCATTTGCGTTCCGTAATCAAGGGCGCCTTTTGCATGGAAAAGGGCGGTTTTCCCGGTGATGCCCTGGGTAATCACTTTTGTATTTTTATCAACCAAAATACTCACGATTCGTTCACATCCCCTGTTCTTATTAAAGTGAATGTTCAAAAAGATCGGTTTTCAGCACCAAGAAGGTTGAATGAAGATAGGGACTTCAGGAGCGGAGCGTACGATTGGGTACGTGAGCACCTAAATGTTTCGGAGGAAACACACTTCGTAAGCATCAGCTTAGGCCCGGCTGAATTCAAGATTCGATGCCGAATCCGCTTCCTGATTCACTTCGTGATCAAAAGCGGAATTTTTGAACAACCTCTTAAAGGTACCTATTTTACGAGCGAGACAATTTTTTGTGCACCATCGGCCATGGAATCAGCAGGAACGATGTTCAGGCCGGATTCAGCCAGAATCTTCTTACCGAGATCCACGTTGGTTCCTTCCAGACGCACAACCAGCGGCCGGGTCAGGCCAAGCTGCTTCGCTGCTTCAACAACACCCTCAGCGATAACGTCGCAGCGCATGATGCCGCCAAAAATATTGACGAAAATGCCTTTTACCTGCTCGTCGGAGAGAATGATTTTGAACGCTTCGGTGACTTTCTCAGTCGTCGCACCGCCCCCTACATCGAGGAAGTTGGCTGGGTCGCCACCGTAGTATTTGATAATGTCCATCGTAGCCATAGCCAGGCCTGCGCCGTTAACCATACAGCCGATGTTTCCATCGAGAGCGATGTAGCTCAGGTCGTATTTGGATGCTTCGATTTCCTTCTCGTTCTCTTCGTCCAGATCGCGCAGCTCCTGAATGTCCTTATGACGGAACAGTGCATTAGAGTCAAAATTAAGCTTGGCATCCAGCGCCATAACATTTCCGTCACCTGTTATAACCAGAGGGTTGATCTCAGCGATCGAACAGTCTTTGTCCACAAAAGCTGTATAAAGGGCCATCATAAACTGAACAGCCTTATTTACCAGTTCTTTAGGAATGTTGATATCGAAAGCAAGTCTGCGGGCTTGGAAAACCTGCAATCCTACTGCCGGATCAACAACTTCTTTGAAAATTTTCTCAGGAGTCGCCGCAGCCACTTCCTCAATTTCCGTACCGCCTTCTTCCGAACCCATCATGACGACGCGGCCGGTAGCACGGTCGACAACAACGCCTACATAATATTCTTTGCGAATATCGCAGCCCTCTTCGATCAGGAGGCGTTTCACTTCTTTGCCTTCCGGACCGGTTTGATGTGTGACAAGCACTTTACCCAGGATTTCTTCGGCATATGCGCGTACTTCATCAAGGTTTTTAGCAACCTTAACGCCGCCTGCTTTGCCGCGTCCGCCTGCATGGATTTGTGCTTTAACAACCGTAACCTGGCTGCCCAGCGATTTTGCGGCTTCTACAGCTTCTTCCACCGTATAAGCGACCTTTCCGTTCGGAACGGCTACTCCATACTGCTTCAATACCTGTTTTCCTTGATATTCATGGATATTCATTTACGGAATCCTCCTATCAACATGACTGCTACAAGGCGGGTTATCATCTCTTGGAAAATAATATAAACCCAAGCTATTGTACCATGTTTTTAAAACGCTTACCTTAATAAACTGGACTAATATCGACAGCTTTTTGATATCGATTTCATCCGTTTGAGAGAATGCTTGGAATTTATTAGCAATTATGTCGTCAAACCAACTGGATTTGCCATCCCTCTGCACGTTAATTTGGTGAACCCGTTCCAGCAGGTCCTTGAATTCTTCTAGCAGCCGGTTAAACTCATTCCCGTTCAGGCATACCTCATTTTGCAAAGATTCCGGCACATTCATTCGCTAATATGATCACAATGTTCGAAAAATATTGAATATCCACAAACTTTCTGTACACAATTGAATTGCCTCCTTGACATTTATCGTGCACAAACATACAATGTGGTCAAAATCAATACTTGAAAAACATGAAAATAAGGAAGCACCTTTTTTCTACTGGAAAAGAAGTGCAGCATGCTGCTGCCAAACTTGATTCTGTGAGAAAGGGTGCTTTTTATCGTATGTACGGCAAAATGTACAGCGCATGTTTATACGGAATTGACGGCGTGTTGATTGAGGTCGAGGTCGATATTTCAAACGGCCTTCCCCAAACTTCGATTATCGGTCTTCCAGATTCGGCGATCCGGGAAGCGGTCGAACGCGTCCGGGCAGGGATTAAAAACTGTGGGTTTGCATTCCCTTTACAGCGGACTACCATTAATTTGGCACCAGCGGATCTGAGAAAAGAGGGCTCCGCCTTCGATCTGGCCATCGCCCTTGGTATTTTGTGCACTAGCGGACAGCTGATCCTGCCGCCAGAAGAAAAGCTGCTTCTAATCGGCGAAATGGCCCTGGATGGAAGCCTGCGCCCCGTTACTGGCGTTCTGTCAATGGTCGACCGCGCCAAGCGCGAGGGCTTTACGGCCGTCCTGCTGCCGAAGGAGAACGCGGCGGAAGCTGCCCTGATCGAGAATATGAATATTTATGCAATCGAACATTTGAAAGAGCTGTTTGCTCTCGGCCAGCATGAGGCAGGACTTGCTGCCAAGGAAAAAAACAGCCCCCTGAGCATATCATCCTTCGCCGGACTGCTGCGAACCCCTTCTTATGAAAAAGCACAAGAAGGCCTCCCAACTGAGGATTACGCTGATGTACTGGGGCAGCAGCATGTCAAGCGTGCATTAACGATCGCTGCGGCAGGCATGCATAATATCATGCTCATGGGACCTCCGGGAACCGGGAAAACCATGCTGATTAAGCGCCTCCCTACCATCCTCCCGCCTATGACGGAGCAGGAGGCTTTGGAGACCACTAAAATTTTCAGCGCCGCAGGCAAGCTGAAGGAGCCTGCAGCGGGACTGCTGCGAACCCGGCCTTTCCGGGCGCCCCATCATACAATATCTTCTGGAGGGCTGATCGGAGGCGGAACGATTCCCAAGCCGGGCGAGGTCAGCCTGGCCCACCGCGGCATCCTGTTTCTGGACGAGCTCCCGGAATTCAACCGTCAGGTGCTTGAAGTACTGAGGCAGCCGCTTGAGGACAAGGCCGTCACCATCAGTAGAGCAAGAGCCGTGCATACCTTCCCGGCCAGATTTATGCTGGCCGCATCCTTAAATCCTTGTCCGTGCGGATATCTCGGAAGCGATCATCCGGGACATCAGTGCACCTGCAGCCTATCGCGGATCGCACAGTACCGATCCAAAATCTCTGGTCCGCTGCTCGACCGGATCGATCTACAGGTTGACGTCCCGCGGCCGAAGGAATGGATGCGGGAGAAGTTCAGCCTATCCTCTGCAGATATGCGTGCCCAGGTGCTCGATGCTCATGAAAGACAATTACGACGTTATCATCATCTGCATCACATCGGCTGGAACAGCGAGCTGTCAGGCAGCGCGCTTCGTCGCTTCACCAAGCTGGACGCAGAAACCTCCCACATGCTCCATCAGACTATTGAGGCGCTAGGTCTCAGCATGCGCGCATATGACCGCATTTTGAAGCTTGCACGAACCATCGCCGATCTGGAGGGATGCGAAGAAATCAAATCCGTTCATGTTGCAGAGGCTATTCAGTACCGGAATCTCGACAGGCCTCAGGTTGAAACGTTCGCTTGAAAAGAAATCATCTTGAAAAAACCAGTTGGATCAACATGTTGATCCAACTGGTCATGGAATATGAACTCGTGTTCTCCGGCAATGCTCAGCTTCGGGCCATTTACTTAGTAGAGCGGCAGCGCTTCTTGTTTCAGACCTGAAAAAACATCGCCAGTTTGATCAAAGAAAGTATCGGGCAATTGATAATAAGCATCCCCCATAGACACGACTTTTAATTCGGGAATGATATACATAGCCATATGGGTCCCGTCCTTGAGATTGAACTTCAGCTGATACGATTTCCCAAGAGATTGGGCCTCTGCAATAGCTTCATATTCTTTGTTCGTTAATTCAGCCGTTTTTGCGCTGTACAGTCCCTCAATGATGGACTCCATAGAAGCATGATCTGTAACTTTCTTAAGCTCATCATTCCCCACATGATTAAGAATATCGATGTCCTTCGTATGCTCCTTCAGGTTAGACATATCCAGATATTCCTTTGCAGTTATCGCAGAGCCGTTTACCTTCCCCACGATTTCTGCCAGATAATAATTTTGCTCATATTTAACCGCAATGCGGAAATGGGATGGATAAGTCGGGATTTCATAAAGCATTCCATCTACGGCAAAAGTCGTGGCATAATCCTTTTCAACATAATTATCCTCATCGTTCTTCTCGTCGCTTTCTTGGTTGATATCAATGTCTAATGTTCCAAGCGATTTTACAGGCTCCACTCCTGTGAATTTAAACTGAGCGCCATCGCCTACGAATGCATAACGATATCCGTTGTAATTAAAAAATTTCCGAATTCCTGTGAGGCCGGAGACTGCTGCGATATTTGCAGGGAAGCAGGCTGCGGCTCATGGGGAATTTTATAAATGGAAAGCCCTATTACAAGTGCGATGCAGGCAGCGATCGAACCCCATCTGACATATGTGTTCACGTTGCGAAATTTTTATATTTTTTCGATGTAAGCAGGGCTGGAAGACAGTCTATATCATCATAAGCTTCGTCATCCGCTGTCAATAATATGATCTAGACATGATTGAAGAAGCAGAAAACGCCGTCCCCTTCATGGACTGAAGGTGAACGGCATCTGTATTTCAGGATCTTTTCGTTTTAAGCCTCAAAAGCAATTTACTTCTTCTTTAAATTTACATATTGAATCACCTTTAAAATTCCCAAATCTTTGCCGGGGCCATCAAGACTGTTGTGAAGGCTCCCGCTGTGAGGAATACAGCTTATGTATACTAAAAAGCACCTTCGATATGCTGAAGAGAAGCTATATTCATGTCTACATCCAGCTCGATTGCCATAACATCGAATCTGAGCTCCCTTTCTTCCAGCTGTTTATAATGAAGATAGGTAAGAGCCGTGTTTCTGACCTGACGAATTTTGCGGAAATCGACCGATTCCGCTGCAGTTCCAAAACGCGTACCGACACTCCGGCTGCGTACCTCAACGATAACCACCATTCGTCCCAGCTCGGCTACGATATCGAGCTCACCACTGCGGCAGCGCCAGTTCCTCTCTATAATGGTATACCCCCGGGAAGCCAGGTAGCGGCAGGCAGCTTGTTCCGCTGCCGCCCCCTTCTCACGGCGGTTATCCTTTTGCCTGTTCATCCGTGCTACCATTCGTTTTCCCTTTCTCGTGCCAACCGGTCTGCCCGGTAAACGTAGCTCAGTACCTCCGCTACAAGCTGGTACAGCTCAGGCGGAATCTGCTGATCCAGATCCAGTTTGGACAAGACTTCCACCAGTGCGGCGTCTTCCTGAACGGGCACTCCGTGTTCTTTGGCCTTATCAAGAATGGCCTCGGCTATTCTGCCCCGGCCTTTGGCGGCCACCACAGGCGCATCCGTTTCACCGGGTGCATATTTAAGGGCAACCGCCTTTTTCATTAAGAGTGTCGGCTCCTGAGGTTTATCACTCATACCTTGAAATCCACCCCTTTATAACTCTGGGGTACATAATCATTCACCGTAGCACCTGTATGAGGCTGCTTCGGATCCTCTGCTCTCACCGGCATCGGCTCTGCCTTCATCGACAGCAGCTGATAGCCAAGTGACTCCATCGCGCCGGATATTTCTTCACGATGGCTGGTCATCAGCTCTCCGGCCCAATCCGAATCGTTATGAACCTTCAAGCTGACGATCCGGTCAACGACCTGCACATCCACCAGCGTTTGCCCCAAATGTTTCATGTGTAGGTCAAACCATAATCGGCAGTTGGAAGCATCCAACTCGCCTTTTGGACCACGCCGGGATTGAATTTGTATGGATGCGGTTTCCTGTCCATCTGGCCCGTTGAGAGGCAGAAACAAAGTGACTTGGGCAAATGGCGCCGTCCGGTCAGTATTGAGCAGCAGCTGCTGACCCGTCAGATGGGAAATCAGCTGCTGCGCCGCTTCTTTCAACGCTTGCGGCGCCTCCTCATGGTTTACGAGCTGCAGCAGAATGCCTTTGAGCGTATCCTGAGGGCCGGTGCCCTGCAAGGCATGCTCCGTACGTATCCCGGCAATCTCTGCAGCCGGGATGGAGGAGGCTGCCGCTTGTACGCCGGCAGCCTGTAGCGTGCGGGCCTGCTGCCCATGCCCGGCCGCGCTTTCAGCGGCAGGCTGCTGCGGGCCCGCCCCACCCGCTGGCGAAGCCGCGGGCTGCCGCGCAGCGCCTGCGGCGGCGCTAGGCATGCCGCCGCCCGGGGCAGCGGGCTCCGCCTGGCCCGCTGCCTGCGTCGCTGCACCCTGGCCCATGGCCGGTGCAGCCTGAGAAGGCCGCGCGTTCCCCGCCGCGGCCTCAGGCGCTTGCGCGGGCGTGCTGGCCCCGCGCAGGCCCTGCTGCTCGTGCTCTGCACCGAGCAGCTTCAAGAGCCGCCCCACCCACGGCTCTGCGCCGGGGGTTTGGGGCGGCAAGGGCTCTGGCCCCGCTAGGCGGCCAGAGCTTGCCTGCACCGCCTGCTCTTGCGGCGGTGCGACACCTGCGGCCGGAGCGGAGCCGGCCGCCTCTGTGCCTCCCTGCTGCGCAGGAACAGCTGCGCCGGTCAGCGGCACGGTTCGAAGCTGCTGCAGTACCTGCTGCAGCTTCGCCATCAGCGGCTGCAGCCCATTATCGCTGGCTGCCCCCTCTAGTAAAGCACCTACACCGCTTCCTGCCTGAGAAGACGTTGCCGCTCCCTTAGCGGCGGCCTCCTGCGGCGGATTCACCTGTGTTTGAGTCTGTGTAGTATTTGAAGCAGTACCGTTCGCAGAAGCCTTGTTGGCTGCCCCTGCTTCACCCGTCCCTGCAGGTTTGGCCTGTCCAGCCACTGACTGCGCTGATTCCAGCTGTTCATCCAGTACAGCCAGCAGCTCATGCAGAAGCGGTCCGAAAACGGCCTGTTGCAGACCGCGTACGCTTTCCGCCGTGATTGGCAATCCGCGCTGCAAAGCGATCGCTGCAGACTCCACCCATTGTTCGGTCGGTACCGACGCCGGCTTTTGTTGCAAGAGCCGGCTGAATAGTTCCGCATTCTCTTTCGTAAGCGGCACTCCTCCGGACTTCATGGCCTGAATCATCGTCCGGTTTTCATCCGTATCTGCAAGCCCCAGAGCATCCAGCACATCCGCCATGGATTGGGATGGCAGCTCCGTATATGGCGACTCCGCGAGCGGTTTCAGGACCATCATCCCATTTGCTGCGGGCGGCTGTACCTGCAGCAGCGTTGCCTGCCCCGCCTGCATTGGTGACTCAAGGGCTGCCTTCACCTTAACTCCTTGAATCTGCACCACTGCCTCCTGACCGTCCTCCGAGACGCTGAGCACCACACCTCTAACCACCTGGCCGGTCTTCATTTCCAGCTGTTTCGCATCCCCCGCCTTGGTCTCACCCATCAAACCGCGGATCAACGATCCAATATTCACGTCTCTCTTCCTCCTTCAATCGTACGATTCCCTTTTTTCTTTTTATCGGCACCTGCCTTGCGACAGTGAATAAATGCCTTAGAAGAGGGTTTCCTGAACGACTTCCAGATTCTTCAGAAAGCTTCTGCGATGCATCGGAGTAGGCCCCAGTGCAAGAATCTGCTCCCGGTGCAATTTGGTTGCATAGCCTTTATGTATCGCAATGCCGTATTCGGGATACCTCGCTTCCCATTCCCCTTTGCAAAGCCTGTCCCGCGTTACCTTAGCAATGATGGAAGCAGCGGCAATGCTCTGGCTGGTCGCATCCCCCTTGATGATGGACAGCTGTGGAAGCTCGACGTCCACCTTCTCCGCATCAACAAGAAGATAATCAGCCGCTACCGGCAGTCCCTGAACCGCCTTTTTCATCGCCAGTCTTGCCGCCTGCTTGATATTAATCCGGTCGATCGTCTCGGCGCCCACATAGCCAACGGAAATGGCGACGGCCTGCTCCATAATCTGATCGTACAGCGCTTCGCGTTTCTTTTCGCTTAGCTTTTTGGAATCGTCCACGCCTTCCAGCACCAAGCCAACGGGAAGAATGACGGCGGCGGCGACCACATCCCCGAATAAGCATCCCCGCCCTACTTCATCGATGCCTGCAATATATTGATAAGATTGAGCCCAGCCTTCTTTTTCGTGCATTAGTAAATCTGTCATGTTGTTCCCCCTTGCTCTCCCCGGACCCCTTCTCTCCCAGTCCGTGTTTCCTGCTCAGAACATTATACTTGATCCGGGGCACTGCTGCATGGCTTTTCCAGTAGTTTCTGCTAATCAGCCCTGATGCGTGTTGTGTTTATTACTAACGGGAACGGCTTCGGTATTACGATTACCCCTCCTGAACCCGATTTGCCAGTGCTTTGCTTTTTCCCTGTCGGGATAGCACCTTCTTTCATCAGCGCGATCAACGCTTCCGGATCATTATCCACACCGCCTGCATTCACCCGGTAACCGTTCAGGCTTCCAGGTGTATTGATGCCGGGAAGCACCGTGAAAGAAACCGGTGTATCCAGCTCTTTGCATACCCGGAGCAAAGCCGGAGAGAAAACACCATAAGGAAAGGCGATAACGTTCATGGTGTTGCCCAGCTTATCACGGAGAATGGAATTAGCTTCTTCCAGGTCGCTGCGCACGCGCGCCAGGTATTCCTCATTCGTTTCTTTGCGGCCCAGACTCTGCAGATAAATCGGTCCCCTTAGAGTCGCCTTCGAGCGTTTACCTTCCGCATCGAGAGGAGCATAAAAATGAGAATCGTAGGAATGACTGTAAAAGTCCACACCATGCTGATGCATTGTCTGAATTTGTTCCCAGCTTAGCTTGGAAATGCCGCTATGTTTAGGATTATCGATCGTATTTACGATCAGGAAATTTGTGGCCGGCACATGATACCGGAGCAGAAGCGGATAAACTTCATCATAAAAGGATTCATAGCCGTCATCAAACGTCATCAGCACCGCATTTGGGGGTACTGGCTTGGCATGCAGAACGAAATCGACATACTGGTTCATCGTAATCCACTGAAATCCATTGTCTTTCATTAGTTCCAGCTGCTGCTCGAACTTGGCCTTTTTCAAACTTTTCTTATTTTCCTGAACCGGTGTAACCTCATGATACATCAGTGTGATGACTTTGTTACGATAGAAGATCCTGTCTGGATTTTCATTTTGAAAAGAAGTATCCTGAAGTGACGTGCTTTCTTTTTGCAGCACCAATCCTGAATTTGCGGAACCTTTTCCCGCTCCTCCCCCTGTTTTCCCATTTTTTGCGGCATTATGAGGAGGACTTTCATGACCTAACGGCTGAATAGGGAACCGCTTGTTCACATCGGTCGGCTGTTTGGAAGAATTTGCGCCGGGCGTCAATCCCTTGATTAATACCCCGCTTACCACTGCCGCCAACAAGATCCCTACCCCCGTTGTTATCAGCCATTTCCGCTTCAAGCTCTTCTCCCCTTTTCAATAAATTGAATCCAGTGGGCTGCGTAGAACGAACTCAGCTGAGACAAACTGTCTGAGCTTCGCAGCATGAATCATGAAGAGTTCGAAAAAGAGACTAACTTATTTACATTTAAGATTACCATATAATCATACAGCTAACATCCATTTTCTCCCATACTGACAACATATGCCAGCAGCAGCAAAAAAGCCGCCTTTCGGCGGCTTTCTTAAGACTATAGAATGTATAAATCTCAGCGAAGCTGCACCATTCTATAATCGTATTTAATGCAGTTTTGAATCTTGAATGCGGGTCTTCACTATAGTCGATTAATACGGGGACTCCATAGAGAAACGTCCCATTTTGCCAGCACGAAGCTCTCTCAGCAAAGTACGGGAGGCCTTTTCAAGATCAACCCTTCCCCCACTGACAAGACATCCCCGTTTGCGTCCCACCGCTTCCATGATCGCCACAATCTCGTCGCTTTCATCCGGATTATGCGGGGTGCTTTCTTCCAGCTCAAATCGCTCTCTGAATGCGCCCCAGTAATATCTGACCAAGTATTTCACCGCGAAAAAGGCGATATCCTCTGCATTCAGAATCTCTTCCTTAATCGCGCCCGTCACAGCCAGCTTGTAGCCCACATTCTGATCTTCGAATTTGGGCCATAGGATACCCGGTGTATCCAGGAGCTCGATCTCGCCGCCTACCTTAATCCACTGCTGCCCTTTGGTCACGCCCGGACGGTCGCCCGTTGCTGCGATACTTCGTCCGGCCAGTCGGTTGATCAGCGTGGACTTGCCGACATTCGGTATCCCTACAATCAGCGCGCGGATCGCTCTTGGATTCATGCCTTTGGCGATTTGCCGGTCAATTTTCTCTTTCAGCAAAAGCTTTAGCTGGCCCGGAATATCTTTCACTCCTGTGCCAGTCGAAGCGTCCACCGGGAAAGCCGTATGACCCTGCTCCTTGAAATATTCCTGCCACTGCTTCGTGACCGTAGGATCCGCAAGATCCGCTTTGTTCATAATGATCAGCCGCGGCTTGCCCTGCAATATTTCGTCAATCATCGGATTGCGGCTGGAAAGCGGAAGACGGGCATCGATCAGCTCGATAACCACGTCAATCAGCTTCAGCTTTTCCTGTATTTGGCGGCGCGCTCTTGTCATATGACCAGGAAACCATTGAATCGTCACCGTCATCACCTCATTTTTTGCCTACAACCAGCCGCTTTCATCGGTGGATTGTTTAATGATTTATCATTTCTATATCCTTGACAGGCCAGAATATCAAATCTGCGCGCCCTACGATGTCGCTAAGCGGCACATATCCGATCATCCGGCTGTCTGTACTGTCGGAGCGGTTATCCCCCATGACAAATACATGGCCTTCCGGCACTTTATCATCAGGGAATGCGATGTTCGGAAAATCCTTGTCATTATACAGTTGGCCATTTTTATGACTCTGTTCAATCGCGTCCTTTATGTAGGGTTCATCGATTGGCTTGCCGTTCACCGTTACCGTGTCGCCTTCCACCTTGACCGTATCGCCCGCAACAGCGATGACCCGCTTAATGAAATCCTTCCCTTCGGAAGGAACATGGAACACGATGACTTCTCCACGTTGTGGAGGCCGGATGTCATACACAATTTCATTGACGATAAGCCGCTCTCCCGTATGGAAATTAGGCTGCATCGAAGGTCCGTCCACGATAAACGGTTTAAAGAGAAGCCAGCGAATGAGAGCCACCAGAATCAGAGCAATCATAATCGCTTTAAGCCATTCCACAACTTCACTTTTCGCTTTTTTGGGTGGTTTTTGATCCTGCTCTATTAGCTCCATCCCATCATTCTGAATATCCTGCTCCATACTTCACCGTCCTCTCCTCGCATCATTTGCATGAGATTACACGACATTTTCATATTTTACCGAAAAGAAAGGCTCCTATACGGAGCCGTAACATTTTTTATCCTAAAACGAAAAGGGCTTGAAATCAAGCCCTTCAACGTTGTCCGTTTATTAACGGCGAATTTCTTTAATTCTAGCTGCTTTACCGCGAAGTTCACGAAGATAATAAAGCTTCGCACGACGTACTTTACCACGGCGAGCCACTTCGATTTTCTCGATCTTTGGCGAGTTGATTGGGAAAGTTCTTTCCACACCAACACCGTAAGAAATTTTACGAACTGTAAAAGTCTCACTGATTCCGCCACCGCGACGTTTAATTACAACACCTTCGAACAACTGGATACGCTCGCGAGATCCCTCGATAACCTTAACGTGCACTTTCAAAGTGTCGCCAGGACGAAAACTTGGGATATCTTTACGAAGCTGTTCTTGAGTGATCGCTTGTAGGATATTCATCTAGGACTCCCTCCTTCCGTACAGGTGTTCTTGCCTCTTCCGGAGAAACCCATTGTTCTCCCTCATCATCCGCAGCGGACCACCGTATTCCACACAACAGCGTTAATTGTAGCACATCTGCTTTATGATTTGCAACTAGAAACTGAACAAGCTTCATCAACCCAACGTCAAAATTTTTTTAATGACTTTCCGGAAAACCTATTGCAATTTATCCAAATATAAATAAAATAAATTTATCATTAAAATTATTTTAACGTTAATAAATATTGAATGGAGTTGTCTCTGATGAGTGAAACGGTTCTGGTTCAAACCCAGCCGCGGCAGGGTATCCGTGCATTAAGCGCACATAAGTCTTATCTAATCATGATGGCGGCCAAAATCATATCCCGCTTTGGAGATTCCGTTGATTCGATCGCTTACAGCTGGATGGTGTATGTTCTGACGGGATCGGAAGTGCTGATGGGCACGCTGTTCGCGCTTAATTTCATTCCTGGCATTGCCTTCAGTCTGTTTACCGGCGTTTTGGTGGACCGATGGTCCAAGAAAAAAATCATCATTCTCGCCAATTCAGGCCGCGGCATTATCGTGATGTTAACAGCACTGCTCTATTTTACAGGATACCTGCAGCCTTGGCATTTATTCATATTCACATTTATTAATTCATCGTTTGAATGTTTTTCCACACCTGCAGAGATGTCTCTAGTCCCTCGTCTCCTGCCGAAAGAGCTGCTGTTGACAGGAAACTCCATTACTTCCTCCGTTGCCCGGACCGCAGAGCTTGGCGGACTCGCTGCAGCAGGCGGACTGATCGCGCTTGTCGGCGTCTCCGGTTCAATGATTATAGACGCGGCTACATTTATCATCGCTGCCATCTTGTTTCTGTTTATGCGCCTGAACCACGAGGATAAACCAGCCGTTTCCGAATCCAGGACATCCGAGACTGATGCAAAAGCTGAGAAAGCCACCTACTGGAAGGAATTTCTCTCTGGCCTGCAGTTCGTGAAAAAAGAGCGGCTCATCCTGCTCACCATGTTTGCTGCGGCGTTCGTCAATCTGTGCCTTGCCCCATATAACGTCCTTGAACCTGTATATGTCAAAGAGATTCTTCATTCCGGTCCGTTCGGGCTCAGCTTGCTTGGAATCAGTCTAACGGTCGGCATGATTATCAGCGGTATTTGGATCAGCCAAAAGGGGGCACGTTATAAAAAAAGTTCTTTGATTGTGTTCGGCTTACTGCTGCTCGGGGTCACCTACAGCCTGTTGTACGTTCCGTCCTTGTTTTCCCTGTATCCGCTTTATACGGCAACCGTGTTCTGCTTCGGAATGGGATTTGCCATTTCTTTTGTCAACACCCCGGTATCAACCTACATGATGGAGGTAACGCCACGCGATATGCTCGGCCGCATCGGAGCTTTGTCCAGTATGGTCAGCACCTGTACCATCCCTCTTGGCGGCGTGATCGCCGGCTTTGCAGGCACTTGGATGAGCACGAATATGGTGTTCTTGGTCTTCGGACTATTAATGATAATTCCTGGGCTTGTACTCTTGTCGCAAAAAAGCTTTATGAGTGTATAATTGGGGTTTGAATGAAACATAATTTTGTGCTTTATCCCTTAGGGCTTTATAATAGACTTATTAGTGTAAATGCAAGAAATGATGAGGTGCGTTTGTATTGGAGACGAAGGAACTAAGCACGATCGAAGAAATACGGATATATTCGGATCCCTACCGGATGAAAATATTAAGCCACTTTCAGCGGATGGACCACCCGGCGACCATTAAAGAGATCGCGGATAAAATGGGAGAGGTCCCAGCAAAGGTTTATTACCATGCAAAGAAGCTGGAAAGCATCGGCCTTATCTATTTAGTTAGTACTAAGGAAATCAACGGCATTAACGCCAAATATTACGAGTCATTTAAAGGTGCAGTCCGGATTAAGCGCGACGATGGCGCAGACGAGGCTGCAAAGAAAATATTCATTTCGGAAACGCAAAAGCTTCTTTCCGATCTGTATGATGAGAACAAAAGGAAATTTCTAACCGCTCAAAACAATGATAAACCGTACGGCAACCTGTCGAATTCGGAGGTTTATCTGACTGAAGAGGAAGCCAAGGAGTTCTTCGAATGGATCAATCATTTTGTGGATGAGCACCACGCGCGTAAAAATTCCGAGCAATGTAAATACGATATTTTTACGACGATTGCCAAAACGATTGAAAATTAAACTGGCCCACCTAAAAAAGAATCCCTTCAATAGGGATTCTTTTTTAGGTTTATTTGGCATCTTCAGCACCAACTGCAGCATACTGCATTCGCCTTGTCTGCAGGGCCTCTCACTTATTTTAATGTCTTCTTGGCGAGGTCATAGCCTTTCCATACAGTAAAGCCCAATTTCGCGTAGAAATCGACCAGCTCCGTCCAATCAATGACCAGATTCTTGATGCCGCGGTTCGTCAGCTCCGCCACACCATCTTTGACGATAGCAAGGCCGTAACCTTTGCCCCGGAAACGGTCGTCCACGCCAAGCGGTCCGATGCCGCCGAGAGGGCTGTCAAAGAGTGGCGCCCAATAGGTGTTCTGAGCGATCAGAGGAGACTCACCATCATTTACCCGGCAAAATCCGATCATCTCTTCTCCAAGGAACAATCCGACGAACTCCCGACCTTTGCCTCCGCGCTCCCAGTAGCATAGGGCTTCATAATACCAACGTCCGGGGAAGCAGCGCTTGAAGAAACGCAGCATCTCTTCCTTGTCCTTTTCCTCTAGCAGCCGGGAAAAGGCGCCTTCGACGTACTCCTGGCGAATGGTTTCCCCACCTGCGGCTTGGCTCACGAGATCGAAAACCTCGTAGAGCGTCTCATAGCCCCTGCGTTCCAGCCACGCTTTTGCCTCAGGGAAGGCCTTCGGGATCCCCGGGATGTAATGCCAAGGATCTCTTCCGATGTAAGCCAGCTCCGCGCCTGAGTCCTTCAGAGCCTGTTCGGCCTGCTCCAGCAAACGGCTGCCGAGTCCCTTCCCTCTTGCATCACTCCGTACCAGAATGGCTTGAATCCAGCCGCCGCCATCGCCAAGACGTATTTCCCGCTGCTGCTCCTGCCATTTTTTCGCGATCACGAATCCTACAAGCTCTCCCTGCTCATTGACAGCCAGTTTGGAGCCATCCAAGTAAACGTTCTCATCTTGAAACGTATTTTGCCGCATTAGCTGCTCACGCATTGGGAATTGATCGCCGAGCTCCTGGTTCCACAGTTCACACATCGGTGCCAGCCATTCTTCATTTAATGGAATAATGTTCACGATAAGTCCTCCCCGAAAGTTAGAATAAATATTTCAAAAATTATAATCATATATAAAATTTTATTTCATATCTTGAATTATATTTTATCTCTTCGTTTTCTTCAACCGTTTGCAGAAATAAACCAAGAAGAACACCTTACCATATTCACGCATCTCTCATGCATTCCCAGCTGACTCCTTTAAGATTTTCCTTAAAAAAATAAGAAAAGCGTCTATCGACGTACTTTCTCAGAAGACAGACCGCTATTAGAGGTCGTTTTTCTTGCGATATAAGGATGTATGTTCTTAGAAGCTTATACTTTCTTATATCTTAAAAAAACTGCAGGCCAGCAAAGGTTTACTTTACTAACCAGCAGTTTTGGTTCAAGAAATATTATACTCTTTTCAGGAAATCAACGATCGTCAGCAGACCTTGATCAAAGTTCTCCAGGTTGAAATGTTCATTTGGAGCGTGAAGGTTCTCATCCGGAAGACCAAAGCCCATGCAGACCACAGGAGCTTCCAGAACGCGCGAGAACGTCTCCACGATTGGAATCGATCCACCGTCACGGGTAAACACCGGACGTGTGCCATAGACATGCTCGTAGGCTTCAGCAGCCTTTTGCAGAATCGGTGTAGATGGATCAATCGTAAACGGATTGCCTTTTTCCATCTGTACGACGGTTACTCTGGCACCGGTTGGCACATGGCTGTTGATATGTTTTTCGATTTTATCGAGAATATCCTGTGGATCTTGATGTCCGACCAGACGACAGGTAATTTTCGCATGCGCTTCTTTTGGAATCACCGTTTTGCTGCCTTCGCCCTGGAAGCCGCCATACACGCCGTTAAGCTCTAGCGTAGGACGGGCTCCAGTTCTTTCCGCAAACGTGAAGCCTTCCTCGCCGAACAGCTCATCCAGTCCCAGATCTGCCTTCAGCTTGTTTTCGTCAATGGACTGCTTTTTGAATTCTTCGTGGTCTTCCGGGGTCAGCTCAATCACGCCTTTGTAAAAACCTTCAACGCTTACGCGTCCGTTCTCATCATGGAGGGAATTCAGCAGGCTGACCATGGCATGCAGAGCGTTCGGAACGCCGCCTCCATAGGATCCAGAGTGCAAGTCTGTGTTGGCAGTATGCAGTGCAACTTCCAGCGAACAGAGACCGCGGAGTCCGACGCAGATGGCTGGTCTGCCTTTTTCAAGCAGCGAGGTATCCGAAATGAGCACTACATCCGCTTTTAGCAGATCCTGATTGGCATCCATAAATCCTGGGAGATTCGGACTTGAAACTTCCTCTTCACCTTCTATGCAGAATTTGATGTTAACTGGCAGCTGCTTTTCCTGCGAAAGGATGGCTTCTACCGCTTTAATATGTAGGAACAGCTGGCCCTTGTCATCTGTTGCGCCTCTGGCAAACAATTTACCGTCGCGGATATCCGGCTCAAAAGGAGGCGTTTGCCATAAATTCAACGGATCCACAGGCTGTACGTCGTAGTGGCCGTAAACCAGTACTGTCGGCTTGCCCTCGGCATGCATATAGTCGGCATATACAATCGGATGCCCTTTAGTTTCATGAATCTTGACATTCTCAAGTCCTGCCTGTGTCATCTTGCCCGCAAGCCACTCGGCAGCCTTCTTCACATCAGGTTTATGCTCGGAAAGAGCGGAAATGCTCGGGATGGATAACCATTCCTTCAGTTCATTCAAATGCTTGTCTCTATTTTCCTGAAAATAAGCTTTGTAATCCATGGGTATCCTCCTTGATTAGTAATCATCATATGTAACAGCAGGTATCGGCTTAACAGCCGTTATCCTGCTGCTTCAAACGCTTAATAACCTTGCAGTCCTGATCGGTAAGCTCCACCTTATCGAGCAGATCAGGGCGCCGCTCCAGCGTGCGCTTCAGGGCCTGCTCGCGCCGCCAAAGCTCAATATTGGCATGATGGCCGCTCAGCAGAATATCCGGCACCTTCCATCCCCGGAATTCAGCCGGACGGGTATAATGTGGATACTCGAGCAGCCCCGTACTGAAGGAATCCGTTACAGCCGAGGTTTCATTCCCCAGCACACCCGGCAGCAGCCGTACGACCGAATCAATCACAACCATAGCCGGCAGCTCTCCGCCTGTGAGCACATAATCGCCGATCGACAGCTCGTCCGTGACCAAGTGCTCGCGGATCCGTTCATCATACCCCTCATAATGTCCGCAGATAAAAATAAGATGATCCGCAGAGGACAGCTCCTCCGCTTTCTGTTGGGTAAAGGTCTCCCCTTGCGGGCACATCAAAATAACTCTGGGCGCTGCCGAAGAACGGGACAGCAAATCCTCAACAGCGGCAAAGATCGGATCCGGTTTCAGCACCATGCCGCCCCCGCCGCCATAAGGAGTATCATCTACCGTGCCGTGCTTGTTGCCCGAATAGTCCCGGAAATTCACGGCATTCAGGCTTACGATCCCTTTTTCCTGCGCCTTTCCGAGAATGCTCGAGCGGAACACCCCATCCATCATTTCCGGAAAAAGAGTTAGCACATCGACCTTCATCATGCTACAGCAGTCCTTCCATCAGATGAACGAGGACTTTCTTGTCCGTTACGTTGACGTCAAGCACAATATCATCGATGTAAGGGATCAATATGCTTTTTCCGGCCGGCGACTTTACAACCCACACATCATTCGCGCCTGGAGTAAGAATTTCGGTAATGACGCCAAGATCCTGACCTTCATCAGTCACAACGTGACAGCCGACGATTTGGTGGAAATAGAACTCGTCTTCCGGCAGTTCCACCAAGTCTTCCTGCGTGACCTTCAGCATACTCCCCTTAAACTTCTCCACGTCATTAATATTATCGTATCCTTCCAGCTTCACAATGTACATGTTCTTGTGAAATCTGGAGGATTGAACGGTTATAGGCAGCGGTGCTTTGCCGTCTTCGGGTACAATCAGCAGTTCGCTACCTTTGGCAAACCGGATTTCAGGAAAATCCGTGTGGGGCAGTACTTTGATTTCCCCTTTGAGTCCGTGTGTATTTACAATTTTGCCTACATTCATGAGTTGTTGCGGCATGGTTTCCTCCTGCTTCGATGCTTGATCCGGCCCACCCGGGCCTAAAAAATTAAACGTCCCGCCCCTTGATCGGCGTTATCCGTTTCATGCAAATATATAAAACCGCGGATAAGCTTATATCCTTACCTTAATATATCACAAAAAAGGGCTAGGAAATGCATCCCAACCCCCTTCGTCGTATACCTTTTAAGATATAATATCCACGGTTACACGTTTATCCATTTTGACTGCTGCAGAAGTGACGACCGTGCGAAGCGCTTTGGCGATCCGGCCCTGCTTGCCGATAACCTTGCCCACATCATCCGGATGCACGGTCAGCTCATAGACAATCAGGTGATCCTTCTCCAGCTTCTTCACGGCCACATCTTCGGGATGATCCACCAAAGCCTTAGCAATAACACCAACTAATTCTTCCATAGATAACCCTCACAATCAGTCATTATTTCTGTTGCTTAGACTCATGGAACTTCTTCATTACGCCCGCTTTGCTCAGCAAGTTGCGAACAGTGTCGGAAGCTTGTGCACCATTTTGGAGCCATGCAAGAGCTTTATCTTCATCGATTTTAACTTCAGCCGGTTGTTGAACCGGGTTGTAGTAACCGATTTCTTCGATAAAACGGCCGTCACGCGGGGAACGGGAATCCGATACCACGATACGGTAGAAAGGAGCTTTATGAGCACCCATGCGTTTCAGACGAATACGTACTGCCACGAAATTCACCTCCTTCAATAAAATAAGAAAAACGTTAATCGAAGTACTTTCAAAGATGATAGACCGCGATTAGAGGTAGTTTTTCTTGCGATATAAGGAAGTGGACTCTTTGAAGTCTATACTTTCTTATATCTAAAGAATTATTTATAATTTGCGTTTAACGGAACGGGAATTTCATTCCGCCTTTGCCGGCTAATCCTTTAAGCTGTTTCAGCGCTTTGCCTTTCGGACCTTTCGGTCCCATCATATCCGAGAACTGCTTCATCATTCGGCGCATCTCATCGAACTGCTTGATGAGACGGTTGACTTCGGCCAGCGAAGTCCCGCTGCCTGTTGCAATCCGCTTGCGACGGTTATGGTTGATCATGTCCGGGTTCTGCTTTTCGGCTTTAGTCATCGATTGAACAATGGCTTCTATGCGGCCCATTTGCTTCTCATCGACCTTCAGATCCTTCGCCTGCTTCAGCTTGCCCATGCCGGGAATCATATCCATGATCTGGTCGATCGGTCCCAGCTTCTTGACCTGTTCCATCTGCTCCAGGAAATCGTCGAATGTAAATTCGGCATTGCGCATTTTGCGCTCCATTTCCTTGGCTTTTTCAGTATCAATATTGGACTGCGCCTTTTCGATCAAAGACAGCATGTCGCCCATACCGAGAATCCGGGAAGCCATCCGTTCCGGATGGAAAGGCTCAAGCGCATCGATCTTCTCGCCCAGTGCGGCGAACTTGATAGGACATCCGGTTACGGCTTTGACGGACAAGGCCGCACCGCCGCGTGTATCGCCATCGAGCTTCGTCAGCACAACCCCTGAAAGCTCAAGCTGCTTGTTGAAGGTATCCGCTACATTGACGGCATCCTGACCTGTCATCGCATCGACCACGAGCAGCACTTCATCCGGCTTGATCTCGCCGTGGATTTGCCGCAGCTCTTCCATCAGCTGTTCATCGACATGAAGGCGACCGGCCGTATCGACGATCAGGTAGTCATTTCCATTATCCTTCGCATGCTGCAAACCCTGCTTGGCAATCTCAACCGGGCTTGTCTTGTCACCCAATGAGAAGACAGGCACGTTGATCTGTTCGCCGAGCACCTGCAGCTGCTTGATGGCTGCCGGACGGTAAATATCGGCTGCAACGAGCAGCGGACGGTGATTTTGCTTTTGCAGCATTTTCGCCAGCTTGCCGGATGTCGTCGTCTTACCTGCACCCTGCAGACCGACCATCATAATGACGGTAGGCGGCTTGTTTGCTTTTGCCAGCTTCGCTTGGCTTCCACCCATGAGCTCCGTGAGCTCCTTGTTGACGATGTCAATGATCACCATGCCAGGCGTGAAGCTCTCCATCACTTCCGTGCCGATGGCCTTCTCCTTCACCTTGGCAACGAAATCCTTGACGACTTTAAAGTTGACGTCGGCTTCCAGGAGGGCAAGACGCACCTCGCGCATCGCCTCATTTACATCGTCTTCGGATACCTTACCCTTGCCGCGCAGCTTGCTGAACACATTCTGCAGCCTGCTGGTCAATCCTTCAAATGCCATGGACCGCCACCTCCTTCATTTGCTTTATTCCGATGCTTCAAGCTCATCCATTATATCGTTTATTGCAGATTTCTTATCCTGCTCCATTGCGCTGGCATTCACCAACTCACGCAGCTTTTCGAGCTTCCGTGCACGCTCTTCATGCTTTTTTAACAGTCCAAGCTTTTCCTCATACTGCTCAAGCACCTGCTCTGCGCGTTTAACATGTTCATATACCGCCTGCCGGCTAATCTCAAACTCGGCCGCGATCTCCCCAAGGGAAAAATCATCATGAAAGTAATATTTAAGGAACGTCTGCTGCTTCTCTGTCAGCAGTAGTTCATAGAAGTCAAATAACAAATTGATTCGGTTCGTTTTCTCGAGCCTATTCTCCTGACTCATTCAGGGGCACTCCCTTCGTCAAGGAAAAACACTTTACACTTCATTTAACGTTCATTATCATACAAAAAACAAAGAAAGATGTCAAGCATTTATCCTTGTCATCTCTCCATTGATTTTTCAAGTCAATTCCTACGACGTTTCAACCACTACCGAAGCAAGCATTTATGACCATGGCAGCAAGTAAAACAATACGGCGAAAAAGTGGGCAATGCTACCTGCCAGGACGAATAAATGCCAGATTGCATGATGATAAGGGAATCCGCGCCACACGTAAAAAATGGTGCCCAGTGTGTACATCAGCCCCCCTACTACTAGCAAAACGATCCCGCCCGGAGCGATCGCAGCCGTAAGAGGTCCCCAGGCTATAACAACCATCCAACCCATCAGGAGATAAAAGATCGTGGACATAAACAAAAAACGTTTCGTGAAAAAGGCTTTGAATATACATCCGAGAATGGCAATCCCCCATACCGTCCCGAACAAGGACCAGCCGAGTGGACCGCGAATGGCTACCAGCATGAACGGAGTATAGGTCCCTGCGATAAACAAATAGATAGAGGAATGGTCAAAAATTTCAAACAGATCCTTAACCTTACCCTCTTTAAAACTATGAACTAGCGTGGAATTCAAATACAGAATCAGCATCGTTGTTCCATAAACGGAAAAGCTAACGATATGCCATGCTGTCCCTTTCATCGTTGAAAAGACGATTAGCAGCACAAGCGCAGCTACACTGAGCAGTGCTCCGATACCGTGCGTAATCGCGTTGGCCACTTCTTCTCTCCGGCTGTAGGTATGAGTATTTGCCATGAGTAATCCTCTCATTGTTTCTTTTCTTATCATTATACTCTTTCATCTCCTTCCTTTTCCACTCTCGTAAATCCGGCTGCACAGAGCTGTCTAGTAGAAGGTCAAGGTCGGGATTCTTTTTACAGGCTGGTCATATAATCGAGCAAAACGGCAGCTATAGTCAAGCTAATCGAGCAGCAGAACATATATTGTACATTGACTCACAAGAGAGGAGGTATGTAAGTGCCGGAACTAATTCTGCTAAAGTTTATGAAAATCTAACGGCAGGTGTGCCTGTATTAGCGACTGCTCTGCCGGAATGGATTCGCTCAAGGATTAGGTCGACCGAAAAAAAAGACTCTGCACCGGCAGAGCGGCGTGTTCTTCAAGAGAAACAACCGATCAAGGGCAGAGTCTTTTTATTTTATTCACAAAAAGCTATTCGAATCATGACCGGGGTATTACTCCTCCGAATCATTCTTGTTCCCGGATTCAGTGTCCTCATTCTCTTGGATCAATCCGGCAAAAAGAGCATGCACAAACTGCTGTGAATCAAATGGCTGCAGGTCTTCCATCTTCTCGCCGAGACCCACAAATTTCACTGGTAGATTAAGCTCCTGCCGGATCGCTACCACGATACCGCCTTTGGCCGTACCGTCCAGCTTCGTGAGCACGAGTCCGGTAACTCCGCTCTTTTCACCAAAGAGCTTCGCCTGGTTCAGCGCATTTTGGCCTGTGGTCGCATCCAGCACCATCAGCACTTCATGCGGCGCGCCTGGAATTTCCCGCTGGATGACGCGGAAAATTTTGTTCAGCTCTTCCATAAGGTTCGACTTGTTCTGGAGACGTCCAGCTGTATCACAGATCAGCACATCCGCTTGACGCTGCTTGGCGGCCTGAACGGCATCAAACATAACTGCTGCAGGGTCCGACCCAGCATGCTGCTTGATCACCTCAACTCCTGCACGTTCACCCCAAACCTCCAGCTGTTCAATGGCACCGGCACGGAACGTATCGCCTGCGGCGAGAATAACCTTTTTGCCTTCCTGCTTAAAACGGTGAGCCATCTTGCCGATGGTTGTCGTTTTACCGACACCGTTGACGCCGACGAACAGAATGACCGTAATGCCGTCTGGGTTCATGTGAATCGCATTGTCATCATCTCCACGCAGCAGTTCCATCAGCTTTTGCGAGAGGATAGGTTGCAGCTCAGACGCATCCTCGATCCGCTGTTTTTTCACCTCGGCGCGCAGATCGTCAATCAGATCCATCACCGTGTTGACACCCACGTCAGCACCGATCAATATCTCTTCGAGCTCCTCGTAAAACTCCTCGTCGATTTTTTTGCGGCGCACCATCAGGTCCGCTACTTTCTCGACAAATCCTTTGCGGGTTTTCTCCAGTCCGTCACGGAATTTGCTCGTTACCGATTCCGTTTTGCTGGAAATACTCTCTTTCAGCTTTTTAAAAAAGCTCATATGTCTCCTCCATCTCTAATCGCCTAGGCTATTTCAGCTTCATCATTTTCCAAACGGACGGATACCAGCTTGGATACCCCGCCCTCTTCCATTGTTACCCCATACAGCACATCCGCTTCCTCCATCGTACCTTTGCGGTGTGTGACGACGATAAACTGCGTTTGTTCTGAAAACTCGCGTAAATATTGGGCAAACCGTACCACATTGGCTTCATCCAGCGCCGCTTCAACCTCATCAAGCACGCAGAATGGCACCGGCTTGACCTGAAGAATGGCAAACAGCAAAGCCATCGCTGTCAGGGCACGTTCGCCGCCGGAGAGGAGCTGTAGGTTCTGCAGCTTTTTGCCCGGAGGCTGAGCTACAATATCGATACCCGTTTCAAGCAGATGCTCCGGATCCAGCAGTACCAGATCGGCGCGTCCGCCGCCAAACAGCTTGACGAACACGGTGCCGAATTCATGGCGGATGGCGTCAAAGGTATGTTTGAACCGCTTCGACATCTCATCGTCCATTTCACGGATCACTTCGTACAACGTTGTTTTCGCTTCAACGAGATCCTCTTTTTGCTCGCTCAGGAACTGGTAGCGCTCATTGACCCGCTGATATTCCTCAATGGCTCCAAGGTTCACGTCACCCAGTGCCGTAATGCTGCGCTTCAGCTCTTTAACCTCAGCTTGTATGGCGGGAACGTCATCTGGAATCGGATATCTCATCTTGGCCAGCTCATAGCTAAGCTCATAATCCTCGCTCAGCTTTTTGAGTATATTTTCAAGCTCCACATCAAGCCGGTTTACACCAATCTCCGTCTGACGTAGCTGATCTTCCACAGCCTTCAGGCGGGTCCGCTGCTCTTTCGTTTCACTTTCATCCTGTTCCAGCTTCTTCGATAATTGCATCCGGGCTGCCCGTTTGAAATCCAGTTGCTCAGAAGCTTGTTCCTTCTTCAGCTTGTATCGGTTGAGATCCTCGATCTGCTGGATGGATTCCTTCGCATTGATCTCCAGATCCGCTTCAATGGAGGCAAGCAATGTCTTCGACTGCCGTAGCTCCTTATCCTGGGAATTGAAATCACTTTGCATCCGTCGCAGCTGCTCTTCCAGAGAGAAACATTCCTGATCGAGCTTGCCCTCGCGAACTTTCAGCTGGGTCAGCTGAGTTTGGAGCTCCTCCTTGGCAGACTCGCTTGCCTTACGGGCAAACTCGGCCGCTTGTATCGCCTGATGCGTCGATTTCTCTTCCTCTTCCAGCTGCGCGAGTCTTTTCACGGCCTCATCACGCGTCTTCTGAAGATCCTGGCTTTCTTCGTTAAAGCCCTTTTTCTCCTGACCGGCCATTTCGGCCTGCTCCAGCACATGGCGAAGCTCATGCTCCAGCTGCTTCAAATCGCTTGAGAGAGACTGCTCTTCAATGCGCTTTTCATCGCCGGATTGGCGCAGCTCGTCCAGTTTATCTTGTGTCTGGGACAGCTGCCCTTTTACATCCTGGATGCTCTGAACCAGCTTTTGCAGCTGAATTTCCGTATCCTTGATTTCCTCGTCCAGCTGGTCAAGTTGGCGTTTACGGCCGAGCAGGTTGTTGTTTTTCTTGTGCTGGCTGCCGCCTGTCATTGAACCGCCTGCGTTCACGACATCGCCTTCCAGCGTGACGACCCGGTACCGGTACTGGCAGCGGGCGGCGATTTTGTTCGCTACCTCCAGGCTTTCGGCCAGTATAACGTTCCCGAGAAGGCTCCCAATAATCGGAGCATACTGATCATCATAGTGCACCAGATCTGCCGCAATGCCGACAAAGCCGTCAACGCCTTCAACCATGGAACGATCACCGGAAGAAATATTCCGGGCGCGGATGACATCCAGCGGAAGGAAGGTGGCTCTACCGAGCTGACGCTGCTTCAAGAAAGCAATCGCCTGACGGGAAACCGCCTCATTGTCCATAACCACATGCTGAAGCGATGCTCCAAGAGCTGTCTCGACAGCGAGTTCCAGCCGTTCAGGCACGCGGACCAGATCCGCGACTGCACCATGCACGCCGCTTAAGACCGACTTGCGTGCGGCCTTCAGCACTTCCTTAACACCCAGCATAAAGCCGTCGAAGTCATCGGCCATTTCTTTCATCGTATCGCGCCTCGAAATTTGCGCCTCGCGCTTCTGCTCCCACTTGCGGAGCATCGCCTGGCTTTCGTCTAGCAGACGCTGCAGAGACTGATAACGCTCGCTTTCGGTTATGTAACCGCCGCGAAGATCACGGATCTCCTGACCGAGCTTCTCAATCGCGCTATCGAGCTGCTGTTTGCGCACCATCAGCTCTTCCTTTTTGCCTTCCCATTTGCCGGTTTCCTCATCCGCCCGACTCATTCGGCGGGCCAGCGCTTCCTGCTGCTGATCCGTATAACGGATTTCATTTCTAGCCTGTGCCATTTGGTTCATGAGCTCTAGAAGGTTGCCTTTTAGGCTTTCCTCCTGCTGCTGGCTGATGCCTCCGGTTAACCCTGTAAGCTTCGCTTCTTCCACCGACAGCTGGTCACGTAGCTGCTTCAGCTCCTCCTGAGAAGCCTCCAGCTTCGTTTTCAGGAGCTCGATCTCCGCTTTCCTGTCTTCGAATCGTTCATCGCCTGCACTGAGCGTTCCCATAAGCTGCTCGCGGTTAGCTTCCAGATTTCGTTTACGCTCACGGAGCACCTCTGCGTAACCTTCACTTTTCTCGTACGCTTCGCTATACTGCAGAAGCTCGCCCTGTAAGGTCTCGACTTCTGTTTCCAGCTTGCGAAGAGCGGCCCGATCGCTTTCCAGCTTGGCATCATGCGCCGACACCACCGTTGAAAGCTGAAGCTGCTCTTCCTGCAATACCTTCAGCTTCGCGTTCGCCTCGCTCCAGGCCGCATGGATTTGCTCAATTTGATAGACATAAAGCGATATTTCTTTGTTCTTCAGCTGCTCACGTAGCTGTTTGTAGTGAATTGCCTTTTCCGACTGTTCCTTGAGGGGGCCAATCTGATCCTCCAGCTCAGTAACCAGGTCGTGGATGCGTAGAAGATTCTGCTCGGTTTCATCCAGTTTGCGGACCGCATCCTTTTTCCGAGATTTATATTTAACGATTCCAGACGCTTCTTCAAAAATTCCCCTGCGGTCCTCCGACCGCGTGCTCAAAATTTCTTCAATCCGGCCTTGTCCGATAATGGAGTAGGCTTCTTTGCCAATGCCGGTGTCCATAAACAGCTCCGTAATGTCTTTAAGCCTGCAGGACTGTCTGTTAATAAAATATTCGCTGTCTCCGCTGCGGTGCACCCGGCGCGTAACCGTGACCTCATTAAAATCCAGAGACAGGGCATGGTCTTCATTATCCAGCGTCAGCGAAACTTCACCGAAATTGACGGCTTTACGCGCATCACTTCCCGCAAAAATAATGTCTTCCATCTTACCTCCGCGCAGCGATTTGGCGCTTTGTTCTCCCAAAACCCAGCGGATGCCGTCGGAAATGTTGCTTTTGCCGCTGCCGTTCGGACCTACGACCGCTGTAATGCCGCGGACAAACTCCATTTCAGTTTTGTCGGCAAACGATTTAAAACCCGCTAATTCAATCCGCTTCAAAAACATATTTCCCAAATCACCTCTAAACCTTATAATACCATAACCCTGCGGCTTGCAGGGGATTAGCCGTTATCCAACGAAGAAAGAGCAAAAAGCAGTCTGAAGGCTACTGCCATTCATCATTTGCGACTGCTCTTTGCTCTTTGTTTGTCCTTGACTATTTACAGGGAGCCGTCAAATTCCAGCCAGTTTCATCTGCTTTAATGCGACTGCAGCAGCCTGCTGCTCGGCTTCTTTTTTGGAGCGGCCCGATCCTCTTCCCACACACTCATTCCCCATATAAACCTCGGAGACAAACTCGCGCTCGTGCGCCGGACCCCGTTCTTCCACGATCCGGTATTCCAGAGCGCCCATATTGTGATGCTGCGTCAGTTCCTGCAGTTCTGTTTTGAAATCGCTCATCTGCAGATTGCCGCCCGCTTCGACGAGCGGAAACACGTATTTTTGCAGAAAAGTACGGGCTGACTCCAGACCTTGATCCAGATACAAAGCTCCGACAAACGATTCAAACACATCCGCAAGCAGGGCCGGGCGGGTACGCCCGCCTGTTAGCTCTTCCCCTTTGCCAAGCAGCACATACTGCCCGAAATCCAGGCTCTCCGCGAACTTCACGAGCGAGGGCTCGCAGACAATGGCCGCGCGCAGCTTCGTCAGCTCACCTTCCGGACGGTTCGGAAAAAGTTGATACAAATATTCGGATACCGTCAGCTCCAGCACGGCATCGCCCAGAAATTCCAGGCGCTCATTATCCTGCTGCTGGCTAAAGCGGTGTTCGTTGACATAAGAAGCGTGGGTAAAGGCCTGTTTCATCAGCAGCCGATTGTGAAATTGGATTTGAAGTTTCTGCTGTAACTGCTTCAGATCTCCACTCAACAAATCGTCCCCTTACTCATCGAATTTTTTAAGAATAATCGTGGCGTTATGACCGCCAAAGCCAAAGGAGTTGGACATAACAACATCCAGCTTCGCATCGCGAGCTTGATTCGGAACATAGTCCAGATCACATTCTGGATCCTGATTGTCCAAATTAATCGTTGGCGCAATTTTTTGATGCTGCAGCGACATTCCGCAAATAACGGCCTCCACACCGCCGGCGGCACCAAGAAGATGGCCGGTCATGGATTTGGTCGAGCTGACAGCTACCTTATAAGCATGATCTCCCAGAGCCTTTTTGATCGCAATAGTTTCGGAACGATCGCCTACCGGCGTCGAAGTACCGTGGGCATTAATATAATCCACATCCTCCGGCTGAAGTCCGGCGTCGCGCAGGGCCATAGTCATGCAGCGTGCCGGTCCGTCAGGATCGGGCTCAGTCATATGATGAGCGTCTCCACTGAGGCCGTAACCGAGCACTTCCGCGATAATATGAGCTCCGCGTTTTTGCGCATGCTCAAGAGATTCCAGAATCAGAATCCCGGCACCTTCACCCATAACAAACCCATCACGCTCCGTGTCAAATGGACGGCTTGCTTTCTCGGGATCATCATTGCGTGTGGACATAGCCCGCATCGCACAGAAACCGGCCATGCCTGTCGGACGGATTGTCGCTTCCGCACCGCCGCAGATCATGACATCGGCATCGCCGCGCTGAATTAGCTTGTACGAATCTCCAATAGCATGTGATCCTGTCGCGCACGCCGTCACTGGTGTCGTATTCGGACCTTTCGCTCCAAGCATGATGGACAGTTGGCCTGAAGCCATATTGGCGATCATCATTGGAATAAAGAAAGGACTGACGCGCTTTGGACCTTTTTCAAGCAATATATTATGCTGGTCTTCCCAAGTTCCCAGTCCGCCAATACCCGAACCAATGGAAACACCTACGCGGTCAGGATCAGCATCCTTCTGGATATCCAGGCCACTGTTCTCCATTGCAGCTTTCCCAGCAGCAACCGCTAACTGAACAAAGCGGTCCATTTTACGAGCTTCCTTGCGATCCATAAATTCTTCAGGATTGAAGTCTTTAATCGAAGCTGCTATTTGTGTAGGGTATTCGCTGACATCGAAGGATTCGATCCGGGAAACGCCGGATTTGCCAGCCATTAAGTTATTCCAAAACGTATCCAGGTCATGGCCGAGTGACGTCATAACGCCCATTCCGGTAACAACCACTCTATGTTTCAAATACACTCACCTCTATATCGACTGCATGTACCAATGTGATATTGTTCCAATGCAATTATATTCATGTTATTCGCGGTTTCACTTTCAAAAAATGAGGAGAAGTCCCGCCTGTATAGCAGTACGGGACTTATCAAATGACTTAGGTATGAGATTGTATGTAATTTACAACTTCACCTACGGTCGTAATTTTCTCTGCATCTTCATCTGAGATTTCCAGATCAAATTCGTCTTCCAATTCCATTACTAGTTCAACAACGTCGAGAGAATCAGCACCAAGATCATCTTTAAAAGATGCTTCCAGTGTTACCTCAGCTTCGTCAGCACCCAAACGATCCACGACGATGCGCTTTACACGCTCCAATACATCGGACATCCGGTTCACCTCCTCTTTGGTATTATACGAGAAAAGTTTTCAAAATGCCAGAGGCGATGAAAACGGTTCTCTTGCAGGCTTTTCAGCCTGTCTGTGGGTATTACATATACATGCCGCCGTCTACATGAAGAGTCTGTCCTGTCATATAGGATGCCCCTTCGGAAGCCAGGAAAACCACAACCTTGGCAATTTCCTCCGGCTGTCCAAGACGGGCAAGCGGAATATCCTGAATCATTTTATCTCTCAGGTCTTCAGAAAGCTCGCGTGTCATGTCGGTGTCAATGAAGCCTGGAGCCACACAGTTGACCGTTATGCCGCGCGAAGCAAGCTCACGCGCAGACGATTTAGTCAAACCGATGACGCCGGCTTTGGCCGCGACATAGTTAGCCTGACCGGCATTGCCAAGCACGCCGACAACCGACGAGATGTTGATGATGCGGCCGTAACGCTGCTTCATCATCGGACGGCTGACAGACTTGAGACAATTAAATACGCCCTTGAGGTTCGTTTCAATGACTTGATCGAACTCTTCCTCTTTCATGCGCATAATCAGGTTGTCTCTGGTAATGCCGGCGTTATTCACCAGAATATCAATCCGGCCGAACACGTTCGCAACCTCTTTGATGAGCTGCTCGGCCTGGTCGGACTGGCCTACATTCGCCTGAATGGCAAACGCTTCAACACCAAGCTGCTTAATTTCCTGGGCTACAGACTGCGCTGCAGCCTCGCTTCCCGAGTAGTTCACGGCAACGTTGGCCCCGGCTTCAGCCAGTGCCAGCGCAATACTGCGGCCGATTCCACGGGATGCTCCGGTTACAAGCGCAGCTTGCCCCTGCAATGGTTTGGACATGCATTATTCTCCTTTCTTCTTGGTATACGGTGTACCTTCATGAAGGTTCTAGAAATTTTCCGATAAGCTCTCCAAAGTATTCACATTGATGAGCTTTACGGTCTTGTCCATTTTCTTGATCAAACCGGTTAATACATTACCCGGTCCGATCTCAACAAATGTATCGACACCTTCAGCGATCAGATACGCAACCGTGTCCTCCCAAAGTACAGGAGAATACACCTGTTCCACCAGAAGTCCGCGGATATGTTCCGCGCTATCGGCCGGACGCGCCGTGACATTGGCCACAACCGGCACGATCGGCTCCTGGAAGGATACAGCCGCAAGCTTGTCGCCGAGGCGCTGCGCAGCCTCCTTCATCAAGGATGAATGGAACGGTCCGCTGACTTCAAGCGGAATGGCTCTCTTGCCGCCAGCTTCCTTGACTCTCTCAGCTGCAGCAGCAACGCCTTCCTTGGATCCGGATACCACGATTTGCCCTGGGCAGTTAATGTTCGCCATTTCAACAAGCTGTCCGCCTTCGGTGATGCTGCGGCAGAGCTCCTCTAGTGCTGCGCGGTCCGCGCCAAGTACAGCTGCCATGGCACCTTGACCACCTGGCACAGCGGCCTCCATATACTCGCCGCGGGCGCGCACAATAGTCACCGCGTCCTCAAAGCTGAGAACTCCTGCTGCAACCAGCGCGCTGTATTCCCCAAGGCTGTGACCCGCCACATAATCCGGGGTTACGCCCTTCTCGCGTAAAGCCGCAAGAGCAGCAACACTCGCTGTAAGCAGCGCAGGTTGTGTATTGTAAGTTTTCTTCAGCTCGCTATCCGGACCCTCAAACATAAGCGAGGACAACGAGAATCCCAGCGCGCGGTCCGCGCTGTCGATCATTTCACGAGAAGCGGGAACCGCCTCGTAAAAATCCTTGCCCATTCCAACGGACTGGGTCCCCTGTCCAGGGAATACAAATGCCGTTTTACCCATCTTACGGCTCCTCTCACTACATATGGTTCAAAAATATATAAATGATTACCAGATCAGAACGGATGCTCCCCAAGTCAGACCGCCGCCAAAACCAACCATCAGCACACAGTCGCCTTCCTTGATGCGTCCCTGCTCGGCCGCTTCGACCAGCGCCAGTGGAATCGAGGCAGCTGAAGTATTCGCGTACTTATCCACATTGACAACGCATTTGTCAGGGGACAGATCAAGTCGTTCCATAGCGGATTGAATGATCCGGATATTAGCCTGGTGAGGTACGAACAAATCGATATCTTCCTTGGTCTTGCCCGCCTTCTTCAGAACTTCCCCCGTAGCCGTGTTCATGACGCGCACTGCGAATTTAAACACTTCGCGACCATTCATATAGATATAATGCTTCTTGCCCTCAACGGACTCTGCAGAGGACGGCATTCTGGAGCCACCGGCTTCGAGTTTCAGCAGGCTGCCTCCAGCCCCTTCAGCGCCAAGATCAAAGGATTGGAAACCGCGGCCTTCCGGCACTTCGCCGAGAATGACAGCACCTGCTCCGTCGCCGAAGAGTACGCAGGTATTGCGGTCCGTGTAATCCGTAATCCGGGACAGACAGTCGGCACCGATGACCAGAGCGTTGTTGTACATACCTGTGCTGATAAAGTTGCGGGCGGCTGCGAGCCCGTATACGAATCCGGAACATGCTGCGGACATATCGAATGCCGCTGCCTGCTTTGCGCCCAGCTTATCCTGCAGGATGCAAGCGGTCGATGGAAAGAATGTATCTGGCGTTACGGTTGCGATGATAATCAGATCCAGCTGATCTGCCGTCATCCCGGCAGATGCCAACGCTTTTACCGCAGCCTCATAACACAAATCGGAAGTAGCCTGATCTGGAGCCGCGATATGCCGTTCCCGGATGCCTGTACGGGATACGATCCACTCATCGTTCGTTTCCACCATTTTCTCGAGGTCAGCATTGGTCAAAATCTTCTCCGGTACATACATCCCTGTGCCAATGATGCCTACTGGCCGTAAATTACTCATATCGTCACTCTCTTCCCGCTGATTTCGTTTGAAATACTTTCAACCAATTGGTTTTCAATCGCGATTCTCGCTTGGCGCACAGAATTTTTAATGGCATTACCATCTGCAGAGCCGTGGCTTTTGACAACGAGTCCGCTGAGACCGAGGAGAGGCGCACCACCATGCTCCTTGTAATCCAGCTTATCCTTGAGTCCGCGTAACTGCGGCATCAGAATGGCTGCACCCAGTTTGCTTTTGAGATTCTGGCTGAACTGTTCCTTCAAAAGCTTGAACAAGGCTCCAGCCGTGCCTTCGATCGACTTGAGCAGGATATTCCCGGCAAATCCGTCGCACACCAGCACATCGCAGTTTCCGCTCATAATATCACGCGCTTCCACATTGCCAACAAAATGGATCGGCATCTGCTCCAGCAGCGGGAACGTATGCTTCGTCAGCTCATTTCCCTTGCCTGGCTCGGTGCCTACGTTGAGCAGACCCACGCGCGGCCGCTCAACGCGCATAACCTTTTGCCGGTACAGGCTGCCCATTAGAGCATATTGTGCAAGATGCTCGGGTTTGGCGTCCATGTTGGCGCCAAGATCGAGCGCCAGTACACCGGCGCCATCCAGCGTCGGGATCATAGGAGCGAGGGCGGGCCGCTCAATGCCTTCCATACGTCCGACAACCAGAAGCCCTGTTGTCATCAGCGCCCCGGTATTGCCGGCTGAGATCATCGCATCGGCCTCTTTTTCTTTAAGCATGCGTCCGGCTACGACCATGGAAGCATCCTTTTTACGCCGCACCGCTTTCACAGGCTCATCTTCAGGCCCGATAACTTCCCCTGCATGTTGAACACTGATATTCGAAGGAACCTGTCCACCATTTTTACTGAGCAAAGGCCCAATCTTGGATTCATCCCCCACCAGAATAATATGTGTATCCTTCCATTCCGCTGCTGCGGCCAAGGCTCCCTCGACATTGCATTCAGGAGCGTTGTCGCCGCCCATGGCGTCGATGGCGATCCGCATACTACATTCCCCCTTCAATGTTATCTTCCCCTGTTGACCGGTAGATGACGAAATTGCCTTGGAACACCATTTCCTCACCCACGTAAGTAAACACTTCTACTTTAGCTTTTCCCTTTTGCCCGTTCATTGATCTTACGTACGCTTTGGCAATACATTTCTCTCCCAAATGAACCTGGCGCAAAAATCGTATATCCGCCGATGCCGTAAGTGCAATCTCATCGTCAATGAGCGCTACCGCCAGCGAGTTCGCTTGGGCGAAGACATAATGTCCACGCGCGATATGGGTTCGGGAGAAGACATGCTCTTCCCGTATTTCAAAAATGGAGATGCCGCTCTTGTCCAGCTGCAGGTCCACGACCTCACCGACCACTTCATCCAGTGGCAGCGAACGCACCTGGTCGTACGAATGCTCGGCCATTTGTTTCATGCGTTCCCGAAGCTCCGGTATTCCGAGTTCCATACGATCCAAACGGATGGTCTGAATGCTGACCTTCAGCTCGCGGGTCAATTCACGGTCCGTCACAAACGGATTTGCTTCAATAAGTTTCAATAGATGCTGATGTCGCTGTTTCTTGGGCAACCGTTCGATCAGAGGCACCTCCTATGCTTTATTTTTTATGAGTCAGGCTTTTGAGGGCCGTCATGGATAGAATGAAAAAGCTCAATTATTCCGTATCTATTTAGAACCTGGTACTAAAACAGTATAAAGCATGACAAGCTAAAAAGAAAGGGCAGACAAAAAAAATAGCACCTCACCATAGATGAAGTACTACTTGATTTTCCGCATTACTGCGAAATAATTTCTCTTGATTTATACGTTCCGCACACTTTGCATACGTGGTGAGCAAGCTTCAATTCTCCGCATTGTTCACATTTCACCATGCCTGGCACCGCCAGTTTAAAGTGAGTACGACGTTTGTCACGACGTGTTTTGGACGTTCTCCGTTGAGGTACTGCCATGTTCCCACCTCCTTATTTCAATAAACCGAAGGCTTTAAACGCCCCGGTAAAATGCTTGCATGCTCATTTGAAAAAGTCTTTTAGCCCCGCAAGCCGTGGATCTACCACTTCCGTGTCGCAGTCGCAGGTGCCTTCATTCAAGTCCGTTCCGCAGTTCGGGCACAGGCCCTTGCAAGTTTCCTTGCATACGACGGTCATCGGAATATGAAGCACGAATGATTCCTCCACATATGGAACAAGATCCACATTCTCTTCATCCACATAAATGGTATCGTCATCCTCGTCCTGAATCTCTTCAGAAGGCTTCACAAGCTTGAACTGCTCGTGGAATGGAATGTTCAGATGCTGTTGCACAGGTTTCAAGCAGCGGGAGCAAGACATGTCCAGCTCTACAGAGAGCTTTCCATGCACATCTACCGTATCTTGACCGACATAAGCTGCCTTCAGCTCCGCAAGAAGCGGCTGAGGTACCTTGATATCGCCAAGTCCTTGAACTAAACGGCTTACATCCACTTGCTGACGGACCTGCAGCGGCTCGCTGCTGGCTGCCATTTTTCTAAATTGAAAGTGCATATATATCACTCCAAACAAACAAAAATTATTATACCGATTTACGGGAAGCTTTGTCAATAGTTTGACCTTTACTTGCCACAATAGTTATTGTTGCAGGGATGGCAAACTTTTATGATAAGATGAAAGAATCAACATACGGATGGAGTTGAACATTCTGTGTCAGCTGTCGGATTAATCGTCGAATACAACCCTTTACATAACGGTCATGTCCATCATTATACCAGAGCCAAAGAAATTTCGGGCGCAGAATATTCCGTAGCTATTCTAAGCGGTCCTTTCCTTCAGCGCGGCGAGCCTGGAATCGTAAGCAAATTTGCACGGGCGGAAATGGCACTTGCCATGGGAGCGGATCTTGTGATCGAGCTTCCGGCAGCTTATGCGACCCAGCCCGCGGAATGGTTTGCGTACGGCGGTGTCGCCCTTCTCCATGCTACAGGCGTCGTGGACAGCCTCTGCTTCGGAACGGAAAGCGGCACGCTCGATCTGCTGCTTCCTCTCTCCCACACACTCGCGGAGGAAAGCCCGGAACTGCAGGAGCGGATCAGCTTTCATTTGCGCGAAGGGATGAATTACCCTGCTGCATACAGTAGGGCTGCCGCCGCGGCGGCCGGGTTCCCGGGCGAGGAGAGCGAGGTTCTTCAGGTGCTCCAGAAGCCTAACCATACGCTCGGCCTGCATTATCTAATTGCCTTGAACCGTTTGAAAAGTCCGATCCGCCCTTTTACCATTCCAAGAATTCATGCCGGATATCATGACGAAATGCCAGCCCACTCGGCTGTTGCCAGCGCTACGGCTGTCCGCCGCATGCTGCTTACGCAGGATTTGAGCGCGGCAGCACCTTATTTGCCAGAGTCCACGCTCAGCATACTTAGCCGTGAATTCCGCGAAGGCCGCGGGCCTGTAACCTGGGATTCCTTCCGCGGGGTGCTGATGCATCTGCTTCTCACCAGCTCTCCGCAGGATCTCGCAAGCCTCCATGAGGTCACAGAAGGGCTGGAACACCGCCTGCAGCGTCTCATCTACACCTTGAAGGAACCGAAGGTAGACGAGCTGCTGCAGGCGCTGAAGACCAAACGCTACACGCATACGAAGCTGCAGCGGATGCTAGCCCACATTCTGCTGCGCCATACCAAAGCTCAAATGTCTCCTTCTGCCCTTGCCCATGGTCCCGGATATCTGCGTGTACTTGGATTCAGTAGAGGCGGGCAAATGCTTCTGAAAAAAATGAAGAAGACGGCCTCTCTGCCTGTAATCGTCAAGCCGTCTTCATTCGAGCATCCTCAGCTGGAGCTGGACCTCAGAGCTTCCGCCGCTTACGCCAATGCCTTTCCGAGCCCTGAGATGCACAGCATATTCAGAGATTACTTGGAAGCCCCGATCCGATTATTCAATTAAGATTTGGCCTGCAGGCCGTCCATATAATGAATGGCGTCCTCCAGCGTACTCACCGGCACGAGCTTCATGTCGGTTTTTATTTTATCGGCCTTGGCTTTGGCTTCCTCGTAATTATCCTTGGGAACAAAAAAGATTTCTGCATGCTTCCGGTCGGCGGCGACGATTTTATGCTGAACTCCGCCAATCGGGCCCACGTTACCGTTTTTATCGATCGTTCCTGTTCCGGCAACCTGATAGCCTTTGGTCAGATCGCCCTCCGTTAGCTGGTTGTAAATCTCCATCGTAAACATAAGTCCTGCTGAGGGTCCACCGACGCGGGTATTTTCAAAATTCACCTGCAGACCTGGATCCTTTGATTCCACTTTTTGCATCGTAGCAATGGTCACTCCGAGCCCCGGACGGGTCTGATTTGTATCCTTGTCCTTAATCTCGATCAGATTCACTTTTTCCTCCAGCGTTTTATCGCCGCGGATTAGCTTCACGGTGACCTGATCTCCCACCTTTTTCGTATTAAGAATCTTTATCAAGCTCTCGTTGTCCGTTACCGGCTTACCATCTACCTCAAGAAGCTTGTCGCCGGGCTTGAAATTTTTCCGTGCTTCGTCACCCTCTGGTGTAGAGAAAACAAACAAATACTGGGGTACGATGCTGTATGGAACATCAGCCTCATGGTATGCCGCTTCCATCGCAGAAGATTGCGAATCGCTCATGAGATACACTTGTTCTGCAGCATATTCATCCTCGCTTTTGTCGCCGAGCCTCTCCTGCTTTTTAGTGATTTCGGCATTTGGATTAAAAGCCGCAGCTACAAGCATGACAAGATTGGCGTAGCTGGCCGATACGGTTGTCATCATAAATGTACCTTTTTCTTCCTGATCCCCTTTTTGCACCGAAAGCATCGGTTTAACCACATCCGCGCTTCCCGGCTGGTAGATCATATACGGAGTTGGCATATAAACCGTTACGTACACCAGTAGGACTACCATGAAAAGGTAGAGGACCAGGCGTAGGCCTTCCCTTTTTTTCGATTGCTGCATCTTATTCCCTTCTCTCATTCCCATCCTGCTCCCTGGTCTTATGGTTGTCTTACCCGCATAGATTGGGTACTAGTTATGTTTACTCAGAAGAGGTGAAATCATGAAAAAAAAAGCTCCTCTCCACTTCACGCTCGTTTCCACATTTCTGCTTGGCGCGGGCGCACTTACGCTCGTGGCCTCCATTGTCAGTTCCCCTGCCCCCGCATTTCAGGCTTCTCTCCAGGGTCTTCAGCTATGGTGGCAGATTGTATTTCCGGCGCTGCTTCCTTTTCTTGTATTGTCTGAAATGCTTATTGCATATGGCTGGGTGCATGCCCTTGGGACATGGCTTGAACCGCTGATGAACCGGCTTTTCAAGCTCCCTGGAATCGGCGGCTGGGTGCTCGCAATGGGCATGACGACCGGCTTTCCCGGAGGCGCCCAGGCGGCAAGGCAGCTGTACGATCAAGGAGATTTGAGCGCCAAGGACACGAATAAACTCGCGGCACTTGCCCACTTCTGCAATCCCATGCTTATACTGATCGTGATTGCAACGGGATTGATGCATGAGCCGGCGGCTGGATATATCGCCCTTGCAGTGCACTGGTTATCCGGATTGCTAGCTTTTTTGCTTGCGGGCCGGATCGGAAAAACTTCAGCAGGCGGCTCTGTCCATCAGGCTCCTGATAAGAAATCTAAAGGCAAGAAAGGCCGCTCCCTGGTTCACCGCTCTCTGGATTCAGCCAAGCAGGCACGTGCCAAGGACGGCCGCAGCTTCGGCAGACTGCTGGGAGATTCCGTTACGAATGCCGTTCAGACCTTGATGATGGTCGGTGGATATATCATCATTTTTGCAGTTGTCATTCAGATTGCCAGCCGGTTTCTTCACGGATACTTCCCAGCCTACTGGCTTTCTGGGTTGTTTGAAGTGCATCTCGGAGCACGGGAAGCCAGCACAGCGGCGTTCTCCTCAGACAGGCTGCAATGGTCCGTCATCTCGGCCCTGCTGGGGCTCAGCGGCATCAGCGCTCTATTGCAATCCATGTCGGTTCTCCGCAAAGCCGGCAGTCACTGGCTTCGTTTCGCGCTGATTCGCCTTCTCCACGGCGCGATCGCTTTTGCTGCAACCTGGCTTGTTTGGCCTTTTACCTTATATCTCCCGAAAAACACAAGCTTGGCATACAACAACCGCGGGGATCTTCCAGCTGATATAAACGGAAGCTTCACCCTCTGGAAAGCTGTACCGAAGCTCCTTGAGTGGCAGGGTATTCTGCTGATCATCATGCTCGGAAGTTCCCTTTTGTTTATGCTGACGCGTTTTTACCGGAAAAGTCCCCGTTAATTAATTGTTGTATTTCAAGCGCAGTGCTTTTTCCACCTCAGGAGGAACCAGATCCTTCACATCGCCCTGAAAAGCCGCAATCTCTTTAACAATACTGGAGCTTACATAGGAATACTTGAGATTCGTCATCATAAAGACGGTTTCGGCATCAGGATTCAATTTATGGTTCGTCGACGCCATTTGGAATTCATACTCAAAATCCGTTAAGGACCGCACACCACGGACAATCGCCTGCGCGTTCCGGTGCTTCACGTAGTTCGCGGTCAAATCCCGGAAGCTGTCCACTTCCACGTTCGGAAGATGGGCAGTCACCTGACGGATTAGATCCATACGTTCTTCAATTGAAAAAAGCGGCTGCTTGCTGCGATTGTTAAGCACGGCCACGATAAGCACATCAAACTGCCTTGCCGCTCGCTGGATGATGTCCAGATGACCCATGGTGACTGGATCGAAGCTGCCTGGATATACAGCCACCCGTTTATTCTCTGACATCTTGATCTTCCTCCCCGGCGGCTTCGTCTTCGGACAAGGCCGCTTCGATATCGTTGTATTTATAAATGGAAACCGCCGTTTCCCCGTACACCGCATGCCGAATACAAGAAAAGAGGCCGAATTCACTTGGATATTCATAGCCGGATTCATGTTCAAGAACGATCGTTGCGCCGTCTTTGAGCATACCTTGTTCATGCATGATGTCCATTAGCTTGTCCCCATTCTTCATCCGGTACGGCGGGTCCAGAAATATAACATCCAGCGATACTTCGCGTTTGGCCAATACCTTAAGCGCACGCTCCGCTTCATTGCGGTACACCTCGGCCTGTCCCTCCAGCTTGGTTGCCTTCAGATTGGCGCGGACGGTTTCAATGCTTTTTGGATCCATATCAATAAAAATAGCCTTGTCCATGCCTCTGCTTAAGGCTTCAATCGCCAATCCGCCTGTGCCAGCAAACAAATCCAGCGCCGTACCCCCGTCAAAAAAGGGACCAATCATGCTGAAAATTGCTTCTTTGACCTTATCCGTTGTAGGCCGCGTACCCATACCTGGGACCGGTTTTAGCGGTCTGCCTTTAGCGCTGCCCGATACCACTCTCATGTTATGCTCACCCATTCTAAGTATAAAAATCGTTGTCCATATTCATTAGATAAAATCATATGAATACTGTCTATTTCTGACGATTATCGTACCACAACCAACCCGAATTTGAAAAATGGAGACTCGGTCATCTAATTTTGGCAAGGGATGTATAAAACGGCTTATCCGGGGAATGCTTTAACTATCGACATCAAAAGAATGTCGTAGACAACCGCGGAAAGCTTACGTTTCCCCATAAGCTCTTCGTCCGGTTTCTCCTCTCCCATGAAAGGGCGTCCCGAAAGGGGCGCCCGATTTTATGTTCCTAAAAACTTTTTTACACAAATGCGTAAAAGCGTGATAGTATAAAAGCATGGCAATATCTTAATGAATATGCCAACAATTTCATCCTTGGAGGTGTTAAGAATGGCGACAATCATTCTGTACACGGCTTACTTGCTCGTTCCTGTGCTTAGCTTTCTGTTTATGTTCAATCTGCTCGACAACAACAATAAGAAGAGAACACAATATTCCGTCTACTATTCGTCCCTGATGTCGGCATTCTGCCTCATTGTGTTCTTGTCGGGACAATCATAAGGTCTCATAACGACTTTTAAATATTGAACATGTATCAGGGGCTGGATATCCAGCCCCTTTATTTGTGCTTGCATTTGATAGATCCGAGTACGTTCCTTCTCTTTTCTCTCCAGTAGAGGTACAATCATTGAACATACTTGAATGGGAATGTGCATATCCCACACTCAAAAGAAGCAATTTTAAAAAGGCAGCTGACAAACATGATCATTCACTTGACATATCGTTCTAGCGAATACAACGTAAAAGGTTATCTTTCTCTTCCATATGGCTATACGCTTGACCTCGATAAGCTGAAGGCTCAGGTTCACCAGCTCTATGGCAAAACGGAAATGCCAATGACGGTTATCACGAACAATATCGATCCGGAACAGAAGAATATCACCGAACGGAAGTGGCCTGTTCTCATCTATTGTCGAGGGGGAATCGGCAGAGTCGGCCAGGTGAAAATCGAATGGCTCGAGCGGTTCTCGCGCAGCGGATTTATCGTCTTTGCCCCCACTTACCGCGGTACGCAGGGTGGAGAAGGCCGGGATGAGTTCGGCGGTGGGGACATGGAGGATGTTCCGGCCGCCTGCCGTTTGCTGGCAAGCCTACCTTTTGTCGATCGGGACCACATTGCGGCGATGGGTTTCTCCCGTGGCTCCATAAATGCGGCCTTTACGGCAGCGGAAACATCATACCTCTCGCAGCTTGTCCTTTGGGGCGGCGTTTCAGACCTTTCCCGTACCTATGAGGAACGGATCGATCTGCGCCGGATGCTGAAAAGGGTCGTCGGAAATCCGAACAAATATCCGGACATATACGAGGCACGTTCTCCGATCTGCATGGCTGAACGTATACACTGTCCGGTACTGATTATTCACGGCAGCGAAGATGCGCAGGTTCATAACAGCCATGGTCTCCGCATGTACGAACGGCTGAAAGAACTAGGCAAGGATGTTGATCTCCATTGGTATGAAGGATATGGCCATCATATGCCTGTTGAAGTTCATATAAAAGCTATTGAAAGGATGTTTACGTGGATTCGGAACCACTGAGCCTTGCACAAAAGAATGGCATCTCCGGCGGTATCTGGCCGTGCAGCCAAACTCCTCAATCCATGGATGTTCGTCCGGAGGCACAGCCTGGGATGTGCTCTGTCCGCCACTCCTGTCCATTTGATTCCATGAAAACAAAACGCCAAAGTTAGCGCTTAAATAAAATCAAACAATGCTGCGCAACCTGATGATAATAATCCGTTCTTGCATATAAATAAAATATCCACATATATTAAAGCGGCGGAATCCCGGCGCCGCTTGACTGTGTTGCTGCAAGAAGGTTTAGTGGCGGCAGCGGGTGATCAGTGGAGTACCGCAGAATAATCTGACGGACTGGCCTCTGCGAAGACGAATTACACGATTACGTGCGAATGAATGTCTCTTCATAAGACTCCCTCCTTTCTAGCATTAGTAGATGTGAGAGTTAAAAATTTGTAACGGTATTTTGTCTAGATTGTCATAAATTGTTTATGTATTCCATTCTGGTTCCGCTTCTGATAGACTTCAATTTGTATCATGCTTTAGAGAAAGGGGGATGAAGTTGCAGCCCAGATCGCCTTTAAAGGTAATTTGCATGATGATTGCTGCGTGCTTACTGCTGGCTTCCTGTTCGCGGAATACAGATCCAGCCAAAGTCAACGCAGCGCAGAAAAAGGACGTCTGGTCCAATGCTGAAGTCACCCGTGAGAACGTTAAGCAAGTTCTTGTCGACGTATCCGGCGAAGGAGTCATGAACGTTGCACAGGCCAAAGACATCCAGCTTCAGGGAGCAAACAATAAAACAGTCACTGTGGACCTGAAGCATGATGCGGCGAGCCCGGACCAATGGATGATGGATGCGGCAAATACACTTTTGGCCTACAGCCAAATTCTGTTTGAAAATGACGGTATAGGTACGGTGGAGGTTTGCCTGTATGGTAATCCTGACCCGGCAAACGGGAAAAACACCAGTAAAGAGCTGGTTAGAATCGCAGTGAACCGCGTGGACTGGAAAAAGGGTGAAGCCGCTATGAAGACTCCAGTGGAAAATTACGCAGATGTCTTCAAACATGCAAGCTGGTACAAAATCCACCCTCATCTATATAAGTCACTTCAACACAAGGACCAGTTAAAAATGAAAGCTTACCAAAAATAGCAGATGACAAAATAAACGGATACGCCTAAAAACAGGCGTATCCGTTTTCCATGTTCACCCAGCATGGGCGTCGTCTCTTTAAAGTCAGGATACTGGAAATGTCCATATCCGCTCACAATATTACTTATTTATACCCGGAAACTCTTGCTTTCTTGAACGAATGTGATTCCTCTTGGGTTCATGTATAGATTCAGCTTCCGCACAACCTGACAGTGCAGTGCATTCCCGGAAAGCGAACTGCTTACAGCCTGCGCATTGCGCCCTGTTTAGCTTGGTTAAGGCATATTGGATCGCGTCACCGGTATTATCGAAGAATCGATCCGCCCCAATTAAGTTGTCCAGCCCTGTTTTGCGCAGTACCTCGCGCGGTTGATCCTGAATTTCCGAAATGATGATTATACCGCCATGTTTCTTAAAATGCTTCACAAGGCTGGCAAAGTTGGATTCACCGGTTGTATCCATATAGAGCACATTATCCATTTTGAGAATGAGCACCTTTGGCTTGTAGTTGATTTCATCCATAATTGCCTGTTCAAACATGCGGGCCACACCGAAGAACAGAGCTCCATCAACTGTGTAGATGCTGATCTGAGGGCAGTTACGGTGCTCACCCACCATATTGGCAGATACTCGGGCGTTGATATCCGATGGATCCGGAAGAACTTTTTTCGTAACAAGAAGGCTGCTCATATGTTTCACAAACAGGATGGCCGAAAGTAGAAGGCCCATTTCTACGGCAATCGTCAGATCGGCAAAAATGGTGAGCACACATGTAATGACCAGAACGATAGAATCTGCAGTCCGGGTTTTGAGCATATGGGCAAATTCTTTTCGTTCACTCATGTTCCAGGCGACGAGCATCAGAACTGGAGCCATGCTCGCCAAAGGAATCATAGAGGCGTAAGGCGCGAACAGCATCAACACGAGCAGGACGACAATACCATGAACAACACCGGAAATGGGCGAAACAGCACCGCTTTTAATATTTGTAGCCGTTCTTGCAATCGCACCCGTGGCCGGAATCCCCCCAAATAGAGGGGTGACCATATTGGCGATACCTTGACCCATCAGCTCCCGGTTGCTGTTGTGCCGGGTTCCCGTCATACCATCAGCAACAACGGCTGACATCAGGGATTCAATGCCTCCGAGCATAGCGATTGTAAAAGCAGGCTTGATCAGCGTCTGCAAATGCTCTATCGACAGTTCTGGGATATGAAGCGAAGGCAGGCTGTTTGAAATGGCTCCATAGGTGGAACCAATCGTTTGAACCTTGCCTGGATAGAACAATAAAGCCACTATGGTTGAGACGAGCAAACCGATCAAGGAAGCAGGTACCTTAGGAAACCATTTGGGAATTATAATCAAAATGACAAGACAGATTATGGCTGTAAGTATGCTTAATGGGTTTATCGTTGAAAAATGAAGTACAATTTGTTTCATACTAGAGAAAAAGTTCTCTGTTTTCTCCAAACCCCGCAGCCCCAAAAAGTTAGCAATCTGTCCACAAAAGATCGTGACGGCGATGCCTGTTGTAAATCCTATAGTTACCGGGCGCGGAATGAACTTAATGACACCGCCGAGCTTAAATAGTCCCATCAGGAACAGCATAACGCCCGCCATAAAGCCGGCGATCAGCAGGTCTTCATAACCGTATTGCATCACAATCGCAAAAAGAATAGGAATGAACGCACCTGTGGGACCACCGATTTGAAACTTGGAGCCGCCGAACAGGGAAATCAGGATGCCTGCAATAATCGTGGTGTACAAGCCGTATTCCGGCTTCACTCCAGAGGCAATTGCAAACCCCATTCCTAGCGGAATGGCGACAATACCGACAATTAACCCGGACATCATGTCTTTTTGTAATGCTTGCAAGCTATAATTTTGGAATCTGCTGTCTCCAAACCATTTCATTTTAATAATTCACCTTTATTCTGAATATTTGATTATTTGAATATATAGAATTTTAAAGGTGTGCTATGTGGATGTCAATTTACCGTTAGCCCTTGAAAAACACAAAAACAGAAGCATAGGAAGCCTAAGGCCCCTCTTTACTTCTGTTCTCGCAGCTTTATTACTTTTTATTAAATGGAAAATGTTCTTAGCTCTTCAGTGAAGGCTCGTCAGCAGACGTTTTTTTTATATTTTCCAGCATGCTGATTGCATTAATCAGATGATTGTCAAATATTTGCTTGGCTACTCCCAGCAGATCCTTAATGAGCGGATCCGTTAAGGAGTAAATGACAGAAGTACCGTCCTTTCGCCCGATGACCACATTTTTATTCCGCAGTACGGCCAGCTGCTGGGATACGGCAGATCCTTCACTTCCAAGTAGGGATTGTATCTCGTTTACGGTTTTGTCTCCTTCGCACAACACTTCCAAAATCCGAATCCGCAGCGGGTGTGCCAGTGCTTTAAAGAAATCGGCTTTAAACTGCTGTATTTCCTGAATCATCACGCTCGCTCCTACATTTTCATCATTAATATATAGATATTTTATCACAGTTCCTAATGATGGACTAATCCAGAACATAAATAACGCCCTTAACCTCTCCTACTGGAAAGATCAAGGGCGAACGACTTTTTACGGTTCCCTTATAGCATACTCATGGTTACACCAATGAAATAAGGAATGAGCCATAGAATCCATACGATCAAGCTGAAACGATGGAAGTTATGCTGTGCTTTCGCACTTCCTTTCCATTTGACAAGAAACGCCCATACCGCGTGGATAAGCATAAGAATCAGTGCTACACCGCCTGTTATTGCATGAACAATATTTCCGCCATTCGTAGCCAAAGAGCTCATGAGTGTTGTTCCTGTCGTATCGCAAATCAATCCGAACAGGAAAAATATAAGATGTTTATTTTGAAGCGTACTCGAACGCTTCTCCCCCCATACGCCGATCGTGTAAAATACAAGTGCTAAATTGATAAAAATAATCGCAGCTGCTAGCATATGTGTTCACCTCAAGTTAGTATAGTATTTTCTTTTGTGAGTACATAGTATCAGCGCATTATGAACGCAGTATGAACAGAACATTACTTTTCACGCGATGATAGCGAGATACAACCAATTTGACGTTCACCCGGGGATAATTGACGTACATCCAAGGTGTTGCTACAATGGTTCACGGAAACAAGTGAAATTATTCACAAATTTAATTACTTATTTTTGAACTAATGAAATTGCAGAAGGAGTTATTCATGATGAAAAGAATCGTTACACTCAGTACCCGCAAACTGAAGGATACCGCAAAACACGGCGGATGCGGTGCATGCCAAACATCTTGCCAGTCTGCTTGCAAAACTTCCTGCGGTGTTGCTAACCAGCGCTGTGAAAACGCAATGAACCGATAGGTTCGGATCTTTACCGCCCACTGCTTCTCGCAGATGGGCGACTATTTTTTAGAGGTAAAAGGAGCTCGATTAACAATTATGATTCATCAATATAAACTAAACGGATACAACATCGTGCTAGACACCTACAGTGGCTCGGTACATGTTGTCGACGACCTAGCATTTGAAATGATAGAGCTTTATGAGCATACTTCTGCGAAAGAAATCTTGGCATTGATGCTGAAAAAGTATGAGCACGATTCCGAGATTTCTGAAGGGGACATCCGAGAAACTATCGCGGCGATTGAGGAGCTTAAAAATGATGGGCAGCTCTTTACTGAGGATGAATATGAAGACCTTTCCATTGATTTAAGAAATCGAAAGGCGTATGTCAAGGCGCTCTGCCTCAATGTTGCTCATACCTGTAATCTGTCATGCGACTATTGTTTTGCCAGCCAGGGGAAATACAACGGAGATCGGGCGATTATGAGCTATGAGGTTGGACAAAGAGCTATCGATTTCCTGCTCGAGAATTCCGGTCATCACCGAAACCTAGACATCGACTTTTTCGGCGGGGAACCGCTTATGGCCTGGAGAGTGGTAAAACAGATCGTAGCTTATGCAAGAGGCAAAGAAAAAGAATACAAAAAAAAGTTCCGCTTCACCTTCACGACAAACGGCATGCTGCTGAACGATGAGGTCACCGAGTTTTTAAATCAGGAAATGTATAATGTCGTATTAAGCCTGGATGGTAGAAAAGAAGTTCATGACCGGCTTCGCACTACGGTTACCGGAAAAGGCAGCTACGATCATATTGTTCCGAAGTTCCAGGAATTCGTCCGAAAGCGCGGAGATCAAGAATACTATGTACGAGGAACCTACACTAGTAACAATGTCGATTTCACCAATGATATATTTCATATTGCAGACCTGGGTTTTGATAAAATCTCGATGGAACCAGTCATCTGTGATCCACGGGAACCCTATGCACTTACCGAGAAGGACCTCCCGGAGATTTACAACCAGTACGAAATTCTCGCCAAGGAAATGATCGAGCGTGGTGAGCAAGGCAAGGGATTTACCTTCTATCATTACATGCTTGACCTTTCGGAAGGCCCTTGCATCCAGAAGAGAATTACCGGCTGTGGTTCAGGAACCGAATATCTCGCTGTTACGCCGTGGGGTGAACTTTTCCCTTGCCACCAATTTGTCGGGGATGAAGAGTACAGCATGGGAAACATCTGGGATGGGATCACACGACCTCAATTGCAATGCCAATTTAAAAAGAGCAACTGCTACTCGAAGCTGGAATGCAAGGACTGCTGGGCGAAACTTTACTGCAGCGGCGGCTGTCCTGCCAATGCGCTGCACGCGACGGGTTCCCTGGGCGGAACCTACGACTTCAGCTGTGACATCTTCCGCAAGAGAGTCGAATGTTCCATGATGGTGAAGGTTGCTGAATCCATAAGAGCGATGGAGGGGTAATCTAGCCGGCTCCCCGTTTTTTGTGCCGCCTGATATCTAAAAAAAGAACCCTGCTGATTCCTCATCGGCAGGGTCAAGTCCGTATATATATCAAAGGGGGTTATACATATAAATATACAGAAACTTGTCCGATGAAACATGAAAGAATTCTTATTCCATCATTAAATTTTGCTAAAAGATATAGATTTCTAATGGTGATTAACCATTCAAAAGTCGCTTTTTGTTGTTATGCCTGTCCTTTTTTACATATTCTTGTAATCATCCACATTTTATTGCATATGATTTTTACGTACCATCGTGTTGGCATTGATTTTAAACGGAGGTGTGTGGATGAAGTTAAGAAGCGTCGATAATACCATTGTCGCTCTAATCGGTATCTGGTTTATTATTGCGCCCTGGATTGCGGGCTACTCCGATGACAAGGGAGCGCTTTGGACGAGTGTGATTGTCGGAGCCGTTCAGTTGATTGTATCCTTATGGGCGTTCTCCAGCTCAGGATGGGGTTCCTGGCAAAACTGGATTTCCCTCCTGGCCGGTGCCTGGTTTATTGTGTTTCCGTTTGTTTATTCCGTCGAATCCAATGTGATGTGGAGCAGCATTATCCTCGGCGGAGTAACCGTTCTCCTCAATTTAATCACCCTGTCAGCTAAAGATTAACAACAGAATTGTCTGACCGCCTAAGCAAGACCGCTGTTAGCCAACAGGGGCGTCCATTCACCTGGGTACCGCGCAAGCGTCACAACAAAAAAGAGGGGATCCCGGTCGTTAGAGCAGGGTCCCTTCTTTTTTTACGTATCGTACTTTTTTCTCCGAAGACGATGTATTTTGAGCATGCTCGTTATTGCGTCAGTATTTTTACACAGAAAAAAGAAGCCCCATTATCAGGCCTCTCTTCTCTCCCCTTTGTTATTCAAGAATACCATTTCATTTTTCATTTCTTAAATGTGAAGCGTTTCTTTGGAACGTCCCCGCTGGTCTATTAATCCGGAGTCCCCTTGCTCTCGGTATTTTCTCATCCATACCTTCAATCGGCCGATATCGGCTATTCCCAACGCTTCGGCCACTTCTTTTTTGGTCATTCCTTGAAGACGCATGTCCACAGCCTTCTTCTTGGTATCCAAACTGTAAGTGCAGAAAGTCTGTCCTTTTTTGGCCATCCGTATCACCTCAACTAATTTATCGGCGGATGGCCTCCTTCTTTTCATCCCATTTATAAAATCAGTCCTAAAGGTCCTTGTTTATTTTGGCAAATAAATACATTTTCCTTTGATTTAACACACATCATAGTTACATAGACATGGTATCGTCACTCTGCGGGGAAAATATGAACCTAATCCTTCATCCCGGAGGGATTTAGCATGCTATAATAAAAACGAATATCGACGTACTTTCACAGAAGACAGACCGCTTTTAGCAGAAGTTTTTCTTGCGATATCATGATGCATTTCCAGCGAGGTAATACTTTCTGATATCTTAATAAAAACGAATATCGACCTCATTTATTTTGAAAAACGAGATGGAGTGTTACATAATTTTATGACAGCGCAAACTCTTAGAAATATAGGCATCTTCGCACACGTGGATGCAGGCAAGACGACAACAACAGAGCATATGCTGTACGAAAGTGGTGCCATCCGTGCTCTCGGAAGTGTCGATCAAGGAACCGCACAGACGGATTCACTCGAAATCGAGCGGGAACGCGGCATTTCCGTACGTTCCGCTGCTACATCCCTTATGTGGAAAGGCATTCACATTAACCTGGTTGATACTCCCGGACATGTCGATTTTCTATCGGAAGTCGAACGCTCCATGCGTGTCATGGACGGTGCCATCCTGATTATCTCGGCCGCAGAAGGCGTACAATCCCAGACGGAAACGGTGTGGCATGCCCTGCGGACGATGGGAATTCCCACACTAATTTTCGTCAATAAAATGGATCGCCTCGGCGTTTCCATCGCGCAAGTGATGCAGGACATAAACAGGCTACTTACCGTTCATACCGTCCCCTTGCAGACCCCGCTCGGCGAAGGCGAGGAGTTTACAGGAATTATGCCTGTTTGGAACGGAGAAGCGATTGAAAACGGCTTTGGTTTCACCCCTGGCCTTGTCTTGGAAAAGGTTGCTGATCTGGATGATGACATACTCAGCCGCATCATTGACGAAGAAGAGATTTCATCGACTGAGCTTCATAAAAAACTTCAAGCACTCAGCCGCGAAGCGAAGCTGTTCCCGGTTTGCTTCGGCTCCTCACAGCGTGGGCTTGGAATCCGCGAACTGCTCGATGCGGCAATCGAATATTTGCCTGCCCCTGCAGGCGATGAAATGGAAGCCCTGTCCGGCATCGTTTTTAAAATTGAGCGAGACAAGCAGATGGGACGCACATCATTCGTTCGTCTCTATCGTGGATCCTTGAAGAACAGGGATGCCGTTACGAACCTGACTCGCGAAGTTCAAGAGAAGGTAACGCAAATCCGTAAAATGAACGGCCAAAAATATACCGATCTTGGCCAGCTTCAGGCTGGAGATATTGCGGCCGTGTATGGACTCAGCCAGTCACAGATCGGCGATATTCTCGGCAGCCCCATCGGCATTCCGCCTTCGCCTTCCTTGGCTGTTCCGCTCCTGACCGTTCAAGTTCAAGCCAAGGATGAGTCCCGGTATCAGGAACTTGTAGAAGCTCTACATGAGCTGACCGAGGAAGACCCGCTGCTGGATCTGCAGTGGCTGCAGTCCGAGCGTGAGCTGCATGTTAAAGTCATGGGTGCCATTCAGCTCGAAATCCTTTCCAGCTTGCTGCTCACCCGCTTTGGTCTGGAGGCCCAGTTCAGTCAGCCATCCATCATCTATAAGGAAACGCCGGCTCAAGCCGGAGAAGGCTTCATCGCTTATACCATGCCCAAGCCCTGCTGGGCAATTCTACGTTTTGCCATCGAGCCGCTGCCCCGCGGCAGCGGCCTGATCTACAGCTCGGTAGTGCGCAGCGAGCATCTGCTGTCCAGCTACCAGAACGAAGTGAAGCGACGTGTGCCGGAAGCACTGCAGCAGGGACTGTATGGATGGGAAGTCACCGATCTGAAAGTGACCCTAATCGAAGGTGAACATCATGTATGGCATACCCATCCGCTCGACTTTGTCGTTGCTACGCCAATGGGCATTATGAATGGATTGGCTAGCACAGGAACCACCCTGCTTGAGCCGATGCTTCGCTTCCGGATTACTGTTCCGGAGGAATTCGGAGGCAAAATCCTGAGTGAGCTAGTACAGATGAGAGCAGAGTTCGAAGCTCCCTCCGTCATTCATGGCAGATGCATCATTGAAGGTATCATCCCTGCAGCCACTTCACTGGAATATCCAGTCAGACTCCGCTCGATGACCAGCGGCAAAGGTGTCATGGCTTCCTCATTCTTCGGGTACCAGGCATGTCCGCCGGATGTTCAAGCCGAGCGGAAGCGTCATGGAGTGAATCCGCTGGACCAATCGAAATATATACTTAGTGTACGCAGCGCGTTATCGACATAAAGAGCTTCTATCTTTTTGAAGTCAAATGTTTGAGGAGGACATATATGGGAAAAATTTTCGGATTCGTTCTATTATCGAGGCTGCTGGGAAATCCTTTCCTGGCCATTCTTATTCTACTGGTGATCGTGTATTTGCTAGACCGACGTTTTGTCGGTGTGTTTCCAAGCTTGACCAAGCCGTTTAAACAGATGGGGCAAATCTCCAGACTGCGCACCCAGATCAGCATGAATCCAAATGATGTTTCATCCAAGCATGAGCTGGCAAGATTGCTGATTGACCGTAAAAAAGATGCAGAAGCGCAAAAATTACTCGAGTCGATCGAGTCCCAGTCCGAGGATTCAGCAGAATTCTGGGATGATCTTGGAACCGTGTATTTGCGGCAGGGTCACATCCAGCAAGGCGAAGCCTATATTCTGAAAGCCCTGGAGCTGAATCCGAGAGTGAAATACGGACAACCTTATCTTCGGCTCGCAGAAGTATACAAAAACAGCGACCGTGACAAAGCTGTGGATTACGTGCATCGCTTTCAGGATATCCAGTCCTCCTCCTGCGAAGGGTATTACCTGCTTGGCATGATGTATAAGTCACTCGACAGAAAAGATGACGCCAAGGCTGCCTTTCAGGAATCGATCGACATCTACCGCTCGCTTCCCAAATACAAAAAGCGGCAGGAACGGAAATGGGCTGTTCGCAGCATGATGAAGAAATAAATCGATCCGATAGGAGCGCTGATGGCCTCCATAAAAAACAGACCTCTGAGGGTCTGTTTTCATCGTTCTTTCCATTGCTTACGCACCTTATGCCAGCGGATAGTATCCCATTCGATTTAAGTGGTCAGCGATGACTTTATAGCCCCTGCCATTCGGATGAAGATGATCGAGGGACAGCAGCTCTTTTTCGCGTCCGTAAAAGGATGAGAAAATATTGGCCGCAGCATATCCCGCACCCCAATGTCCGCTGATATAGCTGTTGAACTGCTGAACCCACAGCGTCGCCGCCTCCACCTGCGGGTAGGGGTTATACAGTCCCACCGCGCGCACTATATAAGGAGAACTTCTGCCTGATTTGAGCTGGTTAATGGTTTGCATAATCCCTGAGAAATTGGATTGGCACTGAGAGAGCGCTTTGTTGAAATGCTGTGTGATATTTTGTGGTGGTGCGCTTTTCGCAGCTCTTATTAAATCATTGCCACCGATCGAAATGGTGATGATCTTCGCTTCCTTTAGTGAATTACGAAGGTGTGCGCTGCGCTTCATATTTGCGTACAATTGGGATGAAGTTAGCCCGTTGATGCCGAAGTTCTCATGCGATACAAACTCACCGAGTTTCCGTTCCGCCATGCTCCGGTATACCGGTACAAAGCCGTTTCCCGGCATGGCTCCAAAGCCGACCGTCAACGAATCCCCGACTGCCGTATATGGAATTGCCATAACCTTCTCTCCCTCCAACGTGTCCTCGTTCATATCAGTGTATGAAAGGGGTCGGGAAGAGGTAAGGGACAATGACTCCGGTCAGCTTCAGAATTTATGAAAATCAATAACTGTCTATGTCAGCCAACCTGCTGGAGTGCATCCATAAACTTTTTCATCGCAGTAAGACCTGAATCCGCAGAAGGTTGCCAGAGTTTCAACTCTTCGTCTTTACCTTGGATGTAAAGTCTGATTTTGTCCTTCAGCACAGCGCTGTAGTCACGTTTCCCCGTAGATTCCCGCTTCATCGCTAGGAGCAGCTCCTCCCAATTAAGCGGGTTGTTATACATCATCCGGTCAGGATATTTTGCTGCCAGCTGAATTCCTTCATCCAGTGAGTCGCCCATGAATAGATGCAGTGCCAGGTAAGTACCGATAAATCGGTGACTCGAGTCGTTTTCGACTGACTCTTTAAAATACACAGCAGCCTCATCGGGTTTTTCCTGCTTCATAAGGGCGATCCCATGCTTACCATCTGAATAGCTGTTGTCCTTCATTCGGCTCACAGACTTCACAAGTGTATAGTAACGGTTATAGTTATTCCAATCTGCCTGTTTAAAATAATAATCGGAGAGCCAATTGTAATACACATCCGTAGGATACAGCTCAACCAGCCGCTCCAGAATTTCGACCTGCTGGGCTTCCAAAGCTTTTTTCGTATCGGTATCCGCCTTGCCATCTCCCCGAATCAGCATCATTTTCCCCTCAAGGACCGTCAGCATCATATGCAGGGCATGCATATCCGTCGGGTCACGGTCGGCATCCGCTTTGTACATGGCCTCCGCCTTATCCAGCTTGCCGCTAAGCAGCGTCTTGTCAGCATCTGTCATCTTCCGTTCCTTCAAATAGAAGAAGGGTAGATTTCCCGTCAAGTCATTGCTCAAGCGGTATCCGTCGCTTCGCGTCAGCAGTTTGCCGTCAGCACTGTATGCTTCGACGCCCCATGAAAATTGGTTCTTCGTATTGGCATACCCGAGCAAGGACAGCGGATCGAGCTGCACCTTTTCGTTTCCGTTCGAATAGGAGGATACACCCGATATTTGGTCATACAAGTCCTGGACAGGAATTTGTACCCGGGAGGTGACAATGCCTTGTTTGACCGTACGACTGGATGAACCTGATTTCAGTTTCATGCCTACATTCAGATTATAGTATGCGGCACCCGCCACGGGTTCCCACTCAAAAGTCAGCGCTTTATCCCTTATAACCTCTTCGTTGACAGGGAACTTCAGCTTCATCAGCGGCTGAAAGACGACATTTTCCTGAACTTTGGCCTGCCCCTTCAGATCGATCCAGCCGTCATCCGCAAGCACAGGCCAAGTCCATCCATTGATCTGGCTAATATTGAGCCCCAGATACAGCTTATAGCTTCCGGGAAGCACACCTTCAAACGAGTATTCGCCATGTTCATTGGTCATGGTTTGATAAGGCTCCGATTCATTGATACTGTGGTTGTCATCTTCCTGCCTCCGCAGAAATACGCCTGCATAAGCGACCGGCTCCCCATTGGATTTGGTTATGGTGCCAGTAACCTCCGTCAGAGCCTTCTTCCCGCCGGAAGTGAGCTTGCTCAAACGATTCTGGATCTCCATAAGCTGATCCGTATACAAATTGTGTACACGTTCATCGGTAGTCTGCTTTTGCTGCTGCTCCATCTTGGTCTGGATCCATTTCAGCACTTCAGGAGCTTTCCCTTTGACCAAGGCATACTGCGCCAGATATTCAGATAGTTGTGCCATGGTATCTGGATTGACCTGATTTTTATTCTCCTGGATCAGTTTTTCGCTTAGCTGAAGCAGTTCGTCGTATTGTCCTTGCTCTGCGGCCAGTTTGACCTGCATAAAGATCAGTTCATTCCTTGCATAGGTGTATTGGGTAATGTGCAGGCGTTCCAGGGCATTTTCCAGCATTTGCGAAGCCTTATCCCATTGTCCCGAACCCTCATAATAATAGGCCAGCAGCTTCGCCGCTGTGCTGACATCCGGATCCGAGCTTCCTGACTGTACATAGAACTCCAGATAAGGAACCATCTCTTTCAGATTGAATTCCGGCCGGGTATCCACCTCCATGGATCGTCCGCTGAACATGGTTCCGCCCGGGCCAATATAAACATCGTACATACGGGGCAAGTTGCTGCTACGATCATTCAGCATATGTTCCTCAATCAGCTTCAGCTTCTCGTCCGGCTTGGCCGCGTCAATGCTGCGTAAGATTTCCTCTTTTTTCTCCGCATCCGCCTGCCTTGAGCCCCGGTCTGCTTCTGCCATCCTCTGAGCAGGTGATGTCCCGTAATTTAAACCGACAATAAGCACCAGGAAGAGACCCAGAATATAGACTACATGCTTAACTTTGATCCGGATTTTCAATTCGGGCCAGCCTCCTTTCAAATTCGTCCTTCCAATAAAAGCTGCCTCCCGTTTCAATCAATTCGCGCTGCTTTGCTTCACCGGAAACAGGGGCTTGTTTGGGCTCCCGAACCGCATGATATAGGTATACCGCCGTCAATAGCAGCGCAATCGCAGTCCCCAGCGGAATTACTGGGAGCTCCAGCTCTTTATTCCAAAAGGAACGCAAACGGTCCTTTAAAGTCGAGGGATGGGTTCTCCGGATGACCTCGGCCTGCTTACCAAACTGAAGGCCGGAGAGCTCCCAGTCAAGTTCTTGTTTCACATTTGACTCCCCTTGATCCATTCGATGTCCCCCTCCTTCTCCAAAGTCTGTCTTAGAGCATGCCGGCCTCTGGCAAGTCTGGCCTTGACCGTATTGCTGTTCAGATTCAAATGCTCCGCGATTTCATTAACACTCCATTCCTGAAAATAATGAAGCGTAATCACTTCGCGGTAGATGTAGCTTAAAGGGTTCTCTGTCTCATGCGGCAGCGGTTCACGACGATCCGGATAAGCCAACTTTTGAGCTTCATATCGTCCTTTAGCTGCCTGATCCGCTCAAAAGCGAGTACAAAGCTATCCTGTACGGCTTCTTCAGCCTCATGCCGGTCCCGCAGCAGCAAATAAGCGGTACGCAGCAGATCATTTCCATATAACCGCATCAGCTGTCGAAGCGCTTCCTCATCCTTTTGTTTCAGTCCAGGTATGATATCCAGTCCGGCTTCCTCCCCCCTGCTATAATGATGCATGAAAATGGTGTTTGGTTGCATTTTTTTTCAAAAAGAAAACAAAAAAAGACGGCTTCCAAAGGAAGCCATCTCATGCTGCCGCTGCTGATGACGGAGCTTTTTTCTTAGTTCTCATCTTCTTCGTTTTCTACCTCATAGACACAGCGGAAGCGTTCGATTCCCGGGTACTGCTCGCCCAAACTGCTGACGACAAATCCGAGATTCCGGTAAAAATCCACGGCCTCCTCGTCTGTTTCCGCGATCACCCGTTCCGGCTTCTCCTTGGTCATGATCTCCAGGATCATTCCTCTTCCGTAGCCAAGCCCGCGATTTTCCGGTATGACCGCGATATGGCGGAGAATGACCTCGCTTCCCGATTTCTCATATCCGGTTAATCCAACCAGCAGTTCTCCGTCTTCATAGCCGTACAGCTGCCAGTCTTCGTTGCTTTCGTATTCGCGTATGGTCTTCTCGACCGATTGGTCATCCGGGAACACCGCATAAGAAAACAGCTCGGCAACCTCCGGTTTGTATATGTATGACTTTATGTTCAATAGCATCATTTATAACCTCCACATCTTCTTGCTCCTGAGAGCTTTCGTTCCGTTAATGTAACCTTTCGGGCGGAGAATTTCAACCCTCTGCAATCAACTCATAAGCTGCGGGCATGAATGTCATGCTAACTTTTGTGTTTTTCAATCTCACTATACCCACTCCGTTTCATTTTTCCAGCATATGATAATCCATATATTTGATTATGGAGATGATCAAATGACAGCCCCAATTGATGTGTTAATCCCAGCGATTGAGAAAGATCTAGCGACACTCCCCCATGTCATTGATGGAGTGAGGAAGTATGTAAAGCACCCTATCCGCGAAATCATGATTGTGGCTCCGCGGAAGCAAAGAATTCTTGATCTTTGTTTGAAAAAAGGGTGTAGATTCGTCCATGAAGATACGGTTCTGCCAATAACGAAGAAGGACATCCATTATCAATCCAAAACGTGGGATCGGTCTGGGTGGCTTTATCAGCAGCTGCTTAAGCTGGGCGGCGATAAGTTGTGCTCATCAAAGTACTATTTGGTTATTGATGCCGATACCGTGCTCATTCGTCCGCACGTCTTCAGGGTCGGCGACAAGACCGTGTTTTTCTGCAGAAACTGGAGTCAGGGCGAATACTTCACTACGTATAAAAAATTGATGGGAAAAGGCCGCTCCTCTCGATTATCCTTCGTTACCCATTACATGTTGTTTGAGAAATCAAAAGTAAAGCAGTTAAAGCAAGCGATTGAGTCTAAACATAACACAAGCTGGTACTCCGCAATTATAAGAAGTATGAATAAATCCAAGCAATTTGCTTTCTCTGAATTTGAAACGTATGGAAATTATCTTTATTCGTCTACGCCCGGGAAGATGATTCTGAAGCAAGCAAACAACAAGAGCTTACATTTGAGTTTTCCTCAAATTTCACCTTCCAAGATGTCTTCTCTGACAAAAACATATCGATCCATTTCTTTTCACAAACGTAAAGGGTATCTTAAATCTTCTAAGATGATAACCAAATGAAGCCTTATTATGTTGTCTGGAAGGGACCCGTCCACAAATTAAGCGGACTTGGCCGTGCCAGTAGAGCGTATGCACAATCTCTAAAGCGGCAGGGTGTAGCCGTTAGTATAGGTGCCTCAAACCATCGTATAAACGACTCCCAAGGCAAAAAGGCGCTAATTTATCACCATATTCCTAGTAGCATCGAGTGGAAGAAAGAGCGCAGTATGTATGATTTCATTATTTTGAATACCGTTTGGGAAACAAGTAGGACCCCCCAAAGCTGGCTTTCCCATATGAACAAATTTGATGCGATTTGTGTACCCTCCCAGCATAATAAGAGGGCACTAATGAGAAGCGGTGTGAAAGTCCCGATTTTCATTGTTCCCCATGGCGTAGACACCAAGGAGTTTCATCCGAACAATAAGAAGATGCTTTTGCCGAGTGCGGCAGGCAAGTTTACGTTCGTATCTGTATTCGGCTTTCAGCATCGCAAAAATCCGGAGGGTTTGCTAAAAGCTTACTGGGAGGAGTTCTCCTCTAAGGATAACGTCATTCTTGTGATCAAAACGAACGGATATGCGGCTCAAGAGAACGAGAAATGGATTCAACAAAAAATATGGCAATACAAAAAAAGACTGGGAATTCAAAAAGATACAGCCCCTGTTGTCATTCTGGGCCGCCATCTCAGTGAAAGCCAGCAAAAAGGTTTGTATACGCTCGCCGATGCCTTCGTCCTCCCCACTCGTGGCGAGGGTGTCGGACTGCCTTTTTTAGAAGCTTTGGCGAGCGGCGTACCGGTCATCGCTACAGGTTGGGGCGGGCAAATGGATTTCCTTTCGCCGGGTAACTCGTTCCTGATTCCGTACCAGCTGAGGAGCCCGTCAAGCAGCATGAACAGCGCCATCTCGAGAAAGTTCAGCAACCTGTTTGTGCAAAAGGGACAACTTTGGGCGGAACCGGATCTGAACAGCTTGAAAAAGAACATGAGGAAAGCATATGAAAATCCCGAGCTTTGCAAACGAAAAGGACTCCAAGGGAGAAGAGATGTGCTTCGCTTATCCTGGGATCGGGCGGGGGTGTTAATGAAGCATGCGGTTGAAGAAGTAATTGGGGCCAAGAAAAATAAGGATGAAGGGTGATGTTCCCCTAGGAAGGAGTATTTAGCTTGCGAATTGTACTATTGTGCGGGGGATCTGGAAAAAGACTATGGCCTTTATCTAACGAGATTCGTTCCAAGGTGTTTCTTCGGCTTTTGAAATCCGAAGATGGAGTCAGAGAATCGATGATTGAACGGATATGCAGACAATTGGATGAAGTGGGACTGCTTCAATCCACGTGTATCGTCACTCATCACAGTCAAGTGGAAATTACGCGTAACTATGTTGGTGAGAACATCCCTATTATAAGCGAACCTTATAAAAGGGGAACTTTCACAGCCGTCGCTTTAGCTGCAAGTTATCTTCATGAGAAGCTGCAAGTAGATCCAAATGAAACGATTTGTATTCTTCCGGTGGATACTTACGTAGATACTCCGTTTTTCCGGCTGCTCCATCACTTTCCGGGTGTCCTTTCACGTTCTAAGGCAGATCTTGCTCTTCTCGGAACAAAGCCTACTTATCCTTCTGATCAGTTCGGCTATATCGTTCCCGTTCTGCCCAAGGAGAATGACGAATATTCTTTCATCCACCAGTTCGTAGAAAAGCCTAATGAGCAAACGGCCAGTCGCTTAATCGAGCATCACGCGATGTGGAACTGCGGTGTATTTGCATTCCCCTTGAGATTCATGCTGACGTATTTGAAGGCCAAGGGGCATCCTCTCCAAGTTGAGCATTGGCTGGCTAATTACGAACAACTTCCAAATGCCAGCTTCGATCAGGAAGTCGTTGAGGTCACACTGCCTGCCGTTGTTATGGGGTATAAAGGATATTGGACTGATCTGGGGAGCTGGATGGCGCTAAGCGGTCATTTTGAGGATCGGGTGATCGGATCAGGGCGAATATCGGATGATTCCACTAATACCCATCTCATTAACGAACTTCCCTATTTCATTGAAATTATTGGTGTCCCGGATACCATTGTTGCGGCAAGCTCTGATGGCATTTTGATCGCTAACAAGGATAAAGCCAATCGAATCAAGGAAAGGCTCCCACAAGTGCCACAGATTCCAATGTATGAGGAGAAAAGATGGGGCTCCTATCAGATCCTGAATTATTGGAAAGATGAAAAAGGAAATGAAGCCATGATCAAGAAAGTGAAGCTCACCCAAGGAAAATATACGAGCTATCACCAGCATCTCAAACGGCAAGAAATCGTGACGATTGTGATGGGCAGCGCGGAGATCCTAATGGAGGATAGACTATATAAGCTGCAGGCGGGCGATGTTTTACAAATTCCAGCTGGCATCAAGCATGGTATAAAGGCAGTTACCGATCTTGAGCTGATGGAAGTCCTGCTCGGTAAGGAACTCGCTCAAGAAGATATCACTCGATTCGTAATAGACTGGTAGTTTGAATGGTAATAAATATACATTTATATATAATTCTCTTAAAAAGCAGCCCTCATGGGCTGCTTTTGCGTGATGTTCATTGATCGAAATTCTGAAACACAACAACGGCGTTATGCCCGCCAAAACCGAAGGAATTCGATATACCGATGCGAACATTCTTCTCCCTAGCTTCATTCGGCACCACATCCAAATCGCACGCCGTATCGCGTTCCTCCTGATTGATCGTCGGAGGAATGAGGCCATGCTGAATCATCTGTACCATGGCGATCGCCTGCGCTCCGCCGGAAGCTCCAAACATATGACCCAGCATAGATTTATGCGCGGTTACCGGAATCCGGTAAGCTTCTTCGCCGAAGAGGCGTTTGATGGCTTCCATTTCAGACCGGTCTCCCACCTGCGTACTTGTCGCATGGGCGCTGATGACATCCACCTGTCCAGGCTCCACGCCTGCTTCCTTAAGCGCCAGCTTCATGGCCTGATAGGCTCCTCTGCCTTCCGGATGGGAGGCTACGACATGATAGGCGTCGGATGTCGCTCCGTATCCGGTAACCTCCGCATAAATCCGGGCTCCGCGGCTCAGCGCATGGGTTAAGCTCTCGAGCACCAGAATCCCGGCTCCTTCCGCCATCACGAAACCGTCTCGACCGGCATCGAATGGCCGGCTTGCGAGTGCCGGGTCGCCATCCCAAGTAGAGAGAGCGGTCGCATTGCCGAAGCTCGCCATCGAAATTTCCGTAATGGCCGCTTCTGCACCGCCGACGATAATGACATCCGCGCCGCCGGCGCGGATCAGCCGGAACGCCTCCCCGATCGCTGTATTCCCGATCGAGCATGCTGTAACGGGTGATAATGTCGGTCCCTGCGCACCGGTATGAATGCTGATCATGGCTGCAGCCATGTTGGAGAGCATCATCGGCACGAGCAGAGGACTGATCCGGGATGCTCCCCGGGTGCGCAGAAGCTCTTCCTGTTCAAGCAAGGTCGAAATACCTCCGATCCCGGAACCGACATATACGCCCATCCGCTCTTTATCCACCTGATCCAATGCGAGTCCCGCATCCTGAATCGCATCTTCGGCCGCAGCCATGGCAAACTGGCAGAAGCGGTCCATACGCCGCGCTTCCTTCTTGCCGAAGCGCGCGTCCGCATCGAAATCATGAATCACTCCCGCTATATGGGTTTTCATATGTGAAGTATCCCAGGAATTGATCCGTGAGATCCCCGATTTACCCTGCAGCATAGCATTCCAGAACGTTGAAACATCATTGCCGAGTGGCGAGACCACTCCGGTACCTGTAATCACGACTCTTTCCATAACTTGGTTCCTCCCTTGTATTTCCGTTATGGAAATATTTTTTCACAGCCGTTATCCTATTACAAGTTGTTGTTTATACTAGTATAATGAATACTATGTTGAACCTTTGGGTTATTATCAGATGGAAAGGTGGGATCTTTTTTCATGAACCGGGACAGCCGATTGCAGGCCCTCTCCGCTTTTCTTACTTCGCAGCGCGCCAAGATTCAACCGGAATCCGTAGGTCTACCGCCAGGAATCCGCAGACGGACACCCGGGCTCCGCAGAGAGGAAGTTGCCCAGCTCGCAGGAGTCAGCAGTACTTGGTATACCTGGCTCGAACAAGGACGGGACATTAGCGTATCTTCCTCTGTCCTGGACTGCATCGCCTCTGCGCTGCAGCTGACCGCCGATGAGCGTAAATATCTGTTTTCGCTCGCCATGGAGACGCCCAGCACAAGCCTGAATCAGCATGAGGAGCCGAAGATCAGTCCTTCGCTGCAAAAAATGGTGGACGAGCTTCATTACTGCCCCACGATCATTTCCGACCGCCACTGCCAGATCGTGGGCTGGAATCAGGCGGCATCCCACGTGTTTCTTGAATTCGACCGTATTCCACCGGATCAGCGGAACATGATTCGTCTTCTCTTCACCCGTAAGGAGTTCCGCCGCCTGGCCGTCAACTGGGAGCATTTTGTGATGGGCTTCCTCTCCATCTTCCGCTCCTATTATGGACAGTATGTAGATGACTCATGGTATGAGGGATTTTTACGGGAAATGGAACAGATCGATCCGGAATTTCTGCCTTTATGGAAACACAGCCAAGTAAGCAGCGCGCCTGAGGTCGTCATCGAATTCCGGCATGCCAAAATGGGAAAAATGCTCTTTGATCTGACTTCACTACAGGTTCAGGGCAGTGCCGATCTCCGCTGCAGTGTGTACACGCCGGCATCCGGCTCTTCAACAGAAGGAAAGCTTAGAAGACTGATGAATAAAACGGCGGATGAATGACATTGAAATGGGGTGGTAAATCATGGCTTTTGGCATTAACCGGAAGGAACTTAACGAGTGGAAAGAAGCGGTGGCTAGAGGGGAGATTGCATTTTTGACACATTACTGGATCGATCCGCGTTTTCCTGGCATCACGACCGTAACCAAGGTTGGATGTTCGGATCTGGACCGCCTCAAATTATGGTGCGAGCAGCATGACCTACCGTCCCGTTATATACACAACCGCAGTCCTTTTCCCCATTTTGACTTGATTGGACACAGACAGAAGGAGATTTTGGCCAAGGAGGGACATGGGGATCAGGTGCACCGATTCAAGCTTTAAATCAACCCGGGTCCGGAAGCAAAAAACAGCCCGTTATTCCGCCTCACGCGGCAACAGGGCTGTTTTTCATGAAATACATATTCATTCTATTAAGGGCCCGCCGTTCACCGATATCTACTCGGCATGTCCGGCCTTAAATCTTTCTTCGGCAGAGAGCCCCAGCTTCTTGAGAAGCTGGGCTGCCTGCCGCTTCTCTTGCATCGAGAGGCCCTCGACGGCATGAACCAGCACCTGCTGGTGTTGCGGAAATATCTGCTCGAAGAAAGCGCGTCCCTCATCGGTCAAATCGGCAAAAATAACACGTCGGTCATCCGGTGATGCTTTACGGACAAGCAGATTTTTTTTCTGGAGCTTATCTGCCACGTAGGTAATATTGCCGCTGGAGATCAATACCTTCTCCCCAATTTTTTGCAAAGGCTGCGGGCCTTTGTGGTACAGCAGATCCAGCACGCCGAATTCGGTCGTATTCAGGCCATGGCTCTGAATATCACGGGTGGAGTGGGCCACTACCGAATTATAGGCGCGTGCGAGTACAATAAATAATTCCAGTGACATATCGTCGTTGTTCGTTTTATCTGCCATACATGAAACCTCCAAACATACTATCTTAATGCAAAGATAATGGAAATTCGCCGGATTGTCAATCTCCCATGATCTAATAACGCCGGCAAAAGGCTTCTGCTACGCATCAATTCAAATCTTTTACGCCTAGCGATGCCTCTCGTTCGATAACTGTCACGTTACCGTCGCTGTGTCCGATTACAGCTCTTGCTGCAAGTCCGATGAAAAGACCGTTGTCCACAACGCCCGGCAGGGCCAAGAGCAACCGGTGAAGCTTCTCCGGGTCCTCAATAAAGCCAAAACGGCAGTCGGCAATGTAATTGCCGTTATCCGTTACGTAGATATGCTCGTCCTCCGTGCGCAGCATCGGCTTTGCGCCCATTCCCTCTAGTGAGGCAAGCGTCCATTCATTCGCAAAAGGAACAATTTCAACCGGCAGCGGAAAGCGGCCCAGCTTGTCCACCAGCTTGCTTTCATTGGCGATGACGATCAATTCCTTGCTGTGATAGGCCACGATTTTTTCTCGGAGCAGCGCTCCTCCGCCGCCTTTGATCAAGTGAAGCCCGCGGTCGAGCTCATCTGCACCGTCAATCGTTAGATCAAGCCCCTCGAGCCTGTTAAAAGGAATCAAGGGAATCCCCTGCTCCAGCGCTAACTTTTCTGAAGCCTTGGAGGTAGCCACCGCCTGGATCGACAGTCCTTCTCTGACACGTTCACCTATTTTCCGGATCGCCCAATAAGCCGTTGAGCCTGTTCCAAGTCCAATACGCATACCGTCCTTGACATATTCCACCGCTTTTTCCGCGGCTAATTGCTTCAGGTTCATCTTCTACACGCTCCTCACATGAGATTCAAGTTCATACATAAGGGATGATTATGGTTCTTTCCTGTAACCTGCTATAATCAGACATATGATGACAACACCTGGAGGAATTATTCATGAGAACCGAAAACCAGATTCAATCCAAAATCAAGGAGCTTACCGTTCAGAAAAAATCGCTGCTCACCCGCCTTGAAGCCGTCCGTCCGGACAGTACGGTGCATGATTCGTTGACGGCACAGCTGCTGCGCGTGGAAGATATGATCAGCATGCTCGAATGGGTTCTGAATGAACCAAGCGGCAACTACCATATGTAATCAGATCAGATCGTAGTCTTGTACTTAAGGCTAGCGAAACACATAGACAACCGAATCGGCGAGCGGCTTGTACCCGATGTTCATATAAATATGATTGGTAACCGGATTGCTCAAATCCGTATACAGCGATGCAAACCGGTCAGGACCACTCAGCATGTTTCGTGTCAATGCCGCTTTCCCCCTCCTCTGTACCCCGCTTGTAATATTCTTCATTTGTCACGTAATTTTTGCTCAAGATGGAGAAGCGCTACGCTTTCTTCCTCATTTGTGGCAGCTTCAGGATGAGATAACATTTCGATGACCGTTCCCTTATCTGCCAACTCGGAGCAGGTATGATCCATAATTTGCACTGCATGATCCAGCTCAAGCTCACTAATCGTTCCGTTCATCCTGCATAAGCAGACGTGCACCGTTCCCTGTTGCTCCTGATAGGAAGCTTCAAAAAGCGGAGTCATATTTTCCTGCTCCTCAGCCTCGGACAAGCGGGTAACCTGCACGGTATATGAGGAGGCTGCAGGCATTTCGCCATTCACTTTTCGCTGGTCCAAGATAATCATTAAGTTCTTCCAGGCAAGAATACCGGCGGCTGCAAGAATCAACACTACTAAAACGTATCCGATATTTACGATCAATTCTTCACCTTCATCCATTTCTTTAAGTAATCAAAAGCCATGTTCTAGACGTATTACAGCTTTTTCAGCATATGAATATCTTCTGGCTCCTTCCGGAACAGCTCTTCATCGACTTGATCCGTAATTCGTCCGCCGCTGGCCATATAAAAATGAACCGCTGATTCCGTTTCCGTCGAAGATATGTATAAGTAGGACGCGCCCCGTTCCCTAGCTTCCCTGCTAAGCTCTTCCATAATGCGCGATCCGATGCCCTGCCTGCGGTAAGAACGGCTCACATACATTAAGTCCACCTGCAGCTGGTCCAAGTTTTCTCCGCGGAACCTGTGTCCGAGCACCCCAAAACCGGCAAGCGTCTCACCGTCTAAAGCCCCGTACGCAATTCCACCGCCCGCAAGTTCTTTTTCAAAACGCTCAATCATCTCCTCCGTATGCGCTTCATCCCAAGCCTTGCATTCATGTCCAGCAGCAACAGCCTGAAGCTCCCCATCCTGCATTTTGTAGATTTTACCGATGATTTCGGATCTGTCGATTTGCCGGATCAGCCCGGACTCATGGACTTGCATTTGTCTTATTATCATTGGGCTGTACTCCTGTAATATTTTTGTATATAGCCCCCTTAGATTACCTCATATTGGAAATGTAGTCATCATTTTTTTAATTGCGTCATAACTCCATCTTATTGATTCTATTATACAAAAAAAATAGCCTGCGGCTAAGACAGCCGAGACTAAGAGAATAAGAGAAGTCTACACGTTTACATCCCTCCATAATGAAGGGCTTAATCTGTATTCCTATACAAAAACTAAAGTCCTGCCGCCGTTTCCAAAGTTTCGTTCGCCGGTGCTTCCTTTTTACGGGAAAACCGGACTTGAGGAATGGCTATGCCGATAAAAATAAGCAGAATCCCCAGCCACTGCAGACTGCTTACATGCTCTTGAGCTATAAGCACCGACGCAACAACGGCGGCCGGCAGCTCAGCCGCTCCGAGAATGGCCCCCGTACCCGATCCCACCTTTGGCATGCCGATCGAGAAGAAGAGAACCGGAATCAGAATTCCGAGAAAGCCAAGAATAAGCCCATACTTCCATAATCCCTCACCAAGCGTGCCATCCCATAGGAATGAGGGAGAAAACACCGACAATACAATGATGCCTGAGGCTGTTGTCATAAAAAAGCTTTTATTCAGCGCAGGAACGCTCGTGCCGACACGTCCGCTGACAAACATGTACAGTGCGAAGGCAAATGCGGACAAAAGACCGTATACCACACCCTTCATATCCAGATGACCCGTACTTTCGCCAATGACGCCTCCGGCAAACAAGGTTCCTATAATCAGTATCACGATGGATATGAGTTTGCTGCGGCTGGGAACACGCCGATCCGCTACTGCTTCCATGAGAACGCCAATCCAGGTGAACTGGAACAGCAGGACAACGGCGATGGATGCGGGCAGACGTTCAACGGCCTTTCCATAAAACACAGATGTGCCGCTCATGGTGATTCCCACCGCCATCAGCGCCAGCCACTGCTTGGCCCCCACTTTTTTCCGCGAAAAAAGAAGCATAAGCACAAGCAGCAGAAGCCAGCCGAATACATACTGGCCTCCGAGCATCTCGTTCACCGTAAATCCTTCCTTCATGCCGACCTTCATAATCGATGACAGGACGCCGTAGCTGCATGCTCCAATTAATATAAGCAACGAGTATTTCAGTTTGTTCATGTTCATTCCTCCTGATGCCAGTGTTACGCAACAACCAAAAGCCCCCTGTCTGTTAAGACAGGGGGCGAACGAAACCGATGACAGATAGCCTTCGTTAAAATTTCGCCACTCACGAACGAATCGGAGTTTAAAAGCAGGTGCTGCAATATCTTGATGTTTAAATTTGAACCTTACGAAAAAAATTCTAAAACATTATTCGACAAGCGTCAATGAGCTACGTTAACAGAATAAAGTATGGGGCGGCTATAACGGCCCGTAACCCTTCCTCGTCTACGATGCAGTTATGGACGATAACCATGATCCATTCCGTACAGCGTCATTAACGGTATAAACAAAGGCCCCGGCATAAAACCGAGGTGAAAACACAAGGATTCGAGCGGATGTCCATGCATGACCCTAATCCGCAGCAATGGCTGTCCCCGCTTTTCCAGCTCAGAAAGAGCATGCTGCAGCATTCTTGTCGCAAGTCCCCGGCTTCTGTATGCCGGCATAACGGCAAGTTCGTCGATAGTTGGACAGCCCTCCTCCATGTCGATCAAGCACACACCGATTAAAGCGCGTGTGCGCGTGTCATACATCAGGCTTGATGCCTGCAAAGCATCCTCCGGGCTAAGGGCGGCAAAGCGGCGAAGCTTGGCCAGCACCTCCGAAAAAGAGAATCCCGCCGCTCCTGCGACTTCGTTAGCATGCTTAAACAGGAACAGGCCAATCTCACGTTCCAAAAGAAGCCTTTGTTCTCCATCCTCCTTCATCATGTTAGGAGTACGCAAAGTAATATGATGGTCGGGTGGATGGACGAATTCGGCAGTAGGCCGCTGCATCCACCGGTACCGATGAGGATCCGGACGGAATCCAGCCCTGATGAACAAATCCTCTTGATCCGGCAAAATATCGCAAGCATGAACGGTCCCGCTACTTCCTTCAAGCTGCTGCATCTTCCGGGATAAGAGCCTGACTAATGCCGCATCCGCCTGAAAAGGCGGAATGGTGAACAGGCAGCGAATCGCATTAGAGGAAACTATAACACCCCCTATCGTGTTGCTGCCGTTTTTCACCCAATAAGATACGGTTCCAACAGGCAGAATTAGCCCCGGCCCCGTCTGCAGGCTAAAGCCAACCGAGCCCTGATCATAATAAATGGACCAGAATTTCTTCCACACGTCGAACTCGGCTATTTCTAATTGCAGTGAGGCCGACAGTTCTGCTAAAGGCTGGTCCCCAGATTGATCCCCGATCCTCATGCCGGACCTCCCTTGGATAATTAAATTAGATTCTAGTACAGTTTACGATCTAGGTGCATGGTTTCATGCCAAGAAATGACGTTTTCATAGAGAAAAGGGCTGTTCCCCTCAAGTCTTTTTTAGACCTATGGGAACAACCCTTTATTTTTCTATGTCGGCTCAGATTCCAGCTAGCTCAATCAGCCAGCAATCCCGGTAGGCGCCTTCATGCCATTCACGCTTGGGCAGCAGCTTCTTTTTCACAAACCCGCATTTCTCGTAAACATGAATCGCGCGGCTATTCCATGTCTGCGGGTCCATGACGATCCGGTCCGCCTGCAGGCTGCCGAATAAATAGGCCGTCATCGCCTGAATCAGCTGCGTTCCTATTCCTTGATTCCAGCAACCGGGTTCTCCGATGAACTGGTCCATGCCGAAGATTCGTTCCTGAGACTCTCCATATCCGTAGAGCTCCCGCTCCTCCGCATCAACCTCATAAAACTGGATGTAGCCAATCGGCTCGTCGCGATAGAGAATGATGTTTCGAACAGAATCGCTGTCTTCCCGGTAAAAATGCTCTTGTACCTTTTCGAGATCAAGCGGCCGGTCACGTCCTTCGTAAAATTCCAGTACGCGCGGATCACTGAGCCACTTCAAAAGAAGCGATGCATCCTCTACCGAAAGGGATCGGACCGCCAAATCTCCCTGACGTAAAATGATCATGCCAGACCTGCTATATATGTATGAATTTGTCCCATATGATGCCGATCATGTTCATAAAAATCTACCAGATACTCATCGACGGACATGGTGCCGCCATGCTTATCGCCGTATTCTGATTCTGGAATGCTCTGCAGCAATTCAATCAGCTGACTCCTCGCTTCCACGATCTGGCGGATCAGCTCCTCTTTGCTTTGCGTTAATCCATAGGCTGCTGCATCTCGGTTGAACTCATTAAAATCCAGGTTCTTCAGCGTAAGCGGCTGATGTTCTGCCATCGGGCGAACCGCATGCACCAGGAAGTATTTGTCCCACAGCATGATGTGGCTCATAATGTCGCGCGGCGACCATTTGCCCTCTGTAATCGGACCTGTCCACTGTTCTTCCGGCAAACGTTCCAGCGATTGGGCGAATCCGATCAGCTCAGCGAAGGCTTCCAATTTTTCCTGCTTCGTATTCATGAGAACCTCTCCTTTGGATGATCCAAAATGGTATGTACCTTTTCCTAATCATACCATCTGGGCCAGCACAAAACAAGAACATTTGTTTGGTTTTTAATCATCACAACCGATTATTTTTCACGAGCTCCTGCAGCTTCCGGTAGGCCTCGTGCGTTCCCATATCATAGCTGACACCCTCTGCAAAATAGGCTCTCAGCTCTTTTACGCGGGACAACCACTCCGGAAAATAACCGGGGGCATCGGGCTCATGCCCTTCCTGCAAGTATTCCTTGAATAAAGGCAGCGTCTCTCTCCGGTACAGATACACCGCAAAAACCCCGATATCCGTCTTGGGATGCTGAGGCTTCTCCTCAAAAGACATTACCCGCTGCGAATCATCCAGCTCTACAACGCCTACTCTCTTCAGTTCTTCCGTATCCTGCAAATGCTGGACAAGTACACAGTCCCTTTGCTGCTTCTGAAAGTAGTCCACATATGAAGTTAGATCATACGTAAACACATTATCCCCGGCGCAAACGAGCAGATCCTCATCAAATCCTTCACATTCGATCGCAAATTGTATATCACCGATGGCTCCAAGCCGGTTATCTTCGGATGTGGAGCCATCATGGATGATTTTGACGGCCTTATTAAAGGAACGGGATTCGGCCCACTTCATAAAAGCTTCATAAAATTTGGAGTTGGATACTATGATAATTTCGGATATGGAAACCACTTCTTCCATCTTCCGTACAATCAGGTCCAGAATCGTTACATCACCTAAAGGGAGCAGAGATTTCGGCATGTTCAGAGTCAGCGGATACAGTCTTGTCGCGTAACCCGCAGCCAGAATGAGTGCTTTCATAGGGGCCTCCTGTTTAACGTTTCTTCTACTCCCTAGTATAGCTCGAATTACAGAAGCAGGCTTCTTTTTCTGAATAGGATGATTCCTGCAGCAAATCCGGCCAATCCAACGGCCAATAAAATGATGACAACTGGCATCCAGTCCACGGTGCCTTTGACAATACCTGCTGGATCAAACAGCGAGAATAATGAGATATGCTGCATCCAGGACAGCTTATCGCTGATTTTGCCGACCAGGTTCAAACTGAAAAATCCAAATACCACAACTCCAGAGGCGCCAAGCGCTCTTTTCTCATCATTCGACACGGCCGAAATTAAGAAGCTGATGCCGCATACGGCAAAGAAAAGTAAAAACGCACCAACATTCAGCAGCAAAAAGCTGTTCGAATTAAAATCATTCAAGTCTCCGATAAACCAGGCGTACCCTGCATAACCGGCCAGCGTTGTAATCGCTGTAATCACCACCAGACCTGTAAGCAGCACAATAGCCTGTGTGAAAGCCACTTTAACCCGGGTCGTCGGGGCGGACAGCAGATATGCCATCGACCCTTGATCGACAAGGCGCGCCATCAGCTGCGTGGAGGTCATGATGCTGAATATGGAGAGAATCAGTATAAACAGCAGCCCATAATATTCACCAGAAATAAATGCGTCAATGCTGCCGAACCCATTTTCGAAGCCAAACGCCTTGCTGAGTCCTTCAGGCATAGAGGCAAGAAGTGCGTTCAAGCTCTCCGACTGCGTCTGCATGCTCGGATAAATCCAGAACATCAGCAAAATATAAAAAGCCGATCCAAACGCATAACTCGACATCGTCCGCAGATGGTTTTTCATCATTTGTCCATATAACGGCATATTCATGTCAGTCTCTTCCTTCCCGGTCGTAGTAATCCATGAAAATATCCTCGAGATTCTGCGTAAACACATCGATGCTGCGAATCTTGTATTTGGCCGTTTCCTGGGTAAAACGGTTGTAATCCCCCTGAACCGACACGCGCACCTGTTTGTCTTGATATGAATCGATCTTGAGACCGCTGCTGAGAAAAGCATCCCGGTCCGCTATATTTTCAAAGGTAACCTCAAACAGCTTCCGCTGAACCGCCTGCAGCTCATGAACATTATTGACGGCAATGATTTTACCATCTTTGATAATTGCCGCTCGGTCGCAGGTACGCTCAATTTCCGGAAAACTGTGCGATGACATCAGAAATGTGGTTCCCTTCGCTTTTTCTTCCAAAACCAGCTCAATAAACACTTTCTGCATGAGCGGATCCAGACCCGATGTCGGCTCATCCAGAATGATCACTTCGGGCTCATGCATAAATGCGGCGACAATCCCGACCTTCTGCTTCATTCCTTTGGACATTTTACGGATTGGCGTCCGGTCATCGAACTGCAATCTCTTGATGAGCTCAGCTCTGCGCTGCTGATTCACGCCACCCCGGAGACTGGACATAAAATCAAGAAAAGACTTTCCCGTCATTCCCTCCATAAAAGCAATTTCTCCCGGTAAGTAACCGACCAGCTTCTGAAACTTTCCCTGATCCTTCCAGGTATCATAGCCTTTAATTTGGACGTATCCCTTTTCCGGTTTCATAAATCCCATGATGTGGCGGATCGTTGTTGATTTCCCCGCCCCGTTCGGACCTAGAAATCCGAATACCTCCCCTTTTCCGACCGTAAAAGAAACATCAAAAATCCCTTTTCCTCCCGGAAATACCTTCGTTACATGCGATACTGTAAGCATGACCTGCCCCTCCCACTCGGGAACAAAATTATGAAATATGAACAACCAATTATTTCATATCCAGATCATACGCCTGAGAAAATATTTCGTCAATAGAGTTATGAAATATTTCTGTGCTATAATTTCATTATTAAGCGGCAGGTGCCGGAAGATGGAGCTGACATGTGAATGAACGGTTTTGAACGCAGGGCCCAGCAAATTAAAGATAGAATCAAGAAAACCATGCTTCGAATGCTGTCGTCATGCAGTGTGAAGCAAATCCGTATTGCAGATATCGCCAGGGAAGCCGGAGTCTCCCAGGTGACCATATATAATTATTTTGGCAGCAAGGAAGCATTAATCCGCGAGGCATTCAAGGACTATGTACTTCAGACCATAGAGGATTTTGAGACGTTTATTCGCGGGGATTATTCTCTGAAGGAAAAAATCGAATATATTATTTTCCAAAAGAAACAAGCGACCCATTCCTTCCACCCTTCCGTGATAGCGGAACTAATGCAGGAGGATTCGGAAATTCGGGAGTTTGTGCAAAAAAGCTATGAGGAGCGCAGCGTACCTTTGGTGGTCGAGCTCATTACCAAGAGCAAAGCCAGCGGCGAAATATCTGACAGCATCTCCATTGAAACCGTCATTTTGTACCTCAACATGCTGAACGATTCATCCTATCGGATGCTGGAATCGAACAAATTTCGTGAGAACCAGGAGAAGTTCGTTGAAGAGCTCGTCCAGGTATTTTTTTATGGAATTTGTGGTCCGGAGCCCCAAAAGTGATTAACAGATTGTGAAATCTGTGTTAATTTAGTATTTTCATTGTTTAATAGAAATCATAGAAAACAGGCAGGGAGGTAACTTTACGAAAATTCATTACATGGATTAAGAGGAGTAAGAATGAGAGACTTATTTATACGTTCATCCAAACCTAAGACGCCCGTCATTGGGGTCTTTATTCTGTTATTGCTGAAGCTTTTGCTTCTACGCTACTTTTTCTTCCACGAGATTATGTGGAGCCGCGTCACAGCGGATGTAGCGTCGCTGCTCGTGCTGCTTTCCCTGATTGAGCTCGTGACGCCTTCCAGGGCGAAGGGAATCGTGTATTGGATATTTAATTTGCTTTGCTCTGTTATCTTTTTCGCGTCAGCGCTGTATTTTCAACACTTCAATTCGGTGCCGACCTATACCGCCCTTTCAGAACTGAATCAGGTCACGCAGATCAAATCAAGCGTCCAATCCACGATTGAAACGGCAAATTATCTCTTCTTTGCCGACGTGATCATCATCGCGGTGGTCTGGATCATCGGTAAAGTGATGAAGCGGGGGCCAAGCATGTCCACGCCTCTGCGCAAAAGATGGCCGGCTGTCATCGGCGTTATTGCCCTGGCTGCTTCCGCTTTCTTTATCCGCCAGGACCGTTCCATTACCAACGAGGTGCTTCAGGCTGAACATCTGGGATTCATTAATTACCAAGTCGCCGCAGGCATCAGAGCCAAAGAGGACGCGGTTAAGGTTGCTTCAGGCAATATTAACGAGACCATAGACAAAATTAATTCAACGCAAAAAACCTTTAAATATCAGGACAATCCACAGGCTCAGCCCAAGTATTTCGGTGCAGCCAAAGGCAAAAACGTTATTGTAATCCAGATGGAGGCGTTCCAGAACTTCCCGATCCATCTGTCCATTGATAATCAGGAGATTACTCCGGTATTGAACAATTTGGCTAAAGACAGCTTTTATTTTCCAAAGATATTCCAGCAGATCGGTCAGGGCAACACCTCTGATGCGGAGTTTATGAGCAACACTTCCATCTATCCAACGGGCGACATCCCTATGTCGACAGGATACGGTGATCGTGAGCTTCCAAGCATGCCGCGACTGCTCGAGAAACAAAATTACGAAGCGGATACCTTCCATGTGAATGACGTCAAGTTCTGGGATCGGGATAAGCTGTATCCAGCGTTAAACTTCACGCATTACTATGATAAACCGTATTATAAAAACGACCATTTTAATGAATTTGGCGCTTCTGATGAAGAGCTGTACAAGTTCGGGGTCCAAACTTTATCGAAGCTTCATCAGGAAAAAAAGCCATTCTATGCGCAGTTTGTTACTGTATCTAGCCATTTTCCTTTTAATGTACCGGCAGACCGCATGAAAATGACCCTTCCTGAAGATCTGAAAGGCACGCAGCTTGGAGACTACCTGGCTGCCGTGAATTATACGGATTATGCGATTGGAACCTTGATTGACCAACTGAAGCAAAACGGCATGTGGGACGATACCGTGCTTGTCATTTACGGCGACCATTTCGGGCTTCAGCCGCAGGATAACGATCCGGAAATGGTCAGCAAGGCACTCGGCATCAAGTATGATCCCCGTGTAACGCGCTTTAATATCCCGCTGCTGATTCACGTACCCGGAGTCAAAGGACAGGAAGTGAAACAGGTTGGCGGACAGGTGGATATTATGCCGACGCTTGCCAATCTGATGGGAATTTCCCTGAAAGATGAGAAATTTACCGCCTTCGGCCATGATCTGCTGAACATCGATCACAATATCGTAGGCAGCCGTTATTACCTGCCAACCGGCTCTTTCTTTAACAATGAAATTATGTATGTTCCGGGCAAAACATTCGAAGAAGGCACTGCGATCAATTTGGACACGCTGGAGCCTGTCACCGATTTTGCCAAATACAAAAGTGATTATGAATATAACCTGGCTCAGATGAAGCTGTCCGATGAATACGTCAAGCTTCTGCCTAAACGTTAATTGAAGTATTAGAGCCATAACTATAATAAAAGGCTGTCTCCTATCCACTGGTTATCCAGTCAAAGGAGGCAGCCTCTTTCTTCGTGCAAATATTGCAGCCTGCATCATATTGATTATCAAGCCTCTTCCGCGATGATCAGCTCAAGCTCTTTCTCCCGCAGCATCTTGGCATCCCCGTCACCGATGTGGCTGTCCGTAATTACGGCATCAATCTCTTCCCAACCGGCTACGTGCGTGAAAGCTTGCACCCCGATTTTGCTCGCATCGGCTAAAAGATAGACGCTCGCAGCCTGCTTGATCAGCTTATACTTCATCATCGCCTGCAGCTCGTTCGATTCGCTGATACCCCGTTCCGGATGAACGCCTTTGCAGGATACGAACGCTTTATCCACATAATAGGCTTCCAGGCTGCGCTCAGCCATCGGTCCGACATAGGACAAGGATTTGGCCGCCAAAATGCCTCCGGTGGAGATGACCTCAATCTTTTCTTTGGAAGACAGCTCTAGAGCCACCTTAATGGAGTTCGTCAGTACTGTAAGCGGGATATCCGGCAGGATAGAAGCCATGTACCATGCTGTCGAGCTGGCATCCAGCGCGATCCGGTCATATGGCTCAATTAATGCAACGGCCGCACGTGCGATCCGTTTCTTCTCCTCCTGATGCATCACTTCACGTTCAAAATACGGCGTTTCCGCCTGTGCCTCCTTGACGCTGACAGCCCCGCCATGGCTGCGTCGAACCTTTCCCTGCTGCTCCAGGCGGTCCAGATCGCGGCGGATCGTTTCCTCCGTTACCCCGCACAACTCGCTGAGCTCCGATACGCGGATGCTCCCCCGCTCATTGACGAGCCTCACGATTTTATCGTATCTTTCCGCAACTAACATAGCTACCCTCTTTCATAGCCGGCGTTTGATCTGCCGGCCGTCATAATTAGATTATAGCACCCTCTCAAGAAAAAAGGGCCCGCCGACTCAGCGGCTTGCGCCGAATGCAGCGGGCGGGACACTTATCCAACGATCAATGCGTAGGCCACGCCGGGGCCATGAACACCAATGGTCAAATCATTTTCAATATCTGAGGAGCGGCTTGGACCCGATATGAAATGTATGCCCGCCGGGAACTGATCACCAGGGACCGCAGCAACGCGGCTCATCACTTCCCCGAGACGGGTATACATGCGGTCTGCCGAGATAATAGCAATCAGGATATTCGGCAGCAGCGAGACGGATCGCCCTTTATCCGCGCTGGACATAACAATCATCGAGCCGGTGTAGGCTACGGCATAGTCCGCCAAGACGATCCCGGCATCTGCCTGCTCAGCGGTGCGAAGGGATCCTTCCGCATCCAGACTATCCCAGGCATCATGCCGAAGCTCCGGCAGCCTCTCTTCCAATCCCAGCTGCTTCAGCTCAGGTAGATTTTGCCGGATCGTTGACTTGGCATTCAGCTCTCCAAGGATACGAGCAACGATATCCGGAATCTCGGACATCGAGTCTGCCCTTTCGGTAAATCCTCCCGCAGCCTGCCAGTTGCTCATAAAACGAGCGATTCTCTCCTCCCGCTCAAGCTCATAGGAGGTCCAGAACTCCGGCGCTCCGCGAAAAGGATGCGCAGGCAGAGGACTGATGGCTGAACGCCCCAGCCTGCTTGCGATATTGCCGATAAACAGCTTCTCGGCTTCCTGCGATTCTTTGCTTAGCTTCGCTAGAAATGCCGGATCAGATTTGCTCATGCGTGATGTCCTCCTTTCCCGCGCGCCTGAACCGTCTGTTCCATTCGCTTTTTCATTTCATCAGGCATGGGCCTTATCGACTTCTCGACTTCACTAGACAAGCCTGCCCACTGCTCGCGGAATGAGCGCTTCGGTAGTGCAGGGATGTGGCGGTATGCCGTCCAGCCCCCAAGCGGACCGATTTGCGAACGGATATAACCGTCCCGAACCAAGAGCTTTTGTCCAATTTGACCTGCCTTTACTGCCTGCCGGAACCATTTGTGGCTTCCCATCAGCAGCTTGAAGCCTTGCATAGCCATTTTCTCGCCGGAAGCGGTATATCCCCTTTCCACTTTGCGGTTGCGCAGATAAACAAGCATGTCATGCAGAGGTATTTTGACAGGACAAGCCTCGTAGCAGGCACCGCAAAGACTCGAAGCATTGGCGATGTCTTGCCATTCCTGCGTATTCTTGTTCAGCGCCGGTGTTAATACAGCCCCGATGGGACCGCTGTAGGTTCCCGGATAGGAATGTCCGCCGATATGCCGGTAGACCGGACAAGCGTTTAAGCAGGCGCCGCAGCGGATGCAGTTCAGCAGCTCTTGAAAATCCGGATCTCCAAGCTGTAGCGAACGGCCGTTGTCGACGATGATAATATGCATTTCCTCTGGTCCGTCCCCGTCGTTCTCGCGCCTTGGTCCCGTTATGCCGGACATATACACCGTCAGCTTCTGTCCGGTAGCCGATCTTGGCAGGAGCGTTGCCATGACCTCCAGATCATCCCATGATGGGATCAGGCGCTCCATACCCATCAGCGTAATCTGCGTTTTCGGTACGGTGCTGACCATGCGGGCATTGCCTTCATTTTCAAAAATAACGACGCTTCCCGTTTCAGCGATACCGAAGTTACAGCCTGTAAGCCCGATATCCGCTTCGAGGAACTTATCCCGCAGCTTGCGTCTGGCGAAGCCGGCCAAAATTTTGGTCTCCGGAGGCAGCGTCTCCCCGGCTTCCTTGGACAGCAGTTCGGCAATCTGATAACGGTTCTTGTGAATGGCCGGAATAATAATGTGGGATGGCGGTTCATTGGCCAGCTGAATAATATATTCACCGAGATCGCTTTCAATGGACTCGATCCCCAGCTTCTCAAAGGCCTCATTGATGTGAACCTCTTCCGACACCATCGACTTCGATTTCACGACGGACTTCGCCCCCCGGTGCTTGGCGATTTCCACGGCAATCCGGGCAGCGTCCTTCGCTTCCGGTGCAAAATGAACATGCACCCCCTGTGCGCGGGCATTTGCAATAAATTGACTCAAATAGTAATCGAGATGAGCGATGGTATGAAGACGGATCTGCCGGCCCCGCTCCCGCCATTCTTCCCAGTTGCCATGCTCCGCTGTCGCTGCCTTTTTGCCGTTTTTCAGCCTTTCGGTCGTAAATTTGACGGCATCGATCAGAAATTCATCCTTGAGCGCGGATTTGGCGCGTTCCTTGACGTTAGACCCCTGCGGTTTGCTCACGGTTCTTCACCCCTTCATACAGCAGCTCCGCCAGATGCATCACACGAACCGGCTTGCCCTGAAATTTCAGATTACCGCCGATATTAAGCAGACAGCCCATATCCAGGCCTACGAGAACCTCAGCCTCCGTTTCCAGCACATGCTGGCTTTTCTCTTCCACCATCGCTCCGGAGATTTCACTCATCTTGATGGCGAAGGTGCCTCCAAAGCCGCAGCAGTCCTCTGCATACGGAAGTGGAATATACTCCATGCCCTCAACATGGCTCATGAGCTGCATCGGCTCTTCCTTAATGCCTAGCAGACGCGAACCATGGCAGGAAGGATGGTAAGTCACCTTATGCGGAAAATAGGCTCCGACATCCGTTACACCCAGCACTTGAACAAGAAACTGAGTGAATTCATAGGTCTTGTCTTTGAGCCGATGGCACTTTTCCAGCAATACGGCGTCGTTTTCGAACAATTTGGGATAATAATGATGAATCATGCCCGTGCAGGAGCCCGATGGAGCGATCACAAAGTCACTGTCGTTAAACGCTTCCAAAATGGTTTTGGCTGAAGCCCTGGCCTCATCCCAATAGCCGCTGTTAAAAGCCGGCTGACCGCAGCAGGTCTGCACTTCGGGAAAATGAAGACGGACGCCGTACCGGGCGAGAAGCTGGGCCATAGCCTCCCCAACCGGCGGAAACAGCGCATCACTGATACAAGTAATAAAAAGCGATACTTTCATCTCTAGCTCCCCTCCTTTTTTTTTAAGTTATGATAGCATATCTTGTCGGATCTCTAAAAGAAGAAATCAATCCCCAATCATAAGATATGACGGGGATTGCTTCCTAACGAAAAATCGGATGATTGCATATTCGGATTTAGTAGTTACCGCGTAAATGCCGCCGGAACGCCGCCATCAATCGTCAGCATGCAGCCGGTCGTTTTCTCGGCTTTCGAAGAAGCGAAGAAGGCGATGCCTTCCGCCACGTCTTTCGGATAGATGTTCACGAGCAGCGTCGTTCTCTTGCGGTAGTGCTCCTCAAGCTGGTCAGGCTCGATTCCGTAAGCCGCTGCACGTTCGTTGCGCCAGTTCGAGTTCCAGATCGAGGAGCCCTGCAGAATGGCGTCAGGCATAATGGTGTTCACGCGGATGCCATGCTCTCCGCCCTCGGCGGCAATGCAACGGGCCAAATGCGCTTCCAGCGCTTTGACCGAGCTGTAGGCCGTCACGTTCTTGCCGGCGTATACCGAGTTTTTCGAAGCCACGAAAATCATGCTGCCGCCAAGCCCCTGCTCCTTCATCTGCTTGAACGCCTCACGGGCCACAAGGAAGTAGCCGGTACCCAAAACATTCATGTTCAGGTTCCACTCTTTCAGCGAAGTTTCATCAAACGGACTGGAGGTTGCCAGACCAGCGTTATTCACGATAATGTCCACGCCGCCGTAGGTTAATGCGGTTTCACCCAATGCCGCGATGACCATCTCCTCGCTGGTTACATCCATTTTTACAGCCGTAGCCCGGCCTTCACCATACTTTGCATTGATTTCGGCTGCAACCTTCTCGGCGCCTTCGAGATTTAAGTCGGCTAGAACGACATGGGCGCCTTCGGACACGAGCCGGCGGGCCGTTTCACTGCCAATGCCGCCTGCTCCGCCGGTAATAAAGGCGATTTTGCGGGAAAATTCCGCTTCAGCTGGAGCCAGCGTCAGCTTATAAAGCTCGAGCGGCCAATATTCCACATTATAGGATTCATTTTCGTTCAGGGATACGAATTCGCCAAGTGCCGTCGCCCCCTTCATAACCGCAATCGCGCGGTGGTACAGCGCTCCGCTGACACCTGCCATGGCAATGCTTTTCCCCGTGTTGACCATGCCGATGCCTGGAATCAGAATGACACGCGGAGCCGCTTCGAACATCACGTCGCCTTCATGCATGTTGCGCTCGAAATAGGATTTGTATTCCTCTTTATAGGCTTCAATGCCTTCACGTACGGCTTCTTTGAGCGCTGCTGCTCCATTTGCGGATGGCGTCCAGTCCACGAACAGCGGAACGCGTTTCGTATGTACCAGGTGATCCGGGCATGCCGCTCCGACCTGTGACAGGGCTTTGGCGTTTTTGCTGTTCACGAACTGCAGTACATCATCTCCCGCATCATACGTGCAGATCATTTTCTTGCCGTCGCTGACCTCACCGCGGATGACAGGCATAACTTCTGCGAGGATGGCTTTGCGCTGCTCTTCCGCAAGAGTTTCCACTTGGCATCCGCCAAAAACTTCGGATTCCTGAATGCGGTCATTTATGTATTGTTCAGCCCTCTGGATCATGGTAATCGTCTGGTTGTAGCAGTCATCCGAGGTTTCTCCCCAGGTTACCAGGCCGTGCTTCTCCATAAGTACGAGCTGGGCATTTGGATTATTCTTTACGCCTTCGGCGATCATTTTGGACAATGTGAAGCCCGGACGGATGTATGGCACCCATACAAAGGTATCCCCATAAATTTCTTTGGCGATCTCTTTGCCGTTATCCGCGCAGCAGAGGCTGATAATCGCATCCGGATGGGTATGATCCACATGCGGATATGGAAGAAAAGCATGCAGCAGCGTTTCAATGGATGCCCGCGGATGCTTGCTGTCTATCATGCAGTGCGACAGATAAGCCACCATCTCCTCATCTGGCATTTCATCGCGCTCAATCAGCGGCTTAATATCTTCCAGGCGGAGACCGGTAAAATGCTGCGCCTTCATTGTGGCCAGGTCGGATCCGCTGCCTTTGACCCACATGACTTCCACGTCGCGACCGCGGAAATCCTTCTCGACGGTTTTGAGCGAGGTATTTCCTCCACCCCAGTTGCATACGCTCCGGTCACTTCCGATCAGGTTGGAGCGGTATACCAGTTCGTCTACCCCTGCTTTTTGCTTGGATGCTTCTTCGTGATTCCACCGGCTTTGTACCATGAATGATATGCCTCCTGTATTGTTTGTTTTAATTTGTTTATATTTGTTTTTATTTGAATTGAATTGATTATACCAGATATATTTTTGTTTTTATACTTATTTTTTTAATATTTAAAAGTTAAAAAAAGCACAACAAAAAAAGCCCCGATAAATTTAATTTAGGGCTTAATAATCGATTGTGGATGTCCCTCCCCTTGGAACAGCAGGAGCCTGAACATTATCGTTTATTCATACAGTAGCCGGCCTCGTCTGTTATTCATTGCAAGAGAACGATGTTCAGCGTATGTTTTGCTTCAATGTACTTGGGAATCCCTTAAGAGCAGGCATACCGAATAAACGATAAAGTTTGGAGATGGCTCCCGGCCAAGGAGCTTCGGGCGGCGTTTCAAGCCTGCACCGGCAGACCTGAAACAAATGGCGCAAGGGACAGGGACATCAATATATTGTATAAGGTAAAGCTGCCGAACATGACACTTTCGGTCCATAAGTCATTAGCGGACTTTCGCCGACTTCATTAGAATGCTAGCCTCCGGCTTCGTTTTATGATCAGTAGGCTTATCATTCTTATTCCCCTCGGGCTTCACCGCGAACAGTGTCAGCAGACCGCCAACTGCCCCAACGACTGCCATGACGCCAAACAATACCCAGTGGTTCGTCTTCATCAGCAGCGATACGGCAGGTGGGCCAAGGGAAACACCGATAAAACGCATACTGCTGTACAGGGAAGTAATCGTCCCCCTTTGTTTCTGCTCAATACCTTCGGTAATCAGCGCATCCATGCACGGAAGCGCGGAGCCGATCCCGGCCCCGCACAGCGAAAAAAAGGCGACCACAAAATAAATCTGGCTGCTGAATCCGGTAATGACAAGACAGACCGTCGAGAGCGCCATGCCCGCAAATCCGGTCCATTTCATGCGCTTCTTATTCTTCCCGATGATTTTGCCAGCTGCATAGGAAGCCAGACAGAGCAAGGCTAGCGGGATTGCAAGCACCAGGCCCTTTACGACTCCATGTAGACCATATTCGCTCTCAAGCGTTTCGGATAAATAGAAAAGAACGCCGAATAAAATAAACATACTGATTCCGCCAACGGCAAAGATCGCATACAGCCATCGGCCTTTTTCCCGTAAAATGCTTTTCGTGTCGGATAGAAACTGTTTAATAGAAAGATTATCTTGGTTTTTCTTTTTCGGTGTTTTGACAAAAAAAAGGACAAGCAGCAGGGAGAGGATACACATCACCGGAATGCTCAAAAACGGCAAATACCACAGCACACTGGCCAGCGCTGCACCGAGTATGGGACTCAGCACCTTGCCGAACGTATTCGAGGTCTCGATGATTCCAAGGCTTTTGCTGACATCATCCTCTTCCTTGAACATGTCTCCGACCAGCGGAAGAACGATTGGAAAAGCCCCTGCTGCACCAATTCCTTGAAGAAAACGTCCGCCAAGAATAATCCAGTAAGCGGTAAGTCCACCTGTCATCCATGCACCAATACCGGACAATGCGCCTCCAGCAGCCGCGATAATAAGACTTGGAATGATGACGTTTTTTCGGCCAAAGCGGTCAGACAAATAACCTGCAATCGGTATCAAAAGAATGGCGACTACCGCATACACAGTAATGAGCATGCTGACTTGAAGCGCGCTGACTTGAAGCTGCTGTGATATTTGCGGCAAAATGGGAATCAGCATGGAATTGCCAAGCGTCATGATCAAAGGAATTGATGCAAGCGCAGCTAAATCCCACTTCTTGTCTTCCATGACAAAACCACCTTTGCATTCAATAAGTACTATTGTGGTTTGTTTTGCACGCAACTATTCAGGCATTTATCGGTCAGGCGCTCCTGTCGTCATAAATCTTCCGAAAAGAACTCAAATGCTGCTATTCAGTTAACTGCATTGAAGCGACTATGACTGAAGAATATATTTATCCTTGCTGACGTCCTGAATGAAACGGCAAGGTTCTCCAAGGCTGTATATGTGAAGCTGGTGCATAGCGCGGGTGCAGGCCGTATAGAACAGTTTACGCTCCGATTCCCTGCTGTAAGCTTCCCCGGATGCATCATAGATGACAACCGCGTCGAACTCGACGCCTTTTGCCAAATAGGATGGAATAACCAGCGTACCGGTCACAAACGACGGCGTCGTTTTGGCAATGCGTTTGAGCGGCAGCTCATCCTTAAGGGCCTCATAGACCTGCTCGCATTCTTCAGCGGTTTTACAAATGATCGCCGTATGTTCATAGCCCTGGTTGTTGAGTTTCTTAATATCCTCTACGATGCTGCGGTGCAGATTCTCCCTGCTGTCTGACAGCTTTACAAGCGGTTTTTCTCCGTAGCGGTTGAACGGAATGATGGACTCTCCTCCAGGCATCATGCTGCGAGTAAAATCTACGATTTCCAGCGTTGACCGATAGCTGCGTGTAAGCGAGATAACTTCGGTATCTGCATCACCATACAGCTGCTTCAGCGACTCCAGGCTGCCTCCAAGTACATCCGTATGCGCATAGATGCCTTGGTTCAAATCTCCAAGCGCAGTCATCCGTGCACGTGGGAAAATTCTTTTGACATATTCGAGCTGAAAAGGAGAGTAATCCTGAACTTCATCAATAAAGACATGGCGTATCACACTGTTAATCTGGAATCCCTTCAGAAGATCCAGCAGATACAAATACGGCGTCACATCTTCGTATGCGAGCTTTCCTTCGTTCATCAGCCGGACCGTCTGCCTGCCCATTTCCTCCCATTCATCCGGGAGCCCGCTGCCGCCACTGATGCTGAGGAAGATGTCCTTGTTGGTCAACAGCTCTTCATACATCGCTTGCACATCCACGAAACGCATTCGCTTGATCCATTTCCGCACAGGCTTCAACCACTCGTTGACGACCATCTTGGCCAGCAGGCTGCGTTCGAGCTCAAAGTCGTCGAAGGTGGCGTTTTTCTTGGCCGTCTGCTTACGGCGCATTCTCGTATAGGCTTTTTGATATTCATCTGGATCGAGCAGCTCAATCTGCTCATCAACCCAAGGTGCCTGACGCTCGTTCTTCGCGAACTGGGCAAGCTCCTTAAGCAGCCAATCCCGCATCAGCTCCACCCGGTTGGCGAGCCGCACCGCTGAATCAAAGCTGTAGAACTTCTCGCGCATCACTTCCTCCGAAACAATCAGACGGCCCTTGAAGCGGATCGGCTTGAATTTCATGCCGCTTTGCTCCAGAAGATCCTTGTAACGGCGGATGGTCTCGAGAAACTGCGTAGACGATTTATAAGCGATGGATGCACGTTTAACCTTGAGCCATGGGCCTTCCTCGGCGCTCAGAATCGACTCCATTTGGGAAAATACATCCTCCAGATCAAAGTCTCTGCCAAGCCGGTGCTCTAGATAGGCCTGGAAGGTTGTCTGCAGCATATTTTCCTCACCCAGTTCCGGCAGCACCGTCGATACGTAGCTGTTGAACATCGGGTTCGGCGAAAACAGGATCACCTGATCCGCTTTCAGCGTCTCCCTGTATTTATACAATAAATAAGCAACCCGCTGGAGCGCTGCTGAGGTTTTGCCGCTGCCTGCGGCTCCCTGCACGACAAGCATCCGGCTTTTGTCATTGCGGATCACTGCGTTTTGTTCCTTCTGAATGGTTGCTACAATACTCTTCATCTGGTTATCGGAGGAATGGCTGAGCACCTGCTGCAGCAGCTCATCGCCGATGGTGACACCTGTATCGAACATGACCTTGATTTGCCCATCCCTAATCACGAACTGGCGTTTCAGATCCATCTTGCCGCTGATTTCACCGCTTGGCGTCTGGTAAGATGCCGGACCCGGGGCTCCGTCGTAATAAAGGCTGGATACTGGCGCTCGCCAGTCATACACCAGAAACGTCTCCTGATCATCATCGAGAAAAGAAGCAATGCCAAGATAGATGGTTTCTTTCTTTTCTTCTCCCTCTTCCGTAAAATCGATCCGTCCAAAGTAAGGCGATTTGACCAGCAGCCTTAGTTTCTTCAGTGTTTCCGAAGCCTGTAAATGCGCTCGTTCCCGTTCCGATAATACCTGGGACTGCTGACGCAGGCTGGTGGACGTTTCTCCCAGATCATCGGAGCTGCTGAAATTGACTCTGACTTCATCCCAGAAATCTTTACGCATCTCGACCACATCGCCCCGAACCAGGCCCACTTCCGCTTCAAGCGTTCCCTTGCGGGCGGCAATTTTACCGGTTACACTGTCGACCCGCTGCTGTTCGTACTGCCAATCCTGATCTTTCAAGTCCATGCCTGTCTTCATCCCCTTTTAATGTTTAACATTTATCTATTTTGTCAATATTCATCCTTAAAATCAAACATTTTAAGGGGAGCCGATGGCTCCCCTTTTTTCAAGTTTGAGTTGTATGATTAACCAGCTTAATTGCCGGTAAATAAAGGTACAATATCAATGCCGTCCGCAGAAATTCTAACCAGTCCTTTGTCGGAGATTCGAACCTCAGGAATAACCACCAGGGCCAGCAACGACAGAGTCATAAATGCATTGTTTAGCGGGCATCCTGCTTGAATTAGTGCCTGGCTGATTCCTTCGGACTGACGGGCAACCGTTTCAAACGGCTCGTTCGACATAATGCCGCCTACCGAAAGCGGGAATTCTGCAATGCTATCCTCCGTCAGCATCACGACGCCGCCCTGCATGTCAGCTACGATATTGCCCGCGCGGGCCATGAGCTCATCGTCATTGCCGATCACCGTCAGATTATGGCTGTCATGAGCTACCGTCATTGCGATCGCTGCAGGTTGTTTAAATCCGATTCCTTTCACGATTCCGACCGCTTGACCGCCGCCTTTGCCATGCCGCTCGAACACCGCCATTTTGCAGAGGTCAACCGCAGGATCAAGCTGAACCGTGTTGTTTTTCACATTCACGTGAACAAGTCTTTCGATGGTTTCCACATGATTTTCAACCACTTCAACAGCCCGAATTTCGGCTTTGCCTTCAGCAATTGGTGCTGTAATGGCGAAATCGCCGGCGCTTAGCTTGCGGTCCAGTTTCACCGTGTTAAACGCCAGGTCTGGCAGCTTATAACGCTCCCAGTCGGCGGTCATTTGGCCATTCTCTGCGACAATCTTGCCTGCGGCAATCGTCATGACCACATTCACATCCGCCAAATTGCCATCGAGAAGAATGATATCCGCATATGCGCCCGGAATAATCGCACCGATGTCACGTGAAACCCCAAATCGTTCAGCCGTATTGATCGTCGCCATCTGGAAGGCCGTCACCGGCTTGACACCCTGCGCGATCGCGTGGCGCACTACGAAGTTCATATGGCCTTCATTCATCAGCGATTCCGAGCTGCGGTCATCGGTAACCAGGATCATCCGCCGGGTGTCAATGCCTCCTTCTGTATGCGCCTTAATGGTCGCTGCCACGTCATGCCAAGCTGAGCCTTGACGCATTTTAGCGTACATGCCAAGCCGGACACGTTCAATGACATCCTCAGCCGTTACGCATTCATGATCACCGTTCACTCCGCTAGCAGCGTACACCGGCAGGCGCCAATCATCCGATTTCCAAGTAAAATGGCCGTCCGCTTGCTTACCCGCCCGCAGCGTCGCCTGAATTTCTCCGATCATCTTCTCATCGCCGTACACTACACCCGGAAAGTTCATGACTTCCCCGAGTCCGATCATATCGTCTCCCCAGCTCAGGGCTTCGGCAACTTCATCAGGCCCGATGAAAGCGCCGGTCGTTTCAAGGCCCGGATGCGTTGACGGAACGCAGGAGGCTACCTGCATATATGCCGCAAGCGGAGTCGATCTGGCTTCCTCCAGCATGAAGCGAAGTCCATCCAGTCCCAGGACATTGGATATTTCATGCGCATCAAAGAAACCGCCAGTCGTTCCAAGCGGCAGCACCGCTCTGGCAAATTCAGTAGCCGTCATCTGCGTGCTTTCGATATGGCAATGACCGTCCAGCAGTCCAGGGGCAGCATATTTTCCTCCCGCATCAATGATTTGGGTCTCTTCACCAATAGTATGACTTACATCCAGCCCTACATATACAATTCGTGAATCCTTCACCGCGATGGACATTCCCGGCAGAATCTCTCCGGATACCACATTGACCAATCTTACGTTTTGAATGACCAGGCTTGCTTTTTGGTCTCCGCGCGCGGCTGCTACCAGTTCAGGCACACATTCCGCGAAAGGACGTCTTCCCCATGCTGCTGTTTTCATGTAAACCCTCCATCTCTCTGTACCTAATCTTATTGCCAGATCTTGCTCAATTCTTCCCATCATACATCCGGCTCGGAAGAAAAATCAAATCTTTAAATTTCTTAAGATATTCTTAGTAGGCACTTTAAGTGTGCTGGTTATGATGATAACTGTGGGTTTTACGAAAATATAATACGAACGAACGGAGAACGATTTTCATGAGAGTGATCAAAAAGAAAAAGAAGCATAGGCCTATCATTTTTCTACTGCTGTTTTTTATCGTGGTGCTCGCCGGATCTGCGGTACTGCTTCGCTTCCCGCTGTTTAAAATTGATGCGTCCGCAGCAGTCCTTATGGATGTCAAAACGGGAAAAGTATATTATGAACATAATGCATCCGCGGCTTTGCCGCCAGCCAGCATGTCCAAGATGATGACGGAACTGCTAGTGCTGAGAAATGTCAAGGAAGGGCATAATTCCTGGGACGAGCCTGTTACGGCAAGCTATTATGCCGCTAATGTAACCGGTGCCGAAATCGGACTTCGTCCAGGCGATACGCTGCCGCTTCTTACGATGTTTGAAGCAATGGTCATCCATTCCGCGAATGACGCGGCCATTTCGCTTGCAGAGCATATCGCAGGCAGCGAAACAGCATTCGTGGCACAAATGAATGCAATGGCTCGCGAAATCGGGCTGTCTACCCAATCTGTATTCGCGAATTGCACCGGTTTGTCGTCAGCTGACCTGCAGGTTTTCAAATCGGCCTCCTTGGAAGGCGAAACGCAAATGACTGCCAAGGATTTGGCTAAAACGGCCCGTTATCTGATCCAAACATACCCGGAAATACTGAAGGTGACCGAAAAAACAGAAGTTTACATACCCGAAATGAACTTAACTCTACATACTACCAATTCAATGCTGCCCGGAGAAGCGTTTGCCTATAGCGGCAACGACGGCTTCAAGACGGGTTACACCCAAAGAGCGGGCTACTGCTTTACCGGTACATCCGAACGGAACGGCAAACGTTTTATTGTCGTTGTGATGGGAGCACAGGATACCAACAAGCGCTTTGAAGATGCCACCAAAATGTTCGACTATGGTTTCGCTAATTCACAGTTTTTCTGGAGGACATGAAATGAGAAATATACTCGTTGTTGATGATGACAAGGAAATTGCAAATCTGATATCTATTTACTTGAAAAATGAAGGCTTTCATATTATCTGTGCCCATGACGGAGAAGAAGCGCTGCAGCTTCTGAACAGTCCAGAGCAGCAGTTTGATCTCATTGTGCTGGACATCATGATGCCGAAGGTGGATGGACTTGAAGTATGCAGACAGATGCGCGGCAAGGCATCGGTTATTCCGATTCTGATGCTCAGTGCCAAAACCGAAGATATGGACAAGATTCTTGGACTCATGACCGGCGCCGATGATTACATGATCAAGCCCTTCAATCCGCTGGAGCTGACAGTAAGAGTCAAAACGCTGCTGCGCCGAACTTTCCAGTACAATTCTGACCCCCGGCTTGCCGATGATTCGGTGCTCCGTATTCAGGGTGTAGAGATTAACCGCAGCACCCACCGTGTAACGGCTGACGGCAACGACGTGCAATTGACCGGCCGTGAGTTTGACATCCTGGGACTGCTGGCTTCACATCCCGGCCGTGTCTTCAGTGCAGAGGAGATTTTTCAAAGAGTATGGAAGGAAAAGTATTATGTATCCAACAATACAGTCATGGTTCATATCAGCAACCTGCGTGACAAGCTGGAGAAAGAGCTCGGCTACAAGCTGATTCAAACCGTGTGGGGAGTAGGTTATAAAATCGATGCGTAGTTTCTTTAATAAACTGCAGTGGAAGATTATCTTACTGTTCTTTTTCAGTGTCGCCCTGACCTTCGGAACACTTGTGATGCTGCGTCCGATCCTTAATAATATCTACTACCAGAACTTTAAGCTACTCTACCCTGTTGTTGAACGGATTCTCCGGCCGAACCAGATTGTCGGCTTTTCATTGTGGCAGGCTGTCGCGGTCATCCTCCTGTTCATCTTCTACGTGCTCCTTCTCAGCTGGGGAACGACTAGAAAATTAACACGTATCTTTACCGGGGTAAAACGGATGGCAGAAGGCAACATGGATGAACGGATTCAGGTCCGCTCCAATGACGAGATCGGCATGCTTGCCGATCAGATCAATACCATGGCAGAGCAGCTGCAAATCTCCATTCATGAGGAGCGGATGGCCACACAGGCGAAAAATGAACTCATTACTAATGTATCCCATGACCTTCGTACACCGCTTACTTCTATCATCGGCTATCTGAGGCTGATTGAAGAAGATAAATACAAGGATGAGGTGGAACTGCGGTATTACGTCAATATCGCCTATGAGAAATCCAAGCGCATGAACAGGCTCGTCACAGACCTTTTCGACTATACGCGCATGGGGTTTGGCCAGATTCCGCTGAACCGCACCTCGATTGATCTGGTGCAATTGATCGGGCAGCTGACAGCCGAGTTTACCCTGCAGCTTCAACATCACAAAATGGAAATTCAGCTCATCGCCCCGCAAGAGAAGCTCCTGATCGACGGCGACGGAGATAAAATCATGCAAGCTATCGAAAATTTGATCACAAATGCCATGCGTTACGGCAAAGAAGGCAAGCGAATTGTTGTCCATATCGCCAGAGAAGGAAAACAGGCCGTCGTGAAAATCATTAACTTCGGCGCCCCCATTCCATCTATGGATCTGCCCTATATTTTCGACCGGTTCTACCGCGTGGAAAAGTCTCGATCGGTCGATACAGGCGGTGCAGGTCTCGGACTCGCCATCGTGAAAAGCATCATCGAGCTTCACGATGGCAGCATTACTGCCACAAGCAATGCGCAGCAGACCGAATTTATCGTCCGACTGCCGCTTGAATGACGCATTCATTCCTATTAGATAGAGCAAAAAGAGGCTCGCCCTGGATTCGTATTCCGTCCAAGGGAGCCTCTTCCTCTTTCTTATCTCTTCAGCCAGGACAACCACAAAGCCTCATCATCAGACTTATGGTAATGTTCCACCAGGCGGTTCAGACGCTCCAGCTGATATCCGTAGTCATACATGGTTGAAGCTACAATGGACAGACGCAGACTACTCTCTGGCTGCTCTGCCACATAATCTAGCACCTGCTTGATAAACTTGTCACTCTCTTCCAGCAGTATATCGGCTTCGACACTGTTTGGCTTCAGTTTATCCTCGAACTTGAGCAGCACATGCTCATGCAGCTTAATCAGCTTCTCCAGCTGGTGATCGAAGTTCCGATCCATCTCCTCAGGCCGCTCGGACTGAAAATAATGCTCTTCTACAGCATCAAGCACCTCGCGCCCCTTCCGGAGCGTGTTCAGCATCTGCTTGTACACCACGAGATGCCGGGTCTGACTGAACGTGGCCCGCTTCATCTTTTTCTGTTCTTCTTCCAGCAGCTTGTACTTGTCGGACAACGACTTGATGGAGTCCTCAAGCTCTCTTTTTTTATCCCTGAAAATGTTCTCTTTGATTTCAGCGGAAATGGCGGTACGCATCAATAGCGACATCTGGTCAAAGGTTGTCTCAATCTGGTCCGTAAACTGCACTTTCGGCTTTGGCGGAAAGAGTAGAACATTGATCAGGAACGCGGATACGATGCCGATCAAGCTTAGCGAAAAACGGGTCAGGGCGAACTGCCATTGTCCAGACGCCTCCATGACAACGATCACCGTTACGAGGGTCAACCCAATAGTATCTCCCATCTTGAGCTTCAAGCAAATCATAATAACGATAATACATACAAGTCCAACCGCAATGGGTTCATTGGAAAAAACCAAACCTGCGATTAAAGCCAGTACGGCTCCGAGCGTATTGGTTTGAAGCTGTTCCAGGAAATAACGCCAAGAGCGGTAAATAGACGGCTGCATAGCAAAAATGGCTGCTATAGCCGATATAGTCGGCGAGGATAAATGTAGCCACTTGCTGATATATAGTGCGAGCGTGACGGCGATTCCCGTCTTAAGCATTCGCGCTCCGAAAGTCATGGCTGCATCTCCTCCTGTCGCAAAAATATCACGATAATCACGAAAATAAATGTTTTTTCAGGTGATACCGCTGCAGATGTTTCTATATACGGAATATTACCCTTTGTCCTTCGTTATGATACAAGCAGCTCAGCCAGAGCCGTTTTGCAAAAATAAGTATGATTTATCCAATTCAGCCTATAATAAATACAGAATATGAAAGAAGTACCATAACATCAACGGGGTGACAAGATGAACCAATTCAAAAAAAACTTAATGGCAGGAGCTCTCTCCTGTATTCTGACTGCTGGTAGTTTCTCCTTTGCGCATACAGCCGATGCGGCTTCCGAAACCCAGATGACCCCTCCTGCTGAAGTGACTCCTCCGGCGGAAAAACAGGACAACGAAAGCCACCAAAGACACCGTGAACATCATGGCAGAAAATTCGTGCTCTTCAAAGATGCAGCCACGCTGCTTGACATGACCGAGCAGGATCTCAAAAAAGAATGGAAGCAGGGCAAATCGCTCCAGCAGATCGCCAAAGAGAAAAAGAACTGGGATGCCGATGTTTTCGTGCAAAAGCTTACCGCTATTCAAAGTGCTAAGATCGATAATGCCGTCAAAGCCGGAAAAATGACGCAGCAACAGGCGGATCAGCTCAAGAAGAAGCTGCCCGAATCATTGAGACGCTTCACGCAGCATACCTATCACCAGCGTCAGGACCGCAGACTGCCTGCAGCCCATTCTGAAATTTAGACAACTATCACTTAATAATAAAATCCTAACGGATGCGTTAGGATTTTATTGTGTGGATTTATCTTCAAGACCCTGTACTCTTTGGCTTTACTCGTGGAGGATCCTTAGGCGAATTGTTCACAGGGACATCGAGCAGGTCCAGCAGGAACATAAACATCGGAACGCCGAGAAGCAATCCCCATACCCCAAAGAAATGCTCGGATACAATCAGGATCGCAAAAGTGTAAAAGATCGGCAGATGCGTCTTGTCAGACATAAATTTCGGATTCATCACGTACGTCTCAAACGAATGCAAAATTGCAATCATGAGCAAAACATAGAAGACCTTCGGAATGCCCCCGATCCCAAACGCAATGGCACAAAGCGGAACCAGCGAAATGATAACGCCCATCACCGGAATAAGCCCCAGCAGAAAAATCATCATTCCCAAAGCAAACAGGCTCGGAAAACCCAGAATCCATAAAAACAAGACGGAGAAGCATGCATTGATTACCGCAATCAGAAACTGTACCTCAATGACTTTACCGAAGGAATCGGTGAATTTCTTTCCGAAGTAGGCGAGCTCATTATAGACATACGATAACTTGCTCGTTCTGAACTTTTCCGTGAAATTCGTCACTTTCTCCTTTTCCAGCATGAAGAACAAGCTCATGATGATTGCCAGTCCCACATTCAAACCGGTTTTCCCAATATTCGAGATCGTATTCTTCATAAGACCATAGCCCTGTGTGAGATAAGCGGCAAAGTCAATTTTGTGTATATAATCCAGAATATAATTCATGATCCTGTTGTCCGTCAGCACTAAAGGGTTGCTATAGAAGGAAATAACCTGCTGGATCAGCACATTCAACTCCGAGATGAGCTTGGGCGCATATTGTAAGATTCCAATGAGTAATGCGGCCACAACCAAGGCATACATTAAAATGAGCACGATCTTTTTACTGATGCCCATCCGGTTCGTAAAACGCCGGGTTAAGAACGTGTGAAGCCGGTTTACCAGATATGTCAGAATAAATGTAATCAGAATGAAATTCATCATACTTCTGAACATATATAAAAACAGGACTAGCAAAATAAGTACCACGCCTTTTCTTACGGCGGGAAGTTGGAAAAAATCTTTCACTGATGTCATTGTTTCGCAACCAGACTCCTTTTTATCTACAAAGTTTCTCTCTGGGATGCAGTAAAAATCCTCTATGACATCATATTACGCGAGTATACTGTTTTCATGCAAGTTTTAAGGCACTTTCCAAGCGGATTATTTCGCGTTTTGTGGCTTTTTCAAGTACTTTTCGAATAGGGCAATGGAAATCATGAGCCATGTGGCGCTCGCCAGATATCCTCCAAGCACATCACTCGGATAATGCACCCCTAGATAAATTCTGCTTATGCCGATCAGAAGTGTCAGTGTTACGCCAATGATGATCATAGCCACTCTGCCTGCAAAGGAAGGAATATGTCTCCACAGCAAGTAGGTAATGACCCCGTAAAGCGAAAATGCCGCCATGGAATGGCCGCTTGGATAGCTGTAGCCGGTGATTTCGATCAGACGATGAGTATTGGGTCTTGGCCGTTGAAAGAAATTCTTAAGGATGATATTCCAAATCTCAGAGCCGCCCACTACAAGCACAAAGAGGATCAATTCACGCCGGTGCTTCAAAACCACCATCAAAAAGAAGAAGGCAAGCAAGGACAGAACCGAAGCCATTAATGAGGAGCCGATAAAGGTAAAAAATTTCATCACTGAAGTAAGCCAAGGGGTCTCCAAACCTTGCACTAAGGAAATGACTGCATTGTCAAACCAAGCAATATGATTCGTTTCAATTAAGATCGTTGTGATGACAAACAATACGCCGAGAATCAGGCTGGTTATGGCCAACTTTCTCAAGCGGTTCTGATGCAAATTCATATTGTAAAATATCCCCCCAACTTTTGGATGAAAATAATATCCTTCCTATTATCCCTAAAGCCCGTCCTTTTGTCACGTTTATGTAAAATGGGCGTAAAATCTATTCTCTGATATCTAGAAAAAAAGCACCGGCAGCGCCGGTGCTTTTTTTGAGTAAAGTCTTGTATGTAACAAGACCCTCGGGAGCGGATTAGTATCCCTTATACTGCGGCTCTTCATTTTCCAATTGCTGTACTCTGCTCTCCACTTGCTGCACGATTTGCTGAGTTTGCTGTGCCGCGTTAGTGAACAGGTTCTTAGCATCTTGGTTTTGCGTGCTGAGCGCAAAGGTTTCCAAGCTGGCTTGAGCGCTCTTTAAAGAAGCGAGAGTCGTTTTAACCTGGGAAGCTACTGTCATGGTTCGTTCTCACCTCCTTTGCATCATAAGTACGAAAATTAATCTAACCTGTATGGCATGAAAAAATTCATAAAAATCATGGGAGAAGTAAATAATTTGTTTATTCGACTAAAATGGAGGTTATGCAAATGCCGGAATGGGTCGAGGTTATAACCCGTACTTTGACAGCCATCGTGGTGCTGTTCGCGCTAACCCGATTGCTCGGAAAAAGACAGATATCCCAATTGTCCTTTTTCGAATATATAACAGGCATCACAATCGGTGACTTGGCTGCGACCATCTCGCTTGATGTTGAGGGGACTTGGTATCTGGGACTTATCTCCTTGTCCGTATGGGTGCTGATATCGCTCGGCATTGAGTTTTTACAGCTCAAGAGCAAGAAAGCACGGGATTTCATCGACAGCAAAAGCACCGTTCTGATCAAAGACGGAAAAATTCTGGAGGATAATCTTAAAAAGGAACGCCTTACCAATGAAGAGCTGCTAGAACAGCTCCGGGGCAAGGACGTATTCAAAGCCGCAGAAGTCGAATTTGCGGTCATGGAGCCTAATGGCGATGTCAACGTGCTGCTGAAAAAGGAAAATCAGCCTCTAGCACCCACACATCTGGGCATTAAAGTCGGCCCTGAATCGGAGCCACAAACCGTCATCCTCGATGGAAAAATCATGGATGAGCCGCTCGCGACGCGCGGGCTGAACCGCCGGTGGATCAATACAGAGCTCGAAAAAATTGGCGTTTCTTTAGATAACGTGTACGTCGGACAAGTCGATGCTTATGACCAGCTGTATGTCGATCTATTTGACGACAAGCTCAAAGTGCCGGAGCCGCAGCCAAAGGCCGTCTTATATGCCGAACTAAAGAAATGCCAAGCGGATCTTGAAATGTTCGGATTGTCCTCAAACCGGCAAGACGCTAAAACCTTGTATGAGAACTGCTCCAAGCAGCTCGAGCAGGTTATCTCTGACGTTAAACCGTTATTAACGCGTTAGGAGGGTTGTAATCAAATGGTCAGCAAAGTAAAAAAAAAGCTTACCCCTGTGCAGCAGGAATACAAGGTACTAGCCAAGACACGCGAGCCGAGCAAATTCACCTTCAAGAATCTATATCGGGCTTTCCTTGTCGGCGGCTTGATCTGCCTGGTTGGCCAAGTCATACAGCAGCTATTCGTCCATTATGGCGGATTCAGCGTCAAAGAAGCCGCTAGCCCGACCGTAGGTGTTATGATTCTCATTTCGGTCATTCTGACTTGCTTTGGGGTTTACGATAAAATTGCCCAATGGGCCGGAGCCGGCTCCGCCGTGCCGGTTACCGGCTTTGCGAACTCCATGGCCTCTGCAGCCATCGAATACCGCCGCGAAGGCATCGTGCTGGGCCTCGGCGGCAGCATATTCAAGGTTGCCGGTCCTGTCATTGTATTTGGTACCATGGCGGCATTTGCTGTCGGCATTGCCTACGTTATATTTGATCCCAACATAGTAGGAGGTTGAACCGAAAATGCTGAAAGGCCATCAAAGCTGGGTATTTGAAAACAAGCCCTCCTTTCTCTCTAGCGCAACAACGGTTGGCCCCTTTGAAGGGCAAGGTCCGCTGGCAGAAGATTTTGACATTATACATGGGGACCTTTATCTCGGGCAGGAGAGCTGGGAGAAAGCCGAGAAGGCGCTTCTCGAGGAAGCAGCCAAAATGGCGATCGAGCATGCCGGCTTGACCGAAGGAGAGATCCAGTTCCATTTTGGCGGCGACCTGATGAACCAGATTGTATCCAGCAGCTTTGCCGCCCGTACACTGACCATTCCTTATTTTGGGTTGTTCGGGGCCTGCTCCACATCGATGGAAAGCCTTGCTCTAGCCGCCTATGTCGTGAATTCGGGAGGCGCAAAGCATACACTTGCCGCCACATGCAGCCACAACTGCAGCGTGGAGAAACAGTTCCGGTATCCTACCGAATACGGCTCCCAAAAACCGCCAACGGCCCAGTTTACAGTCACGGGTGCGGGTGCTGCAGTTATTGGCAAGGAAGGCAAAGGTCCATTCATTACATCCGCAACCATCGGACGCGTTGTAGATATGGGCATCAAAGATCCCTTCAATATGGGCGCAGCCATGGCGCCGGCGGCTGTCGACACCATTGAAGCCCATTTCCGGGATCTTCAGATCGAGCCAAGTCATTACGACCTAATCGTCACCGGCGACTTGTCGAAGGTCGGCTATGAGATCGCCTGCGATTTATTCAAAAGGCATAATATCCCGATGCAGCAAACAACGTATTCTGATTGCGGCATGATGATCTATAACTACGAAACCCAAAATGTACAGGCAGGTGCCAGCGGCTGCGGCTGCTCTGCGGTTGTCACCTATGGCCATCTCCTGAACCGGATGCGACGGGGAGAACTGAACCGGATTTTGGTCGTTGCAACCGGTGCCCTGCTCTCTCCCCTGACTTTTCAGCAAGACGAGACGATCCCATGCATTGCACATGCGGTATCGATCGAACGCGAAAAATAAAACTGCTTTTCCAGCTGGAAATCATCGGCTGTTTCTCATTTTTTCTGCCTGAGGGACAGCCTTTTTTTTCCGTTTCTTAAAACTATATTAAAAAATTTTCTCCACAATTTATTTCTTCTTAAGGATTATTTCTGCTGAATCTGGTAAAGTGTTACGCATAGGTGTTTTTGTTTTACTATCAAAAGGAGGAGTTACATTTAATGTCAGACAAAGAAAAAGAAACATTGAATAACGAAGAAGGCCTCACTCCGGAAGAACAATCGGGGGACATCAAGGAACCAAACGAACAGCCTATAGACCAATTAGAATCGGACAAGCCTGCCGAAGAAACCCCAGTTTCTGAACACACAGAAACAGAAGAGGAGACTCCGGACGATCGTTACAATACTCCAGCAGCTCCTGCGAAACCTAAAGCGGGTACAGTACCGCCAACACCATCTCCTTCAAAGGGAATGGGCGGTAAAGTATGGATGATCGTTTCTCTTGTGCTAGCCGTTGTGCTGGTCGTTGTATTGATCAACCCTCCAGTTGCCAAAGAAGCTGTTGCAACTGTAAACGGTGAGAAAATTACCAAGGATCAGCTCTATGACCAACTCGTTTCTGTTGGCGGCGTTCAAACCCTTAACGGCATGATTGCCGAAACGCTGGTGAAACAGGAAGCCGACAAAAAAGGCATTAAGATCACTCAAGCGGATATTGATAAAGAAACAGCTTTTGTCAAGAAAGGCTACAGCTCCGATCAAGAGTTTGAGGCGGCGCTTCAGCAAAACGGCATCTCTAAAGAAGAGTTCAACAAGCAAATGGAGATGCAAGCTCGACTAGTCAAGCTCATTGGTCCTGAAGTAAAAGTCAGTGATGCAGACGTAAAGAAATATTTTGATGAAAATAAAGCTTACTTTGACACACCTGAGCAGGTTCGCGCTTCCCATATCCTGGTAGCTACCAAGGAAGAAGCAGATGCAATCGAGAAACAGCTAAAAGAGGGTGCGGATTTTGCAACCCTAGCCAAGGAAAAATCGATAGATCCAGGCTCCAAAGATAAAGGCGGCGATCTTGGTTACTTCGGCCGCAATCAAATGTACAAGCCATTTGAGGATGCTGCGTTTAGCTTGAAAGAAGGCGAGATCAGCGGCGTAGTTAAAACGGACGCAGGCTACCATATCATCAAGAAAACAGGCTATAAACCAGCTCATACTGCGACGTTCGATGAGAAGAAAGCGGACATCAAAGAGCAGCTGACCTATCAACAGATCATGAGTAAAGCCCCAACTTGGCTTGCTGATCTCAAATCAAAAGCAAAAATTACGAACTATCTGGAAGAAGACCAAAACAAAAAAGCCGATGCAACTAAATCGGATTCCAGCAAATAATTCGTATTACCAAAAACGGATGCAGCCCTTAAAGGGCGCATCCGTTTTTTAATGCTTCATTGCTCTTTTCAGAAGCGGCAGGATATTTTACGCTAGCTTAAGCATCCTTCAGAATCCGCCGTCCCAACGTTACCGTTATCACGATCATGGCCAGCCCTACAATCACCTGCATGCCGTAGACTTGCATCCATACCGGCCAGTGCTTAATGAGACTATACACATTGCCTCCGAGCAGCGGTCCGAAGAAGGCCGCGACTCCGGTAATCGCCGCATACATCGCCATATACATCGGCCGTTCGCTTTTGGGCGTATCCCCGATCATAAAGTTGAAAGCCAGCTGGTTAAAGCCTCCCACCCCGATTCCGAACACGATATGAGCCGCCACCAGCACAACCAGCATCGGCAGCACGGACAAAAGTCCCCACAGCAGGCAGGATAGCGCGATTATTGGCAGTGTCCAGAACAACAGACGGCGGTTGCTGTACTTCGCATTCAGGTTGCCCCAGATATAGAAGCTGCCCATCATAGATACGGTTTGCGCTACATTCAGAAGCGACAGCGTTTGGTAATTGATATGCAGCAGCTGCAGCATAACATACGAATACAGCGGTACCACCAGGTTCTGCAAAAACAGAAACCCTGCCAAAAACAGGGTCGCCTTCAGAAATGCGCTGTCCTTCAGCGGTTTTTTCAACATCGGGACAAACTTGCTTTCCGTGGAGCGCTCAAAAGGCATATCCGGATAAAAGAAAAACATCGTAATATTCACGATAATACATATCCATACAAACACGTACAGAATCAAAAAGCCCTTGCCTCCAGGCTCATGATCCAGAATAATTCCACCCGCATACATGACGAGCGTCCCCAGCGCGTTCATCATCGTGTTGCGGATTCCGAAATAGCGGCCCCTGACGCGTGCCGGCACGATATCGCTGATCAGCGAGTTCCACAATATGCCGCCAACCGTATTAAAGATAAAGGCTAGCGTATATAAAATAATAAATGCGATAACCCAGTACGGTTTCGGAATTACAAACGGAATGAGGCCCGTAAAGGCCCACAATATCCGGTGAAGCGCCACAAACAGCACCAGTGTCCACTTGCGGCTCTTTAGCCTCTGGATCAAAAAAGCGGCGAAAAGCTGGCCGATATTCACAAACGTGGTGATCGCCAGTACGAAGCCCAGCTGGCTGGAGTTCGCTCCGAGATACAGCAAATAGCCGGTGAGAAACTGACCCCCAAGCAGGGTCATGAACATGACAGCCGGAATACCCTCCATCGTGGCGATTCTCAGGTTTTTCCGCTGCACCGACCTTTTACGGTGATACTGCTGCCTCGATCTTAATAAAATCATGATGTGCACTCCTTTGATGCTTTCTCTTGCTCATCATTCTACTCGCAAAGAACCCTAAGTCAATACAATGGACTATCCTTAATATCACAAAAAAATTTGTGGGACTTCACGTAGAAATGCCCCACCGAAAACGTTATATTGTAAGGTCATAGGTCGATACTCTAAAGAAAAACGGAGCGTACGCAAGTGATGCGCTGCTCCGTTCTTTTATGACTTAAACTTCAAGAATTCCTTCTGCATGGACGACGCCAAATGCCTTGGCGAGGTCCGACAGCTCCTGGTCGCTTATCGTCTGTTTGATGCTGTGGCCTGCGGTGAGCATATAGACTTGAGCCGCCTTTTCGACCGTCTCGATTAAGCCAAATGTTTCGTCCATGGTGGATCCGGTACCGAAAATGCCATGATGCGGCCAAATGACAACTCGCCCGTCCTTCATTTTATCCGCTGTTTTCCGGCCGATCTCAGCGCTTCCCGGTACCATCCATGGCAGAACGCCCACCCCTTCAGGGAAAACGACAATACATTCGGTGCACATTTGCCAGAGCGTTTTTGTGAATTTTTTCTCATCTAAATCATGCACAAACGTCATGGCAATCACATTGGTAGCATGCGTATGCATGACAATCCGGTGGGCAGGATCTACCTTCAATCGTTCAATATGGCTCATAAAATGGGATGCGAGCTCGCTTGTAGGGAACGTATTGCCGCTAAAGCCCCACAATACATCGACATGCTCTCCATCCGGCGTTACCCGGATCACACCGAGATTCATTTCCGGATCGCTGATTACGTTTCTGAAATATTTGCCCGATCCCGTCACGACAAAAATGGTGCCGGCCAGCTCGGGTACCGGAAAAGTCAGCGTAATAACGCGTCCGGTTCCATTAAGATCTATATAGGGGCGGACCTCCGCCTCATCCAAAATACGGCTGATATTCCCGCCGTTACGCTCATCCCAGCCGAACTTCCACATGTGATACGTAATTTCCGCCATCTCCCGGATAAACGGAATATCAAGCGCTGGCACGTTCCGGTTCAAATCCATCATCAATGTGCTCACAGCAAGCCTCTCCTTTTATATAAGCTGTATTTTACAACTTCATCGTACTTCAGCCCCTCCCTGTAGTCAACACAAACAAACACATATATCTTGTTTTATTTTTGTTTATGTATACTTTATGTCTGTTTTGATTTGTTATTAATTCATCCAACTCATTTTCGTTTTTGCTGTTTCTTAAGGATTGACATAAACAGGAATTCCCGATATATTAGGTTCAATTAAATTGATGAACAGCTTACGTTGAAGCACTCGTAAGAAAAGGCGTTATATGCCTTTCTTTGCGGGTGCTTTTTAGCGTTTGATCGAAGTTTCAAGCTTCAAGCTGTTCATTCCCATTCCCGTACAAAGGAGAAATATTTCATGAAACCATTCAAGAAACTTTTCCCAGCCGTCCTGACTTTCATTTTCGCATTATCACTGACTTTCTCTGGTGCTGCAGCTGCAGCTGCATCCATGCAATGGTCCGCCTCACAGCAAGCCGCTGTGGACCGTGCGACCGCCTCGGATGCCGCACTCCGCAGCAAGCTAGGGTCTTTGTACAGCCGTTTCAAAGATCTGCAATCCCAGCTGCAGCAGGTTGATCAAAGCATCAGTTCACTTCATTACAAAAATGAAGAAACACAATCCTCACTAACCAAGCAGATCAAGGTGATTGATGCGGACAAGATCGCCAGACTCGAACAGGCAGTAAAACAGACGAAAGATAAATACAAACCGATTCTTACGATGTATACCACGCTTAACCAGCAGATTACGACTGCCAATAAACTCAAAAACAAGCAGCTCAGTTCCGCTCTGAAAACACAGGTAGATACGATGAAACTTGCCGTACAGATGGCGAAAATGGATATTCAAAACAAAGAACAGGCGCTCGCTTCCGCCAAAGCCCAAAGATCCTCAGCTCAGAAGAAGATCCGGGGAATCCTCGCAGGAGCTGATTCGGTTCGCATCAAAATCAAAGCTGAGAAAAGCACTGCGACCATTCTGAATAAAAATGTCAGCCCGTTGTGGAAAGGCGTAACCCAGGCGGTGAAAGTGGGTGACGCTAAAAAAATCCATACGGATCTGAATACTCTGGTCAACCAGCTTCTTCAAATCCAGAGCCAGAAACAAAAAATCCTCTCGCTAGAAAATCAGATCAGCGGCATCTTGCAAAACGCCAAATCGCAGTTACCTTCCACTTAAGGATTGTTTTATCAAGGAGCACGCACACCTGCTAAAGTTTTGATTGCGGCCTCAGCCAGATTTTGGTATGATGGAATCCTTCTCACTCGTTCGCCTTGACTGAAGTTGACGGATCTCGTCGCTACAAAACTTATCGGAGGTGTGCAATGCTCTATTTCTCTTTGGCTTCAAAAGCGTATGCCCGCAATCTTCATTACCGCGGGGCGCACATGCTGCACAACGTTGCGAGCGCTCTCTTCGGCTATCTCTACGCTTGCATCTGGATCGGAATCGGACATGACCGCCCGCTTGGAGAGTATGGCGTGCACGGCATGATCGGCTACATTGCTTTTACCCAGGCTTCACTGTGGGTTACCGGCTTTATCACGAATGGACTCGGCATTCCGGAAGCTGTCAGGACAGGCCAAATCTCACTGGATTTGATGCGCCCTGTCCATTTGTTTGTTCTGTGCATGTGCAGGGAATGGGGACAAATCGCCTATCAATTCATCTATAAATCTCTCCCCATCTATCTGCTGTATATGGTTCTGTTCCGGCTCTCCCTGCCAACCCACTGGACAACGCTGCTGTACACATTCGTCGCTTTAGCCGCCTCTGCTTACATGTCCATCTGCATGAATTACATTATCGGTGCAACTTCGCTGTGGACAACGGAATCGAACTGGCTGTTTTGGGTCAATCATGCCCTTATGAATCTGCTCGCCGGTTTCTTTATCCCGGTGGAATGGCTGCCGTCTTGGCTGCAGACGGTGAGCTGGATGTCACCTTACCCCTATCTGCTGTATGTACCGACCCGCATCTATCTGGGTTATGAGCAAGCAGGCAGTTTACTGGGTTCTTTGGCATGGTGCATTTTCTTTACGCTGCTTTGTCTACTTGTAACTATCGTGGTCAGACGGAAAGTGGAGGTGCAGGGAGGATGACTATCAAATATTGGCTGGATTTGTACGCGGTTCTCATCCGTTCAAGCATACGCAGCCGAATGCAATACAAGTTTAACTTTATTCTTGGCACAGTCCTCGCTGCGACGATCCAAATCGCCGAGTTTCTCATGATCTCCATCGTCCTGAACAAATTTGGTGCGGTTAAGGGTTGGTCACTGTATGAAGTGGGGTATCTTTTTGCTGTCATGACCCTCGCCAAAACGCTGTACCGGACTTTCGCAAGTGATGTCCATCATCTGGAGAGGTACTTGACGACAGGTGAGCTTGATCAGCTGCTGACCCGTCCGGTCCCGATTCTGCTTGCGCTGATGTCGCAAAACATCCGCCTGATGCCGGGTGAACTGCTTCAGGGAGGCGCGATCCTTTACTGGTCGATGCATGGAATGATATCCAGCGGTCAAATTACCTGGCTGGCCTTGCCTTATACGCTGTTCGTCATTGTCACCGGAGGCGTGATCCTATTCTCGATCGGACTGGCCACCGCAACGGTAGGATTTTGGATCACAAGAATTAATGAACTGCAAACACTCACAGAGGATGCCGCTCAAACGGCTGTCCGCTATCCGCTTGTCCTCTACCCTGCCTGGCTCCGGTCCTTACTGCTCATCGTCATTCCGGTTGGCTTCGTAGGCTATGTCCCTTCCCTGTTCATTCTCCGCGGAGAGTACGGTTCTTGGCTGGTCTACGGCATAGCTTTGCTTGCAGTCATTTGTCTCGTCATCAGCTTGAGGTTTTGGAAATTCGGGCTAACCCGTTATCAAAGTACAGGGAGCTAGAAGGAAAGGGGATATCAACTTATGAAAAATACACTGCCAATGATCGAGGTTAGCGGACTGCACAAACAGTTCCGGACGCCGGTGGTCAAGGAAGGCCGCTTCGCCGGCATTCGGACCCTATTCACTAGGGAATACCGGATGAAGGAAGCGGTAAAAGACATCAGCTTTTCCATTCAAAAAGGAGATTTCGTCGGGTATATCGGTCCGAACGGAGCCGGCAAATCCACCACCATTAAAATGCTGACCGGAATTCTTCATCCTTCCTCGGGCGAAGTGAAAATTAACGGAATCAATCCGCATAAACACAGGCGTCAAGTCGCCAAGCGGCTCGGAGTCGTATTCGGCCAGCGCAGCCAGTTGTGGTGGGATCTGCCTGTCAAGGATTCGTATGATATTTTGGCTCATATGTATAAGGTGGCTCCTGACGAAAAGGAGAAGCGTCAAGGGGAGATGGGGGAACTGCTGGATTTGAAAGAATTTTGGCTTACGCCTGTTCGCAAGCTATCCCTCGGACAACGTATGCGGGCAGACATCGCCGCCTCCATGCTGCATGATCCAGATGTCCTTTTTCTCGATGAGCCCACGATAGGCCTGGATGTGACAGCAAAGCGCAGTATCCGTGGATTTCTAAAAAAGCTGAACAGCGAGTTCGGAAAAACGATCCTGCTCACCACCCATGATATGGATGACATCGAGCAGCTGTGCGAACGGGTCATGGTGATCAATCACGGGCAGCTCAGCTACGAAGGAACCATCGAAAATCTGCGGGATAAAATTGGACTGCCTACGCTCATCCGGGTTACGTTTCACGGAACCTATCAACTGCCGGCGCCTCAAGATCAGTGCCTTCCGGTTGAACTCGGCTTGGATGCGGAGCGCACTTTTCAGATCGTTGACGCCGGAAGCCATGAGGTACATATTGAAGCCAACAGGCAGCAGGTCAAAGCCATGGACATCCTGCGGATGGTCAGCGGCTGGGGCGAGGTTGCGGATATTCATATGGAGGAACCTGATTTCGAGGACGTGATTCACCGGGTATATTGAGGAGTTGTCAGGGACCATGCCATAGACAATGATGTCTTTACGGCAGGCTCCCTGCTTTTTTAGTTTTGTTTCTTATACATGCAGCAACATCGGGGTTGACGGATCCTGTACAGCCTCGAAGTGGCCCGTGAGCTCATTTAAGAAAACAATTTTACCGCAGGCACCGCTTTTCATCAGGTCAAAAGCTTCTTCAAAGCGGTCCAGCGAGCAAGTATGAGTCACCAGTTTGTCCAATCCTAAGTTTCCATTTCGCAGGAGCCCCTTCATCTGGTACCAGGTTTCGTACATCCGGCGGCCGGTAATTCCCTCCACCCGGATGCCCTTGAAGATGATTTGGCCCAGATCCATCGCCACATCGCGAGTCGGTATGCCTAATAGAGAAACGCGGGCTGCGCAGGCCGCCGCCTCAAAACCGTTCCGGATACCGTCCGGATGACCCGACATTTCCAGCACGACCTCAGCACCTCCGCCACCTGTAACATCACGGACCACCTGCGGCAGACTAGTCTTGGAGCTATCGATGACGATGTCCGCTCCCATCTGATGCGCCATGTTTAGACGGTAAGGATGAATATCCGCCGCCATGACGAGTCCGGCTCCGCAGGCTTTTGCTACGGATATAGCCATCAGTCCGATCAAGCCTGCTCCTACGATTAGTACGGATTTGCCAACGATGTCACCGGAGAGAACCGTATGTACGGCATTGCCCAAAGGATCCTGCAGACAAGCCAGTTCATATGGCATAGCCGGATCATTTTGAATAATGCTGCCGGCCTTCACGACTGCATACTCCGCAAAACAGCCCGGTGCGTTAATACCGAAGCTGCGGGTATGAAGGCAGACATGTGCGTTTCCGGTGCGGCATGCTTTGCATTGTCCACAAACCATATGCCCTTCGGCGGACACATGATCACCGATCCGGACGTTTTCGACCTGTTCGCCGATCTCCATGACGATTCCGGCAAATTCATGACCGAATACGTTTCCGGTCACGACCGACTTTTCGGCCCATTCATCCCAGTTGTATATATGTACATCCGTACCGCAGATGGAGCTTGCTTTAACCTTAACGAGCACTTCATCCGGACCGATTGTCGGAACAGGAACCTCTTTAAGCACCGCGCCGGGAGCGCGGTGCTCTTTAATGAGTCCGGTCATGGTTTTTTGCATGGTATGCCACCTTCTCATAGGTTTGATATTTTCAAGAACAAAAAAAAGAACTGACATCAGCTAGAGCAGATAAAAAAGCTCTCTGATTCAATTCTAGTCTGCATATTTACGGATTCACGTTGACGATATTACCCGCGTAGTCTCTCCAATTCGTTCCGTCAAAATAGACCGGTTTTTTCTTCGTCGGGTCGTAATACGTGTCGCCTTCCACCGGTGTTTTGGTAACTTCTGTGCTTCTTTTCAAGTTGATAAATTTATCTTTCATCACTACTTCGGTATATTTTCCGTTGGAGCTGCCCGTTTTGCCCCGGAAAAAGAGTCGTCCTGTCTGAAGCTGATACTGCATATAACCCGGCGCATAATCCGCAGATGGAAATCCGGAGGTACTGTTCTCATCAATGATCATCGGGGTGAGCATGGCCTTTTCGTAGCCTTTGAAGAAAAGCGCAAATTTATTGGCGTTATACCACACAGATCCCGGATCAACGCCAGACATTGAACCATTGTTGATATCACCTTGTAGTTGAGACATCCGCAGCATCGGAATGCGATCTGCTATTTGTCTGCCTACCCATATCATATCAGCCTCAACATGGTCATCAATAGGCAGATTGCCCGGATTCACATTTCCTTGTATATAATGATGGCCTTGTACGACCGATATTGCCTTTATTCCATACTTTCTTCCCGATTTTGTATCCATAAATATATTACCTCGTACAACGGTGTAATCCCCACCGAATAAGTTAATGCCACAATTTTGATCATGATTTACAGTAGGGTTTAAGTCTTGGTAATTCCAGTTCTGAATACGATTATTCGTTATCATAATATTTGAACAAGTAGGTTCAGGATAATTATAGCCATAAGCTGTTGCAATCCCAGAGTTGGGAACATTCTCAATAGAATTGCCATTAACAATTATATCCTTCGACCCATAGATATTAATAGCTCCAAAACTATATTCCTTCATCAATGGAGCACTAATACTATTTCCTTCTACAATACATTGTCTAACACCCCATATTTCGATTCCATCATATCTATTGTTAATACAGATATTGTTAGCGATTGTTATATCATAGGTCTCGAATTGATTGGAGGAGAATGCTGTAATACCTTCCTGTCCGTTCCCGATTACAATATTCGCTATCGCAATGTTACTAAAACATTGTCTTTCATTAATGTCTGATATTCCTATATTGGTATCAAAACAAATTCCTTGACCGCCACAGTTTTCAACATGATTGTTGCTCACCTTGCAGTATTTTGAAGAAGAAACATTAATCCCCGTGTTATTGTTAGGACCTACATTATTAAATAAAGTCGTATTTTGGATTCGATTACCATCCACAAGCATGGTGGTACAATCATTCAAATAAATAATTCGCTCCGTCGTATTGAGCGTATTCTCAATTTGATTGTTTAGTATCATCCCATCTGATGCTTGATACAAGTACCAGTTCGCAGTATTTCCACGCACATATAGGCTTCGAATAACAAAATCAGAACACCCATTCAAGATAAAACTAATTTTCCCTTCCAACTCTGCGATTTCAAAATTAGAAACACCCATTGCATTAAATATCGTATCCGGACTAGTTGCCGATGTGGACTGAAGAACCGCCCCTTTCTCTCCGACAATCCTGACATTCGATTTCACATTCAATGAGCTGGCATTATATAACCCAGGCGGAAATACCACAGTCCCTCCTATTGAAGAAGCTGTATTAATAGCTGTCTGGATTCCCTGGGTGTCATCGTTCTTACCATCTGCAATAGCCCCAAACCACTGTGGATAGAGTTCCTTTATTTGGGGGCGGCCTGTGATCACACCATTACCAGTAAAAATTTGTACAAGTCCTGCTTCAATATTACCGTTAAGAATCAATTTCTTCCCGCTTGCAATATTCAGTTTCGCTCCATTCATAAAATGTAACGTGATGCTAGCATCTACTGTCGTATCTGCATTCACTGCATAAGTACCACTTGGCAATACAAGAATTCCGCCGCCATTCGCTTTCAAGCTCGCAAGTGAATTTGCGAAGTGTGTTGTATCCGTCACACTTAGCCAAGGCAAATTTAATTTATCTGCAGAAACTGAACTACTTGCAAGCTTGGGGCCCGTTACAGCGCCATCTACAATATTAGCTGTAGTAACAGAATTAACAGGCAGATCCGAAGCTGCTGATATAAAAGCTTTAACCAAATCTCCTTCTTCACCCGTAGCCAACGAATTATTTTTTGGAGGAAGGATGGACTTCATTACTTTTTTGAGCTTTTGTTTGAAATCTATCATGTGTTATGAACCTCCCCAATTCTATCTTTCACACCTATCTATTTCTAATTGCAATGTATCATATTCAGAGCGAATCTCTTTTGCTGTAGTCAAATTTATCAAAAGATTCCTCCAAATTCTGAATTCATTGTAATAGACGATACGGCGTGATCACGAAGAGGCAGGTTTCAACTAGCAACTACACATGATGTTCATTCATCGATACAGTCCGGCTCTGTTTCCAATTCCTATGTTGTTCCCTTTCAAATTCCGATAACTCCTCATCTATGAAGATTCGCTCATATTTGTCCACAATACTCTCCCAAGCATATGCCATTGTAATTCTATGTTTAGCCGCTTGTTCCAATTGTGAGATCATCGTATGGGAATATTGATCTGCGGTATCAATTAGTTTGGCAAGTGAACCCTGTTCTTTGGTAAAATAAACTGCTCCATCTTCACCAACTTCTCTGTTAAAAACGACGTCATATAGTAAATTCAACTTAGTGGAAGCCAATGCTTCAAGTAGTGATGGATTCGTTCCGCCTACCTCATGACCGTGTAAATATCCGTAGGCAAGTTCTCGAATTTTCTTAAGCAGTTGTTGATCATAAACCGTTCCTACGAATTTGATACGCTTATCCTGAGTAAAATTCGTTTTTTCGAGCAATTCTTGATAAAATGGGTTCGTCTCTACTCCTGTAATTATAATTAAATCCTTATTCGAACTCGACTTCATAAACTCCGTGATCATGAGCTCATAATTATTCTCTGGAACAAATCGGCCAATGATTAAGTAATATTCATTCGGCCATACTTGAAACCGTTCAATCCAGTTTATTAACTTTTCATCGCAATCTTCCAAAGTCGATTTTGTAATATCTGCTCCATAAGCAATAAAGATCGTGTTCGGCTTGTAAGATGCGTAGTCTTGCTGGATATATTGTTCAATTCCTTTTGAATCACATACTAATAGATCAGCATGCTTCACCATAAGTCTTTCCGATAGCTTCCAATACCGCTTAATCAATGCATTCCATTTTCCTCGTTTCCATTCATGGCCATCAGGATTGACGAGTACTTGAACACCCATTTTGGATAATTTCCTTTTAAAGACATAAAAAAAAGGCCCTATTCGACAGGCCAAAATGTAAACCGTACTGTTATATAATTTATTTTTCTTTATATAGCGAATACATTCCCGCAAACTCAGCACATCGTATAGAACAGCTCTAGCACTCCCTATTCGTGGTACTTTCACTTCAAAACAACGAGCTCCGTTATGAATATATTCGCTCTTACGGTCCGATAGACAGGCTACATGATACTGAATTTCATTGTTTTTCTTACGTTCTGTCAATTGATCTACGAACGTTTCAAATCCGCCATACTTCGCAGGAATACCTTTCGATCCAACAATAAATATATGCTTCGTCATACGATTACCTCAGCTTCCAAGTGAGAATACCAATCCATTAACTGTTCTACATGCCGTTCCATCGAGAACTGAATATCCATTTCATTGATGTTCTGGTTCATTACATTTAAAATGTCTCGATTCTCAATAATGTTACGAAGTTGATCTGCGAGCTCCTTAACTTCTGGTTTGACAATAAATCCTGTAACGCCGTTCCGGATCATATCTTTAAATCCTACCGTATCGGCAATAAGTACCGGTACACCGTACGACAATGCCTCCAATCCAGTAAAACCAAATGTTTCTTTGCATATACTCGGTATCACCAGAATATCTGTATTTTCAAAAATATGAGAAAGATCATCATAACAATACTTTCCATGGAACGTATACTTTTCTGTATTGAAAAGTTCACTAGCATGACTCATATCACCGTATACCTGAAGACACCAATTCATATAACTATGCTTCCTCAGCTGCTGTAAACTTTGATGCAATAGAAAAAAGCCTTTATACGCATCCACCGGACCTAGATAGGTGAACCGTAAAGGCTTATCTGCTGACTGGACCGTGCGAATGGAGCGGCGATCTTGTATATCTCTATGGGTAATCGATATGACTTTGCCATTCCACTGTCCATAACGATGATATTCTTGTTGGGCAACAGAACTATTGAAATGAATACCGTTCATGAACTGAAGCATCTCCATATAATATTTCCGGAGTTCTACATAAGATAGTCCCATGACAGGATCTTTCTTGATGTTATTGCTAGCATCAGATGATCTCTTTCGATTCTCTGCTCGAAAACGGTGCTTTACTCTTTTACGCAGCAACGTTACTGCACGACTTTCTTTAAAATATCTATACGCCCGTGATTGCATAAGACGAATCATCGTACTACTGTATCCTCCCTGATTACAAGAAACACATTCTATCCCATCCTTGTAGCTTTCGCATACAGTCCCAGATGAATCTAATAAATTTACTTTAGGGCAAATGCCAAAATAATCATGTGAAGTAAACACCATTCGAATACCTAGTGCTTTAGCAGCTTCGAGAAACTCTTTGTGCAATCCCATTAAGGTATGGACGTGTATAATATCCGGATTCAATTGCTGTAGAAAGGTAGTATACTGCTGCCCATTAATTTGTTTCATATATTCCCTTGGTTTTTTAACCCCACCTAATAAGGGGACTGGTAATGGATTAATAATCTCATATACTTGAATCCCTTGATATGAATCATTCTTCTTTACCCTTAAACTTCCTGTTAGCGTATAATGTCCTGGGTACAACACAATAACTTCATGTAACAATTGCTGTTGTGTCAACATTAAATCAACACTATATTTCGTTAACCCTCCTGTACGTAAGGGCGGCAATCCTAATGTAACATGTAATATTCTCATGCATATAACTCCCGATATCAATTAATGTATTCATTCGCAACAATAAGGTTTTCTGTTCTCTTCGATTCATCCTCCATTCCTGCGCGCGATGTATAAGGTTTAAATTTTAATACTGGCCGTTCAATAAACCTCCAGGATAATGCTGCTAGAACAAATGTAGATATAATTACAAGCACATGGATTAAAGTAGATGGCCACCCAGCAAGAGTTTTTGTAACGTTATAGTACATAAATAGATTAATGATAACCATATGCCAAATATAAACCCCGAAACTCAAATCACCAGTCTTTTTCACCATTTTATGTAAGATGGAAGGCCCGTTGTAACCAAACCAAATAACAGAATAGCTTAGGGGAATGATCCATAACAATTTTAAATATGGCCCTAATACATGATCTAATACAGTTAAATTACGAATGCCAAAGTATACTAGTATAGATAATAACGCCATGAACCCATTAGACTTCACTTTACTCCAACACTTTAACCAAAATATACCCATTGAAAAATAAATCATATAAGGAAGAAAGCTGTGAATATACAGGAAAGTTATCATATTGGATTCACCTAATGTTGTGTTCAATGCTTGAAGCAGTACAATCCCAAGGATTGAGATAGCAATTAGAAATATAAACATTTTTTTAAATCCAAACTTGCGTTCAATCATGAAAATAATCGGGACAAACAAATAAAATGAAAACTCCTGCGGTATTGTCCACAAGCTTCCATTGACTACACCCGTTCCAAAGGATTTAAAAATGTTGGGATATGCTATTGGTGTTAGTAAAAAATTCCCGGAAAACCAAGCTAAAAATTTTACTGTAATCAGTGTTTTCAATGATATAACTCCAATAATCAGAAGTACGATCGTCGTTATGATGGCATACGTATAAATGGCTGGAGCAACTCTCAAAAAACGATTTGTAACATAAAACTTTAAAGGTTTACTGTCTTTAACGTGGCGTTCATAAGAGTAATAGACTAACATACCACTCAATACAAAAAATAGAGGTACACCATCGTAGAACCATATGGAACCCCCTGGTTGCAGCCAAAGAAAATTAACACCCAAATGACCAACTGAGTGCTGAATAAGCACAGAAAATGCCGCAAATAGTCTCAAAAAATCAAAAACATTCGCTTTTTCAAGTTTGGCATTCAATGTTAATCCTCCTACATATTATTCTTAAGCTCTATTGTTGATCGATAAACTTGAAAATTGCATTGTAAAAGATCTTTTCTCATGAAAACGGTGTTAGCAATTAGACCATAGACAATCCAGTTGATAGGATTCGTAAAATAACCGCCTGCGATTTGATAACTAAATATGAAAATTAATAATGAATATTTTAAAATTCGCTCATCTATTCGAATTCGACGAATCATTTCAATATGAAACACAATTAAAAGTATGATCATAGCAATGCCACCCTCGGCAATTACATACATAAAAGAATTAGAAATAACCTCCACTAAACCATACCCGGCATATCCACCTTGAATGGCACTTGTATTTAAGTTGCCAAACCCAATCCCCAGAAAGTTCGTGTTCAAGAGCATTTGCTTCATAACTTCAAAACTCGTATTGAATCTGTACAATACTGAACCATCACGACCTGCAGCAATATCATTGATTCTTAGATAAAAACCGTTGCTGCTTGTAATAAATATAAAAATGGCGAACGAACATGTAATGAATAACGCAATAAACATGAGTACTCTTTCTACACTGATTTTCTCCCTTAAATAGCATAGATACATAACAACAAGTGCCAATGTAACGCCAAGAATCCCCCCCATCCCCGCTGTTAGTATAACTATGATTGCATTCGATATGACAAGCAATAAATTTAAACAATTTCTCTTGATATCTTTCTCTCGTAGCACATAATACATTAACAGGATGATGACAATACAAACGTGGAATGAAGCCTCACTCGGTTCAAAATACAATAATGAGAATCTTAGTGTTTGATAAATATTCACTTGGTCATCTAATCTCCAGAGCAGATCCGTCTTGTAGACTAAGCCCACCAGCAACAATACGAAATAACTGACGGATACCGTATCCAGAATTTTTTTTAAAGACAATTGAGGTAAGAATATCTCCCTTACTTGCAAGAACAAAAATACATTTACAAATATTTTAGCGATGTTAATGATAAGTCTCTGTATTTCGATGGAATCATTGAGAATTAATTGGAGCAGTGCGTATAGAATGATTAAATATACATATCCCATCGCTTTTAATGTTATTGTCTTACGTTGTAAAATATCTTTTCCAATTAATGCGATACTTAGAAAATAAAACAGATCCAAATTGGGTGAAATTGCCTGATGGAATACATATGTCAATGCAATGATTATTTCCATATTTGGGTATCCCTCAATTTTTGATTATCTTCGTCACGCCTTACTTGCCAATCTTACGATCAATAAAGTTCATGACTTGTTCAGCTTGTGATCTTCTTGAATAACTACTTCGATTTGTGTAATCATATTTACGCCGAAGCAAACTCATTAACCCATCAGCTATGTCTTCTTTATCATGTCTTGCACATTCGCCATATTTACCATGGACAAGGTCTACCAGCTCACGATCTTGTGTAACGGCAATAATCGGTTTACAAGCTCCAATATATTCGAAGGTTTTACCCGGAATGGCATAGTCACTGCCTTTGGTATGCGTTAAAATAACGGCAATATCCGCAGCTTTTAACAGTGCTAATGCCTTTTCATGCTCTACGCTGCCTATAATCTCAACTTTAACACCGGATCCTAAGAGTTCTACGTCACTAATATCATCAAAAGCCTGTTGGTCGAGTAAGCCAACAATATGCAATGTAATAGGGATACCCGTTCGTTCATTAAACAATAACAACCCTTCAATAAATGCTTTAATATTTCTTCCCTTATAAATCGAGCCCAAATGAACTAACGTCAAATGCTCTAACTCAGGTGTAAGGGATTTATAGGAACAGTCCAAGAAGTACTGCTCATCATACCCGTTTTTTATAAGCTGAATGTCAAGATCTTGATTCTGTTCTTGATAATATTGTTGAATGCCTTGAGAGACTGCGATAATGCCATCCGCAAGTTTCGTAATTCTATGTTCCGACCGTTTAAAAGTAAATCTGGGATTTCCCTCGCCAATATCGTGATTTATAATATCGCGGATTTCAATAATAGCCGGGAGGGTTGGAGTTTTATTCTTAAGGTATTCTAAAATGTACAGCCCATAAACATCTGGTACCGTTACAAATACGGCTGCTAGTTCTCTTTCATCTAATAAATCATCAAGTTGAGTGAATAACGTATGGTTCATTTTCATAAATTTATATTTACTATACTTATAGTTCCGCCACGCTGAGATCATCCATTTATGTCGGAGAAGCTGCTCACTATATCTCCGTAGGAATGTTTTTGTAGCCCGAGTATTTTCATCCATGGACTGCGTAAAAATGCTATCCGGTGTAGTGAATTTATAGTTAATTTGGGAGAAGTAACTAGATGATGAGCCATACTTCATATCATTGATCGTCACTAAGGTATATTTCTCTTGGAAATATTTCATTAAGCCGGCATATCTTACGGACGCTACCACAGGTTGGCCCTCGATGTAATCCGAAATGACGAGGACTGTCTTCATTTAAACTCCACCTTTTATGATCGAATACTCCCCCCTCATTACAGGCAGGTTCACGACGCCATCACTTACATCGATATATACCTGATTCGGGAGCGAAATTGTGAAACGCTTTAGTTCATTGAACTTCAATGAAATAACCTGATCTTCAAACTTTGCTTCGTGTTCTAAAGTAAACATATTGTCATGGACATACACAATGGATACATGTTCACGCAAATTAACATACTCAGCTAACTCCGACCCTGTGCAGTACCACACGTTCTTATCTTTCAAATAATCGAACATACCATTCAAGCTATCGCAATCATCAAATATGTTAGGACTCTGTCTCTTACCATCATCACGTGACGGAGCAATATGCTCCTGAATACTAATCACTAATCGATGATCAAGCAAATAGTCCAATTCACGTAACTTCCAGCGAATAAGCAGTTTCTTTAGAACACGCTTCGTGATTCCTTTTATGGATAAGTCCACTCGGTTTATACCATTGAGGAGCCCCCCATTCACTGTTGAAGGAATATCAATTACACCTGTGCTTCCGAAACGCTTCACATCATAATTGGTGATAGGATCGGAATCCTGTCCGCAGGACGGATGCTCTGAACCATCTGCTCGTCCGCGGTTCCAGTATCTGCACCACCATTCGAATCCTGCCTCGTCAATACTTGCATCCGAAAACTCGTTGCTGGTGTAACCGCAGTATTTTCCGCCCAGCGGCCTTGTTCCAACCGCATCCTCATAGATCGCAGCTCCTTCACTGATACGGATCAGCGCTTCATCCAGACTGCTAAAAGATGCCCATTCCTGAACAAAATCCTTAGCTTCCGCGCCTACAATTCCATGTGTTGTTCCGTGATAAGCAAGCTCATAGTTTGGATGCTGATGAACTGAGCGAAAAAAAGCTTTACTCTCCTCATCCGCATTGATCGGCTTCGCGGTCATCCTACAAACCGGATTTTGGATCATACCCACTCGTTCTCCAACAGGTACGAAGAAGGTGACCTTCACCTCGGGATAGGGTCCCAGAATCTTTTCCTGCAAAAAACGAAACGAGGATCGGTCTCCATCTCTGAAGAAGCCCCAATCCTCGCCTAAGTCCAAGGTTCCGTTATGATTGGTATCGACCCAGGTGTTTGCCAGATCGTCAATCATGAACAGAACAGGTGAATCCGCGTTGTTGTACCATTTACACCGTTCTATTAGCATCCGTAATTCTCCTTAATTCATATCTGTTCATTTACCCGGTGCTGCTCTTTTTCGAAAACAAAGATTTAATATTATCCTTGTTCATTTGCAGCAGTGTATATGCTCTTCGCAGTTTATTACCACGGTCTCTACTGACCAAGCGAATATGATAATGAAGCCGAACGGTATCTGACCAGATAAACTTATAATCCTGTGTGCCGGACATGAAGTCTATTTCCTTAATTCCTTGCTGTGTGTAATACTCCATCATTCGGTTGACTAGAATAAGACCCGCACCGTACTCAGCATATTGTTTCGAGAATGCCGCCAAATACAAATATAACTTGTCGTTGCAAATAAAGGTCATACAGGCCGAGGCCATGCTGCCATCAATCTCAAGGTATGAAAAATGGGTTTGATCCACCCGGTGGAATTTTGGAATGATATCCTTATAAAAGGACTCTGTTCCCTGATCCCCAAAAAGGCTGTGCTCCCATCTCAGCTTATGCAGCTCTGTAAATCTGTTCCAGATGCGGTCATCACATTGGACATGGATTTTTAACTCTGCCTCATGCTCTCTTCTCAGTTTGCGTTCTTTACGCTCTATAGCTTTAATTCTGCTGCCTGCCAGTTTATGTTGGTTATATAGTTCAAGATTAATATAAGGTGAGTAGGACCTCGGCCTTGCGTATACTTCAGACCATTCACCGAAGGCTTGCTGAATCAATCCGGTAGCCGGATGAAGGGAATGAATATTATATAGATTAATCCAGTCCCATTCCTTTTGATGTAGTCGCAATAAATCGGAAATCTCCTGTACAAGCCTGGAATAGTTATACTCTTTATGTAAGAAAAAGCTCCCTGATTCACCCGTTCCAGAAACAATGAACTGCAGAGACTTGACTGTAAACCATTTCATTTTTTGTTTTGCAATGCATAACGGTACAATAGCAATACACTGATCCTGGTTAGTAACGACGACAATAAACAGCTGATGATCCTTATTGAACATATGGTTCAAATAAGACTCTAGCCAGTCCCATGTATCATAAACTTCTGCGTTCTCCATATGTTGAATTAATTCCTTCCACGGTCGTTCCCACTGATGAAGTTCTTCCATATTTCGAATAACGGATGCTTTCATTTCCTCACTCCATGACATCGGCATTTTACAGTGCTTTTTTCAATTCCTTGATTGCCCGGAGAATTTCTCTGGATTGATTCAAGAACTGCAACAGTTTAAATTGCTGGCTAGACTCGTTCCACATCATCAATGAATAACTAACCGAAAACTGATTCGTCCATCTAAATTTCCAGGAATACGAGCCTGCGCCAAAATCGATCTGTTTAATGTTGCTGCTTTTGAATACATGTTCGATCATCTCCATCAAAAGTACATCAGATATGCCATGAAAATGCGAATATTTCGGAGAGTATCCAGTATTCCAGCCATACAACACATTCTGATACAGATAGCAGCACTTATACATAATAATCTCGCCGTCATCCGACTCCAGGTAGAAGAACATGACCCGGTCATTTCCTTTAAATAAGCGCTTTAAAAATTGTTCATTATTTGAATCTTCAAATAGACTCCCTCTGTCTGTTCTCCCCTTCACCTCTTGCAAATACTGCTTCTCTAATTGATGAATATAGGCTATTTTTTCGTAAATGTCTTCGCTTTGACTGCCGCTTACAACCCTGAACCTGTAACCTGTTTCGTTTTGCAGCTTAACGCGTTTTCGTCTCAGTTTAGTGTTAACCATCTCCTGTTCAAACTGGGCATAGGAGGTGTAATCGTCACTGTTAATCCGCGAGCAGGAGGTCAAATACTCCGTATACTTGCTATAGTGATCATTTCTCATCAAATACCGCAGCAGTTGGGTATCCATCTGAAGATGGGTCAATTCGATTTTGTCCCACTTGGCGGAATTCTCCTCAATCGTGTTGAATATTTCCCGAATGATCGAGGAGGCCTTAAACTTGCTCGAATCAATAATGAAGTTGAAGTAATCGCCCTTCCCGAGAAAGCAGAGCACATTGCTTTTGACTATTTTTTTGTCAATACAGCGGATCATCAGCGGTGCAATTGCTACCAAGACATTGTCGCGATAATGGCAAAGAATAAACAGCTTCTTGTTTTTATCATTTCCGAACGTCTGCCACCAGTAATAGTTAAACTCAAATGTACTGTAGTATGTGGCGTCCTGATCTTGTTCCATCAGTCTTTCCCAATCCTCCCGAAGGGCGAGAAACTCGTCCTCATCGGTAATTATTTTGGTTTCCATGAACCTTATTGAACTCCCTTCAAGCTTATCTTTTTGAATTTGCGGCTGATAGCAGGCAGTAGATTACCGAGCAATTCGTGACTGGAAATAAATCTAAAGAGCAGGCTGCATGCAATAAAAATAAAAACCAGAAGAATATTCAACAAAATTTCAAGCAGCAGCGTATGGAATATCGGTAGCAATGCAGCATGCAGAGCATAAACCGGCAGATACAGGATCAAATATTTATATGGAAAGAAAACACTCAAATTTAGCGGATAATATTTGGAACCATAGTGATAGAAAACGATATTCGTCACTGCATATGAGATCACAGTCGCCAAGGCCGATCCATAAATTCCAAGCCATGGGATCAGAACAATATTGCATACAACGTTAATGATGGCAGCAAGCAGAGAAATCAGATAATTGGTCCGCATTTGATTCGCGATATGCAAACCAAGCGAGTAAAATGCCACGCTTCCTGACAGGAAATAGGAAAAAGAAATCATCGGTATTAAGTACCCGGCAGTGCTGTATTCCTCCGTTGCCACCAGTCGAACCGCCACATCTGCAAACAGGGATAATCCCAGAACACATAACCAGCCGAAAAAATTGTAGAGCTTAAACATTTTTCGAATCTTTTCTGGTCCGTCCTCATCCTTATAAGCCTTGAACTTAAAAGCGGTAAATACAGACATAAAGGGTGATATGAAAACCGGACTGATCAGCATGCCGATTTTATATCCGATGGAATAGACCGCGACGGAGGACAAATTCAGATATCCTTTGATCAGAAAACGATCACTTAAACTTAGAACCCAAGCGGATATATCCCCAAGCAGCAGGCCAGTGCCATAACTCAGCATTTTGCGGAGCGGTTCCCGCTTCAGGATAAAACGATATGTTCTGAGATTCATAAGTAACAGCGTCGTGAACACAAGTACATTTGCAAGGAGCTGGGCTCTCAATATGCCGATGACACCCATTTGCAAATGGATAAAAAAGTACAGAGCAAGAACAAGAGTAGATACAATAATTGAGAACTGAATGCTGCTGGATTTCATAGCTTTAAACTGCATGGTATAGAAGCTGGAGTAGATCACATTAAAGCATGAAAACACCGAGATCATAACTACATAAGGAATAAACAGATTCGTATTCGTGCTGTGGTCGAACAACAGCGGCGAGATCCAGGGGCTGACAGCCCAAGCTCCCCCAATGCATAATACACCCCACAAGAAAGCAAACGTCAGTGCTGTATTCCGGAGCTCCTGCTTATCGGTAAACTCATTAAAAAATCGGATCATTCCGGAATGTACGCCCATTGTGATAATCAACGCAAGCAGCATCTGAACGCTGATGATAAGATCGTATTGTCCAAATTGTTCCTGAGATAAATTCCTTGTGTACAAGGGAATAAGCAGCAGATTGACAAGTTGTGTCAAGACAGAGAAGCACAGGTAAATCGCGCCGCTTGACAGCATCTTTTGATTATCGGTTTGCACGGGACATCACTTTGCCTTTCAAAGGCTTGGGATCTGAAATCCGGCGATACACCGCAATCAGATCGGCTGCATAATCTTCCGTTATCGCATCCGATACGGATTGCTTGCAGTTCTCGTAATCATGTATTACTTGCCGCACAACTCCCTTTAGATCCGTCAGATCGCGGGATTGAAACAGAATCGTACCTTCCGGTCTTCTGCATACATTACTTGCAACCGCCGGTACCTTGTAATGAAGCGACTCTGCAATCGACACCCCATAGCCATCCATACAGGTTGGGCGGATAAACAATCGGCTTTTTTTCAAGATCGGGTAAAGCTCGGTGTTGGCTGCTTCATAAAAATAAAAGCGTTCAGCGAGGCCGTAGTCCATAATCCTCTGCTTCATAGCCTCATAATATCTCCGCTCGTCAGCACTTTGATCTGCAGCACCAAGAAGCGCAAACAGCATGCGCACAGGAATAAGGTTTTCTGTTAGATCCTTCACAAGTTCAATCAGGAGATCGATGCCGTACAGATCATAATTTTGAAACAACCGGACAAAACCGTTAGCACTGATGACAAAGTCCGGATGATCCATAAACTGATGGACCTCCGCAGGAAGCGCCCTTTCATCTTCCATTCGTTCTACCGGATGAATATACGCTGGAATAGTGCTTACCTGATCAGAATTGAAGCCGAGATCAAGCAGCATTTTCGTCGTCCTTTCACTGACAGATACGATATGATCGATCCGCTTCAAGCTTGCCAAGAGCAGCTTCCTCTTCATAGGACCCGCTTGCTGAAGCTGCTGTGACAAACTTTCGCCGTGAATGGTCAGCATGATCTTTTTGCCCAGCAGTTTATAGAATCCCAGAAGCATTCGCAACCGTGGATCAATCGTGTGAAAATGAAAAAGATCCCCGCGAATAAAGGGAATCTTGAATAACAATTTTTTATAGCTGCCAATGGCAATAATATGCTGCTGTGCGTCCGCTCGGTTTGATTCATTGTATATGGTGCAATCCATATGATGTTCTCTCAGCACAGCAGAGAGCCTCTGAATATGAACCGAGATACCCCCGATTGGAGGAGGAACCGGACCTATCATAATTATTTTCATACAATAACCGGATCCTTTCCGACCCTGACCTCCACATTCTTAAACTTACCAGTTTCAGTTCTGGTGATATGAGGCACGATCGAAACCTTGAAATTCATCTCGATGGTAAACAAGTTTGTCAGCTTTTCCACCACCAATTTGATTTCTTCCTGCACAACCTCATCCGGCAGGCTGGATTCAACTACAATCTCAATCAGATCATAACGGTGCTGGATCAGCTTACAAGCGCTGAAGGTCTTGGTTCCTCTTAACGCAATAGCGACCAGTGGTGAAGGAAGCATATCTCCATTCGGCTTGTACATGATTTCACCCATGCGGCCATCAATGGAACGAATCACCGGAAACAAATATTCCATACCTTGCAACGGTTCCTGATTAAAAGGCGATGCAGCATCAGTTAATTCATAACGGATCAGTGGCATCACATCGTTTAGAAAGGAGGTTCCAATGATCGCACTGGTCTTTTGGTTTTGCTCCACGTAGCTGTATAAAGGCAGAAAATAATATGCGCGGGACTCATCAATCCATCCGCCTAAAGCCACTTTTTCCGTCTGGCCGTAGTGAGCAAACAATTTCGACTTGGAAAATACGCTGCTGATCAGATGCACCTGATAATCATGAACCATCTCGCAAGCGAGCAAAATGGCATTGGGCTGATATAACGTCGTCAGCTGTTGATCCACCAGGAATTTGGTGAACAGCGCAAGGCCGGATGGAAAGCCATACAGGTATTCATATCCGGACGCCAAAATAGCATCCATGATCTCCCTGATATTATGTTCCGTGATGGCTGTCGTATTTATTTTTAAAACTCTGGAGTACCTGTCCAGTATGTACAATTTGCCGCTCGGCAGCGCTCCGCGGAATTCCACTCGCCCGTCTCCCGGCTTATATCCAACATTAGCCCATTGGAAGCAGATTGCAGCCCACTCCCGCTGTTCCACAGTTCGGTTCGTATATAAGGTGAGTGCTGTACCCGTCGTTCCGCTGGTCCCTATTTGTTTCAGTTTATCCGGTGAATATTTGGAGACCACCATCTCCCTTCCGTGCATCCTAACATCCTCTTTATGGATTACCGGAATACGCTCCACATCGCTGAAGTCCTTTAGCATGCGCGGGTGGAAGCCGTGTTTGTCATACAGCTGTTTGTAAAATAAAGTTTGATCATAAGCCAGCGAGACGATATCTTTCATGGATTGAAGCTGGGCCTGACTAATTTGTTCGTAGCTCATATTCTTCATCTGCTCGAACTTGTTCAGCCACTGATGAAATTCTCTGCCGACATTGACGTAGCGGAACGGGAAATACGATAAAATCTGTTTGGCAGCCACTTTGGTGAAACTCATAGGTTCATCATTCCTTTAGATAATGATCGTTCAACTTCGAGGGCAATCTCCGTCGCCTGAACCTGCTGCCATAACGGAATCGGCCAATCGTTGTGTCCCTGAACCGCTTCGGCAAACCGTTCGAGCGTCTCCCGCTGTCCTTTGCTGCTAATTTTCGTTTCCATACCTTTCGCTTTACTGCCTGCGATGGATAATTTACGGTAGTCATCCAGAAAAATATTTTTTCCATCCACATAAATATCCATCTGTTCCTTGGGATAATCTTTCGAGCCCAGAGCAGTATAGGTTACCGAAGCAACGGAACCGTCAGCAAACTCCATCGTTGCCACAAAGTTATCCGTATGCGAATAAAACTTCGTTGCCGGTTGGAGATGGGAGACGCGAATCCGCTGCACCCTGCTGCCTGTCAGATAGGTGAATAAATCATAAATATGGCAGCATTCCCCGAGATTGCGTCCTCCCCCTTCTTCAGTCTGGGTCCAGTGATCCAGCGGAAGATAACCGGCATTCATGCGGTAATTCAAAATCATAGGATTAGTACGCTGCTCAACGAGCTCCTTGATCTTCACCGCGTAGGGTGAAAATCTCCGGTTGAAGCCGGTAATCAATACCGGGGAGGCATTCCCTTCCGGAATCTCCTCATAGAACTGCTGAATATCCTCGAGCTGATCACGGGTAAGAGCCAGCGGCTTCTCGACATATACATGCTTGCCGGCCCGCAGTGCATCCAGAATAATCGGAGCGTGTGTATCATGCCGGGTGGCAATCAGAACCGCATCGATTTCGGGGTCCTGCAGAAGCAGCGGATAGCTTGTCGCCGCATATACGGCCCCAAACTGTTTGGCCGTCTCGGCGGCATTGTAGCCAGTTTGGCTCATGACCGCCTGCAGTTCATAGGTTCCGGATAAAGCTTTGATATTCGGGAGATGCATATTTTTGGCGAATTCACCGGCTCCAATCAATCCGATACGTATCTTTTGTCCACTTCTCTGGAAATGCTGCGGCCGGAGATTAACGGTAACCCGATGTGCGGATCCGGAGGTTTCGGCCTTTTTCGGATAAGATAGCAGAACCATCATCGGCTTTGCCGCAGCATGCTGAATATATTCATACGCTTCAGGTGCTTCTTCAATCGGAAATACTCGTGAAATCATCGGTCCAAGCTGAATTTTCCCTTCCGCAGTCAGCTTCAAGTACTCCCTCATATTCCGGTTTTCCGTCCAGCGCACATATCCAAGTGGATAATCCTGCCCCTTCTCTTCATAATTCCGGTCGTATCTTCCAGGTCCATAGGAGGTAGAGATATAAAAGTCGAGCTCTTTTTCATAGATGTCAGCGCGGTTGATCTCAAGCCCCACATCTCCGACGACCACGACGCGGCCTTTCTTCCTTGTCATCCGGAACGCATCGGACAGGATCACACTCGACTTGGTCGCTGCCGTAATAATAACACCGTCTGCACCCACGCCGTCCGTGAGCCGGAGAGCGGCTTCAACACCATTATCCTCCCTTGGCTGTATGGCCAGATCCATCCCCATCTCCTTCGCCATGGTGATCCTGCTGTCATCCAAGTCGGTACCAATAACCCGGCAGCCATTTGCCTTCAGCAGCTGCACGGTCAACTGCCCTAGGATGCCGAGTCCGATCACCACAAATGTCTCCCCGAGCGTGGGAGCAGCGCGGCGGAGACCTTGCATGGCAATCGCTCCGAGCGTTACCGTGCTGGCTTCCGCCAAGCCCAAGCCTTCAGGCACTGGTGTGACCAAATTCCGGGGAACCCGGATGATGTCTGCGTGATGGGCAAACTGCGCTCCCGCGCAGGCTACACGTTCCCCTGCTTTCAGGTCTGTGATGCCCTCCCCTACTTCGATGACCGTTCCCGCTGCAGAATAACCCGAAGGCTGTCCCGCGCTCGTTTTCACTTTGAGCATATTTCGCGTGTGAGACAAGCCCTGTGTAGCGACAATTCTCATCAGCTTCCTAACTTTGTCCGGCTGCTGAACCGCCCGCTTCCACAGTGGAACACCGCTTGTTCGTAGACCACTGATTTCGGTTCCGATGGAAATGCATGAATGATCAACCTGTACAAGTACGGTTCCCTTTTGAATCTCAGGTGCCGGAATTTGTTCAACGACAGCAGTTCCTTGTCTAATAATGACTTGATTCATGACTTAGCTCCCCCGTTTTATTCCCAACGAATGTTCATCTTCAGACTTAGATTACGGGTATGCACCCGCAGCAATTGACTTCGAATACGAGTTCCATAGCTTGCGGATACCCATGCATCATGAAGCATTACTTCTGCAGCTCCCTCAAAAGCAATGGCAACCCTGCATCCACTGGTTTCGAGAACCCAGTTCATCTGATGTCCGGTTACTTTAACCCCTGGAGCCAGCATTAACGAGATGGATACCGATGGAGCTGGATCGGAGCTCACGCCGACTTTCTCCATCGTATCGACAATAACCAGCCCCGCTTCTTCCAGCTTCATCTCGCGTCTATGAATAAATCCCGCTTTTGTCAGATAACCTTGGTGACTCCCGGAAAAATGATGATCCGTAAAAGAATCACATAACGCAAAAGTCTGCTCACGCAACAAAAACAAATTCCGTTCTTCGATGTCATTCTGCTCTAGTTCGTCAATCTGCAGCGTGCTATGGACAGCCGTGCTGCGGAAGAGGTTCCTGGCCCGGAAATCTGCCGAATAGACATATGAACCGGGATCGACAATAATATCCTGTCCCTTCACGTTCAGCTCAAAGCTGAGCTGGTCATTGTGACTGTGCGCCCCATGGCCATGAAAAGACAACTCTCCGCAGCGGATCAGGCAGTATGCCTCCCTACTGCGCAGGACGTAGTAACCGCCATCCGAGAAAGCGGAGGATTTCATGAGAGTATCTCCCTGCTCCAAGACAGGTTTTATTCGTCCGGCAATCCACAACGCATCCTCTGCGCTGCCTAGACCGGCAGCCCGGAAATCATCCCGGTCAAAGAATTCACCAGCCACTGCCATCAGATGGCGAAAATCACTACGTACCCAACTGCCGTAACGGGATACGATGAGATACCTGCCATCGTCAGCATCGCCAACCAGCGGAGTCAATCCGTTCGGCTTCATGATGCTCAGCATAAATTCATGCATTTTTTCAAGACGCTTCAGATAGCGATCTGAGAAATATAGACCGTTTTGGGAGCACCATATTGTTGTTACCAGAAACATTTCAGCAACGAGACGGTGATATGAAGTGGAAGCTTCGTAGTTCGTTCCATCCCCATTGACTTGTACGAACATTTCCTTTTCCATCTCTGTCATTCCGAAGCTGAGCCATTCTTCAGGGCTTCCGCCATGAGGCTGATTTGACTGCAAGGTGAAGCTACCAAAATATAAGCCCAACGCGACCAATCCGGCCAAATTAGCCGTATAATGATTGCCCGTATGCTCCCCAGTATTCTCCAGGTTGCCGCGGATGAAGACACCATGCAGGTATAACGTGGCATGAAGGCTTTCCCAGAAGGAATCCGGTATGGACGGGCTTTTCCGGAAAAAAGGAACCGCGGCAATCCAATTGGCCGCACGGATGGCAACATCCATGGCGCAGCTCCAGTTGACCGACATTTCTACCGGGTTTCGCAATATCCAGTCATCTATCTGTGCCTTAAACTCACATGCATACTTTTCGTCATCCGTCAGCCAGTAGGCTTTACCAAACGTAAACAAATGCTGAAAACGGGAAAGTTCCCAAGGAACCTTCACGTCCGCAACATTGTCTAGGTCAACGATTTTAATCCATTTATAAAATTTGTTTTCCCACCGAAACCCTGTCTTGAAGTCCTCATGCCAAGGCAGTGACGATCCAAGATGGACATCTCCTGAACCAAGCAGGTTAAACACATGCTCGCAGATTTGGTCCGCATCGCGGATAATCTCCTGGTTTAGCCCCTCCGCGATCAGCACTTCCTTATACTGCTGGCGTTTTGCCGGATCGACGAGGAAATGACTCGAGGATTCAAAGGACCTAAACAGCTCCGGCCGCAGTGTAATGGGCGAGCGACTTATCCGGTACTGTCTGTAAGCAAACCGTGCCTCTTGGATTGCTTTGTCGGCAATTTTCTTCATCGCAGCACGAAGGGGCATTTCCATCAAACGCCTGATTTTGGTTTGAACCGTCGACATTCTTTACACGCCCACTTCCACTCGGGCAGCCTGAAGGAAAAAGCCCCTTGTATCCACAACAATCTTCTCCTGTAATAGATCAGGGCTTATGGAGCGAAAGGCTTCATGGTTCACTAGCAGCAGGACGATATCCGCCTTCCGTATCGCTTCCTCCGCATCTGCGAAAAACACATTTTCATATTGCAAACGTTCCGGCAGCTGCTTAATATGAGGCTCAGCAACATACAAGGTGGCTGCTTCCGTCTTCGTCAGATGTTCTACGATCGCCATGGACGGACTTTCGCGCAAATCGTCAATGTTCGCTTTGAAGGACAGTCCCAGACAGGCAATCACCGGCGATCTCAGCCTGGCGGCAAGCTGCAGTACCTTATCTACCACATGCCTGGGCTTTTGATCATTTACGATTCGGGCAGTATGTATAAGCTTGGCCTGCTCCGGAGCCGCATCGACCAGGAACCAAGGATCGACTGCAATGCAGTGACCGCCAACTCCAGGCCCGGGCTGAAGGATATTCACTCTTGGGTGGTGATTGGCGAGACGAATCAGCTCCCACACATCGATATCCAGATGATCACAGATCAGCGACAGTTCATTTGCAAAGGCAATATTGACATCCCGAAATGAATTTTCCGTCAACTTGGCCATTTCAGCCGTCCGGGCATTGGTTTCAAGAATAGCTCCCTTGACAAAATGCTTGTAAAAATCGGCTGTCCAGCGCGTGGAAGCTTCATCGATGCCACCGATAATGCGGTCATTTTCAACCAGTTCATGCATGATTTGACCTGGAAGCACACGCTCGGGACAATAAGATATATAAATACGGTTATATAGAAGTGAATCCGATAAACTCAAATCTTCTCTCGCTTCCATGATCCAATCTGCAATCCGTTCCGTTGTACCCACCGGGCTTGTCGATTCGAGAATGATCAGATTTCCAGGCCTTAGGAATGGAATGACCGCCTTTGCCGCCTGCTCTACATATGTCAAATCGGGTCTGTTGTTTTCACGAAATGGTGTCGGAACCGCCAAAATAAAAATATCCGCTTCTGCCGGGACCGTGGAAGCCTGAAGCAGCCCGCTTTGAACAGCACTCTGTACAGCGCGGTCCAATTCCGGCTCAGTAATATGAACCTTGCCCTGGTTAATGCCTTCTACGGTATGTATGTTAACGTCAACACCGTGCACCTGAAAGCCTCTCATAGCCAGTAGACTGGCTGTCGGAAGACCGATATATCCGAGTCCCACCACACAAACTTTCTTCACCATTGGAGTCCCTGCCTTATTATCAAATTAATGAAATAATTGAGCACTAATATACGGCTTTTTCCTGCTTCTCCATTTGCAGAATCCGGTCCATGGCCGCCAGAAGAGGAAGCCTCAGGTCCTCCTGATGCAGCGCGAAATCAATGGTGGTTAAAATGTAGCCAAGCTTTTCGCCGACATCAAATCGCTCCCCATCAAAGACATAGCCGATACAACCTTTCTCTTCAATTAACCGCTGAATGGCATCTGTCAGTTGAATCTCTCCTCCGTACCCTGCTTCCTGACGCTCCAGATAGCCAAAAATCTCTGGCGTCAGCACATAACGGCCGATAATAGCCAGATTGGAGGGAGCCTCGCCGGGAGCTGGCTTTTCCACAACCCTGAGCAGTTTATAGGCAGTACCCGCATGATCCAGCACATGCAGCGGATCGATGACCCCATAACGATGGGTCTGGTCAGCCGGAACATGGCCTACTCCTACCACGGAAGTCCCATAAGTTTCGTATTGCGAGACAAGCTGGCCTATACAAGGCACTTCCGATCTCACAACATCATCCCCCAACAGCACCGCGAATGGTTCGTTGCCTATAAAATTCCGTGCACACCATATGGCATGACCGAGTCCCTTGGCTTCCTTCTGGCGGATGTAGTGAATCTCGACAGCCGAAGAGCGGCGAACCGATTCCAGAACTTCCAACTTTCCCTTCTGCTGCAGTGTATGTTCAAGTTCGAAAGAGTAGTCGAAGTGATCCTCAATCGAGCGCTTGCCTTTTCCCGTAACGATGATGATATCCTCAATGCCCGCCGCGATCGCTTCCTCCACGATATACTGGATGGTCGGCTTATCGACGATTGGAAGCATTTCCTTGGGCATAGCCTTGGTTGCCGGCAGAAACCGTGTCCCAAGACCCGCTGCTGGAATAATCGCTTTTCTGACTTTGTTCACTTCCTTCTCCCCCTTCATATACTGCATTCTCTTTGTGATAGATTAATGTATGAGCTATATGTCCGGCGCATCACATAGCTCATACTTCAATCGAAGTATGAACCTCGGGCATCTAACCCGGCCTCACATCACACTCTCGACGATGAACGTCTAAGGTACGACAAATACCCACAGCATGATCGAGTGCCTACCGTGATAAAGGTTCAGTAGACATAACCTTCGGCCGAGAAGCCGATCCGGACTCTATTCAGGAATACTGTAATAGTAATATTGATGCGCTTCCGACTTGGTGTACTTTTTATTGTTCAGGACCACACCTAGAATGTTGGCTTTGGCGAGCTCCAGCTTTTCTTTGGTTTTCTTGATGAATTCCCGTTTTACTTTGCCAGCTTGCACGACCAGAATGACTCCGTCACTGATGGAGGCTACAATCAGGCCATCTGCTACCGCCATCACCGGCGAGGTGTCGATCAGAATGACATCGAATTCTTCTTTCCAAACTTCAATGATTTCCCTTAACTTATCCGAGGACAGCAGTTCAGTCGGATTGGGCGGTACTGGTCCGGCAGTAATGAGAGATAAGTTTTCGACGGTCGTCTGGTGAATGATTTCGCCATACGAGCACTGATTCGCCAAAATATTCGAGAGACCCACACGGTTGGGAACATTGAATATGCCTTGCAATGAAGGATGGCGCAAATCTCCGTCAATCAAGAGCACCTTTTTCCCTTCATGGGCATAAGCGACCGCCAAATTACTGATCGTTGTTGTCTTTCCTTCGCCTGCTTGGGTTGAGGTAACGACCAGCACCTGCAGCTTTTGATTCCAGCCGGAAAATTGAATATTGGTGCGGAGATTTCGGTAACCCTCAGAGATATTGGATCTGCGGTTGGTATTCATAACGAGCTTGCTTTTATTGGCTGAGTGTCGCATATTTTTCACCTGCCTGTTCTTTGGTCCTGGCTGAGGAACGTGCTCGGAGGTCGCTCTTTTTTATTTTCCGAATCGCTCCGAGAGTTGTCAGTTCAAGGTACCGTTCCACGTCATATTCGCTTTTTACAGTGTCATCCAGATATTCGAGCAGGAGAACGATGCCCACAGCAATCAGAAAGGAAGCAGCAAACGCAACTGCTATGTTCACTTTGAGCTTCGGACTGACCGGCACCGGATCTGTCTGTGGTTTGGCATTGTCCAAAATAGAAATGTTATCGATCTTCATAATTTGGGGGATTTCTTCCTTAAAGACCTGCGACACGGAGTTGACGACATTCATGGCTCGGGTGTAGGAAGGATCCCTCATTTTCAGCGTAATCACCTGCGAATTTTGTACGGTAATCACCTGCAGCTTATCGATTAATTCCTTGGAGCTTACCTGCAGATCAGGATGCTTCGCGGCGACCTTGTCCATAATGGATGCTGACGTAATGATTACTTTATAGGAATTGATCAGCATAATATTGGAGTTGATCTCATTCAAGTCCAGTCCCCGGGTTCCCCCCTGATCCACATTCATCTTATTCACGATCAGCGTACTCGTGGCCTCATACATCGGTGTCATCATATATTTGCTGAACAATCCAGCTCCCGCGGTGCAGATTACGACAAAGGCAACAATCAGCCACAGCCTCTTTCTCAGCATCTCTATCATTAACTTGAATTCCATTAGAACTCCCCCAACTCTCATACGATTTGAACCCGGGCGGCTACTCTTCCCGGAACTAGGTATGCAGGTTGCCAATCTTGCCTCCTCGGATTAATTGGGCTGCATGATGCTGCAGAGATTGCAAATAAGATGACCCGCACAGCCGGTTCACTACCTCATAACCTTCATTCGTGTAAAACCTCCTCCGTAGCGTGTTATGCGCATCGCTGCCGATCAAGTGAATAAAGCGTTGTCTGCATAAATAGGACGCCGTTTTGTGTACTTCCTCACCGAATAAACCAATCAGTGATTGGGTTGTCACCTGAAGCCTCACGCCATACTGATTAATCCATTCAAGCACCTGATCCGGGTTCTTAATAATGTCAAGATTTCGTTCCGGGTGTGCAATCACTGGGTGAATACCTTGCTGTTTCGCATAAGCCAGAAATGAATGAAAGCATTCAGGAATCCCGCGGGACGGTAGCTCAACCAGCAGATAGGAGGTTCCAGCAAGCGTCTGAAGCCGGCCAGCCCGATGCTCCGACCGGTATGATTCAGTGAGCCTGAATTCCTGCCCTGGCAATATCTTGAGCGGAATGCTGTTCTTCTTCAGCCTACTGTTTAGTGCAGCAACACGCTTCTGAATTTTTCGGGCGGGGTTGCTATACCTTTTGGTTGCATGATGCGGGGTGGCAATAATGGTATCTATTCCTTCCCTCACCGCGGTCGAAGCCATACGAAGCGCACCTTCGATGGTGGCAGGACCGTCATCCACTCCCTGAATGATGTGGCAATGAGTATCAATCATCTGATCTCACCTGTTTCCTTCATATCTATTAATGTAACAATATGTATCATAATTTGTTTATCCACAGCATTTTTTTGTTGAAGAACATCGAATTCTGAAGAGTCCTGATGAGAAACCAAACCAAGGCTAGAACTTGCGCCATTAGGAAAAAACCAAGGGGTTGCAAGAGGGAGAGGAACCCCATCCCTTAGGAAAATGGATTCAAAATGTGTATTAACTATTGACGACACTGTTAATTTACGATACATTTTGTATCATGTCAAGCGTTATTTAAGTGGACTTAAAATCCATACGGAGGGTGGAAAATGATGAAGTACGGTCACCGGATTGCGGAGCTAAGGGAGCAAAAGGGTTGGACACAGGAGGAATTATCCGCTTCGATCGGCATCAGCAGGGCCGCTTTATCTCACTACGAGAAAAACCGAAGGAAGCCGGACTTTGATACTCTGAACCGACTGGCGGATCTGTTTCAGGTCTCCATTGATTACTTGCTGGGAAGGAGAGAAATACCCAGCGCTTCCGTAGACCTGGATCCAAACTTTTCAGAACCATAAAGCTGCAGCTGTGTCATACATACCCCAGTGTCGTAGTCATTTCGCTATGAAGCTTTGCACAAATCAGGTTCAGCATGTATAATATGGTAGCAAACATACGTTTGCATTCATTTCATCTTAGTCAGTCAGAGGAGGAACAATGAAAGGTTCAACACATTTGGCGATCGGCGTAGCCATTGGAGCGGCAGCTGCCGCCCACTATCCGTTTACGCTGGAGCATGCCGCACTCTATATCGCAATTTCCGCACTTTCTGCGCTCAGTCCCGATCTGGATGGGCCAAGTATGCTGAGTTCAAGAATCGGCCAGTTTTCCAAGTGGCTGCGGGAAATGCTCTTTTGGTCCGGTCTGCTTCTGATCGTGATTTTGGCTTGGCTTTATTTTACGGAGAGTTTTTTTGTCGTCGAATATTCTCTGGCAGCACTAAGCCTGTTTCTGCTCGGTCTGATTATCAAGGACGGTCTGCTCAGGAACATTCTTGTTAGTAGCATTGGATGCCTGCTCTTGTATACCGGTTGGTCGCATCATATGATGTGGCTTATGGGATTCGGCCTATTCGTGGCTGTAGCCCCATGGCTGAAGCATCGCGGCATGACGCACACGATTTGGGCGCTGGGACTTTGGGCCGCCATAGGTTCCGGTTTGGAAAAGCAGCTTCATCTGGACGGCATCATGTTCGTGGCTACCGCCGGGTATTTATCACATCTGATTGCAGATACGCTTACGCCAAACGGCGTGAAGTGGCTATACCCCATTTTCAAAAAATCATTCAAGCTGCCGATTGCATAGGAAGTTAGTTCCATTCTACCGGTCCGTTCGGTCGATGATCAGCTTGGTGAAGTCAAGACTAATTGCGCTTGAAGGCGGTTTGGCCGGAGCCCATAATAGAATGAGCCCGGGTAAAAACCTACATAAAGCGAGGGATTCAAGATGCATCATCTGAAGCCAATGAGAATAGAAGGACATAAGAGGAAGCTGCTGTCTGCTGCACTATCAGCCGCCCTTCTCCTCCCTCTAGCGTCCCATGTGCAGGCTGCGCCTTCTCAGCAAATCCCGCCTGAAATGCTGTCCTATACGACCATGTCAATACCGAATGGGGCTGTATATGAGCATGACGATAATCAAATGATGTATGCTGCTATTCAAGGCGACCAAGTACGCATAACAGCCATTGGTGCCTACGGACAGATCAAGCCCATCACTTCATTTTCCAAGCAAAATCTCGAATATATCTCTTCATTTCACGGAACCCGTGACCACGGATTTCTGATCGCCGGCGGAAATATTATGATGAAGATCGGCCCATCGGGCAAGCTGGAGTGGGATTATTCCTCATCTTCCACCACTCCTTCAGGACTCATTCGTTCTGCCATTCAGCTGAAGGATAACAGTTATATCGCTGCCCTCAAAACACCTGCGGATATGGCGAATACAAGCAAGCTTCGTTTAATCCATTTTTCTGCAGACGGTAAAGTCATTCAGGAACAGGAGTTTCCCGGCGTAGTATTCGACAACGTGGACACGCTGACCCCTTTATCGGGCGGAGGTTTTGCCCTATCGGCGGAATCTGTGTCTGAAACCGGCCAAGAGCAGGTCTTCGTTGCCAAATGGGATGCTGATTTGAATCTGATCTGGCAAAATCGCTTTGATCCTGCGGAGGATACTCAAAATCTGTGGATCACGGCTATGTCCGAAGGGAACAACGGCGATCTTGCTCTTGCCGGTTATTACAATCATCCGAACCCGGATGGCGGTTACCGGTACCTGACATCGGGATATGCGATGAGTGTGCGGCAGGACGGTTCTCTCCAATGGGTACAGAAGCCGGATGCTTCGCTTGACCGAAGTATGCTAAACGATATCCAGCCTGCTCCGGATGGCGGTTATATGGCAACCGGAACGGTGAATCAGGACTGGCATGGTACGGTGTCGAAGCAGTTTGTCTGGAAGCTTGGCGACGATGGGACCACAAAATGGAACAAGATCATTAACCGGACTACTTTCAACAGCGGCCTTTTCATTCAGCCTCTACATATTTCGGGTCAAAAGGACACCGCCCTGCTGCTCGGTACGGCAGATGGAACTCCGACACTGATCAAGATTGGCTATTTGAAAAACCCTTAAATGATAGTTATTCCAAAAAAACAACTCCCCAAAAACCGCATGCATCTTCCAAAACAGGAAGATTGGTGCTTAGGCTTTGGGGAGTTTTTTGGGTATATTCAATAAACGGCTGCTCCTTCCATCCTTGATGAATATAATTTATTCTAGTGATAAATACTTTGTACTTGAGGGTCTCATCCCAACTTTTGGTTAAAACGGCTTCCCTAGTACATTACAATATTACTCAAGGAGAATTTAGAAGTGGCAAAAGATAAAACCATTTTTGCGGTTTGGATCAGCTTGATCAGTAATATCCTGCTGACGTTATTAAAAATTGTCACCGGTATCATTTATAATAGTAAAGTTCTCGTGGCAGACGGTATACACAACGCCGGCGATGTTGTTGCAACGATTGCCGCCCTGACCTCCGCTCTCGTCTCCAGAAAGCCTGCGGATGAAGACCATCCGTACGGACACGGCAAAGCGGAAGCCATCGCTTCCGGACTTGTGGCGATTATCTTGATTATGGCTGCGCTTCTGATGGTATATAAGTCCGTAGAATCCTTCTTCGAGCCGCCTGCCGCTGCCAGCTGGATATCTCTCATTGCAGCACTGGTCTCTTTGATCTGGAAGCAGGCGCTGTATATGTACTGCATGCGTATCGGTAAAGCGGAGAACAGCCGCAGCCTGATCGCGACCGCCTATGACCACATTGCCGACGTGTATGCGTCCGCGGCCGCTGTTGTCGGTATCGGCATTTCCCTGATTGGAGACAAATATCATATTCCATACACCGAATACGGCGACGCGGCTGCAGGCATTATCGTCTCTTACCTTGTGATTCGCCTAGGTATTAAAATGGGCCGAGAATCGATCGATATTTTAATGGACAAAAACATTACAAATGAACAGCTCGACGAGCTGTGCTCTATTATCTATTCCGTTACGAATGTAAAACGGGTAGACAGTATTCGCGCACGCGAGCTTGGCAACGCCATTATTGTGGACGTTAAGGTCAGTGTACCCAACCAATTGACGGTTAAAGAGGGTCATGACGTAAGTCGCGAGGTCAAAAAAACGATTATGCGGCGGATGAAGCAGGTCGGAGACGTGATGGTTCATTTGAACCCTTGGTACGCAGATGGTGAGGAAGAGCAGTAAAAAAGACTGCCCATCAACGTCCGAAATGGACGAAGCAGACAGTCTATAATTTAATCCTTCTGTTACAGGCGTCAAACGTCAATTCATGTTTACGCCTTCCGGGCAAGCATCTCTTTCGAGCTGATCTGGCTCAGCATATCACGTGTCATCCCATCGAGATCGTATTTTGCCTTAAAGCCCCATTCACTGGCTGCAGCGGAAGCATCAATGAAATTCGGCCAGCTCTCGGCAATAGCCTGTCTCTTTGGATCCACTTGGTATTCGAGGGCAAATGCCGGGATCACCTTGCGGATCGAAGCGGCAATAGCTTCCGGATCTACGCTCATCGCGGTGATGTTAAACGCATTCCGGTGCACCAGCTTCGCAGGGTCGGCCTCCATCAGCTGAACAACTGCATCCAGCGCATCGGGCATATACATCATATCCATATAGGTGCCCTTATCGATAAACGAAGCATAACGCCCTTGGCTCACCGCATCATAATAAATCTCTACGGCATAGTCTGTTGTGCCTCCTCCCGGAGGGGTCGCGTAGGAGATGAGGCCAGGGAACCGGATACCTCTGGTATCCAATCCATACTTATGAAAATAATAATCACACAGAAGCTCCCCGGACACCTTATTCACACCATACATCGTGGTTGGACGCTGAATGGTATCCTGCGGCGTATGATCCTTTGGCGTGGTTGGGCCGAACGCTCCGATGGAGCTTGGGGTAAAGAACTGGCAGCCAAGCTCTCTTGAGACTTCCAGCGCATTCACCAGACCGCCCATATTCAGGTTCCAGGCCAGCAGCGGCTTCTCTTCAGCTGTTGCGGACAGCAGCGCTGCCAAATGGATCATCGTGTCCACCTGATATCGTTTGGCAACCTCGAACATGGCTTTATCATCCGTTACATCCAGAGTTTCAAACGGTCCCGATCTTGTAATTTCATGTCCCGTATTCCGCACATCGGTAGCAATGACATGATCGTTACCATACAAATGTCTCAGCTTGGCGACCAGCTCTGATCCAATCTGGCCTAATGCACCCGTCACCAAAATTTTTTTCATCGTTATACCTCCCCGTTTGGCTTCCCCGCAGACCGTTTAGATAATCCCTAGTTCTTTACCTACCTTTTCGTAGATGGAAACGACCTGCTCCAACATTTCCTTGCTGTGGGCAGCCGTAGGCATATTGCGGATCCGTCCAGTTCCTTTAGGGACCGTTGGGAAAACGATCGCTTTGGCATATACGCCTTCCTCATACAAGCGCTTACTAAACTCCTGCGTCTTCACTTCATCTCCGATGATGCAAGGCGTAATTGGCGTCTCACTGTGACCGACATCAAACCCGAGCTTCTTCAGCTCGCTTTTCAGAAAATCGCCGTTCTCCCAAAGCTTTTTGATCAATGTCTGATCATTCATCAAAATATCCACCGAAGCGATGCACGCAGCTACCGATGCTGGCGGCATAGCGGTCGAGAACAGGAACGGACGGCTTCTCAGCTTCAGCCATTCAATCAGCTTTTTCGTACCTGCCACATATCCGCCGACCACGCCAATAGCTTTGGAAAGCGTACCAATTTGGAAATCGATGCGGTCCGACAAGCCAAAATGTTTCACAGTGCCGGCTCCCCCGCCCAAAACGCCTGAACCGTGGGCATCATCCACATACGTAATGAGATCAAACTCCTCAGCGATTTCCACGATTTCCGGCAGCTTGGCGATGTCTCCATCCATAGAGAAGACGCCGTCCGTAATGACCATGATTTTATTGTATAGACCAGATTCTTTGGCAGCCTTAGCCTGCGCTCTTAAATCTTCCATATCCGAATGCTTGAAACGGATCGTGTTGGCTTTCGACAACCGGCAGCCGTCAATGATGGAGGCATGGTTAAGCTCATCCGATAAAATGGCGTCATTTTTGTCCATAACCGCAGAAATGGCAGCCATATTGCAGTTAAAGCCTGATTGGTACGTGATAACCGCTTCCGTATGCTTGAATTCGGCCAGCTTGCGTTCCAATTCCAGATGCAGATCCAGTGTTCCGTTAATCGTTCTGACAGCTCCGGCTCCAGCGCCGTATTTTTTCGCTGCCTGGATGGATGCCTCAACCAACCGCTCGTCCGTAGCCAATCCAAGATAGTTGTTGGAAGACAGATTAATCAGCGTTTTGCCTTCAATGAGAATGGTTGGTCCGTTAGGACCTTGCAGCGGATCGATGACGTTGTACAATCCTTTGCTTTTCAGATCTTCAATATTCTCTGTTAAAAACTGCTCAAGCGAATGACTGGACATGGCAATTCCCTCCTAAATATACATATGTCCTCGTATAGAGGACATTAATATCATTAAAAATCCTTACTATACAAGTGTTTATTTATCTTCAATGTAGCATCTTTTAAACGATTTGTACATCCACCAAGGACATATAAAAACATAAAATTTTTAATTTTTTTTGAGATGGGCTCAAAGCGATTCGATCTGCCAGGAGTTGTTCATCTATTTCGTATCATTTATGCGTAAAAAAGATATTGTCATTATTTCCAAAAAGGTTTATTGTGAACCTATATGAACATAAATGAACCCTAAAAGGAGTGTTTATTTTGGAAAGAAGATATGCATCGCACCCACGAGAAGTCAAACAATTTGACACGGCACGACTGCGTGAAGAATTTCATATTCCTGTCTTGTTCACCCCGAATCGCCTGGAGCTTGTTCTGACACACGAAGACCGGCTCATCATTGGCGGCGCTTTTCCGGTAAATGAGGAAGTCAAGCTGGACATGGATTTAAAAGAGCTTGGCGTTAGCTATTTTCTGGAGCGTCGTGAAATCGGTATCATTAACGTCGGCGGAAAAGGTATCGTTGTAGTAGAAGGCAAGGAGTATGAGCTCGACAACAAGGAATGTCTCTTTGTCGGCATGGGGAATCAGGAGGTTGTCTTTAAAAGCGTCGATTCCGCCGCTCCGGCCAAGTTCTATTTGAATTCCGCTCCGGCCCACCAATCTTATACAACACAAAAGGCCACACTTGCGGATGCCGAGTCCGCGGACCTCGGTTCCATCGAGAATTCCAATGACCGGACCATCTACCGGTTTATTCATCAAAATGGCATTCAAAGCTCGCAGCTGGTCATGGGTATGACTCTGCTTAAGACAGGTAATATGTGGAATACAATGCCAGCGCATGTTCATCCCCGCCGTATGGAAGCTTACATGTATTTTGATCTTCCAGAGGAATCGGTTGTCTTTCATTTAATGGGTGAACCAAGCGAAACGCGCCACATCGTCATGAGAAACGAGCAAGCCGTGATCTCGCCAAGCTGGTCGATTCACAGCGGAGTAGGCACAAGCAATTATACATTTATCTGGGGCATGGCTGGCGACAACAAAATTTATTCCGATATGGACCCGGTTGACATGAAGGATTTAAAATAAAGCGAAACCGATTCTTATTTACCCTGATTTGAAATGAGGCATGTGAAATGAACCCGATACTGCGGCACGAGAAGATTATGGAAGTTTTGCTGACAAGCAAAGAAGTTACCGTGACGGAATTAAGCGACATCTTAGAGGTCACGGGTAAAACGATTCGTGAAGACCTGACCAAGCTGGAGGAACAGGGGCTGATTCGCCGCGTTCACGGCGGCGCCGTACTTGCTCAAGCGGATCAATTCGGCATATTGCCGTTAAAGGAACCGATCGCAAGACATCTGGACATGAAACGGAGCATTGCTGCGGCAGCCGTGAAACGGATCCAGCCCAGCGATATTATCGCTCTGGACGGCGGAAGCACCACGCTGGAAATTGCCCGCCTTCTGCCCAACCAGCAGCTTACGGTCATTACGAACGATGTATATATTATCAGCGAGCTTTCCAAAAAAGATAAAATCAATCTCGTTGTTCCTGGAGGCTACAGGGTCCGCAACATTCTAACCGGTCCGGAAGCCGTGGCTTATGTAAAAGAGCTGAATATCCAAAAAGCTTTCATATCAGCTACCGGCATACATCCGGAGCATGGACTTACCATTTATACCGGGGAATTGATTGCATTCAAGCGTGCTCTCATCGACACAGCGAGGGAAATTATCGTAGTGGCCGATCATCATAAATTTGGACAGACTGCGCTGCGTACGTTTGCGCAGCTGAAGGAGCTTCACAGTCTGATTACAGACAATGAGATGCCAGGCAAACTATTGGAGCAGTTCCGGGCAGCCAATGTACCGATTGAGCTGAGCGGGGATTATTGATCCCCATCGAATAGTCAAGGAGCGGATGTACATATGAATCTGTTTAATCTGGAAGGTAAAACGGCATTGATTACCGGTACTTCCGGCGGTCTCGGCCAAGGTATTGCCATAGGCCTGGCTGAAGCCGGAGCTGATGTGGTATGTGTTGCCCGCAGCTCATCCCAGGAAGCCGTGCAGAAAGCGGAAGCCATGGGCCGCAAGAGCGCTGCAATCGAAGCTGATCTAAGCGATGCGTCAGGACTTCAGAAGGTATTCGATCAAGCCCTGTCATTAACGGGACGGATTGATATCCTCGTCAACAATGCGGGTACCATCCGGCGGACACCTGCCAAGGACCACAGCGCAAAAGACTGGTACGATGTCATTGACCTGAACCTGAATACGGTCTTCCTGCTGTCGCAGCTTGCTGGTAGACATATGATCGAACGGGGCAGCGGCAAGATTATTAATATCTGCTCCATGCTGTCCTATCAAGGTGGCATTAATGTGCCGGGTTATACTGCGAGCAAACATGGCATTGCCGGACTAACCAAGGCTTTTGCCAATGAATGGGCCGCAAGCGGCATCCAGGTCAATGGCATCGCTCCCGGATACATGATTACGGATAATACGGCTCAAATCCAAGCGGACGAGAAGCGCAAAGCTTCCATCACGGAACGCATTCCTGCTGGACGTTGGGGTACGCCGGAGGATATCCAGGGCGCAGCCATTTTCCTAGCCTCTTCCGCTTCCGATTATGTGAACGGGCATGTCCTGTGTGTGGACGGCGGATGGATGGCAAGATAGACAATTCTATATTTGGAGCAAAAAGACCGCATTCTCTCTTCTGGAGAATACGGTCTTTTCTATGCTTCAGCCTGCCCGCGGATACACCGACACAGGATTCCTCCATTCATAAAGTCGTTATCCATTTCAAAATCAAGGGATTCCCTGCTCCAATTCGATACGATCAGGAAACGTCTGCCGTCCAGTTTCCGCTCATAAGCGAAGACATGGGAATGTTCCTCACACGTTACTGTACATGCTGAGCCGCAGACGCAGCCTTTGATGTGTTTTTGCGAGCTTTCCATTTGATAGACATCCATGCAGAACCAAATGCCAGAATCACGAAAATCACACCCACCCAAGCGTTGTAATAAACCGATGAATTTTCAATAACAATACCTCCGATAGCCGAGCCCAGCGCGATGCCGATATGCGTAGCGGAACTGTTCAGGCTTTGCTGGATATTGGCCGATTCCGGAGCCGATCGCAGGAGATAGCTTTGCAGTGAAGGTGAAATCGACCAGCTTAAGGCGCTCCACACAATCATGACGATCAAACATACATAAACGGAAACGGTCGAAAGCGGCATTAGGAACATTACCACGGCAAACACACTAACGATCGTCAAAATGCTCTTTTCCGCACCGAATTTATCCGACACCCAGCCGCCAAGGCCTCCACCCATGACCGCAGCAATGCCGAAGATCAAGTAAAAAAAGCTAAGTGCTGAAGGCCCCAGATGCAGCGTTTCCTGCAGGAAAGGCGTCAGATAAGCATACAGCGTCAGATGACCTGTCAGCATCAGGACCGAAATCAGTTGTGCGAAAATGATTTTTCCGTTCTTCAAGGATGCCAGCTGCTGACGAAGTGGTACGGCTGCCTCCGGTTGTGTTTTCGGAAAGAAAATACTAATCGCAATCAGAGCAAGGACCGACAAAGCCGTAATCATAATAAACGGGGCACGCCAGCCAAAAGCATTCCCCAGCATCATACCAAGCGGAACACCAAGTACAAGCGACCCGCTGACGCCCATAAAAATCACGCCGATCGCTCTGGCTTTATATTGTTCTTCCGCCATCTGCGAAGCCATCGTAATCGAGAGAACCGTAATCAGTGCACCGCTTGCCGCCGACAAGACGCGCGCAATCAACATGATTGTAAAATTGGGACTTAACGAGGACAGCACGTTACCGATGATAAACACCAGCAAGGCGCATTGGTACAGTCTTTTCCGCTCCATCCGCGCGGTCGCCGTAAGCAGCAGAGGTCCCGACAGGGCAAACACGATTGAGTACAACGTGATAAGCTGCCCCGCAGCACTTACAGATATATGAAGATCCCCCGAAATGAGATCCAGAATGCCTCCTACGATCAGCTCTACCATGCCAATTACAAAGCAGGCGATCGCAAGAATGTAAATTTTAAAATTCATGTAAGAATTATGCTCCCTTCTATGATGTCGTCCAATTAGTTACTACCGCAATGGTAACCTATTACCCATTTGTCTTCAAGCCTAAATTTTTAGTCACACAATATAACCCCACAAAGTGGAGACTTTGCGGGGAGCCCCGGAAGTGATAAATTCTGAAAGATAAAAAAAACGGATAGAGCATCTGCTCTATCCGCTACCGGACCGAATCCATAGACTTTTAATACCGCAGCTGCAACAGCTGGGCCATGATTTCGGTATCCTTCATTAAGACGTCGTTGTATTTGGTTGTAATTTTGCTCAGGAGCACATCATGATGGAAATAATCCGTAAAGAAGCGCACAAACGGCTGCGATCTTGTCTTGATGGCCTGCCAGGCGTCATCCTCCACACCCGCGAAAATAACTTCCGCATCATCCACAATGAGCAGCCTGAAACGTTCAAGTGACACATGCTCCTTGTTTGGCTCCAGGATGACCAAATGCTGTAATTCGCTTGGGATGTCCCCCACTGACAACGCTTCAACAGAGATGCCCCCGCGCTCCTTCTCCTCGAGAATCGGCAAAAAATTTAGAAAATCATCCTTCCAGGACGAGTAACGGATCGACGAGACTGCCTCAAGCATCATTTGCTTGATCTGCGATTGTATCGATGTATCAGCCTTCAGGCTCCATACCCGGTCATCCACAATCTCCTTTTGCAGTTTTTGCTGCTCCAGCTCCTTGATGTCGGACTGAAACTCGGAGGTCAGCTTTTCGATGACCAGCGGGAGTGCTAAAGCCGTGTACAGCTTTTTCTTTTCCGAAATCGACTCGAGCACCATCCCCTTCTCTACCATCCGGGAAATGACCTCGTAGATTTTCGCTTTCGGCACACCGGAATGCTTGACGATCATCGTCGCATCCATCGGCTGCATCGTCGCTGCCAGCGTTTCATACACTTTACTTTCATATTGGGAAAACCCGAATTTATGCAACAAAACTTTCCAACCCCGATCTGTCGAACTTGGTATTAATATATCATAAATCGGGTTTTTGAGTAATCTTCAGCTCGTCCCAAACGCCTATTTCATTAGGGAATCAATAAAATTTTGCCTGTACTCTTACGGCTTTCCAAAAATCGGTGGGCTTCCGCACCTTCATACAAACCAAATCGGGGCGGCTCACCCAATCTTATACGACCTGCACGAATCTCTTCGAACAGCGCTTCGGCACGGCGGACTCGGTCTTCCCACGTAGTGACATGATTCCATAGGTCCCCTCCAGTTAGCGTCTTCGAAGTATCCATCAGCATTCTGGGATCAACCGGCTGCGGATCTCCACCTGACATGCCGTAAAAGACAACCGCCCCTCTGGTCCGAACGACGGCAAAGCTGTCCATCAGTGTTGAGCCTACGGAATCATAAGCTACGTGAACTCCCCCTCCGTCTGTCGACCTTGCAAGTACAGCCTTCGTCCACTTTTCATTGTACAGCATCACTTCGTCCGCTCCCGCTTCAAGCGCCACTTTTTTCTTGGCCTCACTTGAGGTAAGTCCGAATACACGAGCGCCTTTAGCCTTGCACAATTGGGTCAGCAGCTGACCTACGCCGCCTGCCGCTGCGTGTACGAGCACCTCTTCCCCTGACTGTACCGGGTAACTGTCGTGAACGAGATAATGAGCAGTAAGCCCCTGCAGCAGCACGGCAGAAGCTTGTTCGAACGATATATCACCAGGTAGCGGGATTACTTTGTCAACCGGAACCGACACCAGCTCCGCATTGGCAAACGGCACATCGGCAAAAGCGATACGGTCTCCTGTACTCAGCCCGCTTACACCTGGTCCCACCTGCTCTATGACGCCTGCCCCCTCATAGCCAAGAATATAGGGAGGCGTTCCCTTTAAGTGATAATTGCCTTTTCTACGGTAAATGTCGGCGAAGTTCAGACCAATCACCTTCATCCTCACAATCACATGACCGGCAGAAACTTCAGGATCCGGAATGTCTCTGTATTCGAGTACTTCTGGTCCGCCAAAATGATCAAACACCAGTGCTTTCAAAGGGCTACCTCCCATCCTTCTATTCATGCCCGCTTATTGTACCCATAACGGAGATTAACGAATATAAGGCTAGGGGTAAAGAGGCGAATACTACATTTCTCCAATCGCAAGAAGGATATTTTAATAAACAAACAGAAAAAGTATCCTACTGTACGTTTCAAGGGTGTTCCATATCTCGGAATGTAAGCGCTATATTTCTGTTTGAGGTGGATACTATGCTTAATTCATTTATAAAGTCCAAAGTGTTTCAACGCTATGTTTTATCTTATCTGATCATTTTCTTCGTCCCGTTTAGCGTCATGATCTTGTTTATTTACCATCAAACGGACGAAACATGGAATAATGAAGTCGAACAGACCAATATGAACAAATTGCTTCAGGCCAGTGAGTTGACCAACAATCGGATCAAGGAAATGAACCAGATTGCTGCCCGAATCACGTATGACTCGGATCTGACGCCCTATAGGGTCAGTCATCCCTACAGCAGCCGGGAGGCAATCGGGAAATTAGGTATTTACAAATCTTCAACGGCCATTATCGATGAAATTCTGCTCTACTATCGAGATTCGCAAAATATGTATTCGGACCGGGGCTACTACTCTGTCGACACGCTACTGAAGCGGGTACTGGGGGCGAATGACGTACAAAAGGAACGTTTCCTCAATCTCATCAAAGGGCTCAAGACGGCTACTGTACTGCCTGCGGACTACTTCGAATCGACAGGAAACAAGAGACCGGGCACGATGCTGTTTTTATGTCCCATTCCACTGCAAGAGACGAACAAACATGGAACAGTCATCTATTTTGTCAAAGACGATGTGTTTCAGAGCATGATTCAGAGTACACTCGGCGACTTCAAAGGCAATGTTTATATTACAAACGACAATAACGATATCATATTATCCCAGAGCAACGGCGGGGAGCTCCAATTCAAAGACTTGGCATCCGTCGATCTGTCGGCAACAGGTGTCTCGCAAGCAACCATTCATCATACGAAATATTCCGTGGTCAAGGTCCACTCGAGGGAAACCGGTTGGACGTTCGTGACGGCCATGCCGACCGCGCAATTCTTCAAGAAAGCGTTTCATCTTCCAATGCTCTTGCTGCTTATCGCTGGGTGGTTAATCCTTACTGGATTGACCCTGGCTCTCCTCTTTGCAGTACGCCAATATCGACCGGTTAATCGGATGCAGGAACGGATGTCTATACAGAAACCTTATGTTCGAGATCAGTGTTTGTTGAAGCTACTGGGTGGAAGTTGGGAGGATCCGGACAATATTCGCGAGGTTTGTGCGATGTCCGGCATTGTTTTTCCATTCCCTTATTTTTTTGTGGTCTATATTTCCTGTGATGATATGTTCTCACATGAAGCACATGCGAGGAGCGCACTGCTGAAGAAACTGGAAGGCTGGGATCTGCAGAATGCGGTTGGCTTTGGTGTGGAGCTTATTCATGACCATGCGGTCGCTGTCTTGATGAATTGCCAGACTGAAGATGCGACATCCATAGAAAATACGGTCCGAAGCTTGGGGCAGCAGAAGGCGGACTCGGACAGGGGCATGACGATGGGGGTTGGCGGGATATACGACGATATCACACGCGTATATAGTTCGTACATTGAGGCCTCGGCGGCAACGGATTATAAGCTTGCCAGCGATAGCGGAACCGATGCGGTCGTTTATTTCAAGCAGGCAAGAGACCGGAAAGAAACGAGTGGTTGGTATCAGAGCGATCTTCACCTCAAGCTTACGCAAAGTTTAAGAAAGGGCAATAAACAGGCGGCGGCGGAAACGCTCGGTATGATGCTGCATCAACTCAAAACGCTGCGCGTGCCAATTGATTTGCTTCGATGCTATTGCTTTGATGTCATTAATATCTTCTTCCGGGCGGCGACAAGTGTGGAATATGCGAATGTTGAACTGGAAGAGAAAATAGTCAATTTTTCCTCAATGGAGGACTTGGAAGCTCTGTTGTACCAATTTAATGAAAAAATCTGCCAACAGGCAACCCAAAATAAGGAGATGGAGCGCCTGCTGCTGAGTGAGCAGATTGTTCTTTATATTCAGGAGCATTTCAGAGAGAGCGATTGCAGTCTTGAGGGAACTGCTGCCCACTTTACATTGTCTGAATCTTATCTTAGCCGATTTATCAAGGAGAAAACGGGAATTACCTTTATGCAGTATTTGTGGGAGCTCCGGTTGAATGCGGTCAAGAGGGAGCTTGAGCATACCGACAAGCCGATAAGAACCCTCGTTCAGGAGGTGGGTTACTTTGATACGCCTAATTTCATCCGCAAATTCAAGAAGGCGGAGGGATTGACTCCAGGCGAATACCGCAAACGAAGAACAGAATAATTCATCCATTGAATAAAGAAGGAGCACTTTCCATACCGAATGTGCTCCTTTTTGATTCTGCAAGCCATTGTCATTTGGCAAATCGCACATTTTCAAGGTCAAAAATCACATATCCTTTACCGCGTATACGTCTTTAGGCGTCAAGTATTCGATGTTGTGCATTGTCATTTGAGAAATGGCATATTTACGACAATTTTGGATCGGACATACAATAAAAGCGCATCCAAACGCCGGTGTTTATGGATATGCACATCATCATTTTAGGGGAGGAGATACATTTGAATACGGTAGAAGCCTTGGATCAAGCCGGTCAAGGCACTGACCGGGTGTCGCAATCAGCGATCGCTACGGTTCTTAGAAACTTTAGAAGAACATGGCAGCTATACGTACTGCTTCTTCCCGCGCTGCTCTATTTTTTCATCCTGCATTATATTCCGCTTTATGGAGTACAGATTGCGTTCAAGGATTACATGGCCACCAAGGGGATCTGGGGAAGCCCATGGATCGGCCTGGATCACTTTCAGCGATTCTTTAACTCCTACTATTTCAAGGATCTCATTCGAAATACGCTCGTCCTCAATGTGTATGGGTTGCTGTTGTTTCCTTTGCCAATTCTATTAGCGCTTTCATTTAATGAGGTGAAGAATGCAACGTTCAAGAAATGGGCGCAGACGATTACTTATGCCCCCCATTTTATTTCAACGGTTGTTATGGCAGGCATGGTTATTGCCTTTCTTGACCCCGAGACTGGACTGATCAACAGCATCATCAAAGTTTTTGGAGGCAACGCGATCCCTTTCCTGATCATTCCGCAATGGTTTAAGCACATCTTCGTATGGTCGGGTCAATGGCAAGGCCTTGGATGGGGAGCGATCATTTATCTGGCCGCCCTCGCGGGAGTGAATCCTGATCTACACGATGCTGCGTCTGTTGATGGTGCATCACGAATACGCCGTATATGGCACATCAACATTCCTGCCATTATGCCGACTGTTATCATTTTGTTTATTTTGACGATGGGGAGCTTCATGTCCATTGGCTTCGAGAAGGTATTGCTGCTCCAGAACGCCTTGAATATGTCATCGTCCGACGTCATTCAGACGTTCGTGTACCGCAGCGGTCTGCTGCAATCGGAGTACAGTTTCTCGGCGGCAGTTGGGCTGTTCGATTCGCTTATTAATGTCGTCTTACTGGTTCTGACCAATCTAGTGGCCAGAAGAACAACAGGCAACAGCCTATGGTAAGGGAGGGAAACACTAACATCATGTATCGGAGTTTATCTACTGACCGGGTATTTGATTTTATCAACAACGGGCTGCTGCTGATTGTCATCGGGATGATTCTTTTTCCCCTCTTGTTCGTCGTGTCCGCATCCATTAGCGATCCTAATCTTGTGAATATGGGGCAGGTGTGGATATGGCCGCGAGGTATTACATTCGAGGGCTACCAACGCATTCTGCACAACAACGAAATATGGATGGGGTATTTAAACAGCATTGTGTACACGGTCCTCGGAACATTGCTCCATCTGGTCGTACTGCTGCCATGTGCCTACGCGCTCTCGAGAAAAGAATTAATGGGTAAAAAGCTGATCATGTGGTATTTTCTCTTGACCATGATGATTGGCGGAGGCCTGATTCCAACTTATTTGCTGGTGAAACAATTAGGCATGCTTAACACGATATGGTCAATGGTCATTCCCGGTGTGGTGGGAGCGTGGGATATCCTGGTGGCAAAAACTTTTTTTCAGCAAAATGTACCTGATCCACTCGTTGAAGCGGCTAAAGTGGATGGAGCGTCTTACTTCTATATTTTTCTTCGTGTCGCTCTGCCCCTTTCCTTACCCATTATTGCGGTCATGTCGCTCTTTCATGGGGTTGGATTGTGGAATCAGTATTTCAACGCGCTGATTTATTTAAACGATGACAGTATGTATCCGCTGCAATTGGTGCTTCGCAAAATTCTCGTCACCCAGGAGATGCGTTCCGAGAATTTATCAAGCAGTGCGATTCAGGGAGAAGCCTTGGCGGCGCAAGCCCGCATCGCATCCATCCTGAAATATGGTGTTATCGTCGTGTCCTCTCTCCCGCTGCTTATTGCTTACCCTTTCTTGCAGCGATTCTTTCTGAAGGGTGCTCTGGTCGGTTCCATTAAGGAATAACAATATTCGGTCAAAAAGGGGATTGGAATAGATGAAAAAATGGCTAACCTTCTGTCTGTCTTGTACGATTGTTGGGTCGATGCTGCTTAGCGCTTGCTCGAATGGCGGAGGTAATAAACCTGAGGATGCGCAAGAAAACCGGGAACCGAGCGGCAATTTCAATGAAGCAGGATTTCCTATTGTTAAAGAACCGATAAAGGTATCGATGATGGGAGCCCGTCACCCGCTTGTCGGTGAATGGAAAAATTTAGAGTTCTTTAAGGAAATGGAGCAGAAGACCAACATTCAGTTTGAATTCAATACGCCACCGACGGCGAATTATGGTGAGAAGAAGAATCTGGCCTTCGCTAGCGGCGAACTTCCAGACGTTTTCTTCGGTGGCCAGTTAACCGCGGACGATGAGGTAACGTATGGTAAACAAGGCGTTCTTATCCCGCTGGAAGGACTGATCGAGAAATATGCACCGAATATTGAAAAGATGTTCGCTGAGCATCCGGAAATTAAAAAATCGATCACCGCGCCGGACGGTCATATTTACGCGCTGCCATCCATTAACTTGTCATCCATCGACAAACTGTCAACTACGTGGATCAACGGTAATTGGCTGAAGAAGCTGGGTATAACGGAGCTCCCCCATACGACGGATGAGTTTTATGAACTGTTGACCGCGTTTAAGGAGAAGGACCCTAACGGCAACGGCAAGCCGGACGAAATCCCGCTAACCTCGATTAATCTAGGTGACGTTCGCGGCTTCCTTTTACCCGCCTTTGGCATTGTTGGAAGAGCGCATATCGTAAAGGATGGCAAGGTCATCTATGGAGCCGTTCAGCCTGAATATAAAGAGTACGTGACGTTTATGAACAAACTATGGAAAGAGAAGCTGCTTGATCCGGGTACGTTCTCTCAGACGCTAGAGCAGAAAACTGCCAAGGGCAATGCGGGACAGATCGGTGTATTCAGGGATGCACTCCCATACCTTACCTTGGGCGGAGATGCCGAGAGTTCCATCATTCATCCGGTTCTGCCCGCCCTTACCAGTTCTGCTGATCGTAAACCGATCGTTCCCGAGGGGCCTGGCATGACACGGGGAACGTTCGCTATTACGAACAAAAGTAAAGATCCGGAAGTATTGATAAGATGGGTCGATTACTTGTACAGTCCAGAAGGAGAAATATTGGTCCACTACGGAAAAGAAGGGAATCTGTGGGAATGGGCCGACTCGGAGAAGAAGCTGCGTAAATACAGGAAGCCGCCTGAGGGCATGAATCTTGAAGAATATCGCGGCGGCAGCATTACACCCGCTGTCGGTGTAGCGATCCCGATGTTCACCACCAATGAAGTGGAAGCCAACTGGAAAGATACCATGCATCAATTCCGGATTAAAGAAGTAGACGAGAAGCTGGCACCTTATGGCGAGCCCGTGTTCCCCTATATCTATTTACTTCCGGAAGAGCGGCAGCAGATCCAGGGCATAGAAACCGACCTGAATACCTATGTGGAGAGTATGGAAGCCAAATTTGTGACAGGCGAAACGCCACTGGAGAAATGGGATACCTTCCTGAAAACGATTGAGGATATGCGTGTAGACAAGCTGCTCGAAGTGTATCAGACTGCCTATGACCGTTGGGCTGGAGCGAACTAATATAAAAAAGGGGTTGAATATCATGAAGATGGTCCAAAAAAGAGAATGACATCACCTCTCTTTTTAGATACTGATTGACTCATGGTGGATCACTTGCATATAGCGGGTAGACAGATCATTAATAAGTAATTGAACATGCATAGAGAAAAAGAAATGGCTGCCGGTTTAAACTGTACCCTATTGAGTAGACACTTTAAAAAAAGTCTCTCGATAGGGTACAGTTTATTTTGGCCTCAGCTTCTTTTCACTCAAATGGTGACTGTCTTTTATGAAAAAGGATACCAAAAATTTCGAAGCACGTTAACCTTCAGCCAGATCCCCGCCCCAAGCAACACGACCCCAAGGACAGCAATAGTCCAGTCCAAAGACTTCATGTCCTTGCCGCTGTACCAGGTCCGGCGCTTCTGCGTGCCGAAGCCACGCAGCTCCATCGCATTCGTGACTGAATCGATCCGGTGCAGGGCCGATTGCAGAACAGGCACGACGACGGCCGCCAGGTTACGTAGACGCTGCATGATGCTGCCGTCCTCCTTGGAGATACCCATGCCGCGGGCTTGCATCGAATTCAAGGTGCTGCGGAACTCTTCCGTCAGGTCCGGGATATACCGCAGTGCAATGCTGACCGCATATGCAATCTTGTAAGGAATGCCGATGCGGTTCAAGCTGCATGCAAACTCGCTGGGCTGCGTGGTGAAGATACACAGGATCGTGATCGGCAGCAGCGTCAGATATTTGGCTGACAGCGTTAAGACGTAAAATAACGTTTCCGCATTGATCGTATTATAGCCTAGCGGAATGACCGGTGTATCTGTTCCGGTAAGTCTGGTTCCGAATGTCGGCGTAATTAGCAAGATAAAGATCCCGTTCAGCACGGTGAAAATAATCATCAGCCAGAACAAAAAGGCCATCCGCTTAAAAGGAATCCCTGCGGTGACGAGCAGCGCGATGCCCACGATCAGCATCGGCACGAACACGCGCAGATCCAAAAACATGTATGTCATGACCGTCCAGGCCATGAAGAGTACCAGCTTGACAGCTCCGTCCAGCCGGTGAAACAGCGAGTTCCCCGTTACATAGAGGCTTCCCGTTCTATTCATGGCCTTTCCCCTTTTTCTCTTCGTTGATAAAAGCTTGCACGAACCGTTCCGGCGAAGCCAGCCCGTTCGCTTTGGCAAACAAGGACAGCGAGGTTTCCTTCAGATGGGCGGCTTTCGTAATTTCCGGACTGCTCAGCACAGCCGCGACCGAATCCTCGGCAATGACGTGGCCTCCGCTGAGTACGATAGCCCGAGCAGCATACTCCAGCGCCAAATACATGTCATGGGTAATCAGGAGAAATCCCATGCCGCGAGCGGACAAGGAAACGATGAAATCCATGAATTCCTTGTAATGATGGTAATCCTGACCTGCAGTCGGCTCGTCCAGAATGATTAGTTTAGGCTCCAATACCAGAATGGAGGAGATGCTGAGCCGTTTCTTCTGCCCGTAGCTGAGTGCGGAAACTGGCCAATTGCGGTACGGGTACAGCCCGCAAATCCGCAGCGCTTGTTCGACGCGCTCCTTCATCTCCGCCGCAGGTACTCCCCTAACTTTCAGCCCGAGACCAACCTCTTCAGCAATCATATGCTGCGTAATCATCCGGTTCGGATTTTGCATGACATACCCGATGGCTTCGCCGCGGCGGCGGATGGACCAGGAGCTGATATCCTGCCCGTCATACGATAATCCGCCTGACTGAGGCTTCAGAATACCTGTGATCAGCTGCGAAAGCGTCGATTTGCCGGCCCCGTTGTTGCCCAGCAGAGCGACAACCTCGCCCGCGCCGATCTGCAGGGACACATCCTGAATGACCGGCTGCTTGGGATCATATCCGAACGTAAGGCCACGGACCTCAAGCAAGGCTTGCGCTTGCCTGTGCTCCTGCTCCACTCCCACTTGTTCGCTCCATGAATCAAGCTTTGACTTTAATCCCGGAATGTCCAGCGCCTGCGGATGACTTAGTCCGGTCACGCCGGTAACCGGCAGTCCGGCATATTCGAGCGCATCCACGTAAAGCGGCGGTCTCAAGCCGTAGCTGCGCAATATACCGGAAGACAATATCTCATCCGGCGTACCAATCGCAGCAATCCGTCCTTCATTCATCAGCACGATCCGGTCTACAGCCTGCTGCAGAACATCCTCGACACGGTGCTCGATAATGATGACCGTCTTCCCGCTCTGGCGGTGAATATCGTCGATAAGCTGCATCGCCTTGCGCCCGCTGGCCGGATCCAGGTTCGCTAAAGGCTCGTCAAAAAGAAGCACTTCCGCATCGGTGGACAGGATGCCAGCCAAGGACACACTCTGCTTCTGGCCTCCCGAAAGCTCATACGGGCTCTGCTCGATATATTCAAGCATGTCAACCATATCTAACGCGGCCGCCACCTCCTGCTTCATCTGAGGGCGGGGCATCGCTTTATTTTCCATGACAAAGGCGGTATCTTCAGCGACGGTAAGCCCCACGAACTGAGAATCCTGGTCCTGCAGGATGGTCCCAACCGTGCGGCTCAGCTTGAAAATGCTTAAATCGGACGGGTTCTGGCCGCCGATCTTCAGGCTTCCGGTGGCTTCTCCCCCGTATGTAAAAGGAATAAGCCCATTGATACAATGGGCCAATGTCGATTTGCCGGAGCCGCTGGGTCCCGCGATCCAGATCTTCTCCCCCGGATAGATATCCAGCGTAATCTCCTTCAGCGTGGGCTCCGACTGATTTTTATATTTAAATCCATATTGTTGAAACGAGATGATTGGCTGCATAACAATTAAAAACTCCTATCTCTTCGGTGCTGCAGGCACCTACTCGTTGACGCTCAAATTACTGACTTTGGCGTTTCTTTTCGCGAAGCCGATGACGGCCGGAACGCCCAGCACCAGAAATACGATCATATTGGAAATCGAAGCGGCGGTTACCTGTACGACCAATTTGTCGGACGGCTCTCCCATGAAGGCAATATCAAACCAGCCGGAGAACAAGAGCGACAAAATGATGCCGACGATCCCGTATACGATAAACAAACCGATGTGTTTTCCTTTATACGAACCGTTTTGCGGGTCAAATCCCTTGGATAAATAAATAAGTCCCATAAATGCGGCGGTGATGCCTGAGCCAAGCGCCCAGCCCCACCATACTGTACCGCTCGTCAGCAGGTCGTTCAGCACATGGCCGATGAGCCCAGCAATAAACGCGACAACCGGGCCGAACAGAGCGCCAAAAATCGCCAGCAGTGCAATCGCCGGACGCAGCGAGGTATCGGGTCCCACGGGAATACCAATAAAGCTGGTGGCTCCATATAGGGCCGCACCGATGCCGATCGTCACCACTGTTCTTGTGTTCAACTGAAAAATGGATTTCTTCAAAGCAGAGTCACCTTTCCCAAACTGAATATTCAAGCATTGTTCAACTTCCAAAGACGAACATTGAACGTAGATTGTACTTTTAATATAAGGGTAGTTGGACATGAAAGGCAAAACTTTTTTTGGAAAACAGTACAAAGAATTTATTCTATAAAGTGTGAACTGCCGCGAAAAGCCATTAGTGAAAGCACAAATATCCCATCGAACTCATCGGATATATTGTGAATATTGGAATGTTTGCTTTTTAGACCCATTCCTCTCATCAGCAAAGCTTCCGAATCTTGAGTTAGTTAGTAGAACATGGTATTCTTTTTTAAATCCGAACTTAGGCGGACAACAAAGGCCTATTTATTTTGATTAGCAGTCAGTTGGCAAGCCCTCCTACAAAAAAATAAAGGTGATTTGAACATGATGATTTATAGTCGTATTGCGATCATGATGCCCCCATTTCCCTAGCTAGGCTTATATTTCTTTAATTCCAGAATATGAGCCTGTAGGAGGGCGAACACAAATGAAAAAAAATACAGTACCTTCTTTGCTGTTAATGATTGTTCTAGTGGCTTTTCCGCAAATTAGCGAGACGATCTACACACCGTCATTACCGGATATTGCTTTTGCGCTTGAAACCACCAATAATTCCGTACAGTTGACTTTAAGCATCTATTTTATCGGTTTTGCTTTTGGCGTCTTCTGTTGGGGCTGGCTTTCCGATTTTATTGGACGAAGACCTGCCATGCTTGGCGGCCTCATTGTCTACGGCATTGGAAGCTTGATGTGCTTTTACGCCGATTCTATCGAATGGCTTCTTTTCAGCCGTTTCATACAAGCCTTTGGAGCTGCGACAGGGTCGATCATTACACAGACGATTCTTCGCGAAAGTGTTTCGGGAAATAAGCGGCATGCCATGTTCGCCCAAATATCTGCTGTCATTGCTTTTACACCCGCAGCAGGGCCGCTTATTGGCGGATGGGTCGACCAAGCTCTGGGTTTTAGAGCCGTTTTCCTGGTACTTGTGATCATGAGCGTCTTGCTGTTCATCTATGCCTTTTTGAAGCTACCCGAAACAACCGATGTTTCCAGAAGAAACAAGGTCTTCATACTGCCGATAGCGAAAAAGATGCTTTCATCACCTCGGGTGCTTGTGTTTGGACTTCTGATCGGCGGCATCAACGGGATATTATTCAGTTACTACGCCGAAGCTCCCTTTATCTTTATTGAACATTTCCATATGTCGCCGGGAGTCTATGGTTTTCTGGGTATTATTGTGGCTTTGGCCTCTATTGTAGGCGCCATGATATCAAAAAGATTGTTAAACATCTATGCACCTGAAAAGATCATCCATATGGGCTGTCTGGTTATGACCATCGGGGCTTTACTATTAACCGTCGCGAGCAGCCTTACAGCGCTGCCTGATCCGGTAGTCATTGGATGTATTTTAATGAGCGTGTTTGTCTTGTTAATGGGCGCCGGCATCGCTTTGCCTAATTGTTTAAGTCTGGCTCTTGTCCAGTTCCATGATGTGGCAGGAACGGCAGGCGCGATATTCAGCTTGGGATATTACCTGCTGGTCAGTTTAACGACATGGGGCATGAGCTCTCTCCACAACAGTTCTCTCGTGACGATGCCAATCTATTTCTTGATTTTAAGCGCCGGAATGTGGCTGCTTAGTAAAGGGTATATCACGAAGGAATGACCTTTCTGGTTATAATAAAAGAGTGATTACGCTATCCTAAGCCTTAAAGGAGAATCGTAACGGGGCCTAATATTTTTGAGAATCCACCATGTGGAATCCATTGTTTAATAAAAAGCGGCAGTCTGGAATTTGATTCAAGGATCCAGGCTGCCGTTTTTAATCCGAAAATAGGATGGAGCCAAGTTGTCTTGGCGGCCGCAGATCACTCATGATAGCGATGAATTCCAACGCGGCAAAAGCACGTTCTGCTCATAATCCTTTGCTTGCTCCAGCCAAGTTTCCCGTACCGGTACGCCAGTCTTCAGACAGTAGTAGTCCCATACCGCACCGAAGGGATAGCTTTTAAACTCTTCGGTTAGCGCAAGGCGTGTGGTATAGTCCCCTTCGAGCTCGGCTTGTTTCAACGTTTCCACGGGTTCTAGCATCGCACGAAGCAGCGCTTTAATCGTGCTGCGCGTTCCAATTACCCAAGCGGCCACCCGGTTGATACTCCCATCGAAAAAGTCGAGCCCGATATGTGTGACGTCCAGCAACCGGTGCCGCACCAGCTCCCGTGCAATCTCAAGCAGCTCATCGTCCATAACAACGACATGGTCGCTATCCCATCTCATGGGACGGCTGACATGTAGAAGAAGTCCACTGGTGAACAGCGCAAGTGAGGACAGCTTGCCCGAGATGGTCTCGGTCGGGTGAAAATGCCCGGAGTCCAGACATGTGAGCTTCTGGTTCTTAATTGCGTAACCCATGTAAAATTCATGTGAACCGACAACATACGCTTCCGAACCTAGACCAAACAGTTTGCTTTCAACTGCGTCCACGTTGAATGCAGGATCAATGGGCTCGGCAAACACTTCGTTAAGTGATTCCATAAGTCGCTTTCTTGGAGCCATACGGTCCACAGGCGTATCCTTGTACCCGTCAGGTATCCAGATATTCGTAACGCAGGTCTGCCCGAGCTGCTCCCCGAAGTAAGCTCCGATTCTACGGGACGCTTTGCAGTGGTCGATCCAGAATTGCCGAATCGAGGCGTCCGGGTGGCTTAAAGTAAAGCCCTCCTTTGATTTCTCATGAGAGAAACAGGTCGGATTGAAGTCCAGCCCCAGGCCTTGCTCCTTGGCCCATTCCACCCAGGGCTCATAGTGATGCGGCATGATTTCATCCAGATCCGGTTTTTCGTCCGTATCTGCGTAGATGGCATGCAGATTCACTTTATGTCTGCCTGGAATCATGCTGAAGGCCTGCTCCAGATCCTGCCGCAATTCACCAGCGGTCCTGGCTGCTCCAGGATGGCTGCCTGTCACGGATATGCCGCCGCTGAGGTCCTGATCCTGAAATAGAAACCCACGGACATCGTCTCCTTGCCAGCAGTGAACGGAAATTTTGATCTTATCAAGCTGTTCAAGAACCTGGTCCGTGTCAATGCCGTGTTTGGCGTACTGCTCCCTTGCGAGTTCATAGGCTTTTTCGATTTCGTTCGACAACATGAACCCTCCCCGGCCTCTGTGGATTATAACTTGACTTGCTTCATATCGGGATAATATGTTTTCTGATGCACGTTTATCCATAGTGATGACTGCACCTTCCAATTTTTCGCTCTCAAGCATATTCCAGTTAAAGGTGGGAAGTATAATGTTAGATTTCAATAGAACAAAGTGAAGTTTTATGGGGAGAATCAAAAACCGTTTTCACCTGACCCCTAAATAAGTTTTTAATAATAACCAAGGGGGATTTGCTGCTGTGCTACGATTGTTTCTGCTGATTAGTGTTTCATTAATCATAGTCTTTTCACCATTAAATGCTTATGCACTCTCCCCCAACCAGGATCAAGACAAGGAAGAAATAATGGTTTTTTTGCGGCAATTATTTACGGATCGCAATAAATTGCTTATTAATCAACAGCCGAAAACCATTCAGAAGTATTATGTTTTATCCGAGGCTGGAAGCCGCCACGCTTATCAAATGGAACTAAAACGCGCAAAGTACATCAACGCGTGGACCGAAAAACGCGGTCTTGGGCTTGTAAAGGCTGAACCGAATATTCGAATCGCCCGTTTAAAAGGGAATGGGGATCAAGCCAGCATTTCTTTAGTACAATCCGTCAAGATTTCTTACAACTACAAATCGTTGTCCCTTCCCCCGCAATCATTTGGAATCGGTACCCGGCATGCCCTCACGTTAAAAAAGACGGGCGACGGATGGGTGGTAAAAAAGGAGTGGTATTTGGATCCACTTGAAGAAAACCCGGATTTAATACCAAACTCCCCTGCTGGCTTTCCATATCTTTCGCCCGATCATAACGCAACGAATAAAAAAGGACGATACAACCGGGAACGTGCTGTTGCTTACGCAAATAAATATGCGGGATTAGCCTCGGGAGCCGGAAATAACAATCGATATAACCGGAAGTATAAGGATTATACGTCCCTTGGAGGAGACTGCACCAATTTTGCCTCCCAAGTTCTTGGCGACGCGAAGGAAGGCGGAGGATTACCTATGTCGGGCGCATGGGGGCATCGGGGAAGCGGAATCCGTGCATGGGTACAAACGGATGCCTTTGAACATTTCTTGCTTTACTCCGGATATGGTCGCCTGATGGCAAAAGGAACCTTTGAAGAAATTACTCGATCGGGCGGAAAACATCAACATGGCGCAATCGCAAAACTTCAGCCTGGGGATTTAATCGGCTACGAACTTAAAGGGGATACGGATCATTTTTCCATTGTTGTTGGACAAGATGATAACGGCTATCCTTTGGTCAACTCGCATACCGTAGATCGCTATCGCGTACCATTTGATTTAGGTTGGGATAAATTCACAAAATATATATTGATCCATATTAACAATTGAAGGTCATCATGAAGTCTACCCCTACAGTCTCATTCATATAATGATGTGGACAAGAGTGTTTGGGGTGAAAAAATGAATCTTCCCTCCTTTATTAAACAGACCGCGCTACGTTCTATCGCTATTTTTCTTGTGAAGGCCATAGGACTCGCTTTTCGTATTCCATTGTTTCGAATACTTGGATCCGAAGGAACAGGCATCTATCAGATTGTATATTCGATTTATGGTTTTACGCTTACGCTCATTTCCGGCGGTTTTCCAACATCCTTGGCGCTGATGACTGCCAAAGACAAAACGCGGGGCTGGCAATTTTTCAGAAATATGAGCATCCCCTTTTTTGTTTTTGGGACAAGTATTGGCCTTCTTTGTTATGTGCTTGCACCCTATATTGCGATTTTTCTGGGGGATGGCAAACTGGCCATACCCATCCGTTTTATGGCGCCGGCCCTTGCAATCGTGCCGCTGCTGCAGTTGTATCGCGGTTTCCTGCAAGGCTTGGAACATTACGGAATTGAGTCCGCTTCTCAGCTCATTGAACAAATCGTTCGCGTCATCACGATGCTTTTTCTCGTTGTCGTGTGGATGAAATATGGCATTCATACTTCCGTGGGAGGGGCCGTTTTCGGCGCATTTACGGGAGCCTTGGTCGCGTTAGGATTCCTTTGGATGCTGCACAATAGCAAAAAATTGCCCTCATTTACCATTAGATATGGTCGTCATGAAAAAAAATCCATTCGCTGGTTAGTTTTTGGTCCCGGGTTATTTTGGTTCATCAAGTCATCACTTGCCATTACATTAACACGTTTAATGGTCCCTGCATCCGATTTCCTCGATGCCATCATTATACCGAACCGCTTGCAAATTTCAGGTCTTAGTCAATCTGAAGCCTTCGCCATATTTGGCGAAATTTTCGGAATGGCGGCAACGATCGTATATTTGCCTACCATTATTACTGCTGCACTATCGTTTACGATTGCCCCTAAATTAACGGCTGATTGGGAAAACCAAAAGAAAAGAGATTTTGTTGTGCGTTCTAATTTATCTTTAGAAATTGGATGGTTTTGGGGGATTGGTTCAATCGGATTTCTTTTTTTTCATGCGGATGAGTTAGCCATGTTCATCTTTGGCAGCACAAGGGCAGCCGATGCCATTCGATATTTGTCTTTTGTGCCCCTCATTACGGGGATGCGCGAATTAACGACAACGATGTTATGGGCGGCAGATCAAAAGAGAATACCCTTGATTGGCTTATTGTTCGGTTTAATTTGTTCAGCAGCATCTGCATACTTCCTGGTGGCGATCCCGAACTTTGGATATGCCGGTGCAGCAATTAGTATCCTGGGGTTAGAACTCTCTTCCCTTCTTTGGAACGCTGTGTTTCTGCGGAAACGCTGCATAGGCATCTTTCCTTTGTTTCCACTATTACTCAGTTTGATTTTTCTGGCTGCAATCGTTTTTTTGTACCCTTCATTCGAATCTTTTTTACTTTACATCGGAGCGGAATCAGCCATCATCCGGTCAACCAGCAGAATACTTTTTCTAACCATTTGCTTAATCCTATATCTAGTGCTTCGATTTTGGCGGAAACTAAGGCTGCCATAGGTGGCGCTGCCACACCAGCCTTGGCGTAATTTTATGTAAAAAAGGGGGAGAGCATTTTCTCCCTCTTATTTTTATATGTCAATGCATCTTTGCTTGCTCCCGATATTGATGGGGAGTAACGCCCTCCATGCTTTTAAAAAGCCGGTGAAAATAAGTTACGTTATCGAACCCAAGAATGCTGGAAATGTGCTACTTAAGCCAGCGAGCACTGACAACTGTTCTAAATTGAAGCATGATGCCGGATGATGATCAATGTAGGCTTTTGCTTTAAGAACTCCGTTCAGATGTCTCCGAAGAGAATGGTGCCGAGCGGCTAACACGGCTTCATCATTTCTCGTTTGATAAAGTTTGTGCAACAGCTGCATTAGCAATGTTTTCAAAGTGAATTGATTGCCCTTCCCCGATAGAACACACTCCTCGAAGATGTTTTTAAACAGCATTTCCCACTCAGGATTCTCTATTGCCTCTTTAAACATCGGAAAAATTTCTTTCCAATACTTATCGGCATTTCCGGTTTCGGCGTCGTTGTTTAAAGATAACGGGGCATGGTAAATTTGTTCTTTGGCTGGATTATAGGATATGTCGAAAACAACCATGTAGCAATAATAAGGTGCAAAGCCTTGCACTTTTATACCGGGAGGGCGAAAAAACAAATTTCCCTTACGTGCATTATGTCTTTTGCCCTCTCCTTCTCATCATCATGACGTACAATTCATCCTCCTTTTATAGTTGAAAGAGCATCTCTACACTTTCACTATACAGAGGCTGACAAATACTAAAATTAAATAAAATAAACTTTCCTACAAAAAAACGCTATTATGGTCACCAAAAAATACACTTTTCTTTTAATTTCCGACTACCGAACCTATCCCGCTGCCAGACCCTGTTATGTTTACAACCTGGCCACTTATCCGGATTTTTTTACAAGGTTTCTGTATTGGACGGGCGTCAGCCCATGCTCTTTCTTGAACAAGGTGAAGAAGTGGCTTCGGCTGGAGAAGCCCGACTGCTGCATGACATCCAATATCGTTTCGTTGGTCGTCGCAATCAATTCAGTTGCGTGTGTTAGACGAACCTGATTGATATAGTCGTTCACGGAGATGAGGAGGTGCTTCTTGAATAGTTTTCCCAAGTATGAAGAGGAAAAGCCCACTTCACCCGCAACCGTATCAAGCGACAACGCCGGATTGGCGAAGTCTCTCTGGATTATTCGGCTGACGTCCTCGAGCAAATTCTTATATTTGAGGTCTTTTTTGGATTCCAGCTCTTGTGCCAAATGCTCGAACAGCTCGTGAAAATCGGATTTGATCTTATCCAAAGTCTCGATAGTTTGCAGCTTGTTCAGGTACGAATGAAAGTTGAAGTTTACTTTGATCGAGTGATTGGCTTCCAGCAATTCAAGCGCGTATCGAATGGACAGCAGCAATCGGATCAGCACCGAGTTGAGAACCGTATAGCTGTACGAGGACGCATGGCCGATCATGCCCATGAGCAGCCGGTCCGCTTCCTGGAAGCGTCCTTGAATCAGTGCGTCCGTCAGCTCCTTTTCCTTATCCTGAGGATATTTGAAATCTTCATTCCGGTTGCTGATGCTGCTCTCCGTGATGATTGCTTGATGTCCCAAGATCATGCGGTAATACGAAAGATCAAGCAATTTTAAATAATGGAAATTCAAATTTGAGATTGTTTCGAAAGGCTCGCTGATCGTAACGGAAACAGATAGGCTCAAATATTTTGACACCTTCTGCTGGATTTCTTGTACGAGCGCAAATAGTTGTTCCTGCCCAGGCGGCTCTTCTCTTTCGTTGAAGTTAATCCAGACGAGAATTTGATCATCTTCAACTTCGATACATTCATGATTATAAACACCGGAGAGAAGCTCCGAGACGATGTTCATCATACCGAACTTCAGTAAACCTCGATCTCTCGAGCGATATTTCGAGCAAAACTCCGAGAAATGATCGATTTTAAGGAGCAAGAGCAGGAATGAACCAGCAGGATCAATGGCAATCCGGTATTTATGAAAAGCGCTGTGAAGAAAATGGGCGGAGCCGAAATCGTTGGTCTGTACCAGTTTCCTTAAACACTCCTGCTTGCGGTTATAAAACTCATCCTTCTTCTCCATCTCCAGGCTGCGATAGTTCTGAATTACGAGCTTGACGGGCACATAGAGCCTTCGCGAGAAATAGAACATGATCAGCATGCTTAAGGTGAGGAAAATCAGCATAAGCAGATAAGTTTTCTTTTTCATGGACTCGATTTCCTGGACGATCTTGGTATAAGGAGTAACGCTAACCAGCTTCCAGCCAAAAACACCTGTATCCGTGTACGTGATGAACGAATCGACTCCGTCGGCATCCATGCGCATACTGCCTGACATTCCCTTCGAGGAATTGATGATTCGGGTATATTCAGATCCGTTCATATCGCTAAGCAGCGGATGGTTCGGATCTCTAGACATCATCCTGCCATTCGAGTCGAGAATGAACATACGATTATCGTTCAATTGATGGGATGTACTAATACTCCGCTTGATCCAATCCTCGGATATGTTCAGAATAAGAGCCTCGTCTACTTTTCCGTTCTGCAGCTGAGTGTCAAAAAACAAGTACGAGTATACGTTGATCTCTGAAGGCGCTCCAGTTGAGATTCCGGACATCACATTTGGAATTTTACGCAAAACGATACTGTGAGACCGGTTATTCTTGATATCGTCTAGGATCTGAAATATGCCTTTGTCTGCAAAGGTTGCCCGATTATAAACGAAACTTTCGCTCGGTACCGAATAAATCGTTTGACCATTGTAAATATAGATCGATTGGAGAAACGGGTAAATGTTCTTGTAGGATTCTATTTTCGTCTGATATTTCACATAATCTTCTGCCGCTACATCCGAATACAGCAAATCTTTGATCTTATCGTCAAAAAAAGCGGTGATGGCGAGCGATCTGACCGAATCAGCCATCGACTGAACATTCCGGCTCGTATTTTGCAGTTCGGTTTTCTGCTGGTTGTAGATCATCTGAAGCGCAAAGTCTTCAAAATTCTGTTTCAAAATAGAGGACTGAACGAACAGCAAGACCACTACGCTGAGCAGAAACGGTAGCGAAATCGTCAAAAAGAGCTGAAACGGATTTTTCAAAACAAGCTGCTTAAACATGCCCCTATCTCCTCCCCTAAATATGTCTATCATATTGGTAATTTTCGGTAAAACAAGCGGCTCCAATTATGAAATATCAAAAATCAGAACAAGAAACCAAATTAAGAACTCGAATTTTACTCCGTACAGGACAGAAGAATGGGATTAGAAATTGTTTTCTTGCGGAGGGTTGCTAGTATGATTCCATAGACTAATCGATTAGCAAAATAGAAACGGCAAAGGAGAAGGTGATCGTGACTAAGACAGCACTGATGAAACAATCAAAAAACAAACAGTACAAAAAAAGTTTAACGCTTACAATACTGGCGCTCCCGGCAATTTTGGTGATATTCGTCTTCTCGTACATCCCGATGGCGGGTATATTTATCGCCTTTAAGAACGTCAATTACGAGAAAGGCATTTTTGGCAGTCCTTGGGTCGGATTTGACAACTTCAGCTACTTTTTCACCTCGAGCGATGCATGGATGGTCATTAGGAATACTCTCGGCTACAACCTTGTCTTTATAGTTCTTGGCACCATGCTGTCGGTTATATTTGCACTCTTCTTAAATGAAGTGATCAGCCGCAGATTTTTGAAAATGTATCAAACTTTGTTCTTCTTCCCCTATTTCTTCTCTTGGATCATCGTGGCGTACATGGCATTCTCATTTATTGGACCTTACGGCACTGTGACGGGCTGGATGGAACATCTCGGGCTTAAATCCTTTGATTTTTATACTGAAACGTGGATTTGGCCCTTCCTCTTGATATTCATTAATATCTGGAAAGGACTGGGGTACACCAGCATCATTTTTTATGCCGGAATTCTCGGTATATCGCAGGAATACTTTGAAGCGGCTGCAATTGATGGCGCTAATAAATTCCAAATCATTCGAAATATTACAATCCCGTTGCTCATGCCGTTGATTACGATCATGACGCTTCTATCGATCGGAAAAATTTTCTATTCGGACTTCGGCCTGTTCTTCTTCGTTCCGAGGGAAGTCGGTCAATTGTACCCCGTAACTCAAGTAATCGATACGTATGTATACCGTATGCTCAGGCAGTCAGGTGATATCGGCATGTCGTCTGCGGTCGGCTTATTCCAATCGCTGATGGGATTCGTTGTCGTCCTTATTAGCAACTATCTGGTCAGAAGAGTGAACGAAGAGAACAAACTGTTCTAAATTCGCAAATCGAGGTGAACCTATGACGCTCCGTAAAAAACTGCCGAAACTGTTGATCCATCTCATGCTAATCTTATTCGCCATCGCCTGTATTATCCCTCTCCTATCGATCATTTCCGTATCGTTAAGCGACGAAACAACCATTCTGAAGAACGGGTACAGCCTGCTGCCTCAAGACTTTAATTTTCGCGCTTACGCCTATATTCTATATAAACCGATTCAGCTGTTGAACGCCTTGTCGGTATCGCTGCTTGTCAGCATTTTAGGTACGCTCATTTCCTTGCTGATCACTGCAGGCATTTCATATGTACTGTCCCGGGAGGACTACAAGTACAAAAACAAGCTAAGCTTCTACGTATTTTTTACAATGATGTTTAATGGCGGCCTCGTACCGACTTATATGCTCATTAGCAACTACCTGCACCTGAAAAATACGATCTGGGTGCTCATTCTGCCCTATCTCGCGACCCCCTGGTTCATCTTGATCCTGCGAACGTTCATGCAAAAAATTCCCCACAGCATCATTGAATCTTGCATGATCGACGGCGCGAGCGAATTCCGTATCTTTTTCCAAATGATTTTGCCGCTCGCCAAACCAGGCTTAGCTACGGTCGGATTATTCACCTTGCTGCAGTACTGGAACGATTGGTGGCTCAGCCTGCTATATATTGAAAAAGAAAGTCTCGTTCCCCTGCAATATATGCTGTACCGCATGATCAACAACATTGAGTTTCTTACCCGTTCAACGAACATGATGCCACCTGGCATGAATAACGCTGTCGTGCCTGCGGAAACGGCCCGGATGGCGATGGCGATCCTCGCTGCCGGCCCGATGCTCGTCGTGTTTCCTTTTTTTCAGAAATATTTTGTCAAAGGACTTACGGTAGGCGCAGTCAAAGGATAGCTTAAACATGGACCTCAGTTCATTTTAAGAATAAAACACTTACGACAAAGGGAGGATTCAAAAAATGCAAAGACGCACCCGTCTTATCAGAACCGGTATCATGACAACAATCTTGATTCTTATATTCAGCCTGTTGCTTGGCGCATGCGGAGACACAGACAAAGAGAAGGCCGGTTCGTCAAACGCATCGCAGCCAGCTTCCACTTCAAACACCAGCCCCTCCGGGAACGGAAATACAGCCGGAGATTTGCCTGACGTCACACTAACTTGGTATTTCCCTGGTAACTGGCCTCAAGCTGAGCAAGACAAAGTGTTTTCCGAAGTGAACAAAGTCGTGAAACAAAAAATTAACGCCACCATCGACTTTAAGCCGATCTCGTTTGGCGATTACGATCAAAAGATGAAAGTGATCATCGCCTCCGGCGAGCCTTACGACCTAGCCTTTACTTCCAACTGGATCAACAACTACACCCAGAACGTCGCGAAGGGAGCCTTCCTGCCGCTGGATGATTTGCTTGCGCAGTATGCTCCGAAATCCTATGCCGCCATACCGAAAAATTTCTGGGATGCAACTCGCGTCAACGGCAAAATTTACGGCTACATTAACTATCAAATTTCCGCCCGAACACCCGAAGTATCCACTTCGAAAGCGCTCGCGGAAAAATACGGATTCGACATCAGCAGCGTTGGCGGTAAACTGAGCGCGGATACGATGAACCTGCTCGAGCCGTACATTCAAGCGGTCAAGAAAGACCATCCGGAAAAAGCATTCATTACAGCGTTAACGCAAATTCAGGATATGTTCACCTTCGAAACCATTTCGGGTATCAATATCCCCGGCGCCGTGTTTTACAACGATGACTCCCTGAAGGTTGTCAACCAGTTCGAAACCGATGAGTTCAAGAAGTTCGCCGCGGTCATGAGAGATTGGAACGCCAAAGGCTACATGAATTCCAAAGAACGCATCTCCAAGAAGCAAGACGATTGGGCTGACGGGAAAGCGGGCAAGTGGATCATGGACATCGGCGGCGCCTACAAACCAGGCGGAGATGTGCTTGCCTCATCGTTGGGCGGCGAGCCGTATGTCAACGCTCCGACTTCCAAAGCGCATCTGACGACAAACGGAATTATCGCTACGATGCACGCGATCAGCCGTACGTCGAAAAACCCGGAAAGAGCGATGATGTTGCTGGAGCTCTTGAACACAGACGTCGAGCTGTTCAACCTGCTCAACTTCGGCATCAAAGATGACCACTTCAAGATCAATAACGATGGCTACATGGTCGCCGGTTCGAACCAACAAGCTTACAACCCGCAAGTGCCGTGGATGTTCGCATCCAACTTCCTCGCCTATATCCAGGAAGGTATGCCGAAAACCGTCTGGGAAGATACGAAAAAACTGAACGAAACTGCAGAACCGTCGAAACTGCTCGGCTTCTCCTTCGATGCGGAACCGGTTAAAGCGGAAATCGGTAAAACAAGTGCTGTATTTGACGAGTACTACAGAGGCATCGAGCTCGGTGTGACCAGCGAAGAGAAATATAACGAGTTCTTGAAGAAAATGAATGCTGCGGGCGCCGATAAAATACTAACGGAAATGCAGAAGCAAATCGACACCTGGAAAGCCGCACAAAAATAAGGAATACAAATTCATATCTATAGTTAATGAATCGCCCATGTTGGGTGCAAATAAGAGAGCCCTGCGGCGCTGCAGCAGGGCTCTCTTGGTTTTATGATTTAGTTCTTAACTTTGCTAAACTGTGCCGTTATCGTCACGTCCTGCGACGGCATTTGGAATGTGTAAGTACCGTCACCGCTTGCCGTTATCGGATATACGGTGTTATCCGCGCCTGTAACCGTCAAAGTGGCTTCGACAAGCTGAAAGCCTGAATATGCCTGGGTATAAATCTTCACAGTGTCGCTGCTGTGCGCCCTTGAGTAGTCAAGACTTGTGCTGGTGGCAATATCGCCGTTTGCGGATTGCACAACATTAATATTGTTTGTTGCATGCAGGGTTATGGGGTTTCCGATAGGAGTGAAGTTAGTGTCTTTGGTAACCTGTTGCAAGGTCCATTGCTGATCCGGTACAACCTCGGTTATCCTCCATATTTTACCGTTAGACCATGATTTTCTCATATCAGCCTGGACCGCAGACGTGAAATCGCCGCCTACAACAAACGCGCCATGTTTTATCGCATTATTCCAAAGTTTGATTTCCTTTGCCATGTAAGGTCTCTGTTGAAATGTGCTTGCAGTAACATACCAACCGGTTCCGGCATTCCAACCGGCCTTCATAGCAAGGTTCATAAGCAGGTTGGGCTCGTTGGAAGCTCCATGATTTCCGTGGGTGTATGTCCAGCCAAGCATTTTCGGCATAAAGTTTAGACCGTAGAATTCCAAGTAATTGGAAATGAGGTTGACCGGGGTATCGGATTCTCCCCAGCTGATTCTAGATTGCACATCCCACAAATTTGAGCCCATATCACTTGCTTCTGTTATAAATCCGTCTTTGTTTCCCGCTTCATTTATACGATTATAAACTGCGATAGGAAATTCGCTGAATTGAAGAGGACCGTAAGTTGTCATTTTGGTTGCCTCAAGTGCATCATAAGACATTGCATGGACACCTACGTTATTAAATATGTCCACCATCCGGTCAGTCATCTGCTTATTCAATTCCATATCCGCAATATATCTATCATAATAAAACCAAAGCAGCTTAGCAGCAGCTCCTGTATCATGAGCGCTTACCGTAGTTGCACGATAACCGCGTACAACGCCTGTCAATTGCCATTCGTTGTCACTCACTTGAGTGCAGGTGCTAAATGCTATCATTTCATTGTCAATAAGAACGCTGTTTGAATCTGCTGCGCTGACAGCAGCCGGTGAGAATTCCTTGCCGTTATCGATATATACGGTAGTGTCGGTATCCGACATCGGTCTTGTCAGATGCGCAATGCCTGCGCTTGCGAGTCCGGCACTAGCAAGGGGCTGGATATATGTCGCATCGCCTGGGGAAATCTCGTTCGACAAGGTATGAACACCCACCTTAACTCCGTAGCTTGCTGCGGTGTCTACCATCTGTTTTGCCGCAGCATCGGAACCGCCGAAGTTGCCGTTAAATTGGAAACCACCGTCTGTAATCCACGGGCCTGACGCACCGTATTGCCCGTAGATGTAATTAATACCTGCGTCAAGGGCCATTTTCGAGTCATTTACAATATTATTGTACATATTATCGGTAAATACCAAGAAATCCTGCGCTGTTTCCTGAGAGGTCTTTTGCCACTTACCGTTAATCGTCGGGTGCGGCAAGCCTTCATTTACCTCTATGTTGGATAAAACGTTTAAAATGTTAGGAGTTCTTGTTCCGAACAAGGCAATAGAGGAGCCTATCATGCTCGCATCGCCTGCGTAATCACCGGTAAGCGCGGGAATGGTGCGCGTAGGTGAAGCGGCATTCCATTCCTGAACCTTACGCTCGGTTGGCTTAGTATAATCCCATGTGTATGCCTGCAACGCACTGCCCCATGTGCTGAAAGCAGCCGCGATATTGTTGAAACCTCTGGTATCGAGGGGATTTAAGTATCCGTTAACGTTCGGAAGATCCGATGGGTAGCTTAAATTGTTAAATTCAACCGGCCAACCACCGACGGTCTTATTGTTCAAGCTATGAATACCAATGCCGAATTTGTCGTTGTATGCAACACCTGCAACCTGACCGCCTGATTTAATGCCAATCTTGATGGGACCCCACAATACTGCCTGCGCAGACCATTCTGACGGTAATTTCAAATCTGTCAGCGTAAAGGTGGTATAGCCGCCCTTTTTATCAATATTTACGGTAGCCTTTCCCTTCACAGAGGCAAAATCCAAGGTTAAGGTCCCGTTTCCTTTCGCATAATGTACCGCTGTTGGATACTGCGGAGCATTGTTCACAATCAGGGACATCAGATACGACGCCTTGCCGTCCGGATTAGTTGTAACATAGTCGGTGCCGTCAAGAGTGTTGATAAGTTTTGTAATCTGACCAGCGCTGTTTAGCACAATATTCAACACGCCTGCCGGAATTACATAAGCGTCTTGACTGGGCACAGGTACCCATATCGCTGCCAGAGTTACATCCTTTATAATCGGAGTAGAAAAATCATAGGGCACGCCCTTAAGCTTCCATCCTGCCAAAACCATACCATCGCTTGTTAGACCTTCAGGAGGGGTCACCGTATTGCCTTTCGTGACCTTTACAGTCATTGGTTCCGCATTCTCGCTGTAAGAAAATTTAACGGTGTATACAGGGACGGTTTTCCAATTAGCCACAAGCTTCATGTCACCTGTTACCGGCTGAGAGAAATCCCACGCTGTTCCGCCGGCAACATCCACCGTCCATCCGTCGAAAACCTGACCCAATGTTTGGGAAACGGGGTCGTTTGGCTTGGTTAATACTGTGTCGCTGCTTACATTTACAGTAGTTGAAGGGTTAACTCCGTCATTATAATCATAAGTGACGGTGTTCATATAGTATGCTTGTAGTTGGACCATCTGCGGAAGGTTATTGTTGGAGATTGTGCCGGTTTCACCGCCAGACCACCATCTGATGTAACGTGCAGTTGTCGGCGCAAAGTCAATCTGATGACCGCCGGCATTTGTATCCTCCTGATATTCGGCGTCATTTCCGGCCGAAACACCCGTGATGGTTCCGTTTACAAGAGTTTCGTTTGCAAATGTCTGATTCGAGTCCTTCGGATCCTGATGAGCGACATCGTTGACATCCTGATTGAATACGTTGACCCAGTTGATGCCGTCTGCCGAAAGCTGAACAATCTGGTTATGATATGTTCTTAGGCCTGATGCTGGGTGATTCCTATAATAATTCCAAATTTTTATGACATTCATCGTTTTTTCTGTTCCTAAATCGATGAGAAGATATACGGAGGCAGTATCGCCGGGAGTGCCGGAAGTGCCGCTAACGTGCGGTGCAACCCATAAATCTGTATTTAATGTGCCGCTTGTTATGTTTTGGAGTGAAAATGGGGAGCCTCCCCACCAACCACCGGTACTTTGACCGGTTGAATCATAATTGGACCCCGTTACGGTGGCGTTATATGCAAGATTTCCCGGAGAGGCACCTGTTGCCGGCGCCGCCGCAACATATGACGTAAGCGATACTGTTACGAAATAACATAAGGTTAGAATAGTTGATAAAAGTCTTCGTTTGGTTTGCATAATCCATCAAACTCCTTTAACATTTTGGCTTTTGAAGCAAGTATTCTTTTAACTTAAGCAACGCTATAAATATATAAATCATCACCTCCTTTCAAATTATTACTATAAAAAAACAAAAGTACCTGTACTCAGGATTTGTGATAGCGCTTTCCATTTGCTAGTTGTTCACTGGCCAAGCGAGAAGAAGCGGATTCAGTTTAACTGGCACTATCTTAATCCGAATTTCAAATAACTGTATACACAAGAAAAATGAAAAACTCCGATTTTTTGAACAATTTGAACTCCAAAATCTGCACATATCTCCAAAAAGACAAACATGGAATAGAAGATGATCTTACTCCATGCGCGTAGACAAGATTAAACCTGCATAAAGAAAAGAAACGGCTGCGGTTTAAAGGCGCCGTTTCTTTTCTTTGAAATCTCTCTGAAAAATGGCTGAGATCTTCACTCAGCAGCTCTTTCCTTTGTTTTTACCTGGGTTCATCGGTTTGTTTCCTTCATCCCCTGTCAGCTTCTCACCGAATTGATCGAGCCGTCCAGGAGAAGAGGCAGGTCCGTTGTTCTTCGGCTTGTTGTTTCTTCCAGTCATGACGTTCACCTCCATTCATAACATGAGCGCCTGACCTCGTTTTCATACGCTGTTGCTTAATCAGCTTTTTGATCGCTATGGTTGTCTTATCTCTTTAAAGATTTTTTCCGAATTTAGACTAAGTACAATTGGCGATTCAATGTGTATACACCGCCTGCTTCTACATCCAGCGATACCTTTTCGTTCCTAAATCGTACGGTGATTATACTCTTCGTGTGAGCATAGATCGTTGCTTCTAACATTTGACCATTTTCCCACGCGATGTCGACCTCCACATTCCCTCTTGCACGCAGGCCGGTAACCGATCCTGCCTTCCAAGATTGCGGCAAGGCAGGCAGCAGACGAATTTCATTAGCATGACTCTGCAGCAGCATTTCAGCAATGGCGGCTGTACCGCCAAAATTACCGTCAATTACGAAAATATTGGTCTCAGCACCCGCGATCCCTGCTTTAGAATAGGTCAATAAATTATCAAAGCATAATTCCCCAATCAAATGAGAGATATGCTTGTAAGCTCTCTCCCCATCATGCAACCGAGCGAAATTTAATCCAAAGAGCGCTGCTGTAAATTCGATGTCTTCCAACTCTTCCTGGATCATTCGTTTCTCAAGACTGACTCTGGCGGCTGCGCTTAATTCAGGCGTCTCATCCGGCGTTACCTGATGGCTTGGATATAGTGCGAACATATGTGACAAGTGCCGATGTTCAGGCTGGGCTTCCTCATAATCCTCCAGCCATTCTTGCAATTGTCCTTTCTTGCCAATTTGCAAGGGCGGCAATATATCGATAGCCTCTTTCAGCCGTTGCTGAAATGGATCGTCAACATTCAATAATTCCGATGACTTCAGACAAAACGTAAATAAATCCCGCACAAGCACCTGATCCAAGGTAGTCCCCATAGACAATTGCTGCACACCCTGGCTTCGATCATTGCTAAAGAAATGATTTTCCGGCGAATTCGATGGACCTGTCACCAACCATCCATATGTAGGATGTACGGTCATATAATCCAGGAAAAATGCGGCTGCTTCTTTCAGAACGGGATACGCATGATTTTCTAAGAAAGTACGATCCTGACTGTATTCATAGTGCTCGATCATATGCGTCGCAATCCATAACCCTCCCGTTACATTCAATCCCCAAGACGTCTCCCAGCCCGGAGCCGTAAAGCCCCATGCATTGGAAAATACATGCGCAGCCCAGCCGTCACTCCCGTAAAAATTACGCGCCGTAGAACGCCCTGACTGTGACAGATTTTCGATGAAGCGCATTAACGTAAGATGGCTCTCCCCCAGATTCGTTACTTCTGCTGGGAAGTAATTCATTTCTGTATTGATATCGAGATGATAGTCGCAGCTCCAGCCCATACGGCAGGCTTCGCCATCGTTCCATATCCCTTGTAAATGTAAAGGCAGCGGAGAATCCGCTCGTGATCCGGCGATCATCAAATAGCGACCGTATTGTAAAAATAAAGCGAATAACTGTGGATCATCGACTTGTTCCGTCTTAAACAAATGGATACGTTTATCTGTTGGCAAACTTTCATATTCCGAATGGCCTAACTGCAATTTGACCTTGTCATAGAGCTGGCGGTAGTCCGCAATGTGATCTGCTCGGAGGCGAGCATAGCCTTTGGCTAGTGCAGACTCTACTTGAAGTTCGCATGCCTCCGCCCAGTTGTCATCTCTTTGATAATCTGTGTTGACGGCAAAGTAAATAAAGACTTCATCGGCATCGGATACAAGCAGCTGTCCCGCTTCCCAGCGGAGGGTTCCGCCGGAAGCTACTACTTTTACGAGACCCTGGCTCCGCACGCCGCAAGTTCCATCACTATGGACATATTCTTTAGCCTGACTTCTGAACTTTATCTCATTGCCGTTTACCGTTTCCGTTATGAAAGAGTCCGTAGTCCCTTCGATGCTAAGAATGAAGGAAACTGAGCCAGGAAGTTCTCCCCATAGTCGGGATGCGACGATATCATCGGCATGTGTAGCGAATACTTCACGCCTGAGCGTGTTGCCATTTACCTTGTACGATAATTGAGCTATCGCATGATCCAGTGCTAATTCACGGACAAATTGCTCTGCCTCTCCTATGGGAGGAAACTGGAACCTAACATTGCAAAGCGGCAAATTCGTTCCGAAATTTTGTTTCTTTGGCTGCAGCACTTGTTTCGCAAGCCGATCTCCTGTCGCATAGTCTCCCGCAAAAAAATACTTTCTCATCTTTTCGAGGTCAGCCTTCCCATTCGATTGACTTGGAATGACCTCCGCTTTCCCCGACCAATAGGTTATCTCTGTCATGCTCCATATCTCAGAATCCGTGCCCCCGTGGATGACCGCACCGATTCTTCCGTTTCCAATCGGAAGCCCCTGTGACCAATCTTTGGCGGGTTCTGTGTACCATAACTTGAATTCGTCCATCCTGGATTCTCCTTCTACTGTATTTGAAATGAATCTGCTTGAAAAGCGGGTATAATTCAAAATACGAAGGTATAATCTCGATGTTGTGGTACTTAAAACTCTATTCCTTCACTTTCACTCGGTAAACCAGACTGTCAAAATCACCACGAAGCGGAAGCTCAATTCCTATATTCATTAACGCTCTTCCACTCCAGACTCCTGGCAGCTGGTCAATGATATAAAGTTTATCCTGCTGAAGCCCTTGTAATCGTAGTCTAGGAAGCGGCTCGCCTAAGCGCTGTGATTGCAAGAATGCAAATAGAACGCTTTCTTCGCCGCTCATATTTACATATTGAACAGCCGTAACTCCTTTCTTCCTTAGAGCTTGCAGACGATATTGCTTGCCGTATTGCACTAATGGGCGAATCTGTTTATAGAGCTGAATGAATTCAGCAGATTGTTCAATCTGTTCCTCACTCCACTCATTCAAATTGGCACCAACACCTAATGCCCCCATCATGGCGCTATGGAATCGATACTGCAACGACAGCGCTCTCCGATTCATTCCGCTTGGCGATTCTGTTACCCAGCAGGTCATCATCTTAGGCGCATATACATAAGAGAAACCTTCTTGAATACTCAAGCGATCAAATGCGTCCGTATTATCGCTTGGCCATGCCTGATCCGCATACTGAAATATACCAAGATCAATTCGCGAACCGCCACCAGCGCATGTCTCAAACTCTACATGTGGAAATCTTCTTCTTAGTTCTGCCCATATCTCGTATAGGCTCTGAACATGACGTATCCATATTTCCTTCTGACGATGCAGCGGATGATCCTTCATTCCGGGCTCAGTGATCGTACGGTTCATATCCCATTTAATAAATTTAATATGATGGTTACCAAGCAGATCCGACATAAACTCGAGAATAAAGCTCTTTACTTCAGGTTTTGAAATATTCAATACTAGTTGATTACGTAGCTCAGTCCGATCACGGTTTGGGAAATGATAAACCCAATCCGGATGCTGGCGATATAAATCACTATCAGGATTCACCGCTTCCGGCTCTACCCAGATGCCAAACTCCATCCCAAGGTCATGCACTTTATGAATCAGTTCATTTAATCCATTTGGGAACTTTTCTGGATTAGTCGACCAGTCGCCAAGCCCTGCACGGTCATGGTTCCTTTGACCGAACCAGCCATCATCAATAACGAACAGCTCTACTCCCATCTTTGCCGCTTTCTCCGCCAATGCCATCTGATCCTTCGCATTTACATCGAAATAAGTTGCTTCCCAGGAGTTATACAGTACCTTACGCTCTTCTTTACAAGGCAGGATATAATCATACTGATAGTGGTGAAGATGACGGCTCATCTCACCAAAGCCGCCTGCAGTATAGCCTCCTGTAAATACAGGGGTCTTAAAGTGTTCACCTGGGCCGAGTATCCATTCACTATCAAAGTCGTGAATTCCACCTGTTACCTGGACATGATTAAACACCGTTTTCTCAGTAGTTATCTTCCAGTTGCCGCTCCACGCAAGAGCCCCAAACCATACTTTTCCATAATCCTCGGTCGCTTGTCCATCATCTATTACAAACCATGGATTGGCATGAGAATCTGTGAATCCTCTTCTTGATTCCAGTACTTTCTTCCCTTCTGAAAGCAGGGTTTCGCGGAGTTGGAATTCACCTGCCCATTTACCTGTTACATGTGTTAAGCGGTAATCTTGCAGGTGGGGCATTGTCCAAGCAGCAGATTGCATACTTTCTAGAATGACTTCTTGTGTACCCGTATTGCAAATCTCCACATAACGTTCGATTAAATCATATTCTGGGATCACACTGTAGTATAATTGCACCTGCAACGGATAAGCTTTATCCTTGAAAGTAATCCTGAGTGTTACTGTCCCATCCTTCTCCATAATTTGATGATCGACATACATAACATGCAGATCACGTACATGATCATCCCATCTTACTTTAAGACAAGGCTCTATATAAGTAAGACCTCCCCAGAAGCTGTATTCTTCTACTTCCCGCTCCACTCCAGCATCGAATGAACTATGAAACTTGGAGTGAAGCATCGAAGCGCAATCCTGTGCAATAACCGGGTCACCCCAATACAGATGCTGTAATGTCCCTCTTTCATTCAAACCGAACACATAAGAACTCTTTTGCATCTGAATCGAAAATATCTTCAGTTCTTTATCATATTGAATCGACATGATATCACCCTCTAGTTAAATTAATGAGCCGCCTTGCTGAAGAAAGCCAAGGATATTGTCCCTGGCTCCCTTCCATCTCACATAAGCTATTCTATTTCCATAACTCCATACGCGTTTTGTAATTTTCGTTATAAATCTTCTCTAACTTCGAAAGGCCTGCAGTTTCTGTCTCCTTCATCATTTGGTTGTACAATTCAACAGCTTTTTCCTCTGAAGGAGCTACTACCATCTTGATGAAATAGTTATTAATCGTTTCGTTCACCTTCTGCTCCATGATGGCTTCTGGTGTTCCTCCTGCAGGACCTAAACCATCATATGGTGCGGTATCAAACGAAGAATCAGCTAGATTTTTAATGGCTAAATCGGTCTTTGGATCACTTTGATAGCGATAAATTAAATCATGAGCTGTTCCGTCTTCACCGGGTCCATTTTTAATCATCCAAGTCCATTTACGAATACCGGTTTTTTTGGAGGCCTCTGCAAAGTTGTTGTTGAATTCATCCAACACTTCTTGACGAGGGGTATGCTTCCCATCCTTCATATCCCAATGTACACCCTCGATACCCCACATCATTAAATATTGTCCTTCCTCACTTGCGAGGAAATCTAAGAATTTTATAGTTCGAACTGGATCCTTGTTCGTCTTGGAGATCGTAGCTCCATCCCATCCTAATGAGCTTTTTGGGCTATATGTTGTTTTAGCTGGATCAACCCCAGGTGCAACTACTTTGTACTGGTAGAACTGTTTATCATCTTTAGTGGATGGATCTTGCGCGTCTGCTTTCAGCAAATCATTCGAAGGAACAACGTTCCACGATGTGTCTGCCGTCGCAAATACATTACCTCCCGCTAATTTCTCTTCATACTGTTTCGTTTTCAGCGTTACCCACTCTTTGTCCAGTAAGCCTTTCGTGTAAAGCGAGTTCATAAACTTAATCATTTCGAGGTACTGAGGATCTCGGATATCTTTTTGGAGCTCACCGTTTACCTCATAATAAGGCATGATCCCGAACATGCCTTTGAAGGTTCCCGTAACTGCACCCATATTCTCGCCATTCAATGTAATTGGAATCGTAGGCTTTCCATCAATGGTTGGATATTTCTCTTTAAATCTGGTCAGCAAATCTACAAACTCATCTGCTGTAAAAGCTTCTCCGTTGTTTACTTTACCTTCCACACCCAGCTCTTTCAACAGATCCATTCTCATTAGAAAACCGAAGATTGGATACTGTTCAAGACCATACCAGTTAGGAAGATAATAGTTTTTCCCATCAGTATGTCTTGTTTTCTGTAATGTGTCACCGTACATCTTTTTAATGTTAGGACCATATTCATCAATAAGATCATTGAGTGGAATAATAGCACCCGTCGCGATGTATTTATTCATGATATCGCTACCACGATCGATCATAAGCACGTCCGGCAGATCATTACTAGCTAGCATCAAGTTTAATTTCTCGGCAGGATTACCTGTCGGCTGTTGCACTTCAACCGTGACGCCTGTTCTCTTCGTAATCTCTTGTGCAACCGGGTTATTAAATGGATCACCTACATTTTTGTCAAATATTGTTAATTTTAACGGTTCATTGCTTTCTTTACTACTCGTCGTACCATCATTACCTGCTGATGCTTGATTCGATGCTTCATCTGTTTTGGCTCCACATGCGGAAAGCAATGAGAGCACTAAGATGAAAACAATAACTAGATTTAACTTTTTCATCCTTTTTACCCCTTTCTCAAGTTAGTCCTTGTTGTGCAATTAAAGCGATTACAAATTAACTACTTAGGGAAATTGTACCTTCATCCCTATAGTTTTATTGTAAAAACGATCATACAGATAATCCATATCGCAATATTACTATTCATATTTGAAAACGTCTTTCATGTATTGACTAAACCTCGTAAATTTTCATTTTAGGTATACGCACCGTAACCGATGTGCCAATTCCTAGACGGCTAAAAATTTCAACGCCGTAAGACTCCCCATAGGTAAGCTTAATCCGCTCATCCACATTATTGATGCCATAGCCAGAATTATTACTTGTCTTTTTCAGCGCTTTTTCCAGATTAGCCGGTGTCATACCCATGCCATCATCAATAATTTGAAGTAAGATATCGTCACCGTACGATTTCAATTTTACGATAATATTAATCCCCGATTCATTCCAAATGGCATGGTTAATGCAATTCTCAACAAAAGGCTGCAGTATCAATTTGATTGTAGACAGTTGAAACAGCGTTTCATCCAAGTCATAATGCATACGCAGCATCCCTTTGAACCGAATTTCCTGGATGGAGATGTAATTTTTCACAAGATTAATTTCCTGCTCGATTAATATGATCCGTTTCCCTTTATTTAGCGATATTCGATAGTATTTCGATAAATGGTTTACCATTTGATATACCTGCATATCTCCTTCTTTTATTGCCAAGGAAGAGATAGAAGCTAATGTATTATAGAGAAAATGCGGATTGATTTGCGCCTGAAGCGTCGTCAGTTCTGCCTCTTTCATTGAAATTTCTTTCACATATACGTCATGAATCAATTCTTGGATCTTAGAGGCCATCTTATTGAACGCGAACGATAGCTGAGCAATTTCATCTCTACTAGTAGACTGGATTGATACTTCAAAATCCCCACGCTCTACTTTGCGAATCTGCTGCAATAGCTGCTCTATTCTCTTTGTGATCAGTTTTGTCGTGATATGAATGAGAATGATCGAAGCAGCAATCGTTAGAATAGAGATCCAGATGATCCTCTCTGTTGACTTCTCTGCATCCTCCATTAGTTGACTATACGGCACTGTAATAACGGACTTCCACCCATTGCTTAGCTGCTTAAACAGGAAGAAGCACTTTTGTCCGTCTATATCCTCTTCGAATCTACCTGAGGAGGCCTGCAACTGATCTTCGATCGGGAACGTATCATATAACGATTGGCTGACCATCTCTTTATCTCCTGCCGTAATAATAGTTCCACTCTCATCTATAATATAAATACTCTTATTTACACTCTCTTGTTTGATAAGAGAGTATATCTCATCGTTATCAATATTTATGGTCAGTATTCCATATGGATGTGTCAGACTAAAATAACTGAGTGATCGTGCCAGCGTAATGTGATAGTCCAACGATTCCTCATCCTGAAGCTGCATATATATCGTATCCCCAGCCGCTTGAAGTGCCTCTTGTTTAACCCGTTCTGGGATATCTTCCATATACTTCACAAACACACCGTCAGAATAAAATGTCTTATTATCCGTATAGATTGTAATCCCTTGTATTTTGGAATTTAAAGTAAGCATCGTTGATAGGGTACTATTAATATAATTGAATGCATCCAGATAATAAAATGCCTCCAAGTAATTATTCGACAAATAATTGCGCAGTTGTGAATCCATATATAGACTATCTGAAAGCTTGTGATAATACTCCAAGCGATTCTCGATATTCAAATTAATTTGATTCAGTGTCTCGTTTAGACTGGAATAGGATTGTTTTGTTATTAGGTCTCTTGTTGAGAAATAGGAATAAGCAATGAACGAAGTAATCGGGATAATCGAACTAACCAAAAAAATTAAAAAGAACTTTTTCTTCAAATTAAAATTAAAGTTTAACCTGTTTCTTCCAGGGTTGGTAATTGCGTATACCTTATTCCAGAATTGCAGCTTTTTATAGGTTTTTTCGATATTCATTTGGTGTAACTCCTTGGCTCTTCAGAAATAAAGAACAAAAATAGGAGGCGCTTTCATAGCCCACTTTTTGTGCGATGTCATGAACTCTCAAGGAAGCATCGCCAAGTAACTCCTTCGCTTTTTCTAATCTGACCTTCGTTATGTAATCATGAATAGTTATGCCTGTATTCTCTTTGAACAAGGACCGTAAATAGTTCGGAGACAGATACACCTGACTGGATAAGCTCGATATCGTGATTTGGTCATGATAGGAATGTTGAATTAGTGTACGGACTTGATGTACTAACTTCTCATTTTTATCCGTGTGACGATTCATAATCAGCTCTATCGTACGCTTACAGATGTGAAAAATCTTCGCTTCGACTTCTGCGATAATAGGACATTCATAAATGGAATGATAAAGATCCGCTCTGGACACAATCAACGCATAAATATCCGTCCCGTCATTGCTGATATATTCATTCAAGTGATCAATCATATCTATAGCCCAATTGCATACATGCTTTTGGTAGATTCGTAGATGAACAAGGTTTGAGAAAAACTCCTGAATGATACTTTCAACTTGCTCCTGATCAAACTGCATAACTGCTTCAAATAGCTTATTTTCCAAGAATGGCGGCATTTGATCGCTTTGAAACTTGCCATCGATGTCCCCAGCGTAAATAACGTTTCCATAACCAATATAATATCGTTCATTCGTTATGTTTTTTACTTGTTCATATAACAGGTGGACATTTGTAAGCTCATCATATTTCTCACTGACGGCCATCGTAACGGTGAAGGAAAAGTGTTGTCTTATAGCACCAGCGATACCTGACCAAAACGTTCTATTCGCATGAAGCTGATTAGAATCAACTAGTAGGGACCATTCACCTTCTTTAAGTGATAAAACGGTTACATGAACCTCATTTTCAATGCAGTACTGATTTATAAACTCCTCTAGCGATGTAATGCTGTCTTCTAATTGAATCTCATGCTGCAGCATATGATCCGGATCGATACTACATAAAACGAGTGTGAATTGGACACCCTGCTCACTTCGTTCCAGCCGATTAAAGCTGTTAGTCAAATTCTCTCGACGCTTAGGCTTTTTTTCATAAATTAATTCTTTAACAATATTCGACTTTGTTACTTGTATCGATTTATTCTTCATGCGTACTTCTTCACATTTTTTCTTCACTCTGTCCATGACATCGGCAATCTCGCCAAGATCAAGCGGTTTCAGGATATAGCCTACTGCCCCCACGTTTAGAGCTGACTTTACATATTCAAACTCATCATATCCGGTTAAGAATACAATCTTAATCCAATCAAACTCTTCGCTAACCTGCGTAGCTAGCTCGATTCCATTCATAAGCGGCATTTTAACATCGGTAAGAATGATATCCGGCTGAATCATTTTTATTTTTTCTAACGCATCTTTTCCATTAACAGCCGTACCGGCAACATAAATCTCCATATCTTCCCAACGAATAAAATCTCGCATCATTTCTAATTCTATGTGTTCATCATCGACTAAAAAGATACTATACATAGTTGTCAGCTCCTAAGTTTGTATACTTTCCCTTAAATTATACCGTCTCCATACCTCGATTCTACATCCTCTTTCACAATGAAAGTTATTTTCAAGCATGATTCGGAACTTTGTCGTATCGACTTCTCTTTTTTTCAGGTTTTATAATTTTAGTATAACTTGAAATGTGAGGTGTCACGAATGCAAACATCAGTACAATTACAGAAAAAGAAGCAACTTAAGATTCCTCGACGTAATATTTGGTCAACCTTTAAGTCGCAAAAATTTCTTTTTCTGATGATGCTGCCCGGAATCATTTGGGCGTTGTTATTCGCCTATGCTCCAATGGCTGGCTTGTATATGGCTTTTGTTAATTACCAACCAACACTCGGAGGATTTTGGAGCAACTTATTCAGCAGCGAATTTGTAGGATTGGAATGGTTCAGGTACTTCTTCACCAATGGCGACTTCTACATTATCATGCGGAATACGCTAGCTTCAACCTTAATTACACTGCTCTTCTCATTCCCAATGCCTATTATCATTGCTATTGCGATTAACGAGATTAAAAATGCGAAATTTAAAAAAACAGTGCAAACGGCTTCGTACTTACCTTACTTCATTTCGTGGGTTATTGCAGCTAACATTATCGTAACTCTCCTCGCATCAGACGGGGTGATTAACGCACTTCTCAAATTTTTAAATATTACAGATGAAAGCATTTTATTTTTGCAGGAAGGTAAATACTTCTGGTGGATCGTTGCTATAGGGAACACATGGAAGGATATGGGGTACAGCTCTATTATGTACTTGGCAGCCATCTCTTCTATTAATCCAGAATTGTATGAAGCCGCTAAGGTGGACGGGGCTAATCGATTCAGACGAATCCGTTATATAACCTTGCCACACTTAAAGCCGACCATTGTTATCCTGCTTATATTGGCGCTTGGTGGTATATTGAATGCCGGATTTGATCAACATTTTCTGTTAGGAAATGAACTTACTAAAGAATACTCGGATGTATTATCTACTTACACTTTCCGTTACGGGATTCAAAATGGAATGTTCTCTTATGCATCTGCGGTCGGTATGTTTAGTTCCGTGGTCGCCTTTATCATCGTTCTGATCGTGAACTTCACTGCAAAAAAGGTGAATGGCCAATCATTATTCTAAGTAAGGGAGGTAAATTCCATGAAAGAGAAAAAGACTATATCGGATCACATTTTCGACATCTCTTTATATATCTTTTTGAGCGTTATCTTTATCGTTACCTTTTATCCTTTTTGGAACATTCTCGTTATCTCATTAAATGATGCAACGGATACGATGCGCGGCGGGCTGTTCTTATGGCCAAGGGAATTTACTTTAGAGAGCTATAAATCGATATTAAACAATCCCGAAATATGGAGCGCCATTAAAGTTACAGTACTGCGTACCGTTATCGGTACCGCTCTGTCCGTCTTCTGCATTTCCATGCTTTCTTATTCACTCAGTAAGCGTTATCTGCTAGGTTGGAAGTTCTTCTCCTTCTTCTTTGTATTAACGATGTATTTCGGTGGTGGTATGGTTCCTAGCTACATGGTCATTAAATCTCTTGGATTAATCGATACCTTCTGGGTATTCATCTTCCCTGGAATGATCGGAGTTTTCCTTATGATTCTGGTTCGTACATATATCGAACAACTCCCTGGTGAGATTGAAGAGTCCGCTAAAATAGACGGTGCGAACGATCTGCAAATATTTTTCCGAATTGTCATGCCTCTCTGTGTCCCAGTGCTAGCAACAATTGGCTTATTCATTGCCATCGGCCACTGGAATTCCTGGTATGACTCCTATATTTACACTTATAAGCCTGAGTTAAAAACGTTGCAAGCCGTCTTAGTAAAAATATTAAATCAATTCCAAACCGGTGGAATGATGTCACAAGCACAGCAACTGGCACAAAACTCAAGTCGAGTCCCGGTATCCAGCGAAAGTATTCGTATGGCTGTCACCATGGTAGCGACCTTGCCTATTATTCTAGTCTATCCTTTCGTACAGAAGTATTTTGTTAAAGGTATGATGCTGGGTGCAATTAAGAGCTGATCCTATCATCTCAGTAAAGAGGGGTTGTCTATAAAGTGAACTGCACCCCAATTGTTAGACACAACTAACAATTGGAGGTGCAGTTTTTTATGTGGAAGTTTTCAGTTGAATAAAAAATTGATTTTACTTCTTACTCCAATCTTCCGCTGTATACACAGTGAATAATAAATCTCGGTTCTTTTCTGCTATCCAAGTCTGTCCACCATCTAGCGATACTTGTGCAAACCCTTCCTGATAAGGGTTATTGTCACTATAGGCAAATCCATAGTTATTATCTGTACTCTCCGTGTATTCGGACTTTGGAGACTTTAAAATAAGTCCATACTTCTTATTCACGTCCAGCCCTGTTAACTTCGGATAGATCGAATAAGGTGTAATGGAACCCGGAATATTGTATGGCGGCAAAGAAGCAGAGAATATCGTTTCTACTGGGTTATAATTGTCATCAAGTGTTACAAGATCAAAGTAATATGCATCTTTCGGAATCGCATTTCGATAACTCTCATAAATATGAATATCGAGTTTAGGAAGATCAGAATGCTTCAATTCGAATACTTGCATCCGCTCAATGTTAGCTCGGATATCCGAGTAATAGGAATAATCCGTATTGCTGCTATCCTGATCAATTCGATTCCCACCTTGTCCTGCATTATAATAAGCCTCTATTTCATAAATGGATGGAACCCCATAGCTCGTGTTGATATTCAGTCTAACCTTAGTCGTTGTTATCGTGGGGAATGTAAAGACTCTATTATCACCTAGCATGAAACCTTTCGTAATATCTTGATATTTAATTCCATCCCAGTATTGCAAGGTATAATTAGCTACTTTAAAGTACGGGTCTCTAAATTCCTTAACCACAAGTTGATTCAGTGTCGTTTCTTTCGTAAAGTCAATCTCAACCCACTGATCATTCAATTGTCCATCTGCGGCGTTCCAACGCGTCTCCAGGCTTCCATCTGTAATATTTACTGCGCCATATCCTTCATCTGCCCACGTAGAGGATACCTGAACGGGCTTGCCTAATGCGAGATTATCCGGAACTGCAATCTCCGAATTGCTTTTATCTTCTGACACTCGGATAATCGCTGTGCCCTTGGGCTGTAATTTGTATGTTAAGCTCTCACTTACCCTGCCGATGGAGTTCCCACTGTAAAGCTCGGTCAAACTATACTTCTTGTTCGGCTTTAGACCTAGATCGGCGAAATCAACAGTTATAACCTGCTCATGATCGGTCCAGTTGGAGAGTCCGACAATACGATTACCATCATCATCCGTAACATATATGGCAGCTGGAGAATGCTCTTCTTGATGATAGAAGTTCGTCATCTTTACCGGCTTAGCCGCATTTCCTTGCTTCACGAGGTCTAATAAAGCTTTGTTCTCTATTATTTGCAACCGATCCTCGGCTACGAATGGAATGTTGTCGCCAACGAGCCAATGACCCCCACCCAGAGCAACTGTGGTGGCTAGCAATTTACTATCGTTTTGTCCATACTTGTTCCAGAAGCCCTGAATGACATACTCTGGGATATACATGTCAGGGTCATTGTAGGAATAGATCGTCCCGTTCGTCCACCAGGATGCCGCACTGTTAAATGCTTGTCTTTCAATCCCTGAGTAGTTTGCAACACCTAGTGAAGTATCACATGCCGCTCTTCTGCCATGTGCAAACGCAGCTGGCAATAATGGCGCTATAGACTCATTAATATAGATTGGATGATCTGCTGCTAATACTGCATCGCGAATAATGCCTAGCCCGATCCGATAATTTTGCATACCATTGACCGTCGGATCATAGTGCTTGCCTTCATACATACCCATATCGATAAAATCAAGCTTTAAATAGTCATAACCCCATTTGATGTAATCATCTACATTCCGTTTCACGACTGCCTGTGCTGCCGGGTGGGTCATATCAATGGCATACGTATTTAGATAAGTTTTGATAAGCTCCCCATTCTCATCCCGTAAACAAATGTCTCGATGCGTATATTCAGTCCCGGGTATAGGAAGATCCAACCAACCTTCGTATATGGTAAACGGAGTCAAATATCCTCCGACCTTTAGCCCCTTTGAATGGACATAATCAGCGAATTCCTTCATGGATTCATCAAAGGGAATACCTGACTTCGGCTGAAAACCGCCATCAAGATTGAAATAGCGATATCCTAGTGGCTTTAGATGCTCAGCAACATAATCAACCATCCCATACATGGCTTCTGCTGAAGCGTAATTATCATGGGAGTAGAACGTGTTATAGCCAATTGGAACTTCATCGTTCCATTCCAGATGAGGCTCAGCAATGTTGTAGACTTGTCCATATTCCTCTAAACCAAGCTGATAATCGTCATAATAGCCAACAAAAAATTTGTCTGAGGATACACGCTCTCCACTATGCGATCCGCCCCAATTATAGATGGAAAATGAGCTGAGCGATCCGTTCTTCACTGCAGCCTCGCCAAGCTTCTCGCTGCTCTTCCAATTCTGCACGGTAGCCGCGCCTGCCACCAATCCATTCTTATTCTCATTATCGAATACCGCAGTAACGCAATGGCTAATACCGTTAAACTCCTCCCATTTCAGTTCCTCGCCATGAAAACGATCTGCGCCGTTCTGGCTCATACCGAATTGATCTACAGGAGCAACGCCAAAATCAAAATTATTCGTATATGGGGTTGTGTAAATTCGTTTATCCGATCCTGCACCGATATCTAAATTGTCGGCCGAAAGCGGTTCCATAATTTCGACTGCTTTAGCTACAGGATGCTCCACTTGCATATCGACTAAAAAATAGGAGACATTGGGATAGAGATAAAAATTGAGGTCGATAGTTGAGCCTGAATCCAGTTTTGTTTCAATCGTTAGCTTTTTGCCTTTTGCTCCATAATCATCTTTGATTGTTACCCAATCTGCTGTTCGCTGCGCTTGATCAGTAGACTGTACCCGATTATCAGTTCCCTTCAATTTATAATTTGAACTGAATTCTTTCATGACCGTCTGACCCTTCCAGGAAAGATTCCCTTTGCCTGTTAATAAGTCATAAGTAATTGAATAGTTTCCATTTGTAGCTTCAATCCGATTACTTTTTTCGACAATCGATACCGCTGATGAGGCTGGTTTTGCATAACTGTTCAGGGGTACTATAGAGCTAGCCAGTACCATGATCAAACAAACAGTAAATGCCCTCAAGAATACATTTTTGCGCATAACAGTTCCTCCTTACAATGAATGGTATGTTATTCTCACTTTCATTGTAGGAATCGTCATGAGTATATTCTATATCGTAATCTTACAGATCATATCTGAAAATGACTTACATTGGTCTCGTCCCAGCATCTTTCCCATTTATTGTCGATACGGAGGAGATTAATGACATAGCAAAACAAGCGATCAATCGAGATAAAGGTTAACCTTCTTCTCGATGATTGCTTGTTTCACTGTAATATTCCAGAATTAATTAGAAAACGGAGTCCACAAACCCGCGCGGCTCCGTGAATACGCCTGCGGAATACCGCCAGCAGCGACAATCGGAATCTTAAGCCCTCATTCGCATAATAAGCCGTTATAGGCTCGGACCAATGCGATTAATACTGAATTCCTGATGCCCCAATATTTCTGCTTTGGTCAGCTTGCCGCCCGCAACTTCCATGATTTCCTGCCAAATTCGTGCTCCGGCTTCACTGAGGCTGAAGGAACCGCTCAAAATATCGCTGACATCAACGTCCATATTGTCTTCCATATGCCGGAATGTGCTGGGGTTTCCCGTAATTTTGATCACGGGGACGACAGCGGCGCCGGTCGGCGTGCCGAGCCCCGTTGTGAAGCAGACGATGTGGGCTCCACCTGCGGCCATGCCGGATACGCATTCGATATCGTTGCCCGGGGAGTCCATGAAATACAGGCCATGCTCCGGGATGCGCTCCGCGTATTCAATAACGCCCTCGATGGGGGCCGTGCCACATTTACTGATGCAGCCTAATGATTTTTCCTCGATGGTCGTAAGTCCGCCGGCTATGTTGCCTGGACTCGGATTGCCTCCTCGCATATCGGCGCCCATGCGGTCCACTTCCTTCTCGAACCGATCGACGATATGGAACAGCTTCTCCTTGGTCGTCTCCGACGCGCAGCGTTCCGCCAGTACATGCTCCGCGCCGATGATCTCCGTCGTCTCGCCGATCACGATGCCGCCGCCTTCGGCAACGAGGCGATCCGCAGCCTCTCCGAGAGCCGGATTGGACGCAAGACCGGAAGTCGCATCGGATCCGCCGCATTTTACGCCGATTTTCAACTTGCTGAGCGGAACGTCCGTTTTGGTTAGCTTGTCGAGCTCGGCTTTCATACGTTTAGCTATCTCGATGCCGTGCCCGATGGCCTTTACCGACCCGCCGACGGATTGGATGTCGAACCATTCCACCGGCTTTCCCGTCTTCCGAATTTCATCGGCAAGACGCTTCGGATCAACGACTTCGCAGCCCAAGCTAATGATAATGACACCGCCGACGTTCGGATTTTTGCCCGTTCCTGCAAGAACGTCGAATGTGCGGTCCTTGTCGGCGCCGATCTGGCTACAGCCATGCTGATGCGGTATCGCCACCGTATCCGGAACCGATTGCATAATCCGGTTGCACACTTGATTCGAGCAGATGACCGTAGGGATGATTAGCAAATGATTGCGGATTCCGATATCGCCATTCGGCCGCATATAAGCAGGTATCGTCTTCATCGTTGTTCCTCCTGAGCCGTTTTGTCGCCACGCCCGCGTATGCCTTCCACGTTATGAACGTGTACGTGCATGCCAGCTTCGATCTCTTTGGTCGCACGGCCGATGATTTCCCCGTACTTTCGCACAACCGATCCCTCCGAAATGTTCGTAATAGCAATTTTATGGCCAAATGCAACGTTTTCAAGAAGTTTAATCGAAATCATCGTCTCGCCATGCCGTATCCATGCCGTATCGCCTTCTGACAAGTCCCGCAAAACCGTCGCGACTTGATCTTGATTATGGATTGTGAGGGCGTCGGCCCCCGCATGAATGTTACTCACCAATAGACTCACCTCATTGTTTCATCTATACAATAAACTGTCTTGACAATGCTTTCATTCCATCTTAGCATTTAATGATTAGTGATCGTTCTGGCAGAGGATGGTGCAAACGAATGGATAATGCAATTGGATTGGACTCGAATCCATACCTGGTTAACATGCAGCTCGATCTATTCTTCGCTGCCTATACGAAAGTACCCGTCACTTGGCGCGATTATGACTATACCCCGAACTTCAACAAAATGTATTACATTACGGAGGGCGAGGGTTATTTGAAAATAGGCAAACAAGAGTATTATCCGAAGCCGGGAGAGCTCTATATTATGCCCGCTGGCATCTTGCAATCTTACAGCACGATCAGTGACAACACGCTGGGCAAGTATTGGTGCCACTTCACCTCGAAGCTTGGGGATCTCCAGTTATTCGATCATGTTGCCGTTTCCTCTTACGTCGTTCAACCGGAACCCGCGGAGATGAAAGGGCTGTTCGAGCGTCTCATCCGATACGCGAACCGAGATGATCTCACGTCCAGATTTCGTATCCGTTCGATACTTCTTGAATTGCTTTCTTCGTTCTTCGATCTGTGCGGCCATACCAAGCTGAATCGTACAACCAATTCTACCTATGATAAAATGAGCGCGGTTCTGCAGCATATCGAGGACAACGTTTCCCTTCAAATGACGGTTGAGGAACTTGCGCATATTGCGCATTTTCAGCCGAACTATTTCATCCATGTGTTCAAAAACTTCACCGGCCTCTCGCCGATCCAATATATTAACCGCCACCGTCTGGAGAAAGCGACCCAGCTGCTGACGTTCACAAGCATGAGCATCTCTTCGATCGCCGACTCCATCGGGCTGGAGCTTTCTTATTTCTCCCGTATGTTCAAAGAGCATAGCGGCTACGCGCCGAGCACCTACAGGGAGCTGATGGCAGGCCCTCGGACAAAATAAGAAAAACGTCTATCGACGTACTTTCACAAAAGACAGACCGCTTTTAGCAGAAGTTTTTCTTGCGATTATAGAATTGTTCAGCTTCGCTGAAAACTTATAAATTCTATAATCTTAAGAAGAAGGCGGGCAGCCCCTCTTGTTCCCTTGCTTATGGATAAAACGTGCTTTGTGGCGTTGTGTTCGAGCACCAGCGGGAGTTGAACAGATGCTTGATCAAGGCATCTTTGGCTTCTTCCGTCCCGATATAGCGCAGTGCTTCTAGCGCGTGGGCTCGGACGTAACGGTTCTCGTCATCCAAAGCAATTTGCAATTGCGGCACGGCCGCCTCGGCCGCTGCGCCCAATCTCGACAGCGATAAGCCTGTCGTAAATCGGACTTGCACATCTTCATCTTTCAAACATTCTATTAATCCTTCAACCGTTGCGTCCGATGGTTTGCCGAGCATTCCGAGCGATTCCGCTGCGGTATAGCGAACTTGAGGAGCAGGATGCTGAAGCAGGTTAATCAGCTTGGATACGGCTTCGTTAGTCAGCTCCCGTTGTTCGCCCAAGGCAAAAGCCGCATGCACTACCGTATGCAGATTTTCGTGATCTAGAGCTTCGGTTAAGCCGCTGACTGCTTCGCTCCCGGATACGGATAATCCGTAAGCGGAAGTGCGCGATACGCCGGCTTCATTATCGCTCAAGCCTTGGAGCAAAGCTTCTACGCCCAGCGTCCCTCTACGGGCAAGCTCGTAAGCCGCATGCAGCACGTTTGGCTCCGAAGCGTCCCGCAGTTCTGCGGTCAGCTGTTGAACGCTCTCCGCGTCCGCTGAAGCCGTATTCGCGAGGCTGCCAAGCTTACCGGACAACCAGTTCCACGTTTCCTCCCACATCGTGTCTTGCTGCCTGAAAGGACTTTTAATCTGTTCCGGAAGCTTCCAGACTTCATCCTTTTGATTCCAAGTCGGGTTTGTCGGCGCTTGCGTTCTCATAAATTCGAATTTCAGCATATAACGTTCTTTGCCGAGCATGTTCGGAGTCGAGCGATGCCAGATATCGTAATGGATCAGGGCAAATGTTCCCGCTTCTCCACTTGCGAGCGCTTCTTCCTTATTTTCATTGTTGACGAAAGTTCTTGTATGGTAGTTCTGAGTCCCCGGCATGACACCGGTCGGCCCCAATTGGGCTGGTGTGTCTTGTGGGAAATACATGATCATGGCCCACCATGGATGGTGATTGCGCATTTTGGAGTAACCCCAATAGCTATCTTTGTGCCAGCCGCCCGCCTCGGGAATGGCATTGAAATGCCCATGGCGATGTGCATGCAGCATATAATCCGGTCCGAGTACGCTCGTTAAAGCGCCGGTAATGACGGGGTGATCGAAAACTTGCTGCAGCTCGCGAATCCGAGGGAGAAGATTGTTGCCTGGATTTCCTTCATGCTCATACACGTAACTCAATTGCTCAAGTAAACTCCGATGAAACTCCTTCGAAAAATCGGTTTGTAGAATCAGAAACCCATCCACGATAAACTGTCTCATTTGCTCATCTGTTAACAATAATTGCGTTTTGTTCCCCATACTCGAGTGAACCTCCTTTATATTGGATTACACACCCATCATAAAAAAACGGGCCCTCAACAGATATAGAGAAAGTTCATTCACATTTGCACAGAATTAAGTTGTTCGGAAAATGCTGACGGTTAATTATCCGAAAGCCATACATAAACTACAAAAAAACCAGGCTATTTACCTCGCCTAGTTTTCTTGTTGTGATATTCATTTTTTGTATATTTATTCTAATTAATTCTGGAATTTCACCGTTCTCGAATACCTCGACTACTGCCGCGGCTTTAGGAGGGAGAGAATTACGCGAAAGCGCAGCATCTACGATCTCCTTCAACCCTTCTTTTATCAGCCCACTGTAATGGCCGAAATTCGTTGAAACCACTCTCTGAAAAGGGAGCGCAAAGAACGGGATATTTCCGTCCATAAGCACGTACAGAGAGTTCATGGTCTCATACCGCATCTCCATGTTATCAATGGTAATCTGAAGTCGGTAAGGCAGTCCTATCTGGCGTGCTGCATCTTCCCATAGCATCGTAACCGTTTCAATTTCAATGGCAGAAACAGATTCCCACCGGTCTATTCCCAGATCACCTGGTTAACGTTTAAAGCTTCAGCTTTTGTGTAATCAATCCGTTATTTAGCTGCCATCGCTTCTTTAATCTTTTTGTCCGACTCTTCACTCAGCTTACGTAAAAATGTGACGACATCCTTGTCGGATTCAGCGAATGAGCCCAGGCTGGCGCCGATATCGACATACTGATCCCAGAAGCTGAAACGCTTCTCCGGAATGACGGGCCATACTTTGAAGAAAGCGCCGATGTTTTTATCCGCATAAGCCTCGACATTCGTCCCGTACATTTTGCGGATTTCAGGATTGGAGACAGCCGGTCCTGAAGCCATATCCTTTAAGATGTTCGTCTGATTTTCATCGGACATATATTCGGCAAGAACCTTGAACGCCTCGTTCTTATGTTTGCTGAATGTCGTAATGACCATTGGCGATGTCCCAACGATCGGCCCGTTCTCAGGCGCGTCGGCCCATACCGGAACCGGTGCAACATCCATGTTTTTCTTAAACTCTTTATCGCCCCAGTCCCCCGTGAGAATACCGTTCCAGTTTACAGCCATTGCAGCTTGTTTCATGGTGAACAGACTTTTCCCCTTCGTATGCTCGCCGACAATTCCGGGTATGCTGTAGAACTTTTTCATCCAATCAAAGTATTTGGTGAATCCCGGATCTTTCGTAATGAGGACTTCTCCGGTATCCGGATCGGTCTTATTTAAAGCTAATTCGTTCAATGGAACCATAGCGTCCGAATCCATCGATCCCCATCCGAACTCGAGCCCGACATATTTCTTCCCGTCGCGCTCCACCGTCATTTTCGCTGCCAAACCAAGCAATTCATCCCAGGTCATGCTTTTATCCGGGTCCGGGTATGGAACGCCGAACAGGTCGAATATCTCCTTATTGTAGAACAGCACTTGCCCGCCCTGTCCGTCAGGGAATCCCATCATCCGGCCATCGGGATCCTGTGCGCGGAGATAAGCAACGAGCGAAGGGTCAAGAATCGATTCGTCAAAATTGTTAGCCTTCATCAATTCATCCAGTGGCTCAACGACATCAAGATCGAATAACGGCTTAAAGCCATGATTGCCGATAATGATATCCGGCTCAGCTCCGGTGGCGAACAGCTCCTGCAGCGCTTCATTTGTTCCTGCGGCACCGACCCGCTTGATCGTAATATTCCCAAGCTTCTTCTCGATAGGCTTGAAACGGGAATTGAATATTTCCTCTTCCCATGGAAAAGCGATCGTGATCGTTACAGGATCGGTGGACGGAGCAGGCTGCTGCGCTTGCTCTCCCGCATTAGTTTTGTCCGTTCCTTGCTGCGCACCATTCCCACTCGACTTCCCCGTACCCGATCCACCACCTGAGCATGCGGTTGTTAACAGCATGAAAATAACAACAATCGCGACCAGCATTCTTTTGTTCTTCACGAAGTAATGGATATGAATTCCCCCCTTATCGGTTTAGTTGACAATCGATTGCAACCGTCTTCGCGTTTTTTCTGCCAGAGGATTCTCGTTGATGTTCAGGCAATAGAGGTTGGTAGTTCATTAATACGCCCCAATAAACGTAAGAATTCCTGCGTTTATTGGGGCGCTCTGTGTCTTTGTGATTTTAAACAAAAATTCACTTACATCGCTGCTTCCGTAAAAATCTCACTTGAAATCGGCATTTTATGAATGGTATGCAGGAAGCTGATGATCTGATTTTGTGAATGCGTAATGACGGAATGCGTTTCAGCTTTCTGGTTCGGCAGATAGCGCACTCCCTTCAGGAGACCATCTGACGTTACGCCGGTTGCAACGAACAAGACGCTGTCCCAGCCTACCATATCGTCCATATACAGGTTGGCTTGGATTAGAAATCCCCATTCGGATGCAGCGTTCTGTTTCTTCTGGGCTATCCGGAAGCAGACGTCCCTGCATTTCTCCGCCCATACATTTAAGAGCTGCAGCAGCCACCACACACTTCTGTGTGTTGTCATATTTACTGAGAAAAATGAATTAAAAAATGTTGATATATTAAGGGATATTTTCTTATTTATTGAGACAAGCAAAGAGTGGATTCAGCTTTGCTCCCCTCATTCTTCATAATTAATGCAAAAAACTGCATTTGGAATTATACATTTTTTATGCAAAAAAAGTATAGAGTGTTTAAATCGAGCAAAAAAAATACTTACGAGTGAATTTGCTCACTCATAAGCACTTTTTTTCGAACATAATGATTCCATTTCATTATCGATGATCAATACTAGAGTTTTATTATTTGCTTGTATATCTTTCAAGACTGTTTCTATTAATTGTGAATTGTTATTTATTTTGTCGCTTTTATGATTGTAAAATCATACTTGGCATCATCTGTAATTTGTAAATGTTCATTTTCCGAATGCTTCGTATATTCTTCTCTCAAGAGAATGGATAGAAGCAAGAAGGCCAAAAAAGACCATCTACTTTCCGTTTCATTTTGGAGGTCAAATCGGGCACTGTACGTTATATCATAAAAATGCGAATGTGGTGCACCCTGCTTCTCTACCCTGTTTATGGCATTCATTAGACAAAAATCCTGGATAATATACGTGGGGGTGTCTTTTCAACTGGATGATATTCTATTCGTCGCATAGATCGACGCGGTTGCTGTCAGTTCGGACACAACTTTTGCCCGTAATTCCTCCGGTGCCATCACTTCAACAAGAGAGCCGTAGCTGAGAATGATTTCGCAAGCCGAATCGAGTGTCTGGAATTCAACGTCCAGCTCCGACCACTCACAGCATTCGTCTGCTTCCTCGCTTCGAATAATTTTGGCATACCGCTCGTGTCCGATGCGAGAGTGCAGCTTCAGATGGACCCTCAGACGCGCAGGATATCGGGGCAGACTCTTTTTGAATTGTTGTGTTGATTGTTCCCAATACAGTTCCAGATCGAAGTCGTCGGGCCGCTTGAAGGTTTCTTCCAACATGCGGGCATCAACAAGACGAGAGATTCGATATGTTCGCAAGTCACCGCTTGATTCTGCGATCAAATACCAGACGTTTCGTTTAGCGACGATACCGAGCGGATAGACGATCCGTTCCATGGTCTCTCCGTCCCTGCGGTACTTTATGTTCAGCTGCCGCTCTTCCCAGACCGCTTCCTGGACAGTCGACAAATGCTCAAACGATTCCTTCGACTGATGCCATCCAGCCCCGTCAACAAGCATTCGCTGACGCACCATTTCGGCATTCTTTTTTATTGACTCGGGAGAGGCGGCCAACAATTTTTGAAAGGCAGCTTCAAAATGATCTTTAATGCCAAGGTCATCCAGCAAATTGGACGGATTGGTGAGCAGCAGCGATAATATCTCCTCTGTTTTCATCCCTGTCAAATTGGTCCGATAGCCTTCCGATAACAACCATCCTCCTCCGGAACCGCGCTCGGCGTAGACGGGTATGCCCGCCGCGCTTAACGCCTCCATATCGCGAAAGACGGTGCGCTCCGACACCTCCAGCTTGTCCGCTAACTCCCGCGACGTCATTCTTCCCTGGTTCTGCAGCAACAACAGAATGGTAAGCAGCCGATCTGCTCTCAGAATGTTCCCTCCTTACTGAATCGATAACGTAGATGGTTCTCATTATACCACGGTAATATGTCAGTAGTTTTCATAATGCATTTGAAGTGCCTCAGCTGCATTTGCAATGAAGCTTCCAAGATGAGATGGCTGGCGCTGCATCTAGGTGGCAGGTGTGTTGGAATTCGGACTAACGGGGATTCTATATGCCCTGACTAAGCCGTTGGCGGAGCATGAGATCCCTGTTTTTGCAGTCTCTCCTATATATAACACGGACTATCTGCTGGTTAAATACGATCAGCTTGAGAAAGCCCGTGAGGCATTAACGTTGGCTGGTTATACGTCCTATGTTATCCCTAACGAATAAAAAATGACCGGCATTCGACCGGTCATTTACGCAGAAACACGAACAATTCGTTGTAACCTCAGGAAAACGCTCCCTAGCTATTTTCTGCCTTGCGCAGATACGTCCCCGTTATAGAATGCTCAGCAGCAGCAAGTTGGACAGGTGTGCCCTCGAATACAATTCGGCCACCCCTATGCCCCCCCTCGGGACCCACGTCAATGATCCAGTCTGCGCTCTTAATCACATCCAGGTTGTGTTCAATGACCACCACCGTGTTGCCACCGTCGACCAAGCGGTTCATAATGTCCATCAGACGAGAAATATCGGACATATGCAGTCCAGTTGTCGGCTCATCCATGACATACAGACTGCCTTCCTTGTGAAGTTCCTCAGCCAGTTTGATGCGTTGGCATTCCCCGCCCGACAAGGTGCTCAGAGGCTGGCCCAGCGTTATGTATCCGAGTCCCACATCCTCCAGCGTCTGCAACTGACAGAGCAGTTCCTTCCTGCTGAAGAACGCCGAAGCTTCCCGTACCGTCATGGCGAGGAGGTCACTGATGGATTTTCCGTTCAGTTTGTATTCAAGTACTTCATCGCTGAAACGCCTGCCCGCGCATATTTCACATGTCGTCCTTATGGGCTCGAGAAAAGCCAAATCCGTGTAGATCATGCCGAGACCCTGACAGTTGGAACAGGCTCCCTTGGAGTTGAAGCTGAACAGGGATGCGCTCACCTTGTTGGCGGCTGCGAACAGCCGGCGTATCTCGTCCATCATCCCCGTATAGGTAGCCGGATTGGAGCGGATGGATGTGCCCACGGCCGACTGATCAATGATAATCGCTTCCGGATGCGAGGGCAGGAAGGCTCCGTTGATCAGTGTACTTTTGCCTGAGCCGGCAACCCCTGTTACCACAGTCAGCACACCGACGGGGATATCGACGGTCACATCCTTCAGATTGTTCAGGTTGGTCTTGGTTACGGCCATCCAACCCTTCGGCACTCGGGTTGAAGTTTTCAAGGGAAGACTTTGTTTTAAGTACCGACCTGTTAACGTATCCGCGCGGAGCAAGCCTGCAAAGTCGCCTTCGTAGACGATTTCTCCGCCGCGGGTTCCCGCATGAGGTCCGACATCAATGATGTAATCGGCGATCTCCATCACTTCGCGGTCATGTTCGACTACAAGAACGGTATTCCCTTTGTCCCGTAGCTGGCACAGCATGCCGTTCAGACGATGGACATCCCGTGGATGCAGCCCGACGCTCGGCTCGTCGAAAATGTAGATCATGTCGGTAAGACTGCTGCTCAGATGACGGACCATCTTGATGCGCTGCGACTCCCCGCCCGACAATGTCGCGGTCTGGCGGTCCAGACTCAGATACTCCAGCCCGATGGAGACTAGATGACCCAGCCGGGTCAGAATTCCGTCAATCATGGGTCCGGCAACGGGATCCTGAATGGCTTCGATCATACGAATAAGCTCTCTAATCTCCATAGCCGCGCATTGGGCGATGTTGTAACCGTTAATCCGGCAGCCAAGGACTTCTTGATTGAGTCGGCTTCCCCCGCAAAGGTCACAATTGCTGTAGGACAAGAACCGGTCAATCGATTCGCGTTTGGCTTCGGACATCTCGCTGCTATCCCGCTTCAAATACAGGCGGGTGAATTTGGGCAGCAGACCTTCGTAATCCGATTCGATGGCGCCGCCTTTGGTGTTGTATACGATCTTGCTTTCTTTTCCGTGAAGGAGGACATCCCACTCTTCTGGCGTGTAGTCAGCGAGCCGTTTGTCATTGTCGAACAGTCCGGAATGGGCATACGTATTCCATAACCAGCCACCAACTTTAAATGCAGGGAACAGGATCGCGCCTTCATTCAGCGACTTGGATCTATCGAGCAGCTTCTCCACATCGAACTGTACCACCTGTCCCACTCCGGAGCATTCCGGGCACATACCGGCTGGGTCGTTAAATGAGAAAACATGCGAATTGCCAGCAGACGGTTTGCCGATTCTGGAGAACAGCAGCCGGAGCATCGCATAAATATCCGTGATCGTGCCGACCGTCGAACGTGAGTTGCCGCCGAGCCTTTTCTGATCGATGACAACTGCCGTAGACAAGTTCTCGATGAGATCGGCATCTGGCTGACTAAACCGGGGCAGCCGATTGCGGATGAATGCGGAGAACGTCTCGTTCAGCTGCCGCTGGGCTTCGACACTGATGGTGTCGAAGACCAGGGAAGACTTGCCCGAACCCGAAACGCCGGTGAAGATCGTGATTTTCCGCTTCGGGATGCGGACATTCACGTTTTTCAGGTTATTCTCGCGTGCACCTTTAATGACGATATCATTGACGTTCATGGCCCCCACCGTCCCAATGATAAATGAGCTGTACAAGGCCCGAAGAGAACGTTCTTGTATGAGCCAACTTTAAATTCAACCGTTGTTTGATATCTGCAAACAGCGGTTTTCCTTCTCCCAAAACAACAGGGTGAACTGATAATCTAAATTCATCCACAAGTCCTAATTGGATAAACGTTGTCATTAGACTTGCTCCACCATATAGCCAGATGTCTTTGCCAGGCTTTTGCTTTATTTTATTTACTTCTTCAAAAATATTATCGTTTATGAATATGGCTTCATGGTCCGTCCCTTGCTGCGACCTGGAAAACACATATTTCTCTTTACTATGAACCAATTCCCAAAATACTTTGTCAGCATCCGAATCTTCATTATTAGGAGTGTATTTTCCCCATTGGTCATAGCTTTTTCTTCCATATAATATGGTGTCAATTTGATCTAAAAATTGATTAAACTCGAGCTCAGGATCCATAATACACCAATCCACTTCACCATTTTTCCCTTCAATGAAACCATCCAAAGTAACTGCCAAGTCTAAAATGATTCGTCGGTTCATAATTTGTTGCTCCTCTCCTTGATCTATTACTCATTATAGAGCTTCATTATGTCACCTTGTGTCATATTTAAAACACACTTACTAATTCATGGCCATTTCGCTCGATTGCATCACTTCAGTCGAATAATCGCCACCACGCGCGGTTAGCAATACAACTTTTCGTAGCGTCAAATAACCAGGTGTATTGAAAAAGAAAAGCCCATGGTTCATGAATATCCACAGGCTCTGCGTTATGTACAATGTTGTTGAACTGCCGGACTCCATGGAAATCCAACACCACGGTCGGCTCCAATCCAGTTAACTCTTTTTAACTCCTCCAACAAGCCCCCAAACGCTCGAAGCCTTCCTCCGTATGCATGATGCTCATGATCTTACCATACGGCTTATACCATTCTGTAAATGCCTGAAGCATACTTATCCCTTTCGAGACGTCCAACCCTACAACTACAACCGGTCCCATGTCATCTCCTCATGAATAATCGCCGGCATTCTCACGATAGCTCCAATCCAACAGCTTTACTTGTGATACGAGATCCATGCCTTAACCAGCTCAATCATGGTCATTGGGGTAGTGGGACAACATTTTGGTTTTTTATTACGGGTATTTCCCCCAAATCACCCACGTTCTCCCACCGCCATCGTAAAACGCCTAAAGAAAAAAGGCTACCCAGTAAACTGGATAACCTGATAATACGAAAAACGCCGAAAATGCCATCTCTCGCTTAGCCCATTCAAAATACTATCAACTATAGAGGACAGCAGACGTCTAAGGCACAAACCATTGTAGAACAATGCATATTTATGCATTTGTCAATAAATATGGAGATTTTTTCTCACTAATTTAAAAATTTTTCTCAGTATTTATGACATCACACAACTTCTGTGATATTCCAGAATTAATTAGAAAACGGAGCCCACGAAACCACGTGGCTCCGTTTTGAATGTTTCAGAAATGATTAGAATTTGAAGTCCACCGCGGCAGAATTGACGGTATGTTGCAGAAATCGCTAGAAAAAATATTTTTTAACTTCAGCCACACATGCATAAGTATACATTCCTTTTTCACATCTCTCCTGTGGGCACTTTTCATTGCTTTTGAACGAGTAAAATAACTGAATGATGTACGGACAGATTATGAAATTTCATCCTTATCTCAATATACACAGATGACACAGAGACACAGTACGAAGTGTTTCGTTTGATGGTAGTGCCATTGATCCTTTTGATATTTAACTGCGTTTTGAGAATCAGAATCATAATTAGGTAGATATGTATGTAGTTAGCTGTGGAATTAGGTAAAAAAGAAAAACTTGCTATGATTAGTCGCAAGTTTGCTTAAATAAAATAGCTTTTCTCGAATCGCATCCTCAGAAACCTATCTTCTCACTCTTTATTCGGCTGTTTCATCAAGGTCTTCGTTATAAGCCAGTATCCCGCGTTTAAAATAATGAAGTTTTTCGTCTGAGGTAGTTTCCATTAAATTGGTGATCAGCAGTTCAACGCTTTCCTTGTAGTTTTGGCTATTGTACAGGGCCATGGCAAGAAATACTTGAATTGCACGGTTCTCCGGGAATTCCTTCGCCCCTCTGCGTAACGTCTCAACTGCTTTTTGGTAGTCCCCCCAGTAGCGGTACGTACTCCCCAGACCCATTAGGCATCTTTCTAGATCAGGACCAGTAAGGCCCAATTTAATAGCCTGCTCATAATATGGAATCGCCTGACGTCCTAGTCCGGAATTGTCATGTGCGATTCCAGTTTGGTAGTTGATCTCGGCATCATCCGGATAATCGGTCAATAGTTCCAATAAGTGCTCGCGAACCTCGCTTAAGATCTCTAGGTCCTGCTTGGCTCGTCCTTCTTCACGACGTTCAATCCATTTACTTAAATCATTCCTAGTCATATGTCCACCTCAAAAACTTAGTAGTTCTTCGCGTCCTTTTTTTATTGGTCCACGTAGCAGTGTACGCAGTTATGTTCGTGTTAACTTAGCTTGTTATGGCGTGTGCCATGCTTTAAAAATTAATTTTCAATGATAAAAAGCGGTTCCACGGGCGTTTTCGCGAAATAAAGGAAGCGTCATTTTTGTGTAAGAAACGATTGAGTTTAACTGAGAAATTGGGCTTTTTAATATTGTAAGACAATACCGACATTTACCGAAAAGCGTCGATATGATCGATTGCCCATTGCTTATAGGTGATAGGGGCCCGGCCGGTTACTTCTTCAACCGTGGAAAGTACGGCAGAGTCTTGGCTATGCCTGTACTGATCAATCATAGCGTCGACAATCTCTGCGGGCATATGCTGAAGCATGAACTCGCGGGCGACGGCATTCGGAATCGTTTCAAAACCAAGATCGCGACCCAATAGGTCCCCGAGGATGCGCATCCGTTCACTTGCAGTAAGCGATTCTGGTCCGGTTAAGTTATAAATCTTCTCTTCATGACCGTCCGTGATGAGAGCCTTTGCAGCGACGGCGGCAATGTCCCGCGAATCGATGTCAGGGAAACTGATGTCGCCGAACGGGACCCTGACATCCCCCTTGGATCGGATCGCAGCCGCCCACTGCAACGAATTGGTCATGAACGCGCCGGGCCGTAGGAACGTCCAGGCGGCGCCTGAGTCCCGGATAGCTTGCTCTGCTTGCATGTGGATACGCGCAATGGCGTTTTGCGCACCCATTACAACAGCTGCCGTAGAGAGCAAAACAATATGCCGAACCCCGTGCTGCCGAGCGATCCGAGGGAACTCATAGTCCGCTACGTTGGGCAATATCCAGAACACTTTTCCCACCCCTTCCAGAGCCGCCGTTAGGGTGTCTGGCTTCGCCAAGTCCCCGGCGACAGCCTCGACTCCTTCCGGAAATTTCGCCTTTTCAGGATTGCGGCTCAATGCCCGCACGCCATAACCGGCCTGCTGCAGCTCCCGAATCACGTGACGTCCTACCGTACCTGTTGCGCCTGTTACTAAAATCATCCTCTTCACCTCTTATTGGAGTTTTTTTGTATTGTAACTCAGTAAACGTCTAATTAAGACGAGGAAGGAAGCGATTCTGTGACTGCTTTTTGAAAAAAATCAAAAATGGGGAGCAGTACGGAGCTGGCTATCCGGCACTATGAGTTGGGCGAATCTGGATGATATCACCACTGTGGAAGCTCACTTCCCTCCTGTAACGCGGATCTCTTCTCCATTAACAAAACTATTAGCTGCTGACCCCAAGTAAACAATCAAATTGGCGACATCATCTGGCGTTCCAATCCTTCCCGGCGGAAAAGATTGTGCATACTCCTCCAGTACATTTGGTGGAAATATGTCCGTGACCCATTCCGACAAAGTCAGTTCAGGGATCACTACATTAGAGAAAATGCCGTCGGCTGCAAGTTCTAGCGCCAATGTCCGGCTAAAGCCGTGTAGCGCCGCTTTGCTCGTTACATTCGCGCTTTCATTCGGCTTGCCGCTGTGGACAAGGCTGGAGGAAACATGGATGAAACGACCCCATTTACTTTGTTTCATGAGTGGAACTGCCAGTTTCGTAACCAGGTAAGTACCTTTCACGGTCTGGTCGATAACGGAAAACCATGTTTCGCTCGAGCTCTCTGCGACCGGAGCGCCTTCGCCCCAGAAGACGGCGTTATTGACGAGCACATCCAGCCGATCATGATCGTTCTTGATTTGTTCAATCGCTTGATCAATGCTTTGGCGATTATTCAATGATAGCTGCAGTATACTGCAAGAACCACCGGACTGCCGAATTTCTTCGGCAGTCCGGTCAGCGTGGTTCCGGTTGCTGGAATACGTAATATAGACATGTGCTCCTTCGCCAGCGAATTTGCGGGCGGTTGCTTTGCCTATACCGCGTGATCCGCCTGTAATCATAACCACTTTTCCATCTAAACCATAATCCATCTTACCGCGCTCCTCTTGGCATCTCTTGAATGCGACTATTTTGGAAAGCGGTCAGCTTCCATTCTCCATTCTGCTTGACAATTACATTCGTATTAATCGATCCTCTGTCGTTAGAATCCTGGGCAGGCACGGCGAGTCGTGCTTCACCAATCGCGATTACAACGGCAACATCAGGCGTGATGAAGCGCGGCTGTAAGTCGGTGGTAGCGCTTGATACGAGGACGGTGCCCTTCAGCGGACCCGCGAACAGCATTTGATGTACATCGGCAATTTGCTTTCTTCCCTTCAGATGCTGTCCCATGAACGTTACATATTCAGCATCTTCTGTAAAGCAGCTACCGTAAAGCTCTCCGTCACCCTTGTTCCAAGCTTCGCTCAGCTTTGCAAATAATGCGCTGATATCTTTCAGATCTTCTTGGTGGTTTGTCATTTTAAATCTTCCTCTCCATAAATGAATTTGTTTGGTGGTTCATGAAGCGTGTGGTATACTGACGAGTGTAAGAATCTTAATCAGTAAACCATCTTAATTAATATGATATCTTAATCAATTAAGATAAACATATCATAACTTGGAGGTTTCTTTATGTCAAGGGATAATTTTCCTCCTGCTGTGCCCGAGCTCACATTAACGCAGCAGGCTTTGCTTCACGAACTGCGCCAAAACAGCGCGAGAGCCGTCATGTTTCATCAGCTGATCTCGGAAAAATTAGACCTAAACGCCACTGATCACAAGTGTCTCGATTTTCTAAACCATTCGGGCCAGGTAACCGCAGGTCAGTTAGCGGAGCTGACAGGACTGACTACAGGAGCGGTCACCAGCGTTATCGACCGCTTGGAGAAAGCAGGTTATGTCGTCAGAGACAAGGATCCGAACGATCGAAGACGCGTTGTCGTCAAGCCTGCTCCGGAAGGCGCGACTCATATTGCACCCATGTTCCAATCGGTTATGCAGTCAACGCTCAAGATCCTCTCGCAATATAACGAGCAGGAAATGGAGCTGATTCTTGACTTTATCAGGAAGTGCAATGAAATGACGCTAGAGGAAATGAACAAATTGAAAAATATAAGCGAGTCCTAAAGGAAAGATATGAAGAGCGGTAAGAAAACTTATATTCGAAGCCCTTTACGAAGTATGCCATTGCATAAGTGGAAGTTTTCATGCCGTAAGAGGAGTTACAGATGTTTCCATATGTTTGTGCTTAGTGACAGCTACTCTTTAGCCCTTAGCCTTAGAGCTTCGTTCCCCATTTATCCGGCCCAGCACTCGAGGATTGGTCTGTTGTCGTGGAACAAGTCGACGCGGTTTTCAGAAAGAAGACTTCCAACTCGCGGGCGACCTGTTCTGGAGCGTTCATGTCCGGCGCATTGTGCTTGAGGCCCGGAAGAATACGTGTGTAGAAGTGCGGCATTACGCTCTCCAGCGCCCGCGCCGCTTGAAAATAACCCGGGCTTTCAGCTCCCAATAGCAGCAACGTCTCGGCCGAAATTCCAGCATACGACGCGATGGCGGAGTCGGCGCGGGCGACTTCTCTGAGTTCGTTCGCGATGGTGGGCAGGAGGTCGACCATATCGAACTGTCCGGGATGCTGCTTCATCTCTTGGCGAATAGCTTCCAGGTGATCGTCGGGAATGTCATCAAACCCTAAACCGCGAAGGAACAATGTGAAGGCCTTGGCGGGATCCTGACGGGCGAGCGCTTCTTCGAAGGCGGAAAGCCATCCCATCGGTATCGAGCCGTCGATGGAAACGGCCGGATCATATAAGGTCAGTTTCCGTAACGGATAAGCCAGGGCCACCTCGAGTGCAACCAAGCCACCGAAGCTGTGTCCGAATAGTAACGAGGCCTGCGCTTCGGTCAATAGGGCGACAACATCCTCCCGTTCCTTTCGCAAGCTATACGCCTCACCCTGCGGCCCGCTGCCACCACGGCCGCGGCGGTCCATGACATATACCGTAAACCGGCCGGCAAGCTCGCGGGCGAGCACTTCGTAATTCTCCCCTTTGCGGGCGGTGCCGTGAACGATGACCAGACCTGGTCCCTTTCCAATCACGCGATACCCGATCATCGTCCCATCCGCGGAAACGACATTACCCGAGACAAATTGTTCCTCTGATGTTGGCATATTCCACCCCCCTTTCATTATCATATCCCCCTCCAAAATCCGACTATATGCCATTAATTGGTGTATTATACCTTTAAACACATTCAATTTCCAACCATATACCGGATCGTATCTGACAGCAAAGCTCCTGCGAGAAGAGTAATATACGCGATTGGCAGTGACTTAAACCTTGACATATAGAAACAGCATTCGGGCCCCCGCTCGATCCTATTATAATGCATGATTCGCATCGATTTTCACCTGAGCTCTGCGGTGAAACTGCCAAATCGCCAGACCAAACAAGATGCCTTCAACCAGAAACCACGGTTCAAAGAGCAGCAGATCCAGCATCATGAACATTCCGATATCCACAGTTTCCCAAAGGGAAAAGTCGAAGAAATGAATGGGCAGCACACCCAGCAGATAAAGTCCTTTTGTGACAAAACCATAGCTTGCGTGCAAAATCGGGATCAGACAGGCGCACCAAGAGACAACCAGCAGCGCCAACCGCACCATTTTTTGTTCCATGGGACGAGCAAGACCCAATGCAAGCAGCCCGGCCAACAACAAAGCAAAGGATGCTCCCCAGTTAGTGAGAGCCCATACTGGTTCAAATTTTTCCGTCATAGTGCCCGGCACGCCTATCGTGCCTCCGAGTGCAAAATACACATGGGGCGGGATATAAAGCACCGACCAGATTGCTGCCGCATACGCAGCCCAATGGGACTTTGCAGAGAATCTCATAGACTGCTGTTCTTCAGACTTGATTATCAATTGCTCCAGCTCCTTTTATCATCTATTTATAAGCTGATGATACAAGATAAAAGCTGGCCGGAAACGAGACCGTGGTTCCGTTTGGAGATACATCTGGAGAACCGTTTTCAGCAAGACTAGAATAAGAAATTTTCTTGGTGCATTAATCCGGCCGCATGAGCCCATGCTCCCATGCGAAGACAGCTGCCTTTGTGCGGTCAAGCATATGCAGCTTGCTTAAGATATTGCTGACATGGCCCTTCACCGTCTTCTCACTTATGAAAAGGCGCTCGGCGATCTCTGAGTTGGTGAGGCCTCCTGCGATGAGCCGCAGCACTTCCAATTCCCGCTCGCTAAGGATAGCAAACGGATTGGCCTCGGCTTTATTGGACGAGGCAGCTCGAATTTCCTGTACAACACGCGCTGCCACGCGGGGATTCATGGTGGATTCTCCGTTCATTTTTTTGTCCTCGTTAAATAATAGTTATCTAAAGTAATCATCGAACTCTTTCTGCTAAACATCAGAAGCGTTGGACTTTAGTTTATCTATACCTAGAAAATTAGGATCACCATAATTGAGTATTTCACTTCGCATTAAATATCCTTCTACGGATTCATCATGATACATCAAAGGTTTATTGAATAACATTCTTCTCACACCTTTTATTAACAAGAAAACCAGGCTATTTACTTTCGCCTGGTTTTCTTCTTATTATATTCAAAACTTTGAATATTTATTCGTTTTCCAATTAGTTTTGGAATATTCGTCTAAGCAATTATGAAACAATTCTAATTAATTATGGAATTTCACACTTCTCATATCTCTTTCTTCAATTCTCTATCTTACGAACACTTGCTGTACCCGCAATTTCCGCAAGTCTTACAGCCTTCGATATTAATCAGCGTCGCCGATCCGCAGGAAGGGCAAAGATCTACCGAGGCTTTCGGGTCGTCGTAGCGGTGGCCGTAGCCGCCGCCGTGTTCGGCCGTTTCAGGCGCCAGCGTTGCTGCCACCGGTGCCGGGTCATGATCTTCGTAGTCGGATTGCACATGCGTTTCGAGTGCTTTGGCCACGGCATCCGCAATGGACTCGACGCGGTTCGGGCCAAAGCCGATAGCTCCGGAACCGCCGATGCCCTTCAGATGCTTGATCAGCAGCTCGACCTTTTGGCCGTGATCTCCATAACGCAGGAACAGCGAGCAGACACGTCCGAGGGCTTCCGCCATCGCAAATACGTCCGAACCTGCTTTACCTACATTGAGGAAAATCTCGCTTGGAATCCCGTCTAGATCATTGATGGTGATATAGGCCATGCCAAACGGCGTGTTAATTTTATACGTTGCTCCGCGCAGCACTTGCGGGCGGCGCTTGTACTGCTTGTCGACGACCTTCGCTCTGGATTCGCTCGCTGCGGTTTGCAGCTTGGCCGCAGGCTCCTGAACCTCAGTTTCCTTCGCACTGGCCACTTCATTTATAGCTGTATCCTGCTTTTTATCTTCTTTTTTCTCGGTTTGCAGAACCTGCACATCGCGGCTGCCGTCACGGTAGATCGTTACGCCTTTGCAGCCCAGATCGAAGGCCAGCTCGTACAGACGTTTCGTTTCTTCTACTGTGAAGTCAGACGGACAGTTGGCTGTTTTGGAAATGGAGCTGTCAACCCAGCGCTGGATTGCCGCCTGTGCACGAATATGATCCTCAGCGGACAAGTCCATGGCGGTTACGAAGTAATCCGGCAGTTCTTCGCCAGGATGGGCGTCAAGCCAGTCTTGCGCGATCGGCACGAACTGCTCATCAAAGCCAAGACGGCTTTGGCGGAAATACTTGAAGGCAAAGTAAGGCTCAATGCCTGTCGAAGTGCCTACCATCGTTCCCGTGCTTCCCGTTGGCGCCTGCGTAATCACGGTTACGTTACGCATGCCCTTTTCACGAATGGCATTGCCGACTTCAGGATACTCTTCGGTCATATTTTTCATAAATCCGCTTTGCAGATACAGCTCTGCGTCGAATGCCGGGAAGGAACCCTTCTCCCCAGCAATCTCGGAAGATGCCAAATAAGCTTCGCGGGCAATAAATCCATACAGTTTATCCAGGAAATCCATGGATTCCGGGCTTCCATAGCGGATGTTCAGCTTGATCATCAGCTCAGCTAGACCCATGGTTCCGAGGCCTACGCGGCGCTCTTTCTTCTGGTTCTGCTCGTTTTCTTCGAAATGATAAGGTGTTTTGCTGATGACGTTATCCAGGAAACGCACGGAATAACGGGTGGTCAGTGCCAGTTCGTCCCATGCCACATCATGCTTTTCCTCATCGTAGAACTTCGAGAGGTTCATCGCAGACAGATTGCAGACGCCCCAGGCAGGCAGTCCCTGCTCGCCGCATGGATTCGTACAAATAATCGGATTGAAATACCAGCTGTTGGACATCTGGTTGTAGTATTCCATGAATACCACGCCAGGCTCTGCGGATTTCCAGGCCGATTCGATAATCGTATGCCAGATTTCACGCGCCTTGACGGTGCGGTAATGGATGACGCTGCGGCCTTCCTTCTTCCACTTGTCGAGATCTCCGTCCCATAATTCGTTATAGCCCGGCACGGTCGTATCCGGGAAGACGAGATCCCAATCGAGGTCCTCTTTGACAGCCTTCATAAAATCATTGCTTACGCATACGGACAAATTCGCATTCGTGACCTGCCCCATCGTTTGCTTAACGGTGATGAAATCAAGCACGTCTGGATGCCAGTCATTGATCATCAGCATCAACGCGCCTCTGCGGCTTCCGCCCTGCTCGATCAGACCGGTTGTGTAGCTGAACAGCCCCCCCCAGGATACAGCACCGCTGGACGAACCGTTTACGCCCTTAACGACGGCTCTGCGCGGACGCAAAGAAGACAGGTTGATGCCGACACCGCCGCCGCGTGCCATAATTTCCGTCATTTCAGACAGCGTGGCCATAATGCCCCCGCGGCTGTCTTTTGGCGATGGAATGACATAACAGTTGAACAAAGTCAGCTCATCGCTTGCTCCTGCTCCGGCTGCAATACGTCCGCCGGGAACCAGCTTCCAGTCGTCCAGAATGTAGCGGAACTTCTCCTGCCACTCGGCCTGAAGCTCAGGGGTTTCCTCCACGGAAGACATCGCTCCCGCCAGACGGTCCCACATTTCTTCCGGCGTTTTTTCTATATTTAAAGTCAATTTATCCACATGAGTTTCTACAAGCTCGCCGCGGCGGGTTTTAACCGTCACGATGCTGCCTTCGCGACCCACAATCTCTCCGACTTCCTTGGTAGGAAACTTCGGATCATCTTTAGTCAGCACGAGAACGACGTCCCCAACCTTTGCATGGCTGGTATCCGGGTCCTTCCAGGCATAACGGTCCAAAAAGATTTTTTCACTCAATCCTTCGAGCTTTTGTTTCTGCTGAATCATACCCAAACGAAACAACCTCCCACGATAATTGGCATTATTCAATAAACCATACGGAATGAACTGATGTACTAAAATCCAGCTCTTACTTTCGCTTCATCCCATCTAACAAGATATAAAGCGTATAAACACGTTTTCGCTCATCACGTACAATATCTTGTGTTCGAAATACATTATACTATACCACATATTGTAACTCTACAAAGATATCCTGAAATTTAAGGCATGTAAGCTCTTCAATATCGGACAACCTCTTCTTTTCTCCATCTATCTCACTTTTTGACACCGGTCCTTTGAAAATATTTTTGAAAATCTTTCCTGTGAGCACATGTGACCGTTCCTTCCAGCCCTGTTATGAACTCATCCGTTTACGTGCATACTACACAATACTTGGATATTACAAAATCCGATTTTAAGGAGCACCCGGGTTCGTTCCAAGAGCAAAGAACAGAACTTTATCAGTCTATATAATTTCGTGATTAAATGCCGCTACTTGTTTTATTGCAAAAATCCATATACGTATGTATACGAAAAATGAAGGAGGTACGGGGCATGAATACTTCCCAGCCTAGTGCAAGCGGACAGCCGCAGGAACTTCCGGTTCCTCTGCATATTGACCGCAGCTGGATTGAGCAGCTTAACAGCCGCCTTGAGAAAGGCGGGCCCTGGGGAGACTGGCGGCTTGCGCAGCTGGCGATCCAGGGGGAAGAAGCGCGCCTGGTAACCAGCTTTGACGAGCTGCAGTGCTTGAAGCATTTGCAGGGCCTCTCCCCGCTTCCACATCAGCTCGACACCGCGCACCGAGTGCTGTTCGAGATGTCCGGCAGAGCCATTTTGGCCGATGAGGTCGGACTCGGTAAAACGATAGAAGCCGGAATGATTTTAAAAGAATATATGATCCGCGGGCTCGTATCCAAAGTGCTGATTCTCGTGCCGGCTTCGCTTGTGCTGCAGTGGGTGCGCGAGCTGAACAGCAAATTCGGCATTCCCGCCGTTGCCCAGAAAAAAGCTTATACCTGGCACTCCGATGTCGTGGTTGCGTCTATCGATACGGCTAAGCGCGATCCGCATAAGGATTTCCTGCTTGAGCAGGAATACGACATGCTGATTATCGACGAGGCCCATAAGCTGAAGAACAAGAAAACGACAAACTATCAGTTCATTCAAAAGCTCCGCAAAAAATATTGTCTCCTGCTGACCGCCACACCGGTACAAAATGACATGAGCGAGCTATTTAACCTCATTACGCTGCTGAAGCCCGGTCAGCTTGGCCGCCAGGGCGATTTCGCCACTAATTTCGTGGTCGGCAAGCGCCAGCCGAAGAATCAGGATCAGCTTAAGGACGAGCTGGCCAAGGTCATGATCCGGAACCGCCGGGGCGAGGGACCCGTTCATTTTACCAAGCGCCATGTTAGCAACGTCAATCTTCAGCTGTCGCCCGAAGAACAAGCATTGTATGACGGTGTGACAGCCTTTGTCAAAGACCAATATAAGGCTTCCGGGGGAAATTTGAGCAGCATGCTGTCGCTCGTTACACTGCAGCGCGAAGTATGCAGCAGCCGCGACGCCGTATTTCTTACCCTGGTGAACCTTTCGAAAAAAATTCCGGACGAATCACCGCTCACGGCCAAGGTCTGGGAGCTGGTAAACGCCATTCGTGCGATCAAAGCCAATACGAAAGCTGAAAAAACGATCGAGCTGATTAAGCAAATGAATGAAAAGGTCATCGTATTCACCGAATACCGCGCAACCCAGGAGTACCTGCTCCAGTATTTTCAGAAGCACGGGCTGATCTGCGTACCTTACCGCGGCGGCATGAACCGGGGCAAAAAGGACTGGATGATGGATCTCTTCCGGGGACGCGCCCAGGTGATGATTGCAACCGAAGCCGGCGGTGAGGGGATCAACCTCCAATTTTGCCACCATATGATCAACTTCGACCTGCCGTGGAACCCCATGCGGGTAGAGCAGCGGATCGGGCGTGTTCACCGTCTCGGCCAGCAGAAGGACGTTCAAATTTACAACCTGTCCACCTCTGGTACGATCGAGGAGCATATTCTGCATCTGCTGCATGAAAAGATCAATATGTTCGAAATGGTTATCGGCGGTTTGGACGTTATTCTTGAGCATTTTGAAAAGCAGGAATCTCTTGAGAAAAGTCTGTACAAAATGTTCCTCGAATCTGATTCTAATGAAGAAATCCGCCAAAAGGTAAGTAATCTTGGCCAGACGCTGGATCAGATTAAACGCCAGGTTGAGGTTGATTACGAGTCGACATCCATGAGAGAGGAAGAAGCATAACATGAGCATGTCACAGCAGCAGGTTCAGGAGCACATGATGACCTATCTGGAAAGCACCGAATGCCGGATTATAGAGAAGTCGCCATGGCATGTTACGGTCAAGCTGTCTCCGCAGGCCGACAAACAGCTTACCAACCGGCCTTATTACTGGGGATTTGTCGAAAGAACTGGCGTCGAGCCGGAAACTCTATCCTTCACGTTCGTCTTTGACCCGGAGCAGTATGACAAAAAAGAGCAGCTAAACGCTTCGCAGCAGCCCCAGCAGGACAGCATTCTATCCCGCTATTTCGGTACGGCGCCCATGGTACCCCAGATCGGACCGGGAAGGATTCAGCGCGAGGATGTGGTTTACGGCAGCAGCAGGCTCCAGCAAATCTGGAACGCCGCCCGGCAGGAAGGCTCTTGCCTCTACCTGTTCGAGCAGCCGGCAGCGCTTCAGCGGGAGACTCTCTTCTCAGCGGCCTATGAACCCTGGCTTGGGATATGCTATAAGGTTGAAATGGCCTGCGACGTGAAAAAGGAAGAACTCCATTTTGTCGGAATATCGCTCGTAACCGGTAGGATCGTCTCTCCTTTTCCTGAACGTTTGCGGGGATTGGCTTTAAGTCCTCGTTTGCCTGAAAACATCCACATTCAGCCAGCCTCCATATCGCTTCCTCAGGCAGCCAGCTTACTTGAAGGCTATATGACCCGGCTGCTTGCGGAAATGGATTACGGCTGGGCTGAGCAGGCCAGGGAACGTTTGAATGAGGAGCTTGCTGTCATCGACATCTATTACGAGGATTTACTCAAAGAGCCGGATGAAGAAAAACTGGCCGCCATAAGGGAGCAATACAGCAACAGGCGCAGCGAAACGACATGGCAGTACGAACCCAAGGTGCATTTGTCCGTCATAACCTGCGGTCTATTTCATCTGAGGTCTATCCGGTAGATGACATTAGACAAAAGCAGGCAAAAATAGAACCGGATGCCAAGGTCACCACGCGACAGCTTGCAACAGTCTTTTCAAGGCTTGTCCTCTACACTTAAGGAAACGCCCGAAAACAAGAAAGGTGAAACGAATGAATATAATCCCCTTCACCGCCAAAGCGGCCGCCGCCCTTCTCCTTGCCCAGTGCCTGATGTCAGCCGGAACGAGTGCGGCTAATGCAGCCGGAGCAGCTGCAGCCACAACCTCCGTCAAACAGAATGTTTCTATAAATACAGCAGCCGCCTTAAAAAATATGGTTTTCAGTCAAAAATGGACTGCATCTGCTCCTTCTTCATTGCAAAGCTTTACGCAGGATGTGGTGAGCGAGCTATCCAGGCAGGATGCCTTTGAAAAATGGAAAAACGCCAGCATCTCCTACGATCCTCTTGGGCCGGGGACACACAGCTGGCTAGCTACGGTCAGCCAAAACGGCAAACCGATCGGCTATCTGATCCTGACTTCGACCGATGATGGAAATTACATGCTCAGTGAATATGGCCGGGATGACGAGATGCCATATAACACGCAAGCTCTCTACAACCGCTTGAAGCAGCTTGGCATTCTGAAAGTGGGTGCCAAGCTGCCTGCAGGCCTTAGTATTGAAGCGCAGTATGCTGCGCTGCTTCCGGTATGGAAGGTTTCGCAGCCAGGGAAGAATACGGTTTATATCCATGGAATCACTGCGGAGGAACTGCCTATAGATGCGCCTGATCGCAATTCGGTTAGCGGAGGTCTGACTCCACATCAGGGAATCCGGCTTTCAACGACTAGTTTGCCTGAGCAGCAGCGGACAAGCAATCCATACGACAATCTGTTATGGCTTTCATCGCCTAAGTTACCGGTTAAGGGAAACAGCGATCTGATTCAGGCCTTCAAAGCTGAGCACAACAGCCTAGTGTTTACGTCACCCGGCCATAATGCAAATTACGGAGCGCCATTTGCCATTACCGGACTTCATTCCTGGTCAACAGCAGGTAAGGAAAGTGTCGTTCTATACGCAGCTTCCGGAATTCATGGCAGCCGTTATTTGCCTACATCCTCACTTCTTTCCCTTGGCGAATTCCGCATTCTGAACTTATCTCATATATAAAACATTACAGCAAATGAAAAGACGCCTGCGCCGGTATTACCCGGTTAAGGCGTCTTTTTCCTCATCTTTGCTTCTTCCTGCCAGTTTGCCGCTTCATCAGCGTCAATCCGAGTGGAATCATCCCAAACCATTTTTCAGCCCAAGGTTCCTTCGGTTTGCTGCGCAGCTTCCGCTCTTCCTTGGGTGTTTCTATATACGTCACGAAACGTTCGGTAATGTATTTTACGAGTTCATCTCCACTGGCCATCCGCGCATCCCCTCCGCAGCTGTGATGATTATAGCTTACGCAAATCCGCGGTATTTTAAACAGGCCTTCAATTCATGCATTTTTTTCCGATTTTTGCACATTCTATTGCTGACCATACATCTTCGAAAGGATGGCCTTTACATATGATTAAGCTTCTACAGCTGACCGTTTCAGTCCTTATTGCCGCATCTCTTGCCCTGAGCTTTCCTGTACAGGTCATGTCTCAAACCGGCCCGGCCAAGGAAGTTAAGGAGCATCCTGCCTTTCCAACGGACGTCATTATCGTCGATGCAGGCCACGGGGGTATCGATGGAGGAACTTCTTTTCAGGATATCTTGGAAAAAGATATTAATCTGGCGATCTCACAAAAACTATTTATGCTGCTGCGCAGCAAAGGGTATCATGCCGTGCTGAACCGGACAGGCGATTACGCGCTCAGCGATGACAATCATTGGTTAAACAGCAGATCTAGACATCAACGGGATCTGGCCCAGCGAAAAGAACTTAGCCAGCAAATCCCTACACTGATCGTTGTCAGCCTTCATGTCAACTGGGGACGCAATACCGCAAAACGCGGCGGGCTGGTTCTCTTTCAAGATGAAGGACGTAGTGTCCTGCTTGCCTCTGCCATTCAACAGCAGCTCGACCTTCTCTATGGCACCAGGGGTTCCATCAAGCATGGCCGGCCCTTTTATTTGCTCAACCAGGTAGCCGATCCGGCGGTGATCGTCGAAACCGGCTTTTTGAGCAATGCAGAAGACCGTGCCATGTTGACGGACCGCAGAGGCCAGCTGAAAATCGCCCAAGCCATTGCAAATGGAATCAATTATTATTTGACGGTAATATAGGCGAAGGCTGCCAGCCCCAGATATCTCTGACTAGATCACTGATGCCTACAAAGGTAACACGGCCCTGCATGCTGGCAGCGCTGCTTCGCAGCACTTCCGCCGTCTTCTTGCCTTGAGTTCCTACATGGCCGATCGTGACGCAGTTGTCATGTTCTGTGGCGAATTCTTCGACGGCTTTCATCTGCTTGCTGATATGGCCGGTCGTGTGAAAATCATCAAGGAATATATGATTGGCGACGGGCGGCATGCCCATTCTCACGGCCAGTTTACCGACCACGGAGTGGTAGTTGGTTTTGCTATCGATAAAAAAAAGTCCCCTCTCCCGACAAACCGTAAGCACAATGGTCATAATTCGTTCGTCACCGGTAATTTTGGATCCCATATGGTTGTTCATGCCGATTGCATACGGGACATTATCAATGGCTTCTTCCACTTTCTTGCGGACTTCTTCATCGGTCATGTTGGCCGTAATAGCACCGGGACCAAGCCATTTAGGGTTTCCCTGCTTCGGTTCCATCGGCATATGGACAATAACATCGTAGCCTTTCTTATGAGCCAGCTCGGCGTCGTTACGTGTTGTCGGCAAAAATGGCATAATCGCAACCGTCAGCTTGATGGGCATGGACAGCATCTCTTCCGTTCCACCCTGGCCGTTCCCAAAGTCATCAATAATAACCGCAACCTTTTTTTCCTTATTTACAGGGTTTTGCGAGATCGGCTGAACGTCCTTGTTTATTGAAGGTGTTCCCATATTCGAGTCAAGCCCGCCTGACGAATTTTCAGCAGATACCGTAAGTGCAGGTGCGGCTGCAAGGAGCAAAGCCAATCCGGCGGCCTTCACGCAGATACGCCATTCATATTTTTTCCGTGATTTCAAGACCTTCTTCCTCCTTCTCATTGCAACGTTGGTCGTTTACCTCATTGTTTGAGAAAGCAGGAGGAAATATGTATTCACATCAGTAAAACGACTGCGGGAATAATTTCTTCAAAACTACCGTTTTTAGCCACCTCACCCTAACTTTTGACTTCTCATATGCTGCAAATATCGACGCGTCTCCGCTACAACCACTCCCGATAAACCCAATAGGGCAATCAAATTCGGCAGTGCCATAAGCCCATTCACAATATCTGCAAGCAGCCAAATTGCATCCAGTTTGATAAAAGCGCCAAAGGCAATCAAAAGTATAAATACGATGCGGTACGGCAGGATGGATTTCACGCCAAACAAATATGTGATACAACGCTCGCCGTAATAATTCCAGCCCAAAATCGTAGTAAATGCAAATAACATCAGACATACCGTCAAAATCATCGAACCATAAGGAATCGCGGCATCAAATGCCGCCTGAGTCATCATCGCCCCGCGCTCATCTCCCTGCCAGACCCCTGTCACGATCAAAGTTAGCCCTGTTAACGTACAAATAATGATCGTGTCAAAAAACGTACCGGTCATAGATACAAGTCCCTGTTCTGCCGGCCACTTGGTCTTTGCAGCCGCCGCTGCAATTGGAGCACTCCCCAGACCCGATTCATTGGAGAACACCCCTCGCGCGACCCCGCTCTGAATCGCCATCATAACCGTTGCGCCAAGAAAACCTCCGCCCGCTGCCGCCGGGTGAAACGCACTCTGAAAAACAAGGGCTACCGCATGCGGGATTTGGTCAATAAAAGTGATCAACACGACTAGACATGTGATGATATAAATGATGGCCATCACGGGGACAACCTTGGTCGACACTTGCGAAATGCTTTTGATTCCGCCCAATGTAACAAGTGCGGTTACCACTGTCATGATTCCCGCCGTCACAATCACGGGGATTCCCCAACTGGACTGCGTCGAAGACACGATCGCATTCACTTGTGGGAATGTCCCGATGCCGAAGAGTGCTACCAGTACACCACTTACGGCAAAAAATATAGCAAGCGGCTTGAATTTACTCCCAAGTCCCCGTTCAATATAATACATCGGTCCGCCGGAGACTTGTCCTTTGTCATCCGTGATCCGATACTTCACAGCTAATACACCTTCCGCATACTTCGTTGCCATCCCGAAAAACGCGGCCATCCACATCCAAAACAATGCTCCGGGACCCCCGATTTGGATTGCGGTCGCAACCCCAACAATGTTTCCTGTACCGACAGTCGCTGCAAGCGCCGTCGCCAAGGCACCGAAGCTCGACACATCACCTTCCCCTTCACTTTTGGCCTTGAACACCAGTCTTAAGGCAAGCGGCAGCCTCATAACCTGCAACAGACCGAGCCGGCATGTCAGCCATATCCCTGTTCCTACCAATAAAATGAGCAGCGGCGCCCCCCATACCCATTTGTTTAATTGCTCTAACACGTGCATTTCTTTTTCCCCCTCATGATGTTGTATTCTCTTAGACGACATGAAAAAAGAGCCAAATCCAAGGATTTGACTCTGGGGACAAATTTGCAGAATATTACGCCAAGCTATGTGAAACGATGCACATCTTTAGCGTGTACGAATTCGGGTAACCGATCCTGCAATCTCTGTCCTTTTACCTGAGAGTTTCAACGCGCTGTGAGATTCCTTCCCTTCACGCGTATTGCCCCTTCGGTGCTCCATGAATGGAGTCTCTCCAGAGTCCTGTCCACTTACGGTCCTGCCTCCCGAGACTGGGTATAATCCCACCTCTTCGGCGCCTGAGAGTTTTATGCCCCTTCGGCCAAGCTGCCGCTTGTCTCCCGTAAACTTCATCCAGTGTGTATGCAATTTTGATTGGTAACCATTATAGAATTCATTGTACGATTTGACAAGGATGTTTATTTGATTGGGTATAATTACCTTTATTGGCTTATGAAAATTTATCGAAAATGGGAATATACGAAGACGAGTTGGCATGTTTATAAAATGATAAGGGATACACCGATGGCCGTATCGCTTACGCTATATCGATTTGCCGCCGGCCAGGTGGACCACTTCATATCAAGAGAGGGGTAAGCTATGCGAATGAAACACAAATCCATGCTAGCCATGCTGACATTACTACTGATTGTAAGCGCATTGATGAGTGCTTGCGGAAGCAGCGGCGGTCAGGACACCAACTCTTCCCCGCCACCGGCGAAGAACAATGAAAAACCTGCCGATCCGGCACCTGAAGGTAAGACGGAAAAACCGAAGGAGCAGGTCTTCCGCTTCAATCTGCATTCGAATCCGCCATCGCTCGATCCCGCTCAAGTGCAAGACAACGTGGGGTTTGCCGTACTCACCGGACTGTACGAAGGGTTGACGCGGAGCGATGAAAACGGTAAAGCCATTCCAGGCACGGCAGAGAAGTGGGAAGTCTCTCCAGATGGACTCAAGTACACCTTCCATTTGCGGAAGGACGCAAAATGGTCGAACGGAGATCCCGTGACTGCGGCTGACTTTGAGTTCGCGTGGAAGCGAGTGCTCGATCCGAAACTAGAGCCGGCGCCACCATACGCCTATCAGATGTACTATATCAAGGGCGCTGAAGCGTATAACACCGGAAAAAACGCCGACCCGAATTCGGTCGCCGTCAAGGCCGTCGATGCCAATACGCTTGAGGTCGAGTTAGAGCACTCCACTCCGTATTTTTTAGGCCTTCTTTCATTCTCGACCTATTTCCCGGTACATTCCTCTGTGAAAAACAATCCGAAGTGGGCATCCGACGCAAGTACCATCATTTCGAACGGTCCGTTCAAAATGAGCGAATGGAAGCAGCAGAGCTCGCTTGAGATCGTTAAGAATGAGAATTACTACGCTAAGGACGAAATTAAATTCACCAAAGTGCAGATGACCATGGTAGATGATGCCGGCTCGGAATTGAATATGTACGAGACCGACCAGCTCGATTTTGCCGGCATGCCGACCGGACGCATTCCAAACGAACAGATTCCGATTTTGAAGCAGACGAAGCCGAACGAAATGGAGATTAAGGGTATCGCCTCCAGCTACTACTATTTGTTCAACAATAAACAGAAGCCGTTTGATAACGTCAACATCCGCAAAGCGCTGGCGATGGCGATCGACCGCCAGTTGATCGTCGATAAGGTGACTCTTGGCGGACAACTGCCCGCATTTGGCGTTGTTTCTCCGGGAATCGCGGGTGAGAACGGCGAATTCCGCTCCGAACACAAGAACGATTATTTCAAGGAAAATGTAGAGGAAGCAAAGGCACTGCTGCAAAAGGGGCTCAGTGAGGAGGGGCTCTCTGCCATGCCTGAATTTACGCTCATCTACAATACCGATGAAAACCATAAAAAGGTGGCCGAGGCCATCGTCGACATGTGGAGCAAAAATCTAGGCATCAAAGTAAAAATCGAGAATCAGGAATTTGGCGTCTTCCTGAAGAACCGTACCTCGCTCAACTATCAAATGTCACGAGCCGGATGGCAAGCCGATTACAACGACCCGATGACCTTTCTCGATCTGTACATGACCGGAAGCGGCAACAATGATATCGGATACAGCAATCCGGAATACGACAAGCTCGTTCACGAGGCGAAGCAATCGCTTGATAACAAGCAGCGGATGGAATTGATGGCGAAAGCGGAGCGCATATTGATCGAGCAGGATCAGGCCATTCTTCCGCTGTACTACTATACAAACGTCGCGCTCAAGAAATCCAATCTTAAAAACGTGTTTATCGACTACCAAGGAAACATCATCTTCAACCGGGGTTACTTCGAATAACGGCGCAGTTCGCGCCCTGCCCGGTATGAAGTCCGTTCGGGATGCACTTGGCCATTTGCCGGTGCGTCCCGCTTCTTCATATCCGTGGTGGAATGAACATGACTAGAAGGAGGATGTCCATGATTCGGTACTCCTTGACCAAGCTGTTCTATCTCATTCTGTCGCTGTGGGTGCTGGCTTCCGTCACATTTTTGCTCATGAAGGCCATTCCCGGCGATCCGTTCATGTCCGAAAAAGCGGTTCCGCCCGAAATTCGCGCCCGACTGATGGCCCAATACGGACTGGATAAACCGCTGTATGAGCAATATTTCGTCTACTTATCCAACCTGGCGAAAGGTGATCTGGGCATCTCGATGAAAATGCAGGACCGCGAAGTCGGACAGATGATTCGTGATGCCTTCCCCTACTCCCTAAAGCTCGGCGTTGTCTCGATTATCGTCTCCGTCGTCATCGGCGTCAGCCTGGGCATGGTCGCAGCGCTGCGGCATCGCAAGCTGCTCGACTCCGCCTCGATGGTCATCGCCGTTCTGGGCGTTTCGGTCCCCAGTTTCGTGCTCGCCTCCTTCTTCCAATATAGTTTCGGCGTGAAGCTGAAATGGCTGCATGTCGTCGGCCTGAACGGTCCGCTTGATTACATTATGCCAACCCTGGCGCTCTCCGCCCTGCCTATCGCCTTCATTGCTCGCCTGACGCGCTCGAATATGCTGGAAGTGTTGACTGCCGATTATATTAAGACAGCCAAGGCAAAAGGCTTATCTGGCGGTGCCATCATCCGCCGGCATGTACTGCGCAACGGCATTCTGCCTGTTGTCACTTATCTTGGACCGCTCACGGCCAACGTAGTGACAGGCTCCTTCATCATCGAGCAAATTTTCGGAATCGGTGGGCTCGGCAAAATATTCGTCACGAGCATCAGCAACCGCGACTACTCGCTCATTATGGGTATTACCCTATTCTATGGGCTTATTCTGATGTGCGCCCGCTTCATCACCGACATCGCGTACGGAATCATCGATCCCCGCATCACTCTTATCTCGAGAAAGGAGAAGGCCGCATGACAATGCACCATTCCTCCTCTGCCGAAGTATACACTCTGAGCCCGGAAGATTTCCGGAAGGCGGACGTCAGCGAACATGCGGCGGAAGCGATCGAACAGGAAGGCGCATCCGCATGGCGCGACGCCTGGCTGCGTCTGCGCGGCAACCGGGTTGCCATGACGGGGCTTGTCTTCTTGCTGCTCATCATCGTCATGGCTATTATTGGCCCGATGCTGACTCCTTACAATTACTACTCCAATAATCTGGAGAAGACGAACCTGCCGCCTTCCTCCGAGCATTGGTTCGGCACGGACGATCTCGGCCGCGACATGTTCGCCCGTACGTGGATGGGCGCCCGTATTTCTCTTACTGTCGGCTTCTCCGCCGCGGCCATCAATCTCGTCATCGGTGTTATCTACGGCGGAATCATGGGTTATATCGGCGGACGTCTCGACGAGGTAATGAACAAAATCTCTGAAATCATCTATTCCATTCCCGATCTGCTGGTGGCGATTCTGCTCGTCGTTGTCTTCGAACCGAGCCTGGGAACGATTATTTTGGCGCTGTGCGTGACCGGCTGGATCAATATGTCCTGGATCGTGCGCGGGGAGATGATGCAGCTCAAAAATCAGGAATACACCCTCGCCTCCCGTTCCCTAGGATCATCGGGCATGCGCATTCTATTCCGGCATCTCCTACCGAACGCGATGGGCCCGATTATCGTCACCTTGACCTTGGCGGTGCCGGCAGCCATCTTCAGTGAAGCAGTACTGAGCTTCCTTGGGCTAGGCGTACAATCGCCGGCCGCATCATGGGGGACAATGATTAACGACGCGCTCAAGACCATGATAATTTATCCTTGGCGCCTTGCCTTCCCTGCGCTGTTCATCAGTTTGATGATGCTGTGCTTTAATCTGTTCGGAGACGGGCTGCGCGATGCACTCGATCCGAAGATGAAAAAATAAAGACAAGGAGGGTTCGCCCATGAAAGCGTTGCTAGAAGTCCAAGATCTCCGCGTCTCCTTCCACGTCCGCGGCGGCGAGGTGCAAGCCGTGCGCGGCATCGGATTCCATGTTCAGCCCGGCGAGGCCGTCGCCATCGTCGGCGAATCCGGCTGCGGCAAGAGCGTGACCGCCCAAGCGATCATGCGCCTTCTGCCGCAGCCTCCCGCCCGCATTCATCAAGGAGCAATCCGATTCCAAGGAAAAGATCTGCTGCGCATGAAGGAACGGGAAATGCAGTCCATCCGGGGCAAGGATATCGGGATGATCTTTCAGGATCCAATGACTTCGCTGAATCCGACGATGACGATCGGCCGCCAGATTACCGAGGTGCTGACAAAGCATCAGCACATGACAGCGCAGGAAGCCAAGCGGCGGGCAATAGAGATGCTGGAGATGGTCGGCATCCCCCATCCAGCCTCACGCTTCTCACAATATCCGCATGAGTTCTCCGGCGGCATGAGGCAGCGGGCCATGATCGCTATTAGCTTGGCCTGCCGTCCTATGCTACTCATCGCGGACGAGCCGACGACGGCGCTCGACGTGACGATTCAGGCCCAGATTCTGAGCGTGCTAAAATCTCTGCAGCGCGAATTTGGGACATCGATTATTTTGATTACGCATGATCTTGGCATTGTGGCGGATCTGTGCGACCGCGTTATCGTCATGTACGCGGGGCAAATCGTCGAGACCGGCACGAAGCAGGAAATATTCAAGCAGCCGCAGCATCCGTATACACGAGGCCTACTGCGTTCCCTGCCGAGGATTGATCAGAGTAAAGATGAACCGCTCGTGCCGATTTATGGTACGCCGCCCGATCTGGCCAAACCGCCGACAGGCTGCCCTTTCTGGGCTCGCTGCAACCACACGATGAGTATCTGCCAGCAGCGGCAGCCAGAATCAACCGCCAGCAGCGGAACCCACAGCGCGAGCTGCTGGCTGCTTCATCCGCTGGCACGGGAGGTGGCCAGATGAGCACAGAGCCATTGCTCCGGATTAACCGGATGAGCAAGCATTTCCATCTTGGACGGGGCCAAACGCTGAAGGCCGTCAATAACATCAGCTTCACCGTCCGCAGAGGAGAGACGCTCGGGATGGTAGGCGAATCGGGGTGCGGCAAATCGACGGCGGGACGGACGATCCTCCGCTTGTACGAGCCGACGGAAGGGGAAGCCTGGTACGGAGATACGAATATTTACCGGCTCAAACCGCGGCAGCTCAAGGCACTCCGCCGTGAGATGCAGATGATCTTCCAAGACCCGTACGCATCGCTGAATCCACGCATGACCATTATGGACATTATCGGGGAAGCGCTGGATATTCACCGTCTCGCCGACAGCCGTTCCGCGCGCAGGAAGCGGGTCGAGGAGCTGCTTTATCTGGTCGGACTTAATCCCGATCATGCCACCCGCTACCCACATGAGTTCTCGGGAGGCCAGCGCCAACGCATCGGAATTGCGCGCGCACTGGCTGTCGATCCGAAGTTCATCATTTGCGACGAGCCGATCTCGGCGCTTGACGTATCGATACAGGCTCAGGTCGTCAATCTATTGAAAGATCTTCAGAAGCGTCTTGGACTGACTTACCTGTTCATAGCGCATGATCTGTCCATGGTCAAGCATATCAGCGATCGAGTTGCCGTCATGTACTTGGGTCAGATCGTGGAACTGGCCGACAGCGGTACGCTGTATGTCGAGCCACTTCACCCGTATACACGCGCGCTCATGTCCGCCATTCCCGTCCCCGATCCCGACATAGAGGCCGGCAAGGAACGCATCGTGCTGAGCGGCGAGCTTCCGAGTCCGCTGCATCCGCCGAGCGGCTGTCCCTTCCGGACGCGGTGCCCGTATGCGGTCGAGAGCTGCGCCGAGCGCAAGCCTGAGCTCCGGGAAGCGAAGCCGGGACATGATGTCGCCTGCCATCTGGTTTGAGCTGACCGACCCGAACAAATAAAAACAGGCTCTATGATTACTTATATTAAGTAATCATAGAGCCTGTTGACTTTTAAAGTAGGATGCGGTCGAGAGGACTCGAACCTCCACGGGGGGTTAGCCCACACGGACCTGAACCGTGCGCGTCTGCCAATTCCGCCACGACCGCATATATATTCATCGCTTAGCTGTTTCGTCGTTTCCAACTCTATCGCAGTGACAAGATATATCATACCATGGCTACAGAATATAGTCAACACTTTTTATAGAAAAAAGTTATTATAAGCTTTGTCAACCAAACTGACCTTACCATGTAGATTCCGGTGTACTCCCGATTTAAAACAACCGCCTTAACCAAAGTCAAAGCGGTTGCTGCCATGATAAAGACTGCTTAGATTTTGATGTTTAAGCTTCCGGGCTTATACGAGGCTCGTCCAGCGGCTGGTAGATATAGCTTCGGTCAAGTTTAACCACTTTCCGGTTGCGACGGCGGATCATGACCTGTTCGTCATTCCATGCGACCACGATTCCTTTGACATCATTCTCTTCCAAGTTGTCACGTACGACCCGAACCATCTCTCCGGAAAGGCGGTAGTTATTCAGCTGATCATCGGTAATCATTATTTTCGCCCCCCTTCTGTTATTTCACAAAAAAAGACCTAAATGGGCTCATTTAGGTCTTATCTTTTGCAGCAGCATCCTGCCTGAATTTATCTAATGGGCAAATTAACGTTGTGCGTGTTCTTTGCTGTCGTTCTTCTCAAACCAATAATCGAGCACGGTCGAAGACATCACCCGTTTTTCAACATACTCCACCTGATGAGGGGTAAACAATTCCTTCCAGGAAAAGTCAAGCTCATCACACATGCGCACGATGGTCAGCAGCTCTGACCAGGCGACATAGCGTTTGTACCAGAAAAACTGAGGATGCTCCATCATATAGGGATAAAGATCATCAAACTCCGTATGTTTGCAATCCAAAGCGCGTTCAAAATGATCCTTCGCTGCAGCCAGTTTATCGACGAAATACTGCTCCGCTACCGGTTGTTTCCCCATTGTGCCGCCTCCCCTCTTCGTGTTCTCAACTATATTATAAGCGAAAAGAATGCCACTTGAAAGGAATTGTTTATATTTGGACGATTACTCTCCAAAAGTGATGACGCCGCCCTCAAGCGACTCGATGCGTACCAGCGATTCGAGCCGGATTCCTTGCTCACGAATGGCACGGGCACCTGCCTGGAAGCTTTTTTCCACCACGACGCCAAGACCAACCAGCTCAGCACCCGAACGGTTGATAATTTTAACGAGCCCTCTTGCCGCATCACCGTTGGCGATAATATCATCAACAAACAATACTTTATCCTGCTCATGAATATATTTACGCGAAAGCATGATATCCGTGACGATTCCTTTGGTGAAGGATGGAACTCGCTCGCACAGCGCATCAGGATCGGCCAGGAGCGTTTTTTTGCGGCGAGCAAATACCAGAGGCACACCCAGCTCGAACGCTGTGGCAAATGCGACAGCAATGCCGGAGGATTCAACCGTAATGACGCGGGTCACGCCTGCATCCGCAAAACGCTTTGCAAACTCACGGCCCATCTCCATCGTCAGCTCAGGATCCACCTGATGATTGAGCAGCCCGTCCAAATTCAAAACCTGCTCCGACATAACCATGCTCTCTTCAATAATTCTTTGCTTTAATTTTTCCATTCCATCAACCCCCAAGACGGCGCTTCTATTTGACGTAAAAATAACATAACCTTTATCCATTTTTCAATAATTTATAACACAACAAAGCCTTTAACAATCACCGTTTTTTTCTCCACCAGATAATAGCGCAAGTTCCAAGTGCGATCAGAGCGAAGACCAATAAACCAATCCGATGGGACGAACGCTTGATCAGTACGGCAATTTCATTCCAGTGGTAGCCTACAGCATGGCCGATCAGTAAAAATGTTGTACAAAACAGCAATGCGCCCACGGCTGCATACAGCAGAAAACGGCTGAAAGGAACCTTGGAGATCCCTGCCATGTAGGAAGACAAATGCCGGAGTCCTGGAACGAAATAACCTAGAATGATACTCCATGAGCCGTAGCGCCTAAACCAAGCTTCCGTGGATTGTAAGCGGCTCGGAGTCATCCGAATCCACTTGCCGTAACGGTCCAGCAGCGGCTTGCCGACTTTCCGTCCCAGTGCATAGCTGATGAGCATACCTGTCATACTGCCTAGAAATGTGACCAACAACCCTCCGGCAAAATGAAAATATCCCTGCGCAATCATCCCGCCAAAGGTCGCAATCAGCGTCTCATCCGGTATGGGAATTCCCAAAATGCCTAAAGCCAGAAGTACAAACAAAGCTATGTAACCGTATTGAGTCAGGTAAACCATAATTTCCGTCAAGCGTTATACCTCTTCCCTTTTCTCTTGCAGTTCTAGAGTTTGTCATCATTGTCATATCCAATCCGACGTCTAACCGTTTTTTGGACAGGTAGAGTCATGTCCTTCATGTCCCCATCATAACCTGTACTAAGCGATGTACACAATAGCGCCGCTTTAAAGCAGGGAGGAACATAATGAAAACTGGGATTCGCATCTTTCAAATCGCATTTACATACATCGGAACGATCGTTGGAGCCGGTTTCGCAACCGGACAGGAAATCATCCAATTTTTCACCCAATTTGGCAAATGGGGCGCATTGACCATTATGCTGGCTACGGCCCTGTTCATCTGGCTTGGAACGAAAATGATGCTGATGTCGCGCCAGATATCCGCCAGATCCTATGAAGATTTGAACAAGCATCTGTTCGGGCCCAAAGCAGGGAGTGTGATCAGCATGATCATGTTGATTGTGCTGATTGGCGTAAACAGCGTTATGCTGGCCGGTGCGGGCTCGGTATTTATGGAGCATCTCAATCTCCATTATCAGACAGGCCTTTTGTTAACGATCATTGGCACCTATCTGCTGCTGAAACACGGCATTCATGCCATTTTACAGATTAACAGTATCGTCGTACCTATGATGTTAACTTTATCCCTGCTTATCGTTTTGAATACAATCAAGCTGCCCACCGCTGACCGCTTCCTTAGCTTGTCTACAGATCATCATATGGTTGCAATTTGGCTATCTCCCATTATTTATACGGCTTTTAATCTGGTCATGGCTCAAGCCGTGCTTGTTCCGCTGGGAAGTAAGACAGAGAGCAAAACAGCAGTAAAATGGGGCGGGATGATCGGCGGCTTCGGCGTCGGGCTAATGCTGCTCTCTGCTCATATCGCAATCTCCGCACACATGCCTGGCATCCAGCAGTACGAAATTCCAATGGGCATCATTGCCACACACCTCGGCCCAGTTGTCCAAATCATTTATGTGGTGCTGATATTCATGGAAATATTCAGTACGTTCGTGGCTGATATATATGGCATAACGCTTCAACTTCAGCAGCATACCTCACTGTCCCCGAAGCTGATTTCAGTGGGCGTCATGTTCATTTGTTTTCTCCTTAGCCAAGTAGGATTCAGCTCCCTTTTGTCCGTGCTGTATCCGCTGTTTGGTTGTCTGGCTATTCTTTGGGCCGCCCGGCTGATGCTCAAATCCGAATAATCTCAGCTTGTGGAAGCCTTCTCTGCACATGATCGGTCATATACCTATGGCAGGTCAGCAGTATAATTTGTTTGTTCTCAGCCATCCTGCCAGCCACATCAAGGGCGGAGCACATCCGGTCCTCATCAAAATTCACGAACAGATCATCCAGGATCAGCGGAACAGAGACCTGGCTGTTCATACTGCCGGCGAGCGCGAACCTCATCGCCAAATACAGCTGCTCGGCCGTTCCCCGGCTGAGAAGCGAGCTGTCAATCAAACTGCCGTCACGATGCTCAGCAAGCAGCCGTTTCTCACCCATTTTCATCACGATCCGGCTGTAACTTCCCCGGGTAAGCTCATGAAAATACGTTGAAGCCAGCTTCAGTACCTGGGGCTGTTTTTCTTGCTCATATATTCCCCGGGTCCTTGCAATCATTTCAGCGCAGATGGACAGAACCGCATACTCTGAGGCAATTTCTTTTAAATGAGCCCTTTCTTCCTCCAGCTGCTGAAGTGCTGTGTCATGTGAGCATAGACGCACCAGATGATCTCTTTCCTGGAGAAGCCTGCCCCGCTGCTGCTGCAGCTCATTCCAGCGCTTTTCAGCCGAAGACATCTCCTCCTCTGCTCGGATGCAAGCTTCATCCAGTGCCGCTTGATCATAGTGATTTAACACATTCAGCAGAGCCTGCTCCCGGTCGCCCGACCAGCCGCTGAACATGTTAACTTCCAGCTGTCTGATCATGCGTTCGAGCTCTTTACGGCGTTCCGAGACGGCACCGATCCGTAGGAATTCCTCTTCATCCGCAGCCTGAGCTTCATCAAGCAGTGACTGCATAACTCTCTCTAGTCGGCTTTTCTCTCTCTCCAGTCTGAACATTTCTTCCTGGACAGGCTCCAGCTTGGAGCCGATGACTTCCCTTTTGTGCAGGAGATGTTGCTGTTCCTCCCATGACCTCATTCTCATCCCCAAATGGGAGAGCAGGTGGAGATCCAGTACTTCATGCTCCGGTAATATCGTAAGGCATTCCTTCTCAAACGCATCGATCTCCTGCTTCAAGGCTTGCCATTTACGGCCAAGCACATCAAGCCGCCGGACCAGCTCCATCCCCTGTTCGGCGAAGCCAAACATATCCATCACCGTTTCAGGCGATGAGCCTTCCTCAAGACCTCGCTCCACAAGCCAGCAGCGCCACTGTGAATCCAACTGCTCAAAGGTATGTTGTTCTCCGTCCATTTTGCGTATGAGAGCAAGCCGTTCGCGCTTAAACAATTCAGCCTGCTGCCTTACTCCATCCGCATCAGCAGATAACTGTTCCAGTTCTTCGTGCCACAGCAGCCGGGCATCAACCAGCTTCCGCAGCTCTCGCAGAGAAGACTCCATATCCTGATCGGAAATGGAAGAGCTTCGCGTGAATGGTCCATCTGAAGAGGCTGATGCTGTCAGCGGATCGGAAACGAGGGAGGACATTAAGTGTGATATGCGTTCTTCACCAGTTTCAGGCGAATAGAGAGACCCGTTCTTCCTTCTTCCGGATCTGGAAGTACTATTTCCTGGCAATGCCTCGCTTCCACGCCATAAGAGAACATCGGCTATGATAAAGACCAGGAAAGCCGCCAGGGCACCCCAAGGAGATTTCATGATCCACAATATAGCAGGAAAAGCCAAAGTAAGTACGGCACTTCCCCACAGCAGCTTTCGATACAGCGCCCTCATCCGCCCGCTTACCAAGGCCTCCTGCTCTTCATAATTCATGGCCGAAACACGGCTGAGTCTGGACTCGCGCCACCGCTCCGCTTCCGATTGGAGTTCTTGCCAAGCCGTCAACAGTTCTGTCCTGGTCTGCGGGATAATCATATGAAAACGGATTTTGCCTGCTTCTTTACGTTCGGAAACAGCAGCCTCTGCCCGCTCCAACTCGTATTCAGCTGATTCAAGCTGCCTGTTCTTCTGCTCACGTTCAAGCGCAAAGCCTTCCATCCGCCGGTCATATCCGGCAAACCCAGCCGCATACCGCCGGACGGATTCCCTCTCGGAGACAGCGCCAGAGAATGACCTCAGTTCAAGTTGTCCCCATCCAGGATGAATCTGCCGAAGTAATCTTTGAAGCTGCTCTTTTAAGGCAGCCTCCTCACCGGATAACTCCTGAAGCTCTCTTATCCGTATTTCCATCATCTCTCGGCGCGCTGCAAGCCTTTCAATGACCGGTCCTTGGCTTATAAGCAGCTCATCCGTTTGAAGCTTCGCAAGCTGCTTTTTCCATTCCTCTAATGCCCGCTCAAGTTCCTCCAGCCTGATATCGATCCGATTCCGCTCTTCACGAAGCCGTTCTAAGCGTGAAAGACCTTCTTCAGGAAATGAGACCTCACCTGAAATTCCGCCCCGTTCAATAGACGCTTCCTTCCATTCCAGCCACTGCTGACGAATCTCCTGCGCCTTGTGCAGCACTGCAAGCTGCCTGGATAAGTCGGTTCTACGAATATCCACATCCGCGATGGTTTGCTGTGTCTCCGATAACTTGGATTCGGCGTGTATGTATTTGGAGAGATAAGACCTGCTCTCTGAAATTTCACGCTGCAGCTGTTCCATCCGCTGCAGCACCTTGGCGCTTTCCTGTACCCGTCCACGCGGCTTGTACAGCTTTTCCATGTTCTGAACCAACTTCCGTTCAGCACGGACGATTTCCGTTCCCCCGCCGAAGCCGGCATGAAACAAATAACTGCCCATATCGCCCGATTGCAGCGTCCGAATTTCCTGAAGCTCTGTCAGTGTAACGGCGAACAGCTGATTGAACATATCCCGCGACATACCGCCCAAAAGCTCTTTTTCCAAATCATGTTGAGTCATATGTATAGCAGTTCCCTGAGGATTCGTTTTCACGATGGTGGGCTGCTCACTTCGTCCTGATCCTGTACGCCGCTCCGGTGCCGCATATCTGGTAATGGTCCACTTGGAGCCATCCGCTGCTTCGGCTACCAGCATCCCCCCGTGACTGCCGCCTCCGGAAGGCTCATAGCGTTCAGCCGGAAAGGCCCGGCTCGGTATGCCGTATAGCATCGCGCGCACAAACATGAGAATCGTGCTTTTTCCGGCTTCGTTCGGACCCGCCAATACGGTCAAAGGACTATTAAACTGGATCTCCTGTTCTTTGATTCTGCCGAAGCCATGAATGTGCAGACGTTCAATCCTCATCGATTTTTCCACCCCCTCCTTCTTCATGGCTAGAGAGAAGAAGAATGGCCATCTCTTCAGCCCGTTGCAGCCATTCGTTCCTCTCTTCATCAGCCGCTTCATTCAGGAGCCTGCTCAGCTCACGGTTAGCCATCAGAGGATATAATGCTTTACGGAACACCTCGCTCCGGCTTTTCTCATCCTCTCTCGCATGCTGGCCGTAACGCAGCAGCTCGCCGAGAAAGCTGTCTTCCAGGAGCAAGGCATTCCGGTCAATCCATGGACCCGACCTCACATGAAAGCTTTCCACCCAGACGAGTCCTTCGAACCCGCTTGGCTCTGCAGCTGAGCGTACCGCCTTCCGGTGCAGCTCGTGAAGAAGCTCCTCTGCAATCCGTCCCTCTTCCAGCTTCTCATGTAAACTTCCCCGTCCCGTAATGACAAATCTGACGATGCTCATTTTGCCTTGACATTCACTGCGGATTTGCTGCATCCGATCCTCTACCTGTACTTGAAAGGCTTCCTCGCCTTCCATGCTGTCAATTGGAATCTCCTCCTGAAACCAGCGGACCGTATCCAGCTCATGAAACATCAAGTCCGCTTTCCCGTCCTCGTTCACCTGAACCACGTAACATCCTTTTGCACCAGTCTCACGGATGCTGCGGCCCTGAATATTGCCCGGATAAACGATATAGGGAAGCTCATTTAGAATCTGCCTTTTATGAATATGTCCAAGCGCCCAATAATCATAGCCTGAATGGATCAAATCCTGCCTTGTACATGGTGAATAGGTTTCATGGGCCGGATCTCCGTCCACATTGGCATGCAAAAGCGCAATATGGAACAAGGATTCCTCCCTGCTCCTTCGAAAACGCAGCGATGTATTTTCCGTCACTTTAGCGGTCGGATATGAAATGCCGCCGATAACGGCCGCAGGCTTCTGGTCCTTCCTCCGTAGTAGCGTCACCTGCTCGAATTCCGGGCCAAAAACATGGACATGCTCCCTTTTTCCAGTTTTCATGCGCGGACTGTCTAGCGGATCATGATTCCCGTGGATGATATAGACCCCGATGCCGTGCTCTCCAAAACGGTCCAGTGCTTCATGAAAACGCAGCTGAGCCTGCAGCGATGAATCCTGGGCATCATATACATCCCCGCTGATCACTATAAAATCAACCTGCTCCGAAACAGCCAGCTGCATCAGTCGGTCGAGTGAAGCGAACGTGGACTCGCGCAAAAAGGAGCGGATGTCATCTGACACTCCGCTGATCCCCTTGAACTGGCTGTCGAGATGAAGATCTGCCGTATGAATGAACTTAAAAGGAACCATTCAATCACTCTTTCACGAAGAATATTGTAAGTATATTTTTTTAAGTTCGTTCACGGCATAGGTCAAGGAATAATGGCTTTTCGCCTTATCCCATGCCGTACGCGCCAAATCATAGCGATAGAGCGGATCGGTGATGACCTTCTCCAGCGCTACGCTGAGCGCCATATAATCTTCAGGCGGCACGAGCAGACCGTTGACGCCATCCTCGATCTGTTCGGCAATCCCGCCGACATCGGTTCCGACAAGCGCCAGACAGCTCAGCGCGGCCTCGGCAAATACAGAGCCGAACGCTTCCGCTCTGGATGGCAGAACGAATATATCAAAGAAAGGCATAAATTCTTCCGGATGAAGCGTATATCCGTAAAAAATGGTTTCATTATAAATGCCAAGTTGCTTGGCCAGCGTTTCAAGCTCCGTGCGGAAAGGACCGTCACCAATAATATGAAGGACATAATCCAGTCCGTTTTTCTTAAGCTCTGCGCATGCCTTGAGCAGAATATCAAGACCTTTGGCAGGCACCAGCCGGCATACGGTAATCAGCTGCGGCACTTCATTTTCATGAGGAACCGGCTTAAAACGTTTTTCATCAAATCCATTGGGCGTAACGCCGATCTTCTCGGGACGGTCCACGTAAGCACCCAGATAATCCGCAAACGACCGTGATACGGTCAGCATCCGTTCGCTACGCAGTTCCAATTCCCGGTACAAGGAAACCAAAAACCGGTGCTCTGGTCCGTCCGCTTCGATTTTCCCATTCAAAATCAGTTCCTTTTCATAACTGGAGTGGATTGTTTGGATGAGCGGCACTTCCGGAAAGACCTGCTTCATCGCCAACCCCGCGATCGGATGATGAGCATGGATCAGATCATAAGGCTTCTGAAGGCGTAGTTTGGTCCACCATAAATAATCCCTGTAGGTTTGAATATATTTCTGGACCGTGGGACTGTCCCCGTATTCCGTCCAGTCGAAGGTTTCAAAATGGATCTCTTCATGGCCTTTGTTGCGGATGCGCCTTGGCAGCCAGAACATCTCCATATCCCACCTTGATGATTGAAAACGCTCCTGCATATAAGGAATCATTGAGGAAACACCACCTGGTTGCTCCGGTGGAAAGAAGAGTGCTTGTAGTAATTTCATGGGGAAACGCCCCTTTCCGTATCTCTTTTTCTAGGGAATCTTGCAGAATCAGTCAGCCTTATGAACTGTGGCCACAATTAATGATCGAACGGAAAATTTCCGATTTATATATTACTGAGTGAAACCCGTTCCTCAAGGATTCTGCAAGTTCCTTTCGTTTCAGGATCTTTGAAATTATGATATATTGGAACATATGTTTCAGTAAAGGAAAACCATTTTCGGGAGCCGATATATGATTATGCCTTACGTAACTGGATCATCTTCCGCCATTCAGGCGGTAATAGCATCAGCATGCAGTCTGTACATCATACTCATCATGACGCTGATGTGCCTCATTATGTACAGCAAACAGCGAAAAAAAGCCTATCTTTCAATGGTAACTGCCTTTCTTTTTATTATGACATATGAAGGTCTGAACATCCATTTCGCTTTCTCACCGACGAAGGATGCAAGCAGCTACAGCTGGATTCATGATCTGCAAATTTTTTCGTTCCTGCTTCTGAATCTCTCGGTTTATCAGCTGTATAAGCGCATGAACAAGGCCTCTTACATCGTGTTTGGTGTTCTGGCGCTGCTGTTCCCGGTGCCGCTGATTTCTGCCGTTATCCCATTTGGAGGAACAAGCTGGCAAACGATATACTTGGATGTCTATCAGCTGGGTATTCTATATGCAGGAGGTACCTTCATTTCACGGCGGATCGGCCAGCGCGGTAAATATTTTGCGGGAATTGCCGTTTATTTTGTATATATAGCGCTCGGCATGCTCTCGCGTTATGCAGACCTGCAAGGTCCGTGGATCGATGGGGCTCTGTTATGGCTGCCGCTTGCCTATTACACGATCATATTCCTAATCCTGTTCGAACGGATTGTCGAGCTGATGCAGTCGATTTACCGTTCCTCCATTACGGACGGCTTGACGAATCTGTACAACCGCCGTTATTTTACCAAGCAGCTGAACCGCTATGTTGATCAGGGTGTAAAGGTATCTATGATATTTTGCGATATCGACAATTTCAAAAAGCTGAACGATACACAAGGGCATCACCGTGCCGATCTGGTCTTGAAGCAGGTCGCAGCCATCATCGATGAAGAAGTGACGGATGTCGGACTAAGCGGCCGATTCGGCGGCGAGGAGCTCGTGGCGCTGGTCGTGGACAAGCGGGCCAAGGTCGCCCAAATCGCAGAGCGCATCCGTGCCAGAGTAGCCGAGGAGTCGATCGTGACGCTAAGCATCGGATACAGCTCCCTGCGCAAAAATGTCTCAGGCGAAGAGCTGGTGAAACAAGCTGACCAGGCGATGTACCACTCCAAAACGACAGGCAAAAACAAGGTATCCCCCTACCAGAAAACATACCCGAAACAGGAGGCGGAAGAAACCGTTTCTTAATTAGGAAGAAAGCATACATAAATCTAAATTCACATCGCAGCATGAGGATTGTATAATCCAGTACATCACTGCAGAAGCAAAGGAGTTTGAACCATGGGCCAAGAAACGCTGCCTTCCGCATTTATTGAACAAATGAAGTCTCTTCTGGGCGGGGAACTCCCCGCCTTTTTGCACAGCTATGATCTTCCGCGAACGCAAGGGCTGCGCTTTAATGAGCTAAAAGCCACACCGGAACTAAAGGAAGTTGTCATCTCCATGTTTGACCTGAAACCAATTCCTTGGTGCCCGAGCGGCTATTATTACTCCGAAAACTCAAGACCGGGCAAACATCCTTACCATCAGGCTGGGCTATATTACATCCAGGAGCCTTCGGCTATGTCGGCGGTAGAACTGTTGGATCCGCAGCCGGGTGAAACCGTTCTGGATCTTGCAGCCGCTCCTGGAGGCAAAAGCACCCATATCGCATCCAAAATGCAAGGACAGGGACTCTTGGTTTCGAATGAAATTCACCCCGAACGCGCCAAAATTCTTGCGGAAAACGTAGAGCGGATGGGCGTTGTCAACGCCGTGGTCACCTGTGCCGCACCAGATGAGCTCTCACGCCGGTTTCCGGAAGCTTTTGACCGGATCATGCTCGATGCACCGTGCTCTGGCGAAGGCATGTTCCGCAAGGATCCAAAAGCACTTGAGGAGTGGTCCCCCTCGATGGTGGATATGTGCGCCACCCGCCAGCGCGACATTCTTGATCACGCCTACCTGATGCTTAAACCCGGCGGTACGATGGCGTATTCGACATGCACCTTCAACCGAAGCGAAAATGAAGACACGATGGAGTCTTTTACCAAGGCGTATCCGGATATGGAAATCGTTCAAATGAAAAGGCTCTGGCCTCATCTGGAGGCTGGCGAAGGACATTTTGTCGCCTTTCTGCGAAAAAAAGAAAGTCTGGATCAGAACGGAAGCAAACAGCGGCAGCGCAAAACACAGGATAAGGGAAAAAATAAAGCTGAACAATCCGCTTTACGTGAATTTACGGACTGGTCTTCGAATGAGCTTCCTGGCTTCATGCCTGCCGGCATACCTGTGCTATTCGGCGAGTCTTTGTATCTTCTTCCCTCAGAGGAACCGCTTCACATCAGCGGACTCAAAATTCCGAGAGCCGGTCTTCATCTGGCGCATTTGAAGAAAAACCGCATCGAACCTGCTCATGCTCTCGCCATAGCTCTGGCACCGCAGCAAGCCAAGCAGCATGTCATGCTGACGACGGGTGACCCGCAGGTAGAGGCGTATCTTCGTGGAGAAACGCTTCAGGCGGATCCATCTCTGCGCGGGTGGACACTCGTTGCCGTCGACGGCCTGCCACTCGGTTGGGGCAAAGCCAGCAGCGGCCAGCTGAAGAACCATTACCCCAAAGGACTTCGTCAATTTTGATCCCTCACACAAAAAGGTACCCATTTGGTCTCATAAGACCAAATGGGTACCTTTTGCGTTTAGGATAAGCAGTATTTGAGCAATGCCTCATGCACGCCGTCGTCATTGTTGGATGCTGTGACTTCATTCGCAGCAGCCTTAACCTCTTGTGGCGAGTTGTCCATGGCAATGCCCAGACCTGCAAAGGTAAGCATCGTGATATCATTAAAATAATTGCCGATTGCAAGCACCTCTTCCTGCCGGATTCCCCGGCGCTCTGCGAGCTGCTTCAGCGCGTTGCCTTTGGAGGCGTCAGGATGCATCAGGTCAAGGAAATACTCGCCGCTACGCAAACTATTGAACTTAGGCGTCCACTTACTCGTTTCCTCATAGATCTGATCCAGGACATCAGCATAAGCAAATGCGGTTATTTTGACAATAGGCTCACTGAATTCCTGCAGAGGCGGCATATCGAGAGGCAGCATCAAATAATTCTCATACATGCTGCGTATCTCTGCAGCCATCCCTTCCACGTTATCTACATACATATTAAAAGCGGTATTCACGTCAAAATGAACGCGTTTCTCGCGGAAATAATCCATGTACGGCTGAATCGCCTTGGTGTCCATGGCAAACTGATGCACAATCTCCTTCGTCTCCACATCTACCGTTGCCGCTCCATTATGGCTGATCACATATCCGGTCAATCCAATTTGCTCCATAAACGGAATGGAGTTTTGCGGACCTCTCCCGGTGCAAAGCACGATTTCCGCCCCGGTGCGGGATACTTCCTGAATTGTTTTCATCGTTTGTTCGCTCAGTTCATGGTTGTCATTCAGCAGGGTTCCGTCAACATCCAGCGCTATCAGCTTGTACTTCACTTCTCCATCCATCCTTTTAAGTCGTTTTTGTCTATTTTGCCAATATCTATTCGTTATTCTTGAGCAATCCAAGCTCTTCTTCCGTTAATTCCCGGTACTCGCCCAGCTTCAGAGCAGGATCCAAATCCAGATTGCCCATCCGGATCCGCTTCAAATAAAGGACCTTTTTGCCAACTGATTCAAACATCCGTTTAACCTGATGGAACTTTCCTTCATGAATCGTCAGCTCAATCCGGGAGAGAACCCCATCCTCCTTCTGCTCTTTTTGCAAAATGACAAGCTCTCCCGGCAGGGTCACATACCCGTCATCCAGCGTGACACCCTTAGCGAACTGTTCCACATCTTCTTCATCAACATCACCGGAGACAAGAGCTGTATAGGTCTTAGGTACATGCCGCTTGGGGGACAGAAGCTCATGTGCAAGCTTGCCATCGTTGGTCAGCAGCAGAAATCCTTCGGTATCCTTGTCCAAACGCCCGACAGGGAAAGGCTCAAAAGCCAGAATCGCAGGCTCCAGCAGGTCCAGAACGGTCCGGTCGCGGTTGTCTTCGGTAGCGGACACCACGCCAGGAGGTTTATGGAGCATCACATAAATAAACTCTTTGTAGACAATCTGCTCCCCGTCCAGCAGGATGACATCCGTTTCCGGATGGACGTGCATGCCGCTGTCTTTCGCACGGGCACCATTAACCGTGATGAAACCCTGTTTCACGTATTTCTTGATTTCGCTCCGGCTACCATAACCCATATGGGTCAGCACCTTGTCCAATCTCAGGGTCGTTCTCCCTTTTCCGCTCATACCGAGGTCCACCTCCACCCTGCAGGGTATTCATTCTTCAAAAATCCATCCTGCCATTTGCCGAAGCCCGCAGAATAGCCATCAATACATACCAATACATATCCTTTGGGCATCACGCCGCCATAACAAGTCACGCGGTCCGCTTCCACATCAAGCGTTTCGCCCTTCAAGTACCGGACTGCCTCGCCGGATTCGGACGATAGTGCAAGCACCCGTTTGAATTCGTGCGGATGCAAAGCTGTGGCCAGCGGATGCGCCGGGACAAAGCGGCCGTTCTTCGCATCTCCCATGTACCAGCCCGGTCGAACAACCTTAAGTCCGTCCAGCGCTTCGGAAGGAAGCGGTGATTGATAAACATGCTGCCCGTACACAATGGTATATCCGCCAGGTTCAAAGGAAAGATGGCTTTTTATAAATTCGCCGTATGCCTCAAGCTGGCCGGACGTTTGATCCGCTGCGGGAGCCTTGGAAGAAACCTTTCCTTTTTTTCCGGTGCTGCGGCTGCGATCGGAACGGGAGTCGTTCCTGCCGTGTAGACGACCTCCATTCGTATCCTGAGATCCGGCTGTAATCTCCAGGTGCCGTGGCGCCTCTTCCTCTGTTCCATCATGCTGGAGCACCGCGAGGAAATGTCCTTCCCCCTCGATCAGATGCGGCCACAGGCGTGCAGTATGCTCCGCTTGCTCCCAGATCTCATCCGGAATGCTATGCGCTTCGTTCACATGCTCGCGAATAAAGGCCGTCTCTCCCTTCGCAAACAGTTCGCTTTGCACCGGGGCTTGGACATGGAAATGTTCATGCTCTGCAAGAAATTCAGCAATGATCGCTTCATTTTCCTCCGGTGAAAAGGTGCATGTGGAATATACCATACGGCCGCCTGGCTTCAGCATGCCTGCTGCCGTTCTTAAAATATCGCGCTGCATGGCTGCATACTTGGCCGGCGAGTCGGCATTCCACTGCCGGACCATGTCCTCGTCCTTGCGGAACATGCCCTCGCCCGAGCACGGAGCGTCGACAAGGATTTTATCAAAAAAATAAGGAAATTTGCCTGCAATCCGGTCCGGATGCTCCTGAAGTACAACGCCGTTCCGTACACCGTAAAGCTCCAGATTTTTGGCAAGCGCCTTCGTCCGTTCCGCATTCAGATCGTTACTGACGAGCAGGCCTTGTCCCTTAAGCTTGGCTGCGATCTGGGTGGACTTCCCTCCTGGAGCCGCACATAAATCAAGTACTCTTTCACCCGGCTGAACGTCCAAAAGCTCCACCGGAGCCATCGCGCTCGGCTCTTGTATATAGTAGAGGCCCGCATGGTAATAAGGATGTCTTCCCGGTCTGTCGCCTGTTTCCGTATAAAATCCCGTGGGACACCACGGAATCGGCTTCAGCTGCCAAGGGCTTAGCGTAATCATGTCCTCCACAGAAATTTTCAGTGTATTGACTCTGAGCCCGCTAAACGGTTTATGGTTGTATGAAGCGAGAAAACGATCGTATTGCTCCTGTAAAAGGGACTTCATCCGCTCCTCAAAAGCGGGGGGCAGCTGCAGTGCCATGTCATTCATCATCCTGTTCTGTCTCGATTAAATGGTCTGTCCCATTTTATCACAATTCGACGGAAGGCATACTCTTAATGATCTAAAAAAACAACCCGCTACCCTCCCAGGGCAGCAGGCTGATCCTCTTTCATATCTCATAAGTATCCATCTGTATGGAGAGCTCCCATTGCTTAAACTTGATCGTCGTTCGAATCTTCCTTCCGGTAAGACGCTATCATCTGTTTGACATCCTCCAGCAATTCCTTCATTTCTTCCGTATTACGATCTGCGCCCTGGCTCACCCAAATCCGGTTAAACCGCTCCTGGAACTCCATCGCTTCATTAACGAGATGGTAGAAATACAGCTGGTGAATCAATGTCAATGCTTGTGAGGTTATATTTGAATCATCCTCAAACTTCTTCTGGGCCTCCAGAATTTCCTCGCGAATGCTGGACATTTCGTTATCCAGCACCGCTGCGGCCTCGGCTGCCTTCTGCAGTCGTTTGCGCATTTCTTCGGGCAGGCTTTCACGGTACTTGTAGCTTAAGGAATGTTCGATTGTCGCCCAGAAATTCATCGCCAGGGTCCGGATTTGAATTTCGGCGAGTACATGTTTCTGGCCGAGCGCCGTTTGCACCGGGTATTCGACGATCATATGAAAGCTGCGGTAGCCGCTCTCCTTGTAATTCGTAATATAATCCTTTTCAAATAAGAGCTTCAGGTCTTTACGCTTGCGGATGTACTCGGCCACACGCCGGATATCCTCCACAAACTGGCACATAATGCGGATGCCCGCGATATCCTCGATTCCGGTTTCCAGCTGGTCCATCGGCACGTTTAAACGTTTTGCTTTCTCCAAAATGCTGGATATCCGTTTCACGCGGCCCGTTACAAATTCGATCGGCGCGTACTCTTCGCGCTTCTTCAGTTCCGCACGCATGGTTTTGAATTTGACTTTAAGTTCTTCAACAGTTTGCTCGTACGGTAGTAAAAACAATCCCCAATCCCTGCCGTCCATTCACATGCCTCCTGTCTGTCTCCCTCAGCGATGGTCAGCTCCTACGGCTTCGGAAATATGTGTTAATCCGTCTCGGCGCAGAAGCTCCCTAAGCCCGGCATGCAGCCGGCGGTTCACTTCGGGCCCTTCATATATAAGAGCAGTATAGATTTCGACCAGGCTTGCGCCCGCCCGGATTTTCTCGTAAGCATCCTCCGCAGTAAAAATACCGCCGGAGCCAATAATCGGCAGCTTCCCGCCGGTTTGTTTGTATACGCGGGACACAACCTCCGTGGAGCGCGCCCGCAGCGGTCTGCCGCTGATTCCGCCTGTTTCCTTCTTGTTCGGATGGGTCAGACCGTCCCTGCCAATCGTCGTATTCGTAGCGATAATGCCGGAAATCCCGCTCGCCCCAAGAGCGTCCACCATCATCTCCAGCTCCTCGTTGCTTACGTCTGGAGCAATTTTAACCAATATATGTTTGGATTCGCCGTATTTTTTCGCCTGCTGACGCATCTCTTCCATGATATGCGCAATCAGCGAGGAAAGCTCGCTTCCGTATTGCAAATTCCGCAGATCCGGCGTGTTCGGCGAGCTGATATTGACGACAAAGAAATCGCCGTACGGATACAGCTTCCGGATGCATTCCTGATAATCTTTATATGCTTCCTCGTTTGGGGTCACTTTGTTTTTGCCGATATTGACCGCCACGGGAACAGATCTTGATTTCAGCCGGGACAGCTTCTGCGCCATCGCTTCCGCACCTTCGTTGTTAAAGCCCATCCGGTTGAGCAGAGCCTCGTCCGGAGGCAGGCGGAACAAGCGGGGCTGGTCATTGCCGGGTTGTCCTTTCGGCGTAACGGTCCCCACTTCCATGAATCCGAATCCGATAGAGGAGAAGCCTTCAACGGCTGCCGCGTTCTTGTCCAGTCCCGCCGCCAGTCCGACCGGCGTAGGAAAATGAAGCCCGAATAAATCGACTGCCAGATCCGGCGTTTCGCTTACACCGTACATGCTTCGCAGAAATGCGGAGCCTCCCGGCATAGATCCGGCTGTATGTAAACCTCCGATCACCAAATGATGCGCTTTTTCAGGGTCCATCTTAAAAAAAATCGGTTTTGCCACATTTCGGTACAGCACCTGCTACTCTTCCTCTCCATCCACAGTTATGTTCTCTACTCTTAAGTGTATCCTTTTCCGTGGTAAAAGAAAAGTTTTTTACCTTGTCCATCCGCTTGTTTTATCGCCTTTGACCCTGCTGGCATTTTAGGGATAAACCCATTACAATTGAGGTATCCACTGAATTTGATAGAAAGAGGGTTGAACTCTATGGCAGCCAAGCGCAAGCCTCCGACACTTCAGCAAAAAAAGGAAGAAGTGAACAGAAAGGCGATTTTTTGGTCAGGCCTCAGTTTATTGCTTCTCGTTCTGCTGATTGTTGTGCTGATCATCTTAAACACCTGATTACAGCCAGTGGTACGTTTCCCGGGGGTTTGTCTGGTCCTGTTCCCGTTTCGTATGGAATCTTTCCTTCGGAACGAGCAGTTCATCAGGCAAAGCCCCTTTCGTTATAACGACTGGAGTTCCCATAGGCACCAGATCAAAAAGCTCCTCGATATCCTCTTTGCTCATCCGAACACAGCCTTGAGACTCATCCGCTCCGATGCTATCCTGTTCATCCGTTCCGTGAATGGCATAATTCGTTCCGGAAAGCTGCATCCCCCTGCTCCCGAATTCTCCGTTTGAGCGTCCGTTCGGATTCATCACTTTGTCCGAAATGACGTATCTCCCCTCCGGGGTACGTATGCCTCCAAGTCCGACTTTGTAATTACGCAGAATAATCTGTCCGCTAATCACGGCGAGCCGGTGATTGCTCTTATCCACGACGATTTTTAGCGGCTCCTCAAAAAACGGCTTATTGCCCCATGTCTTAGAGAATGGTCCCTTCCCTTTTGAGCCGTCTAAAGCTCGTACTTCATCAGTAGGTTCCTGCCCCGCTGCTTCCGCCTTAACCCGCTTGAGCATCGGCTGAAAAGCATCCTTCATTCCATCCGTTGTGCCTGATACCCAGTTGCCTGGAAACGGGCGCAGCAGATCACCCAGCTGATCAGGAAAATTGCCGGTATTATTCCTATATGCTTTGATGGCACTGTATAGCAAGGCCTGCTCTTCCTGTTCCCCCGTCCAGGTAAGCGCCTCATTCGTCAGCTCGCTTCCGTCCGAAGGCTGGCAGCTGCAGGTTTTAGGATTGTATGACTGATAGGTAAGCGTTCCGGCACCTTTATTCTCCAGTGTAAACCCAAGCGGCATATGCCTGTCCCACAGCAGCCAATTCCCCTGCTTTTTCAGTTCCAGCACAGCCAGTTTCCCCTTCAGCAATTCGGGGTGGGTAAAAGGCCCTGGCTTCACTTGCGGTCCTCCCGCTCCAAAGCCGCCTTCCTGCGCCGCCGTAAACATGACACGGTCCTTCTCCTGCAGATCCGCTGCACCATCCCGCTCCTTGTCTGCGGCATCATTCGGGTGATTTCCCATGCTGTCCGGCTGTTTTGCAAGCACCGCTTCCGCGGATTTTTTGCTCTGACCCGGCGCATCCACAGGCGGGATCAATGCAATCAGCAGAAGCATCAGGATCATTAGCGAACGGCGCATTCGAACGGAACGCCGGTGCTTCTCTTTAGCCTGCTGGAGCAGCTTAGTTTCATACTCTTCCCATATATCTGAAGGCATTTTGCTCGTTTCAAACGCCTCATATATTCCTCCGGATTGATTGAAGCAGTAATTCGCTTTTCCATGCTTCCCGTTCTTTTCATATTCCTTACCAAGCAAATACCACCCCATCTTGTTGTCCGGATGCATCTGCACATATTTTTTCAGGTAATGTGAATTTCCCACGGGTTCCTCCATCGATGTTCTTTTTCTATATATCGGTTGATGGAGTATAAAAACTGAAAAAAAACATCCTTCACCCGGGTCTATCCCGAATGAAAGGATGTTTTGGTCCTTTTCTCTATTGTTCTACCGCAACCCGGAAGGGACAATCAGCAACATGAATTGAATCCGTCGGGCAGCCGTCTACGGAATCCTGAAGATCGTCGAACAGTTCCTCCGGTATCTCGGTTACGCCCTGATTGGCATCCCCGTTAAACACGACCTCCGCCATTCCTTCGTCATCATAATCGAATACATCGGGCGCCGTAGCCCCGCATGCCCCGCAAGAAATGCATGTATCTTTATCAACCCAGCAGTATTTTGCCATAATATTCACTCTACCCCCTATTGCAAGCAACGAGCATTTCATCAGGCCTTAGGCAGGCCGCAGATCTTATCCTATATCACCATCACGCCGAAAGCCTATGATAAATATCACTTACAATTCAACTTTAACCTGTATATATTGAATGATTAAGGAAGATCAAGTCCCTCTTTATTAACAAAATCCATCTGTAGCGAGGTTCCCCTCACCTTATGATTACGAAGCAGAACCGAAGGATCATCGCCCAGCATACCTGCGGTAACGACCGCATTTTCACCAAATTTGTTGCGGAGCATATCCATCGTTTGTGTTAACGACTCCTTCTTCGGCTGCTTTTCATATTCAAAAAGATCCAGCTGAATGGCCGATTCACTTTTGGGCGTCAAATGCTGAAGCGTAATGCCAAGTAGTCTCACCGGTTTATCCCAGCTCCAGTGCTCCTCGTACAAGCGGCGGGCTTCATTATATATCTCGCTCGCATTTTCGGTAGGCGTCCCTAGCGCCCGGCTGCGCGTGATCGTTTTCATGTCCGGTGTGCGGATCGTAATCTGTACGCCCCCTGCAACAAGCTCCTGACGCCGAAGTCTGCGTGCCACCTGGTCGCTGATGTTCAGCAGCACCCGGTTTACATCCTCACGGGCCTGGATATCCATTGGAAGCGTCGTGGTATGTCCGATCGATTTATTTTGTTCCCGTTCTTCCAGAACGGGCGAATGATCGATTCCGTTTGCGGCCTGCTTCATCCAGACCCCGATCACGCCAAACGCCCGGGTGAGTGTGTCCTCTTCCGTTTTCGCCAACTGACCAATCGTATAGATCCCGAGCTTGCGCAGCTTCTCAGCCGTCTTGCCGCCGATGCCAAACAGCTCGCCGCATGGCTTATCCCATAATATGCTGGGTACATCACGAATGCGAAGTATGGAGATTCCTTTCGGCTTTTTCATGTCGGACGCCATCTTGGCCAGCAGCTTGTTCGGTGCGATTCCCACGGAACACGGCAGGTCAAGCTCCTCATCGATCCTACACTGGATTTCTTCCGCGATTTGCTGCGGTGTGCCGAACTGCCTGGAGCCGGTAATGTCGAGATAACATTCATCGATGGAAGTCGCCTGCATGAGCGGTGAATAGGAATAAGCAATTTTCATAAATGCGTTTGAGTATTTACGGTATAAATGGAAATCGGGCGAAATGACGATCAGATCCGGACATAGCTTCAGCGCCCGGTTCACGTGCATTCCGGTGGAGATCCCCTTCTGCCTGGCGGCATAGGAGCAGGTCACGATGATCCCTTTGCGCAGCTCGATACTTCCGGCTACGGCCGTAGGCTTGCCGCGGTATTTTTCCGGCTCCTCCGCCTCATGGACCGAGCAGTAGAAAGCATTCATATCCACATGTAAAATGACCCGTCCGTTCGATGGATAATAAGCGTCAACATCCCTCTTCATGAGTCCTTCTCACCTTCACTAAATTCATTAATTCCAGCATAACGTTCCTTGAAAAAGAGGTCAAGAAACCGGCCCGCCGGGAAATTCCGGAATTCTTTGTTACATTCCCGCGTAAAAATGCTATAATATTAAAAAAATATCCGCAGCAGACGGACATTTGTCTTCTGATTATAGAGTCTCAGACGTTTTCAACTCACTGAATACCTCTAAATCCTATAATTCAAAAAATTAAGAACGTTATGAATCCTGCAAAATCGAAATTTATAAGACTTCCAAAGGAGGACGCCTCATGTCTAAGTCCATATCCATCTTCGATACAACCCTGCGCGATGGCACCCAGGGAGAAGGAATCAGCTTATCAGCAGACGATAAACTCAAAATTGCCAAGAAGCTCGATGATCTTGGTGTTCATTATATTGAAGGCGGGATTCCGGGAAGCAACAGCAAAGACATCGAATTTTTCAAAAGAGTGCAGCAGCTCGGACTCAGCGCCAAAATCACTGCATTCGGCAGCACGAGACGCAAGGACAGCCAGGCAGATCAGGACGCGAACCTGAAGCGCATCATCGAGTCCGGTGCACAAGCTGCGACACTGGTCGGGAAGTCTTGGGATTTTCACGTGCATACTGCACTCCAAACGACGCTTGAAGAAAATCTGGCCATGATTTATGATTCCATCGCTTATCTGAAGCAGCAGGGTCTTGAGGTGATTTTTGACGCGGAGCATTTCTTCGACGGATACAAAAACAATCCCGAGTATGCGGTCTCCGTATTGAAAAAAGCCCAGGAAGCCGGCGCGGATTGGCTTGTCATGTGTGATACCAACGGCGGAACGCTTCCACATGAAATCAGCAGCATCGTCACAACGCTTCATACCGACATCCCGCAGGCTAACCTCGGCATCCACACGCATAATGATTGCGAGCTTGCGGTTGCGAACACACTCAGCGCGGTGCAAGCGGGCGCCCGTCAAGTGCAGGGAACGATCAACGGCTACGGAGAGCGCTGTGGCAACGCTAACCTTTGCTCCATTATCCCGAGCCTGCAGCTCAAGCTCGGGTATGAATGTATCGGCGAAGAGCGCCTGAAGCAGCTGACCAACACCGCACGTTATATCAGTGAAATTGCAAACGTCCACATGCCGATCAATCAGCCGTATGTCGGAAATGCGGCTTTCGCCCATAAGGGCGGCATTCACGTCTCGGCCATCCTCCGGGATTCCAGAACCTACGAGCACATCGTTCCGGAATGGGTAGGTAATAAGCAGCGGGTGCTGGTATCGGATCTTTCGGGACAAAGCAACATCGTTTCCAAGGCTCATGATATGGGCCTCGATTTTGACCAGACGAACGAGCAATCCCGCAAGGTGATCGACAAAATCAAGGATCTCGAGCATCAAGGCTACACCTTCGAAGCAGCGGACGCTTCCCTTGAGCTCCTTCTACGCGAAGCTGGCGGCGAAATGAAAGAGCTGTTCACCTTCGAATCCTTTAAAATGCTGGTTGAAAAAACAGCCGGCCGGCCGGTTGTCTCCGAGGCCTTCGTGAAGCTGAATATCGCCGGCAACAATGTCTATACAGCAGCTGAAGGCAACGGTCCTGTCAACGCGCTCGATAATGCGCTGCGCAAAGCGCTGGTTCAATACTTCCCTGCCATTAAGGAAATGCACCTGTCGGACTATAAGGTACGTGTTCTTGATGAGAAGGATGCAACGGCAGCGAAGGTTCGCGTATTAATTGAATCGAGGGATATTAACAATTCCTGGAATACCGTCGGGGTATCCGGCAACGTTATTGAAGCGAGCTGGGAAGCGCTTGTGGACAGTATGCGTTACGCACTGCTTGGGCAAATTCTCCAAAAAGAACGCGATGTAGAGGAACCGTCTGCAGACCAGCGGGGTCTCATCAACCATTAAGCTTCATCAGAAAACTTAAAACCTCGGCTGTCCTGTCAGGACACCGAGGTTTTTCAAGATAGCAGAAAGTATAAACTTCAAGAGAAGCATCCTGATATCGCAAGAAAAAATCATCAGGATTTTACGAGATGCTTCACTTTTTTCTCCAAATCCTTCGGTGGCAAAATACCAAGCACAACCTCCTGGATGACTCCGCGCTTGTCAATAAGCACATTGGTCGGGAATGCGATCCCTTGGTACATTTTTTCATAGATATCAGCTTTCATATCAAGCATCACCGGGAAGTTCACGCCATATTTTTCGATAAATTTTTGGGCATTCTGCTTATTATCGTATTTCGTCACGTTGACCCCGTAAATGTTCAGGCTGTCCTTGTATTTCTCGGCCAATGCATTCAGCTCAGGCGCTTCCTGCTGGCATGGACTGCACCAGGATGCCCAGAAATTCAGCAGAATCGCTTTATCCTGCTGTCCGTCAACATGATACTCTTTTCCGTCCAGCCCTTGGGCTGTAAATTCCGGGGCAAGCAGTCCCGCCTTGGGTCCCGTTTCGGTCGGCATCGGCTTCTCTTGCTGGAAAACCGACTGAATGCCGGGTCCCGCATTTTGATAAATCGCGATACCGATTAATACGATGACGCCAAGAAGAATATATAGATTACGCTTCATGGATGTCCCGTTCCTTTTCATAGAAAGTTTCTATGAAGTATTGTACCCTCTTTTCACCGTAACTTACAAATGGATTGCAGATTTTTTCCAGAAGGGAGAACTACGATTGACAGAATCTCATGAAACCCAACAAGAAATTTGGCTCAGCGCCTCGTGCGAAAGGCAAATTGCCGAGCACCTGTTTCTCGGATTACCTTATGAAGTCTGCGGTATTTTGCGTGGTTCAGCTACAGCTAGATGCATGCGGAGTGAAACCTTTGTTCCTATGAGGAACGCAGCTCCTGACCCGCTGCACCGGTTCATCCTGCATCCCGAGGACTGGACAAGAGAATGCTTGCAGGGAGATGGCCTGATCGGCCTCTTTCATTCGCATCCTCACTCGGATCCCGTACCTTCTGCCCAGGATCTGCAGCAGCTGCCTTTATTCGCCGGTATGCTCAGCGTCTATTTGATCGGCAGCCCAGGTAGTGAGGATCATAACGTACAGTTAAACGGCTATAATATTATCAAAGGAACCGATGGCAATTACACGCTGCAAGCATGCCGGATTATGCATGACTGAGACAAGCATAGAGATCACCTAGCGTATCAGCCTTCCTGCTCTCTGCAATATCCCTCAAATAAGAAGCCCACAGCTTCGCGGTCATTCTCGCATCCTCAAGCGCATGATGCCTTCCTTCAATAGGAATGCCTTTTCCCGACAGTAGTGAATCCAGCGTGTAGCTCTGCCGGCAAGGCTCCAGCCAGCGTGCGATCAGCATCGTATCGATGACGCGGTGGCTCAGATTCACCTTGGACGTTTTCCAGAGGGCCGAATTCAGAAAAGATTTATCATGCGCACTGGCATGCGCTACCAGAACCCGGTCACCCACAAAACTCATAAAATCATGCAGACCGTCTATCAGAGGCGGCGCATGATCGATCATCTGCTGGGTGATGCCTGTCAGCTCGGTAATTTGGCGAGGCACCGGCCGTTTGGCCTGCACCAGCGTATAAAACGAATCCTGCTCCATGATGTGCTCACCGTCCGATTTGAGTGCACCGATCGACAATATTTCATCCCCCTGCTGAACGTTGAACCCCGTAGTTTCGAGGTCGAAAATGACGGTTTTTAGCTTGTTCAATGGTGTATGAAGCATCTCCGGCCGCCGCTGTTCTCTCATGAGAGATCGGATGAACGCCATCTGCTGAGCCGAGTTGCCACCCATCACAGATGCGATCGCCGATGGCACCCCTCCCTGGCGCAGCAAGCTCCAGAATCCGCCGTTCCCGCGCTCTGGAGTCTTCATAATCTTCTCCTCTCCGCAAACCAAAGTCGTCTTTGCAGCGCACGGTGCGTTCGCTTCACTGTCGTAAGACTGTCACGAAGCTTATACAGGAGCGGCTTTTTCTTCAGCTCCGATTGCGGCAGGAATCCGCTGCTGGAATATATCCCGTTGTTCACCGTAAAGGAAGCGGCTGCACGAAGCGTCAGTGCTGTCAGAAAAGCCCGCTGGCAATTCTCGAGCAGCATGTTCCCTCCATCCAGTAGCGTCAATCTTTCCAGCCGCTTCAGCGTTGATGTCTCTCCGATGCCTTCCTGAAGGGCCATGTACCGGATGCTGTTCACGAGCGGAATATATACACCGTATTTCACATCAAAATCGCCGGCATGCTCTCCAAAACGCTCGGTAACCACCTGCCCAAGAATATTCATCGTCGCTTTATGTCTGACTGTGTTTCGCAAAATAGCCGTCACCATCTCCGGAGATTCATTCATGCTGTGTTCAAAAAACTGCTTCCAGGCCGCCGCAAGTGAACGCTCACCTGCGATAAAACGCATATCCGAAGCGATCATCAGACTGCGGACAGGCTCCCAGCTGAAATCCTGATGCCAGCTTATGATCTGCCGCTTCCACTCCTCAAGTGTTTTCCGCCACAGCGGCTCGGAGCACATGACTTTCCCTTTGCATTTTTCATATCCCAAATATTCCAGTAAATTGGACAAATGGCGCCCATATGCGTGAAAATACTTTTCTTTTTCTTCATGGTCCACATCACTGATGATCAGCCCATGGTCCTGATCGCTCCACAGTGTGGACTCGCGCCGTCCCGAACTGCCGAATGCCACAAATGCGTAGGGAACCGGAGGCGGACCGTAACCCACCGCATCCAGCTCATATTCGGAAATGACGGCCGCCCTAGCGGCAACATGATCATGCATATCGTTCACGAGTGACGTCCATTGGGTAATGGGTAAAACTGCATATAGCTGTTCCAGCTGCATTTGGCATTCTTGACGTTGTTGTCTCAGCTGCTCGCGGGAAGCTGCATACCTGATGCCTTCCAAATCCGGTTCACTTTCCGCGTATTTCATCGGCTCCAATAGCTGCACCTCCCTATCAAACAGCTGAATTTTTTAGCTTACAAGTCGCCTTTAAGATCATAGGTTCAAAGCTTCCCCGGTTCCTGCTGCCGACTTTACTGCAGAGAGCTCTAAAGAAGACTTTACCGCCGCATCGGCAATTAGCTTCATTTGCTCCGGATAGCCGTATGCGCCATGCTCGCTGATATCCAGCCCCATCATCTCCTCTTCCTCCGATACGCGGATGCCCATCGTCACTTTCATCATACCGATCATAATGAACGAGATCACGAACACGAACACGAATGCCCCTAGAACTCCCAGAAGCTGAACACCAAGCTGTTCCAATCCCCCGCCATAAAAGAAGCCCGGCTTACCGACACCCGTCGTTTCCACGAGCTTCGGCGTTGCGAACAACCCTGTGGAGATGGCTCCCCAAATCCCCGCAATGCCGTGAACGGAAAATGCATAAATCGGATCATCGATACCTGCTCTCTCAAACCATTGCGCCGTAAAGAAGGTAATGATTCCGGCGACAGCCCCGATGACAACTGCAGCCCATGGATCCACGAAGGCACAAGAGCCTGTAATCGCTACGAGTGCTGACAGCACACCGTTCAGCATGCTTGGGATATCCGCCTTGCCGAATACAGCCCATGAAATGAGCAGTGCAGCAACGGCTCCCGCCGCCGCCGCGATATTGGTTGTCAATGCCACATAGCCGAAGAAACCGTCCATCATCGCCGACAAAGTACTGCCAGGGTTGAAACCGAACCAGCCAATCCAGAGGATCAATACGCCCAGAACAGACAAAACCTGATTGTGGCCCAGAATGCTGTTCGGTCTGCCATCCTTATTGTATTTGCCAAGACGAGGTTTCAGCATATACGTAATAACCAAAGCTGCAGTGGCACCCGTCAAATGCACGACTGTTGAGCCTGCAAAGTCCTGCATGCCCAGTTGGCCGAGCCAGCCGCCGCCCCATACCCAGTGAGCCACAACCGGATATATGACGATCATAAACAATGCTCCGAATACGATATATATACTCAGCTTGGCACGTTCGGCCATACCGCCGCATGCAATCGCTAAGGAGATCGCCGCGAAGGAGAGTTGGAATAAAAATTTCACCGAAAGGGATACATCTGATGCCGACAGCGCATCAAAGGACTTCGCCATCGAATCGCCTGTCATAAAAAATCCGGTCGTCCCAAAGAAGCTGTTCCCGTTGCCGAAACCGAGCCCAAAGCCGAAAGCCCAAAATACGATCACCGAGATGCCGAGCGTTAATACCGTTTTACCTGCAATATGGCCGGCATTCTTCATCCGCACCGAGCCAGCTTCCAGCAATGCAAATCCCGCCTGCATGAAAAACACGAGCATGGCTGCCATGAACACAAAGAATGTATTGAGTCCTGCTTGAAGCTGCACATTCGTGGGTCCATCATCCGCAAACACCGTAACCGGAAAAGCCATTAATGCAAGAAATGCCAAAGCACCGCCAATCCACTTTCCTTTCATACTCCCCACTCCTCTTTAATGTTAGGTTATATTACATATAACGAAATTATTAATCACATTATAAGCAGTTAGGGGTGGTGATGACAATAATATTTTCGTCAAAATATTATATGTTATGTTTAATAACATTATTTGTAACATTAAGCAAGCATTACGTTTGACTGTATGGTTAACTTTCATGTATCATATTTTCATCAATTCCACATTAAAATGAGTTACATAGATTGAATGAAAGTGGCTCATAGGAATGAGGCGGTTTTCGTCTATAGTTCAATCTAATAAATATTAATTATGATCCAGTGAGGTGATTTAGATGGGGATATAACGCTGTACCGTATAGGTGAATTGGCTAAAGCTGGAGATGTCAGCGAGCGCACAATTGATTATTACACCAAACTGGGGCTCATTTCTCCCGAAAAGCGCACCCTTAAAAATTATCGTTTGTACAGCCATGAAACCTTACTCCGTCTCAAACGTATTAATGATTTAAAACAAGAGAAATATACTCTAGAAGAGATCCGGCAGACGCTCGATAAATGGGATGCCGAACCTGAGATCAATCAGGTATCCGACAAGCTGACCTACCTGGAACTGCATATGCAGCAGCTTGAACGCGAGGTGAAGGAGCTTAGTCCCCTTCTAGAAAAGATGAAGCCCGGGCAAGCCAGTCACCTGCTTTTGAAATTACTGCCGCAAGGTGCGGCTTGTATCGAAGCTATCAGACTCTTCCTCGAGCAGGGACCTACAATATAGCCGGTCTCCCATATAGAGATATTATTTTTCACGACTAGCAGGAGGGTGTAATATGGGAATGAATATGTATTTATTAATTATTATTGCGTTCGGTTTTTCGATGTGGGCCCAGTTCCGGGTTAAGGGAACCTTTAAAGAATGGTCCACTGTCCAAGCAACGAGCGGCATGACTGGTTATGAAGCTGCAAGGCATATGCTCGACAGCAACGGTCTGCATGATATCCCGATTGAGCCGGTTCGAGGCGCATTATCCGACCACTACGATCCAATCAACCGCGTTGTACGTTTGTCCGAGCCGGTCTACTATGAAAGCTCCATCTCGGCTATCTCGGTAGCCTGCCACGAAATTGGACATGCTATCCAGCATAAGAAGCATTACCCAATGCTGGTGCTTCGCCACCGGATCTTCCCGCTCGTGAATTTCGCTTCAGGTCTTGCGCCGCTGATGATTCTCGCAGGCTTTTTGTTCCAATGGACAGGACTTCTCGGCATCGGGATTATTTTCTTCTCCGTCGCCGTTGCTTTCCAGCTGATTACGCTGCCCGTCGAGTTTAACGCAAGTAACCGCGCACGCGATATCATGGTATCTGAAGGTTATATATCGCCTAACGAGGAAAGAGGCGTTGCCAAGGTACTGAACGCTGCCGCTTTGACCTATGTAGCCGCTGCTTTGGTCTCCGTACTGGAACTGCTCCGCTACATTATGATTTTCAATAACAACAATCGCGACTAAGCTGCATACCAAAAACACCCTGATCGGTTAAGAACCGACCGGGGTGTTTTTTTGGTTTCCATTTTGTTGTTGCAGTCCGAAGTAGCTGAGCAGAAAGGTTCTGAATGCTTGCGCAACCCGCGGCAGCTTGTCATCAGAACGATGAATCAGGCCGATGGTACGTGTCACCTTAGGTTCTGAAATTCTCACTCTTGCTGGCTGCAAGGGATTCGTCTGGAACAATGCCATCTCTGGCAAAATACTGACACCCATACCGGCAGCAACCAGCCCGCGGATCGTATCCGTTTCCTCCCCTTCAAAAGCAATCTTCGGAGTAAAGCCAGCTTCAAGACAGGCATGCCAGACAATCGGCCGCAGGGAATACCCTTTGCTAAACAGGACGAATTTATCCTCCTTCAGCTGATTCAGGGTAATGCTTTCTTCATTGGCCAAAGGATGATTCGGAGGCAAAATCGCATACAGCTCTTCGGTCAGCATAATCTCGCCCTCAACCTGCTCATGTTTCTCAGGAAACGGAGAAATAAAAGCAAGATCCACCTCGGCCGAGATGACATCCCGGATTAACGAAGGAAACATCCCCTGTTTGAATCTGAATTTCACATTCGGATACCGCCGCTTGAATTCAGCAACGACAGACGGGATCAGATGGATACCCAGGCTGTGCGGAAAGCCAATCCGGATTTCCCCTTGTTCCGGGTCCAAAAATTCATGAACCTCCACAACAGCTTTATCCAGATCCTTCAGAATGCTGTCCACCCTTTTGCAAAACAGCTGCCCCACAGGCGTTAGCTGCAGGTTTCTGCCCTTTTGCATAAACAATTGGACTCCCAATTCTTCCTCCAGTTGATGAATCTGACGGCTAACCGCAGACTGGGCCACATGCAGCTCTTCCGCCGCCTGAGTAACATGCTCCTTCTGTGCTACCTTCAAAAAATACTGCAACTGTCTTAATTCCACCTGTTACTCGCTCCATTCTGCATATACGTGAATCCGCTAGTTATGACCGTTTAACCCGTTTCTTCAACATTCTTGCCATTAAACCGTAAATAAAAAATCCGCCGACAAATCCACCCAAATGAGCCGCCCAGTTAACGTTTACTCCCCCTGAAGGTATAAAGGAAAAGACAATACCGACAATCAGCAGAGCAAACACCGTCTTCCGCGAGGACTCATCCATCCAATTCCGCTGCAGCAGTGCAATATATAGAAACGCCCCGTAAACACCGAAAATGGCCCCAGAAGCTCCAATCGTCAGTAGAATCTCGCCCATCCGGTTGTAATGTGCAACGGACAGGATATTGCCGATCACACCACTAAGCAAATACAATACCGCGTATCTCCAGGCTCCAAGGAGCCGCTCCAGGGGAGGAGCAAACACCAAGATCGCAAAGTCGTTAAACAACAGATGCGAGAAGCCTCCATGCAGGAAGATCGACGTTACATATCTCCACCACTCATTGAAGCCGTCCACATTGGTCAGTGCGCCAAACTTGATGAGCGTCTCGTTGTTTGAAGATCCTCCGTTAAAAGTCAATACAAGAAACATAATAATATTAGCCACAAATAATATCGTCGTGACGGGGTAGTATTTTAAGTAACTTTTCCAATTTTCGTAGCGAACAAATATCATGATACACTTCCTTTGCTTGAACCATTCAGGAATGAATTCTTCCTAATCATTCTCTTGCCTAAAATGTTTTTTCAGCATTTCAAGTAAACCAAGCAAGCTGATTGGACAATGCCTTTTTAAAAAGATTATAATGTCCTTGGCACGATTCGCCAATTTCCATTTTCGAAAGGAGAATCAACATGACACAAGAACGTACAGGTGTTGCTACTTTTAAAGGCAATCCGCTCACATTGGTTGGACCACAGCTTCAAGCAGGGGATCAGGCTCCTGATTTTACCGTCAGCAAAAATTTGCTCGAGCAAGCTACCCTGAAGGATTATGCAGGCAAAATCAAATTGATCAGCGTCGTACCTTCCCTGGATACTGGCGTATGTGATGCACAGACACGCCGTTTTAACGAAGAAGCAGGGGCTTTGGGAGATGAAGTCATCGTTCTGACCATCAGCGCCGATCTTCCGTTCGCGCAGGCACGCTGGTGCGGCGCCGCAGGCGTGGACCGTGTGGTTACCCTCTCCGATCACAAGGATATGTCCTTCGGACAAGCTTATGGTGTTCTGATCAAGGAATTCCGCCTGGATATGCGCTCCATCTTCGTAGTTGATAAAAACGACAAAATTACGTACGTGGAGTATCTGCCTGAAATGACTGAGCATCCGAATTATGAAAAAGCGGTAGCCGCTGTAAAGGAACTGCTCTAAGTCTCAAAGCATCGGTCCCTAATGTTAGTATATGCTTAAATCCATTTAAACAAAATGGAACTGAAATTTTTTATCAGGAGATCCGGAAGCAGCTTCCTTGAGTGGCATATCTTACGGAAATCTAAAGAAAAACGTCTATTGATGTAATTGCACAGAAGACAGACCGCGTTTAGCGGAAGTTTTTCTTGTGATTATAGAATGGTTCAGCTTCGCTGAGATTTATAAATTCTATAATCTTAAAAAAAGCGGGAGAAAGAGCCTTGTCCTTTCTCTCGCTTTTTTAGTCCTGTTATTGGGTAACTTTGTATTTAGCCAATTTCTTATCGAGTGCTGAAAACAAATTCAAAATAATGCGATAATTCGCTCCCAAGTCGCCCATGGAGCCTCTAGAAGCTGAGTACATGTCTACCGCACTGCGCACAGGTCCAACCGACAGTACGGATACCGTAATATCCATCGTGCGCCCAAGAGACGTCCTTTTCTCCAGTGTAATCTCACCGACGGAAGGAACCTCATGAAGCACTTTGTAGCCCGGAATCTTTTTCAGCGTCGAGGATATTTCCTCCCATGCCTTGTCTCTCGATAAATTGTAATAGCGTGTCTTCATCTTCGGATCTTTCGCCCGGTCGCTTGTACCTTCTTGGCTGCGAATGACCCCCACTAGAACTCTCTTTAACGACAAGACCTTTCCCCCTTTGCAGTAAGCATCTTCAATACTTTATAGTGTAACATTGTTAAGGACAGAACAAAAGAGAAAGTAGGGTAAAATGTACCTTATAGGCAAAAAACACCCCTGAATTCCGGAATTGTTCCGAAAAACGGGGTGCCCAAGTTATCATTCAAAATAAAAACCCGCCTATGCCGTCCGGCTAAATTGTCTTCTGAACCTGCTTTGGCAGGTGGGTGACCTCGGATGCGTTTTTGAAGTCCCCATGTCGTATAGACAGGGCTTTTCAGCTGCGCCTCGTAATGATCTCCCTAGACATTATCATTGGTTCAAAACAACGATTAACCGTGGCGAACATCGCAGGATGTAGTACTATTATAGACCTTTTTTATCAGAATGTAAATGTTGATGAGGAACATCTTCTTGCTCATCACCCTCTTCGTCCGGATCCTGTTCAAGCTCAGCCGCTTCCTGCTCTTCCAGCTCTTTCTGCTTGATACGTTCGGCCTGTTCCTGCATTTTGTTAAACGTCGCGTAGAAGTTGAAGAATGCCCAGAATGCAATCAGACTGCCGCCGAAGAAAAAGATCAGTGCCGGATACTTCGAACCGATTAACAGCACTACAGCACTTCCGATAACGGTTGTTAAGACACGCAGCGGTCTAAGAATAGTAATGAGTACTGCATTTTTCAGAAGCTGCATCATTCCCATGTGATAATGAACGATCATGGAAAAGAAATTAAACAACGTAATGAACAGCACGATCAGCAAAAACAGCATCACGATGCCGATGATTTGCAGATTGTTGAGCTGGGTCATATAAACGTTATAATCGACAATCATAATGACTAGCAAAAGAACGTAAAATATGCCGCCAATCATGCTTTGCTTATAGTTTTCCTTAAAAGTTCTGAAAAACATACTAAAGATCTTTACATCCGTGTCGCCCATCACCCATTTCCGGACAACTGCAAACAATGCCGCTGTAGCCGGAAACAATGTAAACGGTGCCACAATACCCATAGACCAGTTCATTTGAAGCTTCTCATTCGGACCCGTTACCAGCAGTCTGGTCACAAAGAAAAAGAAAAACGGAGACGAACATAAAAGCCACAGGATGTTGCTGTAAGCAAAGCGGGTAATCCATTCTGTAATTTTGTAAATACCGCCCATTGCACCTTTAAATTCCAATAATAAGCCCCTCCTCCACTAACTATGCCTGTACATATTAATATACCGCATTTTAGCCTTAGATTACCAGCGCCTAATTTCCTGGGATTTAGGTAAAGGTCTATACAGAAGGGCATTATCCCTCATAAGATACACAGTAACCCAAAGGAATCAAACACTTAAGGAGGTAATCATATATGGCATACGCACCAGGATTAGGATATGGAATCGGATATGGTTGTGGAGCAGGAATGTGGGGTTCCACAGGTGCAATTCTAGTACTGTTCATCTTGCTGGTCATCATCACCCGCGCATTCATTTGGTAATTGAAATGAAACCAAAAGAGCTAACCTCATGAATTAAAAGCATAAATAAACAAAAAAGAGACGGCGTGTGCAAGGCACACATCGTCTCTTTTGTATTCAGCGATTAGCTGTTGTAGGAATCATCGCGTTTAGAAGGGCGTCTTCCTTCACCGCTGTTCGTCCGCGGCTTGCGGTCTCCACCGCCACGATAAGAGGAAGTATCGCTGCGTCCGCCACCGCTGCTGCTGCGGTTGTATCCGCCACGTCCACCGTTATCACGTCCACCGTTATCGCGGTCACGGTTATATCCGCCTCTTCCGCCGCCATTGCTGCCACCACGGAATCCGCCGTAGTTTCCAGATGGTTTGCGGCCGTTGCGCAGATCAGGCTTACCGCTGTTATTGTAGCGACGTTTCACGCGAATCGGATCCTCTGGAGTCAGTTGGATTTCGGAATCGCGTTTCTCGCCAGTCAACATTTTCATAGCGCCGGACAACAGCTGCACGGAATCATACTGTTCCAGAAGCTGGATCGCAAGACCTTTATATTCGTTAAGCTCACCAGACTCAATCGTCTCCATCAGGCGCTCAGCAATAATCCGCTGCTTACCTTCAATAGCCTCAGCCAGTGTAGGAAGCGGTTTGCGCGTAATGCGGTGACGCGTAACGCGTTCAATCAGGTGCAGATGATCGATTTCACGAGGTGTTACGAAGGACCATGCAGTACCTTCTTTACCTGCGCGGCCTGTACGTCCGATACGGTGTACATAGCTCTCAGGATCCTGTGGAAGGTCAAAGTTAACGACATGAGTTACGCCGGAAACATCGAGACCGCGCGCTGCCACGTCTGTTGCCACCAATACGTCGATGCTTCCGTCACGGAATTTACGCATAACGGTATCACGTTGGTTTTGAGACAGGTCACCATGAAGTCCGTCCGCAGAATATCCGCGTTTTTGCAGAGCTTCGGACAGCTCGTCAACGCGGCGCTTGGTACGTCCAAATACGATCGCCAGCTCAGGAGACTCCATATCAATCAAACGGCAAAGTGCTTCAAACTTTTGACGCTCAGGTACTTCGATATATGCTTGGTCAATCAGCGGTGCGCTGACTTGTTTAGGAACAACCGATACATGTTCAGGATTTTTCAAAAATTGCTGAGCCAGTTTTTGAATGTTTGGCGGCATTGTTGCGGAGAAAAGCATCGTTTGACGTTCTTCGGGTACCAGCTTCAGGATGGATTGAATATCATCCATAAAGCCCATATCCAGCATTTCGTCGGCTTCGTCCAGAATAACGGTTTCGACATCATCAAGGCGGATGGTTTTGCGGTTGATGTGGTCAAGCAAGCGACCTGGTGTACCGATGATAATTTGCGGTTTCTTTTTCAATGCGCGAATTTGACGGCCAATATCCTGACCACCGTAGATTGGCAGCGATCCGATACCTTTAAAGCGTGTCAGTTTTCCGATCTCTTCAGCAACCTGAATGGCAAGCTCACGGGTTGGAGTCATAACGAGCGCTACGATTTTGTCCGTGTCCTTAGAAATTTTATTAATCAGAGGAATGCCGAAAGCTGCTGTTTTACCTGTACCGGTTTGAGCTTGGCCGATCATATCGCGTCCGGACATAGCAATCGGAATCGACTGCGCCTGAATTGGTGTTGCTTCCTCAAATCCAAGCTCTGTGATGGCCTGAAGAACCTTTGGTTCAAGGCCTAAATCTGCGAAATTTTTCAATATTTTCATACTCCTTCTATATAGTGGACAATCCACAATCTTGTCTGTATTCTTAAGTAGCGTAAACATTATATAGGTTAGCCATTCTTCAAAAATTATTGCATGGCTTAAATTCTCTATAGCGTTTATCCAGGGGAAAAACAGCCTACAGATTTTAGTAAACGGTAATTTTTCTCCTGAAACAATGTCAAAATAATACTATTGTACAAGCCTACTCAAGAACATCCAATACATTATATCACAAATCAAAATACAAAAACCAGCTGCTTGGAAACAAAGGTAAAAAACCCTTTTATTCAAAAAAAATTACACGTGAAATAGAGGTGGAGCATTTTGCGGCTTAGCAACATCTGGAAATATCTCATTGTCATCTTTGGTGCCGCGCTCATCGCTTGCGGATTCAATCTTTTCCTCGTTCCACATCAGCTGCTCAGCGGCGGCGTATCCGGTCTATCCATGCTGGTCAATTATTTCACGCCCGTGGATCTCAGCATTTTATACTTTGTGTTTAATGTTCCGATCCTTGTTGCAGGTTGGTTTTTGCTCGGGAAAAGATTTATCGTCCTCAGCATTCTGTCCGTTGTTGCTACCACCTGGTTCATCGCTATCGTACCGGTTCAGCCTCTTGCCTCCGATTCGCTGCTTGCCGCTGTATTTGGCGGGGTGTTGGTAGGCATTGGGGCAGGCATTTCTTTCCGGGCAGGTGGTTCCTCGGGCGGATTTGACATCGTCGGTTCCATCGTGACGCGTTACCGTGATTTTCCTGTCGGTAGTGTGCTCGTTGCGATGAATGGTCTCGTCATTCTTGCGGCAGGTTATCTACAAAAGGACTGGAACCTTGCCCTCGCTTCCATGGTATCGATTTTTGTTACCGGCAAAGTGGTGGATATGATTCATGTCAGCCATTTCAAGGTTACTGTATACATTGTCACCAATGAAACGGAAGCCCTACTAGAGCAGCTGCTGGTGCGGCCGCGGGGCGTAACCAAAATCAAAACCGAAGGCGCCTTTTCCCATGAGCCCAAGGACATGCTGATGACGGTGACCACCCGTTACGAGCTTCAGGAGCTGAAACGGATCATCAAACAGACGGATCCCAAAGCCTTCGTCAACATTGTCGAAACGGTCGGCGTCATGGGCTCCTTCCGCAGAAGCTGATTTTCAGGAGCGCTGTGTAAATAAGATGTGTTTTGTGGTATATTAATGGTGCGCGGTTCCTGCATGAGTTCCATGAGATTAGGATCGACCCGATTTTTCCAAAGCACTTAAACGCTTTTCCGATTCTCCTTGGCTTTAGAGTATTAGGGCTTAAAGAATCTTGAGAGGAAAGGGTGATTTTTGTGGAAATGGAAACGGTAAAATTGTCCCAAATCGTCATGAAGTGGTTCCCTGATATGATGCCTTTCTTGAAGCACAATGAACTGAATTCACTCATTGTGCTGCGGGACGGACTGGGTATCCTGGAACAGGACGATGCTATGGAGATTATCCAGTACAGTATCTGTGAACATCAAAGCTCTGCGCCTCTTCATTAATCGTTCGGAAGTATAAGATGGATCATGCCGTCCGTTTTTCAGTCACTAATTCACACTGAAAAGCTGGCGGCATTTTTGTTTTTTCCTAACTTCTCAATAAAGTAAAAATTTTGCCAATCCCTTGCTGCATACGTATTTCCAGTGCTTACAGGTAAAGCTACAGGATACCAAAAAGGTTAAAGTCAAAGCCATTCGGTTTATTAAAACAGGAGGTATAGCCTCTATTCGAAGAACTCCTCCAAATTGTTACAAACCTGTTGTTTTTAAGCTTATTTGTTTTTATATAATCAGTTATGTGAACGCTAACAAGGGAGAGAATTGTTATGAATATCATCTGGGCTCTGCTGATCATTTTGGGCAGCAGCGCGGCTCATCATCCGCAGAACGACAATCATCAAGTCGCCAAAATCATTGAGTCATCCATTAACTCAGCCATCATCACTTCCCAGCAAAAAGACATTACCGTAAGCGCTGACAATCCACCAGTCAAAGTTGATCCCCAGACGACCGCTCCCAAGGTCAAAGGTGTATACGTGACGGCATATAGCGCCGGCGGCTCCCGAATGAACCAGCTTATCGATCTAATGGACAATACAGAACTGAACGCGATGGTAATCGACATCAAAGACGACGCTGGATACATAACCTATAAGACGGACAACCCGGGCCTGATCAAAATGGGTAATCCACAGCCGTTTATCCATGATATTCACGGGCTGATGGATCGTCTGAAAGAACATAATGTTTATCCGATTGCGCGCGTTGTCGTATTCAAAGATACGGTTCTTGCTAAAAAACGTCCTGATCTTTCCTTTGTTAACAATGATGGGACCGTATGGAAAAATGGCAAAGGCGATAGCTTCGTCAATCCGTTCAGCAAAGAAGTATGGGATTACAACATAGAAATTGCCAAAGAAGCGGCCAAGCTCGGATTTAAGGAAATCCAGTTCGATTACGTTCGTTTTCCTGAAGGCTTTGAAAAGCGCGCTGATTCATTGAAATACATCAAGAACGGAAAATCCCGTGTGGATACCGTAGCCGAATTCGTTCAATATGCGCGCAAACAGCTAGCTCCACTCGGTGTCCGTGTATCCGTTGATATTTTCGGTTATGCGGCTTCTGTGCCGGCGGCAGAGGGAATCGGACAGGACTTTAACAAAATCTCCGAAAACGTCGATGTCATCAGTCCGATGGTATACCCAAGTCACTACACCCAAGGCTGGTTTGGTGCCAAGGATCCCGACAAAGAGCCGTACAAAACCATCAAAGGCTCAATGTCGGACACGATTAAAAAGCTGACTCCGCTTGAGGACCAAAAGCCGATCGTGCGTCCATGGATTCAGGATTTTACGGCGAGCTGGCTTGGCAGCGGACACTATATAAAATACGGCAAGACCGAAGTCGAGGAACAGATCCGCGCCTTGAAGGACATGAATGTCGATGAATACCTGCTCTGGAATGCGACCAATCGTTATTCCCAGGGAGTAGATTACAAATAAGCATCGCGCCAATACGTAAAGCCCGGTTGATCAAGCCGGGTTTTTATATTTTAATCGCATATATCCTTCACACGCTCTGCTAGCTCTTCGGAGTTTTCCTGTTCAAATAAGAGCTTATATTCTACAATAGACTATTGCATCATGTCAGAAATCAATTACTGTGAGGACATCTTGATGAAACCAACATTATCGCTTCAGCAAAAATCAAAACAGTTTCTCGTTATTTTACTGCCCATACTCATCACCCAAATCGCCCTTTCCGCCATTACCTTTTTCGATACGAACATGTCGGGTAAGGCCAGTTCCACCGATTTGGCCGGCGTCGCGATTGGCTCGAGCCTGTGGGTGCCGCTGCAAACCGGTCTGAGCGGTATTTTAATGGGCATGACGCCCATTGTTTCACACCTCATGGGCGGGGGCCAAGCCAAAAAGGTCGCTTTTCATGTGATGCAGGGCTTGTGGCTTGCACTCATACTGGCCGTTGCCATTCTGGTCGCAGGAAGTCTCCTGGTCCCGACGATTCTCGGCAGCATGGATCTCGATGAACATGTCCGGAGCATTGCACTGCATTTTCTGAGCTATCTTTCGATCGGCATTATTCCGATGTTTGGCTATACGGTGCTGCGAAGTTTTATCGATGCTCTTGGTCAAACGAGAATTTCCATGACCATTACGCTGATTTCCCTGCCAATCAATATTTTTCTCAACTACCTGCTCATCTTCGGCAACTGGGGATTTCCGCGGCTTGGAGGCGCCGGAGCAGGGATCGCGTCCGCGATTACGTATTGGTGCGTCTTTATCATCTCGGTCATCTTCGTGACCCGTCTTAAGCCCTTCGCTTCCTTTGGCATCTTCCGTACCTTTCACGGGGTATCTCTGAAAGTATGGAAGGAGCTTCTGAAAATCGGGGTGCCGATCGGCTTTTCTATTTTCTTCGAAACGGCGGTTTTTGCGGCTACGACCCTGCTTATGAGCCGATTTGACACCATTACGATCGCTGCACATCAGGCAGCCATGAATTTTGCTACAACACTGTATATGATTCCGCTCAGCATCAGCATGGCGCTTACCATTCTGGTCGGCTTTGAAAAAGGCTCCGGACGGCTTAAGGACGCGCGCCAGTACAGCATCCTAGGGATCGGTTCCGCCATAGCCTTGTCGCTCGTGACGGCCGTGGTGCTGCTCGCGGCAGGAAAGTTCGTTGCAGGACTATATTCGGATGAAAGCAACGTGATTGCGTTGACCCAGCATTTTCTGATCTATGCGATCTTCTTTCAAATATCCGATGCGATTGCAACTCCGGTTCAGGGGGCGCTGCGTGGATACAAGGACGTGAATCCCGCATTCATCATTACCTTTATCTCTTACTGGGTTATCGGTCTTCCGATCGGTTACCTGCTGGCCACCTATACTACGCTTGGAGCCTACGGTTTCTGGATCGGACTCATCACAGGGCTCGCCGTCGGCGCGGTTCTGCTACTGGCACGGCTGATCAAGGTTCAACGGACACATTCGGAAAGCATCACTGTGGCCGCATAACATATACACAAAAAAGCCTTGTCAGAGAGGATTCTCTGCAAGGCTTTTTGCTATAACATAGCAAGCTCCTGATTATTGGGACAACCGGGATGCCAATTCGTACAATTCCATGTTGAAATCTTTCTTGCTGTTAACCACCTTATCGATGTCCGTAAGAACAAGCTCACCTTTAATAATTCCGCAGGCTTTACAGGACTCGCCCTCAATAAGCTTGCGAACAGCAAAATCGCCTAGACGGCTGGCCAGATTCCGGTCAGCAGGCGTTGGCGTACCACCGCGCTGGATATGACCGAGCACCGTAACACGCGGCTCGAGCGTCGGACAGCGGTCTGTGAGCGCTTTGGCTACATCTTCCCCGCTACCTACACCTTCAGCAACGATCACAATGCTGTGGCGTTTGCCATGAGCAAAGTTCTGCTTCATCCGTTCGGTAATTTCGTCCATGTCATGCGGAACCTCAGGTACGAGGATAGTCTCCGCGCCGGAAGCCAGACCTGCATAAAGGGCGATATCACCGCAGTGTCTACCCATAACCTCAACGATTGAGGAGCGTTCATGGGAGGACATCGTATCGCGCAGTTTGTTCACTGCGTCTACGACGATGCTCACGGCGGTATCGAATCCAATGGTGAAGTCCGTGAAGGAGATGTCGTTGTCAATGGTGCCAGGCAGTGCCATGGTTTTGATGCCGAGCTTGCTCAGCTTGTTGGCACCATGGTAAGATCCGTCGCCGCCGATTACAACCAGGCCGTCAATACCGTGCTTGCGCAGGATTTCAGCGCCCTTCTGCTGTCCTTCGGGTGTCATGAACTCCTTGCAACGTGCCGACTGCAAGACCGTTCCGCCTCGCTGAATGATGTCTCCTACGCTGCGCAGATCCATTGAAAAAATATCATCGTTTAATAATCCTTGGTAACCGCGCTGAATGCCATATACTTCAAGTCCGTAATAAAGCCCGCTGCGGACAACTGAACGAACTGCCGCGTTCATCCCTTGGGAGTCTCCGCCACTGGTTAATACTGCTATCTTTTTCACTGTCATGAAAAATTCCTCCTCGTAATCACTCATACAAATGTTTGCGGATCCAGCGGCTGTTGACGAAGAAGAAGAGCCGGGTAAGCGGACTTCCCTTCATCAAGCGTTTGGATACGGAGCGAACTTCCTGCTGCTCGCTGACTTTCGGATCGGACAAATAGATTGCCAGTAATCCCTCAATGATCATCCGGTGAAACGGCGGTACAGGAATGGATGATACATCCTTGCGTGCCGATTCCACAATCAAGGCAATCCGGTCCAGCATACTCTCGGGAGAATCATAATAATTGCAAAAATTAAGATCTCCGCCAAGCCGATCCTCTTCCTGATCAATCAGGTAATCCAGCATAATGTGCAGACAGCAAACATGTGGAAAGTATGACGCATGAATGGAGGCCGCAGCCGTATCGTTCAAGTGCCTGTCGCTCGCGGCAAGAAACAGCATAAATACGCCCAGTGTAGAGCCCGTGGCTGCAGCAAATTCATTCCACTGGAGATGGGGGGTCCGTTCACGGTGAAGCTCCCACCAGTCCAGCAGTGCCTGCTCCCTGAGTTCGGGCTTGATATGCTTGTAGACCTGCAGGTCGGTATACAGGCCCGCTAAATCCCGGATGTAAGGCATGGCCGCTGAATAGCCGGGAAGCTGACGGATACAGCTCTGGCATGTCGTTACCAGGCTGTGCAAATACCCCCCGTCATTTTGCTCCTGGCGAAGCGCGTAATAATTTACCGTCTCCGCCTCCGGATCGGTAGCATCCAGCATGGATTGATGAAGAAGCCTGAAATCAGCCTGATCCATGGAGGTACTGCGGTCGCATAAATTATCCAGGTAGTCGCTAATCGTCTGATAAGCAACAATTAGTTTGGTCAGAACCAATCTGTCCGGCAATGGGACGGCAGCATAGATGCCCCCACCTTCACAATGAAACTGCTTGGTTTCAATGCTGGCAAGTGCTTGCTTCCGAAGCTCGGGATCCGGGATTTGTCCAGCGGCCTTGCGCCAACCGTCCAATTCCTTCCTAACTTCCGGCAAAATATGCTTATAGACCCGTCCCATCAAGCTTATAGGGTTCCGGGGAACTTGATATTGACTTTGCCCATTTTCATTCAAGACGGTGCCTCCACATTGTTGTCTACTTGTATCTATCCTAATGTCTTTATTATAATATGGACCTGAAAATAGCACAAATAAACTAGATCACGTCATGGAAGGTAAAAGCCAGAAATACAATGTGTAGAAAGGGTTTTCATTCCCTTGGATACTGCATGTAAGCGTTCTAGCAAATAAAAAAGGAATATTTTCAGTACATGCCGAAATCATTTTAAAATTTAACAGATTCCTATTCAAGGAGGTCTAAAGTATGTTAAAACGGCTGCTGCCCGCTGCCATTCTCATCATGGGACTGCTGTATATATTTCTGCTTCATAGCATTCCGTTCAAGCTGATCCCTATGGCTTTGATTCTGATTTACGGCTATTTGCGAGCGCCTGCCGCCAAAAGTAAATATGTATGGCTGACATTGTCAGGTCTCTTCTTCTGCATGATGGGTGACGGTCTTATACAATGGTTCCTCATTGGTTTATCCGCTTTTCTTGTAGGTCATTTGTTCTACCTGTCTGCCTTTACCATCCGCTGGACATTTTCACGCGTTCGGATCATCTCCATTATCCCTATCGCATGTTTTGCCTCCTATATGGCGTGGAAGCTGTTTCACAGCCTACAGAGCAGCGGCAATGATGGATTGATACTTCCCGTCATGTTATACCTGATCGTCATTTCATTGATGGGATTTTTCGCCATTATGTCCGGCAATCTGCCGGCCAGCTGCGGTGCAGTCCTGTTCATGGCTTCCGACTCCATTCTCTCATGGAACATGTTCATCTCGGATATTAAATACTCGGACGTTTGGATCATGACAACTTATTATGCCGCCCAGTTTCTGATTGCAAGCAGCATTGGCTACAAAGCACGTCTTTCCGGTAAGGAAAATGACAATTATAGGGAGTTGCAGGTTTGACTCCCCACTGCCTGAATCAAATACAAAAAAGCACAGTTCTCTTGATGAGAACTGTGCTTTATAGGCTTTTATTTAACCAAAGCTATAAGAAATCCGTTACACGGAGTCGATCTTATAATTTAGTTACGTTTGCAGCTTGAGGGCCACGGTTGCCTTCAGTGATTTCGAATTCAACTTCTTGACCTTCGTCCAAAGTTTTGAATCCGTCGCCTTGAATTGCGGAGAAATGTACGAATACGTCCTCGCCGCCTTCAACTTGAATAAAGCCATAGCCTTTTTCTGCATTAAACCATTTAACTGTACCTTTCAAATGAACAACCTCCTAAAAATACCGCCATATGTGGCGAATAAGTACATTATACTTCATGCATCTTGACAATGCAATCGCTCTTTTTTGGGATTGCATCTTTTTATTTGCTTTTGGAGCTTCCTCTGCGGTATCATTTTACCAAAAGACTAAACGGAGAATGCATATGATCAAAAAACATGAAATATACAAAAAAGACAAATGGAACATGATGACCGTCGAAGTTCAAGGCCGATATATCGTTCTTCGGGAGATCTCCGATCAGTGGGGCGAGGAAACGCACACCTTCATGAGCCGCCCGGCTCTCATGCAGTGGGCTGAAACCCGCTTCCCCAAAGAAGAATACGAAGACAATATGGAAGAATGGCGTTCGATCATGGCCGCCTTTAAAGGAGTATAGTCCTTCAAATGGAATCCAATAGCACTCTGATCTTCATTATTTCCTCATTCTGTCTTGGAGCCGTTCTCATTATGATGAGAAACTCGGTTCCAGAGAAGCTGAAACGGGGTATGGCCAGCATTGCTGTCGTCATGATCCTGTTTGCCTTTTTCCTTATTCTATACAGTTTCTTCAACATGGGTTCCAACCCTTAAAGGAAAGTGTAAATATTTTTATGGGGAAAAGTTCATACTAAGGGGTATCTTTCCTAGATAAGGAGGTTCCCTGCTTGTGAACTTCAACAAGACGTTTAGACTTGCCATCGCATTCGCGTTCACTGTGGGTGCGGTTCCCCTCTTTCCTCCGGCGGTTTCGTCAAGTGGAACCCATGCCTTTTCATCCCAACATTTAAGGAGGATTCCCATGGAACAATTATTGAAGCGCTCTGAAGTAGCTGAAGAGAACAAATGGAATGTGGAGGACTTGGTAGGCGGTCAGAAAGCCTGGGATCAGACTTATGCCGAGCTGCAGCAGGAAGTAAAGAAAATGGCTGAATTCCAGGGCAAGTTGGATAACGCAAAATCTGTTAGAGCCTGCTTCGCACTGGAAGACGAGATTTCCCTCAAGACCGAACGCCTTTACATTTACGCGCATTTACATCATGACGAAGATACAGCAAATCCTACATACCAGGCTCTTTCACAAAAAGCAAAAAAAATGAACGTGCAGGTTGGCGAGGCACTGTCTTTCGTTACGCCTGAAATCCTGTCCCTTGCGGACGACAAGCTCGATGCGTTCATTGCAGATCCGGAACTGGCCGCTTACAAATTCACTCTTACCGAAATGAAGCGTGAAAAAGCACATATCCTGTCCAAAAACGAAGAAGCACTGCTTGCGCAGGTCGGCAACCTGTCCCAGGCGCCGCAAACGATTTTCGGTATGCTGAACAACGCGGACCTCAAGTTTCCAAAAATCAAAAACGAAGAAGGCAAGGAAGTCGAGCTGACCCACGGCAACTACATCCAGTTCCTGGAGAGCCCGAACCGCGAAGTTCGCGAACGCGCATTCAAAGCCGTGTACGCGACTTACTCCAAGCAGAAAAACACCATTGCCGCCACGTTGAACGCGAACGTAAACAAAAACATATTCTATTCGAATGTGCGGAAATATCCTTCCGTCCTGGAAATGTCCCTCTACGGCGACAATATTCCGAAGGAAGTGTACACGAACCTGATCGACACCATCCATGAAAGCCTACCGCTTCTCCACAGATACATGAATCTGCGCAAAAAGCTGCTCGGCGTCGATGAGCTTCATATGTATGATCTGTTTGCTCCGCTTGTGGAAGAATACAAAATGGATATTACATATGATGAAGCTAAGAAAACCGTTGCCGAAGGTCTCAAGCCGCTGGGGCAGGATTACCTGAAATCGCTGCAGGAAGGCTTTGACAACAAATGGATTGACGTATATGAAAATGAAAACAAACGCACCGGCGCATACAGCTGGGGAGCATACGGCACGCACCCGTTCGTGCTGCTCAATCATAAGGACAATCTGAACAGCATGTTTACACTCGCTCATGAAATGGGTCATGCGCTGCATTCCTATTACTCGGACAATACCCTTCCATACCGGGATGCACAATATACCATTTTCTTGGCCGAGGTGGCTTCGACGACCAATGAAGCACTCCTGATGGATTACCTGTTGAAGAAATCAACGGATCCGAAGGAAAAAATGTATCTGTTGACGTACTATGCAGACCAGTTCCGTACAACAGTATTCCGTCAAACCATGTTCGCCGAGTTCGAAAAGCTCATTCATGAGCGCGCTGAATCAGGCGAGGCATTGACGCCGCAGGCGCTGTCGGAAATTTATTATGATTTGAACATGAAATACCATGGCAAGGGCATGGCTGTAGATAAAGATATCGAAATGGAATGGGCCCGCATCCCTCACTTCTACAACAGCTTCTATGTGTATAAGTACGCAACCGGGTTCTCTGCCGCAACAAGCTTCTCCAAGCAAATTTTGGAGGAAGGCCAGCCTGCCGTGGATCGTTACCTCGGCTTCCTGAAGAGCGGCGGCAGCGACTTCTCGATCAACATCCTGAAAAAGGCGGGCGTCGACATGTCTTCGCCGCAGCCAATCCGCGAAGCTATGAGTGTCTTTGAAAATGTCATCGAACAATTGGAGCAAATGACGAAATAAAGTTGTTTCATGGCATAAAATCCCTTGTCCGTAGTGGTCAAGGGATTTTATACTGTTTGTAAAAGGAGGTGTCTGTATGAAAATCCAGTGGTCACTTATTGCCGGACTGGTATTTGCGCTTTTGACCGCTATCTTTGCCGTCATCAACGTGGAGCCGGTAAGTGTCAATTTTATGTTCAGTAAAGTCGATATTCCGCTGATTCTGCTGATCCTCGGCTGTACACTTATCGGCGGAATCATCGTCGGGTCTTACGGTATCTTTAGACAATTTAAGCTGCAAAAGGAAATTAAGCTTCTCACTTCGCAGCTCACACATATTCAGAACGAAACCGGCTATACTGCCCCAATTCCGGAAGAACCAAGTAGTACGCTTGCCAAGGAAAAAGATCAACTTCCGAACTAAATGCTTCTTACAAGGAGGATATGACCATGTCAATACAACCGAATGAAGAATACATATTAACTTTTTTAAAAAAACTGCTCGATACCCCAAGTCCAAGCGGTTTCACGGCGCAAGTGATGAAGCTTGTTGAACAGGAGGCCTCTTCCTTAGGCGTCAAGCTGTCCTGGAACCAAAAAGGTGGTGCGATTCTCGAAGCTCAGGGCACGGACAGTTCCCGCACCATTGGCCTTAGCGCTCACGTGGATACACTGGGTGCCATGGTTCGTGCGATAAAATCCGAAGGCACGCTGCGGCTTACGAGCGTTGGCGGATTTATGATGAACAGCATCGAAAACGAATACTGCGTCATCCATACCCGCAGCGGCAAAACCTACACCGGAACGATTTTGAGTACGCATCCTTCGGTTCATGTCTACAGCGATGCCCGTGATTTCAAGCGTCAAGAGGATCACATGGAGGTCCGCATCGACGAGCTGGTTCATTCCAAGGATGATGTGCTGAAGCTGGGCATTTCCGTGGGCGACTTCGTATCGTTTGATTCTCGTGCGGTAATTACAGAGAGCGGTTTTGTGAAATCCCGCCATATTGATGACAAAGCAAGCGTTGCGGCTCTCTTCGGCCTGCTGGAATCGATGAAACGCGAAAACTGGAAGCCCAAATACAATCTGAAATTCCTCATCTCCAACTACGAGGAAGTCGGTCATGGCGCTGCCTTCATTCCATCCGACATCGATGAAATGATCGCTGTTGATATGGGCTGCATTGGCGATGATCTCAGCTGCAAGGAAACCGACGTGTCCATCTGTGCGAAAGACTCCTCAGGCCCTTATGATTATGATATGACCAGTAAATTGATTGAACTGGCTAAAGCGGAAAGCATTCCGTTTGCGGTGGATATCTACCCTCATTACGGTTCAGATGCTTCAGCTGCTATGTCCGCAGGCAACAATATCCGCGCTGCGCTCATTGGTCCAGGCGTCCACGCGTCCCATGCAATGGAACGCACCCATAAGCAGGCGGTATTCAACACAACTAAACTCCTCGCGGCTTATGTAAGAGCATAGATTCTTGAAATTTATAACCGCTTTTATCTTAAAAAAACGGCTGTCTGGTCATCATGACCGGACAGCCGTTACTTTATGGATGCAAGAAGCCAAATTCAATGTCAGTTTTTGCTTGCTTCAATTTTCTCGGCAAGCTCGTTCAAATACGTCCATCGCTCCATCAGATGCTCCAGCTCCTGCTCGGTTTCCTGCTGCTTTTGCAGCAGCTCTTGCAGCAGAGCCGAATCGCTGAAGGACTCCTCCATCTTTTTCTGAATGCCTGCCAGCTTATTTTCACAGGCCTCGATCAATTCGTCGATTTGCTCATATTCCCGCTGCTCCTTGTAACTGAATTTCATCTTTTCACGCGGAGCCGCTTCAGGGGCGGATTGTGCAGCCGGCTTTGACTTCTCGGTTGAACGCTCCGCAGCCGCCGGTTCACTATTTTTAGCCATCCATTCGCTGTATTCCGTATAGTTGCCGACATGAACACGGATACGTCCTTCTCCTTCGAAGGCCATGATCTTATCCACGGTGCGGTCCAGGAAATAACGGTCATGGGAAACCACGAAGACAACGCCAGGGAAATCATCCAAGTAATCCTCCAGTACGGCGAGCGTCTGAATGTCCAAATCGTTGGTCGGTTCGTCCAGGAGGAGTACGTTTGGTGCGGACATCAGCACCCGGAGCAAATAAAGACGGCGCTTTTCACCCCCGGACAGTCTGGAAATCGGTGTCCACTGCATCACAGGCGGGAACAGAAACCGTTCGAGCATCTGGGAGGCTGTAATGCTGCTGCCATCATCGGAGCGAATCACCTCAGCCTCTTCCTTGATGTATTCGATCACACGCATACTGCCGTCCATATCCTGATGCTCTTGGGTGAAGTAGCCAATTTTAACCGTTGTGCCTGTTATGACCTCGCCTTCATCCGGCGCAAGTCTACCGGATATCATATTCAGCAGCGTCGACTTACCGCTTCCGTTCGGTCCGGCGATACCCACTCGGTCTCCAGGAACGCTGATATAGTTCAGATCATGAATCAGAACCTTATCCCCGGCCTTTTTGCCGAGATGCTCCAGCTCGATGATTTTGCGTCCCAGACGCGTGGAGGCCGCAGCCATGTCGACGGAACCGCTGCGAGTTGGACCCTGCTGATCCTTCAGCGCTTCAAAACGGTCGATCCGCGCCTTTTGCTTGGTTGATCTGGCTTTCGCTCCGCGGCGGATCCAGGCCAGCTCATTCCGGAGCAGGTTTTGTCTTTTTTGCTCGGATGCTTCCTCCCGCTCTTCTCTCTCCGCTTTCAGCTCCAAAAATCTGGAGTAATTGGCTTCATATCTGAACAGCCGTCCATGGTCGAGCTCCAGCATGACATTCGCTACCCGGTCCAGAAAATAACGGTCATGCGTAATCATCAGCAGTGCACCGCGGCGCTTTTGCAAATACTGCTCCAGCCAGATGACGGAATCATTGTCGATATGGTTCGTAGGCTCGTCAAGGATCAATAGCTCGCATGGTTCAATCAGGGCCTGGGCCAAAGCAACACGCTTACGCTGTCCACCCGACAGTGACCCCATGGTTGCCTCAAAGTTCACGATCCCAAGCCTAGATAGAATCGTTTTCGCTTCGTTTTCCATCTGCCAAGCCTGCAGTGTGTCCATTTGCTGATTCAACTTCAGCAGCTTTTCCTGCAGCCCGGTATCCGACGGATTCAGTTCAAGTAGCTCCATAGTTTCGGTATAATCTCTAACGATTTTCAGCTTAGGGTCATTCCCCTCAAACACCTGCTGAAGCACGGTATTGCCCGGATTGAACTCTGGATTTTGCGCCAGATACCGGACTCTGATCTGATTCCCGGTGGAGATCCCGCCCGCATCCGGCTGCTCCAAGCCGGCAATAACGCGTAAAAACGTCGATTTTCCGGTCCCGTTTACGCCGACGACACCGATTTTATCCTGATCTTCCATACCAAAAGAGGCATCCTCAAACAAAATCTTTTCGCCGTAGCTTTTGGATATATGTTCAACGGTCATAATGTTCATATTTATTTTCCCTACTTATCTCTCTGGAATTAGAATACATAATGCTATTTTAGCATATGGCCCGGACTGATATAAACCATAAGGACAAGCTAAGGCTCGGCGGCAGTTTTCAGCAAACAAAAAACCGTCTTCGTGATATAAAAGACGGTTTGACAAATCATTTGTAATGCTAAGGAATTTACACTAAAAGTGAGATGGCCCATGCTGCCAGTCCACCAATGCAAGACGACAGAAAGTTCACCGCGTCATTGTTCATCCAGGCTTGGCCACGGATATGCCGGGTCGGCTGCCCGCAGTGCGTCAGCACCTCGACATCTTTCCCGCACACGGGACACCTGTACATAACCTGCAGAGTTGCTCCAAAAAAAGAGTCAGCGAATGCGCCAACGAGGCCACCAGTGAGGCCAGCCAGCAAAAATTCCAGTAACAGATGGTCCATGCCGGTCCATCCAGCAAACAGCCAGCCAAACAAAGCGATCATCAGGCCGCCAAGCGCTGCTGCTGTACTTCCTAGCAGGGTGACACCGCCTGAGGTACCTGGAGGCACGATTTTACCGGTAAGCACAGAACGCGGCTGTCTCCGGCTGAGTCCTCCCCACTCCGTCGCCCAAGTATCTGCGGTTGCGGCAGCCATCACGCCGATATAGGCGTAGACCCAGCCTGGATGGGGCCATACCGCGTTCAGGATACATAGCAACATTCCGGCTCCGCCATTGGCGAATACTTGACCCGCATCCCGTGTGCCAGTTTTGGCATAAGACTTCTCCAGCTCCGCCTTGTGGGCCTGTTTGAACTTCGAAAGCAGCGAGGAGCTAATAAAGAAAACCAGCAGGATGCCAAACCACAGCAAATTCCCCGCGCCAAAATAGATGGTGCCCATAATAAAGGCGGCTGCCGCCCCCGGCAGAGTCAAAGAACGTTTCCAGAAAGCCCCCCCGGCGACAACAAGAGCGCACAGCGCACCAATCAGCCAATCCATCATCAGCCGATGACGCAGCTTCCCAGAAGCTGGTCTCCCCATCTGAGTTCAAACATGTCTCCTGCAGCACAAGGACCGACACCAGCAGGCGTGCCCGTGAAAATCACGTCACCTTCACCAAGACCATAATTGGTGCCAATATAATCAACGATCTCCTGCAGTGAGAAAATCATATCTTTGATATTCCCGCGCTGTACCTCCGAGCCGTTTTTATGTACCGTAAAGTTTTGTTCCCCTGCTGCCGCTACACCAGGAAATTCGATAAAGGCGGAAATCGGCGCGGAATTTTTGAAGCCCTTGGCAGCCGTCCACGGATGTCCTTTTTTCTTGATCACCGTTTGCACATCCCGCAATGTAAAATCAATGCCAAGCGCCATTTTGTCCACCAGATCATCTACCTTAACCCCTGGCTCATAGGAACGGCTCACGCGAAGAACCATCTCTCCTTCATAATGAACCTCTCCCTTTTCCTGCGGAAGTACTAAAGTCTGTCCTCCAAGTTCAACAGCTGCATGGGACGGCTTCATGAAAATCATCGGTTCATCAGGTACATCGTTTCCAAGCTCTGCAGCATGAAGCTGATAGTTACGACCCACACAATATACGTTATGAATCATCGTCATATCATCCTTTGATAGTTTAGTATGATGTCTAGTACACAAACGTTTTTTTCCACACATCAGGGCGGTTGGTGCATATCAAAATTTCCGGGGAAATATTCGCCAGCCGATTCATGCGTCTAGTATCATCCACCGTCCAGGCCATGACCGTGATTCCTGCTGCTTTCAGCTGTTCAAAAAGATCATGATCCAGGTGAGAGTACCCGATCGACAAGAAGGAGCATCTGAGAGACTGCAGCCGCTCCACCAAATCTTTGGGCCGGGCATCGATAATCAGGCCGGTCTTAATATCCGGATTGATTTGCTTCGCCTTGAGCAGAGCGCCTGTATCAAAAGAAGTCAGCACGACATCCTGCTCCATGTGATATGAAGCAACCCGGTCAATAACCGCTTGCTCAAGCCCGGGATACATATCCCCTGAGGTTTTAAGCTCAATGTTCAGGTGCACGCGGCCGCAGCTAAGTCGAAGGACCTCTTCCAATGAGGGAACACGTTCCCCATGAAAGTCTCTGCTCTTCCAGCTTCCTGCATCTAGGCGGTGAATCTGCTGCCACGTATAATCCTTGACCTTGCCAATGCCGTTTGTCGTTCGATCCAGACTAAAATCATGTATGACCACAGGAATCCCGTCTATCGTAAGCTGGGTATCAATTTCCATCCACTGCACATAAGGTTCTGCAATAGCCATCCGAAAAGCAGCCATCGTATTTTCCGGAGCTTTCCCGGAAAATCCACGATGCGCCACACATAGATTATTCATCCTTCTCCCTCCAAACTTTTGCTAATTAACAATAAGATTATTGGGCTTAAGATCCCGGAGTAACTACACCATCACTCGAGATTTTCACGCCGCCGATGGATAAACCCTGCAGCTCTTTCATCAGCTGGCTTCCCTCTTGGGCATTCATGGGTACCGGCTGACCCAGCTCGGCATGGTAAGGCGTAAGCTTCATGCTGCAGCCGGATTTCGGTTTACAGGTCGCTTGAAACACGGCTGTTTTCCATGTCGAGGGAGTGCTGGATTTCGTAAAAATAAAGTTCCCTGTACTATATGCAATCCACTTGCCTTTATACTGCTCAAGTCCCTGTAGGACATGCGGGTGACCGCCGATAACCAGATCGGCTCCCGCGTCTACAAAATCATGTGCAAGCTTGGTCTGAACGGCGTTCGGCGTCAGGGATCTTTCAATGCCCCAATGCGTCATGACAATCACCAGGTCCGCTTTCTTACGGGCATTCGATATCGTCGTCATAACGCGGTCGTGATACCCTTTTCCATCATAAACGCTCGCCACACCCGGTTTGTTGTCTCCAGCCGCCCAGCTCGGCTCAGGATATACCCGGCTGCAGCCTACGACGGCAATGGTCATGCCGCCCCGTTTGAAATACTGCGGCTCATAAGCACGCGCTGCATTCTTGCCTGCACCCACATACTGAATGCCGCTTTGATCCAAATATTTGATCGTATCCAGCAAACCGACCTCGCCTTGATCAAGGATATGGTTATTGCCCAGATTGACAACATCCATACCTGCGGCATGCAGGGCATCCAGCGCCTTAGGCGAGGATTTGAATACATACTGTTTGTTCTGGGCGCTCACGCCGCCTGTAGTCACTGGCGTTTCCAGATTTCCAAGCGTGAGATCATCCTTCTTGAATGTATCTCCCAAATATGCGAAAGGATATGAATATCCTTTTTTCTCCAGAACTTGCTCCACCTTGCTTGAGAAGATCATATCGCCCACAAAATTAATGGTGACGGCCTTGCCGTTATCGGAAGCGATGCTCTTTTGTTCTTCCGGTACGCTTGCGTCCTTCTGGCTGCTGCCTTCTGCAGCATTTCCTTCATCTCCGGCCGGAGATTTATCATGGGTATCATTAGATGACTGGTCTTTACCGTCCTGGTTCGAACCCTGCTTCTTGGCATCCACGTCTGTTTTTGCCGGCTGCTTATCAGGCTCTTTGACCGGCTGATTGACCGACTGTTTGGCAGGCTTCTGAACCGGCTGATCTGCAGCATTCGTTGAATGATGATCCTGAGAAGAGGATGTCTCAGCTGAGGAGCCCTGTTCTTGCAGCGGGTTCTCTTTCTTCTCTATACCAGCAGGAGCCGGATTCGGCGACTGCATTCCTGCTGCGCTCTGTCTGTCATTAATAAAATAGTAGGATAATAGAACGACAATCATCAAAAGCAATGAGGCATTCATTGTCAGCCACAGACGCCTTTGCCTTGATTTCCGGTTCTTCTGACCGGAACGTTTTTTCTGTGATCTCGGCGGATACATTGTTCCTCCTAAATTTTTTTCATATTTTGATAGATTTGTTTTACAGAATCCATACTATTATATCAGGGCCGCACAAGCAAATAGAACCTCCCGCTAATGCGGGAGGTTCCATAGAGAAATAGCTGTATTCTAGACCAAATTTGATTGTTTTAGCTGATCGATGACGGAATCACAAAGCGTTTCCATATACAGCGGATCGCTGTTCAGCATGTCGATACGCATTAAGCGCATATCCAGCTCCTTGGCGACTTCCTGTGCTTCGATATCCAGGTCATAGAGAACTTCCAGATGATCGGATACAAAGCCGATCGGAGCAACCAGCACATTTTCAACCTGTTCCTTGCTAAGATTACGGAGAGTCTCCAGAATATCTGGACCCAGCCAAGGCACCGAGGTGCGTCCGGCGCTCTGCCATGCAAACTGCCAAGAGGTAACACCTGTTTTTTCAGCAATAGCACGGGAGGTTTCCAACAGCTGTTCCGGATAAGGATCGCCAAGCTCCAGAATTTTCTCTGGCAGACTGTGCGCGCTGAACAATACCCGTACGTCGTCACGTTCGGCTCCCGCTTCCTTGAAAAGATCGAGCTTCGCGTTCACACGGCGGCTAAAAGCTTCGATCAGCTGTGGATGCAGATGATAGCTCTTCACAAAGGTAAATTCCACGCACTGCTCATCCGCTTTCGCTTGCGCACGCTTGATATAGCTTTCCACGCTCATTGTGGAGTAGTGAGGGGCAAGCACGATGCCGACTGCCTTTTTGATGCCGTCTTTGGCCATCTGCTCCACGCCGTCTTCAATAAACGGACTTGCATGCTTCAGACCCTGATAGCAGACAAATTCAACTTCGGATAAACGAGGATTCTCATTTAACGCTTTTTGCAGGCTGTCTACCTGATGGTTCGTATTTTCACGCAGCGGGAAAACGCCGCCTACAATAGCTTTATAACGGTCAGCCAGCTCTTCAAGCTGCTCAGGAGATGGAGCATGTCCACGGCGGATATGCGTATAATACGCTTCGATACCTTCGATGCTTTCAGGAGTTCCATAGGACATCACAAGCACGCCTACTTTTGTTTTCACGAAACGATCACCTCTTGATTAATATGGGTCTAGATTTAATAGTTTATTATTTTCCGTTCTTCAAAGCTGAGGCCGAATACTCATGGATATACTCAGTGAGCTCCTTCAGTTTGTCCAGCGACGCTTCAGGGAACAAACCATGTCCCAGATTGAAAATATAGCCTGGTTCCTGAATGCCTTCGTCAATGATTTCTTTAGCATACTGCTTGATGATGTCCATAGGAGCCGTCAAAATATACGGATCGAGATTACCCTGCACTGCAAATTTGCCGCCAGTACGCTTGCGTCCTTCTGCGATGGAAACTCTCCAGTCCAGACCAATGACATCCGCCTGAAGCTGTGTAAGTGTCGGAAGCAGCTCGCCGGAGCTTACGCCAGGGAAATATATTTTGGGTACATTCAAATCTGAAAGTTCGGCAAAGATACGAGTAATGGTTGGCAGCACATATTTTTGAAAATCTTGCGGCGCAAGCGCACCAACCCAGCTGTCAAACAGCTGAAATGCCTTGCCGCCGTTCTGAATATGGGCCCGCACATATGTAATCACCATATCGCCCAGCTTGTTCATCAGCATGTTCCAGACCTCAGGCTCGCTGTACATTAGCGTTTTCGTCAAAATATAGCTTTTGGAAGGACGCCCTTCAATCAGGTAGCTGGCAATCGTAAATGGTGCTCCAGCAAACGTAATTAAGGGAACCTCAAGCTCGCGGTCCAAAATGCGGATCGTCTCCATAATGTGGGACAAATCCTTGTCGATGTCGATCGGACGCAGCTTCTCCACATCGGCTTTACTGCGGATTGGATTGTCAATGACCGGGCCGATATTTTTGACAATATCAAAATCAACGCCAAGCGAAGCTACCGGGTTCATAATATCCGAATACAAAATAGCAGCATCCACACCCAGCTTGCGCACCGGCATCATTGTGATTTCTGCTGCAAGCTCCGGCTGACGGCAAATTTCAAGAAGCGTATATTTTTCTTTGATTTTGCGGTATTCAGGATCGTACCTGCCCGCTTGTCTCATATACCAGACAGGAACATGATCTACGTCCTTTTTATAGCTGGCTCGTATGAGTGTATCGTTGTAGGTCATGAAAAGGCCTCCAATTATTTTAGAATTTCTCTAATCAATATTATGCCCTTTTTAAAAGTAAGTAACAACTGGCTGCCTATTAAATCACATGACAATAGTATGAATTCTGCTACCCGGGCCGCCTTGGGTAAATATGTTATACTGAAACAATCTGTGTTTTTCATGTTGCTATTGCAGTCACAAGAGAAAGGAAGTGAAAAGCACATTGAAATCGTGGAAAGTCAATTTGATTGTACTTTGGATTGGCCAGTTTCTGGTCAACTCTGGAATGACAATGATTACCCCGTTCCTGTCCCTGTATCTGGCGAAGGATCTGGGAGTTCAGGGTGAGCAGCAGATCGGCATGTGGGCAGGATTGATTTTTGCAGCCAATTTCCTGACCTCATTTATTTTTCAGCCCTTTTGGGGTAAGCTTGCCGACCGTTACGGACGCAAAATCATGCTGCTGCGCTCCGGCTTCGGGATGGCGATTGTCATTACACTGATGGGCTTTGCCCGCAATCCATGGGAACTGCTGCTCCTCCGGCTGCTGAACGGTACGATATCGGGCTTCAACCCGGCTTCGGTTTCCCTGGTATCCAGCACGACCCCGAAAGAACGGATGGGTTTTGCAATGGGGATCATGCAGTCCGGCTCCGTGGCAGGAACCATTCTCGGCCCACTCATTGGAGGGAGCCTTGCGGATCTGTTCGGATTCCGCCCTATTTTCTATATTATCGGCATTCTCATCTTTGTAGCCACACTGCTTGCGCTCTTCCTCGTCAAAGAAAACTTTAACCGCGAAGAAGCCGCGAAAGTCCCGCAAATCTCAGTTCTAGCCGGATTCAAAGAGCTGGCGCAAATCCCTCAGCTTCCGGCTTTGTTCGCCGTGACCTTCCTGCTGCAGTTCGCTATGATGAGCCCAATGTCGTTGCTGCCGATATATGTTGAGAAGCTTCATGGTTCGACAGTTAATCTCGCCTTCTGGGCCGGCATGGTCACCGCCGTTACCGGCGTGTCCAACATGATTACCTCACCGATCCTCGGCAAGGTCAGCGACAAGGTGGGAGCTCACCGCATCTTGACCTACGCCCTGATCGGAGCCGGGCTTACGATGATTCCACAGGCTTTTGTGCAGTCCGTATGGCAGCTGATTATCGTGCGGTTTTTGATGGGTATTTTCATGGGAGGCTTGCTCCCAAGCGTCAATGCCCTGATCCGCTCGTATACGCCTGACGGCATGGAGAGCCGGGCGTTCGGCTTCAATACGAGCACGCTTGCGCTCGGCAACATGCTCGGCGCGGTGGTCGGAGGCTTCTTATCCGGCTTCATTGGGATTGAAGGCTTGTTTATTATCTCAGGCTGTATGCTTCTGCTGAACATGATTTGGGTACGGCTCAAGCTGTTCAAACATCGCAAATCGCCTGAATACCGTTAACCCGCAAAATACCCCCACAAAGTGGGGACTTTGCTTCGAAGCGGATTCAGGAACTTTGCGGGGGCCCCGGAAATTATGAATTCCAATAGATTAAAAAAGGTGGGCAGGATGACATCCTGCACCACCTTTTTTTGTACCTGGTTGCTGTTACGCCTGCGGCTTCACCATAGCGACAGCCAATCCGTCGTATGCCGGCAAAATCGTGCCGATTAAACGCTCATCGGTGGCCATCTGCTCGTTAAATCGGCGGATCGCCTGAACCGATGGGCCATTTTTGTCTGGATTCAAGGTTCTTCCGCGCAAAAATGTGTTATCACCGGCAATGATGGCTCCCGGATTCGCAAGCTCAATCGCATATTCCAGATATAATGGATAGTTCTCCTTATCGGCGTCGATAAAGAAGAAATCGAATTTCCGGCCTTCCTGCTTAAGCTTCTCTAAGCTGTCTGCGGCTTCGCCGATCCTATATTCCACTTGTTCCCCGAACCCAGCTTCGGTCAAATGCTGAAGGGCAACGTCTGCGAATTCCTTCTTGAGCTCCAGTGACGTAAGAAGACCTTCGGATGTCAGGCCTCTGGCCAGACAAATACCGCTGTAGCCGCCCAGTGCCCCGATTTCCAGCACCTGCGACGCTTTGGTTGCCGACACCAGCAGGGTCAGCAGCCGGCCATAACCCGGTGCGATCGAAATCTCCGGCATACCCTTCTCGGCAATATTTTGTTTCACACGAGCAAGCTGCTCATCATTTTCAAGAAAATGGTCCGCGTATTCTTCAGGACTCATGGCTAAGACTCTCCTTCACTTTCAACATTCAACATTCAATCATTGATGGCGTTAACTTATGGTTTGTTTCTGAACTCACATTCACCTATACTATTATAGAATGGTTTGAAGACTTATTCGAGCTTCAATTCCATTTATATACGACAGGCTCAACATTCTGATTAGTATTTGACAAGAAGCACAGGTAGCGAATGGGACGGAATCGTTCTGAAGAAGCGAAGCGGTCGCCTGAAAGCTTTCCAAAGGAAAGCTCGCCTCGAAAGCATGGGCTGTCTCCGAATTTCAACCTTATAAAGGTTATAATCAAGAAATTTGGAGACAACAGTGATCGGAAGAACGATCCGTAACCGCAGCGGACTCCTCGCACAATTGTCAAGAACTAATTCCTATGTTAATCCATAACTTACAAACTGAAATAAAGGCTGAAAATGGAGTTGAAACCGCATATGCCCCGCTTGCAATTGATTGCAACCGCACCGATGGGCCTGGAGGCCATCGTCGCGCGTGAACTTAAAGATTTGGGTTACACCGACCTTGAGGTCGAAAACGGAAGAGTTACTTTTGCAGGAGATCTCAAGGATATCTGCCGCTGCAACCTGTGGCTCCGCACCTCGGACCGGATTCTTGTAAAAATGGGTGAATTCCCTGCCAAAACCTTTGACGAGCTGTTCGAAGGAACCAAGGCGCTGCCTTGGGAAGACTGGATTCCGTCTGACGGGGAATTCCCTGTCGAAGGGCGTTCGCATCATTCCCAGCTGAGCAGCGTACCTGCCTGCCAAGGGATTGTTAAAAAAGCCATCGTCGAAAAATTGAAGCAAAGCTACCACACCGATTGGTTCCAGGAAAACGGCGCTCGTTACGTCATCGAAGTGAATCTGCATAAAGATGTGGCGCTCCTTACGCTGGATACAACGGGACCGGCCCTGCATAAGCGCGGCTATCGCAAGCTAGTGACGGAAGCGCCGATCAAGGAAACGATGGCCGCTGCTCTGCTGCAGCTCAGCCGCTGGAATGCTTCCCGGCCACTTTATGATCCATGCTGCGGTTCCGGCACCTTCCTGATCGAAGCCGCTATGATGGGCTGGAATATCGCACCGGGACTGCGCCGCTCCTTTCCTTCCGAGCACTGGCGCATCATCCCCGAGCAGCTGTGGACAGAAGCGCGTGAAGAAGCTTATGACTCTGTTCAGGATGACGAGCCTTTGCAGCTTACTGGAAGTGATATCGATCCGCAGGCTATTGAAGTCGCCAAAGCGGCTGCCAAAAGTGCAGGCTTTGGACGTGAAATCACGTTCAACGTCCTCCCTGCAGCTAAAGCCAAGCCTGAGGGTGAGTATGGCTGTCTAATCACCAACCCGCCGTACGGGGAACGCTTGAGTGAGAAAAACGAGGTTGAGAAGCTGATTCGCCAGTTAGGCCATACCGCTGCACAGCTGCCGACCTGGTCCTTCTTCGCCATCAGTCCGACCAAGCAGTTTGAGCATTACTTCGGCCGTAAAGCCGATAAGAGACGCAAGCTGTTTAACGGCCGGATCGAGTGCCAATATTATCAGTTCCTGGGGCCGCTTCCGCCGCGCAAGCATTAAGACTGCGAAGCATATGTTCAGCCTGCGGAAAAATTATTAATTCTATAATCTTAAAAAAATCCCGGATCGCCTGAAAAGGCAGTCCGGGATTTTTGGTTATGACGAAAAACTGATTAGAAAAACAGCTTGTCAGGATCTGTACCGATCCGCTTATTTTCGTTCAGCGCATCGATTAGCTTCAGCTCGTCCTGCGTCAGTTCGAAATCGAAAATATCCGCATTCTCGCGGATGCGCGAAGGCGTTACCGATTTCGGAATCGTGACGATTCTATTCTGAATGTCCCAACGCAGTATGATTTGCGCCGGCGATTTCCCGTATTTCTGGGCGATGCCGAGCAGCGTCGTGTTATCGCTGAGCTTGCCCTTCATCAAAGGAGCCCATGCTTCGATCTGAATTCCGTGAGCTCTGCAATAGTCATGTAGCTCCTGCTGAGTCAGCCCCGGATGTAGCTCCACCTGATCGACAGCCGGCACTACATTGCTGTCCTTCATGAGCTCTTGTAAATGATGAACGTGGAAATTGCTCACGCCAATGGCGCGGATGCTGCCTTCATCGTACAGGCGCTCCATCGCTTTCCACGTATCCTTGAATTTATCTTTGCCCGGCCAGTGGATCAAATACAGATCGATCACATTCAGTCCAAGGCGTTTCTGGCTATCTTCAAAAGCGCGAAGCGTAGAATCGTATCCCTGATCATCATTCCATACTTTGGTCGTGACGAAAATTTCGCTTCGGGCAATGCCGCTATCAGCAATCGCCTTGCCTACTTCCTGCTCATTACCGTACACGGCGGCGGTATCAATGCTGCGGTACCCTGTTTCCAGTGCAACCTTGACGGCTTCATATACTTCATTGCCTTTCGCCTGATATGTACCGAAACCAAACCATGGCATGGTAACTCCGTTGTTCAGAGTGGCGCAGTCCGTAATGTGTTTCATGTCCTTCACAACCTTCCGTGAATAATGAGATGCATGATTAAGAAAGCATGTCCATTATAGCATAGAGAAGAATGATTCCCAAAAAAGCCCCTCCTTCATAGAAGCAAAAATCCTGCAAAGTTCGATACTTTGCAGGATCAGACAGGCAACTTATTTCGTTTATTCTCCGTGATTGTCAGAGGCTATGGAAGCCAAGCGGCTTTTCTCCTCTGCCAGCGCTTCCTCCACCAATTCGACGGCTTGTCCATTCAGGCTGTCGCCGGCCTGGTCAACCGCCAGTTCCGTATGAGCAAGCGTGTTCGTAGCCTGCTCCACCATTTGTTCCGTGGGGTGGGACATTGCCTGGGAAACCGCATTATGCAGCTTTTCCACCGAATTTTGCGCTTGGGAAATCGGATTTTGCGTTTGAAGACTGGAATCATGTCTGGATGCCATGGGCTGATCTCTCCTTCACTCGAAAGTTCCTATCCATCATATAGGATGGAGCTTCCTGCAAGGATCTATGCACAGCAATCCCGTAAGCATTTTCCAGTATGCGGTCCTATGACTTAATAAAAGGCTCCATCTTCGCGAGTACTTCCGCCTCTGTCGGTGCACTGATATATCGACCGTTCACATAAATAAACGCCCGTTTGCCGCAGGGGCCGCAATACGACTTGCATCCGATCTGAATCTCGCTATCCGGAGCCATTTTCTTCAGCTTCGGAACAAGACTCTTCAACTGTATATGGTTACACTTATCACATATACGGATATCATTGGCCATGGTTCGCACCCTTTTCTTCCATATTCGAATAACCTTTAGTGGTCACCGTGATTCCCCTTGGATGGGTTGGTAATGACAAAGCCTTCATTCGGAAAGTAGAGATAGTCCACTTTCACTCCATCAAGCATCGGTTCATTGCGGTTAAGCAGCACGTCGATGCCCTTGTCCGTGCTTACAACCTCATCGTTCTCTCCCGGCTTGTCCAGGTCCAGACCATAGTGTGCGTGATCTCCATGAGCATGGGTTACCAACACACGCAGCTTAAGTCCGCTGTTTTCTTCTTTCTCCAGTTCCTTTTGAAGAACCTTGGCAGCATTACGTGTAATTTTGCATTTCATTGGGGCTGCATCTCCTGTTTTGACATGATTAGGATTTCGGCTAATCCTTTAAAACGATAAATTGAATTAATGCTTCTTTTATTGTAAAGAAACGCTCAGCGCTTCGCAAGACGACTTATCTGTTTCTCCCTTTCGGCGAGGGATGGATGTCGGGTGCGGATAAAGATGGGTATTTCTTTTCCATGCGGGAAACGAACCAGCCCATTACTATGAGCGTGACTCCAATATCATCAATCGGGACAAAGGGCATGACATCCGGCAAAACCCAGTACAGCAGCACCGGAACTACAAATGAAAGCTTGTCCAAGATGGAAACCTGTGAGGAGCTGAGATAACGCCACAATTGACCTGGCATATGTGACCATCGCTGGATTGGAGGCAGTTTTTTCCTCTTCATGTATGTCCAATCCCTTCCTGTGAACTAAATGTGAAATTTTCGTAAGAAAAATATCTATCGACGTATCTTGAGAGAGGAAACGATCGTACAAAACATGCTACGCCCGCTCCCTCTAACGTATTATACGTAACTTTACAGAAAATGTTTCAAAGTGTTTTCATATCGATAACAGTTCGGCGATGACAAGACCGGTTTCGAGTGCGACATTCTCAAAATCGTCAAGCGGCAGTGGATTTTTGCCGAGGCCAATCTCAACTGTAAATCCCGGACGCCTAAACTCCTGAATAAACCAGTCCTTATACCCTGCATCGCTGCCTTCTAGCTTTACGGGACGGTATCCGCTTGCCTGACCAAGTCTCCGCGACATTTCCCGGCTTTCCTTCGGCTCATAATTGCGATAATTCCAATAGATCTCCTGTCCCTGACTGTGCAGAGAAACGGCAGCATCCGGAGAAGTCTTCACGGTAAATGCCGCGAGTGCAGCAGCCTCAGGCTCACTGAGTGGCGCAACCCCCGCATAATCTTTAGGACCCGGGGATTTTTTCCCGCGGCGCTGCACCTCTTCTTCCCAATGGGCAGGGAACTGATCCCCCAAATCCACGCCATTAAGGTTCGCCTTCCAGTGACGATAATCGATACGCCCTCCATTCCATTCGGTTAACTGTTCATAATAGGGATTATTCGGCTGAATTCCTTCCTGCACGAGTTCCACGCCATCCGGATTCACCATCGGTACAACCCACAAGGTACACTGGGCAAACCATAGTCTTGGATCATACCCATTCCAGCGCTTGACTTCCTTGAGAGCGTAAGCATAATCTTCAATAAAACGCATGATGCAAGGTGTCGTTATCCACTCATTCGCATGTATGGAAGCGTTAACATGAATGATTCTGGCACCTTCCCCGATCCTCAGGTAGGGAATTGGCTTGCCCAGCACGCTTTCACCAATCGTACCTCCTGCAATTCGCGGATAGGACTGTGTGAGCCTCCTGATATCCTGAGTTAGCTGCTGGTACCCGTATTCTCCCTTGAGCTCTACAATTCGGTTCTTTTCGGTGTGTGGCAGCACCAGCATACGTCCTTCTGGAAAATAACTCCCGGATATTCCCGGGTTCATCTCCAGCAGTGATGCTTCCTGAACTTGAAAAGCCTCTGCCACTTGATCCAGGCTGTCGCCCGGCTGTATAACATATCTTCTTCTCGGTGAGGACGGTAAAAAGATAATCTGTCCCGGAAGCAAATATGGCTGCTCCTCTGCCCAAGGATTGGCATTAATAATATGGGCCTTGGATAATCCCCTGCGTGCGGCGATTCGCTCCAAGGTATCCCCCTTACATACGGTATACTGCTGCATAGACGTCTTCCTTTCCGGCGGCCTATGATTGACCGCTGCTCTGCGATGTTCTTTTGGAAAGTGTATGACTAAGGTACCTTGGCCCATGCGAAAAAAGAACCCTGTTTGAGCAGAGTTCTTTTTCATTTTCCGATATGAACTTTACGATTCAAAAAACCTGGCAACCTGCCAAACCACCGGAGTACGCTGGATCTGCTCTCCGAGCCAAGTCTTGGCGATTTTCTGAAATATATCTGGGTCCCCGCTGCAGAAAAACTGATGTACCGGACTTTCGTTGCTGCTCGCAAGCTGTCCCTTATCATAGAGGATGGTGCTGACTTCCCTCGCGGTTTCATCCGCCGAGCTGATCAGCTTTACTTTCTCTCCCATAACCTCCTGAATGGTCTCCTTCAAAAAAGGATAGTGGGTACATCCCAGGATCAGGCAGTCTATCGGGGAGCTTTTCATGCCCCTCAGGGAATCTTCAACGATTGCTGTCGTTTCATCCGAGCGGAACCGTCCCTGCTCTACAAGCGGGACCAGTGCCGGACAGGCCTCACTGAGCACTTCCACATATGGCGAAAGCTGGTGCAGTGCTGTCGTATAAGCTCCGCTGCTGATTGTGCCGATCGTACCGATCACACCAATATTCCCTGTCCTTGTGGCGCTGATCGCCGCTCTGGCACCCGGATGAATGACACCAATCACTGGTATGGACACTTTTTCGGAAATATAATCCAGTGCCGCAGCCGTTGCTGTATTGCAAGCGATGACAATGGCTTTGGGGTTAAATTGAATCAGAAAATCCACGATTTGTTCCGTGAAATGCTTTACTTCCTCGGACGAACGGGGTCCGTAAGGTGTGCGGGCCGTGTCTCCAAAATAGATGATTTTTTCCCGTGGAAGCTGTCTCATCACTTCTTTGACAACCGTTAAGCCACCCACACCCGAGTCTAATATTGCGATTGCTTGCTGCACGAACACACCGCTTCCTTCTTTTCGATTTATACTCTTTCTTTTTTAACATATGAAAAATAAAGATTAAACGTACCTCACATCATAAATCAAATCCACCGGAGGTTCAATGGCCTATGCCATCATGAATACGCGCAAAAGCAGGCTCCGCTTCCCATAAACAGGAATAAGAGCCCACCTGGATCAATGCTGTGTTTTACAAGTCGCCAGCGTCCTGCTTCGAATTCTCAGCAATAATCAAATCCTGCTCGCCGTCGTCCTCACAAGAAGAAATTTGGGCCAGCTCGAGGTTCTCTCCAGCGTCCCCCTGCCCGGATCCGGGCGTGCGCCAGTTGCGAATATCTTGAATGACATTTCCGGCCGTATCTTTAACCCTTTCGATCAGAAAAGCACCCTGCTCGCCGACTTTGCCTGCCAGCTCCGTTGTCTTACTTCCAACCGTTCTGGCGCCTTCAGTGATATCCTGGCGAAGCTCCTTGCCGGATTTCGGCGCGAGCAGCAGTGCCGTTACCGAACCTACTACACTGCCGATCAAAGCGCCCCACAACAAGCTTTTGTTCTTTTCCTTCATCGCTTCATCTCTCCTTCGGCTCAGGCATGATCATCCGATAGGGGCTCAGACTGACGCTTGAAGGAATGCCAAACCGTGAGTCCGGCATCCAGCCAGCGGAAAGCCTCCGCTAAATGGAGCTCATTTTCCCGGTGGGCTCTCTCCAAACGTTCCATGGCAGAATCGGTCACGAGCTGCATGATGGAATCGGCCCGCTGCACCGTTTTCGATAGGCTCTCACCAGCCAGCTTCAGCGATTCGCAGAACGGCTCCACTTCCTCTACCCGTTTCTGAAGCAGCGACAAGGTCGCCGAAGCCTGCACGAGCAGCTCTTTGGATTCGGTAGCCAGCTGGGAAATCTCCTGACCGGTCTTGCCAAGCACGTCTTCTGTCCGCAGCAGTACTCTTCTCAAGGTATGTAGCAGAAGCATTGCTGCAGCGGCGAACAGTATGAATCCGCAAGCAAGCAGTACCGCGCCCCATTCCACCATGGTGTGTCACTCCCTTCACCCTTACGGGCTAATGCCTATTTGTAGGATATTATAAGCAGGGGAAGGTCGTCTTGACACAAAAGACAGCATTTATTTTCAAAAAAATATTACGGTGTAAAAACCGCCTATAGACGCAATTAAAAAACAACAAGCCCACTCCGGCAGTCAGAATGGGCTTACCTTATATTGAACCTTATCATTTAGATGCCATTTACAATACGAGCTCTTGCTGGATATATTCACGTACCTGAACGGCGAACTTATTCAAAATATCCGGCAGCACCGGTGTCAATGGATGCAGCTCGCTCCGGTTCCACGAATAATACTCCTGCACCAAAGGCTTGCGGAGGCTAACCAACTTCAAAAGGACATCGAAGATTTCATCATCGAATACCTTTTCCTCATGGTTGATCTCCATGATGTCTTCATAACTGCTGGCGTCACGCATAATGAAGCCGTCGATCAAATAGCTCCCTACATCTGTTACAACTTCAATCGCCAAATGCAGTGCACGCTCCTGCACCATACCGAGCACGACGCTTCCGTCCCAGGACTCGGCAGCCTTTGTCAAACTTTGGGCAATTTGCGGAATCGCGTCTAGTCTATGCTGAATTTGTTCCTGATTTACATAATACACGGCCTGTACCTCCAAGCTGCAGATATTATTCGCCTTTTTTACCGCGGCGCTTGAGCCAGAAAAACATGACAAAAATAGCCACGACAAACACGACAAGCAAAGTCAATGTCTCCATCGGGTATTCCAAATCGCTCATAAACAGTCTTCCTATCTGCTAGATTTCGTAATCCACACTAACGGATAATTCCTTTACTTCATTCAAATGGCGGATGACTTCCTGATGTACAGGATGCACCTGATAAGCCTGCAGATCTTCCAGAGAAGACACCTCGGTTACGAGAGCAATATCAAAAGAGCGCTCCGAATGGATCACGTCCACGCCCACCTCAATCGCCAGCAATTGCGGAATTTGCCCTTTCATCGCGCGCAGGATCGCTGCAGTCTTGTCAACGCTTTCCGGAGTTCTGTCTTTTAATTTAATGAAAACAATATGTTTAATCATGGCATACATTCTCCTTGTCCTACTTGTAAAAGGTTACAAAAAAAATATACCATATCCATCCGCACAGGAAAAGAGAAGTTATAAAACAAAAAGCCCCGGAAACCGGGGCTTTCAATCTTAACGCTCGTCGTGCCAGAAATTCATCGGCGTCATGTCATTCGTAATCGGCTTGAACGTGTAGCCTTCCGCCTGGATTGACTTGATCACCTTAGGCAGAATGGAAACGGTAGCTTTCTGATCGTGGAACAGGACGATCGGCGTAACTCCTTTTTTCTCCATATTTTTAATGTCTCTCATGACATTGTTATAAATGGTTTGCGGGTTGCTTTGATATCTCCAGTCATTGGAGTCGACGTTCCAGTCCCACAGATGATATCCTGCAGCGGCCGTTTGATCGCGGTATGATTTCGTGAAATACGGCTTGCTGCCATATGGCACGCGAATCAGCTTCGTGTATACACCCGCTGCATCATGCAGCTTTTTGTTGTCCATATTCATCTCATTCAAGGCCGAATATGGTGAAGCGTAAAACTTGTTTTTCTGATGCGTCATGCCATGAAGTCCCACGCCATGCCCTTCTTTGACGATACGCGCAGTTGAAGCAGGATGACTGGCAATCTGGTTGCCAAGCATAAAGAATGTTGCCTTCACATTATACTGTTTCAGCACATTCAGCAGCTGAGGCGTATATGGAGACGGACCGTCGTCAAATGTAATGTAAATCGTTTTGGAGCCTTTACCTGATTCGGGCTTGGATGGTTTGGCTGGCGGAGGCGTCACCGCCTTATGCTGCTGAATATAGCTGCTGTATTTGGCAGCAAACTGCGCATCTGTCAGCTTAGCGCCGCTGTTCAAGGCACGATAAACATTCTGCTGTGGCAGATAGGACAGCTTAAACCCGAATTTCTCGCTGATGACGCGGAACGCGATAAATGTTCTGCCGTTTTTCACAAAGGTATTGCTGCCATTTGCCGGCAGCGTTACGGACTTCCCACCGCTATGAGTCAATGTGACATTACCCTTCGAGTACTGTACAGTCACATTCATAGCCGCTGCTGTTTGAACAATAGGAACATATAAAGTGCCTTTATGTATGACCGGGGACATCGGATAAGTGATTAGCGTGTCATTAACCGCAGCAAAAACGGAATATTTTACCGTATCTACTGAGCTTCCTTCTGCTGTTGCAGTGATTTGTCCTGCGGAAAAAACGCAGCTGAAGATAAGCACAAACGATAATACCCATTTAGAGCATTGCAATAGCTTTTTCAATTCTCTCTACCAACCTTTTTTGCTTATTTTGACTAGATTTGTAGGCGCGAAGCTCTTCATGTGATCCTCTCAAATCTATTCGATCGAATCTAGTAATCTAGTTCCATTGCATTGTAACTGAATCCGTGAGCCGTTTCAATTTCAATTCAGTAACCATTTTTGTAACCTTATTGGTAATTGAAGGGTATAAAGGAGAATGATAGGGAAAGACATATGCCAAACAACCTGTTTCTGCCGTTGTGAGCGGCATTTTACTAGGAAGAAAGACGGAGAGATGGGCGATAGTTACTATTGAAATAAGGTCCATAAAAATGTAGAATTTTAAGAAAAACTGTCGGAGGAAATATGCCTACACAACAAGAACAACATTCAATTCAGGCGTGGTCTCTGATCAACCGCAAATATTTAGGAAAAGGTATACGCGTCAAGCGTTTTCGTAAGCCTTCCCGCTGCCAAATCCGCAACCGGGTACTCTTAGCAGTATTGATGGCAAATGATATCAAGCTTTCGCAGTTGGCTGAAGAGCTTGGCGTTTCTTCACGGAGCGTCAGTGCTTGGGTTTACGAGGGACGGATTCCCGGCAAAAAGAATCTCGACAAGGTGTGTCAGTTTCTCGGCTACCCGCATCATATTCTGTTTAACCGCGCCGTTACGGTGAACAGCCCGATTATCTGCCAACCATCATCTTCACGGTTTATGCGCAGAACACTGACACGCTCACCGGTGGACAACAAGATTCTCACGGGTCTATGCATGGTCCATGATCTATCCGTCAGCGACGTCAGCGAATGGATGCATATCCACCCGGGGACGTTCCGAAAATGGCTGCACCAGGGAACTCTTCCTTCTCCAAGCTTCCAGGATCGAGCCGAACTCTTTTTCCGTATCCCGAAATTCATCCTGTTTGCGGACTGCATTCTGCACGACTCTTGAATTCTCAGCCAAACGTCAAACCAAGCCATACCATGGTAAACAGCTCTATGATCCGGTATTCGCCCGGCTTATAGAGCTGTTTTATTTTGGGCATAGTAAGCTCCAATCTAGATGATGGAATTATTCATAGTAAAGGAAGGTGCGCTGTTATGAAGATTGGTAAGGATGCCGGGGTTGCATTTGGTGTGCTCACGGGTACGACGATGGCCAGCGGCTTGGCTTTTCTGTTCGGACTTGAGCCCGTTTCGGTGATATGGACGGTTAGTATTGGTGGTATAGCCGGTGCGGCAGCCGGACTAGCTGGTGCAGTACTGCTTGAACGTGTGGGATTTCTTCGAAGAACCAAAAGTTAACGTTGACGTTAACGTTAGATAGGATTACAATGATGTATGTCATTAAGAACATAAGGGGCGTTTTTTGTGATGGGCATATTTGAACAATTGAAAATAATCTTATAAATTTGGAGGTTATCTATTTTATGAATTCCCCAGCTTCACATCCTCTGGAACTTGAACAGAAGAAATCCGGGCTGTTATCCCAGCCCAAGGCAGTATGGGCCATTGCCTTTGCCTGCGTCATTTCCTTTATGGGTCTCGGACTCGTTGACCCGATCCTGCCGGCCATTGCTGAGCAGCTGCATGCCAGCAAAAGCCAGGTGTCCCTTCTCTTCACCAGCTATAACCTGGTCACAGGCGTAGCGATGCTGATCACGGGCGTCGTTTCGAGCCGGATTGGAATTAAGAAAACACTACTTACCGGTATTTTTCTGATTACGATTTTCTCCGCACTCGGCGGATTTTCAAGCTCTATCGCCCAACTCGTTGGCTTCCGCGGAGGTTGGGGCCTTGGTAACGCTCTGTTTATCGCAACCGCATTGTCCGCCATTGTAAGCCTGTCCACTTCCGGTACAGCCAAAGCCATCATCCTGTATGAGGCTGCACTGGGTCTTGGCATTTCTGTCGGACCACTCCTCGGCGGTGAGCTTGGCTCCATCAGCTGGCGCGGTCCTTTCTTTGGTGTCGCATGCTTGATGCTAATTGCCTTTTTCTTCATCATTTTTATGCTTCCTTCGGTTCCAAAACCTAAAAAAGCAAGTTCTCTTGCCGATCCCTTTAAAGCTTTGTCTTATCCGGCACTGCTGACACTCGGCATTACGGCGTTCCTGTACAACTTTGGGTTCTTCACGCTGATGGCTTATTCTCCATACGTCATGGGACTGGATGAGCATGGGCTCGGCTACGTTTTCTTCGGTTGGGGCATCCTGCTTGCCTTTACCTCTGTATTCGTCGCTCCCAAGCTTCAGAAGCGGTTCAGCGTCGTTAAATCCATATGTACGGTTCTCACCTTATTTACGGTCCTTTTGATCATCATGGGGATCGGAACTTACAATCATTCTCCTAAAACGGTTATCGTTAGCGTCATTGTGGCCGGTATCTTCCTCGGTATCAACAACACGCTGATTACAACGGCCGTTATGCAGGCTGCTCCTGTCGAACGTTCCGTCGCTTCCGCCGCATATAGCTTCGTCCGTTTCCTTGGCGGCGCTGTGTCTCCGTGGCTCGCAGGCAAGCTGTCCGAATGGTACAACCCACAAACTCCGTTTTATTTTGGAGCAGTGATGGTATTTCTGGGTGTAGTTACATTGCTGGTCCGTCGTCGCCATCTCACGCATATAGACAGAGCAGAAGGCCACTAAGAGGAATACACATCATATGAAGCGTCAAAAAGGGTATCCCTGAAGGTTCGTTGGGGATACCCTTTTTTTCATGCGATTCACCCGAACCGTCCAGAAATGTATTCCTGGGTCATGGCATTCTCGGGATTGGTGAAAATAACTTCTGTTTCGTTATGTTCCATCAGAGTGCCCATATAGAAGTATGCGGTGTAATCGGATATACGCGCCGCCTGCTGCATGTTATGGGTAACGATGACGATGCTCAGTTCCTTTTTCAGTTCGACGATCAATTCCTCGACCTTCGACGTCGAAACCGGGTCGAGCGCCGACGCAGGCTCATCCAGAAGCAGGATGCGTGGATTTACCGACAAAGCGCGGGCAATGCACAAACGCTGCTGCTGGCCGCCGGAGAGGGACAATGCGGACTGTTTCAGGCGGTCCTTGACTTCATCCCACAGTGCCGCTTTACGGAGGCTGGACTCGACGATCTCATCGAGCTGCTTCTTGTTCTTAATGCCGTGATACTTTGGACCAAAAGCAATATTTTCATAAATGGATTTATAAAACGGGTTCGGCTTCTGCCATACCATCCCGATTTTCTGGCGGAGCTGGATGACATCGGTGGAGGGATCATTGATGTCCACTCCGTCGATCCAGATGCGCCCTTTGATTTTGGCTTGCGAAATTTCGTCATTCATCCGGTTCAGCGATCGTAGAAACGTCGATTTGCCGCACCCGGAGGGTCCGATTAGAGCTGTAACGCTCTGTTCGGGAAAGTTCAGGCTAATATTTTTAACCGCTTCATATTGTCCGTAAAATACGCTGAGATGCTCGGTACGAAACGATGTTGTTTGCATATTGATGTCCCCCTTATCCCATACGTTTGGAAGCTGTCAAGGCTTTGTACAGCACGCCGCCAATCCATCTAGCGAACAGGTTGAATGCCAGCACCAGAATAACGAGCACTGCCGAAGCACCTGCGGCGATTTGTGCGGCATCCGGCGCCAAGCCTTCGCTGTTGATTTTCCAGATATGCACTGCAAGTGTTTCTGCTGGACGGAACGGGTTAATCGGCGAAGTCGGGCTCATCGGATTCCAGTCTGTAAAATCAAGACGCGGCGTGGACATACCTGCCGTATAGAGCAAAGCGGCTGCTTCACCGAATACTCTGCCTGAAGCCAGGACCGTACCTGTGACAATGCTTGGCAGCGCCACCGGGAACAAGACGGAGGTAATGATCTTCCATTTGGACAATCCAAGCGCAAGCCCTGCTTCCTTCTGCTCCTTCGGTACGCTGCGGAACGCCTGCTCCGTAATACGCACCATCAGAGGCAGGTTAAATATGGTCAGCACCACCGCACCTGAGAAAAGCGAGAAACCAAAGCCTAACAAGTTGACGATGAGAAGCATGCCGAACAGACCAATCACGATCGACGGAAAGGATGACAGCACTTCGACGACAAGGCGAATCGCGCTGGTGAATTTACCGGGCTTCGCATATTCCGCCATATAAATACCTGCGCCAAGTCCCAGCGGAATGGTTATGATTAACGTCAGAACAAGCAAAAATAAAGAGTTGAACAGTTGCGGACCAATGCCGCCCCCGGCGCGGATCGTTTGAGGAGGCGAGGTTAAAAATGACCAGTTTATATAGCCCAGGCCTCGCACCAAGATAAATCCAATGAGTCCTACAAGCACAGCGACGATAAGCAAGGCAAAGAACACGATGAAGAAGGTAGCAATTTTGTCAGTCAGTTTCGCTTTCAAATCCGATTTCTCCTTTCCAAGAGCCTAACGAGGAGTACGAAGATAAAGGTCATAAACATCAGTGCGAGCGCCATACTCCACAGCGCATCGTTATGAGCGGAGCCCATCACCGTGTTGCCCATATCAAGGGTGATCACACTGGTCAGTGTGGATGCGGACTCGAACAGCGACCGCGGAATATGCGGCGCATTCCCGATAACCATCTGTACAGCCAGCGCCTCGCCGAACGCACGTGCCATCCCAAGTACGATACCGGTAAGTATAGAAGGCAGCACGGTTGGCAAAATAACTCTAGAGATCGTTTGCCAGCGAGTTGCCCCAAGAGCAAACGAGGATTCCTTCAATCCCCGCGGCAGCGAGGAGAGTGCATCCGTCGCTACGCTTGTGATCGTCGGCAAAATCATAACCGAGAGCACCAGTGAACCTGCGGCGATCCCGATGCCCTGGCCCGGAAACACATTTCGCAAAAACGGAACGAGAACCGTCAGACCGACAAAGCCGTAGACAACGGATGGAATGCCTGCAAGCAGCTCAATGACGGGCTGCAGCAGCTTTTTGCCCCAACCGGGAACGATTTCGGTCATAAACAGAGAAGCACAAATGCTGAGCGGACTGGCAATCAGAGCCGCAAGAAGCGATGTGGCAAAAGAACCGAAAATAAACGGCAGCACGCCGTATACCGGATCCCCTTGGTTGCCTTCCGGATCCCAAGTGGAGCCAAACAGAAAGTCGCTAACACTGACGCCATCACGAAAGAATGTTGAAAGTCCTTTGGATGCGACAAAAAATACAATTGAGATGATGATGACAATGAGCAAAGCCACACAAATAAACGTATAGCTCCGGCCCGCAAGATCTTCAGCGTGATGTTTTTTAAAGCGGCCAGAACGTGCTGAGCCTACCTGAACAGGCCTTTCATCCATAGTTTTCATCGTTGTCCTTCTTTCTAAAGTGAAAATAGAGGCAGAATAACCTTCCGCCTCTTTCTAGCTTTTAAGAGTTCAATCGTCCTTACTTCGTGATGTTGCCGTCTGCGTCGCGTTTAACTTCCATTTGGGAAACTGGGATATATCCAAGCTCTACTACATCGTTGTTTTGAATTTCATCAGAAGCCATGTAATCCAGGAATGCTTTTACTTCTGGTTTTGGTTCGCCTTTAGTGTACATGTGCTCGTATGCCCATACCGGATATTTACCGGATTTTACATTTTCAACGGTAGCTTCAACGCCATCGTATTTCACAACATTGACTTTGTCATCGAGGTAGGAAAGAGCCAGGTATCCGATCGCACCAGGAGTTTCCGAAACGATTTTCTTAACTGTGCCTGAAGATTCTTCTTGAATAGAGCCTTTCAGGTCCTCTGTCTTTTGACCAAGTGCATATTTTTCAAAAGTTTTGCGTGTACCGGAGCTGGATGGACGGTTTACAATGACGATAGGTTCGTCTTTACCGCCAACTTCTTTCCAGTTCGTTACTTTTCCTGTGAAAATATCAACCAGTTGTTTTTGCGTCAGGTTATCTACGCCTACATCTTTATTGGTTACCGGAGCCATAGCTATAACTCCCACTTGATGGTCAACTAAGTCTTTGGATTCGTCTTTCAGTTTTTCTTCTGCAAACACGTCGGAGTTACCAATATCCGCTTGGCCGCCAGCAACTTGTGTCAAGCCTGTTCCGCTGCCCCCGCCTTGCACTTGTACTTGAATTTTGGAATACTCAGGTTTAGCCATGAACTTTTGTGCTGCTTGCTCAACCAGTGGTTGAAGTGCTGTGGAACCTACTGCCAGTACGGAGCCACTAAGTTCAGAAGATTTATCATTATTCGCCGTTCCCGAAGCGCTGCTGCCTCCTTGGGTATCCTTGCTACCACAGGCTGCCAGCATTACGACCAGTGCCAACGTACAAATCATAAGTAACGGTTTCTTGATTTTCATAATCTTTTGTTTCCCCCTGTTCTGTGTTTGTCATAGCAACGTCATCTCGCTGCCGACAAATTCATTGTAGTCCTCTATCATTTTGTGAAATAAAGTGTTTTGTAAAATAAAAAACAAAAATTTATACATATTCTTTATAAAAACATAGATTTTCTCTATAATTTGATTCAGAAGCATGATTTTGGGGAGGGAAGATCAGTGAATTTGTTAAAATTGCAAATTCTTGTATTGATAGAGAAGCTGAAAAAAGTGACGGATGTGGCGAGAGAAATGAATATGAAACAGCCGACGGTAACTTTTCATATGAAAAGTCTGGAGGAAGATCTGGGAGTTTCCCTATTTGAATCGAAGCGCGGCAGAATTTTGTTAACGGAAGCCGGTAAGGCGCTGTTTCCTTATGCGGTAAAGATGACAGGTATGGCGCAGGAGGCTCGAAAAGCGGTTCGAGACTACGCGGATTTGAATAAAGGATATTTGCAAATCGGAGCGGACTGCATGATGGGCACCTATATTCTCCCTCCCCTGATCGCAGGCTTCTGCAGCCAGTTTCCGGGCATTCAGATCGAGCTGGACATCAAATCCACCAAAGAGATTAGAGAGCTTCTGCTGAGCCAGGAAATCGATCTGGCTTTTTATTATACAGGACAAACCTCAACAGAAATGATGAAGACTGTAAAAGAAGAAAAAATTGTAAAAGAGGATATAGCTTTGATTTTCTCTGGATCGCATGCTTTTGCCGGTCTCAAGTCACTGACGCATCAGCTCATTACCCAACAGTTCTTCGTCCAGCACGGGGAAGGCTCGTACATGATGGACTACGCACGCTCTTATGCCGCCGCCTGCAACATTCACCTGTGGGAGCGGGCCCAGACCGATTCCCCGGAAATTGTAAAAAGCATTGTGCGGTCCGGTGAATTCATCAGCATCTTCCCGCTGTCAGGCATCCAAAGGGAACTGGCTTCCGCTGAACTGAAGTCCCTGCCGCTGCCCGGACAAGCCGATCCTGATGTGTACGGCGTGCTTGCATATGCCGCGGACCAGCCGCTCTCGCCGCTTCGGCGGCAGTTTCAGAAGTATGTGAGGGAATTTGTAAAGGCGGAGTAAAGGGGCTGAATAAAGTATGTCTTTGCAAAAAAAAAGGACATCTCCTTAGATCATGAAGATCGTAGAGATGCCCTTTAATGTTATTCAGGCTTATTCCGCCCGTTTTGGAGCATATTCTTTCGCATGAAAAGGCCCGCCTTCCTTCATAACTGTCCATAATGGATCCGTATCAAAGGGCATGGACGCCATCATGTCGTCGTGCCAGCTTTGATAATAATAAATCGCTTGCCGGCACACTTCTGGCCGCGTTTCCGCCAAATTGATTTGTTCATGAGGATCATGCTTCAAATCAAACAGCATTTCCTTAGGAAATCCATGATGCCCGTCATGGTAAGAGCGTATGTACAGCCAATCGTCAAAACGAACGCTGCGCTGGCATACATGCGCGCATTGCGATAGGACAAGATAAGGTCTCCCTTCCTGCTTTCCGCCATCGATTGTTCCAGCATAGCTGATGCCGTCCCAGCTGGATGGGGCTTCCGCACCGAGCAGTTCAGCGATCGTCGGTGCAAGATCCAGCTGATAGTGCAGTCCGTCGTCGACACTTCCGCTTCGTTTACCGGGCCATCGGATGATCATCGGAATTCGACAGGTAGCCTGATCGGCTGTTCCATGTTCGGAATATATCCCTAGTTCACCCATGCTCTCGCCGTGATCGCTGCTGATGATAATAACCATATCGTCCAGAACGCCCTGTTCTTCGAAGCACTGGAGCAACTTTCCGATATGCTCGTCGACATAGCGGATCGCCGAATCATAATTGTCCAGGATGACGCGGAGATCCTCACGCTTCTCAATCATTTTTCCATGCCGCGGATAGCGGTAATAGTGCGTTTGGGCCAGGTTGTTCATGTCGGTCAAAGTGTGCTGTCCCCGTTTGCGCATATGTTCATCGAACACTTCTTCCGTAAGCCAGTCTGGCAACGGATCATCTTCGAACATGTTACCATTTTCGAAGGGTACACGGTAAGGGGTATGCGGATCCCAGTAGTTGACGTGCAAATACCAATTATCCTTGGACGCATTTGCTTCAATCCACTTCATTACGGTAGGAGTCACATGTTCGGCGCTCTCCCCCCCGCCTTTACCGATATTATGCATCTCGTTGAAACCAGCGTAAAATGTCCAGGCGGAATGCCGTTCGGCAAACGTACTGATCAACGCTGTATGAAGCCCTTGCCTCCGTAAAAAGGCAGGCAAACTTTCCCGTGCCAAGCGGTCGCTGAACGATCTCCCCGCGCCTTCATGGCGATAATCGCCAGCGGTTCCGCCATGTCCGATCAGCCCACTATGAATGCCGAATCGTCCTGATAACAGAGCTGTCCGAGACGGAGCGCAAGGGGCATCCGACGTGTAGTAATTTTCGAACCTTACGCCGTCTTTCGCTATTCGATCGATGTTAGGGGAAGTGTCCCGTTGATAGCCGTAACAGCCCAAATGATCGGCACGAAGCGAATCAATGTCCAGATACAAAATTTTCACTGGTTTGTCCTCCTTTTGGATATACAAACATCGTAAAATACCCGTTCGAATCGTACAATGTACGTCTGGAACTCTTGATTGTATAAAAGATACTTCTGTTTGGGTTTGTTTGGGTCGTGGCTAAACATCAGGTACCTGCTCATAAAAACGTCTCTTGCTTGCCTCCAGTTGTCTTCTGTACATACCAGGTGTCATCAAGTAGATTCGCTGAAACATTCGATTAAAGTAGGCGGCATCGTAAAATCCGCATTCTACAGCAATAAATTCGATTGTATACTCCGAATTCTCTAGCATTTGCAATGCGCGTTTCATCCGAAGTTTTTGGACTAGTTTCATAGGGGTAATGCCGTATGATTTCTGAAACAATCGGCTGAAATATACCGGGTTTAGGTGAGCGACTTTAGCCAGCTCCTCTCGGGTAAGCCGCCCCTTCAAGTTCATTTCGATGTATGGAATAACTTGCGCAAGATAATCCGGAGTAGACTGCTCTTTGTTGACTTGTGATGTCTTGCCGATTCCAGCACTCTCTATCATTTCATACAGAAGCTGAAAGACTAACATCGTCGATTTCATATCTCTCAGTTCGTCTTCCGCGTGATTCCACACCGATTTGAGCAATAGAAAGTTTTTCTGATATTGCATAGGATTGAGCAAGGTAATTACCCTAGGTAAAGGGTAGAGCTTGAAAAAGTCGACCTGGTCCATTACGCTTAAAGCCAGGTTTATAAACATATGTGTACCGGGTTTGTTGGCATGAACCGAAAATGGAATATTTGGACTGTGCACCATGACGTCTCCGGTGCTGGCGAAGTATGTTTTTCCATCCGCAACTATTCGAACGGATCCCTCCGAAATAAACGAAAACGTAAAAAAGGGCTGGGCCTCATGTGTTAAATTTCGGGTAGTATAAGTAAAATCGCTTACATGAAACAAAGAGAACCGGATATGTTCATGAATACTGACCGTCATATATTCTCGACTCCTTTGGCAAAATGAAACGAAGAAGCGACTGCATATAGCATTAAGATAAAGCGTAGTTCATTTCTCTATTAAGATACAAAATCCTCCCAATTAGCCTGTAAGTTGCCACGATTCTTTCTAAATATTGCATTTGCTTAGTAAAAAATCATATATGTATACGAAGAGCCCACCAACCCATTACGGCTGCAAATATTCAACTGATTGTGAATTATTTCACTATATTTAAGGCGAAGGTATATTAAAATGGGGTGTGCTTCAACAACATAGAAAAGCGGAGGGGTAAAACATGAAAAAGAAAGTAGCAGCGACGCTTACTCTCGTGCTCTCTTTCATGCTCGTGATCGCCGGATGCGGCAGCGGGAACCAGAACCAAGACCAGAGTCAGGGCAATACGAAAAAAGAAGCGACCAAGGAGGTAGAAGCCGTTTCGGGAGCGTCTCAAACCAGCTATACACCGTACGACCAACTAAAAGATAAATACGATATCATCATTGTCGGTGCAGGTGGTGCCGGTATGTCTGCTGCCCTTCAGGCAAAAGAAAAAGGCATGAACCCGGTTATTTTTGAAAAAATGCCGATTGCCGGCGGGAATACATTAAAAGCATCTTCAGGAATGAATGCTTCTGAAACCAAGTTTCAAAAAGAGCAAGGCATTGAAGACAGCAATGATTTATTTTATGAAGAGACCTTAAAAGGCGGTCATGGTACAAACGACAAAGACATGCTTCGTTTCTTCGTTGACAATTCTGCAAGTGCGATCGATTGGCTGGATTCCATGGGAATTCGATTGAACAATATCACGATAACTGGCGGTATGAACGAAAAGCGCACACACCGTCCTGAAGATGGCTCAGCGGTAGGACAATACCTTGTCAACGGTTTGCTGAAAAATATTCAAGAACAAGGAATTCCGCTGTTTGTAAATGCTAACGTGACGGAGATTACGGAAAAAGACGGCAAAGCAAACGGCGTCAAAGTCACCTTCAACGAGAAAGAGGAGAAAAATATTGCAGCAGATGCCGTCGTTGTCACAACTGGCGGTTTCGGAGCCAATATGGACATGATTGCCGAGGTTAGACCCGATTTGAAAGGGTACGTAACCACAAACCAAAAAGGCAGCACCGGCGACGGCATTAAGATGATTGAAAAACTCGGCGGCGTAACGGTAGATATGGATCAAATCCAAGTTCACCCAACGGTGCAGCAAGACAAATCCTACCTCATTGGGGAAGCTGTTCGCGGAGAAGGGGCACTCCTCGTTTCCAGTGAAGGCAAACGTTTCACAAACGAGCTGGATACTCGTGACCATGTCACCGCCGCAATCAATAAACTTCCTGAAAAATCAGCTTATCTTGTTTTTGATTCCGGCGTAAAATCCCGCGTTAAAGCGATTGATCAATATGAAAAAATGGGCTTTGTCCTTCAAGGGGATTCGATCGAGGCTTTAGCCAAAGAAATGGGTGTTCCGGCAGATCAGCTAAAAACCACGCTCGATACATGGAACGCCGCGGTAAAGAATAAAAAGGACGCCGAATTCGGCAGAACCACAGGAATGGACAACGACTTGTCCAGCGAGCCATACTATGCAATCAAAATCGGCCCAGGGATTCACTACACCATGGGCGGCGTGAAAATCAACACGAACACGGAAGTGTTGAATAAAGACAACAAACCTATTCCGGGACTGTTTGCAGCAGGCGAAGTTACAGGCGGCTTGCACGGTCAAAACCGGATCGGCGGCAACTCCGTTGCGGAGATTATTATTTTCGGCCGCCAATCTGGTTTGAAATCGGCTGAATTCGTACAAGCACAATAATTTCAAAACATATAGTGTATCAAGATTAAAGTCAAAGGGTTCGATAATCATTACAGATTGTCGAACCCTTTTATTGGACTACGTTTGTACTTTATTTTGCCGCCTTAGCTTTCGCCATGAACGCTTCGATCTCATCGACCGTCTTCAGAATGCCTTCTGAGAGCACTTCGCAGCCGTTAGCCGTGACAAGCACGTCGTCCTCGATGCGGATTCCGATGCCTTCCTCGGAAAGGTAAAGTCCCGGCTCCACGGTCAACACCATACCTGGCTGCAACTCCAGCCCCTTGAAATCGCCGACATCGTGCGTGTCGAGTCCAAGGCTGTGGCTGACCCCGTGGTAGTAGACGTTGGCCAGCTCTTCATCGTTCCCGATTACGCCTAGTTCCTTGCAACCTTCGGCCAACACTTGTTTGGCGATCTCGTTCAGATTACCGAACGGAATGCCCGGCTTGATCGCTTTAATGATTTCCAACTCAGCCTTCAGCACCAGGTTGTAAATTGACTTCTGACGCTCGCTGAACGTACCGTTGACCGGGAACGTCCGGGTGATGTCCGCGTTGTAATGGTCGAACTCCGCGCCGATGTCGATCAGCACAAGCTCGCCGTCCTGCACGACATGGTCGTTGTCTTCATAGTGGAGCACGGTCGCACGGGCACCGCCGGCCACAATGGGGTCAAAGGCATAATGTTTCGCGCCCGACACGCGCAGGTTGAACGAGAAGTGAGCTTCCAGCTCCGCCTCGTTGATTCCTGGACGCATATGAGAAGCCATGCGCTCGATGCCGTCCTTCGTAATTTCGATGGCGCGCTTCATTTTCGCGATTTCCTCTTGCGATTTAAACATGCGCAGGCGGCTGACCAGCCGGTACAGATTATGTACTGCGAGCCACGGGTATTGCTCCCGCACTTTGCGCGCAAACAGCTCCACTTGGCTCGGAAGCTCATGAAACCCTCGGCGTTCGAGGTCGAATGAAACACTCTTGTAGTCATAGTTCGTCACGGCCGCATGGAAGAAATGTTCGAAGCTATCGAGGTTTTGCACCTTACCGATGCCGCTGATCAACTTCGCTTCTTCTACGGTCATCATCTTGCCTGTCCATTTTTCCTGTACCGGATCGACTTTTTCAATAAAGAGCGTCTCTTCGACTTTGGCACCTTGCTTTGTAATTACCAGGATGGAGCTAGGCTTCGTTAATCCAGTGAGGTAATAATAATGGCAATTCGGCTTGAAAGGATACTTGCAATCCGCAGATTTATGGGGGGCCTCCCCGGCGAACAAGACGACAATAGAATCGTCAGCCAACGCTTGGATCAACTTTTGACGGTTGTTTACAAAAAAGGTTTGTTCCACGTCTCCCACACTTCCCCTGTTTTTAATATCCAAATACCACCACTATCTTATCATAAATATGGACAAAAAAGGTAAAAGTTTGGATACGGGAATTCATTCCCAAAATCATGAAAATGTTTTGGCTAAAATCAATGGTAGCGCATCACAAAGATTATCATATTCTTTTAAGCACAAGGATTGTACTCCACTCTTTCTGATATTTCCTCCATTAATTCCAATAGCTGAAAAACCAGCCAACCGAATGGATACAACACCCGCTGATGAATCTTCAAATCCTAATACATGTCCCTTATCTTCTTCCGTTAGCCCAAGTCCAACTCTTGCAGTCTCCGAGTATAGCCATGGATGAGGCTTTGGTGCCAACTCGCCCATGGTTCCAGCCTGTCCCTTTACCAATGCTTGCCCTGCTGTAATGATCGCATCATAAAAATCTAGCGGATCTCCCATTCCCAGCGTTTTGAAGGCCGATATGATCTCAGGCATTGCTTTATTATATAAGCCTGAGGTTACTAAACCAATTTTTATATTTTTGGCCTTTAGCTCGTATAAGAAATCTTTGAGTCCTGGAGCAGGTGTAAATGCATTCATCTTTCCTCTGCCATGCAGGATCTCATTCATCTCATATTCAGTGATGGCAAAATAGTGTTTTCTTGCCTCTTCAACAGTTTGATCAGGGCAATATTTGTCTATGCAGTATTGCAAATGCTCGGATACCGAATGACCCGAAACATGGGGCTCATCACTAGCTTCTAATGTAAATTTAATATTTTTGGTCAGCCTTGCTACAGTCTGTTCTATAATCCACATCCAAAAGCTTTCGCTATGCACGCTCGTACCGTCCAAGTCCATCAGTATTGCCTTTGCATTTCCTTCATATTTTGGCTTATTTACTGGATATATCGCTGGGTAGCCCATTGCAGATTTTACGTAACATAAGGTTTTATCTTCAAATACAATAAATTCTACTTTCTTGTCCAGGGGAGTTAATATTTCTTGAACTCCATCCTTGCCAACTTGAAATAGTCCATCTCCGCCCGTTTCCAGATGGGCAAAGCCCGTTAATTCATCCTTCATATCATACGTTAACAGCATGGTCATTACCTCTCGTTCATCCGTTTTTAACTTCCGCCAGATCAAACTTCAGAGTTATGATCTTATTCGGCTTTACATGCAGTTCTACGTTGTTACCTGTCATCGTTACGTTTGAATCAGCTTCTTCTTCCTCATTCAGATTCGTCATGCACACCTTTTGTACATCACATCCAAAAATAATCCTTCCACTCTGCTCCGTAGGATGTGGATTGAACACACGTACAATGATGCTGTCACTATCCTCCGCCTTTTTGATACAGGATACGCTTAACTTACCTGTTACTTGATAGAAGCTATGTTTAAGTGGCAGCGTAACTTCGGTCTTCTCGATTGGCGCCACTGGCACACATGTCTGAACAGGCTTTAACGGAATATTGAAGCGGTCGGCCATTCCGCATAGATCACTATTTTCCCAACTTGAATTCATAGGGCAAATTGCATAGTTGTACACCAGCTTTTGTTGCAATTGTCCACCCTCTTGATTCGGGAACACCCCTGCACTTCTCCATTCGGTACAGATAATATTTTTCACAGCTCTAAACAGCGTCATGGACAGCGTTCCATCTCCACCGTCTTTATGTTCACAATCCGGAGATACACTGTATTCTCCTAAGCAATCGGTAACAATACCAAAGCCTTTTTGATCATCTGCTATACTTACAAAATTCTGTAGAGGCTGGGTGAGTAGTTCATTATAATAGTGACCTTTGTCATCCTTCAGTGGCGTAACATCTCGGTTGTCTACTGTAAAATGCCCTTGTGCATTGGCATTAGTCGCTCGGATTCCGGTATCAAATAGAACACTCATAAGGTGGTCTTTACAGTTATTATCGATCTCAACCTTAACTTCTACATTTTTAGCGTCTTTCTTTAGCGTATAATAAGTCATGATTGTCAGTTGTTCCGTTTGTTCTGACCGCTCACTCTTGCCTCTTAAATAATTGTCTGGGCGATAAGCATATTTAGGTAATTCCATGATGAGCTTAACGCCAATCGTCGCTTGAAGATTACCATTCTCCATTAAGAAAATGCTGGCATTACTGCCTTTACTATTGTAGGTCCGATTATGATATGGAGGATAGTACATCCAATAATCGCCTACATCTCCCGTACTTTCAAAGTAGTTGAGATTTTCGTAGTAGTTTCCATTTTCTTTATCCAGAATAGAAATGGTTCCATTCGGATTCACTTCAACCTTGATATACTTATTTTGCAAACAGGTAGAAGATGTAGCGATTTCTTTTCCATCCGTTGTTCTCGTCTTCGCCCAAAATTCTGTTTTTCTACTGAACTCTACTTTATTGCACAATTTATATACCTTATAACCGCCTGCTGGTATTTCTCCCGTATTAAATACGACACAATGACGGTCGGAGTAATAAGGGAACGGTCTAGTCTGAAGCTGTACCACTGGCGATGTGACCTCTGTTCTGGATATATGCTGTATGTCACATACATTTCCATCACAGTCCACAATGTCAAACTCCCATATATTTTGAGCTTGCGGGGTATCAATATAGGCCTTTACCATTTCATTTCTTGGCTTCGCATATGGATTGAACACCACAAGAATAATATCATCGCTATTATACTGAGACAGATCCATTTGCTTAATAAGATCCTGGCAGCTTTTATTGTATACGGCATTTGATATTTCCAGAGCTTGATTTAATCGATAAAGTACATCATCTACCGTTTTATCCTGGGTTACTCCATTGATGGAGTCATGCGCATGGGATAATAACATGTAGTCTAATGCTAATTGTAAAAATGCCCCATCATACTTGCCACCTGTCATCATATGAGCTACGGATAGAGGTTCCGCCTGATTAAATAAGCTGTTTTGAACCTTTTTATTCAGTGTTTTAATATGTGGTCTTGTCATTAGAGCATTTCCAGACAACGAGGTTGTTGGACCATCTCTCATCTCATCCTTGATCTCAATCAATTCATCCAAGCCCAGCTTTTCTTTGAGAATATCAACATATTCTTTTAATGAGGAGCTCTTAAACTCGATGTCGTCAAATTGCTCATTTATCGCCTCGATCAGATTCATTAATTGAGGCTGAGCCGTTGTGGAATCCGTACCATCCATCATCGCTCTATCATCTGGCATGAGAGTATCCTTCATACCATTCCAGGCTCTAGTAACTGCTTCTTTTATAACCTCTGGGTGTATTTTTTCTGTATCCTCAATCTTGAAATAGTCTTGTATGTAGTTCTCGCTATCCGCCTGATGATAGACTTGACCATAATTGCCCATGTCAAAATTGTACTCATCCGACTTATAGGCTACACCGTTCATAATATGAATATAGGCATTCATAAAAAAGTTGGCTCTAGCATCTTCACCTAATCTTGTTGCATAGACGCTTGTGCCATCCTTGCCTGTCCACTTGAATTCACAGTTTGGAGCTCGTTTCTTGTCTACATTTTTGGATACGATGACCGTATCTATTCCAAAGCCCTTATAGATCTGTGGAAGCTGTGATGGCTGTCCCCATCCGAAGGACTCATAGCCGATATCCAAACAATTTCCTAGTTTTTCTGCCTCTCTTCTTCCCTTTAAAAGATTACGTACGATGGATTCCCCACTGATTGGATATAAGTCAGGCAAGGTATACCATGGGCCTACATCGATTCTTCCATCCTTAATCAATTGGACAAGTTTATCTCTGTTTTCTGGCCTTACCTGTAAGTAATCCAAAATAGGAATAACCTGTCCGTCTAGAAGAAATGTTTTATAATCGGGATTATTTTCTAAGGTCTCGATTAATTCGTCCATTAGCTTAACAAGGTATAATCTATTTTCCCATATAGGGTAACGCCATTCTCGGTCCCAGTGCGTGTGGGCGATGATATATCCTGTCTTTGTTTTGCTCATGGTTTTTCTCCCTCTCCTCTACAAACTTATCTTGTTAGAAAAGTGAAATCTATACACATATCAATGGTATAGATTTCACTTTTTAAACTTCTAATGTTTTGAACCAGATTTGCTCGGATCTTATTTAGCCTTTACCTCTACGACCTGCAAAATATCTCCCGCATATCCTTCAGCAGTACCAACCGCTATAATGGTTCCTTTTTGTGCATATAAGGAAGGATCCAATTCTGCAAAAGTAAGTGGCAGCTCTCTCGTATCATTTAAGTACTGTGCCTTAACGGTTGTAGCCAATTCAGGTGCCGCACCAGATAACGTAGTAACACTGCCCAGCTTATCTATTGATTTGATACCATCTACGGTTACATTGACGTTAAATGTGCTTAATGCTCCTTTTAGATCTGCAAGCTGACCTTTTACTGTAAACGTACCTGGTTTTTTATACAATGATGGATTCACTGTATCCCAGTTCACTTTAGCCACCTGAGAACCACCATTTTTGAATGTAACTGTAACCTCTTTTGGTAAATTTGGAGCATGATCAACAGTAGTAGATATATTATCTTCTATACCTTCTATGGAAATGATCTCATAATCCTTATTCATATAAATGGTATAGTCTTTACTTCCTGCTGAAGTGATTTCTGACAAGACTAAAACATTCTTTCCATTAACCAATTGATCTGGTGAAATCGATGCACTGTCACCTACAAATTGAATTTCTTCACCATTCAACTGTAGTTTGATCTCTACACCATCAAGTACGATATTCGGTTTTTTAATGGTAACCGGCTTATCAAAATCAGTTATGGCGGCATAGTAAGTATAATAATCCGGGTTAAATTTACCGTTTAATACCGCATTGCCTAGTCCGAGATCATCCTCATAATCTACATATTTCGGATTGGATATGATCTCAATATCATCCAGGTAAACATTTGCATTAATTCCTCCAAAGCCAAATCCACCTGATTTTAATTGACCATCATCAACAGATATCAATTCTTGTCCATCCACAATGAAACCGATCTTCCCATCAAAGGTTTGAATCTGCAGATCATGCCACTCATTCGCATTAAATCCTTCTGGCACCCCTACTTTACCTAACGATGTATCTGAGCTGGTGGTATGTTTCGATATTTCAAAATACGGAGTACCAGGAGTAAAACCGGCCGTTCCATTTTTATTTCTTCGATACACGACTTGATAGGATAACGGAGCTTTACCAGGGGCTAAACCTTCATTAGATGCCATTACATAAATCGTAAAGTTATCATAGGCACCACCAAGAACATCTGTTGTACCCCATCCTTCAAATTTCCATCTCAAATTGACCAGATAATTATTCCAAGGGGCATTGAGCGCATAGAAATCGCTGCCGTCTCTGATCTCATCCTTTAAAACATGATTTCCGGTATCATATACAACACTTGTTACAGATGGCATACCACCTATTTTGTCAAAAGCAGGAACTTGTCCATCCTCAAAATCCAGCTTAAGCTGTTGCTTATTCACATCTGATCCATCATATGCTGGAGGTGCTGGTATATTGGATGGAGGGATTGGCAATGTCGCTGATTTCCCGCCAAACACATAAAGCTCATCATAGAAGGCTTGCCCTCTGCCGTCCGCAGAACCAAGAGATATATAATCAAATCCGGTTGCAGGCAAGGTGTTGACGAGTTGATCATCAATATAGAGCTTGACATCGGTGCCTGATGTATAGTCAAACTTCAGCTCATGCCAACCAAAAGTTCTAACGATGTCAGTAGCTTGCTTTTGATCTCCAATCTGGATGATATATTTATCTGCAGTATTATAATCGAGACCCATACCAATGATGTTCTCACCATCATCAGCTCGGGCAATGGATGTAACCTTAGCCGAATTCTGATGCCCTGAATCGTACGAAGCCAGATTATTATTCTGTCTGTCAAACATCTTGACCGTAACGACTTTATTCAGCATTTCCGGGAAATTCTTGAATACTTGAGATTTATCTAGCAGTTCCAGACTTTGTTTTCCGTTTACAGGTCCTTCAGACATAAATTCTGTTGAAATTTTTGCTTGATCGTTTTGAGTTGACCAAACCGTGTCATCTAGTCCATTTTCAAAGTTTTCTTTAAAATAAATATCTTCTGGTTCTGTAATCAGATCTCTGTCTGTCAAGTATTCTTCAGGATAATCTGATGTTACTCCAATTTTGTCATACTCCATCTTGGAGTCGTCAAATTCCTTAATATGATTTGCAATCTTTCCATAATTAACATTCGTATTATCAAACTTTATGACATCACCATATTGAAGAATCGTATTCACTTCGATGTTAAAGTTCATTGGATTAGTTGCTTTAACATTGCTTAACTCCATGCCTGAGGCTCCCATATCCAGGTTCATGTCGTTAGGACCAAAATCGGCCATGCTAGGGTTCGGACCTGTGTTATCAATAAGAGCTTGGTTTAAGTAGTTAGGCTTGTAATTTTGTGAACCCTTGTATAAATAACATGCAAAGAAAGCTCCATCATCTCCACCATCTTGTTGAGCATCATGCAAATATACATATTCAAATTTATTATGGTGAGTGTACATATCCCTCATCATATTGAAATCTTTATCACCATTTGGGAAGGATACATTCGGATTACGACTATGTCCGGCAGTTAGAAAAATGCCTCTTCTTGGCGAATTATAGACCTCTACATGAGATACCGTATTATAGCTTGACTGCTGAATCGTGATCCCTGAAGCCTGACCAATGAGCTCACCAATATCATGAACAATCGTGTTCGTTATCGTATTATCTCTGCTATAGCCATCTCCGTTTTTATCTCCAGCCACACCAGGGTAGCCGCCTTCTACGTTTATACCTCCATGACCTGTATATTCAATAAGGCTATCCTTGATCACTGTGTTTTGGTTAGCCAAATAGAGATTAATTCCAAACATGCCTGAATTTTTGATATGTGCTTTGGAAATCGTAATGTTCTTCGTATTCGTAAGTGTAATCACACCGTATTGGAACTCTATTCTTTCGGATTGCTCGGCATAGGATGGTTGCGTACTTCCTTTAGCTTCTGGAGGATAAAAACCTAGACCAGCTCCTGCATCTCCCCAGTTCCAACCATATGCATACCAATCCGTCGTATTGGTGTCCTTGAATTGCAAGCCGCTGAATTCAATATTTGAAACCATATGATCCCGATCTGAACCTTCAACACGGATCACTTCTTTGACAGTTGGAATGATAATTTCATTATCCTTTATCTTTCCTTCTGGATAATAATACAAATCACCAGTCGTTTTATTAAAATAGTATTCACCTGGAACGTCCAGGAAGCCTAAATTTCCTTGAACAAAATATCTTGCATTTGTACCTGTTTCATATTTAGGTCTGTATATTTCCGGTTTTCCTGCAACAGTCTTGTATACAAGCTTACGACTTGCAGGATCAATCGCAGAAATAGGAATCGTATCTGTCATCCAATCCCAGTATCCACCGTCCCACATATATACAGAGGCATCCAAGTCTCCACGTACTTGGGCGTTTACGATACCGTTTATTGACTCTTGATCAAGATCACCATCTCTATAAATCAAGTCACCAATTCCGCCACCTGCACTTTTCATGTATGGAGTTAAAGCAGATGGGAAATCTTCATACTTATTTAAATTTTGAGTACGTGCTAATGTAGCGCGTCTATCATTTACATAAAGAGTATCAAAAATAACATCCGTACCAACGTGAGTTTTGTATACTTTACCTTCTGCAGCAGCTGGTAAGTCAGCATCAGCACCGGTTCTTTTAACTAATTTCCATGGTGTGTCAACAACCTTACCGCCGATCATCTCAGCACTAGCTAATTCACCTAAGTTTTTATAGATGATTTTATAACCATTCGTACCAGAGTCTCTTTCGTCGAAAGTAATCGTTTCATTAAGATAATATTTACCTTCTGAAATAAATACGTAAATATCACCTGTCATATTCTGATTGATCTTTCGAACCGCGTCTCTTGCCGCTTGCAGAGTTGCAAATGGCTTATCATACGAGCCATCGTTTTTATCTTTTCCTTCTGGTGAAACAAAGAACTCGGCTTGTATTCTGTTATGAGAACTTTCTTCCCCTTCTGCTGCTTGAACATTTTGCGTAGAACCAAATAATGAAGTGCATACCATACACAACACAAGCATGTAACTAAAGAATTTCTTCTTAGCCATAATCATACCTTTCCTTTCTTGTTGTATTTTGTTTCTCGGTATCTAACAGCTTTACTAGATACGCCTGGTGAATATTCAACCGAGAGTGTAGCGCTTACATTTTTTCAGGCTGACTTTTTTAAACGTTCATAAAGGCGATGCTGGCATTTATCCTATTCATTAATCCCCCCCTTAGTTAAGGCTGCATTCTTTTGATTAAATTAAATCTATGATTAGTCAAAATATGCAGCTAAGTTACTTGCATTGTAGCGCTGCTAATCTTAGATCAGCAATCTCAAAAACTGTAGTATTTGATGTTTTTTGCTTTTTCTACTACTCAAAATTTTGTGTTGTAACTCATATTTTTAATACATTCTCTAATTTCTTCTAGCCAACAAAAAAACAGCCTAGTTTCCATAAGGAAAAAAGGCTGTTTATTATGGTAATTAGCTGTTAATCACCATCGATTTCTCGTCCAAGCTGCAGCTTGTACTCACTGAGGGACATGCCAAAATGCTTTTTAAATCGCGTATAAAAATAATTGTTTTTTTCAAGACCAACCTTTTCGATAATGGTCGACAAAGACAGTTTGGAGTTACGCATGTATGCATCCAGCTTTTGCATGCGCAAATCAATGATGTATTGTGCAATCGACTGCCCGTAAGCTGTTTTGAACAAATGGCCAATATAATTCGGTGACAGACGCAATTTTTCGGCAATGGAACTGAGGCATAAGTCAGCGTTTGGATATTCCTGTTCCACAATTTCAATAATGCGCTGCATCAGAAGGTCGTTGCTACTCGATGTGCTCTTGAGCATGGTTACCTTATTGCAGAGCTTTTGTAAAAACGCATTCATCAAAATATCAATATCTGTACCCACTTCTGCATGTTGTATATCTTGCAAAAACTCCTGCATCGTTAGATCCTGATTGTCCTTTATAGCGGGCATCTTACTGAGCACACCAGAATAGATTCTGTGAATCAAATGTACAATGCAGAACAAAATCTCATTGTAAGTATATTGATATAGTAGTGTACTAATAGACTGATAGATCCTACTAGCTTCTTCATCGTCACCCTCCAGCACTGTTTCGATCAGCTGTTCCTCCTTTTTGACTGAAACGTGGAATTCATCGGTATTGATTTCATCCATCATATAGGGAGTGATGATAGAGCCATGGCCATAGCGCATTTTTAATAGAATCGAGCCCTTCATATTGTTATACATGCTCGGCAAATGTTCTAACCCCTGGAACATGGTGCTGTACGCCATAGACAGCGAAATATGCAGAAACTTTTGCGTATTCCACTGTATTTCACGTAATAAACGTTCGACTTTATCCTGCAGCATTTTATATTGCGATACGGTGTCACAGTCCATAAGCATCACAAATTTATCGGAATCACAGCTGAAAATTTCGCAATTACCGTAATTCTCAGCAAGCTCTGTTGCGATATTCACAATAGCATAGCGCAATGCCCAACGTTCCTTCTGACTATTTTGGGACATAAACTGACTGTAATTGTCAATTTTAAACAGGCACATACACAGCTGATTGGAGACGATATAATCCAGATTCAAGTCATGCAGTTTTCCCTGTACTGTTGCCATTGAGTAGGTTGTGCTTTCGCTTAACAGAGCATTTAGAAAATCTTGTTTAGCAGCATAGCCTGTTTCACGCATGATTTTATCGAGCTGAAAATTTTGCTCCTTCATGGATTCAAATACAGATAGAATAGCCTGGAATTCTTCCGTTTCAGACACAAGTGCATCGCTACGTTCGGAGGCTTCCCCATTTATAATTTTAGTAATGGCTTGAATAGGACTGTTCAGCCTGCGTGCCAAAAACAGACAAATCACCGCACTAATAATGAATACGGCTACTACTATACCTGTAGCAACAATGGATGCAGTAATGACATCTTTGAATATTTTTTTAACGGGTGTAACGCCCGTGATGTACCAGTTGTTTGCATTACTTTTGCTGCTCGAAACAAGGTAGCGGATTCCGTCAATTTTTTGCACCTGATTGATGCTGCCGTCCAGTTCCTGTGCTTTCTGGGTTAATGCGCGCACTTTACTTATATCATGACCGAACTCCGGTGAGAGTGCCATACTTAATATAGAACCGTTTGTGTCTACCACAAAAAAAGACGTTTCCTGTACAGGATCATGGCCATTGATGGCTTGGATGGAATCCGTAAGCGCTTTCGTTTGAATGTTGACAACAATGGCATTTTTCAAACCAGCTGCCGTGGCACCAGGTTCAAATAATATATATGAGCATACATTTGCTGATTGTGTTGCTTCATCTACAGATGCCACAATGGGGCGACCACGATACTCTGCTACAAAATTTTTGTCTGTTAACAACTTGACAATCGACTGATCTGAAAATGCAGATGCTGATTTACGTTCACCGGTCCGTGAGGAATAAAACAAATCCAACCCCGCATTGTAAAGATACACACTATCGATGTTGTTCAGTGTTAGAAAGTGCTTGTCAATGACCTTACTTGTTAAAATAGCCACGCGCTCATCATTTTCATTCATGTTTAGAAATTGAATGATATCTTTGTCGCTATAAAGGGCATTGCCTAATTTTTTTGCGGTCTCGTCAAGATAGGTAATACTATAATTCGATTGCGCTATCAATCTGTCATTATACCGATTAACCATCGTAATCGTGGTCCGCAAATAAGTTATCGTTAGAAAAAACGTAAGTAAAACCGTAATAATGATGGTGATAACTAAAAAAGAAATAAATGATTTACGCTGAAAGCTCGTACGATTAGTCTTTTGATTTAAGAGCTTCATTGCGACCTCCTAGTAATGGGACATCCTAGTATTATCTTCCTATGTATTATACTCATTTTTATTATAGTGTTAAGTAAATTATGGCTCAACGATTTATAACACTTTGTAGAAATCGTTAGTTTTTAGAGATTCCTTGTGTTGAAAAACGAAAAGAACAACATATTTGTTTGTTGAGCAAGAAAATCCTCCTAACTACAATGATGACAGACAAACAAATGATGCAAAGAAAGGGGTGAACGAAATGAAGGCGATTACGAAACCATCTAATCACGGCAAGTCTTACAGAGCATTGCGCAGCGCTCGCCGTCAGGCACCTTTCTATTTCATGATGGCACCTGGTTTGATTTTTATTACAATTTTATTTTACATTCCGATGGCCGGTGTTATCATTGCCTTCAAAGATTACAATCCACGCGATGGTATTTTCGGAAGTCCGTGGATGGATCCACTGTTCAAAAACTTTGAGTTTTTCTTTAAATCCGAAGCAGCAAGAACGGTTACCTTCAATACGCTTTTTTACAATCTACTAGAAGCTATTACCGTTACGCTTTGCGCGTTGGCACTGGCTATTCTATTAAGTGAAGTAAAAAACAAAGTTGTTTCTGCTACCTATAAAGGTTCGATTTTGCTGCCAACCTTTCTCTCATGGATTGTGATCCAGTATATTCTTTTCAGCATGCTCAGTGTTGACCGTGGTATTGTCAACAACGTGATTACCGGAAATGGCGGAGAAGCCGTTTACTGGTACAGTGAGCCGTCTTACTGGCGCATCATCATGCCAATTGCCTACCTATGGAAGAATGTCGGTTACTATTCGGTGCTGTATGTTGCGGCGATAGCAGGGATTAATCCCGATTATTATGAAGCTGCCCAATTGGATGGTGCTTCAAATTGGCAACGAATTAAGCACATCACATTGCCACTGTTGAAACCGACCATCATTGTTCTTTCACTGCTATGGGTTGGTAAATTGTTCAATGGTGGTCTAGGCGACTGGAACGGGTTCTACACGCTTCCGAATGATTCGGGTGCTCTGTACCCAGCAACAGATGTTATCGACACACTTGTATTCCGCTCGCTGAAGAAGCTAAATGACTACGGTATGGCGTCAGCAGTTGGTTTATATCAATCGGTAGTTGGTTTCTTCCTTGTGTTGATCTCGAATTATATCATTAAAAAGAAAGATCCCGACAGCGCACTATTTTAATCGATCAAAAAGGATAGAATTCGCACGATCTGATCGATCTGCAGAAACGGATGATGTCTTGAAAAAAGACTTAACGCCGTTTCTATATAAATTGAACTAAAGTTTAACCATTCGCCTTTAGTTCAATTTATGTACATGGGAGGGAAATACATGCTTCTGAGAAAGCTACATTTTTCAAAAATAGTGATTCATCTCATTTTCATTGCACTCAGCCTAGCCTGCATTGTTCCGCTGCTTTTGGTTGTATCCATATCGTTTACTGGCGAGCAATCGCTCATGCTAAATGGATATCATTTCTGGCCCCAAGAGTTCAGCACAGCAGCTTACAAGTATGTATTCAGCGGAGCAAGCTCTATTCTAAATGCATATGGAGTTACGATTTTTGTGACTGTTGTTGGTACACTTTTGCATTTGCTGATTACTTCCATGCTGTCGTATTCGTTGACACGTCCCGAAGTGACTCACCGCAAAGCACTCACTTTCTTCGTGTATCTTCCGGTTCTGTTCAACGGCGGTCTTGTTCCGCAATACATTTTGCTGACGCGCATCCTGCATCTGAAAGATACCATCTGGGTGCTGATTATCGTCTATCTGGTGTCGACGGTTAACGTGCTGATTATGAAAAACTTCTTCCGCACGATTCCGGATTCATTAATTGAGTCAGCGCGAATCGATGGCTCAGGTGAAATCCGTACGTTTTTCAAGATTGCTCTTCCGCTTTCTAAACCATCGCTGGCGACCATCGGTTTGTTTGTAGCCATTGCATACTGGAATGACTGGATGACCGCCTCATTGTACATTGAATCACCAAAACTGCGCCCTCTGCAATATCTGCTCCAATCTTTAATGAATAATATCGGATATTTGCAGGCGAACGCACAAGCTTCACAGTCGATGGAGTCAGCTCTCGGCATGCTGCCTAGTGAAGGCGCGCGCATGGCAACCTGCGTACTCGCCATCGGCCCGATCATTTTGCTGTATCCGCTGCTACAGAAATACTTCGAAAAAGGCTTGACAATAGGCGCAGTAAAAGAGTAATTTCACCGGGAAACTAACCGGAAAATTAAATAAATTCCAGGGGGAACAACTATGAAAAAATTTTTAGTACTTCTGTTGTCCGTAACCATGCTGTCTGCCTTGCTGGCTGGCTGTGGACAGAAAAAAGACGCAGGCTCTACCAACGATCCTGCTGCCGACCCGGCTAAGGAAGAAATGACTGAGCTCAACTTCTACATGATGAACAGCCCCGTCAATGATTTTGACCGCGTCATGAAGAAAGCCAACGAAATTATTGGCAAGGAAATTAATGCGAAACTGAATCTAATTCTTGTAGACAGCAGTACTTATGCCGAGAAAATGAACCTGATGATCAATTCCGGCGACGACTGGGATCTCAGCTTCACTGCTAACTGGGGTGGCATTAACTTCTTTGAAAACGCCGCCAAAGGCGCTTATGCTGACTTGACTGATCTCATTCCTAAATATGCACCGCAAACTTATGCTCGTATCCCTGAAGGACTGTGGGAAGGCGTTAAAGTAGATGGCAAGATCTATGCACTCGTGAACTATCAACAGTGGGGCACAGCCAAACGAGAGGGCTTTAAATTCCGTTCAGATCTTGTAGAGGAAACTGGCTTTGACTGGAAATCCTTAAAAGGCAAACCTACAATCGAGGTACTCGAAAAGATGGGGCCTTTCCTTGGCGATTCTCTGGCAAAACACAAAGATATGATCGGGTTTGAAACCAGCTCCCTTGAAAGCTCAAGCTTATATGCCGGCAATCCATTGTTATGGAACATGGAAGCCGTAGGTGATACGAGCATCCCTGGCTGGATTAACCTTGATCAACCAGACAAAGTTATCAACCAGTTCGAGACAGAAGAATTTGCGAAGTACACTGAAATTATGCGCGACTGGTTCGAAAAAGGTTATGTGCGCAAGGATGGCGCAACGGTAAAAGATACTTCTCCTGACCGTAAAGCAGCCAAATTTGTCGCTGAGAAAACGGGAAGCTGGCCTGACAGCATTGATCATCCTGGTAATTCTGACGCCAGCAATATGTCTATGACAAAAAGCGCAGGCAATGCTCCTGCAGTAACCGTTTCCACGACTCGCACGATGATTCCTGCAGGTGCTGCTTCTACTGCAGCTATTGCAATCAATTCCGAATCCAAACACATTGAAAAAGCGTTGCAGTTAGTTGAACTGCTCAACACCAACGATGAACTGTACAAGCTGATTTCGCTTGGTGAAGAAGGCGTTGACTACAAGTACGACGAAAATGGCAAGTTCACTATGATTGAAGGCAAATACAATTTCAACTTTAACGAATGGCAAATTGGTCAATCTTACAGCCCTAATTTTAACCGTGCTAATTATGACAAGAACAAAGATGGTGAAATCCAAAAAGAGACCCAAAAAATTGTCTTGGAAGCTGACAAAACAGCAGAGATTTCACCTGTAACGGGCTTTGTATTCGACCCTACGCCTGTAAAAACTCAGGTTGCAAACTGCGCTTCAGTTACCAGTGAGATCATTCCGGCACTCAGCTCCGGTTCTATTGATCCTGCAAAAGCATTACCTGAATTCCTCAAGCGCCTGAAAACTGCCGGCGTGGACGACATCATCAAAGAAAAACAGGCTCAATATGACGCCTGGAAAGCAAACAAATAATCTCACGCTCCTTTGTGAAATCCGGTGTATTTCTTTATATCGTACACCGGATTTCTATTTTAATAAGCCTAAAAGAGAGGAACTTAGGTATGCGCTATTCTCTTATGTGTAAATCTTTTACTGGCAGTGAAGTGTTAGACTTTGAGAAAATTTCTGTGAATCTGGAAAACAACCAGTATACTTTTTCGCAGTTCCCGTGTCGTGCTTCGATGACAACGCAAACATTGAAGCATGGAAAACGATTGGATATTACCTTGTCATTTCATGAAGATACGACCTATCCGATGAATTTTTCATTTTCTATGGAAGCGGAGCAATGGGAAAAGAGCAACTATGTGTTGATGCCAGGTGCGGTCTACAATGGCAATCGCTTTGTAAGCGTACCACTTGAGTACCCACCTTATTATCAACCTGCGGAAAATTGCTCTTTTTCGGATGCCGAAGTCATCACTAGCATTCCCCACCTGGATATCGAGAAGATGCAATCGCAAATTTCTTTACTCTCAGGTGATATGACATCCCCCTTATGTGGGTTTTATGATTCTAACGGACAATCCGGTTCTGTTCTATTGGGAGAGCACCAATGCGGCAGTTACTATTCAGGCTTCACCATAAATGAAAATCAAACCGATCGTGAGGCTTCTTTTGTGCTTTCCGTTCCGGGTGTACGTGAAACTAACGCATATTTTTTCGGGGATCAAAACGATGGACTAGGCTTTCGTCCGGATGCCTCTGCTCCTTCGCAAGATACCGGCGCTTTTTTTAAACAAGGTGAAACGCTCACTCTGACTGCCTGTGTCTTTCATTGGCAGCAAATAACTTTACCGGACTTTTTTAAGCTGGTTAACGACGCAAAAACAACTTTGGAAAACCCTACTAATTTTTATAGTGTACCGTTTTATAAGGCGTATACCAGCATCAAAGACAAGTACCAAAAGGAGAACTTTACAGAAGAAGGATATTACTCCGTAGGAACCGACTGGAACATACATCAGCAGTGTTGGCAGGCGGGCTGGATTGGTGGTGGTATCAATAGCTATCCGTTGTTGCTGGAAGATTCATCTGAGGCGCGGCAGCGCGCGCTGTCTACGCTCCGCTTTATTTTTTCGCGCTTACAGCATCCCAGCGGATGGGTGTTCGGCATGTATGGAAACGGAAAATTTTATGGTGACGGTGGCGACAGTAACCCTGACACTATTTTGCTGGTACGAAAAGATGCCGATTTGCTCTATTTCGTGCTGAAGCAGCTATTTTGGCTTTCGGATAACGACCATTCCACGATAGAGTTTGAACAGCCCGTAAAGTCCCTTTGCGATGCATTCGTACGGTTGTTCCATAAATACGGACAGCTCGGACAGTTTATTGATATAGCTACAGAAGAAATCGTGGTAGGTAATTCTGCCGGAGCATGTATGGCTGTAGGCGCGCTGGCACTTGCAAGCGAATATTTTCAGTGTACGGAATACCGTGATGTTGCAGAACAGCTCGGTGAGTATTATTACAACAACTACGTAAAAAAGGGCATGTTAAACGGCTGCCCAGGCGAAATCTGTCAGGCACCTGACAGCGAGGCGGCGTTCGCTATGCTTGAAAGCTATGTGCAACTGTACGAAACGACCCGTAAGAGCATCTGGCTGTCTTATGTAGAAGAAACCTACGAGATTGCCATGACATGGGTTATGAGCTATGACTTTGTGTTCCCTGCGCATAGTACCGCAGCTAAACGCGGTGTGCACAGCAGCGGCACGGTGTTTGCTAACGCACAGAACAAGCACTCTGCGCCAGGTATTTGTACGCTGTCAGGCAACTGTCTGCTCAAACTGTATCGCTTCACAGGCAATGCAAAATATCTACATGATCTTCACGCCATAACACACAGTTTACCGCAATTTGTATCGCTGGCAGAAGATCCGGAGCTGACTCTCGAAAAGAAATATCTGCCCGCAGGCTATATGAACGAGCGCGTGCAGACAAGTGACTGGGAGGGCAAAGAAACCGTTGGGGAGTTCCTCTATGGTTCCAACTGGCCTGAAGTTTCCATGCTGCTTACCTTTGTGGAAATACCGGGTGTCTATGTGGATTTTACAAGCAGGACATTGCAGGTATTTGACCATGTGGAATGCTTGGTTACGCAGTGGAATCCGGATTCTGTATGCCTGGAAATGTATAATCCTACAGCATACAGTACGGTGGTTACGCTGCTTGCGGACGAACGTACAGATGCTCAGCGCGTAACGCATAACTACTTTGAAAAAATGAAACATGTTTCGCTAACAGCCGGACAACGGATACAAATTGAACTGAAAAAATAACAGGAGGTGTTCCTTATGTTGAATATCGGTGTTATTGGATATGGCGTACGGATCGACATGCTGATGGATGATTTGTTCGCACTGCCTTATGAGGTCTGCATCAAGGCCGTAGCGGATACCAACCATGAACGTGTACGGGCTCTGATGAAAAAAGACGGTTCCAAAGAAACGATGCATCACATGGAAATCGATAAAATCGACGGACTTATGCGCAGCTGCGAGATGAATCCAGATACGATTAACTTTTATACGGATGCAGACGAAATGCTGGACAAAGAAAAACTGGACGGCGTGATCGTTGGCACGAACTGCAACACGCATACTTATTTTGCCAAAAAAGTTCTGGAACGCAATCTGCCGCTATTTTTGGAAAAACCAGTGGCCACTTCTATGGCGGATTTGAGAGCGCTTGCCGAGTGCGAAGCGAAAGCAACGGCTCCCACGATTGTTTCGTTCCCGTTGCGCGTCACGCCGCTGGTCCAGGAAGTAAAACGCATTCTGGATGCCGGCACGATTGGCAAGGTAGATCATGTACAGGCATTTAACGATGTAATCTATGGTTATGTATATTTCCACGACTGGTACCGAGATGAATCCGTTTCACACGGACTTTTCCTGCAAAAGGCCACACACGATATCGATGTCATTAACTATCTGCTCAGAGAAGAACCTGTAAAAGTTTGTGCAATGAAATCCAAACAGATTTACAAAGGCGATATGCCAGCTGGTCTGCGATGCAGCGAATGCGACAAATGGGAAACCTGCATGGACAGCACGTACAATATCGTGAATCTGCGCAATGACACTCCGCGCAGCGATTATTGCGGTTTTGCGGTAGACACCGGAAACGAAGACTCCGGCAGCATGATTGTGAAATACACAAGCGGCATGCACGTCATGTATTCGCAGAACTTCTTTGCCCGCAAAGGTGCTGGGCGACGCGGTGCAAGGCTGTACGGCTACAAAGGCACCGTGGAATTCGATTTCTACACGAATGAAATCAAAGTATTTGACCATATGAATGACAAAGTAACCATCGTGCGGCTTGACGATCAAGGTTCGCGTCATGGCGGCGGTGATATTGTACTGATGCGCAATTTTGTACATCTGATGCAAGGCAGAACTACCGAATCCGTTGCCCCGTTAAAAGATGGCATTCGCAGTGCTCTTGTGTGTCTGCAGGCAAAAGCCTCTTCTGAAACCGATGCATTTTATCCTGTCACAATTAAATAAGATATCATTTCCTCTTCTCCCTCAACAATTAACAAACGCTTGGGCTAATTATCGCCCAAGCGTTTGTTGTTTCCTAAGCAAAGTTCAAATGGTTATCGTTGTGCTACCTTAACTGATGCTTGTGATTATTCCATTCTCAATCATAAACTCAACTGTTTCATAACCTTTTAGCTCATTGGGTTTAAACATATTATTCTGGATGGTAACGACACCGGGATTTGTTATGAATTGAATGGTCTTATCCATTTTATTGGAAGTTACCTGCTGTGATGGCAATTGTATAACCCATGTTTTTGCATCAGCATTCTTTGTCAGATCGATAACAATATTGGTAATTCCTGCCTTGTCTTTAACTGCTTTTGCAAAAGCCTTGTTCATTGTTGAGTTATCCAATACCACTTTGCCTGTATTTCCATCTACAGTGACATCAGGGATGATTCTTACGGTTCCATCGTTATCAATGACGATTTCGTGAGTCTTCGTAGGAGGCGTTCCTGGTTCTTTGTCTCCTCCATTTTTCTTTGTTACTGTTACTTCTGCAGTAGCTTTGAGATTTGTTCCGCTCACTGTACCTTGAACTGTAAATTGACCAGTCTTGGAATACTTTGATTCATCAATATGATCCCATGATACGGATACACTCTTTTCAGTATTATCGCTATATAGAGCGATTACTGTAGTTGGCAGTACAGGTGCAGTTCCTTGTTCCGTGCTAACGGTTACTGGTTTGATCGAAGTAATCTCTATAACTGGGCTATTCTCTACAGTAACATTTGCAACAGCCTTCTCATCTGTTCCAGCAATTGCACCATTTACTGCAAATGTACCTGGCTGAGCGTACTTGCTCTCATCTACAGCATCCCAGGTTACCGCTGCTTCACCAGTTGTGTTATCTTCATATACTACAGTTACATTAGCAGGTAATTGAGGAGCTATTCCAACCGTTGTGGAAACAGTCACCGGATGAATGGATTTAATAACGGTTCCTGGATCTACAGTTGATTTCGCACCGTAGGCTTCAAATTCACGGAAACCTGCCCATGCTGGGTTAATACCCAAAGCTGTCACTTTTATAAATTTAACATTCTTAGCGGACCAAGTATCTTCTGTCATACTTTGAGTAACTGGAGTGTTCCACTTATCAACCGTTGTTGTCCAGTTCTCGCCATCCGTAGATACTTCGATTTTATACTTCATCGTACTTGAAGCTGTTTCCCAAGTAATCTTGGAACTCGTTACATCATATTGTGTACCCAAGTCAACTTTCCACCACTGTTCCGTACTTGGATTACTTACGCACCAACGAGTTGATGTTAGACCGTCATTCGCCATCACTGCCGTATTACCTGACTGCTCACTGCTTGCAGTTGCAGGTTTCTTCAATGCAATGTTTGGATCTTCTTTGACTGTAATTTCTGCAACAGCTTTTTTATCCGTACCTTCTATCGTACCATTTACAGTGAACTGACCTTCTTTGCTGATCTGCTCATCAGAAATACGATCCCAAGCAACAGATACAGATCTCTTTGTTTGATCACTTAACGTTACTTCAAGCATGCTTGGAAGTACGGGTACTTTACCAATGACTGTACTTACTTTTACTTCAGGGATTTCAATGATTGCAGCCCCAGGATTTGTTACGATAACAATCGCTTGAGCTTTTACATTCGTACCTTCTACCGTACCCGTTACATTGAATGATCCAACATTCTTGTAACGATCTTCAGCTATTTGATCCCAAGTGACAGGTACATTTATAACTGTACCATTCGAAGTTACCATCTTAGCAGTTGCTGGCATCATAGGTGCAGTTCCTGCTGTCGTGTAAACAGTCATCACTTTGGCATCTACGATCTCTGCTGTTCCGCCAGCTGTTACGGTTACAGTAGCTGTGACAGTTGCATCTTGGACTCCATTAATGAGTCCTACAACTTCAAATGTTCCTACTTCGGCATATTTGGAAGGGGCAATGGCCGGCCATTGAACTGGCAATTCCATTTGTGTGCCATTGCTCAATGTCGCCTTGAAAGTTGCAGGCATTTCCGGATGCATGCCAACTATCGTACTAACTTCAACTTTACCTGATCCAGTTATAGATGGAGCGTCTTGAGCCACTCTCATTTCAGCTACACTCGCCCAACCATTAACTCCTTCTAATGCAGTTAACTTAACGTGAGTAATTGGCTTAGGATTATTAATATTTATAGACTTTGTGTCTGCATTAACCTCCCAATCACCTTCTGCTACCTTCTCAAAACTCACTCCATCGGCACTTGTATACAACTCATATTTCTTTATTATTCCATTTTGCTGGCTTTGTCTTGGAGTAACATCTACTCTTTTAACATTGTAAGCTTTACCTAAATCAAGCGTAATGGATTGTGGTAGTTTATCACTTCCATCCCAAGCTGTGTGCCACAATGAACCTGTGTTTCCATCAAGAACATTTTCAGGGTTATCACCTTCTTGATAACCCGTTGCACTTGCAGTGATACCATCTACAGGTATAACAGATAAGTCAACAGGTGTAATCTGTGGCGGCTCAATGGTAGCATCCTTTGCTTCTTTAACGACGAGATCATCAAGAATAAAGTCTCCTGCTGAATCTCCGGCTGTATTTCTTGTACCGATCCAGAAATCTTCGGTGCTTGCTGTAAATTTAACCGTAAACGGTGTAGGAACGGTAGCCTGTGGCATAGGTACATTTATAATTTCCTTATTACCGTTACCAACAACGAAATTGATCTTCTTATCAAACTGACTTTCATATTTGAATGAAACTTCATACGTAGTTCCTTTATCAAATCTTAAAGTTTGCGGTAATGTTCTCATGATGAGACCGCTACCAGTTTTATGTGACTTAATGGACCATTCACCATTTAATACATCATCAACTGCGTTTCCATTCCAACCTTTTTGTGTGTATGGAGCGTGTAATTCGGATAAATGAGTACGAGGATCACTTACCCCGTCAGCATCTGCTATAACAAATGGAGTCAAACCTTGGTCAACATGTTCAAAATCTTCAGCTACGACTACATCTGGAGATTGCGGTACAACTCTCTCAGTAGGTACGCAGCGAACATCGTCAAAGGTTACAGTCGCTGTTCCTGGAGCTACTTTCAAATACAATGTTGCTGTATCCCGACCAGCTGCTACATCAAATACGACTCTCATTCTCTGCATATTGGTACTGTGCTTGGAGTCAGCTGAGATGTAGTTCATAAGCGGTGAACTTTCCGTATAGTTCGTGATGTCTGCTCCGCCGAAATCTTTCACACCAATCGTCGTTTTACGTTTTGCATTTCCTGCCGTGTTTGGATCACTAGCATTTGTACTGTTTGGTGTATTGCCTACTTGAACATATATGGATGCAGAGTAGGTTCCTGGCTTCAATCCTGATAACTGAGTTTCTAATACGGTTTCTTCTGTATTTTCTTTAACTACTAATTCATATTGTCCGCGATGATTTCGTTCTACTGTTCCTGCTCCGCTCTTTACGTTCCAGTTATCCAGCTTTCCACTGTTGAAGCTAGGATCCTTGGCTGGCATTGCGAATCCCCAATTCATCTCTTCAACCTTAGGCGTAACGTCACCTTTATAAACGACGTATGGCTGTTTTGCAGCTGCGTTTTCAATCGTGATTTTGCCATCAACTACGTTGATAACTTTTTCATCTTTCTTACCTGTATCTGTTAATGTGTATAACTTAACAGTTGATACATTGCTCCAGCTATTTGGAAGCTCCCAAGTCGTTGTTCCACCATTTTCATTGTAGTGATAAAGTTTTTCTTCAGCACCCGATGGTTCGTCTTTTGTCTTATTCGCATTTGGCGACCATGGCAATAAATATTTGAGGTTTGAATACGTTACCTTATCGTACGTGTTACCACCCTCGGAAGCTTTAGTAATTGTTACATTTTCTTCAAGAAGCTTTTTACCATCTTTCGTAAATGTTCTCTTTCCATCTGATGTCCTTTCGGCAACAACATTCCCTTCAAATTCAACTCTTCCCACATTGTTATTTACGTCGTACTTCGTCATAGGGAAACTTTGTAGATATTTCGTTGGCAGGTTTGTTTTGAATACAACATTGATCATTTCATCATAATCTACTCTTCCCACCCATCCTTCCGCATCCGTTGACTCCGTGCCGCCTAGGATTGGATGGCGACCGATCCACGTATCTTTCTGGTGATTTCGCACAAATCTTGCGATATCACTGCTATATCCCTTGGTGCCCTTACCGCCGTAATCGTAGTCAACAGCCCAATGATCCCACACGGCTTCATCTTCTAATACACTCGGAAACTCCGTCATTAGCGCCCAGCCAAAAGAATTTACTTCTCTTGCAAATCTTCTTCCGTTAAAGCCCTGTTCATACCATGCATCCGCATAAATAAAATCAAGTGTCGGCGCATCGGCTTTTAACATCTGTAATCGATTCATTCGGTTGCCCGTATAAACTTCTCTACGGTAGGTTGGATCATCAAAGTCATAGGATAAGTCAAGCCAGTCCCAACCAAATTTATTTAAATTAACCAATTGATCATCAAAAGCCTTTGCTTCCGGGTGTGCACCTGTACCACTAATATGTACACCCATGAATGCATTATAGTTCTGTGCTTCTCTTACAAGCGTATCCATATCCTTCTGTCCGCCCTGACGAACACCGATATGTCCGCCGTAATCCGGATGGGCGGAGTCATGCCCTTCAGCTTGGTAACCCTTTAATTCCACCCACTGCCCAAGACCATCCGTCGATAGATAAATTCGCTTCGTTTCATCTAAAGTCTTGAGAAATGGATTTGTTGCCTGGCTAGAAAAGTTAAATGGTATACGGTGAACAACAAGTTCGGACATGCGATCACTGCCTACAGGATTGTTCATGATATCACGAAATGCTACAGCTGCATCCTGCCAATCCAATTTCGCATCCGCATTTGCGTCCTCTGTGATAACTACTTTAGTATGTGGCAATGGTTCAGTTATATCATTAGGCATGTTATTCCCACGGTATACCCATGAAGCACTCCACAAAGCTGTACGGGAGTAATCGGTTTTCTTGGTCGTCTGCTTCACAATACGGTGGTTGTCATTGTCTGCATCAGCACCGGTATCACCATATGCATTGGACCAAACCCCTGCTGCCAGTTGATCATTGTTGATGAACGCGTACATATAGTTTCTTGGAGTAGTATCTACGGCAGGAGTTCCTGATACATCTTGATACACATCGCCTTTTTTATAGACAGCGGTTTCCATTCTGGAACCGGCAAATTTGGCACCCGCTTCTGTACTTCTTACCGATACCAAGCTATGGTCTGGAAATTCAATGGTGTGTATTCTTGCTGTACCATTCTCTTCCACCTTTGTTACTTCAAAATCAAGTGTATTCTTTTTTACTGTCATTGTTAGATTGATGACTACATTCAGCTCATCAACAGTTAGCACATAGTGGGCTTTGTCTGCCTCTTCTGTGTACGTCACTTTCGGTACATAGTCTGTTCCGTTGATTCTGATTTTGTTCAATACTTCTTCTGAACCATGAAGCACTTTGTTATTTATCTCATACTTGATTACTCTTGGGAAACTCTGATCTAATTCAACAGACATTTCATTGGATGTTATGATTCCATCATTACTTGCAGCAGCATCCGCAATTCCTGAATATACTGGTATCGTAATGCTAATCAACTGTGCAGAAGCTACCACAATAGCTAAGTTTTTCATTACCTTTGACAGTGACATTTATTTACCTCCCTTGGGTTTCATCCATTCATTTCCAATACCTTTCAAGCAATGGCTATGAAGTCAGCATCACCTCCTTTGAGTTCGACTCATTGCACAATAGTGGAACCGCTTACAATATATTAACGAACGATTTCTGTCTACATCATACTCTCCCACCATGGATAGGTTAATGATGATAATTTAGATTTCTTGATCAATTTTACGGTAAGCGTCAAATAAAAACCCCCTTCAGCACACTCGCAGCTCACGCATTCAAAACGCTGTATTCGAGTATGTGCTTGAAGGGGATTTATTCTTCTGAAGTACAGTAAACGATTCTACTCTAACTTAAAACTTAGTTGGTTTATCTGGCATAGCTTCCGTCGTCACCGTTACACTCGGGCCATCGATGCTCCAGTTCCCTGCTGCATCGCCTGCTTCAACTTTAAAGGTATACGTCGTTTGAGGTGAAAGGTGATTAACTGTGTAGCTAGTGATATCACCTGCCACTGTAGCGAATTCAACGCCATTCTTATAAAGCTTATACCTGGTTACAGCCGTATTATCATGAGCCGCTGTCCATGTCAGCTTAAGGACTTTTTTGCCAACATGTGAAGTTGATAATTTAGCATCCGCTGACCATGTTGGTGCAGTTTTGTCTACTGGTGGTTCTTCTCTAGTAATCATTGCATCATCGAATGCTTTGACCGCTGCTTGAAGCGCTTCGATCGCTGCTGTAATTTCTACTTGCGTTGTTGCTGTCTCAACAACACCTTGTGCTGCTGCAATCGCTGCATTGAATGCATCTACTGCTGTTTGCGGATATTGCCCTGGCTGATCACCAACGACTGCTTGATCTACTTTGATCTGAGCTGCTGCAATCACTGCTTCTAGCGCTGTTGTATCTACTATCGGTGATTTAGCACCGTAAGCTTCAAACTCACGGAAACCTCCCCACAGATCCGGATATCCCATAACAGTTACCTTGATATATTGGGCACCCTTCGCCGTCCAGTTATCTGTTCTGACTTGATCTGTGTTGGTTGTGTTATTCATATGGTCAATCACGGTAGTCCATGTTGTAGCGTCACTTGAAACCTCAATCTTATACATCATGGCCTTACCGGCTTTTTCAAATATGACCTTAGAACCCGTTAAATCATATTTCCCGCCAAGATCAACTTGCCAGTAGTGTGGATTCTTATCATCAGTCACGCACCAACGAGTTGACTCATCACCATCGTTACCTGCTGATGCCGGATTGCTGCTTTGCTGACTATCTGAAATAGCGGGTTTGTTTAATACGACATTGCTTGATTCCGGTATAATTTCGCTCTTCATACCGCGTACTTTTATTTCATCAATTGAAGCGATTCCTTCTGTAAATGTTACCTTTACATACCTTACTTCTTGATTTGAAACTCTATCAGTCTTAACCTTGCTGTTTTCTGTATCCGCCGTTCTGTCAACAGCACGAGTCCATACCTTGTTATCAGTTGACACTTCGACCTTGTACTTGCTAGCATTTTCTGCAGCCCATTCAAGCTCGATCTCTGTCAAATCATACTTGTTTCCTAAGTCTACCGTCCAAGTCTTCTTCGTATCTTCAACAGCAGCCTTCCATGAAGTTGCAATATCAACATCGTTAGCCTTTGAAGCCTCAAAACCTGCTTGTTCACTGCTTGCTGCAGCTGTCTTGTGATCAGATACGACTGGTATTGAATCTACATTTTGATAAATGTTCATTTCTGCAGCAGATCCGAAGCCATTATGACCAGCCAATACTTCAAATTTCAGATAATGAGCCTGAGTAGGTTTAAATGTTACTGTCTTTGGAGTGGAATCGTTTACAAATGTTCCGTTTTCCTTGACCAAGGTGTAGTTAACACCATCCATGCTCGTGTAGATGTTGAACTTGGTTACTATACCGTTATCTCCGCCTGACTGTCTTGGAATATATTTAAGCTTATAAACGTCATAGGTTTCACCTAAGTTGAAATCCAATGTGTGAGGAGGCGTGTTTCCACCACTCCACTTTGTATGCCATATTGTATCTATGTTTCCATCTATCACGTTTGCCGCTTTATTATCTTCGTCTTGCGTTTCTTCACTTGAAGCAGTTACCGTCATGCCACTTGAAGGAATCATTTCAGGGTCGACTTCTGTTGTTATAGTGACACCCTCACTCCATCCACTGAAACCAGCAAAGTTCTTGGATCTAACCTGTACGGTATGAGTGGATCCAGCAAGTAACCCTGTTTCTGAAAATGGGCCTGTAGCATTGCTTATGATCTTATTGTCAATCTTGATATCATACTGTAATGCTCCGGATACAGCATCCCATGCGATATCAATCGTTGAGCTGTTTGGTGAATCCACTTGAACATGAGCTGGAGCTGCTGCAATCTCCGGATAATCACCAGAACCAAACATAAACCAGTTTAGCTTGCACATTTCCGTATCAGCACCGTTAAATACTAAGAATATCTTTTGCTTGCCTGTAACTTCTTTTGTAAGCTCCGCTTTAGCATTTACATACTCATTCAAATCACTTGTATTTGGAATTTGTAGTATGGCTATCGTTTCAGCTGGATTTCCTTCTGCATCAGCTAGTTTAACCTCAATCGTACCGTTTGCTTTATCACTTGCTATTCTTGCGTTAAACCATTTCGCCTCCCCATTCCCAAAATCCACCTGGTCATAACGCAACCAGTCGCCATTTTTGATATTCGCCATACTTTGGTCATATCCGTCGTATACATCATCATTGGTCCATTCCGTTTTAGCGTTGATCGTTAGATTTTTATCAGTAACGTAGTTTTGATCATCATAACGTTCAGCATCAATCTTCTTATTTACAGTAAATAAATTCCCTTGATTTTCAGTCATTGTCAGTTCAAATGAATCCACATCGATATATCCGCCAAGGGCTTTTGTTGCATAGTTAAAAATACCAAAACGCATACCGACGTATGTTCCGTATCGCATCTCGTATCTTCCGCCTAATCTGGTAAAGTTCACTCCATCTAGGCTGTATGAGAACTCCGTTCGATATTCAAATCTTGGGGTTTCAGCTCTAAACCAGATATTCGTTGTTCCTTCTGGAAGATCAGTTGATGCCTCTTCTGTCCATAAATCCTGAACAACGATTCTTTTCTTTCCATCTTCATTCTTGATTCCAATGAAGTTTGAATCTTTTTGTATGACAGATAATCCCGCCTGATCACCGTCAGCCATATGGCTGATGTCCATCTTTACAGTTGCCGTGCAATCCGGACCGATGATTCGCTGCGTAAGTGTATTTCTTGCATAGGCTAAAGAATTTGTTACACTGGATGTCTTAAGTCTTATATTTCCTGGTCTTTCCGTAAGACTCCACTTTTCATTGTCAGGATTGTGATTCCACTGCCATTGCAGACCTAACTTGTTCCCACTGAAGTCATCAGATGTTGCAGGTGCTTTTGGCTCAGTTGTACCCAAACCTGGTATATTAGGTTTTTTATAAGTAACAACAGCTTTCTCTCCATCAAATTCTCCTAAATATGGCCATCCATCTTTCCAGTTGACTGGTTGTAAAGTAGGAACACGTCCCAGCTTGCCTCGATCCTGGAATATGACTGACCACCATTCTGGATCCTTTCCTTCACCCTGAGGAACATCTACAATCCCCCCCTGGTGTATACCATTGCCTGTAAAATTCATAAAGCTGGTCATGATATCCTTTACTTCATAAGGACCATCAGCCAAGTCTTTGGTTCTGATCGCTATTTCTTTCTTTGAACCTTTATTCCAGGTCGGCGTGCTGAGGATGTAATAATATTCTCCAATTTTATATACATGTGATCCTTCATTATAATGACCACCCTTATAATCGTAGATCATCTTTCCATTTCTTGATGCACCGGGGGCTTTCTTAGAAATAATGGAAAGTTGACCCGTTTCTTCATTCACGATCTTCAGTTCGCTTAGGTAGAGTTGGCCTTGACCATGTACAACGTAGACTTTTCCATTGTCATCAAAAAATAGTCCTGGATCGTATAGTTCATCTTCTAACTTGTAAATCGTCCAAGGACCCTTTGCGCTATTTGCAATACTAACGTATGCAGCATCTCTATTGATGTTATACAACAAGTAGAATTTACCGTTATGATATCTTAAGCTGGTTGCCCATGGACCTTCGTCATAAGCATTCAACCCGTTCTTAAGGTCGTACATGTCTCCTTCCATTCTGTCCACAGCATAGCTTTCATACGTCCAGTTCACCAAATCTTTAGAACTCATGATTGGACTTCCGGGAAATAGGTGCATACTCGTTGATGACATGTAATAGGTGTCTCCCACCCTGATCACGTCATTATCCGGATAATCTCCCCACATAATAGGATTTGTGTATGTACCATCTCCGTTGTCTGCAGCACTAGCAATAGGTGTAAAATTGACAAACATTGCAATTAGCATTACCAGCACCATTGCTTTTTGTCTGGAACTGAACATTATAAATTCCCTCCTTCAAACTAGATATATGATTATAAAAAACTATAATCCCGGAATAAATGTTGGCTTAGTTTGGTTTAGTCGGCTTAGTTGGCATAGCTTCCGTCGTCACCGTTACACTCGGACCATCGACGCTCCAGTTCCCTGCTGCATCACATGCTTCAACTTTAAAGGTATACGTCGTTTGAGGTGAAAGGTGATTGACTGTGTAGCTAGTGATATCGCCTGCTACTGTAACGAATTCAACACCATCTTTGTAAACCTTGTAGCTGGTTACAGCCGTATTATCACGAGCCGCTGTCCATGTCAGCTTAAGGACTTTTTTGCCAACATGTGAAGCTGTTAATTTAGCATCCGCTGACCATGCTGGTGCAGTTGTGTCTGTTGTTGCTAAGATGAATTTGGCATCTGCCCAGTCAACATGCGTATTGTACCTAGCTTCAGGATTATCAGGGTTGTTATTCCATTCAGCAACAAGCTTAATCTGCTTGGCTCCTCTGATGTCAAGATCAATAAATTCACAGTTGTCGCCTCTCATCTTGACTGGGCTTGTATAGATGAGCTCATCATCTTTAAATACTTTAAATATAGCTTCTCCACCCATTTTAGGAGCTTTCTTGTCAATTCCTGCATAGGCTTGGAATCTTGTATACTTACGACCATCTACATTGTATACAACCTCTGAATTTGTATCTGCTGATAATCCTTTCGTAAAGGTCTGGACTCCTGCTGCCGTGTTTAAGTCCAAATTGGAACCACCATACTGGGGTTCATCCTTAAGTACAGCATTATAATCACTGTGCGCTGATACCCATTCCAGATCACTAGCATAGTCAAAGTTCTTGGGCTCTGGTTCTACATAATCCTGTCCATATAACACCAGTTCCGCCATCCCTATTCTGAACCCGCCGCCAGCAGTGATGTCCTTGATCGTTACGCGAACATAATTGATGTTGTCATAAGGCTTCGCAAAGATCTCTGGTGTAAAATGCTGTCCGCCAACATAGCGATGATCGAGTGCCTTTTGCCATGCCTCACCATCCGTAGATACTTCTAAATCATATGTGTACCAGTTACTGTCCTTTTCCCAGAAAATACGGCTTCCAACAACGGATTGAGGTTTGTTGAACTTTACTGTTACGGACTGAGGAAGAGTTAATTCCTTGGATAACCAACCTGTTCCTATCGTCGTTACGCCATCTCTCAGCTTATCCGTACCTCTGTCAGCTTCACTTGCTGAAGATGATGTAATGGATTCAATTTTCGCATCTGTTATCATGTCACCAGGTTCTTCATTTTCTGAAGGTATGATCTTAAACTCAAATAAAGATGCCCAATCTCCATTTGTTATACGATCAACAACGGTTAATCTTACATATCTACCTTTTGTTTCTACCAGATTGGTATCTTCATAACCATTAGGTGTGGTATTTGATGTTCTATCAACAACTTTTTGCCAATTCGCCCCATCTTCTGATACTTCAATATAGTACTTATAAACATTCGTACTTCTCTCCCACATGATCTGAAAACCAGCTATAGCGCTGCTCTGTTGTAAATCAACCTGTATCCACTGTGGTAAGGATGACCCACTCGCACACCATCTTGTACCTTCGTCATTATCTACTGCATTCTTTGCAAAGTTACCTGATTGTTCGGAAGAACTTGTAACAGGTTTAAGAGCTGCAATATTCTTATATGTCTGTTCTGTGGTTTCTAGTTTGTCAACTCCACCAACCCATGGTATATGCTGTCCATCAGGGACAAATTGACCTTCATAGGGTACGGTACTTACGGTTTTTGCTCCTGCATTTAATCCTTCTGCTGCAGCATGAATGTTGATATCTCCACTGACATCTGAAGTTCTAACAAATGCAAAGCCTATACCACCTTCAACGCTTTGTTCTTCAACACCTATTCTTTCAATGTTTTGTCCAACGAGTTCCCCTTCACCTGTTACGGAAATTTTAATCTTACCGTCGTAGTTTGGTACTACTGTTCCATTTGCATCAACGACTTTGAAGTATACAGGGATTAAATCCGAACCATCGGCTACTGGCATGATTCCTCTGTCACGTACTTCAATTTCGATTCCAGCGGCTTGACCTGGTGTTCTAACTGTATGCGTTTTCACAATATTCCCATCTAAAATGGCTTCTGCTTTAAGCTCACCAGCTGCAAATTTATCTAATGTAAATGTAAATATAGGGCTACCGCCTTTTTTAGCTATGTTTGGAACAGATTTCAGTGCTTCTTCCCTTGTCATTTCTTTAACCAATTCATTATTCTGATATAGCTTAACACTGTCACAGTTGCTGAATACGTTGATATTTAGGCTTGAGGCCTGCGAATATGTGCTTGCGATAAACACCATTGGACCATAAATAGAATTTCTAGCTGATTGCATGGATTGGAACCAGTAGTAGTCATATTTTTCGTATCTATCGATATCGACCGTTCCACTTCCTAAGGTTTTCGTTGTTGATCCACGTGCGTAGTCATTCCAGCTCCACAAGAAATATCCACCAATTCTGTCATTTTCATCAAGGCCGCCCCAGTCCGAGTAACCATCTCCATTCAAATACCTCTGACGCGTCAAAATCTGCGTATTCATGGCGCCTTCGCCTTCTTTTCTGAGCGCCTTGCTGGATTCCTCAAAATCTCCCCATTCACGTGTGAAAAACGGCTTGTTGGGGTCAAAATCAGTCCATTTGCTTGGATCAGCTTCCCAATTCGTATCCACGACCTTATAGTTCACATCATAAAAGGATCCCTGAAGCCCATGGTCCGCCGCCGTATACATCTGATTGCCAGGATATTCTGCATGAGCAATCTCAGTAGCATCTTTTGCCCATGCTGCTGAATAGCCCGTCTCGTTCAGTGAAGTTTCCCATAGGATGACGGATGGTCTGTTTCTGTCGCGTCTGATCATTTCCCGTGTATCTCTTAAAGTGAGATCATAGAACTTTTGAGTTTTGGTGAAGTTCTGCCAGCCGGGCTGACATTCAATCACTAATAACCCCAATTCATCAGCTGCATCTAAAAAGGCCGGATCATTAGGATAATGGGTCGCACGAACCGCATTAAATCCATTTTCCTTGATTTGCATGGCATCACGATACTGCATCGAGTTAGGAGCGGCATCTCCAATATTCTGATATGCCTGATGACGGTTGGCTCCGCGTAAATATAATCTTTCCCCATTGATATAGAAGCCATCTGCCTTATACTCGATTGTTCTGATCCCTATCTTTGTCGTAACAGAATCCACTAAAGCTGATCCATTGTACACTTCACTAACTAAAGAATAAATATAAGGGGTATCCGGGTGCCACAACTTTGGGTTGGTTACCGTTAAATCCTGAACAAACTGCTTATCCCCACCTGCTGATATACTTGCAGCATCAGTTTCACCCTGCGCAACTGCATTTCCTTCCTTGTCTACAATCTTACTTACAACCTTCGTATCTGCTGATGTATTATTTTTGTTGATGACATGCGTTTTTACATTCACCTTTGCAGAAGTTTTGCTCACTTCAGGATAAGTCACAAAAACTCCACCGCTGGCTGTTTGATCAGCCTGTAATGCATCTGAAATGTGTAAATTATTCGTAATTCTCATGGTTACATCTCTGTAAATACCACCGTAGTAATGGAAATCGAGATTGGCTAATGGCTTTCCTGGCGGTGTATCCGGGCTATCATAGCTAGATACCTTTACAGCTAAAACATTAGTTTCACCAAACTTCACTTTATCTGTAATATCTACCGAGAATCCGACATAACCACCATTACGGGTATAAATTTTTTCTCCATTTAAATAGATTTCACTATCGGTCATGACACCTTCAAAGTCAATATTGATTGTATTTCCTCTGTACATCTCGTCAACCGTAAAATAACGTCTGTACCAGCCAATTCCTTGATATACGGCTTTTCCACCATTGGCATGTTTCTTTTCCAGTCTCATGGTGTGTGGAATAGTTATATTTGCAAAAGCCTGATCATCATAGTCAATGGCCTCTGCTTCTGCTAAGTCGCCTCTGTAAAATCCCCAGTCGCTATTAAAATTCATTATTTTTCTCCCATCTGAATTCTCGGTTATCTGATCCGTACGATCGCTCTGTGCATATACATTTGTAGTAGAGTATTCCATTCCTAATATAAAGGAGAAAATTAAAAGCCATAAAGTTATTTTCTTCATAGCACACCTCTTTAGAGTTAAATATAAACGGAAGGATTGAAGATGCCGTGGATTCACCTGTTGAGAGAAGTCGCTTGCTGAAATGAAATTAATAGGTTAATGACGATAATTTGGATTTCTTGATTAATTTTTCGATTGAAAATGTAAAACAACAAAAAAAGGTGGAATCCTATCCACCTAAATCAGGTGCTCATCATCACCCGAATATCCCACTTTTTGAAAACCAGCAAAAGAAAAACCCGATGACGACGCTCCAAATTCATCAACAAAAACTGGAGCGTGATCACGGTTTGACTGGTTACGGTAAGCATCGCTTGAATCTGATCCAGCCCATTTTTTCGTCTGCATGTGCCGGCAGCTTGCCGGATTACTCAGGGATATTCCCGCCGGCCACGCGGTCACCGGAATTACCCGCTGGATCGGATACGCCATCATCTTCGCCGGCATGAATGATCAGTGAGCGTCCCAGCACCGAGTTAGGCTTGTCCTTTTCAAGTGTTCCATGCTGAATGAGCGTCTCCGCTTCCACGGTTCCGTCTGCTCCTACGACCAGATTCGGCATATCGCCAACATGGCTTCCTTGCGGATTCTCCAGGCCATGATGCTTGTCGATCGGATTAAAGTGCCCACCGGCAGATTTAAAATCCCCACCTTGGATCGCATGCTCATGCACATGAAATCCATGCTTACCTGAAGTGAGGCCGGATGCGCTAATCTTCACCTTCACCCCGTCATTTACCTGCTCCAAGGTAGCGAAACCCGCAGGCTCGCCCGCCGCATTATACAGCTTGACCACAGGAAGCCCCAAAGATACCGTCCTGGAAGTCTGCTCCCAATACACAGGCTGGCCGACCAGATCGGAAACCATACGAACGGGCACGTAGGTCGTGCCGTTGTGAATAATGGAATCCGGGGCCGCCGTTCCTTGGTTCATATATTGGCCGTCAGCTGTGGAGTGGTCCTTGCCGTTAACATAGTAGCTTATTTTAGAGGTCGTGTGTTTAATCGCATCTAATGTTCCTTCGGGATTCGCAGCTGCAAACGAAAATCCTGAAAACATCATGGCTCCGGCAAGAAATGCTCCGGCCATATGTTTCAACTTGTAGGTCTTCTTTTTCACTTCATCGCCTCCTGATGATGGTATTCATTTACAGTATCCTGTTTTTATACATTTGAACAGTTGTTTTATGGGATTTGGGGCTTTCGGCGTTGGTCATTGATTCCAAAGACACGTATACTATCGAATAACCAAATTCGACCCGGGAATGTTTTGGGGATATTTATGATTTTACTGCACCCGCAACGATTCCTTTGAAGATATACTTCGAAAATACAAGGTAAATGACAAGTGTCGGCAGCATAACCAAGATAATTGCAGAACTTAGATAATCCCAACTTCCGAACTTGGAACTACTGAAATACATCAAGGTCGTTGTCAACGTTCTAAGTGAGCTTGAAGGCATGTAGAGATATGGAACATACATATCGTTCATCACATCAACCGCTTTAATAATAGCGAGTGTTGCCGTTGCCGGCAGCAGAAGCGGGAAGATCATTTTGTTGAAGACTTTAAAGTAGGAGCATCCATCAAGCATCGCACTCTCATCCAAATCCTTCGGGATCCCATTGATGAACTGGGTATAAATGTAGAGCTGAACCAGATTCGTTGCTGCATAAATCACAATCGGAGCCCAAATCGTATTATAAAGTCCAAGATTTTTAATGATGGTAAAGCGCGAAATTTCTGTAATCATACCGGGCATGATCATACCTGCTACAAAGAGACCGAGAATGACCTTCTTCAAGCGAAAATCAAATCGATTAATCGCGTAAGCTGTCGTTGTTCCTAATACAGCATTAATGACGACACTGACGGCAACAAGGAACATAGAATTCCCAAATCCCTGTAGAAACTTCCCTTTATCCAATACAACTTGGTAGTTACCGAAATCAAAGCTTGCAGGCAGCTTTAGAGCAAATTCAGAGCCAATCTCCACCGCAGTTTTAAAAGAAGCAAATAACGTTATAAGTAAGGGTATGAAGATAACCATACAAATCAACATTAGAATCAAATATACGGCGAGCTTCTTAGCTGCACTTCCTAGACGAAGCGTCATTCCTCACCAACTCCCTTCAGGTTGAACAGCTTGTTCTGTACACCATTCAGGACAATAATGAGAATTAGCATCGTGATCCCCATCGCTGAAGCCATTCCAAAGCTGTTAAATTTGAAGGCCGTCTCCAGGGTATATAAGGTGAATGTACTACTCGCATGCCCCGGACCACCCTGCGTCATAATATACGGAATATCGAACACCTGCAGTGCCCCAACGACATTTAAGAACAATAGAACCTCTAGCACCTTTTTTACACCTGGAACGATAATATACCAGAAATTCTGAATGCTGTTCGCGCCATCGATTTTCGCTGCCTCGAATTGATCCTGAGGAATGGATTGCAAGCCTGCCAGGAATAAGATGATATGGAAGCCGGAGAATCGCCAAATCGATACAAACACTAAGCTGAGGTTAACGATGGATTCATCCGTCAACCAATTCTGTATGAGCGACTCTAGTCCAAGTACTTCAAGAATGCCATTCAAACCACCATTAATGGGACTATAGAAGAAGGCAAACATATACGAAATCGCAACCCCATTGATAATGTAAGGCATGAATATAATGGTCTTGAAAAATTTGCTGGCACGGATCTTACTGTCGAGTACAACCGCAATCGCTAATTCAAGCGGAATCATAATTAAATGAAAGATAAAATAGATCCCGTTATTGCGAAGTGACAGCCATACATCGGATGAATCGGTAAACATCTTAACGTAATTGTCGAAACCCACATAAGTTTGCTGGGCATCCACTCCATTCCAATCGGTAAAACTTATTCTTATCAGTTCGAATAACGGGTAGAGCACGAACATTAAAAGCAGCAAGACAGGAATCAATAAAAAGCTGAATAACAGTAGGTTTTTTTGCATAGAAATCGTTCTCATTTCTACTCCTCCATTCCTTTATATATAAGGAAAGTGGCTACTCTAAACGCTAGCCACCTTCCATTCATTACTCAACTTTCAAGTTGAGATTTTATTTTAATTTGGAACGGGCATTTTTCCAGCTTTTATTCATGTCCTGCATCATCTTATTGAAATCTTTGCCTGCCATCATGTCCTGCCCCATTTTCTTCACATCAAACTTAATCGCCGATTCGATTTTCTTATAATCCTCATTACCGCCTTTATTGAGCACATAATTCAGATTAGGGATGTCAAAAGCACCATTGAACGTTGTGCCTAGGTCAATCTTTACATCCTTGATCGTCGATTGAAGCTGAGCCTCGGTCATATACTTAGAGTACCATTTATCGCTGAAGAACCAGTTCAGGAATTCTTTCGCTTCCTCTGGATGCTTCGAGGTTTTCGGAATCGTATAGAACGTATCTACCATGGAAACCGTGTTAAATGGCTGATCTACAGAGTCACGAACCGGCAGCAAGAAGGCACCAATATCATTCATATCTACATCTGGCATTGATTTCAAATCACTACCGAACCATTGACCAAGAGCAATCATTCCTGCCTGCTTGGAAGCAAACATCAGCTTGGATTGATCAAAACCAACACCGAGAGGATCTGGACCCATTACCTTAGCATCGTACAGCTCTTGAATTTTCACATAAGCATCATAGAATGCTTGACCTTTCGTAAAAGGTTCATCCATTGTGGCCATTGTTGACCAGTAATCCCCATCGCCGGCTACAAGAGAAGGCATAAATTCATTGAAAGGATAGTCCGGCCAGGCGTCTTTCCCGCCCATGGCAATCGGAATATACTTGCCACCGTCTTTAATTTTTTTAGCAGCAGCTACAAACTCTCCCCAAGTCTTTGGAATCTCAATGCCATATTCCTGGAAAACGCTCTTATGATACCAGACAAACTCATTGAATTGGCTTTCGGGTACGCCAAGAATTTGATCGTTCACCTTGAAATCAGCTGCGAACAAATTGTTTTTGGCTGCTTCCAAGTCATCAAGAGGTAGAATATTATCCTTGAAATTAACCAGCCATGCCGATTTCAGCGGCATAATATCTGGCAATTCGTTGGCTGCATTCCGAATCTTTAACGTATTCTCATACTCCGTATCCTTTAATAGCTCGAGCTCAATCGTGACATTAGGATGATCTTTTTTGTATTCGTTTACAAGATCTAGTTTGGTAAATAAATCCTCCGTAATGGTTGACCAGATTGGGAATTTTAATGTGACAGGATCCTTTTTATCTTTTTCTTTATCATCTGCTGCTTTCTGCTCCTGTTGTTGTCCATCTGTTGTGGATTGCCCCTTACTAGCGTCTGAATTCCCCTTAGATCCACAACCTGAAAACAATGGTACCATTAGGGCCGTAATCATGATCATGCATAACATACGTGTTACTCGTAGTCGAGTTTGATGCATCTAACATTCCCCCTATTCTTATTTAATGCAGGCTATGTTCATCTGCTGCTTATATCATAGCCTTTGTGGTAAGAGGTCAGAATGATAAAACATTCGAAATCATGATATAGTTTTAGACTATTTAGAAACCGATTTCATGAACATATACGGGCTCATCCCCGTTATCTTCTTAAAAACCCGACTAAAGTGCTCCGTACTTGCATACCCTGTACGCTCTGCAATCTCATATATCTTTAGATAAGGTTCCTTCTTCATGCTTTCCATTGCCTTTTCCATGCGTACTTTCGTTACAAATTCTTTGAAAGTCTCTCCTACCGCTTTTGAGAACAACGTGCTGAAATGACTTTCACTTAAATAAACGATTTCACTTACTTTCGCAAGTGTAATTTCTTCATCATAATGTTCCTTAATATACGCTTGTGCAATGGCTACAACCCGGTTCATCTGACCCGCTTTCTTATCCATCTCTTGCAGAAGCTGTTGAACCAAGCTTGAAATCCATGCTTGCAAGCTATCGGCGGAGTCAATCTGCCAAGCCATTCGATATACGTCCTCGATCTTATTCATTTCCTCTTTATTTGCAAAGCCGTTATCATACATGAACTTCATTAGTATCATTAAAAGTTCCATATACCGGGCACGAAGTACCTCATTTCCCATAGAGGCGGAACGCTTAATCAGCGTAAACATATTGTCCAGTTCTTGCAGTACCGCTTTCTCCTTGCCCTCCTTCAATGCTTCCAGTAAGGCTTGCTCTTTCCCGATCAAGGTCTCTCCCGACAGCGTCAAGAATTGTTTAGCATCCTCAGGGTAAATGATCCGATGTTTATTAATGACAAAGCGCAGATCAGCATGTTTTCGAGCTTGAAGATAACACGCCGGAAGCTGCTTCAACTCCTCGCAAAGCTCACTAACTCCTATCGTGACTTGAATATTAATGTATTCCTTCAGTACAAATATGATCTGATCCAGGATCTGCGAGATACACTGCCGAACATACATTAAACTGCTCGTTCGAAACGATAACAGCACCGCGTACTCATACGGATTGTAGCTGATGACTTCACCCGTTCCCGCCTCTGTTAGCACCTGATCAATAGACTTTAAAACAGAACTTACAAACTCCCCAATAGACGAACCGTACCGCTCCTGCACCTCAGCAAAGCTCTCTACTCGAATCATTGAAACGGTAATATTAGTCCATTCCAGCCTCATGTTCAAATCGTCCAGAATAGAAGGCTCCAACTGAGAACTCACGCCAATTTCAATCCATTCCCGGATGGTTTGCTGTTTCAGTCGTACCCGTTCGCCATTACGGATTTCTATCGATTGTCTTGTCATCGTCTGTTCAACTTCACTGTCATGCTTGATCCGATTCAAGAGGTCCAGTACAACATCCGGATCCATCTCTGATTTAAGAATATAGTCATTTACCCCCCTCTTAAAGGCCTTCCTTACAAATTCAAAATCATCATACGCACTTAAAATGACAACATGCGGAGTGGGTCCATCCAACTGATTAAGCTCATCAATAAGCTCTAAACCATCCATCACAGGCATCTTCAAATCCGTAATCACAATGTCAATCTCTCGATTTCCCTTTATATACTGAAGTGCTTGATAACCATTACTCGCTTCATAAGTAATTCGAAATCCGTTCGATTCCCAGTCAATCAGCGTAGTTAACGCCAATCTCATAATCGTCTCGTCTTCTACGATCATTACATTCATCATACGGCTCTTCCTTTCAATGAATATCATGTTCAAATCAATGGCAGCAGAATAGTAACGATGGTCCCTCTACCTAACTTGCTATCAATCTCCAGTCCGTACGGGCGACCATAATTAAGCTCAATTCGTTGTAAAACATTATGTACACCTAACCCGCTAAAATTCCCACGCTGGTGTTTTCCCCCCTCCTGCAGCAATCCCCTAACTTGCTCGTCTGTCATTCCTATACCGTAATCAGTGATCGTAAAGCATACTCCAAGGTCGTGCCGAACCGCCTTCACCTCAATAAGTTCGTTCTCATTTTGCTGATCAAGTCCATGAAAAATGGCATTCTCAAGAATCGGTTGAAGCAGCATTTTGGGCATGCTGTAATTCAAAAGCGTATCATCAATATCAAACTGGATATTAAGCTTGCCTCCATATCGAACCTGCATAATATGCATGTATGACTCAAGTACTTTGATCTCCTTGCCAATCGGTGCTAGTGAATTGGGTTCACGGAATACATGAGTCAAAAGGGACGATAGGCTGTCAATAATTTTGCGGATATTGTCTGTCTTGGCGATCATGGCCATAAGGCGAACAGAATTCAGTGTATTCGACAAGAAATGTGGATTAATTTGTGACTGTAAAGCTTCGATTTCAGCCTGACTGCGTGCTCGTTCCTTCGAATCACGTTCCTCCATAAGATCTCTGATCTGAGAAACCATACGATTGAAGGAATAGCCTAGTCGCTTAATCTCACCTCTTCCGTCTGCCTCTACCTCTGTTAGAAAATCACCTTTCTCCACCTGCCTCATAGCTCTAATGAGGTTCTGCAGCGGCTTAAGTATGTCTCGAAAAAACCAAAGTAGAAATAATAGAAAAAAAGCGAAACTACAGGCGATGAAAATGGTGGATATTTTTAAGAATTGATCTGCGTCCCTTGTAACAATACTCTCATCTAAAATATTGACGATATTCCAATCTGTGTTCTCAATCGAATACAGCTTAAGAAGCTTATTCTCTCCGTTTATCTTAATATGCGAGTATTCATCATCATGATCTTGAGATTGCTTCTGCAACGTATTGGATAGTTCCATTATTATTTCAGGATCTAACTTAGCATGATTGTTCTGATTCACAATTTGATTGCCGTTTCGATCAATAATGAATTGTTCAATTTCAGGATTAGAATGAATGAAACCTGGAAGAGAGGCGTGGGTCGTTAAATATATCATCTCAACCTCAGTTTCCAAAGATTGATCCGGGTGAAGTAAAAAGGTAAACATGTCCTGTTTATTTGAAGTAATACCGCTCAAGTTGTCAACAATGACTGTTGTTCCATTGCTACTCCTCATTGCTGCTTGATACCATGGAAGATTGCGAATGGAGGAATCGGAAATCGTTGGCGGATTCTTAAAATAATAGTATCCCCCATCCTTCAAAGTAAAAATAACGCTTACAATTTCATTGCTATAATTCGAGATAATATTTAAGTGTGCATCGATCTCACGTGCAAGTTGAATTTTTTCTACTGAAGTTGTAGATTTACCCCACTCAGAGACGGCATCCAATATCATATGGTCATTCACATTAGCGATGGTGGCAATGGTAAGTGAGGCTCGTTTCAGCTCAGCGTTCATGTTATTAGATGCTATATCCAGCTGCTGGTTAATCTGATCCATTGATCTTTGAATTAACGAGGTTGAATAATATTTATAAAATATTGTGATGAATAAGATGAATGGAACAATGATAATCAAGATAAAGGTTCTAATAAAATGCTTGGTAATCCCTTTTTCTCTATGTTTAAACATGGATACCCTCCATACTTGGATTGTCAGTTATTAATCAAGTCAGACAAAATTAATTCAGCAAAAATAAGAGAAAAGGATATTTTAATGACGTTTCTTGTCGTTATATGATATTTCTTCTTTATTAACTCAAATTTTCCTTCCAGTATAATAATCTTCTGTTTCAGATAAAGCGTCAAGCGATACTATCACAAGGACTAAGACTAGCACATATTCGTATGAAGGCGATTCGCTGTTCCGCTTTATGCTGTATTTTCAATCGAACCTGTAGATTAATAAAGTAAAGCCGCCTATTGCGCTCCGAATGCACAATAGACGGCTTTTTAACGATGAACAATTTTGTTACTGGACTCTATATCCACGCTTTCGGGAAATCGCCTCTGTCGCAAGAAACAACAATCCTCCCAGAAGTGAAACGATGGTTGCAAACAAGTACATTCTAGCTCCCCCGTACAAGTCGGCCAGTTTCCCGCCCACTACACCGCCGGTCATGCCGGCCAAGCCCAGATACACCATGCTTAGTAATGAAAAACCGGTCGCTCCTAGCTGCGGAGGAAGAATCCGTGCAACGTAATGCATGGCAGTAATCCAGAAGACGGCAAAGGTGATGGCAGCCCCAGCTTGAAGCGCCAACAGCACCCACGGATCGTCCGATACATAGTACATAAACCAGCGAAGCGAGTATATTATACCGACAATACCAATTAGCACATATTCATGAATCCGGTGTAAATACTTGCCCAGCAAGGCGAATACGGGAATTTCGACGGCGGCGGCCAGAGCCCAAGCCCATCCAACCATGGCATCGGAGGCGCCCAATTCCTTCATGTACAAACTGAGCATCACATCATTCATGCGGTGGGGTACCGAAATAATGAACACTAAAAACAGAAACCATAGGAATGATTTGTTCGTGAACAGTTCTTTTAAGGTTGCCAGAGTCATGCCTTCCCCTTCAGCCGGTTCGTCGCGCAGAAGTATTAACAGCAGGAACGGCACAACCCAGACGGCCCAAAGCAAATAAGGCAATTTATTAATACCACCCAGAACGGCCAGAAGCAGGCCTCCAGACAAGGATATTATGGTATAGCCCATAGAGCCAAATAGTCGCAGCGAGCCGTAGGACTTCCCTCTGCGCGCCGCTGACTGGACAGAGATACTGTCGAGCAATGGCATGGTAGGCTGATAGAAGAAGTAAAACGCTAATACGAAGCAAAGCGTCAGTGTATAGTTGCCCCCAGAGTTAAACAATATTACACTGCTAATAATCGCCAAAATCCATAACCAAAAAATAAATTTCTTCACTGTCTGCATCCGGTCGCTCACATACCCCCAGAACGGCTGGATCATACTTGCTATAAACGGTCCGATCATCATAAGAAAGCCGATTTGTGAAGAAGAATATCCTAAGTTTGCAAAGTATAGTGGCAAAAATGGCGAAAGCACAGCCAAAATAGCATACTGCCAGAAATTCATTCCACGAAGGATCAACATTTGTCTATCTTTTCGTGCTGCATCTGTTTTTTTCATTGTCAAAATTGATCTCTCCGCTTCAATACTATAATACAGACATTAACGTCTATTTTTATCAAAAAATCAAACTAGTGTTTATGATATCTCAGTTACCTACCCGCTTCAAGACATCTTTGTCTGATTTCCGCTACGATTTTGAATAATTGAGCACACTTTAACTAATGACTGTACGGATCAAGGCAGCAGGCCTCCATATTTTGGAGTTCTACTGCTTTCGATTTTGTGGATCTCACGTTCGTTGACCGAGACGGGGGAATTAAAGCGGAGATTCTCCAGTAGTGCCCGATGCAATAGCATCGGGCTTATTTTCATTTAAATGAACACCCACCACCATTCGTCTTTTTAGTATGGACTTATCTATTTTTACAGACTATAATAACAATTGCATCATAAAAGACGAACATTAAGGCGGTAAAAATGGATAAATATAAGGAAATTTTTCAAGGCACTGCTTTTTCCAGCAAATCCCCAAAAGAAATCCAAATATTAAAGGACCATCTTTTTTGTATCAATAGGGACGGGATGATCGAAAAAATCGTTGCACCGGAAGATCCCGACTTTCAACCTTTGCTAGATGCATATCAAGGCACAAACAACTTTCATCCATTAGCTGAAGGTCAGTATTTCTTGCCTGGTTTTGTCGACTTGCATGTTCATGCGCCGCAGTGGGCTCAATCTGGAACCGCATTAGACATTCCACTCTATGATTGGTTAAATACGTATACCTTCCCGCTTGAGTCTAAATTCTCGGATCTACATTTTGCAGAAAAGGTCTACGATGATGTGGTCAGCACCTTACTCGCCAACGGAACGACGACAGCACTTTATTTTGCAACTGTACATAAAGAAGCAAGCTTATTATTAGCTGAAATATGTGCTGAAAGAGGCCAACGTGGATTAGTTGGGAAAGTGGTCATGGATGATCCGCAGCAAAATCCGGAAAACTATCGCGACATGGACACGCATACGGCACTTGCAGATACGGAAGAATTTATTTTAGCGGTACAGGAATTATCCAAAACCACGAAACAAGGCGTTTATCCGGTAGTGACACCAAGATTCATTCCAAGCTGTACAGATAATGCTTTAAAAGGTTTAGGAGAGCTGGCAGCTAAATATGATACGTATGTTCAATCCCACTGTAGTGAAAGTGACTGGGCACACGGTTATGTAAAGAATCGATTCCAGAAGAACGATGCCTTTGCCTTGCATGATTTCGGTCTATTGCGTGAAAAATCGGTAATGGCCCATTGTAATTTCCTGGATGATGAAGATGCGGATTTATTCGCTGGAACAGGAACAGCTATTGCTCATTGTCCGATATCAAACGCGTATTTTGCCAATAGTGTCATTCCAATCGCTCATTTCCATTCCAAAGGTGTCGAGATTGGTTTAGGATCAGATATTTCCGGAGGTTTTTCACCTAGTCTATTCGATAACATCAGACAAGCTGTCATATCCTCCAGAATGCTCGAAGATGGTGTTAATGCCTCCCTTCCTACCAAAGATCGTGGCGTACAAGGTTCACGCATTACCATTCATGAAGCATTCTATCTTGCTACGGCAGGTGGCGGAGAAAGCTTAAGCTTACCCATCGGTCGTATTCAAGAAAACTGTGCATGGGATGTGCAAATCATCGATACGAAGTTACCATCCGCCAAATTGCCCATATTCGATGAGAATGAAGATTTACATGATGTTTTCCAAAAAATGATGTACCTTGTAAGGCCTGAACATATCCGTGAAGTCTGGGTACAGGGTGAACAAGTTCATTCACGTTAAGAATAGAAAAAACTAAAAAACTCGAGGTGCGCATCTGAGAATGAAAACACAAGCAGACAAGCAGGATCAAGCTCAAATGAAGTCACAACAATTAACGGTCTTACCTGATGAGAAAATTTCATTCGGTAGATCCGCCATTCTAGGTCTACAACATGTATTAGCCATGGACGTCTATGTGGTGCCTTTCCTTATTGCGATGTTAATCGGTTTATCAGCAGATCAATCAAACGCTTTGATTCAAGCTACATTTATTGCTGCCGGGCTTGCAACGATTGTGCAAACCTATTTCTGCATGAAGCTGCCTATCGCCCAAGGTCCTTCATATATTCCGCTGGGGGCCATCGTTACGATTTATGCAGCTAGCGGCGGAGGGGAATTAGGATGGAGTTCCGTGCTGGGTGCCAGTTTAATTGGCGCAATCTTCGTTATTATTTTGGGCTACACTGGCGTTTTCAATAAAATTGTTAAATCGTTTATCCCACCCATTGTAGGGGGTACAATCATCTTCATCGTAGGTCTGTCTTTATTACCGGTTGCGATCAGAGACAATATTTATGCCGCCACCGACGCTACAATCAATCAAAACGTAATACTAGCCCTTATTTCCGGTGCTGTACTCATGATTTTTGTCATCCTAGGTTCTGTGCTCCGTAAAAAGGGATCTCTATTCCGAATTATGTCTGTGTTGATCGCATTAATCGCCGGATGTATTGCTGCAAATGTTATGGGTATCTTGGATTTCACGACTGTAGAAAACGCCAAATGGTTTAGTATGCCTCAGGTCCCTTTTGCTGATTTCGGCTTTTCTTTTAACTTATCTGCCATTATTACGATGATTATTATTTATCTTGTCCTACTGGCTGAAACAACAGGTACGTGGTTTGCCGTGAGCAACGTCATCGATAAACCGTTAACCGATAAAAATATTAACCGAGGTGTTATTGGAGAAGGAATTGGCTGTCTTATTTCGTCTCTTGTCGGTTCAACCCCTGTGACAGGCTATTCCACAAATGCAGGTATTATTTCCATCACAGGCATTGCGAGCCGCCGAGTTTTTCTTGCCGCGGGAGTATGGTTTATCATTTTCGGCTTTTCCAGCAAATTAGCTGCTTTGATCTCTTCGATTCCAACCGCGGTCATCGGCGGCGTATTCGCCATCATCTGCGGTATCATCGCCATTAACGGTATACAAGTAATGAAAAATGAAACCATTGGCGAGAAAGAGATGTATATTGTTGCCATACCGATGATTATCACCTTAGCGGTCGTGCTTATTCCTAAAGATTACCTGAATTCTTTACCTACTTTCGTGCAATATTTGCTCGGTTCGCCTATTTTAGCAGCTTCCGTTGCAGCGATTGCATTGAACAAAATTTTGCCGAGAAGTAAATAGTTTAAGTTTATAAAGATTCTAAACGACAACTGCCCCAAAGGGAGCATACATTGCATCCTTTTAGGGCAGTTTTATGTTTCATAGAATATTTATTTTCATGGTTGAACCATGGCATCATGAGTTGCTCGTATGTCTCTCTTTTGTAGCGTGCAAAACACAGGAAAAACCAAAGAGAATGCAATCGAGACCAATACAGCCAGTATACCTGCCAATTCAAGTGTCATCATTACAGATACGAGGTACCAAATCGGTGTGAACAAAATGAAGCCCGGTGCAGCAAATAAAACCGAAATCCATGTCCATGCACCTTCTCGCATGATAAGAGACATATTTAATCCAAATAAGCTGAATATGAACGGCCAAGTGAATAAATAACTGCCGCCCGGCAGATAAATTGTCGTCCCTACGCAAAGGAGCAGCCATAGTAACAATGCCCCGATCCAGACATTCTCCGCACGAATATAACATGATAACCATCGGATGAGCAAAAAGATCATGATGAATGAAAGCACTAACAGTCCGATTAGATAGTAAATGCTGACCTGAGGATCTTTTAGTATCAGTACGAGTTGCGTCTTAGACACATTAGACTTCAATATACTCCATAGAAGGGTGACCACACCAAATAGAACCCCTGAACAAAGCAAAGTAATTAGGAAGCCTCCAGCCAATCCCTTCAAACTCATTCTTCGCCGATATATCCCGTGACACAAGGTTGCAACAAATAACAACACTCCAAAAAGCGTAAACCAATTCACCCAAGAAAGCGGATAACTTACCATTTTCCACCCAAATACGTTAAAATACACGCGATCCTCCTGCTTCACTTCGTCCAATTCCAAATTTCCAAAATGTCGAGTTAAGCTCAGCATGTATTCCCCTTGATGCTGCAAACTGCTTGGATCTAAATTCTCCGGGGTATCCATAGGTTTATGATAGGAATTATATCCCATAGCAAAGGCAAAGTTCAGTCCGACTAACTTCTTCTCACGAAATATCGTTAGATCTGTATCATTGGGCATTAATTTATACACATTGTAGATCAGCGAGTACGCAATTGGATAAGGGGCCGCCTTCATAAATTCTTTTATGATCCACCCATTCTGATCGCTTGTTTCGAACATAAAGGACGGACCTTTGTTCCCACGGGCTTCAAAATTGAAAACCAGCCCTACATCTTTGGCCCACGGATGCTCAGTCATAAAGGCCTTTGCCCCAAGCAACCCCTCTTCCTCGCCATCTGTCATAAGTAAAATGAGATCGTTCTTCAATGGACCAGATGCTTGTATCGCACGTATCGTCTCGAGCATAGCGGCAATCCCTACACCATCATCTGCGGCACCTGGACCATTCGGTGTAGAATCATAATGCGCTGCAAGCATAATTGCTTTACTGTTGTCTGTACCCGGAATACGCGTAATGATATTCTCGATCGTCCCTGATACCTCGCTAAATTTGGAGGATACGTCGGAAGTCACGTGAGCTTTTTGAATTTCTGGACTTAATCCTAAGCTCACAAGTTCAGACATGAGATAATCTCGTACTTGATCATGTGCAGGTGTCCCAAGGGGATGCGGTTCCTTCGCAATTACTTTCAACTTCTCCATCGCACGCGCGGAAGAGAACACATCCAGAGGTGCGCTCGAATCAACGGCACGAGGTGCTTGAATTTGCAACAAACCGATAAGGATGGATCCAATAATTACAATGGGTACAATCGCATACTTTATCCATTTGACTAGTCCTTTATTTGTTTGATGCTTATTTGTGATTGCAGGTAAGGAAAGTTGATCGCTCACAATACACGCTCCTAAACTTAATTGGCATATAATGCTGTCAACCGCCGAATCGACACCCATAATGTACCATCTGAGGGATTGTTAAGAACCATTCGGTAGTCCAGTCTTCGGACTAGACTTTGGTCCAGTAAGATGGTGAGAGTAAGAAAATAATATAGGACAGGCACCTTGGTCAGAGTCCGGCCAAATGTGATCCGCCTAATAAACTGTAGATTCTAAGCATAAAAAAACAGGCCTATAAATTACTCGTGAGTAATTTATAGGCCTGTTTTTTAAGTGATGCGGTCGAGAGGACTCGAACCTCCACGGGGGGTTAGCCCACACGGACCTGAACCGTGCGCGTCTGCCAATTCCGCCACGACCGCATATCGGTCATTGTCTTTCGCGATTTGTTTGTTTCGCGGCGACAAGATAGATCTTACCATGACAAGCCAATTATCGTCAAGTATTTTCACAAAAAAATTTAGAAGATAAAGATAAAGTTCGTTTCGCACCAAATTCAGCAACTCAATTCATCAAATTAAGCACCAAAAAAAGAACGGCTTTGGCCCGCTTGATCTGCATTTATATAACAGCTTACGGGCCACCCCGTTCATTATATATTTATATAAACTAGGACTGGATGACGACTGTTTTTTCCTGCCCGGTTAATGCGACAACTTCCTCCTTGTGCTTAAATGACACAGAATCCCCTTCAAGCAAGGTATAACTTGTCTCGCTGCGCCCCATGCAGACCTTCAGCAGTTGTCCTTGATACATCACCCGGAAGCTGCAGCTCTCCCACTGTGCCGGAAGCGCAGGGCTAAAGCTGAGCGAACCGTCCGTCAGGCGCATGCCGGCAAAGCCGTTGACGATGGACATCCAGGAGCCTGCCATAGCGGCGGTATGCAAACCGTCCTTGGCGTTCCGATTAATGTCGTCCAGATCCATCCGTACGGTCCGGTCGAAATAAGCGTATGCCCCTTCCAGATCGCCGATCTCAGCAGAAACGATGCTGTGGATGCATGGGGATAGTGACGAATCATGGGTAGTCAGCGGTTCGTAGTACTGGTAGTTACGAATCTTCTCTTCCAGCGTAAACTTCTCGCTGAGTAGGAACAGAGCCATCACCGTGTCCGCCTGCTTGAGCACCTGATGCCGGTAAATCACGAGCGGGTGGTAGTGAAGCAGCAGCGGATACTTGTCTTCCGGCGTGTTCTCGAAATCCCATTTTTTCTTGGATAAAAAGGTATCGTCCTGCGCGTAAATCCCGAGCTGTTCATCGTACGGAACAAACATACGGGAGGCCGCTTCACGCCAGTCTTCAATTTCCTCTTCTGTCAGTCCAATCGCCTTCCGAATTCGTTCATACGCTTCTGGATAGTCCCAGTGCAGCAGTTGCGCCGTTTCCCAAGCGTAATTCAGCTGGCTCTGCACCATGAGGTTCGTATACGTATTGTTGTTAACGATCGCCGTATATTCATCTGGTCCTGTTACATCGTCGATGCAGAAGGCACCGCCTTTTGCTTCGTTATAGTGGCCAAGATCAACCCAGAAGCGGGAGGTCTCAAACAGGATTTCGGCCCCCTTGTTGACTAGAAACTCCTCGTCACCGGTCGCCTGTACATATTGCTTGATCGCATAGGCGACATCCGCATTGATGTGCATCTGGGCCGTTCCTGCCGGGAAGTAAGCTGAATTCTCCTCACCATCAATCGTTCGCCACGGATACAGCGCCCCCTTCTGGGACATGACTTCCGCACGGCTACGTGCCTTATCCAGGGTGGCATACCGAAAATCCATAAGCGCACGGGCAATGTCAGGCTGCGTGTAGGTGAAGAATGGCATCATATACATTTCCGTATCCCAGAAATAATGCCCCTCATACCCTTCGCCGGTTAAGCCTTTTGCGCCGATGTTCGTTTTGCCGTCCCGTCCTACCGATTGCAGCAGCTGGAACGCATTAAAGCGTATCCCCTGCTGAAGTGCAGGGTCGCCTTCAATCTCCACGTCAGCATGCTGCCAAAAGGACTCCAGGTAGGCTTCTTGACCGCTCAGGAGCTTATTAAAACCAAGACCGGAGGCCATATGATGCGTCTCAGCAGTCTGCTTCTCGAGCTCCTGTCCTGCTTCATTTTTGGATGTGTGGTATGAAATAAACTTGGTCAGGGTGACTTTTTCGCCCGGGGCCAGTTTCAAAGTAAACTCCGTGCCGATTTTCTCTCCATCCTTCGTATTCACGGATTCAAAAGCAGTCGTACCGGCAAGCTGGTGGCTGATCGCAGTAAGCAGCTTAAAGCCGGTATGCCGCGTATGCTGCTTCAACACAGCCAGCTCCCCCTGATGTTCCAACTGTTCCAGGATCAGGCTGGGCTCCCCGCCGCCGGAACCAAGACGCGGATCATCCGTAACTTCCGCTTCGGCGATCTTCCCGTCCATAAAGGAATGAAAGCTTATGTCCCCAGTATAATTGATAGACTCGATTTCAACCTGGATCGCGGCGAGATGCTTATACTCCAGGGAAACGATCCGGTGGAAGTTCAGTCGCACATGCCCACCGGAAGGGGATTCCCACTCGACCTGGCGCCATAGGAAGCCCCGCGTCATATCGAGCTCCCGCTTGAATGAAATCACCCGGCCGGTATTCAGATGAAACGGATCTTCCCCAACCGATAGTTCAATGCACTGGGCATTGGTCACATTCAGCATGGATTGGTTCCGGGACGGATACCCGTAAGCTCCTTCCGGATACACAATTGGTTTGGCATCGTAAAACCCGTTAACGTAATTGCCCGTTACCGAATTTCCTTTTACACCATGATAGCCTTCCTCAAAATTGCCCCGCATCCCGATATATCCGTTGCCGAGCGCAAAGACGCTTTCGCTTCTTTGATTGTTTTCATCATCATAGGCTTCCTCAGCCAGGCTCCACGCCCGGTAAGGGTATAGTGCCTCTGGACGCACGTATGCTTTCATTTTCATCTGTTTAAGTCCTCCTATCCACTAAAGGGCACTTTCTATTGTGTATGGTTTTAACCTTTGACCGAACCGCCCATCAAGCCTCTGACAAAATACTTTTGCAGCAGGAAGAAAATCGCAAGCGGCATCAGCATGGAAATAAATGCTGCTGACGTCAGCAAATGCCAATCGTTTCCGCGTGAACCGACGAGATCGGCGATCTTCATGGACATGACCTGAACATTCGGCTGGTTGCCGATAAATATCAGAGATACCAGGTAATCATTCCACACCCACAGGAACTGGAATATTCCGATGGATGCCAGCGCCGGAACGGACAGCGGTAGAATCAGTCTGCTGAAAATCGTAAAATGGCTCGCCCCGTCCATAAAGGCGGATTCAAACAAATCCTTCGGCAGTTGGCTGATAAAGTTATACATAAAATAAGTCACCAGCGGCAGGCCAAATGCAGAGTGCGCCAGCCAAATACCGAGATAGCTCCCGTTCAGGCCGAGCGCGGTGAAATCCTTAAGCACCGGAATCAGCGCCACCTGCAAGGGTACGACCAGCATGGCAATAATAACGACGAACATTGTTTTTCTTCCCGGAAAACGCAGCCACGCAAACGCATAAGCAGCAAAAGAAGCGATCAGAATCGGAATGACCGTGGCCGGAATGGCAATCGTCAGCGTATTCCAGAAGGCTTGCGAGAGGCCAGTGCCCTTTTCCTTCTTTTCGCTGCCATCAGGTTCTTTCAGGGTGTACTCTTTACCGGAGATGACGTTTTTGTAGTTGTCAAGCGTTAGCTTGGAGCTGGCGACCCAACCCTGTTTTTGCACACTGATCTCCCGGTTTCTGCGGTTCTCCCAGATCAGCCGTTCATCCCCTGCCTTTACGCCGGCTTTCAACTGATCATCGGTATAGGTCTTGCCATTCACTTCGATCGGACCGCGCAAATCCACATCTTTAGACAGCTTGATGGTATCCGACGACTTCCATTCCTGATGAGGGAACACTTTCCACCAGCCGGTTTGAAGAATATCCGCAGCAGGTCTGAAGGACGACACCAGCAGGCCCACGGTTGGAATCAGCCAAATGAAGCAGATGAAACCGAGAACCAGATTGACAATCCACTTCTTCCCTTTTCTCTTCTTTCTTCCGGCCATTTAGAATCCCCCCTGTTTGCGGATTTGACGAAGATTGAAATAGATAACAGGCAGGACCGCAATCAGCAGTACGATCGCCAGCGTGGAACCGTACCCGAAGTTGCGGTACATGAAGAACTGGCGGTAGAACTGTGTCGCGACAACTTCGGTGTCATATTGACCGCCGGTCATGACCATGACGACGTCGAATATTTTTAGCGTAAATACAATAATCGTCGTGGTAACGGTCAGCAGTGTCGTGGAGATAAACGGAATAATGATCCGGAAAAAGATTCGGATTTCTCCCGCCCCGTCAACGCGTGCCGCTTCAAGGATATCCTCCGGAACCCCCTTGATCGCGGCCGAGAAAATAACCATCGCAAAGCCCGTCTGCATCCAGACCAGGATCACGATGAGAAAGAAGTTATTCCACGGCTGCAGCATGGTCACCCACGCCTGCGGCTCGCCGCCAAACGCAATGACAATTGCATTCAGCAGGCCGATCTGCTCGGTTCCAGGCTGATAGTAGTACACAAACTTCCAAATGACGCCTGCCGCTACAAAGGAAATGGCCATCGGCATGAAGATGATGGATTTTGCGATCCGCTCATAACTGCTCCGGTCTGCAAGGATGGCAATCAGCAGCCCGAGAGCCACGCAAGCCAGTGTACCGACGAATACCCACAGCAGGTTATTGCGCAAAGCAGTCGCGAGCAGCCGGTCGCTGAAAATTGCCAGATAGTTACCCAGACCGACGAACTTATCAGAAGATGCATTAAAAAAACTCAGGTATAATGTCCGCAGCGCCGGCAGTACCAGCAGCCAGCCCAAGAGTAGGACAGCGGGACCAATAAAAATATATGGAAGAATATTCCTGCCAATCCGTTCCGGAAACTGCTCCACGGCCTTGCTGAATGAAAAATATAGAAAATAGACACCGACGACGCCCCAGATCACCGCAGCCAAAGCGGTCACCAGCGGGTTCAGCGTTGATTCCTTGAAGAACATGAAGATGACGCCATGAACGAAAAGGTTACACAACAGCACGACGAGCAAGAACAGCACCGCTTTGAAGTTGGATTTGGTTTTGGCTTGTGCATCCATAGATAATCCCCTCCCCTCCAATATCTGAAAAAAGGGGCAGCGCTTGTTCATGAAACTGCCCCTCTCCAGCCTATAAAATCAAATCATCCTAAACGGTTAGTTATCCCAGCCCTTTTGAATCTGCTTCAGAGCCTCATCCAGATTCACCGTTCCGCTGACATAATCGGTCATGCCTTTCCAGAAAGAGCCTGCACCGACCTTGCCTGGCATCAGGTCAGAACCGTCAAAGCGGAGCGTTGTCGCATCCTGAACCAGCTTCGCCATCCGCTTGTCAGATTCGGAAGTGTACCAGTCAAGCGAAGCGTCATTCATTGGAGCGATCACGCCGCCGGATTGCACCCATTTCTTAATCGATTCGCCTGTGGTGAAGAATTCCATGACTGCACGCACTTCAGGACGGTCATTGAACATGGCGTAAATATCGCCGGCTACGAGTACAGGTTTGCCATACTTCTCATCGATCGACGGCAGGTAGAACCAGTCATAATCCTGATCCACTTTGGCCGTTTCAGGGAAGAAGCTTGTAATAAAGTTGCCTGTCAGGTTAAACCATGCTTTTGGCGGGTTTTCGAACATTGGTTTTGGCGCATCGCCAAAGGAAGTTGTCACGATCGATTTGGTGCCGCCGTATACATAATCTTTGTTCATCCAGATCTTGGACATGATTTCAACCGCATTTTTCACTTCAGGCGATGTAAAAGGAAGCTCGCCTTTGACCCATTTGTCATAGTTTTCAGGCGATGTGGTGCGCAGCATGATGTTTTCCACCCAGTCGGTTGCAGGCCAGCCTGTTGCCGCGCCGCTCTCGATGCCAATTGCCCAGGCAGGATCGCCGTCCTTGGCGATTTGCTCGGTCAAGGCCATCATTTCATCCCAGGTTTGAGGCACTTTATAGCCTGCTTCGTCAAACTGCTTCTTCGGATACCACACCAAGCTCTTCACGTTGCTGCGGTTCCAGATGCCGGCCATGATCTTGCCGTCTTTCCCGTCCATGGTGCCCATGTCCAGCCAGCTTTGGTTGTAATTTTTCTTCAGCTTATCCTGGTCGAGAATCTTTGTCAGATCGACCACCTTGCCCGTTTTGGCAATGGCAGCAAGTAACCCCGGCTGTGGGAAATCGGCGATATCCGGCGCATTGCCACCGTCTACACGAACGTTGATCGTGGCTTCGAATTCCTTGGAGCCCTCATACTGAATATCGATACCTGTTTTGTCCTCGAATTCCTTAATGCTGTCCTCGAATTTCTTCTGGTCGACATCTACAAAGGGCCCGAACATGGTTACTTTCGTGCCTTTATACTTGCCCTGCATCGCCAGCTCCAGCGGAGAACCCGAATTCTCCTCCGCCGGCGTTGTGGTCGTCGTGGTCGTTTCCTTATTGTCGCCGCCGGAGGCAGCTGGCTCTTTCGTAGGCCCTGCATCACCCGATCCGCCACAGGCGCTCAGCATCATGGTCAAGGACAGGCAAAGCGAGAGCAGTATCGAAGTTCTGGCTTTCCGTGCTTTAGTCATACAACATACATCCCCTTTTTATAGTTTTAAAGAAAAACGTCTATCAGCATACTCTTGATGTAGACAGACCGCGTACAGCGGAAGGTTTTTCTTGCGACATCAGGATGCTAAGCCGCCATGTGTATATCTTCTGACATCTAAAAAAGTTCTTCCTAGTCCCAATGCGTTCAAGCAGCCTGTTACAGCCGGTGTGCGGATCACCTCCTTGCAGAATCAAGGCATTAGACAAACTATAGCGCTTTCATAGTTTTGGGCGGTGTGGCCGCTACGGTACGGATCGTTCTTCCGATCGCTGCCGCTTCGAAAGAATCGATTCCGTTCCCTTCGCGACTTTTCGCTCAAACATAAAAGTCGGACAAATCCTGAAAAGCTTTTCAAAATTCACGAAATCAGGACCTCATCTTTGACGTGTAGACTCCCTGACAATCAATTTATGCTCCATTTTCTCCCTCAGAACCCGGACTGTACCTGTCGTAACCAATTCATGCAGCTTTTCCGCTGCGCGGTATCCCATGTCATACATCGGCTGGGCAACTGTCGTCAGCTTCGGAATGAACATATTCGCGATCCGCAGATTATCGAATCCAACCACCGATACCTGGCCGGGAACCAGAATGCTGCGGTCCTTCAGATAAGAAATCACCCCCATGGCGAATTCATCGGCAACACAAAACACAGCTGTAATCTCGGGATAATCCGTAAACAACTCGTGGGCTGCGTGGTAAGCATGCTCGAACCGATGCGTGGCGCATCTGATTTTTTCCACATTATGTTCTAGTCCCGCTTCATTCAGAGCTCTAATAAACCCTTGATATCGTGGCGGTCCGGAAATCGAATTCTCATGGTTAAAGCCGATCATTCCTATATCCCGGTGGCCGAGCTCGATCAGAAATTTTACCGCATCATAAGCTGCTTCCTCGTCATCAACCTCTACGCTTGGCACCTCGTACTCATCGGAGTGCGTCGACAGAAGCACGAACGGTATTCTGCAGCGGACCAGCTTCTCGTAGTATTCGGGAAACATGACATCACTTGCAAAAACAATGCCGTCCACCTGCTTCTCATGGAAAGCATCGATGTACGAAAGAAGCCTGTTCTTGTCTCTGTCCGTATTGCAAATCATCAAACTGTAACCCAGCTTAATGCATGCATCCTGCATACCCCGGATAATTCCCGTGTAGTAAAAGTTCTCGATGTCCGGAATCAGCAGGCCGAGCGTAAATGATTTCTTGTAAATCAAACCGCGTGCAAACGAGTTAGGCTGGTACTGAAGCTTCTCAATCGCCTCCAAAACGCGTACTCTTTTACTCTCGACGACCGACTCCGGCGCATTCATAACCCGGGAGACGGTGCTGATGGACACCTCCGCCATTTTGGCAACATCTCTAATTGTTGGCTTCATCATTAAAACTTCCTTTTCAAGAAAACCTTTTCAAGGCGATTATAACAAGCGGATTTTCAATTGGCAAGTTTTTTTTGTAAAGCGCTTTCATTAGGAATAAAAAAGAAGCTGTCTCCCCTTACTATCGGGAAATCAGCTTCTTGATTGTGCAGCGCTTACGCTTGTGCTTCATTTGTCGGTGGCGTAAACGTACGCTTAGCCAGCTCGGAATCGAGCATATAGAAAGCATTACTGTCATTATCAATGCGGCGCAGCTTCTGAATGATGCTATCGAAGGTTGCTTCCTCTTCTACTTGCTCATCAATGAACCACTTTAGGAAATTAATCGTCGCATGCTCCCGCTCATCTAGCGCGATGTCGGACAATTCATAGATCCGCTTGGTTACCGTTTTCTCATGCTCGAAGGAATGATCGAAAGCGTCCAGCAAAGAGCTGTATTCATTCTGAGGATTCTCCATGCCGCTGACTACGGCGCGTTTCCCTAGTGCATTTATAAAATGGAAAATTTTCATCCCATGAAATTTCTCTTCTTCCGACTGCATGATGAAAAAATTCGCAAATCCATCAAAGCTCTCTGACGAACAATACGCCGCCATAGCCAGATACACCTGAGCAGAATAAAATTCATAGTTCATTTGATCATTCAATTTCGCGAGCAGTTTCTCACTTAACATCGGATCACTCTCCCTTATTTACTAGTCTAGATGAAAGGTTTCGTCACAGCATGATGCGTACGATATCCAACTGTTAACGTTGTTAGCCTGTACCATCTGGTTTCCTTCTATTCTTACTTATTCATTACCCCTCCGCCACATCTGCCCTCAGATCACTTGCGACTTCAAGCATCTTGGGAATGACAGCTTCATTCGTACCGGATACGTAAAGATCTCCCTGATAGAGCCGAAACGGAATCTGTGTATCGCCATAGCTCCACATAAAAAAGTCTCCCTCAATGGACATTGTGGTTTGACCTTTTACAGTAAACACAGTTGTATAAGTAAAATCAGGCTTGGACGCAAAATACAGTTTGCACTCTTCCAAGGATATCGTTTGCGGCGAGTTGTCTTCTTCCTGAAATGCTCTTGTAATTCGATAGCGTTGACTCATGGTATTTCTCCCATCTTTTTTTGTTAAATTAATCTGCGGCCTTTGCATATAGTATATGAATTCATCACTTCATGCAAAGGTAGGGAATTATGAATTTGATTTAGTTCATTTTAAAAACATAAAAAAGCCCCTAACTAACAAATGTCATTAAGTTAAGGCACAGGGCCAAAAAATAAAGAAAACTATATAGTGCCAAAACCATCCCCGAATCATTAGTTGAACACGTTGAAGGGTTAACTATATGTGCTTCCTGGCCATTTTGGATACGACTATGCCTAAAGGCTAAAGCTTGCGACAACATAACATCAATCTTTTTCATAGCATGCGCGATCACTCACTGGGCGTATGTTCGTGTTTTTGATCAAGGGTTCCTTCGTAGGTAGTCAAGGTGAGCTGCCTGTCGGCGTGCTGTTTTAACAGACGGTCCATTGCACTTTATCAACTGGGTAGCTGCTTGTGTTGACAGTAATGATATGCCCGGTTGAGCTAAGCTTTAGCGGGTCTGTAGGTTACCAAGAGGGAACCAACCTTAAGTGTTTTGACGTCCACGAGATGGAATTCCTTCTGCTCCTTAAGATTGTCAAACAAATGCTCACCTACGTTGACCACAACCGGGTGCATGACTATCTGATATTCGTCAATAAGATTTGCGTTTGCAAGTGATCGCACGAGTGTTGGACTACCGAAAATAACAATGTCGCCACCGTCACTATTTTTTAGGTCCTTAATTTGCTCTTCTATATTACTGCCGGTCAATTGTTTTGGAGCTTCAAATTCTCCCCATTGTAGCTTGTCGAGCGGGCGGGCGCTTGTTACAACTAGTTTGTGGGCGTTGTTTATCTTATCACCCAGGCTTGAACCTCCATCGTCCCGTTTAGACCCTCGAATAGTCGGCCACTTTCTAGAGAGGTCTTCGTAGGTTCCGCGGCCAAGCAAAATGGTATCAGCTGTCTCGAAAATATTTAATAGATACTGAGAACCTTCCTCAATGCCAGCGCTATTTCTCCAGACCCCCCAGTTGGTTTTGTCCTCGCTTGGGTCGCCAGTGACAACTCCATTAAAAGTACTGTGAATGAATAGAATGATTTTACGCATGAACTATCGTCCTTTCTATCTTTGATAATCGTAATTTTGTTTCTCATTTATTTAGACGAAATTAGATTACGATATTCATCGGTGTATTTGTGCAGGAAGCCCAAATCGGGAAAATAATTTTGTATTAATGAAATTTTGGACGTGGTATATTTGCTTGTCCTTTATTTCAATAATGTGAATACCCCAGGGTACCAAGTAGGAGTCTTCACCGCTTGGCACATACTGTGCGAAAGCAGGATAACCCCCATTTGCCGTAATCGGCAAAAACCGGGAGCCCTCACAATGCCAGCGTGTAAGCGCAAAAAACTTGAACAAATCGTCTTTGCCGCGTACCCACATTGCGAAAGGCGGCATTGACAGACGGCCTTCCTCATGAAATTTTGGAGGACCATTCGAATACATCCTTCAAAATAAGAACCGCACGTTGACGGGGGGGAAGATCTGTAAGAGTGTAATAAAACAGAGTTTAAGGGTATCTTTGCGAATGAAAATATCTTCCGGACTCCCCGAGAAATCAGGGGCAGGCCAAATCCAAGCTGAGTCAGGAAACTTTTCGCGGAGTTCGACGATGAGTACTGCTGGGTCGGATAGGTCAACGGGACGCGTGCGGCGTTTGGCTTGTCTTAGCTTGTCCAGGCATAAGTTTGATGCAATACGATAAACCCATGTTTTGAATGAGGAATCCTGCCTGAATGAATGCCAACTTTGCCAAACACGAATAAAGGTTTCCTGAACAGCATCGTCTGCGTCATCGATGGATCCTAGCATTCTGTAACAGAACGATGTTAACTCAGGCTTTAAGTTCTCAAATAACTGAAGCTCTAATGCTGTTTCGTTCATCTTGGCCTCCTTTTGACGGGCGAAACACCCTTTTCACACACGCCACAGAACCGATCGTCTCCATTTTATAAGCCACTTATTCGTCTTTAATAAAATGAGAAAGCACTACCTGAATAATGGGGGGGGAAACTTCCTCACGCATCTCTGAATATAACGGTAGCTTCGTCTACAGAGTAGCATAATTCGGTTCCCATGAACATTTTTTAAGCGGATATTCCATCCGCTTTGTTTGCTGTACGCTTTTTCCTTACTTGCACAAAAAAACAAACGGCACAGGGCTTTTTCCCATGCCGTTTTGGATTCCATTTTATTCCCTGTGGTGTCTCTGGGCTTAACTTAATGACATTGCCTAACTAACGGGGGCTTTCAGGTATACTAAGCTGATTAAGATACCGTCGCTCTACGAAGCAGGACGTAGGATAGCAGCGCATAAATGATGCTCAGGGGCGCCAACCAGATGAACAGCTCCATGTAGTGATGGGCAATCCAGCTAAACAGGTCTCCCCAGAGGCTGTAGTACGTTAATGCCATCGATACAATGCTGGATATTAAGAATAAAGCGAGAAAAAACACGGTCATTCCTGTTTTTCTATACCGGCGGTAAATGCTCGAAATGATGAATCCCAGAAAAAACACGTGTACCATCACGACAAAGTAGATTCCAAAGCGCGCAAGCGGTGAAATATGATTCATGAACGGAATGTTGAAAAAATACAGATTAACACCCCAAGAATCAGTCATTTTTTCCATAATTGATAGCAGGAATAAAATAACCGCTGACCCCGCGCTGACAAGCAGCCCCATCACAATTGTACCAACGAAGTAATCCGTTCTCCGTATGTTCATCCCGAGCGCAAACGGAAAGGTTTGCCCCTGGATGATCAAGGTGCAAACAAATATCCAAACAAAAATGGAGAGAATCCCCCCTGTATAGATATTTTCTTGACCACCCGCCAAAAAACCTATAATCAGGTTCACTGCAAAGCTGAACAGTAAAATCATCCATGGCGTATAGATCCAGATCCACCTGTCACGCCAATGCATTTTCATAATGCTTGCTGTCCGGTTCATCCGATTTCAGCCACCTTTCCATTCGTTTTGCCATTTGTTAAATGAATAATCAGCTGTTGCAGGGACACGGGTGCAAGCTCTATGCCCTGTGCTTCCGCCTGCCTTCTTGCCGAGTTTTCCAAATGCCCAAGAACCGTCGCAGACATGAGACCACCAACCGACTCCTGCTGAATGATCTTTTTGTCTGCCGCAAAGGCGCTGACATTCGCTGACGAACCTACAGCCGTGTAGGCTTTTCCCCTGAGGTCATCGGCTTCTTCGTCGATCAGGATCTTTCCGTTATCAATAACAAATACATGCTCCAGTATATTGCTTACCTCGTCGATCAAATGCGTGGATAGAATGACCGTCCGCGGATGCTCCGCGTAATCTTCAATCAGTCTTTCATAGAACAGGTTTCTCGCAACCGCGTCCAGCCCCAAATAAGGCTCATCAAAAATCGTGAGCGGTGCACGGCTGGCCAGGCCAATGACCACTCCAACAGATGAAAGCATCCCTCTGGACAGCTTTTTCATTCTTCTTTTCACAGGAAGCCGGAATTCCTGGATCAGCTGCTCGGCAAAATCCTTATCCCAATTCGGATAAATGGATGCAGCCACTTCCATAACATCGATGATTCTAAAGCTTTCCGGATACTTTTGACTTTCTTTGATAAAACACATACGTCTCAGCACCCGGTTATTTTCGTAAGGATTCTCTCCGAAAACCTTCAGCTCACCGCTGGTGGGAAAGAGCTGGGCTGTAATCATATGCATGATGGTTGTTTTGCCAGCACCGTTTCTTCCAAGCAAACCATAGATCTTATCCTGCTCAACAACGAAACTGACATCATTCACAACTGTATCCTTGCCATATGTTTTATTCAGCCGGTGCACTTCGATTACAGTGTTCATTACAGATCATCCCCTCTCTTAACCATGTTGGTTAATTGATCTATTGTAATACCAAGCTTCTTCGCCTCGTGGATCATCGTGATGACATACTGCTCATAAAAAAGTTCCTTACGCTTCTCGATCAATGTTTCTCTTGCCCCCGACGTTACAAACATGCCGATCCCTCTTTTCTTGTACAGAATGCCTTGATCCACCAAAAGATTGACTCCCTTCGCAGCGGTCGCAGGATTAATCTGATAAAAGGATGCAAACTGGTTTGTCGAAGGGACCTGCGACTCTTCTGGCAGCCCACCTCCGATGATGTCGTCTTCGATCTTTTCCGCGATTTGTATAAATATTGGTCGGCCGTCATCTGTTATAGGCCCCATATGTCTCCACCACCTAACCGGTTAATTACTCAACTAACTAACATCAATATATGCGATAAGGGATTAAATGTCAATTGATTTTCAATTTTTTCTTGAAATTTAGGCAATGGACAAAGAAAAAGGACAGTACCTCAGTCGAAACGACTTGGGTACTGCCCTTTAACATGTATTTATGATGGTGCTTTCCGCACATCAGCTATTGTTTAGGCTTTACTGAACGATAATAACTTCAGCCTTGGTGATGCCAGGCAGCGAAGCTGTCATGATTGGAGAATGATAAGCAACGATTTTGGTACCTTCTTTTAGAGTTGCATCTCCGCCTTGAAGCGAAATCACGGTGGTGTCTTTGGAGATGTTCAAGATCACATCATTGTCCTTGGATTGGTCGGAGCCCACATTCACATATACCTGATCTTTCGAATCACGGTCAGAAGCGGCAACGGTGCCTTCGATTTTTACGCTCTCAGCTTTTTTGACAACCAGCTTATCAGCATGTGTTTGCGGAGGGTAGATCGCGGTCATGACTTGAGGATAGTAGGCGTCCACATGAGCAGCTTCCTTCAGTGCATCCTTGGTCAATGCTTGGCCGTTTTCATCCACGATTTGCGTTTTATCGTCGATCGACAGGATGACGTAATTTACTCCGCCCTTCTCCGTAGGCTGACCGATGACCGTGATTTTGTTATCTGCTGCATTCGTAATGATACCTGCCGTGCCGGGAGCCTGTTCTACGTCCTCTGTATTCACGACAACATAATTGGTAGTCGATTGTGGAGGCAAGCTCATGGTAACGGCAGGACCATAGAACGCTTTAATGCTCATACCCTTTTGAATCGCTCCGGCTTCAATAGATTTTCCATTTTGATCCAGTATTTGAGCTTTGTCAGCAAAATGTAGAACAACGGAATCATCATATCCAGAATACATATTTTTACCTGTAACAAGTATTCCGTCATCCATCATTTCGGTAACGGTGCCATTTATCCCGGATAAGGATTGATCCTGTACAACAAGTGTAAGAGCGGTTCCGTGTGCCGGAATGCTTTTCGTGATATTTGGTCCGTAAAAGGCTTTGACCGTCTTATGCTCGTCCATGATAGTTTTCAAAGGTACTGTTTTACCTCTGGCATCTACGATTTTTGTATTTTTGGTAATCTCCAGAATGATTTCGCTCTGATCCGTCGGAGCAAGACCACGGCCAGTTACCGTAATAAATTTACCTGATTTATCGTTTACGAAATTTGTAATTTGCCCCATGGTGCCAGGCACTACTTTAACCTGATTCACATTTTGTGTTGCTACCGGCATAGCTACTGGCTGAATATCTTGCGCGCTGGCTCCTACCGGAACAGCTGCCATGGCCATAAGAGATGCCGTTGCCAGAACTTTGTACATTTTTTTCATTTGTGCTACCTCCATTTGTAAGTGTGTAGTTCCATTCCAGCATTTTTCGAGAATGCTGCATGATGCCATATTGTTGATGGATCATCTTACCTTTTCATAGTTTCTGACGGGATAAAGATATGGAATGTTGCACCATTTGCAAATTCATTGCATAAAAGACTGCATAATTATTCGTTTACGATTCCAATCATAAAGCCATCATAACCCTTGCTTCCAACCGTTTGTATCGCTGTAGCAGAAATTCGTGGATTTGAAGCGATCATATCATAAAATTTTCTAACGCCCTGAACGCGGGGGTCCGTACTGTGTTTATTCACGACCTCACCTTCGCGGATGACATTATCGCCGATGATTACCGTGCCCAGCCGGGAAAAATACAAAGCCCAGTTCAGGTACTCAGGATTATTGGGTTTATCAGCATCGATAAAAATTAGATCAAAGGGCTCCGTCTTCTCCTCGGCTAATTCAGCTAGCAGCGCAAGCGCATTGCCGGTCCGAACCTCAATCCGGTGCTCCAAGCCGGCATGCGTAATATTGCCCCGGGCAACCTCAGCATGATGAGGTTCAAGCTCCAACGTGATGATTTTTCCATCCTCAGGCAGTCCCCTTGCCATCCAAATCGAACTGTACGCGCCAAGCGTCCCGATTTCTAGAATCCGCTTCGCTCCTTTCATTCGGACCAGCAGCTGCAGCAGCTTGCCTTGGGAAGGACTCACATCGATTTCCGGCAAATCCGCCCTCCGATTCGCAGCCAGCACTTCATCCAGAACCGGGTCGCTCGGGCAAAGCAGATCCGTAATATAGTTGTCGACTTGTTCCCAGGTTTGTTTCATTGATCATCACTCCTTTTTCAATTAAACAGCTTCTGGTTTTATTGTAGTTGGATTATAATGATATGAATAATATATCTTTATTTCAGAATCATATATAAAATATATGATTGGAACCAAGGAGAAGTAACGATCATGAATTTACATGCCCTGCGGCTTTTTCACGTTATTGCTTCAACCGGCAGTGTTACACGTGCTTCGGAGCTTTTGAATATCAGTCAGCCGGCGATCACGTCCCAGATCAAGAAATTCGAGAAGGAAATCGCTCTGACGCTGCTCATACCGCAGGGCCGAGGGATTGCACTGACCGATGCAGGCGAGCAGATCGCCGTTCTGGCCAAGCGGTTGTTTGCGGTTGAACAGCAGATTGAGCAGTTTGCAGCGGATTATGGCCGCGGAACCTATGGGCACATCCGGCTCGCAGCGACCTATCTCCCCTCTCATTTTCTGCTGCCTGCCTGGCTGGCCAAATTCAAGCAGCAGTATGAACAGGTGGAGATGACGATTACGACGACCAATTCGAGCGGTGCTTTGAAGCAGCTTCAAAACGTGGATGTGGATATGGCCATTTACGGCGGGCTGCCGGAGGAATATCCGGAGACGGTGCAGACCGAGGAATTGTTTCAGGATGAGCTATGGTTTGTCGTGGCCCCGAATCACAAGCTTGCGGGCCAGCATGTCTCGCTTGCAGAAATGATGAAAGAGCCTTTTGTTATGCGCGAGGAAGGCAGTTCAACTAGAGAAAGGCTGCTCGCCCTTTGCCGGACCTACAGCACGCCTGCTCCGAAGATTGCCCTGCAATTTAATGGGCTGCATGAAGCCATATCGGCCGTCATCGCAGGATACGGCGCCAACTTTGTATCGTCCCTTGTCGTCCGCGAATACGTTCTCCGCGGCGAGTTATGCCGCGTTCATATCGAAGGCATCGAGCTACGGAACTTGATTGCCATCTGTACGCGCAAGGGGGAACCGCTAGGCGCTGCCGCCCGTAACCTCGTCGAGCTGATCCGGCAGAATCCCTATACATAAGATGAAAACCCAAGGGCATCGGTAAGATCATCGCCGAATGCCAAGCAAGGTCTTTTACCTGCCCCGCGCATTCAGAATGGAGTAAACATTCGTATCATGGGATAATCCATCCTGCACCATATAGCTGCGCAGTATCCCCTCCTGCTGGAAGCCGAGCTTGACCAACATGGCATTCGACGCGGCATTATCGGTATATACGACGGCGCCAATCCGCGCAAGATTCATCACACCCCATCCATAGGCGATAATGGCCTCCGCGGCTTCCGAAGCATAGCCCTTACGCCAATAATCCGGATGAATTTCGTAGCCGATGTCCGCCCGCCGATGCTTGGGTGACCATGCATTGAAGCCAATCGTTCCGATCAGTCCCGGCTCTTCTTTCCGTTCCATCCCCCAGCGGATACCGCGTTTGTCACGGTAACTGTCCGCAAAAAATGTGATAAGCTTGCCAGCCTCCTCAAGATGATGAAACGGATCCTGACCATAATAGCGCATAGCTTCATAATTCGAGAAGCAGTCAAAAATGCGTTCTTCATCTTGAGGCGTAATTTCTCTTAAACGCAATCTCTCCGTCGTAAGTTCCGGAAACAACATGGCGCAGCACATCCTTTTATCAAAATTAAGTTCATCAGTTCAAAATTTGAGCTGGTTTATCCGGTTAGCGCTTAAGCGCAGTCGATACATATCGTAATGATGCCACCCGATTCCAGATTTTGCAAAGGAAATTACCACAGCCATCATCATTTTTCTCATAATAACCAAGCCTGTGTTCATACACATCTTTGGATATGGTTTCCGAATGAAGCTTGTGAAGTTTGGAGGAATGGATTCGATGATAGATAATCCCCGTAACCCTAACGACAAGCCGTTGAACATCCCCCAGCCCATTCGCAGCGACGGTGCAGGCGGCCCTGACTGGGGGCCTCGCGATGTGTTAAGGGACTTGGAAAACCCAGATATGTTCGTCCCACCCGCTACCGATGCCGGGCTGCTGCCGAACCTTAAATTTTCCTTCTCCGATACTCATATGAAGCTCAACCATGGTGGATGGTCACGGGAGATTACCGTGCTGGAGCTACCTGTCGCAAAAACGCTCGCAGGCGTTAATATGTACCTGACCCCCGGCGGTGTCCGTGAAATGCATTGGCATCAACAGGCAGAGTGGGCGTATATGATCCGCGGGGAAGCCAGGGTCACCGCCGTAGATCAGAACGGCCGAAATTTCATAGCCGATATCGGTCCGGGAGATCTGTGGTATTTCCCAGCCGGCCTTCCGCATTCCATCCAAGGGCTCGCGGAAGGCTGCGAATTTCTGCTTGTTTTCGATGACGGAAGCTTTTCTGAATTGAATACACTCTCTATCTCAGACTGGTTTGCCCATACGCCCGAGGACGTGCTTTCCGCGAACTTCGGCGTCCCTGAGGAAGCTTTTGCTCATCGGCCTCATGAGCAGGTGTACATATTTCAGGCACCGGTCCCGGGTTCCCTGGAAAGCCAGCAGGTAGAGTCCCCTTATGGAACGGTACCGCTCAACTTCAAGCACAGGCTGCTTGCACAAACGCCGATCGTTACGCCCGGGGGTAGTGTGCGGATTGTCGACTCCACGAACTTTCCGATTTCCAAAACCATCGCCGCAGCCTTGGTTGAGATCAAACCAGGTGCCATGAGGGAGATGCACTGGCATCCCAATCAGGATGAATGGCAGTACTATTTGACCGGACAGGGGCGAATGACTGTTTTTGCCAGTGGCGGGACTGCAAGAACCTTCAATTACAGAGCTGGCGATGTGGGCTACGTACCATTTGCCAACGGCCACTACATTCAAAATACCGGGACCGAAACTCTCTGGTTTCTGGAAATGTTCAAAAGCGACCGCTTTGCCGATGTCTCATTGAATCAATGGATGGCACTCACTCCAAAAGACCTTGTCCGGGATAATCTACATGCCAGCCCGCAGCTGCTTCAAGCATTACGTAAGGAGAAATGGCCTGTTGTTAAATATCCTGATGAAACTCCTTAAGCCAAACGGCTTCGTTCTAATGTTTCTTTTTCGAATAAACATGGCACGATGCAAAAAAAAAGAGCTGTCCCTGCCGGTCTTCATCAACCCGCAAGAGCAACTCTTTTTTGATATACACAATCACTTCAACTTTATACCGCCCAAGATGGCGCCTTTCGCAAAAAAACGTTCGATATTTTTCTCTACCTGTGGATCAGGTATGAGAGGCGGAGCTTGATGCGGTTTGGTGCGGGCATCGATGATCATATTGTCGCAAGCCCAATGCTTGTTCTCGTAACCGCTGTTCACGCCGTAAATATCATGCGATGGATTGCTCCGTGTGAAGGTGACCCACAAAAAATTATTTAATGTTTCACTCAGGAATTTGCTGTCATCGCACAGGATCATCATTGGACAGGAGTTCACCGGCCCTTTTTCAGCCAATGCTTCACATAAGCTATTCAGCTCCTGCTGCGCCTCTCTGTAGTTCGTGAATGCGGAGCCCTGAATCGCTGCAACACCCGGCATGATCATGTGCACATTTTCAATACCCGGGAGCTCCTTTAACTCCTCCGGCACCTCATGGCATAAATCCCGCTTCTTGTCCCCGTAAGCCGCAAAAACCACTTTACTGCCGCTATTGAGTCCCGTCCCGGAATAATCCAGCGTATCGATCGTCGTATTCGTATAGTAATGAATATCCCGGCGCAAATCCATACGCTCCAGAATATAGGTCATAAAGTCGACAATATCATGGGAATCCAGCTTTCGATGCTCCTCCGCCGTAATAAACAGATATTTGGCCAGACTCAGCTGACCTGTCCCCAAGATCCGGTTGGCCAATGTCAGAAGCTCCGTTGGCTGTTTTACCCGTTGATAGGGCGTGTAACGTTCACTACCGATCGCAAACAGCAATGGGTGCACCCCGGCAGCATCCACCGCATGAACTTCCTTAACGCCTGGAATCTCTTGCTTAATGGCATCGCCCGTCAGCTCATGGATAAGCTCTCCGAATGAGGTATCCTCCTGCGGCGGACGCCCGACAACGGTAAAAGGCCAGATCGCGTTCCGCTTGGCGTACACTTTATGAACTTTCATAACCGGAAAAGGGTGCGTCAGACTGTAATAGCCCAAATGATCGCCAAACGGTCCCTCAGGCTTGGTATCATCAGGATGAATTTCGCCGGTGATCACAAAATCGGCATCATGGCTGATGCAATATCCGTCTACATAGCTGTACCGAAAACGGCGTCCAGAGAGCAAACCAGCAAAGAGCATCTCGCTGAGCCCTTCTGGCAAAGGCATGATCGCTGACAGGGTATGGGCAGGCGGCCCTCCAATAAAGATGCTTACTTTTAAAGGCTCCCCTTTTTTGCTTGCCTTCGCCTGATGCACACCAATACCGCGATGGATCTGATAGTGCAGGCCAATCTCTTTATTTTTTTCATATTCGTTTCCACTGAGCTGAATCCGGTACATCCCCAAATTGGAATTCATGAGCCCCGGCTTGTCTGGATCTTCGGAATACACCTGCGGCAAGGTAATAAATGCGCCCCCATCCATCGGCCAATGCTGAATCTGAGGAAGATCTGAAATCTGAATCTCTTCAAAGTCGCGAGGTACGCCGCTCATTTTTTTCATTGGCAGAGCTTTGATCGCTCCAAAACCGTTTCCGATATTTTGAAAAGGATGCTTGACCGCCTTCATCGGATCATCACGCAAGGCAATAATGCTTTGTGTGCGGTCCCACGTGTCCCGGAAGATGAATTTACTCCGCTCAATATCACCGAAAAGATTAGACACCGCTTTAAACTTCGAGCCTTTGACATTTTCAAACAACAAAGCAGGCCCGCCAGCTTCATAAACATTCAAATGAATGGCTGCCATCTCCAGATAGGGATCGACTTCTTCCTTGATGCGAACCAAATGCCCGTGTTTTTCTAGGTCTATAATGCATTCTTCTAAATTCCGATACAATGGTGTGACTCCCATCTTTATGAAATATATATCTATATCCAAAAATAAACCTCAGTTCAATCGATATACTTCATATGTTAGCAAAAAAGAAACGGGTTCTCCACCACTTAGGTCACGTTTCAAGATTCTACAATGTCGTACTTTGTACATCCAAAGGAAAAACTTTTTCAAACCGGCCGTTATTTACGGTTCTTGGGTTATTACAAGTCTGGGAGCACTTTGGCTGGTAGAGCGAATGTTTTTCTAGTACGGTCATGAACGTATGCGATTGATAGAATCAAAAAAAGCGCCCGCTGTGGGCGCTTTTTTTGTGTGTATCTGATTCAACCTTTTCCATTTAAAATCAAGCTTAATTTAACCACGAATCCTCAGCGTATGAACCTCAAACGGATTGGTGAATAGCGTAATTTGCTTTGCATTGCTGCCCGCATCTACAAGCGTGAGTTCCTCCAGATGATGCTCCAGCAAATCTGTGCGGCTTACGCTGTGAGTAGCTGCAGGCAGCGTCACAGTGAGCTCGCGGCTGGTCCCCGTCCATTCGCGCAGACGAAGGATACAGCCATCGCCATCCTCCGCTGGCTTGAAGCAGGTGACAGCTGCACCATCCAGCTCTTGCGGCAACAGCTCGTACACTACTGGCTCAGCTTCAGCTGCTCTGTCCCAGACCGGTACTGCTGTTACCGGCGTTACAGCCTCCTCAGCCCGCTTCCAGACCTCCGACTCCGACCAGCTGCCGGCATGGGGAATCAGCTTGTAGCGGTAACACAAATCTCCGCCCGTCCACTGCGGAAAATTCGTACCCCACCAATTGTTGAACAGGTTGAAATGCAGCTCCGGCTGCTCCGGTGTGTATTGGTGCTCAAAGTCCCACATACCGTTTTTACCGATGAAAAAGAGCGGGGAGTCAAGCGGAACGAAAGCCATACCCGCATTCCCTTGATCGTCTGTCACATCGACGAAGTATTCACAGCTGTTCAGCAGCGTACTGGAGGAACGTACCACATCCTTGATAGGATCCACGACGCTGCCCATTTTGTTAATCCGATACTTAGCTTGGTCAAGCTTAAGAGGGAAGATCAGGCTGCCCGATTCCGCGAGCGGCGTCTCCTCTTTGCCTTTCAATTGCAGTTCGAAATCCAGTTCAGGAGAAGCGCCGGTTAGGCGAACAGACCAAACGATTCGCTCGGCATTCCCGTATTCTCCTAAGGAGGCTTCCTCTCCATGAGTTATGCATACCAGGCATACTGCGTCTGCCTCCTGTACAAGCTGAAGCTCAGGAGCATCGGTTGTAAAAGAAAGTCGCTTCTGCTGATCCGGATAGCCCGTTTTGCCGAAATCATGAATCCCCCAGTCATAGAAGCGGTAGGCATACTTTTTGATATATCTCGTAATGTCCTCGCTAGAATAAACATTATATTCATATTGACCAAAGCCGTACTGGGCATCGGCATTAACAAATTCCTGCTGCAAGCGCTTATCCCAGATGCTTGTGAGCAAGCCGGTCCATCTGGATACTTTGACGATGAGATATTCGTTCTCCAATACGGCTTCCCGTTCATTCATCTCGGCGCGGACGCAGCTAACCGCTTCAGCTGCTTCACTGGCAAGCGGAACCTCCGCTGCCGGAGCTGCTTCTGTCAAGGCAACCTTTCTCCCGCTCTCCAACATGTTTGACGCAATCGCAAGCGTCTTATAGCCGAGCGCCGGTAATTCGTGCATATCGGCCCACACGCCAGCTTCATTTTGGTAAAATTGAACAAGCTCGCCTGTGCTGCAATCGATGAGCCGCTCATGCGGTTCAAGCTGCCATCCGTATGGCAGCAGTACGTGGGCGTCCCGCTTCCACCCCAGGTGGTTATAAATGCGATAAGCGGCAGGCTTACTCCCCTTGTCGGCAGGATCGCTTACATTCCCGTTCCGCGACTTGAGGTCCACTTCTTCGACCGAAACACCGCCAGCCAGCTCAAGCGCAGAATGAAGCGCAGCCTCAGCTGTATTCAAATAGTCACGCTGCTCCTGCCAGGAATGCTCCATCTTTTTATAGCGCTCGGTTTCCTTGTCCTGCAGAAACTGTTCTTTTTCATACCGTCTCGGAAAAAGAAATGTCTTGCAGTCCATGCCCCATGTATGTTCACCGAACAGCAATGCATGCTCATAGCTCTTGTCAATGTATGTTTTCGCTTGATCGATATCCACTGCCGTATCCCCGGTCAGCTTTGCCATGGCTAATGCGCTTTCCGTACCCGCAATTCGTCCTCTAAGCTCTCTGACGCGTGATACCTCCCGCGGAGCCGTGCCGACGCCATGTATCCAGGAATCGGCCAGATCGCCGCGAATGACCGGCAGCTCCGGATTTCGGGCTAGAAAATCCTCGGCAAAATCCGTTAAACTGCCAATGTGCAGCTGTGTATTAAGCCCGCTCGCTTTCAGCGAGTCTTTCATCTCTTGTATATAGGAAGGATCATGAGGTCCGTGATTGTCGCTCGTCTGAATCATCGCCAGCCACACCGGATGCTCCCATTCCTCTGGTGGAAGAATCCCCGTGCCGTAAGAACCTTTGGAATAAAACGTGAGCAGCCGCTCCCCGTCTGGTCCTTCCCAGAAGAAAACGGGCGGCACGTCCGGAGGCGTAGAAGCCGGATTGCAGCCCAGATGCAAAATCTTCACGCCCGCCTTCGCCAGCAGTGACGGCACCACCCAGGTATGCCCCGGAACATCGGTCATTTTGGCGTCCTTCGGGATATACCCGAACTGCTCGGACAAGCCACGGGATATGTACATTCCGCGAATCCATTCTTCCAGGCCGCAAAATTCGGTGTGTGTCGTATAGGGGAGCATATGCCAAATCAATTGGCCGCTGTCCACAAAGGACATCGCTTCGTCACGGTCCTCCTGTGAGCTTCCATCGAGCGTCTTCCGCAGCGGCCAAGCCGGCATCGTCCACACGTACTTTTCATGTTCAGGATTTACCGCTGTTTTCCCGCAAATTGAAATGACATCCTTCAGCATTTCGGTCTGGTAACGCTCCACAACATCCGATACAAGGCCGGTAAAGCCAATATCAAAATGAGTTTTGAACACTACATATATTTTTTCAAGCCTCTTTTTCTGGTTCATCATTGTTCTCCTTCTGCCCGAAGCGCTGATGCGGCTGCTTTCTTCCCTAAATGTTTGTGCTTCCTTCACAATGAAGCTTGGCAATAACCGGATAATGATCCGATGGGTATGCTCCATCCATCAAGTGCCGGTCCACTTGTATGCTTCGAACATTCCATTCCGGGGAAACGAAAATATAATCGATCGGCTCTCCCTGCTCGCCTCCATTAAAATCGTGTCTAGTTGAACCGATCTCGCTGGACATGGCCGTATACGCATCCTTTAGCCAGCTTCTCTGACCATCCAGCTCGATATTACCGCGTAGGAGAGCAATCGGCAGTTCCGATGGGTGGCTGTTGAAATCGCCGGTCAGAATCGTCGGTGTAGGGTGCTTCTCATAGCTGCTTGCAATAGATTCCCATATCATTCGGGTACCCTGATTGCGAGCCTCTTGCCCTAAATGATCCAAATGAATGTTGAATACAGTGAGCTTCTCGCCAATCTGTCTGTGCTCGAAACGAGCCCAGGTACATATGCGCGGCAGATCGCTGTCCCAGCTCTTCGAGCCCGGTACATCCGGCGTTTCGGAGAGCCAGAAAGTCCCCTGCTCCAGCAGAGCAAGCACCTCCTTGCGATAGAAAATCGCGCAGTGCTCGTTTTCATGTCCACCCATACGGCCGGTTCCTGCCCAAGCATAGTCATCGAGACGTTCCTGTAGATCTGTCAGCATATCGTAGTACCCTTCCTGGGTACCGATCACAAGCGGATGATGATCCTTGATCATTTGCGCCGCCCGGTCTGCGCGGTACATCCACTGATTGGCCCCGTCCCCGGGGTTGTTATATCTTAAATTAAAACTCATGACGGTCATTTCCATTTCGGTCTTCCTCCTCATCTCGAGGCAAAATAAATCGGGTTCGTCACTGTGGCCATAAGCGTGGTTTCAGCCTGTTCGAAATAGCGCCAGATTTCTGCCCGCAAAAATCTTCGTTCCTTACCGTCAAACGTCAGCACCATTCCACCTTCCGACTCAGCCGGAATTTCCCGCTCCAGACCGCGCTCGCTATAAAGGCGAATCAGATCTCCGGCATGCAAATCATCCAATTCGATGACGATCTCGCGATTGGATTGTTCGAAAGGCACTTCATCTCCGATCATGTATTCGCCGCAATGCAGATTGGCAAACGGTCCGTCCGGTGCATAGGTAATGACGACATGGCCGCGGTCGATGCCGCCGAGCACTCCTTGCACGGTTTTCTCTTCCGACCAGACCCAGACACATGGCATCGCATGTTTCAAGTGAGGATCCGGACGATGCACGTCACTGCCTCCTACAGCCACCAGACGTCTGCCGGCAGCCAATTGCTCTTGCCACCATGCCAATGCACGGCTATTGCGCTCATGCCACAGCCCGTTCCAAATTTCCACCCAATCGTGATCCACTTCGAAATCCCATTCCCACGCGCAATATTCGCAGTGTGGATGGTTGAGTACGATTCTAGCGCCCCGCTCACGCGCAATTCGGAACTTTTCATGCACATCAGCCATTCCCTTGACACGGAAATCATCCATAGGATCCGTTACGCCGAGAAAGTTGCTGTGACCGAAGTTGGTCGTAAACTCCGTCCCCGGAATCATAAGCACAGATGTTTCCCGCGGATAGGCCAAGTTCTGGCTGTTCGTATTGTGATCCGTCATCGCAATAAAATCGCATCCCAGACTTTCCATAATGGCCGCATTCTCTGCAAGCGTATAGGAGCCGTCGCTGTGAACGCTGTGCGTGTGTAGATCTCCCTTCAGCCAGCGTGGTGTCTTAAACGTAAACACGATTTCGATCATGACGGTGCAGCCTTCTTCAGGCACTTTATAGGCGTTGTGAAGTACCGCCCATTCACCCGAAGCCAGCGAGCCCGGCAAATACCCAGGGGTTGCTTTTTCTTGTCCGATATAAAATTCCTTCCGGGCACCACCGCTCCAGCCTCTTACTCTAGCACTGTCTCGTACGCCCAAATCAATGACAGCATGGGAAGATGATTCTCCGTCATGCGGCAACACCTCAAAACGCACATGAATTTCCTCAACATGCTCCGGCATTTCGAATGGAACTTCAATGTACGAGCTTTGCTCCGAATGCTCGATATACCGTTTATAAACGACTGAAGACTGCCGCTGATTCGCCTGTTTTAACATGCCAAACTCTCCTCCTGTTTACTGGCTTATTCTTTATTCGCTCCAAGAAAAATTCCTTTTACAAAATACTTTTGGACAAATGGATAAATGAAAAGGAGTGGCAGCAATGCGATGACAATGCCCGCCATTCGGACATTTGTTGTAATCATAAAATTGCTTGATGTCACATCCGTATCGACGATAAGCGATTTTAACGCGACCTGCAGCGTATTTTTGGATGGATCATTAATATATAGCACAGCCGGTGTAAACTGGTTCCAACGGCTGACGAATTCGAACAGCGTAACGGTTGCCAGACCTGCTTTTGCAAGCGGCATGTACATCGTAAAGAAAATGCGCAAATCTCCGGCACCGTCAATCCGGGCTGATTCCGACATTTCATAAGGAACGCTCAGGAAGAAATTCCGCATCAGCAGAACGCCGAAGCCCGATACTAAGCCCGACAGGATGAGAGCGGACAACGAATTCAGCAGTCCCAGGTCTTTGTTCACAATATAGAGTGGAATCATGATGGCTTCGCTTGGAATCATCATCGTCACAAGAATAGCCGACAGCATCCACTTCTTCCCTGGAAGACCTTTTTGAATCAACACATAGCCTGCGACGGAGCAGAGAAATACATGGCCTGCCGTACCGACTACGGTCACAATGACATTGTTCATAAAGGGTAAATAAAGTCTCATGCGGTTCCATACAGTGGTGAACCCTTCCGTGCTAAATTCCTTGGGCCACAGGACAATGTCCGGCTGCATGGAAGCAAGGTTGGATGAGAACGCAAGTGCAAGTGTATTTAAAAATGGGATGATCATCGTCAATACGAGCAGAAGCAGGAACAGAACATTGATGCAATCGAAGATCCGGCTCTGCCAGCTCTTTTTTTCTAAGATTTTCATAAACCGACTCACCCTTCGTCATAGCGGATTAACGCTCTCGTTACAAAAGAAATCACTAATGTGGCGAATATGATAAGGAACCCTGCAGCCGTAGCTGGTCCGATATTGAATTCCAATATCCCTTTTTGATAGGTATACATCATAACCACATCGACTTTGTCAGCAATGGCACCATTACGCATGACTAATATTTGGTCGAACATGCGAAGGATGCCGAGTACATTCAACATGACAACCATTTTCATGGTAGAAGAAAGCTGAGGAATCGTCACAAAGCGGACCTTATGCCAGCGACTGGCACCGTCAATGCTTGCAGCCTCATAGAGCGACGGATTGATATTTACAATCGCTGCCAAATACAAGATACAAGTGTATCCCATCTCTTTCCAGCCGGAGGTAAAGATCATGACGCTGCGGGCATACTTGTCGGAAGCCAAGAAACTGATTGGATCCCCACCGAACAATTGAATAATCTGATTTACGATGCCTGTGTCAGGGGACAACATAAGAATCCACATCCCGCCCACGACAACCCAGGAGAACAGATGGGGTAAATAAACAATCATCTGCGTAACCTTCTTGAACCAGACGGAGGCTACTTCATTCAAGGAGAGCGCAAGAATCAGCGGTAAAATAAAATTGATCACAAAGATCCCTGTACCGATCACGATGGTATTCTGTAAAACGTCCCAGAAAACCGGATCCTTTAATACAGTCATATAGTTATCGAAGCCTACGAACGGCCGGTCACCGATCAGGCGATAATTTTGAAAGCTGATAATTAGTCCGCGGACAAGCGGATAAAATGAAAAAATCGCGAAGTAAGCCAGGATTGGAAGCATCATTAAATACAGCGTCTTGTACTTCAATATCGCTTTCAACGGAAAGTCACCACCATTTTAGAAAAATAAAGAGGAGGCTAGTTGTTCCACTTCCTCCTCTTGAAGATTTAATCGATCAGCTTCTTTGCTTTCAACTCTTCACGCATTTTCTTCACTGCATCTGCGGCCGGCATTTCGCCCATGATTGCTTTGAAGGAATATTCATTGATGATTTTCTCTGCTTCTGACCAATTCGGAGGCGTTAATTCCAAGGTAGCGTATTTATTGACGAGATCCTGGGCTTCTTGTACGCCTGGAAGCTTGCCGAAAGGAGCTTCCACATTGCTGTTGTACCAGAAAGGTACACCGTGGTCGGAGGCATGCTCTTTACCAGTCTGGGTCAGCACATACTTGCCATTGTCCATCGTGTAATCTTCATCCTTAATGCCCAAGCTGCCCAGCATAATACCGTCCTGAGTGTTCCACCATTCGATAAATTCAAAGGCCGTTTTCGGATGCTCTGCATTAGCCGGAATAACCCATACGTCCGGATCGCCTCTGCGCAGCATGTAATTGCCATTGGCATCAGCAGCGCCTGGAAGACCTTTAGCTTCGAATGTTGTTTGCGGATCCTGCCCCTTGCGGGTGTTGTTCAGCATGCCAACCCAAGCGTCCCAGTATGTAATCATGCCGACACGGTCGGATAGGAACATATTACGCATTTTACCGGTATCATTTGTTGCAAAGTTCGGATCAAGAATACCTTCTTTATACAGCTTGTTGAGCCATTCATATACAGGAATTGCAGCATCCGTAGAATACGGTACATCCAGCTTGCCGTCTGCTGTTTCTACGTATCTTTGTTTAAGGCCTGCGGCGCTAAAGAAGCCCTGCAATTCGTACATTCCGGCCGTGCTGAGTCCGTAGGTGTCCTTCTTGCCGTTTCCATCCGGGTCCTGCTCGGTGAAAGCCTTGAGCACGTTATAGTAATCATCCAGCGTTTTAGGTTCTGGCAGATTCAGTTTGTCCAGCCAATCCTTACGTACGATCGGCATCGTTCCCCCTTGGTACTTGGTGAAAACACCGTATATCTGGCCATCCTTCGTTTTGACCTGATCCCACTCATCCGTTGGAATAACGCTTGGATCCGAAAGCACCTTGGAGGCTTTCACTTGATCGGTGAGGGGTGTAAGTACTCCCTGATCGATCAAAGTGTTCATTCTTTCTTTGCTGACCTGCAGCAAATCGTATTTCTCTCCAGAAGCAATCGATGCAAGCAGCTTCTGGTCATAGTCGGAGGCAGGCTTATCCATCGTCACCTTAATGCCTGTTAAACGTTCGATTTCCTTCTCAAACTTGACATTCTCTTCGGGAGTTTTTCCGCCGATGACCCCTGTCATCATTTTCAGCGTGCGTTCTTCATTCTTGGAATCTGCCTGCGCAGTTGGCGTTGTTTTGTTGTCCCCGCTCGCGCTGTTTCCAGAATTCGAGGAACACCCTGCCAGCACACCGCCTAATAGAGATACAGCCATAATCATACTGATAAATTTCTTTCTTTTTACCACTCTTATCGCTCCTCATTTATCATTTATGATGAATTTTGAGTACTACATGATTCCCTGACAACCAGTTTGGCATGAATAATCACTTGCCGGTTCATGCTCATGTCATTCATCTTCTCGATCAACAGCTTGGCAGCTTCCGCGCCGAGCAGATCCGCCGACAATTCTACAGATGTAAGCTTCGGATTAATCTCTTGAGCCAGAGTAGCATCATTGCTGAGCGCGATCACCGACAACCTCTCCGGTACCTCGATGCCAAGCTCTCTAGCCGCTCTCAGCACACCGAGCGCCACCCGGTCCGTATCCGTTATGACTGCTGAATAGTTCATCGCTTCAAAAGTATCCATGATGGACATATATCCGTATTCTGTTCCACTCACATGCAGCTTACGGTTATAGTGCATAACATGCTCTTCCGAGAATGGAAGTCCGTGATGTCGAAAAGCCTCCATCAAACCGTTCTTCCGATCATAAGCCACTGTCATATCCGATGATGCATTCAAGAAGAGAACAGACTTATGACCGCTTCGGAGCAAATAATCACCCACCTGATAGGCCGCTTCTGTATTGTTGTTATCAACATAGCTAATTGAATCATCCAGCGGATCCGGGCGCCCTACAAGAACAAGTGGTATGCCCATTTGATTGTAACGTCCGATTCGGGTGTCATTCTTCCGCGGGTTCAGCATAATGATGCCATCGACGGGATCCTGAGAAAATAAAGTAGGATCATCCTGCTCCGGCAAGGTGTCGAGCAGCACTCGATATCCTTGTTTGGAGCATTCCTTTATGACTCCATTAATCATTTGGGAATCGAAGGCAGACATTGTTCCATCGGAAGACAGCGGTATTCTCAGACCGGCAATCATGGTTTTCTTGATCGACAGGCTTCTCGCGATATGGTTTGGAAAATAACCGAGCTCTTTCGCTACCTCAAGCACCCGTTCCGTTACCTGCTGACTGATGGGTCTTTTTTTACTAAACACACTAGATACCGTTCCTTTGGATACCCCAGCCTTTCTGGCAACATCATCAATGGTAGCCATTTGATTGTTGATTCTCCTTCTGGATGCTCTGAATATACGTAAGTTGTTAAGCCGATTTATCGCGCGCCGTTCGATCATTAAACCGGTTTAATAACCCTTACGTTTTTTATTATAAAAATGAATTATTTAATAGAATCGCAAATTTTGTAAAGGTAATATTAAGCTTTGGTTCATTTTGAGGCGGGGGTAAAAGATCTTACTCCAGTGGAACGGTTCAACAAAAAAATACGACTTCCATTCGTAAATCTGAATGAAAGCCGTATTGGTAACTGATTATTAAATCCCTTGAATAAGCTCGTTTAGAGCTTGTGTTAAGTTATCATTTAGTTGAGTCATTACCTGTTTATCAATGGGACTCATTTGTGAACCTGCTACTTCAGGATTGAGGCTCTTTTCAATTTTGTCATATAAATCAGCACTGCGCATTGGGACGCCATCTTCAAATGTTTTCCATACATCTTCTAATTTTGGAGCCAGCTCACTTACCTTAGCATCATTTCCAGCGGCGATTTCTTTCTTGATTTCACTTGTAATGTCAAGCATTTGTTTGGCGCCTGCTTTAACCTGATCAACTGTGATTAGCTTTCCCGAGAGGTCAAACAGCACCTGGATAAGCTGATCGTCAATTTTTAAAACCGCATCTTTATCCATTGTTGTATTTTTAGCCGCTGCGACAACTGGATTCAGACTTTTCTCGATTTCATCATAAATATCCGGATATTTTTCCTTGACCCCATCTTCAAATGAAGCCCAAACTTCTTCAAGACTCGGAGCTATCTCTCTAATCTTGGTTTCATCGCCAGCGGTCGCAGCTTTTTTTAGCTGTTTTGCGTTCGAAAGCAGTTTTGCAGTTCCGTCTTTCACCGAAAGCTCGGAAGCATTCGTTGTTGTTGTTTGTTCCTGCATGGCTGAATCTGCCGCTTCACCTTCTGGCTTTGCGCCACATGCGGAGAGCATGGCTGCAGATAGTGTTAGTACAAGAATGGACATTATGAATTTCTTTTTCATTTTGTGTTCCTCCGAGGATCTTTAGAATTAAGATTGAGTAACAGATAATTTGGCTTTACTTTTAAATTTCTCCCTTACAAAAACAACGATTGCGGCGACCATAATCAGAATTTGCGGTATTGCGGTTTGCCACGATGGGAAGAAGGCAAGGAAGCTGATGCTCGGCAACACCGAACTGTGCGTGGTTTGAATCACACCAGCCAACTGCAGGCTATTGATGCCAAGACCCGTAAATTTAATACAGAGGTACAGCACGATTAAGCTTGAAACAATGAAAAATGGCCGTATCGGAAGCTTGGCGCCGATGTAGAGCATGATGAACCCGAGAACCACAAGAACCCCGACCCCGATTAAAATGCCCAGGAGAAGGTCCTGAACGCTGATTTGATTTACCATACCGATAATAAACAAGACTGTTTCGGTTCCTTCACGGAATACCGCTAGAAAGGTCAAAACACCAAGAGATATGATATTGCCTTTGCTTAAAGCTGTTTCTGTTTTCTCTTTGATATACGCATTCCACTGCTTGACGTTTGATTTGCTGTGCAGCCAAAAGCTCATGTATAACAGCATCACAGCTGCGAATATACCAGTCCAGCCACTAATTAGGAAGTTGTTGTTTCCAAAAGCCCCGGAAGTGAATATGAACTGCACAACCAGAGCAAGCACAGCGCTGACGAGAATTCCTACCGTTACGCCAGCCCAAATCCAAATCTTCCCTTTTTGGTTATTGGATTTCTTAACAAAGGCAAGCAACGCACCCACCACAAGAAGCGCTTCGAGTCCCTCACGAATCGGAATCATGGCAGCGTCCCAAATCGTATAGGAGGATTTTTGTGTAAGAGGTGTAATGTATGTTATCATGTCGCTCAGTAATTTTGTCGCTTCATCATACTTCTGATCTGTAATCATCGCGTTCACAACGACCATATCGCGCTCCGTGTTGCTGTACACCGTGGCAGATTGGGCTACGACGTTGCCTTCGACGCTTAACCAACTCTCTCTGACCTTATTGATCGCGCTAAGTGATGCTGCTTGATCATGCTTTTGTACTGCATCTTTTGTTTGGTCCAAAAGTGTAACAAATTCGGCAAGTGTAATGTTTTCATCTTTACTGCTCGCCACATTCGCGTATTGCCCGGAAGTATACTTCACGAGCACCTGTTGCAGGCTATCCAGTGCTTTTAGGACATCATCTTGCTTATTGACGATAAAGGCGTACTCCACCTGCCCCATTTGAGTTTCGATATCTTTATACGCAGCTTTGGAATCTGTTTTAACGCTATCTTCAACGTTCATCCAAAGGTCGTGATATTGGTCGTAGGCTTGTTTTGCTTTAACTAAATCTTGTTTAGCCAGATCAATCGTCTGCTCGATTTGATTCTGGGCTTGCTTCATATTCTCAATGCCTTGACTTGCTGCCATAACTGATTGAGGTAAGAGTAGAATGATGAGCAGGAGCGGAATCAAGAGCGTTACTTTTGGCAATTTGTGCATGGGGGTGCCCACTTTCTATAGTCAATTGAGATTGATTATCATTAACAATCCTGCTCTAGTTTACTTGAGAATGATTATCAGGTCAATCCATGGACAGGCATTTTAATTATGTATTTTTAATGAATAATAGTAATTTAAATTAAGAGAGATATGCTATTTTGAAATAATAGTTATAAATAGTTTGAGGATATCAAGAAAAATGCACCCCCAAGAATTTCATCGGATTCACCCGGAGGTTTTTCCAATGCCTATTCTAAAGGGTGCACTTCATTCCGCCCGGCGGCTTCAATGTTTTTTCATTTGCATTCTCGGCACTCACGAATCGCGCGCTGGGCCAGCATGGTGATGACGGAGTCATCCATCGGCGGATTATGAAGTCCCGCGCGAACGTCGCGGTACATTCGCTCCAGCGGCAGGCTGCGTGACATGCTAGATCCTCCCACGATCCGCATCGCCAGATCAACGATCCGGAGCGCCGAGTTCGTCGCTACTGTCTTGGCGAGTCCAAGCTCAGGCCTCATAAATGCCCACTCTGCCGGTATGCGATCCCAGCGATCCGCAACGCTGTAAAGAAGCGTTCGTGCCGTAATCCATTCCGATTCCATCTCCCCAATTTTCTGCTGGATATGAGGCAGCTCTGCGATCGGTCCCTGAAGGCTGCTGGGACGATATTCTGTAGCGAACTTCACCGCAAAGTCGCGTGCCGCCCAAGCAATGCCGAGATAGCAAGCCGGAATATGCAGAAGCGCTCCACCATGGTCGGACATGCCAGTTCCTGCCGCGGCCCCTTCTCCGGCTTCGCAGCTGTCGATTCTTTCGTCTTCCGGTACAAACACATCTTTAAGCAGCAGATCATGGCTTCCGGTTCCCCGCATGCCAAGCGTATCCCAGGTCTCGTCAATGCTTACACCAGGTCCTTTGCGGACGAAAAACGTACCAACCCGTTCCTCATCCTCCACAAAAGCAGTGACCGTAAACTGATCCAGTATAGGAATGAGTGAGCTGAAGGTTTTGCGTCCGGTCAACAGATAACCACCTTCCGTCTTTACGGCAGCAGTCTGCGGCCGGCCGCCGCGGCTTGGGCTGCCTGTGGAAGGCTCGCTTGCGAACTGATTGATCATCGCGCCTTTTTCCGCAGCCTCTCTGCAAAATTCGGCGTACAGCTTCCGCGGCCATGATTGTTTGATCCGCATCTGCAGGATTTGGCTGATATGCCAGCCCACAGCCAGCGCCGTCGAACCATCTCCCTTCGCAAGCCGTTCCTGCGCAAGCAGCATTTCGTACAGAGATGCTTCCTCGCCTCCGAACTCTTCCGGTACGGTTAGTTTCAGATAGCCTGCTTCCCGCAGATCATCAAAATTCCCAAAAGGAAATGAACCCTCTCGGTCATGCAAAGAAGCTCGCTTCGCGAAGATCGCAGCAAGCCTGTCGGATCTCGATGCAATCTGTTCCTCACGCTCATTTCTGACAAATGGATCCGCTTGGATAGAATTCATACGGCAATTCTCCTCTCTGCTGCTATTATTTTATTCCTAATATTGTATACCTTTATAGTCGGAATTGTCCAAACCAACAGCGTTTTATCCCTTGGACGCAGCATGCTTTCCAGAATAGGAGTAATACATCCGCCATCCCGTAAGCAGCGCCGCCGCTAGGCAAATACAGGAGGATACAATAAATACGGTATGCATACCGCTGAGGAAAATATCAGGACGACCCGGAATAAGTCCAGTCACCCGGTGACCGGCCTTACTGCTCATCACATTGAACAGCGTCGTTGTTGCGATCGTAATCCCTACAACCATCCCCACATTCCTAACCAATGAATTAACACTTCCAGCCGAACCAAGCTGGGTACGCGGAACCTGTGACATCACGAGTGAATTGTTTGGAGATTGAAACAGACCGCTGCCGATGCCGAGCATCGCAATCCAGATTCCAACGATTAACAACGAGCTGCCATCATGAAGTGAAGCCAATCCGAACTGGGCGATCACCATCACGATCAGTCCGGCGAAGGTCAAGGGTTCAGATCCTATTTTATCGGAAAGTGCCCCGCTTATTGGCGCAACAATGACCATGCAGATCGGAAATAGCATCAACAAAAAGCCTGCAGCAAACGGAGTTAAATTCAACATATTTTGTGCATAGAACGGTGCGATAATATTGAAGCAGAAATTCGCCGCAAAGACGAGAAAACCGCAGAGAATGCTAACCGAAAACAATGGATTTTTGAACAGAGACAGCTCGAGCAGCGGCTCACTCCGAACAAGTTCAATACGTAGAAACAATACCAGCGCAACAGCCGCCAGAATCAGCGACAAGATAATCCAAATGTTGTTGTATCCGGCTTGCTGCCCCAGCAGAAGACCAGTAAACAATGCAATAATGAATACAGCGAACAACAGGCTGCCTGGGACATCAATTTTTGATTTCACTTTGACCAAATCCGCAGGGAGGACCTTCCATCCAATAAAAATGGCAATGAGTCCAATCGGCACATTCACCCAGAAAATATATTCCCAGCCCAGTGAAGAAATGATAATACCGCCGAGACTTGGTCCGGCAATACTCCCCAGAGAGACAAACGTTCCGATCAAACCGAGCGCCTTACCACGTTCCTTCGCCGGAAAAATATCCGTAATGATCCCCTGGCTGTTGGCCATGGTCATCGAGGCTCCAAGCGCTTGTATGATCCGTGAGGTGATCAGGAACGGCAGCGAGCTGCTAAATCCGCATAATAATGAACCGACGACAAAAATATATGTGCCAAGTTTAAAAATACGGATTTTGCCAAGCATATCCCCCAGCTTCCCGAAGAACAGGATCACGGAGCAGATCGCCATCAGGTAACCCGTAGTGACCCATTCAATCTGGGCAATCGGCAATCCCAGCTTTTGTGATAGAACTGGAAGTGCAATATTGACAATGCTGCCATCCAGCGTGGACATAAATGTAAACAAATTAAGCACAACAAGAATTAACCAGCGTTTTTTCTGAATGGCGGCATCTTCTTGATAAGTAGCAAAGGCTGCACTCATAGTTACCTCCTGATCTTCAAAAGTCTTATTAGTTGCAGATGCAACTAATCGATTGAAACCAGTGTAACTCATAATAGTTGCGTGCGCAACAATATTGCGATAGTATATTTATAATATCTATATAATTGTCCTGATTTATTATTACTAAGCTCATAGTATGTAGAAGATTGATTTGAGAGGTGCGCCTCGTGAAAAAAGAACCCATTGGCAAGCTCATTTCATATATTCATCGTTCAAACCAAAAGATGCTCACCAAGCAATTGGCTCCTTATGGAATCGGCAGCGGAGGACAGCATAGCTTTCTGAAGCTCGTTCTCCGGAGTCCGGGAATTAATCAAGACCAGCTTACGCAAGAACTTAAGTTCGATAAAGCCACCACTGCAAGATCCGTCAAACAGCTCGAGCAGTCCGGGTATATTGAACGAATTCCAGATCCCGATGATCGACGCTCCTTACTGGTCTATCCAACGCCAAAAGCGAAGGAATTTGAACCTGTGCTGCAGTCCATTCTGGATGATGCCAACAAGAGACTTGCCTTGTATTTAAGCTCGGAAGAGGAGGAGCAACTGCTAATGCTTTTGCATAAAATCAGCCTGAGTCTAGCTGAATTGGAGGCATGATTGCGAAAAAAAGCCGGCAAAAAAAACGCCGGCTTTTTACTAATCCAATGAACCCGAAACGATCTTTCCTTTAAACATCGTTGCGATTCTCTTCGCTCTTCTTGCAATCGCCTCAGCCGAGCAGGAAGCTTCAACTAGTACCAGGCTTGCCTCATCTCCGACCTTCGGCCATACCTGCTTGCCGATCTGATCCAGTGGAGTTATTCCATCCGTAATGTACGCAAGCGTCTCGGCTAATGAGCGTTCATCCACCCAATGCGAAATTTCAGCCAGCCGCCCTGCCCGCTCCAGGATGTCTCCATTTCCGAAAGGTGACCAGATATCATAAACATTATCACACCCAACGGCTACAGATACCCCATAGTCATGCAGCAGTCTCACAGGAGGGAACTTTCGATTCATTGGAACGCTCGTAATAATCGTGATTCCAGCGTGTGCCAGCAGTTCCGCTACCTCCTCAGCTTGTTTGGCAGGGATATCTCCCAGACTGAACGCATGGCTGACGGCCACTCTTCCTTGAAGCCCAGCTTCTATTGTAAGCTCAGCCAGCCGCTTGATCGTATATATCCCAAGACGGTCCGGATCATGGAGATGCAAATCGATGCCTGCGTTTTCCTCGGCAGCAATGGTCACCATCGTCTGCAAGGATTTTTCCACATCCCCATCCACGGTAGCAGGATCGACGCCGCCGACCATGGAAGCTCCCTTTCGGATGGCCTCTCTAACCAGCTTTTCCGACCCGGAGCGAAGCAGTCCCTGCTGAGGAAAAGCCACAATTTCGTATGACAGCTTATTTTCATACAAACGCAGCGCATGTTGAACCTCTTCCAAATGCGTAAGCCCCACCTCAGGGAATATGTCGACATGGGTTCTGATATGCGTTACACCTGACTTTAATGAAGCCTCCAGATAGTTTGCAGCACTCTCCCGTATAGAAATAGAGCGCGTGGAGTCCAATTCTTTCTCTTCATCCAACCGATCAAAAATAGATTTCACAGGCGTAACAGCTCTCCAGCGTCCACCGAGCAGCGTCTTATCCAGGTGGCAGTGCTTTTCCACGAAAGAAGGAAGAACCAGGCGGAAGCCTGCATCTACTTGCGGAAGCTGATCCGAAATAGACTGATCGGCTGGAAGCATTTTCGTGATATTTCCGTTCTCTATGAGCAGATGCCTTACTACTGTTTTCGTTCCGGTGATGACATCATCCTGTATCTGATAACCATTTTCCAGGCGGGCATTCATAAGCCAAAATTGTTGTTCCATTATTCATCTTCCTTTCGATTTAGTGATTAGGCCGAAGAGAGCCGAAAGACGAGATTTCCTTTGAAAAAGACCGCCTGACGTTTGGGCCTTCTGGCTACGGCTTCTGCTGAACAGCTTGCATCCACAAAAACCATACTTGCTTCATCCCCGATTCGCGGCCACACCTGCTCTCCATCACGGTTCAGCGGTGTAATTCCTCCGGTAATAACCCCCAGGGTTTGTCCCAATGCACGTTCATCTGCGAGATTAAAACGCTCCGCCAAAATCCCCGCCTTTTCGAGCATGTCACCTTTTCCAAACGGAGACCAGTGATCCATAATACTGTCATCCCCAAGCGACACCTTCACTCCCCTGTCATGTAACAGCGGAATAGGAATCGTCCGGCCAAGCGGAACGGAAGATGCAATGGATATGCCGAGACTGGCCAGCCGATCAGCGGTAGTTGCGGCTTTTTCGGGTGAAATATCCGCAAGTGCAAGCGCATGACTCAAGGTGACTCGCCCCTGCCAGCCAGCTTCTTCCACCAAATCAGCCAACCGCTGGAACGTGAATATGCCTAAATGCCCGCCATCATGAAGATGCAGATCAATATCGCTATCTGCTTCCACCGCGAGCTCCATGATGGTCTGAAGGGATCTCTCCATATCACCATCGACCGTAGCCGGATCGACTCCTCCAACTAGCGAAGCACCGTTTTTTAACGCTTCCCTCATGAGTGAAACAGATTGGCTTCGCAATAATCCATGCTGCGGGAAGGCGACAATTTCAATCGATGCTCTCCCTTGATAGTCTTCTACCGCCTGCAGCGTTGCCTCCAAATTTTTGAGTCCAACGACGGGGTCAATATTGCAGTGGCTGCGGATACGCGTTGTACCAGCTTCGATTAGCAGCTCGATCAGCTTGCCCGCCCGTTCTCTTGCCACCGGCAACAGCCGGGGAAGCAGCTCTTTCTCTTCTTCAAATCTTGTAAAAATACCGTTTGTCGGAATGGTTGGGGCCTTCCATGGCCCTCCATAATAGGTTTTGTCCAAATGGATATGCATGTCCCGAAAAGACGGAAGCATCAGCTTGGCGTTCATATTCCACTTGGGCAGCGAATCCTCAAGGATTGTGGCAGCTGATATTATTTCTGAAAATTTTCCGTTTTCGACTCTGACATGAAAGATCCCGGTTTCTGTTCCGGACACGACTCCGTTCTCATACTGATAGCCGGTTTCCAACTGGACATGGGTTAACCAGTAATGGTTGTCCTGCATAAATCATCCTGTCTCCTTTCGATTTCGGGCGCCTTAAATGTAAGCCTTTTGAAACTCTGTATAAGGTATGCTAACATGGGTATGTCTATATGAAAAATATTAAAAATATTCCTTTCGATAATCTTTTTCATATACTAGGAGGAACACGAACTCATGGATATCCGGCAACTTCGTTATTTTATTGCTATTGCGGAAGAACGGAAAATCTCCGCCGCAGCTCAAAGACTTCATATGTCCCAACCCCCGTTAAGCCAGCAGCTCAAAGCGATGGAAGTGGAACTGGGAACTCTTTTACTCGAGAGAACCGGGAAGCTTCTGGAATTAACCGAATCGGGAAAAGCGTTATACCATTATGCTTTACAAATGACGCAGCTGATGGATGAAGCAATATCCGAGGTAAAAGAGGTAGGCCATGGCGTGAAAGGAAGCCTGAATATAGGGATCAATACCCTCTCTTCTGTAGAGCTGCCAGGACTGCTCCATCAGTTTAAGACGCGGTATCCCCAGGTTACATATAAGATCCAGCAGAACGAATCCTCCCGGCTGTGTGAATTGGTGAAAAACCGTGTGCTGGAGCTGGCAATCATTCGATTACCCTTGGCGCTGGACGATTTTTCAGTCATCCCTTTGCAGGCCGAGCCCTTTTATTTCATAACTTCGCAGCCGGCATCTGGATTTGACGAGGAAGTGACTCTTGCTGATCTGAAGGAATATCCGCTAATGATCCCAAGTACTGAGGGCTTAGGGGTGCACTATACCATTCTGATGGCCTTTTCGGCGCAGCATCTCAAACCGAGCATCATCGCCGAGTGCTCCGACATCCCCTTATTACTACAATTGGTATCATCCGGTTTTGGCGCAGCCATCGTGCCAGAAACGGTGGTTGCTCAGCTTCCTGAGAACGGTATCCATGCTTTTAAAATAAAGGATGCCCATCTTTCAGCTGCGACAGGGTTGATCTGGCTGAAAGGTCATCATTTATCCGCAGCCGCGCAGCATTTCCTGGAACTGATTCAGCAGACATGAGCACTCCTGTGACGATAATGCAAAAAGCCAAGCGTAACCCGATCAAGACCGGGTTACGCTTGGCTATGTTCAAATCGTTCAAATGTTATTTTTTACTGGAATTCCATTGATCGTAAGCCCCTTGGTACAACTCAACGATTCGGTCGCCACCCATCTTTTTGATTTGTGCAATGTAATTGTCCCAATTAGACAAAGGCTCTTGACCCGTTACGAACTTTGCTTCCATCTGCTGAACGTAAGTATCCAGGTCGGAAAACAATGCGGATGCTTCGGTTTGTTCTTCGTTCGTTAAATAAACGTTAGGGAATGGTGCTTTGCCGATTGGTGTAAGCTTTTCCGCGTTCTCCTTGTCAATCCAATCAGCAAAGCTTTCACGAAGTCCTTTCGAAACCTCAGGATCGCTGACGCCTGGCGTCAAGATACCGTAGTTCGGTGTGATCGTCCCGCGATAGTCCTCCCGGTCACCGCCGCCAGGAACCGGCAGCCATTCCTTCACGTGGTTTGCCTTGTCTTTATATTTCCACAGCAAGCCTTCAGGTCCTTGGTTGAACAGTGTTGCACCATCATAGCTGTACAGGTAATCAATCCAGCGCATCGTTGCTTCCGGAGAAGGGTTTTTGCTCGTAATGGCGAAGGTTCCGTTGGCAGACATTCCTGGATGCTTACCGTAAACCGGAGTGCCCGGAATATCGCTTGCCACCGGCGTCATGAGCGGATTATCCGTGCTAGGCTCGCCACCGAGGGTGAAGTAAGGGAAATAGTCACTGAACAACGCGATCCTGTTGTCATTCCCTTTGGCTTTCTTCTGCTCAGGCGTTTGCGAGAAGGTTTCGTGATCCAGCAGATCCTCCTTCCAGAGACGGTTCATAAAGGTCAAATATCCCTTATATCCTTCCTCTTGCGGCGAGTAGTGAACCTTGCCGTCCTTGTCAGCATAAATCTTCTCGTCGTACATTCCCCAGAAGCCGAAGAAGTACATGCGCAGATCATCCAGCTTCACGGAAGTCAGAGGAATCTCGTCTTTTTTACCGTTCCCGTTCGGATCTTCGTCTTTAACACGTTTCAAGAATGTGTACAGCTCTTCCGTCGTCTTAGGCAGCTCGGTAATATTAAGCGCTTTCAGAATCTTGCCGTTGTACCACATCGGACCGCGGTACCAGACAGCTCCGGTATCGATGAACGGGAGCGCATACATATGGCCGTCAGGCGTCGTAAACGACTTGCGCACATCTGGATGCTCATCAAGGATTTTCTTCAGGTTGGGCGCATACCCCTCATCAATATATTTTTCGAGTGGAATCAGCACACCTTGGGTCCCGTATGTAACTTGTTCCGCTGGCTTCAAGTCGGCCGCATAGAACATATCGGGCAAATCGCCGCTGGCGAATACCAGGTTTTTCTTCGTTGCAAAGCTGTCGATCGGCGCAAGCTGCGGCTCCAGATGAATGCCCGATAGTTTCTCCATCTCTTGCAATACAGGCATTTTGTTCCAATCGGCTTTACCCGCATCCTGCGACATGACCTTGAGCGTTAGCGGCTTATCCACGATCGGAAAACCTTCTTTTTTAACCCCTGCTACTGAAGCCGAAGCCGAATCTGTGCCTTTGGATCCTTCAGCATCTTCTTTGGACGAACCGCAGGCCGCTAATAAGCTTGCTGACAACGTGAGGCAAAGTAAAATGGATGATGCCTTTCGAATCTTTTTCATGATAACAACTCCCTCTTTAAGTTAAGTTATTGATCTATGGCAAGATCAGCCCTTTACAGAACCAATCATGACACCTTGCACAAAATAACGCTGAAAGAACGGATAAATGACAATGATCGGGATGGTTGCGACAATAATGACGGCATATCTGACGAGGGCGGCGATTTCCGCCTTGTTGTTCATCGCTTCAGCCGTAGCAGCGCTCATTGCTCCTCCACCCTGTGCGGACATTTCCTGAAGAACCAAAATCTGGCGCAGTACCAGCTGCAGCGGATATTTATCGGCATCATTCAGATAAATAAGCGCCGAGAAGTAGCCGTTCCAGTGGCCGACCCCGTAAAACAAAGCCATAACCGCGATAATCGGCATCGACAGAGGCAAAATGATTTTGATGAACAGCCGCATATTGGTACAGCCGTCGATTTGAGCCGCTTCCTGCAGCTCCGACGGAATGGAGCTTTGAAAGAAGGTCCGGGATACGATAATATTCCAGATCGATGCGGCTGACGGAATGACAATCGCCCACATCGTGTTGATCATGCCAAGCTTCTTAATGAGCAAATACGTCGGTACAAGCCCACCGCCAAAGAACATAGTCACCATGAACATGCCAGTAAAAAAGGTGCGTCCTACAAAATCCCTGCGGCTCAGGGCATACGCTGCCGGCAGTGTCACGACCAGATTAATGGCCGTTCCTACCACGGTATACACAATCGTATTACCATAACCGGTCCAAATACTCGTGGTTTGAAACACTCTTTTGTAACCGTCAAAGGTAATCCCTTTGGGCCACAGCCACATCTCCCCGGAACCGACGTACTTCGGATCGCTGATGGATGCGCTGACAATATACACCAAGGGGTAGAACACAATAAGAAAAGCCAGAAATACGTAAATGTAATTGCAGATCAGAAATACCTTATCCCCTCTGGTTTCCTTAACACCCGATAACATATAGCCCACTCCCTTCTACCACAAACTGTTTTCGCTTGTACGGCGGACGATTTGATTCACGACAATCAGCAAAGCGGCGTTGATCACGGAGTTAAACAAGCCGATCGCTGTCGAAAAGCTGTATTGGGCATCCACAAGCCCTGAGCGGTATACGAACGTTGAAATGACATCTGACGATTCCATGTTAAGCGGGTTCTGGAGCAGTAGAATCTTTTCGAATCCGACGCCGAGCAAGCTTCCCATATTCAGAATGAGCAGAATGGTCATCGTCGGAACGATCGTTGGTATGTTGATATGACGGATACGTTGAAAACGCGAGGCACCGTCAATGATCGCAGCTTCGTGAAGCCCGGGGTCTACACCCGATAACGCCGCCAGGTAAATAATCGTGCCCCAGCCTGCGCTCTGCCATACCCCCGAAAATACATACATTGTCTTAAACCACCTTGGATCGGTCAGGAATGCAGGTGCATTAAATCCGAGCCCCTCAATGAGGTGAACGATCATCCCTGTCGATGGGGAAAGGAAGGTTATGATCATCCCGGCCATGACAACGACGGAAATAAAATGAGGCGCGTAAGTGACCGTCTGAGCCAGCTTCTTAAAGAAACCGTTTCTGACCTCATTGAAGGCGAGTGCCAAAATAATCGGAATCGGAAATCCAACGGCCAGTTCATATAAGCTGATACTCAACGTGTTCCAGATTAAATCCCAGAAATAGTAGGAATCAAAAAAGCGCTGAAAATGGTCAAATCCAACCCACGGGCTCCCCGTAACTCCTTTCGTTGGAATAAAGTTTTTAAAGGCGATTTGTATGCCGTACATCGGCCCGTATGAGAAGATCAGAAAATAGAAAAACGCAGGCGCAATAAAGATATACAACTCCCAGTTTCGAATGACTTTTTTCCATATACCTTTACGATTCTTCCCCAGAGTCAACCTCGGACTGCCTATTACGGCAGCTTTTGCATCCTCCACATGATTCACCCCTTCTTCATAGGGACATTCCCTTAACTGATAAATTTGAGAGTCAATGGCCTTTGGCAACGCTTACACAAACAAAATATCCTAATCAGGAAAATAACGTAAATATGCCATTTTTGGCATGAGCTTGAATGTGCGCTGTGACTGGGCCGGAATGAATATCAGACCAAATTGTCAGGCTGTAAATATGTCATTTTTGCTTAAATTTGCGGCCTTTCCAAGGACAATAACAAAAATCACATTCTTTTTTACAGGCCCTTTACACTGGATTTCATCCCCACATCAAAAATGCCATGTATGCGATTTCATTCCTGACGGAATTCTTACACAAAAAAAGCACACCTTGCGGCATGCCGGTCTTGAAATATTTTTCACGTGTGCATTTTCCATCAAATTCCTTGACTTCCGAAAACCACAAACTTAAACTGAAGTCGTCATACAACATCCGCACATGAGGTTTACAATGATTACAATAAAAGATATTGCACGCGTCGCAGGCGTGTCCCACACTACGGTGTCCAGGGCGCTGAACGGGAATCCGCTCATCAAAAAGGAAACCCGTGACCGAATTGAAAAAATTGCGGCAGAAATGAACTACATACCTAATTACAGCGCCAAAAGTCTGGTCATGAAAAAGTCGTATACGATCGGATTGTTTTTCTCCAGTATTGACCAAGGTACGACTGCAAGTTTTCTCGTCGATGCGATTAAAGGGATCCATCATGTCCTCGATGAAAACTACAGCCTTACGGTTCACGGGATTGACAGCATCCAGCACTTCGATGCCATCATGCCACAGCGCTTTGACGGGATTCTGGTCATGAGCCAAAGCGATGAGGATAACGCTTTCATCTATCACGTCAAGAAAATGTGCATTCCGCTTGTGGTATTGAACCGTCAGCTGGAGGATACCGGCATTATGAATGTCGTGGCGAACGATCGGATAGGCGTGATGGAAGCCATCGATTACGCCGCTTCGCAAGGACACAGCCGATTTGCGATCATTGAGGGCAGAGCTGGGTTCAAATCGTCGATAGAACGTAAGCAGGGCTTTATAGACAGCCTGATTGCACATCGTTTGCCGCTGATTCCGGAATATTTTGCAGCCGGTGATTACGCTGTGGAGAGCGGCTATACGGCCATGTGTTCACTGCTCGCTCTTCCGGAGCCCCCTTCCATCGTGTTCTGCGCGAACGACGATATGGCGATCGGCGCCATGAATGCCTGTTATGCACAAGGAATCACCATTCCAGAGCAGCTGTCGCTGATCGGTTTTGATGATATTGTATTCGCACGGTATACTAATCCCGCTCTCACAACCATTCACAGACCCGTCGCCGATATCAGCAAGCTGGGCACCACCAAGCTAATTGAACTGATGAAAGACCCGGATACTCCACCTCAGCAATTGTTTGTCAATACCACTTTAATGGTACGTCAAAGTGTAGCTGCCGTGTGATCCCTTCGGGCAAAAAAGAGGCCTCCTCTTTTTTACATCGAAATGTTAACGTGTGCATTTTTGCTTGACTTTATAAAAAGGAGCGATGTATATGTTCTTAAACAATGATTTTTTATTATCAACCGAAACCGCACGCACGCTTTTCCATCAACATGCCAAAGACATGCCCATTATCGATTATCACTGCCATCTAGATCCCAAAGAAATATATGAAAACAAAAATTTCCGCAATCTAACCGAGGCCTGGCTCTCGGGGGATCATTACAAGTGGCGCCTGATGCGCGCCAACGGCATTCCCGAGTCCCATATTACGGGCGATGCTTCCGATTATGACAAGTTCCTCGCATGGGCCGTGACCGTCCCTAAGACGATAGGCAATCCGCTGTATAGCTGGACGCACCTGGAGCTGCGCCGGTTCTTCGGCATTGAGGAGCTGTTAAATGAAGAGTCGGCGCCGCGGATTTGGGAGGAAGTGAATGCGAAGCTCGCCACTCCTGCGTTTCAACGTCGCAATATCATCAAGAATGCCAATGTCAAAGTCGTGTGCACGACCGATGATCCTGCAGATTCGCTGGAATATCATCGGCTTCTAAGAGCTGAGGAGCATGATTTTCAGGTGCTGCCTGCATTCCGCCCGGACAAGGCGCTGAATATCGATGCTCCTGGCTTCACTGAATGGCTTAAGCGTCTGGAACAGGCTGCAGGCAAACAGGTTCCTTCCTACGCCGCTCTGGTAGATGCTTTGAAGGATCGAGTGGATTTTTTCCATCAGGAAGGCTGTATACTTTCCGACCATGCACTGGATACCTTACGCTACCAAGCGGGTGATTCCGCTGCCGTGGAGAAGATTTTTGCGAAAAGGCTGGCGGGCGAACTCTTGTCCCAAGAAGAAATTACGATCTACCGGACGGAGCTCCTGTCAGCGCTGATCGGCTTCTATGCTGAAAAGAACTGGACCATGCAGCTGCATATCCATGCTTACCGCAATAACAATACGCTGAAGTTCAAGCAGCTTGGACCGGATACGGGCTACGACGCTCTAAACGATCTGCCGCTGACCGAAGCGTTGTCTAAGCTGCTCGACCGCGCCGAAAGTTCGCAGGGGCTGCCGAAGACCATTCTCTATTCATTGAATCCCAATGATTATCCTTCCCTGCTGGCACTCATGGGCTGCTACCAAAAAGACACGCCAGGCAAAATCCAGCTGGGATCGGGCTGGTGGTTCAACGATACTCGAAACGGCATGCGCCAGCAGTTATCTCTGTATGCTGATAACAGCCTGCTCGCTCATTTCGTCGGCATGCTGACGGATTCCCGCAGCTTCCTGTCGTACACCCGCCATGAGTACTTCCGCAGGGTGCTGTGCGAGCTGATCGGCGAATGGGTGCAGCGCGGTGAAGCTCCTGAGGACATGACGCTCCTTGGATCCATGGTGGAGGATATCGCTTATCATAACGCCGCGAAGTATTTTGGCTTTCAGTCGATTTAGGTAAAACAACAAAACGCCCTTTTTGAGATGGAGGCATAGCGTCTGCCATTTTCTCAAAAGGGCGTTTGATTTCATATTCACAGTGATGAAAATAATCCGTTACATGATAACCATATACACTTTTCCATCCACGAAGGCAACGACATCGTAATTGGCATATCCCCAGGTTTCGATGGTTTTGCCGCCCCCTGTTGTAATATCCTTGGCAATCGGATTTCCCCATGCGAGCTGTACCTGCTCCTTCGTCATGCCAAGCGTAACATTCCCCGCTTTGATCTGTTTCCAGACTGAGGAAGACCATTTGTATTTCTGATAAGGGTCATAATTCAATAACGAAGACCGGTCCGCAAACAGCTGCATGACTTCTGATGAGTTCATCGGGTAGGTTTTTAATGTTTGGCCTGATCCTGATTTGAATACGATCGAAAATTCCCCATTGTCGACAGGCAGCACATCGGTTACCGTCACTTTGGAGAAGCGTTCCCAGCCTTCAAAATCATTCACCCAGTAGGTACGGCCAATAAATTTGGCCAAGCTGCCCTGCATCGCTTTTTTGATTAATCCCGCGGTTTCGGAGGACACAACGGTCATCTTGGCATCCCCAAAGGAAATATCCGCTTGCTTCCAATCGGCATCCCAGCTAATCTTGGCGCCTAGAACATCGGACAATAATGAAGCCGGGATCATCAGTTCACCTTTTTCCGTGATGGGTGCTGCTTTGAGTCGGATTGGATTGCCATTCAGAGTCGCCTGAACATCACCGGCTTTAAAAAAGATCGTCGTCTCGCCGAATTTTGCATTTATGCCGCCATTTCCTTCTGTTAATGTACCTCCGAGTGCCTGAATCACCGTTTTCGCCGAGACGAATACTCTGCCATCTACCTGCTTGGCATATTTCAAATTATTGCGGAGGCTCGACGATACCGTCACGGATTTGGATATTCCGCTTGAAGTCACGGTGACCTGCGTTTTACCTACCCCCGTTACGGTTAACGTACCATTTTGCTGCTGCTTTATCAGATATGGCTTTTCCACATCCACTTTGGCGTTAGCGGTCGGAACCTTTATCTTTGCTCCGTTAGAATAAGTTTCCTGGATGTCTACCTTCAAGCTGTCCCCGACAAAAGGCTTGGTATCGGATATCGAAACAGACAAATTCGTCACGACAGGCACTTCAACCGGCTTAATCTCATCGTCTTTGTACAGGACCCAGCTACCGTCGCTCTTCTGTGCGTATATTACTTCCGACATATCAGAGGAACCATTATCAACGGCAGTTTTAACGATTCCGCTTAGACCTGGCACCTGATATTTAAGTTTCCAGCGGTCCTGATATTCTCCGGTCGTCCACACCGTCCCGTCCTTCAGCGTCACGATGAGAGTTCTCGAAGGATCGTACACGATATGAACCGCATCCTGCGTGATCGTCACCGGAATAATGCGGCCGTTATCATCAAAGTTGTAAGTTTCGTAAACAACGACCTTACCGCTGTCATATAGCAAAGCCACCCTACTTTCAGTTACCGCCATGGATTTGACCGAGGAAGCCTGCTCTACCGTACCCAGCTTCTTGAACCCGTCCGGTTTGGTGTCATCCTCAAAAAGCAAATCCCCATTCGAAGCAAGCGCTGCAAAATCCATTCTGCCATAGCCAATAAGCAGAATATTGCTAAGTTTTTTCAGCTGCTTTTTACCCATCCAAACTGTTCCGTCTGTCTTCAGCACGTAGCCTCCCGACACCTGCTTGACTCCTGTTACGCCGTCAACAACCTCCGGAGCATTCATACTCCATGAAATCAAGCGGCCGTCCCGGGTTACACCATTACCTTGGTATAGATCCCCGCTGATTGAAGCAATCGTTCCAGGTGTATGGATGATTCGATTCCCATTGTACATGGTCCACATCGACCCGTCGCTCATCAAATAGGTATTCTTTCCTGCAATGTCTTGAATCTGGAGTTTGCCTTCCTCTGCAAAAGCTGTACCGGTTGTCCAATGCGTTGAAACAAGTCCGCACAGGATGCCAATGAGGAGGGTAAAAAATAATGACTTTTTCAACTTCATGACCTCTCTCTTTCTTTTAATCAAGGAATATTTTACAAGCAATCTGGTAGATTTCGACAAAATACGTCCACTTCCTTCTATTCCCAAATCAAAAATTAAAAAAAGGTAGCTTCCGACCAAGTCGGAAACCACCTCTCTAAGATATCAGAAAGTATTAAATTCAAAGAGATCGCATCCTTACATCGTAAGAAAAACAACCTCTAAATGCGGCCCTACTCAAACCAACTGCTGCTCCACGCGAAAAATATGCTGGTCGATCATAAAATTCAGCAGGACGCGGTTGAATTCGTGGGGCTGGCATAAATGACTCGGGTATATCGCGTCTTCAATGACGACCTTCTGAGCATAAACGAACATCTCTGCAGCCCTGTTCATTTGTTTCACGAACCATTCACTCTGCCTGCCGGCCACGCATAATATGGGCATTCGCAGCCTGGAGGAGTTAGAGTCCATATCAATTTTTAATAAAGCCATCCGCTGCTTGATCGATTCCGTCGGCCGCTTGTGAAACAATTCATCCCTCAGAATGCTGTACGCGGGTACCCAGCGGTTATAGGTAACGCGAAGCGACCTGAGGAAGAATCCTGCGGGAAGGTAGTAGGAAAGCCAGCTGCATGCCTCGAAAATTTTCCAAAGACTGCTTTTTGTCCCGTAAGGGCCGAAAAAATAGCTGTCTACCAATACCAGCGCATTTACTTTGTCCGGGCAGTAAGCCGCAAATTTTTGCACGAGCAGACTGCCGCTGGAACAGCCGACAAGCGTGACTTTGGACAGATTCAGCTTTTCCAGCAGTTCATTCAAATCTTTACACTGCGTATCTATAATATCTTCGACTTCGACGTTTAATTTTCCGGAATTGCCGTAGCCTCTTAAATCCAGCACAATCACTTGGGCCCTCTTGCTGAAATATTCGATCTGCGGCTCGAACATATGGTGGGTTGAAAGATGTCCATGAATGAAAACAATCGGCGCGCCGCTGCCATGTGTCTCATAATATAATGTGGTTCCGTTCACTTGTATGTTGGGCAACTTTCTTCTCCTCTCTACCTGATAAAACGCAAAAAAGAAGCATCGAAAAGAGGACCTCTCTTCAATGCTTCTTTGGGCAAGGCAAAAAAAGCCTCGTTCAAAACCGCATATATCCAGGTTGCCTCTCTTTATACGCTTGCGAGGTTAGCTGACGGATTCGGACTTAAGAGTAGCCCTACTCAAGTGACATGAGATTCACCCCATGTGACGATTCAAGATCATCACGGCTGGTTCCCCCGCTTTCCGCGATTGGCGGAAATTCAGCGATATAGACAAATGATAGAATTGACGCATACAATGACCTGAATATACTCCTGAGTCTTAAAACTGTAAAGCATGGGGAAACCACAATTCGGTGCTTTTTCGATACCCTTCATGGATTACCCATCATTAATCCATCTTTACCATTCAAATTCTTCGCTTATCTCCGTTTTACTTGCGTTTAAAGTTTTACCCCGGATATCGCTTCATGCAGCGCCTCGATGTAGGCCAGCGCCAGCTTGGACAAGGCGGCATTTTGATGACAAATCCAGCCGACATTAATGGTTTCTTGAATATCCAGAGGGACAGGGATAATCTCATTGCCATTTAAATCCGCGCTCAGCACCCCCGTTGAAATCGTATAACCGTTCAGTCCAATCAACAGATTGAAGAGCGTCGCCCGGTCATTCACGCGGATGCTTTTCGGATGTGACAGGGTACTTAGGATCTCCTCGGAAAAATGAAAAGAATTAAACTCCCCTTGCTCAAAGGACAGATAAGGATAGTCCTGAAGCTGGTCAATCGTAACGACAGACTGCTTGGCAAGGGGGTTATGTATGCTAATGAAAATATGCGGTTTCGCGGTAAACAGGCTCGTAAACTTCAAATTCGCATCCTTCAGAAGCCTGTTGATCACCTTGCTGTTGAACTCGTTCAAATACAAGATGCCGATTTCGCTGCGCTGGTTTTTTACATCCTGAATAATTTCATGGGTTTTGGTCTCGCGCAGAGCGAGCTCATACTCATCGTGGCCATACTCCCGGACCAGATTCACAAAAGCATTGACGGCGAAAGCGTAATGCTGGGTCGATACTGAAAAATGCTGCGGCGAAGGCTTGGCGTTCAAATAACGGCTTTCCAATAGTTCCGCCTGTTCGATCACTTGCCGGGCATAACCCAGAAATTCCGCCCCTTCCTTGGACAGGGATATACCTTTATTCGTGCGCTCAAAAATCGTAATCTGTATTTCTTCCTCCAGATCCTTGATTGCATTGGAAAGGCTGGGCTGGGATATAAACAACCGTTTGGCCGCTTCATTCATAGATCCCCGGTTGGCGACCTCGATGACGTATTTCAGCTGCTGTAGTGTCACGATTCCTGATCCTCTCTATTCTTTCATGCTGTTTTTATTCTAAGCTATCAGATTGTACAAAAATAATCTATCACCCCCCGGGATCATTAAGCCAGATCGACATATTTGTCAGGCTTAATTCCTTCATACCGGGTAAAGGCGCGTTTGAAAGAGTAAAGATTGTGATAGCCCACCTGGCGGGCAATATCATCCATACCGCATTTTTTCTCCCTTAGCAGTTCCTTGGCCATTTCCATGCGCAGCCGGCATACATAATCGTAAAAGTTAATGCCTGACACTTCCTTAAATATTTTAGAAACGCTCGACATAGACATCTTGAACAATTCAGCCAGCTGTTTTAACGATATATCCGCGCTTGTATAGTTTTCATTCACGTATACCAGCAATTGTCCGCCAATGGCAACCGCCGATGACGTGTTGGAATAACGGCTCCGTTCACAGATGAGCGTCCCCACTTCAAAGACGTAGCTCCACATTTCTTCTGTACTTCCCGCTCCTGATCTGGCTTCGAATTGCTTGGCATAGAGGCTTGTATCGTGATTCAACTCATGCAGCACCCTGAGCATCGTCTCCATCAATAACGTCACCAGCTTAACACTACTGGCTTCAGGCAGCTGGCGCTTCCCGTTTTCCGCACTGATTTCATGAAGGATCTGCATTGACGTATCAAGATTACCGATCTTCAGGTTGTTGATCAGCTGAACTTCCCAATCAGTGGGGTAATAATAATCGACACCTGCGTAGCTCGATTCCTCACGCACATGGACAATCTGGAGATGCTCGCGTGCAAACAAAGTATACTGCAGGCTTTCATTCGCCGCATAATACGATTTACTGATGCCGACAAGGCCCTTTTCGACCGGTCCGCAAAAGACGTCAGGGTGAAATCCGCAGGTGCGTTCGATTTCTTCCGCAATTCCGGAGGCGATCTGTTCCAGCAAACCATCGTTTCCAAACGGGATGTCAGAAGACATGATCATCGCTTTATCCGCATTGGTCACCTCGAACAGCTCATAGTCTAGACGATAACGGCTTATTACTTTTTCGGCGATCACGATCGTCATCATTTCGATTTTCCGGATCGTCTCGAAATCGGAGAAGTCTCGTATGGCGTTTAAGCTGATCAGCATCGTGCAATAATACATCTCCTCGGTATAGCCGATTCCGAATTTTTTCAAACCGTTCATCTGCTGATCATCCGTAAAATAACCTTTGAGCAGGCGGAGAAACTGATTGGATTTGGCAGCGCTTTCATAGTCCCTCATGGATTGTTGAAGGTTCCGGTTTTCATGGAGCAAGCGGTCGAACGACTTTTCAATATAGTGATATTCAGAGCCTTTGGTTAGGCTGCTTTTATTCTCCCCGTACCTTTCGGCACCGTAAAGCTTCTTCAGCAAGGCGCCAAGAGGGCGATAGCTGACCTTGGCCAGCAGGAAAGCCGAGCATGTGCCTACCGCGATTGAAATCAGAATGGCCAGCAGTGAGGTGAATAAATTGCTGATCCCGATCAAGCTCTTTTCATCATAAGAGATCTTAAATTCTAGATCACTGGCCTGGGAATGCAAAACCAGCTTGTAGCTCCGCCCATCCTCATGCTGACCGTCTCGCAACTTTTGGGTCTGTTTGTAAATCGGTGAACCGTTGGTCGAAATTAAAATATCCTTGGGTTCTACACTGCCAAAACGGCGCATGTAGTCAGAAAAGTAAGCGCTATCAACAAAGAGTACCAGTACAGCGCGCGGATGGTTGACGACCTCCAGGCTTTGCAATACGGGGATTACCCGTTTATTGCTTCCCCACAGCTTCACGGTTGCAGGCGGCATGATTTTGAAATATTGCTGTTCGGAAAAAGAGCTTTGTATCATTCGCTTCATATCCTCGTCAAAGACGGCAATGCTTGAGAAAAATTCGTTTTCATTGTGGCTGCCCCATGAAGACAAGACCTGCTGTTTCTCCGGAAAAATAACCGTACCGAAGGAGAGAATGCCCAGCGAATTCACATCATTCTCCAGACTATTTCTGATCTCAAGCATCTTGAGTAGATCGAACTCATCATCGTACACATTCGTATTTTGCATCAGCTTCTTAACCCATGATTCGCCGCTCAGCACTTTACCTAAATTTTTGAGCTCGTTTAATTTGACATCCACAATGTCTGCGATACGTTTCGCATCCGAAGCATGCTTTTCGTGCAGCCTCTGTTTTTCTTCCTGGATGCTGCGCTGTCCGTTCAAGACGCTGAACACGATGATGGGAATAATCAGTATCGCGGTATAGGACCAAAAAATGTTGCGAAACGTGCCGCTTCTGAAGCCCCTATTGCGCACAGCCACCCCTCCCTCGGTTTGGAATCGGTACATCGTGAAGCAAAAGGAGAAAAACGGCAGGCCCCTCCGTTATTCGAATAGACCTGCCATCTTCCTGTTCAATTTTCTTTGGGATAACGTTACTTAATGCTGTTGTATCTGTCAAGCAATTGCTGGTCAATTTCGATCAGCTGATCCAGTCCGAGCTTTTTCAGATCAGCGATATACTGATCCCAGTTGTCGAGAGATTTCTGACCGAGAGCCAGCTTGGTGGCAAGTTCCGAAGAATATGTGGACAGGTTGGTCAAAATTTTGGTTTTCGTCTCCAGCTGCTTATCATCGGGGATGGCCAAATAGTTGCCGTTCATGTTGACGAAATAAGGCTTGTAATTCAAAACATTCAGTTCGTTATCCGCTTTGTATTTAGGAACTCTGGACAGCTCGAACTCCAGGTTGGCAAATTGGACGCGTGGGAACACGGTATCCCCAAACAGCTTGATCCCAGGCACCAGGCCCGATTTGGCCAATTCTTCGTCCGATCCGTTGTCGATGTACACATTCGCACCACTGCTGTCTTTCTTGTAGGTTTTGCCTTCAATCCCCCAGTATAAAAGTTCGGCGTATTTATCCGAATAGATGGTATCAAAAAACTTGATGGCCGCCTCTGGATTCTTGCAGTCTTTGGTGATGGCATACTTCTGCCATACGAGGAACGGCGGTTCCAGCTGCGCTGCCGGAGTAATACCGTCGACCGCTTTGAGCGGCATGAGCGGAAGGAATTCGCCGCCGCCATTGATGGTCGGTTCCTGATACGTTTCCAGATTGTAATCAGAGAGCGATGCAACTTGATTTTCGGTCATTTTTTGCTGTTTTTGCTCGCCTGTCGCCCCGATGAGGCTTGTATCGAGGAGTCCTTCTTTCGCCAGCTGCTGCAGGTACCGGAAGTAATCCTTGATTCCGTCCTGATACCATGGGGACACCACTTTTTTATTTTCCACGTCAACAGATGTAATCTCGGTGCCTAGCCCGAACCATTGGGCAATAGCGCCATAGAAATTGCTTGGATCATACACGAGCACTTCGTCTTTCTTTCCGTTGCCGTTGGCATCCTTATCCCGCATTGCTTTTAACGTTTGCATATACTCCTCTGCCGAGGTAGGAACCTGAAGATTCAGCTTCTCCAGCCAGTCTTTACGGAGCAGCATGGTTAAAGAAACGGGAGCTGGATCTTTTCCTTGGTATGTTTTTTTGTGAAGGTCGCTGAACCAGTACATTTTGCCGTCAGGAGACGTTGTCGACTTTCTGGCATAAGGGAATTCCGTATCGTACATTTTTTTAATGTTGCCATTGCTGTACTTTTCAATCAATGGATTGAGGTCAAGCAGGACGCCCTGCTTCGCAAGATTCAGTACCGTCGTGTTATCCAGCGCCGATATGTTGACGATGTCCGGAAGGTCAGAGCCAGACGCCATTCTGGTTTGGATGACGACTTTGTATTGCTCGCTCGGAACCATCTCGTAATCCAGCTGCAAACCGGCATCGGTGAGCAACTTATCGACTTCTTTCCATACCGGATACTTATCTCTTTCGTCAAATTTGATGTATTTATTGCTCGTCATAGGACCGAGCAGCCGGAGTTTGGCTGTCTGCTGCCCGGCCGAGTCAGAACCTCCGGCTTCTTTTTTTGGGCTGTCGCTGCTAGCGCTGCTGCTTCCATTATTGCTGCTGCTATTGCATGCGGTGACAGCCCCAAGCACGAGAACTGCCGCCATAGCCGATACGATGGATCTTTTCCACAATTTCATATGATTAGATTCCCCCTCGAATGATATCAAAATCGTTATTCTTTTAACGAACCGAGAAGTGCTCCCTTGATGAAATACTTTTGGAAGAATGGATACGTAAAGATCACGGGCAGCGTCGTAAATACGATGATCGCATATTTCAGTTGGATGTTTGACAGCATGTTCGCCACCGCATTCTTGGTATCTTCAAGCGATAGCATTTTCAGATCCACCGATTGCTGGACGACGACACGGTATAAATACATTTGCAGTGGATGAAGCTTCTCGTTGGGCAAATATACAAGCGCGTCGAACCAGCTGTTCCAGATGCCGACAATCGAATAGATGGCTATGACCGCAAGGATCGGCTTGGAAATGGGCAGGATGACTCTGAACAGCAGCTGCAAATGGGAAGCGCCGTCGATAAATGCAGACTCCTTGAGCCCTTCAGGAATGGTCGTGAAAAACGTCCGGACAAGGATGATGTTCCAGATGCTGACCATCCCGGGGATAATGACCGCAAACATCGTGTTGTACATCCCAAGCTTATTGATCAGCAGATAGGAGGGGATTAATCCGCCCCCGAAGTACATGGGGATCAGCAAGAATGTGACCACCCATTTTCGCCCCTTTAGATTGCGTACGGTAAGCGGGTAAGCCCCGAGTACAGCCGTAAGGCAGTTTAGCAGCGTACCGGCCCCCACGTAAATCAACGTATTGGAGTACGCCCACCACATTTTCGTGTCCCTGACAATCAATTCATAGGAACCGAGGAAAAAACCTTTCGGAAACCAAAAGACGTTCATGGCCGCCACTTCCGAAGGCGAGCTGATCGACATGATGATGACGAAATAAAAAGGATAAAGTGTAATCAAGCATATAACGAGCGCAATTGCATAAAGGATAATGTCGACCGCGACCGAGCCCTGCTTGATCCTGTTTGGATTTCTCCTGACCGTGGCCATCGTACTCCCCCTTACCACAAGGCATAATCTGAATATTTACGGCTTAGCGAATTTGCGATATACAGCAGCGTGAAATTGATGACCGATATAAACAGTCCAACTGCCGTTCCCATGCTAAAATTCCCGCCAAGCAGGCCGTCGCGGTACAAATAGGTGCCAATGACGTCCGCCGTTTCATACACCATCGGGTTATAAATCAATAAAATAAACTCGCTGTTCGCCGACAGCAGATTGCCGATCGCGAAGATAAGCAAAATGAAGATGGTCGGACGAATGGATGGCAGCGTAATATGGAGCATTTGCTTGAACCGGTTGGCTCCGTCCATCTTGGCAGCTTCATACAGATGCGGATCGACGGATGACATGGCTGCCAAGTACAGAATGCTGCTCCAGCCGAATGACTTCCATATGCTCGTAATGGTATAGATCGCCGGAAAATATCCCGGCTCCGTGTTTAATGCGACCGGTGTTCCGCCAAACAGCTTGACGATCGCATTCACGATGCCGTCCGTATTGATAAAGGACAGTACCATGCCCGCAACGACGACATTCGAAATAAAGTGAGGCAAATAGCTTGCCGTCTGCACATATTTTTTGAAGATGCCGCTTTTTAGCTCGTTCAGCAGAAGTGCAAACAGAATCGGTATCCAGAACCCGAACACCAGGAAATAAAAACTGAGCAAAAACGTATTGCGCATCAGTCTTCCGAAATACGGGCCATTGAAAAAATCAATGAAGTGCTGGAATCCAACCCAGTGAACGCTTTCATGAAACGAGAAAAAAGGTTTTCCCGGGTAATAATCCTGAAATGCAATAATGATTCCGTACATCGGGATATAGCTGAAAATGAAAATATGGATCAAAACAGGAAGCATGATCAAATACAGCTGCATATTTTCACGTAAGCGATAAGATGATCTCTTTCGCGGTTGAATGTTAGCTCTCATGATCTTCCCCTTTCACTTAAGCGCTCGCGGTCATTGTGGGCCCCTTTCCGCATGGATTCATCATAAAAGGCGCCTAATATTCAAGGCAAGCAACATTTTTTGATCGGCTGAGCAATATTTTCGCGCCCTTGATATTACGGCAAAAATGGCAAAAAAAAGCACCACAACCTGCCGCCGACATTCAATCAGCAGCAGCTCATGGTGCTTTTAATGAAACTCTATGATACACGTTTTTTTACTGTACTCTTGGCTTGGTCGGATCGCAATCCGGCTTCGGCACCTCGCCAAACTGTGAAAGTTTTTGCAAATAGTAGCATTCTTCCCTATACATATGATCCGGTACAAGCCGGTTCAGACGACTCAGCAGCTCCGCGCTGATATCCAGCTCTTCCACCTCCAGCAGAAATGCCATAAAAGCCGCCATCTCCAAATCTACATCCTGATGAAATTTTTTTATCGAGGGATACGTCGTCTTCAGAGTCCGTAAATACCCGACCAATTCAAGCGCTTTTAAATAAAATTCATTGAAATGCTGTTCAAATTCCTTGCTTTTGTAAATCAGCCTCCGCTCCACCCCATCGAGATCAGATGCGATGGCCGCGGAGTGAAATACGGCATCCGGCAGCCACAGCAAATCATGATGAAGCGGATGGTAGTAGGGAACCGGCTTCCCACTTCGCAGTTCAGTCAATATTCTTTCATACTCTTCGAGCTCGTTGAGCATATGGTTAATAAACGTGGGAGACATCGCGATGACGACTTTGCCTAGAAGCAGCCGATCAAGAAGACGGAGCTTGAACGCGTGCAATTTCAGTACCGCCTGATATGCTTGTTCATTCAATTCATTCAGCGCCCCGGCCTGTTGTATCGTACGCGCCTGATCCAGCAGCTGGTCGAACCATACAATGAACTGCTCAGCAGTCCGGACATCCTCAGCTTCTGTGGACGATAGAGCGTTATAAATAAATCGGGCGTGATCTCCTAGAATCTGCAGCCAAAACCGATGCTCAAACAGCGCTTCTTCCATGTAAATCCCCTCCCAAGAAAATTTCCACCAGCAGTAATATATGAACCGAAAAGGCCGATATATTCATGACTAGAGGATTTTCAAAGGGGATGATCCGCGGGTACAGCTGTTACATTAATCCGGACTTTTTAACCTCTGCATAGAAATCGTGGAACTGCGGAATGTTCAGCTGCTGCGCCGCATCGGATAATGCTGTTGCAGGATCCGGATGCACCTCTACCATCACGCCGTCCGCACCTGCTGCCAAGGCTGCTTTGGCGCATGGCGCCAGAATGTCTTTGCGTCCCGTGGAATGCGTAACGTCTACCAGTACCGGCAGATGCGTTTCCTGCTTGAGGATCGGAACGGCCGAGATATCCAGGGTGTTACGCGTTGCTTTTTCATAGGTCCGGATCCCGCGTTCGATCAGCATGACCTGTGTATTCCCCCGGGATACAATGTATTCCGCCGCATGCACGAATTCATCCAATGTAGCAGCCAGGCCGCGTTTCAAGAGAATCGGCGTTTTAACATCCCCTGCCGCCTTCAGGAGCTCAAAGTTTTGCATGTTTCTCGCACCGATCTGTATCACGTCAATGTAATCGCAAGCCAGCTCGATATGGGCCGGATCCACGATTTCGCTGATCGTTTTCAGACCGAATTCCGATGCAACTTCCTTCAAAATTTTCAGCCCTTCAATGCCCAGCCCCTGGAAATCATAAGGAGAGGTTCTCGGCTTGAACGCGCCACCGCGCATGACGGTGATGCCCGCTTCCTTCAGCGCCGCCGCAACAGTACGCACCTGTTTGTAGCTCTCAACCGAGCAAGGTCCTGCGATCATGATCGGCTTGCCGCCGCCGACCGTCACGTCGCCAAGTTGAATGATTGTATCCTCCTGTTTCTCTTTGCGGCTGACCAGCAGATGCTTCTTGTGATCCACCTGCTGTAGCGACAATGTGGCTTGAAAAATTTGCTTGAATAAATGCCGCACCGTTTCATGATCAAAAGGACCTTCGTTGCTGGCCACCAATCTCTCCAGCATCTCTTTCTCACGCACCGGATCAAATTTCGGAACGCCCTGCTTTTCTTTCTCTACTCTGAGTTCCTGCGCAATTTTGGCCCGCTCCGACAGCAGACCCAGCAGCTGGAGATTTACCTCATCCAATTTCGTACGCAGCTCTTCCAATCTTCCCTGACTCATCTCGAATCTCTCCTTCTATGGTCTATTAAGAAAAACAAAAAGACTCCCATCCGCCAAGGGACGAGGAGTCGTGGTACCACCCTTATTAGACATGCCCGTAACCTGCAGCATATCTCACTTAAGACCTTTTAACGCAAGGGTACGGGTATGCCTACGGCCAGCATGTTGCATGCAGGCTGTCAGATACCGGCTCCGGAATGAACTTCGGCGGACAGTGTTCCTCGGATGCTTTCAGTCGATCGGCATGCCGTCCCTGTTAAGACCTTTCTCCGCTTACTCTTTCCTTCATTGCTTCTTCATAATTTCGATGTAGTTATAAATTAAATGCATTGTAGTACAATCGGCAAACGAGAAGCAAGTTCTTAATTCAACGCGTTACAGCTGTATTGTATCATATTATTCATTTCGCCATGCCTTCTTTTAAATTCACGAGCGCGAGGACATTCCTTGCCGTAATGGAAGCCACTCCCAGATCGATGCACTGCTTCATCTCCGTTTCCTCATTAACGGTCCATACGTAAACTGGCAATCCTGCAACCGCAGCGGCATCCATAAGCTCCTGGCGAACAAGCTGATAATGTATGTTGATACCGAAACAGGAAGCAGCGAGTGCATCATGACAAGTCTGTGCGACTGCCTCACTGTATGTTTTCATTAGGAATAACTCATCGTCGGCATTGAGCAGTTTTCGCAGCTCGGGGTGTGTCAGTTGAACCTTTAGAGCCCGCTGCGCCCCGCATCCGGACAAAAATACTTGCTCCTGCATGCCATGCTTTTTCACCAAATCAGCTACAGGTTCAATGCACTCATCCACCTTCAGATCCAAATTGGCTGTCACGCCCGATTCCCGAACCAGAATCAGCATGTCCTCTAGCGTCACAATGGACGTTAGCTCACGGATTTTCTCGAAAGTCATTTGTGAAATCTGGCAATCACGTCCTTCAGCTGTCCGAAACTCATCATCATGAGCCAGAACTGCGACCCCATCTTGAGTCACTCGAATATCCTCTTCGATCACATCAGCACCAAGCTGAATACCGGTATCGATCGAATGCAGCGTATGATCCTGTGTGCCCATAGATCCGCTGTGGGCCGTAATAATCGGAAAATATTTTGCCATAACCAGCTCTCTCCTTAGTCAAAATAAACGGCATTCGTAAAGGCAATCAACACGTGAACCCCGCGAACGATGCCCCAAAGCTCTGCTCGCGCCCAGATCGCCTCGATGCCATTCATTTCAAATTGGCAGTAAGAATTTTCTCTTGTAATAGAGCATTCATGTATAATTCCTGTATTTCCAACCACGCGAAGAGAATAGGTCTGATCCGTTAGCTCCCAGAGACCTTGTCTAACGGAAAAATCCGCAAACAAGTTCACACTACAGCCGAACTCTAGAGCCTCTCTAGAAATAATACTGCCGATCCCGTAAGCCGAACCTCCACATACAATGTCCATCGTTAGAAGGGGACCTATCGTTACTGAAGCCCTACCTGCTGCCACCGCACGGACCGCCTTCTCCGTCGCTTGCGCATCTCCCTCTTCGAGACTGAGATAGGTTACGGATACCGGTTCATCCGTGGTACTCTGCACATGCCAGTCACGACCTGAAGTAGCTGCAATTCGATAGCCTTCGTTTAGTTTATCTGTCCATAACTGAAAAGCACGGGCATTGTCACTTTTAATTGAAGGAAATGTCCCGGACCACACCTCGATATAATCGAGATCGTTCCAGTCTTCGATCTTAAATTCCCAGAAGCAGCCGGTACAGATTGGGCTTCCCATCCGAAAAGGATGTGCCATCCCAGCTATACCGCCGCTTGCATGAACGCGTTTCAGTCCGGCATGAATATCGCCGGGGCCGACCGGACGCCAATCCACGAATTCCTTGACTCCGATCGTGGCCATATGCCCATAGAAGGTGGTCCATTCCATACCTGAGATGATGGTAATACCCGTTTCGTCCTGGACTGTCTCCTTGTCCATTAACCCGGTCATGGTATTATGATCAGTCAGAGCGATACAGTCGAAACCAAGTGCCTTTGCACCAGCAGCTAGCTCATGCAGCGTTTGCCGCCCATCGCTGTGAAAGGTATGCGAGTGCAGTTCGCAAGCGATCCACTTCATGACGCTATTCCTCCTCCTGCCAGATGTTTAGGGAAAACTTGCACTGATCCGTGACAACAGCATGCAAACTGAGCGTGACTTCCCACATGCCACTATGAATCGGACCGCTAATCAAGCCAGGAGAAGCATCTTTCATGGATAGATGCAAAAGCTGTTCAGGATCATGCCGATGGCCGGCACCACGATGACTGTCAGGATCATCTACAGAGACAGTGATCAAATTTTTGAGCGGCAGGTAAGATTCCCATTTCGCTTGAACGAGCTCCCGCCGGCTTGGTTCAATATATTTTTCAATGCTTTCATAAACAAGCGTCTTGGACAGCTCCCGGTCTTCCAAGTTCTTCGGCCCGTAAGCGAAATGAATGCACAGCTTGCCTCCCGGCTCACTAATATGAAATTTATACGTAATGTGGCTCTTGGAACAAACGGGAGACACTTCCCCCTGCGTTTCGAGAAGGATTCGTCTCATCATGCTTTCACTCCCTCATCTTTAATCATCTCGCGAATATAGAAGAATCCCATAATGGAGCAAAGCAAGAACGTGAAGAAGGCAAGTGCTGCAGCAAGCTGTTTCTGCTGGAAGACTCCGAATACCTGTTCCATCGACACACCAAGCATTTGCGGCGCATTGGGCCCGAGTAAGAATGGAGCCGTGAACGAGCCGATGACGCCCATAAAGGCAAAGGTAGCCCCGACAAGCAATGTTTTATAGGTCAGCGGCAGGATAAATTTAAAGAAGATTTGTATAGTGCCGGCGCCAACGTCCTTTGCGCTTTCGATAACTGAGTTAGGAACAGCTGACAGCGCAGAACCAAGCAGCATGGTGGTGAACGGAATATTAAACCATAAATTAGCGATAATGATTCCCTTCATATCAAAAATGATCCGTGGAAACGATTCGATGCCAAACTGATATAAAATCCGTGCTGCCCATCCATGGTTGCCGAGCAACTGTATCAAGCCATACGTAGCGATGACACCGGGAATAAACATCGGAATCATATACAATCTTCGAATCCACTGCACTACAGCCCCATTATTGAACCTCATGTATACCGCTAAGGCATAGCTGATCGCCAATATAAGAAGAACAGATATGATGGTGACTTCGAGCGTGAAAATGATATTGGATCGCATCAGCTTATTCGTAAACAAGTAGATGTAGTTGGATAAATCATAGCCACCGGATGCATTGGTTAAGCTTTCTTTAAATGAAAGAGCGATCGGAAGAACGACGATGACAAACAGTACAAGAAAAGAGGGGAGTACCAGAAGCAGGCCCAGTATCCCCATTTTTGTTTGTTTACTCATTGTGCAGCAACTTCACTTTGCCAACGCATGGACATATCTTTGTCCAAGTCGCCGATATTGAATGAACGGAAGCCTTCTGATGCGCCTTTGAATGAGTCTTGAACCTCCTGTGGCATATTCGAAAGCTGGATGCCTGGGAAGCCGTGCATTTTGTTAACGACAACCGTCTGTGCTTCAGGAGAAAGAACAAAATCCAGGAATTTATATACAGCGTCTTTCTTCTCCGACAGTTTTGGTACCATCAAGTAAGTCGGACCGCCGTTAAAGCCAGGTGTCAGCTGTTTGATTTTTGTCGAAGCCGGGAGCTGACCGTTCGCAACTTGTTCCAGCACCATATCCGACCAAGCCGGGATCATATCTACCTCGCCATTTGCCAGCAGGTCAAGTGTACCTTGATTTTTCTTCGGATAAATTCCTTCGCCGTAAACATATTTCCCCAAATCCTTCAGCAGAGCAAATCCTTTGTCCCACTGAGACTCAATGCTCGGATCGGAGTTATGAATGGCTTCTTCCGGCAAATCTTTATACAGGGCTGTCATTACGAATGAATTACCGGAGCCGCCCGTCGAAGGATCGTTATAAGCAAATTTTCCGGGATGTTTACGAATCCAGTCATACAGCTCGTCCAAGGTATTAGGAACTTCGGTTACTTTTTCACTATTGTAAGCCAGAATGACTGCGGACGAACGATAAGGAACAGCCAGGTTGGAGACATCTGTCATTGTTTGCTGATCCACATTGCTAAGGTTCGGTATGCTGCCTGAACTAAGCGTATCCCACAGGTCATCTTTTTGTCCCTTTGTAATGGTGGAAAGTCCGTCTTCATATAAGTCGATATCCCCGGATCCTTTGCCTGCCTGCTTGGCTGCCAGAATACGGTCATAGGTTGACTGCGCACCCGTACCAGATGGAATAAATACCGGTTTTACTTTTATATCGGGATTTTGCTTCTCGAACATCGGGATGAGCGTATCCCACAAGTCCTTTACGTTCTGCGAACCGGAGAAATAAAAGGAAAATTCAACTGGCTTTACAGCTGCAGAAGTTGCAGTATTATTTGCAGAAGCAGAGCCTGCGTCAGTGGAACTTGAGTCCTTGCTCGAGCTGCCGCAGCCTGCCAAGATTGTAGATGTAATGGCGAATACAGATAGCAGTGAAAGGACAGATTTCTTACGAAACATGTAAATTCCTCCTAAAAGTTTTGTGAGAGCATGAACTGCATTGAACGGCTTCGTAACAAAACTCACTTCGGAAGCCATCGCTAAGTTGTTTTATATCAATTTAAACTGTAGGAAATACCAATGTCTTTGCGAAGTTTACTTTCACATGCTGACCTGTTCGAAGGTCATTGACCTGATCTCGCGGCCGGAAAGACCGAATGATTCCGTGCCCCTGCAAATCGATGGATACTTCTGCATAATGACCTAGTACCATGATGTGTTTGATCGTCCCTGGTAGACCCGCTTCTTCTCCATCAAACAGCTGCACATCTTCTGGCCGGATCGCGAGAGTTACATTCCCAGAAAGATTTTTCGAATTTGGAAAAGCAAGCTGAGCGATCATTACCCGACCGTTTGTTACCACCCCCTTTAAAAAGTTCATTTTGCCAATAAATTGCGCAGCAAATAGTGTCTTAGGTTCATCGTATATTTCCTGCGGAGAGGCAACCTGTTCAATGTGACCCTTGTTCATGACAACGATTCGATCGGAGATCGACAAAGCCTCTTCCTGATCATGTGTGACAAAAACCATGGTTAGCCCGGTATTCGATTGGATCTCCCGCAATTCTTCTCTCATCTCATGCCGGAGCTTGGCATCAAGCGCAGAGAATGGTTCATCGAGCAGCAGAACGGCTGGTTTAAGAAGCAGTGCTCTGGCAACTGCGACCCGCTGCTGTTGACCGCCAGAGAGTTGACCCGGGAACTTCTGCTCCGAACCCGATAAGCGAATCAATTTCAGCACCTCAGAAATGGCTTGGTCAATCTCGCTTTTTTTCATTTTGCGTATCTTCAGACCGAATGCCAGATTATCGAATACCGTCATATGCGGCCATAAATTATAGCTTTGGAAGACCATTGCCGTCGGCCGTTTCTCTGGTGGAGCCTTCAGAACGCTTTTATTTTCAATGAGAATATCTCCAGAATCAGGCTCGAGGAAACCGCCGATGCTGCGAAGCACCGTTGTTTTACCGCATCCGGACGGACCTAACAGCGTAATCAACTCGCCTTTTTGAACATCGAGTGAAATATCAGATACGCCATCTCCTGTTTTATAACGTTTCGTGAGTTTCTGAATCGACAGTTGTATATCCATAAGGGAGGCTCCTTTCGAGTTATCTGTTTTCCGTGTTATTTAAATTGAAAGCCACTGGATAGCACATCAGCGCTAACAAAACGTTTCGCTGCGAGCAGCAGAATAATCGTCGGCAGCGTTAGGATGATAGAGAAGACAGCACCTGCATAGGCCGGATAATCGCTTATAATCGAATACATAATCACCGGCATCGTTTTGAAATTCGGAATACCGACCAGGAATGTACCTTGAGCCTCATCCAGTGAATTCAGAAACGTAAAAATAGAGGCGACCAGAATACCCGGCATGGCGAGTGGCAGCGTAATGCTGCGGAACACACGAAAAGGGCTCGCTCCCACATCCCGCGCTGATTCTTCCTGAGCGGTGTGTACATTACGGAAAGAAGCTGTTGGAATCCATGTCATGTACATCAGCACATTAACAATATGAATCAGCACAACCCCTGCCAGGGTGTTCATTAATCCTAGTTTGTAGAAGAGGACAGCGATGGACACGTACAGCCCCATTTTTGGAAAGGCGTTCGTCAGTAGAAATGAGAATAAAAAGAAGCGGCTAAGCGGAAAACGAATCCGTGCGAACGCGTAGGCTGCAGGAACACAGATCAAAATGGAAATTGCAGTTACGATCGTAGCGATCAAAAACGACAAGCCGATGGACTTCGCAATATCCTCTTGCTGAAGCACAAACCTCCACCATTTCAATGACCATTCGTGCGGGAATGCCTCTGGATATTTCCAATTTCCTGTGAAAGCCAAGATGGCCAAGTTCAGCAGCGGACCTAGGAAGAAGATGACAAACACAACAAGAACAAGAAACTCGATAATCTTCTTGGGACCTATCGCTTTCCAATACCAACGCATACGAACGATAAACACTCCTTTCAGGAAAATATAGATTAATAAATTTAATTCATTCTATCTAGGTCGACTGGCGGATGATCAACTCAGGCTCATACTCTATGGTTTTTGCCTTAACAGGTTCCTGCCGGATCTGCTTGTCCAGCAGTGTTAACGCTTGTCTACCCATCTCCTCTATATTGACCCGAATCGTCGTTAACGACGGAAAATACATGGCTGCATAATCGATACCGTCAAACCCCATTACCCCAACTTGCTCAGGAATACGTACGGATTGCTCCTGAAGGAAGCTCATTGCGCCAAGGGCGATCATGTCGTTAGTTGCGAAAATGGCTGTGCATAGGCCGCTTTGAAAACGGGTCCATTCCTGCTTCATCGTTTTATATCCTTCTTCGAACGTAGAAGCAGCGAGATAGGCGATCGATGATTCAGAAACAGGATTCATGTGCTTTTCCATACCTTCCCGGAATCCTTTCAGCCTCAAATTGTGGCTTCGGTGGGTTTGTGGTCCGGCAAGTACGAAGACATTCCGGTGTCCGATTCCGATTAAATAATCAGCCGCCATGCGGCCGCCCATATCATCCCGATTGACGAGATGGAAGACACCTTCAACATCAGTCGAGCCATTAACCATCAGGTAAGGAACCTTAAAGTTTTGAATATAATCAATCAGCTGCTGCTTTAGACGACTGATCAGGATGAGCCCATCCACTCTTTTTTCAAGCATAAAATCAGCGGAATGATGTGTCATTTCACGATCTGTCGATACAAAAACAGAATAGTTCATCTTTTCTGCTGCTGTTAAAATGGAATCCAGAATCTTGCCGTAGAACGGATGGGAAGCAATGGGATATTCCTGGCGGTAGATGATCACACCGATATTGTGCGTTCGCTGTGACACCATAGCTCTGGCCAATGCATTAGGCTTATACTGCAGCTCGCGAATGATTTGTTCCACCTTTTCCCTCGTTGCAGGGCTTATGTATCCCTTGCCCGAAATCACTCGTGAAACCGTTGATTTGGACACCCCTGCACGTAATGCAATTTCCTTAATTGTATAATCCAATGTACTCCGCCCTCTTTTCCGGATGTGAGACCGTTCCCACATCTCAAGAATACTGCCGCTTTGTTATTGGTGTATGATTGAAATGTAATATTTTGCGCAAAGAAAATTATCCCTGGAATATCATTTTCTCTAAGGTCTGAATAAATAAAATAAGCCTAGAAACCAAGCTGTTCCTTGGCATCTAGGCTATCGCATAATCATCAGTTCATAAATCCGATTTGATAAATAAGCAGTAATAACTTAGCTTATGTTCACTGTTGTCATCAGAGGATTTACGGAGTGTAAAATTCTTTAATATGTTTTATTAAGACTCGAGTAGTAAGTAAAAGCCTTCGAGTTCATTTTCCGCATCTTGGAAAAGCTGCAGTACAAGCCGGCTGTCTTCCCCCAGCTTCTCTTCACTTTTTTGAAAATGCAGCCAACGAATCGTAAGCGGCATTTCAACCCATCCCGTCAGACAATCCCATAAGGCGTCCAAATTGTTACCATAATAGTCGGGCAGCTCCAAAGCTTCTTTTAATACGGCATGCAGCTGATCCCTGTTTTCCATTTTCCTGCCATCCAATATGATCTCACGCAATTTCTGGCCCCCCAAGATTTACTTTATTGGTTCAAACGTCTGGTAATGGTCTTCCGTCTTGTAGATTAGCCCATCGTTCGAAAATAAGATTCGGTCTTTTCCCCGATGGCCGGATTTGTAGTTAATATCAGCTTCGTACCATATCCTTCCCTTTTTAACGGGTAATTTTTTTTCGCGATTCTGGAAGACATCGCCGCCGATGCTTTTTCCGGGTGCAACTTCCTGCAGATTTCCACCTTGCGGATCCCAGCCAAGCTTTTTCGCTTCGGCTTTTGTAATGAAATTATCCGGCAATTCATGATGGGCCTCGATGTAACTTGCGACACCTTCAAAGGTGGTTAAACCTTCGGATTGGGATTGGGATTGGTTTTGGTTTTCACTCAATCCGCAGCCGGTCAAAAGCAATAAACAGCTTAACAATACAAACAATACAGACTTAATGGCTTTCAAACGTTTCTTCCTCATTTCTTTGGATGATCTTCACCTGATATGTACGCACATCACCCTATGAAGTTTCGCTGCATACCTTAGCATAACTTTCTTTTCTACATATGTCGCAATGAATAAATAATAATCATTTATCCAATAATTTCAACATTATAAAAATCGATGAGGTGATGTAAAAGTGAAAAAATATATACTGTTAATCCTTCTGGTATTTGCTGCTTCTGGAAATACATGCAGTGCTTCACCACAGGTTACAGAAAAAATCTTGCACGAAACTCAAGTGAAATTTAAGCCCATATATCTTGAAGTCCCCAAAACTTGGAAGGTTGTCACAAAAACTTATAAAACTCAATATATTATTAGTTATTTTTCTTCAGACGATGATTTTATCTTAGGCCTTGTTGAACAGAATAGTGATAACAAAAAAATTGATAGTTCTAAGAGTCCAACCGCAAGTACTTACACTTTAAATAGCATTACATATCATTATTATCCTTATGTTGGTGAAGCAAAAGGCGGTGCACTTTATTGGATAGATGATGGGGTTTATTTCGATATGGACAGTCATAAATTAACAAAAGATGAGATGATTAATTTAGCCCAGACAATATAAAGGAACTGCTTGTCGTAAAATTTAGACGACAAGCAGTTCCTTTAATTTTTTTAGCTGTATTCGTATCCGTCTACTTCAAAAAATCCACTTCTCCGAATGCGTTTTTACTGCGAAACAGATTTAAACCATTCGTTAACTTCCTTCGTCACTTGATCGCCGCCGTTTGCCTTCCAGCTTGCGACGAAATCGTCAAATGCGTCTACAGGCAGTTTACCGTAAATAATCTTATTGAAGGTCTCAAGCTCCGACTGACGAAGCAGGTTCCACTTCGTAATCATCGTTGGTGTCGCTGCACCCGTAAAGTAGTTTTGCTTACGGATATCAATTTGCGACATGACGACTTTGGCTGCATACCAGTTTTCCGGTTTACGGAATGTAGCCAACTGCTTCTCGTATGGCGTTTCCGGCTTCGCGCCGTCCGCCAGTTTCACGAGCGTCTTCATATACAGATCCGGAATACGCGCTGGGCCTGTAATGAATGGGAACTTGTCGAAGAAATCTTTGATCTTGTCTTTGTCGCTTGTCGGTTGTCCGTCAACCACATCCCAGTCGTAACCTTTGGCAAATCCGTATTCGTACGGGCTGCCGACTTTCGGATCCGCCAGGTTGTCAAGCAGGTAGTTGTAGTACAAAATGATGGCTTCCGGATGCTTGGCATCCTTGTTGATCATGAAGCTGCTGTTAACACCGGAATTCTGCCATTTCGTGCCGATCTTTCCGTCTGGACCTGCAGGAACCGGATAGGCTTTGTACTTCGATCCAGGCACGTTTTTCAGCAAATCTGGAGCAGGCCAGTCTGGAACCCAGTTGGCGCCAGGCAGTACACCGGCATTGCCTTTGGTCCAGATTTCAGCCGATTTCCCTTCATCCCAAAGCGCAGAGTCCGGATGGATATACCCCTTTTCCATCCATTCCTGGAGCTTCGCCAGCGCCTGCTTGGCCCCCGGGTTGACGGAGCCGTATTCAAGGTTGCCGTTCTCGTCCTTGTTCCACTGCTCCTCTACAGATCCAAAAGCCCCGAACAGCCAATCCAATCCGCCCATCCAGGTGTTGGTGTTGTTTTTCAAGGAGATGGCTAGTGGATATACATCTTTTGGAGCCAGTCCGTCCGGATTCTGGTTTTTGAATTTATCCATGATGTTTTCGAGATCCGCGATCGTTTTCGGCGCCTCAAGATGCAGCTTCTCCATCCAGTCTTCGCGCAGCCACAATACGGTATCATCGTTATCGGTATATTCCATGATCGGAAGATTCCACTTCTTGCCGTCCTTCGTGAACGGATACCACAGTTCAGGGTGCTGCGCTGCATGGTCCTTCCATGTTTTGTTCGCGTATTTCTCAAACAGATCGTCGATCGGTATGAACTGGCCAGAGTCAATGAGCTGATTAGTCAGTACCGCATTGGTTGGTACCATGACGAAATCGGGCAGTTTCTCGCCGGATGTCAGCGCGAGCTGGAGCTGCTGCTTATACTGGTCGCTGCCTGCAGGATACCAGGTATCCTTGTGCTTCATGCCCAGCGTCTCCAGCATCCAGCGGTCATGTACGTTGTTCTCTTTCGTTTCGCCCTTCGTATAGTCCCGCGGCATGATCACCGTGCTGATCTCGATCGGCGGATCGTATTTGCCGTTTTTGAAGGCCAGATCGGCTTCGGACATCGTCTCAGTTTTCGTTTTCGTAGCCTTATTGGATGTATCGCTTTCGGCAGTCGTGCCGCTGCCGCCGGAGCTGCTGCCGCAGGCGGACAGGAACAGCGTCATGGCCACGATCGGCATCCACAGCTTCTTCATTTTCCCCATATTGATTTACCCCCTACGTTGTATGATCGTTACAAGAGTTACTTTACCAACGGGCCTGGGAGTCATCTATATGAATTTGTTAGTTTCCATAGGACTCTGTCATGTTGTTAATTTCCTTCCCGGTATTCCTGCGGAGTCACCCCGAACTGCCGTTTGAACACCTTAATAAAATAGGCCGGATCCAAATAGCCGATCTCCGAGCTAATCGCGTACACCTTTTTTTCAGTCTTCTTCAGCATGTCGCAGGCCGTTTCCATGCGAAGGCGGAACACATAGTCGCTAACCCCTTCTCCCGTCTCAATCTTGTACAGCTTCGACAGATGCGTTGGATGCAGATTAACATGATCCGCCAGTGCGCGCAGCGAAACATCGAGATGCAGGTGATCCTCGATATAAGCTTGAATCTTCTTCACATAAACCGAACGCATGTCCTTTACTTCACTCGATGTACCGTCTCTCAGCTTGTGCAGACTTCTGAGCGACCAGTTCCGCAGCTTGCTGATGGAAGCGAAAGCTTCAGAGCTTTGCAGCATGGCGATATCCTCTCCCAGCAAACCGGCAAGCGTATGACCGTTTCGGTGGGCAAAATGGGTGAAAGAAGCCGCGATCATGTACCCCGCTTCCAGGCAATGCTCCCAGGAGTCGTACCACTTCTCGTCAAGCTCCATGAATACCGCATTCAGCTTCTGTTCCGCCGCGTCCCATCGACCCGCCTCTAGCAAATTTTTGAGGCCTGGCGGCGCATGAATCACGTCAAGAGGTCCCTGCGATGCCTGTTGATGCAGATCACCTGCCCGAATCACAAATTCACGCTCGTCTCCGACGATCTGCCGGAAATAAGCCAAGGCGTGGCTGTACCGGTCTGCGAGCAGATCGGGAAACCGGAAAAATTCCGTCATGACGATGGATAATGATCCATCCAGAAACTGCTTCACTTTGGCTTGCAGCTGCATTGCAGACCGCTCAAGCAAGGATTCTCTGCCATGGTCAACATATTCCGGCTTGAACTGAAGCAGAAAGGCAAGGTATCCATGATCCTCCTTTACGCCCCAGACGTTAGCGAATTCCCCGAGTATTTCCTCTGCCATATTAATGATGGCGTATTCCAGCAGATGTAGGCCGTTGTTGCGGTATCGCCCGAATTCATCCTCCATGCGAACGAGGAGTAGCGAACATTCCCCGAACTCAAAAGGAAGATGATAGTTTTCGAGCTTCCTTTTCCATTCCTCCCCCATCAGACGCTCACCCCGCAACCCATCAAGTAGCAGCTGGCCGCGCAGGAGAGGAAGATTCTCCCGGAGTGTGAATTCAGTACTCTCATAGGAGCTAACGTTTTCCCACTCCTCTTTCAGCTGGTCTATAGCCGACTTGACCGCTCCCAGCAGTTCCGCATCTGTCGGCGGTTTTAGGAGATAATCCACGGCATGGTGCCGCAGCGCTTCCTTGGTATATTCAAAATCAGAGTGACCGGACAGGATGATGCATTTGATTTTATGATCACGTTCACGAATCTTCCCAATCAGTTCAATGCCTGTCATTTCCGGCATAATAACATCGGAGATAATTAGATCAATCGGGTGCGTTTCCAGAATTTGCAGCGCTTGCCTAGCGGAATATGCCTTATGAACCTGTTCAATCCCAAGCGTGTGCCATGGTTTCGTAGCAGATAAGTTATCCACCCAATGGGCTTCATCGTCAACAATGATCATTTGCATGTAATTTGTCCCCTTTATCTATATTAGGCCGTGCGAAACTCTTCATCCGAAGGAGGGACCCATACGATTTCCGTACGGAATCCGCCAAGCTCTGATGTTCGGAAGCTCATAAACGACTGTTCCCCGAATTGCTGAACGATGCGTTGATATGTATTCCAAAAGCCGTAGCCCATGTCTTCCTGCATCGGCCCCTGCATTTTGAGGTTCAAGCTCTCCAGCTGCGCTTCAGACATTCCTGGACCGTCATCATCCACATACAGCCTGCAAAAATCGTCCGACATCTCGCCTCTGATCCGGATTTCCCCGGAGCTGTAGGTTTTTCCAACCCCGTGGATAACGGCATTTTCCACAATCGGCTGCAGCATTAGGCGCGGCACCTCCTGCGTCAGCATCTCCTCTGGAATGTCGATATGATAATGAATTCTGCCGTTGCGGAGCTTCTGAATGTCGAGATAGTTAATGATGAGCTGAATCTCATCCCGGAGCGACGCGAGCGGCTTTTCCATACGGGTTATATAACGATAGTAAGCACTCAGGTTATGCCCCATGGAAACGACGGCCTCTTCCTCCTTCAGCTCCGCCATATTGATCATGTAACCGATACAGTTATATAAAAAATGAGGGTTGATCTGCGCCTGCAGCTGCTTTAATGTGGCTTCACGCGCCCTCAGCTTCTCGTGCAGCACGTTTTCAATCAGGTGTTGAATTTGACTGGACATATCATTAAACCGGTAAAACAGAAATGAAAATTCATTATTCACTTTGGAGTCGATCCGGACCGAAAAATCGCCTTTTTGAACGCTCTGAATCCCTCGGATCAGCTGGCGAATCGGACGCTGCACATTCCGGTACAGCAGGACGGATGCTGAAATGCCCACGGCGAACAGCAGCACCATCGTCAGATAAAACATATTGCGGCTGAATGATATCGGTCCCAAAATCTGATCGAGCGGTACGATATCCACCAAATGCCAATCCAAGTAAAGTGATTTCACCGTGCTAACCAGGTAGCTTTTGTGGTCCAGAGTGATGACCTGCTGCGAGGTGTCCCCTAGATCTTTTTGCTGCAAATACTGGACCACTTGATCCGTCAAAGGCACGCTCGCCGTACGGTTCAGAATCGGGGCCTCTCCCTTGTTATAAAATATGGGGTTCCCTTGCCCGCCCGCCTTGTATGAATCCAGCATATTCTGAATATTCTCATGCTCGATCGTGGCCTGAACGACCAAACTGCTGTCCCTCAGCCCAACCTGCTGTCCTACCGAATCCGTGTAAAACCAATGGAACCCCGGCTTTTTTCCGTCCGCAAGCTTTTTTCCGTCGCCGTAATTCCATTTTCCCGTCATGTTTTTCCTCAAGTATTCCTCATCGTATTCCGCCATCGTGCCTGCATTCGAAATCGCTTCCCGGTTCAGCTGGGAATACACCGTGAATTTAACCGGCCAAATGCTCGTGACCCCGGATTGCAGCGCCATTTTTTCCTGTAAAACATATCTTGTCTGCATCTTGTCGTAACGGTCATCCCAAATGTTCAGGCCATTGAATTTGCGGACATTCGGATCCTTAGAGAACGTGAGCACGAAATTCATCGTTTGATCAATCCGCGAGTCGATCTGGCTGGATAAAAAAAAGAGCTGTTTAATATTCGACGCCTTCAGCTCTTTATCGATCACGTTAAACGCAATGCTGTTCGAGTATGTAAACATAGCGATCATCGGTATGAACAGCATCAGAATCAAAATATTCATTTTCTTGGACATGCTGAACTTGGCACCCATCCTTTTTCTAAAAATGCTCAAGCCGTCCCGCAGCTTCATTCGTCTTTCCCCCTTGGGCAATATGCCTAACAAAACCCTATCAATCCTAACAATGTCTTATAGTTCAAAGCTGATCCGCATTGCTATGATATTAAGCAGAACTTCACAACAACCAATCGAGACTTTTATGAAACGGGAGAGAGCTATGGAACAAATTATGAATCCGGACGTCAACCTCAAAGTGAACCGGACAGCGAAAAAGAAAAAAAGAACCCGTGTGCCATGGGTCTTGCATCTGATGGTGCTGCCTGCCGTGCTGCTCGTTTTCGTTTTTTCCTATGTGCCCATGTCGGGCATTATTATGGCATTTCAGGATTATAAAGCGCCGCTTGGGATCACCGGTTCCCCATTTGTCGGCCTGAAGCATTTTCAGTACATGTTCGAGAACGATTATTTTATGAAAATCACTTGGAATACCGTCCTGTTCGCCTGTTCCAAAATTGTGCTGAATCTGATTATTCCTTTTACATTCGCATTGCTGTTGAACGAGGTCAGACATATGGGATATAAGCGCTCCATTCAGACCCTCGTATACCTGCCTCATTTTCTTTCTTGGGTTACGCTTGGTGGGATCCTGATCGACCTGCTCGCACAGACCGGGATTGTAAACCAATTCCTGACGTATTTGTTTGGCATCAAGCCGATCTTTTTCCTCGGGGATGGCACCTGGTTCCGGCTTACCATTATTTTTAGTGATGTCTGGAAGGAATTCGGTTTTAATACGATCATCTTCCTCGCTGCACTCGCCGGGATTAACCCTGCGCTGTACGAAGCAGCCGAAGTCGACGGGGCAAGCCGGATCAAGCAAACGCTCTACATCACAATCCCTTCGCTTGTGCCGATTCTGATCGTGGTTGCCACCCTTGCGCTGGGCAATGTCCTGAACGCGAACTTCGACCAGATCTTTAACTTGTACAGCCCGATGATTTACCAGCAAGGCGATATTATCGATACATTCGTTTACCGGGAAGGACTTCTGAGCGGACAATTCAGCTTCGCGACGGCCGTCAGCCTGTTTAAATCAGTGATCAGCCTGATCCTGATCGTGATTTCTTACCGCATGGCGTATCGGTTCGCTGGTTACCGGATTTTCTAGAATGCTTACGTATATCCGTACTTGAAAGGATGACTGGATTATGTATCATAAAACGCTGCCTTACCGCATCTTCAGTATATTTAATTACATTCTGCTCGGGGTCATCGCGATCGCCTGTTTGCTTCCGCTGTACCATTTGCTGATGGTCTCCTTAAGCTCATCGGCGGCTGCCAATGCCGGTCTCGTCACGTTTTGGCCGATCGGATTTACGTTTGAGGCGTACACCAAGACCTTTAACAACATTAACTTTCTGACTTCCCTTTGGGTATCCGTCAAACGGACGCTCATCGGAACAGCGCTTGGTCTTGTCGTGAACTCGATAGCCGCCTATGCCCTATCCAAGGAAACCCATGTGTTCCGCGGACGGAATGCTTATCTCTGGTATTTCGTGATTACCATGCTGTTTAGCGGCGGCCTGATTCCGAGCTATATTCTGATCCTGAAGCTTGGCTTAATGAATCACCTGGCTGCCCTGATCCTTCCCGGGCTGGTTGCCGTATACAATATGATCCTGCTTCTGAATTTCTTTCGCACCGTGCCCAAAGAGCTTGAGGAAGCCGCCTTTATCGATGGCGCAGGCTATCTGCGGAGCTTCGTGTCTATCTTCTTGCCGGTTTCCCTGCCGGTCATTGCGACCATTGCCTTGTTCACCATGGTTGGACATTGGAATTCCTATTTTGACGGATTGATTTACATTAAAAGCTCCGAGAAGCTTCCTCTCGCCAGCCTGATGCAAACCATCATCGTACAAGGAAATACCACGAGCTTCGATCCGGCCGTCATTGCCAATATGTCGCAGCGAACGCTGCGTGCCTCCCAAATATTTATTGGTGCACTGCCGATTCTCATCGCATATCCGTTCCTGCAGCGGTTCTTTGTCAAAGGTATCGTCATTGGTGCCGTGAAGGAATAGATGAGTTTTTTATCGAAACGTTTCAATTTGTTTCCAATCTAGATTATAGATACTCGGTGTAACCGCTGTCAAACGTATTTTTCGTTAAAGTTACTGCTTTTCCCATTTGGAAAACGCTAGAATCGAAACGTTCTACTATTAACAATTCCAGCAAAAAGAAAGAGGTTGTTCCTTCGCAGGTCTCGCTCACCTGTAAAGGAATAACCTCTTCCTCTTTTATGGAATAAAGTCATGCTGCGGATAACCAAGATTAGCGTAGCGCAGGCGCCTCTTTTCGGAATTCAGATTCCTGAGACGTTCCCTGCCGCGGCTTCCGGCGTCCTGCTCCAACTGTCCAGCTCAAACTCGGCACATGCGATAGTGTATAGCTTATACCAAGCGAAGCCAGGACGGTCAAGATAAAGGTCAGCAGTGTGAACAACATGTGATAACCCCCGAGATCCAGAGGGCGGGTAATATACGCGATGGCATAAATCACCAAGGCATGTACAAGATAACCCCCGAATGAGTATCTGCCCATCCACGCCAGCAAACGGGTAAACTTTCTGCTGTGCGGTTGCAGTAACATGAGTAGTCCATATAATAACAGCATTTGCGCCACGATGATAATAAAAGTCGAAGGCTTCAGATATGTGGAAATATTCAGGTTAACGACTTCTCCGGAACCCCGTATGACATCATAGCCCATCTTGATATACATTCCTAGAAAAACAAGTCCGCTCCATGGGAGCAGCTTCATGCACCAGGTTCGCCATTTCTCTATGTTTGCGGCGCATACCGCTCCCATCACGAAATAAAATCCGTACATTAGGAAAGAATAACTGCGATACTGGATCATTTCCGACCAAGGATTGCCGAGCTTTTCTGACCAAGAGCCCATTTGATAATAAGAGAGATAAAGCAGCATCATATACAATATACCGGTGACGGCTATGATCGCCAAGACACTCTGGTTTCGTCTTTTTTCATTCAGCGGTTCAAGCCGGCTCCGTACAGACCTGTAGATAACTGCCATGATGGGAAAGAAAATATAAAACTGAACAATCATGATGATAAACCATAGTTGATAACCGATTTGCGGAATGAACAGTTCCCGGAGCAAAGAGCCCCAGTCCCGTCCGCCTATCTGCCAAAATTGCGGTGTAAACACGTGGACATACAGCCAGTAAATCAGTGTCCAGAACAGGAAAGGCACATATACACTCTCAAACCTTTTCCTTATAAATGGGAAATAACGTACTCCCTCGCCATATTTATAAAACATGAGAACTGCAGACAAAAAAACAAATGTCGGGGTACCAAAACGGGTTAAGTGGTAAATCATTGTCAGCATAATGGAGTCGGCTGGTTGAATATCGGCCCTGTAAATGTATTCAGCGATAGAGTGCTGCATCACAATAGCCATGAAGGCAAGCCCTCTCAGCTGCGTCCATTCCTCGATACGCGATTTGCCCAAGAATAATTCCTCCTTCATTAGCAGTTATGCGCTAGTATACCCTTTAAATATTAAATGTACCTTAAGATAGGGTGTTTGGAGGAATTGCACCCAAAATTACCCCACAAAGTGGGGACTTTGCTTTGAAGCTGATTCAGATACTTTTCGGGGGCCCCGGAAAGACACAAAAAAGGGCCAACCGGAAATCTCCGACTGACCTATTTTTCAAGATTCGGTTGTCTTCATTTCTGTAGAATGGTGGCTCGCGGCATGTTGAATTTTATTACCGAGAAGAACGGGAAGATCACGATAGCGGAGCTTGCGGATTACTACCCGATTTCAGAGCGGCACATCGCGAGAACATTTAAATCTTTAATGGGCATCACGGCCAAAGAGTATACGAGCATCATTCGATTCCAAAGCGTGCTGCAACAACTGAACCAGATGAAGAGTTCTATTAATTGGTCCGATCTTTCTGTTCAGTCGGGATTTTACAACCAGTCGCATTTCATAAAGTTTTGGGGATTCCAAGGTACTATGCTATACTGAGTCTACCATTTACTGTACCTGTACCATTTCCCTACTCATTTGCTTGGGTAGGGTTTTAAATTTGTTTTTCTGGACAATAAAAAACAGACTCTTAAAAAAGAGTCTGTTTTTTATTGTCATTTTTTTAAACTTTTTGAACATTAGTAGCTTGGGGTCCACGTTGACCTTTTTCTACGTCAAAAGTAACTCTTTGACCTTCGTCAAGAGATTTGAAGCCCTCGCCTTGAATAGCTGAGAAATGAACGAATACATCTTCTCCGCCTTCACGTTCGATAAATCCAAAACCTTTTTCTGCGTTAAACCATTTTACTGTACCTTGTTCCATTGTTATTGCCTCCTAGTGTGATAACGACACATGTATTACTATCCTTGCTCTCAGGATCATCAAGACGAAAGTTGTTACGTATGCTATCCTTCACTCCGAACAAAAATAATTCTTTATTAGAATAACAGTAAATTGAACGGATAGCAATTTATTTGAGTTGTTTGTTAAACGGAATTAGATTGGGCTGTTTCCATATGCTGATTAGTTCAGTATCGTTATTCTTAAATTAAAAACCGCAACAATCCATAATATGGTAATATTATTGCGTTTTTGGTTAATACGATGATTCCTAATCCCAGGAGTAAGAAAATGATATCGCTGGACAATCCGAATTGTTCTTTGAATTTATTGGTACGTACCGAATCTAACGTAGCCGCTATGAAAAAACAGATTGAAGTCATCTCTTTGGACAAAAGAACAAATGTAATTATGTCTTCAATAAACGAAAGTCGATTTACAAAACAAAATTATTGCTGTAAAAAACAAAAAGAAATGGATAGAATTCAGATCTTCTCTGAAACCTCTATCCATTCTTTTTTCACCAATAAAATATTTAACATTGTATCCAATCACTTATTATTATTGATTGAATTGGAAATCCTCGCATTTTTAATAAAACTTTAGATCGGATTTTTGTGTTTTTTATCTATATTCATTTTATGATAGATTTTATTATAGTTATTAATGATCTCGTCCAATATCATAGACTGCTTGATCACATTCGGGTTCCAAATATCACCGTATTGATCGGCCATTTCATAAAGCCGTTGCCTTTCGATCTCGAGGAGGCACTCCGTAGCGTTTGATTTTTTCAATAAATCCATAAAATCTCTCTCCACATCCAATCCTGCTTTATGTTAAGACTGCACAAGTTCACGTTACACATTGCATCATATTTCTTTCACGATTCATAGTTGGCCGTCTCTTACTATAAAACACCCCCGCCAATACATATTATGGTCGAAAACCTTATACAAGTAATATTATGTCAGTAATTAACAATGGTCAATAACAAAAAATTCTATAATTCTCAATTTTGTTTGAAATAATCTTCCGAGAAACGGCTGGTACGGCATGTAGACTACAAATATTTACGTTCAATTTCCGCAAAAAAAAGCCTCCCTCTGGATTCAAGGGAAGCTTCTCATGAATGTGACCGCTAGGACATTTTGACCAAGCTGTAATTTTTCTTGCCTTTGCGAATAATAATGAAACGGCCGCCGATAGCCTGACTAGCTGATACCTCCAGCTCTAAATCGGTAACTTTCTCACCGTTCATCGAAATCGCGCCTTTCGTAATATCCTCGCGCGCCTGACGTTTGGATGGCTCAATGCCCAGATCAACCAGCCAATCGACGATATTTTTCGTCTCCTGCGTGGCTTCGAAAGTCGGCATCTCTTTAAAGCCCTGCTCGATTTCATCGGCTGTCAGCGATTTAATATCGCCGCTGAAGAGGGCTGCTGTAATGCGTTTCGCCTGCTCAAGCAATTCCTCGCCGTGCACGAATCTCGTCATTTCCTCGGCCAGTGTTTTTTGCGCTTCGCGTTTATGCGGCTCCGTCTGCACCTTTTCGGCCAACTCGTCGATCTGCTCTTTGGAAAGGAACGTAAAGTATTTCAAGTATTTCACGACATCACGGTCGTCGGTGTTTGCCCAGAACTGGTAGAACTCAAATGGCGTCGTTTTGTTCGGATCAAGCCAGATCGCTCCACCTGCGGTTTTGCCGAACTTCGTGCCGTCGGCTTTCAGCATCAGCGGAATCGTAAGGCCGAACGCTTTGGCTTCAGCGCCTTCTTTTTTTCGGATCAGATCGAGGCCGCTGGTGATGTTGCCCCATTGGTCCGAGCCGCCGATTTGCAGCTGAACATCTTCATTTTGGAACAGATGGAGGTAGTCCAGCGACTGCAAGATTTGGTACGAGAATTCGGTAAAGGAAATGCCGCTATCGAGCCGGCTCGCTACGACGTCCTTGGCAAGCATCGAATTGATGCTGAAATTTTTCCCGTAATCGCGCAGGAACTCGATCACATTGATTTTATGCGTCCAATCGTAGTTGTTGACCAAGCGAATCTGATTGTCGCCGTCGGTCACGAACAGCTTTTTCATTTGCTCGGTAAGCAACTCCACGTTAGACTGAACCTGCTCCAGCGTTTGCAGTGAACGCTCGGTTTGACGGCCGCTTGGATCGCCAATTGTACCGGTTGCGCCACCGATAAGAATGACCGGACGATGACCGGCAAGCTGGAAACGTTTCAGCATCATGAATGGAATCAAATGACCGATATGCATGCTGTCGCCCGTCGGGTCAACGCCGCAGTACAGCGAGATCGATTTGGAATTCGTCAGCTCCCGCAGTCCTTCAGCGTCCGTTTGTTGATTGATGGCGTCGCGCCATTCCAGTTCGTCGATAATATTCACAGCTACCACTCCCTAAATTGTTGGATATCCTTATAACGAAATAACGAATCATTCATTCCGCGTTGAAAAACAAAAAATCGCCCCTTGTCTATTGACATAGGGACGATTAGTTAACCGTGTTACCACCCAGATTGCACCAATGGGCCTTGCGCTGTTCGCGCACCATTCATGCCGCTCTCCGGCGAGTTATCGTTCGCCGCTTCCGCCCGGCATTACCCGGGTGACTCCAGAGTGTAATTCGTCAGCTTGATATGTACCGGGTTCCATCAACCCCCGGCTTTCTAGAACAGGGACCAAGCTGCTACTGGGCTCTTTCAACGTACATCGTGTATAAGATTACAGACAGTATATTGAAATCGTAAATGGATGTCAATCCTAGAGTTTCCATTCCGGATTCCTGACTACTTCCTACAGATGATCATCAGGGTCCATAAGATGGCCAGAGTATCCTCCACTATAGGCATCATGATTCAGCTACTATGATGACGACAGATCCTTTTTTATGTCCTTGATCGACATATCTGTGGGCCTCGGGAATTTTCTTCAGCGTATAGCGCCGATCGATGACGGGCTTCAGCTTACCTGTCTCCATCAACTCTTTGAGCAGCATTAGGTCCTCCTGAAGCACCTTCGCCACCCCTTGACCTACGACGGATACGTATTTCCCGTTAGGGACTAATGCTTTCCTGCAATTGGATTTCAAACTTTTCCCAACCGCATCAAAGATCATATCGTAAAGCTCTCCACTTTTCGTAAAATCCTCTTTCGAGTAATCTATGACCTTGCCGGCACCAAGAGACCGCACCAAGCCTACATTTGCAGTGCTGCATACCCCGGTAACTTCGGCTCCATAATATTTGGCAAGCTGCACTGCGGCAGTCCCTACCGCTCCGGAAGCTCCATAGATCAGAACCTTTTGACCCTGACGGATGTTTGCTTTCCGAAAAAAATGCAGAGCGGTCGTTCCTCCAAAAGAGACAGCTGCGGCTTCCTCAAAGGTCACACGGTCCGGCTTTATGGCGAGCAGCCCATCTTCATGCAAGCAAATATACTCTGTATAAGCGCCGCATTTCATTCCGGTAAACGCAAAGACCCGGTCGCCTGCCCGAAATTTCGTGACATCTTTTCCCGTGGATTCGATCTCTCCCGCCAACTCCACTCCGAGTATAGGCTGTCTTGGCTTCCGAAGACCCATGATCAACTGCATGGCGATCCTCAACAAAAGGGGACCACGTAATCCGCGGACTCTGCAGTCTCCCGAATTGACCGTCGTTGTAACAATTTTCACTAGAACTTCATTGTCTTTGGGAACAGGTTTATCTATCTCTTGCAGCTCCAGAACATCTGGTGAGCCGTATTTTGTACATACCATTGCTTTCATGGGTTTCCTCCAAACTCACTTTTCAATGAGTATATACGCAGCAAGGTATTGATGACCACCATTCTGCGCTGATGCTGCAGCGATTTGATATGTATGTGTATGTTCGACGGTTTGCGGGTATATCCCTTTTGCATTTTTTTGACTATGTTGCTAGTTGTGATGCCACGCGTACCTAGATTATATATCTGCAAATAAAAGTGCTATAATTAAACAATTCAAGATGTCATTCAGTCCACCAAAAGGAAGGAGAAGCATTCATGAATACTAAACAATTAGATCGAATCCATACGGGGGAGGGCTTTATTGCGGCCTTGGACCAAAGCGGTGGAAGTACTCCTAAAGCTCTACTGCAATATGGCGTTAAAGAAGACCTCTATTCTAGTGAAGAAGAGATGTATGCATTGGTTCACGAGATGAGAACGCGCATCATCAAGAGTCCCGCGTTTGATTCCCAGTACATTTTGGGTGCGATTCTTTTTGAGAACACGATGGATCGTTTCATTGACGGGCAATATACTGCCGATTATCTGTGGGAGAAGAAAGGCATTGTGCCTTTTCTAAAAGTCGATCAAGGACTCGCCGATCTTGAAGACGGGGTTCAGGTCATGAAACCAATCTCCGGCTTAAATGACCTTTTGAAGCGGGCGGCTGAACGGGGCATCTTCGGAACGAAAATGCGCTCGGTGATTAAGGAAGCCAATCCTTCCGGAATCAAAAAAGTCGTAGAGCAGCAGTTCGCCATCGGTAAACAGATCGCAGAGATGGGCCTGGTTCCAATTATCGAGCCGGAAGTGGATATCTACAGCGCAGATAAGGCTACATCTGAAAAACTATTGAAGGATGAAATTTCGTCTCAATTATCTACTCTTGATGAAGACGTCAAAGTTATGCTCAAACTATCCATACCGACGGAAGACAACTTCTATAGCGATTTAATGGAGGATCCACATGTCGTAAGGATTGTTGCCTTGTCAGGCGGTTACTCCCAAGCGGAAGCCAACGAAAAGCTGGCACATAATCACGGACTCATCGCCAGTTTCTCGCGTGCCTTATCGCAGGGACTGAACGCAGATCAATCAAACGATGAATTCAACGTGATGCTGTCACAATCCGTTCAAGCCATCTATGAGGCTTCTATTAAATAAAAGGGAACTTGTCCATCAAAGTGAATCCAGCATATGATATAACGACCCCGAACTTTATCAAAGCTCGGGGTCGTTTTTGAATTCTTAGAGACTTATGCGCCGATTACAACTTCATTAGATTTTTAATGCATGGTCTTTTAGCATATCCTCACCAGATGCAATTTTTTGAGAGGTCCATTTCTCATTAGGTTCTGCCCAAAAATGTTCTGAGGGTAAAAGCCCAAGAGGAAGGAACACTGCCGCACACAGGTAGAGGCTGCCTGTATTAATATATTCTTCAGCAAGCCCAGGTTGATACCCATATACACCAGGACGCAGCCAACCATGATCATCAAAATTTCCTGGCGCCTCCATAATCCGTCGGATAACTGCAGATAGTGCACACCGCACTTGTGCAGGCGGAAGATTCTCATCCAAAAAATGTTGAAGCGCTGCTTGAGAGAGAAGCTGAAAAGCCCCGAAGCGATAAGTGACAGAACGACCAGTGATAGGATAGGTCCCGTCTGGCGCAATCAAACGTTCAAGAACAGTGGCATACCTCCTTGCGCGATCCAGTATTATCGGTTTTAATTCGGCATATGATTTCGACTCACGTTCAAAAATTGAAATAATATCAACTAACATTGGCTGTATAACAAAGCTGTTATAGTAATCCCAGTGAAAATCCTCCCCATCACCGTACACCCCATCGCCTTTATACCAATCCATGAACATATGTATTGCATAACTCACACGCATTCGATCATACTCTGGATCACCCAATATATATAAGCCCGCTTCCACCATAGCGCTGAAAAGCAGCCAATTATTCCTGTGTGGTGCTGTCCGGCGAGTCTTCTTTAGCGCAGAAGCCAAATTACACTTAACCCGGTCATTAAGCTGGGCAGTAATTCGATTAGGAGCACGTAGAAGCGCATGGGCAAGAAATGCCGCATCAACTAGCGGTTGGCCCATCGTTTCAAAATCCATATAATCCGGAGAAGATGGATCGGTAGCTGCATCGATTGCTTCCAGCATCATTTCCGTATAATGGACTCTTTTAGCTTCTTCTTCGCCTTCCAAATCCTCTAGCTCAAGCCAAGGAGCCATTCCACAGGCCAATCTTCCGAAAGCTTCGAGGTAAGCAAATTTATTCCGTCCACTGTTAAAATCCCGGGGCAATTTCTGGTGTAGTTTCCTTTGAGTCAAAGCAGTTAACACTGGATCACCGATTAACAGCATTGTATTAAGCCAATATTTACGCTGTTCTCTACCGTCCATTTCTAATCTATTCTCCTTTTTTGGAAAATGAGTAGCTTTTTATGATTTGAAATTTATTATCATAAGTGAACTTCTTTATCTAGCAATCTTAAACCTGCTTCAATAAAAGAAATAATGAACATAAAATTCCTTCCTGCCATTATTACCACTCTTATACTTGCCTTTTTTCTAGAAATAATATGGAATCATCCAATCATTCTCCGTTTGTCCATCATATTTTGGAAATATCTAAACAGGAGGAGATGATTCTTTTGGTACGTGTACTTGATAAAGCTGCCGTTCAGCCACGACGCACTTTCAACCCATCAACATCATTTATTATCAGACGTTCGCCTGGCAGATCGCGCATAGCAACAATTCAAATAAAAATACCTGCTGTAAATGCGCAACCCAACCGGGTTGAATTAGTTGCAACAGTTGGTGTTAAAGGTGTTACAGGTATTGTTCAAATTCTCTTTAGAATCTTCCGTGACGGAGTAGAAATTTTCAATACACAACAGGGTATTGAATCTGCCGGATCCGAACAAAACTATGCAGTTACTTTTCAAGCGGTCGATCGAAATGTAAAAGCAGGTACTCATGTTTACACAGTAACAGCCGAGAACCGGACTGCGAATACCAGAGCTGATGTTGTTGGTCCAATTTCTTTCAGTGGTCTGGCTGTTCAAACGAGAACCTAATTTATTCTCCTTACTCTCACACTCTCTCATGTATTGTTAGCGTAGCTCCACCAAAAAACGCAACCTGTATTAGGTTGCGTTTTTTTGATATGGAGCTGACCGCTGATTTCATCGCTGCCAGCGATAGATACGTGCTTAAAATTATCGTTATTTCCTAATTGCGAGAAAATCATAATTGTTTTCCTGGCAAGCACGAATCGCCGAATAGGAATCGGCATAATCTTGATGGACATCGACCGTGTAACGAAACTCATAGAAGCCTCCGCATGCGGCTTTGAAGTTCGTATCCCATTTGTTATTGGTAAGCCAGGAGTATAAAGTGCCTGTAGGCTCAATATGTTCCGAATAATTCCATAAGCGCAATTTGCCGATGTGAACCATCGGCGCATCCTGGGTACTGAGCGATATGCCTAGACCGCTTCCGACCAATGCCGCCCCTTCTTGCACGCTATAATAATCGCAGCAAGTACCCGGAAGCTGATCGATACCGGGACGTATGGCCGCACCCGCTTTATCCAAGTGCCAAATGCCTTGATCGACTTGGAAAGGGAACACCGCATACATGCCTTCCGGATCCAAAATATTTACCTTGTTCAACTTAATGGAAATGTCGAACCGGGAGAGTGAACGGTAAAACTTAAATTCCACCGTATACGAATGCGCTCCGGGAACTTCATATTCAAATTCCCAAGTTTCAAACATACGGTTGCTGCCGGTACACGTGACAAGTTTTAGTTCGCCGCGGCTAATTTTATCCTCGGGAATTTTCCGGGCACTGTAACCGAATCCGGCTGGATCGCAGCGATTTGCGCCATTGAACACTTGATATAGCGGCGTACATAGCCCCGGTCCGCCTTCCTGGAGCAAATCAGCTCCGCTCGGTTTATGCAGCACCGAATAGATGCCTCGATCATCGTCCCATTCCACCCGCAGCAAGTCGTTCTCGAATTTTTGCGAAACAACCTTTTGAGCAACTGAGTCGGAAGATCCATTGGGCAAATCGAGAACGTCGATCGTCAGTTCCCGCTCCTCTAGTGGCTCTAATGCAAGTTGGATACAAAGCTCTTGTCCGCGCAGCGAATGCCATACCCGTTCAAACTCATATTGTCTTCCCTGCGCATCGACTACTCTTAGTTGTTTCTTAAAGATCGGATTCTCCCAATAATCCAATGGTAAATAAGCAAGAGACGTTTTTGGTTCAATCGAAGGGTTGATGACCTTGAAGGCAAATGGACGACGTGAAGTAAACGCTCCCTGGCCTTTGCCGGCAAGAACGGTATCCAGAGCCGTGCATGCCAATCGGTCCGCTTCTATCGCATACTTGATTTTGCGCATCAGCAGCTGCTGCACTCGAAAGTCGGCTGGTCTTCCTAAAGACGCGGAATGTCCCCAAGTGTGCTCCGCATATAAAACGAGTTCCTTCGTCACGCTTTTCAATTGGTCTTCCGAAACGAATCGACGTTCCGGGTCTAAACGTTCCGCTATGCGCTTCATTCGCTGCGCATTGCGAAACAGGGATGTCTCAAGCGCCGTGGAGATGACACCGTCCGTCCACCAGTCATTCCAATCGCCGCGAAACACCGGAATGTTCGAAACCTCTTTCTCAAGGTGCGCGAAAAACTCGGAGAGCGTAACGGTGCGAATGAAAATCTGATCGCCATGTTTGTCGTTCCATTGCCTAATTAACTCACAATAGCTATCTGTCGGCGGACTGTTATCGGTATACAGCCCTGAACCCATCAAGGGTATGAAACTATATTCATATCCATTTTTTCTCAGCCCATCAACGAGTGAGAATAATGTCTTTTCCGGGACTGACACATCTTGAATGTCGATATACTCACCACCTTCCGGCACTTCCATGCCTGGAATCCCGTAGTGGCCAACATAATTGAAACCGGGCATGATTCCCAACAAATTGGCCTTGTGATAAGTCAAGCCGTTCCACACCAAAATGCGGTTCCCTTTAGGGGACTCCCAATAAAACGGCACATTTGGTTTACCGAAAGGGCAGCCGCCGTGGTGCGTGTTGATGTTGGTCGATAAATACTTGATGCCCGCTTCATAAAGCGCGTCGACAATCCCCCATGAGAATCCGTTGATATCGCAAGCCATGGCGCTAACCAGAGGCACGTCTTCCCGGCGTGCAAACTCCGTCGCCGGCTTCAAGGTATCTCTCAAGTGTCCCTCATCCAGAAGCTCGGTAAGATGCAAATAAAACGCGCTCAATTCAATTGAACCGTTTTTTATCGCCTCGACCAACCGCGCTTTTCCGACCGAACCCGTTTTGGACAAGTACTGTTCCACCGCCCAAAAGCCTTCGCACATGAATTTGAATTGGGTGTTGGCGTCACGGGTTTGCTGCGCAGGGGAAAGTGCCATGTCGACGGCCTGCTCAATAAACTGTTTTTGGTACTCTGTAATAACTTCCTGACGTTCCGTATATCCGATGTCAATATGCGCGTGCTGAATGACAAATAATGTAAAGGGATTTCTGCTTTGCATTGCTGCTCTCTCCTTTGTTTATTATGGAAATCATATTCAATGCAGAGTAAAGAAAATTTCACATCAAATATCTAAGGTTTCAGTTGCGGGCTGGACTCTTTCGTGCGGAATGCTGGAAGCTCCGTATTTAAGATGAGGCACTTCCTCAGCGCAGTCTCAGGGTTATTCCATTCCCCTCCCCACTGCAGCCGGTAACGGAAATCTTATCACTCCCTGATTTCAATTTTCCATTATGTACTTCTTTAATTTCAGGGTAACAGGTCCCTTAAAATCAACGATGTCGAGCTTCTCAGACCGAAGTTAGCAGCAATCACCCATAAACATTGTACTTTTTTGGAAAAGACGCTGTCTTTGAAGCTTAAAGTCATTTTTTTGTATAATCAGGACATCAGCATCACCTTGCGGATGAACCCATCCACTTCAGATTCACAGACCCATATAAATGAGAAACGCCACTTCGATAACGAAGTGGCGTTTCAGATAAGAAGGCAATCGTTCAATTCGCTAGCTCTTTCCGGGACTGAAGGGTCAATACAGCCGGCACCAACCCTTCCGAAGACGCTTCAATACGTATCTCCCCTTCCCCATCCAGCGACTGAATCAAGGCCAGAGCGTAGCCATTGAATAAGCTTCTCGTATCTCCTTTATCCGGCTCGTGACATCCCGGGTCTCCGTTCCCCAGACCAAGCAGCTTGCCTTCACCCGCCACATGGAATTGGATCAGATTATTAGCAGCTGGGACTATCCTTCCCGATTGATCCCTCACCGAAACTGTGACCATGGATACGTCCTGGCCGTCAGCATTCAGTTCCGACCGGTTAGCCTCCAAGTGAACAGAATATGCTTCCGTCGTGGTCTCTTTCCGCTCTGTAGCTACCACCATACCATCCCGATAAGCGATGGCTTCGAGAAGACCGGGTTCATAGGCTACCTGCCACGATAATGTGTGCTCGCCCATTTCCGCATTCACTTTCTTCTTGCCCAAGCTTCGGCCGTTCAGTACCAGCTCCACTTCACTGCAGTTGGTATACACGCGGACCTCCACCTGCTGTCCCGGCCGATCTGGCCAGTTCCAATGCGGCATGAGATGAACGATAGGATCGTCCTTCCAGATCGATTGATAGAAATAGTAAGAGTCCTTGGCAAATCCGCAATAATCTAGGATTCCGAAATGCGATAGCACAGACGGCCACTGGAATGGCGTCGTCTCCCCGCGATAATCAAAACCCGTCCACACGAACAAGCCGCCCGAAAAACGATGATTTAAGAAATAGTGCCAGCTTCGTTCAGGCGTTGACGTACCACCCGCTCCGCCAAGATTGCCTACATCCATCTCCTTGCCGAACATCGTATATTTCGAGCCGTAGCTGGAGCAGCGCCCGCCTTCTCGGTCATCCTCATAGACGCCTCTTGCAGAGAAGAAGGAGACATTCTCCGTATTCAGCACTTTGGCTTCAGGATGGGACTGGAACCATTCACCGAGCGATTGGCTTCCTTTTATGGACTCGGCATAATTAGCGCCATTGACCTCGATGTCCATTCCTTCCTGACTTAGATTGGCCGCCGTAACAGGACGGGTCGGATCGATTCGCTTCGTCAAATCCTGAGTGCGCTTCAGCATCCGCTTGGCTTGATAACTCCCGCTGATCTTCTCTTCATTACCGAGACTCCACATAAAGATACTTGGATGGTTGCGGTCACGGTACAGCATGGATTTCAGATCATTGAGCTTGGTCTCCGTACTCTCCGTGATCCGGTTCTCGTTCATAACCAGCATCCCGAGTCTGTCGCATACATCGAGCAGCTCCGGGGCCGGCGGATGATGGGCACAGCGGTAAGCGTTACATCCCATTTCCAGCAAGCGTTTGATTTTATATTCATGCACACGGTCCGGCAGCGCGATGCCCACGCCAGCGAAATCCTGGTGATTGCAAGTGCCTTTCACTAGTACGTACTTGCCGTTAAGGTATAATCCGTCCCTACGGTATTCCACCGTGCGGATGCCGAAGATGGTCCGATACGTGTCGACAATTTGCCCTTCGTGCAGCAGTTCAGTCACGGCCTCATACAGATGCGGCGTGTCCTGCGACCAGAGCAGCGGATTCGCCACCTGAACGGATTGAAGAACCGTTTGCTTGTCGATTCCCGGTGTTTCGCAGTCGGTTTCCGTGATGGCGACGAGTTCCCCATCCGGATTCAGAATACTCGTTCGGATGCCGTACTTCATCTTCTGTGGATATTCGTTGCTTACCGTCGTTTCAACCGTAATCGCCGCCAATTCATTGTCAATTCGCTCGGTTCTGACGAAGGTTCCCCATCGGTCCACATGCAGGTAATCATATTTGGTTAACCAGACATGGCGGTAGATACCTCCGCCTTCGTACCACCAGCCTTCATCGCCGCCGGTTGTATCCGTTCGGACCAGGATAATGTTATCCCCTTCGTCATCCCCATATTTCAGCAGGTCCGTGATGTCATAATGAAAGCTGGTATAACCGCTGAGATGGTCGCCGACGAAGCACCCGTTTACCCATACCGAGCTGCTTCGCATCACACCGTCAAATTCGATTATGATCTTCTTGCCTTCATCCTCTTGCGGAATTTGAAATACTTTGCGGTAATAGCCCACTCCATTGGGCAGATAACCTTGAAACGCGCCTCCGGTTTCCGAATTGTACGGCTGTTCCAACCGCCAATCATGCGGCAGGTCAACGCCCACCCAGCCTGTGATCTTATCCTTTGGCGTATCCGAGCCGTAAATTTGGGAAATCTCGAAGTTTGGATCGCCCGTTAATTCTCGAATGGCGTTCTGGGTCATACGTGCAGCTTCGCCGATCGCAAAGGGCTCATGTCTTTCCTCCCCCAGCGCATTCGTCAGCCCGGCGATCATGCCGGCTTTTTTCACCGTCTTGGTAATTTTCCCTACCTCACCGAAGTGAAACATCCAGTTTCGATCAAAATTTTCTCTGGTTCTCATAAACAACGGCTCCTTCTGCGTCTGAATCCTATTTCCGGCTCTTCGCCCATTCATCAAGCTGCTTTTGCTTCTCGCTAATAATAACGTCACTGCCTGCGGCCTTCAGCTTGTCAATAAATTTAGGCAGATTTTCTGCCGGATCGAGTGTTCCTGTCTCCAGACCTACACGGTATTCCGTCAGTACATTGTTAACGGCAGCCATTTCTGTTTTGACTTTGTCGACATCGAAGCTAAAGCCCAGTGCCTTGGATTTCTTGGCGCTCTTGTTGAACTCGTCCATCTTCTTCCAAATATCCGGATCTTCCGTTGTCCAGGTATAAGACAGGAACTGGTTTCCAAACATATATGGAGTGCCAAAGTTGTAGCCAAGATTCTGGATGTCTACGCCTGGCGGATAATCGATGACATTATCGGATTTCTTCACATAATGCTTACCCTCAATGCCCCAAGTGAACAGATTGTACAACTCCTTGTCGGAATACAGCAGATTGAGCAGCATCATTGCTCTCGCTGGATCCTGAGAATTTTTAGGAATGGCCCACATAATGCCCTGTATGGAATCTGTCGTGGTATAAGCATCTGTCAGCCGCACGACCGTCATTTCTTTGCCGCTTTTTCGTGACGCCTCGATTTCTGTTCCCGGCTTGAGATTGGAGAAGTAAGCGAATGCTTTCCCCGCTTTAACCATTTCTCGGCCATCCTGTTTGCTTGTTGCGGCATCCTTCAGCATAAATCCTTTCTGATACCAGCGATGCATTGTGTTCAATTGATCAGCGTATTCCTTGGTTTCATAGAAATCTACAACTTTCAAGTTGTTATCATAATTCGGCAGCACGCCAACTCCTCCGCCTAGCGGGTCATATGTGATATATCCGGCATTGAACGGAGCGGTTCCTGGATTTTTCGCCACAAGCGGCACCATATCGGCCTCGTTGTCCTTAATCACTTGGAACACGGCATCCAGATCATCGATGGTTTTGATCTTGCCGGGATCAATATGATATTTATCTAGCAAATCCTTGCGCATCAGAATCCCGTAGTCCGAAGCCAAGTCCCTTACCGCTGTAACTGCGTAATTCTCTCCGTTAATTTGGGAGGCGGCAATCTGGTCTGGGTCGAGTGCATTCTTAATACCCTCGCCGTACTTATCGAGCAGATCATTCATCGGGTTCAATTGCCCCTTGGCCACCTGCGTACTATAGTTTAAGCCAGAGGAAGTAATCATCAGATCGATCTTCTCATTACCTGTTAGCATCAGATTCGTCTGCTGCTGGTAAGCACTCATAGCTATCGGCATGAGCTTGACTGTTGCATTGATCTTCTCCTTCGTAATCTTGTTCATCGCATCCTGTACTTCCAGCATATCCTTCTGCTCATTTCCAAAGAAGGCCACCGTCACTTCGTAAGGAGCGAGCCCGTTTCCGCTGGACGGCTTGTCCGCTTCTGATTCTTTCTTGGAACTGCAGCCTGCCAGCACCATGGATAAAGCAATTACGGTCGATAGTACCGCTAGCCCCGCTTTTCTTCCTTGTTTGTTCCTTCTCATCCTTGAAGCCTCCCATAGCTTGTCTTTTTTATGCTAACCAGTGCAAGACTGAATGTAGCCTTATCCTTTGACTGCACCAACGGTGAGTCCTTTAACAAAATATTTTTGGAAAAAGGGATACGCCACCAGTATAGGAACGACGCCGATCACCGCCATCGCCATGCGTACGGTTTCCATCGGTGCGCTTGCCGCAAGATCAGCCTGGCTATTGCCAAAGTTGCTGCTAGCCAAATACTGAATATCAAGCAGGATCCTGTTTAACAAGTTCTGCAAACTGAAAAGCTTGCTGTCCGTGATATAGATCATGCCGTTAAACCAATCATTCCAATAATTGATGGTTTGAAATAAACCGACTGTCGCCAGAATCGGGAGAGACAACGGCAGCACAATCTTGATAAAGGTTCCAAATTCACCTGCTCCGTCGATTTTGGCCGATTCGATCACAGGCTCAGGAATAGAGGTGGCAAAAAAAGTGCGCATCAGCATGACATAGAAGGCATTCATTAGCAGTCCTGGCACAATAAGCGCCCAGATGGTGTTTTTCATATCAAAAACTTGCGTATACACCAGATACGTGGGGACCAGCCCACCATGGAACAGCATCGTGAAGAACACAAAGAATGACCAGAAATTACGCCACGGCAGTTGACTTCGCGATAACGGATATGCCAGCAAAGCGGTCAAAATCAGGCCGGTAACCGTTCCGACTACCGTAACAATGATGGTGATGCTAAGAGCATGCGTGATTTTTCCAGCATCCTGCAGTAAATACGTGTATGCATCAAAACTGATCTTCTCCGGGAACAATGAATACCCATGCCGATACATTTCCTGCTCATCCGTGATGGAAGAAGTGAACAGCAGGACAAAGGGCAGGATGCAGCAGCAAGCGATCAGGGTCAGAATGATGTTAACGACCCATTGCCAGATCAAATTTTTCGTTTTCAACTCATTCGCTCCTTTAGTCTAGAACAAGGCATTATCCCGGTTTATTTTCTTAACCACATAGTTAGAGATGAATACAAGCAGAAAGCCGACGAAAGACTGGTACAGCCCAGCTGCAGATGACATTCCGATATCCCCAAGATTCATAAGTGCACGGTAAACATAAGTGTCGATGACATTGGTCGTCGATTGCAGCGCCCCCGAATTAAGCGGCACTTGATAGAACAAGCCGAAATCGGAATAGAAAATGCGCCCGATCTGCATCAGCGTCATCACCGTAACCACCGGCATCAGAAGTGGTAAGGTTATGCGCTTAATCTGCATCCATTTTCCCGCCCCATCAATGGTTGCGGCCTCATAGTACTCTTTGTCGATCCCGATAATTGCTGCCAGATAGATCACGCACAGATAACCTGCACTCTTCCAGATGTGTACGATCGTCAAGATGTAGGGCCAATATTTCGCCTCACTGTACCAGGGAATCTCGGAGATGCCGAGCATCGGCAGGATCGTCTTGTTCAGGAGTCCGTTATCCATACTGAAGACTGCAAACACCAGATAACCGACGATGACCATGGAGATCAGATACGGAAGCAGAATGACACTTTGGTAAAAACGCGATAAGAAGCGCTTCTTCACTTCATTAAGCAGGATGGCCAGGCCTACCGCGATGATCAGATTGAGAATAATAAAGACGCAATTGTAAAGGATCGTATTTCTTGTGATAACGAAAGCATCGGATGTCTTGAAGAGATATTCGAAGTTTTTGAAGCCGATCCAATCACTGCCGAAAATGCCCTTGGTATAGTTGAAGTCCTTAAACGCGATGACGACTCCAAACATGGGTAAATAATTGTTGATTACGAGGTAAATAATTCCTGGAAGCATCATAAGAAGCAGCACGCCGGATTTCCTGACTTTGCTTTTCCTTTTGACTGCAGTTCGTTGTGTCATGTAACATACCCTTCCCCAATTCAAATTCTTGTCGCCCACTCTCCATTTACTGGTAGTACGTATTGGTTAACCACTAGTAAACACCCTTAGTATAAAATCTAATTATCATAGTTGTGTCAACGATATGTAAACCAATTGTTAAAATTCTAGCTGGATAAATATGTCGTCTCAGGCGCAGGAGTTAGGTCTTGCTAGAACAAAAAAAGGCGCTTTCTCCATTGGAGATAAGCACCTTTGCTGTATAGTCTTACGACGATTTTTTATTTGAGGATACTGTCCTATGATTTCACATAAGCCAGAATCATATCCGCCATATGCTTCAGCACGATGGCCGGGTCAACATCCTGGTCCTGGTGCAGCAGCTTCCCTCGCAGTATCATCCGTTGCCTGGTCGCGATCACGATATTGCTTATGGTGTAGCCTATCGCTTTGACATCAATATCCTGACGAATCGACCCATCGGCCACGCCTTCTTGAAGGAGCGCCAAAAACGGGTGCGGACCACTCCGTAAAAACGATCGGAACCGACTTTCCAGTTCAGGAGTCGGGTACTCTTCCTGATACAGCGTATCGAACATCGCGATAAATCTAATAGCGTCCGCATTATCCTTCGAATCCACACCCTGCTTCAAAAGGGACTGCAGCTTCTCATACCCGCTTTTGCCCTGGTGGACGGTTTGGTTGGTCCGCTCCAGCCAGGCGCTCAGTATCTCAATTTCCACTTCAAAAATAATCTCGTCCAGAGAGCGGAAATATTTATATAACGTCACTTTGCTTATCCCGCAGGCCTCCACAATGTCCTTGAGCGTAACCTTGGTCAGGCCATGTGTGATAAACAACTCCTTCGCAGCTTGAATAATGTCTTCTCGCCGCTGGTTCCTATGCTGTTCCAGTTGCTCCTTCCATTTCGGTTGCACCTAACTCACCTTTTATCCATTTATAGTTTTCGATTATTGCATTAAAATTATGAAATCTTGTGTTTTGCCTCCAAGTTTATCACGTTATCCGCCGACATAGCAATCAATTCGTCCAAGCAAAAGAAAAGACGAAAATAACCGCTTCTATGCATATTACAGCTTTGCTTCCCAGCAGCCGCAGTAAGGGTCTACGGGACTTACGCCTTTGAAATCTGATCTTCCCAGCAGCTTGTCGACAACGGCGTCAATGACCACCTCGCTCCCTGTATAAGCGTTAATAAACGTTCGAACGCGTGGGACATCAAGCAAGTGGTACGGATTGGCGACAGAGATGAACACGGTTGGCAGTTCTTGAATAAACCAAGGCACGTTTGCAGCCATCATCGGCTCCCAGTTGATACGCACTGTCGTTTGGTTGCTTGCCGTTTCGATGTTGGCCAGATAGATGACTAAGTCGTAATGTTCCCGAAGCTCATTTACTCCCTTGAACACAGCGCTGAAGTCTACATTTTTATGGTCAAAAATGGTAACAACGAAGCTTTCTGCTTCCAATCTCGCTGCAAAATAATGACCAATCGGTTTGCTGCGGTGGCCTTCGCTATCACCAAGCACATAGAGCAGTATTCGTTTGTGGGTGTCGCTGGCAATAGGTAGCAGCTTTTGCGTATCCTTGACAAGCGTCACCGATTGATCGGCGCACTCCTTGGACCACGACACATGTTCTTCCGATTGAAGGTTCGCCAATTGCTCAGGTCCGGGAACAAGCGTTCCTTCCTGCTGCTGCTTATGTAGGCCAAGAGAAGCTTTCAGCGCCAAAATGCGCGTCACCGCTTCGTCTACCCTTTCCATCGTCAGTATGCCGTTTTCAAGGCCTTTCATCATGAATGCAAAATCTTCGTTTATATTCTTGTTAAACAAGAACATGTCGCAACCGGACGCGATCGATCTCGGTACCGCGATCTCCCGCTTCTCTGCCATCATAAAGCCGGCCATCAGCGAAGCGTCAGTGACAATTAAACCGTTAAAGCCCAGTTGCTGGCGGAGTAGTATTTGGAGCAGTTCGGGAGCTAAAGTAGCCGGCATTAACTCGTTCTCTTCGATACCCGGAACAAGTAAACGCGAATAGGCAGGGAGCATGATATGACCGACCATCATGGTCTGGGCTCCCGCTTCAATGAGTTCCTGAAAAACCATGCCGAACGTATTGTCCCATTCGTCTACAGAGAGTGAATTGACTGAGGTTACAAGATGTTGATCCCGTTCATCCACACCGTCACCCGGAAAATGCTTTACCGATACGGCTAATCCGCTCTCCCGAACGCCCCTTGTATACTCCTTGGCCATTCTCGCTACTCGTTTCGCGTCGGATCCGAACGTTCTCACATTCGTGATCGGATTGCGGAAATTGAGATCAATGTCAACGACCGGCGCAAACGACCAATTACAGCCGACGGCTCGTCCCTCTCTGCCAGCTACGAACCCCAACTTGTATGCCATATCATCATTATCCGTTGCGGCAACCTGCATCTGCTTGCCAAAATAGGTGCCGTCGGAAGCACTCCCGTTGCCGCCTGCCTCCAAATTCGCGGCGATTAGCATCGGAACTTTGGAGCTTGCCTGCAAAAAATGATGAACTTCCTGTATATGCCCTCCTGGGCCAGGCCGAAACATAATGCCGCCCGGCTTCATGTTCTGGATTAACGCTTGCAAATGTTGTCGGTCCTCTGTCATTCCGATCGTGCAAAACAACTGTCCGATTTTTTCCCTTACATCCATCGCTGCCAACGTCTCTTGAACCCACAGAATGTCCTCATCTTGTAAATAAAACGGCTTCGCCGCTATGTTTACCAAAGCATTTTCCTCCCCTAACGCATCAAATGCTTCTCCCCGTTATTCAAAGCTAGAGATTTGCAGCGCCTCCCGTTTGGACTCGGTTAAGCCGAACTCCTCGGCAAAATAGGCGTCATAGTTTCCATACGTCTTCTTGATCGATTCGAAAGCGGCTTTCATAAGCTCTTCTTTAACCGCGAGCATATGATTTAAATTGCTTAAAACCGTATCATCCGCATGTTCAGCTATCCGCTCAAGAATGTTCCGGTTGAACACTTTCATCGTTTCATTCGTTAAAAGATAGTCTTCCATGACCGTTTGTTCCGAAACACCAAGCGCCAGCAATATGAGAGCGGACCCGACTCCCGTTCGGTCCTTACCCGCCGTACAATGGTGCACTAGCCCCAAATGATCTGGCTTCTGGATCATCTCCATTAATCGCTTATACGAAGGATTGTTAATCGGAAGCTTGCTATACAATTCCAACATGTAGGTTTCCGCACGAAAGTTTTTAAAGAAATCGCTTTGGGCCAAATCCTTCAGAAAATGACCTTGTTGATCCTTGCTTTTAGGCTCGACCGGCATATTCATTCGTTCATGCTGGTTTTCTGGGTTTGCTGAAATCCGTACATTAGTCACATGAGCGAGAACCGGATCAGGCTTTATTCGCGCTTCATGATCGCTGCGGTAATCGAAAATCGTTTTGATATTCAAGGTTCGCAGAGTCTCTATATCTTGTTCGGACAAACCTGTCAGTTCATCAGAACGAAAAAAAAGGCCATATTTTACTCTACGGCCATCCGTTGCTTGATAACCGCCCATGTCTCGAAAGTTATGCGTGCCTTCCAATGGAATTACTCGTTGCATATAAGCCACCTCATTATGTTTAGTTGTGTATAACCGACTTGAAAAGTGGCATCAGCTGCCCTTTTGCCACTTGTGAGCTGTAACCAAGCCCCGATGACATATACATCAGAAGTAGGGGTTTACTATCGGTTAACACCCTCAGTTTACTTGCGATATGTTAGCGCATCATCAAATTCATGTAAAGAAATGATTAAGTTGGCCATAAAAAAAGATGCCCTCTTTGTAAGAAAGGAGCATCCGATTATTAGTTCCCATGATTTTCTTGCGGTTTCAGATAGGTCTTCGTTGACAAAGTAAGACGAGTAAATACAATTCTTTTAACAAATTAGTGAACTTTTTCACTTTGTAACATCTAGTTCATATGTGGTTCATATTCCCATGTTAGACTCTAGGTAATTACATAATATAAAGGAGTTAGACTAAATGAAAAAGCTATATTATGCATCTTTTTTCTATGCGGTTTTGGGATTGCTATCCGGTCTCTTTTATCGCGAAATTACCAAAAACAGTGATTTTACAGGACATACTGTCCTGGTAGGAGTTCACACCCACATTCTGGTGCTTGGATTTCTCTTCTTCCTCATTGCACTCATCATCAGCAAGCTGTTTGATGTACATGAAGTCAAATCCTTTAACGCTTGGTACATTGTATATAATATTGGCTTACTTATGACGATTGGTGCGATGGGTACCCGTGGTATGCTGCAAATCAATGGAACTGAGATTAGCTTCCTGCCGCACATTGCAGGTCTAGGCCATACCATCCTGGCCGGAGCCTTAATCTGGTTTGTCATTATGCTTGGTAAACGTATTAAATAGAATCAAATAAGAGCGGCTTGAGAAATACTCAGGCGGCTCTTTTTATATTTTCCGGATGCACCTTTCAAGGAATATTCCTGTAAAAGGAATATTTGTGCGTGTAAATTACTACAGGAATGATTTTTAAACGGACTTTATCGCAGCCGTCCGCAATATAATATAGCGGTAATCGCATTCAATTATCACAAACCATATTGTACCTTAGAGTACTAAGATGGGAGGTCGAAACATGGAAGGACCACAATCAAACATAAAGGCTAAAGAATCGCTTCCCGAAGCTGATTTCCCCACGCAGCGGGCAGATGATATGCAGGCAGCTTTACATTCACAGACGGTTGGGGAACGGGGTCCCGTACTGGAACAGGACAATATTTTACACGAGACGCTGGAAACTTTTATACATACCAAAATTCTGGAAAGGCCCGTACACGTAAAAGGCTATGGCGCTTTCGGATACTTTCAGACCGTGCATTCCATGGCGGCATACACCAAGCTTTGCTTTCTGCAAACCCCTGGTCAGCAGGTTCCTGTTACAGTAAGGCTTTCCTTTGCCGTAAGCACAAAAGGCACTCCGGATACTTCCCGCAATGTACGAGGATTTTCGACTAAATTTTATACGGAACAAGGTATTTTCGATCTGCTCTGCAATCATATCCCCGTTTTTTCCGTCCGGGATTCGATCCGCTTTCCGGAGTTCATCGAAGCCTTTCTGCCTTCGCCAAAAAACAACCTGATCGACCCTGAACGGCTTTGGAGCTTCATAGCCAGGACGCCAGAATCCACTCATTTTCTCGTCTGGCTCTATTCCGACGTAGGCACGTTAAAAAACTTCCGTCACATGAAAAGTCATAGCGTGAATACCTATGTCTGGAAAAACGCGCAAGGCGCTCGCACCTATGTGAAATACCACTGGATCCCTTTTGCCGGCGAGAAGTACATCGATCGTCACGAAGCCGCCCGGCTGGCCGGCAAAGATCCCGATTTTGCAGGCAAGGAACTATATGAATCAATCGCGACTGGAAAAAACGTCGATTACGGGCTTTACGTGCAGCTGATGAATCCCGATGACGCGGCTAATCTCCCATACGATCCGCTCGATGACACCAAACTCTGGGATGAACGGCAATATCCTTTGCAGCCGGTTGGCCGCCTGGTACTCGATCGCAATCCGGATAACTATATGGAGCAGGTGGAAAAACTAGCCTTTTCACCATCCAATCTTCTGGAAGGAGCCGAGTTGTCGGACGATAAAATACTGCAAGGACGGGCCAATATATACTGGGATTCGCAGCGCCGTCGGCTGGGACCCGATTTTCGCAAAATCCCGGTCAATCATCAGGAAAACTGGTCGCCCGCTTCCCTTGTGACCAGCGGCAGCGGCCGTTATGTGGAGGGTCGACTTGTACGGTCCAGCCTGTCCAAAGCGGATGATTTTACGCAAGCTGGCCAGTTTTACCGCTCCCTTTCTGCTCCGCAGCAAGAACACTTGGCGGATAACCTTGCTGCCGATCTTACAGGTATATCCCCTGAAACGCAGCGCATTGTCTTAAGCTATCTATACAATGCATCGCCGGAGCTGGGAGAAAGGGTTGCTAAACATATTGGAACGAAATCATTAGAGTAATTACGAAAATTCTCGGAAGACCGTCTTAACTATGGAATTCATGGTAGATTCCATTTATAAAAAGCCCTCTCTCTGGATGATGCGTTCGAGATGAACACAATTCCCAAAGATCAGGGCTCTTTTTTACTGTTTTCATAATTCTGCATTCGTTATTTCAAAATCATCTGTTTCACGAGTTGTATTCTCCGGAATGATGGCGATGACGTTGCAAATATAGGTATCACTATAGGCGATTATGTGGGATCAGCTGCCTCAAGTTAATACACCCGAATCTCCACCAATTCCGCACAGGGAGCGCCGTTCGTCTCTTCGATGACGACGCGCAGCGCATCGGCAAAGATCGGGTCTTTCAATTCAACGCGGTTGCTTCTTCGCCGGTTATCCTCAGCGGAAGCGATCGTGCTCCACTCCCCTTGAATGCGGGCCTCGATCCGGTACGACTTAACCAGTTCAGGAATGATATCGAATGACGTGCGATGATGATGAAGATTGATCAGGTCCTCGTTCACATCGTCGTTCCACGTCAGAATGATTTCCTTCATTGATATTTCATACTCCCATGTCAATTGCAGCCAAGCCTCATCCTCAGGTCCGATGGCATCCGATACCCACAGATTCGGCCCTCCGAAAGGACGTTTGTATCCGCCGACCGCCTTCTCCGGTGAATAGGCATCGGTCGCGCCCTTGACCTTGAAGCAGAACAGCTGCCGAACCAGCGCCTTCATGCTCCAGGCCACGACGAGTTGATTCTCGTCATGGTCCTCCAGTTCGGCCGCCGCGTTAGGGACCGCTCCCTTCTCAAAAGCGAGGACGCCGGTGAGCGGTTCGGCCGCCCGGTACAGGCTGACGCTCGAATTCTCGCGAATGATGACAAAGGCATTCTGCGGCGTATTCGGCACCCAAGTGAGCGGCAGGGATATCCACTGCGCTTCGCCCTTGGGGACAGCCGCTTCGGCTTCAGCCACCTTCGAGTACGGCACGTAATTTTCCGGGCGGCCGGTGTCCCATACTTCCACGATAAGCTGGGTATCTTCGGTCGCGTCTACGAGCAGTTCCAACCCTTCCACCGCCGGCTCCACCGGAAACAAAATCGCGGCAGCCCGATTCAGTTGAACGGCGGTAAGCGGCTTATCGATGCCGATGGCGCTGCGGACCGATGATGCCGAAACCTTCGCCAGGCGTGCCAGGTCCCGGTCATCTTCATGCCGCAGGCCGATAACGGAGGCGTCCTGCCGCAACATCGTCTGCTGCAGCTCTTGCAGATGCGAGTGGTAAATGTTGCGCGGCGTCACGCCCTTTGCAGCGCACAGCGAAGCTGCGGTACCGGCCGCTTCCCCCATGACCGCGCAGGTCGCCATGACGCGCGTCGTGCCGAACGCCACATGGGAAGCGCTGATATTCCGACCGGCGAACAGCAGATTTCGTACGTTCGCCGAATATAAGCACCGGTACGGAATATGATAGTTGCCGTCCGCGTGCATATGCTTGGAACCGCTGGCCTCGGCATACATCCCCTGTGGTGGATGCAGATCAATGGACCAGCCGCCGAAGGCGATGCGGTCATGGAACGGCTCCTGTGCAATGATGTCGTTCTGATTCAAAACATAGTCGCCGACAAAGCGGCGATATTCCCTTTTTCCCGGAATGGAGCCGACCCATTCCAGGGTCATGGTGTCGGCCTCAAACTGCCCCGAATTTTTGATATAGTCCCAGATGCCGTAAATGACCGACCACAGCTCATCCCGGATCACTTCATTGTCATGGACCGTATCCAGTTCGCCGCCCCACTCGATCCACCAATAATGGCAGCCCGAGTCGCCGCTGCGAATAACTCGCTTGATCGGTATCGTAGTCTGCGTGATGTCCTTGGCGAAGGACGGCGGCACGAACCGGACGGGATGCCCTGCATCCTTCGTATAAAACAGCAGCGTGCTGCCCAATGTGATGCTGTCCTCTTCCTCCGGCGCCCAAGCTTCCCCGTATTCATAGGCGGCTTCCCGGCCGATGCGGTACCGGGCGCCGGCCAAAAAGCCGACTAGACCGTCGCCGGTACAATCCAAGAAGACCAGGCTTTCCAAGCGGATGCGCCGCTCGGAGCCCATCATCCAGCCGGTGACCGACCGGATGATTCGGTTCTCCTCCGGACCGTCAGCCTCGACCTCATTCACGTCGGTATTAAGTAGCAGCGTAATGTTTGGCTCCGCCCGGACCGCCTCCAGGATGACCAAATCCCACAAGTACGGATTGCCGTCTGGGTTGCGGTACTGGTTCTCCACGAACAGTTCGCCCATGATGCCGGTTTCCCGTGCGTACCGGTTGATGCCGTGCGCAGTCGCCCCACACACCCATACCCGCACTTCACTGCTGGAATTGCCGCCCAGGACCGGGCGGTTGTTCACGACCACAACCTTGCTGCCCAGTCTTGCCGCCGCTATGGCGGCACAGACGCCCGCCAACCCGCCGCCGATCACGGTAACGTCGCTTCGTATCGTCTCTGTTTTCATCTTCTCACCCTTTCACCGCAGAGTTGGTTAAACCTTGAATAATGTAGCGCTGGCCAATCGCAAACACGATGATCATCGGGATAATGCCCGCAGACGCCGCGGCCATCATGCCGTTATAGTCCACCGTATTTTCCAGAATAAAGTTCTGCAGCCCGAGAGGAATGGTGTACAGCCGCTCGTCGATCAGAAAGACCAGTGCGTTCTCGTAATCGTTCCACTGCCAAGAGAAATCGATGATGGCCAAGGTGGCCAACGCCGGTTTGGCGAGAGGCAGTATGAGCCGGAAGAAAATCCGGAAATGTCCCGCCCCATCGATGAAGGCCGACTCGGAAATCTCATGGGGAATGGACAAAAAAAACTGGCGAAGCATAAAAACGCCGAAAATCGTGAACAGGCCGGGCAGAATCAGCGCCAAATGCGTATTGTAAATGCCGACCCATTCGAACATGATGAACTTGGGCACGAACAGCACCTGCGGGGGAACCATCATCATGGATAAATAAAGCATAAACAGCGCATTGCGCCCCTTGAACTCGATCCGGGCAAAGCCGTATGCCGCAAAGGCGGACAGGAACGTGGCTCCAACCATGCCGATGAGGGCGATCTTCAGCGAGTTCAGGTAATAGGTGCCGAAGCTCTTCGGTCCGGTCCACACCTTGAGGTGATGTTCCCAAGTCGGATGCGCGGGAATCCACTCGATCGGGTATTTGAACACCTCTGTCGGGGTTTTCAGGGACGTGCTGATCATCCATAAAAAAGGCATTATCATGACAATTGCCAGCGCCAGCATGATAATCGTCACCAGCAGTCTGCCCGGCGTGCCGGTCAGAAGTCGTTTTTTGAGTTCCATGATGCTTAAGGCCTCTCTTTCTCTTTAATAATGGACCCAACGTTTTTGGCCGATCCATTGGATCGCGGTGATGATCAAGATGATGATGAACAGCGCCCACGATATCGTGGCGGCATAGCCCATGTCGTAATACCGAAAGGCGTTCTGATAGACATACAGGGACAGGATGGTCGTGCTGTTCCCAGGTCCGCCCTGCGTCGTCGCCTGAATGATGCCAAACGTCTTGATCGTCATGATCATCCCGGTCACTAGCAGCAGGAACGTGGTGGGACTGACGAGCGGCCAAATGATTTTCCGGAGCAGTTGGCCTGGTCGCGCGCCGTCGATTTTCGCGGCTTCCATTAGCTCCGGTGAAACTTCCTGCAGCGCGGCCAAATAAATGATCATGTTATAGCCCATAAGGAACCATATCCAGATGATATCGATGGCGAACATCGAAGACGTGGTGGTCGACAGCCAGCCCGGCGGATGCTCGATGCCGATGCTGCGGAGGAATCCGTTGATCGGCCCCTGCTTCGGCTGGAACAGCAGCATCCAGACGAACGCGACGGCTACCCCGCTCGTGATGTACGGCATAAAGTACAGGGCGCGCAGCAGTTTTTTCAAATAGATCCGCTGGTTCAGGATGACCGCGACCACAAAGCCGAGCGCAATCGACACCGGAACCGCCGCGAGGAAGAGGACGGTATTCTTCAGCGACTGGTAAAACAGCTTGTCGTGCAGCATCCGGGTGATATTATCGAGGCCGACGAACCCGGCCTTGGGATTCATGAATTTGTAATCCGTGAAGACCAAGCCGAGAGAGAATGCGGCCGGAATGAGAAAGAACAGCAGCACGCCGATCATGCTGGGCCCGATAAAGACGTAACCCAGCCTGCGCTGCCTTCTCATCCAATGGTTGTTCATGCGTTTCGCCTCATTTCTTGATTTGATGTCCTCAGTCTAGCAAGCCAGGACGTTTCGCAGAAGGAACAAATCCATCGTCTTTATATCACAAAATCATGCAAAAAAACGCCGTACGGCTTACCGAATGGGACTCGGTCATCAAATCGTTCTATCTCCCCTATGGGCATAAATTGAGACAAGGGACAGCCGTCAAGCTTGGCCATCCCTTGTCTTCTGGTTTGTGATGCGCATCCATTTCAAATGATCACTACTTCGGATTGGATTTCAAATATTCGTTATGCCGGCTGACCATCGCCGCAACCGTCGCATTCAGGTCCTGGGATCCCAGGAAGTACTTTTCGTATTCCTGCGAGCGCAGATCCATGACTTCCTGCGGAACGGTACGGACAAAGGTCGGCGTCTTGTTGTCGAACATGACGTACATCAAGGATTCCTGATCGTAGGTGTCCCCTTTGTCGCCCAGCATGCTCTTCAGCGCGGCGTCCTGATCGGCATCCATGGATGCAGGCAAACGCCCGCCCGCCGCCATCGGCGCCATGCCACCGTCCGCATACCATTTCAGAAACTCCCACGCTTCCTTTTGATACTTGGACTTGGCGTTGATCGAGATATAATCGCCCAATCCACCGCGAGTCACATAGTTTGCGGCATCCTCCTCCAGTCTCGGTACCGGTGCAAACGCGATTTTGAAATCGCGCGGATAATCGGTGAAGTTGTTGGAGCTGCGGAGCAGCCACGCTCCGATGTTCAGCATCGGCACTTCGCCGCTGAGGAACATTTGCTCAACCGGCATTTTGGATGTCAGTTGCTCGCCGAGCGGCGGAGTCGTCTTGTCATCCTTCATCATGCCGTATAAGGATTCCAGCCATTTGCGCACAAGCGGATGATCCAGGTTGGAAGCCCCGTCCGCCTTGGTGTATCCCTCTTTGGAGAGGACCGAGTCGATCGGATCGACAAACGGCTCGGTATTTTGGATGAACCCGTACCCGTCGCCTTTCTTCAGCTTCTTGGCGTATTCCCTCATCTCATCCCAGGTCCAATCCTTCGGTACAGGGAGATTGGCCGCATCCAGGGCGTCCTTGTTCAGCGCAACGAAGAATGAGCTTTTGGTCGTCGGCAAGCCGTAGTACTTCCCGTCGATCTTCCAATCGGCCGCTTCGGGTCCCATTTTCTCATCGATATTATAGTCCGTGAACGAGCTCAGGTCAGCCGTGGCCCCCGAGGCTACCCGTTTTGCCGCCTGCGAAGCGGAATAGTTGACGAACAGATCCACATCCTGGCCGGTCATGATGGCCGTATCCAGCTTCAAGTTGCCTTCATCGTCATTCACATAACGCACGTACTCCACTTGAACGTCCGGGTGATCCTTATTCCAGGCGTCCACGACCTCTTGCGGTCCGGCTTCTGGCGGAACCCCGCCCCACATTTTCAGTTTGACGACGCCGCCTGAAGCGGCCTTCGCATTGCCCGCCACCCCTTCGGCTTCTCCTTTGCTTCCACCGCCGGAGCAGCCCGATACCACGCCCGCGATTAGTACTAACGATACAAATCCCGCAAGCCAACCTTTTTTTCTCAATTGAAGCCCCCCGCATCAAATAGGATTGTTTGTTGCAGCTCAAGGATAGCAAAGCGGCGGCCCCGCCGTAAGTAACAGAATCATGATTCCCATGGAACAGATATACGCAGTTCAAGAGCTATAACCGGTCATCGGATATGCATTTTGTTCTATTGCTTCATTCGGTATTGACTTGGAGTCATCCCTGTCATCCGTTTGAAAATTTTAATAAAATAGTTGTCGTTCATAAACCCCACGTTCTGGCAAATCCGATTGACCGGCAGGTCCGTCGTCATTAGGTATTCGATGGCCTTCTCGATCCTCGTTCGGTGCAGGTAGTGGATCAGCGTCTCCCCGGTTTTCTTTTTAAACAGGGCGCTGACGTAGTTCTCCCCCATCATGACATAGCGGGCGAGCGATTTAAGCGTAATATCCTGGTCGTAATTTTGTTCGATATACTCCATGATTTTATTCACTTCGGGATGCGTGATCTTCTCCCGGGAAGCCGCAGCCGGCCGAACCGGCCGTTCGGCTGGCGAATGCCGGGCCGACAGCTCCCTGCTCACTTTGACCAGCGTCTCCCTAAGATCTTTAACGCTCATAGACAGCTTCAAAATATAGTTGGATGCACCGTATTCCATCGCCCTGCGCATCGATTCAAAGTCGCCGATGCAGGTCAGCATCACGAATTTGGACCCGATGCCGGCTTTCCGCGTCTCCTGCAGGAGTTCAAGGCCGTCCATCTGCGGCATGACGATATCGCAAAGCACCAGATCCGGCGGGTCATTCTTGATCATCGGCAGCGCTTCCATGCCGTTGCTTGCCTCTCCGGCCAGCGTAAAGCCCATCTCCTCCCACCGGATGATCTCCTTGACTGATTCCCGCACGAATGTTTCGTCTTCCACCAGCAGTACCTTCCACATGCGTGTTCACTCCTTAACAGCTAGATCATGATATCGTTTGCTGTACATTTTCATAAGGCTCGGACAGCAATATCGGCAAATGCATGCGGCACAGCGTGCCCTGCTCGAGCGGAATGATCTCAAGTTCCCCTTTGTCCTTAAACAAAAGGCGCAGCCGCTCCCTCACATTTTGCAACCCGATGCTCGGACGCTTGCGTCCTTCGTCGTGATTCCTGCTGGGCTGCTCGATCCCGGCGCCATTGTCCTCGACTTCCAGCGTGAGCCGGTCCGGCAGCAGCGGACTGCGTCCCATCCGGATCAGAATCCGTCCACCTTCCGCCATATTGCCGATGCCATGCTGAATCGCGTTGTCCACCAGCGGTTGCAGGCTCAGCTTCGGCACCAGCGCGTAGATCAGCTCCTCATCATAGCTGAATTCCACTTGAAAACGGTTCCCATATCTCACCTGCTGAATATAGAGGAATGCGTGCGTTAGCTCGATTTCGTCGCGGAGATGAATCAGGTCCACGTCGGAGTTGAGGCTCGTTTCCAGCAGTTTCCCGAGAGACAGGCAAATTTCCACGATCTCCTCGTCTTCTCCCCGCAACCCGATCCACTTGATCGTATTCAGCGTATTCAGCAGAAAATGGGGGTTCATCTGGGCCAGTAGCATTTGAAAATGCACCGCATCCTTCTGCCGTTCCTCGGCCCGCAGCCGCTGGACCAATCCGTTCATATCGACCATCATTGTATTGAACGTCCGGGTCAATTCCAAAATTTCACCCTTGTATCGCTTCTCTGGCAGCCGGATCCGAAGATCCTTGCGGACCGCTTCCTTCATCTTCATCTGCATATGGGATAGCGGTCTGGTAAACGCATGGGCAATCATGAACGCAACTGCAATAAATGCGGCGGTAATGACATAGAAGGTTACAAAATACTGCTTCTTCAGCGTTTCGATCTCCCGGAACAGCAGATGGAGCGGAATCCGGTCCACGAGGTACCAATCCAGGGAAGACAGATAGCTATAATTCACCAGCGAATCGCTCGCTTGATCCGTCCAATAGCCGTTCTGCGGCAGGTGCGATACCTCTCTGACGGCTTCGCCGGATAGCGACGAATCGGGGATGGATCTGGCAATCAAATCACCGGACCGGGTTATGATGAAGTACGCCTGATCGCTTTCGGATTTTTGCAGCATGGATTGAAACCAGAACGAAAAATCGATGCTGATGCGCGCCAGTCCGTAAACCCGGTTACTTCGATCCCGCAACTCGGCGTACAGGGACAGCAGCGTGGGGCTTTTGCTGATATCTCGGGACACGTAGTTAGCGTCGTCAGACACCCAAAGATAGGAGGTCTTGGCTTTCTGAAGCGCCTTGAACGATGGGTTCGAAGCAATCTGTTCGTAATTCAGGGACGTATTCGGCGGGTAAGAAGTATATACATGGCCGCTATTGTCGAGAAGCGTGAAATAGACGGATGGATTGTACAGAAAAAAGCTGTTGTTGAGCCCTTTGAATTTGTCCTCCATGATCTCCTTATTGTCCAGGACCGAACGTTCTTCCGGTTTCTGCAGGATGTGCCTGACCTCGGAATCCTGCTCCAGGAAGATCAGCGTCTTAAACGCGATACTAAGCTGATCCTCGAGCGAACGGTGCAGATTGTCCAATTGTTCGTGGCTTTGCTCGCTGATTTTGTTTTGGACGAGCGCTTCGATCTTATGGTAGTTGTATAAATTCAAAACGCTGAACGGAAGCAATATAACCAGCGCAAACACGGCAAACAACCGGTATTTCAGCTTGTGGGGAACGAGGTGGCCGAGCCATTTCTGCATCAGGAGAACTCCTTTTCACTCTTGGTGCTCCCATTATATCTCACCCGTTGTCCGTAGATAAGAATATTTATGCAAAAGTGTAAAAATGTAGGGTGCTGAGCCTGCCAAAAGCATCAAATCGTTCTATTGACAAGGATGGGCCTGTTTCCCATCAGAATCACTTCTATTCCCCAGCGAAAGCGTTTCTGGCCACCCGTACAAAAAAAAGAAAACCGCGGGGGTTGCAGCTTTCTTGTGATCATGAATTAGTTCCTGCCGTAGTACAGCTTGCGGTTCGTGATATCCACGAGATATAGAATATCGACGCCGTTATCGTTTCGCTCCACGCTGATCGATGGCCGCCTTGGTCTCCGCCGCGTTAAACACCGTTTGCAAGTTCCATCCGCCGTTTCCGTATGATCCGTATTTCACGGAGAAGGTGGTGCTTCCTTCCTCCCGGTAGCGATATGCAACGATGGGATTGCCGACGAGTCGACGGTTTGTATTTGATGTAAGACAATTCATGCCTCAGCGGGCTCGCCGCAAAAGCAGACCATTCGAACAGAATGTGCAGATCCCCATTGGCGTCAAATACAAGATCGTCAGGGTAGAACGATTTGTTCACCAATGCGCCGATCACGGCTACTCGGGACCATGTGGAAGCCGCGTTGCAATCCCGTTCCATACGTTTCGAGCGGGGTCCACCATCCCGCCTGATTGCTTGAATCCATGGCATACGGCACCTCGGTCAAGGCCGCGGCAGCGCTACCCATTCCTGCGGGCAGGAGAGATGCCAGCATCAGTGCGGCTGCCCCCATTTTCCACGGTTTGCCTTCTTTCATTTCATCTGCCTCCTTTGGAATGTTAACCCCCTCATATGCCAATAGCATGGGACTCTATCCGGCCGGTAGAGTGAAATGTTTTCATTTTATGAGAACATGACTGTGCCACGGTTATCGTAGCATGACGTCCCGCCGAAGTGTCATACACAAAATGATGCTTCCCATAGAACAAAATCACTTCATTCCCTTGGCGATGATTGAATAGAACGATAGCACGTCCAGTGCCAAGAAAGAAACGGGACTTCCAAAAAAAAACGACGCCATACGCGGCGTCGCTTTTTGGACCTTTGTTGTTTAGTTCTCCTCCTGCCCCCCAGCAGTGACGGGCAAGACATTATCTATCAATAATCATGATTCAGTCTGGTCATTGAACCAGTCGGGAAAATGCTTCCGTAAATAGTCCAGCTTGATCTCCGTGTGACCGGAACCTCCGCCTTCATGCCCGTTAAAAGGATAGATGCTGATTACTTTGCTGCTTGTAATTCGGTTATAGGTGGCGAAATACATCTGCGGCGGACATGTTTCATCCTTTAATCCGACACTGGCTAACACCCGGCACGTGATGCGATCCGCAAGGTTCATCGTGTCAAAATAACTCAGGTTCTCCATCACGAGGTCCGTTTGCTCTGGGTGCTTGTTCAGGTATTCGGCTACCGCTGCGAAGGCGCCGTGATTGCCTTCAATTCGGCAGACGAGATTGCTGTTGCTCGGCACATCCACCATCGAGAGCACCGGCCGGTCGTCCAGAGCTGATACCGCCGTACCGAGCGCCCCGCCCTGGCTGCCGCCTTCGATCACGATTTTCGAAGCGTCGATATCCTCCTGGGCACAGGCGAAGTCGATCGCCTTCAGCGCATCCATATAAGCATATCGGTAATAATACTCCCATTTGTTATGTACGCCCTTGCTTGCCACATTCGCTGCATACCCGTGGGAATAGGAAGCGCTGTTGCCTGTCCGTCCTCCCTGGTCGCGGCAGTCTACGGACAATACGGCCATCCCCATCATGACCCAGTGCATCAGCTCGGAGGGCTTGCCCCTACTTCCGTTAAAACCGTGATAATGGATCAGGCAGGGGTACTTCTCCTTTTTCACAAATGCCGGAACGATCAGCCAGCCGTGAATTCGAGTCTCATCCATCCCATAATAAGAAATTTCGTATACCTTCGCATGGCGAGCCGGGTAATCGACCCGATCCCTGTGCGGATCAAGTGGGACCTCCTTGGCCTGCTGGATGGTGGTCTCCCAGAACTCGTCAAAATCATCCTGCTTGGTGAGAGGGGGAAGATAGCTGTACAGTTCCTTCGACACCTCGTCTATGTAACCCATCGTTTCATCCTCCTTCATAACTAGCAGTATAGCGTATATGTCTTACATTTGTACCGATTTTTGGTAGGAAAGACGTGGATGGTTATACTCATCACCGTCACCACGGTCCGGTAGGGTCTCTTATATTTACTGAGTATCAGCTTGCGGCCGGACACTTTAAAAGAGAACCGGATTTTCTATTTTCGCTTTCACTATACAGATCTGTCAGCATACCAATTCTCTGAGATGACTGTCCCGGAAAAACAAAAGCTGTTTTCTTCAAACTCGCTCACCTCTCCGCAGAATCACCAGTTCTCCAAAACTATGAATATATGAAACTATAATACTTTTAAACCATGATATTTATACTATTCCATAAAATACCACTCGTCAATATACGATTATTTTCACATTTTTAGGTTTTGTTTATCAATCGTTTTATGTAAAAAGAATATAAAATTAGTTTATGCTTGAAGTATTTTTCTTCCTTTGACATAATTTTCATATATCAAGTGGCGCAATTTAGAATCAAAAATACATACATACATGGGAGAATGGCAATGTCTCAACCAAAAAAGATTCTCATCATCGAAGACGAAAAGGATATTTCTCGAATTCTAGCAGATTACCTGATAAAGAATAACTATGAAGCAGCTGTTGCCGGAAACGGTCTGGATGGACTCACCATCCTAGAAATGCTGGAACCGGATTATATCATTCTGGATATCATGCTCCCGGATATCGATGGCGTTGAGCTCTGTCGAAAGATTAGAGAGAAGAATAATGTCCCGATCATGATCCTGAGCGCAAGAGGAAGCGATACTGATAAAGTGCTGGGTTTCGGCTTCGGGGCGGATGACTATATGACCAAGCCCTTTTCCATCACCGAGCTGCTGGCGCGTATTAACGCTCATTTCCGCAGATATGAAAGCGTCAATACGATACATCAGGATCCGGATGTGCTGCGTTTTGGGAATCTTGAAATAAATAAAAAAGCTTACATCGTCACGGTAAACGGTAACGAAGTATCCTTGTCAGCAAAGGAATTTGAACTACTCTATCATTTAGCCGCTCACAAAAACCAGGTATTCTCCAAATCCCAATTGCTGGATGCGGTCTGGGGCTATGCCAACTATGGGGACGAGAACACCGTGACTGTGTATATTAGGCGGCTGCGGGAGAAGCTTGAAGCTGACCCGTCGAATCCTGCCTATCTTAAGACAGTATGGGGCGTAGGCTATAAATTCAGCGCAAACTAACCGACAGGAGGCAAGGAGATATGTCTTTAAGGAGCTGGACCAATAAATCGCTGACCATAACGCTGCTGCTGCTTGCTGGTTTGCTAGGAGGCAGTTTATATTTGCTTTCATACAGCCTTTCGGGTAACAAGGAGGCTCCTCCCCAAAGCGTGATTCATCAGGTGCGCCTGGCCATTAATCCGCTGATGCTCTATTTGGAACAACATCATGACAACATCGGGACGACAGAAGTACAGACCGAATTAAACCGTTTAGCGACCCAGCACGAGATTGGTCTAGCCTATGTCCAATTGGATGGTACTGTTACCTTTAGTTCGGCAGCCCTTTCGCCCATCGCTCAAGATAATGTCAACCGATTTCTGCGCTACGACATGTATTCAGGTCAGCAAAGCAGCGGGCTGTTCCAGATCGCTTTTCCCGTCATCGACAAAAACTCTCAAAGTCAGGTGGGAAATGCGGTGTATTTCCTTCCAGAAGCCAAGGTCTTTCCCGCTCAATCGAATTACCGTCCTGTTCTTTCCTTCGTGATAATCGCTCTAATTGTCCTCTGCCTCGCTTTGCTGCTCATCTTTATGAAACGGACAATCCAATTTCATTTGATATCGCCTATCCTGCAGTTGAGGCTTCATGCCGAAGCCATCTTGAAGGGAAATTATGAACAACAACCGACCTATGCCAGCTTGAATGAAATGGGAGAATTGTATTCGATGTTTGATCAGATGAGGACAGAAATTATGTATTTAAGCATGCAAAGAATCCAGCAGGAAAAGGCGCAGAAAGAGCTGATCACCAACATCTCACATGAAATCAAAACACCGATCACTACCATCAAAGCCTACATTGACTCCATCCTAGAAGGGGTCTGCTCCGATACGGATACGATGTTGGAATATATCGAAATTATGCGAACTCATACCGATAAAATGGCCAGGCTCGTAGAAGATCTCCTACTTCAGACCCTGCAGGATCTGGGCCAAATTACCGTGGAACCCCGCGAGCAATACAGCCGGGATATTCTCTATAAGATTCTAAAGCCTATTGGCCACTATGTGCGCACAAACGAACTAAACTACATCGAGCCCGAAGAAATTCCGAATGTATTGATTAATATGGATGCTAACCGGATTGAACAGGTCATATCCAATCTGGTGTCCAACTCGCTGAAGCATACCTCCCCCGGCGACTCCATCCGGATTGACGTTCATCTTGAAGCCGGCATGCTGAAAGTAATCATAGCCGACACAGGCAGCGGGATACGTCCGCAGGACATGCCTTTTATTTTTGAGCGTTATTTCAGGAGAAACCCTGGCTCTGACGCGCATAGAGGCACTGGGCTTGGCCTCTCTATATGCAAGACAATTATCGAAGCGCACGGCGGGACGATCTCTTTTACAAGCAAGCACGGCGAAGGAACTACCTTCAATTTCACCCTGCCCTTATGTTAATACCATATGTAATACTTTATTAATAACTTAATAAGCCTTTTGCAACATTCAAGAGGTAAATTGAAGTAAATTCATTTCAGGGGTGAGGGTATGGAAAAGAAACCGATCATTAGAGCTAAGAATCTCAGTAAAAGTTACAACAGCGGCAGTGAGCAATTTCATGCAATCCGGAATCTGGATCTGGACATATATGAAGGAGATTTTACTGTCATTATGGGGAATTCCGGCTCAGGAAAATCTACCCTGCTGTACATGCTTAGCGGACTGGATAACGTAACCGCCGGCGAAGTTTATTTCCAGGATCAGCGTATTGATCATTATACCGAGAAAGAGTTGTCCGAATTTCGCTCAAAAAAAATAGGCTACATCTACCAGAGCATTAACCTTGTACCGGACCTTTCCATTATGGATAACATTACCTTACCCGGATATATCGCCGGACAGCGGAAATCTAATATCAAGAAGAAAGCTGACAACCTCATGAAGTCGATGGGCATCGCCGGGCAAGGGGGCCGCCTGCCCGCTCAGACCTCAGGCGGTCAGCAGCAGCGTGCAGCGATCGCCAGAGCCTTGATCAACTCACCGGACATTGTGTTCGCGGATGAACCGACAGGAAGCCTCAATTTTGAACATGGCCATGCGGTTCTTGATATCCTGACCGACATCAATCGAAATGGCCAATCAGTCGTCATGGTGACTCATGACATGAAGGCAGCTTGCAGAGCAGATCGCCTGATTTATATCCGCGACGGCAAAATTGGCGGATTCCTTGAATTTGATAAATATGATACCCATCATACGCAGGATCGGGAATCGATGATTTTTGCGTTTGTAACCGGAAAGGAGTGATCGCATGGCTGCAATATGGTCGCTTTGCTTGTCAAATATCCGGAAGAACAAAACCCAAAATTTATTTATCATCCTGCTAATCCTTCTGTCTACGCTGCTGGTCACAACTGCCACTATTATCATTGCCAATACAAGCAATATGTTCTTCGATATGCACAAGAAAACGAACGGATCACACCAAATCCTCATGCTAGAGAAAGGACTTCATGATCCGCAATTCGTGCATCAATGGTGGGAAGGCCAGGATGGCGTATCCGTCTCCAACTTGCTACCGTATCGGACATTATCGGGCATTACTTACGACAACCAGGACATTCCGAACGCATATCTGCATATGATCCAGACGCCAGAAAGTCCGTTTGTGGTGGATAAGCTTGTTTTTTCCGAGGGAACAGAAAGTCCTTCGCCAGCGAAAGGCACCGTCTGGGTTCCCACATCCCTAGCAAATGCTTACGGGATGTCTGTTGGGGATATCGTCAGCTATCATATTGGCTCCGAGCTGCTGCCGCTCAGCGTCTCAGCTGTGGTTGTCGACATTTCGTTCGGCGCACCGTTCACCAATACGTACCGAATCTGGATGAACCCGGACGACTATCAGGAGCGAATCACCTCGCTGCCTGGCCAGGATTCTTATATGATGGGACTACGATTTGACGTCTATAGCAAGAATGCTGCATATTGGACTAAATTTGAAGCTGCACTCGGCGGCCCGTTTCTTGAAACAAAGATGGAATTTGAGGCAATCTCCTCCTTCTACTTGATCATCAACCAGATTGTCGGTTTTATTATGATCTTCCTAGGTATGGTCATGATGCTGATTGCCCTGATTACAATTGGTTTTACCATTTCGGACGCCGTTCTAGCCAATTACAAAACGATCGGTATTCTCAAGTCGCTAGGACTAACCTCAAGCAACACCATTGGAACCTATGTCACTCAATACGGCTTACTGGCTCTGATCGCGGTCATTCCTGGACTTGCACTTAGCCGTATGCTGTCCAAGATCATTATTGGCATGACGGTTTCCTCTCTGAGTACCAAGAACTCGGAGATTGCTATACGGGGATTGGATGCCGCGGTACTTGTCGGCGTGTTTCTATTCGCGCTGGTAATTCTGTTTGTCGTGCTGTATGCGAGAAGAGCCCGCTTTGTACAACCTGTGCAAGCCATACGCTTTGGCATGTCCGAGACGAAAAGCAGCAAGATTGCCAAGAGAATGAATTCCGCCGGCACCAGCAAAATTGGATTTGGCAACCTGCCCGTGATGGCTGTCATCGGCATCAGAAATCTGATCAAGAACAGAAAGGGCTCTGTTCTGATGTTGATCTTGACGATGCTGGCTTCCTCTGTGCTTGTGCTTGGATTCATCGTGCTCAGCAGCATTTTCGGCATTCAGCAAACTGCCGCCCAGTGGGGTTATGATTCGGCAAACATCTCAGCCTTAGTCATTAATAAAACGACCTTCCCTCGTGAGCAGTTTGAGCAAGCCGTCGCTAACGATTCAAGAATCAAGGACTCGGGGTGGCAGGGAAATACAACGGCGATTATAACCGATGATTCAGCATCCGGGTCACTTGGAAATACAACTAACGGCGGCCATTCATTAAGCATAAATTTAAGTGTGTTAGACGGTAGCTACGATCAGATGGGCTTTGATAACGTATCCGGATATAATCCCCGTTACAAGAATGAAATCGCACTCGGCGTCAATGTAGCAAAAACATTAAACAAGACTCTGGGTGATACGGTGAATGTCTATATTGAAGGAAAAAAGCAGACGCTGCTCATCACAGGAATTTACCAGGCAATTTCTAATTCTTCCTATTCTGCGCGCGTTCCCCTGGATGCCGTAAGAGCCGTCAACCCGTCCTTTAAAGTCATGGATGTTGCGTTTATTAATGTCCATGATCTTGCTGATGCAGATACCGTCGTCACCGAACTTAATTCAGAATTCAAAGACTCGGCGTCTATTGTGACACAAAAAACACTACTGGATTCTGTCTTTACAGAAGCAGCCAACATTATGATCTACCCGCTGAGCTTCATTGGACTGTTGTTTACCATCGTGACCTTCATCATTATCTACAGCACATGCCGTATCAATATCCGCAAGGAGAGCAGAAATTACGGCATCTACAAGTCAATCGGAATGAGCTCTCAGCAGATCCGAGTGTCTATTACGCTTGGCATTGCCGCTCTTTCAGTACTGGGAGCGCTGATCGGTATCGTGATCGGCATCTATGTATTGCCTAACCTGCTTGAGAGTATTCTGGGCGGTTACGGGATAATGAAATTGCCTATTATCCTCCATTGGGGAGGAGCTGTTGTGATTGCAAGCGTGAGTGTCATCGCGGCGGCGCTTGGAGCCTGGGGAGCTTCCAAAGTGATTCAAAATGCCTCGCCGCGCATTCTTGTAGTAGAATAACGGCTCCCTGACCGTAAATAACAAGGAGCTGATGATAATGAATAAGAATATTCAGAAGTTTCTGTTGATCGTTCTGGGTTCCATGCTTGTTCTTCCTGGCTGCGGCGGCTCGCCTGGCAATAACACAAGCGACGAATCCCCAAGCTCAGCTTCCAAGTGGTATGATCAGATGCTCAGCAACAGCGTGAAAGAAGATCTGAGCGTCACCGTGGAGCAAAACATCACGGAAGCCGTGAAGATCGGTAATACCGTAGGCAATATTGAGGTATCTGCGAGTCCGGATGACAAGTTGAGTTTGAAGGCTTCACTCCAAACCTTAAACAACGACAGTCATAAATCGATTATGGAAGAAATCGTGAAGGAAGCTAGTGTCTCTGTGCGAGTAGACGGCGATCTGATGGTCGTCCTCGCCCATCCCCAAGAAGATCCGGAAATGGATTTATGGACTTGGGCCAAGAGAAAATATGGCGACTCCAAATTCAGTATCAACTATGAAGTGCAGTTACCCGCCAAAGTCACTCGCTTTGATGTATCGACAAATGTCGGCGAGATCGGATTGAGCGGATTGGATGGCGAGTACAAGGTGTTCAACAGCGTAGGTGTTATCCACATCGATGAAGCCAACATTCAGGGCAAATCCAGTTTACAATCCGAGCTTGGCAGCCTTCGACTTCAACTCGATGGGATCGCGAGTGGAAGCGTCCTGAAAGCCACCACCGATGTCGGCACTATCACAGCCAAGCTTCCCTCTGATTCTCCATACAGCTTAAACATTGCAACTGAACTGGGACGCGTCAGCGGAGCGAATAAAGGAAAAAGCGATATGAATGGCGGTGGTCCGCTGATTACCCTGACCTCCTCCGTTGGTTCTATTACGGTAGAACAATAATGCTATATTGCATGTGAATAAGAAGCCGCTCCTTCAATCGGAGCGGCTTCTTATTCACAACTCTATTAAATTGAACTTATGAGGTGGCAGGATGGAACATCGAAAGGTATCCTTGATTAGGTTCTAATCTATTTTGAAAAACCTGTCTTCAAAAATTAAGCTCTAAGATTTTTACTCTGTCGATTAAATCATTAAAGGAGCAGGCGGGTGATAAATGGGAAGGGAGTACTGACTATTTTTTGTTTTCTCGACATGGAATGGGAAACCTTACTATCAAACAGCTCCAGGAACATGGCTTCGTCGTTTCCTTAAACGAAAAAAGCTAAAGCCAATTCGATTCCATGATTTACGACATACTTCCGCAACATTGCTAATTAATTAAGGGGTCCATGCTAAAACAATCTCAAACCGATAAGGACCACTAAATCCGTCCCCAACTTGTGTTTTAGTCGGAGTCTAATAACTATAAGAGAAGCAGAAAAACCCTTGCTATGCAAGGGTTTTTCTAATATGGAGCCTAGGGGGATCGAACCCCTGACCTCATCGCTGCCAGCGATGCGCTCTCCCAGCTGAGCTAAGGCCCCTTAATATGTAGTTACTCCTTTAAAAAGAGCACTCTTATAATATAGCATAGCAGACCAACTCATGCAACACTTTTTTAGAGTCATGCCCAACAGCTTGTTGTCGTAAAATCCGCTTCCACCAGCAAAAAAAGGCGGCTGAAATTGTCACCTCTGACAACCAGTCTTCGCCTCTTCTTCGCCCACCCTGGGTACTGCAAAACCCCAATACGAAACAAAAGAGAATCTCCCCTTTGTCTAACTAAAGAAATCAGCCTGATCCGAACGCCGGAAACGGAATCATTAGTCGCTGGATCCAGGCATCGTATTTTTGGACAATAGTCCGTTAAGCTCCTTCATAAACATGTTGATATCCTTGAACTGCCTGTACACGGATGCGAAGCGCACGTAGGCTACCTCATCCACAGGGTACAGCTGCTCCATCACCAGCTCGCCGATCTGGCGGCTTTCCACTTCAGCTACTGCCGTGTTGCGCAGTGACTTCTCTACCTCGGAGACGATGGCTTCCAGCTGTTCTACGGAAACAGGGCGCTTCTCGCAGGCACGGATTAGACCGCGCAAAATTTTGTCCCGGCTGAATTCCTCGCGGCTGCCGCCCTTTTTAATGACGATCAGCGGCGTCTCCTCGACCATTTCAAATGTCGTAAAGCGCCGGCTGCATTTCTCACATTCACGTCTGCGGCGGATTGATTTATTGTCATTGGCCGGACGGGAATCCAGCACCTTGGTGCCTCCGTAATCACAGTACGGGCATTTCATGCAAACTCACTTCCTTTATCCTTCAAAATGGGCTTTAAATACTTAGAATATCCCTTGTTCAAAAGCGGCAAAGCCGCTCCCTGTAAGTCCTGTGGGAAATAGATAATATTTCCAAATAAAAATATATAAAAAAAGTTATGGAGATTCAATCTTTGAGACATAATACATTTACAAACAGCAAGGAGGTGAACATCGATGGCTCAAAACAGTTCAAACAACCTGGTTGTAACAAAAGCTACTGCAGCCCTCAACCAAATGAAATATGAAGTTGCTCAAGAGCTGGGTATCTCCATTCCACAGGACGGATACCAAGGTAACATGACTTCCTATGAGAACGGTTCGCTCGGAGGATACATCACAAAACGTCTTGTAACTCTGGCTGAACAACAACTGGCTGGTCAATTCAAATAATACATGCTTTATACCGAAGAAGTATTGAGGCAGCTCGTAAAAGCTGCTTTGATACTTCTTTTGCTGATTGATATTCAAAATTCGTCGTAAATGCGTGTATATTGATTATAATAATAGACCACCCGCTGTACATAATGCCGCGTCTCGCCAAACGGAATATCCTTTACTGATTCCAGTGTACCGTCCCAGACTCCTTTTTTAAGCCAACCATCCACCTTGCCGGGCCCCGCATTATAAGCAGCTATGACGGCAATCCGGTTTCCCTTAAACTGATTGTCCAGATAGTTGAGATACCAGGTACCAATTTCGATGCTGGCTTCAGGTTGATGCTTAATGTGATCCATCGTAACCTCCGGAAGATTAGCCTGTTCCATTGCCCACTGCGCCGTATCCGGCATCAGCTGCATCAGACCAATCGCCCCCTTCTTGGATTCCTTGCCCAGTTTAAAGTTGGATTCCACACGAATGATCGAAGTGATTAAGAAGGGATCCACGTCATACCGTTCCGACTGCTCTCTAATATTGTCTTTATAATAAATGGGATAGAACAATGCCATCCAGTTGGTGCTGAAGAAAAGCACGACGACAAAACCGATGAACAGTAGCAGCAGGACTCTCTTTTTGCGTAAAAATCCGAGCAACTTCATATATACCCTGACCGAAGCCAGAACTCATCGATTTGGCGTTTCGTCTGCTCAGCATTACCGCTGTTGTCAATGACAATATCCGCCTTCAGCTTCTTTTCTTCAATATCCATTTGCGATCCAATCCGGGCTGACGCTTCGTTTTTGGTCATTTGGTTACGGTCCATCAAGCGCTCAAGCTGAATGACCCTCGGAGTATACACCACCATAACACGTTCAAACATATGTTCAAGTCCGGATTCAAATAACAGGGGGATATCCACGACAACGAGTTTGTCAGGATTCTTTCGCTCCAGAGACTCCATTTGTTCACGAATTTCCCTGCGGATTGCCGGATGCGTAATATCATTCAAGGCCTGACGCTGAGAAGGATCCCGGAAGACAATGTCTCCCAGTTTTTTTCTGTCCAAAGTGCCGTCCGCAAGCAGCACAGCTTGTCCAAAATGGCCGACAACGGCCTCCAAAACGGGATGACCCGGGAGCATTACTTCCCGGGCAATCACATCGGCATCGACAAGCAGGGCTCCTTTGCCCACTAAGAGCGCGGACACGGTGCTTTTTCCAGTTGCTATACCTCCGGTTAACCCAATATTCATGTGCCTAACTCACCTCATAACAGCTTTATTATTCCCATGGCTATTAATAATAACGCCGGAAGTGCGGTAAAATGCCGCATCCACGATCTTGAAGCAAACCGGAAGCCGGTCCTCATGCCCATCACTAGAAAAGTACCGCTAAACAGTGCAATCACAAGGGCCGTCCAGATCGGTGAAAATCCTAGCAGTGCAGCGCCAAGTCCTGCTCCAAACGCATCCAGCGATAGCGCAATCCCAAGCCACATCGCTTCAAAGCCCGAAATACTTCCGGATTTGTCTATATCAGCGGAAGATGGGGTACGCAAAATACGTATCACAAGCCCAAGCTTACGAATTTCGAGTGAAAATACCGTTTGCTCGGACTTCGCTATTGCAGCCGGAACACCTGCCGATTTCGAAGTGTACGCTGCTTCAGCAGATCTAATCGTTGCGATTTCTTTTTCATCACGGTTTTTTTCTTTCTGAATCAGGAGCTGGATCAGAGACCAGGTACCCATAATAATCAATATAACAGCTCCGACGATGGATGCTGCTTCAGGCGACACTACTCTGGCCAGAAGCACACCTACCTGCATCGATATATAGATAATGATACCAGAGCATAATGAAATGATTACTACGGACACCGGTGAGATTTTCATCTGCCTGAGTCCATATGTAATCCCGACTCCAAAACTGTCCAAACTTAACGCAAATGCGAGCAGGAGTAGTGAAAAGACATGACTGAGCACCCCTGGTTTCCCTCCCCTTGATGAAACGGTCAATCCGGAGCCTGCCTGAAAAAGAGAGGCCCTTGACGTTCCGCTTCCCCTGAAGTTCAATTCATGACTAGTATATGGGGGGGACGAACATGGGGTGCACGCCCATGCTTTTTATTATTACTTTAACGACTGGCATACCGGACAGAAATGCGTGCCGCGGCCGCCGACAACGGATTTTTCAATCAATGTTCCGCAGTTTAGGCAGGGCTGATTTTGGCGTCCGTAAATCTTGAGCTGATGCTGGAACCTGCCCATCTCGCCTTGTCCATTCACATAGGATTTGATGGAGGATCCCCCGACTTCAACTGATTCCGACAATGTGGCCACAACCGCCTCATGCAGAGCGTGGAGCTGCTCGTCCGTCAATGTATTCGCCAGCTGTTCGGGATGAATGCCCGCTCTAAAGAGAGACTCATCCACATAGATATTCCCGATGCCGACTACATATGCCTGGTTTAGCAATACGGCTTTGATCTTTGTTTTTTTGCCCGCCAAAGCTTCTTTAAACTTCTCGAAGGTAAAACCGGGATCGAGCGGCTCAAGTCCCAGTTTGGACAGCGGAGGAACGGTAAATTCTTCTCCAGGCTTAAAAAGATGCATCGTTCCGAATTGGCGCACATCCTTGTAACGCAGCTCGGTTCCATCGGTAAAATGGAAAATAACATGCGTATGCTTCTCCACCGGATCGGAGCTATCATATACCCCGTATCGTCCTTCCATCCGCAGATGGGATACAAGGATCAGATCGTCCAGAAGTATACGCAAAAATTTCCCTCGGCGCTCCACACCTTGAATAGTATGTCCTGCCAGTATAAAAGCAAACTGATTTATATCGTCAGGGCGCTGGATAATCCGCGCCAAGTTTACGGTTACATGGTCAATCACTTTCCCTTTGACCAGAAGATTCAAAGTTCTTTTGACTGTCTCGACTTCCGGCAATTCCGGCATGATGTCTTCACCTCATCAACATTATAACGGAAGTATGCCCTCAATGGAGCATTATTTCGCTTCGTACCAATTCATACCATAGCTGACCTCCGCTTTCAGCGGCACAGACAGGGCCAGCGCCTTTTCCATCGTCTCAGGAACCAGCTTCTTCATCAGCTCCAGCTCGTCTTCCGGCACCTCAAATACAAGTTCGTCATGCACCTGAAGCAGCATGCGGCTCTTCAGTTTTTGCTCCGCGAGTGTCGCATCCATGTGGACCATGGCAAGCTTGATAATATCCGCCGCGGTTCCCTGAATCGGCGTATTCATAGCGGTACGTTCCGCGAAGGAACGAAGGTTGAAGTTGCTTGCATTGATCTCCGGCAGATAACGTCTTCTTTCCAGCAGCGTCGTTACGTACCCGTCCCGCTTCGCATCCTTTACGATGTCGTCCATATACCGGCGGACACCGCTGAACGCATCGAAATATTGGTCAATAAAACGCGCGGCTTCCTTCCGGGTAATATTCAGGTTCTGCGACAGGCCGTAATCGCTGATGCCATAGACGATACCGAAATTAACCGCCTTGGCCGAGCGGCGCATGTTCGAATCTACTTCCTCTGCGGTTACACCGAACACATCCATCGCAGTTTTCGTATGAATATCCATGTCATGCAGGAAAGCTTCCTTCAGGCCGGTGTCATCCGAAATATGCGCAAGCACGCGCAGCTCGATCTGTGAGTAGTCGGCCGCGAGAATATACCAATCTGGTTCAGATGGCACAAACACTTTACGAATTTTGCGCCCTTCCTCTAGGCGAATCGGAATATTCTGCAGGTTTGGATACTGGCTGCTCAGACGTCCTGTTGCCGCAATAGTCTGACGGTAGAATGTGTGAACTTTCCCGGTTTTAGGGGAAATCTCCTTCAGCAGACCCTCCACATAAGTCGACTGCAGCTTCGCGATCGTTCGGTACTGCAGGATCAGACGCACAATATCATGATAAGGAGCCAGTTTCTCCAGCACTTCTGCATCTGTGGAATAGCCGGTTTTCGTCTTCTTAATGACCGGCAGCCCCAGATTCACGAACAGAATCTCACCTAACTGCTTCGGCGAATTGAGATTAAATTCTGTGCCGGCGATCTCGTAAATTTCTTTGACGAGTTCATTGATCTGGGCCTCGAATTCTTTGCCGAGCTCTGTCAGATCATCCTTGTTGGCGGAGATCCCCTGCTTCTCCATATCAGCAAGAATCCGGGAGAGAGGCATTTCAAGGTCATGGAAAAGCGATGCCATTTCATTGCCTTCAAGCTCTCTTTCCTGCAGCGGAATCAGATTCAGAATCGCCGCACTCTTGGCAGCTAGATGCTTGCTGAGCACCTCGTCTTCCGGCACCTTGTACTTTGCTCCCTTGCCGAACACATCTTCATCGGCAGTGAGCGATTGGAGCCCATACTTGCCCGCAAGTGCATGTACACTCTGGTTCGAATCCGTTGGATCCAGGAGGTACGCAGCCAATTGAACGTCAAATGAAGCACCGGCAAATGCGATGCCTTTCCAATGGAGCGCCAAATCCGTACGGTGCAGATCATAACCGCGTTTTGGAATATCCTGATCCGCCAGCCATTTCCGCAGCGGCTCCGCCTCTTCGGCCTTCAGCAGCTCATACGGCACGTAATAATGCTGTTCAGAGGATGAAAATACGACTCCAATCACATCGGCATGATGAGGATTCTCCCCGTTCGTTTCCACATGCAGCGCTTCGATCGTTCCCAGCGCTTCGATCAGTTCGCCGATATGGTCAGCGTCCATGACTTCCACTTTGATCTCCTTGGCGGGAGCCTTCTCTTGTTTAGGATCGTCAGACGCGGTGCCATCGGCTTTGAAGGACAAGCGCTCCAGCAGCGATTTGAACTCCAGCTTCGCCAGCGCCGGTCCTGCCGTATCCTCCTTTAAGCCATCAAAGGCCATTTCATCGAAGGACTTGTCCAGCGGCACTTCACGGAAAATGGTAGCCAGCTTTTTGCTCAGTACGGCGTCATCGGCATGGGTCTCAATTTTTTCTTTCATTTTGCCTTTCAGCTCGCTTGTATTCGCCAGCACTTCCTCGACCGAACCGAACTGGTGAAGGAGCTTGAGCGCGGTTTTCTCACCGACGCCCGGAATGCCCGGGATATTGTCGGAAGCATCGCCCATCAGGCCTTTAAGATCGATGATCTGCAGCGGCTCAAGGCCATATCTTTCCTGGATCTGCTCAGGTGCGTAGGTCTCGATCTCCGTTACGCCCTTGCGCGTGAGGCCCACCTGTACGTGATTCGAAGCCAGTTGAAGCATATCCTTATCCCCAGTCACGACGAGAATCTCATGCCCCGCTCCCTCAGCGATCCGGGAGACGGTGCCGATAATATCATCCGCTTCATAGCCGCTAAGCTCAAACTGCGAGATGCCAAAGCCCTGTAGCAGCTCTTTCAGCAGCGGAAACTGCTCGGACAGCTCCGGCGGTGTCTTTTCCCTGCCGCCCTTGTATTCCTGATAGCCCTCGTGGCGGAACGTAATTTTCCCTGCATCAAAAGCTACCATCATATGTGTAGGTTTATGATCTTCGATAAGACGCAAAAGCATATTCGTAAATCCGTACACGGCGTTCGTGTGCAGTCCCTTGGTGTTCGTCAGTGGAGGCATCGCGAAAAATGCCCGGTAAATGATACTGTTCCCATCAATAAGAATCAGTTTGCTCATATAGCACCTTCCCTTTTTTAAACTTCTTTCCTTATATTCATGAAAAGAAAATCATCGATCGAATTTATACCTGTTCATATCTTAACACATGACACTTCGAGAAAAAAACGAAACCGGAAAACACAAAAACACCGGAATTGACTCCGATGTTTTCACTTTATTTCAAGTTCTATGGGATTATCGACATTACTGGTTTAAGTCGGGGCGCTTTCCCGTAACCAGGTAAACAGCGCTTTCCCCAATATTAGTCGCATGATCTCCGATCCGTTCAATATACCTTCCGACTAGTGTCAGCAGGAGAGCCTGCGGCAGTGAGTCAGGATTGTTTCTCATATGACCGTATAATTCCGTTAAGATTTGGCTGTACAGCTGATCGACCTGATCGTCATCCTGGGCCATTTTATAAGCAAGATCCGTATTTTCGTCCAGGTAAGAGGTGATGGCTTCTTCGATCATCACTTTCACTATGCTCGACATTTGCGGGATATCAATCAACGGCTTGATCAGCTTTTCCCCTTGCAAGCGCAAGGTCGCTTTAGCCACGTCCAATGCCAGATCCCCCATACGTTCGAGGTCACTGGAGATTTTAAATGCGACGAGTATTCTACGGAGATCCTTGGCTACAGGCTGCTGGGTGACAATAAGCCGCGAGCCGATGTCCATAATTTCTTCTTCCATCAAATTGAGCTTGGCATCCGCATGAATGATTTCCTGTGCTTTGACGCAGTCCAGCGATTTGAGGCTGGTCACCGCTCCATCAAGCGCTTCTACCACATGCTCTCCCATCTTAACCAGCAGCGAACGAAGCTGCTCCAGATCGTTATCCAATTCTTTTCTCCGAATCATGGCCGATGTTTCCCCCTATTCAATGTTTTCTTTCTCCATATCAGCCGAAACGACCGGAGATATAATCCTCTGTTCTGGCATCGCGCGGATTACTGAACAGCGTATTGGTCTCGTCCGCTTCGACGACCTCTCCGTTCAAGAAGAACACCGTACGTCCGGAAACGCGCGCTGCCTGATGCATGTTATGCGTAACCATAACGATCGTATATTTTTCCTTCAGCTCCTGCACCAGCTCTTCGATTTTCAGCGTAGAAATCGGATCAAGTGCAGATGTGGCTTCATCCATCAGCAGAATATCCGGCTCCACCGCAAGCGCGCGGGCGATGCAAAGACGCTGCTGCTGTCCACCGGACAAGCTGAGCGCTGAACGCTTCTGATAGTCCTTCACTTCTTCCCAAAGAGCAGCCTGACGCAAGCTTTCCTCTACAATCTCATCCAGCTTCTTTTTATTCTTGACTCCATGAAGACGTGGACCATAGGCAATATTGTCATAGATAGATTTCGGGAACGGATTAGGCTGCTGAAACACCATACCGACACGTTTGCGGAGCTCCTCGACAAACACATCCTTACCGTAGATCCCGCTGCCGCTGATTTTAACGGAGCCCTCGATGCGTGTGCCGGTAATCATATCGTTCATCCGGTTCAACGTGCGGAGCAGTGTGGATTTCCCGCAACCAGACGGACCAATAAAAGCGGTAACGGTCTTTTCCGGAATATCCAGATTTATATTTTTCAAGGCATGGAACTGGTCATAGTATAAGTTCAAATCTTCGATTTCGATAATATTTTCCATTTATAATCAGGTCTCCTTTTGATCAATGGGACATCCTGTATTGTCTCGTCATAGTATTACTGGACCTGCGACTCTATTAATTGTATAACTTTTATGTAAAAGCTGTGTACCACAATTGTAAACTCTGTGTAAAATGTGAAGCTGGTGTATTCCTAAAGCAAGCTTCAGGTTAACGTCCGTTCCAGTTCTTTTTTTACGCCGAGTGCCTGTTTAGCCGTATTTCTCGCCAGCTGGTGAACGGATTGTCCGGTCTTTTCCACAGATCCTACAGCCTGCTCCAGCTCGCCAAACATGCGGTTTCCTTCGGTCAGCTGCTCGGCTCCCGCTTGAATTTGACGTACCCCCGCAGCCGTTATCGTACCTGTCTCCGCTGCTAATTGACTGATCCGCTCCAGCAGAGCTGAAATATCCGCTGCAAGACGTCTGGTCTGTGAGGCCAATGATCTCACTTCAGCCGCTACAACCTGGAACCCTCTACCATGGCTCCCCGCGTGCGCGGCTTCGATCGAGGCGTTGATTGCAAGCAGGCCGCTTTGATCCGCCATTTCGGCAATACCCTGGGTGAGCGAAGAGATTCTGCCCGCATCCTCGATGAGCCGGGCAACCTGCTTTTGATTCCGGTTCATATGCTCTACGGCTTCGGCATACGAATGCCCCGCTTCGTCCAGTTTCAGCCTTCCCACCGTCGTCCATTCTTTCATGCGAAGGCACTCCTCAAGCGTAAGGCTTGCCGCTTCCGCAACTTCTCCGAGCGAATGCTCCATCCCTCTCACATGGCCGTAGTTTTCTGAAATGGTATGTTTTCTCTGATCCTCTGCCTCGGTTTGCAGCAGCCCGGACATCTTCATCAAATCCTGGACAGTCAAGACTCCAGCCAGCCTGCCTTGCTCGGTCAGAATGACGCAGTCGTAATAATGAACCTCCGGCCTTTCCAGAGCACGCTGGATCATATGAGCCGGATCCTCGCTTATCTCCATAACCAGAATTTCCTCTTGGGCAAACTTCTTGACGGAACGGTTAAAATACAATTCCGTAGCAAACCGTCCAGTCAGTTTCCGGTAGAGGGCATCCCTCATCAGAAGTCCTTCCGGGCGTAAGTCCTCACCACAAATGACGATGCACGGAATATGCGGCTGTTCCTTCATCGTTCCAAACGCTTCTCTGCAGGTGACGTTTGGATTTAGTGCGGGTACCCTACGGCTGTACTCAGCGGCAGATATTTTCTTGGCGTGTGGTGAGGGAACATTTGATACTGCTGTATTCTTTAACATAGGGTCAGTGTTCTGGTTCTTTTCAGATATAGGCTCTTGAAGATTGTTATTCGTGCTTTTCTCCATTTGCAGTGTACTCAAGACCAAACTCCCCCTCAGAACTTCTCTTTAGCCGCAGGATATCACCAAATGATTAACGGAAGATTAAACCAAGGTAAACCGATTGTAAAGTCGGAAAATGTTCATAAAAGCCAGTTCTCGTTTGCGGTAGTACTTATATCTAAAGAAAAGAAGCGCTCATCATCATGATTCCTGATGATGAACGCTTCTTTTTTTGTTAATAACGAGTTTATAACCAACGCCGCGAATGGAGTCGATATGCACGGACTCAGGATCAAGCTCGAGCTTTTTACGGAGAGAGCTGACATGAACATCCACTGTCCGCTGACCTCCGATATAATCAAAGCCCCATACGGCATTCATCAAATCATCCCTGGTCAGTACCACTCCCGGCTTGCGGGCAAGATACAGCAGCACTTCGAATTCCTTGGGTCTGAGGTTGATGCTTGTACTGCCCAGCAGCACCTCATATTTATCCGGATAAATCTCCAGCTGTCCAAGCCGGATCGCCGAATCCGAGGATTCCGCAACAACCTCCTCCTTCGTTCCCGAAACGCGGCGCAATACCGTACCAACGCGTGCTAGCAGCTCAGAGACGCCAAATGGCTTGGTGATGTAATCATCCGCGCCTAGCTTAAGTCCCTGCACCACTTCTTCTTCCGCGTTTTTGGCGGTCAGAATAATAACCGGTGTCGCAATGGCCTTTGCTCTCAGTTTGCCAAGAATATCGAATCCATTCATTCCTGGCAGCATCAAATCCAGTATGATCAAGTCGAAAGGTTCATGTACCGCACGCTCGAATCCGGATGTTCCGTGATCTTCAATGGTGACTTCATAACCTTCCTGTGTCAGATTATAAGAAAGCAACCTGGCCAATGTCGGTTCATCTTCAATAACCAGCAAACGCTGTCTCATTTGTTAAATACCCCCGTTCATAAAAACCAATGGTTTCGAATGCTGTCAAGCCCATCGTAACACCCAAATGTTAACTCTGTGTAAATATGAACAGCATCATCGCACCTTTTTTAAAATTATATTATCAATTCAAGCATAATTGTGATCCTCATGTTCATCTTAGTCCTGTAGCATCGGCAGTTCAACCGTAAATGTGGTTCCGATGCCCAGTTCACTTTCTACAGAGATTTCTCCGTGATGCTGATCTACCAAATGCTTCACGATAGACAGTCCAAGACCGGTACCCCCGGAGCTTCGGGATCGCCCTTTATCGACCCTGTAGAAACGTTCAAAAATTCGCGGCTGATCTTTTTTCGGTATCCCGATGCCTGTATCGGACACCTTGATAAGAACCTTCTCCGTCCCCTCGGCATCCTGGCAATCCTGAATGATTAGCTCCACTTTGCCGCCATCCTGCGTATAGCTTACGGCATTGGACAGAAGATTGATCAGAATTTGACGAAGCTTGTCCTCATCTGCTTCCACAAACAGCTCTTCTGGAATATTGGAATGAAGCATGATGCGTTTTTTCTTGGCCACTGTTTCGATGGTATCCATAATGGATGAGCAAAACGAAGCCAAATGAATCGGAGCGTAATCCATCGGTGAACGTTTGGATTCAATTTTGGATAAATCCAGTATATCACTGATCAAACGATTCAACCGCTCGCTCTCATCGTATATGATTTGCAGGAAGGATCTCGCGAGCTCTTCGTCTTTCACTCCGCCGCCAAGCAGCGTCTCTGCAAATCCTTTGACTGCGGCTACTGGCGTTTTAAGCTCATGAGATACATTCGCCACAAATTCACTCCGCATATTTTCCAAACGCCGGATGGCGGTGATATCCTGAAGCAGGAACAACATGCCTCTAAACGCATCGTCCTCTCCGAACATAGGCACTCCGTCCAAACGAAGGATCGTTTCCTCGGGCGTGTACACGCTTCTTTCCTCATGGATGACCTGCCGCTCCGTAATGCCGTCCTTTATCAGCCGAGTCAGCTCATAATACTGTTTAAGTTCGCTAATGGAACGTCCGTACATCTGGCCGCTGCTGACATGAAACATCCTCTCTGCCGCAGGGTTAATCAAGGCAATGCTGCCCTCTGCATCTACTAGGAGAATTCCGCTTGTCATATTGTCGAGTACGCTTTGGAGTAAATCTTCCTTATCCCGGATTGTCTGCAGCTGATTTTGCAGACTGTCCGCCATGCCGTTGATCGCCTTCCCCAGTTCCCCGATTTCATCGTTCCGGTGCATATTGACTCTGGCATCATAGTCCAGCTTGGAGATTCTTCCAGCTACCCGCGTTATTTTCTCAAGTGGAGAGGTCAGCCCAGCCGCTACTCGGTAACTGACGAACGCAGCCACGACGAACAGCACCGCTAAGCCTCCTACCATCAGCGTCCAGCCTCTACGTACGCCCTCATCGACGGAAGCCAGGCTTACTGACAATCGGATATAACCGTCAAAGTTACCGGCGGAAATGAAAGGTACCGCAACATACAGCATGTCCTCCCCTAAGGTTGAACTGTGGCGGATCGCTTGACCGTATCCTTTGTTAGCCGCTTCCACAATTTCTTCGCGTTTGCTGTGGTTATCCATATGCATCGGATCGCTCTCCGAATCCCCGATGACCGTTCCGTCTTTTTTTATAAAAGTAACCCGTGAGTCGGTAAGCGCAGCCAGCTCTTTGGATTCACGGGTATAATAAGCTACCGCGTCTTCTCCGTTCTCTGGAGGAAAATAAAAGGTCTGGCTCAGGATCTTGATTTCCCGGATCATATTGTCTTCTAGTGCGGAGATATGGGATTTTTTAAATACTTGGGCCATCGTAATGCCTGCACCCAACATAGAAATCCCGATCATGATCATTAAAATCAGAGTGAGTCTGATACGAAAGGGTCTCATTGCCGTCTTCCTTTTCACGTGTTTTCATTTCATTTTTCTTCTCTTATCCTATCTTGAAAAGACACAGATGAAAAGATTAATTTCTTTCAAAGGGTTAGATAAGAGTATAATAGCGAATTGTTAAGGCTGGATTAAAATATGTAACCAACAGCAAAAGGTTGAACAGAACCGCATCTGCCCAACCTTTTATGAAACCAGGGTACCTCTAATCACTGATCAGCCGTTTACGATCTCCCCGCCATTGACATGGATGACCTGGCCGCTCACGTAAGAAGAGTCATTGGAGGCTAGATATACAAAGGCTGGAGCCAGCTCTTCCGGCTGTCCTGGACGCTTCATCGGTTGTGTCGAACCAAACTCGCTTACCTTCTTCGCATCAAAACTCGATGGGATCAGTGGTGTCCAAATTGGCCCCGGCGCCACGGCATTTACGCGGATGCCCTTTTCAACGACATTCATCGACAGGGAACGCGTAAAGCTGACGATTGCTCCTTTGGTGGCCGAATAATCAATTAATGTTGGATTGCCTTTATAAGCTGTAATTGAAGCCGTGTTCACAATCGAGCTTCCGCTCCTCAGATGCGGCATCGCCATTTTGGTCATATGGAACATACCGAAGATATTCGTCCGGAAAGTGCGTTCCAATTGGTCTGCAGTGATATCCTCGATTTTCTGCTGCGGATGCTGCTCGGCCGCATTGTTGATCAGAATATCCAGACCGCCAAGCTCCTGTACAGACTGGTTCACGGCATTTTTGCAAAAATTCTCATCGCCGATATCCCCGGCAATCAGCAGACATTTACAGCCTTCCTGTTCCACCTGACGCTTCGTTTCCTTCGCATCTTCATGTTCGTTCAAGTAAATGATCGAAAGATCGGCGCCTTCTTTGGCAAAAGCCACTGCGACGGCACGCCCTATGCCGCTGTCACCACCCGTGATAATGACTTTCTTGCCTTTCAGTTTGCCTGCAGCCACATAGTCGCTTCGCTCATATTTCGGTAGTGGGTTCATCTCCGACTCAATTCCCGGCTGACGATTTTGATGCTGCGGTGGCAACGTTTGCTTGCTCTGTGAATTTCCTGACATGGTTCATTCTCCTTTAGGGTTACATTCCCATATTAGGATGGCGTAAAATAAATCCTTTATTCTTCTGTCAACTGTTACTACCGAAATTGGGGTAATTAAAAAAACGCCCTTCCCTTAAGACAGGGAAAGGCGCTTTATAATCCGTTCAATTAAGTTCGAGTTAGATAATGTGGTTGTATACCATGAAGAACAGCATCACAAGCACACAAATGGCAGTTAGAGCGCTCAGGGTACGGATTTTACCCGTTTCTACCGAGATGTCGCGCTTGTTTTTAATGCCTTCCATCGCAAGACGGAGCGGTTTGCCCATCATGCCGCTGATGGCTCCAATAGCTAGGAACAAGATGACGATGACGATCATCCAAGGTACTGAATAACTTCCTTGGCTCATCAAATATCCACCAGTTAGCAATTGAATCACGAGTGCGATCTGAGCGTACATATTAAGACTGCGTATGGTTGCCGCACTACCTTCTTGGGCTGGCAGAGAGAGTTTGGACACTTTGCCGACTACGAATGGCAGGATCAGATAGAAGCCCAGGGCCGCAGCGCCCACAATATGTATGAAAAACATTACCATTGCCATAAACACAATCCCTCCACGAATTCTATGATTTATGTTACATGTATAAATATTATTTTACACCAATTAAAAGAAAAGAAAACCTCTAAATATGAACAATCTTAGAGGTTTTCCCTTTTTACTATGATATGGCTTGTATGGCTTGACGTTCTTACCCGTTTACAACGGAAATGACTTTGCGCACGGAGTCAGCGGATTGATCCAGAGCCACTTTTTCGTCAGCGGTAAGCTCAAGCTCGAATATTTTCTCGATACCGTCTCCGCCTAGAATTGTAGGTACGCCCAGGAATAGATCGCTGTATCCATATTCGCCTTCAAGAAGAGCGATAACCGGAATGATCCGTTTCTTGTCTTTGATGATCGCTTCAGTCATTTGTACCAGGGAAGCCGCGGGCGCGTAGTAGGCGCTGCCGTTGCCCAGGAGGTTGACGATTTCACCGCCGCCTACGCGGGTACGCTGAACGATCTCCTGAATGCGCTCAGCTGGGATGAGGGTGTCGATTGGGATACCGCCAACATTCGAATAACGAACGAGGGGAACCATGTCATCACCATGTCCGCCGAGCACAAAGCCGCGAACGTCTTCAATGGACACATTCAGTTCTTGTGCGATGAATGTGCAGTAACGCGCAGTATCGAGAACGCCGGATTGGCCGATAACGCGGTTTTTAGGAAATCCGAGCGTTTTATAAGCTACATAAGTCATAGCATCTGCAGGGTTGCTTAGAACGATAACGATGGACTCCGGAGCGACTCTTTTTACATTCTCGCAGACAGATCTTACGATTCCTGCATTGGTGTTCACAAGATCGTCACGGCTCATGCCTGGTTTGCGTGCTACACCGGCTGTGATGATGACGATGTCAGAATCGGCAGCATCATCATAGCTCGAAGTACCGGTAATTTGGCTGTCAAAGCCTTGTACCGGACTTGCTTCAAGCATGTCCAATGCTTTACCCTTGGTTGGGTTCTCAAGCTGTGGAATATCAAGCAGTACAACGTTGCCAAGTTCTTTTTGTGCCAGCATCAAAGCTGTTGTCGCACCTGTGAAACCGGCACCTACGACAGTAATTTTTTTACGAGTCAGAGTCATTGTTATTCCTCTTCTCTACATGTTATTAATGACTTCGTCTGCAAACTCAGAGCATTTCACTTGTGTTGCGCCGTCCATCAGGCGGGCAAAGTCATAGGTAACGGTTTTATTGTTAATGGAAGTTTCCATGCCCTTGTAGATCAGGTCAGCCGCTTCCTGCCATCCCAGGTGCTCAAGCAGCATAACGCCAGACAAGATAACGGAACCAGGGTTCACTACGTCTTTGTCGGCATATTTAGGAGCTGTACCATGGGTAGCTTCGAAAATAGCATGTCCGGTTACGTAGTTGATGTTGGCTCCCGGAGCGATACCGATACCGCCGATTTGTGCAGCCAGAGCATCGGACAGATAGTCACCATTCAGGTTAAGTGTAGCAATGACGTCAAAGTCGGTTGGACGAGTCAATACCTGCTGTAGAGCGATGTCCGCAATCGCGTCCTTCACGATGATTTTACCTTCAGCTTCAGCAGCGCTTTGAGCGGCGTTTGCTGCATCTGTACCGTCTTTTTCTTTGATGGCATCATATTGTGCCCAAGTGAATACTTTATCGCCGAACTCCTGCTCAGCCACTTCGTAGCCCCAGTTTTTGAAGGCACCTTCGGTGAATTTCATGATGTTGCCTTTGTGAACCAGCGTTACGCTCTTACGGCCATGTTTGATTGCGTACTCAACAGCAGCGCGAACCAGACGCTTGGAGCCCTCAGAGGATACTGGCTTAATACCGATACCGGAAGTTTCAGGGAAACGGATTTTGTTAACGCCCATTTCATCCTGAAGGAATTTGATAACCTTCTTCACTTCCTCGGAGCCTTCTTTGTATTCGATACCTGCATAGATGTCCTCGGTATTTTCACGGAAAATAACCATATCCACTAGCTCAGGATGCTTAACCGGAGAAGGAACGCCGTCGAAGTAGCGCACAGGACGCAGGCACACATACAGATCCAGCTCTTGGCGAAGAGCCACGTTCAGGGAACGAATACCGCCGCCGATTGGCGTAGTCAAAGGTCCTTTGATCGCTACGATATACTCACGGATGGCTTCAAGCGTGTCATTAGGCAGCCACTCTCCGTATGTATTGAAGGCTTTCTCGCCGGCAAACACTTCATACCAAGCGATTTTTTTGGAGCCGCCGTAAGCTTTTTCCACTGCAGCATCCAGAACGCGTTTGGAAGCTTTCCAAATATCACGGCCCGTACCGTCACCTTCGATAAAAGGAATGATCGGGTTGTTAGGCACCTGAAGCTTGCCGTTTGTGATTTCAATTTTGTCACCCTCGGTAGGAAGTGCGAATTTCTCTAATTTCATTATTACGTCCTCCTCGTTTTCATAAATATGCTTTCAATTTCAAAGATGGACAGTCATATAAGGGATCCGGAACCCCGCATGTAAAACGCAGTGTTACCGGTTCCCCTATTCTTTTTTGTCCATTAAGAGCGCTGTTCAACCGATACGTATTTCTGATCGGTAAGACCAACATACTCGGCACGCGGACGGATAATCCGGTTGTTTTCATACTGCTCGAGAATGTGTGCGGTCCATCCGGATACACGGCTGATGGCGAAAATCGGGGTAAACAACTCGTGATTGATTCCTAGCTGAGTATACACAGAAGCGGAATAGAAATCCACATTAGGTCTCAGACCTTTTTGAGTGTTTACGAGCTCATCAATTTTGACGGACATTTCGTACAGCGTCGTGTCCCCCTTCATTTCACCAAGCTCGCGTGACATTTTTTGCAAATGCTTCGCACGCGGATCGCCGTTTTTATAAACGCGGTGTCCAAAGCCCATGATCTTGTCACGGTTATCCAATTTTTGCTGGATGTAAGGCTCGACATTTTCCATGCTTCCGATCTCGCTCAGCATTCTCATGACCGCTTCATTGGCTCCACCGTGCAGTGGACCCTTCAAAGCGCCGATCGCAGAAGTCACACCGGAGTAGATATCTGAAAGCGTAGCCACTGTTACGCGGGCGGCAAATGTGGAAGCGTTCAGCTCATGGTCCGCATGGAGTACAAGCGCCTGATCCAAGGCTTTAACCGATACCTCATCCGGTTTTTCGCCTCTTAGCATATATAGGAAGTTCTCTGCAATGAAGAGTCCCGCTAGCGGAGCCACCGGCTCTTGGCCTTCGCGGATGCGTGCCAGGGCAGCGATTACGGTGGGCAGCTTGGCCTGAAGGCGGATTGCCTTACGCTCGTTCGCTTCACGACTCATATCATCGGCTTCCTTGTCATAGAGGGCAAGCGCCGATACCGCCGAACGGAGAGCAGCCATAGTATTTGTATCTTTAGGGTATAATTTCATTTGCTCAATAACTTGATCCGGAACCTTCGCTTCGTTACTCAAATCCTCATGGAGTTGTTTCAGCTCTGCTTGACTTGGCAGCTTTCCGAACCACAGCAGATAGGCTACTTCTTCAAAACTTGCATTGACTGCAAGATCATCGATGTCATAACCACGGTATGTGAGCACACCGTCCACGATGGAACTGATGGAAGAAGCTGCGGCAACAATTCCCTCAAGGCCTTTCGTAGCTGTCATCGTACATCTCTCCTTTATACAACGGATTTTCAACTGGATAAACGAGCCGTGAAAACATTTACATTTTACTCAAAAATAAAAAGTCGGCCGCCCGCCATTTCCATCTGACTTGAAGTCGCCAAGGAATGGAATCACTATTATCATAAAGGATTTTGTCGGATATGTGAACATATGTGTCCCTTGTAAAAACATCAAATTGTTTTATCAGACAGATAAAGATTTTTTTATCATCCGGCAAAATCCTTCTGTTAACGGCGATAAATCGTGAAATTTCCATCTTTCATTTTTTTCTCCAGCCACTTTAGTATGAGATAGCGGTAGAGCGGACGCGTAAGAGGAAAGACCATCGTAAACCCAATGATATCCGTTACAAATCCGGGAATAACCAGCAGCATGCCGCCTATAAAAACACACAACCCATCCACCATGCTTCTTCCCGGAATTTCTCCTGAGTTCATCCGTGCCCGGGAATCTTCCAGCACCTTGCGCCCCTCAAAGCGCATCATAACCATCCCGATCGCGGAGGTAACGATGGTAAGCAGAAACGTATTCCCTCCGCCTATCCAGCTCGCAACTAGGCTAAAGCCGTAAATTTCTACTGCGGGCACGATGATCATCACGGCAAGCAGCCATTTCCACATTAGCGATCTCCTCCCCCGCTTAGCGATTGCTCCAGTGCGATATAGAGCCCAGGAGCGCCCTTGTCCAGCCTTACAGGCTGCCATTCACGATTTACCCATACATGACTTGTCGAACCGGACACGAGCAATTCTCCAGGCAGCTCATGCTCCTCTGAATACTGCTTCTGGAACAGAAGTCCTCTCTCTTCATCCGAAAGTCTTCTGACTTCATACGCATACCCGATTCTTAATTTAGAAAAAGCAGTCATTCGAGTAAAAATCGTTATTTCATCGTCATATCGCGCCGGCTGGCTGAACTTCATATCCAGGTCCGTAACGGGAAGTAGAACGCCCTGATCTTCCATGCTTCGGTAACTAATGCCAAGCTCCCGAATCATTTCAGTCCGGCCGATTTCAAACCAATTCAGGTAGTTTGCGTGGTAGACCACTCCCATTTGGTCGCTCTCCTGATAACGGACACGAACAGAAGCCGTATACCAGCGGCAGAACTTGTCTCCTATGTCTTTTCCCATGTCTGCCATAATCCCTTCTTTGAAAATATAAAGAGTTAATTCAAGTATAACATAGGGCTTCACAACTCTCGAATTCGGGTCATAGGCAGCCGAAAAACAACAACACAGGTATTTTGTACCAGACATGCTCTATTCATTCAGGAAAAAACGATGTCCTCTTAACTTCCTCAGTCATAAAAAAACTGCGCAGGAATGATCCTGCACAGTCTTTTATATAAGAATCTATAACATTATCGTTCTTCAGACCAAGGGTCTCCTACAAGTTAGGAACCTGGCTGACTTTCACAAGGTTAGTCGAACCGGATTGTCCAAGCGGAACACCAGCTGTGATCACTACCAGATCTCCTGCCTTTACGATGCCGGTTTCCAGACCGCCCTTCAAGGAGTTCTCGAACATTTCGTCAGTAGAAGTTGCGACTTTGCCCTGAACCGGAGTTACACCCCAAGTAAGAGCCAGACGGCGCAGCGTACGCTCCTGTGTCGTTACAGCAATGATCGGTGCCTGTGGACGGTATTTGGATACCATACGTGCCGTATGACCAGATTCCGTGGAGGAAATGATCGCCTTCGCATTCAGATCCAGTGCGGAGATCGCTACGGATTGGCTGATCGCTTCGGTAACTGTCGTTTCTTGAGCGATTCTTTGCTTCAAGAAAATCTCGCGGTAGTCCAGTGCGGATTCCGCTTTTTCAGCAATACGGGACATAGTCTGAACGGATTCCACCGGATATTTACCAGCAGCTGTTTCGCCGGAGAGCATGATAGCATCGGTACCGTCGAAAATGGCGTTCGCAACGTCACTTGCTTCTGCGCGTGTCGGACGCGGGTTGCGCTGCATGGAATCGAGCATTTGGGTAGCGGTGATTACCGGTTTACCCGCAACATTACATTTTTCGATCATGCGTTTTTGTACAAGCGGTACTTCTTCAGCAGGAATTTCCACGCCAAGGTCGCCACGGGCTACCATCAGACCGTCGGAAGCTTCCAGGATTTCATCCAGGTTGTCTACGCCCTGCTGATTTTCGATTTTGGAAATAATTTGAATGTGTTCTGCGTTATGCTTCTTGAGCAGTTCACGGATTTCTTTAACGTCACTTGCTTTGCGGACGAAGGAAGCTGCAATAAAATCGATGCCTTGCTCGATACCAAACACGATATCGCTCGCGTCTTTCTCTGTAATACCTGGCAGAGAAATCGCAACACCCGGTACGTTAACGCCTTTCTTGCTCTTGATGGTACCTCCGTTGACAATGCGGCATTTAATCTCGGTGCCTTCAACACTTTCAACCGTCAAACCGATCAGACCGTCGTCGATCAGAATGGTGGAGCCCTCTTGCACATCACCAGGAAGATCCTGATAAGTGACGGAGATGCGGTCTTTGTCTCCTAAAATTTCTTCGGTTGTCAAAGTGATGTATTCATCTTGAACGAGTTCAATCGGCTCAACAGCCAGCTTGCCCGTACGGATTTCAGGTCCTTTGGTATCAAGCAGAATGGCTACTGTTTTGTTCAATTCTTTGGAAGCCTGGCGGATGTTTTTAATCCGGTTGCCGTGCTCCTCGAAGTCGCCGTGAGAAAAGTTCAGACGGGCTACGTTCATGCCGGCAAGAATCAATTTTTTGGTGTTTTCCAACGATTCACTGGAAGGTCCGATAGTACATACGATTTTTGTTTTACGCATTTTTGGGTTTCCTCCGTTTTTCTTAAATCTCTCTATCCTACATGTTTATCCAATGATCTAATCTACTACAAATTTAAGATTTTGTATAGGAACTTTGTCATATCTAGCATTGACAAAATTACACTATTCTATGACTCCAGGCGACGAAGATTGCTCATACGCGAACTTTCCGATTTTACGGAATTTCTGATATCTGTCTTCTTTTAAAGCCGCGCTATCCATGGCGGAGAGCTCCTTAAGGTGACTGACGAGGGCGTCTTTTATCGCGGATGCCGTCAATTCATAGTCTCTGTGGGCGCCGCCCACCGGTTCCGGAATGATTTCCTCGATGACTTCAAAGCCAAGCAGATCCTTGGCTGTAATTTTCATGGCCTCGGCAGCCTGATCGGCCTTGGACGCATCCTTCCATAGAATCGATGCCGCCCCGTTTGGCGAAATCGCCGAGTAAATGGCATGCTCCAGCATTAGCACACGGTTACCTACGGCCATCGCAAGAGCACCGCCGCTTCCACCTTCGCCGATGATTACACAAATAACAGGAACGCCGAGCGCCGACATTTCCCGCAAATTACGGGCGATGGCTTCGGATTGTCCCCTCTCTTCTGCTGTATTACCCGGATATGCACCTTTTGTATCGACAAAAGTAATAATCGGGCGTTTAAATTTATCCGCCTGCTGCATCAAGCGCAGCGCCTTACGGAAGCCTTCCGGATGCGCGCTGCCGAAGAAACGGGCGATATTGTCCTTCGTATCCTTACCTCTCTGCTGGCCAATGACCGTCACCGCTTGTCCATCCAGTTTGGCAAGTCCACCAACCACAGCAAGGTCGTCGCCAAATAAACGGTCGCCGTGCAGTTCGATGAAATCGCTGAAAATCAGCTGAATCAGATCAAGCGAAGTCGGGCGCTGCTGGTGTCTGGCCACGTGCATCTTCTGGTGAGGAGAGATGTTTGAATAAATCTCGTTTTCAAGCTCTGCATACCGCTCTTCCAATCTGGAAATTTCGTCGGTAAAATCGATACCCTTGTCCTGTCCGAATTGTTTCAGTTCGTTGATTTTTTGCCGCATTTCAACAAGGGGTTTTTCAAAAGGCAATTCTCCCGCCACTTAATATCCCCCTTTCACACTGTGAAGCTCAAGGAGCTTGTACAGCATCGGACGCAGCTCTTTGCGGTGGACCACCAGGTCCAGCTGGCCATGGGCCAGGTTGAATTCCGCAGTCTGGAAATCATCGGGCAGCTTCTGGCGGATGGTCTGCTCGATGACGATTCTGCCGGCAAAACCAAATACGGCTCCGGGCTCGGCAATATTAATATCACCAAGCGTGGCAAAACTGGCAGAAACACCGCCAGTCGTAGGATCCGTGATTACGGAAATATATAAACCGCCCTTTTCGTTGAAGCGGGCCAGGGCAGCGCTTGTCTTCGCCATTTGCATCAGGCTAAGAATGCTTTCCTGCATACGAGCTCCGCCTGAGGTGGAGAAAATGATAAGCGGCAGATCTTTTTCCGTCGCCACTTCAATCGCACGCGTAATCTTTTCACCTACAACCGATCCCATGCTGCCTGTGAAGAAATCGAAGCTCATGACGGCGATGACCACCGACAATCCATCGATTGTGCCTTGTCCGGTAATAACAGCCTCGCGCAGGCCGGATTTCATCTTCTGCTGCTCCAGCTTGGTTCCGTATCCCGGGAACTGCAACGGATCGACCGAAACCATGCCGCTATCAAATTCCTCAAACCCTTCTTCATCCAGCAGCATCTGAATCCGTTCCACGGCGTTCAGACGCATATGGTAACCACAGTTCGAGCAGACCTTCAAATTCTTTTCTAGCTCTTTCCTGTATTGAATAGCACCGCATTTGGCGCATTTATTCATGAGCCCTTCAGGAACTTCCCGCTTGGGTCTCTCGGTTTCGCCAGGCTCGCTGCCTCTTCCTACTCGATCTGAAGGAATGGTCGCGTACTTTCTTTTTTTCTGAAATAAGTCTTTAAACACAACTACACCTCTCCAGCCGTTAATTTACTCAGCCGCATCTTCGCTCAGGTCCATATAAACGCCATGGCCCTCGTTTCTCGAACGATTAAGGATGCAAGATGGAATTCAGCACTTCTTGGACTTCCTCCAGCTCTCCAGAGGGCACCAGAATTTCGAATTGCTGTTTGGATAAGTTGATCGGACGGCTTTTCACCATAAACCCTTCTTCCGTTAATTTGGCCTGGATCATTTCCGCTACCTTAGCGGTAGGTGCGATATAGATGACCGTCCACATGCCTTTCATAAGCCCCCTAATCTCATGTTCTTGAGCCCGTATAATGAAACAATGATAACATAACTCTGTTTTTTCCCGCAACAAAGGGCTTGGAAACCATTCGTGAGATCAGGGGCTTCAAAAGGGTTGGAAGAAGGTTTATGACTCGGAACACTCACAGAACGTCCGGATACATCTTGGCCCCTTTATGCCTGTGCGCTATGCGGGCTGAAGCGGCTGCGGCAAGCCCTGCCACAAGATCATCTAAAAAAACATGAATTTCATTTTCTTTATCGTTAAGCTCCGCGATAATACCGGTTTTTTCCTTATCGAGATAACCAAAGCTGGTCAATCCGATCATACCATATACGTTGGTGATACCAAGTGCCAATGTCTCGTCCACGCCATACAAAGGCTCATCCGCCTCCATAATCGCCTGAAGTGGCTGAGGCAGCAGCTTACGCTCTGCAAGCTCATCGAGAGCAATTCCCGTAAAAAGGGTATACTGCACCTCACGCTTGCCAAGTACCGCGTTAACGCTATCGATACAGTCTTGCCTTGTCAAAAGAGGGTGATACACCAGCTGCAGCTGGTGTACGATATCGGCAATATCCTCAACCTTGACTCCCCGGCGGTTTAACATGGCCACCGCTGCTTCATACGACATCCGAAATTCCCCCTGCATACGCGCCAGAAAAGTTTGTTGCTCCAAATCTGGCAGACGCCTAAAATGTTGTCCCTTGAATAGGTGTTCCTAAGTGTATGCGGGTGCAAGCTGAAACGTTCGTAAATTCTCGGTTAAACTTGCCAGATCAGCCGAATAGACGGGTACCCGGCAGCATTGAAGACCGCCGGGCAGTGAATCCATTTATTTGATTCGCACAGTCTCTTTTCCAAGAATCCCTTCCATCTGATTGAACAGCTGCGGGGAAGGCTTGATGCGGTAGCTGTCACTAAGTGCAAGCAGCTTCTGGCCTTCTTCGTAGAACAACACCGTCTGTACCGGCCCCGGATGCTCCTGCAGCAGCACTTTCAAGCGGGTCAACAGATCCGGATTGCGCTCTGACTGCGGCGTAATCTTGACAAACACGCGCTGCTCTGCGGCCTTATTCCGCTTCGGAGCAGGTAGGGCACTTGAAGAGTCGGCCTCTGCTGATGCAGCTGCCGTGCCGGATAGCTGCGCCTCTGTGCCCGTCGTTACCGGAGACGGCTTTTGCACCGGCTTCTGAGCTGGCTGCTTGGCAAAGCTTTTGCTCCCCGAGACAGATCTGGCCCTTGAACGCTTCACAAGCTGCTCAAGCGACGCTTCATCCAGCCGCAGCACGTCTTCCGCCAGCAGCTTGAATCCCTCATCCTGCTGCTGGACCTTGGCACGGAGTGCGAGCAGCACGCCTTTTTCAATATACGGAGAGCTTCGCTTCCACACTTCAGGGAAGAGTACTACTTCACACCGTTCGATCTGGTCTTCCACTTCCATGAATGCCATAGCTTTACCCTGTTTGGTCGTAATCGTCTTGACGGAGATGACCATGGCAGCTACAACGGTATATGACTCGTCAGCTGCCTCTGTAAGATTCATCAGCCGGTCCATACCGGGTCCGTCCAGCGCTTCATCGAAATCGTCAAGTGGATGTCCGGACAGGTACAGCCCCAGCAGTTCGCGTTCAAGCTCCAGCTGCTGCCCGGCAGAGAAAGCCGGAATTTCGGGATACTCGATATCCCAGTTCGGCGTCTCGACAAAATCAAACAGCTGAATCTGCAAATCTTCGCGTTCCTTGCGCCATTTCACGGCTGCTTCCACGGTTTCGTCGAGCATGGCCAGCAGCTGCGCCCGGTGACCCGGGAGTGAGTCAAATGCTCCTGCCTGAATCAGCGACTCAATCACCCGCTTGTTGACGACTCTTAAATCGATCCGGCGACAGAAATCAAGCAGGCTCTCGAAGGGCTTCTCCTCTCTGACCAGCATGATATTCTCCACAGCCTGCGTGCCTACGTTTTTGATGGCTCCAAGCCCAAACCTAATATGTCCGGGGGCTGCTTCCTCCCCGCTCGTTTCCGTTCTATCTGCGGCGACCGGAGTAAAAAGCACACCGCTCTCGTTGATATCCGGTGGCAGGACGTGGATGTTCATCCGCCGGCATTCCACCACATACTCCGCAACCTTGCGATGGCTGCCCATGACCGCGGTCAACATGGAAGCCATGAACTGCACTGGATAATGCGCCTTCAGATAGGCCGTCTGGAACGCAAGAACCCCGTAAGCCGCAGCATGCGCCCGCGGAAAGCCGTAATCGGCAAACCGGACGATCATATCATAGACCCGGTTGGCATCGTCCTCGGTGTATCCTTGCTTCAAGCTTCCTGCGACGAAATGGCTGCGCTCCTGATCCAGCACCTCGCGTTTTTTCTTCGACACGGCGCGGCGGAGCAAATCCGCTTCCCCAAGCGAGAAACCGGCCATCAGCGAAGCGATTTTCATAATTTGTTCCTGATATACGATAATTCCGTAAGTATCGCCCAGAATCGGCTTCAGGTCTTCCTGCGGATAATCAATCTCAATCAGACCGTGCTTGGCCTGAATAAACTTCGGTATGAACTCCATTGGACCCGGGCGGTACAAAGCTAGGACCGAAATAATATCCTCGAATACGGAAGGTTTCAGATCCTTGAGCACTCTCCGCATGCCCGCGGACTCCAGCTGGAAAACGCCGGTGGTATCCCCGTTTCCCAGCATGTTGTAAGTCTTCTTATCGTTATCGGCAACACGATTGAAATCCGGCGGGTTCCCGGTTGCTTCCTCAATCCAGTTCATGCAGCGCTCGATGATAGACAACGTCCGCAGACCCAGAAAATCCATCTTCAAAAGGCCGATGCTTTCCACATTTTCCATCGAATACTGGGTTAATGCGGTCTGCTCGCTGCCCTCTTGGAGCGGCACGGCATCGGTAAGAGGGTCGCGCGAAATGACGACGCCTGCGGCATGTGTCGAAGCATGGCGCGGCATGCCCTCCACCTTCATGGCCATGTCGAGTAATTCGCGGATTTTCGCGTTTTGCTGATAATATTTTTGCAGCTCCTCGCTAAGCTCGAGCGCCCGCTGAATGCTGATGCCATGCGCGCTAGGGATCAGCTTGGCCGCTTTGTCCACGTCCCCGTAAGGCACGTTCAGAGCCCGTCCCACATCACGGACCGCGGCCCTCGCCGCCATCGTACCAAAAGTGATGATTTGGGCCACATGCTCATTACCGTACTTCTCAACGACATAACGAATGACCTCATCCCGTCGTTCATCGCTGAAATCGATATCGATATCCGGCATGGTTACCCGTTCCGGGTTAAGAAACCGTTCAAACAAAAGATGATATTTGATCGGATCGACATTGGTAATCGCAAGCACATAAGCCACCAAGCTGCCCGCCGACGACCCCCTTCCGGGACCTGTGGCGATTCCTTGGCTGTGGGCATGGGCGATGAAATCCCACACGATCAGAAAATAATCGCTGAAGCCCATGCTGCCAATGACACCAAGCTCATAATCCAGGCGTTTGTTCAGCTCTTCCCGGCCTTCCGGCGAAGACCACAGTTCTGTGTTCTCATAGCGCTTGGCAAGGCCCTTCTCGCAGAGGGAACGCAAATATTGCACCGAATCCATGCCTTCGGGCAGCGGACGGAATTCCGGAAGAATGGATCTGCCAAATTCCAGCTCCAGATTACATTTGTCCGCAATCGCGGCCGTGTTCTCAAGCGCCTGCTTCACATGCGGAAACAAGCGTTCCATCTCTTCCCCGCTCTTGAAATACAGCTGATCCGTAGGGATTTGCAGCCTGCTTTCGTCCTCGATGGTCTTGCCCGTGCCGATGCAGATCAGGACATCCTGCATGGCGGCATCCTCGCGTTTCAAATAATGCACATCGTTCGTAACCGTCAGCTGAACGCCCAGCTCCTCCGCCAGCTGAATCAGCTGCGGATTCACGCGTTTTTGCTCAGGCAGTCCGTGGTCCTGCAGCTCAAGGTAAAAATCTTCCCCAAAAATATCACGGTACCGGATCGCCGCCATGCGGGCTTCCTCCATTCTGCCATGCAGGAGATGCTGAGGCACTTCGCCGCCCAGGCAGGCGCTAAGGCAGATAATCCCCTCATGGTAGGCTTTCAAAGCTTCCATGTCGATTCGGGGTTTATAATGATAACCTTCCAAATGGCCGATGGAGCACAGCTTCATCAAATTCCGGTATCCGGTCTCATTTTTGGCCAGAAGGATTAAATGGTAGATCGGCTGATCCTTGCGGCTTCCCCGTTCCTTGCGCGAACCGGCCGTCAGATAAGCCTCACAGCCGATAATCGGCTTGATACCAGCAGATTTGCACGCTTTATAAAAAGGCACAGCACCGTACATGACCCCATGGTCCGTCAGTGCCAGCGCCTTCATCCCGTTTTCAGCGGCTTGGCGGACAAGGTCCGAGATCCGTGCCGCTCCATCCAGGAGGCTGTATTCGCTATGCACATGAAGATGCACAAATGAACTCATATCTCTTCTCCTTTTTGTCCGCTTTCATGTCGTAGAGCAGTCTTCATCTCTTTATATTATTTTATCATATTGCGCAAGGCACCGCCCATAGAATGAAGTAGGAGATCACCGGACAGGCGGTATGTCACTACCCCTTGCGAAAGGACTGGATTTCATGAGCACTTTTTTATCCAAAGCAATTCTGGATTTCTTCATTGCCTTCGGTATCGTAATCGGAGGTGCTATGGTTGGTGGCATTGGTGCCGTCGTTTCCCTGCAGCCACCGACCCAGACCATGCTTGACGTTGCGGACCGGATCAAGATTTGGGCTCTGGCTGCCGCAGTTGGCGGTACGATCGATCCGATGCGGGTAATCGAAAGCAATTTTTTGGGAGGAAATATGTCTCCGGCGATCAAGCAGATTTTATTCCTGGTTTCGGCTTTTCTCGGAGCGCATATGGGCAGTGAGCTGGTGAAGTGGGTCTGTGGCGGTAAGGAGTAGCCATGAGAATACCTCCGTTCACACGCTATCGCCATTTATCACAAATCGTCGCTGTATTCATACTGGGTGTCATCGTGGGTAGCGTTGTCTACAATGTTATCTTCCACTCAAGCTACAATCTATTATGGCTGTCCAATTATGACTTGGAGGGGCAGATCAAGCAATATGAGGAAGATATCAAGACATTAAAGAAATACAAGAATCAGCAAACCGTCATCCGGGAAATAAAAATCCGCAATGAGCAGCAGGACCCTCCGCTCGATCCGGTTGTCGTTAAAGCCATCATTGTCCAGCTGGGAGAGGATTTAAGCGGGCTGCGCGGAAGGAGCGTATTTGAAATCGATACCGACAGCAAATTCGTGCGAAAGCTGCTGGATCAGAAAATCTATAAGGTGCGCGACAAGGAATATACAGTTGAAATCAAGACGATGCTGCTGATGGAGGGCATGCTCCAGATCTGGGTGGATATCCATACCGTTCAAGTGCGGAATCCATAATTTCATGTTACAATGTTGCCAATAAGTGTATGTTCAAACAACTGTTAATATGGAATTCGAAAAAGGAGCTGCAGCATCTCATGGTTTCTGTCATCCGCTATATACTTTTTGCGCTGCTGGTCATTGCCTGCATCTGCGCCGCTCTATACAGCAGCCGTTCCCGGAGATCGAGGGATGCCCGCGAAAGAGGCTTGTACGGGGCTGTTACGAATATTTTTATGGGAATCATGCTTGTTGCGCTTGCACTGATTTTCATGTTTATCTTTAGAGGTTCGACGGTTGCCGTCATTGTTGAAGGGGTATTCCTCGTCATCGGCGCCTTCAATATTTTTGCCGGCATCCGCAATCGCGGCTACTACAGCCGTATGAAATCGAGCAATATGTAACTCGAATGGCCTAAGCACAAAAGCCGGACGCTCCAATTGCGGAGTGTCCGGCTTTTTTTAGATTATAGAATGGTTCAGCGAAGCTGAACCATTCTATAATCGTAAGAAAAACTACCTCTAAATGCGGCCCTAACTTCTGTGAGAGTACGTCGATAGACGTTTTTCTTATCCGTGTTCAATCGATTGCAGCGTGAGCACGGCTTTCGCGACCAAGCTGTCCATATGCGTGATCTCAATTTCCAGTTTGCATGTACGCCGGCTTGCTTCCAGTAGGCGTGGTATAACAGCAACAGGATCCTCGATCTGGACCGGACGTACAAAATAGGTCGTCATATTGTCCAGTACAAAATCGTTGCCTGTCATATCTTTAGCGGCGCGTAGCGCGGCCTGTGTCATGACCGTCGTCAGAATCCCCTCAGATATCGTTCCAAGATCTGTTGCCATCTGCGGCGTGATGAATCCGTGGAAGAAAAGGCGCCCCTCCTCATCCCGCTCATCCGCAAAGCCGTTCCAGATCAGATGATCGAACGTTTCGCCAAGCTGAGGCTGTTTGCGCGCATCGCGCATCGCCTGCAGCACTTCCTTGCGGGAAACGGTCGCCACCAGCTTACGGTTGCGGTCTACGATCGGCAAAAAGTCGATGCCTTCCCACATCATCAGCTGCGCGGCAGAAGCCAGAGTGGTCTGAAGCGTGGCCGTTACCGGGTTACGTATCAGCACCTTCTCAATACTCTGCTCTTCCGGCAAATTTCTCAAATCGCTGCGGTTTACGATCCCGAGTACCCGGTTCCACTCATCCACGACTGGAAGCCGAGGATCACCTTTTTGCTCGGACAACGCCAAACTTTCCCCCACGGTACTTGACATCTTAAGCGCATGAATCTTCGGCTTGCTACCGACGATATCTTCCACGATCATAATTTTCTTCTTGATCAGCCGGTCAAAGATCGCCCGGTTAATCAGCGACGCTACGGTAAAGGTATCATGTCGCGAAGAAAAAATCGGCAGGTTCAGCTGATCCGCCAGCGCCTTGACTTCTTTGCTGGTTCCGAAGCCACCGGTGATCAGCACACCTGCGCCCTGCTCCAGAGCCAGCTTATGCGCATTGTCACGGTTGCCGACAATCAGCAGGCTGCCAGCATCAATATACCGGACCATGGCATCCACTTTCATGGCTCCGATCACATATTTATGCAAATTTTTATGAAGCCCGTCCGCTCCCCCCAACACATGGCCCTCCACGATGTCCACCACATCTGCAAAGGTAAGCTGCTCGGATATGTTGCGCGGTTTCTTTTCGACCCTGACAGTTCCAATCCTTTCCTTCGTAATCACAATGCCCAGGTTTTCCGCATCCTTGAGTGCTCGGTAGGCCGTACCTTCACTGACGGACATTTCACGTGCCAGCTTGCGGACCGATATTTTCGTCCCCACCTTCAGTGCTTCAATATGCAGCAAAAGCTGTTCATGCTTTGTAATTGCATCATCGCGGCCTTCCACCTGTTACACCCCCACATATCCAACTGTACTACTCTGTATCTATATCATAGCATTCTATCCCACACAAAAAAAGCCGGAGCAGCTATATAAATTGGACTAAAGTTTACCTATTCTTTAGTTCAATTTATATAGCTGCTCGGCTTATTAAGTCATACATTCTTATATATTTTCCTGTCCGCGCTGCGTATCTTCAGGCCATTTCATCTGCCATTGGCGCAGCTTGGCCGCTTTAATGCGGTCAAGCGCCTTTTGCTTCTCTTCATCCACACCCAGCAGATAATGCAAATGCGCTCCAATCACCAGAAAAGCAAACAGCGCCCACGCTGTACCAAAGGCAGATGCCCACGACCAGCCTCCACTGAATGAAATCAACGGCAAGGCGTACACCAGCATGGCCAAAGCTAGAATCAGATACAGAAAATGCTTGAATTTGTTTCTTTTTTTCATCACGGCAGCTCCTTCACAAGTGAATCTATATTTCTACTCTATGAAGGTCTGCCGCAAAATATGAGACAAGATATAGAAAAATCCTGCGGTCTACAGACTTTGTCCTCCGTAGAGGTCCTGCAGGCTGTCCGAGATCATTTTATTAATATCCTCAATAATGGTGCTAAGGCGGCGCTCGGCATCAAACAGGCGGCGGATATTCAGGTTCAGATTGAGCACGTCAAAGAGCTTTTCCATCTTCTCCATCTCTTCCTGGGAAGGCATATCACCGGACATCATCCGCTGCTGAATCTCCATTTGACGGTTTCTGAAATCATCAAGCATTTGTTTGCTTTCTTGATCCTTTTCAATCAGGCTCATCGCCGAAGTGATATCCTTAACCTCCTGGCACTCTTTCAGAGCTCTCGCCAATTCATTTGCTTTGTCGTAAATATTCATGTGTGTCCTTCCTCCTTTAAAAATGTAAGCTTCAAACCCCTTTTTTTTAAAAGATGAGTCAATCACCAAGGGATTTATGTCCTCATATGATGCATTACATGCAAAATGCAGATGCTCCTTATCTGCCCATTAGACATCAAGTTGCTGTTGGAAGGAGATCCACGATGTCCAAAAAAATGCTACCGGTCCAAATGTTCACTCCGGGCGCTTTAAAGGAAAACGCTATTGTACTCGGAGAGAAGCTGGTCAAACAGTGGAAGATTCCTACCGACCGTCCTCTGCAGTTGGCATTTGGTTCCTTCAGACAAGAGATCACCGTTGTTGCCGCAGCCAAATACAGCGGTCTGCGAATCAGTGAGCCTCTGGCCCGCCGAATGGGTCTTTTTTCTCGTCCGGTTCTGAGGGCGACCTACAACACAACGAGCCGTACACTCAGGATCGGGCCTTTGATCAGTGTACTCGTCAGCCGGGATCATCCAGATCAGCCCGATAAACCGTTCGGCTCCATAACCATGTTTTGCCGGGAGCTTGTTAACGCCTGCCGGAAGCAGGGCGCATATGTATACTTCTTTACACCAGATCACATCCAAGAAGGCTCAGACAGTATACATGGCTGGGTATATGACAACGGATGGCGCCAAATAGCTATGCCCATCGCTAATGTCGTCAACAACCGTCTCACAACCCGCAAAATGGAGAATAAACCTAGCGTACAGCATTTTATGAAAGAAGTAAAATCCCAGTATGGCACGCATGTCTTTAATGAAAGATTTCTGGACAAAAACGAGGTTTTCGTCACACTTAAGGCCGACGCATCCTTCGCTAGATTTATGCCTGAGTCCCATCTGCTGAATGGTTATACCATCCTCAAAAAAATGTGTTCCCAGTACCCCGTCGTTTTTCTGAAGCCGGTGCGCGGCAGTCTCGGCAAGGGGATCATCCGGATCGCAAGACAGCCCGACGGCACCTTCGAGACGCTGGCCACTTCTACAGGCGGTGCCCGCAAGCAGGTATACCCAAGCTTAACCAAACTGTTTGCAGGCATATCCGGGAAGATGAAAACGACCCGTTTTCAAGTCCAGCAAGGACTCACGCTGATCGATCACGGCAAGCGGCCGATCGATTTCCGGGCGTTGGTACAGAAAAACGGTCACGGCAAATGGCATGTGACCTCCATCGTGGCACGTATCGCCGGAGGAAATCATTTTGTTTCCAACCTCGCCCGCGGAGGTACGCTCAGTACCGTCAAGGACGCGGTAAACAAATGCATGCTTCCCGAAGAAGTTAAGAATACAGCTTATATTAAGCTGCACCGCGCATCTCTGGATATTGCCAGTGGGATTGACAATCTGATCCCCGCACATTTCGGAGAGCTCGGCATTGATCTGGCTATGGATGTTACAGGGAAAATATGGATGCTAGAGGTCAACTCCAAGCCATCCAAAAATGACAATACACCGCTAAATGAAACCAAAATCAGGCCCTCAGTCAAAAGGCTGCTGGAATACTGCTGCTATTTGTCAGGCTTCTAAGGAGGAATGCCATGAACAGCTTTAGCATTGGAACACTCGGCATCATGTGCTGTAGCCGTCTCGGCAGTCCGCCGTTTTCGGATGAAAACTACTGTAGAAGGCTGTCCATACTCGGAAAAAAATACGGCATTCGCGTGATCGTCTTTTGCCCGGCGGATGCAGCACCAGACCGCAGCTTCGTTAATGGCTTCACTTACAAGCAAGGCGAATGGCATAAGTGCAGGCTTCCCTTCCCCGATATCGTATATGATCGGTGCCTGTTCCATAGCGGGAAAGAATTCACCGCAGCGGCCAGTCTGCTGTCCGAAGCCCGGTTCGCTGGGCGTTGGTTGCTATGGTCCCGGGGACTTCCAGGCAAATGGCAGGTATATCAGACTCTGAAAAGAGAAGCCAGCTTACTTCCCCATCTGCCTCCCACTTCGATATATCGGGGCACAGAAGATCTATTGATCGCTCTGAAAAAGTATGACGGAGAAATATTTTTAAAGCCCAAAAGCGGCTCCCAAGGCAAAAACACGCTCTACATCCGGATGAATCCGGACCTTCGAGCCTTTCTTGTGAAAGCAAGGGACTCTGCCAACCGGCAATTGGAAATGAGCTTTGACGAATCATCCAAGGCTTTCCTGTGGATCCGGCAGTTTACCGGGAATCGCGATTATATCCTCCAGCCGTTTCTCCAATTGTACGGCAGAAATGACCAGCCTTTTGATATCAGGGTGTTAATGCAGAAAAATGAAAAAGGGTTGTGGATGCGAACCGGAATGGCGGTCCGGGAAGGCGCCGCAGGAAGCATGACCTCCAACCTTCACGGCGGCGGAAAGGCCCTTCCTGTTCTGCCGTATCTAAGCGAAAAATTCGGAGCTGCACAGGCAGAACGCATGACGGATACTCTCGGGCAGTTGTCCGAAAACATTCCGCCGATTCTAGAGGGTCATTATGGCAGGCTCGGCGAACTGGGCATCGATTTCGGGATCGATACGAAAGGGGATATATGGCTGCTCGAGGTGAACTCCAAGCCAGGGCGAAGTTCCATCAGGCAAGCCGGAAATGACCCGGGCAGCGCGATTCTCGCATCGGAAAATCCGCTCCGCTATGCCCGCTATCTATTGCTTCGACAACTTAGGAGGGTAAATTGATGAGTTTGACTTTTTGTAATATTCATTTTTCGCAGCAGCCCGAGAAAGTCGTCTATATATCGAATACTCTGATGAAAAGTTTAAAGCTGTCCGGCAAGAAAAACATCCAGCTCCGGCTTGGCAACGATACGATGCTTGCTGCCGTAAAGCCCGTCAAGAAGTCGGGTAAGCATCTAATTCTCGGCTCAGCAGTCCGAAGCGGCATTCATGTCCCTTCTTCAGGCAGCATTTATATACTCAATCAGGACGATGAATCCAATGAATTCCAGCTTGGACCGCTGATCGGGGTACTTTCGGATGGACCGACGAATTCCTCGCAGCCGTTTGCATCACGAACAGGATTCATCAAACAGCTGCTGCGGGAAGGAAAAAAGAAATGTTATATTTTTGCCTTTACTCCGCGAGATATCAACTGGCATCAGGAAACGGTCAACGGTTATTTTCTGAACGAGAGCGGCTCTTTTTATCGAAGAACGGTTCCGCTCCCCGATGTTGTCTATAACCGCCTGCCAAGCCGCAAAGCCGAAACCTCAGCTTCCATATATCAATTGAGGGAACGCTTTGCACGCAGGAAAATCCCTTATTTCAACTGGGGTTTCTTTAATAAGTCGGATATTTACCGTTTGCTCGAAAATGACAACACGGTCAACCAGTATGTTCCGGAATCCTATATGAATCCGGTACCCGAGAGAATCAAGGATATGCTGGAAAGGCACCAATTTCTTTACTACAAGCCTTCCGGCGGCAGTCTGGGAAAAGGAATTTACCGGCTGATCTATTTACCCAAAAAAGGTTACTTCGTACGCTACCGCAAAGGAAACGGCAATGTATTGCTTCGGTTCAGCAACTTCAGCAGCATGATGCGTATGCTTCAATCCAGGCACGGACGCTCGCTTGAGTCCTATGTCATTCAGCAAGGAATCAGACTGATCGAAATCGATAATTGTCCAATTGACTTCCGGTTCCACATGCATAAGAACGGCAACAACAAATGGGACGTCGTCGGCATTGGAGCCAAAAAATCCGGTAGAGGCAGCGTTACCACGCATCTAAAAAATGGAGGTTCCCTGCTGACGCCCGAGCAGGCACTGAGCCGCACCTTTGGATCGAGATCAGATGAGGTACTGCAAAACACCAAAAATATCGCCATTAAGCTTGCCGAGGCAATTGAGTTCCATCACCAACATTTGTTAGGCGAAATCGGATTTGACCTTGGAATTGACCAGGATGAAAAGGTATGGATGTTTGAAGCCAATGCCAAACCCGGCCGCTCCATATTCAGCCATCCTTCCCTGCGGTCAGAAGGGAAAGCCTCTGTGGAGCATATCCTCGAACATTGCCTGTATTTGAGTAAATTCCGCAGGAGGGATTCCGAGTGACGATTGTAAATCCTGATGAATTCAAGCCCGTCGTCGCCATACTGACCATGTCGAACGGACCTGGTTTTTTTCGGGGAAATGAGTCCAATTTTGGGGATATCGTCAGGACTGGACAGGAAATGGGGTTTCCTGTCTATGTCGTGACGATCAAGGATCTCAAACTCAGCGGCGAAAAAGTCAAAGGATACACGCTGAATGCGGATGAAGAGTGGGAACAGCAGCATTTTCCGCCCCCGCAAGTCATTTATAACCGCATTCCTTCGCGCGAGGATGAGCTCAGGCCTGCCGTTCGGCGTAAAATCAATGAATGCCTGGTGAACCCGGACATCAGGTTTTACAACCCTTACTTTTTTAACAAATGGCATCTGTTTGAATGGCTTAAACAATCCAAATCGACCGTGCACCTTGTTCCCAAAACGAGACGTCTGCGGGGGGAGGCCAGCCTTCAAAAGATGCTCGAACGTTATCCCTGCCTTTATCTAAAGCCGGAAAGCGGAAAAGCCGGCAAAGGCATCATGATGCTGAAATACCAGGAGGACAAACTGCTTCCATACCGTCTTAAGGTACAACATCACAAGAACAGCACCACCTATAAAGGAGCGAATATACAGCGTCTTTGGGCCCGCATCAAAAGCGAAACCGGCGCTAGCCCCTATATTGTGCAGCAGGGCATCGAGCTTGCGTCCGTTGACAATCGTCCGTTTGATTTAAGAATACTGCTGCAGAAAACGAAAAGAGGACAATGGGGCGTCACAGGTGTCGGCGCACGTATGGCAGGATCCAAAAGTATAACAACACACGTCCCGCGTGGGGGCAGCATCGAGGATCCTAACAAAATGCTTACGGCTGTCTTCGGCTCCGAGATGGCTCCGAGAATCATGAACTGCGTGAAAACAACCGCCATTGTGATCGCCAGACAAATCGAGAAGGCTTCCGGTTATATCCATGGTGAAATGTCTATGGATCTTGGAGTAGATGCTGCAGGCAGCATCTGGTTTTTCGAGGCGAATGCGAAGCCAATGAAATTCGATGAGCCCCATATCCGTCAAAGATCGCTCGAACGCATTTTCCATTACAGCCAATATCTTGCAGACCATCCGACGTTGTAACGTAAAAGGAAGTGAGTTCAAGATGCAAGGTACATCCATTCTCTCCTTTCCCCGCGAATTCCAAGAATACGGTTCGCCTTCAGGCGGCCTCCATAAAAGAAGGTGAAACGTTGTGCCGATTCCCGTCTTAGGTATTTTGACGCTCTACATGAATGAACGAAAGCATCTTGAGGAGAAGCCCGTTTACCAGAAAATGATCATTGAAGGCCGCAAACTGGGTTTGGATGTTTTTGTTTTTACACCCATGGATGTCAGCGATAGCAAACAACGAATTTACGCGCTCGAGTATGATACCCAAAAAGGCGTATGGGGGCGCAGATGGCGCCAATTTCCCGATATGATCTATGACCGCTGCCGCATCCAGAGAGGCTACCGTTTCACGCAGCTTCTCCAGTTCCGCAAGCGCTACAGCCACCTTCTGTTTCTGAACCGGCCTCTTCGAAACAAATGGATTATATACGAGGTGCTATCGGAGAAATCTGAATTCAAGAAATATCTTCCTGAGACACATCTTTATCATAGCTTATCTGACGTGCAGCGCATGCTGAAGAAAAACCCCGTCATCTATTTAAAGCCAATTAACGGAACCGGTGGGCGCGGGATCTTGCGCGTCGAACGGCTAAAGGAGCCGGCTCATTTTTATATCCAAGGCCGGAACCAGGAGCGGAAAATCATCACCCCGCAGAAAATCCATAGCTCCCGCCTTGGTGCCGTGCTTAACAGCTGGAATATGAAGGACGGCTACCTGGTGCAAGAGGGGATTCAGGTTGACCTTCCAAACGGACGCGTTCATGATTACCGCATGCTGGTACAGAAGAACGAAGAAGGCAACTGGCAGCTCACCGGCATTGCAGGAAGAGTCGGGGCACCGCGCAGCATCACCTCCAACCTGCACGGCGGAGGGCATGCGGTATCCATGAATTCCATGCTCGATCAATGGATTGAGGATGAAGAAACCCGGCTCAGGATTCAGATACAGGCAGAGAAACTCGGAATCGGCGTGGCTTCTTTTCTGGAAGAAAAATATGGCGCCTTATGCGAGCTCGCGCTTGATCTTGCTATTAACAAGAAGGGAGACATTTATCTCCTGGAGGTCAATCCCAAGCCTGCGAGAGAAGTATTTTCGCAAATCGGAGATCCCGAATTATACCGGCAGGCCATCGCCAGACCGCTCGAATACGCCGTTTGGCTGTACGATCAAAAAGAACTTAAAAAAGCCGGCAAACCGCAGTGAATCTGCGGCCTGCCGGCTTTTTAATACGTAATTCTACTTTTTATGTATTCGATGCCGCTTCCTCATACAGCTTCAGAAGCTCTGAGAAAGAGGAGATGAGTACATCCGAGCCTTTCAGTTCTTCATGGTTGCCGAAACCGGCATATGCGCAGCCGATCACGCCAAGTTCGTTTTTCTTTCCTGCTTCCACATCCGAAGATCGGTCTCCAACCATCCACGCAGACTTAACATGATTCTCCTCCAGCAGCAGTTTAACCAAATCCACTTTGGAGAGCGTGCCATGCTTACCTGCGCTGTACAGCCCATCAAAAAGCTTGGCCAATTCATGCGTATCCACGATTCCGCTGATATAATGCTCTAGTCCGTTGCTCGCCACATACAGCTTTACGCCCTGCTCGTGCAGTGCTTCTAGCGTCTCCTTGACTTCCGGATACAGCAGCGTCTCACCACCGGCCAGACCTTCCAGCTCAAGCTGGAGCAGCAGTTCATTAGCACGATTATGGGCTTCTTCGCTGCCATCCGGCATAACAACCTTCCATATATCTTCCAGCAGCATACCAAGACTGCCCAGCATCCGCTCTTCCGGAGGTGTCGGCGCTGTGTATAAGCCTTCGCTGCGAAGCGTGTCGAACAGCTTATGATACGCAGGCAACAATACGGATTCCGTTTGGAAAAGCGTGCCGTCCATATCAAAAATCATTGCCTCGGGCCTCTTCAACTTGCTTCTGGTATTCATCGCTAGCAACATCCCTTCTGTGTCTCGATGTATACGCCGCTATTTGGCGCTATGCTTATAGCCTATCATAAGGGAAGCTTACAAGGTTGTAAACCAGACAAAACAGGCGCCCCGAGGTTGGAACGCCTTGCTTCTTCACGTTGATTCATCAGGTTAGAATATTCTCTTCTGAGTCCGGTCATCCTTAATGATCTCCACGGCTTCCCTGAAACGGGTGGCATGCACAATTTCACGCTCCCGCAAAAATTTCAGGCTGTCCTGCAGATCCACATCATCCGTCATATCGATCAACCACTGATATGTAGCACGGGCCTTCTCCTCGGCGGCAATATCCTCATACAGATCCGCAAGCGGATCACCTTTAGCCTGGATATATGCGGCTGTAAATGGTACTCCGCCAGCATTTTCATAGAAAAGAGCCTTGTCATGCGCAACATAATGGGCACCGAGACCTGCGCATTCCAGCTGTTCGACGGTCGCGTCCTTGGTCAATTTATAGATCGACACCATAATGCAACTATGATAAGCTTACATAATAAGTTTATTTTCTAAAGGGTGATTCGCTTGAGCAGGATTAAGAAAGTGGCAGTATACAGTCGGAAAAGTAGACCTGATGAAACGGATGAAATGTTACAAAGACAGCTTAGCATGCTTATAGAAATGTGCGTAAAGAACGATTGGACATTTGAAGTGTTCTCTGAGGTGGGTTCTTCTCAAGACATCAATAGACCCGAACTTAATAAAATGCTTGCCAAGGTGCAGACATACGAATATGACGCTATTGTCATTACAGACCAAGACAGGTTGAGCAGAAATACGGGTGGTTTTGGTCAGATTAAAGAAATCCTTACCAACTATGGCGTACAAGTAGTCACCACATCCAAAGTATATGACTACAGCACTCAAGAAGATGATATGATGTCCGATATGATGTCAGTTGTAGCAAAGCAGGAATATTTGAACATCAAGAAGAGGCTCGTACGAGGTAAGCGACAATCAGCCAAGGATGGAAACTGGGTCGGTGGCAAAACTCCTGTAGGGTACAACTACGATCACAAATCCAAGAAGCTACAGCTTAACGAATACGCACCCATTATTCAAAGGATATTCGCTCTTTACCTATCAGGAAAAACTTCTACAGATATTGAAAGAATATTTGAATTAGAGGGTGTATTGACCCCGAGCGGTTCAAGTTGGAATAAGGCGAGAATATCGGTCGTATTGGCTAATCCTGTTTATAAAGGAACCGTCATCTTTGGAAAAACCAAAGTTTCAAAGACGAGCAAAAAGCCATCAGGCGCTCCAAGACAGTTTAAGACCGAGGCCACTGAACAAATCGTCATCGAGAACGCACATGAGCCTATCGTGTCCATAGAGGATTGGGAAACAGCAAGGGATATTAGAGAAAGTCGATTAACCAAGGCTCCATCATCGCGTATTGGAAAGGTCAATTTCACAGGTTTAATCAGATGTGCTCTCTGCAATAGAACTCACAGCTTCCAAAGACGAAAAGGTAAGGAGTTAAGAATAACATCTTGTCAAACAAGAATATACGCTGATGACGGAACATATACAGTCTGTGCAAACAAAGGTGTCAAGTTGGAGCTATTCGAAAAGGTATTCTACGCGAGCTTCTCTCAATACGTTGATAAGTTGGAACAATATCTTGAGGATGTAAAGGCCAATATGAAGATGGACGATTCCAATCCTGCTGATGAGAAAGCTATCTTGACATCTGCGATCAAGAAGATTGATCAACAGATCAAAAAGGTCCAACAAGGCTTTCTTGCAGAAGTATACACTGAAGAAGAAGCACAAAAAGAGATTAAACAGTTAAAGGCTCACAGACAGCAGTCGGAGACACAACTGGAGCGATTAGACACTGTGTCAAAGGATGATCAGATAGATAAGTTACAAAACACATTGAACAGATTAAAAGAAATATTAACTGGTACGACAAAAATGGAAACGAAGGAAGTTAACCACCTATTGACTTCTCTTATTGACCATATTGAGTATAAAAGAATCGGAGATCATAAGGCAGGAATAGAGATCAAAATTCATTATAAAGGGTAACATAAACAAGGAGGACGACGACTGTGAATAATGATCGTCCTTCTGTTGTAGAGTGGATTTACTTCGTGCGGATTTTTAAGGTTTTAGTTCTACAGATGAGTCTGACAAGTCATTTTCTTCATGATCGTCCCTCGGCCGGGGAGGGGGCCCCGGCCGAGGGACTCGTTTTTTCTTCACTCAGCCCCCTTCATCAAACTTAACACCTAGAATATGATCAACCCCTTTTTGTGCTTGCCCCGCTGCTTGAATAATCATTTTATTATCCGATCTCAGTTTACGTAACCAACCGCCAATATAAGCTACACTATTATCAATCGTGCTGTTATCAATTCCCGCAAAACTACACAACATCGCCGCGCCGATCTCGGCAACTAACTCCTCTTTACTGTAGGTTTCACTGCCAAATGCAGCAATTTCGGTGATCCCTTGGCGGTTTAATCGATTGCTATGTCCTGTGCTATGCATATGCTCATGAAATAAGGTTGAATAATATTCTTCAGGCTTCTCATAATCACATATTGGTGGAACACTAATGTAATCCTGTGCAGGCACATAAAATGCACGACCCGATGAAAATCGTACTAACGGTGCATTCTTATAGCCTTCACAGATCCGCTCTGCTTCCTCTATCAGATCATGTTTAAAGCTCTGCTCATTTCGTTTGCTTTGTAAACCCTCACATTGTTTACTGACCTCGAACACCGTATAGTACCGTAAATATGGGATTTTTGTCATTTCACCATTCTCATCTTCCTTCTCCAACCATGTCCAAAATACTACGATATGGCCTTTCTCACCTTTTTTCACCTTTCCACCCGCTTCAGTCACTTGTTTAAAACTTGCATATTCTCCCGGTTCCAATAGAAGCGTATTAATTCCCCTGTATGATTTTTGTGTCTTCCAATTCACCGCCGTACCGATCTTCCACGGTCTACGCCATGGGACAATACCTTTCTCCAGTTGATTGATAATTCGTTCCGTAACCATATCATAAATTTTCATACTCATATCCATCTCTCCCTTATGTTATTGGTTCTATTTCCTTGTTCACCCCATATTCGGAACCGTTTGCTGGTCTAGCCCGAGCGGCGATGAGCGGGTGGTTCAAAGGTTTGTAAGTAGCACTCTCTGACGAGCCTTGTCTTTTCCTTATGAAGTTTTCAAAGAACAAAAAAACATTCGTATACCGTAGCCGTCGCAGATCTAGGATCATACAGGTTCTCGCAGTGCAAGGCTGCCCGAAGGGTCGACAAAAACCTTTTTGAGCGAATTTCTCAAAAAGGTTTTTTCGCCTTGCGCTGTGAGGTTCTGTATGATCAAATGCGACTTGATGGCTAGGGTATACGAATGTTCTTCTTTGTAAAATGGAAAAGGAAAGGGGACATCGAAGAAGACTGCGTAACAAGTTTATACGTCACTGATTAGCTCTCTAAAGTTTTACATCGAGGATTGACAAGAGGATCTGCGAATTCAAACTATGATCATGTTCTAAGACAAGAAATCAATGGGGTAGAATAGCTTAAAGGGGTGTGATTTTAGATGTCATGGGTGTTCTTTTTAGGCTTAATAACCTTTACAGTATGGCTCTATAATGTAATTGCTCGACTACTGAAAAATGATTCGAAATATAACAAATATATCTTTAGTTCAGCAGTTCTGTTGTACTTTATCTGTAACCTTATTCAATCACAATCATTCCAGAGTAAAGTGTTATATAATCTTGTCTTTATAATATTTTCTTTATTCGCTATACCATTTCACATCTGGCTAATCATAAAAGGGAAAGCGCCTGAGTAACACCGTTAGTTCGGTTGCTTGGGCGCTCTCGGTCATGGCTGCCCAGCAGGCTACCACAGGGTTTCTCATTGTAAAGGCTTCGCCTTCCTCCACTTCGTTCCGGCCCTCCGGGTACAACGAGCCTCGCACCCTACGGTATCCAGCCATTGGGCCAAGTCCTTACCGCTTCCACTCCACCGAACTAACTCCGAGCATAAAATACAAATTCCACATAAAAATAGCCAAACAAATTCAGGATTGAATACCTGAGATTCGCTTGGCCTTTAAGTATTATCAGTGCACTACTTAGGACGTGTATGCCCGAGTGATTGAACCTCCACCTGCTCGACTGCGACTGGCGGCAGCACGGGACGACACTCCTGATCATCAATTAGCGGTCTTAGCCGCGGGGGTATTTTGTTAAAATCTGCCTATTATACGCCTCGCGATGCTCTAGCAGCATCAACCGAGATGATTCAAACAACCCATTACCTTCTAATTTCTTTGACATGCATTCCGCCTCTATAATTAAAAAAGAAAGAGCAGGAATGAACATAGTACTGTCGAATGTCAGGTAAATAGTGGAGGTGGATGTTTTAATGATAGAGGAACTGCAGATAGCTGCAAAATATGGACAGAAAGTAACCGTGAAATTAAATAACAATGAAGTAATAACAGGGAAGGCGGAAATATCGGGGGATCAGTTCCTTGTTAAGATCCGAACATCAGAGGGGCCAGTGTGGATTCCAATTGAGGAAATCGAGCATGTGGAACGGTTGGTAAAATTACATTAACCAAAAAAGACCACCCTAAAAAAGGGCAGTCGAGAAGAGAAAATCACAACTGATACAAGGTGATGTCAACACTTTTATTGTAGCCCTTCATAGTCTTAAAATAAGTATTTTCGATGTATTTCATTAATATTTTATTGTCCTGAACTGCCCTTTTTCGTCTGACAATGTAGAGATTAATTCTTCGTTTTTTACTTCAATAAGATATTCTCTGTATACATGATCTTTGCCCCCATATCTTTCATACCAATCAACGATCTTTTTATTATGTTCTTTATCACTTCTTACAAACCGTTCAATTTCTTCATATTTTTCATAACTATCATATTCCCAGATAGCAAATATTTCAGTTGTTTTATCTGAATGTGGAGCCATCCATCTTCCTACTAGACGAGCTCCATTCTTCAACTGGTTTGGTAAATTGGTTTCAATGAAATGTTTATTAAAGATGTCAACAAATTCATTGTTGACGATATAAAACTTTCTGCGATAAAACATGGCACAGCCTCCTGTAATTTAAATGTATTATTCTTGGCCTCTCGCACTTCGGATGTTTCCGATAACGTTCTTGTATCTACGAACCTGAGAGGCTTAAGGGAGCGTCGCGACCGGGTCGACGGGCTTAGCCTCTCAGGGTTATCCCCTGACACTACTTCTTCGAAACGCCTCGGGCAGATCAAGGGGGCGTGTCCCCCACAGCGTAGATACTGTGTTTACGGAGTTCATCGGTTTCGCCTAACGTTTCTGTATTCATGAACCCCGTTAGGGGTTGTCTGCTGAAATCCCTCCCCGAATTCCATCTCCCAGACCAAGGCTCCAACGGAGCCGCAGCTTGAATACATTGTTATGCAAAGGCCTTACTTCTTTGAAATAACCCAATGTTCAAATAGCTGTTTAATCAATTGTCTTGCTTCATCAATATTCATTGGAATTTCAGGCGGTTTATACTTTAGACTAGCATGTCTTGCTTCATCACCAAGCAGTTCTTTACTTTGGGCTGATTGAGTAAATCTCTTGATATCTTTTCTAGGAATATAGTTTTTACTTATCAATGCAGCTTCTCCATTTAAATCATCTCTAATAACCTCATAGATTTTATATAAGTTCATCCAATTAGGCTTTCTAAAATAGCGAAGTATACTAGCCACATCTTCATTATCCAAACCTTCAATTATCCATCGTGACAAGTTATTTTTTGTTTCTTCCTCCTTTATTTCGTTTCCTTCTGAATCATATACTGTAATTTCAACAGACATTCTTGTCCTGACATTCATAGAACAAGACATGTAGATATATGAATCCTTTTTTCCATCTTCCCTTAACAAGGTAATATTATCAAAGCCTATCATGTTGAACTCATTATGACCAAATAGTATGGAAGCCGCTCCATTGATTTGTTCAATATAATGTTGCGCCTGACTATACACTATATTGGGATCATCACTTTGGAACTCGTTAGATAATAAATAATAGAATTCATCTTTATTAATAATTCTTATTCCACCTCAACTTGTTTTACCTCCTGTTATAAATATCGAACACTTGCGCTTTATGGTAAAATACTCCTATCACAACTTGTTAAATGAACTTTTTCTGCTATACCAGCATTGCTAAAATTAGGAGGTAAAGAATGTTACAAAATATATTAAATAACGGAATTTGGGGAACAATTACAACTTTAATAACTGGGGCCATTGGAGGACAACTACTTAATCATTTAATTATTTCAAGAAAGGAAAAAATAAAATCAGAAAAGGAATTTAAAAGTAGATTCTATATTCCATTATATGGTGCTATAAAAACCTATTTTGAAAGTCATACTGCATTTCGTAGAGGTGATTTGACTCATGTAGGAAAAACACCAAGTATACAAAGGGAAAAAATTGTTGAATTTATTGAAAATAATCTCCAATATACTAATACAGAAGTAGCTGAAGCGTTTTACAAAAAAAAGTATAGTAATATTTATGATGATAATTGGGGTTTTAGAGAAATCACACTTGACAATGATTTGTTTTGCAACATATTAAAGTCATATTATTTAATCTCTAGTAAAAAAAAGAGATTTGAACTAAAGAAAGATATATTACTCTTTCAAATATGGCAATTATGTTTTAAATTAGACCTCCCTAGTCCTGATGACGCATTATCTGTTAAATATCACTTTAATTTGGACAAACTAGCTCACATGTATGAGATTGATGAGTTAGATGAAATTATTAATCTAAATGGGGAGCATGAACGTCAAAAGTTTTTCTTAAAAACCCTCTTAACTCAAATAACAGATGAGGAGGATCAAAATTACGTTATTTCCAAGTTCTTTGAAGGAGTAGATATATGGGAAGACAGTCAATCTATCTCGGAACAAAGTCTTGTTCACGAAATAATGAATGGAAATGATGTTGGTTATCTTACGATTTTAAACAGAACTCTTTTGCGAGACTTGATTTTAGAAGAAATGACCCATTCTTACTTTTACGAACAAAAATACAAATACTCCTTTAGAAAAACCGACTTCTACAAACTTCCTAGAGAAAAGAAATTAGCACTTGAGTATTTAGTTGAGCAAGGAATGGCGATAAAAGAAAATAACCTAAATAATAGGATAAAATTCAGGCCATCCACTAAAGGTATTGAACAATACGAATCAAAATTTATATAACATTAAATACTAATTGTTTGCGATTAACTTAATTTTCGGAGATTTCAGTTAACGTTTGGTATCTACGAACCCTCATTGACTTAAGGGAGCGTTAGCGACCGGGTCCGACGGACTTAGTCAATGCAGGGTTGTCTGCCTGATCCCACTTCTTCGAAAATCCTCGGGCAGACCAAGGAGCATCAGCGACGCAGTGTAGATATGGTGTTATAAGATGTCCCCGCCTTCTTTGAAATACGTTGCAAGAGGTTTATTGTAATTGCTTTATTAGGCTTACTCGTACAACTTCATCCCAAATCGGCCCTCTTCTTACTTTCCTATATCCAAGTTTCTCATTAAGTTCTATAACGTGTTTATTCTTCTCTTCTGTATGTGTGTATATTAAGTTCACATTATTTGTTTTTGCCAGTTCTTCAAGTTTTAATTTAAGCTTCGTTGCAATACCGCTTCGCCTATATTCCGGGGCAACCCATAATTGAAATATTTCTAAGAATCGTCCGTCTTCCTGAAACAAACTCCGATCCAATTCTTGAAAAATGGTTTTCCAAGGATATTTACCATCTCGGTTAACTATCGAGTACATGATTAAGCCTATTCTCTTTTTGCTCTCCTCATCTTCAAAAATAAAAGCCCCTCTATCTTCTTCAACAACATATCTCATTATCTTACTTGAATGCTCTTTCAACTCTTCTTCTGTCTTTAGAGAATCAGAAGTGGTAACGCCTTCATCTTTCAAATCAATTTGAATCATAAAATCAAGATCTGTAATTCCTGCTTTTCTGATCATCTCTTCACCACCAGAAACTATCTTTAATATATATTTTTAGGTTTTGCGGGGATTTCTTATAACGTTCCTGTATTCATGATCCCTAACGGGGTTGTCTGCTGGGATGCTTCCTCGAATTCCATCCGCAGACCAAGGCTCCAAAGGAGCCGCTGCATGAATATTATGTTATAGGATGTCAACGACTTCTTCGAAATTGCTAACTCTTTAAGATCTTATTTCATTTATTATACTTTGGAGACCTGATAGATTTCCTTTACCTAATGTTGAATAATAATTTACATGCTTTTGAGATGCTTCTAAAGCTTTTAAAAAATACTCTTTTCCAAAATCTCTTTTTATACTTTCAAACAAGAATCTATTGGTTTCATTATTAAATGCCCTCTTGTATACTTCTCCACTCATCATCGCCAGAAATATGGTAATAAATGCTTGTGCTGATCCTTCATTCATTCCTGTAATCTTATTAATTTCTATCTTTCCTTCAGTTCTTGTAATATGCCCTAAATGTACCTTCTTTGCTATTTCATAAGCCACTTCGCTCATTTCCATAGTGATTTTCATATGTTCTCCTTCAATCAGATCATGTTTTTATAACGTTTTTATATCCGTTGATTTCCTATAACGTTTTGTATTCACGAACCCGAGAACCTTAAGCCCCAACGGGGCGTCCGCGATGCGGTTAGGTTCGCAGGGTTGTCCGCCTGACTCAACTTCCTTGAAAATGCCTCGGGCGGACCAAGGGGCGGCTTCAGCCGACTAGTCGCGTGAATATGTTGTTATCGGATGTCAATGCCTTCTTTGAAATAACATATAGTGTTTTAACTCATTGATTCTGCTATCATTATCAGAAAGTCTTGAGAAATATTCCTTCCTATAAGTTCATATTGCAAGGCCTTCCCATTCTCATCTTCGATCATTTCATTTATTTCAAGCTTGTTTAAATTATCAAATCCATAATATACATGAATATCATTCACTACAGAATGAATTGGAAATCTTGGTTTCCACGGAATTTTTATCTCTTAACATTTCATAGCCTTTATCCCATTCAATTGCGGCGTAATTTGTCTGTTGAGTAAACTTGTTATCTACTGCGTCAGCAATGTAGATCCCTTTTCCATCGCCTGGTCTTAATTCATGTATTATATTGTCGAGAATATTCTCATCTTGAAGGGATTGAATTTGAATCTTTCCAATCACATTTCCGCTTTTGTTTTTGATTTCCATATCATTCGCTCCTTTGCGTCTATGATTAACTTCTTTGATACTTATCCATTGCATTGATTTCCGATAACGTTCTTCGTATTCACGAACCCGAGAACCTTAAGCCCCAACGGGGCGGCCGCGATGCGGTTAGGTTCGCAGGGTTGTCCGACTGAATCTGCTGCCTTGAAATGCCTCGGGCGGACCGAGGGACGAATGCCCCGAAGCGTGAATACGATGTTATCGGATGTTGGCGGCAACTTTGAATAACCCCGAAGCTTTCTTAACTATTTATTTCCCTTCGGGAATCCGTAGGCTAGTAACAAAAAACCTAACAAGAAAAAAAACCAAACAAAAAAATTATCAAAGAATCCAGCATAATTAGGAGCTCTATCGGTCCCTGTTCCATGTGATGCATATCCTGCGGCTACTAATGCAGCTGATAGGTTTTCAATTATTCTTTCAGCTGTATAAATTAACCCACTGATGATCATGAATATAGCTCCTAAGATCTTATAATAGTTATTTCCCATAAATATCTCCTCTCAAATTGAACTTTAGAATTTTATGTGTCATTACGCCAATGTCTGATAACGTTCTTGTATCTACGAACCCTCACCACCTTAAAGGAGCGTTAGCGACTGGCCGCGACGCGGTTAGGTGGTGTAGGGTTGTCTGCCTGACTCAACTTCTCCGAAAATCCTCTGGCAGACCAAGGAGCGTTAGCGACGCAGCGTTAGATACGGTGTTATCTGATGGATCTGCCTTCTTCGAATAAAACCTAAGAATTCTTATATTTATAAAAATCTCTGTTTATTTAAACCCTTATATATTTTAAGACTTATCTCAAAGCACTTTTCTTCGGTTTCTTGAAACTCATTTCCTAAGTAATCTTTAAAAGTCTTGTAAATATGTAATCCCAATAATTTGTAGTCTTTAGTATCTAAAGATTCGATGTAATGGCATATTTCCCTGATCTCTGAGTGGTATTCGTCATCCGGACAGTGAATTGCCAGCAGTCCTGCTGGATCCCATTCATTTATTATTGGCTTAACTTGTATAAATATCTGATTATTCATAAATTCACATCACTTTGTTCTTATAGATTTTGTTTATTTATAGTGTTTTGCCGATCTTTCAGATAACGTTCCAGTATTCACGAGCACGAGAGGCTTAAGGTGGCGAAGCCACCGGGGCTGCGCTTGCGCAGTTAGCCTCGCAGGGTTGTCAGCCTGAATCCACTCCCCTGACATTACCCCTGGCGGACCAAGGATCGGTGTCAGCCGATACGCAGCGTGAATATTTTGTTAGCTGAAGTTCGTAGCTTCCTGATAAACTCTCAAAAACGAAGTGTTATTTCAGACTTGAGAATATTATTCTTTAAGTCTTGATACCCTTTATGTTCCAAATAGTGCATTAATCCGTATTTAGACGTATCAATATTATTTTTTGGGCCTATTGTTATGTTTTGAAATGGAACGTCTCCAGAAATCGGAAACTTGATATACGGAACAAATGAACCATTACCAATTCTATAGTCAACATTATTTTTAAGTTTATCCCTATTAAATATAGTAAATGCGATTCGATATTCCTCTTCTTGACTGAATTGTTGCTTCTTGAAAAATAAAGAATATGTTTCTATGGCGCTTCTACATATAAAGAGTGCTTCTCTCTTTCTATCTGGTTCTCCATCATCATTTGTCTTATAAAAATCATATATTCTTATAAGTTCATTGAATAGAATACTTCGTTGCTGTGTATAATCATAAATAATTTTGGATAGGTAACAAAAATCGAACATATTATTTTCTTCTTGTATTTGCTTAATAGAATTAATAATCTTATTTAAATCCAATCCTATATTGTAACCATCAACTGAAGAGTACTGAGACCATAGCGATAAAGAATCAGGGTTCTCAGAAAGAGAAATTACAAACATTGAGTTACTATCATTACCATTTTGTTTACTAATAAAATCATATTTTACATCTTCCATAATTAAGTCAAAAAACTCAACCGTATCAGAGTTGTATCTTTCCTTTATAAAGTTATAAACGTGGTTAAGCACTTCAAGAATATATATCGTTTCTGTGTAATCATTCAGAAAATTACTCTTTGTGGCCCACAGTTCTTGTTTCTCTATAATACTTTTTAATGCTACGGCATTTGTATAATGAAATAGATTAGATTGATGTGTAAATTCAAACTTCCATGCAAAATCAAACTGATTAAATAAAGGTTTGTACATAAATATCTCTCCTAAAACAGTATTTATACGAATTTCAGCTAACGTTATTGTATTGGCGTAAGGCGTGAATACTGACCTTTTTCTGGATTCCAGAAGCGACACGTGCTTGTTCGAATACTTTTTGAACGGTTCGTTCAGTCACTTTGCTGCTGAACAAAAGTATGAAATCTATGAACTTGACTACAATAAGCTTTTATCGTTTTTGTACTATAACCTCGAAGCTGCAGTGCATGGATCAAGGACCTTTTTATTGAAGTATCCCATGGATATGTTGGAATGTGATCCTTCGTGTGAACTTCATGGTTAAACAAACTGCATTCTTTCATCAACACAGTATCAACATGAATCTTCGTTCCTTCAAAAAGTGTTTGCAACTGTTGAATTGATTCGGGTGTAAATGGAATCATCCAGACTTTTTTATCATGAATCCATTTCCTTCCTGGAATTTCTCGAATCTTCATAACCATTTGTTCATCATATTTAAAACGAACATACAAGGAACCTTCATCATTCCGAGACACCCATATACTCACGTTCCCACCCTCTCATTATATCATCAGCCTAATTATTGGAAAACAAAAAGAGCTCACAATTGTCGCAATCGACATTGTAAGCTCCCGATACTTTCGGTGCTATCTATCCGCATACTGCAAAAACATATTTAGGTAAGTCAGTAGTAATTTTTATTTTAACTCCTCCTAGACTAAATCTCAACTATTATACACCCCCATTTTGACCAACCACACTCTATGAAGAAGTTAGATTGCCTTCAGTCATTTTTCACCGTGCTCAAGCACCACGAAGATACAGCGTAAGTGAAATCTTGGTGCTATTCTTCGCGTTTTTACAATTTAAGATTAATATACTAAACTTGTTTTTGAAGATAACTATAAGGAGGGTGCTTTATGAATCGTTTGTATGCAAGTATTGATATGTTACCATTACCATTGATAATCTATTCTGTCTTTATATTATTAGTATTTGTTGCTCTTATATCTGTTATTATTTTGTGCTGGAAGAATATACTTAAAAAAAAATAGCGATGAATTATGCCTAATACTAAATAATGAAAAAACCACCAAGGCACAAAGGCGAATCGTGCAATATATCCTTTTTTTTACAACAAAGCCGTTTACAAAGAAAATTAAGGAAACTGACGCCCGGTAGAGTGACGACAGTTTGCGGCCTAGGTGTTTTTTTCAGTGTCCACTAAGTGGGAGCTTGACCCCAGGGTACCTTGTACCTTGGGCCTTGTCCTATATAGCAATTTCAGTGCAATTTCAGTGCATTTTGAAGTGATGTTCGACCATATTTGTGACATACGGCCACGACTTATATGGAACACCCACCTGGAGGCTATTTCTCCAAAGTCATCACGGACGAGATACTTGTAAAGCGATACATCATTTTCCCGCTGATCTTATCTGCTTATGAGAGGATTTACAAATCATTGATGGATCGGGATTGTTTAAAACCCCAGATATATACGCGGAAATTATCGAGACTGGGAAGAAAGTGGTCACGGAAGAAATACACAGCATTAAAACTGCATTTAAAAATCTTGGAATAAAGGTATACGAAGAAATGCGCTTTAACGAAGGCATACGAGCAAAATACTTGTGTCGAGGATATCTTTCTGCTAATGCGAGGAGCAGTTACAGCTAAATATGGTTTAGAACTGTATCTTAGGTTCCTCAAAAAAAATCATAACCCTGTAGTTGAGGGAGCTAAGTCACATGGGTTGTTAATGAATGATATGCGGCCATTATACATACCAATAACAGATTTCCAAAAATTAATATAAACGGAGTTCCGGTGATGAGAACTCCGTTTCGTTGCAATTTTGATAGTACCATATAAACAAATTTATATTCTAGTGACATTTTCTCCCTATGACATTTTATTCCTATGAATTAGAATGAATAAAGTTTCTGGATATAATAGGATGTAGACTAGAAGAATTAATTAACTTATATTTTTTTGTATGACTTTACATAAGATATTAGATTAAAAGGAGTATTTGTATGTGGTGGAGTACCTTAATACTAGTGGGTTGTTGGATTGTAGCATTTCTTCTCTTTAGATCTAGTCTGCGAATAAATAAAGAGAGACACAATAATAAGAGTAGTTTCGATACAGCTACTGTTTTTCCTAGTTTTGCAAGTTCACTCATTGGCTCAATTTTTGAAATTATTATTAGTTTTATTGTAGGTCTTTTTCTAAAATATCTACCGTGGTGGTTTAATAAATTTATATTGATAGTAATCGCTGTTTTATTCTTTGCATTAGGTATTGTCGTTGTTATCAATTAAAGTAAATTGAAATTATCAACTTCAGTAATGGATAGTAATGTTAGTTCAATCCGAAATAAGGGTAAATCAAATTACAGAATACTGGTTTCTCGTTTTCGTCATAGGTCTCACCTCGTACGAATCATGTGTAGCCTGAAAGAACATCAATATGCTGTTTTTTCACATGAACAAGGCGCCTCCTATTTATATGCTAGGCGCCTTAATCTACTGTGCTATGAGGGATGCTAAATGCTGTTTTCATTTTCGTTTCACAAGTGACTAATGGCACCACAGTTCGCATTTAACCTCGAATGTCTCACTTGCACCAGAGTCATATCTCTTTAGGGGGGTCACTCACTTTAACGAACTTCTTAAAAATATTATCTCTAGAGGTGTTTACGAACTTCGTAAACGCTCCAGCGCCAACCGTGTTCACGGTACTACTCTTCGCGTGAAACATGAAGACGAGTCGCGTTACGAATCAGTCTTGATGCTTCACGCCAGCTTCGAACAACCTACACGATTTTGGATTAGGATTGGATCCTCACTTACTTCCCCTCTTCATCCCTGTTATTCACATCATTATCCCCTACTTCGCCAGTCATCGACTTCTTCAAATAATCCAAATTCCCTAAACGGATCTCTTTTATTACATCTTTAATATCAAGTCCCCGATCTTTAATAACAATGATTGTATCTTCTATACTTTTTGCTTTCTGCTCTTGCTCCAGATCCTTAATTTTTTTACTAACGATTTTTAGCTCCTCATCGATCTTTTCCTTCTTTTTTAATAGAAATTCTTGACGTGCCAATAGCTTTTGTAGTTTGACATCTTCCATGTTGTCAAGCCCTCCCATATTCAACAGTCATAATAATCATGTTTATAGGAAATTTGTCTGTACAGATACCACAACAAAGCAATTAGTACTAGGATAGCGAAGCTAATGATTACTCTAACTTGTGTTTCCGATAGTGGAACTTTCGCTGTAGCCGTTGGCTTATTGATCATTGTCGGGTTTTCTGGAAGAGCTATAGAATCAACTGTTGCGATGCTTTGATTGGTGTTCCCAGACCGTTCGAGGTTTACTGTAGCTTTGGTATCCGATACAGGCAATTCAATGTCCTTTGAACTTCCTTGACTCTCAGAGTTATTCTTCATAGCTAACTTCAATGGTAATTGAGTTTCCTTACCTTCAATGACTTCAAATGTATCCATAACGTCAATGTTATAGTCCGTTACATTCCCACCGACGATATTGATAAAACCGATCTGGTATGTTCCTGGTGGGATGATCTCTTGAACAACCTGATACCCATTTCCCTGATCTAACCGACTCATCACATTCGTTTGATCTTTAGATGTAAAGCTAATAAGGATTGTTTTATTAAACCCATCAGGTATCGTCGCCGTTACCTTTAATTGAGTTTTAAGCTCTGTAGATCCCTCTTCGGCATAAGCTGTAAATGCTTGAAAGGAAAACACAACAAATAATTGCAACAGTAGCAGCGGAACCCTTCGCAAGACATCACCCCACTACTTATTGAAATAATAACGGTCGTCTTGGATATTTAAACCCTTTGTAACTATTAATGACTACACCAGTACCGCTCTGACAATGTATATATAGGTTATTATTATTTTGATCTTTGCCAATGAAGATGCCGATGTGATTTATTCCTCCTTGCCCTGGCATATCTTTAAAGATCAAATCTCCAGGCTTCATTTCATCTTTACTAATTTGTGAGGTTCTAGTCCATTGATAGCTAGTTCCTCCAGCTGAAAAAACATTTCCGAGCCCTGCAGTCTTGAACACCCAATCAATAAAACCACTACAATCCAATCCATAAGGTTGATTTGTCCCGGTTTTGTCACTTCCAGGGGCAGTAACAAGAAACATCATTCCCCAATTACTGTTCCAACCCGGAGGGCTCTTACCGCCCCAAAAATATCCGACTTTACCTTCGAGTGTTAGTGCCGTTTCGATAACGGCCAATCTTGCCTTTTCAATATCCCCACCTAGATTTTGTAACAAAGCTTGTAATTCCTCTGGTGTTAAGCTACTACTGCCGCCAGTATAGCCTCCTGCTAAATTTGGAAATTGATCTTGAATCGTCCCTTCACTAACAAGTCTCCTTGCCCACTCTCTCTGCTCTTCATTAAAACCGATCTTATCAAACACCTGTTCCATATCATAGGTATATACTTTAACTATCAGTCTTGTTCTTGTCTCACCATGACATTTAGTTTTCCCTTCTTTGTTTGTGGAACATATTTGTTCTGTATACGTTTCTTCGCTCGTCTTTATTTCATTAAAATAATTGAAAAGTTCAGTCATATAGTTTTGTTGTTCGATGGAAAATTCAAGGTCCTGCTCATACTTCACCGCGACAATACTTAGGATCTCAGCCCAACTAACCAGCAACGTTCCTTCTTCATTCATATAATCAATTCGTACATCGTCATACCCACTTTTTCTATAATTGTCTATTCGTTGCTGAAATGATGTGTTCAGTTCATCTACTTTTGTTTTATAATTCACAGCGACATTATCGTCCACCATAAACATCGAACCCGCCGCGCTCGTAGAACTACCTAAGCTATTCGTAATCAACATCATGAATAGAAAAGCACCTGCAATCCCTACACCAATTAGCCAAAACTTGGGATTGGTCTTTACCATAATGACAACTTTTTTCGCCAACCGTTTTGAGGTCATCTTTAAATAGTTGGTTGAGGATACCAAAGCTTTCTTAGCACCCTTGTTTATTACTTTCGATACAGCATTGTCTTTGCGAACATACTTGCTATTCATCGTTCTCAACTGTATAGCATTACTGGATGTATTCATTTTCCGTGTTATTGTAGCGCTTTTCATATTTTTTGATTGCCAAGAACGCCTGACAACCTTAGCGTTAACCCCTTTATTTTTACGTTTTGCTATTACTTTAGATATCTTTTTGTAGCTTCTGATACCTTTTAGAGCACCATCCTTAGTTTGTAAGAATGATTGGACTGTTTCGTGCACTTCTTCATCTTGATAAGGATCTATGGATCTACCTAAGGAGTGTGTGATTTGAAGGGGGAGTTTTTTGATTTTCCGCTTTAATTTTTGGTTGGATTTTATATGGTCTCTAACGATAATATTCATTGGAGGATTTCGTTTTAGTTTATATTGTCGTGTCTTCAACCGAGTCGCAATATAAACCTTGATCATACGAGCCCTCCTTTATCCACCTCCGCGACTTCATCCACTTTTGTCGTCATGCATCGATATAGATTTGTTTTTTTCGGGAAGCTATCCTTGAATGGGATGATTGCATTTCCTACGAACAGTAAACCCTGCCCGCAGTCGGAATTCGTTACATAGCTGATTTGTGTATCAGAAATATTTAATAGTTCCGCTAATTCATTCCGATCTGACGGGGCTTGATTTAACATCATGAGAAAATCAGAGTTAGACAACATTCGTCTTGCAAGCTCAGACTTTAATAAATCCTCTACGTTTTGCGTTATACCGGTTGGAACTCCCCCCCATTTTCTTGCGCGTTTATATAATTCAAAGAGGAAGTTAGCGGAATATTCATTGGCAAAAAGCAAGTAGATTTCGTCAAGGTAAATCCATGTCCGTTTCCCTCGATTCCGATTAATCGTCACCCGGTTCCATACTTGATCCAGCACGATAAGCATCCCCATCGTCTTCAACTGCTTACCTAAATCCTTAATATCAAAACAGACAAACCGATTATTAATATTGATATTGGTCTTATTGGAGAATACCGAAAGATTTCCTTCGACATATAATTCAAGCGCCGTTGCAATTTGATGCGCTTCATCTTCCTTCTGATCCATTAATTCCACATAGAAATCAACTAGGGTTGGAATATCTTTAGGATCAAATGTTTTCAAGTATTCTTTATAGGTTATCTTCAAACATCGATCGATGATCGATTTCTCCCTTGGCGAGAGACCATATTTCCCACCCAGTATAACCTCACATAAGGATAAGATAAAATCAGATTTAAGGAGTAATGGGTCATCTTCATCCGCATAGTCCATGCTCATATCTAATGGATTGATGTAATTTTTAGAGCCTGCAGATATATGAATCACTTCGCCGTTAAAGTTACTAACTAGCCTTGTGTACTCTCGCTCAGGGTCAATGATGATCACATCATCATCCGTATTCAACAACACGTTCATCATTTCACGTTTCGCTGCGAATGACTTCCCTGAACCTGGAGTACCTAAGATAAAACCATTCGGATTTTTCAAAGAAAGACGGTTAAACATGATAATATTTCGGGAAACAGCATTGACCCCATAATACATACCCCCTTCTTGGAAAAGCTCTTGGTTAGTAAACGGTATGAAGATGGCCGTGCTCTCTGTAGTTAATGTTCTAGAAGCCTTAATAAGATTCAATCCATATGGCAGGCATGAATTCAGTGCATCTTCCATTTGATAATGAAGCGTTCCCAGTTGACATAAAAACTTATTTGCAATCGCCGCAATTTCTTTTCCATCCTTATTCAACGTTTCAAGGTTATCTGCAAAATGAATAAGGATGATATTTACCAAAAACATCTTCTGATTTTTGTTGATTAAATCGTCCAGTAGTTCCTTCGCCTCGTCTAGGCTATGCCTTAATTCATGAGGGATAAAGGCTTCCAAATATCCGTTCTTCAAGCTTCGTTTTTGATACTCAATCTTATTCGCTTCCATACCGGTGATCTGTTTCTTAACGATTCTCAACGCTTTATATGAATCCACTGATTTAATATTCATCGTTAGCATGATGTTAAACCCGAAATCAGTGATCTCACTCAATAACTTATCATTAATAAATGTCGGTAAATCCTTAATATAAATGGCCTTCGCATACTTGTCGCCAATGATCATATAGTCTCGTTTGAATGTAAAAGCATCTGGAGAGATCAAATCCTTCGTAATTAATCCTTTACGCTTATGCTCTATTGGATCGTAGCGAAAATCCCCCTCTTGGCCCATACGATAAATATCATGCAGTAATTCAAGCCGCTGATTGAGTTCAAGTCCTGTTACTGAGCTTCCCATACGCTTAAACATGCTTTGAAATTCATTCTCCATACGTAAAAATGTATTACGCGCTTCTTGAATCGTACTTGCTTCAATAGATACTGTAATGAACTTCTCTTTTTTTATTTCATTTTTACCGCCTACAATTTGCTTTTTGAGCATGCTATTGTATTCTAATCGGTGTGGTTCAAGGTGATCTGCCTTAGGTTTAATGAGCAGCTTCTCCTCAAAGTCCTCTTTGTTAAAGTTCTTATTTACAATCGTAATCTGTAAGTCAATGGTATTATCGAAGAAATTCAGGAACTCGCAATACTTGGCGAATATTTCTTCTTGGTCTTCTTGCTTACCTACCTGGTAATTAATATCCTTGAACTGAAATGACTTGGAATAACGATTCGTTCCATGCTGCAAAATACCATCTTCAAATGATAGGGAATACGGTATCGTCTGTTGTGTCGTTTTAGGTATTCGCGTCTTTTTCTTCACGATGGATTTTTGTCTTTTTAGAGAGAACACGCTTCTTCCCCTCCCGCTCATTATAACTGCTCAGCATTTCAAACATATTTAGTGTCTTGTATTTGCGCTTCTGGGGATAGATCACTTCAAATTGGATGACGGATTTTATAAACTGCTCAAAAGTCATACCGTTATAACTAAAAAAACCAATCATAAATAGTGGAATCGCAATTAAAATAACAACCCAACTAGCAGCATCAGGCCCTATAATATCTTTTCCGAACCAATACAATGGTACATTAATAAGAATTGCGATAGCTGTACAGATTAGTTGACGTAAATTCAATCCAAAAAACAATTTTTCCTTGTAGGTTCTAATTTCTTTAGGAATCCGGATCTCAATCATAAAAACAAACTCCTTTTACGCACCTGTTAATTTTTTCGCCCATGAGCCCGATTTGACTACGACAAGTAATAAAGCTAAGACAGAGAGTATTCCTTTCCAAATGGCGATATTTCCACCATTCCCAGTGAATGCCCCGAACGTAACACTGGACATAATCGCACCATAAACAACACACCCAACAATGATAATAATTCCTTGTAAGCAAACAGCAGCATAGTCCATTAAGAAGCGTTTCCCCGTACTCGAGAGAGAATCACTAATTATTGTTGCAATCGGAATAGGAGATACAGCAGTATAAATCAATAATTGAAAAAGCCTTCCAAAGACCACTAACGTTATCACAATTTTGATGCACTGCAATACCCATATAAAAGGCATCAGGGTAAAGTAATACATTTTCTTTTCAAACCAACCTTTACTATCGTAATCAGCTTCCACAGCGGTAAGGTCGACAAAGAACGATGCATCAGAACCTGTTGCCCCCACCTTACTCGTGACGTAAGAGGACATTTGAAAGATCGCTTCTAACAAATCAAATACATGCTCCATAACAAATTTCGCAAAGATTAGCTTCACACAACAAGAAACAACCGTTTCCCATCTAATGAATTGAAAGTTCATTGTTTTTCCTAGAAAATCAAGTAAAAAATATAACGTCAAAAGACTATACGCGATTGGAAGTATTGCCTGATGAATTGACTTTATCGTTTGATAAAGTGCGGGATAAGACGAGGGTCCTTCATTCACTAGAAGAGTCACTTCCCCAATTAATTCCGTAAAACCACTGAATGCTTCCTTTAGTTCATCAATCGGAGTAGCCAAGTATTCATCACCTGCCTTTCAAAAAAGGACTGCCGTAAAGCTCAGCCCTCTTCATACCATTCAACTTTATAGGCCAAACAAAGAAAGTGATTGCGTAATCCCCCAGACTAGAAACCCCGCCGCTAATGTTTTCATTCCCCTGATCTTCCCATCGGCATCGTCACTTTTGAAACCTAAGGCAAGCTGAACAGCTCCAAAAAAAGCGACAATCAAGCCAATACGTCCCAACCACGTCGCAATTACTTGAATTAATGCGTCCAACTTATCCATCCCTACAGGATCTCCTGGAGCTGCATACACGGTATTAAAAACCAAGAGTAATCCAATAATTAAGGAGCAAGTTTTCAACACAGTTTTCTTGTTAATATATAGAGTCTTCATCCTTGTATCCCCTCACATTGAAATTTTTTTCACATAAGCTCATCCATCTTTTTTGAGATTTCCTCAATCTTGCTCATGTCCACCACCTCAATCTCACTCTTCCGTTCGTCCATATCGCTATCAGGAACTCGGATATTAAAACGAGCCAATTGAAGATCGGTTTGAGTTATCCTTGCACCGTGTTCTGGAACAAAACATTGAAACTCGTTAGCATCATAGGAAAACTTATAATGCTTATGCGATTGTAATTTAAACTTATCACTGTAAAAAGGACGTATCCCACGAACAAAGACGATGCATTTTCTGTCGGGCATTTCTGCGATTTCATCTAATGTCATAAGTTCCCGACCTTGTGTGCTGTAATTGATGCTTGATGAACCACTTCTTCCTTTAGAGCGGCCTGAATTTTGCGTATCGATTGTCATCTTACCTAGCCCTTTATTAACCCATTCCAGCGTAGAACGCTCCTGCCCCCCAAGGAAAAGAATCGTATCACAATTCCCGACAATGGTCTCCCAGTTATCTTTATACAGATTCTTTAATTGAGACAGGTTTTGTAGAATAACGGAGACAGAGATATTCCGGCTACGCATGGTAGCAATCAACTTATCGAAATCTGGAATTCGCCCAATATTCGCAAACTCATCAAGCCAGAATTTAACGTGATACTTCAAAGTTCCTTTACTAACGAAATCAGCATGATAATACAAGGAGTCAAATAACTGAGCATACATCATGGAGGCAATAAAATTGAAAGTCGTGTCACTATCTGAAATAATCACAAATAGAGCTGTCTTCTCATCCCCCAATTTGTGTAACTCAAGCTCATCCGTTGAAAATAACTGTTCTACCTCATCGATGCCAAAAGGAGATAACCGAACGCCTGCTGAAATAAGAATACCTTTAGCGGTTTTTCCAGATGCCATTTTGTATACGTCATATTGCTTCACAGCAATGTGATCCGGTTTCTTCTTCCGCAGCATTTCGAATAACATATCAAATTCACTTATGAAATCCTCGTCATCTTCTTTGACTTCCGCTAATCTCAGGATAGAAAACACCGTTTTGAACTGATGTTCTGAACTATGCAGCTCATAGAAAATATAAAAGAAAATGGCCTGAAAAAGAGCTATTTCTGCCTTCTCCCAAAAAGGATCCCCGTTGTTGGTTTTGTTCGGATTCGTATTTTGTATTAGATTATTGATCACCTTCAATATGTCGCTTTCCTTTTTTATATAAGCGAAGGGATTGTATCGATAGCTATTTGACAAATCGATTAAATTCAGAACCTTGATCCGGTACCCTTGGCTTTGTAGGAAATATCCTGTATCTCTTAAAAGTTCACCTTTGGGGTCTGTGACAACATAGCTGGTGTTTGCTTGCAAAAGATTGGGCTTCACAAAGGAACGGCTCTTCCCTGTTCCGGAACCCCCGATAGCTAAAATATTTAGATTTTTATTCGTTTTCCTTGTATCCAAACTTAATACTTCCGTAGCTGTTAATATCACATTTTGACTCTTATCTTTATGACGGATTCTGCTTCGTTCTGCATGATTTCCCCACCGAGCTGTACCGTGTTCCTTTCCCCTCATCAGATTTTTCTGAGTCGTAATCTTATAAAGCACAAATATGGATAGTGCAATGAACTCCACAAATAAGATCTTCAACATTTCTTGACTTGGCTGAACAAAAATACGCTTTTGGATACTAACAATGGCTGACTCAACAAATTTTTCAATATTTTCAATTCTAACTTTTTCACCGCTTAGTTTAATTACATAAAGCAAATGAATTGTAAAATAGGATACTGCGATATATAGGATCATGTAAAACAGAATGAAGTTTCGTGTTTGCATTCTTCGTTTTTCTTGATGATCCATCACCTATATTACCGCCCCCCTCGTTCTCGATGTTTATTTTTTCCTGATGAAAATCTCTCCCTTTGAACTGTAATCAACGGCAATATCTCAGTCCTTTTTTCTCTAAGTGTTCCTCTACTTATTGGTATTAGGTCCTTGTTATTTCGAGCATCATCTTTCACCAAATTAAAAATGTACATATCCCCTACACGTTGAACCTTTAATCGATCAGTCCCATTTCCAACATCTAATAAGCGCTCCTCGCGATCCATCATATCTTCAAGCGTTTTTCTAAATTCAACGCTTATTTGATTAGAAATCCGTTCATATTTTCCATTTTGTAGAATAATTAAATTCAATTCTCTTTGTCGCACTGAAACTTCACTCGACAAGACATCATCTGCCTTTAATTCATTGCTCTTTGCGTTTTGATAATTTTCTTTTAAAGAGTCCAGTTTTCCCTCCAGTGATTCTTGCTTCTCCTGATCTCTCTCCTTATGCATTTCAAAAGAAGAATTCAGTTCTTCCCTAACCAAATTCTCTAATATTCTTTTGATCCGCATTTCATCACTTGCTTTGTAAAAAACAGAATATCGGTTCTGTTCTTCTACAACAGCATAAGTAACATGATAATCCTTTGCTTGCTTGGCAAAACTGTTCAATTGATGAAATTCTAAGTCGAAGATTTTTATTTCGTCATTACTCTTGGCTAGATTCTTTAAAGAGGTTTCTCCAGCTTTATCGCCATTTTCTTTGGCCTTCTGGATCAGAAAAATCAGCAACTGCTTGATAGCTTCATTTGTCATTCTCATGGATTCCTTGGTTAAATCTGTTCCAATCATCGCCGCAATATTCGCTACATCTCCACCCATTTCAGGAATAAAAATCACCATCCTTCCGATCAAGTAATTTGTTCTTATTGGGTATATATAGTCTTTAAAGTAAATTTATTACAGTTTATCGATCCATATTTCGATCTTTTGATTTGGCTTTTCTATAATTCACAGATCTATCGCTCAATGTTTTCTCAATTTCGTTGAACATCTTTAATTCAGAACCCAACGATTCTGCCCTGGCATACAGCTTCTCAATTTGATTTTCATATGACTTTTGCTTTACTAATAATGACTCATATTGATCAACTTGAACCCCCATTTTCAGCAGTTGCTTTTTTGCTTTATCGAACGTTTCAAGCTCGACATTGAATTTACGTTTTATCCCTGATTTTCTGAATGTGGTACCCTCATATTCTTCATGAATCTTTTTGTATTTAAGATATGTTTCTATACTTGTTATCGCAAAATTCAAATTTTCATTAATCTTGACTGCTTCCTTTTGGACTGAATCAATTTCATTGAGTTTATTTTCTATCTCGCTCTTCCCTCTCTTTAAATCGTCACGACTATTCAATTGTTTATCGGTAATAAATTTCAATTGGTCCGTTAGGGTATTAATTTGAAGGTCATATCCAAAATTCCGTTTTCTAGTATTCCCGTTTAGTTCTTTCTCACGATTCATCATTGTTCGAACAAGGGTTATCGTCAGCATGAAATTAACTGCTAACCCTCCCCTTTTAAAATAATATCGACGTGCTGTCTGTGCCCGCTGCTCCTTATATGTTTTTCGAGTAAATCGATTATTATAAAGTCGCTTCGACTGGTTTAAGTTGAAATCCTTGAATTTAATTCGTTCCCTTATTCTCTCCTCCGTATATTCAACTCCTAATGTTTTCCCTCTCACTGACCTTTCCATGTTTGGATGTTTAAACGTCATATACTTAACATTTCCTTGTTTCATTACGTAGCCATTAGCTTGCATCTTTGCTACAAAATCCTCAAAAGAAGAAGCTGAGTGTAACGTACTGTCAATATCATTTTTAATTGTCGCCTTCCATGATAATCCGTTCTTCTCCTCTTTCCATTCTTTATATGACTTCGATTCCGTATCTTTATTCACTGGAATAATACCCAAATCATATTCTTTGGCAACTTCATCTGATAAACGCCTTGCTTCTTGCAGACTGCTCTTACATGCATTGAATTTCTTACCACCGAGCGATACGGAATTTATAATGATGTGGTTATGCAGATGGCCCTTATCTAAATGGGTGCTGATTATATATTGATACTTATTCCCGAACATTTTGGCTGCCCACTTCAATCCAATTTCATGTGCTTTATAAGGATCACTAATCTCATTCGGCTTAAACGATTGAATAAAATGGAATCCCTGTGTCCCGTCTTCTTTACCGTAACGATTTTTGTTATTCACCATTTGCTTATAGGCAAGTTTATCATTTGTCGCACAATTCACACCGGAGACAAAACAACCGTATTCCGTTTTTTTCTCGTTCACAATGTATCTTAACGATCGGTTTAGCGTCTGACGAATTGTGATCTGTTTAACATAAGGCACATCATCACCCACTCCCGTAGAACTGTTCGATACGGCTATATATTTCATCCAATTTTTTTCGCAAGTAAATTAAGTCTTCAACACTGAGATAATCCATTGAATTCGCTCTAAACGCAATCTGATTAATGTTGTTACCGATCTTATTTACTTCGTACACAAGTTCTTCGACGTAAGTAAAATCCTGTTTAATGATGTATCCTTCAATCGCCATTTTCCGAATATATAAGCTTCGATTTAATTCAGCTGCTTTTGCCTTGTTATCAATAAATTCAAGCTCTTCTTCTGTCACAAAGAACTTAATTTCTTTATTCCTATATCTCTTCTTTGACATGGTACCTCCTCCGAACATGGATTGTTGGGGCTAGGGGAACCCCCTAAAATTTCCGGGAGTGTGGCTACACTTCCAATGCTTGCTATCCCTAATCCATCATCATGTTTTATTTTCATCATATTGAAACACAAAAAAAGAAAGACCTAGAAGGACTTCCTTTACCTGAGCAATATTTATATTAAGGTCTCATTCAGAGCGGATTACATTTCAAGTTTGTTGTTTAGTTTTCTTTTCAGGAATTTATAGATCCAGTTTACAACAATCGGAATAAACAATATTGCTACGAACAATATTTTGGAATCCCATGGCATAGGCGGATTAAAGAATAATGTCCATATGATCATTCCGTAGATACAAAATCTTGTGATCAATCCCAACAAATTACGCATGGGATATAATACACTAGCCACACCTACAATGATCAAGAAATTCAGTAACATGCCGTCTCCCCCTCGTCCAATTCATAATACCCCTATCATAACAAGTGATGTAATAAAATGGAATATTCATTAAGAATCGAAATCTGGGAATCCATCCATTACCGTTGTATTTTTAGATGGTTCCTGATAAGAAGAAGCTGGTTTTACTGGTGGTGTATCAACCGCATTTTGAATCATATTGTCCATTACACGGCCCTCTAATTTCATCAATAACTCTAACGCTTTTATTATGGTATGCTTTTTCGGTACGCTATTGAGATAATCGTAAATTGCTTTTTCGCGCGGCTTGCAAATGTCTAACTTTAATAAGTACGGCTTTACTGACACGTGCATTCACCCTTTCATTTTAGCGTAAATGCCGAAGCCTATAGCTGATGCCATTTGAGAATTGTTCGGTACTTTAACATTATTAAAGCTCTCCGTGTATGGTTTGAAGTATTTAGATAATGATAACAATCCTCCGCCTGCAAAAATGACCGATTTAAAGCTTCGTAGCGTCATGCCTTCATCCGCGACCCCTCGTTTGACTTCCTCAATGATCGCCCCTGCAGTGATATCGAATGCAATCTTCTTAATCTCAGAACAATCATATTCGGTATTCCCCCAGCTAAATTTATCCCCATGCCTTAACTGTTCCTCCATATGAAGTGTCGTTATTTTTTCAGCGTGCAGTTCTGGGTATAGTTTACGTAAACCATCTAGAATTTGTTTATAAGCGAAATTCATCGCTTTCCCGCCATCTAAAGCCCTAATTAACGTGGATCCACGCATGATTGCAACGTCAGTTGTTCCCCAACCGATATCAATAATAAGGGTATCTTCCTGCGCTAAGTCTGGTTGGACCATGTTCCCTTTGGAATCATATACGACTGCCATATATACTCCTAGTGGTTGCAACAATATATACGACTTACGAATTATGAACGTCACGGGATAACCATTGATGATAACCGTATGACGCTTCGTGAGAAGTTCCTTTAGCTTCGTTTTCATTTCCTTATTATAATTATGGAGTGCCGGTACACCACCGCAAAAGATTACGTCTTCCCCATTCTTAGTATGTTTGGCTAAGGCGATTAATGTTTCATCTATGTAACCTTGTGATGTGTAACGTTCTATATCACCCATGCTTGATGTTATTAGATTAGAACCACGTTCTCCTACGGTATAGGCACGTCCGTCAATTTCGTATATCGTTTCTTTAGTCTGTGGAGCCAATACATCTGTCTTCTCCTCAAAAGGATTTACTACCCTGCGCGTATTGGGATATGAATCAAGTAAATCCTCGTTGTGACTAAATGACGCTATTTTCACGAAAGAATTCGCTACATCAACCCCAATTGCAATGGCCATAATCCATTCCCTCCAAGTGTATATAAAGATAATTGTCCAGCTATACAAATATATATGATTATTATCCATATATAACAACCAGAGCGATAAAAATTGTCCCATATCATTATATAAGGGATATATGATTGGACCCATGCTGGAGTCATCACATATCCCTGTTCATCAACGATTTAAGAACGAACCGATCGTTTATTTACTTCACCTGGCAACTTTGTTATGAACCGTGCGTATCCTTCTTTGCTCTTGATGTAATTCATGCTGCAATATCGCGGTAAGTTCCGCAGATCCTCATCTGTAAATGGATACAATTCATTTTTCAATTCATCGTAATTCTTCTTATCGCACCCCGCTAACAACATATAAGAGGTGTTCGCACTTCTGAGTTCATCTCGCATATGACGCAGTTGATTAATATAATGGCAGCTGATTATCGGCTTACAAATGAATTTTGCCATTTGTGATAACTTACTCGTTATGAACTGTTCTGTATAGTCAACTTGGTAAAGCTCATCAATGATCAAATTAACCTTCAGTCTTTTAGATTTGTCGCGGATCTGGTCAGCCCTCACCTGCAATGCCAACCATATTTTCGTAATCCAGTATGTTGTATAAATGTCACGCTCACTGTCAGTCGTGAACATATTCTGTGGCATCTTGATTGTAATTAATTGATTTTTTTGCATCTCTTCGACTAAATTAACATTCTGCGTGCAATCCTTTTTCAGCATCAATTCCATATACGTGTTTCTTTTAAGCATGTGTAATCGATCGATGATTCCGATTATCGATGATGTTTTCGTACCGCTAATTTGGCCGTCCTTACTAAGATCATCAAGTTCACGTAACGAATCCATATATTCAGCTAAATTATCGTGTTGTGTTCGTGGGACATTGTTTAAAAACTTCATTCGAGCAACATGGTTTTGGAGCACACTAAACACATCTCGAATACTTCCACCGGAGATAAAAACCACCAAACTGGCACTTTCCAAATAACGTTCCATCTTTGGACTCAAACGACTTTCATCGGTGTTAATCGAGTTGACTAATGTCATCATGTTTGATGTCTGGCGCTTCGCATTCTCATACTGTTTAAAACAATCCGTGCTTATTCCAACTTCGTTATATCCTAACCCTTCAATTCCGTTATCACATCGAATTTGAAACACTTTATCATTCGGGAACTGTTTTGCGACCTCATCACTAAGTTCACAATTTTCAATAAAATCAAAAACAATGACGCATTCCCCTGCCTTAATGGCATCGATAGCCAAATTACAAATCAGATTACTTTTCCCTGCTCTCGTTGGACCGATTAATAATGTCAACAAATTGCGAAATTCTCGATCATTGCTAAGGTAAGCCAATTGATCTTTTCCACGGTATCGGTTGGTTCCAATACACATCACACCAGTTTGTAAATCTTCAGGTACCTCGGTTTCATGCGTTTCAATCTTTTCAATAAAATTGTAACGTTCCAGCACATCACGCCCTGCAAGTGTAATGAAATTCTGTGCTTCTTCGTCCCCAACCTTGTTTCTCTCTGCCCCTAAGGAATAATCGGTGAACCGCACCCTGCTTCGTAACGGTTTATAAATCAACTCGTTATCCTGGCTAATCATATCGAAAGACGATGCTAAGCTTCGTGCATTACTCCGTTCCCTAACTTTGTCGGAGCTCTCACTTAAAACAATGATTTGAGTCGAAATCACAATTGAATTTCCTTTTTTGACTGTGCTCTCGCTAATTGCTCTCCCACCATTCAATCGATCTAAGACGGATGCTAAAATGTTCGTGCCTTGCTCTGTACTCTGCTGTTTGCCCATCACACCTGCAACACTGTTCATCAGATCATCAATCATGACCATGACGATTTTTAATAAATATAGAAATCCGACTTTATCCCGATCAACAGGTTCACAATTCTTCACCTTTTCTATCGTGCTTTGATGCTTAAATTTCCAACCATATTGTGAAGTAGGAATAAAATTATAAAAAATACCGACCTTATCGATCCCTTCCAAAACCTCAACAATATTCAAATTGCTACATAGCAAATCATTACTGCGTCGATCTACAGCTAAACTTAATCCATCTTCTTTTTTATACACAAGCTGATACTTCGTTGCCTGTTCATGAAAAGCCGGGATGTTCTCTACTTCCTCAATCGTTACATCATTCCATGTGCTGCCAAGTTTTTCGCGCATGAAAGTCAGATGTTGTTTCGGAATCACGAAATAAAACTCCACTTTCTTATTTTCAATGTAGATATAATATCCAACCTTAGCAGCCAGCTGCAGACTTATCTTCGTCGGTATAACAAATTGTTTGCCAAATGCTCTAATAACTTTTTCCCGCTCCCGCTTGATACTCTCCAACATATTTTTATACAAAGATCCAATAGCACGAACGATTTTATGAGTATTGTTATTACGAATGGAGTTGCTTGGTTTAAGTCGCAGATAAACATATTGTGGTCTAACAACCTGCACATAATCATTTAACTTCATCGAATGCATACCTTCTCACCCCAAAAGGAATTTGATCAAAACATTGACCATGAGCAAGATCCCCGCCCACTTTTTCCCTTTATCCCATCCACCAAGCCATAACAAAATACAAGCACCACCGCCAACTAATGCAATTGAATAAGTAAATTCCACGAGCAATTCACGTGCAGCCTCTAACGCACCTACAACCAGCGCTTTAACATGCTCTTTTGCCCATTCTTCCATAAATGCCGTTGGGATTCTGATCATCATCATGCGAATCACATCCCTGCAAAAACAGAATCAACTTCACTAAGTGCCCAAGGCAATGCCAATAAAATTACATAAACAAGTAAATATGAAAGAAATGATTTTTTAGCCGTTTCTAAATCCCCCTTAACGGTATTATTGATCGTATCCCAACCGCCTTTAATGATAATGACCCATTTGGCTACAACAAGTAACTTGGTATAAATCTTCCGTGCTCCAACGTCAATTCCCGTACCTGACGCCAGTGCAATATCTGTTGCTGTAAGAAATACGATAATCGTCATGCCGACAATCTTATATCTGACCTTATTCCGTTCTAAATGTTCAACAATCCTTTTCATCAAAGGATCTAATTTGGGATAATCTCCGCTCATAAACTCACGAATAGTTAAACTTTGCACTCTGCTCATCGAACGAACCCCTCCAATGGAGAATTTGATTAAAACCGAGGTGTACAGACATAATCTCAATATTCTTCGCATAAGTTGAGAAAGAACATTCTCAACGCATTGGCCCCACTCTGTGCCTCGAAACTTCGCGTTAAATAAAAGCCTCAGCCACAAAATCCAATTCTGTTGACGGTGAACTTCTAGAGATAAAATCTGTTGGAATCCCAAATGCTCCATCAATATCACGCTGGATCAGACGCTTGAGGTACCCTGATTTATTCCTTCGCTCCGACAAATGCTTGTGTAATCGTATTTGATCTGGATCATCCAGATTAAAGACTACTTGTTCGATCTTCATATTTTTACCCTTCATAAATCTTCCTCGCAATCATGTAAAATGCCCTCACGTTGCAAAACTGCGAATCGGTATCTAATAGCCCGATAAGTGGAAAGTAAGCCCGTAATGGTTCAAATAACTGAGTAGAGCCCCCCCCACAAATATAAACCGCATCATCTTTACCCCATTTCAAACCGATTGCCTTCAGAGCTATTTGCCGTGCGAAAGCATCTGCTTGCATGTTACGCATTGTCTCCATCCCTGATGGAAGTGTATAGCTACTCAAGTCATTCAATCGACGATTAATCAATGTCCCTAGATTTACCGTCCCGCTGCCTACATCAATGACCCGGACAACTCCCGATGATGTAACGAGCAATCCCGCCGTTACTCCCTCCGCTGCTACCTCGCATCTCCTCACCACAATTGTTTTACCTTTCCCATTCACGGTTAGATCGTGTCGACCCAAGAGCATATCCTTGATTGCTTTCTTCTCGATCTCGTTGTGCTTGCTGATTGGTTGGCCAACGACAATGTTATGCTCAATGCCATCAGCGAATTGATGTAATGCAATTAGGATCCGCAACCTTGCATCCGGGTGTGCTTTAGTCTCACCCTTCTGGCTCTCTGCACATTCACTTTCATACAATGCAAGTGTCCCAGCGAATCCTCGCTGTCCTCTGTATTCCCATTCGAAATCATACTCGCCATAATGATCACGAATGTTTCGATCCCGATAATCAAATCCAAGTACTGACGGAAACTTCTTCAGCTCACGCCCTGCAAAAAACTTCGTTTCATAATTACCTGCATCAATCGCCGATATCATTTTGCAAATCACTCCTCCATAACCAGTTATGGAACTTAGCGGCTATTATGCTCTGATGTTCCGTATCTCGTTATATACCTATGGAGCATGGCTTGGTTAAAATGCACACCTTTTGAATAATATTTTCATAGTTTGTCCATCCTTCTAATAGAAAGGATGGGGTTTTAAATGGGGTTGGGAAAGAAAAGAACAGCATTAGGGAAGTTTTTAGATCATCATAGATTGTCTCAAAAGTGGTTAGCTAGCAATGCCAATGTAGCCCGAAATGAAATATCTGAATTATGTAATGGAGAAAAGAATGTACAGCCTTGGGAGGCAACACAAACAAAGATCGTGGGTGCTTTAAGGAAACATGGGTTTGATGTAAGGGTAGGGGATTTTTGGTAACGCAGAAACGCAAGAGTCTTGTTCTCTGAAAAGAGCAAAGACCGCAAGCCTCGTAAACGTGGTAAGAAGTGTTTAATTGTTCAGCACCTAAACCGTCAACAGCTTGCTGAAGTTTATCGGGAATTTTAGCTATTGATTCAATAAATTGTTCGCGCTGTTCTTCGGTAGGGTTCTCCACCGCAGCGAATTGTCCTATCGGATAACGCAATGAATCCATGTTCACCCCTCCTCATTTTCTTCATTGTAACGCACATATACCCAACGGTTAGGAAGTTGCGTTGAACTGCCAGTTAGCGCAACGCGGCTGCCGATCTATGCCGGCAGCCGCGTTTTAGTTATTTATTAAGCTATCCGATAGCTTATGAATAAGAACAGTATTATTCCTGTAGACTCCCCTTGAATTTCACTGGAAGGACGGAAACAAACCCGAAGAAGTGAGATAGGATGCTCACAATACGTCTGGAAGCTTGTCCGTCGCCAAAAGGGCAACTGGCAGTTGTCATCTTTTTGTGAAATTCTGTATCTATAAGTAATCTTGTTGTAATTTCGTAAATCGAAGACTCCTCGGTTCCAGCAAGATAGACTGCGTTTACAGCAATGGCCTCAGGTCGATGGAAATCAACAATTCGTTTATGAAGCTACAAGATCATAGTTAAGTAACATGCCAACGCTAAAGAAGCCACTCCATTGTTTGGAGTGGCTTTGTCTTATTTAATGATGTATATTTTGTGGTCAAACTGTACTTTGTACTTGGATACATTACGGTGAGCTGTATCATAAATATAATGCATTGTTACACTATCCTGCCCGTTAGTTAAGAAAAGGCATCCATCAAGAATCCAATATGCTAATATGGGCGACATTAATGTCGCCCTTTTACGTATACTCTACTCCAATTTTGTTACGCGATCCTTTATTGTTTGTTTTTCTCCAAATGTTCCATCAATTCATTAAGTTCACTCTTTAGATCATTTATTTCCTTTTGCAAGCCTTTTTTCACACTATGACTAACGATAAGATATATTATATAGTAATTAACAACAAGAAAAACTATAAACTGAATAAGTCCATCAATTCCAACCACGGTATGACCTCCATTCATAAATCGGTCCCCCCTTTCTCTTGCGAACTAATACTTATATAAAACGTTACATCCAGGAATTAGTTTGGTTCTGTGCTACCCATTCACGCATATCAGGGTACTTTTTAATTCTTCTAACCAAACCTCAAGAGGTTCATCCCATGCCGCTTTCAGGTACTCACCTAGTTTCTCATTAATTCTTAGCCTAACAAATTCTTCAGCAGAATTAATCATCTTTCAACCTCAATTTGCTGATTTATTTCCTATTTTATCATCAAGTGTCTTTAAGTAATCTGCCCGTTACTTCAACAAGTAAGAACTATCAAATTTTTAACTGCCCCAACATTTAGACCTTAATAAAAGTAACCTAACCCCACTAGGGTGAGTAGATTTAATCTTGTTGTTTAGGCGGAAGACTGTAAACCACTTCTCCCGTTTCATTGAGAAATTCTAGTATTGGAACATCGTTGGCATCTATAACTATGCGAATACGTTCTTGTCCTTTGCTATCAGATAATTTAACTCCTACAGAACCGTCTTGAGACCGATCCATCCGAGCTCTTTCCACTCCACTTGGACGATCATAAAGAGTGTAGCCATACATACGTTCTTCAACCATATTTTCGTGGAAATACATCTGTGTTACTTGATCGCCCTTATAGGCATCGAAAGTAAATGTGGCAAAAGACTCTGTTTTCCCCGCATATTTCCCATCAAAATCTTCAGATGTATATGTTCTACTGCCAAATGTTAACCCGCCGCACTCGTCACCGTCATTGTTATAAAATAACATTCCGGATGCTGGTATAATACCCGATCTTTTTACCGTTTTACCATCTATTATAGGATCCGGGATACGATCGCTGTTGAATAAAGACATTCTCAAATTTCCTTCTTTGTCAACAATATTGATTTTTTCAACATCTAGTTCGACCATTTTTTCTTTTTCATTTGACATATATGCCATGCTCCTCTTTATGAAATTTAGTACGCATTACCTTCTACTTTCATGTCTAAATCCTTTTTATATATAATTATCAAAAAGCTCTCCACCTTCCCAAGAATGCTTTCCATAAAACTGCCCGTTAGTTGAACAAAGGCAACTGATCGTTTCTGACCAGCTGCCTCCTTGTCTCTGTTAGACTAATGTTCCCTTCATGTGAAATTCGTCGTGAAGTTGTGTTACCATGCTAGTTAAGCGAAACAATCTTATCTCATTATTTGCTTTTCTTTGAAGCCATCCAGAATATAGACTCTTTAACCGATGTAGAAAAAATTATAACAGTAATCTTAATGCCGGCAATTCCTCCTACTCGATTCAGAAAAGGCTAACGCTGATGAATCGATAGCGGAATCAGCGTTAGCCGTTACCCTTGCATGAATACTTGATTCGCGTTGAGCCCCCCATAGCGTGAGTACGCATCGTAGCTTGGCCCTCTCGCGACTGGACTTTCACCGGCTAGAAGATGCGTGCTTATCTGGGCACGCGACACAAGCCCAATAAGCCTTGAATATCAAGGTCTCTTGGGTTTGTGTCGCGTGCGGACGAGAGGACTCGAACCTCCACGACTGTTACACCACTAGAACCTGAATCCTGAAAAGGCATTTTAGATTCTCGCAAAATCATATCGGGACCATCAGATTTACGTTCGACAAGCATTTACCCTAAGGCGATCCTCCTTAAAGGAGTTTCCTATAATGAGTTTTAACGTTACTTATAAATAAAATAACGAACAAAAGCGTATTGAGGAACATCCGTTTTCAGTTGTTTCTGATCCAGTCTCCCCACAGGAAGCGTGTAGGTGTAAGTTTTATTAGGTTTAATTTCATCAATTAATCTTAGGCCTGAGCGGTCGCTATTCGTCATTCCATTAATACCCTCTTCGATAAAATGATTTGGATCAATGTAAACCAAGAGATGATCTTGAATTTGCTGGGAAGTATATGTGCTGGTGGAAAGGTTCTTCATTGTAATCTTCAGCTGTTCTACTCCCTCAACCGTTTGATAGCCAATTGACTGAGGAGCGATTTGCGGGTCAATGGATGACTCTTTGTTCCATTCATTGTTCATTCTCTCTAATGGGCCTGCTTGGAAAAAACGGTTGTCATCCAAGGATATAATCTTGTTTTTTGCATCCCATTTGAGGGAAACACCGAGCCCATCGGCAATCCATTTTGCGGGTACTAATGTCGTCCCATTTTTAAGTGTTAGCGAGGTGTCTGAAGCGATCTTCTTTCCGTTTATAGTCGCTCCCTTTTCGTTGAGAACTGCTGTAAGCTCGAAATCTTTCGCTTCAATTTGAACAGACTTCGCTTTTGAATCCCATGTAATTTTTCCGTTTATTAAATCGGCGATCACGCGTAAAGGGAGCAATATTCTACTGTTCTTATCTACAAAAGGCATTTCACCCTTCGAATAAATAAGATACGCTCCGTTAACTTTGAGTTTAATATGATCTTCATTTAAAGATCCAGCTGTAGCAGATGTTACCGACAAAAGAACTGAGCTTATAACGAGCAAAGAGCACAATATTTTTTTCATAATTTACTCCTCCCTTAAAATTCAACCCTCAATTTCGGGCTATCCTTTAAACGGTTTTTGAGGAAAAATGTTCACCCTGAAGATACCTAGGTGCAACATTTTTCTTGGAACTTACGGTAACGTACCCGTCTTTACCTTAACAGTTTCTTGCGCCCAAGATACCCAATCAACTAGGATATTTGATGTTTTATATTCGCAACTACTATCAACTGTCGAAGCACACTCATAAGTACTTCACTTCCGGAGGTTGTTCCTACTTGAACATTGCTCCATTGTGCATTGTATAGATAACTTCCCGTTGTCAGGTCTTCATAATTTTCTTTTTGAGCGATTGAAGTAATTCGTTTTACCTGCATTTGAGATCCTGAAACTGTGAATCCCTTCAAAAGATATTCTTTTCTAAATGTTTAACGTTCTATAACTAGATTTTGTTACGTGATCACCTCCGATTTACTAAAATTTCCTTGTTTAAACTATCCTGCCCGTTAGCGCAACGAGGCTGCCGATCCATGCCGGCAGCCTCGTTTTAGAGTTATTTTATTAAACTATCGTGTCCCGTTAGCTCAATGACACAAATTGATACTATTGCTTATAACAACAGGACCCAATTTTCCTGACTTTGAGTTTGAAAGACGAACTTCTATTTTGCTATTCTCTAAATTCGCAGTAATATCGTCAATCCTACCTGCCCAAGTTGGACCATCTTCTTCGGTTGTAGGATATAGTTTGAATCTCCAGCTAATCTCGTTTTCTATAAATGAATAACCCTCATAACCATCATAATCTCCATAATTAGAGGGTCTTGGAAGATGAATAGCGTGAATGCTTATACTGGTACGTGGAAAACTCGATGTTAGCTTCACTTTATATACCAGAGCTACACCTTTTTCATTTAGTTCACTATTATTTACTGGTTCCAAGACTAAACTGCATGGCATGACAGGTTCTACATTACCTTTTGCGTCCGCAGGAGATACAAAGATAATTGCCAGAATAATTAAAAAAGGAATTATTTTCTTCATTTTATCCTCCACAATTTCATTCTGGTTATCCTTCCCTTTTCTGATTAATTTTATTAAGCTATCGGTTCCCGTTGGCTTAATGATCCGTACTTCTACCTATGATCCGTACTTCTACCTATGATACGGTTCACCGTAAAGTATCTAAGCACAAAGTACAGTTTGACCATAATATATACATCAACATATAGAGAAGAAGCCACTCGGAAAATGGAGTGGCTTCTCTTTGATAGAACTTCTCTTTTTTCAATATCGTATTCTACAGTTTTCGTGCCTTGATAATAAAGGTTACAGGAAGCATCTTTGCTTTTTTTGCAAAATCGCCGTTACTAAAATGCATAATTTCATCATCAGATTCCTCAATCAATTGCTTAATGACAAATCCCTAGCAAATCTGCCCATTAACACCCATATCGTACCATGACTTTGCAGTTGTCGTATCGCTTCAAATTTTGCTCAGCGTCGGGCGATGGATGTGCATACCCTCTTCCTGCCCCCATGAATTGCATGAGCGATGTAACCCCCCCACTATTCAAAAGGTATAGTTTTTGACATTGCAAGGCGGTGGGAGCGGGAATGTATCGGGTAATGGAGTACAAGGCAACAAGCCGTTAGAACGGATTCTGGGCGGTCTGGTGACGGTTTTTTGGGAATAAAACCATCATTACTGTTCACCATACTTCGGCTACTCTTCGTAAGTTAATTAATCCGTGTTCATGAAGACTACATATTAAAGGGCTATTGGAACATAATATTACATAGAGGAGAATTGGAGATTTAATACGTAAGGAAATTAATATTATAAACTGATGTTCACATGCACTTTAAAAGGTAGTATGATAAAATAGGAAAATAATACATTTTATAGTGGGATTTTTTCCTTTACGGACCTTATCGATTCGTTCAACATTTTAGTGAATATAATGTTTTAAAGTAGGAAATAATTCTTGGTATAGGAAGGGTGGGGATAATATGTTTAAAAAAATATACTTAATAGCCTTTGCAGTGACTATTATTTCAGGAGTGGCATTAATATCCAATTCAAAAGAAGACTCCTATCCAGAAATGGAAACCGTAAATAAGACAGTTAAAAATCCTGTTAACACTAATTTTTCAACAAATAACGTAAAATCCGTAAAATCCGAAGAATCAGTAAAAAACGTAGAATCCGTAGAATCAAAAATCGCAAAAGGGTATTATAGTCAATTCTATACACCTCATGGCATGTTCGTGCGAGCAGATGAACAAAGTATATTTAAGGAATCGGAGATAGCAAGAAAAATAGATGAAATCGGGCCTAATACGAATCAACTAATTTTTGAAGGCGAGTTTTTTTTAAAAGTAGATGAAGCAGAATTTTCTAAAAATTATCCCAATTCGTTGCTCTTAAATAAAACCTTAAATGATGAAACCGCGACTGATACTGATGTTCCATCAAGTTCATCAAAATAGTAATTTCACTTCATAAAGAAGGAGCCATTGTTTTTCGACAATGGCTCCTTCTTCATTGACAGATTCATAACCACTAACATTTGTAAGGCTAGGATGCGTCAAATTGGATTCTAGGCAGTTTGAGGGGGTGTTAAGATATTGTGGAGAAACAAATAAACATTGCTAAGTTCATTTCAATGATTGAGAAGTCTGAATCCCCTCCTGCATCAATGATGGAAAGAATTTCGTCGCTAGAAGCAGAAAAAAAACAGTTACTCACTCGTAGATCAGAGATTGAGCAAGAACTAAACATACCGACAATAAAAGAGGTGTCTTTCGAGCGAGTATATTATGTTCTGAATGGCTTCTCTAAGATCATAACGAAGATTGAACCAGAGAAACAGAAAGACTTACTACATTCGATCATCAGTAAAATAACTGTGAATACTGGCAACCATTCAGCAAAAAGAAGCGTCAAGGACATTGTATTGTTCTTTGACGCTTCCCTTAACGATGAGTTTGTGCTTACTTATGGTACGGTTCACCGTGTAAATTATTCTATAAGGTCTGATGCAAGGCTAGGGGGCGTCAGAATGGATTCTAGGCAGTCGGTCGGTTGAGGTAAGGTGTGGGGTAGTTTACATCGCTCTTGCCCATTCACAGGGTTGGGAACAGGGATGCACATCCGTCGCCCGACTATGAGCAAATTTTTTGAAGCGTTACGACAAATGCAAATTGGGGTAAAGAAATGAATTTTTCAATTTATTGTAATTACTGTATAATTCGTTTATGAGGAGGGATAGAGTGAAACGGATGCCATTTGAACGTCCAACTGAGTATTATGATGAACGAATTATTACAATTGATGAGCAGATTTGTGCGTTGTTGAAACACCGCAAGGAACTTTCAGAAAATAATCCTGGTTTTCCACCATTAGAGTATATCTCTAAATGGGCAAAGACATTTGAACTCTACGAGGATTTTCTGAAAGCCGTTTTTGGAACTTTTATAAGTGAAGAACATTTCAAACCAACGGTTGAACCATCAGGGTTTAGGAAACATATTGCAGTGTTGAAATCATTTGAAAATGACGAGGTTTTTTACACTCTAAACTCGATAAGACAATACAGTAATGCTAGTGTAGTAACTTTCAGTATTGATTGGGACGTAACTACGGATGTAACGTCAAAATCCCCTCACAAACACAGCCACTTTGAATTGCACATTGGAGAACAATATGATTGTCGAATGACTAATGGTGGGAGTACATCTGGACATGCATCTTACAACTACGTAATATTCCCACCGTTACCTGACAATCCTTCAGGAATAATATTAACGTTCAAGGAATATAGCAAACCATTCAAGAAGAATGAGACAGGAACTAAAATAGTCTTCAGGTTGGAATAAATTCCAGCTTAGAATATGTTCATAATTCAACTAACGAGTTCGATGTGCAATAAAAGAGAAGTCTTCCCCAAAGAAACAAACCACTCTGAACTGCACCTCCAATAGTTAGATGGTGTCTAACTATTGGGGTGCAGTTCAGTTATTCCTGTGTGGTCTTTTCTGCTTCGGTTAAGTTGATCTTAATCTTTAGGTGTGATTTTATAGTCGACCAAATAGTAACTAGCACCTGCAGTATCATTCTTGAAGTACAGTTCAACATAGTCCCCTTTTGGTCCCACATTACATAAGCTTATGGTTAGTTCAAAGTATGTTCCTCCGTGCGTTGCATCTGCACGTATGCTTTCTTTATCCTTATTTTTAAGTGTGACAAGTGTATTGATGGAAGAAATTTGTTTGCATCCAATCATAACATATTCTGTTTTGTAAATACTCTTGAGTGCTGACACTATAGAAGCGTGCAGCTGTTGTAATAAGGCTTCCTCAAGCTGTTTTTCTCTAACCCCTGTATTTGATGCTAAAGTTAAAGTTGAGTTTGTTAACACTATACCGATTAAGACTAAAATGCATAAGCTTTGTTTCATTTTCAGATGTATCACCTCTGGGCTTTTCGTTTATTGTGCTCAGCATTTTACAACTCCATCCTCAGTTGGTACCTGACCTACTTTTAAAACTAACCTGCCCTTTACTTCAATGAAAAGGCAGCTGATCGTTTGACCAGCTGCCTCTATATCATGATTCAACTATCGTGTCCCGTTAGCTTAATTGTGGGTAACCAACTTTACTGTTGAACCTGATTAATTAAGTCTATTAGATCGGATTGAGCTAATTTATTACTACCTAATTGCTCACTATTACCGTTGATGTAA